>NZ_CM148568.1:6045000-6490155 GCF_056113135.1 Pseudomonas sp. HD57-3 | reverse complement strand
ACGAAAATTCGGGAGTCGTTGACGAAATGGGCCGGCATTTTAACAGGCTCAGCGATTTGTGCTGCTCTCTCCGACTTGTGACGCAGCACGCGATTCAAATTTGCCGGTTTTGTTACTTTCACGCAGGATGCGCGGTGATTTTGCGGCTAATGTTCTCATTCGTGACACAAAATAACGTTTTGATAACCGTTGTCGTTTGGTCATTGGTAGCCGCAACGGCATAATGCCCGCCGCCCACATCATTGCAGAGTCTAGGGAGTCAGCTTGACTACGCCTGTCGAACCCTTGCGTTTGCTGCTACTGGCCGAAGAGCCAGCGTGGACAGCGTTATTGCGCGAGTGTCTGGCTCCGTTGGGGAGTGCGGCGGTGCTGATCAGCGCGCCGAACTGGGAGTCGGTCAGCAGTCTGTTCGAAGACAACCGCCACGCGGTGTTGTTGACCGTTCCCGCGTTGCAGCCGGCGCCCGGCCGTTGCAGCCTGCCGACGGTATTGCTTCTGGAACACGAACCGGCGACCGCGCCCGACGGCGTCAGCGACTGGCTGGTATTCGATGCCCTCGATGCCGGCATGCTCCGGCGTTGCCTGCGGCATGTGCGCGAACGTGGCGTGCTGGAAAACACCCTGCAACGCCTGGCCGAACAGGATCCGCTGACCGGCATCGCCAACCGTCAGGGCTTCCAGACCCTGCTCACGGCGCGCCTCGCCGAAAACGACGGCCGTGGCCTGGCCCTCGGGCACCTCGATCTCGACAACTTCCGCCACGCCAACGACGCCCTCGGCCACCAGGCCGGCGACCGCCTGATCCTGCAAGTCGTCGCGCGGCTGAAAAGCCAGCTGGAAGTCGGCGATCAACTGGCGCGCCTCGGCAGCGATGAGTTCGCCTTGCTGATCGACACCCGCCGCGCCCCGCAACGGGCCGAGTGGATGGCCGAACGCATCACTGAAGCCCTGGCCGAACCTTACTGGGTCGATGGCGAAAGCCTGCTGATCGGCTCCAGCCTCGGCATCGCCCATGCCCGTGCCCAGGGCGGCGCCGATCCGCTGATGTGGCACGCGCACATCGCCATGCAGCAGGCCAAGAGTACTCAGGGCTGCACCTTTCACATCTTCAACGAACGAATCAACCGCAACGCGCGAAGCATGGCCGACCTCGAAAGCGAGCTGCGCCGGGCCTTGCGTCGCGACGAGCTGGAGTTGCACTACCAGCCGCGCCTGAACCTGCAGGACGGCCAGATCGTCGGCCTCGAAGCGTTGGTGCGCTGGCGTCACAGTGAACGCGGCCTGCTGCCACCGAGCGAATTCGTGCCGCTGGCCGAACAGAGCGGTCTGATCGTGCCGCTGGGTTACTGGGTGATTTCCCGGGCCCTGCGCGACATGCAGGCGTTGCGCGAGCGCGGACTGCCGGCGCTGCACATGGCGATCAACCTGTCGTTCCGCCAGTTTCAGGACAGCCAGTTGTTGCCGACGCTCAGCCGTCTGATCGCCGAGCGCGGGGTCGAGGCGCAATGGCTGGAATTCGAACTCACCGAAACCGCCGTGATGCGCCGCAGCGATCTGGTCAAGCAGACCATGGACGCGCTCGGTCGCCTCGGCGTGCGTTTTTCGCTGGATGATTTTGGCACCGGGTTCTCATCGTTCGTGCACCTCAACAGCCTGCCGATCACGTTGTTGAAGATCGACAAGAGCTTTGTTGGCGGCATGGAGCAGCGCGAAGAGAACCGCAAACTGGTGCACGCGATGATCAACCTTGCGCACAACCTGCATCTGGAAGTGGTGGCCGAAGGGGTGGAAACCCGGGAGCAGCTGGATCTGCTTCGCGGGTTCGGTTGCGATCAGGTGCAGGGTTACCTGATCAGCAAGCCGTTGCCGTTGACGGAACTGGTTGATTACCTGGTGGCTGATGCCAGTCAGCCACCGCTGGGAATTGTGGTTTAGCCTCAAGACCCTGTGGGAGCGAGCTTGCTCGCGATGGCGGAGTATCAGTCGAACGATTAGTCACTGACACACCCTTATCGCGAGCAAGCTCGCTCCCACAGTGAAACTCACTCGGGCTGAGCGATCTTGAAGTCTTGAGGTTGCGGCTCGAGCCGAATCATCCGCTTCATCTTCCATTCGAACGCCAGCGTCAGGCTCACCGCCGCACACGCCAGCCCCAGCGCCAGGCCCCACCAGACGCCGGTCGGCCCCCAGTGCAGATGGAACGCCATCAGCCACGCCGCCGGCGCGCCGATCAGCCAATAGCAACCGAGCCCGACCAGGAATGTGGTCTTGGCATCCTTGAGCCCGCGAATGCAGCCCATGGCAATCGTCTGCGTGCCGTCGAACAGCTCGAACCACGCTGCCACGGCGAGCAGGCTCACCGCCAGACGAATCACCTCGGCAAACGCCGGGTCGTTATGGTCGAGGAACAAACCGACCAGTTGATTCGGCAACAACCAGAACACCATCGCAAACCCCAGCATCACCACCGCACCAAAGACGATGCCGACCCGCCCGGACATCCGCGCATCGCTCAATTGCCCGGCGCCGTAGTGCTGGCCGACGCGCATGGTGATCGCATACGACATCCCCGCCGGAACCATGAACGCCACCGAGACGATTTGCAGGGCGATCTGGTGCGCCGCCAGTTGCGTGCTGCCCATGGTGCCCATGCACAGCGCCGCGAAGGCGAACAGCCCGACTTCCACCGCGTAGGTTCCGCCAATCGGCAGGCCCAAACGCCAGAGTTCTTTCAGGTACTGCCGGTTCGGCCGCGACAGGCCTTCGCGCAACGGGTAGGCGTCATAGGCCGGATGCCGGCGAATGTGCCAGGCCAGTGCGAGTGCCATGCAGTTGGCGACAATCGCCGTGACCAGGCCGATACCGGTCAGCCCGAGTTTCGGCAGGCCGAACATGCCGGTGATCAGCGCGTAATTGAGCAGGAAGTTGGCCACCGTGCCGGCGAGGCTGATGACCATCACCGGCGTTGCCCGGCCGATGGCGCTGGTGAAACCGCGCAGGGCCATGAAACTCAGGTAGCCGGGCAGGGCGAACGGCAGGGCGATCAGAAATTGCCCGGCGGCGTTGACGTTGGTCTCGGTCTGGCCGAACAGCAGCAACACCGGTTTCAAGTTCCACAACAGCAACCCGGCACCGAGCGCCATCAGCCACGCCAGCCAAAGCCCGGCCTGAGTCAGGCGGGCGGCGCCGATGATGTCGCCGGCGCCCTGACGAATCGCCACCAGGGTGCCGACCGCCGCAATCACGCCGATGCAGAAGATCGACACGAACGAATAGCTTGCCGCGCCCAGGCCACCGCCGGCCAGCGCTTCGGGGCTGAGGCGGGCCATCATCAGGGTGTCGGTCAGCACCATCAACATGTGCGCCAACTGCGAGGCGATCAACGGCCCCGCCAGCCGCAGGATGGCCCAGAGTTCGGTACGCACAGGACGCTGCATGTTTTCACATCCTTATAGAAGAGGGAGCAAGAGACCGTCGATTCTCAGGGTTTGGCGCGGGTTGCACAAAGGGATAAAAAGGATGGGTGGCATGATTAAAACTCATCCTGCCGCGATTCTGCTAAGTTGGCGCAATCCCGCCATTGGAGCGTTGTGCATGTCCCGTCGTCTTCCACCCTTGTATGCCCTGCGCGCATTCGAAGCGGCGGCCCGCCACAGTTCGTTCACCCGGGCAGCCGAAGAGTTGTCGATCACTCAAAGTGCGGTGAGCCGGCACATCCGTACGCTCGAAGAGCACTTCGCCTGCCGCTTGTTCCACCGCAGCGGGCGCAATCTGCAACTGACCGAGTCGGCGCGCCTGCTGCTGCCGGGCATCCGTGATGGCTTTGCCGCGCTGGAACGGGCCTGCAATACCTTGCGCGCCGAAGATGACATCCTGCGCATGAAAGCCCCGTCGACCCTGACCATGCGCTGGTTGCTGGCGCGGCTCAGTCGCTTTCGTCATCTGCAGCCAGGTAACGAGGTGCAACTGACCAGCGCGTGGATGGACGTGGATTCGGTGGACTTCAACAACGAACCCTTCGATTGCGCGGTGTTGCTCAGTGACGGGCATTTCCCGCCGGACTGGGAAGCCAGCCTGCTGTTTCCGGAGGAGCTGATTCCGGTTGGCGCGCCGAACCTGCTCAACGATCAGCCGTGGGACGTGGCGCGGCTGGCCAGCGCCGAGCTGCTGCACCCGACGCCGGATCGCCGGGACTGGCGCAGCTGGCTGGAACACATGGGGCTGTCGGATCAGGTGTCGCTCAAGGGCGGGCAGGTGTTCGATACCTTGGAACTGGGGATGATTGCGGCGGCTCGGGGCTATGGGGTTTCCATGGGCGATCTGCTGATGGTGGCTGAAGACGTTGCGCAAGGACGCCTGAGTCTGCCGTGGCCGACGGCGGTCGCCAGCGGACTGAATTATTACCTGGTGTGGCCAAAGACCCGTCCGGGAGGTGAACGTTTGCGCCGCCTCAGCGACTTCCTGCAAGGCGAAGTCCGCGCCATGTCGCTGCCGGCGGTCACGCGCTTGAGCTGAAACGTTCGAGCCTGCACAATGCCGGCCTTTCGCCATAACCCTGCTGTTCGCTCAAGTATTCGGTTTTACCGCCGAATACGTGCATGTGGAACCGTCGTGCCGGTCTCCACTATTCACCCCCACTATTAGAAAATTTCCGAGTCGGGATCAAGGAGGATCCCGTGGCTCGGCCAGGAGCTGTCCATGTCTCAACCTCGCGCTCGGATCGCCTCGCAGCTGGGCCTCGCGCTCGCCGTGATACTGGCGATAGTCATCAGCGGCAGTACGGTGTTCGCCCTGCGTTCGCTGGACACCGCCAACCTCGCCACCCGTGAAGAACACCTGGCCAGCGAGGCACGCCTGCTCGCCGATCAGCTGAGCACTTTTCACGGCACGCTGCGTGAAAGCACCCAGCGCCTGAGCGGGCTGTTCGAGAAGCGCTTTAGCGCGGGTCTGAGCATTCACCCGAGCGAGCCGGTCAATGTCGCGGGCACCCAGACCCCGGGCCTGCACCTGGGCAGCGAAGTGTTGAACAACAACTTCAAGGAAGTCGACGAGTTCAAACAGATGACGGCGGGTGTCGCCACGCTGTTCGTGCGCAGCGGCGAAGACTTCATTCGCGTCAGCACTTCTTTGAGCAAACAGGACGGAACCCGCGCCATCGGCACCGTGCTCGACCACGCCCACCCGGCCTATGCGAAATTGATGGCGGGGCAGGGTTACGTCGGGCGCGCCTTGTTGTTCGATCGTTCCTACATGACTCAGTACACCCCGGTGCGTGACAGCAGCGGCAAGGTGATCGCGGTGTTGTTCGTCGGCTTCGATTACACCGACGCGCAGAACGCCCAGTTCGCCAATCTCAAGCGCTTCCGTATCGGCCAGACCGGCTCGCTGGCGCTGCTGGACGAAAAGAACCAGTGGCTGGTCGCGCCGGCCGGTGTGCAGGCGCTGGATCAAGCGGTTCCTGTGATCAACGGTCTGGCGAAAGCGCCGGGTAAAGGACAGTTCTGGAGCGACAAGTCCGAAGACTTCTACAGCATCGCCGTGCCGTTCGAAGGCGGCCCGTGGTCGGTGGTGGCGAGCATGCCGAAAGCCGAGATCCGCGCAGTTACATGGAGCGTCGGCACTCAGCTGGCCATCGGCAGTCTGCTGGCGATGCTGCTGGCGGTCGGTTCCGTGGTCTGGTTGCTGCGCAGCAAGCTGGCGCCGCTGGGTGATCTGGTCCGTCAGGCCGAAGCCTTGGGTGCCGGTGATCTGAGCGTACGTCTGAGCGTGTCGAGCAACGACGAAATTGGCCAGTTGGCTCGCGCGTTCAACCAGATGAGCCAGGCCCTGTCGACCATGGTCGAGCACATCCGCCGCGCCTCGGAAGAGGTCAACCGTCGGGCTCAAGCCCTGTCCGGGCTGTCTGGTGGCGCCTATGAAGGCATGGAGCAACAGTCTGGCGAAATCACCAGCATGGCCGGCGCCGTTGAAGAGTTCTCCGCCACGTCGCTGAACATTGCCGACAACATGGGCAACACCCAGCGTCTGGCCCAGGAAAATGCCCAGCAGACTCAGATCGGTCGCACGTCGATGGAAGAAGCGTCTTCCTCGCTGGAGCAGATTGCCGGCGCACTGAACACCACGGCCACCGTGATCAACACGCTCGGTCAGCGCTCCCAGGAAATCGGCGGCATCGTCAGCGTGATCACCTCGATTGCCGAGCAGACCAACCTGCTGGCGCTCAACGCTGCCATCGAAGCGGCCCGTGCCGGTGAACAAGGTCGCGGCTTTGCCGTGGTGGCCGATGAAGTGCGCAATCTGGCGTCCCGCACCCGTCAGGCGACGGACGAAATCTCCGGCATGATCCACAGCATTCAGCAGGAAACCGGCAACGCAATCAGCACCATGGAACAAGGCAACGTGCTGATGCAGGAAGGCCTGTCGCGTAACGCCAACGTCGCTTCGGCGCTGGCGCGGATCGATGAGCAGAGCCGTTCGGCAGGGCAACAGTTTGCGGCGATCACCACCGCGACCCAGGAACAGAGCAGCACCGCGACGCTGTTGAGCAGCAATCTGCAGAGCATCGCGATGGCCAACAGCGAGCAGCGCGAAGTGGTGTCGAACCTGGCAATCACCGCCAAGGAGCTGGAAGGTCTGGCAGCCGACCTGCGCCAAGAGGTCGACCGCTTCCGTTGAGGCGCCTCTGAAATAGCGATCGCGAGCAGGCTCGCTCCCACAGGGTTTTTGTTGGACCTGTGAGAGCGAGCCTGCTTGCGTTTGGGCCCGCCACGACCTCGGCACTTACTGAGTCGCCGGTCGATACTGCAACGCTTCGGCCAGATGCTCGCGACTGATATCCGCGCGCTTCTCCAGATCCGCCAACGTCCGCGCGACCTTGAGCAGTCGATGCGCCGAGCGCAGCGACAAAGTCAGTCTTTCGCACGCCGTCTCCAGCCAGGTTTCATCGGCTGTGGATAACTTGCAGTGCCTCTTCAGTCCCGGCAAATCGAGGAACGCATTGGCGCAGCCCTGGCGTTTTTGCTGACGCTCGCGGGCCTCGGCGACCAGCGTGGCCGCGCTGGCGCTGTCCTCTCCCGGTTTTACCGCAGGGTTCAGTGCTGTCGCCTCCCGCGCCACCGTCAGGTGCAGATCGATCCGATCCAGCAACGGCCCCGACAGTTTGTTGCGATAGCGCTGCACCATGTCCGGCGTGCATGAGCACTTGCCGCTCGGTTCGCCAAGATATCCACAGGGACAGGGATTCATCGCCGCCACCAACTGGAATCTCGCGGGAAACCGCACCCGTTCCTTGGCACGGGCGATCACGATGCAGCCGGATTCCAGCGGTTCGCGCAGCACCTCGAGCACCTTGCGATCAAATTCGGGCAGTTCATCGAGAAACAGCACACCATGATGGGCGAGGGTGATTTCGCCGGGTTGTGGTTTTGAGCTGCCACCGACCAGTGCCGGGCCAGAGGCCGAGTGATGCGGCTGGCGAAACGGGCGCTGTGGCCAGTGGGTCAACGGTGCGCCACTGGCAACCGATTGAATCGCCGCCACCTCCAGCGCTTCACTCTCGGCCAGCGGTGGCAGCAACCCCGGTAATCGACTGGCCAGCAACGTCTTGCCCGTCCCCGGTGGCCCGCTGAACAGCAGGTTGTGCGCACCGGCGGCGGCAATCAGCAGCGCCCGTTTGGCGGCCAGTTGGCCCTGTACTTCATTCAGGTCGGGATAAGGTTTGGCGGCATGGATCAGCCCATCCGAGACATACGGCTCGACCGGTGTATGCCCATTGAAATGCGCCACGGCCTCCAGCAGATGATCCACCGCAATCACCCTCAGCCCCGACGCCAGACAAGCCTCCTCGGCATTCGCCCGTGGCACCACCAACGTCCGCCCGGCCTTGCGTGCTGCCAGCGCCGCTGGCAACACCCCACGCACCGCCCGCACTGCGCCGGATAACGCCAGCTCACCGAGGCATTCCACGTCATCCAGCGTCAACGTTGGCACCTGCACACTCGCCGACAGAATCCCCAGTGCAATCGCCAGGTCGAAGCGCCCACCATCCTTGGGCAAGTCCGCCGGCGCCAGATTCAACGTGATCCGCCGCGCCGGAAACTGCAGCCCGGAATTGATGATCGCACTGCGCACCCGGTCCTTGCTCTCCTTCACCGCCGCTTCGGGCAGGCCGACCATGGTCAGCGAGGGCAAGCCGTTGGCGAGGTGAACTTCGACGGTGACGGCGGGAGCATCCACGCCAATCTGGGCGCGGCTATGGACGATGGCGAGGGACATGGTCGTTCCTTGAGTTGAATCGAGGGGCCGCTTCCTGCGGGTTTTTGAAGGGTAGTTGAGCCGGGTTTCAGTGTATGAATTGAGGTTTACAAGACGTATCAAGACCTGACGGCAGTGTCACTGCTTCCCTGAATTGGAGCGTTGACTCACGGCCGGCATTGACGGATCATTCCGTTCGAGGACTGCAACTGCGCATTCGTCGGGACTGGGCACCAGCAAAAGCTCCCCCGCATTTTTGGCAGCAGAGAAAGCTGGTTTCTCTGAAGTAGTGACGACGGGATAGCCTGTCGGATTCTGAACCCATGGATTTAAAGCCGGGAGCTAAAGAATCGCTGCGACTACTCCTCAAAAATATTCAAAAGGCGTCCTTCGGACGCCTTTTTTATTTCTGATTGGATGGTGCTCGTGGTATCTGCCCCACCAACGTGCCATGTGCGCGCTTTTGCGGGTACCAAGTCACCACGAAGTAACCAAATCCTGTGGCGCGCTCGTGTCGCGGTTCAAGAATCAGTGTTCCCATGGATGTTCTCAGTACCGCGACCCTGTTTCCGCATCGCTGTTCTTTGAACTCGCAATAGATTTGCGCTCCTGGGACGATCATTTTCGCAACAATCGCTGCTACCCCATCGACAGTCTGGCAACCATGCTTGAGCAAATCGGCTCTGTGCGCTTCCCATATGTGTACTACGCCAAACCACTATTCGCTCGGCGGTGAATACCTATTCGCAAATAAATCTTCCCACCTGGCAAGCCGAATTTTGGCATGTCGGGGATCGCACCAAAGATGTAACTGCCATCTGGGTGCTGAACTAGCGTGTTTTCTTTTTGTGTGAGCAAATCAGACAAGAGGTAGTCCAGAACCAGAATGTCTGGCAATCAATTTGATCCTTCTGAACTCGACGTGTTGGATCGATCAGCGTAGGTGATGGCCACGAGCGTAACTACAAGTAAAAAATCACGTAATCGGGCGCGAGAGGTGATTCTTGTAGGGCCATGCTTTGATGGTTGTAGGACGTCGGCGAAACGGTGGCGGAGGTCTTGAATAGCCGAATCGGATGCTCCAGTTTGGCCGCTCAATGCAGCCTTTGGAGGCGAAAAATGGACCGCAATGGTATGCGCCCGATTCATCCGGGGGAGGTTCTGAATAAGGAATTCATGGAGCCGTTGGGCGTGACGGTCATGGACTTGGCCATGCCCACAAACTGGCCTGAAACCGAGATCGAGAAGCTTGTGAAATGCCAACTCAGGATCTGCGCCGATCTGGCAATCAGGCTGGCCATCCACCTCAACACCACACCTGAGTTCTGGATGAATCTTCAGTCGACTTACGATTTGCGAAAAGATGAAATTGAGAGAGGAGCTTCCATCCGTCACCAAGTAGAGCGGCTAGTGCATTGCGCTTGATCTGAATCCCAGGTCGTACGGCTGGGAGCTGAACAGTTACTGTGACTACTCCTCAGAAAACCGATTGTCGCAGCTATCTCGAGGCGAAAAAAAACCGTCTTGAGGAGACGGTTTTCAGTTGCAGGCTTCGGTGAGGCCAAGGCCTGCGCATCCTTAGTGGACACACTCGCGTATCCCGAGGTTATGCATGTTTGCTCAGTGGCACAAGCATGAACGAAATTCTTCCAGCCAGTTGCGGGCTGGAATGAGGCCTCACTCAGCCGGCGGCGTCAGCTTCGCTTCCATCTCCGCCACCTTCGCCTCAAGGCTCTCGAGCCGGGCGCGAGTGCGCGCCAGCACGACCATCTGACTGTCAAACTCTTCGCGGCTCACCAGGTCCAGTTTGCTGAAGGCACTTTGCAGCAGCATTTTGAACTGGCTTTCGATTTCGGCTTTTGGCAAGGGCGTGTCGCCGCTGAACAGGCGGGAGGCGGTGCCGCTCAGGGCGTCGAGGAAGTCTTTGGGCGCGAGCATGGGATATGTCCTGGAAACTATGGCCGGCAGTGTATCACGCAGTGTCTATAGTCATTCGTGCAGGCACGGATGCACGCTTTTCGCGCAACTGGATGCACGGCCACGCACCGTTGTTGTGCGTATCCCGAGTGCCATTTGGGTGATGGCATCTGCCGCAGCGGCCAAGGGATTGAAATCAGTGGTTTTTGGCGAGATGGCAAGCTTTCTGCTTAGTCACCTTCGACCCATGCACTGATGCAGTCGCTGTGACGAATGCAGTGCGGCAGACGGAGCGGGGAGTTTCGTCTGGAGCGGTTAGCTGGCGTCGACAACGAAGCGTTACAAAGCCAGGCACTGCGCTTAGACTTGAGTCGGGTTTGTTTTCCTGGGGCAAGTCCACCAATTCGGGAGAGAGTTTCATGAAGCTAGTCACTGCCATCATCAAGCCGTTCAAGTTGGACGACGTGCGCGAGTCGCTGTCCGAAATCGGCGTGCAGGGCATTACCGTTACTGAAGTCAAAGGCTTCGGTCGGCAGAAGGGTCACACCGAGCTGTATCGCGGCGCGGAGTATGTGGTCGATTTTCTGCCCAAGGTGAAAATCGACGTGGCCATCGACGACAAGGATCTGGATCGGGTTATCGAGGCGATAACCAAGGCTGCCAACACCGGCAAGATCGGTGACGGCAAGATCTTCGTGGTCAATCTGGAACAGGCGATCCGCATCCGTACCGGCGAAACCGATACCGACGCGATCTAAACGCCGCCACAAACCCAACGCCCCAGGAGAAAACAATATGACTCTGCGTAAATTCGCAGGGCTAGGAGCCCTGTTGTCTATCGTAATGCCCGGCCTGGCCATGGCGGCAGACGAAGTGGCAGCTCCAGTCCTGAACTCCGGCGACACCGCCTGGATGCTCACCTCCACAGCCCTCGTGCTGTTCATGACCATTCCTGGCCTCGCGCTGTTCTACGGCGGCATGGTTCGGTCGAAAAACATTCTTTCCGTGATGATGCAGTGCTTCGCCATTACCGGTCTGATCAGCGTCCTGTGGGTCATTTATGGCTACAGCATCGCGTTCGACACCACCGGCATGGAGCAGGGCGTCGTCAACTTCAACTCGTTCGTGGGCGGTTTCGGCAAGGCGTTCCTGGCCGGCGTCACCCCAGCGAGCCTGACCGGCCCGGCGGCGCTGTTCCCCGAGGCGGTCTTCATCACCTTCCAGATGACCTTCGCGATCATCACCCCGGCGCTGATCGTCGGTGCGTTCGCCGAGCGGATGAAGTTCTCCGCGATGCTGATCTTCATGGGCATCTGGTTCACCCTGGTCTATGCACCGATCGCGCACATGGTCTGGTCCGGCAACGGCGGCCTGATGTGGGACTGGGGCGTGCTCGACTTCGCGGGCGGCACCGTGGTGCACATCAACGCCGGTGTGGCCGGTCTGATTGCATGCCTGGTACTGGGTAAACGCAAAGGCTTCCCGACCACCCCGATGGCGCCACACAATCTGGGTTACACCCTGATGGGCGCGGCGATGCTGTGGGTTGGCTGGTTCGGCTTCAACGCCGGTTCCGCTGCGGCCGCCAACGGCACCGCCGGCATGGCGATGCTGGTGACCCAGATCGCGACCGCTGCTGCTGCACTGGGCTGGATGTTCGCCGAGTGGATCACCCACGGCAAACCAAGCGCACTGGGTATCGCATCCGGCGTCGTTGCAGGTCTGGTTGCGATCACTCCGGCCGCTGGCACCGTGGGCCCGATGGGCGCTCTGGTGATCGGTCTGGCTGCGGGCGTGGTCTGCTTCTTCTGCGCCACCACGCTGAAACGCAAACTCGGTTATGACGACTCCCTGGACGCCTTCGGCGTGCACGGTATCGGCGGTATCCTCGGCGCGATCCTGACCGGTGTGTTCGCCGCACCGTCGCTGGGTGGCTTCGGCACCGTCACCGACATCGCCGCACAAGTCTGGATTCAGTGCAAAGGCGTCGGCTTCACCGTGATCTACACCGCGATCGTCACCTTCATCATCCTCAAGGTGCTGGATGCCGTGATGGGTCTGCGCGTGACCGAGGAAGAAGAATCGGTCGGCCTGGATCTGGCACAACACAACGAGCGCGGCTACAACCTGTAAGCACGCGCCGCAAAAAACTTGCCCGGCTCGCCGGGCATTTTTTTGTCTGGAATTTGTCTTCCCTGATACAGCTGAAAGGATTTTTCGTACTGCTTTGGTCGTGTCTACGACGAGTGTTTTTCTGCGGCCAAAGGCTTACATCATTGAAGGAATATTAGGGCCTTTGTTTTTTTCCAGAGCGCGCTAGAATGCGCCCCGAACGTGCGGAGAACTGTATGTGGCAACAGACTCTGATAACCCTGCGGGCACGGCCCCGGGGCTTTCATCTGGTGACGGACGAGTTGCTCGCCGGCCTGCCCGAACTCAAGGCATGCCGGGTCGGTCTGTTGCATTTGTGGCTGCAGCATACCTCGGCGTCGTTGACCATCAACGAGAACGCCGATCCGGCGGTACGTCGCGACTTCGAACGATTTTTCAATCGTCTGATCCCACAAGGAGCAGACGGCTATGAGCATAACGACGAAGGCCTGGACGACCTCCCGGCGCACTTCAAAGCCAGCGTGCTGGGCTGTCAGATCAGTTTGCCGGTAACGGCGGGCCGACTGGCACTGGGCACCTGGCAAGGCGTTTACCTGGGCGAGCACCGTGATCATGGCGGTGCCCGTAAAGTCCTCGCCACCTTGCACGGTGAAGGGGCATAAACCGTTGGTCACCAATGGTTACCGATTTTTTTCCGGCGACTTTCGACAGTCGCCAAAGCTGGTCTATAACTAATCTGCTTTTCGCAAGTCATGAGGTAGAACATGAGCGACGATGATCTGGAAAACGACGACCTCGAAGTAGGCGACGAAGACGAGGCCGAAGACGGTCTGGAAGCAGCAGCGGAAGACGTTGCTGAAGACGATGGCGGTGACGATACGCCGGCCCCGGCTGCCAAAGGCAAGGCCAAGGCTGCGGTGTCGGTCGACGAATTGCCGAGCATCGAAGCCAAGAACAAGGAGCGCGATGCCCTGGCCAAGGCCATGGAAGAGTTCCTTGCGCGCGGCGGCAAGGTGCAGGAAGTGGAGGCCAACGTGGTCGCCGATCCGCCCAAGAAGCCGGACAACAAGTACGGCAGCCGCCCTATCTGAGGCGTGTCGCTTGCTTGCTGAAAAAGCCCGCCGTCGCTGCGGGCTTTTTCATGGGCGAAAGAAAATCAGCCGCGGCTGTTCCAGCGGGCGAGCACGGCAGGCAGATCGTTCAGGCTGCGAATCTCGGCATCCGGCAGGCGTTCTGCTTCCCAGACCTTGCCGGCCGGGTTGAACCAGATCGCACGCAATCCGGCCTGCTGCGCCCCGGCGATGTCATCCCCCGGGTGATCGCCAATATGCACAGCGGCTTCGGCGCTCACGCCGCCGCGTTGCAAAGCCTCGTGGAACAGTCGCGCATCCGGCTTGGCGATGCCGATGTCTTCGGCGCACAACGCAAACTTGAAGTAGTCCGCCAGCCCGAGACGACGCACATCGGCATTGCCGTTGGTGACGACTCCAAGTGCGTAGTGCTTGGCGAGGGTTTCCAGAATCGGCTCGACCTCCGGAAACACCTCGATCTGATGCCGTGCATGCAGAAACACTTCAAAACTCTTGTCCGCCAGATCCGACGCTTCGCCGTGGGCGTAGCCGGCTTCTTCCAGCGCATGGAGCAGCACTCGCCGGCGCAGTGCGCTGATGCGGTGCTTCAAGCCCGGCTCACTGGCCAGCACCCGCTCGCGGATTGACCACAGATGCTCCACCGGCACCGCGCCCAGATTCGGCGCATGTTCGCTCAGCCATTCGCGCAAAACCGCTTCGGCGCTGACGATCACCGGGGCGGTGTCCCACAGGGTGTCGTCGAGGTCGAAGGTGATCAACTGGATGCTCATGAATCGTCGCCTTTCATGCGTTTGGCCCGTGGATGGGCGCTGTCGTAGACCGCCGCCAGGTGCTGGAAGTCCAGGTGGGTATAGATCTGGGTGGTCTTGATGTCCGAGTGGCCGAGCAATTCCTGCACCGCGCGCAGGTCCTGGGAGGATTCGAGCAAATGGCTGGCGAAGGAGTGCCGCAGCATGTGCGGGTGCAGGTTCTGCCCCAGTTCGCGCTCGCCGGCGAGTTTGACCCGCACCTGAATCGCTCGCGGGCCAAGACGTCGGCCCTGCTGGCTGACGAATACGGCGTCGTCCGCCGGATTGGTCAGCGCCCGCAGCGGCAGCCATTGCTCCAGTGCTTCCCGGGCCTTTTTGCCGACCGGCAACAGGCGCGTCTTGCTGCCCTTGCCGAGTACCTGAACCATGCCGTCGGCCAGATCGAGCTGATCGAGATTGAGCCCGGTCAGCTCCGACAGGCGTAGGCCGGAGGAATAGAACAGCTCCAGAATCGCCTGATCGCGCCGCGCGAGAAAATCGTCCTCGACCGCACCCTCAAGCAGTTGCAGGGCGCGGTCGGTGTCGAGGGTTTTCGGCAGCCGGCGTTCGCCTTTGGGCGGTGCCAGACCCGTTGCCGGATCGTGATCGCAGAGACCTTCGCGATTCAGATAGTGATAAAGCCCGCGAACTGCCGAGAGCAGGCGCGCCAGGCTGCGCGAGGACTGGCCCTGGGCATGCAGGCGGGCGATCAGGCTACGCAGGCGCTGGATGTCCAGCGCCTGCCAGCTGCCAATGTTCTGTTTGTTGCACCAGCCGAGGACTTTATCGAGGTCGCGCCGGTAGGCCGACAGCGTGTGCGGCGACACCTGCCGCTCACTGCGCAGGTGTTCGCAGTAAGCGTCCAGTTGCCGTTCCATGCTCAGCGTACCGAGCGCAGGGAGCTGTTGACCCGTGGCAGCACGCGACCCATGACTTCGGCGATGTAGCTGAGGAACAGCGTGCCGACCGAGCTCTTGTAGTGCTGCGGATCACGGCTGGCGATGGCCAGGATTCCGTGGATGCCCTGATGGCTGACGGCGACCACGGCGGTAGAACCGATCTGCTTGCGTTGTTCTTCGCCGAACAGGAAGTCCAGTTCATGCTCGCGCAGGCTGCCGCTGACGCTCTTGCCTTCGGTGAGCAATCCGCCGATGGCGGTTTGCGCATCGGCGTGGGTCACCCAGCGGCCGACCGGGGCCGGGTTGTCGCCGAGCAGGATCAGGCTGACGAAGGGCACCTGGAAATCCTGGCGCAGGCTGTCTTCGACGCTGATCACCACATCTTCCAGAGTGGCGGCGTCCATCAGCGCAAGAATCAGGCGGCGGGTCTTGTCGAACAGGCGATCGTTGTCCCGGGCGACGTCCATCAAGTGCGAGAGGCGGTGACGCATCTCGATGTTGCGGTCGCGCAGGATGGCCATCTGGCGCTCGACCAGCGAGACGGTATCGCCGCGCTGATGGGGGATGCGCAGGGACGGCAGCAGTTCTTCATGCTCGACGAAGAAGTCCGGATGAGCCTCCAGGTACGCGGCAACCGCTGCCGCCTCCAGGCTCTCGGACGCTGATTCACCGGACTGTCGGGCGGGTACCTGAGGCTTATCGGTCATGGCTTCTGCTCACTCAAAGACGCACTTGTCCTTCGTATACGCGCACTGCCGGGCCGGTCATCAACACCGGTTGGCCAGGGCCTGCCCACTCAATGGACAGGCGCCCGCCCGGCAGGTCGATCAGCAGTGGCGAATCCATCCACCCCTGACTGATCGCCGCTACAGCAGCAGCGCAGGCACCGGTGCCGCAGGCCTGGGTTTCCCCGGCGCCGCGTTCCCAGACGCGCAGTTGTGCGCGATGGCGGTCGATGACCTGGAGAAAACCGACGTTGACCCGCGCCGGAAAGCGCGGATGGTGTTCGATTTTCGGTCCCAGTTCATGCACCGGTGCAGTGTTGATATCGCTGACCCGCAGCACCGCATGGGGGTTGCCCATCGATACCGCCGCCAGATCGACCGGCGTACCGTCGACATCGACCTGATAACTCAGGGCTTGTTCCGGCGCTTGGAACGGAATGTCCGCCGGCACCAGGCGCGGGGCGCCCATGTTCACGCCGATCTGGCCGTCATTACGCACGTCCAGTTCGATGATGCCGCCCTTGGTCTCGACGCGGATCTGCCGTTTGGCGGTCAGGCGCTTGTCGAGCACGAAGCGGGCGAAGCAGCGCGCACCGTTGCCACACTGCTCCACTTCGGAGCCGTCGGAGTTGAAGATCCGGTAACGGAAATCCACATCCGGATTGCTCGGCGCTTCGACGATCAGCAACTGGTCGAAACCGATGCCGGTGTGCCGGTCGCCCCACATTTTTGCGTGCTTGGGTTGAATATGCGCGTGCTGGCTGACCAGGTCGAGAACCATGAAGTCGTTGCCCAGGCCGTGCATCTTGGTAAAACGCAGCAGCATGGGGTTACTCCGGCAGCAGGCTTTCGCCGGCAAACAGCTCGGCCACGGTTTCGCGGCGACGCACTTCAAATGCCTGATCCCCGTCCACCAGCACTTCGGCGGCACGGCCGCGAGTGTTGTAGTTGGAGCTCATCACGAAACCGTAGGCACCGGCCGAATGCACGGCCAGCAGATCGCCTTCTTCCAGCGCCAATTCGCGTTCCTTGGCGAGGAAGTCGCCGGTTTCGCAGATCGGGCCGACGACGTCGTAGGTACGCGCAGCGGTCTCGCGTGGCTTGACCGTAGTCACGTCCATCCAGGCCTGGTACAGCGCCGGGCGGATCAGGTCGTTCATGGCCGCGTCGACGATGGCGAAGTCTTTGTGCTCGGTGTGCTTGAGGTACTCGACCTGCGTCAGCAGCACGCCGGCGTTGGCGACGATGAAGCGGCCCGGCTCGAACACCAGCGCCAGATCACGACCGTCGAGACGCTCGCGCACAGCCTTGATGTAGTCGGCAGCCAATGGCGGCTCTTCATCGCGATAACGCACACCCAGGCCGCCACCGAGATCGATGTGGCGCAGGTGGATGCCGCAATCGCCGAGACGATCGACCAGATCCAGCAGACGATCGAGGGCATCGAGGAACGGAGGCAGGGTGGTCAGTTGCGAACCGATGTGGCAGTCGACGCCGACCACTTCCAGGTTCGGCAGGTGCGCGGCACGCACGTACACGTCTTCGGCGTCGGCGATGGCGATGCCGAACTTGTTCTCTTTGAGACCGGTGGAAATGTACGGGTGGGTGCCGGCATCGACGTCCGGGTTTACGCGCAGCGAGATCGGCGCACGAACGCCCAGCTCGGCGGCGACCACTTGCAGGCGCTCGAGCTCGTCGGTGGATTCGACGTTGAAGCAATGCACGCCGACTTCCAGCGCACGGCGCATGTCGTCACGGGTCTTGCCGACGCCGGAGAACACGATCTTGTCCGGGCTGCCGCCGGCGGCCAGAACACGTTCCAGCTCGCCACGGGAGACGATGTCGAAACCGGCGCCGATACGGGCCAGGACATTCAGGACGCCGAGGTTGGAGTTGGCCTTGACCGCAAAGCACACCAGATGCGGCATGCCGGCCAGCGCATCGGCGTAGGCCAGGTACTGGGCCTCGATGTGGGCGCGGGAGTAAACGTAGGTCGGTGTGCCGAAGCGATCGGCGATGGCGGACAGCGCCACACCTTCCGCGAACAGTTCCCCGCCACGGTAGTTAAAAGCGTCCATGGCGATCCCTTAGTAAACGTCGTGCTTGTGTGCCTTGGAGACAGGCTGCTTTTGCGAAGACTGGGCTTGCTCGGCCGGGTCCTGATCTTCATCGGGCAGGTACAGCGGGCCTTTTTGACCACAAGCCGAAACAAGGCAGGCAACCGCGACGAGCGCAGCAAGGGAAGAGATCAGGCGCTTCATGGCGAAATCCTTGAAAATGCGTTAATTGCGCCGGAGTATACCGGCCACCCGGCAGCTTGCCTATGCGACGGAACTCCCGTCCGGCGGGGCTCGGGCTGCGGCGCGGAAACTTTTCCCGCGTGGCGGGTGGATATTTCGTCGCCGGGCAGGGCGCTTGGTCGTTATCCTTTGCAATCGGCTGGCAGCGTCCGTATCTTGCGGCGCTTGAGCCTGATCAGACATTTTTTGAGGTTGCCGCAATGAGTTTGTCCGAAGCCCGTTTCCACGATCTGGTCGATGAAACCCAGGAAAAACTGGAAGACATCTTCGACGACAGCGACCTGGACATCGACATGGAGAACTCGGCCGGTGTGCTGACCGTCAAGTTCGAGAACGGCACCCAGCTGATCTTCAGTCGTCAGGAACCGTTGCGTCAGCTGTGGCTGGCCGCGGTGTCCGGTGGTTTCCACTTCGACTACGACGAAGAAAGCGAACGCTGGATGTGCGACAAGAGCGAAGAACAGCTGGGCGAAATGCTCGAGCGCATCGTCAAGCAACAGGCCGGCACCGAATTCGATTTCGAAGGCCTGTGATTTCGTGACTGATACTGCGCCCGCCCGTCCGCCGAAGCCGCTCTACAGCAACGTCAGCCCGGCCGTCCCTTCGCCGTGCACCGGAGTGTGCCGGCTGGATGAACAGAAGGTCTGCCTCGGCTGCATGCGCCATGTCGAAGACATCCGCGAGTGGCGTTCGGCCGATGACGAGCGCCGCCGGGTGATTTGTGCGCAGGCCGCTCAGCGCCGGCAGCTCGCCGGAGCGTAGCTTGTATATTTTTTGAGCTGTGATAGTGTCCGGAAACGCCTCAACCCATCGAGGCCTGGTGAAAACCCCGTCTTTTTTGGCGGGGTTTTGCTTTTTTTGTGTGCAGAAGAAAGGAGTCTGCCCGGATCATGACCGCACCTTCCATCACCCTTACCCGTCTGGACGTGCAACGTCTGGAGCGCCTGATCGACAGCCTGGATGACACGCTGCCGGGCGTGATCGCGCTGCAAACCGAACTGGACCGCGCCGATACCCTGGTCGGTCACGATGAAGTGCCTGCCGATGTCGTGACGATGAATTCCCGTGTGCACTGCCGCGAAGAAAGCAGTGGCAAGGACTACCACCTGACCCTGGTCTATCCGAAGCACGCCAACGCCGACGAAGGCAAAGTCTCGATCCTCGCTCCGGTCGGCAGTGCGTTGCTGGGCCTGAAGGTTGGTCAGCACATCGACTGGCCGGCTCCGGGTGGCAAAACCCTGAAGCTGACCTTGCTCGAAGTCGAATCGCAGCCGGCCAACGGCGGTGATTTCCCGGAGTAACCCGCCTCAGACCTGCTCGAGCGCCTCGTTCAGAGAGCGTTCCAGGTCGGCCTTGTAACGCAGATACAGATTGCTCGAACTCTGCCCGTCACCGATCACGCCCGACAGGTCCAGGTCGGTGATGTAGCAGCGGTAGCGCTCGCTTTCCCGGCGCTGCCCGACGATCTCCCGGGCGACCACGCTGAACAGCTGGTCGCCATGTTCCAGCTCGCTGAATTCCCGTTGATTGCAATACAGCGTGACCTGCACTTCGCCGGGCGCGGCTTTGCCGACGATCGCCTGCACGTCGTAGAACGGTTTGTTGACCGGCGTCTGCGGCGCCGGACGCATTTCGACCCGTCGCGCGCGTCCCGGCCCTGATGGCAATAACTGGTAATACAAGATTTCAAGGCTGGCGGCATGGCCCGCGTCCATCGGCAGCAGCGCTTCGCGGCGGAACTGGATCGATTGCAGGAACCGCTGCAACGGCACCAACAGGCTTTGCTCGTCGTGATAGGGCAAGTGCTGTTGCCACAGCGCATTGAACTCGTCGAGTACGTAGAGCTCGGCGGTTTGTTCGGTGATCCGGTAGAACACCTGAATGCATTCGGGCTGGCCCATCGGCAGGATCAACGCCAGGTCGTGGTCTTCCAGCGCCATCGGATCAAGGTGCAGCGGGCTGTAGCGCGGCTGTTCCTCGCCCAGGTAATCGAGCAGCGCCGGCAGGGTGGCGAGGGCGACATGGCTGACCTGACCCGGCACCAGCTCCAGCACGTGGTAATGCTGCTGCACCTGGATCAAGTAGCGGTGATTCAAGTCGCTGAGCAACAGGGTCTGCGCGGTGTCGACAATTTCTTCCACCCGGCGGGCGATGAATTGTGCGCGGTTGTGACAGAAACAGCGCACCCGCAGCGACGGCTGTTGCAGCCCGCGCGGCAGGTTGTTGAGGTAATCGCGCAGGCAGTCCATCAAGGCATGCGGGCCGTCGAAGCGGTTGACCAGTACCTCGTTCCAGCTGTTGAGCGTGACCTGATCCAGGGTCAGCACCAGGTTTTCGCGTACGCCGGCGTAGCTCAGGGAGTCCGTGCGCTCGGTGGTCATCAGGATGTTCAGGTCGCGGTGATGCTTGAGCGGGTCGACCCCGACATTCACCAGCATCAGCACTTCGCTCGGCACGGCGGCGCGCAGCAGCGGTTCTTCGGCAACGGTCGACAAGGGCAGGGCGATGCTTTGTTGCAGGCTGCCGAGCAGGTTGAACAGCTCGAACTCGCTCAAATCGCTGGTGCCGGGATGCAGCGCCAGTCGGGTGCTGCTGTCGATCACGCCGTTGCGGTGGCACCAGGTCAGCAGTTCCAGCAACTCGCGGCTGCGCTTGATCGGCGCAAAGTGTTCCCACTCCAGCGCCGTCAGGCTGCCGTTGTACAGGCCCCACTGGGTTTGGCCCGGTTCCTTTTTGTTCGGCGATTGCACCAGGGTCAGGGTGTCTTCGGCCAGGTCCGGGGCGATGCCGGGATTGATGAACTCGACCTTGTCGGCCTTGCGTTCGAACGCGGCATATAGCCGCCGGCCGAGAACGTTGAGGTCGCGCTTGTTGATCAGGCTGACAGTCTGCTCGGTGCGGGCGAACTGGGTCAGGAAGCGGTAGCTGTAATTCAGTTCGTTGACCAGCGCGCGGCGTTCGGCGCTGACCTGGCGGACTTTCCACTGGCTGCGGCTGTCGAGCAGCGCCAGTTGCCGCTGGTCCCAGTGCCATTCGCCGGCCAGTCTTTCCAGCAATGAGCGTTGCCAGCTCTGGGTGCGGGTGTTACCGGTGAGCTTGCGGTTGACCTTGAGATACAGCGCGCGACGTACCAGCTCAAGCCGTTCCGGCTCGTTGCGCGCTGTGAGGTATTCCTCGATCCGGCGGTAAACCACCATGTACGGGTCCAGCTCGTCGAGATCCAGCCGGTTGGCGAATACGGCCTGCTTGAAGCGCAGGCTCAGACATTGCACCTGCGGATGTTCGCTGGCGTAGACCTCGGTCAGCAGCAGCTTGAGCACCGATTTGTAAGGTGACTCGATGCCCTTGAACAGTTGCCACAGCCCGGCGCCGACGAACTCGCCCGGCGGAATGTGCGCCATCGGCCCCAGGTCGAGGGTTTCATCGTTGCGGATGAAACGCTTGGAAATCAGGGTGTGGGTGTACGCATCGTAGGCACGTTCTTCGTAGACCGGCACCAGCCACCAGATCGGTGTGCGCCCGGCCAGCCAGATCGCGGTGCGGTAAAACTCGTCCAGCAGCAGGTAATGCTGGGTGGTGCCGCAATCTTCGGAGCTGAGCTGGGTGTCGCGTTCGCCTTTGACGAAGCGCCCCGGGTCGATCAGGAAGAAGTGCGCCTCGGCCCCTTGGCTGGCGGCCCAGGTTTCGAGCAACTGGCATTTCTTGCGCAGCTCGGCCAGCTCACTATCGCTCAGGTCGGGGGCGTGACAGACCCACACGTCCATGTCGCTCTGGTCGGCCTGGGCCAGCGTGCCGAGGCTGCCCATCAGGAACAGACCGTGAATCGGCCGTGGCGGGTTGCTGCCGTGACGCGGCTTGTAGGAGAACGAGCGGGTCAGGCGTTGGGCTTCGGCAAGTGCCTCGGCGTCCGGTTCGTAATTCGACAGCCCGGCCGGCGTGCTGCCCGAGACATAACCCGGCAGCAACGGATGATTGACGTGAAAAAACAGCGGCAGCAGCGTCAGCACACTTTGCTGACGCGTCGACAGGCCTTCGAGCGCCCGGTTCAGGCGGCCTTCATTGAGTTTGAGAAAACGTGCACGTAGCTGGCTGAGTACCTTGCGGTCGATGCCTTCGTCCAGGTCGGGGCGGATTTCATGGGTGCGGGTCATGTCGGCTCAAACCGGCGCGCAGGGCTCGGAGGCAAAGGGTCTCGGGTGTCCGGGAGTTTAGCGCCTGAGCGGCAGGAGTTTTAAGCTGAATTTGTTTTTTGACGTCAGATTTCTATCGCGCGGCGATGGTCGACGTTCATGGCTGGCCCGCGGAAATCCCGTGGCAGGGGTTTCCGTGGGCAAAGTCGGGAGGATCAGGCGGTTTGCTGCTCTTTGAGAATCGTCAGTACGGTTTGCACGTTCTGTGCGGCATCGCGACCGAGGCTGGTCAGGTAACCGCCATCAGGCTGGTCTGTCAGTTCTTTTTCGAACAGGCGTTGTGCGGCGGCAATGTGCTTCGGGGCAGCGGTCTGATGAATTTTCAGACCTTCCTGGGAACTGTCCAGGTTGAAGAGTGCGAGGACTTCCAGTTCGGCAACCAACTCAGGGGTAAGCGACATAAGGACTCCAGACTTTCTAGGAATTGGACGACAGCGCCCCTAAGGTGAACCTGCCGGCGCGGCCTGTCCAGTGCGCGTGTCAGGGTTTTTGTCCCGGGGTGGATTCCAGTGTAGTCAGGGGACGGCAGAAGGCCGCGCAGATGGGTGACAAATTGTGTGGGAGCAGGCCTGCTCCCACAGCGAGGGGTCGTTTACTGCTTTTCCGGTGGCAGTTCCGGCAGTGCGCGCAGCGCGGTTTCGTACCACTCGGTATCGAACGCGCGGTCTTCGTCGAGCATCGCGTCGATTTCACAGGCCAGCACGTGGGCCATCAGATTCAGGATGTCATCGCGTTCGTAACCGACCAGCGTCAGCTTGTTGAAGGTTGCCTTGGCCGCTGGCGGGTTGTCGCTTTCGATCTGGTTCTCGATCGCTTCGATCAGTGTCGATTCGGTGAACTCTTCTTCATCATTGTCGATATCAGTCGGCTCGCTCATGGCAGGCTCCTCAAGGAAAGGCGCCAGTTTACCCGCATTCAGCGGCGTGATGCTGCTGGCGGGATTCCCTGGTGCAATCTATAAACAGGCACTGCCCACCCCGCACGGCCTGGAGGCTATGTGATGTTCAAGCTCTATGGATTCTCCGTCAGCAACTACTACAACATGGTCAAACTGGCGCTGCTGGAAAAAGGTCTGCCGTTCGAAGAGGTCACGTTCTACCCGACGCCTACGCCTGAGTCCCTGGCCATCAGCCCGCGCGGCAAGGTGCCGGTGCTGGGAGCCGAAGGTGGTTACATCAACGAAACGATGGTGATGCTCGAATACCTCGAAAGCAGTCAGAAGGGTGTCCCGCTGTTGCCGACCGAGCCGTTTGCCCGCGCTCAGGTGCTGGCGGTGGCCAAGGAAATCGAGCTGTATATCGAGTTGCCGGCCCGTGCCTGTTACGGCGAAGCATTTTTCGGTACGGCGCTGCCGGAGGCGATCAAGGAGAAAACCAAGGCTGAATTGCTGCTGGGTTTTGCGGCGCTGGGGCGTCACGGCAAGTTCGCCCCGTATGTGGCGGGCGACAGCCTGAGCATTGCGGACTTGTACTTCCTCTACAGCGTGCCGCTGGCGGCTGCGGTGGGGCACAAGCTGTTCGGTCTGGATTTGCTGGCGGAGATGCCGAAGGCCAAGGCGCTGCTGGAGCGGCTTGAGCTGAATGCGCATGTGCAGAAGATTGCAGCGGACAAGGATGCGGCGATGCCGGCGTTTTTGGCGATGATCGCAGCCAAAAAATAATTTTTTGGTGCTTTCGAGATAGCTTTCGCGAGCAAGCCCGCTCCCACACTTGATCTCGATGGACACCAATTTCGGTGTTTGCAGCAGATCGAATGTGGGAGCGGGCTTGCACGCGAAGCTTTGGCTTTTAGCGGCTGGCGATCAGCGCCTGACCGCGAACCACGGCAGCCTTGACCTGCGCCGGCGCAGTACCGCCGATGTGGTCACGGGCATTTACCGAGCCTTCCAGGGTCAGCACGGCAAACACGTCCTGCTCGATCTGGTCGCTGAACTGGCGCAGTTCTTCCAGACTCATTTCCGCCAGATCCTTGCCGGTGTCGACGCCGTACTTCACGGCATGACCGACGATCTCGTGGCAATCACGGAACGGCAGGCCACGGCGTACCAGGTAGTCGGCCAGGTCAGTGGCAGTGGAGAAGCCGCGCAGCGCCGCTTCACGCATGATCGCGTGCTTAGGCTTGATCGCCGGGATCATGTCGGCAAAGGCGCGCAACGAGTCGCGCAGGGTGTCGGCGGCGTCGAACAGCGGTTCCTTGTCTTCCTGGTTGTCCTTGTTGTAGGCCAGCGGCTGGCCTTTCATCAGGGTCAGCAGGCCCATCAGGGCGCCGAACACACGACCGGTCTTGCCACGTACCAGCTCCGGCACGTCCGGGTTTTTCTTTTGCGGCATGATCGAGCTGCCGGTGCAGAAACGGTCCGGCAGGTCGATGAACTGGAACTGCGCGCTGGTCCACAGCACCAGCTCTTCGGAGAAGCGCGACAGGTGCATCATCGCGATGCTGGCGGCCGAGCAGAATTCGATGGCGAAGTCGCGGTCGGACACGTTGTCCAGCGAGTTGCCGCCGACGGCGTCGAAGCCCAGCAGTTGCGCGGTGTATTCGCGGTCGATCGGGTAAGTGGTGCCGGCCAGCGCGGCGCTGCCCAGCGGCATGCGGTTGGTGCGCTTGCGGCAGTCGACCAGACGCTCGTAGTCGCGGCTGAGCATTTCGAACCAGGCCAGCATGTGGTGCCCGAAGGTCACTGGCTGAGCGGTCTGCAGGTGGGTGAAGCCCGGCATGATGCTGGCGGCTTCACGCTCGGCCTGCTCCAGCAGGCCTTTTTGCAGGCGGGTGATTTCGTTCAGGATCAGGTCGATCTCGTCACGCAGCCAAAGGCGAATGTCGGTGGCGACCTGGTCGTTGCGGCTGCGGCCGGTGTGCAGCTTCTTGCCGGTGACGCCGATGCGGTCGGTCAGGCGTGCTTCGATGTTCATGTGCACGTCTTCGAGGTCGACGCGCCAGTCGAACTGGCCGGCCTCGATTTCGCCCTGGATGGTCTTCAGGCCATCGATGATGCTGTCGCGCTCGGCATCCGTCAGCACGCCGACCTTGGCCAGCATGGTGGCGTGGGCGATCGAGCCCATGATGTCGTGGCGATACAGGCGCTGGTCGAAAGTGACGGAGGCGGTGAAGCGGGCGACGAAGGCGTCGACGGGTTCACTGAAGCGGCCGCCCCAGGACTGATTGGTCTTGTCAGTGCTCATGAATTCGCTCGTATCGGCTTGAAGAAAGAAGGCGTGAAACGCTGGCGCGGATAATAACAGGGTTGCCAATCCTGTCGCTGACACTGGTCGATACGTTTTTTTCTCATGGCCTGATCCATAGTCGCCGGTGTCGCCGGGAGATTTGCGCAAGGATATTTTCCGATTGAGCAATATCGGCCCGACGAGCGTCTACAGTAGGACATAGGGGTCGACGTGGCGGCGGATCGCGCAAAGGTCCGGCCACCGACTATAAGAAGAGAGAGGGGTGGGTGTATTGGCCATTGGCATACCCTGCGTAAAACGCAGTCGGCGGCGGGCGTCAGGCGGTACGTTGCAGGTGTCGGCAAATATTGCCGGCCGACGTACGGCACTTTTTGGCGCTCGCGCTAGTCTTAGCGTGGATCGCGGTGACGGACGTCACTCCACTTGTCTACGCTATCCTTGTGCGAGACTCACGCAGGAATCCAGCGCAATATGAATGTCCTGATCGTTGATGACGAACCACTGGCCCGCGAGCGACTCAGCCGAATGGTGAGCGAGCTCGAGGGCTACACAGTCCTGGAGCCCAGCGCCACCAATGGCGAAGAGGCGTTGGCGCTGATCGACAGCCACAAGCCGGATATCGTGCTGCTCGATATCCGCATGCCGGGCCTCGATGGCCTGCAGGTGGCTGCCCGTCTGTGCGAACGCGAAACCCCGCCAGCCGTGGTGTTTTGCGCAGGTCCCGATGAATTTGCCGTGGAAGCCCTGCAGGCCAGCGCCGTGGGCTATGTGGTGAAACCCGTGCGAACCGAACATCTGCATGACGCCCTGAAACGGGCTGAACGTCCCAACCGGGCCCAGCTCTCGGCCCTGACCCGCCCTGCCGCCGAAAGCGGCAACGGCCCGCGCAGCCACATCAGCGCCCGCACCCGCAAAGGCATCGAATTGATCCCGCTGGATCAGGTGGTGTACTTCATTGCCGACCACAAATACGTGACCTTGCGCCACGAGGGTGGCGAAGTCCTTCTGGATGAGCCGCTCAAGGCGCTGGAAGACGAATTCGGCGAGCGCTTCGTGCGGATCCACCGCAACGCGCTGGTCGCCCGCGACCGCATCGAGCGACTGCAACGTACACCGCTGGGCCACTTCCAGTTGTTCCTCAAGGGGCTCAACGGTGACGCGCTGATCGTCAGCCGCCGGCATGTGGCGGGTGTGCGCAAAATGATGCAGGGGCTTTAGTCTGCCGGCTCCGGGCGGTTCTTCGTTCTTTTCACCAGGCATCGCAGGCCAGGGAGGCCACGCCGTTTCTGATTCAGGTCAAAGTGGATTTGGCTGAGCTGTTATTATCCGCCGTATCTATTCAGTACGGATTGATCCATGTCCTCTCGCGAAATCCGCATCGCCACCCGCAAAAGTGCTCTGGCCCTCTGGCAGGCCGAATACGTCAAAGCCCGTCTGGAAGCAGCCCACCCGGGCCTGCTGGTGACGCTGGTGCCCATGGTCAGTCGCGGCGACAAGCTGCTTGATTCGCCCCTGTCGAAAATCGGCGGCAAGGGTCTGTTCGTCAAGGAACTGGAAACCGCGCTGCTGGAAAACGAAGCCGACATCGCCGTGCATTCGATGAAAGACGTGCCGATGGATTTCCCTGAAGGCCTCGGTCTGTTCTGCATCTGCGAGCGCGAAGATCCGCGTGACGCGTTTGTCTCCAATACGTATTCCAGCCTCGATGCGTTGCCAGCCGGCAGCATCGTCGGCACCTCCAGCCTGCGTCGCCAGGCGCAGTTGCTGACGCGCCGTCCGGATCTCGAGATCCGTTTCCTGCGCGGTAACGTCAACACCCGTCTGGCCAAGCTCGACGCCGGCGAGTACGACGCGATCATCCTCGCGGCAGCCGGCTTGATCCGCCTCGGTTTCGAAGACCGCATCACCTCGGCCATCAGCGTCGACGACAGCCTGCCGGCCGGTGGCCAGGGCGCAGTCGGTATCGAATGCCGCAGCGCAGACACTGAAATCCATGCCTTGCTCGCGCCCCTGCATCACGCCGACACCGCTGACCGTGTCACCGCCGAGCGTGCCCTGAACAAACATCTGAATGGCGGCTGCCAGGTGCCGATCGCCTGCTACGCCGTGCTCGAAGGCGATCAGTTGTGGCTCCGCGGTCTGGTGGGCGAACCGAGTGGCGGCAAGCTGCTCAGCGCGCAAGCCCGTGCGCCGCGTGCGGCAGCCGAGACGCTGGGCGTGCAGGTGGCCGAAGACCTGCTGAGCCAGGGCGCCGACGATATTCTCAAGGCAGTCTACGGCGAGGCAGGTCACGAGTGACCGCCTGGCGCCTGCTGCTGACGCGCCCGACGGAGGACTGTTCGGCGCTCGCCGCCGTGCTGGCCGAACAAGGGTTTTTCAGCAGCTGTCTGCCGCTTTTGGAAATCGCGCCACTGCCGGTCTCTGACACAATGCGCCGCACGATCACGCAACTTCCGCGTTACAGCGCGGTGATCGTGGTCAGCAAACCGGCGGCGCGGATCGCGGTGGATCTGCTCGACTCTTTGGGTCTGGCGACTCCGACGATGCCGTGGTTCAGCGTGGGTGCAGCGACCGCCGCTATCCTTCGGGATCGGGGGCTGGATGTGAGCTTCCCGGACGCGGGCGACGACAGCGAAGCCTTGCTGCAATTGCCGCGTCTGCTGGCGGCGGTGGCCGTGCCCGGCTCGCAGGTGTTGATCCTGCGCGGGGAGGGCGGACGCGAGCTGCTGGCCGAGCGCCTGCGCGCGCTTGGTGCTAGTGTCGAATGCTTGGAGTTGTACCGTCGCGACCTGCCGGACTATCCGCCGCAGGAGCTGCCCCGCAGGATTGCAGCGGAACGCCTGAACGGGCTGGTGGTCAGCAGTGGACAGGGTTTCGAGCACCTGCGCCAACTGGCCGGCGACAGCTGGCCTGCACTTGCGCAGTTGCCGTTGTTTGTTCCAAGCCCAAGGGTTGCCGAGCAGGCCAGTGCCGCCGGGGCCCGAACAGTTGTGGATTGTCGCGGCGCCAGTGCCGCGGCCTTGCTGACGGCGTTACGGGAGCATCCCGTGCCCGTTCTCTAATGCAAAGGATGGATACGTGAGCGAAACAGCCTTGCCTAAAGATGACGTTCAACCTGTGATCGATGCACCGGTTGATGCACCGCCACCGGCCGCGGAACCGCGCCGAGGCAACGGATTGGCCATTCTCGCGCTGCTGCTCGGCGCCGCCGGTGTTGCGGTGGGTGGCTGGGGTGTGTGGCAGGTGCGACACCTGCAGACCAGCACTCAGAATCAGTTGAGCCAGGTTCAGGCGTTGAGCGATCAGGCCCAGACCCTGAAACTCAACGAGCAACGACTGACCGAACGCCTCGGGCAATTGCCCGGCGCCGATGAACTTGCCGATCGCCAGCGTCTGGTGTCGCAACTTCAGGGCGATCAGCAGCGCCTCAATCAACGTCTGGAAACCGTCCTCGGCGCCAGCCGCAAGGACTGGCGTCTGGCCGAGGCCGAGCACTTGCTGCGTCTGGCCAGCCTGCGTCTTTCCGCCCTCCAGGACATCAGCAGCGCTCAGGCGCTGGTGCAGGGTGCCGACGAAATCCTGCGCGAGCAGAATGATCCCGGCTCGTTCGCCGCCCGCGAGCAAGTGGCGAAAACCCTGGTAGCGCTGCGCAGTACCGCGCAGCCGGATCGCACCGGACTGTTCCTGCGACTGGGCGCCTTGCGTGATCAGGTCGTCGGCCTCACCGAGCTGGCGCCGGAGTACAAGGATCGCGGTGATTCGCTGCTGGGTCTGACCTCCGATGGCGACGGCGCCAGTCGCTGGGCGCAGTGGTGGGATCAGATCTCGCGCTACATCCGCATCGATTTCAACGCTGACAAAAACGTCCGGCCGCTACTCGCCGGCCAGAGCCTGAGCCAGGTGCGTCTGGCCCTGAGCCTTGCGCTCGAACAGGCGCAATGGGCCGCGCTCAACGGTCAGGCGCCGGTGTACACCCAGGCCTTGGCGGAGGCGCGTGACGTACTTACAGGCAACTTCAATCCGGACAACCCGCAGAGCAAAATCATGCTCGAGCAGGTCGCGGAATTGAGCAAGCAGCCGGTTACGGTCAACACGCCGGATCTTGCCGGAACCTTGAGCGCGGTGCAGGCGTATCTGGAGCGCCGCAACGTCAACGCCGAAGACTCGGTGAAACCCTTCGCCAAACCGGCCGCCAGCACCGCGCAGGAGGCGACACCATGAAGCGCCTGTATGTGATCGTGTTTCTGGTGATCGCGGCAACGGCGGCGCTGGGCCTGGCGATTGCCGAGCATTCCGGATACGTGCTGGTCGCCTACAAAAGCTTTCGTTATGAATCGAGCCTGTGGGCGACCCTGGCGGTGGTGGCGGTGCTGTGGCTGCTGGTCTGGGGCATCAAGGCGTTGGTCGAACTGTTGCTGACCTCGGGCGGCGTGGTCAATCCATGGTCCCGTCGCAACCGCAGCCGTCGCGTGCAAGTGGCAATCGAGCACGGTCAGCTCGACCTGGCCGAAGGCCGCTGGGCCAGTGCCCAGCGTCACCTTTACCGGGCCGCCGAGGCCGAGCGTCAACCGTTGCTGTATTACCTGGGCGCCGCCCGCGCCGCCAACGAACAGGGTAACTACGAGGAAAGCGATCGCCTGCTTGAGCGTGCCCTCGAGCGTCAGCCGCAGGCCGAGTTGGCGATCGCCCTCAGCCATGCGCAGTTGCAGACCGATCGTGGCGATACCGATGGCGCGCTGGTCACCTTGCAGGCGATGCACGAACGCCATCCGCACAATGCCCAGACCTTGCGCCAGTTGCAGCGACTGCATCAGCAGCGCGGTGACTGGTCCTCCGTGATCCGGCTGTTGCCGGAGCTGCGCAAAGACAAAGTCCTGCCTCCGGCCGAACTGTCCGAGCTTGAGCGTCGTGCCTGGGGGGAAAACCTGTCTCTGGCAGCCCAGCGTGAAGAGGATGGCGCAGTCGGTTTGCAGTCGCTCAACCGCGCCTGGCAGCAACTGACGTCTGCCCAACGCCAGGAGCCTGCGCTGGTGCTGGCCTACGCCGAGCAACTGCGTCAGCTGGGCGCTCAGGTTGAAGCGGAAGAAGTGCTGCGCACGGCGCTAAAACGTAAGTACGACAGCCATCTGGCGCGTCTTTACGGTCTGGTACGCGGCAGCGATCCGGCGCGTCAGTTGCAGACGGCCGAAGGTTGGCTCAAGGATCATCCGGGCGATGCCAGCCTGCTGCTGACGCTGGGACGTTTGTGCCTGCAAGCCAGTCTGTGGGGCAAAGCGCGGGATTATCTGGAAAGCAGCCTGAGAGTGCAGCGCAATCCGGAAGCGTGCGCCGAGTTGGCGCGCCTGCTGGCCCGGTTGGGTGACACCGAGCGCAGCAATCTGCTGTTCCAGGAGGGGCTCGGTATGCTGGATGAACGCCTTTTGGCTGCGCCTTTGCCCGTAGCCGTTCGAGCGTGATCAGAAAGGGGGAGCGTGCTCCTCCTTTTCTTTCCGGTGACTGAATAGTTACCGGCAAATCCTCTCCCGAGCAAAGTCCTACAGAGGGTTACACCGAATCCTTCGGTGCCTGTCGGGATTTCCCTACACTTCTGCTGAAGTGTCGCCAGTGACCTGCCTTGAAAGCCCGAGGCCCTTTCCTCTACCGTAACTGCCTGTCTTTATTGTTACGGATAAGCCATGTCGTTGGCCTGCTCACGCTCCCTGTTCTTTATGGCTTTCACTGCGGGGATTCTGGCCCTGGGAGCTTCTTATTACCTCGAATACGCGGTCGGTCTGGTGCCTTGCAGCCTGTGTCTGGTCCAGCGTCTGTTCATGAGCGTGCTCACCGCTTTTTGTGGTGTGGCGGCGGTTCATGGGCCGCAACGTGTCGGTCTGTCGCTGTATTGGACGATGGCGTTGCTGACCAGCCTTGGCGGAATGACGGCGGCGTGGCGGCAAGTGCTGCTGCAAAGTGATTCTCTGCAAAGGCTGGCGCATTGCGGGCCCGGACCGGAAGAAATGTTCAGCAGCCTGCCGTGGTTATGCGCCCTGATGCGTATGTTCAATGACACGGCCGATTGCGCGGAATTGTCCTGGACACTGTTCGACCTGAGCATTCCGGAGTGGAGTCTGCTGTTTTTTGTGGGGATGTCGATCCTGGCTGTTTACCAGTTGCTGCGGCAGGTCTGGATGGCTTTGCAGCAACCGCTCAGCGGCCAACCGTCGCACCCGGTGCTGGTCAGGGATTAAACACTTGTATGAACTTTCTCTCCTGCGTACCTTGAAGCCATAGGCGTGCGGGCATAATCTGGCCCGCACGTGTCATTGGAATTGTGTTGCTCGATGACGCTCTGCCTGGCCGCCTCTCAAAGCAATATTCACAAGAAGGGGCGCGGGTGTAGAGCAGCATGACCCACAAGGGAAGAGAGATCGCCATGCTCGAAAGTTGTCAGAATGCTCAGGAACGTTGGGGTGGAGTTCATCTGCTGATCGACCGCTGGCTGCAGGAGCGTGAGGAATTGATCGCTGCCTATGACAAGCTGGGCGCCAAACCTCAGGCGCTGTCCGAGGATCGAAAGCCCTTGCAGGAATTCTGCGGCGTGCTGGTCGATTACGTCTCGGCCGGGCACTTCGAGATCTACGAACAGCTGACGGGCGAGGCCAAGGCCTTCAACGACAAGCGCGGCCTGGAACTGGCCGAGACGATCTATCCGCGGATCGATGTCATCACTGAAAAACTGCTCGCGTTCAACGACCTTTGCGATGAAGGCAAATGCGTTGCGGAGAAATTCAAGGAGCTGGGCGGCCTGCTCCACGAGCGCTTCGAACTGGAAGACTGCCTGATCGAAGTGCTGCACACCGCACACAAGGAAGAGGATTCGGTTCAGGCCTGAATCGAACCTCGCAAGACACATAAACGGTGCGCCCCAAGCGCACCGTTTTTTATTGGGCGATCAACTGGTCGCGCCGCGCAATTCCACTTCGAACACCAGCGGTGTGAACGGCGCGATCAAGTCGCCGGCACCGTCGGCGCCGTACGCTTGATCCGATGGAATCACCAGACGCCACTTCGCGCCCACCGGCATGTTCTGCAACGCGGTGCGCCAACCGGCGATCACGCTGTCGAGATTGAACCACTGCGGCTGGCTGTTCTGATCGAACACGGTGCCATCCGGCAGTCGGCCGATATACAGCACCTGCACTTTTCCATCCGGGCCGGCCTTCGTGCCGTTCCCCGGCGCGAGCTCGGTCAGCAGGATGCCGTCGGCCAACTCCTTCACACCCGGTTTGGCTTTTTCGGCGGTGAGAAAACGTCGCTCGTTTTCCATCGCCGCTTCAGTCGAAGGCATCGCCGCCTGCTCGGCTGTCTGCGATTCGTGATCGGCGAGGATCTGCTCGATGCGTGCTTCGCTCAATGCCAGCGGCTTGCCTTGATAGGCCTGTTGCAGACCTTCGATCAACGCCTGGATCTGGAGCTGCGGCACTTCCTGACGCAGCCGTTCACCGAGGCTGGCGCCGAGGCTGTAAGCCAGATCATGGGCATCGTTCGCGGTGGTTTTTTCGTCGGCCTGAGCCACGGAAAAAATCATGCAGAGGGATAAAAAAAGGTAGCGCGACATGGGCACTCTCCGTCCTGAATTGCGGTGGATTATGCCAGCGCGAACGTCTGCAACGGTGAACTGCTTTTGCCAATGCGCAGAAGTTTTTCGCAAGCCTGCAACCGAGTGCTTTCGATACTGTCAACATGCCCTAGCGGCGGTAGCAGCAGAGGTCTAGTATGAGCCGCACTCACGTCAGCCAGGAGGTAAACCATGTCGGCCACCAAGAAGCCTGTAAACACTCCGTTGCATTTACTCCAACAACTCTCGGGCAGCCTGCTCGAGCATCTGGAAAACGCTTGCTCCCAAGCCTTGGCTGATGCTGAAAAACTGCTCGCCAAACTGGAAAAGCAACGCGGCAAGGCGCAAGAAAAACTGCACAAATCCCGCACCAAATTGCAGGACGCAGCAGCAGCCGGTAAAGCCAAGGCGCAGACCAAGGCCAAGGCTGCCGTGAAGGAACTCGAAGACCTGCTCGATGCGCTGAAGGATCGTCAGTCCGATACCCGCAGCTACATTCTGCAACTCAAGCGCGATGCCCAGGAAAGCCTGAAACTGGCCCAGGGTGTCGGTCGTGTTCAAGAGGCTGTCGGCAAGGCGTTGTCCCTGCGTTCGGCTAAACCTGCAGCGGCGCCTGCGAAAAAAGCGGCCGCCAAACCTGCTGCAAAAGCACCGGCCAAATCGCCTGCCAAAGCGCCAGTGAAAGCCGCTGCAAAACCAGCCGCGAAGAAACCCGCAGCCGCCAGCGCTGCCAAACCTGCGGCTAAAACCACAGCGGCCAAACCGGCTGCCGCCAAACCGGCTGCTGCAAAACCAGCCGCCAAACCTGCGGCGAAAACCGCTGCTGCGAAAGCGGCTCCGGCAAGAACTGCCGCTGCAAAACCAGCTGCCAAGCCAGCCACCAAAGTGGCCGCTAAACCGGCAGCAAAACCAGCCGTTAAAGCCGCCGCTAAACCGGCCGCCAAAACTGCTGCTGCCAAACCTGCAGCCAAAGCGGTGGCGAAACCAGCGGCCAAGCCTGCGGTAAAAGCTGCGGCCAAGCCTGCTGCAAAACCAGCGGCCAAACCGGCTGCCGCCGCGAAGCCTGCAACGACCGCCGCCAAGCCAGCGGCCGCTGCCAAACCGGCCGCCAAGCCAGCAGCGAAACCTGCTGCAAAACCAGCAGTGAAAAAACCTGCCGCTGCCAAGCCGGCTGCCGCCAAGCCAGCAGCAAAACCAGCTGCAGCAAAACCTGCCACTGCGCCTGCTGCCAAACCTGCAGCGCCGGCAACTCCGGCTCCGACCGCAGCACCGGCATCCGCCGCCACTACCTCGACCACCACAACCACGCCATCCCCGGCGCCGGTATCGAGCGTCGCCAGCAACCCGTCCAGCGCTTCCTAAGCGCCGGTCGCCGCGACGCGCAGCACTTGCAGCGCGTCGCGGTTCAGGTTGGCCGCAGGGCCGGCCAGCACTTCCAGCCAGTCACTCGATTCCTTCGAATTACGCTTCCAGCCTTGCGCGGCGCCTTCCAGTCGTGACAGCAGCGCACGCTCCGCCTCCAGCTCCAATCCCTTTATCTGCTCGCGCATACCCTTGAGTACCGGATCGGTGTCGGCCAGGGTTTTCCACTGCATGCGCAATGCGCGTAACGGCTGCACCACTTCCCGGTCCCAGGGCTCTGTCAGTTCCAGAAGCTGTCGCGCACGCACCTCGTCACAAGTCGCATCGCGTTGTTCCAGCCATAAACCGCACAGCATCAGGCACACGCTGGCCCCCGCCGATTGCAGGCGCAGGCAGGCATCCTCCACGCCGGGACGGGCGTAGACGGCAAGGGCAAAGCTCCACAGGTCAGAGGACATCGTGCTACTCGCGCCAGTTGCGGGGGAAGCTGGTAGACTCCGCCGCCATTATGATCCGACTTCAGAACCTGACTTTACAGCGTGGCCCGCAACGTCTGCTAGAAGACGCCGAGCTGACCCTGCACGCCGGCCACAAAGCCGGCCTCATCGGTGCCAACGGCGCCGGCAAATCCAGCCTGTTCGCCTTGCTCCGCGGTGAGCTGCACCCGGACTCGGGCGACTGCCTGCTGCCGGCCGACTGGCGTATCGCCCACATGCGCCAGGAGGTCGACACGCTCGAGCGTCTGGCGGTCGACTATGTGCTGGACGGCGACCTGCGCCTGCGCGAAGTGCAGCGTGAGCTCGCGGCAGCCGAAGAGGCCCACGACGGCACCGCGCTGGCCCGCCTGCATGCCGAACTCGACAGCGCCGACGGCTACACCGCCGATGCGCGGGCGCGCAAGCTGCTCGCCGGCCTCGGTTTCACCAACGAGCAGATGGATCGTCAGGTAGGAGATTTCTCCGGTGGCTGGCGGATGCGTCTGAACCTTGCGCAAGCTTTGATGTGCCCATCAGACCTGCTGCTGCTCGACGAACCGACCAACCACCTGGATCTCGACGCCATCATCTGGCTCGAAGAGTGGCTGAAAAGTTACCCCGGCACCTTGCTGCTGATTTCCCACGACCGGGATTTCCTCGATGAAGTGGTCGATCACGTGGCTCACGTCGATCAGCGCAAGCTGACGCTCTACCGTGGCGGCTATACCGCGTTCGAGCGCGCCCGTGCCGAGCGTCTGGCCCAGCAGCAACAGGCCTACGAGAAGCAGCAGGCGCAGCGTGCGCACATGGAAAGCTACATCGCCCGGTTCAAGGCCCAGGCCACCAAGGCCCGTCAGGCCCAGAGCCGGATCAAGGCGCTGGAGCGCATGGAAGAACTGTCGGCGGCCCACGTCGATTCGCCGTTCGACTTCGTGTTCCGCGAGTCGACCAAGATCTCCAGCCCGCTGATCGATCTGTCCGATGCGCGTCTGGGTTATGGCGAGAAAACCGTGCTGGAGAAGGTCAAGCTGCAACTGACCCCCGGCGCGCGGATCGGTCTGCTCGGCCCGAATGGCGCGGGTAAATCGACCCTGATCAAAAACCTTGCCGGTGAACTCGAACCACTGGCCGGGCGCCTGACTCGTGGTGAAAACACCGTGGTCGGTTACTTCGCCCAGCATCAGCTCGATTCGCTGGATTCCAAGGCCAGTCCGTTGCTGCACTTGCAGCGTCTGGCACCGACCGAGCGCGAGCAGACCCTGCGCGATTTCCTCGGTGGTTTCGACTTCCGTGGTGCGCGGATCGATGAGCCGGTGCTGAATTTCTCTGGCGGCGAAAAGGCCCGTTTGGCCCTGGCGTTGATCGCCTGGGAACGGCCGAACCTGTTGCTGCTCGACGAACCGACCAACCACCTCGACCTGGAAATGCGCCTGGCGCTGACCATGGCGTTGCAGGAATTCAGCGGTGCGGTGCTGGTGGTTTCCCACGATCGGCACCTGCTCAAGAGCACCACTGACAACTTCTTCCTGGTCGCGGACGGCAAGGTCGAGGAGTTCGATGGCGACCTCGAAGACTACGCCCGTTGGTTGGTCGAGTATCGTCAGCGCAATGCCCCGGTCAGCAACACACCGGTCAATCCGGACAAGACCGACAAGAAGGCTCAGCGCCAGGCTGCCGCTGCGTTGCGTCAGCAACTGGCGCCGCACAAGCGCGAGGCCGACAAGCTCGAAGCCGAGCTCGGCAAGCTGCACGAGAAGCTGGCGAAGGTCGATGCCAGCCTTGGCGACAGCGACATCTACGAGCCGGCGCGCAAGAACGAATTGCGTGACCTGCTGGCCGAACAGGCCAAGCTGAAAGTCCGCGAAGGCGAACTTGAAGAAGCGTGGATGGAAGCCCTGGAAACGCTGGAAAGCATGCAGGCGGAGCTGGAGGCGTTGTCCTGATGGACGCCTTCAAACTTCCATTGCCAGCGATGTGGGTCGAGCCGATCTGGCTCGGCGTGCAGATTCTGCTGATCCTGCTCGCCGGCTACTTCGCCCAGCGCGTCGTCGCCCGGTTCCTGACCCGCCTGGGCGAGAAGTATCCGTTTCCGCCGCAGTTGCTGATGCCGCTGCGTGGCGGTCTGCGCTGGCTAATCATGGGCAGTGCGCTGATCTTCGTGCTGGAACGCCTCGGGGTCTCGGCCACAGTGCTCTGGACCGCGTTGTCGGGCTTCGTCGCGGTGGCGGCGGTGGCGTTCTTCGCCATGTGGAGCGTGCTGTCGAACCTGCTCTGCGCAATCTTGATCTTCACCGTCGGACCGTTCCGTCTTGGCGACGTGGTCGAACTGGTCGACACCACCGACAAACCCGGCGTCAAAGGCCGTGTGGTGGCGATCAATCTGCTCTACACCACGTTGATCGAGGCTGAAGAACTCGGCACCGGCAGCGCCATGGTGCAAGTGCCCAACAGCCTGTTCTTCCAGCGCTCGGTGCGACGCTGGCGCGGCACGGATATCTTCCCTTCCAGCGGTTTCGAAAAGTGATCGGACGCCGGCCACGGTGGTCGGCGGTCGCAACATCCTGCAAAAAATCGGTAGTCATCCAGCCAAATCCGCATTAGCTTTGAGGATTGTCACGAGTCCGAGTCGAGGTGTGCGATGGAGCTTCAAACATGGCTGGCGTTTTTTGCCGCCTGCTGGGTGATCAGTCTTTCTCCGGGTGCTGGCGCCATTGCGTCGATGTCCAGCGGCCTGCAATACGGTTTCTGGCGCGGCTACTGGAATGCCCTGGGCCTGCAGATCGGCCTGGCTGTGCAGATTGCCATTGTCGGCGCCGGTGTCGGCGCGATCCTCACCGCTTCGGCCACTGCGTTCCATGCGATCAAATGGTTCGGTGTCGCCTACCTGGTTTATCTCGCGATCAAACAATGGCGCGCACTGCCGATGGACATGAGCGACGACGCGGCCGTTCGCCCGATCGGCAAGCCGCTGGCCCTGGTGTTCCGTGGTTTTCTGGTGAACATCAGCAACCCCAAGGCGCTGGTGTTCATGCTGGCGGTGCTGCCGCAGTTCATCAATCCGCATGCGCCGCTGCTGATCCAGTACGTGGTGATTGGCGTGACCATGATCGCGGTCGACCTGATCGTCATGGCTGGCTACACCGGTCTGGCGTCGAAGGTGCTGCGCTTGTTGCGTACACCGACCCAGCAGAAACGCATGAACCGCACGTTTGCCGGGCTGTTCATTGGCGCGGCGGCGTTCATGGCGACGTTGCGCAAAGCCGCCGCATAAAGCGTGCAGCCACAAAAAAGGCGACCTTCTCAGGTCGCCTTTTTCGTTTCCGGCTGTTGATCAGCGCAGAATCACCGGCGCCGTATCACGCGGCAGATTGTTGCGCTGCTGCGGTTCGCGCGGCTGCTCGTAACCGCCACCGCCAAGCTGCATGCTCAGTTGTCCGGCCACGTCTTCGCCCAGCGCCTTCGAGACGTCACGCACCACCCGCGGGCGGTTGAGCGAGATCTTGATGTCGCGGTGGTTCACCAGTTTGGTGTCCTGCGCCTCACCCATCGCCGTGAAGGCCGAGGTGATCTCGAAGGTCTTGGTGTTGATCAGGCTGAAATCCGCCACCAACGTCAGGCCCAGCACGGCGGAATAGCTGTCGGTGTTCGCCAGCTCGTTCACGTCCTGGGTGAAGTCGATGTCCGACACGGTGCCGAACAGCACGTAGTCGGCACCCTTGAAGTTGCCGGCCTTGATCCGCTTGATCACGTCGTAGACGTCACCCTTGGACGACGCCGTGTACGGCGTGCCCTGCACCAGCTGGAACATGCCGGTACGCAGGATTTCACCCTTGATGTCGCCGGTGAACTTACGCAGCTCGGTCTGTTCGATGTAGCTGGTGGTGGCTTCGAGCTCGTTATAGCTCGAAGACCCACTGGCGCTGTAATAACCCTCGCGGTAATTGCTCTGGGCCGAAACGATGTGGATGTATTGCTCCACACGCTCCTGGTACGCCAGATCCGTCACCGCGACTTTCGGGGCCGCTTGCACGCTGAACGCGCAAGCCAGGGCCATCATGCCAATCCATGTGCGCATCGATTAACGCTCCGTGGTTTTGCGGATCTCTTTCTCGTCCATCCACTCGGCCAGACCGCTTTCAACGTCGATCAGTTGCAGGCTGAATTTGTAGAAGACGTCCTTGTAGTCGCTGCTGCGCTTGACGATCGAGCTGATCGAACCTTCAAGACGGTATTTGGCGGCGATCATGTTGCCGGTCTTGGCCACGGTGCTCTTCTTGTACAGGCCGCTCTGATTTTGCAGCTTGAGCTGGTCGACCTGGCTCTGCATCGCGGTGTTGTCGCTGGCGAAACGGGCGGTGCCGGACTTCATCAGCTGGGTCTTGATGCTGGTGGTGATTTCGCGGGTGTCGATGTATTCGCTGGTCTTGTTCTTCACGTCGTAGACCTGCACCACAGGGCGACCCTGCAGGATGCCGGACTGGGCCAGGGAACGGGTCATCGACTCGGCGATCATCTGCAGGTCGGTCGAACCGAACTCGTTGGTCACGGTTTCAACGGCCTTGGTGTCGCCGTAGCTGATGTTCTTGCTGCCCAGGGTCGGCGAAGTGTTGGCGCAACCGGAGGCCAGCAGGGCGAGGACGGCGATGAAGGAAAAGCGTGCAAACATGGGAATGCTCTCTGAATCGGGAATAGGGTGTCGGGCTTAAGGCGTCTTGAGTTCCAGACGGAAATCCACGGCTTTCGGCGTCGGGGCGATGCCCTGGATGAAGCTGGTCTGGGCGCCGTACATCATCTGGCTCTTCCAGACTTCTTCTTCGGCGATCGGGAAACCTTCCGCGCCGAGCCAGGCGAAGCGGTAGTAGAACGTCTTGTTGCTGTTGAGGGTGTTGCTCAACTGCACGTTGACGGTCATGAAGCCGTTTTCGCGGGCCACGCGCATCGCGCCGACCACGATGTGTTTCTGCGGGCCCATGGCCACGACCTTGCTCGCGGCGCTGCCCGGCTCCGGTGGTGGCGGGGTGGCGCAACCGCTCGCCAAAAGGGCGAGGGCGGCGACGGCGATGAGTTTGAAGCGCATGCAAAGACTCCGTTCTTAAGGTTGTTTGAGGCTGGCCACGGCGGTGGCGCCAGCGCTCGGGGTGACGTGGGCGGCGAGGCCTGCGGCGAATACCTGATTGCCGACGGCGCGCAGGGTGATCACCTGGTAACGCTGATCGACGGTGACCTTGACCAGCGAGCCACCGACCGCGCTCGGCAGAGTGACTTGGTGCTCGCCTTTCTTCAAGCGCAGACGTACCACTTGTGTGGTGTCCGGCAGGGTACGCCACGTACGGGTATCGGCACCTTCGAGCACAGCTGAAGAAATACCGACCGCCAGGCCCGCCAGCGGGTTGGTTTCGTTGATCTTCTTCTGCGCCACACCTTTGGTGATCGCACGCACGGTGGTGCGCAGGATGATCCCCGGCATGTCATCGCGCAGGGCGCGGCGGGACATGGCGGTGGTGCTGTTCAGTGCGGTCAGGTCGACCTGTTGGCCATCGACACCGATCTGCGCGAATGTCGCGGTGGAGGTGTCAGGTTTGATGATCGGGAACGACAGCGGAGTGATTACTACGTTGTTGGAGATCGGCAGCGGCAGTGGCACGCGGATCGAATCGCGGGCCGGCGCCAGACCGCTTTGCACCACGATCAGGATGTCGCTGTCGTCGCTCTTGACCGGCTTGTCGAGGTTGACCAGCGCCTGCTCCAGCAGGGGAGTGTTCGGGCGCAGTTCGGCCGCCTTGCGATAGCCCGGCGCAGCGAGGTCTTTCTCGCCCAGGGCTTCATAGACGAAACCGGCCAGGTAATGGCTGAACGCACTCTGGTAGCTGTTTTTCAGGCCGACCACTTCCGGGGCGTCGAGGCTGGCGACCGGGTAGCCCTGCAAGTCCTTGTATTCGGTCTTGATGCCTTCTTTCTCGGCTTCCTCTTCGCTCTTGAGGTATTCCTTGTCGCGCAGGTCGGCGATCACCGCTTCACGTTCGTGAGTCTTCTTGATCGCGGTGCGGGCGCCGTCGAAATCGTTGACCGCCAGCAGGTTCAGAGCCATCTGCGTGGTCAGCATGACTTTTTCGTAGTCGTAGCCTTCGTAGCGGCGGACCTTGTCGTTGACCAGGAAACTGCCGAACTGGGCCAGGTACTTGTCGGTGTCGAGCTTGACCGAGTCTTCCCACTTGCCCACCACCTGGTCGGCGCTGGTCCAGGCATTCTGGCTGCCGGACAGGTCGCCCTTGGCGCGCAGCAGTTCACCCTTCTCAAAGTAATAGAGCAGGTCCTTGTCCGGGCCGGTGTTGTTTTTTTCCAGCAGGGTCAGGGCGGCGTCGACGTTGCCGGTGGCCAGTTGCTGGTTGGTCTGGGCCAGTTCGGAATCGTAGTTGCGAAACGCCGAACAGCCGGACAGCAGGGTGACAGCGCTGAGCGCGATCAGAGTGGGAGCGCGGAATGCCATGGGTTACTTCTTCCATGAGTAGCGACAGCCTCGGGTGCGGGTCGGGCTGCTGGGACCGATCGACAGTGGCGCTGGCCTCCTGCCAATTCCTCATAAAAAGAGGAGCTTTAATGCCGCAACGCGATAGCGCGGGCGCGGCATTATAAGCGGGCGATGCTGGCTATGTAATAGCTTTTTAATTGCACCGGTTAGTTAGGTGCCATTACTTGTCGGGCAGTCTGGCGTTGCCGATGACGTTGGCGATATCTCTCAGAACTCGCAGGTTGACCAGCTGGTGATCGCGGTCGATGCGCAGGGTGACCGATGACGCTCCGGGTGCATTGGGCGCATTGAATCGATGATCGCCTTTCTTCAGTCGAATGCGTGCCACCAGTGTCTTGTCGGGGAGCGTGCGCCACGTTCGGGTGTCGGCCTCCTCAAAGGGGTCGTGCTCGGTGACGACCAGCGAGGCCTTGGCCGGATTGCGTTCGTTTTCCTGGGCCTGGGAAATGGCGGCCATGTTGGCGCGGAACATCGCCCGGGAAATGATCGCCGGCATGTCATCGCGCAACGTACGAAACGCCATGTCGGTGACGCTGTTGATCACGGTCAGCGGGTGTTTGCGGCCATCCACCATGATGTGATCGAACGCCGGTGTGAGGGTGTCCGGCACCAGGATGGGAAACGAGATCGGCGCGATAATGACCAGGTTTTCATTGAGTCGCACCGGGATCGGCACCGTTACCGAGCTGCGGGCCGGCGCCAGACCGCTCTGGACGACGATCAGAACATCGCTTTCATCATCCTTGGCCGGCGGTTTGTCGAGATTGCGCAACGCCTGTTCGAGGAAGGGGATATTCGGGCGCAACTCGATTGCCTGGCGATAACCCGGCGCAGCCAGGCCGCGTTCGCCCAACGCCTCGTAGGTGAAGCCGGCCAGGTAATGGCTGAAAGCACTCTGGTAGCCGTTCTTCAATTCAATGACGGCCGGCGCATCGAGGGTAGTGACCGGATAGCCTTGCAGGTCCTTGTAATGAACGGCGATACCCTGAGCCTTGGCCTGCTCTTCGAGTTCTTCGTACTGGCGCTCCCGCTGCCGGGCGATCAATGCTTCACGTTCGTGGGTCTTCTTGATGTCTGCCCGGGCGCCGTCGAAATCACTTTCGCCCAATTGGTTGAGGGCCATCTGTGTGGTCAACATGACTTTTTCGTAGTCGTAGCCTTCGTAGCGGCTGAGCTTGTCGTTGACCAGCAGGGTGCCCATTTCATAGGCGAATTGGTTGAGCAGCTTCATGGGGGCGGAAGGCACGGCTTCTTCGCGCTGGAACACCATCCGGTCGGCGCTGCGCCAGGCTTTCTGGCTCTGCGGGCGTGCGTTGGCGAAGCTGAGAATCGAACCCTTCTCGAAGTAGTAGAGCAGGTCCTTGTCTTCCCACGGGTTGTTCCACTCCAGCACATCCAGGGCACCCTGATAGTCGCCGAGCATCAACCGGTCGTTGGTCTGCTGCATTTCCAGATCGTAATTGCGGTAGGCGGCGCACCCGCTCAGTTGCAGAAACGTGCTGAACAACAGGCAAAGCAGCAAGCAGTGGCGCATGGAGGCAAGTTCTTCCTTGAGCGAAGAGGCGCTGGGGTCGGGGCATTATAGGGTTGGGTGCTGGCCATGTGCTGCGCTGTTTTGGCAGGACCAGATTGGTGCGCTAAGTGCACAGATCATGTTCGGGAACCGCCGTTGTTGGCGATCAGTTGCCTTCCTAGACTGAGCGCCAACCCCAAGCACCTGTACAGGAATCGCACCATGACCCTGACTCAAACACCGCGCCTCGCATCTCTCTTCAAAACCTTTTTCGCCGGTCTCGGACTGGCGGCCGCCAGCAGCGCGATGGCCAGCACGGCCGCCGATTCGTCCGCCCACCCAACCTTGCGCGCCCTGTCCGGCGCGGCGCCGATCGAGCGCCTTGATCCGAAGACCACCGCTCTGGTGGTGATCGATTTCCAGAACGAGTACTTCAGCGGACGCCTGCCGATTCCCGACGGCATCGCGGCCATGAACAAGGCCCGTGAGCTGATCCGCTTTGCCGATCAGGCGAAGATGCCGGTGTTCCAGGTCCAGCACGTCGCGCCCGCCGGTTCGCCGGTGTTCGCGCAGGGCGGCGAGACCGTGAAGTTTCATCCGCTGATGCAGCCGAGGGCGCAGGATCGTGTGCTGCAAAAGACCACGGTCAGCGTGTTCGCCAGCACCGACCTCGATCGGCAGCTCAAGCAGGCCGGCATCAAGACCGTGATTTTCGCCGGGCTGATGACCCACGCCTGCGTTGCCGGCGGCGCCCGGGACGCTGCGCCGTTGGGCTATCAGGTCGTGGTAGCATCCGACGCTTCGGCGACCCGGGCGATCACCCGCGTCAACGGCGACACCGTCGACAAGGACAGCCTGCACCGCGCGGCGCTGGCCGAAATCGAAGACACCTTCGGTGACGTCATGACCACCCAGCAGATCGTTCGCCTGCCACTCGACTGAGGGCTTCGATGAATCAGCTGTTGGCCATGCGCGCGTTCCGTTGCATCGTCGAGTGTCGCGGCTTCACTGCCGCCGCCGAGCGGCTCGACACCACGCATTCGACGATCTCCCGCCAGCTCCAGCAACTGGAGGCGGAGCTCGGCACGCGCCTGATCAACCGCAACACCCGGCGCTTCAGCCTGACCACGGCGGGGCAGCAGTATTACGCTGCGTGCGTGGACATTCTCGATCGCCTCGATCAGGCCGCGCTGGCGGTCGGGCAGGCCCGTGAAACCCCCAGTGGACTGTTGCGCATCAGCGCGCCGGTGGTGATCGGCACGCTGGAGCTGGCCAGCTGGCTGCCGGCGTTTCAGCAACGCTATCCCGAGGTTGAGGTCGATCTGTCCTGCGATGACCGTTTTGTCGACCTGATCGCCGAAGGCTTCGACGTCGCGCTGCGCATCTGCGGGCCACTGGCGGATTCATCCCTGGTGGCGCGTCTGCTGACGGTGTCCGAGCTGGTGCTGGTGGCATCGCCGACCTACGTCGCGCGACACGGTCTGGTGCGCCAGGTCAGTGAGCTGGCCGACCATCAATTGCTCGCGTTCGCCGGCGGTGGCGACTGGTCGCTGACCGATGCGCGCGGGCTGACGACAGCATTGCGCGCTCAAGGGCGGTTCAAGGCGGACTCGATCAGCTCGCTGCATGCGGCGGCACTGGCCGGTGTCGGAATTGCCGCGTTCACCCGGGCCACGGTGCAGAACGATCTGTTGCATGGCCGGCTGGTGCAGATCCTGCCCAACTACAGCCTCGGCCAGCGGCATTACTACGCGCTCTATCCCCATGCCCGGCATGTGGCGCTGAAAGTGCAGGTGTTCGTCGAATTCATGGCCGAACACTACCGCAAGGCGAGTGCACCCTTGCGCTAAAACCCGTCGGGCCGCCAAGAAAGCTTGAGGGAAACGCGCTCGACGTGAACAATATGTAACTTCGCATTTCCACTTGAGACTCATTCATGACTGCCGCGTCCCGATTTCTGGCCTGGCTGGTGTTCCCGTTGTGCGCCCTGAGCAGCTTCAATCTGCTGGCCGACACCGTGGAAGGCGCGCCGCAAGCGCTGCACCTGCTCGATTACATCAGCGCCGATTACCCGCCAACGGTAGCGGCAGGCAAAGTCATCGACGACGGCGAGTACCGCGAGCAGCTGGAATTCACCCAGGTGCTGCAAGGGCTGATCAGCGGCCTGCCGGCCAAACCGGAGAAAGCGGCTCTGGAGCAAGGCGTGACTGCCTTGCACGCCGCGATCACGGCGAAACAGGACGGCGCGGACGTCGCCCGTCAGGCCCGGCAACTGGGGGCGAAACTGGCGGTGGCTTATGAAGTCAGCCAGGCCCCGATCATCACGCCTGACCCGACCCGTGGTGCGCCGCTGTACGCGCAAAACTGCTCGGTGTGCCACGGCGACACGGGTGCCGGCGATGGCCCGGCGGGTCTCGGCATGACGCCGGCGCCGGCCAATCTGCGCGACGCTGCGCGGATGGATCACCTGAGCCTGTACGCGATCTACAGCACTCTCGGTCAAGGCGTCGAAGGCACTGACATGCCAGCCTTCGCCGATCAGCTGGATGACCGTCAGCGCTGGGATCTGGCGACCTACATCGCGCAGTTCAGCGCCGATCCGGCCACGGCCAAATCCGACAAGACCTACAACATCGCCGACCTGGCCCGCCAGACCCCGGCCGAAGTGCAGGCTGCCGAAGGCCCTGAAGCCGCCGCGATCTTCCGTGTCCAGCGAGCGCAGCCGCCGCAGGTCAAGCGCGGCCCGGCGCAGTTGCTCGACTACACCGCCGCGACTCTGGACAAGAGCCTGGCGGCGTACCGCGCCGGTGAGCACGATCAGGCCTATGACCTGTCGGTGGCGGCGTATCTGGAAGGCTTCGAACTGGTCGAAAGCTCGCTGGACAACGTCGACGCCAACGTGCGCAAGGACACCGAAAAATCCCTGATGGCTTATCGGCAATCGCTGCAGGATGGTTTGCCGGTCGAGCAGGCCGAACAGCGTCTGGACGCGGCCAAAGCCAAACTCAAGGAATCCGCCGGCCTGCTGGGCAGCGATGGTCTGAGCTGGTCGCTGAGCTACATCTCCGGTCTGCTGATCCTGTTGCGCGAAGGTCTGGAAGCGATTCTGGTGCTGGCGGCGATCCTCGCGTTCCTGCGCAACACCGGCCAGCAATCGGCGGTGCGCAGCGTCAACGTCGGCTGGGGGCTGGCGCTGCTGGCCGGCCTCGGGACGTGGGCACTGGCGGCGTATGTGATCGATGTCAGCGGTTCCCAGCGTGAACTGCTCGAAGGCGCCACGGCGCTGTTCGCCAGCGTCATGGTGTTGTGGCTCGGCGTGTGGATGCACGACCGTCGGCACGCGGCGGCCTGGCAGGATTACATCAAGCAGAGCCTGGTGGGCGGAGGCGGGCGTTTCGGGTTTGCGATCCTGGCGTTCTTCTCGGTGTACCGCGAGCTGTTCGAAGTGATCCTGTTCTACGAAACCCTGTGGCTGCAGGCCGGCCCCGCCGGGCATAACGCGGTACTCGCCGGCGGCGCGACGGCGCTGGTGCTGCTGTTCGGTCTGGCGTGGGTGATTCTTCGCGGCTCGGCGAAACTGCCGCTGACGCTGTTCTTCAGCATCAACGCAGCGCTGCTGTGCGCGTTGTCGGTGGTGTTCGCCGGCCACGGCGTGAAGGCGTTGCAGGAAGCCGGGATCTTCGGCACCCGGCCGGTGGCGTTCTTCGATTTCGACTGGCTGGGGATTCACGCCGACGCCTATTCGCTGACGGCGCAGGCTGTGGCGATTGCGGCGATTATCGTGCTGTATGGTCGTAGCTGGGTGGCTGAAAAGCGCCGAGTGGCTGCTTAAACAGCATTCGCTGCGCTCACATTCGCGGGCAAGCCCGCTCCCACAGGGATTGTGTATAACCTTGTGCGAGCATGGCTTGCCCGCGATGTTTTTGGATTGAGGAAATAATGATGCGCGTATGGATCGATGCCGACGCCTGCCCGAAGATGGCCAAGGAGCTGGTGGTGAAGTTCGCCCTCAAGCGCCGCTTCGAAGTGGTGCTGGTGGCGGGGCAGCCGCAGAGCAAACCGGCGCTGGCGATCGTCAAGCTGATCGTGGTGCCGAGCGGCCCGGATGCAGCGGACGATTATCTGGTGGAACACGCGGTGCCGGGCGAACTGGTGATTTGCAGCGACATCCCGCTGGCAGACCGGCTGGTGAAGAAGGGCGTTGCAGCGCTGGATCCGCGAGGCAAGGAGTTCGACGCGCAGAACATGGGTGAACGGCTGGCGACTCGCAACCTGTTCACCGATCTGCGTGAACAGGGCCAGGTCAGCGGCGGACCAGCACCGTTCGGCGATCGGGAGAAGCAGGCGTTCGCCAATGCGCTGGACCGGATTCTGACACGGCTGGCGCGCCAGGTTTGATCGTTCCCACGCTCTGCGTGGGAATGCCTCTCGGGACGCTCCGCGTCCCAGCCTCACCGCTGATGCAAATCAGACGCGGAGCGTCCAAGGCTGCATTCCCACGCGGAGCGTGGGAACGATCGCTATCGCCAGTCAGGCGTCGTTTTCGTGGGTCAGTTCCAACACCCGATCCACCAGCTTGTTGATCCCCGAAGCCGCCTCGCTGATCGTCTGCGCCAGCATGTACGCCGGTGTGGACACCAGTTTGCGCGCCTTGTCTTCGATGATGTCGGTCACCGCGCAGTCTTCGTGGGTGGCGCCCATCTTGTTCATGGCGGCGGCCGTGTCGGCGTCGTTGCCGATGGTGCAGGTCACGCCCGGGCCGTAGATCTTCGCGGCCAGCGCCGGCGAGATGCAGATCAGGCCAACAGGTTTGCCCGCTTCGGCAAAGGCTTCGGCCAGCGCCAGCACTTGCGGCTGTACGGTGCAGCCGGCGCCTTCGATGGCGAAGTTCGACAGGTTCTTCGCCGCACCGAAACCGCCGGGCACGATCAGCGCGTCGAAGTCCTCGACATCGGCCTCACGCAGATCCTTGACGTTGCCCCGGGCGATGCGAGCCGATTCCACCAGCACGTTGCGCGATTCGGGCATTTCTTCACCGGTCAGGTGATTGATCACATGCAATTGCGCGATGTTCGGGGCGAAGCACTGCACCTGGGCGCCGCGCTGGTCGAGGCGCAACAGGGTGATGACGCTCTCGTGGATCTCGGCGCCGTCGTACACGCCGCAACCGGACAGGATCACTGCAACTTTTTTGCTCATGGGTTTCTCTCCAGATTCATGGCGTTAAATGTCCTCTAATTTGTCGTTCGTTGCCATAGGATCAAGCCGCGGCTACACCTAGGATCTGAGCTACAGATTCCGACCAGGGCGCGTCATGAACTTCATCCTGTATGCGGTACCGTTTTTCTTCGTGTTGATTGCGGCGGAGCTCATCGCCGACCGCTGGCGCGGGGTGAGCAACTATCGCCTGGCCGATGCGGTGAACAGCATCAGCACCGGAGTGTTGTCGACCACCACCGGCCTTTTGACCAAGGGCGTGGGCCTGGTGACCTATGCGTTTGCCCTGGAGCATCTGGCGCTGGTCAGGTTGCCTGTGGACAGCGTCTGGGTCTGGGTGTTTACCTTTGTCTTGTATGACTTCTGCTATTACTGGCTGCATCGCATGGGCCACGAGCGCAACATCCTCTGGGCCGCGCATTCGGTGCATCACCAGAGCGAGGACTACAACCTTTCCACGGCCTTGCGCCAGACCAGCACCGGGTTTCTGCTGGGCTGGATTTTCTACCTGCCGATGGCCGTGCTCGGGGTGCCGCTGCTGGTGTTCGTCAGTGTCGCGGCGCTGAATCTGCTGTATCAATTCTGGGTCCATACCCGGCACATTCCCAAGCTCGGCTGGTTCGAGTGGTGCTTCGTCACACCGTCCAATCATCGGGCTCACCATGCACAGAACGCTCTCTACATGGATCGCAACTACGGCGGGGTGTTCATTATTTGGGACCGTCTGTTCGGCTCGTTTCAGGAAGAGGACGACAACGAGCCGGTGATTTTCGGCGTGACCACGCCGCTGGCGAGCTGGAATCCGTTGTGGGCGAACCTGCAGTTTTATGCGCAGCTATGGGATGACGCGCGTCGTGCCGAGCGTACGTGGGACAAGATCCGGATCTGGTTCATGCGCACCGGCTGGCGTCCGGCAGACGTCGCGGCGAAGTACCCGATGAGCAAGCCGGACCTGAGTCAGTTCCGCAAATTCGAGGTGCCGCTGGACAGTCGTCAGCAGTGGTACGTGGGTTTGCAGTTCGGCGTGTATGTGGCGCTTGGCAGTTATCTGCTGAATCTGGAACGCAGTCTGCCCACCGGCGCATTGCTGCTCGGCTGGGGCGCGATGGCGTTCGGTTTGTTCGTGTTGGGCGTGGCCCTGGAGAATCGCCCGTGGGCGGGGAGGCTGGAAGTGCTGCGGCTGGCATCGAACCTGCCGCTGGTGTGGCTGGCGCCGCTGGTCGGACTCTGGTCGGCCAGCCCGGGGATGTGGGTCGGCCTGCTCAGTTACAGCCTGCTCAGCGGCATCGGGCTGTATTGCTGCCGCCAGCGACTTACTCGGCTGGCGTCTTAGGGTCGGCGGCCTTGGCCATTTCGGCTTTGTGCCGTTCGGCCTTGGCCAGTTGCTCGGCCTGCTCTTCCTCGTAGACCTTTTTCGCCAGCCGGGCATTCTTGAACCGGCGGCGCAGCCACAGGCCCAGGCCAAGCACCAGCAGCGCGCCCAGTACCCACAATTCATACTTCTTGATGCTGCCGAGCATGCCTTCGAGCACGGCGCCGAAATGGTAGGCGGCAGCGGCCAGGGCGGTGGCCCAGATCGCAGCGCCGATGCCGTTCAGCAGCAGATAACGTCCCGGCGGATAGCCCGACAGGCCGATCGCCACCGGCATCACCGTGCGCAGGCCGTATACGAAGCGAAAGCTCAGGACCCAGATGTCCGGGTGCTTGCGGATGTGTTCCAGCGCGCGGTCGCCCATCATCTGCCAGCGCGGTTTGCGCGCCAGCAACTTGCGCCCGTGCTTGCGGCCCAGGAAGTACCACAGCTGATCGCCAGCATAGCTGCCGAAGAACGCCACGACCACCACCAGTTTGATGTCCATGTATTCACGGAACGCGAGGAAGCCCGCGAGCACCAGGATGGTTTCGCCTTCGAAAAACGTGCCGAGAAACAGGGCAAAGTAGCCGAAGTCATGCAGAAATTGTTGGAGCATTGTCTGGGTGCTGGCGAAATGAACGCGCAGCCTAACCCTTCGGACACATTCAGGAAAGTGTCGAAATGTGTCTCGACGTGAACATTTCCTACACGGACAATGGAAAGCGACTACCTGTCGCAGGGGTGCACATAACTGTAATACGTTGGTCATAATGGCCATCTATAACTGTCACGCTCGCCCGTTTGCGCGGGCTCAGGAGTCTGCCGTGAGCTTTACCCCAGCCAACCGTCTGTTCCCTGCCACCCGCCTGCGTCGCAATCGCCGTGATGATTTTTCCCGGCGGCTGGTGCGTGAGAATTTGTTGACGGTCGATGACCTGATCCTGCCGGTATTCGTGCTCGACGGTGAAAACCGCCGCGAAGCCGTGGCCTCGATGCCGGGTGTCGAGCGCCTGACCATCGACCTGCTGCTTGAAGAAGCCGCCAAATGGGTCGAACTGGGGATCCCGGCGCTGGCACTGTTTCCGGTTACCCCGCCTGAACTCAAATCCCTCGATGCCGCCGAAGCGTGGAATCCCGAAGGTATCGCCCAGCGCGCCACCCGTGCCCTGCGTGACCGATTCCCCGAGCTGGGCGTGATCACCGACGTCGCCCTCGACCCGTTCACCACCCACGGTCAGGACGGCATTCTCGATGAAGAAGGCTATGTGCAGAACGACATCACCGTCGATGCACTGGTCAAACAGGCGTTGTCTCACGCCGCTGCCGGCGCCCAGGTGGTTGCCCCGTCGGACATGATGGACGGCCGCATTCAGGCGATCCGCGAAGCTTTGGAGCTGGCCGGGCACGTCAACGTGCGGATCATGGCCTACTCGGCCAAGTACGCGAGCGCCTATTACGGCCCGTTCCGCGATGCCGTGGGTTCGGCCGCGAACCTGGGCAAGGCGAACAAGGCTTCCTACCAGATGGACCCGGCCAACAGCGACGAAGCGCTGCACGAAGTGGGCGCGGACTTGTCTGAAGGCGCGGACATGGTCATGGTCAAACCCGGCATGCCGTACCTGGACATTTTGTTCCGGGTAAAAGATGCCTTCAAAGTGCCGACCTTCGTCTATCAGGTTAGCGGCGAATACGCCATGCACATGGCGGCGATCCAGAATGGCTGGTTGAGCGAAGGCGTGATCCTCGAATCCCTGACCGCCTTTAAACGTGCCGGCGCTGATGGCATCCTGACTTACTTTGCTGTCCGTGCCGCTCAATTGTTACGAGAGCAGAAATAGCCCTCCCAGGAACATTCGATGAATACCGAAGGACTCACTGAAGTTGCCGTAAAAGAAGCTCAACCCGTGGTCGAGCAGATTACCGAAACCCCGCCGGAACTGGAGCCTGCGCCACCCGCGCCGGCAACCGAGCCTGCCGCGGCGGTTCCGGCGATCGCGATTCCCGGTCTGGATGACAGCAGCCTGTACATCCACCGTGAGTTGTCGCAACTGCAGTTCAACATCCGCGTGCTGGAACAGGCGCTGGACGAGTCCTACCCGTTGCTGGAGCGGCTGAAGTTCCTGCTGATCTTCTCCAGCAACCTCGACGAATTCTTCGAAATCCGCGTCGCCGGCCTCAAGAAACAGATCACCTTTGCCCGTGAACAGGCCGGCGCCGATGGCCTGCAACCGCATCAGGCCCTGGCCCGCATCAGCGAGCTGGTGCACGGTCATGTCGACCGCCAGTACGCGATCCTCAACGACATCCTGCTGCCGGAGCTGGAAAAGCATCAGGTGCGTTTCATCCGCCGGCGCAACTGGACGACCAAGCTCAAGACCTGGGTGCGCCGCTATTTCCGCGACGAGATCGCACCGATCATCACCCCGATCGGCCTCGACCCGACGCACCCGTTCCCGTTGCTGGTGAACAAGAGCCTGAACTTCATCGTCGAGCTCGAAGGCATCGACGCCTTCGGTCGCGACTCCGGTCTGGCAATCATCCCGGCACCGCGCCTGTTGCCACGGATCATCAAGGTGCCGGAAGAAGTCGGTGGCCCTGGCGACAACTATGTGTTCCTGTCGTCGATGATCCACGCCCACGCCGATGACCTGTTCCAGGGCATGAAGGTGAAGGGCTGCTATCAGTTCCGTCTGACCCGGAACGCCGACCTTGCGCTCGACTCCGAAGACGTCGAAGACCTGGCCCGCGCCCTGCGTGGCGAGCTGTTCTCCCGTCGTTACGGTGACGCAGTGCGCCTGGAAGTCGCCGACACCTGCCCGAAACACCTGTCGGACTACCTGCTCAAGCAGTTCAACCTGAGCGAGACCGAGCTGTATCAGGTCAACGGTCCGGTGAACCTGACGCGTCTGTTCAGCATTACCGGCCTGGACAGCCATCCGGAGCTGCAATACACGCCGTTCACGCCGCAGATTCCGAAACTGCTGCAGAACAGCGAAAACATTTTCAGCGTGATCAGCAAGCAGGACATCCTGCTGCTGCACCCGTTCGAGTCGTTCACCCCGGTGGTCGACCTGCTGCGCCAGGCCGCGAAAGACCCGCACGTTCTGGCCGTGCGCCAGACCCTTTATCGCTCCGGTGCCAACTCGGAAATCGTCGATGCGCTGGTGGACGCCGCGCGTAACGGCAAGGAAGTGACGGCGGTCATCGAGCTGCGTGCGCGCTTCGACGAAGAATCCAACCTGCAACTGGCGAGCCGTCTGCAAGCGGCCGGTGCGGTGGTGATCTATGGCGTGGTCGGCTTCAAGACCCACGCCAAGATGATGCTCATCCTGCGCCGCGAAGCCGGCGAGATCGTGCGTTACGCGCACCTCGGCACCGGTAACTACCACGCCGGCAACGCCCGTCTGTACACCGACTACAGCCTGCTGACCTCCGACGACGCCTTGTGCGAAGACGTCGGCAAACTGTTCAGCCAGTTGATCGGCATGGGCAAGACGCTGCGCATGAAAAAGCTGCTGCATGCGCCGTTCACCCTGAAGAAGGGCATGCTCGACATGATCCTGCGCGAGACCCAATTCGCGCTCGACGGCAAGCCGGCGCACATCATCGCCAAGTTCAACTCGCTGACCGATCCGAAGATCATCCGCGCGCTGTACAAGGCCAGCCAGTCCGGCGTGCGTATCGACCTGGTGGTGCGCGGCATGTGCTGCTTGCGTCCGGGCATCGCCGGGGTTTCGCACAACATCCACGTGCGCTCGATCATCGGTCGCTTCCTTGAACACACCCGGGTTTTCTACTTCCTCAATGGCGGCGAGGAGCAAATGTTCCTCTCCAGTGCCGACTGGATGGAGCGCAACCTCGACAAGCGCGTCGAGACTTGCTTCCCGGTGGAAGGCAAGAAGCTGCTGACCCGGGTCAAGAAAGAGCTGGAGCTGTACCTGACCGACAACACCCACAGCTGGAGCCTGCAATCGGACGGCCGCTACATCCGCAACACACCGACCGGCAACCAGAACCCGCGCAGTGCGCAGGCGACGTTGCTGGAGCGGCTGGGTAGCCCGATTTTGCCGGTCAGCAGCTGACCGCGGGTTTCAAAGCCATAAAAAAGGCGATCCATCCGGATCGCCTTTTTTGTGCCTGCCCGTTACTCAATGCACGGTCAGAACAATCCCCACCCGCGTCAGCCACTCGGCCTCAAGCCCGAAATCCGCCTGGGTCAGCTGGTTTTCATCCAGCCAGTTCTCCGGGAATTCCACGTCGAGGTTGCTGCCATTGGCATGCAGTGCCACTTGCGGCATCGCCTGGGTGCCACGGATGTGGTGGAACAGGATAGCGAAACGCAGCAGCACGCACAGGCGGATCAGCTTGTCGCCGTCATCGCCGAACTCGGCGAACTTGTCCTTGGGGATGTTGCGGCGATGGCCGCGCACCAGCAGGGCGAGCATTTGCTGGTCTTCGCGGGAGAAGCCGGCGAGGTCCGAGTGCTCGATCAGGTAGGCGCCGTGCTTGTGGTAGTGATAGTGCGCGATGTCGAGCCCGACTTCGTGCACTTTCGCCGCCCAGCCCAGCAGTTCGCGCCAGATGCCGTCGTCCAGCTCCCAGTCCACGGCCACTTGATCAAACGCGTGCAGGGCTTTGCGCTCGACCCGTGCAGCCTGTTCCAGATCGACGTGGTAGCGCTCCATCAGCGAGGTCAGGGTGCGTTCGCGCACGTCTTCGTGGTGATGGCGGCCGAGCAGGTCATACAGCACGCCTTCACGCAGCGCGCCTTCGCAGTGATCCATGCGTTGCAGTTCGAGGGCGTCGAAGATCGCTTCGAGAATCGCCAGACCTGCCGGGAAGATCGCCCGGCGATCCGGCTTGATGCCTTCGAAATCGATCTTGTCGACATCGCCGAGCTTGAACAGGCGGCGCTTGAGCCACGCCAGACCTTCGGCATTCACTTCGCCGGTGCCGTGACCGCCGGCCTTCAGCGCCAGGCCGATGGCGCGGATGGTGCCCGAGGAGCCGATGGCCTCATCCCAGGTCAGGCGGTGCAGGGCGTGTTCGATGCTCATGATTTCCAGCCGCGCCGCCGTGTACGCCTGGGCGTAGCGGGCCGGGGTGATCTTGCCGTCCTTGAAATAGCGCTGGGTGAAACTCACGCAGCCCATTTGCAGGCTTTCGCGCAGCAGCGGTTCGAAACGCTGGCCGATGATGAATTCGGTACTGCCGCCGCCGATGTCGGCGACCAGACGTTTGCCCGGAGTGCCGGCGAGGGTGTGGGAGACGCCAAGGTAGATCAGGCGGGCCTCTTCACGGCCGGAGATGACTTCCACCGGATGGCCGAGGATTTCTTCGGCGCGACGGATGAATTCGCCACGGTTGCGGGCCTCGCGCAGGGCGTTGGTGCCGACGATCCGCACGGCGCCCAGCGGCATGCCGTTGATCAGTTGGGCAAAGCGCTTGAGGCAGTCGAGCCCGCGCTGCATGGACTCTTCGTTGAGCTGACGCTCATCGTCGATGCCGGCGGCCAGCTGAACCTTTTCACCGAGCCGCTCGAGAATACGGATTTCGCCGTTCTGGGCCTTGGCCACGACCATATGGAAGCTGTTGGAGCCCAGGTCGATCGCGGCGATCAGGGACAGATTCTTGGCTTGGGATTGCGGCATGGTGTGGGGGTCTCGGTCGATAACCCCGACATCGTGCCACGATCAAACGCTGCCGCCAACGCGCATGGTTCAAACCCTTGATCCTGCGCATAAAAGCCAGGGACCGTTGCGCACTCAACGACGCTGATCGTTCCCACGCTCTGCGTGGGAATGCCTCAATGGACGCTCTGCGTCCGCTTTTGGGACGCGGAGCGTCCCGGGCTGCATTCCCACGCGGACGGTTCGACGCCTCGACGTGGGAACGAGCGGGTAGCAGGCCGTTTCAGGCAGTCGCTTCAACCGTGCCAATGAAATTCGCCAGCTCCGGCGTCTGCGGATCGGCAAACAGCACTTTCGGATCCCCCACCTCGTGCACCTTGCCCTGGTGCATGAACACCAGCTTGTCCCCAACCTCGCGGGCGAAGCGCATTTCGTGGGTGACCATGATCAGGGTCATGCCTTCTTTCGCGAGCTGGCGGACCACGCTGAGCACTTCGTTGACCAGTTCCGGATCCAGCGCCGAGGTGATCTCGTCGCACAGCAACACCTTCGGCGACATCGCCAGCGCCCGGGCAATCGCCACGCGCTGTTGCTGGCCACCCGAGAGGCGCTCCGGAAACGCGTCGAACTTCTCGCCCAGCCCCACGCGTTCCAGCATCTGCCGCGCCAGCTCTTGCGCTTTGGCCTTGGGCACTTTCTGCACCACTTGCGGCGCGAGCATCACGTTTTCGCCAACGGTCAGGTGCGGAAACAGGTTGAACTGCTGAAACACCATCCCGACTTTCTGCCGCAGGCTGCGCAGATCGGCGCGGGCGGCGTCGAGGTATTCGCCGTCGACTTCGATCACGCCGTCGTTGATCGACTCCAGACCGTTGAGGGTGCGCAGCAGGGTGGATTTGCCCGAGCCGCTGCGGCCGATGATCGCCACGACCTGGCCTTCCTCGACGCTCAGGTCGATGCCTTTGAGCACGTGGTGATCGCCGTAGTATTTATGCAGGGCGGAAATTCTAAGCAGAGGCATGCAGTCTCCTTTCCAGGTAGCGCGCACTGAGGGACAGGGGGTAGCAGAGCAGGAAGTAGCCCAAGGCGACGAGGCCGTAGACCATGAACGGTTCGAAGGTGGCGTTGGCGAGCATGCCGCCGGTCTTGGTCAGTTCGGTGAAGCCGATGATCGAGGTCACGGCGGTGCCTTTGACCACTTGCACCGAGAAACCCACGGTCGGCGCCACGGCGATGCGCAGTGCCTGCGGCAGGATCACGTAGCGCAGTTGCTCCAGCGGATTCAGCGCCAGGCTCGACGAAGCTTCCCACTGACCGTTGGGAATCGCCTCGACGCAACCGCGCCAGATCTCCGCCAGATAGGCGCTGGTGAACAGCGTCAGGGCAATCGCCGCCGCCATCCACGGCGAAATCTCCACCCCGGCCAGCGCCACGCCGAAGAACACCAGAAACAGCTGCATCAACAGCGGGGTGCCCTGGAACAGTTCGATCCAGGTGCGGGCGATGCTGCTGGGCAGCGGGTTTTTCGAGATGCGCATGATCAGGATCAGCAACCCGACGATCCCGCCGCCGATGAACGCCACCAGCGACAGCGCCAGCGTCCATTGCAGGCCGGTCAGCAGGTTGCGCAGGATGTCCCAGAACGTGAAGTCGCTCATTGGCTGCTCCTTGCGCTGCTTTTAGACAGATAACGCCGGCCGAGCCAGTTCAGCAACTGACGAATCAGCAGCGCCATGCACAGATAAATGAGGGTGGTCAGGGCGTAGGTTTCAAAGGCGCGAAAGTTGCGCGACTGAATGAAGTTGGCGGCGAAGCTCAACTCTTCGGTGGCAATCTGCGAACACACCGCCGAACCGAGCATGACGATGATGATCTGGCTGCTCAGCGCCGGCCAGACCTTGCCCAGCGCAGGCAGCAGTACCACGTGGCGGAACGCTTCGAAACGGCTCATCGCCAATGCCGCCGCTGCTTCCAGCTGCCCGCGCGGAATCGCCTGGATGCCGGCGCGGATGATCTCGGTCGAGTACGCGCCGAGGTTGATCACCATCGCCAGCACCGCCGCTTGCCACTCGGAAATCTGTACACCGAGGGACGGCAGGCCGAAGAAGATGAAGAACAGTTGCACCAGGAATGGCGTGTTGCGGATCAACTCCACATAAACGCCGAAGATCGTCGAGAACGGGCGGATGTTCCACGCCCGCACCAGCGCGCCGACGATACCCACGCCGACCCCGAGCAACGCACCAATGGCCGTCAGCTCAAGGGTAAACAACGCCCCGCGCAGCAGCAGGTCGGTGTTTTCCACCACCGGCAAGAAATCGAACTGATAGGCCATGAAAGTCTCCCGCGGCGCCGGTCAGAGGTCGGCCGGCAGCGGCTCTTTGAGCCAGGTCTGCGCGTTCTTTTCCAGTGCGCCGTCAGCCTTGGCGGTGGCCAGGATCTCGTTGACCTTGCCCAGCAGCGCCGGCTCGTTCTTGTTCACGCCGACGTAGACCGGCGAATCCTTGAGCTTCACTTTCAACGCCGGTACGCGTTTCGGGTTCTTTTCGCTGATCGCGACCATCACCACGTTACCGCTGGCGATCAGGTCGACTTGCCCTGCGAGGTAGGCGGCGATGGTCGAGTTGTTGTCTTCGAAGCGTTTGATGGTCACGCCTTCAGGGGCGACCTTGGTCAGCTCGATGTCTTCGATGGCGCCCCGGGTGACGCTGATGGTCTTGCCCTTGAGGTCGTCGAGGGTGCTGACGGCTGCGTCCGGCGGGCCGAACACGGCGAGGTAGAACGGCGCATAGGCGCGGGAGAAATCGATGACCTTCTCGCGCTCGGGGTTCTTGCCGAGGCTGGAAATCACCAGGTCGACCTTGCCGGTGGTGAGGAACGGGATGCGGTTGGTGCTGTTGACCGGGGTCAGTTCGAGTTTGACCTTGAGCTGCTCGGCCAGCAGTTTCGCGGTGTCGATATCCAGGCCGCGCGGCTTCATGTCCGGGCCGACCGAACCGAACGGCGGGAAGTCCTGAGGCACGGCGACTTTCAAGGTGCCGCGTTTGACCACGTCATCCAGACCGTCGGCATGGGCGGGGGCCTGGCTCAACATCAGACCGGCAAACAGGGCGGCGAGGAGGGCGCTGTAACGCTTCGTCATGGACAATCTCCGGATCGGCGGGAAGTGAATTCTGCGATCGGACAGAGCATGGGCCGTGCCAAGACAGCGATTCGGCCCCGCAAAGCCGCGGGTTTAGCGGGTTTGTTCGGTCTTACTGGTCTGAACAGTCAGGTCGGGTTTCGCACTGCGATAGCGCATCGACGCGCACCGTCGAACCCCGCTGGGGCACGACTTGCCTGATGCCTCGAATAGCATTACAACTGGCCGCACCTTGGCCTGGTCCGTCTGGAAAACCATGAACTCGATCTCCCGCGCCGTACCCGAAGTGGCGCTGCAAGCGATCCGCAAACTGATTACCGAGCAGGGCTTCGGCCCCGGCGATGCGCTGCCTTCGCAACGGGATCTGGCGGTTCAGCTGGGCGTCAGCCGCGCGTCGTTGCGTGAGGCGTTGTCGTCCTTGAGCGCGCTGGGTGTGGTCAGCATTCAGCCGGGCAAGGGCGTGTTCGTGCAGGCGCCGGTGGAATTGCCGCGCGGCGAGGGCGCTCCGGCCTGGCCGTTTGCCGCCCAGGCTTCGCCGCTGGAAATCTTTCAGTTGCGCTACGCGCTGGAAGGGTTCGCGGCCGGTCTGGCGGCGGTGACGCTGAGTACGTTTGATCTGGACGAACTGGAAGACAACGTCGCCGCCATGCGCGAGCAACTGCGCGCCGGCGATTTCGAGGCAGCGGCGAAACTGGATTTCGAATTCCACCGGCGGATCCTGCTGGCCAGCGGCAATCAGGCGATGCTGAGCATCCTCACCGCCAGCGCCGACATCTTTCTGGAGAGCCAGAAACTACCGTTCATCCGCGCCGAACGGGCCATGGAAACCTGGCAGGAACATCGCAAGATCCTCCGCGCCCTGGCCCGCCGGGCTTCCGCCGCCGCGCAGAAAGCCATGCAGGAGCACGTGCGCAACGCGGCCCTGCGTACCGGAATTTCCTTTATCGCCCCCGCCAGCGCGTGACTTGAGCTATACCCAAACTCATCGAGTGCCATAGCAAGACTCAATCATCTGCGGCTTCCTGAACAAGGGAAGGGCGGCTATGATGGGCCACGTTTTTTTGCTTACAACCTGGAGAATTCCATGAGCAGCGATCTGATCAAACACGTTAGCGACGCTAGCTTCGAAGCCGACGTACTCAAGGCCGAAGGCGCTGTCCTGGTCGACTACTGGGCTGAATGGTGCGGCCCTTGCAAAATGATCGCTCCGGTTCTGGACGAGATTGCAGAGACTTACAAAGGCAAGCTGACCGTTGCCAAACTGAACATCGACGAAAACCAGGAAACCCCTGCCAAGCACGGCGTACGTGGTATTCCGACCCTGATGCTGTTCAAGAACGGCAACGTGGAAGCGACCAAGGTCGGCGCTCTGTCGAAGTCGCAACTGGCTGCTTTCCTCGACGCCAACATCTAAGCGTCGCGGTAAAGATTGTCCTCAAAAAGCCCCGCAAATTGCGGGGCTTTTTGCGTATTCAGGGCTAGACGCTCCGAAACTCAGGTGATACATTCGGCCCCGCACTGGTTTCTCCACTGCCCCCTGCTAGCCGTCGCCGACGCACTCCTTTTCGAATAAGTACGCGATCCTGTCGCCTTCTCCGCGGCGCGGCCTCATTAAGCCAAAAGCTTAATTTCCCCCCTCCATAAATGATTACGTCATTCCTATATGAATCTGACTGAACTCAAGCAAAAGCCGATTACCGAACTGCTCGAATTGGCCGAACAGATGGGCATAGAAAATATGGCCCGTTCGCGCAAGCAGGACGTGATTTTCTCCCTGCTGAAAAAGCACGCTAAAAGCGGTGAGGAAATCTCCGGTGATGGCGTGCTGGAGATTCTCCAGGACGGCTTCGGCTTCCTGCGCTCCGCTGACGCTTCCTATCTCGCCGGCCCTGACGACATCTACGTCTCGCCGAGCCAGATCCGCCGTTTCAACTTGCGCACCGGTGACACCATCGTTGGCAAGATCCGCCCTCCGAAGGAAGGCGAGCGTTATTTCGCCCTGCTCAAGGTCGACACGATCAACTTCGATCGCCCTGAGAACGCGAAGAACAAGATTCTCTTCGAGAACCTGACCCCGCTGTTCCCGAACGTGCGCATGAAGATGGAAGCCGGCAACGGTTCCACCGAAGACCTGACCGGTCGTGTGATCGACCTGTGCGCCCCGATCGGCAAAGGCCAGCGCGGTCTGATCGTTGCACCGCCGAAAGCCGGTAAAACGATCATGCTGCAGAACATCGCAGCGAACATCGCCCGTAACAATCCTGAAGTTCACCTGATCGTGCTGTTGATCGACGAACGTCCGGAAGAAGTGACCGAAATGCAGCGCACCGTGCGCGGCGAAGTGGTTGCCTCGACCTTCGACGAGCCGCCGACCCGTCACGTGCAAGTGGCTGAAATGGTGATCGAGAAGGCCAAGCGCCTGGTTGAACACAAGAAGGACGTGGTGATCCTGCTCGACTCCATCACCCGTCTGGCACGTGCCTACAACACCGTGATCCCGAGCTCCGGCAAGGTGCTGACCGGTGGTGTCGATGCCCACGCCCTGGAGAAACCGAAGCGTTTCTTCGGCGCTGCGCGCAACATCGAAGAAGGCGGCTCGCTGACCATCATCGCCACCGCGCTGGTTGAAACCGGCTCGAAGATGGACGAAGTGATCTACGAAGAGTTCAAGGGCACCGGCAACATGGAGCTGCCACTGGACCGTCGTATCGCCGAGAAGCGTGTGTTCCCGGCCATCAACATCAACAAGTCCGGTACCCGTCGCGAAGAGCTGTTGACTGCCGACGACGAACTGCAGCGTATGTGGATCCTGCGTAAACTGCTGCACCCGATGGACGAAGTGGCGGCCATCGAGTTCCTGGTCGACAAGCTGAAAACGACCAAGACCAACGACGAATTCTTCCTGTCGATGAAGCGCAAGTAACATCGTCGGTTGATTCAGAAAATGGCGTCCCTCAGGGGGCGCCATTTTTTTTTGCCTGTTTTCTGTCCGGGACGATGGGAGGTTTGCGATCTGGTAAGGTCATTGAGTTGGCAAAACAAAGAAGCAGCATTGAAGGCTGTACAAAAATAACCATCTGATTGGCATCAAGGATTTATGAGCACACTCGCTTATCGAAGGGATATCGACGGCTTGCGCGCAGTCGCTGTAATTGCCGTGGTGTTGTTCCATTTTGGCGTCCCCGGAATTACCGGCGGTTTTGTCGGCGTGGACGTGTTTTTCGTGATCTCCGGCTACCTCATCACCTCGATCATCTGGAACCAGCGCCAGGCGGGCAGGTTCAGCTTCGTCGAGTTCTGGTCGCGGCGTGCGCGGCGGATTCTGCCGGCGCTGTTTGCGATGATCATTGCGGTGCTGGCGGTGGGCTGGTTCCTGCTGGCGCCCAAGGACTACGAAGAACTCGGGCGTTCGGTGCGCTATCAGGTGATGTTCGTCTCGAACATCCTGTTCATGCGCCAGGACGGCTATTTCGATGTTGCCTCGGACCTCAAACCGCTGCTGCATACCTGGTCGCTGGCGGTGGAGGAGCAGTTCTACATCGTCTTTCCGCTGTTGCTGGCCCTGATGTCGAGCCGCTTGAAACACTGGCGGCTGGCGCTGTTCGGCGTGCTGCTCGTGTCGTTCGGGTTGAGCGTCTGGGCGGTCCATCATCACCCGGAAAAAGCCTTCTTTCTGTTGCCGATGCGGGCGTGGGAGCTGTTGGCCGGTGCGATGCTGGCGATTGCGCCGAAACACGCGTGGCGCCTCAAGCCGATGGCCGCACAACTGTTGAGCCTGCTCGGCATGGGCCTGATTCTGTTGGCGGTGCTCGGTTTCGACAAGCGTACGCCGTTCCCCGGTGCGGCCGCATTGCTGCCGGTGCTTGGCGTCGTGCTGCTGATCCTGGCCAACGGTCATCGCCAGACCTGGGTGGGTCAATTCTTGAGCAGCCGGGTCATGGTCGGCCTGGGTCTGATTTCCTATTCCTGGTACCTGTGGCACTGGCCGGTGTTCGTGTTTTCCAGCTACGCCAGCGTCGAGGAACCGAGCGCCTTCGACAGTGCCGGGCTGATCCTGCTGACCCTGGTGCTGGGTTATCTGTCGTGGAAATTCGTCGAGACGCCGTTTCGCGAGCGGCGTTTGTTGGCCGGGCGTCGGCAGATTCTTCTGGCCGGCGCTTTCGGTGTGCTGGTACTCGGGCTGGCCGGGCAAACCCTGCGCTGGACTGATGGGTTGCCGTGGCGGTTGTCCGATCAGGCGCTGCAATACGCCAAGGGCCGCGAATGGCGGCCGGAACTGATGGCATGCCTGGCCGACGACAAGACGCCGGATGACAAACTGTTCTGCCGCTACGGCCAGCAGGACCGCCCGTCACGTGCGCTGGTCTGGGGTGACAGCCATGCCACGGCGCTGATTCCGATATTCGACGATGGCGCCAAAGCCCATGGTGTCAGCGTAATCCTCGCCAGTTCGGCCGGTTGCGTTCCGGTGGCGGGAATTGAACATGACGCCCGCTGCGCACGGTTCAATCAGCGGGTCGAACAGGCACTCAAGCCGCAGAACGTCAGCGATGTGGTGCTGGTCGCGCGCTGGAGCCTGTATCTCTATGGCGACACGAAAAGTGGCCTGGATCACGCATTGAAAGCAGCCGACGGACATTACGACCGGGTCATCGCCGAGCAGCGTCTGGCCGAAGGCCTTCGTGCACGGGTGGCGCAGTTGCGGGCAGCCGGGCATCGGGTCTGGCTGGTGAAAGAGGTGCCGTTGCAGGCTTTCAGTCCGCCGTACCGCCTGACGCGGCTGGCGATGCTGGATCGCCCGGTAGATGACGTCGGGCTGAATGTCGCCGAACACCACAAGCGCCAGGCGTTCATCAGTCAGCTGTTCGCCGATCTGGCAAAAGACCCGGCGGTGCGAGTCATTGATCCGGCGCCGAAGCTGTGCGATGAAAGCGGCCTGTGCCGTGCCGAGCTCGGTGGTTACTCGCTGTACACCGATGACAATCACCTGTCGGAAGTCGGTGCGCGCTTCGTGGCGCCGATCCTCGAACCGCTGTTTGTCGGCCTGCAGGCCAGGGCAAATCTGGGAAAAGGTCAGGCGAATGCAGCCAAGTAAGCAGTGACGGGCTGCCAGCGACCGGCATAGCAGGTAGGATGTACGCCTATTTTGAGGGTGCCATCGTCAATGAAATTCAAGGATCTTCGGGATTTCGTGCAGCAGCTTGAGCAGCGCGGAGAGTTGAAACGCATCCAGATTCCCGTCTCGCCGGTGCTGGAAATGACCGAGGTGTGCGACCGCACGCTGCGGGCCAAGGGCCCGGCGCTGCTGTTCGAGAAGCCGACCGGTTACGACATCCCGGTGCTCGGCAACCTGTTCGGCACTCCCGAGCGGGTGGCCATGGGCATGGGCGCCGAGTCGGTCAGCGAGCTGCGCGAAATCGGCAAGCTGCTGGCATTCCTCAAGGAGCCTGAGCCGCCGAAGGGCTTGAAAGACGCGTGGTCGAAGCTGCCGATCTTCCGCAAGATCATCGCGATGGCGCCGAAGGTCGTCAAAGACGCCCCGTGCCAGGAAGTGGTCATCGAAGGCGACGACGTCGATCTGGCGATGCTGCCGGTACAGACCTGCTGGCCGGGCGACGTGGCGCCGCTGATCACTTGGGGTCTGACGGTCACCAAAGGTCCGAACAAGGACCGGCAGAACCTTGGTATCTACCGCCAGCAAGTGATCGGCCGCAACAAGGTCATCATGCGCTGGCTCAGCCACCGTGGCGGCGCGCTGGATTTCCGTGAGTGGTGCGAAAAGCATCCGGGCCAGCCGTTCCCGGTGTCCGTGGCCCTTGGCGCGGATCCGGCGACCATTCTCGGCGCCGTTACTCCGGTGCCGGACAGCCTCTCCGAATACGCCTTCGCCGGTCTGCTGCGCGACAGCCGCACGGAACTGGTGAAGTGCCGTGGCAACGACCTGCAAGTGCCGGCCACTGCCGAAATCATTCTTGAAGGCGTGATCCATCCGGGCGAAATGGCCGATGAAGGCCCGTACGGTGACCACACCGGTTACTACAACGAAGTCGACAGCTTCCCGGTGTTCACCGTCGAGCGTATTACCCATCGGATCAAGCCGATCTACCACAGCACCTACACCGGCCGTCCGCCGGATGAGCCGGCGATTCTCGGCGTGGCGCTGAATGAAGTGTTCGTTCCGATCCTGCAGAAGCAGTTTCCGGAGATCACCGATTTCTACCTGCCGCCGGAAGGCTGCTCGTACCGCATGGCCGTGGTGACGATGAAGAAGTCGTATCCGGGCCACGCCAAGCGCGTGATGCTGGGTGTCTGGTCGTTTTTGCGACAGTTCATGTACACCAAGTTCGTTATCGTCACCGACGACGATATCAACGCGCGGGACTGGAACGACGTGATCTGGGCCATCACCACGCGCATGGACCCCAAGCGCGACACGGTGATGATCGACAACACGCCGATCGACTACCTCGACTTCGCCTCGCCGGTGTCGGGGCTCGGCTCGAAGATGGGCCTGGACGCCACCCACAAGTGGCCGGGCGAAACCACTCGCGAGTGGGGCCGCGTCATCGTCAAGGATGACGCCGTCACCCAACGGATCGATGCCATCTGGAATCAGTTAGGAATAGATTGATGCGTGTAACCCTGCAGCCCTCCGGAGCGGTGCTCGAGATACAGCCCGGAGAGCGGATTCTCGATGGTGCGCGGCGCTTGGGCTACGAATGCCCGCAAAGCTGCCGCAACGGCAATTGCCACGTGTGTGCGGCGCTGCTGGTGGAAGGCCGGGTCGAACAGGCCGGCAAGGTGCACGACCACGGCGAGTTCTACACTTGCATAGCGGAGCCGCTGGAAGACTGCATCGTGCTGTGGGATGGCGTGCTCGCGCTGGGAGAACTGCCCGTGCGCAGCGTGTCGTGTCAGGTCATCGAATGCCGGGACGTCGGTGGCGATACCTTTCGTGTGCGTCTGCGGGCGCCGGCCGGCAAGCCGCCGCGCTACCACGCTGGCCAGTATCTGATGATCGAGCGCGAGAACGGCGAGAAGTCGGCGTTCTCCATGGCCTCGGCGCCCCACGGCGGGCGCGATCTGGAAATCCATGTGCTGGCGCGCGAATCCAGTGCGCTGAGCCTGATCGATCAGCTCACGCGCAACCCGATGGTGCGGGTCGAACTGCCGTTCGGCGACACCCATCTGGCGGAACTGCCGGACGGGCCGCTGGTGCTGATCGCCGCCGGCACCGGCATGGGCCAGATCCACAGCCTGATCGAACACTGCCGGGCCACTGGCTTCAAACATCCGGTGCACTTGTACTGGGGCGTGCGTCGTCCGGAAGATTTTTACGAAATCGAACATTGGGACGAATGGCTGAAGTTGCCCAATCTGTTCCTGCACAAGGTCGTCAGTGATCAGTGCGGCTGGGAAGGGCGCTGCGGCATGTTGCATGAGGCAGTCTGCGAGGATTTCCCCGATCTGAAACCGCTGCACGTCTACGCCAGCGGCTCGCCAGCCATGGTCTACGGCACGCTGGATGCGTTGGTCGAAGCAGGGATGGATGCTCATCAGATGCGTGCGGATGTGTTCGCTTACGCACCGCGCTCGTAAGTTCGTTATAACTCTCTATATAGCCGATCGGTATTTATGTAATTGCATAAATGCCGGTAGGTTATATATCAATCAGGCAATCAATTAAGAACTGTGCCATGGCACTCAAATTGCCTTAAAACATATGTGCCTTATTGTTACAGCGGTGCGTTCTATTAAGTAATTCTTCACCCGCGGGGAGCTGAACGCTATTCGCCATGAGCGCCATTGAAAACGCTTTTCTGAACCTGGCTTACCCTCCGCGGCTCGATCTTGGGCCGCAGCTGACGCACGAACAACTTCTCGCTTCCATGCAATCGACCATGGCGCGCCACAAGGGCGGGCCGGTGTGGCTGTTCGCCTACGGCTCGCTGATCTGGCGGCCGGAATGCTCCGCCGTCGAGCGGATGCGCGGGCGCGTGCATGGCTACCATCGCGGTTTGTACCTGTGGTCCCACGAACATCGCGGCACGCCGGAAATGCCCGGTTTGGTCTTCGGTCTGGATCGCGGCGGCTCGTGCAGCGGCTTCGCCTATCGGTTGCCGGAAGACAATCTGGACAGCGCGCTGTATGCGTTGTGGAAACGCGAGATGCCGTTCCCGTCCTATCGGCCACACTGGCTCAACTGCCGACTCGAAGATGGCAGCCAGGTACAGGCCTTGGGATTTGTATTGGAGCGACACCTGCCCAGCTATGCCGGCAATCTGCCGGATCATGTGCTGAGCCAGGTGTTCGAAAGCGCTTGCGGGCGGTACGGCACCACTCGCGATTATGTCGAGCAGACCGCTCACGCCCTGCGCAGCCACGCCATGCCAGACCGGAATCTGGAGGCGCGGCTCAAGCGCTGTAAGTCAAAGGCCGATCAGGCGACTGCTTCGCGGCTCTGACTGGCGACTTGCTTGTGCCACAGGGTCGGGGCCAGGAAGGCCATCGACAGCAGGCAAGCGCCCACCAGCAGCACGAAACCGCCATCCCAGCCGAAATGGTCCACGGTGTAGCCCATTGCTGCACTGGCCGCGACCGAACCACCCAGATAACCGAACAGACCGGTGAAGCCTGCGGCAGTGCCGGCGGCTTTCTTCGGTGCCAGTTCCAGCGCCTGCAGGCCGATCAGCATCACCGGGCCGTAGATCAGGAAGCCGATGGAGAACAGCGCGATCATGTCGACGGTCGGGTTGCCGGCCGGGTTCAGCCAGTACACCAGCGTCGCCACGGTCACCAGTGCCATGAACACCATGCCGGTCAGGCCACGGTTGCCACGGAAGATCTTGTCCGACATCCAGCCGCACAGCAGCGTGCCCGGAATCCCCGCCCACTCATAGAAGAAATAGGCCCACGAGGTTTTATCCACGGTGAAACCCTTGGCTTCCTTCAGGTAGGTCGGCGCCCAGTCCAGCACGCCGTAGCGCAGCAGGTAAACGAAGACGTTGGCCATGGCGATGTACCAGAGCATTTTGTTGCGCAGCACGTATTTGACGAAGATTTCCTTGGCGCTGAATTCGTCTTCGTGGCTGGCGTCGTAGCCTTCCGGGTAGTCGTTCTTGTACTTCTCGATCGGCGGCAGGCCGACCGACTGCGGGGTGTCGCGCATGGTCACGAAAGCGAACACCGCTACCGCCAGAGCCACAGCGGCCGGGACGTAGAACGCTGCGTGCCAGTCGTTGAACAGGCCCATGCCGATCAGGAACAGCGGGCCGATCAGGCCGCCGCCGACGTTATGCGCCACGTTCCACACCGACACCACGCCGCCACGTTCTTTCTGCGACCACCAGTGCACCATCGTGCGTCCGCTCGGCGGCCAGCCCATGCCCTGGGCCCAACCGTTGATGAACAGCAGGATGAACATCATGGTCACGCTGGAGGTTGCCCAAGGCGCGAAACCGAAAATGAACATGACCCCGGCCGATACCAGCAGACCGAATGGCAGGAAGTAACGCGGGTTGGAGCGGTCGGACACCAGGCCCATGAGGAACTTGGACAGGCCGTAGGCGATGGCGATGGCCGACATCGCCAGGCCCAGATCGCCACGGCTGTAGCCTTCGTCAATCAGGTACGGCATGGCCAGCGAGAAGTTCTTGCGCAGCAGGTAGTAACCCGCGTAGCCAAAGAAGATGCCGGCGAAGATCTGCCAACGCAGGCGTCGGTAGGTGCTGTCGATTTTTTCTTCAGGCAATGGAGCCTGATGTGCGGCAGGACGAAAGAAAGCAAACATTCAAGAGCTCCAGATTTCTTGTTTTGACTGCGGATGCGAATGTTACAGTTTCGTTACCGAAAATAGCACCGCTTCCCATCGGCAAAACAGCGGAAATGTTGGAAGTCGCGCGTTCCTTTATGAACATGTCGCTCAGATATAAGTACGCGGCGTTGTGGGAAAGGTTACTTCGACGTCTTCCTGCCGGGTTTCATGGCTTTGTAGGGCACAGATTTGGGAAATGTCCTGCGAACAATGCGGAAGGCGCGGCGTTCTGTTTCAGGCTGCCGGGCTCTACCCTTTTGACGGTGCCAATCGGGCACTCGTGCGGTGAAGGGGGAAGGGCTCATGCGGTGGTGTGTGTTGCTGTTTTTGCTGATGGCATCGGGAGGAGCGTGGGCGTCAGAGGTGCTGCTGATTCCGGAAAACAACCCGAGGCCGGTCTATCCGCTGGGGCTTTTCAGGGCTGGCGTGGTCGGTGAAGTGGGCGCCGAGTTCACTGTCCATGCTGACGGTTCAGTCGACCGGATCAGCTTCGCGCCAAACAGCCATCCGGAGCTGATCGAAGCGGTCAGGGCGGCTGTCGAGCAATGGCGTTTCAAACCGTGGATCGTCGAGGGCGACAAACCGGCAGAGAGGCGAGTCCTTGCGCCGATGGTATTCAGGCTGGATCTGGATCAACCCATCCACATCAACCAGCAACTGAAAGCCTTGAAGTGCCGAACCCTGAACGAATACCTCGGCAACATTGCGGAACAGTCGTGGATCGATGCCAAGGTGTTCGTTCACACCAGGGCCTACCTTTCCAATGTTTTACACAAAGCGCAGCTGCCGGACGAACAGCGCCTCGAGATGATCGCCAGACTGAACAAGCGGATTCCGATGATTGTCAGGGGATGCCGCGACAGTCCGGTCCGGACGTACATGAGCCTGTTGCCGGAGGACATTCGCAGTTTGATGTAGGGCTGGAGTGCTCTGAAGGGCGACCCGGAAGTTGCCATCAATCCGGGTCGCCCGATCAGCTCAGCGCACTTGCACCACGACTTTCCCGACAGCCTTGCGCTGCCCGAGATCATTGATCGCCTGCGCGGCGTTGCCCAGCGGATAGACCTGCGACACCAGCGGTTTCAGCTTGCCCTCGGCAAACCAGCCGAACAGTTGCTGGAAGTTCGCCGCGTTGTCCTGCGGCTGGCGCTGGGCGAAGGAACCCCAGAACACGCCGAGTACCGCCGCGCCCTTGAGCAGGGCGAGGTTGACCGGCAGTTCGGGAATGCGGCCGCTGGCGAAACCGACGACCAACAGGCGGCCGTTCCAGGCGATGGCGCGGATGGCCTGATCGAACAGGTCGCCGCCGACCGGGTCGTAGATCACGTCGGCGCCCTGGCCGTCGGTCAGGCGCTTGATCTCGTCCTTGAGGCTGGTTTCGCTGTAGTTGATCAGTTCGTCGGCACCGGCAGCCTTGGCCACGGCGAGTTTTTCCGCGCTGCTGGCGGCTGCGATCACCCGGGCGCCCATGGCTTTGCCGATTTCCACGGCAGCCAGGCCAACGCCGCCGGAAGCACCGAGAACCAGCAGGGTTTCACCCGGTTGCAGGTTGCCGCGCTGTTTGAGGGCGTGCATCGACGTGCCGTAGGTCATGCTGAACGCGGCGGCGGTGTTGAAATCCATCGACGGCGGGATCGGCAGCACGTTATAGCCCGGCACCGCGACCTGCTCGGCGAAGCTGCCCCAGCCGGTCAGGGCCATGACCCGGTCGCCGACTTTCAGGTGACTGACCTTTTCACCCACTTCGCTGACCACGCCGGAGGCTTCGCCACCTGGCGAGAACGGGAAGGGCGGCTTGAACTGGTACTTGCCCTCGATGATCAGCGTGTCCGGGAAGTTGACCCCGGCGGCGTGCACGTCCAGCAGGATTTCGTTCTTCTTGGCGACAGGACTGGCGACGTCTTCCAGCACCAGCGATTCGGCAGGGCCGAAGGCTTTGCACAGCACGGCTTTCATCAGGGCTATTCCTTTGGGAGAGATGGCCGATAAGTGTAGGTGTGGCAGTCAACGGGTCAACGAGCATGCCCGGCCCTGATAGTCCGCCATAAGCTTGTGCTTGCGCGGCGGGTCGTTATGCTAGGCCGCAAACCGGATAAGGAGCGAATTGTGAAAGCGTGGATCATGTTGTTGCTGGCCCTGTCTCTGCCTGTGGCAGCGCTGGCCGAAGAGGCCAAAGAAGGCGAGGCGCCGAAGGTCAACTACATCACCCTGAGCCCGCCGTTCGTGGGCAACTACGGGCTGGATGGCACCCCGAAGCTCAAGGTCTACAAGGCCGACGTGGCACTGCGGGTGACCGGTGAAGAGGCGACCAAACTGGTCAAGGCCAACGAGCCGCTGATCCGCAATCAGCTGGTGGCGCTGTTCACCCAGCAGACGACTGATGCGATGGGCAGCATCGAAGGCAAGGAAAAGCTGCGTCAGGAAGCCTTGAAGCAGACTCAGCAAGTGATGAATGACGAGACCGGCAAGCCGGTGGTTGAAGATCTGTTGTTCAACAACCTGATCATTCAGTAAGGCATTCGTTGTTCGGGCGGGCCCCATCGCTGGCAAGTCGAATCGTCGCACCGCAGCTCCCACAGGGATTTTTAGTGAACACATAATTTGTGACCACCAGAAATACCTGTGGGAGCTGGCTTGCCAGGGATTGCATTCTGTCAGGCAAAGGATGATTCAGGGTTTGAGCGCGATCACCGCCGCCCACTGCTCGGCCGTCACTGGCATCACCGACAGTCGCGAACCCTTCTGCACCAGCGGCATCTCGGCCAGCGCGGTCTGCTGTTTCAGATAGTCCAGCTTCAAGACCCGGCTGAAAGTTTCGACGTGGGCAACATCAATCGCGCTCCAGGCGTTCTTCTCCGGCGTGGCTTTCGGGTCGAAGTAATGGCTTTCCGGTTCCAGTGCGGTGGGATCCGGGTACGCGGCTTCGATTATTTTGCCGATTCCGGCAATCCCCGGCTCCGGGCAGCTGGAATGGTAGAAAAAGAACTCGTCCCCCACCGCCATGGCCCGCAGGAAATTGCGTGCCTGATAGTTGCGAACCCCGTCCCAGCGCGCTTTGCCGAGCTTTTCCAGGCCCTTGATCGAGAGTTCGTCGGGCTCGGATTTCATCAGCCAGTAGGCCATGGTGTGTGCTCCTCAAGCGGTCATTGGGCAGGTTGTCCGGCAATTTTATGACAAACCGACGGTCGGTTGACGCCAGCATTTGCGCAGAGGTTCACGTTGTCGCAAAATGCCGGCCTTTAAAGCTTGACGCTGCTGCACGGCCTACGAATGGAAACCGCTGCTGTCATCGTGATGATGTGCCTTGAGGGGGGCAATCGATGAAACGCAAACCGGATTTGCTGTGGACTTTGGTGATTTTGTTCGGTCTGGGCGTAGTGACCACCGGTTATGCGCAAAGTCTGTGGGCCAACAAGGCCGATGCACCGATTGAAGTAGCGCAACAAGTACAACAGTCGACAGCCTTCAAACGCTGAAACTGCCTTTTCGACGCCGCTGATCCGCGCGGCGTCTATCCTGCGAAATACCACGTCTTGTCTGTCACCGTTCCCTGCAACGGTACATCCCAGCTCGCTTGCGCGAGACGTTCGACTTTCTGACATTCATGGGCCAGCCCCAACAGTGTCGGCTTGCGCCAGTTCTGGCGTCGGGCCAGGTACGCCAGACTGCGATCGTAGAATCCGCCGCCCATGCCCAGGCGCCCGCCGACATCGTCGAATCCCACCAGTGGCAATAACACCAGATCCAGTGCCCAGACCTTGCGTTGACGGGCCAGATTGGCGCGCGGCTCCAGAATGCGGAAGCGGTTGGGTTTGAGTTTCTCGCCGGGGCGGATCTGCTGGAAGACCATTTTGGTCCGCGGCCAGGCACTGAGCACCGGCAGGTAGGTTTTCTTGCCCCGACGCTGGGCGGCGCGCAGCAACAGGCGCGGGTCGATTTCACCGTCGGTGGGCAGGTACAGGGAAATGTGTTTCGCCCGGCGAAAGTGCGGGTCTTGTGCCAGTTGCTTGTACAGACCTTCGGCGGCCTGGCGTTGTTCGCTTCGCGTCAGCGAGCGGCGGGCCTTGCGCAGCAGGCGGCGCAGTTGGGGACGGGGCAGCAACGCGGGTTCGGTCATGGTTCGGCTTCGGCAGGATGGGACGAAAACGTACGCATAAAAAATCCGATGCCGGCATGCACCGGCATCGGATTCGAATCAGGCTCCCCGGATGAGCCGCTGTCGACTTAGCCCTTGAACCCGAGAGTTCAAGGTGGAGGATGCAGTAGGCTTTAAGGCTTTCCGTCTGGCGGACATGCACACCAGCCCAACGTGCAACCCCCAGGGTAGTGCAAATCGGCTCAGGGACATCGTCAACTGGCAAGCACCCCAGGGAGTGCGGCGAGTATAACTCAAGCAGCCTGGCGAATCAGCCCTTGCTGATGTCCGGATCGTCGGCCAGCACCAGATCGACACGATCGAGCAAGTCACGCACCTGTTCACGGGTCGAACCGCTGGCCTGGATGTCCGGACGCTCTTCTTTGTGCAAGAGGTCGTGAGTGATGTTCAGCGCGGCCATCACGGCGATGCGGTCGGCGCCGATGACTTTGCCGCTGCTGCGGATCTCGCGCATCTTGCCGTCCAGGTAGCGAGCGGCGCTGATCAGATTGCTGCGCTCTTCCTGGGGACAGATGATCGAATACTCTTTGTCGAGGATCTGCACGGTAACGCTATTGCTTGAACTCATGAGTCTTGCTCCAGGGCCTTGAGGCGCGAAATCATCGATTCGACCTTACGCCGGGCGATTTCGTTTTTTTCAATGAGGTGCGCGCGTTCCTCGCGCCAGGTCTTTTCCTGAGCAAGTAAGAGTGCATTTTGACTCTTTAGTTGCTCGACTCGGGTAATCAGCAGTTCGAGTCTGGCCATCAGCGCTTGCAGGTCGGTGTCTTCCATTGTGTCCACTGATTCGGTCTGATGGGTTTGGCTGGCGGACAGCCTTTAATGGTCTTGGCGAGTCTGTCGATGTAGGATACAAGGCCTTCATTCTAGACATAGCGCCGTCTGGCGCCTAGCTGCCCATGCCCATTCAGAATTCCCCGTACCAAGGCTTTGCCACCCTGCTGAACTCCAGCGGTCACTCCGTTTCGCCTGCCGAACTGCACGGCCTGTTGCTGGGCCGCAGTTGCGCCGGCGCCGGCTTCAATGCCGAAGAGTGGCTGATCGATGCCGCCGAGCTGCTCGAAAGCGAGCCGCAGGACAACGTCCGCAACGCGCTGATCGGTCTGCAGGAGATGGTCAAGAGCGAACTCACCGGTGATGACGTCACCGTGGTTCTGCTGCTGCCGAACGATGACGCGCCACTGGCCGAGCGCGCCGCCGCGCTGGGCGAATGGTGCCAGGGCTTCCTCACCGGTTTCGGTCTGAACTGCCGCGACAGCAGCATGCTGAGCACCGAAGCCACTGAAGTGTTGCAGGATTTGGCAGCGATCTCCCAGGTGCAAGACGCACTGGAGGAATCCGAAGACGGCGAAAGCGACTATATGGAAGTCATGGAGTACCTGCGTGTCGCTCCGTTGCTGCTGTTCTCCGAAACCAAAAAGGCCGACGTGCCGCCAGCGGCCAAGCCGTCGCTGCACTGATCGCGTGCCAGGGAAAGCCATCTGCCCATGATCCATATCCCGAAAGCGGAATACGCCCGGCGCCGCAAGGCGCTGATGGCGCAGATGGAACCCAACAGCATCGCGATCCTGCCTGCCGCCGCGGTCGCCATTCGCAACCGCGACGTCGAGCACGTCTATCGTCAGGACAGCGACTTCCAGTACCTCAGCGGCTTTCCTGAGCCACAGGCGGTCATCGTCCTGATGCCCGGGCGCGAGCACGGCGAGTACGTGCTGTTCTGCCGTGAGCGCAATGCCGAACGCGAACTCTGGGACGGCCTGCGCGCCGGCCAGGAGGGCGCGATTCGCGATTTCGGCGCCGACGACGCCTTCCCGATTACTGACATCGACGACATCCTGCCGGGCCTGATCGAAGGCCGCGACCGGGTGTATTCGGCGATGGGCAGCAACCCGGAATTCGACCGTCACCTGATGGACTGGATCAACGTGATCCGCTCAAAGGCGCACCTCGGCGCCCAGCCGCCGAACGAATTCGTTGCCCTGGATCACCTGCTGCACGACATGCGCCTGTATAAATCGGCGGCAGAAGTGAAGGTGATGCGCGAAGCGGCGCGGATTTCCGCCCAAGCCCACATCCGGGCGATGCAGGCCAGCCAAGCCGGGCTGTACGAGTACAGTCTAGAAGCCGAACTGGATTACGAGTTCCGCAAGGGCGGGGCGAAAATGCCGGCCTATGGTTCGATCGTCGCTGCCGGGCGCAACAGCTGCATCCTGCATTACCAGCAGAATGACGCGCTGCTCAAGGACGGCGATCTGGTGCTGATCGACGCCGGTTGCGAGATCGACTGCTACGCCAGCGACATCACCCGCACCTGGCCGGTCAACGGCAAGTTTTCCGCTGAACAGAAAGCGATCTACGAACTGGTGCTGGCTTCGCAGGAAGCCGCGTTCGCCGAAATCGCCCCGAACAAGCACTGGAACCAGGCGCACGAAGCCACGGTTCGGGTCATCACCACCGGGCTGTTGAAGCTCGGGCTGTTGCAGGGCGAAGTCGACGAGTTGATCGCCTCCGAGGCCTACAAGGCGTTTTACATGCACCGCGCCGGCCACTGGCTGGGGATGGATGTGCATGACGTCGGCGAATACAAGGTCGGCGGCGAATGGCGAGTGCTGGAAGTCGGCATGGCGCTGACCGTGGAGCCGGGCATCTACATCGCTCCGGACAATCAGAACGTAGCGAAGAAATGGCGCGGCATTGGCGTGCGCATCGAGGATGACGTGGTAGTGACCAAGAGCGGTTGTGAAATCCTGACGGGTGGCGTGCCGAAAACCGTCGCCGAGATCGAAGCCCTGATGGCGCAAGCACGGACCTGCGCGGCATGAGTCGGGTCAATCTGGCAATCATCGGTGGAGGTCTGGTCGGCGCCAGTCTGGCGTTGGCCTTGCAGGCCGGAGCCAAGGCCCGTGGCTGGAAGATCGTGCTGATCGAACCGTTCGCCCCCGGTGACACCTGGCAGCCAAGCTACGACGCGCGTTCCTCGGCGCTGTCTTTCGGTTCGCGGCAGATTTATCAGCGGCTGGGCGTGTGGCAGGAAATCTCCCGCCGCGCCGAGCCAATCAAGCAGATTCATGTATCCGACCGTGGACGTTTTTCCACCGCCCGCCTGTCGGCGATGGAAGAGGGCGTCCCGGCTCTCGGCTATGTCGTGGAAAACGCCTGGCTCGGCCAGTGTCTCTGGCAGCACCTCGATAAAGAGGTGATCAGTTGGCGTTGTCCTGCGGAAGTCACTCGCATGGAGCCGTTGCCGGACGGTTATCGCCTGACCCTCAATGACGAAACCACGGTCGAGTGTGATCTGGCGGTGCTCGCCGATGGCGGCCGTTCCGGTCTGCGCGAGCAACTGGGCATCAACGTGCGCAAGCGCCCGTATAACCAGAGCGCGCTGATCGCCAACATCACCCCGAGCGAAGCGCACAACGGCATGGCCTTCGAGCGCTTCACCGACGAAGGCCCGATGGCGCTGCTGCCGCTGCCGGAAAACCGCTGCGCGCTGGTCTGGACGCGTCTGGGCATGGACGCGCAACGGCTGGCCGATCTGAGCGAGCGTGATTTCCTCAGCGAGCTGCAAGGTGTGTTCGGCTACCGTCTCGGCACTTTGAAACAGGTTGGCGCGCGGCATCTGTATCCGCTGTCGCTGGTGGAAGCCGAGGAGCAGGTGCGCTCGCATCTGGCCGTTCTCGGCAATGCCGCCCACAGCCTGCATCCAATTGCCGGGCAGGGTTTCAACCTGTCCCTGCGCGATGCCGATGCGTTGGCCGCCGCGCTGCTGGCCAGCGACAAACCGCTGGGGGATTTCGCCACGTTGCAGGCCTATCGCGAGCGTCAGCGTCTCGATCAGGACCTCACCGTCGGTTTCTCCGATCAGGTCACGCGCCTGTTTGGCAGCACTCAGCCGCTGGTGTCGCTGGGGCGCAACATCGGCCTGCTCGGTCTCGATCTGCTGCCGCCGGCCAAACGCTGGTTCGCCCGTCAGGCCATGGGGCTGGGGACGCGGCCGGATGCGTGAGTGGCTGATCCAAAAGTTTGGCAAGGCGCGGCTGATGCGCTGGATCATGACGTTCTACCCGCCGTATTTCGGCGCCGGTGTCCGCGTGAAGCACATCAGCGATGACTTTCGTGACATCCAGGTCTCGATGGGCCTGGGCTGGTACAACCGCAATTACGTCGGCACCCAGTTCGGCGGCAGTCTGTATTCGATGGTCGACCCGTTCTTCATGTTGATGCTCATGGAGAACCTCGGCTCGCGGTACATCGTCTGGGACAAGGCCGCCGACATTGATTTCATATCGCCGGGCAAAGGTCCGGTGTTCGCCCGGTTCAACATCGACGACACCCTGCTTGACGAGATCCGTCGGCAGACCGCCAGTGGCGAGAAATACCTGCCGCAGTTGCAGGTCGACATTCATGACGGCGCCGGCAACCTGGTGGCGCGGGTCGGTAAAACCCTTTACGTGCGGCTCAAGCCGCCAGCGAGACAGGCTTAAAGCATGGAAATGCGCGCGGATGTGCTGATTGTCGGAGCCGGAATGGTCGGCAGTGCCTTGGCGCTGGCGTTGCAGGGCAGCGGGCTGGAAGTCCTGCTGCTCGACGGCAGCCCGTTGAGCGTCAAACCCTTCAATGGCGACGCACCGTTCGAGCCACGGGTGAGCGCACTGTCGGCGGCCAGCCAGCGGATCCTCGATCGCCTCGGCGTGTGGGACGGCATCGTCAATCGACGCAGCAGTCCTTACACCGACATGCACGTCTGGGACGGCAGCGGCACCGGGCAGATCCACTTCTCGGCCAGCAGTGTGCACGCCTATGTGCTTGGGCATATCGTCGAAAACCGCGTGGTCCAGGATGCCTTGCTCGACCGTCTGCATGATTGCGATATGGGCCTGCTGGCCAACGCGCGACTGGAGCAGATGCGCCGTTCCGGTGACGACTGGCTGCTGACCCTGGCCGACGGCCGCACCTTGCGTGCGCCGCTGGTGATCGCGGCGGACGGCGCCAATTCTGCGGTGCGCCGTCTGACCGGTGTCGCCACTCGCGAGTGGGATTACCTGCACCACGCCATCGTCACCAGCGTGCGCAGCAGCAAACCGCACCGCATGACCGCGTGGCAGCGCTTTACCGATCACGGGCCGCTGGCGTTTCTGCCGCTGAAGCGAGATGGTCAGCAGGACTGGTGCTCGATCGTCTGGTCGACCACGCCGAGCGAAGCCGAACGGCTGATGGCGCTGGATGAAGCGGATTTCTGCCGTGAACTCGAACGCGCTTTCGAAGGTTGCCTCGGCGACGTCATCAGCGCCGACCCGCGTCTTTGCGTGCCGCTGCGTCAACGCCACGCCAAACGCTACGTGGCCGAAGGCCTGGCGCTGATCGGCGATGCCGCGCACACCATTCACCCGTTGGCGGGGCAGGGCGTGAATCTCGGCTTCCTCGATGCCGCCGTGCTGGCCGAAGTGTTGTTGCAGGCCAACGAACGCGGCGAACGCCTGGCGGACGTGAAAGTCTTGAGCCGCTACGAACGCCGGCGCATGCCGCACAATCTGGCGCTGATGGCCGCGATGGAAGGCTTCGAGCGGTTGTTCCAGGCCGATCCGCTGCCGCTGCGCTGGTTGCGCAACACCGGACTGAAAATCGTCGAGCAGATGCCCGAGGCCAAGGCGTTGTTCGTGCGCGAAGCATTAGGTCTGACCGGGGACTTGCCGGCACTGGCCAAGGCCTGACGAATGTCGTGCAACATCTGGTAACTCCTTGGGAAAGTGTTCGATTGAGCTCGTAAATGTGAGTCCTTATCATTTGGGCCACTTTTCCCGACCGAGAGACCGCTCCCATGTTGGCATCCAAGCGTGTTCTGACCGCACTGGCCCTGACCCTGATCGGCAGCACTGCCGCCCAGGCCGCCGACGAGGTGGTGGTCTACTCCTCGCGTATCGATGAGCTGATCAAGCCCGTGTTCGATGCCTACACCGCCAAGACCGGGGTGAAGATCAAGTTCATCACCGACAAGGAAGCGCCGCTGATGCAGCGGATCAAGGCCGAGGGCGAGAACGCCACCGCCGACCTGCTGCTGACTGTCGATGCCGGCAACCTCTGGCAGGCCGAGCAGATGGGCATTCTTCAGCCGTTCACCTCGGAAACCATCGACGCCAACATTCCTCTGCAATATCGCTCGTCCAGCCACGCCTGGACCGGCCTGAGCCTGCGCGCGCGGACCATCGCCTACTCCACAGAACGGGTGAAGCCGGGCGAACTGACCACCTACGAAGCACTGGCCGACAAGAACTGGGAAGGCCGCCTGTGCCTGCGCACGGCGAAGAAGGTCTACAACCAGTCGCTGACCGCCACCATGATCGAAGTCCACGGTGCCGAGAAGACCGAGAAGATCCTCAAGGGCTGGGTCAACAACCTGTCCACCGACGTGTTCTCCGACGACGTCGCGGTGCTGGAGGCGATCAACGCCGGCCAGTGTGACGTCGGCATCGTCAACACCTACTACTACGGCCGCCTGCACAAGCAGAAGCCGGAGCTGCCGGTGAAACTGTTCTGGCCGAACCAGGCGGATCGTGGTGTGCACGTCAACCTGTCGGGCATCGGCCTGACCAAACATGCACCGCACCCGGAAGCCGCCAAGGCACTGGTCGAGTGGATGACCACGCCTGAAGCGCAGAAGATCTTTGCCGACGTGAACCAGGAGTTCCCGGCGAATCCGGCGGTGAAGCCTTCGGAAGAAGTGGCGGCGTGGGGGCAGTTCGTGGCGGATACGCTGCCGGTTGAAGTGGCGGGCAAGCGCCAGGCTGAAGCGATCCGGATGATGGATCGGGCGGGTTGGAACTGAGTCTTTCCTGACAGCACTGTTTGATCGTTCCCACGTCGAACCGTCTGCGTGGGAATGCAGCCCTCGACGCTCTGCGTCGCATCATCGACAGCGTGACGCAGAGCGTCACAGAATGTGTGCCCACGCAGAGCGTGGGCACAATCATTTGAACGAGACTGTTTCCTTGGCCCACCCCGCCCAACGCCGCTGGTATCCCATCGTCTTCGCCATCGCCGCGTTGGTGCTGCTCCCCCTCAGCGTGCTCCTGCTCTCATGGCAAACCATCGACCACCAGATCTGGTCGCACCTCTGGGAAACCCAGATGCCGCGTCTGCTGGGCAACACCCTGACACTGGTCTTCGGCGTAGGCATCGGCGTAACCCTGCTGGGCGTAAGCCTCGCCTGGCTCACCAGCCTCTGCGAATTCCCCGGCCGCCGCTGGCTCGACTGGGCACTGATGCTGCCGTTCGCAATTCCGGCCTATGTGCTGGCGTTCGTCTTCGTCGGCCTGTTGGACTTCGCAGGCCCCGTGCAAACCCTGTTGCGCGAATGGTTCGGCACCGGCCTGCGCCTGCCGCGAGTGCGCTCCACCGGCGGGGTGATTCTGGTGCTGGTGCTGGTGTTTTATCCCTACGTCTACCTGCTGGCGCGCACCGCGTTCCTGGCGCAGGGCAAGGGATTGATGGAAGCCGCGCGAGTACTCGGCCAGTCACCCTGGCAGGCATTCTGGCGCGTGGCATTGCCGATGGCTCGGCCGGCCATCGGTGCCGGCGTGGCGCTGGCACTGATGGAAACCCTGGCGGATTTCGGCGCAGTCTCGGTGTTCAACTTCGACACCTTCACCACCGCGATCTACAAGACCTGGTATGGCTTCTTCAGCCTGTCGAGTGCTGCGCAACTGGCCAGCCTGTTGTTGCTGGTGGTGATGCTGGTGCTGTACGGCGAACGTCGCGCGCGCGGCGCCAATCGGGCGAGCAACGAGCGACCACGGGTCAAGGCGCTGTATCACCTGCGCGGGCCCAAGGCCTGGGCGGCGACCGGTTGGTGCGGTCTGGTGTTCGCCTGCGCATTTGTCATTCCGGTGCTGCAACTGGTGGTGTGGTTCTGGCAGCGCGGGCGCTTCGACCTGGATGAGCGCTACGCCGGGCTGATTCTCCATACGTTGTATCTGGGCGGCATGGCGGCGCTGATCACGGTCAGCGTGGCGATGTTGCTGGCCTTCGCCCGGCGCCTGGCGCCCACCCGGACGATCAATTCGGCGGTCGGTCTGGCCAATCTCGGTTATGCCTTGCCGGGTTCGGTGCTGGCGGTGTCGATCATGCTCGCGTTCAGTTATCTGGATCGGGAGCTGGTGATTCCGCTGTCCGGCTGGCTCGGCGGTGCGGGCAAACCGTTGCTGCTGGGCAGTCTGGCGGCGCTGCTGCTGGCGTATCTGGTGCGGTTCGTGGCGGTGGCCTATGGTCCGCTGGAAAGCAGTCTGGCGCGTATACGGCCCTCTTTGCCTGAAGCGGCACGTAGCCTGGGCGTCAGCGGGCCGCGACTGTTTTTCAAAGTGTATCTGCCGCTGTTGCTGCCCGGCACGCTCAGTGCTGCGTTGCTGGTGTTCGTCGATGTGCTCAAGGAAATGCCCGCGACCCTGCTGATGCGCCCGTTTGGCTGGGACACGCTGGCCGTGCGGATCTTCGAAATGACCAGCGAAGGCGAATGGGCGAGGGCGTCGTTGCCGGCGCTTACCTTGGTGCTGGTCGGTCTGTTGCCGGTCATCGGACTTATTCGCCGTTCGGCGCATCGAAACACTTAGTCGTCAGTCCTGAATCATGCGGCTACAATGCGCGGCATTCGGTGCGGTCCGTCTGACAGACCCTGTCGCTGAAATCGGCTGAAAGCCCTTTTTTACAGGGTTTTCCGAACCGTGCAGCAGCGCTCCGCACCTTCGCCACGCCCGGAAGGAGAAACCCATGGGACAGCGTACGCCTCTGTATGACCTGCATCTCGCCCTCGGCGCGAAGATGGTCGATTTTGGCGGTTGGGACATGCCCCTGCATTACGGCTCGCAGGTCGAGGAACACCATCAGGTGCGCCGCGATTGCGGGGTGTTCGATGTTTCCCACATGACCGTGATCGATGTCACCGGCCCCCAGGCCAAGGCCTGGCTCCAGCATTTGCTGGCCAATGACGTCGAACGCCTGCACAGCCCCGGCCGTGCGTTGTACAGCACCATGCTCAACGAGCGCGGCGGTATCGTCGACGACATGATCGTCTACCGCCTCGAAGACGGTTATCGTCTGGTGGTCAACGCCTCCACCCGCGATCAGGATCTGGCCTGGATGCAGGCACAGCTGGGCAGCTTCGATGTGCAAATGCACGAACGCTACGAGCTGGCGATGCTCGCCATCCAAGGTCCCCATGCCCGGCACAAGATTGCCGAACTGGTGACCCAGTCCCGCGCCAACCTGATCCAGATGCTCAAGCCTTTCGAAGGCCACGTCGACGGCGACTGGTTCATCGCGCGCACCGGCTATACCGGTGAGGACGGTCTGGAAATCGCTCTGCCAGCCGATCAGGCCCCCGGATTTTTCAACGATCTGGTGGGCGCCGGCATTTCCCCCATCGGCCTCGGCGCCCGCGACACGTTGCGGGTGGAAGCCGGCATGAACCTGTACGGACAGGACATCCACCAGGACGTTTCGCCACTGGCCTCGAACATGGCCTGGAGCATCGCCTGGGAACCGGCCACGCGCCGCTTCATCGGTCGCGACGCGCTGGAAGCGGAAAAAGCCGCCGGCGTGCAGCACAAACTGGTCGGCCTGGTGCTTGAGGAACGCGGGGTTTTGCGGGCCCATCAGGTGGTTCGTATCGCTGATGTTGGCGAAGGGGAGATCACCAGTGGTAGTTTCTCTCCTACGCTTAGCAAGTCGATTGCCCTGGCGCGTGTACCGATGGCGACTGCCGACCGCGCCGAAGTGGAAATCCGTGGCAAGTGGTATCCGGTACGAGTGGTCAAACCGACCTTTGTCCGTCACGGCAAAACCTTGATCTAAACCTTTTCCGGCGGGCACGACCGCTGACAATTTCTTGAGGACACCGAGCATGAGCAACATCCCAGCTGAACTGCGTTTTGCCGAAAGTCATGAATGGGCGCGTCTGGAAGCCGACGGCTCCGTCACCGTGGGCATCAGCGATCACGCCCAGGAAGCGTTGGGTGATGTGGTGTTTGTCGAGCTGGCAGAAGTGGGCAAGGTGTTCGCCGCCGGTGATGCTGCCGGTGTCGTCGAGTCGGTGAAGGCTGCTTCCGACATCTACTCTCCGGTTGGTGGCGAAGTGATTGCCGTCAACGAAGACCTGGCCAGCGCACCGGAGGAGCTGAACAACGATCCGTACGCCGCGTGGATCTTCAAGCTCAAGCCAAGCGACAAGGCCGAGCTGGACAAGCTGCTCGATGCTGCCGGCTACAAGGCTGCCATCGGCGAATAAGCTGCAGGCGAGACCCCAAAGCCCTGACCCGTCGGGGCTTTTTTCTGCCCGGGACTTTGGCCGTCGGGGTGGCTGCTATGCTGGTTTGACCGTGTTGCATTGACGCCGAGCCGCCAGCCAAGAGAGAGCCCGTCATGTCCCAGTTGCCATCCCTGAGCCAGTTACGCGATCCCCATGCCTTCCTGCGCCGCCACCTCGGCCCCGATGCCGCCGAGCAGCAGGCGATGCTCGACAGCCTCGGCCTCGGCAGCCGGGTCGAGCTGATCGAACAGACCGTGCCGCCGGGCATTCGCCTCAATCGCGAGCTGGACCTGCCGCCGGCGCTGGACGAACAGGCGGCGCTGGCAAAGCTGCGCGGTTATGCCGAGCAGAACCAGGTCTGGACCAGCCTGATCGGCATGGGCTACCACGGCACCCTGACCCCGACCGTCATCCTGCGCAACGTGCTGGAAAATCCTGGCTGGTACACCGCCTACACGCCTTACCAACCGGAAATCGCCCAAGGCCGGCTCGAAGCGTTGCTCAACTTTCAGCAACTGACCATCGACCTCACCGGTCTTGAATTGGCCAACGCTTCGCTGCTCGATGAAGCCACCGCTGCGGCGGAAGCCATGGCCCTGGCCAAGCGCGTGGCGAAGTCGAAAAGCAATCTGTTCTTCGTCGACGAAAACTGTCATCCCCAGACCATTTCCGTGGTGCAGACCCGCGCCGAAGGCTTCGGCTTCGAGCTGATCGTCGACACTGTGGATAACTTGAAGCAGCACCAGGTGTTCGGCGCACTGCTGCAATACCCCGACACCCACGGCGAAGTCCGCGACCTGCGGCCACTGATCGATCACCTGCACGCGCAGCAGGCGCTGGCCTGCGTGGCGGCCGATCTGCTCAGTCTGTTGCTGCTGACCCCGCCGGGCGAACTGGGTGCCGACGTGGTGTTCGGCTCATCCCAGCGCTTTGGCGTGCCGATGGGGTACGGCGGCCCGCACGCGGCATTTTTCGCCAGTCGCGAGGAATACAAACGGGCGATTCCCGGCCGGATCATCGGTGTGTCGAAAGATGCCCGCGGCAATGTCGCGCTGCGTATGGCCCTGCAAACTCGCGAACAGCACATTCGCCGGGAGAAGGCCAATTCGAACATCTGCACCGCCCAGGTGCTGCTGGCCAACATCGCCAGTTTCTATGCGGTCTATCACGGCCCGGAAGGTCTGAAACGAATCGCCCAGCGTGTGCATCGTCTGACCTGCATTCTCGCCGCCGGGCTCGAACGCCATGGCATCCAGCGTCTCAACCAACACTTCTTCGACACCCTCACGCTGGACGTGGGCGGGGCGCAAACCGCGATCATCGAAAGCGCCCAGGCCGCGCAGATCAACCTGCGCATCCTCGGTCGTGGCCAACTCGGTCTGAGCCTCGACGAGACCTGTGATGAAAACACCGTGGCCAGACTGTTCGATGTGTTGCTGGGCGCCGATCACGGGCTGAGCGTCGATGATCTCGACGCTGAAACGCTGGCCTCCGGCATTCCCGAAGCGCTGCAACGCAGCACGCCTTACCTGCGTCACCCGGTGTTCAACGCCCACCACAGCGAAACCGAGATGTTGCGCTACCTCAAGCAGCTGGAAAACAAGGATCTGGCGCTCAACCAGTCGATGATCCCGCTGGGCTCCTGCACCATGAAACTCAACGCCACCAGCGAGATGATCCCGATCACCTGGCCGCAATTCGCCAACCTGCACCCGTTCGTGCCCCGGGAGCAGGCCGTTGGTTACACGCTGATGATCGAGGAACTGGAGCGCTGGCTGTGCGCGATCACCGGGTTCGATGCAATCTGCATGCAACCCAACTCCGGCGCCCAGGGCGAGTACGCCGGGTTGCTGGCAATCCGCAAATATCACGAGAGCCGCCAACAGGGCGGACGGGATATCTGCCTGATTCCTTCTTCGGCCCATGGCACCAACCCGGCCTCGGCGCAGATGGCCGGGATGCGCGTGGTGATTGTCGAATGCGACGACGCCGGCAACGTCGATCTGGAGGACTTGAAAGCCAAGGCGTCCGAGGCCGGGGGCAAGTTGTCGTGCCTTATGGCGACCTACCCTTCGACCCACGGTGTGTACGAGGAAGGCATCAGCGAAATCTGCGAAGTTATCCACAAGCACGGCGGCCAGGTGTACATGGACGGCGCCAACCTCAATGCCCAGGTCGGGCTGGCGCGGCCGGCGGACATCGGCGCCGACGTATCACACATGAACCTGCACAAGACCTTCTGCATTCCCCACGGCGGAGGCGGGCCGGGCATGGGGCCTATCGGTATTCGCGCGCATCTGGCGCCGTTCGTTGCCAACCATCCGGTGATCCCGATCGACGGGCCGCAACCGCAAAACGGTGCGGTCAGCGCCGCGCCATGGGGCAGTGCGAGCATTCTGCCGATCAGCTGGATGTACATCGCGATGATGGGGCCGCAACTGGCAGATGCCAGTGAGGTGGCGATCCTCGCGGCGAATTACCTGGCGCAGCATCTGTCCGGTGCTTTCCCCGTTCTGTACACCGGTCGCAACGAGCGGGTCGCCCATGAGTGCATTCTGGATCTGCGGCCGCTGAAAGCGCAGACCGGCATCAGCGAAGAAGACGTCGCCAAGCGCCTGATGGATTACGGCTTCCATGCGCCGACCATGTCGTTCCCGGTGCCGGGCACCTTGATGGTCGAGCCGACCGAGAGCGAGTCCAAGGCTGAACTGGATCGCTTCATCGGCGCGATGCTGAGCATCCGCGCAGAAATCACCGAGGTGCAGAACGGCAACTGGCCGGCCGAGGACAACCCGCTCAAACGGGCGCCGCATACCCTGGCCGATATCACCGGCGTTTGGGAACGGCCCTACAGCATCGAGCAGGGCATCACGCCGGATGCACACACCAAGGCGCACAAATATTGGCCGGCTGTGAACCGTGTCGATAACGTCTACGGCGACCGCAACCTGTTCTGCGCCTGCGTGCCGGTGGACGATTACCGCTGAACCGCGGGCAAAAAAATGCCGCTCATATGAGCGGCATTTTTGTCTGTCCGGAAGGTTATTCCGACGCCACGGCGTTCTTCGCCAGGATCGCGTTCGCCAGTTCCATGTCCGTTGCCTGCAGGCCCGGGTTGTCGGCGCGGACTTTCTGCATCGCGGCTTCCAGGTACGGGCCACGGATGCCGCCGTCGCTGGCGACGAAGCTGCCGGCATCGTCCTGGGCGGCAACGATCAGTTTGTGATCCTTGAAGGTCAGGTAGGTCGAGCCGGTGGTCGCACCGGACGAAATGACGTTACGCCAAAAGCTGTCGGCCATTGCCGAACCGACGGGCAGAGACAGCAGGGCAAGGGTGGCGACAGCAAGTTTGAGACGCATGTTGGGTGACTCCACTGGTGTTGAATAACCGGTTGGATCGCCGTTTCCCCGATCCGGTTCCGTGAGCGGCTATTTCTGCTCGCTCTGTGGTGTCACCCGCAACACTTCCTCAAGGTTTGTCAGCCCGGCCGCGACTTTCTGCGCGCCGGACAATCGCAGGCTGCGCATGCCTTCCTTGAACGCCTGCCGGCGGATTGCGGTGAGATCGGTGTCGGGGCTGATCAAGGCCTTGAGGCTGTCGCTCAGTTGCATGATTTCATAGACCCCGGCGCGGCCGTGATAACCGGTGTCGCGGCACTCCAGGCAACCGATGGCCCGTTGCGCATTGCCCGGCAGCGGCGCCTGCCACGGCCGGGTCAGGGTTTGCCAGTCTTCTTCATCAAGGGTCAGCGGCGCCTTGCAGTGCGGGCACAGTGTTCGCACCAGTCGTTGCGCCATCACACCGAGCACGGTGGCCTTTATCAGGTAATGCGGCACGCCGAGTTCCAGCAGACGGCTGATGGCGCTCGGCGCGTCGTTGGTGTGCAGGGTCGAGAGCACCAGGTGCCCGGTCAGCGCGGCTTGAATCGCCATTTCGGCGGTTTCCAGGTCGCGGATCTCGCCGATCATGATGATGTCCGGGTCTTGCCGCATCAGCGCTCGCACGCCGGCGGCGAACGTCAGGTCGATGTTGTGCTGGACCTGCATCTGGTTGAAGGCCGGCTCGACCATCTCGATCGGGTCCTCGATGGTGCAGAGGTTGACCTCGGGCGTCGCCAGTTTTTTCAGCGTGGTGTACAGCGTGGTGGTCTTGCCGGAACCGGTCGGGCCGGTGACCAGGATGATGCCGTTGGGCTGACGGGTCATGTCCTGCCAGCGCCGCAGGTCGTCGGCGGAAAACCCCAGCTGATCGAAATCCTTGAGCAGCACTTCCGGGTCGAAGATCCGCATCACCATTTTTTCGCCGAACGCAGTGGGCAGGGTCGACAGCCGCAGTTCGACCTCTCCGCCGTCCGGAGTCTTGGTCTTGACCCGGCCGTCCTGGGGTTTGCGCTTCTCGGCGACGTTCATCCGGCCAAGGCTTTTCAGGCGACTGACGATGGCCATCGTCACCTGCGGCGGAAATTGATAGACGTTGTGCAGCACGCCGTCGATGCGAAAACGCACCGTGCCTTGCTCGCGCCGGGGCTCGATGTGGATATCGCTGGCGCGTTGCTGGAAGGCGTACTGGAACAGCCAGTCGACGATGTTGACGATGTGCGCGTCGTTGGCGTCGGGCTCCTGATCGCTGGCGCCGAGGTTGAGCAGTTGTTCGAAGTTGCCGAGGTTGCCGCCCTGCGCATCGGCATTGCTGGCGCCGCTGACCGATTTGGCGAGGCGGAAGAATTCGACGCTGAAACGCTGAATGTCTGCGGGATTGGCCACCACCCGTTTGATCGGCAGTTTCAGGACGTGAGTCAGATCCGCCTCCCAGCCGCTGACATAGGGCTGGGCGCTGGCCACAGTCACCGCGTCGCGGTCGACCGACACCGCGAGAATCTTGTGGCGCTGGGCGAAGGCATAGGACATCAGCGGCGTGATGGCGGCGACGTTGATCTTCAGCGGATCGATCCGCAGGTACGGCTGGCCGGCCTGCTGCGCCAGCCACAGGGTCAGGCTTTCCAGGTCGAGGTGTTTGCCCGGACGGCTGAGGTCGTCCAGTTGCTGGCTGGCGATAAATTCCAGCGGGTGTTTCTGGCCGTGGGCGGCATGCCGACGCCGGGCATTCAGCGCCTGCTCGGCCGAGTCCTGGCAGATGAAACCCTGGGCGACCAGTTCACGCAGTACCTCATTGAGATCCAGCCAGCGGTCCTGAGTGGCGAGTTGAACGGACATGCGGGCTCCTTTTGAACGACAGTGCGCAAAGGATAGTCGTGGCCCCGCCGACCGTTGGGCCACTACCCGACGGAGACGTTTCGGTTCTTGTCAGCCGGCCGCCTGCGCCGGCGCATCCCACGCTGCGTCGGGGTTTTGCAGGTTCACCGAGCAGACGCTGATCAGGTTACGAAGTTTTTCCGCGATCACCTGGGCGCGGTGCCAGCTCAGGCCGCTCATGACGATGTCGATCGACAGCAGATCGTCCAGGCGCTGGACATTGACCTGTTCCGGCGTGAGGAACTGCAAGGCGAACAGGTTCAGCACCCGCACCAGCAAATCCGGCTCGGCCTCGGCCAGGATCTGGTACTGCGCAAGGCAATGGGCGTTGCTGGCGTTCCACACATCGGCACGGGGCGCAGGGGTGTTGACGGCTTCGAGGTGTGGCATGGCAGGTCTCCGGAATCAGTGGAGGAATTTTTACATCCGATGCCGGGCATTTCTTGTCTAAGATGAGCTGATCAGGCGATTGTTAAGGTTGATCAATTCGCCATTAGCTTATTTTGGGGATTATTTATGCATAGCGAGCTGGACAGCTACGACCGGCGCATTCTCGCCCTGCTGCAAGAGGACGCTTCCTTGTCCAGCGCACAGATTGCCGAACAGGTGGGGCTGTCGCAGTCGCCGTGCTGGCGGCGGATTCAGCGGATGAAGGAGGAGGGGATCATTCGTGGCCAGGTGACTTTGCTCGATCGCAAGAAGATCGGCCTGAACACGCAGATCTTCGCCGAGATCAAACTCAACGCACACGGTCGTTCGAACTTCACTGAGTTCACCGAGGCGATTCGCGGCTTTCCCGAAGTGCTGGAGTGTTACGTGCTGATGGGGGCGGTGGATTTTCTGTTGCGGATTGTCGCGGCGGACATCGAGGCGTATGAGCGGTTCTTCTTCGAGAAGCTGTCGCTGGTGCCGGGGATTCAGGAAGTGAACTCGATTGTGGCGCTGTCGGAGATCAAGTCGACGACGAGCCTGCCGGTACTGCGCTGATTTGATGATCGTTCCCACGCTCCGCGTGGGAATGCAGCCCGGGACGCTCCGCGTCCCAAAGCGGACGCAGAGCGTCCATTGAGGCATTCCCACGCAGACGGTTCGACGCCTCGACGTGGGAACGATCACAGTCTGCTGGCGATGGCGGTGTTACATGCGCAGCAGCATTTTCCATGCGCGGTTCTGGTACACCGCAATCGCCTGATGCTTGCGTGCATCGAGCAGTTCGTCGGTGATGGTCGGCTCGTTGGCCAGCTGCGCCAATTTGTTCAGCTCGCCGTACAGACGATCCATTTCCGGGATTTCCAGCACGTTGCGCGCGTGGTGCAGCCAGACCTGGATGCGTTCCATGCGCGGCAGTTGCTCGGCCAGATCTTCCGGCTGCTGCTGATAACGCTGCAGTTGCAGCGAAGTGGCTTCTTCGCCCAGCAGGCGCGGCAGCCAGCTTTGCAACTGCGCGGCACCCTGGCGATTGCCACGGGTGTTGCGGTCAGCCGTCCAGGTGCGAGCCAGCAACCAGCGCGAAGCGTTCAGCGAGAACAGGCCCCAGCGCGGGTCTTCCAGCTCTTCGAGGAACTGCTCCGGCGCGGCTTTGCGCACGTCTTCGTCTTCGATGCCAACCTGCACCAGCGGGCGCCAGTCTTCCAGCAGGGCATCGAGGGCAACGCGCAAGTCGTGAGTCGACGGACGCGGCGCGGCCTGGCCGAGGCTGCTCAGCAGGGCGCGCATTTCCGCGAGGTTCTCGACCCAGTCCTGCAGCAGGCGCCAGTGGCCGTTGAAGCGATACTGTTCGGCCAGACGTTGGCTGCTGCCGAGCAAGTGCCAGGCCAGGGCGGCGAAGGCGTCGTCCAGCGGGGTTTCAGCAGTGATGGCCGGCGCCGGCAGGCTCAGCGAGTAACTGTTGGCGTCGTACAGACGGTAGCCGCGCTCGGCCTTGCTGATGTCGCACGGCATCAGGGCCAGGGTTTCGGCCAGCTCGGCGGCCAGTTCCAGCAGCGCGGCAGGTTCGCCTTCGCGCAGTTCCAGTTCCAGCTCGCAGATTTCTTCTTTCTGCTTGCCGACCACCACGTGGCCCAGGTCCAGCGCGGCTTCGATGACCACTTTGGTCTTGCCACGGCCCCAGGCGATTTCGGCGCGCTCGCGGACGAAATCGGTGGTGAAGATCGGCTTCAGGGTTTTTTTGTCCAGCTCGGCGAGGGACTCGGGCCAGCATTCGCCGTCGAGTTTCTTCACGTCGAGCTTGGCTTTGGGCAGGTTCCAGTCGTACTCGTTACGCTCGGACAGGCCGGCAACGCTCTGGCCACGGGTCTTGAGGGTCTGAATCACGTCTTCGCCGTCCTTGCGCAGGCGCAGGGCAACCTTGGCCCGGGCCAGGTCACGCTCGGGCGTGTCGAAGTACTGATTCATCAACTCACGGCGTTCCCAGCCACTTTTGTTGCGTTTTTTCAGGAGAGGGTGCTCGCGCAGGGCGGCGAGGGTTTCGCGGCTGACGCGGAGTTTGATTTCGGTTTCTTTCTGCATGGCCGGAAAATCCAGGATCGGAAGCGCAGCCGGGGGAATGTGTGGCTGCCAAGGCCGTGCAGTGTACAGGACTGAACCTTCCTACGCTTTGCGGCGGTTTATTCTCGGCGCCGGATGGTTCTATGATGAACCTCAATCCGGGAGTTGGAGTCAGCGATGCCTTTGCCGTCCATGCAAGACCAGTTCGCTGCACTGATCGCCGCGCCGTCGGTCAGTTGCACCCAGCCACGGCTCGATCAGTCCAACCGGGCTGTGATCGATCTGCTTGCGGGCTGGCTCGGCGACCTCGGTTTCAGCTGCGATATCCAGCAGGTCAGCCCCGGAAAATTCAACCTGCTTGCCAGTTTTGGCAGCGGCCCCGGCGGGCTGGTGCTGGCCGGGCACAGCGACACGGTGCCGTACGACGATGCGCTGTGGAAAACCGATCCGCTGAAACTCACCGAAGTCGATGGCCGCTGGGTCGGCCTCGGCAGTTGCGACATGAAGGGCTTTTTCGCCCTGATCATCGAAGCCGTGCAACCGCTGCTCGACCAGCCGTTCAAGCAACCGCTGCTGATCCTCGCCACCTGCGATGAAGAAAGCTCGATGTCCGGTGCCCGTGCGCTGGCCGAAGCGGGGCGACCGCTGGGCCGGGCGGCGGTGATCGGCGAGCCGACCGGGCTCAAGCCGATCCGCATGCACAAGGGCATCATGATGGAGCGCATCGATATCCTCGGGCAGAGCGGCCATTCGTCGGATCCGCGCCTGGGGCACAGCGCCCTCGAAGCGATGCACGATGCCATAGGCGAACTGCGCGGCTTGCGCCTGTTGTGGCAGCGTGAATTCAACAACCCTCAGTTCAGCGTGCCGCAGCCGACCATGAACTTTGGCTGCATCCACGGTGGCGACAACCCCAACCGCATCTGCGGCCAGTGTTCGCTGGAGTTCGACCTGCGGCCGTTGCCGGGAATGGACCCCAAGCTCTTGCGCAGCGAGATTCTGCGCAGGCTCAACCCGGTCGCCGAACGCCATCAGGTGAAGATCGATTACGCGCCGCTGTTTCCCGAAGTGCCGCCGTTCGAGCAGGCCGAAGACGCGGAGTTGGTGCGAATTGCCGAAAAACTCACCGGCCACACGGCCGAAGCGGTAGCGTTCGGCACCGAAGCGCCTTATCTTCAGCGCCTTGGCTGCGAAACCATCGTGCTCGGCCCTGGCGACATCGCCTGTGCGCACCAGCCGGACGAGTACCTCGAAATGTCACGTTTGCAGCCTACCGTGCATCTATTGCGGCAGTTGATCGAACATTACTGTCTCAAAGCTGTATAAATTGCCCAAACACCCACCCGTATTCATGAGGAGAGCGCGCGTGTCGCCAAGCCTGTTCCGACGATAACCATCAGCCCGCTGTGCGTTTTCCGTTTCGCCCCTTTTCCGGCTGCTATTTATTACAGGCCCAGGTTCATGCCCGAATACGTCAATTGGCTTCGCCACGCGTCTCCCTATATCAATGCTCACCGCGATTGCACCTTCGTCGTCATGCTTCCGGGCGACGGCGTGGAGCATCCGAATTTCGGCAACATCGTCCATGACATCGTGTTGCTGCACAGCCTCGGCGTGCGGCTGGTGCTGGTGCATGGTTCCCGTCCGCAGATCGAAACCCGCCTTGCCGCCCGCGGCCTGACCCCGCATTACCACCACGGCATGCGCATCACCGATGCCGCGACGCTGGAATGCGTGATCGACGCGGTCGGCCAGCTGCGCATTGCCATCGAGGCACGGTTGTCGATGGACATGGCCTCGTCGCCGATGCAGGGCTCGCGTCTGCGGGTGGCCAGCGGCAACCTCGTGACGGCGCGGCCGATCGGCGTGCTGGAAGGTGTCGACTATCACCACACCGGCGAAGTGCGCCGGGTCGACCGCAAAGGCATCAACCGCCTGCTCGACGAGCGCTCCATCGTGCTGCTGTCGCCGCTGGGTTATTCGCCGACCGGCGAGATCTTCAACCTCGCCTGCGAAGACGTCGCCACCCGCGCCGCCATTGATCTGGGCGCCGACAAGCTGCTGCTGTTCGGTGCCGACCTCGGTCTGATCGACGAAAACGGCAAACTGGTTCGCGAGCTGCGCCCGCAACAGGTGCCGGCGCATTTGCAGCGTCTGGGCAGCAACTATCAGGCGGAACTGCTGGATGCCGCCGCCGAAGCCTGCCGTGGCGGCGTGGCGCGCAGCCATATCGTCAGTTATGCCGAGGACGGCGCGCTGCTGACCGAACTGTTCACCCGTGACGGTGGCGGCACGCTGGTGGCCCAGGAGCAATTCGAACTGGTGCGCGAGGCGGCGATTGAAGACGTCGGCGGCTTGCTCGATCTGATCAGTCCGCTGGAGGAGCAGGGGATTCTGGTGCGCCGTTCCCGCGAAGTGCTGGAACGTGAAATCGAGCAGTTCAGCGTGGTCGAGCGTGAAGGGATGATCATCGCCTGTGCGGCGCTGTATCAGATTGCCGATTCGGATGCCGGCGAGCTGGCGTGCCTGGCGGTGAATCCTGAGTATCGCCATGGCGGTCGCGGCGACGAACTGCTCGAGCGCATCGAGACCCGTGCCCGGGCGCAGGGCCTGAAAACCCTGTTCGTCCTTACCACCCGTACCGCCCACTGGTTCCGTGAGCGCGGTTTCGAGCCGAGCAGCGTCGAGCGCCTGCCGGCGGCGCGGGCTTCCCTCTATAACTATCAGCGCAATTCGAAGATCTTCGAAAAGTCTCTGTGATATGCGATTGCCCCCACGCGATGCGTGGGGGCAATTGTTTTACTCCGCTACAAACTTCGCACTGACATAAGGCGAGTAGTCAGGCAAAACGCTTTCGACCTTGCCCTGTTCCTTCAAGAACTTCGCCGTCTCACCAATCGCCTTCGCCGTGCCGCCGTCCAGCAGCGCTGTGGTCTGTTGCGCCTTGGCGTCCGGGAAGGCCGAACCGGCAAGCAATTCCGGAACGTCGGCAGCATTGGCACCGGTCAGTTTGGCGATTTTCTGTACAGGTACGGAATCGGCTGTCCAGCTGTCTTTATGGGCGGCGTAATCAGCGAACGAGTCCAGAGTCACCTTGGCGAATTTGGCCACGACTTCAGGATGCTTCTCGGCAAAGTCCTTGCGCGCTACCCAGACTTCGAAAGTCGGCGCGCCCCACTGGCCGACCTGCGCGGCATCGGTCAGGGTCTTGCCGGTCTTGCGGATTTCGCCCAGCGCCGGCGACCAGACAAAGGCGCCGTCGATGTCGCCACGTTTCCAGGCGGCCGCGATTTCAGCGGGTTGCAGGTTCACTACTTTGACTTTCGTGGTGTCCAGGCCCCAGTGCTTGAGCGCACCGAGCAGGCTGTAATGGGAGGTGGAAACGAACGGGGTGGCGATGGTCTTGCCGATCAGGTCTTCGGGCTTGTTGATACCGCTGCCGTTACGCACCACCAAGGCTTCGGCGGCATTGATCTGCGCCGAGACGATGAAGGCAACGATCGGCAGATTGCGCGAGGCGGCGGCCGCCAGCGGGCTGGAGCCGAGGTTGCCGATCTGCACGTCGCCGGAGGCAATGGCTGTCACAACTTCCGGGCCGCTGTTGAACCGGCGCCAGTCGATCTTCTCGCCGATGGTCTTCTCGTAGATGCCGTCGGCCTGGGGGACTTTGCTCGGGTCGATACCGGTCTGGTAGCCCACGGTGAGGTTGGCGGCATGGGCTGAAAAAGAAATCAGCGCCGACACACAAACTGTAACAAATTGACTAGATAGTGCGCGTTTGGCCATCATGGCGTCGCCTTTTTGATAGGGATTGACGAATCGGGGTTGCGTCAAAGCTAATCGATCTAAAAAAAGGCTAACAAATACCATTTAGTAATGAGCTTAGTCGCCGATACGCTGTATCCCGGTGAAGATGGCAATTGGCTGGCCATATAGCCGAATGGTATGAAAAAGAATGAATAAATTCTTTTTGGGTTTATCAGGAAGTCTTTACCCTGCAGGGACCAAATAACTGCGATTAGACCTTGGTCGTAGACACACAAGGTTACGATTGACTTGTCAGTCACGGTCTGGCGCTAATCGCGCATCTTAGGATCCAGGGGCATCAGACCCCGGACCAGGAACACAAGAATTAGAAACGAGAGGAGCGAAACATGAACAAGTCCACCTTGGCCCTGGCCGTGGCCGTAGGGGTTTTGGCGCAGCAGGCAGGCGCCGCAGGTTTCATCGAAGACAGCAAGGCCACCTTGGGGCTGCGTAACTTCTACATCAACACTGACAACCGCGATGGCACTGGCCCGAACAAGAACGAAGAGTGGGGCCAAGGCTTCGATCTGCGTTTCATCTCCGGCTACACCCAAGGCACTGTGGGCTTCGGTATCGACGCCATCGGCCTGCTGGGCGTGCGTCTGGATTCGGGCGGCGGCACCAACGGCAACAGCGGCACCGCTTACGGCGGCACTGTGTTCCCGAGCGAGTCCAACGGTAAAGCCGTAGACAACTTCTCCAGCCTGGGTCTGACTGCCAAAGCCAAGATCTCCCAGACTGAACTGAAGCTGGGTACCCTGCAGCCGAAGAACCCGGTCATCGTGACCAACGACGGTCGTCTGCTGCCACAAACCTGGCAGGGCGGCCAGATCACTTCCGGCGAAATCAAGGACCTGACTCTGGTCGGTGGTCAGATCGAAGCCGTGAAAGGCCGTAACTCCAGCAACAACGAAAACTTGTCCATCAGCGGTGCAAACACCCGTGGTACTGGCTTCCGTGACAGCAACAAGTTCATCTACGCCGGTGGTGACTACAAGATCACCAAAGACCTGACTGCCCAGTACTACTACGGCAACCTGGAAGACTTCTACAAGCAGCACTTCCTGGGTCTGGTACACAACTGGGCCATCGGCCCGGGCGTATTGAAGTCTGACTTCCGTTACTTCAACAGCTCCGACGACGGCAAGAACGGCACTGATCCTGCGTACTTCAGCACCGGTAACTACACCGGCGTGCGCAACGGTCGTGGCGAAGTCGACAACAACCTGTACAGCGGCCTGTTCCTGTACACCGTTGAAGGTCACACCTTCGGTGGCGGTTACCAGGTTTCCAACGGCAGCTCCGACTTCCCTTGGCTGAACCAGGGCGACGGTTCGTCGAACTACACCATCACCGACATGCAGATCCAGAAGTTCGGCCGTGCCGGCGAGAAAACCTGGCAAGCTCGCTACTCCTATGACTTCGCCAAAGTCGGTATCCCTGGCCTGACCGCTGGTGTGGTTTACCTGAAAGGCGACAGCATCGACACCGTTGGCACCAACGGCCGCGAAAACGCTTCGGATCGTTCCGAGTGGGAACGCGACCTGACCATCGGTTACGTCGTACCGGAAGGTCCGTTCAAGAACGTCGGCCTGATGTGGAAAAACGCTGTATGGCGCACCGACCTGCCGAACACCCGTTCGCAGGACGAAAACCGCCTGATCGTCAGCTACTCGATCCCGCTGCTGTAATAGCGCGCTCCTGCACTGATGTAAAAAACCGATGTAAAAAAGCCCCGTCCGGCATCGCGCCGGACGGGGCTTTTGCGTTTTCGGGTCCGGCTCACCCCCGTAAGCCTTTCCCGATGTTCCCCTCTTTACAGCAACTCAAGGCCTTCTCGAACCTTGAGGGCGATGTTCGTCGCGATGCTGCGGGGCGTCCAGTGAACAGATGTTTAATATTCAATAAAGATATAAATATCTAGTTATTTATTCTTTTTCAGAAGATCGAATCCCGAGCTACAGTTGAGGTCTCCAACCACTCATCAGGAGCCGCACCATGAGCCTCAGACTTGGCGATATCGCCCCCGATTTCGAACAGGATTCCAGCGCCGGCAAGATTCGTTTCCACGAATGGCTGGGCGATAGCTGGGGCGTGCTGTTTTCCCACCCGGCGGACTTCACCCCGGTCTGCACCACCGAGCTGGGCTTCACCGCCAAGCTCAAGGACGAGTTCACCCAACGTGGCGTGAAAGCCATTGCGCTGTCGGTCGACCCGGTGGACTCGCACCACAAGTGGATCGAGGACATCAACGAAACCCAGAACACCATCGTCAACTTCCCGATCCTGGCCGATGCCGATCGCAAGGTGTCCGATCTTTACGATCTGATCCACCCGAACGCCAACGACACCCTGACCGTGCGTTCGCTGTTCGTGATCGATCCGAACAAGAAGATCCGCCTGACCATCACCTACCCGGCGAGCACCGGGCGCAACTTCCACGAGATCCTGCGGGTGATCGATTCGCTGCAGCTCACCGACAATTACAAGGTGGCAACCCCGGCCAACTGGCAGGACGGTGAAGAAGTGGTGATCGTGCCGTCGCTCAAGGACGAAGACGAAATCAAACAACGCTTTCCGAAGGGCTATCGCGCGGTGAAACCGTACCTGCGCCTCACCCCACAGCCGAACAAATAACCTACCTCGGATCGTTCCCACGCTCCGCGTGGGAATGAATACATGGACGCTCCGCGTCCACTGTGACGCAGAGCGTCACGGGCGGCATTCCCACGCGGAGCGTGGGAACGATCAGTCAGGGAGCGATCAGTACGAACCACGATGCAGGGTTTCAGGCCGTTTTCACGGCCTGTTTTTTTGCCCGCAGGAAAGGGAAATGCATATCTCCATAAAGAATAACCAAATGAATAAATATGATTTATGGATATATGAATCAGCTGGTAAGGTCACTGACATCGAAGCGAGATCGCAACCCGCGAATCGCCTGTAACGCGCAAGGAATCGTCTGAATGCTGGTCGTCTCACTCGGTGGCAGTCCCAGTCAACGTTCCCGCTCCGGGGTGTTGCTGGAACGCTCGCAACGCTGGTTGCAGCAGCAAGGGGTGGAAGTGGTGAGTTATCAGGTGCGGGACTTCCCGGCCGAAGACCTGCTCCACGCCCGCTTCGACAGCCCGAAGGTGCTCGACCTGCTGCAACAGATTGAAAACGCCGATGGCCTGCTGATCGCCACGCCGGTTTACAAGGCGTCATTTTCCGGCGCCCTGAAGACCGTGCTGGATCTGCTGCCCGAGCGTGCGTTGAACCACAAGATTGTTCTGCCGATGGCTACCGGCGGCAGCATCGCCCACATGTTGGTGGTCGATTACGCCCTCAAGCCTGTGCTGTCGGCGTTGAAGGCCCAGGAAATGCTGCAAGGGATTTTTGCCGAGGACAGCCAGATCGCCTATGGCGAAGGCAGTGCCCAGGCGCAGTTTGCGCCGGCGCTGGAGCAGCGGCTGCATGAAGCGCTGGACCAGTTTGTCAGCGCCATGGCCCGCCGGCCCAAGCCGCTGGAGCCGGGGCTGTTGAACGAACGTTTGTTGAGTGCTCGCTGGAGCATTTGAGCCACACCGAATCTTGAAGTACTCACCTTACTCAGCCGCCAACGGCCAAGCAGGTGCAGCCAAAACCCAACAGCAAAAAGGAGAGCGCTATGCGCACTGTATTTTTGCGTCGTGGTCTGGTCGCTCTGTTTGCTGCGGCTGTGTCCTTCGGCGCCATCACTCAAGCTCAAGCCGAAACCCTGCGTATCGGTTATCAGAAGTACGGCACGCTGGTGCTGCTCAAAGCCAAGGGCACTCTGGAAAAACGCCTCGCCGCCCAAGGCGTCGACGTGCAATGGACTGAATTCCCCGGCGGCCCGCAGTTGCTGGAAGGCCTGAACGTCGGCTCGATCGACTTCGGTGTCACCGGCGAAACCCCGCCGGTCTTCGCCCAGGCGGCCGGTGCCGATCTGCTCTACGTGGCTTACGAGCCACCAGCGCCGAACAGCGAAGCGATCCTTGTGCCGAAAGATTCGCCGATCAAATCGGTGGCGGATCTCAAGGGCAAGAAAGTCGCCCTGAACAAAGGCTCCAACGTTCACTACCTGCTGGTGCGTGCGCTGGAAGACGCCGGCCTCAAGTACACCGACATTCAAACCGTATTCCTGCCGCCGGCCGATGCCCGCGCCGCGTTCGAACGTGGCAGCGTCGACGCCTGGGTCATCTGGGATCCGTACCAGGCCGCCGCCGAGAAACAGCTGCAAGCGCACACCCTGCGTGACGGCAAAGGCATCGTCGACAACCACCAGTTCTACCTGGCGACCAAACCCTACGCACAGAAAAATCCCGAGGTGATCAAGACCCTCGTGGAAGAAGTGCGCGCCGTCGGCGAGTGGTCCAAGGCCAACCCGGAAGACGTGACCCAACAGGTGTCGCCGCTGCTCGGCCTGCCGGCAGACATCACCCTGACCTCGGTGAAGCGCCAAGGCTACGGCGCGCTGTTCCTGACCCCGGAAGTGGTCGCCGCACAACAGAAAATCGCCGACACCTTCTACCAGCTCAAGCTGATCCCCAAGCCGTTGAGCATCAAGGACGTGATCTGGACCCCACCGGCTGCTGTGGCCCAAAGCTCGGTCACCCAAGCCCAGTAAATCGAATCCCCAAGGAGACCACTCCATGAGCCTCAACATCTTCTGGTTCCTGCCTACCCACGGCGACGGCCATTACCTTGGCACCGCCGAAGGCGCCCGCGCCGTCGACCACGGCTATCTGCAACAGGTCGCGCAAGCGGCGGATCGTCTGGGCTTTGGCGGCGTGCTGATTCCCACCGGCCGTTCCTGCGAGGACTCGTGGCTGGTGGCGGCATCGCTGATCCCGGTGACCCAGCGTCTGAAATTCCTTGTCGCCCTGCGCCCCGGGATCATTTCCCCGACGGTGGCGGCGCGTCAGGCCGCGACGCTGGATCGATTGTCCGGTGGTCGTGCGCTGTTCAACCTGGTGACCGGTGGCGATCCGGAAGAGTTGGCCGGCGACGGTCTGTTCCTCGATCACGAAGCGCGCTATCAGGCCTCGGTGGAATTCACCCGGATCTGGCGCCGCGTGCTGGAAGGCGAAACCGTGGATTACGACGGCGAGCACATCAGCGTGAAGGGCGCCAAATTGCTTTATCCGCCGATCCAGCAACCGCGTCCGCCGCTGTATTTCGGTGGTTCGTCGGAAGCGGCGCAGGATCTGGCCGCCGAACAAGTGGAAATGGTCCTGACCTGGGGCGAGCCGCCCGCAGCCGTTGCCGAGAAGATCGAACAGGTTCGCGCTAAAGCGGCCAAGCTCGGCCGCACCGTGCGCTTCGGCATTCGTCTGCATGTGATCGTGCGGGAAACCAACGCCGAAGCCTGGCAAGCGGCAGATCGCCTGATTTCGCATCTGGATGACGACACCATCAAATGTGCCCAGGCATCGCTGGCGCGGTTCGATTCGGTTGGCCAGCAACGCATGGCCGCGCTGCACGGTGGCAGCCGCGACAACCTCGAAGTCAGCCCGAACCTGTGGGCCGGCGTCGGCCTGGTGCGCGGCGGTGCCGGGACGGCGCTGGTCGGCGACGGCCCGACCGTGGCGGCGCGCGTGAAGGAATACGCGGATCTGGGCATCGATACCTTCATCTTCTCCGGTTATCCACACCTCGAAGAATCGTATCGGGTGGCTGAATTGCTGTTCCCGCACCTCGACGTCGAGCGTCCGGAACTGCCGAAAAGCGCCGGTTACGTCAGCCCGTTCGGCGAGATGGTGGCCAACGACATTCTTCCCAAAGCCGCGTCCCAGAGCTGAGGCGCTGCCATGAAGAAATTTATCCACAGCCTCGCGCCCTGGGCGTTGCCGGTGTTGTTGCTGGTGGTGTGGCAGCTGTCGGTGTCGGCAGGCTGGTTGTCGACGCGGATTCTGCCGGCGCCGGTGGCGGTGATCGAAGCCGGTGTGAGCCTGGTGCGCAGCGGCGAAATCTGGACACACCTGGCGATCAGCGGCTGGCGCGCCGCGCTGGGCTTCACCATCGGTGGCAGCATCGGCCTGGTGCTGGGTTTCATCACCGGCCTGTCGAAGTGGGGCGAACGCCTGCTCGACAGCTCGGTGCAGATGATCCGCAACGTGCCGCACCTGGCGCTGATTCCGCTGGTGATCCTGTGGTTCGGCATCGATGAGTCGGCGAAGATTTTCCTGGTGGCATTGGGCACGCTGTTCCCGATCTACCTCAACACCTATCACGGCATTCGCAACGTCGACCCGGCGCTGGTGGAAATGGCCCGCAGTTATGGCCTGTCCGGTTTCAGCCTGTTCTGGCAGGTGATTCTGCCGGGCGCGCTGCCTTCGATTCTGGTCGGCGTGCGCTTCGCCCTGGGCTTCATGTGGCTGACGCTGATCGTGGCGGAAACCATCTCCGCGAGCTCCGGCATCGGTTACCTGGCGATGAACGCCCGCGAGTTCCTGCAGACCGACGTGGTGGTGCTGGCGATTCTGATGTACGCGGTGCTCGGCAAGCTGGCCGACCTCGCGGCTCGTGGACTTGAACGTGTGTGGCTGCGTTGGCATCCGGCGTATCAAGTGGCGAAAGGAGGTGCGGCATGACCGCTCAACAACCTCCACGCCTGCTGCGCGGGATTCCGCTGGCAGTGCGCAACCTGCAAAAGACTTTCGGCTCGCGCCAGGTACTGCGTGACATCGACCTGCACATTCCGGCAGGGCAGTTTGTTGCCGTGGTCGGGCGCAGCGGATGCGGCAAGAGCACATTTCTGCGCTTGCTTGCCGGCCTCGATCAACCCACTGGCGGCGATTTGCTCGCCGGTGCCGCACCGCTCAGCGATGCGCGGGATGACACCCGGTTGATGTTCCAGGAAGCGCGACTGCTGCCGTGGAAGAAGATCATCGACAACGTCGGTCTCGGCCTCAAGGGCAACTGGCGTCCGCAAGCCTTGCAGGCGCTGGATGCAGTCGGCCTCGCCGATCGCGCCAATGAATGGCCGGCGGCATTGTCCGGTGGGCAGAAGCAGCGCGTGGCGCTGGCCCGGGCGCTGATTCATCAACCGCGTCTGTTGCTGCTCGACGAGCCGCTGGGCGCACTGGATGCGCTGACTCGGATCGAGATGCAGCAACTGATCGAACGTCTCTGGCAACAGCATGGTTTCACCGTGTTGCTGGTGACCCACGACGTCAGCGAAGCGGTGGCGATTGCCGACCGGGTGATTCTGATCGAGGACGGCGAAGTCGGCCTCGACCTGCAAGTGGAGCTGCCGCGTCCTCGGGTGCGTGGCTCCCATCGCCTGGCGGCGCTGGAAACCGAAGTGCTCAACCGTGTGTTGTCCCTGCCCGGCGAGCCGCCGGCGCCGGAACCCGTTTCACCCTTGCCTACGCAACTGCGTTGGGCTCAATAACTCAAGCAAACGACAGGAATCAATGCCATGACTATCAAAGCCATCAACGTACGCAACCAGTTCAAAGGCGCGATCAAGGAGATCGTTCTCGGCGACGTGCTGTCGGAAATCGACGTGCAGACCGCTTCCGGCATCGTCACGTCGGTGATCACCACCCGTTCGGTCAAGGAGCTGGAACTGGAGGTCGGCAGCGAAGTGATCGCCTTCGTGAAGTCCACCGAGGTGTCCATCGCCAAGTTGTAAGGGCGTGGGACAAAAACAACCCCGAAGGGTGTGAGCCCTTCGGGGTTTTTTGTTGACTTGAGATTGACCGTGCTGATCGTTCCCATGCTCTGCGTGGGAATGCCTCTGGGGACGCTCCGCGTCCAGTGACGCGGAGCGTCACGGGCTGCATTCCCACGCAGAGCGTGGGAACGATCATCGCTAGAGAATTCGCTTGGGCAAATAGGGCGGCAGATACAGCCCGATATAGGCATCGAACACCCGCATGCCTTCCTCGGCCATGCGCGGGGTGATCTGCCCGTGCTGCTGCACCGAACGGGCGTAGACGCGGTCGCCCAGTTCCATGGCCAGCGCAAACACGTCCACATCGTCCGGCAGTCGCGGCAGTTCGAAGTGATGGTCGAACAGCTTGTGCATCAGGTCGCCGAGTTCGAGGTCGTGCTGGCGGTCGGCCTGAGTGACTTCGGTGAGGCCGTGCTGCGCGAGGATCAGCTGGCGGGCGGCGGCATCCTCGCCGTAGATCTCCAGCATCCGCTCCTCGACCAGCCGCGACAGGTCGCGCCATTCGCGCAGGGCATCGTGATCGATCGGCGCTTGCAGGCAGGCGCGGAAGGCCGCGTGCACATCGGCGGTCAGCGCTTCGAGCAGCGCCGGGACACTGGCGAAGAAGTGGTAGACCGAGGAGGGCGGAATCTGTGCGCGCTCGGCCACGCTGTAGATCGACAGGCTCGCCACGCCCTCGGCAGCCAGCAGCGTGCGCGCGGCGTCGAGTATCGAATCGATCCGCGCCTGACTGCGGGCACGGGGTTTGCGGACGGGGGCGGGACGCGTCATGAAAGTCTCCTGCGGGGCAGCGGGCATTGTACGCAGAGCTTGAATCTCTGCCACAGAGGCCAATAAAAAAACGCCGCTGGCTGAGAAGCCAACGGCGTTTTCCTTTGCTGCAGTCCGCTTAAACGGTGTGCAGGTACCAGTTGTACTCGAGGTCGGAGATGGAGTGTTCGAACTCCTCCAGCTCGCTTTCCTTACAGGCGACGAAGATATCGATGTATTTCGGATCGATGTACTTGGCCATCACCTCGCTGTCGTCCAGCTCGCGCAGGGCATCGCGCAAGTTGTTCGGCAGGCTCTGCTCGTTTTGCTCGTAGCTGTTGCCTTCGACCGGAGCGCCCGGTTCGATCTTGTTGACCAGACCGTGGTGCACGCCCGCCAGGACCGAAGCCATCAGCAGGTACGGGTTGGCGTCGGCGCCGGCAACGCGGTGTTCCAGACGGACCGCGTCGGCGGAGCCGGTCGGTACGCGCAGGGCCACGGTGCGGTTGTCCAGGCCCCAGCTCGGCGAGTTCGGCACGTAGAACTGTGCGCCGAAACGACGGTAGGAGTTGACGTTCGGGCAGAGGAAAGCCATCTGCGCGGGCAGGGTCTCGAGCACACCGCCGATCGCGTGACGCAGCGCGGCGTTCTGCTCGGGATCCTCGCTGGCAAAAATGTTTTTGCCTTCTTTGTCGAGAACCGAAATGTGGACGTGCAGACCGTTGCCTGCCTGGCCAGGGTACGGCTTGGCCATGAAAGTGGTGTCCATTTCATGGTCGTAGGCGATGTTCTTGATCAGACGCTTGAGCAGGACCGCGTAGTCGCATGCCTTGATCGGGTCGGCGACGTGGTGCAGGTTCACTTCGAACTGCGCCGGGGCACTTTCCTTGACGATGGCGTCGGCCGGGATGCCTTGCTCTTTGGCGCCTTCCAGAATGTCCTGGAGGCAGTCGACGTATTCGTCGAGGTCGTCGATCAGGTAGACCTGGGTCGAATGCGGGCGTTTGCCGGAGATCGGCGAGCGCGGCGGCTGAGGGCGGCCGTTCACGTTTTCCTGGTCGATCAGGTAGAACTCGAGTTCGAACGCGGCGCAGATGGTCAGGCCGAGCTCGTCAAACTTTGCAACAACTTGACGGAGCACTTCGCGCGGGTCGGCGAAGAAAGGGTCACCTTCGAGTTCGTGCATGGTCATCAACAGTTGCGCGGTCGGGCGCTTCTGCCATGGCTCGTTGCACAGGGTATCGGGGATTGGATAGCAGATACGGTCGGCGTCGCCGATGTCCAGGCCCAGGCCGGTGCTTTCCACCGTCGAACCATTGATATCCAGAGCAAATAGAGAGGCCGGCAGGTTGATGCCTTTCTCGTAAACCTTGTGGAGGCTGGTGCGTTCGATGCGCTTGCCGCGCACCACACCATTCATATCCGCAATCAGAAGGTCAACGTACAGAACCTCAGGATGTTCCTTAAGGAACGCGTTCGCTTCGTTAAGCTGAACGGCACGCGGGGGTACCGACATGATGCAACACCTTTGTTGTTAAAAATATCAATCATTGATCTTTTCTTGTTTCAGTCAACCCGAACGGCCTGCCGAAGTCAAGCGAGGCCTTTTCTGCCCTGAAAAAGCGCCACGAGGGCATTTATGGGGCACTTTGGGGCATTTTTTTATCCGTGAAGGACGCGCCACCCGCAGGCTTGAGCAGGCCGTGTTGTATTTTTTACGGGGGTGTTGTGTAAAAAAATGAACAAGGCTAAGCTCGGATCAAACCCATAACAGCAATAATACCGGGGTGTTTCATGTCTCGCCTGCCGTTAATCGGCGTCACCGACTGCTCTTTGCGGTCCGGTCTGCATGCTTATCACATCAGTGGCGACACGTCCGTCCGCAGCGCGGCCAGCAAGGCCTGCAACGTGCCAGCGATCTCCCTGCCCATGGCAGATCGAGCGGCAGCGTCCGATATTCTGGACGTGTGCGAAGGCATCCTCTTTAGCGGTTCTCCTTTCAATATAGATCTCTTTCCCTCTCCCGGCCTGCACCGCGCCCGTCGTCGTGCCCGTGATTCTGCACGCCCGGGATGTGCACAGGAAATGCAACGCCAGCGTAAAGGGCAGGTAAGCTCCTCCTTCATTGTCTATGCGCGGTGCCGGGCGTAAGCCGGCACTGCGCGCAAGCAAGGCCCTTTAACGCGACGCCTGGTGCGTCAAAATTGCCTGACATGCGTCAGGAGACTCAGCCCAGAGGCATTTATGAGTAACAACCTCGACCAGCTCACCGATTGGTTGAAAGACCACAAGATCACAGAAGTCGAATGCATGATCGGCGACTTGACCGGCATCACCCGGGGCAAGATCTCGCCGACCAACAAGTTCATCGCCGAAAAAGGCATGCGCCTGCCAGAGAGCGTTCTGTTGCAGACCGTGACCGGCGACTACGTCGAAGACGACATCTATTACGAACTGCTCGACCCGGCCGACATCGACATGATCTGCCGTCCCGACCAGAACGCCGTGTACCTGGTGCCATGGGCCATCGAGCCGACCGCCCAGGTGATCCACGACACCTACGACAAGCAAGGCAACCCGATCGAGCTGTCGCCGCGCAACGTCCTCAAGAAAGTCCTGAAACTCTATGCCGACAAGGGCTGGCAGCCGATCGTGGCGCCGGAAATGGAGTTCTACCTGACCAAGCGCAGCGACGACCCCGACTATCCGTTGCAGCCGCCGGTCGGCCGTTCCGGGCGTCCGGAGATCGGTCGTCAGTCGTTCTCCATCGAAGCGGCGAACGAATTCGATCCTCTTTTCGAAGACGTCTACGATTGGTGCGAACTGCAGGAACTGGACCTCGACACGCTGATCCACGAGGACGGCACCGCGCAGATGGAAATCAACTTCCGTCACGGCGATGCCCTGTCGCTGGCCGACCAGATTCTGGTGTTCAAGCGCACCATGCGTGAGGCCGCCCTCAAGCACAACGTGGCCGCGACCTTCATGGCCAAGCCGATGACCGGTGAGCCGGGCAGTGCGATGCACCTGCACCAGAGCATCATCGACATCGAGACCGGCAAGAACGTGTTCTCCAACGAAGACGGGACCATGAGCCAGCTGTTCCTGCACCACATCGGTGGCCTGCAGAAATTGATTCCGGAATTGCTGCCGCTGTTCGCACCGAACGTCAACTCGTTCCGCCGCTTCCTGCCGGACACCTCCGCGCCGGTGAACGTGGAGTGGGGCGAAGAAAACCGCACCGTGGGCCTGCGCGTCCCGGATGCCGGCCCGCAGAACCGCCGGGTGGAAAACCGCCTGCCGGGCGCCGACGCCAACCCGTACCTGGCGATTGCCGCGAGCCTGCTCTGCGGCTACATCGGCATGGTCGAAGGCATCAACCCGAGCGCGCCGGTCGTGGGCCGTGGTTACGAGCGCCGCAACCTGCGCCTGCCGCTGACCATCGAGGACGCCCTGGAGCGCATGGAAAACAGCGCGACCATCGAGAAATACCTGGGCAAGACCTTCATCACCGGCTACGTCGCGGTCAAGCGGGCCGAGCATGAAAACTTCAAGCGCGTGATCAGTTCCTGGGAGCGTGAGTACCTGCTCTTCGCCGTCTGATACGCCGGGCGCGGTGGCCAGCCGCCGCGCCTTCACCGATAACAAGGAGAATTGGCATGACCAGCAACAACCCGCAAACCCGTGAGTGGCAAGCCCTCAGCAGCGATCACCACCTGGCCCCGTTCAGCGACTTCAAGCAGCTGAAAGAAAAGGGTCCACGGATCATCACCAACGCCAAGGGCGTGTACCTGTGGGACAGCGAGGGTAACAAGATCCTTGATGGCATGGCGGGTCTGTGGTGTGTGGCGATCGGTTATGGGCGCGACGAGCTGGCCGATGCGGCCGCCAGACAGATGCGCGAACTGCCTTACTACAACCTGTTCTTCCAGACCGCGCACCCGCCGGCACTGGAACTGGCCAAGGCCATCGCCGACGTGGCGCCGGAGGGCATGAACCACGTGTTCTTCACCGGTTCCGGCTCCGAAGGCAACGACACCATGCTGCGCATGGTTCGCCACTACTGGGCGATCAAGGGTCAGCCGAACAAGAAAGTCATCATCAGCCGAAAGAACGGCTACCACGGTTCCACCGTGGCCGGCGCGAGCCTGGGCGGCATGACCTACATGCACGAACAGGGCGACCTGCCGATTCCGGGCATCGTCCACATCGCCCAGCCGTACTGGTTCGCCGAAGGCGGCGACATGACCCCGGAAGAGTTCGGGATCTGGGCGGCCAATCAGCTGGAAGAAAAGATTCTGGAAGTCGGCGTGGACAACGTCGGTGCCTTTATTGCCGAGCCGATCCAGGGCGCCGGCGGCGTGATCATTCCGCCAGACACCTACTGGCCGCGCATCAAGGAAATCCTCGCCAAGTACGACATCCTGTTCGTGGCCGATGAAGTGATCTGCGGTTTCGGCCGTACCGGCCAATGGTTCGGCAGCGATTTCTACGACCTCAAGCCACACATGATGACCATCGCCAAAGGCCTGACGTCCGGCTACATACCGATGGGTGGCCTGATCGTGCGTGACGAAGTGGTGGCGGTGCTCAACGAGGGCGGTGATTTCAACCACGGCTTCACCTACTCCGGTCACCCGGTGGCGGCAGCGGTGGGTCTGGAAAACATCCGGATTCTGCGCGAAGAGAAAATCATCGATCGCGCCCATGAAGAAACGGCACCGTATTTGCAGAAACGTCTGCGCGAACTGAACGATCACCCGTTGGTGGGTGAAGTGCGCGGAGTCGGTCTGCTGGGGGCCATCGAGCTGGTGCAAGACAAGGCCACTCGCAAGCGTTACGAAGGCAAGGGTGTGGGCATGATCTGCCGCCAGTTCTGCTTCGACAACGGGCTGATCATGCGTGCCGTGGGCGACACCATGATCATTGCGCCGCCGCTGGTGATCAGCAAGGCGGAGATCGATGAGCTGGTGACAAAGGCGCGCAAGTGCCTGGACCTGACCCTGAGTGCGTTGCAGGGCTAAGTGCTAGGCTCTGAGCGATGGAGCTGTTGCGCTGTCGCTCGGAGCTGTCAGAAAGGCTGGTCTTTTCTTGAAAGACCGCCTCGGATCTTGCCAGACTAGCCGCGGTTCCAGTTGTCCGGGTTCGGCCGCTGAACAAAGTGGTTCAAAAAAGAAAAATTTGGAGCATTAACGCATGAAGGCATTAGGCAAAAAGCTCGCTGGCAAGACTCTGCTCGCCATGTCCCTGATGGGCGTGATGGCGGGTGCGGTTCAGGCGGACGACAAGGTGTTGCACGTTTACAACTGGTCCGACTACATCGCGCCGGACACGGTTGCCAATTTCGAAAAAGAGACGGGCATCAAGGTCGTCTATGACGTTTTCGACAGCAACGAAACCCTGGAAGCGAAGCTGCTGGCCGGCAAATCCGGTTACGACATCGTGGTGCCTTCCAACAACTTCCTGGCCAAGCAGATCAAGGCCGGCGTTTATCAGGAACTGGACAAGTCCAAACTGACAAACTGGAAGAACCTCGACGAAGACCTGCTCAAAGCCGTTGGCGACGCCAGCGACCCGGGCAACAAGCACGCGTTCCCGTACATGTGGGGTTCGATCGGCATCGGTTACAACCCGGAGAAGGTCAAGGCTGCGCTGGGCGTCGACAAGATCGATTCCTGGGACATCGTGTTCAAGCCTGAAAACATCGAGAAGCTGAAAAGCTGCGGCGTGAGCTTCCTCGACGCGCCGACCGAAATGATTCCGGCGGCTTTGCACTACCTGGGCAAACCGACCAACAGCAAAGACAAGGCTGACCTGAAAGCCGCCGAGGACCTGTTCCTCAAAGTGCGTCCTTCGGTTGCCTACTTCCACTCCTCGAAGTACATCTCGGACCTGGCCAACGGCAACATCTGCGTGGCGGTCGGTTACTCGGGTGACCTGGAACAATCCAAGACCCGCGCCAAGGAAGCCGGTGACAAGGTCAAACTGGCCTACACCATTCCGAAAGAAGGTGCCGGTACTTTCTACGACATGGTCGCCATTCCAAAGGATGCCGAAAACGTCGAAGCCGCCTACAAGTTCATGAACTACCTGCTCGAGCCGAAAGTGATGGCCGAAATCACCAACGCCGTGCGTTTCCCGAACGGCAACAAGGCGGCCACGCCGCTGGTGGACAAGGAAATCACCAGCGATCCGAGCATCTACCCTTCGGCTGAAGTGAAGAAGCAGCTCTATGCGATCAGCGATCTGGACGCAGCCACCCTGCGCCTGATCACTCGCAGCTGGACCAAGATCAAATCCGGTAAATAAGCCGGTTTGAAGCAGTCACCGCTGGCCGTCGCCTTCACCCGGGCGGTCAGCGGTGCAATTAAATGACAGAAAGTTTTGCTGGAACGGTTTTTCGAAGGTAAGTTGCGCGCCGGTTTTGTTGCCGGGCAACCGTGACTGTCATGCAGCACGGGGCAACTTGGGCCCAACTAAATTAGAGGACCTCCACTTGCCTATTTTTTCTTCTTTGCGCAATGCCCTGCTGGCCGCTGCCGGCCTGACGTTCGCTGTCGGTGCCCAAGCCGCCGGTACTGTGCATATTTATAACTGGTCGGATTACATCGGCGAGACCACTCTGGCCGATTTCCAGAAAGACACCGGGATCAAACCGGTCTACGACGTGTTCGACTCCAACGAAACCCTGGAAGGCAAATTGCTCGCCGGGCGTACCGGTTACGACGTGGTCGTGCCGTCGAACCACTTCCTCGGCAAGCAGATCAAGGCGGGCGCGTTCCAGAAGCTCGACAAGGCGCAGCTGCCGAACTATTCCAATCTCGATCCGGTGTTGCTCAAGCGCCTGGAACAGAACGATCCGGGCAACCTGTACGCGGTTCCATACCTGTGGGGCACCAACGGCATCGGCTACAACGTCGATAAAGTGAAGGCCGTGCTCGGCGTCGACAAGATCGACTCCTGGAGCGTGCTGTTCGAGCCGGAGAACATCAAGAAGCTGCACAGCTGCGGCGTGGCGTTCCTCGATTCGGCCGATGAAATGATGCCGACCGTGCTCAACTATATGGGCCTGAACGCCAACAGCACCGATCCCAAGGATTACGCCAAGGCCACGGACAAACTGCTGGCAGTGCGTCCGTACGTGACCTACTTCCACTCCTCGAAATACATCGGTGATCTGGCCAACGGCGACATCTGCGTGGCCATCGGTTTCTCCGGCGACATCTTCCAGGCGAAGAACCGTGCCGAAGAAGCCAAGAAAGGCGTGAACATCGCCTACTCGATCCCGAAAGAGGGCGGCGCGCTGTGGTTCGACATGCTGGCGATTCCGAAGGACTCGGCCAACGTCAAAGAGGCCCATGCCTTCATCAACTATTTGCTGAAACCTGAGGTGATCGCCCAGGTCAGTGATTACGTCGGTTACGCCAACCCCAACCCGGGTTCGGACAAGCTGATGGAGCAGTCCATCCGCACCGACGAGTCGGTTTATCCACCGCAGGCCGTGCTCGACAAGACCTACGTGTCGATTGAGTTGCCGCCGAACATTCAGCGTTTGATGACCCGCAGCTGGACCAAGGTCAAGTCGGGTAAATAGCTTCAACGTACAAACTATCCTGGGTTCGTCTTGCGTGGGCGAACTGCACTCTTTTTTTCTGGGAGTTTTGTAAATGGCAGTTGCCTCCGGCGCCTATAAGAAAGCCCTCGAGGGCGACCAGACACCGAAACAGGTGCTGGTCAAAATCGACCGGGTCACGAAGAAGTTCGACGAGACGGTTGCCGTGGACGATGTGTCCCTGGAAATCAAGAAGGGCGAGATCTTCGCCCTGCTCGGCGGTTCGGGATCGGGCAAGTCCACTCTGCTGCGGATGCTGGCAGGGTTCGAACGGCCCACGGAGGGGCGCATTTTCCTCGACGGCGTCGACATCACCGACATGCCGCCGTACGAGCGACCGATCAACATGATGTTCCAGTCCTACGCCCTGTTCCCGCACATGACCGTGGCGCAGAACATCGCGTTCGGCCTGCAACAGGACAAGATTCCCAAGGCCGAGATCGACGCCCGCGTGGCCGAGATGCTCAAGCTGGTGCAGATGAGCCAGTACGCCAAGCGCAAGCCGCACCAGCTGTCCGGCGGCCAGCGTCAGCGTGTGGCACTGGCGCGTTCCCTAGCCAAGCGGCCGAAACTGCTGCTGCTCGACGAGCCGATGGGCGCACTGGACAAGAAACTGCGTTCGCAGATGCAGCTGGAACTGGTTGAGATCATCGAGCGCGTGGGCGTGACCTGCGTGATGGTGACGCACGACCAGGAAGAGGCCATGACCATGGCCGAGCGTATCGCGATCATGCACCTGGGCTGGATCGCCCAGATCGGCAGCCCGATCGACATCTACGAAACCCCGACCAGCCGTCTGGTCTGCGAATTCATCGGTAACGTGAACATCTTCGAAGGCGAAGTGATCGACGACGCCGAAGGCCACGCGACCATCACCTGCAAGGATCTCGACCGGCAGATCTACGTCGGCCACGGCATCAGCACCTCGGTGCAGGACAAGTCCGTGACCTACGCGATCCGTCCGGAAAAACTGCTGGTCACCGCCGACCAGCCGACCTGCGAATACAACTGGTCGAGCGGCAAGGTGCATGACATCGCCTACCTCGGCGGTCACTCGGTGTTCTACGTCGAATTGCCGAGCGGCAAGCTGGTGCAGTCGTTCGTGGCCAACGCCGAACGCCGTGGCGCACGTCCGACCTGGGGCGATCAGGTCTACGTGTGGTGGGAAGACGACAGCGGCGTGGTACTTCGCTCATGAACATGCGCAAATTCAAACGCCGGCTCAATCGAATAATTCCCGGTGGCCGTCAGCTGGTCATCGGGGTTCCGTTCATCTGGCTGTTCCTGTTCTTCATGCTGCCGTTCTTCATCGTCCTGAAGATCAGCTTCGCCGAAGCGGATGTGGCCATCCCGCCGTACACCGAGATCTACACCTACGCCGAGCAGAAGCTGCAACTGCTGCTGAACCTGGGCAACTACGCGATGCTCGGCGACGACGAGCTGTACATCGCCGCCTACCTCGGCTCGCTGAAGATGGCATTTTTCAGCACGCTGCTGTGTCTGTTGATCGGTTATCCGATGGCCTACGCCATCGCCAGCGCCCGCAAAGAGCTGCAAACGGTGCTGGTGCTGCTGATCATGATGCCGACCTGGACCGCGATCCTGATCCGCGTCTATGCCTGGATGGGCATCCTCAGCAACAACGGCCTGCTCAACGGTTTCCTGATGAGCATGGGCCTGATCGACGAGCCGCTGCAGATCCTCAACACCAACCTGGCGGTGTACATCGGCGTCGTCTACTCGTACCTGCCGTTCATGATCCTGCCGCTGTACGCCAACCTGGTGAAGCACGACACCAGCCTGCTGGAGGCCGCGTCCGACCTGGGTTCGAGCACCTTCAACAGCTTCTGGAAAATCACCGTACCGCTGTCCAAGAACGGCATCATCGCCGGCTGCATGCTGGTGTTCATCCCGGTGGTGGGCGAGTTCGTGATCCCGGAACTGCTGGGCGGTCCGGAAACCCTGATGATCGGTAAAGTGCTCTGGCAAGAGTTCTTCAACAACCGTGACTGGCCGGTGGCGTCCGCCCTGGCGGTGGTGATGCTGGCGATCCTGATCGTGCCGATCATCCTGTTCAACCGCAGTCAGGCCAAGGAAATGGAGGGTAAAGAATGAAGCGCTTCCGTTTCTCCAGCCTGATGCTGGTGCTCGGCCTGTTGTTCATCTACCTGCCGATGCTGATCCTGGTGATCTACTCGTTCAACGCCTCGAAACTGGTAACGGTGTGGGGCGGCTGGTCGGTGAAGTGGTACGTCGGCCTGCTCGACAACTCGCAACTGATGGGCTCGGTGGTGCGCTCGCTGGAAATCGCCTGCTACACCGCGATTGCCGCCGTGGCGCTGGGTACGCTGGCAGCCTTCGTGCTGACCCGCATCACCCGCTTCAAGGGTCGCACGCTGTTCGGCGGCCTGGTCACCGCGCCGCTGGTCATGCCTGAGGTGATTACCGGTCTGTCGCTGTTGCTGCTGTTCGTGGCGATGGCGCAGATGATCGGCTGGCCACAGGAGCGCGGCATCGTCACCATCTGGATCGCTCACACCACGTTCTGTGCGGCGTATGTGGCGGTGGTGGTGTCGGCGCGTCTGCGTGAGCTGGACCTGTCGATCGAAGAAGCGGCGATGGACCTCGGTGCGCGGCCATGGAAGGTGTTCTTCCTGATCACCATCCCGATGATCGCGCCGTCGCTGGCAGCGGGCGGCATGATGTCGTTCGCGCTGTCGCTGGATGATCTGGTACTGGCGAGCTTCGTCTCCGGCCCGGGTTCGACGACCCTGCCGATGGAAGTGTTCTCGGCCGTGCGTCTGGGCGTGAAGCCTGAAATCAACGCCGTGGCCAGTCTGATTCTGCTGGCGGTGTCGCTGGTGACTTTCCTGGTCTGGTTCTTCAGCCGCCGTGCCGAAGAAGCCCGCAAGAAAGCGATTCAGCAGGCCATCGAAGAAGGCGCTGCCGATTCGTGGAAGCAACCGGACGTGCGCCGGGCGCCGACGCCGGAAGCGGCTTAAGTCTGCGGACACAGAAAACCTCGCGACCGGAAACGGTCGCGAGGTTTTTTTATGCCGGTCAGGAAACCCAGGGCGACTGGCGAATCACCTCGACGAAGTTCATCGGCTTGAACCCCGGCGCCTGATCCTTCAGCACATCGGTCTTCACATTGCCGAACGTGGTCTGCGGACGATGACGCAAGCCATCGGCGAACGCGCAGATGATGCACTCCTTGAAACCTTCGCCCCGTGGATGCGCATGCACCACCGCCTCGCGCTGCACCGTGGTGAACGCCGCGTAGTCCATGCCCAGCACGTCCATCTCGACGCCTGCGGTCACCAGCGCCACGGTCGGGCGCAGATGCTTCGGCACCCCCGGCGTGGTGTGCAGGGCGATCGACAGCCAGACCTGCTCGATGTCGTCATCGCTCAACCCGTACGGCTTGAGAAACGCGGCGGCTGCGTTGGCGCCATCGACTTCGAAGCGCTCGTCATCACTGCGGTGACCTTCGACCAGACCCAGGTCGTGGAACATCGCGCCGACGTACAGCAGCTCCGGATCGTAGGCCAGTTGCTGGCGCTCACCGCTCAAGGCACCGAACAGAAACACCCGGCGCGAGTGATGGTAAAGCAGGTCGGATTCGATGTCGCGGATGTACTCGGTGGTGGCCCGGGCGAGGGCGCTGTCGGGGATCTGGATACCGGCGATGGTCGTGGTCATGTTGAGCTTCCTCGTCGAAAACGCCGTCGCGGCGCTGATGGGGAAAGTCTGTTCCCGGGGGCAAAACCGGACAATCGATCCATGGCTGCGATCCTTGCCATTCCACCTGCAAATCGTGCCAGCTCGCTTCTGCGGCGAGGATTGGCTAGGGTTGGCGCTGATCCGCCATTCCCCGGGAGCCGAGATTGCCATGAACAGAACCGTCGCCATCGTGGTGTTCCCCGGCGTGCAGGCGCTGGATGTCAGCGGGCCGATGGACGTGTTCGCCGAGGCCAACCGCTTCCTGGCGCCGGAGGATCATTACCGGCTCGACGTGATCGGCGTCGAGCGCGGATCGATGGCGTGCTCCAACGGGCTGAACCTGAGTGCGCATCGGCATTTCAGCGACGCGTCGCAGGTTTACGATTTACTGCTGGTGGCGGGTGGGCCGCAGTTGCCGTTTCTGGACTTCGGCAGCACGTTCGATGCCTGGTTGCGTGAGGCCTGTGGGCGGGCGCGGCGATTCGGCTCGATCTGCAACGGCGCGTTCATGCTCGCCCGTGCCGGGTTGCTGGACGGGCGCACGGTCACCACCCACTGGAACGACGCCGAAGCGCTGGCGCAGTTGTGCCCGTCGAGCCGGGTCGAGGCTGATCGGTTGTACGTCGAGGATGGCCAGCTCTACACCTCGGCGGGGGTGACGGCGGGGATCGATCTGTCGCTGTACCTGCTGGCGCGTGATTACGGGGCCGAGGTGGCGCTGAGCGTGGCCAAGCGGCTGGTGGTGTTCACCCAGCGCTCGGGCGGGCAGTCGCAGTTCAGCCCGTTCCTCACGCCCCATGCCGAGCCGACGTCGGCGGTGGCGATGGTGCAGCTGTATGTGCTGGCCAATCTCACCGGCGACCTGACCATCGCCGATCTGGCGAATGCCGCGAACATGAGTGCGCGGAATTTCTCCCGGGTGTTTGCTCGCGAAGCGAAAGTCACCCCGGCGGAGTTCGTCGAGCGGGCTCGGGTGGATGCGGCGCGGGTGATGCTTGAAAGCACCACGGCGCCCCTGAAGACGGTGGCGTATCAGTGCGGGTTTCGTGATGCGCAACATATGCGCAGCGTGTTCAATCGGCGGCTGGGGGTGACGCCGCAGCAGTTTCGGCTGAATTTTGCGGCGATGGTTTGAGATCTGTTTTGTTCTGACTGACCCCTTCGTCGGAACGCCGCCCGGAGCAAGCTCGCTCCCACAGGAAACCGCGATCCAATGTGGGAGCGAGCTTGCTCGCGAAGGTGCCGCTCCAGTCAGCAAAAACCTATTGAGCTGACCGCGCCGGCAACAGCTTCAAGGTACTGCGCGTATTCGCCGTCACCTCTTCATCACTGAAATGCGCCTGCACATACATCCCGTCCACATACGCTTCCGCCTGATCGTCATAGTGGCTGTCGAACGGCACGCCGCTCTGGCCCACCGGGTTGATGGTCAGGCTGTGAGCCGGGTCGGCGAAGTCCACGAGCCGGCGGGTCGACGGGCCGTAGGTCACCGGCCACGGCGCCGGGCCGATCTTCGCCGAGAGGTTGTTCGGCACTTCATGGGAGCCCGGTGCGGCGAAGGGGCCGACGTTGAAAATGCGGTCCAGCGGTTTCTGCTGACCCAGCGGATGACCATGGGTCAGGGTGTGCGCCTTGCCCCATTGCCAGCCGGAAGCGTCGTCGCCGAGGATCGACTTCAGGTGCGCCATGCTCGCCTGCCACGCGGCGCGCACGGTGTCGGCGCGGGTCTCCTTGTTCGGCGTGCTGCGGTTGTCCCACCACGGTGAATCGGCATTCGCCGCGAGCTTAGGCAGGGCTGCATCGATCACTCGGGTCGACAGCAGGGTTTCGAAGAAATCATTGCCCAGCTCATCGCGCATCGCCGCGTCGGCGAGGTCGTAGAGGAACTGGTTGAACACCGTCGCACTGACCGAATCCAGCGGATAGTCGCCTTGCCACTGGGCCAGTTGCTCGATCAGCTTCTGCTCGGCGGGATTGCCCGCCACTTCACGCAGCACCGGCAGCAACGGCGCCAGCAGGCGCGGGCCATAACCGGTGGTGGTGCCCAGTTGCAGCTTCTGGTTGGCTTCGTTGTCCCACTTCACGTTCTTGTCGGCGAGCTGGCGGTTGAGCTGCTGGCCACGGTCGGCGAGGTTGTAATAACCGGGAATCTCCATGCCGGTCGGCGACACGGGCTGGAAGTTGGCCGAGACGATATAGCCCCGCGCCGGGTTCTCTTCCTGCGGGTTGGCGCTGAACGGGAAGTAGCCGTCCTTGTCCGCCTGATTGCTGCTGCCGTCGAGAATGAAGCCAGGCTTCACCCCGGCCGGTCGCTTGGGCAATAGCGCCGAGGCCCACCACGCGATATCGCCCTTGGCGTTGGCGTAGACGATGTTCAGCCCCGGCGCCTGCACCTTCGCGGCAGCGGCACGGGCTTTGGCCAGGGTGTCGGCGCGGTTGAGCTGGTAGAAACCTTCGAGGATCGGGTTCGGCGTTTCGAGAAATGCCCACCACATCGCGATCGGGGTTTTCCCGGCGGCGCTGCCAAGGGCGTCGTTGACGATCGGGCCGTGGGGCGACTGACGCAGGGTGATGGTTACCGGTGTCTGGCCTTTCACGGCGATCTGCTGCTCGGTCTTGACCATGTCGGTCCACTGGCCGCGATACCAGACCTGATCCGGGTTGTCCGGATTGACCTTCTCGGCGATCAGGTCGAGGTCATCGTTCTGGAACATGGTCAGGCTCCAGCCGAAATCCAGGTTGTGCCCCAGGAACGCAAACGGCACCAGCGCCTGATGATGTCCGTAGAGTTCAAAACCCGGCGCCGACAACTGCGCCTCGTACCACACCGACGGCACCGAGAAGCGAATGTGCGGATCGCCCGCCAGCAAAGGCTTGGCGCTCTTGCTGTGGCTGCCGGCGATCACCCAGGCGTTGCTGCCTTCGAACTGCGGCAGACCGTTGTCGATCAGCGCCTGTTCGCTGACGCGGGCGAGGGTATTCAGGCCTTTCCAGTCTTCGGCGGCGAGGGCCGGTGCGGTGCCGGCGTGGCCCTTGGCGAGCACGCCCTTGGGTTGCCAGTCGAGGTCGAAGACGTTGAGGTAATCGGCGCCCAGTTGATCGCGCACGTAGGTCAGCAACGGTTCGGTGCGAAATGCGGCGGCAAAGCTGTAGGCCATGTAGCCGGCGACGCTGATGCTGTCTTCGGCGGTGAATGGCCGCTTGGGGATGCCCAGCACGTCGAACTCGACAGGGGTGGCGTGCGAGTCCTGATATTGATTGATGCCGTCCAGATAGGCTTGCAGGGCCTTCCACGCCGGTGACTGCTTGTCGAGGCCGGCCACGTAACTGGCGGCACGCTCGCGAATGCGCAGGCTGCGGAACAGTTTGTCGGTGTCGAGCAGTTTCGGCCCGAGCACTTCGGCCAGTTCGCCCCGGGCCAGGCGGCGCATGGCTTCCATCTGAAACAGGCGATCCTGGGCGTGCACGTAGCCAAGGGCACGATAGAGGTCGGCCTCGTTTTCGGCCCGGATGTGCGGCACACCGCGCTCGTCGTAACGCACGGTCACCGAGCCTTGCAGGTTGCGCAGTTCCACCTGGCCCTGACGCGTCGGTTGCTTGCTGTAGAGGTAACCGCCGACCCCGATGGCGGAAATGACGATCAGCAACGCAAGTACGGTCAGGCCTTTTTTCATGAAAAATCTGCTCCCTGTCGTTCTATTTATATGAAGGCATTGATGGTGCTGATCTATTTGAGGATCGCAACCGGGATTTCATAACACAGTATTTCTTGAATAGGAAGTTTCCTTCAGGTTTTCGGGAAGTGCACTACAAGTTTGTTGTTGCTGCGTTTAACGGGGCGGGCCTATAAAAGACCTCGAGAAAAAGCAGAGGGCGAAAACAAAGTTCGCGAATTCAATACATGGAATAACTGACATGGAGAAGTCGTATGAGTGATATTGAAAATTATCTTGGACCTCACAGACAAACCGGGCCAGGCAGATATGAACTGGCCCCCATACCGGTTCGGGACAGGGCTCCGTCTCGATTGGGGCAGGGTGGGTTTTTCTCGGGAAGTTGGGGTTTGAATGAAGGACCGCATAGAGGAACAGGTCAAGGGTCTGGAAAACTTGATCCGTTAACTCCCTTTATCTGGAATGATTTGATGCAGGAGCAACAGAATGCTCAGGCATATATTGATCTTGAGTACGCTGGAGTATTCAGCAATATCGGCGCGGCATCAAACAATGAAGTAGAGCAGGCCAGGCAAGCAGCCAGTGCTGGACTTTCTGCGGCTCAGAAGTTCAAGGCTGATCAGGAAATAACCATTCAGGTTATTCATTCAAAGTTGTTGGAGTATCGGGCTCATACCGAGACCGCTTACTCGCTGTATGGACATAATCCATTTTTCCTGATGAAGGATTTGTCCTTCAAGAAGATACGAGACAGTCTGGCATCGCCCAATCCGGATGTCTCCGTCGCCTACGCCGCGATTGACAGGGCATACCGTTCGGCAATGGAGCTCCGGCGCCTTTCATGGGTGATGGCCATTATCGCCAATCAACTTCCGGAACTGGCCGCAAGAAGAAGCCAGGTTGAGGCCGCGACTCAAACCACGAGGGACGCCCAGCAGACTCTTTCTGCCGAAAGGCTATCCGTGGTAAATCTGGAAACGAATATCCGCCTGCATTTCCTGCCGGGTTTTCTGGTTGAAAGAATCGCCGCTGCAGCGGGCTCAACCGGAGGCAGTCTCTCTCAAACACTCACAAATTATAAAATCGCAGCGGACAATATTCGTGCTGTTGAGCAAGCAGCTGTCCGGCCCTATGCAATCGCAAATCCGGCGATCAACGCCCCGTTGAGCAAGCCTGAGCTCGAAGCGCTGAAGAACCTGGTGGACTTGCAGGCCACGACCGAACTGGGCAAGCGCTGGCAGGACTATCACGCGTCACTCCTGCATTCGGAAAACGCCCGGCATATGGCAGCGGCGGCGGACGCATTTGCCGGTCTGATCGCCCGCGCCCAGGAGGCGGAGCGGTTGCAGGAGCAGATACGCATTGCCCGTGAGCAGGAAGCCCGGCATTTGCAGGAACAGGCGCGTATTGCCGTGCAGGCTGAAGCCAGGCGTGTTGCCGAGGAACAGGCACGTATACGGGAGCAAGCTCGTATTGCCGCCGAAGCAGAGGCAAGGCGCCTTGCCGAGGAACAAGCGCGCATAGCGGCAGAGGCCATTCGCAACGCCCATACCTTCCGCGCGCCAGGTGCCGCTTCGGCTACAGGGCCGTTGTTCATGACATCAGCCGGAGCCGTGGCGGTTGTCGAGGCCGCTTCGGCCAGTCTGCAAGTGGCCGTTCGCAGCGCCATCGCGGGCTTGGGCAGTCTTGCTGCGAGTGTCGGGGCTGGCGCGGTCGTCGGTGTTTCAGCGTTGGTCTACTCGTCGAAACTGGGCAACGGGGAGTTGCCGGACCGTTACGCGTTCAGCACGCCGCTGTCGGACCTCGCGCCCGACTTCGCGCCAGATCTGCACGCCATAGCGGCGGCTGGCGGGACGGTTGACATGCCTTTCCGTGTCAGTTCAAAGACCGACGCGAACGGGCAGTCAGAGGTTTTTGTCGTCAAGACTGATGGGCGGAATATTCCGTCGGCGGTCAGGGTGGTGGCAGCCTCCTACGACGCCGAACGCAACGTCTACACCGCGACCACCACCGATGTTCCGCCACGCACCCTGACGTGGACCCCGATCGTCAATCCGGGAAACAGCTCGACGACCTCACCGGCCGGGCAGCCGGATGTGCCTGCCTATACTGGGGCGACGGTGGTCCCGGTAGAGGGACGCCTCGATTCGTTCCCGGGCGTTTTCGAAGCCGGATTCGATGACTATGTGCTGGTGTTCCCGCAGAACTCCGGGCTGCCACCCAACTACACGATGTTTCGGGATCGGCGGGAGGATCCGGGCGTCGCGTCAGGTGTGGGGCAGGCGGTATCGGGCAACTGGCTCAGGAGCGCATCGCAGGGTGAAGGCGCGCCGGTTCCGACGCAGATTGCCGATCAGTTGCGAGGGCGGGAGTTCAGGAATTTTCGGGCGTTTCGAGAGGCGTTTTGGAGGGCGGTGGCCGATGATTCTGAGCTAGTAAGTCAATTTAATAATAGTAGTGCTTTTGAAATGAAAAATGGCCGAGCACCGTTCGTTCGAAAAATTGATAGGGTGGGAGGGCAAGTGAAGTTTGAGCTTCATCATTCCGCCTATATATCTAGAGGAGGGGAGGTTATGGATGTAGATAACGTTCGAGTAGTTACTCCTAAACAGCACGGCGCGATACATTCGGAGGGGGATTGATATGAGCGCAAAAGAGTTAGAGGACTACACTGAGGAAGATTTTTTGTTGTTTGTTAAAAAAATCTATAATTCTTCGTATTCGACGGAAGAGCAGCAAATAGAAGCTGTTTTTGAGTTTGAGCGTTTAACTCAGCATCCAGATGGTTCGGATTTGATCTATTATCCTCGCGATGGTAGGGAAGATAGTCCAGAGGGAGTCGTTAAAGAAGTTAAGGAGTGGCGGGCTATCAGCGGTAGGTCAGGATTTAAACCGGAATAGGTTTTTGGCAGTGCCCTTGCTATTCGAGTAATAGTAAGGGCGCTTTTTGTGTTTGAGTTTTAATTTGGAGGTATTGTCGTGTCGGTAATGAATAAGCGTGTAAGTGATCTGTTGGAATCAGATTTTTTGAGCTTTGTTACGAGGGTTTATAATAATGACTACGATACTGAGGAGCAGCATATTGATGCTGTTTTAGAGTTTAAGGCCTTGAGCGAGCATCCATCCGGCTCGGATCTGATCTTTTATCCGGAGCCAGGAAAAAGTGGGCCAACAGCAGTGGTTGAAGAAGTGAAGGCGTGGCGGGCGGCCAACGGCAAGCCTGGTTTTAAAGTGGTTTAGTTGTGGAGTAGGGCGAAATTCTCACTCCCCACTCAACCACGGGCAATAACACCCAACCGCCAACGTATGAGTCGCATTGACCGGACGATCATCACTCAACGCTTGCAGGATCGGTTCGATAAAACTGTTGCTGGAGTTGCACGTCAGGCCTTCGCTGTACGGGCCGAAGTACGCCAGTCTGCCGCTGCGGTCCCAGATCGCCACGGCCGGGCTCGCGGGAATCTGTTCGGAGCCGGGCAGCACCGCGATGGTTTTAAGATTGCTGAGGGTGGCGGGCAACTGGCCGTGGCTGCCGGTCTTCTGCACGGCAAAGAATTCGACGCCCTTAGGGCCGAACTGTTCGACCATTTCGGTCAGGTGCTGTTGGTTGCCGACGTTGCACGGGCAGGCCGGGTCCCAAAAGTGCACCAGACGGATATTGCCGGGGCCGGCGAGTTCGTCGGGCAGGCGCAACGGGTCACCGGAAAACACAGCGGTGTGTTCGCTGAACGCCCGCAGATAGCGGCCCTGGAACCAGTCGTACGCGGCCCACAGCACGCCGGCACACACGATGGCGAGCAGGCTGGCAAACAGTGCGGTGCGGTAGGGCGAACGCATGGTTTTGATTCCTTGAGAGCGCGCTAGCTTGCCATGCTTGCCGCGACAGATGAATATCGCAGGCCGATAAAGTCCGTTTACCGTTCTGGAATTGCCCATGTCTGTTGCCTTCGATCCCGATCACCTGCGTGCGAGCCTCAAGCCTCTGGCCGAGTGGCAGCCGTTGTCCGAGGAGGCGAAGGCGTATCAGCGGTTCTACAAGACCGACTTTCCGGAACGCGATGTGTGGCGCGGCATGGGCCGGTTCGACATCAATGGCTATCAACTGGTCAGCCATTGCTGGTGGCCGGCGGAAACGGCCAAGGCCACGCTGTTTCTGGTGCACGGTTTTTATGATCACACTGGTCTTTACCGGCATGTGATCGAGTGGGCGCTGGATCAGGGCTTTGCGGTGATTGCCTGCGATCTGCCGGGGCATGGTCTGTCCAGTGGCGAGCGGGCGAGCATCCGCGACTTCTCCGAGTATCAGGATGCGCTGCAAGGCCTGTTCGCCGAGGCGCGCTCGATTGCGCTGCCGCAGCCGTGGCACCTGTGCGGGCAAAGCACTGGCGGGGCGATCATTGTCGATCACGTGCTCAATCATGGTGAAAACAGCCCGGCGCAGGGGCAGCTGATTCTGCTGGCGCCGTTGGTGCGTCCGCGTGCCTGGGGTTGGTCGCAGTTCAGTTATTACCTGCTGCGGCCCTTTGTCAGGGGCATCGCCCGACGTTTCAGCGAGAACTCCAACGACCCGGATTTCCTGCCGTTCCTGCAGGCCGATCCGTTGCAGCCAAAACGCTTGCCGACCGCATGGGTCGGGGCGTTGTCACGCTGGATCAACCGGGTTGAATACGCGAAGAAAAGTCCGCGCCGGCCGCTGATCGTTCAGGGCCAGGCGGACATGACCGTGGACTGGCAGCACAACCTGCAAGTGATGAAGTGGAAGTTCGACCGGCCGCAGATTCTGTTGCTGGCCGAGGCACGGCATCACCTGGCCAACGAGACGGCGGAAATGCGCGAGGAGTATTTCGAGTTCTTGAGCAAGCGGATCAAGGGCCGCAACCCCTAGATCACTGGCTGAGGTTCGAGGTGCTCTGACCGACGGCCAGCCCGGCGCGGATTGCTGCCAGTGCGGCCTGATAGTAGGCCTTGCCTTCGGTGGATTCGGCAAAGGTCGCGAACTCTTCCAGTTCTTCATCCGACAGGTCGCGATAGACATACAGCAGCGTGTTGTTCAGGTCGGCGCCGATCTGATCCATCAGGCGCTGGCGTTGACCGTTCAACATGCCCTGGGCCTGACCGCCGCCGAGCAGGCCGGGGATCATCGAACTCAAGCTGTCCGCCGCCACGCCGGCAATCGCCAGGCTGACTTCGGCACCGGCTTCACGGGCGGGCAGGGCCTGGGCGAGGTGGCCAATGATCAGCAGGCGACTGTCGCTGGCCGGCATCTTCGGCAGGCCCTTGGCGTTTTTTGCCAGTTGATCGCGGCGGGTGGCCAGCAGTTCGGCGGCGACGATCTTCTTGCCCAACGGAGACTGAAAGAACGACAGGGCCGGTTTCGGATCGGCGAGGTTCTTGCGCAGTTGTGCTTCGGCGCGTTGATCAACAGCCTGGGGGGCGAAGCGCTGGTTGCTGTTGTTCACCAGCGCCTGAAACACCGCCGGCGGCAGGCTGTTCTGGTAACGCTGCTGCGCTGCACTCAGGGCGTCGTTGAAATGCGCGCGTTGTTCTGGCCAGCCGGCGACCTTGTACAACTGGTCGTGGCCGTCCGCCCAGGCGGGCAAAACGCAGAACATCAACAGTGAAAAAAGCAAACGGCGCATAAGGACTCCTGTCGGCAGCCGACTATTCTCCGTGCGGTGCCAGTACTTGTCGAGAATTCGTGTCAAGCCGCCGCGTGGCTCTGTCGGATTTCTTGCCGCAGGCATACTATGCGCGCCATGCAAATATCCTCTGATCACCCGCTGCTGTTACGTATCGTCGACGACCTGGCCGAGCGCGGCTGGTCGCAGCAGAACATTTTCCTGCCTGCGGATTTGACCCGCGCACTGGCGGCCGAGTGCCGCAAACGTGACGCCGAAGGTGAACTGGCGCCGGCGGGGGTCGGACGTGGCCCGTTTTCGGAGATCCGTGAGGGGATTCGTGGCGACCATATCCAATGGATCGACCCCGGTCAGGCCGAAGCCAGCGACCGCTACCTGAACCTGATGGACAGCTTGCGCGAGGCGCTCAACCGGGGCCTGTTCCTCGGGCTGGAAGACTTCGAGTGCCACTTCGCCCTGTACCCGCCGGGTGCGTTCTACCGCAAGCATGTCGACCGTTTCCGCGACGATGACCGGCGCATGGTCTCGGCGGTGATCTACCTCAATGACGGCTGGTTGCCGGAGGATGGCGGGCAACTGCGCATGTACCTGGAGAATGACCGCGTTCATGACGTGCAGCCTACGGGCGGTTGTCTGGTGGTGTTTCTCTCCGGCGAAGTCCCTCATGAAGTGTTGCCAGCCAGCCGCGAGCGGCTGTCGCTGACAGGCTGGTTCCGCCGCCGTGGCAACGAGCCGTTCTGAGATGCACAGGATTCTGGTCAGTCGCTGCCTGCTGGGCCATCGCGTGCGTTACGACGGTGGTGCCAGCGGGCCGTTCGATCTGCTGGAGCAGTGGATCAGCGAAGGCCGGGTAGTGCCGCTGTGCCCGGAAGTCGCCGGTGGTTTGCCGACGCCACGGGCAGCGGCGGAGATTCCGGGCGGGCAGGGCAGCGAAGTGCTGGACGGACTCGCCTCGGTGATCACCACCGAGGGCGAAGATGTCAGTGCGCAGTTTCTCGACGGCGCGCAGCAGGCGCTGGCGCTGGTGCAAAAGCACGGGATTCGGGTGGCGGTGCTCAAGGCCAACAGTCCTTCGTGCGGGAATCTGTTGACCTATGACGGGACGTTCAGTGGGGTGAAGGTGAGTGGCGAGGGGGTTACCGCCGCGTTGCTGAAGCGCCATGGCGTACAGGTTTTCAGCGAACTCGAACTGCCGCAAGCCGCACAGGCCCTCAACTTGCTTGACTAGTCACGCTCACTTCAGTTTTCCGTAGCCTGCACACTCAACCACTTCTTCGACAACGCCTCCAGCCGCCCATCCGCCCTGATCCGCTGCAAGGCATTCTCCAGGCTCGCGTGAAACGCCGGGTTACCCTTCTGAAACGGAATCGCCAGATCTACCGGCGGCCCAACCTTCGGTTTCTCCTCGGTCAGCGTCTGCACCAGCACCATCGGCCGAGGTTGCTCGTCCTTTTTCGCCAACAACTGCGCATTGACCTGCGTGTAAGGCTCGCTCACGTCGAAACGATCCTTGAGTTCCGGGGTCAGTGCTATGTGGTTGAGCGCGACGTCGTACTTGCCGCTTTCAACGCCCTGGAGCAGATCGGCTTCGTCAGTGACGATGAAGTCGGCGCGCACATCCAGTTCGTTGGCCAGCAGTTGCCCAAGCTCGACCTCGAACCCCGTGAGCGTGTCGCCGTCCTTGAAATTGAAGGGCGGTGTATTAGCCTCAAGGGCTATGCGCAACTCGCCACGGTCGTAGACGTCATCAATCAGTTCGGCGTGAGCCAGAGGGCTCAGAAGGGGAAGCAGGCAGATCAGGCCAGGCAGAAAACGCATGGTCACTCCTTTGAAATCGATATCGGCCTGTTTTCCAGGCTCGCTTTGCTATGGTTGTCGAGTGCCTTCGACAACGAATGGTCATGAAGTTGTCATGACCGTGCGGATTTTACGGAAAAACTGGAGAAGAAAATGAAAAGCTTTATGTCACGTGCAGCGTTGGCCGGTGTGCTGATGGGTGTTTCGGTACTGGCCAGTGCGGCCACACCGGCACCGAAGGGCGCCGAAGTGTTCATCGTTTCTCCCGAGGACGGAGCCACGGTTCCGCAGACCTTCACGGTCAAGTTCGGTGTAAAGGACATCGCGCTGGCACCGGCCGGTGACGTCACCAAGAACACCGGTCATCACCATCTGCTGATCGATGCCAAGGAAATCGTTCCGGCCGGCTCCGTCGTGCCGACCGACGCCAACCACATGCATTTCGGCAAGGCGCAGACCCAGGCCGATATCAAGCTCGCGCCGGGCAAGCACACCCTGCAACTGGAGCTGGGTGACAGCGGCCACATGGCGTTCGATCCGCCGATCGTGTCGAAGAAGATCACCGTCAACGTCGAATGACGTTTTCGCGTGCATGAAAAAGGGAGCCCGAAGGCTCCCTTTTTTTGTCGCTCAGCGTCGGATCAGAACAGCACGCGGCTACGGATGGTGCCGTTGACGTGTTGCAGCTTCTCTTGCGCCAGCTCCGAGTACTCGGCGTCGACGTCGATCACCACGTAGCCGACCTTCTCGTTGGTCTGCAGGAACTGACCGGAGATGTTGATGCCGTTTTCGGCGAAGACCTTGTTGATCTCGCTCATCACACCCGGGATGTTCTCGTGGATGTGCAGCAGACGGTGCTTGCCAGGGTGAGCCGGCAGGGCCACTTCCGGGAAGTTCACGGACGATACCGAAGTACCGTTGTCGCTGTACTTGACCAGTTTTTCTGCCACTTCCAGACCGATGTTGGCCTGCGCTTCAGCGGTGGAACCGCCGATGTGCGGGGTCAGGATCACGTTGTCCAGGCCACGCAGCGGGCTTTCGAACTCTTCGTCGTTGGAGCGCGGCTCGACCGGGAACACGTCGATGGCAGCGCCGATCAGGTGCTTGTCCTTGATCGCAGCGGCCAGGTGGTCCAGCTCGACCACGGTGCCGCGTGCAGCGTTGATCAGGATGCCGCCCTTCTTGATGGCGCGGATTTCCTTCTCGCCGATCATCCACTGGGTCGCAGCGGTTTCCGGAACGTGCAGGGTGACGATGTCGGACATGCCCAGCAGCTCGTGCAGGTTGCCGACCTGGGTCGCGTTGCCCAGTGGCAGCTTGGTCACGGTGTCGTAGAAGAACACCTGCATGCCCAGACCTTCAGCCAGGACCGACAGCTGAGTACCGATCGAGCCGTAGCCGACGATGCCCAGTTTCTTGCCACGGATCTCGAAAGAGTTGGCTGCGGACTTGATCCAGCCGCCACGGTGGCAGGAAGCGTTTTTCTCAGGGATGCCGCGCAGCAGCAGGATCGCTTCGGCCAGCACCAGCTCGGCAACGGAGCGGGTGTTGGAGTACGGCGCGTTGAACACGGCGATGCCGCGCTCGCGGGCCGCTTCCAGGTCAACCTGGTTGGTGCCGATGCAGAAACAGCCGACCGCGACCAGCTTCTTCGCGTGATCGAAGATCTCTTCGGTCAGCTGGGTGCGCGAACGAATGCCGATGAAGTGAGCGTCAGCGATCTTTTCCTTGAGCTGGGCTTCCGGCAGGGAGCCTGTCAGGTATTCGATGCTGGTGTAGCCCGCCGCCTTGAGGACGTCGACAGCCGATTGGTGGACGCCTTCGAGAAGAAGGAACTTGATCTTGCTCTTATCGAGAGAAGTCTTGCTCATCTGCGTAAACCTGTATCCCGGAGAAAAATGGCAGGAAATGGTCAACAGACATTGACCTTGACGACAAGAATGCCGTCACCGCAGAACCGCCGTTGGGCACTGGCCTGCGGGGTCGGTATGCTAGCATAGCCGCCCCGCTAAACACTCATTCCTGCGACGTGAAGCGTTCTCAGGATGACCATGAATTGTTCGAGAGTTCCGTCGATGACCAATCCTGCCCTGATTGATGAACTGAAGACCCTGGTCGAGCCTGGCAAAGTCCTGACCGATGCCGACTCCCTGAACGCTTACGGCAAGGACTGGACCAAGCACTTCGCTCCGGCGCCCAGCGCCATTGTGTTCCCCAAGACCATCGAGCAGGTGCAGGCCGTCGTCCGCTGGGCCAACGAGCATAAAGTGGCGCTGGTGCCGTCGGGCGGACGCACCGGTCTTTCCGCCGCGGCCGTGGCCGCCAATGGCGAAGTGGTCGTGTCGTTCGACTACATGAACCAGATTCTCGATATCAACCTGACCGACCGCACCGCCGTCTGTCAGCCGGGCGTGGTCACCGAGCAATTGCAGAACGCCGCCGAAGAACATGACTTGTACTACCCGGTGGACTTCGCTTCGGCCGGTTCCAGCCAGATTGGCGGCAACATCGGCACCAATGCCGGCGGAATCAAGGTCATTCGCTATGGCATGACCCGCAATTGGGTGGCGGGCATGAAAGTGGTGACCGGCAAGGGCGATGTGCTGGAACTCAACAAAGACCTGATCAAGAACGCCACCGGTTATGACCTGCGGCAGCTGTTCATCGGCGCCGAAGGCACTCTCGGTTTTGTGGTCGAGGCCACCATGCGCCTGGACCGTTCGCCGAAAAACCTGACCGCGATGGTCCTCGGGACCGCCGATTTCGATTCGATCATGCCGGTGCTGCACGCCTTTCAGGGTCGACTCGACCTGACCGCGTTCGAATTTTTCTCCGACAAGGCCCTGGCCAAGGTCATGGGCCGTGGTGATGTTCCGGCGCCGTTCGAAACCGACTGCCCGTTCTATGCCTTGCTGGAATTCGAGGCGACCACCGAAGAAGTGGCCAACACCGCCCTGGAAACCTTCGAGCATTGCGTGGAGCAGGGCTGGGTGCTGGACGGCGTGATGAGCCAGAGCGAAACCCAGTTGCAGAACCTGTGGAAGCTGCGCGAGTACATCTCCGAAACCATCTCCCACTGGACGCCGTACAAGAACGACATCTCGGTCACGGTCTCGAAAGTTCCGGCTTTCCTGCGGGAAATCGACGCGATCGTCGGCGAACACTACCCGGATTTCGAAATCGTCTGGTTCGGCCATATCGGCGACGGCAACCTGCACCTGAACATCCTCAAGCCGGACAACCTGAGCAAAGACGAGTTTTTCGCCAAGTGCGCCACCGTCAACAAGTGGGTGTTCGAAACCGTCGAGAAGTACAACGGTTCGATTTCCGCCGAACACGGCGTGGGCATGACCAAGCGCGACTACTTGACCTACAGCCGCTCGCCGGTGGAAATCGAATACATGAAAGCGGTCAAGGCGGTGTTCGACCCGAACGGCATCATGAACCCGGGCAAGATCTTCGCGGTTTGATTGGCAATCCCTGATGAATCAATGAAGGCAGGAGTCGGTAATGAGCTATCAGCACCAGTATGTCGACGGTACGCGGATTCATTTTCCGCTGGGGAAAGTGGTGTGCATCGGCCGTAACTACGCCGAACACGCCAAGGAACTGGACAACCCGGTGCCTACCGAGCCGTTGCTGTTCATCAAGCCGGGCAGTTGCGTGGTGCCGCTGGAAGGCGGTTTCAGCATTCCGACCGAGCGTGGCTCGGTGCATTACGAGGCGGAAATCGCCGTGTTGATCGGCAAGCCGCTGTCGACCAAGCCGAGCCGCGAAGAAGTGCTGGACGCGATCTCCGGTTTCGCCCCGGCGCTGGACCTGACCCTGCGCGACAAGCAGGCCGAGCTCAAGTCCAAGGGCCTGCCGTGGGAAATCGCCAAGTCGTTCGATGGCGCGGCGGTGATTGCGCCGTTCGTGGTCGGCAGCACTTTCGCCGACCTGACCGACATCGGCATTCGCCTGACCATCAACGGCGAAGTGCGCCAGGATGGCAACAGCAGCGCAATGCTCAACCCGATCGTGCCGATGATCCAGCACATGGCCGGCTGCTTCTCGCTGCAGGCCGGTGACGTGATCCTGACCGGCACGCCGGTGGGCGTCGGCCCGCTGAACGTTGGCGATGAGATCGTGCTGGAGCTGCCGGGCGCCAGTCGCTTCACCAGCAGCGTTCGCTGATCCGTACGTCGCGTTCCCAAGCGGGAGATTGCAGGTTTGAGCTCAGCCCTCAAGCCTGCAATCTCCCGTTTTCGTTTTGTGATGCGGCCTGCAAAGACGCAGGGCATTCCGGCCATTTGCCGTTTTTTTCACATTTTGTCCGGATAATTCCGGTCATTCTGGCGTCTGAGCCGGCCTCTTTGTGCTATTACCCGTAGCCTGAATTTTCGGAACGCGTCCTTCGATGTCATCTCAAACTCAGCTCAAACCCGCCCGCCGTTCACGTTTCGCCCTGCGTTGGTATTCCTGGCTTTTGTTGGCAGCCGCCGCTGCGTACGGGCTGGCGTTTGCCATGCATTGGGACGACCGCGGTGTGCTGTGGGTGCTGGAGCGTTTCGAAAGCACGGCCGAGCAGCAGGAAAGCGTCTGGCTCCCGGACTACCGGGTGGTGATCGACGCCAAGCTGCTGCCGGGCATGGAAAAGGACGAAGCTTCGGACCTCTCCTATAACCCGCAGACCAAAACCCTGTTTTCGGTGATGGGCAAGAATCCGTTCCTGGTCGAGCTGACCCTGCAGGGTGACGTGCTGCGCAAGATGCCGCTGGTGGGCTGGAGCAATCCCGAAGGCCTGACGGTGATGGAAAACGGCTTGATGGCGATTGTCGACGAGCGCGAGCACATACTCTCGATCGTCAAGGTCGATGCCGAGACCCGCGAACTGAAGCGCGACGACTTCCCGAAATACGACCTCGGCCCGTCGAAAGACCAGAACAAGGCCTTCGAAGCCATCACCTGGGACGCCCGTAACCAGCAACTGCTGCTGGGCGAAGAGCGTCCGCCCGCACTGTTCACCTGGAAAAGCGACGGCAGCCAGACGCTCAAGGGCGACAAGCAGAAACTCGACAGCGACGAACTGGACCTGCGCAACCTTTCGGCCCTGGCGATTGACCCGCGCACCGGTCACACCCTGGTGTTGTCCGCCGATTCGCATCTGTTGCTGGAGCTGGACGAAAAGGGCGAACAAGTCAGCTTCATGACCCTGCTCGGCGGTTTCAACGGCTTGAAGAAAACCATTCCCCGCGCCGAAGGCGTGACCATGGACGAGGCGGGCACGCTGTACATGGTCAGCGAGCCGAACCTGTTCTACCGCTTCGAAAAGCAGAAGTAACAACTCCTACAGCAATTGCAGATCTGTGCAGTTGTGGCCTGAGGCAAGTGGCCATTAAGCTTCAGTTCAGACAGGCGTGATATTTCATCCGCCTGTTTTGACTCCGAGCCTGCCCGAATGCGTCGACTTGCCCGTCCCAAGCCTCTGTTCATCATCCTGTCGGTGATTGCCCTGATCGCGCTGATTGCGATCGGCCAATACATGCGCCTGTTCGAGCGTGCCTGGTTCAACCTGCATACGCTCTGGCAGCCGATGAGCAGCCAGGCCACCGGGCTGGACCAATATCGGGTAGAGATCGAGGCGAAAGTCATCGACGGGCTGAACGACGATGTCTCGGCGCTGACCTACGATCCGGTGCGCAAGAGTCTGTTCACGGTCACCAACAAGAATGCCGAGCTGATCGAGCTGTCGCTGGACGGCGCGATCCTGCGTCGGGTCGCCTTGATCGGCTTCGGTGATCCGGAGGCGGTGGAGTTCATCAGCGCCGACACCTATGTGATCACCGATGAGCGCCAGCAACGGCTGATCAAGATCCATCTGGAACACGACACCACGTTCCTCGATGCGGCGGACGCCGAGCAAATGACCCTCGGTGTACACATGAGCGGCAACAAGGGCTTTGAAGGCCTGGCTTACGACTCGGTGGGCAAGCGCCTGTTCGTGGCCAAGGAGCGGGATCCGATGCTGATCTATGAAGTGCACGGTTTTCCGCACTTCAATCCTGAAAAATCCTACGCGGTACACGTGATCAACAATCCCAAGCGCGATGCCGGGATGTTCGTGCGCGATCTGTCGAGCCTGCAATACGACGAGCGCAGCGGCCATTTACTGGCGCTGTCCGACGAGTCACGGCTGATTCTGGAACTGGATGTGGACGGGCGCCCGTTGAGCACCCTGTCGTTGAGCGGTGGCCGGCAGGGCCTGAAGAAAACCGTGCCGCAGGCGGAAGGTATCGCGATGGATGACGACGGGACGCTGTATCTGGTGAGCGAGCCGAACCTGTTTTATGTCTTCAGGAAGCCTGCGCAGAATTAACCAACACCACAAAACACTGTGGGAGCTAGCAAGCTAGCTCCCACAGGTTTTTCATCTGCCCACAAATATGTGGGCAGCCTGGTTTATTCAGCTTTGAGGGTCTTCACGCCTTCGCTGGTACCCAGCAACAGCAGATCCGCCGGACGCGCCGCGAACAGGCCGTTGGTGACCACGCCGACGATCGCGTTGATCTGCGCTTCCAGCTCCACCGGATTGGTGATCTGCAGGTTGTGCACGTCGAGGATGATGTTGCCGTTGTCGGTCAGCACGCCTTCGCGGTAGACCGGGTCGCCGCCCAGTTTCACCAGTTGGCGGGCCACATGGCTGCGGGCCATCGGGATCACTTCCACCGGCAGCGGGAACGCACCCAGCACCGGCACCAGTTTGCTGGCGTCGGCGATGCAGATGAAGGTCTGGGCCACGGCCGCGACGATCTTCTCGCGGGTCAGGGCTGCGCCGCCGCCCTTGATCAGGTTCAGGTGTTCGTCGCTTTCATCGGCGCCGTCGACGTAGAACTCCAGGTTGCTCACGGTGTTCAGCTCGTACACCGGAATCCCGTGGCCCTTGAGGCGCGCGGCGGTGGCTTCGGAGCTCGCGACCGCGCCATCGAACGCGCCCTTGTGCTGGGCCAGGGCGTCGATGAAGCAGTTGGCGGTGGAACCGGTGCCGACGCCGACGATGCTCTTGTCGTCGAGTTTCGGAAGGATGAAGTCGACGGCGGCCTGGGCCACGGCCTGTTTGAGTTGATCCTGGGTCATGCGGGCTCCGGAAGCGGGCAAGGTAAGAACGGAAAGGCCGGCATTATAGCCTCAAGCCGGGCTAAAACCTCTGCATTCGTGTGGTCGTCCGGCCGAAAGCCGGGTTAGACTCGCTGGTCCCGCCCAACCGCCAGTGATGCTTTCCGATGCTCGAACAGTACGTCAAGAAGATCCTCACCTCGCGCGTTTATGACGTTGCCGTAGAAACCCCGCTGCAGAACGCCCGCCAGCTCTCCGAGCGGTTGGGCAACGACATCTGGCTCAAGCGCGAAGACTTGCAGCCGGTGTTCTCGTTCAAGATTCGCGGCGCCTACAACAAGCTGACCCAGTTGAGCGACGAAGAGCGCGCTCGCGGCGTGGTCACCGCGTCGGCGGGCAACCATGCGCAGGGCCTGGCCCTGGCGGCGAAAGTGCTGGGCGTGAAAGCGACCATCGTGATGCCCAAGACCACCCCGGAAATCAAGGTCGAAGGCGTGCGCTCCCGTGGCGGCAAGGTGGTGCTGCACGGCGACTCCTTCCCGGAAGCGCTGGCGTATTCGCTGAAACTGGTCGATGAAAAAGGCTACGTCTACATCCACCCGTACGATGATCCGCACACCATTGCCGGGCAGGGCACCGTGGCGATGGAAATCCTGCGCCAACACCCGCAGCCGTTGGATGCGATCTTCGTTCCGGTAGGCGGCGGCGGTCTGATCGCCGGCATCGCGGCGTACGTGAAATACCTGCGCCCGGACATCAAGGTCATCGGCGTCGAGCCCGATGACTCCAACTGCCTGCAAGCGGCGATGGCCGCGGGCGAGCGCGTGGTGCTGCCGGCGGTGGGCATCTTCGCCGACGGCGTGGCGGTGGCGCAGATCGGCCAGCACACCTTCGACATCTGCAAGGATTACGTCGATGAAGTGATCACCGTCAGCACCGATGAAATCTGCGCGGCGATCAAGGACATCTACGACGATACCCGTTCGATCACCGAACCGGCTGGCGCCCTGGGCGTGGCAGGGATCAAGAAGTACGTCGAGCAGCGCGGCGTCAGCGGCCAGACCTTCGTGGCCATCGACTCCGGGGCCAACGTCAACTTCGACCGCTTGCGCCATGTCGCCGAGCGCGCCGAGCTGGGTGAAGGCCGCGAAGCGATCATCGCCGTGACCATCCCGGAGAAGGCCGGCAGCTTCAAGGCCTTCTGCGAGGCCATCGGCAAACGCCAGATCACCGAATTCAACTACCGCTATAACAATGGCAGCGAAGCGCACATCTTCGTCGGCGTGCAGACCCACCCGGACAACGACCCGCGCAGCGCACTGCTGGCGAGCCTGACCGAGCAGGGTTTCCCGGTGCTCGACCTGACCGACAACGAACTGGCCAAGCTGCACATCCGCCACATGGTCGGCGGTCGTGCGGCGCACGTGGTCGATGAAGTGGTGCTGCGCTTCGAGTTCCCGGAGCGTCCGGGCGCGCTGTTCAACTTCCTCAACAAACTCGGCGGGCGCTGGAACATCTCGATGTTCCACTACCGCAACCACGGTGCGGCGGACGGCCGCGTGGTGGCGGGTCTGCAAGTGCCCCACGACGAACGTCATTTGGTGCCCGCAGCCCTTGAGGAAATCGGCTACCCGTACTGGGACGAAAGCGACAACCCGGCCTATCAGCTGTTTCTTGGCTGAACGGCTACGCTGATGGGTATGGCCCAAGGAAAGAGAAATTCATGGAAACCCTGACCACCCTGAAAGTCCTTCACGTCGCGGCGACCGTGGTGATACTGGCGAGCGGGCTGGGGCTCGCCGCTGTTTCCTGGCGTAATCGCAGCGAGGGGCCGGCCAGCACGATGCAGCGACCCTGGTTGTTCGTCTGGTGTCTGATGCTGATCGGCGTGCTAAGCATGCCTTTCACCGGCTGGTGGTTGGTGCACCTGATCGGCTGGCCGTTGGGACAGTTTTGGATTCTGGGGTCCAGCGTGATCTATGCCGTGGCCACATTCAGCGCGGTCTGGCTGCTTGTTCGGCTTAATCGGCTATGGACCAGCGGGGTCGGCAACCGGAAATTCAATCTGGCGCTGGCAATTGTCAGCGGCGTCGGATTTCTGGCCATTGTGGCGTTGATGGGGGCGAAGCCGGTTTAAGGCTTGGGACCGCGTCGACCCCGTTCGCGAGCAGGCTCGCTCCCACATTGATCTGACGCGTTCACAAATTCTTTGTGGGAGCTGGCCTTGCCAGCGATGGCGGTATCAGCCGCGAAGGCTTATGACGGGCCAGCCACGCTTCTCAGCCTCGGCCCGCAGGTTCGGATCCGGGTCGACTGCCACCGGATTCGCCACCTGCTCCAGCAGCGGCAGGTCATTCATCGAGTCGCTGTAGAAATAGCTGCCTTCCAGCGAATGCCCGGTTTCTTCCAGCCAGCGGTTCAGGCGCGTTACCTTGCCTTCGCGGAAGCACGGCACGTCGGTGCTGCGCCCGGTGTAGCGGCCGTCCTGCATCTCGCACTCGGTGGCGATCAGGGTTTCGACACCCAGGCGCACTGCAATCGGCGCGGTGACGAAGCGGTTGGTGGCAGTGATGATCACCAGCTTGTCACCGGCATCGCGGTGATTTTTCAGCAACTCGAGCGCCTTCGGCAGCATGATCGGCTCGATGCAGTCGCGCATGTAATCGTTGTGCCACTGCTCAAGCACGGCCATCTCGGTGCGGCCGAGGATTTCCAGGCAGAAGTTCAGGTAGGCCGCGTTATCCAGTTTGCCGGCCAGGTAATCCTGATAGAACTCGTCGTTGCGCGTCTTGTAGGCAATCGGGTCGAGGAAGCCGCGTTCGCACAGATAATCGCCCCAGGCGTGATCGCTGTCGCCGCCCAGAAGGGTGTTGTCCAAATCGAATAAAGCCAGGCGCATTGCAGTTACCCGCTGAAAAGTCAGTAAAAAGGCCACAAGAATACGGTCTTTTCACAAGAGTGCACATAAGCTCGGAACCTTCGTTGCCGCCTTCACAACCTTTGTGGAACAATGCGGCGACATGCGTTTGCGAGGTTGTTGCCGTGATCGACCCCGATGGTTTCCGCCCTAATGTCGGGATCATTCTGACGAATGACGCCGGCCAGGTGCTATGGGCTCGCCGTATCAATCAAGATGCCTGGCAGTTTCCACAGGGGGGAATCAATCCCGAGGAGACGCCGGAAGACGCCTTGTACCGCGAGCTGAACGAAGAAGTTGGCCTGGAACGCGAAGATGTTGAAATACTGGCCTGCACCCGGGGCTGGTTGCGCTATCGTTTGCCGCAACGTCTGGTGCGAACCCACAGCCAACCGCTGTGCATCGGCCAGAAACAGAAATGGTTTCTCCTGCGCCTGATCTCCAACGAGCAGCGGGTGCGGATGGATTTGACCGGTAAACCGGAGTTCGATGGCTGGCGCTGGGTCAGTTATTGGTATCCGTTGGGCCAGGTGGTGACATTCAAGCGCGAAGTGTATCGCCGCGCTCTCAAAGAGCTTGCCCCGCGCCTTTTAGCGCGCGACTGACGACGGAGTTCGACCCCGAGCCATGCTCAATACGCTGCGCAAGATCGTCCAGGAAGTTAACTCCGCCAAGGATCTCAAGGCGGCGTTGGGGATTATTGTGTTGCGCGTCAAAGAGGCCATGGGCAGCCAGGTCTGCTCGGTCTACCTGCTTGATCCAGAGACCAACCGCTTCGTGCTGATGGCCACCGAGGGCTTGAACAAGCGCTCGATCGGCAAGGTCAGCATGGCACCCAACGAAGGTCTGGTCGGCCTGGTCGGCACGCGTGAAGAACCCCTGAACCTCGAAAACGCCGCGGATCACCCGCGCTACCGCTACTTCGCCGAAACCGGCGAAGAGCGCTACGCCTCGTTCCTCGGGGCGCCGATCATTCACCACCGCCGCGTCGTTGGCGTGTTGGTCATCCAGCAGAAAGAACGCCGCCAGTTCGATGAAGGTGAAGAAGCCTTCCTCGTGACCATGAGCGCGCAGCTCGCGGGCGTAATCGCCCACGCCGAGGCCACCGGCTCGATTCGTGGCCTGGGCCGTCAGGGCAAAGGCATCCAGGAAGCCAAGTTCGTCGGCGTGCCGGGTTCACCGGGTGCGGCGGTCGGTACCGCGGTGGTCATGCTGCCACCGGCGGATCTGGACGTGGTGCCGGACAAGACCATCACCGATATCGACGCTGAACTGGCGCTGTTCAAGACCGCCATCGAAGGCGTGCGCGCCGACATGCGTGCGTTGTCGGCCAAGCTGGCGACCCAGCTGCGTCCGGAAGAGCGTGCGCTGTTCGACGTCTACCTGATGATGCTCGACGATGCCTCGCTGGGTAGCGAAATCACCAACGTGATCAAGACCGGGCAGTGGGCCCAAGGTGCGTTGCGCCAGGTCGTGACCGATCACGTCAACCGTTTCGATTTGATGGACGACGAATACCTGCGTGAGCGGGCGTCGGACGTCAAGGACCTGGGCCGCCGTCTGCTCGCCTACCTGCAGGAAGAGCGTCAGCAGAATCTGGTCTACCCGGAAAAGACCATTCTGGTCAGCGAAGAACTGACGCCGGCGATGCTCGGCGAGGTGCCGGAAGGCACGCTGGTCGGTCTGGTATCGGTGCTCGGTTCGGGTAACTCCCACGTCGCGATCCTGGCCCGGGCCATGGGTATCCCGACGGTGATGGGTGTAGTCGACTTGCCATACGCCAAGGTCGACGGCATTCCGATGATCGTCGACGGACTCAAGGGCGAAATCTACACCAACCCGAGCGAAGTGCTGATCAAGCAGTTCGCCGAGGTGGTGGAAGAAGAGAAACAACTGGCGCTGGGCCTCGACTCCCTGCGCGACCTGCCGTGCGTGACCCTCGATGGCCACCGCATGCCGCTGTGGGTCAACACCGGCCTGCTGGCCGATGTGGCGCGGGCGCAGAAGCGCGGCGCCGAAGGCGTTGGTCTGTACCGCACCGAAGTGCCGTTCATGATCAACCAGCGCTTCCCGAGCGAGAAGGAACAACTGGCGATCTACCGCGAGCAGCTTGCCGCGTTCCATCCGCAACCGGTGACCATGCGCAGCCTGGACATCGGCGGTGACAAGTCGCTGTCGTACTTCCCGATCAAGGAAGACAACCCGTTCCTCGGCTGGCGCGGGATCCGCGTCACCCTCGACCACCCGGAAATCTTCCTGGTGCAGACCCGCGCGATGCTCAAGGCCAGTGAAGGCCTGAACAACCTGCGGATCCTGCTGCCGATGATCTCCGGCATCCACGAGCTCGAAGAGGCGCTGCACCTGATCCACCGGGCCTGGGGCGAAGTGCGCGACGAAGGCACCGACGTGCCGATGCCGCCGGTGGGCGTGATGATCGAAATTCCTGCGGCGGTTTACCAGACCAAAGAGCTGGCGCGGATGGTGGACTTCCTGTCGGTCGGCTCCAACGACTTGACCCAGTATCTGCTGGCGGTGGACCGCAACAACCCACGGGTGGCCGATCTCTACGACTACCTGCACCCGGCGGTGCTGCAAGCCCTGCAAACCGTAGTGCGCGACGCCCATGCCGAAGGCAAGCCGGTGAGCATCTGCGGCGAGATGGCCGGTGACCCGGCGGCAGCGGTGCTGTTGATGGCGATGGGTTTCGACAGCCTGTCGATGAACGCCACCAACCTGCCGAAGGTGAAATGGATGCTGCGTCAGATCAACCTGAGCAAGGCCAAGGATCTGCTGGCGGAACTGATGACCATCGACAACCCGCAGGTGATCCACAGCTCGCTGCAATTGGCGCTGAAGAACCTCGGGTTGGCGAAGATGGTCAATCCGGCGGCGGTCAAACCGCTATAGAAAGACAAGATCGCAGCCTTTGGGCTGCGATCTTCATAGGTTGATCTCCACTTCCCCCAGATGCCCGCCATACGGCCCGAAACTACGCTCCACCATCCGCCGTGTCCCGTCCGCCTGCACAATCAACGCCGTACTCGCCCGAGTCCCATAGCTCTGGCTGGCAATAAACACGCTCGACAGCAACGACTCGGTCGCCAGCCCAACGCCAGTGTCCGGCAGATCAGCAAACGGCGCCGTTTGCGCATCCCCCAACAGCGCCAACAATCGCTCGGGCTGCGGATCATCCAGCACTGCACTCAATGCCGCCTTGGCCTTGAGCAGTTTCGGCCACGGCGTATCCAGCCCGGCGTTGGACAGTCCATAAACGCCGGGCTGCAGCATCACCGGTTCCGAAGACCGCGCATTGAAGTGCCACAGCTCGTTGGCATTGCCCAGCAGCAGGTTGAAGCCGGCATAGTCCGGCGAACGGGCGACAACGTCGGACAAATAGTCATCGATCGACAGGTTTCCGGTCAGAAACCCTGCCACCAGCTCGCCCCGAGAGCGTCGCGCCGGCGGCTGATGCGGATCGCGGATGTTGGTCAGCGCCGCAAAACGACCGTTGGCGCCAAGACCGAGCCAGGTTCCACCGGCCTCAAGATCCCGGCCGGCATGAACATGCGGCGACTCGGGCCACTGCGCCAGGGGCAGGCTGGGCCGGGCGTAGAACTCGTCACGGTTGGCCGCGACGATCAGCGGCTGGGCATGCCCCGGTCGCCAGGCGAAAACAATCAGGCACATAAGGTGGTCCTTGTGTGTTTTTTGCCCACTCTACGCAGACATCGTCCGTGCATCCATCGCCAGTGGAGCCGAAGGGTATCCATCCGTTACCATGCCGCTCCGGTTTTGGGGACGCGCCTTGGGAGGCAGTCATGGAATTTCTGCTCTATCTGGCGCTGGGCGCCTGTGCGGGCGTACTGGCCGGGCTGTTCGGGGTGGGCGGCGGGATCATCATCGTCCCGGTGCTGGTGTTCAGTTTCACCTTGCAGGGCTTCGATCCGTCGATCCTGACCCATCTGGCGGTCGGCACGTCCCTGGCGACGATCATCTTCACGTCGGTCAATGCCGTGCGCGAGCATCACCGACGCGGCGCGGTGCGGTGGTCGATCTTCAAGTGGATGACCGTCGGCATTCTGCTCGGCGCCGGTTTTGGGGCGCTGACCGCCGAAGCGATCTCCGGGCCCAACCTGCAAAAGATCATCGGTGTGTTCGCCCTGGTGATCGCGGCGCAGTTGGCACTCGACGTCAAACCCAAGGCCAGCCGAACGGTGCCGGGCAAACTCGGTCTGACCGTGGCCGGCAGTGTGATCGGCTGGGCGTCGGCGATTTTCGGGATTGGCGGCGGCTCGCTGACCGTGCCGTTCCTGACCTGGCGCAGCGTGCCGATGCAGCAGGCCGTGGCGACATCGTCGGCCTGCGGTCTGCCGATTGCTGTGGCCAGTGCAATAAGTTTCATGATTCTGGGCTGGCATGATCCGTTGCTGCCGGCCCATAGTCTCGGTTTTGTGTATTTGCCGGCACTGCTCGGCATTGCGCTGACCAGCATGGTGTTCGCCCGTCTCGGCGCGCGGCTGGCGCACAGGTTGTCGCCGAAGTTGCTGAAACGGCTGTTCGCGGCTTTGCTGTTTTGCGTGGGTCTGAGCTTTCTGTTCTGAGCCGTCTGTTTTGGCAGGTCGCAATCCTGGCTTAATCCTGAGGTGACAGCGTCGCCCGGGAATTTTTGAAGATTTGAATGCTAACGAGGAGTCGCAATGCTGCCTTACCCGCAGATCGATCCGGTGGCCCTGGCCATCGGTCCGCTGAAAATCCACTGGTACGGCCTGATGTACCTGGTCGGCATCGGCGGCGCGTGGCTGCTGGCATCGCGCCGGCTCAACCGTTTCGACCCGACCTGGACCAAGGAAAAGCTGTCCGACCTGGTGTTCTGGTTGTCGATGGGGGTGATTGTCGGCGGGCGTCTGGGTTATGTGCTGTTCTACGATCTGAGCGCCTACATCGCCAACCCGACGCTGATTTTCGAAGTGTGGAAGGGTGGCATGTCGTTCCACGGCGGTTTCATCGGCGTAATGCTGGCCGCGTTGTGGTTCGGCAAGCGTAACGGCAAGTCGTTCTTCCAGCTGATGGATTTCGTGGCGCCGATGGTGCCGATCGGTCTGGGCGCCGGACGTATCGGCAACTTCATCAACGCCGAGCTGTGGGGCAAGGCCACCGACGTGCCGTGGGCCATGGTGTTCCCGCCGTTCAGCGACCCGGCGCAACTGCCGCGTCACCCGTCGCAGCTTTATCAGTTCGCACTGGAAGGCGTGGCGCTGTTCCTGATCCTCTGGCTGTTCTCGCGCAAACCGCGACCAACCATGGCGGTCTCGGGCATGTTCGCGCTGTTCTATGGCATCTTCCGTTTCATCGTCGAATTCGTCCGCGTGCCGGACGCGCAACTGGGCTATCTGGCCTGGAACTGGCTGACCATGGGTCAGGTACTCTGCGTACCGATGATCATCGGCGGGCTGTTCCTCATCTGGCTGGCCTACCACCGCGCCCCGGCGGCGCCGGTTGCACCGACAGCTTAAATATTCGAACCCCGGCGATGTCTGCCGGGGCTCAAGGACACAGGTAACTCATGAAGCAATATCTCGATCTGGTGTCGCACGTCATCAACAACGGCACCAAACAGGCCAACCGTACCGGCGTGAACACCATCAGCTTTCCGGGCGCCATGCTGCGCTTCGATCTGCAGGAAGGTTTCCCGGCGATCACCACCCGCAAGATGGCCTTCAAGTCGGCCATCGGCGAGATGTGCGGCTTTCTGCGTGGCGTGAACAACGCCGCCGAATTCCGTGCGCTGGGCTGCAAGGTCTGGGATCAGAACGCCAACGAAAACGCGCAGTGGCTGGCCAACCCGTTCCGTCAGGGCGAAGACGACCTCGGCGAAATCTACGGCGTGCAATGGCGCAAATGGCCGGCGTACAAGCAGATCCCGCTGAGCAACACCGCCGCCATCGAACAAACCTTGAGCAATGGCTACAAGCAGATTGCCCAGGGCGAAGAAGACGGCCAGGCCTACGTGGTCTTGTACAAAGCCATCGATCAGGTGCGCCAGTGCATCGACACGATCATCAAGGACCCGGGCAGCCGGCGCATCCTGTTCCACGGCTGGAACTGCGCCCAGCTCGATGAAATGGCCCTGCCGCCGTGCCATCTGCTGTACCAGTTCCACCCGAATGTCGAGACCAAAGAGATTTCTCTGACCCTCTACATCCGCTCCAACGACTTGGGCCTAGGCACGCCGTTCAACCTCACCGAAGGCGCCGCGCTGCTGAGCCTGATCGGTCGCCTGACTGGCTATACGCCGCGCTGGTTCACCTATTTCATCGGTGATGCCCACGTCTATGAAAACCACCTGGACATGCTCAACGAACAGCTCAAGCGCGAGCCGTTCGCCATGCCGAAGCTGAAGATTTCGGACCGCGTGCCGGAGTTTGCCGAGACCGGTGTTTATCAGCCGGAATGGCTGGAGCTGGTAGAGCCGAGCGACTTCTCGCTGGAAGGCTACGAGCACCATGCGCCGATGACCGCGCCGATGGCGGTCTAGTCGGCAGGATCGTTCCCACGCTCTGCGTGGGAATGAATCCCGTGACGCTCCGCGTCACTTTGGACGCGGAGCGTCCATGGCGGCATTCCCACGCGGAGCATGGGAACGAGCGTCAATCGTTAGTGGCCGTGGCTTCTGCCCACATGCGAATGTTCGACTTCGGTTGCCACAACCCCGCCACTGACTTCCAGCCTCTGCAAAATCCCGCACTGATCCGCCTCCGGCCCTTCGCCACAGCGCTGGCGCAGGTCAAGCAGTTGCGTCTGCAATGCCAATAACCCGTCAATCCGCGCCTTGACGTGCTGAATGTGCTCGTCGATCAGCGCATTCACGCTTTCGCACTGATCCTGCGGGCTGTCGCGCAAGGCGAGCAGGCTGCGGATTTCTTCGAGGGTCATGTCGAGGGTGCGGCAGTTGCGGATGAAGGTCAGGCGTTCGGCGTGGGCCTGGGTGTAGACGCGGTAGTTGCCGTCGCTGCGGGCCGGTTCCGGCAGCAGGTTTTCACGTTCGTAGTAGCGGATGGTTTCCACGGCGCAATCGGTCTGTTTCGCCAGTTCTCCGATCTTCATGACGGCAATCTCCAAAAGGGTGCTTGACCCTATAGTGGCTACAGGGTCTTTACTTGGCAACAGGCACCTTCATGGACGCGACCAATGAGCGATTCCCTGCACACCCACAAGCCCGGCGACGGGCACGATCACAGTCACAAACTGCAGCCTGTGCATAAACATTCCCACGGTGGCGATTCCTGCTGCGGGTCGAAAACCGTTACGCCTGCGCCGGCTCATTCGAGTGAAGACGCCTGCTGCTCGTCGAAAGCCGCCGCGCCTTCACTGGTGCAACTGAGCGAGGCAAAAAGCGCCGACGCCCGGCTGAGCAGCTTCCGCATCGAGGCGATGGACTGCCCGACCGAACAGACGCTGATCCAGAACAAGCTCGGCAAACTGGCCGGGATCCAGCAGCTGGAATTCAACCTGATCAACCGTGTACTCGGCGTGACTCACAACTTGCCGGACACCGCACCGATCATCGACGCGATCAAATCCCTCGGCATGCAGGCCGAGCCGCTGGAGGCGGGCGTCGACGCGCCAACGCCGGCGCCGGTGAAAAAACACTGGTGGCCGCTGGCGTTGTCCGGCATCGGTGCGCTGGCCGCCGAAGTGATCCACTTCACCAGCGCCGCGCCGACCTGGGTGGTGGCGATCATCGCGCTGATCTCGATCCTCAGCGGCGGCCTCACCACCTACAAGAAGGGCTGGATCGCCCTGAAGAACCGCAACCTCAACATCAACGCCCTGATGAGCATCGCCGTGACCGGCGCCGTGTTGATCGGCCAATGGCCGGAAGCGGCGATGGTGATGTTCCTGTTCACCGTGGCCGAGCTGATCGAAGCGCGCTCGCTGGACCGCGCACGCAACGCTATCAGCGGCCTGATGCAGATGACGCCGGAGCAAGCCACGGTGTTGCAGGCGGACGGTAACTGGGTCGAACTGGACGTCAAAAGCATCGATCTCGGCGCCCGCGTGCGGGTGAAACCCGGCGAGCGCATCGCGCTGGACGGTGAAGTCTTCAGCGGCAGTTCGACCATCGATCAGGCGCCGATCACCGGTGAAAGCCTGCCGGTTGAGAAAACCGTCGGCGACAAGGTGTTCGCCGGCACCATCAACCAGGCCGGTTCGCTGGAATATGCGGTAACCGCAGCGGCGAACAATTCCACCTTGGCGCGGATCATCCACGCCGTGGAACAGGCGCAAGGCGCGCGAGCGCCGACCCAGCGTTTCGTCGATCAGTTCTCGAAAATCTACACCCCGGTGGTCTTCGTCCTGGCGCTGGCCGTGGCGATCATCCCGCCGCTGTTCATGGGCGCCGCGTGGTTCGACTGGATCTATCGCGCGCTGGTGTTGCTGGTGGTCGCTTGCCCGTGTGCGCTGGTGATTTCCACCCCCGTCACCATCGTCAGCGGCCTCGCCGCAGCGGCGCGCAAAGGCATTCTGGTCAAGGGCGGCGTGTACCTGGAGGGCGGTTTCAAGCTCGACTATCTGGCCCTCGACAAGACCGGCACCATCACCCACGGCAAACCTGTGCAGACCGATTACCTGTCCCTCGACCCGACCGCCGACGCCACGGCCCCGGCGATTGCCGCCGCGCTGGCCGGGCGCTCCGATCACCCGGTGTCGCTGGCCATCGCCAACGCGGCTGTGGATAAGGGGTTCGCAGCGCTGGTTGTGGATAACTTCGAAGCGCTGGCCGGCCGTGGGGTAAAAGGCGAGGTCAACGGTCAGGTCTACCACTTGGGCAACCATCGTCTGGTGGAAGAACTGGGCCTGTGCTCGCCGCAACTGGAAGAAAAACTGTTCGCGCTGGAGAAACAGGGCAAGTCCGTGGTGCTGCTGCTCGACCGCTCCGGCCCGCTGGCACTGTTCGCCGTGGCCGACACGGTCAAGGAAACCAGTCGCGAGGCGATCCGCCAACTGCACGAACTGGGCGTGAAAACCCTGATGCTCACCGGCGACAACGTCCACACCGCACAGGCGATTGCGGCGCAGGTCGGGATCGATCAGGCCAAGGGCGACTTGCTGCCTACCGACAAACTGCAAGCCATCGAAGAACTGTATGCGCAGGGCCGTCGGGTCGGCATGGTCGGCGACGGCATCAACGACGCGCCGGCACTGGCGCGGGCGGAGATCGGTTTTGCGATGGCGGCGGCCGGCACCGACACGGCGATCGAAACCGCCGATGTCGCCCTGATGGACGACGATCTGCGCAAGATCCCGGCCTTCATCAGCCTGTCGCGCGATACCGCCACTATCTTGAAACAGAACATCGCGCTGGCGCTGGTGATCAAAGCGATCTTTCTTGGGGTAACCTTCGCCGGGCTCGCCACCATGTGGATGGCGGTGTTTGCCGACATGGGCGTGAGCCTGCTGGTGGTGTTCAACGGTTTGCGCCTGTTGCGCAAATAGAGGAAGAGGAACGGTTGTGCTGAGTGCCGAGCTGAAAGCGTTTTACATGGTGGCCCGTCTGGGCAGCATCACGCTGGCGGCGAAAAAGCTCGGCCTCAGTCAACCGACCGTGACCACCCAGATCCGCAATCTGGAAAGCCAGTATTCGGTAGAGCTGTTCTACCGTGGCGGCCGGCGCCTGAGTGTCAGCGACGAAGGTGCGCGGCTGTTGCCGATGGTCAAAGCCTTGTTGCAGCAGGAAGCCGATATCGAATTCTTCCTGCGCAACAGCGGCCAGGTCCAGGGCACGTTGCGCATTGCCGCCACCGCACCGTATTACATCCTCGATCTGGTGAAGACTTTTCGCGAACGCCTGCCGCAGGTGGAAGTCTCGGTGGAAATCGGCAACTCGCAGCAAGTGCTCGAAGCGCTGGAGGATTACCGGGTAGATGTCGCGGCCTCCTCGCAATTGCTCGACGATGCACGGCTGATCCGCAGGGTGCTGGGCAGCGATCCGCTGGTGCTGGCGGTGCATCGCAATCATCCACTGGCGGCGCACGACCATGTGACGCTTAGCGCGCTGGCGGGGCATACCTTGCTGATGCGTGAATCCGGCTCGACCACTCGGCGCCTGACCGAAGAGTTGCTGGCCAGCGCCGGCGTCAGTTTTGGCCCGTTGCTGGAGATCGGCAGCCGCGAATCGATCCGCGAGGCGGTGCTGCGCAATATCGGCATCAGCATCATTGCCCGCCAGGAAGTGCCGCACGATCCGCAGTTGCGGGTGCTGACCCTGGAGAATGCGCCGCAGATTCCCGAATACCTCTACTGCCTCAAGGAGCGCAAGAGCGCCCGGTTGCCGGCGGCGTTTCTCGGGCTTGCGCAGGAAATGTCCCCCGCTTGATCGTAATGATCGTTCCCACCCTCTGCGTGGGAATGCCTCATTGGACGCTCTGCGTCCGCTCTTGGGACGCAGAGCGTCCCGGGCTGCATTCCCACGCAGAGCGTGGGAACGATCCGCGATCCGCGGTGAACCCAAATCCCTGAATACCACTATCGGTCGATTTTGCCTTGTTGCCATATGACCGACGCATTACAACTCTAGGATTCGTCTCATCTGCTTGATGAGGCCTGTCCATGAACCCTGCAATCGCAACTGCCCTGACCAACCCCGGCGCACCGATGAAAGTGCGCGGCGTGCAGAAGCGCTTCGGCGCCTTCACCGCGCTGGATAACGTCTCCCTCGATGTCGCGGCTGGTGAGCTGGTGTGCCTGCTCGGTCCGTCGGGGTGTGGCAAGACCACGCTGCTGCGTTGCATCGCCGGTCTGGAGAAGCAGGACAGCGGCGAGTTGTACCTCGGCGAGCGCGACGTTTCCCACCTCGCGCCGCAGGCTCGGGATTACGGCATCCTGTTCCAGTCCTACGCGCTGTTCCCCAATCTGACCGCCGAAGCGAACATTGCCTACGGCCTCGCCGGCAGTGGTCGCGACGAAGTGCGTCGTCGCGTCGGTCAGATGCTGGAACTGGTCGGCCTCACCGGCAGTGAGAAAAAGTACCCGGGCCAATTGTCCGGCGGCCAGCAACAACGGGTGGCACTGGCCCGCGCTCTGGCCCCCGCGCCGTCGCTGTTGCTGCTCGACGAACCGATGTCGGCCCTCGACGCCCGGGTTCGCGAGCATCTGTGCACCGAGCTGCGCCAGCTGCAACGCAACCTCGGCATCACCACCCTGATGGTCACCCACAATCAGGACGAGGCCATGCTGATGGCCGACCGCATCGCCGTGATGAACAACGGCAAGGTCGAGCAGTACGCCGCTCCGCAGGAAATCTACAATCGCCCGGCCACGCCGTTCGTGGCCGAGTTCGTTGGTCAGGGCAACTGGCTGCCGTTCCAGCGCAGCAGCGACAGCCACGCCAAGGTCGGCGGGATGAACCTGCGCCTTGCCGATGGCAGCGTCCACAGCCCGTCGGGCCGGCTGTTCTGCCGCCCGGAAGCGATCAACGTCAATCCACTGGTACACGAAGAAAACCTGTTCCCGGCCAAGGTCCGCGAGATCACTTTCCTCGGCAACCGCTGCCGCATGAGCTTCGAGCTCGATCAACTGCCCGGTCACGCCTTGCTCGCCGAACTGGCGCCGGAAGCCATGCCACGCCTCGGCGCCCAGCAGATCATGGTCGCCTTGCCGCCACGCAGCCTGCAGGTGTTTGCCTGATGAACAGCAACCTCGCACTGCCGCTACCGCAAAAGCAGGCGCGGCAGGTGTCCGGGGCCGAGGTCGGCGACCGGATCTTCGTCCTCGGCGGCAAACTCCTGCTGCTGGTTTTGCTCGGTGTGGCGGTGTTGTTGCCGTTGCTGGCGATCTTCTGGCGCGGCTTCAGCAGCGAAGCTGGGCAGGGCGGTGGCTGGCTCGCCGCCAAGGAGCTGGTGACCAGCGACAATTTCCACTGGCTGCTCGGCAACAGCCTGAAAGTCTCCCTCAGCGTCGCGGCCATCGTCGTACCGCTGGCCTATCTGTTTGCCTACGCCTTGCAGCGCACGTTGATTCCGGCAAAAGGCATCTGGCGCGGGATCTCCCTGCTGCCGCTGATGGCGCCGTCGATGTTGCCGGGGATCGCGCTGGTTTATCTGTTCGGCAATCAGGGCATGTTGCGCGGGCTGCTGTCGGACAACATCTACGGTTTCTGGGGGATTGTTCTGGGTGAGGTGATCTACACCTTCCCACACGCCTTGATGATTTTGCTGTCAGCCCTGTCGCTGGCGGATGCGCGATTGTTCGACGCCGCGTCGAGCATGGGCGCCAGTCCGGCGAAAGCCTTCCGCAGCATCACCTGGCCGGCGACCCGTCAGGCCGTGTTCGCCGCGTTCTGTCTGGTGTTCACCCTGACGATCACCGATTTCGGTGTGCCGGTGGTGGTCGGTGGCGACTATCAGGTGCTGGCGCTGGAAGCCTACAAAGCGGTGGTCGGCCAGCAGCAATTCGGTCGCGGCGCGTTGATCGGCATGGTTCTGCTGCTGCCAGCGCTGTTCAGCTTCGGCGTCGATGCCAGGCTGCGTCGCCGTCATGGCGACTCCATGAGCGGCCGCGCCCAGGTGTTCAAACCGGCGCCGTCGAAGAAACGCGACGCCTTTTATCTCAGCGTTGTCCTGCTGATCAGCGCCGCGTTGCTGCTGGTGTTCGGCATGGCGGTGTTCTCGTCGCTGGTGAAGTTCTGGCCGTACAACCTGTCGCTGTCGCTCAATCACTACCAGTTCAACGAGACCGCCGGCGGTGGCTGGCTGGCCTACGGCAACAGTTTGAAGATGGCGCTGGGCACGGCGCTGATCGGCAGCGTGCTGATTTTCACTGGCGCCTACCTGATGGAAAAGACTCGCAGCCAGCGCGGGCTGAATCTGACACTGCGCATGCTCAGTTTCGTACCGATGGCGGTGCCGGGGCTGGTGCTGGGGCTGGGTTACGTCTTCTTTTTCAACCTGACCGGCAACCCGTTGCACGTGTTGTACGGGACCATGACCCTACTGATCGTCTGCACCATTGCTCACTATTTGACCACCGCGCAGATGACCGCCACCACCGCGCTGCGTCAGCTCGACGCCGAATTCGAAGCCGCCGCGCTGTCGCTCAAGGCGCCGCTGTACCGGCACTACCTGCGGGTCACCGTGCCGATCTGCCTGCCGGCGCTGCTGGACATCGTGCGCTACCTGTTTGTCTCGGCCATGACCACCGTGTCCGCCGCGATCTTCCTCTACAGCCCCGACACCATCCTCGCGGCGGTGGCTGTGCTGAACATGGATGACGCCGGCAACGTCGGCGGCGCGGCGGCGATGTCGACCCTGATTCTGTTCACCTCGGCGGGCGTGTCCTTGCTGCTGGCGTGGGCTTCGCGCGGCTTGCTGCGCCGTTCCCAGGCCTGGCGGCAAACGGCGCCCGGCCACTGATCCACGACTTATCCCTTCAGCCTCAACTCACCGACAGGAAAACGATCATGTTCAAGCCTATGGCCCTGGCCGCTGCTGTGCTCGCGACTTTCAGCCTGAATGCCTTCGCGGCAAAAACCGAGTTGACGGTGTACACCGCCCTCGAAGCCGAGCAGTTGAAGTCCTACAAAGAGGCCTTCGAAAAGGCCAACCCGGACGTCGAGATCAAGTGGGTGCGCGACTCCACCGGGATCATCACCGCCAAACTGCTGGCCGAAAAGGATCGCCCGCAGGCTGACGCAGTGTGGGGCCTGGCGGCGTCGAGCCTGGCGATCCTCGATCAACAGGGCATGCTGCAAAGCTATGCACCGAAGGATCTGGGCAAGATCGGCGCGAACTACCGCGACGCCGCCAACCCGCCAGCCTGGGTCGGCATGGACGTCTGGGCCGCGACCATTTGCTTCAACACCGTCGAGGCCGAGAAACAGGGCCTGACCAAACCGGTGAGCTGGCAGGACCTGACCAAGCCTGAGTACAAAGGCAAGATCGTGATGCCGAACCCTGCCTCGTCCGGCACTGGCTTCCTCGACGTCAGCGCCTGGCTGCAAACCTTCGGCGAGAAACAGGGCTGGGCCTACATGGACGGTCTGCACCAGAACATCGGCCAGTACGTTCACTCCGGTTCCAAGCCTTGCAAACTGGCGGCAGCGGGCGAGTTCCCGATCGGTATTTCCTTCGAATACCCGGCCGTTCAGCTGAAGCGTCAGGGCGCGCCGCTGGACATCATCCTGCCGAAGGAAGGCCTGGGCTGGGAGATCGAGGCGACTGCCGTGATCAAAGGCACGCCGCACGAAGAGGCCGCGAAGAAACTGGCCGACTTCTCCGCCAGCGCCCCGGCGATGGATCTGTACAAGGAAAACTTCGCTGTCCTCGCCCAACCGGGCATCGCCAAGCCGCAGACCGAACTGCCGGCCGACTACGAGCAGCGCCTGATCAAGAACGACTTCGCCTGGGCCTCGAAGAACCGCGACGAGATCCTGACCGAATGGCGCAAGCGCTATGACGGCAAGTCCGAGAAGGTCGCTGCCAAGTAAATCTTCTCACCCAATCGTTCCCTGACGGAGCATTGATCGTTCCCACGCTCCGCGTGGGAATGCAGCCAAGGACGCTCCGCGTCCTCTGTGACGCAGAGCGTCACGGTATTCATTCCCACGCAGAGCGTGGGAACGATCATTGAGGTAGCTACATGACACAACACAAAGACTTGCTGATCGTCGGCGCCGGCATCCTGGGCCTGTCCCACGCCTATGCCGCTGCCCGGCGCGGTCTCAAGGTCATGGTTTTCGAACGCACCGCCACGCCACTTGGCGCGTCAGTACGCAACTTCGGCCAGGCACTCGTTACCGGCCAGCCACCGGGCCCGATGCTCGAACTGGCCAAGGCCAGCCGCGAAATCTGGGGCCAGTGGGCGCAGCTCGCCGGCCTGCAACTCAAGCGCAACGGCTCGTACCTGTTCGCCCGCACCGAGGCCGAAGAGCACTTGCTCGAAGCCTTCTGCGCCGGACGCGCCGTGGAGCACGACTATCGCGTCGAGCTGCTGCGTGGTGCCGCGTTGCGCGACTTGTACGGCGGCCAGTTCAGCCATCACCGCGCCGCTCTGCACGGCATGGACGATCAACAACTGTATTCCCGGGAAGCGATTCCGGCGCTGATCGAATACCTGCGCCGCGAGCTCAATGTCGAGTTTCACTTCTCGACGCTGGTGCGCGACGTCGAACCGGGGCGCTTGCACAGCACTGCCGGGATCTTCACCGCCGAACAGATCATCGTCTGCTCCGGCCACGATTATCAGACTTTGCTGGCCGAGCCGATTGCCGCCCTCGACCCGCAAATCTGCTGCCTGCAAATGCTCCGTGCCCGGCCGCAGATCGACCTGAACTTGCAACACGCCTTGCTCACCGGCCTCAGCTGCGTGCATTACGGCGCCTTTGCCGATCTGCCGGAAGCAGCCGCAGTGCAGGCGCAGATCCTGCGCGAGCAACCGCACTTGCAGGAAAACGGCATTCACCTGCTGATCAGCCCGACACCTTATGGCGAACTGATCATCGGTGATTCACACCATTACGGCAGCGATCCATCACCGTTCAACGCCGAGCAGGTCGACAACTGGATGCTCGAGCTGGCCGAACAGACCCTCGGCTGCAAGGTGCAAGTGGTCGAGCGCTGGCAGGGCGTCTATGGTTCCCGGGGTCCGGGGCCGTTTTCGTTCCTGCGTCCGGCGCCGGGGCTGAGTGTGGCGTTGATGCACAGCGGCGTCGGTATGAGCGTCGGCCCGGCCATGGCCGAGCGCAATGTCGCACAGCTTTTTGGAGAGCGTTGATGGTGAGTCACGAGCAAGTCATCGATCGGGTGTTCGGCCTCTATGAGCGCTTCGGCGCCAGCGACTACATCGGCGAACCGGTGTCGCAGATCGAGCACATGTCCCAGGCGGCGCAACTGGCCATCGCCGAAGGCTTCGACGACGAAGTGGTGCTTGCCGCGTTCTTCCACGACATCGGCCACTTGTGTGCCGAAGGCGCGGAGAACATGGGCGGTTACGGCGTGGTCAGCCACGAACGCCTCGGCGCGGACTATTTGCGTAAGGCCGGATTCAGCGAGCGCATGGCACGACTGGTGGAATATCACGTACAGGCCAAGCGTTATCTGACGCTCAGGGAGTCGGGTTATTACGACCGCTTGAGCGAAGCCAGCCGCCGCACCCTGGAGTATCAGGGCGGAGTGATGACCGAGGCTGAAGCCGATGCGTTCGAGCAGGATCCGTTGTGCGCCGTCAGCCTGCGAATGCGCCAGTGGGATGAGTTGGCGAAGGAAAAGGCGGTGCCGGTGATGGATCTGTCTGTTCTCAAGCGCAAGGCTGAAGTTTTGTTATCGACCGGGTGAGGGCGCGGATCTAAAGCTCAAGCACCTTCCCGACCAACAACTCAATCTGCTCCTGCCGCTCCGCCTGATTCAGCTTCGGATGCGGATTCAGCGAAGACCATTGCGGATGCGCGCGCGCCTTGTTCAGCGCCTCTGGCAGCTTGCCTTCGCGCCAGGTCTTGTCCTGCGGCGTCGCCACCTGAACGGCATCCATCGCCGCATGGCCTCGGGCATTCAGCGCTTGCAGCAGTTGCCGCTGACGCAGTGCCAACAGGCGCAACACGTTGTCGTCGACCGTCAGTTCCCTCTGCCCTTTGATCTTGCCGAGCAGGCGGTTGCCATAGCTGCGGGCGGTTTGCAGGGCGCCGCCAGCAATCGCGCCGGCCAGAGCAGCGGCGCCGAGGGTGATGCCGCCCACCAGCAGATCCACACCGGCACCGGCTGCGGCACCGGCGGCAATCCCGCCACCGACTCGCACGCCGAGTTGCTTGAGGGTTTCCGGGTTGAACAGGTCATCGCCCCAGCGCCCGTCGAGCAGCGGCAGATCACTGGCGGCGGCGTCCTGCGGGCGGAAGGCGTAGAGCTTGAGCAGCGCCTCGACGCACTTCTGCTCGCGCTGGCGCACGGCTTTACGCAGTTCGCTGATGGCCTGTTGTTCCTGTTCGGCGTTGCTCGCCACACTGCGTCGGCACGCGGCGCAGTCGATCAGCAATTCGGCGATCAGGCGCGCGGCACTTTGCTCGCGGGCGAGGCGTTGGGACTGTTGATCGGCGATCAGACGTTCAAGTTGTGGACGGGCGTTTTCCAGCAGCAACGCGAGGCTTTCATACAGCCGCCGCTCGCCATCTTCCGGCGGGGCGACGCTGTCGAAACGCACCAGTGCATGCAGGCCGAGGCGCGCCAGTGCTTCACGCCAGTCCGGTTCGCGGTGGTTGGCGCTGCTGACGAAATTCAGCACCGGCAGCAACGGCTTGCCGCAACTGGCCAACACTTCCAGTTCATCGCGGTACTTGGCCAAGACCGGTTCACGGGCATCGATCACATACAGGCCGGCATCGGAATCGAGCAGTTGCCGCAGGACTTTAGCTTCCTGTTCGAAACGCTGGCGCGCTTCGCTGCCGTCGAGAAACCGCGCAAGGCGTGCCGGGCCGTCGAGGCGTTCGCCGGGGCGCTCCAGACGTTCCAGAAAATCCAGCAGGGCGATGGCGTCTTCCAGACCGGGCGTGTCGTAGAGGTCGAGCAACGGTTCGCCATCCACCGACAAGCGCGCGCCTTCGACATGCCGGGTGGTGCTCGGGCGATGGGAGACTTCGCCGAAGCCAACGTCGCGGGTCAGGGTGCGCAACAGCGAAGTCTTGCCGACGTTGGTGTGGCCGACCACCGCCAGTTTCAGCGGGGCTTTCCAGGCATCAGTCATGTCCGTGCTCCAGCCAGTTCAACGGGGCGCAATCGGCGAACGGCAGCTCCAGCTGTTGCAATGCCACGTGCCAGTCACCGAGGCGTTCGGCGTCCAGCGCCTGCCCCGATGGCGCCTGCAACAGCCAGACCCGGGTCGCGGCGGCGTTGCGCGCCAGCTCGGCGATCAGCGCCAGGCTGCCGCGATCCGGTGAACGCCGTGGGTCGCAAGCAATCGCGAGTCGCGCCGGCGGGAAGCGGCTGAGTTGTTCGAGCAGTTTGTTGCGCGATTCGCGACTATCGAGGATGCCGGCGTTGCTGACGTTTTTCGGCAGCGTCGGCGGCCATGAGTGTTGATCGTCGAGTTCGATTGCCACCAGCAACGCCCCGTCGCTGGCGTGTTCGCCGACGGTGCTTTCGATGCGGTGCAATTGCGCAGGTTCTGGGTCGGTGATGCCGAGGCGTTCGCTGGTCGGCATCAGGCGTTCGCGCAGTTGGGCGTAACCGGGCAGATTGAGGTCCAGACGCAATGCGGCTTTGCCGTTGTTCCAGCGCCAGAAGCAGAACAGCGCCAACAGCAGACGCGGCAGCACGCCGTACACCACCAGCACGCCAACCAGCCAGGTCGCCCAGGCCTGACGGGCGCTTTCGATGTTCAGCGCGGTGTCGCCGCTGGCGCGGATCATGTCCACGGTCGGCACGTTGAATCCCAGCAGCGCCGGCAAGGCACCGAGGGCCTGGGTCATGTTGATGAACGTGTCGGCACTGAGAATCGTGGTTTCCCAGACGAAGCCGTAGCGCCGGGTCGCCATCAGCGTCAGCAGCAAAACCAGCGCGCTGACCATTGCCAGCAACCACAAGCCATTGACCAGCGTACCGAGCGCCCAGCGATTGAGCTTCTTGCGTTGCAGCATCAACAGCAGGGCCGGCGCCAGTTGCGCCGCCTTGGCATCGCGGGCGAGTTTTTCACTGAGCCACAGCCACAAGCGGCCGAGTGTAGCGCCGTGTTCGCCAGCGAAGATCAGCCCCAGCAGCCAGCTCAACAGCAGAATCAGGTTCAGCCCGAGCAGACTGCCCAGGGCCCAGAACACATTGACCGGCGTCTGGCCCAGTGCGGCGAAAGCCAGGCCAGCGCCGCTCAGTACCGCGAAGATCGCCAGCAGCACCAGCGCCAGACGTGCGCCTTGCAGCCAGTGCTTGAGCGCCGAGGTCAGGCCGTCGCGCTCGGCCAGCCACAGGGCGCGGCGTTGAATGCGTCCCGGCAGATCGCCGCCGGCCGCGCGGGCCAGGCGATTGGCTTCCAGATCGTCCAGCGGGCCTGCGTGTTCTTCGCGCAGTCGCACGGTTTCGGTGAGCCAGAGGTTTTGCAGTGAAGTCAGTTCAGTCACGCGGCATCCCGTTGCTTGATTGAGCCGTGAGCATAACCGCTGTGGCGCTTATCGGGGTAAGGGCGGCTCTGGTATCCTCGCCGGCATGACTAAATCACTCCCCCTCAGCCTGATCGCAGCCCTCGGTGAAAACCGCGTGATCGGCGTCGACAACAGCATGCCCTGGCACCTGCCGGGGGACTTCAAATACTTCAAGGCCACGACGCTCGGCAAGCCGATCATCATGGGTCGCAAGACCTGGGATTCGCTGGGTCGTCCGTTACCGGGCCGTCTGAATATCGTGGTCAGCCGCCAGACCGATCTGGTGCTGGAAGGCGCGGAAGTCTATCCGTCGCTGGAAGCCGCCGTGGTTCGCGCCGAAGCGTGGGCGAAAGAGCAGGGCGTCGATGAATTGATGCTGATTGGCGGGGCGCAATTGTATGCGCAGGGGCTGGCGCAGGCGGATCGTTTGTATCTGACTCGCGTGGCACTGAGCCCGGAAGGGGATGCGTGGTTTCCGGAGTTCGATCTGAACCAGTGGACGCTGGTGTCGAACGTGCCGAATCCGGCTGAAGGCGACAAACCGGCTTACAACTTCGAAGTCTGGGAAAGAAGATAGCTACAAGCTTGTGATCGTTCCCACGCTCCGCGTGGGAATGCAGCCCGTGACGCTCTGCGTCACTGGACGCGGAGCGTCCCTAGAGGCATTCCCACGCAGGAGCGTGGGAACGATCAGTATCAAGACTTACGCCTGAGCAAGCTCCGCATGCTCATCGGCATCCAGCAGTGCCTTGTCGGTCTGCTGCATCGCCTGACTGGTAATCGCGCCAGCGGTGATCGAACCGCTCACGTTCAGCGCCGTGCGACCCATGTCGATCAGCGGCTCGACCGAAATCAGCAACGCCACCAGCGAAACCGGCAAGCCCATGGCCGGCAGCACGATCAGCGCGGCGAAGGTCGCACCGCCCCCCACGCCCGCCACACCGGCCGAACTCAAGGTTACGATCGCCACCAGCGTCGCGATCCACAGCGGATCCAACGGGTTGATGCCCACGGTTGGCGCAACCATCACCGCCAGCATTGCCGGGTACAGGCCGGCGCAACCGTTCTGGCCGATGGTCGCGCCGAACGAAGCGGCGAAGCTTGCCACCGATTGTGGAATGCCCAGACGACGGGTCTGCGCTTCGATGCTCAGCGGAATGCTCGCCGCGCTGGAGCGGCTGGTGAACGCGAAGGTCAGCACCGGCCAGATCTTGCGGAAGAAACGCAGCGGGTTGATCCCGGCGGCCGACACCAGCAGACCGTGTACCACGAACATCAGGCCCAGACCGAGGTACGACACCACCACGAAACTGCCGAGCTTGATGATGTCTTGCAGGTTGGAACCGGCGACCACTTTGGTCATCAGCGCCAGCACGCCGTACGGGGTCAGCTTCATCACCAGACGCACCAGACGCATCACCCAGGCTTGCAGGGTGTCGATGGCGTTGATCACTTTCTGACCTTTCTCGACGTCATCCTTGAGCAGTTGCAGCGCGGCAACCCCCAGGAACGCGGCGAAGATCACCACGCTGATGATCGAGGTCGGCTTGGCCCGCGCCAGGTCGGCGAACGGGTTCTGCGGGATGAACGACAGCAGCAGTTGCGGCACATTCAGGTCGGCGACCTTGCCGGCGTAGTCGGTCTGAATGGTTTGCAGACGGGCCATTTCCTGCGTACCGGCGACCAGGCCTTCGGCGGTCAGGCCGAACAGGTTGGTCAGGCCGATGCCGATCAACGCCGCAATCGCGGTGGTGAATAGGAGCGTGCCGATGGTCAGGAAGCTGATCTTGCCCAGCGATGAGGCGTTGTGCAGACGGGCCACGGCGCTGAGGATCGAGGCGAACACCAGCGGGATCACGATCATTTGCAGCAGTTGCACGTAACCGTTGCCGACCAGATCGAACCAGCCGATCGAGGCTTTCAGCACCGGGTTGCCGGCACCGTAAATCGTGTGCAGCGCGACGCCGAATGCCACGCCCAGCACCAGCGCGAGCAGGACTTTTTTCGCCAGGCTCCACGAGGTGTGACGGGTTTGCGCCAGGCCGAAGAGCAGGGCGAGGAACACCAGCAAGTTGAGAATCAGGGGCAGATTCATGAGGACTCCAGAAAAGACTGTGCCAACAACCTTCCGGGGCTGTTGCGAACCGGCAAGCCTAACAGTTTGATTTCCAATGATTTAATACCGAAATCAAAGGTCGTCCGTCGTTTTTGGAATAAGCGGGTGTCGCTCTCGGGGATGCAGCTGGCGCGAAACGGACGTGCACGGTCGCTGACAGACGGGGACTGTCACATTTATTTGTTAGCGTCGATTTCTTTGACCCAGGGAGAAGCGCCAATGAAGTTTGCACCGAAATTTCTGGCTGTCGCACTGACTGTGGGGATGGGCCTGGCCACTCAGGCATTCGCCACCGACCTGAAACACTGGCCGGCGGATCAGGCCAAGGCGCTGGACGCGATGATCGCCGCCAACGCCAACAAGGGTAACTACGCGGTGTTCGACATGGACAACACCAGTTACCGCTACGACCTCGAAGAGTCGTTGCTGCCGTTCATGGAAAACAAGGGCCTGATCACCCGCGACAAGCTCGACCCCTCCCTGAAACTGATGCCGTTCAAGGACACCGCCGACCACAAGGAAAGCCTGTTCAGCTACTACTACCGCCTCTGCGAAGTCGACGACATGGTCTGCTATCCATGGGTTGCGCAGGTGTTTTCCGGCTTCACCCTCAAGGAGCTCAAGGGCTACGTCGATGAGCTGATGGCCTCGGGCAAACCGGTGCCGGCGACTTATTACGAAGGTGACGTGGTCAAGAATCTGGATGTGAACCCGCCGAAGATCTTCACCGGCCAGAAAGAGCTGTACAACAAACTGATGGAGAACGGCATCGAAGTCTACGTGATGACCGCCGCCTCCGAAGAACTGGTGCGCATGGTCGCGGCCGATCCGAAGTACGGCTACAACGTCAAACCGCAGAACGTGATCGGCGTGACCACGTTGCTGAAGAACCGCGAGACCGGCGAACTGACCACCGCGCGCAAGCAGATCACCGCCGGCAAGTATGACGAGAAAGCCAACCTCGGCCTCGAGTTGACCCCGTACCTGTGGACCCCGGCGACCTGGATGGCCGGCAAGCACGCGGCGATCCTGACTTACATCGACGAGTGGAAAAAACCGGTACTGGTGGGTGGCGACACGCCGACCAGCGACGGCTACATGCTGTTCCACGATGTGGACGTGGCCAAGGGCGGCATTCACTTGTGGGTCAACCGCAAGGACAAGTACATGACCCAGATCCAGGGCATGATGGCCAAGCACGCGGCGGCCCAGGCGAAAGAAGGTTTGCCGGTGACGGCGGACAAGAACTGGGTGATCGTGAAGCCGGAAGAAATCCAGTAATTGCTACGGTGATCGCTCTCGAGCAGAGCGCGATGATCGTTCCCACGCTCCGCGTGGGAATGCAGCCCGTGACGCTCCGCGTCACTGGACGCAGAGCGTCCCTTGAGGCATTCCCACGCGGGAGCGTGGGAACGATCAAAACCTGAAGGCAAAAAATGCCCCGCACTTGGCGGGGCATTTTTGTTTCTGCGAGTTGACGCTTACAGCCCGTCGAGCATCGCCTTGTTGCGCACGGCACCCTTGTCGGCGCTGGTCGCCAGCAGGGCGTAGGCTTTGAGGGCGGTGGTCACTTTGCGTGGACGCTGTTCGACCGGTTTCCAGCCTTTCTTGTCCTGCTCGACCCGGCGTGCCTCCAGTTCTTCGTCGCTGATCAACAGGTTGATCGAGCGGTTTGGAATGTCGATCAGCACCTTGTCGCCGTCCTGCACCAGACCGATCGCGCCGCCGGCCGCAGCCTCTGGCGAAGCGTGGCCGATGGACAGACCGGAAGTACCGCCGGAGAAACGGCCATCGGTCAGCAGGGCGCAGGCTTTGCCCAGGCCTTTGGATTTCAGGTACGAGGTCGGGTAGAGCATTTCCTGCATGCCCGGACCGCCTTTCGGACCTTCGTAGCGAATGATGACGATGTCGCCTTCCTTCACTTCGTCGGCGAGGATGCCGCGTACGGCGCTGTCCTGGCTTTCGAAGATCTTCGCGTTGCCTTCGAAGATGTGGATCGACTCGTCGACGCCGGCGGTTTTCACCACGCAGCCGTCCAGGGCGATGTTGCCGTACAGCACGGCCAGGCCGCCTTCTTTCGAATAGGCGTGTTCGAAGCTGCGGATGCAGCCGTTTTCACGGTCGTCGTCCAGGGTTTCCCAGCGGGTCGACTGGCTGAACGCGGTTTGCGTCGGAATGCCGGCCGGGCCTGCCTTGAAGAAATGGTGCACGGCTTCATCGTCGGTCTGGGTGATGTCCCACTTGGCGATGGCTTCTTCCATGCTGCGGCTGTGCACGGTCGGCAGGTCGGTGTGCAGCAGGCCGCCACGGGCCAGCGAACCGAGGATGCTGAAAATACCGCCGGCGCGGTGCACGTCTTCCATGTGGTACTTCTGGATGTTCGGCGCGACCTTGCACAGCTGCGGCACGACGCGCGACAGGCGGTCGATGTCGCGCAGGTCGAAGTCGATCTCGGCTTCCTGGGCAGCAGCCAGCAAGTGCAGGATGGTGTTGGTCGAACCGCCCATGGCGATGTCGAGCATCATCGCGTTCTCGAACGCCTTGAAGTTGGCGATGTTGCGCGGCAGTACCGATTCGTCGTTCTCACCGTAGTAGCGTTTGCACAGCTCGACGATGGTGCGGCCGGCCTGCAGGAACAACTGCTCGCGATCGCTGTGGGTGGCCAGGGTCGAACCGTTGCCCGGCAGTGCGAGGCCCAGGGCTTCGGTCAGGCAGTTCATCGAGTTGGCGGTGAACATGCCGGAGCACGAACCGCAGGTCGGGCAGGCGCTGCGCTCGTACTCGGCAACCTTCTCGTCAGAAGCGCTGGAGTCGGCGGCGATCACCATGGCGTCGACGAGGTCGAGACCGTGGCTGGCCAGTTTGGTCTTGCCGGCTTCCATCGGGCCGCCGGAAACGAAGATCACCGGGATGTTCAGACGCAGGGCGGCCATCAGCATGCCCGGGGTGATCTTGTCGCAGTTCGAGATGCAGACGATGGCGTCGGCGCAGTGGGCGTTGACCATGTACTCGACGGAGTCGGCGATGATCTCGCGGCTCGGCAGCGAATAGAGCATGCCGTCGTGACCCATGGCGATGCCGTCGTCCACGGCGATGGTGTTGAATTCTTTTGCAACGCCGCCAGCGCGTTCGATCTCACGGGCAACCAGTTGGCCCAGGTCCTTCAGGTGAACGTGGCCCGGTACGAACTGGGTGAAGGAGTTGGCAATGGCGATGATCGGCTTCTTGAAGTCGTCATCTTTCATCCCGGTGGCGCGCCACAGTGCGCGGGCGCCGGCCATGTTGCGGCCGTGGGTGGATGTTTTCGAGCGGTAATCTGGCATGGAGCACTCCGGGCGGCTAATCAGGTATCAAAAGGGAGTGAGCTTCTATTGACGTCTGGAACACTCAGAAATGGCCGTGTGTCCTGATGTTGCCGATGACGTTGCGGGATCGCCGCTGGTCTCAGCCTGAGCTCATAAACCCGCCGGGGATGAATGGCGATGAATCTCGCGATTCTACACCGCTGGCGTCAGGAGGGAATGGCGCAAAGCGTTGTTCCAGTGCTGACGAAGCGTGCGGGATGACGACCGGCAGGATTAATCGCTGTCCGGTTGCGCCACCAGAGCGTTGCGCCGGCTGATCCGCGCGTTCAACGCCAATGCCACTCCGCTGAGTATCACGAAGCTATAGCCCAGCGTGGATTGAAGGTTGGTCGGGCTCAGGCTGATCAAGGCACTGATCAACCCGCCGCAGATGAAAATGATCGTGCTGCCGGCCGAGGCCGAGGTGCCGGCGTTTTCCGGAAACAGACTCATGGCCTGGGACGTGGCCGCCGGCCGGGCAATGGTGGTGCCGGCGGTGCAGATCAGCATCGGGATCAGCACGGTCGCCGCAGCCAGTGCAAAGTTCGACGACAGGTACAGCATGGTCACGCCGGCGAACAGGATCAGGCTCAGGCCGACGATTATCTGCTGGCCGCTGTTGATACGCCTGCTCAGCACGCTGGCGAGGATCCCCCCGGTGACGTAAGCCGCACCGTAGATCAGCAGGATCAATGAAAATTCGTAAGCGGACAGTTGCAGTCGATCCATGAAGATCAGCGGCGAGATCACGATGAATGAAAAGTGGCAGGCGAAGGCAAATGCTGAAATCAGCCAGTAGCCGACGAAGTCGAAATCTCCCAGAACCCGTCGATAGGCCGTGAGGAAGTTCGTACGTGTGCCAGTGGCGGTAGGTCGGGTGTTCTCCAGAAACAGCCAGGCCTTGAGCAGCACTGCGGCTGATAATGCGATGAACACCCAGAAGCTGCCGCGCCAGCCCAGCGTCGCCTGAAGAAAGGTGCCAGCCAGCGGCGATATCGAGATGAAAATCCCGCCGGCGGTGACCATTAAAATCCGTAGGCGGTCACGTTCTTCGCCTTCGAACAGGTCCTGCACCAGCGCCTGTGACAGCACGAAGCAACCGCAGCCCAGCGCCTGCAACACCCGGAACATCAGAAACAGCGAATAGTCCGAGGTCATCACGCACCCGACGGCGCCGAGCATTGAAACGCTCATGCCGGCGAGCAGCAAACCCTTGCGCCCGATCACATCCGACAGCGGACCGATCAGCAACTGGGCGAAGGCAATCCCGACCGCGAACAGGCTGATCGACAGGGCGATGTCCGCCGGGGTGCGGCGAAAGTGTTCGGCCAGTGCCGGGAACGAAGGCAGCAGGACATCCAGTGGAAAGACGCCGAGCAACACCATTGCCAGCAAAAGACTGACAGCCCCGCGCCGCTGTCGTCGAGTCACCACAGATTGTCCGTCATCCATCGATCAGTCCTGCCCTGGCAAATAATGTCTGGTTTTGAGGTTCGGCAAAAAATCCGGCTTTTTTCAATGCGTTCAATGTAGCGAGGCTGCCGGCGCGTGCCCGCCGTCGACTGGCCTGGGTCGATGTCATCGTGCCGAGAATGTCCATCACCGTCGTGTTTGCAGTGCCCGCGCCACAGAGGCTTTCCCGCAGCCAGTGCTCATCCACTTCGAAGAAGATTTGCAGAATATCGAGCAGGGTCGTCGCGGTGAACGTTCGCTGTTGCGGGTTCAGGTGCAACCAGAGGTAGTGGAACACCTCGGTGAAATAGCGGCTGTGGCGCGCTTCGTCGGTGAGGTGATCGCGCAACATGTCGTTGACGCCGGACACCAGGCTGTCGCGGCAGACATCCAGCAGTTCACGGGCAATGATGGTTTCCGAGACGAAGCCCAGAAGAAAGCACGCCAGCGGCCGTTGCTCCTGAGCGGTGCGGGCAATCAGCAGGTTCATCCGGGTGATCCGTCTGGGCATGACCGGGCGCCCGGTGATGGCGTAGAGGCTGGCGATCTGCTCTGCCACCTGACTGGAAAACAGGGCGTGATAGCCCTCGTCGGTGTAGAGCTGGAGCGCGGCGGTCTTCATCGACGTCGGCACCTCGACCGGCAATTCGCCATGCACGATGGTTTCGACGGCGCGGTTGACGATCCGGTGTTCGAGCAAGGTGGTGTAGTCGAGAAAATGCACCAGATGCCGGGCCGTAAGCCGATGCAGCATCGAGAGGCCCGCTGCCTCAATAACCGGGTGGGTCAGATAGGGCAGGAATGCCGGCGGAAACCAGTGCCGGGTCTCCAGTTGTTCCTGCACGTTGTCCGGCAAGCGGTAATCGTGGGGGCTGGTGCGAACCGAGGCGCGGCTGTTCCAGTCACTCAGGGTGAACTGAAAGACCGGTTCCGGGGCGAGGGCGCTCATGGTTGTGCCTCACGCAGCAGGTCGCGTATTTCCTGACACATCGCCTGACCGTCGCTTTCCCCGCAACCGACAAAGAACAAGGGTTGCTCCGCACTGTTCTCGAGCTTCAGCAACGTTTCGACCTGATCGTCGGAAAACGCGCCCGTGAGCCAGGTGTTCATGCCCAGCGCTGTAGCCACCAATTGAAACGTCTGCGAAAGGTGCCCGGCTTCGACGAACGCCATTCGATAGGCGCGCGAGTGCGGATATTTCCACCAGAGCCGGTCGAAGCGGGCGGTGATGAACAGCCCCAATGGCAGGTTATTGATGAAGTGCTGGCCCCCCAGCAGATTGCCGGGCTCGGTGTCGGGTAAGGGGTTGATGAAGCTCAAGGCGTGTTCGACGGGGTGGTAGGCATAAACGCCGGGCGCCAGTCCGTCGACGTTCTGTACAAACACGAACCCCGCGCAGGCATTGAGCCCGCCGCCGGAAGGACTGCTACGCCGTGCGCCAAGTCCGTTGGCAATGCTGTCGTCGCAATCGGCTTCGCGTTCTCGCAGGTAACCGAGTGACAGGTAGAGCAAGGTGCCGACATCGTCCAGCGACACGGCGGCGCCGGTGAAGGATCGGCAGGTCTTTCGCCGGGTCAGTGAACTCGACAGGCTGTCGTCATTCAGTGCCAGCGGTTCGGGCAGGGCGATGAGTGGGGTCGGACAGGTATCTGCAGGAATGTCGGCCGGCGGTGGGGTGGCAAGCACTGTGTTGCAGTGTTCGAGGTATTGCCTGGACCATTCCTGAATGTTTCGTGGAGTGTGTTCGCAAGGAATATCCCGAGTCCCGATATGGTAGATCCTGGACAATTCATCCCAGCCCCAGACAGACGCTGAGATTTTTGAAGAAGTCAGTATTCCGGCATTTAATAACTGTGTGTCTATTATGTTGCTGTTGTCATATGAATCAGGGTTGTGAATAAGTTGCGCCAATCGGGAGGAGTACTCAAGATCAAGTTCATGTTGAGTATGGTCTTTGTAGTTCCAGACTATCTGGCCGGGCGTTCGTGGCAGTATGAATAAATAAGGGTTTATATGCATGTTGGGGCACGCTGCTCTGGATAGGTGCTTTGTCAGAGGCGCTGGGTAGCCGGCTATACCCAGCGCCGACCTTACTTAACGGGCTTTAGGTGCGACCAGAAAAGCCAGGTTTGCGAGGGTGCGGGATTCCAGAGTAATTGCTTTCATGATTGAACTCCTTGTTCATTGTTGCTTCGTGGTTAGTTAGTGTCACCTCCGTGGTGACGACTTAATAATAGTTTGTAATGGGTTAATCGCAAGCAAATATTAAGTAGGAATAATCCAGTAATTTTGTCGGAGTGATCTTTGGCTGGAAGTCAGTGTGTAAGTTAGATATCAGTGAATAAAGTATTCGCGGAAATATCCTGCACGTCGGCAGGACGATAAATGTAGGAAAGCAAAATCAAAGGCAAAAAGAAGGGGAGCCCGTGGGCTCCCCTTCTTTATACGCATCGATACCGTTAGCTGTTCGGCAGCAAGCGGCAGGTGATGCTCTTGATGTAGCGGGTTTCCGGGATGGCCGGGTGTACCGGGTGATCCGGGCCCTGACCGCCGCGCTCCAGCAGCTGGATGTTGCGGTCCAGGTGACGGGCGCTGGTCAGCAGGATGTTCTGCAGGTCGTCTTCCGGCAGGTGCATCGAGCACGAAGCGCTGAACAGGATGCCGTCTTTAGTGAGCAGGCGCATGGCTTGCTCGTTCAGGCGACGGTAGGCGCCTTCACCGTTCTTCAGGTCTTTCTTGCGCTTGATGAACGCAGGCGGGTCGGCAACGATCACGTCGAAGCGCTCTTCGCTGGCCTTGAGTTCCTTCAGGGCTTCGAACACGTCGCCTTCGATGCAGGTCATCTTGTCGGCGAAGCCGTTGAGTGCGGCGTTACGCTCAACGCCGTCGAGGGCGAAGCCCGATGCGTCGACGCAGAACACTTCGCTGGCGCCGAATGCGGCCGCCTGAACACCCCAGCCACCGATGTAGCTGTACAGGTCCAGCACGCGTTTGCCCTTGGCGTAAGGGGCCAGGCGTGCGCGGTTCATGCGGTGGTCGTAGAACCAGCCGGTTTTCTGACCTTGAACCACTGGCGCTTCGAATTTCACGCCGTTCTCTTCCAGCGCCACCCACTCCGGCACCACGCCGAACACGGTTTCGGTGTAACGCTCGAGGCCTTCGGCATCGCGCGCGGCGGAGTCGTTCTTGAACAGGATACCGCTTGGCTTGAGCACTTGGGTCAGCGCCGCGATCACGTCATCTTTATGGGCTTCCATGGTCGCCGAGGCGAGCTGCACCACGAGGATGTCGCCGAAACGGTCGACCACCAGACCCGGCAGCAGGTCGGAATCGCCGTAGACCAGACGATAGAACGGCTTGTCGAACAGGCGCTCGCGCAGCGACAGGGCCACGTTCAGGCGATGCACCAGCAGCGACTTGTCCAGCGGCAGCTTGATGTCGCGCGACAGCAGGCGCGCGCAGATCAGGTTGTTCGGGCTCATGGCGACGATGCCCAGCGGCTTGCCGCCGGCGGCTTCGAGGATCGCCTGGTCGCCGGCCTTGAAGCCGTGCAACGGGGTCGCGGCCACGTCGATTTCGTTGCTGTAGACCCACAGGTGACCGGCGCGCAGGCGACGGTCGGCGTTGGCTTTGAGGCGCAAGCTAGGCAGGGACATGACGTCGCTCCGGAAAAAAGAGCGGGAGTATACCGTGTTGCGTCTTATGCCGGGTTTGTCGTGCGATGAAACGCGGCTGACCTCATCACGAGCAGGCCCGCCCCGTATCCACGCGCTTATGCCCTATGCCGACAGCGCATCAATCAGCGCATTGCTGAACGCCGGAATATCATCCGGTTGGCGGCTGCTGATCAGGTGGCCGTCTTTTACTACCTCCTGATCAACCCAGTTCGCCCCCGCATTGACCAGATCGTCCTTGACGGTCTTGTAGCTGGTCATGGTTTTGCCATTGACCAGCCCTGCCGAAATCAGCAGCCAGCTGCCATGGCAGATCACTGCGATCGGCTTGCCGGCAGAGGTACCGGTCTTGACCAGGTGCTGGGCGTCCTGATCGATGCGGATGGTGTCAGAGTTCTGCACACCACCAGGCAGCACTACGGCATCGTATTGATCGATGCTTGCGCCCTGGAAGGTCTGGTCGACCTTGAAGTCGTCCGCAGGTTTATCGTGATTCCAGCCTTTGACGCTGCCGGCTTCGGCAGAGAGGATGTCAACTTGCGCTCCGGCCTGCTCCAATGCCTGTTTGGGGCCAGTCAGTTCAACCTGCTCGAAACCGTCGGTTACCAGAAAAGCGACGCGCTTGCCGCTGAGAGAAGTCGCCATCGTTAAGCTCCTGAGTCTGTTGGAATTACTGCCCGAGACAGATGGAGAACTGCTCCGGGCACTACAGATTCCGAAGGCTGGTGGAAAGTGAAAGTTCCTGCGAATTGCCCACTGGTGTGTCGTCCGTCGGTTTTTAGAGGTTAGAATCGCCGCCTGTCCCAGAGTGTGTACTTATGTCCCAAGAGCTGACCACCGAACAGATTCAACAGTCCCTGCAAGGCATCAGCGTGCCTGCGCAGCCGCAGATCATGGTGGATCTGCAAATGGAGCAATACATGCCTGACCCGGATCTGGAGACGATCGCCAAGCTGATCTCCCAGGATCCCGGACTGTCCGGCTCACTGCTGAAAATCGTCAACTCGCCGTATTACGGCCTGAGCAACAAGATCACTTCGATCAAGCGCGCGGTGAACCTGCTGGGCAGCCGTTCGATCGTCAATCTGATCAACGCCATGTCGATCAAGGGCGAGATGAATGACGACACTATCGTCACCCTCAACCGTTTCTGGGACACCGCCCAGGACGTGGCCATGACCTGCCTGACCCTGGCCAAGCGCGTCGGCACCGAGGCGAGCGACGAGGCTTACGCCTTGGGTCTGTTCCACGATTGCGGCGTGCCGCTGATGCTTCAGCGTTTCCCGGACTACATGACGACGCTAGAAAAGGCCTACGCCAACGCGAGTGCCGAGCGCCGGGTCGTGGACACCGAGAACGATGTCTACAACACCAACCACTCGGTGGTCGGTTATTACACCGCCAAGTCCTGGCGCCTGCCGGAACACGTCAGCGCGGCCATCGCCAACCACCACAATGCCCTGGCGATCTTCAGCGACGAGACTTCGCGCAACACTCAGATGAAAAACCTGCTGGCGATCCTGAAAATGGCCGAGCACATCTGCGCGTCGTACCGGGTGCTGGGCAACCAGACCGAAGACTTCGAATGGCAGGCCGTCGGGCCGCTGGTGCTGGAATACATCGGTCTCTCGGATTACGACTTCGAAACGTTGAAGCAGACCATCCGCGAACTTGGCGCACACTGATTCAGCAGCTCATGATTCCAGAAGACCAATGATTCGAGACACTCATGCCTGAACTGCCGGAAGTCGAAACCACCCGCCGCGGCATCGCCCCGCACCTGGAAGGCCAGCGAGTCAGCCGGGTGATCGTGCGTGATCGCCGGCTGCGTTGGCCGATTCCCGAAGACCTCGATGTGCGCCTGTCCGGGCAGCGCATCGTGCTGGTCGAGCGACGCGCCAAGTATCTGCTGATCAACGCCGAAGTCGGCACGCTGATCAGCCACTTGGGCATGTCGGGAAACCTGCGGCTGGTGGAGGTGGGGATGCCGGCGGCCAAGCATGAGCATGTCGATATCGAACTGGAGTCGGGCCTGGCCTTGCGCTACACCGATCCGCGGCGTTTCGGGGCGATGCTCTGGAGCACCGACCCGCTCAATCACGAATTGCTGATCCGCCTAGGGCCTGAGCCGTTGACCGATCTGTTCGATGGCGAGCGCTTGTATCAGCTGTCACGCGGACGTTCGATGGCGGTCAAGCCGTTCATCATGGACAACGCGGTGGTGGTGGGGGTCGGCAATATCTACGCGACTGAAGCGCTGTTCGCCGCCGGTATCGATCCGCGTCGTGAAGCCAAAGGCATTTCCCGGGCGCGTTATTTGAAGCTGGCGATCGAGATCAAGCGCATCCTCGCTGCCGCCATCGAGCGCGGCGGCACCACGTTGCGTGATTTCATCGGCGGCGACGGGCAGCCGGGGTATTTCCAGCAGGAACTGTTTGTCTACGGTCGTGGCGGCGAGCACTGCAAGGTCTGCGGCACGGGCCTGCGGGAAATGAAGCTCGGTCAGCGCGCGAGCGTCTGGTGTCCGCGCTGCCAAAGCTGAGCAAAGCGTCCGAAAAAGTCCTACGGTCTATAGTGAGTTGTCTCACTGTTCAGCCCGAAGGATCGTGCCATGAAGTCCTTGCCAACCCTCATCGTCGCCCTGCTGCTGTGCTCCAGCCTGACCGTTCAGGCCACGGAAGGCGGCAGCGGTGACCCTCGTTACGCCATCCAGAATCCACCGGCCTACGCCATGCTCGGCGATCTGCTGATTGCCCGACCATTGCTGGTGGTGGCAACGGTGATCGGTGCCGGGGCGTTCGTCGTGTCGTTGCCGTTCACCGCGCTGGGTGGCGGGATTGGCGATGCGGGAGAGGCGCTGGTGGTGGCGCCGGCGAAAGCGGCGTTCGTGCGTTGTCTGGGCTGCACAGGGGAGGGATTCGAGCAGCGCGAATGACGCGATCGCAGCCGGGAGCTGCGATCGTATTCAGTGGCTCAAGCCTTGCCGGTAATCTTGCGGTACTTCTCCATCAACTGTTCTTCAGTCTCCGGATGGGCTTCGTCCAGTGGAATGCAATCCACCGGGCAGACCTGCTGGCACTGCGGCTCGTCGTAGTGGCCGACGCACTGGGTGCACAGGTTCGGGTCGATCACGTAGATCTCTTCGCCTTGGGAAATGGCGGCGTTCGGGCACTCGGGTTCGCAGACGTCGCAGTTGATGCAATCGTCGGTGATGATCAGGGACATGCTAACTCCAGCCGGGGCGGGGAGCCCGGGCGCTATGAATCAATGCGCGCAATTGTGCCGCATTGGCGCCCGTAGTGCACGCGGGCGCCGTTTGAACGGTCGTTACTTCTTGAAGCGCAGGGTCAGGGCTTCGGCCACCGCCGGGTGGACGAACTTGCTGATATCGCCGCCCAGGGCCGCGATTTCCCGCACCAGGGTCGAGGAAATGAACGAATAACGCTCGGACGGGGTGAGAAACAGGCTCTCCACATCCGGGGCCAGCTGGCGGTTCATGTTGGCCAGCTGGAATTCGTATTCGAAGTCCGACACCGCGCGCAGGCCACGCAGGAACACGTTGGCGTTCTGCTCTTTGGCGAAATGCGCCAGCAGCGTCGAGAAGCCGACCACTTCCACGTTCGGCAGGTGTTTGGTGACCTCGCGGGCCAGCTCTACCCGTTGTTCCAGCGGGAACAGCGGATTCTTCTTGGGGCTGGCGGCGACGGCGATGATCACGTGGTCGAACAGGCGCGAGGCGCGTTCGACCAGATCGCCATGGCCCTTGGTAATAGGGTCGAAGGTACCTGGGTACAACACTCGGTTCATCGCGTCGTCCTGGCGGGAATCCGTTGGGGAGTCGGATGGTATCGCAGCCGTCCCGGTCGGGAAAGTCGCCTGTTGGGTAAGAAAGCACTATAGACGATCGGAATTTTCGTCTTTTTCACGGGTTTCTCAACCGTTCGCCGAGGGATGTCGCCAGTTGCGCCGTCAGACCGTACACCGACAACTGCGGGTTGGCGCCGATGCTGGTGGGGAACAAAGAGCCGTCATGAATCGACAGATTGCTCAGTTGATGATGGCGGCCGAGGCTGTCGGTGACGGCGGTTTTCGGGTCCTCGCCCATGGCGCAACCGCCCATGACGTGGGCGCTGCCCAGGCGGGTGCGATACAACTCCAGACTCAGACTGTCGATCAACGAGCGGGCCTCGGCCAGACTGTTCACGTAGCGCGCATCGGCGTGCATCGGCATCACCGCCTTGGCGCCGCCGGCGAACTGGATCTCCGCCATGCTGTGGAATGACCGGCGCAAACCCTCCCAGGTGTAAGGCGACACCTGATAGTCGAGCACCGGCGAGCCGTCACCGCGCAACTCGACACTGCCGCCCTGACTGTCCGGGTGAAAACCGTCGCGCAACAGGGCCAGCATCGCGTGGGTGTGCGGCAGGTCCGCCATGTGTTGCGCGCTTTCCTGACCGAAACCACCGAGCAACGTGGCGGCCAGTGCGGGGTGCAGCGGCGGCACTTCGAGTTTGTAGGCCATCGGGCCGGTCGTGCCGTCCTTCCACTGGAAATGATCCGAGTAGATCGACTGCGGCGCACCGTAGAACGGGTTGATGACCTCGTCGAAACGCCCGGCGGACATGTTCACCAAGTGCAGGAAGGTGCGCTTGCCCAGCCGTTTGTGCGGATCCGGTGCGTCCGAGCGCATCAGCAGCGCAGGACTGTTGATCCCGCCGCCGGCCAGCACGTAATGCCGTGCCTTGACGGTGATCGTGCGCCCAGTCGGCTCGACGCAGCGTTCGTCCATCGCCACGCATTGCAGGCCGGTGACCTTGTCGCCGCTGATCAACAGCTTTTCGGCGCGGGCCAGATAAAGCAGCTCGCCACCCTTTTCCAAAGTCGCCGGAATGGTCGTGACCATCATCGATTGCTTGGCGTTGGTCGGGCAGCCCATGCCGCAGTAGCCCAGGTTCCAGCAGCCACGCACGTTGCGCGGGATCACGTGCCAGCTGTAGCCGAGCTGTTCGCAGCCTTTGCGGATCACATCGTTGTTGGCGTTGGGCGGCACCATCCACGGGGCGACCCCGAGTCGCTGCTCCATTTTTTCGAACCACGGCGCCATGTCGGCGGGGCTGTGGCCTTTGACGTTGTGCTCTTTGGCCCAGTGTTCGAGGGTCGGTTCGGGCGTGCGAAAACTCGATGTCCAGTTGATCAGCGTGGTGCCGCCGACCGCGCGGCCCTGAAGGATGGTGATCGCGCCGTCCTTGCTCATGCGGCCGATGCCTTCCTGATAGAGGCTGCTGTAGGCCTGGTCTTCCAGCAGTTTGAAATCGCTGCTGGTCTTGAGCGGGCCTTCTTCGATCAGCAGCACCTTATAGCCGGCGGCACTGAGGATTTCCGCCGTGGTGCCGCCACCGGCGCCGCTGCCGATGATGGCGACGTCGGCTTCCAGGGTCAGGTCATCGGTGAGTTGCGCGCCGTTGTAGGTTTTCCAGCCACGGGCAAGGCCTTCGCGAAACGGGTCGGGTACGGGCATCGATCAGGTTCTCTTATTATTGTTTTGCGTGGGTCGCCAGGCTCAAACGGCGGGCGGGCCGGGGTAACCGCAATGGGCCCAGGATTCGGCGCGGGTGTACCAGGCCATCATCACCATTTGCAGCAATGAGCTGTGGCCCATGCGCAGCAGGCTCAGCGAGCTGTTTTCCCAGCGTTCGAGGAAGTGGCGGATCGCCTCGGGGCTGGCGTTTTCCCAACTGCCCCAGATCCCGGTGAGCGGCCCGCGCGTCACCGCCATGCCCAGCACATCGAACAGTTGCCGGGTCAGCTTGAGCATTTCCGGCGACAGATGATCGAGGCTGTAGTCCAGCGACTTCAGCGTTCCATCGACAGCGGCGGGCATCTTTTCCGCAGCAACGGCGCCATCCAGCATCACCGGAATCAGTGCGCGCAGAAACAGCAGATCACCGCTGCGCAACGTGGTGAATCCGTTGGCCGATACGCTCGACGAACAGCCACTCAGGCTGGCACCAAGGCCGGCGGTGGCGAGAAAAGCCGTGGCGCCCAGGCTGAATTTCAGCAGGCCACGGCGCGACAGGGCAGGTGTTTCGGTCAGGCTTGGGTGCATTGTTGTTATTACCCGGCGGTGACGTTAGCGAATGAACAGTTTCTGGATCAGTTTCTGAATCGATTTGCCGTAGGGCGGGTAGATCAGCTTCGCCGCGTTGAAGCGCTGTTTGACCAGCACGCCCTTGGCCTTGCTGAACGTCAGGAAACCTTCGTGCCCGTGGTAATGGCCCATGCCCGACGGGCCGATGCCGCCGAACGGCATGTCGTCCTGCGCCACATGCAGCAACGTGTCGTTGAGGCAGACGCCGCCGGAATGAGTTTCGCTGAGCACGCGCTTCTGTTCGCGCTTGTCGTAGCCGAAGTAGTAAAGAGCCAGAGGACGTGGCCGCTGATTGATGTAAGCAAATGCCTGATCCAGATCCTGATACGGCACGATCGGCAGCAGCGGGCCGAAGATTTCGTCCTGCATCACCGTCATCTCGTCGCTGACATTCAGCAGCAGGCTGTGCGGCATGCGCCGGCCCTGGCCCTGGTCGAACAGCGGAATCAGCAGCGCGCCCTTGCTGGTGGCGTCGCTGAGATAGCTGTTGAGCCGCGCCAGTTGGCGCTCGTTGATGATCGCGGTGTAGTCCGGATTGTCGGCAAGCGTCGGATAAAACCCGCGCACCGCCTGGCGATAGGCTTCGACGAAACCACCGATGCGCGCTTCCGGCACCAGCACGTAGTCCGGGGCCACGCAGGTCTGGCCGGCGTTGAGGGTCTTGCCGAAAGCGATGCGTTCGGCGGCGTCCTTGAGCGGCACATCGTGGGAAACGATGGCCGGGGATTTGCCGCCCAGCTCAAGAGTCACGGGCGTCAGGTTTTCTGCCGCTGCACGCATCACATGCTTGCCGACGCTGGTGGAGCCGGTGAACAGCAGGTGGTCGAAGCGCATCTTCGAAAATGCCACGCCGACATCGGCCTCGCCGAGCACCACGCACACCAGATCTTCGGGGAAGATCCGCGCCAGCAATTCCTTGAGCAGCAGGCCGGTGGCCGGGGTCGATTCGCTGAGCTTGAGCATCACCCGATTGCCGGCCGCGAGCGCGCCGGTCAACGGGCCGATGGCCAGGAACAGCGGGTAGTTCCACGGCACGATGACGCCGACCACACCGAGCGGCTGATACACGACCTTCGCCGACGCCGGCTGGAAAGCCACGCCCACTTTGCGCCGCGAAGGTTTCATCCACTGGCTGATGTGCTGGCTGGCGTAGTGAATGCCGTGCAGGCTCGGCATCAGTTCGGCGAGCAGGGTTTCATCGGCGCTGCGGTGGCTGAAGTCGGAGCTGATGGCGTCGATCAGGGCCTGCCGTTCGCTGCTCAGCAAATCGCGCAGGGCCTTGAGCCATTGCTGGCGCTGGGCCGCAGCCGGCATCGGGTTGGCGGCGTAGGCGGCGCGCTGCGCATCGAACAGCCGGTTGAGCTCTTCCAGCGGCTGTTGCAGCGTTTGCAGGTAGGCAATATCGGCAGTCATTGTCAGCTCCGGAGGTGTTGTTGTGAGGAACTTTTTAGAGTCTATGCTCTAGAAAGTCAAATGGCTTCCTTGCGCATCCTGGTTTTATCCCGTTCCGGTTAGGTCGTAAGATGCCCCCCAACGCACTCTGAATTAAAGCTCAAGCCATGGCCCCACGGATCAAAACCAGCGAGCGCATCGTGCAGAACAGCCTCGAGCTGTTCAATCAGCAGGGCGAGCGCAGCATCAGCACCAATCACATCGCCGCCCACATGGAGATTTCTCCGGGCAATCTGTACTACCACTTCCCCAACAAGCAGGCGATCATCGCCGTGCTGTTCAGTGAGTACGAAAGCCTGGTGGACAGCTTTCTGCGTCCGCCCCAGGGCCGTGCCGCGACGGTCGAAGACAAGCGTTTCTATCTCAAGGAGCTGCTGTCGGCGATGTGGCGCTACCGTTTCCTGCACCGCGATCTCGAGCACCTGCTCGACAGCGATCCGGACCTGGCCGGGCGTTATCGGCGCTTCTCCCAGCGCTGCGTGATCCAGGGCGCGGCGATCTACGAAGGCTTCGTTGCTGCCGGGATCCTGAAGATGGACCGGGTGCAGATCGAGTCCCTGACCCTCAACGCGTGGATCATCCTCACCTCGTGGGTGCGCTTCCTGTGCACGACCCGGGAGAATTCCAATCACCTCAGCGAACAGGCCATCAAACGTGGCGTGTATCAGGTGCTGGTGCTGGAAGCGGGGTTCGTCACCGAGCAGGCCCGCGATGAGGTCAACGCCTTGTTCGAAGAGTTCTACGTGCCGCTGGCCCAGGCCCTCGAAGAAAGACCGTAAGCCCATTTCCTCACTGGAGTCGTTCGCTATGCCGATTGCGCAACTGATCAGCCCGACCGCACTGGATGCCCGCAAGGCGCAACCGGGGCTGGTGATTCTCGATTGCCGTTTTGCCCTCGAAGACCCGGATTACGGCCAGCGCAGCTACGCCGAGGGGCACATTGCCGGGGCACATTTCGCCGATCTTGAACGCGACCTCAGCGGCCCGGTGACCAAAGGCGTCACCGGTCGCCACCCGCTGCCGGAGCCGGCGGCGCTGATCGAGCGCCTGCAAGCCTTCGGCATCAATAACGACAGCGACGTGGTTCTGTATGACGACGGCCCGGGCGCCTATGCGGCGCGTGCCTGGTGGTTGCTGGCATGGCTGGGCAAGCGCGACGGCGTGTTCATTCTCGATGGCGGGCTCAAGGCCTGGCATGCGGCTGGGCTGCCGCTGAGTCTCGATCCACCGTCAGCGGCCCGGGGCAACTTCAGCGGCCAGCCGGACATGAGCCTGCTGCTCAGCGCCGAGCAATTGCAGCAGCGCCTCGGCCAGCCGGCCCTGACCCTGATCGATGCCCGCGCCTTGCCGCGCTTCAAGGGTGAAGTGGAGCCGATCGACCCGATCGCCGGGCACATTCCCGGCGCGCAATGCGCGGCGTTCACCGACAATCTGGGCAGCGACGGACGTTTCCTGCCGGCCGATCAGCTCAAGCAGCGTTTCGCAGCGAAACTCGGCGAGCGTTCGCCGAACGATCTGGTGGCTTACTGCGGCTCCGGGGTGACGGCGTGTCACAACCTGTTCGCCCTGAGCCTGGCGGGTTACCCGTTGGGTTCGCTGTATGCCGGATCGTGGAGCGAGTGGATCAACGAGCCGTCTCGCGGTATCGCCACCGGCGAGTAAACGCTCAGCGATCCAGCCGCGCGCTGCGATAGGCCGCCGGCCCCACGCCATAAACCTGTTTGAACTGCCGGCTCAGATGGCTCTGGTCGGCAAATCCCAGCTGAGTGGCAACTTCCACCGGCAGGCAGCCGCTCTGCAACAAGCCCCGCGCGCAGGCGATCCGCTGCTGCATCAGCCAGCTGTGCGGCGGCATGCCGGTGGCGCGGCGGAACACCCGGGCGAAGTGGAAGGGCGAGAGGTTCACGGCCGCCGCGAGTTCTTCCAGCGAGGGCGGCGCCGCCAGTTGCGCGTGCAGCAACTCCTTGGCCATCGCTACCGCGCGGTGTTCTTTGCCGGGATTGCCGTTGATCTGCACCGCCGCATGACGCTGCAACAGCAACATCATCATTTCGCGCCACACCGTTTGCTGCTGCAACGCGGTGGCGGGGCTTTCCAGCAAGCGATGCAACTGACAGAAACCGTTGACCAGATCCGGGTCGCGATACAGCGTCGCACCGAAGGCCGGCATCGGTGCGGTCGGCAGTTCCAGCTCATTCAGCAGCGCGACGATCTGCCCGGTGTCGGGATAAAACGCCCGGTACAGCCAGCCGTCCTCGGTGCCCTTGTGGCCGTTATGCACTTCGTCCGGATTGATCAGCACCAGCGTGCCGCTGCCCGCCAGGTGTTCGGCGCCGCGATATCGGTAGCGCTGGGCGCCGGCCATGATCATGCCGATCACATAACCGTCGTGGACGTGCGGGGCGAAACGATGCTCGATGTAGCGCGCGGTCAACAGCTCGACCCCTGCCAGGGGCGCGGCTTGCCAGAAACGGATCGACTCGCCCTGATCGCTCATGACCTCACCCGCGCCCCGCATCGGCCAGCCACTGCGGAATCCGTCGCTCCAGGTAATAACCCGGCTGGCGGAACGTGCCGTCGACGAAGCCGACATGTCCGCCCTTGCTCTGCAATTCGAACTGGGTCGTGGCCGACAACTCACTGGCCTGCGGCAGGCTGTGGGGGAACACGAACGGGTCGTCGGCCGCCTGAATGATCAGGGTCGGCGTGCGGATCTCACCGAGAAAATAGCGGCTCGACGCGCGGCGATAGTAATCCTCGGCATCGGCGAAACCGTGCAGCGGCGCGGTCACCCGGCCATCGAAATCCCAGAAGGTGCGCATGTTTTCCAGCGAGCCGAGGGCAGCCAGTGCGGCGAGACCGTCCTCGCGCCCGTCGTGCTGGAACTGGCGCTGCTTGTTCTTGATGTAGGCCACCATCTCGCGCATAAAGTGCGCCTGATAGACCTTCGAGAAACCCTGGCCGATACGGTCGGCACATTGATCGAGGCGAAACGGCACCGACACCGCCACTGCACCGAGCACGCCGCTGGCGCTGCCGGTTTCCCCCAGATGCTTGAGCAACACATTGCCGCCGAGGGAATAGCCGACCGCATACAGCGGCGCCAGTGGCCGCTTGGCTTTGAGGTGGCGAATGGTCTCGGCGAGGTCTTCGCTGGCGCCGGAATGGTAGCTGCGCGGCAACAGGTTCGGTTCGCCCGAGCAGCCGCGCCAGTTCAGCGCGACACTGGCCCAGCCCTGCGCGGCGAGCGCTGCCTGGATTCCCGCCACGTAAGGCGAATTGGAAGAACCGGTCAGCCCGTGCAGCACCAGCACCAGAGGCGCTTCGGCGCTGTGGGGGCCGTGCCAGTCGAGGTCGAGGAAGTCGCCGTCGTCCAGCCAGAGCCGTTCGCGTTGGCGATCAAGGTGCACGGTCTTGCGCCACAGCGGCCCCCACAAGGTTTGCAGGTGCGGATTGCCGAGGCCGAAGGCGGGGATGAACGGTTTTGACGAAGGGGACACGATTGCTCTCGATGCAGCGCAGCGAGCCTCGGCTGAGACTCGCCGCTTTCTCAGGCCGGTCGGTTAACCGGCGATCACTGCCATACGTTGCCACAACGCGTAGTACACCCGCCCGGATTTCTGCTCGCGGTGCAGGCGCCAGTTGCCCGGCAGGCCGAGGGTCGATGGCGCGGTTTCGCTTTCAGTGTAGATCCACGAATCGTCGGCCAGCCATTGGCGCTCTTCCAGCAGCGTGCACACGGCTGGCAGCAGGTTCTGGTTGAACGGCGGATCGAGGAACACCAGGTCGAACGCGGTCGCAGTCTGGGTTTCCAGGTAGCGCAGGGCATCGGCGGTCTGCACGTGGCCGTTGGTGCAGCGCAGCGTGCCGAGGTGTTCTTTCAGGCTGGAGACCGCGACATGGCTGGCATCCAGCGCCTGACCCAGGGCCGCGCCACGGGACAGCGCTTCCAGAAACAGCGCGCCGCTGCCGGCGAACGGGTCGAGCACCTTGGCCCCGGCAACGTAGGGCGCGAGCCAGTTGAACAGGGTTTCGCGCACCCGGTCCGGCGTCGGGCGCAGGCCCGGCGCATCAGGAAAGCTCAGCTTTCGGCTGCGCCATTCGCCGCCGATGATGCGCAACTGGTTCACACCGTTGTGCAGTTTTTGTACAGGTTTCTTTGGACTGGCCATTAATGCTCCGGAACCCCGAGCGGCTGCTCGGCAGGTTTATCAGATGGGGCCGGTAACGGCTTTTGCGGCACGGTCGGGCCAGCGCTGACGATGACCAGTTTATCCGTGCTCAAGTGTTTGTTCAGAACGTCGCGAACCTGCTCGACCGTCAGGCTCTGGGACTGACGCATGAAGTCGTCCAGATAGCTCAGCGGCAGGTTGTAGAAACCCATGGCGCCGAGCTGGCCGACGATATCGGCGTTGCTCGCGGTGGACAGCGGGAAGCTGCCGGCCAGTTCGCGCTTGGCGTCGTCGAGTTCTTTCTGGGTCGGGCCGGTCTTGAGGTAGTCGGTGAGCACGTCCTGCACCAGTTTCAGGGTGCCTTCGCTCATTTCCGCGCGGGTCTGCAGATTGATCATGAACGGGCCGCGAGCCTGCATCGGGCTAAAGGCCGAATACACGCCGTAGGTCAGGCCGCGCTTCTCGCGTACTTCGCTCATCAGCCGGGTGCCGAAACCGCCACCGCCGAGGATCTGGTTGCCCATCGACAGCGCGGCGTAGTCCGGGTCATCACGGTCGATGCCCAGTTGCGCAATCATCAGGTTGGTCTGCTTCGACGGAAACTCGATGTGGCCGATGCCGGCTTTCGGCTCGGTCGGTTGCTCGACTTTCGCCAGCGCCGGGCCTTTTGGCAGCGCGGCGGAGACCTGATTGGCAATCGCCTCGGCTTCGCTGCGGGACAGATCGCCCACCAGCGCGATCACCACGTTGCCGGCCGCATAGGCCTTGGCGTGGAACTCACGCAGTTGCGCCAGCGTGATCTTCGGCACGCTTTGCGCATTGCCGTCGCTGGAATGGGCGTACGGGTGATTGCCGTACAGACGCTTCATCAGCTCCAGGCTGGCAAGTTTGCCGGGGTTCTGTTTCTGGTATTCGAAACCGGCGAGCATCTGGTTCTTGATGCGCGCGAAGGAGTCGGCCGGGAAGGTCGGCTTGCCCACCACTTCCGAGAACAGCTTCAGCGCCGGCTCACGTTTGTCGGCAGCACTGAGGCTGCGCAGCGACGCGATGGCCATGTCTTTATAGGCGCCGTTGCCAAAATCTGCGCCCAGACCTTCGAAACCTTGGGCGATGGCGCCGACATCCTTGCCCGCCACGCCTTCGTTGAGCATGGCGTTGGTCAGCAGGGCCAGACCCGGCGCGTTGCCGTCCTGGCTGCTGCCGGCGGAAAAGATCAGGCGCATGTCGAACATCGGCAGTTCGCGGGCTTCGACGAACAGCACCTTGGCGCCTTCGGCGGTGTTCCAGGTCTGCACGTCGAGCTTGCGACTGGCCGGGGCCTTGCCGTCGAGTTCGGCCAGCGATTGCAGTTTCTGGCTGGACTTGGCGTTATCCAGCGCTTCGCTGGCCTTGGTGTTGTCGCTCGGCACCAGATAGAACGCGGCCGAGCCGATGATGGCCACGGCGATCAGGCCGAACAGCAGGCGTGGGGTTTTGCGCTCACTCATGAGTCGTCTCCAGTGGCAGGACGTGGGCGACGCTGAGACGTTCGCGGGTGAAATACAGCTTGGCGGCGTTCTGGATGTCTTGCGGAGTGACGCTTTCCAGATCGGCCAGCTCGGTGTCCATCAGCTTCCACGACAGACCGACGGTCTCCAGCTGGCCGATGGCAGTGGCCTGGCTGGTGATCGAGTCGCGCTCGAAGACCAGACCGGCGATGACCTGCGCACGCACGCGCTCCAGCTCTTCGGCGGACGGCGCAGTGGTTTTCAGTTGTTCCAGCAGTTTCCACAGGCCGGCTTCAGCCTGGGCCATGGTCTTTTTCTTCTGGGTGTTCGGCGTGGCCGACAGGGTGAACAGGCTGTCACCGCGGGTGTAAGCGTCGTAGCTCGACGAGCCGCCGGACACCAGCTCTTCGCCGCGCTCCAGTTGGGTCGGGATGCGACCGCTGTAGCCGCCGTCCAGCAGGGCCGAAATCAGGCGCAAGGCGTTGACCGAACGTTTGTCTTCGGCGGTGGCGATACTCGGGACGTTGAAGCCGAGCATCAGGCTCGGCAGTTGGGTCTGCACGTGCAGGGTGATCTGGCGTTCACCCGGTTCGGCCAGTTCCAGCGGCTTTTTCGCCGGCGGCACATCGCGTTTCGCGATTGGCCCGAAGTAGCGCTGGGCGAGGGTCTTAACCTCGTCCGGGGTCACGTCGCCGACCACCACCAGCGTGGCGTTGTTCGGCACGTACCAGGACTGATACCAGTGACGCAGCTCTTCGACCTTCATCCGCTCAAGGTCGGCCATCCAGCCGATGGTCGGCGTGTGATAACCGCTGGCCGGATAGGCCATGGCCTTGTAGCGCTCGTAGGCCTTGGACATCGGCTTGTCATCGGTGCGCAGGCGGCGCTCTTCCTTGATGACTTCGATTTCCTTGGCGAACTCGTCGGCCGGCAGGCGCAGGTTGGCCATGCGGTCGGCTTCCAGTTCGAAGGCCACGCCCAGACGGTCGCGGGCCAGCACCTGGTAATAAGCGGTGAAGTCGTCGCTGGTGAACGCGTTCTCTTCGGCGCCGAGGTCGCGCAGGATCAGCGAGGCTTCGCCGGGACCGACTTTCTCGCTGCCCTTGAACATCATGTGCTCGAGGGCGTGGGACAGACCGGTCTGGCCCGGGGTTTCGTAGCTGGAACCGACCTTGTACCAGACCTGCGACACCACCACCGGCGCGCGATGGTCTTCGCGCACGACGACCTTCAGGCCGTTGTCGAGGGTGAATTCGTGGGTCGGTTGCGGGTCGGCCGCCAGGGCCGAAAGGGGCAGGCAGACTGTGCTGAGCAGCAGGCCTGCGGCGCGGCGGGCTAGAGCATTCATTCGTTTTTAAACCTGTTGGGCTGCCCGCTTGGTCTTAGCGTCGGCGGGCGAGAGGGTGCTAGGATACTGATCCGTTTTACCGGCGACCACGCCTATCCGGTTTTGAAACCTGATCAGGTTGTAAGGGTTTGCGGCAGAAGGCTTTGGTTTATCAGCTAAACTTCGCTTTTTCGCCGATTTTGCCGGCCAGTCCTTCATTAAAACGATTCCTTTGAGGTGCCGTTGGTGCCTCGACAAAATGTTGCGCGTGAACAAGCTGGGTGAAACACAGTCTGTTCTGCATCGAATATTTATTTGCCGGGGCGCCCCTGTGGCGCGTCGCTACCGTGAGATAGCCGTCCTCCATGTTTGGTTCCAACGACGACAAGAAGACCCCAGCTGCGGCTGGCGAGAAGAAAAGCCTGTTCGGATGGCTGCGCAAGAAACCGCAGGAACCCGTCGTCGAACAGCCGACTGCCATTCCTGAGTCAGCCCCTGCGCCCGCTCCCGTAATACAAGAAGCGCCGGCACCGGTTGTGCTGCCGATCGCCGAGCCGGTGCTGCAACCGGTCGCCGAGGCCGAGCCTGAAGCGCCGGCTGCCGCTGAGTTGCCGCTGTCCCCGGCCAGCGAGCCTTGGCTGACCTTGCCAGTGGCGGAAGAGCCGGTGGCGCTGGTTGAAGAGGCTGCGCCGCACATTACGCCGCCGATTCCTGCGCCGGTGGCGTTCGCTCCGGAGCCTGTTCCGGCGCCGGTGGTGGAACCTGCTCCGGTCATTCCAGAACCTGTGGTTGCTGCCCCGGTTGCTCCGGTTGTTCCGATTGTTGAAGCGCCCGAGCATGCACCTGCACCTGCACCTGCACCTGCACCTGCACCTGCACCTGCACCGGTTGCCGTAGCGCCAGTCGCACCTGTGGAAACCCAGGTTGAAACCCCGGTCGAGGCCCCGCGCACCGAAGAAACCAAGGCCGGCTTCTTCGCCCGTCTCAAGCAGGGCCTGTCCAAGACCAGCGCCAGCATCGGCGAGGGCATGGCCAGCCTGTTCCTCGGCAAGAAAGCCATCGATGACGATCTGCTCGACGACCTCGAAACCCGCCTGCTGACTGCCGACGTCGGCGTCGAGGCGACTTCGGTGATCATCCAGCGCCTGACCCAGAAGGTCGCGCGTAAAGAGCTGGCCGATTCCGACGCCCTGTACAAATCCCTGCAGGCCGAGCTGGCTGCAATGCTCAAGCCGGTCGAGCAGCCGTTGAAGATCGTTTCCCAGAACAAGCCGTTCGTGATTCTCGTGGTCGGCGTCAACGGCGCCGGCAAGACCACCACCATCGGCAAACTGGCGAAGAAACTGCAGCTGGAAGGCAAGAAAGTCATGCTCGCTGCCGGTGACACCTTCCGTGCCGCGGCTGTCGAGCAGTTGCAGGTCTGGGGCGAGCGCAACAAGATTCCGGTCATCGCCCAGCACACGGGCGCGGACTCGGCTTCGGTGATCTTCGACGCCGTGCAGGCCGCCAAGGCTCGTGGCATCGACGTGCTGATCGCCGACACCGCCGGTCGTCTGCACACCAAAGACAACCTGATGGAAGAACTAAAGAAGGTTCGCCGGGTGATCGGCAAGCTCGACGCCGATGCGCCGCACGAAGTGCTGCTGGTGCTCGACGCCGGCACCGGCCAGAACGCCATCAACCAGGCCAAACAATTCAACCAGACCGTCGAACTGACCGGCCTGGCGCTGACCAAGCTGGACGGCACCGCCAAGGGCGGGGTGATTTTCGCCCTGGCCAAACAGTTCGGCCTGCCGATCCGCTACATCGGCGTCGGTGAAGGCATCGACGATCTGCGTACCTTTGAAGCCGAACCCTTTGTCCAGGCACTGTTTGCCGAGCGGGAGCGTTCATGATTCGTTTCGAACAGGTCGGTAAGCGCTACCCGAACGGTCACGTCGGCTTGCATGAGCTGAGCTTTCGAGTCCGTCGCGGCGAGTTCCTGTTTGTCACCGGCCACTCCGGTGCCGGTAAATCCACGCTGTTGCGCCTGCTGCTGGCGATGGAGCGTCCGACCAGCGGCAAACTGCTGCTCGCCGGGCAAGACCTGAGCACCATCAGCAATGCGCAGATTCCGTTTCTGCGTCGGCAGATCGGCGTGGTGTTCCAGAACCATCAACTGCTGTTCGATCGCACGGTGTTCAACAACGTCGCGCTGCCGTTGCAGATTCTCGGGCTGTCCAAGGTCGAGATCGCCAAGCGCGTCGATTCGGCGCTGGAGCGCGTGGCGCTGTCGGACAAGGCCGAGCTGTATCCGGGCGACCTGTCGACCGGTCAGCAACAGCGCGTCGGCATTGCCCGCGCCATCGTTCACCGTCCGGCCCTGCTGCTGGCGGACGAACCGACCGGTAACCTCGACCCGCGTCTGGCGGCCGAGATCATGGGCGTGTTCGAAGACATCAACCGTCTGGGCACTAGCGTGCTGATCGCCAGTCACGACCTGGCGCTGATCGCGCGCATGCGCCATCGCATGCTGACCCTGCAACGCGGCCGATTGATCGGCGACGGGGAGGCCGGCGTATGAGTGCAACACGCAGTCCGAAGGTTTCCGAGCGCGTGGCCCCGAAGGCCGCCGATCCGCAACCGCCAAAGAAGAAAAAGCACGACGATGACGACGGCCCGGACTTCGCCACGTTGTTCCGTGCCTGGATCGAAAGCCATCGCGCCAGCTGGATCGACAGCCTGCGCCGTCTCGGCAAGCAGCCGATCGGCAGCTTCTTCACCTGCATGGTGATGGCGGTTGCGCTGAGCCTGCCGATGGGCCTGTCGTTGTTGCTGAGCAATGTCGAGCGACTGGGCGGCTCGTGGCAGCGCGCGGCGCAGATATCGTTGTACCTGGAACTCGAGGCCAGTCCGGCTCAGGGCGAAGCGTTGCGTGATCAGATCAAAGGCATGCCGGGCGTAGCTGATGCCGAATATGTCGGCCGCGATCAGGCGCTGGAAGAGTTCCAGCAGCAGTCCGGCTTGGGCGAAGCCCTGCGCGAGCTGCCGGAAAACCCGCTGCCGGGCGTGGTGCTGGTGACGCCGAACGAGGTCGACAAGTCGACCCTGGAAGCATTAAGACAAAAACTTTCCGAGCTGCCCAAGGTACAACAGGCGCAACTTGATCTAGTCTGGGTCGAGCGTCTGGCCGCCATCCTCAAGCTCGGCGATCGTTTCGTGTTCGGTCTGACGGTGTTGCTGGTTTCTGCATTACTTTTGGTGATAGGCAATACCATTCGTCTTCATATTGAAAACCGCCGCACCGAGATAGAAGTGATTAAACTCGTCGGCGGCACCGACAGCTATGTGCGTCGTCCCTTTCTTTATATGGGCGCCTTGTATGGCTTCGGTGCGGGGCTGCTGTCCTGGGGTGTATTGGCGTTCGGCCTGAACTGGCTGAACGATGCGGTGGTCGGGCTGGCCGGCTTGTACGGCAGTGATTTCGCACTGGCCGGCGTGCCAGTTGCCGACGGTCTGTCGCTCTTGCTTGGCGCGGTGCTGTTGGGTTATATCGGTGCATGGATTGCAGTCGCACGTCATCTCAGGGAGCTGGCGCCGAAGTAGAATCTTTTTTTGCGCGTGATTGACCTTTCAGTGGTTAAGGAAACTTTCATTTGAGTTTCCGGTCAATTTTTCGCAATGCTGAAAAGCATGAGTATGTAAGTCGGAGGTTTTTCCGTATGTCCAATTCTTTGCAACCTGCGTATGCATTGGTTCCAGGCGCAAACCTGGAAGCCTACGTGCACACCGTCAACAGCATTCCATTGCTGACGCCGGAGCAGGAGCGTGAACTGGCCGAGAGTCTCTACTATGAGCAGGATTTGGGGGCGGCTCGGCAGATGGTGCTCGCCCACCTGCGGTTTGTCGTACACATCGCCCGTAGCTATTCCGGCTACGGTCTGGCTCAGGCTGACCTGATCCAGGAAGGTAACGTCGGTCTGATGAAGGCCGTGAAGCGTTTCAACCCGGAAATGGGCGTGCGTCTGGTGTCCTTCGCGGTGCACTGGATCAAGGCCGAGATTCACGAGTTCATCCTGCGCAACTGGCGGATCGTGAAAGTCGCGACCACCAAGGCCCAGCGCAAGCTGTTCTTCAACCTGCGCAGCCAGAAGAAACGTCTGGCCTGGCTGAACAACGAGGAAGTCCACCGTGTGGCGGAAAGCCTCGGCGTCGAGCCGCGTGAAGTGCGTGAGATGGAAAGTCGCCTGACCGGCCATGACATGGCCTTCGACCCGGCTGCGGAAGCGGACGACGACAGTGCTTTCCAGTCGCCGGCCAACTACCTGGAAGACCACCGGTACGACCCGGCGCGTCAACTGGAAGATGCCGACTGGAGCGACAACTCCAATCACAACCTGCACGAAGCGCTGGAAGTGTTGGACGAACGTAGCCGTGACATCCTCTACCAGCGCTGGCTGGCAGAAGAGAAAGCCACGCTGCACGACCTGGCGCAGAAGTACAACGTATCGGCCGAGCGGATCCGTCAGCTCGAGAAGAGCGCGATGAACAAGCTCAAGTTGTCGATTGCCGCGTAACCGGCGAGCAAGTAATAAAAAACGCCCCGATCAGTGATGATCGGGGCGTTTTTGTGTGTGCTTCAGAAACTCATTGGGCCCAGGGCGCGCGGCGTGGTGAATCATCGAGTGTCAGCAGATAGCTGTCGCCACCCAGCTGGCTCATCTGCTGGCGAATCCATCCGGCCCGACGCGACACATAGGAAGTCGGGTGACTGGCACTCCAGACCCGCGGATTGGGCAGTACGGCCGCCAGGTAACTCGCCTGCTGCCGCGACAATGACTTGGCGCTTACGCCAAAGTGATGCCGTGCTGCCGCTTCGGCACCAAATACGCCGTCATCCCACTCGACACTGTTCAGGTACACCTCAAGAATCCGCTGCTTGGGCCAGAACACTTCGATCAGTGCGGTAAACCACGCTTCCAGGCCTTTGCGCAGGTAGCTGCGGCCCGACCACAAAAACAGGTTCTTCGACACTTGCTGGCTCAGGGTGCTGGCGCCGCGAATCGAGCCGCCGAGTTCGTTGTGGGCCAGTGCGGCTTTGATTGCGCTCAGGTCAAAACCCCAATGCTCGGGGAATTTCTGGTCCTCGCCGGCAATCACCGCGACCTTCAGGTCATCGGAGATCTCGTCCCACGGCTTCCAGGTACGTTGCAGATCGATCGGCTCGCCGTCGACCCAGGATTCGATCTTGCGCTCGACCATCAGTGCCGTGCCCGGTGGCGGCACGAAACGAAACACCAACACCAGCAATACGCTGCCGCCCGCGAACCAGAGCAGGGCCTTCGTGAAACGACGGAGAAATAAACGCAGCATAGAGATGGCTTGGCCGAACCGGTTGAGCGGGCCATTATACAGACCCTGCCGATCGAGTCTGAGTGGAGTTCTACATGCTGCGTAGCTTTCTGATGCTGGCTGCCTTCTTTGGTTTCACCGGTGTCGGCCTTGGCGCATTCGCCGCCCATGGCCTGAAAAACCGCCTGACCCCCGAGTACCTCGCGATCTTCCATACCGGCGTCACCTATCAACTGGTGCACGCGCTGGCGCTGTTCGGCGTGGCGCTGCTGGCCACGCAGCTTCAGGGGCGTCTGGTCGTCTGGGCCGGCATCTCGTTCACCATCGGTATCCTGCTGTTCTCCGGCAGCCTGTACCTGCTGACCACCCTCGGCATCAGCAAGCTCGGCATCATCACCCCGTTCGGCGGCCTGGCGTTCCTGATCGGCTGGCTGTGCCTCGGACTTGCCGCCTGGCGCCTGCACCCAACCGCTTGACGCTTGGTGCTGACCTTTAGGTCATGATCGGGCTAGAATGCCACCCCCTAAAAAGTGATGGCGGCGTTGCGCATGCGCATTCAGTTGAACGGTGAATCCTTTGAACTGCCCGACGGTGAAACCGTTGCGGCCCTGCTGACCCGTCTGGACCTGACCGGACGCCGCGTCGCGGTCGAACTCAATCTGGATATCGTCCCGCGCAGCCAGCATGCCGACACCACTTTGAACGACGGCGACAATGTCGAAGTCGTGCACGCGATCGGCGGCGGCTGATCGCCAGGCCTGCATGGGCCGAGAATTCTGCAAGACCCTCACCCCAACAGAGGATTCCCCATGAGCATCGTTCGTAGCGACAAGCCTTTCGTTCTGGCCGGTCGTACTTACCAGTCGCGTTTGCTGGTCGGTACCGGCAAGTACCGTGACATGGAAGAAACCCGCCTGGCCATTGAAGCCTCGGGTGCCGAGATCGTCACCTTCGCCGTGCGCCGCACCAACCTGGGCCAGATCGAAGGCGAGCCGAACCTGCTCGAAGTGCTGTCGCCGGATCGCTACACCTTCCTGCCGAACACCGCTGGTTGCTACGACGCAGTCGAAGCCGTGCGCACCTGCCGCCTGGCCCGTGAGCTGCTCGACGGCCACAACCTGGTGAAGCTGGAAGTACTGGCCGACCAGAAAACCCTGTTCCCCAACGTGATCGAAACCCTCAAGGCCGCCGAAGTGCTGGTCAAGGAAGGCTTCGACGTGATGGTTTACACCAGTGATGACCCGATCATCGCCCGGCAACTGGCGGAAATCGGCTGCATCGCGGTCATGCCGCTGGCCGGTCTGATCGGCTCGGGCCTGGGGATCTGCAATCCGTACAATCTGCAGATCATCCTCGAAGAAGCCAAGATCCCGGTGCTGGTGGATGCCGGTGTCGGCACCGCTTCCGACGCCACCATTTCCATGGAGCTGGGCTGTGACGCGGTGCTGATGAACTCGGCCATCGCCCACGCCCAGCAGCCGATCATGATGGCTGAAGCCATGAAACACGCGATCGTCGCGGGCCGCCTGGCCTACCTCGCCGGCCGCATGCCGAAAAAACTCTATGCCAGCGCCTCTTCGCCGCTGGATGGTCTGATCAAGTAAGAGCTATTGATGACTGAATCGAACGACACGCCAATCCAGACGGAAGAGGGCGACGAGCGCCAACACCGCCGCATCAAGAGTTTCGTGATGCGCGCCGGGCGCATGACCGAAGGCCAGCAGCGCGGCCTGGATCAGGGCGCACCGAAGTTCGTCCTGCCGCTGGCCGATGCGCCGGTGGATTACGACCAGGTGTTCGGCCGTTCCGCGCCGCGTTCGCTGGAGATCGGTTTCGGCATGGGCCATTCGCTGCTGGAAATGGCCGCCGCTGCGCCGGAACAGGATTTCATCGGTGTCGAGGTTCACCGTCCGGGTGTCGGCGCGCTGCTCAACGGCGTGCTGACTCAGGGCCTGACCAACCTGCGGGTCTACGATTGCGATGCGATCGAAGTGCTCAACCGCTGCATCGCCGACAACAGCCTCGATCGCCTGATGCTGTTCTTCCCGGATCCGTGGCACAAGAGCCGCCATCACAAGCGCCGTATCGTTCAGGCGTCCTTCGCTGAACTGGTGCGCAGCAAGCTGAAGGTTGGCGGCATTCTGCACATGGCCACCGACTGGGAGCCGTACGCCGAATACATGCTGGAAGTGATGAACGTCGCTCCGGGCTATCGCAACCTCGCCGAAGACGGCAAGTGTGTACCCCGCCCGGCTGAACGCCCGATCACCAAGTTCGAACGCCGCGGCGAACGTCTTGGGCATGGCGTGTGGGATCTGAAGTTCGAAAAGCTCGCTTAAGCGTCACGCAATAAAACTGAGGGAGCCAATGGCTCCCTCAGTTGTTTTAGCAGTACTCGGAAACTACACCGTAGAAAGAAATTTCGCGGGGACCCGCTCTGTCAGCCAGACCCCATTCTCGGCCTGATAGAACTTGAAACCCTGCTCCTGCATCCGCCGCGCGGCGACTTGCAGAATCACGACCGTTCCATAACGTTGCCCAACCGCTGAAGCGGTGGCGGTTTCCTGGGAAAGATGCACGTGATGACGTGATCCCGGGATCAATCCCTGCTCGTTGATCGAGTCCATGAAGCGTGTCGCGGTGCCGTGATACAGGGTCTCCGGTGGCTGTTTTTCTTCGAACTGCAGCTCCACGCTTTTCGTCGAGTGGCCCTGTACGGCACGAATCGAATGACCATCTGCGGAGATCGAAAAGCGCTTCTTGTCACTGCTCGCCACGACGTTTTCAATCAGCGCGCGATCCAGCGTTCTGCCGTCCCGCGCCGCGCCATCGATCAAGGCATCGATGTTCGCCCAGCCTTCGGAGTCCAGCGTCAGGCCAATCGCCTGAGGCTCGTGGCGCAGCACGAAGCTGAGAAATTTGCTTGTTTCATCCAACAGTTTTTTGCTCATGAACTTCCCTGTCTGTTTTCAACGCGCGATCAGCGGCGATCCGCGACCACGCCAATCAACACCAACACCACCAACAACACCGGCGCCAGGCTGTAGTTGTTGAACTGGCTCAGCCCCTTCACCACCCACGGCGTCGCGTAAATCAGTGCCGCGCCGCTGCCGATCAGGCACAGCAGGGCCATCAGTGGGGCGCGCAGGGCGCCGGCGATGCTGCCCAGGCGTTGCTCGACCCAGGCCTTGAAGTCAGCGCCGAACAGCACCAGCAGGCAGCCCACCAGGGCCAAAGCGATTTCCGAGAGGTTGCTGCGGCTCCAGCGGGACACGGTGGCGAGCAGGTCGAGTATCAAATCCATGCGGTTTCCTTAAGAGCGGTCAGCTCAGAAATTTCTGCAGCAAGTCGTTGAGGAACAGTTGTCCGCGCTCGGTGGCCGCCAGACGTGACGCTTCGACCTGCAACAGACCGCTTTGTTCGGCCTCTCGCCGGTGTTCGTCGAGGCTCTCCAGCGGCAGGCCGGTGCGCTCCGGGTACAGGCGCGATTCGACGCCGGCGGTCAGGCGCAGGGCGTTCATCAGGAATTCGAACGGCATCTCGTCGTTGGTCAGGGCTTTCTCGCCGGCCTGGAAGCTTTTGGCCGGGTTGAGGTAATCCTTGGGCAGGCGCGTCTTCCAGGTGCGCACGATGCGCCCGTCCGGATGGCTGAGCTTGCCGTGGGCGCCGGCGCCGATGCCGATGAAGTCGCCGAAGCTCCAATAATTGAGGTTGTGTCGCGCCGGGCGACCCGGTTGGGCATAGGCCGAAACTTCGTACTGCGCGTAACCGTGTTCGGCCAGCAGCGCCTGTCCGGCCTCTTGAATGTCCCATAGCGTGTCGTCTTCCGGCAGCACCGGCGGCTGGTTCCAGAACACGGTGTTCGGCTCCAGCGTCAGCTGATACCAGGAAATGTGCGTTGGCTTCAGTTCGATCGCCTGGCGCAGATCGCTCAGGGCATCGTCCAGCGACTGGTCCGGCAAGCCATGCATCAAGTCGAGGTTGAAATTATCGAACCCGGCCTGGCGCGCCATGCCGGCGGCGCGTACCGCTTCGTCGCCGTTGTGGATACGACCGAGGGCCTTGAGCTTTTCCTGCTGGAAGCTCTGGATGCCGATCGACAGGCGATTGATCCCCAGTTTGCGGTAGGCGACGAACTTCTCTTGTTCGAAGGTCCCGGGGTTGGCTTCCAAGGTGATTTCGATGTCATCGGCAAACGGGATGCGTTGTTTCACGCCTTCGAGCGAGCGACCCAGGGCTTCGGCACTGAACAGGCTCGGCGTGCCGCCGCCAAAGAAGATCGAACTCAACTCACGGCCGTACACCGCGTGAAGATCCTGATCGAGGTCGGCCAGCATCGCGTCGACGTATTCCTGCTCCGGCAGCACCGGGCTGGCGGTGTGGGAGTTGAAGTCGCAATAGGGGCATTTGCGCACACACCACGGGATGTGGATGTACAGCGCCAGGGGCGGCAGCGTCGGCAACGGCGCCCGAGGTGAGGAGGCGGCGCCGCCGATAATCAGCGACGACGCGGAGGAGCTATCGGTCATTTCAAGCCCAGACGCTGGCGCAGCAGATCCATTGCACGGGCGCGGTGGCTGATCTGGTTCTTGTCGCTCGGGCTCAGTTCGGCGCTGGACACGTTACGCTCCGGCACCCAGAACAGCGGGTCGTAGCCGAAACCGTGCTCGCCACTGGCGGCGGTCAGAATGCGACCGTGCCACAGACCTTCGCAGAGGATCGGCAGTGGATCGTCGGCGTGACGCACCAGCGCCAGCACGCAGACGAACTGCGCGCCACGCTCGGCTTCAGGCACGTCCTTCAAGGCGTCGAGCAGTTTGGCGTTGTTTGCCGCGTCGCCCTTGCCGTCGGCGTAGCGCGCCGAGTAGATGCCCGGCGCACCGCCGAGGAAATCCACCGCCAGGCCCGAATCGTCGGCCAGCGCCGGCAGCCCGGAAATGCGCGCGGCATTGCGCGCCTTGAGAATCGCGTTCTCGACGAACGACAGACCGGTTTCTTCCGGCTCCACGCTGCTGAATTCGCCAATCGAGCGCAGTTGCACCGAATCGCCGAGCATGGCCTGGAGTTCCTTGAGCTTGCCGGCGTTATGGCTGGCCAGTACGAGTTGCTTGAGATTGATCATTGGCCAGGGAAAAGCTCTTGGTTGAAATTGATGATGTTGATCTTGTCGCCGGTCTGCACCTTGATTTCAAAGGTGCGGGTTTCCTGCTGTTCCACCGGGTACTGGGCGATGTAGTAGATCGCGCCTTGCTCGGTGATCTGGCGGAAAGTCAGCGGCACGCTCTGGCTGGTCAGGTCTTTGACGGTGCCGGTGACTTGGGCGATCAGCGGTTTGCCGTCCTTGATCACCGAGACATTGATCACGCCCTGGTTCTTGCTGCGGATCAGCTCGGCAGCCTTGGCGATGTCCGGCGTCAGGAAGGTCGAGTTGAAGGTGTTGTAATGCACGGTGACATCACCGAACACTTCCTTGCGTTCGCCCTTGATGGCATCGGCGGCCACGGCCGACAGGCTCAGGCAGGCGGCCAATAGCGCGGTAATCAAGCGTCCCATGTTCGTTCTCCTCGCAATGTCGTGGTTCAGACCGCGATTCTGTGATCCGCAAGCCCCGGGCTGCTGACGCGGTAGATACCGATCTCACCTAACAGATTAGGCCATAGCTTACTGGCCCACCCGTGGCGGTGCTGTTGATCCACGGCAAGCCGATCAATGACCTTCGCCTCACGTTCGCGACAAAGTTCTTCAAAGTCTTCGAAGGTGCAGAAGTGAATGTTCGGCGTGTTGTACCAGGTGTACGGCAGGAATTCCGACACCGGCATCCGGCCCTTGCTCGCCAAGTACCAGCGGCAGCGCCAGTGACCGAAGTTGGGGAAGGTGATGATGCACTGGCGTCCGACTCGCAGCATTTCGTCGAGGATCTTGTCCGGGTAGTGCACGGCTTGCAGGGCCTGGGTCATCACCACGATGTCGAAGCTGTTGCTGGCGAAGTTGCCCAGGCCCTTGTCCAGGTCCTGTTCGATGACGTTGACGCCCTTGGCCACGCACTGCGCGATGTTGTCGGCGTCGTTTTCCAGGCCGTAGCCGGTGACTTGCTTGTGGTCGCGCAGCCAGGTCAGCAACTCGCCGTCACCGCAACCGAGGTCGAGCACGCGGCTGCCGGCGGGGATCCATTCCTGGATGATTTCCAGATCAGCTCTCATGGCTTTCTCACAACGTAATGCGGTTCATGTAATTGCCGAACGCCTGCAAATAACGCGGGATCGGAATCAGGAAGGCGTCGTGGCCTTGCGGCGCGTCGATTTCCAGGTAGCTGACGTCTTTGCGCGCGGCCATCAGCGCGTCCACCAGTTCCCGCGAGCGGGCCGGGGAGAAACGCCAGTCGGTGGTGAACGACATCACGCAGAACTTGGCTTTCGCACCTTCGAAGGTTTTCGCCAGGTTATCGTTGAAGTTCGCCGCCGGATCGAAGTAGTCCAGCGCTTTTGTCATCAACAGATAGGTGTTGGCATCGAAGCGCCCGGAGAACTCTTCGCCCTGATAACGCAGGTAACTTTCGACCTGGAACTCGACGCTGTGGAAGTCGTAGTTGAGCTTTTCGCTCTTCAGGCCACGGCCGAATTTCTCGCCCATGGAGTCGTCGGACAGGTAGGTGATGTGTCCGACCATCCGCGCCAGCATCAGGCCGCGCTTGGGGATCACGCCTTGTTCCTGGAACGAGCCGCCGTGGAATTCCGGGTCGGTGAGGATCGCCTGGCGCGCCACTTCGTTGAAGGCGATGTTCTGCGCCGACAGCTTCGGGGCCGAGGCGATGGCCAGGCAGTGGCGAACGCGATCCGGGTACGTGATGGTCCATTGCAGCGCCTGCATGCCGCCGAGGCTGCCGCCGATCACCGCGGCCCACTGGCTGATGCCGAGCAGGTCGGCCAGGCGTGCCTGGCTGTGCACCCAGTCTTCCACGGTCAGCACCGGGAAGTCGGCGCCGAACGGCTTGCCGGTTTCCGGGTTGAGGCTGCTCGGGCCGGTGGAGCCGTTGCAACCGCCGAGGTTGTTCAGGCTGACCACGAAGAACTTGTTGGTGTCGATCGGTTTGCCGGGGCCGATGCAGCTGTCCCACCAGCCGGGCTTGCGGTCGTCGACGCTGTGATAACCCGCAGCGTGGTGGTGGCCGGACAAGGCATGGCAGATCAGCACGGCGTTGCTCGCTTGCGCGTTCAGCGTGCCGTAGGTTTCGTAGATCAGGTCATAATCGGCCAGCGAACGGCCGCAGGCCAGGGCCAGCGGTTCGCTGAAGTGCGCCGTTTGCGGCGTCACCAGACCAACAGAATCGGGGGGAAAGGCAGCTGGCATCGACCCTGCTCTCGTTGAAATGAGGCGTAAGTCTAAAGACCGGTGGGGTTAGCGGCAAGCAACGATCAGGCCTGATTTTCGCTCGTTCCCACGCTCCGCGTGGGAATGCCTCATTGGACGCTCCGCGTCCGCTTGGGCGGGGGACGCGGAGCGTCCCGGTATGCGTTCCCACGCGGAGCGTGGGAACGATCAGCGGAGTAGTCCAGGCAAATCCGGCAACTTCTTCGGCGAGCAGATCTTCACTCGCTTCTGCCGGTTCAACTCGCCGCCGATCAGGCTGACCTGGCTTTTGGAAACCCCAAAAGCCTTGGCCAGAAACCCCATCAGGTAGGCATTGGCCTTGCCCTCGACCGGCGGCGCGGTCAGGCGGATCTTCAGGCGATCGCCGTGCAGCCCGCAGAAATCATCGCTGCGGGCGGCCGGTTGCAGGTGACATTCCAGAATCAGGTCGTCACCGTCCCAGCGAAACCAGCTCACATCAGCAGGCGCAGGATTTCCGGCATCATCGTCATCGCCGCGAGGTTATTGATCACCAGCATGTCGATCAGCTTCAGCACGAGGAAGGCGAAAATCGGCGACAGGTCCAGACCACCGAGGTTCGGCAGGATTCGGCGGAACGGCGCCAGGGCCGGTTCGCAGATCTGGTTTACCAGTTCGGCGCCCGGATTGTGGCTGCCCGGTGCGACCCAGGACAGGATGATGCTGATGATCATGGCCCAGAAGAAAATCTTCAGGAACAGCGCCGTCACGCCGATCAGCGACCAGATCAGCAGTTGCAGCGGGTTACCGGTGGTGCCGTAGGTCAGCAGCAGGGTCAGCGCCATCAGCGCCAGTTGCACCAGAATCGCCAGCACCAGCGACGACATGTCGAGGCCGAACATGCTCGGGATGATCCGGCGCAGTGGCTTGAGCAGCGGCTGCGTGGCCTTGACCACGAACTGGCACAGCGGGTTGTAGAAGTTCGCCCGCACCAGTTGCAGGACGAAGCGCAGCAGCACGATCAGCAGGTACAGGCTGCCAAGGGTTTGCAGCACGTAGACCGCTGCGGTGTTCAATCCAATCATGTAAGGCTCCTTATTTGCCCAGTTGTTCGGCCATTTCGGCCGAGCGGTGCGCGGCGGCGCCGAGTGCTTTTTCCACCAGGGCTTCGAAGCCGCCGGCCTGGAACGATTTGATCGCAGCTTCCGTGGTGCCGGCCGGCGAGGTCACGCGGCGGCGCAGTTCGGCAGCGTCGACGTCGCTGGACACCGCCATGTGCGCGGCACCCAGCGCGGTCTGCAAGGTCAGCTGCTCGGCGATATCCTTCGGCAGGCCGAGTTTGACGCCGGCGGCGGTCATGGCTTCGATCAGCAGGAAGAAGTACGCCGGGCCGGAACCGGAGACGGCGGTGACCGCGTCCAGTTGCTGCTCTTCGTTCAGCCACAGGGCGATGCCCACGGCGGACAGCAGTTCTTCAGCCTGTTGGCGTTGTTCGGCGCTCACTGCGCTGGTGGCATACAGGCCGCTCACGCCCTGACGCAGCAGCGCCGGGGTGTTCGGCATGCAGCGCACGATCGGCTGCTCGCCCAGCCAGGCAGTCATGCTGGCGCAGGTGATGCCGGCGGCGATGGAAACCACCAGTTGATTCGGTTTCAGGCTCGGGCGAATCGCTTCGCACACAAGCTTCATGGCTTGTGGCTTGACCGCCAGTACCACCACGTCGGCGCCGTCGATGGCCTGGGCGTTGTCGGCGAAGGTTTCGATGCCGTGTTCGGCGCTGACTTTGGCGCGGGTTTCTTCGCCCGGATCGCTGGCGCGAATGTGTGCAGCTTCCAGACCCTTGGCCCGCAGGCCGCCGATCAGGCTGGCGGCCATGTTGCCGGCACCGATAAAGGCAATACGTGTGTTGCTCATGTCAGGTCCTTATCTGGAAATGTTCAAGATTGGGAATAGTCGCGGGCGCCGAACAGGGCCGTACCGATACGGACCCAGGTCGCGCCCTGGGCAATGGCCGACTCGAGGTCGTGGCTCATGCCCATGGAAAGTGTGTCGAGCGGCAGATCGAGGCTGGCCTGCAACTTCTGAACGGCGGCGAATGCAGCGTCCTGCTCGGCGCGATCTTCAGTCGGCTCGGGAATCGCCATCAACCCGCGCAGCTTCAGGCGTGGCAGGACGCTGATGGCCTGGGCCAGCGCTGGCAGGTCTTGCGGCGTGCAGCCGGACTTGCTGGCCTCACCGCTGACGTTGACCTGAATGCAGATGTTCAGTGGCGGCAGATCCGCCGGGCGTTGCTCTGACAGGCGTTGGGCGATTTTCAGACGATCCACGGAGTGCACCCAGGCGAAATGCTCGGCGATCGAGCGGGTCTTGTTCGACTGAATGGGGCCGATGAAGTGCCAGATCAAGGGCAGGTCGGCCAGTTCGAGCTGTTTGCCCAAGGCCTCTTGCAGGTAGTTCTCGCCGAAGTCGCGCAGGCCGGCGGCGTACGCTTCGCGCAGGGCTTCGGCCGGTTTGGTCTTGCTCACGGCCAGCAGCTGGACGCTGTCTTCGCTGCGATTGGCAGCTTGGGTCGCTGCCTGGATGCGCGAACTAACCTGGAGAATGTTGTCTGCTATCGTGGACATCAAGAGGCGCCAGCGGTCTGAAGGTTCGCGGCATTCTACTGGAATTGAGGGACGCTATGGATATCACTGAACTGCTGGCCTTCAGCGCCAAACAGGGCGCTTCCGACCTGCACCTGTCGGCCGGTCTGCCGCCGATGATCCGCGTGGATGGCGATGTGCGGCGGATCAATCTGCCGGCGCTGGATCACAAGCAAGTACACGAGCTGATCTACGACATCATGAACGACACCCAGCGGGTGGACTTCGAGAAACATCTGGAAACCGACTTTTCCTTCGAAGTCCCCGGCGTGGCGCGCTTTCGGGTCAATGCCTTCAACCAGAACCGTGGCGCTGGCGCGGTGTTCCGGACCATTCCGTCGAAAGTGCTGAGCATGGAAGACCTCGCCATGGGCGACGTCTTTCGCAAGATCACCGATGCGCCACGCGGACTGGTGCTGGTGACCGGACCGACCGGTTCCGGCAAGTCCACGACCCTGGCGGCAATGATCGATTACCTCAACACCCATCGCCATCACCACATCCTGACCATCGAAGATCCGATCGAATTTGTCCACGAATCGCGCAAATGCCTGATCAATCAGCGCGAAGTCCATCGCCATACCCGCAGTTTCGCCACCGCATTGCGTTCAGCGCTGCGCGAAGACCCGGACGTGATCCTCGTGGGCGAGATGCGCGATCTGGAAACCATTCGCCTGGCGCTGACCGCGGCCGAGACCGGGCACCTGGTGTTCGGCACCTTGCACACCACTTCGGCAGCCAAGACCATCGACCGGGTGGTGGACGTGTTCCCCGGGGACGAAAAATCCATGGTGCGCTCGATGCTCTCGGAGTCGTTGCTGGCGGTGGTGTCGCAGACGCTGATCAAGAAGATCGGCGGTGGCCGGGTGGCGGCGCACGAGATCATGCTGGGAACGTCGGCGATTCGTAACCTGATCCGCGAGGACAAGGTGGCGCAGATGTACTCGGCGATACAGACCGGCGGCTCGCTGGGGATGCAGACACTCGACATGTGCCTGAAGGATCTGGTGACCAAAGGCTTGATCAGCCGCGAACATGCGCGGGAGAAGGCGCGCACGCCGGATAACTTCTAGGCAAAAAAAATCGCAGCCCGTGGGCTGCGATTTTTGTTCTGATCGTTCCCACGCTCTGCGTGGGAATGCAGCCCGGGACGCTCTGCGTCCCAAAGCGGACGCAGAGCGTGCGGACGAGCTGGCTTCAGCGCTGAACGACGCGCATCTGCCCCTGTTCTTTCGGCAATACGCGCTTGGCCACCACGTAGTGCTTTTCCCAGTACGGCTTGTTCAGCGTGTCGATGCTCACCGACTTGCCGCGCCGTGGCGCATGGATGAAACGGTCGTTGCCCAGGTAGATGGCAACGTGATTGACCCGACGGCTCTTGATGTTGAAGAAAATCAGGTCGCCCGGCTTCAGGTCCTTGCGTTCGACTTTCTCGCCGTGACCGCTGGCCATTGCGTTCGAGGTGCGTGGCAGGTCGAACGTGGCGTCGTTGAACGCGTATTTCACCAGACCGCTGCAGTCGAAGCCTTTACTCGGGCTGCTGCCGCCCCAACGGTATGGCGTACCGAGGACGTTTACCGCGCGACTCAGGACGTTGCTGCTTTCCTTGGTCGCCATCGGTGGCACCAGCTTGCTGCGGCCGTTGCTGCTCAGCGTGGTGTGTTTGACCTGTTTGCCTTTGTTCGATGGAGCAGAGGCATGGGATTTAGGGGTAAAGCCGTTAACGTTTGGAAGACGTTGCTCACGATTGGTGGCGTGGGCGGCCAGTGGCATTAATAGGCAAATGGTTAGCCATGTCTTGAAAAATGGACGCATTAGGCAGGGCTCTTGGTGTGTTAGCGCGCAACTTTATAACAGCTTTTTTGTCACTTCCGAGGCCGTTGGTCGATTCAATCGGGTGCCAACGGAACCAAATAAGCGGCAAAAAGACGCAATTGTCGGACAGAAGTCCGGTGCTATAAGGCTTTGACGGGAGACACGGTAGCATTTGCCATACGTCGGCTACCTGTAAAAAAGTCACAAAGAATTAAAGAATATTTATCTATCGCGTGTATCGAGGTCTTAATGAACGGCTATCAGCTGCCCCGTGTGAAGGAAAAAGACACCCATAGCAAGGTGATCGGCTACCTGTTGTGGATTTTCGGTTTCACAGGCTCTCACCGCTTCTATTACGGCAAACCGGTGACCGGCACGATCTGGTTTTTCACCTTCGGGTTGCTGGGGATCGGCTGGCTGATCGACGTGTTCCTGATCCCGGCGATGGATCGCGAAGCCGACCTGCGTTTCGCGGCGGGCCCGATCGAGTACAACGTGGCATGGATTCTCCTGACCTTCCTCGGCGCGCTCGGCGTGCACCGGATGTATCAGGGCAAGTGGATCAGCGGGGTGGTGTATCTGCTGACCGGTGGGTTGTTCTTTCTGGGGGTGCTGTATGACTTCTGGACGCTGAACGATCAGGTGTCGGTGCGTAATGCCGAAGGGCGCGGTGCCTTTCAGTAAGTGATGCCGAGGGGGAGGACCGCCGGCGCAGTTCGTGCGCTGGCAGGCTCCCCCTCGACACTTGGTCTTGCGCGTTATTTTAATCGCACCACGGTTTGTATTTGGAAAACGGCAAACGTAATGGCAGTCACACCATAAAGTATTGCAATGATGGCGTGATGGGGTATCGACCAATACACAATCCTGTCCACCAAAATCATCAAGGATATTGTTGCAATCAGGTAGGCTGATATTTTCAGTAGCAGACCTGCAAACGAATTGGCGCGCGCGCAGCGTAATAAGAGAATCTGCAGTAGGTGCATTAGTACAAGTGTCAGGAAAATAATCAGTATTGCGCCAATGGGCAGGCCGATCGAATCCTGGTTTATGTCATATGTCCCTGCTTTGAGATTCTTTATTAATGCAAGTGCTCCTGCACCAGATGTAAGTGCGAGAGCGGTTGGGTACAAATAGCTCAATAGTGTGTAAGTTCTGCTCATTCGCTTTCCGTTGTGCAGTTGTCTGTAAATTATTGATGCTCATGGGGTAGGGTGAAATCCAGTTCCGCTCAGCCTTATTTTATGCTCGCCGAAAATGTCGATTTCGTAATGAGTTCCAGAAAATACTCTGCCTGCTGTTGTTAATAACTCAAGGGCAGTTGATCTGTTGCTTGCGTCGAAGTCGTAAGTGTCAGTGTAGGCTCTGATAACACCATCGAAAACCCAGGATCCTGCATTGTCGCGTGAAAAATTTCCCTCCATCTTTAACGTTATTCTTCCCAGGTAAGCCCCGGTGACATTGCTGTCATTAATGGTGGCGTAAGGGATCTTAGGGTCAGACAAGTAATAAGTTCCGGTTTCTCGAGTGTTCGCGATAGAGCTTGCCAGCAGTGGCAGTTCGTTGGCTCTGACATTCAGGCCAATATTGTTGATGTTGACCCTCATTCTCTCACCATTTCCCCAGAGGTAATGAGCAAAGGCTTTGATCGGGCTGAAGGTTCCTCCAGAAAGCTCGTTTGTGAGTGTTTCGTAATTCAGATTGTACGGAGTAGTCGCGGAGACTTTGATCAAGGCTTCTATGGTGCTTAGTTTTTGCTGCGCCGCAAATGAATCAGCCAAGCTGAAGTTGATGACTTTGTTCTTGAAATAGCCATGGCTGATAATGGCGGAGTTATTGAGTAAATAGTTGTCGCTTTCCGTGATTCTCCAAAGATCCCGAATTCCACCCAGAGCGTCGTTGTTAATTGCCTTGTTCACCATTTGCAGTTCATAGGTGAAGGCTTTAATTCCGGATTTCATTTCAAGCCAGGCATGGAACATGTCCATTTCTGCTGAGGTTATGACGGGGCCATTGCTCAGTGGCAGTGAATAGGTTTGACCGTCATTGGTGATAATGGCCTCTCCTGCACCCTGCCAATCTGCTGTTGCATAGGTTCCCCATCTGAAGCCGGAGTTGACTGTAAATCCGCCAGAATTTCCTGTTGTGCCTCTGGTGATAATAGGGGGAAGCGTAAGTCCATTTTTCATATGCTCATCCTTGTGGATATTGGTTATCCTTTTGACATTTTTATATTAATGGGTACGCGTAAGTGCCGCCTATTAGAACTTTGTAGGCTGTTTCTGATTGTGTCGAAGCTGTTTTTACGAGAGTGTAAAGCGTCGGATATTTCTTGATGGCAGGCCGCCGCTTTCCTACGTCAATCGGTGTAGATCTAACAGCAGAGATGACGTGAAGGAGAGGGTGTTGCGAGGAATCACTTTGAGCGTGGCTTTACCAGCAAGGATGTTTGTCGCTATTAAATAGAATTCAGGAGATAGCAGGCCATTACAGCCTGCTATCTCTTGTCTTCATGCCTGATGGCTGATCCGGCCATCCACCAAGGTGTAACGCACCGCACCCGGCAGGCTATGGCCGAGGAACGGGCAGTTCTCGCCCTTCGACAGCCAGGTTTCGCCGGCAACGGTCGAGGCCTTCGGATCGAACAGCACGATATCCGCCGCGCCGCCGACAGCCAGTTTGCCCGCCGGCAGGCGCAGGGCCTCGGCCGGGCCGGCGCTCAGGCGGGCCAGCAGAGTCGGCAGGTCCAGCAGACCATCCTCGACCAGGGTCATCGCCAGTGGCAGCAACAGCTCGACGCTGCTGATGCCCGGCTCGGTCGCGCCGAACGGTGCCAGTTTGGCATCGCGCTCGTGAGGCTGGTGATGGCTGGAAATCGCCGAGACAACGCCGGACTTCACCGCCTCACGCAGACCGTCGCGGTCGGCGCGGGTGCGCAGCGGCGGTTGCACGTGATACAGGCTGCTGAAGTCGATCAGGGCTTCGTCCGTCAGGATCAGCTGATACAGGGCGACATCCGCCGTGACTTTCAAACCACGGGCCTGGGCCTGAGCGATCAGGGCCACGCCGCGAGCGCTGGTCAACTGGCTGAAGTGCGCACGCACGCCGGTCTGCTCGACCAGCAGCAGGTCCCGGGCCAGCGCCACGGTTTCAGCGGTCTCCGGAATGCCCGGCAAGCCGAGGAAGCTGGCGGTGGCGCCTTCGTGGGCCAGGCCACCGTCGGCCAGGTCGTGATCCTGCGAGTTGAAAATCACCGTCAGGTCGAAGGTCGCCGCGTAATCCAGCGCCCGGCACAGGGTGCGGGTGTTGCGGAAGCTTTCGAGGCCGTTGCCGAACGCCACACAACCGGCGTCGCGCAGGGCAACCAGCTCGGCCAGTTGTTCGCCATCCAGACCTTTGCTCAGCGCGCCGATCGGGAACACCTTGGTGTTGCCGGCCTCGCGGGCGCGGTCGAGGATCAGTTCGGCCACGGCGGAGGTGTCGAGTACTGGTTTGGTTTTCGGCGGGCAGCACAGGCTGGTCACGCCGCCGGCCGCAGCCGCGCGGGTTTCGCTGGCGATGGTGCCTTTGCGGCTGTAGCCCGGCTCGCGCAGGGCGACGTTGAGGTCTACGAGGCCTGGAGCGGCAACAAGGCCTTGGGCGTCGATGGTTTCGACGGCGGTGAAACCGGCCGGTGCCGCGCCGAGGGCGACGATCTTGCAGGCTTCAACGTGAATATCGGTGATTTGGTCCAGGCCGCTGCTTGGATCGATGACGCGGGCGCCAAGAATGCTGAGCTTCACTGGGCGTTCTCCTGCTCGAATTGACGTTGCGCCGTTTGCCCGCTCATGGCCATCGACAGCACGGCCATACGGATCGCGATGCCGTAGGTGACTTGATTGAGGATCACCGAGTGCGGGCCGTCGGCCACCGCCGACTCGATCTCCACACCGCGGTTGATCGGCCCCGGGTGCATGACGATGCAATCGGGCTTGGCGCCGGCCAGGCGCGCGGTGGTCAGGCCGAACAGGCGGTAGAACTCGCCTTCGCTCGGCAGCAGGCCGCCGGTCATGCGCTCACGCTGCAGGCGCAGCATGATCACCACGTCGACGTCTTTCAGGCCTTCGGTCATGTCGGTGTAGACCTTCACACCGTACTGCTCGATGCCGATCGGCAGCAGGGTCTTCGGCGCGATCACGCGGATGTCCGGGCAGCCTAGGGTCTTCAGGGCGAGCATGTTCGAGCGCGCCACCCGCGAGTGCAGGATGTCGCCGACGATGGCCACCGAGAGGTTCTCGAAACCGCCCTTGTGGCGGCGGATGGTCAGCATGTCGAGCATGCCCTGGGTCGGGTGCGCGTGCCGGCCGTCGCCGCCGTTGATGATCGCCACTTGCGGGCAGACATGTTCGGCGATGAAGTGCGCAGCGCCCGAGTCACCGTGGCGCACGACGAACATGTCGGCGGCCATGGCTTCCAGATTGCGCAGAGTGTCGAGCAGGGTTTCGCCCTTGCTGGCCGACGAGGTCGACACGTTCAGGGTGATCACGTCCGCCGACAGCCGCTGGGCCGCCAGTTCGAAGGTGGTGCGGGTGCGGGTCGAGTTTTCGAAGAACACGTTGCACACGGTCTTGCCGCGCAGCAACGGGACCTTCTTCACGGCCCGGGCGCCGACTTCGAGGAACGAGTCGGCGGTGTCGAGGATTTCCGTCAGCAACTCGCGGCGCAGGCCGTCGAGCGAGAGGAAGTGGCGCAGCTGGCCCTGATCATTGAGCTGCAGCGGGCGCTTGGTATCTAGAGGCGTCATCGCGAGGGGGACTCTCAATAGGGCGGATTAAAGGGCAAGGTCTTGCAGTTCGAGGGCCAGCTCCGGCCCGGACAGCTTGACCCGCTCGTGGGCGGCCAGCGACAGCGTCGCGCCGACCACGTTCGGGCGGATCGGCAGTTCGCCGGCGTCCAGGTCCAGCAGGCAGACCAGCGTCACGCTGGCCGGGCGGCCGTAGTCGAACAGTTCGTTCATGGCGGCGCGGATGGTTCGGCCGCTCATCAGTACATCGTCGATCAGCACCAGATGCTGGCCTTCGATTTCGAAGGGCAGGGCAGACGGGCGCACCTGCGGGTGCAGGCCGTTCTGGCTGAAGTCGTCACGGTAGAAGGAAACATCCAGCGTGCCCAATGGCGCATCGCTGCCCAGCTCTGCGAGCAGGGCCTGGGCGACCCAGACGCCGCCGGTGCGGATGCCGATGTAACGCGGTTCGCTGATATCACGCTGGGCAAGGTGCGCCTTGAGGCGGGTCGCCATCTGGCTGATCAGATCGGCGGGATTGGGCAGGCTCATGGTTGCTCCTTCTTGGGGTCGAGCCGGTTCTCGCGAACCGGGGCTCGGGTTGTAACCAAAAGAAAAGCGCCGTAGCGCTTGTCAGGATTCAAATAGTGCGGTGTTTTCGTCGAGCCAGCCTTGCAGCAGCAGGGCGGCGGCGATGGCGTCCACCGGGTTGTCGCGGTAGCTGCCTTTCTGTCCGCCGCGCACCAGCCGTTCGCCCTTGGCTTCGAAGGTCGTCAGGCGTTCGTCGTGGGTATAGAAAGGCAGATTGAAGCGGCCGTTGAGGCGGCGGGCGAATTTCTCGGCGCGGGCGCACATCTCGCTGGGCGTGCCGTCCATGTTCAGCGGCAGGCCGACCACCACGGCGTCGGGTTTCCATTCCTTTATCAGGGCTTCGACCTGATTCCAGTCCGGCACGCCGTTTTGCGCCTTCAAGGTGCACAGTTCGCGGGCCTGGCCGGTAATCACCTGGCCGACCGCCACGCCGATCTGTTTGGTGCCGTAATCGAAGCCGAGGATCAGGCGCAGGGCCATCAGGCGTGTCCTGCCTGGCTGGTCAGCAGGCTGAGGTTGATCCCCAGGTGCTTGGCCGCCGCTTCCAGGCGCAGTTCACTGCTGGTGTTGAACAGGATGTCGGCGTCGTACGGGCAGGTCAGCCAGGCGTTGTCGGCCAGTTCGGCCTCCAGCTGACCGGCTTCCCAACCGGCATAACCGAGGGTGATGACGCTTTTGGCCGGGCCCACGCCGTCGGCGATGGCGAACAGCACGTCCTGCGAGGTGGACAGGGCCAGATCGCCTTCCAGCTCGACGGTAGCCTGGAACGTCTTGCCCGCCGGGTGCAGGACAAAACCGCGATCGGTCTGCACCGGGCCGCCGATGAAGATCGGCACATGCTGGCACAGCGCTGGCGGATCGATGTCCGGGCGCAGTTGTTCGAGAATGTCGGCCAGATTCAGCTCTTGCGGTCGGTTGACCACCAGCCCCATGGCGCCATTGGCCGTGTGCTCGACGATGTAGGTCAAGGTGTGGGCAAAGTTCGGGTCGGCCATGTGTGGCATGGCGATCAGGAAGTGATGCTTGAGGTAGCTGGGGCTGACGTTTTTCATGTGCGCTAGTGTGGCGTTCGGGGGGCGAACTGACAAGCTGGAGCGGGCAAAAGATCGACTCAGTTACTGGACAACCGGTCGCCCCGGGCGAATTTCCAGGTGCGGATGATTTCCAGCCGGTCGATGTCCGACAGGTCCCCGGTAAACGGTGCAAACGGTGCCGCCAGCCGTACGATGCGTTGCGCCGCCTGATCCAGCAGCGGCTGGCCGGAAGACTCCAGCACCAGCACTTCATACAGCGAGCCGTCGCGATTGATCGACACCATCAGGCGCAGATTGCCGTAGATCTGCTTGCGCCGGGCTTCGTCGGGGTAATTGAGGTTGCCGATGCGCTCGACCTTCTTGCGCCATTCGTCCTTGTACCAGGCGCCCTTGTCGCGCATGGTCGACGCCGCGCTCAGGCGGTGAATGCGCGGGCGCTTGGCGTACAGCTGTTGTTCGTTGGCCAGTTCGGCTTCAAGGCTGGCGATGTCGCTGGAGAGCTGCGAACTGTCGAAGGTCGGGGCGTCGACCGTCGGTTTGGTCTCGGTCTTGGCTTCTTCTTTCTTGGTCGGCGCCTTTTTCGGTTTCGGCGCGACGGTGGTCACGGCCGCCTTGGGCGCGGCCTCCTGCACTTCCGGCTTGGCGGCCGGCGGCGGGGTGACTTTCTTGACCTGATTGTCCTGGAACGGCGCGACCTCGGTGGTCTTGGGGATCGCCTTCTTGTCGAGGGTGCCGCTGCCTTCCTGGTTTTCCTGGGCGAGGAAATCGGCCTTCGCCGGCTTCTTTTCGCTCTTGAAGGTGGCGAGGGTGATTTCCAGGGTTTTGCTGATCTGCTTGGGCTCGACCATGGTGAAACCCACGCCGAGCAACAGCGCCAGATGGATCAGCGCTGCGAGAAACAGGGTAAATCCGAGGCGATCGACCGGGCGCACGCCTTTATGGGCGAGTTCAGCGGGCAGATCGGACGGAAGTGTCATGACAAGAAAACCAACATCGCGTTTTTCACAGGCCGCGCATGATAACGCAATGTTGGTTTCACGCCTTTAGCTTCAAGCATCAAGCGACAGGCTGCATGTGATGCACATCAAGCTTGCAGCTTTTTCTCGATGGCATCCATCAGCAGGCCGCCGATGTCGGTGCCGAAGGCATTGTCGATTTCGCGGATGCAGGTCGGGCTGGTGACGTTGATTTCGGTCAGGTGCTCGCCGATCACGTCCAGGCCGACGAACAGCAGGCCTTTTTCGCGCAAGGTCGGGCCGACCTGGGCGGCGATCCAGCGATCCTTGTCGGTCAGCGGGCGAGCTTCGCCACGGCCGCCGGCCGCGAGGTTGCCACGGGTTTCGCCTTGGGCCGGAATCCGCGCCAGGCAGTAATCCACCGGCTCGCCGTCGATCATCAGGATGCGCTTGTCGCCGTCCTTGATCGCCGGCAGGTAGGCCTGGCCCATGATCTGCTGGGCGCCGAGGGCGGTCAGGGTTTCCAGGATCACCGACAGGTTCGGGTCGCCGGCGCGGTGACGGAAGATCGAAGTACCGCCCATGCCGTCCAGCGGCTTGAGGATCACGTCGCCATGTTTGGCGGCGAATTCACGCAGCACGTCGGCGCGGCGGCTGACCACGGTCGGCGGCGTGCACTGCGGGAACAGCGTGGCGAACAGCTTTTCGTTGCAGTCGCGCAGGCTCTGCGGCTTGTTGACCACCAGCACCCCGGCCGACTCGGCCTGTTCGAGCAGGTAGGTGGAGTAGACGAACTCCATGTCGAACGGCGGATCCTTGCGCATCAGGATCACGTTCAGGTCGCTGAGCGGCGAATCCAGTTCGGTGCCCAGTTCGAACCATTTTTCCGGGTTGGCGAAGACTTTCAGCGGCTTCATCCGCGCCCGTGCCTGGCCTTCACCCTGGTAAAGGTCTTTCTGTTCCATATAGAACAGTTCCCAGCCGCGCTTCTGCGCCGCCAGCAGCATGGCCAGCGAGCTATCCTTTTTATAGGAAATGCTGGCGATAGGGTCCATGACAATCCCGACGCGAACGCTCATTGGGTTTTCCTCGAAAATTGGCTACCGGATCGGTATGAAAAAAGTGCCGCCAGAGTGGCGCCGGGCGGGTTTTCGGTCAAGGAAAAACCCGTCGATAGATTGGATCAGGAGACTGTGCTAAAAAGGCTGCCATGTCGTGCTGGCCCTTGAACATCAAGGGTTTCCAGCCATTACGCATCGCAAAACGGACAAATTGATTCGCAAAGGCGACGGTAGAGCCCCCTTATGGAACAGCAGTCCAGCGCCTTGAAGGTCATGGTGATCGACGACTCGAAAACGATTCGTCGCACCGCCGAGACCCTGTTGAAAAATGCAGGGTGCGAAGTCATCACCGCGATCGACGGTTTTGACGCCCTGGCGAAGATCGCCGACCACCATCCCGGGATCATCTTTGTCGACATCATGATGCCGCGTCTGGATGGTTATCAGACCTGCGCTTTAATCAAGAACAACAACGCGTTCAAGGGCACGCCGGTGATCATGCTGTCGTCCCGGGACGGGCTGTTCGACAAGGCCAAGGGGCGGATTGTCGGTTCCGATCAATTTTTGACCAAGCCTTTCAGCAAGGAAGAACTGCTCGACGCGATTTCGGCCCATGTTCCGGGCTTCGCTGCCGCTTTGCCGCAGTAAGACACGCACAGAGACGCTCGGCCAGCGGGCCCGGTGTCGACAAGAAAAATGGGGAAGACCATGGCACGTATCCTGATCGTCGATGACTCGCCGACCGAAATGTACAAACTCACCGGCATGCTGGAAAAGCACGGGCACGAAGTGCTCAAAGCCGAAAACGGCGCCGACGGCGTGGCCCTGGCCCGTCAGGAAAAACCCGACGCGGTGCTGATGGACATCGTCATGCCCGGCCTCAACGGCTTCCAGGCCACCCGTCAGTTGACCAAGGATGCGGAAACCAGCCACATCCCGGTGATCATCATCACCACCAAGGATCAGGAGACCGACAAGGTCTGGGGCACCCGCCAGGGCGCCAAGGACTACCTGACCAAACCGGTCGACGAAGACACGCTGATCAAGACCCTGAACAACGTGCTGGCCGGTTGATCGCGCCGCCATGAGCGAATCGCTGACCGCGTTCGAACTGTTGTGGCAGATCGACCAGCGCTGTCGCCTGCTGGCGGCGGACCTGCCGTCGCAACCGGCGCGTCAGGATCGCTGGAGCGGCATCGGCTTTCGTCTGGGCGAGCACTGGTACGTCACGCCGATGGGCGAAGTCAGCGAAGTGCTGCCCGAACTGCGCGTCACCCAGTTGCCGGGCGTCAAGCCGTGGGTCAAGGGCGTGGCCAACCTGCGCGGACGGCTGTTGCCGGTCATGGACCTGTGCGGCTTTTTCGGCCATGAGCTGTCACCGATGCGCAAACAGCGGCGGGTACTGGTGGTAGAGCATCAGGACGTGTTTGCCGGATTGCTGGTCGATGAAGTCTTCGGCCTGCAGCACTTCGAGCAGGACAGTTTCGAATCCGTCTCGATCAGTAAACGGCAAGGCTCCAAGGGCGAGTTCATCAAGGGTTATTTCCGGCGCGAGCAGAACTGGCGGGTGTTCAGCCTGTTTGCGCTGGCGCAGTCACCGAGTTTCATGCACGTCGCGGTTTAACAGGCGAGGACCGATGATCAAAGCAAAAACAGGCAAGCCCGCAGAAGGCTCGCGCAGCCGCTCGCAGATCATCGTGCTGTTCATCGCACTGATCGTGTTCATCATGCTGCTGTTCGCCAACTTCGCTTACCTCAACACCCAGGCCAACTACGACAAGCAGTACATCGGCCACGCCGGCGAGCTGCGGGTGCTGTCGCAGCGGATCGCCAAGAACGCCACCGAAGCCGCCGCCGGCAAGGCCGCCGCGTTCAAACTGTTGAGCGATGCGCGCAACGACTTCGCCCAGCGCTGGGGTTACCTCAAGAAAGGTGATCCGGCCACCGGCCTGCCGCCGGCGCCGTCCACCGTGCGCCCGGAAATGCGCGCCGTGCAGCTGGACTGGGAACGCCTGCTGAAAAACACCGACGCGATTCTCTCCAGCGAACAGACCGTGCTGTCCCTGCATCAGGTGGCCGCGACCCTGGCCGAAACCGTGCCGCAGTTGCAGATCGAATACGAAAAGGTCGTGGAAATCCTCCTGCAACGCGGTGCGCCGGCGGCGCAGGTGGCGATGGCCCAGCGTCAGTCGCTGCTGGCCGAACGGATTCTTGGCGCGGTCAACACCGTGCTCTCGGGCGATGAAAACTCCCAGCAGGCCGCCGACGCCTTCGGTCGCGATGCCGCACGCTTCGGCCAGGTGCTCAACGGCATGTTGCAGGGCAACCCGGCGCTGAAAGTCAGCCAGGTCGAAGACCGCGACGCCCGCGCTCGCTTGAGCGAAATTTCCGAACTGTTCCAGTTTGTCTCCGGTTCGGTAGATGAAATCCTCGAAACCTCGCCGGAGCTGTTCAAGGTCCGTGAGTCGGCCACCAATATCTTCAGCCTGTCGCAGACCCTGCTCGACGAAGCCTCGCACCTGGCCAGCCGTTTCGAAAACCTCGCCGGCGGGCGCAATACCGACACCATCGGCGGTTATGTGCTGGGCCTGCTGGCGCTGGCTTCGATCATCCTGATCGGCATGGTCATGGTCCGGGAAACCAACCGTCAGTTGCGCGAAACCGCCGAGAAAAACGAGCGCAACCAGAACGCGATCATGCGCCTGCTAGACGAGATCGAAGACCTCGCTGACGGCGACCTGACCGTAACGGCCTCGGTGACCGAAGACTTCACCGGGACCATCGCCGACTCGATCAACTATTCCGTCGACCAGTTGCGCGATCTGGTGGCCACCATCAACCTCACCGCCGGCCAGGTCGCCGCTGCGGTGCAGGAAACCCAGGCCACTGCCATGCACCTGGCCCAGGCCTCGGAGCATCAGGCCCAGCAGATTTCCGAAGCCTCGACCGCGATCAGCGACATGGCCCAGTCCATCGATCAGGTGTCGGCCAACGCCGCCGAATCTTCGGCGGTGGCCGAGCGATCAGTGGAGATCGCCAACAAGGGCAACGAGGTGGTGCACAACACCATCCACGGCATGGACAACATCCGCGAACAGATTCAGGACACCGCCAAGCGCATCAAGCGTCTGGGCGAGTCGTCCCAGGAAATCGGCGACATCGTCAGCCTGATCGACGACATCGCCGACCAGACCAACATTCTTGCCCTCAACGCGGCAATTCAGGCCTCGATGGCCGGTGACGCCGGGCGCGGTTTTGCGGTGGTGGCCGATGAAGTGCAGCGGCTGGCCGAGCGTTCGTCCGCCGCGACCCGGCAGATCGAAACGCTGGTGCGGGCGATCCAGACCGACACCAACGAAGCCGTGATTTCCATGGAGCAGACCACCACCGAAGTGGTGCGCGGCGCGCGACTGGCGCAGGATGCCGGTGTGGCCCTGGAAGAAATCGAAGGCGTGTCCAAGACCCTTGCGGCGCTGATCCAGAGCATTTCCAACGCGGCGCAGCAGCAGACGTCTTCGGCCGGGCAGATTTCCCTGACGATGAACGTGATCCAGCAGATCACCTCGCAGACCTCGTCCGGCTCCACGGCCACCGCCGAGAGCATCGGCAACCTGGCGAAAATGGCCAGCCAGTTGCGTCGCTCGGTGTCCGGGTTCACCTTGCCGGCGGCGCCTGCGCCCGTCGCGGACAAGGCGTGAGGCCTGCGGGCGAGTCCATGTCGAGCGGAGTGGTTATGGGTGACCGGCACGACTACGTGGCCCTCGAATGGGTCAAGGGTGAAATAGCCGAGACGCTGAGGCAGGCGCATCAGGCCATCGAAGCCGTGCTCGACGATCCGCAGTCAGTGCCGGGCCTGGACGAATGCCTGGCCTGCATCCATCAGGTGCACGGCAGCCTGCAGATGGTCGAGTTCTACGGCGCGGCCTTGCTCGCCGAAGAGATGGAACACCTGGTCGAAGCGTTGCAGAACGACCGCGTCAGCCACCGTGACGAAGCGCTGCACTTGCTGTTGCAGGCGCTGGGTCAGTTGCCGATTTATCTCGACCGCGTGCAGGGCGCCCGCCGTGACCTGCCGCTGGTGGTGTTGCCGCTGATCAACGATTTACGCAGCGCCCGGGGCGAAAGCCTGTTGTCGGAAACCAGCCTGTTCAGCCCGCAATTGCCCGAACTTGCGCCTTTGGGCGAGGAAACCCTGGCGCTGCTGGAACCGGCAGAGCTGCCGAATGTGCTGCGCAAGTTGCGCCAGATGCTGCAAATGGCGCTGGTCGGATTGCTCCGCGAACAGGACGACCAGACGCATCTCGCTTATCTGGCCAAGGTCTTTACCCGGCTTGAAGCACTCAGCGGTAACTCGCCGTTGAGCCCGTTGTGGCAAGTCGCCTCGGCACTCGTCGAGGGCATGCGCGAAGGGCGGATCGCCAACAGCCCGGCCCTGCGCAGCCTGTTCAAGGACGCCGACAAGGAACTCAAGCGCCTGCTCGAACAGGGCATGCCCGGCCTCAACCAGCCGCCACCGCCTGAACTGCTGAAAAGCCTGCTGTTTTATATCGCCAAAGCCGAACATCCCACCGGGCAGATGCTGACCATGAAAGATCGCTACTCCCTGGACGACGCGCTGCCCGACAGCGCGATGGTCGACGAAGAACGCGCCCGCCTGGCCGGCCCCGACCGCGATGCCATGCGCTCGGTGCTCGCGGCGCTGTGCGAAGAACTGGTGCGGGTCAAGGAGCGCCTCGACCTGTTCGTGCGCAGCGACCGCCAGCACGCCTCGGATCTGGACAGCCTGCTGGCGCCGCTGCGGCAGATCGCCGACACCCTGGCGGTGCTCGGTTTCGGCCAGCCACGCAAGGTGATCATCGATCAACTGGCGGTGGTGCTCAGCCTCGCTCAGGGCCAGCGCGAACCGAACGACGCCACGCTGATGGACGTCGCCGGCGCCTTGCTCTACGTCGAAGCGACGCTGGCCGGGATGGTCGGCACGGTGGAACCGGAGAGCCCGGAAGACTCGCGCCTGCCGACCACCGACCTGACGCAGATCCATCAGATCGTGATCAAGGAAGCGCGAATCTGCCTGCAACAGGCCAAGGACATGATCGTCGACTACATCGACGCCGATTGGGATCGCCAGCAACTGCAAAGCCTGCCGGCGCTGCTGACCCAGGTGCGCGGCGCGCTGGCGATGATTCCACTGGCGCGTGCGGCAAGCCTGCTCGAAGCCTGCAACGGATTTATCCGCGAACATCTGTTGCTCGACCCCCACGAGCCGGGCTGGCAGCAACTCGACAGCCTCGCCGACGCCATCACCAGCCTCGAGTATTACCTCGAACGCCTGACCGACGACCCGCAGGCACCGAGCGAGCATTTGCTGGATATCGCGCAGAAAAGCCTCGCCAGTCTCGGTTTCTTTCCTGACGAACAGCCCGGCGAGCCGCATGTGCCGGTGCTCGACGATGTGCTCAGCCCCAGCGAAGCGCTGGTGATGCAGGATTTGCAGGAGCTGGACGACCCGCAGATCGTGCAGTCGTTGGCCGAAGTGCTGGCCAGTCCGGTCTCGGCGGTCAACCCGCCGGCGCTGACCACGCCGGGCAGCCTGCTGCCGCCACCGGCCGACGAAGAACCGGTGGACGACGAGCTGCGCGAAGTGTTCCTCGAAGAGACCGGGGAAGTGCTCGAAGTACTGAGCGAATACCTGCCGCGCTGGTCTGCCGAGCCCGATGACCGCGCCGCCCTGAGTGAACTGCGCCGCGCCTTCCACACCCTCAAGGGCAGCGGCCGGATGGTTCGGGCGCTGGTCCTCGGCGAGCTGGCCTGGGCGGTGGAAAACCTGCTCAACCGCGTGCTGGAACACAGCGTCGAACCCGGCCCGGCGGTGCGCCAGTTGCTGGCCGACACCCTGCTGCTGTTGCCGGATCTGATCGGCGAATTCGCCACCAACGGTCAGCGTCAGCGCCACGATGTCGATCAACTGGCAGCCCGCGCTCACGCGCTGGCCAAGGGCGACACGCCGCTGCCAGCCGAAGACGTGGAAGACGTCGCAGCCCTCGATCCGCTGTTGCTGGAGATTTTCCGCAACGAAGCCGAGACCCACCTCGCCAGCCTCAACCGTTTTCTCGATCAGGCCGCCGAGCATGTGCCATTGCAGGCCAGCGACGAGTTGCAGCGCGCGCTGCACACCCTCAAGGGCAGCGCCTCGATGGCGGGGGTTTCGCCGATTACCGAACTGGCGGCGCCGCTCGACAAACTCGCCCGGGAATTCAAGGCCCATCAGCTGGCTCTGGACCTCGACGAAGTGGAACTGCTGCTCGAAGCCGAGGGCCTGTTCCGCGTCGGTCTGCGTCAGCTCAAACACGATCCGCTGGCGCCGATTGTCGGCGCGCAGTCGCTGATCAAACGTACCGAAACCCTGCTCGGCGAGCGCCTGGAATCGATCCTCAATGCCCCGAGCAGTGCGTTGCGGGTCAAACGCGATCCGCAACTGATCAACAACTTCCTGGCCCAGGGCATGGACATCCTGCTCGACGCCGAAAACCTCCTGCAGCGCTGGCAGCAGCACCCCGGTGAACGTCAGGAACTCAGCGCGCTGCTGGATGAGCTGACCACCCTGGGCGAAGGCGCGCACCTGGCGGATCTGCTGCCGGTGGACGTGTTGTGTGAAGCCTTGCTCGACCTGTACGGCGCCGTCGAAGAGAGCAGCCTGGCGGTCAGCGAGCGGTTTTTCCATGAGGCGCAGCAGGCCCACGAAGCGCTGATCAACATGCTCGACGAACTGGCCGCCGGCCAGGAAATCACCCCGCAACCGCAACGCATCCGCGCCTTGCACGAACTGCTCGACGAGAGCCTCGATCCGTCGGCCATGGGCCTGATCCGCAGCGACGGCAGCCGCACCCTGAGCATCCGCGAACTGGGCAGCGCCACCGCCGAACTGCAACAACACAGCGTCGACAGCGGGCCGGACGACGAGATCGTCGAGATCTTCCTCGAAGAGGCGGTGGACATTCTCGACAGCGCCGGGCAAGCCTTGCAGCGCTGGCTGAAGGACCCGGAAAACGGCGCGCCGCTGTCGTCGCTGCAACGGGACTTGCACACGCTCAAGGGCGGCGCGCGGATGGCCGAGGTGGCGGCGGTCGGTGATCTGGCCCATGAGCTGGAAGGCCTTTACGAAGGGCTGTTGGATCGTCGTTACAGCCACAGCGAAGCCCTCGACCGATTGCTGCGTCAGAGCCACGAGCGCCTGGCGCAGTTCCTCGAACAGTTGCACCGGCACCAGCCGCTGGATCCGGCGCAGGACCTGATCGAGGCGATCCGACGCTTCCGTCAGGGCTCGGCCGCCAATCATGAATCACCGCCAACCAGCGTCACGCAGGACGGCCCGGGGCATGATCCGGAGCTGCTGGAAATCTTCCTCGAAGAAGGTTTCGACATCATCGAAAACTCCGGCGCCGCGCTGCTGCGCTGGCAGGCCGAACCCGGCAATCGCCAGGAAGTGGAAACCCTGCTGCGCGACCTGCACACCCTCAAGGGCGGCGCGCGGATGGTGGAGATCGGCCCGATCGGCGACCTCGCCCACGAGCTGGAATACCTTTACGAAAGCCTGTCCGCCGGCACCCTGCAGGGCAGCGCCGAACTGTTCGCGCTGTTGCAGCGGGGCCAGGACCGCTTGGCGCAAATGCTCGATGCAGTGCGCGCCGGCCAGCCGTGCCCACCGGCAGACCGGCTGATCAGCGCGATCCAGAATTTCAGCCATCCGCTGGTCGTGCAAACCCCGGCGCCCGTGCCGCCGGTGGCGGTCAAGGTCGAGCCTGCTGCCCCGGCGCCGGAGGCCGGGGCGGACATGGTCAAGGTCTCCGCCGAGTTGCTCGACGAACTGGTCAACCTCGCGGGCGAAACCTCGATTTTCCGTGGGCGCATCGAGCAGCAAGTCAGCGATGCGCAGACCGCCCTGCACGAGATGGAAACCACCATCGAGCGGATGCGCGACCAGTTGCGCCGGCTCGACACCGAAACCCAGGGGCGGATCCTCAGTCGTCAGCAAGTGGATGCCGAACGCCTCGGCTACGAAGATTTCGACCCGCTGGAAATGGACCGCCATTCGCAGTTGCAGCAGCTGTCACGGGCGCTGTTCGAGTCCGCTTCCGACTTGCTGGATCTGAAGGAAACCCTCGACCGGCGCACCCACGACGCCGAGAACCTGTTGCAGCAGCAGGGGCGGATCAACACCGAATTGCAGGAAGGCCTGATGCGCACGCGCATGGTGCCGTTCGAACGCATGTTGCCGCGTCTGAAACGCATCGTCCGGCAGGTCGCCGAAGAGCTGGGCAAGGACGTCGCGTTCAGCGTCGGCAACGCCGAAGGCGAGATGGACCGCAACGTCCTCGAACGCATGGCCGCACCGCTGGAGCACATGCTGCGCAATGCCGTCGACCATGGTCTGGAGTCCGCCGAAGTCCGGCTGGCGGCGGGCAAACCGGCGCAGGGGCAGATCAGCCTCGACCTGTCCCGCGAGGGCGGCGACATCGTGTTCGACATCCGCGACGATGGCGCCGGCGTGCCGCTGGATGCCGTGCGGCGCAAGGCGATCAAGCGCGGCCTGCTGGCGCCGGACGCCGAGATCAGCGACCGCGAGGTGTTGCAGTTCATCCTCCAGCCAGGCTTTTCCACGGCCGAGAAAATCACCCAGATTTCCGGGCGCGGCGTGGGCATGGACGTGGTCCACGAAGAAGTCCGGCAACTGGGCGGAACAATGAGCATCGACTCGGTGCCGGGGCAGGGCGTGCATTTCCGCATTCGCCTGCCGTTCACCGTGTCGGTCAACCGAGCGCTGATGGTCCAGTGCGGTGAGGATCAGTACGCGATTCCGCTGAACACCATCGACGGCATCGTCCGCGTACTGCCGAATGAACTGGACGGGCATTTTCGTCTCGATCCGCCGAGTTATCAGTACGGCGGCCAGCGTTATGAATTGTGCTACCTCGGCGAGCTGCTGAAAACCGCTCCCCGGCCAAAACTGTCCGGCCAGAGCCTGCCGGTGCCGGTCTTGCTGGTGCAGTGCAACGACCGGCACATCGCGGTGCAGGTCGACACGATGGCCGGCACCCGCGAAATCGTAGTCAAGAGCCTCGGCCCGCAGTTCGCATCGGTGCAGGGCGTGTCCGGGGCGACAATCCTCGGCGATGGCCGGGTGGTGCTGATTCTCGACCTGCTGGCGCCGATCCGCGCGATGCAGGCGCGATTGCCGCAGCGTCCGGCCAGTCACGAAATCGAAAGCGAACCGCAGAAGCCGTTGCTGGTGATGGTGGTCGACGATTCGGTCACGGTGCGCAAGGTCACCAGCCGTCTGCTCGAACGCCACGGCATGAACGTGCTGACCGCCAAGGACGGGGTCGATGCGATGCTGCTGCTGGAGGAGCACATGCCGGACCTGATGCTGCTCGACATCGAAATGCCGCGCATGGACGGCTTCGAAGTGGCGACCCAAGTGCGCCACGACGAACGCCTGCAACACCTGCCGATCATCATGATCACCTCGCGCACCGGCCAGAAACACCGCGACCGCGCGATGGCCATCGGCGTCAACGACTACCTCGGCAAGCCGTACCAGGAATCGGTGCTGCTCGAAAGCATCGCCCTGTGGAGCAAAAAACATGCATGAACGCCGGCACAACCAGCGCACCAGCCAACTCACCGGGCTGCTGCTGCCGCTGGCGGATCGCAACCTGATCCTGCCCAACGTCGCCGTCGCCGAGCTGATCGACTACCAGTCCAGCGCCTTCGATCTCGACACGCCGCCGTGGTATCTCGGTCGGGTAACCTGGCGCGAGCGGCAGATTCCGCTGCTGAGTTTCGAGTCGGCGTGCGGCAACAAGATCGTCATCGGCGAGCGGGCGCGGATCGTCATCCTCAATGCCCTCGGCGGGCGGCCGGAATTGAAGTTCATCGCGCTGCTGGTGCAGGGGATTCCGCGCTCGTACAAGCTCGATAGCCAGTTGAGTTATGTCGATGTGCCGCTGTGTGCGCTGGAGCAGGCGGCGGTGCAGGTGGGGGAGCAGGTGGCGAAGGTGCCGGATTTGTTGGCGCTGGAGACGTTGTTGGTGGATGCGGGGCTGGTCGACTGATCGTTACGCTGACCGTAATGATTCATCACCGCGCTTGATTGATGCCCCCACCCGACACTCCTAAGGTAGCTCCACGACAGCGAACCCCGTGGAGTGAGCATGACAACAACAATATCCCCCGACTCGCGCTGGACGCGGCGGCGTGACGAGAAGCAGCGGCGCCTCGACAAGGTGCGCGGGCTGGCCGACGGTGCGGTGTTGCCCACCGACAGGATCGTCGCGGCGCTTGAGGCGCTGATCCTGCCCGGCGACCGTGTGGTGCTGGAGGGCAACAACCAGAAGCAGGCGGATTTCCTTTCCCGTGCGCTGGCCAAGGCCGATCCTGAAAAGCTCCACGACCTGCACATGATCATGCCCAGCGTCGGTCGCTCCGAGCATCTGGACCTGTTCGAACGCGGCATCGCCCGCAAACTCGATTTCTCCTTCGCCGGCACTCAGAGTCTGCGCATCAGCCAGTTGCTCGAAGACGGTCTGCTGGAAGTCGGTGCGATCCACACCTACATCGAACTCTACGCCCGGCTGGTGGTGGATCTGATTCCCAACGTCGTGCTCTCGGCCGGTTTCATGGCCGACCGTGCCGGCAACATCTACACCGGCCCGAGCACCGAAGACACCCCGGCGCTGATCGAACCGGCCGCTTTCAGCGACGGCATCGTCATCGTCCAGGTTAACCAACTGGTGGACGACGTCAGCGAACTGCCTCGTGTGGACATCCCCGCATCGTGGGTCGATTTCGTGGTGGTGGCGGACAAACCGTTCTACATCGAGCCGCTGTTCACACGCGACCCGCGCCACATCAAGCCTGTGCACGTGCTGATGGCGATGATGGCGATCCGCGGGATCTACGAAAAACACAACGTGCAGTCGCTGAACCACGGCATTGGTTTCAACACCGCCGCCATCGAACTGATCCTGCCGACCTACGGCGAATCCCTCGGCCTCAAGGGCAAGATCTGCCGCAACTGGACGCTCAACCCGCACCCGACGCTGATCCCGGCCATCGAAAGCGGCTGGGTCGAAAGCGTGCATTGCTTCGGCACCGAACTGGGCATGGAAAACTACATCGCCGCCCGGCCCGACGTGTTCTTCACCGGCCGCGACGGCTCGCTGCGTTCCAACCGGATGTTCTGCCAACTGGCCGGGCAATACGCGGTGGACCTGTTCATCGGCGCAACCCTGCAAGTCGATGGCGATGGCCATTCCTCTACCGTGACCCGTGGCCGCCTCGCCGGTTTCGGCGGCGCGCCGAACATGGGTCACGACCCGCGCGGCCGTCGTCACGGCACCCCGGCGTGGCTTGATATGCGCCACGATGATTCGCAGCAACCGATGCTCGAACGCGGCAAGAAACTCGTGGTGCAGATGGTCGAGACGTTCCAGGAGGGCGGCAAACCGACCTTCGTCGAAACCCTCGACGCGGTAGAGGTGGCGAAGAAAAGCGGCATGCCGCTGGCGCCGATCATGATCTACGGCGACGACGTCACCCACTTGCTCACCGAAGAAGGCATCGCCTACCTGTACAAGGCGCGCTCGCTGGAAGAGCGTCAGGCGATGATCGCTGCGGTGGCCGGCGTCACCGCCATCGGCCTGCGCCATAACCCGAAAGACACCGAACGCATGCGCCGCGAAGGCCTGATCGCCTTGCCCGAAGACCTCGGCATCCGTCGCACCGACGCCACCCGCGAACTGCTGGCGGCGAAAAGCGTGGCCGATCTGGTCGAGTGGTCCGGCGGCCTCTACAACCCGCCCGCCAAGTTCAGGAGTTGGTAATGCACGCACTCAACCTGCAACCCAAAACCATCACCCTCGCGGAACGGCTGGCGGATCTGGCCGTGGATGCGCTGATCGACGAAGCCGACCTGTCGCCGAAACCGGCGCTGGTTGATCGTCGTGGCAACGGCGCACACACCGATCTGCACCTCGGATTGATGCACGCCTCGGCGCTGGCGTTGTGGCCGGCGTTCAAGGAAATGGCCGAAGCGGCGCTTGAGTTCGGCGAGATCGGCTTGCCGCTGCGCGAAGCGATCGGCCGCATCGGAAGGGAAGGCGAGCAAGCGATGCTCGCTACCACCAACGGCGTGAATACCCATCGCGGGGCGATCTGGGCGCTGGGCCTGCTGGTCACGGCTGCTGCGCTGGATACCAAGTCCACCAACGCTGGTGCCGTCACTCTGCGCGCTGCGCGTCTGGCATTGCTCGATGACCGTTATGCGCCGCGTCCGCTGAGCCACGGCGCCCAGGTCGCCCAGCGCTACGGCGCTCGCGGTGCCCGGGAAGAAGCGCAACTCGGCTTTCCGTCCGTGGTGCAACGCGGTCTGCCGCAGCTCAAACGCAGCCGCGCCACCGGTCAGGGCGAACAGAACGCCCGGCTCGACGCCTTGCTCGCAATCATGACCGACCTCGCCGACACCTGCGTCCTCTATCGCGCCGGCGAACAGGGCCTGCACGCCATGCAGCACGGCGCTCAGGCAGTGCTCGACGCCGGTGGCAGCGCCAGCCTCACCGGTCGCCGCCGCCTGCACGAACTGGATCAACAACTCATCGCATTGAATGCCTCGCCCGGTGGCGCCGCCGACTTGCTCGCCGCCACTCTGCTGCTCGATCGAATCGAGCGCGACGGCATCCTTCAGGGAGCGTTTTGATGGAAACCTTATCCTTTGAATTCCCCGCCGGGCAGCCGCCGCGCGGTCGGGCGCTGGTCGGTTGTGTCGGTTCGGGCGATCTGGAAGTGCTGATCGAACCGGGCCTGGCCGGCAAGCTGACGATCAATGTGCAGACCTCGGTCAATGGCGCCGAGCAGCGCTGGCAGCATCTGTTCGCACGGATGTTCGACGGCACCACGCCACCGGCGATGGCCATCGATATCCACGACTTCGGCGCGACCCCGGGCGTGGTGCGCCTGCGCCTGGAACAAGGCTTCGAGGAGATCGGCCATGACTGACACCTCGGCACTTTTGCACAAACATTCGTTCGTCGAACTCGGCGCACGGCAGCGGGCGAAAGCCTTGCTCGACGCCGGCACCTTCCGCGAACTGCTCGATCCGTTTCAACGCGTCATGTCGCCATGGCTCGAACGTCAGGGCGTGGTGCCGCAGGCCGATGACGGCGTGGTGATCGCCAAGGGCAGCCTCGATGGTTTGCCGGTGGTGATCGCGGCGATTGAAGGCGCGTTTCAGGGTGGCAGTCTCGGTGAAGTCGGCGGCGCGAAAATCGCCGGCGCGCTGGAACTGGCCGCCGAGGACAACCGCAAAGGCATTCCAACCCGCGCCATCCTGCTGCTGGAAACCGGCGGCGTGCGCTTGCAGGAAGCCAACCTCGGGCTGGCGGCGATTGCCGACATCCACGCGGCGATTGTCGATCTGCAGCAGTACCAACCGGTGGTCGGCGTGGTGGCCGGCAGCGTCGGTTGCTTTGGCGGGATGTCGATTGCCGCCGCGCTGTGCAGCTACTTGCTGGTGACCCAGGAAGCGCGCCTCGGCCTGAACGGCCCGCAGGTGATCGAGCAGGAAGCGGGGATCGAGGAATACGACTCCCGCGACCGGCCCTTCATCTGGAGCCTGACCGGCGGCGAGCAACGTTTCGCCAGTGGTTTGGTGGACCGTTATGTCGCCGATGACGTGGCGCAGATTCGCCAACAGGTCGGTGAGTTGCTGCAACAAGGCCTGCCAGCGCAACCGCGCAGTCAGCGGGCCGAATGGTTCCTGCAACGCCTGACGAGCCTGGACACTGACAAGCAAATCGAGCCTTCGGTGGTTCGCGATCTGTATCAAGGAGAGCGCTCATGAGCGGTTATTCCGTGCGCGGTTTGAACTGGTTCAACGCCTTGAGCGCTGGCGCGAATGTGGTTGAAGGTTTGCCGCCCTCGCTGAAGGTCGCCGACGGACCACTTGGGCGCTTTATCGCGGTGGTCACCGATCCGGAAAACCGTTTCCCTCGCGCTCGCAACGGCGAAGTCGGTTTGCTCGAAGGCTGGGGTCTGGCCAAGGCTGTGGATGACGCGATCACCGCCGACCGACACAAAACGCAAAAGCGCCCACTGATCGCCATCGTCGACGTACCGAGCCAGGCCTACGGTCGCCGCGAAGAAGCCCTCGGCATTCATCAGGCTCTGGCCGGTGCGGCGGACGCTTATGCCCGCGCCCGTCTGGCCGGGCATCCGGTGATTGCGCTGCTGGTGGGCAAGGCCATGTCCGGGGCGTTTCTCGCTCACGGATATCAGGCCAACCGCTTGATCGCCCTGCGTGATCCGGGGGTGATGGTGCATGCGATGGGCAAGGCTTCGGCGGCGCGGGTGACCTTGCGCAGCGTCGAAGAACTGGAAGCCCTGGCCTCCAGCGTGCCGCCGATGGCCTATGACATCGACAGCTATGCCAGCCTCGGCTTGCTCTGGGAAACCCTGTCGGTGCAGCAGATCGAACAGCCGACGGCGGAGGATCTGGCGCGGGTGACCGAGTGCCTGAAGCAAGCCATCGGCGATATTTCGGCGACTGATTTGAGCAATCGTCTCGGCGCGAAAAATCGCGAAGCTTCCAGCCGCGTGCGTGAATTGCTGAGGGCGCAGTGGTGAACACGCCTCTGGCCCACGACCTGCTGTGGGGCATGACGCCGGCGCAGTTGCCGGCGGATGCGCCGCAGTGGGCGATTGATTCACTGGCTGCCGGGCAACCGGTAGTCGTGCGGCGGGCGTTGAACGAAGACGGGTTCGTGGCGGTGGGCGTGCGCGGTCGGTTGCGCGAGCAGCGGTTGGCGGCGTTCATGGCGATCGATTCGATTGCCTGTCGGGTAAGCCCGGAAGCGCTTTGTCATGTCGAAAGCGAACGTGATTTGCCGGTCATGCACGCGCTGCGGCAACTGCGGCCGGTGCTCGATGATTGCGGCTGGATCTGGGGCGTCAGTGGCAGCGTCGGGTTTGAACTGGCGAGTGGATTTACCGCGATGCACGAACGCAGCGATCTCGACTTGATCCTGCGTACACCGCAACTCATCACCCGTAATCAGGCACGCAAACTGGTCGCGGTTTTCGATCAGGCGATCTGCCGGGTCGATCTGCAATTGCAGACACCATTCGGTGCCGTCGCCCTGCGCGAGTGGGCCGGAAATGCTTCGAGGGTGCTGTTGAAAAACGCCCGTGAAGCCTGTCTGGTGTCTGATCCGTGGAACCCGCAGGAGCAGGCAGCGTGAGCAGCCTGCTGGTGTTTCCCGGTCAGGGCGCGCAGCAGCCCGGCATGCTCCAGCGCTTGCCCCGGGAAACGCTGATCGAGGCCAGCGATAGCCTCGGTGAAGATGTCTTGCGGCTGGATTCCAGCGAAGCGTTGCGCAGCACCCGGGCGGTTCAGCTCTGTCTGCTGATCGCCGGGGTCGCAGCCTCGCGGCAGTTGTTGCAGGGCGGACTCACCGCAGATTACGTCGCCGGTCTGTCCATCGGTGCCTACCCGGCAGCGGTGGTCGCCGGAGCGCTGCGCTTCAGCGATGCGTTGCACCTGGTCAGCCTGCGCGGCGAGCTGATGCAGCAGGCTTATCCACAGGGCTTCGGCATGACCGCGATCATCGGCCTGCAATTATCCACAGTCGAAGATTTGCTGGCTCAGGTGCAAGGCGCAGAAACACCGGTGTACCTGGCCAATATCAACGCCGATAACCAGGTGGTGATTGCCGGCAGTGACACGGCGATGCAAGCGGTCGCCCAGCTGGCGCGCAGTCGTGGCGCCGGGCTGGCAAAACGTCTGGCGGTCAGCGTGCCGTCGCACTGCCCGTTGCTGGATGAGCCTGCGCAAACCCTCGCCGAAGCGTTCGCCAGGGTTGAACTGAAAACACCGAAAATCGCTTACCTGAGCGGCAGTCGCGCAAGGCCTGTGACCAAGGTTGAAGCGCTGCGTGACGATCTCGCCTTCAACATGTGCCGCGTGGTGGACTGGCGCGGCACCGTGCAAAGCGCTTACGAGCGCGGCGTACGTCTACAGATCGAACTGCCGCCCGGTGCGGTGCTGACCGGGCTGGCGCGCCGGGTGTTCGAACAGGGGACTGTCACTGCCCTCGACAGTGCCCGGCTCGACACCTTGCAGGCGCTGTTGCGTGAAGAGGAGGGCCGACGACCCTAAATCACCGACTCAGGCTTCGAACAACAAAAACAACATTCGACGATGCACTTTGAGGACTACAACAATGATTATTTACGGTGTGGCGCTGCTGGCGATCTGTACGCTGGCAGGGGTGATCATGGGTGACATGCTCGGTGTTCTTCTGGGCGTCAAATCCAACGTCGGCGGGGTCGGCATCGCCATGATCCTGTTGATCTGCGCGCGGTTGTGGATGCAGAAACGCGGCGGCATGACCAAGGACTGCGAGATGGGCGTCGGCTTCTGGGGCGCCATGTACATTCCGGTGGTGGTGGCGATGGCCGCACAACAGAACGTCGTCACCGCCCTGCACGGCGGCCCGGTGGCGGTGCTGGCGGCAATCGGTTCGGTGGTGGTCTGTGGCTGCACGATTGCCCTGATCAGCCGCACCCACAAGGGCGAACCCTTGCCCGACGAACCGGCGGAAATCTCCCCGGTCGGCACGCCGGTAGGAGGTCGCTGACATGTGGGATCTCATTGAAAAAGGTCTGGAACACAACGGTCTGATCACCGCGTTCGCCTTCGTCGGCGTGATCATGTGGGTCTCGGTGATCCTCTCCAAACGCCTGACTTTCGGACGGATTCACGGCTCGGCGATTGCCATCGTCATCGGCCTGGTGCTGGCCTGGGTCGGCGGGACGATGACCGGCGGGCAGAAGGGCCTGGCGGATCTGACGCTGTTCTCCGGCATCGGCCTGATGGGCGGCGCGATGCTGCGGGATTTCGCCATCGTTGCCACGGCGTTTGAAGTGCAGGCGACCGAGGCGAAGAAAGCCGGGATGATCGGGGTAATTGCGCTGCTGCTGGGCACGATCCTGCCGTTCATTGTCGGCGCGTGCATGGCTTATGCGTTCGGTTATCGCGATGCCGTGAGCATGACCACCATCGGCGCGGGTGCGGTGACTTACATCGTCGGCCCGGTGACCGGTGCGGCGATTGGTGCGACTTCGGATGTGATGGCGCTGTCGATTGCCACCGGGTTGATCAAGGCGATTCTGGTGATGGTCGGCACGCCGGTGGCGGCGCGTTGGATGGGCCTGGATAACCCGCGCTCGGCGATGGTGTTCGGCGGGCTGGCCGGTACGGTAAGTGGTGTGACGGCGGGGCTGGCGGCGACGGATCGGCGGTTGGTGCCTTATGGCGCTTTGACCGCGACCTTCCACACCGGGCTTGGGTGCTTGCTGGGTCCATCGCTGCTGTTCTTCATTGTTCGCGGAATCGTTGGCTAACAGATCGTTGATCGTTCCCACGCTCTGCGTGGGAATGCAGCCCGGGACGCTCCGCGTCCCAAAAGCGGACGCAGAGCGTCCATTGAGGCATTCCCACGCAGAGCGTGGGAACGATCGTTAGGTGGTCTGGCGATTGGCATACATCCGGCACTCCGCCAGCAATGCCAGCAAATTCGGATCCCGCTCTTTTGCCTTCAAAAACACCACCCCGATGTGCTGCTGCAACCGGTACTTCTCCTGCAACGGAATCAGCTTCACCCGGTTCTCGTACACCGCCGCAATCCTCCCCGGCAGCAACGCATAACCGACCCCGGAGCTGACCATGCTCAGCAGGGTGAAGATGTCGTTGACCTGCATCGCCACCTTCGGCTCGAACCCCGCCTGCCTGAACACCCGGATACCATCCTGATGGGTGGCGAAGCCTTGGGTCAGGGTAATAAAGGTCTCATCGCGTACCTCTGCCAGATCCACTTCGCTGCGCTGGGCGAAGCGCGAATCGGCTGGCGTAGCGAGGAAGATGTCGTCGGAAAACAGCGGAATCTGTTCGCAGTCCGGGTCGTTGACGGTGTCGTCCAGCGACACCAGGATCGCGTCGACTTCCATGTTCTTCAGCTTGTAGAGCAGGTCGATGTTCGAGCCGAGGATCAGGTCGATGTTGAGTTCGCTGCGGCGGATCTTCAGGCCCATGATCAGCTGCGGCACGGTTTTCACCGTCAGCGAATACAGTGAGCCGAGCTTGAAGCGCTCGGCCGAGAATCCGGCGGCTTCGCGGGTCAGGCGCACGCTTTCGACCACGTCCTGAATCAGCTTCTGCGCCCGCTCTTCGAGCACGTAGGCGCTTTCCAGCGGTGTCAGGTTGCGCCCTTCGTGTTTGAACAGCGGACAGCGCAGGGCGCTTTCCAGCGAATGGATCGCGCGGTGCACGCTGACGTTGCTGGTCTGCAACTCGGCGGCGGCGCGGGCGAGGTTGCCGGTGCGCATGAAGGCGAGGAACACCTCGAGTTTCTTCAGGGTCAATTCTTCGTCGATCAGCATGGCGCGGACTCTTCTTGGTATCGGTCGATTGTGCCCAAATATCAGGACAGGCGCAGGCCTGCGTTGAACGGAAACATTGCGCTTTTACGCTCAAGGCCCGAGCCTTGCGCGCTGCGGTAATGAAATCGAGGTGTGCGACACATGTATCACGGAGAAAAACTGAACGCCTGGACGCATCTGGTCGGGGCGGTAGCGGCGTTTGTCGGGGGCGTCTGGATGCTGGTGATTGCCAGCCTCGACGGCAGCCCGTGGAAGATCGTCAGCGTGGCGATTTATGCCTTCACCTTGCTGGTGCTCTACAGCGCATCGACCGTGTACCACAGCGTGCGCGGGCGCAAAAAAGCGATCATGAAGAAGGTCGATCACTTTTCGATCTACCTGCTGATCGCCGGCAGTTACACGCCATTCTGCCTGGTGACCCTGCGCGGGCCGTGGGGCTGGACGCTTTTCGGGATTGTCTGGGGGCTGGCGTTGATCGGCATCCTGCAAGAGATCAAGCCGCGCTCAGAGGCGCGGATCCTGTCGATCGTGATCTACGCGGTGATGGGCTGGATCGTGCTGGTGGCGGTCAAGCCGCTGATAGCAGCGCTCGGGACGGCGGGGTTTGCCTGGCTGGCGTCGGGGGGCGTGCTGTACACCGTGGGGATCATCTTTTTTGCGCTTGATCACCGGTTGCGGCATGCCCACGGGATCTGGCATCTGTTCGTGATCGCCGGGAGCCTGCTGCATTTTGTGGCGATTCTGTTTTACGTCCTTTAAGCGCCCATCAGGCGACCGAGTTGTTCGCCGGCGCGCTGACTGAAGATCTGCAGCAAATCATGCAGCGTATGCGGCGGCGGTTCGGTAGCGCGGGTCACGGCGTACAGCGTGATCGGCAGCGGCGGGGTGAGTGGGCGAATCACGGTGCTGGTCGGCGAGGCACCGAGGGCGGTGAACGGATCTATCACGGCCACCCCGGCGCCGGACTCCACCATCGCACGCGCCAGCGAATACGTTTGCACGGCGATCCGCACACGGGGCGGTGGCTCGACCGCTTCGAGATAACTGTCTAGCCGGGCAGCCAGTGGATCGGCGCTGGACAGCCCGATCAGCGGCGCTCCCGCCAACGCCATCAGCGGCAACGGCTGACCGGAGTCTTTCTCCGGCCAGTAACCTTTCGGCGCCAGCGCCACCAGCACCCCTGAGGCCAATGCCTGGGCCTTCAGCCCCGGATGATCCGGCAACTGCAACGTCAGGGCCACGTCCACTTCGCGCATCAGCAGGTTCTGCATCAGCTCGCGGCTGTGGGCGCTCGACAGTTCGCAGGCGATGTCCGGGAATTGCGTCGTCCATTGCTGGATCGCCGGCGGCAGCAACGACAGCGCCAGCGCAGGGGTCGCGCCGATCCGCAGGCTGTGGCCGGGTTCTCGGCGCAGGCTCTGGGCCAGACGCCGCACGCCTTGCAGGCTTTCGGTGACCTTGTCGACTTCGCGTTCCAGCTCCAGCGCTTCCGGGGTTGCCTGCAACTTGCCGCGCACCCGCAGAAACAATGGAAAGCCCAATTGCTGCTCGGCGTGTTGCAGCACCTTGGTCACCGCCGGTTGCGAGACGTGCAGCAACTGCGCAGCGGCGCTGACCGAGCCGGTCTGGCGGATGGCCTGGAAAATCTCGATGTGACGAAGGCGCATGACGATCCCATAACCTTTGTTTATAGGTTTGGCATCTTTATTCATTGTTCGGCGCCTGTCACCTCACCCTAACCTCGGCCTCGTCTTCAAGAACGATTAAGGACGGACATGGCTCAGCGTGTGTGCATCATCGGCGGCGGCGTGATCGGGTTGGCAACGGCCTGGGCGCTGGTGCGCGACGGTTTCGAAGTGACAGTGGTCGAGGCGCGGCAGGCGCTGGGCAGCGAAACCAGTTTCGCCAACGGCGGCCAGTTGTCCTACCGCTACGTTGCGCCCCTGGCCGATGCCGGCGTGCCATTGCAGGCAATCGGCTGGATCCTGCGTGGCGACTCACCGCTGAAACTTCGCCCGCGCCTGGACCCGGCGCAATGGCGCTGGATGGCCTCGTTTCTCGCCGCGTGTCGCACCTCGGTCAACCGTGAAAACGCTGCGCATCTGTTGCGTCTGGCGCTGTTCAGCCAGAGCACGCTGAAACGCTGGCGCGAGGACGACGGACTGGTCGGTTTCAACTGGCGGCGCAACGGCAAACTGGTGACCTTCCGCAATACCGCCAGCTTCGAGCATGCACGCAAAGGCCTCGCCGATCCGCAGCAACAGCAGGTGTTGTCCGCCGCCGAATGTGCGCAACTGGAACCGGCTCTGGCCGATGCGCCGTTTGTGGGCGCGATCTACACGCCGGATGAAGAAGTAGGCGACTGTCACGGTTTCTGCCAACAGTTGGCGGCGCGATTGAAGGCGTCGGGTCGCTGCGAGTTTCGCCTTGGTCAGGCAGTCACCGGCATTCGCCACAGCCACGGCGCGGTTACGGCCATTGAGCTTGGCGAAGAAACCCTGCCGGTTGAACAACTGGTAATCGCCGCCGGCCATCGCAGCCCGTTGCTGGCGCTGCCCGGCCTGCGCTTGCCGCTGTATCCGCTCAAGGGCTACAGCCTGACCGTGCCGATCGGCAACGAGCATCGGGCGCCAGACGTAAGCATCACCGACTACGACCGCAAGATCGTCTACGCGCGTATCGGCGAACAACTGCGAGTGGCGGCGATGGTCGACATCGTCGGTTTCGACCCGGCGGTGGACCCCGAGCGGCTGGCGCTGATCAAGCGCCAGGCCCGCGACACCTTTCCCGACGCCGGCAACTACGATGCGGCCGTGGAGTGGGCCGGCATGCGCCCGGCCACCCCCACCGGCGTTCCGCTGCTGGGCGCCACGGCGTATCGCAATCTGTGGCTCAACCTCGGCCACGGTGCGCTGGGTTTCACCCTGGCCTGCGGCAGCGGGCAGTTGCTCAGCGAACTGATCGGCGAGCAGCGCACATCCATTGATCTGCACGGGTTCAATCCCCGTGCGGCGTGACGGTTTCTGCTAAAACACCCCACCCACAACGGAGAATAACAATGCAAAAAATCACGTTGCTCGGCTGCACTCTGGCGCTGGTTTTCGGCGCTCAGGCGCAGGCCAATGAAGTGCCGCTGACCGGTACGCTCGGCAAGATCGCCAGCGCCAACAGCATCACCCTGGGTTATCGCGATGCGTCGGTGCCGTTCTCGTATGTGGGTGATCACACCGGCCAGCCGATGGGGTATTCGGTGGAGCTGGCAGACAAGATCGTCGAGCGCATCAGGCAGCAACTGGCGCTGCCGGAACTGAAGGTGAAGTACAACCTGGTGACCTCGCAGACGCGGATTCCGCTGGTGCAGAACGGCACGGTCGACCTTGAATGCGGCTCCACCGGAGTGACCGCCGAACGGCAGAAGCAGGTCGCGTTTTCCTACGGTTTCATCTACGTCAAAGGGCAGCTGCTGACCGCCAAGGACAGCGGCATCCACAGCTTCGACGACCTGCGCGGCAAGAACGTGGTGACCACCGCCGGCACCACCAACGAGCGTTATCTGAAGAGCTACAACCTCGACCACAAACTGAACATGTTCGTCATCAGCGCCAAGGATCACGGCGAGGCGTTCCAGATGCTGCAATCGGGGCGCGCAGCGGCGTTTTACATGGACGATGCGCTGCTTTACGGCGAGCGGGCCAAGGCGCGGGATCCACATAACTGGGTCGTGGTGGGGGAGGAGCAGTCGCGGGAAATCTACAGCTGCATGGTGCGCAAGGATGATCCGCAATTCCTCGCGCTGGTCAACGGTGTGCTGGCCGACCTGTACAGCTCGGGGGAGATCAACGGCATCTACCGCAAGTGGTTCGAACAACCGATCCCGCCGAAGGGCCTGAACCTTGAGTTCCCGATGACCAGCGAACTCAAGGCAATCATCGCCAGACCGATCAGTGATCCGGTGCAGTGACGCGTTAGAAATCACCCCACAGTTGCTGCGCCACCGCCAGCGCCACAACCGGCGCAGTCTCGGTGCGCAGCACACGCGGGCCGAGGCGGGCGGCGTGGAAGCCGCTGGCCTTGGCTTGCTCGACTTCGGCGTCTGACAGGCCGCCTTCAGGGCCGATCAGGAATGCCAGCGTCGATGGTTTGGCATGGCTGACCAAAGGCTCGGCCACCGGGTGCAGCACCAGTTTCAGTTCGGCTTCGGTCTGCTTCAGCCAGTCGGCCAGCAGCACCGGTGGATGAATCACCGGCACTCGCGAACGACCGCATTGCTCGCAAGCGCTGATCGCCACCTGACGCCAGTGCAGCAGGCGTTTGTCGGCGCGTTCGTCCTTGAGGCGGACTTCGCAGCGTTCGCTGAAGATCGGGGTGATTTCGGTCACGCCCAGTTCGGTGGCTTTCTGGATTGCCCAGTCCATCCGCTCGCCCCGGGACAGGCCCTGGCCGAGGTGGATCTGCAGCGGCGATTCGACCTGACCGGCGAACTGCTCGTCGATCTGCACCACCACGCGTTTCTTGCCGACTTCCACCAGCGATCCGCGAAACTCGTGGCCGGAACCGTTGAACATCTGCACCGCATCGCCCTCGGCCATGCGCAGCACGCGGCTGATGTAATGCGCCTGGGCTTCCGGCAGTTCGTGTTCGCCGGTGCTGAGCGGGGCGTCGATAAAGAAGCGGGACAGTCTCATGGTGGTTCTCTTTAAGTAGATCGTTCCCACGCTCTGCGTGGGAATGCCTCGTTGGACGCTCTGCGTCCGCTTTTGGGACGCGGAGCGTCCCGGGCTGCATTCCCACGCAGACGGTTCGACGCCTCGACGTGGGAACGAGTGAAGTAAGCCGAATCAGCCCGGATCACGGAACCCGGGATGGAAATCCTTCGGCACCGCCACACTGACGCTGTCACGGGTGGCAATGTCGATGCCTTCGCTGGCGACTTCGGCGAGGAAGTCGATCTGCTCCGGGGTGATCACGTACGGCGGCAGGAAATACACTACGCTGCCCAACGGGCGCAGCAACGCGCCACGCTCCAGCGCATGCTGGAACACCTTCAGGCCGCGACGTTCCTGCCACGGATAAGCCTCTTTCGTGGCTTTGTCCTTGACCATCTCGATCGCCAGCACCATGCCGGTCTGACGCACTTCCGAAACATTCGGATGATCCACCAGATGCGCCGTCGCCGACGCCATGCGCTGGGCCAGCGCCCGGTTGTTTTCGATCACGTTGTCCTGCTCGAAAATATCCAGGGTCGCCAATGCCGCCGCACAGGCCAGCGGGTTGCCGGTATAGCTGTGCGAATGCAGGAAGGCGCGCAAGGTCGGGTAATCGTCGTAGAACGCGCTGTACACCTCGTCGGTGGTCAGGCACGCCGCTAATGGCAGATAACCGCCGGTCAGGGCTTTCGACAGGCACAGGAAGTCCGGACGGATGCCGGCCTGTTCGCAGGCGAACATGGTCCCGGTGCGGCCGAAGCCGACGGCGATTTCGTCGTGAATCAGGTGCACGCCGTAGCGGTCGCAGGCCTCGCGCAGCAGCTTGAGATAGACCGGGTGGTACATGCGCATGCCGCCGGCGCCCTGGATCAGCGGCTCGACGATCACGGCCGCGACGCTGTCGTGGTTCTCGGCCAGGGTCTGCTCCATGGCGGCGAACATGTTGCGCGAGTGTTCTTCCCAGCTCATGCCCTGCGGGCGCAGGTAGCAATCCGGGCTCGGCACCTTGATGGTGTCCATCAGCAGGGCTTTGTAGGTTTCGGTGAACAACGGCACGTCACCGACCGCCATCGCCGCCATGGTCTCGCCGTGGTAGCTGTTGGTCAGGGTGACGAAGCGCTTCTTGTTCGGTTGGCCGCGGTTGAGCCAGTAGTGAAAGCTCATTTTCAGCGCGACTTCGATGCAGGACGAACCGTTATCGGCGTAGAACACCCGGTTCAGGCCTTCCGGCGTCATTTTCACCAGACGCTCGGACAGCTCGATCACCGGCTGATGGCTGAAGCCGGCCAGAATCACGTGTTCCAGCTGATCGACCTGATCCTTGATGCGCTGGTTGATGCGCGGGTTGGCGTGGCCGAACACGTTGACCCACCAGGAGCTGACCGCATCCAGATAACGCTTGCCTTCGAAGTCTTCCAGCCAGACGCCTTCACCGCGCTTGATCGGGATCAGCGGCAGCTGTTCGTGGTCTTTCATCTGGGTGCAGGGATGCCACAGCACCGCGAGATCGCGTTGCATCCACTGGTTGTTCAGGCCCATGTTCAGTCTCCTCGAGGCGGCTCGCGTCAGGCGCGGGCAAACAATCGCGCAAGCCTATGCAATGCGTCGCGTCGGGACAACCCATTGTGTCGATTGAGCTACTTTGTATGGGCCGATAGACGTCGCTGGCGGCGTTTTGATGGCTGACGTATTCTTCGCGGTTCTTTGGGTCGTCTGACCCGCAAAACTGCATTTTCCTAAGTGTTTTTCCGGAGTTCGCTGAATGTCTGTCGGTTGGCTGCGCGCCTGTGCGCTAGTGGTGTTGGGGCTGTTTAGCGTTACGGCGCTGGCCAAGGATAAAACCGCAATCGTGATCGGCGGCGGCCTGTCGGGTCTGACGGCGGCTTACGAACTGCAGAACAAGGGCTGGCAGGTCACGCTGCTCGAAGCCAAGCCGAGCCTGGGCGGTCGCTCGGGCATGGCCACCAGTGAGTGGATCGGCAACGACAAGACTCAACCGGTGCTGAACAAGTACGTATCGACCTTCAAGCTGAACACCACGCCAGCCCCTGAATTCGTACGGACCCCGGGTTACCTGATCGACGGCGAGTATTTCTCCGCCGCCGACCTGACCACCAAACAGCCTGCTACGGCCGAAGCGCTGAAGCGCTACGAGAAAACCCGTGACGATCTGGCGCGTTCGATCGACGACCCGCAGAACCCGGCCGCGACCAACACCCTGCACGCCCTGGACCAGATCAACGTTTCGAGCTGGCTCGACAAGCAGAACCTGCCGGCCACCGCGCGTCAGCTGATCAACCAGGACATCCGCACCCACTACGACGAGCCTTCGCGCCTGTCGCTGCTGTACTTCGCGCAGCAGAGCCGGGTGTATCGCGGCGTGTCCGACCGTGACCTGCGCGCTTCGCGACTGGTCGGTGGCAGCCCGGTGCTGGCCCAGGCCTTCGTCAAACAGCTGAAAACCATCAAGACCGATTCGCCGGTGTCCGCCATCACCCAGGACAAGGACGGCGTGACCGTCAAGGTCGGCAGCGTGGGCTATTCGGCAGACTACGTCGTGCTGGCGGTGCCATTGCGCGCCCTCAACAAGATTCAGCTGACCCCGGCGCTGGATGCCCAGCACCTGGCTGCGATCAAGGGCACCAACTATGGCTGGCGCGACCAGATCATGCTGAAGTTCAAGACGCCTGTGTGGGAAAGCAAGGCGCGGATGTCCGGCGAGATCTACAGCAACACCGGTCTTGGCATGTTGTGGATCGAGCCAGCCCTGAAGGGCGGCGCGAACGTGGTGATCAACCTGTCCGGCGACAACGCCCGCGTCATGCAGGCCTTCGGCGACAAGCAGATGGTCGATCAGGTGCTGATTCGTCTGCACGCGTTTTATCCACAGGCCCGTGGCTCGTTCACCGGCTATGAAATCCGTCGCTACAGCACCGATCCATCGACCGGCGGTTCTTACCTGGCCTTCGGCCCTGGCCAGATCAGCAAATACTGGCGTCTGTGGGAGCGTCCGCTGCAACGCATAGCGTTTGCCGGCGAACACACCGACACCTTGTACCCGGGCACCCTGGAAGGCGCACTGCGCACCGGCCAGCGTGCGGCCAGTCAGGTTGAAGACCTGGCGGCGGGCAAATCCTTCGAACCGGCCAAAGTCGGCCCGGCAGCAGCCACCGCCGCAGCGGCAGGTGCAGCGGGCGCAGCCGTGGCGGCGAAGAAAGGCAACTTCTTCACCAACCTGTTCGGCGGTTCGGACGACGACAAGAAACCAGAGCCTGTAAAAGCGCCAGAGCCGGCACCTGCTCCAGCCGCCCCAGCGCCTGCACCGACCCCGGCCCCTGCGCCAGCTCCGGTGGAAGCACCGAAGCCGGCGGCTCCGGTAAAAGCCGAGCCAGCCAAGAAAGCAGCAGCCAAGCCAGCAGCGAAGAAACCGGCGGCCAAGACCGAGGCGAAAAAACCTGCAGCCAAACCTGCAGCGAAAAAAGCTGAACCGGCGAAGAAGCCAGCGGCCAAACCGGCGGCAACCACCGAGACCAAAGCGCAGTAAGGCTTTGCGGTGAATGAAAAAGCGCGGCTTTCAGGCCGCGCTTTTTTTTGCGTGTGATTCACAACATCCCGCCACACTTTTGTCTTTAATCTTTCCTTAACTCCCCTGTTCAAGACTCTTGATCGTATTTCTCGATATTTCAAAGCGAAATTTTCCGCTTTAATTCGATAGATAACTCGCTAGTCTTGGTTCGCAGTTCTCACAGGATTTGGGCAATGCAGCTACGTAACTCTTCTTCGCGCTACGGTTGGGTCAGCATCTTCATGCACTGGGGTGTGGCGCTTGTGGTCTTCGGGCTGTTCGCGCTGGGTCTGTGGATGGTGGGGCTGGATTACTACAGCACCTGGCGCAAAGACGCGCCGGATCTGCACAAGAGCATCGGTCTGGTGCTGCTGGGTGTGATGGTGTTGCGGGTGTTGTGGCGCTTTGTCAGCCCACCGCCACCAACGCTGCAAAGCTACAGCCGCATGACCCGCATCGGCGCCAAGTTCGGCCATGGGTTTCTGTACCTTGCGCTGTTCGCCGTGATGATTGCCGGTTACCTGATTTCCACCGCAGACGGTGTCGGGATCCCGGTGTTTGGCCTGTTTGAAGTTCCTGCACTGGTTTCCGGACTACCGGATCAGGCAGATACCGCCGGTGTGATTCATCTCTGGCTGGCATGGGCGCTGGTAATTTTTTCCGGCCTTCATGCGTTGGCAGCATTGAAGCACCACTTTATCGATCGTGATGCGACCCTGACACGAATGCTGGGACGCAAAGCCTGATGTTCAACCTCGACTCCAAAGGAAAACAAAGCATGTTGAAAAAGACTCTGGCCGCTCTGGCAATCGGCTCTGCCGTCCTGTCCGCCAACGTGATGGCCGCTGACTACGTGGTTGATAAAGAAGGCCAGCACGCCTTCGTCGACTTCAAGATCAGCCACCTGGGCTACAGCTTCATCACCGGTACCTTCAAGGACATCGATGGCAAGTTCAGCTTCGACGCTGCCAAGCCTGAAGACAGCAAGATCGAGTTCAACGTGAACACCGCCAGCGTGTTCACCAACCACGCCGAGCGCGACAAGCACATCGCCAGCCCTGACTTCCTGAACGCAGGCAAGTTCGCCAAGGCAACCTTCGTCTCCACCAGCGTCAAGTCCACCGGTGCCAACACCGCTGACGTGACCGGCGACCTGACCATCCTGGGCGTTACCAAGCCAGTGGTCGTGAAGGCGACCTTCCTGGGCGAAGGCAAGGATCCATGGGGCGGCTACCGTGCCGGTTTCGAAGGCACCACCACCATCAAGCGTTCCGATTTCGGCAAGCAGAAAGACCTGGGTCCGAAGTCCGACGCGGTCGAGCTGTACGTTTCGTTTGAAGGTGTGAAAGCGAAGTAATTTTCGCCTGACACACAAAAACGCCTCCGGTCTTGCGATCGGGGGCGTTTTTTATTGCCTGCCGTAACTTTCGTCTCGGCGGCGCGCAAAAAAATGCCCCGGTTTCAGGCCGGGGCATTTTTCATTGCAGTGGAAAACTCAGCGATTGCGGGTCAGCAAGGCCGGTTTTTCACCGCGTGGGCGGCTTGGCAGTTGATCCAGCTGCTCAGGCGTCGGGAAGCGGTCGGCTTTCGATTCCTTGTGCATGATCTTCGGTCCGCTGCTGCGCGGGTTCTGCACGGCCGGTTCAGCGCGTGGCTGATCGTCGCGGGCCGGGCGGCGGTTGCGCGGGTTCTCATCGCGACGACCCTGACCGTCACGCGGAGCACCGTTGCGTGGGCCGCTGCGCTTGCCTGGCGGCGTACCGGTGCTCGAACCGTTGCTGTTGCGTGGACCGTTCTGGCGACCTTGTGGCTGACCGCCGCGTGGTGCGCCCGAACCTGCGCCTTGCGCCGGAGCGCCTGGACGACGGTTGCGACCACCGGCCGGAGCCTGCTTCGGCACGTAATCGACGCGGTTACCGAAGTTATCGATATCGTCGTCGAGGAACTCGTCCGGAGCACGGTCAGCAGCAGCGCGTGGCGGCTGGCTTGGCTGGCGCTGTTCACGGGCCGGGGTGCCTTCACGCGGCTTTTGTTGACGGGCTGGACGCTCGCCACGCTCACCTGCCGGTTTTTCCTTGCCCTTGTCTTTGCCTTTGTCTTTACGACCGCCGCCACCGCCGCCGCCATTCGGACCGTCACCGCGTGGGCCACGGGCATTGCGCGGGTTGCGCATGTCCGGACGCTCACGGGCTTCCGGCTTCTCGGCCTCGATGGTGCTGGCATCGAAGCCCATCAGGTCGCCGTCGGCGATTTTCTGCTTGGTCATGCGCTCGATGCTTTTCAGCAGTTTTTCTTCGTCCGGTGCGACCAGCGAGATCGCCTCGCCCGAACGACCGGCCCGGCCGGTACGACCGATACGGTGCACGTAGTCTTCATCGACGTTCGGCAGTTCGAAGTTGACCACATGCGGCAACTGGTCGATGTCCAGGCCACGGGCGGCGATATCGGTCGCTACCAGAATGCGCACTTCACCGGCCTTGAAGTCGGCCAAGGCTTTGGTGCGGGCGTTCTGGCTCTTGTTGCCGTGGATCGCCACAGCCGGCAGGCCGTGCTTGTCCAGGTACTCGGCCAGACGGTTGGCGCCGTGCTTGGTGCGGGTGAACACCAGCACCTGTTCCCACGCGCCGGCGGTGATCAGGTGGGCCAGCAGCGCACGCTTGTGGCTGGCCGGCAGACGGAATACGCGTTGCTCGATGCGCTCGACCGTGGTGTTCGGCGGCGTCACTTCGATGCGTTCCGGGTTGTGCAGCAGCTTGCCGGCAAGGTCGGTGATGTCTTTGGAGAAGGTCGCCGAGAACAGCAGGTTCTGACGCTTGGCCGGCAGACGCGCGAGGACTTTCTTCACGTCATGGACGAAGCCCATGTCGAGCATGCGGTCGGCTTCGTCGAGCACGAGGATTTCAACGTGGGACAGATCGACGCTGCCCTGGCCGCACAGGTCGAGCAGACGACCCGGGCAGGCAACGAGGACGTCCACGCCACGGGACATGGCCTGAACCTGTGGGTTCATGCCGACGCCGCCGAAGATGCAGGCACTGACGAATTTCAGGTCGCGGGCGTAGATCTTGAAGCTGTCGTGCACCTGGGCCGCGAGTTCGCGGGTCGGGGTCAGGACCAGCACGCGCGGCTGGCGCGGGCCGTGACGCTGGGATTTGTCCGGGTGGCCGTTGGGGAACAGCCGCTCCAGGATCGGAAGGGCGAAACCGCCGGTTTTACCGGTACCTGTCTGTGCCGCAACCATCAGGTCGCGACCTTGCAACACGGCGGGAATGGCCCGCTGTTGCACCGGAGTAGGCTCGGTATAGCCCGCATCTTCGATAGCGCGGACCAAAGCCTCGGAGAGACCGAGGGAAGCAAAGGACATGAGTAATCCTGTTTCAGTTAGGGCTTGGCCCAATGGGAGTCTTGCCTGGCGCGAATGGCGTTTAAGAGGACGCAATCCCGTCCGGTCCTGCTGCAGTTCCGAAGGCACGTCCGGAGCGCTCGCGCGGGCTGAAAAGCTGCGCTGTAGCGGGTCGGGAGGCCTGTTACGGTTCCGGGCGTCCGGGCGTGAGCCTGGCGGGAACGCCGGAGTATAACAGAGCAATCACTGAGCGCCGCTTTCCTGCTGCTCAACGGTTTTGCCGCTGGCGGTGGCGGTGCCCAGCGGCGCCGTCAGAGCGGGGGCCGCGCCGTAGCGGGCGCTGAGCTCGGCATAGGCCGGTTCGCGCTTGAAACGCTTGAGTTCCGCGCCGAAGCGCTGCACCAGCAAATCCATCCCGGCATTGCGCCGCACGGCCAGAAACTGGCTCTGGCGGCTGATGACCGTGGGGTTTTCCGTGATCTTGTCGCGAATACCCAGTTCATCGAGCAAATGCTGACCCACGCGGCGATCGGTGATCAGCAGGTCGATGCGCCCGCGCACCAGTTTGCCGAAATTGGCTTCGTGGGTCGGGGCCGGTTCGCGGGTGAACAGAGTCGATTCGCGAAAGTCGGGGCTGTACAGATAGCCCGGCGAGGTGCCGACGGTCAGGCCCTTGAGGTCTTCCAGGCTATTAAAAGGGTGTGGTCGCTCGTTGGCGTAGAACATCACGAACTCGACGTCCGACAGCGGTTCGCTCGGGTAGAGCAGGGTGGCGTCGCGTTCGTCGCTGTGGAAGATGTCCAGTGCGCCGTCGGCCTGGCCGGTTTCGAGCATCGACAGGCAGCGTTTCCACGGCAGGAACTGCCATTCGACTTCGATGCCCAGGCGCTTGAACACGATGGCGGTGGTTTCGTAGTCCAGACCGAGGTTCTTGCCGCTCTGTTCATAGACGTACGGCGCCCACGGTTCGGTGACGATACGCAGCTTCTCGCCCCGAGCCGCAAAGCTCAGGCAAGCAAAAACCAGCACGGCGAATAACTGCGTGATCAAAGGCATGGCTTGAGATTACGACGAGAAACGGCAAAGAGCCAGAAACTGGCCGCAGAAGCTCTGTTTCGGGCGTTAAAAGCAAAAGATCGCAGCGGCGAAAACGCTGTTGGCGCTGTCGTGGCTGCGATCTTCTGGTCTTGCGGTGACGTCTTTTTAGCGCGGCAGCTTCAGGTTGTTCCAGATCGCCAGGCTCGGTTCGGCCTGGTTCATGGAATAGAAGTGCAGGCCAGGCGCGCCGCCTTGCAGCAGGCGTTCGCACATCTCGGTGACGACCTGTTCGCCAAAGCGCTGAATGCTTTGGCTGTCATCGCCGTAGGCTTCCAGCTGTTTGCGGATCCAGCGCGGGATTTCCGCACCGCAGGCATCGGAGAAGCGCGCGAGCTTGCTGTAGTTGGTGATCGGCATGATCCCCGGCACGACCGGAATGTCCACGCCCAGCGCCTGCAAACGGTCGACAAAGTAGAAGTAGCTGTCGGCGTTGAAGAAGTACTGGGTGATCGCGCTGTCGGCGCCGGCACGGGCCTTGCGCACGAAGTTGGCGAGATCGTCTTCGTAATTGCGCGCTTGCGGATGCATCTCCGGGTAAGCGGCAACTTCGATGTGGAAATGATTGCCGGTTTCTTCACGAATGAATTCAACCAGTTCATTGGCGTGACGCAGCTCGCCGCTGGTCATGCCCATGCCGGATGGCAGGTCACCGCGCAGGGCGACGATGCGCTTGATGCCGGCAGCCTTGTACTCGTTCAGCAGGCCGCGCAGGTCGTCCTTGCTGTCGCCGACGCACGACAGGTGCGGGGCGGCGGGGATTTTGACTTCGCTTTCCAGCTGCAACACGGTGTTCAGCGTGCGGTCACGGGTCGAGCCGCCAGCGCCGTAGGTGCAGGAAAAGAAATCAGGGTTGTAAGTGGCCAGCTGACGGGCAGTGGCGAGCAGTTTTTCATGCCCAGCATCGGTCTTGGTCGGGAAGAACTCGAAGCTGTAGCGACGGTCTTGGGACATGGAGGGGACCTCCAGCTACAAGCTGCAAGCTTCAAGCTGCAAGAGCAGCGGAGGTGCGCTGGTCTCTTGTGCCTGAAGCTTGCGGCCTGACACTGTTTTGACAAATAGGGGCAGAGCTTTCGGGCTTCGCGCGGCAAGTCCGGCTTGTGGCCTTGCTTGCCGCTTGAAGCTTGAAGCTCGCAGCTGCTCTTAGTAGCGGTAAGCGTGCGGCTTGAACGGGCCTTCGACGGTCACGCCGATGTAGTCAGCCTGTTGCTTGGTCAGTTGAGTGACCACGCCGCCGAAGCCGCGAACCATTTCCAGGGCCACTTCTTCGTCGAGTTTCTTCGGCAGTACTTCAACGGTCAGGCGCTCGGCTTTCTGGGCTGGCGACAGGTCGGCGTACTTCTGGCCGAACAGGAAGATCTGCGCCAGAACCTGGTTGGCGAACGAACCGTCCATGATGCGGCTTGGGTGACCGGTAGCGTTGCCCAGGTTCACCAGGCGGCCTTCGGCCAGCAGGATCAGGTAGTCGTCGTTCTGAGCGTCGAAAGCGCCCGGGCCGGTACGGTGGATCTTGTGTACCTGTGGCTTCACTTCTTCCCATGCCCAGTTCTTGCGCATGAAAGCGGTGTCGATTTCGTTGTCGAAGTGACCGATGTTGCAGACAACGGCGCGCTTCTTCAGGGCTTTGAGCATGTTTGCGTCGCAAACGTTGACGTTACCGGTGGTGGTCACGATCAGGTCGATCTTGCCCAGCAGCGCTTTGTCGATGCTCGCTTCGGTGCCGTCGTTGATACCGTCGATGAACGGCGAAACCAGTTCGAAACCGTCCATGCAGGCTTGCATGGCGCAGATCGGGTCGACTTCGGAGACTTTAACGATCATGCCTTCCTGACGCAGGGACTGGGCCGAGCCCTTGCCCACGTCACCGTAACCGATGACCAGCGCTTGCTTGCCGGACAGCAGGTGGTCGGTGCCGCGCTTGATGGCATCGTTCAGGCTGTGACGGCAGCCGTACTTGTTGTCGTTCTTGGACTTGGTCACCGAGTCGTTGACGTTGATGGCCGGGATGCGCAGTTCACCCTTGGCCAGCATGTCCAGCAGACGGTGTACGCCGGTGGTGGTTTCTTCGGTCACGCCGTGAACGCGATCCAGAACCTGTGGGTATTTGTCGTGCAGCAGTTGGGTCAGGTCGCCGCCGTCGTCGAGGATCATGTTGGCGTCCCATGGCTGGCCATCCTTCAGGATGGTCTGCTCCAGGCACCACTCGTACTCTTCTTCAGTCTCGCCTTTCCAGGCGAAAACCGGGATGCCGGCAGCAGCGATGGAAGCAGCGGCCTGGTCCTGAGTCGAGAAAATGTTGCAGGACGACCAGCGCACTTCGGCACCCAGGGCAACCAGGGTTTCGATCAGCACGGCGGTCTGAATGGTCATGTGGATGCAGCCGAGGATTTTTGCGCCTTTCAGCGGCTGCTCGGAAGCGTACTTGCGACGCAGACCCATCAGGGCCGGCATTTCCGACTCGGCGATGATGGTTTCGCGACGGCCCCAGGCAGCCAGGGACATGTCGGCAACTTTGTAATCGTTAAAATCTGCAGGCGTGATAACAGCGCTCATGAAGAGCCTCCATTCGTAATGTATGCGAATGGGCGCCGTTGTGCGTTTAGTGTCCGGCCTGAGCCGGTCAACGCCCCATCCGAGCCTGACAGGTTGAACCTGCTGCAGCGCCCCTCGGACAGGTGGCGGGGAAACGGTAACAAGTGAAGGTTACCGTTTTGAAACGGGGGCGATTATAGCCGTCTAGACTGATCTTCCAAAGGGTTTCTGTCGGCCAGATGAAGATCGCTAATCGCGACCATAGTAGAAGCCTCATGGAGCATGACCGCTCAGTCTGCCAAGATGGCGCCATCATTCGGCAAGACGCTCAGGAGTGAAGATGAATTTCCACACCCGCAAGTGGGTAAAACCCGAAGACCTCAACCCCAACGGCACCCTGTTCGGCGGCAGCCTGCTGCGCTGGATCGACGAAGAAGCGGCGATCTACGCCATTGTTCAACTGGGCAACCAGCGCGTGGTGACCAAGTACATTTCCGAGATCAACTTCGTCAGCGCCTCGCGCCAGGGCGACATTATCGAACTGGGCATCACCGCCACCGAGTTCGGCCGCACCTCGATCACCCTGACCTGCGAAGTGCGCAACAAGATCACCCGCAAGAGCATCCTGACCGTCGAGAAGATGGTCTTCGTCAACCTCGGCGAAGACGGCTTGCCGGCCCCGCACGGGCGGACCGAAATCAAGTACGTCAAAGACCAGTTCAAGGATGAAACACCCGTAACCGAGTAATCGCACCACCCTGGCGAACGGAAGCCGAGCGGCGCGTGTCGTAGCCTTATGATCCCGCCACCGGTTTCCCGCCATGACCACCCCAACAGACGGCAAGACCCCCGACCTCTCGGCCAAGGAACAACACGAAGTCGAGAAAAACCAGCCGCCCCGGGCGGCGGTCCTGCATGAAATCATCCGCAAACAGGGCGACCAGGAACTGGAGCGCAGCATCGCCGCGCTGTGGTGGTCGGCGCTCGCGGCCGGGCTGACGATGGGCCTGTCGCTGATGGGCATGGGCCTGCTCAACTCGCGTCTGCCCGAGGGCGACGAATTCAAGGTGATTGCCAGCTTCGGCTACTGCGCAGGTTTTCTCGCGGTGATCCTCGCCCGCCAGCAACTGTTCACCGAAAACACCCTGACTGCCGTGCTGCCGGTGATGACCAAACCGACCCTGGCCAATTTCGGCCGGCTGATCCGGCTCTGGACGGTGGTGCTGTTCGGCAACCTGTGCGGGACGATTCTGGTGGCGTACGTGATGCTCGAACTGCCGATCTTCGACAGCAAGACCGACGAGGCCTTCCTCGAAATCGGCCGCAAGGTCATGGAGAACCACGCGAGTCAGATGTTCGCCAAGGGCATCGTTTCCGGCTGGATGATCGCCACCATGGTCTGGATGATTCCGTCCATGGAGAGCGCGAAGATGTGGATCATCATCCTCATTACCTATTTCATGGCGCTGGGCGATTTCACCCACATCGTGGTGGGTTCGGCGGAGGTGTCGTATCTGGTGTTTGCCGGCGAGTTGCCGTGGAGTGATTTCTGGGCGGTGTTTGCCGGGCCGACCCTGGCGGGGAATATCATCGGCGGCAGTTTCATCTTCGCGCTGATCAGTCATGCGCAGATCCGCAGCGAAAGCGGCGCGCCAAAAGAAACGGACGGGCCGAAAGAGTCTGCGGATCAGGCCGAAAAGCCCGATCCGCAGCAGATCAGGAAATGATCAATGGTGCGCGGGCTCGGCAGCGGTTGCCGGCTCGTCGCGCGTTGCGTGCTTGACCAGTTTGCCGATGGTCAGGCCCTGCAACAGGATCGACGACAGCACCACGATGTAGGTGATGCTCAGTAGCAGATCGCGCTCCGGGCCCAGCGGCAGGGCCAGGGCCAGGGCCACCGAAACACCGCCGCGCAAACCACCCCAGGTCAGGATCCGGATGGTGCCGCGCGGCACGGTGCGCCAGCGCCGCAACAGGACGATGGCGGGGGCTACGGTGAGCAGGCGCGACAGCAGAATCGCCAGTGCCAGCAGACTTGCCGCCGCCACGTGCAACCAGTTGAACGGCAGCAGCAACAGCTCCATCCCGATCAGTGCGAACAGCAAGGCGTTGAGCATGTCGTCGAGCAATTCCCAGAAACCGTCGAGGTATTTGCGGGTCATGTCGTTCATCGCCAGGTTGCGACCGAGGTTACCGATGATCAGACCGGCAACCACCATCGCAATCGGCGCCGAGACGTGCAGCTCGGTGGCCATTGCCGAACCGCCGATCACCAGCGCCAGGGTCAGCATGACTTCGATCTGGTGCTGCTCGATGCTCTTGATCATCAGGTACACCAGATAACCGATCAGCCCGCCGAACAGCACGCCGCCGATGGCTTCATGGGCAAACAGCATGGCTGTGGCGCCGACGGTCGGGGTTTCGCCCAGTTGCGCGATGCCCAGCAGCACGGTGAACACCACCACGGCGGTGCCGTCGTTGAACAGCGATTCGCCGACGATGGTGGTCTTCAGCGGCTTCGAGGCGTTGGCCGTACGCAGCACGCCGAGTACCGCAATCGGGTCGGTCGGGGAAATCAGCGCGCCGAACAACAGGCAGTAGAGGAAGCTCACGTGCCAGCCGAACAGGGCAAAAATGTAATAGGCGAGGCTGCCGATCACGGCGGTGGCGATCAGTACGCCGAAGGTCGCCAGCAGGCCGATCGGCCAGCGGTAGCTGCGCAGGTCGTTCAGGTTCACGTGCAAGGCGCCGGCGAACAGCAGGAACGAGAGCATCCAGTTCATCAGCAGATCGCCGAAGTCGATCTGGCCGATCAGTTGCTGTACGCGCTCTTCGAGGCCGGGGTAGCCGAGCAGGCTCAGGCCTTGCAGCAACAGGGAAAACATCAGTGCGGTAACCATCACGCCGATGGTCGGGGGCAGGCCGATGAAGCGGAAATTCACAAAGGTGAGGAGGGTGGTGAGGCAGATGAAAGCGGCGACGAGTTCAAGCATCCGGGGTCCTTTGGATGGGGGGTGAAAGACAGCGCGCCCATTCATGGACGCAAGGGTTGGATGGGCTGACGCGGGGTGGGGACACAGTTGTGTCCCCCGGGAAAATCAGCCGGACACATTGACCGCAGCGACACCCCGACGTTGCAGGTAGATGAAAAACAGCGCCGTCAGCACGGTCAGCACGCCCACCAGCGCGCCGGTCCAGGGCAAGTCCGCGAGGTCCGCGCCGCTGGCCACCACCAACCCGCCGATCCATGCGCCGGCGGCATTGCCGAGGTTGAACGCGCTCTGGTTCAGGGTCGAACCGAGGTTCGGTGCTTCATGCGCCTGATCGATGATCAGCAGTTGCAGGATCGGGCACAGGGCGAAGGCGAAAATCCCCCACAGCACCAGCGTGATTGCCGCCGGAACCACCGAACGACTGGTCTGGCTGAACGCCGCCAGAATCACCACCACCGCCAGCGCCACACCCACCAGCGACGGCAACAGACGGCTGTCGGCCAGGCGCCCGCCGAGCATGCTGCCGCCGGTCAGACCGACGCCGAACAACAGCAGCATCACGGTCACGCCGTGAGGGCTGACGCCGGTGATGTCCTGCAGAATCGGCGCGATGTAGGTGAACACGCTGAACAGGCTGGTGGACGCGAGCACGCTCATGCCCAGCGCCAGCAACACGTTGACCTTGCCCAGCACCTTGAACTCGCTGGCGAGGTTGGCCTTGTCCATCGGGATGTGTTTCGGCAACCACAGCCATTGGGCGAGGGCGGCGATCACACCGATCACCGAAACCGCCCAGAAGGTCGAACGCCAGCCGGCGTACTGGCCAAGCGCGGTGCCCAGCGGTACGCCAAGGACGTTGGCCAGGGTCAGACCGGTGAACATCATCGCAATCGCCTGCGCCCGTTTGTTCGGCGCGACCAGCCCGGCGGCCACCACCGAACCGATGCCGAAGAACGCGCCGTGGCACAGCGCGGTGACCACCCGCGCCGCCATCAGCGTTGCGTAGTTCGGCGCCAGTGCGCACAGCACGTTGCCGAGGATGAACATCAGCGTCATGCCCAGCAGCGTGGCCTTGCGCGGCATGTTGGCGGTGCCTATCGCCAGAATCGGCGCACCGAACACCACGCCCAGGGCGTAGCCGGTGATCAACAGGCCGGCGTGGGGAATGCTCACTGTGAGGTCGCGGGCGACATCGGGCAGCAGACCCATGATGACGAATTCAGTGGTGCCGATGCCGAAAGCGGCAACAGCGAGTGCAAGCAAGGCGAGTGGCATGCGCAAGGTCTCTGTCGGTAGTCTTGACGCTTTGATCAGGCATACGCAGGCCGGCGACCGGTCTCGGACGAGAACGGGGCAGGCAGGAATTATTGGAATTTATCTGTGCGCAACTGAGTGCGGCGTGGTCGCTTGCAGTATAAACAGCTGCTGACACATCGCGAATCAATAATCTGACTAATTGGCTCAGGCTCAACAACAAGAACGAAGGAGTGGCACGTGCTGGCGACAGCTCTGGTGTTGGTGGCGGCGCTGTTGCACGCAGCGTGGAATACGTTGATCAAGTTCAGCGCCGAGCGGCTGCTGGTGGTGGCCTGCATGGACACCGTGGCGCTGTTGTTCGTCGCGCTGGCATTCCCTTTCATCAGCCTGCCGCCGGCGGAAATCTGGCCGTGGATTCTGGCGTCGGCGGCGTTCGAGCTGCTCTATCGTTATCTGCTCATCCAGGCCTATCGGGTCGGCGATCTGGGGCTGGTCTATCCGTTGATGCGCGGATTGTCGCCGCTGGTGGTGCTGGCGCTGACCCTGATCTTCGCCGGTGAAGTGCTGACCACCCAGCAGATCTTCGGGATCATGTTGATCCCGCTGGGCATGGCTTGCCTGCTCTGGCAGGGCGGCGGCGGGAAACACTTGCCGTGGTCGATGCTGCCGGTGGTGGCGCTGATCGGCTTGTGCATCGGTTGCTACACCTACATCGATGGCCAGGCGTTGCGACGCTGGTCGCATCCGCTGGATTACCTGGTCTGGGTCACGCTGCTCAGTGCCTGGCCTTTCCCGTTGCTGGCGTGGGTGGCCAAGCGTCCGGCGTTCATGCTGTTCTGGCGAGAGCAATGGAAGCTGGGACTGGCGGTCGGGTTCTGCGTGTTGTTCAGCTACGCTCTGGTGCTGTGGGCGATGCAGTTGGGCTCGATTGCCGAAGCGGCGGCTTTGCGTGAAATCAGCGTGATTCTGGTGGTGCTGTTCGGCATGCGTTACCTGAAAGAACCTTTCGGCCGGCCGCGGCTCTTAGCCTGTGGGCTGGTGCTGATCGGCATGCTGGTCATGAAGTTCTGACCGCCCGGCAACTCTATAACTCGAAAAAAGGACGGCGTTATGACGGTGGCTCTGTGGTGCGTTTTGATTGCGATCTTTCTGCCCTACCTGTGCACAGGCGTGGCCAAGGCTGTCGGTGGGTATCGGCTGAGCGACAATCACGATCCCCGGGATTTTCTCGAAAGCCTGAACGGCGTGGCGCGGCGTGCCCATGCGGCACAGCTGAACAGCTTTGAAGTGACGCCGGCGTTTGCGGCAGCGGTGATCGTTGCGCACCTGGTCGGCACGGCAGAGCTGGTGACGGTCAACGTGCTGGCGGTGCTGTTCATCACCAGTCGCCTGCTTTACATCATTTGCTATCTGGCGGACTGGGCGATTCTGCGGTCGCTGGTGTGGTTTGTCGGGATGGGGCTGATTGCCAGTTTCTTCTTCGTTTCGGTCTGAACCCAGAAAGATCGCAGGCTGACGAGGCCTGCGATCTTTTGCGTTGCGCTTACGGTTTGTCAGCCACCTGCGGCACTTGCGGCAACGCCGCGCCTTTCGGCCAGAGCATCCAGATCTGCCCTTGCTGCTTCATGTCGCCGGCCAGTTGCCCGGCGGCATCACCCGTGCCCCAGAACAGATCCGCACGAACTTCGCCGGCAATCGCGCCGCCGGTGTCTTGCGCAGCGACTGGGCGTACCAGTGCCGTGCCGTCCGGGCGGGTGGTCGACAGCCACAACAGGCTGCCCAGCGGAATCACCTTGCGATCCACCGCCGCGCTGTAACCGGCGGTCAGCGGCACATTCAACGAGCCGCGCGGGCCTTCGTTGCTGTCCGGGTTGCGGGTGAAGAACACGTAGCTCGGGTTGCTCGCCAGCAGTTCCGGAATGCGTGACTGGTTGGCCTTTGCCCAGTTGCTGATGGCGCCCATGGTCACCTCTTCTTTTTTCAGCTCGCCCTGTTCCACCAGCCAGCGACCGATCGGTCGGTACGGGTGACCGTTCTGGTCGGCGTAGGCGATGCGCAGCTGGCGACCGTCATCGGTCTGGATCCGCCCCGAACCCTGAATCTGCAGAAATTGCAGGTTCATCGGATCGGTCAGCCACGCCACGACCGGCGCCTTGACGCCCTGGCTTTCGATGGTTGCGGCGTCGTCGTAAGGCTTGAGCACGCGACCTTCGAGGCGTCCGCGCAGGCGCTTGCCTTTCAGTTCCGGGTAAATGCTGTCCAGCGACACAATGATCATGTCTTCGGGCACGCCGTACACCGGCACGTTGGCGGTGGCGGTTTGCGTCAGGCTGCCGGGATAGACCGGTTCGTAGTAGCCAGTGATCAGGCCGTTGGGGTTGTCGTTCTCGGCGCGCAGGCCGAACACGTCGAGGTTCTGCTTGAGGAAGGCGCGGATGTCGCCGGCTTTTTGCGGCACGTTGGCGGCTGCCGCACAGGTCGCGCCCCAGACCGGGTCAGTCTTGAGCCGGGTGCAGGCGCTGCGCCACGAACCGAAACCGGCCACCAGGTCGCTATCGGACACCGCAGGCAGGGCTTCCCAGGTGGCGCTGGAATACGTGGCCAGGGCGTGGGTTTTCGGCTTGGCGCTGTCGCCACCGGTGCAGCCGGCGAGGATTGCCAGCAGCGGGAGGGTAGCGATAAGCGGATGACGCCAGGCCTTGAAACGGCTGTTCATGGAGAATTTCCTGTGCCGGTTGCAGAAGTGCTCCATGCGCTCAAGCAACCCTTATTGTTAATAGGGCTATTGGTGTTTGGCGGTGACCCGAGGATACTGGCCGCCGATTTCCGTGACCTGAAGCCACCATGACTCTTAAAAGAATTTCTGTTGTATTGCTGGCCTGTCTGACCTTGTCCGCCTGTGGCGGTGTTGACCCGAATTCCCCGCTGGGTCAGCGCAAGGCGATCTTCAAGCAGATGCTCAAGACCGGCGAAGACCTGGGTGGCATGCTGCGCGGACGCATTGCCTTCGACGGGCCGAAATTTGCGGAAGGTGCGGTCAAGCTCGATGCGTTGTCCCATGAGCCGTGGAAACATTTCCCGCAGGTGCGCGAGGAAGATCACACCAGCGCCAAGGACGATGTCTGGCAGAAACAGGCGCGCTTCCAGGAAATGGCCCGCACCCTTGAAGCGGCCACCGGTGAACTGGTGATCGCCAGCAAGGTGCAACCCTACAAGGCCAGCAACCTGGGGCCGGCCGTGCAGAAAGTCGAAAATGCCTGCAGTGCCTGCCACAAAGAGTTTCGCGACCACTGATGTTCAAGGGATCACGGCTTTTGGCTGTGATCCCCGGCTTTCTTACTTGTCGAGTTCGTCCAGCGCGTCCTGCAATTCTTTGCGCGATTCGGCGAGCTTGTTCTTGCGCTTGTCGATCTTCTCCGGATCGCCTTTCTTCATGGCCTTGTCCAGATCGGCCTGACGCTTGCTCACTTCGTGCTTGGCGTCGAGCACCTTGTTTTCGCGTTCTTTCTTCAGGCCGGCGTCGGTGCAGTGTTCGGTGACTTCGCGCAGGGCGGTTTCGAGGCCGGCCTGCTGGTCGGCGTTGCCGCGGGACTTGGCCTGTTCGATCTGGTTGATGATGCCCTGCTTCTTGGCGGCACAACCGGTCAGGCCCGGCGCGTCTTCGTCGGCCATCACGGGGGCGGCGAGGACTGCGCAGAAGGACAGCAGGGCGAGCGGTGCGAGAAATTTCATAAAAGCTCCATGTGCAAAGGCAATCGGTCGGTGAAGCACTGCGCTGTTGGAGCGCTCCGGCGGACATTGGGTTCCCGGCGGGCCGGGGATTGCGTGTTCAGAAGCCGTCGACGCCGGCGGCTTGCAGGGTTTCACTCAGGGCCAGTACCTGCGGGTCGCGAAAAAAGGCGCTCAATTGCGCCGCGCGGCCCGGGCCGATTCCGGCTTCTGCCTGCCATTGTTCGGTATTGCGTTGTGCCAGCGCCTGCCATGAATCGGCGAGTGTTGCCTGACCGGTCGGTGGCAATCCCAGGGCTTTGAGCCACTGCAGGAACGGCCGTTGGCGGGCGCTGTGAAAACTGTGCAGCAGGCGGGCACTGCTGCGCTCGCCGAGACCGGCAATGTTAGCAAGCTCCGGCCCGTCGAGGGTCAACCAATCCAGCAGGCTGTTCAGGCGGCCTGTTTCCAGAAGTTTCTCCCAGGTGCCGCGACCGACATGCGGTAGGGCGAGACCTTGCTTGCCGCTCAGCCAGGTGAGGCGCGCGATGAACTGACTCTCGCAGCCCGGCGTCGGTTGCCAGCAGCTCAGGGCGTGAAAGTCGCTGGCGAGCGGAATGGTCAGATCGGCGCGTTCGGTGCTGCGCAGTACTACGCTGTCGAGGCGCGGGATTGTCAGCCCGGCCAGGCTGATTGCGACCTGATCGCCTGGGCGAATGTCCAGTTCCTGCCAGCGCCTGAGCGAACTGGCGCTGACCCGTTTGATCTGCCGGTCATCGAGCATCACCGGCGACAGTTCAAGCACCGGCGTGATGCGCCCGGTGCGACCGATCTTGAAGTTCACCTTGCGCACATCGGCCAGCACTTGGGCGAAAGGGTATTTCCAGGCGACAGCCCAGTAGGGCGGACGAGCCTGCCAGCGCTCCGCCGGCGGTCGCAGGCTCTGACGCAGGACGACCCCATCCGTGGCGAATGGCAGTGGCGAGCGATACCAGTGATCGCGCCAGTGTTGCGCGTCGTTCAGGCTGGCGACGGCCTGGGTGTAGGGCTCGGTGGTGGGAAAACCGAACTGCGTCAGCGCCGCGATTCGCTCCGGCAAGTCCTTCGGCCCTTGCGGCCAGTCCCAGACAAACAGCCCAATGCCGGCGGCGTGTTCCGCGTCCAGATCCTTGCGCCCCAGCAGCCCGGCCACGGTGGCGCGGGCGTTGGCGCTGCCAGCACGTGACTGCGTATGTCCGTTCAAACGCCAGTAGAGTTCGCCTTGCACCAGCAGATCTGCCGATTGCGTCAGCTGTTGCGGAATGGCTCTGATCTTTTTTGCCGACGCCGTCCAATCCTGCCCGCGAACACCATCCCCGCGACTGATCGCCTGATGCAGTCGGCCATCGCGATAGATCAGGGTCACGGCCACGCCATCGACCTTGGGTTGTACCCAGACGCTTTGGCGGTCGCGTAACCAAGTGGCGATGTCCGCCGCGTCGTGAAGCTTGTCCAGACCGGTGTGAGCGACCGGGTGCGCAACCGGGCCTGATGCGGTGCGCAACGGCTCAGGCGGTGAGGGAAGTCTGAAGCACCGGCGCCATTGGTTCAGGCGCAGGCGTGATTGATCGTAGAGCTCATCGGCGATCACCGAGCGGCCTTCGCGATGATAGGCATCGTCCCAGCGGTCGATCTGTTGCTGCAGGGCGGCGACTTCGCTCAAAGCCCGGGCGGCGGCCCAGTCGGGGCAGTCGTCAGCGAAGGCGTTGAGGTGCAAAGCCGGCAGGAAAAACAAAAACAGGCGCAGTGTGGCAAGCATCGTGAGCGTCCTTGCTCAGGGAGATACCTGAAGGCTAGCCGGGATTTTGAAGTGGGCCGGGCGGCTGTTTTGCCGGTTGTTTCGCGACCATGAAAAAGCCCCGCACGGCGAACCGTGCGGGGCTTCTTGTACCGCCAGGAAAATTACAGGCCGGCAGCGGAACGCAGAGCGTCGGCGCGGTCGGTTTTTTCCCAGGTGAAAGTGGTGAAGGTGTCTTCGCCAACGGTCTTGGTCTGCGGAGCACGGCCGAAGTGGCCGTAGGCTGCGGTTTCCTGGTACATCGGGTGCAGCAGGTCCAGCATGGTGGTGATCGCGTATGGACGCAGGTCGAACACTTCGCGGACCAGTTTGATGATCTTGTCATCGCTGATTTTGCCGGTGCCGAAGGTGTTCAGCGAGATCGAAGTAGGCTGGGCCACACCGATCGCGTAGGAAACCTGAATCTCGCAACGCTCGGCCAGGCCGGCAGCCACGATGTTCTTGGCAACATAACGGCCAGCGTAGGCAGCCGAACGGTCAACCTTGGATGGATCTTTACCGGAGAACGCGCCGCCGCCGTGACGGGCCATGCCGCCGTAGCTGTCGACGATGATCTTGCGACCGGTCAGACCGCAGTCACCTACCGGGCCGCCAATGATGAACTGGCCGGTCGGGTTGATGTGGAACTGGGTGTCCTTGCTCAGCAGTTCGGCAGGCAGCACGTGCTTGACGATCAGCTCCATCACGCCTTCGCGCAGGTCGTTGTACGACACTTCAGGGTTGTGCTGGGTCGACAGAACCACGGCGTCGATACCGACAACCTTGCCGCCTTCGTAACGGCAGGTCACTTGCGACTTGGCGTCCGGACGCAGCCAAGGCAGCAGACCCGATTTGCGGGCTTCGGCCTGACGCTGCACCAGCTGGTGCGAGAAGGTGATCGGTGCCGGCATCAGCACGTCGGTTTCGTTGCTGGCGTAGCCGAACATCAGGCCCTGGTCGCCGGCGCCCTGATCTTCAGGCTTGGCACGGTCAACACCCTGGTTGATGTCAGGGGACTGCTTGCCGATGATGTTCATCACGCCGCAGGTCGCGCCGTCGAAGCCGACGTCGGAGCTGGTGTAGCCGATGTCGCAGATCACATCACGAACGATCTGCTCCAGGTCAACCCAGGCGCTGGTGGTCACTTCACCGGCAACGATGGCCACGCCAGTCTTGACCAGGGTTTCCACCGCAACGCGTGCGTGCTTGTCCTGGGCGATGATGGCGTCCAGCACTGCATCGGAAATCTGGTCGGCGATTTTGTCCGGATGTCCTTCAGACACGGACTCGGAGGTGAAGAGGGAGTATTCGCTCATCTCGATGTTTTCCTGAATTTACCGATGGTGAGTGTCGCCAGCCGGTCGCTGAAAATGGCGGACCTGGATCTGGAAACCATTACGTAAGCCTACATAGAGGCTTTCCCCGGGAACGAGTCCCGCAGCGGTGGCCCAACGGGCCAGATCGTCCTGTTCAAACCCCAACCACAGATCACCGCAGGCCTCCCTGGCCCAACTCTGGTTGTGGCTACATAACTCTGTCACGAGCAGGCTACCGCCCGGTTGCAGCAGGCTGGCCATGTGCTTGAGCGCTTCGGCCGGCGCGGCGAAATGGTGCAACACCATGTTCAACACCACGCAATCGGCCTGAAGACTTACGCCATTCAATGCATCGGCCAATTGCAGGCTGACGTTAGCCAGCTGTTCACGTTCACATACCTGACGGGCCAGTTCGAGCATCGCCGCGCTGTTATCCAGTGCGGTTACGGTGCCGAAGCGACGCGCCAGTTCCGGCAGGAAAGCTCCATCGCCGGGGCCGACTTCAATGGCCGTGGCAGCGCCATTGAAATTCAGTTTGTCGAGCAGGGCCAGCACGCTTTCACGGTACTGCGGCAGGCCGGCAATCAAATCCTGCTGGGCGCGGAATTTCTCCGCGACCCTGGCGAAAAAGTCCTGGCTGTTGGCCGCGCGTTGCCCGTGGACCTGTGCGATCCGGGTTTCCACGTCGGCCGGCAGCGCCAGATTGTCGACTTCTTCTAACAATGCAGCGTGCAACTTGCCGCCCAGCAACTCGGTGTGCGGCAGGGCCCGGCGATAGAACACCGCATTGCCTTCGCGGCGAGTCGCCACCAGATCCGCCTGCGCCAGCACTTTAAGGTGATGGCTCATGCCGGACTGGCCGATATCGAAAATCTGCGCCAGTTCCAGTACGCCGAACGAGTCGTTGGCCAGGGCGCGCAATACATTCAGCCGCAGCGGATCGCCGCCGGCCTTGCACAGGGCCGCCAGCTCGTCGCAATCGTCATGGCGAATGGAAGGCACGCGTAAGTTCATAGGGCTGGCAGTCTAGTGACGGCCTGAAGGCATCGCAAGGTCTATATCAAAAAGTTTTGATATTGCTCGATGGATGGCGCATTCGATTGCACTTCTCACCGCCCGGTTAACTCTACAAACGAACAGCGGAAAGGTTTCACCAACCGAAACCGATGTTATCCATGGGAAAAACGCCTCCGGATGACTATCTGTCATTGCCCCGAGGCGCTCGGGTGAGGGAAAATGCCCTCCTTTTTTCCGTTTCAATCTATTCACACCCAGGAGATCAGCGATGCCTAGCCGTCGTGAGCGTGCCAACGCCATTCGTGCCCTCAGCATGGATGCCGTGCAAAAAGCCAACAGCGGCCATCCCGGTGCCCCTATGGGTATGGCAGATATCGCCGAAGTGCTTTGGCGCGACTACCTCAAGCACAACCCGACCAATCCATCGTTCGCCGACCGTGACCGCTTCGTGCTGTCCAACGGCCACGGCTCGATGTTGATCTACTCGCTGCTGCACCTGACCGGCTACGACCTGTCGATCGACGACCTGAAGCAATTCCGTCAACTGCACAGCCGCACCCCGGGCCACCCGGAATTCGGTTACACCCCGGGCGTTGAAACCACCACCGGCCCGCTGGGTCAGGGTCTGGCCAACGCCGTGGGCTTCGCCCTGGCTGAAAAGGTACTGGGCGCACAGTTCAACCGTCCTGGCCACAACATCGTCGACCACCACACCTACGTGTTCCTGGGTGATGGCTGCATGATGGAAGGCATTTCCCACGAAGTCGCTTCCCTGGCCGGCACTCTGGGCCTGGGCAAGCTGATCGCTTTCTACGATGACAACGGCATCTCCATCGACGGCGAAGTCGAAGGCTGGTTCACCGATGACACGCCGAAGCGTTTCGAGTCGTACAACTGGCAAGTGATCCGCAACGTCGACGGTCACGATCCGGAAGAGATCAAGACCGCCATCGAGACGGCTCGCAAGAGCCCGCTGCCGACCCTGATCTGCTGCAAGACCACCATCGGTTTCGGTTCGCCGAACAAGCAAGGCAAGGAAGATTGCCACGGCGCCCCGCTGGGTGACGCGGAAATCGCCCTGACCCGTCAGGCGCTGAACTGGAACCACGGTCCGTTCGAAATCCCGGCCGACATCTATGCCGAGTGGGATGCCAAGGAAAAAGGCCGCGCCGCCGAAGCCGAGTGGGATCAGCGTTTCGCTGCTTACTCCGCCGCGTTCCCGACCGAAGCCAACGAACTGATCCGTCGCCTGAGCGGCGAGCTGCCGGCCGACTTCTCCGAGAAGGCTGACGCTTACATCGCCGACGTTGCTGCCAAAGGCGAAACCATCGCCAGCCGTAAAGCCAGCCAGAACGCCCTGAACGCGTTCGGCCCGCTGCTGCCGGAAGTGCTGGGCGGTTCGGCTGACCTGGCCGGTTCCAACCTGACCCTGTGGAAAGGCTGCAAAGGCGTCAGCGCCGAAGACGCCAGCGGCAACTACATGTACTACGGCGTGCGCGAATTCGGCATGACCGCCATCATGAACGGCGTTGCCCTGCACGGCGGTCTGGTGCCTTACGGCGCGACCTTCCTGATGTTCATGGAATACGCCCGCAACGCAGTGCGCATGTCCGCTCTGATGAAGCAGCGCGTGATCCACGTCTACACCCACGACTCCATCGGTCTGGGCGAAGACGGCCCGACGCACCAGCCGATCGAGCAACTGACCAGCCTGCGCAGCACGCCGAACCTCGACACCTGGCGTCCAGCCGATGCCGTTGAATCGGCCGTGGCCTGGAAAAACGCTCTGGAGCGCAAGGACGGCCCTTCGGCGCTGATCTTCTCGCGTCAGAACCTGCAGCACCAGACCCGTGATGCCGGCCAGATCGCCGACATCCGTCGTGGTGGTTACGTGCTGAAGGACTGCGCAGGCGAGCCTGAGCTGATCCTGATCGCGACCGGTTCGGAAGTCGGTCTGGCCGTTCAGGCCTACGACAAACTCACCGAGCAGGGCCGCAAGGTGCGCGTGGTTTCCATGCCATGCACCAGCGCGTTCGACGCTCAGGACGCCAGCTACAAGCAATCGGTCCTGCCGTTGCAGGTCGGTGCGCGTATCGCGATCGAAGCGGCCCACGCCGACTTCTGGTTCAAGTACGTGGGTCTGGAAGGTCGCGTGATCGGCATGACCACCTACGGCGAATCGGCTCCGGCTTCGGCACTGTTCGAAGAGTTCGGCTTCACCCTGGAAAACATCCTGGGTCAGGCTGAAGAGCTGCTGGAAGACTGATCCAGATCAGGTGTCGTCTTAACTGACGCCATCGCGGGCAAGCCCGCTCCCACATGGGCGATGTAGATCCCTGTGGGAGCGGGCTTGCCCGCGATGGCGGTCGGTCAGGCAACATCGCTTTGACTGATACACCACGGTAATCGAGAACCCCATGCCTCAACCGCGTCCCTACAAAGTTGCACTCAACGGCTACGGCCGGATTGGTCGTTGCGTCTTGCGTGCGTTGTTCGAGCGAGGCGAAAAGGCCGGGTTTGAGATTGTCGCGATCAACGATCTGGCCGACATGGCCAGCATCGAATACCTGACACGCTTCGACTCCACTCATGGCCGGTTCCCCGGCGAAGTGAAGGTCGACGGCGATTGTCTGCATATTAATGGCGACTGCGTGAAGGTCCTGCGCAGTGCCACCCCCGAAGGCATCGATTGGGCGTCGCTTGGCGTCGATCTGGTGCTCGAATGCTCCGGCGCCTACCACACCCGCGCAGACGGCCAGCGTTTCCTCGACGCCGGCGCGCCGCGTGTGCTGTTTTCGCAGCCGATGGCCAGCGAGGCGGATGTCGACGCCACCATCGTCTACGGCGTCAATCAGGATTGCCTGACCGGCGACGAACTGCTGGTGTCCAACGCCTCCTGCACCACCAACTGCGGCGTGCCGCTGTTGCGGCTGCTGGATCAGGCGGTCGGCCTGGATTACGTGTCGATCACCACGATTCACTCGGCGATGAACGATCAGCCGGTGATCGACGCCTATCACCACGAAGACCTGCGCCGCACCCGTTCGGCGTTCCAGTCGGTGATCCCGGTGTCCACCGGTCTGGCGCGTGGTATCGAGCGCCTGCTGCCGGAACTTGCCGGGCGAATTCAGGCCAAAGCCGTACGCGTGCCGACGGTCAACGTGTCCTGCCTCGACATCACGATGCAGACCGCGAGCGACACCGACGCCGGCGAGGTCAACCGGATCCTGCGCGACGCCGCCACCAGCGGCCCGCTCAAAGGTCTGTTGGCCTACACCGAATTGCCTCACGCCAGTTGTGATTTCAACCATGACCCACATTCGGCCATCGTCGATGCCAGTCAGACCCGCGTTTCCGGCCCACGGCTGGTGAACATCCTGGCCTGGTTCGACAACGAATGGGGTTTTGCCAACCGAATGCTGGATGTTGCAGAACACTATCTGCAAACAGCGACTTCAAAAAAACCGTAGGAAGTGCGACCCATGACCGTGTTGAAGATGTCCGACCTCGATCTGCAAGGTAAGCGCGTATTGATCCGCGAAGACCTCAACGTCCCAGTCAAGGACGGTGTTGTCACCAGCGATGCGCGTATCCTGGCTTCGCTGCCGACCATCAAGCTGGCCCTGGAAAAAGGCGCGGCCGTGATGGTCTGCTCGCACCTGGGTCGTCCGACCGAAGGCGAATTCTCTGCCGAGAACAGCCTCAAGCCTGTCGCTGACTACCTGAGCAAGGCCCTGGGCCGCGAAGTGCCGCTGGTGGCTGATTACCTGGGCGGCGTTGACGTCAAGGCCGGCGACATCGTGCTGTTCGAAAACGTGCGCTTCAACAAGGGCGAGAAAAAGAACGCCGACGAACTGGCCCAACAATACGCCGCCCTGTGTGACGTGTTCGTGATGGACGCTTTCGGCACCGCTCACCGCGCCGAAGGTTCGACCCACGGCGTCGCCAAGTTCGCCAAGGTCGCCGCTGCCGGCCCGCTGCTGGCCGCTGAGCTCGACGCACTGGGCAAAGCCCTGGGCGCCCCGGCCAAGCCGATGGCGGCCATCGTTGCCGGTTCCAAGGTCTCGACCAAACTCGACGTGCTGAACAGCCTGAGCCAGATCTGCGATCAACTGATCGTCGGCGGCGGCATTGCCAACACCTTCCTGGCTGCGGCTGGTCACCCGGTCGGCAAGTCGCTGTACGAGCCGGACCTGCTGGACACCGCTCGCGCCATCGCCGCCAAGGTCAGCGTGCCGCTGCCGGTCGACGTGGTGGTTGCCAAGGAATTCGCCGAGAGCGCTGAAGCGACCGTGAAACTGATCGCTGACGTCGCTGCCGATGACATGATCCTCGACATCGGCCCGCAAACCGCGGCCAACTTCGCCGAACTGCTGAAGTCGTCGAAAACCATCCTGTGGAACGGTCCGGTCGGCGTGTTCGAATTCGACCAGTTCGGCAACGGCACCAAAGTGCTGGCCGAAGCCATCGCAGAAAGCGCGGCGTTCTCGATTGCCGGCGGTGGCGACACCTTGGCCGCCATCGATAAATATGGCGTGGCTGAAAAGATCTCCTACATTTCCACCGGCGGTGGCGCGTTCCTCGAATTCGTCGAAGGCAAGGTGCTGCCGGCCGTTGAAGTCCTGGAAAGCCGGGCCAAGGCCTGAGGCCGCCCGATTGGCCAGGCAAAGGAGTGTTCAGATGGTCAAGTCGTTAGCGCTGTTGTTGCTGACCGGTACGCTGGCGGCCTGCGGGAGTAACCCCAAGGCCGAGCCGACACCGGCACCCGGCGAGGCACAGAAAGGCTGCTACCAGGCCGACTGGCAGGCCGAAACCAACCCGGTGCTGAACAAGCGCTCGGGCCCGGACGGTCTGGACAAGTACGAGACGCAAACCCCGGCCAAGGAACATGGTTGTCCTTGACCGGTCTGACTCTTTACTCAAGTCCGGCGGCGTGCGCTGCCGGTCGAGGAACACGGATGAAAGGCTTGATCGCCGTTGCGGCACTGGGATTGTTGGGTGGTTGCGCGCAGTGGAACCCGTTCCAGTCGTCCGCCCCTGTGGATAACTGGACCACCTGGACCTGCGACAGCCAGGCCAAGGTGCTGTGGCGCTTCACCGATGCCGCCCGCAAGGAAGTCGATGTGCGCCTGGGCGGCGGCGATCAGGTCTATCGCCTGAAAGAAGAGCCGGGTGCCTCGGGTGCGCTGTACAGCGACGACATGCTGGCGTTTCACATTAAAGGTGAGGAAGGCCTGGTCTACTGGGTCGCCACCAATGATCTGATCGGTCGGGGCTGCAAAGCCGAATAAAACAGAATTTGCTTTATCGAATCACCAGGCCGGGCCTCAACCCCCGATCTGCAATCACTTGAATAGCCGCCGCCGCTCCGGCAGGCTGGCACGATTAACGACCCAAACCGGGAGAGACACACACAATGGCACTTATCAGCATGCGCCAGATGCTGGACCACGCAGCCGAGTTCGGCTACGGCGTTCCAGCCTTCAACGTCAACAACCTTGAGCAGATGCGCGCCATCATGGAAGCCGCTGACAAGACTGACTCCCCGGTGATCGTTCAGGCTTCGGCCGGTGCCCGCAAATACGCCGGCGCCCCGTTCCTGCGTCACCTGATCCTGGCGGCAATCGAAGAATTCCCGCACATCCCGGTGTGCATGCACCAAGACCACGGCACCAGCCCTGACGTCTGCCAGCGCTCGATCCAGCTGGGCTTCAGCTCGGTCATGATGGACGGCTCCCTCGGCGAAGACGGCAAAACGCCGACCGACTACGAATACAACGTTCGCGTGACCCAACAAACCGTGGCCATGGCTCACGCCTGCGGCGTATCGGTAGAAGGCGAGCTGGGCTGCCTGGGTTCGCTGGAAACCGGCATGGCCGGTGAAGAAGACGGCATCGGCGCCGAAGGCGTTCTGGATCACAGCCAGATGCTGACCGACCCGGAAGAAGCCGCTGACTTCGTCAAGAAGACTCAGGTTGATGCCCTGGCCATCGCCATCGGCACCAGCCACGGCGCCTACAAGTTCACCAAGCCACCTACCGGTGACGTGTTGGCGATCGACCGCATCAAGGAAATCCACAAACGCATCCCGAACACCCACCTGGTGATGCACGGTTCCTCGTCGGTTCCACAAGAGTGGCTGGCGATCATCAACCAGTACGGCGGCGACATCAAAGAAACCTACGGCGTACCGGTTGAAGAAATCGTCGAAGGCATCAAGCACGGCGTGCGCAAGGTCAACATCGACACCGACCTGCGCCTGGCATCCACCGGCGCCATGCGTCGCCTGATGGCCACCAACCCGAGCGAATTCGACCCGCGTAAATTCTTCGGCGAAACCGTGAAGGCGATGCGCGATGTATGTATCGCTCGTTACGAAGCTTTCGGTACTGCCGGCAACGCTTCGAAGATCAAGCCGATCTCGCTGGAAAGCATGTATCAGCGTTATCTGAAGGGTGAGTTGAACGCCAAGGTCAATTGAGACTGGGGGTTTAGCTGATTTGAAAGAAACCCGCCGTGAGGCGGGTTTTTTTTGCCTGGAGTTTTATCAAGCAGTCGACTGACGTAAGGCGCTTGAAATGTCACCCATAACGGACATAATCGATTCTAGATTTTAAAAAGTCCCATATGGGTGACATTTATGCTGCTCCCCAATCCCGCTGTTTTCGGTGAAAGAATTCGGCAATTGCGTCGGGCAAAAGGCTACAGCCAAGCGATATTGGCCCACAGAGCCAAATGCAGCCGCAAAACCATCATTGACCTTGAGGCCGGCGAGAATGTCGCGCTCTACACCGCGTTCAGGGTGTTGTCAGCGCTGGGCATGGCACTGGAAATTGTCGATAACCGCATTGATCTCAAATCCCTGGCCGATCTGGTAGAGCACGATGAGTAAAGTCAAAAGGCTCAACGTCACCACGCCGCAAGGCTTCTCCGGCGAGTTGTCCAGGGGATCGCAGTTTTCTTTTGCCTATGAAACCGCCGATGCAACAAGGGAAGTCTCTCTGGTCATGCCCTATGATCCGACGCCCTCGGTGAGCAACGTGCTGCATCCGATCTTCGATATGAATGTGCCTGAAGGGTTTCTGGCGGATCAGATCAAGCGCCGGATGGCCAAGCACATGCAAGTCGATGAGATGCGCCTGTTATCTGTTATCGGCGGGAACCAGATCGGGCGCCTCACCTACCAGAATCCGATAGAAACTCCGGTATCCGTGCGTGCGCAAGTCGGATTGCAGGAGATCCTGTCTGCCGATGTTTCGCAGGGCGTTTTCGAGTTTCTGGTCGACACCTATTTCGAGTCGGGCATTTCAGGTGTACAGCCCAAGGTGCTGGTTCCGGACCTGGACAAGCTCACCGGCAATCGAAAAACCATGCTCAGCTCCGACCTGATCGTCAAGTCAGGCGCGGATGAGTACGCACATCTGGCTCAGAACGAATTTCTCTGCCTGGAAGCGGCTCGTCTCGCAGGGCTGGAAACACCACCGTTCTGGCTGTCCGAAAACGGCGATTTGTTTGTGATGGAGCGCTTTGACCTGACCGAGGCCGGTCGGCTCGGGTTTGAAGACATGGCCGTTCTGTTGGGACTCAACAAGGATCCCCATGACAACTACAAGTATTCGCAGAGCTACGAAACTCTCGCGGCCGTGATTGGCCAGGTCTGTCGGCATGGTGATGCGCTTCGAGAGTTGGAGCGTTTTTTCGCTTCGGTCTGCCTTTCGGTCATGGTTCGAAACGGGGATGCGCATCTAAAGAACTTCGGCGTGATTTATACCCATCCAGAAGCTCTGGAAACCGTGCAATTGGCACCCGTTTTCGATGTCACCACCACAACCGTTTACGAAAACTACAATCCCAAATCAGGCCGCTCCTTGGTTGATCGCACGTTGGCCATCAAGATGAACAAGGTGAAAACCTATCCGGATCGCCAGCAGCTGATCGAGTTTGGTCGCAAGCATTGCTCAGTGGAGAAGCCATCCGTGATCATCGAGCGGATCGCCGAGGCGATGACTCAAGCGTTGGCGAATCATCAGGCGCGAGTGAATGGCGAGTTGTTTGCTGATATGCAGCGGGAATGGGATGCGGGGCGGGTAGTGGCACTGAATGACTCCGTCGGCTCAGGAATGAAGCGAAAGCCAGTCGGCACGACGCGTATTTGATACCTGTCGTCTGAGTTAAAACTAAAGTAAAGCGGGGGGCAGATTAATTTAATCGAACAGCAGATAAATAAATCTGTCCCTTTTTATTACTCTTTTTATTGTCCGGAGAGCTTGAGGCCGTTCGCGTCGTACTGAGTGCCGAGTGGGTCGCCGTACGAGTTTTTTGGTTCCAAGCGCTGACCGGTAGCATCCGACTCAACTTTGGACACGAATCTCAGGTCCAGTGCCCCATCATTGTTTTGGATATCGTTGTCGTTGATTTGCATCCACAAATCTTCGCCGCCCAGAAAATAACTGTTGCGTTCCAGTGATTCCACGCTGCCGTTGTTACCGATACGGATCAACGCCTGGCCGCATTTGGCATTGGGGCCGGAGTAGGGGAAACTTCTGTCGCCTTCGACTTTGATGATGTAGTAGTTCCCGGTATTACCCTGACCGTTACTGTTGCAGGAGCGAGCCGTGCGTTCGCTGGTATTGAAGCACCACATGCCGTCAGCAAATAGGCGCCCTTCCGAGGGAGTTCGGCCGACGTTTTGCCAGCCCTGATTTGCGTAAAGTTTGCTGTTCATTTTCATTCTCCTGTCATCATTCGGAAAAATATCAGTTTGTTGTTTTGCAAATTTTTTAATGTCCCGTAGGTGAATTTAGATTCCTGTATATATAAGCATCTTTCAGAGTTGACAGATGCTTATATGGTTTTTTTGCGATCGGCAGATAAATAAATCTGTCCACTCTTAGTTGTCATCTGGATGTGAGCCTATGGTTTGTGTTTATAAGGTTTTCAGCAACTGTAAGATCTGACAGTTTTTTATGTTTTTTTGGTATTTATGTAATTCTATTTAGTTACCAACGTACGCCTGTTTTTTTAATTATTGATTGCGCTTGATGGCTGGAGCTTTTCGTTTTGTGAGCAATTGGGCCCAATTGCGTTTTTGCTGGTAAAACCCGCCAGTGGCGGGTTTTGTTGTAGATGAGTTGCTCCGGCCAGTCGCCGATTACACTTATGGCTCGACGTGATCCAGCGCCTGATTCACCGCGAGTTCTCCAAGCATCACCAACTGCGCAATGCCTATCGCGGTTTTGCGGTCGGCTGGGGCGAGGGTGGCGGCGAAGTTGTTGAGCATTTCGCTGGCGGAGCCGAGGGTTTCGCTGGCGTTGGCCAACAGGGATTCGGTGTTGTAGGCGGGATTGGCGAAGTACATGCGGTCGGGTTCGTTGACCGTGGCCATGATGCGGGCGCCGGGGCAGAGGTAATGGTCGAGGGCGCGTTCGGCGGCTTCGTTGAGTTTTTTGGGGTCGATGGAATCGTAGGGGGAGGCCGGGTCTGTGACCGGCGGATGAGGCGTCGATTGAATCATGTTTCGTCTCCGGGAAATGGAGCCGACACCGGATCGCTACTAAACGATGGGGTGGCAGCTGAACGCAGGTTAGTAGACCGGGGAGACGCGAACCGGCGCGCCCGAAAGCGCCCTGCGTACAGCTACCATCAAGCGCAGATATCGAGATATCTCACTTTCTGGAGTGCAAATACGCCTCGCGAACCCTCGGGCTACTAAACCCGATCACTGCGAATCAGTGACCCGAATCAAGTTACCGATGGCCCTCCAGGCGCACAAGCCGGCGGATTCTGGCGTACCGGTAGGCAGCGACGCAAGCCGTTGTAGGCTTCGGGACGTTACGCGCACTGCCTTTAAACAGCGGCCTTAAACGTGCGCGCCACCGCTATTTATCGTGATCGATGTCCAGCTTGCTGAACGTCACCTGCCCACCTTCGCTGGTGTACCCGGTGTTGTCCTGCACATACACACCCGCCTTGAAATACAGCGGTTTGTTGCGCCACGTTGCGCTGATCTGCGAATCCCACTGATACCCGGCCGCACTCACACCCAGTGCGCCGCCGGGGCTCAGGTGAATGAGGTAGTTGAATTCGCGATTGAGTTTGATCCCGGTGGCGAGGGTGATGACGCGGCTTTCGTCCTGATCCGGATGGGTGCGCAGTTTGATCACCAGGTTGCCGGTCTCGGTTTTGTCTTTGTATTGGTACTCAAGCTTGAGCATCGGCTTCTGGCTTTCATAGGCGTGGATCTGGCCGATGACGATCTTGCCGGAGCTGGGCACCTTGTTGACCGAGAGGGTCGCGCGCAGCAGGTTGTCGGCGTCCGGGTAATACCAGTTGCGCAAGGTGCCGTTGCTGTAGGTTTCGCGCAGTTCGGTGCGCGGGTAGATGGCGTTTTCGGTTTTCGAGCCGGTCACCGGGGACCAGAAGAACAGGGTGCCGGTGTCGGAATGGAAGTACTGATCCTTGAAGCCGTTCACCAGTTTGGAGGTTTCGACGGTGTAGGGCGGGCTGCCAACGGGAACGCTGAGGTTCCAGGTTGCGAGGTCGATCATGTCGGTTCTTCCACTCTCTTGCTGTTGCACGCGCGTGCCAGAAGCTCTAGCTCGCGGGTCTTGGGGGCGGCCTTTATAAGCGTAGAGGGATTTTTTGTTAACGGCCGTCTGGCGGATGATTGGCGTCAACATCCTGTCGAAATGCCACCTTTCCCGGTTTTCGGGGGCTTCAGCGGTGACCGTTAGTCGGCTGCCTATCGGTTTGGTTAAATGATGGCTGGATGACAGCTATTGCTTTTACAGATCCCGGACTAGAGTGAAGGCTCAGTGACTGTACGGTTTTCACGAGAAACCGCCCGGAACACTGATCCGAGATGCCCCGACACGAGATGTCCCGACAAGAGAAGCAGCATGGAATGCGCGCAACCCCAGCCAGGTGAAGGCAGCTCAGTCCTTTTGATCGTTGATGATTACCCTGAAAATCTGATCAGCATGCGCGCGTTGCTGCAGCGCCAGGACTGGCAGGTGATGACCGCGGCTTCCGGTTTCGAAGCCCTTAGCCTGCTGCTCGAGCACGACGTCGATCTGGTGCTGCTGGATGTGCAGATGCCGGGCATGGACGGTTTCGAAGTCGCGCGGCTGATGCGCGGCAGTCAGCGCACGCGCCTGACCCCGATCATTTTCCTCACCGCCAACGAGCAGTCCCAGGACGCCGTGATCAAGGGCTACGCCAGCGGCGCGGTGGATTACCTGTTCAAACCGTTCGATCCGCAGATTCTCAAACCGAAAGTCCAGGCGTTGCTGGAGCACCAGCGCAATCGCCGGGCCTTGCAGCGCTTGAGTCAGGATCTGGAATCGGCGCGGGCCTTCAATGCCTCGGTGCTGGATAACGCCGCCGAAGGCATTCTGGTGCTGGGCGAGGATGGCTTGATTCGCTTCGCCAACCCGGCGATTTCCCGGTTGCTGAATGCGCCAGTGAAGGAGCTGGAAGGGCAGGAGTTTCTCGATTTCCTGCAGAAACCCCACATTCCGCTGTGGGCCGATTCCGAGTTTTATGCCAGTTACAAACGCGGCGAGACGTTGCGCTTACACGACGCGTTGCTGCGTACCGCGCCGGGGCAGCAAGTGCCGGTGGCTTTGTCCTGCGCGCCGCTGCCGAGTGAACAGCACGCGATGGTGGTGACGGTGCTGGACATGTCGGTGGTGCGCCATCTGCATCAACAGCTGGAATTTCAGGCGGTCACCGACCCGCTGACCGGGCTGCTCAATCGCCGGGGTTTTTACCAGACTGTGGAAAATCTGCTGTTGCGTGGCGAGCGCACGGACAGCAGTTGGGTGCTGATGTACCTCGATCTCGACGGCTTCAAGAGGGTCAATGATTCCCTCGGCCATGATGCCGGAGACCGGGTGTTGCGCTGGGTCTCCGAACAATTGAAAGCCTGCCTGCGGCCATTCGACATTCTGGCGCGGATGGGCGGCGATGAATTCACTGCGCTGCTGGATCTGGAATTCCCCGAACAAGCGGCGAAGATCGCCGAAAAGCTCATCGAACGGGTGTCGATCTGTCAGCAGATCGAAGGGCTCGATATCGCTCTGGGCGCGAGTATCGGCATCGCCACCTACCCGGATTGCGGCAACAACCTCGACGGTTTGATGCGCGCCTCGGACATTGCCATGTACGAAGCCAAGCGTGCCGGGCGTCAGCAATATCGCTTCTACGATCATGAAATGAACGGCCGCGCGCGCTCACGGCTGATGCTGGAAGAGAGCGTGCGCAACGCCATCGAGAACCGCGATTTCAATCTGGTCTACCAGCCGCAAGTGGCGATTGGCGACGGCCGGATTCGTGGTTTCGAGGCCCTGCTGCGCTGGCAACACCCGAGCGTCGGCGACGTGCCGCCGGGGCTGTTCCTGCCGTTGCTGGAGGAGGCGACGTTGATCAGCCGGCTCGGCAGCTGGATCTATCACCGCAGCGCCGGGCAGCGTAAGGCCTGGGAGTCCGAGTTTTCCAAAGATCTGGTCATCGGCGTGAGCCTGAGCAACACCCAGTTCGGCCTGCCAAATCTGGTCACTGAATTGCGCCAGGTGCTGGAGCGCCATGGTTTGCAGCCACACCAGATGGAAGTGGAAGTGACCGAGGAGGCGCTGACGATCAATCCGGACGAGACCCGCAAACAGCTGAAGCTGCTACGCAATCTCGGGGTGCGGGTGGCGCTGGACGATTTCGGTTCCGGGTCCTGCTCGCTGGCGCATCTGCGCGATCTGGAACTGGATACCCTCAAACTCGATCGGCACCTGATCGCCCGATTGCCGGACTCGTCTCGCGACGCTTCGCTAGTGCGCACGGTCATCGACCTGTGCAAGGAATACGGCTTGCTGGTGATTGCCGAAGGCGTTGAAACCGTCGAGCAATATCAGTGGCTGCAAGCCCATGGTTGCGAGTACGTGCAAGGCTTCCTGGTGGCGCGGCCGTTGGTCGCCGAGGACACCGCACGCTTTACCGAGCCGTTCGACTGGAGCGCGTTGGCCGGTTGAATTCGCTACACTGGCGGCCTTTTCATGACCCGTGCCGCCCCATGACTGCGTTGAAATACCTCCAGGCCTATCCCGCGAATCTGCAGGATCAGGTGCGCCAATTGATCGCCGACAACCGCCTCGGTGATTACCTGAGCCAACGCTATCCGGGTCGCCACGATGTGCAGAGCGACAAGGCGTTGTACGGCTACGCGCTGGACTTGAAACAGGAATACCTGCGCAACGCCCCGGCCATCGACAAGGTCCTGTTCGACAATCGCCTCGACCTGACCCATCGCGCCCTCGGCCTGCACACCACGGTTTCGCGGGTGCAGGGAGGCAAGCTCAAGGCCAAGAAAGAGATCCGCATTGCCTCGCTGTTCAAGGACGCCGCGCCGGAGTTTCTGAAGATGATCGTCGTCCACGAGCTGGCGCACTTCAAGGAGTCGGATCACAACAAGGCGTTCTATAAGTTATGTGAGCACATGCTGCCGGGCTACCACCAGGTCGAGTTCGACCTGCGGGTGTACCTGACGTGGCGGGACATGCAATAAGACATCAAACAACGGAGCGCATGCATGGACGTAAGCAAGACCAAGAGCAGTTTCTACCGGCGCTTGTACGTGGCGTACCTGATCGACAGCGGCCTGGCGAGCAGCGTGCCGGCGCTGACCGAAGTCACCGGCATGCCCCGGCGCACGGCGCAGGACACGATTGCGGCGCTGGCGGATCTGGATATCGTCTGTGAATTCGAACAGGAAGAGGGCGCGCGCAATCATGCGGGGCGCTATCGGATTCGCGAGTGGGGGGCGATTGATCGGGGGTGGATCGAGCGGAATTTGCGGCAGATCAAGGCTGTTCTCGAGTATCCCTGACCTGAGCAGTCCCTTCGCGGGCAAGCCCGCGAAGGGGGAATCTCAAGAGCGCCGCATCCCGATGTGCGGAATGTCATCCTCCAGATATTCCTCACCCGCCACCACAAACCCGTACCGCCCGTAATACCCCTGCAAATGCGCCTGGGCCGACAGGTAGATCGGCACTTCAGGCCAACGCTTCTCGGCCTGTTTCAACGCCTGCTCCATCATTTCATGCCCCAACCCTTTGCCACGCCCGGCCGGCGCCGTGAGCACGCGGCCGATCACCACGTCGCCACCCTGGGATTCCGGATCCAGCAGGCGCAGGTACGCCACCAGTTGATCACCGTCCCAACCCATCAGATGGCAGGTGTCGCCGTCCAGATCCTGACCGTCCGGATCCAGATACGCGCAGCGCTGTTCGACCACGAACACTTCCGAGCGCAATTTCAAAATGGCGTACAGCTGCTCCAGTCCCAGATCACTGTGATGTTTGCAGACCCACTCGATTGTCATCTTCCGATTCCTTGAACTACGTCGCCCGATACTAAGCGCAGCGCCGAAATATGTCTGTATGGCTGAGAAATCTGTGACAAAGGCCAAAATGCCATCATTCCAATATCGCGGCGCGCCGTACTTTGTGTAATCTGCTGGGAAGCGCTGTGCAATGGCTTCAATGAGCTAATGTTAGGGCCTGGGATTCGCCGGTAAGGGGCCTTGGGGTTTTGACTGAAAACACGCCGGGCGGCCCGCCCGCTAAGGATTTTCAAGCATGCCGCGATTGCATCGAGCTTTTGCTTTGATCGGATTGCTGTTGCTGGGTCAAAGCGCTGCAGCGGAGAAATTGCGTCTGGTGTTCGACGTCTGGCCGCCCTTTACCGATGACACGCTGGTCAACGGTGGGCTGGCGACGGACATCGTCAGCACAGCCCTGGCCCGTGCCGGTTATGCCAGCGGTTACGAGCAAGTGCCGTGGGCGCGGGCGTTGATGGGGGTTGGCGAAGGACGTTACGACGTGCTGGTCAACGCCTGGTACAACGACGAGCGCACGAAGCTGGGGCAGTTTTCTGCCGAGTACCTGCTCAATCGCGTGCGTTTTCTCAAGCGCAAAGACGCGCCCATCGAATACAACAACCTGCAGGAACTGCACACCTATCCGATTGCGGTAGTGCGCGGCTACGCCTATTCGGCGCCGTTCGATGCCGACACCGCGTTGCAGAAAGTCCCTGTGCATAACTTCGCCATGGCCGTGCGCATGCTGGCGGCGGACCGGGTCAAGCTGACCCTGGAAGACGAATACGTCGCCCGCTATTACCTGGCCCGGGAATCACCGAAGGTGCGCAGCGCGGTGGAGTTCCTGCCCAAGCCGTTGAGCGAGAACAGCCTGCACATTCTGGTCAGCCTGAAGAACCCGCAGCACGAACAGATCGTGGCCGGGTTCGACAAGGCGATTGCATCGATGAAGGCCGATGGCAGCTATGACAAGTTGCTCAGGCAGCACGGAATGTGAGGCGGCTCAATCTTCGGCTGTGTCTTTGATCAGGTGCGCCGCCAGCGTGCGCAACGGCCCGAGCTGGCGGCAGATGAGCGCCAGTTGCGTCTGCACCAGCCGCTGGCCTTCGTCGATTTCGTCCGGCATTTGCTCAAGCTCATTGGCCAGCGCTTCTTCCTCATCGCTCTGAATCGCAATCGGCTGTTTACTCGCCAGCCCCTGGGCGATCTCATCGATGCTCGCCGCCAGACTCACCCCGGCGCCGTCGATCAGGTGTTCGCGCACCTCGGCCGGCAGTTGGGTTTCCCGGTGTGCGCCTAGCCCTGACAGATAGCTGAGCAAGGTGTGCGACAGCACCAGGAAGCGGAAGCCCACGTCGGCTTCCTTCCGGAAATGCCCCGGCTCCATCAGCATGTTCGCCAGCGTCGTGGAGAGTGCCGCGTCAGCGTTGTGCGCATTGCGTCGTGCCAGGCGATAGGCGAGGTCGTCGCTCTTGCCGACGGCGTATTGCTGCATGATCTGACGCAAGTAAATGCTGTTGCAGGTGAGGGTGTTGGCCAGCACTTTGTTCAGGCGCCGACCCTGCCAGTCCGGCAGGAACAGGAACACCGCCAGCCCCGCGATCAGGCTGCCGAGCAAGGTATCGAACAGCCTTGGCACAAACAGACCATAACCATCGCCGACCTGGTTGAAGCAGAACAGCACCATGATCGTGATCGCGGCGGTCGCCACGGTGTAGCGGGTGGTGCGGTTGGTAAAGAACACCACGCCGGCGGCGATGGCGAAGCACGACTGCACCAGCGGATTCGGGAACAGATCGAACAGCGCCCAGGCAATCGTCAGGCCGATCGCCGTGCCGAAAATCCGCTGACCGAGTTTGCGCCGGGTCGCGCCGTAGTTCGGCTGGCAGACGAACAGTGTGGTGAGGATGATCCAGTAACCCTGCGACGGGTGAATCAGGTGCACCATGCCGTAGCCGATGCTCAACGCCAGCGGCAAACGCAGGGCATGGCGGAACAGCAGCGAGGTCGGCGTCAGCTGCGTGCGCAGACGAATCCAAACGTCCTTGAAGTTGCGCGGCGAACGGTCGAGCAGGCTGCTGTCGGTGGCATCGGCCAGGGCGTCGGGATTGCTGGCGTCGCTGAGCAAACGGTCGAGGGTGCCGAGGTTGGCCGCCAGTGCGCGCAGTGAACGCAGCAGTCCGCGCCAGGCCGGGTTGCTCTGGATGCGCAGGTGTTCGAGGGAAGCGTGCAGGTCGCTCAGGGCTTCGGCGAAACTCGCGTCGTAGATGAACGGCTGGCGCATCTGGATCGATTCGGCCAGCGCCCGGCAGGCCTTGCCTTGCTGACGCAACAGGCGCTGGCAGCGGAACAGCACGTCGCTGTGGAAAAACGCATCAGCCAGGGCGTTATAGGGGTAGTGCGAAGAACTGGCGCGTTCGTGAATGTCTTGCGCCAGGAAGTACAGCTTCAGGTAACGGCTGACTTTCGAGCCAGGACGACCGTTGCCGACCCGGTGCAGGATGATTTCCTTGGCGCTGTTCAGGGCTGCGACGACCCGCCCGTTCTGCTGGGCCAGTTCCAGTCGCCGTGCTTCGACGTCCATCTGACGGATCGGCTCGAACAGCGAGGATTTCAGCTTCAGGTAATAGCCGAGTTCACGGAACAGCCGCGCCAGACTTTGCTGCACCGGCTGATTGGAAAACATCGCCTGCCACAGCACCGACAGCAGGCCGTACCACGCGGCGCCGGCCACCAGCAGCATCGGCTCGTGCCAGAAGTCCGTGACCGCGCCACCGCGCTGATCCACGCCGATCATGGTGTAGACGGAAAGAATCAGGGTCGCCGAAGCGATCGCGCCATAACGCTCGCCGAGTGCCCCGAGCATGGTCAGGCCGAAACTGGCCAGTGCCAAAGCGATGACGAACACGATGGGGTAGGGGAACAGCAATTCCACGGACAGCGCCGCGACGCTGAAACACACCAGCGTCACCGCCAATGCATTGAGGCGGCCCTGCCAACTGTCGTCGGTCTCGGCCAGGGCGCTGGCGATAATTCCGAGGAACAGCGGGATCAGCAGCCCCATTTCATCCTGATACCAGCACAGCGCCATGCTGCCGGTCAGGGCGATAAACACCCGCACGCTGTAGCTGAATTTATCCAGCGCCCACAGGCGCCGCAAAGACTGACGAAACGAGGTCGAGGACATGAAGTGCGAAGGCCTTCCGAGGCGATGCCGCTAAATTGAGCCAGTAATGACGCCGACGCAATGGCGCCGATCACATCTGACAGCAAAAAGTGTTCCGCACGGCCTTCGAATCAGACGTATTGTGCCGCCGCGTAGCCAGAGGCCCACGCCCACTGGAAGTTGAATCCGCCGAGATGCCCGGTGACATCCAGCACTTCACCAACGAAGTAGAGGCCCGGGCTTTTCAGCGATTCCATGGTCTTGGACGAGACTTCGCGGGTGTCGACGCCACCCAGCGTCACTTCGGCGGTGCGGTAGCCTTCGGTGCCGGCCGGGACGACTTTCCAGCTGCCGAGCTTTTCGGCGATGTCCGCCAGTTCGGTGTGGGTGTACTGCTTCATCGGTTTGGAGACGAACCAGTTGTCCGCCAACAGGTTGGCCATCTTCTTGGTGAAGATTTCGCCGAGCAGGGTTTTCAGTTCACTGTTCGGGCGCTCGGCGGTTTGCTGTTGCAGCCAGCTCGCGGCGTCGTGGTCGGGCAGCAGGTTGATTTCGACCGTGTCGCCCGGCTCCCAGAACGAGGAAATCTGCAGAATCGCAGGCCCGCTCAGACCACGGTGAGTGAACAGGATGTTCTCGCGAAAGCTCTGGTCGTTGCAGCTGACCAGACAATCCACCGAGGTGCCGGACAGCTCGGTGCACAAATCCTTGAGCTGATCGGTGATGGTGAACGGCACCAGACCGGCGCGGGTCGGCAGCAGGTCATGACCAAACTGTTTGGCGACCTGATAACCGAAACCGGTCGCGCCCAGCGTCGGGATCGACAGGCCGCCGGTGGCGATCACCAGCGACTGGCACTGGATCTGGCTGAGAGTCGTGTCGAGCAGGTAACCGCCCTCGACCTTCTCGATGGTCTGGATCGACGTGTCGAGGTGCAGATTGACGCCGACCTGATCGCACTCGTCCAGCAGCATGCCGAGGATGTCGCTGGATTTGTTATCGCAGAACAGTTGGCCGAGTTTTTTCTCGTGATACGGCACGCCGTGCTTGGCGACCATGCCGATGAAATCCCATTGGGTGTAGCGGGCCAGCGCGGATTTGCAGAAGTGCGCATTCTGCGAGAGAAAATTGCTCGGTTCGGTGTACATGTTGGTGAAGTTGCAGCGCCCACCGCCGGACATCAGGATTTTCTTGCCGGCCTTGTTCGCGTGGTCGAGCAGCATCACCTGACGCCCGCGCCCGGCGGCGGTCAGTGCACACATCAACCCTGCGGCGCCAGCGCCAATGATCACGACTTCGGTAGAGCGCAAAACGGTGTCCTCACACAAAATTCAAATTCACCGGAAACCAATGTGGGAGCGAGCCTGCTCGCGATGAGGTCGGCACATGCAACATAGTTGTTGGCTGACAGTCCGCCATCGCGAGCAGGCTCGCTCCCACAGGGGATCTTCCTTGGATGGTAGACCGCTTACAAGACGCGAACGCGCAGCGAACGACCCTTGATCTTGCCGTTATTCAAGCGCTGCAGCGCCTGCATGACCACGGTGCGCTCAACCGCCACATAGGACTGGAAGTCGAAGATCGCGATCTTGCCGACCTGGGCGCCCGGAATGCCGGCTTCACCGGTCAGTGCACCAAGAATGTCGCCCGGACGCACCTTGTCCTTGCGCCCGCCAGCGATGCACAGCGTGCTCATCGGCGGTTGCAGCGGGGCACCGCCCTGGGACTTGAGGTTATCCACCTGATCCCAGTTCAGCGGGGTTTTCTGCAATTGTTCGATGGCTTGCGCGCGGTGCGCTTCGGACGGCGCCACGAGGCTGACCGCGATACCTTTTTCGCCGGCACGACCGGTACGGCCAACACGGTGAATGTGGATTTCCGAATCGCGGGCCAGTTCGACGTTGATCACCATGTCCAGTGCATCGATGTCCAGACCACGGGCGGCAACGTCGGTGGCAACCAGTACCGAAGTACTGCGGTTGGCGAACATCGCCAGCACCTGATCGCGGTCACGCTGTTCCAGATCGCCGTGCAGGCCGACGGCGGAAATGCCTTTGGAGGTTAGGTGATCGACGGTTTCCTGCACTTGCTGCTTGGTGAAGCAGAACGCCACGGTGGAGGCCGGGCGGAAGTGGTGCAGGACCTTGGTCACCGCGCTCATGCGCTCTTCCGGGGAAATCTCGTAGAAGCGCTGTTCGATCTGGGTATCGTCGTGGAACGCTTCGGCTTTCACCGTTTGCGGATCGCGCATGAACTTCGACGCCAGTTGCTTGATGCCCACCGGGTAGGTGGCCGAGAACAGCAGGGTCTGACGACGGGCCGGGGTCTGCTCGATGATGTCTTCGATGGCGTCGTAGAAACCCATGTCGAGCATGCGGTCGGCTTCGTCGAGGATCAGCGTGTTGAGGCCGTCGAGAACCAGCGAACCCTTGCGCAGGTGCTGCTGGATGCGGCCCGGAGTGCCGACGATGATGTGCGCGCCGTGCTCCAGCGAGCCAATCTGCGGGCCGAACGACACGCCGCCGCACAGGGTCAGGACCTTGATGTTGTCTTCGGCACGGGCCAGACGACGGATTTCCTTGGCGACCTGGTCAGCCAGTTCCCGGGTCGGGCAAATCACCAGCGCCTGGCAACCGAAGTAGCGCGGATTGATCGGGTTCAGCAGGCCGATGCCGAACGCGGCGGTCTTGCCGCTGCCGGTCTTGGCCTGGGCGATCAGGTCCATCCCCTTGAGGATCACCGGCAAGCTCTGCGCCTGGATCGGCGTCATCTGGGCATAACCGAGGGAGTCGAGGTTAGCCAGCATGGCGGCGGACAGCGGCAAAGTATTAAAAGCGGTGGCGATGGTGGTCACGGGACTGGCCTGCAAAACAAAATGTCGCGCAGTGTACCAGCCCGGTGGCCAATAGCCCTAAGACTCGATGTGTTCTTCCGGACGTCTGACTCGCCGTCCGTCATTCTTTGAAAGTTGAGAAAAAATGGTCGCAGCGAGCATCGCCATGATCCCAACGGTCACGAACGTGAGTTGAAACGCGCCCAACACGGTCTCAACGCCGTCATTGCCGATCTCTGCCGTAAAGCCGCCGAGCAGCGCACCGGCGCACGCCACCCCGAGGCTCAGCGACAACTGCGCCACCACCGACAGCAAACTGTTGCCGCTGCTGGCGCTGGCGTCGTCGAGGTCGATCAGGGTCACGGTGTTCATCGCGGTGAATTGCAGCGAATTGATCGCCCCGAGAATCGCCAGCAGGCACAGCAGCAACCAGTACGGCGTCTGCTCGCTGACCAGGCCCATGCTCGCCAGCATGATCCCCAGAAACAGCGTGTTGCCGGTCAGCACGATGCGATAGCCCAGACGCTCGATCAGCGGCCGCGCGCCCCACTTGGCGACCATCGCCGCAGCGGCCAAAGGCAACATGCTCATCCCGGCCTGGGACGGCGAATACCCCAGCGCCACTTGCAGCAGCAACGGCACCAGAAACGGCAGGGCGCCGCTACCAAGCCGGGCGAAAAGGTTGCCGAGAATGCCCACCGCGAAGGTGCGGGTCTTGAACAGCGACGGCGCGAACAGCGGGTTTTCAATGTGCCCGGCGCGCAACCAGTACGCCGCCAGACACGCCATACCGCCGAACAGCAACAGCATCACCCGCAGGTGCGGCAGGTGCAGTTCGCCGAGGCCTTCCATGGCGATAGTGATTAGCACCATCGCCGCGCCGAACAGCAGGAAACCGAGGCTATCGAAACGCGTGCGCTCGGTGCCGCGCAGGTCGGGGATGAATTTCCACACCGCGTAGCAACCGATGACGCCGACCGGCAGGTTGATCAGGAAGATCCAGTGCCACGTCAGGTATTCGACCATCCAGCCGCCCATGGTCGGGCCGATCAGTGGGCCGAGCAGGCCGGGAATGGTAATGAAGCCCATGATCCGCACCAGTTCCGAGCGCGGGTAGGCGCGTAGCACCACCAAACGCCCGACCGGCAGCATCAGCGCACCGCCGAGACCCTGAATCACTCGCGCACCGATCAGCATGCTCAGGCTGCTCGACAAGGCGCAGAGCAGCGAGCCGAGGCTGAACAGCAGGATCGCGCCGAAGAAGATTTTCTTGGTGCCGAAGCGGTCGGCGATCCAGCCTGAGGCCGGAATCAGCAGGGCCACGGTGAGCATGTAGGCGATGATCACGCCCTGCATGCGCAGCGGGTCTTCGGCCAGGTCCCTGGCCATGGCCGGCAGGGCGGTGTTTAGGATGGTCCCGTCGAGGGACTGCATGAAGAAAGCGATGGCGACGACCCACGGCAACCAGCGGGCGGTGATGGCGTCGAGAGGCGGGCGGTTGGGCATGGAACCTCTTGTTGGTTGATTGATCGTTCCCACGTCGAGGCGTCGAACCGTCCGCGTGGGAATGCCTCAACGGACGCTCCGCGTCCGCTTTTGGCTGGGACGCAGAGCGTCCCGGGCTGCATTCCCACGCAGAGCGTGGGAACGATCAGGTCGAAGGGTTAGAGAGTGAGGGTCAATCGGCTCACCAGCGCCCCCGGCAACAGCGCCGACGAGGTATTGCGCTGGCTATAGGTGCTCGCCGACAGCAGCAATTCCCGCTCGGCGGTCAACGCTTCCAGCTGCGAACCCAGCAGGCTGTAGGCGCTGTCGTCGAAACGCATGGTGCTGACCGGCGCCTGAATCTCGCCATTCTCGACCCAGAACGTGGCAAACCGGGTCATGCCGGTCAGTCGCGCCGCCGGTTGATCAGAGAAGTTCAGGTACCACAGATTGCTGATGTACAACCCGGTGCCCAACTGTTTGAGGATCTCGGCCTGCGGCAGATCGCCTGCGCCCATGTTCAGCGCGCTCGGCGATTCGCCACCGCCTGCACCGTTGGCCGTCAGACCGTATTCGGCAGCACTGCGCGAACCCACCAACTGATCACCCGCCTTGCCTTCGATGATCAGCCGCAGATCGCTGCGCGGGTAACCCTCACCGGAAAACGCCGGGCTCAGCGAGTCGCTGACTTTTTCGTCGAGGGACACCAGCGGGCTGAACGCCTGATCGCCGGCATACAGCTTCTGCAACGGGCTGCTTTTGCTGGCAATCGACTGCGCCGAGAAACCGCCCCAGCACAACATGCCCATGATTTCTTCCAGGGCTGCGGGCGCCAGATAGGCGCGGTATTGGCCGGGCGGCAGGGTGCGCAGCGGGCGACCGAGAAACTCGAGTTGTTCGCGGGCCTGCTGGATGCGTTTGGCGAAGTCTTCGCTGTTCCAGTCATGCCCGGCGTAGCTGGCCTTCACCGCTTCGCCGTTCTCGTGGAACAGGCTGAAGTCGAAGTTGAAACTGTTGGCCTGATGCCAGCCGAATGCGCCGGAAGAACTGGCGAAGCCACGGCTGATGGGGCCAGCAGCGTAGAAACCGACCAGATCCAGGCCTTCGGCCGCTTGAGCGATTTCAGCGACAACTTGCTCGGTATCCGGCAGCGGATGCTCCTGCACATTCTTGCTCTGCCAGCCGTTGTGGTTGAGCAGCAGGTACGGGTCCTGCGGCAGCAGCGGCAGGGTTTCGCGCAGTTGCTGCAAACCTTCGGCGAGACGTTGCAGGTCGGTGGCCTGCTCACCGGACAGGGTGATGTGCAGGTCCGCATGGCGACCGTCGTCGATCAGTTTCAGACCGATACCGGCTTGCTGCACTTGCCCGGCCTGACGCACCTTGGCGTGGTTGAAACGGACGAAGGCCGACGATTCGGCGTCGTAACTCAGGGTGAACTGTTCCGGCTCGCGCACGGCATCGCGCAGCCAGTTGACCAGCACCTTGAACGCCTCGGACGGGTTCTTGGAAATACTCATCAGGCGTCTCCCCCAAACACATCAACATTGCTGAACACGCAGGCCGGCGACGCATGGCCGACGCGGATCACCTGGTTCGGTTCGCCCTTGCCGCAGTTCGGCGTGCCCAGCACCTGAGTGGTGCCGGCGTTGCCGACGGCGCGCAGGCTCTTCCAGAAGTGCGCGGAAATGCCCCGGTAGTTCGGGTTTTTCACCACGCCCTTGAGTTCGCCGTTTTCGATCAACTGGCCCCATTCGCAGCCGAACTGGAATTTGTTGCGTGCATCGTCGATCGACCATGAGCGGTTGGTGCTCATCAGAATGCCGTTTTCGATGCCGCCGATCAGTTGTTCCAGCGGCTGGTCGCCCGGCTCGATGTTGAGGTTGGCCATGCGGTCGATCGGTGGGCGGTTCCAGCCACAGGCGCGGCTGTTGGCGACGCCGTCCAGACCCGCGCGGAACTGCGACAGAGCACCGCCCAACGGCCGGACCAGCAGGCCTTCGTGAATCAAAAACTGCTTGCTGGCCTTGGAACCGTCGTCATCGTGACCGTAACTCGCCAGCTCTTCGGGAATGCCCGGATCGAACGTCACGTTGAGCAGTTTCGAGCCGTATTGCAGGCTGCCGAAATCCGAGGCTTTGACGAAACTGGTGCCGGCGTAATTGCGCTCGTCACCGAGGATCCGGTCGAGCTCCAGCGGGTGACCGATGGATTCGTGGATCTGCAGCATCATCTGGTCGGGCATCAGCAGCAGGTCGCGCGGGCCTTGCGGAGTGTTCGGCGCGAGCAGCAATTGCAGCGCCTGATCGGCGACTTGCGGGCCGGCACCGATCAAACCGCAGCGGCTGATCACGTCGGCGCCGCCCTGCTGGCCGAAGTTCTCGCGGCCGAGGCTGCGGGTCTGGCTGTCGTTGCCGTCATAGGCGGTGACGTCGAGGCCCGGATAGACGAAGCGCTGGGCCTGGCGCAATTCGGCGCCGGCGCTGCTCAGGTAGATCTGTTCGACGTGGGTGATGCCGATGCTCACTTCCCAATTCACCAGGCGCTCATCCTTTGGCACCGAGGCGGATTCCGCGCCGAGCAGCTCGAAGCATTCGCTCAGGGACGGAAAGGGTTGTTTGAGATTGGGTGAAAAGTAGTCGGCGCGGTCACTGGACACCGGCTGCTGGCTCAGGTCGAGCAGGGCGTGGGGCTTGATCCGCCGGGCCTGTTGCTCGGCACGCTCAAGGGCGGCTTGCAGGCCTTGTTGCGACAGGTCATTGGTCGCAGCGTAGGCTTCGACGCCGTTGACGCGAACGGTGAGCATCGCGCCTTCGTCGCGGCTCAGGCTCGGCGGTTCGGCGACGTTCTTGCGCACCGACAGGTACTGGCCGGACTCGCGGACATACCGCAAGGAAAAAAATTCGGCGCCCGTGCGCAAGGCAGCGAAGCGCTGCTTGAGCTGGGAGTGGAAATCGAACATCAGGGAAACCTCCTTGTTATGGGAGTAGCGGCGAAGCGAATTCGGCGGGGAGGGGGTGAAACGATTGGGCGAGGACTAGAGTAGGCCTGCGAGGGGGTAGGATCAAGTGAAGAGGGGGTGTAGGAGGATTTACTCTGATAACAGCAGATCGTTCCCACGCTCTGCGTGGGAACGCCGCCATGGACTCTCCGCGTCCGCTTTGTGACGCGGAGCGTCACGGGATGCATTCCCACGCAGACGGTTCGACGCCTCGACGTGGGAACGATCCTTAGAGTATTACGACTTACTGAGCAACAGCACTCACATCACGCAGTGCCTTGCCTTTCACCGGCGCATCGCCAGCAACGTAGTACGGCGCCTTGCTGCGCGGCAGCGGCTGACGGCCACGGATCTTGTCGGCGATTTTCTCGGCCATCATGATCGTCGGCGCGTTCAGGTTGCCGGTGGTGATGATCGGCATGATCGAGGCATCGACCACACGCAGACCCTGCATGCCATGCACGCGGCCTTCGCCATCCACTACCGCCATGTCGTCGGTGCCCATCTTGCACGAGCAGGACGGGTGGAACGCGGTTTCGGCGTGCTCGCGGATGAACTTGTCCAGCTGCTCATCGGTTTGCACGTCGATGCCCGGGCTGATTTCACGGCCACGGAAAGCGTCCAGTGCAGGCTGTTGCATGATTTCACGGGTCAGGCGGATGCCGTCGCGGAACTCCTGCCAGTCCTGCTCGGTGGCCATGTAGTTGAACAGGATGCTCGGGTGCTGGCGCGGATCCTTGGATTTGACCTGGATGCGACCGCGGCTCGGCGAACGCATGGAACCCATGTGCGCCTGGAAGCCGTGTTCTTTCACACCGTTGCTGCCGTTGTAGTTAATCGCCACCGGCAGGAAGTGGTACTGGATGTTCGGCCATTCGAACTCTTCGCGAGTACGGATGAAACCGCCGGCTTCGAACTGGTTGCTGGCGCCGATGCCGGTGCCGTTGAACAGCCACTCGGCACCAATGGCCGGCTGGTTGTACCAGAGCAGCGACGGGTACAGCGAGACCGGTTGGGTGCAAGCGTATTGCAGGTACAGCTCGAGGTGATCCTGCAGGTTTTCGCCGACGCCTGGCAGATCGTGAACGACCGGGATGTCGAGGCTTTCCAGCAGTTTTGCCGGGCCGACGCCGGAGCGTTGCAGCAGTTGCGGCGAAGCGATCGCGCCGGAGCAGACGATGACTTCTTTGCGGGCACGGGCTTCGACGCGCTCTTCAGCGGCGCCGACCAGGTAACGCACGCCAACGGCACGCTTGCCTTCGAACAGAACCTTGTCAGTCAGGGCGTGAGTGACGATGGTCAGGGTCGAACGCTTCTTGGCCACGTCCAGGTAACCACGGGCGGTGGAAGCACGACGGCCTTTCGGCGTCACGGTGCGGTCCATCGGGCCGAAGCCTTCCTGCTGGTAGCCGTTCAGGTCTTCGGTGCGCGGGTAACCGGCTTGCACGCCAGCTTCAACCATGGCGTGGAACAGCGGGTTGTTGCCCGCCTTCGGCGTGGTCACGCTGACCGGGCCTTCGCCGCCGTGGTAGTCGTTCGGGCCGATGTCGCGGGTTTCCGCTTTGCGGAAGTACGGCAGGCAGTCGAGGTAGGTCCAGTCTTCCAGGCCTGGCAGTTTCGCCCAGCCGTCGTAGTCCATCGCGTTGCCACGGATGTAGCACATGCCGTTGATCAGCGAGGAACCGCCGAGGCCCTTGCCGCGACCGCATTCCATCCGGCGACCGTCCATGTGTGGCTCCGGATCGGTTTCGTACGCCCAGTTGTAGCGACGGCCTTGCAGCGGGAATGCCAGGGCTGCCGGCATTTGCGTGCGGAAGTCGAAACGGTAGTCCGGGCCACCGGCTTCGAGCAGCAGGACGGTGACGCCTTCGTCTTCAGTCAGACGGGTCGCCAGGGTGTTACCGGCAGAGCCGGCACCGACGATGATGTAATCGAATTCTTGGGACATTGAATGCACCCTCTTTGAAGTTGGTCAGGTCAGACAGCCAGCGCTTCCCTTGTGGGAGCGGGCTTGCCCGCGAAGGCGGCTTCGCGGGCAGCACACAATGGCGGGTCTTAGAACACCGAGACGTAATCGCCCAGCTCGACCTGTACCGATTTGATGCGAGTGAAGTTGTTCAGCGAGCTGATGCCGTTCTCACGGCCGACGCCCGACTGCTTGTAACCGCCAACCGGCATTTTTGCGTCGGACTCGCCCCAGGCGTTGATCCAGCAGATACCGGCTTCCAGTTGATGAATCACGCGGTGGGCGCGGTTCAGGTCGCGGGTGACGATACCGGCGGCCAGGCCGAAGTCGGTGTCGTTGGCGCGACGGATCACTTCTTCTTCGGTTTCGTAGGTCAGGATCGCCATCACCGGGCCGAAGATTTCTTCACGGACGATGGTCATGTCGTCGGTGCAGTCGGTGAACACGGTCGGAGCCACGAACGCGCCTTTGGCGAATTCGCCGTCGGTCAGACGTTCGCCGCCGCACAGAACGCGGGCGCCTTCTTCTTTACCCTTGGCGATGTAGCCCAGCACGCTTTCCATGTGCGGGAAGCTGACCAGCGGGCCGAAGTTGGTGTTTTCGTCTTCCGGGTTGCCAACGCGGATGCGGGCAACGCGCTCGACGATCTTGGCTTCGAAAGCGGCTTTCAGGTGGCTCGGCACGAACACGCGAGTGCCGTTGGTGCAGACCTGACCGGAGCTGTAGAAGTTGGCCATCATGGCGGTGTCGGCGGCGCGATCCAGGTCGGCGTCGTCGCAGATGATCAGCGGGGACTTGCCGCCCAGTTCCATGGTCACGTCTTTGAGCGACGAAGCCGAAGCGCTGGCCATGACTTTCTTGCCAGTGTCGGTGCCGCCGGTGAAGGAGATCTTCTCGATGCGCGGGTGCTCGGTCAGCCAGGTGCCGACTTCACGGCCGCTGCCGGTCAGAACGTTGAACACGCCATTCGGAACGCCGGCTTCGGTGTAGATCTCGGCCAGTTTCAGGGTGGTCAGCGAGGTGACTTCGCTTGGCTTGAAGATCATCGCGTTACCGGCCGCCAGGGCTGGAGCGGATTTCCACAGGGCGATCTGGATCGGGTAGTTCCACGCGCCGATACCGGCGACAACGCCCAGCGGCTCGCGACGGGTGTAGACGAATGCGGTGTCACGCAGCGGGATCTGCTCGCCTTCGATGGCGGGTACCAGGCCTGCGTAGTATTCCAGCACGTCGGCGCCGGTGACGATGTCGACGTACTTGGTTTCGGAGAAGGCTTTACCGGTGTCCAGGGTTTCCAGGGCAGCCAGTTCATCGTTGCGCTCGCGCAGGATGTCGACGGCGCGACGCAGGATGCGCGAACGCTCCATGGCGGTCATCGCGGCCCAGATTTTCTGGCCCTTTTCGGCGCTGACCACAGCACGCTCGACGTCTTCCTTGGTCGCACGTTGCACTTGTGCGAGGACTTCACCGTTAGCCGGGTTGATGGCTTCGAAGGTGGCATCGCTGCCGGCGTCGGAGTACGCGCCATCGATGTAGAGTTTTTGCAGTTCGAAACGGGCCATAGTGTCCTCGCAAGTGCATTAGTGGTTGGCGTTGGTCACCGGGTGAGCCATATAGCTGTGGCATCACTGGTCGGTGACAGTTCAGGGGCCGAGCGTTTTCTCTGTGCTCTAGCTCACCTGCTTGGCCAATTGGAAATCCATGTATTCGTAAGCGATCTGTTGCGCCTGCGCAGTGTCGAAAGCGTCTCCCGACAGCGCGCCGCGCAACCACAAACCGTCGATCAGAGCTGCCAGTCCACGGGCGGCGGTGCGCGCATCTTCGAGCGGCAACACACGGCGGAACTCGCAGCACAGGTTGGAATACAGACGGTGATCGTTGATCCGCTGCAACCTGTGCAAAGACGGCTGGTGCATGCTGGTGGCCCAGAAGGCCAGCCAGGTTTTCATTGCCGGGCCATTGACCTGGCTGGCGTCGAAGTTGCCTTCGATGATCACCTGCAGATGCGCCCGGGGGCTGCTGTCTGCCAGCGCCTGACGGCGCGCGGTGACGCTCTCGCTGAGGGCGGTCATCAGATACCGCATCGTGGCGGCGATCAGGCCATTCTTGTCCTGAAAATAGTGACTGATGATGCCATTCGAGACACCGGCCAAACGGGCGATCAGCGCAATGCTGGCGTCCCCCATTCCGACCTGATCAACCGCCTGCAAAGTGGCTTCGATCAGTTGTTGGCGGCGGATGGGTTGCATACCGACCTTGGGCATCTTGCACATCTCCTTAGGCCTTCCGACGGGCGAATGACGCCTATCGGATTGAGGGCCAGTCTATTTTGTTTTGATTGAACGTTCAATCAACAAAGAATAAGATCTGCGACAAATCGTCGCTGCCTACAGAATTTTCTTACGTGTAAGTGGCGATAAACCGACATCCGAAAATGCTCGAAACCTGCGCGGGGCAAGGCGCGGTTCGACGTTCGATGGACGTGTTGAATGGGCAAGACGCTCAAGGCCAGGTTTCGGATGAACGTCCATGCCTCGGCCACGACGGCGATTCGCGGTGCCATCTCTGCAGGTTCGGGCTTTTTTCGGGGTGTCTTTATATCACCCGCCGGTCGGCTGCCAACTAACCGATTGGTCGGGTTCCGTGTTGCCTTGTGTTCTTCTCTCGCACTGCCTGGAGCATTTGTGCCATGAGTTCTGCCTCGCTTATAAAGACCCCGCCCGAGAAGGTGACGGTCAACGGTTGGGTGTTCTACACCTCTACCGCGCTGATTCTGTTGTTGACCGCCATTCTGATCATCGCCCCGCAAGAGGCCGGCAGAATGCTGGGAGTGGCTCAGGCCTGGTTGTCCCGCAGCTTCGGCTGGTACTACATGGTGGTGATCGCCGCTTACCTCGTATTCGTGGTGGGCCTGGCGTTTTCCTCCTACGGCAAACTCAAACTGGGTAGCAAGGACGACACCCCGGATTTCAGCTACGGCGCCTGGGCGGGGATGCTGTTCTCGTCGGGTATCGGTATTTCGCTGCTGTACTTCGGTGCGTCCGAGCCGCTGGATCACTACTTCAATCCGCCGGAAGGCGCGTCCGCTACCAACATGGCGGCACGTCAGGCTGTTCAACTGACCTTCCTGCACTGGGGCCTGCACGGCTGGGCGATCTACGCACTGGTCGGTCTGGCCGTGGCCTATTTCGCTTACCGTCATAACCAGCCGCTGGCACTGCGTTCGGCGCTGTATCCGCTGGTGGGCGAGCGTTGGGTCAAGGGCGCTGCCGGTCATGCGGTGGACGGTTTCGGCATGTTCGTGACCCTGCTGGGTCTGGTGACCAACCTGGGGATCGGCTCGCTGCAAGTGTCTTCGGGCCTGGAAAACCTGTTCGGCATGGAACACAGCAACACCAACCTGCTGATCGTGATCATCGTGATGAGCACCGTGGCGACCATCGCTGCCGTGTCCGGTGTGGAAAACGGCATCCGTCGTCTGTCCAACCTCAACATCATCCTGTTCAGCGGCCTGCTGATTTTCGTCCTGCTGTTCGGCCCGACCCTGCACCTGCTCAATGGCTTCGTGCAGAACATCGGCGACTACCTCAACGGCGTGGTGCTGAAGACTTTCGACCTGTACGTCTATGAAGGCGACAGTGAGAAGTCCGACCGCTGGCTGGGCCTGTGGACTCTGTTCTACTGGGCGTGGTGGATTTCCTGGGCCCCATTCGTCGGCATGTTCATCGCGCGTATTTCCCGTGGTCGTACCGTGCGTGAGCTGGTGGCTGGCGTGCTGCTGATTCCGCTGGGTTTCACCCTGGCGTGGCTGTCGATCTTCGGTAACTCGGCGCTGGATCTGGTGATGAACCAGGGCGCGGTGGAACTCGGCAAGACGGCGCTGGAACAGCCGTCGATGGCGATCTATCAGTTGCTGGAACACTACCCGGCGTCGAAAGTCGTCATCGGTGTGTCGATCTTCGTTGGTTTCGTGCTGTTCCTGACCCCGGCCGACTCCGGCGCGGTGATGATGGCGAACCTGTCCTGCAAGGGCGGCAACGTCGACGAAGACGCCCCGCACTGGCTGCGGATCTTCTGGTCGGTCGTGATCACGCTGGTGACCATCGGCCTGCTGTTCGCCGGTAACTTCGAAGCCATGCAGACCATGGTGGTGCTGGCCGGTCTGCCGTTCTCGGTGGTGTTGGTGTGCTTCATGTTCGGCCTGCACAAGGCGATGCGCCAGGACATGCAGATCGAACAGGAGCAGGCGCAACTGGCTGAACGCGGTCGTCGTGGTTTCAGCGAGCGCCTGACCCAGCTGGATCTGCAACCGAGCCAGTCGGTGGTTCAGCGCTTCATGGACAAACACGTCAGCCCGGCGCTGGAAGATGCTGCTGCGCAAATGCGTGCACAGGGTCTGGAAGTGCAGACGCTGCTGGGCAAGTCCAAGCGCTGCATGGGCGTGCGGGTCGAGATGGAAGAGGGCAACCCTTTTGTCTACGAAGTGAGCCTGGACGGCTACCTGGCCACCCCGAGCGAGTCGGTTCAGTCTGATGAAGCGCGCCAGCGTTTCTACCGCGCCGAGGTGTACCTGCACAACGGCAGCCAGGACTACGACCTGATGGGCTTCACACAGGATCAGATCACACGCGATGTGCTCGATCAGTTTGAAAGCCATCGGCAGCTCCTTGGCCGGGTCTATAGCTGAGTTGTGAAGTGATCTTTCCTGCACGTTGTGCGGGAATACAAAGGGGCTCAAGTTGAGCCCCTTTTTTGTGTCTGATCGTTCCCACGCTCTGCGTGGGAATGCCTCAACGGACGCTCCGCGTTCGGCTTTTGATTTGGGACGCGGAGCGTCCCGGGCTGCATTCCCACGCGGAGCGTGGGAACGATCACGCCGCGATCCTCTCGCGGCGTTTTTGTGTCTGCTCTCTTTACCCCAGGTTCTTGCCGAGCAGCGCGTGATACAGCTCGCTGTCCCCAAGAATCCCCACCACATGGTTGTTGTCGTGCAGCACCAGTTTGTTGCCGGTCTGGTAACGGATCTGCAACGCGTCGCGCATGCCGATGTTCGAGTCCACCAGCGTCGGTTTGCGCTCCAGCCCTTCCACGGCTTGCCCCGGTGCCCAGTTCTGCAGGTTCAGCACCGAACCGTTCTGCCGCGCACCCTTGATGGTGTTGCCCTCGGCCAGGTCCAGCCACGAATCGCCGCCCGGATCCAGGCACACCGAACCGTTGATGCGTTTGCAGTTGTCCAGGGTGCGCATCAGGCTGCGACCGCACAGCACGTTCAGCGGGTTGGTGTGGGCGACGAACGTGCGCACGTAATCGTCCGCCGGGTTGAGCACGATTTCTTCCGGCACGCTGTACTGGATGATCCGGCCGTCCTTCATGATCGCGATGCGGCTGCCGAGTTTCAGCGCCTCGTCGAGGTCGTGGCTCACGAATACGATGGTCTTGCTCAGCTTGCGTTGCAGTTCCAGCAGTTCATCCTGCAGACCCTGACGGATCAGCGGGTCGAGGGCCGAGAAAGGTTCGTCCATCAGCAGAATGTCAGCGTCCATCGCCAGCGCGCGGGCCAGGCCGACACGCTGCTGCATGCCGCCGGACAGCTCGTCGGGCTTCTTGTTGCGCCACTGGGTCAGGCCCACCAGTTCGAGTTTTTCATCGACCAGCTTGCGCCGTTCCTTCTCCGGACGACCCTGCATTTCCAGACCGAAACTGATGTTCTCGCGCACCGTCAGCCAGGGCATCAGGGCGAACTTCTGGAACACCATCGCGATGCGTTTGGTGCGCATCATTTTCAGCTCGGCCGGGGTGCAGGAGGCGATGTCGATCTGCTTGCCTTCGTGTTCGACGAACAGCTTGCCGCGGCTCACGGTGTTGAGGCCGTTGATGCAGCGCAGCAGGCTCGACTTGCCGGAGCCGGAGAGGCCCATCAGCACGCAGATCTCGCCTTTGTTGATGTCCAGGCTGGCCTTTTCAACGCCGACGATCTGTCCGGTCTTTTTCAGGATCTCACTGCGGGTCAAGCCTTGATCGAGAAGTTTCAGTGCTTCGCGCGGATCCTTGGTGAAGATCACGTCAACGTTATCGAAGCGAATTATGCTCATGCGTCACCCCCTACTTTGGCGTCGGGTTGTTTGCAGATACGGTCGAGCATGATCGCCAGCAGTACGATCGCCAGGCCCGCTTCGAAGCCCAGGGCGATATCAGCAGTGTTCAGTGCGTTGACCACCGGTTTGCCGAGTCCGTCGGCGCCCACCAGGGCCGCGATCACCACCATCGACAGCGACAGCATGATGCACTGGGTGATGCCGGCCGCGATGCTCGGCATGGCGTGAGGCAGTTCGATCCGTGAAAGCAGTTGGCGACGCGAGCAGCCGAAGGCCTTGCCGGCGTCCATCAGTTCTTGCGGGACATCGCGGATGCCCAGGTAGGTCAGGCGGATCGGCGCGGCGATGGCGAACACCACCGTCGAGATCAGGCCCGGTACCACGCCCAGCCCGAAGAGGGTCAGGGTAGGAATGAGGTAAACGAAGGTCGGTACGGTCTGCATCAGATCGAGTACCGGCCTCATCAAAGTGTAGAACATCGGTTTGTGCGCGGCGACGATGCCCAGCGGCACGCCGATGACCACGCAGACCAGGGTCGCGAACATGACCTGGGCGAGGGTTTCCATGGTTTCCTGCCAGTACCCCAGATTGAGGATCAGCAGGAAGGAGGCGACCACGAACGCGGTCAGGCCCCATTTGCGTTGAATGAAGTGGGCCAGCAGGGCGATGAGGCCGATCAGCACCAGCGGGTTGAACCAGGTCAGCGCAAACGTCACGCCGTGGATCATCGTTTCCAGGGTCACGGCGATTGCGTCGAAGGTGTTGGCGCCGTGTTGCGTCAACCATTCAACGAAGCCCGCGATGTACTGGCCTAAAGGGATTTTCTGATCAATCAGCATGGTAGTGAACGTCCGCATGCAAGGAAATAAACAGCCCGGACGGCGTGAGCCGTCCGGCATAAGCGATTACTGGGCAATCTTGGCTTTCACGGCCTCCAGGCCAGGTTTACCGTCAATGGTGGTCACGCCAGCGAGCCAGGTATCGAGCACCTGTGGATTCTTTTTCAGCCAGGCCTTGGCGGCCGCGTCAGGCTTCATCTTGTCGTCCAGGATGTTGCCCATCAGTTCGCTTTCCATGTCGACGGTGAACTCCAGGTTTTTCAGCAGCTGGCCAACGTTGCTGCATTCCTCGGCGTAGCCCTTGCGGGTGTTGGTCGCCACGGTGGCGGCGCCGAAATCCGGGCCGAAGAAGTCATCGCCGCCGGTCAGGTACTGAATCTTGAAGCGCTTGTTCATCGGGTGCGGCGCCCAGCCGAGGAACACCACGGCGGTGTCGCGTTTCTGCGCGCGGTCGACCTGCGACAGCATGCCCGCCTCGCTGGATTCGACGACCTTGAAGCCGGCGTCTTTCAGGCCGAAGGCGTTCTTGTCGATCATGCTCTGGATCAGGCGGTTGCCGTCGTTGCCCGGCTCGATCCCGTAGATCTTGCCGTCGAGTTCTTTCTTGAATTTGGCGATATCGGCGAAGTCGTGCAGACCCTTGTCATACAACGCCTGGGGAACGGCGAGGGTGTACTTGGCGCCCTTGAGGTTGGTGCGCACGGTTTCCACGGTGCCGGCGTCGCGGTAGGCCTTGATGTCGTTTTCCATGGTCGGCATCCAGTTGCCGAGGAACACGTCCATGTTCTTACCGTCGGCCAGCGACTTGTAGGTCACGGGTACGGAAATCATGGTGGTCTTGGTCTTGTAGCCGAGGGCCTGAAGCACGACGGAGGTGGTGGCGGTGGTTGCGGTGATGTCGGTCCAGCCGACATCGGAGAAGTTCACGGTACTGCACTGCGCCGGTTCTGCGGCTTGAGCCAGTAACGGCAGACTCAGCATGGCGGCCAACAACAACGACGGGGAACCTTTCATGAATGGACTCCTTGGTGTTTTTTTTGGCAGTGTTCCGATTGGACCACCGCACTTATGGGTTGCGGTTGGATGGCGTTCTGGAGACAGCTCTACCGCAGCGCCTTGCAATCGAGTCGATACGATCATGTACCAGTGAAAATCTGACGCCTACAGGGTGCGTCGTATCCAGTACAGGGATGGTCGCATCCAGTGTCAGTGACGTCGTTTACAGCTTTTTTCTGCCCTGTCTGGCCATCTGAACCGCATAAAAACGGCGGAAACACGGGCTGAAACCGGCACGGCGTTAGTGGGCATGAGTGCGTCGGTGTCAGACGCCGAGCGACCCGGGAAAAGCCCGATGATGCGGGCATTCCGGCGGATCGCAGCTTGAGCGTAGCAGCTCCGCCAGCGGGCGCTTCACGCCCCGGACCGGCACTCTCAGGAGCTCTGCAGCAATGGCTATCAGCGTTTTCGACCTGTTCAAAATCGGCATTGGCCCTTCCAGTTCCCACACCGTCGGGCCCATGCGCGCCGCCGCCCTGTTCGTCGAGTCGTTGCGCGACAAACATCTACTGGAGCAGGTGCGCCGCATCGAGGTGCAGCTGTTCGGTTCGCTGTCGGCCACCGGTGTCGGTCACGGCAGCGACAACGCGGTGATCATGGGCCTGATGGGCGAGTGGCCGGACGCGATCGACCCGTCGCAAATCGGCCCGCGGATCCAGGCACTGCGTGAAACCCACACGCTGTTGCTCGACGGTCGTTTGTCGGTGCCCTTTATATGGGGTCGCGACATGCGCCTGATCGACGAGAACCTGCCGTTCCATCCCAACGCCATGACCCTGGTTGCCGAAGGCGATCACGGCGAGCTGCATCGCGACACCTACTATTCGGTCGGCGGCGGTTTTGTGGTCGATGAGGCGCAGGCCTCCAGCGGCGTGGTGGATCTGGATCGCACCGAGTTGCCTTATGACTTTTCCAGCGCGGTGGAGCTGCTGGAACTGTGCAAAACCCACAACCTGCGCGTGGCCGAATTGATGATGGCCAACGAGAAGGTCTGGCGCAGCGAAGAGGAAATCCGCGCCGGCCTGATGAAACTCTGGCGGGCGATGCAGGATTGCGTCGAGCAGGGCCTCAAGCACGAAGGCATCCTGCCCGGCGGCCTCAACGTGCGCCGCCGCGCGGCGAAGTTGCACCGCAGTCTTCAGGAATTGAACAAGCCCAACGTGATCGGCTCGACCCTCAGCGCGATGGAGTGGGTCAACCTGTTCGCCCTCGCGGTGAACGAAGAGAACGCCGCCGGCGGGCGCATGGTTACCGCACCTACCAATGGCGCGGCGGGGATCATTCCGGCGGTGTTGCATTACTTCATGAAATTCAGCGAGGCAGTGACCGACGCCAACGTGGTCGACTACTTCCTCGGCGCCGCAGCGGTGGGGATTCTGTGCAAGAAGAACGCTTCGATCTCCGGCGCCGAAGTCGGTTGTCAGGGTGAAGTCGGCTCGGCCTGCGCAATGGCGGCGGCAGGGCTGGCGGAAATCCTCGGCGCGAGTCCCGAGCAGTTGTGCAACGCGGCGGAAATCGGTCTGGAACACAACCTGGGTCTGACCTGCGATCCGGTGGGTGGCCTGGTGCAAGTGCCATGCATCGAGCGCAATGCGATTGCGGCGGTGAAGGCGATCAACGCGGCGCAGATGGCCTTGCGCGGGGATGGTCAGCACTTTATTTCGCTGGACCGGGTGATTCGCACCATGCGCGACACCGGCGCCGACATGCATGACAAATATAAAGAGACATCGCGGGGCGGGTTGGCGGTCAGCGCGGTTGAATGCTGATTCCTTCGATAACCTCGGACCAGTCAAAACTGCGCACCAAGTGAGCATCGGCAATAAAACGCGCCACCTTTTGGCGCGTCGCTATCAGATAAGAGTCTTTCCCACCTCCAGCGCCTGATTCGCAGGCGCTACCGTCCGTCACCCGTGCCTGCGGTGACACTGTAGGACAATCGTGCGCAGGCCAGTTCCCACAAGTGCTACCGATTTGCTCACACGCTTCGGAGCAGGGCATTCGAGGCCGCTGATGGCACTTCGAATTACCTTTCGTCGGAGCGCTTGTATAGACGCGTCGCGACGTCGTTTTCAGGAGTTATTGAACAGCCATTCAAATTTAGGCATGGCAATTGCTCTGTCATAACAAAGCCCGTCTCACGCAAGAGAACGATGGCAATAACAAGAGCCTCCGCCTGAGGCCATCACCCGCTTTGTGTGAGGAGATACCGCGATGACGTCGTTCAACTCCGGGGCTCAACCCCAGAACCGTGCGCCTCAATCCATCGGCTTTCTGCTGCTGGACAATTTCACGCTGATTTCCCTGGCTTCCGCAGTCGAACCGCTGCGGATGGCCAACCAGTTGTCCGGTCGCGAGCTGTATCGCTGGACCACCCTCACTGTCGATGGCGGCCAGGTTTGGGCCAGTGACGGTCTGCAGATCACCCCCGACGCCTCCATGCACAAAGCCCCGGCCCTCGACACCATCATCGTGTGCGGCGGGATCGGCATTCAACGCACCGTTACCCGTGAACACGTCTCGTGGCTGCAAAGCCAGGCGCGTCAGTCGCGACGCCTCGGCGCCGTGTGCACCGGCAGCTGGGCCCTGGCCTGCGCCGGCCTGCTCGACGGTTTTGATTGCAGCGTGCACTGGGAATGTCTGGCGGCGATGCAGGAAGCTTTCCCGCGCGTTGCGATGAGCACCCGTCTGTTCACCCTCGACCGCAACCGTTTCACCAGCTCCGGCGGCACCGCGCCGCTGGACATGATGCTGCACCTGATCAGCCGCGATCACGGCCGTGAACTGTCCGCCGCGATCTCGGAAATGTTCGTCTACGAACGCATCCGCAACGAGCAGGATCACCAGCGTGTGCCGCTCAAGCACATGCTCGGCACCAACCAGCCGAAACTGCAGGAAATCGTCGCGCTGATGGAAGCCAACCTGGAAGAGCCGATCGACCTCGACGAGCTGGCGGTGTACGTCGCCGTGTCCCGTCGCCAGCTCGAGCGCCTGTTCCAGAAATACCTGCACTGCTCACCGTCGCGCTACTACCTCAAGCTGCGTCTGATCCGTGCGCGACAACTGCTGAAGCAGACGCCGATGTCGATCATCGAAGTGGCGTCGGTCTGCGGCTTCGTCTCGACACCGCACTTCTCCAAGTGCTACCGCGAATACTTCGGCATTCCGCCGCGTGACGAGCGCGTCGGCTCCAACACCACTCAGCAGGTGGCAATGATGCCGCTGCCGCAGGCCATCGTGATGTCGCCGCTGTCCGGGCCTATGTCGGCGCTGAGCCAGGCACGCAACGAGTCGACCTTCGCCAGCGTGCGCCTCTAAAACGAAAGATCGCAGCCTGCGACAGCGCCTTCAGGAAAGGCACTCTCGCAGGCTGCGATCTTTTTTTTGGGTCAGATGTCAGGCGCGGGTTTGCTGATACTGCGCCAGTGCCGGCAGCAGCTGCTTGTCGATGGCTTCGCGCACGGTCGGCTGGATGCTCGCGCTGCTGGTGTACATTTGCTTGACCATGGTGCGCAGTGTGTTGGCGCGGACATCGTCCAGACCCCGCACCGCGCACTCGCAGGCCTGCTGGGCGGTGGAGCCCGACGGTACTTCGAATCCCAACGACTTGAGCTGGCCCAACAGGTCTTCCTGATCGATCAAATCGGCATACATCATGACGCGAGTCCTTCTTCGGCAACGGAGGTCGTGGCTCGATTCTGGTAGGCATGCCCAGGCACGGCAAGGGCGATTTGTCGCAGTGTCCACATTGGCTATGAGCATGTCGTTTTCGGCTAACTTGCCGGCAAGGGGAGTGGGCACACTGGACCCAGCTCGCTTCACGAAGGTTTGGTCACCCTCGCCACGGCAGCTCCTCAACAGTACCCTCGCCCCGATCCTGTCACGGCTTGTATCGGGGCTTTTTTTGCCTGCGAATCCGGGAGAGGTGTGTTGCTGGATCTGACGCTTTCGTCGGAACGCCGCCCGGAGCAAGCCCGCTCCCACAGGTGACCGCGTTCATTCATGGGGACGCGGTGAAATGTGGGAGCGGGCTTGCTCGCGAATAAGGCTGACGCGGTCTAGCGCTGCAACACCAGAATCCGCGACAGCAGTTCATCCCGGTCGATGTAGCAGCCCTGAAAATGCCGGGCTCCGGTGGCCGGGTCGAACGCATTGCGCGCGTGCAGGGTGCGGCGGTTGTCGAAGCACCACAGCTCGCCCGGATTGAGTCGTTGCATGACCCGGAAACGTGGCTCGCGGGTCATGGCGATGAAGCGCCGGTAAGCGCGATACAGCACGGGCATTTGCTCCACTGACGTGTCGAACGCCCCGCGCAGAAAGTTGGCCATGCGGATTTCTGCGACCCGGCCCAAGGCATCCAGAGCGATGACCGGCGCCAGGCAGCGATAGTCGCTGTGGCGGTCCTTGTTGCGAAACTCCACCGGGATCTCGCACAGCGCCTGAAACGACGATGGATCTTCCTGACGCAACGCTTCGGCAATCGCAAAACCGTCGACGAAAATGCTCTCGCCACCCTCGGCATCGTTCACCAGACAATGCAGAAATTGCAGCCCCGGTTGCAGCTCGCGGGTCGGCAGGTCCGTGTGCAATGGCAGGTTGAAAGCGGTGTAGGCATTGCTGTCGGCGTCGGCCTTGGATTGCACGTTGAACAGCACGCCGAAGTTGCTCTCGCGGATGAACGAAATACGCTGGGCGATCAGCTTCAGCGAGCCGGGTTCGGTGGGTACGCCGCGCACCTGGGTCAGGCCGATGTCGCGTACCGCCAGCAACCATTGCAGCAGCGCGGCGTTGTCGTTCATCAGGGCTGAATAGTCGAACACCGGCAACTGCAAATCGCTGCGCCACAGAAAGGGTTTAGGTTTGGCGGCAAGGCGTTCGGCGCGGGATTCGTCGTCATAGGCGTGGGCTCGCAGCCAGCCTGCATCGAAGCGGCTGAGGTGGCCGTCCTGCCAGTCGATGCGCAGGCAGCCATCGGTGTCGATATGTGCGGCGGAGGGCGACAGATCCTGCGCCGTATCGACGATCTCGAACACCTGCTCGCGGGTGACGCTGTAGACGCAGTGCGGGCACGGACAGTTGTCGCGCAGCCACACGTGGTGGAACGGGCTGACACGCCCGTCGGCCCATTCGATCAGGACGCGATCCGCCAGGTTCTGCACGCCGTTCAGCGCGCTGATCAACGGATAAGTACGGAAATCGGCAACTGCAGCGGCGGTGTGCATGGCGGCTCCTTGCGATGGATGAATTTACCGGGCTGGGGGCAGGGCGATGACCCGGCCGATGTAAGCAGGCGCGGGCAGGTCGGCCTGCTCGGCGACGATGGCTTGCAGACGGCCCAGGGTGTCCGGGGTAAACGGCGCGGAACGCGGCCCGGCGAGGTCGACGTGCAGCAGCATCTGTTCATTGCCGGCCAGTTCCTTGTCACCGCCGGCCAGGTGCAGGCTGTGATAGAGGTGCAGGCGTTTCTGGTCGTGGCCGATGATCTGCGTGCGCACTTCGACTTCGGCATCGAGCTTCACTTCGTGCAGATAGTTGAGGTGCAGTTCGAGGGTGAACAGCGAGTGACCGCTGGCTTCGCGGTTGTTGCTGTCCATGCCGAGACGGTCCATCAGGGCGTCGGTGGCGTAGCTGAAGATCAGCAGATAGAAGGCGTCGCGCAGGTGGCCGTTGTAGTCGACCCAGTCGGGGATGATGCGGGTTTGGTAGGTGGTGAGTGTGGGCATATTTTCTCCTGATGCGATCGTTCCCACGCTCTGCGTGGGAACGCCTCCTGTGACGCTCTGCGTCACGCTTCTGGGACGCAGAGCGTCCCGGGCTGCATTCCCACGCAAAGCGTGGGAACGATCGATTACTCGCTGAAACTCATCCCGTGCTTTTCTTTCGTGGTCTTCACCGCCTCAAGCACCGCCAGCAAGCAATCATCACGATAGCGCTCCAGCGCCGAAATACTGTGCCGGCCCAGTTGATCGCTGGTGCCATCCACCACATCGTCGATCAACTTGTCGGTCAGTTCCGGTGCCGGCAGGTACGTCCACGGCAACTGCAGCGCCGGGCCGAACTGCGACATGAAGTGGCGCATGCCGGCATCGCCACCGGCCAGGGTGTAGGTCAAGAACGTGCCCATGAACGACCAGCGCAGACCGGCGCCAAAGCGGATTGCATCATCGATCTCACCCGTGGTCGCCACGCCGTCGTTGACCAGATGCAGCGCCTCACGCCACAGCGCTTCGAGCAGGCGGTCGGCGATGAAGCCCGGCACTTCCTTGCGCACATGCAGCGGGCGCATGCCGAGGGATTCGTAGACTTTCATCGCGGCCTGCACGGCTTCCGGCGCGGTGTTCTTGCCGCCGACCACTTCCACCAGCGGCAGCAGGTAAACCGGGTTGAACGGGTGACCGACCACGCAGCGTTCCGGGTGGGTCGAACTCTCGTAGAACTCGCTCGGCAGCAGGCCAGAAGTGCTGGAGCCGATCAACGCATTCGGTTTGGCCGCCGCGCTGATTTTGCTGTGCAGCTCCAGTTTCAGTTCGAGGCGTTCCGGGGCGCTTTCCTGGATGAAGTCCGCATCGCGCACGCATTCTTCAATGGTCGCGACAAAGCGCAGGCGATCCTGCGAAGCGCCCGGCGCCAGACCGTTTTTCTCCAGTGCGCCCCAGGCGTTGGCCACGCGTTTGCGCAGCGCCGCTTCGGCACCCGGCGCCGGGTCCCAGGCCACCACGTCGAGGCCATGGGCGAGGGCGCGGGCGACCCAGCCGCTGCCGATGACGCCGCTGCCCAGTGCTGCGAAGGTTTTGATTTCGGTGATAAAGCTCATGGTCACTTCCTGGAATGAGGCAAAAAAACGGTGGGCGTCAATGGCCCGCCCACCGGGGGAAAGAGTGATTTCAGCCGCGCTGGGTCAGGCCCATTTTCTTGCGACCTTCAGCCGGGGTCAGCACGCGGGCGCCGAGGCGGCTGAGGATCTCAGTGGCGCGTTCGACCAGTTGGCCGTTGGTCGCCAGCACGCCTTTGTCCAGCCACAGGTTGTCTTCCAGACCGACTCGCACGTTGCCGCCGAGCAGCACCGCTTGCGCGGCCATCGGCATCTGCATCCGGCCGATGCCGAACCCGGCCCACACCGCATCGGCGGGCAGGTTGTCGACCATGGCTTTCATGGTGGTGGTGTCGGCCGGCGCGCCCCACGGGATGCCCAGGCACAGCTGGAACAGCGGATTGTCGAGCAGGCCTTCCTTGATCATCTGTTTGGCGAACCACAGGTGGCCGGTGTCGAAAATCTCCAGCTCCGCCTTCACGCCCAGCTCGGTGATGCGTTTGGCGCCGGCGCGCAGTTGCGCCGGGGTGGAGACGTAAATGGTGTCGCCGTCGCCGAAGTTCAGGGTGCCGCAATCCAGGGTGCAGATTTCTGGCAGCAGTTCTTCGACGTGGGCGAGGCGGGTCAGCGGGCCGACCAGATCAGTGTTCGGGCCGAACTCCATCGGGTTCTCGCCCGGGCCGATTTCCAGGTCGCCACCCATGCCGGCGGTGAGGTTGACGATGATGTCGACGTCGGCTTCGCGGATGCGCTCCATGACTTCGCGGTACAGCGCCACGTCACGGCTGAACTTGCCGGTCTGCGGGTCACGGACGTGGCAGTGCACGACCGTGGCGCCGGCCTTGGCCGCTTCCACCGCAGCTGCGGCGATCTGTTTCGGGGTGACCGGCACGTGAGGGCTCTTGGCGGTCGTGTCGCCAGCACCGGTGAGTGCGCAGGTGATGATGACGTCGTGGTTCATGGTGCGTTTTCCTTCAGGCGTGATGGGTCTGTTCGCAGCCCGTGGCGGGCTGCGAAGTGGTTCGTTCGTTGCGGTTTATTTGCTGGTGAGCTGGAGGTTTTCAGCCGCCGGTTTGCCATCGAAGGTGGTGACGCCTTCGAGCCAGCGCTGTTTGTCCTGCGGGTGATCCTTGAGCCATTGCTTGGCCGATTCGAAAGCGTCCTTGTGATCGAGCAGCGGCTGCATCATCCGGCTCTCGTCTTCGGCGGTGAACGTCAGGTTGCTCAGCAGGCGACTGACGTTCGGGCATTGTTCGGCGTATTTCGGCGCGGTCACGGTCCATACGGTGGCCATACCTTCATTCGGGCCGAGGGCGTCGTCGCTGCCGGTCAGATAAGTCATCTGCACGTTGACGTTCATCGGGTGCGGCGCCCAGCCGAAGAACACCACGGCTTCCTTGCGGCGCACTGCGCGATCGACGGCGGCGAGCATGCCGGCCTCGCTGGATTCCACGAGCTGGAACTTGCCGAGGCCGAACTGGTTCTTGGCGATCATCGCCTTGATCTGGGTGTTGGCGCCCGAGCCCGGTTCGATACCGTAGATCTTGCCGCCCAGTTCTTTCTCGAACTTGGCGATGTCGGCGAAGGTTTTCAGGCCCTTGTCCGCCAGATAGGTCGGCACGGCGAGGGTGGCGCGGGCGTCCTTGAGGCTTGGCGCTTCAAGCACCTTGACCTGATTGGCGTCGACGAACGGGGTGATGGTCTGGGTCATCAGCGGGTTCCAGTAGCCGAGGAACAGATCCAGGCGCTGGTCGCGGATGCCGGCGAAAACGATCTGCTGGGAGGCGCTGGTCTGTTTGGTGCTGTAGCCGAGGCCGTCGAGCAGAACCTGGGCCATGGCGCTGGTGGCGATCACGTCGGTCCAGTTCACCACGCCCATGCGCACGTTCTGACACGATGCGGAATCGGCCGCCATGACGCTGGCGCTTAAAAACGCGGTACCGCTGAGTGCGAGAACACAGCTGCTGATCAGTCGTTTCATGTCGGGTTCCTCGGCAGGTCGTTATTGTGGGTTCCGGCATCTGTCGTGCCGGTGATGCTCAAATTACGCAGCAATGCCCCCGCAAAAACGCACTGCGGCGACCAGCTCTTGCACTGCAGCGACCTGTCCCCTTGAATGCCGCCGACAACTGGCGTATCAACGTTGCACGCTACCCGCTAACCGAGTGCGCGCCATGTCCCAGGATTTCTACTTTCTGTTGATGCCGGGTTTTTCCGCCATCGGTTTCATCTCTGCGATCGAACCGTTGCGGGTGGCCAACCGCTTTCGCGGCGAGCTGTACCGCTGGCACGTCTTGAGCGCCGATGGCGGGGCGGTGCTGGCGAGCAACGGGATGTCGGTCAACGCGGATGCGGCGCTGGAGCCGCTGAAAAAAGGGGCGACGTTGCTGGTGGTCGCCGGTTTCGAACCACTGAAATTCGCCACCCCGGCGCTGGAGCACTGGCTGCGACGGCTGGACAACGAAGGCGTCACCTTGGGTGCCATCGACACCGGCAGTTTCGTCCTCGCCGAGGCCGGCCTGCTCGATGGTCATCGCCTGACCCTGCACTGGGAGGCCATCGACGCCTTCAAGGAATCTTATCCACAGCTCAGCGTCACCCAGGAGCTGTTCGAGATCGACCGTCGGCGCATCACGTCTGCCGGCGGCACCGCGTCCATCGACCTGATGCTCGACCTGATCGCCCAGGCCCACGGCCCGCAACTGGCGATTCAGGTCAGCGAGCAGTTCGTACTGGGGCGGATTCGTCCGCGCAAGGACCACCAGCGCATGGAAGTCGCCACGCGTTACGGCATCAGCAACAAGAAGCTGGTGCATGTAATTGGCGAGATGGAACAGCACAGCGAACCGCCGCTGACGACTTTGGAACTGGCGGAATCGATCAAGGTGACGCGGCGGCAACTGGAGCGCCTGTTTCGCCTGCACCTGAACGACACGCCGAGCAATTTCTATCTGCGCTTGAGACTGGAAAAGGCCCGGCAGCTGTTGCGCCAGACCGACATGAGCGTGCTCGAAGTCAGCATCGCCTGCGGGTTTGAATCACCGTCGTATTTCACCCGCAGCTACCGGGCGAAGTTTGCCCGGTGTCCGCGAGAGGACCGGCGACGGGAGGCCGTTTGACGGGCGATTATAGTTAATTATACTTTGAGGTATAAATTACAGTCGTTTGAATAATTGAGCGTAAAACCATGTCCAGAAACAACGGCTTCGTCTTCCGCCGCCCCGCTCTGGCCCGCAGCGTTGCCGATGGTCTGGTGGGTGCTGGTTTGCAGGATTTCACCTCCGGCCTTTTTCTGGCAGCGCCGCGTCGCACCGGCAAAAGTACCTTTCTACGCGAGGATCTGATCCCGGAATGTCAGGCCCGGGGCTGGCTGACGGTTTACGTCGACCTGTGGGCCGACAAGGAAAAAGATCCTGCTGACTTGATCGCCAGTGCCATTGCAGGTGCGTTGGTCCCCTTTGAAAAGGGCATCCGCAAACTGGCAAAGAATATCGGCATCGAAAAACTCAGCTTTCTGCGCACCTTGTCCTGGGATTTCACCAAGCCTCAACTGCCGGCGGGCGCGACCCTGACGCAAGCACTGGAACTGCTCCACAGCGCCGCCGAAAAATCCGTAGTGCTGGTGATCGATGAGGCCCAGCACGCGCTCACCACCGCCGCAGGCATCAACGCAATGTTTGCCCTGAAGGCCGCACGGGACCAGCTCAACCAGGGGCGCGAAGGCGAGGGCAGCGGTTTGCATCTGGTGTTCACCGGTTCCAATCGCGACAAACTCGCCCATCTGGTGCTGGGCAAGAGCCAACCGTTTTTCGGCTCGAGCATCACGCCCTTTCCGCTGTTGGGAAAAGAGTTCACCCAGGCGTACACCTTGCACCTCAACGCCCATCTGGCCGAGACCAATCAGTTCAGTGCGGCCGATATCGACGACGCCTTTGAGTTGGTGGGGCGGCGCCCGGAAATGTTGCGCACCATCATCGGCGAAGTCGCGCTGGAGCTGGGCGAGGCCAGCAATCTGGGGCAGCTTCTGCAAAGCCGTGCCGAATTGTTGCGCGCAGGCGTGTGGACCGAGTTCGAGAGCGCCTGGAACGCGCTGACCATCCCTCAGCGCGCCGTGCTGGAAGTGATGGTGGAGCGCTCACAGAACAACGAGCCTTTTGCACCGTTCACCGACAGCACACTCATGGCAGTCGGCAAGGCACTGGAAAACCTGGGCAGCGACGTGGTGCCGGGCACCCAGACCATTCAGGCCTGCATCGATGCCCTGCGCGACAAGGAGCTGGTGTGGAAATCGAGCCGTGGTGGCTATGCGCTGGAAGACAAGTCCTTCGGTGACTGGCTGAGCGCACGTAAAGCGCGCTAGTTACTTCTTCACCAATGCCGAGCACGCTGCTTTGTAGGCTTCATGCTGATACTTGTTCAGCGTGCCCGGCAGCTCGAAATTGTGCTTCTTGGCCTGGGCATTGATGGTCTGCGGCGACAGCAGCGTCACCTCGCAACCGTCCAGCAACTGAAACACGCCCTCGATCTTGAACGTGGTCGGCCCACCGGCAAACTCGCCCTTCTTGCTGCGCTTCTTGATCGCGATGCGATCGATGGAGTTCTCGCGCACGAACGACGCCACCTGTGCGGCGAACAGCTTCACGTTGGCCGCCTCGTCGTCATCGTCCAGCGCGATTTTCTTGGTGTTCAGAGCGACATGGCTCAGCACCGAACCGTCGAGGGACGCCACGGCGATGATCGCTTCACTGCCTTTGATTTCGATACCGCAGATGTTCATGTGAATCCCTTGATTGGCTGAAGAGGTGCAGCTTACAGCTCAAGCTGGTTGGCGGTGATACCAAACGCCGCTGCAATCTTCTCGCGAGTGGCCTTGCGCGGTTTTGCGACAGTTTCCTGCTGGGCAAAAGCCGGCTGTGAAATGCCCATGCGATTCGCGACTTCTTCTTGCGTCAGGTTGAGATGTTCGCGCCAGGCGCGAACCGGGAGGGCGCCATCAACGATGCGGCTAACGACTTCGTGGGGAATCATGCTTTCCATCTTCGACTCACTCCTGGCCTATCGACTCCAAAAACTCCGACCGCTCGTCACTCATCCGCGCCACGCAGTCATTCTGCGCAATCTTGAAGGCCTTGCTGCCGTCCGTCGCCGGGAAGGCTTCTACGGCGCAGTCCGCGTCGCGGGTTTTCAGCCATTGTTGCTGGGCGGCCTTGAGTTTGGCGGTGATGTCGGCCAGTTGCGCCGGGTTCTTGCCGTAGGTCGTCTGCATGCGCTCGTTGAGGCTGGCGTAGTTGTCCTTGAGCAGGTCCTCGGCGGTGGTGCGGCTGTAGGTCGAGCATTCCAGGGTCTGGATGTCGTTTTCCACCGCGTCGCACGGGTTGTTGTCGGACTCTTCGGCGGCGTGTACGCCGGTCGCAATCAGGGCCAAAGCCAGGAAGATCGATTTCATTGATGTCGCCGCTCTAATCCAGTGGTGTTTCCGGGATGCGGCAGATTCTGGCTCAAGCTCGCGGGCTTGAACAGGTGGCCGGTCGGACCGGTTGGCGACCCTTTGTCGCGGATTGACGCTTTCGGCAATTCCCCTGTCGTTTTTGCACCCGGCTGGTCGCGCACCGAGGCATATGCTGGCCCCAAAGCGCCGGCAGACGATTCGGCGCATGAATCGCCAATAAGGGGACGCCTGATGAGCCCAGCCGAATTACACGCCGACAGCATCGTTATCGACGGTCTGATCATTGCCAAATGGAACCGCGAGCTGTTCGAAGACATGCGCAAGGGCGGTCTGACGGCGGCCAACTGCACCGTGTCGGTGTGGGAGGGCTTTCAGGCCACGGTCAACAACATCGCTGCCAGCCAGAAACTGATTCGCGAAAACAGCGATCTGGTGATTCCCGTCCGCACCACCGCCGACATCCGCAAGGCCAAGGAGCAGGGCAAGACCGGCATCCTCTTCGGCTTCCAGAACGCCCACGCGTTCGAAGACCAGATCGGCTATGTCGAGGTGTTCAAGCAGCTCGGCGTCGGCATCGTGCAGATGTGCTACAACACCCAGAACCTGGTGGGCACCGGTTGCTACGAACGTGACGGCGGCCTGTCGGGCTTCGGTCGCGAAATCGTCGCCGAAATGAACCGTGTCGGCGTCATGTGCGACCTGTCCCACGTCGGCTCCAAGACTTCCGAAGAAGTCATCCTCGAATCGAAAAAACCGGTCTGCTATTCCCACTGCCTGCCGTCGGGGCTGAAAGAACACCCGCGCAACAAGTCCGATGAAGAGCTTAAGTTTATTGCTGACCACGGCGGTTTCGTCGGCGTGACCATGTTCGCGCCGTTCCTGGCCAAGGGCATCGATTCGACCATCGACGACTACGCCGAAGCCATCGAATACACCATGAACATCGTCGGCGAAGATGCCATCGGTATCGGCACCGACTTCACCCAGGGTCACGGTCAGGACTTCTTCGAATACCTGACCCACGACAAGGGCTACGCCCGCCGTCTGACCAACTTCGGCAAGATCATCAACCCGCTGGGCATCCGCACCGTCGGCGAGTTCCCGAACCTGACCGAAACCCTGCTCAAGCGCGGCCACTCCGAGCGAGTAGTGCGCAAGATCATGGGCGAAAACTGGGTCAACGTCTTGAAAGACGTCTGGGGCGAGTAAGCCGCCGCTTCCCGAATACTTTCCTCCGGCCGTCCGCGCCGGGGGCAACACCAAAATTTTTCTGGAGTTAAGTTTCCATGGCCAAGATCGCCCCGCAATTGCCAATCGAAGTCGACAGCGAGACCGGTGTCTGGACCTCCGACGCCCTGCCGATGCTGTACGTGCCACGGCATTTCTTCGTCAACAACCACATGGGCATCGAGGAAGTGCTGGGCGCTGACGCCTACGCCGAGATCCTCTACAAGGCCGGCTACAAATCCGCCTGGCACTGGTGTGAAAAAGAAGCCGAGTGCCACGGTCTGGAAGGCGTCGCGGTGTTCGAGCACTACATGAAGCGCCTGTCGCAGCGCGGCTGGGGCCTGTTCAAGATCCAGGACATCGACCTCGACAAAGGCACCTGCAGCGTCAAGCTCGAACACTCGGCGTTCGTCTACGTCTACGGCAAGGTCGGGCGCAAGGTCGACTACATGTTCACCGGCTGGTTTGCTGGTGCCATGGACCAGATCCTCGCCGCTCGCGGCAGCAAGATCCGCACCGTGGCCGAGCAGGTCTACGGTGGCTCCGAAGAAGGCCACGACGACGGCCTGTTCACCGTCAAGCCGTTGTAAGTCGAGGAACCCGCCATGGCTTTCGAAGCAATGTTCCAGCCGATCCAGATCGGCAAACTGACCATCCGCAACCGCGTGCTCAGCACCGCGCACGCCGAGGTCTACGCGACCGACGGCGGCATGACCACCGAGCGGTACGTCAAATATTACGAAGAGAAAGCCAAGGGCGGCATCGGCCTGGCGATCTGTGGCGGTTCGTCCGTGGTGGCGATCGACAGCCCGCAGCAATGGTGGAGTTCGGTGAACCTGTCCACCGACCGGATCATCCCGCACTTCCAGAATCTCGCCGACGCCATGCACAAGCACGGCGCCAAGATCATGATCCAGATTACCCACATGGGCCGTCGCTCCCGTTGGGACGGTTTCCACTGGCCGACCCTGATGTCGCCGTCGGGCATCCGTGAACCGGTGCACCGCGCCACCTGCAAGACCATCGAGCCGGAAGAAATCTGGCGGGTGATCGGCAACTACGCGCAAGCCGCGCGCCGTGCCAAGGCCGGTGGCCTGGACGGCGTCGAACTGTCGGCCGTGCACCAGCACATGATCGACCAGTTCTGGAGCCCGCGCGTCAACAAGCGTACTGACGAATGGGGCGGCACTTTCGAAGGCCGCATGAAGTTCGGTCTGGAAGTCCTGAAAGCCGTGCGCGCCGAAGTCGGTGACGATTTCTGCGTCGGCATGCGCATCTGCGGTGACGAGTTCCACCCGGACGGTCTGTCCCACGAAGACATGAAGCAGATCGCCAAGTACTACGACGACACCGGCATGCTCGATTTCATCGGCGTCGTCGGCTCGGGTTGCGACACCCACAACACCCTGGCCAACGTGATTCCGAACATGAGTTATCCGCCGGAGCCGTTCCTGCACCTGGCGGCCGGGATCAAGGAAGTGGTCAAGGTTCCGGTGCTGCACGCGCAGAACATCAAGGACCCGAACCAGGCCACGCGGATTCTGGAGGGGGGTTACGTCGACATGGTCGGCATGACCCGCGCCCACATCGCCGACCCGCACCTGATCGCCAAGATCAAGATGGGCCAGATCGACCAGATCAAGCAGTGCGTCGGTGCCAACTACTGCATCGACCGCCAGTACCAAGGTCTGGACGTGCTGTGCATTCAGAACGCCGCGACGTCCCGTGAATACATGGGCGTGCCGCACATCATCGAGAAATCCACCGGGCCGAAACGCAAGGTGGTGATCGTCGGTGCCGGCCCGGCGGGGATGGAAGCTGCTCGCGTGGCAGCCGAACGTGGCCACGACGTGACCCTGTTCGAGAAGAAGGAATTCATCGGCGGCCAGATCACTACGGCCTCGAAAGCGCCGCAGCGTGACCAGATCGCCGGTATCACCCGCTGGTTCCAGCTGGAGCTGGCGCGGCTGAAAGTCGATCTGCGTCTGGGCACTGCGGCGGACGCCGACACCATCATGGACCTGCGTCCGGACATCGTGGTGCTGGCGGTCGGCGGTCACCCGTACCTGGAACAGAACGAACACTGGGGCGCCGCCGAAGGGCTGGTGGTCAGCAGCTGGGACGTGCTCGACGGCAAGGTCGCGCCGGGCAAGAACGTGCTGGTCTACGACACCATCTGCGAGTTCACCGGGATGTCGGTGGCGGACTTCCTCGCCGACAAGGGCAGCCAGGTCGAGATCGTCACCGACGACATCAAGCCGGGCGTGGCCATCGGCGGTACATCGTTCCCGACCTACTACCGCAGCATGTACCCGAAAGAAGTGATCATGACCGGCGACATGATGCTGGAGAAGGTCTACCGCGAAGGCGACAAGCTGGTCGCGGTGCTGGAGAACGAATACACCGGCGCCAAAGAGGAGCGGGTGGTGGATCAGGTGGTCGTCGAGAACGGCGTGCGCCCGGACGAAGAAATCTACTACGCCCTCAAGGACGGCTCGCGCAACAAGGGCCAGATCGATGTCGAGGCGCTGTTCGCGATCCAGCCGCAACCTTCGTTGAGCAGTAACGGCGACGGTTACCTGCTGTTCCGCATCGGTGACTGCGTGGCGCAGCGTAATACCCATGCTGCGATCTATGACGCCCTGCGGTTGTGCAAAGACTTCTAAACGCTGATGGACTGATCGTTCCCACGCTCTGCGTGGGAATGCAGCCCGGGACGCTCCGCGTCCCAAAGCGGACGCAGAGCGTCCATTGAGGCATTCCCACGCAGAGCGTGGGAACGATCGTCACGTGTTTCTCCAGGCTGTACTGGTGGGAGCTTCACCATGTTGAACACCCTTCTTCCAATCCTGTTGTTCGCAGCCCTGGCCCTCGCGGTGCTGGGTGCGTTGCGGCGGGTGGCCATGTGGCGTCGGGGCCGGGCCTCGAAGGTCGATCTGATCGGCGGCCTGTTCGCCATGCCCAAGCGTTACATGGTCGATCTGCACCACGTGGTGGCGCGGGACAAATACATCGCCAACACCCACGTCGCCACGGCGGGCGGGGCGGTGGCGTCGATCGTGCTGGCGATTCTGGTGCACGGTTTCGGCCTGCATAACCGGATCCTCGGCTACGCGTTGCTGCTGATGACGGCGGTGATGTTCGTCGGGGCGATCTTCGTTTATCGGCGCCGGCTCAACCCGCCGTCGCGGCTGTCGAAAGGCCCGTGGATGCGCCTGCCGAAAAGCCTGCTGGCGTTCTCGGCGTCGTTCTTCCTGGTGACCTTGCCGGTGGCCGGGATCCTGCCGGAGAACTTCGGCGGCTGGATACTTGCAGCGATTCTAGGTATCGGTGTGTTGTGGGGCGTGTCGGAGTTGTTCTTCGGCATGACCTGGGGCGGCCCGATGAAGCACGCCTTCGCCGGTGCCCTGCACCTGGCCTGGCACCGTCGCGCCGAACGTTTTGGTGGCGGCCGTTCCACCGGTTTGAAACCGCTGGACCTGAATGATCCGACCGCGCCACTGGGCGTGGAGAAACCCAAGGATTTCACCTGGAACCAGTTGCTCGGTTTCGACGCCTGCGTGCAGTGCGGCAAGTGCGAAGCCGCGTGCCCGGCGTTCGCCGCCGGCCAGCCGTTGAACCCGAAAAAGCTGATTCAGGACATGGTCGTCGGCCTCGCCGGCGGCACCGATGCCAAGTTCGCCGGCAGCCCTTATCCCGGTAAACCGGTCGGCGAACACAGCGGCAATCCGCATCAACCGATCGTCAACGGTCTGGTCGATGCCGAAACCCTGTGGTCGTGCACCACTTGCCGCGCCTGCGTCGAGGAATGCCCGATGATGATCGAGCACGTCGATGCCATCGTCGACATGCGCCGGCACCTGACCCTGGAAAAAGGCGCGACCCCGAACAAGGGCGCCGAAGTCCTGGAAAACCTGATTGCCACCGACAACCCTGGCGGTTTCGCTCCGGGCGGGCGGATGAACTGGGCGGCGGACCTGAACCTCAATCTGCTCAGCGAGAAGAAGTCCACTGACGTGCTGTTCTGGGTCGGCGACGGTGCCTTCGACATGCGCAACCAGCGCACCTTACGTGCCTTCGTCAAAGTGCTGAAAGCGGCCAAGGTCGACTTCGCGGTGCTGGGGCTTGAAGAGCGCGACAGCGGCGACGTGGCCCGCCGTCTTGGCGACGAAGCGACTTTCCAGTTGCTCGCCAAACGCAATATCCAGACCCTGGCCAAATACAGCTTCAACCGAATCGTCACCTGCGATCCGCACAGCTTCCACGTGCTGAAAAACGAGTACGGCGCGTTCGATGGCAATTACCTCGTGCAGCACCACAGCACTTATCTGGCGGAAATCATCCAGGCCGGCGCGCTGAACCTCGGTCAGCACAAAGGCAACAGCGTGACCTATCACGACCCGTGCTACCTCGGCCGCTACAACGGTGAGTACGAGGCGCCGCGTGAAGTGCTGCGCGCCCTCGGCATCGAGATCAAGGAAATGCAACGTTCCGGCTTCCGCTCGCGCTGCTGCGGCGGCGGTGGCGGGGCGCCGATCACCGACATTCCGGGCAAGCAGCGGATCCCCGACATGCGCATGGAGGACATCCGCGAGACCGGTGCCGAACTGGTGGCCGTCGGTTGTCCACAGTGCACGGCGATGCTCGAAGGCGTGGTCGAACCGCGTCCGCTGATTAAGGACATCGCCGAACTTGTGGCTGATGCGCTGCTCGAAGACGCCGCGCCGAACAAACCTGCCACCCCGGCCAAACGTGAACCTGCGGAGGCCCACTGATGAGCGACATTATCCGCCGCGACCCCCGCGCCGAATGGATCGCACGCAACCGCCTACACCCGCTGCACGCGGCCATGCAACCGGCGCAACACAGCTGGATGGGCCCTAACGGAATCATCCGCAAGAACCTGCACGGCATCGGCTTCATCGGGCCGAACGGCATCAAGCGCATCGACCGCAGCGGCGCCCAGCAGGGCGGGGCGGTCAAACGCTCGGCAGCGGTCGAAGTGCAATTGCCGCTGCATCAGGTGCCGGCCCCGGTGTTCTACATCAGCGTGGTGCCGGACATGGTCGGCGGCCGTTTGAGCAGCCACGACCGCGACCTGCTCGGCCTGGCTCATCAGCTGGCCGGCAGCGACGGCGCGGTGCTGGCCGTGGTGTTCGGCGAGCACAAGGAAAACGCTTTCGCCACGGCGGGCGTTGACCGCTTGCTGGTGCTGGAAGGCGAAGAATTCAGCGGTTATGCACCGGAGCAACGGATCCAGGGCCTGCGGGCTGTGGATAACCAGTTCAACCCGCGTCATTGGCTGCTGCCGGACAGCCGCAGCGGTGGCGGCGAACTCGGTCGGCGCTTTGCTGCTGCACTGGGCGAACGCCCGGCGACACGGGTGTGGCAGGTCAAGGATCAAGAGTGCATCGGCCGCGCCGGTGCCGGGTTGCAGGATCTGGCCCGCCCGGTGGCGCGGCTGATTCTGGCGTCCGCCGAATGCGCGGAACCGGTCAGCGAAACCCGTCACGAAGCGCTGCCGGTGGAGTTATCCACACCCGTCGCGCGCAGCCTGTCGCGGATCGAGGATCTGGGGGCGGTGGCGGTGGATCCGGCGGCGATTCCGATGGCCGAAGCCGAGTTCATCTTCTCCGGCGGCAACGGGGTCAAGGACTGGGATCTTTTCCACAGGACCGCCGCTGCCCTCGGTGCCACCGAAGGCGCTTCGCGGGTGGCGGTGGACGATGGCTTCATGGCCCGCGACCGTCAGGTCGGCGCGTCCGGCACCTGGGTCACCGCGCGGGTTTACGTGGCCGTGGGGATTTCCGGGGCGATCCAGCACCTGCAAGGCATCGGTGCCTGCGACAAGGTGGTGGCGATCAACCTCGATCCGGGTTGCGACATGATCAAGCGTGCCGACCTGTCGGTGATCGGCGAAAGCGCGGAAATTCTTCAGGCCTTGATCGCGGCGGTAGAGGCTTACCGCAACGAAGCCAAGCGCGATGCGGCTTAAGGAACGGTTATGAGCACAAAGATCATCAGTCTGGTTTCAATCGGCGCCCACCCGACCTCCGGCCGCCCGCGCCGCGCCGACCAGGACGCCCGCGCGGTGGAGCTTGGCCTGCAACTGGCGGGGGATAACCTGCAAGTGCTGCACGCCGGCGACATCGCGGAACCGGCGCTGCGCGCCTATCTGGGCATGGGACTTGCGCAGATGCATGTGCTGGAACAACCGGCGGGCGCCGATGCGCTGCCGGCATTGACCGAGTATCTGCGTGATGCTGGCGCACAGGTCGTGTTGACCGGCAGCCAGGCGGAAACCGGCGAAGGTTCGGGGATGCTGCCGTTCCTGCTGGCCGAAGGCTTGGGCTGGCCACTGGTGGTGGGGTTGGCGCAGGTGGAGTCGATCAACGATGGCTCGGCGCTGGTGCTGCAAGCGTTGCCCCGTGGGCAGCGTCGCCGGTTGAAAGTGCGCCTGCCGTTTCTGGCGACTGTGGATAACGCTGCGCCGAAGCCTCGGCAGAGTGCTTACGGACCTGCGCGGCGTGGCGTTCTCCAAGCTGGGGATGTGGAAGTGGTCGACGACGAATTGCTCGCGGTGGCGACCCTGCAACCGGCCAAGCCCCGGCCGAAGCGGTTGAAGGTGATCAAGGCCAAGAGCGGGGCGGACCGGATGAAGGCGGCAACGGCCAAGGCCAGTGGCGGTGGTGGGCAAGTCCTAAAAGGCGTCACGGCGCAGGCTGGTGCGGAAGCCATTCTCAAGCTGCTGATCGAAGAAGGTGTTGTCCGCTGAAACTTTCGCTGACCCTCTCCCTTCGGGAGAGGGCGGTTTACCCACAATCCCTGTTGGCGGATCTGTGGATAACATGTTCGCCCCTCCCTGCACCCCACGCCAATCAAGCCCTCCAGCCCCTAGATCAAAAAACAACCAGCCTAACTCGCGGTTTTTTCTAAGTTTTTCCCCAGAACAACTCCCAGACTTGCCCCCAATCTCTGTTGGCGCTTCTGTGGACAAGATGTTCGCTATCCGCTAAGAGCCATATAAAACGTGGCTTACAAAGGTCTGATCAAAAAACGCTCAATACAGCGTTTTAACCCGACAATCTCCACGCAAACCCCGATTTATCAACGCCTTCAGCGTTTTTCCACAGCGCCCGCCAAGTTACCCCCGAACTCTGTTGGCGCTTCTGTGGATAAGGTGTTCGCCATCCTCTGCAAGCCACGTAGTCCGTGCCGTGTAGCGACTTGATCAAAAAACAATCAATCGCTAATGGAAACCCTGCTTCTGGATAAGTCACGGTTTTTCTTCGCAAAATCCCGATTATTTTTCCAGGTCATCCACAGTTGTCCCCATTAGCTGTGGGTGTCTATGTGGATAACTTGTTCGCCGAACCCTGCAATCCCCGGCGGGCTTAGTCCAAACGGCAATTGATCACATTTCATACAGCTCAGGCGTTTCCTGTGATCGAGGCTGGTTTTCTGGAGACTGCCTCGCGTCAGGCTCCCTGTGTTGGGCCCCAAAGACTGCCTCCGCCATTTGTAGCCCCCCAAGGAATGCCGGTTGAGCCTACCGAACCGATTTTTCGATCACCTGTCAGATAATTACCTATCGCTCCCCCTGCAATTGTTCCACCTAATGCCCCGACTCCGCCTCCGAATGTGCCACCGATAAAACCTCCAACAGCAGACCCTGCTGTTTCCGGTGAAACAGTAAATTTTCCGTTGCTATCAGCCGCACCTGAAATAATTGCACACTCCTGAGGGGTGAGATCTCTCATTGTATTTCTCCAAGTGTTAGTTGTATTTTAATTGGTAAGGGCCAAGTTTGAATAGATAAAGCGAGCCACTGATAACAGCGGCCATGATTAAGTATTTAACGCAACTTGAGATCATCAAGTAGTCGCAGGTTGCGCCAGCCAGTACCGCTATCACCAGGGTTGTCAGGGATTGCGGCAGAGTTTTGAATATCGTGCTCATATTTTGATCCCGTGATTGGGAAGTTACAGCGAAACTTTCTTGTCGTCTGTTGAAGGCTAGACCCAATAAAAATATGCATTAATTAAATGGAAGGCAACCCTACAGATGTAGGGGAGTGTGCGTGCGCTTGTATTCTTTTGGGCGTTGATCTTTCTCGTATTTCTCATGGTGTGATTTTGGACTGTGTCAATTAGCAGCTTCAGCTTTGATTTCCGTGCGAACAAAAGAGTTGTAACAGACCCTGCACCATCCAAACTTTATAGTCCAAAAGGCAATTGATCAGATTTCATACAGTTCTAAGAGGCTGCCTTGACTTCGATCCGGTGCCTGTCTTCACTGCAATGGCACAAGGACAGCCGTCACTTATCCACATCTGGTTCAGGGAGAACGCGTGATGGATACCCAGCCACACCGCTTACCCCTCAATCCCCGCACGCTCCGCGCGCTGCCGGCACCTTCGCCGCGAAAGCGCACGTTGCGTCGTGCCGCCAATCAGCACGCCCGTCTGTAGCGCCTGACTCCTGCCCAAACCGTTGTACTGCCGTCGGGATTTCCCGGAGGCCAGGTGCCCGTTCGCCCATTGATTGCAGGCAACCGCAGAGTTGCCCCATCTGCCTGAGAGAGGAACCACCTCATGACACGGATCGCAACGCCCATCAGCGACATCAAGGAACACTACGACGTGATCGTCATTGGCTCCGGGTACGGCGGCGGCATTGCCGCGTCGCGCCTGTCCCGGGCCGGTAAAAAGGTCTGTCTGCTGGAACGCGGTCGGGAGATCCAGCCCGGCGAATACCCCAACACCATGATCGCCGCGACCGAAGAGTTGCAGGTACACGATCCGGACGGCCACATCGGTTCGCGCACCGGGCTGTTCGACCTGCACGTCAACGCGCAGCAGAACGTGGTGGTTGGTTGCGGCCTCGGCGGCACGTCGCTGATCAATGCCAACGTTTCCCTGGAGCCGACCGTGGATGTGTTCCAGGATCCGCGCTGGCCCCTGGCGGTACGCGAGGACCACGACGGCTTGCTCAAGGCGGGTTACGAAAAAGCCCGAGAGATGCTCAAACCCAATCCCTACCCGAGCACCGCGCCGAACCTGCCGAAGCTTGATGCCAACAAAAAATCCGCAGACTTCCTCAAGCAAGGCGCGCACTTCTACAAGCCGCCGATCAACGTGACCTTCGACAAACTGCCCAACAACCTCAATCACGTCGGCGTCGAGCAACTACCGTGCAACCACTGCGGCGACTGTGTATCGGGCTGTAACAACAAGGCCAAGAACACCACGCTGATGAACTACCTGCCGGACGCCACCAATCACGGCGCGGAGATTTTCTGCCAGGCCCAGGTGCGGCATCTGGAGCGCGACGGCAACGGCTGGATCGTGCACTTCCAGTATCTGGACAGCGGCCGCGAGAAGTTCGACGCGCCGACGCTGTTCGTGAAAGCCGACATCGTCGTGGTGTCTGCCGGTACCCTCGGCTCCACCGAAATTCTGCTGCGCTCGCGGGACAAAGGCCTGGTGATGTCTGGCCAGCTCGGCGAGAACATGAGCGGCAACGGCGATATCCTCGGCTTTGGCCACAACTGCGAGCAGACCATCAACGGCATCGGTTTCGGCGCGCATTCGGCCAAGGAAATGCAACCGGTCGGCCCCTGCATCACTTCGATCATCGACATGCGCACCGAGGGTGACCGCAGCAGTCGCATGGTCATCGAGGAAGGTTCGATCCCCGGCGCACTCGGTCGACCGATGGTGCCGGCGATGGCCGGGTTCGCCGAGATGATCGGCAAGCCCACCGACGACAGCTTCAGCGGCAAGGTGAAGTACAAGGAGCGCGAAGCCGAAAGCTTCTTGCGCGGCCCTTATCACGGCGCGCTGCACAACATGCAGACCTACCTGATCATGAGCCACGACAGCGGCCAGGGACGCATGGTCCTCGACAGCAAGGATCAACTGCGCATCGACTGGCCGGGTGTCGGTGAGCAGGAAAACTTCAAGATCGGCAACGAACGCCTGTACCAGAGCACCAAAGCCCTGGGCGGGATCTGGGTCGAGAATCCGATCTGGACCAAGCTGCTCAAGCACAGCATCGTCTCGGTGCATCCGCTGGGCGGTTGCGTGATGGGCGAAGACGCCGCGCAAGGCGTGGTCAACCACAAGGGTCAGGTGTTCAGCGGTTCCAGTGGCACCGATGTCTACGCCAACCTGTACGTGACCGACGGCGCGGTGATCCCGACGTCACTGGCGGTCAACCCGCTGCTGACCATCTCCGCCGTGAGCGAGCGCAACATGGGCCTGCTGGCCGCCGATCGTGGCTGGACGATCGACTACACACTGCCATCGGCGCCGCGCAAACAGACCGCGCCGCCGACCCTTGGCGTGCAGTTCACCGAAACCATGAAAGGCTACTTCTCCCGCGCTTTCACCGCCGCGCAAAGCACCGACCTCAAGGTTTATGAGGCGGCAGCCAAACGTGGCGAGGCGGACAACTCGCCGATCGACTTCACCCTGACCATCACCGCCAATGATCTCAACCGGATGATCAAGGAGCCCGAACACGCCGCGACCATCGTCGGCACGGTGATCGCCCCGGCGCTGTCGCCGCAACCGCTGACCGCCAGCAACGGTGTGTTCAACCTGTTCGAGCAGTTCGAGCAGCAGGTCGATACGCGCCACATGAAGTACGACATGAAGCTGACCGCCGAGGACGGCCACGACTATTTCTTCAGCGCCTTCAAGACCGTGCCGGAAGACAACGGCGTGCTGAATATCTGGCACGACACCAGCACCCTCTACGTGACCCTGTATCGCGGGCCGGACAAGACCGGCGAGGTGATCGGCTCCGGGGTGATGCACATCAAACCGACCGATTTCGCCAAGCAGATGACCACCATGAAAGTCCTCAATGCGCGCAACGAGCGTGAGCGCATCGAAGGGCTGGCGCGGTTCGGCAAGTTCTTCGCCGGGATTCTCTGGGAGAGTTATGGCGGGGTGTTTGCCGGTGACAAGTACTTCAACCCCGACGCGCCGCCACGGCTGAAACGGCCATTGGATGCGCCGACGCCGGCCGTGCATTTCTTCTCCACCGAAGACGGCGTGCAGTTGCGCCTGACCCGCTATCAGGCCGGCAGCAAAGGCCCGGTGATGCTGGTGCATGGTCTGGGTGTGGGCTCGAATATCTTCTCGACCGATACGATCCAGACCAACCTGCTGGAGTTTCTGTGCAAGCACGACTACGACGTGTGGCTGCTGGATTTCCGGGTGAGCATCCTGCTGCCGGCGAGCAAGAAGGAATGGAACGGCGACCAGATCGCCCAATACGACTTCAAGGCCGCCATCGCACAGATCCAGCAGGAAACCAAAGCCAAAGACGTGCAGTGCGTGGTGCATTGCTACGGCGCCACGACCTTCTTCATGTCGCTGCTCGCCGGTTTGCAGGGCGTGCGATCGGTGGTCTGTTCGCAGATTGCCGCCGACACGGTGGTCGCGACGGCAACGGGGCTGAAGGCCGGTCTGCACTTGCCGGGGATGCTCGATGCGATCGGCATCAAATCCATGACCGCCTACGCCGACAGCAAGGAGAACTGGTTCAATCGGCTCTACGACAAGGCGCTCAACGGCTACGCGCGGATCGAAGCCCAGGGCTATTGCACCAACCCGGTGTGCCACCGCATCACCTTCATGTACGCCTCGCTGTATCGCCACGACACCCTCAACGAGACGCTGCACGACAACCTGCACGAACTGTTCGGCGAGTCGAACATCGAGACTTTCGAACACCTGGCGCTGATCGTGCGCAAAGGGCATCTGGTGGATTTCAAAGGGCACGACGTGTACATGCCGCACTTTGATCGGCTGACCATGCCGATCTGTTTTATCAGCGGCGCCGACAACCAGTGTTATCTGCCGGAAAGCACGCTCAAGACTTATCAGCGGGTTTGCGAGAAACACGGGCCGGAACGTTACAGCCGGCATGTGGTGCCGGGTTACGGTCACATCGATTGCATGTTCGGCAAGAACGCGGTGGTCGATGTGTATCCGATCATCCTTGAACACCTGGAGAAAACAGCCCTCGGATAGCCGTCCGATCGTTCCCACGCTCTGCGTGGGAATGCTTACCGGGACGCTCTGCGTCCCAAGAGCGGACGCAGAGCGTCCATGGCGGCATTGCCACGCGGACGGTTCGACGCTTCGACGTGGGTAGGATCTGGGGAACTGATATGGACAGCTACATCCGCTGGTTTCAACGCTTCATCTGGCTCGGCATTGCGATGAACATGGTGTTCGCGATCCCGGCGCTGTTCGCGCCGGGGTTGCTGACATCGGTGGTCGGCCTGCCGCCGCAACTCTCCGACCCGTGGCTGGAAAACGCCGGGATGCTGCTGGTGGGCATCAGCGTGTTCTACATGCCGTCGGGCTTCAACGCGCCGCGCTACGTGGTGCATTCCTGGCTGTGCGTGCTGACGCGGTTGATCGCGGTGGCGTTCTGGATCTACCTGATCAACACCAGCAGCCAGGGCTCGGTGTTCGTGCCGATGCTGATGGGTGACCTGAGCTTTTTCCTGATCCTCGGCATCCTGCTGTACCTCGGCACCACGCCTGAAAACCGGCCACTTGCGCTGCTCTGTGACGGCTGGCGCGAGTGGCGGGCGGCGTGGGCGCGGCAGTGGCAGAGTCACGCGTTCAAGGTCGGCACGCTGGTCGTGGTGGCGCTGCTGGCGTTCATCGGTTACCAGACCTGGTACCAGATGCTGCGCGTGGTGCCGGAGCAGGATTACGCCTCCGACGAAGACCACTACAAATACGCCGCCATCGGTCTCGGTATCGAGGCGCGGATCCCCTATTACCTGTTCTCGGTATTGCCGCAGATGTGCCCGGAAAAACTGCCGAAACCCGGTGGCTGGGAAGTCTTCGGGTTCCTGTTCGAGAACGGTAAGGACCTGCCGATCGGCATGGCCAAGCGGCAGATCGGCTACCCGACCGTCGAGCCGAACTGCGCGCTGTGCCACACCGGTTCCTACCGGGCGAATGCCAGCGACGTCGCGGTGAATGTGCCGAGCGCACCGGCCAACACCCTGCAACTGCAAGCCTTCCAGTGGTTTGCCTACGATTGCGCCAGCGACCCGAAATTCACCACCGACGCCGTGATGGCTGCGATCAACAGCAAGTTCCAGCTGGGCTTTTTCGAAAAGCTCTACAACCGTTACCTGATCATCCCGATGGCCAAGACCGCGCTGCTCAAACAGAAGCAGGCCTACGCCTGGCAGAAGCTGCGCCCGCAACAGGGGCCGGGGCGTACCGACACCTTCAACCCGACGAAAATGGTGGTGTTCGGCTTCCCGGATGACTCGACCATCGGCACCGTCGACCTGCCGCAAGTGTGGAACCAGAAACCCCGGGAATCGATGTACCTGCACTGGGACGGCAATAACAACAAGATCCACGAGCGCAACTACGCCGCCGCGATGGCCGTGGGCGCGACGCCGGAATCGGTGCTGCCGCCGAGTTTCAACCGGGTGACCAACTGGCTGCTCGGGCACAAGGCGCCGGCGTGGCCGTGGGCACTGGATCAGGCAAAAGTCGCCCAGGGCAAACCGGTGTGGGAGGCTAACTGCGCGGGTTGTCATGACTTCGGGCGTACCGATACCGGGCAGGTCACCACCAACATCGACCAGCTCGGCACCGATCCGCACCGGCTGAACTCGTTCACCACCGGGTTGGTGGCGGCGTTCCACACCTTCAAGAAACCGCCGTTCGATTTCGGCGCCTATCGCAAGACCCAGAGCTACAGCAACACGCCCACCGACGGCATCTGGCTGCGCGCGCCGTACCTGCACAACGGCTCGGTGCCGACGTTGTGGGACTTGCTGCAACCGCCGGAAAAACGTCCGCAGGTGTTCATCACTGGCTCCGATGTCTACGACCCGGTCAACGTCGGCTTCGTCACCAGCGGCGCCCAGGCCAAAGCTTCGGCGGATTTCACCTACGACACGCGCCTGGAAGGCAACCACAACAGCGGTCACCTGTACGGCACGACGCTGTCGGACGACGACAAGCGTGCGCTGATCGAATTCATGAAAACCCTGTGAACCCTTACGGATAGAGGATTACGTCATGTCAGCGGTCGGACATCTGAAGCACGAATACGACAAGGTCAAGGTGCGCCTGCACGGCTTGTTCACGCGCATCGAAATGGCCTGGATGAAGCTCATCAGTGAACTCGAACCCAAGGAATTCGAGGCCATCATCAAGTTGCTCCAGCGCGGTCACGATCAGGCGCAATACGTCCTCAAGCACGGCGAGCTGCCGGACGACGAACCGGCCGTGCCGTGGGAGTTGTCCCACGGCCTGTCGATCCTGCGCATCGGCAACGCGACGCCGCTGCCGCAATCGCCCGATCAACTGCAAACCAAAGTGCTCAAGGACGGCACGTTGCTGGGCTGTCGCAAATGGGAGTTGCTGGATCTGTTGTGGAGCGAAGCGCTGCTCAAGTGGATTGAAAACCTGCGCCATCACGCGACCTTCGGCACCGATCCGGCGCTGGTGAAAATGGAGCGCGAAGTGACCTTGGCGATTGCCGGCGACTGGGGCACCGGGCCGTTCAACAGCCATGCGCCGGCGGTGTCGGTGGCGAACCAGATGCAACTGGCCAATGCCGACTTCACCATTCACCTGGGGGATGTTTATTACGCCGGCACCCACTCTCAGGAAGACACCGACATGGCGGGCTGGCCGATGGGCACCCACGGCTCGTTCACCCTTAATTCCAACCACGAGATGTACAGCGGCGCCCACGGCTATTTCAAGGAACTGGCCGCGCGTTTTCCGGGGCAGCAGGGCACCAGCTACTTTGCCCTGATCAACGACGACTGGCTGATTGTCGGGCTGGACACGGCGTACGCCTCGGACGTCATGAACCTGTACATGGACGGAACGCTGAACAAGCCGCAGATCGAGTGGATGAAAGGGCTGCCGAAACGCAAGAAACTCATGGTGCTCAGCCACCATCAGGGCTTCGACATCACCGGGCACAACAAGACTGCGCTGTATCAACCGGTGTGTGATGCGCTGGGGCGCGAGCCGGATTACTGGTATTGGGGGCACCTGCATAACGGCATCGTCTATGCCACCCAGGGTGGGCTGCATGCGCGTTGTGCCGGGCACGGGGCGATTCCCTACGGCACCACCAGCGAGCTGAACGGACATTCGCGGGTGCTGTTTTCGGAGACGAAGGATGCGAACGATCCGGACTATCCGCTGCGGGTGTTGAACGGGTACGCGAAAATTCGGCTGGACGGCGAAAACATCATTGAAGAGTTTATCGCCGAGAATGGAGAAGTTCGCTGGCGATCGAACTAATGTATTTAAACAAAGTGCGCCCGAATGGGCGCATTTTTGTTTTTCAAACTGATAACAACATTCTGAACGATATATTCGATATACGGCTCGTTTAATTTTTCGGTTAATAAGTTGCCGGCAGTCATTCGATTGTCGGGACTTGTATCATGGAAGATTGAACAATGTTTACTATCAACAAAACAGTATTGTCGCTGGGGCTCTTGTGTGCCCAGCTTGGTTCTACGTCATTAGTATCCGCCGCTGAAACGGCGCCGGGTATCAATAACTTCAAGAAGCCATTTAATGAATATTCGTGGGTCACGGCTCACAACGGTTATCTGGATGACATGCGCACTCAGCTCAATCGTGGTGTGCGTGGTTTCATGCTGGACTTGCACCCCGGTACTTCGAGTGGCGAGGCGGATGCTTATCTGTGCCATACCCCTAAAGATCCGGGTGCTTGCAATATCGGCACGAACACGAAGTTTGCCGATGCGCTGAACAACGTGTTCCTGCCTTTCCTGCGCAGCAATCCCAATGCCGTGGTGACACTATTGCTGGAAACCCGGGTGGAAAAGGCCAGCCTGACTCGCGCAATCAGTCAGGTACCGGGACTGGCGGACTGGGTATTTGATCCAGCGGTCTACAAGAACTCGGCCACCTGGCCCACCCTTGAACAAATGATCGGCACTGGCAAGCGTCTGGTGATCCTCACTGACCGACACGACGGTGTTTATCCGGTCAGTGGCAAAACCGTCAATGTACTGCTTGATAACAAGTGGGAAAGCCAGAACTACTGGGACCTGGGCATTACTTCGCTCAAGCATGACTGGAGTTGCCCGTCGCGCTGGACGAATTACTATCCGACGGTGGCAGCGAGCGGATTTGAGAGATGGCCGCGCCTGTTCGTGATGAACCAGTTCCACGCCTGGGGCGCAACAGCGCCGCATGCAGGCGACACGGATAACAACCTGACGTGGCTTGAGCGTCGAGTCGACAACCATTGTGCAAGCGCCTTGGGCAAACGCACTGCACCGAGCTTCATGACGATCGATTTCAACCAGACCGGTGATGCGTTCCCTTATGCGGCAGCGCTGACCCAGGGTGGTTTTTACTTCTATGAAAAAAACCACACTGATAAAACCGGTGATACTGCCTGCGTGGTTCCGGCGGGGCAGGATCTTGATTTCAGCTTGCCTGCACGAGGCTGTGAGAAAGACGAGGCGCGCTCGCTTGAGTTGCGCGGGATCGCCAAAGGTACGCGTCTGAGTGTTTATGACTCTACCGGTGGCAATACCAGTGACGATTACACCTTTGTTGATGTCAAGCGTGATATCGGGATCAATGAGTCAGTAAAGCTCGGCAGTTTCGAGACCAACTTTGAAAGCGCCGAAATCAAAGTGACCCATGTTCGTAATAATGGTCTGGATGGAAAAATCTCGCGTATCTCGATAGGTAAAACCCCCGCGCCAGGCGACTTTCGTGACGCGAGCGTAGTGTTCTATGAGGGGAATTCTGCTACTCAGAATGTTGTGTGTTCGGTAAACCTTGCGACTACCCGAGCCTTCAACTTCAGTGGTGACTGTGATAACGATGAAGCGCGCTCCGCGAAGGTTCTTAAAGCCAAGGCAGGCTCCAGTTTCATGGTCTATGGAAATAAAAACATGAATGAAAACCAGGGTTACGCAAGGGTGGATTTCTTGAGCGACATTACGACACCGGTGGTCATTGGCAGCTTCGAGAGAAGTTATAACGCGGGTGCCTACCGCGTTATTCGGGGCGGTCCGAGCAATACGCTGGATGGCCAGGTTTCGAGCATGAGAATCATGGCGCCGTAAGGCATGAAAAAAGAAACCCGCAGCGTCGGACGACGTCTGCGGGTCTTGTTTAACGGCAGGGATTAACCCTGAACCGGAACCCCCTTGAGATAGGGCGCAGGTTCGGCCCCGAGATTGCTCAGCATCCGCTCGCTGTACCAGTCCACGAAGTTGACCACGCCGAATTCATAAGTCTTCGAGTACGGGCCCGGCTGGTATGCGGTGGAGTTGATCCCGCGCTGGTTTTCTTCGGCCAGACGACGGTCCTGATCGTTGGTCGCGTCCCACACCTGGCGCATGCGTTCGACGTCGTAGTCCACGCCTTCGACCGCATCCTTGTGCACCAGCCACTTGGTGGTGACCATGGTTTCCTGGGCGCTGATCGGCCACACGGTGAACACGATGATGTGGTCGCCCATGCAGTGGTTCCATGAGTGCGGCAGGTGCAGGATGCGCATCGAGCCCAGGTCCGGGTTCTTGATCCGGCCCATCAGCTTGGCGCAGCCCTGTTTGCCGTCCATGGTCATCGACACGGTGCCCTTGAGCAGCGGCATGCGCACGATGCGGTTGCGCAGGCCGAAACTGGCGTGGGCGTAAGGGATCTTCTCGGCTTCCCAGGCAGCAGCGGAGGCGGCGACGTGATCCTTGAACGCCTGATCGGCGCGCGGGTCGGTGACGTCGTCCCATTCCAGCAGGGTTTTCAGCAATTCAGGGTGCGAACCGCCGCAGTGGTAGCACTCGCGGTTGTTTTCCAGCACCAGTTTCCAGTTGGCCTTCTCCATCAAGGTGGTGGTAATCGCCACCTTGGTGTTCTCCATGTCGTACGGTTCCATGTAGTGGTTCAGCGTCGACAGGAAGTCATCGATGGCCGGCGGGTTCTCCGCCAGGCTGATGAAGATGTAGCCGCCGGCCGTCTTCACGTTCACCGGTTTGAGGCCGTACTGCTTCATGTCGAAGTCGGCGCCCATTTCGGTGCCGGCGAACAGCAGGCGGCCGTCCAGTTCATACGTCCACTGGTGGTAGTGGCAGACCAGTTTGGCGACCTTGCCCTTGTCGCTGGTGCACAGGCGCGAGCCACGGTGGCGGCAGACGTTGTGGAATGCGTGCACCACGCCTTCGGCGCCGCGAATGACGATGATCGGGTTCTTGCCGATCTGCAGCGTGATGTAGTTGCCCTTGGCCGGGATTTCGCAGGTCATGCCGGCGATCAACCACTCTTTCTGGAAGATCTCCTGCATGTCGATATCGAACAGACGCTCGTCACTGTAGAACGGCTGCGGCAGGGAGTAGGTGCGCTCGCGCTCCTGCAGCATTTGTGCGGTGGCCTTGCGTGCGGGTTCCAGCGGGTCGCCCAGGCTGATTTTTGCGGTGTCCATCGATGTAATCCTCAAGGCCATCTGCGTGGCCGCGAAAGTGGCTGATCAGGGTTGCAGCGCAAGGTGTAAAGAATCTGTTTGTGTTGGGGGCGAGTGTGGGGCCGCCGCTGCCCGGAACCTTATCCATGGGCGACATGGTGCAATCTGTTCCCGACGCGCAACCCCCGGTGGTTGGGGGCTGGTCGCGATAAGTATGTCAATGTCGCGGATAGGTAAACGGGGCGTCTGCGCTATACGCAGAATCGCCACATGAAGGCCGACAGTCGGCCGTGGAGAACAGCATGTCGAACAGCTTCCTGAATCCGGTCACCACCCAGACCTGGGCCAATGGCCGACACATCGTCCGTTGCGTCAAAGTCATCCAGGAAACCTGGGATGTGCGCACCTTCTGCTTCATGGCCGACCAGCCGATCCTGTTCTTCTTCAAGCCCGGGCAATTCGTGACCCTGGAGCTGGAAATCGAAGGCCAGCCGATCATGCGTTCGTACACCATCTCCAGCTCGCCGTCGGTGCCGTACAGCTTTTCGGTGACCATCAAACGGGTGCCGGGGGGCAAGGTGTCCAACTGGCTGCACGACACGTTGCACGAAGGCCAGGAACTGGCGGTGCACGGGCCGGTCGGGCTGTTCAACGCCATCGATTTCCCGAGCCCGAAAGTGCTGTACCTGAGCGGCGGTGTCGGCATCACGCCGTGCATGTCGATGGCGCGCTGGTTCTACGACACCAACGGCAACGTCGACATGACGTTCATCCACAGCGCCCGCTCGCCGAAAGACATCATTTACCACCGCGAGCTGGAACACATGGCGTCGCGGATCGACAACTTCAGCCTGCACCTGATCTGCGAGAAACACGGGCTGGGCGAGCCGTGGGCCGGCTATCGCGGCTACCTCAACCACAAGATGCTGGAACTGATGGTGCCGGACTTCCTCGAGCGCGAAGTCTTCTGCTGCGGCCCGACGCCGTACATGACGGCGGTCAAGCGCCTGCTGGAAAACGCCGGCTACGACATGAAGCGCTATCACGAGGAATCCTTCGGCGCCACGCCACCGGAAGCCCGCGCCGATGCGGTGGAGCAGGCGGAACAGGCAGCGGAAGCACCGGAAGTGCCGGCGGCGGATCTGCACCTGGTGGAATTCACCTCATCGGACAAGAGCATCCGCGTTGCCCCGGGCGAAACCGTGCATGCGGCGGCTGCGAAGGTCGGCCTGATGATCCCGAAAGCCTGCGGCATGGGGATCTGCGGGACGTGCAAGGTGCTCAAGCTGGGCGGCGAAGTGGAGATGGATCACAACGGCGGGATCACCGAGGACGACGAGGCGGAGGGGTACATTCTTTCTTGCTGCAGCGTGCCGAAGGGGGATGTTCGTATCGAGTACTGATGCCGGATGAAACCTGTGGGACCGAACAGGCTCGGTCCCACAGGTTTGTCGTTCAATCGACGAACAAATCCGTCATCAACTTCGCATCACTTCCCGGTTCAAAGCGGTAATGATCAAACTCCGTCACGCCGCTCTCCCGCAAAATCTCCTCATCAATCAGCAACTCCCCGGTAATACGCCGCTCGCTACTGCTCAAAATCACATGCGCGGCATCCGCCATGATCGCTGGCGTGCGCGCATGCTTGAACGACTCGCGATTGCCCAGCTGAAACTCGATCGCCGCCGTGGCGATCATGGTCTGCGGCCACAGCGAATTGACGCTGATCCCATAGTTGGCAAATTCCTCGCTCATCCCCACCGTCAGCATGCTCATGCCGTACTTGGTCACGGTGTAGGGGCTGTATTGCGCGAACCATTTGCTGGCCAGATTCAGCGGCGGTGACAGGTTGAGGATGTGCCCGGAGGATTTCTTCAGATAGGGCAGGGCGGCCTGACTGCACAGCAACACCGCGCGGGTGTTGATCTGGTGCATCAGGTCGAAACGCTTGAGCTCGATATGCTGCACACCGGTCAACTTGATCGCCCCGGCGTTGTTCACCAGCGCATCTATCCCACCGAAATGTTCATTGGCCTGAGCCAGCGCCTGACGCACCGCGTCTTCATCACGCACATCCAGTTGCAGCGCCAGGGCCTTGCCGCCGGCCGCTTCGACTTCAGCGGCGACGCTGTGGATGGTGCCGGGCAACTTGGCGTGGGGCTCGGCGCTCTTGGCCGCGATCACGATATTGGCCCCGTCCTGTGCAGCCCGCAGCGCAATCTCGCGCCCGATGCCACGGCTGGCGCCGGTGATGAACAAGGTTTTGCCTTTTAGCGACATGCGCAAGCTCCTGCTTATTGTTATATGAGCGATGGCTCGACAGACAATGTAGACGATGGAGCTGAAACGGGAGGGAGCCAGATCGTTCCCACGCTCCGCGTGGGAATGCAGCCTTTGACGCTCCGCGTCATGACGATGCCTGGCGTTGCATCGGTGGTGCGGCAGGAACGCGGAGCGTCCCGGTATGCATTCCCACGCAGAGCGTGGGAACGATCTGCGTGTGGGATAGCGGGAGCTTCAGTACCAGCGCTGAACCTCGATCAGCCCGTCCAGCCCTGCATAGTTTCGGGCGCTCGAATACCGCCAGTGCTCCGGCAGCTCCACATAACCACGCTTTACCGGGTTGTTGTGGATGTAATCGAGTTTCTGGCGCATGACTTCTTCGCTGTAGACCATCTCCGCGTGAGCACCTTCCTGCCACATCTGATACACCCGATCTTCCTTGTGTGCCCGTTTGCTGAAGCGAAGGCGCTTCAATGCTCTTTCTGCACCCCTGTTTTGCAGGTCATCAATGATCTGTCGGGCTGTGAAGGATTTGAACTGGCTCAGGCATTTACTCAGGTCAGGCGCCTGGGCGACGAAATGCAGGTGGTTTTCCAGGATCACGTAGCCGTAGAGCTTCAGTTGCTGGTGGGTTTGTTGATAGCGCCAACAGTTGAGCAGGTGGTCGACGAGGTAAGGGCGGACGAACAGTGGAAGCCACTCCACCAGCGTGCAGGTCAGGAAGTGAGGCTTTTCGGGTTCGGTGATGGTGTAGCGGCTTCGGCCCATGGGATTCATCCTTGAATCTTGCGGTGCTGTTGAGAGGAACGCGGAGCGTCCCCGGATGCACTCCGACGCACACGGTTCGACGCCTCGACGTGGGAACGATCAGAGTGAGGTGGCCGGAGTGATCGCGCTAGAGGCGAAGTCTGTAGCGGCGGTGGGAAAAATCATCTGTAGCTTTGAGTCGTGATCGTTCCCACGCTCTGCGTGGGAATGCGGCCCTTGACGCTCCGCGTCATGACGGTGTTCGGCGTTGCATCGGCGGTGCGGCAGGAACGCGGAGCGTCCCGGGAGGCATTCCCACGCGGAGCGTGGGAACGATCAAGGAGGAGGGAATCAGGCTGACATGACTTCGCGGATGTCGCGCGCCAGTTCGCGGACGCGTTCTTCTTCGGTGTCCCACGAGCACATGAAGCGGGCGCCGCCCTTGCCGATGAAGGTGTAGAAGCGCCAGCCGCGTGCGGTCAGGGCGGCGATGGCCGGTTCCGAGAGTTGCAGGAACACGCCGTTGGCCTGGACCGGGAACATCAGCTCCACGCCCGGGATGTCGCTGACCAGTTCGGCCAACAGTTGCGCGCAGTGGTTGGCGTGGCGGGCGTATTTGAGCCAGGCGTCGTTTTCCAGGATGCCGACCCACGGCGCCGACAGGAAGCGCATCTTTGACGCAAGCTGCCCGGCCTGTTTGCAGCGGTAGTCGAAGTCTTCGGCCAGTTTGTGGTTGAAGAACAGGATCGCCTCACCCACCGCCATGCCGTTTTTCGTGCCGCCGAAGCACAGCACGTCGACGCCGGCCTTCCAGGTCAGGTCTGCCGGCGAGCAGCCGAGGAATGCGCAGGCGTTGGAGAAACGCGCGCCGTCCATGTGCAGGTTCAGGCCCAGTTCCTTGCAGGTGTCGCTGATGGCGCGGACTTCTTCCGGGGTGTAGACGCTGCCGACCTCGGTGGCCTGGGTCAGGGTCACGACGCGCGGTTTCGGGTAATGGATGTCCTGGCGTTTGAGGGCGACTTCGCGGATCGAGGCCGGGGTGATCTTGCCGTTTTCGGTGCCGGCGATCAGCAGTTTCGAACCGTTGGAGAAGAATTCCGGTGCGCCGCATTCGTCGGTTTCGACGTGGGCGGTTTCCGAGCAGATCACGCTGTGGTAACTCTGGCACAGCGACGACAGCGCGAGGGAGTTGGCGGCGGTGCCGTTGAAGGCGAAGAACACTTCGCAGTCGGTCTCGAACAGCTTGCGGAAATAATCGGAGGCGCGTGCTGTCCACTCATCGTCGCCATAGGCGCGCTGGTGGCCGTGGTTGGCCTGTTCCATGGCAGCCCAGGCTTCGGGGCAGATACCGGAGTAGTTGTCGCTGGCGAATTGTTGGCTCTTGTCGGTCATGGCCGGCTTCCGTGATCGAGGCGCTTGTGGCGCTTCGTGGGGTCAATGATGGTGCGCACTGTACCGAAGATCATCCGGGGAGCACACGGGATGTCGCTGTCAGAACTTTACAAGGATGCGAGCCGATTATGCACCTGAGCCAGCGCGACGGCGCACTCGATCTGCTCAAGTGGCTGGCGCTGCTGAGCATGCTGCTCGATCACCTGCGATATGTCGGGATCAGCGCCGATTGGCTGTATGTGCCGGGACGGCTGGCGTTCCCGTGGTTCTGTCTGGCGATGGCGGCGAATCTGGCACGGGACGGCGCGCGCAAGACCGAATGGCGCTATCTGGGCTGGCTGTTGCTGTTCAGCGCTGTGAGTGAAATTCCCTACCGCTTGTACATTCCCGAGCCCGACACCTTGAACGTGATGCCCACGCTGGCGCTGGGCTTGCTGGTGGCGCGGGGCTGGCAGGATCCAACATTGATTTCACGACTGCTGGGCGTCAGTGCTTTGCTGGTGGCTGCAATGTTCCAGGAGCGACTGATGTTCGGTCTGTTCGGCGTCCTGCTGCCGCTGGCGATGTTGCTGGTGTTTCGCAAACCCTGGTTTTTCAGCCTGCTGCCGGGGCTGGTGTGTCTGGCGGCGAATCAGTGGCGGGTGCTCTACGAATCCGCGCAGTTCGGCAACCTGGTCGCCATCCTCGGGATTGCGACCTGCCTGATGGCGCCACTGCTCGGAATGTTCCTGTTGCGACACGCCACTTGCCTCCACGCGCCACCCATGCGGCGCTGGGCGTATGCGCTCTATCCCGCGCATTTCGTGGTTCTTCTGGCCTTGCGCCAGCTGCTTGTTTGAGTCCGTCGTCCCCGTCATGTCGTAAACGCACCTTTGCGTGGCGTCCGTAGGCATTTGACCTCCCTGCGCCGGCCATACCATCGCATCAAAGGGCATTGGCTGAACGCCGTGCCTTACCGAGACGAATGGCGCACAGATGCCGCTGGGAGAGACGCGATGTTCAGCAAGCAAGACCAGATCCAGGGTTACGACGATGCACTGCTGGCGGCGATGAATGCCGAGGAGCAACGTCAGGAAGATCACATCGAGCTGATCGCGTCGGAGAACTACACCAGCAAACGCGTGATGGAAGCGCAAGGCAGCGGCCTGACCAACAAATACGCCGAAGGCTATCCGGGCAAGCGCTACTACGGTGGCTGCGAGCACGTCGACAAGGTTGAAGCCCTGGCCATCGAACGCGCCAAGCAACTGTTCGGCGCCGATTACGCCAACGTCCAGCCGCACTCCGGTTCTTCGGCCAACAGCGCCGTGTACCTGGCCCTGCTGCAAGCGGGCGACACCATTCTGGGCATGAGCCTGGCCCACGGCGGTCACCTGACCCACGGCGCCAAGGTCTCGTCCTCGGGCAAGCTGTACAACGCCGTGCAGTACGGCATCGATACCAAGACCGGTCTGATCGATTACGACGAAGTCGAGCGTCTGGCCGTCGAGTGCAAACCGAAAATGATCGTCGCCGGTTTCTCGGCCTACTCGAAAACCCTCGACTTCCCACGCTTCCGTCAGATCGCCGACAAGGTCGGTGCGTTGCTGTTCGTCGACATGGCCCACGTCGCCGGTCTGGTGGCTGCCGGTCTGTACCCGAACCCGCTGCCGTATGCCGACGTGGTCACCACCACCACCCACAAGACCCTGCGCGGTCCGCGTGGCGGCCTGATCCTGGCCAAGTCCAACGAAGAAATCGAGAAGAAGCTCAACGCCGCGGTATTCCCCGGCGCTCAGGGCGGCCCGCTGATGCACGTCATCGCCGGCAAGGCCGTGTGCTTCAAGGAAGCGCTGGAGCCAGGCTTCAAGGCCTATCAGCAACAAGTGATCGACAACGCCCAGGCGATGGCGAGCGTATTTATCAAACGTGGCTACGATGTAGTGTCCGGCGGCACCGACAACCACCTGTTCCTGGTCAGCCTGATCCGTCAGGGCCTCACCGGTAAGGACGCCGACGCCGCCCTCGGTCGCGCTCACATCACCGTCAACAAGAACGCCGTACCGAACGACCCGCAGTCGCCGTTCGTGACCTCCGGCCTGCGCATCGGCACCCCGGCGGTGACCACCCGCGGCTTCAAGGTGACCCAGTGCGTGACGCTGGCCGGCTGGATCTGCGACATCCTCGACAACCTCGGCGATGCCGATGTCGAGGCCAACGTCGCCCAGCAGGTTTCGGCCCTGTGCGCTGACTTCCCGGTTTATCGCTGAGCGTTCTGGAGTATATGACTATGCAACGCTATTCGGGCTTCGGCCTCTTCAAACACTCCCTCAGCCACCACGAAAACTGGCAGCGCATGTGGCGCACGCCGACCCCGAAAAAGGTCTACGACGTGGTCATCGTCGGCGGCGGCGGGCACGGTCTGGCGACGGCCTACTATCTGGCCAAAGAGCACGGCATCACCAACGTGGCCGTGGTCGAGAAGGGCTGGCTGGGCGGCGGTAACACCGCGCGCAACACCACCATCGTTCGCTCCAACTACCTGTGGGACGAGTCGGCGCACCTGTACGAACACGCGATGAAACTGTGGGAAGGCCTGTCGCAAGACCTGAACTACAACGTGATGTTCTCCCAGCGCGGCGTCTACAACCTGTGCCACACCCTGCAGGACATCCGTGATTCCGAGCGTCGGGTCAGCGCCAACCGCCTCAACGGCGTCGACGGCGAACTGCTCAACGCCAAGCAGGTCGCGGACGAAATTCCGTACCTCGACTGCTCGAAAAACACCCGCTACCCGGTGATGGGCGCAACCGTTCAGCGTCGCGGCGGCGTGGCCCGTCACGATGCCGTGGCCTGGGGCTTTGCCCGGGCCGCCGACGCCCTCGGCGTGGACCTGATCCAGCAGACCGAAGTGATCGGTTTCCGCAAGGAAAACGGCGTGTGCATCGGTGTCGAAACCAACAAGGGCTTCATCGGCGCCAAGCGCGTCGGCGTGGTCACCGCCGGTAACTCCGGGCACATGGCCAAGCTCGCCGGTTTCCGTCTGCCGATCGAATCCCATCCGCTGCAAGCGCTGGTGTCCGAGCCGATCAAACCGATCATCGACAGCGTGATCATGTCCAATGCCGTGCACGGCTACATCAGCCAGTCCGACAAGGGCGACCTGGTGATCGGCGCCGGTATCGACGGCTACAACGGCTACGGCCAGCGCGGTTCGTACCCGGTGATCGAGCACACCATTCAGGCCATCGTCGAGATGTTCCCGGTGCTGTCGCGGGTGCGCATGAACCGTCAGTGGGGCGGCATCGTCGACACCACGCCGGACGCTTGCCCGATCATTTCGAAAACCCCGGTCCCGAACATGTTCTTCAACTGCGGTTGGGGCACCGGTGGCTTCAAGGCCACACCTGGCTCGGGCAACGTGTTTGCCGCAAGCCTGGCCAAGGGTGAAATGCACCCGCTGGCCGCACCTTTCTCCATCGACCGTTTCCACAACGGTGCGTTGATCGACGAACACGGCGCTGCGGCTGTCGCCCACTAACAGGAGAAATCCCATGTTGCATATCTTCTGTCCTCACTGCGGCGAACTGCGCTCCGAAGAGGAATTCCACGCATCCGGCCAAGCGCACATCCCGCGTCCTCTGGACCCTGCAAGCTGCACCGACGAGGAGTGGGGCGACTACATGTTCTTCCGCGACAACCCGCGCGGTCTGCACCACGAGTTGTGGGATCACGTCGCCGGTTGCCGCCAGTACTTCAACGTCACCCGCGACACCGTGACCTACGAGATTCTCGAAACCTACAAGATCGGCACCAAGCCGCAATTCACCGACAAGGCTGACACTGCGAAAACAGCCACGACGGCGCTGGGAGAGAAGGTATGAGCCAGACCAATCGCCTGTCCAACGGTGGACGGATCGACCGCAACAAAGTGCTGAGCTTCACCTTCAACGGCCAGACCTACAAAGGTTTTGAAGGCGACTCGCTGGCCGCAGCCCTGCTGGCCAACGGCGTCGACATCATTGGCCGCAGCTTCAAGTATTCGCGTCCGCGCGGCATCTTCGCCGCCGGTGCCGAAGAGCCGAACGCGGTGCTGCAGATCGGTGCTACCGAAGCCACTCAGATCCCTAACGTGCGCGCCACGCAACAGGCGTTGTACCAGGGCCTGGTCGCCACCAGCACCAACGGCTGGCCGAGCGTCAACAACGACATGATGGGGATTCTCGGCAAGGTCGGCGGCAAGCTGATGCCGCCGGGCTTCTACTACAAAACCTTCATGTATCCGCAATCGTTCTGGATGACTTACGAGAAGTACATTCGTAAGGCTGCCGGTCTTGGCCGCTCGCCGACCGAGAACGATCCGGACACCTACGACTACATGAACCAGCACTGCGACGTGCTGATCGTCGGCGCCGGCCCGGCCGGTCTGGCCGCTGCCCTGGCCGCTGCACGCAGCGGTGCCCGGGTGATCATCGCCGATGAACAGGAAGAGTTCGGCGGCAGCCTGCTCGACTCCCGCGAAAGCCTCGACGGCAAGCCAGCCGTGGAGTGGGTTGCCAGTGTCGTTGCCGAATTGAAGAACACTCCGGACGTGCTGCTGTTGCCGCGCGCCACGGTCAACGGTTACCACGACCACAACTTCCTGACCATTCACGAACGCCTCACCGATCACCTCGGCGACCGCGCTCCGATCGGCCAGGTGCGTCAGCGCATCCACCGCGTCCGCGCCAAGCGTGTGGTGCTGGCGACCGGTGCTCACGAGCGTCCGCTGGTCTACGGCAACAACGATGTGCCGGGCAACATGCTCGCCGGTGCCGTCTCGACTTACGTGCGTCGTTACGGCGTGGCGCCGGGCAAAAAACTGGTGCTGTCGACCAACAACGATCACGCCTACCGCGTGGCGCTGGACTGGCTCGACGCAAGCCTGCAAGTGGTCGCCATCGCCGACGCCCGCAGCAATCCGCGCGGTGCACTGGTTGAAGAAGCGCGCGCCAAAGGCATTCGCATCCTCACCGGCAGCGCCGTGATCGAGGCCCGTGGCAGCAAGCACGTGACAGCTGCCCGCGTGGCGGCGATCGATGTCAAAGGCCACAAGGTCACCAGCCCGGGCGAATGGCTCGACTGCGACCTGATCGCCAGCTCCGGCGGTTACAGCCCGGTGGTTCACCTGGCGTCGCACCTCGGCGGCAAGCCGATCTGGCGCGAAGACATCCTCGGTTTCGTACCGGGCGAAGCACCGCAGAAACGCGTGTGCGTCGGCGGCATCAACGGCGTCTATGGCCTTGGCGATTCGCTGGCTGACGGTTTTGAAGGCGGCGTGCGCGCAGCGTCCGAAGCCGGGTTCCAGAGCGTCGAAGCGGTCCTGCCGAAAGCCTTGAGCCGTCTGGAAGAACCGACGCTGGCGCTGTTCCAGGTGCCGCACGAAAAAGCCACCGCACGGGCGCCGAAGCAATTCGTCGACCTGCAGAACGACGTGACCGCCGCCGCCATCGAACTGGCGACCCGCGAAGGTTTCGAATCGGTCGAGCACGTCAAACGCTACACCGCGCTGGGCTTCGGCACCGATCAGGGCAAGCTCGGCAACGTCAACGGCCTGGCGATTGCCGCCCGTTCGCTGAACGTGACCATCCCGCAGATGGGCACCACGATGTTCCGTCCGAATTACACGCCGGTGACGTTTGGCGCTGTGGCCGGTCGTCACTGCGGGCACATCTTTGAACCGGTGCGCTACACCGCACTGCATCAATGGCACCTGAAAAACGGCGCCGAGTTCGAAGACGTCGGCCAGTGGAAACGTCCGTGGTACTTCCCGAAAAACGGCGAAGACATGCATGCCGCGGTCAAACGCGAATGCAAGGCTGTGCGCGACAGCGTCGGTCTGCTGGACGCTTCGACCCTGGGCAAGATCGACATCCAGGGCCCGGACGCCCGTGAGTTCCTCAACCGCGTGTACACCAACGCCTGGACCAAGCTCGACGTGGGCAAGGCCCGTTACGGCCTGATGTGCAAGGAAGACGGCATGGTCTTCGACGACGGTGTGACGGCGTGTCTGGCCGACAACCATTTCGTCATGACCACCACCACCGGCGGCGCGGCTCGCGTACTGCAGTGGCTGGAGCTGTACCACCAGACCGAATGGCCAGAGATGAAGGTCTACTTCACCTCCGTCACCGACCACTGGGCGACCATGACCCTGTCCGGCCCGAACAGCCGCAAGCTGCTCAGCGCCGTGACCGACATCGACCTGGCCAACGAAGCCTTCCCGTTCATGACCTGGAAAGAAGGTCTGGTCGGCGGTGTGCCGGCGCGGGTGTTCCGTATCTCGTTCACCGGTGAGCTGTCGTACGAAGTCAACGTCCAGGCCGACTACGCGATGGGCGTGCTGGAAAAAATCGTCGAGGCCGGCAAGCAGTACAACCTGACGCCGTACGGCACCGAGACCATGCACGTCCTGCGGGCCGAGAAGGGCTTCATCATCGTCGGCCAGGACACCGACGGCTCGATGACCCCGGACGACCTGAACATGGGCTGGTGCGTCGGTCGCACCAAACCGTTCTCGTGGATCGGCCAGCGCGGCATGAACCGTGAAGACTGCGTGCGTGACCAGCGTAAACAGCTGGTGGGTCTGAAGCCGATCGATCCGAACGTATGGCTGCCGGAAGGTGCACAGCTGGTGTTCAACACCAAGCAGTCGATCCCAATGACCATGGTCGGCCACGTGACCTCCAGCTACGCGCACAACTCCCTCGGCTATTCGTTTGCCATGGGCGTGGTGAAGGGCGGTCTGAAGCGTCTGGGCGAGCGGGTGTTCGCACCGCTGGCGGATGGCAGCGTGATCGAGGCGGAAATCGTTTCTTCGGTGTTCTTCGATCCGAAAGGCGATCGCCAGAACATTTGACACTGATCGTTCCCACGTCGAGGCGTCGAACCGTCTGCGTGGGAATGCATCCCGGGACGCTCCGCGTCCCAAGAGCGGACGCAGAGCGTCCATGGCGGCATTCCCACGCAGAGCGTGGGAACGATCAAACAAAAGAATAGGTGCTTTATGACCGCAGCCAACGTTTACCAACAACGCCCGACCACCGGGGCCAAGGCCGAGTCGTCGCTGCATCACGCCGACCTCGCCAGCCTGGTCGGTAAAGGCCGCAAGACCGCCGGCGTCACCGTGCGCGAGAAGAAACTCCTCGGCCATCTGACCATCCGTGGCGACGGCCACGATGCCGCGTTCGCCGCCGGTGTGCACAAGGCGCTGGGCATTGAATTGCCGGGCGCCCTGAGCGTGATCGTCAAAGGCGAAACCAGCCTGCAATGGATGGGCCCGGATGAGTGGCTGCTGATCGTGCCGAGCGGTGAAGAGTTCGCTGCCGAACAGAAACTGCGCGAAGCGCTGGGCGATCTGCACATCGCAATCGTCAACGTCAGCGGCGGCCAGCAAGTGCTCGAATTGAGCGGCCCGAACGTGCGTCAGGTGCTGATGAAATCCACCAGCTACGACGTGCACCCGAACAACTTCCCGGTCGGCAAGGCTGTCGGCACGGTGTTCGCCAAGTCGCAGCTGATGATCCGCCACACCGCCGAAGACACCTGGGAACTGCTGATCCGCCGCAGCTTCTCGGATTACTGGTGGTTGTGGTTGCAGGATGCGTCCGCCGAATACGGCCTTAGCGTTCAGGCCTGATCAGGAGAAAACGATGAGCCGCGCCCCGGATACATGGATTCTGACCGCCGACTGCCCCAGCGTTCTCGGCACCGTGGACGCGGTGACGCGTTTTCTGTTCGAGCAGGGTTGCTACGTGACCGAGCACCACTCGTTCGATGACCGCCTCTCGGGCCGGTTCTTCATTCGTGTGGAATTCCGCCAGCCCGACGGTTTCGACGAGCAATCCTTCCGCGCCGGCCTCGCTGAACGCGGTCAGGCGTTCGGCATGATCTTCGAGCTGACTGCGCCAAACTACCGGCCAAAAGTGGTGATCATGGTCTCCAAGGCCGATCACTGCCTCAACGACTTGCTCTACCGCCAGCGCATCGGCCAGTTGTCGATGGACGTGGCGGCGGTGGTGTCGAACCACCCGGACCTCAAGCCGCTGGCCGACTGGCACCAGATTCCCTACTACCATTTCCCCCTCGACCCCAACGACAAACCGGCCCAGGAGCGGCAGGTGTGGCAAGTGATCGAGGAGGCTGGCGCCGAACTGGTGATCCTCGCCCGCTACATGCAGGTGTTGTCGCCGGAGCTGTGCCGCAAGCTCGATGGCAAGGCGATCAACATTCATCACTCGCTGCTGCCGGGCTTCAAGGGCGCCAAGCCGTATCACCAGGCCTACAACAAGGGCGTGAAACTGGTGGGCGCCACCGCGCACTACATCAACAACGACCTGGATGAAGGGCCGATCATCGCCCAGGGCGTCGAGGCGGTGGATCACAGTCATTATCCAGAAGACCTGATCGCCAAGGGCCGCGACATCGAAGGCCTGACTCTGGCCCGGGCCGTGGGATATCACATCGAAAGAAGGGTTTTTTTGAACGCCAACAGAACCGTCGTTCTTTAGATCGCTATCGCGAGCAAGCTCGCTCCCACAGGGGATTTGTGGTGTGAGCAAGATGGCATGCACCCAAGAGAGCCAATGTGGGAGCGGGCTTGCTCGCGAAAGGGCCATAACTGACAACGCAAAACCAACAAGCAATAACCCGAGCACTTAACGCACTGCCTGCCTGGGCGGCGCGGTTCCATAAAAACAACAGCGAGGTGAAAGCATGTCTGGCAATCGTGGTGTGGTGTATCTCGGCGCTGGCAAGGTCGAAGTACAGAAAATCGACTATCCGAAAATGCAGGATCCGCGCGGCAGGAAGATCGAGCACGGTGTCATCCTGCGTGTGGTTTCAACCAACATTTGCGGCTCCGACCAGCACATGGTGCGCGGCCGTACCACGGCGCAGACCGGTCTGGTGCTGGGCCACGAGATCACTGGTGAAGTGATCGAAAAAGGCTCCGACGTCGAGAACCTGAAAATCGGCGACCTGGTGTCCGTTCCGTTCAACGTGGCTTGCGGGCGCTGCCGTTCCTGCAAGGAGCAACACACCGGCGTCTGCCTGACCGTCAACCCGGCCCGTGCCGGTGGCGCTTACGGTTATGTCGACATGGGCGACTGGACCGGCGGCCAGGCCGAATACGTGCTGGTGCCGTACGCCGACTTCAACCTGCTGAAACTGCCGGACCGCGACAAGGCCATGGAGAAAATCCGTGACCTGACCTGCCTCTCCGACATTCTGCCGACCGGTTACCACGGCGCCGTTACCGCTGGCGTTGGCCCGGGCAGCACCGTTTACATTGCCGGCGCGGGCCCGGTCGGTCTGGCCGCTGCCGCCTCCGCCCGCTTGCTCGGCGCTGCGGTGGTGATCATCGGCGACGTCAACACCATCCGCCTGGCCCACGCCAAGGCTCAGGGTTTTGAAGTGGTCGACCTGTCGAAAGACACCCCGCTGCACGAACAGATCGCCGCGCTGCTGGGCGAGCCTGAAGTGGATTGCGCGGTGGACTGCGTGGGCTTCGAAGCCCGTGGTCATGGCCACGACGGCGTCAAATCCGAAGCCCCGGCCACTGTGCTCAACTCGCTGATGGGCGTGGTGCGCGTAGCCGGCAAGATCGGTATCCCGGGCCTGTACGTGACCGAAGATCCGGGTGCCGTGGACGCTGCCGCGAAAATGGGCAGCCTGAGCATCCGTTTTGGCCTCGGCTGGGCCAAATCCCACAGCTTCCACACCGGTCAGACTCCAGTGATGAAGTACAACCGCCAGCTGATGCAGGCGATCATGTGGGACCGCATCAACATCGCCGAAGTGGTGGGCGTGCAGGTCATCAGCCTCGACCAGGCGCCGGAAGGCTACGGCGAGTTCGATGCCGGCGTGCCGAAGAAGTTTGTGATTGATCCGCACAAGTTGTTCAGTGCGGCGTAAGCGAAGAGGCAATAAAAAAACGGCGACCCTGGGTCGCCGTTTTTTTATGAGGGGTACATCACTGTTCTCGCGTTTCACGACGCGCCTGTGCCATTCATCGCCCGGCGTTCGGACTTTCACGTTTCATGCACGTCTTCGGTATGAAAATGGCTGACCCGCGCCGGAACATGCCGGCGGATGCCCGGTCAAACCGGGCAGTTTGACCCTCCCTTGACGGAAGGTCTTCACGCCACAAGAGGATGTCTGAATGAAGATTTCACGCGGTTTTGCCCTGGCATCGCTCCTGACCCTGGCGGCAGGGCCGGTGTTTGCCGGTTTCAGTTTGAATGACGTGGCTGGCGCGGTATCGGGCATGCAGGGTGGGGACAAGGCTGCCGCTGCGGCGCCGACGTCGGAAACCGCCGGTCTGTTGAGTGCCTTGAGCGCGCTGAACGTCACGCCGCAGCAAGCGGTCGGCGGCACCAGTGCCATGTTGGGCCTGGCGAAAAACCAGCTCAGCAACACGGATTATTCCGAACTGGCCAAGGAAGTGCCGGGCATCGACAAGCTGTCGGGCGGCAGCGGTAATCTGGCGGCGTTGAGCGGCTTGCTCGGATCGTCCGGCAAGTCCGCCGGGCTGGAGAATGCGCTGGGCAACGTCAAGGACACCAATGACCTGAACAACGCCTTCGGTGCGTTGGGCATGGACAGCGGGATGGTCGGCCAGTTTGCCCCGATCCTCCTGCAATACCTCGGTCAGCAGGGTGTCGGCGGCTCGTTGCTGCAAAGCCTGGGCAGCATCTGGGGCACCGGCACCAACGGTTGACTCAGCGGCGCTCGCCCTTGAGTTCGGCGATGCGCTGATCCTTGAGGGTCCAGAGCTGGTTGACCCAGTTCTGGACCTTCTCGCGAAACACCGGATCATTTTCGTAATCGCCCTGCCACAGGGCCGGATCCAGCTCGCGGGTCTGGATGTCGATGATCACGCGCGGCACGTTGCCGCTGATCAGGTCCCAGAACCCCGGAATCTTCTGCTGTGGATAAACCACGGTCACATCGAGAATCGCGTCCAGCTGTTCGCCCATCGCCGCCAGTACGAACGCCACGCCGCCGGCCTTGGGCTTGAGCAGGTGGCTGAACGGTGATTGCTGCTGAGTGCTTTTGGCCGCGGTGTAACGCGTGCCTTCCAGATAATTCACCACTGTCACAGGCTGGCGCTTGAACAGCTCGCAGGCGGCTTTGGTGATTTCCAGATCCTTGCCGGCCAGCTCCGGGTTCTTCGCCAGGAATGCCTTGGTGTAGCGCTTCATGAACGGGTAATCCAGCGCCCACCAGGCCAGGCCCAGGAACGGCACCCAGATCAGCTCTTTCTTGAGGAAGAACTTGAAGAACGGCGTGCGTCGGTTGAGGGTCTGGATCAGCGCCGGGATATCGACCCAGGACTGATGGTTGCTGATCACCAGGTAAGACGTGTCGCTGCGCAGGTCTTCGCCGCCGCGAATGTCCCATTGGGTGGGGATGCACAGGCGAAAGATCAGCTTGTCGATTTCCGCCCAGGTTTCGGCGATCCACATCACCGCCCACGAGGCGTAGTCGCGAAAGCGCCCCGGCAGGATCAGCTTGAGCAGGGCGAACACCATCAGCGGGCCAAAGAGCACGAGGGTGTTGGACAACAGCAGCAGGGTGACGAAACAGCCGGTGAGCAGGCGGCGCATAAGCAACTCTTGGAAAACGGATGGGCGCGCCATGATAAGTGGCTTCGGCCGGCAGGCCAAATCCGCCGGTGACGAATGTTTCACCTGTGGCGCGTTAGTCTGATCGTTCTCACGCTCTGCGTGGGAACGCCGCCGGGGACGCTCTGCGTCCCTGTGACGCGGAGCGTCACCTGATGCATTCCCACGCGGAGCGTGGGAACGATCAAGTAAACAACGGTCTAAAATCTCGCGTCTGACGCCCCCATTTCCCAAGGAAGCCCCTTACGTGAAATCCCTCCTTGCACTGCTTTCCCTCGTCGCCCTGCCGGTGCTCGCCGCCGAACCGACGCTGTACGGTCGTTACGAATACATCGCGCTGCCGGAAATCGGCGGCGAAGTGCTCAAGGCCAAGATGGACACCGGCGCACTGACAGCTTCGCTGTCGGCCAAGGACATCGAGACGTTCAAACGCGACGGCGAAGACTGGGTGCGTTTCCGCCTGGCCACCAAGGACGCCAGCAACAAGGTGTACGAACACAAGGTCGCGCGGATCAGCAAGATCAAGAGTCGCTCGGATGAAGAAGACGAGGGCGAAAGCACCGAAGTGGCCAAGCGCCCGGTGGTCGATCTGGAGCTGTGCCTGGGCGACGTCAAGCGTACCGTGGAGGTCAACCTGACCGACCGCAGCAACTTCAACTACCCGCTGCTGATCGGCGCCAAGGCCCTGCGCGAGTTCGGCGCGGCCGTGAACCCGGCGCGACGCTTCACGGCGGATAAGCCGGACTGCTAAACCAAGTGGTCTCATTGACGTAACGCCGGGCTTGGGGCACCGTTCGCGCACTTAACCCACAGGCTCGGACGCCATGCCTCATATCCTGATTGTCGAAGACGAAGCGGCGATTGCCGACACGCTGATTTTTGCCTTGCAGGGCGAGGGCTTCACCACGACCTGGCTGAGCCTGGGCGCGGCGGCGCTGGAGCATCAGCGCCAGACTCCGGCGGATCTGATCATCCTCGACATCGGCCTGCCGGACATCAGCGGCTTCGAAACCTGCAAGCAGCTGCGTCGCTTCAGTGAAGTGCCGGTGCTGTTTCTCAGCGCGCGCAACGCCGAGATCGATCGCGTGGTGGGCCTGGAAATCGGCGCCGATGATTATGTGGTCAAGCCGTTCAGCCCACGGGAAGTGGCAGCCCGGGTCCGGGCGATTCTCAAGCGCATGGCGCCACGTCCGGTCATCGAAGCATCCTCGGCGCTGTTTCGCATCGATCCCGAACGTGTGCAGATCAGCTATCGCGGCCAGCCCCTGAGCCTCACCCGCCACGAATTCCGTCTGCTGCAATGCCTGCTCGAACAACCCGAGCGGGTGTTCAGCCGCGAGCAACTGCTCGATGCGCTGGGCGTGGCGGCGGATGCCGGTTACGAACGCAGCATCGACAGCCATATCAAAAGCGTGCGCGCCAAATTGCGCCTGGTCCGCGCTGAGGCCGAGCCGATCCAGACCCATCGCGGCCTCGGCTACAGCTACAGCCCGGGGCACAGCTGATGTCGCTGGGGCTGCGGATTTTCCTGGTGTACGTGCTGTTCATCGGCCTCACCGGGTACTTCGTGCTCAACACCGTGATGGAAGAAATCCGCCCCGGCGTGCGCCAGTCCACCGAAGAAACCCTGGTCGACACCGCCAACCTGATGGCAGAAATCCTGCGGGACGATTTCAAGGCCGGTACCCTCAACCAGAATCGCTGGCCCGAGCTGCTCCGCGCCTATGGCGAACGCCAGCCGAAGGCGACGATCTGGGGCCTGGCGAAAAACCAGGTCAACCACCGCATCTACGTCACTGACGCCAAGGGCATCGTGGTGCTGGACTCCAGCGGTCTGGCCGTCGGTCAGGACTACTCGCGCTGGAACGACGTCTACCTGACCCTGCGCGGCGAATACGGCGCACGCTCCAGCCGCAGTGACCCGAATGATCCGAATTCTTCAGTGATGCACGTCGGCGCGCCGATCCGCGACAACGGTGCGATCATCGGCGTGGTCACCGTGGCCAAACCCAACAGTTCACTGCAACCCTACGTCGATCGCACCGAACGCCGTTTGCTCGGTTACGGCGCCGGATTGATCGGCCTCGGCCTGCTGCTCGGCGCCGTGCTGTCGTGGTGGCTGAGCCGCGCGTTGCACCGCTTGACCGTTTACGCCCAGGCCGTGAGCGAGGGCCGTCGGGTGGCGGTGCCGCATTATCGCGGCGGCGAGCTGGAGCAGTTGGCGACCGCCGTGGAACAGATGCGCACCCAGCTCGAAGGCAAAGCCTACGTCGAGCGCTATGTACACACGCTGACCCATGAATTGAAGAGTCCGCTGGCGGCGATTCGCGGTGCCGCCGAGTTGTTGCAGGGCGAGATGCCGGCGGATCAGCGATTGCGCTTTGTCGGCAACATCGACAGTGAAAGTGCTCGGATGCAGCAGTTGATCGAGCGCCTGCTGAACCTTGCCCAGGTCGAACAGCGGCAGGGTCTTGAGGAGCGCGTCGCCGTGCCGTTGGCGGCGCTGGTGAGTGAGCTGCTACAGGCACAGATGGCACGCATCGAGGGTCGACAGCTGCGGATCGAACAAACCATCGCGGCGGATCTGGCGTTGATCGGCGAGCCGTTTCTGTTGCGTCAGGCGCTGGGCAATTTGCTCGAGAACGCGCTGGATTTCACCCCGTCGCACGGGCTACTGCGCTTCGGCGCCGAGAAAGTCGGCGAGCGGGTCGAGCTTCGTCTGTTCAACGAAACCACGCCGATTCCCGACTATGCCTTGCCCCGTTTGAGCGAGCGTTTCTACTCCCTGCCACGTCCCGACAGCGGGCGTAAAAGCACCGGACTCGGGCTCAACTTCGTCGAAGAGGTGGTCAAGTTGCACGGTGGTTCGATGCGCATCGGTAACGTCGAAGGCGGGGTGGAAGTCGTTCTGCAGTTGTAGTCTCCACACAAACTCCACATTCCTCCCACAAAACCCCCACATCCTCTTTGCAGACTCTGCCCATCGAAACAGGGAGAGTCCCATGAACAAAAGTCTGACGATAAAACTCGGGGCCATTGCCCTGCTGATCCTGGTGTTGCTGGTGCCGCTGTTGATGATCGACGGCATCATCGATGATCGCCAGCAACTGCGTGACGGTGTGCTGGAAGACATTGCCAGAAGCTCAAGCTACAGCCAGCAACTCAGCGGGCCGGTGATGGTTGTGCCGTATCGCAAAGTGGTGCGCACCTGGAAAACCAAAGAGAAGAGCGACGAGCGCTATCAGGAAATCGGCGAAGAACGCGGGCGCCTGTATTTCCTGCCGGAGCGCTTTGAACTCGACGGCCAGGTGCAGACCGAGCTGCGCGCCCGGGGCATTTACGAGGCGCGGCTGTTCCATGCCGACAACCGTATCAGCGGGCATTTCTCGCTGCCGGCGCAGTTGGGGATCAAGGAAGACTTCGTCGACTACACCTTCGATGCGCCGTTCCTGGCGGTCGGCATCAGTGATATTCGCGGGATCGAAAATGCGCTGAAACTGGAGCTTGGCGCGCAACGCCTGGACTTCGTTCCGGGTACTCAGGTCGGCTGGCTGGGCGAGGGTGTGCGAGTGACGCTGCCGGCGCTGGACACCAGCAAGACCACGGAACTGGCCTTCGGCTTCGACCTGCGCCTGCAAGGCACCGGCTCGTTGCAAGTGCTGCCGGTGGGCAAGACCAGCCGGGTGAACCTCGCTGCCAACTGGCCGCACCCAAGCTTCATCGGCAACTTCCTGCCGGCCAAGCGCGAGATCAACGATCAGGGTTTCACCGCCGACTGGCAGACCTCGTTTTTCTCCACCAACCTGCAAGAAGCGATGAGCCGTTGCGTGTCGGGCAATGATTGCGAGGCGTTCAACGGGCGCAGTTTCGGCGTGAGCTTCATCGATCCGGTGGATCAGTATCTGAAGAGTGACCGGGCGATCAAATATGCGTTGTTGTTCATCGTCCTGACGTTCGCCGGTTTCTTCCTGTTCGAAGTGCTGAAAAGCCTGGCAGTGCACCCGGTGCAATACGCGCTGGTAGGTGTGGCACTGGCGTTCTTCTATCTGTTGCTGCTGTCGTTGTCGGAGCACATCGGTTTTGCCCTGGCGTATCTGTTGTCGGCCAGTGGTTGCGTGCTGTTGATCGGTTTTTATGTCTGCCACGTGCTGCGCAGCGTGCGGCATGGCTTGAGTTTTTCGGCGGGGCTGGCGGCGTTGTACGGCTTGCTCTACGGCTTGCTGAGCGCCGAGGATTACGCGCTGCTGATGGGCTCGCTGCTGCTGTTCGGTCTGCTGGGTGTGTTCATGGTGCTGACCCGCAATCTGGACTGGTACGGGATCGGGCAGAAACCGGGCAAACCGCTGGAGTTCGATATCGGAGCGGTGCAATGAGCCGGTTCGTGGGGTTGCGTGAGGAGCAGCGGGAGGCCGACGTGTTGATGACGCTGATCTTTGCGTCGTTGCCTCCCGCCCGGTGCGTCAAGCCTTCGGCATCGTCGCAATCATCGAAGGTCGCTGGCTCACTTCAAAGAACCAGTTGGCCAGTTGCGGGTTGGCGTCACGCCAGCCCAGATCCGGGAAGCGCAGATCCAGATAACCCAGCGCACAGGCCACACTGATCGAAGCGACGTCGAAATGGCAGGTCAGTTCGGCAATCGCGTCGCGCTCCAGCAGGGCGAGGGCGCGGCGGATCTTCTCGCGCTGGGCCTCGAGCCATTCGTCCCAGTGTTTTTCCGGGGCGCGCAGCACTTGCTCGTAACGCACCATGACCGAGGCGTCCATGATCCCGTCGGCCATCGAGGCCAGGGTCAGGCGCCGCCAGCGGGCCGAGCCGTCGCGGGGGATCAGCGGGTTGCCGACGTGCTGGTGGTCGAAGTAGTCGAGGATCACCCGGCTGTCATGGATGACATTGCCGTCGGCCAGGCGCAGGGCCGGGATCTTGCCCAGCGGGTTGTCTTCGTTGAGGGCGGCGTCCGGGCTGACAGGACTGAGTACGCAGTCCTGCAGCGCGACGCGATCCTGTTGGCCGGTCTCGTGCAGCAGCACCATGACTTTGCGCACGAACGGGGACAGGGTGTTGTGGAACAGGGTCATGCTGGGAGCGGACATTGGCAGGGTCTCGGTCAAGGGCAAGACGGGCAGCATAGCGCGTTGCCCGTCAGGCTCAAGCCGTTCAGCGGCGTTGCAGCAGTCCGCGCAGGCCAAGGGCGGCCGGAATGCCCAGACCCACCCAGCTCAAACCATCCCAGATCCCGTCGCCCAGCAGCGCGGCGAACAGGCCCGCCGCACTCAGCAGCGCGATCACCAGCGGTGTGCTGAAGACCTTCCAGAAATTCGACTGACGCGGCTTCATGCAGAGGCCTCCACCGGTTCCAGTACCGGTTTCGCGGCCTTGCGTCGTACCACCCACAGGTACACGCCGCTGGCGAGGACGATGATGGTCAGCACGTCCAGCGTGGCCCAGAGGATTTTCATCGGCATGCCGCCGTAGTCACCGAAGTGCAGCGGCTGCGACATGCCCATGGCGTCCATGTACCACGGCCGTTCTGCCACCGCCGTGACTTTCAGGGTGCTGGCATCGATCAGCACTGGCGTAAGCAGGTGCGAGGTCAGGTGCGTGCCACCCTTCATGAACACCGAGTAATGGTGCTCGCTGGAGAACCGGGTACCGGGGAAGGCGATGAAGTCCGGTTTCATCCCCGGTGTGACGCTACCGGCGATGTCCAGCACCCGGGTGGCCGGGGCCAGTTGCGTCAGCGGCGGGGCATCGCGGTAGGGCGCGATCAGGGTCGTCAGGGCTTCGGCCCGCCATGCGGCGATCAGCAGGTCGGCGCAGGCACTGATGACGCCGGTCACGCCAACCACCAGTGCCCAAGTCAGGGTGACCACGCCGATCAGGTTATGCAGGTCGAGCCAGCGCAGGCGGGTGGATTTGTCCTGGCGCACGGTGCCGAACTTCAAGCGGCGCATGAACGGCAGGTACAACACCGTGCCGGACACGATCGCGATCACGAACAGCAAACCCATGAACGCCAGCAGCAATTTGCCTGGCAGGTCGGCGAACATGTCGACGTGCAGACGCAGGATGAACAGCATCAGGCCGCCGTTGGCCGAAGGCATTTCCAGGGCTTCGCCGGTGCGCGCGTCGAGCATGAAGGTGTGCGAGGAATTGGGCTCGGTACCGGCAGTCTTGGCCATGATCGTCAGCACGGCATTCGGCTCGTCGTCTTCGAAGCCGAAGTACTGCACGACTTCACCGGGCCGATGCTTTTCCGCCGCTTCGACCAGTTGCGCCAGGTTCAGATGCGGCGTGTCCGCCGGCATCACCCGCAACTCGGGCGCATCGCCCAGCAGGTGGTCGATTTCGTGATGGAAAATCAGCGGCAGGCCGGTCAGGGCCAGCAGCAGCAAAAACACGGTGCAGATCAGGCTGGTCCAGGTGTGGACGAAGGACCAGCGACGAATTGTTTTACTTTTCATTTCATGACCTTCAAAAACACCAAAGCCGTCCACGAGGGACGGCCTGGTTGCAGGGCCTGTTTCAGCTCAGGCGCTTACCACTTGTAGGTGGCGCTGGCGACGACACTGCGCTGGTCGCCGTAGTAGCAGTAGAAGCTGTCGCAGGTGGAAATGTAGTCCTTGTCCAGCAGGTTGGTGGCGTTGAGTGCCAGCGACGCGCCTTTGAGGCTGTTGTCCAGACGGCCGAGGTCGTAATGCACGGCGGCGTCGAACACGGTGTAGGCGTCCGCCTTGCCCAGCCAGGTGTTGGCTTTGTCGCCGTAAGTGTTGCCGGTGTAGCGCGCGCCGGCACCGATGCCGAAGCCGTCGAGCACGCCGCTGTGCCAGGTGTAATCGGCCCACAGCGAGGCTTGCTGGTTCGGCATCAGTTGCAGGCGGTTGCCCTTGTCGGCGCCGTTCTGCACTTCGGACTTGGCCAGGGTGTACGCGGCGATGACCTTCAGGTTGTCGGTGACGTCGGAGACGGCTTCCAGCTCCAGGCCTTTGACCTTCACTTCGCCGGTCTGGCTGGTGATCGATACGCCGTTGACGAACGAGCTGACCGAAACGTTTTTCTGGGTCAGGTCATACACGGCCGCAGTCAGCAACGTCTTGCTGCCCGGTGGCTGGTACTTGATGCCCAGTTCCCACTGCTTGCCTTCGGTCGGTTTGAGCGATTCGGTCGAAGAGGCATCGGCGCCGCTGGTCGGCTGGAACGATTCGGCGTACGAAAGGTACGGTACGAAACCGGAGTCGAACACGTAGCTGATCGCTGCGTTGCCGCTGAAGGCCTTGTCGCGGTCGGTGTTGGTCGCATCGGCCTTGTTGATGAACTTCGTACCGGTGTGCACCCAGTCTTCACGACCGCCGAGGGTCAGGCGCCATTGATCCAGGGCCATTTGGTCCTGGACGTAGAGGCCGGTCTGGTAGGTCTTCTGGTTGTAGTCATAGAACGCGGTGGAGCGCGCCGGACGCACGATCGGCTGACCATGGATCGGGTTGTTCACGTTGATGTCCGGCGCACTGCCGAAGATCGAGGTGTAGTTGGTGTTGCTGCGCTGGTGATCCAGACCCAGCAGCAGGGTATGGCGGATGTCGCCGGTGGCGAAGTCGGCCTGGAAGTTGTTGTCCACGGCGAACTGGCTGATGTCTTCGTCGACGATGGTGGTTGAGCGGCCGACGTTACCGTCATTGTCCACTTGAGTGAACGGGTAGGAGCCGACGGTGATGCCCTGGAACGACAGATCCGACTTGGTGTAGCGCAGGTTCTGTTTGAACTGCCACACATCGTTCAGGCGATGTTCGAAGGCATAGCCCAGCGCGTAGTAGGTGCGGTCGTAGTATTCCCAGTCCGGATCGCCCAGATTCTTGTGGTGGGAAACCTTGCCGAACGGCATGTCGATCTTGGTGCCCTGCACCGGCAGGAACTGGCTGGTGATGCCAGTATCGTCGCGGGTGAACTGGGTCAGCAGGGTGAACTTGGTGTCGTCGTCGATGTTCCAGGTCAGGCTCGGCGCGATGTTGTAGCGCTTGTTGTCGACGTGGTCGACCTGGGTGCCGCTGTCACGCACCACACCGCTGAGGCCGTAGAGAAACTGGCCGGCGTCGTCGATCTTGCCGGTGCTGGCGAAGTTGATCTGACGGTGGTTGTCGCTGCCGTATTGCAGCTGGATTTCGCTGCTCTGCACATCGCTCGGGCGACGGCTGACCATGTCCAGCAGGCCGCCCGGCGGGGTCTGGCCGTAGACGGACGAGGCCGGGCCGCGCAGCAGGGCGAGGCGGTCGAGGTTCCAGGTTTCCTGTTTCGGGTTGGCGTACACGCCTTTTGGCAGCGGCAGGCCGTCGAGGAACTGGGTCGGTTCGAAGCCACGCACGCGCAGCCAGTCGGCGCGGGTGTCGCTGCCGTAGCTGCTGGCGGTGATGCCCGGCATGTAGCGCACGGCGTCATCGAGGCTGTGCACGCCACGGTCTTCCATTTGCTGGCGAGTGGCGACCGAAATCGAACGCGGTGCTTCGACCAGTGCAGTGTCGGTCTTGGTGCCGGCGGCGGTACGGGTGGCGGTGTAGCCTTCGACCGGGCCCCAGGCGCTTTCATAGTTTTCCACGCCGATCACCGAGGTTTCCGGCAGGGCCATTACGCCTTCCGGCACGGCGACCAGGGTGTAGGTGCCGGCGCTGCTCTGTTCCAGTTGCAGACCGGTGCCGCGCAGGGCCGCGCGCAGGGCGCCGGCCGCGTCATATTGGCCGTTGACCGGCGCCGAGGTCTTGCCCGCCGCCAGCGACGGGTTCAGAGACAGCGTGAGGCCGCCCTGGCTGGCGATCTGGTTCAGGGTGGTCGACAACGGAGCCGCCGGCAGGTTGTAGGCGCGTACGCTCGACGCCTGTTCAGCGGCGATCAGTTGGCTGCTGGCCAGCGGGGTGCAGAGGGCAATGGCGACCGCCAGCAAACTGGGGCGCAACAAGGTGTCTAGCGAACGGGACATACGGCGGCTCCTGAATGGAAATATTTCTCAATTGCCTGTGTGCCGGACGAGATTCGAAAAGTGATAGGGCTGGATGAAAATAATTTCGATTAACGAACGACATCGCTGCACAAGTCAGCAGAAAGTCCGTTTTCATGGGGTGCGGGTGTTTCTGTCGCGACCTGCTCGCGACAGCGATTGCTCAGGCAGCGCTGAATGTCAGGGCTTCGGATCCGCCTTGGCCACGGTCACCCACCATGGCGTGTGCTGCTCGATCTGCACCGGCAGGGTCGGCAGGAGGGCGTTCAGCGCCTTGTCGGTGTCGTGCAGCGGGAAGCTGCCGGTGATGCGCAGGTCGGCAACTTCCGGCGCAATGCCCAGATGGCCGCGGCGATAACGACCGAGTTCATGCACCAGGTCTTCCAGGCGCGCGTTGTCCACCACCAGCATGCCGCGGGTCCAGGCATCGGCACCGGGGTTGAGCGCCACTACCGAATCCAGACCGTTGCTGCGGATCAGCACTTGCTGTCCTTCGCGCAGGATCTGTTCCTTGGGATCGGATTGTGGATGCGCCGCGACCGCCGACTGCAACACGCTCAGGCGCGTGCCGGCGTCTTCGCGTTTGACCAGGAATCGCGTGCCCAGGGCGCGCATGCTGCCCTCGGCGGTTTCGACGATGAACGGCCGCGCATCGCCGTGACCGGTTTCCACGAGGATTTCGCCTTCCTGCAACACGATCAGCCGCTGTTTCTCATCGAAGCGGACATCCACCGCGCTGTGAGTATTGAGGTTGAGCACGGTGCCGTCGGCCAGGCGCACGGTGCGCTGTTCGCCGGTGGCGGTGCGTTGATCGGCGAGCCAGTAATCCAGTGGCAGATAACGTTCGCCGGCAAACAGCGCCAGACCGACCACCGCTACGACACTGGCCAGCCCGCTGCCCAGCCTGCGCACCCGGCGGCGGATGCCTTCGCGCGATTGCAGCAACGCGGTGCGTGCCGGACCGTTGGCCACGCTGAAACGCTGGTCGAGCATGCCCAGCTGACGCCAGGCGCGAGCGTGTTCTTCATTGGCCGCGTGCCATTTGGCGAACTCTTCGCGCTCCAGCGGCGTGCTGGAATCGAGGGTCAATTGCCAGGCAATCGCCGCATCCAGCACATGGGCCGGGACCGGTCGGGAACTGGCCGGGCTCATGTCGGCTCACCGTACAACGCGACGTAGCACTGGCGGATGCCTTGGGCCAGGTACTGGCGCACGCGGGGCACAGACACGCCGAGTTTGTCGGCGATCTCGGCGTGGGTCAGGCCGTCGAGGCGGTTATAGAGGAAAGCGGCGCGGGCCTTGGTCGACAGCTTGCCGAGCATGCGGTCGATGGCCTTGAGGTCTTCGAGGATCAGTTGCTGTTCTTCGACCGAGGGCTGCTCGCCCTCAGGGATCAGCATCAGTTCGGTCAGATACGCCTGTTCCAGCGCCGCCCGGCGGAAGTAGTCGAACAACAAGCCTTTGGCGATCGCCACCAGAAACGCCCGGGGTTCGCGAGGCGTCAGCAGTTCGTCGCGGCCGAGCAGGCGGACGAAGGTGTCCTGGCTCAGGTCTTCGGCACGTTGCGGGCAAGCCACATTGCGGCGCAGCCAGGCCAGCAGCCAGCCGCGGTGGTCGCGATACAACGCACCGACGAGCTCACTGTGAGGGCTTTGGGCTGAAGACACGACGACACCGACTGGGAAGTGTTAACTAACGAGAATTGTTCGCGATTGTGGCAGAGGTGGGAATGGTTAGCAATTGGCCACCGGTCGGGTTGTCGGGTGACAACCCGGATTCAGAACGAATGCGTCTGCTGGCGGCGTTTCCACTGACTCAGGCGTTGCTGCAGATTCAGCGGGCTGTGGATCTGCTGCTGGCGTGCCCGGCTGAACAGGATCAGCGCCAGTTCCGCCGTGGCCAGAGCGTCGGCGCTCGCATGGTGGCGTTCGAACACTTCGAGCTTGAACCAGTCGATCCACTCGTCCAGCCCCGCCTCGCGAATCTGCGCCTGCGGGCAAACCAGCGGGGCGATCTGCGCCACATCGAGAAACACCGTCTGCAACTTGTGCCCCAGGTGTTCCTTCAATGCGCGGCCGAGCATGTGCTGGTCAAAGGAGGCGTGAAACGCCAGCACCGGACTGTCGCCGATAAACTCCAGCAGTTCGACCAGCGCTTCCGTGGGCTCGCTGCCGGCGGCAATCGCGCTCGGTGCCAGACCGTGAATCAACACGCTCGGGCCGAGTTTCAGCTCGCGGCATTGCAGGGTGCGTTCGAACTGCTGGCTGAAGTCGATCGCACCGTCCTCGATCACTACCGCGCCAATCGACAGCACCCGATCCTTGTTCAGGTTCAGCCCGGTGGTTTCCAGATCCAGCACCACCCAACGCTGTTCGCGCAGGCTGCACTCGTGCAGCTCACCGATGGCCGGGAGTTTCGTCAGGCGCTGTTGCAGGTCGTCCGGCACAACGGGGCTGGCCGGACGCAGCCACGAAAACAGGCTCATAGCTGATACCGCAAGGTCAGGCTGCTTTGCAGGCGCTGGGCCTGGCGCAGGGATTCACGCAGGATGCGCCGGTCCAGATGATTGAGGCTGTCGGGATCGACCCGGTTCGAATACGGCAGGTTTTCCCGGGTCTGCAGTTGATGCTGTTGCATGCGCGTCTGTTGGATGAAGTGATACGCCTCTTCGTACGCGGCGCCATCCAGTCGGTCGATGACTTCTTTATCCACCAACTGGCGGAAGCGTTCGAGGGTGTTGTTGGCATCGATGCCATGGGCCAGCGCCAGCAGGCGGGCACCGTCGACAAACGGCGTCAGCCCCTGGATCTTCAGGTCCAGCGTGGCTTTCTCGCCGTTCTTTTTCGTGAGCACGAACTCACGGAAACGCCCCACCGGTGGACGGTTGCGCAAGGCGTTCTCGGCCATCATCCGTTGGAACAGCCGGTTATCCGCGACCTGATCGAGAATCCCCCGGCGCAATTGCTCACAACCCTGTTCATCACCCCAGACCACGCGCAGGTCGAAATAAATGCTTGAGCCCAACAGGTTCTCCGGCGTTGCCTCGCGGATGAACGCGGCAAAGCGTCGGGCCCATTCGGCGCGGGACAGACACAGCTGCGGATTGCCGGCCATGACGTTGCCCTTGCACAGAGTGAAACCGCATTGCGCCAGACTGTTGTTGATCTGCTGGGCGATGGGCAGCAGCTTGCCGCGAATCTCCGCCGCATGGGCCGCATCCCGCGCGTCGAACAGAATGCCGTTGTCCTGATCGGTGTGCAGCGTCTGCTCGCGCCGGCCTTCGCTGCCGAAGCACAGCCAGCTGAACGGTACGCCGGGGTCGCCTTTCTCGGCGAGGGTCAGTTCGATCACTCGGCACACGGTGTGATCGTTGAGCAGGGTGATGATGTGGGTGATCTGGGTCGACGAGGCGCCGTGGGCGAGCATGCGCTCCACCAGTTGGCCGATCTCGCCGCGCAGGGTCACCAGTTGTTCGACCCGCTGGGCGCTGCGAATAGTCCGCGCTAGGTGCACCAGATCGACCCGCTGCAGCGAGAACAGATCCCGCTCGGAAACCACGCCGCACAGACGTCGATCCTTGACCAGGCACACGTGGGCGATGTGCCGTTCGGTCATGGCAATCGCCGCGTCGAAGGCGCTGTGATCCGGCGACAGATAGAACGGCGAGCGGGTCATGTGGCGTTCGATCGGCTCGCTGAAATCGCCCACCCCTTCAGCCACTACATGGCGCAGGTCGCGCAGGGTAAAAATCCCTAGCGGCGCCTTTTGCTCGTCCACCGCGACGATGCTGCCGACCTGTTGTTCGTGCATCAGCTTCACCGCTTCGCGCAGTGGGGTGGAGGGGCTGCAGGTCACCGGATGGCGCATGGCCAATTCGCCGAGGCGGGTGTTCAGCGAATATTGGGTGCCGAGGGTTTCCACGGCTTTTTGCTGGACTTGCTGATTGACCTGATCGAGCAGGCTGCTGACCCCGCGCAGGGCGAAATCGCGGAAGGTGCTGGAGAGGGCGAACAGCTTGATGAACGCCAGTTTGTTCAGTTGCAGGCAGAAGGTGTCTTCGCCGGCCAGGTGTTCGGTGCGAGTCGCCCGTTCGCCGAGCAGCGCGGCGAGGGGAAAACACTCGCCGGTGGTGATTTCAAACGTGGTTTCGGTGCCGCCCTTGGCCGTGTGCGGCCGCTCGCCGACCACCCGGCCCTGCTTGACGATGTAGAAGTATTCGACCGGCCCGTCGGCGGGTTTGATGATGCTTTCGCCCTGACCGTAGAAGCGCAGCTGGCATTGCTCCACCAGATAGGCCAAGTGGGCATGTTCCATTTGATTGAAAGGGGGGAAGCGCTGGAGGAATTGCAAAGTGCCCTGAATGTTCTGCAACACCGCGGTTTTCCCTGCCTGGGTGAAGGCGTCCGCTTTACTCATAACCATTACCGCAGTCTTTTTCGAATTGTTGTTGTCGGATCGTTGCAGCCATGGTCGACCCCATCGCGCGGGGTGCCCATTGGACGTAAGTCTAGGTTGGGCATGCCGTTGGGGAGTTTTCGGATATGCCCTACAAAATCAGTCGGAAATTCTTCGGTTCGCCCCTTGGAAAAAAATCCGACGAAGTGCACATTGAAGCTCTGCCCAGCGATGTCTGACCACTGTGCCAGGGGATCGATTTGAAAACGTAGAGAACGCCATGTCCGACCACGATATTTTGAGCGACGCCGAGCGCGAAGCGCTCAGCGCCGTCATGCTGGAACCCGACCTGCCACCGCAGCGGGTACTGATCGTCGACGACGACAAGGATGCCCGCGAGTTGTTGTCGGAGATCCTGGCATTGCATGAGATTCGCTGTCTGACCGCGGCCAGCGGCGAGTCCGCCCTGAAGATGCTCGAAGAGAAACCTTCCATTGGCCTTGTGATCACCGATCTGCGGATGGGCAATGTCGGCGGGCTGGACTTGATCCGGCAGGTGCGCGAGTCGGTACGGGCGGCGATGCCGATCATCATTGTCTCGGGCGATGCGGACGTGAAGGACGCGATTGCGGCGATGCATTTGAGCGTGGTGGACTTTTTGCTGAAGCCGATTGATACCGCCCAATTGCTTGGACTGGTCAGGCATGAATTGGGGATTGAGCAGTAGTTACCGTCTGTCTGAATTCATCGCGGACTGTCAGATCTGACAGTAGGCGAGCTTGGGGCGGAGTGTGTTCACTGATTTGGGAGCGCTGGCGTTGGGCCAGAGCATCATCTTGTGAACAGGAATTCATCATGAATCAATCAAAAAAAAGTGCCGACGTACCCAGTGCCAGCGTTAGTTACGTTTTAGACAATTTGCCTGATTCTTTTAAAACGACGAAGGTTTTTGGGACGACGAGTAGAGTCCTCATTTCGTCTGAAGGCTCACGAACCGAAAACATTGCGCTGCATTTTAAACCAGGCCAATTGGACCCAGGCACACGGACTCTCAATTTGGCTGATATTGCGCGTGTTGTATTTTCACCGAAGCCTTTTGTGGAATATGTCGACACTCCATCAGGCAACGTGAAGGTGACTGTGACGTTGGTCGGAGATGAATATTTCTTGTTTGAAGGGACGGTCACGGATGGCAAAGTCAGCAACGAAGGTAAAACGGTCCTGTTCTCCGCAACATATCAATGCAGATTTCCCGAGGCTTAAAAAAAAGCCCTGATCAAAATATCAGGGCTTTTTCATGTCTGGCATCAGCGCAGGTTACAGGCCGTTGGCAGCCTTGAACTCGCGACGACGACGGTGCAGGACCGGCTCGGTGTAGCCGTTCGGCTGTTTGGTGCCCTCTATCACCAGTTCGACCGCCGCCTGGAAGGCGATGTTGCTATCGAAGTTCGGGGCCAGCGGACGGTACAGCGGGTCGTTGGCGTTCTGACGGTCAACCACCGGCGCCATGCGCTTGAGGCTTTCCATCACTTGCGCTTCGGTCACCACGCCGTGGCGCAGCCAGTTGGCGATGTGCTGGCTGGAGATACGCAGCGTCGCACGGTCTTCCATCAGGCCGACGTCGTTGATGTCCGGCACCTTCGAGCAACCCACGCCCTGGTCGATCCAGCGCACCACGTAACCGAGAATGCCCTGGGCGTTGTTGTCCAGTTCGTTCTTGATCTGCTCCGGGGTCCAGTTCGGGTTGACCGCCAGCGGGATGGTGAGGATGTCATCGACCGAAGCGCGGGCACGTTTGACCAGCTCGGCCTGACGGGCGAACACGTCGACCTTGTGGTAGTGCAGCGCGTGCAGCGCAGCGGCGGTCGGCGACGGAACCCAGGCAGTGTTGGCGCCGGCCAGCGGATGAGCGATTTTCTGTTCGAGCATCGCGGCCATCAGGTCGGGCATTGCCCACATGCCTTTACCGATTTGCGCACGACCTTGCAGGCCGGTGCTCAGACCGATATCAACGTTCCAGTTCTCGTAGGCGCCGATCCACTTCTCGGCCTTCATGTCCGCCTTGCGCACCATCGGGCCGGCTTCCATGGAGGTGTGGATTTCGTCGCCGGTACGGTCGAGGAAACCGGTGTTGATGAACACCACGCGCTCGCTGGCAGCCTGGATGCAGGCCTTGAGGTTGACCGTGGTGCGGCGCTCCTCGTCCATGATCCCGACTTTCAGGGTGTTGCGCTTGAGGCCCAGCACGTCTTCGATGCGACCGAACAGCTCGTTGGTGAACGCCGCCTCTTCTGGGCCGTGCATCTTCGGTTTAACGATGTAGACCGAACCGGTGCGGGTGTTCTTGCGCGAAGTGTTGCCGCTCAGGTTGTGCATCGCCGCCAGGCAAGTCACCAGGCCGTCGAGGATGCCTTCCGGCACTTCGTTGCCGTGCTTGTCGAGGATCGCGTCGATGGTCATCAGGTGACCGACGTTACGCACGAACAACAGCGAGCGGCCGTGCAGGGTCAGTTCGCTGCCGTCGACCTTGGTGTAGGTGCGATCCGGGTTCATGGTACGGGTGAAGGTCTGGCCGCCCTTGGACACGGATTCCGCCAGATCGCCCTTCATCAGGCCGAGCCAGTTGCGGTAGATCACCACCTTGTCGTCGGCATCGACGGCAGCCACGGAGTCTTCGCAGTCCATGATGGTGGTCAGCGCCGCTTCCATCAGGATGTCTTTGACGCCGGCGGCATCGGTCTGGCCGACCGGGGTGCTGGCATCGATCTGGATTTCGAAATGCAGGCCGTTGTTTTTCAGCAGGATCGCGATCGGCGCATTGGCGTCGCCCTGGAAGCCGATCAGCTGAGCTTCGTTGCGCAGGCCGCTGGTGCTGCCGCCCTTGAGGGTGACCACCAGTTTGCCGTCAGCGATCTTGTAGCCGGTGGAATCGACGTGGGAGCCGGTTGCCAGTGGCGCGGCTTCATCGAGGAACGCACGGGCGAAGGCGATGACTTTGTCGCCACGCACCTTGTTGTAGCCTTTGCCTTTTTCCGCGCCGCCGGCTTCGCTGATAGCGTCGGTGCCATACAGGGCGTCGTACAGCGAACCCCAGCGGGCGTTCGAGGCGTTGAGGGCGAAGCGGGCGTTCATCACCGGAACCACGAGTTGCGGGCCGGCGGTACGGGCGATTTCGTCATCGACGTTTTGCGTCGTTGCCTGGAAATCAGCCGCTTCTGGCAGCAGATAACCGATCTCTTGCAGGAAGGCTTTATAGGCCACGGCGTCGTGCGGCTGACCGGCACGGCTCTGGTGCCAGCCATCGATACGAGCCTGGAAGTCATCGCGTTTGGCGAGTAGGGCTTTGTTCTTCGGCGCCAGGTCGTGAATGACCTTGTCGGCACCTTCCCAGAATTTGTCGGCGGTGAGGCCGGTACCGGGAATGGCTTCGTTGTTCACGAAGTCGAACAGGACTTTGGCGACCTGCAGGCCACCGACTTGAACGTGTTCAGTCATTGCTTGCCTCACTCTGCTCAGCTATTTCGCTTTTCAGCTCTTCAATTTAACAATGAAGCCTCTGGCCATTTAAACCACAAACCCCTCGACCAGTACATGCCATCGCTGGCGGCTGGGCTGGGACCAATCAACGGCTTGGGGGCCTTGCTGACGGGGCTTTCAGGGTTGCGAACGTGCCTTGGGCAGACATCGATCCAGCGTTATGTAGTGCGCGCTGCGGCATACTACATGATGAGTTGCGGTTGTGAAAATCAGACTAATTACGTCGTTCTGCGACCCCATGACGCATTGCGGTCACGGCGCGGAACGGGATGTTCTCAAAAAACCAATGGATTGTTCCAGTTAAATATAAAAAGTTGTACACGATTTGTGATTTCGAGCGTCTGAGGCGTCTGTCGAACGCTTGCCTATACTTGCTTTTCTATAACAAAAGTCATGACAAGAGGGCTGCGCCATGGATCACCTCGTACTCACCGTCTTCGCACCGGACAAGCCCGGGCAGGTCGAGCGCATCGCCCAATGCATCGCCGAACACGGCGGCAACTGGCTGGAAAGCCGCATGTCACGCATGGCCGGGCAGTTCGCCGGGATCCTGCGGGTCGGCGTGCCAGCGGAGGCTTACGACGAATTAGTCGATGCCCTACAAGCTTTGTCGGCACAGGGCATTCGCGTGCTGGTGGCTGAAAGCGGTATCGAGCAGGCCTGCACCTGGAAACCGATCGCCATGGAACTGGTGGGCAATGACCGACCGGGCATCGTGCGCGACATCACCCGGTTGCTGAGCGAGCAGGGCGTGAACCTCGAAAGGTTGGTGACCGAAGTGCGGCCAGCACCGATGAGCAGCGAGCCGCTGTTCCACGCCGAGGCGATTCTGGCGGTGCCGCTGACCCTGTCGCTGGACGTGCTGCAATCGCGACTGGAAACCCTTGCCGATGACCTGATGGTGGAATTGGTGCTGCGCACCGATCCATGACAACAAACGGGTTATCCAGTTTTAGCGTGCACCTGCCTGTGGATAACCTGTAGAGACTGAGCGCCAGGCCACGTCCGCCGTGGCTTGGCGAAGATTGATCAAAAAACCGCCAGCATTCAGTGACTTGCGCACAAACGGCGGGGATCACGCTGTGGATAACCTTGGGAAGGAACGATACAGGCCACGAGAACCGTGGCCTGTGGAGGTTTGTGCGTTTTTTGATCAGCTGCGCCGGCGCAGACTCAGCCACGCATCGACGCTGTACACCGCCAGACCGGCCCAGATAAACATGAAGGCGATCAGCGTGCTGGACGACAAGTGCTCGCCGAACAGCAGAACGGCTTGCAGCAGTACCAAAGTCGGCGCCAGGTATTGCAGGAAACCGAGGGTGGTGTAGGGCAGATGCCGCGCCGCCGCGTTGAAGCAGACCAGCGGCACCAGCGTCACCGGACCGGCCGCCACCAGCCACCAGGCTTCGGAGGTGGTCCAGAACTCGGCCTGGGCACTGGTCGCGGTCGGATTGAGCAGCAGCCATGCGAGGGCGATCGGCACCAGCATCCAGGTTTCCACCACCAGCCCCGGCAGCGCCTTGACCGGCGCCTGCTTGCGGATCAGCCCGTAGAAACCGAAGGTCAGCGCCAGCACCAGCGACACCCACGGCAGACTGCCGACCTGCCACACCTGCTGCGCCACGCCGACCGCCGCCAGACCGACCGCCAGCCACTGCATGCGCCGCAGGCGTTCGCCGAGGATCAGCATGCCCAGCAGCACGTTCACCAGCGGGTTGATGTAGTAACCGAGGCTCGCTTCCAGCATCCGACCGTTGTTCACCGACCAGACGTAGGTCAGCCAGTTGGCCGCGATCAAGGTGCCGCTGAGCGCAAGAATCGCCAGGCGTTTGGGGTTGTCGCGCAGTTCCTGCCACCAGCCTGGATGCTTCCACACCATCAACAGCAGCGCGCCGAACAGCGCCGACCACAGCACCCGGTGAATGATGATTTCCACCGCCGGCACTTCGGCGATGGCTTTGAAGTAGAGCGGGAACAGTCCCCAGATGATGTAGGCGCTAAGGCCCAGAATGTACCCGCGACGCGGGTTGGCGGCTTGCATGCAGAATCCTTGCTTAGGCAGCTAACAAAGCAGCGATTGTACGGGCAGTTGTATAGATGTGTCGTGTCAGAAAAGCTTCAACGGCTCTTCGTTCAACGCCGACAATTGCTCGCGCAACGCCAGCACCTGATCGCCCCAATACCGCTCGCTGCCGAACCAAGGAAAGCTGCGGGGGAACGCCGGATCGTCCCAGCGCCGGGCCAGCCACGCGCTGTAATGCATCAGGCGCAAAGCGCGCAGCGGTTCGATCAGCGCCAGTTCGCGCGGGTCGAAGTCGTGGAATTCGTTGTAGCCGTCCATCAACTCCGACAACTGCCCCAGACAATCCTGACGGTCGCCGGCGAGCATCATCCAGATATCCTGCACCGCCGGCCCCATGCGGCAGTCGTCGAGGTCGACGATGTGGAACATCTCGTCGCGGCACATCATGTTGCCGGGGTGGCAGTCGCCGTGCATGCGGATGTTCTGGTGCGATGTGTTGGCGTAGACGTCTTCCACACGCTTGAGCAGGTCGCGGGCGACCGATTCGTAGGCCGGCAGCAGGCTCTTGGGAATGAAGTTGCCTTCCAGCAGGGTGGTCAACGAGTCATGGCCGAAGTTCTTCACGGCCAACGCTTCGCGGTGTTCGAACGGTTTGGTCCCGCCGACTGCGTGCATGCGCCCGAGCAACTGGCCCAGGCGATACAACTGGTCGAGATTGCCCGGCTCCGGCGCCCGGCCACCGCGACGGGGAAACAGGGTGAAACGAAAGCCGGCGTGTTCGTGCAGGGTTTCGCCGTTGTGGATCAATGGCGCCACCACCGGGATTTCGACGTCGGCCAGTTCGAAGGTGAACTGGTGCTCTTCCAGAATCGCTTCGTTGGTCCAGCGCTGCGGGCGATAGAACTTGGCGATCAGCGGTTCCGAGTCTTCGATGCCGACCTGATAGACGCGGTTTTCATAACTGTTGAGCGCCAGAATGCGCGCGTCGCTCAGGAAGCCGATGCTTTCGACGGCATCGAGCACGAGGTCTGGGGTGAGGGTTTCAAACGGGTGGGCCATGCTGACTCCTGCGCGCAGCAGGCTGCCGCGTCCGGCTCAGCATGGTAGCGCAGACGGGCTGTCTTGAGTGGGATCGTTCCCGTGCGAGCACGGGAACGATCAAAGCGTTACAGCATCAGGCGCCGACGATCCCGCCATCCTCACGGGTAATCGCCATCACCGATGAGCGTGGCTTGCCGTTCGGCAAATGCTCGGGGAAGGTCGAACCGCCGTTCTCGCCCGGGTGCTGAATCCCGACGAACAGGGTTTTCTGATCCGGCGAGAAGCTGATCCCGGTGACCTCGCAACCGATCGGCCCGACCATGAACCGGCGAATCTCACCGGTCGCAGGATCGGCGCAGAGCATCTGGTTGTTGCCCATCCCGGCGAAATCACCGGCGTTGCTCGAGTCGCCGTCGGTGAGAATCCACAGCCGTCCGGCCTTGTCGAAACCGAGGCCGTCCGGGCTGTTGAACATGTTCTGCGGGGTGATATTCGACGAGCCGCCCTTCGGCGTACCGGCATGGACGCCCGGGTTGCCGGCGACCACGAACAGATCCCAGGCGAAGGTCTTCGACGCGTGATCGTCGCGGTCGGTGCGCCAGCGCAGGATCTGCCCGTAGACGTTCTTCTCGCGCGGGTTCGGGCCGCCCACCGGTTGGCCGTCTTCGCCGCGCTTGGCGTTGTTGGTCAGGGTGCAATAGACCTGGCCGTCTTTCGGGCTGACCACGATCCATTCCGGCCGGTCCATGCGCGTGGCGCCGACCACACTGGCTGCCAGACGTGCGTGAATCAGCACTTCGGCCTGATCGGCGAAACCGCTGCTGGCGTCGATGCCGTTCTTGCCGTGGGTCAGTTCGATCCACTGGCCCTGGCCTTTCGGGTGGTCCGGGTTGCCGTCGCCCGCATCGAACTTGGCCACGTACAGCGTGCCGTGATCGAGGATGTCGCGGTTGGCCCTGGCGTTGCGGTGGTTGATCTTGTCGCGGCTGACGAATTTGTAGATGAACTCGCCGCGTTCGTCGTCGCCCATGTACACCACGGCGCGACCGTCGTCGGTCTCGGCCAGTGCGGCGTTTTCATGTTTGAAGCGGCCCAGTGCGGTGCGTTTGACCGGGGTCGATTGCGGGTCGAACGGGTCGATTTCCACCACCCAACCGTGACGGTTGAGCTCGTTCGGGTTTTTCGCCATGTCGAAGCGCGGATCGAACGGATGCCAGTTGATCTCGCGGCTGGCGGCCGACACGCCGTAGCGCTTCTGCGCCGGGTCGAACTGTTGCTGGGCGTTGCTGCTGCCGAAGCAGTCGGTGAAGTTCTCTTCGCAGGTCAGATAGGTGCCCCACGGCGTCTTGCCGTTGGCGCAGTTCTGGAAGGTGCCGAGAACTTTCTTGCCGTGCTTGTCGGCGCTGGTTTTCATCAGCTCGTGGCCGGCGGCCGGGCCGCTGATGCGCAGCGGCGAGTTGCCGTGAATGCGCCGGTTGTAGCGCGAGCCCTGAACGAACTGCCACTGGCCGTTCTTGCGCTGGACTTCGATCACCGACACGCCTTCACAGGCCAGGGCCTTGCGCACGTCCTCGGCCGATTGCGGCATGCCGCCGTGCGGATAGAGGTAGCGGTAGTTGGTGTATTCGTTGTTGATCGCCATCAGCGCGCGGTTTTTCTCGCCCGGAAATTCGAACAGGCTCATGCCGTCGTTGTTGTCGCCGAACTGCACTTCCTGCGCAGCCGCTGTGCCGTTGCCGCTCGGGTCGAAGGCTGGACCGTTCTTTTGCAGCGGCTGGCCCCAACTGATCAGCACCGACGACTTGTAGCCTTTGGGCAGGCTGATGACGTCGGTGGTGGCTGCCGGAATGCTGTCGAAGCCGAGCAAACGGCTGTTGCCGGCGCTGACACTGGCGGCCAGCACGCTGCGGCTCAGCAGGTTGCCGCCGAGGAACATCGCCGCGCCGCACAGCGCGCCGGCGCTGATGAAACCGCGACGGCTCAGGCCGACCATTTTTTCCAAGTCTGTGGATTGGTTTTCTTCTAATAGGCTCACATCAGGCTCCCTGCATGGTTTTGGCAGCCACCTTAATGCGGGTCGATGACGCTTTCGTTGCAGCGCCGGTTAGAGCGGTGTTCCGAGCAGCACATTGGACGGGGAAAACTGCACCTGTACTGGTTGTTCGACCGTCAGGCCACGAGTGCGCAAGTCCAGCGGTTCGGCCAGCGCGCACAGGGTCTGGCCATTGGGCAGGGCGATGCGCACTTCGCTCGGGCCGTCTTCGGCGTCGAGAATCGCCTCGATCCGACCGCTCAAAAGGTTGTGGCCAACGGCAGGCGTGGCTTCTGGCGCGAGCAGTTCGAGCCAGCCAGCCTTGATCAGCGCCACCACCTCAGTGCCCGGTTGCAGCTCCAGATGCACGGTGCTGTCGTGGGTGATCTGCGCGTCGATCGACAGACTTTCGGCCAGTTCGAGGCGGATCAGGTCGTTGCGGCCCTGACCTTCGATCAGCACGACTTTGCCGTGCAGCTGATTTCGCGCGCTGGTCCTGAGCATCAGCCGACCGAGCAGGTCCAGATCGCTGGCGTCCTCGGCCGCTTCCAGCACCTGGGCCTGCAAGGCTTGCAGCTTTTGATAAAGGCGCAGCACCCGCTCGCCTTCGCTCGACAACTTGGCGCCACCGCCGCCCTTGCCGCCGACCGCGCGCTCGACCAGAGGCTTTTGCGCGAGATTGTTCAGCTCATCGATGGCATCCCACGCCGCCTTGTAACTCAGGCCGGCGCTCTTCGCGGCGCGGGTGATCGAACCCTGTTCGGCGATGTGTTGCAGCAAGGCGATGCGCTGCGGACGGCGGACGATGTGCTGGGACAACAGGGTGGGCAGGGACATGGCGGACGCTTTGTGCTGAAGGGTTGAGGGAGGACGTTGGCGGCTCGAGGCGTATCCGTCAAGCCGCGTCGCCGGGTTTTGGCGTGCGGGCCAGGCAGTACACATCCACCCGCGCGGCGCCGGCGTCCATCAGCAAACGGGCCAGCGCCTGGGCGGTGGCGCCGGTGGTCAGCACATCGTCGACCAGGGCCAGGTGCCGGCCTTGCACCTGGGCATCGGGGCTCAAGGCGAAGGCGTGTCGCAGATTGCGTTTACGCGCTTTGGCGTTGAGGGCCTGCTGGGCGTCGGTATCCTGCACGCGCAACAGGCTGTGTTCCTCGCAAGGCAGGTCGAGTGACTTGCCCAGCCACTGCGCCAGCATCGCCCCTTGATTGAAGCCGCGCTGGCGCAGGCGTTTCGCTGCGAGCGGCACCGGCAGCAGTGCGTCCGGGCGAGGCAGGTCTTCTTCGAAGCGATGTTGCAGGAACTCGCCGAGAACGTCGGCGAGCAAGTGGCCAAGCGGCCATTTGCCGTTGTGCTTGAAACGGGTGATCAGCGTGTCCACCGGAAAGCCATAAACCCATGGCACGGCCACTTGCTCAAAGGCTGGCGGATCCTGCAGGCAGCCACCACAGGTAAGCCCGGCAGCGGGCAAGGGCAGGGCGCACGTCAGGCATTGATCGCCCAGCCACGGCAGATCGGTTTCACAGGCGGTGCAGATCGGGATTTGCGCGTCTGCCGGCTCATCGCACAATAAACAGAGTTGTTTGTTTTTTAACCAGATGTAAACCGGCCGTTCGTAGTGTGGTTGACAGCGCATGACTCTTCCTTAAATATGCCGAACATCCGTGTCGTGCCTGTGGGTATTCCGTTTCCCCAGGCGCCAGCCAAGCATAACCAAGGAACCGCCCATGAGCGCCAGCACCACTGCCACCCTGCGTCACGACTGGACTTTGGCCGAAGTCAAAGCACTCTTCGTTCAGCCATTCAACGACTTGCTGTTCCAGGCGCAGACGGTGCACCGCGCGCATTTCGACGCCAACCGCGTCCAGGTTTCCACCCTGCTGTCGATCAAGACCGGCGCCTGCCCGGAAGATTGCAAATATTGTCCGCAGTCCGGTCACTACAACACCGGGCTGGAAAAAGAAAAGCTGATGGAAGTGCAGAAAGTCCTCGAAGAGGCTGCCCGCGCCAAGGCCATCGGTTCGACCCGTTTCTGCATGGGCGCGGCGTGGAAGCACCCGTCGGCCAAGGACATGCCTTACGTGCTGAAGATGGTCGAAGGCGTTAAGGCCATGGGCCTGGAAACCTGCATGACCCTCGGTCGTCTCGATCAGGATCAGACGGAAGCACTGGCCAAGGCCGGGCTCGACTACTACAACCACAACCTCGACACCTCGCCGGAGTTCTACGGCAGCATCATCACCACCCGCACCTACAGCGAGCGCCTGCAAACCCTGGCCTACGTGCGTGACGCGGGGATGAAAATCTGCTCCGGCGGCATTCTCGGCATGGGCGAGTCCCTTGATGATCGCGCGAACCTGCTGATTCAGCTGGCCAACCTGCCGGAGCATCCGGAATCGGTGCCGATCAACATGCTGGTGAAAGTCGCCGGCACGCCACTGGAAAACGCCGACGACGTCGATCCGTTCGACTTCATCCGCATGCTCGCCGTGGCGCGGATCCTTATGCCGCAATCCCACGTGCGCCTGTCCGCCGGCCGCGAAGCGATGAACGAGCAGATGCAGGCCCTGGCGTTCTTCGCCGGCGCCAACTCGATCTTCTACGGCGACAAACTGCTGACCACCGCCAACCCGCAGGCCGACAAGGACATGCAACTGTTCGCGCGTCTGGGCATTCAGCCGGAAGCTCGTGAAGAGCATGCCGACGAAGTGCATCAGGCTGCCATCGAACAGGCGCTGGTGGAGCAGAAGAGCAGCGAGCAGTTCTACAACGCGGCGGTGTAAAAAACTGCGCGGATTCCTCTGAAGGAATGCAAACCCCTGTGGGAGCGAGCTTGCTCGCGAAAGCGGTGCTTCAGTCGACATTGATGTCGGATGTGAAGGCCTCTTCGCGAGCAGGCTCGCTCCCACAAGGGATCTGTGTCACTTGAATGTCGAGGCTTGCATGTCTTTCGATCTCGCCGCACGCCTTGCTGCCCGTCGTGCCGAAAATCTCTATCGCCAGCGCCCGCTGCTTGAAAGCCCGCAAGGGCCGGAAGTGGTGGTCGACGGTCAGCCGTTGCTGGCGTTCTGCAACAACGATTACCTGGGCCTGGCCAATCATCCGCAAGTGATCGAAGCCTGGCGCGCCGGCGCTTCGAAATGGGGCGTCGGCGGCGGTGCTTCGCATCTGGTGATCGGTCACAGCGGTCCGCATCACGCGCTTGAGGAGGCTTTGGCGGATCTCACCGGACGGCCGCGTGCGCTGTTGTTCACCACCGGTTACATGGCCAACCTCGGCGCGGTCACCGCATTGGTCGGGCAGGGCGATACGGTGCTGGAAGACCGGCTCAATCATGCCTCGTTGCTGGATGCCGGCCTGTTGTCCGGCGCGCGATTCAATCGCTATTTGCACAACGACGCCGACAGCCTCGCCAAGCGTCTGGAGAAAGCCACCGGCAATACGCTGGTGGTCACTGACGGCGTGTTCAGCATGGACGGCGACCTCGCCGATCTGCCGGCGCTGGCCCGGGAAACCAAAGCGAAAGGCGCCTGGCTGATGGTCGACGACGCCCACGGTTTCGGCCCGCTGGGGGCAAACGGTGGCGGGATCGTCGAGCATTTCGGTCTGAGTCAGGAGGACGTGCCGGTGCTGGTCGGCACGCTCGGCAAAGCGTTCGGCACGGCTGGCGCCTTTGTGGCCGGCAGTGAAGAGCTGATCGAAAGTCTGATCCAGTTCGCCCGCCCCTACATCTACACCACCAGCCAGCCACCGGCGCTGGCCTGTGCAACGTTGAAAAGTCTGGAACTGCTGCGTAGCGAGCACTGGCGTCGCGAGCATTTGCAAACGCTGATCCGCCGGTTCCGCCACGGCGCCGAGCAGATCGGCCTGGAACTGATGGACAGCTTCACGCCGATCCAGCCGATCCTGATCGGTGATGCCGGTCGCGCCGTGCGTCTGTCGCAGATGCTGCGTGAGCGTGGGCTGATGGTTACCGCGATCCGCCCGCCGACCGTGCCTGCCGGCAGCGCGCGGTTGCGGGTGACGCTGACCGCCGCCCACAGCGAGGCACAGGTGCAGCTATTGTTAGAAGGACTGGCCGATTGCTTTGCCCAACTCAAGTCGGAGCCAAGCCATGCGTGATCGCCTGATTCTGCTACCGGGTTGGGGGCTCGGCGTTTCGCCGCTGGAGCCGCTGGCCGCAGCGTTGCGCGGACTCGACGAACACCTGCAGGTCGACATCGAGCCGTTACCGGAGCTGGACTCCAGCGATCTGCAAGACTGGCTCGACGAACTCGATGAGCGCATCCCCGAAGATGCCTGGCTCGGCGGCTGGTCGCTGGGCGGCATGCTCGCGTCCGAGCTGGCGGCACGGCGTGGTGAACATTGCTGCGGCTTGTTGACCCTGGCGAGCAATCCTTCGTTTGTCGCCCATGAACAGTGGCCGAGCGCGATGCCCGGCGAGACCTTCGATGCGTTTCTGGCCGGCTGCGGCGCCGACCCGCGCACGACTCTCAAGCGATTCTCTCTGCTGTGTGCTCAAGGCGCACAAGATGCGCGCGGCTTGTCGCGGCTGTTGCTCGGTGGCGCACCGATTACCTCGCCGGCCGCGTTGATGGCCGGTCTGGAGTTGTTGGCGCAGATCGATACGCGCGATGCCTTGCAGGCGTTTCGTGGCCCGCAATTGCATCTGTTTGGCGGGCTGGACGGGTTGGTGCCGGGGGAGGCCGCGGGCGAGTTGTTCGCGTTGCTGGCAGATGTCGAGGTCGGTCTGATCGAGCAGGCCAGCCATGCGTTTCTTCTGGAAGATCCCCACGGTGTAGCGGGTGCGATCCAGGCGTTTTTAAGTGAGTGCGGTGATGACTGATTTGTCTGTTGCGGCGTTGCCCGGCGGCTTGCCTGACAAGCGCCAGGTCGCGGCATCTTTTTCTCGTGCAGCGGCCAGCTATGACAGCGTCGCCGAGTTGCAGCGCGATGTCGGTACGCAGTTGATGAATCGCTTGCCGGTGGATTTTCGGCCGGCACGCTGGCTGGATCTGGGCTGCGGCACCGGGTATTTCACACGGGCACTGGCCGAGCGATTTGGTGAGGGGCTGGCGCTGGATATCGCTGAAGGCATGCTCAATCACGCGCGGCCGTTGGGCGGGGCCACACACTTTATCGCTGGTGATGCCGAACGTTTGCCGTTGCAGGATTCGACCTGCGATCTGATCTTCTCCAGCCTCGCCGTGCAGTGGTGCGCGGACTTCGAAGCGGTGCTCGGCGAAGCGTTTCGGGTGCTGAAACCGGGGGGGATTTTCGCGTTTGCTAGTCTTTGTGTAGGGACGCTGTACGAATTGCGCGACAGCTGGCGTCAGGTCGATGGCCTGGTGCACGTCAACCGCTTCCGCGAGTTCGCCCGCTATGAGCAATTGTGCGCGGCCAGTGGTTTGCGCAGTGTCTGTCTGGAGAACCGGCCGCAAGTGCTGCATTACCCGGATGTGCGCAGCCTGACCCATGAACTCAAGGCCCTGGGCGCGCATAACCTGAACCCTGGCCGGCCGGGTGGATTGACCGGGCGGGCGCGGATTCTGGGGCTGGTCGAAGCCTATGAGCAGTTCCGTCAGCCGCAGGGCTTGCCGGCGACTTATCAGGTGGTCTACGCCGTGTTGGAGAAACCCTTATGAGCGCAGCCTATTTCATCACCGGAACCGACACTGACGTTGGCAAGACCACCGTCGCCGCCGGATTGCTGCACGCTGCGCGGTCGGCGGGACTGAGCACGGCAGCGGGTAAACCGGTGGCGTCCGGTTGTGTGGTGACGCCCAGAGGTTTGCGCAATTCCGATGCGCTGGCGTTGCAGGCCGAATGCTCGTTGCCGCTGACTTATCAACAGGTCAATCCGGTGGCGTTCGAGCCGGCGATCGCGCCGCATCTGGCAGCGCGTGAGGCGGGTGTGGCGTTGACCGTGCAATCGTTGCTGGCGCCGATGCGCGAGATTCTGGCCATGAACGCCGACTTCACGCTGATCGAAGGCGCGGGCGGCTGGCGGGTGCCGTTGGCGGATCAGGACAATCTGTCGGATCTGGCGATTGCGCTGAAGCTGCCGGTGATTCTGGTGGTCGGCGTGCGCCTGGGCTGCATCAGTCATGCGTTGCTGACGGCCGAGGCGATCGCTCGTGACGGGCTGCAACTGGCCGGTTGGGTGGCAAACATCATTGATCCGAAGACGTCGCGGCTGGAGGAAAACCTGGCGACACTCGCCGAGCGGATTCCGGCACCGTGCCTGGGGCGGGTGCCGAAACTCAAAGCCGTCAGCGCTGAAGCGGTCGCCGATCACTTGCAACTGGATCTGCTCGACTGATTTTGGCTATGACAAGGCACTGTGCCATTAGTGTTTTTGACGGGTGTTTTTCTGACGCCTCTGGTTCAATGGCACCCATTGATCCTTCCCAAGGATGAGAGCTCCCATGGAAATCTCCGGAAACACAGCTTTTTATGCAGGTCTGAGTACCATTCAGACCGGGCAGAACCGCGTCGATCAGGCCGCCAGCCAGATCGCCAGCAGCACTATCGAGCGTTCGGTCACCAGCCAGTCTTCGGAAGTGCAGGTCGATCGTCTGCGTTCCGTGGATCGTGCCCAGCAATCGGACCTTGCCAGCAACATGGTCGAGATGGCCCAAGGCAAGTTTCAGGCGGAACTGGGCGTGAAAGTCGCCAAGGCTTCCGATGAAATGCTCGGTACGATCATCGATACCTTCGCCTGATTTTTTGATCTGCGCTTTGCCAGACGCCGCGACTGTTCGCGGCGTTTTTCGTTGTAAGTCCTTCTCCCTCAACTAATCTTTTTTCAGTGCACATGGCCCGGTCGGGCGCATGTCGCGCTGCTGTGTCCGGCGTTCGGAAAATGTGATGACGAATGGCAAAAGAACGACGCTTGACAAGATTTCGGCGTAAACGTATGTTTCAAACAACTGTTTGACCGTCACAACAAATCTACGCGGTCGTTCATTCCCGGTTACATCAGCAGAGGTTTATCGCTATGCCTGACTACAAGGCCCCCTTGCGTGATATTCGCTTCGTTCGTGACGAACTGCTCGGCTACGAAGCGCACTATCAGAGCCTTCCAGCGTGCGCAGACGCAACGCCGGACATGGTTGACGCCATTCTCGAAGAGGGCGCCAAGTTTTGTGAGCAGGTGCTGGCACCGCTGAACCGCGTGGGTGACACCGAAGGCTGCACCTGGAGCGAGTCCGGTGTGAAAACCCCGGCCGGATTCAAAGAGGCCTACAAGCAATTCGTGGAAGGCGGCTGGCCAAGCCTGGCACATGACGTCGAGCACGGCGGTCAGGGCCTGCCTGAGTCGCTGGGTCTGGCAGTCAGCGAGATGGTCGGCGAAGCCAACTGGTCGTGGGGCATGTACCCGGGCCTGTCGCACGGCGCGATGAACACCATCTCCGAGCACGGCACCCCAGAGCAGCAAGAAGCCTATCTGACCAAACTGGTCTCCGGTGAGTGGACCGGCACCATGTGCCTGACCGAACCGCACTGCGGCACCGACCTGGGCATGCTGCGTACCAAGGCCGAACCTCAGGCCGACGGTTCCTACAAAGTTTCCGGCACCAAGATCTTCATCTCGGCCGGTGAACACGACATGGCCGACAACATCGTCCACATCGTGCTGGCCCGCCTGCCGGACGCACCGGCCGGCACCAAAGGCATCTCGCTGTTCATCGTGCCGAAGTTCATGCCGAATGCTGATGGCACCGTCGGAGCACGCAACGCCGTGACCTGCGGTTCGATCGAACACAAGATGGGCATCCACGGCAACGCGACCTGCGTGATGAACTTCGACGGCGCGACCGGTTTCCTGATCGGCCCGGCGAACAAAGGCCTGAACTGCATGTTCACCTTCATGAACACCGCACGTCTGGGTACCGCGCTGCAAGGTCTGGCCCACGCCGAAATCGGCTTCCAGGGCGGCCTGAAATACGCTCGCGATCGCCTGCAAATGCGTTCCCTGACTGGCCCGAAAGCGCCGGACAAGGCCGCTGACCCGATCATCGTTCATCCAGACGTACGCCGCATGCTGTTGACCATGAAGGCATTCGCCGAAGGCAACCGTGCGATGGTGTACTTCACCGCCAAACAGGTCGACATCGTCAAATACGGCGTGGACGAAGAAGAGAAGAAGAAAGCCGACGCACTGCTGGCCTTCATGACTCCGATCGCCAAAGCGTTCATGACCGAAGTCGGTTTCGAATCCGCCAACCACGGCGTGCAGATCTACGGCGGCCACGGCTTCATCGCCGAGTGGGGCATGGAGCAGAACGTTCGCGACAGCCGCATCTCGATGCTGTACGAAGGCACCACCGGCATCCAGGCACTCGACCTGCTGGGCCGTAAAGTGCTGATGACTCAAGGTGAGGCTCTGAAAGGCTTCACCAAGATCGTCCACAAGTTCTGCCAGAACAACGAAGGCAACGAAGCCGTTAAAGAGTTCGTCGCACCGCTGGCTGCACTGAACAAAGAGTGGGGCGAGCTGACCATGAAGGTCGGTATGGCTGCCATGAAAGATCGCGAAGAAGTCGGCGCGGCCTCCGTGGACTACCTGATGTACTCCGGTTATGCCTGCCTGGCCTACTTCTGGGCTGACATGGCGCGTCTGGCTGCTGAAAAACTGGCTGCGGGCACCACCGACGAGGCGTTCTACACCGCCAAGCTGCAAACCGCGCGCTTCTACTTCCAGCGCATCCTGCCGCGTACCCGTACGCACGTGGCCACCATGCTGTCGGGCGCCAACAACCTGATGGACATGAAAGAAGAAGACTTCGCACTGGGCTACTAAGCCTTAACGCGGTCTTTCGAAAAACCGCTGCTCCCTCGGGGGCAGCGGTTTTTTTGTGCCCGGATTTCCCCAATACCGGGGCTGATTCCCCAGCATTGATGAAGCCACTCCTTAGCCGAACCCCTGCGCTTATTGATTCAAAATGTTTCCAGAAGAGTGGCCAATTAATTGCACTGCCCGATTTACCGGTGCTAACCAGAACTGCCTGCTCAAAGAAGCAAGACGCCCGGCGCTTAACAACAACAGTCAGGGTGAAGCCTATGAACATCAGTCGACTTGCTCGTTTGTCCTTCTGGTTACCCGTTGCGCTATCAGTCCACAGCGCATGGGCTGCCGACCCCGCCGAAGTCGATCCTCCCGTGCCGGAGGTGCCTTCGCTGCAATCGTTGCGCGGGATGGTGCCCCCAGATCCGTCCGGGACCGAAGGTGGACGAAAGGTCGACCTGATGACCGACTATGTGCTCAACCGCCAAGCCGCGATCCTGCTGGGCAAGGCGCTGTTCTGGGACATGGAGATCGGCAGCGATGGGTCCACGGCCTGCGCGTCCTGCCACTACCACGCCGGCGTCGACCACCGCATCACCAACCAGCTCAACCCCGGCCAGGCGCACACCAACGCCAACGTCGCGTCGATCTTCAACAAGCCGTTTGTGGCGTCGGACATTCCCGGTGACGTGGCGTCCTACGCGACGTTGTCCGGCGGCAAGGGCGGCCCGAACTACACGCTGAAAAAAACCGACTTCCCGACCCACGTGCTGAGCAATCCGCTGGAGCGCAACTCGCCCATCGTGTACTCGACGGACGACGTGGTCGGCTCGCAAGGCGTGTTCGACGCCAACTTCGTCAAACCCAATCAGCCGCGTTTCGACAAATGCACCCAGCAGCCGGACGGTCTGTTTCAGGTCGGTGGCATCAACGTTCGCCGCAGCACCGGGCGCAATGCGCCGTCGGTGATCAACGCCGCGTTCAACGTTCGCAACTTCTGGGATGGTCGGGCCAATAACGTGTTCAACGGCTTCTCGCCGTTCGGCAATCGCGACCCGGATGCCGGGATCTACGTGACCAGCGAACGCAGCACGGTCGCCACCAAAGTGCGGCTGGCGCTCAACGATGCGTCTGCCGCTTCACAAGCCGTCGGCCCGCCCGGCAGCCCGGTGGAAATGTCCTGCGGTGGCCGTACCTTTGCCGACATCGGCCGCAGGATGCTCGACACGCTGATGCTCAAGCAGCAGCGGATTTCGTCTACCGATTCGGTACTGGCTCCGGTGTCCGGCGCGCGGCGGCCGACCTATCGCGAACTGATCAAGAACGCCTTCCAGCCCCGGCTGTGGAACGCCACGCAAAACGTTCTGGTGGGCGGTGCGCCGTACACCCAGATGGAGGCCAATTTCCCGCTGTTCTTCGGTCTGGCGATCCAGATGTATGAGGCGACGCTTGTGTCCGATCAGGCGCCGATCGACGCCTACCTGCAAGGCGACCATACGGCAATGAACGCGCAACAGGTCGAGGGCATGAACCTGTTTCTCGGCAAGGGCAAATGCGTCAATTGCCACGGCGGGCCGGAGCTGACCAACGCCGCGAGCCGCCTGCTGATGCATCCGCGCGAACGCATCGAACGCATGGTGATGGCCGACAACCTGACCACCCTTTACGACAACGGTTTCTACAACACCGGTGTGCGCCCGACTTCGGAAGACCTCGCCCTCGGCGGCGCGGATGCGTGGGGTAATCCATGGTCGTTCACCCGTCAGTACAACACCGTGTTGCAGGGCGGCCGGTCGGTCGATCCGCTGGACGTCGATGTCTGCACGTTCGAGGCGCCGTTGAGTGCGGCGATTCCGTGCGATGCCACGCTCAAGCCGAATGTCGGATTCCGCGATTCGGTCGACGGCGCGTTCAAGACTCCGACCCTGCGCAACATCGCCCTGACCGGGCCGTATTTCCATAACGGCAGCCGCTCGACGCTCAAGCAGGTGATGGAGTTCTACAACCGTGGCGGTGACCGGCGCGGGGAAGACGCCAACAACACCAGCGGCTTCGAGCATCCGGCGGTGAACCAGCACAACACCTCCAACCTCGATCCGGACATGACGGCGCTGAACCTGACGCCTGCCGAAATCGATGCCGTGGTGAAATTCATGGAAGTCGGCCTGACCGATCCGCGCGTGGCCTGGGAACGGGCACCGTTCGATCATCCATCGCTGGTGATCCCACAGGGCCACATCGGCGACGAGAATGCCGTGACTCAGCGCCCGGCCAGTCCGAAAGTCACGACTCGCCAGGCGATGGACGCATCGCTCAATCTCAAGCCTTACGGCGCTGAAGGCCGGCCGGCTGCCGAGGGGCCATTGCAGCCGTTCTACAACGATCTCTGAGCAGAAACGCAGACCATGGCCATCAAGAATGATGGCCATGGTGGCCGTCTGGCGGCCATTGCGCAAAAAACCTGACTAAATCCCTCAGCAACCGCCGATTTCGGCCGTTAAAGAGACAGCCTGTGATCTGGATCACATTGTGTGTGCTTAACTGGCCACATTGCAGGCACAATGCCATCTCTTTGCCATGACGGGTCGGAGCTTTTACCCTTGCCGCGTTCTTCCGCTGTACGTTTCAGTCATTTCCTACCTTCACTGCTGTTGTTGCTCGCGGGGTTGGCGGCTGCGTACGTCAAAGACCTCAACGTGTTCTTCACCTCGCTGTTTAACGTGTTGCCGACCTTGGTGCTGCTGTTGGGCGGTTCCTACTGTGCGGTTTACCGACGCCAGCGCGAGCTGTTTCTGATGGTCACGGTGTACATCGCCTACTTCCTGCTCGACACCCAGACCGACTATTACCGCGACAACGGCAAGGTGCGCGAAGACGCGGCCGTGGTGTTCCATCTGGTCTGCCTGCTATTGCCCTTGTTGTTCGGGCTGTTCGCCGCGTGGCAGGAACGCACGCACCTGTTTCAGGACATGGTCGCGCGCTTCGCCGTGCTGCTGGCCTTTGGCAGCGTGGCGCTGGGGCTTGAGCAAAGTTACCCGCAGGCGTTGCTCATGTGGCTTTCCGAGATCCGCTGGCCGGCGCTGCATGGCGCATGGATGAGCCTGATCCAGTTGTCGTATCCGGTGTTCATCTCGGCGTTTCTGTTGCTGGCCTGGCAATACTGGCGCAACCCGCGTCCGCTGCACGCGGCGCAACTGGTGGGGTTGCTCGGGGTGTTCTGGATGCTGCCGAAAACCTTCATCCTGCCGTTCACCCTGAACATCATGTGCAGCCAGGTGATGTTGATGATTGCGGCGGCGGTGGCGCACGAGGCGTATCAAATGGCCTTCCGCGACGAACTCACCGGTTTGCCGGGCCGCCGCGCACTCAACGAGCGCATGCAGCGACTGGGTCGCAACTATGTGCTGGCGATGAGCGACGTCGATCACTTCAAGAAATTCAACGACACCCACGGCCACGACGTGGGGGACCAGGTCTTGCGGCTGGTCGCCAGCAAGCTGTCCAAAATCAGCGGCGGTGGTAGGGCTTATCGCTATGGCGGTGAGGAATTCGCCCTGGTGTTTGCGGGCAAGACTCTTGAAGAGTGCATGCCGCACCTGGAAGTCATCCGCGAGTCGATTGCGTCCTACAACATCCAGCTGCGAAATCAGGAAAGTCGCCCGCAGGATGATCAGCAGGGGCGTCAGCGTCGCTCAGGCTCGGGGGCATCCAGCGTGTCGGTCACGGTCAGCATCGGTGTGGCCGAACGCCTGGAACAGCGCACCCCGGAAGAAGTGCTGAAATCCGCCGACCAGGCGCTCTACAGCGCCAAGGGCGCAGGACGAAACTGTGTGATGGCGTTCGGGCAAAACCGCCGTGGCGCGGTGCGCATGGACAGCGCCGCAGGTTGAGTGATGACGGCGCATTCAGCGTCTGGACAGTGATTGTGGGGCAGGGTGGCCGGCAGTAGGTTGAAGCAATCTGCTGAAGGAGAAGCCACCATGCCCGAGTACAAAGCTCCCCTGCGCGACATGCGCTTTCTGATCGACCACGTCTTTGACTTCCACACTCAGTACGCGGCCCTCGGCGCCCACGACGCCAGCCCGGACATGATCAACGCGATCCTCGACGAGGGCGCGAAGTTCTGTGAGAACGTTCTGGCACCGCTCAATCGCAGCGGCGACGAAGAGGGCTGCCATTTCGACAACGGCGTGGTGACAACGCCTACAGGCTTCAAGCAAGCCTTCGCACAATACGTGGAAGGTGGCTGGCACGGTCTGGCGGCAGATCCGGCTTATGGCGGCCAGGGCCTGCCGAGTTCGCTGGGGCTGGTGATCAGCGAAATGGTCGCCTCCAGCAACACTTCCTGGGGCATGTACCCGGGCCTGACCCACGGCGCGATGTCGGCAATCCATGCCCACGGCACCGAAGAACAGAAAGACACCTATCTGCGCAAACTCACCGCGGGCCAGTGGACCGGCACCATGTGCCTGACCGAAGCCCATTGCGGCACCGACCTGGGCATCATCAAGACCCGCGCCGTGCCTCAGGCCGACGGCAGTTATGCAGTGACTGGCAGCAAGATTTTCATCTCAGCCGGCGAGCACGACATGAGCGACAACATCATTCATCTGGTATTGGCCAAACTGCCGGACGCACCGGCCGGGACCAAAGGGATTTCGCTGTTTATCGTGCCGAAATTCCTCCCGAACGCATCCGGTGAGGCGGGGGAGCGCAACGGCGTTTCCTGCGGTTCGATCGAGCACAAGATGGGCATCAAGGCCTCGGCCACCTGCGTGCTGAACTTCGACGACGCCAAAGGCTTCCTGATCGGCGAGCCGAACAAGGGCCTGAACTGCATGTTCACCATGATGAACCACGCGCGCCTCGGCACCGGGATGCAGGGCCTGTGTCTGGGCGAGGCGAGTTTCCAGGGCGCAATCAAATACGCCAACGACCGCTTGCAGATGCGCGCCCTGACCGGCGCCAAAGCTCCGGACAAACCGGCCGACCCGATCATCGTCCACCCGGACGTGCGACGCATGCTGCTGACCATGAAAGCCTTCAACGAAGGCAACCGCGCGCTGACCTATTTCACCGCGCAGATGCTCGATGTCGCGCACCTTAGCCCGGACGCCGACGCGCGTCAGGAAGCCGAAGACCTGTTGGCGTTCCTGACGCCGATCTGCAAGGCGTTCATGACCGATACCGGGCTGGAAGTGACCAACCACGGCATGCAGGTGTTTGGTGGCCACGGATTTATCCGCGAGTGGGGCATGGAGCAACTGGTCCGCGACTGCCGGATCGCGCCGATCTACGAAGGCACCAACGGCATTCAGGCGCTGGATCTGCTCGGGCGCAAAGTGCTGGGCAGCCAGGGCAAGCTGCTGCGCAACTTCACCAAAATCGTCCACAAGTTCTGCGCGGCCAATGCCGGGCATCCGCAACTGGGCGAGTTTGTCGCGCAGCTTGATGGCCTCAATCAGCAGTGGGGCGAGCTGACCATGAAGGTCGGCATGGCCGCGATGAAGAACCCGGATGAAGTCGGCGCCGCGTCGGTGGATTACCTGATGTACAGCGGTTACATCGTTCTCGGTTACCTGTGGTTGCGCATGGCGCTGGTTGCCCAGGCGCAGCTGGAGTCGGGCGAGGGTGATGGCGATTTCTGCCAGGGCAAACTGGCGACGTGCGAGTTTTACTTCAAGCGCCTGTTGCCGCGCACCGCGGCGCATCGTTCGGCGATCGAGGCGGGTGGCGATTGCCTGATGAAACTTCCGGCGCAGTTGTTTGCGCTGTAACACGCCACTGTTAAACAAAAGAGCCCGCAGATTGCGGGCTTCTTTATGGCTGATTGTTGGTGACTAAAAATAACAAAACAGTCACCGCCTGACCCTATGTGTCGCAAAAGTTGTTGGGTTACACTCCAGCTCAACGAAAACACCCTTCCACGAATCACCTGTTTAGATCTTTGCGAGGTTTGCCATGGCTGACTACAAAGCGCCGCTGCGCGATATGCGCTTCGTCCTCAATGAAGTGTTCGAAGTCGCCAAACTCTGGGCCGAACTGCCGGCCCTGGCCGAGACCGTGGACGCGGAAACCGTTGAAGCCATTCTCGAAGAGGCCGGCAAGGTCACCAGCAAAAGCATCGCGCCCCTGAGCCGTGCTGCCGACGAAGAAGGCTGCCACTGGGCCGACGGTGCCGTCACCACGCCGGCCGGTTTCCCACAGGCCTATCAGACTTATGCCGAAGGCGGCTGGGTCGGTGTTGGTGGTGATCCGGCCTACGGCGGCATGGGCATGCCAAAAGCCGTTTCCGCCCAAGTTGAAGAAATGGTCAACTCCGCCAGCCTGTCCTTCGGTCTGTACCCGATGCTGACCGCCGGCGCCTGCCTGTCGATCAACGCCCACGCCAGTGAAGAACTGAAAGCCGCTTACCTGCCGAACATGTACGCCGGTGTCTGGGCCGGCTCCATGTGCCTGACCGAGCCGCATGCCGGCACCGACCTGGGCATCATCCGCACCAAAGCCGAACCTCAGGCCGACGGCTCCTACAAGGTCAGCGGCACCAAGATATTCATCACCGGCGGTGAGCACGACCTGACCGAGAACATCATCCACCTGGTGCTGGCCAAACTGCCGGACGCACCGGCTGGGCCGAAAGGCATTTCGCTGTTCCTGGTGCCGAAGTTCATGGTCAATGCCGATGGCAGCCTGGGCGCGCGCAACCCGGCGAACTGCGGTTCGATCGAACACAAGATGGGTATCCAGGCGTCCGCCACTTGCGTGATGAACTTCGACGAAGCCGTGGGTTACCTGGTCGGTGAGCCGAACAAGGGCCTGGCCGCGATGTTCACCATGATGAACTACGAGCGTCTGGGCGTCGGCATCCAGGGCCTGGCCACCGGCGAGCGCTCGTATCAGAACGCCATCGAATACGCTCGCGACCGCTTGCAGAGCCGTTCGCCGACCGGCGCGCAGAACAAAGACAAGGTGGCCGACCCGATCATCGTCCACCCGGACGTGCGTCGCATGTTGCTGACCATGAAAGCCTCGAACGAAGGCGGCCGTGCGTTCTCCACCTACGTGGCGATGCAACTCGATACCGCCAAGTTCAGCGAAGACGCCGCCACCCGCAAACGCGCGGAAGATCTGGTTGCGTTGCTGACGCCAGTGGCCAAGGCCTTCCTGACCGATCTGGGTCTGGAAACCACCGTCCACGGTCAGCAGATCTTCGGCGGCCACGGCTACATCCGCGAGTGGGGCCAGGAGCAACTGGTGCGTGACGTGCGCATCACCCAGATCTACGAAGGCACCAACGGCATTCAGGCGCTGGACCTGGTGGGTCGCAAGATCGTCGGCAGCGGCGGCGCGTTCTACAAGCTGTTCGCCGACGAGATCCGCCATTTCACCGCGACCGCCAGTGCCGATCTGGGCGAGTTCACCAAGCCGCTGAATGACGCCGTCGACACCCTCGACGAGCTGACCTCGTGGCTGCTGGACCGGGCTAAAACCAACCCGAACGAAATCGGCGCGGCATCGGTCGAGTATCTGCAAGCGTTCGGCTACACCGCTTACGCGTACATGTGGGCGCTGATGGCCAAGGCATCGCTGGGCAAAGAAGCGCAGGACGATTTCTACGCGAGCAAACTCGGTACGGCGCGGTTCTATTTCGCCCGTCTGCTGCCGCGGATTCACTCGTTGAGCGCGTCGGTCAAGGCCGGCAGCGAGTCGCTGTTCCTGCTGGACGCTGCGCATTTCTGATGATGTAACGTCATGTAAGCGATCTCTTACATGACGTGCTGCTGTTCTCCCATAGGCGTAGATTGGATCCAGAGCTAATCTACTTTCCATGGACGTCGCGCAGGAAGCGCAAAGCAACAACACGGACACGTAGGATTCTGCCAGGGTGGCGGAGTGAAATGGATGTCAGGGAAACAGTCTGCAAAGCCCCGCTTCGGCGGGGTTTTCTTATGCCCGCAGAAAAGTTTTCAGCTCAACGCGTCCAGCGGCGCACCTTTCAGCGGTTTGTCCTCACGCTGCATCACCTCTTCCAGCAACGTTCGCAGCAAGGCCAATGGCGCCTGCTGGCGCTGGACATCGCGACACACCAGCCCGACCTTCAACGGTACACGCGGCTCACTCAACGGTTTCCACAACAGATCCTGATCGTCGTACTCCTTTTGCGAACGACCGGGCAGCACCGTCGCCAGACGGGTATGCGGCAGGCTGTCTAGAATCCCCACCATATTGTTCAGTTCGGCCTGCACTTGCGGGCGTCGTCCGAGGCTGGCCAGTTGGGCCTGCCAGATCTGGCGGATCTGAAATTCTTCGCCCAGTAGCAGCATCGGCAATTCGGCCGCCTGACTCATCGAGACTTTCTTGAATTCCCGCAGAGGATGATCCGCCGGGATGACCAGCGTCAGTTCATCTTCGTACAGCATCACGCCGTGCAGCCCCGGCTGACGTGGCGGCAGATAGCTGATGCCGATATCCAAGGAGCCGTTGAGCAGACGCCGCTCGATCTCAAGCCCCGTCAGTTCATAAATCTGTACGACCAGATGCGGCTGGGCCTTGCGCACCCGCTCAAGCATCTGCGGCACCAGGCTGGTGTGCACGGTTTGCAGTACACCAATCGCCAATGTGCGCAGTGCCTGACCCTTGAAGTTACCCAGCGCCTCTCGCGCACGCTGCATGCCGTCGAGCAGTGGCAAAGCGTGGTTGTACAAGGTGTGGGCGGCAAGGGTCGGCAGCAGGCGTTTGCTGCTGCGCTCGAACAGCGTGACGTCGAGGTTCTGTTCCAGATGGCGGATCTGCTGGGACAGCGCGGGCTGAGAGATCGACAGGCGCTCGGCGGCACGCCCGACATGTCCTTCTTCGTAGACCGCGACGAAATAACGCAGTTGTTTGAAATCCATAAGTAACACTTATCGAAAATGCTGAGAAATCGAAATGGCTCGTGGCCGTGAACAGGCCTAGTCTAACCGCATTCACAAGGCTTACAGGGCCGGAAAGCGCAATGACCAGCGTTTGTTTTGAAAGTGTTTACATAGGCAGTTCAAAAAACCTCGATCGAGGTTTTTTTCAATGAATCTGTTCAGTTTGCGGCGCCAGACGCCGAGCCTCGATGACCTGGCTTTTGAAACCCAGGAATCGGATGCCGCTGACGGCCTGAATGCCGAACGTCTAATGCCCAGCGTCGAGCGCCCACAACAGGTATTCGTTCGGGGCCAGGGTTCCTGGCTGTGGGACAGCAATGACCGCGCCTACCTGGATTTTTCCCAGGCCGGAGGTGCCAACAGCCTCGGCCATAGCCCTTCGGCGCTGGTCAAGGCCATCGCCAGCCAGGCCCAGGCCCTGATCAATCCCGGCTTCAATCTGCACAACCGCGGCATGCTCAGCCTCGCCGAGCGCCTGTGCGCCAGTACTTCCAGCGATCAGGCCTACCTGCTCAACAGTGGCAGCGAAGCCTGTGAGGCGGCGATCAAACTGGCGCGCAAATGGGGCCAACTGTATCGCGGCGGCGCCTCGCGGATCATTGTCGCCAGACAAGGCTGTCACGGACGTAGTCTGGCGACGATTTCGGCGTCGGACAGTTGCAACCTGCACAACCGCTTCGCGCCGTTGTTGCCGGGTTTCGATCTGGTGCCGTTCAACGACTTGCCGGCGCTGCATGCGGCGGTCGATGCGCAGACCGTGGCAATCATGCTCGAACCGATCCAGAGCGATGCCGGGGTGATCCCGGCGACCGAACATTACCTCAAGGGTGTCGAACGCCTCTGCCGTGAATTGGGAATTCTGTTGATTCTCGACGAAGTGCAGACCGGCATCGGCCGCTGCGGCACTCTGCTCGCCGAACAATCCTACGGCGTGCGCGCCGATATCGTCGTGCTCGGCAAAGGCCTCGGCGGCGGTGTTCCACTGGCGGCGCTGCTGGCGCGAGGCAAGGCCTGCTGTTTCGACCCCGGCGAGTTGGGCGGCACTCATCACGGCAACGCGTTGATGACCGCCGCAGGGCTGGTCGTGCTCGACAGCGTGCAAGACCGCGCATTCCTCGAACAAATCCGGGACAACGGCCAGCATCTGCGCGAAGGGCTCGCCCGTCTGGCGCATCGTTATGAACATGGCGAGTTGCGCGGGCAAGGACTGTTCTGGGGACTGACCCTGTCGGAAGACTCCGCCGAGGCCGTCGTCAAAGCCGCGCTTCACGAAGGCTTGTTGCTCAACGCCCCACAAGCCAACTGCCTGCGCTTCACCCCGGCGCTCAACGTCAGCAAGGCCAACATCGACGAAATGCTCCTGCGCCTGGCCCGCGCTTTCTCCCGGGTACGCACCGCGCAGCTGCAATGCCGCAAAGGGATTGCCGTCTGAGCTGAAGTTTCCCACCCGAATTCAAGAACCGTCTCGCGGTATAACGCACGCCCCACGCCTGATTCTTTTGGCGTGGGGCGTTTTTTTGTGGCCGGATTTTTCCATCGCGGTTTATCGCTTGAGGGATCGCCGCTGCAGTGTTTATTTAGTGGGGTTCGGCAAGGATTGCCGAAGCCGGCAGAACAACCTTGTCGAAAGACAGGCTTTGTAATCTATACCACTGAGTGGTATATATTTTTGGAAGGGATACCGATGTCGTTCAGGTTGTTCAAGACAAAAGGTTTTGCGATACAGGCCAGCAAAGCATGGATCACCGACGACGAGCTTCGCGAGGCTTTCGCCGAGATGCTTGATGGGCAAGCGGACAATCTGGGAGGCGGAGTCTGGAAGAAGCGCCTGAACGAAAACCGCCACCGTTCGATAGTTCTGGCCAAGGGCGGGCGTTACTGGATTTATCAGGTGCTGTTCGCCAAAAAGGATCGGAGCAATATCAATTCTGCAGAGTTGAAGGAGCTGCGCAAGCTGGCGAAAGCCTATGCACAACTTACCGAAGAGCAGATTCAAGGCTTGCTGGTCATGAAGGCGTTTGTGGAGATAACTCATGAGTAAAAAATTCAAGAGTGAAGTATTTGAATCAGTGCACGAGTCGGTCAGTGCCCTGCATGCAGTCGGTGCGATCAGCAAGGCAACGATGCGTGAGTTTGATGAGTCGTGCCTTGCAGCGGTTCCAGATGCGATCCCGGCGGAGCAGATCAAGGCGTTGCGTGAGCGCAACAACGTCAGTCAGCCAGTGTTCGCGCGTTATTTGAACACCAGCGCGTCGACCGTCAAACAATGGGAATCAGGGGATAAGCATCCAAGCGGAATGGCTTTGAAGTTGCTCAGCATTGTGCAGAAACACGGTCTGCAAATACTGGCCTGAGTGGTCTTGCGCACTCTGTCTGTCGATAGCACTGAACCCTGACAAACGGCACAGGTCGATTAGCTTGTATGGCTCAGGTGAGCCAACCCCCAATCAGGAGCTGCCCCATGGACTTTATCCGCATCATCATCGCCATTCTGTTGCCGCCACTGGGTGTGTTTCTGCAGGTCGGGTTCGGCGGCGCGTTCTGGCTGAACATTCTGCTGACGTTGTGCGGTTACATCCCGGGGATCGTGCATGCGGTGTACATCATCGCCAAGCGCTGAGCCTTAATCTGTCAAACCCATCACTCGCCGGTAGAACCGCCATTCCTGCTCCAGCGCATGGGCTTGGTTGGCGGCCCGGCGGAAGCCGTGGCGTTCGTCGGCGTAGTAATGCGCTTCGACTTCAATGCCGTTTTGCTCCAGGGCCGCGACCATGTCGCGGGTCTGTTGCGGCACGACCACGGCGTCGAGTTCGCCCTGAAAGAAAATCACCGGTACGCGAATGTTGCCTGCGTGCAGCAACGGCGTGCGGGCGGCGTAGCGTTCGGCATCCTGCTCGGGATCGCCGATCAGCCAGTCCAGGTAGTCGCCTTCGAACTTGTGTGTCGCTCGGCCGAGGGCCACCGGGTCACTGACGCCGTACAGACTGGCGCCGGCGCGGAACACTTGATGGAATGCCAGTGCGCACAGCGTGGTGTAGCCACCGGCGCTGCCGCCACGGATGAATGCACGCTCACCGTCGATCATGCCGCGATCATTCAGGTAGGCCACCACCGCACAGGCATCCTCGACGTCCACTGCGCCCCAACTCAGATGCAACGCCTGCCGATATTCCCGACCATAGCCGCTGCTGCCACGGTAATTGAGGTCGGCGACGGCGAAGCCGCGTTGCGTCCAGTACTGGATGCGCGGGTCGAGCATCGGGTAGCAGGCTGAGGTAGGGCCGCCGTGGATGAACACCACCAGCGGCGGCTTCACATCGCCATTTGTGGCCGGGTAAAAGAAGCCGTGCGCTTCACCCGAACCGCTGGGATAGCGCAGGGTTTGCGGGCGGCTGATGCGCTCGGCTGGCAGCGGTGCGATACCGCCGGCCAGGACATTCACTTCACGCGATTTGCGATCGATGGCGATCACTGCAGAAGGGCTGATCGGTGAGGCGGCAATGCAGTAAATGAATTGATCGTCGACAGCCAGATGACGGAAGCGGCTGTAGTCGCCGGTGAAGTCTTCACCGTTGAGCGCCAGGCGACCGAAACCGCCTTCGCTCCAGCTCGCCAAAAAGCCTTCGTCGGTGGGCAGCCAGGTGCAGCCGCCGAGTTGCCATGGGGCTGGCGCGTGATCGGCTTCGGCGCTAGCTAACGGTTGTAAGCCGTTTGCCGACTCGACCCACGGTTGCCAATAACCTCCACGATCGGTCAGACAGCCCAGTCGTCCGCTGGCATCGAAGCGCGGTTGCTGGATCGACTCTTCAAACGCTTCACCCGCCACACAACGCGGGGCGGAAAATCCATTGGACGAGCGCTCGGCGATCATCAGTCGAGTGGATGTCCACGGCTGATGCGGACGGCTCCACTCGATCCACGCCAGGTGCTGGCCGTCCGGGCTGATGATCGGCGATGCGTAAAAATCCGCACCTTCAACTAGCATTTGACGGGCGCCATTCGCCAGATCGATAGCCACCAACCGATGGCAATCACCGTTCTCTTCAACAGCCAGCACCTGCCCATCGGCAAAATGCAGATCACCATATCGGCATTCCCCGGACGTCAATGCCACGGGCTCGCCGTCCAGCGTCTGTCGGTACAGTTGCTGATCCGCCTCGTTAACGAAAACCACCCCGTCAGGCGTCAGACAAAACGCCCCACCGCCATATTCGTACACTCGGCTGCGCACGCTGAAACCCGCAGGCGTCAGACATTTCGCCACGCCATCACACCAGTGCCAGATCCGGCAGGCGGCGTCTGTCGGGCGGTATTCATTCCAGAACAAACCATGGGCGCCGAGTTGCAATTCGGCGAAGTCCACGCCGGCAGCAACGGCTGCGGTGGCGCTGAAAGGCTCAGCCTTTGGCGATGAGGCGCGAGTTTCGTTCATTGCGAAAGGCCAGTTGTTCGATGGTCTGGGTAGCGTGCTCGGCTTCTTCGCGGGCCTTGAGAATCACACCGTGATGTTCGGACTTGCTGCACACCGGATCTGCATTGCTCGCATCGCCGGTGAGCATGAAGGCCTGGCAGCGGCAGCCGCCGAAGTCCTGTTCTTTTTCGTCGCAGGAGCGGCACGGCTCGGGCATCCAGTCATAGCCGCGAAAGCGGTTGAAGCCGAACGAGTCGTACCAGATGTGCTGCATGCTGTGGTCACGCACATTGGGAAATTGTACCGGCAGCTGTCGGGCGCCATGACAGGGCAGGGCGGTGCCGTCCGGTGTGACCGTCAGAAACAGACTGCCCCAGCCATTCATGCAGGCTTTCGGGCGCTCTTCGTAGTAGTCCGGGGTGACGAAAATCAGCTTGCACGGATGCCCTTCGGCTTCCAGCTTGGCGCGGTATTCGTTGGTGATGCGTTCGGCGCGAACCAGTTGCTCTTTGGTCGGCAACAGGCCGACACGATTGAGCTGCGCCCAGCCGTAGAACTGGCAGGTGGCGAGTTCGACGAAGTCGGCCTCCAGCGCAATGCACAGTTCAATGATGCGGTCGATCTTGTCGATGTTGTGCCGATGGGTGACGAAGTTCAGCACCATCGGATAGCCGTGGGCCTTCACGGCGCGGGCCATTTCCAGTTTCTGCGCGAAGGCTTTTTTCGAGCCGGCGAGCAGGTTGTTCACTTGCTCGTCGCTGGCCTGGAAACTGATCTGGATGTGATCGAGCCCAGCCTTCTTGAAGTCGCTGATCTTCTGCTCGGTCAGGCCGATGCCGGAGGTGATCAGGTTGGTGTAGAAGCCCAACTGACGCGCTTCGCGGATCAGTTCGGCAAGGTCCTGGCGCACCAGCGGTTCGCCCCCGGAAAAACCCAGTTGCGCCGCGCCCATTTCCCGCGCTTCGCGGAACACCTTGATCCACTGCTCGGTGCTCAGCTCTTTGCCCTGCTCGGCGAAATCCAGCGGATTGGAGCAGTACGGGCATTGCAGCGGGCAGCGGTAAGTCAGCTCGGCGAGCAGCCACAGCGGCAGGCCGACTTCCGGTTTGGCCGGGACTTGCACCGATGACTCAGGCAAGTTCGATCCAGTGCTGCGCACGGGCAACCTCCATGAATTGCTCGATGTCGTCACCGAGCTCGGGCACGCCGGGGAACTGTCTGTCGAGTTCGGCGATGATCGCCGCGACATCCCGCTCACCGTCGATCAGGCCGCCGATCAGCGCGGCACTTTCATTGAGCTTGATCATGCCTTCCGGGTAAAGCAGCACGTGGCCTTTCTGCGCCGGCTCGTACTGGAAACGGTAGCCGGGACGCCAGGTCGGGGTCTTGCTGCGGTCGAAACTCATAAGGCGATTCCTTTATGCCAGACCCGTTGATTGGTCACGCTGTGATACGGCGGGCGGTTCAGTTCGTAAGCCATGCTCATGGCATCGAGCATGCTCCAAAGAATGTCCAGTTTGAACTGGAGAATTTCCAGCATGCGCTCCTGACCTTCGCGGGTCTTGTAGTGCTCGAGCGTAATAGCCAGACCATGCTCGACATCGCGCCGGGCCTGGCCGAGACGGGTGCGGAAATATTCGTAGCCGGCCGGGTCGATCCACGGGTAATGCTGCGGCCAGCTGTCGAGACGCGACTGGTGGATCTGCGGCGCGAACAGTTCGGTCAGCGAGCTGCTGGCGGCTTCCTGCCAACTGGCGCGGCGGGCGAAGTTGACGTAGGCATCGACGGCGAAACGTACGCCGGGCAGCACCAGCTCCTGGGAACGCAATTGATCCGGATCGAGACCGACGGCCTGGCCCAGACGCAGCCAGGCTTCGATGCCGCCGTCTTCACCGGGAGCGCCGTCGTGGTCGAGCACGCGCTGGATCCACTCGCGGCGGATCTCGCGATCCGGGCAGTTGGCGAGGATCGCCGCGTCTTTCAGGGGGATGTTCACCTGATAGTAGAAGCGATTGGCGACCCAGCCCTGGATCTGCTCGCGGGTGGCCCGGCCTTCATACATCGCGACGTGATACGGGTGATGAATGTGGTAATAGGCGCCCTTGGCGCGCAGGGCCGCTTCGAATTCGGCGGTGGACAGCGGGGTGTCGGTCATTGCGGTTCTCCGGGCCATTCGTTACAGGACGATGCTCATGCCGTCATACGCCACTTCAATGTTGCGCCGAACCAGTTCCGCGCGCTCCGGGGAGTCTTCGTCGAGAATCGGGTTGGTGTTGTTGATGTGGATAAGCACCTTGCGTTGCTCGGGAAGCTGCTCCAGCACTTCGAGCATGCCGCCGGGGCCGTTCTGCGCCAGATGGCCCATTTCGCGGCCGGTACGGGTGCCGACGCCACGGCGCTGCATTTCATCGTCGTCCCACATCGTGCCGTCCACCAGCACGCAATCGCTGCCGGCCATGATTTCCAGCAATGGCGCGTCGACCTTGCCCAAACCCGGCGCGTAGAACAGTTTGCCGCCGGTGCTGAGGTCTTCGACGATCAGGCCGATGTTGTCGCCCGGGTGCGGGTCGAAGCGGTGCGGCGAGTAGGGCGGTGCGGCGCTGCGCAGTGGCAGCGGGGTGAAGCGCAGGTTCGGGCACGCAGCGACGGTGAAACTCTGGTCGAGTTCGATGCGGTTCCAGTCCAGCCCGCCGTTCCAGTGCTTGAGCATGGTGAACAGCGGGAAACCGGTGCTCAGGTCTTCGTGGACCATGTCCGTGCACCAGACTTGATGCGGGCAACCTTCGCGCAGGCTGAGCAGGCCGGTGGTGTGGTCGATCTGGCTGTCCATCAGGATGATCGCGCTGATGCCGGTATCACGCAGGGCCCGGCCCGGCTGCATCGGGGCGAAGCTCTGAAGCTGCGCGCGGATGTCCGGCGAGGCGTTGCACAGCACCCAGTTCACGCCGTCATCGGAAATCGCGATGGACGATTGGGTACGGGCCTGGGCATTCAGGCTGCCGTCGCGAAAACCGGCGCAATTGACGCAGTTGCAGTTCCACTGCGGAAAACCGCCACCGGCGGCCGAACCCAGAATCTGGACGAACATGAACGCTCCATCATTTCAACGCTGAAAATAAAACGCCCCGGCGAGCCGAGGCGTTGCACTGCAGTGTTCTGCTTGAGGCAGGACTCAGCGGCTGGCGAAGTACATGGTGACTTCGAAGCCGATGCGCAGGTCGGTGTAAGCAGGTTTGGTCCAAGCCATCGGGTGACTCCTTTTTCAGGTGGGTGAGATAGCGCTATCCATAGGTATAGTCCACGGCAGCGCAGGGATGTTCCAAATAGTTAGGTGGCTATGTTACTCAAAATTTCAGGGGGTTTGCCCGTGAATCTTTGAGAAAGCTCCTTGCAGCCCCGGTAATGATCATTTTGCCGCTTGCCAGTGCGCGCCCGGCGAAGGGCTGTTGGCCAGGCCATGCCAGCCGCCTTCGGCGCGGATCAGACGTTGTGCGGCGGCCAGCAAGGCCGGGCGATCCAGTTGAACGATGGCGCTGCGCAATTGCACCAGATAATCCGACGAGTGGCCGGCGAGGCGGGCCTGCCACAGCAGTTCGGCAGCGTCTTTGCCGGACAGGACGCTGTCATCGAATTGATCGGCAAGCGTCTGGCGTTGCTTGGCGAGGCTGGCGTCATCGAGGTGTTCGACAAGGGCTGGCAGGCCATCGAGAAACTGCTGAATGTGGCCGAGCAATTGCGCAGCGGTGGCGGTTGGCGATTGCACACCGAACAGCAATCCGGTCTGGCCGTGGAACTGGCGCAACCCGCTGAACACGGCATAGCCGAGTTGCAGTTCGACGCGCAGGCGTTGGTAGAACGGTGTCTGGCACAGGTGCGCGAGCAGGCGCCACGCGGCTTCGTCGTCGATTTCACGGCTGGCGGTCGGGCAGAACAGCAGCAAGGCATGTTCGCTGGACGTGCTGTCGATCTGACTCCACCGGAATCCGGCGTTGATGACAGAAGGTGGGGGAATTTGATTGTCCGGGATGCCGGGGATGCGGCTCAGAGCCAATCCCATGGCGGATTGGGTCTGTGGGTTGAGTCCCAACGCCAGACCGTCCCAGCGGGAAGTTGTCCACAGGTGCGCGGCGTCGTCGGATTCGCCTACCGCTGGCAGGCACTGTTCGGGCAATGCCTTGAGCAGTTGGCGAATCGGTATCAGCGCAGGTTGCGGCTCGCCTTTCGCGGAGTCGGCGCCCACTTGAGTCAGGGATTTCAGCGCGTGCTCCAGCACAATGGGCAGCGTGTCCTGCAGGCCGGTGAGTTTCAGCAGCCACTGATTACCTGTGGCGTTGAAGGACAATTCGACCCCGGCCTGACGCGCGTCGTCGGAAACCTCCCGCAGACTGCGCTGCAGTTTCGCTTGCAGCTCGGCCGTGGCCGCCGCTTCCGTCTGCCAGCGCACATACACCGCACCTTCGTCACCGTTATCCGGCAGCGCCTGGCTGAATTGCATCGGCGAACGTTCGCGGCGGGTACGCGAGCGATCCTGAGCAAACGTGCGCAGGCCCCGGTGGGCGCTGGTCTGGCCGCGGATCAGGCCGGCGTTGGCCAGTGGCTCGGCTGCGCGCAGGAACGGATTGGCAGCGGGCAGATGCCAGTGACTGCTGAAGTTATCCACAGTGCCGATTTTGCCGAGAATCACTTTGAGCGCCGCAACGGCCGTTTCGGAGATTTCATTCTCGAGTTGTTCGCTGTCGAGTCGGGCCAACTGCAATGCACCGCTGACCTGCTGCTGCCGTTCAAGCAGCGTTGCATACTCCTGACGCAACGCCGGCCAGTCCTGCTGCGCTGCGAAGAAGCTCAACCAGTCGAGAAACTGTGCGCGGATGGCGTCGAGTGACCCGGATGCCCAAGTGAACTGAAGATGCAGAGCTGCCTGCTTAGCAAATTGATAAGGCACACAGGCCTGTAAGCCTTCCGCGAATCCCTGCTGCTGCAAGTGAGCGAGCAACCCACCGGGTTTGGCGCTGTTCAACCAGTGACAGAGAAACGCCAGCGCCTCGGCCGACGATTCCGGCAAGTCCTCCAACGCGAACAACAGATTGCCGCTTCGCTCTCCGGCCTGTTGATAACTTTCCTGTGCGTTGTCCATCAAGCGAACGGGGTCTGCCTGTGCAGTCTTATCCCCAGACGTCTGCGCGGCGGCAAACTGTTCGGCCAGCGCTCGCAGCTCTTCAACACTCTGCGGCCCGACCAGACTCAGGATCATCTGCCCGGTGCGGTAAAACCGCTGATGAAAGTCTTTCAACGCCTGCTGAAAATCCGCTTGTTCTACCGGCAGGCTCTCGCGGTTTCCGGCGTGGAAACCTCGCAAAGCATGCGCTGCCGACAATCCCTCAAACAGCGCCTCTTTCTGCTGAGCCGCAGCATCCTGCGACCACGCGACAAACTCCGCCTGCAACACTTCCCGTTCCCGCAACTGATCGTCCGGATTCATACGCGGTCGGGCGAGCATGTCTGACAGACGCTCCAGCCCACCGCTGAAGGACGCTGGCGGCAACTCAAAGAAGAAATCGGTGGTGCGCTCACGGGTGCTGGCATTCACCTGACCGCCGTGACCTTGCACGTAGGCCATCAGCCCTTGCTGTGCAGGAAAACGCTCGGTGCCTAGGAACAGCAAATGCTCAAGGAAATGCGCCAGCCCCGGCCACGCCAACGGCACGTCATGACTACCGGCAGCCACCCGCAACGCGGCGGCGTTGCGCTTCAGGCCGGGCACGTGACGCAGGGTCACGCGCAAGCCGTTGGCCAGGGTTTCGGTGTGGGGGCGGGGATGAGTCGGCGCAGGCATGGGCACTTCCAGAACAGTGAAGTGCCAATGCTAGCGGATTAGCGCTTGTTGAGCGCGTCGTAAAGTTCGGGGCGGCGGTCGTTGAAGTAGCGATTGGCGCTGCGCGAGTCGACCATCAACTGGCGATCCAGCTCACCGACGATCAAGGCTTCGTCCAGTCCGGCCTGGGCGATGCGGCTGCCATCCGGCGCGGCAATGCTGCTTTGCCCGCAGTAATGAATGTCGCCTTCGTGGCCGCAGTAGTTGGCGTAAGCCACGTAGCACTGGTTTTCGAAGGCGCGGGAGCGCACGGAAACATCGGCAATGAAATCGAAAGGAATCATGTTAGCGGTCGGCACCAGAATCAGCTCGGCGCCTTCTAGGGCCAGGCGCCGGGCGTTTTCCGGGAACTCCAGGTCGTAGCAGATCAGGAAACCGAGCTTCCAGCCGTTGAGCTCGACGATGGGAAACTCGCCATCGCCGGGGCTGAACATCGAACGGTCCAGATCGCCGAACAGATGCGTCTTGCGGTAATTGCACAGGCGCTCGCCGTTCGAATCGATCAACTGCACGGCGTTGTAGATCTGACCTTCGGCGGTGCGCTCAGGGTAACCGTAGAGAATCGCCAGACCGGCAGCCTTGGCGATTCGTCCTACTTGCTGCGCCCATTCACCGTTGTAGACCTCGGCCAATGTCGCGACCGCCTCCTTGCCGATGTTGTAGCCGGTCAGGAACATCTCCGGCACCACCAGCAGGTCGGCGCCTTTGGCCTCCATCGCCAGTTGATGCAGGCGCTGGAGGTTGGCGGCAGGTTCCAGTGGCAGCGGTGGACATTGGTAAAGGGCTACACGCATTGAAGATTCCTCTTACTCGGGCAGGGCGATCGGGCCGATGTCGTTGAACACATCACCCGGGCCGGGGTTCTCTTTATGTGTGGACCCGCCGAAGTGCTTCATGATTCCCCAGACCGCGTTGAGCGAGGTCTGCACCGCGCCTTCGACCCAGGCCGGCGTCCACGACACGTCGTCGCCGGCGATGAAAATCCCGCGCTGTTCCGGCGGCATGTCGTCCTGCATGAAGTGCGCGTACATGCGCTGGTTGTAGCGATAGTGGCCGGGCAGGGCGCCCTTGAACGCGCCGAGGAAGTGCGGGTCGGCTTCCCACGACACGGTGATCGGATCGCCGATGATCCGCGCCGCGATGTCGACTTTCGGATAGATCTTCTTCAACGCATCCAGCGCCAGTTTCACGCGTTTCTCTACCGGGTGCGGAAGCATTTTCAGCGCATCGCTCATCCACGAGTACGACAGGCAGATCACGCCCGGTTTGTCGTCGCCGTTGTCGAACAGATAGGTGCCGCGGGTCAGGCGATCGGTGAGGGTCATGCTCATCAGGTCGCGGCCGGTCTCCGGATCCTTGTCCTTCCAGAACGGGCGGTCGACCATCACGAAGGTCTTCGACGATTGCATGTAGCGAGTGCGGTCCAGGGCCATCCACATCTTCTGCGAGAACAGGCTTTCATCGCATTCGATCTGGGTGGTCAGCAGCCAGCTCTGGCAGGTGGTCAGGACGGCCGCGTATTCGCGGGTGTCGCCGTTGTTGTCGGTGACCGCGAAACGTCCGTCAGGCGCGTGGGCGATTTTCTTCACCCCGGAACGTGGAGCGCCGTGGTGCAGCGATTTCAGGCTGGTGCCTTGCGGCCAGTGCACGCAGCGCTCCGGCGCATGACGCCAGATACCTTGTGGCACTTGTTCCACGCCGCCGACCACCAGGTGCTGGTGATCGTCGCAGTTGGTCATCACGACGCGGAAGATTTCCAGCATCGAGTTGGGGAAGTCCGAATCCCAGCCACCGGTGCCGAAACCGACCTGACCGAACACTTCGCGGTGATGGAACGACAGCTTGGCGAAGGCTTTCGAGGTGGCGACGAAGTCGTAGAACGTGCGGTCGTCCCACAGCGGCACCAAGGTGTTCCACAGCTCTTTGAGGCGTGGCACGTCACGGTCGCGGATCGCTTGCTGGATATCGGAGAACTGCGAACCAGCCTCCAGAGCGTCGGCCCAGGCGTCAGCCACTTCCTGGAACAATGCAGGAAGATCCTTCAGGCTCTGTGCGTAATGGGTTTTGCCTTCCAGGTCGATCACGGTGCTGCCGGAGGCCGGCGTCAACGGGTTGGGGAAGGGCTTGGTTTCCAGCCCGAGTTTGTCGACATAGTGATAGAACGCGGTGGACGACACCGGGAAGCGCATGCCGCCTAGCTCGGCGACGATGCCGTCAGTGCCGTTGAACGCCTGGGAACGCAAACGGCCGCCGAGCTTCGAGGCTTCATAAACGACGGGTTTCAAGCCGAGTTTCATCAGCTCATAAGCCGCCACCAGACCGGCGATGCCGGCACCAACGATCGCCACTTCGGCCCCGTGATTGTGCTCCGGAATGCTGCCCAGACCGGCCGGGTGTTCGATCCAGTCGTCGAAGGCGAAAGGAAAGTCCGGGCCGAAAATGGTGACTGGTTTCTTACCGTCTGCAGGATGGCGATTGTTCTTGTTCATGGCTGACCTTGCTGGCGACCCGACGCTGAATGCGCGTCTGAGTATAGGAAAAGATGCCAGCCATTCTAGGGAGCGCAGAACACGTTAATAAGACGCAATGTGTCGTCGTTTTGAGTGTAGGTGCTGCAATCTGACGATCTTGTTGGTCAGACTGGATGCCCGCGATCAATCTTGCTGCTGAGGATGATCGAGGTCGTGGTCTTCTCCACACCGTCTACACTGCCGATCTGATCCAGAAGCTGATCCAGCTGCTCCGGTGAATCGGTCCGCAACCACGCCACATAATCAAACTCGCCACTCACCGCGCACAGCTGCTGTACCTGAGCCATCGCGCTCAACCGGCGCAACACCTCTTTGCCGGAGCGTGGCTGCACCTTGATCCCGACGTAAGCCTGCAATCCGCCGTCCACCACACGCTGACCCAGTCGTACGCCGTAGCCGGTGATGACCTTGGCCTTTTCCAGCCGCGCCAGTCGCGAAGTCACGGTGGTGCGAGCGATCCCCAATTGCCTGGCCAGCATCGCCACGCTTTCGCGGGCGTTGATTTGCAGGGCAGCGATTAGCTGGCGGTCGATTTCATCGAGCACGGGTGGGCGGATGTCGGGCAAGGGACTTCTCCACGCAGGTACGAAAAAGCCGCACATAAGCGCGGCTTTTTCATGTTTGGTGGGCCCACACGGACTTGAACCGTGGACCAAAGGATTATGAGTCCTCTGCTCTAACCAACTGAGCTATAGGCCCTCAGTAGGCCGCGGATTATAGCGACGGTTTCTCGGCTGTGCTATCCGAAAAATCTGATACGGCTATACGAAGAAACGTCGCGGCAAATTCCTCTGGCGGTAGCGGCAGGCTGACGATGTAGCCCTGGATCTGTTCACAGCCTTCGGCGGCGAGAAATTGTTGCTGGGCCTGGGTTTCCACGCCTTCGGCGATCACGGTGAATTGCATGCTGCGGCCCAGGGCGATGATGGCGCGGACAATCGCCGCGTCGTGCGGGTCGTCGGGCAGGCCGCGGACGAAAGATTGGTCGATCTTGAGAATGTCCAGCGGTAGGCGTTTGAGGTAACTCAGCGAGGAATAGCCGGTGCCGAAGTCATCGATGGCCAGTTGCACGCCCAGGTGTTTGAGCTGGTGCAGCACCGCCAGCGCTTCTTCGGCCTGGCTCATGATGAAGTTTTCGGTAATTTCCAGTTGCAGTAATTCCGGCCGCAGGCGGTTGTCCTTGAGCAGTTGCTCGATGCGTCCCAGCAGGTTCGGCTGGCGTAGTTGCGCGCCGGCGAGGTTGACCGACAGCGGGCCGAGGGATTCGTAGATCTGGCCCCACTCGAACATCTGCCGGCAGGCGGTCTCCAGCACCCAGTCGCCGATTTGCAGAATCATCCCGTTCTCTTCCGCCAGCGGGATGAAGTGCTCCGGCGGCACATCGCCGAAGTTCGGGTGGCGCCAGCGGATCAAGGCTTCGGCGCCGACCAGGCTGTGATCGTCGAGGCTGATTTTCGGTTGGTAATAGAGGTACAGCTCCTCGCGCTCGATGGCCCGGCGAAGTTCGTGCTCCAGCGCCACACGCTCGCTGGCCTGGGCGGTGAGATCGCGGGTGTAGCTTTCGACCCGGTTGCGGCCCTTGGCCTTGGAGCGGTACATCGCCGCGTCCGCGTTCTTGATCAGGGTCGCGACATCGCAGCCGTCGCGCGGGTAAAGGCTGGTGCCGATGCTGGCGCTGATGAAGAACTCATGCTCACCAGCCTGGAACGGCGCACCAAAGCAGTTCAGCAGTTTGGTGGCGATGTTGTCTGCATCGCCGGGCTGCTGCAGGCCGGGCAGCAGAATGATGAATTCGTCGCCACCCAGCCGCGCCACGGTGTCGATATCGCGCAGTTGCTCCTTGAGGCGCACGGCGATGCCCTTGAGCAGCAAATCGCCGACCGGGTGACCGAGGCTATCGTTGATGTGCTTGAAACGATCGAGGTCGAGGAACAGCACCGCGCCCTGGCCGCCGTTTTCCTGCTGACTGTTGAGTGCCATCAGCAGGCGGCTTTCGAACAGTGTGCGGTTCGGCAGGCCGGTGAGCGGGTCGTGATGCGCCTGATAGTCGAGTTTGGCCTGGGCGTGCTTGAGGCTGGAGATATCGGCGAACACCGCAACGAAGTGGGTGATGAACTTGTCGCGGTTGCGCACGGCGCTGATGGTCAGCCAGCTCGGGTACAGCTCGCCATTTTTGCGCCGGTTGGAGATTTCGCCCTGCCAATGGCCTTCGTCAGTCAATTGATGCCACATCGCCGCGTAGAACGCGCTGTCGTGCAGTCCGGAGGCCAGCAGGCGCGGGGTGTGCCCCAGTGCTTCGCTTTCGCTGTAACCGGTGATTTCGGTGAAGGCCCGGTTCACGGCGCTGATGTGTTGCTGGGTGTCGGTGATCAGCACGCCTTCGGCAGTGCTCTCGAACACGGTTGCAGCCTGTTGCAGTTTTTCCTGCATCAGGTGGCGCTCGGTGATGTCTCGGGCGATGGTCAGCATGCAGTCTTCGTCGCCGATCGGCAGCGGACGGCTGGACACTTCGCAGAGGCGGATCTGCCCGTCACTGCGGCGGATGTGGCAGCTGAAGTCGCGAACGAACCCGTCGCGGTGCAGCAGATCAAGCATTTGCTTGCGCTCGTTGAGGTTGACCCAGATGCCCAGGTCCAGCGCCGAGCGATCCACCGACATGGCGCTGTTGAAACCGGTGATGCGACTGAAACCTTCGTTGACCTCCAGCAGCAAGCCATCGCTCTGGCGCGACAGCAGCAGACCGTCCGGCGAGGCGTGGAAGGCCTTGGCGAACTTCTCTTCGGAGGTTTGCAGTTGCTGCTGGGTTTCCTTGAGCTGGGTAATGTCGCGCACCACCACGACCAGCGCCGGTGTGGTATCGAGCTCAAAGGGTTCGGCGGATATCAGCCCGGTGAACACCTGGCCATTGTTGCGGCGAAAGGGCATCTCCAGGTTGCGAATGCTGCCGGCTTGCAGCCGCTGAAGCAGGCCTGGGCCAACTCCGGGAATGCCCCAGATGTTGAGTTCGGTGGCAGTCTGGCCAATAACTTCTTCGGCTTTGAGCCCGATCTGTTCCTCAAAGGCTTCGTTCACCTCCAGCAGGCAGCCGTCGGAGAGCCGGGCGATGACCAGGATGTCCGGGCATTGCTGGAATACCGAAGCGAATTTCTGTTCCGACAGGCGCAATGCCTCTTCGGTGCGCTTGGTTTCGCTGATGTCGATCATCAGGCCGCGCATCACCGGTTCGTGGCCATGTTCGATCAGGCTGACGATGTCACGCACCCACAAGCAACGGCCGTCAGCGGTGATTACGCGGTAATCGAGGCTGTGATCGCGCCCGGCCAGCACTTCGTGATCGCAGAAACTCTGGGCGCGAGTCAGATCTGCCGGGTGAATGATGTTGCGCCAGAAGCCCGGAATCAGCCAATGGGACAGGGGATAACCGAGCAGATCTTCGGCGTGGGGCGACACATAGCTGTAGGTGAAATCGCTGATCCGCGCTTCCCAGGCGATGGCCGAAAGACTCTCCACCAGTCCGCGATAGTGGTATTCGCTGCTGCGCAGTTCCTGTTCGAGGTCGATGCGCCGGGCGATTTCCGAACTCAGGCGCCGGTTGATGCGGATCACCACTGCCAGGACGATGACCAGGAGCGAGAGGCCCGGTAAACCGTAAATCAGCAGATCCGACCAGAATGTCCGGTGATCGAGGACGTTGCCGACCCAATGCTCCTGAATGCTGCTGATTTCCTCAGGGGACATGTCGGCCAGCACCTTGTCCAGAATCCCCACCAGCATTTTGTTGTCGCGAGGGACGCCCATCGCCAGTTGGTAGCGATAAGGGGTTTCGCCACTGACATACAAACCATCCAGTTTGAGCTGGCGCAGGCTCCAGACGCTGGAGGCCAGGTCGCCGACCACGGCGTCGACTTCATCGGTGGCCAGGGCCTGCAATGCTGAGCTGACGTTGGGCATTGCCACCAGGTTCAGGTCGGGATGATGGGTGCGCAGCAGTTCATGGGGCGCGTAGTTTTCGACCACGGCGATTTTCAGGCCGTAAAGATCCTCGAGCTTGCGCGGTTGTGGGCCGCCGACGTGGGCGAGGATGACGATCGGAAAGTCGAGATAAGGGCGGGTGAACGACAAATAACTCTGGCGTTCCGGGGTGGACATGATCCCCGGCAGCAGGTCGATCGTGCCGTTTTTCGCCTGTTCGAGCACGACCGTCCAGCTTACCGGCTCGATGGGGGTGAGTTTGATCGCCAGGCGTTGGCGAATCACATCGATATAGTCCGCTGCCAGGCCCTGATAGCGGTTCTGGTCGTCGCGGAACTCGAAGGGCGGCCACGACGCATCCACACCCAGGCGCAAGTCCGGGTGAGCCGCCAGCCAGCTACGTTCTTCATCGGTCAGAGTCAGCGCGTCAGCCGTTGCGGTCCAGATCATCAGTGACAGCAAAAAAAGCACGGACGCCAGTCTGGGCATAACGGTCTCGTTATGGCTCGGGGGAATGTTTCGAGTGTAGACGGGCTGTGCGCGGGGGGAGGGCGGAGCTGGGTATTTAATCTGCCATATAAACAAAACCCCCGGCCTGGGCCGGGGGTTCTGGTATCACTCGTCGAGGAAGGAGCGCAGATGCTCGCTTCGCGTCGGGTGGCGCAGCTTGCGCAGCGCCTTGGCTTCGATCTGACGGATCCGCTCACGGGTCACGTCAAACTGTTTGCCGACTTCTTCGAGCGTATGGTCGGTGTTCATGTCGATACCGAAACGCATGCGCAGTACCTTGGCTTCACGGGCAGTAAGGCCGGACAGCACTTCGCGGGTCGCTTCTTTCAGGCTCTCAACAGTGGCGACATCGATTGGCGACTGCATGGTCGAGTCTTCGATGAAGTCACCCAGATGGGAGTCTTCGTCATCACCGATCGGGGTTTCCATGGAGATCGGCTCTTTGGCGATCTTCAATACCTTGCGGATCTTGTCCTCAGGCATTTCCATGCGTTCACCCAGCTCTTCCGGGGTCGGTTCGCGACCCATTTCCTGCAGCATCTGCCGGGAAATGCGGTTGAGCTTGTTGATCGTCTCGATCATGTGCACCGGAATACGGATGGTGCGGGCCTGGTCGGCGATCGAGCGAGTGATCGCCTGACGGATCCACCAGGTGGCATAAGTCGAGAACTTGTAACCACGACGGTATTCGAACTTGTCCACCGCTTTCATCAGACCGATGTTGCCTTCCTGGATCAGATCGAGGAATTGCAGGCCGCGGTTGGTGTACTTCTTGGCGATGGAGATCACCAGACGCAAGTTCGCTTCAACCATCTCTTTCTTCGCGCGGCGGGCTTTTGCCTCACCGATCGACATGCGACGGTTGATGTCCTTGATCTCGGCGATGGTCAGGCCGGTCTCGGTTTCCAGCGCGGTCAGCTTCTGCTGGCAACGGATGATGTCCGGTTGCACGCGGGCAATGGCTTCGGCGTACTTGCTCTTGCCTTTGGCCAGGGCGTCGGACCAGCTTTCGTCAACTTCATTGCCAGGGAACTGACGCAGGAAGTCGGCGCGTGGCATACGTGCATCACGTACGCACAGTTGCATGATCGCGCGCTCTTGCTGACGCAGACGATCCAGGGCACTGCGAACACGCTCGACCAAGGCTTCGAATTGCTTCGGCACCAGTTTGATCGGCATGAACAGCTCGGCCAGAGCCAACAGTTCGGCAATCGCCGCCTTGTTGTTGCGACCGTGCTTTTTCAGGGCCTTGCGGGTGATTTCCATCTGATCGGCCACGGCGCCGAAGCGCTGTGCGGCAATGACCGGATCCGGACCGCTTTCGGCTTCTTCTTCGTCATCGGAAGCTTCGGCGTCGTCATCGTCGTCGGATTCTTCGGCTTTCGCCGCTTTCGCGTCGATCGGCGGTGGCACTTCGGCGGCAGGCGGCGCAATGCCGTCGTCCGGGTCGATGTAACCGCTCAGAACGTCGGACAGGCGACCACCTTCGGTGGTGACGCGATTGTACTCGGAGAGAATATGGTCAACCGTGCCAGGGAAGTGCGCGATGGCGCTCATCACTTCACGGATGCCTTCTTCGATACGCTTGGCGATTTCGATTTCGCCTTCACGAGTCAGAAGCTCGACCGTACCCATTTCACGCATGTACATGCGCACGGGGTCAGTGGTGCGACCGATATCGGTCTCCACCGCCGCCAACGCAGCGGCTGCTTCTTCCGCAGCGGCCTCGTCGGTATCGGCGTCGGCCAGCATAAGGGCGTCCGCATCCGGAGCACTCTCGTGTACGGGGATCCCCATGTCGTTAATCATGCGGATGATGTCTTCCACCTGCTCCGGATCTGAAATATCCTCGGGCAGGTGGTCGTTGACCTCGGCGTAAGTCAGATACTTCTGCTCACGACCCAGTTTGATCAACTCAATAATACGAGACTGCTGTTGCGCTTTTCCGGACATAACACCCTATCCACTGAAGGTCTTGGCGGGCAAAAAACAAGCCGAGGATTATACCTGAGCTATGACCTCACGCGCCAGTTGAGGTCGGGTTTGATGCGGAAACATTGCGACTTAAAAGGTCGCGCAGTTGATTTTTCTCATCGGTGCTCAGTTCGCTTTGACGCGCTTTCCTGAGCAGTTGTTCCAGATTTCGCTCGCGTTGGCGGGCTGACAAGCTAGTAATGGTGTCGAAAAACTGTTGTTCAAGGTTGTCTCCGTCAATCAGCCATTCCTTTTCCGCCAGCGCCTTGAGCAGGCGACCCTGTTCGGTTCCGTGCCATCGCGCGATCAACTGAAATGAGTTTAGCTTGGGATTCTTCTGTACGGCTTCGAGCAGTGCCACCAGCAGCTGTGCGTTGGTCTGGTTCTCGTCCGCGAAGTGCCCGGCGTCCTCGACTTTTTCCGCCAGTTGCGGGTGATGCAGCAAGGTTCTCAGGGCGGCCAGGGTCGGTGGTTCGACGGCGGCCGGCACGCGTGGGGCACGGGGCTGGTCGCGATCACCGCCACGCTTGCCATTCTTGTCCCACGGTTTCTTGTCCCATTTCTTGCCGCCGGCGCCGGATTTCTTCGGCGTCCATTCCTGCTGCGGCACATACATGTCCTGTGCCTGCGGCTGATGGTAGTCGCTGTAGTCCGGCATGGCGTCGTAATCGATGCCCGGGTCGTAGGCCGGCGGTGCTTCCTGCGGAGCGCTCTGGGCCAGCTGGCTGACGCTTTCGCTGCTCAGGCCGGTGATCTCGGTCAGGCGCTGGCGCATCAGGATGCGCAGGTTGGCGCCGGGAACCTTGTCGATCAGTGGTGCTGCGAGCGTGGCCATGTGGGCCTTGCCCTCCAGCGAGCGCGGGTCGGCTTCTTCGGTCAATTGCTGGAAGAAGTAGTCCGCCAGCGGCTGTGCGTGCTGATTGATCCGGGCGCGGAAGGCATCAGTGCCCTCGGCGCGAATCAGCGTATCCGGGTCTTCGCCTTCGGGCAGAAACAGGAAGCGTGCACGACGCCCGTCCTGCAGGCTGGAAAGCGTTGCTTCCAGCGCACGCCAGGCGGCGTTGCGACCGGCCTGGTCGCCGTCGAAGCAAAACAGTACGTTCGGCACGACGCGAAACAGGCGCTTGAGGTGTTCTTCGCTGGTCGCGGTGCCCAGTGTCGCGACGGCATTGCGCAGGCCTTGCTGGGCGAGGGCGATGACGTCCATATAGCCCTCGACGACGATGATTTCGTCGAGGTTGCGATTGTTCTTGCGGGCTTCGTACAGGCCGTAGAGTTCCTGGCCTTTATGGAAGACCGGGGTTTCCGGCGAGTTCAGGTACTTTGGCTTGTCGTCGCCGAGCACTCGGCCACCGAATGCGATGATTCGTCCACGAGTGTCGCGGATCGGGAACATCACGCGATCGCGGAAGCGGTCATAGCGTTTACCGGTTTCGGCGTTCTCGATCAGCAGGCCGGCGTCGATCATGGCTTTCTGCTGCAAGGTGTCGCTGCTCAAGTGTTTGAACAGGTTGTCCCAGCCCGGCGGTGCGAATCCGAGACCGAAGTCCCGGGCGATTTCGCCGGTCAGGCCGCGACCCTTGAGGTAATCCACTGCTGCCTTGCGTGCCGGATGGCTCTTGAGCGCCTGCCGGTAAAAGTCGGCAGCGGCGGTGAGCAGCGGGTACAGCGGTGAATCGGTCGGCTGGCGCGGTTTGTTCGAGCGGCCGCCTTCTTCGCGTGGCACTTCCATGCCGGCGGCCTTGGCCAGATCTTCGACGGCCTGGGGGAAGTCCAGGTTGTCGTGATCCATGAGAAAGCCGAGGGCGTTGCCGCCGGCGCCGCAGCCGAAACAGTAGTAGAACTGCTTGTCGGGGCTGACGCTGAACGACGGGGTTTTCTCTTTATGGAACGGGCAGCAGGCGGTGTAGTTCTTGCCGGCCTTCTTCAATTGCACGCGCGAGCTGACCACGTCGACGATGTCGGTGCGGTTCAGAAGGTCGTCAATGAAGCTCTGGGGAATCAGCCCGGCCATGGCGTTCTCGTCTGCGCTGTAATGGATCCGATGCGAAAGTCTGCCGGACGCAGGTCATTGAGTGATGCGCGCACGTGGTGCGGCTCGACCGGTGTCGTTTGCGTAATCGCTGTCGGGAAGTGTATCTGCCGAAAATCCACTGACGTTAGTACTCATCAGTCTTCGACTATTCGAAAATGTTGCGCTGAATCCGCTGACGGCCTGTAATCGGCCTCGGATAGCTCATGAAGCGGGCACGCAAGCAGGTGCCTTGGGCTGATCGTCGTAAGAGGAATCAGTGGGTGTGCTCGTCAGTAGCCTTGAAAGGCTCGTCAGAAAAGACGTGCACCGCTGGCAAAAGAGCCAGGCCTGACGCGGTGAAGCGGGTTTGTCTCGGTCGCATCTGCGGCTTCGACGGTGAAGCATCAAGCGTTTTACGCAAATGCCATTAGCCCGGCTGAGGGCCGGGCTTGGCAGAAGCTTGCTACGATCGTCTGTGTATTAGTACAGACGAACGGCGCGGCGCTGTTCGCGCTGAACTTTCTTGGCGTGACGCTTAACAGCAGCAGCTGCCTTGCGCTTACGCTCAGAAGTTGGCTTCTCGTAAAATTCGCGGCTACGAACTTCAGCCAGTACACCGGCTTTTTCGCAGGAGCGCTTGAAACGACGCAGAGCTACGTCGAAGGGTTCGTTCTCTTTAACTTTGACGGCTGGCATCCAGAGCTACCTTCATTCATTACCGGGGTCAACATCCTCGCGGCAAAAGAGCACTTGAAGACGTCGGTTTTTAAGGGTTGCGGATGTTAACCCCTCATCGCTCGGAATGCAAAGCCTCTGATCGAAAACCGCTGGTCGGGGCATCACGCGGCGACTATTATGCGCGCCTTCGAATTCAGCCTAAACAAGGCGCAAACCCATGCTAGTACTGGGATTAGAAACTTCCTGCGACGAAACCGGCGTCGCTTTATACGACAGTGAGCGCGGCCTGCTGGCCGACGCGTTGTTCAGTCAGATCGACCTGCACCGCGTCTATGGCGGCGTGGTACCGGAGCTGGCCTCGCGCGACCACGTCAAGCGCATGCTGCCTTTGATCCGTCAGGTGCTGGCCGAAGCCGGCTGCGTGCCGACCGAGATCGACGCCATCGCCTACACCGCGGGTCCCGGCCTGGTCGGGGCGCTGCTGGTGGGGGCCTCATGCGCCCAGGCGCTGGCGTTTGCCTGGGGCATCCCGGCGCTCGGCGTGCATCACATGGAAGGCCACTTGCTGGCGCCGATGCTGGAGCCAAAACCGCCGGAATTCCCGTTCGTCGCTTTGTTGGTCTCCGGTGGTCATACGCAGCTGGTTCAGGTCGATGGCATCGGCCAATACAGCCTGCTCGGTGAAACGCTGGACGATGCCGCGGGCGAAGCTTTCGACAAGACTGCAAAAATGATGGGCCTGAATTATCCGGGCGGACCGGAAATCGCCAAACTGGCAGAGAAGGGCGTCGCAGGCCGTTTCACCTTCCCGCGTCCGATGTGCGATCGCCCGGGCCTGGATTTCAGCTTCAGCGGCCTGAAGACCTTCGCCCTCAACACTTGGCAGCAATGCGTCAGCGCCGGGGACGACAGCGAGCAAGCCCGTTGCGACATCGCGCTGGCGTTCCAGCAGGCCGTGGTGGAGACTTTGACCATCAAGTGCAAGCGTGCCCTCAAGCAAGCCGGCATGAAGCGTCTAGTGATCGCCGGCGGCGTCAGCGCCAACAAGGCGCTGCGTGTTTCGCTGGAGAAGATGCTCGGCGACATGAAAGGCGATGTGTTCTATGCCCGTCCCGAGTTTTGCACCGATAACGGCGCGATGATTGCGTTTGCCGGCTGCCAGCGTTTGCAGGCTGGTCAGCAGGAAAGTCTGGCGATCAGCGTGCAGGCGCGCTGGCCGATGGAGCAGTTGTCGGCGCTGTGATGAGCGGCGCTCACGTGCGGTATTTAAAAATGCCGTTCGCGCCCGGCGAACAGGTCGCGTAGATTGCCCCGGTGGCGCCAGACGATCAGCAGTGTCAGCGTGCTCATCGGTAACAGCGCCGCCGGTTCCTGCCAGGCCAGCAACGGCAGGGTCAGCGGAGTGGCGATCAACGCCGCCAGCGAGCTGGTGCGGGTCAGGTAGAACGTCAGCAGCCAGGCGCACACGGCCAGCAGCGCGGCGGGTGGATACAGGCCCAGCAGCATGCCGGCCGCCGTGGCAACGCCCTTGCCACCGCGAAAGCGGAAGTACAACGGGAACAGGTGACCGATCACGGCGCAGACGCCGATCCACGCCTGATCCTGCAGCGAAATGCCCATTGCCGAAGCGATCAGCACCGGCAGCAGGCCTTTGCACAGATCACCCAGCAGGGTCAGGATCGCGAGTTTGCGTCCGGCCAGGCGCAGCATGTTGGTGGCGCCGGCATTACCCGAGCCACTCATTCGCGGATCCGGATTTCCGGTCAGGCGGCTGAGCAAAATGGCGAAGGACAGAGAGCCGAGCAGGTAGGCGAGGATCGCCAGTAACCAAAACATGCTAACTATTCCGGGCGAGGACGCCCTGATTCTAACGGCGCATTGCGCCCTTGTCGTGCAGCGGAGAAAAGTGCTTGGACAGAGTGTTTATCGAGGGCCTGGAAGTCGACACCGTGATCGGTGCCTACGACTGGGAGCGCGGCATCCGACAGTGCCTGCGTCTTGATTTGAGCTTCGCCTGGGACAATCGCCCGGCCGCCGCCGGTGACGACCTGACCCTGGCGCTCGATTACGCCAGTGTGTCCACACGGATCCAGGCCTTTGCCGAGCAATCCCAGTATCAACTGGTCGAGACCTTCGCCGAGCGTCTGGTTGAAGTGCTGATAAATGAATTCAAGATCACCTGGGTGCGCCTGAAGCTGACCAAGCCAGGTGCCGTACCGGCCGCCAAGGGTGGTGTGGGTGTGGAGATCGAGCGCGGATGCCGCTGACCCAGGTCTATCTCGGGCTCGGTAGCAATATCGAGCGCGAAACCCATTTGCAGGCCGGTCTGGATGCCTTGTCCACGTTTCTGGTGGACATCCGCTGTTCGCCTGTGTTCGAAAGCCAGCCGGTGGGAATCAAGAGCGGGCCGTTCTTCAACTTCGTGGTGTCGGCGTTCACCGATCTGCCGTTGATTGAGCTGGATCGCCGCTTGAAGTTCATTGAAGCGGACAACGGTCGTTATGCGCCGGATCGCAAGGGCTTGCCGCTGGATATTGACGTGTTGCTGTACGGCGATCTGGCGGGTAACTTCGACGGGCTGATCCTGCCTCGTGCGGAAATCCTGAAAAATGCCTTTGTGCTGTGGCCGCTGTCGCTGATTGCGCCGGATCGGGTACATCCCGGTGTAGGAAAAAGCTTTGCCACATTGTGGGCCGAAGCGCAGATCGATCAAGTGCTGGCACCGGTCGGATTTGAGTGGCGCGGTATTCAGCTCACGCCTTCAGATCTGTCTTGAACAGTTTGATCCGCCCTCTCGAGGGCGGATCAGGTGTTATCAGGACGCCGCTGATTCCTTGTAAACCTTCAACGCCTTGAGCCGTTCGCGCTTGAGTGCCTCGCCCAGTTCCGGGCCTTTGAATCCCTTTTCCAGCAACGGCTGCACCGCCACGCCGCGTGCCACATTGGCCGCCCCGCGCAGGTAATCCGCCTGTGGGTAACTGCGCTGCTCGAGCCCTTTGCGGCCTCGGGCATCCATCTCGCACGCGACGATGAATTCTTCGAAACGCTGCGGCCGACGGTAAACGTCAAAGCTTTGCAGCAACTCAAGCAAGGTCGAAGCCTTCAACTCCAGGGCGCGATGCCCGTGGGTGTGATATTGGCCGACCAGCAAGGCCAGCTCCTGACAGTCCTTCGGTGCCTTGAAGCGCTCGTTGACCGCTTTGATCAACTTCAGGCCTTTGTGCTCATGGGCGATGTGCCGTGGCCATTCTTCTTCTGGAGTCAGGCCTTTGCCGAGGTCGTGCAGCAGGCAGGCCCAACGCACGGTCAGCGGTTGTTTGTGCAGGGCTGACTGCTCAAGCACGCTCAGGGTGTGGATGCCGCTGTCGATTTCCGGGTGATGGGCTTCCGGTTGCGGCACGCCGAACAAGGCATCGACCTCTGGCATCAGCACCTTCAAGGCGCCGCAATCGCGCAGTACTTGAATGAACACTTGGGGCTGATCTTCCATCAGTGCGCGGGAAATCTCTTTCCAGCTGCGTTCGGCCGTAAGGGCTTCCAGTTCGCCCGATTCACTGAGCTGACGCATCAGCTCCAGAGTTTCGGGCGCTACCTTGAAACCAAGCTCCGCGTAACGGGCGGCAAAGCGCGCGACACGCAGAACCCTGAGCGGATCTTCGGCAAACGCGGGGGAAACGTGGCGTAGAATCCGCTCTTCGAGATCGCGCTGGCCGTGGTAGGGATCGGTCAGATTTTGCTGATCGTCTTCCGCCATGGCGTTGATCGTGAGGTCACGGCGAATCAGGTCTTCTTCAAGCGTGACCTCGGGGCTGGCGTGAAAGGTGAAACCGCCATAACCGCGACCGCTCTTGCGCTCGGTGCGGGCGAGGGCGTACTCCTCGCCGCTTTTTGGGTGAAGAAAAACCGGGAAGTCCGCGCCAACCGGGCGATACCCCTTGGCGAGCATTTCTTCTGTGGTTGCGCCGACCACCACCCAATCGATATCGGTGACCGGTTTGCCCAGCAGGCGATCACGTACCGCACCGCCGACCTTGTAAATCTGCATAAAAAACCTCCGTTGGCCCGACAGGATAACCCTTGCGCCGGACTTTCGGAGGCCTGAACGGGATCAAAGATGAATGACGGCCAGGTCGAGTCGACCGTAATCCCCCTCGCTGTGTTCGCTGCGGGGCGGAACATGATGGGTCTTCATGATCTGGTCGCCCTGCAGGGTTTCCAGGTGAATGTCGAAACCCCACAGCCGATGCAGGTGTTTCAGAACCTCCTCGGTGGAATCGCCCAGCGGTTTGCGGTCGTGCTGCTGGTGGCGCAGGGTCAGTGAGCGGTCACCGCGGCGGTCGATGCTGTAAATCTGCACGTTCGGTTCGCGGTTACCCAGGTTGTACTGCGCTGCGAGCGTTTCGCGAATGATCCGGTAGCCGCCCTCGTCATGGATCGCCGGTACCAGCAGATCGTCCTTCTGATCGTCATCGAGAATGCTGAACAGCTTAAGGTCGCGGATCACCTTGGGTGACAGGTATTGCAGGATGAAACTCTCATCCTTGAAGCTGCTCATGGCGAACTTGATGGTCGACAGCCAGTCGCTGCCGGCGATTTCCGGGAACCAGCGGCGGTCTTCTTCCGTAGGCTCTTCGCACATGCGGCGGATGTCGCGATACATCGCAAAACCCAGCGCATACGGGTTGATGCCGTTGTAATAAGGGCTGTCGAACCCCGGCTGAAACACCACGCTGGTGTGGGACGTCAGGAACTCCATCATGAAACCGTCCGTCACCAGGCCTTCGTCGTACAGGTCGTTCATCAGCGTGTAGTGCCAGAACGTCGCCCAGCCTTCGTTCATCACCTGGGTCTGGCGCTGTGGATAAAAATACTGAGCAATCTTGCGCACGATCCGCACGATCTCGCGCTGCCAGGGTTCCAGCAGCGGGGCGTGTTTCTCGATGAAATACAGGATGTTTTCCTGTGGTTCGGCCGGGAAGCGCGCGTTGTCCTTGTCGCTGTACTTGTCCGCGCCTTTGGGAATGGTGCGCCACAGGTCGTTGATCTGCTTCTGCAGGTGCTCTTCGCGATCCTTTTGCCGACGCCGCTCTTCTTCGGCGGAAATCGGGTACGGACGCTTGTAGCGGTCGACACCATAGTTCATCAGGGCGTGGCAGGAATCGAGCAGATCCTCCACGGCATCAATCCCGTGGCGCTCCTCGCACTGCATGATGTACTGCTTGGCGAACACCAGGTAATCGATGATCGAACTGGCGTCGGTCCAGGTGCGGAACAGATAGTTGCCTTTGAAGAAGCTGTTGTGGCCGTAGCAGGCATGCGCGACCACCAGTGCCTGCATGCAGATGGTGTTTTCCTCCATCAGGTACGCGATGCACGGGTCCGAGTTGATCACGATCTCGTACGCCAGCCCCATCTGCCCGCGGCTGTAGGATTTCTCGGTGCTGAGGAAGTGTTTGCCGTAGGACCAATGGTGATAGCCCAGCGGCATGCCGACCGACGCATAGGCGTCCATCATCTGTTCGGCGGTGATCACTTCGATCTGGTTGGGGTAGGTGTCCAGGGCGTAGCCGGCCGCGATACGGGCGATTTCGCGGTCGTACGTCTGGATCAGCTCGAATGTCCATTCCGAGCCGGTGGAAATGGGTTGGCGCTTCTGCTCTTTGGCGGTCTTGGCGGTCATGTCACTAACCTGCGCTGGAAGAGTTCACGGAAGACCGGATAGATATCCCCGGCCGAGACCAGTTGTTGCTGGGCAAAAGTGTCGGAAAAGGCTTCGGCGATGCGCTCGTACTCGTACCACAAGGCCTGATGTTCGCGCGGGGTTATCTCCACGTAAGTGTAGTACTGCACAAAAGGCATGATCTGGTTGATCAGGATGTCGCGGCAGATCGGCGAGTCGTCGTTCCAGTTGTCGCCGTCGGAAGCCTGGGCGGCGTAGATGTTCCACTCGTTGCTCGGGTAGCGCTCGGCCATGATTTCCTGCATCAGTTTCAGGGCGCTGGAAACGATGGTGCCGCCGGTCTCGCGGGAATAGAAAAACTCCTCTTCGTCCACTTCGCGGGCGCTGGTGTGATGGCGGATGAACACCACGTCGATCTTGTCGTAGTTGCGCTTGAGGAACAGGTACAACAGGATGAAGAAGCGCTTGGCGATGTCCTTGGTCGCCTGGGTCATGGAGCCGGAAACGTCCATCAGGCAGAACATCACGGCCTTCGAGCTGGGATTCGGCTGCTTGATCAGCAGGTTGTACTTGAGGTCGAAAGTATCGAGGAACGGCACCCGATGGATGCGCGCACTGAGCTTCTCGATTTCCGCTTCGAGATCCTGAATGTCGCCGAAGTTATCCGGTTCTTCGCGTTTGAGTCGCGCCAGCTCCTCTTTGACTTCGCGCAGTTTGGCGCGGCTGCTGCCAGACAGCGCAATGCGCCGGGCGTGGGCCGAGCGCAGGGTGCGGATGATGTTGATCCGCGACGGGTTGCCCTCGTTGCTGATCCCCGCACGCACAGTCTTGAAGGTGTCGGTGCCGGTCAGGTTGCGCTTGACCAGGTTGGGCAGTTCGAGATCCTCGAACATGAATTCGAGGAATTCTTCCTGGGTGATCTGGAAGACAAACTCGTCCATGCCTTCGCCAGAGTTGCCGGCCTTGCCCGGCCCACGGCCTCCGCCACCTCCCGGCGGACGGGCGATGTGTTCGCCAGCGGTGAATTCCTTGTTGCCGGGATGAACCACGGTCTGCTTGCCGCCGCGACCATGGTGAAGCACCGGTTCGTCGATATCGCGACCGGGAATGCTGATCTGTTCGCCGTGCTCCATATCGGTGATGGAACGCCGGCTGACCGCCTCTTCGACAGCCTTCTTGATGTGGTCACGGTAACGCCGCAGGAAGCGCTGACGGTTCACCGTGCTCTTGTTCTTGCCATTGAGACGTCGGTCGATCACATAGCTCATGACTGCTCCTTAGAAGCTGTCCTGCAAAGGGGTGAGCGGTCATGCAGCATTGAACCGAATGCCAAGGGACGTACACGCTCCCCCAAGCGCTTTGGGTGCTGCCTGAACCTCGCTACCGCCTTTCGAACACCTTCCAGAGGCCTGTGTAGCAGAAAATGCGCGCACAGGCCTCGGGCTGACGACAACCGGTCTGACCGGCCGCGGTTTACTGTGATTTTCTGACCCGCAGGTACCACTCGGAGAGCAGTCGTACCTGTTTGTCGGTGTAGCCGCGTTCGACCATTCGTGTAACGAAGTCGTTGTGCTTCTGTTGATCCTCTTTGCTGGCCTTGGCGTTGAAGCTGATGACTGGCAGCAGGTCTTCGGTGTTCGAGAACATTTTCTTCTCGATGACCACCCGCAGTTTTTCGTAGCTGAGCCAGGTCGGGTTCTTGCCGTTGTTGTTGGCCCGGGCGCGCAACACGAAGTTGACGATTTCGTTGCGAAAATCCTTCGGATTGCTGATGCCGGCCGGTTTCTCGATTTTTTCCAGCTCCTCGTTGAGGGCGACGCGGTTGAGGATCTCGCCGGTTTCCGGATCGCGGTATTCCTGATCCTGAATCCAGAAGTCCGCATACAGCACGTAGCGGTCGAAGATGTTCTGGCCGTACTCGCTGTAAGACTCGAGGTAGGCGGTCTGAATCTCCTTGCCGATGAATTCGATATAACGCGGTGCCAGGTACTCTTTCAGGTAACGCAGATAGCGTTCGCGGGTCTCGGCCTGGAACTGTTCCTGTTCGATCTGCTGTTCCAGCACGTAAAGCAGGTGTACCGGGTTGGCGGCGATTTCATGCGGATCGAAGTTGAAGACCTTGGACAGTATCTTGAACGCGAACCGGGTCGACAGACCGTTCATGCCTTCGTCGACGCCCGCTGCATCGCGGTATTCCTGGATCGACTTGGCCTTCGGATCGGTGTCCTTGAGGTTTTCGCCGTCATACACCCGCATCTTGGAGTAGATGTTGGAGTTTTCCGGCTCCTTCAGGCGTGACAGCACGGTGAACTGCGCCAGCATCTTCAGGGTGTCGGGCGCGCAATGCGCTTTGGCCAGGGAGCTGTTGAACAGAAGCTTGTCGTAGATCTTCACCTCGTCACTCACACGCAGGCAGTACGGCACCTTGACGATGTAGATCCGGTCGATGAAGGCTTCGTTGTTCTTGTTGTTGCGGAAGGTGTGCCACTCCGATTCGTTGGAGTGGGCCAGCAGGATCCCGGTGAACGGAATCGCGCCAAGGCCTTCGGTACTGTTGTAGTTGCCTTCCTGGGTAGCGGTCAGCAATGGATGGAGCACCTTGATCGGTGCCTTGAACATTTCGACGAATTCCATCAGGCCCTGGTTGGCCCGGCACAGCGCACCGGAGTAGCTGTAGGCGTCGGCGTCGTTCTGCGGGAATTCTTCGAGTTTGCGGATATCGACCTTGCCCACCAGCGCGGAGATGTCCTGGTTGTTTTCGTCACCCGGTTCGGTCTTGGCCACGGCGATCTGGTTGAGGATCGACGGGTACAGCTTGACCACCCGGAACTGGCTGATGTCGCCGCCGAATTCGGCCAGGCGCTTGGTGGCCCATGGCGACATGATGGTGTTCAGGTAGCGCCGTGGAATGCCGAAGTCTTCCTCGAGGATCGCGCCATCTTCGGTGGCGTTGAACAGACCCAGTGGCGATTCGAATACCGGCGAGCCCTTGATCGCGTAGAAGGGCACTTTTTCGATGAGCTGTTTCAGCTTCTCGGCCAGGGACGACTTACCGCCGCCGACAGGGCCGAGCAGGTAGAGGATCTGTTTCTTCTCTTCCAGGCCCTGAGCGGCATGGCGGAAATACGACACGATCTGGTCGATGCATTCTTCCATCCCGTGGAAGTCTTCAAAGGCCGGATAGCGACGGATCACCTTGTTGGAAAAGATGCGCGACAGTCTCGAGTTGGTCGAGGTGTCGAGCAGTTCCGGTTCGCCGATGGCCAGCAATAGACGCTCGGCGGCGGAAACGTAGGCACTGCGATCCTTTTTGCACAGTTCCAGGTACTCCTGCAGGGAGAATTCTTCCTGGCGTGTGGACTCGAAGCGTTGTTGGAAGTGGCTAAAGATACTCATGACGTCACCTCGCTCGATACGTGGAGCCGACGCCGGATCACTCAGTCGATGCTGGCAAGCAGCTGCGATGGCAGCTGTTGTTTACCCCCCAGAACACTTCCGCGATCGACAATCGCGAAAGTCACTCCCGATGACCCGTGCGCCGGTGTACCGGCTCTCCCCTGTTTTGGATGGCCTGGGCTTAAGGATAGTTGGGAATTCGGGAGGTAAAGGCGAGATACGTAATTAGTTGTGGCAGACCGTTCGTCTGCCACCGCGCGAGCCCACGGGAGCCGGGGCTTGCACGTTACAAAAAAATTATTCGGAGGTGCCTTGCGCAGTTTCCGAAGGAAAAGTCGTACGCCACAGTTCGAAGCCGCCGTCCATGCTGTAGACGTCGGAGAAGCCCTGGCTCACGAGGTACGCCGCGGCACCCTGGCTCGAATTGCCGTGGTAGCAGACGACGACGGTGGGTGCATCAAGGTCGGCGCCCTGGATGAAAGCATGCAGGGAATGATTATCCAGATGCTTCGAGCCGCTGATGTGCAGTGCGGCAAATGTTGCCGGGTCACGGACGTCGACGACCACAGCACCTTGCTCGCGCAGGGCCTGGGCCTGTTCCGGGGGAATACGTTTGAATTCGCTCATGGCGGGCTCCTGTGGCTCGGCTGAAAACGCAGTCTAGCGCGGGGCGCTGACGGGAGAAGATTCGGTGATCAGTGGCGCGACGCTGGGCAGGACGGCCCCGTGTTCGTCGCATTTGCATGACAGGCGTTCGCCGCTGTCGACATTCATCAGGGTCAGGCTGCCGCCCCATACGCAACCGGTGTCGAGGGCCGAGATGCCGGGCTCGTGAACGTTGCCTTCCAGCGCCGCCCAGTGACCGAAAATGATCCGCAGGCCACGGGTCTTGCGTTCCTTGTGCTGGAACCAGGGCTTGTAGCCGGGCGGCGCGGTGTCGAGGCCTTCCTTGCTCTTGAGATCGAGCTTGCCTTCGGCGGTGCAGAAACGCATGCGGGTGAAGTAATTGGTGATGACCCGCAGGCGTGTCACGCCTTTGAGGTCGCTGTCCCATTTCGCCGGCTCGTTGCCGTACATGCCGTCGAGAAAGGGTGGAAGCAGGTTGTCGTCACGCAGCGCGGTCTCGACTTCTTCAGCGTACTTGAGCGCCTTGCGCAGCGACCATTGCGGCGGGATGCCCGCATGCACCATGGCCACTTCGCGTTGTTCGTCGTAGTGCATGAGTTTCTGCTGGCGCAGCCATTCCATCAGTTCGGCGCAATCCGGCGCTTCAAGGATTTCACGCAGCGTGTCGGACTTCTTCATGCGCTCGATGTTCTTCGCCGCAGCCAGCAGGTGCAGGTCGTGGTTGCCGAGGACGCAGATCAGCGAGTCGCGCATGCCATAAAGGAAGCGCAGGGTTTCCAGTGACTGCGGGCCGCGGTTGACCAGGTCGCCGACCAGCCACAGACGATCCAGGGCCGGGTCGAACGCGACCTGCTTGAGCAGGCACTTGAGCGGTTCGAGGCAGCCTTGCAGGTCGCCGACGGCATACGTCGCCATCAGTGCAGGGCTCCGGGAACGGCGAGGCGGAAGGGCTTGATGATCGCATCGAAATGTTTGCCGTCGTCGGCGACCATTTCGTAGGTGCCTTGCATGGTGCCGACCTTGGTAGTCATCACCGTGCCGCTGCTGTAGGTGTGGCTTTTGCCGGCACCGATCAACGGTTGCTGGCCAACCACGCCGGCGCCGCGCACTTCTTCGACATGCCCGTCGCCATCGGTGATCACCCAGTGGCGCGACATCAGGCGAGCCGGTTGCTCGCCATTGTTCTGCACGGTGATGGTGTAGGCGAAGGCAAAGCGCTCGTGCTCGGGTTGCGATTGGTCTGCCAGATAGTGGGTAACGACACTGACATCGACCTGGTAGCGAGGATCGGACATGCAAAAGGCCTTAAAAACGAAGCGGGACGCGGGGCGTAGCTGATTGGGATTCAGTCTAGGCAAGTATCGGGCAGTAGACCAGAGTTGGCGTCCCGCCCGATAGCGATCATTGCCGGTCAGTCGGCTTCAGGTGCTTTCGCCGGCTGTTCGGCGAGCTTGTCGGCCAGACGTACAAACGCGGCCAGATCGAGTTGCTCGGGGCGCAGGCTGCCATCGACGCCGGCGGCTTCGATTTCGGCGTTGCTCAGCAACTGCTTGAGGGTGTTGCGCAGGGTCTTGCGGCGCTGGTTGAAGGCTTCACGCACCACGCGCTCGAGCAGGCGATGATCCTTGGCCGGATGCGGCAGCACCGCGTGTGGCACCAGACGCACGATGGCCGAGTCGACCTTCGGCGGCGGATTGAACGCGCCCGGGCCGACGTTGAACAGGTGTTCGACCCGGCAATGGTACTGAACCATGATCGACAGACGGCCCCAATCGCCGCCACCAGGACCTGCGGCCAGACGCTCGACCACTTCCTTCTGCAGCATGAAGTGCATGTCGCGGATGATGCCGGCGTTGTTCAGCAGGTGGAAAATCAGCGGCGTGGAGATGTTGTACGGCAGGTTGCCGACCACGCGCAGGCTGTTCGGCGCAGCGTTCAGGCTGTTGAAGTCGAACTTCAGCGCATCGCCCTGATGCAGGTTGAAATTGCTCTTGCCGGCAAACTGCTGGTTGAGGATCGGGATCAGGTCCTTGTCCAGCTCCACCACGTCCAGCTGTGCGCCGGAGTTGAGGATGCCGGCGGTCAATGCGCCCTGGCCCGGCCCGATTTCCAGCATGCGGTCGCCGGCCTTGGCACTGATGGAGCGGAGGATGCGGTCGATGACGCCGGCATCGTGCAGAAAGTTCTGGCCAAAGCGTTTGCGCGCCTTGTGTTGGTATTGCTCGGTCATAAACGGGTCTCGGCCATCTGGTAGGCAGTTTCCAGGGCGACTTGCAGGCTGCCGGTGTCGATCTTGCCGCTGCCGGCCAGATCCAGGGCGGTGCCATGGTCGACCGAAGTACGGATGATCGGCAGGCCCAGGGTCACGTTGACCGCAGCGCCGAAGCCTTTGTACTTGAGCACGGGCAGGCCCTGGTCGTGGTACATCGCCAGCACTGCGTCGCAGTGCTCCAGATATTTGGGGGTAAAAAGAGTGTCGGCAGGCAGCGGGCCACGAAGGTCCATGCCCTCGCCGCGCAGGCGCTCCAATGTGGGTTCGATGATGTCGATTTCTTCATGGCCCAGGTGTCCGCCTTCACCGGCGTGCGGGTTGAGCCCGCAGACCAGGATACGCGGTTGGGCGATGCCGAATTTTTGTTGCAGATCGGCGTGCAGAATCCGCGTGACCCGTTCCAGCCGCTCCGGCGTGATCGCATCGGCGATGTCGCGCAAGGGCAGGTGAGTGGTGACCAGCGCCACGCGCAAACCGCGGGTGGCGAGCATCATGACTACCTGGGCGGTGTGGGTCAGGTCGGCGAGAAATTCGGTGTGACCGGAAAACGCGATACCCGATTCGTTTATCACGCCCTTGTGTACCGGGGCGGTGATCATTCCGGCGAAGTCGCCGTTCACGCAGCCGTTGCCGGCGCGGGTCAGGGTTTCGAGGACGAATGCGGCGTTGGCCTTGTCCAGTTGCCCGGCGACCACGGGGGCGCTGAGCGGGGTGTCCCAGACATAGAGGCTATTGGCGGGCGCCGGAGCGTCCGGCCAGTGGTCAGGCGTCACTTCCAGCAAGCTGACGGCCAGCCCCAGCTGCGCGGCCCGATCTTGGAGCAGGTCGCGGCTGGTGATGGCAATCAGGGGATGTGGCTGGGCTTGCGAGGCGAGCAGCAGGCACAGGTCGGGACCGATGCCGGCCGGTTCGCCGGGTGTCAGCGCGAAACGCTTGGGTTTCACTGCGCTGCCTGGTCTGCACCAGGGAGTTTGATCTCTACGTACGCTTCGTCACGGATCTGACGCAGCCAGGTTTGCAGCTCTTCGTCGTATTTGCGGTTACGCAGTACGGTCATCGCTTGCTGCTCACGGGCCTGTTCGGTGCTGTCGGTGGCGCGGCGGCCAAGGACTTCCAGAACGTGCCAGCCGTACTGGGTCTGGAACGGCTTGGACAGCTGACCCTGCGGGGACTTGGCCATCACTGCGCGGAATTCCGGTACCAGTGCGTTCGGGTCGATCCAGTTCAGGTCGCCGCCGTTGAGGGCAGAACCCGGGTCTTCAGAGTATTTTTTCGCCAGTTCAGCGAAGTCTTCGCCAGCTTCGATGCGGTTGTAGAGCGACTGAGCCAGTTCCTTGGTCTTGGCTTCGTCGCGAACCGGACTCGGCTTGACCAGGATGTGGCGCACATGCACTTCGTCGCGCATCTGGCTCCCGCCACCACGTTTTTCGAGCAGTTTCAGGATGATGAAGCCACCCGGAGTGCGTGCCGGTTGAGTGATGTCGCCGGGCGTCATGCTGCTTAGTTCACGGTCGAACGGAGGTGGCAGTTGAGCGGCTTTACGCCAGCCCATGTCGCCGCCTTCCAGGGCGTTGTCACTGGCGGAGTTGGCCACGGCCATCTGGCCGAAGTCGGCACCTTGCTTGAGTTGCTGGTAAACGTCCATTGCCTTGCGAGCAGCACTCTGAATCGCTTCGGAGTTTGCGCTTTCCGGGGTCGGAATCAGGATGTTGGCCAGGCGCAGCTCTTCGGACAGTTGCATCTTGCCCAGGTCGGAGGCGAGGAAGTTCTTCACTTCCTGTTCCGATACCTGAATGCGTTCGGCCACGCGGCGCTGACGCACACGGCTGATGACCATTTCACGACGGATCTGCTCGCGAGCGTCCTCGTAGGACAGGCCATCGCGAGACAGGGCGATGCGGAACTGTTCCGGGGTCATGTTGTTGCGCTGGGCAATGGTGCCGACAGCCTGGTTCAGCTCTTCATCGGTGATGCGGATACCGGAACGTTCGCCGATCTGCAGTTGCAGGTTTTCGACGATCAGGCGCTCGAGCACCTGCTGATCCAGTACGCCCGGAGGCGGCAGACCGCCGCCACGCTTGGCGATGGTTTGCTGAACCTCGTGGACGCGTTGATCCAGCTGGCTTTGCATGACCACGTCGTTGTCGACGATGGCCACCACTTTATCGATGGACTGCACCGCGGCGTTGGCCGCGGTACCCAGGAACAGCGCGCCCAGCATCAGCGGGCGCAAACAATCAGAAAGCTTGGTCTTCACGTTGACGATAACCTTGGATGCCTTTGTCGAGGAAAGTCTCTACCTTGGTGCCCATGACACCGCCGAGGCCCTTCAGAACAATTTGGAGGAAGACGCCGTGGTCGCCTTTTTCGTTTTGCTGGACGTCCTGACTTGTTTCGTCATAGGCCACCCAGTAACGGTTGATCAGGCGCAGTTTCCAGCAGCAGTTGTCGTATTCGAAACCACCGAAAGCTTCAAGCGTACGGTCCCGGTTGTAGTCGTACTGCCAGCGGCTGATGAGGTTCCACTGCGGAACGATCGGCCAGATAACCGAGAAATCGTGCTGCTTGATCTTGTAGTAGTCCTTCTCGAAGCCAGGTTGGCCTTCAATACCCAGATCGCTCTTGGTGGTCCACTTGCCGGTGTTCTGGTCATAGCGGACCTGGTCGTTGCGGTAGCGATAGCCGGCGTTGATAACCTTGTTCGGGTTGTCTTCAGGCTGGTAGTGGAACATCGCGCTGCCCGAACGCGGGCTGTGGCTGTCCGGATCCCAGTTGTAGTCGGCCGTGGTGCGCCAGTCGCGGTTCCAGCGGTATTCGTATTCCAGCGCATAGGGCGAAACATTGGAACGCGAGTCGTCGCGAATCTTCGCATCGATGCCTGGTAGTTGAACTTCACGATCCTTGAAGTACAGCGCCTGGCCGACGCTGACGCGTTGACGTTCGAAGCCGTCGTCTTCGATCCAGCGGCTGGTCACGCCCAACGACAGCTTGTTCTCGTCGCCGACGCGGTCGGAACCGGAGAAACGGTTGTCGCGGAACAGCGACGCGTAGCTGAAGGTGTATTCGCTGGTGTCGAACACCGGAATGTCGGTCTGGTCCTTCTCGGGTACATAGAGATAGAACAGGCGTGGTTCCAGAGTTTGGCGGTAGTTCTTGCCGAAGTACGACGTGTCGCGATCGAAATACAGACCGCTGTCGATGCTGGCGATTGGTACGCCACGGTTCTGCGAACTGCTGAACGATTCGCCCAGTGCCGAAGCACCCCGGCGGTTGGTCGCGAGATCCGCCTTGCCGGTGCCGTCAAGATCCAGGTCGTACTGGGTGTATTGATACTTGAGCGATGGCTTGAGGAAGCCATAGGTCCAGTTCATTGGCAGGCTGACACCCGGCTTGAGGTTCAAGCGTGTACCGTTGGCACGATCCAGGCCCAGGACGTTGTTGTCCAGGCGCGGCGAGACGTTACCGTTCTCGTCGCTGAAGTCACCATTCTTCAGGTCACGATCAAAACGGACGAGTTCTGTTTCGTAATCGAAGTTCAGGCCTTCCGGATGATAGGGCAGTTGACCATTGAAGGTGATTTGCGGCAGACGGTCATACGGGGTGATGTTCGACACGGTCGCCAGCTGATACGCCTGAGCGTTCAGGCGTGCGGTGTAGCTGTCGCCCCGGTAGCTGATCGAGCCCTGCTGGTTCACATAATCGGCACTCTTCACGCCGATCTGGTCAGTGTCCAGATCCTGGAAGTAGTACGGATCGCTGATCTTGGTGTAGTCAACCTGGGTGAACACGCGGGAGTCGAGGCCGCCCTTGTGTTGCCAGTTGTACATGTAGCGGGTTTTTTCGTAGTCGGTCTGCTTGCTGCGGTCAGTGTTGTCGTCGTTCAGGTAGGCAGCACCGAACTGGCCCTCGCTGGACTTGGTGAGATAGCGGAACTCACCTTCCATCAACAGACCGCGTTTAGCCATGTAGCGTGGATACAACGTGGCATCGTAGTTCGGCGCCAGGTTGAAGTAGTACGGGGTCACCAGCATGAAGCCGGTGTCGCTGCCGGTGCCGATGGTCGGCGGCAGGAAACCCGACTGACGACGGTCGTCGATCGGGAAGTAGATGTACGGCGTGTACAGGACCGGAATGTCCTTGACCCGCAGCGTCACGTTGGTCGCGGTACCGAAACCGGTGGCAGGGTTCAGGGTGATGTTGTTGCCCTTGAGCTGCCAGGCGTTGCTGTTCGGTTCGCACGTGGTGTACGTGCCGTCCTTCAGACGGATGATCGCGTTTTCGGCACGCTTGGCGTACAGCGCGTTACCGCGGATGCGCGACTTGTGCATCACGTATTCGGCGTTGTCGACCTTGGCTTCACCGGTGTCCAGCTGCACATCGGCATGGTCGCCGACGATCAGCGCGCCGTTGTCGCGGATACGCACGTTGCCCGCCAGTTCGCCACGGCTTTCGGCCTGATACAGGTTGGCCTCGTCGGCTTCGACCTGCATGCTGCCCTGACGCATGACCACGTCACCGGCCAGACTCGCGACCTGCGAATCCTGCTGATAACGCGACGCCTTGGCGCCGATGAAGGTCGGGGCGTCACTTTTATTCGTCTTGTCATTCATGCCAGGACGAATTGGTTCGATATAGGAACCAGAGCAGTAAGGACCGGTCTCGGCCAGTTGGGCGGCGGTGAGCTTCTCGCGCGGAACCCAGTCGAGGTGACTGTAGTCTTCGCTACGGGATTTCAGGCCACGGCCCTTGGACTCGGTAACCAGTACCGGCTTGGGCCCGGACTCCGCAGTGGAGCCGCTCTCGGCCGGGGCTTCGCCAGCGGCACTGACGGCACTGCCGTCATGCACGGGACGCGGCGGCAAGGCAGCGGCCGGCGTCTTCGGCGAGCAGGCCCAGCCTCCCGTTGCCGAGACGGCGCAGTCATACTGCTCGGCGGCAACAACGAATGAACTGGCCAGAGGTTGCATAGCCAGCAGACTGCCGGTTACCAACAACGGAAATTTTTTACGAAACGCGGGGGATTTCAATGCCATCTTATTAGTCCGGGCTTCCTGCGTGCCATCTGCCCGCGGTGTGGGCCGCACGCCTCTCGATGGTCTGAAAAAGATGCTGGATAATAAAGCATGACCCGCTTGACGGCTAGCGCCGTCGGAGACCCTTGCAATGCCTGATCAAGATGTACGCTTGCAACACCTGAAAGTTTGGCTCGATGAACAGTTGGCAACCCTTTATGCAGATCAGGGCTGGGGAGCCGTACCCCCGGCCACGTTGACCGCGGCCAGCAGCGACGCGAGTTTCCGCCGCTATTTCCGTTGGGAAGGCGCGGGTCGCAGCTTCGTCGTGATGGACGCGCCGCCGCCTCAGGAAAACTGCAAACCGTTCGTGGATATCGCCTTTTTGCTGGCGAAATCCGGCATCAACGTGCCGAAAATTTATGCAGAAGACCTCGAGCGCGGGTTTCTTTTGCTCAATGACCTGGGCAACAAGACCTATCTGGACGTGATCGACACCGAAAATGCCGACGCGTTATTCAGCGATGCCCTGCAAGCGCTGCTGGCTTTTCAGCAGCTGCCGATGGTGGCGCCGCTGCCGAGCTATGACGTCGCGTTGTTGCGCCGCGAGCTGGAGCTGTTCCCCGAGTGGTACGTGAAACGCGAGCTGGGCGTCGAGTTCGATGCAACCCAACAGCAGCAGTGGCAAAGGGTCAGCGAGCTGCTGATCGACAGCGCCCTGGCCCAGCCGAAAGTGTTGGTGCACCGCGACTACATGCCGCGCAACCTGATGCTCAGCGAGCCAAATCCCGGCGTGCTGGATTTCCAGGACGCCGTGTACGGCCCTGTGACCTACGACGTGACCTGCCTGTTCAAGGACGCCTTCCTCAGTTGGCCTGAAGAACGTGTGCGCGGCTGGCTGGAAAGCTACTGGCAGCAGGCGTCGGCGCTGAACATCCCGGTGCAGCCGGACTTCGAAGAGTTCCTGCGCGCCAGCGACCTGATGGGCGTGCAGCGCCATCTGAAAGTCATCGGTATCTTCGCCCGCATCTGCCATCGCGATGGCAAGCCGCGTTACCTCGGCGATGTGCCGCGTTTCTTCTCTTATATAGAAGCGGTCATCGCTCGCCGTCCCGAGCTTGCGGATCTGCAGGCACTGCTCGCCAGCCTGCGTGGCGGAGTGACGGCATGAAGGCAATGATTCTGGCGGCGGGCAAAGGCGAGCGCATGCGCCCGCTGACCCTGACCACCCCGAAACCGCTGGTGCGAGCTGGCGGCGTGCCGCTGATTGAATATCACCTGCGTGCCCTCGCGGCGGCCGGTTTCAATGAGATCGTGATCAACCATGCCTGGCTCGGACAGCAGATCGAAGATCATCTGGGCGATGGCTCGCGGTTCGGTGTGTCGATCCAGTACTCGCCGGAGGGCGAGCCACTGGAAACCGGCGGCGGAATTTTCCGCGCCTTGCCGCTGTTGGGTGACGACGCGTTCCTGGTGGTCAACGGTGACATCTGGACCGATTACGACTTCAGCGTGCTGCATCAGCCGATCAACGGCCTGGCGCATCTGGTGCTGGCGGATAACCCGGCGCATCACCCGACAGGCGATTTCACCCTGACCGACGGCCAGGTGCGTGATGGCCAGGCCGATGCGGCCACCCTGACCTACAGCGGCATCGCCGTACTGCACCCGCAGTTGTTCGACGGCTGCACTGACGGTGCCTTCAAACTGGCGCCGCTGTTGCGAAAAGCCATGGCGGACGGGCAGGTGACCGGCGAGCGGTTGAAAGGTCACTGGGTCGATGTCGGCACGCACGAGCGACTGGCCGAAGCCGAAGCCTTGATAGAAGCGAGTCGCTGATATGTTGTGGCCAGGGACTCTGATTGGAGCCGGAGCGGGTTTTGCTATCGCCAGCATTCCGGGGGCCATGCTGGGTGCTTTGTTGGGGCAGGCGCTGGATCGGCGCCTGCATTTGCAGAGCTGGGGGCATTTGCGGGAAAAACTCGGCGGGCGGCCGATGCTGCGCAACGACGAACTGTTGTTCGTGTTGCTCGGGCGCTTGGCCAAAAGCGACGGGCGGGTTACGGACGGTCACATCCAGCAGGCGCGTCAGGAGATGCGCGCGCTGGAAATGAGCGAACCGGCACAGCGCCGGGCGATTGCCGCGTTCAATCGCGGCAAGTCCGGCAACGACAATCTGCGCGGTTATCTGCGTCGCTTGAGTGCTCAACCCCATGCGGCCGAAGGCGTGTTGCGCGCCTGCTGGCGAATGGTCTGGGCCGATGGCCGGGCCGGTGTCAGTGAGCGGGAATTGCTGGCGCAGTGGGGCAAGTGGCTGGGCTGGACCACGCACCAGATCCAGGCGCTGGCGGCGGACTACGAGCCGCACAAGCGTCCGATCGTCAGCGCGGCGGTGAGCTATCAGGAGGCGATGCGCCTGCTCGGCGTATCGGCCACCAGTGAACCGGCGCAGATCAAGCGTGCCTATCGACGCCTGCTCAGCCGGCATCACCCGGACAAGGTGGCCGGGACGGGTGCCACGCCGGCGCAGGTGCGCGAGGCCACCGAGAGGACTCGCGAGTTGCACAATGCCTACACGTTGATTCGCGAACGGCGGGATTTTCGCTAGGCATAAAAAATCGCAGCGTCGGGCTGCGATTTTTTTGTCTGCGTTTCCAGTCCGGGCTCTTCAGTCCGGGCTTTGCGGATTCAACCAGCCACGCACCCGTCGGAACAATTGCTCCTGCTCGGCCTTGTTGTCCGGCAAGGCCTTGAGTGCGACCTGACTGAACGCGGAGGTCTTCAGTCGCTTGCTCGCCTGCATGCGCTCCAGTGCCGCGTTGCGGTCCAGCGCCTTATCCATGTAGAAGATGTCCGCCGTCGGCAGCTTCAGGGTCGGCGTCAGTTCCACCAGCTCCGGTTTGGCCTTGGCCGGCGTCTGTGCGGCCACCAGCAGCAGCTTCTCGACCTGCGAGCTTTGTCGCTCGCTCATGTAGCGCGCCGCCCAGTAAGCGCCGGTGCCATGACCGAGCACGACGATGCTGCGCGCGCTCTGTTGTTCGGCGTAGGCCAGCGCCGCGTCGATGCGGGCGAAGATTCGCTCGGCGTCGGCCTTGGACTGTTCCTCGGTGGATTCAGCCACGACCTTGTCGGCCACATCGGCTTCGCCACCGGCGGCTTGTTCGATCGGCTCGGCGGTGGTCGAATCCTTGCTGCCCGGGTCAACGGTTTTCGGCGCGGCGGGGGCTTCGGCCACGCGCGGTGCGATGGCATCGCTTTGCAGATCGGGCAGGGTGATACTCAGGCTGCTCCATTCGACGTCCGGCAATTTGCGGCGCAACGGGCCGATCGCCTGGGGCCAGTCAGCGGTTTCGCCGGCACCGGGAATGAGGATTACCGCGCCTTTGGGTTCGGCGGTGTTGGCCGGTTTCCACAGGGCGAGGAAGGTGTCGCTGCCGGCTTGCAGTTGCTGTTGTTCCTGGGCCGGAACCTTGCGTTCGAGTGCCGCGGCTTCTTCCTGACTACGCTCAAGCAGAGGCTGGCGTTCGACCGGTTTTTCTTCGGCGGCTTTTTCTGCGGCGGGGGCGGGTGCCGGATCCGCGGCTTCGACGGAAAACGCACAAGGCAGGATCAGCGACAGGCACAATGCTGGCATTGCCAGGCGATAGACAGGGGGCATCGGTTATTCCAGGCCAGAAGTTATCCCGGCAGCCTAATGGGTTGGTCAGAATTTGTCAGTGTATGAGACTTCAATGATGCGTTTTTGCTGCCTGTGGGTTATCGGCTGTCTGGCGTTTCCCTTGATGGGTTGGGCGGCGCCTGCGCCGCCGAGTCACCTCGCGCGGTTGTCGGCGAGCGAACAACAGTGGCTCGCACAGCACAACGAATTACGCGTCGGTCTGGTGTTGCAGGCGCCGTACGCGCAATACGACCGGCGCTTGCAGCGGCTGTCGGGGGCCAACGTCGAAGTGATGAAGGCATTGGCCAAGGCGCTGAATGTCGAGCTGAGCTGGCGCAATTTTCAGGATCTGGCACAACTCGAGGCCGCTGCCCGGGACGGCGAAATCGACATCGCTCCGGGCCTGACCCAGACCCCGGGCGGGCTGCGTCTGTGGCAGTTCTCCGACCCGTACATGCGCGTGCCGCAACTGGTGGTCAGCGACCAGAAAAGCAGCGCGACCGTGGAACTGGAAAAACTCGACAGCCAGACCCGCGTCGCCGTGCGCATGCCCGGCGTCACTGCCGATTACCTGCGCGGCAACTATCCTCACCTGAATCTGCAAGGCGTACCGATGGAGCGTCAGGCGCTGCAACTGTTGCTGAGTCAGCAGGCGTCCTACGCAGTGGTCGATGAGGCGCAGCTCGGGCGGCTGTCGGCGGAACCGGAGTTCGCCGGGCTGGTGGTGGTCGGCGACATCGGTTTGCCGCAACTGCTGCGCATCGGCACCCGCCGTGACTGGCCGGAGCTGGCCGGAATCGTTGAAAGCGCCCTGCGCGCAATCCCGGCCAAGGATCTGGAACGCCTGCATGCGCAATGGCTGCAACCCAAGTATCCACGGCTTTCCGAGTCGCCGGGCTTCTGGCAGAACCTGAGTCTGTTGTTCGCGGTTTTGCTGCTCAGTTGCGTGGCGATTGTGTTCTGGCAACGCCGCCAGCAACGCAGTCTTGAACAACGTTTGTTCGACGCGCGCGAAGACATCGCCCTGCGCGCCGCCAGCGAAGAGGCCCTGCGCCTGACCCAGTTTTCCATCGATCAGAGCACCGTCGGCATTCTCTGGGTCAACTGGGACAGCCATGTGCGCTACGCCAACCGTGCGGCAGAAAACATGCTCGGTTATCCACAGGGCGCCATCATCGACCGGCCGCTGATCGACTTCGAACCGGGCCTGCACATGGATCGCTGGCTCAACCTGTGGAAACGCGCCCGGGCCAGCGAAGAGGGGCCGCTGAGTTTTGAAACCAACTGCGTGCGGGCCGATGGCAGTGTGTTGCCGGCGGACGTGTCGCTGAGTTTCTTGCGTTTTCGCGATGGCGAGTACCTGGTGGTTTACCTCACCGATGTCACCGAGCGCCGTCGTGCCCTGGCTGCGTTGCAGGAAAGCGAGGCGCGACTGCAAGGCATCGCGGCCAATGTGCCGGGGCTGGTGTTCCGTCTCGAGCGCGCACCGGTGACCGGGCAGATTGACTTCGCCTACATCAGTGAGGGCAGCGAAAGTCTGGTCGGCTACGCGCCGGCCGCCATCGCCCATCGCGACATGGGCCTGCGCAGTCTGGTGCATCCGGATGACCGGGCCGCTTATCACCAGACCCAGGATCAGGCGCTGGACACCGACAGCGACTGGTCGTGGCAGGGCCGGATTCTCACGCGTCAGGGCGAGCAACGCTGGGCCGAGATCAAGGCGATCACCCGTCAACTGGAAGGTGGTTCCTATGTCTGGGACGGCATTGTCTGGGACATCACCGAAAGCAAACGCATCGAACTGGAGCTGGCAGCCTCCCGCGAGCAACTGCGCGAACTGTCGGCGCATCTGGAAAGCGTGCGGGAAGAGGAAAAGGCGCGCATCGCCCGAGAGGTCCACGATGAGCTGGGGCAGATGCTGACGGTGCTGAAACTGGAGACGTCGATGTGCGAACTGGCCTACGCGCAACTCGACCCGGGTCTGAACGAACGGCTGAACAGCATGAAACGCCTGATCGCCCAGTTGTTCCAGTTGGTGCGCGATGTGGCGACGGCATTGCGCCCGCCGATCCTCGATGCCGGGATTGCCTCGGCGATCGAGTGGCAGGCGCGGCGGTTCGAGGCGCGCACGCAGATTCCGTGTCTGGTGCAGGTGCCGGACAACCTTGCACCGCTCAGCGACGCCAAGGCCATCGGCCTGTTCCGCATTCTTCAGGAGGCGCTGACCAACGTCATGCGCCATGCCCAGGCGCATACTGTGGAACTGACGCTGGCGCAGGAAGGCGACGAATTGTGTCTGACGGTCAGCGATGATGGCGTAGGATTTGTCGCCGCTGCCGGCAGGCCGACATCCTTTGGACTGGTGGGCATGCGCGAGCGGGTGTTGATCATGGGCGGGCAGCTGTCACTCGACAGCGAGCCGGGCGAGGGCACCACGCTGAGCGTGCGGGTGCCACTGGATGAGGAGAAGTAAGTGATCCGTGTACTGGTAGCCGAAGACCACACCATCGTTCGCGAAGGCATCAAGCAATTGATCGGCCTGGCCAAGGATCTGCAAGTGGTGGGGGAGGCGAGCAACGGCGAGCAATTGCTGGAAACCCTGCGTAACGTGCCCTGCGAAGTGGTGCTGCTGGATATCTCGATGCCCGGCGTCAACGGGCTCGAAGCGATTCCGCGGATCCGCGCGCTGAACCATCCGCCAGCGATTCTGGTGCTGTCGATGCACGACGAAGCGCAGATGGCCGCCCGGGCGCTGAAGATCGGCGCCGCCGGGTATGCGACCAAGGACAGCGATCCGGCGCTGCTGCTGACGGCGATTCGCAAGGTCGCGGCGGGCGGGCGCTACATCGACCCGGAGCTGGCCGACCGCATGGTCTTCGAAGTCGGCCTGACCGATGCGCGGCCGCTGCACTCGTTGCTGTCGGAGCGCGAGTTCTCGGTGTTCGAACGCCTGGCCCAGGGCGCCAACGTCAACGACATCGCCCAGCAACTGGCCCTGAGCAGCAAGACCATCAGTACCCACAAGGCGCGGCTGATGCAGAAACTCAACATCACTTCGCTCGCCGAGCTGGTGAAGTACGCGATGGAACACAAGCTCCTCTGAGCGACATATCCAATAGCGACAGGCGCTTTTGCCGGTTCTGACGGCTTGAGCCCCGACCCATGGGTCGGGTTTGCCAAAACGCGCCATCCTTGTAGGGCAATCCCTACCCCCGGCCTTCCATCCGGCTGAGGCGATTCTCTCCTGCGCCCCGATTTGCGTGACTGCGAGCAGCCACTAGGCTTAATCCCACAGCAGTCATCAATAACAAAGGTGTGGGTATGAGCCAGGTCGAATCAAACGCAGGGGCCAGCGATGTGCTGGTCAGCTTTCGTGGAGTGCAGAAGAGCTACGACGGCGAGAACCTGATCGTCAAAGACCTCAACCTGGACATTCGCAAGGGCGAATTCCTCACCTTGCTCGGGCCGTCCGGCTCCGGCAAGACCACCAGCCTGATGATGCTCGCCGGTTTCGAAACCCCGACCGCCGGTGAAATCCTTCTGGCCGGTCGGGCGATCAACAACGTGCCGCCGCACAAGCGCGACATCGGCATGGTGTTCCAGAACTACGCGCTGTTCCCGCACATGACCGTCGCCGAAAACCTCGCGTTTCCGCTGACCGTGCGTGGCCTGAACAAGAGCGACGTCAGCGACAAGGTCAAGAAAGTCCTGAGCATGGTCCAGCTCGACGCCTTCGCATCGCGTTATCCGGCGCAACTGTCCGGCGGCCAGCAACAACGTGTGGCATTGGCCCGTGCGTTGGTGTTCGAGCCGCAACTGGTGCTGATGGACGAACCGCTTGGCGCCCTCGACAAGCAACTGCGCGAACACATGCAGATGGAAATCAAACACCTGCACCAGCGTCTCGGCGTGACCGTGGTCTACGTGACTCACGACCAGGGCGAAGCCCTGACCATGTCCGACCGTGTTGCCGTCTTCCATCAGGGCGAGATCCAGCAGATCGCGCCGCCACGCACCCTCTACGAAGAACCGAAAAACACCTTCGTCGCCAACTTCATCGGCGAGAACAACCGCCTCAACGGTCGACTGCTGAGCCAGAACGGCGAGCGCTGCGTGGTCGAGCTGGGGCGTGGGGAAAAGGTCGAGGCGCTGGCGGTCAACATCGGTCAGACCGGCGAACCGGTCACCCTGTCGATCCGTCCGGAGCGCGTTAGCCTCAACGGTTCCAGCGACCAATGCGTCAACCGCTTCTCCGGGCGGGTGGCCGAATTCATCTATCTGGGCGACCACGTCCGGGTGCGCCTGGAAGTCTGCGGCAAGACCGACTTCTTCGTGAAACAACCGATTGCCGAGCTCGATCCAGCGCTCGCGGTCGGCGACGTGGTTCCGCTTGGCTGGCAGGTCGAGCACGTTCGTGCGCTCGATCCTCTTCTAGAGGCGCATTAAGCGCCCCGGCAATACCAACACCAACCCTGCACGTGGAGAGAACAATAAATGTTGAGATCCCTGAAGTTCACAGCCCTGACCCTGGGCCTGATGGGTGCGGCAAGCGCAATGGCCGCTGGGCCGGATCTGACCGTGGTGTCGTTTGGCGGGGCGAACAAGGCGGCGCAAGTCAAAGCCTTCTACGCACCGTGGGAAGCGGCGGGCAACGGCAAGATTGTCGCCGGCGAGTACAACGGTGAGATGGCCAAGGTCAAAGCCATGGTCGACACCAAGAGCGTGTCCTGGGATCTGGTAGAGGTTGAATCGCCGGAACTGTCCCGTGGCTGCGACGAAGACATGTTCGAGCAACTGGATCCTGCGCTGTTCGGCAAATCCGAAGACTACGTCAAAGGCGCGATCCAGCCGTGCGGCGTGGGCTTCTTCGTGTGGTCGACCGTGCTGGCCTACAACGCCGACAAGCTGAAAACCGCACCGACCAGTTGGGCGGATTTCTGGGACACCAAGAAATTCCCGGGCAAGCGCGGCCTGCGCAAAGGCGCCAAGTACACCCTCGAATTCGCACTGATGGCCGACGGCGTTGCGCCGAAAGACGTCTACAAGGAACTGGCCAGCAAGGGCGGTCAGGATCGCGCGTTCAAGAAACTGGATGAGCTGAAACCGAACATCCAGTGGTGGGAAGCCGGCGCCCAGCCGCCGCAATACCTCGCTTCCGGTGACGTGGTCATGAGCTCGGCCTACAACGGGCGTATTGCCGCTGTGCAGAAAGAATCCAACCTGAAAGTGGTGTGGAACGGCGGCATCTACGACTTCGACGCCTGGGCCATCCCGAAAGGCCTGGACGCCAAACGCGCGGAAGCGGCGAAGAAATTCATCGCGTTCTCGGTGCAGCCGCAACAGCAGAAGACCTACTCGGAAAACATCGCCTACGGCCCGGCCAACTCTCAGGCAGTGCCATTGCTGGACAAGGCAATCCTGAAAGACATGCCGACCACCCCGGAAAACATCGCCAACCAGGTGCAGATCGACGTCAGCTTCTGGGCTGACAACGGCGAGCAACTGGAGCAGCGCTTCAATTCCTGGGCTGCGAAGTAACCACGTCACACGGGCCGACGGCTACCGGATGATCGTTCCCACGTCGAGGCGTCGAACCGTCTGCGTGGGAATGCCGCCCGGGACGCTCCGCGTCCCTGTGACGCAGAGCGTCACTGAATGCGTTCCCACGCAGAGCGTGGGAACGATCAGTACCCCAAGTTCGAGGCGGTATTCGCCGCTTTTGTAACGATCAAAGATTTGCGGAGTACGTCATGGCCATCGCCGTTCCCCTGAACGAGGGCAACAGCCCCACCTTGAAGCAGCGGCTCAAGCACGCCGAGCGGGTCAACCGCTGGAAGGCCCAGGCGTTGATCGCGCCGCTGGTGCTGTTTCTGTTGCTGGTGTTCCTGGTGCCGATCGTGGCGCTGCTCTATAAAAGCGTCGGCAACCCGGAAGTGGTCGGCGGCATGCCGCGCACCGTGACCGCGATTGCTGCGTGGGACGGCCGCGGCCTGCCCGCAGAACCGGTCTACAAAGCCGCCAGCGAAGACCTCGCCGAAGCGCGCAAAAACCAGACCCTGGGCGATCTGTCCAAGCGCCTGAACATGGAGTTGGCCGGCTATCGCAGTCTGCTGACCAAAACCGCCCGCTCGCTGCCATTCGCCAGCGAACCGGCCTCTTATAAAGAAGCACTGGAAGGCCTCGACGAGCGTTGGGGCGATCCGGCCTACTGGCAAGCGGTGAAGCGCAACACCAGCAGCATCACCCCGTTCTACTTGCTGGCAGCAGTGGATCACCGCATCGACGATCTCGGCGAAATTGCCCCGGCCACCCCGGATCAGGCGATCTACCTCGACATCTTCGCCCGGACTTTCTGGATGGGCCTGATCATCACCGTGATCTGCCTGGTGCTGGCGTATCCGCTGGCTTACCTGCTGGCCAACCTGCCGTCGCGTCAAAGCAACCTGCTGATGATTCTGGTGCTGCTGCCGTTCTGGACGTCGATTCTGGTGCGAGTCGCCGCGTGGATCGTGTTGCTGCAATCCGGCGGATTGATCAACAGCGCGTTGATGGCGATGGGCATCATCGATAAACCGCTGGAGCTGGTGTTCAACCGCACCGGGGTCTACATCTCGATGGTGCACATCCTGTTGCCGTTCATGATCCTGCCGATCTACAGCGTGATGAAAGGCATCTCGCCGACCTACATGCGCGCCGCGATTTCCCTCGGCTGCCATCCGTTCGCCAGTTTCTGGCGGGTGTACTTCCCGCAGACCTATGCCGGTGTCGGCGCCGGTTGCCTGTTGGTGTTCATCCTCGCCATCGGCTACTACATCACCCCGGCGCTGCTGGGCAGCCCGAACGATCAGATGGTCAGCTACTTCGTCGCGTTCTATACCAACACCAGCATCAACTGGGGCATGGCCACTGCACTCGGCGGGCTGTTGCTGCTGGCGACCGTGGTGCTTTATCTGATCTACAGCTGGCTGGTGGGCGCCAGTCGCCTGCGCCTGAGCTAAGGGGAATTTGAAATGCTGAGTCCTTATATGTCGCCCGTCGAGCGGGTGTGGTTCTACAGCTTGCGGATCCTCTGCGGCTTGATCCTGTTGTTCCTGATCCTGCCGGTGCTGGTGATCGTGCCGCTGTCGTTCAACTCGGGCAGTTTTCTGGTGTACCCGCTGCAGGGTTTTTCGCTGCAGTGGTACCACGACTTCTTCGCCTCGGCGGAATGGATGCGCGCATTGAAGAACAGCATCATCGTCGCCCCGGCCGCTACCGTGCTGGCAATGGTGTTCGGCACGCTGGCGGCCATCGGCCTGACCCGTGGCGACTTCCCCGGCAAGCCGCTGGTGATGGCGCTGGTGATTTCGCCGATGGTGGTGCCGGTGGTGATCATCGGTGTGGCCAGTTACCTGTTCTTCGCGCCGCTGGGGCTGGGTAACAGTTTTTTCTCGCTGATCGTGGTGCACGCGGTGCTCGGTGTGCCGTTCGTGATCATCACGGTGTCGGCGACCTTGCAGGGGTTCAACCATAACCTGGTGCGGGCGGCGGCCAGTCTTGGCGCCTCGCCATTGACCACGTTCCGTCGGGTGACCTTGCCGCTGATTGCGCCGGGGGTGATTTCCGGGGCGCTGTTTGCCTTTGCGACCTCGTTCGATGAGGTGGTGGTGACGTTGTTTCTTGCAGGTCCCGAGCAGGCGACGTTGCCACGGCAGATGTTCAGCGGGATTCGCGAGAACCTGAGTCCGACGATTGCGGCGGCTGCCACTTTGCTGATTGCTTTCTCGGTGATTCTGTTGCTGACGCTGGAGTGGTTGCGTGGGCGGAGTGAGAAATTGCGTACTGCTCAGGTCTGAACCCCCTCGATGATTGTTCCCTCGCTCCGCATTCCAGCTTCCGAATGGAACGCGGAGCGTCCCTGGCTGCATTCCCACGCAGAGCGTGGGAACGATCATCCGGGTTGTCTGCCATTCATGCGCTGAATGACAGACAACCCGAATTCCCCAGCTACGCTTGTGCTCAGCTCCCACATCTATAAGAGGCTGCGCACGATGAGTCTTTCCTCGTTCAAGATTGCTCACAAACTGATCACCGGCGCCGGGGCCATCGAGCAACTCGCGGCCGAACTCACCCGGCTGGACATCGACAACCCGCTGATCGTCACCGATGCCGCGCTGGTCAAGTCCGGCACGGTGGCGCTGGCGCTGGCGCAGATCGGCGAGCGCGAGTACGAAATCTTCGACCGGGTGCTGCCGGATCCGGAAATCGCCATCGTCGAGGATTGCATGCGTGTCTACCGAGAGGGCGGGCATGACGGTCTGATCGGCCTCGGTGGCGGCAGTGCCATCGACATCGCCAAGAGTGTTGCCGCCTATGCCGGTTATCACGGCGCGCTGGAAGATCTGTTCGGCGTCGATCAGGTGCCGCGCAAAGGCCCGCCGCTGATCGCCATCCCGACCACGGCCGGCACCGGTTCTGAAGTGACCAACGTCGCCATTCTGTCGGACAAGGTCGCTCAACTGAAGAAGGGCATCGTCAGCGATTATCTGTTGCCGGACGTGGCGCTGGTCAGTCCGCAAATGACCCTGACCTGTCCGCGCAGTGTCACCGCCGCCAGTGGTGTCGATGCGCTGGTGCATGCCATCGAATCCTACCTGTCGCTGAATGCCTCACCGATCACCGATTCACTGGCCATCGGCGCGATCAAGTTGATCGCCCGGTCATTGCCCAAGGCCTACGCCAATCCCTCCAACCTGCAGGCCCGGGAAGACATGGCCACCGCCAGCCTGATGGCCGGCATGGCGTTCGGCAATGCCGGGGTCGGCGCGGTGCATGCGCTGGCGTATCCGCTGGGCGGGCGTTTCAACATTGCCCACGGCGTCAGCAATGCGTTGCTGCTGCCGTATGTCATGACCTGGAACAAGATGGCCTGCGTCGAGCGGATGCAGGATATCGCCGAAGCCATGGGGGTGAAGACCGCTCATCTGAGTCTCAATGAAGCCGCCGACAGCGCCGTCGCGGCGATGACCGAACTGTGCGCGGCGGTAGAAATCCCGCTGGGCTTGCGCAGTTTCGGCGTGCCCGAAGAAGCGATCCCGGCCATGGCCGTAGAGGCCGCCGGGATCGAGCGCCTGATGCGCAACAACCCGCGCAAGCTCAGTGCTGCCGACATCGAGAAGATCTACCGGGCGGCCTACTGAGAATCTGTCGGCCGCCGGTCATGGCACAACCCAATCATCGCGGTCACGGTGCGCGCGCGGAAACTTGAGGTATACAATGCGCGCCATCGTGATTTAGCTCAGAAAAGGTGCGTCATGCAGCCCTTCGTTATTGCTCCGTCGATTCTCTCCGCCGACTTCGCCCGCCTGGGTGAGGAAGTGGACAACGTTCTGGCCGCCGGTGCCGACTTCGTCCACTTCGATGTCATGGACAACCATTACGTACCGAACCTGACCATCGGCCCGATGGTCTGCGCCGCGCTGCGCAAGTACGGCGTGACCGCGCCGATCGACGCGCACCTGATGGTCAGCCCGGTGGATCGCATCGTCGGCGACTTCATCGAAGCCGGCGCCACCTACATCACCTTCCACCCGGAAGCCACGCTGCACGTTGATCGTTCGCTGCAACTGATCCGTGAAGGCGGCTGCAAATCCGGCCTGGTGTTCAACCCGGCGACCCCGCTGGACGTGCTCAAGTACGTGATCGACAAGGTCGACATGGTCTTGCTGATGAGCGTCAACCCGGGCTTCGGCGGGCAGAAGTTCATTCCCGGCACCCTCGATAAGCTGCGCGAAGCGCGGGCGATCATCGATGCGTCGGGCCGTGACATCCGCCTGGAAATCGATGGCGGCGTCAACGTCAACAACATCCGTGAAATCGCTGCCGCTGGCGCCGACACTTTTGTGGCCGGCTCCGCGATTTTCAATGCGCCGAACTATCAGGAAGTCATCGACAAGATGCGTTCCGAACTGGCGCTGGCCCGCCCATGAGCGGTTTTGAGCAGCTGTTCCCGGGGCAACTGCCGCGGTTGGTGATGTTCGATCTGGATGGCACGCTGATCGATTCGGTACCCGACCTGGCGGCGGCTGTGGATAACATGCTGCTCTCCCTCGGGCGCAAGCCTGCCGGTATCGAGTCGGTGCGCGAGTGGGTCGGCAACGGTGCGCCGGTGCTGGTGCGCCGCGCGTTGGCCGGCGGCATCGATCATTCCTCCGTGGATGACGTCGAAGCCGAGCATGCGCTGGAGGTGTTCATGGAAGCCTACGGCGCCAGCCATGAGCTGACCGTGGTCTATCCCGGCGTGCGCGACACCCTGAAATGGCTGCACAAACAGGGCGTGGCCATGGCGCTGATCACCAACAAGCCGGAGCGCTTCGTCGCGCCGCTGCTGGATCAGATGAAGATCGGCCGCTACTTCAAGTGGATCATCGGCGGCGACACCCTGCCGCAGAAGAAGCCCGATCCGGCGGCGCTGTTCTTTGTCATGAAGATGTCCGGTATCCCGGCCTCGCAATCGCTGTTCGTCGGCGATTCGCGCAGCGACGTGCTGGCGGCGAAAGCAGCGGGGGTCAAATGCGTTGGGCTGAGTTATGGCTACAACCATGGCCGGCCGATTGCCGAGGAATCCCCGGCGCTGGTGATCGACGATCTGCGCAAGCTAATTCCCGGTTGCCTGGATACTGCCGCTGAGATAACGTTGCCCGACGCTTCTCAATCCCCTTCTGGAAACGCCATCGTGGTGGTCACCCGCAAACTCTGGATGAAAGTCATCAAGGCCCTGGCCCGCTGGCGTTGGCGCGCCTGACTTGTTCCTGGCCGGCCTGCCGGCGCGTTTGCACACCTGACTGATTTGCCCCTCACACCACGAGGCACCCTATGATCCGCGAAGAATTCCTGCGTTTGGCCGCTGACGGCTACAACCGCATCCCGCTGGCCTGCGAAACCCTGGCCGACTTCGACACCCCGCTGTCGATCTACCTGAAACTGGCCGACCAGCCCAACTCCTACCTGCTCGAATCGGTGCAGGGCGGCGAGAAATGGGGCCGTTACTCGATCATCGGCCTGCCGTGCCGCACCGTGCTGCGGGTTCATGATCATCACGTCAGCATCACCGTCGATGGCGTCGAGACCGAAAGCCACGATGTCGAAGACCCGCTGGCCTTCGTCGAAACCTTCAAGGCCCGCTACAACGTGCCGACCATTGCCGGTCTGCCGCGCTTCAACGGCGGCCTGGTCGGCTACTTCGGTTACGACTGTGTGCGTTATGTAGAGAAGCGCCTCGGCAAATGCCCGAACCCGGATCCGCTGGGCGTGCCGGACATTTTGCTGATGGTCTCCGATGCGGTGGTGGTGTTCGACAACCTCGCCGGGAAGATGCACGCGATCGTGCTGGCCGACCCGGCGCAGGCCGATGCCTACGAGCAGGGCCAGGCGCAATTGCAGCAACTGCTGGAAAAACTGCGTCAGCCGATTACCCCGCGCCGTGGCCTGGATTTCAGCAAGCAGCAGGCGGCCGAGCCGGTGTTCCGCTCCAGTTTCACCCAGGACGACTACGAAAAAGCCGTCGACACCATCAAGGAATACATCCTCGCCGGTGACTGCATGCAGGTCGTGCCGTCCCAGCGCATGTCGATCGACTTCAAGGCTGCACCGATCGATCTGTACCGCGCGCTGCGTTGCTTCAACCCGACGCCGTACATGTACTTCTTCAACTTCGGCGATTTCCACGTCGTCGGCAGTTCGCCGGAAGTGCTGGTGCGGGTCGAAGACAACCTGATCACCGTGCGCCCGATTGCCGGCACCCGTCCTCGCGGCGCCACCGAAGAGGCCGACGTGGCGCTGGAAGAAGACCTGCTGTCCGACGACAAGGAGATCGCCGAGCACCTGATGTTGATCGATCTTGGTCGCAACGACACCGGGCGCGTATCGGAAATCGGCTCGGTGAAACTCACCGAGAAAATGGTCATCGAGCGTTATTCCAACGTGATGCACATCGTGTCCAACGTCACCGGCCAGTTGAAGGCCGGGCTGACGGCGATGGACGCGCTGCGGGCGATCCTGCCGGCGGGCACCTTGTCCGGCGCGCCGAAGATCCGCGCGATGGAAATCATCGACGAGCTGGAGCCGGTCAAGCGTGGCGTGTATGGCGGCGCGGTCGGCTACTTCGCCTGGAATGGCAACATGGACACCGCGATTGCGATCCGCACCGCCGTGATCAAGAACGGCGAGCTGCACGTGCAGGCCGGTGGCGGCATCGTCGCCGACTCGGTGCCGGCGCTGGAATGGGAAGAAACCATCAACAAGCGTCGGGCGATGTTCCGCGCTGTTGCATTGGCCGAGCAAACCCCGGACTGAGTGATTGATGACTCAGCCATAAAAAAACGCGGCGCCTGTGAGGGCGCCGCGTTTTTTATGGCCTGCGAATCAGAAGTCGAGCGCTACGCCGACGTTGATCCCTTGCTGGGTGAAGTCGTCATCCTTGCGGATGTCGTAGCTGGCGCGCAATGCCAGATCCTTGGTGAGGTTGTGGCTCACGCCCAGGTTCAGGCGGTTCAGGTTGGTCTGAGGGGCATAGCCGGCCAGGGTGTAGCGGTTGTTCGGCAGGCTGTTGAGGTTCATCGTCACATTCTGGGTGTCGTCGTTGTACTCGCGCTCATGGGCCAGTTCGCCAAACACCTGGGTCTGCGAGGTGATCTGGTACTTGCCCTGGATCCCGAGACCGAGACGGCGGGAGATGCGCGACTGGTCATCGAACGTCAGTGCAGTGGAGTCGGCGCCGTTTTCCGAGTAACCGTCGACTTCAACCTTGGCAAAGTCGGCACTGACGAATGGCGACAGGTGCCATGGGCTGCTCGCTTCTGGCGCAATGTCGTAACCCACGCGTCCACTGAAGGCCAGAACATAGCCGTCGGTGTCGCCTTTCTCGCCGCGTTCGTTGACCCCCAGCTGGAATTTGCGTTTGAGGCTGTCGTAATCCAGATGCCCGGCAGTCACGGCGGCGTCACCCCACCAGCGGTTCTGCTGGTACTGGGCGAACGCGGTGCCCAGATAAGTGTTCAGCTTGTAGTCGGAGTCGTTGTCGCCGGCTTCGAGTTTCTGGTTGTAGAAACCGGCCGCCACGCCCACACGCCAGGCGTCGTTGAGACGGTAGCTGCCGCCGATGTTCAGGTTGTAACCGTTGCCGTCGGCGCTGGCGCCGCTGCGCTGGCTGTCGAAGTCCTGATGCTGGCCGCCGCCGGCGACAATCGCCCGCCATTGGCCAACGGCCTGCCAGTTTTCCCAATCCGCCAGCCACTGATTGCGCAGTTCATCCTGATGCGAGCGCAGGGTGCCTTGGGCCATTTGCGGCAACAGAGTCGCTTCCCATGGCGCGGCCAGCAGCGAGTAGGCGTAATCGGCAATCAGGCGCTGCCCGGCTTCGGTCGGGTGGACGGCGTCGTTGTAGATCAGCTTGGTCGGATCCGGGGTGGCGCTGTTGATCCCGTACCGCGCGTTCTCCGTGCAACTGTTGCCGCTGAAGCAGGTGCCGACCAGATTCTGGTCGGTCGCCAGGCCGAACTGCGCCGGATTGGCGAATGCCTCTTTGAGCAGAACCGGGACGTTCAGCGGAATGACGTTGGCATTGACGCTCTGCAACTGGCTGACCAGTTCGGTGTTGAACTGGGCGCTGAGTTGCGAGGTGAAGGCTTGTAGCGGCGAGCCGTTGATGGCCGGGGTCAGGCCGATGTCCGGCAACAGCCAGACCATGATGTAGCGGGCGCCGGCGCCTTGCAGCGTGCGTACGCTGTCGACCAGTCGATCGGCGGCGGCATTCGCCTGAGGAAGACTGGTGACGCGGCCCTGGAGGAAGTCGTTGCCACCCCCGGTCAGGTAATACAGGGCATTCGGGTCGGCGCGGAAACCGTTCGACGGCAAATAACCGGCGCGGGTGCGTTCGCCGGTGGCGGACTGGCTGGTGATCGAGTCGAGAATCTGGTCGGTGCGGTAACCGCCGACGGCCCAGTTGTTACCGTCCGGCTGACCTTGGCCGGCACGTACCGCTGAGGACGAGGAGGCGGTTTGATCGGGGGTGAAGCCGAGGCGGCCACCGAGCAACTGGGTGGAATTGAGTGAGTAGAACTCACCGCTGCCGTCCTGATAGTTCGGACCGGTGCGGTTGGTGTAGCGTTCGGTGGCGCCGGCCGGGCCGCCGCTGTCGGTGAAAGTCCCCGCATCACTAAGGCTGTCGCCGAAGACCACGAAATTCGAATAAGGATTGGGTGCGGCGTTCGCCTGGGCGCAGGCCATCGCGAGCAGGCATCCGGCGAGCGGTACAAACAACGTCTGTTTGATCATGAGCAAGTCCGTTTATTTATTGTTGTAGTGAACGAAACGACAGTACCAAAAACTTCCGGCGATTTGCCATCGGTCGTCAACCCTCCCATTGTTTTATCCCCCACGGCCCCGGCCATATTGCACGCTCCGCCCAGCTAAGTTACTGTGCCGAAACGTATGAACGAGACCTTCCCCGTGTTGATCACCAGCAAACTTCTGGATCAAGTCATCAAGGCACACGCCCGCTGGCGTTGGCGCGCCTGAATCTTTTCTGCCGGCCCCGCCGGATCTGTATCGCTTTGCCTTCCTTGCCCGTTTGAAATGCCGCTGTGCCGATGCGACCTGCGCGTCCGCCAGTGTGCAGCGCCCTGGCAAGTCATCCGAAGGCTGTCTTCAAGTCAGAATTCAAGAGGTTCGAAACGCCATGTTGCTGATGATCGACAACTACGACTCCTTTACTTACAACGTTGTGCAATACCTCGGCGAGCTGGGTGCCGAGGTCAAAGTCGTGCGCAACGACGAACTGACCATCGCCGAAATCGAAGCGCTCAACCCTGAGCGGATCGTCGTATCCCCGGGCCCGTGCACACCGACCGAAGCCGGCATTTCCATCGAAGCCATCAAGCATTTCGCCGGCAAACTGCCGATCCTCGGTGTCTGCCTCGGTCACCAGTCCATCGGCCAGGCTTTTGGCGGCGATGTCGTCCGCGCTCGCCAAGTGATGCACGGTAAGACTAGTCCGGTATTCCACGAGGACAAGGGCGTGTTTGCCGGTCTGAACCGCCCGCTGACCGTCACCCGCTATCATTCCCTGATCGTCAAACACGAAACGTTGCCCGATTGCCTGGAGCTGACGGCGTGGACCCAGCACGATGACGGTTCGGTCGACGAAATCATGGGCCTGCGTCACAAGACCCTGAACATCGAGGGCGTACAGTTCCACCCGGAATCGATCCTCACCGAGCAGGGCCACGAACTGTTCGCCAACTTCCTCAAACAAACCGGCGGCGCGCGCTAAGGACTTTCCATGAATATCAAGACAGCCCTGAGCCGTATCGTCGATCACCTCGACCTCAGCACCGATGAAATGCGCGACGTGATGCGCGAAATCATGACTGGCCAATGCACGGACGCGCAGATTGGCGCGTTCATGATGGCGATGCGCATGAAGAGCGAGAGCATCGACGAGATCGTCGGTGCCGTGTCGGTGATGCGCGAGCTGGCGGACAAGGTCGAACTCCAGACCCTCGACCGCGTGGTCGATGTGGTCGGTACCGGCGGTGACGGGGCAAACATTTTCAACGTGTCGACCGCATCTTCCTTTGTGGTCGCCGCGGCTGGCTGCACCGTGGCCAAGCACGGTAACCGCGCGGTGTCGGGCAAGAGCGGCAGCGCCGATCTGCTGGAAGCCGCCGGCATCTACCTCAACCTGACCCCGGTTCAGGTGGCGCGCTGCATCGACAACGTCGGCATCGGTTTCATGTTTGCCCAGACTCACCACAAAGCCATGAAGTATGCCGCCGGCCCGCGTCGCGATCTCGGCCTGCGCACGCTGTTCAACATGCTCGGCCCGCTTACGAATCCGGCCGGTGTGAAACATCAGGTGGTGGGCGTGTTCACCCCGGCGCTGTGCCGGCCGTTGGCTGAAGTCTTGCAGCGTCTGGGCAGCAAGCACGTGCTGGTTGTGCATTCGAAGGACGGTCTGGACGAATTCAGTCTGGCGGCGCCGACGTTTGTCGCCGAGCTGAAGGACGATCACATCACCGAATATTGGGTCGAGCCGGAAGATCTGGGCATGAAGAGCCAGAGCCTGCACGGCCTGTCGGTCGAAGGCCCGGAAGCGTCGCTGGCGCTGATCCGCGATGCACTGGGCAAGCGCAAGACCGAGAACGGTCAGAAGGCTGCAGAAATGATCGTGCTCAATGCCGGTGCGGCGCTGTACGCCGCCGACCTGGCGACAAGTCTGAAAGAGGGCGTGGCACTGGCCCACGACGCTCTGCACACCGGTCTTGCTCGGGAAAAACTCGAGGAGTTGGGTGCCTTTACCGCGGTATTCAAAGTGGAGAATGAGGGATGAGTGTACCGACGGTTCTGGAAAACATTCTGGCCCGCAAGGTTCAGGAAGTCGCCGAGCGTAGCGCCCGTGTGAGCCTGAGCGAGCTGGAAAGTCTGGCCAAGGCGGCCGATGCACCCCGTGGTTTTGCCCAGGCATTGCTGGCGCAGGCCAAGAAGAAACAACCGGCAGTGATCGCCGAGATCAAGAAGGCGTCGCCGAGCAAGGGCGTGATCCGCGAGAACTTCGTTCCCGCCGACATCGCCAAAAGCTACGAGAAGGGCGGGGCGACCTGCCTGTCGGTGCTGACCGATATCGACTACTTCCAGGGCGCCGATGCCTACCTGCAACAGGCCCGTGCGGCCTGCTCGCTGCCGGTGATCCGCAAGGACTTCATGATCGATCCGTACCAGATCGTCGAAGCCCGTGCCTTGGGCGCCGATTGCGTGTTGTTGATCGTCTCCGCACTGGATGATGTGAAAATGGCCGAACTGGCGTCGGTCGCCAAAGACGTCGGCCTCGATGTGTTGGTGGAAGTGCACGACGGCGATGAGCTGGAGCGTGCGCTGAAAACCCTCGACACGCCGCTGGTCGGGGTCAACAACCGCAATCTGCACACCTTTGACGTCAGCCTGGAAACTACCCTCGACCTGCTGCCGCGCATTCCGCGCGATCGTCTGGTCATCACCGAGAGCGGCATCCTCAACCGTGCCGATGTCGAGCTGATGGAAATCAGCGACGTTTACGCGTTCCTGGTCGGCGAAGCGTTCATGCGCGCCGAAAGCCCGGGCATCGAACTGCAGCGTCTGTTCTTCCCGGAGCGCGGCGTTCCGGTGAGCGGTTCGACCCTCGACTGATCGAGTCTTCGCAGGCGCCCGTCCCCCTGTGGGAGCGGGCTTGCCCGCGAAGGCGGCATAAGATTCACCTCAGACTCAACGTCCTATGGAAACCTTATGATCCCCACATCCCTGACCATCGAAGCCGGCCTGCAAGCCGAACAGGATCTGCTGGCCTCGGTCTGCGCTGGTGATGCCGAATTCGGCCTGCTGTTCTGGCAGCCCAGCGATCGCGCTTTGGTCATGCCGCGCCGTTTGAATCGCTTGCCCGGATTCGATCACGCCTGCGAAGTCTCCGCTGCTGCGGGTTGGCCGGTGTTGCTGCGTGAAACCGGTGGCGAACCGGTTCCGCAATCGGCGTCGACCATCAATATTGCACTGGTCTACGCACCGCCTCGCAGCGAAGGCGATCTGAACCGCATCGAAACCGGTTACCGGCGATTGTGCGATCCGATCTGTGAGTTGCTGGATGAGTTGGGTGGCGCTTCGTCGTTGGGTGAAATCGACGGTGCGTTCTGCGATGGGCGCTTCAACGTCAATCTCGATGGCCGCAAGATGGTCGGCACCGCGCAGCGCTGGCGCCAGAGTCAGGGTGGTCAGCGTCCGGTGGGATTGGTGCACGGTGCGATGCTGGTGGATGACGAACGTGAGTCGATGGTCGCGGCGGTCAACCGCTTCAATGAGGCGTGTGGCCTGGAGCAACGGGTACGTGCCGCCAGCCACATCGCTCTGCATGAAAAATTCCCGGCGCCCCATGCACTGGCGCGTCTGGATGAACTCTTTCGTTTGATGCTGGCGCAGATCTACGCGGGCTGAGCTTTAGAGCTCAGCGAGTGCCGAAGACCACCATGGTCTTGCCCTTCACATCCACCAGGTTGCGTTCCTCAAGATCCTTGAGCACGCGACCGACCATCTCTCGCGAGCAACCGACAATCCGGCCGATTTCCTGACGGGTCACCTTGATCTGCATGCCGTCCGGGTGAGTCATCGCATCCGGTTGTTTGCACAGCTCCAGCAAACAGCGAGCAACACGACCGGTGACGTCGAAGAATGCCAGGTCGCCGACCTTGCGTGTGGTGTTGCGCAGACGTTGTGCGATTTGTCCGCTGAGGACGTAAAGAATGTCCGGATCCTGTTGCGACAGTTCGCGGAACTTGGTGTAGCTGATTTCCGCGACTTCGCATTCAACCTTGGCCCGCACCCAGGCGCTGCGCTGCTGTTCCTGGCCGGCTTCTTCGAAAAGACCCAGCTCGCCGAAGAAGTCCCCGGCATTCAGGTAGGCGATGATCATCTCGCGGCCGTCGTCATCCTCGATCAGGATCGTGACCGAACCGCGGATGATGAAGTACAGCGTGTCGGAGCGATCCCCGGCGCAGATGATGTTGCTCTTGGCCGCGTGACGCCGGCGCTGGCAATGCATCAGCAGCTTGTCGAGGTTCTTGATTTTGGGTGTGGGGGTAATACCAACCATGGTTGTATCCCGAAAAGACTGCACGGTTATATTTGGTTTTTATATGAGGCGCTGAGGCGGTCGCTACACAGTCTGGCGAAGGCGCCAGTGAATTGGCGCCAGCTTACCAGACACTTCGTCGAAATTTCGAGAAATCACCTACGTTAAAGGTGCATTCGTCCCAGGAACGTGCTCGCTGTCCGGGCGGGGCCCTGTGCTAAGCTGGCGACCCTTTTTTCTACAGTGGAGTCTTGGCGATGAAGGCACGCATCCAATGGGCTGGCGAAGCCATGTTCCTCGGCGAATCCGGCAGCGGTCATGTCGTGGTCATGGACGGTCCGCCGGACGCCGGTGGTCGTAACCTGGGTGTCCGCCCGATGGAAATGCTCCTGTTGGGCGTCGGTGGTTGCAGCAATTTCGACGTGGTCAGCATTTTGAAGAAGTCCCGTCAGGCCGTTGAAAGCTGCGAAGCCTTTCTGGAAGCCGAGCGCGCGACCGAAGATCCGAAAGTGTTCACCAAGATCCACATGCACTTCGTGGTCAAGGGCCGTGGCCTGAAAGAAGCCCAGGTCAAACGCGCCATCGAACTGTCTGCCGAGAAGTACTGCTCGGCCTCGATCATGCTTGGCGCGGCCGGCGTAGCGATCACCCACGACTACGAAATCGTCGAACTCGGCTGAGCCGACATTCAACTATCATAAAAGCAGTGCAGACTCTGGCGATCCCCCGCTGACGTCTGCATAATGCGCCACTTTTTTCAGGGCCGTGATCAGTCAACCGACGGGTCATCCGCCTGAACAGATAACCAAAATCGCCATCGCGAAGAGGTGTTAACCGTCCTACGCAGGTGCGTTGTTCGCACTTGACGGGCATGCTTGATCACGCGGCCGTGCCGCATACATAGAGAGTTTTTAACGGTGAAAAGCAAACTCAAGCTCCACGGGTTCAATAACCTGACAAAGACCTTGAGCTTCAACATCTATGACATCTGCTACGCGGAAACCCCGCAAGACCAGCAGGCTTACGTCGAGTACATCAATCAAGAGTACAACGCCGAACGCCTGACGCAGATCCTCACGGAAGTTGTCGAAATCATTGGTGCCAACATTCTGAACATTGCGAGTCAGAACTATGAGCCTCAGGGTGCCAGCGTCACGATTCTGATCTCGGAAGAGCCGGTGACCCCGACCGAAAGCCAGATCGAAGAGTCCCCGGGCCCGTTGCCCGAAATCATCCTGGCTCACCTCGACAAGAGCCACATCACGGTGCACACCTACCCGGAAATCCATCCGGACGCCGGTATTGCGACTTTCCGTGTGGACATCGACGTGTCGACCTGTGGTGTCATTTCACCGCTCAAAGCGCTCAACTTCCTCATTCACCAGTTCGATTCGGACATCGTGACCGTGGATTACCGTGTGCGCGGCTTCACCCGTGACGTTGAAGGCAACAAGCACTTCATCGACCACGAGATCAACTCGATCCAGAACTACCTCTCCGAAGACACCCGCGACGCGTACCAGATGACCGACGTGAACGTGTACCAGGAAAACCTGTTCCACACCAAAATGCTGCTGAAGAACTTCGAACTGGACAACTACCTGTTCGGCGATGCCACCAGCAACCTGTCTTCCGAGCAACGCGCTCAGGTGACCGAGCGTGTGAAACACGAAATGCTGGAAATCTTCTACGCGCGCAATATGCCGAGCTAAGAAATCCGGGCACAAAAAAAGGCGACTGCTTTGCGGCAGTCGCCTTTTTCATGGGCGTTTTTCAGATCCGGTAAGTGCTCTTGGTCATCACTTTGGCCAACAGGCTCATGCCGAACTTCACCGGCGCCGGGAAGCGGAAGCCGCCGGCCTCCAGTGCGCTTTCCGCGTGATGTTCTTCATCTATACGCATCTGTTCCAGAATCGCCCGGGATTTTTCGTCCTCGGCCGGCAGTTGTTCCAGATGCTCGTTCAGGTGCTTGCAGACTTGATGCTCTGTGGCGGCAACAAATCCGAGGCTGACCTTGTCGCTGATCAGCCCGGCGACAGCACCGATGCCGAATGACATACCGTAGAACAGTGGGTTGAGCACACTGGTGTGGCTGCCCAACTGGTGAATACGCTGCTCGCACCAGACCAGATGATCGATCTCTTCTTCGGCCGCATGCTCCATGGCCTCGCGCACCTGCGGCAACTTGGCGGTCAGCGCCTGGCCCTGATACAGCGCCTGGGCGCAGACTTCACCGGTGTGGTTGATGCGCATCAGGCCGGCGACGTGGCGGGTGTCCTCATCGCTCATCTGCACATCGGGCTGCACGATTGCCGGCGACGGACGGTACGGCTGGCCGCTGAAGGGCAGCAAGGTACGCATCGCGGCATCGGCTTGCAGCAGAAGACGATCAATGGGCGAATAGTCACGTTGGGTAGTCATGCTGACCTCCGGGAAGAATCTCGGCGGCCAGTTTAACCGAATCGGCCGGGGAAGGTTTGCGCTGGGTCATGTGGGAGCAGGGCGCTCCCACCGATCTCTGGGTTCAATCAGCCCGGAGGCCAGTTCATCTGGCGTTGACCGAGCACGTGCATGTGAATGTGGTAGACCGTCTGTCCGCCCATTTCATTGCAGTTCATCACCACCCGGAAGCCTTCCTCGCAACCCAGTTCCAGCGCCAGACGCTGGGCGGTGAACAGGATATGCCCGGCCAGTGCCTTGTCGTCTTCGGTCAGGTCGTTGAGGGTGCGCACCGGTTTCTTCGGGATCACCAGGAAATGCACCGGTGCCTGTGGGGCGATATCGTGGAACGCCAGAACCTGGTCGTCCTCGTAGATGATCTTCGCCGGGATTTCCCGGTTGATGATCTTGGTGAACAGAGTATCCACAGCTGTTTTCTCCGTTGTTTGGGCTGGCCTGAGTGTACCCACGAGGGCTCACCGCGCCCAGCCATTTGCCTGCCGGCCCTTCAGCGCGGGCAGTAAGCCTTGTTGACCATGCCGACAATCGTGCGATTGAGCCAGCGCGAACCGAGCCGAGGCAGAAAGGCGAACCAGCGGTTTCGGCGTCCGGGAATGATGATCGCGCGGTTTTTCTCCAGGGCGCGCACGGTATACAGCGCGACCTCCTCGGGACTCATCAGCAATTTGCTGGCGTTGAGTTTGTCGTTGTTCAGTTGTGCGGTGCGAAAGAACGCGGTGCGGGTCGGGCCGGGGCAGAGTACCGACACCTTGACCGCACACTTCTTCAATTCCACCCGCAGTGCTTCCGAGAAATGCAGAACATACGCCTTGCTGGCGTAGTAGGTGCTCATCCACGGCCCGGGGTTGAAGGCTGCCACCGACGCGACGTTGAGAATCTGCCCGCCACCCTGCAACGCCATGCTGTTGCCGATGGCATGGCAGAGGCGGGTGAGGGCGAGGATGTTCACTTCGATCAGATCCTGTTCGGTCATCCAGTCCTGGGCCAGGAACGGGCCGCAAGTACCGATGCCGGCGCAATTGACCAACAGATCGATCTGCCGATCGCCTTCTTCAAGCTCCAGCAGAAAACCGGACAGGCGCAGCGGCTCACCCAAGTCACAGGCGCGGAACAACACTTCAACGCCGAAGCGCTGGGTCAGTTCAATCGCAATGCTTTCCAGCTGATCACGCTGGCGAGCCACCAGAATCAGGCTGCGGCCGCGGCGCGCCAGGGCTTCGGCCATGGCCAGGCCGATGCCGCTGGAGGCGCCGGTGATCAGAGCGTAACGGGTCATGCAAATCTCCATCGCAACAGCGCCGCGCCGTGGACGCAGGTGTCACGGCGGGGAGCGTTGTTCATTCTTTCGCAGAGTCTACAGGTGCGAGGGCGGCTTCGGCTGCATCGTCTGCCGAATTCGCGGCGGGCTCGACTTCCACATCGATTTCATCGGTGGTTACCGAACCGCTCTCGTAGCTGCTTTCAAGACTGCTTTCGTATTCCTGCTGGATGGCTGTGATCCCGCCCAGCATGCCACCCACAAAGAACAGCCCGATAAACACGATCCACAGCGAGCACAGCACTTTGACTGCCGTGCTGTTCGGCGGAGGTGGTGGGCCATAGCGGTTGGCGCCGGTATTGCCCGGCACGACCATGATTACCAGCGGGAAGAAACTGCCCACGAACGGCACCAGCGTCAGCAGCCAGAGCCACCCGGACCAGCCAATATCGTGCAGGCGCTGAATGCTGAACAGGATGCCGACGATCGCGAAGGCCAGAAACAGGAAGAAGGCGAGGAGACCGCCGATGATCAGGCCGGTGGTCGAGTCGGCGCTCACCAGGCCCAGGCCGATCAGCGCGAATACGCTGACGATTGGCAGGGAGACCAGGCTCAACACCATCGACCATGCAAGGTAACGCAAGCGGCCGATCCGCCCTTCAACGCTGAGCGGCTTGAGAGGCGCAAATGCCGGCAGGCTTTCACCGACGGTGGCGCGAGGGGGCGCATAAGGTGAATCGGGTTCGGTGACGGCGGCGCTTTGCTCGTGGACATCCGACAGGTTCAGTTCGATGGGCGTTTCGGTTTCGATCCGGGCATCGATCCCGGTCTTGCCCAGCGCTTGCAGGTAGGTCTGCGCATCGCTGTGGGACAGATCACGCTTGAGCGCGACGGTGCGACCATTGAACAGGCGCTCGATGGCGGCGACATCGCTTTTGAACAGATCGGCCAGGTTGAGCTTGGCCGTGGTGATATCGACGCCGGGCTGGAGCGCACCGTCGAAAACGATCTTGTAACGGGGTTCGCTCATGGCCGGGGCATCCTTGTCGCGAGATAAATTGAGTCTAAGGCCAGTCAGACAGCGACTGGCCGGGTTTCATTCAACGTGGCCAGCGTTTCGGCAGTTGCGCTGCGTGCTCCAGGGCCTGGCGGTATTCCTCATCGAGACGCGCCACCAGTTGATCCACGCTTGGCAGATCGTCGATCTGGCCTACGCCTTGGCCCGCAGACCACACGGTTTTCCAGGCCTTGGCTTCGTCGTTGATCGGCTTGAGCTTGTCGCCGAAATTCACTTCACCCTTGCCTTGCAGGGCTGCCATGTCGAAACCGGCGGCCTCCAGGCTTTGACGCATGAAACTGGCCGGTACACCGGACACGGCAGGAGTATGAATGATGTCGGCGGCTTTGGCAGTCAGCAGCATTTCCTTGTAGGCGTCAGGCGCATGACTTTCAGTGGTGCCGATAAATCGCGTGCCGAAGTAGGCCAGATCCGCGCCGAGCAGTTGTGCGGCGAGAATCTCATGCCCGTGGTTCAAACATCCTGCAAGCAACAGGGTCTTGTCGAAGAACTCGCGGATCTCGGCAATCAGCGAAAACGGGCTCCAGGTCCCGGCGTGACCACCGGCGCCGGCTGCGACGGCGATCAAACCATCGACACCGGCCTCGGCGGCTTTCTCGGCATGGCGGCGGGTCGTCACATCGTGGAAGACCAGGCCGCCGTAACTGTGCACGGCGTCTACCAGTTCCTTCACGGCTCCGAGGCTGGTGATGACGATGGGGACTTTGTGCTCGACGCAGATGTTCAGGTCAGCCTGCAGGCGCGGATTGCTCTTGTGAACAATCAGGTTCACCGCGTACGGCGCCGGGTTCTCCAATGTCGCCAGCCCCGCTTCGATCTGCTCAAGCCAGGCCTTGAACCCGCTGCTTTCGCGTTGGTTCAGCGCCGGGAAGCTGCCAACCACGCCGTTGCGACAGCACGCCAGCACCAGTTCAGGATTGGAGATCAGGAACATCGGCGCCGCCACTACGGGCAGGCGCAGACGTTGTTCGAGCAGAGCGGGCAGCGACATCGGAAGTACCCCGGAAAGTTGTATTTGTTGAAGTTAGAACGGCTTGACCACGACCAGAATTACGATAGCCAGCAATATCAGAACCGGCACTTCATTGAACCAGCGATAAAAGACATGGCTGCGGGTGTTCTCGCCACGAGCGAAACGTTTTACCTGCGCGCCGCACATGTGGTGGTAACCGATCAACAGCACGACCAGGGTCAGTTTCGCGTGGATCCAGCCACCGCTGCTGAAGATGCTCGGGTTGAGATAGATCAGCCAGCCGCCGAAGATCAGCGCGGCGATCATCGCCGGGCCCATGATGCCGCGATACAGCTTGCGCTCCATGATGCTGAAGCGTTCCTTGCTGATCGTGTCTTCACTTTGCGCGTGATAAACGAACAGTCGCGGCAGATAGAACAGCCCGGCAAACCAGCACACGATGCTGACGATATGAAGCGCTTTGATCCACAGATAGAGCATTTTTGGTTATTCCCTAATTCACGGTAGGCCGGATAGTAGAGGCTTGAGCGTCCGCACGTCACCTTGACGGTTGTCGCAGGGGCGCGCGGCCCCTATTATCGACGGCTTTCCAGTGGGTTCGTTGAGGGCAGGTTTATGGTCAAGGTCGGTATCGTCGGCGGCACGGGTTACACCGGTGTCGAACTGCTGCGTCTGTTGGCACAGCATCCGCAGGCAGAAGTGGTAGTGATCACTTCCCGATCCGAGGCCGGTCTGGCCGTGGCTGATATGTACCCGAACCTGCGCGGTCACTACGACGGTCTCGCATTCAGCGTGCCGGACATCAAGACGCTGGGCGCTTGCGACGTGGTGTTCTTCGCCACTCCGCACGGCGTCGCCCACGCACTGGCCGGCGAACTGCTGGCGGCAGGCACCAAGGTCATCGACCTGTCGGCAGACTTCCGTCTGCAGGACGCCGATGAATGGGCCAAGTGGTACGGCCAGCCGCACGGCGCGCCAGAGCTGCTGGACGAAGCGGTTTACGGCTTGCCGGAAGTCAATCGTGAGCAAATCAAGAAAGCACGCCTGATCGCGGTGCCGGGTTGCTATCCGACCGCGACGCAGCTGGGTTTCCTGCCGTTGCTTGAAGCGGGTATTGCCGACGCTTCGCACCTGATCGCCGACTGCAAGTCCGGTGTCAGCGGTGCCGGTCGTGGTGCTGCCGTAGGCTCGCTGTACTCCGAGACGTCGGAAAGCATGAAGGCCTATGCGGTGAAAGGTCACCGTCATCTGCCGGAAATTCGTCAGGGGCTGCGTCGTGCTGCAGGCAAGGACGTCGGTCTGACGTTCGTGCCGCACCTGACGCCGATGATCCGTGGCATTCACTCCACGCTCTACGCGACTGTAGTGGATCGCTCGGTGGATCTGCAGGCGCTGTTCGAGAAGCGTTATGCCAATGAGCCGTTCGTCGACGTGATGCCGGCCGGCAGTCATCCGGAAACCCGCAGCGTGCGTGGCGCCAACGTCTGCCGCATCGCGGTTCACCGTCCACAGGATGGTGATCTGGTGGTGGTGCTGTCGGTGATCGACAATCTGGTCAAGGGCGCGTCGGGTCAGGCGGTGCAGAACATGAACATCCTGTTCGGTCTGGATGAGCGCTTTGGTCTGTCCCACGCGGGCATGCTGCCGTAACGACTGATCTTGCTTGGCAAAAAGGCCCGTCTGACGGGCCTTTTTACATTCTGGTCGGTTGATCAGCTTTATTGATATACCGTAACAATAGTTGACCGATTTTCTAGGACAAGCGGATAATGCGCGTCATCACGCATTATGGCGGCGTAACGCCGGGAGATAGTCAGCATGAGCGTCGAATCCTTCACCCCCACGGCTTTGCAATTCACTCAAGGTGCCGCGCACAAGGTGAAGAGCCTGGTCGATGAAGAGGGGAATGATCGCTTGAAGCTGCGCGTATTCGTTACGGGCGGCGGTTGTTCAGGGTTTCAGTACGGCTTCACCTTCGATGAAGATGTGGCCGAGGACGACACCATCGTCGAGCGCGAAGGCGTCAGTCTGGTTGTCGATCCGATGAGCTTCCAGTACCTGGCAGGTGCCGAGGTGGATTATCAGGAAGGTCTGGAAGGTTCGCGTTTCGTGATCAAGAACCCGAATGCCACCACCACTTGTGGTTGCGGCTCCTCGTTCTCGATCTGATCGCGCTTCACCGAACACAATAAAACGCCGCAGAGCCTCACGGTTCTGCGGCGTTTTGTTATCTGCGATTTGTCAGTTGGGGTAGATGGCGCCGAGCACGCGCAGACCTTTGGCGCCGGTGACGCTCGGGCGGTTGGCGGCAATGCCTTCCAGACAGCAGTGGGCCAGCCAGGCGAAGGCCATGGCCTCGACCCAGTCCGGATCGACGCCCTGGGTCGATGTGCTGGCGACCTTGGCGTTGGGTAGCAGGTCGGCCAAGCGCTTCATCAGCGTGGCGTTGTGGGCGCCGCCGCCGCAGACCAGGAGTTCTTCGGTATTCGATTGAGCGCTTTGCAGCGATTCGACGATGGTCAGCGCCGTCAGTTCGAGCAGCGTCGCCTGTACGTTTTCGGGCGCGAAACCTGGCAGGCGGGAAAGTTGCTGCTCCAGCCAAGGCAGGTTGAAGACTTCTCGGCCGGTGCTCTTCGGGCCTTGGGTCACGAAAAACGGATCGCTGAGCAGCGCTTTCAGCAGGGTCGGCTCGACCTTGCCGCTGGCTGCCCACTGCCCGTTACGGTCGTAGTTCTCGCCAAGTTGCTGATGAATCCAGGCATCCATCAGCACATTCCCCGGCCCGCAGTCGAAACCGGCTACAGGCTTGTTCGGCTCAATCAGACTGAGATTGCTGAAACCGCCGACATTCAGGACCGCGCGGTTGCCGGTAAGCTCTTCGAATAGCGCTTCATGAAAGGCAGGAACCAGCGGCGCGCCTTGTCCGCCAGCGGCCACATCGCGGCTGCGGAAGTCACTGACGACTGTAATGCCGGTCAGCTCGGTCAGCAGGGCAGGGTTGCCGATCTGTACGGTGAAACCACGCGCCGGTTCATGGCGAATGGTCTGGCCGTGGCTGCCGATCGCGCGAATGGCTTCAGGCCTGAGCTGTTGCTGTTCGAGGAGGGTATGGATCCCTTGCGCGGCGAGCTTCACCCAGTTCTGCTGGGCAATCGCCGAACGGGCGATTTCGTCAGGGCCGCTGGCGCACAAGCCAAGCAGCTCGGCGCGCAGGGTTTCAGGCATGGGGATGTAATGCGTGGCGACCAGATTGATCGCCGAGGATTGCTCGATCAGGGCGATGTCCAGCCCGTCGAGACTGGTGCCGGACATCACGCCGATATAAAGAGCCATGGCTTAACGTTTGCTCGAAGCCAGCATGGTGGCTTTTTCCTGGTCCATGCGAGCCATCAGTGGCTGGCTCTGTGCCAGGAAGCGGGCGCGTTCGGATTTGGCGATAGGGTCGGCCATCGGCAGCTTCTGGCCCAATGGATCGACGTGAACACCGTTCACCTGGAACTCATAGTGCAGGTGCGGGCCGGTGGACAGGCCGGTGGTGCCGATGTAACCGATCACCTGGCCTTGTTTGACGGTGCCGCCGGTCTTCACGCCCTTGGCGAAGCCCTGCATGTGGCCATACAGCGTACGGTAAGTGTTGCCGTGCTGGATGATCACGGTGTTGCCGTAACCGCCGCGACGGCCGGCCAGCAGCACTTTGCCGTCGCCGGCAGCCTTGATTGGCGTACCGCGTGGGGCGGCGTAGTCGACGCCCTTGTGGGCGCGGATCTTGTTGAGGATCGGGTGTTTGCGGCCCATGGAAAACTTGGAGCTGATGCGGGCGAAGTCCACCGGTGTACGGATGAACGCCTTGCGCATGCTGTTGCCATCGGCGGTGTAGTAGCTGCTGTTGCCCTGCTTGTTGGTGTAACGCACGGCGGTGTAAGTCTTGCCGCGGTTGGTGAAGCGGGCGGACAGGATCGGACCGTTGCCAACGGCTTTGCCGTTGACCACTTTCTGTTCATAGATCACATCGAACTCATCGCCCTGGCGGATATCCTGGGCGAAGTCCACGTCGTAGCCAAACACGCTGGCCATATCCATGGTCAAGCTGTGGGACAGGCCTGCGCGGGCGGCGGACTGCGACAGCGAGCTGTTGATCACACCGTGCACATAGGCGGTGCGAACAGTCGGTTTGGCGGTAACGCGGTTGAACACATAACCCTTGTCGTTCTTGGTCAGGGTGATGGTTTCAACGTCGCTGACCTTGCTGTGCAGGTTGGTCAGCTGGCCTTGTGGGTTCAATTCGAATTCGAGTTTCTGGCCATGTTTGAGCTGGCTGAACTGCTTGGCTTGTTTGTCGCTGGCCAGCACTTCATGCACGGCCGCGGCCGGGAGGCCGACTTTCTCGAACAATGTAGAAAGCGTATCGCCCTTGGAGACGATCACTTCCCTGTGATTTGGGGCCTTCTTTTCTTCGACTACCGGTGTCGGTGCTGGTGCAGCCTGAGCGGTTTCCTGCGTCTCTTCTGTGCTGTTTTCGATCTGCGCGAAAGGGGAGGCTACAGGCTCATTTGTGGCTTGAGTCGCGTCGGCAGCGTCTTGATCTTGTGTCAGTTGTTCAGCAGGACTTTCCAGTTCAAGGCTCAGCGTTGTCTTTTTGGCTTCAACATCACTGGATGGAAACACCAGGAGCGCCAGGCTGAGAAGGGCGGCGATCCCACTTGCGGCGAGCAGGTGGGTCTTCGGGTAAAGCGGTGGCGCTTTAGACGGTTCAGTGGTCATAAGTAATTTGACTTTGAAAAAGATGAATTGGAAAAGATGAATTGGAAAAGATGAATGACATGATGAAGATGAAATAACTGTATAAAATATAACCAAATCATCCCTGAAGCAAGTCTGTGGACGCCCTGTCTGTGGATTGGCGTCCGTGCGCCGGGCAAAACTTGTATTTGGTGCGCGATCTTGTATGGTTGGTTCCCTTTGAATCTGA
>NZ_CM148568.1:5707500-6040000 GCF_056113135.1 Pseudomonas sp. HD57-3 | reverse complement strand
TCTGTAAGCCTGTGAAGGTGAGTTGAGAAGCTTGCTGGAGGTATCAGAAGTGCGAATGCTGACATGAGTAACGACAATGGGTGTGAAAAACACCCACGCCGAAAGACCAAGGTTTCCTGCGCAACGTTAATCGACGCAGGGTTAGTCGGTCCCTAAGGCGAGGCTGAAAAGCGTAGTCGATGGAAAACAGGTTAATATTCCTGTACTTCTGGTTATTGCGATGGAGGGACGGAGAAGGCTAGGCCAGCTTGGCGTTGGTTGTCCAAGTTTAAGGTGGTAGGCTGAGATCTTAGGTAAATCCGGGATCTTAAGGCCGAGAGCTGATGACGAGTTGCCTTTAGGCGACGAAGTGGTTGATGCCATGCTTCCAAGAAAAGCTTCTAAGCTTCAGATAACCAGGAACCGTACCCCAAACCGACACAGGTGGTTGGGTAGAGAATACCAAGGCGCTTGAGAGAACTCGGGTGAAGGAACTAGGCAAAATGGCACCGTAACTTCGGGAGAAGGTGCGCCGGTGAGGGTGAAGCACTTGCTGCGTAAGCCCACGCCGGTCGAAGATACCAGGCCGCTGCGACTGTTTATTAAAAACACAGCACTCTGCAAACACGAAAGTGGACGTATAGGGTGTGACGCCTGCCCGGTGCCGGAAGGTTAATTGATGGGGTTAGCTAACGCGAAGCTCTTGATCGAAGCCCCGGTAAACGGCGGCCGTAACTATAACGGTCCTAAGGTAGCGAAATTCCTTGTCGGGTAAGTTCCGACCTGCACGAATGGCGTAACGATGGCGGCGCTGTCTCCACCCGAGACTCAGTGAAATTGAAATCGCTGTGAAGATGCAGTGTATCCGCGGCTAGACGGAAAGACCCCGTGAACCTTTACTATAGCTTTGCACTGGACTTTGAATTTGCTTGTGTAGGATAGGTGGGAGGCTTTGAAGCGTGGACGCCAGTTCGCGTGGAGCCATCCTTGAAATACCACCCTGGCAACTTTGAGGTTCTAACTCAGGTCCGTTATCCGGATCGAGGACAGTGTATGGTGGGTAGTTTGACTGGGGCGGTCTCCTCCTAAAGAGTAACGGAGGAGTACGAAGGTGCGCTCAGACCGGTCGGAAATCGGTCGTAGAGTATAAAGGCAAAAGCGCGCTTGACTGCGAGACAGACACGTCGAGCAGGTACGAAAGTAGGTCTTAGTGATCCGGTGGTTCTGTATGGAAGGGCCATCGCTCAACGGATAAAAGGTACTCCGGGGATAACAGGCTGATACCGCCCAAGAGTTCATATCGACGGCGGTGTTTGGCACCTCGATGTCGGCTCATCACATCCTGGGGCTGAAGCCGGTCCCAAGGGTATGGCTGTTCGCCATTTAAAGTGGTACGCGAGCTGGGTTTAGAACGTCGTGAGACAGTTCGGTCCCTATCTGCCGTGGACGTTTGAGATTTGAGAGGGGCTGCTCCTAGTACGAGAGGACCGGAGTGGACGAACCTCTGGTGTTCCGGTTGTCACGCCAGTGGCATTGCCGGGTAGCTATGTTCGGGAAAGATAACCGCTGAAAGCATCTAAGCGGGAAACTTGCCTCAAGATGAGATCTCACTGGAACCTTGAGTTCCCTGAAGGGCCGTCGAAGACTACGACGTTGATAGGTTGGGTGTGTAAGCGCTGTGAGGCGTTGAGCTAACCAATACTAATTGCCCGTGAGGCTTGACCATATAACACCCAAGCAATCTGTAGACTCGAAAGAGACCAGATTGCGGTGTGTGAAGACGAAAATGAACCGAAAGTTCGACGCTCACAAAACACCTAGCTGTCACATACCCAATTTGCTGAAGCGAGGCCATCTGGTCACGACTCAGTACCCGAATTTCTTGACGACCATAGAGCGTTGGAACCACCTGATCCCATCCCGAACTCAGAAGTGAAACGATGCATCGCCGATGGTAGTGTGGGGTTTCCCCATGTGAGAGTAGGTCATCGTCAAGATTAAATTCCGAAACCCCAATTGCGAAAGCAGTTGGGGTTTTGTTTTGCCCGCAGGAAAATGGATTGTTTGAATTCTATGCAGCGGCCCGGTGCATGGCTATTATTCGGGCCTCATTCTGAGGCGAGACCTGCATGCTGACGTTGTTGAACCTTCTGAAGGATGGTCGATTCCATTCCGGTCAGGCCCTGGGCGTTGCTCTGGGAATTAGTCGAAGTGCGGTGTGGAAGCAGCTTCAGCATCTGGAGGCGGAGCTTGGGTTATCCATACATAAAGTTCGAGGGCGGGGCTATCAATTGGCCTCGCCGCTGGCGTTACTTGACTCGCTCGCAATAGAGGAAGGTGTTGCCGGCTGGTCTGTCAGTGTCTTCGATTCCATCGACTCAACTAATGCTGAATCGTTGCGAGCGGTAGATCGAGGGCGGGTTGCGCCTTTTCTAATACTGGCTGAGCGGCAGAGTTCCGGTCGCGGGCGCAGGGGGCGTAAATGGGTAAGTCCGTTTGCTGAAAACCTTTATTACAGCCTCGTGTTGCGTATCGATGGTGGGATGCGTCAGCTCGAGGGGCTAAGTCTCGTTGTCGGTCTCGCGGTCATGCAGACCCTGCGCGCGCTTGGGGTGCCAGGTGCTGGGCTGAAATGGCCCAATGATGTTTTGGTCGGGCGAAAAAAAATTGCAGGCATCCTGCTGGAGCTCGTCGGAGATCCAGCGGACGTTTGTCACGTAGTATTGGGCGTGGGCATTAATGTGAACATGCAGGCTACAGACGAAGTCGATCAGCAATGGACTTCAATGCGTCTAGAGTCGGGTAAATCTTGTGATCGCAATATTCTGGCGGTTGAGCTGAGTAAGCAGCTGCAACTCTATCTGCGACGTCACCAGTCAGGCGGCTTCTCTGCGCTTCAGGCAGAGTGGGAAGCGAGCCATTTGTGGCAGGGACAGCCGGTTTCTCTCGCTGCCGGTGTCAATCAGGTAGAGGGTGTGGTTCTGGGAATCGATAATCAAGGCGCGCTGCGGCTAAAGGTAGATGGTGTGGAAAAGGTCTTTAGTGGTGGTGAGCTCAGCTTGAGGTTGCGTGATGATTCTTGAGCTCGATTGTGGAAACAGTTTTATCAAATGGCGGGTGCTGAGTGCAGAGTTGGGCGCCTTGGTCGCAGAAGGTGTGGTCGACTCTGATGGCGCCTTGGTCGACAGTCTTCGGTCGCTTGAGAAGATATCTCTCGGTAAATGTCGCCTTGTCAGCGTAAGAACTGAAGATGAGACCAATTTGCTGATTGGCTTGCTCAGGCGCGAGTTCGGCATTTCCGTTGTCTGTGCGTCGCCCGCTCGCGAGATGTCTGGCGTAACGAACGGTTACGACGACTATGAGCGCCTTGGTCTCGATCGCTGGCTGGCAATGCTTGGTGGTTTTCACCTGGCTAAAGGTGCTTGTCTGGTTCTTGATTTCGGGACGGCGGTGACTGCGGACTTTATCTCCGCGGACGGTGAGCATCTGGGAGGCTTCATTTGTCCTGGCATGCCGCTGATGCGTAATCAGTTGCGTACGCATACTCGAAAAATTCGCTACGGGGACCTGGCGGCGGAGCGGGCATTGACGAGTCAGGCTCCTGGGCGCAACACGGCTGAGGCTGTCGAGCGTGGCTGTTCGTTGATGCTAAGAGGATTTGTATTGACGCAACTGGAGATGGCGCGTTCCTACTGGGGTGATGACTACAGGGTCTTCATTACGGGTGGTGATGCCGAGCTGGTCTCAGATGTCGCCCCTGAGGCTCGGATCGTTTCCGATTTGGTGTTCGTGGGTTTGGCTATAGCGTGTCCTTTGTCCTGAGGTTTGTATGCGTTGGTTGTTCCTTCTGCTTCTGGTACTCAATGTGTTTTATTACGTCTGGCATCAGCAGGACGCCCCGCTACGCGCAAAGGATGTCACGCCCCTCAGTCTTTATCGTGGTTCGCAACAGGATATTCGCTTGCTGAGTGAGGCTGGTGGTGATGCTTCCCGTGAAAAAAGGACTGGAGGAAAGCCTGAAGGGCAGTGCCTTTATGTGGGTGGTTTTGCGCGCCTCGAGTCCGCTCAGGCGTTGGAGCAGCGTCTGACGGAGCTTGGAGCAAAAGCTCTTCCTTCGTCAAAAGAGTCTTCCGGCGGCTCATATTGGTTCCAGATTGCGCCCGAAACCCAGCGTTTGCTGGGTGATGCTCAGCTGCAAAACCTTTCCAAGGAATTCAATGAGTTAAAACATAAAATAATGCTGTGCGAGGGGGTTGCACCTACTGAATAGTTTGCATAGAATGGCGCCCGCTCCACAGCGAAGACCTGAAAAGGTTGCGGCGGCGGGGTGGTGTCAATGCAGCTAACCTCAGGTTTTTAAATGAGAAAATGCTTGACAGGGGTTTGGCATAGTATAGAATGCCGGCCTGATTAGGAGGGGTTCCCGAGCGGCCAAAGGGATCAGACTGTAAATCTGACGTCTACGACTTCGAAGGTTCGAATCCTTCTCCCTCCACCAGATTTTAGCGTGAGCTGCAGGCTCCGCGGGTATAGTTTAGTGGTAGAACCTCAGCCTTCCAAGCTGATGATGCGGGTTCGATTCCCGCTACCCGCTCCAAGTTTGCAGGTCGTGCAAAGTGTTACGCTCTTGTAGCTCAGTTGGTAGAGCACACCCTTGGTAAGGGTGAGGTCAGCGGTTCAAATCCGCTCAAGAGCTCCATATAACAAGGCAGATATGAAAATATCTGCCTTTGTTTTAATGGCTTGTGTTGTTTGCTCAATTTCTTCTGTTAGGGGTGATATCGATGGCTAAGGAAAAATTTGATCGTTCCCTGCCGCACGTCAACGTTGGCACCATCGGTCACGTAGACCACGGTAAAACCACGCTGACCGCTGCTCTGACTCGCGTCTGCTCCGAAGTTTTCGGTTCGGCCGTAGTTGAATTCGACAAGATCGACAGCGCTCCAGAAGAAAAAGCTCGCGGTATCACTATCAACACCGCGCACGTTGAGTACAACTCGAACATTCGTCACTACGCTCACGTTGACTGCCCAGGTCACGCTGACTACGTGAAGAACATGATCACTGGTGCTGCGCAGATGGACGGCGCGATCCTGGTTTGCTCGGCCGCTGATGGTCCGATGCCGCAAACCCGTGAGCACATCCTGCTGTCCCGTCAGGTAGGCGTTCCGTACATCGTGGTTTTCCTGAACAAGGCTGACCTGGTAGACGACGCTGAGCTGCTGGAACTGGTTGAGATGGAAGTTCGCGACCTGCTGTCCACCTACGACTTCCCAGGCGACGACACTCCGATCATCATCGGTTCGGCTCGTATGGCGCTGGAAGGCAAAGACGACAACGAAATGGGCACCACCGCTGTTAAGAAACTGGTGGAAACTCTGGACAGCTACATCCCAGAGCCAGAGCGTGCTATCGACAAGCCTTTCCTGATGCCAATCGAAGACGTGTTCTCGATTTCGGGTCGCGGTACTGTTGTGACCGGTCGTATCGAGCGCGGTATCGTTCGCGTTCAAGACGCCCTGGAAATCGTTGGTCTGCGTGACACCACCACCACCACCTGCACCGGTGTTGAGATGTTCCGCAAACTGCTGGACGAAGGTCGTGCTGGCGAGAACTGCGGCGTTCTGCTGCGTGGCACCAAGCGTGACGACGTTGAGCGTGGTCAGGTTCTGGTTAAGCCGGGTTCGGTTAAGCCGCACACCAAGTTCACCGCAGAAGTTTACGTTCTGAGCAAGGAAGAAGGCGGTCGTCACACTCCGTTCTTCAAAGGCTACCGTCCACAGTTCTACTTCCGTACTACTGACGTGACTGGTAACTGCGAGCTGCCAGAAGGCGTTGAAATGGTAATGCCAGGTGACAACATTCAGATGACTGTTACCCTGATCAAAACCATCGCGATGGAAGACGGTCTGCGTTTCGCAATCCGTGAAGGCGGCCGTACCGTTGGTGCTGGCGTCGTAGCCAAGATCATCGAGTAAATAGTTGTAATGTCTTTTTCAGGCCGGCATAATGGTCGGCCTGATTTTGTTTTAGGTCAGTAGCTCAATTGGCAGAGCGACGGTCTCCAAAACCGTAGGTTGGGGGTTCGATTCCCTCCTGACCTGCCAGATTCACTCGGTGTGTCTGGCTTTCTTTTCACAGGATCTTCATAGATGACTCCTAAAGCTGAAGCTCAAGGCTCTCGCTTCGATTTGCTCAAGTGGCTTGTCGTAGTCGCTTTGGTAATTGTTGGCGTTGTCGGCAATCAGTATTACGCTGCTTCGCCGATCCTGTACCGTGTACTCGCTTTGCTTGTCATTGCTGCTGTAGCTGCCTTTGTAGGCCTGCAGACTGCCAAGGGCAAGTCTTTCTTTGTACTGGTTAAGGAAGCTCGCACCGAGATTCGTAAAGTCGTATGGCCAACTCGCCAAGAGACCACGCAGACCACGCTGATTGTTGTGGCTGTTGTTTTGGTTATGGCGTTGCTGTTGTGGGGGCTTGATTCCCTGCTCGGCTGGCTTGTTTCCTTGATTGTCGGCTAAGGGTGTCCCGTGGCTAAGCGTTGGTACGTTGTGCATGCTTACTCGGGTTACGAGAAGCATGTCATGCGTTCGTTGATCGAGCGCGTAAAGCTGGCTGGCATGGAAGATGGCTTCGGCGAAATTCTGGTTCCCACTGAAGAAGTGGTTGAAATGCGTAATGGCCAGAAGCGCAAAAGCGAGCGCAAGTTCTTCCCAGGTTATGTGCTGGTTCAGATGGATATGAACGAGGGTACTTGGCACTTGGTCAAGGATACTCCTCGGGTGATGGGTTTTATCGGCGGTACTGCTGATAAGCCAGCACCAATCACTGATAAAGAAGCTGAGGCGATCCTGCGTCGCGTTGCCGACGGTAGCGACAAGCCGAAGCCGAAGACGTTGTTTGAGCCAGGCGAAACCGTTCGAGTCAATGACGGACCGTTCGCTGACTTTAATGGTGTTGTTGAAGAAGTTAACTACGAAAAGAGCCGGATCCAAGTGGCGGTGCTCATTTTCGGACGCTCTACTCCGGTAGAGTTGGAGTTCAGTCAGGTCGAAAAGGTCTAGCTGAGCAAGCATCCCAACCCCGCAGCCCTAGGCTGTGGGGTTTTGTCGTCACTGGGATAAACGCGCAAGTAACCGGGGAGCCTTTCGAGGCGTTCGAACCCGTAATTGGAGTGCCTCATGGCCAAGAAGATTACCGCTTACATCAAGCTGCAAGTGAAGGCCGCTCAGGCTAACCCAAGCCCACCTGTTGGTCCTGCTCTGGGTCAGCACGGCGTGAACATCATGGAATTCTGCAAAGCTTTCAACGCCCGTACCCAGGGTCTGGAAGCTGGTCTGCCGACTCCAGTGATCATCACTGTCTACAGCGACCGTAGCTTCACTTTCGAAACCAAATCCACCCCTGCTTCGGTTCTGCTGAAGAAGGCGGCCGGTCTGACCAGCGGTTCCGCTCGTCCGAACACCGTTAAGGTTGGCACTGTTACCCGTGCTCAGCTGGAAGAAATCGCGAAAACCAAAAACGCGGATCTGACTGCAGCTGATATGGATGCAGCCGTGCGTACTATCGCCGGTTCTGCTCGTAGCATGGGCCTTAACGTGGAGGGTGTGTAATGGCTAAGCTGACCAAGCGTCAAAAGGCTATCGCCGGCAAAATCGAAGCAGGCAAGGCCTACAACATTGTAGACGCCGCTGCACTGCTGGCCGAGCTGTCGACTGTCAAGTTCAGCGAGTCGTTCGACGTAGCTGTAAACCTGGGCGTAGACCCGCGTAAATCCGACCAGGTCGTTCGTAGCGCTACTGTGCTGCCACACGGCACTGGCAAGACCGTTCGCGTTGCTGTGTTCACCCAGGGTCCAGCTGCTGAGGCCGCTCTGGCTGCCGGCGCTGACCGTGTAGGTATGGACGACCTGGCTGCCGAAATGAAAGGCGGCGACCTGAACTATGACGTAGTGATCGCATCCCCGGATGCCATGCGCGTTGTAGGTCAACTGGGTCAGATCCTCGGTCCACGTGGTCTGATGCCTAACCCGAAAGTCGGCACTGTTACCCCAGACGTCGCTACCGCGGTTAAAAATGCCAAGGCTGGTCAGGTTCGTTATCGCACCGACAAAAACGGCATCATCCACACTTCCGTTGGCAAGATCGGCTTCGATGCCGTCAAGCTGAAGGAAAACGTTGAAGCCCTGATCGCTGATCTGAAGCGTATCAAGCCAGCTTCTTCGAAAGGTATCTACGTCAAGCGCGTTACCCTGAGCACCACTATGGGCCCAGGTCTGGTCATCGACCAGAGCTCGCTGGACGCGTAAGACAAGAATTGGCGCAGTTGACTGCGCCAATTGAAAGATTGGGGTCCCTGCCTGGCGGGGGCTATCCAAGACCGTAGGCGACGCAAGTCTTAAACCTCAAGCCTACGCAGATGGTGCTCCCGGTTCCTTACCGAATCAGACACCAAAACGACATTCGGTTTCGATCGAATGAAACGGTAACAAGCAGGAGTTAAACCCGTGGCAATTAATCTCGAAGACAAGAAGGCCATCGTCGCTGAAGTCAACGAGGCTGCCAAAGTCGCTCTGTCCGCTGTCGTGGTTGATGCCCGTGGCGTAACAGTAGGCGCAATGACCGGACTCCGTAAAGAGGCTCGTGAAGCTGGCGTTTACGTACGTGTTGTACGTAACACCCTGCTCAAGCGCGCTGTTGCTGACACTCCTTACAGTGTCCTCAACGACGTGTTCACCGGCCCGACCCTGATTGCATTCTCCAACGAACACCCGGGCGCTGCTGCTCGTCTGTTCAAGGAATTTGCCAAGGGTCAGGACAAGTTCGAGATCAAGGCAGCTTCGTTCGAGGGCAAGTTCCTCGCAGCGAATGAGATCGACGTGCTGGCAAGCCTGCCAACTCGCGACGAAGCTATTGCGAAACTGATGAGCGTGATTCAAGGCGCTACCAGCAAGCTGGCTCGTACTCTGGCGGCAATTCGCGATCAGAAAGAAGCAGCTGCAGCCTGAGGCTGAGCGTTTCTACTCTCGCGTATTTTTGTTTATTTCGACGGCCGTACAGGCTGTCCACCAAATCAGGAATTGAGTCATGTCTCTGACTAACGAACAAATCATCGAAGCAATCGGCCAGAAAACCGTTCTGGAAGTTGTTGAGCTGATCAAAGCAATGGAAGAAACCTTCGGCGTGACCGCTGCTGTTGCTGCTGCTGGTCCAGCTGCTGCTGCCGCTGTTGTTGAAGAGCAAACCGAGTTCAACGTTGTTCTGCTGGAAGCTGGCGAGAAGAAGGTTAACGTGATCAAGGCAGTTCGTGAACTGACCGGTCTGGGCCTGAAAGAAGCCAAAGAGAAAGTAGACGGCGCTCCTCAGGTTGTAGCTGAAGGCGTTTCGAAAGAAGCTGCTGAAGACGCTAAGAAGAAGCTGGAAGAAGCAGGCGCTAAAGTCGAGCTGAAGTAAGCATCGACTTTGCTCCTCCAGCCCGAGCGTCAAGCGACAGGCTGATGGCTGGTGGCTCTTGCCACCGGCCTTTTTCCGTTATTGGCAGCCGACTTGGTCGGTGTCGATAACGAGCTGTAACCACCCGATGCGGTGGCGCAAACCATGGGGTTTGCACGATTTTCTGGCTGCTCCCGTCGGGAGGGGCCAAACAAGCAGGTGACCAAGCTGGGGAACGCTGATGGCTTACTCATATACTGAGAAAAAACGTATCCGCAAGGACTTTAGCAAGTTGCCGGACGTCATGGATGTGCCTTACCTCCTGGCCATCCAGCTGGATTCGTATCGTGAATTCTTGCAAGCGGGAGCGACTAAAGATCAGTTCCGCGACGTGGGCCTGCATGCGGCCTTCAAATCCGTTTTCCCGATCATCAGCTACTCCGGCAATGCTGCGCTGGAGTACGTCGGTTATCGCCTGGGCGAACCGGCATTTGATGTCAAAGAATGCGTATTGCGCGGTGTAACTTTCGCCGTACCTTTGCGGGTAAAAGTGCGCCTGATCATTTTCGACAAAGAATCGTCGAACAAAGCGATCAAGGACATCAAAGAGCAAGAAGTCTACATGGGTGAAATCCCATTGATGACTGAAAACGGTACCTTCGTAATTAACGGTACCGAGCGTGTTATCGTTTCCCAGCTGCACCGTTCCCCGGGCGTGTTCTTCGACCACGACCGTGGCAAGACGCACAGCTCCGGCAAACTGCTGTACTCCGCGCGCATCATTCCTTACCGCGGTTCGTGGCTGGACTTCGAGTTCGACCCGAAAGACTGCGTATTCGTGCGTATCGACCGTCGTCGTAAGCTGCCGGCCTCGGTACTGCTGCGCGCGCTCGGTTATACCACCGAGGAAGTGCTGGACGCGTTCTACACCACCAACGTATTCCACGTGAAAGGCGAAGGCCTGAGCCTGGAGCTGGTGCCTCAGCGCCTGCGTGGTGAAGTTGCGGTTCTCGATATCCAGGACGACAAAGGCAAGGTGATCGTTGAGCAGGGCCGTCGTATTACTGCCCGCCACATCAACCAGCTGGAAAAAGCCGGGATCAAAGAGCTGGACGTGCCTCTGGATTACGTTCTGGGTCGTACCACCGCCAAGGCTATCGTGCACCCGGCTACCGGTGAGATCCTGGCGGAGTGCAACACCGAGCTGTCGACCGAGATCCTGGCGAAAATCGCCAAGGCCGGCGTCGTACGCATCGAAACTCTGTACACCAACGACATCGACTGCGGTCCGTTCGTCTCCGACACGCTGAAGATCGACTCCACCAGCAACCAATTGGAAGCGCTGGTCGAGATCTATCGCATGATGCGTCCAGGCGAGCCGCCAACCAAAGACGCTGCCGAGACCCTGTTCAACAACCTGTTCTTCAGCCCTGAGCGCTATGACCTGTCTGCGGTCGGCCGGATGAAGTTCAACCGTCGTATCGGTCGTACCGAGATCGAAGGTTCGGGCGTGCTGTGCAAGGAAGACATCGTCGCGGTACTGAAGACTCTGGTCGACATCCGTAACGGTAAAGGCATCGTCGACGACATCGACCACCTGGGTAACCGTCGTGTTCGCTGCGTAGGCGAAATGGCCGAGAACCAGTTCCGCGTTGGCCTGGTACGTGTTGAGCGTGCGGTCAAAGAGCGTCTGTCGATGGCTGAAAGCGAAGGCCTGATGCCGCAAGACCTGATCAACGCCAAGCCAGTGGCTGCAGCGGTGAAAGAGTTCTTCGGTTCCAGCCAGCTGTCGCAGTTCATGGACCAGAACAACCCGCTGTCCGAGATCACCCACAAACGTCGTGTCTCTGCACTCGGCCCTGGCGGTCTGACTCGTGAGCGCGCGGGCTTCGAAGTCCGTGACGTACACCCGACTCACTACGGTCGTGTCTGCCCGATTGAAACGCCGGAAGGTCCGAACATCGGTCTGATCAACTCGCTGGCTGCTTACGCTCGCACCAACCAGTACGGCTTCCTCGAGAGCCCGTACCGTGTGGTGAAAGAGGGTGTGGTCACCGACGACATCGTGTTCCTGTCCGCCATTGAAGAAGCCGATCACGTGATCGCGCAGGCTTCGGCGACCATGAACGAGCAGAAAGTCCTGATCGACGAACTGGTGGCCGTGCGTCACCTGAACGAATTCACCGTCAAGGCGCCGGAAGACGTCACCTTGATGGACGTTTCGCCGAAGCAGGTAGTTTCGGTTGCAGCGTCGCTGATTCCGTTCCTTGAGCACGACGACGCCAACCGTGCGTTGATGGGTTCGAACATGCAGCGTCAGGCTGTACCAACCCTGCGTGCTGACAAGCCGCTGGTCGGTACCGGCATGGAGCGTAACGTGGCTCGCGACTCCGGCGTTTGCGTCGTGGCTCGTCGTGGCGGCGTGATCGACTCCGTTGATGCCAGCCGTATCGTGGTTCGTGTTGCTGATGACGAAGTTGAAACCGGCGAAGCTGGTGTCGACATCTACAACCTGACCAAATACACCCGCTCGAACCAGAACACCTGCATCAACCAGCGTCCGCTGGTGAGCAAGGGTGATCGCGTTCAGCGTAGCGACATCATGGCCGACGGCCCGTCCACCGACATGGGTGAACTGGCTCTGGGTCAGAACATGCGCATCGCGTTCATGGCATGGAACGGCTTCAACTTCGAAGACTCCATCTGCCTGTCCGAGCGTGTGGTTCAGGAAGACCGTTTCACCACGATCCACATTCAGGAACTGACCTGTGTGGCTCGTGACACCAAGCTTGGCCCAGAGGAAATCACTGCGGACATCCCGAACGTGGGTGAAGCCGCTCTGAACAAGCTGGACGAAGCCGGTATCGTTTACGTAGGTGCTGAAGTCGGCGCAGGCGACATCCTGGTAGGCAAGGTCACTCCGAAAGGCGAGACCCAGCTGACTCCGGAAGAAAAACTGCTGCGTGCGATCTTCGGTGAAAAAGCCAGCGACGTTAAAGACACCTCCCTGCGCGTGCCAACCGGCACCAAAGGTACTGTCATCGACGTGCAGGTCTTCACTCGTGACGGCGTTGAGCGTGATGCTCGTGCACTGTCGATCGAGAAGTCCCAGCTGGACGAGATCCGCAAGGATCTGAACGAAGAGTTCCGCATCGTTGAAGGCGCGACCTTCGAACGTCTGCGTTCCGCTCTGGTAGGCCACAAGGCTGAAGGCGGCGCGGGCCTGAAGAAAGGTCAGGACATCACCGACGAAGTACTCGACGGTCTTGAGCATGGTCAGTGGTTCAAACTGCGCATGGCTGAAGATGCTCTGAACGAGCAGCTCGAGAAGGCTCAGGCCTACATCGTTGATCGCCGCCGTCTGCTGGACGACAAGTTCGAAGACAAGAAGCGCAAACTGCAGCAGGGCGATGACCTGGCTCCAGGCGTGCTGAAGATCGTCAAGGTTTACCTGGCAATCCGTCGTCGCATCCAGCCGGGCGACAAGATGGCCGGTCGTCACGGTAACAAAGGTGTGGTCTCCGTGATCATGCCGGTTGAAGACATGCCGCACGATGCCAATGGCACCCCGGTCGACGTGGTCCTCAACCCGCTGGGCGTACCTTCGCGTATGAACGTTGGTCAGATCCTTGAAACCCACCTGGGCCTCGCGGCCAAAGGTCTGGGCGAGAAGATCAACCGGATGGTCGAAGAACAGCGCAAAGTCGCTGAGCTGCGTACCTTCCTGGACGAGATCTACAACCAGATCGGCGGTCGTAACGAAGATCTGGACAGCTTCTCCGATCAGGAAATCCTGGATCTGGCGAAGAACCTGCGTGGCGGTGTTCCAATGGCCACTCCAGTGTTCGACGGTGCCAAGGAAAGCGAAATCAAGGCCATGCTGAAACTGGCAGACCTGCCAGAAAGCGGCCAGATGCAGCTGACCGACGGCCGTACCGGCAACAAGTTCGAGCGTCCAGTTACCGTTGGCTACATGTACATGCTGAAGCTGAACCACTTGGTAGACGACAAGATGCACGCGCGTTCTACCGGTTCGTACAGCCTGGTTACCCAGCAGCCGCTGGGTGGTAAGGCGCAGTTCGGTGGTCAGCGTTTCGGGGAGATGGAGGTCTGGGCACTGGAAGCATACGGTGCTGCTTACACTCTGCAAGAAATGCTCACAGTGAAGTCGGACGATGTGAACGGCCGGACCAAGATGTACAAAAACATCGTGGACGGCGATCACCGTATGGAGCCGGGCATGCCCGAGTCCTTCAACGTGTTGATCAAGGAAATTCGTTCCCTCGGCATCGATATCGATCTGGAAACCGAATAACACGTGACGCGATCGAGAGCGGGGCAGGATTGCCCGCTCTCTGCTCCGCCAGGAGGAAAGGCCTTGAAAGACCTACTGAATTTGCTGAAAAACCAGGGTCAAGTCGAAGAGTTCGACGCCATCCGTATCGGATTGGCCTCGCCTGAGATGATCCGCTCGTGGTCGTTCGGTGAAGTTAAAAAGCCGGAAACCATCAACTACCGTACGTTCAAACCTGAGCGTGACGGTCTGTTCTGCGCCAAGATCTTTGGCCCGGTAAAGGATTACGAGTGCCTGTGCGGTAAGTACAAGCGCTTGAAGCACCGTGGTGTGATCTGCGAGAAGTGCGGCGTTGAAGTTGCGCTGGCCAAGGTTCGTCGTGAGCGCATGGCGCACATCGAACTGGCTTCGCCGGTTGCCCACATCTGGTTCCTGAAATCGCTGCCGTCCCGTATCGGCCTGCTGATGGACATGACCTTGCGTGATATCGAACGCGTTCTCTACTTCGAGAGCTATGTCGTTATCGACCCGGGCATGACCACTCTTGAAAAAGGTCAGCTGCTGAACGACGAGCAGTACTTCGAAGCGCTGGAAGAGTTCGGTGACGATTTCGACGCCCGCATGGGTGCAGAAGCTGTCCGCGAACTGCTGCACGCTATCGACCTGGAGCACGAGATTGGCCGTCTGCGTGAAGAAATTCCGCAAACCAACTCCGAAACCAAGATCAAGAAGTTGTCCAAGCGTCTGAAGTTGATGGAAGCCTTCCAGGGTTCCGGCAACCTGCCAGAGTGGATGGTGCTGACCGTTCTGCCGGTTCTGCCGCCAGATCTGCGTCCACTGGTCCCGCTGGATGGCGGTCGTTTCGCGACTTCCGACCTCAACGATCTGTATCGTCGAGTGATCAACCGTAACAACCGTTTGAAGCGCCTGCTGGATCTGTCCGCTCCGGACATCATCGTGCGCAACGAAAAGCGTATGTTGCAGGAAGCCGTCGATGCACTGCTCGACAACGGTCGTCGTGGCCGCGCTATCACAGGTTCCAACAAGCGTCCTCTGAAATCCCTGGCTGACATGATCAAGGGTAAGCAAGGTCGTTTCCGTCAGAACTTGCTCGGTAAGCGTGTTGACTACTCCGGTCGTTCGGTAATTACCGTAGGTCCGACCCTGCGTCTGCACCAGTGCGGTCTGCCGAAGAAGATGGCTCTCGAGCTGTTCAAGCCGTTCATTTTCGGCAAGCTGGAAATGCGTGGTCTGGCGACCACCATCAAAGCGGCCAAGAAAATGGTCGAGCGCGAGCTGCCGGAAGTTTGGGACGTTCTCGCTGAAGTGATTCGCGAACACCCGGTTCTTCTCAACCGTGCACCGACCCTTCACCGTCTGGGTATCCAGGCGTTTGAACCGGTACTGATCGAAGGTAAGGCTATCCAGCTGCACCCTCTGGTCTGCGCCGCGTACAACGCCGACTTCGACGGCGACCAAATGGCCGTGCACGTACCGCTGACGCTGGAAGCCCAGCTCGAAGCGCGTGCGTTGATGATGTCGACCAACAACATTCTGTCGCCAGCCAACGGTGAGCCAATCATCGTTCCTTCGCAGGACGTTGTACTGGGTCTGTACTACATGACTCGTGAAGCGATCAACGCCAAGGGCGAAGGTCGTGTGTTCGCGGATCTGCAGGAAGTTGACCGTGTGTTCCGTGCCGGCGAAGCCGCACTGCACGCCAAGATCAAGGTTCGTATCAACGAAACCGTGAACGATCGTGACGGCAACAGCGTGAACAACACCCGTATCGTCGACACCACTGTCGGCCGTGCGCTGCTGTTCCAGGTTGTGCCAAAAGGTCTGTCGTTCGACGTCGTCAACCTGCCGATGAAGAAAAAGGCGATCTCCAAGCTGATCAACCAGTGCTACCGCGTGGTTGGTCTGAAAGAGACCGTGATCTTCGCTGACCAGTTGATGTACACCGGTTTTGCCTACTCGACCATTTCCGGCGTTTCCATCGGTGTTAACGACTTCGTTATCCCGGATGAAAAAGCTCGCATCATCGGTGCTGCCACCGACGAAGTGAAAGAGATCGAGAGCCAGTACGCCTCCGGCCTGGTAACCCAGGGCGAGAAGTACAACAAAGTGATCGACCTTTGGTCGAAAGCGAACGACGAAGTCTCCAAGGCGATGATGGCCAACCTCTCGAAAGAGAAAGTCATCGACCGTCACGGCGTCGAAGTCGAGCAAGAATCGTTCAACTCGATGTACATGATGGCCGACTCGGGTGCGCGGGGTTCCGCAGCACAGATTCGTCAGCTGGCCGGTATGCGTGGTCTGATGGCCAAGCCGGACGGTTCCATCATTGAAACGCCGATTACTGCGAACTTCCGTGAAGGTCTGAGCGTACTCCAGTACTTCATCTCGACTCACGGTGCTCGTAAAGGTCTGGCGGATACCGCGTTGAAAACTGCGAACTCCGGTTACCTGACTCGTCGTCTGGTAGACGTGGCGCAGGATCTGGTCGTGACCGAGATCGATTGCGGCACCGAACACGGTCTGCTGATGACTCCGCACATTGAAGGCGGTGACGTTGTAGAGCCGTTGGGTGAACGCGTATTGGGTCGTGTCATTGCCCGTGACGTATTCAAGCCGGGTACCGAGGACGTCATCGTTCCTGCTGGCACTCTGGTAGACGAGAAGTGGGTCGAGTTCATCGAGCTGAACAGCATCGACGAAGTGATCGTGCGTTCGCCGATCAGCTGCGAAACCCGCTATGGCATTTGCGCCAAGTGCTACGGCCGTGACCTGGCTCGTGGTCACCAGGTGAACATCGGTGAAGCGGTCGGCGTTATCGCTGCCCAGTCCATCGGTGAGCCGGGTACCCAGCTGACGATGCGTACGTTCCACATCGGTGGTGCGGCAAGCCGTACTTCCGCAGCCGACAGCGTTCAGGTGAAGAATGGCGGTACCGTCCGTCTGCACAACCTGAAACACGTTGAGCGTGTGGATGGCAACCTGGTTGCTGTGTCCCGTTCCGGTGAGCTGGCAATCGCTGACGACTTCGGTCGTGAGCGCGAGCGTTACAAGCTGCCGTACGGTGCCGTGATTTCGGTTAAAGAAGGTGACAAGGTCGACGCTGGCGCAATCGTGGCCAAGTGGGATCCGCACACTCACCCGATCGTTACCGAAATGAAAGGTACCGTGACCTACGTGGGCATGGAAGAAGGCATCACGATCAAGCGTCAGACTGACGAATTGACCGGTATGACCAACATTGAAGTACTCGATGCCAAAGACCGTCCGGCTGCCGGCAAGGACATTCGTCCTGCGGTGAAGATGGTTGATGACAACGGCAAGGATCTGTTGCTGCCAGGCACTGACGTTATCGCTCAGTACTTCCTGCCAGCCAACGCCCTGGTCGGTGTTGCGGACGGTGCGAAGATTGCGATCGGTGATGTTATCGCTCGTATCCCGCAAGAAACTTCGAAAACCCGTGACATCACCGGTGGTCTGCCGCGTGTTGCCGACCTGTTCGAAGCCCGTCGTCCGAAAGAAGCGTCGATTCTGGCTGAAGTCAGCGGCACCATCGCGTTCGGTAAAGAGACCAAAGGCAAGCGCCGTCTGGTCATCACTCCGAACGACGGTAGCGATCCGTACGAAGAGCTGATTCCGAAGTGGCGTCACCTGAACGTGTTCGAAGGCGAACAGGTAAACCGCGGCGAAGTTATCTCCGACGGTCCGAGCGATCCGCACGACATCCTGCGTCTGCTGGGTGTGAGCGCGCTGGCCAAGTACATCGTCAACGAGATCCAGGACGTTTACCGTCTGCAAGGCGTGAAGATCAACGACAAGCACATCGAGACCATCCTGCGTCAGATGCTGCGTAAAGTTGAGATCTCCGAGTCCGGCGATTCCAGCTTCATCAAGGGCGACCAGATGGAACTGACTCACGTTCTGGTAGAGAACGAGCGTCTGAATGCGGAAGACAAGTTTGTCTCCAAGTTCACCCGCGTTCTGCTGGGCATCACCAAGGCGTCGTTGTCGACCGAATCGTTCATCTCGGCGGCTTCCTTCCAGGAAACCACCCGCGTACTGACCGAAGCGGCCGTAACCGGCAAGCGCGATTACCTGCGCGGCCTGAAAGAAAACGTGGTCGTGGGTCGTCTGATCCCGGCCGGTACCGGTCTGGCTTATCACAGCGAGCGCAAGCGTCGTCGTGATGCAGACAAGCCGTTGCGCGTAAGCGCCAGTGAAGTGGAAGCTGCACTGACCGAAGCGCTGAACTCGAGCGGTAACTGAGTTCTGCGAAAAATGAGCTGAGGCCCTGATCAAGCCGTTCATCGAATCGAGACAATTTGTCGAGGTTCGACGAGCGGGGAGGTCGGGGCCTTGCCTTGACTGGGGACAAGATCCTCTTTAGACTCTTGATCCCCTAAATTTGGCGGGAATTCGTTCCTGCCATTTTGCTTTTCTTGCAAGACAATAGCGTCGCAAGACAACAGTGGAGCTAGTAGATGGCAACTATCAACCAGCTGGTACGTCAGCCGCGTAAGCGTATCGTCGAGAAATCCGACGTACCTGCGCTGCAGAACTGCCCGCAACGTCGTGGCGTGTGCACCCGTGTGTACACCACTACGCCGAAAAAACCTAACTCGGCACTGCGTAAAGTATGCCGTGTGCGTCTGACCAACGGTTTCGAGGTTTCCTCGTACATCGGTGGTGAAGGCCACAACCTGCAAGAGCACAGCGTGGTACTGATCCGCGGCGGTCGTGTAAAAGACTTGCCAGGTGTTCGTTACCACACCGTTCGCGGCTCCCTGGATACTTCCGGTGTTAAAGGTCGTAACCAAGGTCGTTCGAAGTACGGTACCAAGCGTCCGAAGTAATCGGCCGTTTGCAGATTTTCATTTTATTGAGTCGATAAGAGTAAGGTCGGGCGCGCATCCACTGGATCTGTCCCGAGCTAACCTGAAGACCGTTTGAGGGCTTATCAATGCCAAGACGTCGCGTAGCAGCAAAGCGTGAGATTCTGGACGATCCGAAATACGGAAGCCAAATCCTCGCCAAATTCATGAACCACGTTATGGAAAGCGGCAAGAAAGCCGTTGCCGAACGTATCGTTTATGGTGCCCTGGAAACCGTTGCGGCTCGCAAGACCGGCACCGATCCCCTGGAACTCTTCGAAAAAGCACTCGACGCCATCGCTCCGCTGGTCGAAGTGAAGTCGCGCCGCGTTGGTGGTGCTACTTACCAGGTTCCGGTCGAGGTTCGTCCGTCCCGTCGTAACGCTCTGGCAATGCGCTGGTTGGTAGACTTCGCCCGCAAGCGCGGCGAGAAGTCTATGGCTCTGCGCTTGGCTGGCGAGCTGCTGGATGCTGCTGAAGGTAAAGGTGCTGCTGTTAAGAAGCGTGAAGACGTGCACCGTATGGCCGAAGCTAACAAAGCTTTCTCGCACTACCGCTTCTAATTTTAGCTTCACTAATTTTGCGAGGGCTTTATGGCTCGTACTACTCCGATTAGTCGCTACCGTAACATCGGTATCGTCGCTCACGTGGATGCTGGTAAAACCACCACCACCGAGCGCGTCCTTTTTTACACTGGCAAAAGTCACAAAATGGGCGAGGTGCATGACGGCGCCGCGACCACAGACTGGATGGTTCAGGAGCAGGAGCGTGGTATTACCATTACTTCTGCTGCCATTACCGCCTTCTGGAAAGGTTCCGAGAAGCAGTACCCACACGAGCATCGCTTCAACGTAATCGATACCCCGGGCCACGTAGACTTCACCATTGAAGTAGAACGTTCCCTGCGCGTACTCGACGGCGCTGTCGTTGTGTTCTGCGGTACTTCGGGTGTTGAGCCTCAGTCGGAAACCGTATGGCGTCAGGCCAACAAATACGGCGTTCCACGTCTTGTTTACGTAAACAAGATGGACCGTGCTGGTGCCAACTTCCTGCGCGTGATCGGTCAGATCAAACAGCGTCTGGGTCACACTCCGGTGCCGATCCAGCTGGCTATCGGTTCGGAAGACAACTTCCAGGGCCAGATCGACCTGATCAACATGCAAGCTGTCTACTGGAACGACTCTGACAAGGGTATGGTTCCAGTTCGCAAGGAAATCCCTGCGGACATGCTCGAGCTGGCTGAAGAGTGGCGCAACAACATGGTTGAAGCCGCCGCCGAAGCCAACGAAGACCTGATGAACAAGTACCTGGAAGGTGAAGAGCTGTCGATCGAAGAGATCAAGGCTGCTTTGCGTGCACGTACTATCGCCGGCGAAATCGTTCTGGCTGTTTGCGGTTCTTCGTTCAAGAACAAGGGTGTTCCCCTGGTTCTCGACGCCGTTATCGACTTCCTGCCTGCTCCGACCGACATTCCTGCTATCAAGGGTTCCAACCCTGATAACGAGGAAGAAGAGATGGAGCGTCATGCAAGCGACGACGAGCCGTTCGCGGCCCTGGCGTTCAAGATCGCTACCGACCCATTCGTGGGTACCTTGACCTTCGTCCGCGTTTACTCGGGCGTGTTGAACTCCGGCGACGGCGTGATCAACTCGGTTAAAGGCAAAAAAGAGCGCGTGGGTCGTATGGTGCAAATGCACGCAAACGCCCGTGAAGAGATCAAGGAAGTGCGCGCTGGCGACATCGCGGCCCTGATCGGCATGAAGGACGTCACCACTGGTGAAACCCTCTGCAACGCTGACAAGCCAATCATCCTGGTTCGCATGGACTTCCCGGAGCCGGTTATTTCGGTTGCCGTAGAGCCTAAGACCAAGGATGACCAGGAAAAAATGGGTATCGCTCTGGGCAAACTTGCTCAGGAAGACCCGTCTTTCCGCGTTAAAACTGATGAAGAGACTGGTCAAACGATCATCTCCGGCATGGGCGAGCTGCACCTGGACATCCTGGTTGACCGGATGCGCCGTGAGTTCAACGTCGAAGCCAACATCGGCAAGCCACAGGTTTCGTACCGTGAGCGCATCACGAAGAACTGCGAAATCGAAGGCAAGTTCGTTCGTCAGTCCGGCGGTCGTGGCCAGTTCGGTCACTGCTGGATTCGCTTTGCTCCTGCTGACGAAGGTCAGGAAGGTCTGCAATTCCTGAACGAAGTAGTGGGTGGTGTGGTTCCTAAGGAATACATCCCGGCTATCCAGAAGGGTATCGAAGAGCAGATGAAGAACGGCGTTGTTGCCGGCTATCCGCTGATCGGCCTGAAGGCTACCGTGTTCGATGGTTCTTACCACGACGTCGACTCCAACGAGATGGCGTTTAAAGTGGCTGCTTCCATGGCGACGAAGCAACTGGCCCAGAAGGGCGGTGGTGAGTTGCTCGAGCCGATCATGGCGGTAGAGGTTGTTACGCCTGAAGACTATATGGGTGATGTGATGGGCGACCTTAACCGTCGTCGCGGCATGATCCAGGGTATGGAAGACACAGTGTCCGGCAAGGTTATCCGTGCCGAAGTTCCACTGGGTGAGATGTTCGGTTATGCGACCGACGTTCGTTCCATGTCCCAGGGTCGCGCAAGCTACTCTATGGAATTCAAAAAATACGATACGGCTCCGTCGCACATCGTCGAATCCGTTACCAAAAAACAAGGCTGATTCAGCCCCTTTAGGCTAGGAGTTAATTGTCGTGGCTAAAGAAAAATTTGATCGTTCCCTACCGCACGTAAACGTTGGCACCATCGGCCACGTTGACCACGGTAAAACCACTCTGACCGCTGCTCTGACTCGCGTCTGCTCCGAAGTTTTCGGTTCGGCCGTAGTTGAATTCGACAAGATCGACAGCGCTCCAGAAGAAAAAGCTCGCGGTATCACCATCAACACCGCGCACGTTGAGTACAACTCGAACATTCGTCACTACGCTCACGTTGACTGCCCAGGTCACGCTGACTACGTGAAGAACATGATCACTGGTGCTGCGCAGATGGACGGCGCGATCCTGGTTTGCTCGGCCGCTGATGGTCCGATGCCACAAACCCGTGAGCACATCCTGCTGTCCCGTCAGGTAGGCGTTCCGTACATCGTGGTTTTCCTGAACAAGGCTGACCTGGTAGACGACGCTGAGCTGCTGGAACTGGTTGAGATGGAAGTTCGCGACCTGCTGTCCACCTACGACTTCCCAGGCGACGACACTCCGATCATCATCGGTTCGGCTCGTATGGCGCTGGAAGGCAAAGACGACAACGAAATGGGCACCACCGCTGTTAAGAAACTGGTGGAAACTCTGGACAGCTACATCCCAGAGCCAGAGCGTGCTATCGACAAGCCTTTCCTGATGCCAATCGAAGACGTGTTCTCGATTTCGGGTCGCGGTACTGTTGTGACCGGTCGTATCGAGCGCGGTATCGTTCGCGTTCAAGACGCCCTGGAAATCGTTGGTCTGCGTGACACCACCACCACCACCTGCACCGGTGTTGAGATGTTCCGCAAACTGCTGGACGAAGGTCGTGCTGGCGAGAACTGCGGCGTTCTGCTGCGTGGCACCAAGCGTGACGACGTTGAGCGTGGTCAGGTTCTGGTTAAGCCGGGTTCGGTTAAGCCGCACACCAAGTTCACCGCAGAAGTTTACGTTCTGAGCAAGGAAGAAGGCGGTCGTCACACTCCGTTCTTCAAAGGCTACCGTCCACAGTTCTACTTCCGTACTACTGACGTGACTGGTAACTGCGAGCTGCCAGAAGGCGTTGAAATGGTAATGCCAGGTGACAACATTCAGATGACTGTTACCCTGATCAAAACCATCGCGATGGAAGACGGTCTGCGTTTCGCAATCCGTGAAGGCGGCCGTACCGTTGGTGCTGGCGTCGTAGCTAAAATCATCGAGTGATCTCTTTATTGAGTCAGCTTTGATGAGTTGAAAAAGCCCCCGCTTAGCGGGGGCTTTTTTATTGGGTTGACACCTATCTGGGGCGTCTATAGAATTGCGCCTCCTTTTAACGGGCGTATTGCGCCCGGTGGGAATAGCAGCCGGAGTCTGAAATCCAATGCAAAATCAGCAAATCCGTATCAGGTTGAAGGCTTTTGACCATCGCCTGATCGACCAATCAACCCAGGAAATCGTGGAAACCGCGAAACGTACTGGTGCTCAAGTGCGTGGTCCAATTCCACTGCCTACCCGTAAAGAGCGGTTCACCGTTCTGGTTTCCCCGCACGTCAACAAAGACGCGCGTGACCAGTACGAGATCCGCACTCATAAGCGCGTTCTGGACATCGTCCAGCCAACGGATAAAACCGTTGATGCACTTATGAAGCTTGATCTTGCGGCCGGTGTGGAAGTGCAGATCAGCCTCGGCTAAGACTCGGTCTTGGTCGTGTAACGCTCTGAAATGGGCGGCCATAGCGGGTGAAAGCCCCGTACACTCATGAGGTTTACAACATGACTATTGGTGTAGTCGGTCGTAAAGCGGGTATGACCCGTATTTTCACCGAAGAAGGTGTCTCCATTCCGGTCACGGTCATTGAGATCGAGCCGAATCGCGTCACCCAGTTCAAAACTGAAGAAACCGATGGCTATCGTGCAGTGCAAGTCACTGTCGGCGAGCGTCGTGCTTCCCGTGTAACAGCTGCTCAGGCTGGCCACTTCGCCAAGGCGAACGTTGCCGCTGGTCGTACCGTAATGGAATTCCGCCTTGAAGAAGGCGAGTACCAGGCCGGCGATCTGATCAACGCTGAAATCTTCGCTGCTGGTCAACTGGTTGATGTAACCGGTCAGTCCAAAGGTAAAGGCTTCCAGGGTACGATCAAGCGTTGGAATTTCCGCGGGCAAGATAACACCCACGGTAACTCCGTATCCCACCGCGTCCCAGGCTCTATCGGCCAGTGCCAGACTCCTGGTCGTGTATTCAAGGGCAAAAAAATGTCCGGTCATATGGGCGCTGAGCGCGTGACCGTGCAGTCCCTGGAAGTAGTGCGCGTGGACGCTGAACGCAATCTGTTGCTGGTCAAGGGTGCTGTTCCTGGCGCTACTGGCGGCAACCTGGTTGTACGTCCAGCAGCCAAGGCTCGCGGTTAAGGGGAAGCTGACATGCAATTAAATGTAAATGACGCTCAAGCGATCGAAGTTTCCGAACTGACATTTGGCGGCGAATTCAACGAGACGCTGGTTCACCAAGCAGTCGTGGCCTACATGGCCGGCGGCCGTCAAGGTAGCAAGCAGCAAAAGACCCGTTCCGACGTTCGTGGTGGCGGTAAGCGCCCATGGCGTCAGAAAGGTACTGGCCGTGCTCGTGCCGGTACTATCCGTAGCCCAATCTGGCGCGGCGGCGGCACCACTTTCGCAGCTCGTCCACAGGATCACTCCCAGAAGCTGAACAAGAAGATGTATCGCGCAGCAATGCGTTCCATCCTTGCTGAGCTGGTGCGTACTGATCGTCTGGTCGTGGTTCAGGATTTCGCAGTTGAAACTCCGAAAACCAAAGACCTGCTGGGCAAACTGAACAACATGAGCCTGACCGACGTTCTGATCGTGTCGGACGCTGTTGATCAGAACCTGTACCTGGCTGCTCGCAACCTGCCACACGTAGATGTACGTGACGTGCAAGGTTCCGATCCAGTTAGTCTGATCGCATACGACAAGGTGTTGATCACCGTGTCGGCCGTGAAGAAATTCGAGGAGCTGCTGGGATGAACCAGGAACGCGTATTTAAAGTTCTGCTTGGCCCGCACGTTTCCGAGAAGGCTACGGTTCTGGCAGACAAGAAAGGCCAGTTCGTTTTCAAGGTTGCTACTGACGCAACCAAGCTGGAAATCAAGAAGGCCGTCGAAAGCCTGTTCAGCGTGAAAGTTGAGCGTGTTACTACCCTGAACGTTCTGGGTAAGAGCAAGCGCACCGCTCGCGGTCTGGGCAAGCGTAATGACTGGAAGAAGGCAGTTATCTCCCTTCAGCCAGGCCAAGATCTCGATTTCAGCAGCAGTGCTGAGTAAGGAAGGGGTGCATCATGGCAATCGTTAAATGCAAACCGACTTCCCCTGGCCGCCGTTTTGTGGTCAAGGTGGTCAACCAGGAGCTGCATAAAGGCGCTCCTCACGCACCGCTGCTCGAGAAAAAATCGAAGTCTGGTGGTCGTAACAACAATGGCCGTATTACCACTCGTCACATCGGTGGTGGTCATAAGCAGCATTACCGTATGGTCGATTTCCGTCGCAACGACAAAGATGGCATCGTCGCCACTGTCGAGCGTATCGAATACGATCCAAACCGTACTGCTCACATCGCACTGCTCTGCTACGCAGACGGCGAGCGCCGCTACATCATCGCCCCTAAAGGCGTTAGTGCTGGCGACACGCTGATCGCAGGTGCCCTGGCTCCAATCAAGCCAGGTAACGCTCTGCAACTGCGCAACATTCCAGTCGGTTCTACCGTACACGGCATCGAACTGAAGCCAGGTAAAGGCGCACAGATCGCTCGTTCCGCTGGTGCTTCGGCTCAGCTGATCGCTCGTGAAGGCGTTTACGTGACCCTGCGTCTGCGTTCCGGTGAAATGCGTAAAGTACTGGCTGAGTGCCGTGCGACCCTGGGCGAAGTCTCGAACTCCGAGCACAGCCTGCGTTCGCTGGGTAAAGCTGGTGCCAAGCGCTGGCGTGGCGTTCGCCCAACCGTTCGTGGTGTTGCCATGAACCCGGTTGACCACCCACATGGTGGTGGTGAAGGTCGTACCTCTGGTGGTCGTCATCCGGTATCGCCATGGGGCTTCCCGACTAAGGGCGCGAAGACTCGTGGTAATAAGCGTACCGACAAAATGATCGTCCGTCGTCGCAAGTAAATAGAGGGATACGACAGTGCCACGTTCTCTGAAAAAAGGTCCTTTTATTGATCTTCACCTACTGAAGAAGATCGAAGTGGCGGCGGAAAAGAACGATCGCAAACCAATTAAGACTTGGTCGCGTCGTTCGATGATCCTGCCACAAATGGTCGGTCTGACCATCGCTGTACACAACGGTCGTCAGCACGTCCCAGTTCTCGTAAACGAAGACATGGTCGGCCACAAACTGGGCGAGTTCGCCGGTACCCGCACTTATCGCGGGCACGTGGCAGACAAGAAAGCCAAGCGTTAAGGGGTAAGGAAATGGAAGTAGCCGCTAAGTTGTCGGGCGCTCGAATCTCCGCCCAGAAAGCCCGCTTGGTCGCCGACCAGATCCGCGGGAAGAAGGTGGGCGAAGCGCTCAACCTGTTGGCTTTCAGCAGTAAGAAAGCCGCCGAGATCATGAAAAAAGTGCTGGAGTCGGCCGTAGCCAACGCCGAGCATAACGAAGGCGCAGACGTTGATGACCTGAAGGTCAGCACCGTTTTCGTCAACGAAGGGCGTTCGCTGAAGCGCATCATGCCACGTGCCAAAGGCCGTGCTGATCGCATCGTCAAGCGGTCTTGCCATATCACTGTCAAGGTTGCTGACAAGTAACGGAGTCGAAGAGATGGGTCAGAAAGTACATCCCATTGGCATTCGCCTGGGAATCGTCAAGGAGCACACCTCCGTCTGGTACGCAGACGGTCGGACTTATGCGGACTACTTGTTCGCTGATCTGAAGGTGCGTGAATACCTCCAAGACAAACTAAAAAGCGCGTCCGTAAGCCGTATCGATATCCATCGTCCGGCCCAAACTGCACGCATCACCATCCACACCGCTCGTCCAGGTATCGTTATCGGGAAGAAAGGTGAAGATGTTGAGAAACTGCGTCAGGACCTGACCAAGCAAATGGGTGTGCCTGTGCACATCAATATCGAAGAGATCCGCAAGCCGGAGCTCGACGGTATGCTGGTTGCGCAGAGCGTAGCTCAGCAGCTGGAGCGTCGTGTAATGTTCCGTCGCGCCATGAAGCGCGCTGTACAGAACGCCATGCGCATTGGTGCCAAAGGCATCAAAATCCAAGTGAGCGGTCGTCTCGGCGGTGCTGAAATCGCACGTACTGAATGGTATCGCGAAGGTCGTGTGCCACTGCACACCCTGCGTGCCGACATCGACTATGCCAACTACGAAGCTCACACCACTTACGGTGTGATCGGTGTAAAGGTTTGGATCTTCAAAGGCGAAGTAATTGGTGGTCGCCAAGAAGAGCTGAAGCCACAAGCACCAGCGCCTCGTAAAAAAGCTGCTAAGTAAGGGGTACGCCAAATGTTGCAACCTAAGCGTACGAAGTTCCGCAAGCAGATGACCGGCCACAACCGTGGTCTGGCACTGCGCGGTAGCAAAGTCAGCTTCGGCGAGTTCGCGCTGAAGTCTGTAGCTCGTGGTCGTCTCACCGCTCGTCAGATCGAGTCAGCGCGTCGTGCTCTGACCCGTCACGTAAAACGTGGCGGCAAGATCTGGATCCGTGTATTCCCGGACAAGCCGATCTCCAAGAAGCCTCTCGAGGTTCGTATGGGTAAAGGTAAGGGTAACGTGGAGTACTGGGTTGCCCAGATTCAGCCAGGCAAAGTCCTGTATGAAATCGAGGGTGTTTCTGAAGAGCTGGCGCGTGAGGCTTTCGCCCTGGCTGCTGCAAAGCTGCCGCTCGCCACCTCCTTTGTTAAACGGACGGTGATGTGATGAAAGCGAATGAACTTCGTGAAAAATCCGCACAGCAGCTGAACGAGCAACTGCTCGGCTTGCTGCGCGACCAGTTCAATCTGCGCATGCAGAAAGCAACTGGCCAGTTGGGGCAGTCTCATCTGCTCTCGCAAGTTAAGCGTGACATCGCTCGCGTGAAGACTGTGCTCAACCAGCAGGCAGGTAAGTGATCATGGCTGAAGCCGAAAAAACTGTCCGTACGCTGACTGGCCGTGTTGTCAGCGACAAGATGGACAAAACCATCACCGTTCTGATCGAGCGTCGCGTTAAGCACCCGATCTACGGTAAATACGTTAAGCGTTCGACTAAGCTGCACGCGCACGACGAAACCAATCAGTGCCACATCGGCGACAAAGTCACTATTCGTGAAACTCGTCCGATGGCCAAGACCAAGTCTTGGGCGCTGGTTGATGTTCTCGAACGCGCTGTGGAAGTCTAAGGGCTAGGGGTCGGAGAAATTATATGATTCAGACTCAATCCATGCTCGATGTGGCCGATAACAGCGGCGCTCGCCGCGTTATGTGCATCAAGGTGCTGGGTGGCTCCCATCGTCGTTACGCTGGTATCGGTGACATCATCAAAGTTACCGTGAAGGAAGCAATTCCTCGCGGTAAGGTGAAAAAAGGCCAAGTGATGACTGCTGTTGTAGTCCGCACTCGTCACGGCGTACGTCGTGCTGATGGCTCCATTATCCGCTTTGATGGCAACGCTGCTGTTCTTCTGAACAACAAGCAAGAGCCGATCGGCACCCGTATCTTTGGGCCAGTGACCCGTGAACTTCGTACTGAGAAGTTCATGAAGATCGTCTCGCTCGCCCCAGAAGTGCTGTAAGGAGATCCGACATGCAAAAGATTCGTCGTGACGACGAGATCATCGTGATCGCCGGCAAAGACAAAGGTAAGCGCGGTAAGGTGCTGAAGGTTCTTGCTGACAACCGTCTGGTTGTTGGTGGTCTGAACCTGGTCAAGCGTCATACCAAGCCTAACCCGATGTCGGGCGTACAGGGCGGTATCGTCGAGAAAGAAGCGCCACTGCACGCTTCCAACGTCGCCATCTTCAACGGCGAAACCAACAAGGCTGACCGCGTTGGTTTCAAAGTAGAAGACGGTAAGAAAATTCGTGTCTTCAAGTCGACCCAAAAAGCGGTTGATGCTTGAACACTGCTAGGTAGAAGACCATGGCACGACTAAAAGAGATTTACCGGAAGGAAATCGCTCCGAAACTTAAGGAAGAACTTAAGCTTTCGAACGTGATGGAAGTTCCGCGCGTTACCAAAATCACCCTGAACATGGGTCTGGGCGAAGCGATCGGCGACAAAAAAGTCATCGAGCACGCTGTTGCTGACCTGGAAAAGATCACCGGCCAGAAAGTCGTTGTGACCTACGCTCGCAAATCCATCGCTGGCTTTAAAGTCCGTGAAGGTTGGCCGATCGGCGTCAAAGTGACCCTGCGCCGTGAGCGTATGTACGAGTTCCTGGATCGTCTGCTGTCGATCTCCCTGCCTCGGGTTCGCGACTTCCGCGGCCTGAATGCCAAGTCCTTCGATGGTCGTGGCAACTACAGCATGGGCGTGAAAGAGCAGATCATTTTCCCGGAAATCGACTACGACAAGATCGATGCTCTCCGCGGTCTGGACATTACCCTGACCACCACTGCCAAGAACGATGATGAAGGCCGCGCTCTGCTGCGTGCTTTCAAATTCCCGTTCCGCAACTGATTGGAGTAGGAAAATGGCCAAGAAGAGCATGAAAAACCGTGAGCTGAAACGTCAGCTCACCGTTGCCAAGTACGCCGTCAAGCGTGCAGCGCTGAAAGCTATCATCGTTGATCTGAACGCAAGTCCAGAAGCGCGTTGGGAAGCTACCGTAGCTCTGCAGAAGCAACCACGTGACGCAAGCGCTTCGCGCATGCGTAACCGTTGCCGTCTGACCGGTCGTCCGCACGGCGTTTACCGCAAGTTCGGCCTCGGCCGTAACAAATTGCGTGAAGCAGCAATGCGTGGTGACGTGCCAGGTCTGGTTAAAGCCAGCTGGTAATTGCTGTCAAAGCCTTGATGGTCGGAGTCGCAAGAACCTGACCATCGGTGGCCTTGAACTTGAATCAAGCCCCTTTTGGGGCTTGATTCATTTCTGGGGTATGTCTAGAATGACCGGCTCGCCTGAGCCCGTGTTTTTTATGCCCGGAATTTCTCGGCGACAAGTAGTAGCCGCAAGGCTAATTTTTCTGTATTAGGAGCGTCTAGCCCATGAGTATGCAGGACCCGTTAGCGGACATGCTAACTCGAATCCGTAATGCCCAGATGGCTGAAAAGTCCGTCGTAAGCATGCCGTCTTCCACGTTGAAGGTGGCTGTAGCAAAAGTCCTGAAGGACGAAGGTTACATCGCGGGTTATCAGATCAGCAGCGAAACCAAACCACTGCTGTCCATCGAGCTGAAATACTTCGAAGGCCGTCCGGTCATCGAGGAAGTGAAGCGCGTTAGCCGTCCAGGCCTGCGTCAGTACAAGTCCGTCGAAGAACTGCCAAAAGTACGTGGCGGTCTCGGTGTGTCTATCGTCTCCACCAACAAAGGTGTGATGACTGATCGTGCTGCGCGCGCTGCCGGTGTCGGCGGCGAAGTTCTTTGCACTGTGTTCTAAGGGGGGATAAGCATGTCTCGCGTCGCTAAGAACCCCGTTAAGCTGCCAGCCGGTGTCGAAGTAAAATTCGCAGGCCAACAGCTTTCGGTGAAGGGTGCCAAGGGTACTCTTGAACTGAACGTCCATTCGTCCGTTGAAGTCGTTGAAGAAGCCGGTGAGCTGCGTTTTGCTGCTCGCAATGGCGATCAACAGACTCGCGCAATGGCCGGTACCACTCGTGCGTTGGTAAACAACATGGTCCAGGGCGTAAGCCAAGGCTTCGAGCGTAAGCTCCAGCTGGTCGGTGTTGGTTACAAAGCGCAAGCAAAAGGTCAGGTGCTGAACCTGGCTCTTGGCTTCTCGCACCCAGTGGATTACGAACTGCCGGAAGGCATCACCGCTGAGACTCCTAGCCAGACCGATATCCTGATCAAGGGCATCGACAAGCAGCTGGTAGGTCAAGTGGCCGCCGAGATCCGCGACTTCCGTCCACCAGAGCCGTACAAAGGCAAAGGTGTGCGCTACGCGGACGAAGTCGTCCGTCGTAAAGAAGCCAAGAAGAAGTAGGGCATAGCAAATGACCGACAAAAAAGTTACTCGACTGCGTCGCGCTCGCAAAGCACGCCTGAAAATGCACGAACTCGAAGTCGTGCGTCTCTGCGTGTTCCGCTCTTCGCAGCACATCTACGCCCAGGTCATTTCGGCCGACGGCAACAAAGTCCTGGCAAGCGCCTCGACTTTGGATAAAGAACTGCGTGATGGCGCCACTGGCAACATCGACGCGGCCACTAAGGTTGGCCAGCTGGTCGCTACGCGTGCTAAGGCCGCTGGCGTCTCGCAGGTGGCTTTCGACCGCTCTGGCTTCAAGTACCACGGCCGCGTTAAAGCGCTGGCTGATGCTGCTCGTGAAGCTGGGCTGGAGTTCTAAGTTATGTCAAATAACGACCAAAAGCGCGACGAAGGCTACATCGAGAAGCTGGTTCAAGTTAACCGCGTAGCCAAAACCGTTAAAGGCGGCCGTATCTTCACTTTCACCGCGTTGACCGTGGTTGGTGATGGTAAAGGGCGTGTTGGCTTCGGCCGTGGCAAGTCGCGTGAAGTGCCTGCTGCGATCCAGAAGGCAATGGAAGCTGCTCGCCGCAACATGATCCAGGTTGATCTGAACGGCACCACTCTGCAGTACGCAATGAAGTCCGCCCATGGCGCTTCTAAGGTGTACATGCAGCCTGCTTCTGAAGGTACCGGTATCATCGCTGGCGGCGCTATGCGTGCTGTCCTCGAAGTTGCTGGCGTTCAGAACGTTCTGGCCAAGTGCTACGGCTCGACTAACCCTGTAAACGTGGTTCACGCCACTTTCAAGGGTCTGAAGGCTATGCAGTCTCCTGAATCCATTGCAGCCAAACGTGGCCTGCGTGTTGAGGAGATCAAGTAATCATGGCTACCGTTAAAGTTACGCTGATCAAAAGCATGACCGGCCGCATCCCTAACCACAAACTGTGCGTTAAGGGTCTGGGTCTGCGTCGCATCGGTCACACTGTAGAAGTCCAGGATACTCCCGAGAATCGCGGGATGATCAACAAGGCTTACTACATGCTGCGTGTCGAGGGTTAATCGATGAAACTCAATGATCTGAGTCCAGCGCCGGGTTCCCGTCGCGAAAAGCATCGTCCGGGCCGTGGTATCGGTAGTGGTTTGGGTAAGACTGGTGGCCGTGGTCACAAAGGTCAAACTTCCCGCTCCGGTGGCACCATTGCTCCAGGCTTTGAAGGCGGTCAACAGCCGCTGCATCGTCGCCTGCCGAAGTTCGGTTTCGTTTCCCTGAAAGCCATGGATCGCGCAGAAGTGCGTCTGTCCGAGCTGGCTAAAGTGGAAGGCGACATCGTCACCGTGCAGTCCCTGAAAGATGCCAACGTGATCAATGTCAACGTACAGCGTGTGAAAATCATGCTGTCCGGTGAAGTGACTCGCGCTGTCACTATCGGCAAGGGAATCGGCGCCACCAAAGGTGCGCGTGCGGCTATCGAAGCAGCTGGCGGCAAGTTCGAGGAATAAATGGCTAAGCAAGGTGCTCTCTCTGCGCTCGGCAAAGGCGGTATGTCTGAACTTTGGGCTCGTCTGCGTTTTCTGTTCCTGGCGATTATCGTCTACCGAATAGGCGCACACATCCCGGTTCCAGGTATCAACCCGGACCGACTCGCAGACCTGTTTCGACAGAATGAGGGGACCATTCTTAGCTTGTTCAACATGTTTTCCGGCGGCGCGCTGGAACGGATGAGCATCTTTGCACTGGGGATCATGCCGTACATTTCGGCATCGATCATCATGCAGCTGATGACCGCCGTCAGCCCGCAGCTGGAGCAGTTGAAGAAGGAAGGTGAAGCTGGCCGTCGCAAGATCAGCCAGTACACCCGCTACGGCACCGTCGTCCTCGCTCTCGTTCAGGCCATTGGCATGTCCATTGGTCTGGCGGGGCAGGGCGTTGCGTTCACTGGTGACTTTGGCTTCCATTTCGTCGCGGTCTCCACGTTTGTGGCTGGCGCGATGTTCATGATGTGGCTGGGTGAGCAGATTACTGAGCGTGGTGTAGGCAACGGTATCTCGATGTTGATTTTTTCGGGTATCGTCGCCGGTCTTCCGAGAGCAATCGGGCAGTCTTTCGAGTCTGCGCGTCAGGGCGATATCAACATCTTCGCTTTGGTTGCCATCGGTTTGCTGGCAGTAGCGATTATCGGTTTCGTGGTGTTCATTGAGCGTGGTCAGCGTCGTATCGCTGTTCACTACGCCAAGCGTCAGCAGGGCCGCAAGGTTTTTGCTGCGCAGACAAGCCACTTGCCGCTGAAGGTGAACATGGCCGGTGTTATTCCGGCTATTTTCGCGAGCAGCATTTTGCTGTTCCCGGCTTCGTTGGGTGCCTGGTTTGGTCAGTCTGAAGGTATGGGCTGGTTGCAGGACATCTCGCAGTCGATCGCTCCTGGTCAGCCGTTGAATATTCTGCTGTTTAGTGCAGGGATTATTTTCTTCTGCTTCTTCTATACGGCGTTGATGTTCAATCCGAAAGACGTAGCGGAAAACCTGAAGAAGTCCGGTGCCTTTATTCCGGGCATCCGTCCAGGTGAGCAGTCCGCACGCTATATTGATGGCGTTTTGACTCGCTTGACCATGTTCGGTGCTCTTTACATGACGGCCGTGTGCTTGTTGCCCCAGTTCCTGGTGGTTGCAGCAAACGTTCCGTTCTACCTTGGCGGGACCTCGTTGCTGATCGTGGTCGTGGTTGTGATGGACTTCATGTCCCAAGTACAATCGCACCTCGTTTCGCACCAGTACGAATCCCTGATGAAGAAAGCCAACCTGAAGGGTTACGGCAGCGGCATGTTGCGCTGAGTACCCATAAGGTTCGAGGAGTTGGTGATGAAAGTTCGTGCATCGGTGAAAAAGCTGTGCCGTAACTGCAAGATTATTCGCCGCGAAGGTGTTGTTCGAGTAATTTGCAGCGCGGAACCGCGTCACAAACAGCGCCAAGGCTGAGTGTGATTGTGCTTCAAGCCCGGTAGCTAGTGCGCTACCGGGTTGATTATTTGTTATTACAGCGATATTATCTCGCGCCCTATTTCTTGGCTTCCGGGGCGTAGGTAGCTGTCAATTGGAGTCCCACTGAATGGCCCGTATTGCAGGCGTTAACATTCCAGATAACAAGCATACTGTTATCTCGCTGACCTACATCTATGGTGTTGGTCGCACTACTGCACAGAAGATCTGTGCAGAGACTGGGGTAAACCCAGCCGCAAAGATCAAGGATCTGAGCGACGAGCAGATTGAACAGCTGCGTGGCGAAGTGGCGAAGTTCACCACTGAAGGTGACCTGCGTCGCGAAATCAACATGAAAATCAAGCGCTTGATGGACCTCGGTTGCTATCGCGGTCTGCGTCATCGTCGTGGTCTGCCAGTACGCGGTCAGCGTACCAAGACCAACGCGCGTACCCGTAAAGGTCCGCGTAAGCCGATCCGCAAGTAATCGCCCCAGCGAATCGACAGGAATTTAATCATGGCAAAACCTGCTGCTCGTCCTCGTAAAAAAGTTAAAAAGACAGTGGTTGATGGCATCGCCCACATCCATGCTTCTTTTAACAACACCATCGTGACCATCACCGACCGTCAAGGTAACGCTCTTTCCTGGGCTACCTCCGGTGGTTCGGGTTTCCGCGGTTCCCGCAAGTCCACCCCGTTCGCTGCTCAAGTAGCTGCTGAGCGTGCTGGTCAAGCTGCGCTGGAATACGGCCTGAAAAACCTCGACGTGAACGTCAAGGGTCCAGGTCCAGGTCGTGAATCCGCAGTCCGCGCTTTGAACGGCTGTGGCTACAAGATCGCCAGCATCACCGACGTGACGCCAATCCCGCACAACGGGTGCCGTCCGCCGAAGAAGCGCCGCGTGTAATCCAGGAGATTGTAAAGAATGGCTCGTTACATTGGTCCAAAATGCAAACTCGCTCGTCGCGAAGGCACCGATCTCTTCCTGAAGAGCGGCGTGCGCGCGATCGAATCGAAGTGCAACATTGAAGCAGCACCTGGTATCCACGGCCAACGCCGCGGTCGCCAGTCCGACTACGGCACCCAACTGCGTGAAAAGCAGAAGGTCCGTCGTATCTACGGCGTTCTCGAGCGTCAGTTCAGCGGCTACTACAAAGAAGCAGCTGGCAAGAAAGGTGCAACCGGTGAAAACCTGCTGCAACTGCTCGAATGCCGTCTGGACAACGTTGTATACCGTATGGGCTTTGGTTCGACTCGTGCCGAATCCCGTCAGCTGGTATCGCACAAGTCGATCAGCGTTAACGGTCAGACCGTAAACGTTCCGTCCTACCAGGTTCGTGCTGGTGACGTGGTTGCTGTTCGCGAGAAAGCAAAAAACCAACTTCGCATTGTCCAAGCTCTCGATCTGTGTGCCCAACGTGGCCGCGTAGAATGGGTAGAAGTAGACACTGAGAAGAAGTCGGGCGTTTTCAAGAACGTTCCTGCTCGCAGTGATCTGTCCGCCGACATCAACGAAAGCCTGATTGTCGAGCTCTACTCCAAGTAAGGGCTAGAAAATAGGTGCATCCATGCAGATTTCGGTAAATGAGTTCCTGACACCCCGCCACATTGATGTGCAGGTTGTCAGTCCAACCCGCGCCAAGATCACTCTCGAGCCTCTCGAGCGTGGTTTTGGCCACACCCTGGGCAACGCGCTGCGCCGCATCCTGTTGTCCTCAATGCCCGGCTGCGCAGTAGTCGAGGCCGAGATTGACGGTGTGCTCCACGAGTACAGCGCCATCGAAGGTGTACAGGAAGACGTAATTGAAATCCTGTTGAACCTTAAAGGTCTGGCCATCAAGCTGCACGGTCGTGACGAAGTTACGCTGACCTTGTCGAAGAAGGGTTCGGGGGTGGTTACCGCTGCCGATATTCAGCTGGATCATGATGTCGAGATCGTTAATCCCGATCACGTAATCGCTAACCTGGCGTCTAACGGCGCCCTGAACATGAAGCTCACCGTAGCTCGTGGTCGTGGTTATGAACCAGCAGACTCGCGTCAGAGCGATGAAGACGAAAGCCGCAGCATCGGTCGCTTGCAGCTTGACTCTTCGTTCAGCCCGGTTCGCCGTATCGCATACGTGGTGGAAAACGCCCGTGTCGAACAGCGTACCAACCTGGACAAGCTGGTTATTGATCTGGAAACCAACGGTACTCTCGATCCTGAAGAGGCTATCCGCCGCGCTGCAACCATTCTGCAACAGCAGTTGGCTGCGTTCGTCGACCTCAAAGGTGACAGTGAGCCAGTGGTTGTCGAGCAGGAAGACGAGATCGATCCGATCCTGCTTCGCCCGGTTGACGATCTGGAACTGACTGTACGTTCGGCTAACTGCCTTAAGGCGGAAAACATCTACTACATCGGCGACCTGATTCAGCGTACCGAAGTAGAGCTGTTGAAGACTCCGAACCTGGGCAAGAAATCCTTGACTGAAATCAAGGACGTTCTGGCCTCCCGCGGTCTGTCCCTCGGCATGCGCCTCGACAACTGGCCGCCTGCAAGTCTTAAGAAGGACGACAAGGCGACTGCCTGATCGTCGTAATCACCGAACGTAGTGTTTGGTAAGGAATGAACCATGCGTCATCGTAAAAGTGGGCGTCACCTGAGCCGCACCAGCTCGCACCGCAAGGCCATGTTCCAGAACATGGCGGTGTCGCTGTTCGAGCACGAGCTGATCAAAACTACTCTGCCAAAAGCCAAAGAACTGCGCCGCGTTGCCGAGCCGCTGATCACTCTGGCCAAGACAGACAGCGTTGCTAACCGTCGTCTGGCTTTCGACCGTACTCGTTCGAAAGCTATCGTTGGTAAGCTCTTCAACGACCTGGGCAAGCGTTACGCTACCCGTGAGGGTGGCTACCTGCGCATCCTCAAGTGCGGTTTCCGCGCTGGCGACAACGCGCCTATGGCGTACGTCGAACTGGTTGATCGTGCTGTCGGCGGTGAAGCTGTATCCGCTGAGTAAGACATCAGTCTGAAACAAGGAACCGGGCCTAGTGCCCGGTTTTTTGTGCCTGTAAGAAATGCGCTGTTCGTACAAGCTTCTATCCTGTTTCGGTCTGCACTATGTGTGGGGATTCGTCGTTAGTTTTTTTCTATTGATAACCATAAGTTAATGAATTTGTGGCTGTCATATTGATGATCGATACTCCCCAACAAGCCGATTAGCCGGCAGTTCAAGACCGATAGAGGATGAAGATCGCATGAGCCAGAACAAGACGCTTACGACCGCCAGTGGCGCACCTGTCGCTGATAACCAGAACTCTCGCTCCGCCGGCCCTCGTGGTCCGTTGCTGCTCGATGATTTCCACCTGATCGAGAAGCTTGCTCACTTCAACCGGGAAAACATTCCCGAGCGTCGTGTACACGCCAAGGGTTCGGGCGCATATGGCACTTTCACAGTCACTCGCGACATTACGCAGTACACCAGCGCCAAGCTGTTCTCTGCTGTCGGCAAACAGACTCCGACCTTCCTGCGTTTTTCAACGGTCGGTGGTGAGCGTGGCTCGGCCGACACCGAGCGCGATCCGCGTGGCTTCGCCCTCAAGTTCTACACCGAAGAAGGCAACTGGGACATTGTCGGCAACAACACGCCGGTGTTCTTCATTCGCGATCCGCTGAAGTTTCCTGACTTTATCCACACCCAGAAACGCCTGCCGCAAAGCAACCTGAAAAGTGCGCAGATGATGTGGGACTTCTGGTCGCATTCGCCTGAAGCGCTGCACCAGGTCACCATTCTGTTTTCTGATCGGGGGATCCCGGACGGCTATCGCCACATGCACGGTTTTGGCAGCCACACCTACAGCCTGATCAGCGCTCAAGGCGAGCGTCACTGGGTGAAGTGGCACTACAAGACCAAGCAAGGGATCAAGAACCTTGCGCCGGCAGACGCGGCACGTTTGGCGGGCACAGATCCCGATTACGCCCAGCGTGATCTGTTCGAAGCCATCGAGCGTGGTGACTTCCCGAAATGGAGCGTGTGCATCCAGATCATGACCGAGGCCCAGGCCGCTGCTCACTACGAGAACCCGTTCGACGTGACCAAAACCTGGTCGCAGAAGGAGTTCCCACTGATTGAAGTGGGTGAGCTGGAACTGAACCGTAATCCGCTCAACTACTTTGCCGAAGTCGAGCAAGCTGCGTTCGGCCCAAGCAACATGGTGCCAGGCGTAGGTCTGTCGCCGGATCGCATGCTGCAAGGTCGTGTCTTCGCATACGCCGATGCCCACCGCTACCGCGTAGGCACCAACCACCAGCAACTGCCCGTGAATGCCCCGCGCAGCCCGGTGAATACTTACCAGCGTGATGGTTCGATGGCTTTTGGCAGCAATGGTGGGGCCGCGCCTAACTACGAGCCGAACAGCTACGTAGAGTCGCCGAAACAAGCGCCACATTATGCCGAGCCTGCACTGGCCCTGAGCGGCGCGGCTGATCGCTACGATCACCGCGAAGACACCGACTACTACAGCCACGCTGGTGCGCTGTTCCGCTTGATGAGCGACGAACAGAAAGCGTTGCTGGTCAGCAACATCGCCGGCGCGATGGCGGGTGTGTCGAGTGATGTCGTCGACCGTCAGTTGCAGCATTTCCACAAGGCCGACCCGGCGTACGGAGAAGCAATCGCAAAGCTGCTCAACGTACAGCTTAACGAAGTCTAAACGAGAAGCAGAACCGCCCTCATTAGGGCGGTTTTTGCGTTATTTAGGCTGCTTTTCTCAGAATATCTTCGCTTTTATTGCGCGAAGTGAGTGACCTTCCAGTCAGGTTGGTTCAAACTACAGACTTTCAAGCAGGGAGATGTAGGGCGATGCAAGGCCACCCAGACGTTATCGATTACCTCAACACGTTGCTGACCGGCGAACTGGCCGCGCGTGACCAATATTTCGTTCACTCGCGGATGTATGAGGACTGGGGATTCACCAAGCTCTACGAACGAATCAACCACGAGATGGAAGAAGAGGCCGGTCACGCCGATGCGCTGATGCGCCGGATTCTGATGCTCGAAGGCACTCCGCGCATGCGCCCGGATGACCTGGATGTTGGTACCACGGTAGAGACCATGCTCGAAGCGGATCTGCGCCTTGAGTACAAGGTTCGTGCTGCATTGTGCAAAGGCATCGAGCTGTGTGAAAAGAATGGCGACTATGTAAGTCGCGATATCCTCAAGCTTCAGCTGCATGACACCGAAGAAGATCACACCTACTGGCTTGAAAAGCAGTTGGGTCTGATCAAGCTGATCGGTATCCAGAACTACCTGCAGTCCCACGCGTCCTGATTGCAGCCGATACAAAAAAGCCCCTGTCACTGACGAAGTGACAGGGGCTTTTTCATGCCCGGCGATCAGGCCCGATCGCGGATCAACAGCGGCTTGAGGTAATGCCCGGTGTGAGACTGTTTCATCTCGGCCACTTCCTCCGGCGTACCGGTGGCGATGATCTGCCCACCTTTCGAACCACCCTCGGGGCCCAGATCCACCAGCCAGTCGGCAGTCTTGATCACGTCGAGGTTGTGCTCGATCACCACCACGGTGTTGCCGTGGTCGCGCAGGCGATGCAGTACGTCGAGGAGTTGCTGAATATCCGCGAAGTGCAGACCGGTGGTCGGCTCGTCAAGGATGTACAGGGTCTTGCCGGTATCGCGCTTGGACAGCTCGCGGGACAACTTGACCCGCTGTGCTTCACCACCAGACAGCGTCGTGGCCGACTGCCCGAGCTTGATGTACGACAGGCCCACGTCCATCAGCGTTTGCAGCTTGCGCGCCAGCGCCGGCACCGCATCGAAGAACACCCGCGCTTCCTCGATGGTCATTTCGAGGGTTTCGTGGATGCTCTTGCCCTTGTATTTGATCTCCAGGGTTTCGCGGTTGTAGCGCTTGCTCTTGCACACGTCGCACGGGACGTAGATGTCCGGCAGGAAGTGCATTTCCACCTTGATCAGACCGTCGCCCTGGCAGGCTTCGCAACGACCGCCCTTCACGTTGAACGAGAACCGCCCCGGGCCGTAACCACGGGAGCGGGACTCGGGAACCCCGGCAAACAGTTCGCGGATCGGCGTGAACAATCCGGTATAGGTCGCCGGGTTGGAGCGTGGCGTACGGCCGATCGGGCTCTGGTCGATGTCGACAACCTTGTCCAGATGTTCCAGGCCTTTGATGCTGTCGTGGGCTGCGGCTTCCAGGGTGGTCGCGCCATTGAGTGCCGTGGCGCTCAGCGGGAACAGCGTGTTGTTGATCAGCGTCGATTTGCCGGAGCCGGAGACGCCGGTCACGCAAGTCAGCAGGCCGATCGGGATTTCCAGGTCAACGTTGCGCAGGTTGTTGCCCCTCGCACCTTTGAGCGACAGCACCTGTTTCTTGTTGCGCGGTGTGCGTTTGGCCGGTACTTCAATCTTCACCCGGCCCGACAGGTACTTACCGGTCAGCGAATCCGGATGCGCCATGACTTCGTCCGGCGTGCCTTCGGCGACGATCTGTCCGCCATGAACGCCGGCGCCCGGGCCGATATCCACTACATAGTCGGCCAGACGGATCGCGTCTTCGTCATGCTCGACCACGATCACCGTGTTGCCGATGTCGCGCAGGTGCTTGAGGGTGCCGAGCAGGCGATCGTTGTCGCGCTGGTGCAGGCCAATGGACGGCTCGTCGAGGATGTACAGAACACCCACCAGGCCCGCGCCGATCTGGCTGGCCAGACGAATCCGCTGCGCTTCACCGCCGGACAAGGTATCGGCACTGCGATCCAGCGACAGGTAGTCGAGACCGACGTTAACCAGAAACTGCAGGCGCTCGCGGATCTCCTTGAGAATCTTGTCGGCGATTTCGCCACGGCGCCCGGTCATCTTCAGCGCGCCGAAGTAATCGCAGGCGTCGCCGATCGGCAGGTTGGTCACCGCCGGCAGGGTTTTCTCGCCGACCCACACGTGCCGCGCTTCGCGACGCAGGCGGGTGCCACGGCAATCCGGGCAGGACTGGGTGCTGAGGAACTTCGCCAGTTCTTCGCGCACGCTGGCCGATTCGGTTTCGCGGTAGCGACGCTCGAGGTTCGGCACGATGCCTTCGAACGGGTGCGAGCGCTTGACGATGTCGCCCCGGTCGTTGAGGTATTTGAAGTCGACGTTCTGCGAGCCACTGCCGTGCAGGATGTACTTCTGTTGATCGGCCGGCAGCTCGTTGAACGGCTGCTCCAGGCTGAAACCGTAGTGCGCGGCCAGTGAGCCGAGCATCTGGAAGTAATAGACGTTGCGCCGGTCCCAGCCGCGTATCGCACCTTCGGCCAGCGTGAGTTCACCGTTGACCAGTCGCTTGATGTCGAAGAACTGCTTCACGCCCAGACCGTCGCAGGTCGGGCAGGCGCCGGCCGGGTTGTTGAAGGAAAACAGTTTGGGTTCCAGCTCGCTGATCGCGTGGCCGCAGATCGGGCAGGCGAAGCGCGCGGAGAAGATCATCTCCTCACCCGGCTCGTCGTCCATCGGTGCTACCAGGGCGATGCCGTCGGCCAGCTTCAGCGCGGTTTCGAAGGATTCCGCCAGACGCTGCTGCATGTCGGCGCGAACCTTGAAGCGGTCGACCACGACTTCGATCGTATGCTTCTTCTGTTTATCCAGTTTCGGCAGTTCGTCCAGCTCGCAGAGCCGGCCGTTGACCCGGGCCCGGACGAAGCCTTGGGCGCGCAGTTCTTCGAACACCGACAGGTGCTCGCCTTTGCGCTCGCGAATCACCGGCGCCAGCAGCATCAGCTTGCTGCCTTCCGGCTGGGCCAGCACAAGGTCGACCATCTGGCTGACGGTCTGGGCTTCCAGCGGGATGTCGTGATCCGGGCAGCGCGGCGTACCGACGCGTGCATAGAGCAGACGCAGGTAGTCGTAGATTTCAGTGATGGTGCCGACCGTGGAACGCGGGTTGTGCGAGGTCGACTTCTGTTCGATGGAGATCGCCGGCGACAGGCCTTCGATGGTGTCGACGTCGGGTTTTTCCATCATCGACAGGAACTGCCGGGCATAGGCCGACAGGGATTCGACATAGCGGCGCTGACCTTCGGCGTACAGCGTGTCGAAGGCCAGGGACGACTTGCCGGATCCGGACAGGCCGGTGATGACGATCAGTTTGTCCCGTGGCAGGGTCAGGTCGATGTTCTTCAGGTTGTGGGTGCGGGCCCCACGAATCAGGATCTTGTCCAAAATGGCCTCGCTCGGCGGGCGTCGAAAACACAGGAGTATACGGCCAAATACTGGATGGATGCACACTATCAAATGAAGGGTTTTTTGCCTTACATGAAGAGAGTTTCATCTGTACGCGTCAAAGCGTCGCGATATACCCCGTCTCTCGATGGGACTGGTAGAATCGCCGCCGGTTCACACGAGGTTTTTCCATGCACGATCCCCACAGCGAACGCATGAGTGGCAGCGAGACCCGCGCGGCGAGCGGTCTGGCCCTGGTGTTCGCCTTCCGTATGCTTGGCATGTTCATGGTGTTGCCGGTACTGGCGACCTACGGCATGGATCTGGCGGGAGCGACCCCGGCCCTGATCGGGCTGGCGATCGGCGCTTACGGCCTGACCCAGGCGATTTTCCAGATTCCGTTCGGGATCATTTCCGACCGCATCGGCCGGCGTCCGGTGATTTACCTTGGGCTGATCGTCTTCGCCCTTGGCAGCGTGCTGGCGGCTCAGGCCGATTCGATCTGGGGCGTGATTGCCGGGCGGATCCTGCAGGGCGCCGGCGCTATTTCCGCAGCGGTCATGGCGTTGCTTTCCGACCTGACCCGCGAACAGCACCGCACCAAAGCCATGGCCATGATCGGCATGACCATCGGCCTGTCGTTCGCCGTGGCGATGGTGGTCGGCCCGCTGCTGACCCGTGCGTTCGGCTTGTCCGGCCTGTTCCTCGCCACCGGGGGCATGGCACTGGTCGGGATCGTGATCGTGATGTTCATGGTGCCGAAATCCACCGGGCCGCTGAGTCATCGGGAGTCCGGCGTCGCGCGTCAGGCGTTGATGCCGACGCTCAAGCACCCGGACCTGCTGCGGCTGGACCTGGGCATTTTTGTGTTACATGCGATGTTGATGTCGAGCTTCGTCGCACTGCCCTTGGCGCTGGTCGAAAAGGCCGGTCTGCCCAAGGAACAGCACTGGTGGGTCTACCTCACAGCCTTGCTGATTTCTTTCTTCGCCATGATCCCGTTCATTATCTACGGCGAGAAGAAACGCAAAATGAAACGAGTTTTGCTCGGCGCCGTGATGACGCTGATGCTCACTGAGCTATTCTTCTGGCAGTTCGGCGACAGCCTGCGGGCTCTGGTGATCGGGACGGTGGTGTTCTTCACCGCGTTCAATCTGCTGGAAGCTTCGCTGCCGTCACTGATCAGCAAGGTTTCACCGGCAGGTGGCAAGGGCACGGCCATGGGCGTGTACTCCACCAGTCAGTTCCTCGGTTCGGCACTCGGCGGGATTCTCGGCGGCTGGATGTTCCAGCATGGCGGTCTGTCGGTTGTGTTCCTCGGATGTGCCGGGCTGGCTGCACTTTGGCTGGCCTTTGCTGTTACCATGCGCGAACCTCCCTACGTGACGAGCCTGCGCCTGCCGCTGTCGCCCGAAGCGATAAGCGAAGCGGGTCTGGTCGAGCGTCTCAAGGCCCTCGTAGGGGTAACTGATGCGGTGATAGTCGCTGATGAAGCGGCGATCTACATCAAACTGGACACCGAATTAATGGATCGCACCACTCTCGAACGCCTGGTGAACAACCCGGCGCAGACTGCGTGCGAAGCCTAGGAGAACGTTATGGCCCGTGGGGTTAACAAAGTCATTCTGGTCGGTACTTGCGGCCAGGATCCCGAAGTACGCTACCTGCCCAACGGTAACGCCGTGACCAACCTGAGTCTGGCGACCAGCGAGCAGTGGACCGACAAGCAGACCGGTCAGAAGGTCGAGAAGACCGAGTGGCACCGCGTATCGATGTTCGGCAAGGTTGCCGAAATCGCCGGCGAATACCTGCGCAAGGGTTCGCAGGTTTACATCGAAGGCAAGCTGCAGACCCGTGAGTGGGAAAAAGACGGTATCAAGCGTTACACCACCGAAATCGTGGTCGACATGCAAGGCACCATGCAACTGCTCGGCGGCCGTCCACAACAGGGCGACCAACAAGGCGGTGGCAACAACTATCAGCAGCAGGCGCCACGCCAACAGGCTCCGCGTCCGCAGCAGTCGGCACCTCAGCAGCGTTCGGCCCCGGCTCCACAGCAGGCCGCACCGCAACCGGCTCCGGATTTCGACAGCTTCGATGACGACATTCCGTTCTGATTCGCTGCTGTATCCGCGTTAAACAAAAAAGGCCCGTCGCTGAATGCGACGGGCCTTTTTCATGCGCGCAGGTTTTTCAGTCAAGAATCAGATGCGGCAGAAACCGGCTCGAATCCTTGGTGATAAGACTGTTGTCTTCCCGCACACCAATCCCCGCCGCCTGATCACCAATTACCCAGGAACCGATCAACGTGTAGCTGTCGTCGAACTTCGGCAAAGGGGCAAATTCCTGCAGGATGAAGGGCGCGTCGGTGTAGGGCCCATCCTCTTTGACGATCAGGCCTTCAACGGTCTGCAACTCGATATTGGCGCCTTCCCGCGAGAAGTACGGTTTGCGCACCCAGCCCTTGGGCACCGCGCTGCCCGGGTTCGGGTCGAGGTGCGCCGCCAGCAGATTCGGGTGGCCCTTGTGAAACTCCCATAGCAGGGGCAGGGCGCCCTTGTTGGAGAGGATCGACTTCCACGCCGGTTCGAAAAACTGCGTGTCGCACTCGGCAATCGCCGCGCCGAACGGCTCGTGGAAGATGAACTCCCAGGCGTGCAGTTTGAACAGGTGCGGAATCCAGCGATCTTCGAGATCGACGAAGCGACCGTCAGCGCTCAGGCCGATGTCTTCGATATCGATGTGCCGCGATTCGATGCCGACTTTCTCTGCGATCAGCCGCAGATAATCCGTGGTGCCCTTGTCTTCCACCGAGTCTTTCATCGAGGCGAAGTAAAACGGCCGCTTCAGTTTCAGTTGAGCGAAGGCTTCGTGCAGCCGAGTGTCGATGCTGTTGAACTGGTCTGCATGGCGCGGCAGCATCCCGCGCTCGATGCATTGTTCCAGCCAGCCCCACTGGAACGCAGCCGCTTCATAAAGGCTGGTGGGCGTGTCGTAGTTGAGTTCGAGCAGCTTCGCCGGGCCGTTGCCGCTGTAGGAGAAGTCCATACGCCCGTACAGATGCGGATGACCTTCCAGCCAGGACGTTCGGATCATGTCGTAGTACGGCGCCGGAATGCTCAGACGATCCAGCAGTTCTTCGCTGTGCACGACGCGGTCGACCAGGTCCATGCACATCTCATGCAGCTCGGTGGTCGGATCTTCCAGGTCGTTTTCGATCTGCGCGAGCGTGAACTGGTAGTAGGCGCGCTCGTCCCAGTACGGCTCGTCGTCGATGGTGTGAAACAGAAAACCGAGGCTTTCGGCGGTCTGTTTCCAGTCGTGGCGCTCGGCGCAGTGGATCTTCTTCATGGTCAGCTGCTCGAACGGCCCCAGCCGCCCCAACCGCTGCGTGCGCTGGACTGGCTGCCGAAACCGCCACGGGAAGTGGACGAGGCCACGTTGACCGGTTTGCGGTAATCGCTGTCGTAGTCCCGCTGGCTGCGGCTCGGTGCCGACTCGATCCGGCGGTTCAGCGTCGAGGTGTCGTAGGTCTGGCGGGTATTGCGCTCACGATAAACCGGCCGCGAATCACTCGCGCGGTTGTTGCTCATGGCATTGCCGATCAGCCATCCGGTGAGCCAGCCGTTGCCTGCACCGCTGGACGAGTGCGAAGTGCTGGTTTGATTGCTCTGTACGGCAGCCGCGTCGCCGGCAGGCATCTGGGCATTGGCGATCGCATCGAGGTTCTGCGCCGGCTCACCGTCCTGCGGCACCTTGAAGCCACCGAGTTTCGGCACGAAACGGCCGGCGGAATTTTTCTGACACCAGTCAGCGGCAAAGTCCGCGTCGCAGGCAGCCTTGTCGTCGTAGGCCGGGGAGATCCGCCGGTGTTCGGCCAGGGCGGCGACGTAGGCGTTCGAGCAGACATCCGGCGCCAGTTCGGCGTCGACGCATTGTTCGACGCTCTGGAAGTTGCGTTGCTGTTCCTGGGCGGCCACTTCACCGGAAATCGCCAGGGCCACCGAAGCGGCCAGCGACAGTTGAACGTACTTGCTTCGTTTCATCTCAGGCTTCCTGCCGATCAGTAGGACGGGGTCATGCACGCGGCGTTGAGCATGCCGACGCTGATTGCCACCGCCGCCACATAAATGCCCGCGGCGATTTCACCGTTGGCGATGCGCTGGGACGTGCCCTTGAGCACCAGCCCGGTCGCCAGGAAGGCCAGCAATTGCACCACGGCCGCGATCACCGCCCAGAGGACGAAGTCGAGAACGTTGATCGAATGAGCGATCACGTTACTCGCCGGAATCGCGAAACCGATGATTGCGCCGGACAGGGCAATGGCGGCGGCGACGTTGCCGGAACGGATCAGCTCGAATTCCTTGTGCGGCGTGACGCGGGTGTAGACGAACTGAAACAGCATGAACAGCAGCACGGCGCCGATCAGGTAGGCAACGAAACCGACCAGTGCGGCTTTGTTCAGGGAAATGGACAACGCTTCCAGCATGGAAAACTTCCTTTTAGATGGTGCTCAAATCAGTGGTGTACAGCGAGATGCCCAGCGACGTGCTCAGGCTGACAGTGCCTTCCTCGTCCTGCTCGACGGAGAACAGCAAGAGCTCACGGCGATCGGTCAGGCCGGTCTCGCGGGCGTAGAGCATCGAGTGATGGTTGATGGTGTAGGACTCGTCCGGGTTGATCACCTGTTCGGTGAGCGGCACCAGTTCGGTCTGGCCGCGTTCGGTGCCCCATTCACGAGTGTATTCGACACCTTCGTGGCGATAGGTCGGCAAGCCGATCTGACTGTTCGGGCCGGCCAGGCGCTGCAGTTCGGCGTCACTGTTGACCGTCACATAGCTGACGTAATTGAACAGCGTCACCGACTCGATCTGGTCGTCGCCCGTGACATGGATCTGTACCCAGAACTCTTCGTCGTTCAGATAGTAGCGATGCAGTTTGTTCGACTGACCGAGGTCGATCCAGCCGGCGCTCCAGATGGCCTGGGCGTCGGGAACCCGCACCGAGGTGCTGCCGTCGAGCAACAGGCCGAGGGTCGTGTCGAAGCGGATCGCCTTGCCCTGCGCCAGTCCGAGCGGGCCGCCGGCAGACTGTGACGCCGGCGCGGCCGACTGCCAGTTGCTGGTGCCGAGCAAATCTTTGAACCATCCCATGGGTACATTCCTTGAAGCGGGTGGAGATATTCGTTGGCAAAACGCCGCTAGTGTACCGGCCTCGTGGCGAACGAGCAGGCAAAAAAGAAGGGCACCCGGTGCCCTTCTTTTTTCTCGCCGCCGTTACTGGGCGGACTTCTGCTTCAGACGCTCGAGGATGGCGTTGGCGCTGCCTTCGTTCGGCGTGATGCCGGCTTCGCGCAGCTTGCGATCCAGATCGTTGCCGGTCGACGCATCGGCCAGCTCGTCGGCAGCGCTCAGCTCGGCAGCGCGTTGTTGCTGCTTGGCTTGCAGACGGTTCAAGGTGCCGACAGCGGTTTCCAGCTTGCCGTTGGCGCCGCCGCTGGCGATCGAAGCACTGACCTGCGCTTTCTGCACGCTTTCACGGGCCTTGGCCATGTCCACTTGCTGGCGCAGGCTCTTGATCCGCGCTTCGGCCTTGTTGATGTCCTTGCGCATATTGTCGGCGTAGGTGCCGAACTCGTCGCTCTGCTTCTTCTCGACGCCCAGGTCGTTGGTCAGGGTCGAGATCGCTTCGGCCACTTCCAGTGCCAGGTCTTCACGGCCGGCGTTCAGGGCGGAAACGGCCTTGGCTTCCAGGTCCCTGATCTTGGCTTCGTACTCGCTCACGCGGTCGGCGGAGAGTTTGTGCTTGGCCATGATGGTGACCAGTTCGCGACGGGCGTTGGACAGCGCGCTGTCGGCGTCACGGATTTCCTGATCGAGAATGCGCAGGGCCTGTTGGTCGGCGATCGCTTCGCCGACTTCGTTGGCGCCGCCGCGCAGCGCGGTGAACAACTTGCTCCAGATGGACTGAGTCATTGGATATTCCCTGTTGATTACTTGAAGAAGTGTTCGAAGGCTTCACTGGCGCGCTGCACGTTGTCGACCAGGGTTTTCACCTCGGTGACCACGTTGGTCAGGCTCGAGTCGGCACTCAGTGCACCGAACATGTTGTAGACGGTCTGGCCGTTGGGCATGGTCTCGATGCCGATCGACGACAGCGGGAACATTTCCCGGCTACGCAGTACGGCGTCGTTGAACGCGCGCACGTCGGTGATCGAATCGATGTCCACCAGCACGGTGTCGACGATGATCTGCTGACCGGCGAGGGCGATGTGAATCGGCAGACCGCCGAATTCGTTCATTTCCAGCTTGAGGCTGGGTTCGGAGCTCTGGATCAGAGACAGCGTGATCTCTTGCGAAGCCACCTCGTCCAGCGCCTTGAAAGCGTTGTAGAGGCTATCGATGTTCCAGTTGTTGCCTGCGCTCATGTAATTCTCCGACATGAATGAGCCAGCCAGAATCGGTTGGCGTAGCTGTTGCTCCATTTGCTTGAGCAAGCTTCGGTTTTCCGGAAGCACCCAAGTTTCGTGTTTCACATAACCGGCGGCAGCCAGGCCCGCGCGCATCTGCTTCATGTAGAAGCTCGACGGCTTTTTCGCGGACGGTGTCGAGCGCACTCCCTTTGGGCTCTCTGACTTTGTGGCGGGGGAGCGGCTTTTCATGGCGATGACTCCGTTATGAACATCTCACGCGTGAGCAACACTACAACCAATTCAAAGTGCCATCAATGGCTCACGCGTGAGATTTTCATGACACGCGAAAAAACGCCCGCAACGAGGCGGGCGCAGGTTTTTCTGGTTGTATCAGAGCAGGGCTCAGTGGCTGGCGGCGAGGAGCTCGTCGGTGGACACCACGCTGGCGTAGGCAAACCCCAGCGCCGACATGAATGCCGCATGCACGTGGGCGGCCGGCACGGTCAGGCCGTTGAATTCCAGGTCACGGCTGGCGCAGGCATCGTGAATCACCGTGACGCTGTAGCCCAGATCTGCCGCCGCACGGGTGATGCCGTCGACGCACATGTGGCTCATGCTGCCGACCACCACCAGCTCCTTGATGCCCTGTTCGTCGAGGATCGATTGCAGCTCGGTTTCGCGGAACGAGTTGACGAAATGCTTGAGCACCACCGGTTCGTCGGCGCGGTTGAGCACTTTCGGATGCAGCTTCGCGCCTTCGGAGCCCGGAGTGAAAAACGGTGCCTCGGGCGAGGTGAATTCGTGGCGGATGTGCACCACCGAATCACCGGCCTCGCGGAACGCCGCGATCAGCCGGGCGGCGTTGTCGGCGGCGGCGTCGGCACCGGCCAGCGGCCACTTGCCTTGGGGGAAGTAGTCGTTCTGGATATCGACTACGATGAGCGCTTGCTTGGCCATGGGTGTGTCCTCGAAGTGAACGTTGGGTGTGGGCTCAGTATTGGCGCCGACCACGTTTTCGAGGATTGGCCGCACCGACAATACACAGGGGAAAACTGACAATGGACGCGAAACCGGCAGTCGTCGAACTGGGTGTGCTGATCTATCCCGGCGCGCAGCTGGCGGCGGTGCATGGGTTGACCGACCTGTTCGCGGTGGCCAACCGGGTGGCTGCCGAGCACCAGAGTGCGCAGTTGCCGCGCTTGCGGGTCAGCCATTGGCAGGTCGAGGGCGATCAATCGCCGGTGCGGGTCCACGACAGCGACCCTGGCGCCGAAGCGGGTCTGGTGGCGGTCGTGATTCCGCCGTCCATTGGCGGTTTTTCGGCAGCCCAGGTGCCCACCGGGCTGATTCACTGGCTGCGCGAGCAACACGCCCGCGGCGCCACCCTCGGCGGGGTGTGCGTCGGTTCTCTGCTGCTGGCCGAAAGCGGTCTGCTCGACGGTCGCAGCGCCACCACGCACTGGACGTCAGCCAAGGCGTTCGCGGAGCGATATCCACACATTAAACTCAAAGCCGACACACCGATTGTCGATGACGGCGACCTGATCACCACGGCCGGTTTGATGGCCTGGTCGGAACTGGGGCTACGGCTGGTCGATCGTCTGCTCGGGCCGAGCATCGCCAGCGCGACCGCGCGATTCCTGGTGGTGGAACACAGCGACAGCGCCAGTGCCTGCGGCAGCAATTTCGCCCCGATCCTCAATCATGGCGACGGGGCGATTCTCAAGGTTCAGCACTGGCTGCAAGGCAATGGCGCGACCGATGTCTCGCTGACGGCGATGGCCGAACGCGCGGGCCTCGAAGAACGTACTTTCCTGCGCCGTTTCCGCGCGGCGACCGGCCTCAAACCCACCGAATACTGCCAGCACCTCCGGGTCGGCAAGGCTCGGGAAATGCTCGAATTCACCAACGGCACCATCGACAACATCGCGTGGACGGTGGGCTATCAGGATCCGGGAGCCTTTCGCGCGACGTTCAAGAAAATCACCGGGCTGGCGCCGAGTGAATACCGCACGCGATTCGGCGTGGCGAAGTAGTAAGCACCTGTCGTGCAAAATGCCGGAGCCCACAGTGCAGTCGTGCAGATTGAAACAGGCGCGGTGCCAGCACGGGTTTTTCAAGTGGCTGATTTGCAGGGCGTTTCAGGCAAGCCCCGGTTGGCCTGATCTCTGCACCCTCTGACCTACATTCAACCCGCCGTTGGAAGGGGGACGCATGACCCCGACATCCCGCAGGAAAGTGGTCGTCGCCCACTCGGTTCGACCCGGCGCGCCACAACATGAAGTGCAGACCAACAAAGCCCTCGCGCGATGGCTGGCGCAGATCCTTGGCCTCAAGTTCGGCGGCAGTTACGACGCCGAAAAGCATCGCGGCCGGGATATTTATCTGTTGCCGACCCAGACCCTCGTCGGCGCGGCGGCCCGCGAACTGGGCGTGAGCGGTCCGGATGATCTGTGGGGCGGTTTCGTCGAGCACGATTTCATCTGCACCAAAGCCATCAGCCACGGTTTGCGCAGCCATCAGGCCCATGCGCCGCAAGGCTGGTCGCCGCTGTTTTCCGAGCGGGTGCGCACCGTGGTGCTGGACGGGCTCAGCGTCTTTGCGCTGGAGGATGCACGGCCCGCCGCCGAACATCTGTTGTACAGCGGACCGATCCGGATCAAGCCGATCCACGCCTGCGCCGGGCGCGGTCAGGAAGTAATCAAGAGCCTGGATGCGTTCGACGAAATCCTCGCCCGACCCGAGGCCGGAGAACTGTTCAGCGATGGCGTGGTGCTGGAGCAGGATTTGAGTCAGGTGGTCACCCACAGCGTCGGCCAGTCGTTCATCGGCGACCGGGTGCTGAGTTACTGCGGTGATCAATACTTGACCAAAGATGCCCACGGCGAGGAAGTGTACGGCGGCTCGAACCTGCTGGTGGTGCAGGGCGGTTATGAGGATCTGCTGACGCTGGATCTGCCCGACGACGTGCGTCTGGCGATCCAGCAGGCGCAGGTCTTCGACCGGGCGGCGGACGAAGCCTATCCGCGTTTTTATGCCTCGCGGCGCAATTACGACATCGCCCAGGGCCTGGACAGCGAAGGCCGGCCGCGCAGTGGCGTGCTCGAACAGTCCTGGCGCATGGGCGGTGCCAGCAGCGCGGAAGTGGCGGCGTTGCAAAGTTTCGTCAACGATCCCTCGATGCGCGCGATCCGCGTGTCGTCGGTGGAAACCTATACCGATCAGGCCCTGCCGGCGGATGCCATCGAGGTGTATCGCGGGCCGGCCGAGAACAGCGACTTTCTTCTCAAATACGTAACGGTCAAATCCTATGACGGCTAGAAGCGAAAGCATTCAAATCGACATTGATGATGAACAGATGAGCGGGACGTTTCTCAGTCCCAAATCGAAAGTCCCCGGCGTGTTGTTCGTGCACGGCTGGGGCGGCAGTCAGGAGCGGGATCTGGAACGGGCCAAAGGCATTGCCGGCCTGGGCTGTGTGTGCCTGACGTTCGACCTGCGCGGGCACACCGGCGGCACCGGCATCCCGCTGAGCCGGGTCACCCGCGAAGACAATCTGCGTGACTTGCTGGCGGCCTACGACCGGCTGCTCGCCCATCCGGCGCTGGACACCTCGGCTATCGCGGTAGTGGGCACCAGCTACGGCGGTTACCTCGCCTCGATACTCACCTCGCTGCGCCCGGTGCGCTGGCTGGCGCTGCGGGTGCCGGCGCTGTACCGCGACGAGCAATGGCACACGCCCAAGCGCGATCTGGACAAGGCCGACCTGCGCGACTATCGCGGCACCCTGGTGCGCGCTGACAGCAACCGCGCCTTGCATGCCTGCTCGCAATTCACCGGGGACGTGCTGCTGGTGCAGTCGGAAACCGATGACTACGTGCCCCACGCGACGATCATGAGTTACCGCGCCGCGTGTCAGCAGACCCACTCGCTGACTCACCGCATCATCGATGGCGCCGACCATGCCCTGAGCGATCCGACCTCGCAGCAGGCCTACACCTCGATCCTGGTCGACTGGATCACCGAAATGGTGGTGGGCGAGCGGTTGAGCATCATTCAGTCGCGCTGATCAGATTTGGGTTTCTTCTCGATCCGCAACGCCTTGGCCTTGGCTTCCACCACCAGGTACATCAGCACGGTGATCAGCAGCGGCAGCAGGAAATAGATCGCCCGGTACGCCAGCAACCCCGCCACCAGACTGCCGCGCGAAGCCTCGTGTTGCAGCAGTGCCACGAACACCGCTTCCAGTACGCCGAGCCCGGCGGGAATGTGGGTGATGACACCGGCAATCGCGCTGATCAACAGCACCCCGAGCACCAGCGGGTAGTCGAGCTTGCTCGGCAGCAAAGTGAAAATCACCGCCGCCATCAGCGACCAGTTCAGTGCCCCGAGCAGCAATTGCAGGACCGCCATGCGCAGCGACGGCAGGTTGATTTCCACCCCGCGAATCGACCACTCGCGCCGCCGGGAAAACTGGCAGGCGACCAGATACCCGGCGCTCACCAACAGCAGCAGCACACCAATGCCCTGTAACGCATCGCTGCTGACTTTCCAGCCCGGTGGCATGCGCACCAGCCCGCTGCTGAACACCACGCCGGCGATGGTCATGTAGCCGAACCAGTTGGTCGCCAGGCTCAGGCCGAGGATCTTGGCGATGTTGCTTTTGCTCACCCCGAGCCGCGAATACAACCGATAGCGCATGGCGATCCCGCCGACCCAGGCGCTGAGATTTAGGTTGAACGCATAGCTGATGACGCCCACCGGCAGGATCTGTTTCCACGTCAGGTCCTGACGAATATAGGTGCGACCGATCAGGTCGAAACTGGCGTACACCAGAAAGCTCAGCAGGGTCAGGCTGGAGGCGATGATCAGCGTGCGCACCTTGAAGTCGGCGAGGGTTTGCAGCACCTCGGCCCATTCGATACGGCTGGCGAACATCGTCAGCAAAACGATCAGCGCGAGAAAAAACAGCAGGGTCAGCGGACGTTTCCAGCGGCTCCAGCGGGACTTGCTCGCCGGTGCCGGATGCACCGCCGCGTGGGCTTCGGAGTGGCTCATGACGGATCGCTCCCGGCGGCGTGGGTGAAGGGTTTGAGCCGTGGCTTGTGCGCCGGCAGCCAGCCGGCCATCGCCGGGAAATGCCGCAGGAAGTGAAACACCAGAAAGCCCACGGTCATGTGCCAGATCCGCCCGCGCGGCGACTTCGCGGCGTCCATCGCCTTGCAGTGGTTGTGGCTGAGATCTTCGAGGCGTTCGAACAAGTGGCGATTGAAGGCGCGGTCGCGAATCAACACGTTGGCTTCCAGGTTCAGCGACAGGCTCAGCGGGTCGAGATTGCTCGAACCGACGGTGCTCCATTCCTCGTCCACCAGCGCCACTTTGCCGTGCAGCGGCCGCTCGCAATATTCGTGAATCTGCACCCCGGCCTTGAGCAGGTAGTCGTAGGTCATGCGCGCGGCGAGTTTGGCCACCAGCATGTCCGGCTGGCCCTGCAGAATCAGCCGCACTTCGACTCCGCGCCGGGCCGCATTGCGGATTTCGCGCAGCAGGCGATAGCCGGGAAAGAAGTAGGCGTTGGCAATCACCACCCGCCGTTGGGCGCGGCGCAGCACCTGCAAATAAACGTCTTCGATGTCGGTGTTGTGCCGGTCGTTGTCGCGAAACACCAGCCGCACCTGACCGTCGTGATCATCGAAGGCCATTTCGGCGCGACGCTGCCGGCGCCTTTGCCACCAGAACCGTGCGCGTCCCGGTCGGCCGCTTTGCAGCAGGGCGAAATGATGGATGTCGGCCACCGCCGGGCCCTGAACCTCCACCGAATAATCCTGCTTCGCTTCGGGGCCGAAATCGGCCAGGTGATCGCCGGAAAAATTGATCCCGCCGATGAACGCAATCAGCCCGTCGACTACCACGATCTTGCGGTGCAAACGACGGAACCAGTTGGTGCGAATGCCCAGGCGTTTGGGGGCCGGATCGAAGATTTGCAAATGCACGCCGGCATCGCTCAACGCGGTCAGATAACCGGTGCTCAACTCACCGCAACCAAAGCCGTCGAGGCTGACGGTGGTGCGCACGCCACGGCGGGCGGCATCGATCAGGATTTCCTGCAATTCCATGCCGACCTTGTCTTCGAAGACGATGAAGGTCTCCAGCAGGATTTCGCTTTTCGCCGCGCGCATCGCTTCGAACACCCGGGGAAAATATTCCTCGCCGTTTTCCAGCAGCTCGAGCCGGTTGTTGCCCTGCCAGCGATACTCGACATCGACGGTGCCAGGCTCGCGCACGGGCGGGGTGATGCTGACTGGTTCCACGGCGGATTTCTCCAACGGTGCACTGCTCATAGTTCAATCTCCACCGATAGCGGTGCGTGGTCGGAAAGGTGTGACCAGGGACGGTTCGCCAGCACTTTGGGTTGACTGGCTTTTAGGTTGCGCACGTAGATCCGGTCCAGGCGCAGCAGCGGCATGCGCGCGGGAAAACTGCGCGCCGGTTTGCCGTGATGCGCCGCAAACACTTCACGCAGGCCACAGGGTTCAAGCAAGGCATCGGCGCGCTGGCGCCAGTCGTTGAAATCGCCGGCGACGATCACCGGCGCGTCATCAGGCAGTTCGGCCAGACGTTCTCGTAGCAGGCGCAGCTGATCGTTGCGATGGCTTTCGCGCAGGCCCAGATGGACGCAGATCGCATGCACTTCACGGTCGTCTCCCGGCAGGCGCAGCACGCAATGCAACAGGCCGCGGTTTTCATGGCCGCTGATCGAAACGTCGAGATTGTCATGGCGCACGATCTGGAATTTCGACAGCACTGCATTACCGTGATCGCCGTCCGGATACACCGCGTTGCGCCCATAGGCGAACTGCGGCCAGAGGCTGTCGGCGAGAAACTCATACTGCGGCATCGTCGGCCAGTTTTCGTAACGTTTGGGATGGTGCTCGTGGGTGCCGTGGACTTCCTGAAGAAACACCACATCGGCGGACACGCTGCGCACCGCTTCGCGCAATTCCGGCAGGATGAAACGCCGGTTCAGTGCGGTGAAGCCCTTGTGGGTATTGACCGTCAGCACGGTGAAACGGCGCACCGTGGTGATGACCGTGGTCTGCTCGTCGGTGAAGCCGACCGGCTCGGGAATGCTCATGCGAGTACCCCTTCGGCGACCGGTTCACCGGGCATGGTCTCGAGGTTTTTATCCAGGTCGAATCGCTGCAACAGGCTGCGGGCATCGAACGGCGCGCGGACCTTGATGTCGTTGTCGAAGTAGCAGAAAACCTCGCGGGATTTGCGCGCACGAGGCTTCAAGCGCGGCGCGATCAAATGGGCGTCGCCCGGTTGCCGGCCATGGTGCCAGGCGTCGATCCGTTCGGCCCAGCGTTGCAGCGCGGCGCGGGTGTAGCCGCTGGCATAAAGCTCTTCGGCACCGTGCAGGCGCAGGTAGACGAAATCGCTGGTGAGGTCTTCGCGGTACGGCCATTTGCCGGCGGTGTCGGCGATCACCAGCGCGGTGTTGTAGCGTTTGAGCAGGCGCACGAAGTCGGGGTCGATGAAACTGTCGTTGCGGATTTCCACGGCATGGCGCAGCGGTTTTTTGCCGTAAGCCTTCATGCTCGCGTGGCCGTGCAGGTGTGAGTCGTGTTGGCGGGCGAGCTCGGCGGCAGCCTGGGTGTCGTGGGGCAACTGGTCGAGAAAGGCTTCGAAGCGTTCGGGGTCGAACGTGAAGTTGGGCGGAAATTGCCAGAGGACCGGGCCGAATTTTTCCTTCAGTTCCAGCACCCCGGAGGCGAAGAAATTGGCCAGGGGTTTTTCGATATCGCGCAGGCGGCGGATGTGGGTGATGAAGCGGGGCGCCTTGATGCTGAACACGAAGTCATCCGGTGTTTCGGCGTACCACTGGGCGTAGCGTTCCGGCCGTTGCAGGGCGTAGAACGATCCGTTGATTTCGATGCTGTTGACCGCCCGTGAGGCGAACTGCAATTCGTGTTTCTGCGCCAGCCCCTTCGGGTAAAAGTCCCCGCGCCACGGGGCGTAACGCCAGCCTGAAATACCGATATGAATCGTTGCCATGCCGCCCTCCCGTCGAAAGTCCCCGTACGGCCTCTGTCTGTGGATGACTGCGGGCGGTTCGGGAAAGTTTCGACGGGATTACGGACGGTCAGGCTGCGCCGGATCAGTGCCCGGTGACGATTCGAACCGAGCCTTCGGCAGGTTCGGCGTACACCGGGCCCAGGCGATCGAGGCGACCGCTCCATGCCGTCAGGGCCAATGCCACCAGCACCACCAGTCCGCCGATCCACGCGGTATGGATCAGACCAATGTGCTCGACGATCAAACCGCCACCCCACGCGCCGCCGGCAATCCCGAGGTTGAACGCGGCAATGTTCAGCCCCGATGCGACGTCCACGGCGTGCGGCGTGTGATGTTCAGCCTGACGCACCACATACACCTGCAAACCCGGCACGTTGCCGAAGGCAACTGCGCCCCAGACCAGCACGGTGGCCAGCGCCAGCCAAGGGTTGCCAGCGGTGAAGGTGAGCACGAACAGCACGGCGGCGAGCAGGGCGAAGATGATTTTCAGCGCGCTGATCGGCCCGCGTTTGTCCGCCAGTTTTCCGCCCCAGATGTTACCGACTGCCACTGACACGCCGTACACCAGCAACACAAGGCTGACGGTGCCGGCGCTGAAGCCGGAGATGTCCTGAAGGATCGGCGCCAGGAACGTGAAGGCGATGAACGAGCCGCCGTAACCGATGGCCGTCATGGCGTACACCAGCAACAGACGCGGTTGCTTGAGCACCTGCAATTGCTGCAACAGCGAGGCCGGTTTGCTGTGGGCGATGTTTTTCGGCACGTACAGCAAGCTGCCGATGAACGCGATTACGCCGAGTGCCGACACCGCGAGGAAGGTTTCACGCCAGCCGAAATGCTGACCGATGAACGTGCCCAGCGGCACGCCGGTGACCAGGGCCACAGTCAGGCCGGTGAACATGATCGCAATCGCACTGGCGGCTTTTTCCTTGGGCACCAGGCTGGTGGCGATGGTCGAGCCGATGGAGAAGAACACGCCATGGGCCAGACCCGTGACGATCCGCGCCAGCACCAGCGATTCATAACTCGGCGCCAGCCAGGCCAGCAGGTTGCCGAGGGTGAACAGCACCATCAGCGACAGCAGCAACAGTTTGCGCGGGACTTTGCCGGTGAGGGCGGTCAGCACCGGCGCACCGATGGCTACGCCGAGGGCATACAGACTGACCAGCAGACCGGCGGACGGCAGGCTGACGCCGAGATCGGCGCCGATGGTGGGAAGCAGGCCAACGATGACGAACTCAGTCGTCCCGATGGCGAAAGCGCTGAGGGTCAGCGCGAGCAGGGCAATGGGCATGACGGCACTCCGGTTGAGGATTGAATGGAGCGCAGTGTCGGGGTTTGGTGGGGGTGGAAAAATACAGGGATGGGCATTTGATATTTGCTTGCCACGCAAATATCAGCCCCTAAGGTGATCGCAAGGTGATCGTTCCCACGCTCTGCGTGGGAATGCCTCCGTGGACGCTCTGCGTCCGCTCTTCGAGACGCGGAGCGTCTCTGGCTGCATTCCCACGCGGACGGTTCGACGCCTCGACGTGGGAACGATCAACGAGGGGAGTGGAGCGTGGGAGAGATCAAAAGGGCGCTCTTGAACTTTGCCGGTCAAATGTCGATCAGTTCCTTACAGGTTCAACCAAGGGAGCTCTGCGTTTTGACCAGGTTCAGGATCGCGATTCTATTGGGGGCATTGCTGTTGTTCGGTGGCAATGCAGTGCAAGCCGCCAGCCTGCCGGGCGTTCCGGCGGCCAGTGAAGAGCCGGCCGAGCCGGAACCGATCGTGCAAGGCGGACTGCTCGGCGCCATCAGTTCCAGCATCGACGACGTGCAGGACAAACTCGATCTTAACGAGCATCTGGTCGACGCCTGGCGCCTGCGTGCCGACCGGGCGGCGGATGAAGTCGACAGGCTGGTCAATCAACCTTCGAACCGCTCCGGCTGGAGCGTGGCGGGGGATTTCCTGATGCTCTCCGGCGTGTGGCTGGGCACCTTTGCCGTATTGACGGTGCTCGGCAGCGTGCTGGGCAAACGTCTGCGCGAAGGGCGCTGGTTGCGCACTCGCCAGCGCAGTCAGGACCTGCTCGGTTACCTGTTGCCCTACACACTGCCTGCGCTGATCTGCCTGCCGCTGACCCTATACGTCAGCCATTTTCTGTCGGCCTCGGTCGGTCGCGCGCTGGCGCTGTGTTTTGCCTACGCCACCAGCAGCGGGATATTTTCCACGTCGATGCTGTTGTGTGTGGTGGTGATGTTCAACACCGGCCACAAGCGCCGTGCCGTGCAGATCATTCGCGACTACTGCCCGAAACCGCTGTTCCTGATCGGTTTTCTCGCCGCCCTCAGCGATGCCCTGACCAGCCCGCAGATCGCCCGGCAACTGGGCGGCAACATCACCAGCAGCATCGCGGTGTTCACCGGTCTGCTGGCGTCGATCATCTTCGGTCTGCTGGTGATTCGGCTGCGTCGGCCGGTGGCGCACCTGATCCGCAATCGCCCGCTGGCCCAGCGTCTGAAACAGCCGTCGCTGCAGGAGTCGCTACGGATTTTTTCCGGGCTCTGGTACTGGCCGATCGTGCTGATGGTGCTGGTCTCGGCGGTCAATCTGATCGGCATCGGCGAGGACAACCAGAAAGCCCTGCGCTGCGCGTTGCTCACCACGGTGTTGCTGATCGGCACGGTGTTTCTCAGCACCGTGCTGCAACACCTGTTCAAGTCGCGCAAGGCCGAGGCGATCCAGCGCAGCAGCGCCTACAAGGAGCGTTTTCTCAGCCTGTTGCACGCCTTGTTGCGGATCGTCATCGCGATTGCTTTCATCGACATTCTCGGGCGGATCTGGGGCGTGTCGCTGCTCGACTTTGCGCAAAGCAGCACGGTCGGCCGGGCGATCAGCAATGCCCTGAGCAGCATCGGCCTGATCTTCCTCGTGACGTGGCTGCTGTGGGTGGTGCTCGACACGGCGATTCAGGAAGCGCTGAAACCACCGGTCAGCAAACGCTCGGCGCGCCAGCCCAGCACCCGGGTGAAAACCATCCTGCCGCTGTTGCGCAACGCGATCAAAATCATCCTGGTGGTGATCTGCGCGATCACCACCATGGCCAATCTCGGGATCAACGTCGCACCGCTGCTGGCCGGTGCCGGGGTGGTCGGCCTGGCCATCGGTTTCGGCTCGCAGCAACTGGTGCAGGACGTGATCACCGGGCTGTTCATCATCATCGAAGACACCCTGTCGATCGGCGACTGGGTGGTGCTCGATTCCGGGCACGCCGGCACGGTCGAAGGCCTGACCATCCGCACCCTGCGCTTGCGCGACGGCAAGGGCTTCGTGCACTCGGTGCCGTTCGGCCAGATCAAGGCCGTGACCAATCAATCGCGGCAGTTTGCGTTCGCGTTTTTCTCGGTGCAGTTCACCTACGACACCGATGTCGACAAGGCCATCGAGCTGATTCGCGAGGCAGGGGATTCGATCCGCGAAGACCCGTTCCTCAAGTACAACCTGCAAGGGCCGCTGGATGTGTTCGGGGTGGACAAGATGGACCTGAACGGCGTGGTGCTGACCGCGCAATTTCGCACGGTTTCCGGTGGGCAATATGCGGTGAGCCGCGCGTTCAACCAGCGTTTGAAAAAGCTTGTGGATAACAGCCCGTGGGTGCATTTCGCGCAGACTTATCCACAGCAGGTTTTGCTGCCCAAGCGCCAGGAAGAGGAGGTGGTGCCGGCGCATTCGTCGGTGGTGTTGCCGGAGCAGGCGCGCACTCAGTGACGGGTCAGCCTGTTACGAATTTCGCTCATGGCGGTGGGGTCCAGCTCCAACCAGAATTGCTGTTTGCCCGCGACCTCGGCAGCGACCGGCAGGCCGTCGCGATACACCAGCCGATTGCTCGCCAGCGCCGGTACTTTCGCGCCCGGTAACAAGGTGCCGGCGAGGTTCAGCGGATCGACGCCGCACACTGCAATCAGGCTGCCGTCATGGGGGCGACGGCGGACTTCGCGCAACAGCGGAATCGCCTCGGGCAGGGCGAATTGCTCGCCCGCCAGACCGCTGACAAACCGCCCGCCACGAATCTCGCCCCGGGCTTCCAGCCGATGGAATGTGCGCAGCAGTTCGCGCCAGCTCGGCAGCCAATCAGCCTCGCGTTCCAGCAGGCGCCAGAACACCACGCCGTAGCGACGCAACAAGGTCATGGCGACGTGTTCAAGTGTTTCGGGCGACGCTGTTTGTCTGTTTTCCACAACCGGCCCGCGACGCAATAACGCCCAACGCCCGGCATCGTCCATACCGCCGACAAACGCCCCGCGCCCGCGTCGACTGCTGCGTTGCTGGCGCTTGCTCGCCGGAGTGATCAATGCCCGCAATCCGGCAAAGCTGTCGGCATTTACCAGACCGGCGCCGACCAGTTCCTGCAAGGCGATTTCCAGCTCGGTGCGCAGCAGGTGCGCGTCATGGATCAGCTCATCGAAAAACAACGCGCCGTGTTGGCTCAGCGAGTCGAAAACCTTGCGGGTCTTGGGCGAGAGTTCGCTGACCGGCGTCTGCTCGCCCAGTGCACTCCACAAGCCGACCTGACTGCGCGGCAGCAACACGATCGGCGTGCTGCGCAATGCCGTTCCGCTGATGTTTTGCCGGGCGCTGAGTCGCGTCCACACCAGTTTGCCGCTGCGGCACAGATCGTCCAGCCAGCTCGGTGAGTAGTCCTTGAGCCGCGCGGGAAGGAGGTCGCTGTCCCACGCCGAAGCGGCAGCCGGGTAGCCTTCGAACTGACCGACAATCGCCGGCAACGCACCGCTGCCCTGACCACGGGTTGACGGGGACAAGTGCTGCCAGTCGAACAGAAACCGCATGAAATCCTGCAACGCCACCGGCTCGATTTCCCGGCGCAGACGCTTGACCGTGTAGCGGTGAATGCGCGCCAGCAGATGGCGTTCGCACCACTCTTTAACGGTCGATCCGGGCGTGAACTGGCCGCGCAGTACGTAACCTTCGCGCTCCAGATGAGCGAGGGCTTGAAGAGCAGAGGCCGGCATCAAGGCCAGGGGTTCGGCAATCGCCGCCAGCGGTAGCGGGCCGAAGGCGCCGAGCCGCGCGCGGATCACTTCGATCAGTGCCTCATCGGCGGTCCATGCTTCGTCGAAACCGGGCAACGCGGCCAGTTCAGAATGCGCCTGTGGATAAAGCGCTTGCAGGCAGGTCAGGCGTTCTCTCGCCAGCCACAGTGAATGCTCGGGATCGATCTGCAACTGGCAGGCTCGCCCGGTTTCGGCCAGGGCATTCAGCCAATCGCGCCACTGCGGATTGGCCTCGGCTTCGCGGTCGCTGATGCAGGCCAGGCTCATCAGCGCTTCGTGCATTTCATCGGCACTGTTCGGCGTCGGCCACGCTTCTTCGCGCACGGCTTCGATCGCATCGGCGTCCAGCGCGCCGAGGTCATCGGTGGATTGCGGATCGCTCCAGCGACGGTTGAGCACAGCCTGGGTGCGACGCTCTTCCAGCGGCGCATCGTCGAGAAAGGTGTAGGGCCGGGCGCTGAGGATTTCCGCCGCCAGCGGCGAGGGCGCCGGAAGGTCACGGGCAATCAGGCGCACTTCGCCGCGCTCCATGCGTCGCAGGAGTTCGAGCCAGCCTTCGCTGTCCATTGCCTCGTGCAGGCAATCGTCGAGGGTCTGTTCCACCAGCGGATGCTCGGGAATTTCCCGTTCACCGGCGAGGTTTTCCAGGCAGGCGATCTGATCGGGAAACACGTTGGCGATCAGGTCTTCGCTTTTCATCCGCTGCAATTGCGGCGCGACCTTGCGTCCGCCCGTGTAACGCGGCAGGGCCAGCGCCACCCCGGCATTCCAGCGCCAGCGCACACCGAACAGCGGCGCATCCAGCACCGCTTGAATCAGGATGTGCTCGGCGCTGTTGCTGTGCAGGTAACGCCAGACCTCGTCGAGTTCGAAACTGTGGCTGGTGGACAGCGACAGCACGATCGCGTCTTCGCTGGCGGCGGCCTGCAATTCGAAGTTGAAGGTGCGGCAGAAACGCTTGCGCAGGGCCAGGCCCCAGGCGCGGTTGATACGACTGCCGAACGGCGAATGGATGATCAGCTGGGTGCCGCCGGACTCGTCGAAAAACCGCTCCATCAGCAGCGTGTCTCGCGACGGCAAGGCGCCGAGGGCGAGGCGGGCGCGGGCCAGGTAATCCACCAGTTGTTCGGCGCTGGCCAGGTTCAGGCCGAGGGTGTGGGTCAGCCAGTCGAGGGCCGGTTGCAAGACACCGGGGCTGGCGCTGAGCAATTGATCGAGCTGCGCGTGCAGGCGCGCCACGGCCGCCGACAATTCGTCACTACGCCCCGGCGCCTCGCCGAGCCAGAACGGAATGGTCGGCGGCTGACCCTGGGCGTCCTCGACCCGCACCTTGCCGGTTTCCACCCGCAGGATGCGATAGGAGGCGTTGCCGAGCTGGAACACGTCGCCGGCAATGCTTTCCACAGCGAAGTCTTCGTTGACGCTGCCGATGTTCAGGCTCTGGGGTTCGAGCAATACGCTGTAGTCGGCGTTGTCGGGGATGGTGCCGCCGCTGGTGACGGCGGTCAGCCGAGCGCCGCGTCGTCCGCGCAGGGTTCGGCTGACGGCGTCACGATGCAGATAGGCGCTGCGGATGCCCTGACGGCCGTTGTAACCCTCGGCGAGCATGCCCAGCAGCGCCTGATAATGTTTTTCGTCGAGACGGGCGTAGGGCTCGGCCCGGCGGAACAGCGCGAGCAAATCGTCCTCAGCCCATTCCTGGCAACTGACCTCGGCGATGATCTGCTGCGCCAGCACATCGAGCGGTGCTTCGGGAATGTGCAGCGTATCGAGTTCACCCCGGCGCACGCAGTCGAGCAGGGCGGCGCATTCGATCAGATCGTCGCGAGTCGTGGCGAACAGTCGCCCCTTGGGCGTGCCGCCGACCTGGTGCCCGGAGCGGCCGACCCGTTGCAGAAAACCGGCGATCGAACGTGGCGAGGCGATCTGGCAGACGAGGTCGACTTCGCCGATGTCGATCCCCAGTTCCAGCGACGCGGTGGCGATCAGCACTTGCAGTTCGCCACGCTTGAGCCGCTGCTCGGCGTCGAGGCGGAATTCCTTGGCCAGACTGCCGTGGTGCGCCGCCACCGCGTGTTTGCCGAGGCGTTCGCTCAGGTGCCGGCTCAGGCGTTCGGCCAGACGCCGGGTGTTGACGAAAATCAGCGTGGTGCGGTGTTCACGGGCCAGTGCGGCGAGGCGGTCATAAACCAGTTCCCAGACGTCATTGGCCATCACGGCTGACAACGGCACCGGCGGCACTTCGATGCCCAGATCCCGTGGGCGCGCGTGGCCGATGTCGATGATTTCGCACGGGCGCTCATGACCCACCAGAAAACGCGCCACCGCATCGATCGGTTTCTGCGTGGCCGACAGGCCGATGCGGGTCAGTGGTTCAGGACACAGCGCCTGCAAGCGTTCGAGGCTCAAGGCCAGGTGGCTGCCGCGTTTGCCGGCGGCGATGGCGTGGATCTCGTCGACGATCACCGTGCGCGTGGTGCCGAGCATTTTTCGGCCGGACTCGGAGCCGAGCAGCACGTAGAGCGATTCCGGGGTGGTCACCAGAATGTGCGGCGCGCTCTTGCGCATGGCGGCGCGGTCTTTTTGCGGGGTGTCGCCGGTGCGCACGGCGGTGGTGATTTCCAGCGGCGGCAGGTTCATTTGGCGTAACTGGTCGGTAATCCCCGCCAGCGGATTCTGCAGGTTGATGCGAATGTCGTTGGACAGCGCCTTGAGCGGCGAAACGTAGACCACCAGGGTTTCGTCCGGCAAACCGTCCGGGGTTTCCAGGCCACGATGGACCAGATCGTCGAGCACCGCGAGGAACGCGGTGAGGGTCTTGCCGGAGCCGGTGGGCGCGGCGATCAGTGTCGAGCGGCGCTGGCGGATCAACGGCCATGCGCGGGCCTGGGCGGCGGTCACCGTCGGGAATGTGCTGCTGAACCAGGCGCTGACGGCGGGGTGGAAGCCTGCCAGGGCCGCGTCCTTGGGGAGGGGCAGATTCATGGCTTCAGTTATGCGGGTGGGCGGGCGAAGTTGCAAGTACCGCTCGGGATCTACACTTTACGGGTGACGGTTGCGCACTAAACCCGCAAAATGCAACGATTCCGGCAATTATCGACGACGCTGCCACGAGCATCGTCGCCAAAGCCATCGTTCCAATCAGACTGGGCCTGCTGACTCTATGCGAATGCGCCTTATGTTACTGGGCGGCGGAAATGCCCTTGGGCAGGCGCTGATTCGCCTCGGTGCAGAGGAAGACATCGGTTTCCTCGCCCCCCGCCCGCCCGAAGACGGCTGGGATGCCGCGAGCCTGACCCAATTGCTCGACGACACCCGTCCCGATGCATTGATCAACCTTGCCTACTATTTCGACTGGTTCCAGGCCGAGGCCGTCAGCGAAAGCCGTCTGGCCGGGCAGGAACGCGCCATCGAGCGACTGGCCGAACTGTGCCAGCACCACAACATCGTGCTGGTGCAGCCGTCCAGTTATCGGGTGTTCGACGGTTCCCGCGCCACCGCCTACAGCGAAAAGGACGAGCCAGTGCCGTTGGGCCTGCGCGGTCAGGCCCTGTGGCGGATCGAGCAGAGCGTACGTGCCACTTGCCCGCAACACGTGCTGTTGCGCTTTGGCTGGCTGCTCGACGACAGCCCGGAAGGCACCCTCGGGCGCTTCCTGGCCCGTGCCGAACAACCGGAAGAATTGCTGCTGGCCGATGACCGCCGTGGCAATCCGACCCCGGTCGACGATGCCGCGCGGGTGATCATCTCGGTGCTCAAGCAACTCGATTGCGCTGCGCCGCTGTGGGGCACTTACCACTACGCCGGCCACGAGGCGACCACGCCGCTGGCGCTGGGCCAGGCGATTCTCTCCGAAGCGCGCAGCCTGCACCCGCTGGCCATCGAAGCGCCGACCGCCCAGGCCCACGCCGCGCGGCCGGATGCCGCCGAAGAACCGCAACACGCGGTGCTCGCCTGCAAGAAAATTCTGCACACCTTCGGGATCAAGCCGCGCGCCTGGCGTGCCGCGCTCCCGGGCTTACTGGATAGGTTTTATCGTCATGGCTGAAGGCCCTGTTCTCATCACCGGCGGCGCCGGTTTCATCGGCTCGCACCTGACGGACGCGCTGCTTGCCAAGGGCCATTCGGTGCGGATCCTCGATGATCTGTCGACCGGCAAGCGCAGCAATCTGCCGCTGGATAATCCCAAGGTCGAGTTGATCGTCGGCGATGTGGCCGACGCCGCTTTGGTCGCGCAAGCGATGCAGGGTTGCAGCGCTGTCGCCCATCTGGCCGCCGTGGCCTCGGTGCAGGCGTCGGTGGACGATCCGGTGAAAACCCACCAGAGCAATTTCATCGGCACGCTGAACGTCTGCGAAGCCATGCGCGAGGCCGGCGTCAAACGTGTGCTGTATGCCTCCAGCGCAGCGGTCTACGGCAACAATGGCGAAGGCGAGTCGATTGACGAAGACACACCCAAGGCGCCGTTGACGCCTTATGCGTCGGACAAACTGGCCGGCGAGCAGTACTTTGATTTCTACCGCCGCCAGCACGGTCTGGAACCGGCGATCTTCCGTTTCTTCAACATCTTCGGCCCGCGTCAGGATCCGTCCTCGCCGTACTCCGGGGTGATCAGCATCTTCAGCGAACGCGCGCAGAAAGGCCTGCCGATCACCGTGTTCGGCGATGGCGAGCAGACCCGGGATTTCATGTACGTCGAAGATCTGGTCGATGTGCTGGTGCAGGCGATCGAAAAGCCGCAAGTGGATGTCGGTGCGGTGAACGTCGGCTGGAATCAGGCGACCAATCTCAAGCAGATGCTGGCCGCGCTCGAAGCGGTGGTCGGCGAGTTGCCGCCCGTCAGCTACGGCCCGGCGCGATCCGGTGACATCCGTCATTCGCGGGCGAACAACAGTCGGTTGCTTGAGCGATTCAAGTGCCCGACGCCAACGCCGATGAACGTCGGCCTGGCCCGTTTGCTCGGCCGCTGAGCTTCTCGCAGACATGAAAAAGGCGCCTTTTGACAGGCGCCTTTTTCACGGCCGGAATTCGGGTTTCACACCGGTTTCCTGTAGCGAGGGAGCTTGCTCCCCGGTCGATGGCGTAACATCGCCGTCAGTTCTGAGCCTGCCCGCCACCAAGCCTCATTCACCACCACGTGAACGTTCTTTGATTGCTGCTTAGAACTTGTAGCCCAGACCGACCATGTACACAAATGGATCGACGTCGACATTCACTTTTGCGCGAGTGCCCGGAGCCACGGCGTTGTTCTCGACTGTGGCGCGGGTATCGATGTCGATGTAGCGCACCTGGGCGTTGAGCATGATGTTGTCGGTCAGCATGTAGTCGGCGCCGACCTGCCAGGCCAGCCCCCAGGAGTTTTTCGCCTTGAAGTTGCTGAAGCCGTTGGACTGGGCTTCGCTGCCGACGTGCTCGTCGTAGATCCAGGTGTAGTTGATGCCGCCGCCGATGTACGGCTGGAAGGCCGACTTCGCGTCCAGCGGGTAGTAGACGACGCTCAGGGTCGGCGGCAAGTGTTTCAGAGTGCCGAGCTTGCCGTTGGCGGCTGGCAGGGCAGTGCCCTTGAGCTTCACGTCATGTTCGAACGGGGACGCGGCCAACAGCTCGATACCGATGTTGTTGGTCAGCATGTAGGCGAAGTTCAGACCCAGTTGGGTGTCGCTGCTCATGGTCGCCTTGCCGCCCAGGTTGGTGCCGCTCAGCGGACCCTGATCGACCTTGACGCTGGAGCTGTCGGCCTTCGGGTTGACGGTGATCGCACCGGCACGAACGATGATGTCGCCGGCTTCGTGGGCGTGGGCGAGCGGGGCTGCGAGCGCGAGGGCAAACAGCGAGGCGCTGAGCAAGGACTTGTTCATGGAAGCTCCCAAAGGACGTTAAAAATGTTTGATGTCCTATGGTACGAATCCGTCTGATACGGTCTTTTGACTCAGCTCAATGAAACAGTGATGGCGGGTTTATTTGTGGAACCTTTGCCGACTCCTTCGCGAGCAAGCTCGCTCCCACATTAGAGCTCGGTCAACTGTGGGAGCGAGCTTGCTCGCGAAGACAATGGGCCAAACAGTACAGAATTACCGGAGTTACTCCGGCAGTTCGTAGACGTAAATCTTGTCCGCTTCCATCTGATACCCGGCGTCGGCCAGTTCGCTGGTGGACTGCTTGACCTGTAACGGTCCCTCGACCCAGTACGGCTGATACAGCTCGTCGAGCTTCACGCCGAGTTCGCTTTTTACGTGCACGATCTGGTTCGACGGCGGTGGCGGCACGTGGATGCAGGCGCCGAAGTACGGCACCAGCAGGAAGTCCGTGGTGCGGCCTTCTTCGCTTACTTCCAGCGGCACGATGTAACCCGGCAGGCGGATGTTCTGGCCGTCGAGGCTTTGCACCACCGGAGCGTTGGGCATGTCCTGTTTCGCCGCTGGCGCGGACTCGGCTGATAGTGCATCGCTCATCTTCGACAGGTCGTGCAGCGGCGTCATGTTCGGCACTTCGGGCGCCGCGTCCGGCGGGATCATCTCCGACCAGGTCAGGTCTTTCGGCGCCGCCGCCCACACGGGCAGGGCGACCAGCAACAGCAGCGCAAGCACGGCGCGGGGCATGGTGAACATCCTCATAAACGGATCGACAGGCCATCGGCCAATGATTGGCGATACGCGCGCCAGGCCGGTACGCTGCCCATCAGCAGCGCGGCAGCCAGAATGCCACCGAGCAGCGTCCATTCATACTCGCTTGGCCAGGCCAGCGGCAGATACAGCCCGTAATTGGCCTGCACATAACCCTGAGCAGCGGCGATGCCGAGGTACAGCAACGCCAGCCCGGCGATTACCCCGGTCAGCGCCAGAGCAAATGCTTCCAGCACCAGCAGGCTCGCGATATGCCACGGCCGCGCGCCCACCGAACGCAGGATCGCCATCTCGCGGCGGCGTTCGTTGAGGCTGGTGAGAATCGCCGTGAGCATGCCGATCAACCCGGTCAGCACCACGAACAGCGAGACCACGAACAACGCTTTTTCAGCGGTGCTCATCAGGCTCCACAACTCCTGCAAGGCCACGCCCGGCAGGATCGCCAGCATCGGCTCGCCACGGAATTCGTTAATCTCCCGTTGCAGGGCGAAGGTCGAAATCTTGCTGTTGAGGCCGAGCATGAACGCAGTGATCGCTTGCGGCGTCAGGTCCATGTTGCGCGCCTGATCGGCGCTGATCCGCCCGTTGCCACGGGCCGGCACACCGTTGTGCCAGTCGATGTGGATCGCCTCCATGCCGCCGAGGCTGATGTGCAGCGTGCGGTCCACCGGGGTGCCGGTGCGCTTGAGAATCCCGACCACGGTGAACGGTTTGTCATCGTGTTTGACCAGGCTGATCGCCGCCACGCCGTGGGCCAGTACCAGTTTGTCGCCGAGCTTGTAGTGCAGCGCCTCGGCCACTTCGGCACCGAGCACCACTTCGAACGGATCGGTGGCGAAGGCGCGTCCGTCGGCCAGTTCCAGATGCTGCTGGCGACCGTACTGGTAATGCTCGAAATAGGCTTCGGTGGTGCCCATCACCCGGTAGCCGCGATGGGAGTCGCCGAGGGACATCGGGATCGTCCACTTCACCTTGGGGTTGCTGGCGAAGTGTTCGAAGCTGTCCCAACGGATGTTGTTGGTGGCGTTGCCGATGCGAAACACCGAGTACAGCAACAGGTTCACCGAGCCCGAGCGGGCGCCGACGATCAGGTCGGTGCCGCTGATAGTGCTGGCAAAACTGGCTTTGGCTTCAGTTCGCACCCGCTCGACTGCCAGCAGCAGGCAGACAGAAAGCGCGATGGCGAAAGCGGTGAGCAGGGCGGTGAAACGCCGGTTGGCGAGGCTGGCCATGGCCAGACGGAACAGATACATCTCAGACCTCGGCAGACGTGGCGGCGCGATTGAGTTCGGCCAGGGACAGGTGACGGTCGAACAGCGGCGCCAGACTCTGGTCGTGGCTGACGAACAACAGGCTCGAGCCGGCTTCGCGGCACTCGGCGAACAGCAGGCGAATGAAGTTTTCCCGGGCGTCGTAATCCAGTGCCGAAGTCGGTTCGTCGGCGATCACCAGTTCCGGCTGACCGATCAACGCGCGAGCAGCGGCGACCCGCTGTTGCTGACCGATCGACAGCGAATCGGCGCGGCGACTCAGGATGCTTTCGTCCTTCAGACCCAGGTGGGCGAGCAGGGTGGCGGCGGCCTGATCGACGCTGCCGTGGCGTTGCTTCGCACGTTCTGCACGCAGCTTCGAAAAGTGGCACGGCAGCTCGACGTTCTCGCGCACCGAGAGAAACGGCAGCAGGTTGAACTGCTGGAAAATGTAGCCGGTGTGATCGACGCGAAAGCGATCACGGGCGCCGGCACCCAGTTCGGTCAGTTCCTGGCCGAGCAGGCGAATGCTGCCGCGACCGGGTTTCTGCACCCCGCCGAGCAGGCCGAGCAGGGTGGTCTTGCCGCTGCCGCTGGGGCCCTTGAGGAACAGGGTTTCGCCGGCTTCCAGACGAAACGCCGGGATGTCCAGCAGCGGCGGGTGACCGGGCCAGTTGAAGCCCAGGTCGGACAGTTCGATGAGTGCTTGGGTCATGGCGCCGTTTCGTGTCAGAACTTCAGGGCGGCGGCCTTGGCCGTCACTTCCGTGCCTTGCTGGCCGCTCGGGCTGATCAGTTGTACCTGAATTTTCTGGGTGGCCGGGAAGGTATTGAACAGGTTCGCCAGATCCAGGGTTTTCAACGCACCCGGCGCCGCGCAGCTGAACTGGTAGTGGGCGTGGATTTCGCTGTGGTCGTGATGATGCTCGTGACCGTCCTTGCCGGCTTCCTCTTCGTCATGGTCGTCGGCATCCGGCTTGCCGCCGAACAGCGGGCTTTCCAGTTCCTGGCTGGTGACTTTGCAACCGGCGGCGGCCGGTAGGCTGAACAGCGCCAGCGGTTTCTCGAGTTGCGCGCGAGCGGCTGCGACCTTGGCCTTGTCGGCATCGCTGGTGGCGACGTGCTCAAAACCCACGAGGTTCATCGCCGGGCTTTCCAGTTCCAGCTCCAGGGTCTGGCCGTCGAGTGCGGCGTTCAGGCGACCAACGCCATGTTCGTGGGCACCGAGGCTGCCGTGCTCATGGTCGTGATCATGCTCATCGGCGGCATGGGCGATGGCCAGCGGCAACAGGGCAAACGGCAAAGCGAGCAGCAGACGACGCATGGCGGTCTCCGGGAAGTAAAGTGAAGAGTTTGTTATGTAATCTTATAACGAAAGTGCGCAGAGTTTGCCCGCCCGCTTGGCGTTACACAAGTCCCATGGGAGCATGCAGGTCAGAAATGTGCGGGAGCGAAGCTTATGTTGCGGATACGCGGAACCGTCGGCGAGTTGCCGGTGGATTTGACCCTGGAACTGGATGAAAGTGACTGGGCGCGGCTCGGTGCGCAGTTTGGCGTGCAGGTGCAGACGGCCCAGCCGCAGGCAGCAGCGGCGGCGCCGGTGGCGAAACCGGTGAATCAGGATGACGCGTTGTGGCACGTCGCCAGGGATCTGTTGCGCAAGGCCGGACAACTCAGCGGGCCGGAATTGCTGGATCAGCTCGAAGGGCTGACCGGCAGCGCGGCGGCGGGCAAGCGCCTGCTGGTGCGCCTGCGTCATTCATCCGATGTGAAAGTGCTGAGCGGCGGGGACACGCCGCTCTACAGCTGGATCGAGTAAGCGCTTAGTACAGCGCCGCAAACACCTTGCGCCGGTAAGCGGTCACCAGCGGGTGATCGTTGCCCAGCAGTTCGAATACTTGCAGCAAGGTCTTGTGCGGCAGGCCTTCGCCGTAGCTGCGGTTGCGGATGAACAGCTTGAGCAGTGCGTCCAGTGCCGCTTCGTATTGCTGACGGGCCAGTTGCTGGATCGCCAGTTGATACACCGCTTCGTCGTCCTGCGGGTTTTGCGCCAGACGGCTTTTCAGGTCGGCGGCATCCGGCAGGTCACGGGCCAGGCCGAGGAACTTGATCTGCGCCTTGGCGCCGGCCAGTGCAGCCTTGTGCTCGTCACTCTTGACCGCGTCGAGCACGGTTTGCGCTTCGCCCAGCTCACCGCGTTCGGTCAGGCAGCGAGCGTAGAGGATCAGCGCCTTGGCGTTGGTGTTGTCTTCGCCCAGCAGCGTAACCAGTGTCGCTTCCGCGTCGGCGTAACGGCCTTCATCGAACAGTGCCTGAGCCTGTTCGAACGGATCGGCGGCGGACGGCGCCGGCATCTGCACATGCGGTTCGAGCAGGGCGCGCACGGCGGATTCCGGTTGCGCACCGGCAAAGCCGTCCACCGGTTGACCGTCCTTGAACAGCACCACAGTCGGCAGGCTGCGGATGCCGAAACGGGCGACGATGTCCTGCTCGATATCGCAATTGACCTTGGCCAGCAGCAACTCGCCCTGGTAGCTCTCGGCGATGCCTTGCAGCATCGGCATCAGCGCCTTGCACGGCGCACACCATTCGGCCCAGAAATCCACCAGCACCGGTTTTTGAAAGGAAGCCTCGATCACCGACTGGTCGAAGTCGGCCGTCGTGGCGTCGAAGATGTACGGCGTTTGCTGACTCATGGGATATCTCGTAAAAGCGTGAATGGGGCAACTATACGGTCAGGCGCGGGCCGCATGGTAGAGGCTGACATGGCGAAACTCTTCGGGCTCGGCCAGATCCGGCAGGGTCATGGCTTCAAGCATTTCGATGCGCCGATACAGCGGATGACGGAAATCCCGAACCCGCGAATCCGCCACCAGCGCTTCGCGGCCACGGCTCAGGAAGGCATCGAGCAGCGGCAGGTTTTCCCGGTCGTAGAGAACGTCGGCCACCAGGATCAGATCGAAGCGATCCGCCTCGGCGAAGAAATCCGTGGAATAGCTCATCTGCACATCATTGAGTTCGGCATTCGCCCGACAGGCGGCAATCGCCAGCGGGTCGAGGTCGCAGGCCACCACTTCCAGCGCTCCGGCTTTCACCGCGGCGATGCCGGCGATCCCGGAACCGGCGCCGAAATCCAACACCCGCTTGCCTCGAACCCACTCGGGAAACTCCGCCAAATAGCGCGCCACCGCCAGACCGCTGGCCCAGCAGAAACTCCAGTACGGCGGTTCATGCAGGATGCGTTGGGTTTCCTCCTGGCTGAATTCGCGCGCCATGTTGTCGCCGTCAATCAGCCACAGCTGCAAATCGGTGTCCGGCAACGCACAGGCTTTCAGTCGGGCGTCGCCGAGCAATTCGCCCAGCGACTGTTGCAGGTCTAGCGGAGCATTCATGGTGCTTTGACAAATTGCAGCTGGCCCAGCGCCTGGGTGGTCGGCTGAGTGATGGTCTGCGACGGCAGGTGCAGGATCAACTGGCCGGACTGGCTGGCGCGGCCGCGCAATTCAACCCGCGCCCCGGCCGGAAAGGCCTCGGGGTTGAAGCGCAGATGGAACGGCAGAATCTGGTTGTTGCCGATCAGGCTGGAACTGGCGAGCAATTGTTGCGGGCGATCCTTTGCGTCGATCACCAGCAGCGCCAGTTCGACTTCGGCACCGGCCGGCACGCCTTGCAGGGTGCCGCTCAGTTCCCGTTGATACGCGGGCAGCGGGCCGAGGTCGGCGGCTTCGCGGGCTTTTTTCTGCGCCTGTTGCGGCGCCGGGCCCGGCGTGGGCGGCTGAGGCTTGGGCGCATCGCTGCCACAGGCCACCAGCAGGCTGAAAACACTGAGCAAAACGAGCGGTCGTAGGGACATTGGCGGCTCCAGCAAAATGAAATCCATGGATCAAACGATCATGGCAGTCTGTATACCGCAAAGCCTATGGCTTGTCTTGCCACCGGGATGCGCTACCATGGCCCTCCCTTTTTTTGTTGCCAGCCACCATGCACTGTCCCTTCTGCGGTGCCAACGACACCAAGGTCATCGACTCGCGTCTGGTCGCCGAGGGCGAACAGGTGCGCCGCCGGCGTGAATGCCTGGCCTGCGGCGAACGTTTCACGACGTTCGAGACGGCCGAACTGGTGTTGCCGCGCCTGATCAAAACCGACGGCAGCCGCCAACCGTTCGACGAAGAAAAACTCCGCGCCGGCATGCAACGCGCCCTGGAGAAACGTCCGGTGAGCGTCGAGCGCCTCGAATCCTCGCTGGTCCATATCAAGCACAAGCTGCGCGCCACCGGCGAGCGCGAGGTCAAGTCCCTCGTGGTCGGCGAACTGGTGATGGCCGAGCTGCAAAAGCTCGATGAAGTCGCCTACATCCGTTTCGCTTCCGTGTACCGCCGCTTCCAGGACCTCAACGAGTTCCGCGAAGAGATCGACCGCCTCGCCCGCGAACCGGTGAAAGAATGACCACCGCCGCCGAGCAGGCCATTCTCGACGCCCACTTCATGGCCCGGGCCCTGGAGCTGGCGCGCAAGGGGCATTACACGACGCACCCCAATCCACGGGTTGGCTGCGTGATCGTGCGCGACGGGCAGATTGTCGGTGAAGGCTGGCATGAACGGGCCGGCGAACCCCATGCCGAAGTCCACGCCCTGCGCGCCGCCGGTGAACTGGCCCGGGGCGCCACGGCTTACGTGACCCTCGAACCTTGCAGCCACCACGGCCGTACGCCGCCGTGCGCCGATGCGCTGGTGAATGCCGGTGTTGGCCGGGTGGTCGCGGCGATGCGTGATCCGAATCCACAAGTCGCCGGACGTGGTCTGCAGCGTCTGGCCGATGCGGGCATCGCCACCGAAAGCGGCGTGCTGGAAGGCGAAGCCCGCAAGCTCAATCAAGGTTTTCTGAAGCGCATGGAACACGGCTTGCCGTTCGTGCGGGTCAAGTTGGCCATGAGCCTCGACGGCCGCACGGCGATGGAAAGCGGCGAGAGCCAATGGATCACCGGCCCTGCCGCGCGTTCGGCGGTGCAGCGTTTGCGCGCTCAGGCCAGCGTCGTGCTGACCGGCGCCGACACGGTGCTGGCCGATGGCGCACGCCTGACTGTTCGCGGTGACGAGCTGGGACTGGATGCCGAACAAACCGCGCTGGCCCTGAGCCGTCCGCCGCTGCGGGTGCTGATCGACGGGCGTCTGCGGGTGCCGCTGGATGCGCCTTTCTTCAAGGCCGGTCCGGCGCTCGTCGCCACCTGCGTGGCCATCGAAGAACAGTACGCCCACGGTCCGGAATGCCTGATCGTGCCGGGCGATGACGGTCAGGTCGATCTGCATCAACTGCTGATCGAGCTGGCCAACCGTGGCGTCAACGAAGTGCTGGTCGAGGCCGGTCCGCGACTGGCCGGCGCGTTTGCCCAGCTCGGTCTGGTCGACGAGTTCGTGATCTTCATCGCCGGCAAGTTCCTCGGCTCCACGGCGCGTCCGCTTCTGGACTGGCCGCTAGCCTATATGAAGGATGCGCCGGAGCTGAAAATCACTGAAATTCGCGCGGTTGGCGATGACTGGCGAGTCACTGCAATCCCTGTCCCATCGGCGAGCGTATAATTCCCGGCCATCGCGTTAGCGCTGGCTTCGTTCTCAAGGAGAACCCCATGTTTACCGGCATCATCGAATCCATCGGCAGTATCCGCGCACTGACCCCAAAGGGCGGTGATGTGCGGGTGCATGTCGCAACCGGCAAGCTCGACCTGAGCGACGTCAAACTCGGCGACAGCATCGCGGTCAACGGCGTGTGCCTGACCGCGGTTGAACTGCCGGGCAACGGCTTCGCCGCCGACGTCAGTCGCGAAACCCTCGACTGCACCGCCATGAATGACCTGAAAAGCGGCAGCCCGGTCAACCTGGAAAAAGCCCTGACCCCGACCACCCGTCTCGGCGGCCATCTGGTCAGCGGTCACGTCGACGGTGTCGGCGAAGTGGTTTCGCGCAGCGACAATGCCCGCGCCGTGGAATTTCGCATCCGCGCGCCGAAGGAGCTGGCCAAGTACATTGCCCATAAAGGCTCGATCACCGTCGACGGCACCAGCCTGACCGTGAACGCGGTCGATGGCGCCGAATTCCTGCTGACGATCATTCCGCACACCCTGAGCGAAACCATCATGGCGTCCTACAAGCCAGGTCGCCGGGTGAACCTGGAAGTAGACCTGCTGGCGCGTTATCTGGAGCGTCTGTTGTTGGGCGACAAGGCTGCCGAGCCGGCTGCCGGCGGAACGATCACTGAAAGCTTTCTGGCCGCCAACGGCTACCTCAAATCCTGACTGAAGGGGGTGCCTTGTGGCGCTCAATAGCATCGAAGAACTGGTTGAAGACATCCGCCAAGGCAAGATGGTCATTCTCATGGATGACGAAGACCGCGAGAACGAAGGCGACCTGATCATGGCCGCCGAATGCTGCAAGGCCGAGCACATCAACTTCATGGCCAAGCACGCCCGTGGCCTGATCTGCATGCCGATGAGCCGCGAGCGCTGCGAAACCCTGAAGCTGCCGCTGATGGCGCCACGCAACGGTTCCGGTTTCGGCACCAAGTTCACCGTCTCGATCGAAGCCGCCGAAGGCGTGACCACCGGCATCTCCGCCGCTGACCGCGCACGCACCGTGCAAGCGGCCGCCGCGAAGGACGCGAAGGCCGAAGACATCGTCAGCCCGGGCCATATCTTCCCGCTGATGGCCCAGGCCGGTGGCACCCTGGCCCGCGCCGGTCACACCGAAGCTGCCTGCGACCTGGCGCGCATGGCCGGTTTCGAGCCGAGTGGCGTGATCTGCGAAGTGATGAACGATGACGGCACCATGTCCCGTCGCGCCGAACTGGAAGCTTTCGCCGCCGAACACAACATCAAGATCGGCACCATCGCCGACCTGATTCACTACCGGATGATCCACGAACGTACCGTTCAGCGGATTGCCGAGCAGCCGCTGGACAGCGAACTGGGCCAATTCAACCTGGTGACCTATCGTGACTCCGTGGAAGGCGACGTGCACATGGCACTGACCCTGGGCACCGTTTGCGCCGAAGAACCGACCCTGGTTCGCGTGCACAACATGGACCCTTTGCGCGACCTGCTGATGGTCAAGCAACCGGGCCGCTGGAGCCTGCGCGCCGCCATGGCTGCGGTCGCCGAGGCCGGCAGCGGTGTGGTGCTGTTGCTCGGTCACCCACTGGATGGCGACGTGTTGCTGGCGCACATCCGCGAAACCGGCGATCAGGCGGCGGTGAAAAAACCGACCACCTACAGCATTGTCGGTGCCGGTTCGCAGATCCTGCGTGACCTCGGCGTGCGCAAAATGCGCTTGATGTCTGCGCCGATGAAGTTCAATGCGATATCCGGTTTCGATCTGGAAGTTGTAGAATACGTGCCCTCCGAATAATGACCGGTTGTTTCCGGATCCGAATTCGCGGCAAATAAATCACTGAGGGACGCGAAACAGACGCGTCCCGGCTCTTTAAGAGATCTGACGAATGACCCTGAAGACCATCGAAGGTACCTTCATCGCCCCTAAAGGCCGCTACGCTTTGGTAGTGGGCCGCTTCAACAGCTTCGTGGTTGAAAGCCTGGTCAGCGGTGCAGTTGATGCCCTGGTTCGCCACGGCGTGAGCGAAAGCGACATCACCATCATCCGCGCACCTGGCGCCTTCGAAATCCCGCTGGTTGCGCAGAAAGTCGCCCAGAAAGGCGAGTTCGCAGCAATCATCGCCCTGGGCGCGGTCATTCGTGGCGGTACTCCGCACTTCGAATACGTGGCTGGCGAGTGCACCAAGGGCCTGGCCCAGGTGTCCATGGAGTTCGGCGTACCGGTCGCTTTCGGCGTCCTGACCGTTGATTCCATCGAGCAGGCCATCGAACGTTCCGGCACCAAGGCCGGCAACAAAGGTGCTGAAGCTGCCCTGTCCGCTCTGGAAATGGTCAGCCTGCTGGCGCAGTTGGAGGCCAAGTGATTAGCGACGAAAGCGATCGTTTCAACCCGCGCGATCCGAAACCTGCGGATGCCGGCAAGCCATCGAAAAGCGCCAAGCGCCGCGAAGCCCGTCAGCTCGCGACCCAGGCCCTGTATCAGTGGCACATGGCTCGGCAGTCGTTGAACGAAATCGAAGCGCAGTTCCGGGTCGATAACGATTTCACCGATGTCGACGGTGCTTACTTCCGCGAAATCCTGCACGGGGTTCCGCAGTTCAAGACCGAAATCGACAACGCGCTCACGCCTTGCCTGGACCTGGCGATCGAAGAACTGGACCCGGTTGAGCTGGCGGTTCTGCGCCTGTCCACCTGGGAGCTGCTCAAGCGCGTCGACGTGCCGTACCGCGTTGTGATCAACGAAGGTATTGAACTGGCCAAGGTGTTCGGTTCGACCGACGGCCACAAGTTCGTCAACGGCGTGCTCGACAAGCTGGCTCCGCGCCTGCGTGAAGCTGAAGTGAAGGCGTTCAAGCGCTGATCCGCGCTTGAATACTTTTTTTCGGCCATGGGCGAGTTTGAGCTGATCCGCAATTTCTTCGCCGCCGCGCCTTGTGCGCAGGGCGGCGAAGGCGTTGCACTGGGGATCGGCGATGACTGCGCCTTGCTGGCGGTTCCTTCCGGGGAACAGCTGGCGGTTTCCACCGATACGCTGGTGGCCGGCGTGCATTTCGCCGATCCCTGCGATCCGTTTCTGCTCGGTCAGCGCTCGCTGGCCGTGGCGGTCAGCGACCTCGCTGCCATGGGCGCCACGCCCGTCGCCTTTACCCTTGCCCTGACCTTGCCGACGGTGACCGCCGATTGGCTGCAAGCCTATGCCCGCGGTTTGAACCGCATGGCGCAGGGCTGCGGCGTGGCACTGGTGGGCGGCGATACGACGCGCGGGCCGTTGAGCCTGACCGTCACCGTGTTCGGCCGCGTCCCGGCCGGCAAAGCGCTGACCCGCAGCGGCGCGCAGCCGGGCGATCTGCTGTGTGTCGGCGGCGAACTGGGCAATGCCGCCGGCGCTTTGCCGCTGGTGCTGGGTCAGCGTGACGCCGAACCCCATATCGCCCAGCCGCTGCTCGATCATTACTGGTCGCCGCAACCGCAACTCGCCCTCGGTCAGGCCCTGCGTGGCAAGGCCACTTCGGCGCTGGACATCTCCGATGGCCTGCTCGCCGATTGCGGTCATATCGCACTGGCCTCAAAGGTTCGACTCGAAGTCGAGCGCGAGCGTGTTCCGCTGTCGGAGGCGCTGGTGGCGTTTCTCGGTCAGCGCGGCGCCGAGCGTGCGGCGTTGAGCGGTGGCGATGATTACGTGCTGGCCTTCACCCTGCCGTCCGTCGAGTTGCCGGCGCTGATCGCCGATGGCTGGCCGATCCATGTGATCGGCCGCGTTACGCAAGGGCAGGGCGTGGTGCTGCTGGATCGCGACGGGCACGACATCACCCCGCAAATCCGGGGTTATCAACATTTTCAGGAGTCACCGTGACAGATCACCCGAAACAGGTTCCGGCCGAATTCGTTCCGCCGTCGGTCTGGCGCAATCCCTGGCATTTCCTCGCGTTCGGCTTCGGCTCGGGCACCTTGCCCAAGGCGCCGGGCACCTGGGGCTCGTTAGTTGCGCTACCCTTTATCCCGTTGTGGCAGATGCTGCCCGACTGGGGGTACTGGCTGATGCTCGGAATCACCATGCTGTTCGGCTTCTGGCTGTGCGGCAAAGTGGCCGACGATCTGCGGGTGCACGACCACGAAGGCATCGTCTGGGACGAAATGGTCGGGATGTGGATCACCCTGTGGCTGGTGCCGGAAGGCTGGTACTGGTTGCTCGCCGGGTTCCTGGTGTTCCGCTTCTTCGACATTCTCAAGCCGTGGCCGATCCGCTGGATCGACCGGCATGTTCACGGTGGCGTCGGCATCATGCTCGACGACGTGTTGGCCGGCGTATTTGCCTGGCTGGCAATGCAGGGACTGGTGTGGATTTTCGCCTGATTTCCAGGCGTGGATGAGGGGCACAGGGATGACTCGACGCTGGTTGGCGATAGTGTTTTTGACCTTGCTTGGCGCCATGGCCCAGGCACAGGACGCACCGCCGTCGGTCATTCACCTGGCCAGCGAAGACTGGGAAGACTACACCGCCGCCGATGGCCATGGCCTGGGCTGGGACGTGTTGCGCAAAGTCTTCGAGCCGGCCGGCGTGACCCTGGATATTCGCACCGTGCCCTACACCCGCTCGGTCGGGTTGGTGCAGTTGAAGGAAGCCGACGCACTGGTCGGTTCCTATCGCGGTGAAGCCGAGCAGGTGTTGTACCCGAAATGGAATTTCGACTCCGACCACATCTACGCGCTCGGCCTGGCCAGCAATCCCTCGCCGACCCAGGCGACGCTGGGCAAATACCGACTGGCCTGGGTGCGCGGCTATCGCTACGAAACCTACCTGCCGAACGTCAAACGCTTCAACCAGATCGAGCGCCGCACCGGCATCCTGTCGATGCTCAAACAGGGGCGGGCGGATTACTACATCGATGCGCTGACGGAAATCGAAGCGGTGGTGAGAAACGCCGCCGATCCGTCACAGTACCGTTATTCACACCTGGCGGAATTGCCGCTGTACCTCGGTTTCGCCGACACCCCGCAAGCCCGCGCACTGATGTCGATCTACGACCAGCGCATGGAGCAGTTGGTGAAAAGCGGCGAGTTGAAGCCGATCTTCGAGCGCTGGAAACAACCCTATCCCTTCGAATGAACGCGATAAGGGCGAGCCTGTTATCAAACTTTTTGATCGTTATGGCCGATAATTCAGCCTAAGCGCCTGCGGGAACCTGCTGTTACAATGCCGCCCAGCGAATCTTCAGACTTTTCAGATCAGGAGCACACCGGTGCCTGTCGTTTTTGTCGCCGCTTCCAAGCTGCCAACGCCTTTTGCGCAATTCACCATGCACGGTTTTCTCGATGAAGCCACCGGCCGCGAGCACGTCGTGCTGAGCCTGGGTGAGATTGCCGACGGTGCCCCGGTACTCGGCCGTCTGCACTCCGAATGCCTGACCGGCGATGCCTTGTTCAGCCAGCGTTGCGACTGCGGTTCGCAACTTGAGGGCGCCCTCAAAGCCATCGCTCGCGAGGGTCGTGGCGTGTTGCTGTACCTGCGTCAGGAAGGACGCGGCATCGGTCTTTTGAACAAGATCCGTGCCTACGAATTGCAGGACGGCGGCGCCGACACCGTTGAAGCCAACGAGCGTCTGGGCTTTGCCGCCGACCAGCGTGACTACGCCATGTGCCTGCCGATGCTGGAGCATCTGGGCGTCAAATCCCTGCGTCTGATGACCAACAACCCGCGCAAGGTCAAAGCCTTGACCGACATGGGTATCGTCGTCGCCGAGCGCGTGCCGCTGCACACCGGCCACAACCCGCACAACAAACTCTATCTGGCGACCAAGGCCAGCAAGCTCGACCACATGATGGGCAACGAGCATCAGGGCGAGGTAGACCGGGCGTGACCCGCGGGCAAGTGCGGCGCCGTCTGTCGATCGCCTGGTGGAAATACCTGGCGCTGGCGCTGGTGCCGCTGTTCGTGATCAACGCTGTGTTCGGCCAGGGCGAGGCAATTCTGCCGGTGCTGGCGATGCCTTTCTTTATCGCTGGCGTGGCCTCGATGTTTGTCAGCCTGAAGTTTTTCGGGCGCTACAAACATGCGCTGATCGCCACGCAAAAAGCCCTCGATACCCCTGAAGAGCCCGCTGCCTGGATTGCCCTGGCGGCGAGCCTTCGCAGTGCATACGTGGTCGCGGCGCTGCCGGCATGGATTGGCGCGCTGGCGGTGTTCGTCGGCCTTGAAGCGGTGCCGCTGATGTTGCTGGCGCTGTCCACGGCGGTGCTGTTCTACCTCTACCGTATCCCGCGTCAACTCGCTTGATGCGGCGTCTCTGGCTGGCGGTTCTGCTGCTGGCCGTCAGCGGTGAAACGCTGGCCGCCCTGCGTGTGGTCAGCCTCGCGCCATCCCTGTCTGAAATCGTTATTGAACTGAATTCGGCCGACCTGCTGGTCGGGGTGCTGGATGCCGGTGAGCGTCCTTCCGCGATCAAGGACGTGCCTTCGGTGGGCCGTTACGGCCAGCTAGACATGGAACGGTTGCTCAGCCTCAAGCCTGACTTGTTGCTGTTATGGCCCGGCAGTGTCGGCCCGGCTCAGCGCGATCAGCTCAAACGCCTGACCATCCCTACTTTCGTTGCAGAGCCCCACAGCCTCGAACAGCTGACCGCGCAGATTGAGGCCATCGCGATACAGCTCGGTCGTCCTGAGCGTGGGGTCGAAAGGGCTGGGGAGTTGCGGCGCAACCTTGATGAGCTGCGCCAGCGCTACCGCCGTGAAGCGCCTCTGCGGGTGTTTTATCAGGTCTGGGACAAGCCGCTGTACACCGTCGGCGGCGGGCAGATCATCAGCGATGCGCTTGAAGTGTGCGGCGCGCGCAATGTGTTTGCCGACCTGAGCCTGCCGGCGCCGCAGGTGAGCATCGAAGCGGTTTTACAGCGTGATCCCGAAGTGATTCTGGCCGGCGATCAGCCGCAACTGGACGCGTGGAACGCCTGGCCCCAAGTCGCAGCGGTGAAGCGTCGGCTATTGCTGCTGGTCACCGATAAAGGCCTTGAGCGTCCGAGCGGGCAGATGATCGATGCGACTGCCAAGCTCTGCCAGCTGATTGCGCCAGATCGTTAGAGCTGCGGCGTCCAGGTCACGCCGAACATGAACGCGCGACCTTCCTCGCGATAGCCATACTGACTGCCGTCATGGCTGTACAGCGCCCGGCTGTAACCCTTGTCCAGCAGGTTGTCGACCTTGAAATCCAGTTTGATCTCGCGGTTCAGCGCCCAGCTGCTGCGCAGTCCGAGCAGTGCATAACCGCCCAATGGTTGCTGATTGTTCAGATCGTCGTAACTGCTGCTGACGGCCTGCCAACTGGCGCCGAGGCCAAGGCGATCGAACTGTCGATCCAGATCCCAGCTCAATGTCCGCCGTGCACGACGTGCCAACGTGTGGCCGGTGTCGCGGTCGCGGGGATCGATGATCGCCACGCCGAGGTTGCTCTGCCAGCCGAACAGTTCCTGTTTCAGCGCTGCTTCGAAACCGTTGATCCGCGCCGAGGCGACGTTTTCCGGGCGTGAGTTGCTGCCGAAGATGATCGCGTCTTCCAGATCGGTCCGGTACAGCGAGGCTTCGAGGCGAGTGCTGTCGCTCAACTGGCTGCGCCATTGCAGCTCGTAGCTTTTCGAGGTTTCCGGTTTCAGGTCGGGGTTGCTGAAGTCCGGGTAATACAGATCGTTGAAGGTCGGCGCGCGGAAGCCTTCGCTGTAGCTGAGCAGCAGATCGTTGTCCGGGTTGACCGGCAATGTCAGCGTGCCGCTCCAGCTGTTCTGGCCGCCGAACTGCTGGTTGTCATCGCGACGCAGACCCAGTTCGGTGGAGAAGCTGTCGGCCTGGAAACGATGCTGGATGAAGGCTGCGCGGTTCCAGCGGCTGTCTTCGTCGAACGCCGTGCTGCTGTTGATGCGGTCTTCGTACCAGTCGCCGCCAAGGATCAGGCTGTTGCGCGCATCGAGGGTCAGGTCGTTCTGCCAGGTCACCGAATCACGGTAGGTGTTGAACACTGAGCGTTCGTCGCTGAGCTTGTCGAAGGACTTCTCGCGGTTTTCGCTGTGGCCGAGTTCCAGGCGCGACTTCCAGCGCTCGTTGATCCGCGCGTCGATGTAGCTGCTGAAACTGCTGACGGTGAAGTCGCTGTAGGGCTGCTGCTGGAGGGAGTCGAAAGTCACCGGGTCGAAGCGCCCGAACGGGTTGTCGAACTCGCTTTTGCCACGGTTATCGAGCAGGTTGGCGCCGACTTCGATGTCATCGGTCAGCTCATGGCTGAGGCTCAGGCTGATGGATTTATTGCGGTAGGCGTCATGATCGCTGTCGCTGGGATACGACTCGTGGGTGCGGTCGAGGCCGGCGGTTTCATCGAGGCTGGCGCCGAGGTTGAAACGGGTTTTCTCGTCACCTCCGGAGAGGCCGGCACTGCGTTCCCAGGTCTGGTTGCTGCCGAATCCCACATGCATCCGGGGCTGCAAGCCTTGTTCGCCGCCGCGCCGGGTGAAGATCTGAATCACCCCGCCAATTGCATCGCTGCCGTAGATCACCGAACGCGAACCGCGCAGCACTTCAACCCGTTCGATCTGCTCGATGTTCAGGTGTTGCAGGTTGCTGTCGCCGGAGGTGGAGTTGCCGATGCGCTGACCGTCGACCAGCACCAGGCTCTGCGCCGATTGCGTGCCGCGAATGTAGATTCCCGGCAGGCTGCCGCGTCCGCCGGTTTGCGCGACTTGTACGCCCGGTACCCGTTGTAGCAGATCAGTGACGCTGCGCGGTTGCAGACGCTCGATGTCATCGCGGGTGAACACGGTGTTGGCGGCGCTGCTGTCGTTGCGCGCTTCGACCTGACGGTTGGCGCTGATCAGCACGTCCGGCAGCTTCAGGGCCTGGTCGCGTTCGAAGGTGTCGGCGAGGGCGTTGGCGGTTGGCAGCAGCAGGAGGGGCAGGGCGAGGCGCGAGAGGTTCATCGGAGTCCGTTGGTATTTCTGGTGTGCACAAATCAAATGTGGGAGCGGGCTTGCTCGCGAAGGCGGAGTGTCAGTCAACTCATCATCGACTGATCCGACGCTTTCGCGAGCAAGCCCGCTCCCACATGGGGTTTTGCGTGTATCCAGCGAGTTAGCGGCTGAGCAATTCCAGGCGTTCACGCACCGCCGCTTCGATCCCCACTTCATCCAGCCCACACTCGGCCAGCATCTGCGCCGGTTTGGCGTGCTCGACGTAAACGTCCGGCAAGCCCAGGTGCAGCACCGACTTGAGGATGTTTTCGCGGGCGAGAAATTCGCTGACCGCGCCACCGGCGCCGCCCATGATCGCGTTCTCTTCGATGGTTACCAGCAGCTCGTGGCTGTTGGCGATCTCGCGCACCAGCGCTTCGTCCATCGGCTTGACGAAGCGCATGTCGACCACGGTCGCGTCCAGCGTCTCGGCGACCTTCAGGGCTTCGGCCATTTGCACGCCGAACACCAGCAGGGCGACCTTGCTGCCCTGACGGCGGACCACACCCTTGCCGATCTCGATCGGTTCGAGGTCTTTCTCGATGGCCGCGTTCGGGCCGGTGCCGCGCGGGTAACGCACCGCCGCCGGGCCGTTGTACAGGTGGCCGGTGGTGAGCATCTTGCGCAGTTCGTTTTCATCGCTCGGGGTCATGATGACCATGCCCGGGATGCAGCGCAGGAACGACAGGTCGAAGCTGCCGGCGTGGGTCGGGCCGTCTTCGCCCACCAGGCCGGCGCGGTCGATGGCGAACAACACGTCGAGGTTTTGTACTGCGACGTCATGCACCAACTGGTCATAACCGCGCTGCAGGAATGTCGAGTAGATCGCCACCACCGGTTTCGCGCCTTCGCAGGCCATGCCGGCGGCGAGAGTCACGGCGTGTTGCTCGGCAATCGCCACGTCGAAGTAGCGCAGCGGGAAGCGTTCGCTGAACGCCACCAGATCCGAGCCTTCCTTCATCGCCGGGGTAATGCCCACCAGACGCGGGTCGGCAGCGGCCATGTCGCACAGCCATTCACCGAACACGCCGGAATACTTCGGCCCGCCGGCCTTTTTCGGCGCAGCGGCCGGGGCGTCCAGCGGTTCGAGTTTGGTGATGGCGTGGTAACCGATCGGGTCGACTTCCGCCGGGGCGAAGCCTTTGCCTTTCTTGGTGACGATATGCAGGAATTGCGGGCCTTTCAGATCGCGCATGTTGCGCAGGGTGGCGATCAGGGTCGGCAGGTCGTGGCCGTCGATCGGGCCGATGTAGTTCCAGCCCAGTTCTTCGAACAGGGTGCCGGGAACCAGCATGCCTTTTGCGTATTCTTCGGTGCGACGGGCGATTTCCCAGGCGCCGGGCAGGCGCGACAGCACTTTCTTGCTGCCTTCACGCATGCTCGCGTAAGTGCGGCTGGAAAGAATCTTCGCCAGATAGTTCGACAGCCCGCCGACGTTGCGCGAGATCGACATGTCGTTGTCGTTGAGGATCACCAGCATGTTGGCGTCGACTTCCGGCGCGTGGTTCAGCGCCTCGAATGCCATGCCGGCGGTCAGTGCCCCGTCGCCGATCACCGCAATCGCCTTGCGATCACTGTTCTGCAGGCGGGCGGCGATAGCCATGCCCAGCGCGGCACTGATCGAGGTGCTGGAGTGGCCGACGCCGAAGGTGTCGTACTCGCTCTCGGAACGGCGCGGGAAAGCCGCGATGCCGTCCTTCTGGCGCAAGGATTCCATGCGCTCGCGACGACCGGTGAGGATCTTGTGCGGATAGGCCTGATGACCGACGTCCCACACCAGCCGGTCGTCCGGGGTGTCGAAGACGTAATGCAACGCGATGGTCAGCTCGATGACGCCCAGGCCGGCACCGAAATGCCCACCGGTCTGGCCGACCGTGTAGAGCAATTCCAGGCGCAACTCATCAGCCAGGGTTTCCAGCTCGGCTTCGCCTAACCGGCGCAGGCCGTCCGGCGTGTTCGCGCGGTCGAGCAGGGGCGTGGTCGGGCGCTTGCGGGGAATCTCATGAAACGTCGTGGGCATCAGGCGAATCGTTATAGGTATAAAAGATGCGGCAGTTTACCTGATGCATCGCCCCCTGCCCACGCGTTGGTCTTTTTTGGCTGATTAGCCTTCAGTTACGCCGATCGACGATATACCGGGCCAGATCGCGCAACGGCTCGGCAGCCGCGTCAAACGGTCGCAGCGCGTGCAGGGCCTGATCGCGCAGTTCCAGCGCGTAGGCCTTGGCCGCGTCGAGACCGAGCAGGGCCGGGTAGGTTGGCTTGTCGCGGGCGATGTCGGCGCCCTGGCGTTTGCCGAGGGTTTCGGTATCGCTTTCGACGTCGAGGATGTCGTCCTGGACCTGGAATGCCAGACCGATGGCCTGTGCATAAGTCTGCAGGGACTTGAGTTCATCCTTCTCGGCACGGCCGCTGGCCAGGGCGCCGAGCTTGACGCTGACTTCGATCAGCGCGCCGGTCTTGTGCCGGTGCATCTGTTCCAGCGCTTTCTGGTCGAGCTTGAGGCCGACCGAACCGAGGTCGATGGCCTGACCGCCGACCATGCCGGCCGGGCCCGCCGCGTGCGCCAGCGCCGTGACCTGTTGCAGGCGGATGTCCGCGCTCAGATCGCTCAGACGCGGGTCAAGCAGGGCGCTGAATGCCAGGCTCTGCAAGCCGTCGCCGGCCAGAATCGCGCAAGCTTCATCGAATTTCTTGTGAGTGGTCGGCTGGCCGCGACGCAGATCGTCGTCGTCCATCGCCGGCAAATCGTCGTGCACCAGCGAATACGCGTGGATCAGCTCAACCGCACACGCCGCGCCGTTGGCCTGTTCGGCCTTGCCGCCAAGGGCTTCGCATGCCGCGTAGGCCAGCAGCGGACGCACGCGTTTGCCGCCGTTCATCACGCTGTAGCGCATGGCTTCATAGAGACGCGCCAGTTCTGGCAGCGGGGCGTTGAACAGGGTTTCCAGTGCCGCGTTGACCCGCGCCTGGCTGGTGGCCGAATACGCTGCAATCATTCTGGCTGATCCGCGTCGAAGGGTTCCTCGGCGAGTTCGCCATCGCGCTCCAGCAACACCTGGACCTTCTGCTCGGCCTGGGCCAGCGCCGCCTGGCAGTCACGGGTCAGGCCGATGCCCTGCTCGAAAGCGGTCAGCGAGTCTTCCAGCGACAATTCACCGTTCTCCAGACGCTCCACCAGCGTTTGCAGGTCGGCGAGGGACTGTTCGAAATCCAGTGCAGCTTTTTTGCGGGCCATGGCGGCTAATTCCGGTTGACGTTAAACCGGCGCGACACTAGCAGATAGGGGGGGTATGGGCAAATGAGCGGGGCTTGGATCACTCTGCGGATTTGCCTGGAAAACTGATCTGATAGCGCGTGCTGCGCCCACCGCCGGGCAGGCGTTCGAGACAACCTTTTTCCAGCAGCTCCGCCAGATGTCGGGTCGCCGTCGCCTTGGAGACTTTTGCCACGGCCTGATACTGCGCCGCACTGATACCGTGCTCGAAACCACGCTCACCACCGTCGAGCAAGCGGTTGAGCACTTTGATCTGCTCCACTGACAGCTCGGATTCCCGGTGCGTTTGCCAGAAGCGTGACTTGCCCAGTACGCCTTCAATCCGCGCAATCGCCTGTTGCAGGCTGCGCAGCAGGGTTTGCAGGAACCATGCGAGCCAGTCGGTGATGTTCAGCGTGGCTTTCTGGCTGGATTCGAGAATCCGGTAATAGCCCGCACGATCATCGAGAATGCTGGCGGACATCGCATAAAAACGAATCGCCTGCGCTTCGCCTTGAGCCAATGCCAGATCGGTGAGGGTGCGAGTCAGGCGCCCGTTGCCGTCGTCTAACGGGTGCAAGGTGACGAACCAGAAGTGCGCGATGCCTGCCCGCAGTACAGGATCGAGGCCTGCCTGATGTTGACTGGCGTCGAACCACTTGAGAAAACTGTCCAGTTGTCGTTCAAGGCCCTGTCGCGGTGGCGCCTCGAAATGCACGGTCGGGCGGTCGATTCGCCCGGAAACCACCTGCATCGGCTCATCGCCGCGTAAAGCGCCGACATTGATCGCGCGTGAAAAGAAGCCGTTTTCCTGTTCCGGAAACAGCCACGAATGCCATTCCAGCAAACGCTCCTGCGTCAGCGGTTCGGCGAAGCGCCGGGTCGCATCAAGCATGAGCTGCGCCAGCCCCTCGCTGCGTTGACTGACTTTGTCGCCATCGGGTAATTCCAGCCCCAGACGTCGAGCCAATGAAGATCGCACCGATCCGACATTCAACTGCTCACCCTCGATGGCCGAGGAGGTCACGATGTTTTGCAGCAAAGCGTCCAGCTCTGTCTGCGCGCTCAGTGAATGGCTCACCGATCCCGCCATGCCCATCAATTGACCTTGTGCCTGAACACACTCGCGCAACAACGGTGCCAGGCGTTCCGCCTGCCAGTTGAAGTCGGGCCAATCAGGCTGTTGCCAGATCCAGTGAGTCGCCATTGATTGCTGATCCTGAGTGCGTGAGCCGATTGGAAACGCTATTCGGCTCATTTCGTGAGCCGAATATGACGCCTATTCGGCTCATCGTCCACTGGACGCCGTGATTCCCACCGCAAATCGACATGTATCCGATTGTTAAAAAACTGCCGAATCGCTAACCTTCGCGCCTTCTACGACCCGACAGTCACGGGTCTTTCAGACGAAACGCAGTATCGCCCACTGTGAAGCGCCGAGGATCGGGTGCAAGGTTTCGTTCAGGCATGGCAGGAGGCATCACATGCGTTCACTTCTTTTGCTGCTGATCGGCCTGGCCTGCGTGCCGGCGCTGTCGGCTGCACCGAGTGCCGAGATGTCGGAACCGGTGGGCGGCTGGCGCTATCACGGGTTGCTCGATCGCACGGAAAACCCGCAAGTCGCTTATCCCACGCCGCCGATTGATCGCGGCATCCAGCGCAATCGCACGATGATCGAGGGGCAGCTCAAGGCCATCGGGCATCTGCGCCCGCCGCACAGTCTGGCGGTGAATGGCAATCCACTGAATCTGTACACCGACGACCAGGGCCGTTTCGCCCGGCCGTATGCGTTTGGCGCCGGTTCCAACAGCGTCGAGGTGATCAGCGCCGACGGCCAGTCGCTCAAGCGCGTTCAATTCTACGAAGCCAACAATTTGCGCACGCCGGCGCGGATTCGCGTGGTGCTCGGTTGGGACGACCCTAAAGCCGAACTCGACCTGCACGTCATTACGCCTGACGGCCAGCACGCCTTCTGGGCGCGTCCGGCGATGAGCAACGGCGGCGGCCTCGATCCGGACGGCGTCGATGGCCCCGGCCCGGAAATGTTCACCATGACTGCGCCGCTGCACGGCACCTATCTGGTTTACGTCAACTATTGGGGCAACTTCGGTAACGGCGGCTATAACTTCGAGGAGACCAGCAACCAGAACGAGGTCATCACCTCGCAGATCACGCTGGTGCTCAACGAAAACACCGTCGACGAAAAACGCGAAACGTTCATCGTGCCCCTGCGGGCCATCGGTGATCTGCTGCTGGTCAAGACTTTCAACTATTAAGCATCCCGCCACGGATGAACTCGGGTTCTGGAAAGATGAGCGATAACACTGCTACACCGGCCGCCGTAACACCTGCGGGCAAACCTTCCCGGCGCTGGCCGTTGCTGGCGGTCGGGCTGTGCCTGGTGGCCGGCGTGGCGGGCGGGCTCGGCTGGCTGATGCACAAACCGAAGGCGCCGCCGGCGGAATTGGCCAGCGACAAGCTCGGCCTCAGCCGCCCGGACGCGCTGCTGGAAACCCGCTCCCTGAGCCAGTTGCCCAAGGACCTGCTGACGGTGCCGTTCCTCAAGGCCACGCTCACCGAGGATTTCGTCTTCTATTACGAAACCCACGCCGACCGTCTCGGCTTGATCGGCAGTCTGCGGCGGATCATCTACGAGCATGACCTGAAGCTGCAGGACAGCCTGATCGAGCAACTCTTCGATCAACCGGCAGACGTGGCGCTGTGGCGCGGCGCCGACGGTCGCTTGAAGGATTTCCTGCTGGTAATGGATCGCGGCGGGCTGGCTAAAGTGCTGGAGCCGCTGGCGAAAGTCGCGCTGGATGATTCGCAACTGAGCGTGTTCAGCACCCTGAAGGTCGGCGGCGATGAAGTGCCGCTGTATCAACTGACCTACAACGCCGGCAAATCCCTGCTGTTCGCCTCCCGTGGCGACAAACTGGTAGTGCTGTCCAACCCGACCAAATTCTACGATCCGGAAAGTGGCGCTTCCGAAGAGTCCGGCCACGTCTCGCCGCAAGCCCTCGCTGCGCTGCTCAACGGCGAAAAGCTGTTCCCCGAAGCGTTCGGGCTCTCGGCCAAGACACCTGAAACCAAACAGCGCCTGTCGGTCAATTCCAGTGTCCTGGCCATGGGTTACCAGCGCTTCATTCCGAACTTCGCTGGCCTGCGTTTCGACATGGATGACAAGGGCTGGCACAGCTATCTCGCCATGGACGAACTGGAAAACCAACCGGACTTCGATTTCAAACCGGTGTGGCAAGCCATGCCGCTGGGCGCCAGTGCCTGCGTGACCTTGCCGGTGGCGGCCGAGCCGCAGAAACCGCTGCTGGTGAAACTCGGCGCCGAAGAAGCCGTGGCGCAGAAACTCACCGAGCACGTGGCCGGCGCGGCAGGTCTGTGCTGGTACGCCGATTCGCGGCTGTACACGCCGTTGCTGGTGGCCAGTCTGAACGACGAAGACAACGGCAAGCTCGACGCGGATATCGGCACGTTGTTCGATTCGATGGTCGGCGCCTACGAAGGCAAAGTCGACGAGCACGCGTTCCCGGTGGTCGAGAAACAGGAAGGTCAGAGCCACCTCTGGCAGCGTCAGGTCAGCTCCAACTTCGGCCCGTACGCGGCCAAGGATGCCGAGAACCCGGACGCGATCACCGGCCGTGCTTTCATGAAAGTCAGCCTGGCGCGTCACGGTTCGACGCTGCTGTTTTCCCTCGACGACAAACTGGTCGACAAGGCCCTCGGCACCCTCGACAAGCGCTTCCCGCCGATGGCCGATGTGCTGCCGAAAGACGTGCTGATGCCGATCTACTTCGGCCCGGATTCGATGGCACAGCTGATCCAGCAAGAAACCCTCGACAGCCTGCCGCAGGACATGGAGCCGGTGTTCTACAACGCCGCGCAGACCTACCTGATCCCGAAACTGCGCACTCTCGGCGGCATGGGCAAATACGCCCTGACCCTGCCCGAAGGCAGCGAGCCTGACGGTCACTGGCAATGGCTGCCGCTGGAGTGGAAAGCGCTGTGACCGGACTGATTCGCAGCCTTGGCCTTCTGGCGCTGTTGCTCAGCGCCGGTGCCCGAGCCGTTGAGGCGCCGGCCCTCGATCCGCAGCAATCCCAGGTGTTTCGCGCCTGGTTCGTGCGCATCGCCCAGGAACAATTGAGCAAAGGCCCAAGCCCACGCTGGTATCAGCAGGACTGCGCGGGGCTGGTGCGCTTCGCCGCCAACGAAGCGCTGAAAGTCCACGACGATAAATGGCTGCGCAGCAATGGCGTGTCCAACCGCTACCTGCCGCCGGAGCTGGACCTGAGCGCCGATCAGCGCAAGCTCGCCCAGCAATGGCAGCAGGGCGGCGGCAAGGTCGGGCCCTACGTCAACGCGATCAAACTGATTCAGTTCAACAGCCATCTGATCGGCCGCGACGTGTCCCAGGCACGGCCCGGCGATCTGATGTTTTTCGATCAGGGCGACGACCAGCACCTGATGATCTGGATGGGCCGCTACATCGCCTATCACACCGGCACGACCACCCCAACCGACAACGGCATGCGTTCGGCAAGCCTGCAGCAACTCATGACATGGAAGGACACCCGATGGATACCCGACGCAGCCAACCCCAACTTCATCGGCGTCTATCGACTGAACTTTCTCTCCCAATGACCGGTGCCCGCATGCTGCGTTTACTGCCTTTTCTGTTGCTGTTAGCCCTGCCGTTTTCGGCCGTGAATGCCGAAGACACCGTGGAGCCAAGCGGCTATACGCCGGTGTCCGGTGAGAGCTTTTTCCTGCTGGCCGACAGCAGTTTCGCCGCTGACGAACAGGCGGTGGTGCGCCTCGAAGCACCGGGTCGCGACTATCGCCGTTTCCGCATGGAACCCTACGGCGGCGCCGATATCCGCGTGTACAAGATCGACAAGCCGCTGGACTTCCTCAAGCGCCAGAAGAACCTGCACCGCGTGGTCAGCGACGGCCAGTTCAAGGGTGAAGGCCTGTCGAACACCCTCGCGTACCTGTGGGACAACTGGTACCGCAAATCCCGTCGGGTGATGCAGCGTGCGTTCTCCTACGAGTCGCGTCAGCAAGTCACCGAGGAAGTGCCGGAGCTGAAGATGGGCAACGCCATCGCCGCGCCGACGCCGTACGACGCGCAACCGCAGTTCGCCCTGATTCCGGGTCTGCCGGTGGTCAGCCAGTTCCGCTATCCGCTGTGGCAGGCCAAACCGATCCAGCCACCGACAGGCGTCAATCTGGCCGGGTCTTCCAGCGAGTTCGTCAGCGTCGCGCCGGGTAACGTCTACATCCCGCTGGGCAATCTGAAACCGGGCCTCTATCTGGTCGAAGCGCTGATCGGCAAGTACCGCGCAACCACCATGGTGTTCGTTTCCAACACCGTGGCGGTGAGCAAGATTGCCGGTGATGAATTGCTGGTGTGGGCCGCGCGCAAACACGAAGGCAGCTCGGTGCCGAAGGTCAATGTGCTGTGGACCGACGGCCTCGGCGTGATGAGCAGCGGCGCCACCGACACCGATGGTCTGCTGCGCCTCAAACACGTCAGCCCGGAGCGTTCGTTCGTGATTGGCGAGGACGAAGAGGGTGGCGTATTCGTCTCGGAAAACTTCTATTACGACAGCGAAATCTACGACACCAAACTCTACGCCTTCACCGACCGGCCGCTGTATCGGCCGGGCGATTGGGTGTCGCTGAAAATCGTCGGCCGTGAATTCAAGAACGCGCGGGATTCGGTATTGCCGGGCGCGGCGGACGTCAATGTCAGCGTGCTCGATGCTACCGGCACCGAGTTGCAGCGGCTCGATCTCAAACTCGATTCCAAGGCTGGCACCCAGGGCCGTTTCCAGTTGCCGGACAACGCCGTGGCCGGGGGTTACGAGCTGCGTTTCAACTACAAGGATCAGGCCTACAGCAGCGCGTTCCGTGTGGCGGAGTACATCAAGCCGCACTTCGAAATCTCGCTGAATCTGGCCAAGCAGGATTACCGCACCGGCGAACCGGTGAAGGGCAGCCTGGTGCTGCTTTACCCGGACGGCAAACCGGTGGCCAACGCCAAACTGACCCTGAGCCTGCGCGCCCAGCAACTGTCGATGGTCGACAACGAGCTGCAATACCTCGGGCAATTCCCGGTGGAGCTGACCAGCACCGAACTGACTACCGACAGCAAGGGCAACGCGACCCTCGACCTGCCGGCCGCCGACAAACCGAGCCGCTACATGCTCACCGTGTTTGCCAGCGATGGCGCAGCGTATCGGGTCAAAACCACCAAGGAAATCCTCATCGACCGCGGTGCCGCCAGCTTCCGCCTGACTGCGCCGCAGCGCTTCAGCGCGGTCGGTGACAAGGTCGCGTTCAGCTACGCCAACGAGGGCGGCAGCCAACAGGCCCAGGCCGTTGTGCCGAGCAGCTACAGCTGGGTGCGTCTGGAAGACCAGACCACCGGCGAAGGCAAACTGGCGGCGAAAGACAAAGGCTTCAGCGTGGCGTTCGATCGCCCGGGCACCTACAACCTGTCGCTGAAAGATCAACACGGCCGGGTGCTCGGTGCGACCGGTCATTCGGTCACCGGCGACGGCGTCAAGGCAGTGCCGGGCACTGTGGAAATCGTCCTCGACAAACCCGAGTACAAGGCCGGCGACGAAGCGCTGGCGCTGATCACTTTTCCGGAGCCTGTCAGCGATGCGCTGCTGTCGCTGGAGCGCGACAAGGTCGAGGCCACCGCGCTGCTGGCCAAGGGCGGCGACTGGTTGAAACTGGAAAAACTCAGCGAAACCCAATACCGCGCACGTATCCCGGTGAAGGACAACTTCGCACCGAACCTGACGTTCTCGGTGCTGTACACCAAGGGCGGTCAGTACAGCTTCCAGAACGCCGGGATAAAGGTTGTTGCGCCGCAGATCGACGTGGCGATCAAGACTGACAAAGAGACCTATCAGCCGGGCGATACCGTGACAGTCGACCTGACCACCCAGTTCGCCGGCAAGGCTGTGCCGGCGCACCTGACGGTCAGCGTCGTGGATGAAATGGTCTACGCGCTGCAACCGGAAGTTGCGCCGACCATCGACCAGTTCTTCTATCACCCGCGCCGCAACAACGTGCGCACCAGCGCCAGCCTGTCGTTCATCAGCTACGACGTGGCGCTGCCGGGCAGCCCGAGCGCACCGGGCAAGGCCAACCGCAGCGAACGCGGGGTGAAAGTGCTGGAGCGGCCGCGCCGCGAAGACGTCGACACCGCTGCATGGCAACCGGAATTGCTGACCGATGCCGACGGTAAAACCCGTTTCACGTTCAAGATGCCGGACTCGCTGACCCGCTGGCGCATCACCGCGCGGGCGATTGCCGATGACGGTCAGGTCGGGCAGAAGAAGCAATTCGTCCGTTCGGAAAAACCGCTGTACCTGAAGTGGAGCGGGCCGAGCAAATTCCGCAAGGGCGATCAGCCGCAACTCGGCGTGTTCGCGTTCAGCCAGGCCGAGAAACCGGTCAAGGCTGAATTGGTGACGCACTACGCCGGCGCCGAACAACGCCTGCCGGTGACCCTCAATAACGGCATCAACTACCTGCCGCTGCCGGCCTTCGCATTGGCCACCGGCGAATGGACCGCCGAACTGGTGCAGGACGGCAAGACCGCCGATGCCCTCGCTGTGCGCCTGACCGCGACTGGCGAAGGCTGGCAAGTGACACAGACCCAGAGCCTCGACGTGGCCAGCGGCGACACGCCGTTGAGCCTGCCGGCAGATGCCACCGACATTCGCCTGCGTCTGGATGACAGCCCGCAAGCGCTGTTCCGTTCGGCCCTCGACGATCTGCTCAGCTATCCGTACGGCGGCGTCGAACAGACCGCCAGCCGTTTGCTGCCGCTGAGCATCGCTTATCCGTCGCTGGCGTCGAGCCCGCAGATTCGCGACCGCTTGCGCCTGATCATGCAGAACAGCCGTCTGCGCCTGGTGCAAATGGCCGGCCCGTCGGCGAGCTTCACCTGGTGGGGCTTTGATGGTGAGCCGGATGCGTTCCTCACCGCTTACGCCTACTACGCCGACTGGAACGCCAGTCAGGTGCTCGATCTGACCTTGCCGCCGGAGCACTGGCAGCGGGTGCTGGAGGTCTACGCCAAGCAGGCGCCGAACACACCTTTGCTGCAACGGGCGCTGATTCTGTCGTTTGCCAAGCAGATGCATTTGCCGGTCAACACGCTGCTCAGCGGTTTGCTGGAGGATCTGGCCAAGGCCGGAGAAGGCAATGCCGAAACCCTGATGGACGACGGCGAAGACAGTCTGGTGATGAGCGATCCGGATTCGGCGCTCGGTCTGGCGGCGGCGCGGGTCTTGACCGCATCGCTGGCGACCCAGTCGAAAGTTGCTTTGCCGGACGCGTTCAATCGTCAGTTGGGCGCAGCGCAACAGCGCTTGTCCGTCAGTTCGCAGCCGTTTGCCGAAGCGCTGAACCTGTCGCTGCAACCGTTCGATCAGGCTCGCGCGACAGCGTTGTTGCAACGTCTGTTGCCACAGCAATCGACCCTTGAACGTGCGCTTGCGCTGACCTGGCTGCAACGCAGCATCGCCCAGGCGTCGCCGACCATCGCGCTGGCACCGGGCGAAGGCTGGAAGAAAAACTATGGCGCGACCGGCGAGATGTACTGGACGTGGCAGGGTGCTACGCCGGTGCCGAGCGTGTTGACGGTGGCGGGCACTCAGGAGCGTCCGTTGCGTGCCGCGCTGAGCTTCCAGACCCAACAACCGGCGGTCGATCCGATGGCGGTGACCATCACTCGTCGCCTGTCGCGCCTGGTGCCGGGTGACGAAGCCTTTACCTTCAAACTGGAGCCGGTCGGCACCAAGCCGTTGTCCAGCGACAGCCTGTATCTGGACGAGGTGATCATCACCAGCAAGGCACCAAAACCGCTGCGCTACGGCATGCTCGAAGTACCGCTGCCGCCGGGTGCGGATGTCGAGCGCACCACGTGGGGCATCAAGTTGCAGGGCAAGGACGGCACCGAACCGACTGCGCTGGAAAAAGCACGGTTCGAACCGGGCCAACTGGCCTACGCGGTGCCGGTGGATGCGTTGAGCGGTGAATTGCGTCTGCGGCATCTGGTGCGCTTCTCGCAGAAGGGCCAGTTCAACCTGCCGCCGGTGCGTTTCACTCAGGTCTACGCGCCGCAGCATCAGGCCCGCGAAGCGAAAGCGGCCCTCGGTCAGGTCACGGTCAACTGACATGACCCGGCCGCTGGTCTGGCTGCTGATGTGTGTGATTCCTGCGCTGGCGACGGCGCAGGATGAACCGTTGCGCGTGGCCTACAAGGGCGAATTGCTGTCGCTGAACACCACGCAACTGACCGCCCGCGAGCCATTGCCTTCGTCGCTTGATACGCCGCTGGGTAGTTTGTGGAAGGTGTTCGTCTACGCGTGGCTGGTGGATACCGGCGCGCAGGAACCGGCTTATGAATGTCGCGGGCAGACGAAGGAAGAAGTCTATTGCTGCACGGCGGGCGGGAAGATTGAGCGTGATCAGGCGCTGGTGAAATCCTGCGGGTTGTATTTCGAGCCGGCGCGGTTGGGCATAGCCGCTGGCGATTGGAGAACCTATTGGCAGGCGCGACAGGCGCCGTCGTGGTTGCTGGATTTGCCATCGGTGCAACCGGCTACTCGGGTTTCCGTGGCTGACCTGCTGAAGGTTTTGTCTCTGCTGCCGGCTCAGGGTCAGATGCGCCGTGTGCTGCTCGACGTGGTGCTGAATGCGGCGGACGGCAATGTCGTCGGTGAACTCGGCGGGCGCTTGCGGGTGAAAACCTGGAGCTGGCTCGGCGATCAGGACCCGCAATCACGTCAGGGCGGGTTCGCTGGGTGGACGGCGGATGGCTCGCCGATCTGGGCCGGTGGCCGGGGCACCAGTCAGATGGTTTTGCGGCATTACGGTGCTGCGTTGGCGACAGTGTTGCCTGCTTCCTGGCCGGCGGAAGCGGGGCGTTGTGTTGAGGTGGGATTGTTCTCACGTTATCCGGTTTCGCGAGTGCTGTCGGGTGAGCGCGTTGCTGGCTCCGGCCCGTTGCAGGGCGATTACCGCGTGGAATTCGCCAACGGCAATGCGCTGGATATCCACAGCGACGGCGAGCTGTTTCTGCTCAACGACAAACTGGTCGCCCGGCTGGATCGCGAGGAGTACGTCGCCCGTGTGCTGGAGCGTGAAGCCAAACCCGAACCGGCCGAAGCCGCCAAAGCGTTGGCCGTGGCGATCCGCACGTATCTGCTGCAGAACGCCACACGTAACGGCGAATGTTTGAGCATCGACGACAGCAGCACCCGCCAACGGGTCGCCCCGCGTCCGGCCTCCGCCGAATCCCGCAACATAGCGGCGTGGACGGCGGATCTGGTGTTGGCCGGCAGCACCGTCACCTATCACTCCGATCAACCCGGCCCGGACAAGCTCGCCTGGCAGCAGGCCGTCGAACAAGCCAATGCCGGCCAGCGTTACGACGCGATTCTGCTGCACGCTTACCCGCGCGCCAGCCTCAGCCGTTGGGACAACCCGGTGGCGTCCTGCGAAGCGCTGCCCGCCGCGCAGGACTGGCTGCAAAAACAACGTCGCGGCTGGCGTCCGAGGCTGGAAAGCGAAACCGGCTACAACGAAGTCAGCACTTTCGCCGTCTGCAAGCTCGCCTTCGGCCGCCCCTTCGTCGACCGCGAACGCCAGCGCATCTACGTGCGCGGCGTGCTGTCCTTGCAGGACCGCCTCGACCTGACTCACGAATACCTGCACCTGGCCTTTGAAGCACATCCCAACGGCCAGGATGAAACCTATATCGAAGGGCTCGCCCGTCACCTTTTGCTGGAATAGACATGACACTCCGTTATCCACAGGTCTTGCTGTTGCTCTGCGTCTTTGCCGGTGTTTCGCCAGTGATAGCCGCTGACGGCGTCAAACTCGACACCCCGGTCGGCGGCTGGCGCAGCGGCGCGCCTGAAGGCGAGGGCGAAAGCTTCCGCCAGACCGTCAACTACCCGGCCTCCTCGGTAAACACTCCGCTCGGCCAGGCCAACACCGCCCGCATCAGCGGCGAAATCAAAGCCACACCGAAAAACAAAGAGCCCGGCCGCCTGATCGTCAACGGCGTCAGCATGCCGCTGAAAATCGACGACAGCGGTCGTTTCGATCGCCCTTTCTCGTTCCCCAACGGCAGCAACAGCGTCGAAGTCCGCAGCCCGGACGGCCAGCAACGGCACCGCACGCAGTTTCTCAACACCAGCGGCGGCGCTACTCCGGCGAAACTGCGGGTGTTGCTGGCGTGGGACAGTGATGGCACCGACCTCGACCTGCACCTGATCACACCCGACGGCGCGCACATCTGGTACGGCGACCGCGTCGCGCCCAATGGCGCTGCTCTGGATGTCGACGTGACCACCGGTTACGGCCCGGAAATCTTCGCCATGCCTGCACCGATCAAGGGGCAGTATCTGGTGTATGTGAACTACTTCGGCGGTGGTTATCGCGGGGATGATGAGGGTGGGGAAGAGGCGGTGCAGCCGTTGACTACCGCGCAGGTGACGGTGATTACCGAGGAGGGGACGCCTAGCGAGAAGATGGAGACGTTCCTGGTGCCGATGCGGGCGGTGGGGGAGTTGACGTTGGTGAAGTCGTTTAGTTATCCGTGACGGTAATCGGGCAGCAGGTTGCTGCCCAATTTCAGAATCGATCCTGATGATTAACTGGCTCAGGGTTGGGACGACAATCGATCCAGTGCAGCGTCATAAGCCGCCTCTCGCTCTCTCTTTCCGATAGCGACTACGAACACCACAATTTCGTGATCAATCACCTGATAAATCAGGCGATACCCAGCGCTTTTCAGCTTCACCTTGTAACAATCTGGCAGCTCGCGAAGCTTGTTGGCTTCTATGCGAGGGTTTTCGAGAACCTCGGAGAGTTTCTTTTTGAACTGCTCGCGAATCGTATCGCCCAGCTTGTTCCATTCCTTCAATGCACGACGATCAAACTCGAGGTTATAGGTCATCCAGGCTTACCTTGACTCGCTGAGGAGCGGCAAGGCGTTCAGTGACCACGGCGATAAGCGCTTCATCCTCTTCACTGAGCAATGCCGCTTTGAAGGGCAATTTGCCTCGGTCCGCGACGTATTGAAGCGTTTGGCGCAGAAGCTCTGAGGGCGAAAGCCCCAGCTTTTCCAGCTCTGCGAAGGCGCGTTTTTTCAGTTCGTCGTCGATCCGAATATTGATGGATGCCATGATGGATTACCTGTAATGACGTTTGTCTTTACGTTACAAGCCTGTTTGTTATCCGGCAAGCGGCGGTTCAGATTTCGGACGGTAGGTTTGGCTTTTTGGCAGGCATTAAAAAGCCGGCTTGTGGCCGGCTTCTCGGGGACTGGCTTGGTTTATTTTTGGTAAACCGCGCCAGCCTTCAAAACGTACATCCGGATCTTGCGTCCGGCTGTGGGACTTGGTCAGACAGTGGTCTGCCGCGTCAGGCGTCATCTGGGCCGCTTGGCGGGTCGATGCGCGAATGTGGGGCGCAGGATACTGAGTTTTGTTGGGGATTCCCAGTGCGAAGTGCGGGATAGAGCGTTCAATCCGGGAAAAATCCCGAATTTGTACCGACTATCCGGGCCGGTTGCCCCTCACGACATAAGCTGGCTCAGAGAAACGGCACCACCGGCCGGCGCTTGCCCAGTGTCGACCACCAGAACACCCACCCCAATACATGAATCCGCTGCTCTTCAATTTGCGAGGCCCGGAAGATCTCGTCCGGGTATTCCGCGCTGTTGTGGCTGCGCAGGCGCAGGGCGTTGCCGGGCATGCGGTGCAGGTATTTGATGCGCAGCATGCCGTCGTGTTCGATGGCGTAGATTTCGCCGTCCACCACCTGGGTGAGGCCGCGGTCGATGGCGAGGGTGGAGCCGTCTTCGATTTTCTCGGCCATGCTGTTGCCGATCATGTGGGTGCAGATGGCGTCGGTGTGGCGGATTTCCAGTGTTTCGAGGTGGCTGCGGGGCAGGCGGATGGTTTGTTCCGGGTCCTTGATGACGTGGGTCTTGCCGGAGCCGGGAGCGGTCGGGGTTTCCTTGTAGAGGGGCAATTCGATGTCGTTGGTTTCGAGCACCGTGTAGACGCCGCGAATGGCATGGGCATCGAGGATGTCGCCCGAGTCCGTGTGCAGGTGCGGGGCGTCTTTCGGGCCTTCGCCGGTCTTCAGCCATTGGCTGTTGACGGACAGCAGGCGCGCAACTTCTTCCATGCGGTACGCGGGTACGCCCCGGGTGTACCAGTTATGAACGTTTTGGGCTTCCGTGCCCCAGAACTTTGCGAATCCCGTGGTGGTGATGTTCGCAGCTTCCAGGAGTGCCTTGAATCTTGGACCGCTAGTGTTCTTTCTCATAAACACGAGTCTACGGCCGGCCTAGAGCGGTTTGAATAAACCTTGCGTTCAAAATCAGGGCAAATTTTGCGACGGGATGTAAGACGCCCTTGTGGGAAATTACACACGCTAAAACTTTTCTGTAGGTCGCTATAAACAAGCTGTTTAAGCACCTATCGGGCAGGCACAAAAAACCCCGGATCAACCGGGGTTTTCTTCAAGCGTGTCGCAGGTCGCGAGGCTTAGCCTTTGTAGGCAGCAACCGACTTGGTGATCGCTTCGCGGGCGGCGTCTGCACCGGCCCAGCCTTCGATTTTCACCCATTTGCCTTTTTCGAGATCTTTGTAGTTCGCGAAGAAGTGCTCGATCTGCTGGATCAGCAGGGCTGGCAGGTCGGTGTATTCCTTCACGTCCACGTACAGCTGGGACAGCTTGTCGTGTGGAACTGCGATGACTTTTGCATCGCCGCCGCCGTCGTCGGTCATGTTCAGGATGCCGACCGGACGCGCGCGGATCACCGAACCTGGAGCAACCGGGTAAGGGGTTACAACCAGCACGTCGAGGGGATCACCGTCGTCAGCCAGGGTGTTCGGGATGTAACCGTAGTTGGCCGGGTAGAACATCGGGGTGGCCATGAAACGGTCAACGAACAGGCAATCGCTGTCTTTGTCGATTTCGTATTTGATCGGCGCGTGGTTGGCCGGGATCTCGATCGCGACGTAGATGTCGTTCGGCAGGTCTTTGCCAGCCGGAATCTTGCTGTAGCTCATTGGGCGTTGCCCCCGTTAGTTGACCAAAAACACTTGGCCGGATTGACCAAAAAGTGGCGGCGATTATAGGCATATTCTGCCGTGGACGCCACGTACCGGAAGTCGTGCAGACCTTTACTCGTGAGCCTGATAGACCGGGTCGGTGGCCTGAAGTTGCTTCAGGCGCGCCAGCGGATCCTGGCGGTAGAAAAGCTGCAACTGCGCATACACCTGTGGATAAGCCTCGTGCAGCAGATCCGGAGCGCTGAAGAAGTACTCGCTGGTGACGGCGAAGAATTCTGCCGGGTTCTCGGCGGCATACGGGTCGATGGCGGTTTCGGCATCGGGGTTGCGGTCGAGCTGGCGGTTGAGATCGTCGTACGCCGCCTGCATCACCTCGGCCCAGTCGCTGACCCGCATGTCGGCGTGCAGCGGCGGCAGGCCGTTGGCGTCGCCGTTGAGCATGTCGAGTTTGTGCGCCAGTTCGTGGATCACCAGGTTGTAGCCTTCCCAGCCACCACTGGCCATCACGCCGGGCCAGGCGAGGATGATCGGCCCTTGTTGCCACGCCTCGCCGCTGTGTTCGCCGTCCCACTCGTGCTCGACGCCGCTGGCATCGCGATGGCGCTGGGGGCTGAGGAAGTCGTCGGGGTAGAGGACGATTTCGTGGAAACCCTGATACCAGTTCAGATCGCCGAGATGCAAAAGCGGCAATTGGGCCTGGGCGGCGAGCAGCAGGCGTTGTTCCTGGTGCAATTCGACGCCGGGCAGGGCGGTCAGGTGTTTGTCTTCGAGGAACAGCACGCTGGCTTCGCGCAGCCACTGGTCTTCAGCGGGACTGATGCCATCGAGAAAGCTCAGGTGATGGCGCACCCGCTGCCACAGTTCGTCGGCAATCGGGTGCCGGGCCAGAATGCGCCGGCGGCGCCAAGCGCTCAGCGACCACATCGGCTTAATGCGATTGGGCTTTGGCGCCGCCGAAACGGCTGCGCACCAGACCGAGGATCATCGGAATCAGCGACAGCAGGATGATGCCGACCACCAGCAACGACAGGTTTTTCTTGATGAACGGTACGTTGCCGAAAAAGTAACCCAGGGTGACCAGACCGCCGACCCAGAGAATTGTCCCGAGGACACTGAAGCCGAAGAAGCGCGGGTAGGGCATTCTCGCCACGCCAGCGACGAACGGTGCAAAGGTACGGATGATCGGCAGGAAGCGCGCCAGCGTAACGGTTTTGCCGCCGTGCTTGTCGTAAAAGTCGTGAGTTTTCTGCAGGTAGTCGCGGCGGAAGATTTTCGAGTTCGGGTTGCTGAACAGCTTCTCGCCCGCCGTTCGTCCGATCACGTAGTTAGTGCTGTCGCCGAGGATCGCCGCCAGCATCAGCAGGCCCGCCAGCAATACCGGGTCCATGCCGCCGCCCGCAGCCACTGCGCCGGCGATGAACAGCAGGGAATCACCCGGCAGGAATGGCATCACCACCAGACCGGTCTCGCAGAAGATCACCAGAAACAGGATGGCGTAGATCCATGGCCCGTAATTATTCACCAGCAGGTCGAGATAAACGTCGAGATGCAGGATAAGGTCGAGCGGGTTGAAATCCATGGAGGCACCTGTGGTGACGGCCTGACTCGGCAGACCTGTGCGGATGACTTCGTGTAAGCCTACAAGCAGGTGTAGTTTTTCTTACAAGCCGGAAAGCTCGGGATTATACGGTTTGAGAGGTGAAAAGCGCGTTGGTTTTGTAGCGGGGGATGTCGGTGTGAACAAATGTCGGGTTGGCATTCATTTTGGGGAGGGAGTCTGCTCCCTCCCCGCAAGGCACTCCGCGATCAGAGCTCGTCGCTGATCGGCAGTACGTAGTTCTTGAACTCGGTGTCTTCCTTGAATCCGATGGATTCATAGGTTTTCTGCGCCACTTCGTTGTCGGCACTGGTGGAGACGCGCATGCGCACGGCCTGGGTTTCCTTGGCCATTTTCTTGGCGGTGCGGATCAGGTTGTCGGCTACCAGCTGGCGGCGGGCGTCTTCGGCGACATAGATGTCGTTGAGAATCCACACGCGCTTGAGCGACAGGGAGGAAAAGCTCGGATAGAGCTGGCAGAAGCCCATGAGCTTCTTGTCGTCGTCATCGGCCAGGGCCAGGTAGATCACCGATTCCTTGCGTCGCAGGCGCTTTTCGAGAAAGGCCCGGGACGAGTCCGGATAGGGCAGGGAGCCGTAGAACTCGCGGTACTTAACGAACAACGGGGTCAGCAAATCCAGGTGTTCGAGGGTCGCTTGGATAATCCGCATGGTAGGTCTCGTCCTTCAATTGGCTGTCTTCACGTGGGGCTGACGGCATCGGGAAACCTTGGGCGGCCGTGCGTCGATCCTGCCTCAAACCGGCGCAGAAAGGCAATGCGGAAACGGTTCAGGCTGGGGGCGGATCGAGTAGGAAATTACTCTTCATGTCTGCACCGGCTTCCGATTCCAGCGTCTGAACCTGCGCTTCATCCTTCAGATTGACGCCCGACAGCTGGCGCCGACAGGCTTCGCGCATCAGATACAGCAAGCGATGCGCCGCCATGCCGTAGCTGAGCCCTTCCAGCCGCACATTGGAGATGCAATTGCGGTACGCATCCGTGAGGCCGACCTTCGGATTGTAGGTGAAATATAAACCCAGGCTGTCCGGCGAACTGAGGCCCGGACGCTCTCCAATCAGCATCACGACCATTTTGGCGCCCAGCAACTGGCCGATTTCATCGCCAATTGCCACTCGACCCTGTTCCACCAGCACTACAGGTGCGATCGACCATTCGTCGGCGCTCATCTGTTCTTCCAGACGGGTGAGAAACGGCAGGGTATGCCGATGCACCGCCAGCGCCGAGAGACCGTCCGCCACCACAATCACCAGATCCACGCCGCCCGGATGCGCCTGGGCGTATTCGCGCAGGGCCTGCGCCGATTGATCGCTCAACTTGCGCCCCAGATCAGGGCGTTGCAGATAGCTGTTGCGATCCACCGCCGCGCTGTGCAGCAGCAGACTGTCGCGCTGGCGCTCGGTCAGTTGGGCGCTGAGCCCGGCGTGATCGAACGGCAGATGCACGGCGTCCCGGGCCTGGGCGTGGGCGTACTGGAAATCCAGCTGTGCGCTGGTCGGCAGGCTGGTGCCGGTGCGGCCGAGGGCAATGCGCGCCGGGGTCAGACGACGCAGCTCGAGCCATGGGTTGTGCGGATCGACGGGCGGTTTTTCCATCTGACTCATCCCAGTTGCGCCAAGGCCTGGCGGAAGGCCGGCGGCAGGTTGTTGCCGAAGCGGACCTTGCCGTCCGCCTGAGTGAAGATGCCCATGTTCGCCAGCCACTGCTCGAACTCTGGCGCCGGTTTCAGGCCCAGGGTCTGGCGCGCATAGAGCGCGTCGTGGAACGAGGTGGTCTGGTAGTTGAGCATGATGTCGTCGGAGCCGGGAATGCCCATGATGAAGTTGATCCCCGCCACGCCGAGCAGGGTCAGCAGGGTATCCATGTCGTCCTGGTCGGCCTCGGCGTGGTTGGTGTAGCAGATGTCGCAGCCCATCGGCACCCCAAGCAATTTGCCGCAGAAGTGGTCTTCGAGGCCGGCGCGGATGATCTGTTTGCCGTTGTAGAGGTATTCCGGGCCGATGAATCCTACGACGGTGTTCACCAGAAACGGCTTGAAATGGCGCGCCACGGCGTAGGCCCTTGTCTCGCAGGTCTGTTGATCGACGCCGTGGTGGGCGTTGGCTGACAGCGCGCTGCCCTGGCCGGTTTCGAAATACATCAGGTTCTGCCCGAGCGTACCGCGATTGAGGCTCAGGCCCGCGTCATAACCTTCCTGCAAGATGTTCAGGTTGATACCGAAACTGGCGTTGGCCGCTTCGGTGCCGGCAATCGACTGGAACACCAGATCCAGCGGCACGCCACGGTTGATCGCTTCTATAGAGGTGGTGACGTGGGTCAGCACGCAGGCCTGGGTCGGAATGTCGTAGCGCTGGATGATCGCGTCGAGCATTTCCAGCATCGCGCAGATCGAGGCGATGCTGTCGGTGGCCGGGTTGATGCCGATCATGGCGTCGCCGTTGCCGTACAGCAGACCGTCGAGAATGCTCGCAGCGATGCCGGACGGTTCATCGGTCGGGTGATTGGGTTGCAGCCTTGTGGATAACCGCCCACGCAGGCCGAGGGTGCCGCGAAATTGGGTGACCACACGGATTTTCTGCGCCACCAGCACCAGATCCTGCACGCGCATGATCTTCGACACGGCAGCGACCATTTCCGGCGTCAGGCCGGGGGCGAGGGCACGCAGGCTGGATTCATCGGCCGCTTCGCTCAACAGCCAGTCGCGAAAGCCGCCAACCGTGAGATGGCTGACGACCGCGAAGGCCTGCTTGTCATGGCTGTCGATGATCAGCCGGGTGACTTCATCGGATTCGTAGGGGATCAGCGCTTCCTGCAGGAAATGCGTGAGCGGGATGTCGGCCAGCGCCATTTGCGCGGCCACCCGCTCGCCATCGTTGAGCGCGGCGACGCCGGCCAGGAAGTCCCCGGAACGCGCGGGGCTGGCCTTGGCCATCACGTCCTTGAGACTGTCGAAGCGGTAGGTCTGGGCGCCGACGGTATGGGCAAATGCGGCCATGGGGCGCGTTCCTCCTGAATGAATGCTTTTAGTGCGGGCACCGAGCCCGAGGCCCGATGCCGGTGCAGCCCAGTTAGCGTTTAGATACCTTCGAGCATAGCGTCTGCCGGTGCTTCGGAGCGTTGCTTGGCGGTCAGCTGGAAGTACAGGTAGCCGGCGGCCATGAAACCGAGGAACACACAGCCGATCAGCGTGTTGAACCAGGCCATCGCCACTAGGCACACCACCGCCAGGAACAGCGCGATGGCCGGCACCACCGGGTAGCCCGGTGCGCGGAAGGTGCGCTCCAGGTTCGGCTCGGTTTTGCGCAGTTTGAACAGGCTGAGCATGCTGATGATGTACATCACGATGGCGCCGAACACCGACATGGTGATCATCGCAGCCGTCAGGGTCATGCCTTGCAGATTGACCAGTCCGTCGCTGTAGATCGCCGCGATGCCGATAACGCCGCCGGCCAGGATCGCCCGGTGCGGGGTCTGGAAGCGCGAGAGTTTGGCCAGGCCTTTCGGCAGATAACCGGCCCGGGCCAGGGCGAAGAACTGCCGCGAGTAGCCGAGGATGATCCCGTGGAAGCTCGCCACCAGCCCGAACAGGCCGATCCACACCAGCATGTGCATCCAGGTCGAGTTGTTACCAACCACCGCTTTCATCGCCTGCGGCAGCGGGTCGTTGATGTTCGACAGTTGACGCCAGTCGCCGACGCCGCCGGCCATCACCATTACGCCGATAGCGAGAAACACCAAAGTCAGGATGCCGCTGACGTAGGCCCGTGGAATCGTGCGTTTCGGATCCTTGGCTTCCTCGGCCGCCATGGCCGCGCCTTCGATGGCGAGGAAGAACCAGATTGCGAAGGGAATCGCCGCGAAAATGCCCGGAATCGAGCCCATCGTGAATTCATTGGCACCCGACCAGCCATTGAGCACGAAGTTGCTGAAGCTGAAGCCCGGCGCGACCACGCCCATGAACACCAGCAATTCGGCGACGGCCAGCACGGTGACTACCAGCTCAAAGGTCGCGGCGATGCTGACGCCAAGGATGTTCAGGGTCATGAACACGAAATACGCGCCGACCGCCGCGAGTTTCGGGTCAAGTCCCGGATATTGCACATTCAGATAGGCGCCGATGGCCATGGCAATGGCCGGCGGGGCGAACACGAATTCGATCAGGGTGGCGATGCCGGCGATCAATCCGCCTTTCTCGCCGAACGCCCGACGGCTGTAGGCAAACGGCCCGCCCGCGTGGGGGATCGCGGTGGTCAGTTCGGTGAAACTGAAGATGAAGCAGGTGTACATGGTCGCGACCATCAGGGCCGTGACCAGGAAACCCAAGGTTCCTGCGGTGCCCCAGCCATAACTCCAGCCGAAGTATTCGCCGGAAATCACCAGGCCGACGGCAATGCCCCAGAGGTGCAGGGTGCCGAGTGTGGGTTTGAGCTGTGTGGTGGAAGTCATAAGTCCTCTCTGTCTTTTTTATTGTTCGATCTGTTGGACTTTCGGGTGCAGCGGTTGAGTGGGTGGATGCTGTTCACGCAGCGGCAGTGTTCTCGCAAATCCTGAATGACGGGTACGCAAGGCCCGTGCCAGAGCGGCCAGGCCAGGGATTGTCATCGGGATGAAAAGGGCGACACCGATAGTTCGGTGTCGCCCGGTTTTTTAGAAGAAGCCCAGTGGGTTGATGTCGTAGCTCACCAGCAGGTTTTTGGTCTGTTGGTAGTGGTCGAGCATCATCTTGTGGGTTTCACGACCGACGCCGGATTTCTTGTACCCGCCGAACGCGGCGTGCGCCGGGTACAGGTGGTAGCAGTTGGTCCATACACGGCCGGCCTTGATGGCGCGGCCCATGCGATAGGCGCGGTTGATGTCGCGGGTCCAGAGGCCGGCGCCGAGGCCGAACTCGGTGTCGTTGGCGATGGCCAGGGCTTCGGCTTCGTCCTTGAAGGTGGTGATGCTCACCACCGGGCCGAAGATTTCTTCCTGGAACACACGCATCTTGTTGGTGCCCTTGAGCAGCGTCGGCTGGATGTAATACCCGGTCGCCAGGCTGCCCTCGAGTTTTTCCACCTTGCCGCCGGTCAGCAGCTCAGCGCCTTCGCCCTTGGCGATTTCCAGGTACGACAGGATCTTGTCGAATTGCTGCTCGGACGCCTGGGCGCCGACCATGGTGTCGGTATCGAGTGGGTCGCCACGTTTGATCTGGCTGACTTTCTTCATCACCGCTTCCATGAACTGCGGATAGATCGACTCCTGAACCAGTGCGCGGGACGGGCAGGTGCAGACTTCGCCCTGGTTGAAGAACGCCAGCACCAGGCCTTCGGCGGCCTTTTCAATGAAGCTTGGCTCGGCCTGCATGATGTCTTCGAAGAAGATGTTCGGCGACTTGCCGCCCAGTTCCACGGTGGACGGAATGATGTTTTCGGCAGCGCATTTCATGATGTGCGAGCCGACCGGGGTCGAGCCGGTGAAGGCGATCTTGGCGATGCGTTTGCTGGTGGCCAGGGCTTCGCCGGCTTCTTTGCCGAACCCTTGCACCACGTTGAGCACGCCCGGTGGCAGCAGGTCGCCGATCAGTTCCAGCAGCACGCTGATGCCCAGCGGCGTTTGCTCGGCAGGCTTGAGCACCACGCAGTTGCCAGCGGCCAGGGCCGGGGCGAGTTTCCACGCGGCCATCAGGATCGGGAAGTTCCACGGGATGATCTGGCCGACCACGCCCAGCGGTTCATGGATGTGATAGGCGACGGTGTTGCCGTCGATCTCGGCGGCGCTGCCTTCCTGGGCGCGCAGGCACCCGGCGAAATAACGGAAGTGGTCGGCAGCCAGCGGGATGTCGGCGTTGAGGGTTTCGCGGATGGCTTTGCCGTTGTCCCAGGTTTCGGTGATCGCCAGGGTTTCGAGGTTCTGTTCGATGCGGTCGGCGATTTTCAGCAGGACCAGCGAGCGCGCCTGAGCGGAAGTGGAACCCCAGGCATCGGCAGCAGCGTGGGCGGCGTCCAGGGCCTTTTCGATGTCTTCGGCCGTGGAGCGCGGGAATTCGGCAATCGGTTGGCCATTCACTGGCGAGGTGTTGGTGAAGTACTGACCTTTGACAGGCGCGACGAACTCGCCGCCGATGTAGTTACCGTACTTGCTTTTGAACGAGACTTTGGCGCCTTCAGTACCGGGGTGAGCGTAACGCATGATGTTCTCCTTGGCTGTTGTACTTATCAGAGAGACGCGCATGAGCGCTTGCTATAAGCGTAGAGCAAAGGTCGGGCCACTGCCGTGCAGGTCAGGCAAATCAAGGCCTTGCGTGATTTCCGTCGGACAAGTGGCAAGCGTCTGTGACGGTATCGGTACAGCCCGGGTGACAGTTTGTACCGCTTCTGGCACAACCCGTGACCGGGCGGTCTTGCCAGCATTGCAAAGACCGGTTGGCTGGAGGATGCTGGGCACCACTTCACGCATGGGCCGATGAGCCTCGGGGAGAATAATAAGAAATGCACGACAACCATTTGAGTCGCCATGCCCAACAGGTTCTCACCGTCACCCAGGGCAAGCCGCACCTGCATGGCCCCGGTGCCGATCCGTCGATCGCCCGCTCGTGGCTGCGTTGTCTTGAGGACTATCACCTCGACCCGGCCCTGACCATGGCGCCGACCGTACTCGAACACGGTCGGGTTCTCGAAAGCCGCGAACGGCTGCAACAGGTGTTGCAGATCGCCGGCAATGAAATGAGCAGCCTGCATCAACAACTCTCCGGCGCCGGCCACGCGGTTTTGCTGACCGACGCGCGCGGGGTGATCCTCAACTGCGTCACCGCACCCGCCGAACGCAAGATTTTTGAACGCGCCGGCCTTTGGCTGGGCTCCGACTGGAGCGAGGCCTGCGAAGGCACCAACGGCATCGGCACCTGCCTGGTGGAACGTCAGGCCCTGACGATTCATCAAGACGAACACTTTCGCGGCCGCCACACCGGCCTGACCTGCTCGGCGAGCCCGGTGTTCGACCCGCACGGTGAATTGCTGGCGGTGCTCGATGTTTCCTCGGCGCGGCATGACGTCTCGCGCCAGAGTCAGTTCCACACTATGGCGCTGGTCAATCTGTCGGCGAAGATGATCGAGAGCTGCTATTTCCTGCGCTGTTTCGATAACCAATGGCTGTTGCGATTCCATCTTCAGGCCGAGTCCGTCGGCCTGTTCAGCGAAGGGCTGCTGGCGTTTGACGGGGAAGGGCGGATCAGTGCGGTCAATCAGAGCGCCTTGAATCTGCTCGGGCACATCCGTGGCGGCTTGCTGGGCAAACCGGTTGAGGCGTTTTTCGATTGTTCGCTGGATGAGTTGCTCGGGCGCGCCAGTGCCAATGCCAGCGCCAGTTGGCCGTTGCGCACCCGCGATGGGCGGCACCTGTTTGCGGTGCTGCGCGGCGAAACCCGTCGGCCGCTGCCAGCAGTACCGGCTCCGGCGCCTGTGGAAGCGCCGCGTCTTGCCGGGATTTGCCTGGGGGATGCGGCGTTGCAGGCGGATTTCCGTAAGTCATTGCGAGTGTTCGAGCGTGACGTGCCGCTGCTGATCAACGGCGAAACCGGCTCCGGCAAGGAAGCATTCGCCAAGGCTGTGCACAACGCCAGTCAGCGCGCCGGCAAAGCGTTCGTTGCTCTCAACTGCGCGGCAATTCCCGAAAGCCTGATCGAGAGCGAGCTGTTCGGTTATCGCGGCGGCAGTTTCACCGGTGCGCGCAAGGACGGCATGCGCGGCAAGTTGCAGCAGGCCGATGGCGGCACGCTGTTCCTCGATGAAATCGGCGACATGCCGCTGGCCTTGCAGACCCGCTTGTTGCGGGTGCTGGAAGACCGGCAAGTGGTGCCGATCGGCGGCGAGCCGGAAGCGGTCAACGTGCGGATCATCAGTGCCACCCACCGCAATTTGCTGGAACGGGTTGGCGACGGCAGTTTCCGTGAAGACCTTTATTACAGGCTCAACGGGCTGGAAGTGGCGTTGCCGCCGTTGCGCGAGCGCAGTGACAAGTCGCAGCTGCTGGATTTCCTGCTGGCCGAAGAGGCGGGCGGAGAAGCGATTATGATCGACGAAGCGGCGCGCCAGGCATTACTCGGGTTCAACTGGCCGGGCAACGTGCGGCAGATGCGCAATGTGCTGCGCACGTTGGCGGCGTTGTGCGATGAAGGGCGGATCGGGCTGGAGGATTTGCCGGCGATGTTTCGGCAGGTGCAGCCGCTGTTGGTAAAAACCGATGAAGCGTCATCCGGGCAGCTGCTTGAAGATACCGAGCGGCTGGCGTTGCTCAATGCGCTGGAGCACACGCGCTGGCATATGACCCACACGGCGCAGCAACTGGGTGTCAGTCGCAATACGCTCTATAGAAAGCTGCGCAAGCACGGGATTGCCCGAACCGCCTGAATACTCCTGCCGATCGTTCCCACGCTCTGCGTGGGAACGCCTCCCCGGACGCTCCGCGTCCGCTTTTGGGCGCAGAACGTCCTGTGCTGCATTCCCACGCAGAGCGTGGGAACGATCATGTCGTGTGATCAGCTAAAGAGTGCGATTTCCCCCTCCCTGCGCTAACCTGCGGCCATGTTTTACGAGGTCGACTATGCACATTCATATTCTGGGTATCTGCGGGACTTTCATGGGCTCGATGGCGGTTCTGGCCAAAGAGCTGGGCCATCACGTGACTGGCTCCGATGCCAACGTCTATCCGCCGATGAGCACCCAGCTCGAAGCCCAGGGCATTCAGTTGACCCAGGGTTACGACCCGGCGCAGCTTGATCCGGCACCGGATCTGGTGGTGATCGGCAACGCCATGTCCCGCGGCAATCCGGCAGTGGAATATGTGCTGAACAAAGGCCTGCCGTACGTGTCCGGCCCGCAATGGCTGGCCGACCATGTGCTGCAAGGTCGCTGGGTGCTGGCGGTTGCCGGTACGCACGGCAAGACCACCACCAGCAGCATGCTCGCCTGGGTGCTGGAACATGCCGGCATGAGCCCGGGTTTCCTGATCGGCGGCGTACCGCAGAATTTCTCGGTGTCGGCGCGTCTGGGCGGCACGCCGTTCTTCGTGATTGAGGCCGACGAATACGACAGTGCGTTCTTCGACAAGCGTTCGAAGTTCGTCCACTACCGTCCGCGTACCGCGATCCTCAATAACCTTGAGTTCGATCACGCCGACATCTTCCCCGATCTTCCAGCCATCGAGCGCCAGTTCCACCACTTGGTGCGGACCATTCCGAGCGAAGGCCTGGTGATTCACCCGACCACCGAGCCGGCCTTGCAGCGCGTGATCGAGATGGGCTGCTGGACCCCGGTGCAAACCACCGGTGCCGGCGGTCAGTGGCAGGTCAAGTTGCTGAAAGACGACGGCTCGGCGTTCGAAGTGATGTTCGAAGGCGTGTCCCAAGGCGTGGTCGAGTGGGAACTGACCGGTCAGCACAACGTTGCCAACGCCTTGGCGACTTTGGCCGCCGCGCGTCACGTCGGTGTTGTACCGTCGATGGGCATCGCCGGGTTGAGCGCGTTCAAGAGCGTGAAACGTCGGATGGAGAAAGTCGCTGAAGTGCGCGGCATCACCATTTACGACGATTTCGCCCACCACCCGACCGCGATTGCCACCACCCTCGACGGCCTGCGCAAGCGCATCGGCGATGCGCCGCTGATCGCGATCATCGAGCCGCGCTCCAACTCGATGAAGCTAGGCGCCCACCGTGACGGTCTGCCGGACAGCGTGGTCGATGCCGATCAGGTGATCTGGTACGCCCCGGCCAACCTCGGTTGGGATCTGGCAGGCACCGCCGCGTTGTGCACCGTGCCATCGATCGTCAGCGATTCGCTGGAAGGCATCATCGAACGCGTGAAGAGCCAGGCTCAGCCCGGCACCCACGTGGTGATCATGAGCAACGGCGGCTTCGGCGGCCTGCACGGCAAACTCGCCGAGGCGCTGAAATGAACACGCGTCTGGCGAGCAATGGCCCGGAACGCATCACGCTGGCGATGACTGGCGCGTCCGGCGCCCAGTACGGCTTGCGCCTGCTGGATTGTCTGGTGCGCGAGGATCGCGAGGTGCACTTTCTGATCTCCAAGGCCGCGCAACTGGTGATGGCCACCGAGACGGACGTGTCGCTGCCGGCCAAGCCGCAAATGATGCAGGCGTTCCTCACCGAATACACCGGCGCGTCCGCCGGGCAAATCCGCGTGTACGGCAAGGAAGACTGGATGTCGCCGGTGGCCTCGGGCTCCGGTGCTCCGGCCGCGATGGTGGTGGTGCCGTGCTCGACCGGCACCTTGTCGGCCATTGCCACCGGCGCCTGCAACAACCTGATCGAACGGGCGGCGGACGTAACCTTGAAGGAACGTCGCCAGTTGATTCTGGTGCCGCGCGAAGCGCCGTATTCGAGCATTCACCTGGAGCACATGCTCAAGTTGTCGAACATGGGCGTGACCATCCTGCCGGCCTCGCCAGGCTTTTATCACCAGCCGCAGACCATCGATGACCTGATCGATTTCGTGGTGGCGCGGATTCTCAATCTGTTGGGCATTCCCCAGGACATGCTGCCGCGCTGGGGCGAACACCATCTGAGCAGCGATGAATAAGCTGCTGGCGATCCTGCTGGCGCTGCAACTGACCGGCTGCGCCACGGCGCGCACGCTGGATGCCGCCAAGCCCGGCGCGCCGGTGGTGTATTCCGGCACCCGGCTGGATCTGTATGCGATGAATGGCGGGTGTTGCGCGATGGACCGATTCGGCGCCGAGGCGCCGAGTTACCCCGGTGTGGATCTGCCGGCCAGCGCATTGCTCGATACGCTGCTGTTGCCATTGTCGTTGCTGACGGTGATCGGTGTAGGGTTTCAGGCGACGGGCGGGTTATGAAAATCAATGGCACGACCCCGCAGGGGCGTGCCATTGAAGCTCCCTACAACGTGATCGTTTCGGGCGGAAAGACGATGTCGTCGGAGAATATGTCCTGTCCTGCCGGCAATTCGATAACGCGTTTGCCGGCATTCGCCACTTCATCGATCAACCCGTCATATTCGTCCCGGTTCAATTCTCCTGCCCGTGTGCGGGCTTCGATGACGTCTGCAGGGTTCTGATCTGATCCCGTGGCGTGTGTCAGCGCCTGCAAATGGATATCTTCCACTGTCGCCGCGCGGGTCATGCCTGAGTTGACCAGCCAGACGCGCCTCGACGTGAAACCGATCGACGACATCGACACATGCCCCTCCATTTTCATGCTCGGGAACCACGTTTTGCCGTCCGCGGGGCTTCGTTCGAGCCGCGTCGGGTTGTAGACGCGATTGTCCTGTCCCGCAACGACTTCCACATTGCGGGTATCGAGCAGGTAGCAAAACCGGATGCGTTGAGCGGGGGGCGTCGAAGTGCCGCTGGTTGTCTGGTGCGCCTCTATGCCTGTCACTCCTCTGGTTTCATTCGCAAAGTCCATGGCGGTCTTCAGGCTGAACATTGCACTGACGGGCGTCTCGCTTGTGGCGCCCACGGCCGATACCACGCGTGGGACCATGGCCCCAGGCCGGGCTATTTCGAAAGGTGTCCGGTCATCCACTTTGAACACGGCGGGAATGTCGGTTCTGTACAGATAATTGTGCGTGTTGCGCTTGAAGCCGCTGAGCCGCAACAGCTCCTGAAAGAAGGGTTCGGTCAGACTCGCCTTCAGCAGGCTGGTGCCTTCTCCCTGATTTCTCAGCTGGATGATTTCAGCATCGATTTCCGGCAGAAACGGTTCGAAAAGTTTTTCGTTGGTTACCAGCCGGGTGCGTTCCTGATAGGTCTTGACCCATCCAGGCATTTCATCATTGATCAGGTTCTTGAACTGCCCTGTCGGCGACAGCTCTTTGCACAGTCGTATTAGTTGCTGGACTGAAAGATTGTAGGGCTGGAACCGGGCGAGGATTTGCTCTCGTGTTTTGAGCGGAGAATCAGGGTTGGTCCACAGCCGCAGGTAGTCGATCAGTTGTTCACGCTGGGAAGGGTATTCCCGTTGTTTGACCCAGGCAGGTGGTTTCTGATGGAGCGCAACCTCCCGACGAAAGCGCACGATGTCGGGTCCTTCGATCCTGTAAAGGTTCCAGATGTCGATGTCCCGCCAGAACGGGCGCAGAACATTCTCTTTGTAGATCGGATAATCGGTGGCTTTGACGACAATCAGGCTGGCGCCTTCACGAAACGCCAGTTGGGTGAGAGGTCCATGATTGTCATTCAGGCCAGGCTTGCGCTGCATTTCGACATAACCATGGAAATTCGACTTGTCGAGATCCCAGGTGTAGTGGCGCTGATCACCGTAGGCAAGCGTGGCGTCCGCTGTCCCGGACGTGTCGGGTGTTGATGGGCGTGGAGAGGGCGAGCCGGGTGTTGGCGGGCTTGGCAATGGCGTTTGTGGGCGAGATGGGCTGCGGTGCAAGGTGACGGACTGGAGGTGTTCTGCCCACTGGGCTGGCGTGCGGTTCTGATGGTTCAGCAGGCTGTTGAACAGGTCGCGATCCATGTCCATGCCAGACCAGCGGTATAGCTCGTCAAACAGGTAGGCGTTTTCCATCCGTTGTGTCCGAACGGTAGCCCATAGAGGTTTCTTGCCGGTACTGTGCGCTTCGCTGCGGAAACGGGTGATTTCTGCGCCCTGTATCCCGTAGAGATCCCAGATATCGCGGTCTGTCCAGGCTGTCAACAGTTCGGCTGGCTGATCGATTCGCGAGGCGGAAGGCTCGACACTGACAAACGAGCCGCTTTCGTCCATGAACGCATGATGCAGCGGCGGCCCGACCTCGTCGGTCCGGCGCATTTTTCGGTGCAGGACCACATAGCCATGGTGATTGTTGGCCTTCTCGTTCCATACGTAATGTTGGGTGTCGACGTAAATCGGTGCAGCGTTCGGTTGCGTCCGGGCCGGTCCCTGCAGGTGGGGCTGTGCTGGGTTATCGTCGGTATTGTCTGCCTGCCGGTGTACCGTGGACTCGAGGGGCTGACTGATAATCCGCGGCTCAGCGACCCGCCAGGTATTGCTTTCGGGGTCGAATTGCAGGACGGGGCCCGAGGGCTGCGCTTCCTGTGATCGCATGGCTCGGTAGGTGCCGAGGCCTTCGTCCCAGGCCACCATGACCGTCGTGGTCGTGGTGTATTGCACCTCGGCATAAATGCGCCCCCTGTGAACCCGCAACCCTTCGGTGTTGACGGCAGGCAATAGCGTTCGCAATTGCGTCGGCAACTCGTACTGACTGATCGATCCGCTCGCGTGTGGGTTGCTGGGTGATCCTCCTTCGGTGTCTCCAGCCGGGTGGGTCAGATCCTGAATCTGTATCGCGGGCAATGTGTCACTTGAAGAGTGGGGTGCAGGCGCCTCCGTGGGGCGGCTGACGCTGTCTGTTTCCGGGAATCGAATCGAACCCGGGAAATCATGACGCTGAGTCAACGACGTTTCCGGAGTCCTGTCGAGGGTGGGGGTATTTTTGCTGGTGCCTTTCGACGTTTTTGTTTGCGGGGCCATCAAGGAATCCTTTCATTGATTGCCTGACGTGCTGTGGTGTCATCCCGTGGCGGAATGGCCGTAGACGCAGGTGTGCTGGAGGGCACGTTATCCATGAAAGGGAAGGGGCACGTAGTAGATAGTTACTACACGCGGGTGGATTCGATTCACTTCATTTCGAATGTCGGCCAGTTCACGCAAGATCCTCGGGCTTCATTGGAAATGGTTACCCGGGATCCGCGTTGAACCGCTGTGGCGAGTGAGCTTACTTGCCGAGTTTTCTCAGTTCGTCCGACTCGACAATCCGCACACCATCCTGCTCCTCCAGCGCCAGGCGCCACATGGCGCGGGCCAGTTGGCAGGCTTCGATGCCGCGGTATTTGCCGGGAATCAATTTAGAGAATGGCGCGGCAAGCTGTTCGCCCAGACGGGGCTCGCTGCGTTCGCCGAGCAACAGCGATGGCCGGCAGATGGTCAGTTGCGGCCAGTCCTGCGCGCGCAATGCGTATTCCATTTCGCCTTTGACCCGGTTGTAGAACACCGAGGACCGGCGATCGGCCCCCAGGGCGCTGATCACGATCAGGTGCCGTGCGCCCATTTCCCGTGCGCGCTTGGCGAACGCCACCACCATGTCCAGATCCACGGCGCGAAACGCTTCTTCCGAGCCGGCCTGCTTGATGGTGGTGCCGAGGCAGCAATAGGCGATGTCGACCCGACCGGCCAGTTGCGGCAGGAAGGTCTGTGGATCGCCGACCGGGTTTTCCAGATGCGGATGTTCAGCCAGCGGCCGGCGTGAGGGGGCAAGGACGCGGCTGATCGTCGGCTCGTTGAGCAGGCGGTCGAGCAGGTGTTCACCGGTCAATCCGGTGGCTCCGGCAAGCAAGACATGCTGAGGCGTCAAGTACATAGTGTCTCTCCCTTGATACTGTTCAGCTTAGTTGCTCTTTATCGCTCCGTCGTTCAACGCAGCACTTTGCAATGCTTTTCTCGCTTGCTGTTTACGCAGCAGTTGCCAATGCGCCAGCACGGTTTTCGGCGCCCAGATCTGCGGTTCAGAGGCTTCGAAGCTGTCCGCCAGTTCCCGTTCGGCGACGATGGCCTTGGCCAGTTTGAAGGCTTGTTCCAGGTCGTCGGTCTGGTTCAGCGCCTGGGCAAACAGGGCGTCGCCGAAGTAGGTGAAGTTGGCCTCCTCGGAGCAGCCGAACGACACGCGATCGGCGCGCGAGGCAGTCATGATCAGCGTGCGTTCATCCTTCAACGCCGGAATGAAGCCACCGGAATAGCACGAGGAGATGACGATGATCTTGTCGCGGTTCTTCAGTGGCGCGAGCACGGCGGCGAGTTCGTCGGCGGGCAGGTCGGCCAGTTCCATGCGCGGCTGGTCGAGCACCAGCTCGTGTTCGGCGGTGCCGTGGCTGGTCAGATAGATGAACACCAGATCTTCCGGGCCGCTGCGTTCGGCCAGGGTCAGGGCTGCGCGGCGCAGGTTCTCGCGAGTGGCCATCGGCCGGTCGCCGAGGTGGTCGCGATGGTTGACCAGGCGAATCTGGCCAAACGCGCCGAAACGGCTGGTGAGCATGTTGGCCACGTAATCGGATTCGCGCAGGAACACGCTCTGCTTGCCGTCGCCGCCGAGGGTCAGGGTGTACAGCTCCACCGCCGGGGTCGAGGCCGGCACATTGGCCAGCGCTTCATCGAGCAGGCGACCCTGGGCCAGCAGGCCGAGTTCGAGGGTGTCCGGCAGCAACTTGCCGTCGGCATCGCGTACCCGCTGGCCGTTGATCCAGGTGCCGCTGAGTACAGTGCCGTCAGTCAGCACCAGCGTGCCCCGGCCCGCGTAGCTGTCGCTGTCGAACCCGCCGACGTAGAAACTGCCATCGGACAGGTTCAGGCGACCCTGACCGCTGAAGCGCCAATCATTGAAGTAACCGATGTAGTGGCTGCCGTCGGCGCCGATCAGTTCGCCCTTGCCGGTCAGCGCGCCTTCCTTGAACTGCCCGAGCCAGACATCGCCATCGGCGTTTTCGTAGCGACCCTTGCCGTGCAGTTGATTGTTCTTGAAGCCGCCGACGTAGATGTCGCCGTCGGCACTGTTGAAGGTGCCGTTGCCTTCGAGCTGGCCGTTGACGAAGTGGCCGGTGAACTGATTGCCGCTGGCATCGCCGCGCTGGCCTTCGCCGTTGGGTTTGCCGTGGGCGAACTGGCCCTGATAGGAGCTGCCGTCGTCCAGCTCGAGGCGACCGAGCCCGGAATATTGGTCGGCCTTGAATTCGCCGCGATAAGTCATCGCGTTTTCTTTGAGGGTGCCTTCGCCGTCGCGCCGGCCCAGCTTGAAGCCGCCGGTGTAGCTGCCGGCCGTGGTGGTCAACGTGCCCTGGCCGTCGAACAGCCCTTGCTGGAAGTTGCCGCGATAGACCTCGCCATTGCTGCCGTGCCATTCGCCCTGGCCATGCCATTGCCCCTTGTCGAACGCCCCGGCGTACCAGCTGCCGTTGGGGTAATCGACCCGCCCCTGGCCTTGCAGCAAGCCATCGACCAGTTCACCGCGATAGCGGCCGCCGTCGGGCAGGCGCGCATCCGGCGGCAACAGCGATTCGCCGTCGCCACACGCGGCCAGCAACAGGGTCAAGGCAAGGGGAGCAAGAGGAGCGAATGAGCGCATAGCGGGATCCGGGCAATTAGGCGACCGAGTATGCCGCAGCTATGTGACCTAATACAGCCGGCGGGGAGGAGCGGATGCGAAACAGCGTGAGCCGCTTCGCATCCAGGCGCTTAAACGAAGCAGAGCGACAGCGGTTCGGCGATGTAGGCCGGTTTGTCCGAGCCTTCGATCTCCAGGGTGGCGGTGGCCTTGAGCAGCCACTGGCCAGGTTTTTTCTCGGTCACTTCACCGAGGTCGACCTTGAGCCGGACCTTGGAATTGACCTTGACCGGCTGGATGAAACGCACGCTGTCCAGGCCGTAGTTGACCACCATCTTCACGCCTTGCGGCAGGATCAGGATGTCTTCCATCAGTTTGGGGATCAGCGACAACGACAGGAAACCGTGTGCAATGGTGCTGCCAAATGGCGTTTGCGCGGCTTTGACCGGGTCGACATGGATGAACTGGTAATCCCCGGTGGCTTCGGCGAACAGGTTGATGCGCTCCTGATCGATGGTGAGCCATTCGGAACGTCCGAGTTCCTTGCCGACATAATCTTTGAGCTCTGCAACTGGAACATAGGGCATTGAGACTCTCCTTGGGTTCATCGGTTTTATAGTTTTTCAGGTGGGGGATTTGACCGCCCTGCGAACCACTGTAGATCATCATGGCGATTTGCTCAGGTCAACCGACCATGCTTTTGGCGAATGCCGATCCATAGCGCAGGCGTGCTTATAATGCCCGGCCCGTGCTTGGCGGGATGTCGGACGGAGATGACGGATGTTGCTACGCGGCCTGACCATGCTGGTGCTGTTTCAATTGCTCGGCACGGCCCTCAATCATTTGCTGTTGCCGGTGCTGCCGGGGCCGATCATCGGCCTTTTGCTGTTGCTGGTATTCCTGATCGTACGCGGTGAAGTCGGCGAACCGCTGAACCTTGCAGCCGGTAGCCTGTTGCGTTATCTGCCGCTGCTACTGGTGCCGCCGGCGGTGGGCGTGATGGTCTACGCCACGGCGATAGCCGCGGATTTCTGGGCCATCGTCGGTGCGCTGGTGGTCTCGCTGATTCTATCGATGGCCTTCGCCGGCGTGCTGATGCAACGGCTGGTCAAGCGTCACGCGCCGCATTCGGAGGAATCCTGATGCTGTTCGACTGGCAAGGTGCCTGGGCGTCGGTGATTCACCATCCGCTGTTCGGCATCGGCATCACCCTCGGTGCTTATCAACTGGTGCTGGCGGCGTTCGAGAAAACCCGCTGGATCTTTCTGCAACCGGTGCTGGTCTCGATGCTGTTGGTGATCGGCGTGCTGGTCGGCTGCGGCCTGACCTACGCCGAGTACCGCAAGAGCACCGAGATCCTCAGCATTCTGCTGGGCCCGGCGACCGTTGCGCTGGCGGTGCCGCTGTATCTGAATCTGCGACGCATCCGCCAATTGTTCTGGCCGATTTTTACTACGCTGGTGATAGGCGGCGTGGTCGCCACGGGTATGGGCGTGGCGCTGGGCTGGTGGTTCGGTGCCGATCACATGATCCTGATGACCATGGCGCCCAAATCGGTGACCTCGCCGATCGCCATGCTGGTGGCCGAGCAGATCGGCGGTGTCGCAGCATTGGCGGCGGTGTTTGTGTTGATCACCGGGGTGATCGGCGCGATCTTCGGGCCGGCGCTGCTGACTCGTCTAGGCGTGCACAGCCCGGAGGCGCGCGGCATGGCGCTGGGCATGACGGCGCATGCAGTCGGCACGTCGGTGGCGTTGCAGGAAAGCGATGAGTGCGGCGCCTTCGCGGCGCTGGCGATGAGTCTGATGGGCGTGGCCACGGCGGTGTTCCTGCCGTTGGCGGTGTCGATGGTGGTGTAAGGAAATGTCTATGAGTCTGCCGCTTTTTCCGCTGAACACGGTGCTGTTTCCCGGCTGCAATCTGGATTTGCAGATCTTCGAGGCGCGCTACCTGGACATGATCGGCCGCTGCATGAAACAGGGCGGCGGGTTCGGCGTGGTGTGCATCCTTGAGGGCAGCGAAGTCGGCGTCGCGCCGGAAGGTTTCGCCATGGTCGGGTGCGAAGCGCGGATCACCGATTTCCAGCAGCAGGACAACGGACTGCTGGGTATCCGGGTGCAGGGCGGGCGCCGGTTCATTGTGCAGCGCACCGAAGTGCAACGCGATCAACTGATCATGGCCGAGGTCGAGTGGCTGGACGAAGAACCCGAGCAACCGCTGCAGGATGAAGACGCCGATCTGGTGGCGTTGCTCAAGGCCCTGGCCGAACACCCGATGGTCGAGGCGCTGAACATGGGCATCGAGGCAGAGGGGCAGCAGTCGCTGGCCAATCAGTTGGCGTACCTGTTGCCGTTTGCCGAGGAAGACAAGATCGACCTGCTGCAACTCGACGACCCACAGCAGCGACTGGATGCGATTCAGGCGCTGCTTGATGAATTGCAGGGCGAACTGTTCGCTTAAGGCTCGGCCCGGTTATTCCGGCCAGACGATGTCGTTGGCGAACCAGTCCTTGCCGCTCGGCAATGAAAGGATCGGCTTGCCGGCCTTGGCCACCTTATCGATCAAGTCATCGTATTCACGCTGATTGGCCACGCCACTGTGGGTCCGCGCCTCGATGTCATTGCCGATGTAGCTGCTTTGAGCGAGGGCGGCAACGTCGTCGACCTTCGCGGCGCGGGTGAACGTCGAGTCGAGCAGCCACAGGCGTTCTGATTCGATGCCCCGCTTCGACGTGGAAATCAGCGCTTCGAGTTCGTCTTCGGGAAACCAGGCGTTCTTTTCCAGTGCCGCCAGATTGAGCAAGTGGTTCTCCTCGTTGAGGACCACCTCCATCCTTCGCGTATCGATGACGTAAGAAAAGATGAACTGCTGATCGTGGCGGATCGTCTCGTAATTGCGTTCGGTGTCCAGTTCCACGTCCGATGCATCGGACCAGTCGTTGTCGGAGTGCCCCGACTCGTTGTCCGATTCACCCGGTTTTTTGCCGGGATATTTGTTTCTCTGGCTGTTGTAACGCAGGTACTCCGGATCGGGAGCCTTGGTGCCCCTGGCGCCATACCTCTTGACCAGCTTGTGGCTGACCGTGGCACTGATCGGTTTTTCGGTCGTTGCGCCGCGCGGGTGTTTCAAGCGCGGCAGCATGCGTCCGTCGTTGTAGAGCTCGAAAGGCGTGCGTTCATCGGCCCTGAACAGGCCCGGAATATCCGTGCGGTACAGGCAGTCGCTGCTGTTGCGCAGGTAACCGAGTCGGGTCAGAAAGGTGTCGAGAAATTCCCGGGTGACGCTTTTGTCGAAGTCGATCAGGTCGCTGCGCAGTGTTCCGTTCCTCACAGGCAGTAGCAGCGGTTCGATTTCCTCCTGCAGTTGATCGAAGCGGGTCGGATCGTTCTCGTCCCGGGAGCGTAAGTGATGCTGCTCGGCCCACTCCGGCATCACCCGGGGATTGGCGGTCAGATCACTGTGCAACCGGATGTGTTGCCGTGGCGACAGGTTATAGGCGCGCAAAAATTCGACGCGCTGGCCGAACGTCATCAGCGGATACATCTTGAGCAGTGAGTCGTTCAGCAATCGGGTAGTGGCTTCATGTGCCGACAGCGGCGAAGTCAGCGGTTGTTTGGCTGGTACGTGTGTATCGGTGTCACCGGCCTGTGGGTAGGGGCGTTTCACGGGGTTGTTTGAGGCCGGGCTCCAGGTCGATTCACCGGTATTTCTGTAGAGCGCCGGCCCGGGAGACAACTTTTTGTACAGATCCATTACCCGATAGGTGCCCAGGTTCGCATCGAACTCCACATATACCGTGCCGCTGTCTTTCACATCGACGAACGCGCGTCCGACGATGTAGCGCAGACCCTCCTCGTTGGCCGGTTGCAGGTTGCGCAGCAATCCGGGGTTCAAACGGTAACTGTCCAGGCCGGTCGACGTTTCACGGGAAGCGACCGGCAGGTCAGACACTTCGATTTTCGGCAATCCGGGTGTGTCCGCGAGAGGCGGGGTGTGTCCCGGGTTTCGCTGGTGCGCGGCCGTCAGGTCTGGCAACGAATGTGGTAGCTGCGGGTCTGGAGCTTGCGGTCGCAATCGTGGGAGTTCAGCAAGCGAGTCGGCGGCCGTATTGCCTTTGGAAAAGCCTGGCGGCGAGGGTGGTTTTGGTCGCATGGTGTCATTCCTTGACGATGATCAGGTGCTCGGCAGATATCGAGCGGAACGCAGTGGTTCCACTGCTCCAGACGTTGGTGGCAACGTTGTAGGAGATCTTGCCGGCAGCGGTTTCGCTCAGGCGAATGTGGTGAACCGACACTTCGTCGGCCTCAAGCTCTTCACGCCGTTGATGCTCATGAATGTCCTGGGCGATGGCCTGAACCGATGGGTAGGCTCGGGCATCGATGGCGCACAGACCGATCACCTCGAACAGTGCATTGATCCGATAACGGTTTCCCGAGGAGACCACGACTTCGATGGTTTCCAGTGGCAGCAGCGGATCGTTGCTGTCCGGCAGTTGAATCCGGATGCTGCCGATTCTGAGCAGGTTGTCTTTGATGGCGAGGTCGCGGTGGCTGATCTGCTCCTCCAGATGTTGTGTGTGAATGAGCCAGGTGGAAGAACCCGAGATCTGGGCATCTGCGTCTGCGGTGGACAGCCGGATGGACGTTGCGCTGGCGGGAAACAGTTCATAGCTGGACGATCGTCCCTCCAGCCAATAGGTCGCGTTGTGCTCGGCTGCCTGAAAGTCGACCCGCTGCGGGGTTGCCTTCAACGTGCGTTTCTCGACTGAAGGGCGGACGAACATATACCGGCCCGCTCGCTCGCGCAGCGCGGTGCGGCTTTGCACAACCGTATAACCCGGGTTCCTTGCGTCGTTTAGATACGTGGGACGTGGAAAGTCGAGGTGGTATGAAATCCCGTCTCGCATGACCAGTGTCATCGGGTGAATCATCTGCCAGCCAGAGGCCAGGATTCCGGCTCCCATGTCGCGTTTCTTGCCCGGATTTTCTCTTGCAGCACCGTGCAACGAGAGCAGGCCACCACCCTCGTGGAACGTGAGGGTGTGGTGAATGTCCGTGTAGCTGAGCTGCGTGAATGCATTTGGCCGTGTTTTTGTAACGGTATAAATCGCCCGGACCTCATCGATCTCCGTGCTGTCGCGGTCGACGTACAGAGTGCTTCGGGTCGGATTTTCGTGTGGTTTTGCCATAAGGATTGCGTGACGGATCTGGCGCGAGATGAAGTAATACGAGTGCGGTTTGTTCGAGATCCTGAAGGGACGATCGTTGACCGGCACCGGCGAGGTTTTCGTCGTGCCGACGGTCAGAACGGTAACTTTCACGGTCAGGTCGGCCAGGTCCGGGGTATCGGCAGGCCACGCCGGCTGCAAGTGGTAGCCGTCCTGTGTAATGAATGTCCATTTGTCGTTGCGCAGGGTGCGTTTGCCATCGACCGTCCGGTACACCGCCTCCAGCACCAGTTCCCGCCTTGGCGACCGGATGTCGTCGTCGCGCAGGGATTCAATGACCAGCGCGTCATTGCGTACGTACCAGCGCTGGATGGCTTCGAGTGTCACGCCCAGATAGACCTTGCTCGGTTCTTGGCCATCTTCGTGCAGTGAAACCTTGAGACAGTCAGGGGCGATTTCATAGGTATCGCTACCGCTGCCGCCGTCGACCGTGCCATGAAGGCCGCGCACGGAAATGCGGTCATCCCCGGCCCCGGCTTCGACGCGGTCATCGCCATTGGCGGCAATGGTGTCGGCGTGATCTGAACCGGTCACGCGGTTGAGCGCACCGGCCAGTGTCTCGACCTTTTCGATGGACCTGAAGGTTGAGTGCAGCACCGGCTCACGCGACGGGTCCACAGGGCGCACCGCCAGCCTGCCGCTTTTAAGGTCGACATCAAAACCGATATGGCGCGGCGGGTTGGCAACAGGGTCTTGGTTTTTGTGTTTGCCTTGCAGCCAGAGCAGATCGGTGCCGTCACCGCCGGACAGCTCACTGACGGTGGTCGGGTCGTCAGACAGCGCTTCTGATGCCGACTGAAACAGAAAGGAGTCATCCTTGTTGCCACCGTCCAGGGTTTTGCGGCCGCTGGCATAACTGAAGAAATTCGGCTTGTCCTCGACGCCTTGAACCGTGTCGTGGCCGCCGCCCAGGTTCCAGAACACCCCTTTCGCCGGGGCGCTTTTCGCACTGGCGATGACAGCGTCCGAGTCGGGTAATCCCTTCCTGGCGTCGTAGGTGTCATCCGTATCGCTGATGACAGGGCGGTTTTCGCTGGTATAGGGCGTTTCGCCTTTGCTTTCATCCCATTGGAAACGATAGAGGCGAGTCGGCTGCAACGTAACCTCGAAACGGCCATTGACGATCACATCGACACTTTCCTTGAATTCATTGTCGAGCCAGCCAAGGCTGCGGGTTTTCAAGGCTTTGGCATAATCGCTGGTGGTTTTGGCAACCAGATAGCGATCCATCACGGCCTTGTCCTGGCTTTGTCCGGTGAACGCGAACCAGCCGGCACGCCAGCGTTCGTTCACGGTCAGCTCGATGTAATCGTCGATATCGTCGACCATGCGCGCGGCACCGTAGATTCGGGCACCGACAATCATGATCGCCGCCGCTGCAATCCCCACCGGGCCCGCCGCCTGAAAACCCATCAGGGCTGCGCAGCCAAGGGCAATGGACAATGCGCCGCTGAACACACTCAGCCCACCGGTGACATACAGATCCTGAGCTTCCTTGCCCTGAGCCTTGGCGGCATCGTTGAAGGACTTGATGGCGGTGTAGATGTCGAAGGGCAGCGTCAGCACGCTGGCGATCAGGCCTGCGCCCCGGCTCAGCCATTTGCCCATGGTGGTCTTGCCGAATTGTTCGAGGGCCATGGATCCCTGACGGATCATCTGTTCGCCGGTCTTGTTCAGCGCGTATTCGAGGCCCAGTGAAGTGATCTCGGCGAGAGCGCCCCCTGCGTTGATCAGCACTTCGCCCATCTGACCTTTCTTGAGGCCGTCGATGGCGCCCATGTAGGCGCTGTACAAACCGTAGGCCTGCAGCCCGGCGCCCATACTGGTCATGCCGCGACTTTTAGCCTTGTCTACCCAGCCTGGCAGGTGTTCCGGCAGCGGGCTTCTGTGTATATCCAGCTGTTGAGTGGCGGTCAGCAGTTTGCCGATTTTCTGCAGGGGGTGCTCAGCATCACTGGCGGATATTTCGCGTAGAAGCGGTGCTGCGTCGGGGGAGCGCAGAGTGACGATTTCGTAGAGTAATTCCGGTACCCGTTGGCGCTCCTCACCATCGACTGACTTGATCCGCTGCTCAACCTGGGCGGGATCGAATTGCAGCCCATCGATAAAGGCCTGATCGGGCTCGGGGAAGTACGTGTTGGCCGCTGTAATGGCCTCGCCGTTGACCCGGGCACCCAGCGCCTGAAGTGTCTGGCGGCTCACGGTCAGTTCGCCAAATCGCATGGGCCCGAACAGTTTGTCCAGGTGATTCAGGTCGGGAATTTTGCCGGGTGTTGTATCGGTTTCGGCCGTCGTTGAATTTGATGGAATGTTAATGTCGGAAATTGTTATGGGGGCTGTAAGAATAGTTTCAGAGTTGTTGTTAAAGGGTTTGGCCAAAATCAATGCTCGCTTGTGAAGTGTCGAAAGACTTTGGCATGGCGGGTGGTTGTGTTCAGTTGTTATTGTTTTGCCGATTGTATTGTTGTTTTTTGTATTGCCTTTGAAGTGGTCTGTGGGATGTTTTTGATTTAGCGTTGAACCCGACTCGCAGGAAGCGGGCTTCATGAACAAGGAGAGCGTTATGACAATTTATGAAGATGAGTGGGCGTTCTGGGATGATATTGCCGGAAAGTATATTTTCAAACATGCGGGCGTTGATCTGAATGCCGAGATTGTCCTGAAGGCTGCCGGTTACTACGCAGATTCCATGGTGCTTGAGCGCCGCAAGCGCAAACGTGTGAAGAACGAGTCGGCCCAGGCTGCCGATAAATGAAATCCTGTCTGTTGTTCAGTCCGTTTTTAACAAGAAGAGAACCTTCATATGTCTGATGCCAATAATATTACCTTCACGGGGCAACTGTTCGCGGATGGACTTCCGCTGGTGCTCAATTATCAAGTCATGGAGCAGCGTTTGAAGCAACCGCGAATCACCATGGGGCAGAGGTTGAATGCGGAGATTTCCCTGAATGATGAAATCAGTTCGCCAATCGTGACACTCGCGGATCATGATGATGCCGAGCCGCTGTTATTGGAGTTTGTTCCGGATTATCAGGGACGATATGCCCTTAATGTCAAAACGGCCGGTCGTTACTTTGATTGGCAGCTGCGACTTGATCAAAGTACAAGGCATCTTCTGGCCGCGCAAAGTGGCGGTAGTTACTTTGAGCTGGAAACGTATGCCGGAAAGCTCAAGTCGTTTGGTGACCTGCCGTCCAATCCGGTTTCTGTGGCGCTGTTCAGCGTAGAAAAGAAGATGCGCCTGTTTCAGCATGAGACAAAGGAAGGGCTCACCTACTTCCTGGACAAGAATCCGAACGACACCGGGCACAATGCCTACAACCCTTCGTCGGTGTCGTTCGTCTTGAGGACCAATCCTTCGCTGCTGTCTGCCGTCGCCTAGTACGAATAGCGCAGCATGGTATGCGGCAAGTGTCGCAGCACAAAAAAACCGAACAGGGCGACCAGCGCCGGCAACACCAGCCACCAGACTCTCTGCGGCATGGCGCCGAGCGGTGACTGCCGCTGGCTGAGCCAGAGTCCGGCGGCGCATACGCACGCGGCAAGCATGGCGCCGGCCAGCACATCCGTCGGCCAGTGCGCGCCCAGATACACCCGCGACAAGGCAATCGCCAGTGCCGGAATGCAGCCGATCAGCAACCAGGTCAGTCGCAGTCTCGGCGGTTGCCCGCGTCCGGCGAGTACGGCCAGGGTCAGGAACAGCGCGAACGATCCGGACGCATGGCCGCTGGGCATGCTGTAACTGGTGAGCGGATCGGTCAGCACTTCCGGGCGCACCCGGGCGAAGAACATCTTGGTGCCGGTGTTGGCCAGGGCCGTGACGAGCAGGGTGCCGCCCACGAAGATCGCGTGGCGCCACTGACGGCACAGCAACAGCAGCGCAGTCAGCAGGGCGCTGAACAGCAGCATGTTGCGGAATTCACCGATCAGGGTGAAGACCACTGCCACCTCATCCAGCGCCGGGCGGCGATGTTCCTGCACCAGGGTCATGACGCCCTGATCGAGGGCGGTCAGGTACGGGTAGCCGATGAACAGGCCGATCAGGATCAACAGGCTCATGCTACTGATCCAGATGGTCGCCCGGCGATGACGGCGCAGGCTGCTGTTGGCGCTCAGGCCGACCATCACCGCGATGCTACCGGCGACGATTCCGGCCTGCAGCCAGAAACCTTCCGGCAACGGCAGACGAATCGCCGCCCCGGTGGCCCAGCCCGGCAGCAGGTACGCGAGGCTCCAGCCGGCCGCTGCCAGCAGACTCACGGCGGCGAAGCGCGGGAAGGGCATGTCGCACATCCCGGCGACCATCGGCAGCATCGGCCGCAACGGGCCGATGAAACGTCCGACCAGCAGGCTGGCGATGCCATAACGCTGGAAGTAGGTTTCCGCGCCGGCCATCCATTCCGGGTGATGGCGCAACCCCGGCAGGCGTCGGATATTCTGGTGGAAGTGGCGACCGAGGAAATAGGAAATCACATCGCCGAGAATCCCGCCGAGGAAACCCAGCAACAGGGTTTCGCTCAACGACAGGGCACCGCTACCGGCCAGCACCGCCACGGCAAACAGCAGCACCGTGCCCGGTACGATCAACCCGGCAATCGCCAGGCATTCCACGCAGGCCACGACAAACACTGCAGCGGCCAGCCACTGCGGATTGGCGGCCAGCCACCCGGTCACGCTATCGAGCCATGGGCCCATACAAACCACTCCATTTCATTGATGTCCCTGATCGGCGAGCCGAAGGGTGTGCATTCACAGCAGAAAATAATCGCGACCTTCGACCTGACCCCGGCGCAGCGGGTTCCGCGTGCACCACTGGGCATAGGCGGCATCGACGAAGCGATACATCAAGTGTTCGTCACGGCCATGGGGAATGCCCAGGCGGGTGGTCTGAATCACATGAGTCGGCGCAGGGCCGGTGTCTTCCACCAGCAGAATTTCGTGGTCGAAGCGCTTGGCATCCCACACCGGCACTTTCAGCCCCAGCGCCTTGCACAGCAGCGTCTGCCCGGCACACAGTTTCTGCGACGGGCGCGGTCGGCCTTGGGCGTCGGGGTTGTTCAACAGCATCTGCGCCAGACTGGCCGGGCCGCTGATCTCGTCGACCCATGGATAGGCCGATTTGATAAGCACCGCATTGCCCGGACCCTGCGCGCTGAAGTTCAGTGAATCGCCGCCACGGGCGTAGTACATATAGATGTGGCCGCCGTCCAGAAACAAAGCCTTACGCTTTTCTGTGTAGCCGAGGGACGCGTGGCTGCCTTTTTCTTCACAGTAATACGCTTCGGTTTCGATGATCCGGGCGCTGAGCCACAAATCGCCGACGCGGTGGCGGATGACTTTACCGAGCAGATCGCGGGCCAGCGTCTGGGCGTCACGGTTGAAAAAGGCGTCCGCGAGGCCGACAGGCTGGCGCGCGGAGGTGGCGCGAACGGTCAGGTTGGACATGGCAAACAGTGTTTATCCAGACGAAGGAGGTCGTGATGATAACAATTCACGGCTTAATCCCGGCTGAACGTCGGCAAATCACCGTCCATTTCGACCATCCGCCCGTCACCGCTGTTAGTCCCGGGACGCGACAGCTATAATCTGCCGCTTTCCTCTTTGCCAAGACCCCAGCAGACCATGACTGAGTCCGTTCTTGACTACATGACCCGATTGGGTCGCGCCGCCCGCGAAGCCTCCCGCGTCATCGGTCGTGCCAGTACCGCGCAGAAAAACCGCGCCCTGCTGGCTGCCGCCAATGCCCTGGACGCCGCCCGCGCCGAGCTTGCGGCAGCCAATGAACAGGATCTGGCCGCCGGTCGCGCCAACGGTCTGGAGCCGGCACTGCTGGAGCGTCTGGAACTGACCCCGGCGCGCATCGATGGCATGATCGTCGGCCTGCGCCAGGTCGCAGCGCTGCCGGATCCGGTCGGTGCGATCCGCGACATGAGCTTCCGTCCGTCGGGCATTCAGGTCGGCAAGATGCGCGTACCGCTGGGCGTGATCGGGATCATCTACGAATCCCGTCCCAACGTGACCATCGATGCCGCGAGCCTGTGCCTGAAGTCCGGCAACGCGACCATCCTGCGCGGCGGTTCCGAAGCGATTCATTCCAACCGCGCGATTGCCGCCTGCATCCAGCGCGGTCTGGCCGAAGCCGAACTGCCGGCTGCCGTGGTGCAAGTGGTGGAAACCACCGACCGCGCCGCCGTCGGCGCGCTGATCACCATGCCGGAGTACGTCGACGTGATCGTGCCGCGCGGTGGCCGGGGCCTGATCGAGCGCATCAGCCGTGATGCCCGGGTGCCGGTGATCAAGCATCTGGACGGCATCTGCCACGTTTATGTCAGCGAACACGCCGACCTGCCGAAAGCCCAGCGCATCGCCTTCAATGCCAAGACTTATCGCTATGGCATCTGCGGTGCGATGGAGACCTTGCTGGTCGATCAACGTGTTGCGAAGGATTTCCTGCCGTCGATGGCGAAGCAGTTCCGCGAAAAAGGCGTCGAACTGCGTGGTTGCGAACGCACCCGGGCAATCATTGAAGCCGTAGCCGCGACCGAAGAAGACTGGAGCACCGAGTACCTGGCGCCGATTCTGTCGATCCGCGTGGTGGATGGTCTGGATCAGGCCATCGAGCACATCAACCATTTCGGCTCCCATCACACCGACTCGATCGTCAGCGAAAACCTCGCCGACACCCGCCAGTTCGTGGCTCAGGTCGACTCGGCGTCGGTGATGATCAACACCCCGACCTGCTTCGCCGACGGATTCGAATACGGATTGGGTGCCGAGATCGGCATTTCTACTGATAAGCTGCACGCCCGTGGCCCGGTGGGCCTCGAAGGACTGACCTGCGAGAAGTACATCGTGGTCGGTGATGGCCAGTTGCGCGGCCAGGCGACGGTCTGACTTGTCCGACCTCGACCTGAAAGCGCCGAAACCCGGCAAGAAATCCCGTCCCCGGCGCATTGGCGTACTGGGCGGGACGTTCGACCCGGTGCATGTCGGCCATTTGCGCGGCGCGCTGGAAGTCGCCGAAGCGCTGGGGCTCGATGAGCTGCGCATGATGCCCAGCGCCCGGCCGCCGCACCGCGATACGCCGCAGGTGTCGGCGCAGGACCGGCTGGCAATGGTTGAATGTGCGGTGGCCGGTGTGCCGCCGCTGGTGGTGGACGCCCGCGAATTGCAGCGGAACAAACCGTCCTGGACCATCGATACCCTGGAGTCGCTGCGTGCCGAAATGGCCGCCGAGACCCAGGTTTTTCTGCTTCTGGGCTGGGACGCATTTTGCGGCCTGCCCACTTGGCACCGCTGGGAAGAGTTGCTCCAGCATTGCCACATCCTGGTGCTACAGCGCCCGGACGCCGACAGCGAACCGCCGGATGCCTTGCGCAACCTGCTGGCAGCGCGTTCGGTGAGCGACCCGCTGGCCCTGAAGGGGCCGAGCGGACAGATTGCATTCGTCTGGCAGACACCGCTCGCGGTTTCCGCCACCCAGATCCGTCAACTGCTGGCCAGCGGTAAGTCGGTACGTTTCCTGGTGCCCGACGCGGTCCTGGCCTACATCGATGCGCACGGTCTGTACCGTGCGTCGAACTGAACAAGGCGTGCTTCACTGATACGAATCCACGTGTCGCCAAGCCGCCGAAAATATGAGCAAAACGAGTTTTATATGACTGACAAAGACCAAACCAAAGTAAAGCGCAAAGGCACATTCAAGAGCGCCCCGCTGCCAGAGCCGGTCAACACCAACGAACCGCTGAAGGGCGACGAGCTGGTCAAGGTGGCCGTTGCAGCCCTGGAAGACGTCAAGGCCCAGGACATCCAGATCATTGATGTGCGCGACAAGCAGAGCATCACCGACTACATGATCATCGCCACCGGTACTTCCAACCGCCAGATCAACGCGATGCTGGACAAGGTTCGCGAAGAGGTCAAAAAGAACGGCGCCAAGCCGCTGGGCGAAGAAGGCAAGGGCGACAGCGACTGGGTGCTGCTGGACCTGGACCTGGTGATCGTGCACATGATGACCGCCTCGGCACGTCAGTTCTACGATCTGGAGCGCCTGTGGGCCGGTGCCGAGCAAAGCCGTGCGGCGGACGCCAAGCACCACAGCCCGGAAAACACCCACGAGCATTTCACCAAGCTCAACAAAGACCAGCTGTAAGGGATTGCTGTGCGACTGCGACTGATCGCCGTCGGTTCACGCATGCCCAAGTGGGTGGAAGAAGGCTGGCATGAATACGCCAAGCGTCTTCCGTCCGAGCTGGCGCTGGAACTGGTGGAAATTCCGCTCAATACCCGTGGCAAGAACGCCGACGTGGCCCGCTTCATCCGTCAGGAAGGCGAAGCCATGCTGGCCAAGGTCGGGCCGAACGAGCGGATCGTCACCCTCGAAGTTCATGGCAAGCCGTGGAGCACCGAGCAACTGGCGGTCGAACTCGATCGCTGGCGCCTGGACTCGCGCACGGTCAACTTCATGGTCGGTGGCCCGGAAGGGCTGGCGCCGGAAGTTTGTGCCCGCGCGGATCAGCGCTGGTCGTTGTCGCCGCTGACGCTGCCGCACCCACTGGTGCGCATCCTCATCGGCGAGCAGTTGTATCGTGCCTGGACCGTGCTGTCCGGCCACCCTTACCACAAGTAATCCGCCCTCATGTCTCAGCCGATCCGCATCAAGGACCACGAAAAAGACGCCCGTCTGGTGCGTGGTCGCGTCGTGTTCGGCGCAATTGCGGTGGTGGCGCTGATTTGCGTGCTGATTGCGCGCCTGTACTACCTGCAGGTGATTCAGTACGAATATCACTCGACCCTGTCGGAAAACAACCGGGTGCATGTCCAGCCGATCCCGCCGACCCGTGGCCTGATTTTCGACCGCAACGGCGTGGTGGTGGCGGACAACCGTCCGAGCTTCAGCCTGAGCATGACCCGCGAGCGCTCCGGCGATTGGCAGCAGGTGCTCGACGTGATCGTCGAGGTCTTGCAGCTGACGCCGGAAGACCGGGTGATCTTCGAGAAACGCATGCGTCAGGGCCGCCGGCCGTTCGAGCCGGTGCCGATCCTGTTCGAGCTGAGCGAAGAGCAGATCGCCCGGATCGCGGTGAACCAGTTCCGCCTGCCGGGTGTTGAGGTGGTCGCGCAACTGGTGCGTCATTACCCGCAGGGCGCGCATTTCGCGCACTCGGTGGGTTACATGGGGCGGATCAACGAGAAAGAGCTGAAGACCCTCGATCCGGTCAACTACAGTGGCACCCACCACATCGGCAAGACCGGCATCGAACGCTTCTATGAAGCCGAGCTGCACGGCCAGGTGGGTTACGAAGAAGTCGAGACCAACGCCCGTGGCCGCGTTCTGCGCGTGCTCAAGCGTACCGATCCGGTGCCGGGCAAGGACATTGTCCTGAGCCTCGACATCAAGTTGCAGGAAGCTGCCGAGGCCGCGCTGGGCGGTCGGCGTGGCGCGGTGGTGGCGCTCGATCCGAAAACCGGCGAAGTGCTGGCAATGGTCAGCCAGCCGAGTTTTGACCCGAACCTGTTCGTCACCGGCATCAGCTTCAAGGCTTACGCCGAGCTGCGCGATTCGATCGACCGGCCGCTGTTCAACCGTGTGCTGCGCGGTCTGTACCCGCCGGGTTCGACGATCAAACCGGCGGTGGCGATTGCCGGTCTCGACGCGGGCGTTGTGACGGCGTCGAGCCGGGTGTTTGATCCCGGCTACTACATGCTGCCCAACTACGATCACAAGTACCGCAACTGGAACCGCACCGGCGACGGCTTCGTCGACCTCGACACGGCGATCATGCGGTCCAACGACACCTACTTCTATGACCTGGCACACAAGCTGGGCATCGACCGGTTGTCGGCCTACATGAACAAGTTCGGCATCGGCCAGAAGGTTTCGCTGGACATGTTCGAAGAATCCCCCGGCCTGATGCCGTCCCGCGAGTGGAAACGCGCGACCCGACGTCAGGCGTGGTTCCCCGGCGAAACCCTGATTCTCGGGATCGGCCAGGGCTACATGCAATCGACCCCGCTGCAACTGGCCCAGGCCACGGCGCTGGTGGCCAACAAGGGCGTGTGGAACCGACCGCACCTGGCCAAATCCCTCGAAGGCGTGAAACCGGTGGATGAGAATCCGATGCCGGACATCATCCTGCGCGATCCGTCGGACTGGACCAAGGTCAACCATGGCATGCAACAGGTGATGCACGGTGCACGCGGTACGGCGCGTAAAGCGGCGATCGGCGCGCAATACCGGATCGCCGGCAAGTCGGGTACGGCGCAGGTCGTGGCGATCAAGCAAGGTGAGAAGTACGACCGCTCCAAGGTTCAGGAACGCCACCGCGACCACGCCTTGTTCGTCGGTTTCGCGCCGGCGGATGACCCGAAAATCGTGGTGTCGGTGATGGTCGAGAACGGTGAGTCCGGTTCCGGCGTCGCGGCACCGGTGGTGCGGCAGGTCATGGATGCCTGGCTGCTGGATCAGGACGGACGGTTGAAGGCCGAATACGCCAGCCCTATCAGTGCGGAGGCTACGGCCCGTGATGAATAATTTCGATCGCATGCTCTCCAGCGAGGATGTGATGCGTCGCCGGGCGACGCTGTTGCAACGTTTGCATATCGACGGCCCGTTGCTGGTGCTGCTGTTGATTCTCGCGGCCGGCAGCCTGTTCGTGCTGTATTCCGCCAGCGGCAAGAGCTGGGATCTGCTGGCCAAACAGGCTACGTCGTTCGGCATCGGTCTGGTGTCGATGATCGTCATCGCCCAGTTCGAACCAAGGTTCATGGCCCGCTGGGTGCCGCTCGGCTACGTGATCGGGGTGGTGCTGCTGCTGGTGGTGGACATCATGGGCCACAACGCCATGGGCGCGACCCGCTGGATCAACATTCCCGGGGTGATCCGCTTCCAGCCCTCGGAGTTCATGAAGATCCTGATGCCGGCGACCATCGCCTGGTACCTGTCCAAGCGCACGCTGCCGCCGCAGCTCAAGCATGTCGGCATCAGTCTGCTGCTGATCGGCGTGCCGTTCATTTTGATCGTGCGCCAGCCTGACCTCGGCACTTCGCTGCTGATTCTGGCCGGTGGCGCGTTCGTGCTGTTCATGGGCGGGCTGCGCTGGCGCTGGATTCTCAGCGTGCTGGCGGCGGCTGTGCCGGTGTCGGTGGCGATGTGGTTCTTCGTCATGCATGACTACCAGAAGCAGCGGGTATTGACCTTCCTGGATCCGGAAAGCGATCCACTGGGCACCGGCTGGAACATCATCCAGTCGAAAGCCGCCATCGGTTCCGGCGGGGTATTCGGCAAGGGCTGGCTGCTGGGCACCCAGTCGCACCTGGACTTCCTGCCGGAAAGCCACACCGACTTCATCATCGCGGTACTGGGTGAAGAGTTCGGGCTGGTGGGCATCTGCGCACTGTTGCTGATCTATCTGTTGCTGATCGGTCGTGGCCTGGTGATTACCGCCCAGGCCCAGACGCTGTTCGGCAAATTGCTGGCCGGCGCTCTGACCATGACGTTTTTTGTTTACGTTTTCGTCAACATCGGTATGGTCAGTGGCCTGTTGCCGGTGGTGGGGGTGCCGTTGCCGTTCATTAGCTACGGCGGAACTTCGCTGGTGACGCTGCTGTCAGCGTTTGGGGTTTTGATGTCGATCCATACCCATCGCAAGTGGATCGCACAGGTTTGAATAAGGTGAAGAGTTCAATGCAAGTAATGCGTGACTGGGCGACACGATACGCACCGTGGCTCGGCCTGGTAGGCATCCTTGGCAGCGCGCAGGAAGCGTTGGCCGGCGATTACGAAGGCTCGCCCCAGGTGGCCGAATTCGTCGGTGAAATGACCCGCGACTACGGTTTCGCCGGCGAACAGCTGATGGCCGTGTTCCGCGAGGCCCAGCGCAAACAGGCGATTCTCGACGCCATCTCCAAACCGGCCGAACGGGTCAAGCAGTGGAAAGAATACCGTCCGATGTTCATCACCGACGCGCGCATTGCCCGCGGTGTGGACTTCTGGCGTCAGCACGAGGCCACCCTGGCCCGCGCCGAGCAGGAATACGGCGTTCCAGCCCAGGTGATCGTGTCGATCATCGGCGTTGAGACCTTTTTCGGACGTAATACCGGCAATTACCGGGTGATCGATGCCTTGTCCACGCTGGGTTTCGACTATCCTCCCCGTGCCGAATTTTTCCGCAAGGAGCTGCGTGAGTTCCTGCTGCTGGCGCGCGAAGAGCAGGTCGACCCGCTGACCCTCAAGGGTTCATACGCCGGGGCGATGGGTTTGCCGCAGTTCATGCCGAGCAGTTTCCGCGCCTACGCGGTGGATTTCGACGGCGACGGCCACATCAATATCTGGAACAACCCGGATGATGCGATCGGCAGCGTCGCCAGTTATTTCAAGCGTCACGGCTGGGTCGCCGGCGAACCGGTGGTCAGTCGCGCGGATGTACGGGGAGAGCAGGTGGATGAAGGCCTGACCACCGGTATCGAGCCGACGAAAACCGTCGGGGAGTTGCGAGCGCTGGGCTGGTCGAGTCATGATGCGCTGCGCGATGACATGCCGGTCACCGCATTCCGCCTCGAAGGCGACAATGGCCCTGAATACTGGATGGGCCTGAAGAATTTCTACGCGATCACGCGTTATAACCGCAGCGTGATGTACGCCATGGCCGTACATCAACTGTCTGAACAGCTGGTACAAGCACGGGGCGTCAAGTAATGCGGGCATTGCCTATCAATAAACCCCTGAAGCTGGTGGCTTTCGCTGCGTTGGCGGTGCTGGTCGCCAGTTGTTCGACCAGCCGTTCGCCGAGCCAGAAGCCGACCACCGCCGTGCGTTCGCAGCCGGGTCTGGACATCAACCGGGCCCACAAGGACGGCGCGCCGTGGTGGGATGTCGACGTATCGCGCATCCCGGATGCCACGCCGACCCTGCACACCGGCCCGTACAAGGCCAACCCGTACACCGTGCTGGGCAAGACCTACTTCCCGCTGCAGGAGTCCAAGACGTACGTGGCCTCCGGCACCGCGTCCTGGTACGGCACCAAGTTCCATGGTCAGAACACCGCCAACGGCGAGGTCTACGACCTGTATGGCATGAGTGCCGCCCACAAGACATTACCGCTGCCGAGTTACGTTCGGGTGACCAACCTGGACAACAACCGCACGGTGATCCTGCGAGTCAACGACCGTGGCCCGTTCTACTCGGACCGGATCATCGACTTGTCCTATGCCGCCGCCAAGAAGCTCGGTTATGCCGAAACCGGCACCGCGCGGGTCAAGGTCGAAGGCATCGACCCGCAACAATGGTGGGCCGCCAAGGGCCGTCCGGCGCCTTTGATGCTCAACGAGCCGCAAGTCGCGCAGAATAGCGCCCCGGTGATCACGGCCTCGGCCGGCACCGTCGAGCAATGGACCCCGCCGCCGCAGCAGCACGCCGCGGCCGTCGTGCCAGTTCAGCTCGATGCAAAAAAAAACGCTTCTGCACCAGCGTCTGGCCAGTATCTGCAGGTGGGCGCGTTCGCCAACCCGGACGCTGCAGAGCTCCTGAGGTCGAAGCTCAGCGGGATGGTGAGCGCTCCGGTGTTCATCAGCTCGATCGTGCGCAATCAGCAGACCCTGCACCGGGTTCGCCTGGGACCGATCGGTTCGCCGGGTGAAATTGCCCAGGTACAGAACAGCGTGCGCCTGGCCAACCTGGGTTCGCCAAGTGTGGTCACCGAGTAAACGTAGGACTTGATTGACGGTTCACCAGCGATTGGGGGGTGAACCAGGTTGTTGGCTCGTCGAAGAACAAAAGCCCGGCAAGGGTGACTGGAGTGAGCAACTGAACACGCGATGGCCCGTTAGAAAGCCATCTGATTAATTTTGTCCGCAAGGACAGTTTCCATTAGCGATTTCGAGAGACGGATGAACATCACCACCTTTGCCAAACGCCTGTGTCTGCTAGTCCCGCTGCTCCTCTCGCCAGCCGCCTTCGCGGCCGAGATGATGCCGTCGCCACCACAACTGGCCGCCAAATCCTACGTGCTCATGGATGCCAACAGCGGCAACGTGCTGGTGGAGAACAACGGTGACCAGCGTCTGCCACCGGCCAGCCTGACCAAACTGATGACCGCGTACATTGCCACGCTGGAAATCCGTCGCGGCCAGATCGGTGAAAACGACCCGGTGACCGTCAGCGAAAACGCCTGGCGCACCGGCGGTTCGCGGATGTTCATCAAGGTCGGCTCGCAAGTCACTGTCAGCGACCTGCTGCACGGCATCATCATCCAGTCCGGCAACGACGCCAGCGTCGCGGTGGCTGAACACATCGCCGGCAGCGAAGATGCGTTCGCCGACCTGATGAACAAGACCGTCGCCGATCTGGGCATGACCAATACCCACTTCATGAACCCGACCGGTCTGCCGAACCCTGAGCACTACTCGTCGGCTCACGACATGGCGATCCTGGCTCGCGCGATCATCCACGAAGACCCGGCTCACTACGCGATCTACTCGCAGAAAGAGTTCTTCTGGAACGGCATCAAACAGCCTAACCGCAACCTGCTGCTGTGGCGCGACAAGACCGTCGACGGTCTGAAAACCGGTCACACCGACGAAGCCGGCTACTGCATGGTGTCCTCGGCCGTACGTGACGGCATGCGCCTGATCGCCGTGGTGTTCGGCACCAACAGCGAAGTGGCACGTGCCGCTGAAACCCAGAAGCTGCTGACCTACGGTTTCCGCTTCTTCGAAACCCAGACCTTCTACCAGAAGGGCACCGAACTGGCTCAGGCCCCGGTGTGGAAAGGCACTACCAGTCAAGTCAAGGCCGGCCTGGCACAAGACCTGACCATGACCCTGCCGAAAGGCCAGCTGAAGAAGCTCGCTGCCAGCATGACCATGAACCCGCAACTGACCGCGCCAATCGCCAAGGGCGACGTGATCGGTAAAGTCGAAGTGAAACTGGACGACAAGGTGGTGCACAGCGCCGACCTGATCGCCCTGGACGCTGTCGAGGAGGGTGGTATCTTCCGCCGCATGTGGGATAGCATCCGTCTATTCTTCTACGGCTTGTTCAACTGATTTGAGTTGACCTGCATGGCCCCGTTCCGGTCCGGAGCGGGGCCTTGTTCGTTACCGGGCTTACGCTTACGAGGCCGTTACGCCATGACCGATACCGAAGTAAAGGCGCCAAAGATCGAATTTCCCCAGGTTGATTATCCGGTTAAGGTGATCAGCGATACGGGCGTCGGCAACAAAGACAAGATCATCGACATCGTCAAGAAACACGCCAAGATCAACGATGAGCGTGTCGACGAGCGTCAAAGCAGCAACGGCAAGTACACCACCATCCAGTTGCACATCGTCGCGACCGACCAGGATCAGCTGTACAACATCAACAGCGAACTGCGGGCTACCGGTTTCGTACACATGGTGCTGTGATGCCGGGCACGCTGGGCTTTCGCGAGCTTGGCCAGATGGCTTACGAGCCGGTCTGGCAGGCCATGCAACGTTTTACCAACGAGCGTGGCACCACGGCCCCGGACGAAATCTGGCTGGTCGAACACCCGCCGGTGTTCACCCAGGGCCAGGCCGGCAAGGCCGAGCACCTGTTGCTGCCGGGGGATATTCCGGTGGTGCAGGTCGACCGCGGCGGTCAGGTGACCTACCATGGCCCCGGCCAACTGGTGGCGTACCTGCTGCTGGATGTGCGCCGACTCGGTTTCGGCGTGCGCGATCTCGTCAGCCGCATGGAGCGCTGCCTGATCGAACTGCTGGCCAGCTACGGCGTGACCGCCGTGGCCAAGCCGGATGCTCCCGGCGTCTACGTCGACGGAGCGAAGATCGCTTCTCTGGGTTTGCGGATTCGCCACGGTTGTTCCTTTCATGGCCTGGCCCTGAACGTGGACATGAACCTGGAGCCGTTTCGACGGATTAATCCCTGCGGCTATGCCGGGCTGGCGATGACCCAGCTGAGCGAGCACGCAGGATCGATTGAATTTGCCGAGGTAAGTGCCCGGCTGCGCGCGCAGCTCGTCAAACACCTCGACTATGCTGAGCAGACGACCCTGACGGGCGGAATCGACTGATATGACTACTGATGCAGTGCAAACCATGATCCCGACGCTCGACGTGACCGAGCGCCCGGCCCCGCGTCCCAAGGTTGAAGCCGGCGTCAAGCTGCGCGGCGCCGAGAAGGTTGCACGCATCCCGGTGAAGATCATTCCGACCACCGAACTGCCGAAGAAACCCGACTGGATCCGCGTGCGCATCCCGGTTTCGCCGGAAGTCGACCGCATCAAGAGCCTGCTGCGCAAACACAAGCTGCACAGCGTCTGCGAAGAAGCGTCCTGCCCGAACCTGGGCGAATGCTTCTCCGGCGGCACCGCGACCTTCATGATCATGGGTGACATCTGCACCCGTCGTTGCCCGTTCTGCGACGTTGGTCACGGTCGTCCGAAGCCACTGGACGTCAACGAGCCGGAAAGCCTGGCCATCGCCATCGCCGACCTGAAACTCAAGTACGTGGTGATCACCTCGGTTGACCGCGACGACCTGCGTGACGGCGGTGCCCAGCACTTTGCCGACTGCATCCGCGAAATCCGCAAACTGTCGCCGAACGTGCAGCTCGAAACCCTGGTCCCGGACTACCGTGGCCGCATGGACATCGCCCTGGAAATCACCGCGGCCGAGCCGCCGGATGTGTTCAACCACAACCTGGAAACCGTACCGCGCCTGTACAAGGCTGCCCGTCCGGGTTCGGACTACCAGTGGTCGCTGACCCTGCTGCAACGCTTCAAGCAGATGATGCCGCACATCCCGACCAAATCCGGCCTGATGCTGGGTCTGGGCGAGACCGACGACGAAGTCATCGAAGTCATGAAGCGCATGCGCGAACACGACATCGACATGCTGACCCTGGGCCAGTACCTGCAACCGTCCCGCAGCCACTTGCCGGTGCAGCGTTTTGTGCACCCGGACACCTTCGCCTGGTTCGCCGAGGAGGGTTACAAGATGGGCTTCAAGAACGTCGCGTCCGGCCCGTTGGTGCGTTCTTCGTACCACGCCGATGAACAGGCAAAACTGGTCAAGGCCGAGCTGCTCGGTTCCTGATTCAGCGCTGAATGAAAAAATGCCCGCCGGGGTTTATCGCCCGGCGGGCATTTTTTTGCCTGGCTTACACTCGTTACTGACTTTTCCTGCAATCTGCGGCGCGGCTTAGCCTCTTCTGTTTGTCGCCGTTCCTGACTACTGTGTGAGCATGACTTCACACAGGGAGATCCATGGATGACCGTTCGACCGACCCACACCCTTTTTCCGCACAAGCCTGTGCCTGCACTGCCGTCGGAAGGACTGATAGGCGTGATTGCGCCCGCCGGCCCTGGCACGCTGGATACCGAAAAGGCCGTTCAGTGGATGCGCGCCCGGGGTTATGGTTTGCGAGTGTTCCCTGGCGTTTACGAGAAGGATGGCTATCTGGCCGGCAGCGACGAGGTACGGCTCAACGATCTGCACGCGGCGTTCGCTGACGAAGAGGTGGATGCAATCATTTGCCTGCGCGGTGGCTACGGCACGCCAAGGTTGCTGGACCGGATCGACTACGACCTGCTGAGCCGCCATGCCAAGCCCTTCGTCGGTTACAGCGACATCACCGCGCTGCATCTGGCTATTAGTCGCTACGCCGGGTTCGTGACCTTTCATGGGCCGTTGTTGAATGCCGATCTGCTGGGGGACAAGGAACCGCCGACGGTGACGTCGTTCTTCGCCATGCTGCGCGGTCAGTTGAAGGCCGGCAGTGTGATGAGTCATCCGGCGGCTTATCCATTGACCACCGTGGAGCCGGGTGTTGCCCACGGGCGTTTGCAGGGTGGCAATCTGGCGATGATCGCCGCGACCTTGGGCACGCCTTACGAAATCGACGTCGAAGGGGTGATTCTGCTCATCGAGGACATCAACGAGCCGCTGTACCGGATCGACCGCTTGCTGACCCAGATGCGTCTGGCGGGCAAGTTGGCCAGGTTGCGAGGCGTGTTGGTCGGGGATGTGGCTGGCGTGGATATCGAGGCTTTGAACCGCTTGCTCAAGCAGACCTTTGAACCGCTGCGGATTCCGGTGCTGTCCGGCTGGCGCAGTGGGCACTGCGATCCGAACCTGACGCTGCCGCTGGGGGCGCTGGTTCGACTGGATGCGGGTAAGAAGGAATTGATGCTGGAGCAGGATGTGGTGATTCGCTGATCGAGCCACAAAAAAAGACCGCCGCCTGAAGAGGCGGCGGTCTTTTTGTTTTTACTGGTTACGCAGGCTTTCCAGCAGCTTGTGCGTCGGATAACCGTCCGCCGGCCAGCCGAATGACTGCTGCGCACTTCGGATCGCCTTGCGCGTATTGGCGCCGATGATCCCGTCTGCCGCACCGGCGTCATAGTTGCGCGCGGTGAGCAGGTTTTGCAGTTCGATACGTTCAGTGCGGCTCAACGGCAGGTCGTCTTTCGGCCAGCTGCCATTGATCAGGCCGGCGCCGTTGAAGCGCTCGGACAACAGGCTCACGGCCAGTGCGTAGGATGACGAGTTGTTGTACTTGAGGATCGCCCGGAAGTTATCGAGGATCAGGAACGCCGGGCCACGGTAGCCAGCCGGCAGCAGCAGGGCGGCGGACAGTTGCTCGGAACCGGCCGGCACCTGGCCGCCGTTCGGCAGGATTACGCCCAACTGCCGCCATTCAGCGACGCTCTTGCGAATTGCGCCGTCGGCCAGGGTGTAGTTGAAACCGCTCGGCAGTTGCACTTCGAAGCCCCACGGCTGGCCACGCTGCCAGCCTGAGCTTTGCAGGTAATGCGCGGTGGAGGCCAATGCGTCAGCCGGGCTGCCCCAGATGTCGCGGCGACCGTCACCGTCGAAATCCACGGCGTGGGTGTTGTAGGTGGTCGGGATGAACTGGGTCTGGCCCATGGCACCGGCCCAGGAACCGAGCATTTTCTCCGGCGTGATGTCGCCCTGTTGCAGGATCTGCAGCGCCGCGATCAGCTGCGCATGGGCAAAGCCCGGACGGCGGCCTTCATAGGCCAGGGTCGCCAGCGAGTTGATCACCGACTTGCTGCCCTGGAACTGGCCGAAATTGCTTTCCATCCCCCACACCGACACCAATGCCTGACGATCGACGCCATAACGCTGTTCGATGCTTTGCAGGATGTCGGCGTACTGGCTGATCAGGGCCTGGCCTTTGCGCACGCGCAAGGGCGAAAGGGCACCGTCCAGATACTCCCAGACCGGCCGGGCAAATTCCGGCTGACTGCGGTCGGCGCGAATCACGCTGGCATCGAAACTGACATTGGCGAACGCGCGGTCGAACAGGTCGGCACGAATGCCGGCAGCCAGAGCTTCCTTGCGGAACCCTGCCTGCCATTCGGCAAAGGTCTGGGTCGGTTGCAGGTCGAGGTTGTCACCGGACGGCACTACCGGCGGGATGACCGCTGGGGCTGTGGCAACGGGGACGGTCTGAAGCGGTTGAGCGTCGGCGGCGGTTGGTTTTTCCGCGCAGGCGACGAGCAGTACGAAGCTGGAGGCAGCGATCAGTTGGCGCAAGGGCCAACGACGGGAAAGACTGAGGGGCATGCACAGGTCCAGGGAATACGAATCAGGTGCAGACCTTAACATGAGGAGGGGGTGCTGTGCTTCAAGCGGCCAGAAAGTAAGAAGCCTCCCAGCTGTCAGACTGGAAGGCTTCGCGGCGGTAGCTGCCTTTACCCTTGGTTGGTCGTTCCTGGCGGCTGCGGAACAGGGGTTGGGCGACGATGGATTTGGCCTTGTTGTGGCCATGTTTCGATGGCTTTTTGCTCATGAGGATTCTCTCGATCGAGTGGGGTTTTGCGCGGCAGATAATCTGCCGATCTCGAGCGTCTGTCTATAGGACCGAGGGCGGGATGTTCTGTAGGAAATGGACTCGGTAAAAAAACGCGATCGCAGAGCGCGATCCCGGATTTCATTCGGCAGGCAAGGTCAGACGCTGACCGGCCATCAACAGCGCCAAGCGGCTCAGGCTCATCCACGGCGAGCCGGCCGCCTGACCCTTGATTTGCGCATCGATGCGCTGGGCTTCGAGCAGCAACTGCGCCCAGCGTTGCGCCGAGTAGCGTTGCAAGGCCTTGCTCATCAGCGGTTTGCGCTTGTCCCAGACCGGCGGTTTGGCCTGACTGAAGCACTTGTCCAGCGGCGTGCCCTGGCTGTATTGCAACGAGATGTTGGCCAGCAGGCGCAACTCACGGGCCAGGGCCCAGAGGATCACCGGCGGTTCGACCCCTTCACCGCGCAGCCCTTCGAGCATGCGCAGGGCGTGAGCCGGTTCGCCGTTGAGCACCGCGTCGGTCAGGCCGAACACGTCAAAACGCGCACTGTCGGCCACGGCCGCCTGTACGGTTTCGACAGTGATCTGCCCGCCCTCGGCCATCAGCTTGAGCTTTTCGATCTCTTGCGCAGCGGCCAGCAGGTTGCCTTCGACCCGCGCGGCAATCAGTTCGACCGCGTCCTGGCTGGCTGACAGGCCGGCCTGGGACAGACGCTGACGAATCCAGCTCGGCAACTGGTTGGCGTCCACCGGCCAGATCTGCACGAACTGGGTCTGCTGACCCTCGACCAGCGCCTTGCCCCATTTGGTCTTCTGCGCGCTACCGTCCAGCTTCGGCAGGCTGATCAGCAGCACCGTGTCTTCAGCCGGGCGCGAGCAGTATTCGATGAGTGCGGCAGCGCCCTTGTCACCGGGCTTGCCCGAAGGCAGGCGCAGTTCCAGCAGGCGTTTTTCGGCGAACAGCGACATGCTGGCGCCGGCCTGCAGCAACGTACCCCAATCGAAATTGGCGTCGGCGGCGAAGACCTGGCGTTCGTCGAATCCTTGCTGACGGGCAGCGGAGCGAATGGCGTCGGCAGCTTCCTGACACAGCAGCGGGTCATCGCCGCTGATGATGTAGACCGGCGCAAGGGCGCCTTGCAGGTGTTTGCCGAGTTGGGCGGGAGCGAGCTTCATAAGAGAGGGCGAACGGGGCGCCTGAGCGCCCCGAACGTCTTACTGCTGCGGCAGTTCGAGCGGCGACTGACGCGGGGTTTCCGCTTCAGCCTTCTGCGCCGCTTCGAGGGCGTCGGCTTCTGCCTTGGCCCGTGCGTTGGCGGTTTGCTGCAGAGCGTCCAGCTGAGCCGGCGTCAGCTGTTGCAGACGCAGCATCATGCGTTGTACCAGCTCGCGGCGGGTTTCACGGCGGGCATCGTTGGCTTCCTGGTCGGAACCCACCAGGTTGTTGCCGTCGTGGATGAACACTTTTTGCACTTCAAGCTTGTCGCTTTTGAGCAACAGGCCTTTCTCGCCACGGATGTCATAGCTGAGCACGGTGCTCACCTGATACTCGCCAGTGCGGCCGGCGCCTGCGTAGCTGAGGATGCGCTGGGTTTCCTGTTCATCGGACAGGTAAAGTTTGTATGGCGCACCGGAGACAACCTTGACGCCGCTGGATTCAAGCACCTGACGCAGTTGCGTCACGGTTTCGCCATAAGCGTTGCGAGCGCTCAGATCGAGTTCCTTGATCGTCAATTCGGTGGTGCCGGTACCGCGCAGGTGAAAACCGCAGGCGCTCAACAGGACGGCGAGGCCCATCACCAGCAGATTGCGTTTGATCATTGTGTTGCTCCCCTTGAAACCATGTGGGCCGACTCTGAGGCCCGAAAGGTTTTACTGGGCGTCAGGCTCACCTGACGCCCGATCCAATTAGCTGGCGACGATATTGACCAGTTTCCCGGGCACTACGATCACTTTGCGAATCGTCAGGCCGTCAACGAAACGCAGCACGTTTTCGTTGGCGCGGGCTGCCGCTTCGACTTCTTCACGGGTCGCGGCGGCCGGCATTTCGATCTGGCCACGCAGCTTGCCGTTGACCTGGATCACCAGGGTCAGGCTGTCCTGCACCAGCGCGCTTTCGTCCAGCACCGGCCAGCCGGCGTCGATCACCGGATCGGCGTGGCCCAGGCGGTTCCACAGCTCGTGGCTGATGTGCGGCGTGATCGGAGCCAGCAGCAGGGTCACGGTTTCCAGACCTTCCTGAACCAGTGCGCGATCCTGTTCAGTCGCTTGCGCGGCTTTTTCCAGCACGTTCATCAGCGTCATCACCTGAGCGATGGCGGTGTTGAATTTGTGGTTCTGGCCGACGTCATGGCTGGCCTGCTTGATCGCCTGGTGGATCGCGCGACGAATGACTTTCTGCTCGTCATTCAGGCCGGCGATGTCCAGTTTGCCCGGCAGGCCCTGAGTGATGTGGGCCTGAGCCAGACGCCAGACGCGCTTGAGGAAGCGGTGCGAGCCTTCCACGCCGGAGTCGGACCATTCAGCGCTCATGTCAGGTGGCGAGGCGAACATCATGAACAGACGGCAGGTGTCGGCGCCGAACTGGTCGATCATCGACTGAGGGTCGACGCCGTTGTTCTTCGACTTGGCCATCTTCTCGGTGCCGCCGATTTCCACCGGCAGGCCGTCGGCGATCAGCTTGGCGCTGATGACCTTGGCCTTGCTGTCGCGCTCGAGTTCCACGTCCGCCGGGTTGAACCAGGTGTAGGCACCGTTGGCTTCGCGACGATAGTAAGTCTCGGCGACCACCATGCCCTGGGTCAGCAGGTTCTTGAACGGCTCGTTGGAGCTCACCAGGCCCTCGTCGCGCATCAGCTTGTGGAAGAAGCGCGCGTAGAGCAGGTGAAGAATGGCGTGTTCGATACCGCCGATGTACTGATCCACCGGCAACCAGTGGTCGGCCGCGGATTTTTCCACCAGGCCGCCTTCGAAATGCGGCGAGGCGTAACGGGCGTAGTACCAGGACGACTCGACAAAGGTGTCCATGGTGTCGGTTTCACGCTTGGCAGGCTGGCCGCATTTCGGGCAGCTGCACTCGTAGAACTCGGGCATGCGCGCCAGCGGCGAACCGGCGCCGTCCGGCACCACGTCTTCCGGCAGAACGACAGGCAGTTGGTCTTCCGGCACCGGCACGTCACCGCAGGCATCGCAGTGGATGATCGGGATCGGGCAGCCCCAGTAGCGTTGACGGCTGATGCCCCAGTCGCGCAGGCGGAACTGGGTGCGCGAGGCGCCCAGCTCTTTCTTGATCAGGGCGACTTCCATGGCGTCGAACGCGCCAGCGAAGTCTAGACCGTCGAATTCGCCGGAGTTGATCAGCGTGCCGTGCTCGCCGTAGGCGTCCTGCCATGGCGCCGGATTGGTTTCACCGGAGCTGGTGCGCACCACGGATTTGACCGGCAGGTTGTACTTGTGGGCGAACTCGAAGTCGCGCTCGTCGTGCGCCGGCACAGCCATGACCGCGCCGTCGCCGTAGTGCATCAGCACGTAGTTGGCGACCCACACCGGCAGTTTTTCGCCAGTCAGCGGGTGTTCGACGAACAGGCCGGTCGGCAGGCCTTTCTTCTCTTGAGTGGCGACGTCGGCTTCGGCGACGCTGCCGCCCTTGCATTCGGCGATGAACGCTTGCAGCTCAGGGTTGTTCTTCGCGGCGAGAGCGGCCAGGTGGTGCTCGGCAGCCACGGCGACATAAGTCGCGCCCATCAGGGTGTCCGGACGGGTGGTGAAGACTTTCAGGGTGCCGCTTTCGCCGATCGAATCGACGTTGTACGGGAACTGCACTTCCATCCCGCGCGACTTGCCGATCCAGTTGCGCTGCATGGTCTTGACCTGCTCAGGCCAGCCAGTCAGTTCGTCGAGACTCTCCAGCAGCTCATCCGCGTAGGCGGTGATCTTGAAGTAGTACATCGGGATTTCGCGCTTTTCGATCAGCGCGCCGGAACGCCAGCCGCGACCGTCGATCACCTGTTCGTTGGCCAGAACGGTCTGGTCGATCGGGTCCCAGTTCACGGTGCCGTTCTTGCGGTAGATCACGCCTTTTTCGAACAGGCGAGTGAACAGCCATTGTTCCCAGCGGTAGTAATCCGGTTTGCAGGTGGTGACTTCGCGCGACCAGTCCACCGCCAGGCCCAGGCTGCGCAGCTGGGATTTCATGTAGGCGATGTTTTCGTAGGTCCACTTGGCCGGGGCCACGTTGTTCTTCATCGCGGCGTTTTCCGCCGGCATGCCGAAGGCGTCCCAACCCATCGGTTGCAGAACGTTCTTGCCGAGCATGCGCTGGTAGCGGGAGATCACGTCGCCGATGGTGTAGTTGCGCACGTGCCCCATGTGTAGCTTGCCGCTGGGGTAAGGGAACATCGACAGGCAGTAGTAAGTCTCCTTGCCTGGCTGTTCACTGACTTCAAAGGACTTTTGCTCGTCCCAGAACGACTGGGCGGCGGCTTCGATTTCACGGGGCTGATATTGTTCGTGCATGGCTACTTTTGTACTGGATAGGGGTGGCCTAATCCTCTTCAATGCGACGTTCGGGGCGTGCCGGACGAGCTGGAAGTGGAGTTACAGGAAGCGCCGTAGCATACATGACCGCGCTCGGCCTAGGGAAACCCTGATTGCAGCCGTTTGACCGGCTGAAATCGCGGCGAGGGCCGTTGGTCGCGGCGTGCAGCCGGTTTGTGCAGCGAAGCTAAGCTCTAACTGGGGAGTGAGTCTTATCTTCAATGAGGTGAGGGATGGTGGAGTCACAGCAAAAAAACGTTACCAAACCCGAGTTGTACGAGCGGTTGATCGATCGTCTGGGTATGGCCCTGGACGCGGCAAAAACCGCTGGAAGGCTGCGCGACGAGCGCCCCCTGGAGCTGGAATTGCGTGGCTTGAGTCCCGCCGAGTTCAAACTGGTCAAGGCCTATCTGGATCGCAGTGAGCGTGAAACCCACGGATACCTGTCACAAGCGGTGAAACAACTCGATGCAGCCCATACGGCCAATGTCATCTGGCTCAAGGACAAGGCGCCCGGCAGAGACCCCGTCAAGGTTCGGACTCTGCAGGCCAAGTAAACGCATGGCAGGTCAAAAAGCGGATCTTTTTCAACAGGATCCGACCCTACTGGTTGTCGCGCTGTATCAACCCACTTAGGCTTCGGGCATCTCTGGAGATGCTCGATGCCTTTTCGTTATTTCATTAAACAACTTCTATTGCCGCCCGGCCTTCTTTTGCTGCTGTTGCTGGCGGCCTGGTGGCTGCGTCGCTCGCGGCCACGGCTGGCCGGGCTGTGTTTTGCCCTGGGTTTTGGCGGCTTTTTGCTGATGAGTCTGCCGGTGGTCGTGCAATGGGGCGCCAAGGCCCTGGAGCGCGAGCCGCCGCTGGCCCGGGAAGCATGGACAAGCCTGGCGCAGCGTGCTGATGCGATTGTGGTGCTGGGCTCAGGGCGCGAGCGCGGCGATCTGGCCTGGGGCGAAGATCAGCCGACCGGTGTTGGACTGGAGCGCCAACGTTACGCGGCGCGACTGGCCAAGGCGTCGGGGTTACCGATTCTGACCAGCGGTGGCCTGCATTACGGTACGCCGCCGACCGAAGCCAAACTGATGGCCGACTCGTTGCGTGATGATTTCGGTGTGACGGTGCGCTGGCAGGAAGGGGAGAGTCGCACCACGTGGGAAAACGCCGAATTCAGCGCCAAAATACTCTTGCCGGAAGGCGTCAAACGCATCGTGCTGGTGACCCAGGCGTGGCACATGCAGCGAGCGGTGTGGAGTTATCAACAGGCTGGATTCGAAGTGGTGCCGGCGCCGGTCGGTTTCCTCGGCACGGACAATGCGCGACCGTTTGGCGGCTGGCTGCCGGAGTTCAAGTCGATCTCGCAGAGCGGGCAGTTGATGAACGAGGCGGTGGGGCAAATCGGTTATTCGCTGTTCTATCGAGGGGATGACAGCGCCGATTGATCACTCCCGCGCAGGACGCGGGAGTGAGCAGGTTTTCAGAGCGTCTTGGACATCCGGTTGGTCATCAACGCCCAGCCAAACAGCACCACGCACAGGATGATCAACGGCCACGAGCGCCATTGCAGATACGGCGTCAGGTTGTGCATCGGCACCACTTCGCCGTACAGCACGCCCTGTTCAAACTGCGGAATGCGTTCGGTGATCTGGCCGAACGGGTTGATCAGCCCGGTCACACCGTTGTTGGTCGCGCGAATCATCCAGCGTCCCGCTTCAAGCGCGCGCATCTGCGCCATTTGCAGGTGTTGCAACGGGCCGATGGACGTACCGAACCAGGTGTCGTTGCTGATCGTCAACAGCAGATCGCTGCGTGCCGCCAGGCCCGCGGCGAATTCCGGGTAGACCACTTCATAGCAGATGAACGGCGCGATCTGATAACCCTTGGCCTGCAACAGCGCCTGATCGGCAGGGCCGCGGGCGAAGTCGGACATTGGCAGGTCGAAGAACGCGATCAGCCCGCGCAGGATGTCCTGCAACGGTACGTATTCGCCGAACGGCACCAGCTTCTGTTTCAGATAAGTGCCATCGCCTTCGCCAACCACGGTGATGCCATTGAAGAAGCGTTTTTCGTGGCGGACCATTTCGCGGATCGGCACGCCGGTGATCAGCGCCGATTTACGCTCGGCGGCGAAGTTGCCCATCATGGTCAGGTAGCCCTCGGCGGACTCCTTGAGCACCGGGACAGCGGTTTCAGGCCAGATCAACAGGTCGACAGGTTTGGAGCGGAAACTCAGGTCGCGGTACAGCGCCAGTTGCGCATTGAGCTCGGCCGGGTCCCATTTCATGCTTTGTGCGACGTTGCCCTGAATCGCGGCAACGGTCAGCGGCGCGCCCGCCGGGCTGGTCCAGGCATGGCCCTTGAGCGCAATGCCTGCCGCCCATGGGCCGATCAGCAATACCAGGCCGGCGGCGATGAAGGCTTTGCGGCGGGTTTGCAGCAGGCGCGGCGCGTTGTAGATCAGTGCAGCGGTCAGTGCGAGGACGAACGACACCAGCCACATGCCGCCTACTGGCGCGAGCCCGGCGAGCGGGCCGTCGAGCTGGCTGTAACCGGAATACAGCCATGGGAAACCGGTGAGGAACCAGCCACGGAAAGCTTCCTGACCGACCCACAACGCCGCAAACGCCAGGGCGTCGGCCACCGGTGCTTCGTTACGCCGCAACCAGCGCGCCCAGAGCCACGCAGGCAGAGCGAAGAACCAGGCAATGGCCACCGTGAAGATCAGCATCAGGAACCCGGCCAGTAGCACCGAAGCGCCGCCGAAGTGGTGGATGCTGTAATAGATCCAGCTGGTGCCGGCGCCAAACAGGCCGAAACCGAAGCACCAGCCACGGCCCAGTGCCTGACGCGGACTCAGCTCGCGCAGGCCCGCATAGAACAGGCCGACCGCCAGCAGGGCCAGCGGCCAGAGATCGAACGGTGCCAGAGCGAAGGTGGTGATTGCACCGGCCGCCACGGCCAGCAGGTTACCGGGCCAGCCGGGACGGGTTGTCCAGCGCATTTCAATCCTTAGATTTCTTACCGGGCGATTGGGGTCAGTCGCAGCAAATGAATCCGACGGCTGTCGGCATTCAGGATGCGGAAACGATAGGCGCCGATTTCAGTGATTTCGTTGCGTTTTGGCAAGTGCCCGAACGCACTCATCACCAGCCCGCCGACGGTGTCGAACTCGTCGTCGGAGAATTCGCTGTCGAAGAACTCGTTGAAGTTCTCGATCGGCGTCAGGGCCTTGATCAGGAAATCACCGCTGGGCAGCGGCTTGATGTAGCTGTCTTCTTCGACGTCGTGCTCGTCTTCAATGTCGCCGACGATTTGTTCAAGCACGTCTTCGATGGTCACCAGACCGGCCACACCGCCGTACTCGTCAATAACGATGGCCATGTGGTTGTGGTTGGCGCGGAATTCACGCAGCAACACGTTCAGACGCTTGGACTCCGGCACGAAGGTGGCCGGGCGCAGCAGGTCCTTGATGTTGAAGCTGTCGCCGTTCTCCTTGAGGATCAGCGGCAGCAGATCCTTGGCCAGCAGCACGCCCATCACGTCGTCATGGCTTTCGCCGATGACCGGGTAGCGCGAGTGGGCCGAGTCGACCACAGCGGGGAGGAATTCGCGGGGTGTCTGGGTCGCCTTGATGCTGATCATCTGCGAGCGCGGCACCATGATGTCGCGAACCTGCAGGTCAGCCACCTGGATGGCGCCTTCGACGATGGCCAGCGCTTCGCTGTCCAGCAGTTTGTTCTGATGTGCATCGCGCAGCAGCTCAAGCAGCTCCTGGCGGTTCTTCGGCTCGTGGGCAAAAGCCTGGGTCAGTTTGCCCAGCCATGACTTTTGCCCGTTGCTCGATCGATCTTCGCTCATAGCGATTACTCTGAATCCTTTGTTGTAACAGTAGGGGATGTTTCGGTTTCGTCGTCCGCGTACGGATCGGGATAACCCAATTCGGCAAGCAACTCGCGTTCCAGTGCTTCCATTTCCTCGGCTTCCTCGTCATCTATATGGTCGTAACCAAGCAGATGCAAGCAGCCGTGAATGACCAGATGTGCCCAGTGGGCCTTTAGTTCCTTGCCCTGTTCGGCAGCTTCGCGCTCGACCACCGCCACGCAGATCACCAGATCGCCCAGCAATGGAATGTCGAGAAACTCATCGGGCACTTCGGCGGGGAAGGACAGGACGTTGGTCGCGTAATCCTTGTGGCGCCAGGTGTGATTCAGTTCGCGGCCTTCTTCCTCGTCGACCAGACGAATGGTCATTTCCGAGTCAGCGGTGCGCTGGCGCAGGGCCAGTTCGCACCATTGGCGGAACTCGGCTTCGATCGGCGCAGACGCTTCGGTCGCGATTTGCAGGTCAAGCTCAAGCATCGTGGCGGGTGTCCTTTGGCGCTTCATCAGCGACACGCGTCTCGAAGCGCTCGTAGGCTTCTACGATGCGTTGCACCAACGGATGGCGCACCACGTCTTTAGGCTGGAAGTGCGTGAAGCTGATGCCCGGCACATCTTTCAGGACTTCGATGACGTGATGAAGTCCGGATTTGGTGCCGCGCGGCAGGTCAACCTGGGTGATGTCGCCGGTGATCACGGCCGTGGAGCCGAAACCGATCCGGGTCAGGAACATCTTCATCTGCTCGACGGTGGTGTTCTGGCTTTCGTCGAGAATGATGAAGCTGTTGTTCAGCGTACGGCCGCGCATGTAGGCCAGCGGTGCGACTTCGATCACCTGACGCTCGATCAGCTTGGCCACGTATTCGAAGCCGAGCATTTCGTAGAGCGCGTCGTAGAGCGGGCGCAGGTACGGGTCGATCTTCTGCGACAGGTCGCCAGGCAGGAAGCCGAGTTTTTCACCCGCTTCGACCGCCGGACGCACCAGCAGGATGCGACGGATCTGTTCACGCTCCAGCGCATCGACGGCGCAGGCGACAGCCAGATAGGTCTTGCCGGTACCGGCCGGGCCGATGCCGAAGTTGATGTCGTTGCCGAGAATTTCCTTCACATAGCGCAGCTGATTCAAGCCGCGTGGGCGAATCATGCCTTTCTTGGTGCGCAGGGCGACGGAGGCTTCGGCGGGGGCGTGGTTGTCCAGCTGCTCAACGGCCGATTCCTGAAGGAACAGGTGAACCGTATCCGGCGACAGCTCTGAACCCTTGGTTTCCCGGTACAGGCGGCGAATGAGGTTTTCCGCGGAAGTGGTGTGCTTGGGTTCGCCGATCAGCTCGAACTGATTGCCGCGGTTGCGGATCTCGATCGCCAGGCGCTGTTCGATCAGCCGCAGGTGCTCGTCGAACTGCCCGCACAGATTGGCGAAGCGGCGAGCCTCAAAGGGCTCGAGGATGAAACGATGTGGTTCGATGGGTGCGTTCAAGGTCGTATTTAGCCGCCCTGGGGCAATTAGGATGAAATCAAGGATAACGCCAGCGGCGTGGGTGCGAAAGCTCTTAAAAAGCCTTGCATCGATTCAGCCGTCTGGCGGGCTCTCCTTGCGGTGTTACTGGATCAGCGAGCCGCGCAGCGAGTGCGGTTGCGCCGCGTCGATGTGGACGTCGGCGAACTGGCCGATCAGGGTCGGATTATCGCAGCGGAAGTTGACGATACGGTTATTCTCGGTGCGCCCTTGCAGTTCGCCCGGGTCTTTCTTCGAATAATCGGTCACCAGAATCCGCTGGACCGAACCGACCATTTGTCGGCTGATCTCGAACCCTTGCTGATTCAAGCGGTGCTGCAAGGCGTTCAGGCGTTCTTTCTTCAGTTCTTCCGGGGTGTCGTCGGCCAGATCGGCGGCCGGAGTGCCCGGGCGCTGGCTGTAGACAAACGAGTAGGAAAAGTCGAAACCGACGTCGGCAATCAGCTTCATGGTCTGTTCGAAATCTTTTTCGGTTTCCCCCGGGAAGCCGACGATGAAGTCCGAGCTGATGCAGATGCCCGGTACGGCTGCGCGCAGTTTGCGCAGCTTGGATTTGTACTCCAGCGCCGTGTGGTTGCGCTTCATCGCGGCCAGGATCCGGTCCGAACCCGACTGCACCGGCAAGTGCAGGTGCTTGACCAGTTCCGGCACTTCGGCGTGGGCCTGGATCAGGCTGTCGGAAAACTCCAGCGGGTGCGAGGTGGTGTAGCGGATGCGGTCGATGCCATCGACCGCTGCGACCACACGGATCAGTTCGGCCAGGTCCGCCAGGCGACCGTCGTGGGTCAGCCCGCGATAGCCGTTGACGTTCTGCCCCAGCAGGGTCACTTCGCGCACGCCGTGTTCGGCCAGGTGAATGATCTCGGCGATCACGTCGTCGAACGGCCGGCTGACTTCTTCGCCGCGGGTGTAAGGCACCACGCAAAACGTGCAGTACTTGCTGCAGCCTTCCATCACCGAGACATAGGCGCTCGGGCCGTCGATGCGCGGCTCGGGCAGGTGGTCGAATTTTTCGATCTCCGGGAACGAGACGTCGACTTGCGGCAGCTTGCTGATGCGCGCGGCGTCGATCATTTCCGGCAGGCGGTGCAGGGTCTGCGGGCCGAACACCACGTCGACGTACGGGGCGCGATCACGGATCGCCGCGCCTTCCTGGCTGGCCACGCAACCACCGACAGCGATCACCATGTCCGGATTGGCCAGTTTCAGTTCGCGCCAGCGGCCGAGCTGGGAATACACCCGGTCCTGGGCGCGTTCGCGGATCGAGCAGGTGTTGAGCAGGATCACGTCGGCATCTTCGGCGCGCGCCGTGACTTCCAGGGCCTGGTGTTCGCCCAGCAGATCGACCATGCGCGAGCTGTCGTACTCGTTCATCTGGCAACCGTGGGTTTCGATGTAAAGCTTCTTGGCCATGGAATAGGGTCGTCACGTGGTTCAAAGAACCGCGCATTATAGGGAACATGTCCCCAGGTTCCTACCGCTGCGCGTCCGGTGGCTATGCTATAGTTCGCGCCCTCATTTTTACCCCGATGTCGTCCGCCCGCCATGACCAAACGCGAAGCTCCAATCTACAAGGTGATTTTCCTCAATCAGGGCCAGGTGTTCGAAATGTACGCCAAGCAGATCTATCAAAGTGATCTGTGGGGTTTCCTGGAAGTGGAAGAGTTCGTCTTTGGCGAGCGCACGCAAGTGGTCGTCGATCCGAGCGAAGAAAAGCTCAAGGCGCAGTTCGAAGGCGTGGTGCGCAGCTTTGTGCCGATGCACTCGATCGTGCGCATCGATGAAGTGGAGCGTCTGGGTACGCCAAAGATCAGCGAAGCCCGTGGCGGCGTTGGCAACGTGATGCCGTTTCCGGTGCCGATGCCTGAGAAGTAAAACCGGCTTTTATGGAAGTGATCGTTCCCATGCTCTGCGTGGGAATGCCGCCTTCGACGCTCCGTGTCGGTGACGCAAAGCGCGAGAACTATCGTTAGTCAGGGCAGGGGCGAGAACGGCGTACGCCCGTCGGCGCTCTGCAGTTCCATCAGGTATTTACGGAAAATTTGCCCGAGCACTTGCGTGGCAGTCTCAAGATCTTCGCGGGACATTTTTTCGGAGACTTCGTCGGCCGTATCCAGCGCATCTTCTGCACCGTTGACCGCCGCCATCTTCAGCACGATGTACGCCTGAATGTTGTTGGCCTGCACGCCTTCGCCGTGGAAGAACATGGTGCCGAGCTTGAATTGCGCCTGGGCGTGGCCTTGCAGCGAGGCCTTTTCGAAATAGCTCAGGGCTTGATTGAGGTCGCGCGGCGCATTCTTGCCGTCGTAGTAGAACTCACCCAACTCGTATTGCGCTTGCGCATCCCCCTCATCCGCTGCCTTTTGGCAGGCGGCGAGGGCCTGCGTGACATCTTGCGGCTGAGTATTGAGGGTGCAGCGACCCATCGCCGGGATCAACAACGAGTTGCCGCCTGCTTGTGCATGTGCGAGCAGCGGCTGAAGGAGCAACAGGCAGCCCAAGGCAAGGGTGCGGCCGGTGCGGTTCATGGGAATCGACTTACCTCTGAAGGGCGCGCGGACCCGTCGAGGGATCCAATAAGCGCGCATTATGAAATAAGCAGGGCCATCCTTACAAAGTCTTTACTCGATTTTCTGCTGCGCGGGAAATATATCGCCCACTTTATGGGAGATTTTTGGCAGGAGTGTCGGAAAAGACGTGCGGATGTAGGAGAACGCTGACGCTGGCAATGGCCAACGTCAGCGGCGGGGCGTTTTACTTCAACTTGGCGAAGGCGCGTTCGGCGGCGTCGAGGGTCAGTTTCAGCTCGGCTTCGCCATGGGCGATCGAGGTGAAACCGGCTTCGAAAGCGCTCGGCGCCAGGTACACGCCACCTTCCAGCATCAGGTGGAAGAAGCGGCCGAACAGCGCTGCATCGCTGGCCATCACGTCTTCAAAAGTAACAATGTCGTCGGCACCGCTGAAGTACAGACCGAACATGCCGCCCGCTTGGGTGGTCACGAACGGAATGCCGGCGGCATCGGCGCGCTGTTGCAGGCCGTCGAGCAGACGGGTGGTGTAGTCGGTCAGCTCGGCGTGGAAACCCGGACGGCTGATCAAGCGCAGGGTGGTCAGGCCGGCGGCCATCGCCAGCGGGTTACCCGACAAGGTGCCTGCCTGATAGACCGGGCCCAACGGCGCGATGCGCTCCATGATCGAGCGCTTGCCGCCGAAGCAGCCGACCGGCATGCCGCCACCGATGATCTTGCCGAAGGTGGTCAGGTCCGGGGTCACACCGTAGTAAGCCTGGGCGCCGCCGAGGGCCACGCGGAAACCGGTCATCACTTCGTCGAAAATCAGTACCACGCCGTGCTTGTCGCACAGGCTGCGCAGGCCTTCGAGAAAACCCGGCGCCGGCGGTACGCAGTTCATGTTGCCGGCCACTGGCTCGACGATGATGCAGGCGACGTCCTGGCCGACTTCGGCGAGCATTTTTTCAACGGCGTCGATGTCGTTGAACGGCAGGGTCAGGGTGTGTTTGGCGAATGCCGCCGGTACGCCGGCCGAGCTTGGTACGCCCTGGGTCAGTGCGCCGGAACCGGCCTTGACCAGCAGGCTGTCGGAGTGACCGTGGTAGCAACCTTCGAACTTGATGATGCTGTCACGGCCGGTGAAGCCACGGGCCAGACGGATCGCGCTCATGGTCGCTTCGGTGCCGGAGCTGACCATGCGCACCATCTCCATCGACGGCACCAGCGAGCAGACCAGATCGGCCATCTCGGTTTCCATCGCGGTCGGCGCGCCGTAGGACAGGCCGTGTTGCAACTGGTTGCGCACTGCGTCCAGCACGTCCGGGTGGCTGTGGCCGAGGATCATCGGGCCCCAGGAGCCGACGTAATCCACATAACGCTTGTCGTCTTCGTCAGTGACGTAGGCGCCTTCGGCGTGCTTGAAGAACAGCGGCGTGCCGCCAACGCTCTTGAACGCGCGAACCGGCGAGTTCACGCCACCGGGAATGTGTTTCTGGGCGTTGGCAAACAGGGTTTCGGAACGAGACATGATCGGGCTCTCAGACTTTTAGTAATTCATTGAAGGCGCGGGCGCGGCGGGTCACTTCGGCGGTGCTGTCGGCGCCGAACAGGCCATGAACCACGGCCAGCAGATCGACACCGTGGGCCACCAGCGGCGCGGCGTTGTCGAGGGTGATGCCGCCGATCGCGCAGATCGGCAGGTGCAGGGTGCGTTTGGCTTCGTCGAGCAGATCGAGGCTGCAACTTGGTGCACCGGGTTTGGTATTGGAATTGAAGAAGCGACCGAAGGCGACGTAACTCGCGCCTTCTTTGGCGGCCTGTTCGGCCAGTTCAAGCTGCGCGTGGCAGGTCGAGCCGATGATCGCCTTGGAACCGAGCAGGGCGCGGGTCGGCGACAGCGGGCCGTCGGTCTGGCCAAGGTGTACGCCGACGTTCAGGCGCGCGGCCAGTTCGGCGTCATCGTTGATGATCAGTTGCGTCTTGTAGCGTTCGCACAGATCGCGCAGGGCCTCGGCCTCACGCAGGCGACGGGCCTCGTCGCTGCTCTTGTCGCGGTATTGCAGCAGGGTGACACCGCCTTCCAGCGCCGCCTCCACGTAGGACAGAAACTTGCCGGCCAGCAACTGGCTGTCGGTGATGGCATACAGGCCACGTAGTTTCATTGCGCAGACCTCAGGCTCGAAACATCAGGAACAGAAATCCAGCGGCAGGCGACGCGGCACGAACTGGCCTTTGCCCAGCTGTTCGGCATCGCGCAGGGTGCGCCAGGTGTAATCCAGTGCCGTGCGCACGGCGCTGGCGAGGTTTTCGCCCAGTGCCAGGCGGCCGGCGAGGGTGCTGGCCAGGGTGCAGCCGGAACCGTGATAGCTGCCCGGCAGGCGCTGGCACTTGAAGGTTTCGCGCAGGCCGTCGCGGCTGTACAGGCGATTGTGGATTTCGGTTTCGTCGCCGTGACCGCCGGTGATCAGCAGGTTCTTGATGTACGGCAACAGTTTTTCAGCACACTCGTCCGCGGTGCCTTCTGGCAGTTCGGCGAGGATCCGGGCTTCGGGAAGGTTGGGGGTGGCGATGATCGACAGCGGCAGCAGGCGTTCGCGCATGGCGTAGCCGACTTCGTCCTTGCCCAGGCGTCCACCGCCGCCGGCGCGCAGCACCGGGTCGCAGACCACTGGCAAGTGCGGGTGCGCCTGGAGCAGTTCGACGACGGTGTCGACCATTTCCAGGGAACCGAGCATGCCCAGTTTCACTGCCGCGACTTCGGAATCGTTGAGCACGGCATTGGCCTGGGCCAGTACCCACTCACGGTCGAGGACGCGAAAGTCAGTGACGTTGACGGTGTCTTGCACGGTCAGGGCGGTGACGGCCGGAGCCGCATGGCAACCCTGAGCGAGCAGGGCTTCGATATCTGCCTGCAGGCCGGCGCCACCACTGGGGTCGTGGCCGGAGAGACAGAGGACAACGGGGCGTGAGCTGTAGATATTCATGGTGCGCGAGCTTACCACCAAACCTGTTTTCCGGGTGTTGTGGCGCAGTGCGCGGCCGATAACACGGGTAGCGAGATCCACAGCGCTTGTCACAATCTGACCGAGCAAACAGCTCTAGCCCGGTATTCTGCTCTGGAACGCCCGTTCTAGAGCCTTTGTAGGAAAAATTTCCATGGTGCTCAATGGCCATCAACGGCTATGCTAGAGTGGATCCAAACCAATAACAGGTAATACCGGTTTTACGTCATCTCAAAGGGAATGGGGGGCTTCCTGACACAACCGGCCAAGCCACGCTGGGGCTTCAATGCGCTATTTGTTGATGTTGCTGTTCTGCTTGCCCCTCCTGGCAAGCGCCGTCGAGTTCGACGAGTTCACCCAGAGCCTCCCGCTGGGTCGATCCCTGCAAGTGTTCGAAGACCCGAGCGGTCAGGCGAGCATTGCCGACGTCCGCGCGCAAGCCGCCGCCGGAAACTTCAAACCCCATGATAAAGCCACGCTCAATGCCGGTTATTCGCGCTCGGCGTTCTGGCTGAAGATCGACCTGCATTACCGCCCGACCAATCCGTCGGCGCAGCGCAGCTGGTTGCTGGAACTGGCGTATCCGCCGCTCGATCATCTCGACCTGTATCTGCCCGATGCTGCCGGTGACTATCGTCTGGTGCGGCAGACCGGGGACGCCTTGCCGTTCGCCAGTCGCGAGATCCGCCAGAACAATTACCTGTTCGACCTGGCGTTCAAGCCGGATCAGCAACGAACCGTTTATCTGCGGTTGTCCAGCGAGGGTTCGATCCAGGCGCCGGTGACGTTGTGGTCGAGCACCGCTTATCTCGAAGACCAGCCAGTTCGCCTGTATGTGCTGGGGATCATTTATGGCGTGCTGCTGGGGATGCTGGTCTACAACCTGTTCATCTACCTCAGCGTGCGCGACACCAGTTACCTCTATTACATCTTCTATATCGCTTCGTTCGGCCTTTATCAGCTGTCGGTCAATGGCGCGGCGGTCGAATATTTCTGGCCGGACAACCCGTGGTGGGCCAACGCCGCCACGCCGTTCTTCATCGGTTGTGCGGGGTTGTTCGGCAGCCAGTTCGCTCGCAGTTTCCTGCAGACCAGGAACCACAGCCGCTGGCTCGATCGCCTGCTGATCGCCCTGATCGTTTTTGGCGCCGTGGTGATCGGCCTGTCGTTGATGACCAGTTATGGCCTGGCCCTGCGTCTGGCGACGACCCTTGCGCTGACCTTTACCGTGGTGATTTTCGCCGCCGGGATCCTCGCCTGGTGGCGTGGCTTGCGGGTGGCGCGTTATTTCATCATTGCCTGGTCGGCGTTCCTGATCGGCGGCATCGTCAACACCATGATGGTGCTGGGCCTGCTGCCGAATGTGTTCCTGACCATGTACGCCAGCCAGATCGGTTCAGCCATCGAAGTGGCGTTGCTGTCGCTGGCGCTGGCCGACCGCATCAACGCAATGCGCGAACAACAGGCGCAGACCCTGTTCGACGCCGGCCAGAAACTCGAAGTGCTCAACCAGCAACTGGCCCACAGCAACAAGCTCAAGGATGAGTTCCTCGCGACCCTGACCCACGAACTGCGCACGCCGATGAACGGTGTGATCGGCTCGCTCGAGTTGATGCAGACCGTCGAACTCGATCCGGAGCTGGAGCAATACCAGCAGACCGCCGCCGGTTCGGCGCGGGACATGATGCGCATGGTCAACGGCATCCTGACCCTGACCGAATTGCAGGCCGGCAAGCTCAAGGCGACGCCGGGCAGTTTCAGCCTGCGCGGGGTGGTCGAGGCATTGCGGATTCAGTTCGATGGCAATGCTTCGAGCAAGTCGCTGGACTTCAAGGTCGACGTACTGCCGACCCTGCCGGATCGCCTGCATGGCGACAGCGCCAAACTCGCGCAATGCCTGGAATGCCTGCTGGACAACGCGATCAAGTTCACCCGCGTCGGCGGTCTTGCCTTGCGGGTCACCGGCAAACCGTCGACGGACAATCGCCTGGCGCTGTCCTTTGCGGTGATCGACACCGGCATCGGTTTCACCGATCTGGGCGAGGCGACGATGTATCAACGGTTCTTCCAGCTCGACGGTTCGATGACCCGCGAATACGGCGGGCTGGGTGTCGGTCTGGCGATCTGCCGTCAATTGGTGGAGTTGCTCGGTGGCAAGCTCACACACCGTTCCGAACCGGGCAGTGGCAGCCGCTTTCAACTGGATGTCGAGTTTGAGTTGCCGGAAGTGGAAGCCGTGCCCGCGTTCAGCCGCGACACCGTGCGCGCACCGCAGGATTGCACCGTGCTGCTGGTGGACGACAACAGCGTCAACCAACTGGTGATGCGCGGCATGTTGCTCAAGCTCGGTTTCCGCGTGCGTACCGCCGACCACGGCGCTGCGGCGCTCGACTGTTTGCAGCGCGAACGCTTCGATGCCGTGCTGATCGATTGCCAGCTGCCACCGCTCGACGGGGCATCGCTGTGTTGCCAGATTCGCGACCTGCCGGGATGCGCCCATCTGCCGCTGTTCATGATCGCGCTGGGGGCGGATCGCGAGCATTGCGCGTCGGGTGGCTCGATCGATTACCTGAGCAAACCAGTGAAATTCGAGGATCTGCAGGCTGCGATGCAGCGTCGGGTGTTGAGTTGCTGACAGGGTGAAAGCGCCGGTATTTAGGCCAATATGACACTTTGATCGGTTCGGGGGCGGTGCTTAACTGAAGCTCTGGCCGATCAAGGAGCCCCGTCATGAACCTGCATCAGTTCGCCGAAACTCACGAAGTCACCAACCAGCCACCGTCGCTGGACGGCACCAACCTGTACCGCATCGATCTGCCGTTGCAGGAGTGGTCGCGGCGGTTCGGCGCTGGCTGGGCCGAGTCGCGGATCGACGCCTACGGCGCGCTGGCCGGCGGGCCGCTGATGGAGGCCGGGTTCCTCGCCAACCAGAACAAACCGGTGTTCGCCAGCCATGACCGCTACGGTCATCGCATCGATCTGGTGGAGTTTCATCCGGCGTATCACGAGCTGATGCGCACCGCCATCGAACATGGCCTGACGTCGTTGCCCTGGGCTCATCCACAGGACGGCGCGCATGTTGCCCGCGCTTCCATGAGCTATCTGCACAGCCAGGCCGAGGCCGGCAGTGGTTGCCCGCTGACCATGACCTTCGCCAGTGTGCCCGCGATGCGTTTGCAGCCGAATCTGGCCGAACAGTGGCTGCCGAAAATTCTCGCCACCGAATACGACCCGCGCAATGTCGGCATGGCCCACAAGGCTGGCGTCACCATCGGCATGGCGATGACCGAGAAACAGGGCGGCACCGACGTGCGTGCCAACACCACCAAGGCTTATCCGGTCGGCGCCAGCGGCCCGGGCCAGGCCTATGAACTGGTGGGGCACAAGTGGTTCTGTTCGGCGCCGATGTGCGATGCATTCCTGACGCTGGCGCAAACCGACAAGGGCTTGAGCTGCTTCCTGCTGCCGCGCCATCGCCCGGACGACACGCGCAATCAGTTCTACATCCAGCGCCTGAAAAACAAACTCGGTAACCAGTCCAACGCTTCCAGCGAAGTGGAATTCCGAGGCGCGCTGGCGTGGATGGTCGGTGAGGAAGGGCGCGGCGTGCCGACCATCATCGAGATGGTGGCTATGACCCGTTTCGATTGCATGGTCGGCTCCAGTTCGCTGATGCGTCAGGCGCTGACCCAGGCCAGCCATCACTGCGCCCATCGCAAGGTCGGCGGCAAACTGCTCAGCGAACAACCGCTGATGCAGAACGTGCTGGCCGATCTGGCGCTGGAAAGCGAAGCCGCGCTGGCGTTGAGCCTGCGTATGGGCAAGGCGCTGGATCATCTGGACGATCGCCATGAAGCGCAGTTCGCCCGACTGGTGACGGCGGTGGGCAAATACTGGATCTGCAAACGCGCGCCGGGAATGATCAACGAAGCCGCCGAATGCATGGGCGGCGCCGGGTATGTCGAGGAGAGCATCCTGCCGCGGCTGTACCGCGAGGCGCCGGTGAACTCGACGTGGGAAGGCTCCGGCAACGTGCAATGCCTCGACGTGCTGCGGGCCTTGTCGAAAGAGCCGGGCGTACTCGATGTGTTGTTCAGCGAGTTGGGCGACGGCCATGGCGACAAGCGTCTGGCCGCGCACATTCAGCAATTGCAGGCGCAGTTCAAGGACACCGGCGACATTCAATACCGAGCTCGGCAACTGACCGAAGACATCGCTTTGGGACTGCAAGCGAAGCTGCTGCTGGAGGCCGGGAATGCGGCGGTCAGCGATGCGTTCATCGCCAGTCGCCTGAGCGGAGGCGGGCGGGTCTACGGCGCGTTGCCGCGCGGACTGGATGTCGAAGCCATCGTCGCCCGCTCTACGCCGCAAGGTTTCTGAATAGGGATTGCGACAAAGCCACAACGCCACTGTTTCCGTGACGCCACGATGCAGGCAAGATGAAGCTCTGCAAGTCAGAACACAGGAAGCTGATCGTGACCGAAGCGTTTATTGTCGTTCAAACCGCCGAACAGGCCGTGGATCGTCTCGCCGAGCTGCATGAGCGGGCCACCACGGCGCTGAACTCGGCGCTCAAGCGTTATCTCAAGGATCGCGTCGAGCCCGACGCCGAGCAACGTGCCCTGTTCCGTTATCCCGAACTGCGTCTGACCTATCACTGCCAGGGCGAAGTCCCGCAGACCACCCGCGCTTACGCCAAGGTGCAGTTGCCGGGCACGTACAGCGTGACCGTCACCCACCCGGCGGCGTTTCGCAAATATCTGCTGGAACAGCTCACGCCGCTGATGCATGACTTCACCGTGACCGTCGAAGTCGGGGTCAGCGAGCAGAACATTCCATATCCGTACGTGGTCGAGCAGGGTGATGAGCTGGCCGGCTCCGGTGTCACCGCCGCCGTGCTGGCGCGAGTGTTCCCGAGTACTGACCTGTCCGCCGCCACCGATGGCATCGCCGACGGTCTCTACGACTGGGAAAACACCGATCCGCTGCCGCTGGCGCTGTTTGACGCCGCGCGCGTCGACTTCTCACTGCGTCGTCTGGTGCACTACACCGGCAGCGACTGGCGCCATGTGCAGCCGTGGATTCTGCTGACCAACTACCACCGTTATGTCGACCAGTTCATCGTTCATGGCCTGGAGCAGCTGCGCCGCGACCCGCGTTTCGTGCGCATGGTGTTGCCGGGCAACGTGATCATCGAAAAAGGCATGGATCACGGCGAAGCCTCGGCGATTGCGGCCGGTGTGGTCTGGCACCGCTATCAGATGCCGGCCTATCACCTGATCGCCAGCGATGGCCATGGCGTGACACTGGTGAACATCGGCGTCGGCCCGTCCAACGCCAAGAACATCACCGATCACCTGGCCGTGCTGCGTCCGCATTGCTGGCTGATGATCGGTCACTGCGGCGGCCTGCGTCAGTCGCAGACCATCGGCGACTACGTGCTGGCTCACGCTTACATGCGTCGCGACGGGATTCTCGACCGGGTGGTGCCGCCGAACATTCCGATTCCGGCGCTGGCCGAAGTGCAACTGGCGTTGCAGCAAGCGGCGGCCAACATCACCGGCGAAAAAGGCGAAGAGCTGAAAAAACGCCTGCGCACCGGCACCGTGCTGACCTACGACGACCGTAACTGGGAATTGCGCTGGGCCCAGGAGCGTCCGCTGATCAACCTGTCCCGCGCCGTAGCGGTGGACATGGAAAGCGGCACCATCGCCGCTCAGGGTTATCGCCTGCGGGTGCCGTACGGCACGTTGTTGTGTGTGTCGGACAAGCCGCTGCACAGTGAAATCAAGCTGCCGGGTTCGGCCAACGCCTTCTACGAGCGTGCGGTCAGCCAGCACTTGAAGATCGGCATCGAAGCGGTGGACCTGCTGCGCACCGAACTCAACTCGCTGCACTCGCGCAAACTGCGCAGCTTCGACGAGCCGCCGTTCCGCTAACGGTTAGTCGTGGTCATTTGGCGGTCGGGGCACTAGCATTGTCTGCCCTGATCGCTAAATGTCTTCTCTCTTATGTCCCGTCCACCGCGTCCACCTTCCCGCCGCCCCGGCGCGAAGCCAGCTTCTTCAGCCCCGCGCCGTGTCGCCAAGGCACCACCGGCCGAGCCGAAGCTGATCCTGTTCAACAAACCGTTCGATGTGCTGACGCAATTCAGCGACGGCGAGGGGCGGGCGACGCTTAAGGATTACATCGACATTCCGGGCATTTATCCGGCCGGACGGCTGGATCGCGACAGCGAAGGTTTGCTGCTGCTGACCAACGACGGTCAGTTACAGGCGCGGATCGCCGACCCGAAGCACAAACTGGCGAAAACCTATTGGGTGCAGGTCGAAGGTGTGCCGACGGACGAGCAATTGCAGCGCCTGCGTGACGGCGTTGAATTGAATGACGGCATGACCTTGCCCGCCGAAGCGCGGCAACTGGATGAGCCCGAGCTGTGGCCGCGCAACCCACCGGTACGCTTTCGCGCAACGATTCCGACAACCTGGCTGGAACTGGTGATTCGCGAAGGGCGCAACCGTCAGGTGCGGCGGATGACGGCGGCGGTCGGGCTGCCGACGTTGCGGCTGGTGCGGGTCAGAATTGGTGACTGGTCAATCGAAGGGCTCGATCAGGGCCAGTGGAAAGAAGTGCCGGCGCGCTTATAAGGCGCCGGATTCGATCAGGCCGATCACCACGCTTTTGATGATGAACGCGGCCACGCCCAGGCCCAGCACGAAGAACAGAATGAACGAGCCGAAACGCCCGGCCTTTGACTTCTTCGCCAGATCCCAGACGATGAAACCCATGAAAATGATCAGGATGCTGACAAGGCCAGTCATCATCCACTCTTCAAATACTGCTGGATCCATCGGGCATCTCCGGCGCTGCGCGGCTGAAAGGGCGGCCGGGAGTATACGCCAGCGGCGAACGACGCAGCATTGACCTGCGTCGGTGTGCCGCAGTCATTCGTCGCCTGCACCGGCTTCTTCGCGAGCAAGCTCGATCCCACAGGGAAATGCATTTCAAATGTGGGAGCGAGCTTGCTCGCGAAGGCGGTTTCAGCTGCGCAGATGAGTCAGCGGCAGTTCGGTACTGTTGAGCACCTGATTCAGCACAAAGCTCGAACGCACGCTGGTCACCCCTTCAATCCGCGTCAGATGCCCCAGCAGCAGCTTCTGATAGTGATCCATGTCCGGCACCACCACTTTCAGCTGATAGTCGGCATCAACCCCGGTCACCAGGCTGCATTCCAGCACTTGCGGCAAGGTACGGATCGCCGCTTCGAAGTTCTCGAAACGCTCCGGCGTGTGCCGGTCCATGCCGATCAGCACGTAGGCGGTCAGGCTCAGGCCAAGCATCTTGCGATCGAGCAGGGCGACCTGGCGAGAGATGTAGCCGTCGTCCTCCAGTTGCTTGACCCGGCGCGAGCACGGGGAGGGCGACAGACCGATGCGCTCGGCCAGTTCCTGGTTGGAGATGCGGGCGTCGCGCTGCAATTCCGCCAAAATACTGAGGTCGTAACGGTCGAGTTTGCTCATCAAACGATCCTTTGTCTTAACTATTGCGGCGGATTATCTATCCAGGGTTAAAAATTGCGCAAGTGATGTTTATTTGAGCAATCTTCGCAATCATCTGTCGCAGCTTCGGGCCTATTCTTATCACCAGAATCACTGCTCGGTAACACAGTCCACGCGGCCCGCCCAATCCGGCCTGCCGCGGCCGCCACCCCCACCGGGGTTGTGCCGGCCCCCGAGCTGCACACTGTCCAGAAGACGGCGTGAGGTGAGCCGACGTCAAAAGCGTCGAGCCAGGACGAAGTTCTCTAGAAGGGAGGCCGACGGGTCTCCCTTTTTTCTTGCCCGCGATTTGGCTCATCTCGCTCAATAAATAAATGACGTGACTGATAACCTGTAGCAGAACCCGGTGTACTCATCCCCGGTCTTAGCTACACGCCCTCTTAATTTCAGGCTCTAGTCCGCAGTGAGGAATTTCATGAAGTCGCGCATCTGGCGTCTGGCCAGTGTTGGTTTGCTGTGTGTGAGTGTCGGCGCGCAAGCGCTGGCGGATGAGCCGCAGAATCGCGGCCCCGACGGCGGCGGACGCGGGCCGGAGCATCAGGGCAACAATCAGGGCCATGGCGGTGGCAATCAGCAGCGCGGCCAAGACAACCCGCAGCGGCAGAACAACGACATCATCCGTGGCGACAACAGCCGCCAGTTCGAGCACAACGGCCAGCAGAATCATGGCCAACCGAACAACGGCCAGTGGCAGAACCAGAATCAGCCACGTCCGGCGTACAACCCCAACCCGGTGCGCCAGCCGCCACCGCCGCCGCAACTGCCGGCCAACGATCTGCCGATCCAGCCGCGGCCCGACACCGTGCGCCAGACCCAGGAACCCCGTCAGGGTTACTACCGCGACGAACGCCCGCAAAACGGCTACCACCAGAACTGGCAGACCGGTAACCGTCCCAACGATAACCGCTGGCCGGGGCGTCCGGACGGGCATGGCAACGGCTGGGGCCCTGGCCCGCAGTACCGGCCGGGTCATGTGATCGACCGTTTCCCGGATCGCGATTACCGTGTGCCGTATCGTGGCCAGGATTACTTCTACTCCGGCGGCTATTGGTATCGCCCGCAAGGCCCGCGCTACATTGTGGTTCAGCCGCCGCGCGGGATCCGCATCCAGTACCTGCCGGATTACGCCCGTGAAGTGTGGATCGGCGGTTCGTTGCTGTTCCTCGCCGCCGGTTCGTACTACGCCTATCAGGAAGCGACGCAGGATTACGTGGTGGTCGAGCCGCCGGTGCAGCAGCCACCGCAGCCGACCGGCAATGGTTATGACGTGGAAGCGTATCCGGCCAACGGCCAGTCACCGGAACAGGTTCAGCGCGACGGGTACGAGTGCTATCAGTACGCGGTGCAGCAGAGCGGCTTCAATCCGCGCACCGCGACTTATCAACCGGCGCCCGAAGTGGTGCAGGCCTACCGCCAGGCTCAGGGCAATTGCCTGAGCAGTCGCGGTTATCAGGTCAACTATTGAGCCCGAGCGGCTTTGACCACTTCCTGCGGGTCGGCGTGCACCAGCACTTCGGCCCGTGGGTAGGCTTTGTGAATGGCATCTGCTGCTTGATCGCTGATGCCGTGAGCCACTGACAGCGTCAGTTCCCCCGGCAGTTCCAGGTGCAATTGCACGAACCAGTGATTGCCGGAAATCCGCGTGCGCAAATCGTGTGCGCCCAAAACGCCCGGCACACCACACGCCAGTTCGAGCATGTGCTGACTGACATCCGCCGGCAGCTCTTCATCCATCAGCACCGAAAAGCTTTCCCGGGCGATCTGGATCGCGCTCCACAAAATGTACCCGGCAATCCCCAGACCGAACCACGCATCCAACTGCTCGAACCCCAGCCCGGCCAGCACCAGTGCAATCAGAATGCTGCCGTTGAGCAACAGGTCCGAACGGTAATGCAGCGAATCCGCCCGCACGGCGTTGGAACCGGTCTGCTTGATCACCCGATGCTGCAGCATCAACAGCGCCGCCGTCAGCAACAGGGAAAACACGATCACCCCGATGCTCAGCCAAGGCGCGCCGAGCGGCTCGGGATTGTTCAAGCGCTCATAAGCCTGAAACGCGATCAGCACCGCACTGCCACCAATGAATAACGCCTGTGCCATGCCTGCCAGGGACTCGGCCTTGCCGTGCCCATAACGGTGATCATCATCCGCCGGGCGCAGCGCGTAATGCACCGCCAGCAGATTGAGCAACGAAGTGACGCCATCGAGGGCCGAGTCGGTGAGGCCGGCGAGCATGCTCACCGAACCGCTCAGCCACCAGGCGATGGCTTTGGCGATGATCAGCGTACAGGCCACCGCCACCGAGGCGCGGGTCGCCAGCCGCAGCAGGCGGGCGTGTTCGGGGCTGGAGGTCATGGGTGCATGGATTCCTTATGCGGCAGGTTGCAGGCCGAACATCGCCAGTTGCTGGGTGCTGCCTTTGTGCTGGATCAGGCGCGGGTCGTCCAGCGGCAGATTGCGGCCCAGCTCGGTTTCGAGAATAGCCTGCAACTTGAGATTATCGACCTGGCCGTCCGGGCCGATGGCTTGCTTGAGCTTGGCCGGATCGACCTGCGCCGTGTGGCCCGGTTCGAAGTAGATCGCGCCGGTGGCGAAGTCCACGGCAAACGCGATCAGGCCGGGCACGATGTAGAACAGCAGGCCCACGGCATCGAGCACGGCAATCGCCGGGTCGATCTTGCCGTCGATCTGGCCGCGCCGGTCGGGATAGAAAATCGAACCGCACGCGGTGATCTGGGTGAGCAGGGTGGCAACCAGTACACCGCCGATCAGGCGAAAAGGTAAGCGCATGGGAATCTCCTGAGTCATCTATTAACGAAGCGTCATCGTGTGAAGTTAAGACCCTGACGAACGCTCAGCAGTTCGCCGTTATACTCGCCGCTCTGTTTGGGAGCCAGCATGATTTCTTTGCCAATCGATGAAGTTTTACCCGCCCTGCGTGAAGCCCTCGCTACACGCCACGAAGCCGTGCTCGAAGCACCGCCCGGCGCCGGTAAAACCACCCGCGTGCCCTTGGCCCTGCTCAATGAAGCGTGGCTGAACGGGCAGACCATTCTCATGCTCGAACCCCGTCGGCTGGCCGCGCGCGCAGCGGCGGAACGGCTGGCCAGCGAGCTGGGCGAGAAGGTCGGTGAAACCGTCGGGTATCGCATCCGCCTCGACAGCAAGGTCGGCCCCAATACGCGCATCGAAGTGGTCACCGAAGGCATTCTCACCCGTCGTCTGCAGGACGACCCGGCGCTGGAAGGCGTGGGCCTGCTGATCTTCGACGAATTTCACGAACGCAGCCTCGACGCCGATCTGGCGCTGGCCCTCAGTCTGAACGGTCGCGAGCTGTTTCGAGCTGAACAACCGCTGAAGATTCTGCTGATGTCCGCCACCCTTGAAGGCGAACGTTTGGCCGGTTTGCTCGATGACGCGCCGATCCTGCGCAGCGAAGGCCGGATGTTCCCGGTGACGATGCGCTGGGGCCGGCCGTTCCAGCCTGGCGAATACATCGATCAACGCGTCACGCAAACGGTGCTCGAAGCCCTGCACGACGAAACCGGCAGCCTGCTGGTGTTCCTGCCGGGGCAGGCGGAAATCCGGCGTGTCCATCAACAACTGGCGGACGCCATCGGTGAGCGCAGCGACGTGTTGCTCTGCCCGTTGCACGGCGAACTCGACCTGAATGCCCAACGCGCCGCCATCGACCCGGCTCCGGCCGGCCAGCGCAAAGTGGTGCTGGCCACCAACATCGCCGAGACCAGCCTGACCATCAACGGTGTGCGCGTAGTAATCGACGCCGGGCTGGCGCGAGTGCCGCGTTTCGACCCGGGCAGCGGCATGACCCGCCTCGACACTCAACGCATCTCTAAAGCCAGTGCCACCCAGCGTGCAGGCCGGGCAGGACGTCTGGAACCGGGCGTGTGTTATCGACTGTGGTCGCAGGATCAGCACGAACAACTCGCGGCTTATGGCAGTGCGGAAATTCTTTCGGCGGATCTGGCTGGCCTGGCTTTGCAACTCGGGCGCTGGGGTGTGGCGCCGAGTGATCTGATCTGGCTCGACGTGCCGCCTGCCGCCGCTTACGCGCAGGCTCAGGATTTGTTGCAGCGCCTCGGTGCGCTGGACGGCGAAAGCCTGAATCGTCACGGTCAGGCCATGGCTGAATTGCCGGCGCACCCGCGCATCGCTCATTTGCTGTTGCGCGGTCAGGCGCTGGGGCTGGCGAACATGGCGTGTGATGTTGCCGCGTTACTTGGTGAGCGCGACATTTTGCGCGGGGCCGGGGCTGATCTGCACAGTCGTCTGGTGCTGCTGTCCGGCGAAGAACGCGCGGCGCGGGGTGCCCAGGGCGGCGTGCAGCGCGCCCGGCAGCTGGCGCGGCAATATCGCGGTTACCTGCGCGGCAAGGCCAGCGAGCCGGTCGCCGATCCGGATCACCCACGCTGGCTCGGCGCCTTGCTGGCGCTGGCCTACCCGGATCGTGTGGCCCAGCAGCGGCGTGCCGGTGGTGCCGAATATCGTCTGGCCAACGGCCGAGCAGCGCTGTTCGCCGAAGCCGACAGCCTGATGAAAGAGCCATGGATCGTCATCGCCGACCTCGGCAGCCGCCAAGGTCAGCGCGAAGAGCGGATTTATCTGGCGGCAGATTTCGATCCGGCGCTGTTCGACTCAGTGCTGGCCGAACAGGTGCACAACGTCGATCAACTGGACTGGGACGAACGCGAAGGCGTGTTGCGCGCAGAGCGTCAGCGCAAGGTTGGCGAACTGATCCTCAGCCGCGAACCACTGACCGGTCTCGACGAAAGCGCTCGCAGTCAGGCGCTGGTCAATCTGGTGCGGCGCAAAGGTCTGGAGCTGCTGCCGTGGACCCCGGAACTGCGCCAGTGGCAGGCGCGAGTCGCGTTGCTGCGCCAGCTCGACCTGGACGCCAAAGGCGACAGCCAATGGCCGGATGTCAGCGACGCCACGTTGCTGAAAACCCTCGAAGACTGGCTGATGCCTTACCTGGGCAAAGTCTCGCGCCTCAGCCATTTCGCCAACCTCGACCTGTCGAGCATCGTGCGCAATCTGCTGCCGTGGCCACTGCCGCAACAGCTCGATGAACAGGCACCGCATCACCTGAGCGTGCCGTCAGGTTCGTCGATTCGCCTCGACTACAGCGAGCAGCCACCGATTCTCGCCGTGCGCTTGCAGGAGCTGTTCGGCCTCGCCGACACACCACGCATCGCCGGCGGCCGGCAAGTGGTCAAGCTGCACCTGCTGTCGCCAGCGCGGCGCCCGGTGCAGGTGACGCAGGATCTGGCCAACTTCTGGCGCAGCACCTATGCCGAAGTGAAGAAGGATCTGAAGGGGCGCTATCCGAAGCATTATTGGCCGGATGATCCGTTGGTGGCTGAAGCTACCGCACGAGCCAAACCGCGCGGTACGTGACAGAAGGCATTCAGGTACGACTGCCATCTTTTTCAATTATGCGTAATTATTTTTTTATTCATAAATTATGAATTTTGACATAAAGGCTCATAAAGCCCCCGGAAACCACGGACTCGCTGCTCTTCCCTCGCACAAACTTGGCTGAAGGAAGCCTGGTCACTTTCGAGTCACGCCTGCAAAACGCCGCGACGATATTCGCGCCTCGGCGCAAGGGAAAAACCACCTTTCTGATCAACGACCTGATCCCGATTGCCAAGGAGCACGGCTTTATTGTTGCAACAGCAGACCTGTGGTTTGACAAGGCGCATCCTGAGCGGGTGATCGCGGGTGCGTTGTATGAGGCCATCCACGGTGCAGGTTTTTTGCGACGCAACTGGCTGAAGCTCATGCGACCGGGTTCTCTGGTTCAGTCGGTGGAGGCCGGCGCCAGTACCGACGGCGTAACAGTGAAGGCCGAGCTGGCGAAGGAAGGCGGACTGAACCTGATCGAGCTCTTCGAGCGCTTCCGGATACTCGGTAACGGCAAGGCGCTGCTGATCATCGACGAGGTCCAGCATCTGGCGAGCCGGAAGGAATTCGAAGACTTGACTGCTACGCTCCGTTCGCTACTGCAGCACGCGCACGGTGAAGTCTTTGCAGTGTTTACAGGGTCCTCCCAGGATGGTCTGCATCGAATGTTTCGTCGTACCAAAGCACCGTTCTATCAGTTCAGCCACGAGATCCAGTTTCCTAATCTTGGCCTGGAATTTGTCCAGCATCTGGGTCAGAGGTTTCAGGAAATCACCGGCAGGGAGTGGGAGGTAAACGCCGCTTTCGAGCGTTTTGCTGCCCGGGGATACATGCCCAAGTACATTCGCGATGTATTTCTGCTGTGTCTGACTGAGGGGCTCAGCGTGCGAGATGCAGACCATCGAGCCTGGAGCACCATGACGGACGAAGGCAACTTCGAGAACCTGATTCTGGAGATGGCTCCTCTGGATTTCACCGTACTTATCGGGCTGGTGAGGGGCCTTCCCATTTTTTCTACCGAAGGACGCGAGTGGATTGGCAGCGAGATGCCCGGTGGCCACGTGCCCAGCGCGGCGACGGTTCAGACTGCCTTGAAGCGCCTGCAACGCCGGGACCTGGTCGGCAACCTCGGGCATGGTGAGTGGGCGATTGAAGACATTGCCATGGAAGGTTACTTGCGTCGGAATTTCGTTGAAATTGACCCTCAACTCGGCACGGATAACGATCAATAGGTTTTTTTGGGGACTGGCATCGGCTTTCCGGCGAAAGCCTGAGGTTTATAAATCTGGGTATCAAAAGATCGCAGCCTGCGATCTTTTGATTTTCATCGGCTGGCCTTGGCCGTCAACTGCTCCCGACAATAATCGGCAAACAACTGCGCCGGTTTGGTCAGTTGCCCGCGCTTGAGCCACGCGGCTACCAGGCCTGAGCCGGTGACGTCTTCGACGATGTCCACGCACACGACTTTCTTGCCGTCGTAGGTGCATTCCGAATGCGGGCGGGTGACCAGGATCGAGAAGCCGAAACCCTGGCCGACCATGCCGCGCACCATTTCGATCGACGGCGAGCTGAATTCGATGCGCGGCGACAGCCCGAGTTCTTCGAACAGGCTGACGAAGTAGGTGCGGCTCGGTTGTACGTCGAGCAGGATCATCGGTTCCAGGCACAAGTCCCGCAGTGAAACTTGCTTGAGCTGGGCGAAGCGGTGATCTGCCGGGAGCAGGGCGTAAGGCCGTTGGGCCGGCATCAGAGGTTCGGTTTCGATGGTGGCGTCGAGGTCGTGCTTGTACAGGATCGCCAGATCGAAGGTGCCTGAGGTCAGGCCCTGCACCAGTTCCTGTTGTTCGCCGTCGCGGATGCGGATCTTCACCCCCGGATACAGCGCCGAGAAACCTGCGATCAACTGCGGCAAATACAGCGGCGCCACCGTTTCAAAACAGCCGATATCGATCTGCCCGGCCACCACGTCGTTGTCGGCGAGGGCGTTCTGTTCGAACTCCTTGGCCATGCGCAGCAGTTCCTGGGCCTTGCGGAAGAACCGCGCGCCGCTCGGCGTCAGCGACACGCCCTGAGCGTGATGGCGGATCAGCAGTTGCACGCCGAAGCTGTCTTCCAGCCCCTTGATCGCCGTGGAAATCGCCGGTTGTGCGATGTACAGCTTGCGCGACGCTTCGGCGACGCTGCCGCATTCGACGGTGGTGATGAAGTATTTCAACTGACGCAGGTTGTAAGCGGCCACGGTGAACCTCAAAGCGAACGGATTCCACATCCAAGCAATTTGTAAGCCGCCGGCCTCCGTTCTGTCGGCGGTTTTTTTGTCCCTGAACAATAGCCCCATACGCGCGCGAAGGGGTCATCGGCTGGTTACCTTTTTTATTGTCTGCGAAGACATTTTTACTGGTTTTAGCCCGCACGGGCCTGAGCGACTATCACTGCGCACTGTTCTCAAAAGAATAAAAGTCCAAGGAGCAACCACCGTGTTCGAGCTTGCAGACTGGCAGCGCAAGGCCGCTGAATTGAGCTATCCGTACCAGGCCGTGATCGACGGCAAACTGCGTGCGGCGCAGTCGGGGCAGACCTTAGCCGCGATCAACCCGGCCACCGGCCAGCTGCTGGCCAACGTCGCCGCGTGCGGTGAAGAAGATGTCGACGCGGCGGTGAAAAATGCGCGGCAGGTGTTCGAAACCGGCACCTGGGCCGGGCGTTCACCGACCGAGCGCAAGCAAGTGCTGCTGCGGCTGGCGGATCTGATTCTGGCCAATCGCGAAGAGCTGGCGCTGCTCGATTCGCTGAACATGGGCAAACCGGTGATGGACGCTTACAACATCGACGTGCCGGGCGCCGCCGGGGTGTTTCGCTGGTACGCCGAAAGCCTCGACAAACTCTACGATCAGGTCGCGCCAAGCGCCTCGAATGTGCTGGCGACCATCACCCGCGAAGCGCTGGGCGTGGTCGCTGCGGTGGTGCCTTGGAATTTCCCGTTGGACATGGCCGCGTGGAAACTCGCGCCGGCGCTGGCGGCGGGCAACTCGGTGATCCTCAAACCCGCCGAGCAATCACCATTCTCTGCATTGCGCCTGGCCGAGCTGGCGCTGGAAGCCGGGCTGCCGGCCGGTGTGTTGAACGTGCTGCCGGGGCTCGGCGAACAGACCGGCAAAGCCTTGGGCTTGCACCCGGATGTCGATTGCCTGGTGTTCACCGGCTCGACTCAGGTCGGCAAATATTTCATGCAGTACTCCGCGCAGTCGAACCTCAAGCAGGTGTGGCTGGAGTGCGGCGGCAAGAGCGCCAATCTGGTGTTCGCCGACTGCAAGGATCTGGATCTGGCGGCGCAGAAAGCCGCGTTCGGGATCTTCTTCAATCAGGGCGAAGTCTGCTCGGCCAACTCGCGATTGCTGGTGGAACGCTCGATTCATGATCAGTTCGTCGAGCGCCTGAAGGCTCAAGCCGAACGCTGGCAGCCGGGCGATCCGCTGGACCCGGCGAGTGCGGCGGGGGCGATTGTCGACACCCGTCAGACCGAAAGCATTCTGCGCTTCATCAACCAGGCCGAACGCGAAGGCGCGACCCGCGTCTGTGGCGGCCGTCAATTGAGTTTCAACGGCTCGGACAACTTCATTCAGCCAACGATTTTCACCGACGTGCAGCCGCACATGAGCCTGTTTCGCGAAGAAGTCTTCGGCCCGGTGCTGGCGGTGATTCCGTTCGATGACGAGGCCCACGCCTTGCAACTGGCCAACGACAGCGTCTACGGTCTGGCGGCCTCGCTGTGGACCGATGATCTGCACCGCGCGCATCGGGTGGCGCGGCAATTGCGAGCCGGTACGGTGTCGGTCAACAGCGTCGATGCGCTGGACGTGACCGTGCCGTTCGGCGGTGGCAAGCAATCGGGTTTCGGCCGCGATCTGTCGCTGCACTCGTTCGACAAATACACCCAGTTGAAAACCACCTGGTTTCAACTGCGCTCATGACAGCCGCTCACAACAAGAAAGGAGATCCGGCGATGACCACCTCACGTGAAACCCGCGACTACCAGGCCGCCGATGCAGCGCACCACATTCATGCGTTCGTCGACCAGAAGGCCCTCAACGACGAAGGCCCACGGGTGATGGTGCGCGGTGACCGCCTGCACCTGTGGGACAACGACGGTCGACGCTACCTCGACGGCATGTCCGGGCTGTGGTGCACCAACCTCGGTTACGGGCGCAAGGATCTGAACGCGGCGGCGAGCCGGCAACTGGAACAGTTGCCGTACTACAACATGTTTTTCCACACCACCCACCCGCAGGTGATCGAGCTCTCCGAGCTGCTGTTCAGCCTGCTGCCGGGGCACTACAGCCACGCCATCTACACCAACTCCGGCTCCGAGGCCAACGAGGTGCTGATCCGTACCGTGCGCCGTTACTGGCAGGTGCTGGGCAAGCCCGAGAAGAAAATCATGATCGGCCGCTGGAACGGCTATCACGGTTCGACCCTGGCGGCGACGGCCCTCGGCGGCATGAAATTCATGCACGAAATGGGCGGGATGATTCCCGACATCGCGCACATCGACGAGCCGTACTTCTTCGCCCACGAAGGCAATCTGACCCCGGCTGAATTCGGTCTGCGGGCGGCGCAGCAACTGGAAGCGAAGATCCTCGAACTGGGCGCGGACAAGGTCGCCGGATTTATCGCCGAGCCGTTCCAGGGCGCGGGCGGGATGATCTTCCCGCCGGAAAGCTACTGGCCGGAAATCCAGCGCATCTGCCGTAAATACGACGTGCTGTTGTGCGCCGATGAAGTGATCGGCGGCTTCGGTCGTACCGGCGAATGGTTCGCTCACGAATACTTCGGTTTCGAGCCGGACACCCTGTCCATCGCCAAGGGCCTGACCTCCGGTTATATCCCGATGGGCGGCCTGATCCTGTCGAAGAAAATGGCCGACGTGCTGGTGGAGCAGGGCGGTGTGTTCGCCCACGGTCTGACCTATTCCGGCCACCCGGTGGCAGCGGCGGTGGCGATTGCCAACCTCAAGGCATTGCGCGATGAAGGCGTGGTGACGCGGGTCAAGGATGACATCGGCCCGTACCTGCAACAGTGCCTGCGCGAGGTGTTTGGCAATCACCCGCTGGTGGGCGATATCCAGGGCACGGGCATGGTTGCGGCGTTGCAACTGGCGGAAGAGAAGGCCACGCGCAAGCGCTTTGCCAATGAGAACGACATCGCCTGGCGCTGCCGCACGATTGGTTTTGAAGAGGGGGTGATTATTCGCTCGACCTTGGGGCGGATGATCATGGCGCCGGCGTTGATTGCCAGTCGTGAAGAGATTGATGAGTTGGTGGGCAAGACGTTGAAAGCGCTGGATCGTACGGCGCAGGAATACGGCCGCCTCTGATCCCTCCCCATCACTGATGATCGTTCCCACGCTCTGCGTGGGAATGCCTCAAGGGACGCTCCGCGTTCCAGCTCTCGAATGGGACGCAGAGCGTCCCGGGCTGCATTCCCACGCGGAGCGTGGGAACGATCTCCGCCAGACTTTTTCCCAATCTGCACCCACCTCGGGCGCCCCCGCCCGACGCGCCCTTTCGCGGTGCGCACTACCCAGTTTTTTCATCGTTCGCGTCTAACTATTTCCTCGTTTTCCTGACGCCGAGCCTGGGTCAACATCGATTTCGCCAGCCAAGGCATTGTCCGCCAGAGTCCAGCAGAGACCGCAGCGTGCAATGGCGACACCACGGCTGGCCGTACTGCCCATGACAACTAAATCAACAGCGTTGGGAGTGCTCCATGAACAAGTCCTTGTTTACCCGTCTTGCATGTCCTCTGGCGATTTCCGCCCTTTCCATCACCGTCGCCCAGGCCGGCACCTTGTCGATCGGCCACACCACGTGGGTCGGTTACGGCACCCTGTATCTGGCCCAGGATCTGGGCTACTTCAAGGAAAACGGCCTGACCGTCGAATTGCCGGTGGTCGAAGAAGCGTCGATGTACATGGCCGCCCAGGCGTCCGGGCAATTGTCGGGCTCGGCCTCGACCATCGACGAAGTGCTCAAGTACCGCCCGCAGTTCTGCTTCAAGGCCGTGGCCGCGCTGGATGACAGCCATGGCGGCGACGGCGTGCTGGTCGGCAAAAACGTGAAGAGCCTGCAGGAACTCAAGGGCCAGGCCGTGGCCGTCAACGAAGGGTCGACCTCGCAGTTCTGGCTGTCGTACCTGCTGAAAAAGAACGGCATGAGCATGAGCGACATCACCGTGCAGAACATGACCGCCGACGATGCCGCCACCGCGTTCATCGCCGGTCGCGTGCCGGCCGCCGTGACCTGGGAGCCGCATCTGTCGATGGTGCGCGACAAGCAGCAGGGCAAGGTGCTGATCGACAGCAGCAGTACGCCGGGGGTGATCGTCGATGTGGTGGCGCTCAACTGCACGGTGATCGAGAAGCAGCCGGAAGACGTCAAGGCGCTGGTCGCCGGCCTCTACAAAGCGGTGCAGTACACCAAGGACCATCCACAGAAAGCCTACGAAATCATGGCCAAGGGCGTCGGCGGTTACCTGTCCGATCCGAAGGAACTGGCCGCCGCCGCGCAAGGCGTGCGCTTTTACGATCAGGCCATGAGCGAAAAACTCCTTGGCTCGCCGGGCAAGCCGGGTGACAGCGCACCGCTGATCAAACTGGCCAACGAAACCGCCAGCGAATTGCAGGGCAAGCCCTACAACGTCAGCAACGACGATCTGGTGGATAACCGCTTCGTCAGCCCGCTCTAGGAGACTGGTCATGTTCAAGCGCAATTCATGGCTGAGCCGCTGCATCACGCCGAAGACCGGATTGCCGGTGCCGGTGGTGTGGAGCGCCAGCGGTCTGGCCTGGGTGTTGCTGGTCGGTCTGTGGGCCGGGTTGTCCTACGGCGGCATCGTGCCGGGGATGTTCCTGCCCACGCCCGGCGCGGTGGTTGAAGCCGCCGTGCGCCTGAGTCGCGACGGCACCCTCGGCCAGCATGTCTGGGCCAGTGTCGAAGTGGTGATGGTCGGTTTCATTGTGTCGTCGCTGGTGGCGGTGCCGCTGGGCTTGCTGATGGGCAGCTTCCGCATCGTCCAGGCGTTCCTCGAACCGCTGGTGAATTTCATCCGCTACCTGCCGGTGACCTCGTTCGTGCCGCTGTTCATCCTGTGGATCGGCATCGGTCTGGAGCAGCGGGTTTCAGTGATCATTTTCGGCGTGTTCTTCCAGCAACTGGTGATGATCGCGGATGTGTCGAAAGGCATTTCCAAGGACTTGATCAACGCCTCCTACACCCTCGGCTCCAACCGGCGTGACGCGGTGCTGCACGTGATCGCCCCGGCGTCGTTGCCCGGTGTGCTCGACACCTTGCGGGTGACCATGGGTTGGGCCTGGACCTATCTGGTGGTCGCCGAACTGGTCGCCGCGTCCAGTGGCCTCGGTTACTTGAGCCTCAAGGCCATGCGCGGCTTTCAGGTCGATGTGATTTTTCTCGCCATCGCGATCATCGGCCTGCTCGGCCTGGTCACCGATCAACTGTTCCGCTTCTTGCGTTTGAGGATTGCCGCATGGGCTCAGTAACCGCTGCCAACCGTCGTTTCATCGAGCCGGTCGCTGCACCGGCACACGCCGCGCCAAGGTTGCAGGTGGACAAGGTCAGCCTGCGCTACACCAAACCCGGTGGCGGTACGTTCACCGCGCTGGAAGAAGTGTCGTTCGAAGTGCCGGATCAGCAGTTCGCGGTGCTGGTCGGGCCGTCGGGCTGCGGCAAGTCGAGCCTGCTGTACCTCACCGCCGGCCTGGCCGAGCCTACCTCTGGCGAGATCTATGTCGGCGGTCAGCAAGTGCAAGGTCCCGGCGCGGATCGCGGAATGGTGTTCCAGAGCTACACGCTGTTCCCGTGGCTGACCGTGCGGCAGAACGTCGAGTTCGGCCTCAAGCGTAGAGGCATGCCGGCGGCCAAGCGCAAGGAGATTGTCGATCACTATGTGCACGAAGTCGGCTTGTCAGGATTTGCCGACAACTACGCCAAGCAGTTGTCCGGCGGCATGATGCAGCGGGTGGCGATTGCCCGTGCGCTCGCCAACGACCCGCAGATCCTGCTGATGGACGAACCCTTCGGCGCCCTCGACAGCCAGACCCGTCTACAAATGCAGCAGCTGTTATTGCGGGTGTGGGGCAACAGCAAGAAAACCGTGCTGTTCGTCACCCACGATATCGACGAAGCGATCCTGCTCGGCGACCGGGTGTATGTGATGGGCGCCAGGCCTGGGCGGATCAAGCAGATTCTGGATGTGCCGATCGAGCGCCCACGCACGCTGGACATGGTGATGGAGCGCTCGTTCATCGACATGAAACGCGAAATTTTCGGCTTGCTACACGACGATCTTGAAGAGTCTCACTGAGACCACCGTCGAACGTGTGGGAGCGAGCCTGCTCGCGATAACGGTGTGTCAGGCAACAAATCGTCAACTGACCGATCGCCATCGCGAGCAGGCTCGCTCCCACAGGGGCGCAGTCAGTTGGGTGGCAGGAGGAACTTCGCAATCACCGGCAGATGATCGGAAATGCGCAACGTATCGTCCTGCCGTACCGTGGCTTCGACCCGTTTGATCTTCGGGCTGTAGAACAGGTAATCGACCGTGCGGTCCGGGCCGTTGAGGCCGGGGTCGTTGGGGTAGTGGGTCAGCCACTTGGCGCGGTCGATGCCGCTGGCTTCGTTGTTGGTCGGGATCATCGGGTATTTGTCCCACAGCACATGCAGCGCACTGTCGGCGGAGTACGGCGTGCGTTGCTCGGTGGGCAGGCGCCGGTACTGGCCGAGCGGCAGCAAGTTGAAGTCACCCCCGATGAGCCACGGCGTGCCGTGGCTTTCGTGTTTGTCGAGGACCTTGGCCACCGCTGTCACCTGCGCCTGTAAGGTTTCGTCCGGTTGGGTGGCGCGATCCAGATGGGTGTTAAACACCACCAGTTGCCCGCCATCACTGAGCGGCAGGGTGGTGGCGAGCAGGGCGTTTTTCGGCTGGAACTGACGGCTGATGATGTTCGACGGCTGCACCGGCAATTGCAGGCGCTCGGCGTGTTCGATGCGGTAGCGGCTGAGGGTCGCCAGTTGCCGGCCGACGCTGCCGAAGATGTGCGGATCCGGGACGAAATCGGCCTTCCAGTCGAAGGCGTGGGCGCTGCACGGGTAGAGGTCGGTCAGGCGTTCCTGCAACAGCTTGAGCTGGTTCTGATAGTCGCTGGCCTTGGCGCCGTCATCCAGTTCCTGCAACAGCACCACGTCGGGCTGCTCGTCGCGGATCACCCGTGCCACTTCATCGAGGCTGAATGCCATGTCTTCCGGGGTCGGGGCTTCGTCGTCGCCTTGCGCCAGGTCGTTCCAGAACACGTAACGCTTGCCGGCCAGGTATTGCACGTTCCAGGTCATGACTTTCAGAGCCTGGCCGGGGACCAGCATCGGCGGTTGCCCGGTGCAACTGACCGGCAGGGTTTCCCGGGCGTCGGGGCGCCAGGTCAGGCTGTAGATCAGCGTGCCGATCAGGGCGAGGGCGAGCAGTACGGGCAACAGGATGTAGCGCAGTAGACGGGTCATGGCTCGGCTTATAGCGATACGGAAGTGGTCCCGAGCATACCCGAGACCCATCCATCAGCCCAAGCGCGGCGCAGTCAGACTATTCCGTCACGTTTGTCGGGCAATTCGCTAATCAACATGAACAGGCGGAACAGCACCACGCTGGTGAACAGCTGCAGGAAGCTGTGGCCACTGTCGATCAGCACCGCGATCAACGGATTCTGCGGGTCGGGATAGACCTGCAGGGTCAGGCCTTTGAGTAGCCACAACGGCCCCATCACACACAGGATGCACACCAGAATCCGCAGAAAATGCCCACGGCTCAGGCGCAGGCTTTCCTTCATGGCCTGCAACGGGCCGTAACCGCGCAGCACCAGCAGGTATTCGCCGAAGGCCAGAGTGACCATCAGCCACAGCCCCGGCAGGAAATACAGCGACAGCCCGAGCAGGATCAACAGCGTGTTCAGCGCAGTCAGCAGGGCAAAGCGCGGCCACAGGCGAGCGGCCATCGCCAGCAGATCGCGGGTTTGCGGGGATTCGCCACGGGTGCGGGCATCGAGAAACAGAATCAGCGCGGCGGTGTACAGCGGATAGACCAGCAGGCCGACGATCACGCTGATGGCCGAGTAACCGTCCGGGTCGCTGGCATGGTCGACTACCTGTTGCAGCACGGCTTCGACAATCACCAGCGGCAGGCACAACTGGACGATCCGGCCAAGATTGCGTTTGAAAAAATACAGGGAGTCGCGCAGCACATCGAAGGCATTCATCAGTCGGTATCGCAGGTCAAAAACAGTGGCCCACTTTAACCGATGATCCGTTTCGCTGCGCAAACGTAAACGTTCGGTAAAGGTCATTGAAACATTCTGTTGCTGCCTCCATTACAGAGGTGCGCCTCCTCCGACGTGGAGGAGGGCAACGTTATCCCCGGCAATCTACGAGGTCGCCATGAACAGCGAAGAACAAACCCTGATCGATGGACTGTTTTCCCGGCTGCAACAGGCCGAAACGGAGGCAGCCCCGCGCGACGCACTGGCTGAAGCGCGGATCAAGGAACACCTGACGCGCCAGCCGGCCGCAGGTTATTTCATGACCCAGGCGATTCTGGTGCAGGAGGCTGCCCTCAAAAGCCTCGACGAACAGAACAAACAACTGACTCAACAGGTCAAGCAATTGCAGGCCGAACTGCAATCGGCCAAGGCGCAGAGCGCGCCGCCGGCCTCCAGCGGCGGTGGCTTCCTGTCGAGCATCTTCGGTGGCAGCAGCCCGCGCCCGGCACCGACCCAGAGCGCCCCGGCCTCCACTGGCGGCTGGCGTGAACCGGCACCGCAGCAGAACTTCGGTGCCCCGGCGCCGCAACAGAACTTCGGCGCACCACCACCGGGTTATGGCCAGCAACAAGCGGCCCCGGCAGCCGGCAGCAGCTTCCTCGGCGGCGCCCTGAAAACTGCCGCCGGTGTGGCGGGTGGCGTGATGCTGGCGCAAGGCATCAGCAGCCTGTTCCATCACAACCAGCAGCCGGAAGAAATCGTCGAAGTCATCAAGGAAGAGCCAGCTCAGGTCAACGACCAGAGCAACAACGGCTGGGGCGATGACCAGCGCATGGCCAACAACGACTCCTACGGTAATGATCAGGGCGGCTTTGCCGACACTGACTACAGCGATGACAACTCATCGTTCTTCGATGACGACGATTCCTTCGTCTGATTCACCATTCGTCCGGGGCGCCTGATCGCCCCGGGCCGATTATTCGCGGAACCTTCCTTCGGGCTGGCATACTGAGCGCCTTTTTCGGGCCTGGTGCCTGATCCGGCTCATGCGCGTCAGCGCTCACAGGAACTCCGGTGAAAAAAATCGCAGTGTTCGCCGATGTGCAGAACCTCTACTACACCGTGCGTCAGGCCTATGGTTGCCACTTCAACTACGCGGCGCTGTGGGCGGATGTCAGCCAGCACGGGCAGATCGTCGAGGCCTACGCCTATGCGATCGACCGGGGCGACAGCAAACAGCAGCAGTTCCAGCAGATCCTGCGCAACCTCGGTTTCACCGTGAAACTCAAACCCTACATCCAGCGCAGCGACGGTTCGGCCAAGGGCGACTGGGACGTGGGCATCACCCTCGACATCATGGACGCCGCCGACCACGTCGACGAAATCGTCCTGGCCTCCGGTGACGGCGATTTCGACATGCTGCTCGAACGCATCATCAACAAACACGGCGTGCAAGCGGTGGCCTACGGCGTTCCCGGCCTGACCGCCAACTCGCTGATCCGCGCCGCCAGCCGTTACGTGCCGATCGAAGGCGCACTGCTGTTGAAAAACTGAGCGTTGCTCAAGAATTGATTTGTACGGAGTTGAACCCGGTTTGGAACGCATTGCAGTCATCGACTTTGAAACCACCGGCATCTCGCCGAGCAGCAGCTGCCGGGCCACGGAAATCGCCGTGGTCATGCTGGAAAACGGCCGCATCGTCGAGCGTTACCAGAGCCTGATGAACGCCGGCGTCCGCGTCCCGGCCTTCATCGAACAACTCACCGGCATCAGCAACGCCATGCTGCGCACCGCGCCGTCGGCCGAACAGGTGATGAACGAAGTCAACGAATTCGTCGGCTGCACGCCCCTGCTGGCGCACAACGCTGCGTTCGACCAGAAGTTCTGGGACTTCGAACTGGGCCGGATCAAACGCACCCGTTTGCAGAACTTTGCCTGCTCGCTGCTACTCGCCCGCCGTTTGATGCCGGCGGCGCCGAACCACAAGCTCGGCACGCTCACCACGTTTGCCCAGTTGCCGCATACCGGCCAGGCGCACAGGGCGATGGCGGATGCGGAGATGGCGGCGAACCTGATGGCGCATTTGGCGGATGAGCTGCGGCGCAAGCATGGGGTGCGGGAGCTATCGCATGACCTGCTGTGCAAATTGCAGAAAGTCCCGGCCGCTAAAGTTGGGGAGCATCTTCAGCGCTATCGCTGAATACGCGTGAATGATCGTTCCCACGCTCCGCGTGGGAATGCCTCAAGGGACGCTCCGCGTTCCAGCGCTCGAATGGGACGCAGAGCGTCCCGGGCTGCATTCCCACGCAAAGCGTGGGAACGAGCGGCAGTAGGTGTTTTGCCTCAGGGTTTACCGTTGCCTTCGATGTGGCCGAGCGGCACCCGCTTCTCTATCGCACTCGACAACACGATCGACGTCTTGCTGAACCCGAATTTCGCCACCCGGTTTATCAGCTCTTCCAGCTCGGTCATCGAACCCACCGCGGCCTTCATGATCACGCACGGATCGCCCGTCACTCGAAAGCACTCGGTCAGTTGCGGAATTTTCACCAGTTCGTCGTAGACCTTTTGACTGCCGTTCTGGTGGAGGCGCAATTCGATCACGCACTGGATCGGCAAGCCGATTTTCGACAGGTCGATGTTCGCCTGATACCCGGTGATTACTCCGGCCGCCTCAAGTTTGGCCACGCGCTCGGCGACGGCGGGGGCGGAGAGGTTCACTTTGCGGGCGAGGTCGGCGTAGGACGCGCGACCGTTTTCGAGCAGGGCACTGAGCAGCATGCGGTCGTATTTGTCCAAGGTCGGACTCCTGAAAATGCCAGACTTTCGAAATCGCGGTTCATGCCGTCGATCTCCGTGTTTTCGAAAGTGTACCGGCGCTATAAACAGGTTTTGTAACTTATTTTTAGCGGTTGGCCTTTCTAGAATAATCAATCCCCTGAGTCTGACTTTCGAGCTGCCCATGTCTGCCTTGCGCCGTTTTTCCTTGCCGTTGATCGCTGCGTTTTTTGCGTTGTACGTGATTTGGGGATCGACCTATCTGGTGATCCGCATCGGCGTCGAATACTGGCCGCCGCTGATGCTCGGCGGCGTGCGCTTCGTGATTGCCGGCACCCTTATGTACGCCTTCCTGCGCTGGCGCGGGGCACCGGCGCCGACCTGGGCGCAGTGGAAAGCGGCGGGGATCATCGGGATTCTGTTGCTCAGTTTCGGCAACGGCGCGGTGACCCTGGCCGAGCACAGCGGCGTGGCCTCGGGTGTCGCTGCGCTGGCGGTGGCAACGGTGCCGCTGTTTACTTTGCTCTGCGGTTATTTCTGGGGTGCGCGCAACACCCGTCTGGAATGGGCCGGGGTGGCGATGGGGATTATCGGCATCGCGATGCTCAACATGGGCTCCAACCTGCAATCGAGCCCGCTGGGCGCGGCGCTGCTGATTTTCGCGGCGGCGAGCTGGGCATTCGGTTCGGTGTGGAGCAAGCACCTGCCGCTGCCTCAAGGCGCAATGGCCAGTGCCGTGGAAATGCTGGTGGGCGGCGTGGTGCTGTTGATCGGCAGCGCGGCCAGCGGTGAACACCTGCAGGCCATGCCGCCGCTGGAAGGCTGGCTGGCGCTGGCGTATCTGATCTTCTTCGGCTCGATCATCGCCTTCAACGCTTACATGTATCTGTTGAAAAACGTTCGTCCGGCGGCGGCCACCAGCTATGCCTACGTCAACCCGGCGGTGGCGGTGTTGCTGGGGATCGTGTTTGTCGGCGAGACCATCGGGATCGAAGAGGCGCTGGCGATGCTGGTGATCATTGGCGCGGTGGTGCTGATCGGTCTGCCGCAGTGGCGCCGTCCACGGCAGCTGCCGGTGGTCAGCGAGCCGGCTGCCCCAACGACGGCCATAGCGACGGAGCAGCGTGGGAATTAGGGTAAACTGCGCGTCATCGCATACTTGTTTTGCACAACCGCTCTGATTTTTCCTACGGTACTCCCATGACTTTCGCCACCCTTGGCCTGATCGAACCCTTGCTGCGCTCCCTCGAGAAGCTCGGCTACCAGACCCCGACGCCGGTGCAGGCGCAAGCCATTCCGGCCGTGCTGGCCGGTCGCGACCTGATGGCCGCGGCCCAGACCGGCACCGGCAAGACCGCCGGTTTCGCCTTGCCGCTGCTGCAACTGCTGGCGATGGAAGGGCCGAAAGTCACCGCCAACTCGGTGCGTGCGCTGATCCTGGTGCCGACCCGCGAGCTGGCCGAACAAGTCCACGAAGCCGTGCGCCAGTACGCCGAAAACCTGCCATTGCGCACTTACGCGGTGTACGGCGGCGTCAGCATCAACCCGCAAATGATGAAGCTGCGCGGCGGCGTCGATCTGTTGGTCGCTACCCCGGGCCGTCTGCTCGACCTGTTCCGCCAGAACGCGCTGAAGTTCAATCAGCTGCAAACCCTGGTGCTGGACGAAGCCGACCGCATGCTCGACCTGGGCTTTTCCGAAGAGCTGGCGAACATTTACCGCGCGCTGCCGAAGAAACGTCAGACGCTGCTGTTCTCCGCGACCTTCTCCGATGACATCCGCCTGCTGGCCGGGCAGATGCTCAACGATCCGCAGAGCATCGAAGTCAGCCCGCGCAACGTGGCCGCCAACACCGTCAAGCAGTGGGTGGTGACGGTGGACAAGAAGCGCAAGCCGGAACTGTTCGTGCACCTGATGCGCAAGAACAAGTGGAAGCAGGTGCTGGTGTTCGCCAAGACCCGTAATGGTGTGGATGCGCTGGTCGAGAAACTTCAGGGCCTGGGCGTGAACGCCGACGGCATCCACGGCGACAAGCCGCAAGCGACCCGGCAGCGGGCGCTGGATCGGTTCAAGCTGAGCGAAGTGCAGATTCTGGTGGCCACCGACGTGGCGGCCCGTGGTCTGGATATCGAAGACCTGCCATTGGTGGTCAATTTCGATCTGCCGATCGTGGCCGAGGATTACATTCACCGTATCGGCCGCACTGGCCGCGCGGGTTCGACCGGTGAGGCGATCTCGCTGGTTTGTGCTGATGAAGTGAACATGTTGTCTGCGATTGAAATGCTGACCCGCAGCACGTTGAAGCGTGAGGTTGAGCCGGACTTCGTGCCGGAGCACCGCGTGCCGGACACCGATGCCAGTGGTCAGGTGATCAAGAAGCCGAAGAAACCGAAGAAGCCCAAGGCTTCCGGTGGTGGTGGCGGCAAACGCAATCTGGGCAAGTGGGTGGACAGCGGCGAGACTCAGGCGCCGGAGCCTTCGATCAAGCCTGTTCGTAAAGTGCCGGTGTTTAATACCGGGCCGCGTAAGCGTAAGCCTTAAGCGTCAGACAGGGTCGTTCCCGCGCAATGCGGGAACGATCAGTCGCGCTGCTTCAACCAATCCAGCATTCCAGCTCCGGCCGCCCGGCCACTGGCAAAACACGCTGTCAGCAGATACCCGCCCGTCGGCGCTTCCCAATCCAGCATTTCCCCCGCACAAAACACCCCCGGCAACGCCTTGAGCATCATCCGCTCATCCATCGCCTCGAACGTCACCCCGCCGGCACTACTGATCGCCTCGTCTAGCGGACGGGTTTTCACCAGCGTCAGCGGCAAAGCCTTGATCGCTCTGGCCAACAACGCCGGATCAGCAAACGTCGCAGCATCAGTGAGCTCTCGCAACAGCGCCGCTTTCACCCCGTCAATCCCGACCTGACTGTGCAGGTGCTTGGCCATCGAGCGCGAACCCCGTGGTTTGCTCAACGCCGTCTGCAATTTATCCACAGGTCGGCCGGGCAGCAGGTCGATGTGAATAGTCGCCGCACCGTGCACATTGATCGCCTCACGAATCGGCGCCGACAGCGCGTAAATCAAACTGCCCTCGATGCCGGTTGCGGTAATCACGCATTCACCCAAACGCGGAACATCGTCGTTCAAACCGATGGCGATATTTTTCAGCGGCGCGCCGGCGAATTTGCTGACCATCAATTCGCTCCAGGCCTGCACCTCGAAGCCGCAATTGCTCGGCTGCAACGGCGCCAGTCCTACACCGCGTTGTTCCAGCGGCAGCATCCACGCGCCGTCGGAACCCAGCCGCGACCAGCTGCCGCCGCCGAGGGCGAGCAGGGTGGCGTCGGGGTTGAGGGTTTTCTCGCCGTCCGGGCTGTCGATGCGCAGCGCGCCGCTTTCATCCCAGCCGAGCCAGCGGTGGCGGGTGTGGATAACCACGCCGCTGTCACGCAAGCGCTTGAGCCAGGCGCGCAGCAATGGCGCGGCTTTCATGTCGGTGGGGAACACCCGGCCGGAGCTGCCGATGAAGGTTTCGATGCCCAGTTCGTGAATCCAGCGGCACAGGGCGTCGGCGTCGAACGCGCGCAGCAGCGGGGCGATGTTCGGGGCGCGTTCGGCGTAGCGCGAGAGGAAGGCCGGGTAGGCTTCGGAATGAGTGATGTTCATGCCGCCGACCCCGGCCAGCAGGAACTTGCGGCCCACCGAAGGCATGCCGTCGTATAGATCGACGCGGACTCCGGCCTGGCTCAGCACTTCGGCGGCCATCAGGCCGGCGGGGCCACCGCCGATGATGGCGACGTGAGCGGGAGAGGTGGCGTGAATCTGGGTCATGGCGTGCGCTGCGGTCTGACGAAATATGGCGCGCATTCTAACAGCGCAGAAACCGGGTGGGAGCGAGCTTGCTCGCGAAAGCGGTGAGTCATTCAGTTAAATGTTGAATGTACTGACGCCATCGTCGGATCGCCGCCCGGACCAAGCTCGCTCCCACAGGGATTTGTGATGATCGAAAGGTCTGATCAAAAAACAACCAGTGCGCTGCAAGCCATGTTCAGCGTGGGCTGTAGTCCCTTTCGCTCAGGTTATCCACAGGCCGTTCCACAGCCATTGTGGGTAACGCAGCACAACTCAATGACAACCCGATGACTGCCAGACGCGCTGCGCACTGTGATGCAGGATGCCGTGACGGCGGGCGAGGGCGTGGCGATCCTTGCTGTAACCGCCGCCGATCACCCCGACTACCGGGATGTCACGGCCCAGGCAATGGCGCATTACGCTTTCATCGCGGGCGGCGACGCCTTCGTCGGTCAATTGCAGATAACCGAGGGCGTCGTCCTTGTGCACGTCGACGCCGGCGTCGTACAGCACCAGGTCCGGCTGATACAGCGGCAGCAGATAGTTGAGCGCGTCATCGACGACTTTCAGGTAATCGGCGTCGCCCATGCCGTTGGGCAGCGGAATGTCCCAGTCGCTTTCGGCCTTGCGTGCAGGAAAGTTCTTTTCGCAGTGCAGGGAAACGGTGATCGCTTCCGGGGTGTTGTGCAGAATCCGTGCAGTGCCGTCGCCCTGATGCACGTCGCAGTCGAAGATCAGCACCCGGTTCACCCGGCCGCTTTGCAGCAGGTAGTGGCTGATGATCGCCAGGTCATTGAAGATGCAGAACCCGGCGGGGTAATCGTAGTGGGCGTGATGAGTACCGCCGGCGAGGTGACAGGCCAGGCCATGCTCCAGGGCTTTCTCTGCCGCGAGAATCGAACCGCCAACCGCCCGCACCGTGCGTCGGGCCAGGGCTTCGTTCCACGGCAGGCCGAGGCGCCGCTGGTCTTCGCGGGACAACTCGCCGCTCATGTAGCGTTCGATATAACCGCGGTCATGGGCGAGGGCGAGAATGTCGGCAGGGCACAGTTCAGGGCGCAGCAGGTCTTCGTCGCGGGTCAGGCCGCTGTCCACCAGGTGATCGCGCAGCAGGCGGAACTTGTCCATGGGGAAGCGGTGATCCGCCGGAAATTCCGGGCTGTAGTCTTCGTGGTAGATCAGCGGCAACGGCATGGTGGACTATTCATAAAGGCTGCAGGAAAGAGTGCAAAGCCTAACAGCGATGTAGACTGACGGCATCAAGCGGAGGGGCGGGATGGAACCGATACTGGAGCTGGAAAGCGCAAGGCTGCTGATGCGCCAATGGCAGGACGAGGATTTGCCGGCGTTCGCAGCGATGTGCGCCGATCCGCAGGTGATGCGCTACTTCCCCGCGCCCTTGAGCCGGCTGGAAAGCGCCGCGCTGATCGGCCGGGTGCGCGGGCATTTTGCCGAGCACGGTTACGGCCTATGGGCGCTGGAGCGCAAGGACAGCGGCGAGTTCATCGGTTTTACCGGGCTCGGCGTGGTCGGCTTCGATGCGCCGTTCACGCCGGCGGTGGAAATCGGCTGGCGGCTGGCCAAGGAACACTGGGGCCTCGGTTATGCCAGCGAAGCGGCGTGGACCGCGCTGCGTTGCGGCTTTGACCGGGTGGCGCTGAATGAAGTGGTGTCGTTCACCAGCGAGACCAATCTGCCGTCGCAGAAAGTCATGCAGGCGATCGGCATGCACCACGCCCCGCAGGATGATTTCGACCACCCGCGTCTCGCGGACGGTCACCCGTTACGGCGACATGTGTTGTACCGCATCACGAGGGAGCAGTGGCTGGAAACCTTGCATGGATAAGCAGGCGCGGACGTTTACAATGGCCGGCACCCTGGGGGCGCCGGCCAGAACCTGAATCCCCCGCCGCAGCCAAGATTGCGCGGCATAGCTTTGTGTGAGGAGAGTCTGAATGAGCCAAGTGTTGGAAGATCTGGTGGATCTGCTGACCCTCGAACCGATCGAGGAAAACCTGTTCCGTGGTCGCAGCCAGGATCTGGGCTTTCGCCAGTTGTTCGGCGGCCAGGTACTCGGCCAGTCGCTGTCGGCGGCCAGTCAGACCGTTGAGGAAGCGCGCCATGTGCATTCGATGCACGGTTATTTCCTGCGTCCGGGCGATGCCAAGTTGCCGGTGGTCTACTCGGTTGACCGCGTGCGTGACGGCGGCAGTTTCAGCACCCGCCGCGTGACCGCGATCCAGAAGGGCCACCCGATTTTCACCTGCAGCGCTTCGTTCCAGTACGACGAAGAAGGCTTCGAGCACCAGAGCCAGATGCCGCAAGTGGTCGGCCCGGAAAACCTGCCGTCGGAGTTGGAACTGACTCAGCAACGCGCGCACCTGATCCCGGAACACATGCGTGAAAAGCTGCTGTGCCCGAAGCCGATCGAAGTGCGCCCGGTCACTGAAAAAGACCCGTACAACCCGCAACCGGCGGATCCGGTCAAGTACGTGTGGTTCCGTGCCGACGGCGCTTTGGCCGATATCCCGGCACTGCATAAATACCTGCTGGCCTACGCCTCGGACTTCGGTCTGCTGACCACTTCGATGCTGCCCCACGGCAAATCGGTCTGGCAGAAAGACATGCAGGTCGCCAGCCTCGACCACGCGCTGTGGTTCCACAATGATCTGCGTGCCGATGACTGGTTGCTCTACGCCATGGACAGCCCATGGGCCGGCAACTCGCGCGGGTTCTCCCGGGGCAGCGTGTTCAACCGCGCCGGGCAACTGGTGGCGTCTGTTACCCAGGAAGGCCTGATCCGTCATCGCAAGGACTGGGCATGAGTCTGGCGGATGTGCGGCACTGGGTGTTCGACATGGACGGCACCCTGACCGTTGCCGTGCACGACTTCGCGGCGATCCGCGTGGCGCTGTCGATCCCGCCGGAGGACGACATCCTCACCTATCTCGCGGCATTACCCACCGAGGAAGCAGCGGCGAAACATGCGTGGCTGCTGGAGCATGAGCGCGATCTGGCGCTCGGCTCGACCCCGGCGGTCGGCGCTGTGGAGCTGGTGCGCGACCTGCACGCTCGGGGTTATCGCCTGGGTATCCTGACCCGCAATGCGCGGGAACTGGCCCATGTGACGCTGGAGGCCATTGGTCTGGCCGACTGCTTTGCGGTGGAGGATGTGCTGGGCCGCGATGAAGCTGAGCCGAAACCGCATCCCGGCGGCCTGCTGAAACTGGCCGAGGCCTGGCAAGTGCCGGCGAGCGAGATGGTGATGGTCGGTGATTACCGCTTCGACCTCGACTGCGGTCGGGCAGCGGGCACCCACACGGTGCTGGTGAACCTGCCGGATAATCCGTGGCCGGAGTTGACCGACTGGCATGCGAAGGATTGTGTGGAGTTGCGGCGAATGCTGTTCGCCTGAAAAAAACGGGGGCTTCGGCCCCCGTTTTTTATTGCTCGAACAGTGCTTTCTGGCCTTCCGGCGAGGTCAGCATGCCGTCGCCGTTATGCCCGACGCCGGGCACTTCGACCAGCCGTTGATTCACCCCTTCAGGGTGACGACGCAGCAAGTAACCGAAAAACAGCTTCCCGCGCTCCAGTCGATAAGCCCCCTGGGCTTTGGCGGCGCAGCTCTTGTCCAGCGCCGGGTGTTGCGGGTCGGTGTCCTGCTGGCCCAGCAGATAAATCACCTCGCGTTTGACGTAACGGCCTTCAAGCTGCGCGGGCGTTTGCCCACCCGAGTAGATCGGCGGGTCCACCAGGCCGTACTTCCAGCGGTTGAAACCGGGGCACTTGGCATGATCGAAGGCCACCGGACGTTGCTCATTGAAGTACGCGTAGGACGACGGGTTGGCGACTACATAACGCAAGCGAATGCCTTCGGTCTTGAGCGCCGGTTGTTCCTGGGCCAGCAGCGCATAACGCTGCACCACCTGAGCGCCGCCGGAGTGGCCGAAGATCACGATCTGCTTCACGTCCGGAAACTGCTTGCGATCGCTCAGCCTTCCGACGATTTCGTCCAGTGCGGCGTAGGAACTCAGCGGATTCGGCCCTGTGGATAACCCGCCGCCCATCCAGTCGTTGCCTTGCCAGCGCAGCACGCTGGCGGGTAACGAGTAGAGCGACACATCGCTTTCGTTGAGAAACTGCGGGGCGATCACCAGGGTGTTGGCGGTTTGCCCGGCCAGTTCCGCCGCGACTTCGCCGCTTTTGCGATAGGTCTCGGCGTTGCGCAGACGGCCATGAATGACGATCAGCACGCGCTCGATTTTCGCCGGCGCCGGGCCGATGCCCACCGCCATTTCGCCGGCCTGCAATTGCAGGCGCCCGGGACTGATTGCGTCGACGCCGGCCGCTTGGGCGGTGCCGCCGATGAACAGTAAAGCCAACAGCCATTTATGCATTTACAGGTTTTTCGCCGCAAAGGTATCGCACTGGCCGACCTGGCCCTGGGCGAATCCGGTTTTGAACCAGCGCACCCTTTGCGCCGACGTACCGTGAGTAAACGAGTCCGGCACCACACGGCCCTGACCCTGTTGTTGCAGGCGATCATCACCGATGGCGTTCGCTGCGTTCAAGGCTTCTTCGATGTCGCCCGGTTCCAGCCAGTTCAGACGCTTCTGCGCGTTGTAGGCCCAGACCCCGGCCAGACAATCGGCTTGCAGTTCCTGACGCACCAGCAGACCGCCGTCACCTTCCATCTGCCGGCCTTGCTGGCGGGCTGTCTGAATTTTCGCCGAGACGCCGAGAAGCGTCTGCACATGGTGTCCGACTTCGTGAGCGATCACGTAGGCCTGGGCGAAGTCGCCGGCGGCTTTGAAGCGCTGGGCCATTTCCTGGAAGAACGCCATGTCCAGATAGACTTTCTGGTCCGCCGGGCAATAGAACGGGCCGGTGGCCGAGGTCGCCAGACCGCAGGCGGAATTGACCCGGTTGCTGAACAGTACCAGGGTCGGATCCTTATATTGCCGGCCGGCCTGCTGGAAGATTGCGCCCCAGGTGTCTTCGGTGTCGCCGAGGATCGAACGCACGAATTCGGCCTGTTCATCGTTGGCCGGCGGTGCCTGACGGGTTTGCGAAGTGGGGGCCGATTGTTCGGTCATCTGCCCGGTGAGCTGGCCGAGGATCTGCAGCGGGTCCTGGCCGGTGATCCAGCCGATGCCGACGATCAGCAGGATCGCCCCGAGGCTCAGACCCTTGCCGCCGCCGAAGCGCATACCGCCACCACCGCCCATGTCATCGCCACGGGCATCGACGACGTTGTCACTGCGTCGGCCTTTTTTCCATAGCATGTGGGAATCCTCGTCTGTGCAGGTGGAGAGAGTGTGTGGTGATGAGTGTTGCTGGTGTGTGAGTGTGGCGCCAGTCCGGTCGTCCGTCTATTCGCACACACGCACAAAGGCCCGGCCTCGGGGTGACGAGGTCGGGCCTGTTATTGACGAGCGCGAGCGCCGGGAATTCAATCCGCCGGCGGATTTCTTTCGCCGGGTCGGGTATCAGCGGTCGAAGGCATCCCACACCGGCGCGAAGTCCGGGCTGACCTGACGTTCGCGCTTGGACAACGCGGCAATCAGCGCGCGGTCGTCATCGTCCAGTTCGACCTGCAGTGACGCCAGGTTGGCCAGTTGATTGGTCTTGCTGCTGGCCTTGGGAATCGCCGCGACGTTGTCCTGATCCAGCAGCCACTTCAGCGCCACTTGAGTGGGCAGCACGCCGTGTTTTTCGGCGACCTGCTGAATCTGAGGAACGTCCGAGACCTTGTTACGCGCCAGCGGCGTGTAGGCCGTCAGCGCCAGATCGTGTTGACGGGCGTAGTCGAGCAGGGCGTTTTGTCCGAGCAGTACGTGGTACTCGACCTGAATGGCTGACAGAGGAATGGCGTATTCCTCGACGACTTTGCGCAGCAGCGGCAGCGGAAAATTCGCTACGCCGATGTTGCGAGCCAAACCTTGCTCCTTGAACGACGCGAGGGTTTCAAGGGTGCGCGGCAAGTCCCAGTCGGTGGTCGGCCAATGGATCATGAACAGGTCGACGTATTCGCTGCGCAACGCCTTGAGGCTGCGATCCAGCGAGTGACGCATGGCGTCCGGCTGCAACTGGTCCCACCAGACCTTGGTGGTGACGTGGATCTGCTCGCGGGGTGTCGGCGTATTCGCCAGGGCCTGTCCGACTGCGTCTTCGTTGTTGTAGGCCGCTGCCGTGTCGATGTGCCGGTAACCGAGTTCCAGCGCTTGCTCCACGGCACGGGTGCATTCGTCGCCGAGCATCGGCCAGGTGCCGAGGCCGAGTTTTGGCAGGTTCAGTCCTTGTCTGTTAACGATGTGCTGCATGGTCGATCTCCTGTTCGAAAGCCGTGACGCCCGCCATGTGCCGGGCTGCGATGTAACCGAAAGTCAACGCCGGGCCGAGGTTGATCCCGCCCGCCGGATAATGCCCGCCCATGATGCTGGCCATGTCGCCACCGGTGGCGTAGAGCCCGGTGATGGGCCGGTCTTCGGCGTCGAGCACTTGCGCGTGCGGATTGACCTTGAGCCCGGCGAAGGTGCCGAAACAGCCCGGCTGCACCTTCACCGCGTAGAACGGGCCTTGTTCGATAGGCGCCACGCACGGGTTGGGTTGTTGCGCGGGATCGCCCTGTTTGCGGTTGTACGGGGTCGAGCCGCGACCGAACAGCGGGTCTTCGCCGTGCCGGGCATGGTGGTTGTAGTCATGGAGAGTGGCGCATAAACCGTTCGGATCGATGCCGCATGCGGTGGCCAATTCCTCAAGGGTATTACCGGTTTTCAGATAGCCGCTGCGGATAAAACCTGACACCGGCACCGGAAACGGCCGAGACATGCCGAGCCCGTAACGCCGCTGGAACGCGCGGGTGCAGATCAGCCAGGACGCGACCTCTTCACCTTCGGGGGCTGCGGCGACCATGGCGCTGACGTAGTCGTAATAACCGTTGGCTTCGTTGACGAAGCGCTGGCCGTTGCGCAGCACGCCGATGACGCCCGGTTTGCCACGTTCGATGATGTGTGGGAAATGGCCGATGCTGCCGTCGGAATGTGGCACCTGCGAGACCGGCGCCCACGCCACGGGCGAGGCCACTTCGGTGTTGACCCGGGCTCCGACGGTTTCTCCCAATCGCAGGCCGTCGCCATCCACTCCCAAGGGTGGCAGCGCCCAATGTTCATGACCGGTGGGCGTGCGAGGGAACAACGCTTTGCGCCGCTCGATGTCGTTGGCAAATCCGCCAGCGGCGAGCACCACGGCTTTGCGGGCATGGACATTGACCGGGCCTTTTGTGGTGTTCACGCGAGCGCCGGTGATGCGTGAATCGTCGCGCAGCAGTTCGGTCACTGGCGCCGATTCCCACAGCAGTACGCCGAGGTCTTCGGCGGACTTCGCCAGCCGTGCCACCAGCGCCACGCCGTTGACCAGTTGCATCGCCCGGCCGTGCAGCGCCAGGTCCAGCAGGTGGCGGGTGAAACGCCGGGTCACGTGCCAGGCCGCCGACAACGAGCGGGTCAGATTGAGAAACGCCGACAGGTCCGCACCCGCCATGATCGGCATGCCCATGAACGATGTTTCGCGCATCGTTGTACGAAGACGCTTGAGCAGGCGCCCGACCTTTCGCCCGTCATAGGGCGCGGCAATCACCGAGCGTCCGCCGGTGCCCGCGCCCGGTGTTTCACCGTGGATGTCGGCGATGGCGTTGCCGTCGGCGAATTGCAGGGCGGTGTGTTGTTCGAAGAACGCCACCATGCGCGGGCCGGCCTCAAGGAAGGCGTCGATCATGGCCGGGTCGTAGTGCTCGCCGAGTTCGTGGCGCAGATAGGTGCGCGGCAGTTCCACGTCTTCGACGATCCCGGCGCGCCGGGCCAGCGGATTGCACGGCACCCACGCCCAGCCGCCGGACCACGCGGTGGCGCCGCCGAACACCGGATCCTTTTCCACCACGATGACCTTCAAGCCATGCCACGCGGCGGTGACGGCGGCCGACAAACCGGCGGCGCCGGAGCCGACCACCAGAACGTCGCAGTCGATATCGGAAAGGGCAGGCATCAGGAAGGGCTCCAGCAATCAATTGTTTTTAGAATCATGTTCCAGAAAATAACCAGTGCGGGCGAAGCAGATCAACCGACTGGCGCGCAAAGTGGGCGGTTATCGGACGCCGGGTTGCAGATTTCGCATTCCTCGGGATGTCTTCTAGAATCGGCGAAATTTCACCGAGAGCGCACCATGGCCGGCAGTCAAATCGAACGGGTTTTCAGCGTGCTGGAAAGCCTCACCAGTGATCCGCGCGGGCTGCCGATGCAGACCCTGGCCGAGCAACTGGACATTCCGAAGAGCGCGACGCACCGCCTGCTCGCCGAGCTGATCCGCCTGGGTTACGTACGGCAGAATCCGGAGACGTTGCGCTATCACCTGTCGACCAAACTGGTTGCGATGGGCTTTCAGTACCTGTCGAGCAGCGGCGCCGACATCGTGCAGCCGGTGCTCGATCGGCTGGCCCAGGAAACCGGTGAGCTGGTGCGTCTGGGGGTGATCGACGGCGAGCGCCAGACTTGGATTGCCAAGGCCCAGGGCGCCCGCACCGGTCTGCGTTACGACCCGGACATGGGCCGCGATGCGCCGCTGTTCTACACCGCGTCGGGGCATGCGTGGCTGGCGTGCATGAGCGACGCCGAGGCTTTGTCGCTGGTCGAACGCCAGGGCGCGGAGGTGCCGGTGGATATCGGGCCCAACGCGCCGCGCTCCAATATTGAACTGCTCGAACGCCTGCGCGTGGCCCGGGAACAGGGCTATGCCTGTGTGGAAGAAAGTTCGGCGGTCGGCACTTCGGCGATTGCTGCCGTGGTGAAACATCCCGCCGATGGCCGGGTGATCGGCGTGCTCAGCATTGCCGGGCCAAGCGCCCGGATGCCGGGGGCGCGATTGCATGAACTGGCGCCGCTGTTGCTGACGTTTACCGAGGAATTGTCGGCGGCCAGCCTGGCTTCGGAGTTGTTTGTATAAGCAAAGCTGTGCGCTGTTCGCCCACTTTTCAGTCGGACGGGTGTGAGAATCTGGAACCGGGTTCTAAATTGTTGATGGAGTGAGTTTTCCCACAACAATCACAAGAGGATCGCACCTTGAACCCGCCCCTTCGAATCGCCCTGATCGGCGCCGGTAACATGGGCCAGCAACATTACCGGCACCTGAAACATCTCACTGAGGCCACGTTATGCGCCGTGGCCGATCCCGGCCCTCAGGCACCGGCCCTGGCGGCGGAGTGGGGTGTGGCGTATTTCGCCGATCACCGTCAGATGCTGGAGCAGAACCGGCCAGACGCAGTGATCGTCGCCAATCCGAACAATCAGCACGTCAACACCGCGCTGGATTGCCTGGCCGCTGGTGTTCCGGTGTTGCTGGAAAAACCGGTAGGCGTGCATCTGGATGAGGCGCGGGAATTGGTGGCGGCGGTGAAGCGCAGCGGCGTGCCGGTGCTGGTCGGCCATCATCGGCGGCACAATCCGTTGATCGTGCGGGCCCATGAACTGGTCAAGGGCGGAGCATTGGGGCGGCTGACGCTGGTGACTGCGTTGTTCCAGTTGCGCAAACCCGACCACTATTTCGAAACCGCATGGCGGCGCGAAGAGGGCGCGGGCATGCTGTTGACCAATCTGATTCACGACCTCGATCTGCTGCGTCATCTGTGCGGCGAAGTGCGTTCGGTGCAGGCGATCACCGACCGTGCGGTGCGTGGTTTTGCCAATGAAGACAGCGCGGCGATCCTGCTGCAGTTCGACGGCGGAGCGCTGGGTACGCTGACCGGTTCCGATGCGGTGGCGGCTCCATGGAGCTGGGAGTTGAACTCCGGGGAGAACCCGGTCTATCCGCGTCAGGCCGATCAGCCGTGCTATTTGCTGGCGGGAACGGGCGGGGCTTTGAGTATTCCGCAACTCAAGCGCTGGCATTACCGCGCCGATCAGGTGGACGCCGGTTGGCACGAGCCGTTGCTGTCGGTCGATGAACCGTTCACGCCTGATGAAGCGCTGCGGTTGCAGTTGCAGCATTTCGTCCGCGTGGCGCGACGGGAGGTTGAACCGCTGGTGAGTGCCGCCGATGCCGCCCGCACTCTGGCGCTGGTCGAGGTCATCCGTGAAGCAGCGGCCAGCGGTCGCGCCACCGAACCTGCGCAGATCGAGGCCTGAACATGAACGAACGAATTCTGTCCCTGGCCAGCCTGACCGTGCTGGAGTTGTCGCCACCCGAGATGGTCGAGGTCGCGGCCCGTGCCGGTTACAGCCATGTCGGCCTGCGGCTTGAACCGGCGACACCCGAGGAATATCACTTCCCGCTGGTAGCCGATGGCGATTTGCGGCGTCAGACACTGGCGCGTTTGCGTGACACCGGAATCGGTGTGCTCGACGTGGAAATCCTGCGTTTGAAACCGCAGACGGTGGTTGCGGATTTCGAACAACTGCTTAGCGTCGGCGCGGAGTTCGGTGCCAGTGAGTTGCTGGTTGCCGGTAACGATCCTGACGAGCAGCGGCTCACCGATAATTTTGCCGCACTCTGCGATCTGGCCGCGCCCTACGGTTTGCATCCGCATCTGGAGTTCATGCCGTGGACCGATGCGCGCAATCTCGAGCAGGCGTTGCGCATCGTCGACAACGCCGGGCGCGAAAACGGGGCGGTGCTGGTCGATGCGTTTCACTTCGACCGTTCCGGATCGCGGCTGGAAGATCTGGCCGGTGTGCCAGCCTCGCGGCTGCGCTATGCACAGTTGTGCGATGTTGCCGGGCCGAGGCCGACGGACATGGCCGAGATCTTGCGTCAGGCCCGCAATGAACGACGGTTTCCCGGCGAGGGTGATTGTGACTTGAGCGGTTTGTTGCGCAGTCTTCCGGCTAACCTTCCCCTGAGTCTGGAAATTCCCACGGTCAAATTGCTGGAGCAAGGCGTGAGTGGTTTGCAGCGGGCGCAAATGGCGATCGACCGGACGCGGGAATTGTTGGCCCGGCTTTAAGTCTGCTTCAAGGGGCGAGGGCGCACGCGTCCTCGTCACCGTTTATTTTTCATTCAGAGAGAGCCAATGACCGTCAGCACTCCGCTTTCCGGCGTCAACCAACCCTTCAAGGGGATCTTGCTGATTGTCGTGGCAACCTTCCTGTTCTCCAGCCACGACGCGCTGTCGAAATACCTTTCGGGTTTTTATCCGATCGTCATGGTGGTGTGGGCGCGGTATCTGGTGCACACGCTGTTGATGGCGGGGATTTTCCTGCCGCAGTCCGGGCTGCGTGTGCTGCGCACCAAACGTCCGTTGTGGCAGTTGGCGCGGGCGTTGTGTCTGCTGGGCACCAGCCTGTTTTTCACCACGGCGTTGCTGTACATCCCGCTGGCCGAGGCCACGGCGGTCAACTTTCTTGCACCGGTGCTGGTGACGGCGCTGTCGGTGCCATTGCTCAAGGAACGGGTGACGCGCGGTCAGTGGATCGCGGTGGTGTGCGGGTTCATCGGTGTGCTGATCATCGTCCATCCGGGCGGTGACTTGTTTACCCCGGCAATTCTGTTGCCATTCTGCTCGGCGCTGTTTTTCTGCTTCTATCAGTTGCTCACCCGAAAGCTCGCGGAAATCGACAGCCCGACCACCAGCAACTTTTTCGCCGGGTTGTGCAACACGCTGGTGATGAGTGCGCTGGTGCCGTTCTTCTGGCAGGTGCCGAGCCTGGGGCATGCGCTGTTGATGCTGGCGCTGGGCAGTTGCGGGATGACCGCGCACCTGTTTCTGACCCAGGCGTTCCGCCATGCCGCGCCGGCGTTGCTGGCGCCGTTCGGTTATTGCCAGATCGTGTTTGCGGGGTTGTTGGGCTGGTTGCTGTTTGCTCACACGCCGACCCTGATGACGGTGATCGGGATCGCGGTGATCTGTTGCAGCGGATTGGCGGCAGCGTGGCAGCAGAGCCGGCGCTGAAGACGTGACCGGCCTGAAATCAGGCCGGTCGGTGCAGGACGGCTTCTCAGTATTGAAGGGCTACTCGGTGACGGTAGGAATCTTGCGCGGTGCCATGAAGTACATCCAGGTCAGGGCAATGAAGTACATCGCCGGGATCAGGGTGAACAGCACGGTGTAGTTGTTGTTGGTGACGGTCAGGATATGGCCGACGATCTGGGTCATGAACATCCCGCCGATCGCCGCGCACATGCCGCCGAAACCGAACACCGTGCTCATCATGTGCTTGGGCGTGTAGTCCATCACCAGGCTCCAGATGTTGGCGGTCCAGGCCTGATGCGCGCCGATGGCCAGGGAGATGGCGGCAACCGCGATCCACAAGTTGGCGGAGCCGGCTGCCATGACCACACCGATGATGCAGCAGGCGAACAGGAACATCGACAGCAGCCGCGCCTTGATCGAGTTCATGCCGCGACCGATCAGGAACGAAGACAGAATCCCGCCGCCCACGCTGCCGAAGTCTGCGGTGACGTAGATGATGATCAGCGGAATGCCCATCTGGGTGACGTTGATGCCCAGGTTGTATTGCTGATTGAGAAACGGCGGCAGCCAGTACAGGTAGAACCAGAACACCGGCGCAGTCAGCGAGTAGGCGAGGGCGAAGGCCCAGGTGCCGCGCATCCGCAGGATCTTCGAGAACGGCACGCGGGCCTGTTCCGGTTCGACTTCTTTCTGGATGTATTCCAGCTCCGACTGTTTCACGCTCGGGTGATCTTCCGGGTTGAAATACTTCAGGCCCCAGAACAGCAGCCAGATCCCGCCCAGTGCCGACATGCACAGGAACGCAGCCTGCCAGCCCCACACGTGAAGGATCAGCGGCAGCAGCATCGGGGTGAACATCGCGCCGACGTTGGTGCCGGCGTTGAAGATGCCGGTGGCCACGGCGCGTTCACCAGCCGGGAACCAAAGGCGCGTGGTCTTCACGCAGGCCGGGTAGTTCGCCGCTTCAGTCAGACCGAGGATGAACCGGCAGACCATGAAACCCACCGCCGAGGTCGCCAGGCCGTGGGCGCCGGTGGCCAGGCTCCAGAGCAGCACCGCGCAGAAGAACACGCGCTTGACGCCGACCCGGTCGATCAGCCGTCCTTGCAGTACGAAGCCGATCGCGTAGCCGACCTGAAACCAGAAGTTGATGTTGGCGTAGTCCATCGCCGTCCAGCTCATTTCCTTGGCGAGGATCGGCTGCATGACGCCGAGGGCGGCGCGGTCGATGTAGTTCAGGGTGGTGGCGAAAAACACCAGCGCCAGCATGCCCCAACGGGTCTTGCCGACGGCCATGGCGCCGCGGATCTTGTCGCCGATGCCACCCGTGGCAGTGCTCATGGCCGGAGCCATGCGGGAAGTCTGTGAAGGAATCATGTGTTCCACCCGTTTTTGGATTTGTTATTTGGTGTGCTTTTTTTGTGCACGCTGCGACCGGTGGTTCAGTTCCGGACTCAAGGTGAGATGGATGTTGGGCAGTGGACGAAAAATCGTCAATTCGCCAAACCGGCATTGTGTTCGATAATCGCACGCAAAACTAACCGGGTAGTACACTTTAAATTGCTCAATGATAAACCGGGACCAATAATTCGCTCACCCTATAAAAGCGGCGCAATTTTCGTAGCCGACGTCTCCACCGGGAGTTGAAACATGCAGCGATCCATTGCCACCGTCTCCTTGAGCGGAACCCTGCCGGAAAAACTCGAAGCCATTGCCGCCGCCGGGTTCGACGGGGTGGAGATTTTCGAGAACGATCTTCTGTATTACGACGGCAGCCCCCGGGAAATCCGGCAGATGTGCGCCGACCTCGGAATCGCCATCACGCTGTTTCAGCCGTTCCGCGATTTCGAAGGCTGCCGCCGCGATCGTCTGGACCGCAACCTGGAGCGGGCCGAGCGCAAGTTCGACCTGATGCAGGAACTGGGCACTGACCTGGTGCTGGTCTGCAGCAATGCCTCCCCCGACAGTATTGGCGATCAACAGATCCTCATCGACGACCTGCGCCTGCTGGCCGAGCGCGCCGGCGCCCGTGGCCTGCGTATCGGTTATGAAGCGCTGGCCTGGGGCCGTCACGTCAATACTTATCAACAGGTCTGGGACATCGTGCGTCAGGCCGATCACCCGGCCCTCGGCGTGTTGCTCGACAGCTTCCACACCTTGTCGCTCAAGGGCGATCCACGGGCGATTGCCGAGATTCCCGGCGACAAGATTTTCTTCGTGCAGATGGCCGACGCGCCGATCCTGGCGATGGACGTGCTGGAGTGGAGCCGGCATTTCCGCTGCTTCCCGGGGCAGGGCGAATTCGATCTGCCGGGTTTCCTCGCACCGATCATCCAGAGTGGTTACACCGGACCGCTGTCGCTGGAAATCTTCAACGACGGCTTCCGCGCCGCACCGCCTCGGGCCAATGCGGCCGACGGTCTGCGTTCGCTGCTGTACCTGGAGGAGAAAACCCGTCAGCGTCTTGAGCAGGACATCCGTCCTGTGGATAACCGTGAAATCCTCTTCGAAACGCCGAAGGCCAGCGAATACAACGGCATCGAGTTTCTTGAGTTCGCTGTGGATGAAAGCCTCGGGGCCAAGCTGTCGAACTGGCTGGAGCGGCTGGGTTTCGTCAAGGCCGGTCAGCATCGTTCCAAGAGCGTCAGCCTGTTGCGCCAGGGCGATATAAACCTGATTCTCAACTCTGAACCCTATTCGTTCGGCCACAGCTTTTTCGAGGCCCACGGCCCGTCGCTGTGCGCCACCGCCGTGCGGGTCAAGGACAGCGCCAGCGCGCTGGCCCGGGCGGTCGCCTATAAAGGTCAGCCGTATCGCGGACTGGTCGGCCCCAACGAGCTGGAACTGGCAGCGGTGCGGGCGCCGGATGGCAGCCTGATTTATCTGGTGGATCAGGAGGCGGATGTCTACGGCACCGACTTCAATCTGCTGCCGGATGCGGTAGCGCGTGGCGGTCTCAAGCGCATCGATCACATGGCCATGGCGCTTCCGGCGGACAGCCTCGACAGCTGGGTGCTGTTCTACAAGAGCCTGCTGGATTTCGAGGCCGACGATGAAGTGGTGCTACCGGATCCTTACGGGCTGGTGAAGAGCCGCGCGCTGCGTAGCCGCGACAGTTCGATCCGTCTGCCGCTGAACATTTCCGAGAACCGCAACACCGCGATCTCACACGCGCTGTCGAGTTATCGCGGCTCCGGGGTGCATCACATCGCCTTCGATTGCGACGATATCTTCGCCGAAGTCAGCCGGGCGAAGGAGGCGGGCGTGCCGCTGCTGGACATTCCGCTCAACTATTACGATGACCTCGCGGCGCGTTTCGATTTCGATGACGAGTTCCTCAGCGAGCTGGCGTACTACAACGTGCTGTACGACCGCGATGCACAGGGCGGCGAGTTGTTCCACGTCTACACCGAGCCATTCGAAGGGCGTTTCTTCTTCGAGATCATCCAGCGCAAGAACGGTTACGCGGGTTATGGCGCGGCCAACGTCGCGGTGCGGCTGGCGGCGATGGCCAAATCACGCAGTGGCGCGGTTCGCCAGGCCAAGTTGTAGGAAATTCGTAAACGCGGGATTAAACACGGGTCGTGCGGCTTCCTTCACTGGGGCGCGCGGCCCATAATCGCCAGCCTGTGCAGTGATGGCCGTGAGCCCGCAATGACGATGACTTCAGAACTTTCCGCAGCCCCCGATCTACCAGCGGTAGAGCCGCGCAAAAGTCGCAAGAACAACCCGGAAAAGACCCGCGAGAATATCCTGCAGGAGGCGATCGTCGAGTTCGTCCAGCAGGGTCTGTCCGGTGCTCGCGTCGACGCGATCGCCGAGCGCATCCACACCTCCAAACGCATGATCTATTACTACTTCGGCAGCAAGGAGCAGTTGTACGTCGAGGTGCTGGAGAAGCTCTACGGCGATATCCGCAGCACCGAAAATCGCTTGCACCTGGCCGAATTGCCGCCGGTGGAAGCGATCCGGCGTCTGGTGGAGTTCACCTTCGATCACCACGATCGCAACGTCGATTTCGTGCGGATCGTCAGCATCGAAAACATCCACAACGCCGAGTACGTGAAGCGTTCCGACGCGATCAAGGCGATGAACAACACCATCCTCGATTCCCTGGGCGAGATTCTACGTCGTGGTGCCGATGAAGGGGTTTTCCGCGCCGGGCTCGACGCGCTGGACGTGCATCTGCTGATCAGTTCGTTCTGCTTCTATCGCGTATCGAACCGCCACACGTTCGGTGAGATCTTTCAGATCGACCTGCCGGACGAAAGCATCAAGCAGCGTCATCGCGAGATGATTTGCGAGTCGGTGCTGCGCTACTTGCAGGCGTGACCGGAGACGAGGGGGCGTCGCCCCCTCACGGTTTTATCCATTCATGCTTTGAAAATGCGCGAGCATTCGCTGCGCATCCGGCACTCTGCCGCTGAACAGTTCAAACGCTTTCACCGCCTGAAATACCGCCATGTTGCCGCCATCCAGGGTTCGGCAACCCAAGGCGCGGGCGTTGCGCAGCAGTTCGGTTTCCAGCGGGAAATACACGATCTCCGCCACCCACAACTCGGGTCGCAGTAATGCCGCTGGCACGGGCATGCCTGGCAATTTGGCCATGCCCATTGGCGTGGTGTTCACCAGGCCATTCGCCTGACTCAGTGTGCTCGCCAGATCATGCCCGGCAACCGCGCGGCCAGCGCCGAAATGCTGGTTGAGGTTGTTGGCCAGACTTTCGGCGCGCTCGACGTCCACATCAAAAATGCTCAGTTGCTGTACGCCTTCGCTCAACAAGGCGTGGGCCACTGCCGCGCCTGCGCCACCGGCGCCCATCTGGACTACACGTTCGCGGGTGACGTCTGGCAGACCGCGACGAAAACCCTCTGCGAAACCCAGGCAATCGGTGTTGTGGCCGACGCGTTTGCCGTCCTTCAGCACCACCGTGTTCACGGCGCCGATGCCTCGGGCTTCCGGAGACAATTCATCGAGTAGCGGGATGATTGCCTGCTTGCACGGGAAGGTGATGTTCAGCCCGGTGTAGTTCATGCGTTCGGCGGCCAGCAGCAGGTCGGGCAGGGCGTTGCTGTCGAGTTGCAGTTGATCGAGATCGATCAGCCGGTACAGGTAACGCAGGCCCTGTTCGTCACCTTCGTGTTCATGCAGCGCCGGGGTGCGGGAGGCCTGGATGCCGGCGCCGATCAGCCCGGCGAGTATCACGTTGTTGCGGTTCATGCGGATCACCCCTTCAGCCGCTGGCTGAAATGTTCCAGAGCCAAGCGATAACCGTGGCTGCCGAAGCCGCACATCACGGCCGTGGCGATGGCCGAGACGAAGGAGTGGTGACGGAACGGTTCGCGGGCATGGACGTTGGACAGGTGCACTTCGATCACCGGCAATTCGCTGGCGACCAGTGCGTCGCGGATCGCTACCGAGGTGTGTGTCCAGGCGGCCGGGTTGATGACGATGCCGGCGCAGCGCTGGCGGGCGCCGTGAATCCAGTCGAGCAGTTCGCCTTCGTGATTGGTCTGGCGAAACTCCACGGCCAGGCCGAACTCTTCGGCGGCGCGCCCGCACAGGGCTGAGATGTCGGCCAGGGTTTCGTGACCGTAGGTCGCCGGTTCACGGGTGCCGAGCAGGTTCAGGTTCGGGCCGTTGAGCACCAGAACGATAGGGGGCATGGGGGCAAACTCCACTTATTGTTTTTGGCTTGGGCCGAGGGTTTCGACCTGTGGAGTTAAATTGTACTAGATGGTTACTTTAATCAATTGCTCTGCATCGACAGCCCGGTTTTGTGTGCGGTGATCGCACACTGGTGCAATTCAGTGCGGCAGCTGCTCGACCAGAAAATCGATGAAAGCCCTGACGCGCAGCGGCATGTGGCGATTCTGCGGGTACAGCAGCGTGAACGGTCGCGAGCGTCCGCTGTAGGGTTTGAGCACTTCTATCAGCGAGCCGTCGGCCAGTTCTTTTTCGACGATGAAGCGATACGTCTGGAACAACCCGGCACCGTGCCTGGCCAGGGTCACGCCACCGAGCACATCGTCCGAGCAGCAGAAATTGCCCTCGGCGAGGATTTCCCGTGGCGCGTCCTCGTCGTAAAACAGCCAGGTGATCCGCCGCCCACTGCTGGGCAGTTCGTACTGAATGCACTCGTGCTGTTCGAGGTCTTCGAGGGTCTGCGGCGTGCCGGCGCGTTTGAGGTAATCGGGGCTGGCGACCATCACCAGCGCTGCGTCTTCCAGATGGCGGGCGATCAGGCCGGAATCGGGAATCGCCCGCACGCGGATCGCCATGTCGTAACCCTCGCCGACGAAGTCGATGTTGCGGTTGCTGATGTGCATGTCGACCTTCACCTGCGGGAAGCGCGCGCGAAAAGCCGGCAGTAGCGGCAGGATCCGATGATGGGCGTAAGTCGTAGGAATACTGATACGCAGGGTGCCGGACGGTTCCTGCTGCTGGCCCATGACTTCCCGCTGCGCCTCGACCAGTTGCGCCAGCGCCTGGCTGCATTCTTCGTAGTAGCGCCGGCCGCTGTCGGTCAGTTTCACGCTGCGGGTAGTGCGCGCGAACAGCCGCACGCCCAGGCGTTCTTCCATGCGTGATACCGAGCGGCTCACCGCTGCCGGCGTCACCGAAGCCGCCTGCGCCGCACCGGTGAAACTGCCGCACTCGGCAGCCAGGCAAAACAACTCGATGCTGCCCAGCTGAAGATCGTCGAAGTGTCGCTGCATGATTGATTACACCGGGGAAAGAATCTTCGTATGTAGCAAATGCGCGGCCGCTGCGAAAGAACTGCTTACCATTTTGCCCGCGGCTTTTTCGGCTCCCGCACTAGGCTCGAAAGGTAACGGCCACAGTAGGCGTTGGCGCCGATGGTCGGATTTGCCAGGGAATGGCAAGTGTTGAAACGTTTAAACCTAACGGATGGGTTAGCATGAAGGTATGCAGTTACAAAGGACTGTCAGTGGTGATCATGTTGCGTGACGAACATTGCCCGCCCCACGCACATGTGGATGCAGGCGCCTGGAGCGCCCGCTTCAAATTCAGCTTCTGGCACAACGGCGTCGAACTGTGGGATGTGGTGCCGTTGTCGCATCGACCGCCGGTCAGCGTGCTTGAAGGGCTGCGCCAGTCGCTGCGTGAAACCGATCATCTGCGGCGGGCCCGCTGGATCTGGTGGACTCGATTGCGCACCGCTTGTCTCGACAATCAGTGGTGGGACGGACAGTCGAACCAGGTGGCGGTGCTGCGGGAGGTCACCAGCACGAGTTTCAGGATCGGATCGGCGTATTACGAGCCGGAGGTCAACAAAACCCTGTTGGCCCTGGTCGGCGCTCACGAAGGAGTGGAAATAGAATTATGAAAACAGTCAAAGCCGCGTTGCACGCGGATCGGCCCGTCACGGAAAAACGTCTGGACGAAGCCGTCGACCGTGGCGGCGTGCGCCGTCGCAGCAGTCTGCAAGCCGTGTCAGTGGCTTTTCAGAAACCCTGCCTGGTGATTCACTTCGAGGACGACAGCGGCGTATTGCTGCCAGTGAATCTCTACCGGGAATTCGATGATTTCGAACCGCAAGACTTCAGCGGATTGCACGTCGGCTTTGCCGGCACCGCGCTGTGCCATGATGGCAAGGACCTGCAGGTTTCCATCGCCGGGATGATCTCGGCCAGTCAGCCGCTGATGGCCATGGCAGCCTCGGTGATCGCTTCGCGCAATGGTCGTCAGAGCAGCACCGCGAAAGCTGAAGCTGCCCGGGCCAACGGCAGGAAGGGCGGGCGCCCACGCAAGATCGATCCCGTGCCATGAGCAGGCACAAAAAAGCCGTCGGTCAGGACGGCTTTCTTGTATCTGGCACCTGCGATCAACGTCGGGTCAACAGGACGCCGGATTCCATGTGGTGAGTCCACGGGAACTGATCGAACAGCGCGCAGCGGGTGATGCGGTGCGTGTCGTGCAGTTGGGCGATGTTGGCCGCCAGCGTCTCCGGGTTGCAGGAGATGTACAGGATGTTATCGAAGCGACGGGTCAGTTCGCAGGTGTCCGGGTCCATGCCGGCCCGTGGCGGGTCGACGAACACGCTGCCGAACTCGTAGCTTTTCAGGTCGATGCCGTGCAGGCGACGGAACGGGCGAACTTCGTTCAGGGCTTCGGTCAGCTCTTCGGCGGACAGGCGCACCAGCGTCACGTTATCCACAGCGTTTTCGGCGAGGTTGCTCAACGCGGCGTTGACCGAGGTCTTGCTGATTTCGGTGGCCAGCACTTTGCGCACGCGGGTTGCCAGCGGCAGGGTGAAGTTGCCGTTGCCGCAGTACAGCTCCAGCAGATCGTCGCTGCGATCGCCCAGCGCTTCGTATGCCCAGTTGAGCATCTTCTGGTTCACGGTGCCGTTGGGTTGGGTGAACGCGCCTTCCGGTTGGCGATAGCTGAATGTGCGACCGCCAACTTCGAGTTTCTCGACCACGTAATCGAGGCCGAGCACTTCGCGCTTGCCCTTGGAGCGACCGATGATGCTTACGCCCAGATCCGCCGCCAGTTTGGTGGCCGCTGCATGCCAGTGCTCGTCCAGCGGACGGTGATAGCACAGAGTGATCATCGCGTCGCCGGCCAGGGTGGTCAGAAACTCCACCTGGAACAGCTTGTGGCTCAGCGCCGCGCTGGCCTGCCAGGCAGCCTTCAATTGCGGCATCAACTGGTTGATGCGCAGGCTGGCGATCGGGAATTCCTCGATCAGGATCGGCGTGCGTTTGTCGTCCTGGGAAAACATCGCGTAATGCCGCTCACCGCCCTCGCGCCACAGGCGGAATTCGGCGCGCAGACGGAAGTTCTGCAGCGGCGAGTCGAACACCGTCGGCTCCGGTGCATTGAACGGGGCCAGCAGGTCACGCAGGCGCGTGACCTTGTCTTCGAGTTGTGCGGCGTAGGCCTGGGAATCAAAAGTCATGCGTTGAACCAACCCAGCTTGATCACGAACAGAATCGACAGGATCACCAGCGCCGGGTTCAGCTCACGGGCGCGGCCGGACAGCAGTTTGATCGCAGTCCAGGCGATGAAGCCGAAAGCGATGCCGTTGGCGATGGAATAGGTGAAAGGCATTGCCAGGGCGGTGACCACGACCGGCGCGGCGACGGTGATGTCTTCCCAGTCTATTTCCGCCAGACCGGAAGTCATCAGCACGGCGACGAACAGCAGCGCCGGCGCGGTGGCGAAGGCCGGCACGCTGGCGGCCAGTGGCGAGAAGAACAGCGCCAGCAGGAACAGGATCGCGACGACGATGGCGGTCAGGCCGGTGCGGCCGCCGGCACTCACGCCCGCAGCGGATTCGATGTAGCTGGTGGTGGTCGAGGTGCCCAGCAGCGAGCCGGCCATCGCAGCGGTACTGTCGGCGATCAGTGCGCGGCCCATTTTCGGCATGTGGCCGTCCTTGCCCATCAGGCCGGCGCGCTTGGCGACGCCGATCAGGGTGCCGGAGTTGTCGAACAGGTCGACGAACAGGAAGGCGAAAATCACGCTGACCAGACCGATGTCCAGCGCGCCCTTGATGTCCAGTTGCAGGAAGGTCGGGGCCAGCGAAGGCGGCATTGAGGTGATACCGCCGAACGGGGTGAAGCCCATCACGATCGAGACGATGGTCACCGCGAGAATGCCGATCAGCACCGCGCCGCGCACTTTCAGGGCTTCAAGGGCAACGATCAGGGCGAAACCGAGAGTGGCGAGGATTGGTGCCGGTTGTTTCAGGTCGCCGAGGCCGACCATGGTCGCCGGGTTGCTGACTACGATACCGGCGTTGTGCAGGGCGATCAGCGCCAGGAACAGGCCGATACCGGCAGCAATCGCCGAACGCAGCGGCAGCGGGATGCTGTTGATGATCCATTCACGGATGCGGAAGATCGACAGTAGGAAGAAACACACGGCCGAAATGAACACCGCGCCCAGCGCTACCTGCCAGGTGTGGCCCATGTGCAGCACGACTGTGTAGGTAAAGAAGGCGTTCAGACCCATGCCCGGTGCGAGGGCGATCGGGTAGTTGGCGATCAGGCCCATGACCGTGGAGCCGATGGCGGCTGCCAGACACGTGGCGACGAACACCGCGCCTTTGTCCATGCCGGTCTCGCCGAGGATGCTCGGGTTGACGAACAGAATGTAGGCCATGGCCAGGAAGGTCGTGACGCCCGCGAGAATCTCGGTCCGCACGTTGGTGTTGTGTGCCTTGAGTTGAAACAGCCTTTCCAGCATGTCTGCTCCCCGTGGCGCGCGTGGCGCCGTGAATGTATCGACCTCAACAGCAAAGCACAGACCGTCGCAAGCGCCTGGAAAATTGTGGTGGGCCGGAAAAAGCCGCGCATCATACCAGCAGCGTGAGGAAGATGGCGGATGTTGGTGTCGATCGTCGGCGAAGTTTTGCACCACGGCCAAGTACGCCATACTGCGCGCTGTTTTTTCGGGGATGGATCGCATGAACAAGGGTTGGATGAAGACCGCTGGATTGATGGCCTTGCTGCTGGCCGGTGTACCGGCGGCACTCGCAGCGTCGGCACCGCCATTGAGCGAGGTGAAAGTCATCAAGGTTCAGTCGTCGTCCTGCGGGCTCGAAGACATTACCGATGGCCAGGTGCAGACCCGTTGCGATCACAGCGCGCCGGGTATCAAGGTGTACGTGCTGGAAATCGGTTATGGCCAGAGTCAGCCTCAGGCGGCGCTGGACGGTTTCGAAGTGAACGGCACCCGGAGTCCGGTCTGTGCCTTCGATAATGGCAACCTGACCGAATGCACGCCAGGCGCGAAGACCGTCGGTTCGCTGTACACCTTCGATCTGGCGGCCCGTCAGGAAGGCACCTTTACCTTCAGCAACACCTCGATCAACGCCCCGCGCAACACGATGTCGACCCAGCTTTACATCAAGTAACGGCTGTCGCCGAACAGGGCAGGGCAAAGCTGACTACGCTTTAAAGATCACCCAGCGGATGGCGCCCATGACCTTTAGAGCCCTGATTACCCTCGCCGAGGGCATCGATGATCTGCAATGCGTGACCCTGATCGACGTGCTGCGCCGCGCCGGCATCGAAGTGGTGGCGGCCAGCATCGAAGGCCGGCGCATGCTGACCTGCGCCCGGGGCACGCGACTGACCGCCGACGGCATGCTCATTGATGTTCTGGCCCAGACTTTCGACCTGATCGTCCTGCCCGGCGGCGCTGTCGGCGCGCAACACCTTGCCGCGCACCAGCCTCTTCAACAACTGCTAAGGGATCAGGCCAGTGCCGGGCGACTTTTCGCCGCCATCGCCGAAGCCCCGGCGGTCGCGCTACAAAGCTTCGGTGTATTACGTCAACGCCGGATGACCTGCCTGCCCGCCACCAGCCATAACCTTTCCGGTTGCACCTTTGTCGATCAACCCGTAGTGGTCGACGGTAATTGCATCACCGCCCAAGGCTCCGGCGCCGCGCTGGCATTTGCGCTGACGCTGGTCGAACAACTGGCGGGCAAAGCCGTCAGAGCGAAAGTGGCGGGGGAGTTGCTGGCCTGAGAGCGTCAGGCCTTCACCTCTTCCACCGGCACATGCATCCGGTCGCGGTTGGCCAGGGTCGGGAACAGTTTGATCCAGGTTCCGGTCACCACCAGCGTGCCGATCCCGCCCATCACCACTGCCGGCACGGTGCCGAACCAGTGCGCGGTGAGGCCGGATTCGAATTCGCCCAACTGGTTCGAGGCGCCGATGAACAGGCCATTCACCGCGCTGACCCGGCCGCGCATTTCGTCCGGGGTTTCCAGTTGCACGAACGAGGCGCGGATCACCATGCTGATCATGTCCGCCGCGCCCAACACTACCAGCACCGCCAACGAGAACCAGAACGAGGTCGACAGACCGAAGGCGATGGTGGCCACGCCGAACACGCCGACGGCAGTGAACATCACCCGACCGACGTTTCGCTCAACGGCAAACCGCGCCAGGTACAAGGACATCATCAGCGCGCCGACCGCAGGCGCCGAGCGCAGCAGCCCCAGCCCCCACGGCCCGGTCAGCAGAATGTCCTTGGCGAACACCGGCAACAGCGCCGTGGCGCCGCCGAGCAGCACGGCGAACAGATCCAGCGAAATCGCCCCGAGAATGTCCGGGCGGCTGCGAATGAAACGAATCCCCGCCAGCAACGAGTCCAGCGTCGCCTTGCCTTTGTTCAACGGTGTTTGCCGCGCGGGCAGGTTGAGCATCAGCGTGCAAGCGATGACATACAGAATGACCGTCGGGCCATAGACCCACACGCTACCGAAGGCATAGAGCAGACCGCCGAGCGCCGGGGCGACGATGGTGGCCGATTGCTGTGCCGACTGCGCGGCGGCGACCGCCCGTGGGAACAGCGCACTGGGCACGATGCTCGGCAGCAGCGCCTGGGTGGTCGGCATTTCGAACGAGCGCGCGGCCCCCAGCAGGAACGCCAGGATAAAAATCATTTCCCGGGTGACATGGTCGGTGGCGCTACCGATGGCCAGTGCCAGGGCGATCAAGGCCTGCAACGACTGGCAGATCGCCGCGACCTTGCGCCGGTCGTAGCGATCGGCAACGTGGCCGGTGTGCAACATGAACAATACCCGTGGAGCGAATTCCACCAGCCCGACCAGACCCAGGTCGAGCACGTTGCCGGTCAGTTGATAAAGGTTCCAGCCGATCGCCACGGTGAGCATCTGAAAACCGCTGGCGGTGAAGATCCGGGCAAACCAGAACGCAAGAAAGGGACGGTGATGACGTAACAGCAAGGGCTCTTGGCTGGGCATTTGCGGGCCGGTCTTGATCGAGGGGAACCGCGAGATTATCACCAGTCTGTAACAGGAAGTTGCTATGACAAAAAATTTAGTTAGCCAGACATCGATTTTTCCGCGCCCGGACACCGAACCCGGCCACCGATGTATTTCAGGGCGTTGCCACGACTCTGAGGCAACTTGTCACGCGGCAAAAGACCACGCGGTTCCCCGTCGGAAATGGGACTACTCTTTCAACGTTGATTGATCCAGATCAAGACCCTTCGCGGAACTGATCCGGGACCCGTCGGCAGACTCCCTGCGTCGCGATGCCTGTAAAAAGAAGAACGAATCCGAGTTCGCCGCACTCCATACCCGTGGGGGCAGTGGTCCAAGGCCGCCAGTCTTGGAACCGTTATCTGATAGAGGAAAGCTTATGTTCGGTTTAGAGGCACTAGATCTCGCCCGAATTCAGTTCGCGTTCACCATCTCGTTCCACATCCTGTTCCCGGCGATCACCATCGGTCTTGCGAGCTATCTCGCGGTGCTGGAAGGCCTGTGGCTGAAAACCGGCAACGACACCTACCGTGACCTCTACCATTTCTGGTCGAAGATCTTTGCCGTCAACTTCGGCATGGGTGTGGTCTCGGGGCTGGTCATGGCCTACCAGTTCGGCACCAACTGGAGTCGCTTCTCGGACTTCGCCGGTTCCGTCACCGGCCCGTTGCTGACGTATGAAGTGCTCACGGCGTTCTTCCTAGAAGCCGGTTTCCTTGGTGTGATGCTGTTCGGCTGGAACAAGGTCGGGCGCAAGCTGCACTTTTTCTCCACGGTAATGGTGGCCATCGGCACGCTGATTTCGACGTTCTGGATTCTCGCCTCCAACAGCTGGATGCAGACGCCACAGGGCTTCGAGATCGTCAACGGCCAAGTGATCCCGACCGACTGGCTGGCAATCATCTTCAACCCGTCGTTCCCGTATCGCCTGATGCACATGGCGACGGCGGCGTTCGTCGCGACGGCCTTCTTCGTCGGCTCCTCGGCGGCCTGGCACTTGCTGCGCGGCAAGGACAACCCGGCGATCCGCACCATGTTGTCGATGGCGATGTGGATGGCGCTGATCGTTGCGCCGATCCAGGCGGTCATCGGTGACTTCCACGGTCTCAACACCCTCAAGCATCAGCCGGCAAAAATCGCCGCGATCGAAGGACACTGGGAAAACCATGGCAATGAGGCGACGCCGCTGATCCTGTTCGGCTGGCCGGACATGAAGGAAGAGAGAACCAAATATGCGGTCGAGATCCCGTACCTCGGCAGCCTGATCCTGACGCACTCGCTGGACAAGCAAGTCCCGGCGCTCAAGGAATTCCCGCCGGAAGACCGGCCGAATTCGACCATCGTGTTCTGGTCGTTCCGGATCATGGTCGGCCTCGGCTTCCTGATGATCTTCACCGGCCTCTGGAGCCTGTGGCTGCGCAAGCGCGACACGCTCTACACCTCGCGGCCGTTCCTGTACCTGGCGCTGTGGATGGGGCCGTCCGGTCTGATTGCGATCCTGGCGGGCTGGTTCACCACTGAAATCGGTCGTCAGCCGTGGGTGGTCTACGGGCTGATGCGCACGGCGGATGCGTCCTCCAACCACAGTTTCATGCAGATGAGCATCACGCTGATCATGTTCGTGGTGGTGTACTTCGCGCTGTTCGGTGCGGGGTTGGGCTACATGATGCGCCTGGTGCGCAAAGGGCCGAAGACCGACGAAGGCAAGGAAACCAACGACGGTGGTCCTGGCCAGAAACGCACGCCGGCCCGTCCGTTGTCCGCTGCCGACGACGATGGCGCCGAACACGACCGCAGCCTGACCAAGGAGATTTGAGTCATGGGTATTGATCTTCCGCTGATCTGGGCCGTGATCATCATCTTCGGGATCATGATGTACGTGGTCATGGACGGTTTCGACCTGGGGATCGGGATTCTCTTCCCGTTCATCCCCGGCAAGACCGACCGCGACGTAATGATGAACACCGTCGCCCCGGTATGGGACGGCAATGAAACCTGGCTGGTACTGGGCGGCGCTGCGTTGTTCGGTGCGTTCCCGCTGGCTTATTCGGTGGTGCTGTCGGCGCTGTACCTGCCACTGATCTTCATGCTGATCGGGCTGATTTTCCGCGGCGTGGCGTTCGAGTTCCGCTTCAAGGCCAAGGACGACAAGCGTCACCTGTGGGACAAGGCCTTCATCGGTGGTTCGGTGGCGGCGACGTTCTTCCAGGGCGTGGCGCTTGGCGCGTTCATCGACGGCTTGCCCGTGGTCAACCGGCAATACGCCGGTGGTTCACTGGACTGGCTGACGCCGTTCACGCTGTTCTGCGGTGCCGCGCTGGTGGTGGCGTATGCCTTGCTCGGCTGCACTTGGCTGATCATGAAGACCGAAGGCAAGTTGCAGGAACAGATGCATAACCTGGCGCGTCCTCTGGCCTTCGTGCTGCTGGCGGTGATTGGCGTCGTCAGCCTCTGGACGCCGCTGGCCCATCCGGAAATTGCGACGCGCTGGTTCAGCATGCCGAATCTGTTCTGGTTCATGCCGGTGCCGATTCTGGTGCTGGTGACGATGTACGGTCTGATCCGCGCGGTGGCGCGCAATGCCAACTACATGCCGTTCCTGTTGACCCTGGTGCTGATCTTCCTCGGCTACAGCGGTCTGGGCATCAGCCTGTGGCCGAACATCGTGCCGCCGTCGATCTCGATCTGGGACGCCGCTGCACCGCCGCAAAGCCAGGGCTTCATGCTGGTGGGCACGCTGTTCATCATCCCGTTCATCCTGGGTTACACCTTCTGGAGCTACTACGTGTTCCGCGGCAAGGTCACCCACGAAGACGGTTATCACTAATGGTGATCACGATGGCGCCGACCGCGGCGCCATCTCCCTCAACCGGAGGATGCAAGCATGACCGGCAAACATTCCCTGCACGACATTGAAGAAGCCGAAAAAAAGCCGCTGTGGCAGCGGCTCGGCTGGTTGGCCATGATCTGGGTCGGCAGCGTCGGTGCACTGTTCATCGTCGCCAGCCTGATGCGCATGTTCATGAATGCAGCAGGCCTGACCACGCACTGAGACTTCCCATCCCGCTGCCTTGCGGCACGGATTTTTGACCCTCCGACCGGAGGGTTTTTTTTGCCCGGATTATTTGCGCGCCTTGAGGATCACGAACTTCGGCGTAGCCGCGACTTGCTCGACACCCCGGAACAGCCGCGCCAGTTTGCTGTGATAACCCAGGTGACGGTTGCCGACGATGTACAGCGCACCGCCGACGACCAGCGCTTCGCGGGCCTGCTGGAACATGCGCCAGGCGAGGAAGTCGCCGACCACCTGTTGCTGGTGGAACGGCGGGTTACACAGCACCACGTCCAGCGACTGTGCCTCCTGGCCGGCCAGACCGTCGCCGGCGCGCACGATCACTTCACGCTCACCCAGCGCCGCGCGCCAGTTTTCGGCTGCTGATTGCACGGCCATGAACGATTCATCCACCAGCGTGTAATGCGCATCGGGGTTTTGCAGGGCGCTGGCGATGGCCAGTACGCCGTTGCCGCAGCCGAGGTCTGCGACTTGTGCCGAGCCAAGGTTTTTCGGCAGGTGCGGAAGGAAGGCGCGGGTGCCGATGTCCAGCCCTTCACGGCAGAACACGTTGGCGTGGTTGAGCAGTTCGATGGCCGGCTCGTCGAGGCGATAACGGGTCGGGTAGGGCGAGACGGCGGGTGCCTTGGCCTCTGGCGTCGCGATCAGCAAACGTGCCTTTTTCACCGCCAGCGAAGCCTGAACCGGGCCGATGTAGCGCTCCAGCAGATCACCGGCGGCACGAGGCAAATGCTTGACCATCGCCGCTGCTACCACCTGAGCGCCGGGTGCCAATTGACCCTGCAAGCGAATCAGTTGCTCTTCCAGCAGCGCCAGGGTTTTCGGGACGCGGATCAGCACCCGGTCGAACGGCCCGACCAACGGCTCGTTGGCAGGATTACCGCGAAGAGCATCAAACGGCTGGCCATTGCGCAGCAGGTTCTTTTCCAGGCCCTGAAACGCCAGGAACGAATCACCGCTGGTGCTGACCTGCACCTTGCCCGAGAGGCTGATGGCCAGTGCGCCGAAACTGTCGTTGAGCACCAATACTCGGGTATCCGCCGGCAGATTCTGTTCGGCCAGATGATTGAGCAAGTACTCGTCGGCTGCGTCGAAGGCTTGCAGCGGTTCGTTCTGCTGTTCGGGCTGGCGGATCAGATCGAGCTGGGCGAAGGGCGTATCGAGCAAAGGCATGAGGCGGGGACTCTGGGTAATCGACGGATGTCCCGCAGCCCAGGGTGTCGTGCGGCGGAACCGACCGAGTGGACAACGGCGTGAACGGTCACGACATCACTCAGGAAGGCTGCAAATGGTACGTTTTTTTTGTTGGCAATACTCGTCTGATTTCAGTGCAGTGGAAGAGGGCGGCCTAGAGATATCCGGCCTTGGAGGCGGCGATGACGGCTGACATCTTGTTGCAGGCGTTGAATTTGGTGATCAGATTTTTGATGTGATAGTTCACGGTCCGTTCCGCGACATTCAGGATCTGACCGATTTCCCAGGCTGTCTTGCCCAAGGCGCACAGCTTCACGATTTCGAGTTCCCGTATAGACAATCGTACGGGCGGTGGTTTGGCAAGCATTGGCGGGAACGCGATGAGGAACAACGCGCACAAGTGTTGCAAGACGTATTGCAACACACCGTATTGATCGTACAGTTCCAATGCGAAAACTTCGCAATAGGGCCGCGCCAGGCTGATTGTGCAGCACAAGTCATTTTTTTCGTCGTGAAACGACTGCGACCAGCCGTGTTCCATCCTGTGATTTTGAAGCGCACTCCACATGAGCGGTGTCTTCGAGAAGGCTTTCCTGCTCCAGAGAAATGGCAGCATGGACTTGTGGCAGTATTCGGTTATCGGATCATTTGCGCTGAAATTGTTTTGATATTCCTCATTCCAAGCCGGTGTGAAGTTGTTGATACAAAAGGGTTTGAATGACGTAGTGCCAGGTCGCGAGACTTTAATGCCGCAATACTGGAATCCAATATTGTTGGCAAAATTTCTTAAAATCGGGAAAGCGTTATCGATTTCCTTCGCGCGAGTAATCTGTTCTATCTGGGACTCCTTCCACCTTTCCATTTTGGGATGTTCTCCATAAACCAGTTCGCGGGAGTGTCTATTGGATCCAAAGGGACGGACACGCAGACGAGTGTAGGACGCTTCTTACGAGTCGCTTGGATTTTTTTGTTCTTGGAGAGTGAATCTGTTTGGAATATCTATACCAGTCGTTTATATGGGGTTGTTCATATAAATGTTTGACCTTCAAGTTAGTAAGGTCTCTGTAATAGTGGCACTTTGAAATGCCATTACAAACTGTCGGTGTTCCATTACGTAATTATGAGTAACAATCGGTTCATTGTTGATGGAGTGAATCGATGACCGCCAGCAGCGAAAAATTCAGCCGCCAGACATTGCTCGATGTACAACCGCTGACCCCGAACCTGTTCACCCTGCGTACCACGCGCGATGCCGGTTTCCGCTTTCGCGCCGGCCAATTCGCCCGGATTGGCGTGACGCGCGCGGACGGCAGCACGGTGTGGCGCGCCTACTCGATGGTGTCTTCGCCGTTCGACGAGTTTCTTGAATTCTTTTCCATCGTAGTGCCGGGTGGTGAGTTCACCAGCGAACTGAGCCGGCTGAAGGCAGGGGATAGCTTGCTGATCGAGCGCCAGGCCTTTGGTTATCTGACGCTGGATCGCTTCATTGATGGCCGCGATCTGTGGCTGTTATCCACAGGCACGGGGGTGGCACCGTTTCTGTCGATCCTTCAGGACTTCGAAGTCTGGGAAAAGTTTGAACGAATCATTCTGGTCTACAGCGTGCGAGAGGCTCGAGAGCTGGCTTATCAAACACTGATTGCCGAGCTGACGCAGCGTGACTACCTGACCGAATATGCACACAAATTCCAGTTCATTCCGGTGGTCACCCGTGAACCGTATGCGGGCGCCCTCAACGGACGCATCACCACGCTGATCGAAAATGGCGAGCTGGAGAGGGTGGCAGGCGTCGAGCTGACCCCGGCGCATTCGCGGGTCATGCTTTGCGGTAATCCCCAGATGATCGATGACACCCGGGCCTTGCTGAAGCAACGCGGCATGACCTTGAGTCTGACGCGGCGACCGGGACAGGTGGCGGTGGAAAACTACTGGTAAGAAAACGGCGCCCTCGGGCGCCGTTTAAGTGTTCAAGGCCGATTGTTCTGGGCCTTGAGCAGATCGCGGATCTCGCCCAGCAGTTCTTCTTCCTTGGTCGGTACCGGCGGCAGGGTAGGCGCCACGGCTTCTTCGCGCTTCAGGCGGTTGATGGCTTTGACGCCCATGAAAATCGCGAAGGCTACGATCACGAAGTCAAGAACGCTCTGGATGAATTTGCCGTAGGCCAGCACCACCGCAGGGGCAGTGCCCTCGGCAGCTTTCAGCGTAATGGCCAGGTCACTGAAATCCACCCCGCCAATCAGCAGGCCGATGGGCGGCATGATCACGTCGCCGACGAACGACGAAACGATCTTGCCGAAGGCTGCGCCGATGATGATACCGACGGCCATGTCGACCACATTGCCTTTGACCGCGAAGGCCTTGAACTCGCTGAGCACGCCCATAGTTATTTCCTTGTTACAGATGAGTTTGGTGTACGCAGTGTAAATCAGCATAACGCGTCCTGCGCGTAACACCTTCTTACAAAGCCCGTTTTTATCGACACACCATTTCGCGATTAGTTTGCAAAGTGCCACTAATCGCGCGCGGAATACGCCTCAAACCGCTGATTCCGAAGAAAAAATATTCAATCACGGCGTTGTGATCTTTCTATTTAGGTTTGGCGAATCGAGCTTCTAGCCTCTGTCTGGCGCACCTGGATGCGCCTCAAAAAAACAGAGGAACCTGAAATGAATTCCACGCTTGGTTCAGGGGTTATTCCCCGTCGCACCGTTGGTGTATTGGCCGCCAGCCTGTTGACCCTTTCCGTGAATGCCGCGCCGCTGACCCGTGACAACGGTGCGGCAGTCGGTGACAACCAGAACTCGCAAACCGCCGGCGCCAACGGCCCGGTACTGTTGCAGGACGTGCAACTGATCCAGAAGCTGCAACGCTTCGACCGCGAGCGCATTCCCGAACGCGTTGTGCATGCCCGAGGCACTGGTGCCCATGGTACGTTCACTGCGACCAACGATCTGAGCGATCTGAGCAAGGCCAAGGTGTTTACCGCCGGCCAGGTCACGCCGGTGTTCGTGCGTTTCTCGGCGGTGGTTCACGGCAATCACTCTCCGGAAACCCTGCGTGACCCACGGGGTTTCGCGACCAAGTTCTACACCGCTGACGGTAATTGGGATCTGGTGGGTAACAATTTCCCGACGTTTTTCATCCGCGATGCGATCAAGTTCCCGGACATGGTGCACGCCTTCAAGCCCGATCCGCGTACCAACCTTGACGATGACTCGCGTCGCTTCGATTTCTTCTCCCATGTACCGGAAGCCACTCGCACATTGACGGAGCTGTATTCCAACTCGGGAACCCCGGCCAGTTATCGGGAGATGGATGGCAATAGTGTGCACGCCTACAAGTTGGTCAATGCCAAGGGCGATGTGCACTATGTGAAGTTTCACTGGAAAAGTTTGCAGGGCATCAAGAATCTCGATCCGCAACAAGTTGTGCAAGTTCAGGGCCGGGATTACAGTCACATGACCCACGATTTGGTAACAAATATTAACAAAGGTAATTTTCCCAAGTGGGACTTGTACGTCCAAGTCTTGAATTCGCAAGATTTGTCCAAGTTTGATTTCGATCCTCTTGATGCAACCAAGATCTGGCCAGGTATTCCTGAGCGAAAAGTTGGACAAATGGTCTTGAACCGCAATCCTGCGAATGTCTTCCAGGAAACCGAACAAGTGGCCATGGCACCATCGAATGTGGTGCCGGGCATCGAGCCTTCGGAAGACCGTCTGCTGCAAGGCCGGATATTTGCCTATGCCGATACACAAATGTATCGCCTCGGCGCCAACGCCCTGCAATTGCCGATCAATGCTGCCAAAACCGCCGTCAACAATGGCAATCAGGATGGCGCGATGAATGTTGGTGCGAGCAGCTCGGGTGTCAACTATCAGCCAAGCCGTCTGCAACCTCGTGAAGAGACGCCAAGTGCGCGATACAGCCAGATCGCGCTGCAGGGCAGCACGCAACAGGCGAAGATCCAGCGTGAGCAGAACTTCAAACAGGCCGGTGATCTGTATCGCTCGTTCAGCAAGAAGGAACGTCAGGATCTGATCGAGAGCTTCGGCGGTTCGCTGGCGGGCGCCGATGACGAGAGCAAGCACATCATGCTGTCCTTCCTCTATAAGGCGGATCCGGAATACGGCGCCGGTGTGACCAAAGTGGCCAAGGGTGATCTGGATCGGGTCAAGGCCCTGGCGGCCAAACTGGTCGACTGACAGCGGCCCTTTCAAGCCCGGCAATTGCCGGGGACTGACCGGCAGCAGCGCCGCGCGTCTGGCCAGCGGAGAAATCCGTCCCGGCGCGCCGCGCTGATCGGCGATGGCTGCGTTATCATCGCGGTTTTTGCCGGGGGTTCAGATGGCCAAGGCCAAGCGCATGTACGGCTGCACCGAGTGCGGCGCAACCTTTCCCAAGTGGGCCGGGCAGTGCGGCGAATGCGGCGCCTGGAACACCCTGACCGAAACCATGGTCGAGAGCGGCGGTGCCGCCGCCCCGAGCGGGCGTACCGGCTGGGCCGGGCAGCAGGCCCAGATCAAGACCCTGGCCGAAGTCAGCATCGAAGAGATTCCGCGTTTTTCCACAGCCTCCGGCGAGCTCGACCGAGTGCTCGGCGGTGGTCTGGTGGACGGTTCGGTGGTGCTGATCGGCGGCGACCCCGGCATCGGTAAATCGACGATTCTGTTACAGACCCTGTGCAACCTCGCCAAGAGCATGCCGGCGCTGTATGTCACCGGTGAGGAATCCCAGCAACAGGTCGCCATGCGCGCACGCCGCCTGGGCCTGCCGCAGGATCAACTGCGGGTCATGACCGAAACCTGTATCGAAACCATCATCGCCACCGCCCGTCAGGAAAAACCCAAGGTTATGGTGATCGACTCGATCCAGACGATTTTCACCGAACAACTGCAATCGGCCCCGGGCGGCGTGTCCCAGGTACGCGAGAGTGCGGCGTTGCTGGTGCGTTACGCCAAGCAAAGTGGTACGGCGATTTTCCTGGTCGGCCACGTGACCAAGGAAGGCGCGCTCGCAGGGCCGAGGGTTCTGGAGCACATGGTCGATACCGTGCTGTATTTCGAAGGCGAGTCCGACGGTCGGTTGCGTTTGCTGCGGGCGGTGAAAAACCGTTTCGGCGCGGTCAACGAGCTGGGCGTTTTCGGCATGACTGACAAGGGCCTGAAAGAAGTCTCCAACCCGTCGGCGATTTTTCTCACGCGCGCTCAGGAAGAAGTCCCGGGCAGTGTGGTGATGGCGACGTGGGAAGGCACCCGGCCGATGCTGGTGGAAGTCCAGGCGCTGGTGGACGACAGTCACTTGGCCAATCCGCGCCGGGTCACGCTGGGTCTGGATCAGAATCGTCTGGCGATGTTGCTGGCGGTGCTGCACCGGCATGGCGGCATTCCGACCCACGATCAGGACGTGTTCCTCAACGTGGTCGGCGGGGTGAAAGTACTGGAAACCGCGTCCGACCTGGCCTTGATGGCCGCCGTCATGTCGAGCCTGCGTAACCGGCCGTTGCCCCATGACTTGCTGGTGTTCGGTGAAGTCGGCCTGTCCGGCGAAGTGCGCCCGGTGCCGAGCGGTCAGGAGCGATTGAAGGAAGCCGCCAAGCACGGCTTCAAGCGTGCGATCGTGCCCAAGGGCAACGCGCCGAAGGAAGCACCGCCAGGCTTGCAGATCATTGCGGTGACACGTCTGGAGCAGGCGCTGGACTCGTTGTTCGAGTGATCAGACGTCTATCAGCGCCCCGAGCTCGCGTTCCAGTTCGGTTTCGTCGGCCAGATTGAGTTCGATCAAGCGGCGCAGGCGCTGAATCGACTCCAGGCTGATATGCCGGCACACGAAACCGAGCTGGCCGTGATCTTCATGAGCCAGTTGCACATCCATCTCGATGTGTACGTCCTCGCTCAAATGAATGTCGACGAAAAAATCCTGCTCGGGATTGCCCAGCCAGGGCTCGGGCCGCTCGATCAACAGCCCCTTGAGCGACAGGTCGGTCAGCTTCACCGGCCAGATGTACTCGCCCTGGCTCAATTCGGTTCTGGCATCGAACGCGATACGTTTGAAGCGGCGACGCTCGGACGGGTGCTCGCTCATGGCGCAATCCTCAGGAAGGTCAGCTGACTATAGACCCGACCGGCGGGGTGATGCCAACGAATGGACTGTCTAGACCAATGTCGGGGTATGGCCTTTGCCGTCAGTAGCGCTAAACTCGGGGTGGCTGTCTTTCTTGTCCACCCTGGCTGGAATAATAAAATGAAAAATAATAATAGCCTGCTACGCCACTTACCCTGGCTGCTGCTGGCAATCGTAGGAGCGTGCGCCCTTGGCGTAGTGGCATTGCGCCGAGGCGAGGCGATCAACGCCTTGTGGATTGTGGTCGCCGCCGTGGCCATTTATCTGGTTGCGTACCGTTACTACAGTCTGTTCATCGCTAACAATGTGATGCAACTCGATCCGCGTCGGGCCACCCCCGCCGTGCTCAACAACGACGGTCTGGACTACGTTCCAACCAACAAACACATTCTCTTCGGTCACCACTTCGCGGCCATCGCCGGCGCAGGTCCGCTGGTCGGCCCGGTACTGGCGGCGCAGATGGGCTATCTGCCCGGTACGCTGTGGCTGATCGCCGGCGTGGTGCTGGCGGGCGCGGTGCAGGACTTCATGGTCCTGTTCATGTCGACCCGTCGCAACGGCCGTTCCCTGGGCGACATGGTGCGAGAAGAAATGGGCCGTATCCCCGGCACCATCGCGCTGTTCGGCTGCTTCCTGATCATGATCATCATCCTCGCGGTGCTGGCGCTGATCGTGGTGAAAGCCCTGGCTGAAAGCCCGTGGGGCATCTTCACCGTGATGGCGACCATCCCGATCGCGATGTTCATGGGCATCTACATGCGCTACATCCGTCCGGGCCGCATCGGCGAGATCTCGGTAGTCGGCGTGTTGCTGCTGCTGGGTTCGATCTGGCTGGGTGGGCAGATTGCCGCCGATCCGGTCTGGGCCAAGGCCTTCACCTTCACTGGCGTGCAGATTACCTGGATGCTGGTCGGTTACGGTTTCGTCGCCGCTTCGCTACCGGTGTGGCTGATTCTGGCGCCACGTGACTACCTCTCCACTTTCCTCAAGATCGGTACCATCGTCGCCCTGGCGATCGGCATCCTGGTGACCATGCCCGAGCTGAAAATGCCGGCCCTGACCCAGTTCGTCGACGGCACCGGCCCGGTGTGGAAGGGCGGTCTGTTCCCGTTCCTGTTCATCACCATCGCTTGCGGTGCGGTCTCCGGTTTCCACGCGCTGATCTCTTCCGGGACCACGCCGAAGCTGCTGGATAACGAAACCAACGCCCGTTACATCGGTTACGGCGGCATGCTGATGGAATCGTTCGTGGCCATCATGGCCATGGTCGCTGCCTCGGTGATCGAGCCAGGCGTGTACTTCGCCATGAACAGCCCGGCCGCCGTGGTCGGCGGTGATGTGGTGTCCGTGGCAACCGCAGTCAGCAACTGGGGCTTTGCAATTACCCCAGAAGCCCTGCAAGCCGTGGCGCATGACATCGGCGAAACCACCATCCTGGCCCGTGCCGGTGGTGCGCCGACCCTGGCGGTCGGTATCGCGCAGATCCTGCACAGTGTGCTGCCGGGTGAAAACACCATGGCGTTCTGGTACCACTTCGCGATCCTGTTCGAAGCGCTGTTCATCCTGACCGCAGTCGATGCCGGTACCCGTGCCGGTCGCTTCATGCTGCAGGACCTGCTCGGCTCCTTCGTACCGGCGCTGAAACGTACCGAATCCTGGTCCGCCAACCTGATCGCCACCGCCGGTTGTGTGGCGATGTGGGGCTGGTTGCTGTATCAGGGCGTGGTCGATCCACTGGGCGGGATCAATACCTTGTGGCCGCTGTTCGGCATCTCCAACCAGATGCTTGCCGGTATCGCGCTGATGCTCGGCACCGTGGTCCTGATCAAGATGAAGCGCCAGCGCTACATCTGGGTCACCCTGCTGCCGGCCACCTGGCTGCTGATCTGCACCACGACCGCTGGCTTCATCAAGCTGTTCGACGCCAACCCGGCGATCGGCTTCCTGTCGCTGGCCAAAAAGTACAGCGATGCACTGGCCAACGGTCAGGTGCTGGCGCCGGCGAAAAGCGTCGAGCAGATGCAGCACGTGATTTTCAACGCCTACACCAACGCTACATTGACCGCGCTGTTCCTGTTCGTGGTATTCAGCATCCTGTTCTATGCGCTCAAGGTCGGCATCGCCGCCTGGGGCAAAAAAGAGCGTACGGACAAAGAATCGCCATTCCAGGCCCTGCCGGACGCGTAACCAGAGGATTGCAGCATGTTCAATGACCTGAGTCGCCTCGGTAAATACCTCGGTCAGGCCGCGCGCCTGATGGTCGGCATGCCCGACTACGACACCTACGTCGAGCATATGCAGACCAAACACCCGGACAAACCGGTGATGAGCTACGAGATGTTCTTTCGCGAACGTCAGGAAGCCCGTTACGGTGGCAAGGGTGGGCCGAAGTGCTGCTGAGCCGCTGATCGCGGTTTCAGCAGAGTTGAGGTGGGAGCAGGTCTTTCGGCCTGCTCCCATTTTTATTTGTGCAATTGAAGGAGATCGAGTTTGTCTTCTCCCATCCCGGTCACGGTGCTCAGCGGTTTCCTCGGCGCCGGCAAGACCACCTTGCTGCGCCATCTGTTGAAAGCCGAGCACGGCCTGAAAATCGCCGTGATCGAAAACGAATTCAGCGACGCCGGTATCGACACCCAATTGCTGGGCGACGAGCCGGTGCAAGTCATGACCCTGGCCAACGGCTGCGTCTGCTGCACCATCCACACCGATTTGACCAAGGCCTTGTACCTGCTGCTCGAACGGCTGGACAGCGGCGAAATCGCCTTCGATCGGCTGGTCATCGAATGCACCGGCCTGGCCGACCCGGCCCCGGTGGCACAGACCTTTTTCATCGACGAAGAACTGCGCGAGCGTTACCTGCTCGACGGCATCATCACCCTCGTCGACGCGGCCCACGCCGAACTGCACCTGACCCAGACCATCGCCCAGGCGCAGATCGGTTTTGCCGACCGCTTGCTGGTGAGCAAGACCGATCTGGTGGACGAGGCCGCGTTCACGGCGCTCAGCGAACGACTGACCCGCATCAACCGCCGTGCACCGATTCGCGTGGTCGAACACGGCAATATCGATCTGGCTGAATTGCTCGATGTGCGCGGTTTCAATCTGAACGCCGATCTCGGCGGCGGTGTGAGTCTGCGGCCCGTGAGCAAGGCGCCGTCCATCGACCGGATTTCCAGTTTGGTGCTGCGCACCGATCAGCCGCTGGATATCGATCAGCTCAGCGAGTTCATGAATGAATTGCTGGAAGAGCACGGCAAGCAACTGCTGCGCTACAAAGGCGTGTTGAACATTGCCGGTGAAGATCGGCGGCTGGTGTTTCAGGGCGTGCTGAAACTCTACGGCTTTGACTGGGACACGGAGTGGGCGGAAGGCGAGGAGCGGGAAAGCGTGATCGTGTTTATCGCCGACGATTTGCCGGAAGAGAAAATCCGGGCGGGGTTTGCCAAAGTAGCGGCGAACTGAGTCCGCCGCGCTTTCAGTGCGTGGAGCTGCTGAGAATCGTCTGCTCCAGGTGATCCAGATGACGGTTCATCAGCGACACCGCCTCGGCAGCATCATCACGCTCGATCGCCTCGACGATTCGGGCGTGATCCTGCCAGCCGCAACAGCTGTGCGTGGTTTCTGTGCATCGCGCAATCGCCAGTGAGGTCAGCGGCACCAACGTGCCGAGAAAATGCGCCAACGGTGCATTCCGCGCCATTTTCGCTACCTGCAAATGAAACTCTCCGGACAGACGAATCGCCGCCCCGCGCCGATCTTTATCCACGGCCTGACGCTCGCGTTCGATCAACGCTCGCAGGCGCTTCAAATCTTCAGCCTGCGCATGCTGACAAGCCAGCCGCACCAGCGTGCTCTCGGCCAGACGCCGGGCGTGCAGTGCCTGACGTGTCTGCTCGGCATCCGGCGCGGCCACTCGCGGTCGGTGGTTGGCCCGCAGCACGATGATCTGTTCGTGGGACAGCTGGGTCAGCACCCGACGCACATCGGCGCGGCTGACGCCGAACATCTGCTTGAGACTTTCTTCGGTGAAACGGCTGGCGGCATCGATGCGTTGCTCGAGAATCGCGTCGAGCAGGCGTGGATACAGATCGTCCACCGGCGCGTGCAGGCGGGAGAAGGGCAGGGCCGTCGAGGTCGGGCGAGGGTGCGACGGCGTGGCAAGACTGTTCATGGCCGGTCTCCAGTGTGAGGCGTTTCAGTGGCTCAGGTTGTCATCCGGAATATTCAGTTCGATGCCCATCCGTTGACCTTCGCGCAGGATGTGCCGGCGCATTTCGGCGCTGGCCTGGGCGCTGTTCTTGCTGCGGATCGCGCGCACCACGGCTTCGTTTTCTTCAAGGCGTTCGGCCAGGTGCTCCGGCGAATTGCGCAGTACTTCGGCGCTTTGCTTGAGGGCGTTGCTGGTCTGTTGCACCACGCTCTGGAAAATCGGGTTCGAGGTCAGGGTGAACAGTTCTTCGTGGAACGCGATGTAGGCGCTGACCCCGGCCTCGCTGTCGCCCGCTTCGAGGGCTTCGCGCATGTCCATCAGGGTCAGGCGCAGTTGCCCGACTTCCTTGCTGCTGATCGACTGCGCCACCAGACCAACGATGAACGGCTCGAGGGTGTAGCGCAGTTGCAGCACGTCTTCGAGGCTGGCGCCGGCCACTGCGCTTTCGTGGCTTTGACTGTCACTGGCCTGCGCGTCGAGGACCACCACGCCTTTGCCTGGCATTGAGCGCACCAGGCCGAGGGTTTCCAGTACGATCACCGCTTCGCGCAGGCTTGGGCGGCTGATGCCCAGTTGCTCGGCCAGCTCGCGCTGACCCGGCAGCATCTCGCCGGAGCGCCACTGACCACGGGCCAGCGCGGCCCGGAGTTTTTCCACCACTGAGTTGACGACGGTTGATGTAGTTATCACGTGTTCGCTCCATGAGCCGTGCCTGCATTGGCGCAGGCACGGCGCTCATTCAGAATTCTTTGGCCGCCGCTTGAGCGACCGTTTTTCTCGGCTGAAAGTTATAGCCCTGCTCGCCGTTGAGCACCTTGTTCGCCCGCTGCACGTCGATGTCTTTTTCCCAACGGGCGATGGCCACGGTGGCGACGCAGTTGCCAATCAGGTTGGTCAGCGCGCGACCGATGCCCATAAACCAGTCCACCGCCAGCACCAGCACCAGACCGACCACCGGAATCGCCGGGATGGCCGTCAGCGTGGCCGCCAGAATCACCAGCGCCGAACCCGGAATGCCGTGGGCACCTTTCGAGGTAATCAGCGACACCAGCAAAATCGTCAGCAGATCGGTCATGGCCAGCGGCGTACCGGTGGCGTTGGCGATGAACACGATGGCCAGGGTCAGGTAAATCGAAAAGCCGTCGAGGTTGAACGAGTAACCGGTCGGAATCACCAGCCCGACAGTCGAGCTGCCGATGCCCAGATGTTCAAGCTTGCGCATGATCTGCGGCAGCACGGCATCGGAGGAGGCGGTGCCCATGACGATCAGCAGTTCTTCACGCAGGTACTTGAGCAGCGGCCACATGCGCAGGCCAGACAGACGCATCACCAGACCGAGAATCAGCGCGACGAAGGCGATGCAGGTCAGGTAGAACAAGCCGACCAGGCTGCCCAGGTGTTGCAGGGAATCGAGGCCGTATTTGCTGGTGGTGAAGGCGATGGCGCCGAACACGCCGATCGGCGCCAGACGCACGATCATGCCCATGATCCGGAAGATCACATGGCTGAGCTCGTTGATCAGCCGCGAGATCCCGGAAGCCGCTTCACCCACCAGATTCAAGGCGCTGCCGAACAGCACCGAGAACAGCAGCACTTGCAGAATGTTGTTGTCAGCGAAGGCGCCGAGTACCGAGGTGGGGATCAGGTCCATCAGGAACTGAGTGGTGGTGTGCATGTGCTGGCCGCGTTCGGCGATGTCGCCCATGTCGGCGGCGGACAACTGCTCCAGATGGATGTTGGCGCCACTGCCGATTCCGGTGCTGAACGCGAACACCAGACCGATCACCAGCGCGATGGTGGTCAGCACTTCGAAGTAGATCACCGACTTGAGGCCGATGCGCCCGACCTTCTTCAGGTCGCCGGCGCCGCTGATGCCGCTGACCACCACGCAGAACACGATCAGGCCGATGAGCATCTTGATCAGTTTGATGAAACCGTCGCCGAGCGGTTTGAGCTGGGCCGAGTATTCAGGAAGGGTCAGCCCGCAGACGATGCCGAGCACCAGTCCGAGAACCACTTGGAGGAAGATTGAACGCGAGCACCATCTGAGCATGGGAGGAATCCTGGTCGGTGTCCTGGCTGCCGTGCGCAAGGCGCATCAGATTCAGGACTTAATTATTGTGGTCTTACCGGTATGTCCAGTGCGGGTGCAGTCTAGGCGCTGTTTTTTACGGATCGCAAGTGAAAAATGACGAATTGGCATGACCGGTCTGACCAGTTGGGCGCAAGGCCCCGACCTTGAGCCATTTAGCGTTCGAAACTTTTTTGCGGGCGAAAAAAAACCGGCCAATCACTTGGCCGGTTTTTCATGCTGCGGTTTTAACGTCGCAATTAAGCGCCGTATACCGGCAGTTTCTTGCAGATGGCTTTGACTTTCTCACGAACGGCGTCGATCACCGCTTCGTTGTTCAGGTCAGCCAGGATGTCGCAGATCCAGCCAGCCAGCTCTTTGCACTCAGCCTCTTTGAAGCCGCGAGTGGTCACAGCCGGAGTACCGAAACGCAGGCCGGAAGTGACGAACGGGGAACGTGGGTCGTTTGGCACGGAGTTCTTGTTCACGGTGATGAACGCTTTGCCCAGAGCGGCGTCGGCGTCTTTACCGGAGATTTCCTGCTTGATCAGCGACAGCAGGAACAGGTGGTTTTCAGTACCGCCGGAAACCACGTCGAAACCGCGCTCGATGAACACGCCGGCCATGGCCTGGGCGTTTTTCACCACTTGTTGCTGGTAAGCCTTGAACTCAGGCTGCAGTGCTTCCTTGAAGCAGATCGCTTTGGCGGCGATCACGTGTTCCAGCGGGCCACCCTGGGCGCCCGGGAATACGGCGGAGTTCAGCTTCTTCTCGATGTCGGCGTTGGCCTTGGCCAGGATCAGGCCACCACGTGGACCGCGCAGGGTCTTGTGGGTGGTGGTGGTCACGACGTCAGCGAACGGAACCGGGTTCGGGTAGACGCCAGCGGCGACCAGACCGGCCACGTGAGCCATGTCGACGAACAGGTAGGCGCCAACCTTGTCGGCGATGGCGCGGAAGCGTGGGAAGTCGAGGATCTGCGAGTAGGCAGAGAAACCGGCCACGATCATTTTCGGCTTGTGTTCAACAGCCAGACGCTCGACTTCGTCGTAGTCGATCAGGCCGTTGGCGTCAATGCCGTACTGGATGGCGTTGTACAGCTTGCCGGAGGAGGAAACGCTGGCGCCGTGGGTCAGGTGACCGCCGTGAGCCAGGCTCATGCCCAGGATGGTGTCACCGGCCGACAGCAGGGCCAGGTAAACAGCGGCGTTGGCTTGGGAACCAGCGTGCGGCTGAACGTTGGCGTAGTCGGCGCCGAACAGTTCCTTGGCGCGGTCGATGGCCAGTTGCTCAACGACGTCGACGTACTCGCAACCACCGTAGTAGCGCTTGCCCGGGTAGCCTTCGGCGTACTTGTTGGTCAGTACCGAGCCTTGAGCTTCCATCACCGCTGGGCTGGTGTAGTTCTCCGAAGCGATCAGCTCGATGTGTTCTTCCTGGCGCTGGGCTTCTTGCTCCATGGCGGCAAAAAGATCGGCGTCGTACTTGGCAATAGTCAAATCACGGCTGAACATGGCGGTCCTCAAGGATCGGGGGCAGAAAAGGGGGGCATTCTAACCCATCGGGTTTTGGATGGCATATGAAACGACATCATGTCGCAGACAAGTGGCGTTCATGACCAGATATGTGGCGTCCGTGCCGGCCTTCGCTGACCAGCCGGTTCGCACAATAACCGAGGCCGGCCCGCGATTTTGTGATCGACATCAATCCCTGTGGAAGCGAGCTTGCTCGCGAAGATCACGCCGCTGATCTTCAGTCGAACATGAACAGCGCATCATTGCTGAACTGCGCCTCGAACCGTCCCGCCGGCATCGGCCGCCCGAACAGATAGCCCTGAACCTCGTCGCAACCATGCTCGCGCAGGAAGTCCAGTTGTTCATGGGTTTCCACGCCCTCGGCGATCACCGCCAGATTCAGGCTGTGGGCCATGGCGATGATCGCCCGGGCGATCTGCGCGTCCTGCTCGCCGGACGGCAGGCCGTCGACGAAGGTGCGGTCGATCTTCAGCACGTCGATCGGGAATTGCTTGAGGTAGTTCAGCGATGAGTAACCGGTGCCGAAGTCGTCGACCGCGATGCTCAGGCCGAGGTTCTTCAGGCCTGCAAGGATCTGCATCGCCTCGCTGACTTCGCGCATCAGGATACTTTCGGTCAGTTCCAGCTCCAGGCACGCCGGCGGCAGGCCGGTTTCCTTGAGGATGGTAGCAATCCGCGTGCCGAGCTGGCCGTCGGAGAACTGCCGGGCGGAAATGTTCACCGAGACCTTCGGCACGCGCACGCGGCTCTGGTGCCAGGTCTTGAGCTGACGGCAGGCCTCGCTGATCACCCAGTCGCCGACGTCCACCACCAGCCCGAGTTCTTCGAGTACCGGGATGAAATCCCCCGGCGGCACCAGCCCGCGACGCGGATGACGCCAGCGCAGCAGGGCTTCGGCGCCGGTCAGGCGTTTGCCGTCGCCGCTGAACTGCGGCTGGTAATACAGCACGAATTCGTTTTGCTCGAGGGCATGGCGCAGATCGCTTTCCAGTTCCAGTCGTTCCAGCGCACTGGCGTTCATGTCGGCCTGGTAGAACTGGAAGTTGTTCTTGCCGCGTTCCTTGGCGTGGTACATCGCGGTGTCGGCGTTCTTCATAAGCTGGCTGAGTTCGTTGCCGTCCTGCGGGCTCAGGGCGATGCCGATACTGGCGGTGACGAAGAACTCGCGACCCTCCAGCACGAACGGTCGCACCAGACTGGCGAGGATTTGTTCGGCCACGTGGATCGCACGGTTCAGCGCCATCTCGCGGCTGGAGCGGTGTTGCAGCAACAGGGTGAATTCGTCGCCGCCCATCCGCGCCACGGTGTCGTCATCGTCGACGCAGGCCAGCAATCGCGTGGCCATGTCCTTGAGCATGCGGTCGCCGGCGGCGTGGCCGAGGGAGTCGTTGATCGGTTTGAATCGGTCGAGGTCGAGGAACATCAGCACCACCCACGACTTCTGCCGCTCGGCCGATTGCAGCGCGGTGTGCAGACGATCCTGGAACAGCGTGCGGTTTGGCAGGTGGGTCAGGGCGTCGTAGTAGGCGAGGCGGTGAATCCGCTGCTCGCTGGCCTTGCGCTCGCTGATGTCGCTGAAGAAGCACACGTAACTGGCCAGATCGCCCTCGTCATCGAGCACGGCGGTGATGCCGACCCACGCCGGGTAATGCTCGCCGTTGCGACGCTTGAGCCAGACTTCACCTTCCCAGGTGCTGTGCTGATGCAACTGCTTGAGCACGTAGCGCAGGTGCGCGTCCTGCTGTTCGTCGACGGTCAGCATGTTCGGCAACTGGTCGAGCACTTCGCTCACCGCGTAGCCGCTGACCCGGCTGAACGCCTCGTTGGCCTGGACGATGTAACCGGCCGGGTCGGTGATCAGGATCGCCGAGGTCGAGTGCTCGAATACCGTGGCCGCCATGCGCAGGTCTTTCTCGGCGCGGCGCTGCTGGCTGATGTCGCGACCGACCCCGAGCACGCCTTCGAAGGCGCCATGTTCGTCCCACACCAGCACCAGACGCAGTTCGATCGGGATCTTGCGGCCGTCGGCGCGCAGGCAGTCGAACAGGAACATCTGGGTCTGCACCTGGCTGCGCAAAATCACCAGTTGCTCGGGTTTGCCCAAGGCTTTGCTGACCCGATCCATCAGGTGATAGATGCCGCTCAGTTGCTGCGGGTTGGCGATGGTCGACTGCCAGCCGTTCTGGAAAATCCATTCGGCGTCATAGCCCAGCACCGCTTGCACCGACGGGCTGACGTAATTGAGCGACAGCTGGCTGTCGGTGGAGAAAATCACGTCGCTGATGCTTTCGGCGAGCATCCGGTAGCGCTGTTCGCTGTCGCGCAGGGATTCGCTGGCTTCGATCTGCTCGGTGATGTCCTTGGCCACGCCGATGATCCGCGTGACCTGATCGTGCTTGTCCCGGGCCAGCGCCTGTTCGCGAATGTCGAAGCGCCGCCACTTGCCGTCGCGATGACGGAAGCGCAGTTGGCATTGCAACAACTGGCTGTAACCGGCGTGACGCTGCATCTGCCGCGAGCGGTGGTAATAGTCGGCGTCTTCCGGGTGCAGGAGGATTTCCCAGAAGTACTCGCCCATCTGATGCAGTTCAGTACGGTTGTAACCGAGGGTCTGGCCGAGGTGGTGGTTGCTGAAAATCATCCGCTGGCTGATCACGTCCTGCACGTACAGATGATCCGGCACGGTGCGCACCACGTCCGACCAGAAACCTTCGCGCTCCAGCAGCGACAGCTCGATCAGCTTGCGACTGGTGATGTCGTTGATGCTCAGGATCACGGCCTTGTAGTCGTGCTGTTCCTGCGGCAGGCGCAGCACCAGCCACAGGTGCTGGTCGCGGCCATTGATGTCCGGCAGCTTGATTTCCAGTTCCAGCTGCTTTTGCTGCTGGAGCACGGCGTCGAGCACCTGATTGCCGATCGCGCACTGACTGTGTGGCTGACCGTCGATCAACAGTTGCCAGGCGTGGTCGCAGGAATTGACGTTGAGCAGTTGCAGCGCGACCTGGTTGACCTCGGTGACCCGCAGTTCGTGGAGCAATTGCTGGCGCTGCGCCGGCTGGTCGAGCCAGGCCTTGAGCTGGTCGCTGGTCTGGATCTGGGCCTTTTCGAAAACCTGCTTGAGCCCCGAAAGATCCAGTACGCACAACGCCACGCCGGTGCCTTCGAAAATATCCTGATATCGCCGACGCCCTTCATGCACCTGACGCTGACGGCGACGCATGTTGAGCAGCGCGATAAACGGCAGCAGCGAGAGTGCCAGGCCCAGCAGGCATTTGCCGATGAACGCCGGCAGCAGTTGTTCGAGCACATGCTGGCGGTCGAACAGGCCACGCAGTTGCCAGTCGCTGCTGCTCAGCGGCACGGTCAGCACGCTGTTGGCCAGATCGTCCGGGGTCAGGGTGCTGGTCTTGGAGGAAGGCAGGGCTTCGTCGCGGCTGATGATCTGATGGTTGACGCGGTTTTCCACCAGCCATAGCGGACGGATACCGCTGTCGCCTTGTTTGGTCAGTGCGTCGAAGAAGGTCGGCGTCAGGCGCAGCGCCCAGTAACCGCGAGTGCTACCGCTGGCCTGATGCAGCAACAGATGCACCACCGAACCGTCGTCGGCGTTGCTGAAGTAGTGGGCCTGAGCGCGACTGCGGCGTACCAGATCGCTGAGGTAATCGGCGTCGTGGCTGTCAGTGGCGCTGTCGCTGAGGATTTTTCCGGACGGGCTGAGCAGGGCCAGGCTGCGCAGGTCAGGCAGCGATTGCTGAAGCTTGCGCAGCAGCGCCTGCTGTTCGTCGGCCGACTGGGGCTGTTCGACGATCGGTAGCAGATTGAGGGCGATCTGCGCGTTCAGCGCCATGTTCAGGCTGACCTGAGCGGCGAGGTCGGCGGTGTAGTCGATGGTGTACTGACGCTGGTTTTTCTGGGTTTCGCGCAGTTGATCGAGCAGTTGCCAGAACAGCAACGCGAGCAGTAACAGCACCAGTGTCGCCAGCGCGCCTTTCAATGTTCCGCGCAGGGACGAGCCGGGCGCCGGTTGGGTGCTGCTCACAGAGGCTGGCGGAGTGACGTTGGACAAGCTGTAATCCTGCGGTCTGGCTGGACTGGCGCGACGTGCACTATAAGCCGGACGCCCAAGGGGCGGCTAGCATGCCTTGAGTTGTGGCGAAGTGCCAGCCCCACTCGGCTGGACTGCCTTCCGTCATTAAGGTAGCTTTGCCGGTTACGCGGGAGCGTTCCAGCTCCTAGACTCAGACTTTTTCAGCGCGCACGCATTGATGACCATCAAGTGAACGACGCGCATCGGTCTGGCCGGGCATCGCCTGCGCTCCAATCATTCATCTGTCACTGACCCAAGGTTCTCCATGGCTCAATACGTCTTCACCATGCATCGGCTGGGCAAAGTTGTTCCGCCGAAGCGGGAAATCCTGAAAAACATTTCGCTGTCTTTCTTCCCCGGCGCCAAGATCGGCGTACTCGGCCTCAACGGTTCGGGTAAATCCACGCTGCTGAAAATCATGGCCGGCGTCGACACCGAGTTCGAAGGCGAAGCGCGCCCGATGCCGGAGCTGAACATCGGTTACCTGCCGCAAGAGCCGCAACTGGATCCGACCAAGACCGTGCGTGAAGTGGTCGAGGAAGCGGTCAGTGTGATCAAGGATGCGCAAGCGCGTCTGGACGAGGTCTACGCCGCTTACGCCGACCCGGACGCCGACTTCGACAAGCTGGCCGCCGAACAGGCCAAGCTCGAAGCGATTCTGCAGGCCAGCGACGGTCACAACCTGGAGCGCCAGCTGGAAGTCGCCGCCGATGCGCTGCGTCTGCCGGCCTGGGACGCCAAGGTCGAGCACCTGTCCGGTGGTGAAAAACGTCGTGTGGCCCTGTGCCGTCTGCTGCTGTCCGCCCCGGACATGCTGCTGCTCGACGAACCGACCAACCACCTGGACGCCGACTCCGTTGCGTGGCTCGAACACTTCCTGCACGACTTCCCGGGCACTGTGGTAGCGATCACGCACGACCGTTACTTCCTGGACAACGTTGCTGGCTGGATTCTGGAACTCGACCGCGGCGCGGGCATTCCTTACGAGGGCAACTACTCGGGTTGGCTGGAAGCCAAGTCCGATCGTCTGGCCCAGGAATCCAAGCAGCAATCGGCTCACGAAAAAGCCATGAAGGAAGAACTGGAGTGGGTGCGCAAAGGCGCCAAGGCCCGCCAGTCGAAATCCAAGGCTCGTCTGCAACGCTTCGAAGAAATGCAGTCGCAGGAATTCCAGAAGCGTTCGGAAACCAACGAGATCTACATCCCGGCCGGTCCACGCCTGGGCGACAAGGTCATCGAATTCAAGAACGTCACCAAGGGCTACGGCGATCGCGTGTTGATCGACAACCTGTCGTTCTCCATGCCGAAAGGCGCCATCGTCGGCGTGATCGGCGGTAACGGTGCCGGTAAGTCGACCCTGTTCCGCATGCTGATGGGCAAGGAAACCCCGGACTCCGGCAGCATCGAGATCGGCGAAACCGTGCAACTGGCCTGCGTTGACCAGAGCCGTGAAGACCTGGACGGCAGCAAGACCGTGTTCCAGCAGATCTCCGACGGTTCCGACCAGATCCGCATCGGCAACTACGAGATCCCGTCGCGTACCTACGTCGGTCGCTTCAACTTCAAGGGCGGCGATCAGCAGAAGTTCGTCAAGGACCTGTCCGGTGGTGAGCGCGGTCGTCTGCACCTGGCGCTGACCCTGAAGGAGGGCGGCAACGTCCTGCTGCTCGACGAACCGTCCAACGACCTCGACGTTGAAACCCTGCGTTCCCTGGAAGAAGCCCTGCTGGACTTCCCGGGCGCCGCCATTGTGATCTCTCACGATCGGTGGTTCCTTGACCGCGTCGCGACTCACATCCTGGCGTACGAAGACGACTCGCAAGCAGTGTTCTTCGAGGGCAACTACACCGAGTACGAAGCCGATCGCAAAAAGCGCCTCGGCGAAGCAGCGGCCCAGCCACACCGGGTACGCCACAAGAAACTGGCCTGATAACAGGTTGGTTGCATGAAAAAGCGGGGCCTTCGGGCTCCGCTTTTTTTTGCCTGCAATGCAGACTGTTTTATAGCGTGTGTACTATTTGTTTGCATAAATGCGACATTTTTGTCTGTTGCTGTGTACATGTCGTTTGTTACAGTCCGGCTCAATCTCCTCCAACGACAACAAATTTGCCGAGACTTTTCCCATGATCGAATCCGTCGAATCCTTCCTCGCCCGTCTGAAAAAGCGCGATCCGGATCAACCCGAATTCCACCAGGCCGTCGAAGAGGTCCTGCGCAGCCTGTGGCCGTTTCTCGAAGCCAATCCGCACTATCTGACCTCGGGGATTCTGGAGCGCATTTGCGAGCCGGAGCGGGCGGTGGTGTTCCGGGTGTCGTGGGTCGACGATCAGGGCAAGGTCCAGGTCAATCGCGGTTTCCGCATCCAGATGAACAGCGCCATCGGGCCGTACAAGGGCGGCTTGCGCTTCCACCCTTCGGTGAACATGGGCGTGCTGAAATTCCTCGCCTTCGAACAGACCTTCAAGAACTCCCTGACCTCGTTGCCTATGGGCGGCGGCAAGGGCGGTTCGGACTTCGATCCGAAGGGCAAGAGCGACGCCGAAGTCATGCGTTTCTGCCAGGCGTTCATGAGTGAGCTGTACCGCCACATCGGTGCCGACGTGGACGTGCCGGCCGGAGATATCGGTGTCGGCGCACGGGAGATCGGATTCCTGTTCGGCCAATACAAACGCCTGAGCAACCAGTTCACCAGCGTGCTGACCGGCAAGGGCATGACCTACGGCGGCAGCCTGATCCGTCCGGAAGCCACCGGTTTCGGTTGCGTGTACTTCGCCGAGGAAATGCTCAAGCGACGCGAGCAGGCCGTCGAAGGCAAACGCGTGGCGATCTCCGGTTCCGGCAACGTTGCGCAATACGCGGCTCGCAAAGTGATGGATCTGGGCGGCAAGGTGATTTCCCTGTCTGACTCTGAAGGCACGCTGTATTGCGAGGCGGGTCTGAGCGAAGAACAGTGGCTGGCGCTGCTGGAACTGAAGAACGTCAAGCGCGGGCGGATCAGCGAATTGGCGGCTGCATTCGGCCTGGAGTTCCGCGCCGGTCAACTGCCATGGTCGTTGCCGTGCGACATCGCGCTGCCTTGCGCCACCCAGAACGAACTCGACGCGGAATCCGCCCGCACCTTGCTGCGCAACGGCTGCATCTGCGTGGCCGAGGGCGCGAACATGCCGACCACCCTCGATGCTGTGGATATCTTTATCGAGGCCGGCATTCTGTTCGCGCCGGGCAAGGCATCGAATGCCGGCGGCGTGGCGGTCAGCGGTCTGGAGATGTCGCAGAACGCCATGCGCCTGCTCTGGACCGGCGGCGAGGTGGACAGCAAGCTGCACGGAATCATGCAGTCGATCCACCACGCCTGCGTGCATTACGGTGAGGAAAACGGCCGGATCAACTACGTCAAGGGCGCGAACATCGCCGGCTTCGTCAAAGTCGCCGACGCGATGTTGGCGCAAGGCGTGGTTTAAGCAACGGGGCTCAAGAGCGCTCGATGCGGATCACTTCGATCAGTTGATCGCCAGCCGGGCGTTGCCACAGCACTTCATCGTTGAGCCGCGCGCCAAGCAGCGCACGGCCCAGCGGTGAGGCCCAGTTGATCAGGCCGTTGGCGGCATCGGCCTGATCTTCACCGACCAGTTGCACCCGGCGCTCGGTGTCGTGTTCGTCGGCGTAGGTCACCCAACTGCCGATCTGCACTTTGTCGTTCGACGTCGGGGCCGGGGCGACCTGCGCGCTGCCGACCCGTTGATTGAAATAACGCAAATCCCGTTCGAGATCGGCCAGCCGCTGCTTGTCGGCCTGTTCGCCCTTGGCGGACTGTTCGGCGTGCAGGGTTTGCAGCTCGGCGACTTTCGCCTGCAACTGGGCAAGGCCTTGCGGCGTGACGTAGTTGGGCTGCGTGCTGACCTGCCGTTCGACCGGCTGATCGGCTTGCGCAGCGGCATTGTCTTCGTTGACGAAAGCGCGACTCATGGTGGGCTCCTGTTATAGCCGTTGGGCCATGGTCGCAGGCAAAAGGTTTCGCTGGATGTCTGGAAGCGACCTACTGCGAACGATAAGCCCGCGCGGCGCCCTGATCCTTCTCCTGCTGCCAGGCGCGTTCGCGCTCGTCCCAGTGCTCGTTGCGATACTGTTCGCGATCCTTGTTTTCCAGCATCGCCTGGCACTGCCGAAAGCCATCGCTCCAGCCTTCGGCGTATTGCTTGTCCTTGAGATAGCGCGGCACGTTCTTGCGAAACTCGCCGCTGATCGAACCGGCCGCTTGCCGACCGCTGATGCAACCGTCATCGAAACCGTCGGCGAACGCCGGTGGATAACCCTTGGCAATCAGATCTTCGTGGGTGCTCTGACAGCCACCCAGCACCAGCAACACGCCCGCAAAAACCGCACACCGCCACATCACACTCTCCCGGGCCGTCAAACGGCTGATAGGGAAAGTCTAGAAGCGGATTCGTCGATGGGGCGTGAAAGAAAGATCAAAACCTCAGTAGTGATACCACTTCACTTCCAGCATCACCTCGGTCTCCGGCGTTGCCAGGTGGCTGAACTCGCGCTGGGCGCTCAGGCGCAGGCCGAGGTTGCGCGACAATTCCCACTGCTGATTCAGACTCAGGCTGCGGCGAACTTCACCATTGAAGAAGTAATCGCCTTTGGCCTCCAGGCTGAGATTGCCCAGCGGGTTTTTCCACAACACACCGGTATTGAAACCGCCTGCGGGTGAAACGAACTCGGCGAAATCATTGTTGTGTTCAACGCGCACCGTGCCGAGGGCAAAACCCAGCACATCGTCACCCAGCGCCCAGGTGCCGCCACCGCCACCATTGACGTGGCTGACCAACGTCTCGTCATCATGCTTGCCCGGTACACGTTCAAGACCACCGGTGACTTGCCACGACAGCGGCTGCAACAGCGCATTGCGCGGCGTCAGCGAGCGGATGGTCGCCAGGTCCAGTTGCTGGAATTGCCAGTGATTGCCTTCGTACTGGCGCAGCTTCATCTGCAGGATTTCGATCTGTGCGCCGAGGGGGAAACTCTCGGTGTTGTCGTTGAGGTCGTGATAGGCCATGCGCAAACCGTACTCGCCGAATGCGCGGTCACCGCGTGTGCCGAGACCGGCTTGCCAGGTGCGCGATTCATGGCCGTCTTCCGGCAGGCCCGGTTGTGGAATCTGCAGCTCCGGCGCCGGATTCTTGTTGATCGCCCGCAGCAATTCGAAACTGCGCTGGGCCCGTTGCGGATCACGTTCCTGGCCGTTGGCGCGGTAGCGCTCCAGTCTGTACGCGGCGTCGATGATCAGCGCTTGTCGGTCGCGGGGCAGGGCCTGGAAGGCAGGTTCCTGAAGTTGCTGCTGGTCGGCGCTGACTTTCAGCACCCAGTCCTGTTCTTCGCCGCTCAAGGGCTCGGCGCGGCTGAGCAGTTCGCGCTCGCGGGACGGGCGATACTCGATGTGCTCGACCAGCCCTGCTTCTTTCACCGCTTTGACGGTGTCGGTCGGGATCGCGGTCAGCGGGAATTGTTCGGTCAGGCGCAGGCTCGGGCGCGCCACCTGCAGCAGTTCGAGCAGGCGATAGGAGCAGTTTTCGTCGAAGAAGAAGTAGTCGAACTGGATCTGCTTCAACTCCCACACATGCTCGACCATGCGCGCGGTTTCGGCTTGCGTCAGATTGAGCCGGTATTCCCACAGGTCGCGGTTTTCCAGGCTGCGGTATTCCGAGAGTTTTTCCTGATAGGGCACCAGCGCGAACAGCCCCGGATAGCCGCCCATCAGGCCTTTCCAGGCGTACAGGATGCTGTTGTCCGAGCCTTCGATGTAGGCGCCGAAGTTGATCGCATAACTGAGCAGTGAAGTCTTGTCGCTCTGCACGTCAGCCTGGTCGATGCGCAGCAGGGTGTGGCCGAACATCGACGACGGGCTGTTGAGGTAGGCCGCCGGGAAAATCATCACCGCGCTGTGGGGCGAGACGTCCTTGAACCACTTCTTGAATTCGGCGCAGTCCGGCGTCGGCAGATCGGTCAGGTTGAGTTGATCCTTCAACCAGCGGGTGCGTGCCGGGTAGACGCACTGGGCGTGTTGCTCACCGAGACTGGCGGGGGCGTACAGCGCTTGCACGGTGGCCGCCAGTTCATGGTCGGGGTGTTCGTTGCCGTCGGCGGCAAGAAAGAATTTTTTGTCACTGACGTAGCTGCGCCAGCCTCCGAGCTTGGCGGTTTCGTAATGACCGAGGGAAATCCAGAAGCGGTCGTTGGCCAGTTGCTGCAAACGTTGAGGGTCAATGTGAGGCGCGGCGGACAGCGGGGCGCAGACACACAGCGCCAGCCAGGCAAGGCGTTTGAGCATAAATGGCAACTTAAGTCGAAAGAAACAAAGACCCAAGAAGGGCGGGTCGAAAAAATAAAACCCGCTTCCCGAAAGAAGCGGGTGGGTCGAGCTTAAGCCTGAGTCGCGTACTTGGCCAGACGTGGGTCTGCCTTCAGGACGGCCAGGGTGTTGGTATGCACGTCTTCGGCGGTCACGTCAGCCTTGCTGAAGATCTGCTGGAAGTGCTCGTGAGTGACGGCGGCGAAGTGCGCACGGTCTTCCGGCGCCACGCCCAGTACCACGGCATAGGTCGTCAGCGCTTCGCCGTTGCCCTTTGCCATGTCTTCGGACAGCTCGTTCATCATGCCATTCATGGCAAACCAGGACTTGCCGCCGTAGGTCAGCGATGCGTTGGTGGAGCAACCGTTGGTGCCGGACGTCATGCCGAACGTGGCGTTGCCGGAGGTGCCGTTGGTGGTGGATGCCAGGAAGTGAGCCGGGGTGCCACGCTGACCTTCGAACAGCATGTTGCCCCAACCGCAATCCGGGCCGCCTGGAGCTTGCGCCATTGCGTTGATGGATACAGCGGTGAAGAGAGTACCGAGAAGAATCCGTTTCATAGCTTTGTTCTCTTTGTGTGCATACCAATGGACAGGGTTCTGGCCCCCCAAGCTCTGTAGAAACAGATCCAAACGAAGCCAGTGGGCCGGTATTAGTTCCAGCCGCGCAGTTTGGAGTTTAGGCACGTTCCCGGGGTTCCGTGATTTTTTACAAAAGATTTGGCGATACCCCCGGTTTCACTGGGGCTGCGTCAAGGTTGGCCGGTTGTCTATGCTTTGTCGTATGGCGCGCCTTGCCAGTGGGGCTCGGGCAGCGCCAGAATGCCGCTATCTGCCCCGCCTGATTGTTAAGGAAGCCCGATGCCTGATCCTGTTGCTGCCAGCTTGCGTCTAGCGCCCGAAGCGCTGACCCGTCCGTTTTCCGCTGAACAGTTCAGCTTCACTACCACCAATGATCTGGAGCCCTTTCGCGGTGTGCTTGGCCAGGAACGTGCGGTCGAAGCCTTGCAGTTCGGTGTGGCCATGCCACGCCCCGGTTACAACGTATTCGTCATGGGCGAGCCCGGCACCGGCCGTTTCTCGTTCGTCAAACGCTACCTGAAGGCCGAAGGCAAACGCCTGCAGACCCCGGCGGACTGGGTCTACGTCAACAATTTCGATGAGCCGCGCGAGCCCCGCGCCCTGGAACTGCCGTCGGGCACTGCCGGTGCTTTCATCGGCGATATCAACGGCTTGATCGACAATCTGCTGTCGACCTTTCCGGCGGTGTTCGAACACCCGTCCTACCAGCAGAAGAAGAGCGCCATCGACCGCGCCTTCAACCAGCGCTACGACAAGGCGCTGGACGTCATCGAACGTCTGGCCCTGGAAAAAGACGTCGCCCTGTACCGCGACAGCAGCAACATCGCGTTTACTCCGATGCTTGAAGGCAAGGCGCTGGACGAAGCCGAATTCGCCCAGTTGCCGGAGGCCGAGCGCGAGCGTTTCCACGAGGATATTTCCGGCCTCGAAGAGCGCCTGAACGAAGAGCTCGCCAGCCTGCCGCAATGGAAGCGCGAGTCGAGCAACCAGCTGCGTCAGCTCAACGAAGAAACCATCACCCTGGCCCTGCAGCCTTTGCTCGCACCGCTGTCGGAAAAGTACGCGGAAAACGCGGCCGTCTGCGGTTACCTGCAAGCGATGCAGGTCTATCTGCTGAAAACCGTGGTCGAGCAACTGGTCGATGACAGCAAGACCGACGCTGTCGCGCGCAAGCTGCTGGAAGAGCAATACGCCCCGAGTCTGGTGGTTGGTCATCCGGCCAGCGGCGGTGCGCCGGTGGTGTTCGAGCCGCATCCGACCTACGAAAACCTGTTCGGCCGCATCGAGTACACCACCGATCAGGGCGCGCTCTACACCACCTATCGCCAGTTGCGTCCGGGTGCGTTGCACCGCGCCAACGGCGGTTTCCTGATCCTTGAAGCGGAAAAAATGCTTGGCGAGCCGTTCGTATGGGATGCGCTCAAGCGCGCCCTGCAATCGCGCAAGCTGAAGATGGAATCGCCGCTGGGCGAGATGGGCCGTTTCGCCACCGTGACGCTCAACCCGCAGCACATTCCGCTGCAGGTCAAAGTGATCATCATCGGCGCCCGTCAGCTGTATTACACGCTGCAGGACCTCGATCCGGACTTCCAGGAGATGTTCCGCGTTCTGGTGGACTTCGACGAAGACATCCCGATGGTCGACGAAAGCCTGGAGCAGTTCGCCCAGTTGCTGAAAACCCGCACTTCCGAAGAAGGCATGGCGCCGCTGACCGCCGACGCGGTAGCGCGTCTGGCGACTTACAGCGCGCGTCTGGCCGAGCATCAGGGGCGCTTGTCGGCGCGGATCGGCGATCTGTTCCAGCTGGTCAGCGAGGCGGATTTCATCCGGCACCTGGCCAACGATGAAATGACCGACGCCGGCCACATCGAGCGTGCGCTCAAGGCCAAGGCCACCCGCACCGGTCGTGTTTCGGCGCGGATTCTCGACGACATGCTGGCGGGGATCATCCTGATCGACACCGACGGCGCGGCGGTCGGCAAGTGCAACGGGCTGACCGTGCTCGAAGTCGGCGACTCGGCGTTTGGTGTGCCGGCGCGGATTTCCGCCACGGTGTACCCGGGCGGCAGCGGCATCGTCGACATCGAGCGCGAGGTCAACCTCGGTCAGCCGATCCACTCCAAAGGCGTGATGATTCTCACCGGGTATCTGGGCAGCCGTTACGCTCAGGAATTCCCGCTGGCGATTTCCGCGAGCATCGCGCTGGAGCAATCCTACGGCTACGTCGATGGCGACAGTGCGTCGCTGGGCGAGGCGTGCACGCTGATTTCGGCGTTGTCGAAAACCCCGCTCAAGCAATGCTTCGCGATTACCGGCTCGATCAACCAGTTCGGCGAAGTGCAGGCGGTGGGCGGGGTCAACGAGAAGATCGAAGGCTTCTTCCGTCTCTGCGAAGCGCGCGGGCTGACGGGCGAGCAGGGCGCGATCATTCCGCAGGCCAACGTCGCCACCTTGATGCTCGACGAGAAGGTGCTGGCAGCGGTGCGTGCCGGGCAGTTCCACGTTTACGCGGTGCGTCAGGCCGACGAAGCGTTGAGCCTGCTGGTGGGCGAGCCGGCCGGTGAGCCGAACGAAGAGGGCGAATTTCCGGAAGGCAGCGTCAACGCGCGGGTAGTGGAGCGCCTGCGAGTGATTGCCGAGATGATCAGCGAAGAGGATCTGAAAGAGGCCGAGAAGGAACTGGCGCAGGAGGCGCTGGCGGAGGCCAAACCGGCTTAAGCCAGGCAGCCTTCAAAAAAAACGGGAGCCTGGTGCTCCCTTTTTTGTTTTGTCGCGAACGTCGGCAAAAGTGCCATCACTCTGGCGTCAATATTCACACAATGACCATTCGGCGCCTTCTGGTTCTGTGCGGCTTGCGCGGCGGACTTTTCTTCTATTCTCTGCTCAAGGACATCGACAGTATCACTGGATCGAAACAGCTCTTCAGCAAGGGCTGAACACCGGCTTTACCGAGGGTCGCCGCCATGTCGCGCAACCTCTGCCTCACCCGTCAATGCCTGGGTCTCGTGACCCGTATCGAATGCGCCATCAAACCGTTGGCCGGCGATAACGGCATGTGGACGTTGCTCTTCGCCGCCGGCATGGCCGGTGAACAACCTTCCGCCATCAAGGCCCAGGGCCCGTTCCACGGGCCGATCGCCGCCGAGTCGATTCTCGACACCATCGTTGAAAGCCTGACGATGCACGGCTATGAACTGGCCAATGATCCACAGATCTGGTCGTTGCATCTGCAGGCGCAGTTGCGGCAGATCAACGGTGGGCGCGGACGCAGCATCGGCACTTTCGATCACTAGATCTCAGCGCCGACCATTAGCGTCGATCAGGGCGCAGCGCCCTGGGTCTGCGCCTTGTCGAGTTTGACCTCAAAGCCGTATTGCACGGTGGCGAGGTCGGTTCGCTGATAGGTTTCCACGCGCGTCGGACGGCCGTAGAAATAATGCACGCCGAATAACGCTGGCCCTTCTGCGCTTGCGTCGTGGCTGACCGACAGAATCTGTTTCAGATAATGACCGCTGTCGTCCTTGACGAAGAATCGCCATTCGTTGGCGGGGTATCGCTTCAAATCCACCACCAGCGCGTTGTTTCTGATTTCCAAACCTTTGGGCAGGGCCTTGGCTTCGTAAGCCTGTTTGTCCACCGTGGCCAGGAACAACGGCATCGAGCCGACGGCAATCGCCGGGGTTTCCGGGAACAGGTTCAGGTCGTAGGTGATGGTTGCCTGTAGCGGGTCGACCTGATACGCCTCGGGCGGCAGTTCGATTGGCTCGTCGAGTTTGCCGTTGTGCTTTTCAGTGAAGAACGTCACCGGGCTTTCGCCGGGGCTGAAGTCGTCGCCGAGCATTTCATCGTTGAAAGTTTTGCGATGGTCGAACTCGATGCGCGCGGCGCTCGGCTCTTCAACCGACTGGCGGATATGAACGCCGCTTTTCAGCTGTTCTTCAGTGAGGGACGCGCCTTTGAGCCAGTCGGGCGCCTGGTCGTCGTAGACGGTGATCGGCAGGTCGAGCGGCTGCACGGTTTTTTCCGTGGTGTGCGGATCGAACTCGCGCACGGGCAGATCCAGCGCCTTGCGGGTGACGGTCGCTTCGGAAAAATCCAGCAGGCTGACTTCGAGGGTATCGATCGGGCCGTTGAAGTACACCTTGTTGTAGTGGTGCGGATGCTGCTGTTCGAATGTCTGCTGTTCATCGTCCAGCTTTTTTTCCAGCGCCTCGCTCCAGGCTTTTTGCTGTTGCAGGTACGCCAGCTGCTTTTGATAGAACGCCACCTGCTCGGGGTTTTCGTTGATGGCGCCGGCACGCACCAGATACTGGCCCGTTGAATCGCGGGCCTGGACGATCAACGGATTGAGCCGGGTGTTGGCGACTTCCGGGGCGAGCGGCAGCTTATTGCTGAACTCAAGTTCGGCGTAGTGCGTGTCCAGTTTCAGCAGGGTTACGCTGAGGTTGCCGTCGGAGCGGGTCTGGCCGACGTCCTTTTTATCCAGATTGAAACTGTGCAGGCGTTTCGGGGCGATGACTTCCACCTGGCCTTGCAGGCTGACCGGGCGCGGCAGGTTCTTCTTGTCGACATTCAACCCTTCGATGAACGGGTAGGTGACGGTCAGGTCGTCGGGGTTGGTGACGTTGGAGCTGGACGGACTCAACTGAATGCCCGGATCGGTTTCCGACCATTCCGGCTGATAGGTGATGACCCGTTTGTTGCTCAGGGTCACCGATTGCCATTCCACGCCATGGGGGAACAGAAAGCCGCCGGGGATGTTGAGCACGAAGGGGAACACCGGTTGCAGGTCGGTGAGGTAATCGGAACTGGAATCCTTGTGCAGCACAAACAGGCCGTTGATGAAGGTGTCGACCAGCGCCTGCGGTGTCGGGTAATGCCGGAGTACGCCGAGGGCGTCTTCGCCGTATTCGGTCCGGGACGGTTTGTTGTCGAGTCGCTGTTGCGCGCGTTCGAGCAACAGCAGCGAGCCGCCGAGTTCGGTCACGGCGTCCTTGAGTTTCGGGTCGGTGATGGCGTCCAGCGATTGCTCGAACTGCGCGGTCTTTTCTTCGAGACTGACGACGGGTTTTTCATCGCCGGGCGAACACCCGCCCAGCAACAGGGCGAAGCAAATTCCGGCAGTCGTTATCGGCAATCGCACATCCATTTCCAGTCGTCCTGTCCACTGTCGCTGGGCTGTCAATGGTTTGGACACTAGCAGAAAAACTTTGACACACACACGCAGGTGGCGGATTTCCGGGCGGTTTCTGGCTGTCATGGGCGACTGGTATACTCGCCGCCGATTTCAACCCTTCTTGTGTGAGAGTCAATGGAACGCTTTATCGAAAATGCAATGTACGCCACGCGCTGGCTGCTGGCGCCGATCTACATCGGGCTGTCCCTCGGGCTGCTGGCGCTGGCATTGAAATTCTTCCAGGAAGTGTTTCATGTCATTCCCAACGTCTTCTCCATGGCCGAGTCCGAGCTGATTCTTGTGCTGCTGTCGCTGATCGACATGGCGCTGGTCGGCGGCTTGCTGGTGATGGTGATGATTTCCGGCTACGAGAACTTCGTGTCCGAGCTGAACATCGATGAAGGCAAAGAGAAGCTCAGCTGGCTGGGCACCATGGACTCCTCGTCGCTGAAGATGAAAGTGGCGGCGTCGATCGTGGCGATCTCCTCGATCCACCTGCTGCGGATCTTCATGGACGCCAAGAACGTCGATCCCGAGCACCTGATGTGGTACGTGATCATCCACATGACCTTCGTGATCTCGGCGTTCGCCATGGGTTATCTGGACAAGCTCACCAAGCACTGATGAGCTGACGATTGCTGTAACAAAACCGCCCGTCTGTTGCGAAACAGACGGGCGGTGTCGTTTGTGGCTTGTACTTTGATCGGCCGAGGCATATCCCTGTAGGTCTCAAGGCTCGCCACCGTGTGAGGTGCGTTCATGAACCTGCAAGAGTTGAATGCGTTTGCCGTCGCCAGAAAGGTCGACGAACTGAACCTGATCTCCATGGAAGGCGGGATCTACCTGCTTGAAGCCCGCATGCATGGTGCGGCGTATCCGCTGAGCGACCCGCAGGGGAAAATGCTGATGCTGCGTTCGGTCGAGCATGCCCGGGATGTGCTGCATAACTTTCCGGTGCTGCCGTTCAACCTGGTGCACACCTCGGTGCACGATGAAATGTGCGGTCTTGGCGCCAGTGGCGAAGAAAGCCTGAAGGTGCCGCTGGCCTGGCGATCCGCGCTGTAGGCCCGAGGGCCTGATCAATGCCGGAACATCTGTGCTAGTCTGCTCGCCCTTTTGGTTCCGGGCGCGCCGGGACGCGCTGTGTACGCACGGCATGTCCTGAGGCCGTCCGCACAGCGGAGCAGTGTCATGTCCGAAGTAAATCTGTCCACCGACGAAACCCGCGTCAGCTACGGCATCGGCCGTCAGCTGGGTGACCAGCTGCGCGACAACCCGCCACCGGGTGTCAGCCTGGACGCCATCCTGGCTGGTCTGACCGACGCATTCGCCGGTAAGGAAAGCCGTGTAAGCCAGGAAGCCATGTCCGCCAGCTTCAAGGTGATCCGCGAGATCATGCAAGCCGAAGCCGCTGCCAAAGCTGAAGCCGCTGCTGGCGAAGGCCTGGCATTCCTGGCTGAAAACGCCAAGAAAGAAGGCATCACCACCCTGGCTTCCGGCCTGCAGTTCGAAGTGCTGACTCAAGGTGAAGGCGCCAAGCCGTCCCGTGAAGACACCGTGCGTACTCACTACCACGGCACGCTGATCGACGGCACTGTGTTCGACAGCTCCTACGAGCGTGGTCAGCCGGCTGAATTCCCGGTTGGCGGCGTTATCGCTGGCTGGACCGAAGCCCTGCAACTGATGAATGCCGGCAGCAAATGGCGTCTGTACGTGCCGAGCGAACTGGCTTACGGCGCTCAAGGCGTTGGCAGCATCCCGCCGCACAGCGTTCTGGTGTTCGACGTCGAGCTGCTCGACGTTCTGTAATCCCGTTACCCTGCACAAGCGTGGCTTGTGCAGGGTTTCTCCGTCGTTCTCATACTTCGATCTTGTTGTGCAGTTCACTGGTCGGGCGCAAGGCCCGGGCATAGCAGAACAGGAACAGATTGCGCACCAGCTCCTTGAGCACCAATGGCTCGCTGGAACTCAGGCCGCTGACGTCCAGATCCCCTTGATCCTGCAACTCGTGCAGGGCTTCTTCTTCCAGTATCGCGCAGACTTCACCGGTTTCCCGATGCAGGATCCTGAGGTACGGGTGCGGGCGATCCAGCCAGGCGTCGATCAAATAAGTCATGGGTCTCATCTCCATTGAAAGGGTTTCAATGAGAATAATTCTTATTCGTCAAATAGCAAGCGCCTATTGGCGGTTTGTGATTTTTTGCGGGTAAAGATTGCGTAAGGTCAAAACGGCTGGCGTTTGGCTATCGCGAGGATTTGTTGGGGATTGCGGGGGAGGGCGAAGCTCCATCCCACGGCGGGCGCGGGATGGAAGACGGCAGAATCAGACTTTTCTGACGAACTCGGATTTGAGTTTCATCGGGCCGATGCCGTCGATCTTGCAGTCGATGTCGTGATCGCCATCGCACAGGCGGATGTTCTTGACCTTGGTGCCGACCTTGACCACCAGCGAGGTGCCCTTGACCTTCAGGTCCTTGATCACGGTGATGGTGTCGCCGTCCTGCAGGACGTTACCGACCGAATCCTTTTTCACGACATCGTCGGATGCCACTTCGGCTTCACCGCCGGCAGACCACTCGTGGGCGCACTCCGGGCACACCAGTTGGGTGCCGTCTTCGTAGGTGTATTCGGAATTGCATTTCGGGCAGGGTGGCAACGTGCTCACTAAGGCTCCTTGGAGAGGGGATCGCTAAAAGTCGCACATTGTATAGGGTTTTAGCCGCTGATGGCAGGCAACAAAAAACCGCAGGCTCCGACGGAGGCTGCGGTTTTTTATGATGCGGCGTTGATCAGTGCGTGCGGGCGACCGCGAACTCGCTCAGCTCAACCAGTGCATCGCGGTATTCGCTGGCCGGCAGCGCGTCGAGGCACTTGATCGCGCGGGCCACGTAGTCACGGGCCAGTTGCGCGGTGTATTCCAGGGAGCCGGAGGCTTCCACGGCGATGCGGATGCTTTCCAGGTCTTCGATCCCGCCTTTCTGGATCGCCTGGCGTACCAGTGCAGCTTGCTCTGGCGTGCCTTCGCGCATGGTGTAGATCAGCGGCAGGGTCGGCTTGCCTTCGGCCAGATCGTCACCGACGTTCTTGCCCAGGGTTTCGGCGTCGCCCTTGTAGTCGAGCAGGTCGTCTACCAGCTGGAATGCCACGCCCAGGTGGTCACCGAAGGTACGCAGCGCTTCGCTCTGCTCGGCGGTGGCACCGGCCAGCGCGGCGGCGCTGTGGGTCGAAGCCTCGAAGAGCATCGCGGTCTTGCCGCGGATGACTTCCATGTAGGTTTCTTCAGTGGTGCTGGCGTCGCGAACCTTGGACAGCTGCAGCACTTCGCCTTCGGCGATGATGCGCGTGGCCTGGGACAGGATCTTCATTACCGGCATCGAGCCCAGTTCGACCATCATCTCGAACGAGCGCGAGTACAGAAAGTCGCCGACCAGTACGCTCGGGGCGTTGCCCCACATGGCGTTGGCAGTCGAACGGCCACGGCGCATGCCGGACATGTCGACCACGTCGTCATGCAGCAGGGTCGCGGTGTGCAGGAATTCGATGGTGGCGGCCAGCAGGCGCATGTCGTCGCCTTCGCGACCCAGGGCCTTGCCACACAGCAGCACCAATAAAGGACGCAGGCGTTTGCCGCCGGCCGACGTGATGTAATCGCCGATTTTCGATACCAGCGGCACTCGGGAAGTCAGCTGCTTCTTGATGATGCCGTCGACGGCGCTAAAATCGTCCGCCACCGCGCGGTAGAAAGCTTGGGGTTGCATCAGCGACAGGTGCTCCAGAAGGGTTGCGCGGCATGCTAGGACCCACGTCCGGGCCTGTCAAGGCGCGATGGACGGCCCCTTGCATGACTTCGAAGGCTTGCGTACAATCGCGCACCCTGAACTTCCTGGGCAGCACCTGCCTTACGCAATTGCAAACGGGCCTCCAGCCCATTGCAGCCATGCCAGCCAATACCTCTTCTTATAAAGAGCTGGGTGAGCAGGATTATCGGAGAAATACCATGTCTTATGCAGTAATCGTTACTGGTGGCAAGCAGTACAAAGTTGCACCAGGTGAATACCTGAAGATCGAAAAACTGGAAGTCGCTACTGGCGAATCCGTAACTTTTGATCGCGTTCTGTTGGTTGCCAATGGCGACGACGTGAATATCGGCGCTCCAGTTGTTGCTGGCGCTACCGTTGTGGCTGAAGTGATCTCCCAAGGTCGTCACGATAAAGTCCGCATCATCAAGTTCCGTCGTCGTAAGCACCACATGAAGCGTATGGGCCACCGCCAGTGGTACACCGAGATCAAAATCACCGGTATTCAGGCTTAATTTCAGCCTAATTCCTCACTAGGAGAATTGACTCATGGCACACAAAAAAGCTGGTGGTAGTACCCGTAACGGTCGCGACTCAGAAGCCAAACGCCTTGGCGTGAAGATGTATGGCGGCCAGGTCATCAAGGCCGGCAACATCATCGTGCGTCAGCGCGGCACCCAATTCCACGCTGGCTACGGCGTTGGCATGGGTAAAGATCACACTCTCTTCGCGAAAATCGAAGGCGTGATCAAGTTCGAAGTAAAGGGCGCTTTCAACCGCCGTTACGTGAGCGTAGTCGCGGCTTAATCGCGAGTATGCTGGAGAAGCCCTGTCTTGCGACGGGGCTTTTTCGTTTGTGGGGTGAGTCTCTTGCAAAGCTGTTTGTATGGGCTGTCGGCGTGCGATGCAGGTCGTGAGTTGGGGTCGCTGCGCTCATTTTTGCAAGAGTCTTATGTCTTGATTGTTTTTCGGCTCGTCCGTACGGCGAGAGGCGTTGGTTATGAAGTTTGTTGATGAAGTATCGATCCGCGTAAAGGCTGGTGACGGCGGCAATGGCTGCATGAGTTTCCGTCGGGAAAAATTCATTGAAAACGGCGGCCCGAATGGTGGTGACGGCGGTGACGGCGGTTCCATCTTCATGATGGCCGACGAAAACCTCAACACCCTGGTGGACTACCGTTACACCCGGCACTTCGATGCCGAGCGTGGCTCCAATGGTGGCAGCACCGACTGCACCGGCAAGAAGGGTGAAGACCTGATCCTGCGCGTGCCGGTCGGCACCACCGTGATCGACTCCGCCACCCAGGAAGTCATCGGTGACCTGACCAAGGCCGGTCAGAAACTGATGGTGGTTCAGGGCGGCTGGCACGGTCTGGGCAACACCCGTTTCAAATCCAGTACCAACCGTGCGCCGCGTCAGACAACGCCAGGTAAGCCGGGCGAGCAGCGCGACCTGAAACTGGAAATGAAGGTTCTGGCTGACGTCGGCCTGCTGGGTCTGCCGAACGCCGGTAAAAGTACCTTTATCCGTTCGGTATCGGCTGCCAAGCCGAAGGTCGCCGATTACCCGTTCACCACTCTGGTGCCGAACCTGGGTGTTGTCAGCGTCGATCGCTGGAAAAGCTTCGTCATCGCCGACATTCCGGGTCTGATCGAAGGTGCTTCCGACGGTGCCGGTCTGGGCATTCGTTTCCTCAAGCACCTGGCGCGTACCCGTCTGTTGCTGCACCTCGTGGACATGGCGCCGCTGGACGACAGCAGTGCACCGGACGCCGCTGAAGTGATCGTCAACGAGCTGATCAAGTTCAGCCCGTCGCTGGCCGAGCGTGATCGCTGGCTGGTGCTGAACAAGTGCGATCAGATCCTCGAAGAGGAGCACGAGGAGCGGGTCAAGGAAGTGGTCGAGCGTCTGCAGTGGGAAGGTCCGGTCTACGTGATCTCGGCCATCGCCAAAGACGGCACCGAGCGCCTGACGCGCGACATCATGCGTTATCTGGAAGATCGTGCCGATCGCCTGGCCAATGACCCGGCCTACAAGGAAGAACTGGCCGATCTCGATCAGCGCATCGAAGACGAGGCCCGTGCTCAGTTGCAGGCGCTGGATGACAAGCGTGCCCTGCGTCGCAGTGGCGTGAAGTCGGTCCATGACATCGGCGACGATGACTGGGACGAAGAAGATGTGGATGACGAAGACGGTCCGGAAATCATTTACGTGCGTGACTGATTCGTTGCAGTAAACTTAAGCGCCGCTCAATCGAGCGGCGTTTTAGTATCTGGAAATCGATTGTTGGTCACGAAGAACCACGAATAACGTCACGGGCAGTGCCAGGTCGCGCTGCCCTCAAGCTAAGGTTGAAGATGATGCGGAGCAAGGTGACAGGTGCGCAGCGTTGGGTCGTGAAGATCGGCAGCGCTTTGCTGACAGCGGATGGCAAAGGGCTGGATCGCGCGGCAATGGGTGTCTGGGTCGAGCAGATGGTGGCTTTGCATGAGGCCGGCGTCGAGCTGGTGCTGGTGTCCTCCGGGGCAGTGGCGGCGGGCATGAGTCGCCTCGGCTGGACCGCGCGACCCAGTGCGATGCACGAGCTCCAGGCCGCAGCAGCAATCGGTCAGATGGGCTTGGTGCAAGCCTGGGAATCGAGCTTTGCCGAGCATGGCCGGCACACTGCGCAGATTCTCCTGACTCACGACGACCTGTCCGATCGCAAGCGCTACCTGAACGCCCGTAGCACCTTGCGTGCGCTGGTCGAGCTGAAAGTCATCCCGGTAATCAACGAAAACGACACCGTGGTCACCGACGAAATCCGTTTCGGCGACAACGACACGCTCGCGGCGCTGGTGGCCAACCTGGTCGAAGCTGATCTGCTGGTGATCCTGACGGATCGCGACGGCATGTTCGACGCTGATCCGCGCAATAACCCTGACGCCCAGCTGATTTACGAAGCGCGCGCCGATGATCCGGCGCTGGATGCAGTGGCGGGCGGTACTGGCGGTGCATTGGGTCGTGGCGGCATGCAGACCAAGCTGCGCGCGGCGCGTCTGGCGGCACGTTCCGGTGCTCATACCATCATTGTTGGCGGGCGTCTGGAGCGCGTGCTCGACCGGCTTAAAGCGGGTGAGCGCATTGGTACGTTGCTGTCGCCTGAGCGCGGCATGCTCGCGGCGCGCAAGCAGTGGCTGGCCGGACATCTGCAAACCCGTGGCACGCTGGTGCTGGATGATGGTGCGGTATCCGCGTTGTCGCAAGGCAACAAAAGCCTGCTGCCGGTCGGCGTCAAACTGGTTCAGGGCAGTTTCCGTCGTGGCGAAATGGTGGTTTGCGTGGCGCCGGACGGTCGTGAGATCGCCCGTGGCCTGGCTAACTACAGCGCGCTGGAAGCACAAAAAATCATCGGTCAGTCGTCGGATGCGATTGTCGGTTTGCTGGGTTACATGGCTGAGCCGGAACTGGTTCACCGTGACAACCTGATTCTGGTGTAAGGAAAACGCGATGCGTATGGCAAATGGATTGTTGGGCTTGTTGATGGCGCTGCCATTGCTGGCCTCGGCCGAGGAAATCGGTCAGGTGTCGACGGTATTCAAGTTTGTCGGGCCGAACGATCGGATCGTGGTCGAGGCATTCGATGATCCGAAGGTTGAAGGCGTGACTTGCTACCTGTCGCGCGCCAAGACTGGCGGTGTGAAGGGTGGGTTGGGTCTGGCCGAGGATCGTGCCGAGGCTTCCATTGCCTGCCGCCAGGTCGGGCCGATCAACTTCAAGGGTGAATTGAAGGATGGCGAAGAGGTGTTCAAGGAGCGCACTTCGCTGGTGTTCAAGACCATGCAGGTGGTGCGCTTTCTCGACAAGAAGCGCAATACGCTGGTGTATCTCGTCTACAGCGATCGCCTGATCGAGGGTAGTCCGCAGAATGCGGTGACGGCGATCCCGATTCTGCCGTGGGCGTCAGCTCATTAATCGCGCGTAAAAAAAGAGGAGCCGGCTGGCTCCTCTTTTTTTGCCTGCGATTTGCTGAAGTCAGAGCAAATCGCAGGCAATAAAAAACCGACCCTGAGGTCGGTTTTTTAATGACTACGTCGCTTAGGCAGCTTCTTTCAGTGCCTTGACGTGGCCATTCAGACGGCTCTTATGACGAGCAGCCTTGTTCTTGTGGATGATGCCTTTATCGGCCATACGGTCGATAACTGGCACAGCCAGAACGTATGCAGCTTGAGCTTTTTCAGCGTCTTTTGCGTCGATGGCTTTAACTACATTCTTGATGTAGGTACGAACCATGGAACGCAGGCTGGCGTTGTGGCTGCGACGCTTCTCAGCCTGTTTTGCACGTTTTTTGGCGGAAGGTGAGTTGGCCACCGTCGAGCTCCTCGAAAGACTTTTTAGGAAATAGCAAACAAAATAGGCCGCGAATCATGCCGATGAAGAGATGTCTTGTCAAGGGCGCTTGAGACGTTCCGCTAAGTGGTAGGTATAAAGAGGCGGGATATTTATTTCCGGCGCTTGACCTGTAAACTCGCGAGCTTTGGCTCTGTGCTGTTGCGGCGCGGAGTATCGCACAAGTGGGCGCGTTATTCGCCTGCTGTTTATCGACAGGCACACATTCCTTCAATGAATCTGCTCAAATCGTTGGCCGCCGTCAGCTCTATCACGATGCTTTCCCGGATTCTCGGGTTTGTTCGCGACACGCTCATCGCCCGCACTTTCGGCGCCGGAATGGCGACCGACGCCTTCTTTATCGCCTTCAAACTGCCCAATCTGCTGCGCAGGATCTTCGCCGAGGGGGCGTTTTCCCAGGCTTTTGTGCCGATCCTGGCCGAATATAAAAGCCAGAAGGGCGAAGAGGCGACCCGCACCTTTATTGCCTACGTTTCCGGCCTGTTGACGCTGGTACTGGCGCTGGTCACCGCGCTGGGCATGATCGCCGCGCCCTGGGTGATCTGGGCCACGGCCCCGGGTTTTACCGATACGCCGGAAAAATTCCAGCTGACCTCCGACCTGCTGCGAGTGACCTTCCCCTATATATTGCTGATCTCCCTGTCTTCGCTGGCGGGGGCGATCCTCAATACCTGGAACCGTTTCTCGGTGCCGGCATTCGTGCCGACCCTGCTCAACGTCAGCATGATCGTGTTTTCGCTGTTCCTGACGCCGTACTTCGATCCGCCGGTCATGGCGCTTGGCTGGGCGGTGCTGGTGGGTGGCCTGGCGCAGTTGCTCTATCAACTGCCGCACCTGAAAAAGATAGGCATGCTGGTGCTGCCGCGCCTGAATCTGCGCGATACCGGTGTCTGGCGGGTGATGAAACAGATGTTGCCGGCGATCATCGGCGTCTCGGTCAGCCAGATTTCCCTGATCATCAACACCATTTTCGCCTCGTTCCTGGTGGCGGGCTCGGTGTCGTGGATGTATTACGCCGACCGTCTCATGGAGTTGCCGTCCGGTGTGCTGGGTGTGGCGCTGGGCACAATCCTGCTGCCGACATTGGCCAAGACTTACGCCAGCAAGGATCGTCACGAATATTCGCGGATTCTCGACTGGGGCCTGCGCCTGTGCTTCGTACTGGTGTTGCCATGTGCACTGGCGCTGGGGATCCTGGCCGAGCCGTTGACGGTTTCGCTATTCCAGTACGGCCAGTTCAGCGGGTTTGACGCCGAGATGACTCAGCGGGCGTTGATTGCCTATTCTGTCGGTCTGCTCGGGATTATTGTGATCAAAGTGCTGGCGCCAGGCTTTTATGCGCAACAGAACATCCGTACGCCGGTAAAAATCGCAATCTTCACCCTGGTGGTCACTCAGTTGTTCAACCTGGTGTTGATCGGTCCGCTAGCCCACGCCGGGCTGGCACTGGCGATCAGCGCCGGTGCCTGCTTGAACGCCGGGCTGCTGTTCTATCAACTGCGTAAGCAGCAGATGTATCAACCGCAACCGGGCTGGCTGAAGTTCGGTTTCAAGCTGGTGGTTGCGGTGGCGGTGATGTCGGCGGTGCTGTTGATCGGCATGCATTTCATGCCCGCGTGGGATCAGGGCCACATGCTGGAGCGCTTCCTGCGCTTGGGCGCCTTGGTGGTTGCCGGCGTGATTGCTTATTTCGGCATGTTGCTGCTACTCGGTTTCCGCCTGCGCGACTTCAATCGCAAGGCGTTGAGCTGAGGTTTTTTCCCTGAAAAACGGGCGCGAGCCGGCAGTTTTGTCGGCTCGATCACTTTGGGTTACGGTGTTGCCTGTCGTCGGCCGTCGGGTGTGGTTATAATCGGCCACTTTATGAGCAAGAAGCGCGTTATGCAGCTGGTTCGAGGCCTCCACAATCTGCGCCCCCAGCATCGGGGCTGCGTCGCCACTATTGGCAACTTTGACGGTGTTCACCGTGGTCACCAGGCCATTCTGGCCCGACTGCGTGAGCGTGCGCTCGAGTTGGGCGTACCCAGCTGCGTGGTGATTTTCGAGCCGCAGCCACGGGAATTCTTCGCCCCGGAGACCGCGCCGGCGCGTCTGGCCCGGTTGCGCGACAAACTGCAACTGCTGGCCGCCGAAGGTGTCGACCGGGTTCTGTGCCTGGCCTTCAACCAGCGCTTGAGCAAGCTCAGCGCCAGCGAATTCGTCGATACCATCCTGGTCGATGGCCTCGGCGTGCAGCATCTGGAGGTCGGTGACGATTTCCGCTTCGGTTGCGACCGCCTCGGCGATTTCGATTTCCTTTTGCAGGCCGGGCAGGTCCACGGCTTTACCGTGGAAGCCGCGCAAACCGTCGAGCTGGACGGCATTCGCGTCAGCAGCACCCAGGTGCGCAACGCGTTGGCCGCCGCCGATTTTGCTTTGGCTGAGCGTCTACTCGGTCGCCCGTACCGGATTGCCGGTCGCGTGCTGCATGGCCAGAAGCTGGCTCGCCAGTTGGGTACGCCCACGGCGAACATTCAACTGAAACGCCGTCGCGTGCCGTTCACCGGGGTTTACCTGGTCGATGTCGACATCGACGGCAAGACCTGGCCCGGCGTCGCCAATATCGGCGTGCGGCCCACGGTGCAAGGTGATGGCAAGGCCCACCTTGAAGTTTATCTTTTAGATTTTGCCGGCGATCTGTATGACCGGCGTTTGACGGTGGTTTTCCACCAGAAGCTGCGTGAAGAGCAGCGTTTCGCCTCCCTGGAGGCATTGAAAACGGCGATCAGCGCGGATGTCGCCGCCGCCCGTGCACTAGCCGCACCTAGCGCCCATCGCTAATGAAGAGCCTTAAATGACCGACTATAAAGCCACGCTAAACCTTCCGGACACCGCCTTCCCAATGAAGGCCGGCCTGCCACAGCGCGAACCGCAGATCCTGCAGCGCTGGGACAGTATTGGCCTGTACGGAAAGTTGCGCGAGATTGGCAAGGATCGTCCGAAGTTCGTCCTGCACGACGGCCCTCCGTACGCCAACGGTACGATCCACATCGGTCACGCACTGAACAAGATTCTCAAGGACATGATCATCCGCTCGAAGACCCTGTCGGGCTTCGACGCGCCGTATGTCCCGGGCTGGGATTGCCACGGCCTGCCGATCGAGCACAAGGTTGAAGTGACCCACGGCAAGAACCTGGGCGCGGACAAGACCCGCGAACTGTGCCGTGCCTACGCCACCGAGCAGATCGAAGGGCAGAAGACCGAGTTCATCCGCCTCGGCGTGCTGGGCGACTTCGCCAACCCGTACAAGACCATGGACTTCAAGAACGAGGCCGGTGAAATCCGCGCTCTCGCCGAAATCGTCAAGGGCGGTTTCGTGTTCAAGGGCCTGAAGCCTGTGAACTGGTGCTTCGATTGCGGTTCGGCCCTGGCCGAGGCGGAAGTCGAGTACGAGAACAAGAAGTCCTCGACCATCGACGTTGCCTTCCCGATCGCTGACGAGGCCAAACTGGCCGCCGCGTTCGGTCTGCCGTCGCTGGGCAAACCGGCCTCGATCGTGATCTGGACCACCACCCCGTGGACCATCCCGGCCAACCAGGCGCTGAACGTTCACCCGGAATTCACCTACGCGCTGGTCGACATCGGCGACAAGCTGCTGGTGCTGGCTGAAGAGCTGGTCGAATCCTGCCTGACCCGTTACGGCGTCGAAGGCACCGTATTGGCAACAGCACCGGGTTCGGCGCTGGAACTGATCAATTTCCGCCACCCGTTCTATGACCGTCTGTCGCCGGTGTACCTGGCCGACTACGTGGAACTGGGCGCCGGCACCGGCGTGGTTCACTCCGCCCCGGCCTACGGCGTGGACGACTTCGTGACCTGCAAGAAGTACGGCATGGTCAACGACGACATCCTCAACCCGGTACAGAGCAACGGCGTCTACGTGCCGTCGCTGGAGTTCTTCGGCGGCCAGTTCATCTGGAAGGCCAACCCGGCCATCGTCGAAAAACTGACCGAGGTCGGTGCGCTGCTGCACACCACCGTCATCGAACACAGCTACATGCACTGCTGGCGCCACAAGACCCCGCTGATCTACCGCGCCACCGCGCAGTGGTTCATCGGCATGGACAAGGAGCCGGTCAGCGGCGACACCCTGCGCGTACGCTCGCTCAAAGCCATCGAAGACACCAAGTTCGTCCCGGCCTGGGGCCAGGCGCGCCTGCACTCGATGATCGCCAACCGTCCGGACTGGTGCATCTCCCGTCAGCGCAACTGGGGCGTGCCGATCCCGTTCTTCCTGAACAAGGAAAGCGGCGAGCTGCACCCACGCACCGTCGAGCTGATGGAAGAAGTCGCCAAACGTGTCGAAGTCGAAGGAATCGAAGCCTGGTTCAAACTCGACGCTGCCGAACTGCTGGGCGATGAAGCGCCGCAGTACGACAAGATCAGCGACACCCTCGACGTCTGGTTCGACTCGGGCACCACGCACTGGCACGTCCTGCGCGGTTCGCACCCGATGGGCCACGAGACCGGCCCGCGTGCCGACCTGTACCTGGAAGGTTCGGACCAGCACCGTGGCTGGTTCCACTCGTCCTTGCTGACCGGTTGCGCCATCGACAACCACGCGCCGTACCGCGAGCTGCTGACCCACGGTTTCACCGTGGACGAGTCCGGCCGCAAGATGTCCAAGTCCCTGGGCAACGTGATCGCGCCGCAGAAAGTCAACGACACCCTGGGCGCCGACATCATGCGTCTGTGGGTCGCGTCGACCGACTACTCCGGCGAAATGGCCGTGTCCGAGCAGATCCTGCAGCGCAGTGCGGACGCCTACCGTCGTATCCGTAACACCGCACGCTTTCTGCTTTCCAACCTGACCGGTTTCAACCCGGCCACCGACCTGCTGCCGGCCGAAGACATGCTGGCGCTGGATCGCTGGGCGGTGGATCGCACCCTGCTGCTGCAACGCGAGCTGCAAGAGCACTACGGCGAATACCGTTTCTGGAACGTCTACTCGAAGATCCACAACTTCTGCGTGCAGGAGCTGGGTGGTTTCTATCTGGACATCATCAAGGATCGCCAGTACACCACCGGCGCCGACAGCAAGGCCCGTCGTTCGTGCCAGACCGCGCTGTTCCACATCTCCGAAGCGCTGGTGCGCTGGATCGCGCCGATCCTGGCGTTCACCGCTGACGAGCTGTGGCAATACCTGCCGGGCGAGCGCAACGAATCGGTGATGCTCAACACCTGGTACGAAGGCCTGACCGAGTTGCCGGAAGGCTTCGAGCTGGGTCGCGAGTACTGGGATCGCATCATGGAAGTGAAGGTGGCGGTCAACAAGGAAATGGAAATCCAGCGCGCGGCCAAGGCCGTCGGTGGCAACCTGCAAGCCGAAGTGACGCTGTTCGCCGAAGACGCGCTGACCGCCGACCTGGCCAAGCTGAGCAACGAGCTGCGCTTTGTCCTGATCACCTCGACGGCCACTGTTGCGCCGTTCGTGCAGGCTCCGGCCGACGCTGTGGCCACCGAAGTCAGCGGCCTGAAGCTGAAGATCGTCAAATCCGCCTTCCCGAAATGCGCCCGTTGCTGGCACTGCCGCGAAGACGTTGGCGTGAACCCGGAGCATCCGGAAATCTGCGGCCGTTGCGTGGACAACATCGATGGCGCTGGCGAGGTTCGTCACTATGCCTAATGCCGTTGGCCGTTTCGGACGGCTGAGCTGGCTCTGGTTGAGCTTGCTGGTTCTGGTCATTGACCAGGCCAGCAAGTTCTACTTCGAAGGCAAGCTCGAGATGTATCAGCAGATCGTGGTGATCCCCGATTACTTTAGCTGGACCTTGGCCTACAACACCGGCGCGGCGTTCAGCTTCCTGGCTGACAGCTCTGGCTGGCAGCGCTGGCTGTTCGCCCTGATCGCGATCGTGGTCAGTGCGGTGCTAGTGGTCTGGCTCAAGCGTCTGGGGCGCAACGAAACTTGGCTGGCGGTTGCTTTGGCGTTGGTGCTGGGCGGCGCGCTGGGCAATCTGTATGACCGCATTGCCCTCGGCCATGTGATCGATTTCATTCTGGTGCACTGGCAAAACCGCCACCACTTCCCAGCCTTCAACTTCGCCGACAGCGCCATCACCGTTGGCGCGGTGATGCTGGCACTGGACATGTTCAAAAGTAAGAAAACCGGAGAAACCGTTCATGACTGAACAGGTATTGGCTGAGCAACGCATCGGCCAGAACACGGAAGTCACCTTGCACTTTGCATTGCGCCTGGAGAACGGCGACACGGTCGACAGCACTTTCGACAAGGCACCGGCGACCTTCAAGGTCGGCGACGGCAACCTGCTGCCAGGCTTCGAGGCGGCGCTGTTCGGTTTCAAGGCCGGCGACAAGCGTACCCTGACCGTCGAGCCGGAAAACGCTTTCGGCCAGCCGAACCCGCAAAACGTACAGATCATCCCGCGTTCGCAGTTTGCGGATATGGAGCTGTCGCCGGGTCTGCTGGTGATCTTCAACGATGCGGCCAATACTGAGCTGCCGGGTGTGGTGAAAGAGTTCGACGACGCGCAAGTGACGGTCGACTTCAACCACCCGCTGGCCGGCAAGACGCTGACCTTTGACGTGGAAATCTTCTCCGTCAAAGCGCTGTAATTGCTGTTCTGCAGGAGCCGGCTGACCGGCTCCTGTAATGATCCAATCTTTCGCGCGCAAGACACGAGGCACCGCATGCAAATCAAACTCGCCAACCCCCGTGGCTTCTGCGCCGGCGTGGACCGGGCGATCGAAATCGTCAACCGCGCCCTGGAGGTCTTCGGGCCGCCGATCTATGTGCGTCATGAAGTGGTGCACAACAAGTTCGTGGTCGAAGACCTGCGCAGTCGTGGCGCAATCTTCGTCGAGGAACTCGATCAGGTACCGGACGACGTGATCGTGATCTTCAGTGCCCACGGCGTCTCGCAAGCCGTGCGTACCGAAGCCGCCGGCCGTGGCCTGAAAGTGTTCGACGCCACCTGCCCGCTGGTGACCAAGGTGCATATCGAAGTCGCGAAATACAGCCGCGACGGTCGCGAGTGCATTCTGATCGGCCACGCCGGTCACCCGGAAGTCGAAGGCACCATGGGCCAGTACGACGCCAGCAATGGCGGCGCGATCTACCTCGTCGAAGACGAGAAGGATGTCGCCGAGTTGCAGGTACATAACCCGGACAAACTGGCTTTCGTCACCCAGACCACACTGTCCATGGATGACACCAGCCGGGTCATCGATGCACTGCGTACGCGTTTCCCGGCCATTGGCGGGCCGCGCAAGGACGATATCTGCTACGCCACCCAGAACCGTCAGGACGCGGTCAAGCAACTGGCCGACGAATGCGACGTGGTGTTGGTAGTGGGCAGCCCGAACAGCTCCAACTCCAACCGCTTGCGTGAGCTGGCCGAACGCATGGCCACGCCGGCCTACCTGATCGATGGCGCCGAAGACCTGCAAAAGAGCTGGTTCGACGGTGTCGAGCGTATCGGCATCACCGCCGGCGCCTCCGCTCCGGAAGTCCTGGTGCGTGGCGTGATCCAGCAGTTGCAGGCCTGGGGCGCCACCGGCGCCGATGAACTGGCCGGGCGTGAGGAGAACATCACGTTCTCGATGCCTAAAGAGCTGCGCGTTCGCTCGATCTGATCGCTTTATCCTTTCGGCACAACGCCTGTTCAGTCTTTTGACTGGCCAGGCGTACGCGGCCGGTCGCCGCCAGAACAACTTGAAGCTGGCTGACCGGCTCGCGAGCCGAGCATAGATGTAACGTCCCCGCCTGAAACTTCCGGTCCGGCACCAGTGGTTGGCCCAGGCTGCTGAAGCGTATGTACCGGCTCACCAGCCAGTTGCCGACAATCGGTATCCGTCCGTCACTCGCCTGCTCGATCAGCAATGGATTATCGGCATCCCCCGATCCCTTTCCGCTGATATCCAGAATGATCCGCCAGCCCTGACCCCAATCACCGTTGATGCCATGAATCACCACGCTCTGGTTGCGCGTGATGGCCATGGTCCGGGCATTGCGAATCCCGTCGAGCAAAGACTGCGCGGCCTGTTGCCGCCGGTTTGATTCGGTGAAGTCCGCCAGTGCCGGACTGACCAACGACAGAACAATTGCGCCGATCGCCAGTCCCATTAGCAGTTCGACCAGACTGAAACCCTGTTGCGGCATGTGCGCGTCCTCCCTGGATTGTGCACAGCGGCGCAATCCGTGCGCCGTTCGCGGTAAATCAACCGGCGCATGCCGGTCGAATGTTCTAGGTTTGTACAGGTATAGCCGACGGCAACGGAGGGCATCGATGGATCATCGTACAAAAGGTTTCACGCTGATCGAGCTGTTGGTGGCGCTCGCGGTGTTTGTGATCCTGATCACGATGGCGGTGCCGGCGTTCACCCGTTCGGTGCAGGGCAGCAAGGCCGACACCGAAGTCGGCGACCTGCAACGGGCCCTCAATTACGCAAGGCTCGAGGCGATCAACCGGGGCGTCACTACCCGCTTGCGGCCGAGTGCCGGCGGCACTGTCTGGACCGGCGAACTGTCGGTCTACGACAGTACTGGCACTCCGGCCAATGTATTGCGGGTTGTTCCAGCGATGAGCAGCGGCGCGACTCTGACGCTACCCTCTGGAGTGACCGCGCTGGATTTCAACAACCTGGGCGGACTGGCGGCACCGTCCACGGCGGTGGTCATCAGTTATGTGCTGGGAACGCAAAGCAGGACGCTGAACGTGTGTCTGAACGGACGAATTCAATTGGGTGGAAGTTGCGGATGAGGGCAGGGAGCAAGCACGCACAGGAGGGCATGACGCTGATCGAAGTGCTGGTCGCGTTGTTGATTCTGACGGTCGGGTTGCTGGGCGCGGCGGCGGTTCAGCTCAATGCGCTGAAGTACACCGACAGCTCGCGCATGACCAGCCAGGCGAGTTTCATCGCCTACGACATGATGGACCGGATCCGCGCCAATTCGGGCGCCGACTACACCGTCACGCCGCCGACCACGGGCAACCTGAGTGTCGCCCGGGATCAGGATCTCTACGACTTCACCACCAACATCGTCAATTTCGGCGGCCCGACCGCCACCGGCAGCATCACCCTCAATCAGCGCGTGTACACCATCACCATCACCTGGAGTGACGCGCGCGCCGCCAATACGAGCAGTGCGCCCCGCAGCTTTGTCCTGACCAGCCGCGCCGCAGTCGATCCGGTGGCCACGCCATGAAGCGCCAAAACCTGGGCTTCGGCCTGATCGAAATGCTGGTCGCCCTGGCGCTGGGGCTGATCGTGGTGCTCGGCGTGGTGCAGATTTTCCTGGCGGCGAAAAACACCTACGTCAGCCAGAACAGCGCGGCAGCCATGCAGGAAGATGCACGGTTCGTGCTGAGCAAGATGATCCAGGAGCTGCGCATGGTGGGTATGTTCGGCTGCCTGGGCACGATTACCGATTCAAGCTCGACGGGGGATTTCACTGCGGCCCAGATCACGCCGATCAGCTGGGACAACGCCAACCTCAAGCTGACCCTGGTCACCGCTGATGTCGGCAGCGCGGGCGGGACGCCGACCTGGACCGTGGTTTCAGATTGCCGCAACAGCGCCACCGCTTATACCGGTGCCCGGGCTGCGGCGACGGGGCAGATCGCGTTTCCGATCCGTCGGTTGATCTACAGCTTCAGCAACAACCAGATTCTGATGGGCACCGGCAGCGGTAATCCGGCCCAGCAAGTGCTGGTGAATAACGTCAGTGCGTTCACTGTGATGTTCGGTCTGGCGAGTTCCGCGACCGACGTGGCGGCGTCCACCTACAGCGCCAACCCGGGTGATCCGGCGCGGATCCGCAGTGTGCGCCTGAGTCTGACCCTCACTGACCCGAACAATCGGGTCCGCAATCAAACCTTCAACGTGGTTGCCGCCTTGCGCAACCGCTTGCAGTGAGGGGCGAGCGATGAACGTTTCTCTCCATCGACGACGGTCCCAGGGCGGCATGGTGTTGCTGGTCAGTCTGGTGTTTCTGCTGCTCCTGACGCTGATCGGCCTGTCATCGATGCAAAGCGCCAACCTGCAGGAAAAAATGGCTGGCAGCGTGAGCCTGCGCAATCAATCGTTCCAGACTGCCGAGGCGGCGCTGCGCATCGGCGAAAGCGCGGTGCAGCTGGATAGTTACGCGCTGGCGGTGTGCGCCAGCACCACTCAATGTGCGCCGCCGGCGGAATCCTCGGTGGTCAGCGCGGCGGGGCTCAATTCCACGTCGGGCGTGACCTGGATCGCCGCTGGCAGCGGGTTTTACGGAGTACAAAACATCGGCACGACCCTGACGGCGGTGAACGTGCCGAGCAACACCTCGGCGACCTTGTACCGGGTCACGGCCGTCGGCATCGCCGGTACTTCGCGCAGTGTGGTGGAGAGTGTCTATGCGAAGTATTGAGCGACGCTTCAAGTGGCTGTCGCTGCTACTCGGCATGCTGGCCGGGCTCTATCTGGCCGCGCCGGCGTATGCCTTCACGCCGTCCGATTCGCCGCTGTTGAGCGCGGCTGCGGTGTCCCCGAACGTGATGTTGATGATCGACGACTCGGGCAGCATGAACAGCATCATCTATGCGACAGGATTTGATCCGACCGTGGATCGCACGGCGGCCCGCCAGTGCAACGCGGTCATCGGCCTGTGCCTGAGCTCGACCGCCATTACCGGCGATACGATCTTTCTCTCGAGCCTGCCAACCTCCGGCTGCTCCGGCGGCGCCTATGCGTTCTACAACAACAGCCTGACGCCGCTCTGCCTGAAGCTGCCGGATCCGGTGGGCAGCGGCAACACCCGTTATTCGGCGGATTACATTTCCTACGTGGTCGGTTTGGCGATCAACAACGGCACGCGCGACTTCACCACCGGGGCGATTCCCAACGATTACCGGATCAACGTGGCGCGCAACGTTTCCACCTCACTGGTCACCAGCAACCGCAACCTGCGCATGGGCCTGGCCACCTTCAACCCGGCCACCAGCAACAACCCCGGCAACGGCGGTTTCATTGCGCGCTCCATCAGCGACCTGTCACCGGTCAGCGGCAGCGTGACCCAGGCCCAGGCCGATACCAACTACAACGCACTTATTTCCTCGATCAACGGCCTGAGTGCGGTAGCCAACACGCCACTGGCCGAGACCTATTACGAGATCACTCGATACATGCGCGGGATGGCGCCGTACTACAACAGCACGCCGAGCACTTACACCAGCCCGATCCAGTATCGCTGCCAGAAAAACTACGGCGTGGTCATCACCGACGGTTTGCCGACCTACGACCGCACCTTTCCGAGCAACGATCCGCTGGGTGGCAGCCGCTTGCCGAACTGGGACGGCATCAACAATGACGGGAACAACCTGAACGGGGACGGGGAGGGCGATACGCTGTACCTGGACGATATCGCCAAGTTCGCCTTCGACATCGACATGCGTTCCTCCGGCACTGACGCGGCGGGCAAGAGCTGGAATGCGGTGGATTTTCCCAGGCAGAACATGAACACCTACACCGTGGGTTTCACTGCCTCCAACGACATGCTCTCGGACGCCGCCGATTACGGACAGGGCCGCTACTACCAGGCGACCGACAGCGCCGGCCTCAATTCCGCACTGTCCTCGGCATTAAGCGATATCACTTCCAAGGCCGGCTCCGGCGGTGCGGGTGTGACCAGCAGCACCACGCTGACCGGTAGCAGCAGTTTTTTTCAAACCACCTACGACCCCAAAGACTGGCGCGGCACGATCAAGTCCTTTGGCTTCACCTCGGCCGGGGCGGTCAATACGTCGGCCGTGCTGTGGACCACCGACACGGCCATCGTGCCCGGTGCCACTGCGCCGACCTACCAGTCGTGGAACTCCCTGAACAACGCGGCGGTGACGCTGGCCTACGGCAACTTCTCCCCGGCCCAGCAGACCGTTCTCAGCCAGGGTTTACCCGTCGGCATCAGCGGCATCGACCTGGTCGAATGGAGCAAGGGCACCAACAAGACCGGGCTCAAAGTGCGCAGCGTATTGCTCGGGGACATCATCAACTCGCCGCTCGTATTGGCTTCACCCACGGAAAAAACCGCTTCCGATCTGGCCGGTGACACCACTTACAGCACCTACCTGACCACCAAGGCTTCGAACATGAATGCCAGCCTGGTGGTGAACGCCAACGACGGATTTGTCAGCGTCATCAACTCGGCCAACGGTACCCGGCGCTATGCCTACATGCCGTCCAGCGTATTGCCCTCCTTGCGCCTGATTGCCGATCCGAACTACGTCAACGGCGTCAGCCACAAGTTTCTGGTGGACGGTCAGCTCGGTGTATTTGATGCGCAATTCGGCACGGCCTGGAAAACCCTGGCCATCGGCGGTACGGGTGCCGGCGGCAAGACTTTCTACGGGCTCCAGCTTTTTGACGCCTCGGCGGGCAACGTCATTCGAGCCTTGTGGGAAGTCAGCGCGCCGGCCACCGCCAGTACTTCCAACGCATTTAATGATCTGGGCTACGCCTACGCCCGTCCGGAAGTGGCACGCTTGGCCGATGGTCGCTGGGCGGCGTTCATTGCCAACGGTTACGGCAGCAACTCCGGGGTGGCGGCGCTGTATGTGCTGGATGTGCGTGACGGCTCGCTGATCAAGAAAATCGTTATCGACAGTACGGAAACCACCAACGGTTTGTCCTCGGTGAAGCTGCGGGTCAATTCGCAGAACGTTGTGCAGGCCGCATATGGCGGTGACTTGAAGGGACGGTTGTGGAAATTCGACCTGAGCGCCACCTCGTCCGACAGCTGGGGCGTGGCGTTTTCCGGCAAGCCGTTGTTCACCACTGCTGGCGGGGCTACTCAGCCGATCACCGCGCAACCGTTGCTGGCGGACAACGCTCTGGGCGGCAAACAGATCTTCGTCGGCACCGGTAAATTCAACGAGTCCGCTGACAAGACCAACAAGGATTTGCAGGCGTTCTATTCGGTGTGGGATGCCGACGGCGGTTCCGGGAATTTGACGGTCAGCAGTCTGCAGGCGCAAGCGATTACTGGATCTTTCTCCGGCAGTTCCGGGCAGTTCCTGACCACCACTCAGAACGACACGACGTATCCGACGGAGAAGGGCTGGTATCTGCCGCTGGTATATAACAACGTGCTCACTGGCGAGCGGGTGATCAATCAGGCCAGCATCGTACTCGGGCGCATCGTGTTTACCACGGCCAGTGTCGACACTACCGATCCTTGTGCGAGTTTTGGTACAGGCAAACTGGTCGAACTCGATGCGTTCAACGGTAAGATGCTCAACTACGCGGTGCTCGACACTAACGCTGATGGCGTGGTCAACAGCAGCGACACGATCTCCAGCGGTGTGATATTCACCGGCGGCATCCCGACCTTGAACGCCATCATCAACGCCGGGACGGGCAAACCTGTGACTGAATCCAGTGGCAACATCACCACACTGGTGGAAAAAGGCGGCGGCGGCAGCCGTCGCATAATGTGGCGACAAATACAGTAAGTGAGAGTTGAGGCATGCGCAGATCCAACCGAGGTTTCACCCTGATCGAAATCATGATCGTGATTGCGATCATCGGTATCGTCATCACCATCGGCTATCCGAGCCTCACCGAATACGTGAAGAAGGGGCGCCGTGCCGACGTGGTCAGCACTTTGTCGGAACAGGCACAGATCCTCGAACGCTTCTATTCGAAGAACAACGTCTACACCGGTGTCACCGGGTTGAGCACCGGCAACGATTTCTACACCATCACGCCGACGATCACCGATCAGACCTTCCTGCTGACCGCGACCCGTAAGACCGGCACGGCCATGGCCACTGACAAGTGCGGGGATTTCACCCTCACCAACACCGGTGTCAGAAGCATGAACAACGCGACCACCGGGCTGACCACCAAGGATTGCTGGGGCCGCTGAGCCGCTTTATTTCGGGCGCCATTTGCGCCCACTGTCTTTTTTACGGTTGGATCAAACATGACCAGGCAACAGCAAGTGGTGATTGTCGGTGGCGGGGTGATTGGCCTGCTCACTGCGTACAACCTCGCCTCCGAGGTCGGCAGCGTGGTGCTGCTGGATCGTTCGAACGTCGGCCAGGAATCGTCCTGGGCCGGCGGCGGTATCGTCTCTCCGCTGTACCCGTGGCGCTACAGCCCGGCCGTCACCGCGCTGGCGCACTGGTCGCAGGACTTTTATCCACAACTGGGTGAGCGCCTTTTTGCCGATACCGGGGTCGATCCCGAAGTGCACACCACCGGCCTGTACTGGCTGGACCTGGATGACGAAGCCGAAGCGCTGGCGTGGGCTGCGCGGGAAAACCGTCCGCTGCGGGCTGTGGATATCTCGGCGGCGCATGATGCGGTGCCGGTGCTCGGTGGCGGTTTTTCCCGGGCGATCTACATGGCCGATGTGGCCAACGTGCGCAATCCACGGCTGGTGAAGTCTTTGAAAGCGGCGTTGCAGGCGCTGCCGAACGTGACGATTCATGAGCAGTGTGAAGTCAGCGGGTTTGTCCGTGATGGCGAGCGGGTGGTGGGCGTGCAGACCTCCACGGGTGTGATCACCGGTGATCAGGTCGTTCTCACCGCAGGTGCGTGGAGCGGCGAACTGCTCAAGACCTTGAACCTGTCGCTGCCAGTGGAGCCGGTCAAGGGCCAGATGATTCTCTACAAGTGCGCAGCGGATTTCCTGCCGAGCATGGTGCTGGCCAAAGGGCGGTATGCGATTCCGCGCCGCGACGGGCACATTCTGATCGGCAGTACGCTGGAGCACGAAGGTTTCGACAAGACCCCGACGGACAACGCGCTGGAAAGCCTCAAGGCCTCGGCAGTCGAGTTGTTGCCGGCGCTGGCCGATGCTGAAGTGGTGGGGCATTGGGCCGGGCTGCGACCGGGTTCACCGGAAGGCATTCCTTATATTGGGCGGGTTCCGGGGTTTGACGGTCTGTGGCTGAACTGCGGTCATTACCGCAACGGACTGGTGCTGGCGCCGGCGTCCTGTCAGTTGTTTGCCGATGTGGTGCTGGGGCGCGCGCCGATCATTGATCCGGCGCCGTATGCACCGGCTGGACGGATCTAATCAGTTTTTCTTCCGGTGACTGACAAATCGCCTTCGCGGGCTTGCCCGCGAAGGGGCCCTTAATCCAGCCCCAGTTTCTTCAGCCTGTAGCGCATCGAGCGAAACGAAAGACTCAACCGCTGCGCTGCCGCCGTGCGATTCCAGCGGGTTTCTTCCAGCGCCTGCAGAATCAGTTTGCGCTCGACGCTTTCCAGATAGTCTTCCAAATTGTCGATCTGCGTGAGATCGGCAATGCCGCCTTCAGCGGTGCCATTACCTTCACTCAGGCGTAAATCCTCGGCCTCGATCATGCGGTTTTCACACAGGGTGTGCGCCCGTTCAAGCACGTTCTCCAGCTCCCGCACGTTGCCAGGGAAACGGTAGTTTTTCAGCGCCTCGAGGGCATGGGGATGAAGACGTGCCGCCGGCTGCCCGGTGCCATTGGCCAGGCGCTTGAGCATATGGCCGGCCAGTGCTTCGATGTCCTCGCGACGTTCGCGCAGGGACGGCACACGCAGTTCGATCACGTTCAACCGGTAATACAGATCCTGACGAAAACGCTCGGCAGCCACTTCAGCGTCGAGGTCCTTGTGTGTCGCGCAGAGGATGCGAACATCGACCACGGTTTCCTGTTGGCCGCCGACGCTGCGCACGGCTTTCTCCTGGATCGCCCGCAGCAGCTTGACCTGCATCGGCAGCGGCAGATCCGCCACTTCATCGAGAAACAGCGTGCCGCCGTGAGCAGCCTGGAACAGCCCCGGTTTATCTTCCACCGCGCCGCTGAAACTGCCTTTGCGGTGGCCGAAAAATTCGCTCTCCATCAACTCTGAAGGAATCGCCCCGCAGTTCACCGGCACGAATGGCTGGCTGGCGCGCGGGCCCTGTTCATGAATCAATCGGGCCACCAGCTCCTTGCCACTGCCGGACTCGCCGCTGATGTAGACCGGCGCCTGGCTGCGGGCCAGTTTGTCGATCTGTTTGCGCAGATTGCGCATCGGTGGTGAGTCGCCGAGCAACCGCCGGTCGATCGAAGTGCAGACATTGCCCGGCGTCGGCATGCGCAACGCCGAGCCGACCAGCTCGCGCAGGCGCGTCAGGTCCACCGGTTTGGTCAGGAAGTCGAAAGCCCCGGCTTTCAGGGCGTTGATTGCCGTTTCCAGGCTGCCGTAGGCGGTGATCATCGCCACCGGCAGTTGTGGATAACGTTGCTGAATGTGCTGCACCAGCTCCAGGCCGGTGCCGTCGGGCAGGCGCATGTCGGTCAGGCACAGATCGAAGGTCTCGCGGTGCAGCAGCGCTTGGGCATCTGCGAGATTGCGTGCGCTGAAGGTGTCGAGTTTCATCCGTCCCAGGGTGATTTCCAGGAGTTCGCGGATATCCGGCTCGTCGTCGACGATGAGGATTTTTTGCCGTGGGCTCGTGTTCAACTTTGTTTCCGTCCGTGAGCAAAGGTGATGCGAAAGCAGCCGCCGCCTTGGCGTGATTTGAAGTCTAGGCGCGCTTGATTGCTTTCGCACAGCTCACGGGACAGATAAAGCCCAAGGCCGGTGCCCTGGCTGCTGGTGGTAAAGAACGGTTCGAACAGGTGAGCCTGTTGATCCAGCGGCACGCCGGGGCCGTTGTCCTGCACCTCGAGCACGGCCAGCGTGCTTTCGGGGTCGATCAACAGCGTCAGCCAGACCTCGGCCGGATCGTGCAAAAGGGCGCTGTGGCGCCAGCCGTTGCGTAACAGATTGTCGAGAATCTGCGTGAGCTGGCCGGGATCCATCAAGGTGCGGAAATCCCCCGGGCCGATGTGCAGGTGAATGTGCTGACGCTCGCCGGCCTGTTCGCGGCTCTCGCTGACGAACTGCTCCAGCCACGGTTTGAGATCCAGCCGTTGCGGTGCGCTCTGCTGGCGGCGGGACAGTTGCAGGACGTTTTCGATGACTCGGTTCATGCGCTGGGAGTGGTCTTGAATGATCTGCGTCAGACGCCGATCCGCGCCATCGAGTTCCTCGGATTCCTGCAACAGCTGCGCGGCATGACTGATGGCCCCCAGCGGATTGCGGATTTCATGGGCGATACCGGCGGTCAACCGGCCCAGCGCGGCCAGTTTCAATTGCTGGGCCTGCTGGGCGATCTGGGCGAGGTCTTCGAGAAATACCAGGGTCTGGCGGTTCGGGCTCTGTTCCAGGGCGATGAAACTCGGCTGCAACTCCAGGCCGTTACCGGCGATCTTCAGGCTTTGCGGGCGCAGGGTCGGGTTGTTCAGCCACAGTTGCAGGCGTTCGACCAATGCGCTCGAGTGGTCGTCGATCAAGTCGCCTTCAAGGTGTGTCTGGCCCAGCAGGGTCTTGGCGCTGTGATTGGCGAGTTGCACCCGGCGCTGTTCGTCGAGCACTAGAATGCCGGTGCGCATGCGTTGCAGGATCAGCGCGTTGAGGGCTTCGAGCCCCACCACTTCGCTGGCACGCAGCTCGGCCAGGTTCTCACTGACTTCGAGACGGCGGATCAACCCTTGCACCAGTAATGACGCCGCGAAGCATAGGGCGCCGAGGGTGCCGGCCTGCAGATAGTCGTTGGCGCTCAGTGGATGGCTGAAACTCAGCAGAAAGCTGAGTCCGACGATGCCGAGGGAGGCGACGGCGGCGATCAGCAAGCCGATTCGTCGTCGTAGCAACGTGTTGCTGATGGCCACCGAAACGATCAGCAGGTTGCCGATCGCGCTGGCCACGCCGCCCGCCGCATAGAACACGCCGCACAGCAGCAATATGTCGACCAGTGCCAGGCCGAACAACTGGGCCGGGCGGCGGATGTTCTCCAGGAACACCACCAGCAGGATGTTCAGCACCAGGTACAACCAGCTGCCATTGCGCAGCCACTCGTCGTTGGTCGAGTTAAGCAGGCGGTTGTCCATGTTGCTGGAGATCAGCAACACCAGCGTGATGCCGACACTCAAACGGTACAGATGATAGAGGCGCAGCAGTCGCTGAGCCTGTTTGCTGTCGGCGTTGTCGGCCTCAGCGATCACTGGAACCGGGGCCTTGCTCAAGGTGAGCCTGGCTGCAATACCACTGTTGTTGAAGGTTCAGCGCGCGGTCGCGGGGCAGGTGTACGCCGCAATGGGCGCAACGCACCATCGGCGCGGCATCCTGTTCGCGAGGCGATCGGGCGGACGTGGCGGGGGCCTTGAATTTGCGCCACAACCAGACAGCAGCGGCGATCAAGGCAATCCAGAACAGTAAACGAAGCATGATGGGCGGCTTTTCGGCTAATGATTCGGCAGTTTAGCCAAGGACCCGACAAGCGCACAGCCCAATCACACGCCGCAATAAAAAGGGAGATCCGAAGATCTCCCTTTTTGGCATCACCGAAGTGATCAGTCGAACAGACCGAAGGTCATGTAGCTGAAGATGGAACGGTCGCTGTCGCTCGACTCCGGTTCCGGCTCTTCGATCACGTCGCCGTTTTCGTCTTTTGGCTTGAGCTCGTTCGGGATCGCGTCTTTCGCGTCCTGGAACTGCTTCTGCACGTCCTGGTTGGCGCGCGTTTCTCCCGGCGGCAGCGGCGGACGGGATTCGATCAGACCCAAGGTGGCCTTGCTCAGGAACGAACGGTTGTCGGCTTCGGCAACGCGAGGTACGAACTGGCCGTCCTGCAGAGTCGGGTGGTTCGGGTAGTTGAGCTTCAGGGTTTCCAGGCTGGTGGCCGCCAGATCGTCCAGGTGCAGACGCTGGTAGGCTTCGGTCATCACCGCCAGGCCGTCACCGACCGACGGGGTTTCCTGGAAGTTTTCCACGACATAACGACCACGGTTGGCAGCGGCAACATAGGCCTGACGGGTCAGGTAGTAGTCGGCCACGTGGATTTCGTAGGCGGCCAGCAGGTTGCGCAGGTAGATCATGCGCTGCTTGGCGTCCGGCGCGTAGCGGCTGTTCGGGTAGCGGCTGGTCAGCTGGGCGAACTCGTTGTAGGAGTCGCGGGCGGCACCCGGGTCACGCTTGGTCATGTCCAGCGGCAGGAAGCGCGCCAGCAGGCCGACGTCCTGGTCGAACGAAGTCAGACCCTTCAGGTAGTAGGCGTAATCGACGTTCGGGTGCTGCGGATGCAGACGAATGAAACGCTCGGCAGCGGATTTTGCAGCTTCCGGCTCGGCGTTCTTGTAGTTGGCGTAGATCAGTTCCAGCTGCGCCTGATCGGCGTAGCGACCGAACGGATAACGCGACTCCAGAGCCTTCAGCTTGGCTGTGGCGCTGGTGTAGCTGTTGTTGTCCAAGTCCTGTTGAGCCTGCTGGTACAGCTCGGCTTCACTCAGGTTTTCGTCTACGACTTCCTTCGATGAGCAAGCAGCGGTCAATGCGAGGATGGCGATCAGCAGCAGGTGTTTCACTTGCATGGCGGCTTGCGTCCCTATGACGGCCGCTGTCTTGGGCGGGGCCGTCCTGTTATGATGAGCGCCCCGTTGAAAAGCCCCGGGGCAAAAGACGCCGTATTTAACCACAAGCGCGCAGCCGAAACCAAAGGCTGTAGCCGACGCCCAGTCCGAGCATGTCCGATAAAATTGAACTTCGCGCAGAGGTGCCGTCCGAATTGGGCGGCCAACGCCTCGATCAAGTCGCCGCCCAACTCTTCGCCGAGCACTCGCGCTCGCGCCTTTCCGCCTGGATCAAAGAAGGTCGCCTGACTGTGGACGGGGCGGTCATCCGCCCGCGCGACATCGTTCATGGCGGTGCCATCCTTGAGCTCACTGCCGAGCAGGAGGCCCAGGGTGAATGGGTCGCTCAGGACATCGAACTCGACATCGTCTATGAAGACGACGACATTCTGGTGATCAACAAGCCTGCGGGCCTGGTGGTGCACCCGGCTGCCGGTCACGCTGATGGCACCTTGCTCAACGCCTTGCTGCACCACGTGCCGGACATCATCAATGTCCCGCGCGCCGGTATCGTGCATCGTCTGGACAAGGACACCACCGGTCTGATGGTGGTGGCCAAGACCATTCAGGCGCAGACCAAGCTGGTCGCCCAGCTGCAAAGCCGCAGCGTCAGCCGGATCTACGAGTGCATCGTGATCGGCGTGGTGACGGCCGGTGGCAAGATCAATGCCCCGATCGGCCGCCACGGCCAGCAGCGTCAGCGCATGGCGGTGATGGAAGGCGGCAAGCCTGCCGTCAGCCACTACCGCGTGCTGGAGCGCTTCCGTTCCCACACCCACGTACGGGTGAAGCTGGAAACCGGTCGTACTCACCAGATTCGCGTGCACATGTCGCACATCAACTTCCCGTTGGTCGGCGACCCGGCATACGGCGGTCGTTTCCGCATTCCGCCGGCCGCGAGCCAGACCATGGTCGAATCCCTCAAGCACTTCCCGCGTCAGGCCCTGCACGCGCGGTTCCTTGAGCTGGATCACCCGACCACCGGTGAGCGCATGAGCTGGGAATCACCGCTGCCGGAAGATCTGGTGTGGCTGCTGACCCTGCTCAAGCAGGATCGCGAGGCATTCATCGGATGAACTGGCTGACGCCGGACTGGCCCGCGCCGGCCAGCGTCAAGGCCTGTGTCACCACCCGCGAGGGCGGTGTCAGCGAGGCGCCGTTCGACAGCCTCAACCTGGGCGATCACGTCGATGACCGCCCTGAGGCCGTCGCCGAAAACCGTCGGCGCCTGACCGAACAATTCTCTATAAAGCCTGCCTGGTTGCAGCAAGTGCACGGGATTGCCGTGGCGCATGCGGATCCGTCCGTGGTGGCCACGGCGGATGCCAGCTGGACGGCAACACCGGGTATCGCGTGTGCGGCGATGACTGCCGACTGCCTGCCGGCGCTGTTCTGCGACCGTGCCGGTACTCGCGTGGCAGCGGCTCATGCCGGTTGGCGTGGGCTGGCGGCCGGGGTGCTGGAAGCCACACTCGACAGTCTGGATGTGCCCGCCGAAGACGTTCTGGTCTGGCTCGGCCCGGCCATCGGCCCGCAAGCCTTTGAAGTCGGCCCGGAAGTCCGGGAAGTCTTCATCAATCAATTGCCCGAAGCCGAGACAGCCTTTGTCCCGAGCCACAACGCCGGCAAGTTCATGGCCGACATCTACAAGCTGGCGCGTCTGCGTCTGGCGGTCCGCGGTGTCACCGCTGTTTATGGTGGCGGTTTCTGTACCGTGACCGATCCGCGCTTCTTCTCTTATCGCCGTGCATCGCGCACTGGTCGCTTCGCCTCCCTTGTCTGGCTTGAGGCGCCCAGCCTCACAAATACTGTTTCTTTTTGACGGCGTCTGTTTACGTCATGCTGCGTTGCCGCTCCTCGCCATAGCGGGCTATGACTCGTCGCGGCGCCTTGCCTGACGAAAACAGCCACTCGCCAAAAGAGAAACGTATTTGCGAGGCTGGGCGCCCGCTAAGCTTGTCTGACCTGCATCAACTCCCTGACGCTTGAATCTTCCAGAATCGACCGCATCTATAGCGGTATCTGGCAGGTTTCTTTATTCAGGATGGTTTTTTAGGTCCGGCCTGCTCAAAAGGAAGGTGACCCATGCGTATAGACCGTTTAACCAGCAAATTGCAGTTGGCGTTGTCCGATGCCCAATCCCTGGCTGTCGGCCACGATCATCCGGCCATCGAGCCGGCGCATTTGATGCAAGCCATGCTTGAACAGCAGGGTGGTTCGATCAAACCCCTGTTGATGCAGGTGGGCTTCGACGTCAACAGCTTGCGTAAAGAGCTGACCAAAGAGCTCGATCAATTACCGAAAATCCAGAACCCGACCGGCGACGTGAACATGTCGCAGGATCTGGCGCGTCTGCTCAACCAGGCCGACCGTCTGGCCCAGCAGAAGGGCGACCAGTTCATTTCCAGCGAGCTGGTGCTGCTCGCCGCGATGGACGAGAACAGCAAGCTTGGCAAGTTGCTGCTCGGCCAGGGCGTGAGCAAAAAAGCGCTGGAGAACGCGATCAACAACCTGCGCGGTGGCGAGGCGGTGAATGACGCCAACCACGAAGAGTCGCGTCAGGCGTTGGATAAATACACCGTCGACCTGACCAAGCGCGCCGAAGAAGGCAAGCTCGACCCGGTGATCGGCCGTGACGACGAGATCCGTCGCACCATTCAGGTTCTGCAACGCCGCACCAAGAACAACCCGGTGCTGATCGGCGAGCCTGGCGTAGGTAAAACCGCGATTGCCGAGGGGCTGGCCCAGCGCATCATCAATGGTGAAGTGCCGGATGGCCTGCGTGGCAAACGTCTGCTGTCCCTCGATATGGGTGCGCTGATTGCCGGTGCCAAGTATCGCGGCGAGTTCGAAGAGCGCCTGAAAGCGCTGCTCAACGAGCTGTCGAAGCAGGAAGGGCAGATCATTCTGTTCATCGACGAACTGCACACCATGGTCGGCGCCGGCAAGGGCGAAGGCTCGATGGACGCCGGCAACATGCTTAAACCGGCCCTGGCCCGTGGTGAGCTGCATTGCGTCGGCGCGACCACGCTCAACGAGTACCGCCAATATATAGAGAAGGACGCGGCCCTCGAGCGGCGCTTCCAGAAAGTGCTGGTGGACGAGCCGAGCGAAGAAGACACCATCGCGATCCTGCGTGGCCTCAAGGAGCGTTACGAGGTTCACCACAAGGTGGCGATCACCGACGGCGCGATCATCGCGGCGGCCAAGCTCAGCCATCGCTACATCACTGACCGGCAGTTGCCGGACAAGGCGATCGACCTGATCGACGAAGCGGCCAGCCGCATCCGCATGGAGATCGACTCCAAGCCGGAAGTGCTGGATCGTCTGGAACGGCGCCTGATTCAACTAAAGGTGGAATCTCAGGCGCTGAAGAAAGAAAGCGACGAAGCGGCGATCAAGCGCCTGGAAAAACTCCAGGAAGAAATCGTCCGTCACGAGCGTGAGTATTCGGATCTGGAAGAAATCTGGAACTCGGAAAAAGCCGAGGTGCAGGGTTCTGCGCAGATTCAGCAAAAGATCGAACAGTCCCGTCAGGAACTGGAAGCCGCGCGCCGTAAAGGCGACCTGAACCGCATGGCCGAGTTGCAGTACGGGGTGATCCCGGATCTGGAGCGCAGCCTGCAAATGGTCGACCAGCACGGCAAGAGCGAAAACCAGTTGCTGCGCAGCAAGGTGACCGAAGAGGAAATCGCCGAAGTCGTTTCGAAATGGACCGGTATTCCGGTGTCGAAAATGCTCGAAGGCGAGCGCGACAAGCTGATGAAGATGGAAAGCCTGTTGCACCAACGCGTGATCGGCCAGGACGAAGCAGTGGTTGCCGTGGCCAACGCGGTGCGGCGCTCCCGTGCCGGGTTGTCCGACCCGAATCGTCCGAGCGGCTCGTTCATGTTCCTCGGCCCGACCGGTGTCGGTAAAACCGAGTTGTGCAAGGCGCTGGCCGAATTCCTCTTCGATACGGAAGAGGCGATGGTGCGGATCGACATGTCCGAGTTCATGGAGAAACATTCCGTGGCTCGGCTGATCGGTGCGCCACCGGGCTACGTCGGCTACGAAGAGGGCGGTTATCTGACTGAAGCGGTACGGCGCAAGCCTTACTCGGTGATCCTGCTGGACGAAGTCGAGAAGGCGCACCCGGACGTGTTCAACATCCTGCTGCAGGTGCTGGAGGATGGTCGCCTGACCGACAGCCACGGCCGCACGGTGGACTTCCGCAATACCGTGATCGTCATGACCTCCAACCTCGGTTCGATGCAGATCCAGGAACTGGTAGGCGATCGTGAAGCACAACGGGCAGCGGTGATGGATGCGATTTCCACCCACTTCCGTCCGGAGTTCATCAATCGGGTCGACGAAGTGGTGATCTTCGAGCCATTGGCGCGGGATCAGATCGCAGGCATTACCGAGATCCAGCTGGGCCGTCTGCGCAGTCGTCTGGCCGAGCGCGAGCTGAAGCTGGAGCTGAGCCCGGAAGCGATGGACAAGCTGATTGCCGTCGGCTACGACCCGGTCTATGGCGCACGGCCGCTGAAGCGGGCGATCCAGCGCTGGATCGAGAACCCGTTGGCGCAGTTGATCCTGTCGGGACGTTTCCTGCCGGGCGAGACCGCGACCGGCGTCGTGGAGAACGACGAGATCACGTTCAACTGACCCTCGACGGTGTTGAAGTAATCAAGGCCTCGCACTGCGAGGCCTTTTTTTTCGTTAGGCTGTTGAACTCAAAGGAAAAGGCTTGTAAAGTGCGCCCCGCAGTCAGTCACCAACACGGTTTCAGCTCACTGGGCAGAAATCTGAAATAAGTTGCAAATCATTAACTTGAAAGCAATTTAGGGGGTTGACAGAGGTGTTCTAGGTTGTAGAATAGCGCGCCTCAGACACACGAACGCAGCGATGCGAAAACGGTGTCGAGAAGCTGCAAGTTTCACCGTTGTAAATTGAAATATGTAGTTCCGTGATAGCTCAGTCGGTAGAGCAAATGACTGTTAATCATTGGGTCCCAGGTTCGAGTCCTGGTCACGGAGCCAATTTCAAGCCGGGGTATAGCGCAGTCCGGTAGCGCGCCTGCTTTGGGAGCAGGATGTCAGGAGTTCGAATCCCCTTACCCCGACCATTTTTGGGTCGTTAGCTCAGTTGGTAGAGCAGTTGGCTTTTAACCAATTGGTCGTAGGTTCGAATCCCACACGACCCACCATTTTTGAAACCAGTTAACGCTGGGATCGAATCTTAAGATCAGAGGCCAAAAGCGCTGATCGAAGAAGGCGATCTTTGAAAGGTCGCCTTTTTTTTACCGGGGTATAGCGCAGTCCGGTAGCGCGCCTGCTTTGGGAGCAGGATGTCAGGAGTTCGAATCCCCTTACCCCGACCATATTAAAAATCCTCGTATCGAAAGATACGGGGATTTTTTTTGCCCTCCGGAAATGTTTCATTCAAGTCGTCATACAACTTGCCGATAGCCCGCTAACTAAAGGGGCCTGCCATCGATCGCCCCTTGCATCCGGCCAATACAAGAAAAAGGGCGTTCGTCATGTTGCTTCGTCAGTTGAATATTGCTCCCCGTGCCGCCCTGGGCTTTGCCCTGATCGCGGTGCTGGTGGCGTTGCTCGGGGTGTTTGCGCTGGGGCAGATGTCGAGCATCCGCGACAGTGAAGTGGCGGTGGAGACACAGTGGCTGCCGAGCATTCGCGGCGGCGACGAGATTCGCGAGATCATGCTGCGCATCCGCACCATCTCCCTGCGCATGGCGCTGGATCAGGATCCGGCCAACATCGCCACGTACCGCAGCCAGATGGACACCCGCGACAAGGAGCTGAGCGAAAAAATCGCCGCCTACGACCGGCTGGTAACAACCCCGGAAGGGCAGCAGTTGTACGATCAGTTCAAGAAAACCTTTGCTGCCTACCGCACCGGCATCGCCCAGTCGTTCACCCTCGCCGAGCAAGGCAAGCGCGATGAGCTGACCAAGCTGCTGCTGGTCGACATGAAAACCGTGGTCGACGGCTCCGGCAAACAACTCAATGACCTGGCCGACCTGTTCGCCCGCCAGGTCGCCGCCGAAAGCCAGAACTCTGCCGCCCATTACGAAACCTCGCGCACCATCGTAAGTCTGTTCATCGCTCTGGCGGCGTTGGCAACCGTGGCCCTGGCCATGTTGCTGACCCGCAGCATCGTCCGTCCCCTGAGCGCCGCCGTCGACGCTGCTGAACACGTCGCCAGAGGCGATCTGACCCGTCCGATCGAAACCCACGGCAACGATGAGGTCAGCCGGTTGCTCAAGGCGTTGGCGACCATGCAGCAGAACCTGCGCGAAACCCTGCAGGGCATCAGCGGCTCGGCCACGCAACTGGCGACCGCTTCCGATGAACTGAGCGCGGTTACCCATGACAGCACGCAAGGGCTGCAACAACAGAACAACGAAATCGAACAGGCTGCCACCGCCGTTAACGAGATGACCACGGCGGTCGAGGAAGTTGCCCGCAATGCGGTGTCGACGTCCGACGCCACCCGCCAGTCCAGTGAATCCGCGCAGTTGGGCCAGGAGCGGGTCAGCGAAACCGCCGGCGCCATCAACGCCCTGGCCAGCGAAGTCGAACACACCGGCGAGCTGGTGCAATCACTGGCCAATCAGTCGCAGGACATCGGCAAAGTGCTGGACGTGATCCGAGCGATCGCCGAACAGACCAACCTGCTGGCGCTCAACGCTGCCATCGAAGCGGCCCGGGCCGGGGAGAGTGGACGCGGGTTTGCGGTGGTCGCCGACGAAGTCCGCGCACTGGCTTATCGCACGCAACAATCGACCCAGGAAATCGAGCAGATGGTGCAGGGCATGCGCAGCGGGTCGAGCCTGGCGCTGGAGTCGATGCAGGCCAGTGCCTCGCGCGCTGCCACCACGTTGGTGCTGGCCGAGCGGGCCGGTGAAGCGTTGCAGACGATCACGGCCTCGGTAAACGAAATCCACGAGCGCAATCTGGTGATCGCCAGCGCCGCCGAAGAACAGGCGCAAGTGGCGCGTGAAGTGGATCGCAATCTGGTGAACATTCGCGATCTGTCGGTGCGTTCGGCGGCGGGTGCCGATCAAACCAACGCGTCGAGCCATGAACTGTCGCAACTGGCCAACGCCCTGCAAGGCATGGTGCGGCGCTTCCAGCTGTAATCATGCAGGCGTGAAAAAGCCGCGCTTCTCGTCAGAGAAAGCGCGGCTTTGTTTTGTCGGGCGTCTGAAAAATCAGGCACCGTCCTGGTCTTTCAGGTGTTCGAACAGACCTTTCGGCATTTTCTTGCCATTGGCTTCGAAGTTGGCTTTGACGTTGTTGTACGCCTCTTGCTCGTCGATGAAGCCGTCGTGGTTGGTGTCGATCTTGTCGAAGTCGGACTTCGGCGCGACCTTCAGGAACTCGGCGCGCGAAACCTTGCCGTCGCCATCGGTGTCGGTCTTGGCCATCGACGCATCGCCGCATTTGCCTTCACCGCATTTGCCTTCCGGGGTTTTTACCGAGGTTTCGGCCGAAGCGACCATGTAGCCCTGGGCCAGCGGTTGTGCGGCGAACACCGAGCCGGACAGCATCAGGCCGCCGGCCAGTACGGCACCGACCAGGCCAAGGGAGTTTTTGCCGATTTTCGAAGTACGGGACATTGCATTCTCCTTCGGTTGCACTGCGCAACCACACGTTAAGGGCGATCAAGCCGGAGCAGGTGTGCTCGGGTGTGGCCATTAAGCGGTGGCGGTGTATCGCGTCTGTGTCGAGGAGCGGGGCGTTTGTAAGCGAAGGTGGGGAAAGCGAGGGCAGATACAGTAGAAAACAAAACACCGTGAGGGCGAGCCCGCCCCCACGGTGTTTTTTACATCAGTGCAGCTTCAGGCGCGGCTCGGTGCCGCGTCCGATCTTGCTGCCCAGCATCAGCATCGCCGTGCGGAACGGCCCGTACAGCGCCATCTGGTGCATGCGGTACAGCGACACGTAAAACATCCGCGCCAGCCAGCCCTCAAGCATCACGCTGCCGGTCAGGTTGCCCATCAGGTTACCCACCGCCGAAAAACGCGACAGCGAAATCAGCGAGCCGTAGTCGGTGTACTTGTACTCCGGCAGGGTCTTGCCTTCGATCCGCAGTTTCAGCGATTTGGCCAGCAGCGACGCCTGTTGGTGCGCAGCCTGGGCCCGTGGTGGAACGTTGCGATCCGAGCCCGGTTGCGGGCAGGCGGCGCAGTCACCGAAGGCGAAAATGTTTTCGTCGCGGGTGGTCTGCAGCGTTGGCAGCACTTGCAGCTGATTGATGCGGTTGGTTTCCAGACCGTCGATGTCCTTGAGGAAACCCGGTGCGCGGATCCCGGCAGCCCAGACTTTCAGACTGGCCTTGATCTCGTTGCTGTCGGCGGTGATCAGGCTGTCGGCGGTGACCTGGCTGACCGAGGCATTGGTCATCACGTTGACCCCGAGTTTCTCCAGAGTCTTGTGTACCGGCCCGCTGATCCGCTCCGGCAGGGCTGGCAGCACTCGTGGCCCGGCTTCGATCAGGGTGATGTGCATGTTTTCCGGTTTGATCCGGTCCAGACCGTAAGCCGCGAGCTCATGGGCGGCATTGTGCAGCTCGGCCGCGAGCTCGACACCCGTGGCACCGGCACCGACGATGGCCACGCTGATCTGCTGGACCACATCAGTCTGCCCGGCGTGAGCACGCAGGTAGTGGTTGAGCAGTTGCTGATGGAAGCGCTCGGCCTGTTTGCGGGTGTCGAGGAACAGGCAGTGTTGCGCGGCGCCCTGGGTGCCGAAATCGTTGGTGGTGCTGCCGACCGCGATCACCAGCGAGTCGTAGGGCACTTCCCGCGCCGGGACCAGCTCAACGCCGTTTTCGTCGTAGGTGGCAGCCAGCTGGATCTTCTTCTGCTCACGATCGAGTCCGCTCATGCGCCCCAGCTGGAACTCGAAGTGGTTCCATTTGGCCTGGGCGACATAGTTGAGTTCGTCTTCGGAAGAGTTCAGCGATCCGGCGGCCACTTCGTGCAGCAGCGGTTTCCAGATGTGCGTGAGGTTCGCGTCGACCAGCATGATGCTGGCGGTGCCGCGTTTGCCCAGAGTCTTACCCAGACGGGTAGCCAACTCCAGACCGCCGGCGCCGCCGCCGACAATGACAATACGATGGGACATAGGGATAGCTCGCAAGGTTTTGAAAGGAAATCGGTACGGCTACCCGAGCGAGCGCGATGCAGCTCATAGCGTCAGGTAACTGATAAATCGGCTCAACAGGCCCAGACCAATGGTCACTGCCAGCACCAGCACCAGGAGCATCCACGGCCGGAATGGCCGGCGCTCGACACGGTGTTGGGACAACTGCAGGTACTCTTCGACATGCTTCTGGTCTTCGGGGTTCAGGCGGCTGGTCATAAAGGCCTCGTCAGGTAGACGTTACTGAATGAGAACACGCTACAGCGGTTTTCAACCGGGATTGAACGCAGCATAGCCACTGTCCGGGACCGGTTCGACAGACACACTGTCCCCGAGGCGAATGATCCCGCTTTGTAACACTCGCGCGGTGATTCCGCCATGCCCTCGCACGGCCTGGAACGTTCCGGGGCCAAGGTTGTTTTGCAGGCGCGCACACGGCTGGCACCAGCCTGTAGTTTCGAAAATCGCCTGACCAATGCGAAAGCGCCGCCCCTTGAGGCTGAACAGGTTGATCCCGCTTATAACGAGATTGCGCCGCAGATCTTCAGGTGTGACCGGTTGTTCGGCCGACCGGCCCATCAGGGCGCTGATCACGGCCAGATGCTCCCACTGAATCAGCGTCACCTGCCGCGCATTGCGCACACCGGGCCGAGCGTGATCACCGGTGAGCCCGGCTTCAAGCCGCGCCTCCACCGCATCGAGCGCGAGCATCGGCCCCCGTGATTCGGGGCGCACGCCAATCCAGCGCACGCATCCGGTCTGCGGGACATCAGCAATCAATTGTTGAAGCGGCGTCACAGGCTGATCCCGACATCGAACACGATGCTGCGGCCCAGGTTGCCGCGCAGAAAATCCGGGGCATCGGGATGAGCGAACAACACCCGGGCAAAGGTCGGCCCGACCAGCGACAGTGAGCGCCAGCCCTGACGCAGGTACTCGGTGGGCGGAGGAAAGTGGCTGTTCAGATCGAGCACTTCGCGCTTGAGGCTGGCGAAGGCAATGATGTCCAGCTCGCCCAGATCCATCCCGCGTTCCTTGTAGTTGTGCGCTTTCTTGCGCAAGGTCGGCGCCAGTCTCAGCAGAAACTCATTGGCCGGAATCCGCCGCGGCTTGGCTTCACGCCGTACCAGTTGGCTGAGGGAAAACGCACTGCGTCGCCGTTGCAGCTCATCGCGCCATTCGTCGTTGAGCCGACGTCCCTCGTCGAGGACGAAAAACACTTCGAAGTTGGCGTCGCGAAACAACACGTCCGGCGGCTCACCGGCGGGGGCGAATTCGTCGGCACGATAAGGAATATTCAAGCCTTGCAGCAGGCGCTGGCAGACCCAACGCTCACGCTCCCATTTGCGGGCATTGGACAGGAAGGCGTTGGCTTGCTCGGCCGCGATGGTCAGCAGGCGTAAATAATCTGAGTCATCCATAGGCCCAAGCTTAGCGTTCAATTGCGACAAGCAGAAAGCTTTGCATCGGCAGATGTCCCGCCGTGCAGGTGTAGACTTCGCCGCAGGAGCGCCAATCAAAGGAGTCTGCGGTGCGAATGAAGGTGATGGGATCATGATCGGTGCAGAATTGCTGTCATCGACGAGTCTGACTCTCGGCTGGCTGATTTACCTGCCGGTGTTGCTCTGGGCGATTGTTCGCGCACCGTGGGTCGAACTGTTCAGCGACAACCGTCGTCAGCATTTGCTGTTCGGCACGGTGTTCGCGTTGTTTCTGCTGTGGCTGGTGCGCAGGGATTTCGACACCGGGGTGTCTTACCACTTCATCGGCATGACAGCGGTGACGCTGCTGCTGGACTGGCCGCTGGCGATCGTCGGCGGACTGGTGGCGCAACTGGGACTGGTGCTGTTGGGGCGTCAGGATCTGGTGGCCGTCGGGGTCAACGGCGCCTTGCTGATCCTGTTGCCGGTGCTGATCACCGAATGCGTGGCGATCCTGGTCGAGCGTGCGCAGCCGCGCAATCCGTTCGTGTACATCTTCTGTTCCGGCTTTTTCGCCGCGGCGCTGTCGGCGTTGTTCTGCCTGACGCTGAGCCTGACGTTGCTCTGGTACGACGGCCTCTTTGCCATGCCGGAATGGTTGGAGGATTTCATCGGTTACCTGTGGTTGCTGATTTTTCCCGAAGCCTTCATCAACGGCATGGTGGTCAGTGCCTTGGTGGTGTTCTGCCCGGAATGGCTGGAGACCTTCAACCGCACCCGCTACCTTTCGGCGCCGTGGAAGGACGACGATCCCAAGTCTTGATCCACATCAAATCCACCCAGCGCGCGGCATTTCATGCTCGGCCAAATCCCTTCAGGAGCAGCGGCATGAGCGTGTACGAGTGGGCGAGGCAGGAAACCCGGCAGAGTCTGGAGATGGCACAGGAGGTGGGATTTGATCCGGGCCTGAGCCTGCGCGCCTTGCTCAGTGCAGTGGTGCAGCAGAGCAAGGCGGTGCGCAACGCCGAAGACCTGGCCGACGAGTTGCGCTTTCTGGCGGAAAACCTCGACGACGATCAGGACTACGGCTTCATGCGGCCCTGAGCGGGATCAGTGACGCGGGTCGAAATCGCCGGAAAACAGTTCGTCCTCGGCATCCGGGGCCACGGGAATCTTGTGTTCTTCCGACGCCCAGGCGCCGAGGTCGATCAGTTTGCAGCGGTCCGAGCAGAACGGACGGTATTTGTTTTCCGGGGTGAATTCCACGGGCGCGCCGCAAGTCGGGCAGTTGACGGTAGGGGTCTGGCTCATGATTGGCCTCCGGATAAAGTCAGGTAAAAGTGATGCAGGCGCTCGACCTCGCTGTGCAGCCAGGCGAGGTCGCGGTCGTTGACCACCACGTCGTCGGCACGGCTGACGCGGTCTTCGCGGCTGGACTGGGCCTTGAGGATCGCCTGGACCTGCTGTTCGCTGGTCTGGTCACGCTGCAAGGTGCGTTCGATCTGCAGTTGTTGCGGGGCGTCGATCACCAGGATTCGCTGAGTCATCGCGTATTGCCCGGATTCGATCAGCAGCGGCGAGACCAGAATCGCGTAAGGCGATTGTGCCAGCGCCAGATGATGGGCGATTTCCTCGGCGATCAGCGGATGCAGCAGCGCTTCGAGCCAGCGCCGTTGCTCCGGCACCTCAAAGATCAGTTTGCGCAGGGCTGCACGATCCAGCGTGCCGTCGGCCTGCAACACATCGGGGCCGAAGTGTTCGGCGATCTTCGCCAGCGCCGGACGGCCCGGTTCGACCACCCAGCGCGCCGCGTGGTCGGCGTCCACCACGTGGATACCAAGGTCGATGAAGTGCTGGGCGGCGGCGCTTTTGCCGCTGCCGATGCCGCCGGTCAGGCCGAGAATCCAGGGTTTTTCCACAGGGGTATTCATTTCAAACCGACAAACTGCCAATAGAAGCCGGTTATTTGACCACCCCAGAGCAAGGCAATCCAGCCGGCAATTGTCAGATACGGGCCGAAGGGGATCGGCGTCGAGGTTTTCTGGTCACGCAGCTTGAGCAAAATCACCCCGAGCACGGCGCCCACCAGCGAGGACAAAAGAATGGTCAGCGGCAAAATCTGCCAGCCGCCCCAGGCCCCGAGCAGCGCCAGCAGCTTGAAATCGCCGTGACCGATGCCGTCCTTGCCAGTGATCAGTTTGAACAGCCAGAACACCGACCACAGCGCCATGTAACCCAGCACCGCGCCCCACAGGGCATCGTGCAGCGGCACGAACAGCTCGAAGCTGTTGACGATCAGCCCCAGCCACAGCAGCGGCAGCACCAGCACGTCGGGCAGCAACTGATGCTCGGTGTCGATCAGGCTCATGGCCAACAGGCCCCAGGTCAGCACGATCAGCAGGCACGCCGGCCAGCCGAAACCCAGGTGCCAAGCGATGAACGCCGAGAGCATGCCGCAGGCCAGCTCGGTCAGCGGGTAACGCTTGCTGATCGGTGCGCTGCAACTTGAACAGCGCCCGCGCAGGAACACGTAACTCAACACGGGAATGTTTTCCCACGCGCGGATCCGGTGGCCACAGTGCGGGCACTGCGAGTGCGGCAGCATCAGGTTGTAGGTGGGCAACGGCGCTTCACCGGGCAGCCCCAACACATCGTGAGCCTGCTGGCGCCATTCCCGCTCGAGCATTTTCGGCAGGCGCCAGATCAACACGTTGAGAAAACTGCCGACCACCAGCCCCAGCAGCAGGGCGGTGAAAACAAAGGCCAGCGGATAGAGACTGAAGAGTTCGTCGATAGGCATGTCAGATCGCTGAGCCGAGTTGGAAGATCGGCAGGTACATCGCCACTACGAGACCGCCGACGATCACCCCGAGCACCACCATGATGAACGGCTCCATCAGGCTGGTGAGGTTGTCGACCATGTTGTCCACTTCGTCCTCATAGAACCCCGCGACCTTGTCGAGCATCTCGTCCAGTGCGCCGGACTCTTCGCCGATGGCGGTCATCTGCACCGCCATGTTCGGAAAGATGCCGGTGGAGCGCATCGAGAAATTCAGCTGCATGCCGGTGGAAACGTCCTGGCGGATGCGCAGCACGGCGCGCTTGAACACCACGTTGCCGGTGGCCCCGGCCACCGAGTCCAGCGCTTCCACCAACGGCACACCGGCTGCGAAGGTGGTCGACAGGGTCCGGGCAAACCGCGCCACGGCGGACTTGTACATCAGCGTGCCCACCAGCGGCAGCTTGAGAAACCAGGTGTCACGTCGGTCGCGCATGGCCTGGGATTTTTTCAGGGCATGGCGGGTGCCGAAAAAACCGGCCACCAGCAAACCGAGAATCGCCCACCACCATTGCTGCATGAATTCGGACAGGCTGATCACCATCAGCGTGAAGGCCGGCAGTTCGGCGCCGAAGCCAGAGAACACCGACTGGAACTGCGGCACCACCTTGACCAGCAGAATCCCGGTAACCACCGCCGCCACCAGCACCACGGCGGACGGATAGGTCATGGCCTTCCTGATCTTGGCTTTGAGACTTTCGCTCTTTTCCTTGTAGGTCGCGACCCGCTCCAGCAGGGTGTCGAGCGCGCCGGACTGCTCACCGGCATCCACCAGGTTGCAGTACAACTCGTCAAAATACTGAGGCTTCTTGCGCAGCGCGGCGGCGAAGCTGTTGCCGGCGGCGACTTCCTGTTTCACCTCGTCGACCAGCTTGCGCATGGCCGGGTTCTCGAAGCCTTCGCCAATGATGTCGAATGACTGCAACAGAGGCACGCCGGCCTTCATCATGGTCGCCATCTGCCGGGTGAACAGGGCAATGTCCTGGGCCTTGATGCGCTTGCCGAAGCTCAGCAGCGAGGCGGATTTCTTGCGTACCTTGCCCGGGTTGATGCCTTGCTTGCGCAATTGGGCCTTGACCAGTGCGGGGTTCTGGCCGCTCAGCTCGCCGGTCACCTTGCTGCCTTTGCGGTCCGTGCCTTCCCAGGCGTAGACACTGATTTTCGCTGCCTTGACCGCCATGTTCAGTCCTTGGTGACCCGGTTGATTTCTTCAAGGCTGGTGATGCCTTGCATGGCCTTGATCAGGCCCGAGGTGCGCAGGTCGTTGAAGCCGTCCCGGCGCATCTGGGTATCGATTTCCAGTGAGTTGCCCTCGGCCATGATCAGCCGTTGCAGCTCGGGGGTGTTCTTCACCACTTCATAAATCCCCACGCGACCCTTGTACCCGCCGTTGCAGTGATCGCAACCAGAGGGCTCATAGATCGTGAAATGGCCGATGCGTTCCTCGGGGAAACCTTCCTTGATCAGGGTCTCCCGGGGGATCTCGATGAGTTTCTTGCAGTGGCTACAGAGTTTTCGCGCCAGGCGCTGGGCAATGATCAGGCTCACCGAGGTCGCGATGTTGAAGCCGGGAATGCCCATGTTGTGCAGGCGGGTCAGCGTTTCTGCTGCGCTGTTGGTGTGCAGGGTAGACAACACGAGGTGCCCGGTCTGGGCGGCCTTGATCGCGATTTCGGCGGTTTCGAGGTCGCGGATCTCGCCGACCATGATCACGTCCGGGTCCTGACGCAGGAACGAGCGCAGGGCCTGGGCAAAGTCCAACCCCTGACGTGGATTGACGTTGACCTGGTTGATGCCTTCCATGTTGATCTCCACCGGGTCTTCGGCGGTGGAGATGTTGATGTCGACGGTATTGAGGATGTTCAGCCCGGTGTACAGCGACACGGTTTTGCCCGAACCGGTGGGGCCGGTTACCAGAATCATGCCTTGCGGCTGCTTGAGGGCGGCCATGTACAGGTCTTTCTGCTCCGGCTCGTAACCGAGGGCATCGATGCCGATCTGGGCACTGGACGGGTCGAGGATCCGCATCACCACTTTCTCGCCCCAGAGCGTGGGCAGGGTGTTGACCCGGAAATCGATCGATTTGCTCTTCGACAGACGCATCTTGATCCGCCCGTCCTGGGGTTTGCGCCGTTCTGAAATGTCGAGGCTGGCCATGACCTTCAGGCGCGCGGCAATGCGCCCGGCGAGCTGAATCGGCGGCTTGGCCACTTCGCGCAGGATGCCGTCGGTACGCACCCGCACCCGATAGTTCTTTTCGTAAGGCTCGAAATGCAGGTCGGATGAGCCGCTCTTGATCGCGTCCAGCAGCATCTTGTGTACGAAGCGCACCACCGGGGCATCGTCGGCGTCGATCCCGCCAAGTGTGTCCTGTCTGCTGTCGTCGGCCGACTCGATGTCCAGGCCGTCGAGGTCGACATCGGCCATCTCTTCCAGGCCGGTGGCGTGGGTGTCGAAGAATTTTTCGATGGCGTCGGTGAGCTTGTCGTCCTCGACCAGAATGGCTTCGGTGCTCAGCCCGGTGCTGAACTGAATGTCATTGATCGCCTGATGGTTGCTCGGGTCGGAAATCCCCACGAACAGTTTGTTCCCGCGCCGCCAGAGGGGCAGGGCGTGGTGCTGGCGCACCAGTTTTTCACTGACCAGGCCCTTGGGCTGGGTTTCCTTGTCGAGGCAGTTGAGGTCGAGAAATGCCATGCCGAAATGCTCCGAGGCTATTTCGGCGACCTGCCAGCTCTTCACCAGTTTGTTCTGCACCAGGTAACTGACCAGCGACAGGCGATTGCGCTGCGCCTGTTGCCAGGCTTGCTGGGCACTCTTTTCCGTGAGCAATTCGGCCTGGACCAGTTGTTTGGCCAGACCGCTCAGAGCGATGTCATTCATGGGGTTTCCACATGCTTGCCGTTCATGACTTATAGCCTAGTCAAGTGACAGCGCCAAACACCCGGGGTGCAGGTGACAAAAAGTGTCAGATAGTGCGGTTACGGGTTGTAGGAATCGGCACGACGTCCGGTTCATACCCAGCAGGCCGGGGCTGCGAGCGCTTGGCACGGGCTGTGCTGAGTCCTGTTCAGATCATGAGATTCCGACTCATGCATGGAGCGTGTCTATGAAGAAACAACAAGGTTTCACTCTGATCGAGCTGCTGATCGTTGTGGCGATCATCGGGATTCTGGCGACAATTGCCTTGCCGCAGTATTCCAAATATCAGGCGCGGGCCAAGGTCACGGCGGGGATTGCCGAAGCGTCGGCGCTGAAGGTCAACTTTGAAGACGTCATCAATGCAGGCTCTACTGATCCGAGCATTACTAACGTCAATGCGGGTACGACTGCGACACAAAATTGCACGCTGGCGGCGAGCGGTAAAGTTGCCGACGGCACAGGGACCATCACCTGCACCTTGCTCAACGCTCCGGCGCCTGTGTTGGGGCAAACCGTCACCCTGACCCGTACGGCGGCAGCAGGTTGGTCGTGCAAGTTCTCGGGTTCGAAAGACTATTCGACCACCAGTTGCCCGGGCGTTTGATCCACAACGCTTAAAGCTGGCTGCTCTATAAAGAATGCCCCGCGCCGCGGGGCATTTTTTTATGGCTTTCTGTTTAATAAAAGCTTCAATAATTTCAGCGAGTTAGGAACTTTCAGAAAAACCGCAACTTGCATGTCTTTTTGCACAAGGTCATGCAAATTGCATGATTCCGGAAATTTCTATAATTCTTAAGATGTTGATTTATAACGATTTATTGAGTTTTTAAAAGTTGGCACAGCGTTCGCAATATCTCCGGTAACCCTGCTGACAAGACAACCAGCAGACTTTCCAGAAAAACAGGAGTTACTCGTATGAAGAAGTTCGCTATCACTGCCGCTGCTGCTACCGCGCTGACCCTGACCATGGCTTCCGGTGCATTTGCTCAATCGACTCAGACCACTCAGGCGCCAATGACCCTGGCTGCCGGTGAAGTCACCAAGGCTAAAGAAGCTACTTCCGATACCTGGATCACTACCAAAGTCAAAAGCGACCTGGTAACCGAAAAAGGCATTCCTGGTACCGACATCAAAGTCGAAACCAACAAAGGTGTGGTTTCCCTGTCCTCTGAGGTCGCCATCACCGAAGCCCAGAAAACCACCGCAGTGAACATCACCAAGAAAATCAAAGGCGTCAAAGCGGTCTCCGCTGACGGCCTGAAAGCCGAGTAAGGCAAGACTTCTCGCCTGAACCGGGAGAAGACGCGACAGGCGGGCCGAGCAATACGTCTGCCGCACTTTAGAGTTCATGCGAACGGCCACACGGAATGTGGCCATTACAGGCCCCGGCATTCATGTCGGGGCCTGTTCTATTTCAGGGGAGGAAAAAGTGGGGGAGGTCAGTTGCCGCGTTTGCTGTTGATCTGCTTCAGGCGATTGCCTTCAAAACGCAGGTATTGATACATGCCGTTGCTCGGGCCGTAGGTCCATTCCTCGACCTGAAACTCTTCACGACGGTTGGCGCTGCGCTTGTAACCGAGCAGATCGCGACTGACCGGCTCACCGCACTTTTGCAGCACCTCGCTGGCGCGGTCGCCAAGGCTCACCAACTGGCTGCCGCAGCGCAGGGTATCGGACGCCGCAGCCTGGCTGGCGATCAACGCCAGCCCCAGTGCAGTCAGCCACTTTGGGTTCATCACTCGGCATCCAGATGCATTTGTGTCACCACCCGGCCATCGCTTTCCGCTTCGCCGAGGTTGGCGTCGATGAAGTACACGCGATCGTCGGCCAATTGGCCCTTGTCCACCAGGTAATCCTTGATGCTGCTGGCCCGGTCCTGACCGAGCTGGCGCAGCAGCACATCGCTGGAGCTCCAGAACTTGATCACATCGGCGCGCATTTTCGCGGTGCGTTCTTCCTTGCCCAGATCCTTCCATTCGGCCGGTGGCTGGGTTTTCAGGCGAGTGCGGTAGATGCCCTCAAGCAGCGGGCCTTTTTCGTTATCCGGTACCTGAATCAGCGAAGCCTGAGCCGGCACCTTGTCGCCCCGGCGCTGGAGCATCTTGTAGTAGTTGTACTGGTATTCGCGTTCCAGGCGCTGTTCGGCGAGCAACGGACCGTCACTGCTTTTTGCCGCGGTGCCTTCGATTTCCAGACGCAGGGCCGGCCGCTCCTTCAGCGCTTGTGACAGTTTCACCAGCGCCGCTTCGGCATCTTTGCTCAGATCGCTGGAACCCGGTGCGAAGGACACGGTGCCGAGGTCTTCCGAGCCACCACCACTGACCAGTCCGCCAATCAGCTTGAACGGTGCGGCGGCGGCCTTGACGATCAGGTTGCGCAGGGTCTGCCAGACAATCGGCATCACGCTGAACTGCGGGTTGTTCAGATCTCCGGTCACCGGCAGCTCGATTGAGATCTTGCCGTCGACGTCCTTGAGCAGCGCGATCGCCAGTTTCAGCGGCAGGCTCACGGCGTCCGGGCTGTCGACTTTCTCACCCAGTTGCAGTTGCTCGACCACCACCTTGTTCTCGGCTTTGAGCTGGCCCTTGGTGATCAGGTAATGCAGGTCGAGGTTGAGCCGGCCCTTGCGGATCCGGTAGCCGGCGAACTTGCCGGAGTAGGGCGTCAGGGTGGTCAGCTCGACCCGTTTGAAACTGGTGGCGATGTCGAGGCTGGCCATCGGATCGAACGGGTTGACCGCGCCCTTGATGGTCACCGGCGCATAGCGGTCGACCTTGCCTTTGACGTCGACGCTGGCGGGCTTCGCCTGACGGCTGTCGATGGTGCCGATCTGGCCGTTGAGCTGCTGGATCGCGGTGGCAAAGTTCGGGGTCAGGCTGAAGTCGGCGAAGTTGGCCGAGCCGTCGTTGATCGCGATGCCGCCGATGTGAATGCCCAGCGGTTTGTCATTGCTCGCCGGTTTCGCCGCAGCGGTCTTCGCCCCGGAATCGGCCGGTTGCGGGATCAACAGGTCGTCGATGTTGGTGGTGCGGTCATCGTTGATCATGAACCGCGCATACGGCTGGAACAGGTTGACCTTGTCGATCGACAGGCTGTCGCCGTGCTGATAGTTCAGGCCTTCGACCACCACTTGCTGCCACTTGAGGAAGTCGCGGGTTTTCAGGGTGTCGAGGGTGTGCAACTGATCGACCTGAGCGCGACCGGTGACGCTGAGGGCCAGCGGGTCAGTGCTTTTCAGGTTCACTTTCAGGTCGCTGCCGAGCATGCCGCTGCGTAGTTCGAGGCGAATGAACGGGTTGATGTAGGACTGGGCGACCCGCAGGTCGATGTCCTGGGTTTTCACGTTGAGCTGCGCGGTGACCGGGGCCAGATTGACCACGCCGTCGGCGCTGATCTTGCCTTGCTTGCCCAGCCCGCTGTCGAGTTTTAGGTTGAAAGGCGAGCCGTTGAGGCTGTCGAAATTTTGCAGATCGACGTTCAGCGGGGTGACATCCAGGGTGACTTCGGGCTTCGCCGAGCGGTCGGCCAGATGCACTTTATAGTCACGCAGTTGCACGTCCTTGAGCAGCACTTGCCATGGCTTGCTCGGCGCGGTCGGCTCGGGTTTCGGCGAATCCGCCGCGGCTGGTGTGCTTGCCGGTTCCGCCGCTGCTTTGGCGGCAGGTTTCGATGGCTGGCTGGCAAACAGTTTCTGCCAGTCCAGTTGTCCATCCGCTTCAAGCGCAGCCCAGGTTTCCAGTTTCTGGCTGCGGATCTTGCCGACCACCACTTGCTGTTTGGCCAGGTCCACGGTGGTGTCGCTGACGTCGAGACGCTCGAGTTTCGCCAGCTGCCGTCCGTCCGGCGCCTTGATGGCGAACGGCGCGATGTTGACCGCGACGTTGCTCAGCAGCAGTTCGGTTTCCTTGGACAGGTTGAGCTTGTAGTCGGTGCTCAGGCTGACGACACCCTCTTCCAGCACCAGTGGCACGGCGTCGCGCACGTAGGGCCAGAAGGCTTTCATCTTGCCGTCGGTGATCTTGAGGGTGCCTTCGGAGGCGATCGGAACCAGGCTGAAATTGCCTTTCCAGTCGATCTGCCCACCGGCCGGGCCGATCGCGACGAGGGTCATGTCGGCGTTGTCTTCAGGCAGGGTGCTGAGGTTTTTCAGCTCGAAATCGAGCTTGTCGTAAACGAATTCGATCGGCTCGCTGGGACGCGCATCCACAAAATGCAGGTTGCCGCCGGCCAGCTGGATCCGGTCGATGCGCAGCGGAAACGGTTTGGCGTCGGGATCGGCGGGGGTTGGCTCGCTGGCCGGGAGCTTGAACAGACCTAGAAGGTTGAGTTGGCCGTCCTTGGCGAACAGGATCTCGGTCTTGGATTTTTCCAGTTCGATATCGGACAGATGCAGGGCTTTGGTCCACAGGCTGTCGAGTTGCAGGTTGGCGTACAGACGTTCGAAGCCGACCTGTTCTTTGCCCGGCTCGCCGATCACCAGGCCCCACAGCGTGAGTTCAAGGCTGAACGGGTTGAGTTCGATGCGCTGCAGATGCGCCGGCACCGTGGCGTAGTTGGCCAGTTGCTGATTTACCACCCTGAGCGCAATGCCCGGCAAAATCAGGAACCCCAGCAGGCTGTAGAGGGCCAGGGCAGTCAACAGGGCGCCAATCGCGCGAATCAATCCTTTGGGCATGTGCGGCTTCATCTGTCTGAATCGGAGTGCCTTGGAGTATGGCACGCGATTCCGGTTCCGAAGTACATCGCGCGAGACAGGATTGTTCAGATTTGTCTGCAATTTCTGTAGGAGCTTCCGAAGGCTGCTCCTGCAGGGGTAAGGATCAGAACTGCAAAATCAGTGTCTTCAACGGCGGTTGTTGATCCCGCGAAGGGAAGTCGGCACCTGGCGTCATCACGCTCCATTCACGCACCGGCCGCCCGGCTTTTTCGGCGCAGCGCAGCACCTGTTCGCGCCAGTCATCCATGCTGACTTTCGCCAGATTGTTGCAGCAGATCAGCACGCCATTCTCGGCGGTGGTCAGCAGGGCCGGCTTGAGCAGGCTTTGATAATCGCGCAGCAGGTCGACGGTGCCGAACGCACTCTTGGCCCATGCGGGCGGGTCGAGCAGCACGAGGTCGTACTGGCGCTGTTCGAGGCGCTGATAGCTCGGCAGTTTCTGCCCGCGACGCTGACTGATCGGCAGGCCGGCCAGTTGGCGGATCGCCGGGAAGTAGTCGGACTGGATGAAGTCCATGGTTGGCAGTTGCGGATTGAGCAAACCATTCTCGCGCCCCACCGCCAGATTGCCCTCGGCGAAATCCAGGTTGCACACTTCGCGTGCACCGCCAGCCGCTGCGCTCAGACCGACGCCGCAGGTGTAGGCAAACAGGTTGAGCACGCTTTTGCCCTTGGCGTGATCCTTGACCCAGCCGCGGGTGTTGCGCAGGTCGAGGAACAGCAGCGGATCCTGCCCAGCGTGGCGTCCGCGCACACGATAATTCAGGCCCCATTCGTGGCCGACCAGATCGGCCAGCGCGGCGTCGTCGGCGCGGTAGACGCTGTCTTCACGATCGATCCGCGAGTTGCCACGGGAGCGGTCGTTGTAGACCAGCAGGGTTTCAAGGCCCAGGGTCTGGTTGACCATGGCGTGCAGTTGCAGCAGGTCTTCGCGCGCCAGGGTCTGGTGGAAACTTTGCACCATCAGTTGCGGGCCGTAGCGGTCGATGGTCAGGCCGCCGGCGCCTTCCTGGCTGCCGTGGAACAGCCGATAGCAGTCGGTGCCCTGACTGTGCAGCTCGGCGAGCAGATCCTGGCGTTGATCGAGGGCGGCGCGCAGCGCCAGGTTCAAGGAAGACATGCGGGCGCCTTGCTGGAGGGAATCGGGGCGCGGGAGTTTAGCAGCAACTCGGCTGCAAGCGGCGAGCTTCAGGCTTGAGGCTCGCCGCTTGCAGCTGCGCTTACTGGTTCAAGCGTTTATCGATCAAACCCTGCACCACGCTCGGATCCGCCAGCGTCGAGGTGTCGCCGAGGCTGTCGAGTTCGTTGCAGGCGATCTTGCGCAGGATTCGCCGCATGATCTTGCCCGAGCGGGTCTTCGGCAGGGCCGGGGCCCACTGGATCAGGTCCGGTTTGGCGAAGCTGCCGATTTCCTTGCTGACGTGGGTCAGCAGTTCCTTTTTCAGCTCGTCGTTGGGCTCGGTGCCGTTCATCGGTGTGACGAACGCATAAATCCCCTGACCTTTGACATCGTGGGGATAACCGACCACGGCGGCCTCGGCGATGCTGTCGTGCAGCACCAGCGCACTTTCCACCTCGGCGGTGCCGATACGATGGCCGGAGACATTGATCACGTCATCGATGCGCCCGGTGATCCAGTAATCGCCGTCCTCGTCGCGGCGGGCGCCGTCGCCGGTGAAGTAGTAACCGGGATAGGGCTTGAAGTAGGTGTCGACCATGCGCTGCGGATCGCCGTAGACGCTTCGGATCTGTGCCGGCCAGCTCGACTTGATCGCCAGCACGCCGCTGCCGGCGCCTTTGATTTCCTTGCCGTGCTCATCGAGCAGCACCGGTTGCACGCCGAACATCGGCTGGGTGGCGCAGCCCGGTTTGATTCGCTGGGCGCTGACCAGCGGGCTGAGCATGATGCCGCCGGTTTCGGTCTGCCACCACGTATCGACTATCGGGCAGCGCTGTTCGCCGACCACGTTGAAATACCATTCCCACGCTTCCGGGTTGATCGGCTCACCGACACTGCCGAGCAATCTGAGGCTTTGTCGCGAAGTTTCCTGCAAGGGGCCGGCGCCTTCACGCATCAACGCGCGCAGGGCGGTGGGGGCGGTGTAGAAGATGTTGACCTTGTGTTTGTCGATCACCTGCCAGAACCGCGAAGTGCTCGGGTAGCTCGGCACGCCTTCGAAGATCAGTGTGGTGGCGCCGTTGGCCAGCGGGCCGTAGACGATATAGCTGTGGCCGGTGACCCAGCCGACGTCGGCGGTGCACCAGAACACTTCGCCGTCGCGATAGTCGAGCACGTACTTGAAGGTCATCGCCGCTTGCAGCAGGTAACCGCCGGTGGTGTGCAGTACGCCCTTGGGTTTGCCGGTGCTGCCGGAGGTATAGAGGATGAACAGCGGGTCTTCTGCGTCCATCGGTTCCGGCGGGCAATCGTCGCTGACGTCGCGCACGGCCTGGTGATACCAGAGGTCGCGGCCTTCGACCCAGTCGACTTTGTTCTGGGTGCGCTCGACCACCACGACGGTGCTGACATTCGGACAACTCTGCAGGGCTTTGTCGACGTTCTGTTTCAGCGGCACGAATTTGCCACCGCGCACGCCCTCGTCGGCGGTGATCACGGTGCGGCAGTCGGCGTCGAGAATGCGGTCGCGCAATGAGTCCGGGGAGAAACCGCCAAACACTACCGAGTGAATCGCGCCGATCCGTGCGCAGGCGAGCATGGCGTAGGCGGCTTCGGGGATCATCGGCATGTAGATGCACACCCGGTCGCCTTTTTTCACGCCACGGCTTTTCAGCACGTTGGCCAGGCGGCAGACGTGGTGATGGAGTTTGCTGTAGGTGATTTGCGTCGATTCGGCGGGGTCGTCGCCTTCCCAGAGGATGGCGGTCTGATCGCCGCGCGTTTCCAGATGGCGGTCGATGCAGTTGTAGCTGACGTTCAGCTTGCCACCGGCAAACCAGGCGGCGTCGCCGGTCTTCAGGTCATAGCGCTGGACGGTCTGCCACGGCGTGCTCCAGTCGAGGAAGCGGGTGGCCTGTTCGGCCCAGAAGGTGCTGGGGTGTTCAATGGATTCGCGGTACAGGTGCTGGTAGTCGTCCTGACTCAACTGTGCAGCCCGGCGGACGGCATCGGCTTTGGGGAACGTGCTGATATCGAACATGACGGTTCCTTATTCTTGTTGTGCGACAAGGATAAAGATGCGCCGAGAGCGGTGAGGGTTCAATACCTGTAAACAAACACCCCCTCATGGCGAGGGGGTGTGTTCAGGGCTGGATCAGCCGCGGTGACGGCCGCGGAAGTAGTTGATCAGGCCTTGGGTGGACGGGTCTTCAGCGGCGGTTTCTTCGCTGCCGACCAGACGGTTGTAGACGCCCTTGCCCAGTTCCTTGCCCAGTTCCACGCCCCACTGGTCGAAGGCGTTGATGCCCCAGACCACGCTTTGCACGAAGACTTTGTGTTCGTACATCGCCACCAGTGCGCCGAGACGACGCGGGCTGATGCGCTCGACCACGATGGTGTTGCTCGGACGGTTGCCCGGGATCACCTTGTGCGGTGCGATTTTCTGCACCTGGTCTTCGCTCATGCCTTTGTCGCGCAGTTCCGCTTCGGCTTCCGGCAGGGTCTTGCCGAGCATCAGCGCCTGGCTCTGCGACAGGCAGTTGGCGTACAGCCACTGGTGGTGGTCGGAGACCGGGTTGAAGCTGACGATCGGCACAATGAAGTCGGCCGGAATCAGTTGGGTGCCTTGGTGCAGCAACTGGTGGTAAGCGTGCTGACCGTTGCAGCCGACGCCGCCCCAGATCACCGGGCCGGTATCGGTCGACACCGGGGTGCCGTCCTGACGTACGCTCTTGCCGTTGGATTCCATGTCCAGCTGTTGCAAGTGCTTGGTGATGTTACGCAGGTAGTGGTCGTACGGCAGGATCGCGTGGCTTTGCGCGCCCCAGAAGTTGCCGTACCACACGCCGAGCAGGGCCAGCAGTACCGGCATGTTCTGTTCGAACGGCGCGCTCTGGAAATGCTGGTCCATGGTGTAGGCACCGGACAGCAGCTCCTTGAAGTTGGACATGCCGATGGCCAAGGCGATTGGCAGGCCGATGGCCGACCACAGCGAGTAACGACCGCCGACCCAGTCCCACATCGGGAAGATGTTTTCTTCGCGGATACCGAAGGCCACGGCGGCGGCATTGTTGCTCGATACGGCGATGAAGTGGCGATACAGCTCGGCTTCCGAACCGCCCTGAGCCAGGTACCAGGCACGTGCGGCCTGGGCGTTTTTCAGGGTTTCGAGGGTGTTGAACGATTTCGACGAAACGATGAACAGTGTGGTCTCGGCGCGCAGTTTCTGCGTCAGCTCGTGGAATTCGCTGCCGTCGATGTTCGCCAGATAGTGGCAACGCACGCCTTTCTGGGCGTAGGACAGCAGGGCTTCGGAGACCAGCTCGGGGCCGAGGAACGAGCCACCGATGCCGATGTTCACAACGTCAGTGATCGGCTTCTCGGTGTAGCCGCGCCACAGACCGTCGTGGATGCGGCCCACGAGATCGGTGATCTGGTTCAGCACCTTGTGTACTTCAGGCATCACGTTGACGCCGTTGACCGACAGCTTGTCGCCGACCGGGCGACGCAGGGCGGTGTGCAGCGCCGGGCGGCCTTCGGAGGAGTTGACGATTTCGCCGTCGAACAGCGCCTTGATCGCGCCCTTGAGATCGACTTCATTGGCCAGACCCACCAGCAGGTTGCGGGTCTCGGCGTTGATCAGATTCTTCGAATAGTCGAGAAACAGTCCGCAGCTGCTGAGAGTGAACTGATTGAAGCGCTGCGGATCGGCGTTGAAGGCTTCGCGCATGCTGAAATCCTGCATGGCTTGGCGGTGATCTTTCAACGCTTGCCAGGCAGGCAGAGCGGTAACGTCATGAGGAGTGCGGTAGTACGCCATCGCTGCGGTTTTCCTTTTTACTTGAACGGCCTTTTGAACTCTGAAAAGACCTCCCCGCCATGTTTGGGCGAGGGGGCAACTGCGTCGACACGATTACTTTGGCGCAGGGCGAATACAGTAAACCCAGCGCCGCGATCTGTCTTGGCTTTGTCTGACCTGTTTTCGGTACTTTTTTAACATTGATAACAGACGGGGCCGACAAACGGCGGGTAATGCGAGCAGTCCCTGCTATTGGTGTCGAGTCGAACGGCGGGCAGTTTGCCCGATGGGCAGGTGCTCAGCAATACGGTCTGGAAGTGCGTGCAGACGCTGTGGGAGCGGGGTTGCTCCCACAGCGTTTGCCGGTGTTCAGGCGGGGATATCGAGATTCAGGTGCAGGTTGTCGATCAACCGGGTGGTGCCGAGGAAGGCCGCGACCAGAATCACCAGATCGCGATCGTCCGCCGTTGCCGGACGCAGGGTCAGGGCGTGGCGGATTTCCAGGTAGTCAGGACGCAGGCCGGCGGCTTCCAGTTGCTGGCGTTGCGCCTGGATCAGGGCAGGGAAGTCGCGTTCACCCTGCTTGATAGACTCGGCAATGCTGCTCAGGGTGCGATAGACCACCGGCGCCACGGCGCGCTGTTCTTCACTGAGGAATCCGTTGCGCGACGACAGCGCCAGACCGTCGGCGGCGCGTACGGTCGGTTCGCCAATGATCTGGATCGGCATGTTCAGGTCGTGCACCAGCGCGCGGATCACCGCCAGTTGCTGGAAGTCTTTCTGGCCGAAGATCGCCAGGTCCGGCTGGACCATGTTGAACAGCTTGCTGACTACCGTCGCCACGCCTTCGAAATGCCCCGGACGGCTGGCGCCGCACAGGCCTTCGGACAGTTGGGGCACGCTGACCCGGGTCTGGCCGGCCATGCCGTCGGGGTACATTTCCTCGACGGTCGGGGCGAACAGCAGATCGCATCCGGCTTCCAGCAGTTTTTCCTGATCCGCCGCCAGGGTGCGCGGGTACTTGTCGAGGTCTTCGCCGGCGCCGAACTGCAGTGGGTTGACGAAAATGCTCGCGACCACGAAGTCCACACGCTGGGTGGCCTTGGTGATCAGGGCAATGTGGCCGCTGTGCAGGTTGCCCATGGTCGGCACGAAGCCGATGCGCTTGCCTTCACTGCGGGCGCGCGCCACGGCGGCGCGCAGTTCACGTACGGTTTTGACGGTGTTCATGCAGAGAATCCGTGTTCGATTCCGGGGAAAGTGATGGCTTTGACTTCACTGACGTAAGCTTTCAGCGCGGACTGGATGCTGTCCTGACCCTGCATGAAGTTCTTCACGAATTTCGGCACGCGGCCGCTGATCGACAGGCCGAGCATGTCGTGCAGTACCAGCACCTGACCGTCAGTGTCGCTGCCGGCGCCAATGCCGATCACTGGGATCTTCACGGCCTGGCTGATTTCAGCCGCCAGTTCGCTCGGCACACATTCGAGCAGCAGCATGGCTGCACCGGCCTGCTCCAGCGAGATCGCGTCGGCGCGCATCTGGCGTGCCTGGTTCTCGTTGCGGCCTTGCACTTTATAGCCACCGAGAATGTTCACGGCTTGCGGGGTCAGGCCCATGTGGGCGCAGACCGGCACACCGCGTTCGGCCAGCAGGCGGATCGAGTCCGCCAGCCACAAGGCGCCTTCGACCTTGACCATGTGTGCGCCGGCCTGCATCAGCAGGGCGCTGTTGGTCATGGTTTGCTCGAGGGTGGCGTTGGCCATGAACGGCAGGTCGGCCAGGATCAGGGCATCAGAGTTGCCGCGTTTGACGCTGGCAACGTGGTAGGCCATTTCTGCGGTGGTCACCGGCAGGGTGCTGTCGTGACCCTGCAGGACCATGCCGAGGGAGTCGCCCACCAGCAGCACTTCGACACCGGCCTCGTTGCAGGCGTGGGCGAAGGTCGCGTCATAGCAGGTCAGCATGGTGATCTTTTCACCTTTCTGCTTGAGGCTCTGGAGCGTGGTCAGGGTGATGGCTGGCATGTAAGAAATCCTCGTTCAGGCGCTTTGGAAACTACTGCGAGTAACGCGCGTGATTCGTCATCTATTCAGGCGCACGCTCTTTTGTCGTGCTTATAAGGCCTGGATTGCGCCCTTGTATGCCGGGTTGGCGGCAGCGGGACGCCTATAGTCGTGATGAGGCCTCAGGAAGTCAATTGCATGTGTTACCGCATTGTTACGAGGGGAGTGTTACCGGCGTTACTGATGCGATTCAGCGGGCCGGCGGGCCTGATCTGCGGGGTTTTTGTCCTACAAGAACGCAAAATGCGGGAGCCGGTTGGCTCCCGCATCAGCGGTGTGTGTCAGGCGTGAGAGAGGCGTTCGAGGCCGACGAACGGGCAGGCTGCGAGAAGATCGGCAAGGGTGCGGCCATCGGCCAGACTCAGATCTTCGGGCGCCAGTTCGGCCAGCGGATAGAGAACGAACGCGCGTTCCTGCATGTGGTAATGCGGGACTTTCAGGCGCGGTTCATCGATCAGGCGATCACCGAACAGCAGAATGTCCAGATCCAGCGTGCGCGGGCCCCAGCGCTCCAGGCGTTCGCGGCCCTGATCGTTTTCGATGGCTTGCAGGGCGTCGAGCAGTTCCAGCGGGGCAAGTGTGCTGTCGAGTGCGGCAACCGCGTTGGTGTAACGCGGTTGGCCCGGCAGCAGCGAGTCGCTCTGGTAGAAGGCAGACACGCCGACCAGTTCGGTGTCGGGCAATTGCCCCAGCGCGTCGACCGCGCTGCGCAGTTGTTCGGCCGGGTCAGCCAGGTTGCTGCCCATGCCGATGTAGATGCGTTCCATGCCTTATTCGCCCGTGGCGCTCGGTGCGCCAGCGCGTTTGCGTTTGGAACCGCTGCTGCGGCGACGCTTGCGCGGTGCGCCACTGGCGTCATCACCCTTGCCGCTGAGGTCGCGGATCATGTCGCGACGTTCGCTGTCGTTGGCGTCCTGATAATCGGTCCACCATTCGCCCAGGCCATCGGTCTGCTCACCGGCGCTCTCACGCAGCAGCAGGAAATCGTAGCCGGCGCGGAAGCGCGGATTGTCCAGCAGCAGGTCGGCACGTTTGCCGCTGCGGCGTGGCAGACGTTCCTGCATGTCCCAGATCTCGCGGATCGGCATGGTGAAGCGTTTTGGAATCGCGATGCGCTGGCACTGTTCGGCGATCAGTTCGTGAGCGCCTTCCTGCATGGCCGGAATCGGCGGCATGCCGCGCTCTTGCAGACGCAACACACGGGCCGGCAGGGCAGGCCACAGCAGCGCGGCGAACAGGAACGCCGGGGTTACCGGTTTGTTCTGCTTGATCCGCAGGTCGGTGTTGGTCAGTGCTTCGCTGATCAGCGTGTGGGTGTATTCCGGGTTGTGTTCCAGCGCATCGGCACTGGCCGGGAACAGCGGCGCGAACAGTTGCAGGTCGACCAGCATCTCGAAGGTGATGGCACCGTGACCGGAGAGGAACAGCTTGAGCACTTCCTCGAACAGGCGGGCCGACGGAATCTCGCGCAGCATTGGCGCCAGTTCGCGGATCGGCTGGACGGTGTGCTTCTCGATACCGAAATTGAGCTTGGCGGCGAAACGCACGGCCCGCAGCATCCGCACCGGGTCTTCCTGGTAACGTTGTTTCGGGTCGCCGATCAGGCGGATCAGGTGATTGCGGATGTCGTGCACGCCGTTGGCGTAGTCGAGGATGCGCTCGCTGACGGGGTCGTAATACAGGGCGTTGATGGTGAAGTCGCGGCGTTGCGCGTCTTCTTCCAGGGTGCCGTAGACGTTGTCGCGCAGAATGCGCCCGCTCTCGTTGCGCGAAGACTGGTTGCTGTCTTCGTCGTCTTCGTTTTGCGGGTGATTGGCGCGGAAGGTCGCGACTTCAATGATTTCGCGACCGAAATGGATGTGTACCAGCTTGAAGCGGCGACCGATGATCCGCGCATTGCGGAATTCGGCACGAACCTGCTCGGGGGTGGCGCTGGTGGCGACGTCGAAGTCTTTGGGCGTGATGCCCAGCAGCATGTCTCGCACGCAACCGCCAACCAGGTAGGCCTGGTAGCCGGCGCCCTGCAGACGTTCGACGATGTTGACCGCGTAACGGCTGAATTGCGCCTTCTGCAGCGAGTGTTGGCCGCTGTTGAGGACTTCAGGCGTGCTACGGATGTGTTGCGTACGACGCAGGGGAGTTCGGAATGACTGGAACAGCTTCTTCAGCATGGGATGCACTGTTTGAAGGAATGTTCGGCCATACCAGAGAATGACCGCATGATGGGCCGGGATTCTAGCATTTAGTCGAGGGATGGTGTAGGACGCTGCCGTTTTGCGCTGCAAGCCGCAGGCTAGAGGGGGTGAAGATACGTCAGAAGGGGGGATTTGCCGTGAAGGAGAAACTACAAGGGGAGCCGAAGCTCCCCAAGAAGTAGTTGCGTGCTCTTTTTATTATTGATTCGGGCTTCTTGTTTTTGTTGAGTGCCCTCGCCATGAAGCTTTTCCTTCATGACCCTCCCAATCGGGAGCCAAGAGCAAACGGATTGCTTTGGTCGCTGTGTTGCAGTGATCTTGCGATCCAACCAGTACAGGCTCTGTCTTAAGACAGTTTTTGTTGTTCTCGGCCTGGTCGTGGGGCTAGCCCCAAATACAACGCCTCTCCAAAAGAATCAGTTAGCTGCGCCTCTCGCCGTCTTGTTTTTATTGTGCGTGAGTCGATTCGTCTTATTTTTATTGTCTTGTGCATTGCTTGTTATTGTTCTTGTACCAAACATATAGCAGGTGCCGTGCCAACTTTTGCGAACCCCAATAAAACAAGGGGTTAGGTCGATATAACCGTTTTCGCAGGGCGAAAAAAAGCCGGGGTTTCGTTACCGATAACCCCGGCTTCTGTTACGTGAAAAGACTGAGGTAACAGTTTTTTCACATCCTCAACCGTTACCCGCCCACTCGACAGGTAACGTTCAGCTCTCGCTGGCGACCCCGGTCTTGCGCCGTGGAATGCCCAGACGCTGACGGCGTTCCCACAGGCATTTGCGGCTGACGCCCAGTTTGCGCGCCAGTTCGGTCTCGGTCATGTGGTCCTGATGCTCGAGTACGAAATGCTGGAAGTAGTCTTCCAGTGACAGGTCTTCAGTCGGTTCGTGGCTGCTGTTGCTGGCGTTACCGGGCTGTTGAGCCGGCAGACCGATGAATTCGTCGTCCTCCAGGTCGCCCAGCTCGATGTCGATGCCCAGCAGGTCGGCAGAGATTTCCGGGCTTTCGCTCAGAATCACCGCGCGCTCGACGGCGTTTTCCAACTCCCGCACGTTACCCGGCCAGGAATAGTGCCGGATCGCCTGTTCGGCATCGGCGGCAAATTTCAGGTCGGTGCGGTTGATGCGGGCGCTCTGGCGAGCAAGAAACGCATTGGCGATTTCGTTGACGTCGGCGCCACGCTCGCGCAGGGCCGGCAGTTTCAACGCGATCACATGAAGGCGATAGTACAAGTCTTCACGGAACTGACCGATTTTCGCCAGGCTCTTGAGGTCCCGGTGGGTTGCAGCAATCAACCGGACATCGACCTTCTGCGACTGCACGGAACCAACCCGGCGAATTTCGCCTTCCTGCAATACGCGCAACAGGCGAGCCTGGGCTTCCAGTGGCAATTCACCGATCTCGTCGAGGAACAGCGTGCCGCCGTCCGCCGCTTCCACCAGACCGGCGCGACCGGCGCTGGCACCGGTGAACGCACCTTTCTCGTGACCGAACAGTTCGGACTCGATCAGGCTTTCCGGGATGGCTGCGCAGTTCACCGAGATCATCGGCGCCTTGGCGCGTTTCGACAGGTTGTGCAGGGCACGGGCCACCAGTTCTTTACCGGTACCGGATTCGCCCTGGATCAGCACATTGGAATCGGTCGGAGCCACTTTACGGATCTTGCCGTAAAGGTCCTGCATCGGCGGGCACGAGCCGATGATGCCGATTTCGCCATTGCTGTTGTCGATGGCGGATTTGCCGTTGCCATTGGCCGATTTGGCAGGAGCTGCTTCGCCGGCAGCAGGCGCCGACTGGCGATCGCGCAGGATCCGCGCGACAGCCTGAAGCATTTCATCGTGGTCGAAAGGCTTGGCGATGTAATCCACCGCGCCCATCTTCATCGAGTCGACCGCCGAGCGCAGGCTGGCGTAGCTGGTCATGATCAGCACCGGCGTGCCCTGGCCGAGCTTGATCAGTTCGGTGCCCGGAGCACCCGGCAGACGCAGGTCGCTGACGATCAGATCGAATGTGGGAATACTGAAGCGTTCTTGTGCTTCCTGCACTGAACCGGCTTCGCTGACCTGGTACTGGTTGCGTTCCAGCAGGCGGCGCAAGGCGGAGCGGATAATGGTTTCGTCTTCGACGATCAAAATGTGCGGCATTGATTCGATACTCTCGACGGTCTCAGTTCACAGCGGACGTCGCTTCGACATGGCGCGGCAATGTCACCCGGATACGGGTGCCGCGCTGGCTCTGAACATCAGCCGGGCTGTCGATGGTGATTTGTCCATAATGCTCTTCAACGATGGAATAGACCAGTGCAAGGCCCAGGCCGGTGCCTTCGCCAGGATCCTTGGTGGTGAAGAAGGGTTCGAACAATCGGTCCATGATGCTCGACGGAATACCGCTGCCTTCGTCTTCGACGATCAGATCGACCGTGTGTTCGCCGGCTTCGCTCTTGACCCGCACCGCACTGCCGGCAGGCGAGGCGTCACGGGCGTTGGAGAGCAGATTGATCAGCACCTGGGCGAGCCGCTGCGGGTCGCCTTCGACCCAGTGATCGGGATCGCACAGGTTGTAGAACTGGACTTCGAAATTGCGCCGGTTCAGCGCCAGCAGGCCGATGGCGTCCTGGGCGACTTCCGCCAGACAAACGGGCTCGTCACTGTGCTGATGGCTGCCGGCGTGGGCGAAGCTCATTAACGACTGGACGATGCGTGACACGCGTTTGGTCTGTTCGAGGATCTGGCCGCTGATTTCTGTCAGCTCACCATCTTCTTCGCGCTCTTCCCGCAGGTTTTGCGCCAGGCAGGCGATGCCGGTGATCGGGTTACCGATTTCGTGAGCAACACCCGCTGCGAGTCGACCGATGCTGGCCAGGCGCTCGGAATGCACCAGTTTGTCTTCGAGCATCTGGGTTTCGGTCAGGTCTTCCACCAGCAGCACCAGGCCGCTGTTGCCCGGTGCCAGCGGCTCGTCGATGGCCGCTTTGTGCAGGTTCAGCCAGCGGGTCTGGCCGTCGAGGGCCAGGTGCTGCTTGTGCAAGTGCTCGTCGGGCAGGTGGATGAAGCCTTGCAGCAGGTCTTTCCATGGATTGGCGATGGTGCTCAGGCGCGAACCGACCACCCGTTGCGCGGCAATCCCGGTCAATTCTTCCATGGCCTTGTTCCACATCAGGATCTCCTGATCCTTGGCCAGCGAGCAGACGCCCATCGGCAGTTCCTGCAGGGTCTGGCGGTGGTAGCGGCGCAAGGCGTCGAGTTCGGCGGCCAGCCCGGTCAGACGCGAGTGGTAATCCTCGAGGCGGCTTTCAATGAAATGGATGTCTTCGGTGACGTAGTTTTCGCCGCCGGCCTTGTACGGCAGGAAGGTTTCCACCATGTCCTGGGCGACGCTCGGTCCCATCAGGCCGGACAGGTTGGCTTCGATCCGGTCGCGCAGGCGGCGCAAGGCATAAGGGCGGCGCTCGTCGAATGGCAGATAAAGGTCGCGCAGGGCCTGTTCGACTTCTTTCTGCGCAGCCTTGGCGCCCAGCGGCTTGGCCAGTTGCGTGGCGAACTCTTGCGGGGAGGCTGCGTGCAATTCGCGGCGTTGCGGACGGCGCACGTTATCCACAGCGCAGGCTTCGGCAGCGCTGGCCTCTTCCGGGCTGGCATTGGTAAACAGCGAAATCAGCGTGAACATCAGGACGTTGGCTGCGAGCGAGGCGATGGCCGCCATGTGCCAACTGGTGTCGTCCAGCACGTAGATCATGTTCAGCAGCGGAATATAGAAACCCTGCAGATTGCCGACCAGCGGCAACAGCATGGTCACCACCCACACCACAATCCCCGCCAGCAGACCGGCGATGAAACCGCGGCGATTGGCGGTCGGCCAGTACAGTACCGACAGCACACCCGGCAGGAATTGCAGGGTGGCAACGAAGGCGACGATGCCGAGGTTGGCCAGATCCTGCTCGGCGCCCAGCATCAGATAGAAGCAGAAACCGGCCATGATGATCGCGACGATCAGCGCCCGGCGGGTCCATTTCAACCAGCGATAGATATTGCCTTCGGCCGGCGGCTGGTAGAGCGGCAGCACCAGATGGTTCAGGGCCATGCCCGACAGCGCCAGCGTGGTGACGATGATCAGGCCGCTGGCCGCCGACAGTCCGCCGACATAGGCCAGCAACGCCAGCGACTTGCTGTTGGCGGCGATACCGATGCCGAGGGTGAAGTATTCCGGATTGGTGGTGGCGCCGAGTTTCAGGCCGGCCCAGAGAATCAGCGGCACGGCCAGGCTCATTAACAGCAGGAACAGCGGCAGGCCCCAGCTCGCGCTGACCAGCGAGCGTGGGTTGAGGTTTTCGGTGAAGGTCATGTGATACATGTGCGGCATCACGATCGCCGAGGCGAAAAACACCAGCAGCAACGTGCGCCACGGGCCTTCCTGCAATGGTGTATGCAGGGCGGCGAGGGCGGTCTGGTTCTGCAGCAGCCACAGTTCGAGCTGTTGCGGGCCGTCGAACACGCCGTACAGCGCGTAGAGGCCGACGCCGCCGAGGGCGGCCAGTTTGATCACCGATTCGAAAGCAATCGCGAACACCAGCCCTTCGTGCTTTTCACGGGTGGCGATATGGCGCGAGCCGAAGAAGATCGTGAACAGGATGATCAGCGCACAGAACGCCAGGGCCACGCGATTCTGCACCGGTTCGCCGGTGAGGATGCCGATGGAATCGGCCACGGCCTGGATCTGCAACGCCAGCAACGGCAATACGCCGATCAGCATGAAAATCGTGGTCAGCGCACCGGCCCAGGTGCTGCGAAAGCGGAAGGCGAACAGGTCTGCCAGCGACGACAGTTGATAAGTGCGGGTGATCTTCAGAATCGGATACAGCAACACCGGCGCCAGCAGAAACGCGCCGGATACCCCGAGATAACTGGACAGAAAACCGTAGCCGTACTGATAGGCCAGACCCACCGTGCCATAGAACGCCCACGCACTGGCGTAGACCCCCAGCGACAGGGTGTAGGTCAACGGATGGCGAATGATCGCCCGGGGGATCATGCCCCGTTCACTGATCCAGGCCACGCCGAACAACGCGGCCAGGTAGGCGGCGCTGATCAGCAGCATCTGGGTCAGGCTAAAGCTCATCGGCATCTTTTTGGCTCTGCAGGATGAAGGTCACGACAATCAGGATCAGCCAGAGCAGATAAGGGCGATACCAGGCGCCCGTAGCGTCGATCCACCAATCCATGATGGCGGGAGAAAACAGGTAGATCCCCACGACCAGAAGCAGGACCAAGCGATAGATGTACATCCCGGCCTCTCTTTTTTATGCGCGTGCCCGAAAACGTGCGGCGATGGTAACGGATGGGCGCGCCACTGCAAGTGTCGTCACAGCAGTTGCGCTTCGGGCAGAGTCAGTGTGCGCGGGATTTTCAAGGCATCCCAGTGGGCGCTGCCCCAGTTCAACAACTCTTGCGGCGAAGCGTGGGCCAGTTCTGGGCCCGGGTTTTGCCCCAGTGCGCGCAGGGCCCGCAGCAACAATGGCGTGGCCTGATCGGCTTCCAGCGGTGGCGAGCGATAGGACTTGCCGAGCTTGTTGCCGTCCGGCTGGGTAATCAGTGGCAGATGCAGATAGCGCGGTTGGCGCAGGCCCAGCAATTCCTGCAGGTAGAGCTGGCGCGGCGTGGAGTCGAGCAGATCGGCACCGCGCACGATGTCGGTGATGCCCTGCCACGCGTCGTCCAGTACCACCGCCAGTTGATAGGCGTAGAGACCGTCGCGGCGGCGGATCACGAAATCACCCACGTCGCGGCCCAGATGCTGGCGGTATTGGCCCTGCACCCGGTCGATGAAGTGGTATTCCAGCTCCGGCACGCGCAGACGAATCGCCGCGTCTTCCTGGCCGTGGCCGGCATTGCGGCAAAGTCCCGGATAAATGCCGTGATACGGCTCCAGTTGTTTGCGTGAGCAGGTGCAGGCGTAGGCGAGGCCGTGATTGAACAGGCTGTCGAGCACTTGCGCGTAGGCCTCGTGCCGATCGCTCTGGCGAACCATCTCGCCGTCCCATTCGAAACCGTAGCTTTCCAGCGCTTTGAGAATCGCCGCTTGCGCGCCCGGTTCCTCGCGAGGCGGATCGAGGTCTTCCATGCGCACCAGCCAACGGCCATTCACCGAGCGGGCATCCAGATAAGAAGCGAGCGCCGCTACCAGCGAGCCAAAGTGCAGGTGTCCACTGGGGGTCGGAGCAAAGCGGCCAATGTAGGCGGGGGAGGTGTTGGCAGTCATGAGGGCGATGTTACTTGAGAGTCAGAAAACAGCAGAAACAAAAACGGAGCGTTCGCACGCTCCGTTTTTCGTTCAGGCCGGGATTATTTGCCGACCTGCTTTTCCTTGATTTCCGCCAGGTTCTTGCAGTCGACGCACATGTCGGCAGTCGGGCGGGCTTCAAGGCGCTTGACGCCGATCTCGATGCCGCAAGAGTCGCACCAGCCGTACTCTTCGTCTTCGATCAGTTGCAGGGTCTTGTCGATCTTCTTGATCAGTTTGCGCTCGCGGTCGCGGGCGCGCAGCTCGAGGGCGAACTCTTCTTCCTGGCTGGCACGGTCGGCCGGATCAGGAAAGTTGGCCGCTTCGTCTTTCATGTGATCAACAGTGCGGTCGACTTCCTGCATCAAGTCCAGTTTCCACTTGGTCAGGATCTTGGTGAAGTGCGCGCGCATTGGAGCGCCCATGTACTCTTCGCCCGCTTTCGGGACGTAGGGTTCGAAACCGCTGAGTGTCTGACTTGCCTGTTGCTTTGCTTGGGTGGGCATGAAATGGACCGCCTCTACTCTTGTAATCCATTGCGCAGGATTGCTCCATCACCGACACCTGCCGGCCCTGCGGCTGCAAGCGGGCGAACTTACCAGATCAATTCGGCCCGCGCTACTCCCGGATGTCGAGCGCGCGGCCGGTGGGGCTTGCAAATGTTTGCCAAGCCATGTCCGGTGATGTTGCAGACCTGCTCAATCACTGATTTTAGTCAATCCTGGAGCGTACGCCCGGGTCGTTACAGTCCAGTGTTCTTGAGGCTGTGACCGTTGCGGGTTCTCGCTCGTTCCGGCAGATGGGTAGAATCGTTTCTTTTCCCTCGTTGAAGGAAGGCCAATGGCTCAGCCCTACAGTGCGCGCAGTCGTGCGATCGAACCGTTCCATGTGATGGCGTTGCTGGCGCGGGCCAATGAATTGCAGGCCGCCGGCCACGACGTGATCCACCTGGAAATCGGCGAGCCGGACTTCACCACTGCCGAACCGATCATCCGCGCCGGCCAGCAAGCCCTGACGAACGGGAAAACCCGTTACACCGCGGCCCGTGGCATTCCCGAGCTGCGCGAGGCGATTTCCGGCTTCTATCAAGCGCGCTACGGCCTGAACATCGATCCTCGACGGATTCTCATCACGCCGGGCGGCTCCGGCGCGTTGCTGCTGGCCAGTGCGTTGCTGGTGGACCCAGGCAAACACTGGCTGCTGGCCGACCCCGGCTATCCTTGCAACCGGCATTTTCTGCGGTTGGTCGAGGGCGCGGCGCAGCTTGTGCCGGTCGGCCCGGACGTTCGCTATCAACTGACGCCGGACCTGGTGGCGCGCCACTGGGATCACGACAGCGTCGGCGCGCTGGTCGCTTCGCCAGCCAACCCGACCGGTACGATTCTGACCCGCGATGAGCTGGCCGGTTTATCCACAGCCATCAAGGCGCGTCACGGGCATCTGGTGGTGGACGAGATCTATCACGGCCTGACTTACGGCACCGACGCAGCCAGTGTGCTGGAAGTCGATGACAGTGCGTTTGTCCTCAACAGTTTCTCCAAATATTTCGGCATGACCGGATGGCGCCTCGGCTGGCTGGTGGCGCCGGATGCGGCGGTCAGTGAGCTGGAAAAACTCGCGCAGAACCTCTACATCAGCGCACCAAGCATGGCCCAGCACGCGGCGCTGGCCTGTTTCGAGCCGGACACCATCGCGATTCTCGAAGAGCGCCGCGCCGAGTTCGGCCGCCGTCGTGACTTCCTGCTGCCGGCACTGCGGGAACTGGGCTTCAACATCGCCGTAGAGCCGGAAGGCGCGTTCTATTTGTATGCCGATATCAGCCAGTTCGGCGGCGATGCCTTCGCGTTCTGCCGGCATTTTCTCGAAACCGAACATGTAGCCTTCACTCCGGGGCTGGATTTCGGTCGCTATCAGGCCGGCCATCATGTGCGCTTTGCCTACACGCAAAACCTCCCTCGCTTACAGGAAGCGGTGGAACGCATCGCCCGTGGCTTGAAGAGCTGGCAAGGCTGATGCGCTTTCATCCTCCTCTTGAAGAAGGCCGGTTGATCCGCCGTTACAAGCGTTTTCTCGCCGATATCGAAACCGTTGGCGGCGAGTTGCTGACCATTCATTGCCCGAACACCGGCTCGATGCTCAATTGCCAGGTTGAGGGCGGGCAGGTCTGGTTCAGCCGTTCCAATGACCCCAAGCGCAAATTGCCTGGCACCTGGGAAGTCGGAGAAACTCCACAGGGGCGGCTGTTTTGCGTGAACACCGGGCGCGCCAATGCACTGGTCGAAGAAGCCTTGCAGGCCGGCGTCATCAGTGAGCTGAACGGATTTACCGGGCTCAAGCGCGAAGTGGCATACGGACAGGAAAAGAGCCGGATCGATTTTCGCCTCGACTATCCGACGGGCCCGGCCTACGTGGAAGTGAAAAGTGTCACGCTGGGTTTTGACGGCACGGCAGTGGCGGCGTTTCCCGATGCGGTGACAGAGCGCGGCGCCAAGCATTTGCGTGAGCTGGCGCATCTGGCCCGGGACGGGATTCGCGCGGTGCAGCTGTACTGCGTCAATCTCACGGGTGTCGAAGCGGTGCGTCCTGCCGAGGAAATCGACTCGGCCTACGCCGCTGCGTTGCGCGAGGCGGTGGCATGCGGAGTCGAGGTCCTGGCGTACGGCGTGCGTTTGAGCCATGAAGAGATAGTGATCGACCGGCGCCTGGACGTGCTGCTCAACGGTTAAACATCGATCCATAGCCCTTGCGCGTCTTCACGGCAAGGGATGGCCGTCAGCGATTGCCCGGCGCACGGGCCGGCGACGCATTCACCGTCCTCGATCAGAAACAGTGCGCCGTGGGTGGCGCACTGGATCAGGCTGTTGCTCGGGTCGAGAAACTGGTCGTGCTGCCATTCCAGGCCAACGCCCCGATGCGGGCAACGATTGAGATAGACGTAAGCCCGCCCCGCGCGGCGCACGGCAAACAGTTTTTTCCCGTCGATATCGAAACCGCGACTGCCGTCCTCAACCAGATCGGCACCCGCGCAAAGAAACTTCATGGCTATCCTCAAATGTCGGCTCGTGTCTGGATATGTCCGAGCTTGACGTTCAAATGCAAACAATTATCAAATGGCCGCCTTCGCCCGTGGCGAGGTGACCGCTGCCGAGGATACTTGGCCTGCCGTTCCGATGCCCGGGAAAACCTTTCAAGGAAGCTGTCTATGCGCCTGAGTACCCGCGTTGCCGTGCTGTGTGTCGGACTTTTGGTCAGCCACCAGGCTGCAGCGGCCGAGTTGCCGCAACGTTGGGTCAGCGCCGGCGGCGCGTTGTCGGAGTGGGTGAGTGCGCTGGGTGGCGAGGCGAAACTGGTGGGCGTCGATACCACCAGTCAGCACCCTGACTCTCTCAAGTCGCTGCCGAGCATCGGCTATCAGCGCAGCCTGTCGGCCGAAGGCATCCTCAGCCTGCGCCCGGACATCCTGATCGGCACCGAAGAAATGGGCCCACCGCCAGTGATCTCGCAGGTCCGCAGCGCCAAGGTGCAGGTGGAATTGTTCTCGGCTCAGCCGGATCTGCCGACACTGGAAAAAAACGTTACTCATCTCGGGCAGTTGCTAGGGGCCGAAAGTCAGGCCGCGCAATTGCTGCAGAGTTATCAACAGCAACTCGATGCGCAAAAGGCGCGAGTGGCTGAAGCGCAAACCCAGCAAAAAGCGCCGGGCGTGTTGTTGCTGCTCGGGCATGCCGGCGGCAAGCCACTGATCGCCGGCAAGGACACCGCCGCCGACTGGCTGCTGCAGCAGGCGGGCGGGCATAACCTCGCGACGCACACCGGTTACAAGCCGTTTTCCGTGGAGTCCCTGGCCAGTCTCGATCCTGAAGTGCTGGTGTTCGCTGACCGTGCGCTGACCGGCGACGCGGCGAAAGCGGCGCTGTTCAAGGAAAACCCGATCCTCAATTCCAGCCGTGCGGCCAAGACCGGACGGGTGCTGGAGCTGGACCCGACGCTGCTGGTGGGCGGGCTCGGGCCGCGTTTGCCGGCAGCGCTGAAGACCCTGACTGACGGTTTCTACCCGGCCCAGAGCGGCCAATGACCACGCTGGTCAAACCCCGTGGCTTGTTTATCGGCCTGATCCTGCTGTGTCTGCTGGCGATCTGGCTGTCGCTGGCGCTGGGGCCGGTCAGTCTGCCGTTATTCGATACCTTGCGCGCAGCACTGCGCATGATTGGTGTGCCGCTGGCGCCGGACGGGCTGGAACAGGCTGAACTGATTCTCGGGCAGATTCGTCTGCCGCGTACGTTGCTGGGGCTGGCCGTCGGTGGCGTGCTGGCGCTGTCCGGGGTGGCGATGCAGGGGCTGTTTCGTAATCCGCTGGCCGATCCGGGGTTGGTCGGCGTCTCGAGCGGCGCGGCGTTGGGCGCGGCGGTGGCGATTGTCGGCGGTTCGTTTTTCGGCGGTCTCCCGGAGTGGTTCGGGCCTTATCTGCTGTCGGTTTGCGCGTTTCTCGGTGGCCTTGGCGTAACGGCGTTGGTCTATCGGCTCGGCCGCCGTAATGGGCAGACCAATGTCGCGACCATGTTGCTGGCGGGTATCGCTCTGACGGCGCTGGCCAGCTCGGCGGTGGGGCTGTTTACCTATCTGGCTGATGACGCGACATTGCGCACGTTGACGTTCTGGAACCTGGGCAGCCTCAACGGCGCGAGCTATGCACGGTTGTGGCCGCTGCTGATCATCACCGCCGGTGTTGCACTGTGGCTTCCGCGTCGGGCGAAGGCGCTCAATGCGTTGCTGCTCGGCGAATCGGAAGCCGGGCATCTGGGGATCGATGTCGAGCGGCTCAAGCGCGAACTGGTGTTCTGCACGGCGCTGGGTGTCGGCGCGGCGGTGGCAGCGGCGGGCATGATCGGCTTTGTCGGGCTGGTGGTGCCGCATCTGGTGCGCTTGCTCGCAGGGCCGGATCATCGGATATTGCTGCCGGCATCGGTGCTGGCCGGCGCGAGTCTGTTGCTGCTGGCGGATCTGGTGGCGCGGCTGGCGCTGGCGCCGGCGGAACTGCCGATCGGCATCGTCACCGCGTTCATCGGTGCGCCGTTCTTCCTTTATCTGTTGCTGCGAGGGCGTGCCTGATGTTGCGTGCGCACAATCTGCACATCCGCCGTGGCCGCAAGACCGTTCTGGCCGATGTCAGCCTGCAACTCGAACCGGGCGAAGTGCTTGGCGTGTTGGGGCCGAATGGCGCCGGCAAAAGCACCTTGCTCGGTGCGTTGTGCGGTGAGTTGAGTGCGCACGAGGGGGAAGTGCTGCTGGACGGTGAGGCCTTGAGTCATTGGAGCGGCACTCAGCGCGCCCAGCGGCTGGCGGTATTGCCGCAGGTGTCGACCCTGGATTTTGCCTTTCGTGTTGAGGAAGTCGTCGGCATGGGGCGTCTGCCTTATCAGAGCGGACGGGTGCGCGATGACGAGATTGTCGCTGCCGCATTGCGGGCGGCGGATGCCGGGCATCTGAGTGGCCGCAGTTATCTGGCGCTGTCCGGCGGCGAGCGTCAGCGGGTGCATCTGGCGCGGGTGCTGACACAGCTTTGGCCGGGTCAGGCAGGGCAGACGTTACTGCTCGACGAGCCGACCTCGATGCTCGATCCGCTACATCAACACACGACGCTGCAAGCGGTGCGCGAATTTGCCGATCGTGGCGCGGCGGTGCTGGTGATCCTGCATGATCTGAATCTGGCGGCGCGCTATTGTGATCGCATCCTGCTGCTGCAGGGCGGGCGCCCGGTGGCGCTGGATACGCCGCAACAGGTGTTGCGCCCGGAATCGCTGAAGGCGGTTTTCGGTCTGGAAGTATTGGTGCAGCCGCACCCGGAGCGCGGGCATCCGCTGATCATCGCCCGCTGATGTCGTCATCGAGGTGAATGTATGCGCGGGATTTTGCTGTTGGCGGTGTTGTGGCTTGCAGGTTGCCAGCATGTTGCGGCGCCGCCGGTCGTGGGCGAGATCCGTGATCTGCGTAGCGGCGAGAGTCTGACGGCGCAGCAATTACTGACGCAACTGAGCAGGCCGACGCGGCTAATCATTGGCGAACAGCATGACAACGCCGATCACCATGCCCTTCAATTGTGGTTGTTGCAGAACCTCGAAGAAACGCGACCCCAAGGCAGTCTCCTGTTGGAAATGCTGACGCCCGATCAACAGTCGCGCGTCGATGACGTGCGCCATGCCGCAACGCCACCGGTTGATCTTCCCGCTGCATTGGCCTGGCAGGACGGTTGGGACTGGAATCTCTACGGCCCGATTGTGCGGTTCGCCCTGACGCAATCCTGGCCGTTGCTGGCAGCCAACCTCGATAACATCGAAATTCGTGCGTTCTATCGCGATCCTCCGGTTTTGAGCGGTGAGCACAGCAACGCCAAATCCGTGAAAGAGACGCTGTTGGAGCAGATCGGCGATTCTCACTGCGGCTTGCTGCCGTCATCACAAATGCCGGCGATGCTGGCCGTTCAACAACAACGGGATCGGCGCATGGCCTCGCATTTGTTGGCGGCGCCTGCGCCTGCGTTGTTATTGGCGGGCGCGTATCACGCGCGCAAGGATGTGGGTGTGCCGCTGCATGTGCTGGATTTGGGCGCGCCCGAAGCGCCGGCGGTGCTGATGCTGGCGGAGCAGGGCAGTCAGATTACGGCGGCGATGGCTGATTATGTCTGGTACACACCCGCCACCCCGAAACCGGATTATTGCGCCGAGATGCGTAAACAGTTCAGTAAAAAATGACTTTTCCACAGGCAAAAAAAGACCCGGTAAAAACCGGGTCAAATAACCGTGATTAGCCTGATGAGGAGATAATCTGAGAGTCCGAACCAAGGGCTTTTCAGAATATCGACTGATCTCGCGACCAGTTGTGATAATCATAGCGATTCTCATTACCAAGTCAACTGCTGTTTTTTCATTTCTGTCGTTTTGTCCCGGCAATGGCGTAAACGCCCGGTGAATCCGGGCGTCAGATCTGGGCTGTGAGCTGCTTGTTGAGCTGGTCGATACGCCTCGCCATGCTTTCGATCAGGCTGTGGGCGATTTTCGGATTGGTGCGGGTCATGCTCAGAAACTGATCGCCGGGAATCAGCATTACGGTGCTCGCCTCCCGGGCAATGACCGTCGCGTTGCGCGGCTCGCCAGTAAACACAGCCATTGCACCGAATATTTCATCCTTGGGCACGTCGCCTACCTTGTGCCCGTTAACAAACGCTTCGGCGTGTCCTTCGATAATCACGAACACATGGTCGGCGTCATCGCCCTCGCGGATCAGAACGTCCCCAGCTTCAACCCGCTTGAAACCGTTGGTGCTGCGAAACTCGCGCGGCTTGAACTCGGCGACTGCGTGCGCCAGCAACGCCATCTGCCCGAGCAGGTAGCGCAGAAACTGCTCCGAGCGCGACGTTTCGCCGTACACATGTTGAAACAAATCGCTTCGGCGATAGGGCAGTAACGTCAACGGGTTGTCCGTGTGTAGCGTGCAATCCGCCCATTCCGGACCCTGTTGCAGGCCGATCAAATCGCCCTCATGCCAATAGAACAGACCGCGTCCACCCAGCCGGCCGGTGATGACACCCTGCGTGAGCAAGAACAACTGGTCGTCCGGCAAACGTGCCAACAGATCATCCGTGGCTTCCAGTTCCAGCGCTGGTCCGCACGGCGCCAGGCCTTCGAGCCATTGCGCAGGCAAGCTCTGCAAGTGGTTGATCAATGCATCGGCCTGGGCCGATTGTTCCCCGAGCAGGTACATGGCGTTCAGTGCCCGTTAGTTCTTGTGGCGAGAGGAAATGGCTTCCAGCTGCTTGTTCAGCGCATCCTTGCGTTCGGCGGGAATGTCGTTCCAGTGCACATCCATCAACGCCCCTTCGATCGCGTACAACAACACCTTCGACGCCCGGAACCCGCGAGTGCGCACCGCCCGGTAGGCATCCACCGCGCCCAGGCGACGCAAGTCGGAGGCGCTATGGATGCCCACGGCATGCAGCCATTGCGCCGACGTCTTGCCAAGATTCTTCAGGTGTTGCAGTTCATCATTCATCAAGCCTCCTTGCGACGGCCGAATGGTGCGTGGGCGAGCTTCTCAGGAGTGTAGCCATCAGTAGGAAAAGCGTGGTTGTTTGGTCGGATTCAACGCAAACGCTTCTAAGAAACGTCAGTTTCCGTTGATGAATCAGGATGGGAGGGCGAGGGAGAATTACCAATAGCACGCAGTCCAGCGCAAAGCGGGGGCGCTGGACGGTTCAGGTTTTTAAAAGCTTCAGCGAGTGCGATAACGCAGGCGCGTACCGAAATTCATCGACATCAGGATTTCGTCGGCACTCAGCTCCGGCGGGAAGTAGGCCCCGGAAATCTGCGCATGAGCCAGGCTCGCGCCTTCCAGCGAGGCGTTGCGAAAGTCGATGCCGCGCAGGTCGGCGGAACGGAAGTAGGCGTCCCGGAAATCCACGCCATCGGCGTTCAGTTCGCGCAGGTCGAGGCCACGAAAATCACCGCCAACCATGTCGATCGGGCCGTCTTTCGGGCGTTCATTGTTGAAACCTGTGATGTCGTCTTTGTGCAGCAAGGCATAAAGCGGGGTGTCGAGAAGTTTCGGCTGGCTCATGTCAAATCACCTGTTGGTTTTATGACGCCAGTATAGTGCCACTATTTGACGGCCGTGAAGCGAGCGAGGGCTTCACGGCCGAAATAGTTTCTTACAGACCTGGCAGGCGCTGACGGATCTGCGCCACGACGGTATCCAGGGTGCCGGATTCATTGGTCTGCACGCGTTTGCTGCGCAGGATTTCTTCCGGCGTCAGGGCTTCGCGGTTGGCCTGTTGTGCTTCGATCACGGCGAGGGTCGCGTCGGACGGATCCTTCTTGTCCGCCTGACGAATCGCCAGCCAGCTCTCGATCACGGCCTGCGGAGCATTGCAGTCGAGAATCAGGAATGGCGCGCCAGTGGCTTCGGCGACCTTGGCGGCGTTGTCGCGTTGTTCGCGCTTGAGGTAAGTGGCGTCGATCACCACCGGGAAACCGGCGTGCAGGATCACTTCGGCGATTTCATGCAGACGAGCATAAGTCGCAGTGCTGGCATCGGCGCTGTAGATCCCGGCCTGAACATCATTGGCAACGGTTTGCTCGCCGAACAGACGTTTGCGCTCGACATCGGAGCGCAGACGGATCGCGCCCAGCGCTTCGACCAGGCGCATGGCCACATGGCTTTTGCCTACAGCGGACACGCCGTGGGTAATCGCCATGAAGCGCGAAGGAATGGTGCTGTAGCTTTCAGCCAGGTTCGCGTAGTTGCGGTACTGGCGCAGGGTGGTGGCGCGCTGCACCGGAGTGGCATCGGCCGGCATGCTGAACAGTGCGACTTTCGCACGTACCAATGCGCGGTAAGCCTTGTAGAAGTTCAGCACTTCCAGGCCTTGATAGTCGCCGGTCAGTTCCAGGTACTGGCTGATGAAGCGACGGGCCAGGGATTTCAGGCCACGGTCTTCCAGGTCCATTGCCAGGAAACCGGTGTCGGCCCAGACGTCGGTGAAGCGGAATGGCTCGTTGAATTCGATGCAGTCGAAGATCACGACTTTGCCGTCGATCAGCGTGGCGTTGCCCAGGTGAATGTCACCGTGGCATTCGCGAGTTAAGCCGTCTGCCTTGCGCTTGGCGAACAGCGGTTTCAGGCGATCGAAGCTGCTTTCAGCCCACGCTTGCAGGGCGTCGAGTTGCAGCAGGTCGTTTTTGTCGCTGAGGAACGGCAGGATCTGTTCGAAGTTCTGGCGCACCGGCGCCATTACGCTTTCAGGCGTGCCGGCATCGTGCTCGGCCGGAACTTTCGGCGCGTTGAGGTGGAAGCGGGCGATCTGTTCGGCCATTGCGTCGACATGCGCGGTGGTCAGCTCGCCGTTGGCTTGCAGGGTGCTAAGCAGGCCGCTCTGCGGGAACTGGCGCATTTTCAGCAAGTATTCGATGGCCGGGCCTTCGCCGCCCAGTTGCGGAGCTTCGGCACTGCCGGTTACGGGAATCACTTCCAGATACAAATCTTCGGTCAGGCGCTGGTTCAGGCGCAGCTCTTCACCGCAGAAGTGTTCACGGGAATCGAGGCCGGTGAAATCAAGGAAACCGAAATTCACCGGCTTCTTCACTTTATAGGCGTAGGGGCCGGTGAGCAGTACCCACGAGATATGGGTTTCGATGACCTGGAACCCTTCGACGGGATGCGGGTAGAGGGCCGGGTTTTGCAGGGCAGCGATCAGGGACTGGCTCACGGACGATCCTTCAGAGACTGGGGGAAATTCAAGGCGCTCATTATGGCCGCTCGCCAGCCCGACGCAAACCTCGGAGCGCTCCTGTTGAGTATGAATAAAGTGCGTATAATCCGCCGCCATGACTCGTACTCGATCCCCCCGTACCCCTAAAAAACCAGCTTCCCGGGGCCTGCGCCCATGGTTGAGCTGGGCCCTTAAACTCAGTCTGGTCGGCCTTGTGGTGCTGGCCGGCTTCGCCGTTTACCTCGATGCCGTGGTGCAGGAGAAGTTCTCCGGCAAGCGCTGGACCATCCCGGCCAAGGTGTACGCGCGTCCGCTCGAGCTGTTCGTCGGACAGAAGCTGAGCAAGGACGATTTCCTCACCGAACTCGATGCCCTGGGCTATCGCCGCGAAGCCGTGAGCAACGGTCCCGGCGCCGCGGCGGTCAATGGCAACACGGTCGATCTGAATACCCGTGGCTTCCAGTTCTACGAAGGCCTCGAGAAACCGCAGCCGGTGCGCGTGCGTTTCTCTGGCGATTACGTGGCCGAACTCTCGGCGACCAACGGTTCGAAGCTCTCCGTGGTACGCCTGGAGCCGCTGATGATCGGCGGTATCTACCCGAAAAACCTCGAAGACCGGATTCTGATCAAGCTCGATCAGGTGCCGCCGTATCTGCTGGAAACCCTGGTCGCCGTGGAAGACCGGGATTTCTACAGCCACTGGGGCGTGTCGCCGAAATCGATTGCCCGTGCCGTTTGGGTCAACACTTCGGGCGGCAAGATGACCCAAGGCGGCAGTACGCTGACCCAGCAACTGGTCAAGAACTTCTACCTCACCAACGAACGCAGCCTGACCCGCAAGCTCACCGAAGCGATGATGGCGATGCTGCTTGAGTTGCATTACGACAAAAAGGAAATCCTTGAGGCTTACCTCAACGAAGTCTTTGTCGGTCAGGACGGCCAGCGTGCGGTGCACGGTTTCGGTCTGGCCAGCCAGTTCTTCTTTGCTCAGCCTTTGTCTGAGCTGAAGCTGCACCAGGTAGCGTTGTTGGTCGGCATGGTCAAAGGTCCGTCCTATTACAACCCGCGTCGCAACCCGGAGCGGGCGCTGGAGCGACGTAATCTGGTGCTCGACGTGCTTGAGCAGCAGGGCGTTGCTTCCGCCGAACAAGTGGCCGCCGCGAAGAAAATGCCGCTGGGCGTGACCACGCGCGGCAAGCTGGCCGACAGTTCTTTCCCGGGCTTCATCGATCTGGTCAAACGCCAGTTGCGTGAAGACTACCGCGACGAAGACTTGACCGAGGAAGGCCTGCGGATCTTCACCAGTTTCGATCCGATCCTGCAGATGAAAGCCGAAGCGTCGGTCAACGACACCTTCAAGCGCCTGTCCGGTCGCAAGGGTTCCGACGACGTGGAAGCGGCGATGGTCGTGACCAACCCGGAAACCGGTGAAGTCCAGGCCATGATCGGCAGCCGTCAGGCGAGTTTTGCCGGCTTCAACCGCGCATTGGATGCCGTGCGGCCGATCGGCTCGCTGATCAAGCCGGCGGTTTATCTGACGGCGCTGGAGAAACCGAGTCAGTACACGCTGACCAGTTGGCTGTCGGACGACCCGCTTTCGATCAAAGGCGCAGACGGACAGGTCTGGAAACCGCAGAACTATGATCGTCGCTCCCACGGCACAGTGTTCCTGTATCAAGGGTTGGCACATTCCTACAACCTGTCGACCTCGCGTCTCGGTCTGGCGGTTGGTGTTCCGAATGTCCTGAAGACATTGGCGCGCTTGGGCGTGACCCGCGAGTTTCCGGCGTTCCCGTCGATGTTGCTCGGCGCTGGCGGCATGACCCCGATCGAAGTCGCGACCATGTACCAGACCCTGGCCAACGGTGGCTTCAACACGCCGATGCGCGGGATTCGCAGCGTGCTGACTGCCGATGGCGAGCCGCTCAAGCGTTATCCGTTCCAGATCGAGCAGCGTTTCGATCCGGCCTCTATCTACCTGATCCAGAACGCCATGCAGCGGGTCATGCGTGAAGGCACCGGCAGTTCGGTTTATAACGTGTTGCCAAGGACCCTGACACTGGCGGGCAAGACCGGTACCAGTAACGATTCGCGCGACAGCTGGTTCGCCGGTTTCAGCCAGGATCTGCTGGCGGTGGTCTGGCTCGGCCGTGACGACAACGGAAAGACGCCGTTCACCGGCGCTACCGGCGCGTTGCAGGTCTGGACCAGTTTCATGCGCAAGGCCGATCCGCTGCCGCTGGACATGCCGCAACCGGATAACGTGGTGCAGGCCTGGGTCGATTCGCGTACCGGTCAGGGCTCCGATGCCAACTGTCCGGGCGCCGTGCAGATGCCGTATATTCGCGGCAGCGAACCGCCACCCGGCGCCTCCTGCGCGGGCGAAAGCCCGGCATCGGGCGAGTCGGTGATGGATTGGGTCAAGGGCTGGATGAATTAAGCAAAGAGGGTTTCAAGTGAACAAGTTGTTGATTCCAGCGGTGACCGCCGTGGCTTTGCTCAGCGGCTGCTCCACCGTACAGCGTGGTTCGATTCCGGTTGTGGACTCCGGCACTGCCGTATCCAACAGCGAGCGCATTTCGGCCAATGGCGGTTTCCGTCAAACGACGGTGAAACGTCCTGCACAGGCCCAGACCCAGGCGATCCCGCAAGGCGATACCGGTGTGGTGGTGATGGTGCCGGGCGGCGCAGCGGCTTCGGCACCGATCAGCACTTCGCCGATCGTTCCGGGCCCGGCGTCCGGCGGCATCACGCCGGGACCGTATAACCCGTCGGCGGTCGAGTCGGCACCGATCAGCTCCGGCAGCTACAGCATGCCTTCGACGCCGAGCGGCATTCCTTCGGCCAGCAGTGGCGGTGGGCTGTCTGCCGATGAACAACTGGACGGCCCGGTTCTCGCACTGTTGAGTACAGCGCAACAGCAGCAGGCCGGTGGCGACCTCAACGGCGCATCTTCCAGCCTGGAGCGTGCACAGCGTGTAGCGCCGCGCGAGCCGCAAGTGCTTTACCGTCTGGCGCAGGTGCGCATGGCCCAGGGCGATGCGCCGCAAGCCGAGCAGACCGCTCGCCGTGCACTGACCATGGCCAATGGTCGTCCGGACTTGCAGGCCAGTCTGTGGGAATTGATCGCTCAGGCACGTGAGAAGCAAGGTGATTCCGCCGGCGCCACTCTGGCCCGTCAGAAGGCCAAGGTTTCGCTGTGATGGACAGTCGTTTCTCCAAGGTCGCCGATCAATTGCTGTTGATCGAGCGTGAACTGCGCGCCCAGGGCTGGTGGGATGACGTCCAGCCCTCGGTCGAAGCCCTGAGCAGTGTCGAGCCATTTTCGGTCGACACCCTCGATTTCGAGCAGTGGCTGCAATGGATCTTCCTGCCGCGGATGAAGATGATCCTCGAACAGGATCTGCCATTGCCCAATGCCTCGGGCATTCAGGAAATGGCCGAGATGGTTTTTGCCCAGCGCAATCTGCAGGGCAAGGATCGGCAGCTTCAGGTATTGCTCAAAGAGTTCGACCTGCTGATCACCGCTTCGCGCTGAACCGGAAACTGCCAGTGGTTACTGGCAGTTTTCCGCAATCTGTTTTTGTGCCTCCGCAGTACGTTGCTGGCGCTGGTCGTCGCTCAGCCGCCGCAATTCTCCCTCTACTTCCTCCCTCAAACGCGGATTGTTCTGCAGTTGCGCGAGATTCGTGCGCGCCTGTTCGCAAAATGCCTTGAGCTGATTCTGTTGCTCGGCCACTTGCTTCTTGACCTTGTCATCGATGGCTTTCTGGTCGCCCAGCGCGCCGCTGCCAGGCAATGCGGCCGGTATTGGTGCGGGAGAGGAGGGCGTCTTAACGGAGGTGGATGACTGCCCTTGTGGTGGCTGTTGATCGAAATGGGTGACGCCCTGGGCATCGACCCATTTGTAGATCTGACCGGCCATACACCATGGGCTGGCGCCGATTAGCAGAGTTAAGAGAAGCGTTCGCATGCTGATTCCTTGGCAAAACTGCGCAATTGAAGCTAACAGAGTAGCGGTTTCCAGGTTTTTTCTTGCGTTCTCATGTGCTTACCCACAATTAAGCACATAGACGGCTTGACTTGCAGAGGGCGAAACAGAAGAATCCAAAGTCCGCTGTACAGGGACTGCCAGAAGCAGACCCTCTCGGCAGATCATGAGGCGCATATCCGCGTCGACCTGTTACACCCGCAACGCGTTACCTCGCGCTGGGTGGGAAAGGCCCGCAACACTTGGGACGATCCCAATACTTGCTCAGTCAGTGCTGACGTAGTCGGCGACCACCGTCGCTCATGCTCTGCCGAGAAGTAAACCTATTAAGACCCGTTCGCTTTTTTGTGGACGGTATTCTGGCGTTTTAGAGGTGAACAACGTGGAGCTTTTATCTGGCGGTGAGATGCTCGTCCGCTTTTTGCGTGACGAAGGCGTCAAATATATCTACGGGTACCCGGGTGGTGCTCTCCTTCATGTTTACGATGCCCTGTTCAAAGAACCGGAAGTGACCCACATCCTGGTTCGTCACGAACAAGCGGCTACCCATATGGCTGACGGCTACGCCCGTGCCACCGGTAAAGCCGGCGTGGTATTGGTGACTTCCGGTCCAGGCGCCACAAACGCCATCACCGGTATCGCCACCGCTTATATGGATTCGATTCCAATGGTGATCATTTCCGGTCAGGTGCCAAGCACCATGGTTGGCACCGACGCGTTCCAGGAAACCGACATGATCGGTATCTCCCGGCCGATCGTGAAGCACAGCTTCATGATCAAGCACGCGTCCGAAATCCCGGAAGTCATGAAGAAGGCCTTCTACCTGGCGCAATCCGGTCGTCCGGGCCCGGTCGTGGTCGATATCCCGAAAGACATGACCAACCCGGCCGAGAAGTTCGAATACATCTTCCCGAAGAAAGCCAAACTGCGTTCCTACAGCCCGGCCGTTCGCGGTCACTCCGGGCAAATCCGCAAGGCGGCAGAAATGCTCCTGGCGGCCAAGCGTCCCGTGCTGTACTCCGGCGGTGGCGTGATCCTCGGCAACGGCTCCGCGCCGCTGACCGAACTGGCGCAAATGCTCAACCTGCCGGTTACCAATACCTTGATGGGCTTGGGTGGCTACCCTGGCACTGATCGTCAGTTCATCGGCATGCTCGGCATGCACGGCAGCTACACCGCGAACCTGGCGATGCACCATGCCGATGTGATCCTGGCAGTCGGCGCGCGTTTCGACGATCGCGTGATCAACGGCGCGCCGAAGTTCTGCCCGAACGCCAAGATCATTCACATCGACATCGACCCGGCTTCGATTTCCAAGACCATCAAGGCCGACGTGCCAATCGTTGGTCCGGTGGAGAGTGTTCTGACCGAAATGGTCGCGATCCTCAAGGAAATCGGCGAAACCCCGAACAAGGAAGCGGTCGCCAGCTGGTGGAAGCAGGTTGATGAGTGGCGCGGTGATCGCGGCCTGTTCCCTTACGACAAGGGCGACGGCAGCAAGATCAAGCCACAGACCGTGATCGAAACCCTGTGCGAAGTGACCAAGGGCGACGCCTTTGTGACCTCCGACGTGGGCCAGCACCAGATGTTTGCTGCGCAGTACTACAAGTTCAACAAGCCGAACCGCTGGATCAACTCCGGTGGCCTGGGCACGATGGGCTTCGGTCTGCCGGCCGCGATGGGTATCGCTCTGAGCTTCCCTGACACCGATGTTGCGTGCGTCACCGGTGAAGGCAGTATCCAGATGAACATCCAGGAACTGTCGACCTGCCTGCAATACGGTTTGCCGGTCAAGATCGTGATCCTGAACAACGGTGTTCTGGGCATGGTTCGTCAGTGGCAGGACATGAGTTACGGCAGCCGTCACTCGCACTCCTACATGGAATCGTTGCCTGACTTCGTCAAGCTGGCTGAAGCCTATGGCCACGTCGGCGTGCGCATCACCGAATCGAAAGATTTGAAGTCGAAGATGGAAGAGGCGTTCGCCATGAAAGATCGCCTGGTGGTGATCGATATTTCGGTCGATACCAGCGAGCACGTCTATCCGATGCAGATCAAAGACGGCTCCATGCGCGATATGTGGCTGAGCAAGACGGAGCGTACCTAATCATGCGGCACATTATTTCCTTGCTTCTGGAAAACGAACCCGGTGCTTTGTCTCGCGTAGTCGGCCTGTTCTCGCAGCGCAACTACAACATCGAAAGCCTGACCGTGGCGCCAACCGAAGACCCGACCCTGTCGCGTCTGACGCTGACCACTGTTGGCCACGATGAAGTCATCGAGCAGATCACCAAAAACCTGAACAAGCTGATCGAAGTGGTCAAGCTGGTGGACCTGTCGGAAAGCGCTCACATCGAACGCGAACTGATGCTGGTCAAGGTCAAGGCCACTGGCGCCCAGCGCGCCGAGATCAAACGCACCACCGATATTTACCGTGGACAGATCGTCGACGTCAGCGCCAGCGTGTATACCGTTCAACTGACCGGTACCAGCGACAAGCTCGACAGCTTCATTCAGTCCATCGGCACCGCATCGATTCTGGAGACCGTCCGCAGTGGCGTCACCGGTATTGCCCGCGGCGACAAAGTACTCAGCATCTAAACCAAATTAGCGAATGGCCTGAACGGCCTGGATATAAAGGGGAAATTCATGAAAGTTTTCTACGATAAAGACTGCGACCTGTCGATCATCCAGGGCAAGAAAGTTGCCATCATCGGTTACGGCTCCCAGGGCCACGCCCAAGCGTGCAACCTGAAAGATTCCGGTGTCGACGTTACCGTCGGTCTGCGTAAAGGTTCGGCTACCGTTGCCAAGGCTGAAGCCCACGGCCTGAAAGTGACCGACGTGGCTGCCGCAGTTGCTGGCGCCGACCTGGTCATGATCCTGACCCCGGACGAGTTCCAGTCCCAGCTGTACAAGAACGAAATCGAGCCGAACATCAAGAAAGGCGCCACCCTGGCCTTCTCCCACGGCTTCGCGATCCACTACAACCAGGTTGTTCCGCGTGCGGACCTCGACGTGATCATGATCGCGCCGAAAGCCCCGGGCCACACCGTACGTTCCGAGTTCGTGAAGGGCGGCGGTATCCCTGACCTGATCGCGATCTACCAGGACGCCTCGGGCAACGCCAAGAACGTTGCGCTGTCCTACGCCGCCGGCGTTGGTGGCGGTCGTACCGGCATCATCGAAACCACCTTCAAGGACGAGACCGAAACCGACCTGTTCGGCGAACAAGCCGTTCTGTGCGGCGGTACCGTCGAGCTGGTAAAAGCCGGTTTCGAAACCCTGGTTGAAGCTGGCTACGCGCCGGAAATGGCCTACTTCGAGTGCCTGCACGAACTGAAACTGATCGTTGACCTCATGTACGAAGGCGGTATCGCCAACATGAACTACTCGATCTCCAACAACGCTGAATACGGCGAGTACGTGACCGGCCCGGAAGTGATCAACGCCGAATCCCGTCAGGCCATGCGCAACGCCCTGAAACGTATTCAGGACGGCGAATACGCCAAAATGTTCATCAGCGAAGGCGCAACCGGCTACCCTTCGATGACCGCCAAGCGTCGTAACAACGCCGCTCACGGTATCGAAATCATCGGCGAGCAACTGCGCTCCATGATGCCGTGGATCGGTGCCAACAAGATCGTCGACAAAGCCAAAAACTAAGTCGTTGAACCTTGTATGAAAAAACGCGGCCTCGGCCGCGTTTTTTCGTATGGGCGGGCGGTTCTGGTATAAAGCTGCATCGTTTGTGGCCGAACCGTCGTCCCAGACACCTGTCGAAAATGTCCAATCCGTTGCAAGGTACTGTCCATGAGCGAACGTCCCGAAGAGCCGAACCAGGCTTCCGACGCCGAAAGCCTGCTGCCCATCGATGAGCACATCGAAGAAGGGCATGACGCAGAAGGCCGTAAAGTCCGGCATCGTGGTATCTATCTTCTGCCGAATCTGTTCACCACTGCGAACCTGTTCGCAGGGTTCTATTCCATCATCAACTCGATGAGTGCCCAGGCTGCGTTGAGCGCCGGGGATGCCGCGAATGCGAGCAAGTACTTCGCCTTTGCTGCCATCGCGATTTTCGTCGCGATGGTGCTCGACGGCCTTGATGGTCGCGTAGCGCGCATGACCAATACCCAAAGCGCCTTCGGCGCCGAGTACGACTCGCTGTCGGACATGGTCGCCTTTGGTGTCGCGCCGGCATTACTGGCTTTCGGCTGGGCGCTGGGTGACATGGGCAAGGTCGGCTGGATGGTTGCCTTCATTTATGTGGCGGGTGCGGCATTGCGTCTGGCGCGCTTCAACACTCAGGTAGGTACCGCCGACAAGCGCTACTTCATCGGCCTGGCCAGCCCGGCTGCTGCTGGTGTGGTCGCGGGTATTGTCTGGGCGTTCAGTGATTACGGGATCCAGGGTTCGAAGATGTCATTCCTGGTTGCACTGATGGTGGCGGCTGCCGGCATGCTGATGGTCAGCAACATCAAGTACAACAGCTTCAAGGAGCTGGACTTGAAGGGGCGCGTGCCTTTCGTGGCGATCCTTGCAGTGGTGCTGGTCTTTGCCGTGGTGTTCAGCGATCCGCCTCGCATTCTGCTGCTGGTGTTCCTCGCCTATGCCGCTTCGGGCCCGGTGCAGTATCTATTGCATCTTCGTCGTCACAAACACACCGAGTGATGTAATTTCCCTCATACTCCGCAGTCTATGGTGCATCTGTCCTCCAAAGCTGCGGAGTTGCCATGCTGATCAAAGTCCCCAAAACGTCCGACTGCCATGAGTCGGGCGTCACGCCTGAATCCATTTATCTCTCTCGCCGACAATTGCTCGGAGCGACTGCAGCCGGTTTGGCCATGAGCAGTCTGCCGCGTTGGGCCAGTGCCGAAGAGGCTGCCCGCTATGCCGATGTCGACGCCGGAAAGGCGCCCGCCTGGTTTGCCGAGAAGCTGCCCTCTGTCAAATGGGGCGCGGTGAACGTCAAGGATGAGGCGATCACACCTTTCAAGGACGCGACCCATTACAACAACTTCTATGAGTTCGGCACCGACAAGGGTGACCCGGCGGCCAATGCCGGTTCGTTGAAAACCGAACCGTGGAGTGTTGTCGTGGACGGGGAGGTGGGTAAACCGGGGCGTTATGCTCTGGAAGACTTCATGAAGCCTTACCAGCTGGAAGAGCGTATTTATCGCCTGCGCTGTGTCGAGGCGTGGTCGATGGTGATTCCCTGGATCGGTTTTCCCATTTCGGCACTGTTGAAGCAGGTAGAACCTACTTCCAATGCCAAATACATTCGCTTCGAAACCTTGCAGGATCCGAAGAGCATGCCCGGACAGCGTTCGGGATTTGCCCTGATCGACTGGCCTTATGTAGAAGGTTTGCGTCTGGATGAGGCGATGAATCCCTTGGCTATTCTGGCGGTGGGCATGTATGGCCGCGAATTGCCAAACCAGAACGGTGCGCCGTTGCGTTTGGTGGTGCCGTGGAAGTACGGCTTCAAGAGCGTCAAATCCATCGTGCGGATCAGTCTGGTCAGCGAACAGCCGAAGACAACCTGGCAGAGCATTGCCGCGGATGAGTATGGGTTCTATGCGAATGTGAACCCTACTGTCGACCATCCACGCTGGACTCAAGCGCGGGAGCGGCGACTGCCTAACAGTCTGTTCAAGCCGAATGTGCGTGATACGCAGATGTTCAACGGCTATTCGGATGAGGTCGCTTCTTTATATACAGGGCTCGATCTGCGGAAGAACTACTGATGCGATATCCGATCTGGCGCGTAGGCGTTTTCCTGGCTACGGCGATCTGGCCGCTGTTGTGGTTCTATCAGGCTTTTGCGGATCTGCTTGGGCCAGATCCGGGGAAGG
>NZ_CM148568.1:4737500-5705000 GCF_056113135.1 Pseudomonas sp. HD57-3 | reverse complement strand
TCGGGGGGACGGTTACCACGGTGTGATTCATGACTGGGGTGAAGTCGTAACAAGGTAGCCGTAGGGGAACCTGCGGCTGGATCACCTCCTTAATCGACGACATCAGCTGCTCCATAAGTTCCCACACGAATTGCTTGATTCATTGAAGAAGACGAAAGAAGCAGCCCGAAATTGGGTCTGTAGCTCAGTTGGTTAGAGCGCACCCCTGATAAGGGTGAGGTCGGCAGTTCGAATCTGCCCAGACCCACCAATTTTGTGTGGGAAACGCCTGTAGAAATACGGGGCCATAGCTCAGCTGGGAGAGCGCCTGCCTTGCACGCAGGAGGTCAGCGGTTCGATCCCGCTTGGCTCCACCACTACTGCTTCTGAAGTAAGAGCTTAGAAATGAGCATTCCATCGTTGTGATGGTGAATGTTGATTTCTAGTCTTTGACTAGTTCGTTCTTTAAAAATTTGGGTATGTGATAGAAAGATAGACTGATGGCCACTTTCACTGGTGGTGATCAGGCTAAGGTAAAATTTGTGAGTTCTCTTAGTTGAGAAATTCGAATTTTCGGCGAATGTCGTCTTCACAGTATAACCAGATTGCTTGGGGTTATATGGTCAAGTGAAGAAGCGCATACGGTGGATGCCTTGGCAGTCAGAGGCGATGAAAGACGTGGTAGCCTGCGAAAAGCTTCGGGGAGTCGGCAAACAGACTTTGATCCGGAGATGTCTGAATGGGGGAACCCAGCCATCATAAGATGGTTATCTTGTACTGAATACATAGGTGCAAGAGGCGAACCAGGGGAACTGAAACATCTAAGTACCCTGAGGAAAAGAAATCAACCGAGATTCCCTTAGTAGTGGCGAGCGAACGGGGACTAGCCCTTAAGTGGCTTTGAGATTAGCGGAACGCTCTGGAAAGTGCGGCCATAGTGGGTGATAGCCCTGTACGCGAAAGTCTCTTAGTCATGAAATCGAGTAGGACGGAGCACGAGAAACTTTGTCTGAATATGGGGGGACCATCCTCCAAGGCTAAATACTACTGACTGACCGATAGTGAACTAGTACCGTGAGGGAAAGGCGAAAAGAACCCCGGAGAGGGGAGTGAAATAGATCCTGAAACCGTATGCGTACAAGCAGTGGGAGCAGACTTTGTTCTGTGACTGCGTACCTTTTGTATAATGGGTCAGCGACTTATTTTCAGTGGCGAGCTTAACCGAATAGGGGAGGCGTAGCGAAAGCGAGTCTTAATAGGGCGTCTAGTCGCTGGGAATAGACCCGAAACCGGGCGATCTATCCATGGGCAGGTTGAAGGTTAGGTAACACTGACTGGAGGACCGAACCGACTACCGTTGAAAAGTTAGCGGATGACCTGTGGATCGGAGTGAAAGGCTAATCAAGCTCGGAGATAGCTGGTTCTCCTCGAAAGCTATTTAGGTAGCGCCTCATGTATCACTGTAGGGGGTAGAGCACTGTTTCGGCTAGGGGGTCATCCCGACTTACCAAACCGATGCAAACTCCGAATACCTACAAGTGCCGAGCATGGGAGACACACGGCGGGTGCTAACGTCCGTCGTGAAAAGGGAAACAACCCAGACCGTCAGCTAAGGTCCCAAAGTTATGGTTAAGTGGGAAACGATGTGGGAAGGCTTAGACAGCTAGGAGGTTGGCTTAGAAGCAGCCACCCTTTAAAGAAAGCGTAATAGCTCACTAGTCGAGTCGGCCTGCGCGGAAGATGTAACGGGGCTCAAACCATACACCGAAGCTACGGGTATCACGTAAGTGATGCGGTAGAGGAGCGTTCTGTAAGCCTGTGAAGGTGAGTTGAGAAGCTTGCTGGAGGTATCAGAAGTGCGAATGCTGACATGAGTAACGACAATGGGTGTGAAAAACACCCACGCCGAAAGACCAAGGTTTCCTGCGCAACGTTAATCGACGCAGGGTTAGTCGGTCCCTAAGGCGAGGCTGAAAAGCGTAGTCGATGGAAAACAGGTTAATATTCCTGTACTTCTGGTTATTGCGATGGAGGGACGGAGAAGGCTAGGCCAGCTTGGCGTTGGTTGTCCAAGTTTAAGGTGGTAGGCTGAGATCTTAGGTAAATCCGGGATCTTAAGGCCGAGAGCTGATGACGAGTTGCCTTTAGGCGACGAAGTGGTTGATGCCATGCTTCCAAGAAAAGCTTCTAAGCTTCAGATAACCAGGAACCGTACCCCAAACCGACACAGGTGGTTGGGTAGAGAATACCAAGGCGCTTGAGAGAACTCGGGTGAAGGAACTAGGCAAAATGGCACCGTAACTTCGGGAGAAGGTGCGCCGGTGAGGGTGAAGCACTTGCTGCGTAAGCCCACGCCGGTCGAAGATACCAGGCCGCTGCGACTGTTTATTAAAAACACAGCACTCTGCAAACACGAAAGTGGACGTATAGGGTGTGACGCCTGCCCGGTGCCGGAAGGTTAATTGATGGGGTTAGCTAACGCGAAGCTCTTGATCGAAGCCCCGGTAAACGGCGGCCGTAACTATAACGGTCCTAAGGTAGCGAAATTCCTTGTCGGGTAAGTTCCGACCTGCACGAATGGCGTAACGATGGCGGCGCTGTCTCCACCCGAGACTCAGTGAAATTGAAATCGCTGTGAAGATGCAGTGTATCCGCGGCTAGACGGAAAGACCCCGTGAACCTTTACTATAGCTTTGCACTGGACTTTGAATTTGCTTGTGTAGGATAGGTGGGAGGCTTTGAAGCGTGGACGCCAGTTCGCGTGGAGCCATCCTTGAAATACCACCCTGGCAACTTTGAGGTTCTAACTCAGGTCCGTTATCCGGATCGAGGACAGTGTATGGTGGGTAGTTTGACTGGGGCGGTCTCCTCCTAAAGAGTAACGGAGGAGTACGAAGGTGCGCTCAGACCGGTCGGAAATCGGTCGTAGAGTATAAAGGCAAAAGCGCGCTTGACTGCGAGACAGACACGTCGAGCAGGTACGAAAGTAGGTCTTAGTGATCCGGTGGTTCTGTATGGAAGGGCCATCGCTCAACGGATAAAAGGTACTCCGGGGATAACAGGCTGATACCGCCCAAGAGTTCATATCGACGGCGGTGTTTGGCACCTCGATGTCGGCTCATCACATCCTGGGGCTGAAGCCGGTCCCAAGGGTATGGCTGTTCGCCATTTAAAGTGGTACGCGAGCTGGGTTTAGAACGTCGTGAGACAGTTCGGTCCCTATCTGCCGTGGACGTTTGAGATTTGAGAGGGGCTGCTCCTAGTACGAGAGGACCGGAGTGGACGAACCTCTGGTGTTCCGGTTGTCACGCCAGTGGCATTGCCGGGTAGCTATGTTCGGGAAAGATAACCGCTGAAAGCATCTAAGCGGGAAACTTGCCTCAAGATGAGATCTCACTGGAACCTTGAGTTCCCTGAAGGGCCGTCGAAGACTACGACGTTGATAGGTTGGGTGTGTAAGCGCTGTGAGGCGTTGAGCTAACCAATACTAATTGCCCGTGAGGCTTGACCATATAACACCCAAGCAATCTGTAGACTCGAAAGAGACCAGATTGCGGTGTGTGAAGACGAAAATGAACCGAAAGTTCGACGCTCACAAAACACCTAGCTGTCACATACCCAATTTGCTGAAGCGAGGCCATCTGGTCACGACTCAGTACCCGAATTTCTTGACGACCATAGAGCGTTGGAACCACCTGATCCCATCCCGAACTCAGAAGTGAAACGATGCATCGCCGATGGTAGTGTGGGGTTTCCCCATGTGAGAGTAGGTCATCGTCAAGATTAAATTCCGAAACCCCAATTGCGAAAGCAGTTGGGGTTTTGTTTTGCCCGCAGGAAAGTTTTTGCTCGCGTCAGCGAACAAATTTGCACAGTTATTTTCGAATCAGAACACTAGAATAGATCCCAACTTTTTCGGAGCCAGAGCCCTTATGTCAGATTCGGTTGACGCCCCAGGGCTGTCAGATTTACCGCTGGATGACTTGGTGGCCTGCCATGAGTGCGATCTGCTGATGCGCAAGCCCAAGCTTGCTCACGGCGAAAAAGCCCTCTGCCCACGCTGCGGTTACGAACTGTACGCTCACCGCCATAACGTGGTGCAGCGCAGCCTCGCCCTGGTCATTGCCGCGCTGTTGCTCTACGTGCCGGCGAACTTTTTACCCATCATGCAGCTCAATGTTCTCGGACAATCGTCGCAGGACACGGTCTGGAGCGGTGTGATCGGTCTGTTCAACACCGATATGCGCGGTGTTTCGGTTGTCGTATTCCTTTGCAGCATGGCGATTCCACTGTTGAAACTGCTGTGTCAGTTGATCGTATTGCTGACTATCCGTTTCAACATCGGACGCAGTTATGGCCTGCTGCTCTACCGCATTTATCACCACCTCAAAGACTGGGGCATGCTCGAGGTCTACCTCATGGGCGTCCTGGTCGCGATCGTCAAACTGGCGGACATGGCGGCTATCACCGTGGGCCTCGGTCTGGCGTGTTTCATCGGCTTGTTACTGGTTCAGGTCTGGCTCGAAGTGGTGATGTCGCCGCACCAGATCTGGCAGGCGTTATCAGGAGAAGATGCCCATGCGGGCGATTGATGCAGGCATTCTGATCTGTACCGAATGCCACGAACTGAACAGGCAGGATACCGACAGCGATGTGCAGACTTGCACCCGATGCGGCGCGCTGGTCCACGCCCGGCGCCCCAATAGCCTCGCGCGAACCTGGGCGCTGCTGATCACGGCCGCGATTATCTACATCCCGGCCAACGTACTGCCGATCATGACCGTCAGCTCTCTGGGCCAGGGTGACCCGAGCACGATCATGTCCGGCGTCATTCAGTTGGTGCAGCACGGCATGATTCCAATCGCCGCCGTGGTGTTCATCGCCAGCATCCTGGTGCCGACTTTCAAACTGGTGGGCATCGCGCTGTTGCTGTTTTCTGTACAGCGCCGCCAGCCGTTGTCCGCCCGTCAGCGGATCTGGATGTATCGGTTCATCGAGTTCATCGGCCGCTGGTCGATGCTCGATATTTTCGTGATCGCCATTCTGGTGGCGGTCGTCAACTTCGGCCGGCTTGCCAGTGTCGAAGCCAATCTTGGCGCCATCGCCTTCGCCAGTGTGGTGATTCTGACGATGCTCGCCGCTGTCACTTTCGATCCCCGACTGATTTGGGATAACACGGAGTCGGACGCCGACCATGACTGATTTGCCTGTAGCGAAAACCCGACCGGCTTCGAACTGGTCTGCCATCTGGGTGCTGCCCCTGATCGCCCTGATTATCGGCGGCTGGCTCGGCTGGCGTGCCTACACCGAAACCGGCATCGAGATTCAGGTGCGGTTTGAAAGCGGTGAAGGCATTCAGGCCAACAAGACCGAGGTGGTCTACAAAGGCATGCCGGTCGGCAAGGTGAAAGCCCTCAAGCTCGATGATGAAGGCAACTCCAAAGGTGTCATCGCGACCATCGAGATGAACAAGGATGTCGATCAGTACCTGAAGACCAGCACCCGTTTCTGGCTGGTCAAGCCGAGCGTGACCCTGGCCGGGATCACCGGCCTGGAAACCCTGGTATCGGGTAACTACGTGGCCATCAGTCCCGGTGAAGGCGAGCCGACCCGCAAGTTCAAGGCCCTGGCCGAAGAGCCGCCGCTATCGGATTCGAAGCCCGGTCTGCACTTGACGATCAAGGCCGATCGCCTCGGTTCGCTGAATCGCGGCAGCCCGGTGTTCTACAAGCAGATCAAAGTCGGGCAGATCAAAAGTTACGTGCTGTCGGAAGACCAGAGCACGGTCGAGCTCAAGGTGTTCATCGAACCGACCTACGCCAAACTGGTGCGCAAACACACCCGTTTCTGGAACGCCAGCGGCATCAGCATCGACGCCAACCTGTCCGGCGTGAAAGTGCGCAGCGAATCCCTGGCCAGTATCGTCGCCGGCGGTATTGCCTTCGCCACCCCGGAGAACCGCAAAGACAGCCCGCCCACCGATCCAAGTCTGCCGTTCCGTCTTTACGAAGACTTCGATGCGGCCGCCGCCGGCATCCGTGTGAAGGTCAAACTCAGCGATTTCGAAGGCCTGCAAGCCGGGCGTACCCCGGTGATGTACAAAGGCATTCAGGTCGGTAACCTGAAAGCGCTGAAGATCGATCCGGACCTGTCCAGCGCGACCGCCGAACTGACCCTCGATCCGCTGGCCGAAGACTATCTGGTGACCGGCACGCAATTCTGGGTGGTCAAACCATCGATCTCCCTGGCCGGCATCACCGGTCTGGAAGCGTTGGTAAAAGGTAACTACATCGCCGTGCGCCCGGGCGACAAGGGCGGTGCGCCACAGCGTGAATTCGAAGCCCGGCCAAAAGCCCCGCCGCTCGATCTGCGCGCACCCGGCCTGCACCTGGTGCTGTTCACCGACACCCTCGGCTCGATCGACGTCGGCAGTCCGATCCTCTACAAGCAGGTCAAGGTCGGTTCGGTGCAGAGCTATCAGTTCTCCAAGACACGCAAGCAACTGGTGATCGGCGTCCATATCGAGAAGGAATACGAAAACCTGGTCAACGCCTCGACCCGGTTCTGGAACGTCAGCGGCGTCACACTGACCGGCGGGTTGACCGGCGGTATTCAGGTCAAGAGTGAATCGTTGCAGACCCTGATGGCCGGCGGCATCGCCTTCGAAACGCCTCAAGCCAAGGCACCGCTGCAAAAGCGCATTCCGCGTTTCCGTCTGTTCGCCAACCATGATGAAGCGAATCAGAAAGGCGCCGTCGTCACCATCAAGGTCGATCGCGCGGACGGTCTGCGCAGCGGCACCCCGGTTCGCTTCAAGGGCCTGGATGTCGGCAAGATTGAAAGTGTCGACCTGACCGATGATCTGCAATCGGTAATCCTCACCGCGCGCATCACTGAAGTGCCGGAGAAGATCGCCCGGGTCGGCAGTCAGTTCTGGGTGGTCAAACCGGAGTTGGGTCTGATCAAGACCTCGAACCTGGAGACCCTGGTCACCGGCCAGTACATCGAAGTGCAACCGGCGGCCAAGAACCTCGGCCCGCAGAAGAACTTCGTGGCCCTGGCCAATGCGCCAGAGGTGACCAAGCAAGAGGCTGGCTTGAGTCTGGTACTGAGCGCTGCCCGTCGTGGCTCGCTGAAACCGGGCGTGCCGGTCACCTACCGTGAGATCACCGTAGGCAAAGTCACCGGTTACGAACTGGGCCAGACCGCGGATCGCGTACTGGTGCACATCCTGATCGAACCAAAATACGCGCCACTGGTGCGCAGCGGCAGTCGCTTCTGGAACACCAGCGGCGTCGGTTTCGACATCGGCCTGTTCAAAGGCGTGACCGTACGCACGGAGTCGCTTGAGACAGTGATTCAGGGCGGTATTGCCTTCGCCACACCGGACGGCGAGAAGATGGGCAACCCCGCGCGCGCCGAACAAACCTTCCCGCTGTTCGACAAATTCGAAGACGAGTGGCTGAACTGGGCGCCGAAAATTCCCCTCGGTAAATAATCGAGAGCCCATGAAAAAGGGCCGCGATCCAATGGATCGCGGCCCTTTTTTGTGCCCGTCAGTTACGCATCAAACCGCATCCAGCTCCGGCTCGTCCGCTTCGACATTGATCGTAGCCTTCACCACATCGTGGCGACGGATGTACTTCCAGTCCGCCTCGTCGATGTAGATACCGGCCGGGCCGCTGCCGCCTTCCAGGTCGATGGCGACACTGGCGCAGACCTGCGGCTTCACACTCGCCAGGATCGGCACGAAGCCCAGTTGCAGGCTGGTTTCCAGCAGAGCGGCCTGGTTCTTCTCGTCGATGTCCGCTGCCTCGTCGAGGTAGTACGGCAGACGCACGCGACCGGCCAGGTCGCGGTCCATCAAGTGCAGCAACAAGTACATGTTGGTCAGCGCCTTGATGGTCATCGTGGTGCCATTGGACGCCGCGCCATCGATGTCGGTGTGGATGACCGGCTGGCCATTGACCTTGGTGATCTCGAACGCCAGTTCGAACAAGTCCTTGAGGCCGAGCTGGTTGTGGTTCGCCGCCACCAGCCGCGCCAGGTATTCCTTGGCCTCTTCGTTCTTGTTGTCCTGTTCCGCACTTTGGCTCAGGTCGAACACCGACAGGGTTTCGCCTTCTTCGTACTGACCGGCGCTGTGGATGATCTGGTCGATGTGCTTGAGCGCTTCCTTGTTCGGTGCGAGTACGATGCGGAAGCTCTGCAGGTTGGACACCTGACGCTTGTTGATCTCGCGGTTGAACAGCGCCAGTTGGTGCTCGAGGCTGTCGTAGTCGCTGCGGATGTTGCGCAGGGTCCGCGCGATATCGGTCACGGCTGCACGACGGGCCTTGCCCAGGGTCAGGGCTTCGTCGGTACGGTGCGCGTAAGCGTTGATCAGCAACGACAGACGGCGCTCCATGTCGTCTTCACTGTCGAACTTGGCCACGCCTTTCAGGCGCACCTGCGCGTACAGCGCTTCGATCTGGCCGTCGGCGCGCAGCAGGCCTTGCCAGCTGTCCTGATAGTCGTTGAGCAGCGGCAGCAGGTTGTCCATCGAATCGTCGACCGGATCCATGAACGGCGTACCGAACGGCAGGTCTGCCGGCAACAGCTGACGACGACGCAGGGCATCGTCGAGGGTGCGTTGCTTGGCTTCCATGTCGGCAATCTGCCGGCCGACCAGTTGCAACTTGGCCGACAGTTGCTGGACGCGCTCGGTGAACGCATCGCTGGAACGCTTGAGTTCGTCCTGCGCGGCTTCCATCTGCGCCAGTTGTTCCAGCTTGTCGCCTTCTTCGGCGCTCAGGGTCTGGGTGCGGCGGAAATCTTCCAGCGCCTTCTGCGCATCCAGCACCTGCTGGTACAGCGCTTCGGTCTGGGTCTTGCTCGCGGCGCGGTCGGCGGCCACGGCTTGTTGGGTCTTGAGTTGCTTGAGCTCTTTTTCCAGACGCTCTTTCTGATCGCGCAACGCGGCACGGTCGGCCAAGGCCTGCAGAGCCGGCGGCTCGATGTGCGAGATGTCGATCGACAGGCCCGGCACTTCGAAACGCTCGCCCTTGAAGCCGTCGAGGATCAGCTCGACCGATTTCACCCATTCGCCATCGTCGTCGAGGGTGATGCCGTGTTCACCCAGCGGCAGGCTGAACAGCGCACTGTTGAACAGGCGCATCAGGCGCTCGACATCCTGCTGCGAGAACTCTTCGCGCAGACGTGCGTAGCTGTTGTTGTCGGCGTGATCGAGTTGCTGCTTCACCGACTTCAGGCGTTTTTCCAGATCGCGAAGACGTTCTTCCAGATCCTCGGCACTGAACTGACGGGACTGCGCCAGCGCACCGGCCAGTTCGTCGTGAGCGTCCTTGGCCGCCAGCAGTTGTTGCTCCAGAACCTTGACGTCATCGACCAGCGCGAAGCGGTTCTTCAGAACGGACAATTCGCCGAGCCAGCGCTGGATGCCGGAGATTTCCCGCTCCAGACGCATCAGTTCCTGAGTGCCGCCGCGCTGATCGTTTTGCAGATCGTCCTGCTCGCGACGGTAGTGCTCGGCCTGAATGGTCAGTTCTTCCTTGCGTGCCGTGGCGTAGTCCGACCAGGTGCCGAGCAACGAGTCGAGCAGCGGCGACAGGCGATGCAACTTGCCACGCAACACATCGCGCTGTTTCACGCCGTTGGCCAAGGCTTCGACCAACGGGCCGGCAGCCACCAGCGAGTTGTAGTCCTGTTCCATACGACGCACGTCGCGGAAGGCTTCTTCGCACGCCGCGATGTAATCGACGCTGCCGGAACGCAGGCTGTGTTCGAACGCATCGAGGAACAGCTGCTTCAGCTTGGCTGCGGTGATTTCACGCATGTGCAGCAGGTTGATGAATAGCGCGCGGAAAGTCTTCAGGCTCTGCTCGCTGGTGGAGCGCAGCGGGATCAGCGTCAGATCCAGCGGGATCGACGTGTGACCGCCAACCAGCAAACGACGCAGCTCATCCGGTTTCAGTTCGTAGGCTTTCAGGCCTTCTTTCTCAAGGTTGCTGAACAGCTCTTTCTGACGCAGGCAGGTGTCGTTCTTCTGGTAATGCGCCAGGTCGAGCTTGCCGGCATAGGCAAAGAACTGGTGACCGAAACCACCACCCGGGCCGCGACCGACCACGCCGATCACGTGCGGGCCGTGGGGCAGGTTCACTTCGACGAGGATGTAGCTGGTGTCGGAGGCAAAGTAGAAACGCCGGGATTGTTCCAGGCTGTACTTGCCGAAACTCATGTCCGACATGCGCGCCAGGATCGGGAACTGCAAGGCGTTGATCGAGGCGGATTTACCGAGGTTGTTCGCGCCGTAGACCGACAGCGGTTCTTCCAACGGGAACAGGCCAAGGCTGTAACCGGCGGTGTTCAAAAGGGCAAAGCGGCGGATGCCGTAGCGTTCCTGGCTCATGCGTCGGACTCCTGTTCTTCGGCAATGGCGCGGGCCAGTGCGTCTTCTTCGCTCTCTTCTTCAAACTCGGAAAGATCGAGCGGGTCGTCAGTGGCGAGGAATTTCGCCTCGGCGGCTTCGTCGATCAGCACCGGCGCCGGCAGCGGCAGAACGCTGTGCACGCTGGCCGCCAGATCGCGGTCTTGCTGAACCGACAGGCAGACGTCGAGGAAACGGTGCATCGGCGGCAGGAAACGGTACACGCCGTTTTCCTCGCTGGCGAAGCCGAGCTGAGTCATGCGGCGCATGATTTTTTCTTCGAGCTCTTCAACGGTCTGCACTTCGGCCTGGATGAACAGGTCGCGGTACTTTTCCAGCAGCGACGGCAGTTCTTCGCGGCCGAGGCTGCCGCCATCGAGCACGGCGATCGGATCGCGGCCCTGATCGGCCAGATGCTCGACGAGGATGAAGGTGAACAGCGCCAGACGCTGAGCAGTCTTGTTCACCGCCGCAGCGGCCATGTCTGGCACGAAGTAGTAGAAACCACGGGTGTCGCAGACCAGTTCGAAGCCCAGCGCCTTGAACAGCGTGCGGTACTGGTCCTGGAAGTTCGACAGTTGCGCGTACAGCTCCGGGTCGCGGCGGCTGACGTGGTAACCCTTGAACAGCTCGCGGAAGATCGGCGCGAGTTGCGACAGTTCGGATAGATCAAGATGCATTGGGGATGCTCGCAGAATCCTCGGCGGCGGTGTCGCCGGCCGAGAGCAGGGCGAAGGAGCGCAGGCTGACCTGGTGCTCGTGAGTGTGGTATTCGCGGCGTTCCAGACGCTCGCGCTTGAAGCGTTTTTCCCGCGACAGGCGCGAGAACCAGTAAAGCAATTCGTCGGTGGCGCCGTCCGGCTCCTGCTCCAGCAGCCAGGTCATCAGGTCCGGCATCGGCAGGGATTCTTCGCAGCGGTCGACCATCTCGCGCACGGTGCGCGGTGCGCGCGGGGCATCGCCAGTCTTCTGCGATTTGTGCGCCTTGGGGAAACGCGCCGGTTTCGGCTCGAAACGGGCCAGGGCGTAGACGTAGGCTTCAACCTGACTGGCGCTGCCAAGGAAGGTGCTTTGCGGCCGGGTGAACAGCGGCATCGCGGCTTGCGGCACGGCGTCGATTCCTTTGCGGCGGATCGCGGCCAGCGCCAGCGCAGCACCACGGGTCACGGCGTTGTGTCGGCGGGCTTCTTCACGTAGCGGCAGCAGCAATTCCCGAGCGTGACGCAAGGTCAGCTGGGCGCTGGTCTGCATTTCGAGGATGCGCGCGTGGGTGCGCAGCAGCATGTCGTCATCGACCAGATGGCCGAGGCGCTGCTGTTCGCTGAGCATCTTCAGCAGCACGGTTTCGACCTTGCGTACGCCTTGCTCGAAGGCGCCGTCGGCGTTCACCAGATCGATCATCGGCTCGACATATTCGTCCCACGTCGCCAGTACTTCGGCGTAACGCTGACGCAGCGGAATCTGCCGGTCGCTGGTCTTGGCCCGTTCGGCCACGGCCACCAGCGCCTGTTCGTCGTTGTCGAGTTTCTTCAGAACATCGCGCACGCGCATGTCGAGCAGGCGCAGCTGGCGGGCCAGATCATTGCCGTCACGGACGTCGAACGCATCCTGGATATAACCGGCCAGACGCTCGAGGTGACGCAGATAGGCTTCGATTTCCAGGCACAGGCCCAGACGGTGCTCGCGGCGCAGGTAGGCGAGGAAGTCGTGGATCTGCGCATTGAGCTCGAAACGGTTCGGGCTTTTCGCCACGGGAACCAGAATGTCGAGGCGGATCCACACGTCGAGCAGGCTGGTGATGTCCTGCGGCGTGCTGTCCAGTTGTTGGGCGGCCAGTTGCGTGCGCAGTTCGTTGAGGCTCAGGGTGCCCTGGTCGAAGTGCTCGCACAGTGGCTCCAGAAGTGCCCAGTGTTCAGCGAGGGCGCGCAAGACGCGCTTGGGTTCGATCATCGGAATGGCCGGCTGGTTGGCGATTAAAAGCCGCGATTGTACTGCATCACGAAGGATGCGATTCACTCTCGGGACGGGCTGTCGCTTTTCTTTGCGTCAAGGTATCGGTCAAGACTATCGATCAACAGCGCGCGATCTTGAGCGAAGGGCGGTAGAATCAGCGCACTTCAGTTATCCACAAGTGGCCGACCCTTGCTAATCGAGTCCCGCCGCCGCGCCTATTTGAACGCCATGCAGGTGGTCAACTGGCTGCCGCGCACCGAATTGCCCTTTGCCGCGCCGTCGCGGCCCGAGCTGCTGGACATGCCCGAGCCCGAGATTGCCGCACCGGTGATCCCGGCTACCCCGGCCGAAGCGCCGGAGCAGCCGGCCGCGCGTCCGGTCGAACGGCCGAAGATCGAGGTTCCGCGACCTTCGCTGGCCAGCACCCGCACGGGCGCCAAACCGGTCGAAGAAGTCGACGAAACACCTGTGGTGGCCAAGCCAGCGCCGGTGCCGCCACCGCGTTTTGCCCTGCAATTGCTGCGCGCCGGCCGTTGCCTGCTGCTGGTGGAGTTACCCACAGGCGAAGCCTTTCAGTCCCGCGATCCTGCTTATCTGTTGCTCAAGGACATGCTGCGTGCCGCCGGTCTGCCGGACGCGCCGCAGATTGTCGGTGAGCCGGTGCGCTGGCCATGGCTGAACCGCGGCACGATGGATCAGGGCCCGGAAGCGGCCCGGGATTTCGTCCAGGGTTTCCTGTCGGTGCAGATGGAGGCGGCGCCGTGCGCCTGCCTGTGGCTGATCGGCCTGCCGGCAGTGCGCTTTGCCGGTGAAGCGGATGCCGAAGCTTTCAACCGTGAATTGCAAATCGAGGGTCTTGGCCTGGCGTGGGCCGTGCCGGGGCTGGAATTGTTGATGGAAGAGCCACAGCGCAAGGCCGCCGTGTGGCAAGCCATGCGTCGGCTGATGGCGCGCTGGAAAGAATCGAATGAGTGACGCAGTATCGTTTCGCCCGATGACCGAGGCGGATCTGGACGCTGTGCTGAAGATTGAATTCGCCGCGTACAGCCATCCGTGGACCCGCGGGATTTTTCTCGACGGCCTGGGCAAGTACCAGATATGGCTGATGTTCGAAGGTGAGCAGCAAGTGGGACACGGGGTGGTGCAGATCATTCTCGATGAGGCGCACCTGCTCAACATCACGGTCAAGCCGGAAAACCAGGGCCGCGGGTTGGGGCTGACCCTGCTCGAATACCTGATGTCCCGCGCCTACGCCGCCGATGCCCGGGAATGTTTCCTGGAAGTGCGCGACAGCAACACCTCGGCTTTTCGCCTGTACGAGCGCTATGGCTTCAACGAGATCGGCCGGCGCCGGGATTACTACCCGGCGGTCGGCGGGCGTGAAGATGCCGTGGTCATGGCCTGCACGCTCGTCGACTGATCGCGGCAGGTGTCCTCAGCGCTTGCGATCCAGCGGATCGCGGCGCGCCAGTTCCGCTTCATCCAGCCCGTTGCCGCCGCCGATATCGTCCTCGTCGACCACGCTCAGATCCCAGTCGGCCTGATTGCCTTCTCCGAGTTCGTGGGCATCCCGGGCACCGTCCTCACGGATCAGGGTTTCCGGGCTCAGGTCATCGTCGGTAGGCTCGTGATCGGCGGTCGATGCCCCGGTGAAACCGGCTTCACGCACACGGTCACGGGGCATCAACTGTTCGCGCTCGCGCTCGGGCAGTTCATCGCCGATCTTCGCACTGGGCTGTTCGTCGTCGAAATCCAGCTCATGCACCGAACCCATGCGGTCTTCGTTATCATCGATGGGCTCCGGTTGCACCGCATCATATGGACGTCGTGAATCAGTCATGGCAATTCCTCATACTGTGGGCCTTACTGAGGTGGACTCACCGGGCGCACGAGAAATTCAAAGCAAATCACCCACGACCCCAGCGTGACCCCGACGGGCGGTCGACAGTCATACCAGCGCATCTTTCTTGAGGCCTTACAGCATGCACGACTTACAAGACCTGATTGATAACAACGAGCGTTGGGCTGACGCGATCACCAAGGAAGACCCGGATTTCTTCGCCAAGCTGGCCCGCCAGCAGACGCCTGAATATCTGTGGATCGGCTGCTCCGACGCACGGGTGCCGGCCAATGAAATCGTCGGCATGCTGCCGGGCGATCTGTTCGTTCACCGCAACGTTGCCAACGTGGTGCTGCACACTGACCTCAACTGCCTGTCGGTGATCCAGTACGCAGTGGACGTGCTCAAGGTCAAACATATCCTGGTGACCGGGCACTACGGTTGCGGCGGTGTACGGGCGTCGATGCAGGATCGTCAGTTCGGCCTGATCGACGGCTGGCTGCGTTCGATCCGCGACCTGTATTACGAAAAACGCGAAGAACTGGCCAAGCTGCCGACCGAAGAAGAGCAGGTCGACCGTCTGTGCGAGCTCAACGTGATCCAGCAAGTGGCCAACGTCGCCCACACCAGCATCATCCAGAACGCCTGGCATCGCGGGCAAAGCCTGTCGATCCACGGCTGTATCTACGGCATCAAGGATGGTCGCTGGAAGAGCCTGAACACCACGATCAGCGGTTTCGAGCAGTTGCCGCCGCAGTACCGCTTGCGTCCGGTCGGCGCGCCCTGATCGGTCGTTCAGCGTAAACCTTGCCGTCGCCGCCAGCTCAATAGATAGCGCTGGCCTTCGAGATTGGGTGATTCATCGTAACCGGTGATCCACCCTCGGCAGCGCGAGGATCCGCAACCGCAGGCGAACTGCCGCAGCAGTTTGTCTTCGGTGGCGGTGTAATCGATAGTCAGCCTTTCACCCTCCAGAATATCGCGCAGGGCCCACACCCATAACTCGCTCATGTCGAGAAAGGTGTTCGGGTCGCAGCAATGCTCGAACGCACCGCAAAAACGCGGATCGTAGAGGTGGATACCGGCCAGCAGTTGCCGGGTCTGCCGGCATCGATAGGGCAGAAGTTGGCCTGAAATCCGGCACATTCGGGTGATGCGCAGGAATGCCCGGCACGCTACGACAGCGGTGGCTACGCCCTCGGAATCGTGAACAATCTCGAAATCCTGCTTTGACGGAAATCCCATGCGCACGGGGAGCCCGGCAGAAGGATAAATGCCCTCGGTATCGCGTGCCGGTTTGCCCGGTAGTGCGTAAGTGTTCATAACGGTCCCTGTTGGCTCGTTGTCGCAATTTCCATCGACTGACATCCTGCCAGTCCTGCAACACGATCATTGGATCCAAGATCCCGCAAATCACACTAACGGTCTACTGTCAGATCTGACAGGCGAAATAGACGCTTTCCCGGGTCAGCCAAGGCTGACACGGGAAGAATGTCCGATTGATCAGAGGTGGGCGGCGGGCGCGGCCATGTCCGGCAATGGGCTTTTCAGCTGTTGCAGTTGGGATTTGACCGGTGCGGTCGAACAGGTTTTGTCCGCCTGTGCCACGGTCTCGTTGCGGATCGTGGTGTAGAACAGCTCGCAGGTCTTGGCTTTCTGCGTCACTTGCCAGGACTGGGTGCAGCTGTTGAGCAGTGTCTTCGGATCGGTGCCCGGTTTGCTGCCCATCCCGGCCTGCCAGCAGGCGGCGCTCAAGTCTTGCCCCATCACCTTCAGACCCGCCGCATCGGCCTTGGCCTGGGCATCGTCGCCGGTGTAGTTGCTCGGGTCGGCGGCGTACCAGATGTAGCTCGGGTGGTTGGATCCCAGCACCGGCACGTTTACGCCCGCGCTCGGGCTGATGGTCGCCAGGCCCAGTACATTCACGGTCGCACCGTATTGCTGCTTGATCCAGTTACGCACCGGCGCACCAAAGGCAACCATCGGCAGCACGGCGCCGCTGGCGTTCTGGCTGACCTGCTTGACCATGGTGGTCTGGTAATCCTTGAAGTAGTCGTACACGCCTTCCAGATCCTTGCCGGCGCTGGCGGGCGCGGCGATCGGGGCGATGTCGATGATGGTCTGGTAGGCCGGCGTCTGGTCGGCGGGGATGCCATTGTCGGTCAGCAGCGCGGCCCAGCGGTCGGTGGTGTTCGAGCGCAGGTAATCCTGGGCCTGGGTCAGCGAGTAATCCGGCGGAAAGTGCAGCAGCTCGACACTTTTGCGGTTTTCCAGGGCCATGCCCAGCGGCAGGAACAGGTACCAGCTGTACGCCCATTTGCCGTCGGCATTGAGTTTGCTGGCGCCGTTGTAGGCCAGATCGCCGGCGTCCAGCAGCGCGGTCAGCGGCTTGTCGTAGCCCGTCGGTACGCCGCTGATTTCGGCGTAGAGCTGATCGTTGTCGTTTTTCACCAGCACTTTGGCGTTGGTGTAGCCGTCGCGCTGCACGCTCTGGCTCAGGTAATGGGCGACGGTCTGCTCCAGCGTCCAGTTGCGAAAGCAGATCACGCTGCAATTGTTGGGGTAGGCGAAGAGGCGGGTGACGCGTTCGGTGCTGCCCAGTTTCAGGTCGACATCGGCGTGGGCCGCGGCGCTCAACGTGAGCGCCGCGAGGGTGAGGCCTGCGAGTTTCAACATGCTCAGATCCTTTTCAGCGAGGGTAAAACCTTGGTGGAGGGCAATCCGGCCCGCGTCTAGCCTAGCCGGGGAACAGGTGTTTCAGCGAATAACCAAGCTGACTGGCGAGAGTCACGCCGGTCATGACCACCAGAAACAGCAGCTGCAACGGGCTGAAATGCGCCCAGTGCAGTGCGGTCAGCCACGGGTGCTTGTCGCTGAACTCCGGATCGAGCGTGCCGATGCGCCGCTTGTGCCAGAGCCCGATCAGGATCACCCCGATATAGGTGAAGGCTCCCAGCCCACCGAGCATGACCGAGAACAGCAGGATCATGACGGCTTGCGGCACGCCATGGCGCAGCACGAGCCAGCGGGTATCAGGGTTCCATCGGCGCGGAATGATCCTTTCGGTCAACCACAGGTCCTGAACGATCAAATGGGCGCTGATCAGAAACCAGTAACTCAAGCCGATCCGGAAAAACCAGACAGGAACGCAGGCGAAGGCTAGGGGAATGACGATGCTCATCGCCGTGGTCTTGTGCTCGGCGGGCAGATAAAACAGCCACAGCGCCAGCGCAATCGCGGCCCATGAGCGCAACCAGGTTTCGGCGGCGATGTAGCGCGGCAGAAAGCGTCGCCAGTAGAAGACGTCGGCGTACGGCAAGCGGGCGAGCAGGTCGGGGAAGCGCCACTTGAGGGTTTCCGACAACTGCTGGCAGGCCTGCCAGTCCGCCGGAATGAACCGGGCGGTCATGTCTTTCTGCTGTCGCGGCTTCATCGGGCTGATCAGCATCCGCGCGGCCAGAGCGTCGGGCGACCCGTTGCGCTGATCTTCGGCCCGGGCACACAGGGTGTCGTAGAGGCTTTCCTGGTTGCAGCGCTCGATCAGCGCCTGCCAGAGCCAGTCCGGTTGCGGATGAATGCCCTTGGTGTCGTCCCAGCCAAATAATTGGGAGATACGGTCGAACAGCGGCACGCTCCACTCTGTGTCCTGCAGCAATTGCAGAATGATCTGCTGCCAGTGTTCCCGACGGTCGAACACCTGGAGCCAGGGTTGGGCCGTGTAAGACTTGAGCAGCGCGAGAAATTCGCGCTCGTTTTGCGAGGCGAGCAGCGTTTCCAGCGATTGCCGGTAATCCGTCAGCAATTCATTGGCGAGAATGCTGCGCTGCCCGTCGCCGATGACGATCTCCTGCCATGGGCCCAGCCAGCCGAGGTGCTGCACCGCCCAACGGGCAATCGAAAGGCGCAGCGCGGGATGATCGAAGCACAACGTCAGCAACAGTGTCTGGAACGCTTGCGCACAATTCTGTTGGCGCGCTTGCTCCCAGCGCTCGTCCAGATTGGTGTCCGAGAGGCCGTTCAGCAATTGCGATGCGGCTTCAATGGCCGGGTCGGCAGTCGGTTCCACGGGCTGCGGGTTCAGGGGCTGTACCCGCAAGGTCTGCGACTCGAGCGGTGCTTCGGGCGCGGCCGGGGTCACTGGTTCGAATAGCGCCGTAGGGTAATCCCACGCGTCGGTCCCGGTCTTCTGCAGCGGCTGAGCCATGGACTGCTCTTGCACCGCCAGCGCGGCGATCCCCGGAGCCAGCATGACGTCGCCGTGCTCCTCGGTCTCTTCGTTTTCCAGGCGCCATTGGGCAATCGACAGTGCCCGCTCATAGGCCTCGCGCAGGCGCTGGAAGCCTGCGGCATCTTCATCGGGGCGGAAGACTTTCAGCAGGCGCGCATAACTGCGCTTGATATCACGCAGCCCGGCGTCTTCGGGCAGTTGCAGGACAGACCAGCATTCCATGTCGTGCTTCCTTACTGCCAAGGGTTACGGTCGAGGGCGCTCAACTGCTTGCTCAGTTCGGTACGGGTTTCACGGATCTGCCGCTCGTCCTGGGAATCCAGCGCCTGCTGGAATTGCTTGGCCCAGTAGCCGATCTGATCGCGCAGGTCGCCCAGGCTTTCCTGATACAGACGTTCCAGCCGTGCACTGAGCAGGGTGTTCACCTGTTGCTCGCGCGGATGGATCTTCAATTGCTCCAGGGCTTGCAGACGTTGCTGGATTTCCTCGGGCGTCAGTACACCGGGGTTGTTTTCGATGACCAGCGAATGTTGCTGACCGGTCAGGGGAATGCTGACCTGGGCTTCCAGCAAACCGTTGTTGTCGTAGGTGAAGCGCACATCCAGCTCGACTTCGCCGGCCTTGCGCTTGGGCACCTTGATGTCCAGTTGGCCGAGCGCCACGTTGTCTTTAACCAGGCGACTTTCGCCCTGAAAGATTTTCACGACGACCTGTTCCTGATTGTCGTGAAGGGTCTGCACGGTTTTCACCCGGCTGACCGGGACGATGCTGTTGCGTTCGATGATCGGCAGGTAGTGGCCGCTTTCATACTGGCGACCGACCTGAGTGGAGGTCTCGATCCCCAGGGTGTAGGAGCAGACATCGGTGAGCACCACTTCTTCCAGCGCGGCCGAACGGGCCTTGAGCGCTGCCTGAATGGCGGCGCCTTGAGCGACCACTTGATCCGGATCGAGACTGATCGACGGGAAGCGGCCGAACAGCCCTGCAGCCAGTTTGCGCACCAATGGCATGCGAGTCGTGCCGCCGACCAGCAGGATTTCATCAAGGTCGCTGACGCGGATACGTGCGTCACGCAGGGCCCGCTCGATCGGCGCGCGCAGGCGTTCGAGCAGCGGCATGTACAGCGTCGCCATCTGCGCTTGGGTGATGGTCTGGGTCCATTGCTTTTCGCCGACCTGCAATCTGAATTCGGCGCTGGCGTCCTGGCCCAGTGCACGGCGCACACGCTCGGCTTCGCGGCGCAGCGGCTGGAGGATGGTGGAGCGCTCGGGGAAGTCCGACACGTTGCGATGCTGATCGATAAAGTGCTCGAGCAGCACGTTGTCGAAATCCTCGCCGCCGAGGAAGTTGTCACCGGCGCTGGCACGCACTTCCATGACGCCTTCGAAGAGTTCGAGAATCGACACGTCGAACGTACCGCCGCCCAGATCGAACACCAGAAACGACGTTTCCTTGTCCCGTTGGTGCAGGCCGTAGGCGAGTGCGGCGGCGGTGGGTTCGTTGATCAGCTTTTCGACTTTCAGGCCCGCCAGTTCACCGGCGATGCGCGTGGCCTTGCGCTGGGCGTCGCTGAAATAGGCCGGAACGCTGATCACGGCTTCCGTGACGGTCTGGCCGTAGGTGCGCTCGACGTCTTCTTTCAGGCTCTTGAGCACCAGCGCCGACAGCTCTTCAGGACGGAATTTTTTATCACCGAGGTAGACCTCCGTCGCACTGCCCATATGGCGCTTGAACAGCGACGCGGTCAGACGCGGATGCGTGTGCAGGCGTTCGCGGGCAGCTTGCCCGACCAGAATCCGGCCCTGATCGTCCAGACCCACCACGCTGGGTGTCAGGAACTGCCCCAGGGCGTTAGGCACCAACTCAGTGGCATCGCCGCGCCATACGGCAACAAGGCTGTTGGTGGTTCCCAGGTCAATCCCGACGATCATTGCAACGAACTCCCTTTGCGCTCAGACAAAAAATGAAACAGATATTGGGCGCGCAAGAATATTACCGAGGCAGTGGCGCGGTAAAGAAAGATGATGGCTCTGAGCCATTATTTAAGACAGGCAACCGCAGGAAGGATCGTTCGGGTCGCTTTTTGTCGAAGGGAAAGACAGGGCGCCGGAGCCGGCGCCCTGTCGTCATCGTTTAAGGCATGACGGGCGGCAGATACGAAAGCGTCGTACCCAGCGCCCACAGCAGCACCAGCACCAGCGGCGTGTGCACCAGCAATTGCACGAACGAGAAACCGATCAGATCCCGCGCCTTCAGCCCCAGCACGCCCAGCAGCGGCAGCATGTAGAACGGGTTGATCAGGTTCGGCAGGGCTTCGGCGGCGTTGTAGATCTGCACCGCCCAGCCGAGGTGATAGTTGAGATCGTTGGCCACCTGCATCACGTACGGCGCCTCGATGATCCACTTGCCGCCGCCGGACGGAATGAAGAAACCGAGAATCGCCGAGTACACGCCCATCAGCAGCGCATAGGTGTCGTGGGAAGCGATGCTGACAAAGAAGGTCGAGATGTGATGGGCCAGGGTCTGGGCGTCAGTGCCCTTGACCGTGGTCATCAGCGCGGCGATCGAGCCGTACAGCGGGAATTGGATCAGCACCCCGGTGGTGGTCGGCACGGCGCGCGACACTGCATCAAGGAAACTGCGCGGGCGCCAGTGCAGCAACGCGCCGAGCATGATGAACAGGAAGTTGTAGGTGTTGAGCCCGGAAATCGCGGTGATCGCAGGTTTGGTCGAGAACTCGTGGAACAGCCATCCGGCCGCCAGCAGCACCAGCAGGATGATCAGCAGCGGGCTGTGTTCCAGCCATTCGCCTGGACGGGTGCGCGGTTGCAGCGGTGGCAGGTTGAAGGCCGGGTCGATGCCGCAGGCCTTGGCATCACGCGCCGAGTTCGGGCCGGGCGCGGTGGCGTAGGCGATGATGATCGAAATCACGATCAGCGCCAGCAGCATCACTCCCGACTGCCAGAGGAAAATCGTCTGGGTGAACGGAATCACCCCGGTGATCGACAGAATCGACGGCGGCAGGCTGGCCGGGTTGGCCTGCAACTGCGCGGCGGACGACGACAGGCCCAGCGCCCACACGGCGCCGAGGCCAAGGTAGGCGGCGGCACCAGCGGCGCGGTAGTCCATTTTCAGATCGGTGCGGCGCGCGAGGGCGCGTACCAGCAGACCGCCGAACACCAGCGACAGACCCCAGTTGAGCAAGGACGCGACCATCGAGATCAGCGCGACCCACGCCACGGCCGAGCGGCCGTTCTTCGGGATCCGCGCCAGGCGATCGATCAGCTTTACGGCGGGCGGCGAACTGGCCACGACATAACCACCGATCACCACGAAGGCCATCTGCATGGTGAACGGGATCAGGCTCCAGAACCCGTCACCGAAGGCCATGGCGGCGTCGGTGGGTTTGGCGCCCATGGCCAGGGTCGCCAGCGCGACGATGATCACCGCCAGCGCGGCGAATACCCAGGAGTCGGGAAACCAGCGTTCGGCGAAACTTGAACAGCGCAAGGCAAAGCGCGCAGAGCGGCTATCTTCGATATCAACGGCCACGGGAATACCTCGGATTTTTATGTTTATTGTGGTCTTCGGGGCTTGGCCGGCCCGTCTGGACAGGTGCCAACAGTAAATCAACCGGCGGATTTTTGTGACCGTGTTTTGCCGAATCAGACTATGGTCTAACGGGTTGTCCGGCGGCCCGTTTGCGTAGACCATGGGCGCCTTGGTTTTTTGCCTGCCAGAGTTCTTTGCCATGACTGCCCATTCCACTGCCCGACCGGCGCCGTTCAGCCGTTCCGACTACAAGACCCTCGGCCTTGCGGCCCTGGGCGGGGCGCTGGAGATCTACGATTTCATCATTTTCGTGTTCTTCGCCCTGACCCTCAGCCAGCTGTTCTTCCCGCCGGAAATGCCCGAGTGGCTGCGTCTGCTACAAAGCTTCGGGATCTTCGTCACCGGCTATCTGGCGCGCCCGCTGGGCGGAATCCTGATGGCGCATTTCGCCGACCGGTTGGGGCGCAAGAAGGTCTTCAGCCTGAGCATCCTGATGATGGCGCTGCCGTGCCTGCTGATCGGGATCATGCCGACCTACGCGCAGATCGGCTATTTCGCACCGCTGTTGCTGCTGGCGCTGCGCATCCTGCAAGGCGCGGCGGTGGGCGGTGAAGTGCCGAGCGCCTGGGTGTTCGTGGCCGAGCACGCGCCGGCCGGCCATCGCGGTTATGCGTTGGGCTTTCTGCAGGCCGGGCTGACCTTCGGTTACCTGATCGGCGCGTTGACCGCGACCTTCCTGGCGCAAGTGTTCACCCCGGCCGAAGTGCTGGATTACGCCTGGCGTTATCCGTTTCTGCTCGGCGGCGTGTTCGGTGTGATCGGCGTCTGGTTGCGCCGCTGGCTGAGCGAAACCCCGGTGTTCATGGCGATGGAAGCGCAGCGCGAGGCGCGGGTCGAACTGCCGCTGCGCACCGTGCTGCGCGATCATCGTCTGGCCATGTTGCCGGCGATGCTCCTGACCTGCGTGCTGACCTCGGCGGTGGTGGTGTTCGTGGTCATCACCCCGACCATGATGCAAAAAACCTTCGGCATGACTGCCGGCCACACCTTCGCGTTGAGCGCGCTGGGCATTGTTTTCCTGAACATCGGCTGCGTGATCGCCGGCCGGCTGGTCGATCGCATCGGCGCCTGGCGTACGGTCATGCTCTACAGCCTGCTGCTGCCGCTGGGCATCGGCCTGCTTTATACCTGCCTGATCAGCGGCGGGGATTGGATCGGTCTGGCCTATGCCATCGCCGGTTTGTGCTGTGGCGTGGTCGGTGCGGTGCCGTCGGTGATGGTCAGCCTGTTCCCGGCGCGGATCCGCGTTTCCGGGATCTCCTTCACCTACAACATTGCCTACGCCGCCTGGGCCAGTGTCACACCGTTGCTGCTGATCGGTCTGATGCCGTGGAGTCCGTGGATCTGCGTGATGTTCTGCGCGGTGATGGGGGCGGTGGGCGTCGTCAGCGCGGCGTATTTCGGCTCGCGCATGCCGCGCGCAGAACAGTGTCCGGTGGCCGGCACCGCCTGAATTGTCGAGGCGTAACTATTTTTGTAGGACAAGCCTCAAGCGCTCTTCAGAAAAGATTTCCAAGGCCGATGGTTAGGCTGCATACCCGCTCTCCATCCAGTCCATCGGTGCTTTCCCATGTTCAACAAACGCCTGAAGCAAGAGCTGGCGGCTCTTCGTGAAGAACTCTCCAGCCTTCTGCAAGTGAAGGAGAGCCTGGAAAGCGAGATGCTGGTGCTCACCCTTGAGCCCGACGGACGGATTCAGTCGGTCAACCAGAATTTCCTCAGCGAAATGCTCTACAAGAACCACGACCTGATCGGCCGCGCCATCGAAGACATCGTGCCGGCCCATGTGAAGTCCGACGAGTTTCATCACCGCTTCAAGGCCGCTCTGACCCGTGGCGAGCATTTCGCTGGCGCTGTGCGACTTTCACGCGGTAATGGCGAAGAGGCGTGGCTGCGTTCGATCGTGCAGCCGATTCGCTCTTCGGATGGCCGGATCAAGCACTTCTCGATTTTCTCCAGCGACCTGACCCGCACCATCGAGGCCTCCCGCGAACACGAAAACCTGATCGGCGCGCTGGTGCGTTCGACCGCCGTGATCGAGTTCGACCTCAGCGGAAACGTGCTGAGTGCCAACGAACGGTTCCTGCAAGGCATGGGTTACAGCCTCGCGCAGATCAAGGGCAAACATCACCGCCAGTTCTGCGAGCCGGAGGAGTACAACAGCGCCGAGTACCAGAACTTCTGGCGTCGCCTGAACAACGGCGAATTTGTCGCCGGCCGTTTCAAGCGGATCGACAGCCATGGTCGTGTCGTCTGGCTGGAGGCGTCTTACAACCCGGTGCTCGATGCCAACGAAAAACTCTACAAAGTGGTGAAGTTCGCCACGGTGATCACCGATCAGGTCAATCAGGAACAGGCCGTCGCCGACGCCGCCAACATTGCTTACAGCACGTCCCTGCAAACCGACAGCACCGCCCAGCGCGGCACTCGTGTGGTGACCGAAGCGGTCAATGTGATGCGCGATCTGTCGAAGCACATGCAGACTGCCGGCGAAGGCATCGAGGCGCTGAACGAGCAATCCCAGGTGATCGGCACCATCGTCAAGACCATCAGCGGCATTGCCGAACAAACCAACCTGCTGGCGCTCAACGCAGCCATCGAAGCCGCTCGCGCGGGTGAGCAGGGCCGAGGCTTTGCGGTGGTGGCCGACGAAGTGCGGCAACTGGCTTCGCGCACCAGCCAGGCGACCGAGGAAATCGTCGGCGTGGTGCGCCAGAACCAGGACATGGCGCGCAACGCCGTGGCCCTGATGACCGACGGCAAGCAACAGGCCGAACAAGGGCTGGCGCTGGCGGCGGAGGCCGGTACGGTGATCGTCGAGATCCAGGACGGCGCGCAGAAAGTGGTGGATGCAGTCGGCCAGTTCGCCAACCAGCTATCCAACTGATGCGTGCAAGGCGAAGGGATGGTCGACGGCCATCCCTTCGTTGTTTTTATCCCGCTACAATCGGCTCTTTTTCCCGGAGCAGATCCCATGAGCGAGTCCTTCCGTCGCCCGGTTCCCCTGAACAAAGCCTACCGCCTGCTCAATCACGGGCCGACCGTGCTGGTCAGCGCCGCCCATGACGGGCAGCGCAACATCATGGCCGCTGCGTGGGCCATGCCGCTGGATTTCGAACCGCCGAAAGTCGCGGTGGTCCTCGACAAATCCACCTGGACCCGGCAACTGCTCGAGGCGTCGGGCACCTTCGTTCTCAACGTTCCTTGTGTGAATCAGGCAGACATCGTGCAGACCGTCGGCTCGACGTCGGGCCTGGAAATCAATCGCGATCAAGGTCAGGACAAGTTTCAGGCGTTCGGCTTGCAGAGCTTCGCTGGCGAGCAGGTCGAGGCACCGATGCTCGGCGGTTGCGTGGCCTGGCTCGAATGCCGGTTGCTGCCGGAGCCGCGCAATCACGAACAGTACGATCTGTTCCTCGCCGAGGTGATCGCGGCGCAGGCTGATTCGCGGGTGTTCAGCGATGGACGCTGGCATTTTGAAGGGCACGATGAGCTGCGCACGCTGCATCACGTGGCCGGTGGCAACTTTCTGAAGATCGGTGATCCGGTGGTTGGTAAAAGTCTGGATGCCTGACGGTTATTAATGTTTTGCAGCAATTAATTATTGTTATTCGATAATTTTAATCGTTAGGGTGGCGCTCACATTCATTCTTGTGAGGCTTTCCCATGACCACCTACGGGCTCGTGCAATTCAGTCGGCGCATGGCGACGGTGACGTTGATCCTGATCGTCGTGATGCTGCTGCTCAATGCTGTCATTTGGGTTTACCCACCGTTGGCGGAAAAGGAAAGCTGGGGGCTGGGGTTTGCGCTGACCGAGCGCCAGCTGTCACAAATGGCCGACACCGCCACGCTGTTTCCGTGGTGGCAGAAGCTGGGCGGGATCGTGCTGTCGAGCATTCCCCTGCTGGCGTTGGCGTCGGGCCTGAACCATTTGCGCCGGCTGTTTCAGAGTTACGCGCGAGGTGAGTATTTCGCCCGGGAAACAGCGGAGCATCTGGGCAAGGTCGGACGAGCCGTGGCGATCTGGGTGCTGCTGGATTTCCTCTGTGAGCCGATGCTCAGCCTGTGGGTCACCCAGAACGCGCCGGTCGGTGAGCGGCTGTTGACCCTGAGCATCACGGCTGCCTCATTCGTCGCGTTGTTTCTGGCCGCGTGCATTTCGATCATCGCGCGGATTCTGGCGCAGGCCAGTGAAGTGGATCGGGAAAACCGTACGTTTATTTGAGGTCCTCATGCCTATCGTGATTCAACTGGATGTGATGCTCGCGCTGCGCAAGGTCAAATCCAAAGACCTTGCAGCCGCCATTGGCATCACCGAGGCCAACCTGTCGCTGCTCAAACAGGGCAAGGTCAAAGGGCTGCGCCTGGCGACACTGGATGCCATCTGCGAGTACCTCAACTGTCAGCCCGGGGATCTGCTGGTCCGGGTGGCGGGGGAGGAGGGTGACGCCTGAGGGTTTCGGTTGCTGGCGAATTGGATTCATGGACCTACAAAAAAGGCTTACCTCTCGGTAAGCCTTTTTCAGTTGGCAGTGCTGATTCAATCCCCCAACGCTACCCCTTCACGCCGAGGATCTGCCCCACCTGCCAGCGTTGTCTTCTCCTGAGCATCCTTGACCCGCACGATGGCCTGGATGCCGCTGGTCATGTCGATTTCGTTGACGGTGTGGCCTTTGTCCTTGAGCGCCTGGATCAGCGTCGGGCTGAACTGGCCCTGTTCCAGTTCCGTCGGGCCGTTGCGGCTGCCGAAGTTGGGCAGGCTGATGGCGCTTTGCGGGTCGAGGTTCCAGTCGAGCAGGCCGACGGTGGTTTTGGCCACGTATTCGATGATCTGCGAGCCGCCGGGAGAACCAACGGTGGCGACGAACTCGCCGCTGTTGCGGTCGAAGATCAGGGTCGGCGCCATCGACGAGCGCGGGCGTTTGCCGGGCTCCACGCGGTTGGCGACTTTCTGTCCGTTTTCTTCGGGGATGAACGAGAAGTCGGTCATCTGGTTGTTGAGCAAGAAGCCCTGAACCATCAGGTGCGAGCCGAACGCTGCTTCGATGGTGGTGGTCATCGACACGGCGCCACCGAAGTCATCGACCGCCACTACTTGTGAGGTGGAAATGCGCAGCGGCGAGCGATCCGGCGCGTAGGCAACCTGCACGCCCGGCGGTGTGCCGGGTTTGGCGGTGCCCATGCTGCGTTCGCCGATCAGGCTGGCGCGGCTGGCCAGGTAACCCGGATCGACCAGGCCCTTGACCGGCACCGGCACGAAGTCGGTATCGGCCACGTATTGTGCGCGGTCGGCGTAGGCCAGGCGCTCGGCTTCGGCGATCAGGTGCACGGCTTGCGGCGCAGGTTCGATGCCGGCGGGTTTATCGGTTTTCACTGGCTTGAGCGGCGTCAGAGCCAGGCGCGGATCGCGGGTTTCCAGCGCCTGCAACGTACCGAGGATTTGCGCCACCGCGATCCCGCCCGATGATGGCGGCGGCATCCCGCAAACCTGCCAGCGTTTGTAGTCGGTGCACAGGGGCGCGCGCTCCTTGGCCTGATAGCGCTGAAGGTCGTTCAGCGACAGGCTGCCGGGGTTGGCGTGGCCCTGAACCTTGGCCACGATTTCTTCGGCGATCGGGCCTTTGTACAGTGCGTCCGCACCTTCGTTGGCGATACGTTTGAGAACGGCGGCCAGCGCCGGGTTCTGCAAGCGAGTGCCGATGGCTTTGACGCTGCCATCGCTGTTCAGAAAATACCTGGCCATGTCCGGCGAACGGCGAATCACCGGGTCGGATTCCAGCAGCGAATGCAGGCGCGGGGAGATCGCAAAACCCTGCTCGGCCAGTTTGATCGCCGGCTCGAACAATGTCGCCCACGGCAAGCGGCCGTGCTTTTTGTGCGCCAGCTCCAATGCACGCATTACCCCCGGGGTGCCGACGGAGCGTCCGCCGATCTGCGCCTGCGGGAACGGCATCGGTTTTCCATCGGCCTGCAGGAACAGCTTCTCGGTCGCGCCGGCCGGTGCGGTTTCGCGGCCGTCGTAGGTGCGCACCTGCTTGCCATCCCACAGCACGATCATCGCGCCACCACCGATCCCGGAGGATTGTGGTTCGACCAGGGTCAACACGGCTTGCATTGCGATGGCGGCATCGATGGCTGAACCACCCTGACGCAACATCTCGCGACCTGCCTCGGCGGCCAGCGGATTGGCAGCGGCGGCCATGTGTTTCTCGGCGTGGCTGGCTTGCAGGCCGGTGCGATAGCCGGAGGCGGCTTCCGGTGCCAGCGGCAGGGTCGAGGAGGGCGGGGCGTTGCAGGCCGTGAGGGCGATGGCGCTGACGATCAGCGTCAGGGCGGGCAGGCGAAAACGGTTCAGGGGCAGGGCTGGAAACACGCGGGGCTCTCCGTCCGTGGGATAAAAGTCTGACGGACTGTATCGACCGACCGTGTACGACGCAAACCGGAGGTATCTTTGTCCTTCATGCCTTGGCGGATTTTCTGTAGGGTCATGGGCAAACGTGAAGCCAGAACAATCAACAAGAGGCCGCCATGCACAACGAGTTTCCGACCCAGCCCAGCTATCGCGAACAGCGCGAGCGCTTTCTTGCCGCCGCGAAGGTGGCGGGTGCAACGCTCTCTTCGTACGCGCATCCGCTCAATGGGCCGTTTGGCGAGTCTTTGAGTACCGATGTCGCGGTGCTGGGAGATCCAGCGGCCAAACGGCGCCTGGTGGCGCTCAGCGGCACCCATGGAGTTGAGGGTTATTACGGCTCGGAGTGTCAGATCGATTGGCTGAAGCATTTCACGCCGGAGTCGCTGCCGAAGGATGTCGCGGTGGTAATGGTTCACCTGATCAACCCGTGGGGCACGGCGTGGCTGCGGCGGGTCAACGAAGACAACATCGACCTCAACCGCAATCACCTGGATTTCAACCGACCGCTTCCGGACAACCGCGCTTACGCGGCGCTCCATGAAATTTACGCCTGCACCGATTTGAATGGCCCCGAGCGACAAAAAGCTGATGCGTTGCTGGATGCGCAAATTGCCGAGCATGGCTGGCCGGCCGTCATGTCGATTGTCGAGGGTGGGCAGCACAGTCATCCCGACGGATTGTTCTTTGGCGGACTCGCGCCGAGCTGGTCGAATCGCACGCTGCATTCCATCATCGAGAATCATCTGGCCGGTGCTGAAACCGTGATGTGTTTCGACCTGCACACCGGCGCCGGCGAGTACGGGCATCCGATGCTGCTGACGATTACCCAGGCGCCGTATCCGGCACTGACCCAGGCGCAGTCGATTTACGGTCCGTGGCTCTACACGCTGCACACCGGCGCCGAAACCTTGAGTGAAACCGGCGTTGCCGCGACCGCCACCGGCTACACCTCGCAGGCACTGCTCAATGCGCTGCCGAATGTGCAACTGATGCCGTTCGTGATCGAGTGCGGCACTTATCCGGGGCCGGACGTGCATCGTTACCTGCGCGACGATCACTGGCTGCATCTGCATGGTGATCCGCTGGGTGCGACCGGGCGCGAGATCAAATTGAATCTGCTGGAGCAGTTCTATCCCGCCGATCCGGACTGGCGGGCGATGGTCGGTTTGCGCACGCGGCAGATCTGGACGAAAGGGCTGTCGGCACTGGCCGGATAAAAGAAAATGCCGGCTGACGATGGCCGGCACTTTTCTCGAGGCATAAAAAAACGGCCTACCTTTCGGTAAGCCGTTTTTAGTACTTGGTGGCTACACAGGGACTTGAACCCCGGACCCCAGCATTATGAATGCTATGCTCTAACCAACTGAGCTATGTAGCCAAGTGGCGCGCATTATTCCCCTGAAATGGAAAAGCGTCAAGCGTAAATTCAAAATATTTCTTCTTATTTTCAACCGCTTATCCTCCCGCGCCGAAAATCGGGGCGGGAGGGGCTTTCAACGCAGCTGAAATCTTCCGGTGTTGGCACTCAAGGCATGGCTGCCCTGGCTCAAGGTGTCCGCCGCGAGGTTCACGGCCCGCGCGCCTTCGAGCAGACGAACCGCCGCTTGATCGACCTGCTGGATATTGCCGCTGACCTCATCGGCGGTGCTCGCCTGTTCTTCTACCGCCGTGGCGATTTGCGCGAGGGTGTCGGTGACACTCTGCACGGCGCTGGCGATTTCCCCCAGGCGTTCGCCAAGTCCCGTGACCGCTTCCGCGTCCGATTGCGCTTGGTCGCAGGCAGCCTCCATCAGGCTCACGGCTTCATTGACCGTATTGCGCAGGCTGTCGACCGTGCCGGCGATCTGCGCCGTGGACGATTGCGTACGTTGCGACAGGCTGCGCACCTCGTCGGCCACCACGGCAAAACCGCGACCTTGCTCCCCGGCCCGCGCGGCTTCGATGGCGGCATTGAGTGCCAGCAGGTTGGTCTGCTCGGCGACGCCACGAATGGTGTCGACCACTAGTTGAATTTGCTGCCCTTGCTCGCTGACCCGACCGAGCGCTGCTGCAGTTTCGTTCAGGCGCTGATTGAGTTGCTGAATGCTCGCCGTGGTCCGTTGACTGTCACGGCTGCTGTCGGCAGCGATGCGCCGGGTGTGCTGGGCGCTGCCGGAAGCCTGTTCACAACTCTGCGCCACGCCTTGAGACGTCGCCGCCAGTTGCGTGGCCGCTGCGGCGATCTGGCTGATCTGCAATTGCTGCGCTTCGACTTCGCTGAGAGCGCCGCTGGAGTGATCGTTGAGGCTGCGCACCGCGTTGCTCAGTTGCGAAGTCTCGTGATCGACACCCAGCAGGCTGGTGCGCAATTGCACCACCGCCACGTTGAGTGCGGTGCTGATCGAAGCCAGTTCATCGCGGCCCACGACCGGCACTTGCAGGCTCAGATTACCGTCGCGCAGAGCCTCGGCCAGTAGCGTGATGCCGCTGGCGCTGCGACGGATCGAGGCTTGCAGGCAAACGAACAGATACAGCGCCGCCAGCAACAGGAAACCGAACACAGCCGCGACAATGATGAACTGACGAATCGCCGATCCGTGGTAGTCATCCAGCCGCTGATCCAGCGACACCAGCGATTGCTGGCGCAGCGTGGCGAGGTTGCCGAGCAGGGCATCGAGAGTGCGCTCGAATTCTTCAGGCTTGAGATTGATGCTGCCGCCGAACACGCCGTCATCCAGCACTTTCAGACCGGCATCCAGCTGCTTGAGGCTATCGTGATATTGCCCGGCCCAGCCTTGCAGGGCCGGCGGCAGACGCGCTTCGAGCAGGCTCGCGGTTTTCACCAACTGCTCACGGGCATCGCCGATGCGGCTGCGCAGGTCACGCAGTTGCAGACGGCTTTGCAGGGTGAACTGGCCGGATACCACCGACGCCTGGCCGACGGCTGCCAGTCGGCCGACACGTTCGATCAGGTCCGGTGCGTGCTGGGTGGAAATCTGCGTCAGCAGATAGGTTTCCAGCCACGGTGCGAGGATCAGGCGATTGTCCATCGCAATTTGTTCGCGCAACGCTTGCAGGGCGCTGAGTGCATTGGTGAAACGGTCGTAACCGTCCGGCCACCAACCGACACCGGAAAGGCTTTTCGAGTCCAGACCATTGAGCGCGGCTTGCAGGGCCTGATAGCGAGTCAGGGTTTCACCTTCCGCGCCTTCGGCTTGCAAGGCATTGCCCAGCTCCAGCGTGGCCTGAACTACGGCAGGTTGCACGCCATCGAAGGCGGCCATGGCGGCGAGGGTCGCTGGCGTCGGTTGACGGTTGGTTTCCGTGGCGCGCCAGCGGGCGGCGCGGTCGCGCTGGGCGGCGAGCAGGTTGTCGAGTGCATCGAGGGCGAGCAACTGCCGCACACCGGCACGTTCACCGGCGATCAGGTTGAGTTTGTCGCGATAGTCCTGGCCGATCATCAACAGGCTGCCGGCCAATGGCAGGATAAACAGCAGAAACAACAACTGGAATTTACGCGCGAAGCCAAACCGCCCCAGCAACCTGATCCCCGGTGATAAAAAAGCCTGCATGCCCCATGACTCCTCTGGACACCACGCACCATCGGCGTGCATCGCGGTCGTTGCGACCGGGATTGGTGCCCTGCTAAAAGGCCTCGAAAGTTCACCCTTGCCCGCTCTGTAGGCCGGCTCTGTAGCGAAACTTCCCATTCTCGATGCCCTTTGTAAGGGCGCCGCGTTCAAGCGGATAAGCAAGGCAAGATTCAGACCATGGCGTTGCGCTATCACTTGTGGCGCGACGACTGAATAGTTCGTTAGCTGGCTAAGGGGATGGCGCTGGCGCACCGAAAAATGGCACATTGACGCACCTGCCCGCGTGCACCCATCTGCAGTCCGGAAACTCCCATGGCTATCAGCAACGTTCAGACCGCCGCTGCCTCGGCGTCCGCTCCTCCACAAAGCAGCCCTTTGGTGATGCGCATCATCGGCGCGGTGGCGCTGGCGCATTTGATCAACGACCTTATCCAGTCAGTGCTGCCGTCGATCTATCCGATGCTCAAGGCCAACTATGGCCTGAGTTTCACCCAGGTCGGCCTGATCACTTTGACGTTTCAACTGACCGCTTCGCTGTTGCAGCCGTGGGTCGGTTATCACACCGATCGGTACCCGAAACCGTGGCTGTTGCCGGCAGGTTCCGTGTGCACGCTGATCGGCATTGTGATGATGTCGATGGTTGGCAGTTTCCCTCTTATCTTGCTGGCGGCGGCGCTGATCGGTATCGGCTCTTCGACCTTCCACCCTGAAGCTTCTCGTATCGCGCGGCTGGCGTCGGGCGGGCGCTTCGGTCTGGCGCAATCGACGTTCCAGGTCGGTGGTAACGCCGGTTCGGCTTTCGGCCCGTTGCTGGCGGCGGCGATCATCATTCCTTTCGGCCAGGGCAACGTGGCCTGGTTCGGGCTGTTCGCGGTGTTTGCGCTGTTCGTGCTCTATCGCATCAGCCGCTGGTACGCCCATCACCTGAACCTGTTCAAGCTCAAGGCCGGCCAGGCCGCCACGCATGGACTGTCGAAGGGCAGGGTGACCAGCGCGCTGGTGGTGCTCGGGTTGCTGGTGTTCTCCAAGTATTTCTACATGGCCAGCCTGACCAGTTACTTCACGTTCTACCTGATCGAGAAGTTCGACCTGTCGGTGGCCAGTTCACAGCTGCATCTGTTCCTGTTCCTCGGCGCGGTGGCGGCGGGCACGTTCTTCGGCGGGCCGATTGGCGACAAGATCGGGCGTAAGGCGGTGATCTGGTTCTCGATCCTTGGCGTGGCTCCGTTCACGCTGCTGATGCCGCATGTCGACCTGTTTTGGACCAGCGTCCTGAGCGTGGTGATCGGTTTCATCCTCGCTTCGGCGTTCTCGGCGATCGTGGTGTACGCGCAGGAACTGGTGCCGGGCAATGTCGGAATGATTGCCGGGGTGTTCTTTGGTCTGATGTTCGGCTTTGGCGGGATTGGTGCGGCGTTGCTCGGGCATCTGGCGGACATTCACGGCATCGAATACGTGTACTTCCTGTGCTCGTTCCTGCCGCTGTTCGGGGTGCTGGCGATCTTCCTGCCGAGAACCAAAAAGGCCTGACGGGCCGAATTTCAGGCACAAAAAAGCCGCGTATCAAACGCGGCTTTTTCATGGGTGCAGCTTTTACACGTTGAAGCGGAAGTGCATCACGTCGCCATCCTTGACGATGTAGTCCTTGCCTTCCAGACGCCATTTACCGGCTTCCTTGGTGCCGGCTTCGCCCTTGTACTGGATGAAGTCGTTGTAGGCGATCACTTCGGCGCGGATGAAGCCTTTTTCGAAGTCGGTGTGGATCACGCCGGCGGCTTGTGGTGCGGTGGCACCGACGCGGACGGTCCAGGCGCGGACTTCTTCGACACCGGCGGTGAAGTAGGTCTGCAGGTGCAGCATTTCGTAGCCGGCGCGGATTACGCGGTTCAGGCCAGGCTCTTCCAGACCCAGGGCCTCGAGGAACATGTCTTTCTCTTCGCCGTCGTCCAGCTCGGCGATTTCCGCTTCGATCTTGTTGCAGACCGGAACAACCATCGCGCCTTCTTCTTCGGCGATGGCCTTGACCACGTCCAGGTGCGGGTTGTTCTCGAAACCGTCTTCAGCGACGTTGGCGATGTACATGACCGGCTTGGTGGTCAGCAGGTGGAAGCCCTTGATGATCGCTTTTTCGTCGGCGCTCATGTTCTTCATCAGGCTGCGCGCAGGCTTGGCTTCGGTGAAGTGAGCGATCAGTTGCTCCAGCAGGGCCTTCTGCGCCACTGCGTCCTTGTCACCACCCTTGGCGTTGCGTGCGACTTTCTGCAGTTGCTTCTCGCAGCTGTCGAGGTCGGCGAAAATCAGTTCCAGGTCGATGATTTCGATGTCGCGCTTCGGGTCGACGCTGTTGGAAACGTGGATCACGTTCTCGTCTTCGAAGCAGCGCACGACGTGAGCGATCGCGTCGGTTTCGCGGATGTTGGCCAGGAACTTGTTGCCCAGGCCTTCACCTTTCGAGGCGCCGGCAACCAGGCCTGCGATGTCGACGAATTCCATGGTGGTCGGCAGGATGCGCTTCGGATTGACGATGGCCGCCAGAGCGTCCAGACGCGGATCCGGCATCGGCACGATGCCGCTGTTCGGCTCGATGGTGCAGAAGGGGAAGTTCTCGGCCGCGATCCCGGATTTGGTCAGGGCGTTGAACAGGGTGGACTTGCCGACGTTAGGCAGGCCGACGATGCCGCAATTGAATCCCATGGTGTTTCCCCTCGGATTAGAGTCAGGCCTTCTGGCTGTGCAGGTTTTTCATCGCGCGGTTCCATTCACCGGCGAGGATATCCGGCAGCACGCCGAGGGCAAAGTCGATGCTGGCATCGAGTTTTTCCTGTTCGGCGCGTGGCGCACGACCCAGGACGAAATTTGAAACCATACTGGCGACGCCCGGGTGGCCGATGCCGAGCCGCAGGCGGTGGAACGTATTCTGATTGCCCAATTGCGCAATGATGTCGCGCAACCCGTTGTGACCGCCATGGCCGCCGCCGACTTTGAGTTTGGCGACGCCCGGAGGCAGATCGAGTTCGTCGTGCGCAACCAGGATTTCTTCAGGCTTGATGCGGAAGAAACCGGCGAGTGCCGCCACGGCCTGGCCGCTGCGGTTCATGTAGGTGGTGGGAATCAGCAGACGAACATCCTGACCCTGATGCGAGAAGCGCCCGGTCAGGCCGAAATACTTGCGATCGGCCACGAGATTCACGTTCTGTGCGTGGGCGATGCGCTCAACAAAAAGGGCCCCTGCGTTATGCCGGGTCTGCTCGTATTCAGCGCCTGGATTTCCCAGGCCAACGATCAGTTTGATGGCAGTCACGATAGGGGCCCTTCCTTTGAGTGGTGGATAACATCGCCGCGATCAGGGAAGGCGGCGAAAGTGGACGAAAAATGCTCATTTACCATGGATGTAAACTCCGCGTTCCCGCCCGCTTTCTCGCTACGTTCCAGTCCGCGATGTTACCTGCTCACTCAGGCATGACAGAGTGAATTACTCTGCTGCGCCTTCTTCGGTAGCTTCTGGAGCAACACGTGGAGCGTGGACGTTGGCAACAGCCTTGTCATCGCCGTGTGCCAGAGCAACGAACTCGACACCTTTAGGAGCTTTGAGGTCCGACAGGTGAACGATGGTGCCGATTTCAGCGTTAGCCAGGTCGACTTCGATGAACTCAGGCAGATCTTTTGGCAGGCAGGAAACTTCGATCTCGGCAACAACGTGCGAGATTTCGCCGCCTTTCTTCACTGGAGCAGCTTCGTTGATGAAGTGCACAGGAACGATAGCGGTCAGTTTCTGGCCAGCTACAACGCGTACGAAGTCAGCGTGCATCACGTGGCCTTTGGCCGGGTGACGTTGCAGAGCCTTGATGATCACGTTTTGCTTGGTGCCACCAACGTTCAGTTCGATAACGTGGCTGTAGGCAGCTTCGTTTTCGAGCAGTTTGGCAACTTCTTTGGCCAGCATGCTGATGGATTCAGGGGCTTTGTCGCCACCGTAAACAACAGCTGGAACCAGGGCGGCGAGACGACGCAGGCGGCGGCTCGCACCTTTCCCCAGGTCGGAACGCGCTTCAGCATTCAGAGTAAAATCGTTCATTTTGTATCTCCAAAATAGCCATGACCGAGTGGCGTTTGCGACCAGCGCCGAACACGGTATGGGCAAAAAAGCCCCGCCCCGGCAGGAATGCCGGGGCGGGGCGCTTTTCGTCAACGAGACATTTCGAGAAGGGCAGGGCCCTTAACGGAACATCGCGCTGATCGATTCTTCGTTGCTGATGCGGCGAACCGCTTCGGCAACAACCGGTGCGATATCCAGTTGACGGATACGTGCACAGGCTTGTGCTGCAGCGGACAGCGGGATGGTGTTAGTGACCACCAACTCGTCCAGCACGGAATTTTCGATATTCTCGATGGCCCGACCCGACAGCACAGGGTGTGTGCAGTAGGCAAAGACCTTGGCTGCGCCATGCTCTTTCAGGGCCTTGGCCGCGTGGCACAGAGTGCCGGCGGTATCGACCATGTCATCGACCAGAATGCAGGTACGCCCTTCGACATCACCGATGATATGCATCACTTCAGAGTGATTGGCTTTCTCACGGCGTTTGTCGATGATCCCGAGATCCACGCCCAGGGATTTGGCAACGGCACGTGCACGCACGACGCCACCAATGTCCGGGGACACGATCATCAGGTTCTCGAAGCGCTGATCTTCGATGTCATCCACCAGAACCGGGGAGCCGTAGATGTTATCTACCGGAATATCGAAGAAACCCTGAATCTGGTCAGCATGCAGATCAACCGTGAGAACACGGTCGATGCCGACTACAGTGAGCATGTCAGCAACGACTTTCGCGCTGATAGCCACACGTGCGGAACGCGGACGGCGATCCTGACGGGCATAACCAAAATAAGGAATAACAGCAGTGATACGAGTAGCCGAGGAGCGGCGGAAGGCATCAGCCATCACTACCAGTTCCATCAGGTTATCGTTGGTCGGAGCGCAAGTCGGCTGAATAATGAAGACGTCTTTACCGCGAACGTTTTCATTGATCTCGGCTGTAATTTCGCCGTCGGAGAATTTACCGACAGAGATGTCACCGAGAGGGATATGCAGCTGACGTACGACACGCCGAGCCAGATCGGGGTTAGCGTTCCCCGTAAAGACCATCATCTTGGACACGCGCAGTACCTGAAGGCTGAGGGTATACCTGGATGAGTATAGGAAAATGGCAGGGGCGGCTGGATTCGAACCAACGCATGGCAGGATCAAAACCTGCTGCCTTACCGCTTGGCGACGCCCCTGTATCTGTTGCTTGCAAGTGCCGGGCACTTGGTTCCTTTAGAGCAGACTTTGCAGCTTGCGATGCAACATCGAAACGTTGCTTCCTTTCGCTACAAACCCTGTAAGGGTCTCTGTCAGAAGGGCCGAGACTTTATCAGCTTCAGCTTTGCTTGGGAAGCCCCCAAACACACAACTTCCAGTTCCGGTGAGTTTTGCTTCGGTAAAATTACCTAACAAATTCAATGCGTTACGTACTTCTGGATAACGCCTCGATACCACCGGTAAGCAGTCATTTCGACTGTTTCCCTCGGGAACGGGGCGCACTTTAATGGGCGGCGTGTTACGTGTCAACAATGGATCTGAAAAAATTTCTGCCGTACTAACAGAGACTTGCGGAACGAGCACGACATACCACGGTTCGGCGGGCTCGACCGGGGTCAGTTTCTCGCCGACACCTTCGGCGAAAGCCGCATGGCCCCGCACGAACACCGGCACGTCGGCGCCCAGTGTCAGGCCCAGTGCAGCCAGGCGATCTTCATCCCAACCCAGTTGCCACAAATGATTGAGGCCGAGCAGGGTGGTGGCCGCGTTCGAACTGCCGCCACCGATGCCGCCGCCCATCGGCAGGATCTTGTCGATCCAGATGTCGATGCCGAGCGAGCAGCCGGATTGTTCCTGCAGTTTCTTCGCCGCGCGCACGATCAGGTTGCTGTCGTGGGGCACTCCGTCGAATTCGGTGTGCAGGCGGATCACGCCATCGTCACGCACGGCGAAAGTGATTTCGTCGCCGTAGTCGAGGAACTGAAAAAGCGTTTGCAACTCGTGATAACCGTCTTCACGACGACCGAGAATGTGCAGCATCAGATTGAGTTTGGCCGGCGATGGCAGCGTCAGGCGTGGAGCGGTCATGCGTTATTGCCCCAATTTGCGCGGTTGCCAGGTCTTGATGACCAGCGTCACGTCCAGATCGGTGCCGTGCAGTTTGATTCGCTCGGGCAGCCAGTAACCGTTCTGTTCGGCATAGCTGAGGTATTCGACCTGCCAGCCATCCTGATCCAGATTGGCCAAACGGCTGTTGCCGTCCAGGGTCAGACGGCTTTTGCTGTCAGGTGCCGGGAGGCCGCGAACCCACCAGGCCAGATGCGAGACCGGCAATTTCCAGCCCAGTTGCTCTTCGACCAGTGCTTCCGGAGTCGGCGCTTCATAGCGGCCCTGATTCGCCACTTCCAGCGACACCGCACCCGGACGACCGGTCAGCCGCGCCGCGCCACGACCCAGCGGGCCGGACAGACGGATGTCGTAGTAATCCTGACGTTGCAGCCAGAACAGCGTGCCGCTGCCCGAATCTTTCGGGGCGCGAATGCCGATCTTGCCGTCGATCTGCCAGCCGTCGAGGCCGGTCAGGTGTTGTTTGTTCGCGGCCCACTCTGCCGGATTGCCGTGGCCCTCGACCGATTCGCGGGCGCCGAAGCCCGCGCAACCGGCGAGCAGGGCGATGAAACTGAAAACTATGACGTGGCGCAAAAACATGAGTTAAAGAGTCTCGGATCCGGTCAGGCGCTTGATGGTGCTGCGCAGGATGGTGCTGTCAGGCTGGTCCTTGAGGAACTTGCCCCAGATTTGTTTCGCTTCGCGCTGCTTGCCCTTGGCCCACAGCACTTCGCCCAGGTGCGCCGCGACTTCGTGATCGGGGAAGCGCTCGAGGGCCTGACGCAGGTATTTCTCGGCGTCTTCCAGATTGCCCATGCGGAAATTCACCCAGCCGAGGCTGTCGAGAACCGCCGGGTCTTCCGGGTTGATCTGGTGCGCCTGCTCGATCAGCGCCTTGGCTTCGGCGTAGCGGGTGGTGCGGTCGGACAGGGTGTAGCCGAGGGCGTTGAGGGCCATGGCGTTGTCCGGATCGCGCTTGATGATCAGGCGCAGGTCTTTCTCCATCTGCGCCAGGTCATTGCGTTTTTCCGCCTGCATCGCGCGGGTATAAAGCAGGTTCAGATCGTCCGGGTACTGCTGCAACGCTTGTTGCAGGACTTTCCAGGCCTTGTCGCCCTGATTGTTGGCGGACAGGGTTTCGGCTTCGATCAGGTACAACTGGATCGCGTAATCCGGCTGCTCGTCACGCTCGGCGGCCAGTTTGCTCTGGGCTTCGGCGGTCTTGCCGTTGTTCATCAGAATATCGGCCTGACGCAGTTGCGCCGGCAGATAATCGTTGCCCGGGCCGACCTGGGCGTACTCGATGAGCGCGCCTTGCGGGTCGTTGCGTTCTTCGGCAATGCGCCCCAGGTTCAGGTGTGCCGAGTCGATATGGCTTTCCCGGGCGATCAGGTCTTCCAGATAACCCTTGGCCTCGTCCCAGGCCTTGGCTTCCAGGCAGACCAGCGCCAGCGAGTAACGCAGTTCGTCGTCTTCCGGGTATTGCTGAACCAGGGTGGAGAACTCGACCTTGGCGTCATCCATCCGGTCCTGTTCCACCAGCATCCGCGCGTAGGTCAGGCGCAGGCGCTTGTCGTCTGGGTATTTCTTGATGCTTTTCTGCAGCAATGGCAGTGCTTCGTCGCCACGGTTCAGACCTTGCAGAAGACGTGCGCGCAGCAGAATCGGCGCGATCTCGCCGTCTTCCGGCGGGTTGTCTTCGAGCAGGGCAAGCGCACCTTTGGTGTCGCCATCCTGCTGCATCAGCAGGGCCTTGCCGAAAATCAGCTGATTGTTGTTCGGGTGACGCTGCAACAGGCGGTCAAAACTTTTCATCAGGCCGTTGCGGGTTTCCTGATCGGTGTCGGCGGCCGACAGCGCGAGGAAGTCGAAATGGGTGTCGCCCTTGCCCTGCAGGACTTTCTCCATGTAAACCATCGAGTCGTCATAACGCCCGGCACGAGCCAGTTGCACGGCGGCGGCGCGTTGCGCTTCGAGGTCGTCCGGGGCGTTTTTCGCCCAGATCAGCGCGGTATCGAGGGCCGGCTGGTCGGCGCCCAGGTACTCGGCGATGCGGAAGGCGCGCTCGGAAACGCCCGGATCCTGGGTGTTGATGGCCTGGGTCACGTAGTTGTCCAGGGCAATGTCGAAACGATTGCGCTGGCCAGCGAGTTCGGCGCTCAGCAGGCTGAACACCGTTTCCTGGCTGAACGAGCTGTAAACCTTGGGCTTTTCAGGGGCCGGCGTGGTGTCTTCGACCGGTGAGGCACCGTCCTGCGAAACGGGGGCCAAGGCCTGGCAGCCGCTGAGGAAGACAAAAGCGAGGAGCAACGCGGAAGATCTATTCATATAGGAAGAGGACGACTAACCTGCGGTCGGATCATCATGACACAAGCCTTCGGCCAAACATAACCGAGTCTCGATTGTGGCCATTATAGGGGCCGGCAATTGGGACAATAGTCAGCGGTAGTTGTTCTGAATCTGACGAAGTAGGACAATTGCCGGCTTCACGTCACCATCAGCGACCTTGAATGGCCTTCCTTGCACTCGGTATCAACCACAAGACTGCTTCAGTAGACGTCCGCGAGCGCGTGGCCTTTACCCCTGAGCAGCTGGTGGAGGCCTTGCAGCAGCTCTGCCGACTCACCGACAGCCGCGAAGCTGCGATCCTCTCCACCTGCAATCGCAGTGAGCTGTATATAGAACAGGATCAGCTTTCGGCCGATATCGTGCTGCGCTGGCTGGCCGACTATCACCATTTAAGCCTCGATGAGCTGCGCGCGAGTGCTTATGTGCATGAAGATGATGCGGCAGTTCGTCACATGATGCGCGTCGCCTCCGGGCTCGACTCGCTGGTGCTGGGCGAACCGCAGATTCTCGGCCAGATGAAATCGGCCTACGCCGTGGCCCGCGAGGCCGGCACCATCGGGCCGCTGCTCGGGCGACTGTTCCAGGCGACCTTCAATGCCGCCAAGCAAGTGCGTACCGACACAGCCATCGGCGAAAACCCGGTGTCCGTGGCGTTTGCCGCCGTCAGCCTGGCCAAACAGATTTTCAGTGACTTGCAACGCAGCCAGGCGCTGTTGATCGGCGCCGGCGAGACCATCACTCTGGTCGCCCGTCATTTGCATGAACTCGGGGTCAAGCGCATCGTGGTCGCCAACCGGACGCTGGAGCGCGCCAGCCTGCTGGCCGAGCAGTTCGGTGCCCACGCGGTGTTGCTCTCGGATATTCCGGCCGAACTGGTACGCAGCGACATCGTCATCAGTTCTACCGCCAGTCAGTTGCCGATCCTCGGTAAAGGCGCGGTGGAAAGCGCGCTGAAGCTGCGCAAGCACAAGCCGATCTTCATGGTCGACATCGCCGTTCCCCGTGACATCGAGCCAGAAGTCGGCGAACTCGACGACGTTTACCTCTATAGCGTCGACGATCTGCACGAAGTGGTCGCCGAAAACCTCAAGAGCCGTCAGGGTGCAGCGCAGGCGGCCGAAGAGATGGTCTCGGTCGGCGCCGACGATTTCATGGTGCGCCTGCGCGAGCTGGCGGCGGTCGATGTGCTCAAGGCCTATCGTCAACAGAGCGAACGCCTGCGCGACGAAGAACTGCAAAAGGCCTTGCGCCTGCTGGCCAATGGCGGCAACGCCGAAGACGTGCTCGGGCAACTGGCCCGCGGCCTGACCAACAAACTCCTGCACGCCCCGAGCGTGCAGTTGAAAAAGCTTTCTGCCGAAGGCCGCCTCGATGCGCTGGCCATGGCTCAGGAACTCTTTGCCCTCGAGGGCTCACCGGATAGCTTTTCGGATAAAAAACCGCAATGAAAGCGTCACTGCTCAATAAGCTGGACATTCTCCAGGACCGTTTCGAGGAACTGACCGCGCTGCTCGGCGACGGCGAAGTCATTTCCGACCAGACCAAATTCCGCGCCTATTCCAAGGAATACGCCGAACTTGAGCCGGTGGTACAAGGCTATAAAAAGCTGCTCGGCGTACAAAGTGATCTTGAAGGCGCGCAGGCGCTGCTCAAGGACAGCGACCCGGACATGCGTGAAATGGCCGTGGAAGAAGTCCGCGAAGCCAAGGAGTTGCTGATCACGCTGGAATCCGACCTGCAACGCATGTTGCTGCCCAAGGATCCCAACGACGGGCGCAACGTGTTTCTCGAAATCCGCGCCGGCACCGGTGGCGACGAGGCGGCGATCTTCTCCGGCGACCTGTTCCGCATGTACTCGCGTTACGCCGAACGCCGTGGCTGGCGCGTGGAAATCCTCTCGGAAAACGAAGGCGAACACGGCGGCTATAAAGAAGTCATCGCCCGCATCGAAGGCGACAACGTTTACGGCAAGCTGAAATTCGAATCCGGCGCGCACCGCGTTCAGCGTGTACCCGCCACCGAATCCCAGGGCCGTATCCACACCTCGGCCTGCACCGTGGCGGTATTGCCCGAGCCGGACGAGCGTGAAGCCATCGAGATCAACCCGGCGGATTTGCGCGTCGACACTTACCGTTCCTCCGGGGCCGGTGGTCAGCACGTCAACACCACCGACTCGGCGATCCGTATCACCCACATCCCGACCGGCACCGTTGTCGAGTGCCAGGAAGAACGTTCCCAGCACAAGAACCGTGCCCGGGCGATGGCCTGGTTGGCGGCCAAGCTCAACGACCAGCAGACGGCTGCAGCGGCCAACGCCATCGCCAGCGAACGTAAATTGCTGGTGGGTTCCGGTGACCGCTCCGAGCGTATCCGTACCTACAACTTTGCCCAGGGCCGGGTCACCGACCATCGCGTCAACCTGACTCTGTATTCCCTCGACGAAATTCTCGCCGGTGGCGTCGAAGCGGTGATCGAGCCGTTGCTGGCCGAATACCAGGCCGACCAGCTCGCAGCGATAGGTGAGTAAATGACCATCATCGCCAGCCTGTTGCGTGCCGCCGAATTGCCGGATTCGCCCACCGCGCGTCTGGATGCCGAATTGCTTCTGGCCGCCGCGCTGGGCAAGTCGCGCAGTTTTCTCCACACCTGGCCCGAGCGCATCGTGCCCAGCGAAGCCGCACTGGTCTTCGCCGAGTACCTGCAACGTCGTCGTAGCGGCGAGCCGGTCGCGTACATTCTGGGTCAGCAGGGTTTCTGGAAGCTGGATCTGGAAGTCGCGCCGCACACGCTGATCCCGCGTCCGGACACCGAACTGCTGGTGGAGGCCGCACTGGAATTGCTGCCGGCGACCCCGGCCAAAGTTCTCGATCTGGGCACCGGCAGCGGGGCGATTGCCCTGGCTCTGGCCAGCGAACGCCCGGCGTGGAAAGTCACCGCCGTGGATCGCGTGCTGGAAGCCGTGGCCCTGGCCGAGCGCAATCGCCAGCGCCTGCACTTGAACAACGCGACGGTGCTGAGCAGTCACTGGTTCAGCGCCCTCGAAGGCAAGCGTTTCGAGTTGATCATCAGTAACCCGCCGTACATTCGCGCCGCCGATCCGCATCTGGTGGAAGGCGATGTGCGTTTCGAGCCGGAAAGCGCCTTGGTGGCCGGCATCGACGGGCTCGACGATCTGCGTCTGATCATCGCCCAGGCGCCGGCTCATCTGGAGGCCGGAGGCTGGCTGATGCTCGAACACGGCTATGATCAAGCCGAAGCCGTGCGCGATCTGCTGCTGACGCAAGGTTTCGAAGAAGTCCACAGCCGCACCGATCTGGGCGGCCATCAACGGATCAGCCTGGGGCGCCTGCCGTGCTGAATGATCAGGAATTGTTGCGCTACAGTCGGCAGATCCTGCTGCAACACATCGACATCGATGGCCAGTTGAAGCTCAAGGACAGCCGGGTATTGATCGTCGGCCTCGGTGGTCTCGGTGCGCCGGTGGCGTTGTACCTGGCGGCGGCGGGTGTCGGTGAATTGCACCTGGCGGATTTCGACACGGTCGATTTGACCAACCTGCAACGCCAGATCATCCACGACACCGACAGCGTCGGCATGACCAAGGTCGACTCGGCGCTCAAGCGCCTGAGCGCGATCAATCCTGAAATCAAGCTGGTGCCCCATCGTCAGGCACTGGACGAGGATTCTCTCGCCGCAGCCGTGGCGGCGGTGGATCTGGTGCTCGACTGCTCGGACAATTTCTCCACCCGCGAAGCGGTCAACGCCGCGTGCGTGGCGGCGCGCAAGCCCTTGGTCAGCGGCGCCGCGATCCGCCTCGAAGGACAGCTTTCGGTGTTCGACCCGCGTCGTGCCGAGAGCCCGTGTTACCACTGCCTGTACGGTCACGGCAGCGAAGCCGAACTGACTTGCAGTGAAGCCGGCGTGGTCGGGCCGCTGGTCGGTCTGGTCGGCAGCCTGCAAGCGCTGGAAGCCCTGAAGTTGCTGGCGGGTTTTGGCGAGCCACTGGTGGGTCGTCTGCTGTTGATCGATGCGCTGGGCTCGCGATTCCGTGAGCTGCGGGTCAAGCGCGACCCGGGTTGCAGCGTCTGTGGTTCGCAGCATGCGTGAAGCGCCGATTGCCGTCTTCGATTCCGGCGTCGGCGGTCTGTCGGTGCTGGCGGAAATCCAGCAACTGCTACCGAATGAATCGCTGCTGTACCTCGGCGATTGCGGCCACATTCCTTATGGCGAGAAAACCCCGGAATTCATCCGCCAGCGTTGCAGCGTGATGGCCGGTTTTTTCCGCGAGCAGGGTGCCAAGGCGCTGGTGATCGCGTGCAACACCGCGACCGTGGCCGGCGTCGCCGATCTGCGCCGGGACTTTCCCGAGTGGCCGATTGTCGGCATGGAGCCGGCGGTCAAACCGGCCGCCGCCGCCACCCGCAGCGGCGTGGTGGGGGTACTCGCCACCACCGGCACTTTGCAGAGTGCGAAATTTGCGGCGCTGCTCGATCGTTTTGCCACCGATGTGCGGGTCATCACGCAGCCGTGCCCCGGACTGGTCGAGCGGATTGAAAGCGGCGATCTTCACAGCCCCGAGTTGCGTGCATTGCTCAAGCACTACGTCGATCCGCTACTGGCCAACGGTTGCGACACGATCATTCTGGGCTGCACTCACTATCCGTTTCTCAAGCCGATGCTCAAGTCGATGATCCCCGAGAGCATCAGCCTGATCGACACCGGCGCGGCAGTAGCCCGACAATTGCAGCGGCTGCTGGCCGAGCGGGATCAGCTCGCCGAAGGGCCGAACCGGCCGGTCAGATTCTGGACCAGCGCCGATCCCGCGTCTTTGCGCAAGACCCTCGCCCTGCTGGGTCAAGTCGATGGCGACGTCGAAAAATTCACCTTGTAAAAAAAATGTGAAATATCTAAAAAGTCAGCTGAACTTCTGACCAAGCGCAGATTTCTATAGCGCAGAGTGACCTAGAAAAACCAAACGATCGTTCCGGAAAAGGAAGTTTCAACGTGAAGCGACTATTCTGCTTGGCCGCGATTGCGGCTGCACTGATGGGGCAAAGTTTTACCGCACAAGCTGCTGGCGTCGAGTTTGCAGTGGGTGCCACCAGCGATTCGACGATGACTTATCGCCTGGGCATGAATTTCGATTGGGACAAGAGCTGGCTGCAAAGCGACGTCGGTCGCCTGACCGGTTACTGGAGTGGCGCCTACACCTACTGGGAAGGCGACAAGACCTCCAGCAACAACAGCCTGTCGTTCTCGCCGGTGTTTGTTTACGAGTTCGCCGGCCAGTCGGTCAAACCGTATGTCGAGGCGGGGATCGGCGTGGCGCTGTTCTCCAACACCGAGTACGAAGACAACAAGCTCGGCGGTTCTTTCCAGTTCGAAGACCGTATCGGTTTCGGCCTGCGCTTCAATGGCGGGCATGAAGTCGGGATCCGTGCGACGCACTATTCCAACGCCGGTCTGAGCAGCGACAACGATGGGGTCGAAAGCTACGCATTGCATTACACGATGCCGCTATAAGCCCCCAGAAAGTCAGCCCCGTAAAAAAGGAGCGCCTAGCGCTCCTTTTTTTATTCAGCGATACGCCGTGGCAATCCCCTGGCGTTCGTCGATGCATTCCGGTGCGCCCATTTCGAACTCGCGGCAGATCAGCGGACGCTTCTCGTAGATCGTGCACATCATCGTGTCGCGATCCAGCGCCGCGCACCAGCCGTCGTCCAGACGCAGCATCACCTCACCACCCCAATCGTCGGTATCGATAAAACGCTCGGGCACGCCGGTGTCGGTGATCAGCATTACTTCGAGCTGGCAGCAGCAGGCTGCACAGGTCGAGCAGGTGACCTCGGGCTCGGCGATTTGCCGATGGGGTATGGTTTTCATGGCGCCAGTGTACGGCAGTGGCCGATGAGCGTGTGAAAGGCCTGACAGGCGTTTAACGCGTCAGCCGTCGGGACAGTTGGTGCAGCAGCGGAAACAGCAACGCCCACAGCAGTGCGATGCCGATCAGGGTCGGTAACTCACCGAAAGGAAATTGCACACCGGCCAGTCGTCCGCCGGCGCCATAGGACAGCGCGCCACCTGTTGCGCCAAGCAGACTGGCCAGCCACCACGGCGTCGCGCTCCATTGCAGACAATGACGCAATGTCGTGGCAAATAACGCCCACAACAACATCAGCCACAGCGGAATCAGCGGCGACAGATCCTTGAACTCGAAAACCCCGAGGCCGCGCAACACGCTGTCCACCGCCGTGCCGATGATCACCACGCTGAGGATCAACCGGCCTTCCTGCGCCCAACTGCTGATCCAGCGCAAATGAATCACCAGCACCGCCAGCGCCAGCAGCAACCACAAACTGTTGCCGCCGAGTACGCAGGCCAACCAGCCGATCTGGAACAGCACCGCGTTGGCCAACCGCTCAAGCATCGAAACGGCCCAGCAAAGGCGCGGTCATCGCCGCCGGTTTGGCCAGCACCAGTTGTGCGGTGCCGATGGTGCGCTCGAGGAATCCGCCCTCGCAATAACACAGGTAGAACTCCCACAGCCTGAGGAAGTAATCGTCATAGCCCAATTCGGTCAGACGGCCGTGAGCATGGCGAAAGTTCTCGTGCCACAGACGCAGGGTGCGGGCGTAGTGAAGGCCGAAATCTTCCATGTGCAACAGGTTCATGTCGGTGTCGCGGCTGACGATCTCGAGCATTTTCTGCACGCAGGGCAGGGCGCCGCCGGGGAAAATGTAACGCTGGATGAAGTCCACCCCACGACGCGCCTGCTCGTAGCGCTGTTCGCGGATGGTGATCGCTTGCAGCAGCATCAGGCCGTTGCTCTTGAGCAAGTGCGCGCACTGTTTGAAGTAGGTCGGCAGGAAGCGGTGGCCGACTGCTTCGATCATTTCGATCGACACCAGTTTGTCGTACTGGCCGGTGAGGTCACGGTAATCCTTGAGCAGCAGCGTCACCTGATCCTGCAAGCCGAGGCGTTCGATGCGGGCGGCGGTGAAGGCGAACTGCTCCTTCGACAGCGTGGTGGTGGTGACTTTGCAGCCGTAGTGCTGCGCCGCGTAAAGCGCCATGCTGCCCCAGCCGGTGCCGATTTCCAGCAGATGGTCGCCGGGCTTGAGCGCGAGCTTCTGACAGATCCGCTCCAGTTTGTTCAGTTGCGCCTGCTCCAGGCTGTCTTCGGGGCTGAGAAACTGCGCGGCGGAATACATCATGGTCGGGTCGAGAAACTGTTCGAACAGGTCATTGCCGAGGTCGTAGTGGGCGGCGATGTTTTTCTGCGAGCCCTTGCGCGTATTGCGGTTGAGCCAGTGCAGCCCGCGCACCAGCGGGCGACCGAGTCGGGCCAGGCCACCTTCCATTCCGTCGAGCACTTCAAGGTTGCTGACGAAGACCCGCACCACCGCCGTCAGATCCGGCGAGCGCCAGTAACCATGAATGAAAGCCTCACCGGCGCCGATCGAGCCATTGCCCGCGACCAGGCCCCAGGCAGCCGGATCCATGACCTGAATTTCCCCCACCAACGCGCTACCCGGTGTGCCGAAGACGTGGCGTTCGCCGTCCTCGATGACGATCAGTTGACCCTGTTTGAGCTGCTCCAGCTGGCGCAGTACTCCCCGGCGCAGCAGCGAGCCGCTCAGGCCGTGGGGGCTGAACAGGCTGGCTTTGGCCGAGACGCTAGTGGATTTCATGGTGACGTTCCTCGGGCGGTACGGTGGCGGTTCGAAAACGGTCGTCGGCGCGCTGGTGGGCAAACACCGGCGTGCGCTTGAGCAACAGGCGTAGCGCCTGCCAATAGATCGCCAGCGCGGTCTTGGCGGTCATCCAGGGAAAGCGCCACAGGTGCCGGTGCAAGTGGTGTCGATCAAGGGGTTCACGTCGCAGGTCGAGGGTGGCGTCGAACAGTTTTTGCTCGCCTTGCCAGTCGGCCATGTGCACACCCAGGACCTGCGCGGCAGGGCTGAAGCTCATGCGGTATTCCAGGTCCGGCGGCAAGAATGGCGACACATGAAACGCCTTGGTCACGGCAAAGTGCTGGTGAAAGTCCTGCAGATTGCTGGGCGTTCGGGCCGGCAGCACGTAGTGAAAACGCTCGCGCCAAGGGGTATTGCTGACTTCGCAGAGAATCGCCGCCAGTTGCCCGTCGGCCTCGTGGCAATAGAAAAAACTCACCGGGTTGAACGACAGGCCCCAGCTGCGTGGCTGGGTCAGCAGGCAGATCGAACCTTGCGGCGCATGGCCCAGAGCTTCGCCAACCAACTGGCGCACCGCATCGCTCAGGCGCATGCCCCGGCCGGTGAAGGTTTTCAGGTAATCGGTTTCGCGAAATGAAAACGGTGCAAAGCGGCTGGCGCCCGCCAGTCGGGACAGGCCCAGCACCGCCTCCTGTTCAGCCAGATCGAGGTACAGCATGCCGATCCGGTAACGGAATTCATGACGGCGCGGGGCGAATCGCCGATGGGCGATCCAGCCACTGTAGAGTGCGCTGTTCACAGGCTTTCTCCGAAGGACGCGGCCACGCGCAAAGCGCTGACCACGCCATCCTCATGAAAACCGTTGGCCCAATAGGCGCCGCAATAATGCGTGTGCTGCTCGCCGTCGATTTCGGCCCAGCGCTGTTGCGCCGCCACCGCCGCGAGGCTGAATTGCGGGTGAGCGTAGGTGAAGCGCGCGAGCACTTTGGACGGGCTGATGCCGGCGCTCTGGTTGAGGCTGACGCAGAACGTGGTATCGCTCTGGATGCCTTGCAGAATGTTCATGTCGTAGGTCACGGCGGCCTGGGTATGACCGGCGCCGCCGAGGCGATAATTCCAGCTGGCCCAGGCCCGTTTGCGTGTGGGCAGCAGGCGGGTGTCGGTGTGCAGCACCACTTCGTTGTCGGCGTAGGGCAGGGCGCCGAGGATTTCCCGTTCGACCTTGCCGGGGTTGCCCAGCATTCGCAGGGCCTGGTCGCTGTGACAGGCCAGCACCACTTTGTCGAAACGCTCGATGCCGGCCGGGCTGTGGATAACCACGCCGTGCGCGTCGCGATCGATCCGGCCCACCGGGCAGTTCAGGCGGATGCGTTCCTTGAACGACTCCGTCAGCGGCGCAATGTAGGCGCTGGAGCCACCCTTGATGACCTGCCACTGCGGGCGATTGCTGATCGACAGCAACCCGTGGTTCTCGAAAAAGCGCACGAAGAACTGCAACGGAAAATTGAGCATCTCGGCCATCGGCATCGACCAGATCGCCGCGCCCATCGGCACGATGTAATGCAGGATGAAACGCTCGCCGTAGCCGCCGGCCTTGAAGTAATCGTCGAGGGTGGTGTCGGTGGCGATCCGCTGTTCGGCAAGGTCGCGCCGGGCTTCTTTGTTGAACCGCAGGATGTCGCGCAACATGCCCCAGAATCCGGGGGACAACAGGTTGCTGCGCTGGGCGAACAGGCTGTTCAGATTATTGCCGTTGTATTCCAGACCGGTGTCCGGATCGTTGACCGAAAAACTCATCTCGGTGGGTTTGAAGGCCACGCCCAATTGGCCGAGCAAACGAATGAAGTTCGGATACGTCCAGTCGTTGAACACGATGAAACCGGTGTCCACTGCGTAGTCGCGCCCTTCCACGGTGACCGGTACCGTGTGCGTATGACCGCCGACCCGGGCGTCGGCTTCGAACACGGTGATGTCATGTCGGCGAGCGAGCAGATACGCGCAGGTCAAACCGGCGATGCCGCTGCCTACGATGGCGATTTTCATGTTGCATCCCTGAGCGGCGGATTGCTGCGCACCATGCGTTTGCCAATCGCCAGTTGTACGCGCGCGGGCATTTTCGACAAGGGCCACAGGACCGCCATGAACAGCGCCGGAAAGGCGATCTCCAGCGGCCGGTCTTTCAGCTTGGCGAAGATATGCCGCGCGGCTTTATCCACAGGCCAGCTGAGCGGCATCGGAAAATCATTTTTGGCGGTCAGCGGCGTGTCGACGAAACCGGGGCTGATCACCGTGACTTCAATGCCTTCGTCCGCCAGGTCGATGCGCAGGGATTCGAACAGATAACGCAGCCCGGCCTTCGACGCACCATAAGCTTCGGCGCGAGGCAACGGCACATAGGTCACCGAGCTGGCCATCCCCACCAGATGCGGTGCCGTGCCTTTGCGCAACAAGGGCAGGGCGGCTTCGATGCAATAGCTGCTGGCGAGCAGGTTGGTGCGTACTACGTGTTCGATGATCGACGCGTCGAATTGACGGGCGTCGACGTATTCGCAGGTGCCCGCGTTGAGGATTACCGTATCGAGCGAGCCCCAGTCCGCAGCGATCTGTTCGCCGATCTCACGCACCGTCTGACTGTTGGTCAGATCGCCGGGCACCACCAGTACCTGTCCCGGATAACGTTGCGACAGCACTTTGAGCGGCGCGACCTGGCGGGAACTGACCGCCAGATGTGCACCGGTCTTGAGGATTTCTTCTGCCAATGCTGCACCGATGCCACTGCTGGCACCGGTCAGCCAATAACGCCGTGGAGCTGTACGACTCATCCCAATCTCCTTTTCAGCCAGGCAATCACTCGGCCCAATACGGGTAAATGTTCATAAAGCAGCGCTCCGGCATCGAAGTAATCCCGGTGGCGGTAAACCTTGTCGCTCCAGAGCAGGTGCGAGCAGCCGGCGACGCGGATCAGTTGCCCACCGCTCAGACGCGGGTGGCGGTAGCTCATGACCCAACGCAGATAGCCTTCGCCGTCGCTGATCTGGTCGAAGCCGTGGAAATCGAAGCGCAGTTCGTTGACGTTGGCGTACAACTCACTGAAGTAAGCGCGCAGGTTCGTCAGCCCCTGCACTTCGTGTAGCGGGTCGGTGAAATGAATGTCCTCGCTGTACAGCTCATCCAGGGTGCGCAAGTTGTCCTTGTTCAACTGTGCGAACCGCTGGGCGAAACCGCGCAGAAATTCACTCATCGCTCACTCCTTGAGACGCGCGTGACGGCAGGTTTTTGAACGCTGTCAGCGCCCGTTCCCGTGATGCGCTCAGATTGACGATCGGCGCCGGATAGTCCGCCACGCCGAACAACCCGCCGGCACTGGCCGGATTGTGGACTTCTTTCTTGTTCAGCCCGGCCAGTTCCGGCAACCAGTGCTTGATGAACAGGCCTTCGCTGTCGAATTTTTCCGACTGGCTGACCGGGTTGAAAATCCGGAAGTACGGCGCCGAATCGGTGCCGGTCGAGGAACTCCACTGCCAGCCGCCGTTGTTGGCGGCCAGGTCGCCGTCGATCAGGTGGCGCATGAAGAAACGCTCGCCTTCACGCCAGTCGATCAACAGGTTTTTGGTCAGAAACATCGCCACTACCATTCGCAGGCGGTTGTGCATCCAGCCGGTTTCCAGCAGTTGGCGCATGGCCGCGTCGATGATCGGCAAGCCGGTGCGGGCCTCTTGCCAGGCGGCCAGATCCTCGGGGGCGTCGCGCCAGACCAGGGCTTCGGTTTCCGGGCGGAATGCGCGATGGCGTGAAACCCGTGGGTAACCGACGAGGATGTGTTTGTAGAACTCGCGCCACAGCAGTTCGTTGATCCAGGTGACAGCCCCGACCTTGCCGCTTTCGAATTCGCCCTGATTGCTTTGCAGGGCAGCGTGCAGGCATTGGCGCGGCGAGATCACGCCAGCGGCAAGATATGCCGAGAGCTGGCTGGTGCCGGGTTTGGCCGGGAAGTCGCGTTCGCTCTTGTAGTAGTCGATCTGCGCATCGGCGAACGTGTCGAGACGGCGCCGGGCCTCGGTTTCACCGGCGGGCCACAGGGCGCGCAGGGATTCGCCGGGTGTCGGGAACCCTTCGATGGCTTCTGGAACGGGATCGCTGGCAATGTTCAGCGCTTGCTGTTTGCCCGGGGCCTGTTTAAGCGACGGCATCGAGCGGTGCAGGCGTTCGTAGCAGACCTTGCGAAACTGGCTGAACACCTGAAAGTAAGTGCCGGTTTTGGTCAGTACGCTGCCGGGTTTGAACAGCAATTGGTCGAGGTAGCTGTGGAAGGTTATGCCTGCCGCTTGCAACGCCTCGGCAACGGCCTCGTCGCGACGGCATTCGTTGATGCCGTATTCCTCGTTGACGTGCACGGCCTCGATCTTCAGTTGTCGGCACAGTTCGAGCAGCACGGCGGGTGCCTGATCCCAGTGAGGCGCGGTGCGGATCAGGAGCGGGATGTTCAGGGCACCCAGGCTTTTGCTCAACTCGCGCAAATTGCGCAGCCAGAAATCGATCTTGCACGGCGCGTCGTCATGTTCCTGCCATTGCAGCGGGCTCAACAGGTACACAGCCACGGTCGGGCCACGCTCGGCGGCGGCCGCGAGGGCGGTGTTGTCGTGTTGGCGCAGGTCGCTGCGCAGCCAGATCAATTGCATGTCGGTCTCTGTCTGAATCATTAAATCAATCCACGCTGAATGAGCACCCGATGCGCCGAAAGAGGGTCTTCGGCCAGGAGCAGATCAGCGAAATCGGAAGTCTTTGCGGACAACTCGGCGTGGTGAATGCACACCGTGGGTCCGGCAATCAGTTTTGGGCAGCTGACGCCATTCAACAGTTTCGGTAGTTGGGCAAGGCTCAGGGCTTTGCTGGAGTACAGCAGTACGCCACGGGCTTGCAGGGTATCGGTTGCCAGCGCCAGCTCTCCGGCCGGCAGCGGCCAGTCGAACACCTGCACCGGGCAGTCGGCGCTGCTGATCAGCCAGGCGCAAAGCCACAGGTGCGGCTCCAGCGGTAAATCCGACTGATTGACCAGCAGCAGCGGCGCGGTGCGCAACTGACGGTTGTTATGGTAGATGCGTGCGCCAAATTTGCTGCGTAACCAGGCAAAAAAGAACACGCGCTCCATCTGCGCGCCGAACTGGCCCTGCCAGCGCTGTTCGAGATCGCTCAGCAGCGGCAGCAACAATTGCTCGCAGAGTGTGCGTGGCGGATACAGCGCCATCGCCTGGTTGATGCTGTCGTCGAGGCTGCGCTCGTTCAGGTGAGTAACCGCCAGCAGGGCGGCCTGGCGCAGCGGATGCCATTCGTCTTCCACCGGTTCGTTTAAAGCTTGCGCAGTGTCGAGCAGCGGTTTGACCTGGCTGACCGCAACGCCCCGATTGAGCCAGGTGAGGATGTTCTGGATGCGCTGCACATGTTCGGCGCTGTAAAGACGATGGCCCTTGGGCGTGCGCTGCGGAACGATCAGCCCGTAGCGTCTTTCCCAGGCGCGCAGGGTGACGGCATTCACGCCGGTCTGGCGCGCAACTTCGCGAATCGGCAGCCAGCCTTCGTCGAGGGCTTTCTTGAAGTCGGCGCCGAGGTCTTCACGGGCGCTGGTGTCGGGTGAGTCGTTCATCAAATGGCGTTTCGCAGACTGAGGTTTTCCGGATGCGGTTGCAGGTACACCTGCTGCGCAATGTAAGGGTCCGGGTGGAGGCGAAAGTGATGCTTGAGCAGCGTCAGCGGCACTACCAGCGGCACGATGCCGTGCCGGTACTGGCCGATGATGTGCTGCACTTCCTGTTTGTCTTCGGGGGTGATGACCTGTTTCAGGTAACCACTGATGTGCTGCAGGACATTGCTGTGGGTGCGGCGGGTGGCGCATTTTTTTAGCGCCGCCATCAGTTCACTGAAATAGCGCGGGCCCAGCTCGTCCGGCGCTGTCTGGCCCATGTTGCCCAGCAGATTGCCCAGCGTCTTGTATTGCACCGGGTTGTGGGCCATCAACAGGTATTTGTAGCGCGAGTGAAATTCGGTCAGTGCACGGCGGCTCAAGCCCTGCTCGAGCACCTGCTGCCATTCGCGGTAGGCGAGCACGCGGGTGATGAAGTTTTCCCGCAGCACCGGATCGTTCAGGCGCCCGGCTTCCTCCACCGGCAGATTCGGATGCTGCGCACAGAACGCCTCGGCGTAAATGCCACGCCCGCCACCATTCACCGGTGCACCGTTGGCGTGGTAGACCTTGACGCGCTCCAGACCGCAGGAGGGCGATTGCTGCATGAAGATGTAGCCGCAGATGTCACTGAGTTCCCCCGCCATTTTCTCGCCGTAAGCGGCCAGTGGCTGGGTGACGTTAATCGACGGATTGACGGTGCCGACCGCTTCAGGCTTGGCCGGGTCGCCCACAAGTCGAATCGGCTCGCGGGGAATCCCCAGACCGATCGCTACTTCAGGACAGACGGGAACGAATTCAAAATGCTCGGCCAGGGTGCGGCTGCACAGCCGCGATTCCTTGTGTCCGCCGTTGTAGCGGACCTCGGCGCCCATCAGGCAGGCGCTGATGGCGATTTTCGGTAGGGACGTCGATGAGTCGGACATGCAGCAACCTCGAATCTAAACCTGTACAGACAAACTGATCTGTACAACATGCCTTCAGCATAGATTCATGGGTGTACAAGTCAAATTGTTTGTATAAGTTTTTTGAGGTTTTTAGCGCCAGCCCATTTTCCAGCGTGAGTCATCCTGCAGGACCTGCCAGTCGCATTGCTCGGTACGCCGGGTCAGCACCGCCTGCAATTCGATCGTCAGCACCGTACCTTCTTCGTCGCGGAACAGTTCGGTCACCAGAAAATGCTTTTCACGGTTTTGCGGGTGGGCTGCTGTCCATTTCGACAGCAGCAATTTGCGCGGATTGATGCGGTTCACTGCAGGTGTTCGTGCAAGCGTCTTGCAGCCTCCTGACCACTGAGCCACGCCCCTTCGACCCGACCCGACAGGCACCAGTCGCCACAGGCGTACAGGCCCAGATCGGCATCGGCCAGGGTGCCCCATTCATGACTGCTGGCCGGCCGGGCATAGAGCCAGCGGTGGGCGAGGCTGAAGGTCGGGGCTGGCATGGCGCTGTGCAGCAATTCGGCGAAGGCGCCGTGTAATTGTTCGATCACCGCTTCCTTGGGCAAGTCGATGTGCTGACGGCTCCAGGCGCTGGTGGCGTGCAGGACCCAGGTGTCGCACGTGGTGTCGCGTCCCGGTTTGCTGCGGTTGCGGGCCAGCCAGTCGAGGGCGCTGTCCTGGACGAAGCAGCCTTCGATCGGCGTATCCAGTGGCGTGTCGAAGGCGAGGGCGACGGCCCAGGTCGGATCCATTTTTACCCCGGCGGCGGCACCGGCGAGTTTCGGCGCGGCGGCCAGCAGGGCGGTGGCCTGAGGCGCCGGCGTGGCGATCACGACGTGGCTGAACGGCCCGTGAGTGAAGCCTTCGGCGTCCTGCAGGTGCCAGTGTTCTTCGCCGCGATAAACCTCGGTGATCCGGCAGGCGAAGTGCACTTCCAACCCGTCGAGCAGGCCTCGGGTGATGGCGCTCATGCGCGGCGTGCCGACCCAGCGGGTCTGTTCGTCCGGCGACAGGTTCAACTGCCCGCCATGAAAGGTGTAGAGCTGCGGTGCCCATTCGGCGACCCAGCCTTTGCTTTGCCAGCGCTGGACTTCGGTCACGAAGCGTCGGTCACGGGCGGTGAAATATTGCGCGCCCATGTCCAGCGAGCCGGCGTCGCTGCGCTTGCTCGACATGCGCCCGCCGCTGCCGCGGCTTTTATCGAACAACTGAACGGTATGCCCGGCATCCGTCAGGGCCTGGGCGGCGGAGAGTCCGGCGATGCCGGTGCCAATGATTGCGATAGGTACAGTCATAGGGGCCTCGTTTACCTTTCTGTACAGACTACGCCGTGGATGAAACCTGTACAATTTTGTTTTTTGGTATAACTTCCAGCGTTCTCGTTCTGACAGCTTGGCCTATGGTTAAACAATAGAGCCTGCCCGATAGAAAAGATCCCTGTTTATAAAAATAGACTAGTGATCGGGGTAAAACTCCACGCGAGGTAGAAGTCATGCACATATTGCTGACCGGCGGTACTGGATTGATCGGACGTCAGCTATGCCGGCACTGGTCCGGGCAGGGGCATCGCCTGACGGTCTGGAGTCGCCGTCCGGAAAAAGTCGCGAAAATCTGTGGCGACCAGGTGCGTGGAATCGCGCGTCTGGAGGACCTTGGCGACGAGCCGGTCGACGTGATCGTCAACCTCGCCGGCGCGCCGATTGCCGACCGGCCCTGGACCCATCGGCGCAAGGCATTGTTGTGGAGCAGCCGGATTACGCTGACCGAATCGTTACTGGCGTGGCTGGAACATCGGGGGCAGAAACCGTCGCTGCTGATCTCGGGCTCGGCCGTGGGTTGGTACGGTGATGGCGGCGAGCGCGAGTTGACCGAAGACTCGCCGCCGGTGATCGACGATTTCGCCAGCCAGTTGTGCATCGCCTGGGAGGAAACCGCGCAACGCGCCGAAGCAATGGATATTCGTGTGGTGCTGGTTCGCACCGGCCTGGTGCTGTCGGCCGAGGGCGGCTTTTTGTCGCGCCTGCTGCTGCCGTTCAAGCTCGGGCTGGGCGGGCCTTTGGGCAATGGTCGGCAGTGGATGCCGTGGATTCATATCGATGACCAAATCGCCCTGATTGATTTTCTTCTGCACCGCAATCAGGCGAGCGGTCCTTATAATGCGTGCGCGCCGAAACCTGTGCGCAATCGCGAATTCGCCAAGACGCTGGGCAGCGTGCTGCACCGCCCGGCGTTCATGCCGATGCCGGCCCTCGCGTTGAAGGTCGGGCTCGGCGAGATGTCATTGCTGTTGCTGGGTGGCCAACGGGCCACGCCGAAACGCTTGCTGGAAGCGGGATTCACTTTCCGGTTCACGGATTTACGCGCGGCCCTGGACGATCTTTCCAGCCGCCTCTGAAATAGGACGTTGCATGACCGATCACGCCTTGCTTCTGGTCAACCTGGGTTCGCCGGCCTCCACTTCGGTGGCCGACGTGCGCAGCTACCTCAATCAATTCCTGATGGACCCGTACGTGATCGACCTGCCGTGGCCGGTGCGGCGTCTGCTGGTGTCGCTGATCCTGATCAAACGCCCGGAGCAGTCAGCCCATGCCTACGCCTCGATCTGGTGGGACGAAGGTTCGCCGCTGGTGGTACTCAGTCGTCGCCTGCAACAGCAGATGAAGGCGCAGTGGACTCACGGTCCGGTTGAGCTGGCCATGCGTTACGGCGAGCCGTCGATCGAGACAAGCCTGCTGAAGCTGGTGGCGGCGGGGCATAAACGCATCACCCTCGCGCCGCTTTATCCACAGTTCGCCGACAGCACCACCACCACGGTGATTGAAGAAGCCAAGCGTGTGGTGCGTGAGAAAAAGCTCGATGTGCAGCTGTCGGTGTTGCAGCCGTTCTACGATCAGCCGGAATACCTCGACGCGCTGGTGGCGAGCGCCAAGCCGCACTTGCAGCAGGATTACGATCACCTGTTGCTGAGCTTCCACGGTTTGCCGGAACGGCATCTGACCAAGCTCGACCCGACCGGCAATCATTGCTTCAAAAATGAAGATTGCTGCAAGAACGCCTCGGCGGCCGTATTGGCGACCTGTTATCGCGCCCAATGCCTGCGCACAGCGGCGCTGTTCGCAGAACGCATGGGTTTGCCAGACGGTAAATGGTCTGTGTCGTTTCAGTCGCGACTGGGCCGGGCGAAGTGGATCGAACCCTACACCGAAGCGCGGCTGGATGAACTGGCCAAAAGCGGCGTGAAGAAGATTCTGGTGATGTGCCCGGCGTTTGTTGCCGATTGCATCGAGACCCTGGAAGAGATCGGCGATCGCGGCAAGGAACAGTTCTGCGAAGCGGGGGGAGAGGAGCTGGTGCTGGTGCCGTGCCTGAATGATGACCCGCAATGGGCGAAGGCGTTGGCAACGCTGTGTGAACGGGCGCCACTGGCCCTTTGATGATCGTCGATGATTGATTGTTCCCACGCAGAGCATGGGAACAATCAGTGTGGGGTGATCCGCGTGGGAACGATCTTGAAGCCAAGGCTTATATGAGCGGCTCATCCGCCTTCTTGTGTTTCCAGCTGTCGTTGCCCGGCAGGATCAGGTTCAGCGCAATCGCCACCACCGCGCACAGCGCGATGCCTTTGAGGCCGAAGTCGTCGGGACCGGTGCCGGTGCCGACCAGCACACCACCGATACCAAACACCAGGGTCACCGAAACGATCACCAGATTGCGCGCCTCGCCCAGGTCGATCTTGTGACGGATCAGGGTGTTCATCCCCACCGCCGCGATCGAACCGAACAGCAGGCACAGAATCCCGCCCATCACCGGCACCGGAATGCTTTGCAGCAAGGCGCCGAACTTGCCGATGAACGCCAGGGTGATGGCGAAGATCGCCGCCCAGGTCATGATTTTCGGGTTGTAGTTCTTGGTCAGCATCACTGCGCCAGTCACTTCGGCGTAGGTGGTGTTGGGCGGGCCGCCGAACAGGCCGGCTGCGGTGGTGGCGATGCCGTCACCGAGCAGGGTGCGATGCAGGCCCGGCTTCTTCAGGTAATCGCGACCGGTCACGCTGCCGACTGCAATCACGCCGCCGATGTGCTCGATGGCCGGGGCCAATGCTACCGGGACGATGAACAGGATCGCCTGCCAGTTGAATTCCGGCGCGGTGAAGTGAGGAAGTGCAAACCATGGGGCCGCCGCAATCTTCGCGGTGTCGACGACACCGAAATAGAAGGACATGGCGAAACCCACCAGCACGCCGGAAATGATCGGCACCAGGCGGAAAATGCCCTTGCCGAACACCGCCACGATCAACGTGGTCAGCAGTGCCGGCATCGAGATCATCATCGCGGTCTGGTAATGGATCAGCTCGGAACCGTCACCGGCCTTGCCCATCGCCATGTTCGCGGCAATCGGCGCCATGGCCAGGCCGATGGAGATGATCACCGGGCCAATGACGACTGGCGGCAGCAGACGGTCAATGAAGCCGGTGCCTTTGATCTTCACGGCCAGGCCGAGGAAGGTGTAGACGAAACCGGCCGCCATCACGCCGCCCATGGTCGCCGCCAGGCCGAACTGGCCCTTGGCGAGAATGATCGGGGTGATGAAAGCGAAGCTCGACGCCAGGAACACCGGCACCTGACGCCCGGTGACGATCTGGAACAGAATCGTGCCTAAACCCGCGGTAAACAGTGCCACGTTCGGGTCCAGGCCCGTGATCAGTGGCATCAGCACCAGGGCGCCGAAAGCCACGAACAGCATCTGTGCGCCGGACAGCACCGTGCGCCAGAGCGGATCGTTGAACTCTTGCTGCATGCTTACGCGTCCTTCTGCTTGGTGCCGAAGATCTTGTCACCGGCATCGCCAAGCCCAGGAATGATGTAACCGTGCTCGTTGAGTTTCTGATCGATGGACGCGGTGTAGATGATCACGTCCGGGTGGGCTTTCTCGACAGCGGCGATGCCTTCCGGCGCGGCTACCAGCACCATCGCGCGGATGTCTTTGCAACCGGCCTTCTTCAGCAGGTCGATGGTCGCAACCATGGAGCTGCCGGTGGCGAGCATCGGGTCGATGATCATCGCCAGGCGTTCGTCGATTTCCGGAACCAGTTTTTCCAGATAGGTGTGGGCCTGCAGGGTTTCTTCGTTACGGGCAACGCCGACGGCGCTGACCTTGGCGCCCGGGATCAGGCTGAGCACGCCTTCGAGCATGCCGATGCCGGCACGCAGGATCGGTACGACGGTAATCTTCTTGCCGGCGATTTTCTCGACCGACACGGTGCCGCACCAACCTTCGATGTCGTAGGTTTCCAGCGGCAAGTCTTTGGTAGCTTCATAGGTCAACAGCGCACCGACTTCCTGAGCGAGCTCGCGGAAATTCTTGGTGCTGATGTCTGCACGGCGCATAAGGCCAAGTTTGTGACGGATCAGCGGATGGCGGATCTCTTGGATGGACATGGGGAAAGGCTCCGGCGGCGGGCAAAAAAACCGGCCTAGATTAATCTATCCGAGGGTGATGTCCTATAGGACATACAGTACGTTAGTCCACAAATGCTTGATTCGGCCGTGCGGGATGCGTACCTTTGCCCGCTTTTCCGAAACAGACCCCCCTTGGAGAGCGCCATGTCCGCTGATCTCGAGCATATCCGTCAAATCATGCGAGAGGCTGACTGCCTGTACACCGAAGCTGAAGTCGAGGCTGCCATTGCCCGCGTCGGTGCACAAATCAACGAACAACTGGCCGACAGCAATCCGGTGGTGTTCTGTGTGATGAACGGTGGTCTGATCTTCTCCGGCAAACTGCTGACGCATCTGCAGTTCCCGTTGGAAGCGTCCTACCTGCACGCCACCCGTTATCGCAACGAAACCAGCGGCGGCGACCTGTTCTGGAAAGCCAAGCCTGAAGTCTCGTTCATCGACCGCGACGTGCTGATCATCGACGACATCCTCGACGAAGGTCACACCCTGGGCGCGATCATCGACTTCTGCCGTCACGCCGGCGCGCGCAAAGTGCACACCGCCGTGCTGATCGACAAGGATCACGACCGCAAGGCCCGTCCTGATCTGAAAGCCGACTTCGTCGGTCTGCCGTGCATTGACCGTTACATCTTCGGTTACGGCATGGACTACAAAGGCTACTGGCGCAACGCCAACGGGATCTTCGCCGTCAAAGGCATGTAAGAACCCCTGAAAGATCGCAGCCCCAGGCTGCGATCTTTTGCTTTTAAAGACTGCTAAAGTGCTCGGCCCCGCCCCCCGGAGCCTGTCATGAGCCTCTTGATCCGCAGCTGCGCCGCCCTGTTGCTGACCCTCAGCCTGCCCTTGGCCGCCGCCCCGATGCACAGCCAATTCCTGCCGCCCGACGATCTGACCCTGCGCGATGCCGAACCCGAGCAGCAGCAACTGTTGCAGGTCACCGATTATTCCGTGGTCGTGGGGGCCCAGCGCCAGTCCAATCAGCAGCCGATCCCGGTCACCTCGCCATTGATGATCCGCCTCAAGGGCAAATCCCTGAACAAGGGCGCGACGATCAATCAGGTGCTGGTCAACTTCGATGGCGAAAGCAAAAGCCTGAAAAAGCCGGTGTATGACGACAAGAGCAAGACCCTGACACTCTTTTATCCGCTCGCCCAGTACCGGGTGGTGATCGATCTGTTGCGCAATGACACCGTGTATTGCCAGTTCCTGACTTACGCCAACGGCCACATCTGGGCCGATTTGCACACCGGCAGCACGCGCTCGCGTTGAGCCTTGTGCCTGCGCAGGGGTAAACTGCCCGCCCCGTGAAATGTCTGCGAGCTGGAGTCGGCAATGCGTAAAGATAAGAAGCAAGTGATTGGTGACGAGATCGGCGATGAGCAGATCAAGCTGTTTCTCGATTTTGAGCCGGTCGACGCCACCTCGCCGTCGCTGCACAAACTGGTCAAGGCCTACCGTGGCCTGCGCATCGACGATTTCGAGCGTTTCCTGACGTTTTTCGTTGCAGCCGGTTATGACGTGGATGGTAAAGACGAGCACGGCAAGACCTTCGTCGACCAGATCCGCGATCAGCGCAACGCGCCGGAGTACATCGAGCTGATCGAGAAAGCACGCGGCTGATAGCCCGAAGTTTTCCACAGGCATAAAAAAACGCCCCGCACTCATCGAGTGCGGGGCGTTTTTCATGGAGCCGAATCAGGCGTAGCTTTCGGTCTCGTTGCTGGCTTCAACCAGTTCCAGCGCGACGTTGTTCTGCGTGTTGATCTTGCGATACAACGCAGCGTCGGTTTCCAGGACCTTTTCACGGGCCGGGAAGATTTCTGCCAGTTTGGCAGCCCATTCACCCTTGGCCTTGGCCGGGAAGCACTTCTCGATCAGTTCCAGCATGATCGAGACGGTCACCGAAGCGCCTGGCGAAGCGCCGAGCAGGGCGGCGATGGAGCCGTCCTTCGCAGCGACCAGTTCGGTACCGAACTGCAGGATGCCGCCTTTTTTCGGGTCTTTCTTGATGATCTGTACCCGTTGGCCGGCCACTTCCAGGCGCCAGTCTTCGGCTTTCGCCTCGGGGTAGAAACGGCGCAGAGATTCCAGGCGCTGTTCCATCGACTGCATCACTTCGCTGACCAGGTACTTGGTCAGGTCCATGTTGTTTTTCGCCACGGCCAGCATCGGGCCGATGTTGCCGGCGCGAACCGACAGCGGCAGGTCCATGAAGGAGCCGTGCTTGAGGAACTTGGTGGTGAAACCGGCGTATGGCCCGAACAGCAGGGATTTCTTGCCGTCGACCACGCGGGTGTCCAGGTGCGGCACGGACATCGGTGGCGAACCCACGGCGGCCTGGCTGTAAACCTTGGCCTGGTGATGCTTGACCACTTCCGGGTTGTCGCAACGCAGCCACTGGCCGCTGATCGGGAAGCCACCGAAGCCTTTGCTTTCTTCGATACCCGAGGCTTGCAGCAGCGGCAGGGCCGCGCCACCGGCGCCGAGGAATACGAATTTGGCGTCGACTTCACGGCTGCTGCCGCTGTTGACGTCCTTGATGCTGACGGTCCAGCCGTTGCCATTACGCTTGAGGCCGGTCACGCGCTTGCAGTACTTGACCTGGGCATCGGGTGCGCTGGTCAGGTGCTTGAGCAACTGATTGGTCAGGGCGCCGAAGTTGACGTCGGTGCCGTTGATCACGCGGGTGGCGGCGAGCACCTGGTCTTTCGGACGACCCGGCATCATCAATGGCATCCACTCGGCCATCTTCGCCTTGTCTTCGGTGTATTCCATGTCGGCGAAGGCGTGGTGCTTGTGCAGCACGTTGAAGCGTTCCTTGAGGAACGAAACGCCTTTTTCGCCTTCGACGTAGCTCAGGTGCGGCACCGGGCTGATGAAGGATTTGCACGAGCCGAACGTGCCCTTCTTGGTCAGGTACGACCAGAACTGCTTCGACACCTCGAACTGGGTGTTGATGTGCACGGCTTTCTTGATGTCGACGGTGCCGTCGGCAGCCTGTGGCGTGTAGTTCAGCTCGCACAGGCCGGCGTGGCCGGTACCGGCGTTGTTCCAGGGGTTGGAACTCTCCGCGGCACCGGAATCCATCAGCTCGACGACTTCCAGCTTGATCGCCGGGTCGAGCTCTTTGAGCAGTACTGCGAGGGTGGCACTCATGATGCCGGCCCCAACCAGAACTACGTCGACTGCTTCGTTATGCGCCATTTAACGCGTCTCCAAAATCTGCAGCACCAAATTGTCGGCATGGCTGCCAGGCGTCCAGGGCAGGTCAGTTGAGCCCCGGGTATCCTTGGTCAGGTGTGCCATGTCCGAATCTTCGCAATTTTTCGCAACTTCGACGGATGCGTGCGGCCTGGCTTCAAGAGTCCTATGAACTCATTTCGGCACGGGGCTGGCAATTCGACTTATGGTCGAGACATCCGTTTGTGCAACCAAATCCGTAGCGGACAGGCTTCAGGCTCCGGTATTCGAGGCGTTCCCGTTCCTGTGTCGTTGGGCTGTTTCAGACGCTAATGGTGCATGTTCAGACGCAAAACTATTCATTTGCTCGCCACACTCTTGTGAAGTTGTGAAAACCCGTTTTTTTCACGCTCTTTTGAAGACGTGAACCTCAAAAAGGGCTGTCCGGGGCTGGCACCGTGCCCGAGGGGGCAAACAACTCAGTGGCCGAGCGTCATGACAGCTCTGCAGATTCGCGAAAAGCGGGATTTGCCAGGGAAACAGCAAGCACGCCAGCTTCACTCGATCTGTGTGGGCGGCTCTCTGTGGGCGATTTGGATGCCAATGCAAGCGCATTGACGCTGTTGCGGGGCCCGATCAGGAGACGTCCTTATAATCGGGGGGAGATTGTATCGAAGAAATGCGGGGAGTTGGTCGAGTTTAATGACTTTTATTAGGCATCCGGTCAGATGCTCAACATCGCCTGAGCACGTGCGCGTGGGCGCTGCTGTTCGACCCGGGCGCTGGCGGGCAGTGGCTGGTGCAGCCAGTTGAGGCGGATTTCCTCGATTTCCACCCAGCCGTCACCCATCGGTTGCAGGCTGCATTGCTTGAAGGCCTGGCAATGGCCGTTGCGGTCGAGCAGGGCGAAGCTGCGGTGCAGCGGGCGTGGGGCGAACAACGAGATCAGATAGCGCATGGCAGTGCTCCTTTTGGGGATCTGTGAGCAAGATTGTCAAAAGGCCGTGACGCGAACGTGTATGGGGAGTGAAGAATGTGTGACAGGAACCGCTGGCGGCGGGTTTTGTCTGACATTTCAGTGCTGGTGACCCACAGTGGCCCACCGCTATACTGCCGGCCTGTCTGTGCCTGATTCTGGAGAGAAGAGCATGTTGCAACGCCTGTTGTTCGGTTTGATCACTGTGACCAGTTTGACCCTGGTTGGCTGCGCCCACAGCCCGCAACAACTGAGCCCGGAACCGAAGCTGACCACTCAGCTGGCACCGGTCGGCCATGGTCAGCCTGTCGTGGTCCGCGTGGTCGACGGTCGTCCGTCGCCAACTCTCGGCACCCGTGGCGGCCTGTACCCGGAAACCAGCGCCATCACCGTGCAGCGCGAGCAGATCCTGCCGAAGCTGCAGGCCCAGGCTGAAGCCGCCGTGCGTCTGCTCGGGTTCACCCCGACCAACAACGCCCCCAATGCACCGCAGTTGACCGTGACGTTGGCCGAACTGAAATACCAGTCGCCCAAAGAAGGCATGTACGTGACCGAAGCCACCATCGGCGCGACCTTCCGCTCCGACGTGCAGAACGCTAACCGTCGCTACAGCGGCCGTTACGGTGCCTCGCTGGACCAGCGTTTCGGCATGGCGCCGAACCAGGAAACCAACACCAAACTGGTCAGCGATGTGCTGAGCGATGCGCTGACCCGTCTGTTCAAGGATCCGACCGTGGGTCAGGTCCTCGCCGAGTAAGTGTCCGGTTGATGTGAAAAAGCCCGGGGCCAGTGATGGCTCCGGGCTTTCTCGTTCAGGCGGCCTGTGAATAGAAGTCGAGAACGCTGACACCAGTCAGCAAATCAGTCTCGGGCAAATCCGCATGCTGGTGCCCGCCGAGGGCGCAATACACCAGCCAGTGGCGGTCCTGAACATTGAAGGCCAGGCTGCCGACGAGGATCTGCTGTTCGTCGGACGGGGAGATGAGGTACAGGCGATCCTGGTTTTCAGCGTGAAGCATGTCGCGTTCCGTGTCGGTTTCGAGGCGCGCAGGGTGACTGAAACAAATGACGATGCCGTGACACAGGACAGCCATCGGTCGATTGACGGGTTATTTGTCGCAAAGGCTAGGGCAGTGGGGGAGGGTTTCGGTAGAATCCGCGCCGCGGTCGTCGGTCTGGCGTTCGCCATACCCGGTTTAGATTGAGGTCTGTGATGTCGCTGCACTTGATGACGCTGTTTACCGCCCATCCCGCCAAACTGATCAACCTGCTGGCCCTGCTGTTGGCCTTCCCCGGCAGTTGGCTGCTGCACGCGACCCGTCGCCGTGAACAACGGGCGATGGCCAGTATCGCGGCCCAGCGTCAGAGTCAGCCGAATCAGGAGCCGGTGCTCGATTGGGCGACCCTGCGCATGAATCGCTTCTTCTACCGCTTCGGTTTTGCCTGTCTGGGCCTGGCGTTGCTGGTGTCCTGGATCAGTACCCGCTTCTGAACGAAAAACGGCGCCCGAAGGCGCCGTTCTTGTATCTGGCCGACACCGCTTACAGCGGCAAACCAGCCTTGACCCGGTACTGATTGCGTACCGGCGTCGCATATTGCAGCACCAGATACGGACGATGCTCCTCGGGGCAGGCGTCCAGACGGTTCTGCCATTCTTCCTGGGCCTTGGCCAGTTCCTCGGCACCGAACACGTCGGCAGCCTTCGGCACGTTCAATTGCGGATCGGCATCGGCCCACTGCGCGTACGCCAGGTAATGCACCGGGAACAACCGGTAGCCGCCGAGAATCTGCTTGTCCATCTCGACCGCCAATTGCTTGGTGTCTTCGAACAGCTCGGTGATCGGCGCGGCGAAGTTCACGTGCACCCGGCCCTTGTAGCCGGTGATGCCCTTGGCGATGCTCACGTCATCCTCGCCCGGCGCCTTGCTGTAGGTGCCGGTGGTGGCGCGGATGTACAGCTCGCGGGCCTTGGCCTGGTCGCATGGGTCGTATTCGTAGCTGATCGACACCGGGGTCAGGTTCAGCGACTGAATGACCTCGCCGAACGGCTCGTCCTTGCGGCTCATGTGGAACATCTTGAGGATCGCCGACTCGGTACGGTCGTCACCGTCCTTCGCGCGGCCTTCGGCCTGGGCGATCCAGATTGAGGCGCAGTCGTTGCGGATCGAGTGGTTGATGTACGCCGACAGCAATTGATAGGCGGCCATTTTCTCGCGACGCCCGGTGATCGAGCGATGAACGATGAAGCTCTTGTTCAAGCGCATCAGATCGCTGACGAACGGCTTTTGCAGCAGGTTGTCGCCAATCGCGATGCGCGGCGTCGGCAGGCCGGCGTGGTACACGGCGTAGTTGACGAAGGCCGGGTCCATCACGATGTCGCGGTGGTTGGCGATGAACAGATAGGCGCTGCCGGACTTGAATTGCTCGACACCGGTGTAGGTCACGCCGTCGGTGGCGCGCTCGATGGTGTGGTCGACGTAGAACTCGACCTTGTCCTGCAAAGTGGCCACGGAGGTCACGTCGGCAAACTCACGACGCAGCCGATGGGCTATAAGTGGTTTGAGCATCCAGCCGAAGGCACCGGCAAAACGCGGGAAGCGGAAGTGGGTGAGGATATCTAGAAACGCCTTGTCGCCGAGCAGTCGCGCCAGTACCGCAGGTACTTCGCTGTCGTCGTAAGGTCGGATGGCATCGAATTCGCCCATCATGCTCTCTTGTTGGAAACGGCTAGGGTAAGTAAAGGTTTTGATCGAAAACCAACGGGGCACGGTCTGAAAAAGTAGCCAGACAAAAATAGCCCTGCAAATAGACCGGCGATTATACGCACAAGTCACCCGGGAGACCGCGATGCTGGAAAGCGCAGTATATGAATGTCCGTATTGTGGTGAAGAGGTCGAGACGACCGTGGATCTCTCCGCTGGCGACCAGACCTATATTGAAGACTGTCAGGTGTGCTGTCGGCCGATCACCTTTGTGTTGCAGGTCCACGGAGAGGACTGGTTTCTGGAAGTCTTCCACGAAAACGATTGAGGCGCGCTCATGCAGCGAATCTACGAGCCGGAAAACCTGATGGAAGGCGAAATGCTCAAGGGCATGCTCGCCAGCGAGGGCATCGAGGCGCATCTGGTCGGGCGCGATCTGCTGGGCGGCACGGGCGAGTTGCCGATCTTCGGTCTGCTGGGCCTGTCGGTCGATAACGACCAGGCCGAATACGCCCGCGAGTTGATCAGTGCGTACAATGCCGCGCTGCCGCTGCCCGGCGATGAACCGGACAGCTATCCCGGGACGCTGGTCTGTTAGGCTGGCGTTCGTTTTATTTGTGAGTCGTGCTGCCCCATGTGTGGACGTTATGCCCTGTTTCGCTGGAACCGCGATTTCGCGAACCTGCCAGGTTTTCCTGCCGATCAGCAGGCGCAGTGGAACATTTCCCCCAACGATTCGGTGTTGATGCTGCGCGCCGAACCCGACGGCCAGCGCACGCTGGCCCGTGCCCGTTGGGGGCTGACACCGCCGTGGCTGACCGACATGTCGCGCACGCCGGCCCACGCCCGGGCCGAAACCGTCGCCGAACAGCCGATGTTCCGTGAAGCCCTGCGCCTGCGCCGCTGCCTGCTGCCGGCCAACGGTTTCTACGAATGGCGCGGCAACGTGCGCAAACGCCCGTACTGGCTGACGCCGGGGGAAGGTGCTTCGTTGTTTTTTGCGGCGATCTGGGAAGCGTATCCGGTGCAGGAGCAGGTGTGGCTGAGCACGGCGGTGATCACTCAGTCGGCGGCCAGTCAGCGCCGGCCGTTGATTCTCGATGAGGCGGGGCAGGCGGCGTGGCTTGATCCTGAAACGCCGTTGCATGTCCTGCAGGGTTTGCTCGCCAGCGAACCCGCCGCCTTGCGCGAGCGGGTGCTGGCGAATCTGGTCAATGATCCGAAGCTCAACGGGCCGGAGTGCCTGACTCCGGCCTGATCGGTCAGACCTTGAACTGATTGATCAACCGCCGCTGTTGCTCCGCCAGTTTGGTCAAATCGGCACTCGCCGAACTCGATTCATCCGCACCACCCGCCACCTCATTGGCCACCTGACCGATATTGATCACGTTACGGTTGATGTCGTCGGCCACCGCGCTCTGTTCCTCGGCGGCGCTGGCGATCTGGGTGTTCATGTCGTTGATCACCGATACCGCCTGAGTAATGGTCTCCAGCGCTTCGGCTGCCTTGGCCGCGTGCTGCACGCTTTCGTCGGTGCGGTTCTGGCTGTCCTCCATGACCCGCACCACATCGCGGGTGCCCTGTTGCAGTTGCTGGATCATGCTCTGGATTTCTTCGGTGGCCTTCTGGGTTTTCTGCGCCAGGTTGCGCACCTCGTCGGCCACCACCGCAAAACCACGTCCTTGTTCACCAGCGCGGGCCGCTTCGATCGCCGCGTTGAGGGCCAGCAGGTTGGTCTGCTCGGCGATCCCGCGAATGGCGATGAGGATCGCGTTGATGTTTTCGCTGTCCTTGGCCAGGGTCTGCACCACGTCCACGGCCTTGCCGATTTCCACGGCCAGCACGCCGATCGAATTCGACGTATCGCGCACGATTTGCATGCCCTGGCTTGCCGCCTGATCAGCGTGGCTGGCGGCTTGTGCAGCCTGGGTCGCGTTACGCGCCACGTCTTGCGCGGTGGCGGTCATTTCCTGCACGGCGGTGGCGACCTGATCAATCTCGGCCATTTGTTTCTGAATGCCGATATTGGTGCGGATTGCGATGTCCGCGGTGTGCTCCGAGGAATCGCTGACGCTCTGTACCGACGACACCACCTGCGTGATCATCCCCTGCAGTTTGGCGAGGAAGGTATTGAAGCCTTTGGCGATTGAACCGAGTTCGTCTTTGCGGTCACTGGTCAAACGACGGGTCAGGTCACCTTCGCCCTGGGCAATGTCATCGAGCATGGTCACCATTTGTTTGAGCGGGCGGGCGATGCCGTGGCCCACCAGCCAGATCACCAGCAGGCCGAGGCCGGCAATGATCAGACCGACCATGGCCATGCCGAAGGTGTCGGATTTGCGCTGGGCGTCGAGGTCGCCTTGGAGCTTTTGCAGGTCAGCCATTACCGCGTCGAGCGGCAGTTGCAGCATCAGCGTCCAACGCGCGTCGGTCTGGCCGATGCCGAACGGCAGGTACAACTCGATCCGGCCTTGCTCTTTATTGACGGTGTAAGTCACTTCGCCGCGCTTGAGATTGGCCATGTTGGAGATCTGTTGCGCGTCGAGAATGTCGCTGACTTTCTCGCCGAATTTGCTCGGATCCTTGGTGTAGGCGACGATCCGGCCATTGCCGCCGATCAGGGCCATTTGCCCGGCGCCGCTGTACAGTTTCTGGTTGGCGCCCAGGAGCATTTCCTGGATGAAGTTCACCGACAGGTCGGCGCCGACGATGCCCTGGAAGGCGCCGTTGAGCATGATCGGTTCAATAAAGGAGGCGAGCATGACGATCTTGTCGCCGACCTTGTACGGGGCGGGATCGATCACGCAGGATTTCTTGGTTTCTTTCGAGCACAGGTAGTACTCGCTGGCGCGCACGCCGGTGGACAGGACTTTCTGGTCGTCGACGTCTACCAGTTTGTCCAGGCCCAGGGTGCCGTCGTCGTTGCGGAACCACCACGGCAGGAAACGTCCGTTGGCGGCGTCGATGCCGACCACACTGGTGCCGACGTAGGCCGAATCGTTGTGGTCGAGTGCGTTCTTTTCCCAACCGATGTAGGTGCCGAGAATCTTCGGGTTCTTCTCGACGTTTTCCTTGATCAGGCTGATCAGTTGCTCACGGCTGACGGTCAGTCGCGGCTGACCATCGGCGGCCGGCGTGCCGAGCAGGGCGTTGACGCGTACCAGTCCGCCGGCAATCAGCAACGGTGCTTCCAGTTCGCGCTGGATCTGGCTGACCTGGGTCTGTGCCAGCGACGTCAGGCGCTGTTCGATGACTTGCTCGAACTGGGCCTGGGTCCGTTGCTGGACCATTTCCTGTGTGCGGGCACCGGAGAACAGCGCGTACAGCACCAGCGCGGCGACTACGCTGAGTACGATGGCGCCGGCCAGGGCGGCCACGGAAAACTGGATCGACTTGAACTTCATGGGAGCTCCGCACGCGAGAGGACGTCTGCGCTGCTGTATCGGCAGCCACTATTGCGCCATGAGGTGCGGAGCAAGTAATTGCAGTCGGATGTCGCAAATGGATCAGTGCGCGACGCAGTTGCAGCGGGCGCGGCGGTGGATGTGAATTTTTTCCTGCAGGGCTGGCGTACGTGTTCTGAAAACAGGTGCAACACGTCCGTTGTATCTGGCGTCGATACAATTACCCGCCTAGGATACGCGGCAGGTTTTCAGGGAGCTTTTGAATGAACAAGACATTGGTTGTAAGTGCACTGAGCGCGGCGCTGTTGCTGGCCGGTTGTCAGTCGGTCAACACCACCAGCGGCGGTGCCGTGGGCGTGGAGCGCAAGCAGTACATGTTCAGCATGCTGTCCTCGCAAGAGGTCGACCAGATGTATGCCCAGTCCTATCAGAAGACCGTGGGCGAGGCGTCCAGCAAAGGCGTGCTGGACAAGACCAGCAATGACGCCAAACGCATTCAGGCCATCGCCAACCGGCTGATCGCCCAGGCACCGAATTTCCGTCCGGATTCGGCGCAGTGGAAATGGGAAGTGAACCTGATCAAGAGCGACGAGCTCAACGCCAACTGCGGTCCTGGCGGCAAGATCATTTTCTACACCGGGCTGATCGACAGCCTGAAACTCACCGACGATGAAATCGCCGCGGTCATGGGCCATGAAATCGCTCACGCCTTGCGCGAGCACGGACGTGAAGCCATGTCCAAGGCCTATGGCATCGAAATGGCCAAGCAGGGCGCCGGTGCGTTGCTCGGCCTGGGGCAGGACAGCCTGGCGCTGGCCGACACCGTGGCCAACTACGGCATGACGCTGCCCAACAGCCGCGCCAACGAGAACGAGGCCGACCTGATCGGTCTGGAACTCGCCGCGCGTGCCGGGTACAACCCGAACGCCGCCATCACTCTGTGGGAGAAGATGAGCAAGGCCTCTGAAGGCGCGCCGCCGGAGTTCATGAGCACTCACCCGTCTTCCAGCAGCCGCACGGCTGCGTTGCAGGCGGCGATTCCGAAGGTCATGCCGCTTTACGAGAAAGCGCCCAAGTCCTGAAGCCATGATCGCTCCCGCACTCGGTGCGGGAGCGATCTGCCGGATCAAACCCAGCCGCTGCTCTGCATCGCCTTGTACACCGCGACGATCGCCAGGATCAGGAACGCCGAGGCGGCCAGTCGACGGATCAGGGTCAGCGGCAGTTTCTCTGCTGCGAAATTCCCCGCCAGTACCACCGGCACGTTGGCGATCAGCATGCCCGCCGTCGTACCGATGATTACCAGCCACAGCTCCGGGTATTGCGCCGCCAGCATTACGGTAGCGATCTGGGTCTTGTCACCGATTTCCGCGAGGAAGAACGCAATCAGCGTGGTCAGGAATGGCCCGAACTTGCGGGCGGTGCTGGCTTCATCGTCGTCCATCTTGTCCGGCACCAGCGTCCACAGGGCGGTGGCGGCGAAGCTCGCGGCGAGAATCCAGTGCAGGACCGAATCGGAGAAGAAGCTGCCGAACCAGGCGCCGACCGCACCGGCTGCCGCGTGGTTGGCCAGGGTCGCAGCCACGATACCGGCAATGATTGGCCAGGGTTTGCGGAAGCGAGCGGCGAGAATCAGCGCGAGCAGTTGCGTCTTGTCGCCGATTTCGGCCAAGGCAACGATTGCGGTGGGAACGAGTAACGAGTCCAGCATCAGGATTTCCTAAGGGGCGGGTCGACACGGCTATGACACGTACAACCTTCCCGCCCCGGGTAAGGTGTGCGTGTCATAGGTCTTGTCAAACCCTGCGATCCGTCTGGTGCGGACGCTTGGGTCGCATACGCCATGATCTGAGGATCAAGTATGTTGACGTATGCCGGACGAGCTTGGCGCTCGTGGGAGACTACTCCCCTAGGACGGAGCGGATTCTGCCTAGGCAGAATCCATTCGGCAAGTGCTAATTTTCAGCCGCGCTTGGCCCGGTAAATCCGGAAACCATTGCCTTCGGCCTTGATCGCGCAGACCCCGAGATGCTCTTCGATCAGCGGCTGATACTTGAGGAAGCTGTTGGCAACCAGGCGAAGTTCGCCACCGTTTTTCAGATGTTTTGCCGCTTTTCGCAGCAAGTTCTCGGTAGCGAAATAATCGGTGTGCACGCCGACATGGAACGGTGGGTTGCTCAGAATTGCGTTCAAACCCATCGGCGCGGCGTCGATGCCGTCACCGGTCAATACTTCGGCTTCCAGACCGTTGGCCGCCAGGGTCAGACGGCTGCTGGCGGCAGCGAAGGCATCAACGTCGAGCAACGTGACCTGATTGTGCGGGTAACGACGCTTGACCGCCGCACCGAGTACGCCGGCGCCGCAACCGAAGTCCAGCAGATGACCGCTCGGCAGTTTGTCCAGGTGCTCCAGCAGCAGGGCGCTGCCGCGATCCAGTCGGCCATGGCTGAACACGCCCGGCAGGCTGATGACTTTCAACGGGCCTTCGGCCAGCGGCAGTTCGTAAGTCTGCGCCAGGCTTTCCAGCGGTTTGGCTTCCGGCGCGTTGGCCACGGTCACTTGCCACAACTGGCAATGGCGCGCGCTGTCGAGCTTGCGCGGCTTGCCGAACGGGTTGAGTTGCTTGGATGCGCCTTCGATACCACTGCGTTTCTCCCCGACCAGATACACCTCACGCCCGGCCAGACGCGAAGCCACGGCATTGAGGATGTAATCGGTCAGATCCTTGGCCTTGGGCAGGAACACCACGGCGTTGGTGAATTCGCGTTCCGGCACGTTCACGCCAAAATGGCTGCGGCCTTCGAAGCGCGCATCGAGCGCGGCCTGATCGCCGGCGTGCCAGCACCAGCCAAACGCATCGGGCAGACGCCCCAGCAGATCATCGGCAGGTAAACCGGCCAGCAACACCGAACCCTGGAATAACTCGGCCTGACGAAGCAGTACTTCACTGCGCGGATCCATAACTGCTCCTGTGAAAAAAAGTGCCGCAGTTTATCAACTGACGACCCGCAGCGCCTTACCGCTGTAGAACGCCTGGGTGTTTTCGACCAGTTGGCCAACGATCCGCTGCCGCGCTTCGCGGCTGCCCCAGGCGTTGTGCGGGGTGACGATCAGGCGCGGGATGTCGGCGGCGAGCAGCGGATTGCCGTGGGTCGGTGGTTCGACGCTCAGTACATCGGTGGCCGCGCCGCCCAGATGACCGCTGCGCAAGGCGTCGGCCAGGGCCTGTTCGTCGATCAGCCCGCCCCGGGCGGTGTTGACCACGAACGCGCCGGGTTTCATCGAGGCGAGTTCGCGAGCACCGATGAAATGCCGGGTGTGTTCGTTGAGCGGGCAGTGCAGGGTGAGGGCGTCGATCTGTGGCAACAGTTCTTCCAGCGGCAATCGATCCGGACGGGCCGGGCGCCCCGGAATCTGCCCCAGCAGCACGCGCATGCCGAAGGCTTCGGCCAGACGCGCGACCGCGCCGCCGAGTTCGCCGTGTCCAAGCAAGCCAAGGGTTTTGCCTTCCAGTTCGACAATCGGGTAATCCAGCAGGCAGAACTGTTTCGCCTGCTGCCAGCGGCCTTCGCCGACGGCTTTTTGATAATCGGCCAGGCGCGTGGCGAGGTTGAGCAGCAGCATGATCGTGTGCTGCGCCACCGACGGCGTGCCGTAACCCTGGCAGTTGCACACCGTGATGCCGTGGGCGCGGGCGGCGGCCAGATCGACGTTGTTGGTGCCGGTGGCGGTGATCAAGATCAGTTTCAACTGAGGGTTGGCGGCCATGGCGGCGGCGTCGATCAGGATCTTGTTGCTGATCGCCACGGTCGCCCCTTGCAGGCGTTCGCTCACTTGCGCAGGCAACGTCTGGGCGAACAGTTGCAGATCGCTGAAGCAGTCACGCAAAGGGCTCAGATCGAGATCGCCAAGATCCAGCGACGGGTGATCGAGGAATACGGCGCGGTGGGCGTTCGTCATCAACTGTACCTGTTGTGCTTTGAAGGGAAGGCGTAATCTGCCGAGCCTACCAGATGAAACAACTCGTTACGCTTGGCCGAAAGGAGCCCCCATGTACTGGACCGAATTCTTGACCGTTGCCCTGATTCACCTGCTGGCCGTCGCCAGCCCCGGTCCTGATTTCGCCGTGGTGGTGCGCGAAAGCGTGACCCACGGGCGACGCGCGGGGACTTGGACCGCGTTGGGCGTGGGCACGGCGATTTTCCTGCACGTCGGTTATTCGCTGCTGGGGATCGGCCTGATCGTTTCCCAATCGATTGTGCTGTTCAACGCCCTGAAATGGGCGGCGGCCGCGTACCTGCTGTACATCGGCTTCAAGGCCCTGCGTGCGCAACCGGCGAAAACCGTGACCGATGATCTGCACAAAGAAGCCGGCGAACGCACCGCCCGTGGCGCCTTCACCTCGGGTTTCGTGACTAACGGCCTGAACCCGAAAGCCACGCTGTTCTTCCTGTCGCTGTTCACCGTGGTGATCAACCCGCACACCCCGCTGGCAGTCCAGGCCGGTTACGGCATTTATCTCGCCGTCGCGACCGCCACCTGGTTCTGCCTGGTGGCCATGCTGTTCAGCCAGCAGCGCGTGCGCGCCGGTTTCGCCCGCATGGGCCACTGGTTCGACCGCACCATGGGCGCGGTGCTGATCGCCATCGGCGTGAAACTCGCGTTCACCGAGATGCATTGATCGAGCGAAGCTGATTCAGGGCGTTGAGGTACTCCCGGGGATTGTCCCCGAGCAAACGGCGAAACATCGCGCTGAACGCCCGCGCGCTGCCGTAACCCAGATCCCGCGCCACGCTCTGCACGCTGTCCCCGGCGAGCAGGCGGGGCAGGGCTTCCATCAGGCGCAGTTGCTGGCGCCAGGCATTGAAATTCATCTTCAGTTGTTGCTGGAACAGCCGCGCCAACGTGCGTGAGCTGGCGCCGACCTGCTGCGCCCAGTCTTCCAGGGTGTTGGGATGATCCGGCGTGCGTAACAGCGCCAGGCAAATGCCTTGCAGGCGCCGGTCAGTGGGCATCGGGATGTGCAGCGGCAGATTTTCGAGGCTGGCGAGTTCTTCCAGCATCAGTTGCTGGATCAGCGGATTGTCGGCATGCGGCGGGCCCTGCACCGCACGCAGGATCAGTTCGCGCAGCAATGGCGTGACCGCCAGCACACAACAGTTGCGCAGGCTGGCCGGCGCCAGTTCGGGGGCGATGAACAGTGAACGCATCTGCACATCGCCGGACATGAAAATCTCGTGGGCGACTTCGGGCGGAATCCACACCGCCCGACTCGGCGGAAGCACCCAGGCACCTTGCGCCGTCACCAGCCGCATCACTCCGCTCACGGCATAAAGCAATTGCGCCTCGCGGTGCAGGTGCAGCGGCTGGTGCGAGCCGTCCAGATAGTCCCGGGGATAGGCACTGACCGGTCCGTGTTCGAAATGGCTGATCAACATGTCGGATTCGATGACTTGGTTGGCATAAATGCGCTTTCCGGTCACCTTAGCATGAGCGCTCACTACAACGTAAAGCGTGCCGTCATGAACCAGTCCAGAAACGTCATTCGCTACATCAACGCCGCCCATGTGATCGATCACATGTTCATGCTGATTTTCCCCGCCGCCGTGCTTGGCATGACCCAGGCTTTCGCCCTCGACTACGCCGCGCTGATCGGCCTGTCGCTGGGCGGCTTCATCGCGTTCGGCGCGTGTTCGCTACCGGCCGGCTGGCTGGGGGATCACTGGAGCCGGCGGCAAATGATGCTGGTGTTTTTCTTCGGCATCGGTGCCTCGGCAATCTTCACCGGTCTCAGTAACAGCCCGACGATGCTGGTCATCGGCCTGACCCTGATCGGCATTTTCGCCGCGATCTATCACCCGGTCGGCACGGCGATGCTGGTGGCCTATGCGCAGAATCGCGGGCGCGAGATCGGTATCAACGGCATGTGGGGCAACCTCGGGGTCGCGTTCTCCGCGCTGATCACCGGGCTGCTGGTGGCGCAGTTCGGCTGGCGCTCGGCGTTTCTGATACCCGGTGCCGTGGCAATCGTGCTGGGGATCGGTTTTGCCTTGCAGGTGCACGAGGAGCCGATCCCCAAGCGCCCGCACACCGCGCTCAAAGGCGCAGGCGGCCAGCGTATTTCGATGGTCATGGTGTTCGGCGTGTTGGCTCTGGCCACGGCCACCGGGGGGGTGGTGTTCAACGCCACCACCATGACCTACCCAAAATTGTTTCAGGACCGCTTGCATGATCTGTTCGCCTCGCCGCAAACCCTCGGTGTGGTGGTCAGTCTGGCTTACGCCTTCGGTGCGATTGCGCAGTTGAGCATCGGCCGGGTGTTGCACCGCGCCAGCCTGAAGTGGCCGTTTATCGCGCTGACGTTGTGCCAGGCGCCGTTGCTGTTCGCCCTGGCTTATGTCGATGGCTGGGCGGTGATCGCCGTCGGGGCGGCGTTCATGTTCGTGGTGTTCGGCCAGGTGACGGTGAACGATTCGATGGTCGCCAACTTCGTTGCGCCGCAATGGCAGTCGCGGGTGTTTGCCTTGCGTTACTGTTTATCGTTCGGTGCCAGTGCGACGGCGATTCCGCTGATTTCTTATGTCGAACCGCGCCATGGCTTTGTGGGGCTTTACCTGATTCTCGCGGGTTTTGGCGCTTTGACTTTCCTCGCTGCGGTGGTTTTCCCACGTACGCCTTCCGAAGCGGCTGTAGGGCAAACGGCCTGATCGGTGACGAATACCGGCAAATGCTGGCGCAAAGCTAGCATTTGTACGGCTCTGCAAATCATTCCTTTGGCTGATTTGGCTGACGTATAAGGGTTCTAGAGTACGAAACTCCAAAGCCAACACCGTGCAGTCAGAAAAGGGATTCTTATGTTGCAGACTCGCGTTATTCCGCCCGCCGAAGGGGCGTACCAGTATCCACTGCTGATTAAACGGCTGCTGATGTCGGGCGCCCGTTACGAGAAAACCCGCGAGATCATCTATCGTGACCAGCTGCGCTACAGCTACCCGACGCTGATCGAACGGGTCGCGCGGCTGGCCAACGTGCTGACGGCGGCCGGCGTCAAGGCCGGTGACACCGTGGCGGTGATGGACTGGGACAGCCATCGCTACCTGGAGTGCATGTTTGCGATCCCGATGATCGGCGCGGTGATTCACACGATCAATGTGCGCCTGTCGCCGGAGCAGATCCTCTACACCATGAACCACGCCGAGGACCGCTTTGTGCTGGTCAACAGCGAGTTTGTCGGGCTGTACCAGGCCATCGCGCCGCACCTGACCACGGTGGAGAAAACCCTGCTGCTGACCGATCTGCCGGAAAAAACCGCCGATCTGCCGAATCTGGTAGGCGAGTACGAGCAACTGCTGGCGGCCGCGAGTCCGCAGCACGACTTCCAGGATTTCGACGAGAACTCGGTCGCCACCACGTTCTACACCACGGGCACCACCGGCAACCCGAAAGGCGTGTACTTCACCCATCGGCAATTGGTGCTGCACACCATGGGCGTGTCGACCATCATGGGCGCCATCGACAGCGTGCGGCTGCTGGGCACCAACGACGTGTACATGCCGATCACCCCGATGTTCCATGTGCATGCGTGGGGCCTGCCGTATGTGGCGACCATGCTCGGGCTCAAGCAGGTTTATCCGGGGCGTTACGACCCGGAATTCCTGGTCGAGCTGTGGCGCAAGGAAAAGGTCACGTTCTCCCATTGTGTGCCGACCATCCTGCAGATGGTGCTCAACGCCAAGGGCGCGCAAGGCACCGATTTCGGCGGCTGGAAAATCGTCATCGGCGGCAGTGCGCTCAATCGCACGCTGTATGAAACGGCCAAGAGCAAGGGCATTCAACTGACGGCCGCGTATGGCATGTCGGAAACCGGGCCACTGGTTTCGTGCGCGCATCTGAACGATGAATTGATGGCGGGCACCGAAGACGAGCGCACCACCTACCGGATCAAGGCCGGCGTGCCTGGGCCACTGGTCGAAGCGGCGATCGTCGACACCGAGGGCAATTTCCTCCCGGCCGATGGCGAGACCCAGGGCGAGCTGGTGCTGCGCGCACCATGGCTGACCGAGGGTTATTTCAACGAGCCGCAAAAGGGCGCCGAGCTGTGGGCCGGCGGCTGGCTGCACACCGGCGATGTCGCCACGCTGGACAGCATGGGCGTGATCGACATCCGCGACCGGATCAAGGATGTGATCAAGACCGGCGGTGAGTGGATCTCTTCACTGGACCTCGAAGACCTGATCAGTCGTCATGTCGCGGTACGTGAAGTAGCAGTGGTGGGCATCGCCGATCCGCAGTGGGGCGAGCGTCCGTTTGCCTTGCTGGTGGTCCGCGAAGGGCACGCCATCGGGGCGCGCGAGCTCAAGGAACACCTCAAGCCGTTCGTTGAACTGGGGCACTTGAGCAAGTGGGCGATTCCGAGCCAGATCGCGCTTGTTACTGAAATTCCCAAGACCAGTGTCGGCAAGCTCGACAAGAAGCGCATCCGCCTCGACATCACCGAATGGCAGGCCAACAACAGCACCTTCCTCTCGACGCTCTGAGCGTCCTCTGGCGCGCCGAAAACGGCGCGCCAGACCCACCAAGCAAGCGCTTGGCTTGTGAAATCCGAATTTTCAGCCATCCTTGCCGTGCCGACATGCGTCGGACTGGCGAAAGGACTGTTCCAGAGTGGTTGGCAGCTGCAAATCACACTTTAGAGGGATCAAGCAGTACCACCTGCTGGCTATAGTCCGCTCAAGGATTTTTAAGAACGGGGCACACGCACAAACGGGGCGATGCAACATTGAAGCGATTTCGGGAAGCCTCTGGCGCCCGGTCCTTCAGGCGTTTTTAAAAGTACTCACTGCCATAACAATAATGCACATGGAGTAGCGTCGATGACCTCAGTAAACCAGTTCTGGCGCCGGGCAAAGCTGCCTCTGGCCGTCAGTCTTGCTTCTTCGCTCGCCGGGCCCGCATTCGGCGTCAGTTTCAACGTCGGTGAAATCGAAGGCCAGTTCGACTCCTCCCTGTCGATCGGTGCCAGCTGGTCCACCCAGAGCCCGAACAAGAACCTCATCGGCGTCAACAACGGCGGTCACGGTCTGTCCCAGACTTCCGACGACGGCCATGCCAACTTCAAGAGCGGCGAAACCTTCTCGAAGATCTTCAAGGGCATCCATGACCTCGAACTGAAATACGGCGACACCGGCGTGTTCGTCCGTGGCAAGTACTGGTACGACTTCGAACTGAAGGACGAGAGCCGCGAGTTCAAGGACATCAGCGACAGCAACCGCAAGGAAGGCGCCAAGTCCGCCGGCGGTCAGATCCTCGACGCCTTCGTCTACCACAACTACTCGATCGCCGATCAGCCAGGCTCCGTGCGTCTGGGCAAACAGGTGGTGAGCTGGGGTGAAAGTACCTTCATCGGCGGCGGCATCAACTCGATCAACCCGATCGACGTGTCCGCGTTCCGTCGTCCGGGCGCCGAGATCAAGGAAGGCCTGATCCCGGTCAACATGTTCTACGTGTCCCAGAGCCTGACCGAAAACCTGTCCGCCGAAGCCTTCTATCAGCTCGAGTGGGACCAGACCGTCGTCGACAACTGCGGCACCTTCTTCTCCCAGCCGGACATCATTGCCGACGGTTGCACCGACAACCTGCGCGTGCTGAACAAGCGTTCGCAGATCCCGGCCATTGCCTTGGGGCCATTGGCTGCCAACGGCGTCAACGTCAATGAAGAAGGCGTTCTGGTCCAGCGCGGCGGTGATCGCGATGCACGCGACAGCGGCCAGTGGGGCGCGTCCCTCAAGTACATGTTCGAACCGCTCGACACCGAGTTCGGCGCGTACTTCATGAACTACCACAGCCGTGCGCCGATCTTCAGTGCTACCGGCGCACCGCAGTCGGTCTACAACACTGCTGCGTCCTTGCCTGGCCCGTTCGCCGCGTTGGGTCCGTTGCTGGTGGCGGGTAACTCGAAGTATTTCGTCGAGTACCCTGAAGACATCCGCCTGTATGGCCTGAGCTTCTCCACCACCCTGCCTACCGGTACGGCGTGGAGCGGTGAAATCAGCTACCGGCCGAACGCTCCGGTGCAGTTGAACTCCACTGACATCCTGTTCGCCGGTGTGCGTCCACTGGGCGGTGCGCTGACTAATGCTTCGCTGCTGACAGGTGTTCCGGGCCAGGACCTGCACGGCTATCGTCGCAAGGAAATCACCCAGTTCCAGACCACGCTTACGCACTTCTTCGATCAAGTCATGGGCGCCAGCCGTCTGACCCTGGTGGGTGAAGTGGGCGTGACTCATGTCGGCGGCCTGGAAAGCACCTCCGACGTCCGTTACGGCCGTGATCCGGTCTACGGGCCTGGCGAATTGCCGGCCACTGGCACGACCAATACCTGTGCCAACATCCTCAACGCCGGCACCATCAACGGTGCAGGCCCAGGCTCGCCACAGAACAACCGTAGCCGCAACTGCACCAATGGTGGCTTCACCACATCGACTTCGTGGGGTTATCGCGGTCGCGCCATCTGGGAATACAACGACGTGTTCGCCGGCGTGAACCTCAAGCCGAACGTGGCCTGGTCCCACGACGTCAGCGGCTACTCGCCAGGCCCTGGCGGCAACTTCGAGGAAGGTCGCAAGGCGGTGAGCCTGGGCGTCGATGCCGAGTACCAGAACACCTACACCGCGAGCCTGGCCTACACCAACTTCTTCGACGGCAAGTACACCACCGTGGATGACCGCGACTTCGTGGCGCTCAGCTTCGGCGTGAACTTCTAAGCACTGCATTTTCAGGACGAACGAATTTATGAAAATAACAAAAAGTCTGTTCCACGCCGGTGTTCTGGGCCTGTCGCTGCTGGCGACCGGTGTCATGGCGGCGGTGCCCGCCGCCGAAGCGGACAAGCTGGGCAAGAGTCTGACCCCGATGGGCGCGGAAATGGCTGGTAACGCCGACGGCTCGATTCCGGCCTGGAAACCGATGCCGAAGAATGCCGGCACCGTCGACAGCAAAGGCTTCCTGTCCGACCCTTACGCTAGTGAAAAACCGCTGTTCACCATCACCAAGCAGAACGTCGATCAGTACAAGGCCAAGCTTGCGCCGGGTCAGTACGCGATGTTCCAGCGCTACCCTGAAACCTTCAAGATGCCGGTCTATCCGTCCCATCGCGGTGCCACCGTGCCGGACTCGGTATTTGCCGCCATCAAGAAAAACGCCACCACCACGAATCTGGTGCAAGGCGGCAACGGCCTGGAAAACTTCGATACCGCCGTGCCGTTCCCGATTCCGAAAACCGGTGTGGAAGTCATCTGGAACCACATCACCCGCTATCGCGGCGGCAGCGTGACCCGTCTGGTGACCCAGGCCACTCCGCAACCGAACGGCTCGTTCAGCCTGGTGTACTTCCAGGATCAGTTCGTGTTCCGTGACCGGATGAAGGATTACGATCCGGCGAACCCGGGCAACATCCTGTTCTACTTCAAGCAGAAAGTGACCGCGCCGGCACGTCTGGCCGGTGGCGTGCTGCTGGTACACGAGACCCTCGACCAGGTGAAGGAACCGCGTTCGGCGTGGGTCTACAACGCCGGTCAGCGTCGTGTACGTCGCGCACCGCAAGTGTCGTATGACGGCCCGGGTACCGCGGCGGATGGCCTGCGTACTTCCGACAACCTGGACATGTTCAACGGTGCACCGGATCGCTACGACTGGAAACTGGTCGGCAAACAAGAGATGTACATCGCCTCCGATAGCTACAAGCTCGACGATCCGAAGCTCAAGTACGCCGACATCATCAAGGCCGGGCACATCAACCAGGATCTGGCGCGTTATGAACTGCGTCGCGTCTGGCACGTGACCGCGACCCTGAAGGAAGGCCAGCGTCACATCTACGCCAAGCGTGACTTCTTCATCGACGAAGACACCTGGCAAGCGGCCGTGATCGATCACTACGACGGTCGCAACCAGCTGTGGCGCGTGGCGGAAGCTCACGCCCAGGACTACTACAACGTGCAGGTGCCGTGGTACACCCTGGAAACGCTCTACGATCTGCAGTCCGGTCGTTATCTGGCACTGGGCATGAAGAACGAAGAAAGCCGGGCTTATGACTTTGGCTTCACCGCCACCATCAGCGACTTCTCGCCGGCCGCCCTGCGTCAGGACGGCATTCGCTAAGCTCCTGTAAACCGAGGCCGCATCCTCGTGAAAACGCCCCGACAGGTTCGGGGCGTTTTTTTGCCTGTCGCTTTTTCCGTAGCCTTTTTGTAGCCATTTGTAGCAACGACCTTCATAACCGCTCCGTTTAAGGCTAGTCTGCGGGCATCTGCTACGCCGCCAACAGCCATACAAACAAGAGCCGGCCATGACTGATCTGTCCCCACTTCCGGGCCCTGCAAGCGTTGCCGTCGCGGCACTGGACGGACGTTTTTTCCGTCCGCCGCTACCCGACGGCTACGTGCTGCGACCCCGTTTGTGCGAGCGCCTGAGCGCCGGGCTCGGAGGGCGCCTGTTGCTGGTCAGCGCCCCGGCCGGGTTCGGCAAGAGTTCGCTGGCGGTGGAGTTCTGCCAGAGTCTGCCGGCGCACTGGCAAAGCCTGTGGCTGGGCCTGAGTCCGCGAGACAACGATCCGGGGCGGTTTCTCGAGCGACTGCTCGAAGGTTTGCAGGACTACTTCCCGGAACTCGGCAGCCGCGCACTCGGCCTGTTGAAAATGCGCCAGCGTCATCAGCCGTTCGCCTTCGAAGAATGGCTCGACGGTCTGCTCGACGAGTTGGCACTGCAGCTGGAACCGTCTTCGCCGCTGTTGCTGGTGCTGGACGATTATCACCTCGCTCAAGGGCCGGTGCTCGACCGTTGCCTGCAATTTTTCCTCAACCACTTGCCCGATGGTTTGTTGGTCATGGTTACCAGCCGTCAGCGGCCGGACTGGCATCTCGCGCGTCTGCGCTTGTCGCGACAGTTGCTGGAACTGCATGAACAGGATCTGCGCCTGACCCACGACGAAGCGCTGGCCCTGCTTGATCGCCACAGCAGCGCGTTGCGCGGCGAAGCGCTGGAAAGCCTGATCCAGCGCAGCGAAGGTTGGGTGGCCGGGCTGCGCTTCTGGCTGCTGGCTGCCGCCGAGGCCGGCAGTGATGTGGCCTTGCCTCAAGCGTTGAATGGCGGAGAAGGGCTGATCCGTGATTACCTGCTGGAAGAGGTCATCGACTGCCTGCCCGCCGAGGTTCAGGCTTTTCTCTACGAAACCGCGCCGCAAGAACGCTTTTGCAGCGAGTTGTGCGACGCGGTGCGCGAAGCCCATGACAGCGCTGAAATCCTGCGTTTTCTCTCGGCGCACCAGGTGTTTCTGGTGCCGCTCGACGAGCATGGTCACTGGTATCGCTATCACCATTTGTTTTCCGATCTGTTGCGCAGTCGGCCGATGGCGCAGGCCATGGTACCGACCGCCACCCTGCATCTGCGCGCCTGTCGCTGGTTCAATGCCCAGGGCCTGCTGGATGAGGCGGTGGAGCAGGCGTTGCGCGCCGGGCATCTCGATGTCGCGGCGAATCTGGTGCAGAACCTGTCCGAAGAACAGCTGTTGGCCGAGCAGAACGTCGGCATGCTGCTGCGCTGGAAGATGGACCTGCCCGACAGCCTGCTGATCAGCACGCCACGTCTGATCGTGCTGTACAGCTGGGCGTTGGGGCTGGCCTGCCAGCTGGATGCCGCCGAAGAGCTCGCCAGTCACCTGAGCCGCTTCCTGCCGGCACCCTCGGCTACCGCGCAAAAGTCGATGCTCGCTCAATGGCTGGCGCTCAGCGGTATCATCGCTCGAGGTCGTGGGCACCGTGAATTGACACTAAGGTATTGCAGCGAAGCGCTGGAAAGTCTTCCGGCCAAGCGTTACGGCCAGCGTTTGATGTGTCTGTCGACGCTGTCCAACCTGGCCATTGCCGATGGCGATCTGTGGCGTGCGCGTGGCTTGAACCGCGAGTCCCTTGAACTGGCGCAACGGGTCGGCAATCCGTTGTTCGAAGCGTTGGCGCATTACGACCGGGCGCGGGTATTGCAGTCGCGCGGCGAAATCCTGCGCGCGCTGGAAGAAGTGCATCAGGGGCTGGAACGCTTGCGCGGTTTGTCCCCGCAGCGTTTGTACGCGGTACGCGCACGGCTGACGCTGTACGAAGGTTTTCTGTTGGCCATGCGTTTGCAGCCGCAGGCCGCGCGTGCGCGGCTGTTGGCCGGGATCGGTGAGGCGCGCGCGTGTCGTGATATCAGCGTCCTGATCGGCCACTGCGTGGTCGCTCGCCTGGACGGCAGTGGTGGCGAGTTTGCCAAGGCGTTTGCAGAGCTTGCCGAAGCGGAACGGTTGATGCACATCTGGGATGTTCCGCCGATCTACTACCTGGCAATGATCACTCTGGTCAAATGCGAACTCTGGCTTGCCCAGGGGCGTACCGATCTGGCCGAGGCGTGGCTGGCTCGTCTGGGGCAGACCTACACCGGAGAACGTGCCGCCGCACCTCCTGAATTTCATCCGCAGTTGCCCTTGCATGTTGAACTGCAACAGGCACTGCTCGATGTGATTCAGGGGCAGCCGATGCTCGCCGAAGGGCGTTTGAATGTGCTGCATGAAAACGGCCAGCAGACCGGCCGGCAATTGCTCAGCGTGATGGCACTGACGCAGAAAGTGGCATTGCTGCTGGCGGATGAAAGGGAGCCAGAAGCGCGCAAGGCATTGAGTCTGGCGCTGGAGGCAGCGGCGGGTGGGGTCGTGCAGCCGTTCGACGCACTGGTCGACCAGCACCCGGACTGGTTGCGTGGGCAGTTGGTAACGAGCGCCCCGGCTGCGGTCAGTCAGCAACTGCTGGAGCTTCTTCCGCAACCGATTGCTCGTCCGGTCCCGGAACAGGCCGCGACCGAACAACTCAGCAGTCGCGAGTTGGCCGTGTTACGTCTGATCGCCCAGGGCTGTTCGAATCAGGAGATCAGCGAGCAATTGTTCATTTCGTTGCATACCGTGAAGACCCACGCCAGCCATATCAACAGCAAGCTGGGCGTCGAGCGACGAACACAGGCCGTGGCCCGGGCCAAGGAACTGGGGCTGCTGTCCTAGAGCAAGCACAAAAAAACACCCCGCCAAGGCGGGGTGTTTTCATTTGCATCTATCTGTCCATTCAGGAGTCGAAAGGGTCAGACCAGTACATCGTTCGCGCTGAGGGTATGGACGCCCACCAGTTGCACTTGGAAGTCAGCTCCGAGGTCACCGCTTACGTTGCCGAGAAGGACCTGATCCACGAAGCGCATTTGACCGGCACCGGTGAACTCATTGGAACCGATGAAAGTCAGGTGCTGGACGCCGAGGCTCATCGGATCTATGTCGTAGCCGGAGAAATCGATCTTGTCACCTTCAAGCACGTTGAAATCGGTAACGATGTTCTGTGAGTTGGCAGGGCCCATGCCCAGTTCCGTTTCCAACGTGATCAAGTTATTAAAGGTAAACGTGTCGGCCCCTGTACCACCGGTCAGTTTGTTACTTCCCCATCCGCCGAACAGTATGTCGTTACCTTCTGCGCCAAAGAGTTGGTTGGTGCCGCCAAAGCCCATGAGTGTGTTATTGCCGGAGTTGCCGGTCAGGACGTTATCGAGATTGTTGCCGCGCAGGGTGAGGTCCGCATTGCCAAGCAATACGCCGTCTTCGACGTTCTCCGAAAGGCTGTAGTCGACCCACGTCTGGATCAGGTCGTGGCCGCCATTGAGTGGCGATTCATAGACGAGATCATTGACGTTATCCACGATATAGATATCGTCGCCGCCCTCGCCGATCATGTGGTCGGCACCGAGCCCGCCCGACAGGATGTTGTTGCCGCTGTTGCCGTGCAAGACGTTATCCAGGGCATTGCCGGTCAGGTTCAGGTTGGCGTTTCCAAGTATCTGGCCGTCTTCGACGTTGTCCGTCAGCGTGTAATCGACACTGGTTTTGACGGTGTCGATACCCTCATCGGCGAGTTCGATCACGACATCGTTGATGTTGTCCACGACGTAGGAGTCGTGGCCGCCGCCGCCGATCATGGTGTCCGCACCCAGTCCGCCATCGATGTAGTTGGTGGAGGAATTGCCCCTGATGACGTTGTTCAATGCGTTGCCGACCAATATCGAAGTAGCGTCACCGATCATCGTCAGGTCTTCGAGATTGGCTGAAAGGGTGAAGTCGATGCTGGTTTTGATCAGGTCATGGCCTTCACCGAATTGTTCGATCACGACATCCTTGTAGTTATCCACAATGTAGGTGTCATCACCGGCACCACCGATCATGGTGTCGGCGCCGAGGCCGCCATCGAGCGTGTTGGCCAGGGCGTTGCCGGTCATGCGGTTGTCCCGCTCGTTACCGGTGCCGTTGACCGCATTGCCGATCAGGATCAGGTTCTCGACGTTGGCGCCGAGGGTGTAATCGATGGAGGAGAACACACGGTCAAGGGCGGTCAGTGAAGCGTCGGTTTCGATGACCACATCGCCGACGTTGTCGACGTAGTAGGTGTCGACGCCGTCGCCACCGATCATGGTGTCGGCGCCGAGGCCGCCGTTGAGTGTGTTGGCCGCAGCGTTACCGGTCAGGGTGTTGTTCAGCTCGTTGCCGGTGCCGTTGACGGCGTTGCCGGTCAGGACCAGGTTTTCCAGGTTGGCACCGAGGGTCCAGTCGATCGATGAGCGCACGGTGTCGATTTCACCGACCAGGGTGCTGGTTTCGGTGGTGATGTCACCGATGTTGTCGACGATATAGGTGTCATTGCCCAGGCCACCGATCATGGTGTCCGCGCCGAGGCCGCCATCAAGGACGTTGTTGCCCTCGTTGCCGGTCATGCGGTTGTCCCGCTCGTTACCGGTGCCGTTGACCGCATTGCCGATCAGGATCAGGTTCTCGACGTTGGCGCCGAGGGTGTAATCGATGGAGGAGAACACACGGTCGAGGGCGGTCAGCGAAGCGTCGGTCTCGATGACCACATCGCCGACGTTGTCGACGTAGTAGGTGTCGACGCCATCGCCACCGATCATGGTGTCGGCACCGAGACCGCCATCGAGCGTGTTGGCCAGGGCGTTGCCGGTCATGCGGTTGTCCCGCTCGTTGCCGGTGCCGTTGATGGCATCGCCGATCAGGATCAGGTTCTCGACGTTGGCGCCGAGGGTGTAATTGATGCTGGAGAACACGCGGTCAAGGGCGGTCAGTGAAGCGTCGGTTTCGATGACCACATCGCCGACGTTGTCGACGTAGTAGGTGTCGACGCCGTCGCCACCGATCATGGTGTCGGCGCCGAGGCCGCCGTTGAGTGTGTTGGCCGCAGCGTTACCGGTCAGGGTGTTGTTCAGCTCGTTGCCGGTGCCGTTGACGGCGTTGCCGGTCAGGACCAGGTTTTCCAGGTTGGCACCGAGGGTCCAGTCGATCAATGAGCGCACGGTGTCGATTTCGCCGACCAGGGTGCTGGTTTCGGTGGTGATGTCACCGATGTTGTCGACGATATAGGTGTCATTGCCCAGGCCACCGATCATAGTGTCCGCGCCGAGGCCGCCATCAAGGACGTTGCTGCCCTCGTTGCCGGTCATGCGGTTGTCCCGCTCGTTACCGGTGCCGTTGACCGCATTGCCGATCAGGATCAGGTTCTCGACGTTGGCGCCGAGGGTGTAATCGATGGAGGAGAACACACGGTCAAGGGCGGTCAGCGAAGCGTCGGTCTCGATGACCACATCGCCGACGTTGTCGACGTAGTAGGTGTCGACGCCATCGCCACCGATCATGGTGTCGGCACCGAGACCGCCATCGAGCGTGTTGGCCAGGGCGTTGCCGGTCATGCGGTTGTCCCGCTCGTTGCCGGTGCCGTTGATGGCATCGCCGATCAGGATCAGGTTCTCGACGTTGGCGCCGAGGGTGTAATTGATGCTGGAGAACACGCGGTCAAGGGCGGTCAGTGAAGCGTCCGTTTCGATGACCACATCGCCGATGTTGTCGACGTAGTAGGTGTCGACGCCGTCGCCACCGATCATGGTGTCGGCACCGAGACCGCCGTTGAGTGTGTTGGCCGCAGCGTTACCGGTCAGGGTGTTGTTCAGCTCGTTGCCGGTGCCGTTGACGGCGTTGCCGGTCAGGACCAGGTTTTCCAGGTTGGCACCGAGGGTCCAGTCGATCGATGAGCGCACGGTGTCGATTTCACCGACCAGGGTGCTGGTTTCGGTGGTGATGTCACCGATGTTGTCGACGATATAGGTGTCATTGCCCAGGCCACCGATCATGGTGTCCGCGCCGAGACCGCCATCGAGCGTGTTGGCCAGGGCGTTGCCGGTCATGCGGTTGTCCCGCTCGTTGCCGGTGCCGTTGATGGCATCGCCGATCAGGATCAGGTTCTCGACGTTGGCGCCGAGGGTGTAATTGATGCTGGAGAACACGCGGTCAAGGGCGGTCAGTGAAGCGTCGGTTTCGATGACCACATCGCCGACGTTGTCGACGTAGTAGGTGTCGACGCCGTCGCCACCGATCATGGTGTCGGCACCGAGACCGCCATCGAGCGTGTTGGCCAGGGCGTTGCCGGTCATGCGGTTGTCCCGCTCGTTGCCGGTGCCGTTGATGGCATCGCCGATCAGGATCAGGTTCTCGACGTTGGCGCCGAGGGTGTAATTGATGCTGGAGAACACGCGGTCAAGGGCGGTCAGTGAAGCGTCCGTTTCGATGACCACATCGCCGATGTTGTCGACGTAGTAGGTGTCGACGCCGTCGCCACCGATCATGGTGTCGGCACCGAGACCGCCGTTGAGTGTGTTGGCCGCAGCGTTACCGGTCAGGGTGTTGTTCAGCTCGTTGCCGGTGCCGTTGACGGCGTTGCCGGTCAGGACCAGGTTTTCCAGGTTGGCACCGAGGGTCCAGTCGATCGATGAGCGCACGGTGTCGATTTCACCGACCAGGGTGCTGGTTTCGGTGGTGATGTCACCGATGTTGTCGACGATATAGGTGTCATTGCCCAGGCCACCGATCATGGTGTCCGCGCCGAGACCGCCATCGAGCGTGTTGGCCAGGGCGTTGCCGGTCATGCGGTTGTCCCGCTCGTTGCCGGTGCCGTTGATGGCATCGCCGATCAGGATCAGGTTCTCGACGTTGGCGCCGAGGGTGTAATTGATGCTGGAGAACACGCGGTCAAGGGCGGTCAGTGAAGCGTCGGTTTCGATGACCACATCGCCGACGTTGTCGACGTAGTAGGTGTCGACGCCGTCGCCACCGATCATGGTGTCGGCGCCGAGGCCGCCGTTGAGTGTGTTGGCCGCAGCGTTACCGGTCAGGGTGTTGTTCAGCTCGTTGCCGGTGCCGTTGACGGCGTTGCCGGTCAGGACCAGGTTTTCCAGGTTGGCACCGAGGGTCCAGTCGATCGATGAGCGCACGGTGTCGATTTCACCGACCAGGGTGCTGGTTTCGGTGGTGATGTCACCGATGTTGTCGACGATATAGGTGTCATTGCCCAGGCCACCGATCATGGTGTCCGCGCCGAGGCCGCCATCAAGGACGTTGTTGCCCTCGTTGCCGGTCATGCGGTTGTCCCGCTCGTTACCGGTGCCGTTGACCGCATTGCCGATCAGGATCAGGTTCTCGACGTTGGCGCCGAGGGTGTAATCGATGGAGGAGAACACGCGGTCAAGGGCGGTCAGCGAAGCGTCGGTCTCGATGACCACATCGCCGACGTTGTCGACGTAGTAGGTGTCGACGCCATCGCCACCGATCATGGTGTCGGCACCGAGACCGCCATCGAGCGTGTTGGCCAGGGCGTTGCCGGTCATGCGGTTGTCCCGCTCGTTGCCGGTGCCGTTGATGGCATCGCCGATCAGGATCAGGTTCTCGACGTTGGCGCCGAGGGTGTAATTGATGCTGGAGAACACGCGGTCAAGGGCGGTCAGTGAAGCGTCGGTTTCGATGACCACATCGCCGGCGTTGTCGACGTAGTAGGTGTCGACGCCATCGCCACCGATCATGGTGTCGGCACCGAGGCCGCCATCGAGTGTGTTATTGAGTGCATTGCCGGTAAGAATGTCATTGAAGGCTGAACCGACGGCATTCTCTATTTTGGCGCCGTACGCGATCGCCAGTCCGTCGTTGATCGAACTCAGGTTATTGAAATCAACAAATTTCTTGCCGATTTGACTGTAGGCGCCTTCATTCAGATTGATGCTGACGGCAGCAAGCTGATTACTACCATCGATTGTGTCGTTGCCACCGCCGTCCCAGATGGTTTCGAAAATCGACTGGTTGGCATCCCACTTGTAAACGTTGTCGCCGGCCTGCCAATGCATATTGGCGCCATACAGGCTCTGGATTGCGATGATGTCCAGCACCATCGGCGTCGTCGGCTGATAGGAATAGTTACTGTTGTAACTCATCACTGTGAAGTGAACATCGTCCAGTTTCGGGTCCAGCAGGGTCTTGTTGGTGGCACTGGTGTCGAATGGATGCTTGAGACCCAGGGCATGGCCGATTTCATGAACGAACGTCAAGTAGTCGTAAGTGCCTTTGCCAGGGTTCGGATTGTTGGTTTGCGGACCGACCCAGACATCACCGGCAACAGGACTGTTGGCCGGAAAATACGCCCAGGCAGCCGTTTTGTCGTCCATCAGGCGATAGCCGCCGAAACGCAGGTCACCCACGTTGGTCAGGGTGTCGCTGGTCAGCGTGAAATTGAGATTGGCAACACTGCTCCAGGCCCCCAAAGCATCGGTGATCGCGTTTTTCTGTCCTGCCGTGAGCTCATACAGCGCGTTGTATTCGTTATCGGGGCTGTAGTTGGTAACAAAATAGGAAGTCACCGGCGCCATGAAGCTATAGCTGAGGTTGGTCGGCCCGGACGGAGTCCAGTTGGCCCCCAGCCAGTAAGTACCGGAAATTAGGCTGTCGACAATGGCATTACCAGTCAACGTAGCGGGCAAACTTGAGGAATACGTCTTGGGCGTAGGCATGGAGAATTTCCTGAGTGCGCTGCGGCCCTTCCTGAATGCGACCGCTACAAAAAAATGCGATTTTGCACCAGAAACAGGAGGTTTGACATCATTAAGCCATCATTTTTTTGATTGCTGACGTCAAATAACTGACCGGGCGATCTGTATCGGCGCGTGAAGTAGAATTCTGAAACAAATCCCACTGCCGTTCGTCCAGGATTTTCCATGACCGCACATAAATCTACGCTTATTCGCGAAACCTTCCCCGTCGGCCCCCTGCAATGCAACTGCACGATCATCGGTGACCCTGTCACGAAAAAAGCCATTGTCGTCGACCCGGGCGGCAACCCCGATCTGATCATGGCGCGCCTTGATGCGCTGGGTCTGAAAGTAGTGAGCATCATCCACACCCACGCGCACCTCGATCACTTCCTGGCTTCCGGCCAGATGAAGGAAAAGACCGGTGCCACCTTGCACCTGCATAAAGAGGATCAGTTCCTGTGGGACAACCTGGAGATGCAATGCCAGATGTTCGGCGTGCCCTACACACCGGTGCCTTCGCCGGATCGCTGGCTGAGCGACGACGAAGAGCTGGCCTGCGGCTGCGGCGTGGCACTGCATACGCCGGGGCATACGCCAGGTTCCATGAGCTTCTGGTTTTCCGAGGCTAAGCTGTTGATTGCTGGCGACACGTTGTTTCGTCGCGGAGTAGGGCGCACGGATTTGTGGGGTGGCGATCAGGCGACCATCGTGCGATCGATCAAGCAGCGGCTGTACACCCTGGATGAAGACGCGACCGTTGTGGCCGGGCATGGTCCGGATACGCGTCTGGGGGATGAAATGCGCGAGAACCCGTTTGTGCGTGCCTAAACATTTTGTCACGGGTGCCCAGCGGAATTTTTGTGCATTGTCATGATCCAACGCCCGCACGGGCCAGTTGCCAATGGCCGCTGCACCACAGAATGCAAAATGTAGGAGCACTCCATGTTCACCACGCGTCGTTTGATTATTGTCGCTACTGCCGTGGCCGTCTTGTCCGGCTGCGCCTCGCCCAACCCGTATGACAATCAGGGTCAGGCCGACGGTGGCTCCCAGGGCATGAGCAAAACCGCCAAGTACGGTGGCCTTGGTGCACTGGCCGGCGCGCTGGCCGGTGCCGCCATCGACCACGACAACCGCGGCAAGGGTGCGCTGATCGGCGCAGCCGTCGTCGGTGCCTCGGCCGCCGGTTACGGCTACTACGCCGACCAGCAGGAGAAAAAACTGCGCGCCAGCATGGCCAACACCGGGGTTGAAGTGCAGCGTCAGGGCGACCAGATCAAGCTGATCATGCCGGGCAACATCACCTTCGCCACCGATTCGGCGAACATCGCTTCGAGCTTCTATCAGCCGCTGAACAACCTGGCCAACTCGCTCAAAGAGTTCAACCAGAACCAGATCGAAATCGTCGGTTACACCGACAGCACCGGCAGTCGTCAGCACAACATGGACCTGTCCCAGCGTCGTGCGCAGAGCGTGGCAACCTACCTGACTTCGCAAGGCGTCAGCGGTGCCAACCTGAGCGCCCGCGGTGCCGGTCCGGATAATCCGATCGCCAGCAACGGTGACGTCAATGGCCGCGCGCAGAACCGCCGCGTCGAGGTCAACCTCAAGGCGATCCCGGGCCAGCAGTACGGTGGCCAGCAACAACCGGGCACGGTTCAGCAGTACCCGTAACTGTCAGGTACAAAAAAGCCCCCGGACAAGTGATTGTCCGGGGGCTTTTTGTTGGCGCGAAGGCTGATTACTTCTTCAGGCCGTAATGCTCGTCGAGCATGCCCGGCGAGTTCGGGGTCTTCGGCGCGTAGTCACGCGGCGGTTCCTGATCCCGTGGTGGCGTCAGGCGTTCCCGTGGGGCCTGTGCTGCGTCGGCGTGCAGCGAGGCGAGCAAGCGTTGACGGGTCTGCTCGTCCAGGGCCAGACGGTTGGCGCCCTCGGCGAGGTGGTCCTGCACTTCCTGATAGCTTTGGGTCAGTTTCTTGACCAGATTGGCGGTGCTGTTGAAGTGGGTCACCACTTCGTTCTGATAACTGTCGAAACGTTCCTGAATATCATCCAGTTGACGCTGCGTGCGGCTGGGCGCGGCGTTCGGCGCAACGCGAGCGATCAGGAAACCAATGGCGACACCCACAACCAGGGCAAGAGTCGGTAACAACCAAACTAAGAGCGAGTGTTCCACGAGTCCTTCCTCTATAAACGGCTTTGCTTTACGTTAACGGCTCGAACCTGCGCTGTATACCGCGATTCACTCGCAATAGACTGGCACAGACAATTTGCTAGACGAGTCGACCCGATTCGAGGTCACGGAGTTCCTTCCTTGCTGATGCGTGAAACCCCTGTAGTGATTGATGGCCCGGTGGGTCAACTTGAGAGCCTTTACCTCGACAACGAGCAGCCACGTGGCATCGCGCTGATCTGCCACCCGAACCCGGTGCAGGGCGGCACCATGCTCAACAAGGTCGTCTCGACCCTGCAACGCACCGCGCGCGACGCGGGCCTGATCACCTTGCGCTTCAACTATCGCGGCGTCGGTGCCAGCGAAGGTTCCCATGACATGGGCACTGGTGAGGTCGACGACGCCCAGGCCGCTGCCGCATGGTTGCTGGAAAAACACCCGGATCTGCCGCTGACCCTGTTCGGTTTCTCCTTCGGTGGATTTGTTGCCGCAAGTCTCGGCGGCCGTCTCGAAGCCCAAGGCATCACGCTCAAGCACCTGTTCATGGTCGCGCCGGCGGTGATGCGTCTGGGCGATCAGGATCAGTTGCCGCAACAGGGCGAGCTGACCGTGATCCAGCCGGAAACCGACGAAGTGATCGATCCGCAGTTGGTCTACGACTGGTCTGACAAACTCCAGCGCCCCCATGAGCTGCTGAAAGTGGCAGAATGCGGACACTTTTTTCATGGCAAGCTGACCGATCTCAAGGATCTGATCCTGCCGCGTCTCTCGAATTGATTGCAGTCTGACAAGCGATTACCCATGACGAACCGTACCCGCATCCTCACCGGCATTACCACCACCGGCACCCCGCACCTGGGCAACTACGCCGGCGCCATCCGCCCGGCGATTCTCGCCAGCCGCGACAGCAATGCCGACTCGTTCTACTTCCTGGCCGACTATCACGCCCTGATCAAGTGCGATGACCCGCTGCGCATCCAGCGCTCGCGTCTGGAAATCGCCGCGACCTGGCTGGCCGGTGGCCTGGATGTGGATCGCGTGACCTTCTACCGTCAGTCCGACATTCCGGAAATCCCCGAACTGACCTGGTTGCTGACTTGCGTCGCCGCCAAGGGCCTGCTCAACCGCGCCCACGCCTACAAGGCTTCGGTGGACAAGAACGTCGAGACCGGCGAAGACCCGGATGCCGGTATCACCATGGGCTTGTACAGCTATCCGGTGCTGATGGCGGCGGACATCCTGATGTTCAACGCGCACAAGGTGCCGGTCGGTCGCGACCAGATCCAGCACGTGGAAATGGCCCGTGACATCGGCCAACGCTTCAACCACCTGTTCGGCCAGGGCAAGGAGTTCTTCACCATGCCCGAAGCGCTGATCGAGGAAAGCGTGGCCACGTTGCCGGGCCTGGACGGTCGCAAGATGTCCAAGAGCTACGACAACACCATTCCGCTGTTCTCCAGCGCCAAGGAAATGAAGGACGCGATCTCGCGGATCGTCACCGACTCCCGCGCGCCGGGCGAAGCGAAAGATCCGGACAACTCGCACCTGTTCACCCTGTTCCAGGCCTTCTCCACGCCGGCGCAGGCTGACGAATTCCGCAGCGAACTGCTGGGCGGTCTGGGTTGGGGCGAGGCGAAGAACCGTCTGTTCCAGCTGCTCGACAACGAGCTGGGCGAATCCCGCGAGCGTTATCACCAGTTGATCGAACGCCCGGCAGATCTGGAAGACATCCTGCAACACGGCGCCAAGAAGGCCCGTGCGGTGGCGACGCCATTCCTCAACGAACTGCGCGAAGCGGTCGGCCTGCGCTCCTTCGTCAATCAGGTTCAGGTGACCGCGACCACCAAGAAGAAAGCCGCGAAAGCTGCACGTTTCGTCAGCTTCCGCGAAGACGACGGCAGCTTCCGTTTCCGTCTGCTGGCGGCTGACGGCGAGCAACTGCTGCTGTCGCGCAACTTCGCCGACGGTAAAACCGCCGGTCAGGTGACCAAGCAACTGCAATCGGGTCAAGCGCTGGATGTACGCAGCGAAGACCTGAGCTTCAGCGTCTGGCTGGAAGGCGAGTGCGTCGGCGACAGCCCGGCGTTCGCCGACGTGGCTGCGCGCGATGCGGCTGTCGAGGCGTTGCGGATCGCTCTGACGCCGATTCAGGAATAATCAACGGGCCGGCCCGACCAAGGGCCGATTGCCATTCCCACGGGCCATCGCTACAGTGACGGCCCGTTTTTGTTGCCTTGCTAACGAATTATGACGCCCCTAGAACGATATCAAGCTGATCTGAAACGCCCGGACTTCTTCCATGACGCGGCGCAGGAAACTGCCGTTCGTCATCTGCAACGCCTGTACGACGATCTGATCGCGGCCGAGCAGAACAAGCCGGGTTTGCTGGGCAAGCTGTTTGGCAAAAAGGATCAGGCGCCGGTCAAGGGCCTGTACTTCTGGGGCGGCGTGGGTCGCGGCAAGACTTACCTGGTGGATACCTTCTTCGAAGCGCTGCCATTCAAGGAAAAGACCCGCACTCACTTCCACCGCTTCATGAAGCGCGTGCACGAAGAGATGAAAACCCTTGGCGGCGAGAAAAACCCGCTGACCATCATCGCCAAGCGTTTCGCGACTGAATCGCGGGTCATCTGCTTCGATGAATTCTTCGTTTCCGACATCACCGACGCCATGATCCTCGGCACGCTGATGGAAGAGCTGTTCAAGAACGGCGTGACCCTGGTCGCCACGTCGAACATCGTGCCGGACGGCCTGTACAAGGACGGCCTGCAACGCGCGCGCTTCCTGCCAGCCATCGCGCTGATCAAGCAGAACACCGAGATCGTCAACGTCGACAGCGGCGTCGACTACCGTCTGCGCCACCTCGAACAAGCGGAGCTGTTCCACTTCCCGCTCGACGAAGCCGCCCACGAAAGCCTGCGCAAGAGCTTCCGCGCGCTGACGCCGGAATGCACGGCGGCGGTGGAAAACGATGTGCTGATCATCGAGAACCGCGAAATCCGTGCCCTGCGCACTTGCGACGACGTGGCCTGGTTCGACTTCCGCGAGCTGTGCGACGGCCCGCGCAGCCAGAACGACTACATCGAACTGGGCAAGATCTTCCACGCCGTGCTGCTCAGTGGCGTGGAGCAGATGAGCGTCACCACCGACGACATCGCCCGACGCTTCATCAACATGGTCGACGAGTTCTACGACCGTAACGTCAAACTGATCATTTCTGCCGAAGTCGAGTTGAAAGACCTGTACACCGGCGGGCGTCTGACATTCGAGTTCCAGCGTACCCTCAGCCGTCTGCTGGAGATGCAATCCCACGAGTTCCTGTCCCGGGCACACAAGCCTTAAGCGGATTCGGCAAACAAAAAGGGCCTGCAGATGCAGGCCCTTTTTTGTGTCTGGTCGAATCGTCAGGCAGCTTGCTGAAACTGCTGCCGGTACTGGTTCGGCGACAGTTCGGTGTGCTGGCGGAACAGCCGTGCGAAGAAGCTCGCATCGTCGTAGCCGACTTCGTAGCTGATGGTCTTGATGCTCTTGCGACTGCCGGAGAGCAAGCCCTTGGCGGTCTCGATGCGCAGCCGTTGCAGATAGTGCAGCGGTTTGTCGCCGGTGGCGGTCTGGAAGCGGCGCATGAAGTTGCGGATGCTCATGCCGTGCTCGCGCGCCACGTCCTCGAAGCGGAACTTGTCGGCGAAATGCTCTTCGAGCCAGTGCTGGATCTGCAGGATGATCACGTCCTGATGCAGCTTCTGGCCGCCGAAACCGATGCGGCCCGGTGCGTAGCTGCGCTGCACTTCATAGAGAATGTCGCGAGCTACCGCCTGGGCTACATTGGCGCCGCAGAAGCGCTCGATCAGGTAAATGTAGAGATCGCAGGCCGAAGTGGTGCCGCCGGCGCAATACAGGTTGTCGGCGTCGGTCAAGTGCTTGTCCTGATTGAGGTAGACCTGCGGGAAGCGCTCGGCGAAAGCGTTGAAGAAGCGCCAGTAGGTGGTCGCTTCCTTGCCGTTGAGCAAGCCGGCCTCGGCCAGCCAGAACACCCCGGTAGCCTCGCCGCAGAGCACGGCGCCCCGGGCATGCTGTTCGCGCAGCCACGGCAGGATCTGTGGATAACGTTGGCACAGCGTATCGAAATCGTCCCAGAAGGCCGGGAGGATGATGACGTCGGCGTTTTCCAGGCCGCCGTCCACCGGCATGACCACGTCACTGAAGCTGTTCACCGGTTTGCCGTCGGGGCTGACCAGGCGGGTTTCGAACGCCGGAGTCAGGCCGTGGCCCAGTTGTTTGCCGTAACGCAGGCTGGCCAGATGGAAGAAATCCTTGGCTTGCATGAGGGTGGAAGCGAAAACCCGGTCGATCGCCAGGATGCTGACGCGCCGCAAGGGCGTGGAGACTTGCTTGGACATAATTCAACTTTTGTTTTTATAAGGGAAAGTGGTCACCAGACGGCTGGATCGTCTTATTTTTTGTCGGATGTGTCCAGTGTCCTGTATCGGAAGCGAGGCTTAGTCTCTGAAGGTCTGATCCCTCCAACAATAAAGAAAAGGTGCCGCATGATTCCCAGAACCTTGTTCAGCTCCGAGCACGAATTGTTCCGCGACAGCGTACGAACATTCCTCGAAAAGGAGGCCGTGCCGTTCCATGGGCAATGGGAAAAACAAGGCTACATCGACCGCAAACTGTGGAACAAGGCGGGGGAGGCGGGGATGCTCTGCTCGCACCTGCCGGAGGAATACGGCGGGCTGGGAGCGGACTTTCTCTACAGTGCAGTGGTCATCGAGGAAGTGGGCCGGCTGGGCCTGACCGGTATCGGTTTTTCACTGCATTCGGACATCGTCGCACCGTACATCCTGCATTACGGCAGCGAGGCGCTGAAACAGAAATACCTGCCGAAGCTGGTGTCCGGCGAGATGGTCACCGCGATCGCCATGACCGAACCGGGCGCCGGTTCCGACCTGCAAGGGGTCAAGACCACGGCGGTGCTGGATGGCGACGAATATGTGATCAACGGCTCGAAAACCTTTATCACCAATGGCTTCCTGGCGGATCTGGTGATCGTTGTGGCCAAGACCGATCCCAAGGCCGGCGCCAAGGGCACCAGCCTGTTTCTGGTGGAGGCGAACACGCCGGGCTTCGACAAGGGCAAGCGCCTGGAGAAGGTCGGAATGAAGGCTCAGGACACGTCGGAATTGTTCTTCCAGGACGTGCGAGTACCGAAAGAAAACCTGCTGGGTCAGGCCGGGGCGGGATTTGCCTATCTGATGCAGGAACTGCCGCAGGAGCGTCTGACCGTGGCGATTGGCGGTCTGGCTTCAGCCGAGGCGGCGCTGCAATGGACGCTGGATTACACCCGTGACCGCAAGGCGTTCGGCAAGTCGATTGCCGACTTCCAGAATACCCGCTTCAAACTGGCGGAAATGGCCACCGAGATTCAGATCGGCCGGGTGTTCGTCGACCGCTGCCTGGAGTTGCATCTGCAAGGCAAGCTTGATGTGCCGACGGCGGCGATGGCCAAGTACTGGGGCACCGACCTGCAATGCAAGGTGCTCGACGAGTGCGTGCAACTGCATGGAGGCTACGGTTTCATGTGGGAATACCCGGTGGCGCGAGCCTGGGCGGATGCGCGGGTGCAGCGGATCTATGCCGGCACCAATGAAATCATGAAGGAGATCATTGCGCGGTCGCTTTGATCCGAGCGTGTGATCGTACCCACGCTCTGCGTGGGAATGCCGCCATGGACGCTCTGCGTCCGCTTTGGGGTGCAGTCCACAGAGCGCGGGAACGATCATCGTCCTGGGTTACGGCGCCGGGTTCGGATGATCCTTGTGAATCGCTTCGATCCCTTCCAGCACTTCCCTCGACAGTTTCAGCTCGTAGCTGGCGATGTTGCTGTCCAGTTGCTCCAGCGTCGTCGCCCCGATGATGTTGCTGGTGACGAACGGTTGCTGGTTCACAAAGGCCAGGGCCATTTGTGCCGGATCCAGACCGTGTTCACGGGCCAGTGCCACATAACGGCTGCATGCCGCTTCCGATTGCGGGTTGAAATAGCGGCTGAAGCGGCTGTAGAGGCTCAGGCGGCCTTTTGGCGGGCGCGCCCCACCCTCGTACTTGCCCGACAGGAAACCGAACGCGAGCGGCGAATAGGCGAGCAGACCGCATTGTTCACGGATGGCGATTTCCGCCAGGCCGATCTCGAAACTGCGGTTGAGCAGGTTGTACGGGTTCTGGATCGACACGGCGCGCGGCCAGCCACGGGCTTCGGCCAGGGCGAGAAAGCGCATGGTGCCCCACGGTGTCTCGTTGGACAGGCCGATATGGCGGATCTTGCCGGCCTTCACTTGCTCATCGAGCGCTTCAAGGGTGTCTTCGAGGGGCGTCAGGTTGGCTTCGGTCTGGTGCTTGTAGCCCAGCTGTCCGAAAAAGTTGGTGCTGCGCTCCGGCCAGTGCAATTGATACAGATCGATGTAATCGGTCTGGAGGCGCTTGAGGCTGGCGTCCACGGCTTCGGTGATGTGCTGGCGGTTGTGGCGCAGGTTCTTGTCGCGGATGTAGTCGATGGTGTTGCCGGGGCCGGCGATCTTGCTGGCGAGGATCCAGTCGGCGCGGTCGCCACGGCTCTTGAAGTAATTGCCGATGTAGCGCTCGGTGGTGGCGTAGGTTTCGGCTTTCGGCGGCACCGGGTACATCTCGGCGGTGTCGAGGAAATTGATCCCGGCCTCTTTTGCCCGTTCGATCTGGGCGAAGGCTTCAGCTTCAGTGTTTTGCTCGCCCCAGGTCATGGTGCCGAGGCAGATTGCACTCACGTTCAGGTCGGTACGGCCTAGCTGGCGATAGTCCATCGGGTGCTCCTTGGGCAAAACAAGCATAAAAGCAGGTTGAAATTTTTTTCGCAATCTGCATAATTGCCGACCTCTTTCTGCAGTGGAAGTGATGCGCCGCCGCCGAAGAATCTTGCCGTTGAACGGACGCGCCGACCCGAGCCCCCGAAAGCGTCTGTATCCGGCTGCCTTTGACTTGTCAAAGTACGCACTATTCAGTAAGATCCGCCGTCTTATTTACAGGCGGCCCCTGAGGCTATAAAGAATGAAAACTTTTACTGCTAAACCGGAAACAGTAAAGCGCGACTGGTTTGTCGTCGACGCTGCTGGTCAGACCCTGGGTCGTCTGGCCACCGAAATCGCGAGCCGTCTGCGTGGCAAGCACAAGCCTGAGTACACTCCTCACGTTGACACCGGCGACTACATCGTCGTAATCAACGCTGAGCAGATCCGTGTTACCGGTGCTAAAACCACTGACAAAATGTACTACTCCCACTCCGGTTTCCCGGGCGGCATCAAGTCGATCAACTTTGAAAAGCTGATCGCCAAGGCCCCTGAGCGCGTGATCGAGACCGCGGTTAAAGGCATGCTGCCTAAAAACCCACTGGGTCGCGACATGTACCGTAAGCTGAAAGTCTATGCGGGCGCTGCACACCCTCATACTGCTCAGCAGCCCCAAGAACTGAAGATTTAACGGAATAGTTCATTATGTCGGCGACTCAAAATTACGGCACTGGCCGTCGCAAGACCGCAACCGCACGCGTTTTCCTGCGTCCGGGTACTGGTAACATCTCCATCAACAACCGCTCCCTGGACACGTTCTTCGGTCGCGAAACTGCCCGCATGGTAGTTCGTCAGCCGCTGGAACTGACTGAGACTGTCGAGAAGTTCGACATCTACGTCACCGTCATCGGTGGTGGTGTAAGTGGTCAAGCTGGCGCAATCCGCCACGGCATCACTCGCGCTCTGATGGACTACGACGAAACCCTGCGTAGCGCTCTGCGCAAAGCTGGCTTCGTTACTCGCGACGCCCGTGAAGTTGAACGTAAGAAAGTTGGTCTGCGTAAAGCGCGTAAGCGTCCGCAGTACTCGAAGCGTTAATTTCGCTTCCACGTTCAAAAAGAACGCCCGATTCCTCACGGAACCGGGCGTTTTTTTATGCGTGCGATTTCTTGAATAATTGCGCTGTGACAACTTGCCACATTCGTAGACCCCCTATACTACAAGGCTTGAGGGCCAGCCCTCCGGGTAATTACCTTGTCAGAATTGGGGGTTTTCATTACCATTCGGCAAAATTTTTATAAGTACATAGTTTCAATTTAGTAGACGCCTGATTTAACAGGCCACAAAGCTGATGGGAGAGGACTGAATGAGCAATGACGGCGTGAATGCAGGCCGGCGTCGCTTCTTGGTAGCAGCCACATCCGTGGTGGGTGCTGCAGGAGCGGTGGGGGCTGCGGTCCCGTTCGTGGGGTCATGGTTTCCCAGTGCCAAGGCGAAGGCTGCCGGAGCACCGGTGAAAGTGAATGTCAGCAAAATCGAGCCAGGGCAGCAGATGATTGCTGAATGGCGCGGCCAGCCGGTGTTCATTGTCCGCCGTACCGAGGAAATCCTGGGGAATCTCAAGAAGATCGAGGGCCAGCTCTCCGATCCGACCTCCAAAAACTCCACGCAACCCACTTATGTCGACCCTGAAGTGCGTTCGATCAAGCCGGAAATCCTCCTGTTGATCGGGATCTGCACTCACCTGGGTTGCTCACCGACTTTCCGTCCCGAAGTGGCACCCGCGGATCTGGGCAAAGACTGGGTAGGCGGCTATTTCTGCCCTTGCCACGGTTCCCACTACGATCTGGCTGGCCGCGTCTACAAGTCGCAACCTGCGCCTTTGAACCTGCCAGTACCCCCGCATTCCTATGAGACCGATGACCTGATTGTCATTGGCGTCGATACGGAGAAAGCGTGATGAGCAAGTTCATGGATTGGGTTGATGCACGCTTCCCCGCCACCAAGATGTGGGAAGACCATCTCAGCAAGTATTACGCTCCAAAAAACTTCAACTTCTTCTACTTCTTCGGCTCGCTGGCGCTGCTCGTTCTGGTCAACCAGATCGTCACCGGTGTCTGGCTGACCATGAGCTACACCCCGTCGGCGGAAGAAGCGTTCGCTTCCGTCGAATACATCATGCGCGACGTCGAGTACGGTTCGATCCTGCGCCTGCTGCACTCCACCGGCGCTTCGGCGTTCTTCATCGTGGTCTATCTGCACATGTTCCGTGGCCTGCTCTACGGTTCGTACCAGAAACCGCGTGAGCTGGTGTGGGTCTTCGGCATGCTGATCTACCTGGCGCTGATGGCCGAAGCCTTCATGGGTTACCTGCTGCCATGGGGCCAGATGTCCTACTGGGGTGCCCAGGTGATCATCTCGCTGTTCGGTGCGATCCCGGTCATCGGCAACGACCTGACCCAGTGGATCCGTGGTGACTACCTGATTTCCGGGATCACCCTGAACCGCTTCTTCGCCCTGCACGTGGTTGCGCTGCCGATCGTGATTCTCGGTCTGGTGGTGCTGCACATTCTGGCGCTGCACGAAGTCGGTTCGAACAACCCGGACGGCGTGGACATCAAGAAGCACAAAGACGAAAACGGTATCCCGCTGGACGGCATTGCCTTCCACCCGTACTACACCGTGAAAGATATCGTCGGCGTCGTGGTGTTCCTGTTCATCTTCTGCTTCATTGTGTTCTTCTTCCCGGAAATGGGCGGTTACTTCCTTGAAAAGCCTAACTTCGAGCAAGCCAACCCGTTCAAGACGCCTGAGCACATTGCACCGGTCTGGTACTTCACACCGTTCTACGCAATCTTGCGTGCGGTCCCTGACAAGCTCATGGGCGTTATCGCCATGGGTGCAGCGATTGCGGTGCTGTTCGTCCTGCCGTGGCTCGACCGCAGCCCGGTCAAGTCGATGCGCTACAAAGGCTGGATGAGCAAAATCTGGCTGGTGGTGTTCTGCATTTCGTTCGTGATCCTCGGCATTCTGGGCGTTCTGGCCCCGACGCCAGGCCGTACGCTGCTGTCGCAGGTCTGCACCTTCCTGTACTTCGCCTACTTCATTCTGATGCCGTTCTACACCAGGCTCGAGAAGACCAAACCGGTTCCGGAAAGGGTGACTGGCTGATGAAAAAGTTATTTTTTGCTCTGATTTTTGCTGCTCTGCCAGTGCTGTCTTTCGCGGCCGAACACGGTGGTCCGGAACTGGAAAAGGTCGACATCGACGTTTCCGACAAGGCTGCCTTGCAGGATGGTGCGCGTACTTTCGCCAACTATTGCATGGGTTGCCACAGTGCCAAGTTCCAGCGTTACGAGCGTGTGGCCGATGACCTCGGCGTTCCGCACGAACTGATGCTGGAAAAACTGGTGTTCACCGGCGCCAAGATCGGCGATCACATGAACATCGGCATGCAGCCGGCCGACGCCAAGACCTGGTTCGGCGCAGCGCCGCCGGATCTGACGCTGGTGGCTCGTGTTCGCGGCACCGACTGGCTCTACGGTTACCTCAAGTCGTTCTACGAAGATCCTGCGCGTCCATGGGGCGTGAACAACAAGGTCTTCCCGAACGTCGGCATGCCTAACGTGCTGGTCGGCCTGCAAGGTCGTCAGGTCGTGGGTTGCAAACAGGTACAGATCGTCGAAGACGGCAAGAAGCAATATGACCCGCTGACCGGTACGCCTCTGACTCATGAAGCGTGCGATCAGTTGACCATCGTGCCGAAAACCGGAACCCTCAACGAAGAGCAGTTCGATGAGAAGGTCAAGAATCTGGTAACCTTCCTGGCTTACTCGGCTAACCCGGTTAAGCTGCAACATCAGCGCATCGGTACTTATGTCTTGCTGTACCTGGCGTTCTTCTTTGTGTTCGCCTACCTGCTCAAGCGTGAATACTGGAAAGACGTGCACTGATACGCTTCAAGCAATTGCTGTTAATCGCGCGCGCCCAAGGGCGCCTCTGAAAACGCAACGCCTGGTTCGCCAGCCGTTGCGGGAGGCGCCCTCTGGGCGCGCGCGTTTTTCCGGCTCCGACTATTTCAACAAGCGAGGAGGATCGCCATGGGCGTGACCAATCGGTTGGCCTGTTACTCCGACCCCGCCGACCACTATTCCCACCGAGTGCGCATCGTGCTTGCAGAGAAGGGTGTCAGCGCCGAGATCATTTTTGTGGAGGCTGGTCGTCAGCCGCCTAAACTGATTGAAGTGAACCCTTACGGCAGTCTGCCCACGCTGGTCGATCGTGACCTGGCGTTGTGGGAGTCGACCGTGGTGATGGAATACCTGGATGAGCGTTACCCGCATCCGCCATTGATGCCCGTGTACCCGGTGGCGCGTGCCAACAGCCGTCTGCTGATTCACCGCATTCAGCGCGACTGGTGTGGTCTGGTGGATCTGATTCTGGATTCGCGCACCAAGGAAGCGGCCCGTGCCGTGGCGCGCAAGGAATTGCGCGAAAGCCTGACGGGCGTGTCGCCGCTGTTTGCCGACAAGCCGTTTTTCCTCAGTGAGGAACAAAGTCTGGTGGATTGCTGCCTATTGCCAATACTCTGGCGTTTGCCGATTCTGGGTATAGAACTGCCGCGGCCCGCCAAGCCGCTGCTTGATTATATGGAGCGTCAGTTTGCGCGTGAGGCTTTCCAGGCGAGTCTGTCTGGTGTCGAACGCGACATGCGCTAAGGCTTAAGGAGCCGCTATGAACTCCAGTCGACCTTATCTGGTCCGCGCGCTCTACGAGTGGATTGTGGATAACGATTGCACCCCGCACATGCTGGTCAATTCCGAGTACCCGGCGGTGCAGGTGCCACAGGGCTTTGCCAGTGACGGGCAGATTGTCCTGAACATTTCGCCGAGTGCCGTGCGGCACTTGCACATGGACAACGACGTTGTGACCTTCGAAGGTCGCTTCGGTGGCGTCCCGCACAGTCTGTACGTGCCGATTGCTGCAATTCTGGGGATCTATGCCCGGGAGAACGGTCAGGGCATGGTGTTCGATCTGGAGTCGCCGATGGATGACGAAGACGAGATCGAGCAGGATGACGATGTTCCGCCACCGGACAGCGAGCCGCCGCGCCCAAGCGGCCGGCCAAGCCTGAAAGTGGTGAAGTAATAAAAAAGGCGATCCGGTTGGATCGCCTTTTTTGTGCCTGCGTTTTGCGGGTCAGTCGATGTATTCGAACAGCTTCACAATCTTCTGCACGCCGGAGACGCCCTGAACCAGGTTGGTCGCCTGGGCGGCTTCCTGTTTGGTCAGCAGGCCCAGCAGGTAAACGATGCCGTTCTCGGTCACGACCTTGATGCGCGAGCCGGGAATGCTGGCATCGGCGAGCATCTGGGTCTTGATCTTGGTGGTCAGCCAGGAGTCGTTCTGACGGGCAACGAAGCCTGAAGGTGCGATCACTTGCAGTTCGTTGTGAACCTTTTTCACGCGCTGAACGTTGGCCGCGGCCTGTTCGGCCTTCTCCTTGAGGTCCGCGCGCGGGGTCTGGCCGGCCAGCAGTACGACACCGTTGAAGCTGGTGACGACGATGTGCGAGTCGTTGTCCAGGGCCGGATCGGCCTTGGCCACGTTGACGCCGACTTTGGTTTCGATCAGCGAGTCATCGATCTTGCTGCCGAAAGTGCGGGTACCGCGGTCGTCTTCGATCGGCGCTTCACGGCTGGCATTCACCACCGAGGTGCAGCCGCTGATGCCGAGGCACAGGGTCAAGGCCAGAAGGCCAAGGCGATTAGGGGTCATTCTTCACTCCCGAACAGTTGGCTGTCGATCAGATCGCAAAGGCAATGGATCGCCAGCAAGTGGACTTCCTGAATACGTGCGGTGACGTTGGCCGGTACGCGAATCTCGACGTCTTCGGGCAGCAGCAGCGAAGCCATGCCGCCGCCATCGCGTCCGGTCAATGCTACGACAATCATTTCGCGATCATGTGCGGCCTGGATCGCCTGAATAATGTTCGCCGAGTTGCCGCTGGTCGAAATCGCCAGCAATACGTCACCCGGCTGGCCGAGTGCGCGGATCTGCTTGGAGAACACTTCGTTGTAGCTGTAGTCGTTGGCGATCGAGGTGATGGTCGAGCTGTCGGTGGTCAGCGCGATCGCTGGCAGGCTAGGGCGCTCACGCTCGAAACGGTTGAGCAGTTCCGAGGAAAAGTGCTGGGCATCACCGGCCGAGCCGCCGTTACCGCACGAGAGCATTTTGCCCTCGTTGAGCAGGGCGTTGACCATTACCTGGCTGGCTTGCTCGATGTGCGGTGCAAGTACGTCCATCGCCTGTTGCTTGGTGTCGATGCTGGCCTGGAAAAGCTGGCGAATTCGGGATTGCATGTCCATCTGTGTGACCTTAATTAGCGCGGCTGTCCGGCACGTGAATGGGCAGCCCGCAAAGCAAAGAGCAAAAGTGTTGAGTGAAAGTGTCCGGGTCGGAGCAGGCGGTCAACTGTCGAACGCATTCTGCAACCAGTTCAGCTGACCCTGGTGGCTGTCGATGGCCACCACGTCGAAGCGGCAGGGGGAATTGGCCCAACGCGACTCGCGCTGAAGAAAATACTGTGCGGCGAAAATCAGTTTCTGCCGTTTGCGCCCATCGATGCTGTCGAGTGCGCCACCCCATTGAGTGTTCTTTCGGTAACGGACTTCGACGAATACTACTGTATCGCCATCAAGCATGACCAGATCAAGCTCACCGCGTTTACATAACCAGTTCTGCGCCAGCAGGCGCAGACCCTGGTGTTGCAGATGCTCGAGCGCCTGGCGCTCGGCATCCTTGCCGCTTTGCAGGTGTGACCTGTCGGGCATCAGCGTGGAGTGTCCGGCAGACGCTGGATCTGACCGCTGACGAACTGCGCCCATGGCAACTGACGTACGACGCGTTGGCTCTGAGTCATGCCCAGGCTGCCCGACTGACCTTCGATGCGGCTGTCCGGCAGTGCCTTGAGCTGATCCAGGCGTGGCGCGAGGCGGTAGGCATCGACGCCCATCGCGTACAGGCGGCCGAGGCTACCAGCGGCTTGTGGCCATTGCGCGGTGACCTGCTGGCGCAGCGGATCGCTGGTTTCCAGCAGCCATGGCGTTTCGCAGAAGCGCACGCCGTTCATGTCGTTGTACTGGTTCACGTCGCCGCTGGCGCTGAATACGTGGGAGGTCGCGTAAACCGGCACATCACCGGCGTACTGGAAGTTCAGTGTCGGCTTGATCTGCTGCGCCTGCTGCGGGGTGGCGGCGAGGAAGATGAACTCGATGTCCTGGCGACGCGAAGGCTGGGCGGCAACGTTGGTGCCGGCAGCATTCTGCAGGCTCTTGGCGCGAGCTTCGCTCTGACGCAGCTGGAACATGTCGGCGATCTGCTGAGCCAGTTGCACCGGCTGGTCGACGCGCTCGGTGGCGACAATGCTGCCGCCGTTGGCTTGCCAGTCCTGGCTGAACGCGCGCAGGACGCGGTCGCCCCATTCGCCTTTCGGCACCATGATGGCGGCGCGATGCAGGCCGTCGGCACGGGCGCGGCGGGAGACTTCGCGGGCTTCGTCTTCAGCGGCCAGACCGAACTGGAACAGCTGCGCCGGGCCTTGATCGCCTTCGCTGTAGTTCAGGGCGAGGGTGGTGATCGGCAGTTGCGGGCGAGTGCTCAGCTGTTTGACCAGCGGCTTCTCCAGCGGGCCGACGACCAGTTGCACGCCATCGGCCTGGGCCTTGCGGTAGAACTCGTCGAGGTTGGTCAGTTTCGAGCTGTCATAGAACTCGATGGCCGGTGGTTTCTGGCCGGCTTGCTGAGCCTGATAGTGCGCGGCCATGAAGCCGTCACGCAGGGCCTTGCCGACCGAGGCCAGTTGGCCGTCCTGTGGCAACAGCAGGGCGATCTTGCTCAAAGGCTGGCTGGCCAGTTCCTTGAGTTTGGTCAGGGGCAGCGGCAGGTTGATCGCGGCTGGGTGCTTTGGATGCTGGTTGCGCCAGTTGTCGATGGCGGCTTGCTGCTGTTCCAGAGTGCCGGCGGTTTTCACCGCCAGGGCCAGGCTCATCCAGCCGCCGAGGTCATCGGTGGTGTTCGCTTGCAGTTGATCGGCCGGCAGCGATGCAATCAGGGTCCAGATCGCTTCGTGGTTCTTGTTGGCGGCTTCACCTTCCAGCATCGGCGCGATGAAGATGCGCTCGCGGGCGGCGGCCAGGGTCTGGCCGTCGGCTTCAAGGGCGCGGGCGTGAACGGTGCCGGCGCGAACTTGCAGCGGTGCCGACATTTCGCTCAGGCGTTGCAGGCTTGGGTGGCTCAGGGCAGTCAGCGCGGCTTTCGGCTGGTTGCGGGTCATGGCCAGTTCTGCAGACAGCGTGCTGGCAAATGCCTGCTGGCCCGGCTGAAGTTGTTCCATCGGCACTTGCTGCAGGATTTGCGCGGACTGTCCGGCATTGCCCTGGCGGTACGCCATATCTGCCGCACTCAGGCGCAACAGCGCAGCCTTGTCCGGCGATTTGGCCTGGGCAGCCTGTTCGAGCAGTTGCTCGATGGTGGCATCCGGGGTCCGTGGAAGTTCGCCAAGGCTGGAGGAAGGGGAGCTGGCGCAAGCCGCCAGCAAGGCAGCGAGGCAGAGGGCAGTGAACAGCCGCAGGCAAGCGATCATGTAAGTGTTCCTGATACTCGATCAAATTAGCGTCGAATTGTACCCAAGCACTGGCCGGGGCGCGATGTTACTGGCGTGAAACCGTCAATTTAGCTGATACAAAGAGTGCGCAGCCTCACAATGGTGCGACAAACCGTGTCCGACTCGGACGCATCGACCGGCGCACGACGCGCTACAATGGCGGCTTTTACCGATCATGAGGTGTGCGCTTTGACTGCTCCAGGTCCTTTGAATTCCGCTGCGGGCTCGCTTTATGTGGTGGCGACGCCCATCGGCAACCTGGATGACATCAGCGCCCGGGCGTTGAAGATCCTGCGCGAGGTGGCGCTGATCGCCGCCGAAGACACACGCCATTCCCAGCGCCTGATGCAGCACTTCGGCATCTCCACGCCGCTGGCAGCCTGTCATGAACACAACGAGCGCGATGAAGGCAGTCGCTTCATTACCCGTCTGCTGGCGGGCGACAACGTCGCACTGATTTCCGATGCCGGTACGCCGCTGATTTCCGATCCGGGCTATCACCTCGTGCGTCAGGCTCGTGCCGCCGGGATCAATGTGGTGCCGGTGCCGGGTGCGTGCGCATTGATCGCAGCGTTATCGGCTGCCGGTCTGCCGTCCGACCGCTTTGTCTTCGAAGGCTTTTTGCCGGCCAAGGCCGTGGGGCGCAAGGCGCGTCTGGAAGCTATCAAGGAAGAACCGCGCACGCTGATTTTTTACGAGGCGCCGCACCGTATTCTGGAATGCCTGCAGGATATGGAAGTGGTATTCGGCGCTGATCGTCCTGCATTGCTCGCTCGTGAAATCACCAAGACCTTTGAAACGCTCAAGGGATTGCCGCTGAGTGAGTTGCGGGCATTCGTCGAGGCGGACAGTAATCAGCAGCGCGGCGAATGCGTCGTGGTGGTGGCAGGTTGGACCGCGCCGGAATCCGAAGACGCCGTCAGCAGCGAGGCGATGCGCATCCTCAATCTGTTGCTGGAAGAGATGCCGCTCAAGCGCGCGGCGGCTCTGGCAGCGCAAATCACCGGTGAGCGCAAAAACGTGCTGTATCAGGTAGCACTGGATCAGCAAAAAGACGCGTAACCCGTCGCGCAGACCGGTTTGCGGGCTATTAGCGCTTGTTCTTCGGCCGCTCTGCCGTTAACCTGCGCGGCGGAGAGTCGATCGGACAGTCGCTGCCCTCTATGAAAATTAGGGGGGGGAGGAAAGTCCGGGCTCCATAGGGCGAAGTGCCAGGTAATGCCTGGGAGGCGTGAGCCTACGGAAAGTGCCACAGAAAATAACCGCCTAAGCGCTTCGGCGCCGGTAAGGGTGAAAAGGTGCGGTAAGAGCGCACCGCACGTCTGGCAACAGTTCGTGGCTAGGTAAACCCCACTTGGAGCAAGACCAAATAGGGTCCCAAGGCGTGGCCCGCGCTGGGACCGGGTAGGTTGCTAAAGATGTCCAGTGATGGCCATCGTAGACGAATGACTGTTCAAGACAGAACCCGGCTTACAGATCGACTCTCCACCTTTTTCTTTTCCCTGCTTGAATTAAAGGCGACAGGGCTGTTTATTATCAGCAGGCCTGCGCTGGAAATCCGGTAGCGGCAGACGCAGTAATAGCCATTTCCCACCTTGCTTCAATCAACAGCAGAAGCGCTTTTGTAATACCGAAAAAATCTTACTCTTAACAAATTACTTTAACTTTCGAGCGCAGCTTTCAGTGCTGCTTCAAGTTATTGGATAAAAGCATCCGCCAGATTCTCGTTGCTCCTCCTTTTATGCTCCTAAATCTCCGTTCTGTAAGGGTTTTCCTTTAATCCGCGCCTTGACGGTGTGGTGGGCGCATTCCTATAGTGTGCGCAAGTGGCGGAAAGTGGCATGAAGTGGGTTTTTTGAGCTCAAAACGATAAAAATTGGAGAAACGCAGACGTGTTTCGCGGAGCTAACGCTATCAGTCTCGACGCAAAGGGCCGTCTCGCCATGCCGAGCCGGTACCGTGACGAGCTCGATTCGCGCAGTTCCGGCCAGTTGATCGTGACCATTGATGCCGTTGATCCATGTTTGTGTGTCTACCCGCTCGATGAGTGGGAAATTATTGAAACCAAGTTGCGCGCGCTTCCTTCGCTTCGCGAAGAGAACCGTCGTCTGCAACGTTTATTGATTGGTAATGCCGTTGACCTCGAGCTCGACGGCAGTGGTCGTTTCCTGGTGCCGCCGCGCCTGCGCGAATACGCGAAGCTCGACAAGCGCGCGATGCTGGTGGGCCAACTGAACAAGTTCCAACTGTGGGACGAAGATGCCTGGAATGCGGTTTCTGCCGCTGACCTGGCTGCCATACAACAACCGGGCGCCATGCCTGACGAACTGCGTGATCTGATCCTGTGACTATTGATAGCGGCTTTAACCACATCACCGTACTGCTTGACGAAGCCGTCGAGGCTCTCGCCGTACGTCCTGATGGCTGCTATCTGGACGGCACGTTCGGTCGCGGCGGGCACAGCCGGTTGATCCTGAGCAAGCTCGGGCCGGATGGTCGGCTCATCGGATTCGACAAGGATCCTCAAGCGATTGCCACCGGGCAAACGCTAGCGGCCGAAGACGGCCGCTTTGTCGTTGTGCAGCGCAGCTTTGCCGAGCTCGGCTCGGTGGTTGCGGAGCAGGGTCTGGCCGGCAAAGTCAGCGGCATTCTGCTGGATCTGGGCGTGTCTTCGCCGCAGCTCGATGATGCCGAGCGCGGCTTCAGTTTCCTCAACGACGGCCCGCTGGACATGCGCATGGATCCGTCCCGTGGCATCAGCGCCGCCGAGTTCGTCAACACCGCGCCGGTGGAAGAAATCGCCCGTGTTTTCAAGGAATACGGCGAAGAACGTTTCTCCGGTCGCATGGCCCGTGCCGTGGCCGAACGCCGTGACATCACGCCGTTCGAGCGCACCGCCGATCTGGCCGAAGTCCTGAAAGTCGCCAACCCGGCGTGGGAAAAGGGCAAGAACCCGGCGACCCGCGCTTTCCAGGGCCTGCGCATTCACGTCAACAACGAACTGGGCGATCTGGAAGCGGGTCTTGAAGCCGCGCTCGAATGCCTGGAAGTGGGCGGTCGTCTGGTCGTGATCAGCTTCCACTCGCTGGAAGACCGTATCGTCAAACTGTTCATGCGCAAGCTGGTGAAAGGCGAAGCCGACAACCTGCCGCGCAACCTGCCGGTTCGCCACGTTGCGTTCGAACCGAAAATCAAAGTCCATGGCAAAGCGCAGACGGCCTCCGACGCCGAACTCAAAGCCAACCCACGTTCCCGTAGCGCCGTCATGCGCGTCGCGGAGAAGCTGCGGTGAGCAAGCTTTTCGCCAAGCCACTGCCCGGCGGCAGCTTTTTCATGCTGCTGCTGTTCATCGGCGTGCTCGTGTCGGCCATCGGCGTGTCTTACAGCGCCCACTGGAACCGGCAGTTGCTCAACACCCTGTACAACGAATTGAGCGTGCGCGACAAGGCGCAGGCCGAGTGGGGGCGCCTGATTCTGGAGCAAAGCACCTGGACCGCCCACAGCCGGATCGAAGTGCTGGCCACCGAACAACTGAAGATGCACATCCCTGGCGCGGCTGACGTGAAGATGGTGGCGCCATGATGAAACTCGAGGGGGCTCTCTTCCCGTGGCGTTTCCGTCTGATGGTGGCACTGCTCGGCGTGATGGTCGCGGCGATCTGCTGGCGCATCATCGACTTGCAAGTGGTTGACCGTGACTTCCTCAAAGGCCAGGGCGACGCGCGCAGTCTTCGGCACATTCCGATTCCGGCTCACCGTGGTCTGATCACCGACCGTAACGGCGAGCCTTTGGCCGTGAGTACCCCGGTGACCACGTTGTGGGCGAACGCCAAGGAAATGCAGACCGCCAAAGAGAAGTGGCCGGCACTGGCCGCCGCGCTGGGGCAGGATCCGAAAGCCCTGGCCGAACGTCTCGAAGCCCAGGCCAATAAAGAATTCATTTATCTGGTGCGCGGGTTGACCCCCGAGCAGGGCCAGGCCGTGCTCGACCTGAAAGTGCCGGGTGTCTACGGCATCGAAGAATTCCGCCGGTTCTATCCGGCCGGTGAAGTGACGGCGCACATGGTCGGGTTCACCGATATCGATGACCACGGTCGTGAAGGCGTCGAACTGGCCTACGATGAATGGCTGGCCGGCGTGCCCGGCAAGCGGCAAGTCATCAAGGATCGGCGCGGACGGCTGATCAAGGATGTCCAGGTCACCAAAAACGCCAAGGCCGGCAAGCCCTTGGCGTTGTCGATTGACCTGCGCCTGCAATATCTGGCCAACCGTGAACTGCGCAACGCGATCATCGAGAACGGCGCCAAGGCCGGCAGTCTGGTGATCATGGACGTGAAGACCGGCGAGATCCTCGCCATGGTCAACCAGCCGACCTACAACCCGAACAACCGTCGCAACCTGCAGCCAGCGATGATGCGTAACCGCGCGATGATCGACGTGTTCGAACCCGGTTCGACCATGAAAGCGATCTCGATGAGCGCCGCGATCGAAACCGGCCGCTGGAAACCGAGCGACACCGTCGAGGTGTATCCGGGCTCCCTGCAGATCGGCAAATACACGATCAAGGACGTATCGAAGACCGAAGGTCCGGTACTCGACCTGACCGGCATTCTGATCAATTCCAGTAACGTCGGCATGAGTAAGGTCGCGTTCGATATCGGCGGCGAAACCATTTTCCGCCTCGCGCAGAAAGTCGGCCTCGGCCAGGACACCGGCCTCGGCTTCCCGGGCGAACGTGTCGGCAACCTGCCGAACTACCGCGAGTGGCGCAAGGCCGAGACCGCAACGCTGTCGTACGGCTACGGTATTTCGGTGACTGCGATCCAGCTGGTGCACGCGTTCTCGGCGCTGGCCAACAACGGCCGCCTCGCACCGCTGACCCTGATCAAAACCGACAAGGCGCCGCAGACCACCCAGGTGCTGCCGGAAGCCGTCGCCAAAACCATGCAAGGCATGCTGCAACAAGTGATCGAAGCCCCGCGCGGCGTGTTCCGTGCGCAGGTGCCGGCGTATCACGTGGGCGGCAAGTCCGGTACCGCGCGTAAAACATCGGTCGGCACCAAGGGCTACGCCGAAAACTCTTACCGCTCGCTGTTCGCCGGCTTCGGCCCGATGAGCGATCCACGTTATGCAATCGTCGTGGTGATCGATGAACCGACCAAGGCCGGTTACTTCGGTGGTCTGGTCTCGGCGCCGGTGTTCAGTCGCGTGATGTCGGGCACCCTGCGCCTGATGAACGTCACCCCGGACAACCTGCCGACCACACAACAGGCCAACGCCACCCCGGCCGTTCCGCTGAAAGCCAATGGAGGGCGCGGCTGATGTCTCTGAGTCTGAACAAGATTTTCCCCCACGCCGGCCACGATCTGTTGATCCGTGAACTGGCGCTCGACAGTCGCAACGTACGCGCGGGTGACCTGTTCCTCGCGGTGCCAGGCGGCAAGTTCGACGGGCGTGCGCACATCGCCGACGCCTTGCAGCGCGGTGCTGCTGCCGTGGCTTATGAAGTGGAAGGCGCCACCGTGCTGCCGATCACCGAAGTGCCGCTGATTCCGGTCAAGGGCCTGGCAGCGCAGCTGTCGGACATCGCCGGGCGTTTTTACGGTGAGCCGAGTCATCACCTGAACCTGATCGGCGTGACCGGCACCAACGGCAAGACCAGCGTGACCCAACTGGTGGCGCAGGCGCTGGACCTGCTCGGTCAGCATTGCGGCATCGTCGGCACTCTCGGCTCCGGTTTCCATGGCGCGCTGCAAAGCGGCCTGCACACCACACCGAATCCGATCGCCATGCAAGCGACCCTGGGCGACCTGAAAAAGGCCGGCGCCAAAGCCGTGGCCATGGAAGTCTCGTCCCACGGTCTGGATCAGGGCCGGGTTACCGCGCTGGCATTTGACGTTGCTGTGATGACCAACCTGTCCCGCGATCACCTGGATTACCACGGCACCATGGAAGCGTACGCCGAGGCCAAGGCCCGGCTGTTCGCCTGGAATGACCTGAAGTGCCGCGTGGTCAACCTCGACGACGATTTCGGCCGGCAACTGGCCGCTGAAAAACGTGAGTCGCGTTTGATCACTTACAGCCTGCTCGACAGCAGCGCCTATCTCTATGTGCGTGAAGCGCAGTTCGACGACCATGGCGTGCGTGCCACGCTGGTCACGCCGCAGGGCGAGCATCATCTGCGCAGCACATTGCTGGGCCGTTTCAACCTGAGCAACGTACTCGCCGCCGTCGGCGCCTTGCTCGGTCTCGACTACGCGCTTGACGAAATTCTCAAGGTGTTGCCGAAACTCGAAGGCCCGGCCGGACGCATGCAGCGTCTCGGCGGTGGCACCCAGCCGCTGGTGGTGGTCGATTACGCCCACACCCCGGACGCGCTGGAAAAAGTACTTACCGCGTTGCGCCCGCACGTCAAAGGCCAGTTGCTGTGCCTGTTCGGCTGCGGCGGTGATCGCGATCGCGGCAAACGGCCGCTGATGGCCGAAGTGGTCGAGCGTCTGGCTGATCGTGTGCTGGTGACCGATGACAATCCGCGCACCGAAGACCCGGCGGTGATTTTCGATGACATCCGCGCCGGTTTCGCGGCTGTGGATAAAGTGACGTTCGTGGCTGGCCGTGGCCAGGCTATCGCGCAACTGATTGCCGGCGCTTCGGCCGAAGACGTGATTGTCCTGGCCGGCAAAGGTCACGAGGACTATCAGGAAATCAACGGCGAGCGCCATGCATTTTCCGATCTGGTCGAGGCCGATCACGCCCTGACCGCGTGGGAGGTGGCCCATGCTTAAGGCCCTGAAACTCAGCGAACTGACCAACGCGCTCGACGCCCGTCTGATCAGCGCCGACGCCAGTTTTGACGGCGTGAGCATCGACAGCCGCGCGATCAAGGCTGGCCAACTGTTTATTGCCCTGACCGGCCCGCGTTTCGACGGTCATGACTATCTGAATGAAGTCGCCGCCAAAGGCGCCGTTGCGGCATTGGTCGAGCGCGAAGTCGCCGACAACACGCTGCCGCAATTGCTGGTCAAGGACACCCGCCAGGCCCTCGGCCAGTTGGGTGCGCTGAACCGTGCCGCGTTCACCAAACCGGTTGCGGCCGTTACCGGTTCCAGCGGCAAGACCACGGTCAAGGAAATGCTCGCGAGCATCCTGCGCACTCGCGGATCGGTGCACGCGACCCGTGGCAACCTGAACAACGACCTCGGCGTACCGCTGACCCTGCTCGAACTTGCGCCGGAACACAGCGCGGCAGTGATCGAGCTGGGCGCCTCGCGTCTGGGTGAAATCGCTTACACCGTCGGGCTGACCAAGCCGCACGTAGCGATCCTCAACAACGCCGGGACCGCCCACGTCGGTGAGTTCGGCGGGCCGGAGAAAATCGTCGAAGCCAAAGGCGAAATCATTGAAGGGCTGGCGGCCGACGGTGTCGCCGTGCTGAACCTCGATGACAAGGCGTTTGGCATCTGGAAGACCCGCGCAGGCGCGCGCAAGGTGCTGACGTTTGCCCTGAGCAACACTCAGGCGGATTTTTACGCCAGCGACCTGGCCACCGATGCCCGTGGCTGCCCGGCGTTCAATCTGCACAGTCCTGAAGGTGTGGAACGGGTTCAACTGAACCTGCTCGGCACCCATAACGTCGCCAACGCCATGGCTGCCGCCGCTGCCGCTCACGCTTTGGGCGTGTCGCTGTTCGGCATCGCCACCGGGCTTGGCGCGGTACAACCGGTCAAGGGTCGCACCGTCGCGCAACTGGCGAAAAACGGCATGCGCGTGATCGATGACACTTACAACGCGAACCCCACCTCGATGTGCGCGGCCGTTGATATACTCGCCGGCTTTTCCGGCCGCACCGTCCTGGTGCTCGGGGATATCGGCGAGTTGGGCGACTGGGCGGAGCAGGGGCACCGCGACGTGGGCGAATACGCCCGGGGCAAGGTTTCCGCGCTTTACGCCGTCGGGCCGAACATGGTCCACGCCGTGAACGCATTCGGTAACGAGGCGCATCACTTCGGCACACAGGCCGAACTGATCCAGGCCCTCGACGCCGAGCAGGACACAAACACCACCATTTTGATCAAGGGTTCGCGCAGCGCAGCGATGGAAAACATCGTTGCGGCCCTGTGCGGGTCCAGTCTGGAGAAACATTAATGCTGCTGCTGCTAGCGGAGTATCTGCAACAGTTCTACAAAGGCTTCGCGGTCTTCCAGTACCTGACCCTGCGCGGGATCCTCGGTGTGCTGACCGCGCTGGTCTTGTCGCTGTGCTACGGCCCGTGGATGATCCGCACCCTGCAGAACCGTCAGATCGGTCAGTCCGTTCGTAACGACGGCCCGCAATCGCACCTGTCCAAATCCGGTACGCCGACCATGGGCGGCGCGCTGATTCTGTCTTCGATCGGCGTCAGCACCCTGCTGTGGGCTGACCTGAGCAACCGCTACGTGTGGGTCGTGTTGCTGGTGACCCTGCTGTTCGGCGCCATCGGCTGGGTCGACGACTACCGCAAGGTGATCGAGAAGAACTCCCGTGGCCTGCCGAGCCGCTGGAAATATTTCTGGCAGTCGGTGTTCGGCCTCGGTGCGGCGATCTTCCTTTATATGACTGCCAGCACTCCGGTGGAAACCACCCTGATCCTGCCGATGCTCAAGGACTACAGCATTCCGCTGGGCGCAGGCTTCATCGTGCTGACCTACTTCGTGATCGTCGGCTCGAGCAACGCGGTCAACCTCACCGACGGCCTCGACGGTCTGGCGATCATGCCGACAGTGATGGTCGGCGGTGGCCTGGGCATCTTCTGCTACCTGTCGGGTAACGTGAAATTCGCCGAATACCTGCTGATCCCTTACGTACCGGGCGCAGGCGAGCTGATCGTGTTCTGCGGCGCGCTGATCGGTGCCGGCCTGGGCTTCCTGTGGTTCAACACCTACCCGGCGCAAGTTTTCATGGGCGACGTCGGCGCACTGGCGCTGGGCGCGGCCCTGGGCACCATCGCGGTGATCGTCCGTCAGGAAATCGTCCTGTTCATCATGGGCGGCGTGTTCGTGATGGAAACCCTGTCAGTCGTCATTCAGGTTGCCTCCTTTAAGCTGACCGGTCGCCGTGTGTTCCGCATGGCGCCGATTCACCACCACTTTGAACTCAAGGGCTGGCCCGAGCCGCGCGTGATCGTCCGTTTCTGGATCATCACCGTGATTCTCGTGCTGATCGGCCTTGCCACCCTGAAGCTGAGGTAGAACGAGTGTCTCTGATCGCTTCTGACCACTTCCGCATCGTTGTCGGCCTCGGCAAGAGCGGCATGTCCCTGGTTCGCTTCCTGGCGAACCGGGGCGTGGCGTTTGCTGTGGCCGACACGCGGGAAAATCCACCGGAACTGGCCACGCTCCAGCGTGACTATCCGCACGTGGAAGTGCGTTGTGGCGAGCTGGACGTCGAATTCCTGTGCCGTGCCGACGAGCTCTACGTGAGCCCCGGCCTGGCGCTGGCGACCCCGGCCCTGCAAGCCGCCGCGGCCCGTGGCGTGAAGCTGTCCGGCGACATCGAGCTGTTCGCGCGTAACGCGAAGGCGCCGATCGTGGCCATCAGCGGTTCCAACGCAAAAAGCACCGTCACCACCCTGGTCGGCGAGATGGCGGCTGCGGCCGGCAAACGCGTCGCCGTGGGCGGCAACCTCGGTACGCCGGCGCTGGATCTGCTCAGCGACGACGTCGAGCTGTACGTGATGGAGCTGTCGAGCTTCCAGCTGGAAACCACCGACCAGCTCAACGCCGAAGTGGCGACCGTGCTCAACATCAGCGAAGACCACATGGACCGCTACAGCGGTCTGCCGGCCTATCACCTGGCCAAGCACCGGATCTTCCGTGGTGCGAAGCAGTTCGTGGTCAACCGTCAGGACGCCTTGACCCGGCCACTGATGGGCGAGGGCCAGCCGTGCTGGACCTTCGGCCTGACCAAACCCGATTTCAAGGCATTTGGCCTGCGCGAAGAGAATGGCGAGAAATACCTGGCCTTCGAATTCCAGAACCTGATGCCGGTGCGCGAATTGAAGATTCGTGGCGCCCACAACCAGTCCAACGCCCTGGCGGCGCTGGCGCTCGGCCACGCGGTCGGGCTGCCGTTCGACGCCATGCTGGCAGCGCTGCGCACCTTCGCCGGTCTTGAACACCGTTGCCAGTGGGTGCGTGATCTGGACGGCGTCGGTTACTACAACGATTCCAAAGCCACCAACGTCGGCGCCGCACTGGCGGCCATCGAAGGCCTGGGCGCGGACATCGACGGCAAGGTCGTGCTGATCGCCGGTGGCGACGGCAAGGGTGCCGAATTCAAGGACCTGCGCGATCCGGTGGCGGCCCATTGCCGCGCCGTGATCCTGATGGGCCGCGACTCCGACAAGATCGGCGAAGCGATCGGCGATGCCGTTCCGCTGATTCGCGCGACCACGCTGGTCGATGCGGTCGCCCAGTGCCGCGCCGCCGCCCAACCGGGTGACGTGGTGCTGCTGTCGCCGGCCTGCGCCAGTTTCGATATGTTCAAGAACTACGAAGACCGTGGTCACCAGTTCGTCCGCGCCGTGGAGGATCTGGCATGAGCTTGAGAAACATCATCAAGCCATACCCGTCGCCGCTGATCACCGGACGCGGGATCGACCTCGACTTCCCGATGCTCGCCGGTTGCCTTGCGTTGCTCGGCCTGGGCCTGATCATGATTGCTTCGGCCTCGACAGAAGTCGGCGCGGCGCAGTCGGGCAGTGCTCTTTATTACATGACCCGTCACCTGATCTACGTGGTGCTGGGCCTGGGCGCGTGCGTCGTCACCATGATGATCCCGATCGCCACCTGGCAGCGACTGGGCTGGCTGATGCTGATCGGTGCGTTCGGTCTGCTGGTGATGGTGATCATCCCGGGGATCGGCCGTGAGGTGAACGGCTCGATGCGCTGGATCGGTTTCAGCTTCTTCAACGTTCAGCCGTCCGAGATCGCCAAGGTGTTCGTGGTGATCTACCTCGCCGGTTATCTGGTGCGTCGCCAGAAAGAAGTGCGCGAGAGCTGGATGGGCTTCTTCAAGCCGTTCATCGTTCTGCTGCCGATGGCGGGCCTGTTGCTGATGGAGCCGGACTTCGGTGCCACCGTCGTGATGATGGGCGCTGCGGCGGCGATGCTGTTCCTCGGCGGGGTCGGGCTGTTCCGGTTCTCGCTGATGGTGGTGCTGGCCGTCGGTGCGGTGGTGTTGCTGATTCAGATGCAGCCCTACCGGATGGCGCGTCTGACCAACTTCGCCGACCCGTGGGCCGACCAGTTCGGCGCCGGTTATCAGTTGTCGCAAGCCTTGATCGCGTTCGGTCGCGGCGAATGGCTGGGCGTTGGCCTGGGCAACAGCGTGCAGAAGCAGTTCTACCTGCCGGAAGCGCACACCGACTTCGTGTTCTCGGTCCTGGCCGAAGAGCTCGGCGCCGTAGGCTCGCTGTGCACCGTGGCGCTGTTCGTGTTCGTGTGTATTCGCGGCATGTACATCGGTCTGTGGGCCGAGAAAGCCAAACAGTTTTTTGCCGCTTATGTTGCCTACGGTCTGTCGTTTCTGTGGATCGGCCAGTTCCTGATCAACATCGGCGTGAACGTCGGCCTGTTGCCGACCAAGGGCCTGACCTTGCCGTTCCTCAGTTATGGCGGCAGTTCCCTGGTGATCTGCTGCGCCTGCCTTGGCCTGTTGCTGAGGATCGAGTGGGAGAGCCGGACCCACCTGGGCAGTGAAGAGATGGAATTCCATGAGAGCGACTTCGCCGAGGAGCCGAACCATGGGCGCTAACGTATTGATCATGGCCGGCGGCACCGGTGGCCACGTGTTCCCGGCGCTGGCCTGTGCCCGCGAATTCCAGGCGCGCGGCTACACCGTGCACTGGCTCGGCACACCGCGCGGGATCGAAAACGATCTGGTGCCGGCGGCGGGTCTTGAGTTGCACCGCATCAATGCTACTGGCCTGCGTGGCAAGGGCAAGCTGTCGTTGCTCAAGGCGCCGTTCATGCTGCTGAAATCGGTCTGGCAGGCGCGGGCGATCATTCGCCGCTTGCGTCCGGTGTGCGTGGTCGGATTCGGCGGTTATGTGACCGGCCCCGGTGGTCTTGCCGCCAAACTGGCCGGCGTGCCGGTGATCGTTCATGAACAGAATGCCGTGGCCGGCACCGCCAATCGGTTGCTGGTGCCGTTCGCCGCCCGGGTGTGTGAAGCCTTCCCCGACACCTTTACCCTGTCGGACAGCCGCCGTACCACCGGTAACCCGGTGCGCAGCGAGCTGTTCCTCGAAACACCGCGCCCGGCCCTGGCCGGACGCAAGGCGCGTTTGCTGATCCTGGGCGGAAGCCTGGGCGCAGAGCCGTTGAACAAGTTGCTGCCTGAAGCCTTGGCACAAGTCGCTGCCGACTTGCGTCCGGAAGTGTTTCATCAGGCTGGCAGAAACCACGATGAAGTGACTGCAGAGCGCTACCGCGCCGCCGGCGTGGATGCGCAGGTGCAGCCGTTCATCAAAGACATGGCCCAGGCCTATGGCTGGGCTGACCTGGTGGTGTGCCGCGCCGGCGCATTGACCATCAGCGAACTGGCCGCCGCCGGTCTGCCCTCGATGCTGGTGCCCTTGCCCCACGCGATCGACGATCACCAGACCCGCAACGCCGATTATTTGGCCCGCGAAGGCGCTGCCTTCCTGATGCCGCAAAGAACGACTGGCGCCGCGGACCTTGCCGCGCGCCTGACAGAGGTCTTGATGCAACCGCAACGACTCGAACAAATGGCCCAAGCGGCCCGCCGTCTGGCGAAACCCGAAGCCACCCGTAGCGTGGTCGATACCTGTCTGGAGGTGGCCCATGGTTGAGAATCAGAAAGCCATGCCGCAACCGGAAATGCGCCGCATCCGTCGCATCCACTTCGTCGGGATCGGCGGCGTGGGCATGTGCGGTATTGCCGAAGTGCTGCTGAACCTGGGCTATGAAGTGTCCGGTTCGGACCTTAAAGCTTCGCCGGTGACCGAGCGCCTGGAATCCTTCGGTGCACAGATCTTCATCGGCCACCGTGCCGAGAACGCCGCGGCCGCCGATGTGCTGGTGGTGTCGAGCGCCGTCAACACCTCCAACCCGGAAGTGGCGACTGCCCTTGAGCGTCGTATTCCGGTGGTGCCGCGTGCCGAGATGCTCGCCGAACTGATGCGCTACCGCCACGGCATCGCCGTTGCCGGTACTCATGGCAAGACCACCACTACCAGCCTGATCGCTTCGGTGTTCGCGGCCGGTGGCCTGGATCCGACTTTCGTCATCGGTGGCCGTCTGAACGCCGCGGGCACCAATGCCCAGCTCGGCACCAGCCGCTACCTGATCGCCGAAGCCGATGAAAGCGACGCCAGCTTCCTGCACCTGCAACCGCTGGTGGCCGTGGTCACCAACATCGACGCCGACCACATGGCGACCTACGACGGCGACTTCAACAAACTGAAGAAAACCTTCGTCGAGTTCCTGCACAACCTGCCGTTCTACGGTCTGGCGGTGGTGTGCCTGGACGACCCGGTGGTGCGTGAAATCCTGCCGCAGGTCAAACGCCCGGTCGTCACCTATGGCTTCAGCGAAGAAGCCGACGTGCGTGCGATCAATGTTCGCCAGCAGGGCATGCAGACCTTCTTCACCGTGCTGCGCCCCGAGCGTGAGCCGCTGGATGTGTCCGTGAACATGCCGGGCAACCACAACGTGCTTAACGCGCTGGCCACCATCTGCATCGCCACCGACGAAGGCGTCAGCGATGAAGCCATCGTCCAGGGCCTGTCCGGGTTCCAGGGTGTCGGCCGACGCTTCCAGGTCTACGGCGAACTGCCGGTGGACGGTGGCAGCGTGATGCTGGTCGACGACTACGGTCACCACCCGACCGAAGTCGCAGCCGTGATCAAGGCCGTGCGCGGTGGCTGGCCAGAGCGCCGTCTGGTGATGGTCTACCAGCCGCACCGCTACAGCCGCACCCGCGACCTGTACGACGATTTCGTCAATGTGCTGGCCGACGCCAACGTGCTGTTGCTGATGGAAGTCTATCCGGCCGGCGAAGAGCCGATCCCGGGTGCCGACAGCCGCAAGCTGTGCAACAGCATTCGCCAGCGCGGTCAGCTCGACCCGATCTACATCGAGCGCGGCGTCGACCTGGCGCCGGTGGTCAAGCCGCTGCTGCGTGCCGGCGACATTCTGCTGTGCCAGGGCGCCGGTGATATCGGCGGTCTCGCACCGAAACTGTTGAAAAGCGAGTTGTTCGCCGGTGCCGTGGCGGCATCGGTCGAGGGGAAGTTGAAATGACTGCTGCCTACGCCAATCTGTTTTCCACCATCGCCCCGAAGGATTTCGGCCGTGTGGCCGTGCTGTTCGGTGGCCTGAGTGCCGAGCGTGAAGTCTCGCTGAAGTCCGGCAACGCCGTGCTCACTGCGCTGCAAAGCGCGGGTGTGGACGCGTTCGGCATCGACGTCGGCGCCGATATTCTGCAGCGCCTGCTGAGTGAAAAGATCGACCGCGCGTTCATCATCCTCCACGGTCGTGGCGGTGAAGACGGCAGCATGCAGGGCCTGCTCGAAGTGGCCGGCATTCCGTACACCGGCAGCGGCATCCTGGCTTCGGCACTGGCGATGGACAAACTGCGCACCAAGCAGGTCTGGCACACGCTCGGGATTCCGACGCCGCGTCACGCCGTGCTGCGCAGCGAGGCCGATTGTATTTCGGCAGCGACGGAACTGGGCTTCCCTTTGATCGTCAAACCGGCGCATGAAGGTTCAAGTATCGGGATGGCCAAAGTGAGTTCTGCGTCCGAGTTGATCGACGCATGGAAAGCGGCCAGTACCTACGATTCGCAAGTGTTGGTCGAGCAATGGATCCACGGTCCGGAGTTCACCATCGCCACCCTGCGTGACCAGGTGTTGCCTCCTATCGCCCTGGGCACGCCACACACGTTCTACGACTACGACGCCAAGTACATCGCCAACGATACCCAGTATCGGATTCCGTGCGGGCTCGATGCCGCCAAGGAAAAAGAACTCATGGACCTCACGGCGCAAGCCTGCGAGGCGCTGGGTATCGCCGGTTGGGGCAGGGCAGACGTGATGCAGGACGCCGATGGCAAGTTCTGGTTCCTGGAAGTCAACACCGCTCCCGGCATGACCGATCACAGCCTGGTACCGATGGCGGCGAAAGCGGCCGGTCTGGATTTCCAGCAACTGGTCCTGGCCATTCTGGCCGCCAGTGTCGATGCCGATGGCAAGAAAGAGGCGCGAGGTTAAGACCATGCAAGGCGCACAGCTCAGACATCAGCCACCCGCACCCGGCCGCAAGCCGGTGCCGCGGGGTGCCAGCCGAATGGTGGCCAAAGAGCCGATGTCCGCGCGCCTGCCAAAAGCCAACTTCGGCTTTTTGAAAGGTCTGTTCTGGCCGGTGCTGCTGGTGGCCCTGGGGTTCGGCACTTACGAAGGCGCACAGCGTTTGCTGCCGTATGCCGACCGGCCGATCACCAAGATCGCGGTGCAGGGCGACCTGAGTTACATCAGCCAGCAAGCGGTGCAGCAGCGGATCGCCCCGTACGTGGCGTCGAGCTTCTTCACCATCGACCTGGCGAGCATGCGCACCGAGCTTGAGCAGATGCCATGGATCGCCCACGCCGAAGTACGCCGGGTGTGGCCGGACCAGGTGGTGATCCGCCTCGAAGAGCAACTGCCGGTGGCCCGTTGGGGCGACGAGTCGTTGCTCAACAACCAGGGCCAGGCGTTCACGCCCAAGGAACTGGCGAACTACGAACACCTGCCGCAGCTTTTCGGTCCTCAGCGGGCCCAGCAGCAAGTGATGCAGCAATACCAGGTGCTGAGCCAGATGCTCCGGCCATTGGGCTTCTCGATTGCGCGGCTCGAGCTGCGTGAACGTGGCAGCTGGTTCCTGACCACTGGTGCCGGCAGTTCCGGCCCCGGGATCGAGCTGCTGCTGGGACGCGGCAACCTGGTGGAAAAGATGCGCCGCTTCATTGCCATCTATGACAAGACGCTCAAAGAACAGATTACGAACATTGCGCGCATCGATCTGCGCTATGCCAACGGCCTTGCTGTTGGCTGGCGGGAACCAGTAGCGCCGACGACAGCCCAACCCGCTGTCGCAAAGAATTAAGAAGAGGCAGGACCCATGGCAAACGTGCAAAGCGGCAAAATGATCGTCGGTCTCGATATCGGCACCTCCAAGGTGGTGGCGCTGGTCGGCGAGGTTGCGGACGACGGCTCGCTGGAAATCGTCGGGATCGGCACTCATCCGTCCCGCGGCCTGAAGAAAGGCGTGGTGGTCAACATCGAGTCCACCGTGCAGTCGATCCAGCGCGCGATCGAAGAAGCCCAACTGATGGCGGGCTGCCGCATTCACTCGGCGTTCGTCGGCGTGGCGGGCAATCACATCCGCAGCCTGAACTCCCACGGCATCGTCGCGATTCGTGATCGCGAAGTCAGCTCGGCTGACCTGGAGCGCGTACTCGACGCCGCCCAGGCTGTGGCGATCCCGGCCGACCAGCGTGTGCTGCACACCTTGCCGCAGGATTACGTAATCGATAACCAGGAAGGCGTGCGCGAGCCGCTGGGCATGTCCGGCGTACGTCTGGAAGCCAAGGTTCACGTGGTCACCTGCGCCGTCAACGCCGCACAGAACATTGAAAAATGCGTGCGCCGCTGCGGTCTGGAAATCGACGACATCATTCTCGAGCAACTGGCTTCGGCCTACTCGGTCCTGACCGACGACGAAAAAGAACTGGGCGTGTGCCTGGTCGACATCGGCGGCGGCACCACCGACATCGCGATCTTCACCGAAGGCGCGATCCGCCACACGGCCGTGATCCCGATTGCCGGCGATCAGGTGACCAACGACATCGCCATGGCGTTGCGCACCCCGACCCAGTACGCCGAAGAGATCAAGATCCGCTACGCCTGCGCCCTGGCCAAACTGGCCGGTGCCGGCGAGACCATCAAGGTGCCGAGCGTTGGCGACCGTCCGCCGCGCGAACTGTCCCGTCAGGCCCTGGCCGAAGTGGTCGAGCCGCGTTACGACGAACTGTTCACCCTGATCCAGGCCGAGCTGCGTCGCAGCGGCTACGAAGACCTGATCCCGGCCGGCATCGTGCTGACCGGTGGTACGTCGAAGATGGAAGGCGCCACGGAACTTGCCGAAGAAATCTTCCATATGCCGGTCCGCCTGGGCGTGCCGCATGGCGTGAAAGGTCTGGATGACGTGGTACGCAACCCGATTTATTCCACTGGCGTTGGCTTGTTGATGTACGGCCTGCAGAAGCAGTCCGACGGGATCTCGTTCTCGGGCATCGGCAGCCGCGACAGCTACAGCAACGATGAGCCGCAGGCGCCGTTGCTGGACCGTTTGAAGAAGTGGGTTCAAGGCAACTTCTAACGCTTTACCGCAGCACCGCAACAAACAGCAGTAGGCGAAAAAACTAGAGAATGTAAGGAGAGGGAAAATGTTCGAACTCGTAGACAACATCCCCGCAAGCCCGGTAATCAAAGTTATCGGTGTTGGCGGTGGCGGCGGCAACGCTGTCAACCACATGGTCAAGAGCAACATCGAAGGCGTGGAATTCATCTGCGCCAACACCGATGCTCAAGCGCTGAAAAACATCGGCGCGCGCACCATTCTGCAATTGGGCACCGGCGTGACCAAAGGCCTTGGCGCCGGCGCCAACCCTGAAGTAGGTCGTCAGGCCGCTCTCGAAGACCGTGAGCGCATTGCCGAAGTCCTGCAGGGCACCAACATGGTGTTCATCACCACTGGCATGGGCGGCGGTACCGGTACCGGTGCTGCGCCGATCATCGCCGAAGTGGCCAAGGAAATGGGCATCCTGACCGTTGCGGTCGTGACCCGTCCGTTCCCGTTCGAAGGCCGCAAGCGTATGCAGATCGCCGATGAAGGCATCCGCATGCTCTCGGAAAGCGTCGACTCGCTGATCACCATTCCGAACGAAAAACTGCTGACCATCCTCGGCAAGGACGCAAGCCTGCTGTCGGCTTTCGCCAAGGCTGACGATGTACTGGCCGGTGCCGTTCGCGGTATCTCCGACATCATCAAGCGTCCGGGCATGATCAACGTCGACTTCGCCGACGTACGCACCGTGATGAGCGAAATGGGCATGGCGATGATGGGCACTGGCTGCGCCAGCGGTCCGAACCGTGCACGTGAAGCGACCGAAGCGGCCATCCGCAACCCGCTGCTGGAAGACGTGAACCTGCAAGGCGCACGCGGCATCCTGGTGAACATCACTGCCGGTCCTGACCTGTCCCTGGGTGAGTACTCCGACGTGGGTTCGATCATCGAAGCCTTCGCTTCCGAGCACGCGATGGTCAAGGTCGGTACCGTTATCGATCCGGACATGCGCGACGAACTGCACGTGACCGTGGTTGCCACCGGTCTGGGCGCGAAAATCGAGAAGCCTGTGAAGGTCATCGACAACACCGTTCACACCTCGATGGCGGCTGCTCAAGTGCAGCAACCGGCACCCGCTCGTCAGGAACAGCCAGCGGTGAACTACCGTGACCTGGACCGTCCGACCGTCATGCGCAACCAGGCTCAGGCCGGTGCTGCGACTGCCGCGAAGATGAATCCGCAAGATGACCTGGACTACCTGGACATCCCGGCTTTCCTGCGTCGTCAGGCCGATTGATGAAATGTATCAGGGGTATTCAGGTGATTGGTGTTCAGCAAAGGCTCGGTCTGCTATCATCGCCAGCCTTTGTTGATACCAGTTCGCAATTTGCGCTGAAGCGGCCCATGCCATGATTAAACAACGCACACTGAAAAATATTATCCGTGCCACCGGTGTAGGTCTGCACTCCGGGGAGAAGGTTTACCTGACCCTCAAGCCTGCACCTGTCGACACCGGGATCGTCTTTCGTCGTGCCGATCTCGATCCGGTTGTCGAGATACCGGCTCGTGCGGCCAACGTCGGCGAGACAACCATGTCGACGACGCTGGTCAACGGTGACGTGAAGGTAGACACGGTGGAGCACTTGCTCTCGGCCATGGCTGGCCTGGGCATCGATAACGCCTACGTCGAGCTCTCCGCGTCTGAAGTCCCGATCATGGATGGCAGCGCAGGACCTTTCGTATTCCTGATTCAATCGGCTGGCCTGGAAGAACAGGACGCCGCCAAGAAATTCATCCGCATCCTGCGTGAAGTGACAGTGGAAGACGGCGACAAGCGCGCCACTTTCGTCCCTTTCGAAGGGTTCAAGGTGAGCTTCGAGATCGATTTCGATCACCCGGTTTTCCGGGACCGCACCCAAAGTGCAAGCGTGGATTTTTCCAGCACTTCGTTCGTAAAAGAAGTCAGCCGCGCCCGTACTTTCGGTTTCATGAGTGACATCGAGTACCTGCGCAAGCACAACCTCGCACTCGGCGGCAGCGTGGAAAACGCGATCGTGGTCGATGCCGATGGCGTACTGAACGAAGACGGCCTTCGCTATGAAGACGAATTCGTGAAGCACAAGATCCTCGATGCGATTGGCGACCTGTACCTGCTGGGCAACAGCCTGATTGGTGAGTTCAAGGGCTTCAAGTCCGGCCACGCACTGAACAACCAGCTGCTGCGCAAGTTGATTGAGCAGAAAGATGCCTGGGAAGTCGTGACGTTCGAAGACGCCAGCACTGCACCAATCTCTTACATGCGCCCGGTTGCGGCGGTGTAAGTAAAAAACCTCTCTAGTTTTTTGAAGGCCACCTTTGGGTGGCCTTTTTTTATGCCTGTTCTCAGGCCACCACCACCCGGTTTCGCCCACCTTCCTTGGCCTGATACAACGCCTTGTCCGCCGCGAACAACAGCTGTTCCAGGCTGATCTCGCTCGTCGCCGTCCAGGTGCTGATGCCGATACTCACGGTCATCGGTGACTGGTCTTCATTCACGCTTGGCAGTTGTTCCACCGCTGCGCGAATGTGCTCGGCGATCTGTTGCGCCCCGACGCTGTCGGTTTCCGCGAGGATCACCGAAAACTCCTCACCGCCATAACGGGCCACCAGATCCGCCGGACGCCGCACATTGGAGGTGATTACCTTCGCGAGTTCACGCAACGCCTGATCCCCGGCCTGGTGTCCGTGTCGGTCGTTGAAAGCCTTGAAATGGTCGGCATCGATCATCAGCAATGACAGTGGCTTGCCCGAGCGTTGTGCGCGAAACCACTCGTGACGCAGCGACTGATCGAGCATCCGCCGATTGGCGACGCCGGTCAGGGCATCGGTCGCCGCCAGTTGCGCCAGTTCGCGTTCGGCCCGCTGGCGCAGGCGCAGCTCCCGGGCCAGCAGCCAGGTCAGCCACAGCAGCCCGGCACACAGCACGCCGGTGGCGCCGCTGATCAGGATCGCCGTGCGTCGCCACGCGCCGAACACTTCTTCGCTGGACAGGGCAACGATCACCGTCAGCGGCAGATTGCCGACCCGCGAATAGGTGTACAGCCGTTGCTGATAATCCATGCTCGAAATGCTGTTGAAACTGCCATTGCCGTTGCTGTCGCGCAGGATCCGCACCACATTGGGCCGAGCGGCAAAGCTCTTGCCGATCGAATCGCTTTGCAGATAAGGCTTCTGTGCCAGCAGGATGCCGTCGTTGTTGATGATGTTGAGGGTGCTGTCGATGCCGATGTCGAGGCTGTTGAACAGCTGATCGAAGTAATCCAGTTTCATCGACGCCACGGCCACGCCCAGAAACTCGCCGGTGTCCGAAGAGATGCGCCGGCTGAAACTGATTCGCCACTGGTTGGCGTCATCGCAGTCGCAGCGGGGTTTGAACGGACGGCTGATGAACATGCCGGTGTCGCGGTTGAAGGCGTGGGCGAGGAAGTAGTCGCGGTCGGCGAAATTGCCCGGCAGCGGATCGACCCGCGAGGAGTCGGCAATCACGTCGCCATACTTGTCGAGCAACAGGATGTCGCCCTTGAAGCGCGCCGTGGTGGACCGATCGAACAGCGCCAGATGGCGGATCTGCGGTGACACGTCTTTCAGGTCGTCACGCTGGGCGGCGGCGATCAGCCCTTGCAGCGTCAGGTCATACAGCTCGACGGTACGCAGCACGTCGGCGTCGATCAGCTGGGCGATGGTGGTGGCGCCCCGGGTGGCCGATTCCTGAGCGTTGGCGTGTTCGCGAATCAGCAGGAACGTGACGATGCACACAATCGCGATCACGCTCAGCAGGCTGCCGAGGATCAGCAGCAGCTCGGAGCGTCCGGTCGTGCCGGGAACGGTAGGGGTGCGGCTCGCGATCATGGTTCGGTTTCGGTAAGGGATTCTTGTAAGCGTAGTTGTACCCGCTTCGCTGCCACAGGCAAGAAAAAGGCCAGCGCATCAGGCTGGCCTTTTACTGTAGCGCCGATCTTAGAAGACGTTGATCGGGTAGTCGATGATCACACGGTATTCATCTGTGTCCGTATCCAGCGCGCCGTAACCGTTGCCGCCCCGGTTGGTCGCCCATTGCAGACGCACCGCCAGATCTTTGGCCTGGCCGCTCTGCACCACGTACTTGAGGTCGATGTCGCGCTCCCAGTGCTTGGCGTTGCGGCCTTCGGCGCTGTACCAAGAGGCGTAGCCTTTGCTGTCCGGATCGGTCTTGGTCAGGTCCAGTGTGCCGCGCGAGTAGGACAGCGACGAAGTCAGGCCCGGCAGGCCGACGCCGGCGAAGTCGTAGGCGTACTTGAGTTTCCACGAGCGCTCGTTCGGGCCGTTGAAGTCCGAGTACTGCTGCGAGTTGTCGAGGTAAACGCTGTCACCCTGGCTGATGTAATCGAACGGCGTGTTGCCGTTGACCCGCTGATACGCGGCGGTGACGCTGTGGCTGCCGATGCCGACGGTGAAATGCAGGCTGTAGGTGTTGTTGTCGATGTTGCCCAGCAGCGCGTCGCCGGTGTCCTGCGTGTGATAGAAGTGCAGGCCCGGGTTGAGGGTCACCAGATCGTTCAGCGCCCAGGTGTAGTCGAGGTCGTAGTAGTACTGGTTCCAGATGTCCTTCAGTTCGGAGGCATACAGGCTGCTGGTCAGGCCTTCGACACCGCTCCAGGCCACGCCGGCCCAGTTCAGGTGCTGGCTCTTGTCGCCGTCGGCGAGGGTGCCGTAAGAGGTGCCGATGCGTTTGTGACCGCTCTGGTTGTAGGGCTTGGTGAAACTGGCCTGACCGCCTTCGATCATCCAGCCATCGAAGCTGTGGTTGGTCAGGCTGAGGCCGCGAAAGGTCTGCGGCAGCATGCGCGTCTCGCCACCGGCGATCACCGGGTTGGCGAGGAACAGATCGCCGGCCTTCAGCTCGGTATCGAACGCGCGCATTTTCAGGGTGCCGCCCGCCGTGGAGAACGAGCCCGGCGCTTTGCCGCTACCGTCGCTGACCGGCAGGATGCTGGAGTTATCGGTGCCGCCACCGCCGTCGAGTTTCAGACCGAGCATGGCGTGGGCATCGATGCCGAAACCAACCGTGCCTTCGGTGTAGCCCGACTCGAATTTGCCGAGGAAACCCTGGCCCCACTCGATGTTGTCATCCGTCTGCTGCAGACGGTTGCGGTTCATGTAGTAGTTGCGGGCGTTGAGGTTGAGGCTCGCGCCTTCGACGAAACCTTGTTGCTCGGTTTCGGCAGCGTGGGCGGCGGGGGCAATCGTTGCGGCAACTGCAATGAACAGCGGGGTGAAGCGAACTGGGTAACGCACGTGCGGTAAAGCTCCTTGGGGTCAACTGACACTTCAATGTCTTGAGGTGCGGGATGTTTCTAATTGTTAAAGACGAACCGGACAGCTTACAGACCACAACGAAAAAAGGCCGCTGAAAATCAGCGGCCTGCAAGGACGACGGTTGAACGGGAAGAGCCAAACAACCGCGTCGAGGGAAACATTGCGCGGTGCGCGACTCAGCTGTCTTTCTCTGAAGCCTGAGTCTGGGAAGTTGCGGCCTGAGGGGCTTGCGTGGCGTCTTGAGCCTTGGCCATCACTTCTGCCTGATGCTGTTCGAATGCGTGAGCGCGAGCGGCGTTTTGCGCTACGAACGACTGCGATTCTTCAGCCATCGCCATCGGCGACAGGATCAATGAGGACAAAACGAAAGCGCTGGCAATACCCATACTGTTGGACATCTTGAAAACCTTCTTGCTTGGCAAGTGCTGTTTGGTGCGGGCAAAGATAAGGTTGCCGGCCATGTGTAAACAGAGCCAATTCATGAAAGGACTTTTGTTTGATTGGTAACAGTAAACGCAAGCCAGAAGAATAAAAGGGGAAAGGCCATGAGGTAGAAGATACTCATGGCCTTCAGCGGATTACGGTTAAGCCGTAGCCCAAATGTCAAACGTCCCCTTGAAAGCGTGATGTTTTCCTTGGATGGGAATCTTTACGACAAAGGAACCTTGAACATGCGCCTTGTCGACATCGAACAACGTGAGTGTGATCGTCCCTTCATCGGCGAGGGTGGATGTTCTATGGTCACCTATTTGAGTGAAATATTTGACGTTACGGTCCACCGGCCATGGTTGAACCGGAAATTCACCCAGCTCTGAATTGTAGGGCAGGTCTATCTGAATGCCACGGTAGTATGGACGACCGTCGCCCGGATCAGGATTGGGTGCCTGTACTTTTCCGTCGACGGTAATACTTCGAGTACCTACAGGGGACTGGCGGTAATTGACTTCGGTGGCGTCAATCGGCCCGCCAAAAGCCTCTTCAGCTTTGAGAGAACCTCCTGAACTGTTGGGGGATGTGTTGTGCGTGTCGCTGCTCATACTGACCTCCTGGTCATTCAATGAAGCACGGCAAATACCGGGCCGGAATTTGTCTGCTCATTTGATGAGCTGAGCGAAGGAACGTCTACTGTCAGAAATTACAGGTAGGGCCATTTTCGGGCGTTTATCTGACCGGTGGTCAAGGTGGGTCAGCGGTATCAGACCGGCAAGTGAATCCCGAAGGTATTCATCCCGCGATCACTGCGCACAAACACATCGCCGCCATGCATCAGCGCAATCGCCTTGACGATAGCCAGCCCGAGACCATGGTTGTTACCGCTGTTGCTGCGCGACGCATCGACCCGGTAGAAACGCTCGAACAACCGCGGCAAATGCTCGCTGGCAATCGGCGAACCGGGGTTGGCCACGCCGATGCTGACCTGATGTTCCTCGACCGCGATCTGCACTTCGATCACCTGACCGGGCGCGGTGTGTTGCACCGCGTTGCTCAGCAGATTGATCAGTGCCCGGCGCAGATGAGCGATCTCGATCTGCACCTGCGCATCGCCGCTTACCCGAACCTGGACCTGCGCGTCTTCGAGGATGAAATCGAGGTATTCGAGGGTAGTCGCCACTTCATCGGCCAGCGAGGTCGAGGTCAGTTTGGTGGCCTTGCTGCCCTGATCGGCGCTGGCCAGGAACAGCATGTCGTTGATGATCGAGCGCAGGCGCTCCAGTTCTTCGAGGTTGGATTGCAGCACTTCGAAATAATGTTCGGCGGAGCGCCCGCGAGTCAGGGCGACCTGGGTCTGGCCGATCAGGTTGGTCAGCGGCGACCGCAGCTCATGGGCGACGTCGGCGTTGAAGGATTCCAGCCGTGAATAGGCTTGTTCGACCCTCTCCAGTGTCGAGTTGAACGAGTCGACGAACTGCTCCAGTTCCGGCGGCAACGGCGACAGACGCAGGCGTCCGGCCCGCAACGGTGGCGCCAGGCGCTGGGCTTCGTGGGACAGCTTGATCAACGGCTTGAGGCCGATCCGCGCCACCCAGTAACCCAATGCCGAGGCCAGCAGCACGCCGATCACCGCCAGACTCACCAGTGCGATCAGCAACTGATGCTGGGTCTGGTGAAAGGTCTCGGTGTCGATGCCGATCATGAAGCGCAGGGGCGGGCGTTGATCCTTGGCCGGCAGCTCGGTGAGCAGCACTTTGAGCGGATAGGGATGGTCGGGCAGTTGCAGGTCGCGCATGCCCAACGGGCCTTGGGCGAACGCGCGGATCAAGGCATCCGGCTCGCCGAACTCGTAGCCCGGATTGCCGCTGACCACCCAGAAACGGATGCGCTTGTCTTCTTCGCCGAGCAGCTTGAGCTTGGCGTTGATCTTCACCCAATGCTCGGGGGTGCCATACCGATTGAGCGCGGATTCGAGCACGCTGTAACGCGCATCGAGCTCCGCTTCCGGCAGCAGGCCCAGGCCTTTGTCCACTTGTTGATACAGCGCGCCGCCGATCAACAGGAACACCAGCAGCGCCACCAGCGTGAACATCCCGCTCAGACGTAGCGCAATCGAATTACTGGACACCACGGCTCTCCAGCACATAACCCATGCCCCGGATCGTGTGCAGCAGTTTCTCGTCGAACGGCCCGTCGAGCTTGGCTCGCAGGCGTTTGATCGCGACTTCGACCACGTTGGCGTCGCTGTCGAAATTGATGTCCCAGACCATCTCGGCAATCGCGGTTTTCGAGAGGATTTCGCCCTGACGCCGGGCAAGCACGCTGAGCAGCGAAAACTCCTTCGCGGTCAGATCCAGCCGGGTGCCGGCGCGGGTGGCTTTGCGGCTGATCAGATCAATCCACAGGTCGGCGATGCTCACTTGTACCGGTTCATGGCCGCCACTGCGCCGGGTCAGCGCTTGCAGGCGCGCCACCAGTTCGAGGAAGGAGAACGGTTTGCCGAGGTAATCGTCGGCGCCGTCGCGCAGGCCTCGGATCCGGTCTTCGACCCGTTCACGGGCGGTGAGCATGATCACCGGCGTCTGCTTGCGCGCACGCAATGCGCGTAGTACGCCGAAGCCGTCGAGGCCCGGCAGCATCACGTCGAGGACGATCACCGCGTAGTCGCTTTCCAGCGCCAGGTGCAGGCCCTCGACGCCGTCGCGGGCCAGATCCACGGTGTAACCCTGTTCCGTCAGGCCGCGGTGCAGGTAGTCCGCGGTTTTCTCTTCGTCTTCGATAATCAGAACGCGCATGACCCGCCTCAGTCTGTCGTTGCCAGCGCCGCGATGGGCGCAGGTTTGGGCTTGTGGAACAGCCGCTCAAGCCACAAGTATATGACCGGCGTGGTGAACAGCGTCAGCATCTGGCTGACCAGCAAGCCACCCACCACCGCGATCCCCAGCGGCTGGCGCAGTTCGGCGCCGGTGCCGTAGCCGAGCATCAGCGGCAGGGCGCCAAGCAGGGCGGCGAGGGTGGTCATGATGATCGGCCGGAACCGCGTGATACACGCCTCGAAAATCGCATCCTGCGGCGACAACCCGCGATGACGCTGCGCTTCCAGCGCGAAGTCGATCATCAGGATGCCGTTCTTCTTGACGATACCGATCAGCAGCACCAGCCCGATCAACGCCATGATCGAAAAGTCCTGGCCGCAGATCCACAGCATGATCACCGCGCCAAGACCCGCCGCCGGCAAGGTCGAGATGATCGTCAGCGGATGGACGAAGCTCTCGTAGAGCACGCCGAGAATGATGTACACCGCCACCAGCGCCGCGAGAATCAGCCACGGCTGACTTTTCAGCGAACTCTGGAACGCCTGGGCCGCACCCTGGAAGTTGCCGCTGATGGCGGTCGGCATGCCGATCTCAGCCTTGGCCTGATTGAGCAGAATCACCGCGTCGCCCAGTGCCACACCGGGCGCCAGGTTGAACGACAGGTTGGCGGCCGGAAACATGCCGTCGTGGGCGATGGACAGCGGGCCGATGGTCGGCGCGTCGAATCGGGCCAGCGCCGACAGCGGCACCATTTCCCCACTGAGCGGTGAGCGCAGGTAGAAATAATTGAGGCTTTCGGCCTTGCCGCGCTGTTTGGTGTCCAGCTCCAGGATCACGTTGTACTGGTTGACCTGTGTCTGGAACTCATTGATCTGCCGTTGCCCGAACGCGTCGTACAGCGCCTCGTCGACATCACTCGCCGTCAGGCCGAAACGCGCAGCGGCGCTGCGGTCGATGCTGATGTGAGTGATGCTGCCGCCCAGTTGCAGGTCGTTGGAAATGTCACGGAACGCCGGGATGCTGCGCAGCTTTTCGGTGAGTTTCTGGGTCCAGGTGGCGAGGGTCGGCCCGTCGTTGCTCTTGAGCACGTATTGATACTGCGCACGGCTCGGGCCAGAGCTGAGGTTGATGTCCTGGCCGGCGCGCAGGTAAAGCACGATGCCGGGGACTTTCATCAGTTGCGGACGGATGCGGTCGATGAACTGGCTGGCCGAAACATCGCGGTCACCACGTTTTTTCAGGGCAATCCAGAAGCGGCCGTTGGCGATGGTCTGGTTGCTGCCGGACACGCCGACCGAATGGGAAAACGCCTGGACGGCGGGGTCGGCGGCGACGATTTCGGCCATCGCCAGGTGTTTTTTCACCATGTCGCTGTAGGAAATATCGGCGGCGGCTTCGGTGGTGCCGAGGACGAAACCGGTGTCCTGCACCGGGAAGAAACCCTTGGGGATAAACACGTAGCCGCCAATCGCCAGCGCGACGGAAATGCCGAACACGCCGATCATCAGTTTCTGGTGGGCGAGGGCGCGGCGCAGGCCTTTTTCGTACCAGCCGAGCAGCCGTTCGCTGAAGCCCGGTTTGTCATGGGCGTGATGCACCGGTTTGCGCATGAACAGCGCCGCCAGCGTCGGCGCCAACGTCAGGGATACCACCACGGAAATCATGATGGTCGAGGTGGCCGTCAGGGCGAATTCCTTGAACAGACGCCCGACCACACCGCCCATGAACAGCAGCGGAATGAACGCCGCCACCAGCGAGAAACTGATCGAGACCACGGTGAAACCGATCTCGCCGGCGCCCTTGATCGCGGCATCGCGCATGCTGTCGCCGGCCTCCAGATGGCGGTGAATGTTTTCCACCACCACGATCGCATCGTCGACCACGAAACCTACCGCCACGACGATGGCCACCAGCGTCAGGTTGTTCAGACTGAAGCCGAGTAAATACATCAGCGCGAAACTGGCAGTCAGCGACACGCCGAGCACCGCCGAGACAATCATCGTTGCCGACAGCTGGCGCAGGAACAGCGCCATCACTGCCACCACCAGCAGGATCGCGATCAGCAGAGTGATTTCCACTTCATGCAGCGAGGCGCGGATGGTCTGGGTGCGGTCGATCAGGGTCTTGACCTGCACCGAGGCCGGCAGCATGGCTTCGAGGCCGGGCAGGGCGGCCTGAATCCGGTCCACGGTTTCGACGATGTTGGCGCCAGGCTGGCGGGAGATCACCAGGTTCACGCCCGGTCGATCGCCGGCCCAGGCTTGCACGTAGGCATCTTCCGAACCGTTGACGACTTTCGCGACATCTTTGAGGTGAACCGGGGCGCCATCCTTGTAGGAAACGATGAGCTGGCTGTATTCCTCGGGATGGAACAACTGGTCGTTGGTCGACAGCGTGGAAATGCTCGAGTCGCCGTACAGCGCACCTTTGGCGAGGTTGAGGCTGGTCTGCTGGATCGCCACACGAATATCGGCGAGGGTCAGGCCGATGGCCGCCAGTTTGTCCGCCGAAGCTTGAACACGAATCGCCGGACGTTGCTGACCGGTGATGTTGATCTGGCCTACGCCGTCGATCTGACTGATCTGACGCGCGAGCAGGGTTTCCACAAGGTCGCTGAGTTCGGTGCCGGGCATTTGTGTGGAGCTGACACTGAGGATCAGCACCGGGCTATCGGCCGGGTTGACCTTCTTCCAGGTCGGCAGGGTCGGCATGTCTTTCGGCAGTTTGCCGGCGGCGGTGTTGATCGCGGCCTGCACTTCCTGGGCTGCGGTGTCGATGCTCTTGTCGAGGGTGAATTGCAGGGTCAGCAGGCTGGAGCCCAGCGCACTGCTGGAGGTCATCTGGGTCATGCCGGGGATGGCGCTGAATTGCACCTCCAGCGGCGTGGCCACGGACGAAGCCATGGTGTCCGGACTGGCGCCTGGCAACTGGGCGGAAACCTGGATCGTAGGAAATTCCGCTTCCGGCAGTGGGGCAATCGGCAGGCGCGGGAAGGCAATCACCCCGACCAGTACCAGCGCGATGGTCAGCAGAATCGTCGCCACCGGGTGATCGATGCACCAGGTCGAAACGCCTTTGTGCTGCTTCATGGCTTGGGCTCCGCTTGCACCACCTGCGGCGGTTCGCTCATGACCTGCACGGTCGAACCGGGCTTGAGCCGCGACTGGCCATCACTGACCAGTACGTCGCCGGGCTTCACGCCCTTGATGATGTCCTGGCCGCTGCCCTGATAAACCATCTGCACCTGCACGGCTTCAACCTTGTCGCCGTTGACCCGGTACACGAAGTGTTGATCCAGACCTCGCTGTACGACGGTAGGCGGGACCACCAGCGCATCTTTATCCAGCGCCGTCTGAATCTTTACCGTCACCAGCAGGCCGGGCCAGAGCTTCTGGTTCGGGTTGTCGAATTCGGCCTTGGCGCGGATGGTGCCGGTGTTGGCGTTGATCTGGTTGTCGATCAGGGTCAGGTGACCTTCGCCGAGCAGGTTGCCGGTTTCGCCGTCGGTGTCGGCGCCGATGTAGGCCTTGACCTGTGCGCGCTGTGGATCGCTGATCAGGCCTTGCAGGGTCGGCAGCATTTGCTGGGGCAGGGAAAACTCGACGGCGATCGGGTCGATCTGGGTCACGGTGAACAGACCCTGGGTGTCGGTCATGCGCAGGAAGTTGCCTTCGTCGACCGTGCGAATCCCGACGCGGCCGGTGACCGGGGAGCGAATCTGGGTGTAGGAAAGTTGTACCTGTGCCGCGTCAATCGAGGCCTGGTTGCCTTGGGCGGTGGCCTTGAGCTGGTTGACCAGTGCTTGTTGCTGGTCGTAAGTCTGCTTGGAGACGCCGTCGTCGACGCTGAGCAGTTTGTAGCGTTTGAGGTTGACCAGGGCGACTTGCAGTTGTGCCTGGCTTTCGCCCAGTTGTGCGCGGGCCTGATCGAGGCTGGCGCGGATCGAGCGGTCGTCGATGGTGGCGAGCAGGTCGCCTTGTTTCACTAACTGACCTTCTTTGACCAACAGCTTGGTGAGGATGCCGTCGATTTGTGGGCGCACCACGACGCTGTGCAGTGAGAGGACCGAGCCGATGCCGCTGGTGTAGCGGGGGACGTCTTTTTCGCTGACGGCGACGACCCGCACCGGGATGGCGGTGGGGGCTGCGAGTTTGGCCGGGGCGGGTTTCAGGGTGAACCACAGGGCCCCGGCTGCGACGGCGATCAGCAGGATAGCGAGCAGGGCTTTTTTCTTCTGGGTTTGCATGCTTGTGGGGCGCCAGGGGGACGGGGTTTGGGCAGGTTTTGTCTTTATAAACTTGTTTGGGGGTCAGGAGGGTGACGGCTAGCTGTCGCGGCTGTCAGTTTCGGCTTTTGATCAGGTTGGTTGATAAGTCCCAAAAAGAGACCTATCGTTCCCTTTTTGGGACTTTTGGTGTTTGACGTGGAAAACCTTTCCCTCGGTGAAGCCTTGTTCACCAATACTCAGCAAAAGGTGTTGAGCTTGTTGTTTGGTAAACCCGATCAAAGCTTTTATGCGAATGAAATCGCACGCTATGCAGGAGTTGGTAAAGGCAGTCTGATGCGTGAGCTCGACCGTTTGCAGCGGGCAGGTATTTTGTCGATGACGCGGGTGGGCAATCAGACCCACTATCAGGCGAATCCCGATTGCCCCATCTTTGCAGAGCTGTTGGGGATTGCTCGAAAGACCTTTGGCATCGCCCAGCCTTTGAGGTTGGCGTTGCAGCCATTTGCTGGGCAAATCACGTGGGCATTTATCTACGGTTCCATTGCTAGAGAAAGCGCAAACGCATTCAGTGACATTGATCTCATGCTGATCGGCGAAGGTCTGCACTACAGCGAAGTAATGGAACAGCTGATGCCTCTGGAAGAGCAACTGGGCCGCCCCATCAACCCGACGCTATACACCAGCGATGATTGGGCCGCGAAACTTGCGGCGCAGAACAGCTTTGTCGTACGGGTAGCCCAGCATGAAAAAATCAATCTGATAGGGTCAAACCCTCTGGAGTCCACGGATGGGCAACAACGAGAACCTCGAGAACCTTCTACGTAGTGGTGGGCTGAAAGCGGAGCCCCCCGATCGCAAGGAGTGCGAAGGGCTGCTGCGTTCAGCAGTTGATCGACTGAGGGATGCACAAACTTCGAAGCTGTCTTTCGCGAGTCGCTTCGACCTGGGATACAACGCGGCTCATGCGTTGGCGCTGACAGCGCTGCGTTTGAGCGGCTACCGGTCTGACAAGCGTTATCTGGTATTTCAATGCCTGATTCATACAGCGCAGGTGAGCAGAGTTGAAGTCCGATTGTTTGCTTTATGTCACGAGCGACGAAATCTGGCGGAGTACGAAGGCTATATGGACGAAGACGAGGCGCTGCTCTCACAGCTGCTGAAGAGTGCTTCCCTGTTGCTGGCTGAGGTTCGGTTACGGATGGAGAGACTTTGATGGAAGGAGGATGCTGGCAGGTGGAAGGAAGGTATACTGCGCGCTTTCGCGGCTCGTCCACCGGGCCGGTCTTTTTGCTTCGCGGAGCTTTCATGACTTCCCCAATCGACAACGCTGTGAGCGATGTCCCGGCAGAGCTGGCCGAGGCCGGCGAATCCAAGCCGACCATTCCTGCGTTCAAGTTTCCGTTCAAGCCAGGTGAGCTGGCGGCTGGCAAAGCGGCCAAGCAGCCGCAGTTCAAGGGCAAGGACGGTGATCGTCACGCCAAGATTCCGGGTGTGGCGCCGTCAGGCACTCGCCGTTCGATGGGCAAGCGCTGATTCATTCCCGCCTCGGCCCTCGCTGTGATTTTCGGTCACAGTGATGGCTAATTGCTCAGTTCCTGAGCCAGATCAACGTTTAACCAGTTAGTGCGCTTAGAGTCAGCAGCCCTGCCGACTCTTTCCAATAAAACGAGCGCGCTTTCCATGAAGATCAATCTCCCGGTGACCGGGCGCAATGTCGATGTTGCGCCGGATGCGAACATTCTCTCGACCACCGATCTGACCAGCGCGATCACCTACGCCAACGACGATTTCATCAAGATCAGCGGTTACAGCCGCGACGAGCTGCTGGGTGCGCCGCACAATTTGCTGCGTCATCCGGACATGCCGGCGCAGGCGTTTGCCCATATGTGGCAGACGCTCAAGCGTGGGCGGTCGTGGATGGGGCTGGTGAAGAATCGTTGCAAGAACGGTGATCACTACTGGGTCAGTGCCTATGTCACGCCGGTCACGCAGAACGGTGCGGCGGTGGAGTATCAGTCGGTGCGCACGCGGCCGGATGCGCGGCAGATTGCGTCGGCAGAGCGGGCGTATGCGCAGTTGCGCGAGGGGCGGGTGGCGCGGTGGCAGCGGCTGCCGAGCCTGAGTTTGCGGGCGCGGATCATGGTGTTGACCAGTTCGGTGCTTGCGGTGGTGCTGGGGATTGAAGCCTGGCTGCGGCCGGAGTCCATCGGGATCGAAGCCGCTGCGTTGGTGGCCGGCAGTGGTGCGTGTGCGCTGGGCGTGGGTTGGTTGCTGCGGCCGCTGGAGCGTCTGACCGAGCGTGCGCGGGTGATTGCCGACAACCCGTTGAGTCTGGGGATTTATACCGGGCGGCGGGATCAGTTCGGGCAGATCGAGTTTGCGTTGCAGATGCTCGAAGCGCAGGTCGGTGCAGTGGTGGGGCGGATCGGTGATGCCTCGCAGCGGTTGGCCGGGCATGCGGCGCAATTGGTGGATCATCTGCACAGCAGTCACACCAGCACGCTGGCGCAGCAGGCGGAAACCGATCAGGTGGCGGCGGCGATTCATCAGATGGCGGCCAGTGTGGCCGAGGTCGCCAGCCATGCGCAGCAGGCGTCGGTGGCGGCGGATATGGCTGGGACGGAAACCCGTGAAGGTCATCTGCTGGTCGGCGAAAGTCGCAGTGCGGTGTTGCGGCTGGCCGAGGAGTTGGGGCGGGCGACTGAGGTTATTCATCAGCTCGAAGGCCACAGCAGTGAGATTTCCGGAGTGCTGGAGGTGATTCGCAGCATCGCCGAGCAGACCAATCTACTGGCGCTCAACGCGGCGATCGAAGCGGCGCGGGCCGGGGATGCCGGGCGCGGGTTTGCGGTGGTAGCCGATGAGGTGCGCGGTCTGGCCCAGCGCACTCAGCAGTCGACCAACGAGATTCAAAGGATGATCAGCACCCTGCAAAACGGCGCGCGGGATGCGGTGCTGGTGATGCAGCAGAGCAGCGAGCATGTGGATAACAGCGTCGAACAGGCGCAGCGTGCGGCCCGGGCATTGGACGGCATCAGCGGACGGGTCGAGCAGATCACCGAGATGAGTCTGCAAATCGCGGCGGCGGTCGAGGAGCAAAGTGCGGTGAGCGAGGACATCAACCGTAACATCGTCAGTATTCGCACGGCCTGTGAATTGACGGTGGATGAGGGGCGGCAGAGCCAGCTCAACTCACAGGATGTGGCGGGGCTGGCGGGGGATTTGCGTTCGCTGGCGCGGGAATTCTGGGGGCGGCGGCAGGGCGCTTAGGCTGCTCGCAGTGAAATGAACGCGTAGGTCTGCGGCGGTTCGGACACCACTTGTGCCCCGGCCGCCCGCACTTGCCCGGCGATGTCGTCGCCGGAGACATGGAACAGCCATTCGCTGGAAACTTCGCTCAATGGCTGCGCCGTGACCTGATCGATCACCGAGGCAAACGCGCCCATGTCCGGCAGGTACGCGGTAAAACCGTCGCCCTTGAGCGCGGTGGTGCGGATGCCGAGCAAGCCGCAGATCGCATCCTTGATTCGGATGTCGTCGCGATCTGCCTGGCGGGAACGCTGGATCAGCGTCACCAGTTCCTGATCCACCAGTTCACCGCCGACGATCAGGTCCGGTCCTTGCTCCCACGACTCCGGCGGGCAGTCCTTGGCGGCGGGGTTGAGTGGGATGTGCGGATTGATTTCGGCGGGATAGATACGGCACACCAGCGGCCGGCGTTCATAGATGCGGCACAGCTTGTCTTCGTCAAGATTCCGGCAGGGGCCGACGTTGTAGGCGGCGAAAGTGATCGCCACATGGGCGTCGGACATCCCGCTGCGCACCACCGCCGAACGCCGTTGCGCATGTTCGCGCTGCTGTTCCGGCAGGCCCAGGCCGTTGGCGAGAAACGCCTCCACCAGCACGATCACCTGACCGCCGTCGGCCGCCCACATGCGGGCTTCGGCCAGGGTCAGGGGCACATGGTGATCGGTGCAGCATTTGCCGCAACCTACGCAGGAAAAGGTCGTATTCATTGAGCGGGCAATCTTCAATCAGGGTATGAATCGGCGACATAAAGCCGCCGTACAGGCCCGGAGTGAAGCAAGTTGTGCGCCATTCGCTCAGGGCTTGGCGGTCGGGCGGATCGAGTCCCATTCGGTGACGTACGCGGTTTTGGACTTCTTGTTGTACAGGCACAGCTCGGTGCCTTGCTGGCCCTTCATGTGTTTTTGCGGGTACTGGCCTTGCAGCAACAGGGCGGTGTAGCCGACCCGGTCATCGAATTGCGCGGCGTTGCCGACCGGTTTGGCGTTTTTCAGGCCGCTGGCCTTGGTGCAGCTGGCGAGCACGGTTTTGTCGTAGGCCGCCCAGGCGTCGGGGCTGGAGGCGTGGGCCAACGGGGCGATGAGGCAAAGCACGGAGAGGGCGAGGCGTTTCATGGTTCGGGCATCCTTGGAAGTTGATCGCCAAGGTTGGAGTATGCCGCAGGATTTTAGTTTGTCAGTCCGGCACCAATTCCCGGCGAACCACGTACATTCCAGACATTTCGTACAAGCGCTGCGCTCGCCGGTTGTCTTCCAGCACCTTCAGGTCGACATATCCTTCGCGTCGATCCTGAAACGCCTTGAACGCATGAAGCAACAACGCCCGACCCAGTCCACGGCCCTGGGCGCGAGGATGCACCACCAGATTCTTGATGTAGGAACTGGTCCAGCATTGCGCCACGCCGATGACGCCGTCGGCATCGCTGGCGATGAAACACAGTGCCGGATCGTATTCCGGATCGTTTTCGAACTGCTGTTGCCAGACGTCCAGCGCCGGCACCCGACCACCGCCTTCGCGGTAACCGATTTGCATCAGTTCATGCACGGCGGATGCGCGTTCGGCGCTGTAGGTCGTGAGTTCGATACCGTTCGGCCATTCGATGGCGGGCACGTCCTGGCTCAGGTCGCGCCGCATCAGGAAGCAGAACGTCTCGCTCAAGACTCAGTGGCCTTGGGCCGCGACGAATTTGGCCGCTTCGATCAGGCAGTGGGTCAGCTCCGGCGAGGAGAACTTGGTCAGCACGCCGTTGGCGCCGGCGAGGCGGGCCTTTTCGCTGTTCATCGCGCTGTCCAGCGAGGTGTGCAGCAGCACGTAGAGGTGAGCGAAGTCCGGGGTTTCGCGCAGGGTGCGGGTGAAGGCGTAGCCGTCCATCTCGGACATTTCGATGTCGGAGACGATCAGGTTGATCTGCTGCGCCGTGCCTTGCAGGTCCAGCAGGCAGTCGATGGCTTCCTTGGCGCTGCGCGCGGTGTGGCATTGCAGGCCGAGGTTGCGCAGGGTGTGCACCGATTGCTGCAGCGCCACCTGGCTGTCGTCGACCACCAGAATCCGCGCGTTGCCCAGGACTTCGGCGTCTTCCATGCTCAGCTCGGTCGGGGCCATTTCGATCTGCGCCGGGGCGATGCCGTGGATGACTTTTTCGATGTCCAGCACCTGCACCAGCGTGCCGTCCACCGAAGTCACGCCGGTGATGTAGGCGCGCGAACCGCCGGAACCGAACGGCGGCGGTTTGATGTCGGTGGTCAGGCAATGCACGATCTTGCTCACCGCCTGCACGTGCAGGCCCTGTTTCGAACGGCTGACGTCGGTGACGATCAGGCAGCCGCCGTTCGGATCTTCCAGCGGCCGCTCGCCGATGGCGCGGCTCAGGTCGATCACCGACAGCGAAGCACCGCGCAAAGTGGCGATACCTTTAACGTGCGGGTGTGACTCCGGCAGCTTGGTCAGCGGCGGGCAGGGGATGATTTCACTGACCTTCAGCAGGTTGATCGCCATCAGCTTGCCGCTGCGCAAGGTAAACAGCAGAAGCGAAAGTGAATCTGCGCGGGCTTTGTTGGAAGACATAAAAACCTTCTGTGGAAAAAGGTGAGCGGCAATCGCACGGATCGCCAGCAGGTATCGATGCCGGGTTATCGACTTGTAACCGGCAGGCTTTAGGGATTCTGGCGCCAATCCGACGGCGGGACTTTTATTTCATCCCCAACCGCTTCGCCATCCGCCCCAGATTCGCCCGGTCCAGCCCCAGTTCACGCGCGGCACTGGCCCAGTTGTCCTGATTGCGCTCAAGCGCTGCACTGATCAGCTGCCGCTGATACTGCTCGGTGGCTGCACGCAGATCTCCGCTGATCAATGGCAGGGCGGCAGTCGCTTCGGACGGCATCGGCGAGTTATCCACAACCTCGCGCGGCAGGTCGAGATCCATGGCGCTCAGGCTGAGAATCTTCGGCCGCACCTTGCAGTTGCCCAGCGCCTTCAGCGCGCTGCGCCCAATCAAATGCTCCAGTTCCCGCACATTGCCCGGCCAGGTGTAGGCCAGCAACGCTTCCTGGGCATCGCTGTTCAGGCGCAGGCTGTTGAGGCCCATGCGCGAGCGGTTCTGTTCCAGGAAGTAACCGCTGAGCAACAACACATCGCGCCCCCGGTCACGCAGCGCCGGGACCCGCAACGGGTAGACGCTGAGGCGATGATAGAAGTCGGCGCGGTAGCGGCCGCTGCGTACTTCTTCGGCCAGGTCGCGGTTGGTCGCGGCGATCAGGCGCACGTCGACCTGATGCTCCTTGTCCGAACCCAGGCGCTGCAACTGGCCGCTCTGCAACACCCGCAACAGCTTGGCCTGGACGGTCAGCGACAACTCGCCGACTTCATCGAGAAACAGCGTGCCGCCATTGGCCAGTTCGAACTTGCCGCGCCGGTCGCTGGTGGCGCCGGTGAAGGCGCCGCGCACGTGGCCGAACAGTTCGCTTTCCACCAGCGTGTCCGGCAGGGCCGCGCAGTTGAGGCTGATGATCGGTTTGTCGGCGCGCTTGGAAGCGGCGTGGATGGCCTGGGCCACCAGTTCCTTGCCGACCCCGGTTTCCCCGGTGATCAGCACAGTCAGGTCGCTGCCGCCGACCAGGTTGATCTCTTCCACCAGCCGTTTATGCGCTTTGCTCTGGCCGATCATTTCACGGTTCTGCTGACCGCTGGCCTGGCGATAGACCTCGGCGCGCTGGTGTTCGTCCTCGGCGCGGATGGCCAGGCGTTCGATGCGTTCGGCGGCATTCACAGTGGCCGAGGCGAGGCTGGCGAAGGCTTGCAAGGCGTCGAGTTCGATCGGCTCGAAACGCTCTGGATCGAGTGCGTCGAGGGTAATCAGACCCCAAAGCTTTTCATCGACGAACAACGGACAGCCGAGGCAGTCGTGAACTTCAAGATGATCGTCGAGGCCGTCTACCAGTCCGTCATACGGATCGGGCAAGTCGCTGTCGGCGGCAAAACGGGTCGGCCCTTCGCCGGCCAGCAGCACTTCAAAGCGCGGGTGTTCGCTGACCTTGAAGCGTCGACCAAGAGTGTCGGTGCTCAAGCCATCCACCGCCAGCGGCACCAGCCATTCACCATCGAGGCGCAGCAGTGCGGCGGCATCGCAGGGCAGCAGGGCGCGCATGGCCTCGAGCAGGCGTCGATAGCGCTCGCCTTCGGGCAGTTCGCGGGACAGGTCGGAGACCAGTGGGAGCAGGGCGGTGAGCAATGATTTGGCGGACATAGGCTTGTAGTCAAAGAGACACGTTGTAGTCGAAGCGACTATAGAGTGGCTTGTGTCGATCTGACTACATAATTTTCAAGCTATTGATTTATATAGAAAAAATAGTTGGCACGAATACTGGAATGGATAAGGCACTTTTAGAGAAAGCTCAGGAGTCACCCTTATGCTTAGCGTCCAGGATCGTGCCATCGTCAAATCCACTGTGCCTCTGCTGGAAAGCGGCGGTGAAGCGCTGATCACCCATTTCTACCGGATGATGCTCTCCGAGTACCCGGAAGTCCGCCCGCTGTTCAACCAGGCCCACCAGGCCAGCGGTGACCAGCCCCGCGCCCTGGCCAACGGCGTATTGATGTACGCCCGCCACATCGATCAACTCGACCAGTTGGGCGATCTTGTGGCCAAGATCATCAACAAGCACGTAGCCCTGCAAATCCTGCCGGAACACTACCCGATCGTCGGCACCTGCCTGCTGCGCGCCATCTCCGAAGTACTCGGCGAAGAAATCGCCACGCCGGAAGTGATGAGCGCCTGGGGCGCAGCCTACGGTCAACTGGCCGATATCCTGATCGGCGCCGAAACCGCCATTTATGACCAGAAAGAGCAAGCCGTCGGCGGCTGGCGCGGGGCGCGTGAATTCATCGTCGCGGCCAAGGTCGAGGAGAGCGCGGAAATCATTTCGTTCTACTTCGAGCCAGCGGACAAAGGCCCGATCCTCGCAGCCGAGCCAGGCCAGTACATCGGCATGAAGCTGATCCTCGACGGCGAAGAAATCCGCCGCAACTACTCGCTGTCGGCCCTGGCCAACAAAGGCCAGTACCGCATCAGCGTCAAACGCGAACCGGGCGGTCGTGCCTCCAATTACTTGCACGATCAACTGCACGTCGGCGCCAGCATTAAGCTGTTCCCGCCATCGGGCGAGTTCACCCTGACTGCCAGCGACAAACCGCTGGTGCTGATCAGCGGCGGCGTCGGCATCACTCCGACGCTGGCGATGCTGGAAGCGGCGCTGGAAACCGAGCGTCCGGTGTACTTCATCCACAGCGCGCGCAACGGCAGCGTGCACGCGTTCCGTGACTGGATCGATGGTCTGGCCGCGCGTCATCCGCAGCTCAAGCGTTTTTATTGCTACGCCGAAGATGACGGCGTGAGCCCAGCGGCGGACAAGGTCGGATTGTTGAGCGAGGAGCAACTGGGCAAGTGGCTGCCGGCGGAGCGTGATGTGGACGCTTACTTCCTGGGGCCGAAAGGTTTCATGGGAGCGATCAAGCGTCACCTGAAGGCACTGGGTGTGCCGGAGAAGCAGAGCCGTTACGAGTTCTTCGGGCCGGCTGCTGCTCTGGAATAATCCGGAACCGAGTCGCCTTCATTCGCGAGCAAGCTCGCTCCTACAAGTTTGATTCTTGTGGGAGCGAGCTTGCTCGCGAAGGCCATTACTCGGCCCTGATTCTTAAATTCTGTTTAAAGGTTAATCGTTTCTTAACCGGTTTATCGTTTATTCCCCGATGCTGATGATAGGCGCTCGTTCGTTTACATGATCAGGATCGCCCCCATGTCGCACTTCGCCTCTTCCCGTCGTTTCAGCCTGGCCACGTTGGGCCTGTCGGTGGCCTTGTTGTCCAGTCCGTTCGCGTTCGCCGAATCCGCCTTGATCGAACCCCAGACCCTGATCGTCGATCAGAGTCTGCCCAAGGCCCTGCGTGATGCGATGGAGCTGGCGGCGCGGCGTTACGGCAGTTTCTGGAACACGGGCGAAGAGGCGCTGGCCACCGCCGCCCTGTCGCCGCAGTTCGTCGACAAGACCCCGCCGGAAGGCCGGGTGCAGGGGCCGACCGGGCCGCTGCTGGCGTCGAAGTTCTTTCGCACGGCGGTGCCGGACTTGAATTGCGAGATCGAGCAAATGATCGTCGCCGGGGATCGCGTGGTGGTGCATCTGCACTTTCGCGGGCATTTCACCGGCACGTTCAAGGCTCTCAAAGGGCAGGGCCAGCGTGTAGACTTCCGGGCAACCGATATCTATCAGATCGACAACGGTCGCATCGCGGCCAATTGGCATATCGAAGACAACATCAGCCTGATGGCGCAACTGCAAGCGCAGCCGCCGGCCAGCTGAACCATGGACATGAAAGGGAAACGCGATGAGCGAGGAAACGATTCGATTGGGACGTGAGCGGCGCTATCTGGTGTTGCTGGGCATCATCTGCCTGGCGCTGATCGGCGGCGCGCTGTACATGCAGATCGTGCTGGGCGAGGCGCCGTGCCCGCTGTGCATCCTGCAGCGTTATGCGTTGCTGCTGATCGCGCTGTTCGCGTTCATCGGCGCGGCCATGCGCACCCGGCGCAGCATCACGGTGTTCGAGGTGCTGGTGGTGATTTGTGCCATCGCCGGGGCCGGTGTCGCCGGGCATCACGTGTACACCCAGTTCTATCCGGCGGTGAGCTGCGGCATCGATGTGTTGCAGCCGATCGTCGATGACCTGCCGCTGGCGAAGATCTTCCCGCTGGGCTTCCAGGTCGACGGTTTCTGCTCGACGCCGTACCCGCCTATCCTCGGCCTGTCGCTGGCGCAATGGGCACTCGTTGCCTTCGTGCTGGTGGTGATCCTGGTGCCGCTGCTGACCTCGCGTAACCGAAAAGCGTTGCGCTGAATCAACTTTTCGGCGCGTGCGCCGATAAACCAAACGCCTCGATTTGCGGTGACGCAGATCGAGGCGTTTTGCATTTCAGGGTCTGTGTGAAAACACCGTGACGAACGGCAAGGAAGGGTGCGACAGGTGTGCGACATGTTGTCACACAGGCCGTGTCGCAGCTCGTTTCACAGGCCCGGATTGGAGTGCTGTTACAAAAAAGGATTGGTCTGTTTCAGCGTTTTTCGGTTTTTGCACGCGTGTGCCGGATCAGGCAGTTTTAACAGAGTCCGGCAGATGGCCAAAAGCCTTGGCATATCGGGCTTTGCGCGGATCGCGCCGTGGGAAAAAGCCCTCGGAGCTGTCTGAACTGAGGCCGATAGACCTACATTTTTTGGTGTTTTTGTTGAGAATCGATTTCGATAACATGCGGAACTTTTGCAAAAACGGTGATGGATTGTTGCTCAGAGCGATAAAAATTATTTCGGGATAAGACATGGTGTATAGGGCGCTACCTATCTACAATCGCCCGCACTGAATTCCCGGCACTGTTCAGCCTTTATTAAGGAGGCGAGCAGGAAGTCGGGTGTCGAGCAGCCGAGAGGCTTGCGAGACACCCAGGTGTCGGTGCCTTCCAACTTTCCGCACCAAATGGAATTGGTCTGTAACAAGGCCTTTGACCACGAATTCGAATAAGAACTGACCGCTGTCCCAGGTTTTGTCGAGCGTCTGACGCGCGACGGGCGGCCCTTATTCAATCCAAAGAAAATGCCAACCCTTGGCAGGGTGAAGTGTTGGCGATCAAAACCCAACTGCATTGCGCAAGCTGCTTTAGAGGTCGTGAGATGAGTAAAAACAGGTACCCCAGATTACTAGGCCTAGTGCCGCTGCTCGGCACGTTGTTGCTGGGAGGCTGCAACATGACCTTGCTCAATCCAACGGGCCAGGTCGGCCTGGAACAGCGCAACCTGATCATCACCGCCACGCTGCTGATGCTGTTGGTCGTTGTGCCGGTCATCGTCATGACCTTCCTGTTCGCCTGGAAGTACCGCGCCTCCAACAAGAACGCCGTCTACACCCCGAAATGGTCGCACTCGACCAAGATCGAAGTGGCAGTCTGGACCATTCCGGTCCTGATCATCATTGCCCTGGGTTACATCACCTACAAGTCGACCCACTCGCTGGATCCGTATCGTCCGATCGAATCCGACGTCAAGCCTGTGACCATCGAAGTGGTCGCGCTGGACTGGAAGTGGCTGTTCATCTACCCGGAACAAGGCATCGCCACGGTCAACAAGATCGTGTTCCCGGCGCACACGCCAGTTAACTTCCGGATCACTTCGGACGCGGTGATGAACTCGTTCTTCATCCCGGGCCTGGGCGGCCAGATCTACGCGATGGCGGGCATGACCACCAAGCTGCACCTGATCGCTGACCGCAACGCTGAAATGGACGGCATCTCCGCCAACTACAGCGGCGCTGGTTTCACCGGTATGAAATTCAAAGCGATCGCAACTTCTCAGGAAGATTTCGACGCCTGGGTAAGTGAAGTCAAAAAGGCACCTAAACAGCTTGAACCAGCTGAATACGCAGCCCTTGCCAAGCCAAGCCAGAACAATCCAGTCGAGCTCTACTCCTCGGTCACGCCGAACCTGTTCCAGACCATCGTCGACAAGTACGAAGGCATGAAACCGGGCAAGCCGCTGAAGCACGAGAAGAAAGAGAAAGAAGTGGCGGCAACGGATATGGACTCGAATTCGCATTCAGCTGCCGGGGCAGAGGAGTAAACGATGTTTGGTAAATTAAGTTGGGAAGCGATCCCTTTCCACGAGCCGATCGTGATGGTCACCATCTCGATGATCGCGCTCGGTGGTCTGGCGTTGTTCGCTGCAATCACCTACTTCAAGAAGTGGACTTACCTGTGGACCGAGTGGCTGACTTCGGTCGACCACAAGAAAATCGGCGTGATGTACATCATCGTCGCCATGGTCATGCTGCTGCGCGGTTTTGCCGACGCCATCATGATGCGTACCCAGCTGGCCATGGCCACCGAGGGTTCGCCTGGCTACTTGCCACCTGAACACTATGACCAGATCTTCACCGCTCACGGTGTGATCATGATCATCTTCATGGCGATGCCATTCTTCACCGGCCTGATGAACCTTGCAGTGCCGCTGCAGATCGGCGCGCGTGACGTTGCGTTCCCGTTCCTGAACTCCCTGAGCTTCTGGCTGCTGGTGTCCGGCGTCGTGCTGATCAACCTGTCCCTGGGCGTCGGCGAATTCGCCAAGACCGGCTGGGTTGCCTATCCACCGCTGTCGGGTCTGCAATACAGCCCTGGCGTGGGGATGGACTACTACATCTGGGCGCTACAGCTATCGGGTCTGGGTACAACGTTAACGGGGGTTAACTTCCTCGCGACCGTGCTGAAAATGCGTACCCCTGGCATGAAACTGATGGACATGCCGATCTTCACCTGGACCTGCACCTGGGCAAACGTTCTGATCGTGGCTTCGTTCCCGATCCTGACCGCTACCCTGGCACTGCTGACCCTTGACCGTTACATGGATTTCCACATTTTCACCAATGAACTTGGTGGCAATCCAATGATGTACGTCAACCTGTTCTGGGCATGGGGCCACCCTGAGGTTTACATCCTGATCCTGCCGGCGTTCGGCATTTTCTCGGAAGTCATCTCCGCCTTCACCGGCAAGAAACTGTTCGGCCACCACTCGATGATCTACGCCTCGGGCGCGATCTCGGTACTGGGCTTCATGGTTTGGCTGCACCACTTCTTCACCATGGGTTCGGGTGCCAGCGTCAACGCCTTCTTCGGTCTGGCGACGATGCTGATTTCCATCCCGACGGGTGTGAAACTGTTCAACTGGCTGTTCACCATCTACCAGGGCCGTCTGCGCTTCACCAGCCAGGTTCTGTGGACCCTGGGCTTCATGGTGACCTTCGCCATCGGCGGCATGACCGGCGTACTGCTGGCCATCCCGGGTGCTGACTTCGTTCTGCACAACAGCCTGTTCGTGATCGCTCACTTCCACAACGTGATCATCGGCGGCGCGGTATTCGGCTACATCGCAGGCTTCGGCTTCTACTTCCCGAAAGCGTTCGGCTTCAAGCTGCACGAAGGCTGGGGTAAAGCAGCGTTCTGGTTCTGGATCTCGGGCTTCTTCGTCGCGTTCATGCCGCTCTACGCTCTGGGCTTCATGGGCATGACCCGTCGTCTGAACGCCACCACCAACCCTGAGTGGGTACCGTACCTGTACGTTGCCATGTTCGGTGCGGTGATGATCGCTGTGGGTATCGCCTGCCAGCTGATCCAGCTGTACGTGTCGGTGCGTGACCGCAACAAGCCGGAAAACATGTGCGAACACGGTGACCCGTGGAATGCCCATACCCTGGAATGGTCGACCTCGTCGCCACCTCCGTTCTACAACTTCGCTGTACTGCCAAAAGCAGACTGCATCGATCCGTTCACCGAGGCCAAGGAAAACGGTACTGCGTACAAGGCTCCGGCCAAGTACGAACCGATCCACATGCCGAACAACACCGCCACTGGCGTGGTGATGGGCGCACTGCTGACCGTGTTCGGTTTCGCGATGATCTGGCACATCTGGTGGTTGGCAATCGCCAGCCTGGCCGGCACTGTCATCTACTTCGTGATCCACGCAGCACGTGACGATCAGGGCTACATGGTGCCGGTCGACGTGATCGAGCGCATCGAAGCCGAGCAGCACAAGCGTCTGGTAGCGGCCGGGAAGATCCCAGCTTCCGCAACCCGTGTTGAAACCAAGTTGGAACAGGCTTAAACAATGTCGAACTTAGTGACCAATGCTGGACACGCCCATGGTCATGACCATGGGCACGATGACCATCACCACGACTCGGGCGAGATGACCGTATACGGTTTCTGGCTCTACCTGATGACCGACTGCATTCTGTTTGCGTCGATCTTCGCGGTGTACGCGGTACTGGTAAACAACGTCGCCGGTGGCCCGTCGGGCCACGACATCTTCGAACTGCCATACGTGCTGGGCGAAACCGCTCTGCTGTTGTTCAGTTCGATCACCTACGGCTTCGCCATGCTGGCGTTGTACAAAGGTAAAAAGCAGCAGGTTCTGGGCTGGTTGTTCATGACCTTCCTGCTCGGCGCAGGCTTCATCGCCATGGAGATCAACGAGTTCCACCTGCTGATCTCCGAGGGCTTCGGTCCTAGCCGTTCGGGCTTCCTGTCGGCGTTCTTCACGCTGGTCGGTACCCACGGTCTGCACGTGTCCGCCGGTCTGATCTGGATGGGCATCATGATGTACCAGGTCAACAAGCACGGCCTGACGGCGACCAACAAGACCCGTCTGAGCTGCCTGAGCCTGTTCTGGCACTTCCTGGACGTGGTGTGGATCTGCGTATTCACCGTTGTTTACCTGATGGGGACCCTGTAATGGCTAATGCACACTCCCATGACAGCCATGATGCTGGCCACGGCAGCGTAAAGTCGTACGCCATCGGCTTCATCCTGTCGGTAATCCTGACCGTCATCCCGTTCGGCCTGGTGATGTTCCCGACCCTGCCGAAGTCGACGACGCTGGCAATCGTCCTGCTGTTCGCCGTGATCCAGGTGATCGTTCACCTGTATTACTTCCTGCACCTGGACCGTTCCATCGCTCAACGTAACAACGTGATTGCGTTCGTCTTTACGGCCATCGTGATCGTGCTGCTGGTCGGTCTGTCGCTGTGGATCATGTTCAGCATCCACACCTACATGATGGCGAAGTGAGGTAAACCCGATGTCGCTCAAGCACTTTATCCAAATCACCAAACCGGGGATCATTTTCGGTAACGTGCTTTCTGTGGCAGGCGGGTTTTTCCTGGCCTCGAAAGGGCATGTCGATCTGGCCGTGTTTCTGGCAGCCATGATCGGCACTTCCCTGGTTGTGGCCTCCGGTTGCGTGTTCAACAACTGCATCGACCGCGACATCGACCTGAAGATGGAACGCACCAAGAACCGGGTGCTGGTCCAGGGCTTGATCTCCCTGAAACTGGCCCTGGTCTATGCGACCGTCCTGGGTGTCGCCGGCGTTGCGTTGCTGTACAAGGTGGCCAACCCGTTGGCTGCCCTGTTCGCCGTGATCGGCTTCATCATCTACGTCGGCTTCTACAGCCTGTACCTCAAGCGCAAGTCGGTTCACGGCACGCTGGTGGGCAGTCTGTCGGGCGCCATGCCGCCGGTGATCGGTTACGTGGCCGTGACCAACAGCTTCGACATGGCCGCGCTGACCCTGCTGGTGATGTTCAGCCTGTGGCAGATGCCGCATTCCTACGCCATCGCGATCTTCCGCTTCAACGATTACCTGGCCGCATCGATTCCGGTGCTGCCAGTGAAGCGCGGAATCCAGGTGGCCAAGAAGCACATCCTGATCTACATCCTGGCCTTCCTCGTGGCGACCTTGATGCTGACCTTCAGCGGTTACGCCGGCATGAGCTACCTCGCCGTCGCCGCGGCCATGGGCATGTACTGGCTGTACATGGCCTGGACCGGCTACAAGGCGGTGGATGACACGGTCTGGGCACGCAAGCTGTTCGTGTTCTCGATCTTCACCATCACCGCGCTGAGCGTCATGATGTCCCTGGACTTCAAGGTGCCGACCGAGCTGCTGCTGACGTACGCGCCGTAAGGTTCGAACGTTGTACGAGAAACCCCGTTCATCGAGAGATGAGCGGGGTTTTTTGTTGAGGATTGTTTATTCGCCGCGAAAGGTGTTTATTGTTCAGCTATAGGCAATTTGCTTATAGTTTTTGAATGAGAACAGTATTCTTTGAAACCACACTATTCACCGCAAACCTGGGTCATTACCTCACGGACGACGAATATCGTGAGCTGCAGACCTACATGCAAAGCAATCCGCATGCAGGCGATGTCATGCCACGAACAGGCGGCTTCCGAAAATTGCGTTGGGTTGATGTTCGTCGTGGCAAGGGCAGGCGAGGCGGCTTGCGAGTTATCTATTATTGGCTTATGAATGATGGCCAGTTCTGGATGTTTGCGATTTATGACAAAGATGAGCTTGAGAATTTGACCGCCGAGCAAGAGAAGGCGCTCAAGGGAGCTATAGAGAAAGAGTTGAAAACACGAGGTACCCCATGAAAAAACGCGACCTGTTTGCAGAATTGATGCAGGGCGTTGATGAGATGGCGGCTCAACGCGAAGGAAAAATCACGCTACGTAATACGACACTAAAGGACAAACCCGCTCCTGAAGTCGGTGCTCATGAAATCGTAGCGCTACGGGAAAAACTGCACATGTCACAGGCGGTTTTTGCCAGGCGAATCAGGACAAGTCCAAGCACTCTGAGAAACTGGGAGCAGGAGAAATCGAAGCCCAACGCTCAGGCTGCCTTGCTGATCCGTTTGGTGGAAAAATTCCCTGACATGGTCGAGCGATTGAGTGCTGTTTAAAGTCATTTCCAAGTCTAGATAAAGCCCCGCACGGTTTATGTCGTGCGGGGCTTTTTCGTTGTAGCAGTCACGGGTTGCGGCGCACTGGCAAAAGACCTAGATTTGGATCCAACCCTGTCAGTTATGGCGCCAGCACTGTTCGGCGCTCGACTGTCGTAATCTGCGGTTTTCATGCATCGATCAAGAGGCTGGGCGAAATGACTGAGAGGATGACCTGCGACGAGCGCTTCATTGCCCTGGCAAAAGAGCTGAATTACGACATCAACGGTGAGAACACGGTGGGTGGCAATTACGCGCCGTTGATCCGTCATCACGATGAGATTTACATCAGCGGCATGGTGCCGCGCACCGAGGGCAAGATTCAGTATCCGGGGCGGGTGGGGCAGGAGCTGACGCTCAAGGATGCGCAGGCCGCGGCGAGTATCAGTGCGATGCGTTGTCTGGCCTTTATCGTCGATGCAGTCGGTTCGCTGGACAAGGTCAGGTCGTTGTTGCGGGTCACGGTGTACGTGAAGTCCACGCCGGATTTCGTTGACCTCAGCGAAGTCGCCAACGGCGCGTCGGATGTATTCAGTTATGTGCTGGGCGATGTCGGGCGCCATACCCGCACCACCGTCGGCGTCTATCAGTTGCCGAAAAACGCAGCCATCGAAGTCGACATGATTGCCGCCGTGCACCCATCGGCATAACCGCCAATCTGCGGACAACAAAAAGCCCCGCCTGAATTTCAGAGCGGGGCTTTTTCGTCAGCGCCGGTATTACTGGGCGGCGATGCTGTAGCCATCAAACGCGGTCTGCTGTTGCAGCGCGGTGATGATGTTTTTGCGGTTGATCGCGTGCTCGGTGCCGGCGTTGTCGACGAAGGTTTCGCCTTCGATTTCCGCCTCTTCGCCTTCACCGACGAAGGTGAAGCCGAGGAACTCCAGCGCCTCGCGATCCACGCTCAGGCGCGAACGCGGTGTGCGCATTGGCAGGGTCACGCTGATGCCGTCCTTGCTGATGCTGAACACTTCGACGTCTTTCTTGGCGCGTGCGGCCTTGCTCTTGCCGCCGCTCGGGCTGCTGATCGCTTGGTGAGTCTGGTTCAGAACCTTGAGGGCCAGGCCGTAGACGATTTCCTGGAACGCCGGATCGTCCTTGAAGCTGGACAGGATGCGGCTGATCGGGAACTTGCTGCTGAGGTCTTCGAGGGCGGCGATGTCGGCGGCTTCGGCGTCCTTCAGGCGCTTGAGTTCGCCCATCAGCTCGTAAGCCTGGTCGTCATCGAAGCGGTCGTGGGCCTGACGGATCGCGGCGCGCAGTTCGCGGATCTGATCGCTCTCGCGGCTCGACTGGAACGCGTCCAGCACCATCTCGCTGATGATCTTCGCCTGTGGGATGTGTTGTGAAAGATTGATGGAGTTTTCGTATTCCGCTTTGGACGACAGAGTGACTACGGATTCAGCGGTGTTGAAATCGGACATTGAAATTTCACTACTTTTTTAACTTGAGATGAGACGAGAAAGCGCGGGGGGCTTTTTCAGGCCGACTAATTTAGGGGAGCGCGACGGCGTTGTCACGGAGCAAGGGGCCGGCGGTGCCGATTATTTATCCGGATGATTTGTGAAGGGCAACCAGACACCGCGCGCGCCTTGGCTCATTCATTGGCGACAGCGTTCTCCGGTAGCCGCCGGGATGTCAGGCCACGCAGCGTCCAGTAGAGCTTCAGAGAACGGGTGCCGATCAGGCCGCACATGAAGCCCGCAATGCCGCCCTTGAGCAGCAGCATGTCCGGTGACGCGGAACGCTCCGGATTCACGTCATTCTGGTAACCGAAGTAGTAGTTCGCGGAAAAGAACATCAGGTACATGATCAGGATTTTTGTGGTGCCCGGCATGATCAGCCCTTTCGCAGAGTCGTCGAGCACCACGCCCCGGCGGGAGAACACCAGCCAGGCCGAGAGACCGCCCAGCAACAGCGCGCCGAGCCAGATGCTGAAAAACAAGGCCGGGTTGATCGACAGGTTCAGGGAGTACAGCGACCACGCCAAAAACGCCGGGGGTGTTATCAGCATAGAGGCACGGCTTTCGCGGCGGGGAGAGAACGCCTTTATACCGAAGCAAACCACCAGCAGAAAAATCAGGTAAACCCGTATCGGAGTGTTTTGCAGAATCGTGAGCATTGCGCAGCATCCATGCTGGAAAAGGAGGAGGGTGGAGCATAGTCGGGGTCACAGTAACCGTCGGCTATTTCAGTCGCAAACGCTCCATCGCGATCACCGATGTTTCAAACCCCAGGCTGGCAAAAAACGCTTCCGCGCCTTCGCGCCCGGCACGCAGGACCCAGGTAATGTCGCTGTTGTCGCCCATCACATGTTCGACCAGCGCCCGCCCGATGCCCGCGCGCCGGTGTTGCCCGTCGACCACCACCATCGACAGGTAACCGTTGGAGATCCCATCGGTGATACCACGGGCGAAACCGACAATCTGCTGGCCGCTCAATGCAACGGCAGTGCGTTGGGAGTTCTGGATGAGCTGTGCGAAATGTTCGGCGGTGCCGGTGCGATGGCCCCAGCCGTTCGCCTCCAGAAACTGCCTTGCTGCCTCCACTTCCGTGGGCATGAGGTCGCGTATTGAAATGTCTTTGTTCATTCGTTGATCCCGTCCCTGGTGTATTTCCAACAGTAGTCGCGTTGCCTACGGTCTGCCCCACATCTGCATGGCGAACTCGACGAAGCGACGCAGTTTAGGCAACCGATAGCGATCCGGCGCGTAAAGCAGATGCATCGGGCGGTTCGGCGGCTGATAGTCCGGCATCACCACGACCAGTCTGCCGTCGCGCAGGTCCTGTTCCACAAGCGCGTCCGGCAGCATCACGATGCCCATGCCGGTGCGCGCGGCCTGATGCAGGCCGGCGGAGCTGTTGATCAGCATCGGGCCTTTGACGTCGACCATGATTTCGCCGTCCGGGCCGCTGAGGCGCCACTGTTTTTCCACCGATTGCCAGTCATCGCCGGCGGGGTAGGCGAAGGACAGACAGTCGTGTTGGCGCAGTTCTTCAGGCGTGAGCGGCATGCCGCGTCGGGCCACGTATTCCGGGGAGGCGCAGACGGTCAGGGTGTAGTCGATCAGCGGGCGGGCGATCAGGTTGGACTGGTCGAAGTGGCCCAGTCGGAAGGCCACGTCGAGGCCGCTTTCCAGCAGGTCCGGGCGGCGATTGGTCAGGATCACGTCGAGTTTGACCTGCGGACATTGCAGAGAAAACTCACTGAGCGCCGGGGCCAGGCGTTCGACGCCGAAGGTCAGCGGCGCGGTAACCCGCAGGATGCCGCGCGGTTCATCAAGCGTCTGCTCGGCGAGGCGTTCGGAGTCGGCGACAAGACCGAGCACTTCCAGACAGCGCTGGTAGTAAACGCTGCCGAACTCGGTCAGTCGCTGGCGGCGGGTGGTGCGTTGCAGCAATTGCACGCCGAGCCGTTGCTCCAGCGCCCGCAGGTGATTACCCACCATGGTCGTGGACATTTCGCACTGCAGCGCGGCCGCCGTCATGCTGCCGGACTCCACAACCTTGACGTACACGCTCATCGACTGGAACAGATCCATTATCAAGCCCGGCTTTTAAATGATTGAAGTTTTGCCGAGTTTATCCAGTTCAGGTGGATAACCATACTGCCAGCACCTCTCACCTCGCTGGAGTTTGCCGACATGACCGCCGCCCTGATGAACACCTATCAACCTCTGGATTTGAGCTTCATCAAAGGCCTGGGCACCCGACTCTGGGATCAGGCAGGCCGCGAATATCTGGACGCGGTGGCGGGCGTGGCGGTGACCAATGTCGGCCATTCGCACCCGCGCATCGTGTCGGCGATCAGCGAGCAGGCGGGATTGCTGCTGCACACCTCCAACCTCTACAGCATCGACTGGCAACAGTCGCTGGCGCAGAAGCTGACACGGCTGGCGGGGATGGAGCGGGCGTTCTTCAACAACTCCGGTGCCGAGGCCAACGAAACCGCGCTGAAACTGGCGCGTCTGTACGGCTGGCGCAAAGGCATCGAACAGCCGCTGGTGGTGGTGATGGCCAACGCATTTCATGGTCGTACCCTCGGTACCTTGTCCGCCAGCGATGGCCCGGCGGTGCGCCTGGGTTTCAATGACTTGCCCGGGGATTTCGTCAAAGTGCCGTTCGGCGATCTTGCGGCGCTGGAGCAAGTGCAGCGTAAGCATGGTCAGCGGATCGTGGCGATTCTGGTCGAGCCGATCCAGGGGGAAAGCGGCGTGCAACTGGCGCCGCCCGGCTACCTCAAAGCCCTGCGTGAATTGTGCAACCGTCACGCGTGGCTGCTGATGCTCGACGAAATCCAGACCGGCATCGGCCGTACCGGTCGCTGGTTTGCGTTCCAGCACGAAGGCATCGTTCCAGACGTCATGACCCTCGCCAAGGGCCTGGGCAACGGCGTGCCGATCGGCGCCTGTCTGGCACGGGGTCGGGCGGCCGATCTGTTCACCCCCGGCAGCCATGGCAGCACCTTCGGCGGCAATCCACTGGCGTGCCGGGTGGGCTGCACCGTGCTCGAGATCATCGAGGAACAAGGTCTGCTGGAAAATGCCAGGGTTCAAGGCGAGCGCCTGCTGACTCGCTTGCGTGCAGAGCTGGCGGACAATCCGAATGTGCTGGCGATTCGCGGGCAAGGGCTGATGATCGGCATCGAACTCAAACAGCCGATCCGCGACCTGACACTGATTGCCGCGCGGGATCATGGCCTGCTGATCAACGTCACTCGCGGCAAGACGATCCGGCTGCTGCCACCGCTGACGATTGATGAGCGGGAGGTGGGGATGATTGTCGGAGGGGTTGGCCGTTCCCTGAGCCATGTCTCATCCCTCGGTCAGTAGTGAAATCTGCAAGTTATGACGCAGATTTCGCCGTCTACGATTGCATAGACCAGGCGATGCTCGGCAGTTATCCGCCGTGACCAGAAGCCGCTCATGTTGTGCTTGAGCGGCTCCGGCTTACCCAAGCCTTCAAAGGGTTGGCGCTGGATCGCTTTGATCAGAAGATTGATTCGTTTGAGACCGGCCTTATCGTTTTGTTGAAACCATAAGTAGTCTTCCCAGCCCGTTGGCGTGAACTGGATTTTCATTCTTCAATCAGTTGCCTGACTTTGGCTTTTCCAGCGCGCATTTCGCCGATCGATTTGATCAAGCGCTCGGCATTGGCCGGAGAACGCAGCAGATAAGCCGTTTCTTCCAGCGCGTTGTATTCGGCCAGAGACATCATGACTACAGGCTCGCCTTTTTGGCGGGTTATCAGAAGTGGGGCGCAGTCTTCATTCACGCGATCCATGGTTTCAGCCAAGTGCGCACGAGCTGTGGTGTAGTTGATAGTGTCCATGTTGTAGTCCTCGCTTGATGCAAAGAACGTACAGAAATGAGTACAGGATGACAAGGCGATTCCTACCCGTGGTTGCGCCGCAGATGGGCTGCCTGCGGTGTGCTGAGTATCACCGAAGTCTCATCGAGACGTTTCTGGGTCTTCTGTAAGCTGATTCCGGCGAGCCTGCCATCCTTCTCGCTCTCTACGTGAGATTTTTCTAATCAGGGTAGTCCGACAAATCCGGTGCCAGCATCCGGGTCTTCGGTGCGCCGTTCGCGTTGTGCTGGATGATGTCGTTCGGCTGCCCCTGTTGATTGAAAAACACCTGGCCGATCCCCGCCGAATTCCACAGCCGTTCACCCGCTTCGGCGTGTTCCGGCACGTACGGGACGATGCGCATGCGGCGGCGTTTGGTCAGCCAGTTGAGCGGCGAGCGTGGTGAGTAGAGCCAGCGGTTGAGGCGGTCGAACCATTCCAGCAGGGTAGGCGGGAACTCGTTCTTGATACCGCTGCTGGTGATCTGCCAGATGCGCGGGCCGGCCTTGCGGTGTCGGATCAGGACTTCGTAGACGAAGGAATAATGCACGTCGCCTGACAGCACCACGTAGCTGCCCGGTGTACGCGAGTGTCGGAAAATGTTCAGGATCACTTGGGCTGCGCCGCGATGGGCCATCCAGTTTTCTGCGTCCACCAGCAGTGGATAACCGCACCAGCTGAACACTCGCTGCACGGTTTCGATCAGCTTCACACCGAAGATCGGTGCTGGCGACACGATGATCGCCGAAGGGTGGTCGAGCAGTTCCTGCTGCAGTTCGCTCAAGGCTTCCCAGTCCAGCAAACCCGACGGTTGCTTGAGCGCCATTTCGCTGCGCCAGCGTCGGGTGCGAGTGTCGAGCACCACCAGCGCCGGGCTGGTTGGCATTACGAAATGCCATTGCTGAAAGCGCAGCAGTTCCTCAATCAGTTCGTCCTGCACGGGAGCGTCGAGATAGCGGTCGTCACCGCTGGCGCTCAGGCCGCGGGTTTTCTCCAGCACTGCGCCGAATGCATCCGGATTGTTGCCCCAGCCCTGACACAACATGTAGGCGATCAGCGCGTTGCCGATGATGCGCTTGGAGAACGGGTGGCCGTAGGCCGTTTCCTCCCATTGCGCGGACAGGTTCCAGTCATCGGTGATGTCGTGGTCGTCGAAAATCATCAGGCTCGGCAAGTGCGCCAATGCCCGGGCCACCTGGCCGAGGCCGGCCTTGAACCCGTCGATGCGGGTCTGTTCGAGGGCATAGCGCTTGAGGCGTTCCGGCGTCAGTGTCGGCGGCTGCGGGTTGACCAGTGCCCAGGGCGTTGGCGACCACACCAGCAAATACATCGCCATGACTTCGGCGAAGGTCACTAGGTGATTGTCGGCGCTGCTGCTGGTGAAAATCGGCTTGCGTGCACCGCCGAAGAAGCGCTCGCGCAATGTCTCGTTGCTCTCGAGTGCCGGCAGCAAATCCGCACGATGGTAGTAGCTGGCCGGATGTTCATAGAGCTTCGCGCTGTCGCTGACCACCGCGCCTTCGAGGTGCTCACCGAACAGACCGAGGCGCTCGATCAGGGCATGAATCGCCCGCAACATCGGACCGGCAACATCGTCGGCGTAAACCTGATCGCCGCTCATCATCAACAGGGCGGGACGTTGCTGCGGATCGGTTTCGGCGGCCAGCAACCGGTCAACGCAGAGCAGGCCGTCGGCGGCCGGGTGATGGGGCTTGCGGCAGGAACCGTGGAGCAACTGGTCGATGCGCGAACGCAGGACGAAGTTCGGGCCGCTGGCGTTGTCGTAGAGCAGGTGTGGCGCCCAGTCGGCGATGGGCTTCTGGCCATCGATCAACAGGTCGTAGTCGATGCGGGTGTCGCAGGGCAGGGCGGTTTCCAGCGGAACGTCGATCAGGTGAACAAACGCCCGGGTGCCTACCGGAATGACCGTGCATTTCCCGGCATCCAGTGGAATGTCTCCTACACCTTGCAGGCGCAAGGTCAACGACAGTTCGCGGCTGCCGACCAGCCAAAGCACTAAGCGCGTCGGTTCCAGTCGGCGCAGCAGTGGCCCGGCCAGAACAGCAGGCAACGGGCTCAGGTCATCAGGTGTCGGAGGCATCGGGGGAAAAGCTCAAGGCGCACAGGCCGGCGATGATAGCGCAGCCGGCGCCTCGAACCCTTAAACCAGGCTTAAGAGCCCGCTTTTTCCAGCTTCAGCGCCAACAGGCGCCATTCGGCAGGCGTCGCATCGACTCTTGGCTGTTCCTGTACGGAGCAGTCGAAGCGGTACGTCACATCGTCGCCATTCATGTTCCGCGCGGTGACGGTGTTGCTGAAGGTGTAGACCTGATCCTTGAAGCGTTGCGGCGTCAGGCTTTTGCTGTCGGCAAACCGGGCAGATGCGGGGAAGCGCAAGGTGCTGGTCACGAACGGGCTGCACATGACATACGCGAGCATCGACTTGTCGCCTTGCGCATCGGCGCGCAATTTTTTGCTCAGCGCCGTCAGTGCCTTGCGCCCCTCATCGTCACTCTGGTCGATCACGGTTTGCACCGACATCGTCTTCGGCGCGCGACTGGCGTAATTCGGCAGCAACGCGGAATCCGCTGGAGAGGGCTTGTTGTCCGGCTCGATAGCGGCAAACACCGGCGCATCTTTCAGCGCAGCAGAACTTGCAACTGCCTCGGCTTCCGGCAGCAACGAGGTCGGTTCGGCTTCCTGCTGTGCCACGACGTTTTCAGTCTGCGCGGCTTCGTAGCGATGCGCCGACGGGAACAATGAAAAAGTGATCGCCAGCACCACCATCGAAACAATGAAACCGCCCGCGACACCGACCAGGTTGGCGTAAAACAGATTCCAGCTGCCGCGGTTTTTCACTACCCAGCGCCACATGAAACCCCAGGCCGCGACAAATGCCAGAAAACGCAAAAACTCCATTCGATCCTTTCCTTAAACCTGCAAAACCTGAATTCAGCGCTCGCAGTGCTGAGATGGGCGGCAAGATAGCAAAATAGACATCCGCTGCTACAGCAACCATCGCATTCAACGCCGGCAAAATTATTTGAGTGCAAAAAACATGAATGTTGTCAGGCCGGCCACGGTGCCGCAAAGACCTGCCAGTAGCTGACGCGCAACAGGATGTTCGACCTGCGATCGATGGGATACCAGCATCCATACACCCACCAGCGCCGCAGCGGTTGTCAGCATCTGCAGCACTGTGCCCATTAGCCCGGGTATGGGCGGCCGGTCCGCCCCGAACAGGCGAATGTAAAACTCCGAGATCACCACGCCTACCATCATGCCGCTGGCGGCACCGAGCACATTGGCGAGGATCAGATTCCAGGCACCACGTTGCCTGACGACCCATACCCACATGGCCGCCCAGGCAAAAAACATAACGGCTATTTCCATCGCATTCTTCCTTCGGAATCGGTGTTGATCAGGCCCTTGGCACCTTGCTCGACAGTGGACGGCAAGATAGCAAAATAGTAGCGTCGCGCCACTGACTTCATCTCCGTAATGGACTACTCATGCCTGCTCTCAAAACCTGCCGTCTGTTTTGTGCGTTCGTCCTTGCTACCACGCTGACTCCGGCATTCGGCGCCTGGAAAGAGCACCCGGAAAACAGCTGGAAGTATTACCTCGCCAACTGTCAGCGAATGCAGGAAAAAATGGCCGACGTCCAAAACGGTCGCGTGCCCAGCGCCTTTGAGGTGACGGGCGATCTGGAGAACAGCCAGGGGAGCATGAATGAGCACCGCCCAAACCTGCCTCCCCAGTACCTCGCCTCCCGGGAATTCGCTCAATGCGAAAACGTGGCGGCCGAGGCCGATGCGATGATTGCCCGTGGCAAAGCCGAGTTCGCCGACAGAATGAACCAGGCTGCCGAGCAAGGCCGGATCGCCCACCAGAACTCCCCCGAATACCAACGTGCCCGTTCACTCGGCTACAGCGATGTCGGTGAAATCTCCTTCCTCAAACTTCACGAAGACATGGACGGCGAAGCACGCCTGAAAACCATGATGATTACCGTCGATGAAGTCTGCGGCCAATACTTTCGTGCCACGCAATATGTGAAGCCGTATGTGATCTACACCGTTCGGCCGTCGGATGGCGGGTGTGGTGAGGAAAAGCGCGTGGCGATTGTCGGCGGAAGGTCGGTTGAGAAGGGTGATTACATCGATGAGCGGGGCGAGTTTCAGTATGTGGGCTGGAAGAAGATTGTCGGTGCGGACGGGTTTGCGTCGGATATTCGGGTGTTGAAGGCTCGGCGCTGACTGCAAAACAGCCACGCCGTCCAGTCACGTGTGGGGGAAGTAATTCACAGCAAGAAACAGCAGGGTCGCCATGCCGGCGGCCAAGCCACACACCGCGCCGAGCAACTGACGTGCAACCGGATGTTCGGGTTGACGGCGATTGGCAATCCACAGCCATACCCCCGCCAGAACGCCCGCGCTGGTGATGAACACCCCCAGACTGCGATGCAGGTTGGGTGTCGCCATTGACGTACCAATGACTGCGTCGTAAATCAGCGTGAACACAATGCCGGTAACCACGCCACTTCCGGCGCCGGCAAGGTTGGCCAGCAACAGGTTCCACTCACCCCGTTGCTTCACCACCCACAGCCAGGTTCCAGCCATCACCAGCAAGCACAACACAGCATCCATTTTGGTTTATTCCCGATTGCGCGATAACAGAGGCGGTTGACGGGCCTCTAGCGAGTGGACGGCAAGATATCAAAATAGAAGCTTCGCGCCACTTGCTTCATCTACGTAGCTTAAAGAATGTCCTTCAAATAACCCTTGAGCGCGAGGAGCGGCTGATCCAGCTGCTCCAGCGACTGCGCCTGACTGAAGTCGGTCGACAACTTGTGCAGTTCCCGCCCCAACGGTTTCTCGACGCCACCCAACGCATCCATCGCCAGCGCCAGACACTCATTCATCTTGAACTGGCTGGTTCTACTGTAGCTCGGGATCCCGGCATTCCCCACCATAGGAACTGCTACGATTATCGCGTAGACGAACATTGGAAAATAAACAGGCGCGAATCTGAGACGCGTCCGAATTTAAAAAAGAGCCGCCAGGGAGCCGTTAAAAATGGCCACCGCTTAGCTCTGTTATCAGCTCAAATTGAGCGTCGGGAGGATGATCTGGCAGAGTTATTAGAATTGTCGGATAGCTATGTGGGAGTAACTACCCATGTAATTTTTTTTCACGGTTTAGACGGTGATAAAGAGAAAACTTGGCTCTCCAGCAGCAAACCAGCAGAGCTATGGCCCCGTTGGTTAGGTGCAGACTGTGCCAGAGTAGGTATTTGGAGCGTGGGCTACGAGTCATCTGCAACTAAATGGCGGGGCGGCAGCATGCACCTACCAGATCGAGCGGAAAATGTTTTACCACTGATTCTAGCTGAACGGCGGCTTCAAGATGGCAATCTTATTCTTATTGGGCATAGTCTCGGCGGACTAGTAATAAAACAGTTGCTTAGAATCGCTCAGCGAGACGCATCGAAAAATACTAAAGCTGAGTCTTTTGTTCATCGTGTGAGACGTGTTGTATTTCTTGGTACGCCGCATTTTGGTGCAGGTTTGGCGCAGCTGGCAAAATTAATAAACCCACTTTTTAGACGTTCCTCGTCTACTCGAGCTCTCGAGCGAAATGATCCTAATTTACGTGATCTGAATAACTGGTACAGAAGGTTTTGCGTCGAAAGCAATCTAGAAACTCTGGTGCTCGTAGAAACAAAACCGATAAGTTTTTTTGGCGTGAGATTGCCCGAGTTCATTGGGCAAGTTGTACTCCCGGATAGCTCTGATCCAGGAGTAGATGCCATCGCTATCCCAGTAGATGCAGATCACATTCAAATAGCTAAGCCCGCTACCAGACGCTCGGAGATTTACATTCATGTCGCGGAATTCATCAGTCGGGAATTTACAAAGCAACATGAAGACTTTTTAATAGCAAAAGAAATTCAAGTTCAGGCGGAAGCTATCGAAACTCTTTCTGATAAAGCCGAAGGTCAAACTAAGGCAATCGAAGAGGTTGGTAAAATAGTAAGCTCACTTGAGAGCTTTGTATCGAAAAAGACAGTGGTTAGCGGGGGGTCAAAAGTAGTCGATAATGAAGCTTGTGAACGTCTAGAAGCTATTGTTAAGTCAAGACTGTTTCTAGAGTATAAGTCAGAGTTGCAATCGAAAAAACTAGTGGAGAGTTTACGGTCAGGAGATCTGAATGGGGTTTCGCTGCCGGTAAAAGCGCGGATTTTTAGTTGGTGTGCCCGTTTCTTATCTGTCTCGGATATACAGTATGCGCGTGAGCTGATAGAAGAAATTTGCAGTACAGACGCCATTGATGAAACAAATATCGCGAAGGCTTTTATAGCAGGGCAGGCTGGGGATTTACCGTCGGCTCTAGCTCTCTTGGACGAGTTGCAAACTCCGACATCAAGGTCGGCTGCTTTCATAATGATACGGAATATACATGGATCCTCTAAGGCGTTGACATGGATCGAGAGTTCCGAAATTGGTTTGGTAGATCTCGAATCAGATGGAAAATTTTTCTTGATTCAAAGTTTTGTCGAATGTGATTTTTGGGATGACGCTTTGAAAACGGTCGATGGTCTTTCTGAAGAAGATTACCTCTGTACGCCAGCTCTGGCATATTTGTCTGCGCTTGTTTACTTAGCTCAGGCAGTGCCTGAAGAGTTAAGGCCGTTAGTGTATCAAACTCCGCCTTTCGAGGCTCGAACGTTTCCCCTGGCAGGGGACGAAAAAGCTATCCAGTTTAGGCGAAAAGCCCAGGCTTATTTTGAAAGAGTTGCTCAAAGCGCAGTCGCCTTGACTCTCAATTCAATGGCGGAAATCGCAAACGATAGTGCGTTGTGGCTTGCTCTTAGAGATGTCGAACGGCATGACGCAGCCCGTAGAGAACTTGAACAGAGTATGAGTGATCGCGTTGTATCCCTCAGGCGCTTGCCGCTTGCGATGCAATTTGGTCTAAATATTGATGTACATGCAGTTGAGCGAGAGATTGAGAGGCGAACTGCTTTAAGCGGAGGTAAATCATCCGACGCCGCGGTGGCAAGGTTTGCTTTGGCATTCACACAAAAGAGTCCGAAAGATGTTGCTTTATATATTGATCGTCATAGGTCGCAATTAGTTGAGCATTTAAATTACAAAACCATCGCGTTTCTTGAAATTGAAATGTTAGTTCGATCCGGTCAAAAAACAGCTGCCGAGGAACGGCTGGCGGAAGTAATAGCGGCGGGGTTGTCAGAACCCGAGAAACAGAGAATTGAAAGATTGGTTTTCGAAGCGTCTGATTCTGATCTGGTTTCGCAACGAATTGCTTTATATGAAACCAGCAAATCTATCACGGACTTGCATAATGTAGTATCAATATTAGAGGAGCAGCAAGATTGGGGTGGGCTAGTAAATTACGCTCGCGAAATATTTGACCTCACTCGTGATATAAAGGACGCGCAGCGTTACGCACGGGCACTTTACAATGTTGGGAGGGTCGATGACACTTTAGGGTTTTGTACTGAGTACCCGATATTTTTAGAACAGTCAGAAGAGCTGCAGCGAATTCGCTGCTGGAGTCTTTATGAACAGGGGCGTTTCATTGAGGCGCGGGAAGCTCTAAGTAAGCTAAAAAATAACTTTAAAGAAGAGGAGCAGCGAAGTTTAACGATCAGTATAGCGGTAGCCTCTGGCGATTGGGATTCACTTCAGATTAATGTCGAGGAGGAGTGGAGGGCGAGGGATAATCGCACCGCTATGGACCTTCTTCGCGCGGCGAAACTTGCCCAGCTTATAGTTTCTCCTCGTCTGAAAGAGTTGGTGTTTGAGGCCGCTCGGAAAGGGGCGGAGGATCCGAAAGTATTAATAGCGTGTTATGGGATTTCAACAGAGTGTGGGTGGGAGGATGGCGACCTAACATTCGGATGGATGCAGGCCGCCAGTGAACTATCGGGTGATGACGGACCTGTTCTTAAAATATCTCTGCAAGAGTTGATGGATAGGCAACCAGATTGGGAGGAGCAGACTAGGCAAGCTTACAAGAAAATGGCGGATGGAGATATTCCAATATTTGTATCAGCTAGTCTTCATAATAAAAATCTACTAAGTTTTTATCTGGCTTTGGCACTTAATAACCTCGATCAGGTTGATGCAAGAAAACGAAGCGTGATTTTTTCATTTTCAGGATCTAGATCGATGCGTACTGTTAATCCTGACCGTATCGCGATTGATGTCACGGCACTATTAACATTAGAGCTTATTGGTGTATTGGATTCGGTCCTCAGTACCTTCGATGCCGTGGTTGTTGCGCATGGAACATTGAAGTGGCTATTTGATGAGAGACGTAGCTTGTCATTTCATCAGCCCAGTAAAATACGAGAGGCGCACGAGCTTAAGCAATTAATAGCTGCGGGTAGTATCAAGAATTTTGAAACTACCAAGAGAGCTTCGACTGCAACTTCTTCAGAAGTTGGTGACGGGTTAGCGTCAATGCTGGCGGTTGCATCAGATGAGCTTTCTGACAGCGTTCCACAGCGCCTTGTGATTCACCCAGGGCCTGTGCATCGAATCGGCAGCCTTGTAATGGAGGAAGCGGATCTATCGGAGTTCTCAGCGTGTCTTTGTAATTGCCAGTCGGTAATCGAAAAGTTGATCGAACGTGGTGTCTTAACAGCTGCGGAAGCGAAAGTTGCAAAAGACTTTCTCTCCCCTATTGAGCGTCCGTGGCCTCAGTCACCTGTGATAGCTGATTCTGCTCATTTATATTTGGATGATCTTGCGGTTTCATACTTTCAGCATTTGAAGTTGCTGCCAAAACTGTCTCGCGCCGGCTTTACTGTCTTTGTCTCGTCGCGTGAGGTTGCGGAGTCTGATGAGTTGATTAGTTATGAAAAGCAAGCTTTAGTTTCTATTTCGGTACTTGAAAATCTCAGGTTGAGGATCAGGGACGGAATTGCTTCTGGGAAAATTGAGGTCGGTTCGCTCTCTAGGAAATCCGAAGATGAAAACGAAAACTCTATGCGCGATCATCCTTGTCTAGATGTTCTGAAGTTGGTAAACGCTGCAGATGTGTTAGTTTCCGACGATAGATATATAAATAAATTCCTTGCTTTCGAAGAAGGTGGCGTTTCGCATAGTGTGCTTACAACGATCGATATTTTGTATAATCTTTCGTCTCGTGGGGTTCTGACAAATATTCAAGTTTCAGAACTTAAAACCCAATTGCGTCGTATGGGTATGGCATTAGTTCCGGTCGATGCTTTTGAGTTGATGCACAATTTGCAGCAATCGAAAATCGTAGACGGGAAAGTACTGGAAAATGCAGGGCTGAAAGCCATAAGGGAGGCAGTGTTCAGAATTGCAATGTCTGACATTTTGCAACTACCTAAAGAATTTCCTTGGTTACATGCCATATTTCAAGAGAGCTATAGTGTAATGAGAGAGCTCTGGTGTGAAGACGCGGAATTAACAACCTCCATAGCTCAATCAAATTGGCTTTTTAGTTTGTTGGACATCAGAAAGTGGTCGCATCGTTTTATACCGGCTGGCCTTGATGTAAGAAGTCAATTTGAAACGCAGTTAATGGCTCTTATGGTTCTTCCAAGTCATCAGTCTAAAGTTGTTCGTAAAAATTATTCGGATTGGCTGGAGCGAAGGATATTGGGACAGCTGAAAGAGGAGGATTCAGAGCTCTTTAATAGATTGATAGAACATGCATCAAGAGTTGTTGAGCATGGGGTTAAGCAGCAGTATGTCAATGAGGTGGACGATGCGCATTGAAGAGAACACGGCCTTGATGTTTGAGGCGGCATTGAATCTGTTTCCCGAAATCGTAAGTAATTCGCTTTTAAATGACTCACTGTTGACTCATCGTCTTGGTGTTGAAACTTCCACTCGGCTATCCTTTGGTGATTTAGAATTTTCATTTGATAGCAAGGATTTTTTTAACTGTGCTCGCAACATTATGTCTGAGATTGGTACAAAGTTCTCGGTACAAGACTCAGTTGGTAACGAATGGGTTTTGAGTGTCGAAACTGGAAAAGGAGGTAAGTTTACACTGCTAGCGTGCGGTGAAAAAAAAGCCCGACTTCCTTATTTTTGGCAGCTGTCTCCTAACGCAGTCCTACGTGCTTCAGAATTTGATAAGGAAGCTAAATTAATTAATCTGCGAGGTTCAGCCTTAAATTATTGGAGAGAAAGAATATTAGTTGCCCCTCTAGACGTGGATGGTCTTGATGCATTTAGAAAGGATTTGTCATTAACTCCAATACGCTTTGCTGAATCTCTAGCAGAGAAATTGCGTCAGGATGATTGCAGCCTTAAAGATCTTATACCTCGGGATGCCTCATACTATGAGGCGTTAGTAGGTTCTCTTACGCGAATTGCAGATCTCCCCGCATATACTCTAGAAGCGAAAGGTTTTTTGCTTCAACTTTTAGAGTGGGAGTGCGTGCGTGGGTTGGGGTTTGCGTTGCTTCTTTCAGGGCATTCAAAGTTTATTTCGAATATTGATATGGGGGATTGTCAGCTAAATGATTTTTTGTCCGTGTTGGAGTTTGTAAGGGATAAGGGCGATGTGTTCTCCAAAGTTGGTGTGATAGAGCTTGGTGCTGCAAATATTGAAAGGTGGCCGGAGGTTCAGCCGATCCTGTTGGATCTGTTTACTCAGTTGGTTGATGATGATCCGCTCAATACGAGTGGTCGATTTGCGTTTGTTTCGTCGCTTGTTGTTTTGGTTATAGGTGAGTTGTCCAGGATTAAAATTTTTAAAGATAAACCGCCTTTTTGGGTACGCCTCGCTGCGATAGCACACGCATCTCACATTGAAAGAGTGTATCTAGCTTCCCATGTAATGCCAGATGACTTTAAAAGTTGGGTTTTTGAAACTCGAGGTATGCATTTTTTCATGCAGTCGCTTTTAGATATGCGGCTAGAACCTAGGTGGCAGCCGGATTTTATTTCACCAACACAGCTAAAGTTTGAATTGCTTGGTAGGGCTGTAACTGCATTGAATCTAAAGCGAGACTGTATTACGTTTCCGGCATTGCTAGACCTTATAGAGGTAGATGCCGAAGGAGGGAATAGTTATTTAAAGTTTCCTGAATCATTTCTCCCTGGTCCTTTGGAAGGTGGGGTTGTATCCACATTAGATATGCCTGGCGAGATTCTGAAAGGTTTAGAGTTGAAGCTTAAATCTGAAGTTGTTAGTGTCGATTCTTTCAATGCTTTGGTCAATAGTTCGTTAATATTTAACATCACTGTAGATCATGCACGTTTCGCTGCTACGGCACTTAGAAAAGTTAAATACCAACTGGGGCAATCGGATAGTAGTAATGATCTTTTTGCCTTGATAAGTGGGTTGGCTGCTGTTGCTGCAGTGACTAGAAGTGAGGAGCTTGCAGCTGAAGTGCGAGTGTTGAGTAGGGTCACTAGGAGGCGTAAGGATTTAGCTATATTGGCGGGGCAGGAGTTTCGAATAGCTCTAATGGCTGCTGCTTCAATATCAGATTTCGAGGAGTGGTCTGTATTTTTAGGTGATTGGTTGACAGAGGTGGCATATGAGGTTGAGGCCGGTGAGCAGTCCGCGCATTTGTTAATTTGTCTGAAAACTATTGTGGGACTTATGCCGGAGCTCTCAGGGACATGCTCCAAAGCTGAAGCGTCATTGTATATAAGCTCTCAATGATTATTAATAGTTGTAGTGTTAACCAGCTTGATTAACTTGTTTTTTAATAAGACGGACATTTCTTTTGACACTTTAGCTAGAGAAAACCTGCGAGTCTGATAACCCGTGTAGGGGGCACCCCTTAGGGAGGACCCGTGAATTCTGCCGCTACGGCTCCTTTGCCTGGGACGAATCGGACACAACAGTCGGTAGGATCTGGAGCTATCCGCCGCGTCCGTTAGCGCTGAAGGTTCACGCCGTGAAAAGGGGCGAGGGGAAGGCTAATCGCTAGGTAGCGAAAAGGCGGTGTTCCGTGTGTTCCATGTGTTCCAGAAACTCTGGAGGCTAGGAAATACGTGGCTTTCAGAGGTGGAACACCAAATGCAAATAACCGGAACACCAGTTACGCGGAACACGTTTGGTGTTCCACGATTGGTGATCCGGTTAGGGGGAGGAAATGCTTCATCTAAGTTAGCGGCGATGCGGTGAGTCAGGCGGCTAGCAATTGCTCCATAGACAGTGCGTAGGCTTTATCGCTGATTGTCTTCTGGCTAATGCACGCAGGGCCGTGCGGGGTTTGCAATGGTACGTAGAGCTCACTCATCGAGCTTGTCCAACCCAACGCTTTCTCGGTGGCTTCCAAGTGTGCTGCGACGGCGGCAAATTCCAGAGCAGCCTTGTCCAAGCGGTCAGCCCACATGATTCGCGCTACCCGTAGCTGCTTCTGACGGAGATCTTTCAGAACCTCTTTGATTTCTGTGATTTCCTCGTCGAGCTTTTCAACTTCATTTTTCAAGGCTTGCGCGGTCGTTGCCACTCCCCGCTTGCCACGAGTTGCCGTTGCTAGCACTTCCGAGGCCAAACGCAGTGCCTTCTCCGCTCGCTGCTCATCTGCCTCGTTCCCATCGCTGAGAGCTACCGCATAGCTCGCTGCCGCTTGTTTCTCAGCATATTGGGCTTTCTCGACTTCGGTTCGTTTCTCATCCTCCAACTTTTGCAGCTTGGTCGATAGTTTCAAGCGTTTGTCCTGCAGCTTTTGCAGATCGCTCTCTACCTGGCTGATTTCTTTCTGAGCCTTTTTGATATTGGTGCTCGCGAACCGGGTGCCATCATCCCAGGCGATAAGCCTTTGAATACGCTTGATCTCGGTGGCATGGCCCTCGATAGCGGATTTAGCGTCATCAAACGCATCAACGATTTCGTGAGGATAGGGCGCTCTATTGATGCGGTTTTTGCAAAGAAGCGCTTGGCTTACTTTAGTGCTGGGCGGTTAAGGAGGGAGTCGATTTCGACTGGCCGACTTGGATTTAAGGGATGGTTGCAAATGGGGCAGTCAGTCAAGTTGCATGGATAAAAAGTAGAAGTCGAACTGCGTCGGGAGGGATGTTTGCGGTTATTGAATTCGACATTGAGCAGAACAGAGTGCAGTCCATCTCCCTTGCCCTCACTTTTCTGTAGACGAAAAAAAAGGCCTTGCTAAGCAAGACCTTTCTTAATTTTGGTGCCCCGAGGGAGACTCGAACTCCCACTCCTTTCGAAAACGGATTTTGAATCCGCCGCGTCTACCAATTCCGCCATCAGGGCTCAATGGCGGCGAAGTATAGAGAGGTGCCTACCGTTGGTCAATCACGTTTCATGGTCAATTTTCGATATTTCCGCTAGACTTTCCGGCCCTGCTAGACGAACCCCATCATGCGCGTTGCTGACTTTACCTTCGAGCTTCCTGATTCGCTGATTGCCCGCCATCCTTTGGCCGAGCGTCGCGGTAGTCGCCTGTTGACCCTGGATGGGGTCAGCGGCGCCCTGGCACACCGTCAATTCACTGATCTGCTGGAGCATTTGCGCCCGGGCGATCTGATGGTGTTCAACAATACCCGGGTGATTCCGGCGCGCCTGTTCGGGCAGAAGGAGTCTGGCGGCAAGCTGGAAATCCTCATCGAACGCGTGCTCGATTCCCACCGCGTGCTGGCCCATGTGCGTTCCAGCAAGTCGCCGAAGCCGGGTTCGAAGATCCTGATCGACGGCGGCGGCGAAGCCGAGATGCTGGCGCGTCACGATGCGCTGTTCGAGCTGGGGTTTGCCGAAGAAGTGCTGCCGCTGCTCGATCGCGTCGGCCACATGCCGTTGCCTCCTTATATAGACCGCCCGGACGAAGGTTCGGATCGCGAGCGCTATCAGACCGTGTATGCCGAGAAGCTCGGCGCGGTGGCGGCGCCGACCGCCGGGCTGCATTTCGATCAGACGCTGATGGAAGCGATCGCCGCCAAGGGCGTCGAGACTGCGTTCGTCACGCTGCACGTCGGCGCTGGCACGTTCCAGCCGGTGCGCGTCGAGAAGATTGAAGATCACCACATGCACACCGAGTGGCTGGAAGTCGGTCAGGACGTGGTCGATGCAGTCGCCGCTTGCCGTGAGCGCGGCGGTCGAGTCATCGCTGTCGGCACCACCAGCGTGCGTTCGCTGGAAAGCGCCGCCCGCGATGGCGTGCTCAAGCCGTTCAGCGGCGACACCGACATCTTTATCTTCCCGGGCCGGCCGTTCCATGTGGTCGATGCCCTGGTCACCAATTTCCATTTGCCCGAATCCACGCTGTTGATGCTGGTTTCGGCATTCGCCGGTTATCCGGAAACCATGGCTGCCTACAAAGCCGCGGTCGATAACGGATACCGCTTTTTCAGCTACGGTGATGCGATGTTCATCACCCGTAATCCCGCTCCCCGCGGCCCAGAGGAATCCGTATGAGTCGCACCTGTCGTATGTCTTTCGAGTTGCTTGCCACCGATGGCAAGGCTCGTCGTGGTCGTCTGACCTTCCCTCGTGGCACCGTCGAGACCCCGGCCTTCATGCCGGTGGGCACCTACGGCACGGTCAAGGGCATGTTGCCGCGTGACATCGTCGCCACGGGCGCGGAGATCATTCTGGGCAACACTTTCCACCTGTGGCTGCGCCCGGGTACCGAAGTGATCAAGGAGCACGGCGACCTGCACGATTTCATGCAGTGGAAAGGCCCGATCCTGACCGACTCCGGCGGCTTCCAGGTGTTCAGCCTCGGCGCCATGCGCAAGATCAAGGAGGAGGGCGTGACCTTCGCCTCCCCGGTCGACGGCTCGAAAGTGTTCATGGGCCCGGAAGAGTCGATGCAGGTCCAGCGCGATCTGGGCTCGGACATCGTGATGATCTTCGACGAATGCACGCCGTACCCGGCTGACGAAGACGTTGCCCGTGTGTCCATGGAGCTGTCGCTGCGCTGGGCCCAGCGTTCGAAGAATGCCCATGGCGACAACACGGCGGCGCTGTTCGGCATCGTTCAGGGTGGCATGCACCAGGACTTGCGCATGCGCTCGCTGGAAGGCCTGGACAAGATCGGCTTCGACGGCCTGGCCATCGGTGGTCTGTCGGTGGGCGAACCCAAGCACGAAATGATCAAGGTGCTGGACTACCTGCCGGGCATGATGCCGGCTGACAAACCTCGTTACCTTATGGGCGTTGGCAAACCGGAAGATCTGGTTGAGGGTGTGCGCCGCGGTGTGGACATGTTCGATTGCGTGATGCCAACCCGTAATGCCCGCAACGGGCATCTGTTCATTGATACAGGCGTGCTGAAGATCCGTAACGCGTTCCATCGCCATGATGATTCGCCTCTGGATCCGACCTGCGATTGCTATACCTGCCAGAACTTCTCCCGCGCTTATCTGCATCATCTGGACAAGTGCGGCGAAATGCTCGGCAGCATGCTCAATACCATCCACAATTTGCGCCATTATCAGGTGCTGATGGCTGGTTTGCGCGAGGCTATTCAACAGGGTACATTGGCCGCCTTTGTCGATGCCTTCTACGCCAAACGCGGGCTTCCCGTTCCGCCTTTGGACTGAGTTTTCTGACCCCAAGATTCAACATTTGCAACTGGAGTGCTAAATGAGCTTTTTTATCTCTAATGCCATGGCTGACGCGGCTGCACCGGCTGCAGCGCCTATGGGCGGCGGCTTCGAGTGGATTTTCCTGGTCGGCTTCCTGGTCATCTTCTACCTGATGATCTGGCGTCCACAGGCCAAGCGCGCCAAAGAGCAGAAGAACCTGCTGAGCAGCCTGCAGAAGGGCGACGAAGTGGTCACCACCGGTGGCATCGCCGGCAAGATCACCAAAGTGGCCGATGACTTCGTGGTTCTGGAAGTTTCCGACACCGTGGAAATGAAGTTCCAGAAGGGCGCCATCGCCGCCACGCTGCCAAAAGGCACGCTGAAAGCGATCTAAGGTTCCAACTTCTACTCAATCGACGGGGCGCGCAAGGCGCCCCGCGTTCATAACGGGCGGCGTGATGCTGAACAAATATCCTCTGTGGAAATACATTCTGATCCTGGCGGTGCTGGCGATCGGTCTGATTTATTCCGCTCCGAATCTATACCCCGATGACCCGGCCATTCAGATCAGCGGCGCCAGCACGGCCCTGCAGGTCAATCAGGCCGATCTGGATCGCGTGAGCACCGCGCTCAAGGAATCCGGGATCAACGTCAAGGCTTCGAGCCTGGCTGCGAACGGCAAGGGCGGTCTGATCCGTCTGACCAAGGCTGAAGACCAGCTGCCGGCCAAGGACGTTGTCCGCAAGGCATTGGGTGATGACTACGTCGTCGCGCTGAACCTGGCACAAACCACCCCGCAATGGCTGCGCAGCTTGGCCGCGCACCCGATGAAGCTGGGTCTGGACTTGTCCGGTGGTGTGCACTTCCTGCTGGAAGTGGACATGGACAAAGCCCTCGACGCCCGCCTGAAAGTCTACGAAGGCGACGTCAAGAGCCTGTTGCGCAAAGAGAAACTGCGTTATCGCAGCCTGCCGCAACTCAATGGCGCCATTCAGCTGGGCTTCAGCGATGCTGATTCCCGCGAACAGGCCCGCGCGCTGATCCGCAAGAATTTCAACGATTTCGACATTGTTCCGGCCGACCTCAACGGTCAACCGGTGCTGCGTCTGGCGATGACCCCGGCCAAGCTGGCGGAAATCCGTGAATACTCCATCAAGCAGAACCTGACCACGGTACGTAACCGCGTCAACGAGCTGGGTGTTGCCGAACCGATCGTCCAGCGTCAGGGCGCCAACCGTATCGTGGTTGAGCTGCCGGGCGTGCAGGACACTGCCGAAGCCAAGCGCATCCTCGGCAAGACGGCCAACCTGGAGTTCCGTCTGGCTGCAGAGCCGGGTGCTTCGAAAGCCACTTCCGAAACTTTCGAATTCCGCGAAGGCAATCGTCCTCCTGCCCAGATCGAGCGTGGCCTGATCATCACCGGTGACCAGGTGACTGACGCCAAGGCCGGTTTCGGCGAGCACGGCACGCCTGAAGTGAACATCCGTCTGGATGGCCACGGTGGCGAGCTGATGAGCCGCGCGACCCGCAGCAACGTCGGTCGCAGCATGGCGGTGATCTTCATCGAGCAGCGCCCGGTCACCACTTACACCAAGCAAGTGGTCGACGGCGTCGAGAAAGACGTCGCGGTGCAGACCTTCAAGGAAGAGAAGAAGATCATCAGCCTGGCGACCATTCAGTCGCCGCTGGGTGCTCAGTTCCGTATCACCGGCCTGAACGGCCAGGGCGAGTCGTCCGAACTGGCGCTGCTGCTGCGTGCCGGTGGTCTGGCTGCGCCGATGTACTTCGCTGAAGAGCGCACCATCGGCCCGAGCCTGGGTGCGGACAACATCACCAAGGGTATCGATGCATCGCTGTGGGGCATGCTGTTCGTCTCGCTGTTCATCATCGCCATCTACCGTTTCTTCGGTCTGATTGCCACCGTTGCACTGGCGGTGAACATGGTGCTGCTGCTGGCGCTGATGTCGCTGCTGGGCGCCACGCTGACCCTGCCGGGTATCGCCGGTATCGTGTTGACCATGGGTATGGCGGTCGACGCCAACGTACTGATCTTCTCGCGGATTCGTGAAGAGATCGCCGCCGGCATGACCGTGCAGCGTGCAATCAACGAAGGCTTCGGTCGGGCATTCACTGCGATTCTCGACGCCAACCTGACCACCTTGCTGGTCGGCGGCATCCTTTTCGCCATGGGCACCGGCCCGGTGAAGGGCTTCGCAGTAACCATGTCCCTCGGGGTTCTGACTTCGATGTTCACGGCCATCATGGTCACCCGCGCGATGGTCAACCTGATCTTCGGCGGTCGTGACTTCAAGAAGTTGTGGATTTAAGGGGCTGCCATGTTACGTACAATCAACTTCATGGGCGTCCGCAACTTTGCGTTCGGCGTCACTGTATTTCTGACCTTGCTGGCAATCTTCAGTGTGTTCCACAAGGGCATGAACTGGGGTCTGGACTTCACCGGCGGTACGCTCATCGAGCTGACTTACGAGCGTCCGGCCGATGTCACCAAAGTGCGCGAGCAGCTGGTTTCTTCCGGTTATCATGAAGCCGTGGTGCAGAACTTCGGCGCGACCACCGATCTGCTGGTGCGCATGCCGGGTGAAGACCCGCAGCTGGGCCATCAGGTGGCGGAAGCGCTGCAGAAGGTCGGCGGCGACAACCCGGCGACCGTCAAGCGCGTCGAGTTCGTCGGCCCGCAGGTCGGTGAAGAACTGCGCGACCAAGGCGGCATGGGCATGCTGCTGGCGCTCGGCGGCATCCTGATCTACCTGGCTTTCCGCTTTCAGTGGAAGTTTGCGGTCGGCGCCATCGTGTCGCTGATCCACGACGTGATCGTGACCGTGGGTATCCTGTCGTTCTTCCAGATCACCTTCGACCTGACGGTGCTGGCGGCGGTACTGGCGATCATCGGTTACTCGCTCAACGACACCATCGTCGTGTTCGACCGGGTGCGTGAGAACTTCCGTGTTCTGCGTAAGGCCACGCTGATCGAGAACATCAACATCTCGACCACGCAGACCCTGCTGCGGACTATCGCGACCTCGGTTTCGACCTTGCTGGCGATTGCGGCGCTGCTGTTCTTCGGCGGTGACAACCTGTACGGCTTCTCCCTGGCGCTGCTGGTGGGTGTTCTGGCGGGTACCTACTCGTCGATCTACATCGCCAACGTGGTGCTGATCTGGCTGAACCTGTCGACCGAAGACCTGATTCCGCCGGTCAACACCGAGAAGGAAGTCGACGACCGTCCATAACGGCCATCGTTTCCCCGGCTGTCAGTCAAAAAAGACGCGAGTTGAACTCGCGTCTTTTTTTTTGCTCCAAGGCTGGGAGAAGCGCGGGCGCGTCCCGCATGTGATGGTCAGGAGGTTCATGTGAACAAGTCGTTGCTGGTTGGTGCGGTATTGGGTGCTGTCGGTGTGACTGCCGGGGGTGCTGTTGCCACCTACAGCCTGGTTAAAAGCGGCCCTGAGTATGCGCAAGTGCTGGCTGTAGAACCGGTCAAAACACAGATCAAGACTCCACGTGAAGTGTGCAAGGATGTGACAGTGACCCGGCAGGCGCCGGTAAAAGATCAACACCAGATCGCCGGCACCGTGGTCGGTGCGCTGGCAGGTGGTCTGCTGGGTAACCAGATCGGCGGCGGCACCGGCAAGAAGATTGCCACGGTGGCCGGTGCGGTCGGTGGTGGTTACGCCGGTAACAAGGTTCAGGAGGGTATGCAGGAGCGTGATACCTACACCACGACTCAGACTCGCTGTAATACCGTGAATGACATCAGCGACAAGGTCGTGGGCTATGACGTCCGGTATTCGTTGGACGGCAAGGAAGGCAAGGTGCGGATGGATCGTGATCCGGGCAACCAGATTCCGGTCGACAAGGAAGGCAAGCTGATCCTGTCGCAGAACGAGCCGGGCCAGTGATTGGTTGACTGTTTATAAAAAAAGCACCCTTCGGGGTGCTTTTTCATGCCCATAAAAAAACACCCCGAAGGGTGTTTTTTTGGTTTCGCGAAACGCTTAGCGCTTCAGCGAGGCCGGCAGGTGCGGCTGGATCGCCGTCAGAACTGCCTTGAAGCATTTGGTGTTGCCGGCAACGACGTGGCCTTTTTCAAGGAAGTCGTGACCGCCGGTGAAGTCGCTCACCAGGCCGCCTGCTTCTTGAATCAGCAGGGCGCCAGCGGCCATGTCCCACTCGGACAGGCCTGATTCCCAGAACGCGTCGAAACGACCAGCAGCAACGTAAGCCAGGTCCAGGCTCGCCGAACCGGCGCGGCGGATGCCGGCAGTCTGGCCAACCAGGGCGCGGAACATGCCCAGGTAGTTGTCGAGGTTGTCCATCTGGTCGTCACGGAACGGGAAACCTGTACCGAGCAGAGCGCCGTCCAGGCTGGTACGACCGCTGACACGCAGGCGACGACCGTTCAGTTGAGCGCCGCGACCACGGCTGGCGGTGAATTCTTCCTGGCGAACCGGATCCAGAACAACGGCGTGTTCCAGGCGACCACGGTATTTGCAGGCAATGCTGACAGCGAAGTGAGGAATGCCGCGCAGGAAGTTGGTGGTGCCGTCCAGCGGATCGATGATCCACAGGTATTCTTCGCCTTCGATGCCGGTGCCGGCGTGCAGGCCGGTCTCTTCACCCATGATCGAGTGATTCGGGTAAGCCTTGCGCAGGGCGTCGATGATTTTCTGTTCGGCGGCGCGATCGACCTCGGATACGTAATCCTTGGCGTCTTTTTCGTCGACCTTGATGGTATCCAGGCGCTCGATGGAGCGGAAGATCAGTTCACTGGCGCTGCGGGCGGCGCGCAGCGCGATATTCAGCATGGGCTGCATGGATGTGTCACCTAAGGTTGTTAAAGAAAGCCGCGCATTCTATCAGAACTTTTCTTCAGGTGAAGGTCGCTGTTCGCTTTCATAGCTTAACGGTAGGCTGTTCTGTAAGATTTGCACCCCTTTGCCGAGTCCGAGAGCGCCCGCCGTGCTGCAAAATATTCGTGTCGTCCTGGTCAACACCAGCCATCCGGGAAACATCGGCGGGACCGCGCGCGCCATGAAAAACATGGGCCTGTCGCGGCTGGTGCTGGTTGATCCGCGAGTCTTTCCGCATCACGAAGCCGATGCCCGTGCTTCCGGTGCCGGTGACATCCTTGAAAACGCGCAAGTCGTCGCCACCTTGGAAGACGCCTTGGTCGGTTGCAATCTGGTGCTCGGCACCAGTGCCCGTGACCGGCGTATTCCCTGGCCATTGCTGGATCCGCGCGAGTGCGGGACCAAAGTGGTCGAGGAGGCCGGGCAGGGCGCGGAAATTGCGCTGGTGTTCGGTCGTGAAGATTCCGGCCTGACCAACGACGAGCTGCAGCGATGTCACTATCACGTGCACATCCCCTCCGATCCTGAATTCAGCTCGCTGAACCTCGGGGCGGCGGTGCAGGTGTTGAGTTATGAAGTGCGCATGGCGTGGCTGGCTGCACAAGGTCAGCCGACCAAGATCGAGAAGGAAGAAGTGGCCTCCGTGAAAAGCGCAGAGCTTGCGACCATGGATGAGCTGGAGCGGTTCTATGAGCACCTGGAGCAGACTCTGGTGGCCATCGAATTCCTCGATCCGGAAAAGCCGCGGCACTTGATGGCGCGCCTGCGCCGGTTGTACGGACGCAGCTCGGTCAGCCGGGCGGAAATGAATATTTTGCGTGGCATCCTCACGGAAACCCAGAAAGCGGCCCGTGGCGAGCTCCTTAAGCGGAAGGATTAATGATGTTCGAGCGTTTGCGTGAAGATATCCAGAGCGTATTCCACCGAGACCCGGCGGCGCGTAACGCTTTTGAAGTCCTGACCTGCTACCCCGGCATGCATGCAATCTGGATTCATCGACTGGCCGGCATGCTCTGGCGCAACGATCTGAAATGGCTGGCGCGGCTGGTGTCGAACTTCGGTCGCTGGCTCACCGGGATCGAGATCCATCCGGGTGCCAAGGTCGGTCGACGCTTCTTCATCGACCATGGCATGGGCATCGTGATCGGCGAAACCGCTGAAATCGGCGATGACGTGACGATCTATCAGGGCGTGACCCTGGGTGGTACCAGCTGGAACAAGGGCAAGCGTCACCCGACCCTCGGCGATGGCGTTGTGGTGGGGGCGGGTGCGAAGGTGCTCGGTCCGTTCACTGTGGGTGCCGGCGCCAAGGTTGGTTCCAATGCCGTGGTCACCAAGGAAGTGCCTCCGGGCGCTACCGTGGTGGGAATTCCGGGCCGGATCATCGTCAAGTCCGATGATGAGGCGGACGCCAAGCGCAAGGCGATGGCCGAGAAGATCGGCTTCGATGCCTACGGTGTCAGTGAAGATATGCCTGATCCGGTGGCGCGCGCCATCGGCCAGTTGCTCGATCACCTGCAAGCGGTGGACGGGCGTCTGGAAGGAATGTGCGGCGCGCTGAAGGACCTGGGCAGCAATTACTGTGCGAAAGACCTGCCCGAGCTGCGTGAAGAAGACTTCGCCTGCGTCAAGGGCAAGGACGAATCCAAGCTCCATTGATGCACTTGCAGGGCTGCTGCCGACCGGTGTGCCATTAGGCCGCAGACCCTGCTATCATTCGCGCGCTCTTTTGCGGGTAAACCCGACTAAAGCACTAGGTCTTATAGTTGACTTAAATGCTCGGGAATTGCATACTCCCGCCCATTCCGAACTCCGTGGTAATTGTCCATGCGACTGACTACAAAAGGCCGATACGCCGTGACCGCCATGCTTGACCTGGCGTTGCACGCGCAACACGGGCCGGTGTCCCTGGCCGATATCTCCGAGCGCCAAGGCATCTCCCTGTCCTATCTCGAACAGCTTTTCGCCAAGCTGCGCCGCAGTAACCTGGTTTCCAGTGTTCGCGGTCCGGGCGGTGGCTACCAGTTGTCCCGCGACATGCAGGGCATCCAGGTGGCTCAGGTGATCGATGCGGTGAACGAATCGGTCGATGCAACAAAATGCCAGGGCCAGGGCGACTGCCACTCCGGTGACACCTGCCTGACCCATCACCTGTGGTGCGACCTGAGCCTGCAGATTCACGAATTTCTCAGCGGTATCAGCTTGGCCGACCTCGTAACTCGCCGTGAGGTGCAGGAAGTGGCCCAGCGTCAGGATCAGCGTCGTTGCAATGGCAAGGCGCCGCGCCTGGACAAGATTGAAGCGTCCGCCGTCGAATGACAGCCAGAGAGCTAGCGGCACGCCAGCCAGCCTGATTTAGGAGATAGTCCATGAAATTGCCGATTTACCTTGATTACTCTGCGACCACCCCGGTCGATCCGCGCGTTGCGCAAAAAATGAGTGAATGCCTGCTGGTCGACGGAAACTTCGGTAACCCGGCGTCCCGTTCCCACGTGTTCGGCTGGAAAGCCGAAGAGTCTGTCGAAAACGCCCGTCGTCAGGTGGCCGATCTGGTCAACGCCGACCCGCGTGAAATCGTCTGGACCTCCGGTGCCACCGAGTCCGACAACCTGGCAATCAAGGGTGCGGCACATTTCTACGCCTCCAAGGGCAAGCACCTGATCACCTCCAAGATCGAACACAAGGCTGTCCTCGACACCATGCGCCAGCTGGAGCGTGAAGGTTTCGAAGTCACCTACCTCGATCCGACCGAAGATGGCCTGATCACCCCGGCCATGATCGAAGCCGCGCTGCGCGAAGACACCATCCTGGTGTCGGTAATGCACGTGAACAACGAAATCGGCACCGTCAACGACATCGCCGCCATCGGCGAGCTGCTTCGTTCGAAGGGCATCCTGTTCCACGTCGACGCCGCTCAGTCCACCGGCAAGGTCGAAATCGACCTGCAGAAACTGAAAGTCGACATGATGTCGTTCTCCGCCCACAAGACCTACGGCCCTAAAGGCATCGGCGCGCTGTACGTCAGCCGCAAGCCGCGTGTGCGCATCGAAGCGACCATGCACGGCGGCGGTCACGAGCGCGGTATGCGTTCCGGCACCCTGGCGACTCACCAGATCGTCGGCATGGGCGAAGCGTTCCGTGTGGCCAAGGAAGACATGGCTGCCGAAAACGTACGCATCAAGGCCTTGAGCGACCGTTTCTACAAGCAGGTCGAGCACCTGGAAGAGCTGTACGTCAACGGCAGCCTGACCGCCCGCGTTCCGCACAACCTGAACCTGAGCTTCAACTACGTTGAAGGCGAGTCGCTGATCATGGCGCTCAAGGATCTGGCGGTTTCGTCCGGTTCGGCCTGCACCTCGGCGTCGCTTGAGCCTTCGTACGTACTGCGTGCCCTGGGCCGCAACGACGAACTGGCACACAGCTCGATCCGTTTCACCTTCGGCCGTTTCACCACCGAAGAAGAAATCGACTACGCCGCGCAGAAAGTCTGCGAGGCCGTTACCAAGCTGCGCGCTCTGTCGCCGCTGTGGGACATGTACAAAGACGGCGTCGATATCTCGAAGATCGAGTGGGCGGCACACTAAATATAGAAGCCGCCGGATACAGATCCTGTAGCGACGCGGCGGTTTACGCAGCGCAGTTGCAGGGTCTCAAGAGCGGCCCTGATGAGTGAGGATTGAGAATCATGGCTTACAGCGAAAAGGTCATCGACCACTACGAAAACCCGCGTAACGTCGGCAAGATGAACGCGGAAGATCCTGATGTCGGCACCGGCATGGTCGGCGCTCCGGCGTGCGGCGACGTGATGCGTCTGCAAATCAAGGTCAACGATCAGGGCGTTATCGAAGACGCCAAGTTCAAGACTTACGGCTGCGGTTCGGCTATCGCCTCCAGCTCCCTCGCCACCGAGTGGATGAAAGGCAAGACCCTGGACGAAGCTGAAACCATCAAGAACACTCAGCTGGCCGAAGAACTGGCCCTGCCGCCAGTGAAAATCCACTGCTCGGTTCTCGCTGAAGACGCCATCAAGGCCGCCGTTCGCGATTACAAGCAGAAGAAAGGCTTGATCTAAGCATTGGGCGACGAGTAAGGAGTCAACGATGGCTATCAGCATGACAGAAGCGGCTGCTCGACACGTGCGACGCTCCCTCGACGGGCGCGGCAAGGGTGAAGGGATTCGTCTGGGTGTTCGCACCACGGGCTGTTCCGGCCTTGCCTACGTGCTGGAGTTTGTCGACGAGGTGGTTGCAGAAGATCAGGTGTTCGAGAGTCACGGCGAGAAAGTGATCATCGACCCGAAGAGCCTGGCCTACCTCGACGGCACCGAGCTCGATTTCGTCAAGGAAGGGTTGAACGAAGGCTTCAAGTTCAACAACCCCAACGTACGCGGTGAATGTGGCTGCGGCGAAAGCTTCAACATCTGAGGCTTGTCGTGGGTATTCCTTGTCATTTCGCTTTATTCGAGCTGCAACCGGGCTTTCGTCTGGATCTCGAGCAGTTGGCCACGCGCTATCGCGAGCTGGCGCGCGGCGTTCATCCTGACCGCTTTGCCGATGCTTCCGAGCGCGAGCAGCGGTCGGCGCTCGAACAGTCTGCGCGGCTCAACGATGCCTACCAGACGCTCAAGAGTCCGGCCCAGCGTGCACGTTACCTGCTGACCATCAGCGGGCATGAAGTGCCGATGGAAGTCACCGTCCACGATCCCGAGTTTCTTTTGCAGCAGATGCAATGGCGCGAAGAGCTCGAAGATCTGCAGGACAGTGCCGATCTGGACGGTGTCGCGGCCTTCAAGCGTCGCCTGAAAACCGCCCAGGAAGAGCTCAACGAAAGCTTCGCAGCCTGTTGGGATGATGCAGCGCAGCGCGAACAGGCCGAACGCCTGATGCGGCGCATGCAGTTCCTCGACAAGCTCACCTACGAAGTGCGCCAGTTAGAAGAGCGCCTCGACGATTAACCCAGTGCCGCTCCGGTCGCACGCCTGATATACAGATAAGTCCTGATCACGATGGCCCTACTGCAGATCGCCGAACCCGGCCAAAGTCCTCAACCGCACCAGCGTCGTCTGGCTGTGGGGATCGACTTGGGCACTACCAATTCGCTGGTCGCTGCGTTGCGCAGTGGTCTTTCCGAGCCGCTGGCCGACGCCGAAGGGCGGGTCATCCTGCCTTCCGCCGTGCGTTATCACGCCGATCGCGTCGAAGTCGGCGAGTCAGCCAAACTGGCTGCGTCCTCCGATCCCTTGAACACCGTGCTGTCGGTCAAGCGCCTGATGGGTCGTGGTCTGTCCGACGTCAAGCAATTGGGCGATCAGTTGCCGTACCGCTTTGTCGGCGGCGAATCGCACATGCCGTTCATCGACACCGTGCAGGGCCCGAAAAGCCCGGTCGAAGTCTCCGCCGATATCCTGAAAGTATTGCGTCAGCGCGCTGAAGCCACCCTTGGCGGTGAGCTGGTGGGCGCGGTGATCACCGTTCCGGCGTATTTCGACGATGCTCAGCGCCAGGCTACCAAGGACGCGGCGAAACTCGCCGGTCTGAACGTGCTGCGTCTGCTCAACGAGCCGACCGCTGCGGCGGTGGCATACGGTCTGGATCAGCATGCCGAAGGCCTGGTCGCCATTTACGACTTGGGTGGCGGTACATTCGATATTTCGATTCTGCGCCTGACCGGCGGTGTCTTCGAAGTCCTGGCTACCGGCGGCGATAGCGCGCTGGGTGGTGATGACTTCGATCACGCGATTGCCGGCTGGATCATCGAGAGCGCTGGCTTGTCCGCCGACCTCGATCCGGGCGCACAACGCAGCCTGCTGCAAACCGCCTGCGCCGCCAAAGAAGCCCTTACAGATGCCGACAGTGTTGAAGTTGCCTACGGCGACTGGAAAGCACAGCTGACCCGTGAAGCCTTTGATACGCTGATCGAACCAATGATTGCTCGCAGTCTGAAAGCCTGCCGCCGCGCCGTCCGCGATTCCGGTGTCGAGCTGGAAGACGTGCACGCCGTGGTCATGGTCGGTGGTTCGACCCGCGTTCCACGTGTTCGCGAAGCCGTCGCCGAAGCCTTCGGCCGTCAGCCGCTGACCGAAATCGACCCGGATCAAGTGGTGGCCATCGGTGCTGCGATCCAGGCTGATACGCTGGCCGGCAACAAGCGTGATGGCGGCGAACTGCTGCTGCTCGACGTGATTCCGCTGTCCCTGGGGCTGGAAACCATGGGCGGCCTGATGGAGAAGGTGATACCGCGCAACACCACCATCCCCGTCGCTCGCGCCCAGGACTTCACCACTTATAAAGACGGCCAGTCGGCCATGGCGATCCACGTGTTGCAGGGCGAGCGTGAGCTGATCAGCGATTGCCGCTCTCTGGCTCGCTTCGAATTGCGCGGCATCCCGGCAATGGTGGCCGGAGCGGCGAAAATTCGCGTGACCTTCCAGGTCGATGCCGACGGTCTGCTCAGCGTCTCTGCCCGTGAACTGGGTTCGGGCGTTGAAGCGAGCATCCAGGTCAAGCCTTCCTATGGTCTGACCGATGGCGAAATCGCCAAGATGCTGAAAGATTCGTTCCAGCACGCCAATGACGACAAGGTCGCCCGCGTTCTTCGCGAGCAGCAAGTCGATGCGCAGCGCCTGATCGAAGCGGTGCGGGGCGCTCTGGAGGCGGATGGCGAGCGTTTGCTCGACGCCGAAGAGCGCATGGTCATCGATCTGCAGGTGCAGGAACTGACCGAACTGATGAAAGGCACTGATGGTTATGCCATCGAGCAGCAGACCAAGCGTCTGTCGCAAGTGACCGATGCTTTTGCAGCCCGTCGTATGGATCAGACGGTGAAAGCCGCTCTGTCCGGGCGCAATCTGAATGAAATCGAGGATATCTGATGCCGCAGGTCATTTTTCTGCCCCACGAGAAGTTCTGCCCTGAAGGCATGGTCGTTGACGCTGCGCCTGGCACGTCGATCCTCGAACTGGCTCACGAACACCACATCGAGATGGAAAGCGCCTGCGGCGGCGTCTGCGCCTGCACCACTTGTCACTGCATCATTCGCGAGGGTTTTGACTCGCTGGAAGAAGCCGACGAGTTGGAGGAAGATTTCCTTGATCGTGCCTGGGGGCTGGAAGCCCAGTCGCGCCTGGCTTGTCAGGCGATTGTCGGTGAAGAAGACATCACCGTCGAAATTCCGAAATATTCGCTTAACCATGCGGCCGAAGCGCCGCACTGACTGGTAAGACTGTCATGAGCTACGGTTGGAATGATGTTCAACGTATTGCAGAAGAGCTGGCCGAAGCCAAGCCGGGTGTAGATCCGTTTTCTGTCAATTTCGTCGACCTGCAGCGATGGATCATGGAGCTGCCTGACTTCGACAACAACTCTGGCCGGGTCGGCGAGAAGGTGTTGGAAGCGGTTCAGCAGCTCTGGAATGATGAAATAGACTGATCGTCCTCACAGGTTAGGCAATACCCAAGAACCCGCGTATAATTCGCGGGTTTAATTTTTCGCAAATTACCGTTTCTGGAGTTACACCATGGCTGTTCAACGTACTTTCTCCATCATCAAGCCTGACGCCGTTGCTAAAAACGTGATCGGCGAGATCACCACTCGTTTCGAAAAAGCCGGCCTGCGCGTTGTAGCTTCGAAACTGAAGCAACTGTCCAAAGCCGAAGCCGAAGGCTTCTACGCTGAGCACAGCGCTCGTGGCTTCTTCGGCGACCTGGTTGCCTTCATGATCTCCGGTCCTGTTGTTGTTCAGGTTCTGGAAGGCGAAAACGCTATCGCTCTGAACCGTGAGCTGATGGGCGCTACCAACCCTAAAGAAGCTGCTGCCGGCACCATCCGTGCTGACTTCGCTGATTCCATCGACGCCAACGCTGTACACGGTTCGGACTCCGAAGCCGCTGCTGCTCGTGAAATCTCGTACTTCTTCGCAGCTACTGAAGTAACCACTCGCTAAGCATTGGCTTAAAGAGTGAAGGTGAATCCATGACTACATCGACTGTTAAAACCAACCTGCTGGGTCTGACCCAGCCGGAAATGGAAAAATTCTTCGACTCAATCGGGGAGAAGCGTTTCCGTGCCGGTCAGGTAATGAAATGGATTCACCACTTTGGCGTCGATGATTTCGACGCCATGACGAACGTCAGCAAGGCCTTGCGCGAAAAGCTCAAGGCTGTTGCTGAGGTCCGTGGTCCCGAAGTGGTCAGCGAGGACATTTCCAGCGACGGCACCCGCAAGTGGGTGGTGCGCGTGGCGTCCGGCAGCTGCGTCGAGACCGTTTACATCCCCCAGGGCAAACGCGGCACTCTGTGCGTTTCGTCCCAGGCAGGCTGTGCCCTGGACTGCAGTTTCTGCTCCACTGGCAAGCAAGGCTTCAACAGCAACCTTACCGCCGCCGAAGTCATCGGCCAGGTGTGGATTGCCAACAAATCCTTTGGCAGTGTTCCGGCTACCATCGACCGCGCCATCACCAACGTGGTGATGATGGGCATGGGCGAACCGCTGCTGAACTTCGACAACGTCGTGGCCGCCATGCATCTGATGATGGATGACCTGGGCTACGGGATCTCCAAGCGCCGCGTGACCCTGTCCACGTCGGGTGTGGTGCCGATGATCGATGAGCTGGCCAAGCACATCGATGTATCCCTGGCGTTGTCCCTGCACGCACCGAATGACGCATTGCGTAACCAATTGGTGCCGATCAACAAAAAATATCCGCTTAAGATGCTGCTCGAGTCGTGCCAGCGCTACATGTCCGAACTGGGCGAGAAGCGCGTGCTGACCATCGAGTACACCTTGCTCAAGGACGTCAACGACAAGCTTGAGCACGCTGTGGAAATGATCGAGTTGCTGAAGAACATTCCATGCAAGATCAACCTGATTCCGTTCAACCCGTTCCCGCATTCCGGGTACGAGCGGCCGAGCAACAACGCCATCCGCCGGTTCCAGGATCAGCTTCACCAGGCCGGTTTCAACGTCACCGTGCGCACCACCCGTGGTGAAGACATCGACGCGGCTTGTGGTCAATTGGTAGGGCAGGTGCTGGATCGCACCCGTCGCAGCGAACGTTACATCGCCGTGCGTGAGTTGAGCGCCGACAGCGATCTGGCACAGAACGCCGCGAACACTAACTAAGAGAGGATCTCTATGTCCCTGCGCTTTGCGCTGCTGTTGCTGTTGGCCAGCCTGTGTGCTGGTTGTGTCCTGTCGGGCGATTACAACCCGATGAAGACCAGCAAGGGCCGTGACGAAGCGCGGGCTGCCTACGTGCAGCTGGGGCTGGGATACTTGCAGCAGGGCATGACCGAGCGGGCCAAGGTTCCACTGAAGAAGGCCCTGGAGCTGGACGGTTCGGATCCCGACGCCAATGCCGCGCTGGGGCTGGTTTTCCAGGCCGAAATGGAACCTGCGCTTGCTGACGAACACTTCCGCAAAGCCTTGTCCTCCCGTCCCGCCGATGCGCGCATCCTCAACAACTACGGCAGTTTTCTCTACGAAGAACAGCGTTACAAGGAAGCCTACGAGCGTTTTGAACAGGCCGCCGCCGATACCCTGTATCCTGAGCGTTCGCGAGTGTTCGAGAACCTCGGCATGACGGCGGCGAAGCTCGGGCAGCGTGATCTGGCGCAGCAGCAGCTGGAAAAAGCGCTGCGTTTGAACCGTCAGCAGCCACGCGCATTGCTGGAAATGGCTGAGTTGTCATTCGAAGACAGGCATTATGTGCCCGCGCGTGACTATTACGACCGTTTCAGCCAGCTCTCCGAGCAAAATGCACGTAGTCTGTTGCTCGCCGTTCGGTTGGCAAAAGTATTTGAAGATCGCGACAAGGCCGCCAGTGCGGGCCTGCAATTAAAACGACTCTATCCCGGTACGCCGGAATATCAGCAATACCTGTCGGAGCAATGATGAAAGCGGCGCATCCCGAAGTTGTAGCAGCGAATCGCGTTAACCCCGGTGAGACCCTGCGCCAGGCCCGCGAAAGCAATGGCTGGTCGCTGGCCGAAGTGGCCCTCAAGCTCAACCTCACCGTGACTTCCCTGAGCAATCTTGAAGCCGGCGCATTCGACAAGTTGCCGGGGCATACCTTCGCTCGCGGTTACATTCGTGCGTACGCCAAATTGCTCGGCATGGATCAGACCGTTCTGGTCCAGCAATTCGACCAGTCCACCGGCACCGATTCCCAGGGCAGCAATGTACACGCACTGGGCCGTATCGAAGAGCCGGTACGGGTATCCCACACCATTTTGCGTATCGTCAGCCTGTTGCTGTTGATCGCGGTCATCGGCGGCGGTTTCGTCTGGTGGCAGGATCAGACCTCGCTGCGTACCAAGGACCTGATCGGCCTGGCGCCGGAGCACGTCGAAGTCGAAGGCGCCGACGGCACCACCCAGATTCATCCGCTGGACGAGCCGGAAGACCAGGCCGTCGCGGAAGGCGAAGCCGAGGGCTCGACCGCTCTGGCGCTGCCTCAATCGGAAACCACGGCTGAATCGACCGGTGCCGAGACCGAGGCCGCAGCGCCAGCGACCGCACCCATTGCTCCGGCACCTGCTGCGCCAGCCGCTACTCCGGCTGCACCGGCTCATACGCCAGCGCCTGTGGTTGCTGCTCCAGCGAATCCTGCGCCAGCCGCTCCGGCCACGCCTGCCCCGACCGTCACTGCCCCGGCCGTCGCTGCACCCGCGCCGACAGCGCCAGTTGCTCCGGTTGCAGGTCAGGGCCAGGTTCAGGTGCAGTTCATCGCCGATTGCTGGACTCAAGTGACCGATGGCAGCGGCAAAGTGCTGTACAGCGGCCTCAAGCGCAAGGGCGACAGCCTGTCTGTCGTCGGCAAGCCGCCGTTTGCCGTGCGTCTGGGCGTTGCCCGTGGCGCGCAGGTCAGCTACAACGGCCAGCCTGTCGATGTCGCTCCGTTCACCAGTGGCGAGACCGCTCGCCTGAAGTTGGGTCAATAAGTCATGCACGGCGAATCTCCAATCAAACGTCGCGAATCGCGCAAGATCTGGGTCGGTAACGTGCCCGTGGGCGGCGATGCCCCTATCGCTGTGCAGAGCATGACCAACAGCGACACCAATGACGTCGCTGCCACCGTCGCGCAGATCAACCGTCTGGAAGCCGCCGGCGTCGACATCGTCCGCGTTTCGGTGCCGGACATGGACGCCGCCGAGGCGTTCGGCAAGATCAAGCAACTGGTCAAGGTGCCGTTGGTTGCCGACATCCATTTCGACTACAAGATCGCTCTGCGCGTGGCCGAACTGGGTGTGGACTGCCTGCGCATCAACCCGGGCAACATCGGTCGCGAAGACCGCGTGCGTGCGGTGGTCGATGCCGCCCGTGACCGCGGGATCCCGATCCGCATCGGCGTCAACGCCGGCTCGCTGGAAAAAGACCTGCAAAAGAAATACGGCGAGCCGACGCCGGCCGCGCTGGTCGAGTCCGCCCTGCGTCACGTCGAACACCTCGAACGCCTGAATTTCCAGGACTTCAAGGTCAGCGTGAAGGCTTCCGACGTGTTCATGGCCGTTGAAGCCTACCGTCTGCTGGCCAAGGAAATCGTCCAGCCGCTGCACCTGGGCATCACCGAAGCCGGTGGATTGCGCTCCGGTACAGTGAAATCCGCCGTGGGCCTAGGTATGCTGCTCGCCGAGGGGATTGGCGATACTATCCGCATCTCGCTGGCGGCCGACCCGGTCGAGGAAGTGAAGGTCGGTTACGACATTCTCAAGTCTTTGCATCTGCGTTCCCGCGGTATCAACTTCATCGCCTGCCCGAGCTGCTCGCGGCAGAACTTCGATGTGGTCAAGACCATGAACGAGCTGGAAGGGCGCCTTGAAGACCTGCTGGTGCCGCTGGATGTCGCGGTGATCGGTTGCGTGGTCAACGGCCCCGGCGAAGCCAAGGAAGCCCATATCGGCTTGACCGGCGGCACGCCAAACCTGATTTACATCGACGGCAAGCCGTCGCAGAAACTGACGAATGACAATCTGGTGGACGAGCTGGAAAAGCTGATCCGCGAGAAAGCGGCCGAGAAGGTCGAAGCTGACGCAGCGGTTATCGCGCGCGGCTGATCGAACGAATTAAGGAATTTCTGTGAGCAAGTCTCTGCAAGCCATTCGTGGCATGAACGACATCCTGCCGGAACAGACGCCGGTATGGCGTTATTTCGAAGGCACCGTTTCGCGCCTGCTGGATAACTACGGTTACAAGCAGATCCGCATGCCGATCGTCGAGTTCACCGAGCTGTTCAAGCGCTCGATCGGTGAAGTGACCGACATCGTCGAAAAAGAGATGTACACCTTCGAAGACCGCAACGGCGACTCCCTGACCCTGCGTCCGGAAGGCACGGCCGCGTGCGTGCGTGCGGTGCTCGAGCACGGCATCACCGGCGGTGGCCAGGTGCAGAAGCTCTGGTACATCGGCCCGATGTTCCGTCACGAGCGTCCACAGAAAGGCCGTTATCGCCAGTTCCACCAGATCGGTCTGGAGGTGTTCAACCTCGATGGTCCGGACATCGACGCCGAGCTGATCGTGCTGACCTGGCGCCTGTGGGGCGAGCTAGGCATCCGTGATGCGGTCAAGCTCGAACTCAACAGCCTCGGTACCAGCGAGTCCCGTGGCCGTTATCGTGAAGCGCTGGTCGAGTATCTCTCGGCGCACCACGACAAACTGGACGAAGACAGCCAGCGTCGCCTGAAAACCAATCCGCTGCGCGTGCTCGACACCAAAAATGCCGACACCCAGGCCGTGCTGGTCGATGCGCCGAAAATGGCCGACTATCTGGACGACGAATCCCGTGCCCACTTCGAAGGCCTGAAGGCCCGTCTGGATGCCGTCGGCATTCCTTACGTGCTGAACCCGAAGCTGGTGCGTGGTCTGGATTACTACAGCAAAACCGTATTCGAATGGGTCACCGACAAGCTCGGCGCCCAGGGCACTGTCTGCGCGGGTGGGCGCTATGACGGTCTGGTCGAGCAGATGGGCGGCAAGCCGACCCCTGGCGTCGGTTTCGCCATGGGTATCGAGCGTCTGGTGCTGCTGCTGGAAACCCTGGAGCAGATCCCGGAAGAAATCTCCCGTCAGGTCGACGTCTATCTCTGCGCCTTCGGCGAAGAAGCAGAGCTGGCCGGTCTGGCCCTGGCCGAGCGTGTACGCGACCAACTGCCCAACCTGCGCCTGCAAGTCAATGCCGGCGCCGGCAGCTTCAAGAGCCAGTTCAAGAAAGCCGACAAGAGCGGTGCGCTGTACGCACTGATCCTCGGTGACGACGAAATGGCCCAGCAAGTGGTAGGTTTCAAACCCCTGCGTGGCCAGGGCGAACAACAAAGCATTGCCTGGGATGCGCTCGCTGCACACCTGGCCACCTGCGTCGTGCAGGGTTGAAGCTGTCTAAGCAGCCGATTTAGCGATTAAGGAGTATTGGGGTGTCGAGTACCGAAGACGAACAGTTGGCGGATTTGAAGGACTGGTGGACACGCAACGGCAAACCTCTGGTCACCGGCGGCCTGTTGGCGCTTGTCATCGTGTTCGGCTGGCAGGCTTTTCACAAGTATCAGAGCAACCAGTCGCAAGGCGCCTCGGTGCTCTATCAGCAATTGCTGGAAACCACGCTGACCCCGGATGGCAAGCCTGACGCCGCGCGCGTTGCGGATCTGGCCGGCAAGCTCAACAGCGAATTCGGCGGTTCTGCCTACGCGCAGTACGGCAGCCTGTTCGTGGCCAAGGTAGCGGTCGACAGCGGCAAGCTGGACGACGCGGCGACCGAACTGAAGGCCATCGTTGCCAAACCGGCCAACCCGGCGCTGGGCGAAATCGCCCGTCAGCGTCTGGCGCAGGTACTGGGCGCGCAGAACAAGGCCGATGAAGCCCTGAAACTGCTCGAAGGCGATGCCGACAAGTCGTTCCTGGCCACTCGCGAAGAACTCAAGGGCGACCTGCTGGTACAGCTGGGCCGTACCGATGAAGCGAACGCGGCGTATCAAAAAGCCAAGGCGGCACTGTCGGATGAAGCGGCGGTCGGTGGCCTTCAAATCAAGCTGGACGACCTGGCCAAAGGGGATGCGTGACGTGATCCGTTGGAAGCATGCAGCATTGCTGGCTCTGGCCATTCTGGCCGCGGGTTGCAGCAGCAACAGCAAAAAAGAACTGCCACCGGCCGAGCTGACCGACTTCAAAGAAGAAGTGGTCCTGCACAAGCAGTGGAGCCGCTCGATCGGTGACGGTCAGGGCGAAACGTACAACATGCTGGTGCCGGCGATCGACGGTGACACCATCTACGCGGCCGATGTGACCGGTATCGTGATGGGCCTGGATCGTGGCAACGGCGACGTGAAATGGAAGAAAGACCTTGAACTGCCTGTGTCCGGCGCCGTTGGCGTGGGTTACGGTCTGGTCATGGTCGGTACCCTGCGCGGTGAAGTCGTTGCCCTCGACGCCATCAACGGCGAAGAGAAGTGGCGTTCGCGCGTCAACAGCGAAGTCCTCGCGCCACCGGCCAACAACGGTGACGTGGTGGTGGTACAGACCCAGGACGATCGTCTGATCGGTCTGGACGCGTCCACCGGCAACCAGCGTTGGGTGTATGACAGCACGCCGGCCGTACTGACCCTGCGCGGCACCAGCGCACCGATCGTCACCAACCGCCTCGCGGTGGCTGGCCTGTCGACCGGTAAAGTGGTCGCTCTCGACATTTCCAACGGCGTGCCGGTCTGGGAACAGCGGATCGCGATTCCACAAGGTCGTTCGGAACTGGAGCGTGTGGTCGACATCGACGGCGGTCTGCTGCTGTCCGGCGGTACCCTGTACGTTGCCAGCTATCAGGGTCGCGTTGCGGCACTGGATCTGGAAAGTGGCCGTCAACTCTGGCAGCGCGACGCGTCGAGCTACGCCGGTGTTGCCCAGGGTTTCGGCAACGTCTACGTAAGCCTGTCGTCGGGCACGGTTGAAGGCGTCGACGAGCGTTCCACCACAGCACTGTGGAGCAACGACTCGCTGGCCCGTCGTCAACTGTCGGCGCCGGAAGTGTTCTCCAGCTACGTTGCAGTCGGTGACCTGGAAGGTTACCTGCACCTGCTGAGTCAGGTGGACGGTCGTTTCGTCGGCCGCGAGCGCATCGACAGCGACGGCCTGCGTGCCCGTCCGCTGGTGGTGGGTGACACGATTTATGTGTATGGCAACAGCGGCAAACTGGAAGCCCTGACCATCAAGTAATGGTTTGACTATGCTTGGGGTTAATTCCCCAGGCGGCCCTGCTTCTGCAGGGTTGCAGCACCCACGGGTGTTGCCCCGAGCACCAGCCGCTGCCTCGCAGCGGCTTTTGTATTTTCTGAAATAACGAAGTGGAGAGCCGCATGGTTCCCGTAATCGCCCTGGTGGGCCGACCGAACGTCGGCAAGTCCACCTTGTTCAACCGCCTGACCAGGACTCGCGACGCCATCGTCGGCGACTTGTCCGGTCTGACCCGTGATCGCCAGTACGGTGAGGCCAAGTGGCAAGGGCGTTCCTACATTCTGATCGACACCGGCGGTATCTCCGGTGACGAGCATGGTATGGACGAAAAAATGGCCGAGCAGTCGCTGCTGGCCATCGAAGAAGCGGATGTCGTTCTGTTCCTGGTAGATGCCAAGGCCGGTTTCACCGCTGCCGACCAGATGATCGCTGAACACTTGCGCAAACGTAACAAGCGTTCCCACGTAGTGGCCAACAAGGTCGACAACATCGACCCGGAAATGGCCCGCGCTGAATTCGCCCCGCTGGGCATGGGCCACGCGATCCCGATCGCCGGCGCCCACGGTCGCGGCATCACGCAATTGCTGGAAGCCGCCCTGAGCGATTTCCCGCGCGATGATGACGAGCCGGCCGAAGGTGAAGAGGAAGAAGTGGTCGCCGAAGGCGAGGAAGCCAAGCGCATTCCTGGCCCGAGCGAAAAAGACGGGATCAAGATCGCCATCATCGGCCGTCCGAACGTCGGCAAGTCGACCCTGGTCAACCGCATGCTCGGTGAAGACCGGGTAATCGTCTATGACCAGCCCGGCACCACCCGCGACAGTATCTACATCCCGTTCGAGCGTAACGACGAGAAGTACACGCTGATCGACACCGCCGGTGTACGCAAGCGCGGCAAGATCCACGAAGAAGTCGAAAAATTCTCGGTGGTCAAAACCCTGCAGGCGATCAAAGACGCCAACGTGGTGATCTTCGTGATGGACGCCCGCGAAGGCGTGGTCGATCACGACCTCAACCTGCTGGGCTTCGCCCTTGAAGCAGGTCGTGCGCTGGTGATCGCGATCAACAAGTGGGACGGCATGACGCCGAGCGAGCGCGACTTCGTGAAGGTCGAGCTGCAGCGTCGGTTGTTCTTCGTTGACTTCGCCGATATCCACTTCATCTCGGCACTGCACGGTACTGGCGTGGGCAACCTCTACGCCTCGGTGCAGAACTCGTTCAAGTCCGCGGTCACCCGCTGGCCGACCAGCCGCCTGACGCAGATTCTCGAAGACGCGGTCAGCGAGCACCAGCCGCCGATGGTCAACAGCCGCCGGATCAAGCTGCGTTACGCTCACCTGGGTGGTGCGAACCCGCCGATCATCGTGATCCACGGCAACCAGATCGAGAAAGTGCCGAAGTCGTACGTGCGCTATCTGGAAAACACTTACCGCCGTGTGCTCAAACTGGTCGGTACGCCGATCCGTATCGAGTTCAAGGGTGGCGAGAACCCGTACGAAGGCAACAAGAACACGCTGACCGACCGCCAGGTCAACAAGAAGCGTCGTTTGATGTCGCACAACAAGAAGGCCAGCAAGAAGCGCCGCGACAAGAAGTAAGGTCGCTGCGAACAGAGAGAAGGGGCGCCGTTTGGCGCCCTTTTTTTATGGGCGCCGGATGGGCTATCCTCGGGCTCTCCCGCGCCGTCGTCAGAGCCGGGGCAGAGCAGGGAACCCCGATGATCACCAGCAAGCTGCCGAATGTCGGCATCACTATTTTCACGCAGATGTCTCAGCTCGCGGCGCAGACCGGAGCGATCAACCTTTCCCAGGGTTTTCCTGATTTCGACGGCCCGCAGGCACTGCGCGACGCGGTTGGTCGACACATCGCCAGCGGTCATAACCAGTATTCGCCCATGACCGGCCTGCCGGCGCTGCGCCAGCAGATCGCGGCGAAAATCGCCCGCAGTTATGGCGCCAACGTCGATGCCGATACCGAAGTGACCGTCACACCGGGCGCGACCCAGGCGATCTTCTGTGCGATCCAGGCGGTTATCCACAGCGGCGACGAAGTCATCGTGTTCGATCCGGCCTACGACAGTTACGAGCCAGCAGTAGAGCTGGCCGGCGGGCGCTGCGTGCATGTGCAACTTGGGCTGAAAGATTTCTCCATCGACTTCGACAAACTCAGCGCAGCCCTGAGCCCGCGCACGCGGATGATCATCCTCAATACTCCGCACAACCCGAGCGGCGCATTGATCAGTCGCGCCGAGCTGGATCAACTGGCGGCATTGATCCGTGATCGCGACATTTACGTGATCAGCGACGAAGTCTACGAACACCTGGTATTCGACGGCATGCCGCACGTCAGCGTGCTGGCCCATGAAGAGCTGTATCAGCGTGCCTTCGTGGTCAGCTCGTTCGGCAAGACCTATCACGTCACTGGCTGGAAAACCGGCTACGTCGTGGCGCCGCCGGCCCTGACGGCAGAGCTGCGCAAGGTGCACCAGTACGTCAGTTTCTGCGGCGTGACGCCGTTGCAGTTCGCTTTGGCCGATTACATGGCCGAGCATCCGGAACACGTCGAAGTACTGCCGGGCTTCTATCAGGCCAAGCGCGATCTGTTCTGTGATCTGCTGGCGCCGTCGCGATTCAGCTTCACCCGTGTCACCGGCACCTATTTCCAGCTGGTCGATTACTCGCAAATTCGTCCTGACTTGAACGATGTCGAGATGGCGATGTGGATGACCCGTGAGCATGGCGTGGCGAGTATTCCGGTGTCGGTGTTCTACCAGAATCCACCCGAAGGCCAGCGCCTGGTGCGCCTGTGCTTTGCCAAACGTGAGGAGACGCTGCGGGAAGCGGCGGCCAAACTATGCGTGATCTGAGTGCGTTGCCCGATCTCAATCTGGCGCTGATCCAGACCAGCCTGGCCTGGCATGATCGTCAGGCCAATCTCGAGCATTTCGACGCTTTGCTGGAGCAGGCGCGCGGTGCGGATCTGATCATCCTGCCGGAAATGTTCACCACCGGATTCTCCATGGAATCCGAAACCCTGGCCGAAGCCGAAAACGGCCCGACCAGCAAATGGCTGCGAGCCCAGGCGGCGAAGCTGAATGCTGTCGTCACGGGCAGCGTGATCATCCAGGCCGCCGACGGCAGTCATCGCAACCGGCTACTGTGGGCGCGCCCGGACGGCGAAGTGCTGCATTACGACAAGCGTCACCTGTTCCGCATGGCCGGCGAGCACAACCACTACACCCCCGGCGAGCGCCAGGTGCAGTTCGAGCTCAAAGGCTGGCGGGTGCGCCCGCTGATCTGCTACGACTTGCGCTTCCCGGTGTGGAGCCGCGACGCTCAGGACACCGATCTGCTGCTGTACACCGCCAACTGGCCGGGCGCGCGGCGTCAGCACTGGAACCGCTTGCTGCCGGCCCGGGCGATCGAAAACCTGTGCTATGTGGCGGCGGTCAACCGGGTTGGCACTGATGGCAAGGGTTTCGCGTATACCGGCGACAGTCAGGTGCTGGATTTCCAGGGCGAGAGTTTGCTGGCGGCGGGGGAGGCTGACGGGGTGTTCAAGGTGGTTCTGGAAGCGGCTGCACTGGCCGCTTACCGCGAGCGGTTCCCGGCGAATCTTGACGCGGACACCTTCGAGTTCACTTGATAGCCCAGATCACCTAGATCGTTCCCACGCAGAGCGTGGGAACGATCAGATTGAAAATAAAAAGGCCCCGGAGTTCGCACTCCGGGGCCTTTTGCATTGCAGCGGTCAGTTACGCCGCTTTCGCTTCCGGCTGGCTCAGCGAGCGGTTCAGCGCGCTGAACAGGGCCTTGAAGCTGGCGGTGGTGATGTTTTCATCGATGCCCACGCCGTGCACCGCACGTTCGCCGTTCACACGCAGTTCGATGTAGGCCGCCGCCTTGGCGTTGGTGCCCGCGCCGATGGCGTGTTCGTTGTAGTCCATGATCTCCACCGGAATCGGCAGACCGGCCACCAGCGCCTCCAGCGCGCCGTTGCCCTTGCCGCGCCAGTGCAGGTTGGTTTCGCCCTGACCCTTGCTCGCCACTTCCACTTCGACGGCGCTGTTGCCGTTTTCTTCCTGCAGGCGATGGCTGACCAGCGCGTATGGGGTGTTGGCTTGCAGGTACTCGCTGTGCAGCAGCGCGTGGATTTGCTGCGCGGTCATCTCCAGGCCCAGGCGGTCGGTTTCACGCTGCACGACCTGGCTGAATTCGATCTGCATGCGACGTGGCAGGCTGATGCCGTATTCCTGCTCCAGCAAGTAGGCGATGCCGCCCTTGCCCGACTGGCTGTTGACGCGGATCACCGCCTCGTAGCTGCGGCCGATGTCGGCCGGGTCGATCGGCAGGTACGGCACTTCCCACAGAGTGTCCGGTTTCTGCTGCGAGAAGCCCTTGCGGATCGCATCCTGGTGGGAGCCGGAGAACGCGGTGTGCACCAGGTCGCCAACGTATGGGTGACGCGGGTGAACCTGGATCTGGTTGCACTCTTCGACGACCTTGCGCACGCCGTCGATGTCGGAGAAGTCCAGTTGCGGGTCGAGGCCCTGGGTGTACATGTTCAGTGCCACGGTCACGAGGTCGACGTTACCGGTACGCTCGCCGTTGCCGAACAGGCAGCCTTCGACGCGGTCGGCGCCGGCCATCAGGCCCAGCTCGGTGGCGGCCACGCCGGTGCCACGGTCGTTGTGGGTGTGCAGGCTGATGATCACGCTGTCACGACGGTTGATGTTGCGGTGGAACCACTCGATCTGGTCGGCGTAGACGTTCGGGGTCGCGCATTCGACAGTGGCCGGCAGGTTGAGGATGATCTTGTGCTCAGGCGTCGGGTTCCAGACCTCGATCACCGCGTCACAGACTTCCTTGGCGAATTCCAGCTCGGTGGCGCTGAAGGTTTCCGGCGAGTACTCGAAGGTCCACTCGGTGTCCGGCTGCATGGCTGCGTATTTGACGAACAGCTTGGCGGCGTTCACGGCGATGGCCTTGATCCCGTCCTTGTCCTGGTTGAAGACGATGCGACGGAAAGAAGGGGAGGTGGCGTTGTACAGGTGAACGATGGCTTTCTTCGCTCCGCGCAGGGATTCGAAGGTGCGCTCGATCAGGTCTTCACGGCCCTGGGTCAGCACTTGAATAGTGGTGTCGTCCGGGATGTGGCCGTCTTCGATCAGGGTACGCACGAAGTCGAAGTCGGTTTGCGAAGCGGCCGGGAACGAGGCTTCGATTTCCTTCACGCCCACCTGCACCAGGGTTTTCCAGAAGCGCAGCTTTTTCACCGCGTCCATTGGCTCGATCAACGACTGGTTGCCGTCACGCAGGTCGGAGCTGCACCAGATCGGCGCGGCATCGATGGTCTTCGACGGCCAGGTGCGGTCCGGCAGGTTGATCACAGGAAACGCGCGGTATTTCGAAGACGGGTCTTTGAGCATGCTCATCGGGAAATTCCTTATTGTCTGGGCCGAAAAGAGGCGGCCTGCCGGTGGAACGAACGTTCTTGGAAAAGCGTGGGACGAGGCGCAGCGATTCAGCCCGGCAGTCGTGCGCTGACGAGGCACAGGCTGCGGTGCTGGCGAAGCTGAATGAGGGTGTGAGAGGTTTTCATGCCTTCAACCCTAACCGCGGGGGATAAGGATGGCAAGCAGTCGAAAAAAATTGAGAGGAATACCCGGAAAGCGGTTTTTTCCGAGATTTTATTCTCTGAATCAAAGTGAATGTTTGCAGAGATTGCGCAGTCCGTTCGTCGTGCGCAATCCCTGTGGGAGCGAGCCTGCTCGCAATGAGGCCAGTCGCCTCACCCGCAAATCAAGGCTGGAAAGCCCCAATGAAAATCGCCGGATCGACCCGCGCATCGTTCAGGCTGACGTTCCAGTGCATGTGCGGCCCGGTCGCCCGACCTGTAGCGCCCACCTTGCCCACCACCGCACCGCGGGCCAGTTGCTGGCCGTTCTGCACATCGATCTTCGACATGTGGCAGAACATGCTGATGAAGCCCTGGCCGTGGTCGACGAACACCGTGTTGCCATTGAAGAAGTAGTTGCCGATCAGGATCACCTTGCCTGCTGCCGGGGTCTTGATCGGCGTGCCGGCCGGCACCGCGAAGTCCAGACCTGCGTGCGGATTGCGCTCTTCACCGTTGAAGAAACGGCGCACGCCGAACTTGCTCGACAGCGGTCCGTTGACCGGTTTGTCCAGCAGCAGATTGCTCGGGGTATTCGGACTGAAACTGCGGTAGGCCTTGATCTGCTCGGCCAGTTCGCCCTCGATGCGCTTCAGATTCGCCGGGTTCGGATTGACCTGCTGGGTGTTCTTCAGGGTGATGTGCTGTTCCGGGTATTTCTTGTTGCCGACATTGAAGTTGAGGTTACTGCCGCCACTGCTGATCTGCTGAACGCCGGGTTTGACGGTCAACGGAACGCCGACAATCGCCAGCCAGTTGTTCTGTTCCTTGACCACCAGCACCGGTTTGCCCTGATACGTGGCTTTCGGCGCTTGCGCAGCGGTGCCCAGATCGACGACAGCCACGCCGCCCGGCACCGGTTTGTTCAGCAGGCGGGTAATGTAACTGTCGGCGTGGGCATTGAAGGTCAGGCACAGCAACAGCAGCGGAGCAAAAAAACGCGGCATGGATCAGTCCAGTAAAGAGAGAGTGACAGGCGTCAGGTGATTGTCCTCGACGCGCACTTGCAGTTCGCCTTCGCCCAGTCTTGCCTTGAGGCGCTGGCCGGTGTGAGTCTGCGCGGCGTTGCGGATCGCGTTACCGCGCTCATCCAGCAGAATGCTGTAGCCACGGCCGAGTGTCGCCAGCGGGCTGACCACGTGCAGGGTCTGCATCTGGCTTTGCAACTGAAGGCGACGGCGTTTCAGACCTTCGTTCATGGCGCGCGGCAAGCGCTCGGCGAGGCTGTCGAGGCGGTGGCGCAACAGGGCCAGCTGGCGTCCCGGATGTTGCCCGGCGAGACGGGTTTCCAGGCGGATCAGTCGTTCACGACGGGTATTGAGCTGGCGCTCGAAGGCGCGGCGCATGCGCATGTCCAGATCATCCAGACGCTGTGCCTGCTGGCGCAGACGCTCGCCGGGATGGCGCAGGCGGCGGGTCATGCCTTCAAGGCGCAGGCGATCGCGCATCAGGCGGTCACGCATGCGCATCACCAACCGACGATGCAGGCTTTCGACCTGCCGGATCAGGTGGCTGGAATCCGGGGCAAGCAGTTCAGCGGCGGCGGACGGTGTCGGTGCGCGCACGTCCGCCACGAAGTCGCTGATCGACACATCGGTTTCATGGCCGACCGCACTCACGATCGGCGTGACGCAGGCATCTACCGCCCGGGCCACGGCTTCTTCGTTGAAGCACCAGAGGTCTTCCAGCGAGCCGCCGCCACGGGCCAGGATCAGCGCGTCGAAGCCACGGGCGTCCGCCAGTTTCAGGGCGCGGACGATCTGCGCGGTGGCTTCGCGGCCCTGAACGGCGGTGGGAATCAGCGTCAGTTGAACCTGCGGCGCGCGGCGGCGGAACACGCTGATGATGTCGCGGATCACCGCGCCGGTCGGCGAACTGATGATGCCGATGCGCTGCGGATGTGCCGGCAGCGGCACCTTGCGCTCGGCACTGAACAAGCCTTCGGCGCTGAGCTTTTCCTTCAAGGCATCGAAGGCCAGGCGCAGGGCACCGTCACCGGCTGGCTCCACGGTGTCGAGGATCAGTTGATAGTCGCCACGCCCTTCGAACAGCGAGACCTTGCCGCGCACCTTGACCGCCAGGCCATCCTTCAGCGCCTGACGCACCCGCGCCGCATTCTGCCGGAACAGCGCGCAACGCACCTGCGCGCCGCTGTCCTTGAGCGTGAAATACACGTGGCCGGACGCCGGGCGGGCGAGGTTGGAAATTTCGCCTTCGACCCAGATGTTGCTGAACACGTCTTCGAGCAACACCCGCGCGCGGCCGTTGAGCTGGCTGACGGTCAGGACTTCGCGGTCGAGGCCGAGTCTTGCAAAGGGATCTTTAATCATGGGGCGCAGTTTAAAGGCATTCGCCGGTGAATGTCTGGAGGAAGTGTTGCACCAGAGGTGTGGGATTTTGCCGAGAAGCAAGGGCGACGGTGCTCTGGCAATCGCCGGTCAGCGGCAGAAATCTCACACCGGCCGGCGCAATGTCCTGCATTGATTCCGGCAGCAGAGCGATGCCGAATCCGGCCTGGATCAACTGCAATTGTGTGGTCTTGCGCGACATCACTCGCGCAGCCTGGGGGAAGAAACCGTGACGCATGCACAGGTCCGCGCACAAATAACTCAGCCCGCCGCGCTGCGGATGCGGGATGGAGATGAAGGCTTCGTCTTTCAGTTGTGCCAGATCGACGGCCTCCGCCGACGCCAGTCGATGATCCGCCGGCACGGCAAGCAGCAAGTGTTCGGTATAGAGCGGCACAATCTGAACGCCCTCGCGCTGGCGCAGCACCGGCAGGCGCAGAAGGCCAATATCGAGGCGTCCCTCGGCCAGTTCTTCAAGTTGCGACTCCGAGGAGAGCGTGCCGATGTCCAGCGAAACCCCGGGTTGCTGCTTCAGATAAGTGCTCATGTCGCGCAACAGTTGGCCGCTGATCGGCACGGTACTCGAGTGGCATACGCGCAATGTGCCGCGTTGACCGTGGCCGATTTCCGTGGCCAAAGTGCTGGCCTTGTTCAATTCATTCAGCAGGTTTCTCGCCCGCGGCAGGAACGCTTCACCAGCGGCGGTGAGCCGGGGCTGGCGTGCGGTGCGTTCGAAAAGCGGCGTTTGCAGGCGGGTTTCCATGTCCTTGATCTGCCGGCTCAGCGCCGATTGAGCGATGAACAGCCGTTCGGCTGCGGCACTGAAGCTGCCGCTCTCGGCGATTTCCACGAAGTAGCGCAATTGACGGGTTGAAAGCACGAGGCATGCCTTTTCGAGATGGCTTGGCGGTTTCGAAGATATTAGTCGCAACCCTCGGCGCTGGCTAAAGTCATCGCAGGCTTATAAAGGAAGCGAGCGAATGAGTGTGGCGGGGTTGTTGAGCGAATGGTCGTGGGGCGCGCAAGGCTGGGTGGTGATCGGACTGGCGATCGCGCTGGCCTACATCGTGTTCGGGATTGCCGGTTTCGGTACGGCGCTGGTGGCGGGGCCGATTCTGATTCTGTTCATGCCGCTGTCGAAAATCGTGCCGTTGCTGGTGCTGCTGGATTTTGTCGCGGCGTTCGGCAATCTGCTGCCGTCGCGGCGTGATGTGGCGAAACCGGAATTGCTGCGGCTGCTGCCGTGCATGGCGGTCGGGTGCACGCTGGGGGTGATTTTCCTGCTTAACCTCAAGTCCGATCTTTTGCTGCTGTTGATGGGGCTGTTCATCAGTGCCTATGCGATCTACAGCTTGTGGATCAAGGCGCGACCGGCGCAGTTGTCTGCCGGGTGGGCGTTGCCGATGGGCACCGTGGGCGGGCTGTTCGGCGCGTTGTTCGGCAGTGGCGGCTTTCTTTATGCGATCTACCTCAACAGCCGACTACCCAAGGACGCAGCCCGGGCCACGCAAAGTGCGCTGATCAGTTGCAGCACGGTGGTGCGTTTGAGCCTGTTCGCCATCGCCGGGGTGTATGCCGAGCTACCCTTGTTGATGCTTGCGCTGTGCCTGTTGCCGGCCATGGCGCTGGGCTTGTGGGTCGGGCGGCGTTTGACGATGCGCCTGTCCCGCGAGGCCTTCGTGCGGTTGGTGACCTGGCTGGTGCTGGCGAGCGGGATTGCGCTGATCGGCCGCTATTTAAGCACTTGACCGGATTTTGTCAGGGATTAAGCTGCCGGCCGCGTTCGTCGCAGAACATCCTTTGACGCAGCAGGCTTGCACCATGAACTCCCAAAGCATCATCGTCCCGAAAATCTCCAACCTGCCGGTGCACGAACCCCGGGCCCGGGCGATCCTGCGCTGGCTAGTGCGCAAGAACATCGTCAAGGAAGAGCTGAGTACCTGCGGGCGTACCGGCAATCGCATGGCCTACGCCATCGCCGATGGTGCCCGCGCAGTGGTGCTGCACCCCGAGGCGCTGCCGTTCGGTGAGCCGATCAATGGGCTGGAAGTCATCACCAAGCGCTGCATCTACACCCCGGCCAAGGGTTTTCTCGAAGAGGCCGGTTGCGCCGAGTGCCGCCAGGAAATCGGCGAAGCGCTGTTCGAAAGCCTGGAAGACTGGATGCCGGGCCGCACCGACAACTTCACCTGCCCAGAATGCGGGCACGAAGACGACATCAACGGTTTTCTGTATTTGCAGGAGTGCGGGTTTTCCAATCTCGGTTTCATCTTCAACAACTGGCTGGAGGCGGGCTTCAAGCAGAGTTTCATCGACGAATTCGCCGACTGGCTGGATCAACCGGTGAGCTGGGTCAAGGTCGAGTTGTAAGGGGCGTTTTTCCCGTACATCAGCAACATTGATATAAGACAAGTTTTACATTGAGCCCGGTAGGGTGTCTGAGTATAATGGCGCGCTTCCATTTTCCCGCTCGGGAGCCCCCGCGATGCTGCGTATCAGCCAAGAAGCTCTGACCTTCGACGACATTCTTTTAGTGCCTGGTTATTCCGAGGTGCTTCCTAACGAAGTCAGTCTGAAGACCCGCCTTACCCGTGGCATCGAGCTGAACATTCCTCTGGTTTCTGCCGCCATGGACACCGTCACCGAAGCCCGTCTGGCAATCGCCATGGCTCAGGAAGGTGGCATCGGCATTATCCACAAGAACATGACCATCGAGCAGCAAGCTGCCGAAGTTCGCAAGGTCAAGAAGTTCGAAGCCGGTGTGGTCAAGGACCCAATCACCATCGAGGCTGACGCCACGGTTCGTGATCTGTTCGAACTGACCCGCATGCACAACATTTCCGGCGTTCCGGTTTTGCACGATGGCGACCTGGTCGGCATCGTCACCTCCCGTGACGTGCGTTTCGAAACCCGTCTGGACGCCACCGTTCGTGAAGTGATGACGCCTAAAGAGCGTCTGGTCACTGTTCGCGAAGGCGCCGACAAGAACGAAGTCCGCGAGCTGCTGCACAAGCACCGCCTGGAAAAAGTCCTGATCGTCGACAACAAGTTTGCCCTCAAAGGCATGATGACCGTCAAAGACATCGAAAAAGCCAAGGCCTACCCGCTGGCCAGCAAGGACGATCAAGGTCGTCTGCGCGTCGGCGCTGCAGTCGGTACCGGTAAAGACACCGGTGACCGCGTTGCCGCCCTGGTCAATGCCGGTGTGGACGTGGTGGTGGTCGACACCGCACACGGTCACTCCAAAGGCGTGATCGACCGCGTTCGCTGGGTCAAAGAGAATTTCCCTGAAGTGCAGGTGATCGGCGGCAACATCGCCACCGGCGCAGCCGCCAAGGCTCTGGCCGAAGCTGGCGCCGACGCCGTCAAGGTCGGTATCGGCCCTGGCTCGATCTGCACCACCCGTATCGTCGCCGGTGTCGGCGTTCCGCAAATCAGTGCCATCGCCAACGTGGCCGCTGCCCTCGAAGGCACCGGTGTTCCGTTGATCGCCGACGGCGGCATCCGTTTCTCCGGTGACCTGTCCAAGGCCATCGTGGCCGGTGCTTCCTGCGTGATGATGGGCTCGATGTTCGCCGGTACCGAAGAAGCGCCGGGCGAGATCGAACTGTTCCAGGGCCGTTCGTACAAGGCTTATCGCGGCATGGGTTCGCTGGGCGCCATGTCCCAGGCTCAAGGTTCCTCCGACCGTTACTTCCAGGACTCCTCGGCAGGCGCCGAGAAACTCGTTCCGGAAGGCATCGAAGGCCGTGTTCCTTACAAGGGTACCCTGAGCGCGATCATTCACCAGTTGATGGGCGGTCTGCGTTCCTCGATGGGTTACACCGGCAGCGCCAACATCGAAGAAATGCGCACCAAGCCTGAGTTCGTGCGGATCACCGGTGCCGGCATGGCCGAATCCCACGTTCACGACGTGCAGATCACCAAGGAAGCGCCAAACTACCGCGTAGGTTGAGGCTTCAAGCAAAACGTTAAATGACCGGGGCTGTTTTATTCAGCCCCGAGTCGTTTCTGAATCAAAGACTGTTTCTGAATTACTTAGACGAGACTGAATCATGGCCCTCGACATTCACGCTCACCGCATCCTGATCCTCGACTTCGGTTCGCAATACACCCAACTGATCGCCCGCCGCGTGCGCGAGATCGGTGTGTACTGCGAACTGCACCCGTTCGACATGGACGAAGATGCGATCCGCGAATTTGCGCCAAAAGGCGTGATCCTCGCCGGCGGTCCCGAGTCCGTGCACGAAGCCAACAGCCCGCGCTGCCCGCAAGCGGTGTTCGACCTGGGCGTACCGGTCTTCGGTATCTGCTACGGCATGCAGACTATGGCCGAGCAACTGGGCGGCAAGGTTGAAGGCTCCGAGCTGCGTGAGTTCGGTTATGCCCGCGTTGACGTGGTCGGCAAGAGCCGTCTTCTCGACGGCATCGAAGACCACATCGACGCCGACGGCCTGTTCGGCCTCGACGTATGGATGAGCCACGGTGACAAAGTCACCAAGATGCCGGAAGACTTCCACATCCTGGCCAGCACCCCGAGCTGCCCGATCGCCGGCATGTTCAACGACGAGCGCGCTTACTACGGCGTGCAGTTCCACCCGGAAGTGACCCACACCAAGCAGGGCGGTCGCATCCTGTCGCGTTTCGTTCTCGACATCTGCGGCTGTGAAGCCCTGTGGACTCCGTCGAAGATCGCCGAAGACGCCATCGCCAACATCCGCGCACAGGTCGGTACCGACAACGTGCTGCTGGGTCTGTCCGGCGGTGTGGACTCCTCGGTGGTTGCGGCACTGCTGCACAAGGCCATCGGCGACCAGCTGACCTGCGTCTTCGTCGACAACGGCCTGCTGCGTCTGCACGAAGGCGAGCAGGTTATGGCCATGTTCGCCGAGAACATGGGCGTCAAGGTGATCCGCGCCAACGCTGAAGACCAGTTCCTGAACAACCTGGCCGGCGAAGCCGACCCGGAGAAGAAGCGCAAGATCATCGGCCGTACCTTCATCGACGTGTTCGATGCCGAATCCTGCAAGCTGGACAACATCAAGTACCTGGCTCAGGGCACCATCTACCCGGACGTGATCGAGTCGGCTGGCGCGAAAAGCGGCAAGGCCCACGTGATCAAGTCGCACCACAACGTGGGCGGCCTGCCGGAAGAGATGAACCTGAAACTGGTCGAGCCACTGCGCGAACTGTTCAAGGACGAAGTCCGTCGTCTGGGCCTGGAACTGGGCCTGCCGTACGACATGGTCTACCGTCACCCGTTCCCGGGCCCGGGCCTGGGCGTGCGGATCCTCGGCGAAGTGAAGAAGGAATACGCCGACCTGCTGCGTCGCGCCGACCACATCTTCATCGAAGAACTGCGCAAGGCCGACTGGTACCACAAGGTCAGCCAGGCCTTCGTAGTGTTCCAGCCAGTGAAATCGGTTGGCGTGGTCGGCGATGGCCGTCGTTACGCCTGGGTCGTGGCCCTGCGTGCCGTGGAAACCATCGACTTCATGACTGCACGTTGGGCACACCTGCCTTACGAACTGCTGGAAACCGTCAGCGGCCGCATCATCAATGAAATCGAAGGTATTTCGCGCGTCACTTACGACGTGTCGAGCAAGCCGCCGGCGACCATTGAGTGGGAGTGATCCTGCATCACGCCCTCTAGCATTCAAGGTTGGATTCGCAGAGGCGCAAAAGGGGTTATAAAAAATGCCAGTCAGTTAATCTGACTGGCATTTTTGTTTTTGGGCGGAAGTGCGGAGGCAGGCGCAGGTATTAGAGGAACTGTGACCGAATCAAATCCGTATCGAACGGCGTTATCCCCTGATCAGGTGCAAACACCGCTTGTGCCTGCTGCGGCGAAGCCACTCGTTCGCCTCGTGCTCGTACATGCAAATCGAACAATGTCTCCAGATCAGGCCGTGGTGTATGTACCAAAGCCCGCAGCATCAACGAAATCCCACTGAGGTTGTTCCCGACATTGTTCCACCGAGGAGATGAGGTCAGTCCCAGGTCGGCCCAGATCACGCGCCGCTCCTGCAAGTCCATCACAAATGGCAGACAGATCTGTGTGTCGGAGGCGATATCGATACGATCGAACACGGTTCGCGGCTCGAATACTTCACCCGATGCAGTATCGGCGCGTGCCATCCAGCCAGCGAAGCATTCTGGAAGATCGCAGTACGGCTGCTGAGTGAATGAGTTGATAGACGTGACGACGTAGCGAATGCCCTTCTCGACGAGGACTTCAAGGTCGAGGTCGATGAACTCCGAAGCCCCTTCGGGTGCGTCGACGATGTCGCCGCTGTGGCAGCCGCCGTAATCTCTCAGGTTGTAGTACGCAACCGTTTCTCTGAACACGAAGTTGGCATCGAAAAATGCGGCGGACAAGTCGATGTCCGTGCGTGAACGACCGTTCTTCCACCAAAGAAAAAGGCGAATGAAACGTGTGTCAGGCATCGGCAATCGGCTGCCCCGCACCAGTGTCCGTAGCGATTTCGAAGAAGCGCGTTGTGCCAGCGGTACCCTGTATTCGAGTAATTCCGGATCGATGTAACAGCGACCCAATGGCGGGAGTGTCGCAAACCGCGTTACCAGAGCGTCCTCGCAGATTCGCGCTGCACGAGCCAGCACCTCGGGTGCGAGAGGCTCTCGGTCATCCTTGATGCCATAGACTTTGGCGAATGAACCTTTCGGTGTGAACGCCCGAAGTGGCAGGGGGCGCGGCGCACGTGACTGGGCCAGCAACTGCAGCAGGACAGGCGAGGACACTTGTGGTGCAACAGCCTCGAACGCATCGAGAACCGACTCTCGTTCTGTCGCGCGTCGCAGCGTTGCGTCCAACCGTCTTGCAAACTCACCGGGACGGCTCTGTAGTACGGGCACAAGCTTGGCAATATCGCGCTGGGCGAACAATGTTTCGACACGTGATCCAAACGAGGCAGGCGCTTCGTTGCGACGCGCTGCGGTGATGGCGGCCAGCGCTCTTGGGTATTTATCGGTGTAATCGCCCGGATGAAGTACTTCAGCCAGGCGTTTCCATCGCTCGGCATGCCGCATCACGTCTTCCGTAGCGTTGGGTATTCGGTCGAGCAGGCTCAACAGCAGACGGCGCATCGAGCGCTTCACCGCTTTGAAACGTGTCGTGGCGGTCGCCAGTGACACGTCTCCTCCATTCAGCGCGATCGCCAGTCGTAGCACGTCAGTCGCCGTTTCGACGTTCTGCTCCAGAAATGCATCCACCCGTGCATCGCCAGCTACATGCAGGATCAGTGTGCCGCCAACCTGTGCCCGGATCTCCCGGAACGGGACGACCTCAGGCAGCAGACGGAACACATCACTTTTGTACTCGCGGATAAACCAGATGACATCATTCGCTTCCTCTTCGGAGAGCGAGGTGCGTGATGAAACCAGTGGCTCGAGCAGCGACTCGAACTCAGGGATGCTTCCCGGTTCGATAACCCAGGAAATGAAGTTGCCTTCAAGCAGTGGAGGTCGAGAGTCTTCAGTCGCGGGTAAACGTCGAAGCGTGTGGTAGTGCATGACGGCGTTGAGGTACAGCTCGGCCTCCGAGGCCGTCAGAACCTGCTCAGGAAAGTCAGGGTAAAACGGCCGGTGGTGCACATGAGCGCCACTCCTGCGCCGAAGCACTCTGACAATGTCACGCAACCAGTACTTGAGCTCTGTCGCCGACAACAGGCCGATTTGCTCAATCAGGGGCTCTGACAGTACGCACCGGAACGCCGCGATTTCCCGAATAGCCGACGCGACCTGAGCGCGCGTGGCACCACCAGTGCCCATCGGGACGTGAACTTTACTGCGGCGACGCAGGAACAGCTCCTGATTCATGCTTGATTTTCTCCCTGGGTCGCCGTCGTGAGCGAGCTGCAGCATCGTGTCTACAGCCGATATGAAAACGCCTGCTGGGAGCAGGCGCGGTGTGGAGAGCGGAACCCCTAGTTCATAGGGTTTAGAAGGAAGGTGTTCCATAGCCACGCCGGCATTCTACGGAAGGTTTTCGCTTTTTGTCAGGCCGCTGTGTCTTTCAACAGTAACAAGCTGCTTCGCGAGTGGAGAGAAGTGATGCCCCTGCGGCCTGTGGTCACGGCCGCTTTGCTGTTTCTTTCTCATTTGCAGGTGTATCGTATTCGCCCTTTCCGGGTCTGCGGGCCCGCCGCAGATACGTGAGGTAGTTGAGTTCATGTCCTTTACCCGTCGCCAAATCCTCGGTGGCCTGGCCGGTCTTGTTGTCGTTGGCGTGGGAGCGGGGGGCGCGTCGCGTTACTGGCTGGGCAAGATGGCCGATGCCGATGCGGGGCATGACTATGAGCTGATCGCCGCGCCACTGGACGTTGAGTTGGTGCCAGGGCACAAGACCGAGGCCTGGGCATTTGGCCCGTCGGCGCCGGGTACCGAGTTGCGCGTGCGTCAGGGCGAATGGCTGCGGGTGCGGTTCATCAACCATCTGCCGGTGGCGACGACCATTCACTGGCACGGCATCCGCCTGCCGCTGGAGATGGACGGTGTGCCGTACGTTTCGCAATTGCCGGTGCTGCCGGGCGAATACTTCGATTACAAATTCCGTGTGCCGGACGCCGGCAGCTACTGGTATCACCCGCACGTCAGCAGCAGTGAGGAACTCGGTCGCGGGTTGGTCGGGCCGTTGATTGTCGAAGAGCGTGAGCCGACCGGGTTCAAGTACGAAAAGACCCTGAGCCTGAAGAACTGGCACATCGATGACGAGGGCAACTTCGTCGAGTTCAGCATTCCGCGCGAAGCCGCCCGTGGCGGTACGGCGGGGCGGCTGTCGACCATCAACGGCGTGCCTACGCCGGTGATCGAGTTGCCGGCGGGGCAGATCACCCGCGTACGCCTGCTCAACCTCGACAACACCCTGACCTATCGCATCAACATTCCCGGCGTCGAAGCGCAGATCTATGCGCTGGACGGCAACCCGGTCGAGCCGCGCCCCTTGGGCAAGGAATATTGGCTCGGCCCGGGGATGCGCATCTGCCTGGCGATCAAGGCGCCGCCGGCCGGTGAGGAACTGTCGCTGCGCAACGGCCCGGTTCGTCTCGGCACCCTGCGCTCAGTGGCCAACAATGACGCGCCGACCGACTGGCCGAAAGCACTGCCGGCCAACCCGGTGGCCGAGCCGGACCTGGCCAATGCCGAGAAACTCAACTTCAATTTCGAATGGGTCGGTTCGGTGTCGGTGAATGTCGACAACGGCAAGCCGCCGAGCCTGTGGCAGATCAACGGCAAGGCTTGGGACATTACCGACAAGACCTGCGCCGATCGGCCGATCGCCAGCCTGAAACTGGGCCAGAGCTATATTTTCGAACTGAAGAACATGACCCAGTATCAGCACCCGATCCACCTGCACGGCATGAGCTTCAAGGTGATTGCGTCGAACCGGCACAAGATCGTGCCGTACTTCACCGACACCTACCTGCTGGGCAAGAACGAGCGCGCGCAAGTGGCGCTGGTGGCGGATAACCCGGGGGTGTGGATGTTCCACTGCCACGTGATTGACCACATGGAAACCGGCCTGATGGCCGCCATCGAGGTGAAGTGATGCGCCAGATTCGCCCCGCGGCGATCATCGACCGCAGCCGTGACCGCGACTTCATGCGCGAGGCGCTGGAGTTGGCGGCGCAAGGCGCAGCGCTCGGCGAAGTGCCGGTGGGCGCGGTGCTGGTGCAGGATGGCGAGATTATCGGTCGTGGCTTCAACTGCCCGATCAGTGCCAGTGACCCGAGTGCCCATGCGGAAATGGTCGCGATCCGCGCCGCTGCTCAGGCTGTGAGCAACTATCGTCTGCCGGGCAGCACGCTCTACGTGACGCTGGAACCGTGCAGCATGTGCGCCGGGCTGATCGTGCATTCGCGGATTGCGCGTGTGGTGTACGGCGCGCTGGAGCCGAAGGCCGGGATTGTGCAGAGTCAGGGGCAGTTCTTCACTCAGGGCTTTCTCAACCATCGAGTGTTGTATGAAGGGGGAGTATTGGCGGAGGAGTGTGGTGCGGTGTTGACTGAGTTTTTCCGGGCGCGGCGGGCAAAACCGGCAGACTGAACACAAAACCAATGTGGGAGCGAGCTTGCTCGCGATTCGGTCCAACAGTTACAGAAATGTTGACTGTCAAACCGCTATCGCGAGCAAGCTCGCTCCCACAGGTTTTTCAGTGTTCGGAAGATTTACTTCTTCGCGACAATCACCGCCCGCATCGGCGCCGGCAGCCCTTCGATCGTCTTGCTGTGATCTTCCGGATCAAGGAAATCGCTCAACGACTGATACTTCATCCATTCAGTCCCGCGCTGTTCTTCAACGGTGGTGGTGCTCACATCCACGCACCTCACATCCGTGAACCCCGCACGACGTAGCCACAACTCCAGCGCCGGCACCGACGGCAGGAACCACACATTACGCATCTGCGCATAACGGTCTTCCGGCACCAGTACCTGATGTTTGTCGCCTTCGACCACCAGCGTCTCCAGCACCAGTTCACCACCTTTCACCAGGCAATCCTTCAGCGCCAGCAAATGCTCGATCGGCGAGCGACGGTGGTAGAACACGCCCATGGAAAATACCGTGTCGAAGCCTTCCAGATTCGGCGGCAAGTCTTCGAACGGGAACGGCAGGTGCCAGGCATTCGGCTCTGACAGATAACGCTGCACCGCCTGGAACTGGCAGAAGAACAGCCAGTTCGGATCGACGCCGATCACACTGTCGGCACCGGCGCCGAGCATGCGCCACATGTAGTAGCCGTTGCCGCAACCGACATCGAGGATGCGTTTGCCCTTCAGATCCAGATGCGGGGAGACCCGCGACCACTTCCAGTCCGAGCGCCATTCGGTGTCGACGTGCACCCCGAACAGATCGAACGGCCCCTTGCGCCACGGCGACAGGCCCATCAGGGCAGTACGCATTTGTGCGCGGGTTTCGTCGTCGCAATCGGTGTCGAGTTTCAGGCCGTCGAGCAGGTCGACTTCGGTCGGCTGGATCTTCGGCAGGGCGTCCAGCGCACTTTGCCAGCGCTCCAGATCGCCGTGGCCTTTCTCCATTTTCTTGTCGAGCTGCACTTGCAGGGTGTTGGCCCATTCGGCCAGCGGCGTGCCGGCCAGACGGCGGGCGAGGGGGGACAGATCAATCATGGCAAGGCAATCAACGAGGCAAAGTTAAGACACTGGAACCACGGCACGACTTTCGAGAACCCGGCGGCCAGCAGGCGCTCGCGGTGTTCTTCGAGGCTGTCGGGCTTCATGACGTTTTCGATGGCGCTGCGCTTCTGGGCGATTTCCAGTTCGCTGTAGCCGTTGGCGCGTTTGAACGCGACGTGCAGGTCGGTCAGCAGCGCATGTTCTTCGCTGTCGTTGAAACGCAGCTTCTCCGACAGAATCAGTGCGCCGCCCGGCAACAACGATTGGCGGATGCGTGAAAGCAACGCCGTACGCTGATCCGGGGCGATGAATTGCAGGGTGAAATTCAGCGCCACCACCGAGGCCGGTTTGAAATCGAGGGCGAGGATGTCGCCTTCGATCACTTCGACCGGAAGCAACTCCTGGAACATCGAATCCTGACCGTTGAGGTACTCGCGGCAGCGCTCGACCATCGCCGCCGAGTTATCCACCGCGATCACCCGGCAACCGTCGGTGCGCACGTGACGGCGCAGGGCCTGGGTCACCGCACCGAGGGAGGCGCCGAGGTCGTAGAGCACGCTGTTCGGCTGGGCGAACTGCGCCGCGAGCACGCCGAGGTTCTCGACGATGGTCGGGTAACCCGGCACCGAACGCTTGATCATGTCCGGGAACACCCGCACCACGTCTTCGTTGAAGGCGAAGTCGGGCACCTGGGCCATCGGCTGGGCGAAAATGCGATCGGGTTCTTTGCTCACGGCGGTTCCGGCGGTGTCGATGAAAAGGCCGGCATTTTAGCCAAACTGGCGCGCAGATGCGCGGGTTGTCTGATAAACCGCTTTGCAGCAGGTGATCGTTCCCACGCTCCGCGTGGGAATGCATCCTGTGACGCTCTGCGTCACTTGCGCAAGGACTCAAAGCGTGGGAACGATCAGTTTCAGAGGTCGGGGCGTTTGGTTTGGGAGAAGGCCGAGGCGGCAATCCCCCACTGCCCCAGCCAATAGCTGAGGATGATGATGTAAGGTGCCGCGTTGAACGGTGAGACAAACCGGTTGATGCCGATCACGCTGTCGGAGAACACGAACGCCACCGCGCCGCCCGCCGCCAGCAGCGCCGAACGTTGCGGTACGCCGCTGCCGAGTCGGGCCAGTGCGCGCCAGAGCATGGCGCTGATGGCGGTGCCGTAGACGATCACCGGCACGGTCAACGGGCCGAGTCCGCTGCTGATCAATATGCCCAACAGCACGGCGCCCACGCTGAGGGCCAGGATCAGCGGCAGCAAAGCCAAGCGCCGGCAATCGCTGAGGTAAGCCTTGAGATACGCCAAATGCGCGACCAGAAACGCTCCCAGACCGAAGACGAACAAATCCCCCGGCCACGCCAGCAACACATCGCCGATCAACGAGAAAATCAGACCTAGGCTGATCCAGCGCCGATAGTCGCTGGGCGGCGCATCGTGCAACCAGCCCAGCAACGCCAACACCGGCAGCGGTTTGACCAGCAGGCAGAGCAACGCCGCATGGGTGCTGACGCCATAGAGAAAGGTCACGGCGCCCATCAGCGCGAGGATCAGCCAGCCCACGATCAGTTCACCGAAATGGCGCAGTCAAAGGTTTCCACCGGCAACACTTCCGGCGCCCACGGTTGCTGCGAAGTCAGACGCAGGCGACCGGTGCCGGTGGCGAAAGCCTGGAAGCGCCAGGTCGAGAGACCGGCCGCGCCGACCACGCCGGCATCTTCCGGATTGCTGTAGACCTCGGGGCTGAGGGCGCGCAATACGCCGCCGGCAGAATCCTGGATGGCCCAGCGGTAACCGGTGGTGGGGTTGCTCGGGAGCATGACGATCAGGTTTTGCCCGTTGGTCAGCCGCACCGGGCATTCGCTCTGTTTTTCCACGGTCACGTTGGTTTTCGGTTGCGTGGCGCAGGCGGCCAGCAGGGCGAGGGACAGGGGGACAAACAGGCGAAGGGGGGACATGGATTCAGTGGCTCCGGCGTTGGCGACGAACGGCGAGCATAACTGAAGATGAGACAAAGTGTGACAACGCCAGGCTTGGCGTGATCGTTCCCACGTCGAGGCGTCGAACCGTCCGCGTGGGAATGCATCCTGTGACGCTCCGCGTCACGCTTGTGAAGGGACGCAGAGCGTCCCGGGCGGCATTCCCACGCAGAGCGTGGGAACGATCAGCAGGGGAGCGTTAGAAAAGCACCTTCGCCACATCCGCAAACTTCTTGGCGAAATGCACCGTAATGCCTTCCTTCAAGTAATCCGGCAGCTCTTCGAAATTCCCACGATTCGCCTCCGGCAGAATCAACTCGAAAATCTTCTGCCGTCGCGCCGCAATCACCTTCTCGCGCACCCCGCCAATCGGCAGCACATGCCCGGTCAGCGTCAGTTCACCGGTCATCGCCACGCCTTTTTTCGGCGCCTGATTACGGGCGAGGGAGAGCAGGGCGCTGGCCATGGTCACGCCGGCGCTCGGGCCGTCTTTCGGCGTTGCGCCTTCCGGCACGTGCAGGTGGACGAAAGCCTCGTCGAAGAATTTCGGATCGCCACCGAAGGATTTGAGGTGCGAGCTGACGTAGCTGTAGGCGATCTCCGCCGACTCCTTCATCACGTCGCCCAGTTGCCCGGTGAGTTTGAAACCACGATTGAACGTGTGAATCCGCGTGGCCTCGATCGGCAAGGTCGCGCCGCCCATGCTGGTCCAGGCCAGGCCGGTGATCACGCCGGTGCCGGACAACACTTGCTCGTTGCGGAACACCGGATGGCCGAGGGACGCTTCGAGGTCTTTCGGGCCGATCTTGATCACCGCTTTCGGATCGTCGATCAGCTTCATCACCGCTTTGCGCACCAGTTTGCCCATCTGTTTTTCCAGCTGGCGCACGCCGGCTTCACGGGCGTAACCGTCGATCAAGGCTTTGAGCGCCGTATCGCTGATGCTCAGGCTGCCCTTGGACACGCCGGCCTTTTCCAGCAGTTTCGGCCACAGGTGACGCTTGGCGATGGCGACCTTTTCTTCGGTGATGTAGCCGGACAGGCGAATCACTTCCATCCGGTCCAGCAACGGGCCGGGAATCGAATCCAGGGTGTTGGCGGTGCAGACGAACAGGACTTTCGACAGGTCCATCCGCAGGTCCAGATAGTGGTCGAGGAATTCGACGTTCTGTTCCGGGTCGAGGGTTTCCAGCAGCGCCGAGGCCGGGTCGCCCTGGTAGCTCTGGCCCATCTTGTCGATCTCGTCGAGCATGATCACCGGGTTCATCACTTCGACGTCTTTCAACGCCTGCACGAGTTTGCCCGGCTGCGCGCCGATGTAGGTGCGGCGGTGGCCCTTGATCTCGGCTTCGTCGCGCATGCCGCCGAGGCTGAAGCGGTAGAACGGCCGGCCGAGGGATTCGGCGATCGATTTGCCGACGCTGGTTTTACCCACGCCCGGCGGGCCGACCAGCAGCACGATGGAACCGCTGATCTCGCCTTTATAGGCACCGACCGCGAGAAATTCGAGGATCCGGTCCTTGATGTCGTCGAGGCCGGCGTGGTGTTTATCCAGCACCTTGCGCGCGTGCTTGAGGTCGAGTTTGTCCTCGCCGTACACGCCCCACGGCACCGAGGTGGCCCAGTCGAGGTAATTGCGGGTGACCGCGTATTCCGGCGATCCGGTTTCGAGGATCGACAGTTTGTTCATTTCTTCTTCGAGGCGCTTCTGCACCTGCGTCGGCAGGACCTTGCCTTCCAGGCGCTGCTCGAACTGTTCGAGATCGGCGCTGCGGTCGTCCTTGGTCAGGCCGAGTTCCTGCTGGATGACCTTGAGCTGTTCCTTGAGGAAGAACTCGCGCTGATGCTCGCCGATCTTGCGGTTCACTTCGGCGGAGATTTCTTTTTGCAGGCGCGCGACTTCGACTTCCTTGCGCAGCATCGGCAGGACTTTTTCCATGCGCTTGAGCATCGGCACGCAGTCGAGCACTTCCTGCAGCTCGGGGCCGGTGGCGGAGGTCAGGGCGGCGGCGAAGTCGGTCAGCGGCGACGGGTCGTTGGGGCTGAAGCGGTTGAGGTAGTTCTTCAGCTCTTCGCTGTACAGCGGGTTGAGCGGCAGCAGTTCCTTGATCGCGTTGATCAGCGCCATGCCGTAAGCCTTGACCTCGTCGGTCGGCTCGGTGGGCTGGTGCGGGTATTCGACTTCAACGAGATAGGGCGGGCGGTGGTGCTTGAGCCAGGTCTTGATGCGGACGCGGCTCAGGCCCTGGGCGACGAATTGCAGTTTGCCGTTTTCGCGGCTGGCGTGGTGCACCTTGACCAGGGTGCCGTATTGCGGCAACGCCTTGGTGTCGAAGTGGCGTGGGTCTTCCTGGGGGGTGTCCATGAAGAACAGGGCCAGGGAGTGGTGTTCGGATTTGCTGACCAGTTCGAGGGTTTCGGCCCAGGGTTCTTCGTTGACGATGACCGGCAGGACCTGGGCCGGGAAGAACGGGCGGTTGTGGATCGGGATGATGTAGACCTTGTCCGGCAGGTTCTGGCCGGGCAGGGCCAGGCCTTTGCCGGGGACGTGGTGTTCGATGTGTTCGGCGTCGGTTTCGGTGATGTCGTCGGGGTTCTCGGGGAATTCTTGCTGGTCGCTCATGGGGCACCTGCGCAATTGGGTATGGGTCTTAGATGGGGCAGGGTTTTGGTGGTTTCAATGGGTCGGGATGTTTCTGCTTGTGTGTTCAGGGTTTTGACAGGGTTTTGGGGTTGGGCTTGGGCTTGGCGGCCTTTGGGCCGGCCATGCTCTGGATGTTTGGGTGAATATCCGTTTCTGCGGGTGCGCCCGCTGGCGGTTTCGCCCTTACGGCGACTCACTTTTTTGACAAACGCCTCAAAAAAGTAAGCAAAAAAAGGCTTGTCCCAACGTTCGGCCCGCTCGCTGAGGCTCGGGGTTCCTTCGCTCCGGGATTCATCCGGGGGCATCGCCTCCGGTTTGCTTCGCTGCACCTCCTCTCGATGTGTTCGACTGCGTCGAACGGCGCTGCGCGCCTACCCCCCGGATGAACCCCTCCACTCAGCCTGCCGACGGGACGGGTGGATCAAGATCAAGAGCTTTGTCGAGCTAACGCTCATCCTGTTTTTTGGGGAGCTATGCGCGGGTTGGTCGACCGGGGAATGGAACCTGGCAGGGCGTAGGCCCTCCCGCGCATGGCTGTAACTTGATCGTTCCTACGCTCTGCGTGGGAATGCAGCCCGGGACGCTCTGCGTCCCAGTCGAGCTGCCAGCGAATGCGGTCTGTGGCTGGCAGTCGATTTCGTCAGGGTGGCTTTGATCGTTCCCACGCTCTGCGTGGGAATGCAGCCCGGGACGCTCTGCGTCCCAGTCGATCTGCCAGCGAATGCGGTTTGTGGCTGGCAGTCGATTTCGTCAGGGTGGCTTTGATCGTTCCCACGCTCTGCGTGGGAATGCAGCCCGGGACGCTCTGCGTCCCAATCGATCTGCCAGCGCATGCGGTCTGTGGCTGGCAGTCGATTTCGTCAGGGCGGCTTAGCTGGGTGTCGGGTAACGCTGTACTTCGACGTTATCCAGTACTCGGTTCACCGCCAGTTCCGCCAGCATGATCACCTGCTGAATTCCCAGGATCCGATGCCGCTGCGGCGTATCGACAAAAGCCGCTACATCACTGGCCATGACACTGGCTGTGGCCAAAGACTCACACGCATGAGCCAGGAGGGTTTCGTCGTCCATGTCCGGGGATATCTGGAACATCTGGCTCGGTCGGCGGCCGGGGCATTTTTTCGGGATAGGGTTGAAGTGATGGTCGAGGGCGCGTTCGGCGGCGTCGTGGAGTTTCTTTGAATCAGGGGATTCGTATGGCGAGGTGTCGTTTGATTCGGGGGGATTGGGTGTTGGTTTTTTCATGGTGGAACTCCAAGTGACAAATTGAGCTACCACGAATCGCTGCGAAACGATGGAGGGTGGCAGCTGTGCGCGGGTTCGCAGACCGGATCACTCGGAAAACTCCGGCATACCCGAAGGTATCCCGCGCACAGCCACCATTAACAAACGAAAAGTGCCGAGGCACTTCGGTTTGGGGTGGCGATTATGCACCAAGTGAGTTGAGCGGACTGCGACGCCCGTTCGCTGAATGTTTCAGCGACCCCCAAAGCCTATCCACCCCATTTCCGAGCCACAACCGACGCGACATGTCAGAAACATCCCCCGCAAACACCCCGTCTGTAGGACATAAACACCCCGTTGAAAAACCGCAGCCCACAAAAAAGGCGACACCCCTCACAGGGCATCGCCTTTTTCCTTACTGCCGTTACAACTTATTCCGGCAGTTTGTAAGCAATCACATAGTCACCCATCTTGGTGCCCAACGAACCGTGACCACCCACCACGAGCAGGACGTATTGCTTGCCGTCTTTGCCGGTGTAGGTCATCGGGGTCGCTTGGCCGCCGGCAGGCAGACGCGATTTCCACAGTTCTTTACCGGTGTTCACGTCGTAGGCGCGCAGGTACTGGTCGAGGGTGCCGCTGAGGAAGCCGACGCCGCCAGCGGTGACGATCGAGCCGCCCATGCTTGGCACGCCCAGGGTGAAGCCGATCGGGATTGGCGAGCTGTCGCGGCTGGTGCCGTTTTTGCGTTTCCAGACGACTTTGCCGGTGGTCAGGTCGATACCGGCGACGTAGCCCCAAGCCGGGGCCTGGCACGGTACGCCCAGTGGCGACATGAACGGGTGCATGATCACCGCGTATGGCGCGCCGGTGTTCGGTTGCACGCCGGCGGTTTCGCTCTCGCGTTTGCTGCCGGCGGCGACTTTCTCGCGTGGCACCATTTTCGAGACGAAGGCCATGTAGTTCGGGCTGGTGAACAGCATCTGGCGAACCGGGTCGACAGAAACACCGCCCCAGTTGAACACGCCGACGTTACCCGGGTAGATCAGGCTGCCCTGTTCCGACGGAGGCGTGTATTGGCCTTCGTAGCGCAGTTCCTTGAACTGGATGCGGCACAGCATCTGGTCGAACGGGCTGGCGCCCCACATGGCTTTTTCGGTCAGTTCCGGGGCCAGCAGGTTCAGGTCCGAACGGGCCTGGGTCGGGGCGGTGTGGTCGCCTTTCACGGCGCCTTGCGGAACCGGGATTTCCTGGATCGGGATGATCGGCGTGCCGTCACGACGGTCGAGGACGTACAGGCTGCCCTGTTTGGTCGGGGCGATTAGCGCAGGCTTGATGCCGTCGGCGGTTTTCATGTCCAGCAGGGTTGGCTGGCTGCCGACGTCCATGTCCCACAGGTCGTGGTGGGTGAACTGGTAGTTCCAGCGCACTTTGCCGGTGCCCAGGTCCAGGGCGACGACGCCGGCGCTGAATTTCTCGGCGCCCGGGGTGCGGTCGGCGCCCCATTGGTCTGGAGTCTGGTTGCCCAGAGGCAGGTAGACCATGCCGAGTTTTTCATCGACGCTGGCCAGCGACCACATGTTGGCCGAGTTGCGGCTGTAGGTCTGGCCCGGGGCCAGGGGTTCGGTGGCGTCCGGGTTGTTGCTGTCCCAGTTCCAGACCAGATGACCGTCGCGCACGTCGTAGGCGCGGATCACGCCGGACGGCTCGTTGGTCGATTCGTTGTCGGTGACGTGACCGCCCATGATCACCAGATCGCGAGTAATCGCGGCTGGCGAAGTGGAGTAGTAGCCACCGGCGGTGAACGGGCCGATGCCTTGGGTCAGGTCAACCACACCGTTGGTGCCGAAGCCTTCGCAGATCTTGCCGGTGTCGGCGTTCAGTGCGATCAGGCGGGCATCGGCGGTCGGCAGGTACAGGCGACGCGGGCAAGCCTGGGCGACGGCTTTGCCGGCCTCGGAGATGACGGCGGAGGCTGCATTTTCAGACTTGGCGTAAGCGGCTTCGTCGTAGTACGACACGCCACGGCAAGTCATGTGGGCGAAGCCCTTGAAGCCGACCGGGCTCTTGATCTGCGGGTCGAAGCGCCACAGTTCCTTGCCGGTGTCCGGGTCCAGTGCCAACACTTTGCTGTGCGCGGTGCAGGCGTAGAGCATGCCGTTGGCTTTCAGCGGGGTGTTTTCGTTGGTCAGTTCCACCGGGTCATCGGCAGTCGGCAGGTCGCCGGTCTGGATGCGCCAGGCTTCTTGCAGCTTGCCGACGTTGGCCGGGGTGATCTGCTTCAGTGGCGAGTAACGGTCACCGAACTCGGTGCGGCCGTAGGCCTGCCAGTCGCCGTCCGGCATTTGCGGGGCGGTGCTGGTGGTGTCGGCGGTGTCGCGACCCAGTTCGCCGAAGGTTTCGCCCGGGTGGGTGAACAGGCTGGCCAGAGCGGTGACGCCGGCCAGAATCACGGCCACGGTCAAACCGCCGGTGCCCATCGGTGCAGGACCGTTGAGCAGCAGCGGGCGACGGAACCACGGCAGCAGCATCACGAAGCCGAGGACAAACCACAGCGCCAGACGCGGCACCAGTTGCCACCAGTCCAGGCCGACTTCCCACAGCGCCCAGACGGTGCTGGCGAACAGCACGATGGCGTACAGGCCCAATGCTGCGCGACGGCCCATCAGCATCAGAATGCCGGTCAGCGTGATGCCGATACCGGCCAGCAGGTAATACAGCGAGCCGCCGAGCGTACTCAGCTTGATTCCCCCGGCCAGCATGGCCAGGCCCATCAGCAGAAGCAGAATGCCGAGCAGGTTCGGCAGAAGACGGCTTCGACTCGAAGCACCTTCAGTGCTCATAGTGTGGTTCTCCGTGACGTTTCAAGTAGTCCCGCGCTGTAGTCACTGTAGATGACGATCGGGCGCGGGCATGGTTCAGATAAAAACTTGTCTTGCTATCGAATTTCATCTGCAGGCCTGAGCGGCCTGCATTGGGTCAGAACGACGACTGGATCTTGATCCCGCCGATCAGCGCGTCATCGACCTTGTCCACACCGCCGGGATGGCGGATGTATTGCAGGTTCGGGCGCACGGTCAGCCAGTTGGTGACGTGCACGCCGTAATAGAGTTCGGCGCTGTATTCAGTGTCCTGTGGTGGCAGGAACGACGGATCGTCGTAGTCGTAGACGGCGCGAGCCTGGTTGGTCGCTTCGGCGTTCTTGCGGTAGGCCGGGTTGACGTGGACGCGGGCCAGGGCGAAGCCGATGTCGTCCTTGGCGCGGGCGCCGAACAGGCCTTTGTAGACCACGCCGGCCTGGACGTAGTTGTCGATGGCGTTGGTCTTTTTGTCGTGCATCGTGCCGTTGGCGAACACGCTCAGACCACGGGAGTTGTCGCTGGCGACGCTGGTGACCTGCTGTTGCACGCCGAGCCACACGCCGTGTTTGCTCGAAGCGCTGCGATAGGCTTCGCCGCTCAGGGCAGCCGGCTGGCCGTTGCTGTCTTTATAGGCGTCGGTGGCCTTGGCGTTGCTGTAGTAGTAACCGGCGCGGTATTCGCCCGGCAGGCCGTTGAGTTTCGGCTTCCACACCAGTTCGATCGGCAGGATCGCGCCCTGGGTGCCGCTGCCGCTGAGCTTGAAGCCGTTGCCGCGATCGAGGTTCGACGGGTTCTGCTCATAGGCGCCGATTTGCGCGTACAGCTCCGGCGTCAGGTGATATTTGACGCGCAGCGCCCACTGGCTGACCGGCCAGTTGTACCAGATGCCGCCGACCCAGTTGCCGACCTGCGAGCCGCAGAACGCCAGGTTCTGGAAGTCGCACGGGAAGGTGTTGAAGTCTTCGCCTTCGCCGAAGCGGCCGACCTTGATGTCGAGCTTCTGGTCGAAGAACTTCTGCTGGTACCACATCTGCGTCAGGCGGGTGGTCTGGCCACGGCCCCAGACTTCCTGGGCGGAAGTGAAGCCACCGATGCGCGGGTCGTTGATGCGGTCGTTGCTGATGTTGTTGCCGCTGCGCTTGGTTACGGTCAGCTGGAATTCAGCGTCGTTCCAGCCCAGCAGTTTTTGCAGGTCCAGATGAGTGCCGAGGCCCCATTGGTCGCTGTAGCGCGCAGTGCGGTCGTGGTCATAGCCGCCGTGCAGGTTGCTGCCCATTTCGCCGGTGTAGTCGAGCTTGAAGTCGATACCTTTTGCCGCGAGTTCGCTGCGGGTGCCGTTCCAATCACCGAGCATCCACGGTGATTCACTGTCGAAGGCCGGAGCGGCCTGGGTGCAGGTGGCGAGGCCAAGGGCGGTGCAGCCGCCGATCAGGCGCAGGGTTGAGATAGCGCTGTCTCGGGAGAACGGAAAATCGGGCATGAATAGGGTCTTTCTTGATCTTTTTGGGGGATAAGCTGGCCGCTACGATTTGACGCAGGCAGTGAAGCGATTCAGCAGAAGGGCGGCAGGATAATGTCCTGTTACAAAAACACAAAGTGCTTTTGCAGACATGAACCCTTTCGGATTCGGTAACAGTGCGGCAATACAGCGCATTGCGGGTGTTGGCGCAGGCTGCGATCTTCTCCGGTTGGCCTACATTTAACCCAAGGCCTTCCACCCGCCCATGCCCTCGGCTAAGGTGCGCGGCTTCTGCATTTTCACTTCGCCCAAAGGCCCGGCATGAACGACCACAATCCCGATCCGCTGCACGGCGTGACCCTCGAACAGATCCTCAATGCACTGGTGACCCACTACGAATGGTCGGGCCTGGCAGAGCGCATCGACATCCGCTGCTTCAAGAGCGATCCGACCATCAAGTCGAGCCTGACCTTTTTGCGCAAGACCCCATGGGCGCGGGAAAAGGTCGAGCGTCTGTACGTGAAACTGATGCGCACCAAGCGTCCGCTCTGAGATGAACGCCGAGCTGCGGCGACGCCTGATCACTTCGGCTGCGGTGCTGGGCTGGGCCGGGCTGGGAATTCAGCTGTACCTGATTTTCTTCGCGCGCCTGAGCGTTGGCGCCAGTCTGCTGGGCGGGCTGGTGAGTTTCTTCAGTTACTTCACTGTGCTCACCAACACCCTGGTGGCGGTGGTGCTGACCTGCGCGGTGACCGACCGCGAATCCGCAGCGCGACGCTGGTTTCTGCAACCCTGGGTCAGCAGCGGGATTGCCGTGAGCATTGCGGTGGTGGGCCTGGCATACAGCATTCTTCTGCGGCATTTGTGGCATCCGCAGGGCTGGCAATTTATCGCTGACGAATTGCTCCACGACGTGATGCCGCTGCTGTTTCTGGCGTATTGGTGGTTGTGCGTGCCGAAGGGCAGCTTGCGTCTGAAGCACCTGCCGTTGTGGCTGATCTATCCGCTGGTGTACTTCGCCTATGCGCTGTTGCGCGGGCATTTGCTGGGGGCTTACGCCTATCCGTTCATTGACGTGGCACTGCTGGGTTATCCACAGGTGTTCGTCAATGCCGGGGGGATTCTGCTGGGGTTTGTGCTAATTGCATTGCTGGTGATTGGCATCGACCGCTGGCAAGGGCGGCGCCTTTAACAGCGCCGCCGCTCGTAATCACTCTTCTTCGGAGCCTTCGGCGCGCCAGTAGCCTACGGCTTTGACGAACTGCTCATCCAGCCCGTGCTCATCAAGCAGCACTCGGCGGATCTGCCGCGAGACTTTGGTTTCCGTCGCCACCCACGCGTACAGATTGCCCTTGGGCACCTGCAACTGTTTGACGGTCGTCAGCAGATTGTCCTTGCCACCTTCGCGCAATACCCAGATCACGTTGACCTGCGCCGCACTTTCCAGGGTTTGCTGCTCCTTGCCGTTTTCCACCTCGATCACCACCAACGCCTTGCGATTGGCTGCCAGGCCTTCTAGGCGGCGGGCGATGGCGGGCAGGGCGGTTTCGTCGCCGATCAGCAGGTAGCTATCGAAGATGTCCGGCACGATCATCGAGCCACGCGGGCCGCCGATATGCAGGAATTGCCCCGGTTTGGCCTGCTCGGCCCAGGTCGAGGCAGGGCCGTCGCCATGCAGGACGAAATCGATGTCCAGCTCCTGCTTGTCGAGGTCGTAACGGCGCGGGGTGTAGTCGCGCATTTCGGGCATCGGCACATCGCTCTTGCCGCCGCCGAGCACCAGGGTTTCCAGCGCGGCGGTCTGTTCGGCGTTCTGCGGGAACAGCAGCTTGACGTGATCGTCGGTGCCCAGGCTGATGAAGCCGGCCAGTTCCGGCCCGCCGAGGGTGATGCGGCGCATGCGCGGGGTCAGGTCGACGACGCGCAACACTTCCAGGCGGCGACGTTTGATTTCGTGCATCACACGATGGATGCCTTGGGTCTGTACTTCAGTCATTCGGCTTTCTCCGGGGCAGATTGAACGGCGGGGCCGTCGACGATGGCTTTGGCGGTGTCGTTGAGCAGGTCGCGCACCCGCAGGATTTCTTCCGGGCTCCAGCGCCCGTGGTGCATCTGCAGGGCATGACGCAGGTTGTGCACCGCCTCATGGATTTCCGGCGGCCGGTCGTGGCCGCGCAGCGAGCGCTTGCTGACGTCGATGCGCATGCGCACGCCGTCCAGCGCCACCGCTTGTTCGCTGAGGGATTGACGGCCGGCATCGGTTACCGCGTAGCGCTTTTTGCCGCCTTCGGCGTCGCCGGTGATCATTTCGCTTTCTTCGAGGAATGTCAGGGTCGGGTAGATCACGCCCGGGCTGGGGCTGTACGCGCCGTCGAACATGGTTTCGATCTGGCGGATCAGGTCGTAGCCGTGGCACGGCTGCTCGGCGATCAGCGCCAACAGCAGCAATTTCAGATCGCCCGGGGCAAAGACCCGTGGGCCGCGACCGCCGCGCTCGCGGCCGTGGCGTTTTTCGAAGCCGTCACGGCTGTCGCCGTGGTCGCGGTGGGGGGAATGATGGTCTCTCATTTCAGTCTTCTCTCGTCGTGTTTAGATACAACTTAAGATATATCTTTACGGCTGGGCAAGGGCTTTTTGCCGCAGAGCTGACGAGTGGTCAACGGCGAGAAAGGCGCTCCGACGGAGGGACCGCCATGGCTTGTTGATCGAGACAGGAATAACCGGAAAGTTAAAGCTATCACTCTATTAATACTTGAGCTTATATTCTAAAAAGATTAGAAAGTGCTGACCGGTATTGTCGAAGCTGCTGTAACTTTTTTCATGAATAACTGTAGGTAGGGAATGTCTTACAGCTACTTTTATATATTTTTATTTTTTGATGTTTTTTCTTTCGTGTCGCGAGGTTGTTGAACTACAAGCTCGTGGGAAGTTGCCTGCTTACATTCTTGAGACAAGCGTCGATCATGCCCCGGCGTTGAACTTCCATGTTTCGGTACTTATCGACCGGTGTGACATGAACTTCAATGTTCCGATTCCTTAAAAAGAAAACAGGTACTGACCGATGTTCAAGAAAATCGCAATCACCGCTTCTCTCGCTGCCCTGGCCCTGAGCTCGTCCGTGACCTTCGCTGCCGGTGAAGCCCGTCACTCCATCAGCCTGATCGCCCACGTACCGACCAACGGTTTCTACGTGGTGCCGACCGACTCCGACCTGGTCAACAAAGACCAGGACATGAGCTTCCAGCCAAGCACCGGCAAGATGCGTGAAGTCAATGGCTTCTTCGATGTGCGCAATAACAACGGTTCTGTGCATGCCAGCCTGGAAAGCGTGCCGAAACTGATCTCCGGCGCCCAGGCGATCGATCTGCAAGTGCTGTTCAACAACAAGGAACTGACCCTGACCCCGCAAATGGTCGTGGGTGAGTCGGAGTCTGACGTCAACTATCGCGCGCCGCTGAAAATCAGTGCCAAAGGCAGCACTTTCCAGCCGGGTGATTACACCGGTGTTGTCGCCATGACTTTCGATGCCGTGCCGCCGATCGGTGGTGGCAAGTAATCGGTTGATCTGCACTCAACGCAGCTTGCCAGAGTCGCGTTCCCCGGCGGGATAAGCAGCAGTGTCTGTTCCGCCGGACTTCAACTTTTGTAAATCAGAGTACGAGTTCATGTTCCCGATGACACCCGTCGCGGCTGCGCTTGCGCTGTTGTTTTGTGCCAACGCAGCGGCCGCTTCCGAACCCGCCGGCACGACTCCGCGCAGTCTGCTGGCGCAGGCCAAAGGTTTGCCGGCAGATTTCGAAGAGCACTTTTTCGATGTGCCGCTGGCGGTGCGGGTCGAACTCGACCAGCAACCGCTGGGGGAAGCCATGGTGGTGTTGTCCCGCGATGATCGCGTCACGTTGCTGGAATTCACTGACACCAGTGAAAACCGCTACACACCCGCCGAACGCGAGAAGTGGGCGGCCTATCTCAAACCTGGCGTGCCGCTGGGCGCGTGCACCGGCTCCTGCCCCGATCAGGTGCTGGCGGTGCATTACAACCTGGAAAATTCGTTGCTCTCGGTTCTCACCGAGAACGCTGAGCGTGACCTGGAAACCAAGCGTTTCTATGACCAACCCGAAGACGGCAGCAGCGGGCTGATGGTGCGAAACCAGCTCAACCTCAATGGCGGCCAGGATCAGGATCTGGGCGGACGTTTTGGCCTCGAAGCCAGCGGCAGCCTGGGCAACTGGAGCCAGACCTTCAACATGCAAATGGCTCGCCTCGGCGGCCCGGACGACAAGCTCTATCACGCCGTCCACGAGCTCTACACCCAGCGCGAACTGCAAGGCAATTTCTTTCGCCTGGGCTATTTCACCCCCAATTCCGAAGGGCTGACCCGCCAGCCGCGCACGTTCGGCACCAGCCCTGACACGGCGGTCGGCGTGATGTACGGCAGCTCCGACAGCCTGGCGATCAACAACGCAGCGCCCAGCGTCTACCCGATTTACGTCACCGCCAATCGCCAAGGTTCGGTGGAGATCTGGCGCGACGGTCTGCTGATCAACACTCAATCGATACCCGCCGGTTTGCAGACCCTCGACACACGACCGCTGCCCGGTGGCATTTACGAGGTGGAAGTGCGGTTGATCGAAGACGGCCAGATCACGTCCAGTACCCAGGAGCTGGTGTACAAGCCCAGCAACTGGCGCAACCTCGACGAGCGCTGGCGTTACAACCTGTTTGCCGGCGAAGAACAGAAACTGCTGAGCAACTGGGATCAACAGTCCAGCGGCAGTCCTACGGCGGGCGCCTCGCTCAACTACCTGCTGCACCCGCGAGTGATCCTCGGCCTGTCGGCGCGGCAGATTCGCGAAAAGCTGCAATACGGTACGTCCATCGACTGGACCTTGGCCAATCACATCAGCCTGTATGCCAACGTCTACAAGACCGAGGATCACGGCACCGGCCTCGATTTGCAGAGCCTGTACAACTACGGTTCCGGCAGTCTGGTGATCAGCCACAACCGCAGCTGGCTCGACACCACCGACCAGTACGAAACCCTGCCGGACGGCACCCGGGTGCGTCAGCGCAATGTGTTCATCGGCGAAACCAGCAACTCGTCGCTGGCGCTCAACCACCGGCTCAACAGCCGCAATTCGCTCAACGCACGGGTCTCCCACAGCGAAGGCAATGTCGAAGGCGTCGGCGTGGATCTGGGCTGGACCCGGCGCAGCGAACTGTTCGGCAATGACGCCAACTGGCGCTTGTCGCTGTTCGATCGACCGGGCAGCTACAGCAGTGGCGATGCGCGTAATCGCGGGGTCGACTTGAGCCTGAACATGGCGCTGGGCGCGCCCGGCGAGCAGATCACCGGCAGCATCGGTTCGCGCACCGACCGCGACGGCGGGCGTGACAACAACGCTTCGATCGGCTGGCGCAAGGACCTCAAGGGCCACGTCCTGCAGAACGTCTCGGTGACGGCGTTGACCGACACCTATGGCATCGGCGCGTCCGGCCTGGCCAACTTTCGCACCGACACGATCAATGGCGACGGCTTCATCCAGCGCTCGTCCTACAACGGCAATTTCACCGGCGGTCTCAACCTCGACAGCACGCTGGTGGTCGGCGGCCAGCAGATGCTCATGACCAGCGAATACGAAATGCGCGGGGCCGGGATGATTGTCGACGTCGAGTCGGACATCGAGGGCATTGCCTTGCGCGCCGACGACTTCAGCGGCGGCAGCGCAGCGCTGAAACCGGGGCGCAACTTCATCCCTATCACGGCGTACCAGAACAGCTCGGTGAGCTTTGACTTCGAAGGCAACAGCGTGCCTGCGGCGACCATCGAACCGGCGCGTACCCGTTACCACCTGAACAAGGGTGGGGTCGACTACCGCAAGATCCGTGTGATGAAAACCCTGACCGTGCTCGGTCGGCTGGTCAACGAACAGGGCCAGCCGCTCAAGGGGCATCACGTGATCAACCACGCCAGTCGCGGGGTGACCGAGGTCGACGGGTTCTTCTCGATGGAAATGAACGCCGGATCGCCGACCCTCGAGGTGCGCCAGGATAACCGCCTGCTGTGCCAGTTCCGCCTCGAGGCGGATCAGCACCGCAGCGAAAACAATGTGTTGATGATCGGGGATCTGCGTTGCACACCGGACACCCTGGCCGATGCGACCTCTACCGATCAGAAGGCGGGTTGAGCGTGAAAAAGCTAACCGTATTCATGGCCTTGATCGCGGCACTGAGCCTGCCTTCGGTCGAGGCGGCGAATCAGGAAATCAGGGCATTGTTCCAACCCGACTCCTCGCAGCCGAACAAGAATGTGTTCGTCAACAAGACGCCAAACAGTGGTTATTGCGCGGATTTCCCGAGTGAGTGCGCCAGCAACGGCATGTTCAGCATCCGGGTGCCGATTCGCTTCAGTACGTTTACCCCGCTGTTTTCGTCCAATGGTGTCTGGGTGAAAGTGCCCGCCGCCTGGCAAGTCCTGAACGTAACCAATCAGCAGACCCAGCAGACGCGTCCGGTAGAGGTCCGAATCAGCGGAATCGGCTCGCGCTTTCGCTTGAGCAAGCCCGTCACCGAGTTGACAGGCGAGTCTGATGTGGGGGAGGCGCATCGCAAACTCTGGGAGGGCAGTTCCTGGGTCTACGCCGCGCCCCCCTGCCTCTATAGCGGATGGGGTCTTCCTTCACCGACGACTTATCAGTTTTTCTGGAAGACGCCCGTGCAAGGCAGCTGTATCAAGACTGCCGCGATGGATGTCGGGCATATGGATTTCGAGTATCTCGATATCGCCTACGAGTTGCGCACTCCCGATCCGTTGACCATGCCGACCGGTACGTACACCGGCGCATTGACCTATAGCGTCGGAGCGGGTGGCGCGGACTTCAACATGGGGCCCTTTTTTCGTGCGGATGACTCCAGCCTGACCCTGGACTTCGTGCTCGACGTTCATCACGCCCTGAAAGTCGATCTGCCACCCGGCGGCGACAAGGTGACGATGGAACCGGTTGGCGGATGGCAACGCTGGATCGACACGGGGCGCATGCCGACCGAGATCTATCGCGACCAGCAGTTTTACCTGTCGGCCTCGTCACCCTTCAAGGTGATGATGATCTGCAACTCGCTGGGCGGCACTGAGTGCGGCATCGGCAACAACGAAGTGGGCTTTTCCAAGTTCGAGGTCAAGCTGACCCTGCCCCGAGGTATCACAGGCCCCGGCAACAGCGATGGCTGGTCCGGCACGTTGTCGCACAACACCTGGCTGGGGCCGTTCGAGCCTACTCGTTACGTTGATCGAAAACCCGGCACCTTGCGTTTCCAGATCCCTCGACGATGGATCGAATCGCTGCTCAAACCCGGCATGAACGGCACGCTGTGGGGCAACGTCACCATCATTTTCGACTCGGAAGTATGAACCTCCGGGGCTGGCCAATTTTCATTTTCACGAGGTTGAATTCCATGACTCGAATGTTTTTGCTGATGCTGTCCGGCCTGTGTTGCCTGACTGCCCATGCCGGGCCGCAGATCAATGTCGGCACCGTGTACGACTATCTCGACGGCGACAAAAGTACGTACCTGAAGCGTGTTTTCAACAGCGGTGACAGCACCGCTTTCGTCAAGATCAATGTGCTGGAAATCGTCTATGACGCCGACGGCAAACCGCAGGAGATTCCCGTGGTCAACGCGGCCGACGGCGCTTCGCGCAACGGCATCATGGCCAGCCCCGCGCGCCTGATCGTGCCGGCGCAGGGCATGCAGGGCACGCGCTTGCTGTACATGGGTGAGCGGGATCGCGAACGCTACTTCCGCGTGCGTTTCGTGCCGGTCGTGCCGGAAAAGGAAGACGAATTCGTGGTCTCCCAAGAGGAGCGCGAAGACTACAAAAAGTCGCTGTCGGCCGGGGTCAACGTGATGACCGGATTTGGCATCGTGTTTTTCGTGCGCCCCAAAGATGCACGTTTCGACACGGTGATCAGCGACACGGCCGAACGCTACGAGATCCGCAACAACGGCAACACGGTGATGGTGGTCGACGAATTCAAAAGCTGTTCGGTGAGCAATGAAGCCGATTGCGGCGCGACCACCAAACACCACGTGATGGCTGGCAAAAGCTTCGCCTTTGAAAAAGAAGCCGGCCGCGAATACCGCTTCAAACTGGTGGAAGGCGACAACAGGAAAGACCTCAGGGTCGCGCGCCGCTAAGGCCTCTATCCACGACGCGCCAGGTATCGATCATGAACAAGCAATGCGCCGCTGCGGCACTGATGGCTTTCACCGCCCTGATGAGTATCCCCGCTTGGGCGGTTCGGGAAGAGCTCAACTTCGAAGTGTTCCTGACCATTCCCAGTCGGGCGTTCTACGTCATCCCCGCAGAGTCGGACTGGATTCACCGCCCGCAGCGCCTGCTCTGGGATTACAACACCTCGACCCTGCGCGGCTTGCGTAAATCGTTTGACGTGCGCCATGACAGCAGTGCAATCGAAGCGCGGCTGGAAAGCACCGGACGCCTCTCCAATGGCAGGCTGGGCGAAGAGATCCTGCTGCATGTGAAATTCAACGGCGTGTTGCTGAGCGCAGACGTTCGTCCGCGCGAAGTCCTGTCGCAGGCCGAAGCGGCCGTCGGGAAGCGTGTGCTGCTGGAAATCGATCCGATCAAGCCGCTCGGCGGTTTCAAGCCAGGGGATTACGACGGCACAGTCATGCTGTTGTTCAACGCAAAGGCACCGGGAAGTTGATTGTCACCATCACCCACGCAGAGATCCCAGCCATGATCAAGCGAGTCGCCATCGTACTCTGTCTGAGCGTCCCGACATCGATCCATCCGGCGGTGTTTGCCGCCCAGGAAAAGCACACCTTCGAAGTCTCGGTGGACATTCCGACACTGGGTTTTTACGTGCTCCCCAGCGAAGCCGACTGGATCCATCGTGAGCAGACCCTGCCGTGGGATATCCACACCTCGACGTTGCTGGGGCTGCGCAAGAGCTTTGATGTGAAAACCGACGGCAGTGCCATTGAAGCGCGTCTCGAGAATTTCCCTTACCTGACCGCCGGCGGCGATTCTCGTGACAACATCGTGTTGCGCGTCAGCTTCAACGGCAAGGAACTGGCCCAGGATCCGACGCCCCGGCAAGTGGTGTCCGCAGAGGAGGCGATGGCGGGCCGTCGTGTGCAACTGGAGATCGTGCCTCGCGAGCAGGCCGGTGGCTACAAGCCGGGCGAGTACAACGGCACGGTCAATATCGTGTTCAACGTGGCGGCGCCGGCAGGATGAACAGCGCATGCCGAACAAGGACAAACGACCTGACAGGCAAGGAAATAGCCAATGGTTTCAGCTGTGCGCAAGTGCTTGAAGAACAGCGTGTTTTGCTTCTGCGGTGGCCTGCTTTCAACGTCGGCGGCTGCCATCACTCAGGAACTTCGCGCGACCTACGTCCCCGATCCCGCCAACCCGCAGAACAATGGGTTCATCAACCAGACACCGCAGAGCGGTTACTGCGGCCAGTACCCGAATGATTGTCGACGCTACGACCTTATGGGGGTTTCGTTGCCAATGCGTTTCTCGTCGGTACAGGCAATACGGCCAGAAAGCGCTGAGCGCGACGGTGCGACATTCAAGATGCCGGCGCAATGGCGCAGCCTGACGGTGCGCAATATCGTTACCGGTGAGACGCAAACCGTGGAAATGCGTATCGGTGGCTTCGGTACACGTTATGTGCTCAGTGATACGGCAAGCAATCTGACTGGCGTTTCCGGAGAATACGAAGCGCATAACGCGCTTTGGGCAAGGTCGGGATGGCACGTACCGCCCAGGCCGTGCGAACCCGGTGCAATGTCCTCTTATGGTCCGAACTTCTTTCGTTTTTTCTGGTTTACCCCCGCCGAAAACTTTTGCAGCAAACAGTCTGCATTCGTCATTCCGTGGATGTCCTACGACTATCTGGACGTGGCCTATGAGCTGCGTACACCCAATCCGCTGGGCATGTCGGCGGGAATCTATGCGGGTGAACTGACCTATGGCGTGGGTTCCGGTCAGGACATCGACACGGGCAACAACCTGTTGCCTGACACCTCCAGCCTGACGTTCAGGGTTCTTCTCGACGTGCAGCATGTGCTCAAGGTCGACATCCCGCCCGGCGGCAACAAGGTTGCGCTGGTGCCGCAAGGCGGCTGGCAGGCCTGGTTGCAGCAGGGCAGCAAACCGACCCGGCTGTTTCGCGATCAGACTTTCAATATTTCCGCGTCCTCGCGTTTCAAAATGCACTTCGAATGCGAGCACGCCGCCGTCGGTGCCTGCGCATTGCGCGATACGCTCAGCGGCGCCACCGATGCGCAGGTTTTTCTGAGTGTGAGCCTGCCCGACAGCATTTCCGATACCGCAGGCCAACCGGTGAAGCGCCGCCCCTTGAGCAACAATCCTGATGGCGTGGCGTTTCAACCTTCCAGTTTCATGCAGCGAGCACCCGCGACGCTGCACTTCGAGATTCCGGGCGTGTATGTCGAACAGATGCTCCAGCCGGGAAAAGGCAAACGCTATGTCGGCAACGTCACGGTGATCTGGGATTCGGAGGTTTAGCGCTTGGGCCCTGAAGACTTTTGCAGCGAGGCTTCAGGGCGTGATCGTTATGCAGGCGATATTCAGATTCCGGCCCTGCTCATGGCCTCCCGGGTGAGCTGGCGGCGCAGTTCCTTCTCCTGATAACCGATGTCACGAAGCAGGCGGTCATAGGTTTCGGTGCTCATTTCCATTCCGGTGAAAACCTCCTGTTCGGCAATCGGCAAGCGCTTTGCCAGGTCGCTGAGGGTGCGCCTGCGCAATGCGCGCTCGGCAGGTAACGAGTCGGTTGATTGCGCCCAGTCTCGTTGCGCGGATTTCAGCGCTTCCAGCACGTCGAGCTTTTCCATGTGCAGCTGTTTGTTGGTTTCCATTTCACCTGGCCAGTTGTTGCGCAGATAGCTTTCCCAGAACGGTAGCTCGATCATCTGATTGACCAGGCCATCGCCTTCTTCTGCCTTGAGCAAAGACTCGATAGCCTTGGCAATGGTCTGATCATCGACACCGGCGACCAGGCGATACCTCATGCCTTCGGATTGCCAGGGCAGCTCCAGTCTGGCCGCCATGCCTGTTTCGTAGGCCAGATGCACTTCGACTTCATCGGGATTGCCCGTGCGGTTCCTGATATCGGCCCGGGCAATTTCAGTGACCTGACCGAGACGCGCCGATCCTTTGGCCAGTGTCACCAGCTTGCGCTCAAGCTCGGCCTGGTTGGTCGAGTACGAGTAGGCTTCGGAAGCCAGCACCTTGACCCCCATGTTGTTGAACAGTTGCGCGCCGGCATCCTCGCAACCTTCAGGATCGGTCGACATCAAAAACAGCTCCTCGCGCAGCGGCGTGTCGATGTCCATGGCGCCAATCATCCGCCAGACGCGGTCGGTCAGTTGATCATTGGCTTTGCCGCCAGCGATGTAATCGGCCGAATGGGTCAAGTCTTCGATCACCGAGAAGAAACCGTCGGCGTTTGGCTCCCCCGCAAGGTCGTGCCAGGCCTCGGGGCGATAGGTGCCGAGCCCGGCCGTTTCGTTGCGCAGCGAGGTGTCGACGAATGCGGGCCAGCGCTCGAGCAGATCTTCCGCCGCCCTGTTATACGTCAGGCGTGGATGGATCCCCACCGAAGTCCGGTAATGTTCGTACTTGACCCGAACCGGGTCCGAGAGCCTGTTGGCGTAGACCCGGGTACGGGCGATCAGCCGCGCGTTATCGGAGCCCGGCGGCACATCCGGGATGCGCTTGAGCGCATTCGCGCCCAGATCAAGAAAGAAGCCGCGTGGCCGGGATTTTTCGAACAATCCCGGTGGCCAGCTCTCGAGGCCGGTGTCGATCAGGCTCAACACCTTGAGCCGTGGCATGCGCTCGACATTCGGCGCAAGGCTCAGCGGGTTGTGATCGAGCCTGAGGGTTTCCATGCGCGTCATGTTGCGCAGTTGCTCGACAGTGGTCGGCGTCAGGCGGATCTGGTTGTCGTTCAGGCGCAGGGTTTCCAGCAAATGCATCTTGCCGACAGGCTCCGGCAGAACTGTCAGCCCGCAGTTGCGGGCGCTGAACTGGCGCAGGTGGGGAAGGTCTTTCAACAGGCCGTTCGGTGATTGAGAAAATACCGATCCGTCCAGGTTCAGGGTTGTGACCTGATCGATCCAGGGCTTCAGCTCTTCCGGCAACTGCCGCCACCAACGCTCGATGTCCTTGGGCAACCACTCGCTGGACAGGTCCAGTCGATAGCCTTCCTGCACGCTGAGACTGCGCTCGCCGAACACCTCGGACTTGCGTTCGAAACAGTCCAGCAAGCGTTCGGCGAGAAACTGCCCGCCCTTTTGCTGGTAGTCCCAATAGGCACGTGGCACGTTGCTGTCCGGGTTTTCAGGATCCCAATCAGTCAGGTAGCGCTGACGCCAGGTTTCCAGGGTCTGCTTGAGCTGTTGAATCTCCTGCTCAAGCATCTTGATCTGTGAGTGAGGGGCACCGTTCGCTTGCAGGGATCGACTGAAAGCCAACGCCTCGGCCTGGTCGAAATGCGGATAGAGATTCTGGACTTTCTCTTCCACGCTCAACGCTTTTTTCGATTGTCCCGGCCCGCGCAGCAGCAGTTCGGTTTGCAACGGAACCTGCGCGCGAATCGGTGGACGCGCAAGCAGCGTCCTGCGCTCGGCGGGGCGCTCGGTCATGACCAGCACCCATTGTCTGAACAATTGTCCCTGGCCGGCGCGGTAACCCAGCGCGGTACGCTTGTCGGCGGGCATGGCCAGCAGGATGGCTTCATACAAGTCTGCGGCAGGATGCAGACTGTCGTTGCGCGCATCGCGCACTTCATAGCGGCCACGCTGATCCCGGACCAGCACGCGCACGATACTGGCCTGCTCGTCGCCCACACTGCAGCGAAGCGCGCCGTCATAGAAGTGCTCGCGTACTTCAATGCGCAGATCGGCGAAGGTATCGGTGCGTTGTCTCAGGACGTTGAGAATCAAGCGCTCGGTATCGGGCAGTCGCAATGCCGGTTCATACAAACCTTCAATGGCACGCGCCGCACTGATTTCAAAGGCGCTTTCCCGGGCCTGATCTTTCAGGCGCAGGGGGATGCGCTGTTCTTCGCGGATGATGGCCTGTTCGGCCGGCGTCGCTTTCTTCAGCAGCGCCTCGGCGACCCGTGAAGGCAGTGGTGGAAATTGCTGTTGCAGCAGTTGCACCTGGGCATCGCCACTATGATCTGCGGCCCGATACTGGTAATCGAAAATGTCGGGCGTACGGGTTTCCACGATATCCCCCAGCTGGTTGCGCAACACCTGTGCCCGCTGGCTTTTGGGGTATTGATGGCCGAGCAGGGACTGCATGTCTGCATCGTCGAGAAAGTCCACCAGCCGTTCCGGCAGCTCGCCGGCCAACAGGTCAGGAATGCCGATGCTCATCGTCTGTTCGGCTGTCGCTTGTGGATTGCCGTACAGGTGAAAGTTGTCGCTCGAATCAGCGGTTTCAAATACTTTCAGCGCCTTGTCGGCAGGCCAGCCGGGCATGTCCGGCACCATTCGGCTGAACCAGTAGGCAGTCGGGGCCAGCGGTTGTCCGGAACGAATCAACTGGCCGACGTTGCGGGTTTCGTCCCAGATCCGGAAACGCGTCAGGGTATCGGACAGGAGCGCCGGTGGTGGCGTGTTTTCCACGTACATCCGGCGCAGTGATTCTGGCGCGGTGCCGCTGATGCTGCGCAGGTGTTCCAGTTCGCTATCGTTGTAGCCGTCAACGCCGGGGCCCAACCGGCGCATCAGGATCGAGCCCTCCCAGTCTTGCGGTGTTTCCCCCTCGTGCACCCACGCACCCTGTTCGTTGTGGCGCAGTTGTGGCGAGTAGGCTTGTGGACGGGTCGGATGCTGGACGCGATGGCGACCGTTGCTGCGGTCATATTTCACCGCGTAGTACCGACCGTCGAGGGGCAGCAGCACTTTGTCCGCGTGGCGATACAGCCCGGATGCGGACGGTTTCGATGCGGGCGGTGGGGTAATGTCTGTTTGCGCGTAGGGCGTGAGGTCGGTGTGCCACAAGCGGATTTTTCCGTCGTGTCCCGTCACCGGTTTCATGCTTTCGACCCGTGGCGACAATTTGAGGATTTTTTGGGCGGCCTGGCCACCGACGACAAATGCCGCCAGTTGCACCACATCGTTGACGACACCGACGACATGTTGCGCAGCCTCGGCCCAGTGTTTATAACCAAGCTCCACTGCGCCTTCGACGACTTCATTGGTCAGCTGAAAAGCCGTGTAGACCAGCATCGCGACACCGACATACGGCACGAACGGCATCAGGACGAACAACGCGGCGTTGAAAATGTCGCCGGCAATCTTCAGAACGTTTTCCCACCACGCCCAGCGCGCATTGTCATCGGCGTCGGCGGTTGGCACCGCAATCTGGCGGGCGTCATTGAGAATCTTGTTGAGTCGTTGCTGAAAAAGGTACGTCCACAGCGGCGAGCTGATCGGCGGTGCGCTGAATTGCAGTTGCGGTTTCTCCACCGGTGTTTCCCGCCAGGAGGGACGCGAATCTCCCCGTTCCCGCGGATACCATTTCACGTAGCTCAGGCGTTGTTCGAGCCCGGCGAAAAAATGCCCGCGCTGCTCATGATCGACAAACTGACTGAAGAATTGCCGGTAGCTGAGTCCGGAGGAAGGTGATGTCTGGTTGGTCCGCAGCTGGCGGGTCAGCTCTTGCATGAAGTCCAGGGTCGAGGCGTATTCCTTGAGCGGGTGCTCCGGGTCATGGGGGACATAGGCAATCATTTTTTGCGAGTGTTGCGGCTGTTCCGGATCCGGCCGAATGATCAGGATGCCGGTGAAAGTCAGGTCCATCATGCCCAGGTCGCAGACCCGCATCGCCTGGCCGTCCAGCAGCAGATTCTGACGGCCAAGCAGCACTTCGCGGATCAGCCCATGGGCGCTGTGACCAATGTCTTTTTTGAGCCGGGCCATTTGCGCGGCAGCCTTGAGCGTCGCTTGCAGGCTTTGCTCGACCCGGGTGCGCAGGTACGTTTCGGCCACCGGTTCCTTGTCCAGCAGAATGCTCTCGAGATGGCGCTTGTAGAGCGCGCCAATGTCCAGCTCCCGGCACAACGCCTGAAACTGGCTCACGCTTATTTTCTGGTTGATCGGCGAGGGGTCGAACAAGTCGCGTGCGACATCGGTTTTGATAATGAAGGTCGAATAATGTTGATAGCGCTCGTCGCGTGCGAAGTTATGCAATGCCGCATCAAGCATCGAAACGGTTCTGGCCTTGGAGCCTTTGCTGAAGTTGTGGACGTACCAGGGCGTTTGAGCCGAGGTATACAGTCTCAGGTAGGTGTTCTTGACGTCGATATCGATCTGGAACTGTTCGAGCAGCTTTGCCTTGAGCAAGGGTTCGGCGAATGCGTACACATCCTGAAGTCGTCCGAGCAGGCGATCGATACGGTTCTGTGCGCCCCACGCCTTTCGGTTATCGGCGGACATTCGTTCCAGCTCGTTGGCCGAAGTCTCGATCATCCATGGTTCAAGCTGCAGAGGCGTGTTGCTCAGCGCCTGGGCCCGATGTAACTGCATATCGCTGAACACCGGATCGATGCGCGATTTAATTAAGTCGTAATGTTGCCCTTTATATATGGATGTTGCAGTCATGGTGCAGGCCTTGAATAAGTAAAAAATTCTCAGCCTAACGTTCAATGAGCGGATTAATTAGTTTAAAAGCCTGCTGCCGAAGTGTCGGGTTAATACCTGATTTATTGAATATTGGAATGCATAAAATACATAACTACTACCCCGGATCAATTCAGTCCGCTGCGGATGCCACCGTCGCCACTTGCGGCGCCAGACACTGCGAATCACTGCCCGGTTGCAGGTACGGCATCAGAATCGGCGCCATGCCCTTGAGCACCTGCACCGGCAGGGCGGAAGTGAACTTGAAGTTCTCCGCCGAGCGCCCCGGCACGAACGCGGTGAGCGTGCCGAAATGGTGGTCGCCGATGTAGAACACGAAAGTCGCCGTGCGGTTGATCGACTTCGAGCTGAGAATCCGTCCGCCGGAGCCGATCGCCTCGATCCGGTTGTCGCCGGTACCGGTCTTGCCGCCCATGGTCAGGGGTGTTCCATCGTTCAATTTGAAACTGCCGGAAACACGTTTGGCCGTCCCCGAGTCCACCACTTGCGACAGCGCTTCGCGCATCGCCGTGGCGACTTCGGACGGCATCACCCGCTTGCCCACGTGAGGGTCATTGACCAGTTTGGTTTCGTAAGGCGTGCCGGCGGCGAAGTGCAGGCCGTCGATGCGCAGGGTCGGCATGCGCACGCCGTCGTTGAGGATGGTGCCGATCAGCTCCGCCAGCGCGGCGGGGCGGTCGCCGGAACTGCCGATGGCGGTGGCCAGCGATGGCACCAGGTGATCGAACGGATAGCCGACTTTCTGCCAGCGCTGATGGATCTCGAGGAATGCCTCGATCTCCAGCATCGTGCGGATCCGGCTGTCGCGGGCGCCTTTGTGCTTGCTCTTGAACAGCCAGCTGTAGACTTCCTGACGCTCGAACTGGCTGGCCTTGACGATGTCCTTGAAGGTCGCGTCGGGGTGGTTGAGCAGGTAGCCGATCATCCACAGGTCCAGCGGGTGAACCTTGGCGATGAAGCCCTGATCCGGCAGATCGTAGGTGCCGGGGCCGTAGGCCAGATAGAGCCGTTCCAGGCGTTCGTCGGTGAGTTTTTCGGTGATTTTTACGCCCTTGAGGTGCGAGCGCACAAAGGTATTGAAGTCTTCCTGACTGGCGTTGGGCAGCAGGTAACGGTGCACGGCGGCCATGCGGATCGGGGTCGGGCGCATGCTGTCGAGGAAGGTGTCGAGCCGGGCCTGGGTGTCCTTGTTCCGGTACTTTTTCCAGAACTTGAGCAGGAACGAAGTGCCTTCGCGGTCGGCGAACGAGGCGAGGTATTCCTGACGTCGCGGGTCACGGTCGTCCTTGAGCAACTCGGCGCTGTTGTTCGGGCCTGAGTAAGTGGTGTAGCGCACCAGATCGCGCATCAGGCGAATGAACGGCAGGTTGATCGACTCGCGCAGGGCATCGCGCAGGGTCGGCAGGCGGCCGTTGTCTTCCTTGCGGAAGTTATGGAACACATGCAGGCCGCCACCGGTGAAAAACGCCTCGCCGGGGCTGGCCGAGTATTTGCGGTCGAGGGCGGCGGAGAGCATTTTCGACAGGTCGTGATCCTTGTTCTGGATCAGGTAATCGATCACCCACTGGCTCAGACGATCCTGATCCGGCACCTCGACTTTCTTCAGTTCCGGCACGGTCATGGCGCCGTACTTGTCATGCAGCTCCGCGATGATTTGCAGGTAGGTGGTCAGCACCCGCATCTTCGCCGTGGAGCCCAGTTCCAGCTTGCTGCCTTCGTTGATGTCGAATGGCTGGTCGGTGCTGTCGGTCTGCACCCGCACGCGCGAACCGTCCGGGGTCAGCTCGAACAAGGTGAAGCTGTAGCGCACCTGAGTGGTGCTGGTGGGCGTCAGCAGGCGTTCGCCCATCAGGCCGACTTCGGTCGCGTAGGCCGGGTCGGCCAGTTTTTTCAGGTAGGCGGTGGCCTGGGTTTGCAGCTCGCCTTGCAGGGTGCTGGTGGCGGACAGATCGAGTCGGTCGAGGTCGTACAGCGGACGGTTGAGCATCGACGCCAACCGGCTGCGGGCGACACTGATGCCTTTGTTGGTTTCGATCGGCTGAATCGTCGGCTGGGTCTGCCAGTCGCGATAGCTGATGGTGCTGGCCAGCGCGGCATCGGCCAGGGCGGCGTCGATCACGCCGTTCTGCTTGAGCAGGCGCAAGTGACTGTTGGTCAGTTCGACCAGCTCTTCGCGACCCTTGGTCAGGTAATGCGAAGGACGGCGCTGGGCGATCATCAACGAGAGCATTTCGCGCAGGGCCAGGCCCTTGTCCGCCATGGTCTTCGGATCGGTTTCGGTACTCGCGAGTTTGCGGTTGGCCTCGTTGAAATCGGCGCCATACCAGACCCGCAGGCCCTCGGCCATGCCGTGCACTTCGCCATGCCCCGGCACCGCCGATAGCGGCACGCTGTTGAGATAGTCACGAATGATGTTCTGCCGCGCCGGCAAGGTGTCCGGGCCGCCCTGATAGGCGCGCACGCTGGCGGAAATCATCTGGCGGATCTTCTCCGCGCCGGACACCGTCAGCCCGTCGGGCGAGTGGCGGTATTTCTCAAGCTGGGTGGCCAGGGTACTGCCGCCGGCTGACTGCCCCGGCAAGTGCAGCAGCTTGGCGACCTGCGACCACGCGGCCATGCCGAAGCGGGGCCAGTCCACCGCCGGGTTGGCCATCGGTTGCTTGGGGTCTAGCAGAAAGCGGTTTTCGATGAACAGCAGGCTGTTGACCACCACCGGTGGGATCGAGTCGAAACTCGCGTACAGCTGCTGCGGATAGTTGTACTGATACAGCGGCGCGGCGCGGCAATCGGTGATCGACAGCCCGGCCTGGATCTTTTCGGAGTAGGGCACGAACAGGCCCTTGTCGGTGTAGTTGAGCAGCGCCGGGGAGAAGCGCGTCTGCTCGGTGATCACGTAGTTGCGCTTGATCAGCCGGGGCAGGAACTCGTCCAGCGAGCTGTAACCCAGACGCAGATCGAATGGCCCGTTGCCCGGATAGCGGATCGCTTCACTGGGTCCCGGTTGCAACTCGTACTTGAGCTTGGCGGCGTACTGGCTGACCTCCCGGGACTGAAAACGCGAGGTGCGCATTTCCTTCATCGCAGCCAGGCCCACGACAATCGCAATGATCACCAACAGGAGCCAGAAAGCCTTCCACCCATGCCGGTTACGACGGGGTTTTTCAGGTACAGGCGCTTCATCCACACGTTCAGTCGGAACCACTTTTTCACTCGAATCGGTTTGCCACAAAGCGCCCATAGTCGATTGATCCATTCACGCAGATTGATCGGACTTGACTGAAGCTTAGTCGGTGGTTGGCGCGGGTGAAAAAATTGTGAAGGCGGGACCCTGAACAAATCTGCAAATCTGGCTGCTGCCTTCCTGCAAGTGATCGAAAGCCTGAAAAGGCCGGAACAGAGAGGTCTTCAGGCCGCTGCGACTTTGGTCGCGGCATGACGTTGCACCATTGCTGTGCAATACTCGGCGCCCATTTGCGCGGTGAATAATCCTCGAAATGCAGGATGTTTTGTCTCGTAAACCTTGTATTTGGCGAGGTTTACGTCTGAATCAGATGCCTTATAGAGTGAAAAAACCTGTCGCAAGCTTTTTATACTGCATGCCCCGCTGATCCCGCAGGTTGCTTCTGCGGGACGATCCTGCCCACGAAGCAGGGCCGGTTTTACCCAGGCGCAGGCTTATCGGCCGACGCTTGAACACTCGGTGGTCACATCCAATAACAAGACGAGGAAGTCCCCCATGCCAGTCGGCAATCACCCGCCCCATGGCGAAACCGCTCAAGGCGGCCCGCTCAAACGCGAACTCGGTGAACGGCATATTCGCCTGATGGCGCTCGGCGCCTGCATCGGTGTCGGTCTGTTTCTCGGTTCGGCCAAGGCCATCGAAATGGCCGGTCCGGCGATCATGCTGTCTTACATCATCGGCGGTCTGGCGATCCTGGTGATCATGCGCGCCCTCGGCGAGATGGCCGTACACAACCCGGTCGCCGGCTCCTTCAGCCGTTACGCACAGGATTACCTCGGCCCGCTGGCGGGCTTTCTGACCGGCTGGAACTACTGGTTCCTGTGGCTGGTGACCTGCGTCGCCGAAATCACGGCGGTGGCGGTGTACATGGGCATCTGGTTCCCCGATGTCCCGCGCTGGATCTGGGCGCTGGCGGCGCTGGTCAGCATGGGCTCGATCAACCTGATCGCGGTGAAGGCGTTCGGTGAATTCGAGTTCTGGTTCGCCCTGATCAAGATCGTCACCATCATCGCCATGGTGCTCGGCGGCATCGGCATCATCGCCTTCGGTTTCGGCAACGACGGTGTGGCACTGGGGATTTCCAACCTGTGGGCCCACGGCGGCTTCATGCCCAACGGTGTGACGGGCGTGCTCATGTCCCTGCAAATGGTGATGTTCGCCTACCTCGGCGTGGAAATGATCGGCCTGACCGCCGGTGAAGCGAAGAACCCGCAGAAGACCATCCCGAATGCGATCGGCTCGGTGTTCTGGCGGATCCTGCTGTTTTACGTCGGCGCGCTGTTCGTGATCCTGTCGATCTACCCGTGGAATGAAATCGGCACCCAGGGCAGCCCGTTCGTGATGACCTTCGAACGTCTGGGCATCAAGACCGCCGCCGGCATCATCAACTTCGTGGTGATCACCGCGGCGCTGTCGTCGTGCAACGGTGGCATCTTCAGCACCGGGCGCATGCTTTACAGCCTGGCGCAGAACGGCCAGGCGCCGGCCGGTTTTGCTCGCACTTCGAGCAACGGCGTACCGCGTCGCGCATTGCTGCTGTCGATCTTCGCGCTGCTGCTGGGCGTGCTGCTCAACTATCTGGTGCCGGAAAAAGTCTTCGTCTGGGTGACTTCGATTGCCACCTTCGGTGCGATCTGGACCTGGGTGATGATCCTGCTGGCCCAGCTGAAATTCCGCAAAGGCCTGAGCGCCAGCGAACGGGCCGGCCTGAAGTACAAGATGTGGCTGTTCCCGGTCAGCTCGTATCTGGCGCTGGCGTTCCTGGTGCTGGTAGTCGGCCTGATGGCGTACTTCCCGGACACTCGCGTGGCACTTTATGTAGGCCCGGCGTTCCTGGTGCTGCTGACCGTGTTGTTCTACGTGTTCAAGCTGCAACCAAGCGATGCGTCCCAGGGCGCGGTGCGTTCGGCTTCGTAATTCGTTGTTCCTGAAACTCGAAAGCCCCGGTCGAAAGTCCGGGGCTTTTTCGTGGGTGCGAGGTTGATGCCGCTGGTCTGAAAGCGCCGCAAAAAACGACTTCTGATTCAGAGTCATGTTCGAAGGTTTATCTACGTTGTTTCCAGCGCAGCCGTGAACAGAGGCGCAGGTATGAGGATGAGCGATTTTCTCGTAAGAGAACTCGGCCGCCGTCAGGTCGTGCTGTTCTTCCTGCTCGCCACGCTGCTGTATATCTTGCCGCTGATCCTCGCCGACTTCCCCTACATCGACGACAACTGGCGCACGCTGGCCGCCGGCAACGCCTGGGCCGGGCAGGGGCGATTGTTCATGGACTGGCTGTATCAGGCGCTGACCTTCACCGGCGCTGCGCCGAATATTTTCCCACTGCCGCTGTTACTCGCCACGGTGGCCATGTCGTTCGCGTTGACCCGGCTGACCTTCCACTATTTTCCCGAACCGACGCTGGCCTGTTGTCTGGTGGTGTTGCCGCTCTGGTACAACCCGTTTCTGCTGCAGAACCTGTCCTATCAATACGACGGGGCCGGCATGGCGCTGAGTCTGGTCGCGGTGATTTACGCGATCACTTTTTGCGGCGCTTCACGCATTCAGCGATGGCTGGTGCCGTCGGTGTTGCTGGCGCTGGCGATCGGGCTGTATCAGATCAGTCTCAATGTGTTTCTCGGGCTGTGTTGCCTTGAATTGCTCAGGAATGTTCACGGGCGAATGCCGTGGTCAGCGCTCTGGTGCCAGTCAGGCTGGCGGCTGGCGCAACTGCTGCTGGCGGTGCTGATTTACAGCGTCACGGCCTATCCGTTCACGGACCACGGGCGCACGCAATTGCTGAAGGCGAGCGCTGATCCGTTGCTGCAGATCGGCATCAATATCGGTCGGGTGATGGAGAAGGTTGCGCTGCTGTTTCACGGCGGCTACACGGTGGTTTTTATTGTTTTGGTGCTGTGCGCCGTGTTCGGCGCCGTGCAATTGGGGCGGCAGATTCGCGAGCGCAAAATGTCCCGCGCCAAGGGTTTGTTCCTGAGCTTCAGCTGCCTGCTGGCATTGCCGCTGATTGTGCTGCTGGTGCCGGGCATGACGCTGCTGTTTCGCGATTTCAACGAAGGCGCGCGCACCCTGATGGGGTTCGGCGTGCTGCTGATGTTGCTGTTCTATCTGGCCTGGTTGGGGTTGATGCCGCTGCATCAACGGTTGCCTTTGGTGTTGGCGATTCCGCTTCTGGCCACGCTGTCGCTGTCCTTCGCTTATGGCCGGGTGCTGATGATGGAGAAAACCTTCGCCAGCAGTGCGCTCTACAGCCTGAACCACGACATCTCGTCCCATCGCGAACTGCGCGAAGCCAAACGGATTTATATCTCGGTGACGTACTCCGACCGCTGGCTGGCGGGGGCGGTGGGTACGTTCAAGCAGTTGCCGGTGCTGCACTATCTACTCAGCATCGATTACTTCATGCTCGCCGAAAATCTGCCCTCGGCCGGCATCACCAACGTGGTCGCCGAGCGCGAACGGCGCAACGCGACCCACGTCGGTCTGATGGGCTATCCACCCTTGGTGGACAGCCTCTATTACCGCCTCTACCTGATTGGCGACTACGGCTTCATCGTGATGAAGGAACCGCCCCACGGTCGCTTGCTGCAATGGTGACCGTTCAGAGTCTAGGCCGCCGCGATTTCCTGCGGTTCGAAACTGTCCGCCCGCGCCATCTGCCACATCCGCGAATAGAACTCGCCGTTCACTTCCCCGGTGAGCAATTCCCCTGGCTTCAGGAACACGTGCAGCTGCGAGAACAGTTTGATTTCGGTGGCCGACATGCGCCGCACCAGATGCTTGGCCGACAGTTGCGACGGGTGATCGAGGCCGGCGGCGGCGAGCATTTCCGCCAGGGCCTTGAGCGTATTGCGGTGGAAGTTGTAGACCCGCTGGGCCTTGTCCGGCACCACCAGCGCGCGCTGGCGCAGGGTGTCCTGGGTGGCGACGCCGGTCGGGCATTTGTTGGTGTGGCAGCTTTGCGACTGGATGCAGCCGATGGCGAACATGAAGCCGCGCGCCGAGTTGGCCCAGTCGGCGCCGATGGCCAGCACGCTGGCGATATCGAAGGCGCTGACGATCTTGCCGCTGGCGCCGAGCTTGATCTTGTCCCGCAGATTCAGACCCACCAGCGTGTTGTGCACGAACAGCAGGCCTTCGCGCATCGGCACGCCGATGTGGTCGGTGAACTCCACCGGCGCGGCGCCGGTCCCGCCTTCCTTGCCGTCGACCACGATGAAGTCCGGCAGGATGCCGGTTTCCAGCATAGCCTTGGCGATGCCCATGAACTCCCACGGATGGCCGAGGCAGAACTTGAAGCCCACCGGTTTGCCGCCGGACAGTTCACGCAGTTGCTGGATGAAATGCATCATCTCGATCGGCGTGGAGAACGCGCTGTGGCGCGACGGCGAGATGCAGTCTTCGCCCATCAGGATGCCGCGGGTGTCGGCGATTTCCTGGGTCACCTTGTGCTTGGGCAGAATCCCGCCGTGGCCGGGTTTGGCGCCCTGGCTCATCTTGATTTCGATCATCCGTACTTGCGGAGTCTGCGCCTGGGCGGCGAAGCGTTCCGGGTCGAAGCGGCCGTCGCTGGTGCGGCAGCCGAAATAGCCGCTGCCCAGTTCCCAGGTCAGGTCGCCGCCGTGTTCGCGGTGATAGGGGCTGATGCTGCCTTCGCCGGTGTCGTGGGCGAAGTTGCCGAGTTTCGCACCCTGGTTCAGCGCGCGGATCGCGTTGGCGCTGAGCGAGCCAAAGCTCATGGCCGAGATGTTGAACACCGACGCCGAATACGGCTGGGTGCACTGCGGGCCACCGACGGTGACACGAAAACTGCTCGGGTCGCTCAACGGCGCCGGGCGCATCGAGTGGCCGATGAATTCGAAACCGGATTGATAGACGTCGATCAGGGTACCGAACGGCTTGTCGGCGGTTTCATTCTTGGCCCGCGAGTACACCAGCGAGCGCTGGGCGCGGGAGAAGGGCAGGGCGTCGCTGTCGGATTCCAGCAGGTACTGGCGGATCTCCGGGCGGATGCCCTCGACCAGATAACGGATGTTGCCCAGGATCGGATAATTGCGGCGCACCGCGTGCGGGCTCTGCATCAGGTCGAACAGACCGATCAGGCTCAGGATCCCGGTAACGGCGGTGATCGGCCACAGCCAGTCATGTTCGAGAAAGGGCAGGCTGGCGAGGGTGAAAATCACGCAGACGGCAAAGAAGGCGTAGCGGCTCAGGAGTGACAGGCTCATACGGTTTCCTTGGTTCGGACGGTTTTTTTGCGACAGTCAGGCGTTCTGCGCCTGCAAAAAGATCGAAAACAGCTCCGACTGGGATTTGATCCCCAGCTTGCTGTACATGTGTTTCTTATGGACTTTCACGGTTTCAACAGAGATTTCCAGCTTACGGGCGATTTCTTTACTGGAGCAACCGCTGAGCATCAGGCGCCCGACGTCCAGTTCCCGGGCGGTCAGTTGCGCGCCCTTGAGTTGCTGCACCGACGCTTCGAGCTGCACCCGCCAGTCCGGTTGCGCAGGCGCCGGGGCCAAGGCCACGGTTTCGTTGATTTCATAGGGCAGGCGCTGACGCAACAGGCCGAGCACCCACGGCTGGATCAGCGACAGCAGGGCAATCTGCTCGCCGGTGAAGCGTTGCTGGCTGCCCAGCGACAGGCACAACGTGCGGTCGCCTTCGAGCTGGCAATTGAACTGGATTTCGTCGGCCACCACATTCAGACGAAAGTATCGCTGGTAATACTCGGTCAGTTCGAAGTGCTCCGGCGCGACCTCCGACAGGCGATACAAACCGGTGCGCGACTGCTCGCGGCAGGCGATGTAGAACGGGTCGAGCAGGTACAGACCGCGCAGGTAGTCCTGAAACAGTTGATCGGGACTGCCATCGGCGCCGGGGCATTCGGCGAACACCTGCGGGTGGCGGTCGGCGCTGAACAGCAGCGCCACCCAGCTATCGAACGGCACGTACTGGTCAAGCAGGCGCACCAGTTGCGCCCAGAAATTCGGCTTGTCGAGGGCGTCGATCAACTGCCCGACGGCGCGGTGCCAGGTGATGTCGTCAAACGAAAGAGTCATGCCTCTACCCCTATCGGGTTACCCCGGCCGCGTAATTCCCTGGCCGGTCGAATGCGAAGCATACTGGCCCACAGACAGCCGCCGGGCAATCTTTCGGCGCCCGGCGCTCATAACAAGGACTACCCATGAAAGTCGAACTCGCCCAACTGGCGGGCCGTGACAAAGACACGGCGTACAACCTCGAACGCGCCCTCGCGGCGATTGCGGCCTGCGCCGTCGACACGCAATTGATCGTGTTCCCCGAGACCCACCTGATGGGCTTCCCGACTTCTGACACCGTGGCGCAGATCGCCGAGCCGGTAGACGGCCCTACCGTCAGCGCCGTGCAGGCCGCCGCCCGCGAGCGCAACCTCGCCGTGGTGATCGGCATGGCCGAGAACGACAACGGCCGCTTCTACAACACCACGCTGCTGATTACCCCCGAAGGCATCGCCCTGAAATACCGCAAGACCCACCTCTGGGCGTCGGATCGCGGTGTGTTCGAGGCCGGCGACCGTTACGCCACGTGTCTGTGGAACGGCGTGCGGGTCGGTCTGCTGATCTGCTACGACATCGAGTTCCCGGAATCGGCCCGGGCCCTGGCGCAACTGGGCGCCGAATTGCTGATCGTGACCAACGGCAACATGGACCCGTACGGCCCGACTCATCGCACCGCGATCATGGCCCGGGCTCAGGAAAACCAGGCGTTTGCGCTGATGGTCAACCGTGTGAAAGCCGGGGATGACGGGTTGATGTTCGCCGGCGGCAGTGCGCTGGTGGATCCGCTGGGCACGGTGCTGTTCGAGGCCGGGCGAGAGGAAGGGCGGTTCAGTGTCGAGCTGGATTTCGGCCAGCTAGAGCTGGCGCGTAAGGATTATCGGTATCTGGATGATCAGCGGTTGAGGTTGCCGGGGGAGGTGGTTGAACACGCTTCTGGAGTACGCGAGCTGCTGATTCCTTGACCCGTTGTACCCGATCGTTCCCACGCGGACGGTTCGACGCCTCGACGTGGGAACGATCAGCAACACCCGAAACATTCGCCGAACTCGGCCTCTGCCATAAATCCAATAAAATCCGGAGTAAGTCGCCCATGGCTCGTTTGCAACGCACCCTTTCGCTAGGGTCGGTGGTGCTGTTCGGCATCGCCTACATGACGCCGATCATTGTCCTCGGCACGTTCGGCATCCTCGCCCAGTCCACCGCCGGCATGGTGCCCGCCGCGTATCTGGCGGCATTGGTGGCGATGTTCTTCACCGCCATGAGTTACGGGCGCATGGCCGCCGCGTTCCCGGTGGCCGGCTCGGCCTACAGCTACGTGCGCAAGGCCATCAGCCCGAAACTTGGCTTCATCGCCGGTTGGGCGGTGCTGCTCGATTATCTGTTTCTGCCGATGGCGATCTGGCTGATCGGCGCCGCCTATCTGGCTTCGGCCTTCCCGTCGATCCCGCAGTGGATCTGGGTACTGGCGTTCATCGGCATCACCAGCGCGATCAACATCATCGGTCTGAAACTGGCCAACGGCATCAACGCCTTGCTGATGCTGGTGCAGTTTCTGGTGCTGGTCGCCTTCGTCGCACTGTGCGTGCACTACGTCGGTGGTGATGCCAGCACGCCGTTGTGGTCGATCAAACCGTTCTTCAACGGCGACATGCAGATGCCGCTGATCATGAGCGGCGCCGCGATTGCCTGCTACTCGTTCCTCGGTTTCGATGCGGTCAGCACCCTCACCGAAGAAACCCGGGATCCACGTCGCACCATCCCTCGGGCAATCATGCTGATCACCCTGATCGGCGGGCTGATTTTTGTCGGTGTGTCGTACTTCGTGCAGATCGCTCATCCGTCGTTCCAGTTCGACAGCGTCGACTCGGCGGCCTACGAAATTGCGCGCAACATCGGCGGCGACCTGTTCGTGTCGATCTTCCTGATCGGCCTGATCGTCGGTCAGTTCGCCTCGGGTCTGTCCGCCCAGGCCAGTGGTTCGCGGCTGTTGTTTGCGATGGGCCGTGACGGAGTGCTGCCCAAGTCGTTTTTCGGCACCTTGCACGAGCGCTTCGGTACGCCGGTCAACAGCATTCTGCTGTGTGCGGTGGTGGCTTTGCTGGCGCTGAAACTCGACGTGACCACCTCGACCTCGTTCATCAACTTCGGCGCATTCCTGGCGTTCAGTCTGGTCAATCTGTCGGTGATTTTTCACTACTGGATCGGCGGCGAGAAAAAAGGCCTGCGCGAGTTGGTCCTGTTCCTGATCTTTCCGTTCATCGGCCTGGCAGCGGACTTGTGGCTGATGGTCAGCCTCGATCACCTGGCGGTGTATCTGGGCCTGAGCTGGCTGGCGATTGGCGTGGTGTACCTGGCGGTGCTCACGGGTGGTTTCCGCCGGCAGCCGCCGGAGATGGATTTCCAGGAAGCGACCTGAGGTTCCGGCGCCGAGTCTTTGCTCATGAACGGCAGGCGTGTGATGCTTGCCGTTTTTTGAGTCAAAGGCTTTCCGTTCATGTCGACCGCAAATAACTCCACGATCCGCATCGCCGCGGCGCTGTTGCTCAACCCCGACGGCCAGACCCTGCTGGTGCGCAAGCGCGGCACTACGGCGTTCATGCAACCGGGCGGCAAGATCGAACCTCATGAACTGCCGGTGCATGCATTGGCCCGTGAGCTGGAAGAAGAGCTGGGGCTGGTGATCGATCCGGCGCAGGCGAGCTTTCTCGGCCAGTTCTCGGCACCCGCCGCCAACGAGCCGGGATTCGTCGTGCAGGCCGAGATCTTTCAGCTGACCATCGACGCCAAAGTGTCTCCGGCCGCCGAGATCGAAGAGGTGATCTGGATCGACCCGGCTACTGACGGCGATGTGGTTCTCGCCCCATTGACACGTGACCTGATCCTGCCGTTTTATCGAGCCTCGCTGACCGCGATCGCCTGATCATTCGTACAAAGGACTTCGTCATGATCCCGCTTCCAGACCTGCTGATTTTTGCCGCCGCTGCACTGCTGATGGTACTGACGCCGGGGCCGAACATGATCTACCTGATCTCGCGGTCGATCTGCCAGGGACGCCGCGCCGGGGTGACCTCGCTGCTCGGCGTGGTGGCGGGGTTCTTCGTGCACCTGTTCGCGGCGGCCGCCGGTTTGACCGCGGTGTTTCTCGCGGTGCCGATGGCCTATGAAGTGTTGAAGTGGGCCGGTGCGCTGTACCTGCTCTGGCTGGCCTGGCAGGCGGTGAAACCCGGCGCCCGTTCGCCGTTCGAGGCGCAGCAATTACCGGCGGATTCCTCGCGCAAACTGGTCACTATGGGTTTCCTGACCAGCGCGCTGAACCCGAAAATCGCGGTGTTTTACCTCTCGGTATTTCCGCAATTCATTTCGCCAGAGCACGGCTCGGTGTTCACCCAGAGCATCATCCTGGGCCTGACCCAGATCAGCGTCAGCTTCTGCGTCAACCTGTTGATCGCGCTGTTCGCCGCTGGCATCGCGTCGTGGTTCGTCAACAACCCGACCTGGCTGGCGGCGCAGCGTTATTTCATGGGGTTTGTGCTGGGCGGCCTGGCCGTGCGGCTGATGCTTGAACAGCGCAAGGCCGCCTGACATGTGGATCGAACGGCTGGACGCCAGCCATGCGCTGGCCTATCGCGAACTGATGCTGGAAGCCTATGACCGGCATCCGCAGGCGTTCACTTCCAGTGTGCGCGAGCGCGCGGTGATGCCGCTGAGCTGGTGGGAGTCACGCCTGACCAGCAAGCTCGACGCGGTGTTCGGCGCGTTCGAAGACGGCCGTTTGGCGGGCATCGTCGGTCTGGCGTTCGAGCCTCGGGAAAAGGCCCGGCACAAGGCAACGGTATTCGGTATGTATGTGTCGGCGGAGTTTCGTCAGCGCGGGCTGGGGCTGAAATTGATGGAGGCGGTGCTGGGTGAAGCGCAGCAGCATCCGGCGCTGAAAGTCATTCAATTGACCGTCACCGCCGGCAATGACGCGGCGTTTCATCTGTACCAGCGCTGCGGCTTCATTCAGTTCGGCCTGGAGCCGATGGCGGTGCGGGTCGGCGAGGACTACTTCGACAAGATCCACATGTGGTGCGCGCCTTTCGTGCCAACCGCCAGCCTCAACGAACCGCGCTGACCCCATCCAGCGTCGAGAACGAAGTGTCCTTGGCCGTTAGCAGGAAATCGCGCATGTACGGCGCGTCCAGCATGTCGGCGCGGATTGCCGCGTACAGCGTCGCAAACAGACCTTTCTCGCCCAGCCGCTTGCCCTTCACGTAGCCCCGCGAGCTGTATTCATGCAGCGCCCAGTGCGGCATGCCGCACACGCCACGACCGCTGGCCACCAGCTGCATCATCATCACCGTCAGCTCTGAGGTGCGTACCTGCGCCGGTTCGATGTCGGCCGGTTCGAGGAAGCGGGTGAAGATGTCCAGCCGATCGCGTTCGACCGGGTAGGTGATCAGGGTTTCGGTCAGCAGGTCTTCGGGAACGATGTACGGTTTGCTTGCCAGTGCGTGCTGATTGGCGACCGCGAGCATGGCTTCGTAGGTGAACAGCGGCACGTAGGTGATGCCGGCGATTTCCAGCGGGTCGGACGTCACCACCAGATCCAGATCACCCCGGGCCAGCGCCGGCAGCGGGGCAAACGAGAAACCCGAAGCCAGGTCGAGTTCGACTTCCGGCCAGGCATCGCGGAATTGGTCGATGGTCGGCATCAGCCACTGGAAGCAGCTGTGGCATTCGATGGCCATGTGCAGACGCCCGGCGGTGCCACCGGCCAGACGCCCGATATCACGCTCGGCGGCGCGCAGCAGCGGCAGGGTCGCGTCGGCCAGTTGCAGCAGGCGCAGGCCGGCGCTGGTGAAGCGCACCGGTTTGGTCTTGCGCACGAACAACGGCATGCCCATGCGCTCTTCCAGTTCCTTGAACTGGTGGGACAGCGCCGACTGGGTCAGGTGCAGGCGGTCGGCCGCATCGACCAGGCTGTCGGCTTCGCGCAGGGCATGCAGGGTTTTCAGGTGACGGATTTCAAGCACCGCAGGCTCCATGAGGAAAATTTGTGATCAACACGAAAAGGTTGAGTTTGTCTCATGTTGCCCTGGCTGTCGACAATGGCGCCATCTTTTACGCAATGGAGAACACTCGACATGGCCGTGGCACACACCCTGGGTTTCCCGCGCATCGGCGCCGACCGCGAACTGAAAAAAGCCCTTGAAGCCTGTTGGAAAGGCGATCTCGATCAGGCCGCCCTGAATCAGGTTGGCCGTGAGCTGCGCGCCAAACATTGGCAACTGCAGAAGGACGCCGGCATCGATCTGCTGCCGGTCGGCGACTTCGCCTGGTACGACCAGGTGCTGACCCACTCGCTGACCTTCGGTGTGATCCCCGAGCGCTTCGACGGTGTGCGTGACGAACGCGGTCTGCCAACCCTCGACACGCTGTTCGCCATGGCCCGTGGCGCCACGTCGTCCTGCTGCGGCGGTGAGCACGGCAAGACTCAATACGCGCAAGAGCTGACCAAGTGGTTCGACACCAACTACCACTACCTGGTCCCGGAATTCAGCGCAGACCAGCAATTCAAGCTGAGCTGGGAACAACTGTTCGACGAAGTCGAAGAAGCCAAGGCCCTCGGTCACAACGTCAAACCGGTGATCATCGGCCCGCTGACTTACCTGTGGCTGGGCAAGGCGAAAGGCAACGACTTCGACAAGCTCGATCTGCTTGAGCGCCTGCTGCCGGTGTACAACGAAATCCTTGGTCGCCTCGCCGAACAAGGCGTGGAGTGGGTGCAGATCGATGAGCCGATCCTCACCCTCGACCTGCCGCAAACCTGGAAAAGCGCCTTCGAACGCGCCTATCACATCCTTCAGTACTCGCCGCTGAAGAAACTGGTGGCGACCTATTTCAGCGGCCTGCAAGACAACCTCGGTCTGGCCGTCGGCCTGCCGGTACAAGGCCTGCACATCGATGCGGTGCGTGCGCCCGATCAGCTCGGTCAGGTGCTTGATCGCCTGCCGACCTACAAGATTCTTTCGGTGGGCCTGGTCAACGGGCGCAACGTCTGGCGCTGCGAACTGGAGCAGGCGCTGGCGCAACTGCAACCGGCGCAGGAGCGCTTTGGCGATAACCTTTGGGTCAGCAGTTCCTGCTCGCTGCTGCACAGTCCGGTGGATGTCGAGCGTGAAGACAAGCTCGATCCGGAACTGAAAAGCTGGCTGGCATTCGCCGTGCAGAAGTGCAGCGAAATCTCTGTACTGCGTGATGCGCTGAACGATCCGCAAGCGCCAAAAGTGCAAAGCGCACTGGCCGAAAGCCGCGCGATTCAAGAGAGCCGCACTCGGTCGCCACGCATTCACAAAGCCGAGGTGCAGGCGCGGATCGAAGCGATCAACGCCAGCGACAGCCAGCGCCATTCGCCGTTCGCCAAACGCATCGCCGCACAGCAGGCGCGTTTGAAATTGCCGACGTTCCCGACCACCACCATCGGTTCGTTCCCGCAGACCGGCTCGATCCGTCTGGCCCGTCAGGCGTTCAAGCAGGGCAAGCTGTCGGCCAACGATTACCACGACGCCATGCGCAGCGAAATCCGCCACGCGGTGCAAGTGCAGGAGCGTCTGGGCCTTGATGTATTGGTGCACGGTGAAGCCGAGCGCAATGACATGGTCGAGTACTTCGCCGAACAGCTCGACGGTTATCTGTTTACCCGTTTCGGCTGGGTGCAGAGCTACGGCTCCCGCTGCGTGAAACCGGCGGTGATTTATGGCGATCTGTCCCGTCCGAACGCCATGACCGTGGACTGGATCACCTACGCCCAGAGCCTGACCGACAAGGTCATGAAAGGCATGCTGACCGGTCCGGTGACCATGCTGATGTGGTCGTTCCCCCGTGAAGACGTGTCGCGCAAAGTCCAGGCGCAACAACTGGCGCTGGCCCTGCGTGACGAAGTGGTGGATCTGGAAAACGCCGGAATCAAGATCGTGCAGATCGACGAGGCGGCGTTCCGCGAAGGCCTGCCATTGCGCCGTGAACAATGGCAGGAATACCTCGACTGGGCGGTGGAAGCGTTCCGCCTGACAGCCTCGGGCGTGAAGGATGAAACCCAGATCCACACCCACATGTGCTACAGCGAATTCAATGACGTGATCAAGGCGATCGCCGACATGGACGCCGACGTCATCACCATCGAAACCTCGCGCTCGGACATGGAATTGCTCGAAGCCTTCGAAGCGTTCGACTACCCGAACGATATCGGCCCGGGCGTCTACGACATCCACTCGCCGCGCGTGCCGGACACCGCCGAGATGGTGAAACTGATGAGCAAAGCCGTGAAGCGCATCCCGGCGCAGCGCCTGTGGGTCAATCCCGATTGCGGCCTGAAGACCCGAGCGTGGCCGGAGACCGAGGCGGCGCTGGTGAACATGGTGGCGGCGGCGCGGCAGTTGCGCAGTCAGTTGGCGTAACGCGTCGGGCGCGTCGCAAGGTCAGATAACCCGCTGAGTGTTTTCGCTCAGCGGGCTTCTGTCATTGACTCCAGCGCTTCCCCGCAGGACTTTTTTGTGAGTTGAGGGTGTAACTGACGTTGTCGATGTAGGTGCGCCCTTTGACCTGAAGAGGATCTGAAGGAAACGAAAGCTGCACTTCCGCCCTCACCACATTAGAGGGCATTGTCCCGATGTACCGGTGTGTCTGTTGAGTCACCTCCAGCCACCAGCTTCCGACGTCGAACTGGACAGTTGAGCCATCGGCTGCATAGCCCGTGACGAACATAAACAGGATCGGATGAGTTTCGATTTCACGTGGGTCCTGGTGAAACTGTGCTGTGGGCGCCGTGGCATCCAGCATCAAGGTAAAACGACCCGGGGTGATATCGAATCGGGTGTACAGCACAACGCCGTCGTCCAGACCTGGCTGCACCTCTACCTGGAAGCTTCGGTCATATAAAACAACACTGGCCTTTCCCTGATTGATTTGTAGGCCCCAGCCTGTGAGATCCCTTGTCTCGAAATCTCCGTTCTGAATCTGATTTACGTTCATCTCGCCTCCGCTTTCCATGAATGGGCTGTCAGCCTTGCACGCTCATGAAAGGCTTTAATCAGGTGACAATCCACTGTCAGATCTGACAGTCCGGACAGGTGGTTCGACCTCAATCCTGCCCCGTCATGACGGCACCTGCCCGTGCGCTTCGGAACGGTCAGGCTTGTCGCCCATTCGACCGCTCGGCACTCTTCATCAAACTGTCATCGAACTGTGGCAGCGCGCTTGAACAAACTTCATCAGACTCGCGCTCTACTGGGGTTCTGCGTTTCGGTGTTTTTCATGTTCAAGGGATTTTTTGCAATCGCGGCGTTGTTGGCCGCGGTTTTTTTCGTTCCGGCGTCTTATGCGGCGTCGCGTTGCGACGTCAATGTACCGACCGAGCGGGTCGATCTGGAGCAGGTGAGCCTGGCGTACCAGAGCATCGGCCGTGCGTCGGATCCGGCGCTGTTGCTGGTGATGGGCCTGGGCGGGCAGTTGATCCACTGGCCGGACGAAGTGGTGGTTGCGCTGTGTCAGCAGGGTTTTCGGGTGATCCGTTATGACAACCGCGATGTCGGTCTGTCGACCTGGCGCCAGACGCCGGTGGAAGCCAACCTGACCTTTGAGGTGCTGCGCTACAAGCTCGGCCTGCCGGTGGCGGCGCCTTACAGCCTGACCGACATGGCCGACGATGCACTGGGCCTGATGGACGCGTTGCACGTCGAGCAGTTCCACGTGCTCGGCGCGAGCATGGGCGGGATGATCGCCCAGCACATGGCGGCGATGGCGCCGCAACGGGTCGAGAGCCTGACGCTGATCATGACAAGCTCCGGTGCCGAAGGGTTGCCGGCGCCGAGTGCGGCGCTGGTGCAGTTGCTGGCTCGGCGTGGCGCTCCCAATCGCCAGATCGCGTTGGAGCAACAGGCTGATTTGTTGGCGGCGCTGGGCAGTCCTTCAGTCAGCGATGATCGGCAGGCTTTGCTGCATCAAGCGGCGCTGTCCTATGACCGGGCGTTCAATCCCGAAGGCGTGAAGCGCCAGATCATGGCGATCCTCGCCGAACCGAGCCGGGTAGCGTTGCTCAATCAACTGCGCGTCCCGACGCTGGTGGTGCACGGCACGGCCGATCCGTTGTTGCCGGTGATGCACGGCGTGCACCTGGCGGCGCATATTCGCGGCAGTCAGCTGCGGCTGATTCCGGGGCTGGCGCACCGCTTTCAGGAGGCATTCAAGGAGCCGTTGCTGGCGGTGGTGTTGCCGTACCTGCGTGAGCATCGCGAAGACACGTCGCACTGGGCGCAGATCGAACCGGTGGCGGAACACAACCTGCTCTGATTCAGGCGTGAAGCCGAACCCACACCGACACCAGCACCGTCGCCGCCATCAGCCACGCCACTGCCGCGACCGCCAGTGAAGCTTCGAGACGCATGCGGTCGACCATCACGTACAAGGTCGCCAGATAGACGAAGTACGGAATGATCGACCACATGCCGAAGACGATGGTGGTCTTCAGGTCGTCGATCGAACGGCCCTTGCCGACGATGTAGTGGGCGATCAGGGCGAAGGTCGGGAACAGCGGCACCAGCCCGGCGATGTAGTAGTTTTTGGTCTTGGCCAGCATGGCGAGGATCACCACCACGGCCGCACCGAGCATTGCCTTGAAAATCAGATCCACGTCGTTCTCGCTTAATGGCTCAGGCCGTATTTCTTCACTTTGTCGAACAGCGTGGTCTTGGCCATGCCCAGTTCCAGGCTGGCCTGGGTCAGGTTGCCGCCGCTGCGTTGCAGGGCGTCGCTGAGCAGGTTGCGCTCGAACGCTTCCACTGCTTCGGCGAATGCCAGACCCTGGCCCGCGCTACCCGCGCCGGTTTTCTTGAACGCCGGCAAACCGAGGGCAAAACGCTCGGCGACGTTGCGCAGTTCCCGTACGTTGCCCGGCCAGTCGTGGCTCATCAGGCTCGACAGGGTCTGGTTGTCCAGCTCCGGCAGCGCCCGGTCGAAACGCAGGGCCGATTGCTGGGTGAAGTGTTCGAACAGTTGCAGGATGTCTTCGCGGCGCTCGCGCAGGGGCGGCAGTTCCAGCGTCACCACGTTGAGGCGGTAGTACAAGTCGCTGCGAAATTCCCCGGCCTTGCTTGATTCGTCGAGGTCGGATTTGGTGGCCGCGATCACCCGGCAATCCACCGCCACGCTCTGGTTCGAACCGAGGCGTTCGAGGGTGCGTTCCTGCAATACCCGCAGCAGTTTGATCTGCAACGGCAGCGGCATGCTTTCCACTTCGTCGAGGAACAGCGTGCCGCCGTCGGCGTGTTCGATCTTGCCGATCCGCCGTTTGCCGGCGCCGGTGAAGGCGTTGGCTTCGTGGCCGAAGATTTCGCTTTCAAACAGGTTTTCCGGCAGCCCGCCGCAGTTCAGCGCGACAAATTGTTTGGTGTGGCGGCGGCTGAAATCATGCAAACAACGGGCGACCAGTTCTTTGCCGGTGCCGGTTTCGCCTTCGATCAGCACGTTGGCTGAGGTGTCGGCGACGTTGGCGATCAGCTCGCGCAGGTTCTGCATGGCCGGCGAACGGCCGATGATCCGCCCTTCAAGGGAATCGCGTTCGGCCAGTTGCCGGCGCAGGGACGAGACTTCGCGATTCAGGCTGCGTTGCTCCAGCGCGCGGCGGGCCACATCGACCAACCGCTCAGGGGAGAACGGTTTTTCCATGAAGTCGTAGGCGCCTTTCTGCATCGCGCCGACCGCCATAGAGATGTCGCCATGTCCGGTGATCAACACCACCGGCAAACTGCGGTCGCGTTGCTTGAGTCGGGTCAGCAGTTCCAGACCGTCGATGCCGGGCAGGCGAATGTCGCTGATGACGATCCCGGCGAAGTTGTCACCGACCTGCTCCAGCGCTTCTTCGGCACTGCCCACGCCGATGCAGGGAATGTCTTCCAGCGTCAGCGCCTGCTGGCAGCCGAGCAGGACATGGGGGTCGTCTTCGACGATCAATACACTGAGGTCGTTGTTCATATTGGCTCGGCAGGAGTAGGGCTTACCAACGGTAAACTGAGGACGAAAGTGGTACCACCGCTGGCCGGGTGTTCGACACCCAGATGCCCGCCGGTGGCGGCGGCGAGGCTGGCCGACAGGGTCAGGCCGAGGCCCAGGCCCTGTTCGCCGGGCTTGGTGGTGAAGAACGGTTCGAACAGGTGCTTGCGCGCTTCGGCGTCGATGCCGTGCCCGTTGTCGCGCACCCGCAGGCGATATTTGCCGTTGAATTCTTCGCCTTCCAGCCACAGTTCCGGCAGCGGTTGCGCCTGCATGGCGTCGAGGGCGTTGCCGATCAGGTTGACCAGAATCTGCTCCAGCCGCGTCTGGTCGATCTGCACCTGAACATCGTCGAACTGGCGATGCAGTTGCAGGGACGCACTTTCGACACGGGCGCCGAGCACTTGCAGCGCGGCATCCACCGCTTTGCCGAGGCTGGCGCGGCCCTTGTCGTCGCCGCGCCGGGCGAAGGAGCGCAGGCTGGCGGTGATCCGGCCCATGCGGTCGATGAGGTCGTTGATGGTCTTGAGGTTGGTGCTGGCGACATCCAGCTGGCCGCGCTCAAGGAAGCGAATGGTGTTGCCCGACAGCGTGCGCATCGCCGCCAGCGGCTGGTTCAGTTCGTGGGCGATGCTGGTTGACATCTGGCCGATGGCTGCGAGTTTGCCGGCCTGCACCAGTTCGTCCTGGGCGCGGCGCAAAGTCTCTTCGGCCTGACGCCGTTCGCGGATCTGGCTCTTGAGCCGGTCGTTGCTGGCGCGCAGGTCGGCGGTGCGTTCGGTAATCCGACGCTCCAGCTGATTGTTGGCTTCCTGCAGGGCTTCGCGGGCGGCGAGGCGGGTGGCGATGACCTTGCGCCGTTCGTTCCAGGCGATCAGCAGGAACGCCACCAAGGCAAACGCCACGGCCACCAGAATCCCCTGATTGATCGCTTCGCGCCGCAGATCCTGCAACGGCGTGAGCAGAGTGAAATTCCACGGGGTATCGCTCAGTGGTCGGGTTTGCGCCAGATAGCTGATGTTTTCCTCATCGCCATCCTGTTGGCTCGGCACTTCGCTGTTGGCCGGGAAAGTGAGTTTTTCCACGCCTTCGGACAGGGTTTCCCGGGCCAGCGGTTGCAGCTCGTTCAGCGGGAACCAGTAGTACTGCAGGCTGCGGGCGAGTTTTTCCTTGGTCTCGTCGCTCAGCGGTATCACCGATTTCAGGCGCCGGGCCGGATCGCTGGACAGAATGATGATGCCGTTTTCATCGCTGACGAAGGCTTCGAGACGTGCCCGTTGCCAGCGTTCTTCCATGGCTTCCAGGCGCACCTTGACCACCGCGACGCCGATGATCTTGCCGTGTTCTTCGAGGCCGTGGGCCAGGTAATAACCGGGTTCGCCGTTGGTGCTGCCGATCCCGTAGAAACGTCCGGGCTGGCCGCGGATGGCGTTCTGGAAGTAGGCGCGGAACGACAGGTCTTCACCGAGATAACTGTCGACGTCGCGCCAGTTGCTGGTGGCCATGACACGGCCGGTGGTGTCCATGACGTAGATGGCCCGACTGCGGCTGCGCCGGTTCAGGCCTTCAAGGTAATCGTTGACCGTTTGCCGGTGTTCCGGGGTCGGGTCGTCCAGCAACTGCGATACGCTCGATTCGAGCTCCAGCAGGCTGGGCAGGTAGGTGTATTTGCTGATCTCGCTTTCGACCGCGCGGGCGTGCAGTTCCAGCTGGCGCTGGCCGTTTTCGCCGAGACTGCGGATGCCGAAATGTTCGCTGGTCCAGAAGCCGATGTAACCCAGTCCGATCATCAGGGCGATGACCAGCGGCGGCAGGAACAGGTGGCGGATCAGACGGGGTTTCACGGCAAGTGATGGCGGCGTGGCGCGATAGAGAGTGGGGTCGCATTTCATCACAGATGCCTTGGGTCAACCACCTGCATTCCCCGACAGTGGATGTCGGGGAGTGCAGCAGTTTTTAGTGCTGCAGGATTTTCTCGAGGAAATGCTGCGCGCGTTCGGAGCGTTGGCTGATGTCGCCAAAGAACTCTTCTTTCTTGCAGTCTTCGATGATCTTGCCGGCGTCCATGAAGATCACACGGTCGGCCACTTTACGGGCGAAGCCCATTTCGTGGGTCACGCACATCATGGTCATGCCTTCGTGGGCCAGTTGCACCATCACGTCGAGCACTTCGTTGACCATTTCCGGGTCCAGCGCCGAGGTCGGTTCGTCGAACAGCATGACGATCGGGTCCATCGCCAGCGCACGGGCGATCGCCACACGCTGTTGCTGACCGCCGGACAGTTGGCCGGGGTGCTTGTGGGCGTGAGCCGACAGGCCGACGCGCTCGAGCAGTTGCAGGCCTTTCTTGGTTGCTTCTTCCTTGCTGCGGCCCAGCACCTTGATCTGCGCGATGGTCAGGTTTTCGGTGATGGTCAGGTGCGGGAACAGTTCGAAATGCTGGAACACCATGCCGACGCGCGAGCGCAGTTTCGGCAGGTTGGTCTTCGGATCGGCAATCGATGTGCCGTCGACCACGATGTCGCCTTTCTGAAACGGCTCGAGCGCGTTGACGCACTTGATCAGGGTCGACTTGCCCGAACCGGACGGACCGCAGACCACGATCACTTCACCCTTTTTGACCTCGGTGCTGCAATCGGTCAGCACCTGGAAGTCCCCATACCACTTGTTGATGTTCTTGATAGAGATCATACGGCGAACCTTTTTTGCAGACGCTTGACCAGCACCGAGGCGGCAAAGCTGATGGTGAAGTACACGAGACCTGCGAAGATCAGGAACTCATTCGAGCGGCCAATGATGTCGCCACTGGCGCGCGAGGCGTTGAGGAAGTCCACCAGGCCCACGGTGTAGACCAGCGAGGTGTCCTGGAACAGGATGATGCTCTGCTGCAGGAGCAGCGGGGTCATCTTGCGGAACGCCTGAGGCAGGATGATCAGGCGCATCATCTGGCCGTAGGTCATGCCCAGTGCCTGCGCCGCGCCCATCTGGCCTTTCGGGATCGACTGCACGCCGGCCCGGACGATTTCGCAGAAGTACGCCGCTTCGAACATCATGAACGCCACGATGCACGAGGTGAACGCGCCGATCGGGGTGTCTTCGCCGGTGATCCAGCGCAGCACGAACGGCACTGCCAGGTAGAACCAGGTGATCACCAGCAGCAGCGGGATCGAACGGAAATAGTTGACGTAGGCGCCGGCGATGCTCGACAGCAGTTTGCTGTGGGACAGGCGCATCAGCGCGAGGATGGTGCCGAGGATGATCCCGCCGACCACGCCGAGCGCCATCAGCTTGAGGGTCATCAGCATGCCGTTCCACAGGCCGGGAATGGCCGGAACGATGCCACTGAAATCGAATTCCATTATTTACCCCCCACGGAGATCAGGCCGGGCACGGCGACTTTCTTCTCGACCATGCGCATCAGCAGCATCAGGCTCATGTTGAGGGTGAAGTAGATCAGGGTCGCCAGGGTGAAGGCTTCAAACAGGTTGGCCGAGAATTCGGCGGTCTGTTTGGTTTGCGCCAGCAGCTCCATCAGACCGATCAGGGACGCCACGGAGGAGTTCTTGAACACGTTCAGGAATTCCGAGGTGAGCGGCGGAATGATGATCCGGTAGGCCTGGGGCAGCAGCACGTTCCAGTAGATCTGCGGCAGCTTGAAACCCATGGCGCGGGCGGCGGATTCCTGGCCGCGTGGCAGCGCCTGGATACCAGTGCGAACCTGTTCGCAGACACGGGCGGCGGTGAAGAGGCCCAGGCACACGACAACGCTCAGGTAGGCCGAGGTGGTCGGGTTCAGGTCCTGCTTGTACCACTCCTGCAGATCCGGCGGCAGCAGATCGGGCACCAGGAAGTACCAGATGAACAGCTGAACCAGCAGCGGCACGTTACGGAACAGTTCGACGTAGCAGGTCGCGATGCCCGACACGATGCGGTTTGGCACGGTGCGCATGATGCCCAGCAGCGAGCCGAGCAGCAGGGCGATGATCCAGGCCACGATGGCGATGGCGATGGTCCAGCCCAGACCGGAAATGAACCAGTCGAGATAGGTCTCGCTGCCCACGCCGGTGGACTTGAAGAACACGCCCCAGTCCCAGTTGTAATTCATTAGGGTCTCCCCTCGATTCGATCGATGTACAAGTGCCCGCCTGGGGAAGCTCCGTTCCCGCCCTGATTGTGAAAATCAGGCACACGCGATCGGCTCGACAGCCACCGGTTCGAGTGTTTCCAGAAAATGCCAGCAGGGAGTGACCATCCCCTGAAAAGGCAGGCGCCTCCTCAGGGGATAAGGTTAGTCAGAAATCAGGATTTCTTGTCGTCAGCCGCTTTGTCGGTCGGATTGGCGATCAGGGCCTTGAGCTCGTCGCTCATCGGGAAGTTCAGGTTCAGGCCTTTTGGCGGAATCGGCTGCATGAACCATTTTTCGTAGATCTTGTTGATCTCGCCCGAGGCGTAGGTTGCCTTGATGGCGTCGTCGACAGCCTTTTTGAACGGCTCGTCGCCTTTGCGCATCATGCAGCCGTAGATTTCGTACGACTGTGGAGTACCGGTCACGGCCCAGTCGGAGGCTTTCTTGGCCTTGGCGGCTTCACCGGCCAGCAGGGCGTCGTCCATCATGAACGCAACGGCACGACCCGATTCCAGCATCTGGAAGGATTCACCGTGGTCCTTGGCGGAGATCACGTTCATGCCCATCTGCTTGTCGGCGTTCATCGCCTTGAGGATGCGCTCGGAAGTGGTGCCGGCGGTGGTCACGACGTTCTTGCCTTTCAGATCGTCGAAATCCTTGTACTTGGAGTCAGCCTTGGACAGCAGACGGGTACCGATTTCGAAGATGCCGACGGAGAAGTCGACCTGTTGCTGACGCTCGACGTTGTTGGTGGTGGAGCCGCATTCGACGTCCACGGTGCCGTTCTGCACCAGCGGGATACGGGTTTGCGAAGTGACCAGGTTGTATTTGACCTGCAGATTTGGCAGGTCCAGGTCTTTCTTGATCGCTTCGACGATGGCCAGCTGGATATCGTGGGAGTAGCCGACCGGCTTGCCGGAAGCGTCAGCGATGTAGGAGAAAGGAATGGAAGCGTCACGGTGGCCCAGGGTGATGACGCCGGACTCTTTGATCTTCTTAAGGGTGCCGGTGAGTTCGGCAGCGAAAACTGGTGTGCTGATCAGAGCGGCAGCAATGGCTGCGCCCAGGATATGGGGAACGATGCGCATCAAATTTTCCTCGACATTGTTTTTTTTATGGAGCCGGTTGAGCGGGCCCTTTGTACTTCGAATGCCTGACGGCTCCTGTTGTGTTGGCGCAACAGGCATTCGTCGAAGGAGTGTAGAGCATGAGTCGTGCCAGACCAGTCGGTACGGGTTAATTCGTTGATTTATAACGTTATTAAAGTTTTGTGATGGTGTTTTTCCGTGAATCTGATCCGGTTAACCGAATTGACCGTCAGGTCGCGTTCGGAAAACCGAACGTCCTCATTGCGCCTTGTTTCAGCCTGAATGCAAAAAGCCCCTGAATCTTGCGATTCAGGGGCTTTTTGTTCAGCGACGAACGAATCAGGCCGCTTCGATCTTGCTGCGGTTCAGCTCGACCTTGTTCAGGTACGCCGCCAGTCGCTCTTGCTCGGCCGGCGTGGTGAACAGGCCCAGTTTGCTGCGACGCCACAGGATGTCATGCGCGGTGGTGGCCCATTCTTCGGTGCACAGGTAATCGACTTCACGGGTGTAGAGCCCGCCACCGATGTGTTCGCCCATGTCGGCGAGGGTGTCGACGCCTTCGAGCATGCGCCAGGTGCGGCTGCCGTAGGTGGTGGCCCAGCGGCGGGCGATTTCGGTCGGTACCCAGTCGAACTTGTCGCGGATCAGCGCGCTCAGGGCCTGTGGCGTGGTCATGTCTTCGCCGCCGGGCAGGGTGGCGGTGGCCGTCCAGCTCGGGCGCATCTGGGTGAAGTACGGCATCAGCTGCGCCATCGCCGACTCGGCGAGCTTGCGGTAGGTGGTCAGCTTGCCGCCAAACACCGACAGCAGCGGCGCTTCTTCGGTGCTGCCGGACAGCGCCAGGGTGTAGTCGCGGGTCACGGCCGACGGATTGTCGGACTCGTCGTTGCACAGCGGACGCACGCCCGAGTAGGTGTGCAGGATGTCATCACGGCTGATCTGCTTCTTGAAGTGGGCGTTGACCACTTTCAGCAGGTAATCGGTTTCGCCGTCGGTGATCGCCACTTTGGCCGGATCGCCGGTGTACTCGCGGTCGGTGGTGCCGATCAGGGTCAGGTTGTTCAGGTACGGAATGGTGAAAACGATGCGCTGATCTTCGTTTTGCAGGATGTGCGCGTGATCGCCTTCGTACAGTTTCGGCACGATGATGTGGCTGCCCTGGATCAGGCGGATGCCGTACGGCGATTCCATCTTCAGGTCGTCACGGATGAACTTGGCGACCCACGGACCGGCGGCGTTCACCAGTGCTTTGGCGGTAATCGAAAACAGGCTGCCGTCGGCGCGTTCCAGGTTCAGGTGCCACAGACCCTTGGCGCGGCGGGCACTGACGCAACGGGTCTGGGTGTGAATGTGCGCGCCTTTTTCACGGGCGGCCATGGCGTTCAGAACCACGAGGCGGGCGTCGTCGACCCAGCAGTCAGAGTATTCGAAGCCTTTGCTGATTTCGCTTTTCAGTGCGCTGTCGGCGCCGAACTTCAGGCTTTTCGAGCCCGCCAGTTTTTCGCGCTTGCCGAGGTGGTCATAAAGGAACAGGCCTGCGCGGATCATCCACGCCGGACGCAGGTGCGGGCGGTGCGGCAGCACGAAACGCATTGGCTTGACGATGTGCGGGGCCTTGGCCAGCAGCACTTCGCGTTCGGCCAGGGCTTCGCGCACCAGACGGAATTCGTAATGTTCGAGGTAGCGCAGGCCACCGTGGATCAGCTTGCTGCTGGCCGAGGAGGTGTGGCTGGCCAGATCGTCCTTTTCGCAAAGGAACACCGAAAGACCGCGACCGGCGGCATCCGCTGCGATCCCCACGCCATTGATCCCGCCGCCGATGACGGCGATGTCGTAGATCTCGGAGATAGGTGGCGTACGCAAGGTAGATGTGGACATCGGCTGGCCTCGGGCTCTTTTGATTTTCTGTCTTGGAAATCGAACATGAATGTTCATTTGCGAAAATGGTAGCCCATAAAGACGCGCGCAGCCAGTCGACTTCGATTGAAAAAACTCATCGAAGGACGGTTAAAAGAAAATTTTCGAACATCAGATGCGCGTTAGAGCACTGATCGTTGCACGCAGTGTGGCTGATCGTTCCCACGCTCTGCGTGGGAATACATACATTGACGCTCTGCGTCAGCGCTGGGGAGGGGACGCGGAGCGTCCCGGGCTGCATTCCCACGCGGAGCGTGGGAACGAGAAATAAAAAGGGGGGGTTAAACGACTTCCAGGCGAATCTTGTGCTGACTCAGCAGTTGCGCCAGGGCCGGCACCGGCTGCTGATCGGTCACCAGGCAATCGATCAGGCTGATCGGGCCGAGGCGGATCATCGCGTTACGGCCGAACTTGCTGGAGTCCGCCGCCAGGATCACCTGTCGGGCATTGGCGATGATCGCCTGGGACACCCGGACTTCCTGGTAATCGAAGTCGAGCAGGCTGCCGTCTTCGTCGATGCCGCTGATGCCCACCAGTGCAAAGTCGACCTTGAACTGGTTGATGAAGTCCACGCTCGCCTGACCCACCACGCCGCCGTCGCGACGCACATTGCCGCCGGTCAGCAGCACATCGAAATCATCTTTGGCACTGAGCATCGAAGCGACGTGCAGGTTGTTGGTGATGATCTTCAGGTGGCTGTGATTGAGCAGGGCGCGGGCAATCGATTCGGTCGTCGTGCCGATATTGATGAATAGCGAGGCGTGATCGGGAATCTGTGCGGCGATGGCTTCGCCGATGCGTTGCTTTTCATCGCGCATCTGATCGGCGCGCATCGCGTAGGCGGTGTTTTCGACGCTGGAATCATAAGCGGCGCCGCCGTGGTAGCGACGCAGCAGATTGGCTTCCGCCAGTTGATTGATATCGCGGCGGATGGTTTGCGGGGTAACAACGAACAGCGTGGCCATCTCCTCGATGCTCACATAGCCGCGTTCGCGGACCAGCTCGAGGATTTGCTGCTGACGGGGAGGCAGATTCATGGGGCTTCCTTTGGGCTGCCGTGCAAAATTTGCCCATGATGACGCAGGAATCCGCTCCCTACCAGTTTCCAAACAACGTGAAAGCTACTGCGCTCGGCAATCCTGCGTTAAAAACAGGCTCGGACTGCTCATTTACAAACCCGTAAACTCCGCGTCCTCGCCTGTTTTTGCCTTGTCTTGCCTTCGCTCGCTACGCTTTCACGCTGTTTGGACCAACAGGTTACGAGTACTCAGCTTGGCTTATTCAGCGTCTTCACGTTCCCAGTCGCGGGTACGGCTGACGGCTTTTTTCCAGCCTTTATAGAGCTTCTCTTTGGCCGCTTCGTCCAGGCTCGGTTCGAACTCGCGTTCGATCACTGCCTTGCCGCGCAGCTCTTCCAGGCTGCCCCAGAAACCGCACGCCAGGCCGGCCAGATAAGCGGCGCCCAGCGCCGTGGTTTCGCGCATTTTCGGACGCTCGACCTGAGTGCCGAGAATGTCGGCCTGGAACTGCATGAGGAAGTTGTTCGCTACAGCACCGCCGTCCACGCGCAGGGCCTTGAGGCGTTCACCGGAGTCCTGTTGCATGGCGTCGAGGACGTCGCGGGTCTGGTAGGCGATCGATTCCAGCGCAGCACGGATGATGTGATCCACACGCACGCCACGGGTCAGGCCGAACAGGGCGCCACGGGCATACGGGTCCCAGTAGGGAGCGCCGAGGCCAGTGAAGGCTGGCACCAGATAGACGCCGTTGCTGTCCTTCACTTTATTGGCGAAGTATTCGGTGTCGTGGGCGTCGTTGATGATTTTCAGTTCATCGCGCAGCCATTGCACAGTCGAGCCGCCGTTGAATACTGCGCCTTCCAGGGCGTAAGCCACTTCGCCGCGTGGGCCGCAGGCGATGGTGGTGAGCATGCCGTGCTGGGATTTCACGGCTTTGTCGCCGGTGTTCATCAGCAGGAAGCAACCGGTGCCATAGGTGTTTTTTGCCTGGCCCGGCTCGACGCACATCTGTCCGAACAGCGCAGCCTGTTGGTCGCCGGCGATACCGCCGATGGCGATGCCGCTCTTGGTGCGACCGTAGATTTCCGAAGAGGCTTTGACTTCCGGCAGCATCTCGCGCGGGATGTCGAGGATCTCCAGCATCTTCGCGTCCCACTCCAGTGTGTGGATGTTGAAGAGCATGGTGCGCGAGGCGTTGGTGTAGTCGGTGACGTGGACCTTGCCGCCGGTGAATTTCCAGATCAGCCAGCTGTCGACGGTGCCGAACAGCAGTTCGCCGTTGCGCGCACGTTCGCGGCTGCCTTCGACGTTGTCGAGGATCCACTTCAGTTTGGTGCCGGAGAAGTACGGGTCGGTGACCAGGCCGGTGGTGTCGCGGATGTAGTCTTCATGACCGTCGCGCTTGAGCTGCTGGCAGATCTCGGTGCTGCGGCGGCATTGCCAGACGATCGCGTTGTACACCGGGCGGCCGGTGGTCTTGTCCCAGACCACGGTGGTTTCGCGCTGGTTGGTGATGCCGATGGCGGCGACCTGGTCATGGTGCAGACCGGCCTGGGCCAGCGCTTCGACCATCACCGCGCTCTGGGTGGCGAAGATTTCCATCGGGTCGTGTTCGACCCAACCGGCTTGCGGGTAATGCTGGGCGAATTCGCGTTGTGCGGTGCAGACCACGTTCGCGTCGCGGTCGAAAATGATCGCGCGGGAGCTGGTCGTACCCTGATCGAGGGCAATGATGTAGTTCTTATTCTGAATGTCGGTCATGTCGATTGCCTTGGACGAAATAAGGGAGAGTGGGCCGTGGCGCGGGCTCTATAAGGGCAGGAGCCCGCGCCGACTGTTTCAAGAAGTTCTTGGTTTGCCGTCAATGGCCGGTTCTGCATCCTTTGTAGCAGGTGTGGCGCCGGTCAGGTGACGGGCAATCAGCCCGCGATACCCGGCAGCGCCGAGGCAGGCACCGACAATCGGTGCAAAAATCGGAATCAGGAAGTACGGGATTTCACGTGCGCCGGTGAAGGAAATTTCACCCCAGCCGGCGAAGAAAGTCATCAGTTTCGGACCGAAGTCCCGGGCCGGGTTCATCGCGAAACCGGTCAGCGGGCCCATCGAGCTGCCGATCACGGCAATCAGCAGACCGATCAGCAGCGGTGCCAGCGGGCCTTTCGGCAGGCCGTTGTTGTCGTCGGTCAGGGACATGATCACACCCATCAGGATCGCGGTGATGATCACCTCGACCAAAAACGCCTGGGCAGTCGAAAGCGCAGGGTTCGGGAAAGTGGAGAAGACCGACGCCAGTTCGAGGCTGGCTTCAGTGCCACGAACCATATGGTGAGTTTGTTCGAAATCGAAGAACAGGTTGCTGTACAGCGTGTAAACCAGCAGCGCGCCGCAGAAGGCGCCGGCGACCTGAGCCAGAATGTAGAACGGCAGTTTGCGCTTTTCGAAGTCGGCGAAAATGCTCAGGGCAATACTGACGGCAGGGTTGAGGTGCGCGCCGGAAACGCCGGCGGTGAGGTAGATCGCCATGCTCACGCCGATGCCCCAGATGATGCTGATTTCCCACAGACCGAAGCTGGCGCCCGCGACCTTGAGCGCGGCGACGCAACCCGTACCGAAAAAGATCAGGAGTGCAGTACCCAGAAACTCGGCCAGGCACTGGCTCGAGAGCGAAGGTTGCTGTAACGCAGTTGTCATTGAAAACCTCGGTTTTTGTTGTTGTCTGGCGCGTTGCCGACAGGGCAAGGCGCGATTTTCGCCGAGGCAGGATCCCCATCCTGTTCCCGGTTTACTGCTGGGTGCTGCGATGACGATAATTCTTACATTATTCAGATTCGAAAAAATATAGACAAGAAACAAACCTGTCAAAGGTCGAAAGTGAACCGTCAGTCACAAATAAACTATCAGTCACGTGAATGATCCTGCGGGTCACCCGTTCTGCACGAAAGTTATCGGCCTGCAAACGCCGGGAAACGTGGCGCGTGGTAGAGCCTTTTACACAGCGATGACCTAAAATCCGCCGCAGGTTTTTTTGCCACTGCCGAACCCGGAGCTGCCATGACCCCTGCGTTGGACTTGTTGAAAAAAGTTCGTGCCGAACATCGCGTGCACAGTTACGAACATGACCCGAAGGCGGCGTCGTATGGTCTGGAGGCCGCGGAAAAACTGGGGCTCGATCCGGCGCAGGTGTTCAAGACGCTGCTGGCGGCCAGTGAGAAAGGTGAACTGCTGGTGGCGGTGGTGCCGGTCGTCGGAAGTCTCGACCTCAAGGGGCTTGCCCACGCCGCCGGTGTGAAAAAAGTCGAAATGGCCGACCCGGCCGCCGCGCAACGTTCCACCGGTTACCTGCTGGGCGGCATCAGCCCGCTGGGGCAGAAAAAACGCCTGCGTACCTTCATCGATAACTCGGCCCAGCCTTTTGCGACCATTTATGTCAGCGCCGGTCGGCGCGGGCTGGAAGTGGAGCTGGCACCGGCGGTTTTGGCAGAGCACACCCAGGCGAAATTTGCCGACATTGGTCGCCCTTGACGTCTGTATGAAGAAAATTGGCCGGTACTGTCACTGGCGCTGATCCGGCCGGCGCTGCATGCTCGTTCGACTGACACAGGGAGAAGGTTATGCAGCTCGAGTTTCATCAGGTCGACGCGTTCAGTGATCGGCCGTTCAGTGGCAATCCGGCAATGGTCTATCGGCTCGACGCGTGGCTCGCGGATGAGCTGATGCAAAAGATCGCCGCCGAGCACAATCTGGCGGAAACCGCGTTTCTGGTGCGCGAAGGGCTGGCGTGGCACATCCGCTGGTTCACGCCGACGACCGAGGTGCCGCTGTGTGGTCACGCGACCCTGGCCAGCGCCTATGTGCTGTTCGAGATCTATAAGGAAACGGCCGGGCGTCTGGACTTCACTTGCAAGTCCGGGCCGTTGAGCGTCAGCCGCGAAGGCGACAGGTTGTGGCTGGATTTCCCGGCCATCGAAGCGGTGGAGAAAGGCGTCACCGTGGAGATCGAGCGGGCGCTGAATGTTCAGGCGGTGGATGTCCTGAGTTCCAACGAGCTGTTTGTAGTGCTGGAGTCCGAGCAGGCGGTGCTTGATTGCCAGCCGGACATGGTCGCCCTCGCCAAGCTGCCTTGGCTGGGTGCGATCGTCACCGCCCGGGGCAATCAGCATGATTTTGTCTCGCGCTATTTCGCCCCGGCCATCGGCATCAATGAAGACCCGGTGACCGGCTCGACCCATTGCAGCCTGATTCCGTACTGGTCGAAACGTCTGGGCAAATCCAGCCTCACTGCATGCCAGCGTTCGGCGCGGGGTGGTGAACTGTTCTGTCGGCTGGAAGGCGAGCGGGTGAAAATCGGCGGCAATGCGACGCTGGTGGCCAGCGGCACATTGATGCTGGGCTGAAGCCAAAAAATAAGGGAGCCATCAGGCTCCCTCATTGTTTGCGTGCAGATCAGTGCGCGGTGCTGTAACGGCGAACGCCGTTTTCCACCGCCGGAATCTGCGCAGCCGTGCTGCCGGAGGCCTGGAACAGCACCAGATGTTCCGCCGCCACACGAATCCCGACATCCGCACCCACCTGATGGTCGGCATGGCTCGGGAAGATTGATTCCAGCTGTGCGCCGGTCGGCAGTTGCAGGCGGTACAGGGTCGATGCACCGAGGAAGGTCTTGCCGACGATCCGCGCTTTCAAAGCGCTGTCCGGCGCGTAAACGATGTCGTCCGGACGCAGCAGCACATCCACCGCGCCACCGATCGGCCAGGTGTAGGCGCGATTGCCGCGCAGTTCACCGAGTTCGGTGTGCACTGATTCCGGGCTGCCGAGCTGGCCGCGAATGAAGTAACCCTGACCGATGAAGCTGGCAACAAATGGCGTCGCCGGCTCGTGATAGAGGTTGTAGGGCGTGTCCCACTGCTCCAGCCGGCCTTCCTTGAACACACCAACGTGATCGCTGACGGCGAAGGCTTCTTCCTGGTCATGAGTCACCAGAATCGCGCTGGTGCCACGGGCCTTGAGGATGTCGCGCACTTCGTGGCTGAGCTTGCGGCGCAACTCGCCATCGAGGTTGGAGAACGGCTCGTCGAGCAGCAGCAGTTGCGGCTCCGGCGCCAGGGCGCGGGCGAGGGCGACACGTTGTTGTTGGCCGCCGGACAACTCGTGAGGGAAGCGTTTGCCGAGGTTCTTCAGGTTGACCAGTTCCAGCAGCTCTTCGGTGACGCGCTCCTTGTTCGGGTGCTTGCGGATGCCGAAGGCGATGTTGTCCGCGACACTCAGGTGCGGGAACAGCGCGTAGTCCTGGAACACCATGCCGATCCGGCGCTTTTCCGGGGCGAGGGTGAAACCGGCGCTGGAGATCACTTCACCGCCGAGAGAAATCTCCCCTTCGTGCACCGGTTCGAAACCGGCAATCGCACGCAGGGTGGTGGTCTTGCCGCAGCCCGAGGAGCCGAGCAGGCAACCGATGTCGCCGGCGTTGAGGTGCAGATTGAGGTTCTGCACCACACGTTGATCTTGATAGCCGCAAGCGAGGTTGCGCAGGTTCAGCAGTAATTCATGGCTCATGCGTGGTGATATGCCGGTTCAACGAGGAACTCGAGCAGGGCCTTCTGTGCGTGGAGACGGTTTTCTGCCTGATCCCAGGCGACGGAGCGCGGGTCATCAAGCAGGTCGAGGCTGATTTCTTCGCCGCGGTGGGCGGGAAGACAGTGCAGGAATAACACGTCCTCCGCCGCCAGGTCGAGCAGGGCACGGGTGACCTGGTACGGCGCGAACAGCTTGAGGCGCTTGGCGGTTTCCTCTTCCTGGCCCATCGAGGTCCAGACGTCGGTGCTCACCAGATGCGCGCCGCGCACGGCGTCTTTCGGGTCGCGGACGATGGTCACGCGGTCACCGGCCTTGGCCACGAACTCAGGGTTTGGTTCGTAGCCTTCCGGGCAGGCCACGCGCAACTGGAAGTCGAACTGGATCGCCGCTTCTATATAGCTGTTGCACATGTTGTTGCCGTCGCCGATCCAGGCCACGGTCTTGCCCTGGATCGAGCCGCGGTGTTCGAGGAAGGTCTGCATGTCGGCCAGCAACTGGCACGGGTGCAGGTCATCGGACAGGCCGTTGATCACCGGCACGCGGGAGTTGGCGGCGAATTCGGTCAGGGTGCTGTGGGCAAAGGTACGGATCATCACCGCGTCGAGCATGCTCGACATGACGATGGCGCAGTCGCCGATCGGCTCGCCACGGCCCAGCTGGGTGTCGCGCGGCGACAGGAAGATCGCCTGGCCGCCGAGCTGGATCATGCCGGCCTCGAAGGAGATCCGGGTACGGGTCGAGGATTTCTCGAAGATCATCCCCAGGACGCGGTTTTTCAGAGGCTCGAACAGTACGCCGCGGTTACGCAGGTCCTTGAGCTCAACGCCTCGACGGATCACGCTGACCAGCTCTTCGGGCGTGCAATCCATCAGGGAGAGAAAGTGCCTTGCGCTCATCATTGACTACCTTTTTGCTACAAACCGCAGATGCTCAAAGCCTTGTTTATCGGAACAACGGGCGAGACCTGCGGCGTAAGCCGCACGGGGGCGACGAAATAGGGGAAGGCGCGATATTGACACTAAATGTCGCGTTTTTCCAATAGGCTACGGTTTTTGCAGAAATGTGACGGGGTTAGAACAGTGCGAACACTGTGATTTCCGGTCAGTTTTCGAGGGGGCAGCGAAGCATTTGTACACTGGCCTCACCGGGCTTGGCAATCAGGCGCGGCGGGGATGGCACAGCTCTGGTCGGTTTGCGACCGTTGAGCCACCGGTTCGCTTGGTCGGATGCGCAGGTTGAAACATTTGCTAAAGCAAAGTGCTGGGTTATAAATAAATCACGAGCGACGCAGGAAGCCTCCGCATGGAATCGAAAGAAAAACTGTTAATGGAACTGCTGGGCCACACGGCACGCTCATTGACCCACCTCACCGCCTCGATGACCTCGATGTCCTTCGAACTGCTGCGCAGCGATGACGACGTGGTCAAGGCCGCCAGCCGGCAGATGATCGACCGCATGGCGACCATCAGCGCCGGACTCGACGAGCATTGGCGACTGATCGGCGAACTCACCGGCGTCCACGTCGCCCACGAGCAGATCGAGACCATCCAGGAAATCCAGCTGGCCGCACCGCCTCAGCTTCCGGCGAACTGACGCGTCTATCGGCGGGCCTGATGGCCGCCGATTCACAAGACGAACGTCGCTGGCGCTGCACCGGGTCGCGGGCCATAGTTTTGTTCCCGCAGGCGTGATTGCCTGCCCAGAACAAGACAGAGACTGGCCATGACCAAGACTCTCCATCACCGTGCCTGCCACCTGTGTGAAGCCATCTGCGGCTTGACCATCGAAACCACCGAAACCGACGGCCAGGTGCAGATCACCTCGATCAAGGGCGACGCCCTGGACACGTTCAGTCGTGGCCACATCTGCCCCAAGGCCGTGGCGCTGCAAGACATCCAGAATGATCCGGATCGCCTGCGCCAGCCGATGCGCCGGGTCGGCAGCGAATGGCTGCCCATCGAGTGGGAAGAAGCGTTCGAACTGGTCGCCGAAAAACTCTCGGCGATTCAGGAGCGTCATGGGCAGAACGCGGTCGCCGTGTATCAGGGCAACCCCAGCGTGCATAACTACGGGCTGATGACCCACAGCAATTACTTCCTTGGCCTGTTGAAAACCCGCAACCGCTATTCGGCGACGTCGGTCGATCAACTGCCCCATCACCTGACCAGCTACCTGATGTACGGCCACGGCCTGCTGCTGCCGATTCCGGACATCGATCACACCGACTTCATGTTGATCCTGGGCGGTAATCCGCTGGCGTCCAACGGCAGCATCATGACTGTGCCGGATGTGGAGAAGCGTCTGAAGGCGATCCAGGCCCGGGGCGGCAAAGTGGTGGTGGTCGATCCGCGGCGCAGCGAGACGGCGGCGATGGCCGACCAGCATTTGTTCGTGCGCCCCGGCGGCGATGCGGCGTTGTTGTTTGGTGTGCTCAACACGCTGTTCAGCGAAGGGCTGACGTCTGACAGTCATTTGCCGGTGGACGGTCTGGACGACGTGCGCGCGGCGGTGGCGGGGTTCACCGCCGAGGCCATGAGCCCGTTGTGCGCGGTTCCTGCCGCACAGATCCGCCAACTGGCCCGGGACTTCGCCGCCGCGCCAAGCGCTGTTTGCTACGGCCGGATGGGCGTTTCCACTCAGGCCTTCGGCACGCTGTGTCATTGGGTCGTGCAGTTGATCAATCTGGTGACCGGCAATCTCGACCGCGTCGGCGGTGCCTTGTGCACCGAGCCGGCGGTGGATCTTGTGGCCTCGACTTCGGGCGGGCATTTCAACAAATGGCAGAGCCGCGTGTCCGGGCGCCCTGAGTACGGCGGCGAATTACCGGTCTCGGCGTTGGCTGAAGAAATGCTCACCGAAGGCGAGGGGCAGATTCGCGCGCTGATTACCGTGGCTGGCAATCCGGTGTTGTCCACGCCCAACGGCCGGCAACTGGAGCAGGCGCTGGACGGGCTGGAGTTCATGGTCAGCGTCGATCTGTACATCAACGAAACCACGCGCTACGCCGACCTGATCCTGCCGTCGACCTCGGCGCTGGAGAACGATCACTACGACACCACCTTCAACCTGTTCGCGGTGCGCAACGTCACCCGTTTCAACCGGGCAATCCTCGCCAAACCCGAAGGGGCGCTGCACGACTGGGAAATTTTCGTCGGCCTGGCCAAGGCCTTTGCCGCGAAGACGGGCAAGGAACTGAAGCCGACGATGGCGCCGGCGAAGATGATCGACATGGGATTGCGCATGGGCTTGTATGGCGATGCATCCGAGCAAAAATTGTCGCTTGCGACGCTGTTCGATCATCCGCACGGTGTTGATCTGGGAGCGCTCAAACCCAACCTGACATCTCGATTGAAGAGCGCCAATCAACGAGTTCAGGCAGCGCCGCCGGAAATCCTGGCCGACCTTGCGCGCTTCGCCGCGTTGCAGGCGCCCGCCGCCGATGAGCTGTTGATGATCGGCCGCCGCCATGTGCGCAGCAACAATTCGTGGATGCACAATTACCATCGACTGGTGAAGGGCAAGCCGCGTCATCAGCTGTTGATGAACCCGGACGATCTCGCCAGTCGCGGGCTCAGTGACGGTCAGCTTGTGCGGGTCAGTTCGCGGGTCGGGCAGATCGAGGTCGAAGTGCTGGGCAGTGCGGACATGATGAAGGGCGTGGTCAGCCTGCCGCACGGTTGGGGTCATGCTCGGCCGGGTGTGCAGATGGCGATTGCCAGCGGTCAGCCGGGTTCCAGCGCCAATGACCTGACCGATGAATGCCAGCTCGACGAGCTGTCAGGCAACGCGGCGCTCAATGGCGTGCCGGTGACGGTGGCGGCGGCTTGAGCAAGTCTGTCGGGGAGACCGAGCAGGGCGCTCTGGATTCCGTTACAATGCGCCACCGTGCCGACCCATGAGTCGGAAAGTTCAGCCGAGGTGCTCCATGGATATCATCGAAACGATTAAAGAGCAGATTGCCAACAACACCATTCTGCTTTACATGAAAGGCTCGCCGAATGCCCCGCAGTGTGGCTTCTCCGCGAAAGCTGCGCAGGCCGTGATGGGCTGTGGCGAGAAGTTCGCCTACGTCGACATCCTGCAGAACCCGGAAATCCGTGCCAACCTGCCGAAGTACGCCAACTGGCCGACTTTCCCGCAACTGTGGGTCGGCGGTGAACTGGTCGGCGGCAGCGACATCATGGCTGAAATGTTCGCCAACGGTGAGCTGCAGACTCTGGTCAAGGAAGCATCCGCCAAGGCTGCTGCGGCCAAGTCCGAAGCCTGATTGGCTTCTTTCCGGATTTCGGCGAGTCTGAAGTCCGGGCAATAAAAAGCCCCGCCTCTCGAAAGAGGGCGGGGCTTTTTAGTGTCTCGAGTTTAGCGTTGGCTAATTACTCGTCTTCGCCCATCTGCGATTGCAGATAGTTCTCAAGACCGACTTTATCGATCAGGCCCAGTTGGGTTTCCAGCCAGTCGATATGTTCTTCTTCGGATTCAAGGATGTCTTCGAGCAGTTCGCGGCTGCCGAAGTCACCGACGGATTCGCAGTGGGCGATGGCGACTTTCAGGTCGGCATGGCCGGTCTTCTCGATACGCAGGTCGCACTCCAGCATTTCCTTGGTGTGCTCGCCGATGTGCAGCTTGCCCAGGTCCTGCACGTTCGGCAGGCCTTCGAGGAACAGGATGCGCTTGATCAGCTTGTCCGCGTGCTTCATCTCGTCGATGGATTCTTTGTACTCGTGCTTGCCGAGCTTGTTCAGGCCCCAATCTTCATACATGCGCGCATGCAGGAAGTACTGATTGATCGCGACCAGCTCATTGGCAAGGATCTTGTTGAGATGCTGGATGACTGTTACGTCGCCTTTCATGATGGGAGTCCTGCCCTAAGTAGCGGTATATAAGGCAGAGTTTGAGCTTGGTATTTATAAGTGTCAAACCTAAGTTATTGAATAATAAATGAAAATTAATCGGAATAAGAATGTTTGTGTTCCGCGTCTAGACGCTAAGCAGTTGATTTTCAGGCATAAAAAAACCGGACATAAGTCCGGTTCTTCGAATTCGGGATAATTACGCGGCGGTAAATTCTGCCGGGTAGGGGATCGCAGCCTGGGCGGTTTGCAGCTTGGTCAGGGTTTCGCGAACCACTTCCTTCGCCAGGCACGCACATTTGCCGCATTGGCTGGCTACGCCGGTGGCCTGACGAACTTCTTTATAGCTGCAGCAACCTTCATAGATCGCTTCGCGGATCTGTCCGTCGGTGACGCCAGTGCAGAGGCAAACATACATAAGTGAGAACCGTCGCTGGTTGTGACTCAATTGCGATGGATCTTAATGTTAACGAGAATGATTGTCAAAGTGCTTTCCCAGTGGTTTTCATCGCCAACGCCTGTGACTGACGAACGGTGGTACATGGCCGGATGCCAGCCGGGATTTCGCGAAAAACCTTTAAGGACAGTCGAAAAACGCAGTGTATGATGGTCGGCCCTTGCGAAGGGGGTTCGTGTCACAGGGCTGTCGCCTGAGGGTGGCAGGCTGGCCCGAACCCTGAACTTCAAGTTTCTACACCAGGAGATATCAATGAGCGTACTCGTAGGCAAACAAGCCCCTGACTTCACCGTCCCGGCCGTACTCGGCAATGGCGAGATCGTTGACAGCTTCACCCTGTCCTCGGCCATCAAAGGCAAATACGGCCTGGTGTTCTTCTACCCGCTGGACTTCACCTTCGTCTGCCCGTCCGAGCTGATCGCTCTGGACAACCGCATGGCCGACTTCAAGGCACGCAACGTAGAAGTGATCGCCGTGTCGATCGACTCGCACTTCACCCACAACGCCTGGCGCAACACCCCGGTCAACAATGGCGGCATCGGCCAGGTGAAATACACCATGGCTGCCGACATGAAGCACGACATCGCCAAGGCCTACGACGTTGAGTCCGAAGGCGGCGTGGCTTTCCGTGGCGCGTTCCTGATCGACGACAAAGGCGTTGTCCGCTCGCAGATCGTCAACGACCTGCCGCTGGGCCGTAACATGGAAGAGCTGATCCGTCTGGTCGACGCGCTGCAATTCCACGAAGAGCACGGCGAAGTCTGCCCTGCCAACTGGAAAAAAGGCGACAAAGGCATGAACGCTTCGCCAGAAGGCGTTGCGGCTTACCTGACCGAGAACGCTGCTGCCCTGTAAGGCGCAACGTCGAGGTACAAAAAAACCGGCCCATGTGGCCGGTTTTTTCATGCTCGGAAGAAAACCGACGAGTATCAGTCGTCGAAGTCTTCCCAGCCGCCCATCTGTTTCCAGCGGTTGACGATGCCGCAGAACAACTCGGCCGTCTTCTCGGTGTCGTAGCGCGCGGAGTGCGCTTCACGGCCGTCGAAGTCGATGTCGGCTGCCTGACAGGCCTTGGCCAGTACGGTTTGACCGTACGCCAGACCGGCGAGGGTCGCAGTGTCGAAGCTGGAGAACGGGTGGAACGGATTGCGCTTCATGTCCAGCCGCGCGACGGCGGCGTTGAGGAAGCCCAGGTCGAAGCTGCTGTTGTGGCCGACCAGAATCGCCCGCTTGCAGCCGTTGGCCTTCAAGGCCTTGCGCACGCCGCGGAAGATGTCGGTCAGCGCTGTTTCTTCGCTGACGGCCATGCGCAACGGGTGATCGAGCTTGATCCCGGTGAACTCCAGTGCCGCCGCTTCAACGTTGGCGCCTTCGAACGGCTCGACGCGGAAGAAGTAGGTGTGATCCGGGTAGACGAAACCCTTTTCATCCATGGCGATGGTGGTCGCGGCAATCTCCAGCAGAGCGTCGGTGGCCGAGTTGAAGCCACCGGTTTCTACGTCGACGACAACCGGCAGGTAGCCGCGAAAGCGTGCTGCCATTGGATGGCGCGAACCGCCGCCACCTTGACCGTCCAGTTCGTCGTCGAAATGGTCTTCACTCACGCGTGTTCCTCCAGCAGGCGCCAGCGCAGTTTTTCACCGGCGCGCAGCGGGATAACGGTCAGCTCGCCGAAAGGCAGGCTGGTCGGGGCGGTCCATTCGTCACGAACCAGGGTGATGCGATCGGTGTTCGCCGGCAGGCCGTAGAAACGCGGGCCGTTGAGGCTGGCGAAGGCTTCGAGCTTGTCCAGCGCATTGCGTTGTTCGAAGGCTTCGGCATACAGCTCGATGGCGGCGTACGCGGTGTAGCAGCCGGCGCAGCCGCAGGCGGCTTCCTTGGCGTGCTGGGCGTGCGGCGCCGAGTCGGTACCGAGGAAGAACTTCGCGCTGCCGCTGGTGGCGGCGTCGAGCAGGGCTTCCTGGTGCGTGTTGCGCTTGAGGATCGGCAGGCAGTAGAAGTGCGGCCGAATCCCGCCTACCAGCATGTGGTTGCGGTTGTAGAGCAGGTGATGCGCGGTGATGGTCGCGCCGACGTTGGCCGAAGCCTCGTTGACGAACTGCACGGCATCACCGGTGGTGATGTGTTCGAACACCACTTTCAGCGTCGGGAAACGCTCGACCACGCGGCGCATGTGCTCGTCGATGAAGATTTTTTCGCGGTCGAACACATCGACGTCGCCACGGGTGACTTCACCGTGGATCAACAGCGGCATGCCGACTTCGGCCATGGCTTCCAGCGCCGGGAAAATCTTGTCGATGCTGGTGACCCCGGAATCGGAGTTGGTGGTGGCTCCGGCCGGGTACAGCTTGGCGGCGTGCACGAAACCGCTGGCCTTGGCCTCACGGATTTCTTCGGGCTGGGTGCGGTCGGTGAGGTACAGCACCATCAGCGGCTCGAAACGACTGCCGGCCGGGCGGGCAGCGAGAATCCGCTGGCGATAGCCGTCGGCTTCAGCGGCGTTGCGCACCGGAGGTACCAGGTTGGGCATGATGATGGCGCGACCAAAGGTGCGCGCGACATCCGCAACGGTATTGGTCAACACGGCACCATCGCGAAGATGAATGTGCCAGTCGTCGGGACGCAGCAGGGTCAGGCGGTCGGACATGAGGGGATTCCAGGCGGGTCAAACTGAGGCGAATGCTACCGGAAAAGACTCTTGCAGGCACTCGCTATCAAGTTTTGCGACGAGCGTCCGATATCCCATAGGTATGCCGTAAAGATGTATGTCTCGGTCTTTTTTGTTGTAGAAGCCAATGGAGCCTCCCGTGCGCCAGCGATATTTAGCCTTGCTCAGTGTGTTTGCCAGCCTTCCCGCGATGGCACTGACCTACCAGACCCGTCTGGAGAACATTGAGTGGACGGTCGAGGGCGACAAGTTCGAGTGCCGTCTGACGCAGCCGATCACCGACTTCGGCTCGGGGCAATTCGTGCGCAAGGCCGGCGAGCAGGCGACCTTTCGCCTGAACGCCTACAACGCCATGCTCGGCGGCGGGTCGGCGACCTTGCTGGCGGCGGCTGCGCCGTGGCAGCCGGGACGTGGCGACATCAACCTGGGCACGGTTCGACTGGGCAGCGGCAACGTGCTGTTCAACAGTTCTCAGTCCCAGGCCGGGCAACTGATCAGTGGGCTGATGGACGGTCGCAGCCCGGTGGTACGCCGGGCATCGGGCGATGGTCGGGTGTCGGAAGTGCGCCTGTTGCCGGTCAAGTTCAGCAAGGCGTTCAATGACTATCAGACCTGCGTGGCGAAACTGCTCCCGCAGAATTTCGATCAGGTCAAACAATCGCAGATCGGCTTCCCCGGCGAGGGCATCGAACTGGACGCCGCCGCCAAGGCCAAGCTGCAAGTGATGCTCGAGTACATGAAGGCCGATCCGACGGTCAATCACATCGAACTCGACGGCCATTCCGACAACAGCGGCAATCGCCTGACCAATCGCGAACTGTCGCGTCGCCGCGCGCTGGCGGTGGTCGACTTCTTCAAGGCCAATGGCATCCAGGAATCGCAGATCACCGTGCGTTTCCATGGTGAGCGTTATCCTCTGGTGCCGAACACCAATGCCGCCAACCGGGCCAAGAACCGCCGGGTCAACGTGCACCTGGCGCGGGTGGCACCGACGACTGCTCCGGCACCTCAGGCCAGCACGCCTGCCAACACTGCGGCGACTTCCTGACCTGCCGGTCATCGTCGCCCTCTCGACAGATTCTGTCGCTTTGTCGTCTTAAGCTGTCGCGCCTCTGTAAATTATCGCGTTTGAGCGGTAGACTCCTCGGCTTTCCGTAGAACCCCGTGGAGTGATGGCATGGCGGACGTAAACAAGGTCGTTCTGGCGTATTCCGGCGGCCTGGACACTTCGGTGATCCTCAAGTGGCTGCAGGATACTTATAACTGTGAAGTCGTGACCTTCACCGCTGACCTGGGTCAGGGCGAAGAAGTCGAGCCGGCTCGCGCCAAGGCGCAGGCCATGGGCGTCAAAGAAATCTACATCGACGACCTGCGCGAAGAATTCGTGCGTGACTTCGTGTTCCCGATGTTCCGCGCCAACACCGTTTACGAAGGCGAGTACCTGCTGGGTACTTCCATCGCGCGTCCGCTGATCGCCAAGCGTCTGATCGAAATCGCCAACGAAACCGGCGCCGACGCCATTTCCCACGGCGCGACCGGCAAGGGCAACGACCAGGTCCGTTTCGAACTGGGTGCCTACGCACTCAAGCCAGGCGTGAAAGTGATCGCCCCTTGGCGCGAGTGGGACCTGCTGTCCCGCGAGAAACTGATGGACTACGCCGAGAAGCACGCGATCCCGATCGAGCGTCACGGCAAGAAGAAATCCCCGTACTCGATGGACGCCAACCTGCTGCACATCTCCTATGAAGGCGGCGTGCTGGAAGACACCTGGACCGAGCACGAAGAAGACATGTGGCGCTGGACCGTCTCCCCGGAGAAGGCTCCCGACACCCCGCAGTACCTGGAACTGACCTACCGCAACGGCGACATCGTCGCGCTGGACGGCGTTGAAATGACCCCGGCCACCGTGCTGGCGACGCTGAACAAGATCGGTGGCGAGCACGGCATCGGCCGTCTGGACATCGTCGAGAACCGTTACGTCGGCATGAAGTCCCGTGGCTGCTACGAAACCCCGGGTGGCACCATCATGCTGCGCGCTCACCGCGCCATTGAATCGATCACCCTGGACCGCGAAGTCGCTCACCTCAAAGACGAGCTGATGCCGAAGTACGCCAGCCTGATCTACACCGGTTACTGGTGGAGCCCTGAGCGTCTGATGCTGCAACAGATGATCGACGCCTCCCAGGTCAACGTGAACGGCGTCGTGCGCCTGAAGCTGTACAAGGGCAACGTGATCGTGACCGGCCGCAAGTCCGACGATTCGCTGTTCGACGCCAACATCGCGACCTTCGAAGAAGACGGCGGTGCCTACAACCAGGCCGACGCGGCGGGCTTCATCAAGCTCAACGCCCTGCGCATGCGCATTGCTGCCAACAAGGGCCGCAAGCTGTTCTGAGTCCTTCGGGCCTGATGTAAAAAAACGGCCTTGTCGTAGTGACAAGGCCGTTTTTTTTGCACTTTTCCTTTGACTTGATCGATATCGGTCAACGTTACTGTCCTCATCGGCTGTACATCGTGCGTTGCGTGGATGTCTTGCCCCGCGTTTTATCCCCTTTCAAATCTTTCCCAATACAGATGTGGTCAACGAATGCGTGTCGTAGATAATACAGAACGTTATTCCTTGGCTTCTCTTTGTTTGTTTGGCCAAAGTTTCGATATTGTCCTTAAGTAAAATATCTGACACAGCGTCGGTCAAAAACAGGAATAACCTCAGCGAATGCTTGTTTGGATGTGGGAATTTTTCCAATAGCACTTCTATTCCCGAACTCGTGTGTATCTGCCGAATGTCGATGATGTACACCCTGTCCAACGGTCTGGGTAGTTTGATAGCGTGTAATTCGACGTTTGGTTGAGTGGGAGAAGTCTCGGTTGGAAGAGTGATTTCTTCTTCGAACGCCTTGAGGAAGTTCTTGTCGCTGTCGAAGTCTGATGGAGCATACAGAGAGCGATAGTTGAAGTTCAGCGTGACGAAGAACAGAAATAACAAGTAGAACGGAAAGCTGATCAGAAACCAGACGTAGAGCTCCCGCTCATTATTATTAAGAAATGGCAATGACACGGCCGCGGAGGTCTCCGATATAAAGGCGAAGATGGCAATAACGGTGATGGGGTTGGGGATCTTCCTGTTGATTTTTAGCATGGTCTTTACTCATGAATGGTCTTTCTCGTCGTCTGGGTTGGATTGAGTGGTCGTGTTTAAGTTGTCGGCTAAACAGGGCCGTCGGTGTCTGGTGTTTATATTAAATTTCGGGGGTGCGATATATGTAAGTTGTTTCAGTTGTTTTTAATGTCTGGTCGTTGATCTTTGTTTCGGAGTTTTTTCAGTCTGTCGTGAAGGCTCTGAAGGAGGGCGTGGCAGACGCCGAACTTCCTGATGTGAATTCATGATTTTCTGTAAGTGAGTCTTTTCTGTAGGAATAATCTTTATTGCCTGTAGGAGGCGTCTCTCGGTGCTGGTGCAGAGGAACTTATCCATGCCATGGGTGAAATGACTACGTTATTGTGCCGGTTCTAAAAATTCGAACAGCGAAACTGGACTTGCCCATGAATAAAGTGCTGATCGTGGATGATCACCCCGTCATTCGTCTTGCGGTACGTATGCTGATGGAACGTCATGGCTACGAAGTCATTGCAGAAACCGATAATGGCGTGGATGCGTTACAACTGGCTCGTGACCAGATGCCGGATATTGTCATTCTGGATATCGGCATACCGAAACTGGATGGACTGGAAGTCATTGCGCGTCTTACGACGAGTGCGATGCCGTTGAAAGTGCTCGTGCTGACATCCCAGTCACCGGGACATTTTTCCATGCGCTGCATGCAATCGGGGGCGGCGGGATATGTTTGCAAGCAACAGGATCTGACGGAGTTGCTGAGTGCAATCAAGGCGGTACTGTCCGGATACAGCTACTTCCCGAACCAGGCGTTGCACACCGTGCGGACCAGTCTTGGTAACGCCAGCGAAGCGGACATGGTTGATCGCCTGTCCGGGCGCGAAATGATGGTGTTGCAGCAGCTGGCGCGCGGCAAGACCAACAAGGAAATTGCCGACGGGATGTTTCTCAGCAACAAGACCGTGAGCACTTACAAGACCCGCTTGTTGTTGAAGCTCAACGCGCGCTCCTTGGTGGATCTGATCGAACTGGCGCAGCGAAACGGCCTGGTTTGAGGTTTGTAGTGGCTGACGGATCATGGGCGGATCGAAATCAGCGTATGGCAGAAAGAGAAAAGCCTCCGTTTCGGGAGGCTTTCAAATGTCAGAGATCAAAATCGTAATCGGCCAATTGCTTCTGCAGTCGGCGCTCCTCAAGCAGGTTGTCGATGGTTCGGCGCTTGCTCAAGTTGGTCTTGGCGACTTCAACCACAGGTTCGGCATCATCGGCCTCCGTGGCGATAAAGTCGTCATCCGCTTCCAATTGCTCTTTGCTGGTGCTCATAAGGTCAACTCCAGGCTAAGACTGCCTTTGGCGCTCCTTATATCGATATTCCAGCAGATGGTAAAAAAGATTTTTTCAATCGATAAATCAATAAAACCAATAGCCGCTCAATCGTCAGAAGTTTTGTGCTTGTAGTCGCACAGATCTTCGATCCGACAGCTGCCACAGCGGGGTTTGCGTGCCAGACACACGTAACGCCCGTGAAGAATGAGCCAGTGGTGCGAGTCGAGCAGGTATTCCTTTGGCACAAACTTCATCAGCTTCTTTTCCACCTCGACCACATTTTTACCCGGTGCAATGCCAGTGCGGTTGCTGACCCGGAAGATGTGGGTGTCCACCGCCATGGTCAATTGGCGGAACGCGGTGTTGAGCACGACGTTGGCGGTCTTGCGGCCAACGCCGGGCAAGGCTTCCAGTTCTTCGCGCGTCTGCGGCACTTCGCCGTTGTGCAACTCGACCAGCAGGCGGCAGGTCTCGATGACATTTTTGGCCTTGCTGTTATAGAGGCCGATAGTCTTGATGTACTCGGACAACCCTTCGACGCCCAAGGCGTGAATGGCCGCCGGCGTGTTCGCCACCGGGAACAGCTTCGCCGTCGCCTTGTTCACCCCGACGTCCGTGGATTGCGCGGACAGAATCACCGCAATCAACAGTTCGAAAGGTGAGGAGTAGGCCAATTCGGTCTTGGGCTCGGGATTGTCCTCGTGAAGCCTGCGGAAGATCTCCAGACGTTTTGCGGCATTCATGGGTGATGCGTTTCCTCGGGTGGGGCGGCCGGGCGAGTCCAGGCCTGACGGGCGGCCAGTAACAGTCCAAGCAATATGAAGGCGCCGGGAGCCAGTGTCGCGAAATGCAGGCCTTCGCTGAACAGAATCAAACCTTGCCAGTGTGCCGACAGATGATGGCCGATGCTGCCCTGACCGATCAGCTCACGCAACACTGCGAGCACAATCATCAGCACGGCAAACAGGCCGAACAGTTTCAGCCGTTTACGAACAGGCTGGCGAAAAAATCCATTGCGCTCCAGCACGATGCACTGCAAGCCGATCAGCCCGGCGTAAAGACTGATCAGTTGGTGCCACTGCATCGCACCGCGTTGCAGAACAATATCGGCGCAGCCCGCCAGGGTCGCGGCCAATACCAGGCTGACCGGCAACAGGCTTTCGCTGCTCAGGCGCGAGCGCAGCGGTGTCATGCACAAACCGTAAACGCCCACGACAACCGCACACATCAACAGAGTCGCCAGCGCGCCCGCCACAGAGTCGGTGGCGCCGATCAACAGCACCAGCATCATTGAGTTCGACAGTGTCGCTGACGTATTCATGGCGCGCTCCCGAGCAGGGTCGTCCGGTGTTCATCGAAATAACGCAGGGCATCGTGGATGGCATTGATCGCCGCGCGAGAGGTAATGGTTGCGCCAGCGATCTGGTCGAATTGCCCCTGATCCTTCTTCAAGGCCCATCCGGCGTCCGTCGGTTGATTGCTCGATTTTCCGCTAAAGGTTTGAAGCCAGCTATTTGGCCAGTCGCCGATATGTCCACCCAGCGAAGGTGTTTCGTTTTGCTCGAGGGTTTTGACACCGAGCAATCGGCCGTTGGCGTCGATGGCAATCAGCAACTCTATATTCCCGGCATAACCTTGGGTCTGGCTGCGCAACAGCACCGCTACAGGTTGGCCGCTTTTGCTCGCCCGATAACCGCCCAGCAACAGACTGTGGCTCAGGTTGATGTCGTTCAGCGTCAGAGTTTGTTCAAGCGGCAGATTGTCGTAAGCGTCGAGCGGCAGCACGTCCAGCAGCTTGCGACTTTCAAGCAGACGCTTTTCGGCGGCGATCTGAGGTGCGTTGCTTCGTTGCACCAGCCACGTCACGCCGATGCCCAACGCAGTAATCAACGCCAGTGTGATCAGGCTGCTCGTGCGGTTCATGGCGTCATCTGCGTCTGACGGGCCACCGCGAAGCGCTCCAGCGCCGGCACGCACAGATTCATCAACAGCACCGCAAACGCCACGCCGTCGGGGTAACCGCCCCAGGTGCGAATCATGTAAGTCAGCAACCCCACGCCGACGCCGAACAGCAGGCGGGCGAGCGGGCTTTTTGCCCCCGATACCGGTTCTGTGACGATGAAAAATGCCCCTAGCATCGTCGCGCCACTCAGCAGGTGAAACAGTGGCGAGCCGTGGGAGTCGGATCCCGAACCGTTCCAGCACAACAGGCTGATCACGAACAGGCTGGCAAGCATGCCGACCGGCGCGTGCCAGCCAAATACCCGACGCTGCAGCAGGAACAGCCCGCCGGCGAGGAACGCCAGGTTCACCCATTCAACGCCGTGCCCGCCAAAGCGACCGAATGCCGGATTGCCGGCAAACAGTTCGTCCATGGTCAGGCTTTTATTGATGCGCAGACTGTCCAGCGCGGTGGCCTGAACCCAGGCGTCTGGCTGCGCGCCCAGGTTGAACACCTGGCCAAAAGCCGCCGTCAGATTCATGCCATGGGCCGGCCAATGAGTCATCGGTTGCGGGAACATCACCATGGCCAGCGCGAAGCCGAGCATGGCCGGATTGAACGGGTTTCGGCCCACACCACCGTACAGATGTTTGCCCAGCAGCAGACCCGAGGCGATCGCCGTGACCGTCAGCCACCACGGGCAATAGGGCGGCAGCGCGACCGCCAGCAGCGTGGCGCTGACCACCGCGCTGCCATCGGTCAGGGTGGCCTGCAGAGGTTGCCGACGCAGATGAGTCACGGCGGCTTCAACGCCCAAAGCCGTGACGACGGACAGGACCAGGTTGATCAACCCGCCCCATCCGTAAAACCAGAACAGCGCCAGTACTCCCGGCAATGTCGCCAGCAAAACCAGCTTCATTGCCTGTTGCAGGCGCTCGTCTCTGGTTTCAATGGATGACATGGGCTTGTACCTGCCGCTCTGCTTCTTGCAGGCGGGCGCGGGCCTTTTCGAGGATATCGGCGGGCGTGCCGTCGCGCCGTTGCAGTTTGTTCAGATCGGCGCGAGCGTAGGCCAGTTCGGTTTTCAGCTGACGCAGCTGGTCGTCGATCGGACGTTTCTCGACACGCACAAGCTCCGGCGCCGGTTGATCGCTGGCGGCTTCGGCGTTGTGCAGCGCCTGTTCGGCGTCACGCAGCGCTTGCTCCAGCGCGGCGATCTCGGCTGGCGGGGCCTCTGTGGTTTGCGCCTTTTTCAGCTCGGCGCGGCGCATCGCCAACTGGATCTTCGCCCGTTTCAGATCGGCGTCCTTCGCCGGGGCGGCCACGACCGGCGCAGGTGCCGCGCTGCTTTCCAGCTTCGCCAGTGCCTGTTCGGCCGCTTCGAACTGCTGTTGCAGGACGATCAGTTGCGATTGCTGATCGAAGGTCGGCGGATGACCGAATGCCTTGAGCGACTTGTTCAATTGCGCCCGGCTCATGGCCACGTCGATCTTGGCTTTTTTCAGCGCAGCATCGGCGGTGGCGGCTTTTTGTGCGCGCACCCGTTCGAGCGCCGCCTGCACCGGATCGAGCGTGGTGGTGGCGACTTCGGCCTGTGCCGCGCGCTGCGCCCGGGCTTCGCGTTCGGCATGCTTCTGCTGTTCTTCGCGTTGCAGGCGAGCATTGCGCCGTTCAAAGCGCTGACGGGCGTGATCGCGTTTGGCTCCGCGGGCCTGTTGTTCTTCAAGGCTGGCGGCCAACCCACCGACCACCGGCAGCGTTCCCAGCGGCAACGGATGCATCTCGATGCAGTCGACCGGGCAGGGCGCCACGCACAGATCGCAGCCGGTGCATTCGTCGATGATGACGGTGTGCATCAGTTTTGCCGCGCCGACGATGGCGTCGATCGGGCAGGCCTGAATGCATTTGGTGCAGCCGATGCATTCGGCCTCGCGGATGTAGGCCACTTGCGGCGGCGCCGAACCGCGGCTGATGTCCAGCTCCAGCACCGGGATTTTCAACAGTTCGGCCAGTGCCGCGATGGTTTCGACGCCACCCGGCGGGCACTTGTTGATCGGCTCGCCGTCGGCGATGCCTTCAGCGTAGGGTTTGCATCCGGGATGGCCGCACTTGCCGCATTGGGTCTGCGGCAGCAGGGCATCGATGCGTTGAATCAGACTCATGTTTTGATCAGTCCACTGAATCCGAGAAAAGCCACGGCCATCAGTCCGGCGCCGATCAACAGGATCGGCAGGCCACGAAAGGGCAGGGGAATATCGTTGTCGGCCGTGCGCTCACGCAAATCGCTGAACAGGCTCAACACCAGCCAGAAACCCAGACCGGCGCCAAGGCTCAGCGCAATCGCATGAAACAGGCCTTTGTCCGCTTGCGCGATGATCAGCGTCAGCCCCAGCACACCGGCATTGCCCAGCAACAGCGGCCACAAACCGTCGAACGGCAGTGCGGGTAGCCAGCGCGCCAGCAACTTCAGCAACGGCGTGATCAGCAGGACGCTCAACGGCAGAAACACAAACAGGCGCAGGAATTCCAGTTGCAACGGTACCAGCAGCCAATGCCAGATCGCGTAACCTGCCACACCGACAATCAGCATCAGACACAACGTTGCCAGCCCCAGCGCATGCACCTGACGGCGTTCGCCCGCCAGCAGCGGATCGACGCCCAGCGGCCAGTGCAACACGAAGTTGTTGATCAGCGCAGCACTGAAGAGCGTAAGCACGAGTTCGGTCATGGTTCTGCCGGCAGGAACGGGCGTGTGTCACGTAAGGTTAGGCATTATCCGGCAGCCGTGGAGGGCGGGCCAGATATGAAAAATCCCACAGGCGCACGGAGCACGCCTGTGGGATCTGTCAGGGCAGAACCTTACTTGATGCGCTGACCCGGCTTGGCGCCGCTGTCCGGGCTCAGGAGGTAGATTTCTTCACCGCCAGGGCCGGCCGCCATCACCATGCCTTCGGAGATGCCGAACTTCATTTTCCGTGGCTTGAGGTTGGCGATCATCATGGTCAGGCGACCGTCGAGCTTGGACGGATCCGGATAAGCGCTCTTGATCCCCGAGAACACATTGCGTTGCTCGTCACCGATATCCAGGGTCAGGCGCAGCAGCTTGTCCGCGCCTTCAACGTGTTCGGCCTTGACGATCAGCGCGACGCGCAGGTCGACGGCGGCGAAGGTGTCGAAGTCGATTTCCGGCGACAGCGGATCCTTGGCCAGTTCGCCATTGCCGGCAGGTGCGGCGGCACCGGTGTCGGTCTGGCTGGCGGTCAGGTCTTCTTTCGAGGCGTCGGTCATGGCTTGCACTTTTACCGGGTCGATGCGGGTCATCAACGGCTTGAATTCGTTCAACTGGTGGTTGGCCAGCAGGGTGGTGTGGTCGTTCCAGGTCAGCGGGGCGACGTTGAGGAACGCCTCGGCATCGGCGGCCAGCAGCGGCAGCACCGGTTTGAGGAAGATCACCAGCTGACGGAACAGGTTGATCGCCGTGGCGCAGACCGCCTGGACTTCATCCTGCTTGCCTTCCTGCTTGTTCAGCGACCATGGCGCCTTGTCGGCGATCCAGGCGTTGGCGCGGTCGGCCAAAGCCATGGTTTCGCGCATGGCGCGGGCGAAGTCGCGGGCCTCATAGGCGTCGGCGATGCTCGGCGCAGCGGCCAGGAACGCTTCAGTCAGTTCCGGCGCGGCGTTGGTGTCCACCAGCAGACCGGCGTTGCCCTTCTGGATGAAACCGGCGCAACGGCTGGCGATGTTGACGACTTTGCCGACCAGGTCGGAGTTGACCTTCTGCACGAAGTCTTCGAGGTTCAGGTCGAGGTCGTCCACGCCACGGCCCAGTTTGGCCGCGTAGTAGTAACGCAGGTATTCCGGCGACAGGTGATCCAGGTAGGTACGGGCCTTGATGAAGGTGCCGCGGGATTTGGACATCTTCTGACCGTTGACGGTCAGGTAGCCGTGCACGTTGATCCCGGTTGGCTTGCGGAAACCCGCGCCTTCGAGCATCGCCGGCCAGAACAGGGCGTGGAAGTTGACGATGTCCTTGCCGATGAAGTGGTACAGCTCGGCGGTGGAGTCCTTGCCCCAGAACGCGTCGAAGTCCAGCTCCGGCGTGCGGTTGCAGAGGTTCTTGAAGCTGGCCATGTAGCCGATCGGCGCGTCCAGCCACACGTAGAAATATTTGCCTGGCTCGCCCGGGATCTCGAAGCCGAAGTACGGCGCATCGCGGGAGATGTCCCACTGTTGCAGGCCGGCGTCCAGCCATTCGGCGATCTTGTTGGCCACGGCATCCTGCAGGGTGCCGCTGCGGGTCCAGGCCTGCAGCATTTCCTGGAAATCCGGCAGCTTGAAGAAGAAGTGCTGGGAATCCTTGAGCACCGGGGTGGCGCCGGAGATTGCCGACTTCGGATCCTTCAGGTCGGTCGGCGCGTAGGTTGCACCGCACTTTTCACAGTTGTCGCCGTACTGGTCTTCGGTGCCGCACTTCGGGCAGGTGCCCTTGATGAAGCGGTCGGCCAGGAACATTTTCTTTTCCGGGTCGAAATACTGGGTGATCGAACGTTGGGCGATGTGCCCGGCGTCACGCAGCTTCAGGTAGATCTGGCTCGACAGCTCACGGTTTTCTTCGGCGTGAGTGGAGTGGAAGTTGTCGAAGTCCACCAGGAACTCGGCAAAGTCGGCGCTGTGTTCAGCCTGGACGTTGGCGATCAGTTGTTCCGGGGTGATGCCTTCCTTTTCCGCGCGCAGCATGATCGCCGAACCGTGGGCGTCGTCGGCGCAGACGTAAATGCACTGATTGCCACGATGCTTCTGGAAGCGCACCCACATATCGGTCTGGATGTATTCCAGCATATGGCCAAGGTGGATCGAACCGTTGGCGTAGGGCAGGGCGCTGGTGACGAGAATCTTGCGTGGTTCGGACATGTGGGGCTTCGCTACTTGATGAAACGGAGGTCGGCCACTATAAAGCGCCGGGAAAGATATTTCACCTCTGCAAATCGTTGCCGGACATGCCGTCCGGAGGACAGAAGGGGTAGGATACCCGTCATCTTTTCCCAGTCTTGTTATCGGAGTTGCCCATGAGTGCCGTCACTCGCGCAGCGGTGGAAGCCGTCCTCAGCCAATACACCGACCCTTACCTGAACCAGGATCCGGTCAGCGCCGGTTGCGTGCGCAACATCGAAATCACCGGCGATCGCGTCAGCGTGCAGCTGGAAATCGGCTATGCCGCCGGTCTGTTCAAGAGCGGCTGGGCGCAATTGCTGCAACTGGCCATCGAAAACCTCGACGGCGTGGTGACTGCGAAGGTCGAGGTCAACAGCGTGATCGCCGCGCACAAGGCCCAGGCGCAGATTCCGGGGCTGGCCAACGTCAAGAACGTGGTCGCCGTGGCCTCCGGCAAGGGCGGTGTGGGCAAATCCACCACCGCCGCCAACCTGGCGCTGGCATTGGCTCGCGAAGGCGCGAAGGTCGGGATTCTCGACGCCGATATCTATGGCCCGAGCCAGGGCATCATGTTCGGCATCCCCGAGGGTACCCGTCCGCAGGTCAAGGATCAGAAATGGTTCGTGCCGCTGCAGGCCCACGGCGTGGAAGTGATGTCGATGGCGTTCCTGACCGACGACAACACGCCGATGGTCTGGCGCGGGCCGATGGTGTCCGGCGCGCTGCTGCAACTGGTGACGCAAACCGCTTGGGGCGACCTGGATTATCTGGTGATCGACATGCCGCCAGGCACCGGCGACATCCAGCTGACCCTTGCGCAGAAAGTCCCGGTGGCTGGCGCCGTGATCGTCACCACACCGCAGGATCTGGCGCTACTCGATGCGCGTAAGGGCGTGGAGATGTTCCGCAAGGTCAACATTCCGGTGCTGGGCGTGGTGGAAAACATGGCCGTGCACATCTGCTCGAACTGCGGGCATGCCGAGCATCTGTTCGGTGAGGGCGGTGGCGAGAAGCTGGCGACCCAGTTCGGCGTCGAGCTGCTGGCTTCGTTGCCGCTGTCGATGCTGATCCGCGAGCAGGCCGATGGCGGCAAGCCGACGGTGATTTCCGAGCCGGACAGCCAGATCGCCATGGTTTATCAGGAACTGGCCCGTCACGTCGGCGCGCGGATCGTGTTGCAGGAAGCGGCTTCGCCGGCGATGCCGAACATCACCATCAGCGACGATTGATGCCTGTGGTTTAAACAAAAACGCCCCGGTGCCTGTGCACCGGGGCGTTTTTCATTGCGCGACAGAGGTCAGATGCGCAACCCGCCATCCATCTCCAGAATCCGACCGGTGTAGTAGTCGTTCTCGAAGATGTAGGCCGCCGAATGGGCGATCTCTTCCGGCTTGCCCATGCGCTTGAGCGGAATGCCCGAGGTCATTTTTTCCAGCGCTTCTGGCTTCATGCCCAGGGTCATCTCGGTTTCGATGAAGCCCGGTGCGATGCCCGCCACGCGAATGCCGTAGCGCGCCAGTTCCTTGGCCCAGGTCACGGTCGCTGCCGCCACGCCGGCCTTGGCGGCGGAGTAGTTGGTCTGGCCGACGTTGCCCGCGCGGGAGATCGACGAGATGTTGATGATCGCGCCGCTGTTCTTCAGCTCGACCATTTTCGCCGCCACTTCACGGGTGCAAAGGAATACGCCGGTCAGGTTGACGTCGATCACCGCCTGCCACTGGGCCAGGCTCATCTTGGTCATCTCGCCGTCCTTGACCTTGAGCAGCAGGCCGTCGCGCAGGATCCCGGCGTTGTTGATCAGGCCGTGGATCGCGCCGAAATCTTCGGCGACCTGGGCAACCATGTGCGTCACCTGCTCTTCATTGGCGACGTTGCACAGATAGCTGCGTGCCTCGACACCCTTGGCCTTGCAGGCCGCGACGGCATCATCGAGTTTTTCCTGGTTCAGGTCGACCAGCGCCAGCTTCGCGCCCTTGCCTGCGAAATACTCGGCCATCGAGCGGCCCAAGCCTTGGCAACCGCCAGTGATAATGATTACTTTGTCGTTGAGTTGCATTCGCATGCCCCCGAGAGCAGGTCAGAGTGGTCCTTATAGGTAGCCTCTCGATCTGCACCGGCCAGGGGCCTGTTGCACATGAGAACTGCCCGATGGCGTGTGGGACAAATCCCATGCGCCTGTCCGTTTTTTCGACGGATTCTATTTAAGGAGTCATAAATTGAGCGTTGAAGCGGCTAAGAATGCCCGAGAATTGCTTCTCAAGGAATACCGTGGCGTGCTGTCGACCCACTCCAAATCGATGCCCGGTTTTCCGTTCGGCTCCGTGGTTCCCTACTGCCTGGACGAGCAGGGCCGGCCGCTGATCCTGATCAGCCGCATCGCCCAGCACACCCATAACCTGCAGAAAGATCCGAAATGCTCGCTGCTGGTGGGTGAGCGCGAGGCCGACGATGTGCAAGCCGTTGGTCGCCTGACCTATCTGGCCGAAGCAGAAAAACTCGAAGACGCTGCCGCCATCGAAGCCGCCGCCGAGCGCTACTACCGTTATTTCCCCGATTCGCAGAATTACCACAAGGCCCACGATTTCGATTTCTGGTTGCTCAAACCCGTGCGCCATCGCTACATCGGCGGCTTCGGCGCGATCCACTGGATCGATCACCTGACCTTGGCCAACCCGTTCGCCGGCAAGGCCGAAATCAGCATGGTCGAGCACATGAACAGCGACCACGCCAAGGCCATCGCCCATTACGTCGACCTCGCCGGGCTGCCGAAAACCGTCCCGGCACAAATGGCCGGGATCGACACCGAAGGCATGCACCTGCGCATCGGCCAGGCGCTGTACTGGCTGCCGTTTCAAGCGCCTTGTCATACGCCGATACAAGTGCGCGAGGCCTTGGTTTCTCTGGCTCACGCCGAGGTCTGGCCAAAAAATGCGGTAGCCGACGCTTGAATTCACGAAAGGGCGACGTCATCTAAGGCTTACTGCAAGGCATTTCTTGCGTTGAGGAAACTTTGATGCGCCCTTTTTTGTTGCTCTTTCTGCTGTTCCCGGTGTTGGAGCTGTTCGTATTCGTCAAAGTGGCAGGCTCGATCGGATTTTTCCCGGCCCTGCTGCTGATCATTCTCGGCTCGATGTTCGGCGTGTTCGTGCTGCGCGTCGCCGGGCTGGCCACCGCACTGCGTGCCCGTGAAAGCCTGAACCGCGGCGAACTGCCTGCGCAAACCATGCTCGAAGGCCTGATGCTGGCCCTGGCCGGTGGCCTGCTGATTCTGCCGGGCTTCATCAGCGATGTGATCGGTCTGGTGCTGCTGTTGCCGTTCAGTCGTCGACTGGTTGCCAACAAGATGCGCCAGCGCGCCGAAGAACAGGCCATGCGCCAGCGAGCGTTCGCCGATGACCTGCAACCTCGCGGCGGTCCTGCACCGCGCCAGCCGCTGGGTCGCGAAGGTGATGTGATCGAAGGCGAATTCGAACACCGCGATACCAAGTAACGTCTGCATCGACACGGCACCTTCGGGTGCCGTGTTCGTTTGTGGGGCGAATTCATGCAATGTGCGTGAAAATTTTTTAGCCCCCGCCCTTGTAATAAGCTTATGCGCCCTTATGTATCGGTCACCGAAAGGTTTCCGACATTTTGAGTCGGACAGACTTCCGCGGTTCGCTCGACGAGCCGCAACCGGCGCAGGCCGGATTCGTTAAACCCGCCGGGACTACACCGGCCGATGAAAACCACAATTAGGAGAGATCGACAATGAAGCTTCGTCCTCTGCATGACCGCGTCGTTATCCGTCGCAGCGAAGAAGAAAAGAAAACCGCTGGCGGTATCGTCCTGCCAGGTTCGGCTGCTGAAAAAGCCAACCACGGTGTGATTCTCGCTGTAGGCCCGGGCAAAGTTCTGGAAAACGGCGAAGTGCGCGCACTGTCCGTGAAGGAAGGCGACAAGGTTGTGTTCGGTCCTTACTCCGGCAGCAACACTGTGAAAGTCGACGGCGAAGACCTGCTGGTAATGAGCGAGAACGAAATCCTCGCTGTTATCGAAGGCTGATTACCCGCTCATTTTCCCGCTACTACAAAGTATTTAAGGAATATCGATCATGGCTGCTAAAGAAGTTAAATTCGGCGATTCCGCCCGCAAGAAAATGCTGGTTGGCGTAAACGTCCTGGCTGACGCGGTAAAAGCGACCCTGGGTCCGAAAGGCCGTAACGTGATCCTCGAGAAGAGCTTCGGCGCTCCGACCATCACCAAGGACGGCGTTTCCGTCGCCAAAGAAATCGAACTCGAAGACCGTTTCGAAAACATGGGCGCGCAGCTGGTCAAAGACGTTGCCTCCCGTGCCAACGATGACGCTGGTGACGGTACTACCACCGCTACCGTTCTGGCTCAGTCGATCGTCAACGAAGGCCTGAAAGCCGTCGCTGCCGGCATGAACCCGATGGACCTGAAGCGCGGTATCGACAAAGCGACCATCGCGATCGTCAAAGAACTGAAAGCCCTGTCCAAGCCATGCGCTGACACCAAGGCTATCGCTCAGGTGGGCACCATCTCCGCCAACTCCGACAACTCCATCGGCGACATCATTGCCGAAGCCATGGAAAAAGTCGGTAAAGAAGGCGTGATCACCGTTGAAGAAGGCTCGGGCCTGGAAAACGAACTGTCGGTTGTAGAAGGCATGCAGTTCGACCGTGGCTACCTGTCCCCGTACTTCGTCAACAAGCCGGACACCATGGTTGCCGAGCTGGAAGGCGCGCTGATCCTGCTGGTCGACAAAAAGATCTCGAACATCCGCGAAATGCTGCCAGTACTGGAAGCCGTTGCCAAAGCCGGCCGTCCACTGCTGATCGTTGCCGAAGACGTTGAAGGCGAAGCCCTGGCGACTCTGGTCGTGAACAACATGCGTGGCATCGTTAAAGTCGCAGCCGTCAAGGCTCCAGGCTTCGGCGACCGTCGCAAGGCCATGTTGCAGGACATCGCCGTTCTGACCGGCGGTACCGTTATCTCCGAAGAGATCGGCCTGAGCCTGGAAAGCACCACCCTGGAACATCTGGGTAGCGCCAAGCGCGTGACCCTGTCCAAGGAAAACACCATCATCGTTGACGGTGCTGGCGTTCAAGGCGACATCGAAGCCCGTATCGCTCAGATCCGTGCCCAGGTTGCCGAGACTTCCTCGGACTACGACCGTGAAAAACTGCAAGAGCGTCTGGCCAAGCTGTCCGGCGGCGTTGCAGTGATCAAGGTTGGCGCCGGTTCCGAAGTTGAAATGAAAGAGAAGAAAGCCCGCGTTGAAGACGCCCTGCACGCAACCCGCGCAGCCGTTGAAGAAGGCGTGGTACCTGGCGGTGGCGTTGCGCTGATCCGCGCTCTGGAAGCCCTGACCGAACTGAAAGGCGACAACGCTGACCAGAACGTCGGTATCGCTGTACTGCGTCGCGCTGTTGAAGCGCCGCTGCGCCAGATCGTTGCCAACTCCGGCGACGAGCCAAGCGTGGTTGTCGACAAGGTCAAGAACGGCGAAGGCAGCTTCGGCTACAACGCTGCTACCGGCGAATACGGCGACATGATCGAAATGGGCATCCTGGACCCAACCAAGGTCACCCGTTCGGCTCTGCAAGCTGCAGCCTCCATCGGCGGTCTGATCCTGACCACCGAAGCTGCTGTTGCTGACGCACCGAAGAAAGAAGGTGCAGCTGGCGGCGGTATGCCAGACATGGGCGGCATGGGTGGCATGGGCGGCATGATGTAAGCCAGCCTTACCCTGTAACGAAAAACCCCGTCTGCGTGAGCAGACGGGGTTTTTTATTGCCCGCGTTTCAGGGTTCAGGCGTTGACCGGATGGGCCTGCGTGTCTGTTTCAGCCTTGACTGCCGGGCGATACAGAATCCAGTAATACGACCCCAGACAGATCAGCCAGCAGAAGATCGCCGTCCACACGTTGTGGGAAAAGAAGTGTGCGCCCTGCATCATCCGGCTGATCGAAAACACCGAACCCAGCGCGAAGGCAAAGATGAACGCCTGACGGGCCAACCGTGGGCGACGATCACGCAGCACGAAGAACAACGCAAACAAGGTAAAACCGGTGGCCGCATGACCACCCGGCCAGCAACGACCGGGCTTGTCGGTCGGCGGGCGATGATCCAGCAGTTTGCTGTAGGTTTCGTGGCCGCCGAACTGTTCGAGACTCCATGGGCATTGCACCGCTGTCACCGCTTTCACCGGCGTGACAAACGAGGTGGCCAGACCCAGCGACAACACCAGACAACCCAGCTCACGCTTGAACGGTTTGAGCCGATTAATGAAAAACGCACCGATGAACCCGAGGATGGCAAACACCGAAAAGGCGATCACCACTTGTTTGGCGCGGTCGTGGAGGATGTCTTCGAGAAAGTAACTGTGCCGGCCGATGAAGTCGCCCGCGACCGGATCGTAAAACAGCTGCGCCAGATCCATGTCCAGGTCGGTCAGCTCCAGCAACACCAGAATGACCGCCGCGACGGCGGGAATGCCCAGGCAAAGCCATACATTCAAAGGCCTTGAAGCGGGGCGGGCAGAGATCGAAACCATGGCAATTCCTTCATCGGTAAGGTCTTCAAAGAAGCACAACCGCGTGAGTCTGCGCCTGGTTCTGTCGGCGATTTGTCGGCCGCTCGTGAAAAACTCGTCAAGTCCGGCGATCCGTGCAATTAAGTCAAATCAACCCACCCGGCGCCTAGCCGTGAGCCACACTTGGCCGTAAGCTGCGCGGGCCAAGACGGCCGTTACTGTGTACGTAGGAGGTGCCCATGCGAATTCTATTGGTCGAAGACAACCGCGATATCCTGGCCAATCTGGCCGATTACCTGGGGCTCAAAGGCTATACCGTCGATTGCGCCCAGGACGGTCTGTCGGGCCTGCATCTGGCGGCCACCGAGCATTACGACCTGATCGTGCTCGACATCATGTTGCCGGGCATCGACGGCTACACCCTGTGCAAGCGCCTGCGCGAAGACGCCCGTCGCGATACACCGGTGATCATGCTTACCGCCCGCGATCAGCTCGATGACCGCTTGCAGGGCTTCAAGTCCGGGGCCGACGATTATCTGGTCAAACCGTTCGCGCTGTCGGAACTGGCGGCCCGGGTCGAAGCGGTGATGCGCCGCACCCAGGGTGGCGGTCGTCGTGCCCTGCAGGTCGGCGATCTGAGCTACGACCTCGATACCCTCGAAGTGACCCGCGAAGGCAAACTGCTCAAACTCAACCCGGTCGGCCTCAAACTGCTGGCGGTGCTGATGCAAAAGAGCCCGCATGTCCTGCGTCGGGAAATTCTCGAAGAAGCGCTGTGGGGCGATGACTGCCCGGACAGTGACAGCCTGCGCAGCCATGTCCACCAATTGCGCCAGGTGATCGACAAACCATTCGCCAAGCCACTGCTGCACACCGTGCATGGCGTGGGTTATCGCCTGGCCGAGGGCCGCGATGGAGTTTAAGCAAAGCCTTGCCCAGCGGATCATCATCGCCTTTGCGCTGATGAGTGCGCTGGTGGCCGGGGCGTTTGCGATGGGCATCGTCGCGACCGTGCACCTGGTCGAGGAAAAACTGATTTCCGCCGGGTTGGGCGGGGATCTGCAACGCCTGCTGCTGATGGACAACGTCTCGGACTGGAGCCACCGGCCGGAGCCGGATCAGCTGTTCTATTTCAGCGGCGGGCCGGGCGACTTCGAACTGCCCAAAGACCTGCGACACCTGGATTCGGGTTTCCATGAAGTCTTTCGCGAGCAGCTGTCGTACCACGCGATGGTCGAGGTGGTCGACGGTCGTCGTTATGTGCTGCTGCAGGACCAAAGCGATTTCGAAGAGCGCGAGCGCGTGCTGTTCGCCGTGGTGCTGGTGGGCTTTGTGCTCAGTCTGGCGCTGGCGGTGTTCCTCGGCTGGGTTCTGGCGCGCAAGGTGATGGCTCCGGTGGTGCGGCTGGCGCGCCAGGTACGCCATCGCGACCAGTTGCTCGGGCTGGCGCCTCCGCTGGCGCCGGACTACGCGGCAGACGAGGTGGGCGAACTGGCGGTGGCGTTCGACGCTACGCTCGGGCGCCTGCGTCAGGCGCTGACGCGGGAGCGGCTGTTTACCAGCGACGTCAGCCACGAATTGCGCACTCCGCTGATGGTATTGGCCAGCTCCTGTGAGCTGCTGCTGGAGAATCCGGGTATCGATCAACGCGGCAAGGCCCAGGTTCAACGCATTGCGCGAGCCAGTGAAGAGATGCGCGAGCTGGTGCAGACCTTCCTGATGCTCGCCCGCGCTCAGCGCGAAGACGCTGGCGCCGCCCCTCGGCACACCCTCGCGCAAGTGGCCGACAGCTTGCTCTGCCTGTGGCGCGCGCCTATCGAATCCAAGGGTTTGCAGCTGATTTTCGAACCGGGCACCCCGCTGGATACTCGTTACAACGCGACGCTGCTCAATGCCGTGATGGGCAATCTGCTGCGTAACGCCTTGCACTACACGGAGCAGGGGTTTATTCGCCTGACGCTCAATGAGAACGGTTTTGTGGTCGAGGATTCGGGCGTGGGCATTCCCGAGGAAAAACGCGAAGCCATGTTCCAGCCGTTTGTGCGCGGCAACGAAAAGCGCGGCGAGGGGCTTGGATTGGGCTTGTCGCTGGTTCAGCGCATTTGTGAAAACGAAGGCTGGAGCGTCACGTTGAGCACGATGGAGCCCAATGGCTGCCGTTTCGAGGTCGATCTGGGCAAGCGCTGAAGATCAGCCGGTTGTTGAGGGGACTCCCGCCAACCTGTCTAATTCCTGTATAACCTTGAAATAGTTTGCCGATTTACATGACGTTTTTTTCACAAAGGGATGACCTGACGCTGACACACCGCTGCTTAAGGTGGCGTCATCAGTAATTCAGGAGTCCTGGTGATGGCCGGCCCGATCAAACTCGATTTTTCCGAAAAGTACGACGACAACCATGCGCAGAAATACCTGCGTAAACACCAGGACGGTCTGGGGCGTCGTTTGTCCAACTGGCGGGATCAGCAGTTGGCCCGCAAGGCGTTGACCCTCGTTGGTGAGCCGGGACTGGTGCTCGACCTGCCATGCGGCGCAGGACGTTTCTGGCCATTGCTGGCGGAAAAACCCAATCGGGTGATCATCGGAGCGGACAACTCCGAGTCGATGATCAAGACCGCCATGCAGGCGCAACCGGCAGATGTGGTGAAACGGGTACAACCCTTGCACACGTCTGCGTTCGACATTGCCTTGCCTGATAACGCCGTCGACAGCATTTTCTGCATGCGACTGCTGCATCACATCGGCGAAGCCGAGCATCGCCGGGCGATTCTGCGCGAGTTCGAGCGTGTCACCCGGGACAGCGTGATCATTTCGCTGTGGGTGGACGGCAATTTCAAGGCCTGGAAACGCAAGCGCGCCGAGCGAAAGCGTGGCCAGGAGGGTTACCAGAACCGGTTTGTGTTACCGGCCGCAACAGTTGAAAAGGAATTCGAAGAAGCAGGATTCCGGATCCAGGAACAACTGGACTTTATTCCGCTCTATGCCATGTGGCGAGTCTACGTATTACGCAAGAGGTAAGAGGATGGCAGTGCAATTTGCAGCAGAAACGGAAGTAGCGCCCGAGGATCGCTTCGACTACTACTGGAACCAGCGTGGCGAATGGGTCGAGGAACCCAATGTGCGCCGTGGTGGCGAAAGTGGTGTGCAACGGGTCGTGGGGCGCGATGGCCAGCTGCTGTATGCCAAACGCCAGACCGGACATATCTATCGCAGCTGGCGGCATCCGTTCGGACGTCCGACTGTATTGCGCGAGCTGGATGCATTGACCGGGGTTTCCCGTCTCGGTGTCCGGGTGCCCGAAATTGTGTTCTGCGGTGCCCAGCCAGATCCAGAGTTCAAGTGGCGTGCGCTGTTGGTGACCAAGTCTCTCGATGGCTTTCAGGAACTCGAGCATTGGGAAGCCGGCGGCGGTCGCGAGCAATATGGCGAAGCCGTCTATGAGCGCGTGCTCAAGGACCTCGCTGAAAACCTGGCCCGCATGCACAAGGGCCGCTGGCAGCACAGCTGCATCTACATCAAGCACGTGTTTGTGCGAGTGACGGGCGAAGGTGATTCGGCCAAGGTCGAAGTCGCCCTGATCGATCTGGAAAAATGCCGTCAGCGTCTGACCGCTCATCGCGCCGCTGCCCATGACATGAAGCAATTGCGCCGCCACTCGTCGTTCAGCGCGACGGACTGGAAAAAACTCGTCTACTTTTATGAGACGGCGTTTGGCAGCGCTATCAAAGGTTTATAGCGATGAAACTAGAAATTGCTCGAGGTTTGTTTCTGGTAGGAGCCTTGGCAGTTGCATCATTGGCGGTGGCGGCCTGGGAACAGCCACGCATGCAGGTGATCGGCGCCTCGGCGAGCGACCCGCATTGCCCGATGCCACGGGTGGCGAAAGCCGCCGTGGCGACTCAGCCGGATCATGATCTGTTGCTGTTCATGTTCGGACTTTCTCAAGGGATGAGACCGCAGAGTTGAATCGATTGAAATCTCTTTCTACAAGAGCCGAAGGCCTCGCTGATGCGAGGCCTTTTTTATTGCGTCATGGCTTTTATGGCTTTTTTACTGCGTCATGTCTTGGGATCGGGTTTCGCCAGCAGGGTGTAAACGCACGGCAGGACAAACAGCGTAAACAATGTCCCGATCGACATCCCGGTGGCAATCACCGTCCCGATGTCGAAACGGCTGACCGCCCCGGCGCCGGTCGCCACGATCAGCGGCACCATGCCGAAAACCATCGCCGCGGTGGTCATCAACACCGGGCGCAGGCGAATCGCTGCCGCTTCCTCCACCGCCTCACGGGGTGTCAGGCCCTTCTCCTTGCGTAACTGGTTGGCGAACTCGACGATCAGAATCCCGTGCTTGCTGATCAGCCCGATCAATGTCACCAGCCCGACCTGGGTGTAGATGTTCATGCTCGACCAGCCGAGGAACAGCGGAATCAGCGCTCCGCAGATCGACAACGGCACGGTCACCAGAATCACCAGTGGATCGCGGAAGCTCTCGAACTGCGCCGCCAGCACCAGGAAAATGATCGCCAGGGCCAAGGCAAAAGTTACCCACAGCGCGCTGCCTTCCTGAACGAACTGGCGGGAGGCGCCGCCGTAATCGAAGGCGAACCCGGCCGGAGCTTCTTCCCGGGCAATCTGCAACACGCTGTCGATGGCTTCGCCCATGCTCACCAGCGGGAACCCGGACAGCTTGGCCGCGTTGAGTTGCTGGAACTGGTTGAGCTGTCGCGGTCGTGCGCGGTCGGTCACGGTGATCAGGGTCGACAGCGGCAGCAGTTCGCCCTGGGTGTTTTTCACGTAGTAATTGTTCAGCCAGTCCGGGTTGTCGCGGTAGGCCCGTTCGACCTGGGCGATGACCTTGTAGCTGCGGCCTTCGATAGTGAACCGGTTGATCTCGGCTTCGCCCAGCAGGGTGGCGAGGGTGCCGCCCAGATCCTGCATCGACACGCCCATCTGCGCAGCCTTGGCGCGGTCGATGTCGACCACCACTTCGGGTTTGTCGAAAGCCAGGTCGAGGTCGACGAAGGCGAACTTGCCCGACTCCATGGCGCGCTTCTTGATCCGGTCGGCCACTTGCAGCAACAGCTCGTAGTCGTTGGCGGTGTTGATCACGAACTCGAACGGCAGGCCTTCACCGGTGCCTGGCAGGGACGGCAGGTTGAAGCCGAAGATCTGCAGGCCCGGAATGCCCTCGAGTCTGCCCTGTACCTCGGGGAGGATTTCCATTTGCGTGCGGCTGCGCTCGTTCCACGGCTTGAGCAGGAAACCGCCAATGCCGGACTGCACGCCGTTGTAGCCGTTGATCTGGAACGAAGAGTAGTACTCCGGGAACTCCTTGAAGATCTTGATGAACTCGTCGGTGTAGGTGTTCAGGTAATCGAGGTTGGTCGGCTGCGGGGCGTTGGCCATCATGAAAATGATGCCCTGGTCTTCGTCCGGTGCCAGTTCCGACTTGGTGAACTTGAGCAGCACCGGAATCAGGCACAGCACGATCACCGCAAACACCAGCACCACCGGCCGGGTATTGAGCGTGCCGTGCAGCATGCTCTGATAGCGACGCTTGAGGCTGTCGAAAATCCGGTCGAGGCGATGGGCCAAACCGCTGGGGTTTTCGTCATGACGCAACAACACGGCGCACATCATCGGCGACAGGGTCAGGGCGACGACGCCGGAGATCACCACCGCCCCGGCCAGGGTCAACGCAAACTCCTTGAACAGTGCCCCCGTCAGCCCGGTGAGAAAACCGATCGGTGCGTACACTGCCGCCAGGGTGATGGTCATCGACACCACCGGCATGGCGATTTCGCGGGCGCCTTCGAGCGCGGCCTCCAGTGGTGTCTTGCCTTCCTCGATGTGACGGTGGATGTTTTCCACCACCACAATTGCGTCGTCCACCACCAGCCCGATGGCCAGCACCATTGCCAGCAGGGTCAGCAGGTTGATCGAGTAGCCCATCATCTGCATGAAGAACATCACGCCGATCATCGACAGCGGAATGGTCACCACCGGAATCACTACTGAACGCAGGGCACCGAGGAACAGGAACACCACCACGATCACGATCAGCACCGCTTCGAACAGGGTTTTCACCACTTCGTCGATGGAGGCCTGGATGAACAGCGTGGCGTCGTAGGCGATCTCGCTCTTGAGGTTGGGCGGCAACTGGGCTTCCAGCTCCGGCATGATCTTGCGCACTTCCTTGATCACTTCCAGCGGGTTGGCGCCGGGTGTGGCCTTGATCCCGATGTACACCGAGGGCGTGCCGCCGAACGAACTGATCGAGTTGTAGTTTTCCGCACCCATCTCGACCCGTGCCACATCGCTGAGCAGTACCCGGCTGTCACCGCTGACCTTGAGCGGGATCTTGCCGAAGGCTTCGGCGGACTTCAGTTCGGTGTTGGCGTTGATGCTGGTGACCACGTACTCGCCTTTCACTTCGCCGGCGGCGGAGAGGAAGTTGTACTGGCGCACCGCGTTGGTCACGTCGCTGGCGCTGAGGCCGAAGCCGGCGAGTTTCACCGGGTCGATCCACAGGCGCATGGCGAACACCTGGTTGCCGAGAATCTCAGCCTCGGCCATGCCCGGCAGGGTCGCCAGTTTCGGCTGGATTACCCGTGACAGATAGTCGGTGATCTGCGGGTTGTTCAGCTCCTTGCTGAAGAAGCTGATGTACATCAGCGCCGAGGCGTCGGCGGCCTCCTTGCTCAGCACCGGGTCTTCAGCGTCCTGAGGCAGCTTGTTCTTCACCTCGTTGGCCTTGGCCAGCAGCTCGGTGAACAAGCGGTCGCTGTTGGAGCCGATGCGCGCGTAGATCGAAATCACCGAGAAGTTCTGGCGACTGACCGAGGTCATGTAGTCGATGCCCTCGGCGCTGGCCAGGCTCTGTTGCATCGGCTGGGTGATGTAGCCCTGGATGGTTTCGGCGTTGGCCCCGGGGTACGCGGTGGTCACCGTGATCAGGGCGTTTTCCATTTGCGGATACTGGCGCAGCGGCAGTTTGCTCCAGGCCTGGAAGCCCAGCAGCACAATCAGCAGGCTGACCACGGTGGCAAGCACCGGGCGGCGGATGAACGGATCGGTAAAAGCCATGGGGTTTCCTTGATCAGTCGGCGCGGGGCGGACTGTTCTGCTCGCCGAGGGTCTTGTCGTCGCTGATGGCAATGTGGGCGCCGTTGTCCAGTTTGATCTGGCCGGCCGTCACCACCTGTTCGCCGCTCTGCACGCCCTTGTTGATCATCACCTGGCCATCGCGGCGTTCGCCGGTCTCGACGAACCGACGCTCGGCGATCAGCACAGGCTGGCCCTTGTCGTCCTTTTCGACGGAGCCGTCTTCGGCTTTCTTCTGGGTGACCACGTACGTCGAGTTGCCGTAGAGGGTGTAGGTGATCGCGCTTTCCGGGACCACGATGTGTTTCTGCGGATCCGGCAGCAGCACCTCGATACTGGTGAACATGCCCGGCAGCAACTTGCCGTCGGGGTTGGCCAGCGTGGCGCGCACCAGAATGTTACGGGTGGTGCTTTCGACGATCGGGTTGATCGCGGTAATGGCGCCGGTGAAGCTCTGGCCGGGGTACGCCGCGACCGTGATCTGTACCGGCTGACCGATGGCCAGTTTCGGCACCGACTGTTCGGGCACGTAGAAGTCGGCGTAGAGGCTGCTCAGATCCTGCAGGGTGGCGATCTTGGTGCCGCTGGCGAGGTAGTCGCCGATGTCCACGAGGCGGATGCCGATGGTGCCGCTGAAGGGCGCGACGATGCGTTTTTTCGCCAGCGCCGCATTGAGTTGATTGACCGTGGCCTTGTTCTTTTGCAGCTGCGCCGAGAGCCGGTCGAACTCGCCTTTGGAGATGGCGCTGCTGCCGACGAGCTGGCTGCCGCGACCGTAATCCAGCTGTGCGAGGCCGAGATCGGCCTTGGCGGTTTCGAGAAAGGCGGCTTCGACGGCGCTGTCCAGTTGCAGCAAGGGCTGGCCGGCCTTGACCTTCTGCCCCGATTCGAATTTCAGCTCGGTGACGGTGCCGGCGTTCTCCAGACTCAGGTCGACGCCTTGCAGCGCCTTCAGCGTGCCGACGGTGGGCAGACGCATCTGCCACGGGCGCTCGACGGCCGTGGCCACGGCGACGCTGATCGGCGGCTTCGGCTTGGAAAAGCCCTGGATCATCGTATAGATCGAGAAGGCCTTGTAACCGGCGAGAAGCAGAACGATCAGCAGTACAACACCCAACATGATCAGCATGCGGCGACGCAGCATATTTCCAGTTCCTTGGAGAAAATCAGGCGAGACAGGCGGGCACATTACCCCGAGTCCGGCAGGGATTCCAACTGCCAGTTTTTACCGGGTGTAAGGGAAGAAGGTGGAGAAAAGCGGGGCCGCCGACCGAACGGTCGGCGGCGAATTTCAGGCCATCAGATGAAGATGGTTGTCCCAGAGCCCTGCGGGCAAATCCAGCGGTTTGGCCAGCAGATCGTCCTGGCGGCAATCGTAGTAGCGGCAACGTCCCTGACCGGAGGTCACGACAAAACCGTCCTTCACCGCACCGACGCCGGCGCAGTCGGGTAATGGTGCGTCGAGGCGCACTTCGCCGCTGTCCAGATCCCAGATGAAGAAGCGGTTGCCGCGGGGTGCGGTCAGTGCCACCAGACGCAGGTCGCTGTGCACGGCGACACTGGCGGTGTAATGACCCATCGACTGCAACTGATGCTCCGGCACCGGGAACGCCACGAATGGCTGGCCGGGACGTTTGATCGCCAGCAGCTCCGAGCGCTCATGGGAAGGCCCCATGAATTGCTGGCCGGCGACGATGGTGCCGTCGCTGGCGATTCCCAGGTGGCGCACGCTGTTCATCTGCTGGGCGAGGGTTTCCTTGCTCAGCAGGGTGCCGTCGCGTTGCATCAGCACCAGGCTCGGTTCCATGGCATCGAGGTTCATGTCGACCCGGCTTTCGGCCTCGGTGCGGATCCCACCGTTGGCCACCACCAGGGTTTCACCGTCGGGCATCCACGACACCTGATGCGGGCCGAGACCGTGGGTGGAAATCTCGCCGCTGTGCACCAGCCGTTCGCCTTCGAATTTGTACACCCCGAGCAAGCCACGGCCCGGATCGGTGGTGTCGTTTTCGGTGGCGTACAGATAGTCGCCACTGTGATGGATCACCGCGTGGCCGTAGAAATGCCGGTTCGGCTGCGACGTCACGGTTTGCAGCAATGCACCGTTGCGCAAGTCGATCAGGTAGCTCTCGGTGCCCGGCCGGCGGGCAACGAACAGCGCGATCGGCAGCGTCGGGTGATTGATGATGTCGTGGCAGCGCTGGCCGACTTCCGTGGCGAACACCTGAGTGCCGTCCAGCCGATAACCGACGGCGTAATGCTTGCCGTCGGTGTCGTCCCGCGCCGACAGCAGCAGTGGGCTTTGATCCTTGCGTTTGAACAGCGTCCAGCCGCCCAGTGTCACTGCTCCCAGCAGCAAACTACCTAAAGTCAGAGCCTGGCGTCGCAGCATGGCACGTGCCCTCATCAGTCACCGTCGTTGGCGTTGAAGCCCAGTTGGATGCCCAGCGCCTTGGCCAGCTCGCCTTCGTGCAGGCGGTGGACGACGTTGAGGCTGTCGTAGATGTCGTTGAGCTGCTGGCGACCGGCGTCATCGTTGAGCATTTCAGTCAGCGAGCGCTGAGTGCTGCCGAACAGTTTGAGCGACGCCGCGTAGGCTGCATCGATCTTGTCCGCCAGCGGTTTTTGCTCAGCCGGTAACAAGCCGCGCAGACCTTTGTTGTCGACGCCTTCCCAGACGGTTTTGGCCGCTGCGAGGCTGGCTTCCAGCGACTCCATGGACGACTGGCTGCGCCATGCGTCAGCCTGGAACGGCTGAGGTACGCCCTTGCTCTGACGACCCATCGGCGTGCCGAGTTTTTTCTTCAGGGTGTCGAGGGCGGTGACCTGTACGCGCAGCAGATCGGCGATCGCTTCGTGGGAGTCGGCGTAGCGCTGGTTCGGGAACTTGCTCATCTGCGCGAGCATGCCGTCGGTGTTGTTCCAGCTGCTGAGAATCTCTTCGGCCAGTTGTTTCTGACGCTCGCCGATGGCCACCAGCAGTGGGCAGTATTTGGCTTTCTGCGCGTCGTTGGCCACGTCAGGCTTGGCGTCGAACAGGATGTACTCGTAAGCGGACAGGCCTTGCACCACAACGCTGGACTTGGCCAGTGCGGCGGCGTCGATCTGCGGCTGCGCGGTGACCAGTTGCTCGACCTGACGGCCGACCAGGTTTTTCTTGTCCGGCCAGAACTGCACCTGCCACGAGCGATTACCTTCGGCCAGCGGGCCGATCAGCAGTGGTTGCAGCTCGGCCCAGGCTTTCTGCGCGTGCAGGAAGTCGGCACGGGCGGTGTCCAGCGACTCTTTGCCCTGGCAGTAGGCGAGGGCGCTGACAGCCAGTTGCTTGTCGGCTTCGACCCAGCGGGTGTAGGTCGGCAGGATCACCGATTTGGCGATGGCCGCCGAAGTGACGGCTTGCGGATCCTGCGGCGAGCACGCGCCGAGGGCCAGTGCGGCAAGGCTGGTGAACAACAGCTTGGGACGGAACATGTCGGGCTCCCGATTCTTTTAAGTGTTTAAAGTGAGTTCAAGAACGCCAGCAGCGCGGCACGCTGCTCGGCGTTGAAAGACAAAACCTGTTGCTGCGCCGCCTTCGCTTCGCCGCCATGCCAGAGCACGGCTTCGAGCAGGTTGCGGGCGCGGCCGTCATGCAGAAACTGGGTGTGGCCGCTGACCGCCTGCGTCAGGCCGATGCCCCACAGCGGCGGGGTGCGCCAGTCGCGGCCGGAGGCCTGGAATTCGGTGCGGTTGTCCGCCAGGCCTTCGCCCATGTCATGCAGCAGCAGATCGCTGTACGGGCGAATCACTTGATTGGCCAGTTCAGGTTCGGCCGCGTTGGCGGCGGTGGTGTATTTCGGTGTGTGGCAGGACTGGCAGCCAGCCTGGAAAAACAGATTCTTGCCGGCCAGCACCTGCGGATCATTGACTCCACGGCGGGCGGGAACGGCGAGGTTGCGGCTGTAGAACAGCACCAGGCGCAGGATGTTGTCGCTGACTTCCGGTTCGCCGTCCGGGCCATTGCCGTTCGGCGCCTGTTTGCAGGCGGTTTGCGCATCGGTGCAGTCATCAAACGGTCTCAGGCTGGTGGTGAGGCCCATATCACCAGAAAACGCGTGAACATTTTGTTGATTGAGGTTCGGCTGGCCGGCTTTCCAGCCAAATCGTCCCATCACTGTCTTTTGCAGCTCATCGTCCCAGACCCGGTTTGGCCGGCCGTTGATGCCGTTGTTCTCTTTGGCTTGCGCAGTGGCGTTGGCGAGGATCGCTTCCTCGGGGATCGCTTCGAGCAGGCCCAGGCCGATCATCGGCGGCGCAACGCGGGCCGAGAAACGTGTGTCCGGGTGCATCGGGCCGTAGCCGAGCTGGGTGATCTGCAGGACCGGTTTGCGCAGTTCGACCTCGGTGCCGTCCTTGAAGCGGACCGGTACTGGCGTGTAATCGACCCGCACCTTGCCTTCCGGCGCGACGCCTGGGACGGCCATGTCCTGGAACTGGCCACCGTAGACCGGCTCGGGCACCACGCCCACCTGTTCGATGACTTTGGCATAGGCCGGCGCATCGGGAATCGACAGACGCACCAGCATTGAAACCGCGTTGGCCGCATCCGGCGTCGGCGGATGGCCGCGACCGTCCTTGATGTGGCAGTTCTGGCAGGCGTTGGTGTTGAACAGTGGGCCGAGACCATCGCGAGCGGTGGTGGTCGACGGCGCGATCACCCACGGGCTGCGAAAGAAGCTGTTGCCGACGCTGAAGTCCACCCGCCGCGAAGGCGGCAGGTTGGCCGACGGCAGGGAAAACGCGTTCTGATCGCTCTTGCGCACGGTCGCCGCACCGCCGGAACGGGCCTCACCCGGCTCGGCCTTGGTGAAACGCGGGGCGTCATCGCAGGCACTCAGGCCCAGGGCCAGAAACAGTGCGGACAAGCGAAGAGGCAGCGAGGGCATCAGACATCCTGCAAGAGGGGCGAATTTAAAGGCGCAAAGTCTAACAGGGCGAGGGGGTTTGAATAAGAGGAATTATCGTTTGCTTGATGCACGTCAGGTCAGCCAGAACGAAAAAGGCGACCCGAAGGTCGCCTTTATTAACGCGGACGCTGTGATCAGAACTCGTGATCGGCGTTGTCCGGGTTCAGGTCGCTGATGCCCAGTTTGCCGGCAGCGGCTTCGATCGAACCGGTCTGCTTGACCAGCGAAGCGATGGCGTCACGGACGATCTGGTTGCCGGCGGTGTTGCCGGCCGCGATCAACTGGTCGTAGTGCTCACCCTTGTTGGCGTGATCGACCATGACCTGGATCTTGGCTTCGGTGGCGGCCAGATCGGCTTTCAGTGCGGTGTCGGCAGCCGGATCAACCTTGGCCACCAGCGACGACAGGCTGGCGCCGGTCATTTTGGTGCCGTCGACACGGGTGTACTCGCCCAGGTAAACGTTACGAATGCCCTTGGCATCGTAGAAGTGCGAGTTGTGGGTGTTGTCGCTGAAGCAATCCTGTTCGTCTTCCGGTGAGTTCGCTTCCAGGGACACCTTCATGCGCTCGCCGGCCAGCTCGCCCAGGGACAGGCTGCCCATGCCGAACAGCATTTTGCGCAGGCCGCTTTCAGCCGGTTCGGCTTCCAGGGTGGCGCGGTAGTTGTCCGCCACGTTCGGCTTCCAGTTGCCGACCATTTCTTCCAGGTCGCTGACCAGCAGCTGGGTCACGGCTTTCAGGTAGGCACGACGACGGTCGTTGTGACCGCCGGTGGCGCCTTTGCCTTCCAGGTAGTCCGACGGTGGACGGTTGCCGGCGCCAGGGCCGGTGCCGTTCAGGTCCTGGCCCCAGAGCAGGAATTCGATGGCGTGGTAGCCGGTGGCAACGTTGGCTTCGGAACCGCCGAGCTCGTTCAGGCTGGCGAGTTTTTCCGGGGTGATGTCCTTGACGTCGACCTTGTCTTCGCCGACCTGTACTTCGGTGTTGGCGATGATGTTGGCAGTGGCGCCCGGGTTGCCCAGTGCGTGTTCGTAGGACTTGTCGACGTAGTCGATCAGGCCTTCGTCCAGAGGCCAGGCGTTCACCTGACCTTCCCAGTCGTCGATGATGGTGTTGCCGAAGCGGAACACTTCGCTCTGCAGGTAAGGAACGCGGGCGGCAACCCAGGCAGCCTTGGCGGCTTTCAGGGTGTCGGCGTTCGGCTTGGCGAGGAAAGCGTCGACGGCGGTTTGCAGGGTTTTCGCGGTGGATTCGGCATCGCTGTAAACGGCGAAGACCATGTCGGCGTAGTGCGAGACAACGGCTTTGCCGGCGGCCTCGTCGACTTTACCGGCAGCAGCAGGCGCAGCCGGTGCAGTGCTCGCAGCCGGAGTCGGCGCAGGAGCGGCGGCCTTTTCTTTGTCTTTACCTTCGCCGCAACCGGCGAGGGAAATAGCGATGGCCAGCAGACTGGCGGTAGCCAGAGGCATACGAATCATGGCGAACATCCTGCTTCGGTAATTGAGTGGACAGGCGCGGGGGTGCGCAAAAGCTGCGACATAATGCAAATCTTTCGCATTATGTGTAAAGGGTTGTAGCTGGAAATATTTCCTATTTGCGCGGGGGTTGCGCTGGATCAACAGCGTAGACCACGCCCGGCGGATCAAGGGTTTGCCGGGCTTCGCAGGGAGATTTCAGAGGATGGCCGCGTTGCTGCGCTGGGCCTGCTTGAGATAAACGCTCAGCTCGCGCGCCGGCAGCGGTTTGCTGTAGTGGTAGCCCTGACCTTCGTGGCAGCCTTCGGAGATGATGTAGGTTTCCTGTTCGGCGGTTTCCACGCCCTCGGCGATCACCTGCATGCCCAGGCTCTTGCCCAGTTGAATGATGGCGCGAACGATGGTCGCGTCATCGTCGTCATCCAGCAGGTCCTGGACGAAGCTCTTGTCGATCTTGATCTTGTCCAGCGGCAGACTCTTGAGATAACTCAGCGACGAATAGCCGGTGCCGAAGTCGTCGATGGCGATCAGTGCGCCGGAGCGGCGCAGGCTCAGCAGGTGCTGGGCGGCGGTGCTGATGTCTTCCATCAGGCCGGTTTCGGTGACTTCCAGCTCCAGGCTGCGCGGCGGCAGGCGGTACATCTGCAACAGGTTGTTGACCACCCGCGGCAGTTCGGCGTGGTGCAGTTGCACGGTGGACAGGTTGACCGCCATGCGCAGGTCGACGAAGCCCTGATCGTGCCAGTCGCGCAGTTGCTTGCAGGCCTGATCCAGCACCCATTCGCCGATGGCGATGATGGTGCCGTTCTGCTCGGCCAACGGGATGAACAGGTCCGGCGGCACCAGACCGTGTTCCGGATGTTGCCAGCGGATCAATGCTTCGACCCCGACTACACGGTGATCGCGGTAGCTGATCTGCGGCTGATAGACGAGGTAGAACTGATCGCGCAGCAAGGCATCGCGCAGGTCTTTTTCCAGTTCGCGACGGCGGCGCATCTCGCTGTCGACGCTGGCGATGTAGAACTGATAACGGTTGCGCGAGCGGGTCTTGGCCAGGGTCATGGTCTGCTCGGCTTTCTGCAACAGCTTCTCGGTGCTGTCGCCGTCCTCCGGGAACAGGGTGATGCCGATGGTCGCGCGCAGGCGGATTTCCTGATGATCGAGGGCGAACGGCGCTTCCAGGTCATCGAGGATGCTTTGGGCCAGTTCCGCCGCTTCGTAAGGCTGTTCGATATCGGCCTGCACCAGCGCGAACTGGTCGCCGCCGAGACGGGCGAGGGCGCCGAGGCGACCGCTGTGGGCGCGTAGACGATCAGCCAGGGCCAGCAACAACTGGTCGCCGGTCTGGTAGCTGAATTGTTCGTTGATGCCTTTGAAGTCATCCAGTCCGACACACAACACCGCAACCCGACGCTGCAGCTTGCCGGCATCCACCAGGATCTTGTCCAGTTGCTGCTGCAATTGCTGGCGGTTCGGCAGGCCGGTGAGGAAGTCGTACTGGGCCATGCGCAACAGACTGTTTTCCGCCTCGTGGCGCAGGTGGGTGTTGCGCTCGATGGATTCGAGCAACTGGTTGGCGGTGTTGATCCAGATACCCAGTTCGTTTTTTTCGTGACCCTTGAGCTGCGGAATCTTGTGTTCGCTGGGGCGGTCCGGGTTGATCTCGGTGAGGTGTTCGATGATCCGCGACAGTGGTTTGGTCAACAGCCAGTGATAGACCAGGTACAGCACCAGACCCATGGCCAAGGCGCGCAACACACCGGAAATGAAGATGATCACCGAGCTGACAATGAAACCCTGGCCGTAGGTGGCGGTGTCGAGGGTGATGCTCAGGTCGCCGTAATATTCGCTGTAGGGGCCGCGTCCCACCAGCTGGGTGGTAAACGTGCGTTCCTGGCCAAGAATCAGGTCGGTCAGCCAGCGGCTGTTGGAATGCTGCAGCTCACGGGACTTTTGCGCGAGCATCGCTTCGTTGGGATGGCCGATGGAGGCCTGGCGCACGGCGTCGTCCTGGAACAGGCCTTCGATCACCTGCATGCCCATCTCCCGGTCCAGGCTGTAGACCGCCTGGGTAGAGGGATCGCGGAACATGTCGAGGATGCGTTCGGCATCGCCGGCGACGGCCTGACGTGTTTTATAGGCATCGAAAACGATCTGCGCGCAGCTCAAGACCACGCCGACGATCAATGCCGACAGGAGCACGACCCGGAGCAACTTCACCGACAAGCTGTTCTTGAGTTCCAGCTTCAAAGGGTTATTCCTTGTTCCGTGCGGGTAGCGTCAAGTTGCCATGAGTATTGGCAATCCCGTGTTGGCAGTCAAAGGGACAATCAAGCCGCGGAAAATTTGTCCGTGGCCTTGGCCGAAATGCTGCTGTCTGGAGTATTTGCCCTATTTGTACTGTGTCGGTAGTTTTGGCCTCCAACTTGAGGGGCGTCGGACAATTTTTCCTCTTTTGATGGTAGTTCGCCGTGGCTTGGGAGCAAGGCGAGAAGGGCTGCTTTGCGTGTGGGAAAAGGCCCTGTTTGTGATGCGACTTATCCATGATGATTTCTGCGGGCAGAAAAAAACCCGGCAATGGCCGGGTTTTCTGTCTGGCGTGCAGCTTAAGCGGTGAAGGTCTTGCCTTCGAACTGCTCGGCCACGAACTTCCAGTTGACCAGGTTCCAGAACGCCTCGACGTACTTAGGACGCAGGTTACGGTAGTCGATGTAGTAAGCGTGTTCCCACACGTCGCAGGTCAGCAGCGGGGTGTCGCCGCTGGTCAGCGGGTTGCCGGCGCCGATGGTGCTGGCCAGAGCCAGGGAACCGTCAGCCTTTTTCACCAGCCAGCCCCAGCCGGAACCGAAGGTGCCGATCGAGGTTTTGCTGAACTCTTCCTTGAACTTGTCGAACGAACCGAAAGCCGCGTTGATGGCTTCAGCCAGTGCGCCGGTTGGTTGACCGCCGGCGTTTGGCGCCAGGCAGTTCCAGTAGAAGGTGTGGTTCCAGACCTGAGCGGCGTTGTTGAAGATGCCGCCCGAGGAAGTCTTGACGATTTCTTCCAGGGTCTTGCCTTCGAACTCGGTGCCTGGCACCAGGTTGTTCAGGTTCACGACGTAGGTGTTGTGGTGCTTGTCGTGGTGGAATTCCAGGGTTTCCTTGGAAATGTGCGGCTGCAGGGCATCGTGTGCGTAAGGCAGCGGCGGCAATTCGAAAGCCATGATGATTCTCCTAATCAGGTCTGTTGCGGTGAGCGCAAGGCCGATCACGGGCGGCCAGAAATGCACCGGCGAGTTTTTACTCTTTGCGGCGCAGGGTTCGGATCATAGCACCGGGGGGGCGGCTTAACCACGCAACAACTGTGTGGGATAGAGGTTCCAGAGCTGTTTGGAATAAATCATGAAGCCAATATCAATTGCCCTGCCACCGTGAACATCATCACCGCCACCAACAGATCGAGAATCCGCCACGTACTCGGCCGCGCCAGCCACGGTGCCAGCCATGCCGCGCCGAATGCCAGAGTGAAAAACCACAGCAGCGAGGCACTCGCCGCGCCCACGACATAAGCGCCGGGCACCGACTGCTGTGCGCCGAGAGAACCGATCAGCAGAACGGTGTCGAGATAGACGTGCGGGTTGAGCAACGTCACCGCCAGTGCGCTGAGCATCACCGCCCGCAGCGAACGTACGGTCTGGTTTTCACCCTGCTGCAAACTCTGTTTCGAGAAGGCCCGGCGCAACGCCTGGCTGCCGTACCAGATCAGAAACACCGCGCCGCCCCAGCGGGCAACCGCCAGCAACGTCGGGTTCTGCGCCAACACCGTGGCCAGACCGAACACTCCTGCCGCCACCAGCAACGCATCACAGGCAACGCACAGCGCCGCGACCGGCAGGTGATGTTCACGCCGCAGGCTCTGCGCCAGGACAAAGGCATTCTGGGTGCCGATCGCCATGATCAGCCCGAACGCCACCAGCAAACCGTTGGTATAGCTTTGCCACATGACGGTTACTCCGCGTTGGCTGCGAGATCGCGCAGCACTTGCATGGCGCGTTCGGCGTCGGCCTGACCGACAAACAAATGGTCGTGGTAATAGCCGGCAATCACGTTGCAACTGATCCCGGCCTTGCCCAGTGCGGTGGCGAATGCGGCGGTCAGGCCGACGGCTTCCAGCGCCGAATGCACGTTCAAGGTGATCCAGGCCGCGACGTAGTCGAAGCTGAAGCCGGCGCGCTCGGCGTGGGACCGTTCGAGAATCACCGTCAGGCCTTCCTGTTCACGGAAGCTGCCGACGATTTCCAGATCGCTCGGCAACTGGCCGTCGCGCAGGGTGCAGAACACGAATTCGCCGGCATTGAGCTGCGGGCTCATGCTGCGCAGCAGGGTGGTCAACGAGGTTTCGCCAGCCATGGGGGTGATCCTTGATAAAGAGTGCTTGCTGGCTATTCTCCCGGTTGACGTTGTATAAGAAAAACCAATAGTGCTGATCGCTCATTAGGAAAACTGATGTTCGACTACAAATTGCTTTCCGCTCTGGCCGCCGTGGTCGAGCAGGCCGGATTCGAGCGGGCGGCGCAGGTGCTGGGCCTTTCGCAATCGGCGATCTCCCAGCGGATCAAATTGCTGGAAGCGCGGGTCGGCCAGCCGGTTTTGGTACGTGGCACGCCGCCGTCGCCGACCGAGATCGGCCGACGTTTGCTCAACCATGTGCAGCAGGTGCGCCTGCTTGAACGGGATTTGCAGACGCTGGTGCCGGCGCTGGACGAAGAAGGCCTGCCGGAGCGCCTGCGCATCGCCCTGAATGCCGACAGCCTCGCCACCTGGTGGGCCGAGGCCGTGGGCGACTTCTGCGCCGAACAACATCTGTTGCTGGATCTGATCGTCGAAGACCAGACCGTCGGCCTCAAACGCATGCGCGCCGGTGAAGTGGCCGGTTGCCTGTGCGCCAGTGAGCGTCCGGTAGCAGGTGCGCGCAGCGTGTTGCTCGGAGCGATGCGCTATCGGGCGCTGGCCAGTCCGGCGTTCATCGAGCGGCATTTTCCCGAGGGCGTGCGGGCTGAACAGTTACCGCGCACCCCGGCGCTGGTATTTGGCCCGGACGACTTTCTGCAGCATCGATACCTCGCGTCCCTCGGCGTCGATGGCGGTTTCGAACATCATCTGTGCCCGTCGTCCGAGGGTTTTATCCGCCTGACCGAAGCCGGGCTTGGCTGGGGACTGGTGCCGGAATTGCAGGTGCGCGAGCAACTGGAGCGGGGCGTACTGCGCGAACTGTTGCCAGATAAACCGATCGACGTGCCCTTGTACTGGCATCATTGGCGCAATGGCGGTCAGTTGCTCGGTCTGTTGACCGAGCAATTGGTGCGTTCGTCGGCGCAATGGCTGGTGCCGTTGGACTGACGGCCAGCGTCAAGACTCACGAATCAGGCAAAACGAAAGACAGCGGAGCTTTACATGAAAATTCTGGTCACCGGCGCAAGCGGCTTCATTGGCGGACGCTTTGCGCGTTTCGCCCTGGAGCAGGGCCTGGACGTGCGGGTCAACGGTCGCCGGGCCGAGGGTGTCGAGCATCTGGTGCGTCGCGGCGCCGAGTTCGTTCAAGGCGATTTGAGCGATCCGGATCTGGTGCGTGCGCTGTGCAGCGATGTCGAAGCCGTGGTGCATTGCGCCGGTGCGGTCGGCTTGTGGGGCCGGTATCAGGACTTCCATCAGGGCAACGTGCAAGTCACCGAAAACGTGGTCGAGGCCTGCCTGAAGCAACGGGTTCGGCGGCTGGTGCATCTGTCGTCGCCCTCGATCTACTTTGACGGTCGCGACCATCTCGGCCTGACCGAAGAACAAGTGCCCAAGCGCTTCAAGCATCACTACGCCGCGACCAAATACCTGGCCGAGCAAAAGGTCTTCGGCGCCCAGGAATTCGGCCTCGAAACCCTCGCCCTGCGCCCGCGTTTCGTCACCGGCGCCGGCGACATGAGCATCTTCCCGCGCTTGCTGAACATGCAGCGCAAGGGCCGTCTGGCGATCATCGGCAACGGTCTGAACAAGGTCGATTTCACCAGCGTGCACAACCTCAACGAAGCGCTGCTCAGCAGTCTGCTGGCCGACGCCTCCGCGCTGGGCAAGGCCTACAACATCAGCAACGGCGCTCCGGTGCCGCTGTGGGATGTGGTCAATTACGTGATGCGCAAGATGGAAGTCCCACAGGTCACCAAGTACCGTTCCTACGGACTGGCCTACAGCGTGGCGGCGCTCAACGAGGGGGTGTGCAAGCTCTGGCCCGGGCGTCCCGAGCCGACCCTGTCGCGCCTGGGCATGCAGGTGATGAACAAAAATTTCACCCTCGACATCAGTCGCGCCCGGCATTATCTGGACTACGATCCGAAAGTCAGTCTGTGGACGGCCCTCGATGAGTTCTGTGGCTGGTGGAAGGCTCAGGACATTCGTTGATACGAATCTGCCGGCCGGCACTGAACCGCGCCACGGCTTGAGGGTCAACCCCAGCGGCCGCGGGGTTTATACTTCGCGCCAATCTGCCATCACCGCGTTTCACAAAGGTTGCCTCAATGTCCATGCGTAACGATGCCCACGACGATTTCGACGATGTACCGAGCCTGCGCGCCGATACCCTCGATGACGACGATTTCCCGGCCACCGCCCGCACCTCCGTGCATTCGCGCACGCCGCCTGTGGTCAAGGTCAAGGCCGCCAGCACCGGGCCGTTGTGGGCATTGGTCGGCGCATTGTTCTTCGCCTTCATTGGTCTGGCCTGGTGGAGCTTCCAGCAGATTTCGCTGATGGAGCAGCAACTGGTGGCGACCCAGGAAAGTTTCGCGCGCATCAGTGAGGAAGCGGCGGGGCGCCTGCAGGACATTTCCGGCAAGGTCGTGGCCAGCCAGACCAACGTCACCACCGACAGCGAAGCCCTCAAGCTGCAGATCAAACAGCTGCAGAGTGCGCTTCAGGATCAGAGCAAACAGCAGCAGGGCGTGGCCGGGCAGGCGACGGATCTGGACAAGCGTCTGGCGCAGATGACCGCCCAGACCACCGAACAACAGAACGCCAACACCCAGTTGCAAGCCCAGGTCAAAGCCCTGAGCGCCGAACTGGCCACGCTGAAAAGCACCCCGGCCGACACCAGCAAGCTTGACGCCCAGCTCAAGAGCTTCGATGCACAGGTGAAGGGTTTCGATGCGCAGTTCAAAAGCCTCGGTGCCGACATCACGGCCCTGAAAAAACAGGGTGGCTCAAACGCCGCCATCGACCGTCTGGAGCAGGAAATCGTCATCCTCAAAAGCGAGCAGGACAACCGTCCGGCCGCTGCGCAGGGCGGCACCAACACTGCCGAGTTCGATGCGTTCCGTGGGCAGATGACTCGCAACATCAACACCCTGCAAGCGCAGATCCAGAACCTGCAGCAGCAACTCAACGCCCGTCCGTAAGCCTCTTGTGTGGCGAGGGCGCGAACGCCCTCGCCATAGCAACATTCAGAAGCTTTCTGAATATCCATACATGCCTTCAGGCCGTCTACGCTCTTGAAACACCAACAAGAACGAGGGATGCGTCATGGGGTTTGTGCACAAGCTGGCCTGGCTCGGCGCGGTGCTGCTGTTGAGTTTCGGTCAGGCCAACGCGGCCACCACGGAAAAAGACGACAGCAAGGCCGCCATCGCCTTGCTGGAAAAGGCTCTGGCCTATTACCACGACAACGGCGACAAGGCGTTCGCGGCGTTCAGCCGTCAGGGCGAGTTCGTCGACAAGGACCGTTACGTGTTCGTGGTCGACACCAAGGGCGTGATGCTCGCCAGCGGCGGGCCGTCGTCGGCATTGATCGGTCGCGACGTCAGCGAAGTCCTCGGGCCGGACTTGCAGAAGTCCTTCAAGGACGCCTTGAAAGTACCGGAAGGCAACGGCATCCAGCAGGCCGAATACCGCTGGCAGAACTGGTCAGACGGCAAGGTCGAGCGCAAGCACGTTTACTATCAACGCATCGGTCAGCGGATTCTGGCGGTGGGTTATTACCTGCCGCGCGCGTCGGCGGAGCAGGCGAAAGCGTTGCTCGACAAAGCGGCCACCGATTTGACCAAGGACGAGAAGGGCACGCTGTCCGCGATCAACTCGCTCAAGGGCGGTTACCTGCAGGACGACCTGTATGTGTTCGTGGTCAATCTCGACAACCGGCGCTACGTCGCCCACGGCACCAATCTGCGGCTGATCAACACCGATTTCGCCAAGGTCGATGACCCGGAAGGCAAACCGGTGGGCGAACCGATTCTGGCGTTGATCGGCAAACAGGATGAGGGCGAGTACGAGTACCGCTGGAAAAACCCGGTGACCGGTAAGGTCGAGGACAAGCATGCCTACTTGAAGAAGGTCGGGAACATGCTGGTGGCGGTCGGTTATTACAGTGCTTGATTCGTGATGGCTCCCACGCCGCGCGTGGGAGCCATCGGCATCAATCAGCGGGCGCCATGCTCACGGCCCCGCAGCAACCGGTTGGGCATCGCAATTGCCGCCGCCAGCCCGAGCAGCGACACCGCCGCGCTGACCATCAGCAAATGCCGGAACGTCACCAGCAACTCGGCACGCAAGGCATTCTGCGCATCGCCGGGTGCCGCGTTCAGGCCATCGAGCAGCACGTTGCCGGAATGCCCTTCGCTCATCAGCGAGCTGCCGGCCAGGTGGGCGAAACTGGAGTCCTGCAACAACGCCAGCAACAGCGCCGACATCAATGCCACGCCCACCGCACCGCCCAAAGAGCGGAACAGGTTGGTGGTACTGGTGGCGACGCCAATGTCCTTTTGCTCGACCGAGTTCTGCGTACCGACCAGCGACGTCGGGAACTGCATGCCGCCGGCGATCCCGCTGAGCAACATGAACAGGCTGCTGAGCAATGTCGCATCCGGCGGGCTGAAGGCCATGCCGAGGATCGAGATCGGCATCAGCAGCGCGCCGGTCAAAATCTGCGGTTTGTAGCGCCCGGTGATCGAGGTGCGACGTCCGGCAAAATACGCGCCGATCGGCAAACCCATCGCCAGCGGCAGCAGGTGCAATGCCGCGCTGTCGGCCCCGGCGCCGGTCACGCTCTGAAAGCGCAGCGGCATCAGCACGATCAGGGAAATCGCCTGGAAGCTGCAAAAGAAAATCGTGCACCAGCACAGCAGCGCGCTGCGGTTGGTGAACAGGTGCATCGGCAGCAACGGTTCCCGGGCGCGCCGCTCGTGCCAGACGAACACTGCCAACACCGCCACCGCGCAAGCGAACAGCCCGAGCACTTCGCTGCTGCGCCACGCATGGCCTTGGCCGACCTGAGTGATCGCCAGCAACAGCGCGGTCAGGCCGATGATCATCAGTAGCGTGCCGAGATAATCGATGACTGGTTTGCGCTGCGGAATCGGCAGGCCGATCAGGTTGCGCCGCGCAACCCAGTACGCGCCGAGGCCCAGCGGCAGGTTGATCAGGAACACCCAGCGCCATGACAGGTACTCGGTCATGTAACCGCCGAGCACCGGCCCGGCGACGCTGGCCACCGCGTACATGCTGCTGAAGTAACCCTGATAACGCCCGCGTTCGCGAGGCGGCACGATATCGCCGATGATCGCCTGGCTCACCGAAATCATCCCGCCGGCACCGATGCCCTGGAAGATCCGCGCCAGCACCAGTTGCTCCATGCTCTGGGCCATGCCGCAGAACAGCGAGGCGAGGGTGAACAGGCCCATGCCGAACAGCATCAGTTTGCGCCGCCCGTACAGGTCACCGAGCTTGCCGTAGATCGGCACCGCCACGGTCATCGCCACCATGTAGCCGGAAATCACCCAGGCCAGCAGGCTGACGTCCTTGAACTGGGCGGAGATGGCCGGCATGGAAACGGCGACGATGGTCTGGTCCAGCGCGCCGAGAAAGATCGCCATCATCAGCGCGACCAGCACGCTGCGAATGGCCGGTTTGGGCGTTTCGGGATGGTTGAGATTGGTCACGGGCGAACCTGCGGGCAGTGATTGACCCGCAGTGCCAGGGCGAGCGGGTGAGTGCTCGCCAGTGTAAGTCGGTAGGAAGCTATTCGATAGCCTCATAAGGAAGCCCGACGTAATTTTCTGCAATGGTTTTTTGACCGGCCTCCGAGCTGACAAAGTAGTCCAGTTCCGAAGCACAGATCCGCTGGCTGAAATCATCATGCTCGTCGAAGCGGTGCAGCATCGAGGTCATCCACCAGGAAAACCGCTCGGCTTTCCACACCCGGCGCAGGCAGATCTCCGAGTATTTCTCCAGCAAGTCAGTGCGACCTTCGCGGTAAACCTTCAGCAGAATCCTGAACAGCGTGCTGACATCGCTGGCCGCCAGATTCAAACCCTTGGCGCCGGTCGGCGGAACGATGTGCGCCGCATCGCCGACCAGAAACATCCGCCCGAATTGCATCGGCTCGACCACAAAACTGCGCAGCGGCGCGATGCTCTTTTCAATCGACGGACCGGTCACCAGTTTCTGTGCCAGATCCTCCGGCAGACGATTGCGCAGTTCATCCCAGAAACGCTGATCCGACCAGTCATCGACGTTTTCTTCGGCCGGCACTTGCAGGTAATAACGGGTGCGAGTCGCCGACCGCATGCTGCACAGCGCGAAGCCGCGCTCGTGACGGGCGTAGACCAGTTCATCGTGAATCGGTGGCGTGTCGGCGAGAATCCCCAGCCAGCCAAACGGATAAACCCGTTCGAAGACTTTCAGGCAGTCCTCGGGAATCGACTGTCGGGCCACGCCGTGGAAACCGTCGCAACCGGCGATGTAGTCGCAATCGACGCGCCAGGTTTCGCCGTCCTTTTCGAAGGTGACATAGGCTTTGTCGCTTTTCATGCCACAGGGAACGACATGGCTGGCTTCATAGATTGTCTGTCCGCCGGTCTCCCGACGAGCGGCCATCAGGTCGCGAGTGACCTCGGTCTGGCCGTAGACCATCACGGTTTTTCCGCCGGTCAGGGCTTGCAGGTCGATGTGGATCCGGCGCCCGTCGAGGGCCAGTTCGAAACCACCGTGCACCAGACCTTCGGCGTCCATCCGCTGACCCACGCCAGCCTCGCGCAACAGCTCTACCATGCCTTGTTCAAGCACGCCTGCGCGGATTCGGCCGAGCACATAGTCAGGTGTCTGGCGCTCCAGAATCAGGGTGTCGATGCCGGCATTGTGCAGCAGTTGGCCGAGCAATAATCCGGACGGACCGGCGCCGATGATGACGACTTGGGTTTTCAGCGTTTTCATTGTTTTTATGACTCGCAAGCTTCACGCGACAACGGCCGGTGAATGATTTTCAGGATTCGAGTGCTTGCATTTTTCCCTTGCGGGTCTGTCAATTGAAGGTGAAAACTGAGCCGATACCTGTACATTCTGCCAATCGGTGCGATTATCGCCCGCAAACCTCGAGGCCTGGATTGAAGTGATGAACAAGCCTGACCTGCCTTCGATTCCGGTGTTCAAGCTCTACGGTGAAAGCCTGGACTGGCCGACCCCTGACTTGCTGCACTGTGAAACCATTTCCAAACGCAGCCGCGAACACCAATGGGAAATAAAACCCCACCGCCACGCCGATTTGTGCCAGTTGCTCTTCGTATTCAAAGGTCAGGCAGAGCTTGAAATCGAAGGCCAACGCACGCAACTGAACGAAGCCGCGATCCAGATCCTGCCGCCGTTATCGGTGCATGGATTCCGTTTTTCCGAGGACGTCGAAGGATTCGTCGTCACCCTCGCGACACCGTTGATCAACCATTTGCAGGCGCAACTGGGCAGCGCGGTGCAGGCCCTGGCCCAGGCCGAAAGCTACCCGGCGGGCAAGGACGCGGAGTACCTCAACAGTCTGTTTGCCGCGTTGCAGGCCGAGTACAACGGCCATCAACCGGCGCGGGAAATGCTCATGCATTCGCTGGTCAGCGTGATCATGGTCTGGGTCAGCCGCCAGGCGATCCACCGTCACAACGCCACGCAACGCCCGCAGCGTCAGCGCGAATACCTCAACGGGTTCATTCAGCTGGTGGAGGAAACCTACCGCCAGCACGTCAAGGTCGAAGACCTGGCCCATCGCCTGGGGATTTCCGTCTCGCACCTCAACGGCACCTGCCGTGAACTGGCGGGGCAGCCTGCGTTGCAGATCATGCATGAACGTCAGCTACTGGAAGCCAAACGTCTGCTGACTTACACCAGCATGACGATTTACGAGATGTCCGAGGTGTTGGGGTTTTCCGATCCGACCAACTTCACGCGTTTGTTCCGGCGCCGGGTGGGGATCTCGCCAAAGGCGTTCCGCGACCGCTTGAAGGCCGAGCAGAACGACGACGCCTGAGCCCTTTATCAGCGCAGGGCGTTGAGGGTGGCGTTGTGAGGGATGCAGCGCTCGAAGTTGCAGCTCGCGTACTCACGGGGCAGTTGCCGCAACTGCTCCACGCGCCACGCCGCGGTGCCATACAGCGCCAGCGTGGCCGCGCAGGTGATGAAAATCGCGAGGTATCTTCTTGTTCTGGTGTTCATGGCGTTGACCTCTGAACGAATACCCTTGGGTACTACTTTCAGCATAGGTCAGCGCCGTGGAGTTGCCAGCGGCTCTGCGAACAGGATTACAGCCCGATATCCCACTGCGGGTTTTCGGGAAAACGCTGCACCAGAAAATCCAGCATGCAGCGCAATGCCGCCGGCATGTGCTTGCGCGAGGCATACACGGCGTAGATGTTCATCTGCCGAGGCTCGGCGTGGGGCAGCAGGCGAACCAGTTCGCCGCTGTGCACATGCACCCCGGCCTGATAGGTCGGCAGCATCGCCACGCCGGCGCCGGCCAGGGTCGCGCGCAGCAGGGTGCTGGCCTCGTTGGCGCTGATGTTGCCCTGCACCGGCACCGAGACCGGTTCGCCATCCTCCTCGAAATGCCACAGGCTTTTGCCGAAGTAGGAATGGGTCAGGCAGTTGTGCCGGCTCAGCTCCTCGACCCGCTGCGGCTGCGGATGTTCCTGCAGATAGGCGGGTGCGGCGCAGACCACCGAACGGCAGACCGTCAGGCGCCGGGCGATCAGGTTGGGATCGAGGTCATTGCTGGTGCGGATCGCCAGGTCGATGCGCTCGTCTACCAGGTTCACGGTGCGATCGAGCATTTGCAGGTCGATGTTCACCCCCGGATACGCCTTGACGAACGTCGCCATGGCATCGGCCAGTTGCGCCTGGCCGAACGAGGTGCTGACGCTGATCCGCAGCAAACCTCGTGGCGCATCGGCAGGTTCGCTGACGGCGGCCTGCATGTCGCCGGACAGCTCCAGCATCTGCCGGCAGCGCGGCAGGATTTCGTTGCCGGCGGCGGTCAGGCTCAACTTGCGCGTGGTGCGGTGCATCAGGCGCGCGCCGACCCAGTCTTCCAGTTCCGCCAGATAGCGCGACACCACCGGCCGCGACAGGTCCAGGTGATCGGCCGCCGCCGACTGGCTGCCCAGATCCACCACCGTGACAAACACCCGCATTGCTTGGAGACGATCCATGATTTGCCCGCTTTCAGAAACAAACTATGTTCAAGCATCGCATTTTTTGTAACGAGTCTGGCAACTAAGCTCTGTCCCCATCGCCAAGCACGGCATTCGAACAGCGGAGCAACCCATGATCGGCTTCACCACCCTCAAGCGCGTTTTACTGGCCACCGCCACCCTCGGCTTTGCTGCCCACGCAGCGGCTGCGAACCTGACCCTCGATGTCTACAACCCAGGCACCAACGCGATCTTCCCGGTGACTTCGGTGCTGGTCAGCGGCGAGAAGGACGCGATTCTGGTGGACGCCCAGTTCGGCAAATCCCAGGCCGAGCAAGTGGTGGAAAAGATCCGCGCCAGCGGCAAGCAACTGACCACCATCTACATCAGCCACGGTGACCCGGATTACTACTTCGGTCTCGACACCCTGACCAAAGCCTTCCCGGATGCCAAGGTGCTGGCCTCGCAACCGACCGTTGATCACATCAAAAAAACCGTCGACGGCAAACTCGCCTTCTGGGGCCCGAAAATGGGCGCCGACGTGCCGGCCAAAACCATCGTGCCGGGCGTGCTCAAGGGCGACAGCCTGATGCTCGAAGGTCAGAAACTGCAGGTGGTCGGCCTGGAAGGCAAACAACCGGATCGCAGCTTCGTGTGGATTCCTTCGTTGAAAGCCGTGGTCGGTGGTGTGGTTGTCGCCGAGAACATCCACGTGTGGATGGCCGACACCCAGACTGCGCAATCCCACGCCGACTGGCTGGAAACCCTGCACTCGATCGAAACCCTGAAACCGAAAACCGTGGTGCCGGGTCACTACCTGGGTGACAGCGCCCGTTCGCTGGCGGCGGTGAAATTCACCGCCGACTACATCAAGGCGTTCGATGCCGAAACCGCGAAAGCCAAGGACTCTGCTGCGCTGATTGCCGCGATGAAAAAACGCTACCCGAAACTGGGCGAAGAAAGCTCCCTGGAACTGAGCGCCAAAGTCGCCAAGGGCGAAATGCAGTGGTAACCCGATTCTGAAAAACGCAGCACTCTCAAGCCAACTGGAGAATGTCATGAGCAAGATCGCAATCATTGGTGCCACCGGCCGTGCCGGCAGCCAACTGCTGGAAGAAGCACTGCGTCGCGGCCATAGCGTCACCGCCATCGCCCGGGATACCTCGAAGATCGGCGCCCGCGCCGGTGTGGTCAGCAAGAATGTCGACGTGCTGGACGCCGCCGCGTTGCAGGACGCCGTCGCCGGCCACGATGTAGTCATCAGCGCCGCGCATTTCGCCACGGTGCCGGCCAGCGCGCTGATCGGCCCGGTGAAACAGGCCGGGGTGAAACGTCTGCTGGTGGTCGGCGGTGCCGGTTCGCTGTTGCTGCCGGACGGCACCCGTGTGATCGACAGCGCCGGTTTCCCGGCCGAGTACAAGGCTGAGGCCAGCGCTGGCGCGGCGTTCCTTGATGCGCTGCGTCAGGAAAAGGAGCTGGACTGGACGTTCCTGTCGCCGTCGGCGCTGTTTGTCGAAGGCGAGCGCACCGGCAAGTTTCGTGTGGGCAAGGATGACTTGCTGGTGAGTGCTGACGGTCAGAGCTCGATTACCTTTGCCGATTACGCGATTGCGCTGATCGACGAAGTGGAAACGCCGAAGCATTCGCGTCAGCGGTTTACGGTCGGTTACTGACCGTATTGATCGTTCCCACGCGGAGCGTGGGAACGATCATCAGGTGAGGCCGGGCTCAACGCGTATGAGCCTGCTCCACCAACCACCCCATCAATTCCTGCAACTTCGCCGACGGCTCCGACGCCGGCGCCACGATGTAATAGCCCAGTCCCGTCTTCACCTTCAGATCGAACGGCATCACCAGTCGCCCGGCGTTCAAGTCGTCGCCGATCAGTGACCAGTCGCCGATCGCCACCCCCGTCCCGTGGGACGCCATCGACATCGCCTGATCCAGCGTCTCGAAATGCTGACCGCTGGCGATGTTGCTCAAATGCAGTTCGGCGGCTTCAAGCCAGAGTGTCCAGTCGTCATCCGTGTGAGTCGGATGCAGCAGCAGGTGCTGTTGCAGGTCTGCCGGTGTGTGCAGGGCCGGCCCACCGTTGAGCAGTGTCGGCGAGCAGACCGGCGTCAGTTGCTCATCGAACAGATGCAGGGTTGCGGGTGAGTCATGGGGCGCGGTGCCGTAGATCACCGCTGCGTCGAACTGCTCGCGATGAAAATCCACCCCGTGTTGCAACGACGCCGTGAGTTTCACCGGCACGTCCGGGCGCTCGCGCTGCCATTGCAGCAGTCGCGGCAACAACCAGCGCATCACGCAGCTCGGCGCCTTGAGTTGCAAGGTTTCGCGTTTGGCGCCGATCTGCTCCACCGAGTCGCCGATCAGGCTGAACACCTGCTGCACCCGTGGCAGCCATTCGCGACCTTCGGCCGTCAGCTCCAGGCCCCGGGCCAGGCGAATGAACAGCTCATAACCCAGATGTTCCTCCAGCCCGGCGATCTGCCGGCTCACCGCACCTTGGGTGATGTGCAACTGCTCGGCGGCCCGGGTGAAGTTGCAGCACTGCGCGGTAATCAGAAACGTATGCAGGGCGGGCAGGGGAGGCAGTCGTTTCATGTGGATCCAAGGTATGACGTGAGGACATGGCTAGTATGAGCTTTTATCGATTGTTGCGGCTACGGGTCGCCCGTTTCAATGAGGCCAATCACCGGTTCCTTTAAAGCCCGGTGCCTCAACGAACAAGAAGGGCAAAGACATGGCGACGTGTGGCGAAGTACTGGTCAAGTTACTCGAAGATTATGGGGTCGAGCAGGTGTTCGGCATTCCCGGGGTGCATACCGTGGAGCTGTATCGCGGGCTGGCCCGTTCGAGCATCAACCACGTCACCCCGCGCCATGAACAGGGCGCCGGCTTCATGGCCGACGGCTACGCCCGCACCAGCGGCAAACCGGGCGTGTGCTTCATCATCACCGGCCCGGGTATGACCAACATCACCACCGCCATGGGCCAGGCGTACGCCGATTCGATCCCGATGCTGGTGATCTCCAGCGTGCAGTCGCGCAGTCAACTGGGCGGCGGTCGCGGCAAGCTGCATGAACTGCCGAACCAGAGCGCACTGGTCGGCGGCGTGGCGGCGTTCTCCCACACGCTGATGTCGGCGTCCGAATTACCGGGCGTATTGGCCCGTGCTTTCGCGCTGTTCCAGGCCGGACGTCCGCGTCCGGTGCACATCGAAATTCCGCTGGACGTACTGGTCGAAGAGGCCGACGAACTGCTGACCAGCGTGCCGGTCAACATCGACCGTGCCGGTGCTGCGCCGGCCGCCGTGAGCCGCATGACTGAACTGCTGGCCGGCGCCCAGCGTCCGCTGATCCTCGCCGGTGGCGGCGCCATCGATGCGGCTGCCGAGCTCACCGAACTGGCCGAACTGCTCGACGCACCGGTGGCCCTGACCATCAACGCCAAAGGCATGCTGCCGTCGAGCCATCCGCTGTTGATCGGTTCGACTCAGAGCCTGGTGGCGACCCGCGCCTTGGTGGCCGATGCCGACGTGATCCTGGCGATCGGCACCGAATTGGCGGAAACCGACTACGACGTGACCTTCGCCGGCGGTTTCGAAATCCCCGGCAAGTTGCTGCGCGTCGATATCGATCCGGATCAGACCGTGCGTAACTACCCGCCTCACGTGGCGCTGGTGGCCGACTCGCGCAACGCCGCACAAGCGCTGCTCAGTGCGCTGTCGCACAAGCCGCTGGCCGAGCGCCGCAACGATTGGGGTCAGGTACGCGCCGCCCGTCTGCGTGAAGACCTGGCCGCGACCTGGGATGCACCAACGCTGGCCCAGACCCGTTTCCTCGAAACCGTGCTGCACGAATTGCCGAACGCAGTGTTCGTCGGTGACTCCACGCAACCGGTGTACACCGGCAACCTCACGTTCAACCCGGAGCGCCCGCGCCGCTGGTTCAACTCGTCCACCGGCTACGGCACCCTCGGTTACGCCTTGCCGGCGGCGATTGGCGCGTGGCTCGGCGGCAACCTCGAACATGGCGCACGTCCGCCGGTGGTGTGCCTGATCGGCGACGGCGGTCTGCAATTCACCCTGCCGGAACTGGCCAGCGCCGTCGAAGCGCGGACCCCGGTGATCATCCTGCTGTGGAATAACCAGGGTTACGAAGAGATCAAGAAATACATGGTCAACCGCGCCATCGAGCCGGTGGGCGTCGACATCTACACCCCGGACTTTATCGGTGTGGCCAAGGCCCTGGGTTGCGCGGCGGAAGCGATCAGCTCGGCCGAACACCTGCGGGGTGCATTGCGTGCCGCCACCGATCGTCAGGGCCCGACCCTGATCGAAATCGACCAGACCCAATGGATGAAGGCGGTGGCCCAATGATCAATTTCCCGACCACACTCGACGGCCTGTACATCAACGGCCAATGGTCCGCCGGCCGCGAACACCTGCGCGTGATCAACCCGGCCACTGAAGCGCTGCTGACCACGGTCAATGGCGGTGACGAAAGCGCCGTCAACCAAGCGGTAACGGCAGCGACCGAAGCTTTTAAAGGCTGGTCGAAAACCACCGGCGCCGAGCGCGCTGCGATCCTGCGCAACATCGCCAATGGCGTGCGCAACGGCCGCGAACATCTGATGAAATTGCAGTCGAGCAACAACGGCAAACCGCAGTTCGAAGCGGGCATCGATGTCGACGACGTGATCGCCACCTTCGAGTACTACGCCGAACTCGCCGAAGGCCTCGATGCGAAACAGGACAGCAATGTGCCGCTGCCCAGCGATGACTTCAGCGCACGTCTGCGCCGCGAGCCGTGCGGTGTGGTCGGGCTGATCGTGCCGTGGAATTTCCCGATGGTCACCACCGCGTGGAAACTCGCGCCAGCTCTCGCTGCGGGTTGCTGCGTGGTGCTCAAACCGTCGGAAGTCACGCCGCTGCCGGAGCTGGAACTGGCGACCATCATCGCTGAATCCGGTCTGCCCAAAGGCGTGTTCAACCTGGTGTGCGGCACCGGTCTGGCGGTCGGTGCGCCGCTGTCGGCGGACCCGCGCATCGCCAAGATTTCCTTCACCGGCAGCAACGCCGTCGGTGTGCAAGTGATGCAGCGCGCCGCTGAAACCGTTAAGGGCGTGAGCCTGGAACTGGGCGGCAAATCCTCGCTGCTGATTCTGGAAGACGCCGACCTGGATCTGGCGGTGGAGCTGGCCTGTGGCGGCGGTTTCTTCAACGCCGGGCAGATGTGCTCGGCCACTAGCCGGGTGCTGGTTGCCGATGAAATCGCCGATGAATTCCTGATTCGCTTGAAGGCCCGCGCGGAAAAAATCCGTGTGGCCGATCCATTCGATCCTGAAGTCGAGATGGGCGCGCTGGTCAATCAGGCGCAGTACCAGCGAGTGCTCGGTCACATCGACCGTGGCCTGAGTGCCGGCGCCAAGCTGATCTGTGGTGGCAATCGTCCCGCCGATCTGCCGCGCGGATATTTCTTGCAGCCGACGATCTTCACCGAAGTGCCCCTCGACAGTGCGCTGTGGTGTGAAGAGATTTTTGGCCCGGTGATCTGCGTGCGCAGTTTTGCTTCGGAGGCCGAGGCGATTGCCCTGGCCAACGACAGTCAGTTCGGTCTGGTCGCCAGCGTGGTCACGCGTAATGCCGAGACCGCGGATCGGGTCGCCAACGCCTTGCAGGCGGGGCTGGTGTGGCTCAACGCGCCGCAGGTGATCTTCCCGCAGACAGCGTGGGGCGGCTACAAACAGAGCAGCATCGGCCGCGAATTGGGCCCGTGGGGCCTGGCGGTATTTCAGGAAATCAAGCACGTGATCCGCGCGCTCTGAATGCCCGAAAAAGGTCAGCGCATGCCTCGCAACGAGGCATGCGCCGGCGTCATGGCTCCAATGAGTTTTTATCGATAGTCAGGTGTTTTGCACGACCTCAGGATGAACCCGCAGACCACGCTCAAGCCCTTTGAAACCGGGCGCTTGAGCAATTCCGGTCAGGCAGATGCAAGGGTTGCGATCAGTCTCATACTTACAAGAATAATGGGAGTCCTACATGGGCGAGCACGATCTGAACAGGCGTCAATTCATCAAAACCGTCGGCGTGGCCTCGGTGGCTGCGGCGGCCATGAGCATGCCCTTCATCCGGGCCAGTGCCAGCGACACCCGCTTTGCCGGCAAGACCCTGCGCCTGTTGACCTGGTCCGATGACACGGGCCTCGCTGCACTGCGCAATATCGCGGCAACCTTCGAAGCCAAGACCGGCGCCAAAGTGATTGCCGACCGCACCGGCAGCACCTCGGAAATGGTCGCCAAGCTCAAGGCCGGCGGTGACCGTCCGCAGTACGACATCATCACCCTGGCTGGCGTCGGCGCTGAAGGTCTGGCCGCTGCCGGACTGCTGGAAAAACCCGATCTCAACCGCATTCCCAATCTGGTCGACGTCCCGGAAAAATACCGCACCGGGGCCAACGGTCACGGCATCGGTTACCTGCTGTGGTGCAACAGTCTGGTCTACAGCACCCGCACCCAGACCACCGCGCCGGACAGTTACGCCGCGCTGTGGGATGCCGATCTGGCACCGAGCATTTTCCTGCCGCCGCCGAACTGGACCGAGGCGATGGACCTGATCATCATCGCCGCCAAACTGGCCGGTGGTGACGAGCACAACATCGAGCCGGGCTTCAAGAAACTCGCCGAGCTGAAAGACCGCGTGGTGACTCTGGGTGAAAACCCCAACCAGATCGCCGAGCTGTTCCGCACCGGTTCCCTGGACATGGGCGGCCTCTACGCCCCGGCATTTTTCCCCAAGCAGATCCGCGATCCGAACTATGGCCTGGGCGCCACGTTCGGCATGAAGGAAGGTTTCTACACCGACCTGATGCTCTCGGTAATGCCGAAGAATCGTCCGGGCGACACCGACCTGGCCTACGCCTTCATCGACCACTCCCTCGACCCGCTGGTGCAGGGCAAGATGGCCGAAGACATCTTCAACGGCCCGGTCAACGCCAAGGCGATCATCTCCGCCGAAGCGCGCAAGAGCCCGTTCATCCTCACGCCGGAGCAGATCGCGGAGAAGGCGATCATGCACGACAACGCCTTCCTGGCGACCGTGCATGACCAGTGGATTCGTCGCTACACGGAAATCTTTTCTTCCTGATCGAGTGATGGACGCAGGTTCTTCAAACACCGAAGTACCTGTGGGAGCGAGCTTGCTCGCGATTGCGGACTGACATTCACCGACAGTGTCGACTGACAGATTGCTATCGCGAGCAAGCTCGCTCCCACAGGTTTCTCGGTGAATTTGAAGGCAGTGTCTGTCAGTTGTTTTTCCATTGACGAGATCATTGCTATGGAACATCAATCCCTGACCCAACCGGTCGGCGCGGGTGACGTGCGCCCGGCGCGCGGTGTTTCGCCGACTGCACGGGCGTGGTTTTTCCTCACGCCGTCGATGCTGTTTCTCGGCGTGCTGATTGCCGCCAGCCTGCTGGTGCTGCGCATGAGCGTCGGCACCAAGGGTGCGGAGTGGTCCGGTTTCAGCCTGGCCAGTTACGCCCAGTTGCTCGAACCCTACTACCTCAAATCGTTGCTGCTGACCTTGCGTCTGGCGCTGATCAGCGCGGTGATCGCGGTGGTCTTGGCGATCCCGGTGGCGTACACCATGTCGCGTCTGACATCACCATTCGTGCGGCGGATTTTCCTTGCGGCGGTGCTGTTGCCGCTGCTGGTCAACCTGCTTCTGCAAAGCTATGGCTGGCTGGTGATCCTCGGTCCCGGCGGCATGCTCAACCAGACCCTGATGGGCCTCGGTCTGATCAAGCGGCCGATCATGTTGCTGTACAACCAGAACGGCGTGTTGATGGGCCTGGTGCAGACCGCGTTTCCGCTCGCCGTGCTGCCGATTGCCAGCGCCATGCGCGGTGTTGCTCGCAGCTACGAGGAAGCCGCCGCCACCCTCGGCGCCAGTCGTTTTCAGGTGTTCCGCCAGGTGGTGTTGCCGATGAGTCTGCCGGGGATCATCACCGGTGCGACGCTGGTGTTTGCCTACAACGCCAGCAGCTTCGTGGTGCCGCTGTTACTCGGTGGCCGTCGCGTGCCGATGCTCGCGGTGATGGTGCATGACCAGATCGCACCGCTGATGAACTGGCCTGCTGCATCGGCTGCCGGGGTGGTGCTGATCGTCACCACGCTCGCCATCATGACTTTGTCCGAATACATCACCGGCCGCCGTCGCCGTCTGCTGGAGGCTTCGCAATGAGTGCCCTGATCAAGAAGCGTCAGTCGCTGTTGCCGGGCGACACCGGCAAGTTCGCCGGCATCCTCTCCGGGATCATTTTGTTCCTGGCCGTGTTGCCGATCCTGACCATGATCGTGATGTCGTTCAGCGGCGCGTCGAACCTCGACTTCCCGCCGAGCAGCTATAGCCTGCAGTGGTACAAGGCGGCGTGGCACACCTTCGTTTCGCCCGATGCCAGCGATGTGCTGAGCCTCGGCCAGGCCATGGGCACCAGTTTGCTGGTGGCGTGCCTGACGATGATTTTCGCCACGCTGATCGCGGTGCCGGCGGCCTACGCGCTGACCCGTTGCGATTTCCGTGGCAAGGGCGTGGCGCTGCAATTGATGTCGCTGCCGCTGGTGTTCCCGATGGTGGTGCTGGGGTTGGCCTTGCTGCTGGTATTCGACAGCCTGCCGTTCCACATGACCACCTCGCGGCTGGTGATTGCCCACGTAATTCTGGCGCTGCCGTTCGTGGTGAAGAACTGCACGGCGGCCATGCTTTCCATCGGCAGTGAAGTCGAAGAGGCCGCGCAGATGCTCGGCGCCTCGCCGTTGCGCGCCATCGTCGATGTGGTGGTACCGCTGATGAAATCGGGGATTCTGGCGGGGATGCTGCTGGCGTTCATCGTCTCGTTCAACGAATTCACCGTGACCTATTTCCTCTACACCATCGACGTCATGACCGTGCCGATCTGGATGTACAGCCGCACCGTGTCATCGCTCGACCCTACCGTGTTCTCGTTTGCCGTGCTGATCGTGCTGATCGACTTCGTCCTGATCTGGGCGTTGGAGAAGCTGGTCGGTGAAGGCGGCGTTTCCTTTTGATTTCTTGAGGTGATTTTTATGTCTGGTCTGATTCTGGAAAACGTCGAGAAACACTACGGCTCGGCCTGCGCGGTGAAAGACGTCAACCTGCATTTGCCCGAGGGCAAACTGGTGTGCTTCCTCGGCCCGTCGGGCTGCGGCAAGACCACGTTGCTGCGAATGATCGCCGGGCTGGAAACCCTAACCGGCGGCGAGATCCGCCTGGACGGCGAGGACATCGGCCACACCCCGGCGCACCTGCGCAACTTCGGCATGGTGTTTCAGTCGCTGGCATTGTTCCCGCACATGACGGTGGGCGAGAACATCGCCTATCCGCTGAAACTGCGTGGTGTGAGCAAGGCTGATCAACAGGCGCGGGTGGTGGAGTTGCTGGAGCTGATCCAGCTGCAACCGATGATTGATCGTCCGGTGGCCAAGCTCTCCGGCGGCCAGCGTCAGCGAGTGGCGATTGCCCGGGCGATTGCTTCGCACCCGAAAATTCTTCTGCTCGACGAACCGCTGTCGGCGCTGGATGCCAAGTTGCGCGAGTCGATGCAGGTGGAAATCCGTCAGCTGCAACAACGCCTGAACATCACCACCATCATGGTCACCCACGATCAGCGCGAGGCCATGACCATGGCCGACATCGTGGTGGTACTGGGTGAGCATCGGGTGCAACAAGTGGGCACGCCGATTGAAATCTATCGGCACCCGGCCAACGAATTCGTCGCGGACTTTATCGGCTCGGGGAATATTTTCCCGGCCACCGCGCTGGGCGATGGCAAGGTCGTGCTGCCGGGTGGCGATGCGCTGCAAGTGCCGATCTGCAGCAGCATCGTGGTCGGGCAGAAAGTGAAAATGCTGATCCGCCCCGAAGACCTGCAACTGTCGGCGCCCCAGGCTGCGGCGGGCAATCGTCTGTTGGGCAAGGTGACGTTTGTGCGGGATATCGGCGCGACGATCGAGACTACGGTGGAGTGTTCCGGGGTGACCTTCACGGCGCTGAGCACGCCGTGTCAGGGCTTCGGTCTGGGGATCGGGCATCCGGTTTCGGTGACGTTGCCGAGTGAGGCGTGTCGGGTGCTCGGCGCCTGATCAGACACTCAATCGCAGGCGCGCCAGATCCCGCAACGGCGGCGCGCCAAACAACCGGCTGTACTCGCGGCTGAACTGCGACGGACTTTCATACCCTACCCGATACCCCGCCGCCGAAGCTTCCAGCCCCTCAGCCAGCATCAAACGCCGCGCCTCTTGCAGGCGCAGTTGCTTCTGATACTGCAACGGACTCATCGCCGTCATCGCCTTGAAACGGTGATGCAAGGTCGAGACGCTGAGGTTCACTTCCTTCGCCAGATCATCGATGCGCAGCGGCTGTTCGAAGTTGCCGTTGAGCCATTTGATCGCCTGGCTGATGCGGTGGCTCTGGCTGTTGGCGATGGCGATTTCGTACAGCCGATGGCCCTGCGGACTGCGCAGCAGGCGATAGAGAATTTCCCGGCGGATCAGCGGCGCGAGCATGGCGATATCTTTCGGCGCATCGAGCAGACGGGCCAGACGCAGCACCGCATCGAGCATCGCGCTGTCGATTTTCTCCACATACAAACCACGTCCGGTCGGCCGGGTCGGTACACCCATCGGGCCGGCATCGGCGATCAGCGCAGTGATCTCCGCCGGATCGATGTCCAGGCGCACGGCGAGGATCGGCTCTTCAGGCGAGACATTCACCACCCGACCGCTCAACGGCATCGAAACCGATACCACCAGGTAATTCAACGGATCGTAATTGAAGAATTCGTCCGCCAGCCGCACCTCTTTGCGACCCTGGGCCATGATGCACAGCGCCGGTTGCGCGAGCACCGGGGCGAAGTCATGGGACTGGGTGTGGCGCGACATGACCAGCGAGCCGACGGCAGTGGCATAACTGCCATCTTCGGAGGTATTGCGGCGAATGATGGCCGCCAGTTCCGCGCGCTGCTTTTCCATGTCGGCATCGGGCGGCGCCTGAAAACGATCGAATGACGTCATGCACAGCCTCCTCGGCAAGGGATGGAATGGGAGCAGAGCATAAGTTTGTGCAAGCGCAAGCGGTAGACACATCCTGCGAAATGCTTGCCTGATCCTGCATGGCGTTGCGTACCTGCCCAGACATGACAGGGCGAGCCCTGTAAAACTTGCTCGAAACCGGTGTGACAGGACGGTGACAGCAATTCACGACTTGTTACAGGTCTGCACGACAGTCTCGCAGGATTGTGCAACGCGACGGCAGGAATCGACTAACGGCGAACGGGGAGCGGCCCTTAACCTTGAATCCTGTCGCAGCCCGTCCCCGGCTGCTACGCGACTCCCTGGGAGGGTTGAACATGTCCAAGCAGATTCCCGTCAGTCATATGGCCTTCGTTCGAGCGCGCGCCGGGCGTTCGGCGGAACTCGGCATGCGCCTGAGCGCCCTGATCGAACCGTCCCGTGCCGCCCCCGGTTGCCTGAGCTTCGCCTTGCAGCATTCGCAGTGTGATCCAGAGTTGTGGCTGGTCTCCGGTTTCTGGAACAACCAGCAATCGATGACCGCGTATTTCAGCAGCCCGTCGATGGAAATCTTTGCCGAGCTGGTGCAGGAGCTGGTGGTCAACAGCCTGGATTTCCACACCTTCAAGGAAGTCTCGGCCGCACAGGCCGTAGGGCAATGCACTGCGCCGATACACAAACTCGCCGGTTGAATGTTTAATGTCGGGCTCATCTGACTGAGCCAGGACCTGCGATATGGCACGTAAAGAGTTCGAACACTTCGAAGCGGTTTCCGCTGTAGTCCCCGTCGAGTTGGGCGGCAACAAGGGTTATCACGCGGCAATCGCCGTCAAGGCCCTGGTCGACGGCGGCGCACCGCGCTTTCACAAACTGCTGAACGATCAGGTTTTCCCCGGCGCCATCGCCGCCGATGAAGCCGCGATCAATGAACTGGACAAGCTCAAGGGCGTCACCGAAGACGCCGAGCTGATCTGGTAAGCGCTTACTTCGTTGCCCCCGGGCGCCACATCTTGAACAACGCCTCCGGCCCCAGCTGGAAATAGTCCGCCGGCCCGCCGCCCCGCAGAATCGGTTCGGCGGCGGCGGTGTCGTAGATCCCGTCCTTCAACAGCCATTTGGCAATGTGCACGGCGACCACCTCGCCAAGCACCAGCCAGCTCGGCACGGTCTCGCCGTCGGCGCGCTGCAACTGAATGATCTGGGTGACCTTGCATTCGAAGGACACCGGGCTTTCGGCCACGCGCGGCACGGCAATCACCTTCGACGCCACCGGCGTCAGCCCCGCCAGTTCGAACTCGTTGACCTCCGGCCCGACCATCGCGCAGCTCTGGTTCATCTGCTCGGCCAACGGGCGAGTGGCGAGGTTCCAGACGAATTCGCCGGTCTGCTCGATGTTGTTCAGGCTGTCTTTGCGACCAACGCTGGAGAACCCGATGATCGGCGGAATGTAGTTGAACGCGTTGAAAAAGCTGTAAGGCGCCAGGTTCAGCCGGCCCTCGGCATCCTGCGAAGAAATCCAGCCGATGGGGCGCGGGCCGACGATGGCGTTGAACGGATCGTGGGGCAGGCCGTGGCCGTTGGCGGGTTCGTAGAAATGGATGTCGTCGGGCATGGCGGGGTGATCCTGAAGGCTTTTATAAGCGACCAATAGTGCAAGTCCGATCCGCGAAGATCAAATGCGCCGATGGTGAAGTTTTCAAACCTGTAGACATGAACAAGCCCGGCAATGGCCGGGCTTTGGTGTCTGCATTCTGGTAATCAGCTGATGGCAGCGGCGGTGCCGGTTTTATCGAAACCGTCGGCGGCGATGGCGTTGGCGGTACCGGTTTTATCGAAACCGTCAGCAGCGATTGCGTTGGCGGTGCCGGTTTTATCGAAGCCATCGGCAGCGATTGCGTTGGCAGTGCCGGTTTTATCGAAACCATCAGCAGCAACGGCTTTGCCGACGTTGGTCTTGTCGAAGCCGTCGGCAGCGTAGGTGCCGGTGTGGCTGGTTTCGATGGCAGCGCTGGCGCCGGAAATGAAGTCGGCGGATTTGGTTTTGTCCGAGCCATCGGCGGCGAAGGTATTGGCGGCCAGTACGGACAGGGTCAGGGCGAGGATCAGTTTGGTTTTCATGGTCGTTCTCCAGATTCGAAATTCGTTGGCGATGTGTTTCGCATGGGGTTCATGCTACGCCAATTAAATTGATTAAAAAGCGCAAAATAATGCTAAAAACAATCGATTAAATTGATATTAAGGGCGACGCATTCAATTCGCTTTCGTCGTCGGAGCGAGCGTCGCGCAGTTAATCGATCAGGTAGGTGCAGGATGCGGCAGGGGCATTAACCGGTGATTAATCGCCGTTTTTTGCGTGTGTGACAGATTTTTCATGGATTCCCGACCGGTTTTTCACCCGCGCAACGCCAGTCTGCCCACGGCCATAAAGCCAAAAACCGGCCGTCACACACTGGAGCGTTGCCCGCGATGAACAAACTGCCTCAAATCACCCTGGCCTTCTGGGTCATGAAAATCTGCGCGACGACCCTGGGGGAAACCGCGGGGGATTTGTTGTCGATGACCCTTAACGTCGGCTACGCCATCAGCTCGCTGATCCTGATCAGCGTGTTCGTCCTGACGCTGATCGCGCAGTTGATGTCCAAGACTTACAAGCCGTTGCTGTACTGGATCGTGATCCTGTCGACCAGCACCGCTGGCACCACCATGTCCGACTTCATGGACCGCACGCTGGAACTGGGTTACGCCACCGGTTCCATGATCCTGATCGCGATCCTGCTGGCGATCTTCGCGGCTTGGCGCCTGAGCGGCGATTCGCTCAACGTGACCAAGGTGCAGAGCTTTCGCGGCGAGATGTTCTACTGGATGGCGATTTTGTTCTCCAACACCCTGGGCACCGCGCTCGGCGATTACCTGGCGGACGACTCCGGCCTGGGCTTTGCCGGTGGCGCGCTGTTGATCGGCTCGGCGATTGGCGTGGTCGTGCTGCTCAAGTACTTCACGAAGATTTCGTCGGTGGCGCTGTTCTGGGTGGCGTTCGTGCTGACCCGGCCGTTTGGCGCGACCTTGGGCGACTTGATGACCAAGTCCCATGAGAAGGGCGGACTGGACTTCGGCACCATCGGTTCGTCGGCGGTACTGGCGGGGATTCTGCTGGTGATGATCGTCGGGGCGTCGTATGCGCAGAAGCGTTATGGCAGCAAACAGGGGGTTGCCGAATTGTCCTGATACCGAGGTGACTTCAATCGCGAGCAAGCTCGCTCCCACAGGGTCAGTTTTACGCCGATCCAATGTGGGAGCGAGCTTGCTCGCGATGGGGCCAGAACAGCCACCATTGCAGTGGCTGAATAAACCCGATCAGTCAGTGACGATGCGCGAGTGTTTCTGGGTGTCTTTCATGGTGATGTACACCAGCAGGGACACCGCGATGCACGCGGTCACGTACCAGTAGTAACCGGTTTCCATGCCGATGCTCTTGAACCACAGCGCGATGTATTCGGCGGTGCCGCCGAAGATCGACACGGTCAGTGCGTACGGCAGGCCGACACCCAGCGCACGGATTTCGGTCGGGAACAGCTCGGCCTTCACCACGGCGTTGATCGAGGTGTAGCCGCTGACGATGATCAGCGCCGCCATGATCAGGAAGAACGCGCCCCACCAGGTCTGGATGGTGTGCAGGGTCATCAGGATCGGCACGGTGAAGATCGTACCGAGCACGCCGAAGGCGATCAGGATCGGACGACGACCGATTTTATCGGACAGGCCGCCGATGATCGGTTGCAGGCACATGAACAGGAACAGCGTGGCGGCGGAAATGGTGGTGGAGTCGGAGATGCTCATGCCGACGGTGTTCACCAGGTATTTCTGCATGTAGGTGGTGTAGGTGTAGAACGCCAGCGTACCGCCCATGGTCAGGCCGACCACGGTCAGCAGTTCCTTCGGATGACGAAGCAAGGTGCGCATCGCGCTTTCCTTGGACTTTTCCTTCTTGGTGAACGACTCGGTTTCTTCCATGCCACGACGCAGGTACAGCGCCACGATTGCGCACAGCGCGCCGATGGCGAACGGGATACGCCAGCCCCACGCGTACAGCTCTTCGGTGGTCAGGAACTGTTGCAGCACGATCAGTACGCCCAGCGCGATGAGCTGGCCGGAAATCAGGGTCACGTACTGGAAGCTGGAGAAGAAGCCGCGACGCTCCTTGGTCGCCATCTCCGACAGGTAGGTCGCCGAGGTGCCGTATTCGCCACCGACCGACAGGCCTTGCAGCAGGCGGGCGAACACCAGCAGGATCGGCGCGCCGACACCGATGGTTTCATAACCCGGGCTCAGGGCGATGATCAGCGAGCCGAAGCACATCAGGTAAACCGAGGCCATCAGGGCCTTTTTGCGTCCGACCTTGTCGGCGTACAGGCCCATCAGCCAGCCACCGATCGGGCGCATCAGAAAGCCCACGGCGAAGATCGCGGCGGTGTTTAGCAGTTGGGCGGTGGTGTCGCCTTTGGGGAAGAAGGCTTTGGCGAAGTACAGCGAGAAGGCGGCATAGACGTACCAGTCGTACCACTCGACCATGTTGCCGACGGAACCGCTGAAGATCGACTTGATGCGACTGGCGGTGGTTCGTTCTTTAGCCGGCACGGCAGCCGACCCAAGAGGCAGGGCGTTGGAGTTATCCATTGAAGGATCCTTCGTTTAATTGTTTTTGTGGAGCGCGTTGAAACGCAGCCTGCGAGGGCTATAGCAGGAGCTGTGCCAACGGGGGGAGGGCCGGTTTAGAGGGGCTGGGGAGATGGGTTGAGCGGGATTTTGCCGATAGGAAGTTGGCGATGAGCGGATTTCCGCCTATCTGATCGTTGATCTGATCGTTCCCACGCTCTGCGTGGGAATGCCTCAATGGACGCTCTGCGTCCGCTTTGGGACGCAGAGCGTCCCGGGCTGCATTCCCACGCGGAGCGTGGGAACGATCAATTCAATCAGCCAAAAACATTTCCCGGGTCAAACCATGCCGCTGCATCTTTTCATTGAACGTGCGCCTCGGCAGTTGCAGCTCTTCCAGCACGGCTTTCACATCCCCCTTGTGCCGGGTCAAAGCAGCCCGCAAACACTGCGCTTCAAACGCTTCCTGCTGCGCCGCCAGCGACTGCCCCGGATCAATCCCCTGCACCGGTTCATCCAGCCCCAGCACCTGACGCTCGGCCACGTTCGCCAACTCCCGCACATTGCCCGGCCAGTCATGACTCAGCAGATGGCTCAACTGCGCGCCACTGAGCGGCGGAAAAGTCCGGCCCAAGCGCTGTGCCGCGCTCTGGGCGAAGGATTCGAACAACAACGGAATGTCTTCCCGACGATCACGCAGCGGCGGCAGGCGCAATTCGGCGACGTTCAGGCGATACGCCAGGTCTTCACGAAAGCGCCCGGCCCGCGCTTCATCCAGCAAATCGGGTTTGGTCGCCGCGACGATCCGCAAGTCCACCCGAATGCTCTGGTTCGACCCCAGCCGCTCCAGCTTCTGCTCCTGCAACACCCGCAGCAGTTTCACTTGCTGGGCCAGCGGCATGCTTTCGATTTCATCGAGAAAAAGCGTGCCGCCATCGGCGTATTCCAGCTTGCCGATGCGCTTGCCGGAAGCCCCGGTGAACGCGCCGCTCTCATGCCCGAACAGCTCGGCTTCGAACAGCTGCTCGGGGATCGCCGCGCAGTTCAGCGCCACGAACGGCTTGTCGGCGCGCGGGCCGAAGTCGTGCAGGCAACGGGCGACCAGTTCCTTGCCGCTGCCGGTCTCGCCACGGATCAGCACGTTGACCGGCAGCGTCGCCAGATCCAGCACCTGCCGGCGCAAGGTCTGCAAGCCACGGGAAACACCGAGCAACGTCGCATCCAGTCTGGCGCGGTTGTCGGCCTGCTCGTGCAGGGCGCGGTTTTCCAGCACCAAGCGACGCTTTTCCAGCGCCCGGCGCAGGCTGCCGAGCAGGGTCTCGGGGCTGAAGGGTTTTTCCAGAAAATCGTAGGCGCCGTCGCGCATCGCTTCGACCGCCATCGGCACATCGCCGTGGCCGGTCAGCAGAATCACCGGCAGGTCGGCATCCCGGCGCTGTACTTCGGCCAGCAGTTCAAGACCGCTGAGGCCGGGCATGCGCACGTCGCTGACAATCACCCCGGCAAAATGCGCGGGCAGCGCCGCCAGGCATTCCTCGGCGCGGCTGAACAGCTGCACTTCGAACCCGGACAGGCTCAGCCATTGCTCGACGGCACTGCGAATGCTGCTTTCGTCGTCGACCACCATCACCGAGTTGAGCATCAGATGTGCGCCTCCAGATCGATCGGCAAGGTCAGGCTGAACACCGCGCCGTTGTCACCATTCTCGGCGCACAGGCGCCCGCCGGATTCATGGACGATGGCGAACGATACTGCCAGCCCCAGACCCAGCCCGTCACCCACCGGTTTGGTGGTGAAGAACGGATCGAACACCTGAGCCAGATGTTCTTCGGCGATGCCGCCGCCGTTGTCGATGACGCTCAGGCGCCACAATTGTTCGTCGGCTTCCAGACGGATTTCCAGACGCTTGCACGGCTTGCCCTGCATCGCGTCGAGGGCGTTGCGCAGCAGATTGATCAACACCTGCTCCAGGCGGATCGCATCGCCGCGCACCCAGGCCGGACGGGTCAGGTGCAGCACCAGACTGACCTGCTCATCGCGCAGACGCGCATCGAGCAATTGCAGGGCCTGATCGACCACCGTCGCCAGATCCAGCCGTTCGCGCAAACCGCTGGGGCTCTTGCGGGCGAAGGTTTTCAGGTGGCCGGTGAGGGCGGCCATGCGCGTGAGCATGTCATCCACCGGTTTGAGCGCCTTGTAGGCGTCATCGACCCGGCCATGATCGAGCAGCAGACGCAGGGTCGCCAGCTGCATGCGCTGGGCGGTCAACGGCTGATTGATTTCGTGGGCCAGCGCGGCGGACATCTGCCCCAGTGCCGCCAGTTTTGCCGACTGCACCAGACCGTCCTGTGCGGTGCGCAAGTCGCGCGTGCGCTCTTCGACCAGTTGCTCAAGCTCTTCGCGGCTACGCTGGCGCATCTTTGCCAGGCGCCAGCGCTGATTGAGGAACAGCAGCAGGAACACCAGCGCCAGCCACACTCCGGCGGCGGCGAGCCCGGCATTGCGCTGATCCTCGAAGGACACCTGCGGATGCCGCAGCAGGTGCAGCGTCCAGCCTTCGGTGCTCAGCGGCAGCGATTCCCACAGGTAATCCGCCGTGCCTTGCGGGCCTTCGACGCGGCGCAGATCACTGTTGTCGTCGAAGGTGCGCAGCGCCAGATGCGTCAGCGGCACCAGCGACTGTTTGTCGTATTGGCGGGTGGCCTTGATCTCGCGGTAATCGGCCGGGCTCAGCGGGTGCAGCAGGCGATAGCGCCAGCCGGGCTGGTTGGCGATGAAGATGATGCCGCGCGCATCGCTGACCAGCAGGGTGTCATTGCCCTGGCTCCATTCGCGTTCGAGTTCGGGGAATTCGAGCTTGACCACCATCGCCCCGAGAAACTCGCCGTTGTCGCCGAGCACCGCGCTGGACAGGAAATAACCGGGAATGCCGCTGGTCACACCGACCGCGTAGAAACGCCCGGTGCCCTGGGTGCGGGTCTGACTGAAATAGGGGCGAAAGCCGTAGTTGTGACCGACGTAACTGCTGGGCAGACGCCAGTTGCTGGCCGCCACCGCGAGGCCGGTGTGGTCGAGCAGTTCAAGGGTTGAGGATTGGGCGGCGCCGTTGATTTTTTCCAGCTTCAGATTCAGCGCCGCTTGCTGTTCGGCGTCGACCGGGCCGGCCAGCGCCGCACGCAATTGCGGGTCCAGCGCCAGCACGGCGGGCAGGGCGCGATAGCGGTCGATCAGGGTATGCAGCGAGTTGGCGTACAGCGCCAGCTGTTGATTGGCCCGCGCGGCGTCTTCTTCCAGCGCCTGGCGCTCGGCGTGGCGGATCGCAAGCGTTGCAGCAAGGGCGGCACCGGCGATGATCAGCAGGGTATACAACGACAGACGCAAGGTACGGGAAGTCGGCAGCATGCTGAAGAACTGAGGGGGAAATGGGGCTGGCACCATACCATGAGGCGCTGTGCTTCGCCCGTTATCCCCCGCCGGATTGGCCCTGTTCCAGCGCTGGGCTACTGACTCCCGGTGAACCCGTTACCTGATTATTAATAGGTCGGGTGAGCCATGCGCCGCGAGTACTGATTGTCCGTGGTGCCCATCTCTTTGTAGGCGGCCAGACCGCGCTGGGCGTGGGCGATTTCATATCGGGTGGCTGCGGTTTGTCGACGCAAGCCCGAGCGGGTGATCGGTGCCAGCATTTCTTTTGTGGTCGTGTTGTTTACATTCGGCAGCACATCGGCTGGATAGAGGATATCTGTGCCCATTGCATCGAAAGCTTTCTCCATCCATGCCGAACGCTCTTCGAGCGCTGTCTGCCAGTCGCTGAGCATCGTCTCGATTTTTCCGACCTTGACCGGGTCCAGGCGGTTCTTGATGTCTTCGATTTCGATAGTCAGGGCAAGCATATTGAGCGCGGCGGGAATGATCGATATCCAGGAGGACATCACCCTGTTCATCATGAACTCCGGATTGAGGACTTTGTCGAGCGCCGGGGTGCCTCGTTCATTCATGAAGTCGCTGAAGTTGCGAATGTCCCCGACGGCTTGCTTGATTCCCAGATCGTGATCAATCGCACCAACGGACATCTTCGAGGTTTTCGGAATCATCCCTCCGACGGTGAGGCCGACGGATCTCAGTGGCACATCTGCCATGGCGCCCGACACATCGCCGCCGATGTTTCCTCCGATCAGCCCTCCGGTTGTCGCATATGGAGGGAGAGTCAATCCATGTGGTATGGCCATGTCAACCTGCGCACCACCAATCAACCCGGCTTCGTAGCCGATCGGGCCCTTTACGCCCTCCACGACAGCGTTGGTAAACAGCGCTTTTATGAAGCCTTTCTGGTGAATGATGTTGTGGAGTTGTGCATTGGTTTGTTCGGCATATTCACTCACGTGGCCCAGGAAGCCCGCGTATAACATGATGGTGGCTTCGGCTCTGGTTCCTCCCGACGGATCAACGTAACGCAGCGGATTATTCCCCACAAATGCATACCGGTTCAGCCCGTCCGTATCCCCGGCCGGGTCGGCGCTCACCCAGCGACACAACCACGGCGCGTAATACCGTGCGCCGTAGTAATAAAGCCCGGTGACATCCATTTCCTTGCCCGAATAGCGGGTGAACTTGTAGTCCGCTTCGATTTGCGAGCGAGCGGTCATCCAGGCCGTGCCGCCGTAGGCAAAATAGCCCTCGGCATTGATCAACAGTGCCTGCTGATCGAGTGTTTTTGTGATTGATCCCAGGTGGTCACTCAGCGAGTACTGCAATTGATCAGCGTCGATACCTGGCGGTTTGCCGGCGACCCAATGCAGACACGTCACCTCGCCGACACCGATTGCGACGGTGATGCGGTGCAATTCCTCTCCATTGTTGCTGGTGCGGACTTCCAGACTCCCTGCGTAATGCACTTCATCGACGTGGCTGACTTTACGGGTGTGGGTTTCGTGACGTTTGTAGACCCTTGTGCCCTGGCTGTATTGGTACCGCTCCTGATCCGATGGCCCGCTGTCATGTTCGACGAGGGTCAGCGATTGCAGTTGGTTGCGACTGTTCCAGTCGAGCGGCTGGCCGGTCTGCAGGTGCCTGAGATTGCCGGCAGGGTCGAAATGAATGCCAAAGTCAGGATCCGGATCGCCACTTTTCCAGCGCACGCCGCGATTGCTGGCAAGGTCGATGAACATCTCGCGGGTGTAGGTGTTGCCGTCGCGAACGTGGGTCAGTTTTTTCAGATTGTTGCCGTCGTCGTATTCGAAAGACTCGACATAGTTGAGTCGGTCATCGGGATCGGCGGGTATCGGCCACCCGGGGTTGTCCTTGGGCGGGGCATCGCTGTATCCGGTGGCACCGGTCAGCCGGTACATCGAATCGTAGAGAAATGTGCGGTCACCGTTGACCCGCTGGTTGCGGAAAAACGTCGTTTTGTAGATGGGGTCGACAATGTGAATGACGTTTCCCGCCGCGTCGTAGTCATACACGAAATCCTGAATTGCCGGTGCCGAACCCTTATGCGCGTACTGCCGCAACAGACGTCCATCGGCTGCCCGGTAGTGCCAATGATTGGTCACGCCGTTACCGAGTCGCTGTTCGGTGATCTGGCCGGCGGCGTTGTAATCCGCGCCGTTCAAAATATCCTGGAAGGCTTGCCCGCTGAGTTGCAGTTGCACCCGGACAAGTTGTCCGGCGATGTCGTAAGTCGATTGTTGTACATGCCCGCCGGCGTCGGTGGTTTGCAGCAGCGCACCGACGGCGCTGAAGCGCTGGCGGCTGGTGCAGATCTTGCCGTCCTTGAAGGTGCGGGTTTCTTCCAGTGACGGGCCGCTCATGGCGAAACTGTTGATTTGTAACGTGCTCGATGGATCGCTCAGCGCTGTCATCTGGCCGCGCAGGTTGTGTGTCGGGTCGGCTAGGTTGTTGCCGTAGTGGAAGGTTTCGAAGTCGGTTATCCCGTTTTCCGCGACGCTCCGCAACCGCAGTTGCGGGTCGTAGCTCATCTCCCGGTGATTGCCGTTTGCATCCCAGCTTTGCAGAAGTTCGCCACCGAGTCCTTGCAGAACAGTGGTTTCCCCGCCGTCGACGTTGAAGGTCCTGACCGTCGTACCGTCGAGTCTGTGCACGGTTATTGTATTGGGCGTGGGCAGGCGCGGATCCAGTTGTGCCACCGGTTGGCCGGCCACGTCATATTGCAGTCGGTTGATGAGTGCTCGCACCTCTTCGCCGGCCACCGAACGCAGGTATTCGGCTTGTCTGACGGTCGCGCCATGCGGACCGATTGACGACATCTTCGGTGTCAGATGGTGCACGCTGGCGTTCATGACTTGACCCGTTTTGCAGGTTTTGCAGGTGTCGGTTTTTTCGCGGGCCTGGCGGGTGATGGCTCTTGTGTGTCGTTGTAGTCGTAGCTGAGCGTGAACCATGGATGCAATTGCTCCAAGGCCGTATGGCCCAGCGCATTGATCGTTTTGATCAGTCGGCCCTGGGCGTCGTAGAACATTTGATCGTGATGGCCGTGTTCACGCATGGCGCGGTCATTGATGCAGCGATGGGTATTGAGAAAATACGAGCGATAGACCCGGATAGTCTCGCCCTTATGGTTGTATTCGACACGTCCCATGACTCGCCAGCGACGCGCGGCGGGCATTTCGATCGGCTTGCCGTCGGCGTCGGTCTCGAGGCCGTCCTCGGGCGTGGCGACAAGGGCATCGCCCGGCGGCACGAGCTGTTTGCTTTGCAGCTCGCGGCCAAAACCGTCGACGTAACGGACGGTCATCTGAATCTGTTGCTGCGGGTCGGTGTGGTAGCAGTCGGCAGTCAGGTTGACGCTGTTTACCGGCTGCCTGAGGGCGGTCTGGATGATCTTGAGCAGGGTTTGTTCGCTGGCAGTGCGTTTCTTTTGCTGGTTCAGCCAGCGCAGGGCCGATGCGCGTATGTGGCCGTCGGGCAGGATCAGGCCGTTGGCGATCCATTGCTTTCTTTTGAGCCGCGCCGTTTTGACCGGTAGCAATGGCATCCAGCTGAACAGATTGGTGCGCACCACGCCGGCAGCGGATGCCAGCACGGTTTTCGGGTTGGCGAGGGCAAACTCGACGCTCAGATCAGACTGAGGTGGATAAACGGACAGATCTTCGAAACCGGCACGCACGCCTTCCTCGTTACCATGAAAGCTGAAGGCAATCGGTCGACCGCCCGCTTCGTACCGCACTTCGTGAATGTTGTCGTTGTGATCCGTGACACGCTGCACCTGCAAGGTGTGCATGTCGTAGGTCATTGCCGTGACGCAGCCGTCCGGCAGGGTGATGGCAGTGGTCAGCAGATGGTTTGCGTCCCTGGTGATGTGGGTTGCGCCATGGCTCGCGGTCTGCTGAACATCGGTGACGTGGTAGAAACCGCTGGGGTCGGAGTAGGTGAACAAGCCGCTCTGTGCCGACCAGAGGTTTTTCAGAAGATCTTCATCCGTGTCTGGCGGCAAAAACAGGTTCATGGGCTTGTAGCCGATTTTTGTCAGCTCGTCCCGAATGACAATCGGGACGTCGACGTAAGCCGCCAATGCCTTTTTGTCGAACACAGCCCGCTCGGTCGGTCCCTGGCGCGGTGGGTACTCGATCTTGCCGACCGCCTCCAGATACGTTTGTTGCGAGAGTGACGTCAGTTCGCGTTCCGATGTCCACGCTGCGCAGCCCTCATACTTTTCGAAGTTTTCGAAACTGATGTCTGCCGATTGCAGCCCGTCCGGCAGCGCTCCCTTGGGCAGCCTCAGCGCATTGCTGCGCTGGCGCCAGGGCAAACCGAGCAGCCAGTGGTCGTCAGTGATCAGGTGAATCGGCTCGGCAAGGGTTTCCGTCAGATAGAAGTACCGCTGTTGCTCATCGTGACTGTCCAGCCAGGCGAGCTGTTGATCCTTTTGAGTGAAAGGCGGTTTGTCGGTTTTAGTGCGGCGGCGTGCGCAGGCGACCGCGAAGCGTTGGGTCGGATGACCGAACATGTCCCATGCCAGACCGACCGCGTGCTGACAGCGGGGATCATCCATGAAACGTTCGTATTGCTGGCTGCGGTTTTCCAGTTCCAGCACCAGCAGGCTGGACGGGGTTTCATCGACGACCCGAACCAGATAACGGAATTCGCTCAGGGAAATCGGGCGAGCGGGAGCGGGGTCGTCCGCCTGACAGGCTTCAATGCGAAGCAGACGACCGGCCAGGGCGTAGGCGACTTCGGGATCGTCGCTCTTGCGCCGTTTGCGAATTCGTTCTCTACCGCGTCTGGCGTCGAGCGTTGAAGTGACGGTGGGCCCAAAGGGCGTGATTTCATCGTCGAGTTCGCTGATACCTTTCAAAACCGGATCGACACTTTCGCCGGTATGAATCCATTGAGTGGTGCGCATCGGGGCTGTATGGCCACTTTCGGCCTTGCCCGGTTCCAGTTCGCTGTCGATCTGACAGACCCGGCCGAAGCCGCGAAATTCGCGTTCGCGACCGTCGTAATAACCCTCGAAATACTCATGGAACTGCATCAGGTAATTGCCGGTGATTTCATCTTCCTGACGCAGCCAATGGAGCACCATCTGCGGAAACGGCAAATGGCACACCGGCTTCCTGCGTGCCACCAATTCCTGGCGTTTTTCATCCAGCCAGAATTGCGCACTGCTGCGATATTGCAACGACGCGTTGTAACCCATGTTGTTGTTGCATCCAGTGAGCAGGTATGGCCGCGCGTCGACCAGGTTATACACATAGTGTCGAGGTGACATGTGCGGAACGGTCAGCAGCAGGCTGGCGCAGCCAATGCCCCTGAGATCAGCAAAGGTCACCTGGCAGAGGTTGTCGTAGCGCACGCCTCTGGGCCATGGAATTCGGACGGGTTCCGATGCCAGGGAGTTGCCACCGTGGTTCAACCAGATTTCGAAGAAGTCCGAATACAGGTAAATGAGAGCCGGAGCACCGGAATTGTCTACGTCGGCGATGCGCACTCGGTCGGGATCGAACTCGCCATATTTGAACGGCAAGTCGCTCATCTTGAAACCCTCGCCAAACCGGCCATGCCCGAGGCTGATCCAGCAGCGGATTTCATCATGGCGGATCCGGCACAGTTCCATACCGCTGGCGCCCATATCGCTGAAAGACACCAATTCGTTACCGGCTCCACTGAACAGCGGCAATCGGTCCGGGGTATGGGGTACATCCTTGCCGGGAGCAAAGCCTGTTTCCCTCAAATTCGCGTACACCCGCACGCTTTTCGGTCCGATCAGCGCCAGGGAGTTGAGACCGTCACCGCTCAAGTCACCCAATTGGGCCAAATAATGGAAGAACTCCACGGGAAACTGCTTGAACGATTTCAACAGCGACCAGGTGCCATCCGGATTGAGCGTGTAATACCCGCTGCCGTCGGGCTGCGCGACGACCCAGTCCAGGCGTCCGTCGCCAGTGAGGTCCATGAGGATTTGCACCACCGGTTTGTTGCTGTCGGCGTTGGGGATCAGCGGCAGCAAGGTCCACGGGCCGTAGATAATTTCGTCAGTGCCGGGTGTGCCGCGCAGAGGCTCACGGTAATACCAGGCGTTGTCGTGCTGGCAGAGAAAACCAGGCAGGCCTTCTCCGTAAAGGTCGACGCAATGATAGGGCTTGCCATCGTTGAGGCCCGGCATATGGTCGAGTGCCAGAAACGCCTGGGGAAAGGGGTTGAGCTTGAGCGGCTCATAGCAGTACTCAAGCGGCGGTAGTTGTTTGACGTGCCCCTCTGCGTCGTAACTCATGTAATGCGCGGCTTTGAGGTGGTTGTATTGAGACAGCGTGGGTTCGTGCTCCAGCAACAGACGTTCGACCAGTACCGGGTCGGGGCCGATGTGGTTGAACAACAGAAACTGCTGGCACAGGCGCCGGGTGCCAATCTCGAAACCGAAGCGATGATTGCGAAACGGATCGCTGCGCAGCAGCCATTTGTTCTCGTTCGGGGCTGAATAGGGGGGAACAGCCTCGCGCCGGGTGACGCGCTCCCCGTAGTCGACTATCAGACGGAACAGCCAGTCCAGCAGTTCTGGCTGCGAATGATCAAGGCAATACAGACCAGTGCTGGCGGTCTTGTTGCAATAACAGACCTGCCGCAGATAGCGCTGGGCCTGATAGTCAAAGCGATCGTCGGCGACCTTGTCATCGGCCTTGTACTCGTAAAAGATGTTTTCCCCCACCGCGTTCCTGGTTTCCACCAGCAGCCACGCGGCGATATGGCTCGGTTTTGCCGGGTCGTAGATGCACGATCCCTGGTTATTGCCATAGCAATGTTGTGAGCCGTCGGCGCGGGAAACGATCCAGTAGGGGGCGCCGTCTGCAGGTGTCCAGAGTTCGTAGCGGTCGAACGTGCTTTCCAGGCGAGGGATATAACGCACCACCGAAAACTTTCGGGCGCTCTTGCCTTTACCCCGAGTGCGTCGGGTTACCTTGATCTTGCCGCGGGTCGTCAGCTCGGGTCGCAGGTCGGTGCCGTCAGCCTGCATGACGTCGTCGGGTGCGTATTTCGGAACGCCCTTGCTGGTCTTGCGGGAGATGACCGGCAGCGGTAAATCCCAGCCGAGGCCGCACTTGCCGTTGCCCGCGTTGCCGTCATAGACCAGTTGCAGGTCAGGATTGAGCGAGCGCGCAGCGATGATCGGCAACGTCAGTGTGTAAGAGCGTTGCCCGGTTGCACCGATCTCTCCCCAGCTGCGTCCATTGGTGGCAATGGACGCGGTTTTGGCAATGGAGGGCGGGGTGACGAGCGCATCTGCATCTGGAACCATGGCAACGCAACCAGTGAATGCCGAGATTGCACGCTAACAGAGCGCCTTTGTTCCGACACCTGTCAGATCTGACAGGTGCCGGCGCCTGCACTTTTATGGCAGGCGAAAAAAAGGCCGGGCGGTCATTGCTGACCGCCCGGCCTTTTTGCTGGCAGATGAAGCGCTTACTGCACTTCTACCGCCAGGCTTTCGCTGATCTTCTGTTGCCAGATCGCAGGACCGGTGATGTGTACCGATTCACCTTTGCTGTCCACCGCAACGGTGACCGGCATGTCCTTGACCTCGAACTCGTAGATCGCTTCCATGCCCAGCTCGGCAAACGCCAGGACCTTGGACTTCTTGATCGCTTGCGCCACCAGGTAAGCGGCACCGCCGACGGCCATCAGGTACACGGCCTTGTTGTCCTTGATCGCGTCGATCGCGGTCGGGCCGCGCTCGGACTTGCCGATCATGCCCAACAGGCCGGTCTGCTCGAGGATCTGACGGGTGAACTTGTCCATCCGTGTGGCGGTGGTCGGGCCAGCCGGGCCAACCACTTCGTCACCGACCGGATCAACCGGGCCGACGTAGTAGATGAAGCGACCTTTCAGATCCACCGGCAGTGTTTCGCCCTTGTTCAGCATCTCGACCATGCGCTTGTGCGCAGCGTCGCGACCAGTGAGCATCTTGCCGTTGAGCAGGACGGTTTCGCCCGGCTTCCAGCTCTGCACGTCTTCCGGGGTCAGGGTGTCGAGGTTGACGCGACGGGCCGAAGGGCCGGCTTCCCAGACGATTTCCGGGTAGGCGTCCAGCGGTGGCGCTTCCAGCGAAGCCGGGCCGGAACCGTCGAGCACGAAGTGCGCGTGACGGGTGGCGGCGCAGTTCGGGATCATGCACACCGGCAAGGAGGCGGCGTGAGTCGGGTAGTCCATGATCTTCACGTCGAGCACGGTGGTCAGGCCACCGAGGCCTTGGGCGCCGATGCCCAGCTGGTTGACCTTCTCGAACAGCTCCAGACGCATTTCTTCGATGCGGTTCTGCGGGCCACGGGCCTTGAGCTCGTGAATGTCGATGGACTCCATCAACACTTCTTTTGCCATCACAGCGGCTTTCTCGGCGGTACCGCCGATGCCGATGCCCAGCATGCCCGGTGGGCACCAGCCGGCGCCCATGGTCGGAACGGTCTTGAGTACCCAGTCAACGATCGAGTCGGACGGGTTGAGCATGGCCATTTTCGACTTGTTCTCGGAGCCGCCGCCCTTGGCCGCTACGTCCACTTCCACGGTGTTACCCGGGACGATGGAGTAGTGGATGACCGCCGGGGTGTTGTCCTTGGTGTTTTTACGCGCACCGGCCGGGTCGGCCAGGATCGAAGCACGCAGGACGTTTTCCGGCAGGTTGTAGGCGCGGCGTACGCCTTCGTTGATCATGTCGTCCAGGCTCATGGTCGCGCCATCCCAACGCACGTCCATGCCCACACGCACGAACACGGTCACGATGCCGGTGTCCTGGCAGATCGGCCGGTGGCCGGTGGCGCACATGCGCGAGTTGATCAGGATCTGCGCCATCGAGTCACGGGCCGCTGGCGATTCTTCGCGCAGGTAGGCTTCGTGCATCGCCTGGATGAAATCCACGGGGTGGTAGTAGGAAATGAACTGCAGGGCGTCGGCAACGCTCTGAATCAGGTCGTCTTGCTTGATCACGGTCATGAGTCGCGCTCCTCTAAAAGACGGGAACATTCAATAAGGTGCCTGCGGCTTGGGTGCATCGGTCGGTCGCAGACACCTTTCAAGGCACGCCGGGGCTGCTGGCGCGACGCTAAAAAGGCGCGGCAGTATACCGCGCCTCGGTGGCGGGCACATCTGCCGGGAGTCATTCGTTGGTCGCATGGCTGCAGGTTTTTGACGCCAAATACCCGGCCCGAAAATCAATGGTCATTTATCGCCTGCGCCACTAAAGTGGCAGCCGGTCTGTAGAGTAGGACACTCGGTCAGCCTCTTATCGCACGGTGAGTCAACGATTGACCCATAACGCCATTCAACGTCTTTTGCTCAAACGCTTCGCCCTTGCTGCAGCCACCTATGGATTGGCTTTGCTGCTGCTGTGGCTGGCGTATTTCACCGGACACTACAACGACTCGCTGGCCGGCGTTGCCATCGGCAGCGCGCTGGTGGTGATCAGTCAGGCGGCCCTGTTCGCCGTGTTCTTTTCCGGCTGCAACCTGCGCTTCTCCGACCCGAGTCTGACCGAAGTCCAGGTGCTGCTGGGCCTTGGCTGGCAGACGTGGCTGATCGCCCATCTGGAAGAGGCGCGGGGCGAGTTTCTGGTTTTCTATGTGCTGGTGCTGCTGTTCGGCCTGTTCCATCTGTCACAGCGGGCGTTTGTGCGCTGCGCGATGCTGGTGTTTTTCAGTTTTTGCGCCATCACGCTGTGGGACGGTTACCACTTGCGGCTGCACGATCCGGCGCTGTCCGCGTTGCAGGCCTGCATCCTGTTGATCGTGCTGGCGTGGCTGGTGATTTACGCACGCTTCGTCCAGACCTCGCGCCAACGCATGCGCCAGCGGCGGTTCGCCTTGCAGGCGCATCAGGACACCCTGCGCGGGATGATGCGCCAGCTCGAAGACCTGGTGGCCACCGACGAACTGACCGGGCTGTTCAACCGCCGGCATTTCCTGCGCCTGGCCACCCGCGAGCTGAATGCGATGGAGGCCGACGTGGTGCACGGTCTGGCGCTGATCGACCTCGACCACTTCAAACGCATCAACGATATTCACGGCCACGCCGCCGGCGATCAGGTGCTGCAAGCGTTCGCCGGGGTCGCCGGTGCGTGCCTGCGCGACGGCGACGTGCTGGCGCGTTATGGTGGTGAAGAATTTGTGGTGCTGCTGCCCGATTGCAACGCCGAGCGCCTGACCGCCTGTTGCGAACGGCTGCGCATCGCCTTCACCGACGTTGAACTGGTGGGCCTGAACGTGAAAAACCTGAGCCTGTCCGCCGGCATGACCCTGCTGGAACTGGGCGATGATCTGGACGACGCCTTGCAGCGTGCCGATCAGGCGCTGTACCGGGCCAAGCGTGACGGGCGCAACCGCTGCGCAGCCGCGTGGGAGAACGTCGATGCCTGAACTGCGGGTCGGTGAACGACAGTGGTCGGTGGCAGCGGGCAGCAACCTGCTCGATGCCCTCCTTCAGAACGGTGTGGCGGTGCCTTACAGCTGTCGCGCCGGCAGTTGCCATGCGTGCCTGGTGCAATGCGTGCAGGGCTTGCCCGCCGACAGTCGCCCCGATGCCTTGAGCGCCGAGCAGCGTGATCAGGGCTGGCGGCTGGCCTGTCAGTGCCAGGTGATCGAAGACTTGCAGGTGCATACTTTCGACCCCGTCACCGATGGTCGCTCGGCCACGGTCGAAGCGCTGGACTGGCTCGGCGACAGCGTGTTGCGACTGCGCCTGACACCTCAGCGGCCGTTGCGCTACAGCGCCGGTCAGCATCTGGTGCTGTGGGCCGGCCACATTGCGCGGCCGTATTCGCTGGCGAGCCTGCCGGAAGAAGACCGCTTTCTTGAATTCCACCTCGATTGCCGCCAGCCCGGCGAATTCAGCGATGCTGCACGACGCTTGCAGATCGGCGACCCGATCCGCCTGGGTGAACTGCGCGGCGGCGCGCTGCATTACGACCCGGACTGGCACGACCGGCCGCTGTGGCTGCTCGCCGCCGGCACCGGGCTCGGCCCGTTGTTCGGCGTGTTGCGCGAAGCTTTGCGTCACGATCATCGGGGCGCCATTCGCGTCATTCATCTGGCCCATGATGCCGACGGGCATTACCTGGCCAAACCCCTTGAAGCATTGGCCGCGCAGCGGGAAAACCTCAGCGTGGAATTGTGGACGGCGGCCGAGTTGCCGGGCGCTTTGGCGCAACTGCGCCTTGTCTCCCGACAAACCCTGGCCTTAGTCTGCGGCTCGACTGCCAGCGTCGACGCGTTTGCCAAGCGTCTGTTCCTGGCCGGACTGCCGCGCAATCAACTGCTGGCCGATGTCTTCCTGAGCCGTGGTTGAGCGCTGAATTCTCAGACGCGAGACACACCATGCCCGAAGCCATCCTGCTGCACCGCGAACGCGGTTTGCTGACCCTGCGCCTCAACCGCCCGGACAAGAAAAACGCCCTGACCCGCGCCATGTACAGCCAATTGGCGGAGGCGCTCAAGCAGGCGAATCACGACCCCGAAATCAACGCCGTGCTGATCACCGGCAGCGCCGAGTGCTTTACCGCCGGCAACGACATCGCCGACTTCATCCAGCAACCGCCGAGCGACCTCGACAGCCCGGTGTTTCACTTCATGCTCGAACTGCTCGAATGCCGCAAACCGGTGATCGCCGCCGTGGCCGGGGCGGCGGTGGGGATTGGCACGACATTGTTGCTGCATTGCGATCTGGTGTACGTGGCGCGGGATGCGCGGTTGCGCATGCCGTTCGTCAATCTCGGGTTGTGCCCGGAGTTCGGTTCCAGCCTGATCCTGCCGCGTTTGTTGGGGCAGGCCAAAGCGTCGGAGTTGTTGCTGCTGGGTGAGGGTTTTACCGGTGAGCAGGCGGCGGCTTGGGGAATCGCGACCGAGTCCTTAAGCAGTGGCGAAGCCGCGTTGGCCAAGGCGCGGGAGATGGCGCTGCGGTTTGACGAGCTGCCGGCTGAAGCGGTGCGGATCAGCAAGCAGTTGATGCGGGCGCCGGATCGGGAGTTGATTCGTAAGGTGATCGAGGAGGAGGGCGCGTTGTTTACCCAGCGGCTGAGGTCGCCGGAGGCGTTGGCGGCGTTGACCGGGTTTATCAAGCGACACTGAGATTGCACAAACGAAAAAAGTCCCGGTACTCACATACCGGGACTTTGATGACTCAGACTTCTGTGTGTTGCCATTCTCAATCGAGCAGGCCTCGTGCAATGCTAAATTGCTCTCCCTTAGGGGTGGCGAAAACGGCGTAAAACAGAACGCTCCTGTCTTCGAAGGTGACCGGCCGACTGTAATTTGTCCTGGTCCCGGCGAAGTGAAGAAATCCGGCACCCTCACCGAAGGAGGTGTCGAGTTCTCCTTCATTCAAAACACGTGCGATGACAAAGTTGCCGCCGACGCCTCCACCGGTAATAAGCACGTGGCCATCAGCTTGCGCTTTACCCGAAGTCCATATAGTGGGTTGGTTTTCAAGTATGGACAGAAGCGGTTTACCGCCGTTGAATTGTATGTTCGCTGAACCATCCCGTTCGCGACTGATCAACAGGCCCGCCGTTGCCGCAGCGGTCGTATGGCCAACTCCCAAAATGCGTTTGTTAGGTTGGTTAATCAGTTGATACGAATGAAACTCTGTGTCGGGAAGTTGGCCAATCGTCAGATATCCCTTTTTATTGAAAGATTGATCAAATTGTCCGTTGCTATCCAACTGAACGAACAACGCCTCTCCGGGTTTTTCTGAATAATACACAGATCCTGCAGCAACATACTTGTCATCGTCGGTGACCGTGATCGCTCTCAGTTGTGTTTCATTGGCTTCCTCAAGGAAGAGGAAGGTATATCCATCTTTATTGAAAGTTCGATCGAGGGAGCCGTCTGGATTGACTCTTATAATATAGCTGCCGGTTCTGAAATCCCACGATGGTCGACCATCTCGCACCAGTACCACCTTGTTGTCCGGCAACGAAATTGCCCTCGTTCCATGTCCGTTGCCTGCGTCCCCAGAAGTCGATTGAGAAGGTTCGTCTGCTTTCCTTTCACGCGTGGGCAGATCAATCACTGTCACACCGTCTGTTCCGTAGCTACGGTCCACGCTGCCATTACTTTCCAGTCTGGTCAGAGCACTCTTGGAGTGGGATCCAGTGATGCTCGTCCCCACTAACACGATTTTCCGAACGCCATCTACGTTTTGAATGAGGATGTGTTCTGCTTCGGATTGGGTCGAACTGCTTCCTGGTAGGTCAAAAGTGCCTCTGGCATATCCATTTTCTCCAAAGGCCGTGTCCAGGACACCCCTTTCGGACAGGTGAATGCAAAAATACTCCGATCGTCCTCGAGCGTCGAGTACATAGCCTGCGCAATAAATAGTCTTGTCTTCATCACACGTTAGCGCTTTGACGATGACAATCTGATCTTCAGGATCAGGAGAAACGGGGGTGAAGCGGCCGTCAGTGCCAAAGGTTGGGTCAATCCGACCCACACCGACAGGTGATTGATTGTTCTTGGTATTCATTTTCGCTTGCCTTTTTATCTGGTGATTGTTGGGGGAACAGTGAAAAACCAGAAAAGCAGCTTTTGATTGGCTGGGCTACTGTCGGTTCTGACAGTAGCGATGAGCGGGGAAATGTGGATCTCGCAGCCAGGGAAATTGGCGAGTCACTTGCCTTATTTCGGACATAAAAAAACCTGCCGTTACTAGCGGCAGGTTTTTACACTACGAGTCACTCAGACCTGCGGGTCGCCCACGTGCAGGATCTTCATGCCGTTGGTGCCGCCGGTGGTGTGGTAGCTGTCGCCCTTGGTCAGGATGACCCAGTCGCCTTTCTCCACCACGCCGCGCTTGACCAGCTCGTCGATGGCTTTCTGGCTGACTTCGTTCGGAGCCAGCGAAGCCGGGTCGAACGGTACGGTGTACACGCCACGGAACATCGCTGCGCGGGCCTGGGCTTCGCGGTGCGGGGTGAAGCAGTAGATCGGCACCGACGAACGGATACGCGACATGATCAGCGGGGTGTAGCCGCTTTCGGTCAGCGCGATGATCGCCTTGACGCCCGGGAAGTGGTTGGCGGTGTACATAGTCGCCAGCGCGATGCTTTCGTCGCAGCGCTCGAATTCCTTGCCGATACGGTGGCTGGAAGTCTTGCTGGTCGGGTGCTTTTCAGCGCCGACGCAGATGCGCGCCATTGCCTGCACGGCTTCCAGCGGATAAGCGCCGGCAGCGGATTCGGCAGACAGCATCACGGCGTCGGTGTAGTCGAGCACGGCGTTGGCCACGTCGGACACTTCGGCGCGAGTCGGCATCGGGTTCTGGATCATCGACTCCATCATCTGGGTCGCCACGATCACCGCCTTGTTGTGGCGGCGTGCGTGCAGAATGATTTTCTTCTGGATGCCCACCAGTTCAGCGTCGCCGATTTCCACACCCAGGTCGCCGCGGGCAACCATCACAGCGTCGGAAGCCTTGATCAGACCGTCGAGGGTTTCGTCGTCGGCCACGGCTTCGGCGCGTTCGATCTTCGCCACCAGCCAGGCGGTGCCGCCGGCTTCGTCGCGCAGTTGACGGGCGTAGTTCATGTCGGCGGCGTCACGCGGGAAGGACACGGCGAGGTAGTCGACTTCCATTTCAGCGGCGAGCTTGATGTCGGCCTTGTCTTTTTCAGTCAGGGCCGGCGCGGTCAGGCCGCCACCGCGACGGTTGATGCCTTTGTGGTCGGACAGCGGACCGCCGATGGTCACGACGCAGTTCAGCTCGGTCGCGGTGGCGGTTTCAACGCGCATCACCACGCGGCCGTCGTCGAGCAGCAGCTCGTCGCCCACGCCGCAGTCCTTGACCAGGTCCGGGTAGTCGATGCCGACAACCTGCTGGTTGCCTTCGGTCAGCGGATGGCTGGTGGAGAAGGTGAACTGGTCACCGATCTTCAGCTCGATGCGCTTGTTGGCGAATTTGGCGATACGGATTTTCGGGCCTTGCAGGTCACCCAGCAGGGCGACAAAGCGGCCGTGCTTGGCAGCGAGGTCACGCACCAGCTTCGCGCGAGCCTTGTGCTCGTCGGGGGTGCCGTGGGAGAAGTTCAGACGGGCGACGTCCAGGCCAGCCAGAATCAGCTGTTCGAGAACTTCCGGCGAGTTACTGGCCGGGCCAAGGGTAGCGACGATTTTGGTACGACGGACGGACATGCAAAGACTCCTCAGGTTCAAGCGCTCGCAGAGGCTACTACGCTCTTTGGGTGTAGTCATTGTTCGTTTGCACTACTTATTGTTTTCTTTATTGAACGCGACAATCGGAACAAAGGGCTCTGAAGATTTCTCGCCAGAGGTCGATAATGATCACAAGACAGGAGAATACCCCATGCGATTCGTGCCCATTGCCGCCCTTGCCCTCAGCGTCCTCGCCGCTTCGGGCTGCACCCGTTGGTCGATGAACCATCATTTGAACAACGCCTACAGCGCCTACGACCGGGGCAACTGCGAGCAGGTGATGCTCGAACTGTCCAAGGTCGAACGCGCCAGCCGTGCACGCCCTTATGTGTGGCCGGAAGTGTCGATGATGCGCGGCCAGTGCCTCGAACGGCAGAAAATGTTCGTCGATGCGGCGCAGACCTATCAGTTCATCATCGCCTCGTACCCCAACAGCGAATACGCCTACCGCGCCCGAGCGCGTCTGGAAACCCTGCAGAGCCTGGGTCACTACCCGACTCGCAGCGCTGCCGCCGTGGTACGTCCAACCCGCTTCTGATGGCGGTTGTCATACAAAAGCTGGCTGCTTGTATAGGGTGAGCTATAGTCGAATGACACCGGTGCAGATCGAATTCAGTACCGGCGCAACACCTGCGACTGGCATGAGATGCACGTGGCAAGCGCCACACCGGGAGCGGGGAGAGCGAACCTGACGCACAGGTCCGTTCCGAAGCGAGAGTGCGGCTCTGTGATGGAGCCTTGCATGGCGAATTGCGTATGTTTACCGACCGTCGAATCGAACGGCATCAGCTGCCGTATTTTCTGCGAGTATTCAACAGCGTCACCGACAAACCCATCGGCTTTCTGGGCAACGTGTCCGAAGACGGTTTGATGCTCATCAGCCAGTTGCCGATGATGATCGGTGCCGAATTCAACCTGCGCCTGAAAATCCCCTTGGGTGAGGGCTGTCAGCAGGTCATCGACCTCACCGCGTGCTGCCTGTGGTGCCACGAAGACGCGACCCCCCGACACTACGACGCCGGCTTCAGCCTGTACCGGACGCCGCCCGAGTATGGGCAACTGGTCGAGGCGTTGAAGCAGTACTTCAGTTTTCAGCCGTTGCCGGCCTCGGCCTGAAAACAAAAAAGGGCCACAACCTGATGAAGGTTGTGGCCCTTTTTTCTTACGCGGTTATCGCAATCGCCCGCTCGTTATCCAGCGTCTTCTCCACCAGCAACAACCCCAACTCACTCAACTGATAGATCGCCATCGCCAGATGCCGCGGCTTGTCGTCCAGGCTGTCGGCCAGGTCGAGCAGCAGGATGCTGACCGAAGAAAAGGTCTCGTAGGTCTGGATGGCGATCGCCTCGGGGTTGATTTCAGGATCGACTTTGAACATCTGCATGCCGCGATCCACGGAGTTGCGCGGTTTGTCTTTTGGGGGATTGAGGTAGAAATCCAGGGCCCGGTGGGCTGCGTCGTGGAGTTTTTTTGAATCGATGGAGGCGTAGGGGGAGACGGGATCGGGTTGGTCGGTCGGATTCGTTGGATCGGTATCGAGTGGCGGATTTGGAGTTGCTTTGAACATAAACGTAAATCCTCTAGTGGGCCTGCCACCACCTCGCGACTAAACGAGGGGTGGCGGCTGAACGCAGGTTAGTCGACCGGGAGGAATTACGAAAAACCGGCGCGCCCGAGGGCGCCCTGCGTACAGCCACCATCGAGTGCGGGGATAGGGAGTACCCGACTTGATGACGCTTATACACCTTTCGTAATACCTGCCCGAGCGACTAAACCCGGCCGCTGATTGCAGCGACGGGGATCAAGTTACGGGGCAACGCCAAGGCGCACAAGCCGGCGGATTCTGAGTGATTTGTAGGCAATGGCACAAGGCGTCGTAGCCCGTTGTTACGACTTGCAGGACGCTGCCGGAGCGGGTTGTGGGAAAGGTTACCGTTTGTCGGGACTGTCAGATTTTACAGGTAGGCAAGTCCGCTATTGGGGGGTTTACTGTTTTAGAGGCGAGGTTACTTTTTCTCATTCGGTGTTTTTAGTTTGAAGTTCGAAAGGGCGTCAATTTGGTTTGTTGTCTATGAATAACTCTGGAGTGATCAGACTATGAATAATAATTTGGCTGATAAAGGCGATTTCAGTAATGAGGTGCTTGACCCGACAACTCAGGCGGAGCGGGACCAGTTTCGGACTCAGTGGTTACAGGATGTGCTGAATTCGGACCCGAACAAAGTATATGTTGACGATGAAGTGGCTATTCCCGAAGCGGGAAGGGCAGTTACCAAAACCCTTGTCGGAAACAAGGGGAACTTCAGAGGGCATTTGACTTACACGATTGAGAAAATAGGTGGGCAAGTAAAGTTCAATACTGTTCAGTATAAGATTGAGAGGTTTAATAATCAGGGCGGTGGTAACAAGGCAAATATGAATACGGCCCTCGCTACGTTTCTCAATCCTCAATTTGTGACATTCGCATCACCGGATGCCCTATGGCAGGATGGCGAATGGCATAGCTGGAGTGTCCAGCATTTTGTTCCTATTACGGGTGGGTCAACTGTTTTTAACATTCGCACAATTATGATTTTCGATATTGGTGGAAACGATCCGAAAGCAGATGTTGAGCAAAGTACTATGCTTAATGATTTTTGATTTGACCTCCGTCGGGTAGAGAGCGCTGAAGTTTGTATGTGATGTCGATGGCTCAGCTTCTAGAGCCACTGCATTTCATGCTCGCGCTGTTGTGTTATGAAATCCATAGTGCGCGGAAGAGGGAATAACATGGCGACTGAAATTGAAGAGGCTGGGTCTGCGGTCATAACATTTCCCGTCAATGGTGCTTCAGTCAGAAACAGCTCAATACCCGTCTCGGGAACGGTCCCGGTCACAACGCTGCCACTCGTATTACGCATGTACCAGGTTTCAAACCCGACGCCAGTAGCACAGGAAAACGTACCGCTTCCCAGTACTCACTGGAGTACCCAATTGCACGGTGTATTCGCCCCGGGGTCGTATTATATTGTTGCGACTCAAACCGGGGATACTGCAGTCAATGTGACCTTGCGCGTTCCTCCTGTAATCATTTCGTCACCGACTTCCGGCGCACAACTTCCAGACAAGCAATTCCCCGTTACCGGCACTGGTGGGGAATACAACATAGGCACGGTCGTGTTGTATAACGCCAGCAACAACAATCGCTTGGGTGAAGCCGTAATTGAACCAACCGGTACCTGGACGGCGACGCTGATGATGGCGGGAAATAGTCTTGGATTTTATGCCAGGCAAACGATCGGTGCTTTCTCTTCGGCCAACTCCGCTACCGTTAATGTCACATACAAGGTGGCCCCAGTGGTCATCACATCGCCTGTAAACAATGATGTCGTCACCACGCCAAGACCAACCGTCTCCGGAGATGGTGAAACGAATGCAAGTATAACGGTGCACCTGGCCGGTAATCCTGCCGATGTTTATGGCTCCGGGACGGTTGTCGGTGGTAAGTGGAAGATACCGCTCGCCAAGTCGTTGCCCCTCGGCTCCATTACATTACAAGCAACGCAGGATTATAACGGGGATAAAGCTTCGTCCAATCAGGTGCGCATTACGGTAGAAGTAGAAACACAGAAACCTGTCATCACCTGCCCCGACGCCCTCTCAAGGCAGAAAACCACATTTCGAGTTGGCGGCACTGGTGGGGTTGACGGAGCCCTCATGGAGATCGTGCGTGATCTAGACCATTCAAAAAAAGTCGGAGAGGCTACAGTCACTGACGATTTCTGGTCTGTGGAGGTGACCGACGAGCCAGGTCGGATCGGGCTGGTTGCGCGGCAGACAGTGCCATCACGCCCGCCAGTGTACAGCCTGCTGGCCCGAGCGTTCGACATCATTCCTCCCGCAATCACAGGCGTTGTTGTCACCAACCCAAGTGTAGGCATCGTGCAATTTTCAGGACACGGCCTTGACGGTGCCACGGTATTTTTCAAAAAGATCAGCGGTCCGGATGGAGATGCGCCAAATGAGGCTGTAGTCAGCAACGGCACGTGGCAAACCGCCGTAACAGGCTGGGTATATGGTCAGCACGAACTGGAAGTCATTCAGACAATTTCCAACAATGCAGGTGGCAGGATCGAGTCGGAGCCATTTCCGCTCAAGGTTACTTACTCGTTTCCACCTCCGTCCAACGTGAAGTCTGATGCGCAATACCAACCGACCATTTCAGGCGATGGGCTTATTGGCGCAAAGGTGTCGGTTCTGGACTCCGACCAGCTCACGAAAATCGCTCCGGATGCAGCGGTAGGGAACGATAACCGATGGTTGACCACAGCCTATGTGTCATGGGGGGCGACATGGGACCGGTCCATATACGCCCACCAATACCTCGGTAGTGAGAAATCTGCTTCCGTCGAACACAAAGTCCGCATTCCACCGATTATGCCTGGTATTGACAGCGTTTCACCGGACGGCTTGTCGCCTACGTTCACCGGCACCTGCGAGCTGAATGCCCGCGTCAATCTGGTGTTCAGTGGCAGTGATACTTCATTTCCTGCACTGGTGTCCGACAGGAAATGGTCGTTTCAGCGAACGCAGCCATTCACCCCGGATACCGAGCACACCATCACAGCAATCCAAATTGCCGCTCAGCAGCTTTCCCCTGCCGCCGTTCGATCGTTCCAGCTAAACAGGCCGATGGAGCCGGTGGTTATTACCGATCCCGCCCAGAATTCCGAGATTGGTCATGGTGAGGTGACCTTCAAAGGAACGGGGGGTATGAAAGGTGCCACAGTGTCTGTATGGGACTACGTGAACGGTGGCACTTTGGGTTCCGTTACACTGGAAGCCGACGGTTGGTGGGAAATTGTTGTGCAAATGACGTTTGGTCGTTGGGTGGTTCGGGCAAAACAGGTCATCGATGGCCGGGACTCGCCGCACTCTGATTCGCGCGTATTCGATGTGGTGCTGTTACAACCTGAGATCGGTATACCGAAGGAGGCCGACACTCGGACACGAACCTCGATGATCGAGGGCAGGGGCGAACCGCGTGGGTATGTCAATGTTTTTCTGGACAAATCGGAAGAGCCTTTTCTCGAAATGGTACCCATTGGAGACAGCGGCCAATGGGGCGCCGAAGCCATCATGACCGTAGGCTATAAAACCATCAAAGCCAGACAATACTTCCAGAATCAGATTTCGAAAGACACAAAGCTGCGCACATACGTAGTTGTACCGCATTCGGGGGTTATGGAAACGCCTGCTGCGTATGACCACGTTGGCAAAAAAGAGACGGTCTCGGGCTTCGGCGTGCCGGGTGACAGGGTCAAGGTAAAACTCGGCCCTGGCACAGGCCCGGCGTTGGGTGAAGCCCTCGTGGGTGAAGACCGCACATGGTCTGTGCAAGTGGAAATCCCTCACGCGGGGCCGGACGTCTCATTGGTGGTCACCTCCTCGGAGGGGGCTTTCGAGTCCGCTGCATCTGCGCCCCGCCCGGTGCTGGCCGGTATCTTTGAGCCCTCCATCGAGATACCTGCCGAGGGACGGCCTGTTTCCAATCCGGTGCATTTCGCAGGCACGGGCCAGGACGGTGAAGCTCAGATCTGCAGCTGGTTCAACCCGGATGTCATCCAGGCATCGGGTTTGCCCGTAACCACTGCGGCAGGCTGGGAAGGCGCGGCAAGGATTGCTCTTTCGCCGGACGGGAACTGGAGCGTGATTCAGCAAACCCTTACCGCGGATCAGGACGGTGCGACCGTTTCCGATAAAGTCACGAGCCGTCGATTCGAAGTTGGCCCCGTGCCTTCAGAACGCAAATCATCGGATATTCCCGATAAACGGTCGCCCTGACTGTCATTTCTGACAGTAGACGACCCGTGCATTCCAGCGCCAAATCTAACCATTGCAAACGAATGGTCCGACAACTGTGTCGGGCCATTCAGGGCCGCTTTCGTCTCAGGAAATACGCCATGGCCAAGACCCGCTTACGTCCAGCCGCAGAACTCTACGAGCGACTGTTTGCAACGCGCACGCGCCGCAAGAAATACCCGGCCTTGCATACCTATCTGACGCAGGGTGGTTCGATTTTTCCTTTGGTGGAAAAAGGTGTCGACAGCTTGGTGAAAGACTATCGGATGAGCCGCGAGGACGCGCAGGCTTTCTTGCGTCAGGCCAGCAGTATGGCGATTTACATTCGGCGCCGGTTCATCGAGCACACATTGACGTTTACCGAGCAGCAGACGCCCGGCAAAGCACTGAAAAAACCTGCATCGAGCGCGTTGAGTTCGCTGGTTGAAGGGCCCACGTTCGAAAAGTTGTTCAAGCCAAACTTTATCGGGTCTTGTCCGCCGAATGCGCTGGAGAGTCTGTGGGGACCTGTAGCTTATCTGGTGGAGTTGTTCCAGTGGATCAGCAAGCGTATAGAGCCCATTGGCGACATTGAGGATAAGTACAAGCTGCACGTACGGCGCAGCGACTTGAATGAGCTGGTGGTCGACGCCAATGCGGTTTTCCAGCCGGTATCTGCCGTAGAAATCATCAACAATGCGCTGGAAGCGTTCATCAAAAAACACGGGACGCTGACAGACCTGGTGGAAGCCTTGCTGACGGCGCGCTACCCCAATGACCTGCCCTGGTTTCAGCATTGGAGCACCCTTGATGGGGTCGCAGAGCATCTGGGCATGTCGGTAGGCAACTTTGTGTTCACGGTCGATTTGCTGTCTCCCTACTTTTTGCAATCAGAGGCCTGGGGAGCGGACGCCGACCGCGCCTTGGCCCACTCTTCACGTCTGGGGCCGTACCAGAGAACCTTGTTGACCGAGGCTCGGGTGGCCCATGCAGTCCGCAAAGCCTTCTTTGACGAAAACTACGGTTGCGAAGGCGACGAAGGTTATAAAACTCTCAATCAATTGCCGACGTTCGGCATGCAGACCGGCCTGGACCCCGCCGGTATCGAGGCGCTGTTATCGATTAAAGCTTCCGCACCGCGGCGTTCCGTGAATGTGAAGTTCGCTGATAACCCGCCAGTAGGTCCGGAAAGCCATCTTTTTGGATCGGTTTACATCAATGCTGGAGCGAGTCCTCCGGTGGGTATTGCCGAGGAGAGCGATGGTCTGCAAACACTGACGATCGTGCCCGAGTCGCCAGCAACCGACAAGGACCTTGAACGCTTCGACCGACTGAACCGCAAGATACGTCTGAACAAATGGTTCGGCCTGCGCAGTTTTGAGGTGGACTCATTACTGGTCGCCGCGATTCGCGCAGAGGAGCAGGGCGGGCTAGCCCCAGGCCAGTGGTGGATCACTGACAACGTGGTGCATGCGCTGGGACTGTTCCAGCTATTGCGTGAGAACTATGGCTGCAAGCCGATGGATTTTGTCGCTTTTCTCCACGAAATGTCGGTATACGGCGTCGAAAACGAGCTCTCGCTGTTTGATCGGGTTTTCAATGCCGACGGCGACTATCGTCGGGCCTTGGTGCTCGACGGTGCAAGCTTTCCCGCGATTCCCGCAGTGGGAAGCAACGATCTGACCGTCAACCAGTTGTGCAATGGTCTGCAGATCGATCCGCTGACCTATGGTTACCTGGCCCTCGCAATCGCCAAAGCTCAAGGACTTGGCGACAACCTGGAGCGCACGCCGGCGGTGGTTTCAGCCTTTTACCGATTAGTGAAGCTGGCGCGCTTGATGAGCCTCACACCGATCGAACTTGTGCTGATGCTGACCTTGTTCGCAGACGACGATAAATGGCTCAACGGGCTGGCGGGAGTGCCTCAAATCCACGGCCAATCGAGCGAAACGCGGGATGTATTGAACATCATCTATGCCGTGCATGAATGCGTTCGCTGGTGCAAGGATCGGCAGTTGCCGGTGCTGACAATGCTGCAGATGGTGGCGCAGCCGCAGGTGAGCGGCGCTGCCTCGGAGGCGCAACGGCAAATGTTCGACAAAGTGATCAGTCTGCTGCCGGCGGCTCGCTTGACCAATGCCGGATTACTGATGGCCGATGTGCCGCCAACTCCAGCAGGCAACTGGCTCCATTTTATGAAGTCGGTGGCTGATCCCTCTGGTTTGGTCCGCCCGCTCGGCTACAGCGAAGCGCAATACCTGTGGGAAGCACGCGTGAGGCTCAACCAGGCAGTCCTGGATGGGCTCCCGGCGATGGCCGCCGAAGTGCGAGCCCCCATAGTCGAAAAAATGCTCGGTGTTTTGCTGCAAGCCAGGGAGGCACAGGCCTCGGTGGCCAAGGAGGCATTGGCAGTATTCACCAGTCTGGACTCCGAGCGCGCGATGGGCGTTCTTGCCTGGGCCAACACGACGGTCTTTCTGATCTTGCGCGAAATCACCGCCCATGTTGGTGCGAGTGTGCAGGACGGTCCACGCCCGCGCGCTGTCGACAATCCCCTGCTCAGCAGGTTGGCCAATGTGCAACGCCTTGGCGAGGTCGTGACACAACTGCACCTGAGTGCTGCAGTGATGCGCGATTATCTGGATTACGGTTACAGGGCCTGGCTTGGCCAGGCGGACAAGTACCAGTTCTCGATGAGTACGCTGTATGACCTGACGGTGCTCGGCCGGGCGTTCGAGATGAGCGATCAGCCGGAGGAAAAGTTGCTGCACTACCTGCGTACCGTCGACCAGCTGCCAGGCAATATCGCAGGCGATTCGTTGTGGCTGGCCCAAGAGGCAGGCTACATCCTGCTGGCGGGGTTTTTCCAGTGGAGCGTTACGCAGGTGCGCGAGTGTGTCCATCACATCGATCCGTCCGACACGAAGATCTTGAAAACCCTGCGTCAACTGGATCTGTTGATGCGTATTCGCACACTGGCGGAGCAAAGCGGCATGGATGCCCAGACGATTTTACGGCTGGGCAGGTTGCCTGCAAGCATTGACAAGGCAGCCTACGCTGAAGCCGCCGAGCGCGCGTTGCTGAGCCAGTCCGAAACGCTCGTACTGGATCGGCAGCCTCCCGGCGAAGTAGAGCAACTGATTGTTCGCACATGCACCGTGGACAACAGTACCGTCGTGGCAAACAAGAAAGACGCGAAATCCATTTACACGGTGACGCTCAAGAATTCCGAAGGATCGCCGTTGAAAGGTGTCCGGGTTTTCTGGCAAGCCATTCTCGGTACCATCCAGACCTTGAGCACCGATGATAACGGCGTGCTCAAAGCCGAGTTCATTCCAGGCAGCGTGCTGGGCAGCGAAACGCCGACCTATTGGCTGGATCTGTTCCAACCGCTTGATGCGTCTGAAATTCATGTTGTTCCTGACCCGAAATCGCTGTTTTTCTCTGGCCCCTTCTCGTCGCCGATACCGTTGGAGGCTGTACGCGCGGGCGCAGAAGTGCAGTTGTTCGCCACGCTGAAGGACGAATTCAAAAACCTCGGGCCAGACCAACTCGTCAATTGGTTCTCCGAACCTGCCGAAGGGGATGAGTCAAAGCCGATCATTATCCGGCCAGCCTCAGACGTCTCTACCGATCAGTCAGGCCTGACAACAGTATTTGTCCACGCCCCTGAAGGCGGTACGTTCACGTTTGAAGTGCGCAGCCAGTCCAGTGATAAAAACCTTTTTTTCGGACCCATCACGTTCTTGCCACCGGGGTGAGCCTGATCGTTCGCGCGACATGCAGTTTCGGTTAATGCTTCAGGAGCAAAAGTCATGGCAACGATCGACAACATCGGCGGGCTGCAGGAAAAGCGTCAGCGCGCGTTGCTTGCTTACGCCATCGGAAAAATCCGTACAGGCAACGTCAAGAAGTACGAGTCTGTGACGACACCGGAAGATCTGTCCGAGGTATTGCGGCTGGATGGGCAGGATAGCTACGCAGTGCAAAGCTCCCGGGTTGCCGAGGTGGTGAGCTGTGCGCAGCAGTACACCGCTTCTGTGTATACCAAGCGTGAGCCTGGCTTTGAGACTGTAGAGTTCGACAAAAAAGATCTGCAAGCGTGGAGATTTATGAATAATTATCCGGACTGGGCGTCGTTGAAGATGCTCCAGACCTATCCGGAAAACTTCGTCCAGCCCTCGGTGCGCCAGGGCATGACCAGCCTGTTCAAGAACTTGCAAAACGATTTGAACAAGGCACGACTTACCACAGACGGTGTGCAGGCTGCGCTGCAGGCCTATCTGGAATCGTTCGAGAAAATTTGCAATCTGGACTTGGTCAGCATCTGCATGGCCGAGGGGCTGCCGGAGTCGACGGTCTATTATTTGCTCGGCCGAACGCGCAGTGATCCGCGTCAATACTTCTGGCGAATGGCTGACGTTGAACTGGGGATCACTGAGGAAGCCATGAATCCGGCGGCTTGGAGCGAATGGTTGCCCGTGGACATTCCGACGGGCGTACAAGTCCTGGATATGCGTCAGGTGGTATGGAATGAGCAGCTGTGCATCGTGTGGGCGGTGTGGCGCGACCGGGTGGATAACGACGAAGAGTTTCTACCGGACAGACTGGAGATCTTCGTGGCGTTCAAGCGCCAGAACGATCAGTGGTCGCCACCGACGACTTTGATCATCCAGGAATACCCGACAAAAACTTTGCACATCGGCGCCCGGCTGATCGCAACGGTCTGCAAGGATTATCAAAATCCAAAAGGCAAACTCGGAGTATTGCTGACCAACGGTAAAGAGGGCTCCGTGAATGTCCTCACCGTCCGGGATGTATTTCTGCGTGCCATGCCCCATGACGATGGCGCCTGGCTGAGGTCGGCGGCTGAACATCGCTTTCCGGAAGCCGCCATGGTTCAGCATCCGCTGATGAATCAGCCGACGGTGGTTGCCAGCGATGCAACGGCTTCGGGCGCTCTGTTGGAGTTTCTTGGGCTGCATGCCACAGCTCATCGCGTAGGCAGCAAAGATGTCCTGTTTGTTCAAGGTTATTGCTGGGTGACCGGGCTTGTCGGAGACAATGTTTCCCTCACATTGAACCTGGAAGGTGCCCTTCCCGATGACGGGTTTCCATTGACCGCTGACTACCCGCTCCCAGGCGGCTGGAGCACCGTTTCGATCCAGCTTGCTCGCGATGCTGGAGGCTGGGCCCAGCCAGCCGTCTTCACATTTGGCAGTACCACCCAAGGGCTGAAGCGCTTCGAGGTGCGGGTCAAGGATCTGACGGATTTCGCAGTTCCGACCCTACTCAAGAACACTCGGAATGCGGCGCAATTCTTATCGCTCAACCAGGCGCACCTTGCTCTGTGGGGCACCCGGCTCAACACCTTGTTCGGACCCGAGCTCGTACAGCGCGCCAGTAGGTCCATCGATTCCCTTCTGGACTGGTTCACTCAGTTCCTCGAGGAACCAGGTCCTGAATCGGACCTTGAGAAGTTCGAGGAGACCAACGGCGCATTCGACAGCGCCAACGGCCGGAATTTCTGGGAGCTGTTTTTTCACCTGGTGCATCTTGTCGCCACTCGCCTGCGCGATGAGCAGCGTTATGACGAGTCGTATGAATGGCTCAAGTACGTATTTGATCCACAGGCGCCTGCGGACAAACCGGGGGCCGGTCTCAGCTACGATGCGCGTCCCGCATATTGGCGGTGTCGGCCGTTGAACCGGGACGAGGGCAACCCGGGATATGAGGCCCTGAATCCGGGCGATGTGGATTCCATCTGCTACGCAGCACCCAGGCACTATCGGATTTTGATGTTCTGCGAGTACGTCCGGACTCTGATCGCCCAAGGTGATTGGCACTATCGCCAATTGACGCGCGACAGTCTGGTGGCGGCGAAGCTGTGCTACACCCGAGCGCAGTCAATGCTGGGCAAGCCACCTTCAGTTCGCGCCGTTAACCGTTGGAACCCGATCAAGCTCGGTAATCTGTTGGCCGCTAGCGAGTCGCGATCCAGGCTTGAGGCATTCGAAAAAACGTTGGCGTTCAGCCTCAAGGATTTTCCCCAAGCCACCGATGCCGATGCGCGATCGGGATTGCTCGGCTCCGATTTGTTCATCAATCCCCTCAATGAAGATCTGCTCAGGTTGTTTGCCTTGCCTGGCGCACGCCTGGATAACTTGCGCAACAACCGCAACATCGACGGCGTGTCGATGCTCATTGAACCATTCAGTGCCCCAACCGACCCCCGTCAGTTGATGCGCGATCTGGCAGCCGGAAGCGGTGGCGCGCCCAGGCCGATGGGTGGGCGCCTCAAGGTCAACGCTTTTCGCTGGCGCGTCTCGTTCGATGCCGCGTTTCGCGCAGCGCAAATGCTCTCGGAGTTCGGCGCGCAGGTGCTGAACTTGCTCGACCGGGGGGATCAGGCAGAACAGCAGGAAATTCAGTTGCGGCAGATGGTGGAGATAGGCGACTACGTGAGCGCAATGCAGGAGCAGACCATCGAGCAGTTGCGCCTGCAGGTCACAGCGCTGGAGCAGAGCGAAGCCGTGGCGCAAGAACGCGCTGCCGCGTACGCGCGACTCTATGACGAGCACATATCGAATGCTGAATATGAGGTCATGGACAAGATCCAGTCGGCCAAATTGTTTTCCTTGATTGCGTCCAGCATCAAACCGGTTGGCGCATTTGTCGCCGCACTACCCAACATTTTCGGTTTCGCCAATGGTGGGCACAGGGCGGAAAAAATCACCGATGCAGTGGTATTCGGACTGAACGTTGCCTCCTCGGTCGAGCAGATGGAGGCCGATAAACTGGCAACCACCGAAGCTTACCGCCGCCGACGTGCCGATTGGGGCCTGCAACGTGATCAGGCGCAGGCAGAAGCTCGCGCGCTGAAAACACAGATCAGCGCACAGCAGCAGTCTGTACTTGCAGCGCAGACCAATCTGGAGCAAACCAGGCTCTCCAACAGCCATACCTTGACGATTTACAACTTCCTCAAACAACGAGCGACCAATGCCGAGCTGTTCCGATGGATGCTGGGGCAGCTCAGTGCGCTGCACTATCAGGCACACGATACGGTAGCGAGCCTTTGCCTCAGTGCCCAAGACTCGCTGAATGCAGACACTGGCGATTACGATACGGTCCGCTCGTTACCCGGGGTCTGGCTGGACAATCGTCATGGCCTGACCTCCGGCGAGCATCTGCGGATGTGGCTAACGAACCTAGAACGTGACTATACGCAAAAGCACCAGCGACGACTGGAGCTGCGCAAAACGGTATCCCTGCGTCGCTTGTTCGACGACCCCATTGCGCCCCAACTCGGCCATGACAGCTGGACGCTAGCGCTGGCGCATTTGCGGAAGGAAGGAACACTGGATTTCTGCCTGACCCAGTTGCTGTTTGATCGTGACCATCCGGGGCATTACTGCCGGCAGATCAGTTCGGTCTCGGTCGATCTGCCAATGGTCAATGGGCCTTACGAGAATGCGCGTGCTTCCCTGGTCCAGATCAACAGCAGAATCGCCACCAAGGCAACGGCACAATCGGTTGCTTATTTGCACGATCCGGTAAACCACGTGGCCCCACCGGATGTGTTGATCAACTTGCTCTCCGGTCAGCAGATCACCCTGTCTACCGGAATGGCAGACAACGGTTTGACCGCCAGCAAACCAGATGAAGGCTTGCTCAATCCGTTCGAAAACACCGGGGCGGTTTCCTGTTGGCAGTTGAACTTCCCTTGGCCGCAGAAAGAACCGCAGAGCGGCATGCTGGCCTCACTGACGGACATCATCGTGGAGATCTGTTTTACCGCCAGAGCCGGTGAGCCGACCTTTACGCGCCAGGTCGAGGACATGGTGACGATTGCCGAGACACCGGAGAAAAACAAAAAACGCAAGGGAGCGAGCAACCATGGGTAATCAGGGCGTTCTCGCCAATCAGAATCTGGTGGCTTATGGGTCATTCGAGTCTGTCTTGACCGGCTGGACTGAGTATCCGAAAAACAGTCGATGGGTCACTGTTTCCTCACAGAAGTACAACGGCGAGGATATCAACACGCTGTCGGCCGGTTATGGGGCATCGGTTAGCCAGGATATTGTTGCACCAATAACCCCGGGCCAAGCGGCACAGTACGTTCTGAAGTTTCTGTGCGAGTCGCGCCATACGGGCACAGGGTTGGTACGCCTCTCCAGTCCGAACATGGCACCCGTAGACATTCAGATTCCCCCAGGTAGACAGCGCAATACAGGGCAGCCGTTGGACTTTGTCCCGGTCGAGTATTCAATCGCCTTGCCCGCTACGTTCAGCGCCCGGGATATTCTGACATTCAGTTTGACCAGCCCGACGAGCAGACCTGATGACGATCATTTATTGGTTTATCTCAGTCGCGTCATTATCGAGTTGCACCTGGGACCTTTGAAGCTGAAGGAATTCATACTCGACGGGCAACCCCATCCATCGACGTCTCTGGTGCCGCTATGCCTCGGTGCGGAAAACACCGCAACGCATATGCTCGGTTTTCACGTAGAGGAGGGCAATGTCTGGGAGGGTACCGATTACTCTCTGGAGTTCGGCAGCAATCCTGATGAAGCCGTTGTCGCCTATCCCGATGCGTCGATCGATCACCCGCTGCACGAGGGGCGGGCACTGAGCTGCCCGGCACTCGACCTGTCAGCGGCGCACCCGATGACGCTGAAATTGTGGAGCCAGTACCACGCCGCTCCCTATCTGTTACAGGCATCGCTGTGGCATCACCGGCTGGATTTTCTTGAAGTACTGGATGCGGCGTATTTTCCGATACTTGCGCTCAATCAAAGCGTCAAGTTGGGCGTGCGAGTTGCATCGTTTTACACAAGGCAGACGCTTGAGGGGGTGCCGGTCACCTGGACTGTTACCGGGAGCTCGATCCAGGTCAATGTGACCACCGGTGCCGATGGCTGGGCGTACTTGGACTTCCTGCCAGACGTTAAGGGTGTCGTTAACATCAGCGCCTCGGCTCCGAGCCTTTTCTACACGTCGGGCGTTGTCACGCAGGACTTTGAAGTGACGGTGTTAGAGAAGAATCCGATGGACGAGGTCATGGCGGTTGTCGAAGGCAAGCCAGAACCTTGGGCATTGAAGACGGGGTGGCTGAATCGGGCGTCGAAATATGATCTGCGGGTAACCGTGCCGGCGGTCCTTGAGAGAACCAATATGTCGCTCGGATGGAGTGGCGATTCCCAAGAGCAGCTTGAGGTCTATGTCAGTCCGCAGGTCAATAAAGAAGTGCCGGTACCGTCCAGCCTTGAACTGCTTTGGAGCATGGAAAACGGGGATGTGCTGGACGGCAGTTTCCATTTGCATTTGACCTGCTCGCAATTGCTCCTGCCGTCTGCGGACAAACTCATGCGCCTGGCACGCAACGAACTCGAGATTGGCCGGGTGATTGAGGCGGACAAGACGTGTGTCGTCGATGAACTGGAAAGTGCAACGGTTCAGGTCGAGGTTTTGCACAAGGTCACGGCCGGCGACGGTGATCCGGTGCAGGGAGCCTTGGTGAAGTGGATGCTGCCGGACGGAACCATTGTTCACTCGACTACGGGCGCTGGCGGCTGGACCAGTGTTTCGTATCGGCCGACCAGTCCCGGCGATCATGTAATCGTCGTGCGTATCCAGGCGCACCCGGACGCGATTCCGATTGAATGGAGTTTCGTCATATCCGCAATTGCGACCAGTCGGTGGAAGAGTGAGGTCACATTTTTACTTGATGGTGTTGCAGTACAGCGCAACACGCTTGGAGTGCTCTGCCGCCGTGGACAGACACATACCTTGAAAGTCTTGCCGATCGAAGGCAGAGACTGGATCGGGAAAAACATCAGTCTGAATTGGCGTGGTGAGGATCCCGATATCGGGTTGGTCATCAGCGATCCGGGCATGTCAAAGATTCTCGTGGAAGAGGGTGTGGAGTGGACCCTTACCTCTGAGGTAGCCAGCAGTTTCAGCAGGCGGTTCGAAGTCGAATTTCGTCTGGAGGGCGAGCCTACGGTGCGGGAGCTTTCCGGGCGTTTGCTGCACGCTGATCTCGGGGTGGAACTGAGTCTGTTACTCGATCAGGTTTCTCGACCACTGACCGGTCAACAGTTTGATCCCTGCCTGGGTGCGGTTCATTCGTTCAAAGTACTTCCCAATGCACTAAGTGCGCTGCTGGGGCTGAATATATGGCTGAAGTTGACGGGCACGCCGCTCGACCAGTTGGGTGCTTCGATAAACCCGGCACCGGATCAGCCTCATCCCCTGGACGCCGGCGGGGTGCACTGGGAGCTGAACTTCACTGATGCTGTGGCCGGTCTGTTCAATCTGATCGTGTCTGTGCCTGAGCTGAATTTCGTCGCTGTCGCCACACCCATGAAGCTGGATCACAACAAGCTCCGGTTGGCCACACTGCGCGATCCGGCAGTGGATCCGGTCGTCTGGCGGGACACGGCCTGGATCTGGGCGTGGGTGGTTTCCCATTTCACCGGCAAGCCGGTTGCGGGCGCGTTGGTAATTTGGGAGGCCGAAGGCACAAGCACCGAAGTCAAGTCCGATGCCGGGGGGGCGAGCGGTTATGGCATGGTGCCGAAATCGCCGGGAGAACACCTGGTCACAGGTTCTATCTTCAGCCGTTTTGATGGTTTTAAAGAAGCGCGCTCGACATCGGTCACCGCTTTGCCCAGTGATCCTTGGGATACGTTTCGCGTAAGTATGGACGGACTGACCGCCGTTGCTCCCGGAGAGCAAACCTACTACCCGCGCCGCAAGGCCCAGCACTCACTGGAAGTGTCGGCGCCCGCAGACAATGCGTTGATTGGACGCAAGTTGACATTGGGAATGGGCGGGAACGCTCCCAGCAAATTGGGGTTCGTTTTTGCTACGTCCAACATCCTCGGATTGGCGCAACCATTTCAGGGAAATTTGCGTTATGTGTTTTCTTTACTTGATCAGACGGACGGCAGCTGCACATTCCGCTTCGGGGCGGAGCGACTGGCACGTCTTTCTCCGGAAATCCATCTGTCGGTGGGGCCAGGCGCTCCAGTATGGAAGATCAGCGCGACCACGCTTGCACCTCCAACGCTTTACTGGAAGGAGACATTTACGGCTGAAGTCAAAGTCATTTCGTCCATCAGCCAGAGGCCAATGGCGGGTGTGCCCGTCGAGTTTCAGGGGGAAAACGGAGTGAAGTCCATGGTCGCTACCGACTATTACGGGGTGGCCAGATATAGTTTCATTCCAACGATAACTGGATTGAATGAAGTGATAGCGAAGGTTGGCGCTGGAGAGTTTTCGGATAGCGTCAAGTTGCCGTACATCTTGTTGGCGCCTCGGAAGATCGAATCATTCACCAGTCCGGAAACCTCAGCCCCGGTGGGTGCAAGAGTTTCAGCAGATATCCGGATAGTGTCGTTCCTGAATGACCAGCCTGTGTCGGGTGCCAGGGTTGTATGGAGCTTTCTGGATTTTGTTCTTCCTGATTCGATAACCGGTGCCGACGGTGGAGCGCATGTGGAGTTCAGGCTGCCTGGTATGAATCGAGCGCTTCTTAAAGCAACTGTAGAGGGCGGGGTTGCGGGTTGGGTAGGACGACATATCGAGTTCAGCGCGATACCGACTTGATTCATTCATCTGGTATTTCACGAAACACTGGAAGAACACGAGGTTTGAAAATGACCAATTTTTTACAGACTTCAACCTGGCGGGCAAATTTCAGGCCTCATCTCGATGGCGTGCGTTGCAGGTGGGACGATCTGAGGCTGAACTTGGTAGCAGGTAAGTGTTATCAACTGACATTGGAGTTTGATGGAAGCTATTTGATTGGCGATGCCGAATCACCCATTGCCATATGCCGTGTTTCAAACAGCGATATGAGCGGCATTGAAATTGCTCCTGAAGAAGGGCGGCCGATTCAAATGGTTGAGGATCCGAATACATTCAGCAATTTGGTTTGGAATATATCGACTAATCAGTCGCCAAGTAATTCGTGCAGTCTGCACTTTGAAATGCCGAATTATCCGGGAATGCCGAATTCGCCTTCCATTCCTGTCCGAATTGAAGACATGATCATTGGATCAGTGAGCTGTGATCGGCCTGTTACATATGCCGGATATAAAGTCAGTGCCCAGGCATTGGTCATCGCTACTCCCAGCGGTACGCCTGTCTCCGGGGTTCCTATCAATGCCTCATACGAAGGCAAAGCGTTGCCTGAGTCCGTTACGGATAAAAATGGTATTGCGCAATTTGATTTTGTGGCTGCAAACGTTGGGGAGAATGATCTGATCGTCACTCAGGGTATCGGGGCTCCCGATTCAAAGACGCTGCGGATAGTGGTTCAGGAACAGAAACGAGCAACGATTTATAGAATGACCCGCTATCCGTTTGAGCTACACATCGGACAAACCTGTGAATTTGCAGTGTTTGTTGCGGACCAGCAAACGCTGAAGCCTATCGCAGGAAGAGAAGTTCGTTGGAGACTCAATGACTTTGAGATAGGGGTGAGTTTTACGGGTGAGGATGGCAGGGCAACAGTGCAATGGCTCGCCACGGGAATCATAATGGGGATCGTGGAGGTATGGGCCTATGTGTTTAGCCAAACCGACACGGCGAAAGAATCGGCGCAGGTAAATGTCGTACGGTCTCCGATACTTGAATAAAAGATCTTTTTCGCAGGACATGATCAATGCAATACACCTGCTTTTTTCCACGCTTTGTAGCGAGTCACCAGTTCCGCGCTCATTTCACCTGCGTGGACGTCCAGTACCGGAACCCCATGAGCATTTAACCGCTCATTGATGTCGGCTCTGACGTTAAGGTAATCCACCGTGCCGCAGTAGGTCAGCGATTCCTCCATGGTCCTCGCAGGAGAATGAAGTACAAGATCCAGGATCCGTTCGCGGAGACTGACAACAAGTACTTGATGCTGGTGAATCAAACGTTTCACGGCATTCAACAGTTCTTGATCATGCTCATCTCTAAGGTTGGTGATCAACACCACCAGCGCCCGACGCTTCTGTCTGGCCAGTAACTGATTCACCGCCGCCGGATAATCCGCCGAACGCCGCGTGCTATCCAGATCATAAACACCGTTGAGCAACACCTTGAGCTGCCCCGCACCTTTGACCGGTGCAATGAACCGCGGCTGATCGCTGGCGAAGGTGGACAAGCCCACCGCATCCCCCTGGCGCAACGCCACATAACTCAATAGCAGACACGCATTCAACGCATGATCGAAATGCGACAGCTCGCCGTCCTGACTGCGCATCTGCCGCCCGCAATCGAGCATGAAAACAATCTGCTGATCCCGCTCGTCTTCGTACTCGCGGGCAATCGGTGTGCGGTGGCGGGCGGTGGCTTTCCAGTCGATCTGGCGCAGGCTGTCGCCTTCGCGAAATTCCCGAAGTTGATGGAATTCCATCCCTTGGCCACGGCGTTGGCGCTGGCGTACGCCGAGTTGGCTGAGCCAGTTGTCGACCGCCAGCAACTGGCCGCCGTAGAGGCGGGCGAAGTCGGGGTAGACGCGGGTGTGGTCGGTGATGTTCAGCAGGCGTTTGCCGGACCACAGACCCAAGGGGCTCGGCAGGTTGAGTTCGCAGATTTCGAAGGTGAAGTGGCCGCGTTTGAGTGGGCGCAGGCGATAGCCGATCAGGCTGCGCTGGCCGGGTTGCAGCTCGGTGGAGAGCGGCAGGTTTTCGTGGCTGAGGCCGTCGGGTACGTGGTCGAAGAGTTGAATGGCCAGTGGTGGGTCGAAGTCGTGTTCGACCTCCAGCCGGATTTCGCTCCAGCGACCGAGGGCCAGGCTGCCGGGCATCTGTCGTTGCACGCGGGGCGAGGGCAGGCGCTTGAGACGCAGCGCGTCCAGCAGGCTCAGCGCAAGCAGCGCCAGCAACAATCCCCAGTTGATCGACAACAGGCTCGACGGCACCTCGACGTCCAGCGCCTGCAACGCGCCCAGCACAATACCGATGGCCAGCAGGATCGCCAGCCAGATCAACAGCAGGCGCGACGGTTTCACAGGCGCGGCGCCGGTACTTGGTCGAGCAGTTGCTGAAGGACTTGATCGACTTGCAGCCCTTCGATATCCAGCTCCGGTGCAAGGCGTACGCGATGGCGCAACACCGCCAGTGCGCAGCCCTTGATGTCGTCGGGAATCACGAATTCGCCGCCGCGCAACAGGGCCCGGGCGCGTGCGCAACGCACCAGTGCAATGGAGGCGCGTGGTCCGGCGCCGAGGGTCAGCCCCGGCCAGGTGCGGGTGCTGCGGGCGAGGCGCACGGCGTAATCGAGCACCTGCTCGTCCAGCGGCAGATCGCTGGCGATGCGTTGCAGGGCTTGCACGTCCTTGGCCTGCAACACGGTGCGCAGCGGTTGCACGTCGAGCATGTCGGCACGGGTCGAGCGACTGACCTGCCGCACCATGTCCAACTCCTGATCGGCATCGGGGTAATCCATGCGGACCTTGAGCATGAAGCGGTCGAGTTCGGCCTCCGGCAGCGGGTAAGTGCCTTCCTGTTCGATCGGATTTTGCGTGGCGAGCACCATGAACGGCTGGGCAATCGGCAGGGCCCGGCCTTCGAGGGTGACCTGACGTTCCTGCATCGCTTCGAGCAGGGCGGCTTGCGTCTTGGCCGGGGCGCGGTTGATCTCGTCGGCCAGCAGCAGGTTGGTGAACAACGGGCCTTTGCGCAGTTTGAATTGCTCGGTCTGCAGGTCGTAGACCGCGTGGCCGGTGACGTCGCTGGGCATCAGGTCCGGGGTGAACTGGATGCGCGCGAATTCGCCGCCGAAGCATTTTGCCAGGGCGCGTACCAACAGGGTTTTGCCGAGGCCGGGAACGCCTTCGAGCAGCACGTGACCGCCGGCGATCAGGGCGGTCAGCACGTCGTCGATCACCGGGTTCTGGCCGATCAGCGCCTTCTGCAATTCACCGCGCACCGCTTGCGCCAACTGGCTCGCGCGCTGGCGTTGTTGGGCCGCGTGGCCGGGCGAGCCGGATTCGATGTGTTCGGTCATAGCGTGTTCCTCAAGGCTTGCAGGTGGGCGACCTGACGGCAGAATTCGGCGCTGGACATACGCCGCTTCGGTGCCGGGCTCAGGGCCTGGCTGATGGCACGGGTCGGTTGGCGGGTCAGGCGCGACAGCACCAGCCATTGTTCGGCGACGTTCAGTTGGTCGAAACCGGGATGACGGTGACGGGCGCGGCGCAGGACATCCTGCTGCAAGGCTTGCAGCAAGGTCTGTTGACCGTTGTGACGCAGGATGAAATCGGCACTGGCGCGCAGGTGTTCCATCAACTGTCGACGACCACTCGGAGCCGGCGCCTGCACCGGGCCGTGACGCACGCCGACATGCCACAGCCACAGGCCGATCAGCGCCAGCAGGGCGACAATGGCTTGCGGGAAATAGCGCCAGAGCAGGGTCAGCAGACTGTCGTGTTCGGTGTTGTACAACAAGGTCACGGCGGTGTCGGCGCTGAGGTACCAGAGCAGCCAGGCATTGTCGTGCTGTGCAATGGCCGGGGTTTTCCACAGATCGGCATCGGTGACCACGGTGATCGTGCCGAGGCCGAAAGCCAGTTGCATCATGTGTGTGGCTTTCGCGCTGTTGGCCCAGGCCTGGGCGAGGTTTTTCGGGTCGTCGAGGTGGAACGCGGTGTCGAACCCGGCATAGGCCGGGGTGTCTTCGTCTTCCAGATAGAGCTTGGTCAGATTGGGCCAGGGATCTTCGGCGGCATCCGGTGGCGTGCCCTTGAGATCCTTGGTGAAGGATTGATGCAGTTGCACGCGGTCAAGCAACAGGTCGTTGCTCTGGCCGGTCTTTTCATCCCAGATCGATTCGGCAACGAACACCAGCCTTCCGCCAGCCCGGGCCCAGTTCAGAACCTGATCGACCTGACGCGGAGTCATTTTCGAGCGGTCGTTGAACATCAGCAGCGTGTGCTGGCGCGGATCGATATCGGGCAACACGGCGAGGCTTTCGGCATGACTGACGTCGATCCCGCGTTCACGCAGAAACATCTCCGCTGCCAGATAAGGATTGGCTTGTGCAGCGGGGGACGGGCCGTGATCGACCTCGGCCTGGTAAGGCGTGGCGTTGAGGTACAGATAAATGCCCAGCGCACCGAGCAGGGCGACGATCAGCGCGCCGCACAACAGCCAGAGCGTGCGCCGCTTCAACGGGCGACTCCGTGGCCAAACAGAGTGCGCCAGCCGTCACACAATTCCTGTTGCAGATGCTCCGCCGGTACGCGGTGCCCGTAGGCCATGTTCTGCCAGTGGCCGGTGAGATGACGGCTATAAGTGAGCAGGTCCGGTCGCTGCAATTGTTCGATCCGGGCCAGCACTTCGTTTTCGGTGTCGGCGGGTTTCAGGGTCAGGTTGAAGTCGTGCAATAGATGACTGAGCAGTGCCCGGTACAGCAGACCCAACGCTGCGCGCGGTTCGGTTTGCCAGAGCTGTTCCGCGTGGCTGGCGATGTCATCGGGCAAGGTTTCCTTTTGCAGATCCAGACCGAAGGCCTGTTGCGGCAAGGGCCTTTTGTTCGCTTCGGGCAAGCGCGGACGGCGGCCGACGAACGCTTGCAGAAAATCCCGGTAGCGCCAGACCAGCCAGCCAATCCCGGCAGTCACCGCGCCCCACAGCACGACTTCGATCGCCTTGGCCAGGCCGTCGAGGTGTCGGCCGTCCAGCCAATCGAGCAGGGTCTTCAACCATTGCGGAGCTTCGCCTTCCCTGGGTTTTTCGGCAGCCGCGGGATCTTCGCCGAAGCGATAACGGGTGACGGTTTCCTTGTTCTTGAATGGTGGTTGTTCGAGCAAGGCCTTGATGCTGTTGCGGGACGCCTCGCTGGTCAGTGGCTGATTCAGGAGACGCGGTGCATCCGGAGCAGTGGCAGGCTCGGCAGCCCAGGCTGAGGGCAACCCCGGCAACAGCAGACACGCCACCATTAGCAAGCCGATCGCGCTGCTGTTCAAACGCTGGCGCAAGCGGCGGAACACCAGTTCGATGTCCCAGGCTTCGAGGACGGTGCGGCGGTTCAGATACAGGCTGAATCCGCAGGCGACATACACCGGTTCCCAGATCACCAGAATCAGCGCATAGAACGCATTGGTCAGATGCTCCAGCCAGCGCCATTCGTAGTCGGCCGCGAAGATCAGGCTTTGCCAGTCCCAATCGGTTTCGACCTGTTGCGGCAGAAGCAGGTAGAACAACACCATCAGGCCGATCCACAGCGCCGTTTCCAGGTGCACGCCGATGATCGTCAGCCACTGCGCGGCGCCGGCATTGCGTTGCAACAACACCTGCAAACGCTGCTGACGGGCCGTGCCGTCGAGGCCTTCGAGTTGCAGCACGGGCAGCAGGAAGCTGCGACTGAGGCTGAGGCGGCGCCAGGTCAGGCTGGCGATGAGTTGCGGCTTGAGCAGGCGCGGCCATTGGCGCAAGGCCTGTTTCAAGGTGGGGGTTTCGCCGAACAGCGCCTTGGACAGGATGTACAGCGGCAAGCGTTCGTAGGCCGGTTTCAGCCACCAGAAGATGAACACGGCCAGTGACGGCGAATCCCACAACAACAGGCTGAGCACCGCGAACAGCGGCAGGGTGACGATGGCCCAACTGGTCATCAGCAGGCGCCGATGTTGCTGGCTCATGAGCACGCCCAGATCCATGGCTTCCCAGGTGGTGCGCGGACGGATCGCCACGGTTGCGTCACTCAGGCGCATGGCGGGTCCTTCCGGCGAACAGCAGATAGAGCGCCACACAGAGCCAGAGCCCGGCGCCGACCAGGTATTTGGTCTGCGGCGTAACCCCGGTGCGCGACGACCAGTAGGCTTCGATAAACGCGGCGATCAACAGAAACAGCATCACGCCGCAGATCAGCAGGATGCTCTGGCGCGCCGCGATCTGCAGGGCCTCGATTCGTGTCAGGCGTCCCGGCGCGATCAATGCCCAACCCAGTTTCAGTCCTGCCGCGCCGGCCAGGGCGATGGCGCTGAGTTCGAACGCGCCGTGCCCGATCACGAACGACCAGAAGGTCTGGCCGAAGCCGATCTCGCTGAGATGGCCGGCCACCGCGCCGATGATCAGCCCGTTGTAGAACAGGAAAAACGCACTGCCCACCCCCAGCAGCAAACCGCTGGCGAAGGTCTGAAAGGCGATGCCGATGTTGTGCATGATGTAGTAGCCGAACATCACCCAGTCTTCGCTCGCCGCGCGCTCGGCGGAACGCCCGAGATGGCCGGCGGCAGGGTCGTACATGCTTTGCATCTCGCGGACCTGATCGGCGGGGATCAGGTTGTAGACCAGCTCCGGAAACAGGAAAACCAGCAAGCCGAAACCGGCCAGGCTGCCGAAGAACAGCAGGGCGGCGGCCAGCACGAAACGCCATTCGGCGCGCACCAGCTGTGGAAAACCGGCGAGGATGAAACCCAGCACGTTAGCGCCGAGCTGGCTGCGATGCCGGTAAAGCTGTTGATGGCCGCGCAGCACTTGCTGTTGCAAGGAGTCGACCAGAAAACTGCTGTAGCCGCGCTCTTGCGCCAGGGCCAGATGCTGGCAAAGTCGGCGATAGGCCTTGGGAAATTCCGCGACCTGCGAAGTGTCCTTGCCTCGTTCCAGACGTTCGAGGGCGAGGGTGAAGCGCTCCCATTCGGCCTTGTAGCGGGATTCGAAAAGGCTTTGCTTCATGTCGGACCCAACAGACCGCGAGCGATGCCGTTGAGTTCACCGACGGCTTTCGGCGCGCTGATGTGCAGCGGCTGGGCCAGCAATGCAGCGAGTTCGTTGACCCGCGCGGTCGACAGTTCGCTTTGGCGTTCGGCGAAAGCGAGCAGGGCGCGTTGTTCAGTCAGGGTCAGCGGGATCGGCGAGCGGCGCGGTTCGGCATCGGGCAATTGCGGGCGCTTGAGCGGGCGTTCGCTGTAGATCACCAGCGTGCCGGCAGCGATGTCGCCGAGGCGTTTGAAGGTCGGGTGTTGCAGGCAACTGATCACACCGAGGAAATAGCCGAACGGCATCAGGTCGACAAAACGCAGCAAATTGCGCAGCAGCGACGCCGACCAGCCGACCGGCGTGCCGTCGTCGTGCACCACCCGCAGGCCCATCCATTGCTTGCCCGGCGAGCGGCCCTGACGCAGCACTTCGAACAACACCATGTACCACCAGCTCACCACGAACAGCAGCAGTGAGCCCAGACCGATGCCGAGTTTGCCGAGCAGCGCCAGCACCATGAGCAGCAGGCCCAAAATCAGCCCGCGCAACCCCAGATCGATGGTGAACGCCACGGCACGCACCATCAGGCCGGCGGGACGCAGCGGCAGGTCGATGCCTTCCGGCGTTTCGACCTGGTGCCGCGTGTCCAGCGGGGCCAGCGGTGCTTTCCTTGGCGGTGCTGTGGTCTCGAGCATGGGCTACCTGATGTTGCCGGATCGGGATGCAAGTGCGTCCGATGCTAGCAGTCTCTCGGGGGGAAACGACATAACTATGTCATACACATCCTTCAACCAAAGGTGACTGAATGATGCGGCGCTGGCCGCGACCGCAGTCGAACGCCTAGACTTTGCCGATCTTCAGTTCAGGAACCGCCCGTGACTTCCATTTTCTGGTACGACTACGAAACCACCGGCATCAATCCCCGATGCGACCGCCCGTTGCAGGTGGCCGGGATCCGCACCGACCACGAACTCAACGAAATCGACGCGCCGGTCAATCTCTACTGCCAGCCCAGCGAAGACATCCTGCCACACCCGGCGGCGTGCGCGATCACCGGCATCACCCCGAGTCGTCTCGCCGAACAGGGCTTGAGCGAAGCTGACTTCATGACTCGGGTTCACGCCCAGCTCGCGGCTCCCGGCACCTGTGGCGCGGGTTACAACACCTTGCGCTTCGACGACGAGATGACCCGCTACAGCCTGTACCGCAACTTTTTCGATCCCTATGCCCGTGAATGGCAGGGCGGCAACAGTCGCTGGGACCTGATCGACGTGGTACGCGCCGCCTATGCGTTGCGCCCGGATGGGCTGGTTTGGCCGACCGATGACGAAGGCAAGGTAACGCTCAAGCTCGAGCGCTTGACCGCCGCCAACAACATCGATCACGGCAATGCGCACGAAGCGTTGTCGGACGTGCGCGCCACCATTGCTCTGGCCCGGTTGATCCGCGAGAAGCAGCCGAAGCTGTATGACTGGCTGTTCCAGTTGCGCAGCAAACAAAAGGTCATGGACCAGATTCGCCTGTTGCAGCCGATGGTGCACATCTCCGGTCGCTTCTCCGCTGCGCGCAGTTATGTCGGCGTGGTGCTGCCGCTGGCCTGGCATCCGCGCAACAAGAACGCGCTGATCGTCTGTGATCTGCACCTGGACCCGCAGGGGCTGCTCGACCTGGATGCCGAAACATTGCGTCAGCGGCTGTATACCCGCCGTGACCAATTGGCCGAAGGCGAGTTGCCGGTGCCGCTCAAGCTTATTCACATCAACAAGTGCCCGGTGGTGGCGCCGTTGGCGGTGCTGAGAGCCGAAGATCAGCAGCGTCTGGGTCTGGACATGGCGTTGTATCAGGCGCGTGCATTGCGACTAAGTGACGCACAACAAGTTTGGAAAGATAAAGTCTCGGCGATTTATGCCAGTGAAGATTTCGCCTCGAGTGAAGATCCCGAACAACAGTTGTACGACGGATTTATCGGTGATCGCGATCGTCGTTTATGTGAGCAAGTGAGGACGACCGATCCTGCTCAATTGGCGCGAGAGCAATGGCCGTTCGATGACGAACGTTTGCCTGAATTGTTGTTTCGATATCGAGCACGTAACTTTCCCGATACGTTGAATTTCGAAGAACAAGAACGCTGGAAAACCTTTTGCCGGCAACGCTTGTCCGCGCCGGAGTGGGGTGCCCCTAATACCTTGCAATCTTTTGCCGAGGCCATGGAGCAATGGCTGCTTAGTGCTGCGCCGATGCAGGCCGAGGTGTTGGTTGAATGGCAGAACTATGTCCAGGCATTGCGCAAACGTTTGGATCTTTGAAATCGAACATGTCCGGCGCTTGAATGCCGGGCATAAAAAAACGCCAGCATTCGCTGGCGTTTTTTTGTGTCACAGAAGCGCTCTGCGACAAGGGTTGCGGCTTAGCCCAGCAGGGTAGCCCAGCCTTCAACCACGTCACCGCCCCACTTGGCTTTCCACTCTTTCAGAGTTTTGTGGTTGCCACCTTTGGTTTCGATGACTTCGCCGTTGTGCGGGTTTTTGTATTGTTTAACTTTGCGAGCACGCTTGGTGCCGGTAGTTTTGGCTGCGCCGCCACGTGGTGCTTTGGTTTTGGACTCTGGATCCAGCAGCGCGATGATGTCGCGCAGGGATTTGGAATATTCGCCCATCAGTGTGCGCAGTTTGCCTTCGAATTCCAGCTCGGCTTGCAGTTTGTCGTCTTGCGACAGGTTCTTCAAACGGGCTTGCAGCTCTTTGATAGCTTCTTCGGTGGCACGATATTCGTTGATCAAGGACATGATTACTACCTTATGTGGGAGTGCGCGATGGCAGGGGACAGTGCGGCAATAATAGTCAGGCTGTTTCATCAAGTAAACATTTAACCGGGGTTTTTATTTGAATTAGTTACGTTGAAAAGCCCTGAATTGAATGTTCAGTTAAATAATGTGATGGAGTCTTCACAGATATTCACATCAGTCTGTTCATGCATGGCTATTACTGCGCCATCATTCTGGCGTTTACGGGCGTCAAAAAAGCTGCGACGGGCTGCCGTGAGCCTCCGAGGGTCATCAATACTGCAGTTTTCCCGCGCAGTCGCTAGAATGGCCGCCTTTGCGAAGTTCTGGAGTTTCCCCCTCATGCGCACTTTTCGGCTGGTGATTTCTTGCCCGGACCGCGTTGGCATCGTTGCCAAAGTCAGTAACTTTCTGGCGGCCCACAATGGCTGGATCACCGAAGCGAGCCACCACTCGGATAACCAGGTCGGCTGGTTCTTCATGCGTCACGAAATCCGTGCCGATTCCCTGCCTTTCGGTATCGAGGTGTTGCGCGAGAAGTTTGCACCGATCGCCGAAGAGTTCTCGATGGACTGGCGCATCACCGACACCGAGCAGAAAAAACGCGTGGTGCTGATGGCCAGCCGCGAATCCCACTGCCTGGCTGACCTGCTGCACCGCTGGCACAGTGATGAACTCGATTGCGAGATCTCCTGCGTGATTTCCAACCACGACGACCTGCGCAGCATGGTCGAGTGGCACGGCATTCCTTATTACCACGTGCCGGTCAATCCGCAGGACAAGCAACCGGCCTTCGATGAAGTGTCGCGTCTGGTCAAGCAGCACGACGCCGAAGTGGTGGTGCTGGCGCGTTACATGCAGATCCTGCCGCCGGACATGTGCCGGGAATACGCGCACAAAGTCATCAACATTCACCACAGCTTCCTGCCGTCGTTCGTCGGTGCCAAGCCGTACCACCAGGCTTCGATGCGCGGCGTGAAGCTGATCGGTGCGACCTGCCACTACGTGACCGAAGAGCTGGACGCCGGACCGATCATCGAGCAGGACGTGGTGCGTGTCAGCCACAGCGACAGCATCGAAGACATGGTGCGTTTCGGCCGTGACGTCGAGAAGATGGTGCTGGCCCGTGGTCTGCGTTATCACCTGGAAGACCGCGTGCTGGTGCACGGCAACAAGACCGTGGTGTTCTGATCGAACCTTTCGGTTGAAAAACAAAGGGCCTGGGCGTTCAATCGCCTCAGGCCCTTTTTTTCGACTTGTTGCAGCCCTGTGAGGAAGCGTTCATGAGCGATCCACTGGACAAAGCCACTTCCAAGGCACCCGCCACCCTCGGTGAGGGCTGCCTGAGCCGCTATGACCCGGATGACCTGAGCCCGGAGGACGGCACGGAGTTTCCCGGCGCTGCCGAGCTGTGGGAACAACTCAAGGACGAAGAGGATGACCTCAAGAAGCCTGTCTGACGCTCAGCAGCTTTTTCAGCAACGGCCGGCCCAGCATCAATAGAAACACCGGGCCACCGACCAGCAGATAGAAGTAATACGTCACCACCCGCCAGATCAGGATCGCCGCCGCCGCGGTCGATTTGCCGACCATCGGCGCCAGCAGCGCCGCCGAGGTCAATTCCGCTGCACCGGCACCGCCCGGCAACAGGCTGAATTGCCCCGCACCCAGCGAAAGCATCTGGATCAGAAACGTCCAGGCCCACTGCACGTCCGCCCCCAGCCCGCGCAACGCCAGATACAGCACGCTGTAACGCAGCGACCAATGCACGCAGGTCAGGACGAACACCTTGATCAATGTCTGCCACGGCAATTTCAGCGCATCGGTGAAAGCGGCCAGAAAGTGCAGCAACTGCCGCGCCCAGCGCCGTCGGGTACGCGGTTCGACGTTCATTCCGGCCAGCAGGCGCCCGCTCAGGCGGATCAAGCGACGGTGATAACGCGCGACCAGCACGCAACTGAACAGGCCGCCGGTCAACGACATCGCACTGACGATCAGCAACCATTCCATACGGTCGCTGAGATGCTGGAACAACGCGTAGATCAGAATTCCGATCAGGGCGCAGAGAAAGAACAGCAGATCGCTCAACTGATCCATCGCAAACACGGCGCTGCCCCGGGCCGGGCGCACGCCGCTGCGCGCCAGCAACGCCATGATCGTCAACGGCCCGCCGCTGCCGCCGGGCGTGGCGCACCAGGCGAATTCGGCAGCCATCACCACCCCAAGGCTTTTGACGGGCGTGACCCGGTCACGCTGATCGCCGAGCAGCAGCCGAAGGCGCAAGGTGTTGATGCCCCAGCACAGCAGAACCATGGCGAACATGATCAACAGCCAGCGCAGCGGAAAGGCTTGCAGGCGCTCCCAGGTCTCGCCGCCCCCGAGCAGGACGGGCACAGCGACGGCCACCAGCAGGCCGATCAGCAACAGAATGCCGCGGCTCAAGCGGCACGCTCGGCTTGAGTGCGCTGGCGCGTCATCCAGTCGATTTTGGTCATGGGCACGCGTCCGTCCGCCAACAGTCGTTCAAGGGTGCGCCACCAGTAATCCCGGGAAAACCGGTGGCGCATGTCCACCGGGTGCAAGCCTAGACGAATCACCGGCGCCTGACGCCAGCGCTGTTCACGCTGTTCGCTGACGACCTTCGACATGCCGCGACGCCAGGCGCTGCGTGCGCTCCAGACCAGTCCCGGAGCCTCGACCGCGGTGAAATCCGGCAAGTGATAAAGATGCTGCGGATCGCTGGTGTAGCGCAGCGGCAATTCGCGCAGTGCCTGGCGCGTGCCGGCGCTCATCAGCCAGGCGGGGGCGACGAAACCGTGCAGCGGCCAGTCGTGGCGCCGAAACAGATCGATGCCCGGGCGCAGGCGGGCGAGGGCGGCTTCCCGGGACAACTGATAGAACTCGCCTTCATGGGTGTAGACCCGGCGCATGAACCAGTCGCGCGCCGTGCGCGGGCCGGGTTCGGTGTCTTCATGAAAGTGGCCGTGCAGGGCCAGTTCATCGCCGCGAGCGACGCGCTCGTCGAGCATTCGACAAAACGCCGGATGAGCTTCAAGGGCATCGTGTCGGTGGAAGTCCGGGACCACCAGCCACGTCATCGGGACGTTGCCCAACCGGTCAACGGCTTCGACGAACGCTCGATAATCGGCCCACGTGGAGGGCGCCACGTCATGCAGCACCAGCATCAGCGCCGGGCGCTCGTGAGATTCAGCCATTGGCCACCCGTGGAACCGAATCGCCGAGTACGGCGTGATAATGCCCCAGCAGGCTATCGACCACCGTGTCCCAGGCGTAATGCCGTTCGACATGCTGGCGTGCCTGTTGACCGAGTACGCCAGTTCCGCGACTGAACAGTTCGCGCACGGCATTGGCCATGGCTTGCGCGTTGTTCGGCGCGCAGAGCAGGCCGCAGGATTCGCTGACGATTTCCTCGAACGCCCCGGCCGCCACCGCCACTACCGGGATGCCGCAGGCCATCGCCTCCAGAATCACCAGACCGAAGGTTTCCTGATCGCCGGCGTGGATCAGCGCGTCGGCACTGGCCATCAGTCGCGCGACCTGCGCGGCCGGGCAGAAACGGTCGATCACGCTGACGTTGTCCGGGACGGACGCCGGCATCGACGAGCCGACCAGCAATAGGTGATAGCGCGGGCCCAGGCGTTTCATGCAATCGAGCAGCACTGGCAGGTTTTTCTCTTTGGAACCGCGACCGGCGAAGATCAGCAGGCGCGTGTCCTCGGCAATCCCCAGCTCGCTGCGCAGTCCGGCATCGCGGGCATCTGGATGAAAGGTGTGCAGGTCAACGCCCAGCGGTTGCACGAAGACGTTGCGCACGCCCAGCCCGCTGAGCTTGTCGGCCATGACCTGGCTGGGCGCCAGCACCCGGTCGAAATTGCCGTACAACTTGCGCACATACGCATCGACATTCGGCGTGACCCAGTGGCCCATGCGGTTGCCCACCAGTAGCGGCAGGTCGGAGTGATAGAAACCGATCACCGGCACATCCAGCTGCCGACGCGCATCGAGCGCGGCCCAGGCGGTGAGGTACGGGTCGCCGACTTCGATCAGATCGGGTTGCAGATCCTGCAGGACATTTCGCCAAGGGGCCAGGCGCAGGGGAAAGCGATAGCCTTTGCCAAAAGGCAGGGCGGGGGCGGGAACCGTATAGACGCCATCACGTTCGCCGAAATCCGCGCCGGGAATCAGCAGGCTGTGGCGGATGCCGGGTTTGATCCCCAGCCGACGGTGCTTGGCATCCAGGTAGGTGCGCACGCCACCGCTGGCCGGGGCGTAGAACATGGTGATGTCGGCGATATGCACGGTGAACGTCCCTCCGCTTTGATCTCCCTTGGTTGACCTTTATCAAGAATAGATGTTCGGTCGGGGTTTCGCGGTGGGGTGCAAGGCCGGTTTCGGAGGGATTGTCGGTCGTCTTCGTCGGTGGGTAGCGCACCGACGAAGACGACCGGCAGAGCGGCTTTAAATGCGGAAGCTGCCAACCAGTTGCTTCAATCGCGAAGCCTGCTGTTCCAGATCCGAGCAAGCCCGCAACGTCGCCTGCAGGTTCTCGACGCCTTCCTGGTTCAGCGTGTTGATCTCGGTGATATCCACGTTGATCGACTCGACGACGGCAGTCTGTTCCTCGGTAGCGGTGGCCACCGACTGGTTCATCCCGTCGATTTCACCAATGCGCTGGGTCACGCTGTTCAAACGCTCGCCGGCGAGGTTGGCGATGTCCACGCTGTCCTGGCTGTGACGCTGGCTGTCGCTCATGGTGCTGACGGATTCGCGGGCGCCGACTTGCAGCTCCTCGATCATGGTCTGCACCTGTTGCGCCGATTCCTGGGTGCGGTGGGCGAGGTTGCGCACCTCGTCCGCCACCACCGCAAATCCGCGCCCGGCTTCACCGGCCCGCGCTGCTTCAATGGCCGCGTTGAGCGCCAGCAGGTTGGTTTGCTGGGAAATGCTGGTGATCACTTCCAGGATCTGGCCGATGTTCACGGTCTTGCTGTTCAGCGATTCGATATTGCTGCTGGATGCGCTGAGCATGCTCGACAGTTGGTTCATTGCCTTGATGCTGCGCTCCACCACTTGCTGACCGTCTTCGGCCAGGCCACGGGCGTCGCTGGCCTGGGTCGAGGCCTGGGCGGCGTTGCGGGCGATTTCCTGGGCGGCGGCGCCGAGCTGGTTGATCGCGGCGGCCACGCTGTTGGTGCGCGAAGCTTGCTGGTCGGAGTTGTACATCGACGAGTTCGAGGCTGCGACCACGCGCAAGGCGACTTCGTTGACCTGGCCGGTGGCCGACGACACTTCGCGGATCGAGCCGTGGATACGTTCGACGAAACGGTTGAACGCGGTGCCGAGCACGCCGAATTCGTCCTGGTTCTGGATGGTCAGACGCTTGGTCAGGTCGCCTTCGCCGTCGGCGATGTCTTCCATGGCGCGGGTCATCACGTGCAGCGGCTGGATCAGGATGCGGATCAGCATGCCGAGCAGGGCGATGATGATCGCCACCGCAATCACGGTCGCGATCACGGCCGAAGCGCGGAATTCGCTGAGCATCGAGAAGGCTTTGTCTTTGTCCACCGACAGACCGATGTACCAGTTCACCGACGGCAGGCCCTTGATCGGGGTGAAGTTGACGATGCGGGTCTTGCCGTCGACGGTGACTTCAGTGAAGTCGCTGCTGATGCGCGGAGTGTCCTGCGGATAGGCTTCCTTCAGTGACTTCATCACCAGGGCCTTGTCCGGGTGCACCAGGATCTTGCCGTCGGCGCTGACCAGGAACGCATAACCCATGCCGGAGAAGTCCCGGGCGCTGAGGGTGTTGATCAGGGTTTGCAGGCTCAGGTCGCCGCCCACCACGCCGACGCTCTGACCGGCCTTTTTCGCGGCGGTGGCGATGGAAATGATGGTCTGGCCGGTGGCGGCGTCGATGTACGGTTCGGTCAGGGTCGAGGTGCTGCTGCTTTCCGCACCTTTATACCAAGGGCGAACGCGCGGATCGAAACCGTCCGGCATCTTCGCATCCGGGCGGATGGTGAAGTGCCCGGTGGCATCGCCGAGGTAGGACGCCATGAAGGTCGACGTCAGGGCTTTCTGTTCCAGCAGGCTGGCGACGGCGGACGGCTCGGGGTTGATCGCAATGTTCTGTGCCGCGTTCTCGATCAGCAGGATGCGCCCGCTGAGCCAGGTCTGGATGTTGTCGGCGGTGACCTCGCCCATCTCGTTGAGGTAATTGTCCAGGTCCTCGCGGATCGCATTGCGCTGCAACCAGTCGTTGTACAGCGTGAACGAGGCGAAGGCGGCAATGACGATGAGGGCGGCGGCAAGCAGGATTTTATGGCTGAAACGCAGATTTTTGTTCATGGCTTGGGGTTCCGCTAAGGTCTTATTATTCAGGGCGTGCTTCTATAGATACTCGCCAGGTGGGCTTGATGGGTACAAGCAGGTATTTCCGCTTCTCCTTAGGGAAATCTCCGATGCGGATGTCAGTCGCATCTGTCACCTTTAGCTATCGGCCATGCTCGATCAAAGATTAACCATTGGGTGACCAAATGCCTGAATCTTCGCAACTCACAATCGGCGCCGACCTCGCCGGGCAACCGATCGCCCAGGCCATGCGCCTGGCCAACCGTCACGGACTGGTCGCCGGCGCAACCGGTACCGGCAAGACCGTTACTTTGCAGCGTCTGGCCGAGGCGTTCAGCGACGCCGGGGTCGCGGTGTTCGCCGCCGACGTCAAGGGCGACCTGTGCGGCCTCGGTGCTGCCGGCAACCCTCAAGGCAAGATCGCCGAGCGCATCGCCGGCATGCCGTGGCTCAAGCACACGCCTCAGGCGTATCCCGTGACCTTGTGGGACATTCACGGTCAGTCCGGTCATCCGTTGCGCACTACGTTGAGTGAAATGGGCCCGCTGCTGATCGGCGCCTTGCTGGAACTGACCGACAGCCAGCAATCGGCGTTGTATGCAGCGTTCAAGGTGGCGGATCGCGAAGGCCTGTTGCTGCTGGATCTCAAAGACCTGAAGGCGCTGCTCAACCACCTCAAGGACAATCCGCAGCTGCTGGGCGAAGACGCCGCGCTGTTCACCACCGGTTCCAGTCAGGCGCTGTTGCGGCGTCTGGCGACACTGGAGCAGCAGGGCGCCGAAGCGTTGTTCGGCGAACCGGCGCTGCAACTGGAAGACATTCTGCAGCCGACCGCTGACGGTCGCGGGCGCATCCATCTGCTTGACGCCAGTCGTCTGGTGCATGAGGCGCCGAAGGTCTACGCGACCTTCCTGTTGTGGCTGCTGGCCGAACTGTTCGAGCAACTGCCGGAGCGCGGCGATGCCGACAAACCGCTGCTGGCGCTGTTTTTCGATGAGGCACATTTGTTGTTCGGCGATACGCCCAAGGCGTTGCAAGAGCGCTTGGAGCAAGTGGTGCGGCTGATCCGTTCCAAAGGCGTGGGCGTGTATTTCGTCACCCAGTCACCGGGCGATCTGCCGGACGATGTGCTGGCGCAACTGGGGCTGCGGATCCAGCACGGCCTGCGCGCGTTCACCGCCAAGGAACAGAAATCCCTGCGGGCGGTGGCGGACGGCTTCCGGCCGAATCCGGCGTTCGACACGTTGTCGGTGCTCACCGAACTCGGGATTGGCGAAGCCTTGGTTGGCACCTTGCAGGAGAAGGGCACGCCGGAAATGGTTCAGCGAGTGCTGGTGGCGCCGCCGCAATCGCGGATTGGGCCGTTGACCGAGACCGAGCGCACGATGCTGATTGCCGGTTCGCCGTTCAAGGGCCGTTATGACAAGCCGATCGATCGCGAGTCGGCCTATGAAATCCTGATGCGTCGCAAGGGGCTGGCGCCGGAGGCTGAAGCGGCGCCGGGCAAACCGGCCGCTGAAGAGCCGAGTCTGGCGGACAAGGCCGGAGAATTCCTCGGCACGGCGGCAGGGCAGGCGCTCAAGTCGGCGATGCGTCAGGCGGCGAATTCGCTGGGTAAACAGTTGGTGCGCGGTCTGATGGGCTCATTGCTCGGCGGCAGCAAACGCCGCTGATCAACAAGGCTCAGGTTTTGGGTTTGGCGTGGGCGGCCAGTCGCTCCAGTGCCGCTCGCAGATTCGGATCGCTGATCCCGTCGGCGGTGGCCTGGATGGTCGCCGCCGCATCCGTCGACAGGTCGATCGTCGGCCCGCTCGCCTCGCGCTGGATGGTCGGTGGCCGCACGGCGAACTTGATCCGCGTCAGATTGGCGAACTCGTCGAACATCTGGAGTTGCCGTTGCAGACGTTTCTGCTGATAGCGCAGGCGCGTGGCCCAATGGCCGTCGGTGACAATCAGCAACAGTTCGCCTTCGCGCCACTTGGCCACGTGGCAATGTTCACGGGCGGCGGGTTGCAGTTGGCTTTCGAGCAGACGTTGCAGATGGGCCAGGCGTTGCGCATGACCGAGGATGGCTTTCAACGGCCTGGCTTCGCGTAGCAGAACGGCGGGCGCTCTGGCTGTGAGAGGGCGAAATGCCATGATCTAGGACCTGAAGTGACAGAGGCGCCATGGTAGCAGATGGCACCCATTTCACTCGCCCATTGCTTTTGTCCCTGCTTTGCCCATTAAATCAACGACTAACTTCTTTGCTGTACGGCTTGAAGTTGAGCAAAACGCCCCTATTTTAAGTGAGCCCCGTCAAAGCGCAGTGCCAGCATCGTGGAATATCCCCACTTTCCTCACCACCGTTTCCGGGTAGAATGCTCGTTCGCATGCGGCCATGAGGGCTGCACGGGCGACTCACGGGGCCGCCCTCCATCCCTTTAGTGTGGAAGATCCTGCCGATATGTTTGCGCCTTTGTTAAAGAAACTTTTTGGAAGCAAGAACGAGCGTGAAGTCAAACGCATGCTCAAGACGGTGCAGCTCGTCAATGCCTTCGAAGAGAAGATGGTCGCCCTCTCGGACGATCAACTGCGCGCCAAGACCGCAGAGTTCAAGGACCGCATTGCCAAGGGGGAGACCCTCGACAAGCTGTTGCCCGAAGCCTTTGCGGTCGCCCGCGAAGCCGGCAAGCGTGTCATGGGCATGCGCCACTTCGACGTCCAGCTGATCGGCGGCATGACCCTGCATGAAGGCCGGATCGCCGAAATGCGTACCGGTGAAGGCAAGACGCTGGTGGGTACCCTGGGTGTTTACCTCAACGCGCTGTCCGGCAAGGGCGTGCACGTTGTGACCGTGAACGACTACCTGGCCCGCCGTGACGCCAACTGGATGCGCCCGCTGTATGAATTCCTCGGCCTGACCGTCGGCATCGTGACGCCGTTCCAGCCGCCGGAAGAGAAGCGCGCCGCCTACGCTGCCGACATCACCTACGGCACCAACAACGAATTCGGGTTCGACTACCTGCGCGACAACATGGCGTTCAGCATGGAAGAGAAATTCCAGCGCGAACTCAACTTTGCCGTGATCGACGAAGTCGACTCCATCCTCATCGACGAAGCGCGTACCCCGCTGATCATTTCCGGTCAGGCCGAGGACAGCTCCAAGCTGTACATCGAGATCAACAAGCTGATCCCGAAACTCAAGCTGCACGTCGAAGAAGTCGAAGGCGAAGTCACCCAGGAAGGCCATTACACCGTTGACGAGAAGACCCGTCAGGTCGAACTCAACGAAGCCGGTCACCAGTTCATCGAAGACCAGCTGACCAGCATCGGTCTGCTGGCCGAGGGCGAGAGCCTGTACTCGGCGCACAACCTGAGCCTGCTGACTCACGTCTACGCCGGTCTGCGTGCGCACAAACTGTTCCACCGCAACGTCGAATACATCGTGCAGGACGGTCAGGTCGTACTGGTCGACGAACACACCGGCCGTACCATGCCGGGCCGTCGTCTGTCCGAAGGCCTGCACCAGGCCATCGAAGCCAAGGAAAACCTGAACATCCAGGCCGAGAGCCAGACCCTGGCATCGACCACGTTCCAGAACTACTTCCGTCTGTACGAAAAACTGTCCGGCATGACCGGTACGGCCGACACCGAAGCGTTCGAATTCCATCAGATCTATGGCCTGCCGGTCATCGTGATCCCGACCAACAAGCCGTTGGCCCGTAAGGACTACAACGACCTGGTGTTCCTGACCGCCGAAGAGAAATACGCGGCGATCGTCAACGACATCAAGGAAAGCATGGCTGCCGGCCGTCCGGTGCTGGTGGGTACTGCGACCATCGAAACCTCCGAGCACATGTCCGCATTGCTCGAGAAGGAAGGCATCGAACACAAGGTCCTGAACGCCAAGTTCCACGAAAAAGAAGCTGAAATCATCGCGCAGGCCGGTCGTCCGGGCGCACTGACCATTGCTACCAACATGGCCGGTCGTGGTACCGACATCCTGTTGGGCGGCAACTGGGAAGTTGAAGTCGCGTCGCTGGAAAACCCGACCCCTGAGCAGATCGCCCAGATCAAGGCCGACTGGCAGAAGCGTCACCAGCAAGTGCTGGAGTCCGGCGGTCTGCAGGTGATCGCCTCCGAGCGTCACGAATCCCGCCGTATCGACAACCAGCTGCGTGGTCGTGCCGGCCGTCAGGGTGACGCCGGTTCCAGCCGCTTCTACCTGTCGCTGGAAGACAGCCTGATGCGCATCTTCGCCTCTGACCGGGTGAAGAACTTCATGAAGGCCCTGGGCATGCAGTCCGGTGAAGCGATCGAGCACCGCATGGTGACCAACGCCATCGAGAAGGCACAGCGCAAGGTTGAAGGCCGCAACTTCGACATCCGCAAGCAACTGCTCGAGTTCGACGACGTCAACAACGAACAGCGTAAAGTGATCTATCACATGCGTAACACGTTGCTGGCTGCGGACAACATCGGCGAGACCATCGCTGATTTCCGTCAGGACGTCCTGAACGCCACCGTCAGCGCGCACATTCCGCCGCAATCGCTGCCAGAGCAGTGGGACGTGGCCGGTCTGGAAGCGTCGATCGCCAGCGACTTCGGCGTGAAACTGCCGATCCAGCAGTGGCTCGACGAAGACGATCACCTGTACGAAGAAACCCTGCGCGAGAAGCTGATGAACGAGCTGATCGCCGCGTACAACGAAAAAGAAGACCAGGCTGGCGCCGAAGCCCTGCGTTCCTTTGAGAAGCAGATCGTGCTGCGCGTTCTCGACGACCTGTGGAAAGACCACCTGTCGACCATGGATCACCTGCGTCACGGCATCCACCTGCGTGGTTATGCGCAGAAGAACCCGAAGCAGGAATACAAGCGCGAGTCCTTCACACTGTTCTCCGAGCTGCTGGATTCGATCAAGCGCGACTCGATCCGTGTGCTGTCGCACGTTCAGGTTCGCCGCGAAGATCCGGCCGAGGAAGAGCAACGCCTGCGTCAGGAAGCCGAAGCACTGGCCGCCCGCATGCAGTTCGAACACGCCGAGGCTCCTGGCCTGGAAGCGCAACCGGAACTGGTCGGTGAAGAGGTCGATGTGGCCCTCGCCACCGCCCCGGTTCGCAACGAGCAGAAGCTGGGCCGCAACGAACTGTGCTACTGCGGTTCGGGCAAGAAATTCAAGCATTGCCACGGGCAGATCCAGTAAAACCCGTTTCAATCGCTGAAATACCCGCGCCGCGACCGGCACCAGCCGTCGCGGCGTTTTGCCATTTACACCACCGCCACTACGCTTGGCGGTGCTGACATCATTGAGTAAGGAGCGCATTCATGGCTGTTGGTCTTGGTCCTTTGCCAACGTTGCACCCGGTTGCCGGTTTTGAACTCGGTATCGCTTCGGCCGGCATCAAGCGCCCGGGGCGCAAGGATGTCGTCGTGATGCGTTGCGCTGAAGGTTCCACCGTGGCGGGCGTGTTCACGTTGAACGCTTTCTGTGCAGCGCCGGTGATCCTGGCCAAGAAGCGCGTGCAGAACGCTGTGCGCTACCTGTTGACCAACACCGGCAATGCCAACGCCGGCACCGGCGAACCGGGCCTGGCCGCCGCCGAGCGAACCACCGCCAAACTGGCCGAACTGACCGGCGTGGATGCCAGCCAGATCCTGCCGTATTCCACTGGCGTGATCGGCGAGCCGCTGCCGGTTGAGAAAATCGAAGGCGCCTTGCAGGCCGCACTGGACGATCTGTCGGAAAACAACTGGGAAGCTGCCGCCACCGGCATCATGACCACCGACACGCTGCCAAAAGGCGCCAGCCGCCAGTTCCAGCATGACGGCGTGACCATCACCGTCACCGGCATCAGCAAGGGCGCGGGCATGATCCGTCCGAACATGGCGACCATGCTCGGTTACATCGCCACCGACGCCAAAGTCTCCCGCGATGTGTTGCACAACCTGATGCTGGACGGCGCCAACAAGTCGTTCAACCGCATCACCATCGACGGCGACACCTCGACCAACGACTGCTGCATGCTGATCGCCACCGGCAAGGCTGCGCTGCCTGAAATCAGCAGTGCCGAAGGCGAGCTGTTCGCCAAGCTGAAACAGGCCGTATTCGAAGTGTGCATGGACGTGGCTCAGGCCATCGTGCGTGACGGCGAAGGCGCGACCAAGTTCGTGACCGTTGAAGTCAACGGCGGCGGCAATCACCAGGAATGCCTGGACGTCGGCTACACCGTGGCCCACTCGCCGCTGATCAAGACTGCACTGTTTGCGTCCGACCCGAACTGGGGCCGAATCCTCGCTGCCGTTGGTCGTGCCGGCGTGCCGGATCTGGACGTGAGCAAGATCGACGTGTTCCTCGGCGACGTGTGCATCGCCAGCCGTGGCGCCCGCGCCGCGACCTACACCGAAGCCCAGGGCTCGGCAGTGATGCAGCAGGAAGAAATCACCATCCGTATCGAACTGGGTCGCGGCGATTGCAGCGAAACCATCTGGACCACCGACCTGTCCCACGAGTACGTGAAGATCAACGCCGAATACCGCACCTGATCCCTGCCGAAGAGGGAGGTCTGCGGACCTCCTTTTCTTCTGTCCCATGAAAGGACCCGAACATGAGCCTTCACCTGATCATCGGCGACAAACTGCTTTCCTCCTGGTCCCTGCGCGCGGCACTGGCGCTTGAACTGACCGGCGCGCCCTACACCGAAGAACTGGTCAAACTCGGCAAGCCCGACACCCGCGAGCGGCTGCTCTCGCACTCGCCGACCGCCAAGGTGCCGCTGCTGAAGACCGCCCGCGGCACCGTCGCCGACTCTCTGGCGATTGCCGAATACCTGGCCGAACAGTTTCCTTCCGAACAACTCTGGCCGACCGATATCGCCGCCCGCGCCCAGGCCCGATCCGCCTGCGCACAGATGCACAGCGGCTTCTTCGCCATGCGCAATCACATGCCGTTCAACCTGAGCCACGACGCGCCGCTCAACCCGGTGCCGCCGGAAGTGAAGGTCGATGTCGAGCGCATGCTCGCGCTATGGGCCGAATGCCGCGCCGTCGCGACTGAACCTGGGCCTTACCTGTTTGGTCGGGTGTCGCTGGCCGATGCGTTCTTCGCACCGATTGCCGTGCGCCTGCGCACCTATCAGGTGAAGCTGCCGGCCGATGATGAAGCCTATGTTGAAACCGTCTACCAATGGCCGGCCTTCAAGGCCTGGCAAAAGGCAGGACTGGAGGAGTTGCAGTCGTGAAACGTATACACGTCGCCGCCGCCGTCATTCGTGACGACAGCGGCAAGATTCTGATCGCCCGCCGTGCCGATACCCAGCATCAGGGCGGCCTCTGGGAATTTCCCGGTGGCAAGGTCGAAGCCGACGAGTCGGTGCAAACCGCGCTGGCCCGTGAGCTGCACGAAGAATTGGGCATCGTCGTCGGTGCCGCCCGGCCGCTGATCAAGGTGCGTCATGATTACCCGGACAAGCAGGTGTTGCTGGATGTCTGGGAAGTCTCGAGCTTCACCGGCGAACCCCACGGTGCCGAGGGCCAGCCTTTGGCCTGGGTTTCGGCCAAGGAGCTGACGGATTACGAATTCCCGGCGGCCAACCAGCCGATCGTCGCGGCGGCGCGTCTGCCTGCCGAATACCTGATCACCCCGGAAGACCTGGAAACCCCGGCCTTGCTGCGCGGCATCCAGAAGGCGATTGCCGGCGGTATCAAACTGATTCAGCTGCGTGCGCCCAACGGTTATGACCCGAAGTACCGCGACCTGGCGGTGGATGCGGTCGGCCTGTGTGCCGGCAAGGCGCAGTTGATGATCAAGGGCCCGTTCGAGTGGCTGGGCGATTTCCCGGCCGCTGGTTGGCACATCACCTCGGCGCAGTTGCGCAAGTACGCGGCAGCGGGTCGTCCGCTGCCGGCAGATCGCTGGTTGGCAGCGTCCTGCCACAACGCTGAAGAACTGGCGCTGGCCGAGCAGATGGGCGTGGATTTCGTCACCCTGTCGCCGGTGCAGCCGACCCTGACTCACCCGGACGCACAGCCGTTGGGCTGGGAGCAGGCTTCGACGCTGATCGAAGGCTTCAGCAAACCGGTGTTTCTGTTGGGTGGAGTCGGCCGGGCGGAGCGCGAAAAAGCGTGGAATGCCGGGGCTCAGGGTGTGGCGGGGATTCGGGCGTTCTGGCCACAGGCCTGAGTTTTTGTTGATTCTGCCGGCCTCATCGCGAGCAAGCTCGCTCCCACATTCGACCGCATTCTGTCTGTCGGAACTCGGTCAACTGTGGGAGCGAGCTTGCTCCGGGCGGCGTTCCGACGAAGGCAGTTTGTCAGGCGCTACTTTTCTGTGGGTTTTGCCGCCGGCTGCCACAGGATTTCTGCAACACCCTGGCGCCGGGCGATCAGTCTGGCCGCCACAAACAACAGATCCGACAAGCGATTGATATACGCCAGGCCAACCCCGGCCAACGGCTCGATCGCATTCAAATGCTGGCAACGACGTTCGGCACTGCGCGCCAGGCTGCGGCAGACATGGGCCTGGGCAATCAGCATCGAACCGCCCGGCAGAATGAAATTCTCCAGCGGCCCCAATTCCTCGTTCCATACATCAATGGCCGCTTCCAGCCGTTCGATTTCTGCTGCGTTCAGCGCCTGATATTCCGGCATCGCCAGCTCGCCACCAAGATCGAACAACCGATGCTGGCAGGGCGCCAACACGTCGATCAATTCATTGAGCCCGGGGCAGGTTTCGCGTTCGGCGATCAATCCGGCCAGCAGCACGCCGACCTGACTGTTCAGCGTATCGACCTCGCCAATGGCTTCGATGCGCGGGTGATCCTTGGGCACCCGGCGGCCGTCGCCGAGTCCGGTTTCGCCCTTGTCGCCGGTGCGGGTGTAGATCTTCGACAAGCGAAAGCCCATGGTTTACCTCGGTAGTTGATTGGTTTCGGCGGCGATGGGCGCCGGTTGCGCCAGTGGCAGGCGCAGGGTGAAGCAGGTGCCTTGTCCCGGCGCCGACTGCACTTCCATCTGCCCTTTGTGGTTGTTGGTGATGATGAAGTACGACACCGACAGGCCGAGGCCCGTGCCCTGGCCGATTTCCTTGGTGGTGAAGAACGGCTCGAAGGTGCGCTTGCGCACGTTCTCGCTCATGCCGATGCCGTTGTCCTCGACCTGAATCTCGGCCCAGGGCGGATTGAGTCGGGTGCGCAGAGTGATCCGCCCCGGCTCGCTGTCATCTTCGCGCTGGTGGATCGCCTGCGCGGCGTTTTTCAACAGGTTGAGCAGCACCTGTTCGAGTTCGTTGGCGGTACCGGGCACCGGGCCCAACGCGGGGTCGAACTGGCGAATGATCGCCTGGCCCTTGAAGTCGAAACCGATGGCCAGGTCGAAGTCGTTGCCGGCGATTTCCACGGCTTGATCGATCAGCGCCGGCAGGTCGCACGGCGCCATCTGCCGGTTGCTGCGACGACTGAAACTGAGCATGTGGGTGACGATTTTTGCTGCCCGGGCGCCGGCCTGCTGGATGCCGTCGAGCAGTTGCGGGACTTCCCGGCCTTGCAGGTAACGGTTCACGGTATCGAGTTCGATGCCCAGTTGTTCGGCTTGTTCGAGGTTCTTCGGCAGGTCTGGCGACAGGCGTCGGCGGATGTTCTGCACGTTGTGCAGGATCGCCCCCAGTGGGTTATTGATCTCGTGGGCCATGCCGGCGGCGAGGCCACCGACCGACAGCATTTTCTCCGACTGCACCATCATTTCTTCCAGTGACAGGCGCTGGGTGATGTCGTCGATGCGGATCACCACGCCGCGCCCGGCGCCGCCCATCAACGGATAGAAGGTCAGGGCGTAGTGCTTGGGCTCGTCGTCCTTGAACCACGTCACCCGCTCGATTTTCGCCACTGTGTGTTGCTCGACGGTCTGCTTGAGTTGCGGCAGGAACGGCTTGAGCGGCTCGAAGGCGAGGAAGATCGGCTGGTTCAGCGCTTCGTCCAGTCGTGTACCGGAAAGGGCGCTGGCCTCCTGGTTCCACTGCGTGACGTAGAGTTGCTCGTCGAGGGCGATCAGCGCCGAAGGCATGGAGTCGATGATGCTGTTGAGGTAGTTCTGGAACCCGGTGAGTTTCTTCTCGATCTTGCTGCGCACCTGGACTTCCAGTTCCAGCTTGCGATTGGTGTGGCGGGTTTCTTCGGCCAGACCCTGGGCCTGATCGTAAGCCGCCTGGGAATCATCGCGGGCGCGCTTGAGCTGCTGCTCCCGGGCCTCGATGCGCGAAAGCATGGTGTTGAATGCCTCGGCCAGACTGCCGATTTCGTCATGGTTACCCCGGGAGGCGCGCAGGGCGTAGTTTTCCTCGCGGGTCACCTGGCGGGACAGTTCTTCCAGTTGATGGATCGGGCGGGTTATCAGGCGCTTGATCTGCCGGGCGATGACCAGCCACAGCAGCACGCTGAAAATCAGAATCCCTAGGCTGGCCGTGAGTGTGCCGGTGTAGAACGCGACTGGCAGCTCGCTGCTGGCCACCAAAAGCAGGTGGCCCGGCGCAGTACCGGGGCGGGGCAGGGTGATGAGTTGATTGCTGCGAAACTCGGTCAGTTGCCAGGCTTCGATGTGCCGGTAGCGTTCCGGCAGTTTGAGTTTGTCGCCGTGTTGCAGCTGCGCCAGACGTTCGCCTTTGCCGTCATATAACGCGGCGGCACGCAGCGGGGAATAGCTGTCGAGTTCCTTGAGCAGGCGTTCGGCGCTTTGCGGCGACTGCAAGGCTTCGGCCACCAGACTCGGGTTCGACACCAGCCGGCCGATGGTCTGCAACGCCTGGGGCGCCATGCTTTCCTGGGAAATGTAATAGGCGGCGCTGATAAAGGTCAGGTTGGCGACCAGCAACACGGTGGTCAACAGCACCAGCAGGGCGGCCAGCAGTTTCTGGCCGACCGGCAGGTTTTCAAGACGCTGGCGCAATGGCATCAGGTTTATCGCAGCAAAGGAACAAGTGGCCAGCGTAGCCGCTGCTCAGTCGACGGGCAATCCGAGACTGTGCAGATGAGCGCTCAGCCGCTGTTGCAATTGCTTGAGATGCGGCAGGTTCAACTGATGACGCTCTGCAACCTTGCAGGCATGCCCAAGCAAATAGCTGATCTCGGTGCGGCGTTTGCTGGCCACGTCCTGATACATGGACGAGAAATTCGCCGCCGTGGCCTGGATCACCCGCTCCACTTCCTGTTGCAGGTTGTCCGCCGCCGCCGGTTGCCCGCAGCGTTCGAGCAGCTCGGTCAGTTCGCCGCACAGCGTGGCGACTTCGCAGTGATGTTGCTGCAAGCCGCCGTTGCGGCAGTCGTGCAGCACCGTCAGCGGATTGATCGCACAGTTGAGCGCCAGCTTGCGCCACAGGCGGGTGAGGATGTCGGCGCTCCATTCATGGGGGATTTTCGCTGCCTCAAGGTCGTCCAGCCAGAATGGCGCCACGGGATGACCGGCGTCGCCGAGCCAGGTGTAGCCGTGGCCGGCGAATACCACGCGCCAGTCGCCATCGCGAAACGCGCCCTCGGTGCTGGAGGCGCTGATGCAGCGGGCCTGCGGGACTTGTGCGGCGACCGCTTCCTGGCTGCCGAGGCCGTTCTGCAAAAGAATCAGTTCGGCGTCCGGTGCCAGACGATGGGCAAGCCCGGCCACGGCCGCTTCGGCGTCGTAGGCCTTGCAGGCCACCAGCAGGCGACGGATGGGGCCGGGACTGTCCGGGGTTTCACCGGGGATCGCGTAACTGCTGGCGATGCCTTGTTCGACGAGGGTCAGGCCGCCCGCCGTTGCATAGTCGTGCAGGCGGTCGATGTCGCGCAGGATCAGCCGGACCGGCAATCCGGCCCTAGCCAGACGCGTGGCCCAGAGCGTGCCGAGACTTCCGGCGCCGAGGACGTGCCAGGGGGTGGACATCAGTTTTTCACTCGGTAAGGTACAGGCATGCAAGGCTCGCCGTGTCGGTGGGAAAAGACCCGTTATAATGAGCCCGATTTTAACCGCAAGCCAAGCGCGCCGCGTCCCGTACGAGCGCGCCTTTTTATTGGAGAGATTACATGCCGTCGTTCGACGTGGTATCCGAACTGGACAAACACGAACTCACCAACGCGGTCGAGAACGCCGTGAAGGAACTCGATCGTCGTTATGACCTGAAAGGCAAGGGCAGCTTTGAATTCAAGGAAAAGGACCTGACCGTCCACCTGACCGCTGAAGCCGATTTCCAGCTGGAAGCGATGATCGAGATCCTCAAGCTGGCCCTGGTCAAGCGCAAGATCGACGTGCAGTGCCTTGAAGTCAAAGACTCCTTCGCCTCCGGCAAACTGATGAAACAGGACGCCGTCCTCAAGGAAGGCATCGACAAGGAACTGGCGAAGAAAATCGTCGGCCACATCAAGGAAGCCAAACTCAAGGTACAGGCCGCCATTCAGGGCGAGCAGGTGCGTGTGACCGGCAAGAAACGTGACGACCTGCAGGAGGCCATCGCGGCCCTGCGTGCCAAGGAATTCGGCATGCCACTGCAGTTCAACAACTTCCGCGACTAAGCTTTTCGGTCGGGAACCTCTCGGCGTTTAAAGCGTCCGAGGCCCAAGCAACGGCAGAAACGATTGAGCCCTTTACGGCCCGGTCTTTCTGCCGCTGGTTTTTTACAGCCCGGGAAGCCGGCAATCAGGAGATAAAAGATGGATTTGAATGCTGAGGTGGACAACCTGGTCAAGGCGTCCCAGGCGTGGATTCCGATGATCATGGAATACGGCAGTCGTGTGCTGCTGGCGGTGATCACCCTGGCCATCGGCTGGTGGCTGATCAACAAGGTCACGCAAAAGCTCGGCGGCCTGCTGGCCCTGCGCAATGCCGACCTGGCCTTGCAAGGTTTCATCAGCAGCCTGGCCAACATCATTCTCAAGGTGCTGCTGATTGTCAGCGTGGCGTCGATGATCGGCGTCGAGACCACTTCGTTCGTGGCGGCGATCGGTGCGGCCGGCCTGGCCATCGGTCTGGCGTTGCAGGGCAGCCTGGCGAACTTCGCCGGCGGCGTGCTGATTCTGCTGTTCCGTCCGTTCCGCATCGGTGACTGGATCGAAGCCCAGGGTGTGGCGGGTACCGTCGATAGCATCCAGATCTTCCACACCGTGCTGCGTACCGGTGACAACAAGACCATCATCGTCCCGAACGGTAATCTGTCGAACGGCATCATCACCAACACCAACCGTCAGCCAACCCGCAAGGTTGTGTTCGACGTAGGTGTGGATTACGAAGCCGATCTGCAAAAGGCCCGTCAGGTGCTGCTGGATCTGGCAAAGGATGATCGTGTTCTGCAGGATCCGGCACCTCAGGCCGTTATTTCGACGCTGGGTGACAGTTCGATCACTGTTTCTCTGCGCGTGTGGGTTAAAACTGCGGATTACTGGGATGTCATGTTCATGTTTAACGAACAGTCCCGTGATCGTTTAAAGACTGCTGGCATTGATATTCCTTTTCCGCAACGAGTGATTCGTGTGGTTCAGGAATCGGCAGTGTAATGATAGGTTGCTAATTAATTGCCTGACTTATCGGTCAGGCAGTTATTACAAGTGACAGGTAATAAAAAAGGCCCATCCGAAGATGGGCCTTTTTGTTTTGTTACCGCAACTAACTCGGTGCGATTACAAAAGCGACAGCGGGTAGTCGACGATCAGACGGAACTCTTTGATGTCGCCTTCGCCTTGGTCAGCGTTGGCGTTATGCCATGCTTGACGAACACGGAAGGAAAGATCTTTGGCCGGACCGGACTGAACAACGTACTTGACTTCCAAGTTGGTTTCGTTGTGTTTGCCGTCAGCGCCGTAGAGTGGATCACCGTTGGATTTACGGTAAACACTGTTGGCGGCCAGACCGGTACCATCGATATCCCAGCCTTTAACGTAACGGGTCATGAAGCTCAGACCAGGCACGCCGTACTCAGCCATTTTCAGGTCATAACGGATCTGGGCAGATTTCTCGTTCGGACCGTTGAAGTCAGAGTACTGGATGGAGTTGGCGAGGAAGATCGAGTCGCCACCACGGTTGTTCTTGCCCACACCGACGTAGTCGAATGGTGTGTCACCGTTAACTTTCTGGAAGGCCAGAGTAATGGTGTGCGCCTTCAGGAACGACAACGCGGTCGCCAGGGAGAAGGTGGTGTTGCTGATGTCGCCCGCTTCCTTGTCACCGGTGTCGGTGGTGCGGTAGATGTTGAAGTCAGTGTTCAGCGAAGTGTCGCCACCGAACGGGGTGGTCAGGTTCACGTTCGCGTAGTACTGGTTCCAGACGTCTTCCAGCTTGGCGCCGTACAGGGAAGCAGTCAGGTTTTCGGTGATGCCGTACTTGCCACCGAAGTAGTCGATGGTGTTGGCTGCAACGCCAGCATAGTTGGCCCACAGGTCGCCTTCACGGGAGTTGCGATCCTGGCTGGTCGACGAGTAGAAGTGACCGGCTTCGAGGTCAAGGTCTTTGACTTCGCTGCTCTGCAGTTGGAAACCGCTGGCAGTTTGCGGGAGGATACGGGAGCCGCCTACAGCGAACACCGGAGCGGTGCTTGGCTGCATGTCGCCAACTTTCAGTTCGGTTTTCGATACGCGGAATTTCACGGCTGCGCCGGCTTTGCCCTGACTGTCGTTGACGTGGCCGTCAGCGTCGCGGCTCATGTTGCCGGTACCGCCGGTGCCATCACCGCCGTCCAGTTTGATTGCCAGGTAACCGAAAGCATCAACGCCTACACCCACGGTGCCCTGAGTGTAACCAGAGCTGAAGTTGCCCCAGATACCCTGAGTCCAGTCTTTCTGGTCGTTGCCGCCGTCTTTGTTATTGCGGTTGAAGTAATAGTTGCGAATCAGCAAATCAGCTTTCGCGTCTTCAACAAAGCCTTTGGCTTCAGCCTGGTCACTTACGAACGGTGCGGCCGTAGCCATCTGAGTACTGGCTGCTGCTGCAACTGCCAGTGCGATCATGCTCCACTTCATCACGCGCATCGTGATTTGCTCCTTTGGTTTTAGAAGAGTACTGCCGTCCCACCTGTTTTATTATCTGGGCGGCTCTTTCTTTTTGTGTCGGCGCAAACTTATATCACGCCGACCATGTTGGCGATACTTGCGAATCCAACCTTTCAGCTTCTTTACGAGCGTGTCGCAAACGGCTTGGTAGATGTCGCAAATTTACAGTCCAAATGCAATGGGACTGACAACTTCAGCGCTGTTTTACAGAGCTTGAGCATCGGTAAAAAAGAGTCCCTTGGCAAAACGCTTGAATCTCCATCGGGCAACCCTGCCACTGTTTTTATGGGGCTCAAGGCATCCACTTCTTGTGGTGCGCTTATAGTCCATATGGGTATGAATGCAACAAGCGTGCACAAACCGCTGAATTGTTCCAGTTTTTTTCAAGGTGCTCGTCTGACGCTGTAAAAACCTCATAAAACCGGGGGCTTCGAGGGCCTTTCAAACAGGCTTGACGCCATCCTTCGCATGGTGTTGCTCCCTGAAAGTCGCATCGCGACAACCAAAAACGTTACCGGTTCACCCCGTCGGTGAGTATTCGGCGGATGCCCGACGCACTGAGCGTAGACGCACTGTGCGGTTTTGGTGCAAAAAAATTCAAAGGCTGTACTGAATTCATACAGTTGGGTCGCTGGATGAACGTAAACGCTGAGGTGTGAGCGGGTCATTTTGCTCGGTTTATTCGCATTGCCGGTTCCGTCCTGGTGCACGCGAGGCATAAATGTCACATCCCGGAGCGTGGAGGCATTCTTGCGGCAACGCTGTTCGTCGTGAAGCTCACTCCAATCGCAGGTATGCTGCCGTCCAGTCGCTTGGCGCAGCGCATTCACAGCGGGGCGCTAAGCTGAAAACAGGTCATTTCGCCGGGAGTGCGCGCAGTGTTTGCTTTAGATCCACGACTTCAACAGGACACGCTGACCATCGGCGATTTCCCGCTTTGCCGATTGCTGTTGTCCAACGACGCCAACTACCCGTGGTTCATCCTGGTGCCACGCCGCGACGATATCAGCGAGTTGTTTCAGTTGGATGTCGCCGACCAGCAGCGCTTGTGGGAAGAAACCACGGCCCTGGCCGAGGTGCTCAAGGACTCCTTCGACGCCGACAAGATGAATGTCGCGACCCTGGGTAATGTGGTCAGCCAGATGCATATGCATGTGATCGTGCGTAAACGGGACGACGCCGCGTGGCCGGCACCGGTCTGGGGCAAACATCCCGCCAAGCCTTACAGTGCCGAGCAAGTGGCCGCGATTCGCGAGCGCCTGCGTCTGGTGCTGGACGAAGAATTCACCTTTCTGGAGGGCTGATCATGAGCCTCGAGCAACGCGTTACCGAGCTGGAAAGTCGTCTGGCATTTCAGGATGACACCATCCAGGCATTGAACGATGTGCTGGTGGAGCAGCAGCGAGTGGTCGAGCGTCTGCAATTGCAGATGGCAGCCGTACTCAAGCGCCAGGAAGAGATGGTGGGGCAGTTCGGTTCTTTCGAAGAAGACGCACCGCCGCCACACTATTGAGAAGTGCGCGGGCAGGCTCCCGTGAAAAACGCACCCATTAAAAAACCGCGAACAGCCAGGCTGTTCGCGGTTTTTTTTTTGCGTGGACGTGGATCAGCGACGCGGCAGGGCGGCGATCACGTCCTCGGCCTGCAGGCCCTTGTCACGGTTCATCACCGAGAACTCCACACGCTGGCCTTCGACCAGAACGCGGTGGCCTTCGCCACGGATGGCGCGAAAGTGCACGAAAATATCATCGCCGGAATCCCGGGAGATAAAGCCGAAGCCCTTGGAGGTGTTGAACCACTTGACGGTGCCGGTATCGCGGTTGCTCATGTCGTAGCTTTGCGCGGCGGCGGCCGGGGAGGATTTGTAGAAGCTGACGGCCAGGTGCAGAACCACGGCGACCAGTGCGATCACCAGGCTGAACAGCACGGCTGGCTGGCCGGCGATGACAGGCATCGGCGCGATCAGGGTCAGGGTTTGCAGGACAACGGTCAGGACCAGCAAAGCGCTGACCAGGTTTTGCAGATGCTGGCGCGGACCTTTGTTCCAGTAAGGGATAACTGGCGCAAGGATCAGGTTCAGCAGGCCGAAAAAGGCCAGGTAAAGTGCATCGGGTTGTTGCAGGTAAGGTACCGCTTCGGACTTCAGGCTGGGTATGAAGGACAGCAGCAAGGCTGCTGCGCCCATTAGCAGGTGGACGATTTTCAACATTTTTATTGACTCACGTTATGACGGCTCACAAGGAAGAGCTGAAGGCGCACGGTTCGCTTCGGAACAATAAAGAGGCGTTGGACACGTGCCCGGCATCAGCCTATGCGCAGGCCCGGAAAACGGGGCGTAGCGACACACTGCCTATTTAACAGCAAAGCCTGCGGCTACTCAAATCACGCCGGCCAGCGGCAGCGTGTGGGGCGATTTGTCGCCTCTATCGGGTCGATACGGGGGCTGCGATGCGAGGGAGGCCTTGCTACAGTGAACCGACACCTGCTGGATGAATTCAATCGCCGTTAGGGGGTAAGCATGTCAATCGATATCGGTATCAGTGAAGAAGACCGCAAATCCATCGTCGAAGGGCTCTCGCGCCTGCTGTCCGACACCTACGTGCTCTACCTGAAGACTCACAACTTTCACTGGAACGTCACCGGGCCGATGTTCCGGACCCTGCATCTGATGTTCGAGGAACAATACAACGAGCTGGCCCTGGCGGTGGATTCGATCGCCGAACGGATCCGGGCACTGGGCTTTCCGGCGCCGGGCGCGTACGCGACCTATGCGCGCCTGTCTTCTATTAAGGAAGAGGAGGGCGTGCCGAGTGCCGAGGACATGATCAAACAATTGGTCGAGGGGCAGGAAGCGGTCACCCGCACGGCGCGGGGGATTTTCCCTCTGCTGGACAAGGTCAGTGACGAACCGACCGCCGACCTGCTGACCCAACGCATGCAGGTTCACGAGAAAACTGCGTGGATGCTCCGCGCACTGCTCGAGGCCTGATGACGGAAAGCGCACGGATCCTTCGCTCGTGCGCTTTTCTCTTTTTTGCCCGGAAAAATCATCCGCGAAGGTAGGAAACAAGGAAGACGACCCGCCGCTCCATGATCCTCCGTATCGCGTTGGCTTATCCTACGTGGATGGTCAAAAAGTCATCTGGATCTGCCTTTGCACCTGCGCTTTTAATGAGGTCACAGGAACTCGCCTTGATCACAGGCGCAGAAATGGCAAAGGAGTGTCAGCGATATGGAAGGTGGAGACAGGCGAGGCGACATTGCTGTCGGTTTGCAGCAGGAAAAGTTCGGGGAGCCGTTTCTCGGCGGGTTCGACATGGCGTTGATCCGGCCATTGTCCCGATCGGTACGCTTGAACGGGTTTGCGACCTGCATGCGGCTGGAGCAGGTTTACTGGAACATCCTGGGCCAAATGGCCGAGGACAATTGCTGTTCGGTCGGCACGTTGTTGTCCCGCGTCGATCGTGAAGTGCACTTGCGCCACGGCGGGGTGAAAAACTTCAGCGGTCTGGTGCGGGTGGTGTGTGTGGTGCATGGCCTGCGGGATTCTCCGGGGATGCACGACGCGGGTTGTCACTGACAATACGGCCTGTGCAGTCTTCCGGCTGCACAGGCCGCATTTAATGGATATAATCCCGCTCTTTCGCCGCACAGCCCTGCGCGTGCTGGCAATCTGATTGCCGAGACAACCCCATGCCGATGTACGATTACCAATGTGCTTCCTGTGGTCATCAGTTGGAAGCCATTCAAAAGATCAGCGACGCACCACTGGTCGATTGCCCTGCCTGCCAGGCGCCGGAACTCAAGAAGCAGCTGTCGATGCCGGGCTTTCGCCTCAGCGGCAGCGGCTGGTACGAAACCGATTTCAAGACCGGCGCGAAGAAGAATCTGGCCGGTGGCGACAAATCTGACTAGGGTTCAAACCCAGGTCGAACGACACGCGCGAGTTTCCACACGTTGCACAGTGCTTGAGTGCAGCGGGATCTCCACCGAATTTCGAATTACGAGAAGCGAACCACTACCATGATGCGCAGCCATTATTGCGGCCAACTGAACGAAAGCCTGGAAGGCCAGGAAATTACCCTTTGCGGATGGGTTCACCGTCGTCGCGACCACGGCGGGGTGATTTTCCTCGATATCCGTGATCGTGACGGTCTGGCCCAGGTAGTGTTCGATCCGGATCGCGCCGAGAGCTTCGCCGCCGCCGATCGCGTGCGCAGCGAATACGTCGTGAAGATCACCGGCAAGGTGCGTCTGCGTCCGGCCGGTGCCACCAACGCCAACATGGCGTCGGGCATGATCGAAGTGCTGGGCTACGAGCTCGAAGTGCTGAACGAGTCGGAAACCCCGCCGTTCCCGCTGAACGAGTTCTCCGACGTCGGCGAAGAAACCCGTCTGCGCTATCGCTTCCTGGACCTGCGTCGTCCGGAAATGGCCGAGAAGCTGCGTCTGCGTTCGCGCATGACCACCAGCATTCGTCGCTACCTGGACGAGAACGGCTTCCTCGACGTCGAAACGCCGATCCTGACCCGTGCCACTCCGGAAGGCGCGCGCGACTACCTCGTGCCGAGCCGTACCCACGCCGGTTCGTTCTTCGCGCTGCCGCAATCGCCACAGCTGTTCAAGCAACTGCTGATGGTTGCCGGCTTCGACCGTTACTACCAGATCGCCAAGTGCTTCCGCGACGAAGACCTGCGTGCCGACCGTCAGCCTGAGTTCACTCAGATCGACATCGAGACCAGCTTCCTCGACGAAAAAGACATCATGGGCCTGACCGAAGGCATGATCCGCAACCTGTTCAAGGAAGTGCTGGATCTGGAATTCGGCGAATTCCCGCACATGACCTTTGAAGAAGCCATGCGCCGTTACGGTTCCGACAAGCCGGACCTGCGTAACCCGCTGGAACTGGTCGACGTGGCCGATCAGCTGAAAGAAGTTGATTTCAAGGTCTTCAGCGGCCCTGCCAACGATCCGAAATGCCGTATCGCCGCACTGCGCGTTCCAGGCGGGGCGAGCATGCCGCGCAAGCAGATCGACGACTACACCAAGTTCGTCGGCATCTACGGTGCCAAGGGCCTGGCGTACATCAAAGTCAACGAGCGCGCTGCCGGTGTTGACGGTCTGCAATCGCCGATCGTGAAAAACATCCCGGAAGCCAACCTGAACGTGATCCTCGATCGCGTTGGCGCAGTCGACGGTGACATCGTGTTCTTCGGCGCCGACAAGGCCAAGATCGTCAGCGAGGCCCTGGGCGCGCTGCGTATCAAGCTCGGTCACGACCTGAAGCTGCTGACCTGCGAATGGGCGCCGATGTGGGTCGTCGACTTCCCGATGTTCGAAGAGAACGACGACGGCAGCTTCTCGGCTCTGCACCACCCGTTCACCGCGCCGAAGTGCTCGCCGGAAGAGCTGGAAGCCAACCCGGCTGGCGCTCTGTCCCGTGCCTACGACATGGTGCTGAACGGCACCGAGCTGGGTGGCGGTTCGATCCGTATCCACCGCAAAGAGATGCAACAGGCGGTATTCCGTCTGCTGGGCATCAACGAAGCGGAACAGGAAGAGAAGTTCGGCTTCCTGCTCGACGCCCTGAAATACGGCGCGCCGCCGCACGGTGGTCTGGCCTTCGGTCTGGACCGTCTGGTGATGCTGATGACCGGCGCCCAGTCGATCCGTGAAGTGATCGCCTTCCCGAAAACCCAGAGTGCTGCCGACGTGATGACGCAGGCGCCGGGTGTCGTGGATGCGAAGGCATTGCGCGAATTGCACATTCGTTTGCGCGAAACGCCAAAGGCCGAGTAAGACGGGCCTGAAGGCGCATCTTCGGATGCGCCTTTTTTCTTTCTGCAGTGATTGAAAACAAGATTTTTTTGCCGGCCGATGCACCTGCATGGCGGGCATTGTTCAAGAGAATTCGGAGCGAGTTATGGCAGGTCATTCCAAGTGGGCGAACATCAAGCACCGCAAAGAACGCCAGGATGCCAAGAGAGGCAAGATCTTCACCAAGTGGATCCGCGAACTGACCGTGGCGGCCCGTCAGGGCGGCGGTGATCCGGGCTCCAACCCGCGTCTGCGTCTGGCACTGGACAAGGCACTGGGCGCCAACATGAGCCGGGACATCATCGACCGTGCCGTGGCTCGTGGTGCGGGTGCGACCGAAGCCGACAACGTTGAAGAGCTGACCTACGAAGGTTACGGCCCGGGTGGCGTGGCGGTGATGGTCGAGTGCATGACCGACAACCGCAACCGCACCGCAGCAGCTGTTCGCCACGCGTTCAGCAAGTGTGGCGGCAACCTCGGTACCGACGGTTCGGTAGCCTATCTGTTCGAACGCAAGGGGCAGATCAGCTTTGCCCCGGGCGTCGACGAAGATGCACTGACGGAAGCGGCGCTGGAAGCCGATGCCGACGACGTGGTCAGCCACGAAGACGGCTCGATCGACGTGTTCACTTCGTTCACCAGTTTCTACGCGGTACGCAATGCCCTGGAAGCCGCCGGCTTCAAGGGTGATGACGCGGAAATCGTCATGCAGCCGACCACCAGCGCCGAACTGGATCTGGAGGGCGCCGAGAAGGTGCTCAAGCTGATCGACATGCTGGAAGACCTGGACGACGTGCAGAACGTCTACTCCAACGCGGACATTCCGGAAGACGTGGCCGCTCAGCTCGGTTAAGAGCGACTACGATTCAATGTGGGAGATTCCGTGTTTGAGGCTTACCCTCAAGCACGGGATCTCCCACATTTGTTTTTGTGTTTTTTCGAACCAGCAGGCTTATGACTTTAATTCTTGGTATCGACCCCGGTTCGCGCATTACCGGTTACGGCATTGTTCGCGATACCGGACGCGGCGGCTGCATCTATGTCGCCTCGGGTTGTATCCGCACCGGTGCCGGCGAGCTGCATGAGCGGTTGCAGATCGTCTATCGCGGCGTGCGGGAAATCATCCAGACCTACGGCCCGGTCACCATGGGCATCGAAAAGGTGTTCATGGCAAAAAACGCCGACTCGGCCCTCAAGCTCGGGCAGGCCCGTGGGGCCGCTATCGTTGCTGGCGCCGAAGAAAGCCTGGAGATCGCCGAGTACACGGCCACTCAGGTCAAGCAGGCTGTGGTGGGAACTGGCGCTGCCAATAAAGAGCAGGTGCAGATGATGGTCATGCACATGCTCAAGCTGACCAGCAAACCGCAAATCGACGCATCGGATGCTCTGGCGATTGCCATTTGTCACGCCCACACCCGCTCCAGTCTGTTGCCACACGGCCTGGGAACAGCACGCAGTCGTGGCGGGCGCCTGCGTCTCTGATAGCATCAGCAGTCAATTTCACGGAATGTGGATTTCGCGCCTGGGTCGTCGGCCGTCAATCCATGTTCTGTCGGTCGCCAGCCCACGGCTGGCCAACGCTCAAGGATCTGAAACGTGATTGGACGCTTGCGCGGCACTCTGGCTGAAAAACAGCCGCCGCACCTGATTCTGGATGTAAACGGCCTCGGGTATGAGCTGGAAGTGCCCATGACCACCCTTTATCGTCTGCCGTCGGTCGGTGAACCGCTGACCTTGCACACCCATTTGGTCGTACGCGAAGACGCGCAGTTACTCTATGGTTTTGCCGGCAAGCGTGAGCGAGACTTTTTTCGCGAGTTGATCCGTCTCAATGGTGTGGGGCCGAAACTGGCCCTGGCCTTGATGTCGAGTCTGGAAGTCGACGAACTGATCCGCTGCGTGCAGTCCCAGGACACCTCGGCGCTGACCAAGGTGCCGGGCGTGGGCAAGAAAACCGCCGAGCGTCTGCTGGTCGAACTCAAGGATCGCTTCAAGGCCTGGGAAACCTCGCCGGCCATGTTCGCACTGGTGCCGAACCAGCCGGACGGCCCGGCGCCGGTCAACACCGCCGAGAACGATGCGGTCAGCGCGCTGATTTCCCTGGGCTACAAGCCACAGGAAGCGAGCAAGGCGATTTCCGCGATCAAAGAGAAAGACCTGAGCAGCGAAGACATGATTCGACGCGCCCTGAAGGGAATGATTTAAGTGATTGAAGCTGATCGTCTGATCGCCGCCACGCACAGTCCGCGTGAGCGCGAAGAAGTCCAGGATCGGGCGATACGTCCCGTCAGCCTGGCCGAATACATCGGCCAGCCGACCGTTCGCGAGCAGATGGAACTGTTTATCCAGGCCGCCCGTGGCCGTAGCGAATCCCTCGACCACACCCTGATCTTCGGTCCGCCGGGGTTGGGTAAAACCACGCTGGCCAACATCATCGCTCAGGAAATGGGCGTGTCGATCAAGAGCACTTCCGGCCCGGTGCTGGAACGTCCGGGGGATCTGGCGGCGCTGTTGACCAATCTTGAGCCGCACGATGTGCTGTTCATCGATGAAATCCATCGCCTGTCGCCGATCGTCGAAGAAGTGCTGTACCCGGCGATGGAAGACTTCCAGCTCGACATCATGATCGGTGAGGGGCCGGCGGCGCGTTCGATCAAGTTAGATCTGCCGCCGTTCACTCTGGTCGGTGCGACCACGCGGGCGGGCATGCTGACCAACCCGTTGCGCGACCGTTTCGGTATCGTCCAGCGTCTCGAGTTCTACAGCACCGCTGACCTGGCGACGATTGTCAGCCGTTCGGCGAACATTCTCGGTCTGCCGCTGGATCCGGAAGGGGCTTTCGAGATTGCCCGTCGTGCACGTGGTACGCCGCGAATCGCCAACCGACTGTTGCGTCGGGTGCGGGATTTCGCCGAAGTCCGGGCCAAGGGCCATATCACCAAGGCTGTCGCGGATCTGGCGCTCAATCTGCTGGATGTCGACGAGCACGGTTTCGATCATCAGGACCGGCGTCTGCTGTTGACCATGATCGAGAAATTCGACGGTGGCCCGGTGGGCATCGACAGTCTGGCGGCAGCGATCAGCGAAGAACGCCACACCATTGAAGACGTGCTGGAGCCATATCTGATTCAGCAGGGTTACATCATGCGGACGCCGCGGGGCAGGGTGGTTACCCGTCACGCGTACCTGCATTTTGGTTTAAACATTCCGACACGAATGGGCGAGATGCCCGTGGTAGACGAGTTTCTCGATGCCGTGGACGATTAATACACATTTATTGTCGATTTATTCAGCGTTTGTACTGTCTCAGGACGGTACTTTTGCGGTAAAGCCTTCGAACAATGAAAAACAGTTGCCTGGCCGGATTGGCAACCCGAGGAGTAAGCACTAGAGTATGCGCGCGCAAAACGGGCTTGAGCCGTTCGCACATCGTTGTCGCGTTTATTACGAGGACACCGATGCGGGCGGCATCGTGTATTACGTTAATTACCTCAAGTTTATGGAACGGGCTCGAACCGAGCGGCTCCGGGAGCTGGGCTTTGCCCAGTCGGCGCTGGCAGGGGAGGACCTGTTGTTCGTCGTGCATTCCAGCGAAGCGCGTTATCACGCGCCGGCGCGACTGGACGACGAGCTTCTGGTAAGCGCTGATGTAATCGAATTGAACCGTGCCAGCCTGCGCTTTCGACAGCAGGTCAGGCGGGCAACGGATAATGTGCTGCTCTGCGAAGGGCAGTTTCTGGTGGCCTGTGTGCGCACTAACAGTTTGAAACCCCGGGCCCTTCCCGAAGACCTGCGTGCGGCCTTTGCCGACGCGGTCGGCACGGGTACACACTCAAAGCAGGAGATAAAGCGTGGAAGCTAACGTCGTCGACCATTCCTCCATGTGGAGCCTGGTCAGCAATGCCAGCATCGTGGTGCAGTTGGTAATGTTGACCCTGGTGGCCGCATCGGTGACCTCATGGATCATGATCTTTCAGCGCAGCAACCTGCTGCGCGCCGGTCGACGTGCCCTGGAGAGCTTCGAGGAGCGCTTCTGGTCGGGTATCGACCTGTCCAAACTCTATCGTCAGGCCGGCAGCAACCCGGATCCGGATTCGGGCGTCGAGCAGATCTTCCGTGCCGGCTTCAAGGAGTTCTCCCGTCTGCGTCAGCAGCCAGGCGTCGATCCTGAAGCGGTGATGGAAGGTGTGGCCCGTGCCATGCGCGTCGCCATCTCCCGCGAAGAAGAAAAGCTCGAGCAGAGCCTGCCGTTCCTCGCCACCGTCGGTTCCGTCAGCCCGTACATCGGTCTGTTCGGTACCGTCTGGGGGATCATGAACTCCTTCCGTGGTCTGGCCAGCGCCCAACAGGCCACTCTGGCTACCGTGGCTCCCGGCATCGCCGAAGCCCTGATCGCCACCGCGATCGGTCTGTTTGCCGCGATCCCGGCCGTTATCGCTTACAACCGTTTCTCTGCCCGCAGCGAAACCTTGCTGAGCCGCTACTACACCTTCGCCGATGAATTCCAGGCGATCCTGCACCGCAAAGTGCACACCAGCGAAGAATAAGCAGGTATTTCCCGATGGCTTTAATCACTCGAGCCCGACACAAGCGCAAGCCGGTCGCCGAGATGAACGTAGTGCCTTACATCGACGTGATGCTGGTGCTGCTGGTCATCTTCATGGTGACTGCGCCGATGCTCAATCAGGGCGTGAAAGTGGATCTGCCCAAGGTTTCCAGCGAAGCCTTGCCGCAGGACAACAACACCCAGGTGCTGACCATTTCGATCAAGTCGGACAAGACCTACTACTGGAACCTTGGCAGCGAAGTCGACACCGAGAAGCAGCAGGACCGGGCCATGACCCTGCCACAGATGACCGACGCGGTGACCAAGATCATTCGCGCCGGCACTGAAGGCGGCAAGCGTACCCAGGTCTTCATCCGTGGCGACAAGTCCGTCGATTATGGCTCCGTCATGGGCGCCATGGGCGGGTTGCAGAAAGCCGGGGTCGGTAACGTTGGCTTGATCACCGAGGCGCCCTGATGCAGCAACAGCGAGAGCCGTCCGCCTCGGAAAGCTACTTCTGGCCTAGTGTCTGGGCGATTGGCTTGCACGTGCTGGTGTTCGGCATGCTGTTCGTCAGTTTCGCCCTGACCCCGGAGCTGCCGCCGGCCAAGCCGATTGTCCAGGCGACCCTGTACCAGCTGAAATCGAAAAGTCAGGCAACCACCCAGACCAATCAGAAGATTGCGGGTGAGGCGAAGAAATCCGCCGCGCGCCAGACCGAAGTCGAGCAGATGGAGCAGAAAAAGGTCGAGCAGGAAGCGGTGAAGGCTGCGGAACAAAAGAAAGAAGAAGCGGCTCAAAAGGCCGAGGAAGCCAAGAAGGCCGATGAGGCGAAGAAAGCGGACGAGGCGAAGAAGGCTGATGAAGCCAAGAAAGCCGAAGACGCGAAGAAAACCGCCGAAGCCAAGAAGGCAGAAGAGAAACAATTGGCTGATATAGCCAAGAAGAAAGCCGAAGAAGAAGCCAAGAAGGCTGCTGAAGAAGAGGCCAAGAAAGCGGCCGCTGAAGAAGCCAAGAAGAAGATCGTCGAAGACGCGAAGAAGAAAGCCGCCGAAGACGCCAAGAAGAAAGCTGAAGCTGAAGAGGCGAAGAAGAAAGTCGCCGAGGACGCGAAGAAGAAAGCTGCTGCCGATGCTGCGAAGAAGAAAGCGCAGGAAGCGGCACGTAAATCCGCCGAAGACAAAAAGGCTCAGGCCCTGGCAGATTTGCTTTCCGACACGCCGCAGCGCCAGCAGGCCTTGGCCGATGAGCAGGGCGATGAAGTCGCGGGCAGTTTCGATGACCTGATTCGTGCGCGGGCAGCGGAAGGCTGGGCACGTCCACCTTCGGCACGCAAAGGCATGACGGTTGTGCTGCAGATCGGCATGTTGCCGGACGGTACGGTGACTTCGGTCAGCGTGGCCAAGTCCAGTGGCGACGGTCCGTTCGATGCGTCGGCAGTGGCAGCGGTCAAGAATATTGGACGTTTGACGGAAATGCAGGGAATGAAGCCGAGCGATTTCGCTCCGTATCGTTCATTCAAGATGACATTCACACCTGAGGATCTAGCCTTGTGAGAAACCTTCTTCGAGGAATGCTGGTCGTGATCTGCTGCATGGCAGGGATCGCGATGGCAGATGAAAAGAACATTCTGGTCACCAGCGGCAGCGATCGGGCAACTCCGATCGCCGTCGTACCGTTCGGTTTCCAGGGCGGTGCCGTCCTGCCGGATGACATGGCTGAAATCATTGGTAACGATTTGCGAAACTCGGGCTATTACTCGCCGATTCCAAAGCAAAACATGATCAGCCAGCCAAGCCAGCCGAGCGAAATCATCTTCCGTGACTGGAAGGCGGTGGGCGCGCAATACATGATGGTCGGCAGCATCGCGCCGGCCGGTGGCCGTCTGCAGGTGCAGTGGGCTCTGTTCAACGTCGCCACCGAGCAGAAAGTGGCTGACGGCAGTGTATCGGGTACCACCGAACAACTGCGTGACATGGCGCACTTCATCTCCGATCAGTCGTTCGAAAAACTGACCGGCATTAAAGGTGCATTCTCGACTCGCCTGCTGTACGTCACAGCCGAGCGTTTCTCCGAGAAGAACACCCGTTACACCCTGCAGCGCTCGGACTATGACGGCGCCCGCGCCGTGACCCTGCTGCAATCGCGCGAGCCGATCCTGTCGCCGCGTTTTGCACCGGACGGCAAGCGTATCGCCTACGTGTCGTTCGAACAGAAGCGTCCGCGCATCTTCATGCAGAACATCGACACCGGTCGCCGCGAGCAGATCACCAACTTCGAAGGCCTGAACGGCGCGCCAGCCTGGTCGCCGGACGGCAATCGCCTGGCGTTCGTGCTGTCGAAGGACGGTAACCCGGACATCTACGTGATGAACCTCGGTTCGCGTCAGATCACCCGCGTGACCGCAGGTCCTGGCATCAACACCGAACCGTACTGGGGCAAGGATGGTTCGACCATCTACTTCACCTCCGACCGTGGCGGCAAGCCGCAGATCTACAAGACCAGCGCTGGCGGCGGTGGTGCCGAGCGTGTGACGTTCGTGGGCAACTACAACGCCAACCCCAAGCTTTCGGCGGATGAAAAGACCCTGGTGATGATCCATCGTCAGGACGGTTTCACCAATTTCAAAGTGGCGGCCCAGGATTTGCAGCGCGGAAGTGTAAAAATCCTCACTGATAGCACTCTGGACGAGTCGCCTACTGTTGCGCCCAACGGCACCATGGTAATCTACGCCACCCGCCAGCAGGGCCGGGGAGTCTTGATGCTCGTGTCCATTAATGGACGCGTGAGGCTCCCGCTTCCTACCGCTCAAGGCGAAGTCAGAGAACCGTCCTGGTCCCCTTACCTGAACTGACGCGGCGCTTTACGTTTTACTTAACACACTGGGGTTCATTAGGAGTTTCACGATGGAAATGCTGAAGTTTGGTAAATTTGCTGCGCTGGCTCTGGCCATGGCTGTAGCTGTAGGTTGCTCGTCCAAAGGCGGCGACAACGCCGGTGAAGGCGCTGTTGATCCAAACGCTGGTTACGGCGCAAACACTGGTGCAGTTGACGGTTCCCTGAGCGAAGAAGCTGCTCTGCGCGCAATCACCACCTTCTACTTCGAATACGACAGCTCGGACCTGAAGCCAGAAGCCATGCGCGCTCTGGACGTTCACGCCAAAGACCTGAAAGCAAACGGCGCTCGCGTTGTTCTGGAAGGCAACACCGACGAACGTGGTACTCGTGAGTACAACATGGCACTGGGCGAGCGTCGTGCGAAAGCCGTTCAGCGCTACCTGGTACTGCAAGGTGTTTCCCCAGCTCAGCTGGAACTGGTTTCCTACGGCGAAGAGCGTCCAGTTGCTACCGGCAACGACGAGCAGTCCTGGGCTCAAAACCGTCGCGTCGAACTGCGTAAGTAATTCGATATGCGAACGTGCCGTCGTGCTGTAACTGTTCTGGCTCTCAGCCTCGCGCCGCTTGCGGCATGGGCTGCGGTTCCTGTGGTCGATGACAACTCCGGTTATAACAATAGCGGGAGCAGTTATCCGCCTGCAGGTTACGGTACGAGCGGCGCCTATGCCGGGGGAGCGGCTTCGGCCCCTGCCTCGGCAAACGGCATGCTGTTCAACCAACTGCAACAAATGCAGGATCAGATATCGCGCCAGCAAGGCGTGATCGAAGAACTGCAGAACCAAGTTTCGCGCATGAAGCAGGAATCCCTGGAGCGATACCAGGATCTTGATCGGCGCATAGGATCCGGCGTTGCACCTGCCGCGACTCCCGAGAATTCTTCTGCCGGTGGCGATGCAAGTGCTGCTGCCGGTGCCGCCGCTGGAGCCGGGGCTGCTGCTGCCGCCCAGGCACCTGCTGCGGGTGGCGAACCGGCTGATCCGGCCAAGGAAAAGCTGTATTACGACGCAGCTTTCGACCTGATCAAGGCCAAGGATTTTGACAAGGCCAGCCAGGCATTTGCCGCTTTCCTGCGTAAATACCCGAACAGCCAATATGCGGGCAACGCCCAGTACTGGCTGGGTGAAGTGAACCTGGCAAAAGGCGATCTGCAAGGTGCAGGTCAGGCTTTCGCCAAGGTTTCGCAGCTGTATCCCAAGCACGCCAAAGTGCCGGATTCGCTGTACAAGCTGGCTGACGTAGAGCGCCGTCTCGGTCATACCGACAAGGTCAAAGGCATTCTGCAGCAGGTGGTGGCCCAGTATCCGGGCACGTCCGCCGCGCAGTTGGCCCAGCGCGATCTGCAACGCATGTAACAGCTTTGACCCGTTTGGAAGAAACCCGCGCTTGTCGCGGGTTTTTTCGTTAGAATTCACGCCCTTTTATGAAACACGCTTCTGGTGATCTACGCGTTGGCGGGGTTGCCTGAAGTGCCTGACGGAGGCGGACAGCCTGTTTAGCTGTTACGCCCGTGGCGACTATGCAAGACACATTGAGAATCACCGAAGTTTTCTACTCGTTGCAGGGGGAAACGCGGACTGCCGGGCTGCCCACTGTTTTCGTGCGCCTGACCGGTTGCCCATTGCGTTGCCAATACTGCGACAGCGCCTACGCGTTCAGCGGTGGCACGATCCGTACCCTCGACGACATCCTCGAGCAAGTGGCCGGCTTTCGCCCGCGCTACGTCTGCGTCACTGGCGGTGAGCCGCTGGCACAACCCAATGCCATCCCTTTGCTCAAACAGTTGTGCGATGCCGGCTACGAAGTCTCGCTGGAAACCAGCGGCGCCCTCGACATCTCGGCGGTCGATCCGCGGGTCAGTCGGGTTGTCGACCTGAAAACGCCAGACTCCAAAGAAGCCCATCGCAACCGTTACGAGAACATCGAACTGCTGACGCCCAACGATCAGGTGAAGTTTGTCATCTGCTCGCGGGAGGACTATGACTGGGCGGTATCGAAGCTGATCCAGTACGGTCTCGAGCGACGTGCAGGTGAAGTGCTGTTTTCCCCAAGTCACCACGACCTGAACGCTCGGGATCTGGCGGACTGGGTGGTGGCGGATAACCTGCCAGTGCGCCTGCAACTGCAGCTGCATAAATATCTATGGAATGATGAGCCGGGGCGCTGAGATGACTGAACAACTGAACACTAGCCAGAAACGTGCGGTAATCCTGCTGTCGGGTGGCCTGGACTCGGCCACTGTCGTGGCCATGGCCCGCGCTGAAGGCTACGCCTGCTACACCATGAGTTTCGATTACGGTCAGCGTTCCCACGCCGAACTGCATGCCGCTGCTCGCGTTGCCCGCGACCTGGGCGTGGTCGAGCACAAGGTGATCGGCCTGAATCTGAACGGCATGGGCGGTTCGGCCCTGACCGACACCAGCATCGACATCCCGGAAGAGTTGGGCGAAGGTATCCCGGTGACTTACGTGCCGGCGCGCAACACGGTTTTCCTGTCGCTGGCCCTGGGCTGGGCTGAAGTGCTCGGCGCCCGTGACATCTTTATCGGCGTCAACGCGGTGGATTACTCCGGTTACCCGGATTGCCGTCCCGAGTTCATTGAGTCGTTCGAGCGCATGGCCAACCTGGCGACCAAGGCTGGCGTCGAAGGCAATGGTTTCCGCATCCAGGCACCGCTGCAGAACCTGAGCAAGGCGCAGATCGTTCAGGCAGGCGTGAAGCTTGGCGTTGATTACGGGCTGACCGTTTCCTGCTATCAGGCGGACGATGACGGCCGCGCTTGCGGTAAATGCGACAGCTGCCGACTGCGTGCAGAAGGCTTCGCAGCGGCCGGAATCAGCGACCCGACACCTTATTTTTGATTTTTTTCAAATTAGGTGTTGAATAGTCCTTAAAAATCAGTATTATACGCGCCACCACACAGCGGGTCGTTAGCTCAGTTGGTAGAGCAGTTGGCTTTTAACCAATTGGTCGTAGGTTCGAATCCCACACGACCCACCATATTTGGCGGTTTAGAAAATCCGGAAGGCCCACGAAAGTGAGGATTTCCGGGTTTTTTTTTGCCTGCGATTCGGGCATCCCTCCCTTCGTTTCTTCCTGCCGTGACGCAGGTCAGAATCATCTTTTGTATCAACGGGATATTCTGTAGCCTTGCGCAGCTTCAATGCTGTCCGTGCCTGATAATACTCACTCTCCCGGCGGTACCCTCAAGCGGTCCGGAGCCGGGTGTATACTCGACTTTCGCGCGAATGCGCCTGCAGGTCTTGCGAACATGACGCAGATTTCCGAACGCCTTCTGGTACAAGCCCACCTCGATGCCAAGCAGCCCAAGCCGCTGACAGCCGAGGAAGAGGCTTATTACCGTTCCGCCATCGCCGCCGAGCTCAAGGCTCAGGACGCGGTGCTGGTTGCCCACTTTTATTGCGATCCGATCATCCAGGCCCTCGCCGAAGAAACCGGCGGTTGCGTGTCCGATTCCCTGGAAATGGCCCGCTTCGGCAACGCCCATCCGGCCAAGACCGTGGTGGTTGCCGGCGTGAAATTCATGGGCGAGACCGCGAAGATTCTCAACCCTGAAAAACGCGTGCTGATGCCGACCCTGGAAGCGACCTGCTCGCTGGATCTGGGTTGCCCGGTGGACGAGTTCTCGGCGTTCTGCGATCAGCATCCGGAGCGCACCGTGGTGGTGTATGCCAACACCTCGGCTGCCGTCAAAGCCCGGGCCGACTGGGTGGTGACCTCCAGCTGCGCACTGGAAATCGTCGAAAGCCTGATGGACAACGGCGAAACCATTATCTGGGGCCCGGACAAGCACCTGGGCACCTACATCCAGCGTCAGACCGGCGCCGACATGTTGCTCTGGGACGGTGCCTGCATCGTTCACGAAGAGTTCAAGTCCAAGCAGCTGGAAGACATGAAAGCGCTGTACCCGGACGCTGCCATTCTGGTGCACCCGGAATCGCCGACCTCGGTGATCGAGCTGGCGGACGCCGTCGGTTCCACCAGTCAGCTGATTGCCGCCGCACAATCGCTGCCGAACAAGACCCTGATCGTCGCCACCGATCGCGGCATCTTCTACAAGATGCAGCAGCTGTGCCCGGACAAGGTCTTCATCGAGGCGCCAACCGCCGGTAACGGCGCTGCATGCCGCAGTTGCGCACATTGCCCGTGGATGGCCATGAACACCCTTGAACGCACGCTCAAGTGCCTGAAGGAAGGTTCGAACGAGATCTTCGTCGACCCTGCTCTCATTCCTCAGGCGATCCGTCCGCTCAAGCGCATGCTCGATTTCACTCAAGCCGCGCGCATGAAGCTGGCCGGCAACGCCTGACCTTGAGACGCAAACAAAAACGCCCCGATTGGATCGGGGCGTTTTTGCATCTGCAGGATTATTTGGCTTTCTTCGGAATTCGCACCAGCTGCGTGTCGGAGTACATGTCATGCCAGGCGCGTTTCTGTTTGTCGAACAGCGACCAGAAGAAACCCAGGCCCAGGCACAGCCACGACGCAATCGACACCATGAATCGCAGTAACGCCTGCCACAGGCTGATCGCAGTGCCATCGGCGTTCTGCACGCGAATGCCCCAGACCTGCATGCCCAGGGTTTGCCCGGCGTGAGTCCAGAACTTGGCGAAGAAGCCGAACAACACCAACAGCAGCACCGTGGAGTACAGCGGATCACCGTCCAGTTGCCCGGCGTCGGTCAGAACCCGCAGACGCTCCTCACCGATGATCGCGGCCTGGATCATCTTGTAGACGCCACCCGTCACGATCAGCAGGGCAGTGCACAGCAGAAAGTCATAGAACATCGCTGCCAGACGACGGCCGAGGCCGACGGCGGGGAAATCGCCCTGGGGAGTGAGCAGGTGTTTCGACATGGCAGCCTCTGGACGGGAAGTGAAGCGCCATTTTACGGATTTGCGCCCACAAAAAAGCCCCTGATATCAATATCAGGGGCTTTTTCGTAACAGAAATCAGGCTTCTGCGATGACTTCGTCAGCTTGCATGCCTTTCTGGCCTTGCACTGCAACGAAGGTCACTTTCTGGCCTTCTTTCAGGCTCTTGAAGCCGTTGCCCTGAATGGCGCGGAAATGCACGAACAGATCCGGACCGCTTTCTGGAGTGATAAAACCAAAACCTTTCTCGTCGTTAAACCACTTGACGGTACCGCTCTGACGTGTGGACATTTCTTATTTCCTTTGACGCATAAATTGATGACAGTCTCTTCCTCATGAAAGAGTACTGGGGCTGGTTGCAGGAGAGTAAGAAGACGTCGAACGGGATGTAGCTAACTTGTAGGCTACTGCCCAGGTCACGATTCCAAGCTGACCCATGCAAACACAGTGGACAAACTCTACGCCAACTACGGGAGGAAAAACAAGCCCTGTGAAGGCCCCGGTTTTCCTGCGCTTGCTGGCACTTAGTCGGTCCACTAGTCCGGCTTATTCGATTGGCTTGTTCAATTGTTTTCGAACGTTATAAGCCAAGTTCATATTCGAATCGAATGTAAACAGAGTGCACTGTTTTATGGCGATTGCGTTACACATTAGTGCACGCATAACGCAATCGCGTTACTTATAGAAACAGTCAATCAACCGCGATAGTAGCGTTGTGGAACAAATGGCATTTTGCTTACAAGCAATGGCACCTTTTTCCCACGAACAATCGCCCAAACTGGCGTGTCGAGCGCGACGTAGGCGCTGTCCAGGTAACCCATGGCCAGCGGGCCGCCCAAGGTCGGGCCGAAACCGCCGCTGCACACGCTGCCGATGATCTCGCCCGCTTCGTTGACGATCTCTGCACCTTCACGGACCGGCGTACGCTCTTGTGGCAGCAGGCCGACGCGTTTGCGCTGAACGCCGTTCTGCTGGTGAGCGAAGACTTGTTCCGCACCCGGGAAACCACCGGCGCGCGCACCGTCGGCACGCCGAGGCTTGGAGATTGCCCACAGCAGGCTGGCTTCGATCGGGGTGGTCTCGGTATTCATGTCGTGGCCGTACAGGCACAGGCCGGCTTCCAGGCGCAGCGAGTCACGGGCGCCGAGGCCGATGGCGGCGACTTCCGGTTCGGCCAGCAGGGCGCGGGCGAGTTTTTCCGCATCAGCTGCCGGAACCGAGATTTCGAAACCGTCTTCACCGGTGTAGCCCGAACGGCTGACAAAGCAGTCAACGCCCAGCAGCTTCACGCGGGTGAATTGCATGAAAGTCATTTTCGCCACTTCCGGCGCCAGGCGCGCCAGCACGGTCACGGCGGCCGGGCCTTGCAGGGCGAGCAGGGCGCGTTCTTCGAACAGCTGCTCGATCTTGCACTGGTCGCCGATGTGTTTTTGCAGATGGGCCAGGTCCTGGTCCTTGCACGCGGCGTTGACCACCAGGAACAGTTCGTCGTTGCCAAGGTTGGCGACCATCAGGTCATCGAGGATGCCGCCGGTTTCGTTGGTGAACATCGCGTAGCGCTGCATGCCCACCGGCAGGTCGATGATGTCCACCGGCACCAGGGTTTCCAGGGCTTTGGCGGCACTGGCGCCGGTCAGGCGGATCTGGCCCATGTGCGAGACATCGAACAGCCCGGCCTGCTCACGGGTGTGCTGGTGTTCTTTCATCACGCCCAGCGGGTATTGCACCGGCATGTCGTAGCCGGCGAACGGCACCATGCGGGCGCCGAGTTCGATGTGCAGAGCGTGCAGCGGGGTTTTCGACAGTTGTTCGGTGGACATGCGTGACTCCTTGATTCACACCAACCCTCTCCCGGAGGGAGAGGGGGCCATTTTTGTGTTCTCTCCCAAAGGGAGAGCGAGTTTATGGCGCGATCAGCACTCGATAATGTTGACCGCCAGACCGCCACGGGCGGTCTCCTTGTATTTGCTTTTCATGTCGGCGCCGGTCTGGCGCATGGTGCGGATGACCTTGTCGAGGGAGACGAAGTGCTGCCCGTCTCCGCGCATGGCCATGCGCACGGCGTTGATTGCCTTGACCGAGCCCATGGCATTGCGCTCGATGCACGGCACCTGCACCAGCCCGCCAATCGGATCGCAGGTCAGGCCGAGGTTGTGTTCCATGCCGATTTCAGCGGCGTTTTCCACTTGTTGCACGCTGCCGCCGAGGACTTCGCACAACGCACCGGCTGCCATCGAGCAGGCCACGCCGACCTCGCCCTGACAGCCGACTTCGGCGCCGGAAATCGAGGCGTTTTCCTTGTACAGAATGCCGATGGCCGCGGCGGTGAGCAGGAAGCGCACCACGCCGTCATCGTTCGCGCCGGGAATGAAGCGCATGTAGTAATGCAAAACCGCAGGAATGATTCCCGCCGCGCCGTTGGTCGGTGCCGTGACCACACGCCCGCCGTTGGCATTTTCTTCGTTGACGGCGAGGGCGTAGAGGTTGACCCAGTCCAGCACCGACAGCGGATCGCGCAGCGACGATTCCGGGTTCTTGCACAGTTGCCGGTGCAGCGCCGCCGCCCGCCGCTTGACCTTGAGGCCACCCGGCAGGATGCCTTCGTTGCGACAGCCGGCGGCCACGCAATCCTGCATCACTTGCCAGATTTTCAGCAGGCCGGCGCGGGTTTCCGCTTCCGGGCGCCAGGCGCTTTCGTTGGTCAGCATCACCTGACTGATCGACAGACCATAGGTGGCGCAGTGACCGAGCAAGTCCTTGGCACTTTTGAACGGGAAGGTCAGCGGGGTGGCGTCCTCGACGATGCGGTCGGCTCCGGCCGCGTCTTCGTCGACCACAAAACCGCCGCCGACCGAGTAGTACTCGCGGCTGCGGATCTGCAATCCCGCCGCATCGAAGGCGCGGAAGATCATGCCGTTGGGGTGATAGGCCAACGGCTTGCGGATCATGGCCAGGTGTTCTTTCTCGTTGAACGCAATGCTGTGTTCACCGAGCAGGTTCAAACGCCCGTTGCCACGAATCTCCGCGAGACGGGCGGCGACGGTTTCGGTATCCACGGTGTCCGGGTGTTCACCTTCCAGACCCAGCAGCACGGCCTTGTCGCTGCCGTGGCCCTTGCCGGTGGCGCCGAGGGATCCATACAACTCGACCCTGACGCTGGTGGTGGCCGACAACAGGTTTTCCCGACGCAGCCCTTCGACGAAGCGCGCAGCTGCGCGCATCGGGCCGACGGTGTGGGAGCTGGAGGGGCCGATGCCAATCTTGAACAGGTCGAACACGCTTAACGACATGGTTGTTCTCCGGTTTCTTGTTATAGGAATTGGCGGGATATCAGGCTTGATGCATTTCCTTGTGGGAGTGAGCTTGCTCGCTCCCACAGGGTTTTGTGGTGTTCTTGAAGTTGGGGGCGTAGTGGCCGCCCCCTCATTCGTTTAAGCGTAGCTTTCGATCGACGGGCAGGCGCAGACCAGGTTGCGGTCGCCGAACACGTTGTCGACGCGACCGACCGGCGGCCAGTACTTGCCTTCGATCAACGACGCCACCGGGTACACCGCCTGCTCGCGGCTGTACGGGTGAGTCCACTCGCCGACCAGCTCTGCCGCAGTGTGCGGAGCGTTCTTCAGCGGGTTGTCGTCCTTGTCCAGGGTGCCGTTTTCCACCGCGCGGATTTCTTCGCGGATGCGGATCATGGCGTCGCAGAAGCGGTCCAGTTCTTCCTTGGATTCGCTTTCGGTCGGCTCGATCATCAGCGTGCCGGCCACCGGGAACGACATGGTCGGGGCGTGGAAGCCGAAGTCGATCAGACGCTTGGCGACGTCATCGACGCTGATGCCGCTGCTGTCTTTCAACGGACGCAGATCCAGGATGCACTCGTGCGCCACCAGACCGTTGCTGCCGGTGTACAGCACTGGGTAGTGCTCTTCCAGGCGACGGGAAATGTAGTTGGCATTGAGGATCGCCAGTTGCGAAGCGCGCTTCAGGCCTGCGCCACCCATCATGCGAATGTACATCCAGGTGATCGGCAGAATGCTCGCGCTGCCGAACGGTGCTGCGCAGACCGCGCCTTCCTTGCGTTCCATGTGGCCGTGGCCCGGCAGGAACGGAGTCAGGTGCGATTTCACGCCGATCGGGCCGACGCCAGGGCCGCCACCGCCGTGCGGAATGCAGAAAGTCTTGTGCAGGTTCAGGTGCGACACGTCGCCGCCGAACTTGCCCGGTGCGCAGAGGCCGACCATCGCGTTCATGTTGGCGCCGTCGATGTATACCTGGCCGCCGTTGTCATGAATGATGCCGCAGATTTCGCGGATGCCTTCTTCGAACACGCCGTGGGTCGACGGGTAAGTGATCATCAGCGCCGCGAGGTGTTCGCGGTGCTCGATGGCCTTGGCGCGCAGGTCTTCGATGTCCACGTTGCCACGGGCGTCGCACGCGGTCACGACCACACGCATACCGGCCATGTTGGCGGTCGCCGGGTTGGTGCCGTGGGCGGACGACGGGATCAGGCAGATGTCGCGACGGTCTTCGCCACGGCTCTGGTGATAGGAGCGGATCGCCAAGAGACCTGCGTACTCACCTTGGGAACCGGCGTTCGGTTGCAGGGAGATCGAGTCGTAACCGGTGGCGGCGCAGAGCATCGCTTCCAGTTCGTCAGTCAGTTGCTGGTAACCGGCGCTTTGCTCGGCCGGGGCGAACGGGTGCAGGGCGCCGAATTCAGCCCAGGTCACCGGGATCATTTCGCTGGCGGCGTTGAGCTTCATGGTGCATGAGCCCAGCGGGATCATGGTGCGATCCAGTGCCAGGTCCTTGTCCGCCAGTTTGCGCAGGTAGCGCATCAGCTCGGTTTCCGAGTGATAACGGTTGAACACCGGGTGGCTGAGGATCGGCGACTGGCGTACCAGCGCGGCTGGGATAGTGCTTGCAGCCGAAGCGGCCAGAGCAGCGAAATCCGGCAGGGTCTTGTCGTCGGCGAACAGGCCCCACAGGGTTTCGATATCGGCCTGGGTGGTGGTTTCGTCGACCGACAGGCCCAGACGCTGAGCGTCGATCACACGCAGGTTGATCTGTTGGGCGCGGGCTTTGTCGTGCAGCGCAGCCGTTTGCGCGCCGGTGGCCAGGGTCAGGGTGTCGAAGAAGCTGGCTTGCTCGACGGTCACGCCCAGTGCGCTCAGGCCCTTGGCCAGGATCGCGGTCAGGTGATGCACGCGGTTGGCGATCTGGGTCAGGCCTTTAGGGCCGTGGTACACGGCGTACATGCTGGCGATGTTGGCCAGCAGCACTTGTGCGGTGCAGATGTTCGACGTGGCTTTCTCGCGGCGGATGTGTTGCTCGCGGGTCTGCATCGCCAGACGCAGGGCCGGCTTGCCGAAGCGGTCAACCGAAACACCGACCAGACGGCCCGGCATGTCGCGCTTGAACGCATCTTTGGTGGAGAAGTAAGCCGCGTGCGGGCCACCGAAACCCAGCGGTACGCCGAAGCGTTGCGCGCTGCCGATAGCCACGTCGGCGCCGAATTCGCCCGGCGGGGTCAGCAGGGTCAGGGCCAGCAGGTCGGCGGCCACGGCGACCAGTGCGTTGGCCGCGTGGAAGCGTTCGGTCAGTTCGCGGTAGTCGAACACATCACCGTTGCTGGCCGGGTATTGCAGCAGCGCGCCGAAGAACGGCGTCACGTCGGTCAGCTCGCGCTCATCGCCCACGACCACGTCGATACCCAGCGGCTCGGCACGGGTGCGCAGCACGTCGAGGGTTTGCGGGTGGCTGTGGATCGAGGCGAAGAACTGGTGGCTGCCCTTGTTCTTGCTCAGGCGTTTGCAGAAGGTCATGGCTTCGGCAGCGGCGGTGGCTTCGTCGAGCAGGGATGCGTTGGCGATCGGCAGACCGGTGAGGTCGCTGATCAGGGTCTGGAAGTTCAGCAGCGCTTCGAGACGGCCCTGGGAAATTTCCGGCTGGTACGGGGTGTAAGCGGTGTACCAGGCCGGGTTTTCCAGCAGGTTGCGCAGGATCGGTGACGGCGTGTGGCAGTTGTAGTAGCCCTGGCCGATGTAGGTCTTGAACAGTTGGTTCTTGCCGGCGATGCCTTTGATCATCGCCAGGGCATCGGCTTCGCTCAGGCCGTCGTCGAGGCCGAGTACGCTGGTGCCCTTGATGCTTTCCGGGATGACACTGGCGCTCAGGGCTTCGAGCGAGTCGAAACCGAGGCTGTTGAGCATGGCTTGCTCGTCACCGGCGCGCGGGCCGATGTGACGGGCGATGAATTCGTTGGCGGTGCCGAGATTTACTTGGGTCATGTCAGGTTCCTCAGGCTTCGGCTTGGGCTTTGATCAGGCGGTCGTAGGCGTCCTGATCCAGCAGCTTGGCGACGGCCGAAGCGTCGGCTGGCTTGAAGCGGAAGAACCAGCCTTCGCCCAGCGGATCTTCGTTGACCAGCTCAGGGCTGTCTTCCAGGGCCGGGTTGGTGGCCAGGACTTCACCGTCCAGTGGCATGTAAACGCCGCTGGCGGCTTTTACCGATTCCACGGTGGCGGCTTCGGCGCCTTTCTCGTAAGCCTGCAATTCAGGCAGTTGCACGAACACCACGTCGCCCAGGGCGTTCTGCGCGAAAGCGGTGATGCCAACGGTGACAGAACCATCGGCTTCGGCGCGCAGCCATTCGTGATCTTCAGTAAAACGCAACTCGCTCATGGAATCTCCTAGGGGCCAGACTCGTCTGGTGGACGCGGTGGAATACTCGGGCGGCAATGCCCTGATTTTATGAGAGGTTACTTAGCAAGAACGCGGCCAATGTAAAAATATCGTTATAAATCAATAGTTTGATTGATTTGTTGGCGAGCGCGATCAGGTTGGCTGTAGCGAAATCGCTACAGCGCGGGACGAAGAAAAAAGCTGAACCGGATCAAAGCCTTGCACAGCGGTGATCGGAGGAGGGTGTAGCGATATCGTTCCGCTGTAGCGCTTTCAGTACAGATGGAGGTCGCTTTTGGCGCGGTCTCAGGCTTTGCCCGGAATTCCGTACTTGCGCAGCCGATGGGCAATCGCGGTGTGCGAGGTTTGCAGGCGGCTGGCCAGTTGGCGGGTCGAGGGGTAGCTGACGTAGAGCTTTTCCAGCAGCGATTTCTCGAAGGCTTCGACCGCTTCTTCCAGGCTGTCGACGTCGGTGTCGGTCTGGCGCGCCACCGAGGTGCCGGCGATGTCGAGGTCGCCGATGTCCACCAGGCTGCTTTCGCAGATCGCGGCGGCGCGGAAGATCACGTTCTGCAATTGCCGCACGTTGCCCGGCCAGCGGTTGCCGAGCAGCGCCGGGTAAGTGCCCGGGGCGAGGCGGCAGACCGGGCGCTGGATCTGCGCGCAGGCCTGCTGCATGAAATAGCGCGCCAGCAACAGAATGTCCTGACCGCGTTCGCGCAACGGCGGCACTTCGACGTTGAGCACGTTGAGGCGGTAGAACAGGTCTTCGCGGAACAGGCCTTCGCTGACCATTTTCTCCAGGTCGCGGTGGGTGGCGCTGAGGATGCGCACGTTGACCTTTACCTCACGATCACCACCGACCCGACGGAAGCTGCCGTCGTTGAGAAAACGCAGCAGTTTGGCCTGCAAGTACGGCGACATCTCGCCGATCTCATCGAGGAACACCGTGCCCTGGTTGGCCAGTTCCATCAGCCCCGGTTTGCCGCCGCGTTGTGCGCCGGTGAAGGCGCCGGGGGCGTAGCCGAACAGTTCGCTCTCGGCGAGGTTCTCCGGCAGGGCCGCGCAGTTCAGTGCGAGGAATGGCGCACTGTGCCGGGCGCTGATGGCGTGGCAGGCGCGGGCCACCAGTTCCTTGCCAGTGCCGGTTTCGCCCTGGATCAGCAGCGGCGCATCGAGGGCCGCGACGCGCTGGGCGCGGGCCTTGAGGGTGCGGATTGGCGGCGACTCGCCGAGCAGCGCATCGAAGCCTTCGGCGTGATCGTGGTGCAGCGCCGAGAGTTGTTCGCCGATGCGGTTCGGTTGATACAGGGTCAGCAGGGCGCCGGCGTCGGTGATCGGCGTGGCATCCAGCAACAGGGTCTGGCCATTGACGGTGATTTCCCGCAGCGGCAGGCGGAAGCCTTGTTCGAGCAGGGTTTCGAGCAGGCCCGGATCGTTGAACAGTTCCGAAACGCTTTCGCCCGCTGGCTCGCGGCCGTACAGAGCGATCAGCGCCGGGTTGGCCAGCAGCACCTTGCCGGCGCTGTCCAGCGCCAGCACCGGGTCGGTCATTGCCGCGAGCAACGCGTCGAGCTGCAAGTGCCGACGTTGGCCGGGCAGGATGTCGACCACGGTTACTGCTTCTACACCACGCACGCGAAACAGCGCATCTTTCAGTTCTTCGAGCACTTGCGGGCTCAAGGTCGGGGCGTCGATGTAGACGTTGGGCGGGATCATCTCCACCGCATCCAGATTGAGATTGCGCCCGCCGAGGATAGCCAGGACTTCCTGGGTGATGCCGACGCGGTCGATGAAGCTGACGTGGATACGCATGGGGCGGTTCTGGGTTCTGGAGTGCGGAGGGGGGCAAGTATGCCTTGGGGCGGGGAAATGGTGAAATCTGAGTCCTGCGCTGATCGTTCCCACGCTCCTGCGTGGGAATGCATCCCGTGACGCTCTGCGTCACAGTGGACGCGGAGCCTCCGTGGCGGCATTCCCACGCGGACGGTTCGACGCCTCGACGTGGGAACGATCAGTACAAAGGGGTTACTCGAAATGCTCGGGATTGACCGGATCCCCGGATTGCATATTCAGCTGCTTGCGGATGTCCTCAAACATCAAGTCGTAATGCTTGTGCACCGAGCCGATCTGGCTGTGCGCCTTGGGAATCCCGTATTTCTCGGCGATCCGGGTCACGTCGCGGGCGAAGTTGTAGGCCTCTTCCTTGGGCAGGAAAAACGTCTCCTTCATGTCCTTGCCCTGCATGCTGCCGTGCAGCGTGAACTGTATCCCTTTGCCTTTCTGAGGATCGGTGAACACTTCATAGTCGAGGCACACGTTGTAATTGACGTCGTCGTCAGTCAACGCGTGGCGCTCGATGTGCAAGCGGCCGGGTTCGAACTGGGCCATGGTTTTCTCCTTTCAAGGCATGGGAGAAGGGCAGACCTGAGGTCTGCCCCCGGAGTTTCTTTTTATCGGTAGGTGATGCCCGGCGCTGCCGTGCTGACCCGCGTACCCGCGGTGCCCTGGACGATGGCTTCGATGTCCGAGAGCGAACCGATCACCGCGACCTTGCCAGTATGGCGCGCAAATTCACAGGCTGCCTGCACCTTCGGCCCCATGGAGCCGGCGGCGAAGCCCAGGCGTTCGAGTTCGTCCGGGTGGGCCTGGGCGATGGCTTTCTCGGTGGGTTTTTTGAAGTCGATGTACGCCGCGTTGACGTCGGTGGCGATCACCAACAAATCCGCCTCCAGCTGTTCGGCCAACAGCGCCGAGCACAGGTCCTTGTCGATCACCGCTTCGATACCTTTGAGGTTGCGGTTCTCGTCGTACATGGTCGGAATGCCGCCACCGCCGGCGCAGATCACGATGCTGCCCTTGTCCAGCAGCCACTTGATCGGGCGGATTTCAAAGATGCGTTTCGGCCGTGGACTGGCGACCACGCGGCGGAACTTGTCGCCGTCCGGGGCGATGGCCCAGCCTTTTTCGGCGGCGAGTTTTTCTGCTTCGGCTTTCTCGTAGACCGGGCCGATCGGTTTGGTCGGGTTCTTGAAGGCCGGGTCGTTGGCGTCGACTTCGACCTGGGTGAGCAGGGTGGCGAACGGGACTTCGAAGTCCAGCAGGTTGCCCAGTTCCTGTTCGATGATGTAGCCGATCATGCCTTCGGTTTCGGCACCGAGCACGTCCAGCGGGTAAGGGGTGACGGAGGTGTAGGCCGCTGCCTGCAACGACAGCAGGCCGACTTGCGGGCCATTGCCGTGGGCGATGACCAGTTGATTGCCGGGATGGATCTTGGCGATTTGCTCGGTGGCGATGCGGATGTTGGCGCGCTGGTTGTCAGCGGTCATCGGCTCACCACGGCGGAGCAGGGCGTTACCGCCCAGAGCTACGACGATACGCATGGTGCATGTCCTTTTTTCGTGTTGATCGCTGATCGTTCCCACGCTCTGCGTGGGAATGCCGCCACGGACGCTCCGCGTCCGCTGTGACGCAGAGCGTCACGGGATGCATTCCCACGCGGGAGCGTGGGAACGATCATCTTCAGCCAGTTACAGGTCTGCCAAAGTCGACACCAGAATCGCCTTGATGGTGTGCATGCGGTTTTCCGCTTGCTCGAAGGCGATGCAGGCCGGCGACTCGAACACGTCGTCGGTCACTTCGATGCCGTTTTTCAGGTGCGGATACTGTTCGGCGATCTGTTTGCCGACTTTGGTATCGCTGTTGTGGAACGCCGGCAGGCAGTGCATGAACTTGGTGCGCGGGTTGCCGGTGGCTTTCATCAGCTCGGCGTTGACCTGATACGGCAGCAGTTGCTGGATACGCTCGGCCCAGGCTTCCACCGGCTCGCCCATCGATACCCAGACGTCGGTGTGGATGAAGTCCACGCCTTTGACCGCAGCTTTCGGGTCTTCGGTCAGGGTGATGCGGGCGCCGCTTTCCTCTGCGTATTTTTTGCAGCGATCGACCAGATCGTCGTGCGGCCACAGGGCTTTCGGCGCGCAGATGCGCACGTCCATGCCGAGTTTGGCGCCGACCAGCAGCAGCGAATTGCCCATGTTGTTGCGCGCGTCGCCCAGGTAGGCGTAGCTGATCTCGTGGATCGGTTTGTCGGCGTGCTCACGCATGGTCAGCACGTCGGCGATCATCTGGGTCGGGTGATATTCATCGGTCAGACCGTTGAACACCGGCACGCCGGCGAACTTGGCCAGTTCTTCGACGATTTCCTGCTTGAAGCCACGGTACTCGATGGCGTCGTACATGCGACCCAGCACGCGGGCTGTGTCCTTCATGCTTTCCTTGTGGCCGATCTGCGAGGAATTCGGGTCGATGTAGGTGACGTTGGCGCCCTGGTCATAAGCGGCGACTTCGAACGCGCAGCGGGTGCGGGTCGAGGTTTTTTCGAAGATCAGGGCGATGTTGTTGCCCTTCAGGTGTTGCTGCTCGGTGCCGGTGTACTTGGCGCGCTTGAGGTCGCGGGACAGGTCAAGCAGGTAACGCAGCTCGCGTGGGGTGTGGTGTTCCAGGCTGAGCAGGTTACGGTTGTGAATGTTGAACGCCATGATGATTCTCCTTGGATTCGGTAATCGGCCCGGCCGCGACAGGGTCAGTGCGGCCGGGGAGATGGTCGTTTAGTAGTCGATTGGGTCGCGCACGATCGGGCAGGTCATGCAGTGGCCGCCACCACGGCCACGGCCCAGTTCGCCGGCGCTGATGGTGATGACCTCCACCCCCGCCTTGCGCAGCAGGGTGTTGGTATAGGTGTTGCGGTCGTAGCCGATGACCACGCCCGGCTCCACGGCCACCACGTTGTTGCCGTCATCCCATTGCTCGCGTTCGGCGGCGAAGCTGTTGCCGCCGGTTTCGACGACGCGCAGTTTCGGCAGGTTGAGGGCTTTGGCCACGACGTCGAGGAACGTGCCTTCTTCGCGACGGATGTCGATGCCGCCCTGTTTGCTTTCGTCAGGGCGCAGGGTGAAGGCGACGATCTGGTTGACCACTTCCGGGAAGATCGTGACGAGGTCGCGGTCGCAGAAGCTGAACACGGTGTCCAGGTGCATCGCCGCGCGGGACTTCGGCAGGCCGGCGACGATGACTTTTTCCACGGCCTTGTTCTTGAACAGGTTCAGCGCCAGTTGGCCGATGGCCTGACGGGATGAACGCTCGCCCATACCGATCAGCACCACGCCGTTGCCGATCGGCATGACGTCGCCGCCTTCGAGGGTCGAGCTGCCGTGATCCTTGTCCGGGTCGCCGTACCAGATCTCGAAATCGGCGTTGGTGAATTGCGGATGGAATTTGTAGATGGCGGTGGCCAGCAGGGTTTCCTGACGACGCGCCGGCCAGTACATCGGGTTCAGCGTCACGCCACCGTAGATCCAGCAGGTGGTGTCGCGGGTGAACTGGGTGTTCGGCAGCGGCGGCAGGATGAAGCTGGAGTGGCCGAGGAAGTCGCGGAACATCTGGATGGTCTTGCCACCGAAGCTGTCCGGCAGGTCATCGGCGGACACGCCGCCGATCAGGAATTCGGCGATGTGTCGCGGCTCCAGGCTTTTCAGCCAGGATTTGACTTCGTTGATCAGGCCCAGGCCCACCGAATCGGCGGTGACCTTGCGCTCAAGGATCCAGTCCAGCGCTTCAGGGATGGCGACGATGTCGGTCAGCAGGTTGTGCATTTCCAGCACGTCGATCCCGCGCTCACGCATCTTGGTCACGAAGTCGAAGTGGTCGCGCTTGGCCTGGGCGACCCACAGCACGTCGTCGAACAGCAGTTCATCGCAGTTGTTCGGGGTCAGCCGCTGATGGGCCAGACCTGGGGAGCAAACCATGACTTTGCGCAGTTTGCCGGCTTCGGAATGGACGCCGTACTTAGCTTTTTCCGTGGTCATTTCAGTGATCCTCCAGAGTGAAAACGTTGGGCAATTACAGAGTCAGGAAGCCGTCATACAGTCCGTAGGCTGCCACCAGGGCGCCCACGACCACTGCGGCGAAAATCAGCTTCTCGACGTTGGTGAAAACCGGTTGTTTGAGTTCGAGCTTGGCCTTGGCGAACAGAATCGCGCCGGGGGCATAGAGCAGGGCCGAGAGCAGCAGGTACTTCACGCCACCGGCGTAGAGCAGCCACACCGCGTAGATCAGGGCGATACCGCCGATGATCAGGTCCTTGCGCCGTTCGGCCGCGAAGCCTTCGTAGCTTTCGCCGCGCACCGCCAGGAGCAGGGCGTAGGCCGCCGACCACAGGTACGGCACCAGAATCATCGAAGTGGCGAGGTAGATCAGCGACAGGTAAGTGCTGGCCGAGAACAGAGTGATGATCAGGAACAGCTGCACCATCGCGTTGGTCAGCCACAGGGCGTTGACCGGCACGTGGTTGGCGTTCTCCTTGCGCAGGAACTCCGGCATGGTGTGGTCCTTGGCGGCGGCGAACATGATCTCCGCACACAGCAGCACCCAAGACAGCAACGCCCCCAGCAGCGAGATGATCAGACCGACGCTGATCAGCACCGCGCCCCAGTGACCGACCACGTGCTCCAGCACGGCGGCCATCGACGGGTTCTGCAGTTTGGCCAGCTCCGGCTGAGTCATGATGCCCAGCGACAGCACGTTCACCAGCACGAGGAACAGCAGCACGGTGATGAAACCGATCACGGTCGCCTTGCCGACGTCCGAACGTTTTTCCGCCCGGGCCGAGAAGATGCTCGCGCCTTCGATGCCGATGAACACCCACACGGTGACCAGCATCATGTTGCGCACCTGGTTCATCACACTGCCCAGGTCCGGGTTTTTCACGCCCCAGATGTCGGCGGTGAAGATGTCCAGTTTGAAGGCGAAGACCGCGATCAGCACGAACAGCAGCAACGGCACGACCTTGGCGACGGTGGTCACGAGGTTGATGAACGCCGCTTCCTTGATCCCGCGCAGCACCAAAAAGTGCACGCCCCACAACAGGACAGAGGCGCCGATCACGGCTGCAACGGTGTTGCCTTCCCCAAAAACCGGAAAGAAATACCCGAGGGTGCTGAACAGCAGAACGAAGTAACCGACGTTGCCCAGCCAGGCACTGATCCAGTAACCCCAGGCCGAGGAGAAACCCATGTAATCGCCGAAACCGGCCTTGGCGTAGGCGTAGACACCGCCGTCCAGGTCAGGCTTGCGATTGGCGAGGGTTTGAAAGACGAAAGCGAGGGTGAGCATGCCGACAGCGGTGATGGCCCAGCCAATCAGTACCGCGCCGACGTCGGCACTGGCGGCCATGTTTTGTGGCAAAGAGAATATCCCGCCACCGATCATTGAGCCGACTACCAATGCAACCAGTGCACCTAGTCGTAGTTTTCCGGGAGCTTCAGACATTGCATGACTCCATTGCAGGAGAGAAGAGTTCACAGCGTAGTTCTGTTGGCTTTTCAAACAGCTGACTTAGATCAGTGCATAGTCACATTCCATTGTTAATGAATGACTTATGAAACGTCTGGAGGCATAAAGCTATTGTCTGGAAGGCCCGTCCTAGAGGCGTTTTGTAAAAAGTGGTTAAGAATGGATCCTATTACTTTCGAGTTATCACGCTAGTTCCTTTTCAGGTTTTGGCAAATTTTTCACCGCTGTTTTCAGTACAGAATTGATTTATTAGGATTCGCGCACAAAACTGTCTGAGCGTGCTACGGCGTTAGCGCCAATGGCTATATATAAAGGGCGCAAGTTGGCGTTATTCAATAAACGTCATTACGCTTTATCCATTTAGTTAAAAGCCGGTTGCATAACGGTTTCGCGGCATTCGCCGCTCTGGAACTTGGAGACGCTGGAATGTCGCAACCGACGCAAAAGCTGCGCCTTGGCGCACTGATCGCCCTGGTGGTGGGTTCGATGATCGGCGGGGGGATTTTTTCCCTGCCGCAGAACATGGCGGCCCGCGCCGATGCCGGCGCCATCCTGATCGGCTGGGGCATCACGGCGATCGGCATGCTCACCCTGGCCTTCGTGTTCCAGACCCTGGCCAACCGCAAACCGGAACTGGACTCCGGCGTGTATGCCTACGCCAAGGCCGGGTTTGGCGACTACATGGGCTTTTCTTCCGCGTGGGGTTACTGGATCAGCGCCTGGCTGGGCAACGTCGGGTATTTCGTGTTGCTGTTCAGCACCCTCGGTTACTTCTTTCCGGTGTTCGGTCAGGGCAATACGCCGATTGCTATCGGCTGCGCTTCGGTGTTGCTGTGGGCTGTGCACTTTCTGGTGATGCGCGGGATCAAGGAGGCGGCGCTGATCAATCAGTTGACTACCGTGGCCAAGATCATTCCGCTGATCATGTTCGTGGTCATCGCCGCCGTGGCCTTCAAGGCTGACGTGTTTACCCGGGATATCTGGGGCCGCAGCAACCCTAATTTCGGCGGCGTGATGGATCAGGTGCGCAACATGATGCTGGTCACCGTGTTCGTGTTCATCGGCATCGAAGGCGCCAGCGTTTACTCGGCGCGGGCGGAGAAGCGCTCGGATGTGGGCCGCGCCACGGTGATCGGTTTTATCGGTGTGCTAGCGCTGTTGGTGCTGGTCAATGTGTTGTCGCTGGGCATCATGAGCCAGCCGGAACTGGCGACCTTGCAGAACCCGTCGCTGGCCGCCGTGCTGGAACACATTGTCGGGCCATGGGGCGCGCTGCTGATCAGCGTGGGCCTGGCCATTTCGTTGCTCGGTGCGTTGTTGTCGTGGGCGCTGTTGTGCGCGGAGATTCTGTTCGCCACCGCCAAGGACAATACGATGCCGGCGTTCCTGAAAAAGGAAAACGCCAACCATGTGCCGGTCAACGCGTTGTGGCTGACCAACGTGATGATCCAGATTTTTCTGCTGATCACGCTGTTTTCCGCTGGCACTTATACCAGTCTGATTTACCTCGCCTCGTCGATGATTCTGGTGCCGTATCTGTGGTCGGCAGCCTATGCGGTGTTGCTCAGCGGGCGGGGTGAAACCTATGAACATGCCTCCGCCGAACGTACCAAGGATCTGCTGATCGGCGGTATCGCGCTGTGTTACGCGGTGTGGTTGCTGTACGCCGGCGGGGTGAAATACCTGCTGCTGTCGGCGCTGCTGTATGCGCCGGGGGTGATCCTGTTCGCCAAGGCCAAGCATGAGCAGGGCGAGCCGCTGTTCACCACGCTCGAGAAGGGGATTTTCACTTGCGTGATCGCCGGGGCCGGGCTCGCGGCTTACGGGTTGTATAGCGGTGTGCTGTCGTTGTGAGGTTACGGCTCGACTGTCAGGGATCCTGTGATTGGCCGGCGATGCTCGGGTTTCTCGCGGCCCGGGCGGTGACAGGGATGGAGACGGTGGTCGATGGCGTGTATTCGCGCAGCATCGGGTTGAACGGGCTTCACGGTACGGTTTCGGTCTGGCCCGGTGACGCTGATGCGCTGGAGGTGGAACTGGATTTCCCGGATCCGTCGGCGGTTCCCGAGATTGTTGTGCGCTTGCGACGGATGTTTGATCTGGATGCGGATCTGCCGACCATGCAACGGCATCTGGCGGCGGATCCGCTGCTGGCGCGGCTGATCGCCGAGCGTCCGGGGTTGCGAGTGCCGGGGGCGTGGGATGGACTTGAACTGGCGTTTCGCGCGGTGTTGGGGCAGCAGATCACCGTGGTCGCGGCGATTCGGCTGGCGGGGAAGCTGGTGTCGCAGTATGGCGAGCCTTTGCGTTCTGCGGTGCCTGGCCTGACTCACGTTTTTCCTCAGGCAAAGGTTTTGGCGAACGCTGATCTGGCCGCGCTGGGCATGCCGAAAAGTCGCGGGCGCACCTTGTCCGGGGTGGCGCAGGCGTCGCTGGAGGATCCGTTGCTGTTTGCATCCGGGACGGCGCGCTTGCTGGCGCTGCACGGGATTGGCGACTGGACGGCGCAGTACATTGCCCTGCGGCAGTTGCGGGATATGGACGGGTTTCCGACTGGCGATGTGGGATTGCTGCGGGCGCTGGAGGTGCTGGAGGGGGAGCGGATGACGGCGCGGGAGTTGTCTGTTCGGGCAGAGGCCTGGCGGCCGTTTCGGGGGTATGCGGCGCAGGTGTTGTGGGCGTCTTTGAGTCGTGCGGATTGATATCCGCACGCCTTCAAAACCATTGTGCTGGATGTGAGCCCAACTCGGTCGCCGGCAATGCCCACTGCAACGGCGTTCCTGCGATGCGAAGCGGCGCTTGTAGCCGATGCGCCGGCCCCCAAGGTGTCTGCTCCACCAGCGAGCTTTGATCCTGTGGATTTTCCGGACGCAACGTTTCATCCGTCCCAGCCCCATGCTCAATCAACAACTTCGCCGTCCGCGCCAGCGACAACCGCGCCGATCCACCTCGACCACTGCGTAACCGTTCAGCCAGCAACCGGATCACACTCGCCGCCATCAGATACCCCGTCGCATGATCCAGCGCCTGTACCGGTAGCGGTGTCGGTTTGTCCGCCTGCTTCCAGCACTGCCCGGCCTCGGCAATCCCGCTGCTCATCTGCACCAGACTGTCGAAGCCCCGACGGTTCTGCCACGGGCCGCTCCAGCCGTAGGCATTGAGGCAGACGTCGATCAGCCCCGGCGCCAATTCCCGGCGACGTTCGACGCCGAAGCCGAGATGTTCAAGGGCGTCGGCGCGATAGCCGTGCAGCAGAATGTCGGCATCCTTGAGCAGACTTTCGAACACTGCGCGATCTGCCGGCGCATGCAGATTCAGTCGCGCACAACGTTTGCCGAGGGTCACCTCCGGCACCACGCCGGGTTCGTTCCAGGTCGGCGGGTCGATGCGCAGCACATTGGCGCCGAGCCCCGCGAGGAAGCGGCTGGCGGTCGGGCCGGCCAGTACGCGAGTCAGGTCGAGCACCTTGAGCCCGGCCAATGGTTGCGCCACTGTGCCTTGCCAGGGTTGATGGCTTTCTTCTTTTCCATCACTGAAATGCACCAAGGGTTCGGCATTCACCGCCAAGCCTTGGGGATGTTTCTGCCATTGTTCCCAACTGCGCATTTCAGCCGCACAACCCTTGGCCTCGACCACCGCTTGCTCCAGATCGGCACTGGCCCATTGCGCGACTTTCGCCGCCATCGCCGCACGGTCGGCACAGGCGCCGAGCACGCTTTCAGCGGCGACTCGATGATGCGGGGCGTTGGTGTGCAGGCGAATCCATCCGTCTTTGGTCGCGTAGTCGCCGGCCACCGGATCCCACAGTGGCGGCACTTCCCAGCCGATCGGTCGCAACGACGTGGCGAACCAGAACGAGGCGAGGCGGCGGTCGACTTCTACAGTGGGCAAGTCGCCGGTTTGCTGCTGAAGGAGTTCGGCGACGGCTTGCCCGGCAGCGGCGATGCTCGCGCAGGCAAGGTCGGTGACGGCAAACGCCGAAGGCAGGGCGCCCTCGGCGGTGAACGGAATCGGCGTGTGGGACAAGCCGAGCGCGGCTTGAATGGACGTGAGCAGATCAGTCATCGAAGGCCCTCCGGAAGAGGGCCTGATCATAGTGCAAAAGAATATCGAGTTAGATGAAAAACCTAATCTCCCTAGTCAACACAAATCCCTGTGGGAGCTTGCCTGCAAGCGATAGCGGAGTGTCTGCCGATAGATGTATCGACTGATCCACCGCCATCGCTTGCAGGCAAGCTCCCACAAGGGATGACAGTGATGTTCTAGACGCGGAACTGATCCATCAATTTCATCTGCTGACTGGCCAGGGCGTTGAGCTGGCTGCTGATCGCCGCCGATTCGGTGGCCTGTTCGGTCAGGGTTTCGGTGACGGTGCGGATCGCCGAGACGTTGCGGTTGACCTCTTCGGCGACGGCGCTTTGCTGTTCGGCGGCGCTGGCGATTTGCAGGTTCATGTCGCTGATCACGGTAACCGCGTCGCTGATCTTGCCGAGGGCGTCCACGGCCTGGCGGATCTGCCCGGCGTTGTTGTGGGCCTGGGTCTGGCTCGAATGCATGGTCGCGACCACACCACGGGTGCCGGTCTGGATGCGTTCGATGACCACGCGGATTTCTTCCACCGAGTCCTGCGTGCGCTTGGCGAGGTTACGAACTTCGTCGGCCACCACCGCAAAACCACGGCCGCTTTCACCGGCACGGGCCGCTTCGATTGCGGCGTTCAGCGCCAGCAGGTTGGTCTGTTCGGCGATGCTGCGGATCACTTCCAGCACCGAGCCGATCTGCTCGCTGTTGACCGCCAGCTCTTCGACTTCGGTCACCGCTTTGCTGACTTCATCGGCCAGTTGATTGATGTCGCGGGTGCTGCGCTCGATGATCGACATCCCGTCCTTGGCCGACTGGTCGGCACCTTTCGCCGCGTTGGCCGCATTCGAGGCGCTGTTGGCGACGTCGTGGGCGGTGGCGCTCATTTCGTTGGAGGCGGTGGCCACCTGATCGATCTCGCGGAACTGCACCTGCATGCCTTCGCTGGTCTGGCGGGCGATTTCCGACGACTGATCGGCGGTGCCACGGGCCTCGGTGATGCTCTGTTTGATCTGGGCGATGGTCGGTTGCAGCTTGTCGAGGAAGCGGTTGAACCAGTTCACCAGTTCGCCCAGTTCATCTTTCTTGGTGTAGTTCAGGCGCTGGGTGAGGTCGCCTTCACCGCTGGCGATGTTCTTCAGCATCTCGGCAACACTGTTGATCGGACGAGTCACGCCGGAGGCGGTGAGCCAGATCAGCACCAGACCGATCAGACCGGCGATCACTGCAACGGCGACGGCGGTAATCGTGCCGGTTTCCTGCGCATCGTCGAGAACGGCTTGCAGCTTGACCGAGTCGGCCAGCAGCACTTGTTTCGGCAGGTCGATGACCACGCCCCAGGCCCGGGAATTGCCGATTGGATCGACCGGGTACACGGCGCGGATCAGGTCGCCCTGTTCGAGAATCTTCGGCGTGCCGGCGCTCAGCAGTTGCAGGATGTCCTTGCCTTCGGCGCCGAGGGTTTCGGCGATGCCTTTGCCGACCTTGGTTGCGTCGGTGCTGTAAGCACCCAGCACGCCGCTGCCGGAGACAATCAGCATGTGCCCGGCACCGTTGAACAGTTCGCGCTGGGAACCCACGGCCGCCGCTTGCAGCGCATCGAGTGCGATGTCGATGCCGACCACGCCGATGGCCTTGCCGTCCACCAGTAGCGGCACGGAAATGGTGGTCATGAGCATTTCCTTACCGCCCACGGTGTCGGCGTAAGGGTCGAGCAGGCAGGTGCGCTTGTTGTCGCGAGGGCAGGTGTACCAGCTGTTATAGGGCGTGCCGCTGAGGCTGAGGGTGGTCTTGGTCATGTCTTCTTCGACCATGATCGTGTTCAGCGCAGAACCGGCGGCGCGGCTCCAGTAGGTGGCGAAGCGCCCGGCTTCGTTGGACTGGCGGGCGGCGTCGTTGACGAACTCGCTGTCCTTGCCGTCCAGCCCGTTGGGTTCGAAGGCCAGCCAGATGCCGAGCACCTTGCTGTTGCGCTCGAACGCGGTTTTCAGGCTCAGGTTCAACTCTTCACGCAGGGCGCCGGCGTCCAGCGAACGCTTGGCGGCCATGACGCGCATGTCCTTGATCTGGTCGGCCAGCGCGGTGATCACCAACAGGCTTTCGCCGAAGGTTTTCTGTACCTGCACGGCCTGTTCGGCAGCCTTGGCCTGCAGCAGATCCTGCACGCTGGCGGTGAGCATCTTGCTGCTCGACTGGCTGACCAGTTCGTCGTTCTGGTTGGTCTGGTAGATGTTGATGCCAACGATCAGCGCAACCACGCCGAGCAGGCACAGGCCGGACAGCAGGACGATTTTCAGGCGGATGGACAGAGAGTCGAACATGGGACGTTCTCGCGAATGAATGAACTGTTGGCTGCGGGGCAGGGGAGGTGCCCGGTTCGCCAAATCCATTCAGCGCCATTCAATGCTCATCGGCGCGGGGCGAGGGCGCATGAGCGGCATGCCGACGAACGGTCATGGCTAAACGTTTGCGCGGGTAAAAGCCCTGAAAACAAGGGAAAAATCAGGAAATCTTCGGCAACGCTTCCGGTCGTGACCAGATCCACAGGTTGCCCATCGTCATCCCTGCAATCGCCAGATAAATCGGCCAGCCGTGATCGAGCATCACCAGCATCAGCGTGGCACACAGCAGCATGCTGACGGTGGCGCTGACCTTGGCCTTGCGGGCGATGATCTTGCCGTTGCGCCAGTTGCTCAGGATCGGGCCGAACAGCCGATGGTTTTCCAGCCAGGCACTCAGGCGCGGCGAACTGCGGGTCGCGGCCCAGGCGGCGAGCAGGATGAACTCGGTGGTCGGCAGGCCGGGCACGACGATGGCGATCAGACCGATGCCGAGACTGACATAGGCGAGCAGACCGAACAGCAGGCGGGCGAGTCGGGAGGAGGCGGGTTGGGGCATGGGCTCGGGGGGAATGCGTGAGGCGAAATGGCAATCTTACAGACTTGTGCAGTTCCCTGTGGGAGCGAGCTTGCTCGCGAAAGCGGTACGTCAGTCAACGATGATGTTGAATCTGGCGGCCTCTTCGCGAGCAAGCTCGCTCCCACAATGGGCAGTCGGTGTAGCTTCAGGCCGGTTCGGCTTCTGTGGCGTAAGCCTGTTCCAGCAGCACCGTGAAGCGGTTGAATGCATCGATCGCGCCTTGCTCCACTTCGGCTTCCTCTTCAGCACTGAATTGCAGCGAATCGAGGGTACGCACAAAGCTCTTCCAGCCTTCAGCGCGACCACCTTCAGGCTCGCCTAGATGACGGGCGCCGAAGGTTTCGCTCAGCTCCAGCGCTACGGCTCGTTTGATCAGGAACGCAGCACCGAGCTTGGAACCTTCAGAGACGAAGATCCAGCCCAAGGCGCGGGCCTTGCTCGGATTCTTCACCGCGCCGGCGACTGGCGCAGGCACTTCGGTGTCCAGGTCGGCAAGGTCGGCCCTGGCCGCTTCGGCGCGGCAGCGGGCCGGCAGGTCAGGGACGATGGCGGTCAGTTCGGCATCGTTGTACAGCGACACCAGTTCCGACTGGAACAGGTACTGCGCGACCACGAAGCGGGCGAAATTGGCGCGGGTCTCGAACGGCGCGTGGGCCTTGACCAGTGCATCGAGCTTGCTGTGCGGCTCGTGGGTGATCTGGTTCAGGCGTTGCGAACGCAGGGCTTTTTCCGGGGTGCTCATGAGATGTCCTTGAAAAGAAGAGGCGCTTGATAACGAGACGTACGGGCAAGCGCCGGACAGTAAAAAAACCTCACGACGCGGCAAGGCATGCGCGCCGTGAGGTCATCCGGATCAGATATCCCAGACCAGATTGATCGCGAAATTGCGACCCGGCTGGGTCAGGCGATCGAGGTTGGCTGGTTGTGTCACCGACGCTTCGCCGACGCTGTCGTAACCGCGCACGTCATCCCACAGCCAGTATTTCTTGTCGGTCAGGTTGTAGATGCCGCCGCTGACGGTGACGTCGTCGGTGACCTTGTAATAACCGGCCAGATCGAGAATGCCGAAGCCCGGCGACTTGAACTGGCTGCTGACGCCGTCCGGCGACTTGAAGTTGCTGTCGTCGACGCGATCCTTCTTCTTGACCACGGTCCAGCTCAGCAGGCCGCCGTAGTTATCTTGGTCGTAACCGAGGCCGAACACGCCGGTCAGCGGGTTGACGCTGTTCAACGGCTCGCCGTTGTCGTTGTTGCGTCCGTAGGCGTAGGAGATCGAACCCTGGGTGTACAGGCCTTGCGGCGCGCCGAAGGAATCGAGATTCAGGCGACCTTTGACTTCGGCACCCTTGATGGTGGCGTGCTTGATGTTGCTGGACTGGAACGTCAGCTCGCTGTAGCCCGGGGTGACGGCATCTTCGTTGATGAAGTCGCGGTACTTGTTATAGAACACCGCCACGTCGAACGAGCCTTGCTCGAAGTTGCCGCGCAGGCCGGTTTCATAGCTTTTGCTTTTTTCCGGTTCCAGGTCCGGGTTCGGCGCCACGTTGTAGCCGGTGGTGCTGTTCTCGAAGCGGCCGTACAGCGCTTTCGCGGTCGGGGTGCGGAAGCCTTCGGCGTACTGACCGTACCAGGTGTAGTTTTCGGTCAGGGCGTAGGTCAGGCCGAATTTCGGCGAGACTTTATGCCAGGTCTTGTTCTCGTCGCTGACCGTGCCGTTGCCGTCGGCGGCCACGGTGTTGAGGAATTCCTGGGTGATGTGCGGCTTGAGCTGGGTGTAGTCGTAGCGCAGGCCCGGCAGGAAGGTCCAGTTGTTCCAGCTGATCTGATCCTGGGCGAACAGGCTGTAGGTGTTGATGGTCGGGTCCGGGAAGTCGCTGGATTTTTTCAGCACGTCAGCCGCGCTGGTGGCGCCGATGGCGGTGCAGCCGCGACCGATTGCCAGACACTTGCCGTCGCCGCTGCGCGAGCCGGTGACTTTCTGCTGCTTGATGGTGGTGCCGTAAGTCAGCACGTGATCGGTGGCGCCGATGCTGAAAGCCTTGTCCAGTTGCGCGTCGAAGACCCACTGTTTCTCTTCGTAGATCGTGTCGCGGGTGCGCAGCACTTTACGGGTGATCGGGTAATAGAACTCGTCGGTGCTCTGGTCGGTCTTGGCGGTCTGGTGGTTGAGGCTCCACTTCACGTTATCCGCCAGCAGGCTGTCGAGCTCGAAGCTGTGCTCCAGGCCAAAACGCTCGCGGGTGATGGTGTCGTTGCCGGTACGCCACTGGTACATGCCGCCGGGCAGCACGCTGTCCGGGATCGTCGGGGCACCGTTGAAGTACGGGCCGCCGTAAGCACTTTTCTGATCTGTGTCGCGATCATCCTTGTACTTTTCGTAGGTCAGGCCCAGGCGCGAACCTTCGTTGTAGTTCCAGCCGATCTTGGCCAGCACGTTGGTGGCTTTCACGTCTTCCGGGTTGGCGGCGGTGCGCTCAAGACCGGTGCCGTTGTTGCTGCCGTAGGAGTCGGTTTCATGACCGTCGCGCTGGCTGTAGTGCAACAAACCGTCGAACTGGTCGGCGCGACCGGCGACGGTGGCGGATTTCAGCCAGCTTTCGTCGGCGGAGCTGTAGCCGGTTTTCAGGCGAGCGCCGACGTCTTTGCCGGGCTTGATGATGTCGTCCGGGTCGAGGGTGTAGTAGCTCACAGCGCCGCCGATGGCGTTGCTGCCGTACAGCACCGAGGCCGGGCCACGAAGAATTTCGACGCGTTTGACGATTTCCGGGTCAACGTAGTTGCGCTGGGTCTTGGCGTACGGGCCATTGAAGAAACCGTCCGGCACTTCGACGCCGTCGACCTGAGTCAGAATCCGGTCGCCGTCGATGCCGCGAATGTTGTAGCCGCTGATCCCGCCGCGCTGGCCGGCGCCGCCGACGGAAACGCCCGGCTCGTAGCGCACCAGATCCTTGATGGTGTTGACGTTGTTGCGGTCCAGATCCTGACGGGTCTGCACGGTGACGGTGGCCGGCACGCTGTTGATCGACTGTTCCTGACGGGTGGCGCTGATGGTCACCTGATCAAGGTTAAGCGCGCCGCTGCTGGCGCGTTTTTCCAGCACGACGTTGTTGTTGCTCAGTTTGCGGAAGCTCAGGTTGGTCCCCACCAACAGACGCTCCAGGGCTTTTTCCGGTGGCAGCGAACCGCGAACGCCCGGCGACGACACGTCCTGACCCAATTGTGCCGGCAATCCGACCTGCCAACCGGTGACAGCGGTGAACGCGTTGAGCGCCGACACCAGCGGCTGCTGGGCAATGGCGAACGAGTAGTCGCCCATGTTGCGCGTCGGCTGTTCGGTGGCGGCCATCAGCGGCGCGGTGCCGGCCATCAGGATGGCAGCTGTCAGCAGCGACAGCACGCGGGAAGGGGAGGAAGTCTGGCGGGTAAGGCGAGAGGACATCGATAGCGCTCCGTGTCGCACGAATCTTTATAGGTGCTGATTGATGTCGCGAGATGCGAATCAATTGCATTGGCTATAACGAGACGAACGAGCTTTGGCTATCGAGTAAAAATAATTCTCATTTAGTTCAGAATCACCAGCGCCGGGAATTCCTGAAGCTTGGCCGAGGTGATGTGAGCGAGCGAACGCACCACGTCCAGCGGCTGGTCGAGACGGTAATTGCCAGTGACGGCGACGTCTGCCAACTGTTCGTTGGTGTTGATGATGAAGCCCGGATAGTAGCGGCGCAGTTCGGCCAGCACCTGGTTCAGCGGGCAGTTCTCGAAGATCAGCCGACCTTGCACCCACGCCAGATCTGTGGCGGCGTCGACCTTGGCCGGGCGGTCGAAACCGTTGGGGCCGATGCGGATGCTTTCCCCGGCAGACAAACGCACGCGGGCATCGTCACGGGTCGCACGCAGATCGACATCGCCGCGCTGCACCCGCACTTGCGCCACGCCGTCCAGATAACGCACGGCGAATGCGGTGTCGCGCACGCTGGCTTTCACCGGCCCGGCGTCGATTTCCAGCGGCTGGCTGCGGCTGGCCGGGATCTCGAAAAACGCTTCGCCCTGATACAACCGCGCGACTCGCTGCTGATCGTTGATCGTGCTGGAGAACGCGGAATTGGTGTTGAGCAGGACTTTCGAACCGTCCTCAAGTTGCAGGCGCTGACGCTCGCCGACCACGGTCAGGTGATCGGCCTGCAGACGCATCGGCAGGTTGCTGAAACTGAACAGCCCGAGCAGCAGCACCGCGGCGGTGGCCAGCGGTTTCCAGTGCGGGCGCAGGCGTGTGAGGACGGTGACTTTCTTCGGTTTGGCCGCGAGGTTCTGCGCGCACTGGGCGATCTGCGGGCCGTCCCAGATTGCCTGGGCCTTGGCGAACGCCTCGGCATTCAACGGATCGGCCGCCAGCCAGGCATGGAATTGCCGGGTCTGCTCCTCGTCCGGACTGCCGAGCACGATGAGCCAGTCCAGAGCCTGGTCCATTGCGCTTGCGGCGTCCTGCGCCGATGAAGGCGAAGGGGAGCGGTGGATGTCCGTCACGGTGTTTCCTCGGCAGTGTCTGTGCACGGCTGTTTTTTTAGTGAAGCGTAAAAGTCGGGCAAGGGTAACAAAGCCCGATGATCAGTGCAGTCGATCCTGTCGATTACAGAAAAGGCCTACAGATCAGTCGCCGTTCAGGCGCTCGGCGACACCGATGCAGATGGTCATGATCAGTTTGAGTTCTTTCTGCACCGTGCTGAGGGACACGCTCAGTTCTTCGGCGATTTCCTGATAGCTGTGCCCGTGCAGGCGGCTGAGGATGAAGATTTGCTGTTGGCGGGGGCTGAGTTCACCGAGGCTCACGTTCAGGCGCTCCAGCAATTGTTCGGCGTGGGCGGCGTCTTCGGCACTGCTGGCGGGGGCGGCGACGCTGTGCACCACGTCCTGCGGCACGTCGTCGACCATGGTGCGCGAATGAATCTTGCGCGCACGCAAATGGTCCAGCGCCAGGTTACGCGCGGTCTGGAAGACAAAGGGTTCAAGGTGATCGATGGCCCGTTCGCTCAGCGCCCGGGTGACGCGCAGGTAGGTTTCCTGCAACAGGTCTTCGGCGGTGCTGTGGTTGTTGACCATCCGTTCCAGGGTCCGCAGCAGCGAAGTGCGCTGGGCGAGGAAGACGTGATTGAAGTGTGATTGACTCACGGGAAGACCTGATCCATTTCGAGCGAATGATAATGCTTATCATCCGCCCGAGTGGTCAAGTGTTGATTTGTCAAAGGTTGGTAAAGCTTTTGCCTGCTCACAAAATGGCGGCAGCGGTTTTATTCCGCGTTGCACAGCGCCAGGCAGTTATCGAGCATGCGGTTGGAGAAGCCCCACTCGTTGTCATACCAAGCCAAGACTTTCAGCAGTTTGCCGCTGGCTTTGGTGTGGTTGGCGTCGAAGATCGACGACAGCGGGTTGTGGTTGAAGTCGCTCGAGACCAGCGGCAGGGTGTTGTAGCCGAGGATCTTCGAATGCTGGCTCGCCGCTTTCATCAGTGCATTGACTTCATCGGCCGAGGCTTCGCGCTTCAGCTGCACGGTCAGGTCAACCAGCGACACGTTGATCACCGGCACACGCACGGCCATGCCGGTCAGCTTGCCCGCCAGTTCCGGCAACACCAGGCCCACGGCTTCGGCGGCGCCGGTCTTGCTCGGGATCATGTTCTGGGTGGCGGAGCGGGCGCGGTACGGGTCGGTGTGGTAGACGTCGGTCAGGTTCTGGTCGTTGGTGTAGGCGTGGATGGTGGTCATCAGACCGCTTTCGATGCCCAGCTCGCGGTGCAGCACCTGGGCCACCGGGGCCAGGCAGTTGGTGGTGCACGACGCGTTGGAAATGATCTGGTGCGACTGACGCAGAATGTCGTGGTTCACACCGTAAACGACGGTGGCATCGGCGCCTTTGGCCGGGGCCGAGATAATCACTTTGCGTGCGCCGGCGGTAATATGCGCGGCGGCTTTGGCCCGGTCGGTGAACAGACCGGTGCATTCGAATACCACATCAATCTTTTCCGCGGCCCATGGCAGGTCGGCCGGGTTGCGGATGGCGCTGACCGAAATGCGGTCGCCGTTGACGGTCAGGCTCTCGTTGTCATGAGCCACTTCGGCGTCGAATGTGCCATGAACGGTGTCGTACTTGAGCAGATGCGCATTGATCGCGCTGTCGCCCAGATCGTTGATGGCGACGATCTGCAAATCCTGACGATAGCCTTGGGTATACAGTGCGCGCAGGACATTACGGCCGATGCGGCCAAAACCATTGATTGCGATTCGAAGAGTCATTGAACAGCGCCGCCGTCGTTTTGTTGTTGGAATTACAAGATTATTCGCATAAAAATAGAAAACAAGCCTTTTTAGTGGCAATATTTTGTTTTATCTACAACGAGTGACCTGAATCAACTGGTCCGAATGATCAAGAAAACCGTTCGTCATCCCACGCGAACGGGCTTTTGATCAGCATAGACAATCAGGTCGCCACATCCGTTAGCCTGGAGTTCTACACATGCATCCCCGCGTTCTTGAGGTCACCGAACGGCTTATCGCCCGCAGCCGCGCCACGCGTCAGGCTTACCTTGCGCTGATTCGCGGCGCTGCAACTGACGGGCCGATGCGCGGCAAGCTGCAATGCGCCAACTTCGCCCACGGCGTGGCCGGGTGTGGCAGCGAAGACAAGCACAGCCTGCGGATGATGAACTCGGCGAACATCGCGATTGTTTCGTCATATAACGACATGCTCTCGGCGCACCAGCCGTACGAAGTTTTCCCGGAACAGATCAAGAACGCCCTGCGCGAAATCGGCTCGGTCGGCCAGTTCGCCGGCGGCACGCCTGCGATGTGCGACGGCGTGACCCAGGGCGAGCCGGGCATGGAACTGAGCCTGCCGAGCCGCGAAGTGATCGCGATGTCGACGGCGGTGGCGCTGTCCCACAACATGTTCGACGGCGCGCTGATGCTCGGCATCTGCGACAAGATCGTGCCGGGCCTGATGATGGGCTCCCTGCGTTTCGGTCACCTGCCGACGATTTTCGTCCCGGGCGGGCCGATGGTCTCGGGGATTTCCAACAAGGAAAAAGCCGACGTGCGGCAGAAGTACGCCGAAGGCAAGGCGACCCGCGAAGAGCTGCTGGAATCGGAGATGAAGTCCTACCACAGCCCGGGCACCTGCACCTTCTACGGCACCGCCAACACCAACCAGTTGCTGATGGAAGTCATGGGCCTGCACTTGCCGGGCGCGTCGTTCGTCAACCCGAACACGCCGCTGCGTGACGCCCTGACCCGCGAAGCCGCGCATCAGGTCACCCGCCTGACCAAACAGAACGGCAACTTCATGCCGATCGGCGAAATCGTCGACGAGAAGGCGCTGGTCAACTCGATCGTCGCGCTGCACGCCACCGGCGGCTCGACCAACCACACTCTGCACATGCCGGCCATCGCCATGGCGGCGGGCATTCAACTGACCTGGCAGGACATGGCCGACCTCTCCGAAGTCGTGCCGACCCTGAGCCACGTCTATCCGAACGGCAAGGCAGACATCAACCACTTCCAGGCAGCGGGCGGCATGTCGTTCCTGATCCGCGAACTGCTCGAAGCCGGCCTGCTGCACGAAGACGTCAACACTGTGCTCGGCCACGGCCTGAGCCAGTACACCAAGGAGCCGTTCCTCGATAACGGCAAACTGGTGTGGCGCGAAGGCCCGACCGACAGCCTCGACGAAAACATCCTGCGCCCGGTGGCCCGTGCGTTCTCGGCAGAGGGCGGCTTGCGCGTGATGGAAGGCAACCTCGGTCGCGGCGTGATGAAGGTGTCCGCCGTGGCGCTGGAAAACCAGATCGTCGAAGCACCGGCCATGGTGTTCCAGGATCAGCAGGATCTGGCCGACGCTTTCAAGGCCGGTCTGCTGGAGAAGGATTTTGTCGCGGTGATGCGCTTCCAGGGACCGCGTTCCAACGGCATGCCTGAGTTGCACAAGATGACGCCGTTCCTCGGCGTGCTGCAGGATCGCGGCTTCAAGGTGGCGCTGGTGACGGACGGGCGGATGTCCGGCGCATCCGGGAAAATCCCGGCGGCGATTCACGTCAGCCCTGAAGCTTATGTCGGCGGCGCTTTGGCGCGCGTGCAAGAGGGCGATATCATCCGCGTCGATGGCGTCAAAGGCACCTTGGAACTCAAGGTGGACGCCGCCGAATTCGCAGCGCGCGAACCTGCCAAAGGCCTGTTGGGCAACAACATTGGCAGCGGTCGCGAACTGTTTGGCTTCATGCGTTTGGCCTTCAGCTCGGCGGAGCAGGGCGCCAGCGCCTTCACTTCTGCCCTGGAGACGCTTAATTGAAACTGGCTTTGGTCGGTGACATCGGAGGCACTAACGCGCGGTTTGCGTTGTGGAAAGATCAGCAGCTCGAATCGGTTCAGGTGCTGGCCACGGCCGACCATGCCAGCCCGGAAGAGGCGATCAGCCTCTACCTGAGCGGGCTCGGTCTGGCGCCGGGCGCCATCGGTTCGGTGTGCCTGTCGGTGGCGGGGCCGGTTAGCGGCGATGAATTCAAGTTCACCAACAACCACTGGCGCCTGAGCCGCAAGGCGTTCTGCCAGACCTTGCAGGTCGAGCAGTTGTTGCTGGTCAACGACTTTTCGGCCATGGCATTGGGCATGACCCGTTTGCAGCCCGGTGAATTTCGCGTGGTCTGCGAAGGCACGCCGGAGCCATTGCGCCCGGCAGTGGTGATCGGCCCGGGCACTGGCCTGGGCGTCGGCACCTTGCTCGATCTGGGTGAAGGTCGGTTTGCCGCTTTGCCAGGAGAGGGCGGCCACGTCGATCTGCCGCTGAGCAGCCCGCGTGAAACCCAGCTCTGGCAGCACATCCACAACGAGATCGGCCACGTCAGCGCGGAAACCGCGTTGAGCGGCGGCGGCTTGCCGCGGGTCTACCGGGCGATCTGCGCGGTGGATGGTCATGAGCCCAAACTCGATACGCCGGAAGCCATCACTGCGGCAGGTCTTGCAGGCGACTCGATCGCCCTGGAAGTGCTGGAGCAGTTCTGCTGCTGGCTTGGTCGCGTGGCCGGCAACAACGTGCTGACCACTGGCGGCCGTGGCGGGGTGTACATCGTGGGCGGCGTGATTCCGCGTTTCGCCGATTTCTTCCTCGAAAGCGGTTTCGCCCGCAGCTTCGCCGACAAGGGCTGCATGAGCGATTACTTCAAGGGGATTCCGGTGTGGCTGGTGACGGCGCCTTACTCGGGGCTCGTCGGTGCAGGAGTGGCGCTCGAACAGGAAGGCTGAAGATCGTTCCCACGCTCCGCGTGGGAATGCAGCCCGTGACGCTCCGCGTCACTGGACGCGGAGCGTCCCTTGATACATTCCCACGCAGAGCGTGGGAACGATCGGTCTACACATCAGGCATAATCCGCCCAATTCCAACAACAAGGATGCCTTCGAAGTGAGCTCAGTCAACAAGTCGATTTTGTTGGTCGATGACGACCAGGAGATACGCGAGTTGCTGGAAACCTACCTGACCCGCGCGGGTTTTCAGGTACGGGCCACGGCGGATGGCGCCGGTTTTCGCCAGGCGCTGAACGAAGCGCCGAGCGATCTGGTGATCCTCGATGTGATGCTGCCCGATGAAGACGGCTTCAGCCTGTGTCGCTGGGTGCGCCAGCATCCGCGTCAGGCCCAGGTGCCGATCATCATGCTTACTGCCAGTTCCGACGAAGCCGATCGTGTGATCGGTCTGGAGCTCGGCGCCGACGATTACCTCGGCAAACCTTTCAGCCCCCGCGAGCTGCAAGCCCGGATCAAGGCCTTGCTGCGTCGCGCCCAATTCGGTCAGGAACGCGGCGGCAGTGAAGTGCTGGCGTTCGATGAATGGCGGCTGGACATGGTCAGCCATCGGCTGTTCCACACTGACGGCGAGGAAGTGATTCTGTCCGGCGCCGACTTCGCCCTGCTGAAACTGTTCCTCGATCACCCCCAGCAAATCCTCGACCGCGACACCATCGGCAACGCCACCCGTGGCCGCGACCTGATGCCGCTCGATCGCATCGTCGACATGGCCGTCAGCCGTTTGCGCCAGCGTCTGCGCGACACCGAAAAGCCGCCGCGCCTGATCCGCACCGTGCGTGGCAGCGGCTACCAGCTGGCAGCCAATGTGGTTGCCGGCAATGGTCACTGAGTTCCTGCGCACCACCGCGCGTAAAGTGCCGATGCCGCGTTCGCTGCTCGGGCGGATGTTGCTGCTGACGCTGCTCGCGGTGTTGTTCGCCCAGACGCTGTCCAGCGTGATCTGGGTGTCCCAATTGCGCGCAACCCAGCTCGAAGGCCTGGTCACCAGCGCCCGCAGCCTCGCCCATTCGATGACCGCCAGTGTCAGTTACTTCCGCTCGTTGCCGGTGGCCTATCGGCCGCTGGTGCTCGATCAATTGCGCAGCATGGGCGGCACGCGTTTTGTGGTGACGCTCAATGACAAACCGCTGGGCATGGAAGTGCTGCCGGTGACGCCACGCAAGGCAGCGGTGCTGAAAGCGGTGGATGAAGTGCTGCGCCAGTCGCTGGGCCAGGACACCGACATTCTGGTGACCTTCGTCAGTCCCGATGACCTGCGGATCTTCAACGCCGGGTTGAAGCTCGATGAGTTGCCGCGCTCCTGGGCGCATTACGCGCTGACCCTGGAACCGGTGAATCCGCCGGTGCTGGTGACCCAGATTCAGTTGGCACCGGGTGAATGGCTGTACATCGCCTCGCTGTTGCCCGAGCCCTACACCAGTCTTGAAGAACAGGGCCTGCCGACTCAGCAGGTGTGGTTCATCGTCTTCACCAGCGGTTTTCTGCTGTTGTTCATCGGATTGCTGGTGCATTGGCAAAGTCGGCCGCTCAAGCGTCTGGCGCGGGCCGCGCGGGATTTGTCGCTGGGTGCCGACGTCGAGCCGGTAGCCGAGGGCGGTGGCAGTGAAGTGGTGGAAGTGGGCCGCGCTTTCAACACCATGCGCGAGCGGATCAGCCGTTACCTGACCGAGCGCAGTCAGTTGTTCAGCGCGATTTCCCATGACCTGCGTACGCCGATCACCCGTCTGCGACTGCGGGTGGAACTGCTGGAAGACGAAACGCTGCAAACCAAGTTCGGCCGCGATCTGGACGAGCTGGAGCTGCTGGTCAAAGGCGCGCTGCAATGCGTGAAGGACACCGACATCCACGAAAACATCGAGCCAGTGGATCTGAATCATGTGCTCGACTGCCTGGTGGAACCGTATCTGGCGCCCAACGGCAATGGTCGCGTGACCCAGCAGGGGCGGGCGCTGGCGGCGTATCCGGGCAAGCCATTGGCGCTCAAGCGCTGCATCGGCAACCTGATCGACAACGCGTTGAAGTACGGGCAGAACGCGCATTTGCACATCGATGACGATGACAGCGCGTTTGTGCTGCATGTCGACGATGAAGGGCCGGGGGTGCCGGAGCAGCGGTTGGAGCAGGTGTTCGAGCCGCACTTCCGGTTGGCGGGGCAGCAGCAGGGCTATGGGCTGGGGTTGGGGATTGCCCGCAACATTGCCCATAGTCATGGCGGTGAGGTGACTTTGCAAAATCTGCGTGAGGGTGGATTGCGCGTGACCCTGCAATTGCCGCGCTCGGTGGATTGATCTGAATGTCACCGGTCGGTGACAAAACCCGCCCCCTTCGTTACAAGCCCCTCCCGGCCCGTTGTTTAGACTGCCCGCAGTCATAACAACAAAAAAGGCCACCCATGGATCACTTCAATCCGGGCTTCAGCAGTTGGCTGAACGCCCCTGCCCACCAGCAATGGCTCGCCGACGAAGGCCTGCGCCTGCTGGCATTTGCCAAGGCTTCACGGTTGCCTGAAGGCTTCGGCAATCTCGATGAGCGCGGCCAGCTTCAGGCCGGCGCGCAAGCCGAAACCATGAACACCGCGCGCATGACCCACAGTTTCGCCATGGCCCACATTCAGGGCCTGCCGGGATTCGCCGAGCTGGTCGATCACGGCATTGCGGCCCTGCGCGGCCCGTTGCGTGATGCGCTGCATGGCGGCTGGTTCGCTGTCGCTGAACACCGTGACGGCAACACTGGCAAGAACGCTTATCTGCATGCTTTCGTCGCCCTGGCAGCGAGTTCTGCGGTGGTCGCGCAACGTCCCGGCGCGCAGGCGTTGCTGGATGACGCCATCGACATCATCGACACCTATTTCTGGAGCGAAGAAGAGGGCGCCATGCGCGAATTCTTCAACCGCGACTGGCGCGAAGAAGAAGCCTATCGCGGCGCCAACAGCAACATGCACGCCACCGAAGCCTTCCTTGCGCTGGCCGATGTCACCGAAGACCCGCGCTGGCTGGTGCGTGCGCAACGCATCGTCGAGCGGGTGATTCACGGTCACGCTGCCGCCAACGATTACCTGGTGATCGAGCATTTCGACCGCGACTGGCAGCCGCTGCGTGAATACAACCATGACAATCCCGCCGACGGTTTCCGTCCCTACGGCACTACGCCGGGCCACGGTTTCGAGTGGGCGCGGCTGTTGCTGCACCTCGAAGCCGCGCGGGTCCAGGCTGGCATGCTCACGCCTGGCTGGCTGGCCACCGACGCGCAAAAACTGTTCGAACAAAACTGCCGCCATGGTTGGGATGTCGACGGTGCGCCGGGCATCGTTTACACCCTCGACTGGGACAACAAAGCCGTGGTGCGCCATCGCCTGCACTGGACTCACGCCGAGGCCAGCGCTGCCGCCAGTGCCTTGCTCAAACGCACCGGCGATGCGCAGTACGAAACCTGGTATCGCCTGTTCTGGGAATTTTGCGAAACGCATTTCATCGACCGCTGCGACGGCAGCTGGCATCACGAACTCGATCCGCAGAACCTCCCAAGTGCCGATATCTGGGCGGGCAAACCGGATCTGTACCACGCCTGGCAGGCCGTTCTGATTCCGCGTCTGCCGCTGGCGCCGAGCATGGCCAGTGCTCTGGCACACCTGTCCCGAAGCGTTCCTGTGTAACCATGTGGTGACATTCGCGCGTCCCTTCGTTACCTGCGAGGGGAAACGCTCTGTTTAAACTCGTGTGCAGCGCAAGCACCAGACTTGCATGCATAACAACAAGAAAGGTACACCTCAGATGAATGCGATTTCTCGCCTCGCTACTGTCATTTCTGTCGCCTCCCTGTTCCCGCTCGCTGTGCTGCCCCTGAGTGTTTCCGCTGCCGAATCCAAAGGTTCGGTGGAAGTCGTGCATTGGTGGACGTCCGGTGGCGAAAAAGCCGCCGTCGATGTGCTCAAGGCACAAGTCGAGAAAGACGGTTTCACCTGGAAAGACGGCGCTGTCGCCGGCGGTGGCGGTGCGACTGCCATGACCGTGCTGAAAAGCCGCGCGGTAGCCGGCAACCCTCCGGGCGTTGCCCAGATCAAAGGCCCGGACATCCAGGAATGGGCGTCGACCGGTCTGCTCGACACTGACGTGCTGAAGGACGTTTCCAAGTCCGAGAAGTGGGACAGCCTGCTCGACAAGAAAGTCTCCGACACCGTGAAGTTCGAAGGTGATTACGTGGCCGTACCGGTGAACATTCACCGCGTGAACTGGCTGTGGATCAACCCGGAAGTCTTCAAGAAAGCCGGTATCGAAAAAGCCCCGACCACCCTCGAAGAATTCTACGCCGCCGGCGACAAGCTGAAAGCGGCGGGCTTCATCCCGCTGGCTCACGGCGGTCAGCCATGGCAGGACAGCACCGTGTTCGAAGCGGTCGTGCTGTCGGTGATGGGCGTTGATGGTTACAAGAAAGCCCTGGTCGACCTGGACAACGCTGCCCTGACCGGCCCGGAAATGGTCAAGGCCCTGACCGAACTGAAGAAAGTCGCGACCTACATGGACCAGGACGGCAAAGGCCAGGACTGGAACCTGGAAGCGGCCAAGGTCATCAACGGCAAGGCCGGCATGCAGATCATGGGTGACTGGGCCAAGTCCGAGTGGACCGCCGCCAAGAAAGTCGCCGGCAAGGACTACGAGTGCGTAGCCTTCCCGGGCACCGACAAGGCGTTCACCTACAACATCGACTCGCTGGCCGTGTTCAAGCAGAAGGACGCGGGTACCGCGGCCGGTCAGCAGGACATCGCCAAAGTCGTGCTGGGTGAAAACTTCCAGAAAGTCTTCAGCATCAACAAGGGCTCGATCCCGGTGCGTAACGACATGCTTGCCGACATGGGCAAGTACGGTTTCGACTCCTGCGCCCAGACTGCTGCCAAAGACTTCCTGGCAGACGCCAAGAACGGCGGCCTGCAACCGAGCATGGCGCACAACATGGCGACCACACTGGCAGTGCAGGGTGCGTTCTTTGATGTCGTGACCAACTACATCAACGACCCGAAAGCCGACCCGGCCGACGCTGCCAAGAAACTCGGCACTGCCATCAAGGCTGCCAAGTAATGTCAGCGTAGAGCAGCTGCAAGCTTCAGGTCGCGCATCGGCCTGAAGCCTGCAGCTTGCTGCGGTCCTTCATCTTCTTTACTGGATCTTCCCATGAGTTCTGTTGCTGTGTTCAGCAAGGCCTCGCCGTTCGACGCATTGCAGCGCTGGCTACCGAAACTGGTGCTGGCGCCGAGCATGTTCATCGTTCTGGTGGGCTTCTATGGCTATATCCTCTGGACGTTTGTCCTGTCGTTCACCACGTCGACCTTCCTGCCGAACTACAAGTGGGCAGGCCTGGCGCAATACGAGCGTCTGTTCGACAACGACCGCTGGTGGGTGGCGAGCAAGAACCTGGCCGTGTTCGGCGGCATGTTCATCGGCATCACCCTGGTAATCGGCGTGACACTGGCGATTTTCCTCGACCAGAAAATCCGTCGCGAAGGCTTTATCCGCACCATTTACCTGTACCCGATGGCGCTCTCGATGATCGTGACCGGTACTGCGTGGAAATGGCTGCTCAACCCGGGCATGGGCCTGGACAAATTGCTGCGGGACTGGGGCTGGGAAGGCTTCCGTCTCGACTGGCTGATCGACCCGGATCGCGTGGTGTATTGCCTGGTGATCGCGGCGGTCTGGCAAGCCTCGGGCTTCATCATGGCGATGTTCCTCGCCGGTCTGCGTGGCGTCGATCAATCGATCATCCGTGCCGCCCAGATCGACGGCGCGAGCATGCCGCGCATCTACTGGAAAGTGGTGCTGCCAAGCCTGCGTCCGGTGTTCTTCAGTGCGGTGATGATCCTGGCGCATATCGCGATCAAGAGCTTCGACCTGGTGGCGGCCATGACGGCCGGCGGCCCGGGTTATTCCTCCGATTTGCCGGCGATGTTCATGTACTCGTTCACGTTCAGCCGTGGGCAGATGGGCATGGGCTCGGCCAGTGCAATCCTGATGCTCGGTGCGATCCTCGCGATCATCGTGCCTTACCTGTACTCCGAGCTGAGGACCAAGCGTCATGACTAGTCTCGCCTCCAAACCGGCCATCAGCCTGAGTCGCATCGCGATCTACGCGGTGCTGATCCTCGCGGTCCTGCTGTATCTGGTGCCGCTGGTGGTCATGCTGTTGACCAGCTTCAAGACCCCGGAAGACATCTCCACCGGCAACCTGCTTAGCTGGCCGACCGTGGTCAGCGGCATCGGCTGGGTGAAAGCCTGGGCCACCGTTGACGGCTACTTCTGGAATTCGATCAAGATCACCGTTCCGGCCGTGATCATCTCCACCGCCATCGGTGCGTTGAACGGTTATGTGCTGTCGTTCTGGCGCTTCCGCGGTTCGCAGTTGTTCTTCGGTCTGCTGTTGTTCGGCTGCTTCCTGCCGTTCCAGACCGTGCTGCTGCCGGCGTCGTTCACCCTCGGCAAGATGGGCCTGGCCAGCACCACCACCGGCCTTGTGTTCATCCATGTGGTCTACGGTCTGGCGTTCACCACGCTGTTCTTCCGTAACTACTACGTGAGCATTCCGGATGCACTGATCAAGGCGGCACGTCTCGATGGCGCGGGGTTCTTCACGATCTTCCGTCAGATCATCCTGCCGATGTCCACCCCGATCATCATGGTCTGCCTGATCTGGCAGTTCACCCAGATCTGGAACGACTTCCTGTTCGGCGTGGTGTTCTCCAGCGGTGATTCGCAACCGATCACGGTGGCGCTGAACAACCTGGTCAACACCAGCACCGGGGCCAAGGAATACAACGTGGATATGGCGGCGGCGATGATCGCCGGGCTGCCGACCCTGCTGGTCTATGTGGTCGCAGGCAAGTATTTCGTGCGCGGGCTGACGGCCGGCGCAGTCAAGGGGTAATCATGGCTACGCTCGAACTTCGCAATGTAAACAAGACCTACGGTACCGGCCTGCCGGACACCCTGAAGAACATCGAACTGTCGATCAAGGACGGTGAGTTCCTGATCCTCGTCGGGCCTTCGGGCTGCGGCAAGTCGACCCTGATGAACTGCATCGCCGGCCTGGAAACCATCACCGGCGGCGCGATCATGATCGGTGACCAGGACGTCAGCGGCATGAGCCCGAAAGATCGCGACATCGCCATGGTGTTCCAGTCCTACGCGCTGTACCCGACCATGAGCGTGCGCGAGAACATCGAGTTCGGTCTGAAGATCCGCAAGATGAGCCAGTCGGCGATCGACGAAGAAGTCGCCCGCGTGGCCAAGCTGCTGCAGATCGAGCACCTGCTCAATCGCAAGCCGGGTCAGCTCTCCGGCGGCCAGCAACAGCGCGTGGCGATGGGCCGTGCCCTGGCGCGTCGGCCGAAGATCTATCTGTTCGACGAACCGCTGTCCAACCTCGACGCCAAGCTGCGTGTCGAGATGCGCACCGAAATGAAACTGATGCACCAGCGCCTGAAAACCACCACGGTATACGTGACCCACGACCAGATCGAAGCGATGACCCTGGGCGACAAAGTGGCGGTGATGAAGGACGGGATCATCCAGCAGTTCGGTACACCGAAAGAGATCTACAACGACCCGGCCAACCTGTTCGTCGCGAGCTTCATCGGTTCGCCGCCGATGAACTTCATCCCGCTTCGTCTGCAACGCAAGGACGGTCGTCTGGTGGCGCTGCTCGATAGCGGCCAGGCCCGTTGCGAATTGCCGATGGCGATGCAGGACGCCGGTCTTGAAGACCGCGAAGTGATCCTCGGCCTGCGCCCGGAGCAGATTGCGCTGGCGAACGGCGAGGGCAATGGCCTGCCGAGCATCAAGGCTGAAGTGCAGGTCACCGAGCCGACCGGTCCGGACACCCTGGTGTTCGTCAACCTCAACGACACCAAGGTCTGCTGCCGTCTGGCACCGGACGTGGCGCCGCAGGTGGGCGAAACCCTGACCCTGCAATTCGATCCGTCGAAAGTGCTGCTGTTCGACGCCAAGTCCGGTGAGCGCCTGGGGGTTGCAGGCCTGCCGAAAACCGAGTCGCACAGCGCCAACGTGGCCCAGTTCAAGGGTCGCTGATCAACAAAAGCGGGAGCGGGCTCGCCCGTTTTCGCAGGGAGCACGCGGTGCGTGGCCTGTCGCGCGCCGCATCAGATGTAAACCGCGTTAGATAAGAAGAACAGTTAATAACAATAAAACGAGGATGTAGGGATGAAGAAGAACAACAACGCTCAGCGTATCGGTCAGTTGTCGGCGATTGCGGCAATGATGCTGGCCGGTAGCGTCCACGCGGCTGACGCGTTCAGCTCCGATTCGGAGTGGATGACCGGGGACTGGGGTGGCGAACGTACCAAGCTGATCGAGCAGGGTATCGACATCAAGATGGACTACGTCGGTGAAGTAGGCGGCAACCTTCACGGCGGTTTCAACGACGACAAGACTGCGCGTTACGCCGACCAGTTCGGTCTGGGCGTGGCGCTGGATCTGCAAAAACTGTGGGGCTGGGACAACACCCAGGCCAAGGTCCAGTTCACCAACCGTAACGGCTACAACATTTCCAACGACCGCGTTGGCGATCCGCGTGCCGGCACCCTGAGTTCCTCGCAGGAAGTCTACGGTCGTGGGCACATGGTGCGTCTGACCCAGTTGTGGATCAAACATCAGTTCTTCGACAACAAGCTCGACATCAAGGCCGGTTACTTCGGTGAAGGCGAAGACTTCAACACCTTCCCGTGCGAGTTCCAGAACCTGGCGTTCTGCGGTTCGCAAGTGGGTAACTGGGCGACCAACATCTGGTACAACTGGCCGGTCAGCCAGGCGGCCATTCGCGTCAAGTACAACATCAACGACGAGCTGTACGCGCAGATCGGTGCGTACAACCAGAACCCGTCGCAGCTGGAACACGGCAACGGCTTCAAGCTGAGCGGCAGCGGCACCAAAGGCACCGTGTTGCCAGTGGAGCTTGTCTGGTTGCCTAACCCGAACGGCTTGCCGGGCGAATACCGTGTCGGTTACTACAAGAGCACGGCCGATGCCGACGACGTTCGCGAAGACGTCAACGGTTTCGACGCGGCAACCACCGGTGACGCCTACCGCACCCACAGCAGCAAGCACGGTTACTGGTTCGTTGCACAGCAACAACTCACCAGCCACAACGGTGACAAGAGCCGTGGTCTGAACATTGCCGCCAACGCCACGTTCCACGACAAGGACACCAACTTCATCGACAACTACCAGTCCGTGATGTTTGTGTACAAAGGCCCGTTCGACGCACGTCCGAAAGATGACGTCGGTATCGGTGCGGCACGTATTCACGTCAACAATGACGTGAAGAAAAACGCCGAGCTGCTCAACGTCGCCAACGGTGTTTCGGACTACGACAATCCGGTGTTCTCGCCGATTCGTGAAACCGAATACAACTACGAGATCAACTACGGCTTCCACGTGACCAACTGGCTGACCGTACGCCCGAACCTGCAATACATCACTCATCCGGGCGGTGTGGATGAAGTGGATAACGCTTTGGTCGCTGGCCTGAAAATTCAGTCTACGTTCTAACGCGTCTGCGATAAGCTCCTCTCTATGTGCGCATATTTGCGGACAGCCCAGGCTGTCCGCTTTTTTTTGGAAAGGGGTGTCGCAGCCCATGAAAGTTGAATCTGGAACCGTGGCCCATGCATGAGCATCCGCTGCAACGCTTCTTCAAATCCCTGCGCGAACGACCGGTGTTCGCCTGGGAGCGCTATCAGATGCGCGATGTGCTGGTGATCGATCATCCGCTGTGTCAGGCGGTGTTCAGTCGTCAGGGTGCGCAGTTGCTGCACTTTCAGCCGCGCGGGCAGAAACCGTGGTTGTGGTGCGCGGCGAAGTGGCCGCATGTCGGCGCGATTCGTGGCGGCGTGCCGGTGTGCTGGCCGTGGTATGGCCGCCACCCGAGCGAAAACGCGTGGCCGTCTCACGGCTGGGCGCGACTGCTGGACTGGAAACTGCTCGACAGCAGCACCGGCGATGACGGCGTGCGCCTGCATTGGCAATTGCAGTTGTGCGACTGGCAGGTGGACCTGCATGCGCACCTGGGCGAACGCATGGAACTGCGCCTGAGCACTGAGCATCAGGACGACATGCCGTGCCAGTTGAGCCAGGCTTTGCATGCTTACTGGCGTATTGGTGACGTGAGTGAGATAGCGCTGTCTGGGCTCGAAGGGGCGCAGGGTTACGACCAGTTGAACCGTGAGATTTGCCAGCAGGAAGGCGAGTTGCGGGTTGATGGCGGCTGTCAGCGGGTGTTTCAGCACGACGGCGAATTACAGCTCAAGGATCACGCCTGGCAGCGCGAGTTGTGCATCGATACCGGTGACAGCGCGGACACCGTGGTGTGGCATCCGGGTGCGCGGCCGTTACTGGGCGTGAGCTGGGATGAAATTTCGGAATTTGTCTGTGTTGAAGCGGCGGCGGGCGGGACTGACAGCTTGCATCTGGCGCCAGGGGAGAAGGCGCATCTGAGTTTGCAGGCGTGGGCTGGGGCCTAGCGATGATCGTTCCCATGCTCTGCGTGGGAATGCTTCTAGGGACGCTCCGCGTCCAGTGACGCGGAGCGTCACGGGCTGCATTCCCACGCGGAGCGTGGGAACGATCAACGGGCTAGGGTGAGGGGCTTCGGATCTTCAGTTGAACTCGTCACCCACCGGATACCGGCTAGCATTCAAGCTCTCTTTGATCTTGCGCAGATGCGGCTGGAAATCCACCCCGCGACGCAGCGTCATCCCCGTCGCCAGCACATCCAGCACCGTCAACTGAATGATCCGCGAAGTCATCGGCATATAGATGTCGGTGTCTTCCGGCAACGGAATGTTCAGGCTCAGCGTACTGGCCTTGGCCAGTGGCGAATTCTCGGCGGTCAGGCCCAGTACCGAAGCGCCGTTCTCCCGGGCGATGCGCGCCACTTCCACCAGTTCGCGGGTGCGCCCGGTGTAGGAAATGATCACGAACAGCTCGCCGGTGTGCGCCACCGAGGCAATCATCCGTTGCATCAGCACATCGGCGTGGGCGGTGACCGCGAGGTTGAAACGGAAGAACTTGTGCTGCGCATCCAAAGCCACCGGAGCCGAAGCACCCAGGCCGAAGAAGTGGATCTGCCGGGCCTGGATCAACAGGTCGACGGCGCGGCTGATCAGGTTCGGGTCCAGTGCCTGGCACGCGCTGTCCAAAGAAGCGATCGCACTGCCGAAAATCTTCTGCGTGTAGGCCTCGGGATTGTCGTCGGCTTCTACCGCACGGCTGACATACGCCGCGCCGCTGGCCAGGCTCTGGGCCAGTTGCAGCTTGAGTTCGGGGTAGCCGCTGACGCCGAACGAACGGCAGAAACGGTTGACCGTCGGTTCACTGACCGACGCCGCCTGGGCGAGGGCGGCGATGCTGAAGCGGGTGGCCTGCTGTGGGTTGAGCAGGATCACTTCGGCGACTTTGCGTTCGGCCTTGTTCAGCTCTTCAAGGCGACTCTGGATCTGTTCCAGTAAATTTCGCACGCGGTCCATAAGAATTCCTAGATTCACCGGCGCCGATAAGCGCGCGGCTATGCAAATTGGGCCTTTGATGTGGCCCGTGACGGTGGCCTATCCTACTGATGGCTCCGACCGACCACCACTCGGAATCTGTATTTTGCGAAAATGTTGTGGTTATTACTACATTTTCCCTTGAGTGATGCCTTGAAAAAAGGTATTTGTAGCTTAACTTGATAAAAGAACAAACATCATGCCTTCGATTACGGTTGAACCGTGCACCTTCGCCTTGTTCGGCGCCTTGGGCGATCTGGCCCTGCGCAAGCTGTTTCCTGCCCTTTATCACCTTGATGGCGCCGGCCTGCTGCACGAGGACACGCGCATTATCGCACTGGCCCGTGAGGCGGGCACCGAGCAGCAGCACCTGGCGTTCATCGCCGCCGAGCTGCGCCGTTACGTGGGCAAGGAACTGGACGAGGCCGTGGCCGAGCGCTTTCTGGCGCGTCTGACCTACCTGCACGTCGACTTCCTCAAGGCTGAAGATTACGTGGCGCTGGCCGAACTGGCCGGCAGCACGCAACGCATGATTGCCTACTTTGCCACTCCGGCGGCGGTGTACGGCGCGATCTGCGAGAACCTGGCGAACGTCGGTCTGGCGGAAAACACCCGCGTGGTGCTGGAAAAACCGATCGGCTCGGATCTCGAATCCTCGCGCAAGGTCAACGACGCCGTGGCGCAGTTCTTCCCGGAGAACCGCACCTACCGCATCGACCACTACCTGGGCAAAGAAACCGTTCAGAACCTGATCGCCCTGCGTTTCGCCAACAGCCTGTTCGAAACCCAGTGGAACCAGAACTACATCTCCCACGTGGAAATCACCGTGGCCGAGAAGGTCGGTATCGAAGGCCGCTGGGGTTACTTCGACAAGGCCGGTCAACTGCGGGACATGATCCAGAACCACCTGCTGCAACTGCTCTGCCTGATCGCGATGGACCCGCCGGCCGACCTGTCCGCCGACAGCATCCGCGACGAGAAGGTCAAGGTACTCAAGGCCCTGGCGCCGATCAGTCCGGAAGGCCTGACCACGCAAGTGGTGCGGGGCCAGTACATCGCCGGGCACAGCGAAGGCAAGTCCGTGCCGGGCTACCTCGAAGAGCCGAATTCCAACGCCCAGAGCGACACCGAAACCTTCGTTGCCCTGCGTGCCGACATCCGCAACTGGCGCTGGGCCGGCGTGCCGTTCTACCTGCGTACCGGCAAGCGCATGCCGCAGAAACTGTCGCAGATCGTCATCCACTTCAAGGAACCGTCGCACTACATCTTCGCCCCCGAGCAGCGCCTGCAGATCAGCAACAAACTGATCATCCGCCTGCAACCGGACGAAGGCATTTCCTTGCGCGTGATGACCAAGGAGCAAGGCCTGGACAAGGGCATGCAACTGCGCAGCGGCCCGCTGCAACTGAATTTTTCCGACACCTGGCGCAGCGCTCGGATCCCCGATGCCTACGAGCGGTTGTTGCTGGAAGTGATGAACGGCAATCAGAACCTGTTTGTCCGTAAAGATGAAATCGAAGCCGCGTGGAAATGGTGTGACCAACTGATCGCCGGGTGGAAAAAATCCGGTGACGCGCCCAAGCCGTATGCGGCCGGGTCGTGGGGGCCGATGAGCTCCATTGCATTGATCACGCGGGACGGGAGGTCGTGGTATGGCGATATCTGATGTGAAACTGCCCGAGGGCGTGAATGCCCGCGAATTCAAGAGCCCGGTGCTGCTCGCCGAAGGCCTGGCGCTGAATGTCGCCAAGCAATTGAGCGAAGCGCTGGCGGCACGTGGCAATGCGGTGCTGGTGGTGTCCGGCGGTCGTAGCCCGGTGGCGTTTTTCCAGCACCTGGCCAAGCAGGAACTGGACTGGTCGAAGGTCGTCGTGACCCTGGCCGACGAGCGCTGGGTACCGGTCGAACACGCCGACAGCAACGCCGGTCTGCTCAAGCAATATCTGCTCAAGGGCCCGGCGGCCAAGGCGCAGTTCCTCAGCCTTTACAGCGCGGCGGCCAACGTCGAGCAGGCTGCGGAGCAGGCCGATCGTTTGCTCGCCGAGTTGCCGCCCATCGACGTGCTGGTGCTGGGCATGGGCGATGACGGTCACACCGCGTCGCTGTTCCCGGACAGCCCGAACCTGGCCGAAGCCCTGCAAGCCGACGGCACCCGTCGCTGCTGGCCGATGCTGGCGCCCAGCGTGCCGCGTCAGCGCCTGACCATGAGCCGCGCACTGCTGGCCTCGGCCCGGCACAAGATTCTGTCGATTTCCGGTCAGTCGAAACTGACCACCCTGAATGCCGCACTGGCATCCAACGACGTCGCCGCCATGCCGGTTCGCGCGTTTCTGCAACCTACGTTAGAGATTTACTGGTGCCCATGAGCCAAGGAACAGCCGCTATGACAACCCCATCCCCGACCGTTTCCATGGCGGACAAAGTTGCCCTGATCGACAGCCTCTGCGCCAAGGCGCGGATCCTGCCGGTGATCACCATCGCCCGCGAACAGGACGTGCTGCCGCTGGCCGACGCCCTGGCCGCCGGTGGTCTGACCGCGCTGGAAGTGACCCTGCGTTCGCAGTTCGGCCTCAAGGCGATCCAGATCCTGCGCGAACAGCGTCCGGAACTGGTGACCGGTGCCGGCACCGTACTCGACCGCAACATGCTGGCCGCGGCCGAAGCCGCCGGTTCGCAATTCATCGTCACTCCGGGTATCACCCGTGACCTGCTGGAAGCCAGCGTCGAAAGCCCGATCCCGCTGCTGCCGGGCATCAGCAATGCCTCCGGCATCATGGAAGGCTATGGCCTGGGTTATCGCCGCTTCAAGCTGTTCCCGGCTGAAGTCAGCGGTGGCGTGGCGGCAATCAAGGCCCTCGGCGGCCCGTTCGGCGAAGTGAAATTCTGCCCGACTGGCGGCGTCGGCCCTGCCAACATCAAGAGCTACATGGCGCTGAAAAACGTCATGTGCGTGGGCGGTAGCTGGATGCTCGATCCTGAGTGGATCAAGAACGGCGACTGGGCCCGCATTCAGGAATGCACCGCCGAGGCGTTGGCGCTGCTGGACTGATCTTCAACTGACACTTCGTTGTGTGTTCTACGGCTTTACGGTGCGCTTGGTCGGTGCACCGTTTTTTTTTGCCCGCAAAAAACTTCGTTATCTGGAGATACGTTATTTGGAGATACATAGTTACCGCACCTGGCTTTGCGTGTGGCGTTAACCTGCGTTCATCTTAAGGAAGAGAGAACGCGTCATGGATAACCAGCCTTCAGCTCCATCGGTTTATCAACTGGCCCCCGAGCAAGTCGCCGGGCCTTATTTTCGCAATCCCAAACTGCTGCGCCGCAACATCAGCGAAGGCGCCGAGGGTCTGCCGCTGCTGCTGCGCCTGACCATCGTCGATGCCATGACCGCCGAACCGGTCAGCGGTGCGCTGGTGGATATCTGGCACTGCAACGCACGTGGCGCCTATTCCGGCTGGAGCCGGATCAATCCGGACGTGGAAGTCGACGTCGAGGACATCGGCTCGATCCCGCGAACCGACGACGATACCTACCTGCGCGGCGGCCAGTTCAGCGACCACAAGGGCAGGGTGCGCTTCACCACGATCTACCCGGGTTTCTATGCCGGGCGTGCCCTGCATGTTCACGTGGCGGTGCGCATCGTCGCCGGCAACGAATACCTGGAGGAGCGCAATGTGGCCTGGGTCGGGCAGCTGTATTTTCCGGAGGTTGTTTCTCGCGGCGTGCTCAATGCCAAGGCCTATCGCGGGCGCAGTTCGCTGCCGGTGTGCAACGCCGACGATGCCTACTACGCCAACATGGGCGGCGAAGAGTCGACCCTGACGGTGTGGCCGATCGGCCGCGATTCACACGAGGACGGTTACTTCGGCCACCTCACGATCGGCATCGACACCTTTGCGGTGTCGTCGCAGATCAAGCCCGAGGACTTCGACAAGTACACGGTTTAGCGCAGCTCGTTCAGCGCCAGAATCAGCGACTGAATCTCCGCCGCCGTCGTGGTCAGCGACGGCGTGACACGGATGCACGGCCCGCAGGCTGCGCCGTTGCGCACGACAGTGAACAGGTTGTAGTCGTTGAGCAGGCGTTCGACCATCGCCTGCTGGTCAGCATGCCGGGTAAAGCGCATCGAGGTGATGCCGCAATACAGACGCGGATCGTCCGGGGTCATGACTTCGATGCCCGGCAGGTTACGCACGGCGCTGACCCACAGGTTGCGCAGGTAATTGACCCGCGCGCCTTTGGCTGCCGCGCCACCCAGTGAGCGGTGTTCCTCGAACACCAAAGGCAGGGTCATCAGTGCCGGAATGTTCGGCGTGCTGTAGGGCGTGCGTGAGCGGATATCGCCAGCCGAAAAATGCATCTCGCCCATGTCCGGGTCGATGTCGGCGAGGCGCTGCGGAGCAATGTAGAGAAAACCGAGCGTCAACGGCGAGCCGATCCACTTGTGCAGGTTGTACCCGGCGAAGGCGATGCCCAGTGCTTCCAGGTCGAACTCGATCTGACCAAGGGCATGGGCGCCATCAAGGATGATGTCGACGCCGTGCTCCTTGGCCAGCGCGGCAATGGCCTGCACCGGCATCACCAGCCCGGTGCGGTGGGTGACGTGAGTCAGCGCCATCAGCTTGAGCTTCGGATAGCGGATGAAGGCTTCGCGATAAGTCGCCAGCAGGCTGTCGAAGGTGGCGGGGTGGGCGTGCTCGATCTCGATCACCTCGACCCCGCGATGCTTTGCCAGCCAGCGCATGGCGCCCTTGACCGTGTCGTACTCCAGATCGCAGATCAGCACCTGATCGCCAGGCTGCAGGCGGTTGTAGTTTCGGATCAGCGATTGCAGGCCGGCAGTGGCGTTGTGAGTGAAGGCCACGCTTTGCGCACGTACGCCGATCAGCTCGGCCAGTTGCGCGCGGATGTCGAGGCTGTCGTGCTGTTCGAAACGCTGGCGCACGTAGATCGAGTTGCTGTTGTTGATCAGCTCGATATTGCGCTGGTACTCCTCGACCACGGTGCGCGACATGCGCCCGAAGTAACCGTTCTCCAGATTCACGGGGCCGGGGTGGCGGTCGTAACGGTCGGCGAAGGTTTGCCAGAAGGCTTCATCTCGGGCGCGGCGGGTGTTATCGGGCATGGTCGACTCGACTCGGATCAGGGTGACGCCTCAGTGGCGCGGGGCAGGTTTGCCGTGTTTGGCGCGCAGCGGTTCGAGCAGTTCCGACAGGCCGTTGTGATCGATTTCCTGCATCAGGGCCAACAGTCCGCCCAGTTCGCCATGGGGAAATCCTTCCCGGGCAAACCAGTTCAGGTAGGGGCCCGGCAGGTCGGCAATGATCCGGCCCTTGTACTTGCCGAAGGGCATTTCGCGGGTGATCAGCAGTTCGAGCTTTTCAGGGTTCATCGTTGGAATCGTCTGGCTTTGAAAACACTTCGGAAAATACAGGCATTCTGCATGCAGGCCAAATGACAGATCATGCAAATAACAGGCATACAGATTCTCGTTGTATTTGTAACTTGTTGAAAATCAAAGATTAAATTCTTTTCTGGAAGCTGGCACGACCACTGCAACACTCCTTGCATCTTTCACCCACGCAAGGAATTGAAAAATGACTGACATGAATAAAGAAGCCATCTCCGTCCTCAACGACCTGATCGAAACCAGCAAGGACGGTCAGGAAGGCTTCAAGACCTGCGCTGAAGACATCAAGCACCCAGAGCTGAAAACCCTGTTCGTGAAACGCTCCGCCGATTGCGCAACCGCTGCGGCCGAGCTGCAAGCTGCCGTGCGTTCGATGGGTGGCGATCCGGAAACTTCGACCAGTGTCAGCGGTGATCTGCACCGTCGCTGGGTCGACGTCAAAGCGATGTTCACCGGCAAGGACGAAGAAGCGGTGCTCAACGAAGCCGAGCGCGGTGAAGACCACGCCCTGAAGGCTTATCGTGAGGCGATCGAGAAGATCAACAAACACAACCTGGTCGGCATCCGTGATCTGGTCGAACGCCAGTACCACGGCGTGCAACGCAATCACGATCAGGTGAAGGCGCTGCGTAACCAGGCTCGCGCACGCTCGTAAGCGTTCGAAGCCCACAAAAAACGCCAGCTGGTCTGGCGTTTTTTTGTGTCCGGATTTAACCGAAGACGATCAGCCGATGCTGATGGCCGGCAAGGTCGGCAGGGTAACGGTCTGCTGTTTACGTGGCGCCAGAATCTCGGCCTCGCCGTCCACCACCAGCTCATCGCGCTGGTTGAACACGCGAGTGGCGATGCGCACACGGAATTTCGGCAGCTTCTCGAGGATTTCCAGGCGCACGGTCAGGGTGTCGCCGATCTTCACCGGCTTCTGGAAACTCATCTGCTGGCCGATATAAATAGTGCCCGGCCCAGGCAGCTCGCAGGCTACTGCGGCACTGATCAGCGCGCCGCTGAACATGCCGTGGGCGATGCGTTCCTTGAACATGCTGGCGGCGGCGAACTCGGCGTCCAGGTGCACCGGGTTGTGGTCGCCGGACATCGCGGCGAACAGCTGAATGTCGCGTTCCTCGACAGTCTTGCTGTAGCTCGCGGTCTGGCCCACTTCGAGGGCTTCGTAAGGGATGTTGGTAACCTGGGTCATGGGTCTGAATTCCTGTGACGGATGAAATGAATCCACAAAAAAATTATTCGCTGCGGTGCGGCCGGCGATGGCTCAGGGCCTGGCCGATCCAGGCCAGCACATCGGCGGTCACTTCGTCGCGGTTGCTCTCGTTGAACAATTCGTGCCGCGCCTGCGGGTAGATCTTCAGTTGCAGGTTCTGGCTGCCGGCCGCGCGCAAGGCGTTGGCCAGATCAGTCAGACGCTTGCCTTCGCTCACCGGATCACATTCGCCGCCGATCACCAGCAGCGGCAGGCCCGGATCGATCTGGGCGAGATTGGACGCTTTGCTGATTTGCTGCAACCCGCCGAGCAGGTCGATCCACAGTTGATTGGTGCAGCGAAAGCCGCACAGCGGATCGGTGGTGTACTTGTCGACCTCGGCCGGGTCGCGACTCAGCCAGTCAAACGCGGTGCGCGCCGGTTTAAATTTATTGTTGAACGAGCCGAACGACAGCCATTCGATCAGCGCGCTGCGACCCTTGGCGCCCTGGCGCAGCTTTTCAAACCGGGCGATCTGCCGGGCCGCGCGGTACAGCGCAACCGGCTGGAAATTCGAGCCGCTGAGAATCGCGCCGTGCAGGCTGGCGCTGTGATGCAGTAAATAAGCCTGGGCAATGTAACTGCCCATGCTGTGCCCGAGCAGCACGATCGGAACACCCGGATGACGCTGGCCGAGGAACTGGTTGAGGCTCGCGATATCTCCAACCACCTTGCACCAGCCATCGCCGTCGGCGAAATGCCCCAGCGTCCCATGATCGGCGGTTTTGCCATGGCCGCGCTGATCGGGCGCGTACACACCGTAGCCTTCGGCGCAGAACGCCTCTGCCAGCCGTGCGTAGCGGGCGCTGTGTTCTGCCATGCCGTGGGCCAGCAGAATCACCGCCTTCAGCGGCGCGTTCGGCAGCCACAGGTTGACGAAGAGGCGGCTGCGGTCACTCGCGTCCAGCCAGAAGGTGTCGTGGATCATGGCGATTCCTTTTGCGGCGTGTTTTTGCTGAAGCGTGTTGCAGAGGTTGCATTGTATAGCGCGTCCGATCAGCTCACGCCACGGCAGGAAGATTCACACGATCAATGACGACCTTGCCCATATTTGCCTGATTGACCATAGCTGCTAGTGTCCGTGAAGCCCCGCTTTTTGCTCTCGGCTTTTTCAGGGACAGAAAGAAATGACAGCGAAGCGGCCCCGGATCGGCTCAGGTAAAGAGGACAAGAACAATGCAACCTGATTTCTGGAATGACAAACGCCCGGCGGGCGTACCCCTGGACATCGACGCGGGTGAATTCAAGTCGGTGATCGAGGTGTTCGAGCGTTCCTGCAAGAAATTCGCTGATCGCCCGGCGTTCAGCAACATGGGCGTGACCCTGACCTATGCCGAGCTGGAGCGCCAGAGCGCCGCATTCGCGGGTTATCTGCAAGCCCACACCGATCTGGTGCCGGGGGATCGCATCGCGGTGCAGATGCCCAACGTCCTGCATTATCCGATTGCCGTGTTCGGCGCGTTGCGTGCCGGGCTGATCGTGGTCAACACCAACCCGCTGTACACCGCGCGGGAGATGCGTCACCAGTTCAAGGACTCCGGCGCCCGGGCGCTGGTGTACCTGAACATGTTCGGCCAGAAGGTCCAGGAAGTGCTGCCGGACACCGACATCCAGTATCTGATCGAAGCGAAGATGGGCGACCTGATGCCCACCGCCAAAGGCTGGCTGGTCAACACCGTAGTCAGCAAAGTGAAGAAAATGGTCCCGGCGTATTCGCTGCCCCAGGCGATTTCCTTCAAGAGCGCGTTGCGCATGGGCCGGGGCCTGGGCATCAAGCCGCTGAAGGTCGGCCTGGATGACATCGCCGTGCTGCAATACACCGGCGGCACCACCGGCCTGGCCAAGGGCGCGATGCTGACCCACGGCAACCTGGTGGCGAACATGCAGCAGGTGCGTGCCTGTCTCGGCCAGTTCGGCAGCGACGGCCAGCCGTTGTTGCGCGAAGGGCAGGAGGTAATGATCGCGCCGCTGCCGCTGTACCACATCTATGCCTTCACCGCGAATTGCATGTGCATGATGGTGTCAGGCAACCACAACGTGCTGATCACCAACCCGCGTGACATCGGCGGCTTCATCAAGGAGCTGAAGAACTGGAAGTTTTCGGCGCTGCTGGGGCTCAACACGCTGTTTGTCGCGTTGATGGATCATCCGGACTTCAAGACCCTGGATTTCTCCACGCTCAAACTCACCAACTCCGGCGGCACCGCGCTGGTCAAGGCCACCGCCGAGCGTTGGGAGCAGATCACCGGTTGCCGGATTACCGAAGGTTACGGTCTGACCGAAACCTCGCCGGTGGCCTGCACCAACCCGTACGGCGAGCTGTCGCGGATCGGCACGGTCGGCCTGCCGGTGCCGGGCACCCGGTTGAAAGTCATCAATGACGACGGCGTCGAACAGCCTTTGGGCGAGCGTGGCGAGCTGTGCATCAAGGGCCCGCAGATCATGAAGGGCTACTGGCAGAAACCCGAGGCCACCGCCGAAGTGCTGGATGCCGAGGGCTGGTTCAAGTCCGGCGACATCGCGGTGATCGACCCGGACGGTTTCGTGCGCATTGTCGACCGCAAGAAAGACATGATCATCGTCTCCGGTTTCAACGTGTATCCGAACGAGATCGAAGACGTGGTGATGGCTCACCCGAAAGTCGCCAACTGCGCAGTGATCGGCGTGCCGGATGAGCGTTCCGGTGAGGCGGTGAAGCTGTTTGTGGTGGCGCGGGAAACCGGGGTGAGCCTGGAGGAGCTGAAGGCCTACTGCAAAGAGAATTTCACGGCGTACAAGGTGCCGAAACACATCGTGCTGCGTGAGTCATTGCCGATGACGCCTGTCGGGAAAATCCTGCGGAGGGAGTTGCGCGATATCGCTTAAAAGAACTGTGCTTCGCGCAATCGTCGGATCGCCGCCCGGAACAAGCTCGCTCCCACAGGGTTATCGATGAGCCTGCGGGAGCGGGCCTGCTCGCGATTTTTGTTTCAGGCCCCCGAAAACCGGGACTTTCAAGGTGTTATAGGATTTTTGCTCTAAAATGACTGCCAGTAGTTCTTGAGTCATGAAAATGACTGTAGGGGCCGCTTTTGGCTCTAGTCGACCCTTGGCAAAGCTGCTACTCTCGGCGCGCTTTGTGACTTCTCGGCCTTGTAAAAAGCCAGACTCACCAATAAACAAACACCAATAATAATCGCATCAAATGCGGTGCTGAATTCGCGTTGCTGAGGAGTGGGCTTCCATGATCGAAGACTTTTGGAAGGATAAGTACCCCGCTGGAATTGCTGCCGACATCAATCCAGACGAGTACCCGAATATTCAGGCAGTGTTGAAGCAATCCTGCCAACGCTTCGCCGACAAACCGGCGTTCAGCAACCTGGGCAAGACCATCACTTACGGTGAACTGTACGAATTGTCCGGTGCGTTTGCCGCTTATCTGCAACAGCATACCGATTTGCAGCCCGGTGATCGAATCGCCGTGCAACTGCCCAACGTGCTGCAGTACCCGGTCGCCGTCTTCGGCGCCATCCGTGCCGGGCTGATCGTGGTCAACACCAACCCGCTGTACACCGCGCGGGAAATGGAACACCAATTCAACGACTCCGGTGCCAAGGCGCTGGTGTGCCTGGCGAACATGGCGCACCTGGCCGAAGCCGTGGTGCCGAAAACCGGCGTCAAACACGTCATCGTCACCGAAGTCGCCGACCTGCTGCCGCCGATCAAGCGCCTGCTGATCAACAGCGTCATCAAGTACGTGAAGAAAATGGTTCCGGCCTATCACCTGCCCAAAGCCGTCAAGTTCAACGACGTGCTGAGCAAGGGCCAGGGCCAACCGGTCGCCGAAGCCAACCCGGACAGCGGCGATGTCGCGGTGCTGCAATACACCGGCGGCACCACCGGCGTGGCCAAGGGCGCGATGCTCACCCATCGCAACCTCGTTGCCAACATGCTGCAGTGCAAGGCGCTGATGGGCTCCAACCTCAATGAAGGTTGCGAGATCCTGATTACTCCGCTGCCGCTGTACCACATCTATGCGTTCACCTTTCATTGCATGGCGATGATGCTGATCGGCAACCACAACATCCTGATCAGCAACCCGCGCGACCTGCCGGCGATGGTCAAGGAACTGTCGAAGTGGAAGTTCAGCGGTTTCGTCGGCCTCAACACGCTGTTCGTGGCCCTGTGCAACAACGAAGGTTTCCGCAAGCTGGATTTCTCGGCGCTGAAAGTCACCCTGTCCGGCGGCATGGCCCTGCAACTGGCCGCGGCCGAGCGCTGGAAAGCGGTCACCGGTTGCCCGATCTGCGAAGGTTACGGCATGACCGAAACCAGCCCGGTGGCCACGGTCAACCCGATCCAGAACATCCAGATCGGCACCATCGGCATTCCGGTGCCGTCGACCCTGTGCAAAGTCATCGACGATGCCGGTGTCGAGCAGCCGCTGGGCGAAATCGGCGAGCTGTGCGTCAAGGGCCCGCAAGTGATGAAGGGCTACTGGCAGCGTCAGGAAGCCACCGATGAAATGCTCGACAGCGAAGGCTGGCTGAAGACCGGTGACATCGCGCTGATCCAGCCGGACGGCTACATGCGCATCGTCGATCGCAAGAAAGACATGATCCTGGTCTCCGGTTTCAACGTGTACCCGAATGAACTGGAAGATGTGCTGGCGGCCCTGCCGGGCGTGTTGCAGTGCGCGGCCATTGGCATTCCGGACGAGAAATCGGGCGAGGCGATCAAGATTTTTATCGTCGCCAAACCGGGCGTCACCCTGACCAAGGAACAGGTGATGGAGCACATGCGCGCCAATGTCACCGGCTACAAGGTTCCGCGTTCGGTGGAGTTCCGCGATGCACTGCCGACCACCAACGTCGGCAAGATCCTGCGCCGCGAACTGCGCGACGAAGAGCTGAAGAAGATCAAGGCGAAAAGCGCCGCATAAAACAAAAAGCCCCGCAGATGCGGGGCTTTTTGTTGGTTAACTGTTTGATCGTTCCCACGCAGAGTGGACTGACCCCAACAAATTGGACGATCGTAAATCTATACCTGAATAGACTGAGTCCTGTATTCAACAGGGCTCAGTCCGTTTAACTTCAGCCTGATCCGTCGGTGATTGTAGTAGTGGATGTAGTCCACCAAGCCGGCGTGAAGCTCGTCCAGACTACTGAATTTGTTCAGGTAAAAAAATTCGGATTTCAGCGTGCCAAAAAAGCTTTCCATCGCCGCATTGTCGTAGCAATTACCTTTACGCGACATGCTAGGCGTGACCGAGCGCTCTTTGAGAAGTCGACCATAGATCGGCATCCGATATTGCCACCCTTGGTCGGAGTGCAAAATTGGCTTCTCCTGCGGCTGAAGGCGATCAAATGCCTTTTTCAGCATCGCCCCGACCATGCTGAATAACGGTCGTCTGGCTATGTCGTAAGAAATGATTTCGCCGTTATACAGATCCAGGATGGGTGAGAGATAAAGTTTCTGCCCTCCAACCTTGAACTCTGTGACGTCGGTTACCCACTTCTGATTTGGCTGTTGTGCTTCAAACTCGCGCTTCAGCAGATTAGGAGCAGCCTGGCCTGCTTCTCCTTTGTAAGCGCGATATTTCTTCACACGCACAAGGCTCTTGATCTGAAGCTCGGTCATCAGACGTTGAACCGTCTTGTGGTTGACCCGGTGACCAGCATCTCGAACTGCCAAAGTGATGCGGCGATAGCCATATCGTCCTTTGTGCTCGTCGAAAATGGTGCGGATCCTGGCTTTCAGATCCGCATACTTGTCGGCCGCCTGGAGTACCTTGTGCTGATAGTAAAACGTGCTGCGCGCCAACCCGGCTGCTTTCAGCAAGTCCTCAAGAGGGTACTGCTGCCTTAGCTCGATTACGATTTGCGCTTTTTCTGCTGCGCTGCTCGTTTCTTCTGAACCAAGGCATCGAGCTTTTTTAGATAGTCATTTTCCAACCGAAGCTGATTCAGCTCCGCGATCAGCTCATCCCGAGTACGGGAATCATCATCGGGTGACTGGGGTTGAGAAGATGAAGTCGGTTTCGGCATTTTTTTCTGAGATCCAGGTCGGTTGGGCTGCCGAGACAAGGCATTTTTACCGGCCTTATCATAGCGACGCTCCCAGTCACCAATGATGTTGAATTTTCGGATATCAAACAATGCCGCCACTTGGCGGTAGGAAAGTTGCTCTTCGCGCATGCGTTTCAAGACGGATAGTCTGAATTCAGCGCTGTAATGCTGCACCTTTTTTGATTCTAGAGCGGCCGCGCCATGGACCTGATAGGCCGCGACCCACTGGCGCAATGAAGAAAAATCTACATCGTGCCGCCCCGCAACATCTCTAAGACCCGCTTTACCGGAGCAGTAGTCTTGCACCGCCAACAGCTTCACTTGAACTGTGTACTTCGCCATAAAACACCCCATCGGTTGTGTCCAACCTTTGGGGTGCAGTCCAGAGCGTGGGAACGATCAGCGTGAGTGTCTTATTGGCGGAACGGCGCGAAGTTCACATTGGTGCCCGCCGGGCGCATGTCCTGCAGGTACGAGTCCTTGTCGGCGCTCAGTTCCAGGCTCAGGGCAGCCTTGCGCTTGCCTTCGTTGCGGATCACCAGGCCTTCGAGTTTTTCGCGCAGGAACACGGTCGGCACTTTCAGGTGCAGCAGTTCGTCGGTGGCCGGGGTGTGCATCAACAGGTGAATCCACTCGTACTGACCGATCGCCAGGCGCGACACCGGCAAGTCGAACCACCAGATGTTGCGGTTGCGGTTCAGTTCGGCGAAGTGGCAGTTGTTGGTGCCGAGCACGGCACCGCCCAGTTCCTGGTTGCGACGGGCGATGGCCTGCTTTTTATCGAGTTTCATAACATTCCTGCGGGATCGGTTCTGTGGCGCATGGCGCCCTTATGGTGGGCATTCTCGGGGGTACGCTCGCAAACATAAAGCCCAACCTGCACGCCGCGACGAAATGAAGCCGTGAAAATAAATGAAACTTGGCGCAAACCGGGCCAGTCAATCATTACGTACTGACTTTCCCCGTTAATGTTCCAAGGAGAATCACCATGGGTAGCACGAGCGATAAAGTGAAAGGCATGGCCAACGAAGCCGTCGGCAACATCAAGCAAGGTGTCGGCAAAGCCACCGACAACACCAAACTGCAGGCCGAAGGTAAAGTGCAAGAGAAGAAAGGCGAGGCCCAGCAAGCGGTGGGCAAAGCCAAGGACGCGGTCAAGAAAGGCGTCGACAAGGCTTGATAGAGCCTTGAACGAAACAACGAAGCGGCCATCCAAGGATGGCCGTTTTCGTGTCCCGTTCATATGCGGTCACGGATCACAGTGTTTCAAAGTCGCCAAGTAAGCTACTTTGATGAGAGAAAAACGGCCCCTGAGTCGCCACGACTTCAACCTGTTTTGCGGCGAAAGGAGACGCGAATGATTTTTCCGGACATGAAAGGTCTGCCCCTGCACCGGGTGATGGTGCGCACGGTCACTGAATTCGTCGACGACGAGATGTCGACCTATGCCTCGGCACTGGCCTACCAGATGCTGTTCTCGCTGTTCCCGTTCATTCTGTTTCTGATTGCCCTGATCGGTTTCCTGCACCTGCCGGACTTCTTCTCCTGGTTGCGCCTGCAATCGGAGCTGGTGTTGCCGCCCCAGGCGCTGGAACAGGTCAACCCGGTGATCGATCAACTGCAGCAGTCCAAGGGCGGCCTGCTTTCGGTGGGTATCGTCATCGCCCTGTACACCGCGTCCGCCGGCGTGCGCCTGATGATGAGCGCGATGAACGCCGCCTACGACGTGGTCGAGGGCCGGCCCCTGTGGAAGCGCTTCCCGCTGTCGATCATCTACACCGTCGGCATCGCTGGCATGTTGCTGGTGGCCGCGGCGCTGATGGTGCTCGGCCCGCAGGTGATGGGCTGGATCGCCGCGCAGGTCGGGCTGGAAGAAGTCATCGTCACCTTGTGGACCATCGCCCGCTGGCCGGTGATCGTGATCCTGATGATGGTGGCCGTGGCGCTGATCTACTACGTGATGCCCGACGTCAAACAGGAGTTCCGCTTCATCACGCCTGGTTCGGTGCTGGCGGTGGTGGTGTGGATCATCGCGTCATTGGGTTTCGCGTTTTACGTCAAGACCTTCGCCAACTACAACGCCATGTATGGCAGCATCGGTGCGATCATCGTGCTGTTGCTGTATTTCTACATTTCCGCCGCCGTGCTGTTGCTCGGCGCAGAGATGAATGCGGTGATCGAACACATGTCCAGCGAGGGCAAGGATCCGGGCGAGAAAGTCCCCGGCGAACTCGATGAACATCCCAAACAACACGTTTCCGGCCTTGGGCGCGATCACTCGCTCAAGCCGAACACTGACGAAGCCTGATCATGATCCGTGAAATTCTGAAGATGGGCGACGAACGCCTGCTGCGCATCGCTCCGCCAGTGCCCGCCGAAATGCTCGACAGTCCGGAACTGTGGCAACTGATCGACGACATGTTCCAGACCATGGAAAGCGTCGGCGGGGTCGGCCTGGCCGCGCCGCAGATCGGCGTTGATCTGCAACTGGTGATCTTCGGCTTCGAGCACAGCGAGCGTTACCCGGACGCCGAAGCGGTGCCGCAGACGATCCTGATCAACCCGCTGATCACGCCGCTCAGCCCGCTGATGGAAGAGGGCTTCGAAGGTTGCCTGTCGGTGCCCGGCCTGCGGGGCGCGGTGGATCGTTACCGGCAGATCCGCTACGAAGGCGTCGACCCCAAGGGCGAGCCGATTGTGCGTGTGGCCTCAGGATTCCATGCGCGGGTGGTGCAGCATGAATGCGATCACCTGATCGGGCGCCTGTACCCGTCGCGCATTACCGATTTCAGCAAGTTCGGTTTCACCGAAGTGATGTTTCCGGACCTCGATCCCAACGCTGACGACTGACTAGCCCAGGCGCGGTGCCAGCTCCATGGCAATCATCGGTTTGCTCCGCGCATAACGGCTCAAGCGCTCGGCCATGGCCTGGGGCAGGGCGGGGTCGAAAGTGAAGCCGCGCCGCTCGTAGAAACCGCGCAAGTCCGGGTGGCAGAACAACCACACCGGGGCCTCGACGTCCTTCACGGCTTCGGCAATCAACTGCGCGGCGATGCCTTGTTCACGGCAGGCCGGATCAACAAACAGTCCGGTCAGCCAATGCCCGCCGAACATCGGCCGCAGACACAACGCCGCCACGATTTCCTCCCGCCGCGCCACCCACAATTGCGCCTCGCGCACCGCTTTCATTGACGATTGATGCTGGCGGTAGAACTTGTTCATCAAGGGCCAGGACAGGTCGTCGAGCTGGCTGTAACGGATGTCGGTCATGAATCGGACTGCCGGTGCAAAAGCCGCGGATTATAAAACAACGTGCCCGCCGGGATAGGTGTATACCTGATCTCACATCCCCTCTGAGTGGAGTACGCATCATGTCCAAAGGTATGGATTCGAAGAAAGCCGCGAAGAAGAAACCGGCCAAGACCGCCATCGAGAAGCGCCACGAGAAAAGGGCGAAGAAAGTCGATATTTTTGGCCATTGATCACGCCGTTCGGGAGCTCGGAATCGGGCTCCCGCTACCTCCTAAAAAATAATCTGCAAGAATTTCCGTTGTCGTTGCACAGAAGGAATGGACTCCTTTTCCGAGCAACGCCATGGCCCATTACTTTGACGATCAGCATCGTCAGCAAATCGAAACCCTGCGCCAGCGCTTCACCGCCCGCACCGAGTGGCCGACCTGGCTGCTGCTGATCGGCGTCTACGGCGGCTGGTTCGCGATTGTGCTGGGCAGCGAACGGCTCGGCGTCTGGTGGAGCACGCTGCTGCTGATTCCGTTGCTGGTGCTGTGGCTGTCGGTGCAGCACGAATTGCTCCACGGTCATCCGACGCGCTGGACCTTCGTCAACAAAATCCTCGGCTACGCGCCATTCGCGGTGTGGTATCCGTACACGCTCTATCGCGACAGCCATTTGCAGCACCATCGCGACGAAGACCTGACGATTCCCGGCGTCGATCCCGAAAGCCGTTACCTGAGTGCCGAACGCTGGCAGGGCAGTTCGCTGTTCGAACGCAGCCTGCACTGGCTGAACAAAACCGTATTGGGCCGATTCATTCTTGGCGCGCCGCTGGCGTTGCTGGCGCTGGCCGGTGAAGAATTGCAACGTCTGAAAAACGGCGAGCGCCAAGCCTGGCTGATGTGGCTGACCCACGGCGCCCTGACCGTGCTGATGCTGTTTTTCATCGCCCGCTACAGCGTGTTGCCGGTCTGGCATTACCTGTTTTTGATCAGCGTGCCGGCGCTGTCGATTGCGATGGTTCGCTCCTACTATGAACACCGGCCGCACACGCAACCGGAGCAGCGCACGGTGCTCAACGAGGCCGGATGGCCGTGGCGCTGGTTGTTCCTGAACCTGAATTTCCATCTGGTGCATCACGATTTGCCGAAGCTTTCGTGGTACGACTTGCCCGAGGCCTACCGCATGCGCCGGGAGCAATGGGTGGCGCGCAGCGGCGGATTTCTGGTGCAAGGTTATGGGCAATTGTGGCGCCAGCACGGCATCAAGCCGATCGACAGCCCGCAGCATCCGTTTATTTGAGGCCACCATGACGTCAGGTTACGCAGAGCTGTTGATGTACATCGCCCCCGAGCCGATCCGCGCGGCGAACGAGCAGTGGCTGGCGCGGATCCTCGAACACCTCGGCCGTTCGCGGCTCGATGCCGACGGCCTGTCGCTGCTCGAACTCTGGCGTTCGCCTGAGTTGCTGCTGACCCAGACCTGCGGCTATCCGTTGATGACCGCGCTGCGTGGGCAGGTCAGGATTGTCGGCCGTCCGCGCTACGAATTGCCCGACGCCAGCGCCGGTAACCATTGCAGCCTGATCCTTGCCCGCGCCGATGATCCGCGCCGCAGTCTGGCGGAGTTCTTCGACAGCCGCGGGGTGATCAACAGCGAAGATTCCAACAGCGGCATGAACCTGTTTCGTCAGCGTCTGGCCCCATTGCACCGGGACGGTCAGTTTTTCGCTTCGGTCGGCATCAGTGGCGGTCACCGCGAGAGCCTGCGCTGGTTGCGCGAAGACCGCGCCGATCTGGCGGCCGTCGACAGCGTGACCTTTGCGTACCTGGCGCAGTACGCCGCCGTAGAGGTCAGCGGGTTGCGGGTTGTGGCGCGCAGTGCGTTCAGCCCGACCTTGCCCTTTATCACCGCAGCCGGCACGACGGACGAGCAGATTGAACACCTGCGCCGGGCCATGAACCGCAGCCTTCAAGACTTGCCGGACGTGGCCCGCATCCTCGGTTTGCCCGAGGTCCTGCCCGTCAGCGAAAGCGATTACCTCGTCCTGCTGGATTATCAGCGTGAGGCCGAAGAGCTGGGTTATGGCCGCTTACGTTAGTGGTTTCTAGTAATTCACTAATGGAATATAAAAATTCTTTTTAAGTATTTTTAACGCATAAGGCACCTTGCTAGGATCGCGCCACCGGACGACCGGACATTCAGCGACCCTTTACCAAGGAGCCCCCATGTCCGGCGCCGACTCATCCCATCGCAATCATGTGAACACGTTGTTTCGCGACCACTACCAGTGGTTGTGCACACGTCTGCGTCGGCAATCGAATGATGCGGCCACCGCCGAAGACATCGCCGCCGAAACCTTCGCGCAACTGCTCGAAGCGCCGGGCCTGACCGCCATCCGCGAACCCCGCGCCTTGCTCACCACCATCGCCCAACGCTTGCTCTACGAGCGCTGGCGGCGGGGCGATCTGGAGCGTCGGCATCTGCACCAACTGCAACAAAGTGACCTCGATCACGCGCCGTCTCCCGAAGAACTCGCTGACCTGTCGCAGAGCCTCAAGCATCTGGACCGGACACTCCAGCGCCTGCCGGGCAAGGTGCGCTCGACCTTTCTGCTGGCGCGCCTCGACGGCCTGACCTACCCGCAAATCGCTGCCGAACTGGGCATCTCCCAGCGTTCGGTGAGCATGTACATGACCCGTTCCCAGGCCCTGTGCAACCGCCATAGCGCCAACCAAACCCTGATTTCCTCCCAGAACAAGAGGTCCGCATGAGATCGATCAAAACCCTGCTCGGCAGTTCGCTGCTGGCCCTGACCCTGACTGCCGGGCACGTCGTGGCAGCGGAAAAAACCGCGCCGATCCACTTCGGCGACATCACCTGGGAAAGCGGCAGTTTCATCACCGAAGTGCTGCGCCTGATCGTTGAAAAAGGTTATGGCTACCCGACCGATACGCTGCCGGGTAGCACCGTCAGCCTGGAAGCTGCGCTGGCGAAAAACGACATTCAAGTGATCGGCGAAGAGTGGGCCGGGCGCAGTCCGGCGTGGGTCAAGGCTGCCGCCGAGGGCAAGGTGTTCGGCCTCGGTGACACCGTGAAGGGCGCGACCGAAGGCTGGTGGGTGCCGGAATACGTGATCAAGGGCGACCCGGAGCGCGGGATCAAACCGCTGGCGCCAGAGCTGAAATCGGTGGCCGACCTGCCGCGCTACAAGGATGTGTTCAAGGACCCGGAAGACCCGAGCCGTGGGCGGTTCCTCAACAGCCCGACCGGCTGGACCTCGGAAATCGTCAACAGCCAGAAGCTCAAGGCCTATGCGCTGAACGACAGCTTCGTCAACTTCCGCACCGGCTCCGGCGCGGCGCTGGATGCCGAGGTGGCGTCGTCGATCAAGCGCGGCAAACCGGTGCTGTTCTACTACTGGTCGCCGACGCCGCTGCTCGGTCGCTTCAAACTGGTGAAACTGGAGGAGCCGCCGTTCGATGCCGAAGCCTGGAAAACCCTGGCCGATGCCAACAACCCCAACCCGAAAGGCACCCGCTCGATGCCGGCGAGCCTGGCGATTGGCGTGTCGGCGTCGTTCAAGGCGCAGTACCCGGAACTGGTGACGTTCTTTGAAAAAGTCGATTTGCCGATTGATCTGCTGAACCAGACCCTGGCCGGGATGAGCGAGAAGCGCCAGCAACCACGCCAGGTCGCCGAAGCGTTCCTGCGCGATCAGCCACAAGTGTGGAAGCCTTGGGTGCCGGGTGATGTGGCAAATAAGGTGAGCGGGAGTCTGTAGTTCTTTTCTGATATTTGTGTCGTTTCAAAAGTTGCCATTGCGAGTCGGTCGCAATGGCAACCAACACCTCTGCCGCTGAACCGTTTCTCGTCCGCTTCCTGTCCGAACTCCCTCATTACTGGCCGACTAGTGGCCTTGCGCAAGGCCTTGCGCTGTCTATGCTCATTCATAACTAACTATGTCGAACGCCATCCAATGCGCTACGACCGCTAGCGGTTACCGATCTCAAAGCTGCCAGAGTGCGCAATTCAAGGCACCGACACTTGACCGACAAGGAGCTGTTTTTAAATGGAAGTTCTTCTGCATGTTAGGAGTGGCCCGCCTGCGGGCTATCAAGAAAAGGATGTCTTGATTAGAGCGTCGTCGCATGGACTCTCCGATTAATCATCGTTTATCACCTGACAACTTCCTCCCGTGGAGGAAGGCGTGTGCCTGTTCTGTGGAACGTAGTGGTGGATTCTGAAAGACCTGAACTTTCATCAAATCAAAAGAACGCGCGGAAGGTGATCGAGACATGTTCAACCTACATCACAAGGCTGATCTGCAGGAAATCGAACGTTTCAGCTGTGCCCTGACCGAAGCCAACGCCAAGCTGGCGGCGATCAGCCGTTCGATGGCAATGATCGAATTCACCCCCGAGGGCATCGTTCTGGATGCCAATGAGAACTTCTGCAAGACCATGGGCTACAGCGCCGATGAAGTGCGTGGCAAACATCACCGGATTTTTTGTGAAGAAGAATTTTATCGCAGCGAGGAATACGCCAAGTTGTGGCGTGACCTGGCCCGTGGCGAACCCATCAGCGGGACTTTCCTGCGCTTGAACAAAAGCGGTCGGGAGATCTGGCTCGAAGCCAGCTACATGCCGGTGTATGGCGCGGACAAACAGGTCCGCAGTGTGATCAAAGTGGCGGCGGACATCACCGCGCGAGTGAACAAGGAAAAGGAAGAAGAAAGCATGCTGGCGGCGATCGGCCGGTCGATGGCAGTGATCGAGTTCACCCCGGAAGGCAATGTGATCACGGCCAACGACAACTTCCTCAAGACCATGCAGTACTCGCTCAACGAGATCGTCGGCCATCACCACAGCCTGTTCTGTCACCGGGTCGAAGCCGAATCCGCGCAATACAAGGCGTTCTGGGCATCGCTCAATCGCGGCGAATATCACTCGCACCGGTTCGAGCGCAAGAACAAGTCCGGGCAGACCGTTTACCTCGAAGCCTCGTACAACCCGCTGTTCGACGCCAAGGGCCGGCTGTACAAAGTGGTTAAGTTCGCCAGCGACATCACCCATCAGATGACTACCTTGCAGACCGCTGCGGAATCGGCCCACAGCACTTCGGTACAAAACGACGCCTGCGCGCAAAAAGGCTCACAGGTCGTGCAGCAAACGGTGCAGATCATTCAGGACATTTCCCGCGACCTCAACGAAGCGGCGCTGAGTATCGATGCGGTCAGCAAGCAGTCGGACATCATCGGCACCATCGTTCAGACCATTCGCGGAATTGCCGACCAGACCAACCTGCTGGCGCTCAACGCGGCGATCGAAGCGGCGCGGGCGGGTGAGCACGGGCGTGGTTTTGCGGTGGTGGCGGACGAAGTGCGCAGCCTCGCGGCACGGACCAGTCAGGCGACCTTGGAGATTGTCGATGTGGTGCGCAAGAACCATGAGTTGTCATTGAGCGCGGTGTCGAGCATGCAGTCGAGCCTGAGTCGCACCGGGCTCGGGGTGGAACTGGCGAACGAGGCGGGCGACGCGATCCGGGAGATTCAGCAGGGCTCGCGGCATGTTGTGGATGCGATCAGTCAGTTCAACGAGACGTTGCAGTTGAACTGACGGTTTCACGGCTGAAAAAAAGGATCCCCGTGGGGATCCTTTTTATTGAGCCGTTTTTCAGATCGAGGCGAATCAGAGCGAAGCGAGGAACTTGTCTGCCGACTCGTCGCTGATCTTCGTCGAGTTGGCGTCTTGCTTGTTCTGCTTCTCGGCTTCGGCCAGCTTCATCTTGTCCTGCAGGCGCTCGGCGATCTCTTTGCCGATGGCCAGTTGTTGAGCCGGCGGCATGGCTTTGATGTCGTCTTCAGTCAGGCCCATTTCCTTGAGGATACTGTCGCGCAAACGCTGTTCCGGCGTTTTGCTCATGTAGTCCTTGAACTCGTCCAGGGCCGATGAGCCTGTGGATTTGGTCGACGAAGTATCGGAGGTTTGCAGGGCGACGCGGGTCTTGGCGAACGCTTCGTCGACGTTGTCACTGATGCGCGTGGCTTCGCTGACTTGCTGGGTCGCCAGTTGGGTGGCCGATTCCTGCACTTTGGCGGTGGCTTCGGCGGTTTGCGCCTGGGCCTGGTTTTGCAGGGTCTGCAGCATTGCGCCGTGCAGTCCGCCTTGCAGACCGGCCGCGGCCGTGGCGGTTGCATCGTCATTCAGCTGCTTGGGCAGGTGGATGATTTGCTGTTGTTTTGCACTGACCAACATGATGAATGAACCTGTAGGTAATGACTGTCAGCCCTGGGCAGCAATTACCGTGCCTATCGAATAAGTCCTTTTATTTCAATGGTTTGTTTTTAAGTGAACGGCCAAAGCGGTCATCCCTTGCCGGTGGGCGGCAGGGGATGACCGTTGTCCGTCAGCGATGGGCAATGTTTTCCAGCGCCAGGTTTCGGGTGCGGGGGCCGAAGTAGCCGATGGTCAGCATCACGATCAGCATGCTGGCGACGATGAACGCCAACACGCCCGGTGTGCCGAAGTGATCAAGGAACAGACCGATCAACAGGCTGCTGAACACCGTCGACAAACGACTGAACGAATAGCAGAACCCCACCGCCCGGGCGCGGATGTTGGTCGGGAACAGTTCGCTCTGATAGGAGTGATAACTGAAGCTCAGCCAGGCGTTGCAGAAGGTGATCATCACGCCGCAGAAGATCAGGCCGAAGGCGCTGGTCTGCAACGCGAACAACGTGCCGAAAGTCATGGCGCCGAGGGCCGAGCCGACGATCTGCCACTTGTTCTCGAAGCGGTTGGCGAATTTCACGAACAGCAACGGCCCGAGCGGGTAGGCGAGGGTGATGATGAACGCGTACATCAGGCTGTGAGTGACGCTGACGCCCTGACCGGAAAGCAGCGCCGGCAGCCAGTTGCCGAAGCCGAAGAAACCGATGGCCTGGAAGATGTGGAAGACAATCAGCATCAACGCGCGGCGCCGGTACGGTGGCTGCCAGATGTCGGCGAAACGACCCTTGCCTTCGACATCGACGGCTACCGCTTCCGGCGCGTCCAGTGGCTGGCGGTGATCTTTTTCGCAGCGCGCCTCGATGCCGTCGAGAATCCGGTTGGCCTCATCGAACCGGCCATGCTGGGCCAGCCAGCGAGGCGACTCCGGCAGACGTTTGCGCAGCCACCAGATGAACAACGCAAACACCGCGCTGGCCAACACCACCCAACGCCAACCGGACACCCCGAACGGCGTCTGTGGCACCAACCACCAGGACATCAATGCCACCGCCGGCACCGACAGGAACTGCACGAAAAACGCGAAGGCGAACGCCGAACTGCGCATGCGTTTGGGCACCAGTTCCGAGAGGTAGGCGTCGATGGTCACCAGCTCGATGCCGAGGCCGATGCCCACCAGAAAACGCATGCAGATGATCCCCAGCGCCGAACTCTGCACGCCCATCAGCACCGTGGCCACGGTGTACCAGACCAGCGCGAAGGTGAAGATCGCGCGCCGCCCGAACCGATCCGCCATCGGGCTCAGCAGGCTGGCGCCGAGAAACAAACCGAGGAACGTTGCCGAGGCGAACGCGGCCTGATCGGAGAAACCGAACACGCCCTGATTGCCGGTGGCGAAGATGCCGTCGCGGATCAGGCCGGGGCTGATGTAGGCGGTCTGGAACAGGTCGTACAGTTCGAAGAAACCACCGATCGACAGCAGCGCCACCAGCCGCCAGATCGTGGCGACTGCGGGGAGGCGGTCGATGCGGGCGGAAATCTCGGCGGCGCGTATCGGGTCGATGCCGTCGCGTTGCGCGGCGGGGGCGTGTGCAGTCATGGGCAGATCCATTTTTTATTGATGGAAAAGCTTAGCCTGCTATCGGAAATCAAGGATTGTTTATATCGGCGGTTGGTGAGGGAAAACCGCCGATTTCTTGCAATATCCGCTTACCAATTAACGATTTATGTCGCGGGCTGCGGATCCGGTAGTGCCGACGCCGGAAGGCCGAACACCTTATCGAACAGCCAGTTGAACGCGAGGGTGTAGCAAGGGATGAACAGGATCAGCGCCAGATCCAGCAAAAAGGCCTGCACCAGACTGATGTTCATCCACCACGCGATCAGCGGAATCAGAAACACGATCAGTGTCAGCTGGAAGCCGACGGCGTGGGCGATGCGCCGTTTTACCGTGCGGGTGCGCGACACCTGGCGGCTTTCCCAGCGCTCGAACAGCGAGGTGTAGATGAAGTTCCAGGTCACGGCGATGGTGGTGATGATCACCGCCAGCGGGCCGGTGCTGCCGGGCGAAGTGCCGGATAACAGGGCGAGGCCGAGGGCCGAGAAGGTCATGCCGATCACTTCATAGAGCGACACATAGACCAGTTTGCGTTTGACGCCTTGCATGGGGAATTGCCTCTTTCTTGCGACTTGTGGCCAGTGGGGCTGGCGAAGGCGACGAAAGATAGCTTCAATGGAGGTGACAGAAAAAGTCAGTAGCTTTCAGTTTTATTGATAGGTGTGCGAAGTGAATTTCAACAGTGAAAGCATCGAGCTGTTTCTCGCCGTGATCGAGCGCGGCTCGTTTTCTGCCGCGGCCAGGGCATTGGGCAAAGTCCCGTCGGCGGTGAGCATGGCCATCGGCAATCTCGAGGCCGATCTCGGTTACTCGCTGTTTGATCGCAGCCATCGTGAGCCGCAACCCACGGCGATGGCATTGTCGCTGGTGCCCCATGCGCGGTTGATCGCCGATCAGCTCAAGCAATTGCAGGTGCACGCGGTGCAGTTGTCGCTGGGACTGGAGAGCAAGTTGTCGATCGGCGTGGCAGCGGACATTGATCGCCGACGGTTACTGACGGCGATCAAGGACCTCAGCGAGCGCCATCCGCTGCTCGACATCGAAGTGCTGACTGCGCCGCAGGATGATGTGCTGGCAATGCTCCACAGCGGCCGGGTGAGCGTGTGTCTGGCGTTCGCCGGGTTGAGCGTGAATGTGCTGGAGCGGTTTCAGTTTGTCGGCAGTGAACGGATGATCGCCACGCTGGCGGCGGACAGCCCGTTGTTGCAGGGGCAGGATCTGTTTCTCGAGGATTTGGTGCATGTGCGGCAGATCGTCGTCGGTAGTCGCGACTTGCCGATCAGCGAAACCCGGCCGCTGGTGGCCGAATCCCACTGGCGCACCGACAATCTGGAGACGGCGCTGGAAATGGTCGAGGCAGGGTTGGGCTGGGGCAATTTTCCGCTGTCGGTGGTGCAACCGTGGCTCGATAGCGGACGGCTTAAACGGCTGAATTTTCGCAACATCGAAAACGGCCTGGTGCTGCCGGTGCACGCGGTGTGGCTCAAGAGCCAGCCGCTGCAGAAGGGCGCGCTTGCGCTAGTGGAGTTGCTTGGGAAGTGATCATTAGGCGGTTGATCGTTCCCACGCTCCGCGTGGGAATGCAGCCCGGGACGCTCCGCGTCCCTTCCAGAGCCGAACGCGGAGCGTCCGTTGAGGCATTCCCACGCAGAGCGTGGGAACGATCAAACAGGGGGCTCAGGGGTCAGGTGCTCTCGCGAATCTTCAGTTCGAAGCCCATGTCCTCGACCGGACGCGCCACGCTGTTGCCGGCCATCAGCGTCAGCATCTGCTCCGCCGCACGTTTGCCGATCGCTTCGCGGGGCGTGTTGATGCTGCTCAGGCGCGGCACCATGTGTTCCGACATCGGCAGGTCGTTGAAGCCGAGGATCGCCACTTGCTCGGGGATCCTGATCCCGTTGCGCAACGCTTCGAGCAGGGCGCCCTGAGCCAGGTCGTCGTTGCCGAAGAAAATCGCATCGACATCCGGATGCGCCGCCAGCAATTGCAGGAACAACTCGCCGCCCAGGCCCACGGACGATGAGCGCGGGGTCAACACTTCCAGATCCGGGTCGTAACGGCCGGCCTTCTGCAACGCTTTGCGAAAGCCTTCACCGCGCAGCAGGGTGCGCTGATCGAGCTGCGCGCCGATGTACGCCAGACGCTTGCGGCCACGGGACAGCAAATGCTCGGCCGCGGTTTCGCCGGCGCTGAGCTGGGAGAAGCCGACGCAGTTCACCCCGGCGGCGCTGTCCAGCTCCATCATGTACACGCAGGGAATGTTGCTGGCCTCGATCATCCGTCGCGAGCTTTCGGTACGGTCGAAGCCGGTCAGCAGCAAACCGCGTGGCTGATAGGCCATGTAGTTGCGCAGCAGGTTTTCTTCTTCATCGCGGGAATAGTGGAAGTTGCCGATCAGCACTTCGAAGCCTTTGGGCGTGAGCACCCGATGAATGGCTTCCAGGGTGTCGATGAACAAAAGGTTGGACAGCGAAGGCACCAGAACCACCACCGAATGGCTCTGGGCCGAGGCCAGGGCGCGGGCGGCGGGGTTGACCACATAGTTGAGTTCCAGCGCGGCTTTCTGGACTTTTTCCACCAAATCGGTGGCGACCGTGCTGACCCCACGCAGGGCGCGGGAGGCGGTAATCGGGCTGACGCCGGCCAGACGGGCAACTTCATTGAGGGTGGGACGGCCGGTGGTGCGGGTGTTTTTATCGTTTTTAGGGGTGGTCATCGGGCGGCTTGCCAAACAAAAATCAAGGCACTAAGGTAGCGCTGTCCTTATGCAGCTGCAAATGCGTAAGCGAGGTCCTGCCTGATCCTCGCTTTTTGGCGTCGGGAACAAACCTGCTGCAACCCAAAAAAACGACAAGAAGGCGTCGGCAACTTCTGCCTGTGCACTAGAGTCATAGCTAGCAAAGGTAGCGCTGTCTGCGCGCTGAGGTGTTACATGAATCATCCCATCACCGCCCTGGTCATCATGGGCGTTGCCGGTTGCGGCAAGACGTGCGTCAGCGAGGCCCTGTGCCAATTGAGCGGCGCCACTGCCATTGAAGGCGATACTTTCCATCCGGCCGCGAACATCGAAAAGATGAGCGCGGGGATCCCCCTGAACGACGAAGACCGTGCCGGCTGGCTCGACAGCCTGTGCGATGAACTGCGTCGCGTCGATGCCCTTGGCGAACGCCCGGTGTTGACCTGCTCGGCCCTCAAGCACATTTATCGCGAACGTCTGCGCAGCGCCTTGCCGGGCCTGGGCTTCGTGTTTCTCGAACTAACGCCGGAAGTGGCCGCCGAACGTGTGTCCCACCGTCCGGGCCATTTCATGCCGGCCACCTTGATCGAAAGCCAGTTCGCCACCCTCGAATCGCCCAAGGGCGAGCCGTTGACCCTGGCCCTGAATGCTTCGATCCACAGCGTTGAAGAGCTCGCATCGCAAGCCCACGTCTGGTGGCAGGCCCATGGCCTGAAACAGGCGGTATGAGTGTGATTGCGAAGATAGCGCTGTCCTTTCGACTTCTGATTAACCCGCTTTAATAACAACAACAAACCAGGAGACACCCCCAATGTTTGGCATGTCCCATGACGCCTACCTGCTGCTCGATGCAGTGGTCACGGTGATCGGACTCATCGTCCTGATCACCAAATTCAAGATTCACCCCTTCATTGCCCTGACCATCGCCGCCGCGTTCCTCGGCCTGACGTCCGGCATGCCGATCGGCACCATCATCAAGGCGTTCCAGGACGGCTTCGGTGGCGTGCTCGGTTTCGTCGGCATCATCCTCGCGCTGGGTACGATGCTCGGCAAGATGATGGCCGAATCCGGCGGTGCCGATCAGATCGCCCAGACCCTGATCCGCGCGTTCGGCAAGGACAAGGTTCAGTGGGCGATGATGTTCGCCGCGTTCCTGGTGGGCATTCCGCTGTTCTTCGAAATCGGCTTCGTGCTGCTGATTCCGCTGGTGTTCATCGTCGCTCGCCGCACCGGTGTGTCGATCATCAAGATCGGTATCCCGCTGCTCGCCGGCCTGTCCGCCGTGCACGGTCTGGTGCCGCCGCACCCGGGTCCGCTGCTGGCCATCGGCGTGTTCGGTGCCGACATCGGCAAGACCATTCTGTACGGCCTGATCGTCGCGCTGCCGACCGCCATCATCGCCGGCCCGATCTTCGGTACGTTCATCGCCAAGCACATTCCCGGTACGCCGAATCAAGAATTGGTCGATCAACTGGCCCGTGAGTCGGACTCGCAGGAGCTGCCAAGCTTCGGCATCACCCTGGTCACCGTGCTGCTGCCGGTGTTCCTGATGCTGCTGAAAACCTTCGCTGACGTGGCGCTGCCGGACGGTCATTTCTTCCGCACATGGATGGACATGATCGGTCACCCGATCTCGGCGCTGCTGCTGGCATTGCTGCTGTCGCTGTACACCTTCGGCTACAAGCAGGGCATCGGTTCTCAGCAGATGCTCAAATGGCTCGACGCGAGCCTGGCGCCGACTGCCGCGATCATCCTGATCATCGGTGCCGGCGGTGGCTTCAAGCAGATGCTGGTAACCAGCGGCGTGGGCGACGTGATCGGCCACATGGCGGTCAGCGCGCAGATCTCGCCGATCCTGCTGGCGTGGCTGGTGGCGGCGGTGATCCGCATCGCGACCGGTTCGGCCACCGTGGCGACCATCACGGGCGCGGGCATTGTGGTGCCGGTGGTCGGGATGATTCCGGGCGTGAACCGTGAGTTGCTGGTGCTGGCTACCGGTGCGGGCTCGCTGATCCTGTCCCACGTCAACGACGCCGGTTTCTGGCTGGTGAAGCAGTACTTCAACATGACCGTGGCCGAGACCTTCAAGACCTGGACAGCGATGGAAACCATCCTGTCGGTGGTGGGTCTGGGCTTTATTCTGTTGTTGTCGCTGTTCGTTTAACCCGAACGCAAGACACAAAAAAACCGCAGCGATGCGGTTTTTTTGTGCCTAGATCGTTCCCACGCTCCGCGTGGGAATGCAGCCCGGGACGCTCTGCGTCCCAAAGCGGACGCGGAGCGTCCATTGAGGCGTTCCCACGCAGACGGTTCGACGCCTCGACGTGGGAACGATCATCACCTCAGGATTTGGTCACGAGGCCATCCGCCCGGAACATCCCGCGAATCCCGCGCACTGCCTGGCGAATCCGGTCCTGGTTTTCGATCAGCGCGAAGCGCACGTGATCGTCGCCGTACTCGCCAAAACCGACACCCGGCGAGACGCAGACCTTGGCCTCGGCCAGCAGTTTCTTGGCGAATTCCAGCGAACCGAGGTGCGCGTAGGCTTCGGGAATCTTCGCCCAGACGTACATCGAGGCTTTCGGATTTTCGACCATCCAGCCCAGTTCATGCAGCCCTTTGACCAGTACGTTGCGACGCTGACGATATTGCTCGGCGATGTCGCGCACGCATTGCTGATCACCTTCCAGCGCAGCAATCGCGGCCACCTGCAGCGGGGTGAACGTGCCGTAGTCGTGGTAGCTCTTGATCCGCGCCAAAGCGCTGACCAGTTCCGGATTGCCGACCATGAAACCGATCCGCCAGCCCGCCATGTTATAGCTCTTGGACAGGGTGAAAAACTCCACCGCAATGTCCTTGGCGCCCGGCACCTGCATGATCGACGGGGCTTTCCAGCCGTCGTAGACAATGTCGGCGTAGGCCAGATCGTGCACCACCAGCACGTCGTACTGTTTGGCGAGGGCGATCACCCGCTCGAAGAAGTCCAGCTCCACGCACTGCGCGGTCGGGTTCGACGGGAAGCCCAGAATCATCATCTTCGGTTTCGGGATCGAGCCGCGAATCGCCCGTTCCAGCTCGGCGAAGAAGTCCACGCCCGGCACCAGCGGCACCGACCGCACCTGGGCGCCGGCAATCACGGCACCGTAGATGTGAATCGGGTAGCTCGGGTTCGGCACCAACACGGTGTCGCCCTGATCCAGGGTCGCCAGCATCAGGTGCGCCAGGCCTTCCTTGGAACCGATGGTGACGATGGCTTCGCTTTCCGGGTCGATCTCGACCTCGTAGCGTTCCTTGTACCAGTTGGAAATCGCCCGGCGCAGGCGTGGAATGCCTTTGGACGTGGAGTAACCGTGGGTGTCTTCGCGTTGTGCAACCTGCACCAGTTTTTCAACGATGTGCGGCGGCGTGGCGCCGTCGGGGTTGCCCATGCTCAAGTCGATGATGTCTTCGCCACGACGTCGGGCGGCCATCTTCAGCTCGGCAGTGATGTTGAAAACGTAAGGGGGGAGTCGATCAATGCGCGCAAAGCGGCGCGGCGAACCTTGTTCAGCCATTGTTGCCTCGGATAACGTAAGCGCCCGGAACCGTCCGAGCGACGCTGGTCACTGCGGTGACCTGTGGCGGACGATAAGGTCAGCGATGGCATACTGTCCAGAGCCTTTGTAAACAAATTTTTCCCAAGGAAATCGGTTGATGGAATTTACCAGCGGCTTCTTGCTGAGCCTTTCGCTGTGCCTGGACATCGGCGTGGCCAACATCGCGATGATCACCCTGGCGATGCAGCGCGGCTATTTTCAAGGCTTCGCGCTGGGCCTCGGCACCTGCGTCGGCGACCTGATCTACGCGGTGCTGGCGCTGGCCGGGATGACCGTTCTGCTGCAATACGAAACCGTGCGCTGGGTGTTGTGGATCGGCGGTTCGGCGCTGCTGATCTACTTCGCGGCGAAGATGATCTATTCGGCGATCCACCACGAGGCGCAACTGGCGGCGACCGCCGAGGTCGGCCAGAACTCCCATCGCAAGGAATTCTTCCGTGGGATCTTTCTCGCCATGTCGTCGCCGAGCGCCATCCTCTGGTTCGCGGCAGTGGGCGGCACGTTGATCGCCCGATCGGGCGGCGGCGGTCCTTTGAGCTCGGCGCTGTTCCTCGGCGGTTTCCTGTGCGCCGGGTTGTTGTGGTCGGCGGGGCTGTGCTTCGCCGCGAGCCATGGCGGCAAGTTGCTGGGCGACAAACTGTTGCGCTATTCCTACATGGCATCTGCAGCGATCTTCTGCTATTTCGCGGTCTACGTGATCGTATCCGGTTATAACGAGTTTGTCGGTTCGGGCGCCGCCGAGGCCCTGCATACGCTGTAAATGTGCGAATCGGGTTTGGCTTCTATACTCCCAGCCGAACCCACTTTTTTCGTTCAAGGAGTCGAGTCATGGATGAGCAAAAACGCGTCGAAGTGGCTGAACCTCGCTTCGAACATGGACACTTCCTGCTGATTGCAGGTTTTCGCGATCGCTTTACCAAAGAGACTGTTCAAGACATTCCTGCGCTGTGGGAAAAACTGATCTCGCACATCGGAAATATTCCGGGGCAGAAGGGCGAAGTGACCTACGGCGTTTGCAGCAATTTCGACGGCAACGGCGGTTTCGATTACATGGCCGGGGTCGAGATCCGCAAGCTGGACGACTTCCCGCAGGAAAAGTATCCGTGGATCGAAGTCCTGCCGCGCCAGTACGCGGTGTTCGAACACAAGGGTTCGCTGGATCAGCTGCCGCAGACCATTGATTACATCTACAACACCTGGCTGCCGGCGTCCGACTACAAAGGGCTCAACGCTCCGGAGCTGGAACGCTACAGCGCCGATTTCAACCCGAAACTCAATACCGGCAAGCTGGAAATCTGCGTCCCGGTGGAAAAGAAAACCTGATTGGCAACCGGCAGCGCGAACCTGCTTCGCGCTGCCGTCGAGCCTTACTTGCCCTTGATCCGTCGCGCCCGCAACAGGTCGATGCCCAGGGTAATGAAGCCGAAGAAGCTGATGCCCAACACCATCAACAAACCGATCTCAACGCTGCTCATAAACGGTTCCCCCCTCGGGTGATCAGAGACAGGCGTCAGAAATAGACCGTCCCGAAGCCGAAGAAAAGCGCTTATACGCAGGCTTTACGCCGCCCGTGCGGATCGATATGAACACCTTATTCCTTTATCCTTGGCGGCCTTGTTTCCACTGATTTCGAGCCGCCATGAACACCGTCATCCGCCACGTCACCGCCGCCGACCTGGACCGCTGCTACGCCATCGAAACCCTCGCCTACGAGGGCGACGAAGCCGCGACCCGCGAGAAAATCGCCACGCGCATCGCCACCTGGCCGGACGGTTTCATCGTCGCCGAAGTGGACGGGCAGGTTGCCGGCTTCATCAACTCCGGTGCGGCGTTTGACGTGCAGATGTCCGACGAGGCGTTCAAGGAACTGATCGGCCACGATCCGGCCGGGCCGAACGTGGTGATCATGTCGGTGGTGGTGCACCCGGATTATCAGGGGCAGGGCCTGGCGAAACGCTTGATGGCCGAATTCATCGAACGCATGCGCGGGATGGACAAGGCGACGATTCATTTGATGTGCAAGGAAAAACATATTCCGCTGTATGCCGGGTTTGGCTTCGCCTACATCAAACCCTCGGAGTCCGACCACGGCGGCATGGCGTGGCACGAGATGATCCTGACGCTGTAACCGCGTTGATCGTTCCCACGCTCCGCGTGGGAATGCAGCCCGGGACGCTCCGCGTTCCTGCCGCACCACTGATGCAACGCCTGGCACCGTCATGACGCAGAGCGTCAAAGTCTGCATTCCCACGCAGAGCGTGGGAACGATCGGTGGGCGGGGTCAGTAGAGGGTGTCACGTACTCTGGCCGGGGCCTCGCGATCATAGGCCTCGGCATCGAACTGCCCATCATTCAGCCGCTTGTGAAACGCCCCCGCCGTCGGCAGCGCCGAGCGCGGCAAGTGGGTTTCAGGGTTCCACGCATCCGAACGCACGAAAGCCTTGGAGCAATGAAAGAACGCCGCCTCCACCGTCAGCAGCAACACCGTGCGCGCCGGTTTGCCGTTCACCGCGAAGCTATCCAGTAACTGCGGATCAGCGCTGATGGTCGCCGTACCGTTGACCCGCAACGTCTCGCCGATCCCCGGAATGATGAACAACAGCGACACTCGCGGATCGTGTAGCACGTTGCGCAAGGTATCGATGCGGTTGTTGCCCGGCCGGTCCGGCAGAGCCAGCGTGCGCTCGTCAATGATCCGCACAAACCCCGGCGCGTCGCCGCGCGGTGAACCGTCGATGCCATCGGCACCCACCGAGCTGACAATCACCAGCGGCGAAACCCGGACCATCGCCTGATAGTCCTCGTTGAGAAAGCCGATCTGCTTGCGCACCGCCCGCTCGTGGGGCAATCCGTAAATGGCTTCCAGCGCCTCGATTGAATCGATCATCGTTGCTCCCTCGACGATTAGAAGAACAGCCCCATGCGCCGCTCGTAACCGATGCGGCCCTTGTAGGCCTCGCCGCTGTCGACGAAACCGTACTTGGCGTACAGCGCAATCGCGGCGTCATTGTCGGCGTCCACCGACAGTTCCAGCCCTTTGATCTCCGGCCAGGCCTGACGCGCAACGTCCGGCAACGCGAGAAGGCAGGCTCTGCCATAACCCTTGCCCTGGGCGCGGTGATCGACCTGCAACGCATGCAGGGTGGCGCTGTGTTCATCGGCCCATTCCGGCAACACGGGCGGGCGCTTGAGCAGCAGAAAGGCCACCGGCACGTCTTCAGCCAGCAGCGCAAAACCCTTCACGCCAGGGCTGGGTTTCGACAGCAGCGTGTGCAGGGCGCCGTGGATGTCGCCGGAGAACTTGATCTGCTCGGCGTGGATTTCAATGGCCTCGACCTGTTGGCGTTGGGTGGCGTTCAGGCTTTCGTAAGGCACGAGTCGAGCTGACACGGGAATTTCCTTTTTCCTACAAAGATGAGTCTCGGATTCTAGCGATTTTGTCTTCTCCGGAATTTTTTTGTTTCAACTGTCGATCCAGCAAATCGCCGAACGACTAAGGGTGTCTTCACAACAAAAACCAGGGAGAAACCCCATGAGTACGCAAGCGCAGATTCAAAGCCTGATCGACACCTACCGCGAGGCGGTGATGACCAAGGACGTGGAAAAAGTCATGGCCCTGTACGCCGACGACATCGTTTCCTTCGATGCGATCAAGGCCCTGCAATTCAAGGGCAAACCGGCCTACCGCGCACACTGGGTGGATTGCATGGAAATGTGCCCCGGCCCGCACATTTTCGAGTTCCACGAAATCGCCATCGAGACCGCCGACAACATCGCTTTCGCCCACTGGGTCGCCAACTGCGGCGGTACCAATGAAAAGGGCGAAACCCAGAGTTGCTGGATGCGCGTCACCGCCTGCTACCGGCAGGTCGGCGGGGCGTGGAAGATCGCCCACGAACACTGGTCGGCACCGTTCGACCCGATGAGCGGCGCGACCCTGTTCGATGTGAAACCCTGATCTTCAGCCATAGTTGATCCGTCCGATTCAGGAGAACGCCATGAAGTATTTATGCCTGGTCTACAGCGATGAGCGCCTGCTGCATTCGTCGCCCGACAGCCCGGAAGATGCCGAGTGCTGGGCCTACGCCGAGTCGATCCAGGGCAGCGGCCGGATGGTCGCCGCCGAAGCGTTGGAGTCGGTGCAGACCGCCACCACGGTGCGCATGCGCAACGGCAAGCTGTCGATCACCGACGGCCCGTTCGCCGAGACCAAGGAACAGCTGGCCGGTTTCTACCTGATCGACGCGCGGGACCTCAACGAAGCGATCCAGGTCGCCGGCAACATTCCGGCGGCCCGGGTCGGCAGCGTCGAAGTGCGTCCCGTGCGCCAGTTGAATGTCTGAGGTCAGGACGCGGGTCGAGCAGGTCTATCGCGAAGACTCGCGGCGGATCCTCGCGACCCTGATTCGCCTGCTCGGCGATTTCGACCTCGCCGAAGAAGCCTTGCACGAGGCGTTCTTCGTCGCGGTCGAGCGCTGGCAGCGCGACGGCGTGCCGGACAATCCGCGAACCTGGCTGGTGTCCACCGGGCGCTTCAAGGCGATCGACGTGTTGCGCCGTCGGGCGCGGTTCAAGGCCTCGCAGCCGTTATTGCTGGCGCAACTGGAAGAACTGGAACAGTCCGAATGGGACGCCGAAGACGTGGAAGACGACCGCCTGCGCCTGATCTTCACCTGCTGCCACCCGGCGCTGGCGGCCGACGCGCAAGTGCCGCTGACGTTGCGTGAAGTCTGCGACCTCACCACCGAAGAAATCGCCCGGGCGTTTCTCTCGGCCCCAGCGGCGATTGCCCAGCGCATCGTGCGCGCCAAGGCGAAGATTCGCGATGCAAAAATCCCCTACCAAGTGCCGAGCCTGAGCGAATTGCCCGAACGCCTCGATAGCGTGTTGCGGGTGATTTATCTGGTGTTCAACGAGGGATATTCGGCGTCCGGCGGCGCTCAGGTGACCCGCGAAGACCTGACCCGCGAGGCGATCCGCCTCGGGCGGTTGCTGCTCGAGTTGTTGCCGGATCCGGAAGTTATGGGGCTACTGGCGCTGATGCTGCTGCATGAATCGCGGCGCTCGGCGCGGTCGACGCCAAGCGGTGAACTGATCTTGCTGGATGATCAGGATCGCGGATTGTGGAATGCCGAGCTGATCGCCGAAGGCTGCGATCTGGTGGAAAAGGCGCTGACCACGGGACGTTTCGGGCCTTACTGCCTGCAGGCAGCGATTGCGGCGGTGCATGCCGAAGCGCCGACGGCAGGGGAGACGGACTGGGCGCAGATCGTCGGGCTGTATGACGTTTTGTTGCGGGCGGTGCCGTCGCCGGTGATCGAGTTGAACCGGGCGGTGGCGGTGGCCAAACGGGATGGCGCGCTGGCGGGGTTGACCCTGGTCGAAGGGATTCTGGACCGTGGGGAATTGCAGGATTACCACTTGGCGCATTCGGCGCGGGCGGAGTTTTGTCGGCAGTTGGGGCGGGTGGAGGAGGCTCGGGAGGCTTATCGGCGGGCCTTGGAATTGACTCGGCAGGAGCCGGAACGCAGGTTTATCGAAGGACGATTGCAGGAGCTGGCGCCGAGCAATCGCCCTTGAAAAGATGGGATCAGGCCTGCTGCCGAGTAGCCGCCATCACAATCTCGCGAATACAAACCCCCTGCGGCTGCCCATAAGCATAAGCAATCGCCGTCGCCACATCCTCGGCACTCAACACCGTCCCCCCCATGTCCTGCTTCCAGGCCTGATACCCGGTCTTGATCGCCTCATCCGTGGTGTGGCTCAGCAACTCGGTCTCCACCGCGCCCGGCGCAATCGTGGTCACCCGCACGTTATGCGGCGACAACTCCTCACGCAGGTTCTCGGACAACCCGTGCACCGCAAACTTGGTGCCGACATACGCCACATGGTTCGGGAACGTCTTGCGCCCGGCCACCGAGCTGACGTTGATGATGGTGCCGTGCTTGCGCTCGATCATCCCGGCGACCACCGCGTGCACGCCGTTGAGCAGGCCTTTCACGTTGACCTCGAGCATCTGGTCCCACTGCGCCGGGTCCTGCTTGCTCATCTCGCCCAGCAGCATCACCCCGGCGTTGTTGATCAGCGCATCGGCCGGACCGAATTGCGCTTCCGCCTCGGCCACAGCGGCCAGCAACGCGGCGCGGTCGGTGATGTCGACGCGGCGGCTGAGGGTGTTCGGCAGGGCCAGTGCTTCAAGGCGTTCGATGCGCCGGGCCAGCAACAGCAGCGGATGGCCGGCAGCGCTCAAGCGGCGGGCGGTGGCTTCGCCGATGCCCGAGCTGGCGCCGGTGATGATGATCAATGGCTTGCTCATGGTTGAACTCCTGAGATAAGAAAAACAAATAACCAGATTCGGGACGCAGTATATTTAGCCCGCTGGAGGCTGAAAAATGCCTTATTCCTCTGTCTGCTATCGGAATCTCCTATGGATATCCGCCATCTCAAAGCCTTCCTCGCGGTGTTCGAGGAACGCAACATCACCGCCGCCGCACAACGGCTGTTCATCAGCCAGCCCACATTGTCGGTGACCATCAAACAGCTGGAAGAAGAACTCGGCGCGACGTTGTTCGTGCGTCAGCCAAGAGGTGTGGAAGTCAGCGACGAAGCGCGGCTGCTGTACCCGCAGGCACGGCGGATGGTGGCCGAGTCCGAGGCGCTGAGCCGGATGTTTCGCGGCCGCGAAAATCGTGCGCCGCTGACCCTCGGCATCGAGGGCGATATCGCCGCCAGTCACATCGAAGCCTTTGTGCGCATGGCCCATCAGGCGTTGCCCAATCTGCTGCTGACCCTGGAGGAGGGCTGTCACGGTGACGGTCGGTTGGCGGTCGAGGAAATGTGCTGCGAAGACGAACTGTTCCTGCCGCTGTGGGAAGAGTCCTATGTGATGGCGCTGCCTCTCGATCATCCGATGGCCAACGCGCAAGCAGGCTGGGCGCCGATCGAGGACTGGATCACCTGCCCGCAGCATCCGTCCCATCAGCGGTTGATGGCGCTGTACGGACGCTCGCCGGAAGCGGTGGCGGGGCATGCCGGTTCACTGCAACAGGCGTTGCACATGGTGGCCGCGGGTGTCGGTGTGGCGATGTTGCCGCAGTCGCTGGTCAGCGGGCATGAACGCATCGTCGTGCGCGCGCTGCACCTGCCGGCGCCGACCCGGCGGGTGGGATTGTGCTACGCGGCGCAGGCGTTGGAGCTGCCGACAATGCGCGGGTTGCACGAGTATTTTCAGGTGAACCGCCCGGTAGCTATCGAGGCGGCCTGAGCTATTCCAGCATCTTGCTCAGCAACCAGCTCCCCGCCGGCCCCGGCGGGTACAGCCTCGACCACAGCGCATCGACGAACACCGGTTTCGGCCAGCCGCGCACCTTCAGTTCAACCAGCAAGTCATTGCCGAAACGCTCCACCAGCCAGCGCGGCAGCGGCGCCCAGCCGAAACCTTTCTCGGCCATCTCCAGCAACATCAGATAACTCGGCGCCGACCACACCCGGCCTTTGCCGCGACTGTCATAGGGATTGACGATGGTGGCCAGGCGCAGCTCGCGATGCTGTTCAAGGATTGTTTGATCGATGGATTCCTGCGTCGCCAGCGGATGCCCGCGACCAACGAACAGGGCGATTTCAGTGCGCTCGGCGACGGTCGCGGTCGCCAGATCCGGCGGGTAGTTGTCCTGCATCTCGGCGAACGCCAGATGCGCTCGACCGCGCTGCACCAGTTCGACCAGGTCATCGCATTCGGCGATCAGGCATTCCAGCTCCAGATCCGGATAGCGCTGCTCGAACCCCACCAGCGCCGCCTCGAAACGGTCGGACTGATAAGTGTCGGAAATCGCCACCGTGAGTTTCGGCTCAACACCTTGGGCCAATTGCCGGGCGGTCATTTCCAGACGGCTGGTGGCGGACAGAATCGCCTCGGCCCGTTGCAGCATCACGTGCCCCGCCGGAGTCAGCGTCGGTTTGCGGCTGCTGCGGTCGAACAGGATCAAGTCCAGATCAATCTCAAGACTGGCCACCGCCGCACTCACCGTCGACTGACTGCGCCCGAGTTTGCGCGCCGCCGCCGAAAAGGAGCCTTGAGTCGCCGCCTGGACAAACGCGAGCAACACTTCCTGAGATGCCATGAACTATCGCCTTGATCGATGGTTATTGGTTATGAAGTATCGGTGCGGTGCTGGATCATGGCAACCATCTTCACAGAGGACTTCGGCCATGACTGCCAACAAATCCATCACTGAACGTATCTTCCAGGCCATCGGTTTCGAACTGCTGGCGATCCTGATCTGTACCCCGTTGCTGGCGTGGATCATGGGCAAACCGCTGGTCGAAATGGGCGCCGTCACTATCGCCATCGCGATGCTGGCCCTGGGTTGGAACGTGGTGTTCAACGGCTTCTTCGACCGCCTGCTCAAACGCTGGAACATCGCCCACAACGCCTGGGTGCGAGTGGCGCACGCGCTGCTGTTCGAGGGCGGGTTGATCGTGATGGGCGTACCGCTGATTGCCTGGTGGTTGTCGGCCAGCCTGTGGCAGGCGTTCCTGCTCGACATCGGCGTGCTGCTGTTCTTCCTGCCATACACCTACGTCTATCACTGGGGTTATGACGTGTTGCGCGAGCGGCTGGTGATGCGCAGCGTTTGCCAGAGCTGAAAACAAAAAATCGCCGCCTGTGAGGGCTGCGATTTTTTTTGTCCGGGATTTTTGCAGGGTTTAGAGAAACATCCCGCCCGACGCTTCAATCCGCTGACCGTTGATCCACTGCGCCCCCGGCGACAGCAGCAGCGCCAGCGCACCGCCAATGTCATCCGGCTGCCCGGCACGGCCCAGCGCGGTGTTGCTGGCGACCATCGCGTTCAGCGCCGAATTGTCGCGCACCGCGCCGCCGCCGAAGTCGGTTTCGATGGCGCCCGGTGCCAGGATATTCACGGCGATCTGCCGCGCCCCGAGCTCCTTGGCCTGATAACGGGTCAGCACTTCCATCGCGCCTTTCATTGCCGCGTAGGCGGCATAACCCGGCAAGGTGAAACGGGCCAGACCGCTGGAGATGTTAATGATCCGCCCGCCATCGTTGATCAGCGGCAGCAATTGCTGAGTCAGGAAGAACGGTCCTTTCAACTGCACGTTCATCAGCAGGTCGAACTGCTCTGGCGTGGTGTCGGCGAAGGAAGCATGCACGCCAATCCCGGCGTTGTTGATCAGGAAATCGAAGCGCGGACTTTCCAGCTGTTGCAGCGCTTGCTCGACCCGCACGGCGAACTCGGCAAAGCCTTCGCTGCGCCCGACATCCAGTTGCAGCATCACGGCTTTGGCGCCGAGTGTTTCCACTTCCTGCACCAGTGCCTGGGCTTCATCGGCGCGGCTGTTGTAGGTGCCGATGATGTCTACGCCTTGCGCGGCGAGGTGCAGGGCGGCGTTCTTGCCGAGGCCACGGCTGGCACCGGTGATCAGTGCGATTTTGCGGTTCATGGGTCTTCCTCGATGGCGGTGACGGTTGATGGGGCACAGTTTATTTATCCGCTGTGAGGTGATAAACAGACTGAAACCGGAATCACTGGTCGGATTGTCCGAACAATCAATGGGTGGCCCATGAACAAACTGGAACTGCTGCGCACCTTCGTCCGGGTCAGCGAATTGTCGAGTTTCACGATGGCGGGGGAGAGTCTCGGGCTGCCGCGTTCGACGGTGTCCGAGCAGGTGCAGGCGCTGGAGAGCCTGCTCGGCACGCGCCTGCTGCAACGCACCACACGCAAGGTCCAGGCGACTCAGGACGGCCTCGCGTTGTATGAGCGGAGCAAGGATCTGCTGTCGCACATGGACGAAATCGAGAACCTGTTCCGCCAGGACGAAGCGTCGTTGACCGGGCGGATCCGGGTCGATATGCCGAACATTCTGTCGCGGCGGCTGATCATGCCGAAGCTGCCGGAATTCATGGCCCGTCATCCAAATCTGGAGCTGGAAATCAGCAGCACCGATCGCCGGGTCGACCTGCTCGCCGAAGGCTTCGATTGCGTGGTGCGCATCGGCGCGCAGCCCGATCAGTCGGTGGTGGCGCGGCACCTGGGGGATTTCAGCATGATCAACTGCGCCAGTCCCGCGTATCTCGAGCGCTACGGCGTGCCGCAGACCCTTGAAGATCTGGCGCAGCATCGGCTGGTGCACTACGTCGGTGTGCTGGGTTCGCGTTCGGAAGGGTTTGTTTACGAGCAGGACGGGCAGGTTCATCGCGTGCCGATGGCCGGCAGTGTGACGGTCAACAGCACCGATGCCTACGAGTCGGCGTGCCTGGGTGGGTTCGGTCTGATCCAGGTGCCGCGTACCGGCATGAATACTTATCTGGATACCGGCGAGGTGGTGACAGTGCTGCCGCAATACACCGCGCCGGCGATGGGCATTTCACTGTTGTACGCGAGGCAGCGGCATCTGCCGTTGCGGGTGCGGGTGTTCATGGACTGGCTGGGGGATTTGATTCGCTCGACGCTCTGATTTCTGCGGCAAATCCCTGTGGGAGCAAGGGCTCTCACAGGGATTCGGCTGGATCAGAAGATCTGGGTAAACAACCAATACAGACTGCCCGACAGCAGAATCGCCGCCGGCAACGTCAGCACCCACGCCATCAGCAGATTGCGGATGGTCTTCATCTGCAGGCCGCCACCGTTGGCGACCATGGTCCCGGCCACGCCCGAGGACAACACATGAGTGGTCGACACCGGCAGGCCGAACATGTCGGCGGCGCCGATGGTCAGCATCGCTACCGTTTCCGCCGAGGCGCCCTGGGCGTAGGTCAGGTGAGTTTTGCCGATTTTCTCGCCGACCGTGACCACGATCCGCTTCCAGCCGACCATGGTGCCCAGCCCCAAGGCAATCGCCACCGCGATCTTCACCCACAGCGGAATGAACCGCGTTGCGTTGTCGATCTGTTGCTTGAACAGTTGCAGCTTGCCGCTGGTGTCGGCGTCGAAGGTGCCGACCTTGTTCTTGTCCATCAGGCGAATGGTTTCGCTGGCCAGGTACATGTCGTTGCGCACGTTGCCCATTGCCTCGGCCGGGACTTTCGCCAGCGAGCCGTAGCCTTTGACTTCTTCACCGATGTGCCCGGTCAGGGAGGCGAGGGCCGGAATCAGCTGCGGCGTGGCTTCCTTGCTGCGCACGTAGTCGGAGAGCACTGCACGTGGATCGGCCGGTGCCGGCAGTGGCGCACTTTTCACCAGTGCTTGCTGGGTCACCTGGGCGACAGCGGCGAATTGCAGCGACTGTTCTTCCGGCATGGTGCGGTTCAGCGCATAAGCCATCGGCAGGGTACCGACCAGAATCAGCATGATCAGGCCCATGCCTTTCTGGCCGTCGTTGGAGCCGTGGGCGAAGGACACACCGGTGCAGGTCAGGATCAGCAGACCGCGAATCCACCACGGCGGCGGGGTGTTGCCTTCCGGTGCCTTGTACAGCGAACGGTTCTTCACGAACGCGCGCAACGCCAGCAGCAACAGCGCTGCGCAACCGAAGCCCACCAGCGGCGACAGCAGCAGCGCGTAACCGATCTTGGTGGCCTGCGCCCAGTCCACACCGCTGGTGCCGTCGCGGCCGTGCATCAGCGCGTTGGCCACGCCGACGCCGATGATCGAACCGATCAGCGTGTGCGACGACGAGGCCGGCAGGCCCAGCCACCAGGTGCCGAGGTTCCACAGGATCGCCGCGATCAGCAGGGCGAAGATCATCGCGAAACCGGCGGACGAACCGACTTGCAGAATCAACTCTACTGGCAGCAGCGCGATGATGCCGAACGCCACCGCACCGCTCGACAGCAGCACGCCGAGGAAGTTGAAGAACCCCGACCAGACCACTGCGAAATGCGGCGGCAGCGAATGGGTGTAAATCACCGTCGCCACGGCGTTGGCGGTGTCGTGGAAACCGTTGACGAATTCGAAGCCCAGCGCAATCAACAGCGCCACGCCGAGCAGCAGAAACGGCGTCCAGGTGGTGACCACCGTGCCGAGTTCGTGCATGTCGTGCATCAGGCTGTAAGCGGTGAACAGCAGCCCCATCGCCAGCACCGCGAAAAACACCACGTAGGTGAACGGGCCGGTTTTCTTGTCGAGGGCCGGCCTGCCACTGGCAGCGGGGGCCGGGCTGGCGGTCAGGGAGGGAGTAGCCATGGGAGGACAATCCTGAGCGGGGGAAGGAGTGTCGCCCATGATCGTTGCTAAATATTACAGAGAGGCTGCGACAGATCAGTGTTTGGGGTTTTAGCTTCACCGCTGATCTGAAGGCGGTGATCGCTCTCACACTTACGGATGATCGTTCCCACGCTCTGCGTGGTAACGCCGCCCGGGACGCTCCGCGTCCCTGTGACGCAGAGCGTCACCTGATGCATTCCCACGCGGAGCGTGGGAACGATCTCGCAAAGTAAGTCAGTAATCCCGCCGCTTGCGAAACGCCCAGCGCCCGGCAATCACTGTGAACGTCGCCACCAGCGCCACCAGAATCCAGAAACCCTCCGGATCGGTGGCCAGCGGCACACCGCCGACGTTCATGCCGAAGAAACCGGCAATGATGTTGATCGGCAGCGCCAGCACCGTGACCACGGTCAGGGTGAACAGCGTGCGGTTGCTTTGCTCGTTGAGGTTGGCGGCGATCTCTTCCTGCAACAGCTTGATCCGCTCGCCGAGGGCCGTGAGGTCGTTGATGATCAGCGCGAACTCCTCGGTGGATTTGCGCAGCTCCTTCACGTCTTCCTTCTGCAACCACGGCGGCGGCCGGTTGAGCAGGCGCAGCAGCGATCCCGGTTCCAGCGCCAGCAGCCGTTGCAGGCGCACCAGCACTCGTCGGTTGGCACCGAGTTCGGCGCGGTTGGTCGACAGCCGCGAGGAGAGCAATTCGTCCTCGACCTGATCGACGCTCATGCTGGTCTTGCGCACGATCTGGGTCAGCACTTCGCCCTGGTCGCGCAGCAGATGCACCAGCAGTTCCAGCGGCGAACGAAAGCACTCGCCGGACTTCACCGAAGAACGCAGCTTGTCCACCGAGTGCAACGGTTGCAGACGTGCACTGACGATCAGTTTGCTGCGCACGCAGACCCACAGCGTCGACACGTCCGACGACACCATGCTGCTGAGGTTGAACACCACGTCGTTGACCACCGCCAGCAACGCCGAATCGACATGCTCGATGCGGGTCGAGCGCGAACCTTCGTGCAGCGCTTCGAAAAATTCTTCGGGCAATTGCAGATGGCTTTTCATCCAGCGCTCGCACGCGGCGTGGGCCAGGTTCAGGTGCAGCCAGAGAAATTCATCGCCCTCGCTATCGTCTTGCAGGCAGCGCAGGGCGGTCGCCGAATCCACCTCGCGCCCACGTTCGCCGGGGCGAAAGCGAAAGCCGTAAAGCAGGCCGAACAGGTCAGGATCACGATGACTGATATCGAGGCTGTGGTTCATGAAGGCTCGCTGCGAGGAGGCGTCTGTCGCGGGATTTGCAGATTCACCTGAGCCGCAGCATCGCAATGTCACATGACGGTTGTGTGACGGCAGGGTGACGTGAAATCCGACCGGCCAGCGACTGTGTACCGGTTCGGTTACCGAGTCGGTACACAGTCGATCTCAATTCGTGCAGACCGTCGCCGATGCCCGGTTATCTATAACCGGCATTGGAGATTTCCCATGGTCAGCATCACGTCTGTTTCGATCAATCAGACCGTCAGCACGCCCACCAGCAAAACCTCGATTGCCGACTCGGGCGACGACACCTCGACCACCGCGGCGGCCAGCACCGGTGTGAAAGCCGACACCAGCAAAGTCGCGGCGGGCGGTGGAGCGGCGCCGGCGGGGGACAGCAGTTCCAGCAGCGATGAGTCGGATACCGTGAAAGAACTGCGCAAGCAGATTGCCGAGTTGCAGAAGCAGTTGCAGGAAGAGCAAAAGGCGCTGCAAGCGGCTCAGGCGAAGCAGGAAAGCCAGGATGCCAAGGCGGCGGATGTTGCGGCTGCGCAGTCGCAGATTGCTACGACCTCGGCTTCGTTGCAGACGGCGACGGCGGCGTTGTTGGCGGCTTTGCAGGATTCGGATTCGAGTACGTCTGGCTCGCTGGTCAGTACCTCCGCATAAATTGCAGACACAAAAAAGCCGCACAACCCAAAAGTCGTGCGGCTTTGATTTATCAGCCAATCAAGTGTCTTGCTTGTCGCTCAGTACCTTGCCAGTGGTCGCATCGAAGTCCACATCAAACTCCTTGCCATCAGCAGTACGCAACTCAACTTCGTACTCATAACCATTGAAGTGGTTATCCAGATCCGTGTCAGTAATGGTCGCACCCGGATGCAGTTTCAGCGCTTGTTCGTTCATCGACTCCAGCGACTTGATCTTGCCTTCCTTGACCAGTTGCGGGATCTGGTCAACGCGAACGTCAGCCTGGGCCAGGCCAGCGGTGAGAGTCAGGGCGGCAGCAGTAAACAGGGCAGTCAGGGTTTTCATCGGTTATTCCTTTGGGTGATTCGTTTAAGTGAGTTCAGGTTAATCGCCGCAACTTAACTCACCCTTAAAAACACCCGGCCGGTTTGCGTCGTTTGTTCAATTGCGGTTCTGCGCAAACTTTCATGCTCAGCCTTCGATAAATGGAGGTGAGCATGAAACGCATCTTTTCGTGGCTGTACGCGCCGTTGTTCTGGGTTGGATTTATTGGCGGCGCAATAGGGCTGGCGGGGTATTCGCTGTTGTGGTTGTTGCCGCTTTTTGTTGTGGCGCTGGCGGTATCGTTCGCGGGCGAATGGCTGTTGCCTTATGAAGTGAACTGGAACCGTCCCATCGGTGATCGTCGGCGCGACATCCTGCACGCACTGGTCAACGAAGCGCTGAATGCCGTCGGCCTGCTGGCATTGCCGGGGCTGGTGGCGCTGCTGGCGATTGACGGTGCGTGGCCGTCGAACTGGCCGTTGTGGCTGCAAGTGGCGCTGGCGATTTTCATCGCCGATGCGGGCGTGAGCCTGATGCATTACGCCAGCCATCGCGTGCCGTGGATGTGGCGGCTGCACGCGATTCATCACAGTGTCGAGCGGCTCTACGGGTTCAACGGTTTGATGAAGCATCCGCTGCATCAACTGCTGGAGGCGACGGCGGGGTTGTTGCCGTTGTTGGTGTTGGGCATTCCGTCCGAGGTGGCGGTGTTGCTGGCGTTCGCCATTGCGATCCAGCTGTTGTTGCAGCATTCGAACGTCGACATGCGTATTGGCCCGTTGCGCTGGATCTTCGCCTGGGCGCCGCTGCACCGATTTCATCACATGAAGTACGGGCGCGCGGGTGACGTCAATTTCGGGTTGTTCTTCACGTTGTGGGACTGGCTGCTGGGCACTGGGTTTTACACCGAGGATTACCGGATCGGCGAGGGTGATCTGGGTATCGGCAGTCGTCCGGATTTTCCGCGTGGCTATGTGGCGCAGTTGTTCGATCCGTTCGAACCGGCAGCACTGGGAAAGGAGCCGAAAGTGCCGGAGGGCTTGAGACGTTGAGTCAACCCAGCAAGCGCAATTCGATGTGCTGCAACGCCTGACGCGCCGTGACCCCAAAGAGTTTTTTCAGGCTGCGGGAGAAGTGCGCCGAATCGGCAAATCCGGCGGCGTGGGCAGCATCGGTCACCGCACTGCCCGCCAGAATCGCCGCCATCGCCAGCCGCAATCGCCGCCACAGCACCAGTCTCCGTACCGGCAAACCGACCTGACTGACGAACAACCGCTGCAACTGGCTCAGCGACACATGGGCGGAATCGGCCACGGCGCTGGCGGCGACTTTGCTCGACAGCGAAGCATCGACATTGGCGAGGGCCCGTTCGATGCGCGGGTCATTCAGAGGTCGGCGCGGGCATTGGCCAATCGCGTGATCCAGCGCCGGCAGCGACCAATCGATGTCGAACAACGCATCGCGCAATGTCTCGGCATCAAACCGCAACGGTTCGGCGTACACGGTGAATACCGGATCCGGCGCTTCGACAATCGCATGCCGAGTCTGCGAGGCAATCAGCAGGCTGGAAGTGGTGACGGGTTTGTCCTCGACCAACACCGTCACCTGGCGGTCAGGGGCAAGAATCAGTTGGTGGGCATAGTGGGAGTGGGGCGCAGTGCGCCCCGACATCCCGTGGATCAGGCCATGGTCGTGCCCCAGCCAGAGGCGGCCTGTCCACGGGGTGTCCGGTTGCATCAGAAGCCGTTGTTCTTCAACACCTGGTCCACACTGGCGGCGGCCGGGCGTTTGTAGAACTTCAGCAGCTCGCTGGCGCGGTTGGTGAAGATGCCGTCGACACCTGAGGCCATGACTTTTTCGAAATCCACCGGCTCATCCACGGTGTAGACGTGCACCAGCAGACCCTTGTCGTGGGTGTACTTGTTCATCCATGGCTGCACCAGATCCGAATAGCTCTGATCGCCGCCGTGGGTCAGCTTCGCCGAAGGGCCGGTGCCGATAGCGCCCTGTGCCTTGGCGTAGTCGATCCACTGCTTGAATTCGGCTTCGGATTTCGGCTCTTGCTTGCCGTAGAAAGCGTTCTTGTCCTTCTCGCCGGATTCGGCAAAGGTCACTTTGGATTTCGGCTCGATGCTGCCTTCGCCGACCCACAGCAACAGGATCTTCGGCACCTGCGGCATTTCCTTTTGCAGCATTTCAAGGCTGCTCTTCTCGAAGGTTTGCAGGATCACCTTGCCGTTGCTCTCGCCGACGCTGGCGACGTTTTTAGCCGGTTTGGTGCTGGCCGGGATCAGCCAGCCGCGGGCCTGGAGTTTTTCCTTCAGGTCATGCTCGATCCCCGGGAACAGCTTCGGCTCCTTGGTTTCGATGTACAGGCCCGGCTTGTGCTTCGGATTGGCCTGGGCGATGTCGATGATTTCGTCGAGGGTCAGAATCTTCAGACCGACATAGGACGGGCGCGCGCGATCGGGGTACTTGGCGTTGTACCAGCTGCCGGCGTCGAGGGTTTTCAGTTCGGCCATGGTGAAGGCATTGGCCGGGCTGTCCTTGCGTTCCGGAAACTTGGTGGCGACGTCGGTGGTGCGCTGCAGGTTGTCGTCGTGCAGGGCGAACAGCACGCCGTCCTTGCTGCGCTGCAAGTCCATTTCCAGGTAATCGGCGCCAAGGTCGCGCGCCAGTTTGTAGGACGCGGCGGTGGATTCCGGGGCATCGAAGGACGCGCCTCGGTGGGCGATCACCGCCGGGTGCGGAATGCCCTCGGAGGCAGCGAGCGCAACCGGGTTTGGCTGGCTGGCGGCGTGGGCCTGGCCGAGGCCGAGCATCAGGCTCAGCAGCAGAGCGCTTTTGGTAAACGTGGCGGGCATGTCGAGGTCCTTTCGCAGGTATTTTCGAAGATGTCCCTTTTAGCAACTCAAACGAAAACGTGCTATCGCGAGACCGACATAAACGTACTGAAAGCGAAAATTTCCGCACTTTTGTGCGTTTGTTTGCAGTACGCTTGGCCACGGCAACCGCCCCGGCAGAGGGCGCGCCACTCATTGCCCTGCGTGTAGACCATCGATCCTTTTCGTGAGGTTTACCATGCGCATCACATCGCAACTCATCTGCCAGGCCGCCGACGACCTCAAGGGTTTTGTCGGCCTCAACCGCAAGACCGGCCAGTACATCGTGCGCTTCAGTGAGGACTCGTTCGGCATGGACGTGGCCGATGACGGCATCATTCCGTGCAGCGAATTCGTCTGGGCACCGACCACCGAACAGACCATGACCCTCAAGCGTGAGCTGATCCAGTTGCTGCTGGACCAGAACATCGATGACCGGATCAACATCACCGAGCCTTTGCGCGTTTATATGAATAAACGCGAAGTGCCGGAGATTGAGGCGGTGCGTAGTCTGGTGAAGGGCTGAGATGCTTCGGTGAATCATTTGCCGCCATCGCCAGCCTGCTGACGATGGCGCGATATTCACTTCCCGAACCGATACTCCCGCTCCACCCGACACACCCGCGTCTGAAACGCCGAATACCACTCAGCCCGCCCACGCGCCTGAATCACCCGGTGCTCCGGATGCTCGCGCCAGGCGAGAATCGCCGCCTCACTCTCCCAGTACGAAACCGTAATCCCCACCCCGTCCGCGCCCCGGATCGAATCGATGCCGAGAAACCCCGGTTGCTCGGCAACCAACTGCATCATGTGCTCGGACGCTTCGGTGTAGCCGTTGTCGCCCTCGGTACGGTTCGAAGTGAAGATCACGGCGAAACACTCAGTGTTCGGTTTCATCGACAGTGCTCCGAGCAGGCTTCGACAAATGCTCGCACCAGCGGTGGCAAGTTCCCCTTGAGCGCCGCACGTTCCGGCTGAAACAGTGTGGCGACAAAGAACACATGGTTTTTCAGTTCGATGGCGCGCAGGTCGCCTGCCGAATCGTGACCCACGGCGTGTAGTTCATGGGTCAGCAACTCCCGTTCGAATTGCGGATTCACACCGTAGCGGCAGCGATAGCCTTCACGAATCTCCGACGTTTCGTACGCCCTGGCGATCAACGAACCGGGCACCAGATGAATGCTGTCCACCGCTTCCACCAGCGAGCAGGTCAGCGGTGTGAGCACTGCGCGGCTCGAGTCAGGTGAAGTTTCGCCATGTTCGGCGTCGGCCCAGCCCAGCACGTGGCGGGAAAACTCCAGCACCGCATGCTGAAAACCGCCGCAGGTACCAAGGAAAGGGCGCTGCTGCTCGCGGGCAAAGCGGATGGCTCGCAGGGCACCGTCTTCGCTTTTATAGGGGCTGGCCGGCACACACCAGAAGCCGTCGAAATGTTCCAGCGGCGTCTCGGGCAAGATGTGCTCGGTGGCTAACCATTCGAATTCGACCGGACGGCGAAGGTGTTCTGCCGCCAGTCCTAGGGCGATCGGGATGGCCTGGTGGGCAGTGACTTGCGGATCGAAGTCACCGATCAGGGCGATGCGCAGGGCTCTGGATTCCATGAGTACTCGCTGTGCTTGTTGAGGGATGACGCTCACTATAGATTGGCGTTCACGCACTCTAAATTGGCGTTTGCCCAAGTGATCAATGCAGCCACGCAATATCAACTCGACTTCCCGGATCTGGCCCTGATCCTCGCTTTAGTGCGAGGCGGCTCTCTGGCCCGGGCCGCGCAGCTGTTGAAGGTCGATGTATCGACGGTGTTTCGCGCCGTACGCCGACTGGAGGCTTCACTCGGCCAGCAACTGTTCGAAAAAAGCCGCGCCGGTTATTTGCCCACCAGCCTCGCGCAAACTCTGGCCGAGCAGGCTGAACGTGCTGAACAAGCCCTGGAAGCGGCGCGGATTGGTGTGGAGCAGGGCGGGGAAGTGGTCAGCGGCACGGTGCGCCTGACCTGTACCGATTCGGTGTTGCAAGGTCTGCTGCTGCCGGCGCTGGCGCAGTTCATGCCGAACTACCCGGCGCTGACCATCGAACTGAGCACTTCCAACGATTTCGCCAACCTCAGCCGCCGCGATGCCGACATCGCCCTGCGCCTGACGCGTACACCGCCGGAGCATCTGGTCGGACGGGAGCTGGCGAAGATCTCCTACCGGGTCTGCGCCAGTCAGCGTTATCTACAAAATGTTGAAGCGGCCGATCTGGCGGTGCTGACGTGGATCGCCCCGGACGACTTTCTGCCCGATCACCCGACCGTCGCCTGGCGCCGCCAGCAGTTGCCGGGTGTCACGCCGAGCTATCGCTGCAACAGCATGCTGTCGGTGACGGAGTTAGTCCGCGCCGGGCTGGGCGTGGCGGCGTTGCCGGACTTTCTCATCAACGAAGGGCTGCAAGCCCTGAGCGAACCTTTGCACGGCTACGACACCGCGTTGTGGCTGCTGACCCGCCCGGACTGCCGCGCATTGCGCTCGGTGGTCACGCTGTTCGATGAACTGGGGCGGGCGCTGCGTTTGCCGTAGTCGTGTTTAACCCGGCGCCCGGTCATTGGCGAACATGCTCACAGCTTCCACTGCTTCACTGGCGCCGTCGCGGATCTGCAGAATCACCGTGCCGGCCTGATTCGCCAGTTCGACACCTTGCGCCGCGCGACCCTGGGTGCCCTCCATGCTCTTGATCGCCTGACGGGTTTCACTCTGGATCAGGCCGATCATGTTGGAAATTTCCGCTGTCGAGCCGCTGGTGCGCGCCGCCAGCTGCCGCACTTCATCGGCCACCACGGCAAAGCCGCGACCCTGCTCGCCTGCGCGGGCGGCTTCGATGGCAGCGTTCAGGGCCAGCAGGTTGGTCTGATCGGCAATCGCGCGAATGGTGTTGACGATGGCGGTGATCTGTTCGGAGCGCTCGCCCAGTTGCGCGATCAAGGTCGAGGATTCGGCAATGTCGTCGGCGATGTCGCGCATTTCACTGGCCGCTTGCTGGATCACTTGCGTACCTTGCTCGGCGACTTTTCGGGTGGCGACGGAGATGTGATAGGCGGCGCTGGCGCTGCGTGCATCCTGCTCGTGCTGCTCGACGCGGGCGGTGACGTCCGAGGCGAATTTCACCACTTTGCACAATCGGCCAGCAGCGTCATAGACAGGGTTGTAGTTGGCTTCGAGCCACACGGTCTGACCGCGTTTGTCGATGCGTTCGAACTGGCCCTGAAACAGTTCGCCCTGATTCAACCGGCGCCAGAAATCCTGGTAGGCGCTGCTGTTGACCAGTTGAGCGGTACAGAACAAGCGGTGATGTTTACCTTTCAGTTCGGCAAGGGTGTAGCCCATGCGTGTGAGGAAATTCTGATTGGCAGTGAGAATATTGCCGTCGAGATCGAATTCGATCACCGCCATGGCGCGGTCGATCGCCTGCAATTTCGCATTGGCTTCGCTTTCCTGCTGCACCTTCGAGGTGACATCCATGGCGTACTTGACCACTTTCACCACGCGGCCCGAGTCATCCTTGATCGGGTTATAGCTGGCTTCGAGCCAGATCGGTCGGCCCTGGCTGTCGATACGTTCAAAGGTGCCAGACTGGAATTGGCCACTTTTCAATCGCGACCACAACTCGGTGTACTGATTGCCACGGGCAAACTCTGGGGAACAGAAATGGCGATGGGGCTGGCCGACCACCTGTTCACGCGTGTAACCCATGGTTTTCAGGAAATTGTCGTTGGCGCGCAGAACCACACCGTCGACGTCGAATTCGATCACTGCCATGGAGCGGTTGATCGCCTCCAGTAGGCCCGCTTGTTGGTTGATGGTGTTTTGGAGATCGACGAGGGCAGTCTTGTGGCGGTTGAAAATCATGTTCATGGCACTCTGGAAATAGGACTGAAGGAGGGGTCCCTGTTTCCGCGTCAGCCAGCCAGATATATCAATGGCTGGAAGCAGTGTGCCAGCATCCCGGCTGGCGGATTAACTTATACAAAACTTTATAAACTTGTACAAGAAATCGATTTTTCTCAATTTTGTACAAGTTTTTTCAAGCGTTGGATCGACTCAACGCTACGCTGATTGTGTTACGTCCCGTGTGCTTGGCCGTGTACAACGCCTTGTCGGACTCTTCGAACCACTCAAGGGCATCGGCGTAAGAGGTTTGATAGCGAGCAAGCCCGATACTCAGGCTGACTCGCAGCTCGGAAACGTCGGGATGGCGGTATCGATCCAGTGCCTGACGCAGTTGCTCCATCAGCGCTTCAGCCTTGCTCAGGGGCAGGTTGGGCAGGATCACGCAGAATTCATCGCCGCCGTAACGCCCGGCCAGCTCGCTTTCGTCGAGCACGAATTTCAGCTCGCGACTCAATTGTCGCAGCACCGCATCGCCGACAATGTGCCCGTAACTGTCGTTGATCGACTTGAAATGATCGATGTCGATCAGCGCCAGGATGGCTTGGGAATTATGCTGCCGGCACTGCTGGAACTTGAGGTGCAGCAGGTCTTTCCAGGCGCCGTGGTTGAGCAGGCCGGTCAGGCTGTCGGTGCGGCTCAGGGCGCTCAAGCTGCGTTTGTGTTCGGCGAGTTTGATCGCCAACCGATAACAGACCATGCCCAGCGCCAGCGGATAAAGGGTCAACATCGGCAGGCAGGCCCAGACCTGAGTCTGCGTGGCCGTCAGGGTGAAATTGACGCCGAACACCGACCAGCCCAGCAGCACGCCGATCACCTGGGCGAGGGCGCCGAGCAGGAACAGACGCTGGCCGCCGGCGGCCACGTTGTTCATGGTCATCATCGACAGGATAGTCACGGTGGTCAGCGGATTTAACTGGAAACACGCGGTCCAAAAACCACCGCACACCGAGTCATAGAGCAGGTTGCGGCGTTCGGCGCGGTAGGGGAAAGCCGAGCGGGTCGAGCATTGATAGGCCACGTGCGGCCAGAGAAAACCGTTGAACAGCAACAGCGCCCAGAGCCAGCCCGGCATGTTCAACGGATACAGCGCGGCGCCGACACTGAAGAAACCGATGCCCAATCCGATGGCCCGTGGCAAATAAATGCGCCTGGCGAATGACAAGCCTTTGCCGCGTTGGTTTTCCATGATGTTCTGCGCCAGATTCATTCTGAAACACTTTGCAGTGTAATACTTCAGACAGACCGTTCATCGGCCAATGACAGACATTGTCATTTATTCCAGCGGGAAAATTCAGTGTCCTTGTGAGCCATTTACCGTGGCGCAGGCCTTGTCTAGAGCTGATAGCAGGCCAGGAACATGTCGAGCGCAGAATCGACCACGGCATTTTGCGTGGTGCTGTCGAGGGAGGGCTGGCCCATGGAGATCTGCGGCCAGAAGGCAAACGTCTTCAACAGCCCCTGCACCTGGTGCGCGGCGAACTCCGGATCCACCGGTTTCAGCCGACCGTCCGCCTGGGCTGCGCGAATCCACACGGTCACGCTTTCCTCACGTTCGCCCATGCGCGCCACCATGTTCTGCGCGCGCTCCGGCGAGTGGATCGCGGCCGCGATGGCGACGCGGGCCAGATTCATGAAGTTGTCGTCCGCCATCATCTGCAGTTTGGCCAGCAGCATCGTTCGCAATTGATCGCGCAAAGGCTGATCGGGCTGGTACGACACGGCTTGCTCGGTGCTGATTCGTGCCCACAACTGGTTGAGAATTTCGGCGAACAGCTCTTCCTTGCTCGGAAAATGGTTGTACACCGTGCGCTTCGATACCCCGGCCGTGGCCGCAATCTTGTCCATGCTGGTGACCTCGAAACCGTTGGTACGGAATTCGGCGATCGCGGCCTGGATGATGGCTTCGCGTTTACGGTCGGTGAGGCGCTGGGGAGCTGTCATAAATTCGATTCGGCAGGAAAAGGGTCAAATTACACTCGGCAGTTTACTTGTCATCGGGTTTGATGCAACCTAGAAACTACACCGGTCAGTGTAATGTTGCGTTAATCGGTGCACCCTAAAACCAGATGTCCGGCTGATGCGTGCGTGCCTTGGCCATTTATCGTCCCACCGTGGAAAGCCGTGAATTGCGCGGTGTTTCCGGAGTCACTCAGTCATGGCCAAATCCATTGCTTCTGCGGGCAGTCAAACCCCTGAACCTTCGCGTCAGGCCGAAGGTATATTCCGCAACCACGCGCCGGTGCAGCGCGAAGGTGTGCGCAAGATGCTACGGATCATGTGGAACATGATCTTCCACAAACCGCGCAACACGCGTCCTGCGTCGGCCATTCCCGTGCAGCCTTTGACCCGCGCCGACCTGATCGCTGCGCCGAATCACAGCGTCTATCGTCTCGGTCACTCGACCCTGCTGCTGAAACTGCAAGACAAGTTCTGGATCACCGACCCGGTATTTGCCGAGCGCGCCTCGCCTGTTCAATGGGCCGGGCCGAAACGCTTTCACCAGCCACCGATCAGCATCGACGAATTGCCGCCGATCGAAGCGGTGATCCTGTCGCACAACCACTACGACCACCTCGACTATGAGGCGGTGTTGAAACTGGCGGACAAGGTCAACGTGTTCCTGACCCCGCTGGGCGTTGGCGACACTCTGATCAAATGGGGGATCGATGCCGACAAGGTTCGCCAGTTCGACTGGTGGCAGGGCACCGAAGTCGCCGGCATCCGCTTCATCGCCACCCCGTCGCAGCACTTCTCCGGTCGTGGCCTATTCGATGGCAACCAGACCCTATGGGCTTCGTGGGTGATCATCGACGGCGACACGCGGATTTTTTTCAGCGGTGACAGCGGCTACTTCGACGGTTTTAAACGCATCGGCGAACAGTACGGCCCGTTCGATCTGACCCTGATGGAGACCGGCGCCTACAACGTCGAATGGCCTTACGTGCACATGCAACCCGAAGAAACCCTGCAGGCCCACATCGACCTCAAGGGCCGCTGGCTTTTCCCGATCCACAACGGCACGTTCGACCTGGCAATGCACGCCTGGCATGAGCCGTTCGACCGTATTCTTGCGCTGGCCTGGGAACGCAGTGTTTCCATCACCACGCCGCAAATGGGCGAGGCTTTCAACTTGGCACAGCCGCAACGCGGGAGTGCGTGGTGGTTGGCGGTTGAAGGGGAGAGTGAGGCGGTGGTCCAAGGGGCCTGACTCACTGGTGCAGGTTCGCCTCCATCAGGCGAACCGAATCACTCCGCCATCGCATAATCCCCACGCACTGATTCGGCTGTCGAACCATTGCTTGTCGAACGCCCCGGCGCAAACCCCGGAAAGAACACCAACCCCTGCGCCTCAAACCGATAGGTCAACGCCAGCCGCACCGCATCCGCCACGTCCTGCTGCGCTTCGAATCGCTGAATGTCGTCTACTGAAACCTTGGCCTCTCGCGACAACTGTTCAATGCTCCAGCCCAACATTCCTCGGGCCTGGGCGCAATGGGTCGGGGTGAACTGGAAAAGGGCGATACGTTCGAGGATGAGGTTCATCGCTGAAGAGGCCATGGTGTGCTCCGGGCTCGAGAGTGCTGATGGAAAATATACTGTGTTTTTGTACAGTTGTTTTCGGCCGGGATCAAACGCATTTTTTGATTTGCCCTAATTCGCCGCCTCCAACCAGACGGACGGTGCCTGACCGAGGATCCGGCGGAACATCGTCGAGAACGCCGCCGGGCTGTCATAGCCGAAATCCAGGGCAATTCGCGTCACCGCTTCACCCGCCGCCAGCCGTGCCAGCGCCAATACCACGCAGGCGCGCTGACGCCATTGACTGAAACTCAGGCCGGTCTGCTGACGAAACAGTCTGTTGAAGGTACGTAAGCTTACGTGCAGCTGATCGGCCCAATGCTGGGGTGATTGGTGGGCATTCGGCTGATGCAGAAAGGTCTGACACAGTTCGAGCAGCCTTCTGTCAGGCGGCAGCGGGATATGCAACGGCAACGGAGCACTGCGCACCAATTCATGCAGCAACAAGTCGATCAGCACGCCGTCACGCCCGGCCAGGTCATAGGTCAGCGGTAGCTCCACGGCTTCCATCAACAAGTGCCGCACTAGCGGCGACACACTGATCACCTGACAACGCTCACCCAGATCCACGGCCTCCGGCTCGATATACAAACTGCGAGTGCTGACCCCCAACATCAACACCTCATGCGCTACCCCCGGCGGAATCCACACCGCCCGCTGCGGCGGCACCACCCAGTTACCGTCATGCGTGCTGACCCGCATCACCCCGGTCGCGCCGTACAACAATTGCGCCCGCCGATGCGTATGACGTGGCAACAGATAGCCGTGGGAATAATCCGTACCGATCGCCACCACCGGGCGCGGCGTGTCATCCAGCAGATTGATCGAAACATTGCGCATCGAGCGGCACCCGGCAGTTGGCGTAAACGCAAACATTATTGGCTGACTTGCTGAAGCAGGCCAAGCGCCGCCGCTCTATCGTCGACCGCTCCCAAACAACGGACGACAGGCCATGTTCTACCTCCTGCTGACACTCTTCGGCTGCCTGACCGGCGTCACCGCCGTGCTCTTCGGCTTCGGCGGCGGCTTCGTCGTCGTGCCACTGCTGTACCGCATGCTCACCGCAAGCCACGGCGCCGACGACCCGATCAGCCAATCCGCCATGCACATCGCCGTCGCCACCTCGACCTGCGTCATGATCGTCAACGCCCTGGTCGCCACCGATAAACACCGCCGCGCCGGCAATCTCATCCGTGATTACCTGTGGCCGTTGGGCGGGTTCATCGGATTGGGCGCGGTCGTCGGTGCAATCGCAGCGGTGTGGGTCAGCGGCGAAGTCATTCGTTATGCCTTCATCGCCTACCTCGGCGTGACGATTGTCGATTGCCTGCTGCGACGCGGATTTCTTACGCAATCTGATGGCGTCATCCCACGTCGATTGAGAACAATGGAAACGTCCGGCGGCGGTGTAGGCATTGGCGCCATCGCAACCTTTCTCGGTGTAGGAGGAAGCGTCATGACCGTGCCGTTATTGCGGCGTTGCGGGTTGAGCATGTCCCAGGCGACGTCGATGGCCAATCCGCTGAGCGTGCCCGTGGCGCTGGCGGGAACCCTGACGTACATGATGTTGGCGGGGTACAGCGAGACAGAACTCGGGCCGTGGTTTGTCGGGTATGTGGATCTGCTGGCGTTTGCGGTGCTGACGCTGGGCTCGATGCTAGGGATTCGACTGGCCACGCCGTGGATCGGGCGGATAGCGGATCGGGTGCATGCTTGGGTCTATATTGGATTGTTGTCGGTAGTTCTGCTGATTATCTCAATGAAGTAATCAATTACCCGGTCTCACTTAAATATGGGCGAGAGGTGAGGTTCATGTCGATTTCCGAAAGTGACTGGAAAAAGTACAAAGAATTACGAAAGCTTGCGTTGGACCGTTTTTGCCAAGGTGTTTTGGCTGAGACCAGAACCGTTGCTCAAAACGGTGCTCTCTCGGCTCACGCTCGTTATCTGACGCTCTATCGACTTATACGAAGTCGAGACAAGGATATGGCAATGACCTTTGATGGACTGAGCCGCAAAGATGCATGGCTGTCGTTGAGGCTGATGGTTGCACACAACCTGCTGACCGATGCAGAGTTATCAGTCCTTAGCGACAAGGTGCGCGAGATTATTTCGGATGCTGTTCGCCAGCCATACGAAATCGAATGGGCGGAGGAGCGCGTACCGGACTATTGATGATCCCCCTCACGACAAACAGAGAAACACGATGTTGATCTTCAACTGCACAGAAGCCGCCAGCAAGTTCTTCAATCGCGTCCATAAGGGCAAAACGATCACGCCGGTTGAATACAACGCACCGTCACCCGTCATCGAAGATGACGAGCCGGACAGTTCGACCGAGCAGTGGCTGGTTCACGCCATCACCGTGCAGCGCAAGAATGTGTTGTTCGTCATGCACGTAAAAACGCGGTATTGCGTGATTCTTGCTGATGCGAAAAAAGCGGACGTTGAGGGCGTTGTCCAGCGCTTTGCTGATCGCTGGCTCAACGGTGTAATGGTTCATGCGATCAATCACGATCTTGCGCAATGGATCGACGCTGACCAGATGATCGAGCACTTCAGATCAGTTTGTCACTCACAGCAGTTCTATCGGCGCAGTCATCGCAGTGCGCAAAAACACATCGACGAGATCGCCTGGATCTTCAAGGAAAGGGTCGCCGAAAGAGGCAGTTTGCCGCCTGATGAAATGGCCGCAATGGTATTTGACGAGGATATGAATGACACCCCGAGAAGCAGCAAGGGTGCTAAGAATTACTACTGGCCACTTGAAGAAATGATTGTTCATTGGCTACGTCAGTATTGCGCTCTTGAGGAGGCTGAAGTCGAGGAAGCCAAAAAACGGCGCAAACAAGTGCGCCGAGAGATCGAAGCGTTAAAGCGCGAAGCCTGGCTGGAAGAGTACAACCGACAAAACTCGATTAGTTAAGCCACCCCCGCCATAATCCGCCCCGCATTTACCAGCGCTGGCACTCACGTCCCGGCGCGACCTCCGACTCACTCAGGGATCGATCCATGCTCAAGGGACTGTTGCGCCTGGCGCCATACGCCGCCGCGTTGTTTTCACTGCTTTCCACCGCTCAGGCTGATGACGGCAGACGTGTGTTCACCGGCACGCTGGGCAAGACGCCGATTGTGGTTGAGCTCAACACCCAGCAGCAGGACGAAGTGACCGGTCGCTACTTCTACGAGAAGTACCACCGCGACTTGCCCCTCAGTGGCGCGTTGCAGGACAGCACGCTGACGTTGGTCGAGGGCAATAATCGCTACGGCGATGACAAGCCTTTGCCGACCCTCAAGCTGGAAGAAACCGCCAACGGTTGGCAGGGTGAATGGCAAAGCCCTCAGGGCAAAAAACTTGCGGTACAACTCTCCGAGGCCAAAATAGCTGCGCCGACCGCCACCACGTTGCCCTTCATCGCCACGCTGCCTGCCAGCGAACCGTACGAATATCTGCGGCTACAGGGGCTCAAGCTCAAGGCCACGAAAAAAGAAGATTTCATGGGCTACACCCTGCAATGGTGGACGGAGCCCGAGTCAAAGATCGCGTTGTTTACCGTGGAATCCGGGCTGCCGAAAGATGACCTGCAGCGGGTCAACCAACAGTTGCTCGGGCGCTTGTGGAGCGAAGTCATCAGCTATCACGGCTGCCAGTTGCAGGGCGGGGAAAACGTCGAGTTCATGCAGCAGGCACAACCGCAACTGATCTCGCCAGCCGTGGTCAGCCTGAACATCTCGACCAGCTATTACTGCGGCGGCGCGCATCCGGACTTCGGCGATTCGCCGCTCAACATCGACGTGAACACCGCCCATCCGTTGTCGCTGGAAGATGTGTTGTGGGTAGGCGAGGGCAAACCACTGCTGCACGCCGAGCGCGATAGTCTGGGCGATCAGCCGCTGAGCGAAAAAGAAAGTGCAGCGCGCTCGACTTACCAGCGCGAAGTGCTGGTGCCGTGGCTGATCAAACAACTCACCGCGCTCTACCCAGATGAAATGAAGAAACCGGCAGAGGGCGATGAGGACAGTTGCGACTACACCGATGAAAGCATCTGGGGCTATCCGTCCTGGCACTTCACCCCGAAAGGCCTGTACCTGGGCGCCTACTTCGCTCGCGTCGCCCGCGCCTGCGATGCGCCGGACTGGTCAGTCCTGCCGTACTCCCTCATCAAACAACACCCCGGCGCCGTCCAACTGCAACTACCCCAGAACTAACCATCACGCCAGACCCGGCGCTTCACGAATAATGAAGTGATCCAGGTTCTCGATATTGGCATTGAAGACCTCGAAAGGCTTTTCGGGGTTCTTCTTGCCCGGCACCTGCTTCAACTCCGGCGTCACGCCATAAAAGAAGCAGAACAACTCCTTATCACTGTCGATCGCGTGCTTGATCTCTTCCAGAAACGCTTTGCGCTTGCGGTAGTTGTCGATCAGCTTTTTGTTCAGGTAGACACTGACCGGATAAGGCTTCTTCTTGCTGTCATCCGGCTTCTTGAACCAGACCTTGTCCTCGAAATCGATCCGGAAACTGGCGCTGTGAAAGTCCTCGATCTTCTTGATCCGACCCCAATAAATCAGCCCCTTGTTGTCCATCAAGTACTCGATCTTCTTGAAGAACGAACTGTACGGCGCCGTATGCTCGCCAATCTTCAGCGGCATACGCTTGAGCAAATCCTTGTCCGCGAAGTTCGACACAAAACACTCCACGGGATGGGCGAAGACACTGGTCTTGTCCGGCGCCGTCTCACGACTCGGCGAATCTTTCGAGGGGGGAGCCGCCACCCGCACCGGATCATCCCGCAACACATCCGCCGCCCCCGCTGGCGCGGCAGGCTTGCGCACATACTCACGGCGCGTCAGCAACAACTCCGACGGGAAATGCTCCTCCCGACCGTCATCCGTTTCCCCATCCGCCGCCTCAACCCCCGACGCCGACGTCTTCAAACTCACATACGGACAACCCGCCACATGCTGCGTACCGGGCAGATTCTTGAAGTGCGGCGTGCGCACGTAATTCACGTTCTTGGCGTTGAACGTACCCAACTCGTTGGAGGCATCGAACGCCGCACGACAGGCGTCGTTGGGGCACTGGAAATGTTCCTTCGCAGAATCGAACGCCACCGTCTCATCGAAATTGAGATCGCGAACGTCATAGATCGACAGCTTGTCGTCGAGGCTGAGGCAGTAGGCGAGGTCGAATTTCATGGTGGGGCTCGGGTCCTTGAGTGGGGGGAGGGGTATTAATAGCGGGTGGTGAGGTTGGTTACCAGTAATGGATCTCGCCACCCAGCATCAGGAGAACAGCTATAAAACCGAGATTGCCAAACAGGAAGGGCAGAATCGTAATGACGATTTGAATCACAACCGCGATTTTGAAGCCAACGGACAGGCCATAACGCTTCCAATAAATAACATGCATCACCATGGTTATCGCATTTGCGAACCAGACTGCTCCGACAGCCATGATTTCGTTCTTTTGAACGATGCGTAAGGCCATAAGCAGAAGGCCGAAAAAGGCGATTAGAAATGAGGCGGTCAGGAGTCGGGATTGACCCGGGGTGGTCGATTCCGTGGATGGTTTCTGCATGTGATGTTCGTCCATGTGTGTGGTCGAGGGGGCTCTCGGTCACGGTAATCCTTGTTCAGCAGCACACAAAAATTGTGGCGAGGGAGCATGCTCCCGCTGGGCTGCGATGCCGCTCCAAAACCAGCAAATGCGGTTAGTGAAGCAAGCCGCAATTATTCCTTTTCTAGTCTTCCAACGTTGTCATAAAGCCAAGCAGTGAAATCCTCTCTGTCGTCCGAATGATGGCAACGTTGGTGACAGTTGGGGCACAACGCCACAACATTCGAAGGCTGGTCTGATCCTTCTTGCGACATATGCTTAACGTGATGCACTTCCAGAAACGGTTCCCCATCCTTCGTAAATGGCGCTTCTTCGCCACAACCTTCGCACTTCCCATTGGCTTCCTGACGAACCCAGCCCCTTAATTCGGGATCACGAAAGTAAACCTTTCTGGTAGACGTCGTTTGGAGAGGTGTCTTAATCCCTTTGGGGACGTAATCAAATTGCTTTCGCTGAAATTTAGCCGCGCGTTGTTCCAGCAATGCCTCGTCCGCAGTTGGATCAGAGTCTTCAAGCGTCAGAACGGTGGAAGCATCAAGTGCCTTACGGATGCTACGCGCTACATTCGCACCAACATTCTTGGCAGGTTTGTAGCCTTCAATACGCTTTCGACCCAGCTCTACCAACACGGTAGAAATGTTCTGCATCCGAAATTCGACAGAGCCCTTCGTCCGACCGGCTAGTGGGCCTTCACGCAGAATGCGATTTTCCTCAGTCTTGACGAATTTCTGGCCGCTCTGCTCGCGTGCCAGCATTTTGAGGTAGGCATCGACCGCAGCCTGAATCTCTACGTCACTCCAATCGCTATTACTTTTTTCCGTGTCCATACAATCGCCGAGGGTTGAAAACCCTCGGACGATACTGAGTGGCCATTACAGATGTCTACGAAAATTCCTACAGAAAATAACGACGGATCTCGCGAAGTCCTACAGCCAGCATCACTAACCCATCGAGGGCCCCGAAGACTGAAACACCTGCGCAACCCTTCGCCACCAAGGCTTCCCCGGTCTCCGCCGTTGCATCTGATCGTTCAGCAGATAAGGCATATCCCGCAGCCGAATCCAGCCTTCATCCTGCCAATGCAGCAGACTCAACGACATCTCCGGCCAATCCAACAAACTCAACATCGGCCGATCTGAATGCCCCGAGTGTTCTGCATCACGCAAGGCCGGCACCACCTGCAGAGTCAACCACTCCCGCAACAACCGGTTCCCCGGGACGTAGTGATACACCAGCAGCGCATACACACCGGACTCGCTGAGCATCAGTTGCTTTTCGGGTTGCCGAAAATACTCAATCCACAAAACGCGACGTTGATCCTTATCTAGCTTGTTGACCATGCGTTCGCATAGATGGAAACCCATCAAGCGGCCGACATCGCGGGCGCAGAACCACGTTTGGTTTTCGAGCAGGAGGGCATGTAGTGCGAGGTTGTGACGAGAGAAGACTGTTACAGAAAAAGGATCGGGCATATCCATTACCTCTACGTTTAGATTTTTGGAGGGCCTGACCCCAACGTAGAGTGGGCTTAAGAAATCCCAACGAGCGAGGCAGCTCCACTGACGGCATATGCGTCTGTGTGACTGATCAAGCTTTCTACGTTGGGTGTTTCTTAGGCACCTGCAATTGATCTTAGAGGTGCTTGCAGTTGGCTTCAATGCGAAGCAGCTGTAAGTGCTGTAGGAGATTGAGCGCTGTAATGTAGGGACGGAAAAGTACAAACAGCCGCTAATAAAAAAGCCCCGATCAAATCGGGGCTTTTTGTTTTCTCAATTCGACGACTCAAGCAGCGGTCGTCAAATCGTGGCGAGCGAGACGATTAGTCCCAGCTAAGCGCACCACCAGTCTGATACTCAATAACCCGAGTCTCAAAGAAATTCTTCTCTTTCTTCAAGTCCATAATCTCGCTCATCCAAGGGAACGGGTTAGTGGTCCCTGGGTACTCTTCCTTCAAACCGATCTGCGACAGGCGACGGTTAGCGATGAACTTCAGGTAGTCCTCCATCATCGCAGCATTCATACCCAACACACCGCGAGGCATGGTGTCACGCGCGTATTCGATTTCCAGTTGAGTGCCCTGCAGAATCATCTGCGAAGCTTCTTCCTTCATTTCGGCATCCCACAGGTGTGGGTTTTCGATTTTGATCTGGTTGATCACGTCGATGCCGAAGTTCAGGTGCATGGATTCGTCGCGCAGGATGTACTGGAACTGCTCGGCGACGCCGGTCATTTTGTTGCGGCGGCCCATGGAGAGGATCTGGGTGAAGCCGCAGTAGAAGAAGATGCCTTCCAGAACGCAGTAGTAGGCGATCAGGTTGCGCAGCAGTTCTTTGTCGGTCTCTACGGTGCCGGTGTTGAATTCCGGGTCGGAGATGGCGCGGGTGTATTTCAGGCCCCAGGCGGCTTTTTTCGCGACCGACGGGATCTCGTGGTACATGTTGAAGATCTCGCCTTCATCCATGCCCAGCGATTCGATGCAGTACTGGTAGGCGTGGGTGTGGATCGCCTCTTCGAACGCCTGGCGCAGGATGTACTGGCGGCATTCCGGGTTGGTGATCAGGCGGTACACGGCCAGGGCCAGGTTGTTGGCAACCAGGGAGTCGGCGGTGGAGAAGAAGCCGAGGTTGCGCATTACGATGCGGCGCTCGTCGTCGGTCAGGCCTTCCGGGTTTTTCCAGAGGGCGATGTCGGCGGTCATGTTGACTTCTTGCGGCATCCAGTGGTTTGCGCAGCCGTCCAGGTATTTCTGCCAGGCCCAGTCGTACTTGAATGGCACGAGCTGGTTGAGGTCGGCGCGGCAGTTGATCATGCGCTTTTCGTCAACGGCGACACGGGCGGCGGAGCCTTCGAGTTCGGCGAGGCCTTCGGCAACGTCGAGGGAATCCAGTGCAGCCTTGGCGCGGGCCACAGCGGCCGAGTCTTCGGCGGTCACGGCGCGGGCTTCGAGGGCGGCAGCACCGCCGGCGCTGTCGAGGCGGTCCATGTTGGCTTCGCTAGCGTGGCCGGCATTGGCGCCTTTCACTGCTGCTACTTCACTGTCTTCTTTGTCGAATTCGTCCCAGCTCAGCATGACGTGTCGTCTCCTGCGTGAGGGCCTGTGCCCGTGTGAAAACTGATTGGTTGGTTTTTCACACGGCCGTACAGGCCGCGTTGGATGTCGTTTTTTGCAGCGGTGCTACGCAGGCAATAAACAGAAAATTTTTACGGGTTTCCGAGAGCCTCTGACGGGCGCAGGTCAGCGTTGTCGCTGCTGCGGGGCTTCAGAATGGCTTTGATCCCTGTAAGGGAATATTGCTGACCCGATTAGGGCGGCATTATAGGGAAAAAAACACGGGCGTGGGGGAGGGCGAAACAGCGCAGGGCGGTCGAGCGCGCGGGTGATTTCGATCGGAGCGAGGGTTTACAGGGCTTTCGCCGGGATTGGCCCCGGAGAAAATTTTTTCATTAATTTTTTGGCGTGTGATTGATTGCTCAAAAAACGAGCAAAAAACCGCGTTTTTCACTATATCTTGTGTTTTGCAACCCTTTTGCGCCGCTTCAAACACAACTGAGCCCGACCGAAGCCGGGCTGGAATCGATCCTCGATGTTGCGCCGAGTGATCCGATTCGGTGCAGTCTCAACGCATCAATTGGTGCAGCCGTTGCCCATGATGCTGTAACGCAGAATGTGACGCTGACCCTTGGAGTCGTCGTACTCCATTTTCGCCGGAACAACTTCGCAGACATTCGGAACTTCGCTCATGGAAACAACTTTGGCGATGTCCAGGTGAGTGGAGTAGGTGTATTCCTCGATAGCCGGCTGTTGCTGTGCGACATCAGTCGGAACCTCGTCTGCCATGGCGGTTGCGCACAGACTGCTGAGGGCCAGAACCAATAAAGCTTTCATTTGAAATTTACCTTCTTGAGGTCGAGTGGGGTCACGCAACCTTTTTGGGGTTGCGTGTGGAACTTCATCGTTTGGTTTGTTACTTCAGAGCTGGATTAACGGCCTTCGTGGGGGCTGTAACCTTGTTAATCGCTTTGCCTTGTCGGCGAGGTGAATTTTAGGCAGGCGGGGTAGGGGTAAACAGACCCGGTTTTGATAAACACCTTTGGCAGATTTGGTAACAATCCCCCAAAAACCAAAATATCCCGGCCCGGGCCAATGCCTGAAAGGCCGTGGCCGACGGGGTTCGCGGCAATCGCCACATTTTGTAGGGGCTTGTTACTACCATCGTCGAATGGTTCTATACGGGCGCCCCGGCTACAACAGGGTCATACAAAAACAACTATTACACCGAGGTAGGAAAGATGAGTGCGGCTTCCCTGTATCCCGTTCGTCCCGAGGTTCTGGCCAATACGCTGACCGACGAGGCGACCTACAAAGCCATGTACCAACAGTCGGTCGTCAACCCTGACGGCTTCTGGCGCGAACAAGCCAAGCGCCTCGACTGGATCAAGCCTTTCACCACGGTGAAACAGACTTCGTTCGACGATCACCATGTCGACATCAAGTGGTTTGCCGACGGCACCCTGAACGTTTCCTACAACTGCCTCGACCGTCATCTGGCCGAGCGCGGCGATCAGGTCGCCATCATCTGGGAAGGCGACGATCCTTCCGAAAGCCGCAACATCACCTACCGCGAACTGCACGAACAAGTGTGCAAACTCGCCAACGCCCTGCGTGGCCAGGACGTGCACCGCGGCGACGTGGTGACCATTTATATGCCGATGATCCCCGAAGCCGTGGTCGCCATGCTGGCCTGCACCCGGATCGGCGCGATTCACTCCGTGGTGTTCGGCGGTTTCTCGCCGGAAGCCCTGGCCGGTCGCATCATCGACTGCCGCTCGAAAGTGGTGATCACCGCTGACGAAGGCATCCGTGCCGGCAAGAAGATTTCCCTCAAGGCCAACGTCGACGACGCCCTTACCAACCCGGAAACCAGCAGCATCCAGAAAGTCATCGTGTGCAAGCGCACCGGCGGCGACATCAAGTGGAACCAGCATCGCGACATCTGGTACGAAGACCTGATGAAAGTGGCGGGCACTGTCTGCGCGCCGAAAGAGATGGGTGCCGAAGAAGCGCTGTTCATCCTTTATACCTCCGGCTCCACCGGCAAGCCGAAGGGCGTGCAGCACACCACCGGCGGTTACCTGTTGTACGCAGCGATGACCCACGAGCGTGTGTTCGACTACCGTCCGGGCGAAATCTACTGGTGCACCGCTGACGTGGGCTGGGTCACCGGTCACTCCTACATCGTCTACGGCCCGCTGGCCAACGGCGCGACCACGCTGCTGTTCGAAGGCGTGCCGAACTATCCGGACATCACCCGGGTGGCGAAGATTGTCGACAAGCACAAGGTCAACATCCTCTACACCGCACCGACCGCGATCCGCGCGATGATGGCCTCCGGCACCGCCGCTGTTGAAGGCGCGGACGGCAGCAGCCTGCGTCTGCTCGGTTCGGTGGGCGAGCCGATCAACCCGGAAGCCTGGGACTGGTATTACAAGAATGTCGGCAAGTCCCGCTGCCCGATCGTCGATACCTGGTGGCAGACCGAAACCGGCGGCAACATGATGAGCCCGCTGCCGGGCGCCCATGCGCTCAAACCAGGTTCGGCCGCACGTCCGTTCTTCGGTGTGGTGCCGGCGCTGGTGGACAACCTCGGCAACATCATCGAGGGCGAGGCCGAAGGCAATCTGGTGATTCTCGATTCGTGGCCAGGTCAGGCGCGCACCCTGTACGGTGACCATGACCGTTTCGTCGATACCTACTTCAAGACCTTCCGTGGCATGTACTTCACCGGTGACGGCGCACGTCGTGACGCCGATGGTTACTACTGGATCACCGGTCGCGTGGACGACGTGCTCAACGTGTCCGGCCACCGCATGGGCACCGCCGAGATCGAAAGCGCAATGGTCGCTCACCCGAAAGTCGCCGAAGCGGCGGTGGTTGGTGTGCCGCACGACATCAAGGGGCAGGGCATTTATGTCTACGTCACCCTGAAGAATGGCGAAGAGCCGAGCGAGCAACTGCGCCTGGAACTGAAGAACTGGGTGCGCAAGGAGATCGGCCCGATCGCTTCGCCGGACGTGATCCAGTGGGCGCCGGGGCTGCCGAAGACCCGTTCGGGCAAGATCATGCGCCGCATCCTGCGCAAGATCGCGACCGCCGAATACGAAGGTCTGGGCGACATCTCCACCCTGGCCGATCCGGGTGTGGTGCAGCATCTGATCGATACGCACAAGACCATGAACGTCGCGTAAGCGGCGGGTCTGAGGTGCAGAAAGCCCTGTCCGGTTTCGCCGGGTGGGGCTTTTTTGTGTCTGATGTTTTTGTAGCGTCGGGGTGGGCCTCTTCGCGAGCAAGCCCGCTCCCACATTGGGATTGTGTTTGGCGCGGATCAAGTGTGGGAGCGGGCTTGCTCGCGAAGACGGCCTGTCATTCTCCGCAGTGTTCCGCTGTCTTACCTCATCGGCATCCAGCCAATAATTATCGGTTTCACTTGTCAGAACATTCCCACTGTTACCCGTTCGCCTTCAAGTAACTGAATGTGTAACCGCCTGCTCCGCAACGGGGCATCCGGAAACGCATTGCCCCGTTTTCGGGCCTCGAAACCCCCGGTGAAAAATAAGACACAACCCCGCGCTTGCCGGATTAGAAGGGTTTGCGAATAATAGGCCCGCAATTTGCAGTATAGATCGGTTCACTGTCTTTCGCTCTTGCATGAAATTGCGGGGCTGTCAATGTGCTCAAGCGGGTTTCTCGGTGCATCTGTAATTAGTTGTCGCATTGAAGAAATATCGGCTTCGGGCCTGTCGTTAGAATGCCGATCACTCGCTCGTCGTGGCTTGCGTTGAAGCCTTCGCGGTTTTGACTGGAACTGTCCCACGCACGCAGCAACCGATTTTGTTACACCCATTCGCATATTGGGCTGTCGCTCACTCTGCCGTTTTTGCCCTTTACCGATGGAGTCCCAAGATGAAGAAACTTGTGCTGCTTGGCGCCCTGGCACTGTCCGTGCTGTCCCTGCCGACATTCGCCGATGAAAAGCCTCTGAAAATCGGTATCGAAGCGGCTTACCCTCCATTCGCCTCCAAAGCGCCGGACGGCAGCATCGTCGGTTTCGACTACGACATCGGCAACGCGCTGTGCGAAGAAATGAAGGTCAAGTGCCAGTGGGTCGAGCAAGAGTTCGACGGTCTGATCCCGGCACTGAAAGTGCGCAAGATCGACGCGATCCTGTCGTCCATGTCGATCACTGACGATCGCAAGAAGTCCGTGGACTTCACCAACAAGTACTACAACACCCCGGCCCGTCTGGTGATGAAGGAAGGCACTCAAGTCAGCGAAGGTCTGGCTGAGCTCAAGGGCAAGAACATCGGCGTGCAGCGTGGTTCGATCCACGAGCGTTTCGCCCGCGAAGTCCTGGCCCCGCTGGGTGCCGAGATCAAGCCGTACGGCTCGCAGAACGAAATCTACCTCGACGTGGCCGCCGGCCGCCTCGACGGCACCGTGGCGGACGCTACGCTGTTGAATGACGGCTTCCTGAAAACCGACGCCGGCAAAGGCTTCGCGTTCGTCGGCCCGGCGTTCACCGACGTCAAATACTTCGGCGACGGCGTAGGCATCGCGGTACGCAAGGGCGACGCCCTGAAAGACAAGATCAACACCGCCATCGCGGCCATCCGCGAGAACGGCAAGTACAAGGCAATCCAGGACAAGTACTTCGACTTCGACATTTACGGCAAGTAAAGACGTCGCTCGACCCGTCCGAAATGGCGCAAGCAACAGGATCTCTGCGGTTTGCGCCATTTTTTCATCCCAACTTTCGAGGACCTGAATCATGTTGAAAGGCTACGGGGCTGTCATCCTCGATGGCGCTTGGCTGACGCTTCAGCTCGCCTTGTCGTCCATGGCCCTGGCCATCGTTCTCGGGCTGATCGGCGTCGCGTTGCGCCTGTCGCCGGTGCGCTGGCTGGCGTGGCTGGGCGATCTGTATTCCACGGTGATTCGCGGGATTCCCGACCTGGTGCTGATCCTGCTGATCTTCTACGGCGGCCAGGACCTGCTCAACCGCGTCGCGCCGATGCTCGGCTATGACGACTACATCGACCTGAATCCGCTGGCCGCCGGTATCGGCACCCTCGGCTTCATCTTTGGTGCGTACCTGTCGGAAACCTTCCGCGGCGCGTTCATGGCGATCCCCAAAGGTCAGGCCGAAGCCGGCATGGCGTACGGCATGAGCAGCTTCCAGGTGTTCTTCCGCGTGCTGGTGCCGCAGATGATTCGTCTGGCGATTCCGGGTTTCACCAACAACTGGCTGGTGTTGACCAAGGCCACCGCGCTGATTTCCGTGGTCGGTCTGCAAGACATGATGTTCAAGGCCAAGCAGGCGGCCGACGCCACCCGCGAGCCTTTCACCTTCTTCCTCGCAGTGGCGGCGATGTACCTGGTGATCACCAGTGTCTCGTTGCTGGCGCTGCGTCACCTTGAGAAGCGCTACTCGGTAGGCGTAAGGGCGGCTGATCTATGATCTTCGACTACAACGTCATTTGGGAGGCCCTGCCGCTGTACCTCGGCGGTCTGGTCACCACCCTCAAGTTGCTCGCGCTGTCGCTGTTCTTCGGTCTGCTCGCGGCCCTGCCGCTGGGGCTGATGCGTGTGTCCAAGAACGCCGTGGTCAACGGCGCAGCCTGGCTCTACACCTACGTGATTCGCGGCACGCCGATGCTGGTTCAGCTGTTCCTGATTTACTACGGTCTGGCCCAGTTCGAAGCCGTGCGTGAAAGCTTCCTCTGGCCGTGGCTGTCCAGCGCAACGTTCTGTGCGTGCCTGGCGTTCGCGATCAACACCAGCGCCTACACCGCCGAAATCATCGCCGGCAGCCTGAAGGCCACGCCGAACGGCGAGATCGAAGCCGCCAAGGCCATGGGCATGTCGCGCTTCAAGATGTACAAGCGCATCCTGCTGCCATCGGCCCTGCGCCGGGCGCTACCGCAGTACAGCAACGAAGTGATCATGATGCTGCAGACCACCAGTCTGGCGTCCATTGTGACCCTGATCGACATCACCGGCGCGGCCCGTACCGTCAACGCGCAGTTCTACCTGCCGTTCGAGGCGTACATCACCGCCGGCGTGTTCTACCTGTGCCTGACCTTCATTCTGGTGCGCCTGTTCAAGCTGGCCGAGCGTCGCTGGCTGAGCTACCTGGCCCCGAGGAAGCACTGATATGGAACGCATCGACCACGTTCTGCCGTGGAGCCACCTGGGCAGCGAGCGCCGGATTTCGGTATTTCGCTTCGGCAACGGCGAGCGCAAGGCCTACATCCAGGCCAGCCTCCACGCTGACGAATTGCCCGGCATGCGCACCGCCTGGGAACTGAAAAAACGCCTCGGCGAACTCGAAGCCAAAGGCCTGCTCAACGGCGTCATCGAACTGGTGCCGGTGGCCAACCCGCTGGGTCTTGGCCAGTTGCTGCAAGGCAATCATCAGGGTCGTTTCGAGGCCGGCAGCGGCAAGAATTTCAACCGTGATTTCGTCGAGCTCAGCGCGCCGGTGGCCGCTACGCTGGAAGGACAACTCGGTGATGATCCGCACGCCAACATCCGCCTGATCCGTCAGGCAATGGCCGATCACCTGGCCGCATTGCCCGAGGCCAGCAGCCAGTTGCAAGGCATGCAGCGCACTCTGCTGCAACACGCCGCCACGGCCGATGTGGTGCTGGACTTGCATTGCGACTGCGAAGCCGCGCTGCACATGTACGCCTTGCCGCAGCACTGGCCGCAGTGGCGTTCGCTCGCCGCGCACCTGGATGTGAAGGTCGGCCTGCTGGCGGAAGATTCCGGCGGCAGCTCGTTCGACGAGGCTTGCTCGTTGCCGTGGCTGCGTCTGTCGCGCCTGTTCCCGGACGCGCAGATTCCACTGGCGTGCCTGGCGACCACCGTCGAACTCGGCGGTCAGGCCGACACCACGCCGGCGCAGGCCGAAGCCTGGGCTGAAGGGATTCTGGCGTTCCTCGCCGAACAGGGCCTGATCCGTGGCGAATGGCCGAGCGCGGCAAACGAGCCGTGCGAAGGCATGCCTTTCGAGGGCACTGAATTGCTCCTGCCGCCGCATCCGGGCGTGGTGAGTTTTCTGCGCAAGCCCGGCGAGTGGGTTGAAGCCGGTGACAAGATTTTCGAAGTGATCGATCCGCTGTCGGATCGGGTCAGCACGGTGTGTGCTGGTACGTCCGGGGTGCTGTTTGCCATTGAGCGGCTGCGTTACGCCCAACCCGGTTTCTGGCTGGCCAAAGTGGCGGGGCGCGATGCGCTGCGCGACGGCCCTTTGCTCAACGACTGACTGTTTTTGTGAGAACCGACCGCATGTACAAACTTGAAGTCCAAGACCTGCATAAACGCTATGGCAGTCACGAAGTGCTCAAGGGCGTTTCCCTGAAAGCGGCCGCCGGCGATGTGATCAGCATCATCGGCTCCAGTGGCTCCGGCAAAAGTACTTTCCTGCGCTGCATCAACCTGCTCGAGCAGCCGCACGCGGGCAAGATCCTGCTCAACAATGAAGAGCTGAAACTGGTAGCGAACAAGGACGGCGCGCTGAAAGCCGCTGATCCGAAACAGCTGCAACGCATGCGTTCGCGCCTGTCTATGGTGTTCCAGCACTTCAACCTGTGGTCGCACATGACCGCGCTGGAAAACATCATGGAAGCGCCGGTTCACGTGCTGGGCGTGTCCAAGGCCGAAGCCCGCGAGAAAGCCGAGCACTACCTGAACAAGGTTGGCGTGGCTCACCGTAAGGACGCGTTCCCGGGGCACATGTCCGGTGGCGAACAGCAGCGTGTGGCAATCGCCCGTGCGCTGGCGATGGAACCGGAAGTGATGTTGTTCGACGAACCGACTTCGGCCCTCGACCCGGAACTGGTCGGCGACGTATTGAAAGTCATGCAGGCCCTCGCTCAGGAAGGCCGGACCATGGTGGTGGTGACCCACGAAATGGGCTTCGCCCGTGAAGTGTCGAACCAGTTGGTGTTCCTGCACAAAGGCGTCGTCGAAGAAAGCGGCAACCCGCGTGAAGTGCTGGTCAATCCGCAGTCGGAACGTTTGCAACAATTCCTCTCGGGCAGCCTCAAGTAATCGCTCCCGTTATGCACCAAATTAGGTCATGCTGCGCAGCGCGCCAGATGGTCTAATTTGGTTGCAGCCGATTTCGGTTTTTCCCTCTGTTTACGTTTCGGATCGCCCGCCATGACTGCCCATCGAATTGGTTTCCTGATTTGGCCCAGCACTAAAGCTCTGACTTTGGCGCTGGCGGAGGAGGCCTTGCGTGTTGCCCAGCGTGTGCATCCGGACGTGGTTTACGAGTTGTCGTTCCTGCAGGCCGAAGCACCGACCGAAGGTGAATGGCAACTGCCCGGCGAACCCTGGGCCGGCAAACTCGAAAACTTCCAGAAACTGTTCCTGCTCGCTGACGAGCCACCGACCACGTTGGCGCCGGCACTCAGCAGCGCGCTCAAGCAAGTGGTGCGCGCCGGTTGTGTGATCGGCGGTCTGTCGGCCGGTGTGTATCCGCTGGCGCAACTCGGTCTGCTCGACGGTTACCGCGCGGCGGTGCACTGGCGCTGGCAGGACGACTTCGCCGAGCGCTTCCCGAAGGTCATTGCCACCAGTCATCTGTTCGACTGGGATCGCGATCGCCTGACCGCGTGCGGCGGCATGTCGGTGCTCGATTTGCTGCTCGCTGTTTTGGCCCGTGATCACGGTGCGGAACTGGCCGGTGCGGTCTCGGAAGAACTGGTGGTCGAGCGCATCCGCGAAGGCGGCGAGCGTCAGCGGATTCCATTGCAGAACCGTCTCGGCTCCAGCCATCCGAAGCTCACCCAGGCGGTGCTGCTGATGGAAGCCAACATCGAAGAGCCGCTGACCACCGACGAAATCGCCCAGCATGTATGCGTGTCCCGTCGCCAGCTGGAGCGGATCTTCAAGCAATACCTCAACCGCGTGCCGAGCCAGTACTACCTGGAACTGCGCCTGAACAAGGCCCGGCAGATGTTGATGCAGACCAGCAAGTCGATCATCCAGATCGGCCTGTCGTGCGGTTTCTCTTCGGGGCCGCACTTCTCCAGCGCCTACCGCAACTTCTTCGGCGCCACGCCGCGGGAAGACCGCAACCAGCGGCGCAGCAGCAGTCCGTTCGAACTGTCGTCGGTGCCACCAGAGCGCGGTTGATCCCTCGCCAACCACGCCATGGCATTGGCTGCCATGGCGCTGCACCCGTCAGTCTTCAATTTCCAGATCAGGCCTCATTTCCGGCGGGCGCGGCATGCCGTCGATGCCGTTGACGTTCAGGTTGTTGCCCGTTTCCTGATAGTAGGCCCGGACGCGTGCCAGGCTTTGCGGCGACAGCGGGTTGTTGCGCAAGTCGTAGCGGTCGCCGACTGACGCGGGCACATCCATGATTTCTTCCGGCACGTCCGTGATCGCATTGCCGGACAGGTCGATCTCGTTCCAGTGCAGATTTTCCAGCGTTCCTTTGGGGATTTCGGTGATGCCGGTGTCGCTCAGGTCGAGGTCGGTCAGGCTGTGCAGATTGCTGATGTCGGGCGTCAGGCCCAGCGGGTTGTCGCGCAGGTTGAGCACCTCGAGTTTGTCCATGCCCGCCAGTGCTGCTACCGATTCTGGCGTCAGGCTGATTTCGCAGTCCGGCAGGCTCAGCGCCGTCAGTTGACTCATGGTGAAAATGTCCTTGGGAATATCGCCCAGATTGCATTCGCGAATGGCCAGGCTGTCCAGCCCGGGAAAGGCTTCAAGGAAGCGTCCAAGCCGTGACGAGTGGCCGTCACCCACCAGGAACAGGTCCGGCACGTAGGGGAATCGGGCGCCGAGTGTCGGCAGTTCGCCGAGGAAGCTCACAGTGTGGCTGAACCCGTAGCTGTCGAGACTTGAATCCTCCATCGGGATTTTGTGCCAGCAAGTCAGCAGCGCTTCGGCGAATTGTGAACGCAGCTGTTCCTGACGCAGGCGCGCGGTTTCGGGCAGTGGTTGGCCGTCGAGTGGATTCACGGGGATGTCGCCGCTCCACTGCGCGAGGCTGCGGGTGAGATCGCTCAGCGCCATTTCCCGACGAGCCACTTCATTGCGACCGTCGGCCAATGTCCCGCTCAGGCGATAGATAAAAGTGCTGGCCTGCTCATTGTCCATCGCGGGATATAGCGTCTGTACCCTTGCCCGATCTGCCTCATCGGCAAGCACGCCGAGATCACCGCCGGTGCGCCGGAAGTAGTCCTTGACCCGCTCGCGTATCGCGGGGCTCAGGGGGTTGTTGCCGAAGTCGTAGCCATTGCCGATATCCGCCGGCAAGTTGAAGATTTCCTCGGGAATTTCGCTTATGCGATTGTTGTTGAGGATGACGATTTCCAGTTCCGGATGGTTGATGACCCCGTCGGGAACTTCGCTGATGGCAGTGCCGGCCAGGTCGAGAAAATCCAGTGCCGGCAGGGTGCGGATGTCTGGCGCCAGTCCCAGCGGATTGTTGTATAGGTCGAGTTTCTTCAGGCGTGTGAGGGTAGCGAGAATGGCGCGCCCTTGTGCATCCAGCACCACCGCGCAATTGCTCAGCACCAGATTTTCCAGGGTGGGCATGCGTTTGAGCGAGGCCGGCATTTGCTGCAAACCGAGATCGCGCAGCTCCAGGGTTTTCAGCCCTGTAAACGCGCCGATGAAATCATCGCCGGCGCGCAGTTGGGCGTTACCCGTAATGGACAAGGTGGTGACGTGGCTGAAGTCAGCGTCCAGTGCTGGCAGCTTACCCATGAAAGGAAGGTTGAGCACCAGCCTGTCTGACCGCAATTCGGGCTGGGCGGTCGAGCGTGCACGCCAGAATGCTTGCAGATCCCGGCGGCATTGATCACGGCCGGAGCGTTCGACGACGTTGTCTTCTTCAGTGAGCAGGGTGCCGGTTGACGGATGTCGCTCGGGAATCTCCCCGACCCAGCGGCTGAGCGTGGTCTCCAGCTGTTGCCATTCCGATTCCCAGTGGCCGATTTGAAGCCGACCGCGATCGAGTGTTCCCGGCAACAGATACAACAGGCGGCTCGCCTGCTCGGCATCCAGTACTGGAAACAGCGCGAGCACGCGCTTGATATCGGCTTGTGGCATCGATATACCGAAGTTCTGTCGGGTGCGCTGGTAACTGGACTTGATTCGTTCGCGAGTGGCGAGTGACAGCGGGTTTTCCCCGAGAATGAATTGATTGGGCGAGAGCACGGGCAGGTCGAACAAGCTGTCTGGCAGTTCGCTGATCCGGTTGTGATCGAAGTTGGCCATGATCAGAGTCGGATGTTCGACCAGGCCTTCGGGCAGGTGAGTGATACCGGTGTCGATCAAGCGCACGTGAGTCAGTGCCGGCAATGCCTGCAAATCCGGTGCGGCGCCCAACGGGTTGTGGCTCAGGTTGAGCATCTGCAACCGGGTCATGGAGGACAGGCGGGACGGAGTTGGCGGTGTCAGGGTCAACTCGCAGTACTCAAGCACCAGACGCTCCAGCAACGGCATGCGTTCGCAAGCCTCGGGCAGTTGCTCCAGTTTGAACTCGTGAAGTTCCAGATGGCGAAGACCGGTGAAGGACAATAGGAAAGCGTCGACGCCGCTCAGGGTCGAGTTGCCATCGAGAGTCAGTTCGGCGATGTGGCTGAAGTCTGCCGACAGCGCGGGTAGCTCGCCAATGAAGGGCAGCTCCGCGATCAGGACGTTGCCTCGTTCTGTGGGCTTTTCGGCAAACCGGAAGCGCCAGAGTTCTTCGATCCGCTGAGCGAACAATCGCCTGTTCGTTTGCGTCACGAAGATTTGTCGTGGATTGAGCAATTGCCCCGTGGTCGGATGAACGTTGGGCCCGGCAACAGCCCATTGCGCGAGGTCGGCATTCAGCTGACGGATTTCGGCCTGCCAGTGCCGCAGTTGGCTGCGGCCGAGTTCGAGCGAGCCCGGCAAACTGTAGAACACGTCGCTGGCGTCCTGTGTGTCGAGGTCGGGAAACAGCTGCTGGGTGGTTTCGATATCCGCCGCGTCGGCGAGTACGGCGAAGTCCTGGCCGGTTTCGCGGCAGTACTGCTTGATCCGCTCGCGAGTGCCGGCGCTCAGCGGATTGTTTGAAAGGTCGTAGCTGTCACCGGCCTGGGCCGATAGCTCAAACAGGGCTTCGGGCAATTCGGTGATCTGGTTCTCGCTGAGGATGGCGGTCTTGATTTTCGGGTGATCGAGGAGGCCGGGCGGGACTTCCAGCAAGCCCGTGCGTGACAGATCAAGGTAGGTCAGGGTGATCAGGGTTTGCAGGTCGGGCACCAGATTCAGCGGATTGCCCGGCAGTTCCAGTGATTCGAGTCTGGGCATCGCGGCCAGTGCTGTCAGTGATTCGGCAGTGAAGCTCACGCCGCAATTATCCAGCACCAATACCTCCAGCATCGGCAGGCAATTGAGCGTCCGGGTCAGTTGATCCAGTTCGCCGTTACGCAGAATCAAGCGTTTCAGCCGAGAGAAACTGCGCAGAAACGGCGCGTCACCACGCAGGCCTTTGTTGCCGTTGAGGGTCAGTGCGGTGATGTGGCTGAAGTCGGCGCTCAGCTCCGGCAGGTCACCGATGAACGTGGCATCGGCCGTGAACACATCGGCCCTGGCGTGAGGATGGATCTTCGAGCGGTGACGCCACAGGCGCAGCAACTTGCCGGCGAAAGTCTCGCGTGCGTCCTGTTCGGTGAAGCGCTCGTTGGCCTCAAGCATTGCGCCACTTACCGGGTGGCGGTCGGGGGTATCCCGTGCCCAAACGTTCAGGTCCGCGTTCAATGTGGCCAGCTCGGTTTCCCACGCGTTCAGTTGCAAGCGACCCTGGATCAGTGAACCGGGCAAGCGATAAATCAGGCTGCTGGCCTGGCCTTCGTCGATATCCGGAAAAAGCGCCCTGGTGCGGACGATATCGGCTTGTTCGGCGCGCACGCCGAAGTTGACGCCGGTGCTGGTGAAATAGGTCTTCACTTGCTCGCGTGTGACAGCGGAGAGTGGATTGCCGGAGAAGTCGTATCCAGCGCCGGCGGCGGGCGAGAACTCGAACAGCGCTGGCGGCAGCGTGCTGATCCGGTTGTCGGTCAGCCAGGCGCTTCTGATCTGCGGATGGTCGATCAAACCGGGTGGGGTTTCGGAAATCCCGGTGCGGGACAGGTTGAGGTAGGCCAGCGATGGCATGAAGGTCACGTCAAAGCTCGTCCCCAGCGGATTGTCCTTGAGATCCAGCTCAACCAGCTCGTCGAGTGACGTCAGCAGCGCCTGGTTTTCCGGGGTCAGAACGATTCCACATTGACGCAGGCGCAATTGGCGCAGGGTCGGCATGGTCGAGAGGCCTTGCGGCAGGTTGTGCAGGTCGAAGTGCTGTAGATCCAGACGGGTCAGTCGAGGGAAGCGACCAATAAAGTTCTCGATGTCCGCCGATGTTCCACTGCCGCAGAGCTCCAGGCTGACGACGTGACTGAAGTCTGCCGTCAGCGCCGGCAGATCGCCCAGCAACGGTTCGATAAAACGCATGCGGTAGCCAAAGCGCTGCGGGGTTTCCCGGCGCCAGCAACTGAGCAGGGTTCGGGAGAAAAGCTGTCGATCGCGTGCGGCCGCTGCTCGCCGGGCTAGAGATAATTCCTGGCCGGTTACAGGATCGACCAGCACGTCTCTCAGTCGCCACTGATCAAGGTCGATCTCCAGACGTGCGTACTCGAGGCGCAGGCGCGACAACTCGGCAATCGGGTTCTCCAGATGGCTTTGCAGATGCTGCACCATCGCCCGCTGCCCGTCCTCGGTGATGCCGGGAAAAACATCGCGCACCCGCGCTTCCAGAGTGGGCGGAGAATCGTCGGGTGACACATTGCGTGAGTAACCTTCAGCGCCTAGCAGACGCAAGGTGTCGACCTCACTGGCGGGAGCGCTTTCGACTGCCAGAGTGAGGCGCAGATTGGCGCGGGGCAGGGGATTGTCGCGAATCAGTTGCCGGAGTTTTGGTCCTTCGCCGATCTGCAGGTTCAGGGCCTGGCGCTGGGCATCAGGCAAGGCTTGCAGCACGCTGGTGTAGAAATCTGTCGGGCCGTGCAATTCCAGTCCGGTCTGATCAAACGGCTGCCATGTGCCATCGGCCCGGCGTACCAGAATTTTCTCGATGGCCGCACCCACGGGGCCGGTGGTGTCGACTCTGTTCCCTGTAAACGACTGGTCGCGTACTTCCAGACTCACAGCATCTGACCAACCCGACAGTAGCGGCAGGCTGTGCAGTGCCAGGGTTTCGGAATCCGGGTTGCGCACCGAATCGATTTCCAGTCCTTCATAGGCGCGGGTGATGCGCAGTTCGTGCAGGGCGGTTTCGCAAAGCTGCTGCTGACGCTCTGGAATTTTCCCTTCGCCCAGTTGCAGCAGCTCGGTGCCAGTGGCGGTGTGAACGAGTTCTTCGATGATTCGTGCAGGCAGCTCTGGTGCGTATCTGGCTACCTGTTGTTCGAGCGGGAGATTGCGCGGCTGGCGTGACGCATAACGTTGTTCGAACAGGGCCGGTCGCTGTTGTTCGGCAATCTGCGCGAGCCGGATCCGGAGTTGGCGAGTGCGCACATCGAGGGCGATTTTTTGCCCGAAGTCTTCATTGAGCAGGGTGTTGATTTCGCCCTCGTCGAGGGTCAGCAACAGGGTCTTGAGCAAGTCGCCGTCTACCAGTCGATCAGCGTGAATCTCGGTCAGTGTGGGCTGCGCATCGCCGGAGGACTGCCAGACCGTTTTGCCCCCGGCATCGATCAGGCGCAGACGCCGGGAGTCCGGCCACAAGTCCTGTTCGTGAAGTAACTGAAGCTGGATCAGCGGATCGGCCTTTCGATAAGTCGCTGGATCGTCGCTGCTCATCTGCTCGATGAGCGTCTGCAAATCCTGGTCGATCCTGAAACGCTCGAGGGTGTCGGCCAGCAGCGGCGGTATGCGCTCCTGATTCACGTGCATTTTGCGCAAACCGTCTTCGGTGTAACCGCTGACTTTCAGAATGCGTTCGCGCTGCGTCGGGGTAAACGACTCCACGCTGTGGCCGATTCGATGCAACGTAGTGGTGCTGTTCCACTGCAGCGGGTTTTCCAGCTCGGTGTGAAACGCCCCTTCGCCGTTATGCCGCACCACGGGTTCATAGGCGTCGGTGCGTGCAGGGTGTTCGATGCGCCACTTACCGGGTATTTCGTGATCGCTGACGACGTAATGTGCCTGATCCAGCGGTAGCAGTTTTTTACCCTCGTGCCGGTGCAGGCCCTGCGTGTCGGGCGTGGAATCTGCCGCTGGCACGGTGTTGCGGGCGTAGTTTTGCAGATCCGGCTTCCAGTACAGGGTTTTGCCGTTGCGCAGTTTCACCGGCCGGAAGCGGTCCATGAACGCCACGACTTCGGCCGGCAACACCTTGGGTAGCTCGGCCATGGCAATGCCGGTGCCACCGCCGAAAGCGCCGAGCTGGATCAGTGATTCGAGCGCAGCAAAGAAATGTTCGCCGGCTTCGGTTGTCTGGCCTTCAGCCCATTCGATGACCGATTCGAAAACCTCGTCGAGCAGTTGGTAAGTGATGTACGCCATCATCATTTCACCCAGAAACGGGATGAACGGCAGGACGACGAACGCGGCGCTTTCCAGGACCGACGCCGCGACACTGACAAACGAATCCCAGCGTTTCCAGCGTGCGTTGCGATCGACCATGGCGGTGGGAACTGCGATCACTGCGGCATCGTTGAGAATCTTGTTCAACTTGCCTTGGTAAAGGTGTTCCAAAAATTGGCCGACGAAGGGCGTGACTGCCAATTGCAGATCAGGCTTTTCGATGGGGGTGTCGCGCCAGGGCGGCAATTGGCTGTCGGCCTGTGGTGGGTGCCATTTGGTTTCGCTCAGTCGTTGCCTGAGCTGGCCGAAAAATTGTCCACGCTGCTCGTGAGCGACGAAGCGGCTGAAGAATCGTTGGTACTCCGTATCGCGTAATTGCCGGGTCAGTTCCTTGGCAAGGTCTGCGGTGGAGCGGTATTCCTTTACCGGATGTTCAGGGTCATCCGGAAAGTAAGCCACCACCGTGACTGCGGTTTTTGCGCGTTCGAGGTCTGGTGCAAATATCACGACTCCGGTCAGGGCGACCGACATCATCGTCAAGTCGTGGCAGCGCATTGGCTGACCGTTCATCAATACGGTAGACGCACCATCCAGCAATCGTTCAATCGAATGCCGATTCGCATGTCCAATATCGCCCTGCATGCGCGCCATCTTCAGCGCCGCGCGCAATGCGGTTTTTTGCGCTGTATTGACTCTGTGCCGCAGGACCGCAGCCGCTACCGGGCTGGAGATGGCGAGATTTTCCTCGAGATAAATCTTGTAGCGAGCGCCGATATCCAGCTCTCGGCAAAGATGGGAGAAAGCCGGGATACCGGGTTTTGCGTTTAGCGGTGCCAGCGTTTCGAATTGCCCTGTCGCCGACGGGCGGGTGATGAACGAGGAGCCGCTGGTGTAGGCATCTGCTTCTGTTTCGCCAGCCTCGAAGTTGTGCAGGGCTGCATCCAGCAGTGACACCGTCCACGTACGGGTGCCGGTGGTGATGCCTGCTGCCTTCACCGGGATGTACAACTGCAGAAAGGTGTCGTTGACGTTCAGATCCAGGTCGAAACGCGATTTCAGCGCCTCGGTCAGAATCGGCTCGGCGAAGCTGCTGGCGTTCTGTACCCGTTCGAGCATCTGATCGACGGCATTCTGCGCGGTCATGTGCCGCGTTATGGCGCTTCTAAGCGCTTGATGTTGATCTGCGGGTGCTGACCTGATCGGATCGGGGAGGGCGCGATGGTTGTTCTTCAAAGCCGTGCGTCGGGCGGGTGACGCCTTGCCCAGCCATTCGGGGATCGCGTTCACCAGCGGTTCGTAGTGGGAAGCGGGGTTTTGCGCGGTCGCACCGGGCGTGGGCGAACTGGCGGGCGATTGCCCGGTGGTGGAAGGCATCGTTAGCGTCCTTGAGCGTCGAAAAAGAGCTCAAGCAGAGCAAAATGCATCCCGTGTCAGGTGGTACATATGTACGACAGGCCGACCCTTCGCAATTGATAGGCTCGCAGGACTGCTGAAATGGCTGGCGGCAGTTTAAACTGCGCCTTTGCGACGCTATATGTCGCATTGCCGTAAACCCGGGAAAATCCGGGGTTTGCGCTATAAGAAGTTGTCGCTTGGCGACAAGGCCGGGCTGAAAACTGTCCTTACAATCCCCCCATCGCTCGCCAGTTTCAGGCGGGTGGCCCTCATCAGGAGACTCCGATGTCCGTTGAGCACGCTGCGGTACAACGCGCCGATTTCGACCAGGTTATGGTTCCCAACTACGCGCCTGCCGCTTTCATTCCTGTGCGTGGCGCCGGTTCCCGCGTCTGGGACCAGTCCGGCCGCGAGCTGATCGACTTCGCCGGCGGCATCGCCGTCAACGTATTGGGCCATGCGCACCCGGCGCTGGTCGGTGCCTTGACCGAGCAAGCGAACAAGCTGTGGCACGTGTCCAACGTGTTCACCAACGAGCCGGCCCTGCGCCTGGCGCACAAGCTGATCGACGCCACCTTTGCCGAGCGCGTGTTCTTCTGCAACTCCGGCGCCGAAGCCAACGAGGCCGCCTTCAAGCTGGCCCGTCGTGTCGCGTTCGACCGTTTCGGCACCGAGAAGTACGAAATCATCGCCGCGCTCAACAGCTTCCACGGCCGCACCCTGTTCACCGTGAACGTTGGTGGCCAGTCGAAGTACTCCGACGGTTTCGGCCCGAAAATCACCGGCATCACCCACGTGCCGTACAACGACCTGGCGGCGCTGAAAGCCGCTGTTTCGGACAAGACCTGCGCGGTTGTTCTGGAACCGATCCAGGGCGAAGGCGGCGTGCTGCCGGCCGAGCTGGCTTACCTGCAAGGCGCCCGTGAACTGTGCGACGCGAACAACGCGCTGCTGGTGTTCGACGAAGTGCAGACCGGCATGGGCCGCACCGGCAACCTGTTCGCCTACCAGCATTTCGGTGTGGTTCCGGACATCCTGACCAGCGCCAAGAGCCTGGGCGGCGGTTTCCCGATCGCGGCAATGCTGACCACCGAAGCGCTGGCCAAACATCTGGTCGTCGGCACTCACGGCACAACTTACGGCGGCAACCCGCTGGCGTGCGCCGTGGCTGAAGCGGTGATCGACGTGATCAACACCCCTGAGGTGCTGAACGGCGTCAACGCCAAGCACGACAAGTTCAAGACCCGCCTGCAACAGATCGGCGAGAAGTACGGCCTGTTCACCCAGGTGCGTGGTCTCGGTCTGCTGATCGGTTGCGTGCTGAGCGATGCCTGGAAAGGCAAGGCCAAGGACATCTTCAACGCCGCTGAGCAAGAAGGCCTGATGATTCTGCAAGCTGGCCCGGACGTGATCCGTTTCGCCCCGAGCCTGGTGGTTGAAGACGCGGACATCGACGCCGGTCTGGATCGCTTCGAACGTGCTGCCGCGAAACTGACTCAAGCCTGATTCATGCAAGACCGCCCGGCGTCTGTCGTCATCGACAGGCGCCGGGACCATTTTCCTGTGCCGGGCCTGCCCGGCATTTTTTTCCCGAGTCGGCGCTTTCGTCGACCTGAAGTAGAGAAAGGAGTGACACCATGCTGGTGATGCGCCCCGCGCAAATGGCTGATCTGGGCGAGGTACAGCGTCTGGCTGCGGACAGCCCGATTGGTGTCACTTCCTTGCCGGATGACGTTGAACGCCTGAGCGACAAGATCGCTGCGAGCGAAGCCTCGTTTGCCGCCGAAGTGAGCTTCAACGGCGAGGAGAGTTACTTCTTCGTCCTCGAAGACACCGCCACCGGCAAACTGGTGGGCTGCTCGGCAATCGTTGCTTCGGCCGGTTATTCCGAACCGTTCTACAGCTTTCGCAACGAGACCTTCGTGCACGCTTCCCGCGAGCTGAAGATCCACAACAAGATCCACGTGCTCTCGCAGTGCCATGACCTGACCGGCAACAGCTTGCTGACCAGCTTCTACGTGCAGCGTGAACTGGTGGGGTCGCCGTGGTCCGAGCTCAACTCCCGTGGCCGTCTGCTGTTCGTCGCCAGCCACCCGGAGCGGTTCGCCGATTCGGTGGTGACCGAGATCGTCGGTTACAGCGACGAGAACGGCGATTCGCCATTCTGGGACGCCATCGGTCGCAACTTCTTCGACCTGAACTACGCCGAGGCCGAGCGCCTGTGTGGCCTGAAAAGCCGCACGTTCCTCGCCGAGCTGATGCCGCATTACCCGATCTACGTGCCGCTGCTGCCGGACTCCGCTCAAGAGGCGATGGGCCAGGTGCACCCGCGTGCGCAGATCACCTTCGACATCCTGATGCGCGAAGGCTTCGAGACCGATCACTACATCGACATCTTCGACGGTGGCCCGACCCTGCATGCGCGTGTTTCGGGGATCCGTTCGATCGCCCAGAGCCGCGTGGTGCCGGTGAAGATCGGCGAGCCGGTCAAAGGTGCCGGTCGCCAGTATCTGGTGGCCAATGCCCAGTTGCAGGATTACCGCGCGGTATTGCTTGAACTGGATTACGCGCCGGGCAAACCGGTGACCCTGGATCTGGAAGCGGCCGAAGCCCTGGGCGTCGGTGAAGGTGCCAGCGTGCGCCTGGTGGCGGTTTAACGCCTTAGCGAGTTTCACGGGTGGCCACGGCGGCCCGTTTGAGGAGATAGCATGATTGTTCGTCCCGTACGCAGCAGCGATTTGTCCGCTCTGATCGACCTGGCCCGCAGCACCGGCACCGGCCTGACCACCTTGCCGGCCAACGAAGAGCGCCTGACCCACCGGGTCGGCTGGGCCGAGAAGACCTTTCGCGGTGAAGCCGGCCGTGGCGACGCGGACTACCTGTTCGTGCTCGAAGACGATGACGGTCGCGTGGTGGGGATTTCCGCCATCGCCGGCGCCGTCGGTCTGCGCGAGCCTTGGTACAACTTCCGCGTCGGCCTGACCGTCAGCGCCTCGCAGGAACTGAACATCTATCGCGAGATCCCGACGCTGTTCCTGGCCAACGACCTGACCGGCAATTCCGAGCTGTGCTCGCTGTTCCTGCACGCCGATTACCGCACCGGCCTTAATGGCCGCATGTTGTCCAAGGCGCGGATGCTGTTCATCGCCGAATTCCCGCAACTGTTCGGCAACAAGATCATCGCCGAGATGCGCGGCGTATCGGATGACGCTGGCCGTTCGCCGTTCTGGGAAAGCCTGGGCCGTCACTTCTTCAAGATGGAATTCAGCCAGGCCGATTACCTGACCGGTGTCGGCAACAAGGCGTTCATCGCCGAACTGATGCCGAAATTCCCGCTGTACACCTGCTTCCTGTCGCCGGACGCGCGCAACGTTATCGGTCAGGTGCACCCGGACACCGAGCCGGCGCTGGCGATGCTCAAGAGCGAAGGCTTCAGCTATCAGGGTTACGTCGACATCTTCGACGCAGGTCCAGCCATCGAGTGCGAGACCAGCAAGATCCGCGCGGTGCGTGACAGCGAAGCGCTGGTGCTGGCCATCGGCACGCCGGGCGACGACGCCACGCCGTTCATCATCCATAACCGCAAACGCGAAGACTGCCGCATCACGGCTGCGCCGGCCCGTCTGGCCGCCGGCACTCTGGTGGTCGATCCGCTGACCGCCAAACGTCTTCAACTCAACGCTGGCGATCAGGTTCGCGCCGTGGCGTTGTCTGCTGCCCGGGAGTCGAAATAATGAATTCGCTATACATCGCAGGTGAGTGGCTGGCCGGTCAGGGCGAGGCCTTTCAATCGCTGAACCCGGTGACCCAGCAAGTGCTGTGGTCGGGGGAGGGCGCTACTGCCGCTCAGGTCGAGTCGGCCGTGCAGGCTGCGCGTCAGGCGTTCCCGGGCTGGGCCCGTCGTACCCTGGAAGATCGTATCAGCGTGCTCGAGGCTTTTGCCGCTGCGCTGAAAAACCATGCCGACGAACTGGCCCGCACCATCGGTGAGGAAACCGGCAAACCGCTGTGGGAAGCCGCGACCGAAGTCACCAGCATGGTCAACAAGGTCGCGATCTCGGTGCAGAGCTACCGCGAACGTACCGGCGAGAAGAGCGGCCCGTTGGGCGACGCCACCGCCGTGTTGCGCCACAAACCCCACGGCGTGGTCGCGGTGTTCGGCCCTTACAACTTCCCCGGTCATTTGCCGAACGGCCACATCGTGCCGGCGCTGCTGGCCGGTAACAGCGTGCTGTTCAAACCAAGCGAGCTGACCCCGAAAGTCGCCGAGCTGACGGTCAAGTGCTGGATCGAAGCCGGTCTGCCGGCCGGTGTCCTGAACTTGCTGCAAGGCGCCCGCGAAACCGGTATCGCTCTGGCAGCGAATCCAGGCATCGACGGTCTGTTCTTTACCGGTTCGAGCCGTACCGGCAATCACCTGCACCAGCAGTTCGCCGGTCGTCCGGACAAGATCCTCGCGCTGGAAATGGGTGGCAACAATCCGTTGGTGGTCGATCAGGTCGCTGATCTTGATGCGGCGGTGTACACGATCATTCAGTCGGCGTTCATTTCTGCCGGTCAGCGTTGCACTTGCGCCCGTCGTCTGCTGGTGCCGGAAGGCGCGTGGGGCGACAGCCTGCTCAAGCGCCTGGTGGAAGTCAGCTCGACCATCGAAGTCGGCGCGTTCGATCAGCAGCCGGCGCCGTTCATGGGCTCGGTGGTTTCCCTTGGCGCGGCCAAAGCGTTGATGGATGCCCAGGCGCATCTGCTGGCTAACGGTGCAGTGTCGCTGCTGGCGATGACTCAGCCGCAGGCGCAGTCGGCGCTGCTGACCCCGGGCATCGTTGATGTGACGGCGGTTGCCGATCGCTCCGACGAAGAACTGTTCGGCCCGTTGCTGCAGGTGATTCGCTACGCCGATTTCGCGGCGGCGATTGCCGAAGCCAATGACACCGCGTTTGGTCTGGCCGCTGGCCTGCTGTCGGATTCCGAAGAGCGCTACCAGCAGTTCTGGCTGGAAAGCCGTGCCGGGATCGTCAACTGGAACAAGCAGCTGACCGGTGCTGCGAGCAGCGCACCGTTCGGCGGTGTCGGCGCTTCGGGCAACCACCGCGCCAGTGCCTACTACGCGGCGGATTACTGCGCGTACCCGGTGGCCTCGCTGGAAACCCCGAGCCTGGTGTTGCCGGCGGCCCTGACGCCTGGTGTGAAGATGGCGTGATGTCTATCGCTGGCAAGCCAGCTCCCACAAGGACGATGAGATCCCTGTGGGAGCGAGCTTGCTCGCGAAGGCCGCGACTCGGTCTTATTGAATTGTTACCCGATGCCTATAACAACAGATTCTCGTGGAGCCTCGCTGATGAAATCCTATGAAGTCAATTTTGACGGTCTAGTGGGGCCGACCCATAACTACGGTGGTCTGTCCTACGGCAACGTTGCGTCCCAGAGCAACAGCCAGCAATCTTCGAACCCGAAGGAAGCGGCGCTGCAAGGCCTGGCGAAAATGAAAGCGCTGATGGAAATGGGCTTTCAGCAGGGCGTTCTCGCACCGCAGGAACGTCCGGACGTGGCTGCTCTGCGCCGTCTGGGTTTCAGCGGCACCGACGCTCAGGTGATCGAGCGCGCCGCCAAAGAAGCGATGCCGTTGCTGGTTGCCAGTTGCTCGGCGTCGAGCATGTGGGTGGCCAACGCCGCCACGGTCAGCCCGAGTGCCGACACCGCTGACGGTCGCGTGCACTTCACCGCCGCCAACCTGAACTGCAAATACCACCGTAGCATCGAGCACCCGACCACCAGTCGCGTGCTGGGCGCGATGTTCGCCAACCAGCAACACTTCGCGCACCACGCCGCATTGCCGGCAGTGGCGCAGTTCGGCGACGAAGGCGCGGCCAACCACACGCGTTTCTGCCGTGAGTACGGCGAGGCCGGCGTTGAGTTCTTCGTGTTCGGTCGCAGTGCGTTCGACACCCGCTACCCGGCGCCGCAGAAATACCCGGCGCGCCAGACCCTCGAAGCGTCGCAAGCAGTCGCTCGTTTGCACGGCCTGCGTGACGAAGGCGTGGTCTACGCGCAACAGAACCCGGCGGTGATCGATCAGGGCGTGTTCCACAACGACGTGATCGCGGTGGGCAACGGCGAGGTGCTGTTCTATCACGAGGACGCGTTCCTCGACACCGATCAGATGCTGGCTGAACTGCAAGCCAAACTGGCCAAGGTCGGCGGCAACTTCCAGTCGGTCTGCGTACCGCGTTCGGCGGTCACCGTGGATGACGCGGTGCGTTCCTACCTGTTCAACAGCCAGCTGCTGTCGCGTCCTGACGGTTCGATGCTGCTGATCGTGCCGGAGGAGTGCCGTGGCAACGAGCGCGTGTGGAATTACCTGCAAGGCCTGACCAGCTCCGGCGGCCTGATCCGCGAAGTAAAAGTCTTCGATCTCAAGCAAAGCATGCAGAACGGCGGTGGCCCGGCGTGCCTGCGTCTGCGTGTCGCGCTCAACGAAACCGAGCTGGCGGCCGTCAACCCAGGGGTTATCATGACCGCCCCGTTGTACGGTTCGTTGACCGCATGGGTTGAAAAGCACTACCGCGACCGCCTGACCGAAAGTGATCTGGCGGATCCGCAATTGCTGCTTGAATGCCGGACGGCACTGGATGAACTGACGCAAATCCTTAAACTGGGCGCGGTTTATCCATTCCAGATCAATTGATGGCCGGCGCGCCGCCTGAACGCGGCGCGCGGCTTGTCTCCCCAACAGAGCGTAAAAAAGACATGAGCGATTCCCTGCGGCTGATCCTTGAAGACACCGACGGCAAGCAACTGGAAACTTCCTGCACCCGCGTCGCGGTCATGTGGCAAGGCAAAGAGCTGTGGATCCAGCAGGACGGCCGCGGCCAACTGTTGATCGGCGTGGACGTCGAAGAGGGCGACGAAGAGTACGCCAACCTGCTGTTGCGCCCATTGGCGACTAATCTGGTAAGTCTGCAACTGGAGATGGAACCGGCTGATCTCGGCGACGATAACGGCCACGTGCACGGCCCGGATTGCAATCACGACCACTAAGGAAACCGCTCTATGCTCGCCCTCGGCAAACTGCTTGAACTGACCCTCGCCGGCCGCGAACCGGCGGAGAAGACTCAACTGACTGTCGAAGGCGTGCGCATGCGCTGGCTGAGCGAGGGTGCGCTGGAAGTCCGGCCACCCGAAGCGCGCGACAATGGCCTGGATCTGCTGCTGTCGGCAGGCATCCATGGCAACGAAACGGCACCGATCGAATTGCTCGACCGGTTGCTGCATGACATCGCTCGCGGCGATCTGAAGCCGCGCGCACGCATTCTGTTCCTGTTCGGCAACCCGGAAGCGATTCGCAAGGGCGAGCGTTTCGTCGAGCAAGACGTCAATCGGCTGTTCAACGGCCGTCACGAACAAAGCAGCGGTTCCGAAGCCCTGCGCGCCTGCGAGCTGGAACGTCTGGCCGCGAGCTTCTTCAGCCTTCCTGACCGTCAGCGCCTGCACTACGACCTGCACACCGCGATTCGCGGTTCGAAGATCGAGCAGTTCGCCCTGTATCCGTGGAAGGAAGGTCGCCAGCATTCCCGTCTTGAACTGGCCCGCCTGCGCGCCGCCGGCATGGAAGCGGTGCTGTTGCAGAACAAGCCGTCGATCGTGTTCAGCTCTTACACCTACGACAAGCTGGGGGCCGAGTCCTTCACGCTGGAACTGGGCAAGGCGCGGCCATTCGGGCAGAACGCCGGGGTCAATGTGTCGCTGCTGGAAACCCGTCTGAAGCAGATCATCGAAGGCACCGAGCCGGAGATGGCCGAGCAGGGCCTGGACGGTCTGCAACTGTTCAGCGTGGCCCGGGAAATCATCAAGCACAGCGATGCGTTTCGCCTGAACCTGCCGGCGGACATCGAAAACTTTTCGGAACTGGATGTGGGTTATGTGCTGGCCGAAGATCTGGCCAATACCCGCTGGATCATCGAAGAGCAGGGCGCGCGGATTATCTTCCCCAACCCCAAGGTCAAGAACGGCCTGCGGGCGGGCATTCTGATCGTGCCGACCACTGACGAAAATCTCGCCTGATGATCATTCCCACGCTCCGCGTGGGAATGCAGCCCGGGACGCTCCGCGTCCCAAAGCGGACGCAGAGCGTCCATTGAGGCGTTCCCACGCAGACGGTTCGACGCCTCGACGTGGGAACGATCATTGTGGGGTCAGACCGCTACAGCACGCGGCTCGGTGCGGCGCAACGCACGCACTTTCTGCAGCGTATCGGCGCAGGTCTTCGCCGCTTCCTGACCCTTGTGTACGAAATGCTCGAAGAAGAACTTCAGGTGTTCTTCGCCGGCATGGAAGTGGTGCGGGGTCAGCGATACCGAGAACACCGGCACTTCGGTTTCCAGCTGAACCTGCATCAGGCCGCTGACGACCGACTGGGCGACGAACTCGTGACGGTAGATTCCGCCGTCCACCACCAGGGCGGCGGCAACGATACCGGCATAACGACCGGTCTTGGCCAGCAGCTTGGCGTGCAGAGGCATTTCAAAGGCGCCGCCGACTTCGAAGAAATCGATGTCCGATTCCTGATAACCCTGAGCGATCATTTCGGCGAGGAAACCTTTACGGCTCTGGTCGACGATTTCCTTGTGCCAGCAGGCCTGGATGAACGCGACGCGCTCGCCGTGGGTGTGTTTGCTTTTGCTGTCGATAGCGGTGGGTTGCATGTTCTGACTCCTGTTTGTGTGAAAAACAGGGCGTTATGAATCGAAAGGGATTCAAGGGTACGCACGCTCGCGCGAACACGGCAGACGGCCCTTTGGCGTCAATCCCGTTCTCTCTTCATCCGGACTATGACCGTCGGCCCCGGAATCACACCGGGTCTGCTGACCTTGCCGCCGCTCACGGTTTTTGCCGTGTCCGTCACCAAGCGCTCGCGGGCTATGCGCATTGCGCGCAATTACCGCCGGTGGGGAATTGCACCCCGCCCTGAGAACGTTTCGCCGCCCTTTATCGGGCGGCGCAGCGTTTTTAACACAGATTGCCGGACTGTGCATTGCGCCTTTGTGATGATTGTCATCGGATTTTTCGAAGCGCAGGAAACGACTTTTCCTTGCGCAAGGGTTGATTAATCCGCGCCATGCCCGCAGTAATTCTTCTTCGTAAAGGGATTTCCCCTACTGACTTGAGGCCAGGTTCATGAGCGTTATCGATCTTCGCAGCGACACCGTCACTCAACCGACTCCCGCCATGCTCGACGCGATGACCCGCGCCGATACCGGCGATGACGTGTATGGCGAAGATCCGACGGTCAATCGTCTGGAAGCCGAACTGGCGAAACGGCTGGGTTTCGCCGCCGCGCTGTTCGTTCCGACCGGCACCATGAGCAACCTGCTGGGCCTGATGGCGCACTGCGAGCGTGGTGACGAGTACATCGTCGGTCAACAGGCGCACACCTATAAGTACGAGGGCGGTGGTGCCGCGGTACTCGGTTCGATCCAGCCACAGCCGCTGGAAGTGCAGGCCGATGGCTCGCTGGACCTGGATCAGGTGGCAGCGGCGATCAAGCCTGATGACTTCCACTTCGCCCGCACCCGCCTGCTGGCGCTGGAAAACACCATGCAGGGCAAAGTGCTGCCGCTGGACTATCTGGCCCGGGCCCGCCAGTTCACTCAGGACAATGGTCTTCAGCTGCATCTGGACGGCGCGCGGCTGTACAACGCGGCGGTCAAGCTCGGGGTCGATGCCCGGGAAATCACCCAATACTTCGATTCGGTCTCGGTGTGCCTGTCCAAAGGCCTCGGCGCGCCGGTCGGTTCGGTGCTGTGCGGTTCGTCGGCGTTGATTGCAAAGGCCCGGCGCCTGCGCAAAATGGTCGGTGGCGGTATGCGTCAGGCCGGATTGCTGGCAGCGGCGGGGCTGTATGCGCTGGATCACAACGTCGAGCGTCTGGCGGATGACCATGCCAACGCCCAGTTTTTGGCCGAAGGCCTGCGCGAGGCCGGTTTCAGCGTCGAACCGGTGCAGACCAACATGGTTTACGTGCAGATGGGCGACCGTGCCGAGGCGATCAAGGCATTCGCTGCCGAGCGCGGGATCAAATTGAGCGCCGCCTCGCGGTTGCGGATGGTCACGCACATGGACGTCAATCGCTCGCAAATCGAGCAAGTGATCGCGACATTCGTCGAGTTTTCGCGCAAGTGACAGCGTTAGCCACCCAATTGACCGTTTCTATCGTATAAACACGCTGTACCCCGCGCGCAGGGCCGATATAATGCGGCCCTTTGCCGTCGTTTCGTCTGTTGACGTTTCGTACAGGCCTTTGGCCGCAGCCTCCGTGGAAGAACCTAATGAAAAGCGCAGAAATCCGTGAAGCCTTCCTTCGCTTCTTCGAAGAGCAAGGCCACACCCGTGTAGCCTCCAGCTCTTTGATTCCGGGCAACGACCCAACCCTGCTGTTCACCAACGCGGGGATGAACCAGTTCAAGGACTGCTTCCTGGGCCAGGAAAAGCGCGCGTACACCCGTGCGACCAGCAGCCAGAAATGCGTGCGTGCCGGTGGCAAGAACAGCGACCTGGAAAACGTCGGTTATACCGCCCGTCACCACACCTTCTTCGAAATGCTGGGCAACTTCAGCTTCGGTGACTATTTCAAGCACGACGCGATTACCTTCGCCTGGACCTTCCTGACCGGCGTTCTGAAACTGCCGAAGGAAAAACTCTGGGTCACCGTCTACGCCTCCGACGACGAAGCGTATGACATCTGGACCAAAGAAATCGGTGTGCCGGTCGAGCGCATGATTCGTATCGGCGACAACAAAGGCGCGCCTTACGCCTCCGACAACTTCTGGACCATGGGCGATACCGGCCCGTGCGGCCCATGCACCGAAATCTTCTACGATCACGGCGACCACATCTGGGGCGGCCCTCCGGGTTCGCCGGAAGAAGACGGCGACCGTTACATCGAGATCTGGAACAACGTGTTCATGCAGTTCAACCGCACCGCCGACGGTGTATTGCATCCGTTGCCAGCGCCGTCGGTCGACACCGGCATGGGCCTGGAGCGGATCAGTGCGGTGATGCAGCACGTCAACTCCAACTATGACATCGACCTGTTCAAGAACCTGCTGAAAGCTTCGGCTGAGGCAATCGGTTGCGAAAATGGCGACCAGTCTTCGCTCAAGGTTGTTTCCGACCACATCCGTTCGTGCGGTTTCCTGATCGCCGACGGCGTGCTGCCGTCCAACGAAGGCCGTGGCTACGTGCTGCGCCGGATCATCCGTCGTGCCTGCCGTCACGGTAACAAGCTGGGCGCCACCGGCAGCTTCTTCTACAAGATCGTTGCGGCACTGGTCGCCGAGATGGGCGAAGCGTTCCCGGAACTGAAGAAGCAGCAATCCAACATCGAGCGCGTGCTCAAGGCCGAAGAAGAGCAGTTCTCCAAGACTCTGGATCACGGCTTGAAGATCCTCGAGCAGGACTTGCTGGAGCTCAAAGGCACCGTGGTGCCGGGCGACGTGGTGTTCAAACTCTACGACACCTACGGTTTCCCGATGGACCTGACCGCGGACATCGCTCGCGAGCGCAGCCTGACCATCGACGAAGTCGGTTTCGAACGCGAGATGGAAGCCCAGCGTGTTCGTGCGCGTTCGGCCAGTTCGTTCGGTCTGGACTACAACACGCTGGTCAAGGTTGATGTGGCCACCGAGTTCACCGGTTACACCGACACCAGCGGTTCGGCGAAAATTGTCGCTATCTATAAAGATGGCCAGTCGGTCGACGTCTTGAATGAAGGCGAAGAGGCGGTGATCGTTCTGAATCAGACGCCGTTCTACGCTGAATCCGGCGGCCAGGTGGGCGATTGCGGTTATCTGCAGGCCGGCAACAGCCGTTTCGACGTGCGCGACACCACCAAGACCGGCGGCGCGTTCCTGCACCACGGCGTGCTGGCGTCCGGCAGCCTGACTATCGCTGCACCGGTTGAAACGCATGTGGATGCCGAAGTGCGTCATGCGACTTCGTTGAACCACTCGGCCACCCACCTGCTGCACGCTGCATTGCGTCAGGTGCTGGGTGAGCATGTTCAACAGAAAGGTTCGTTGGTTGATAGCCAGCGTCTGCGTTTCGACTTCAGCCACTTCGAAGCGATCAAGCCGGAGCAGATCAAGGCGCTGGAAGACATCGTCAACGCCGAGATTCGCAAGAACTCCGCCGTTGAAACCGAAGAAACCGACATCGAAACCGCCAAGCAGAAAGGCGCGATGGCGCTGTTCGGCGAGAAGTACGGCGACAACGTGCGCGTGCTGAGCATGGGCGGTGATTTCTCCGTCGAGTTGTGCGGCGGTATCCACGCCAACCGTACCGGCGACATCGGCCTGCTGAAAATCATCAGCGAAGGCGGTGTGGCATCGGGCGTGCGTCGTATCGAAGCGGTCACCGGCGCTGCGGCGCTGGCTTACTTGAACGCTGCTGAAGAACAACTCAAGGAAGCGGCCAGCCTGGTCAAGGGCAGCCGCGACAACCTGATCGACAAGCTGTCGGCTGTGCTGGAGCGCAACCGTGCGCTTGAAAAGCAGCTCGAGCAGTTGCAGGCCAAGGCTGCCGCCGCTGCCGGCGACGATCTGTCGGCTTCGGCCGTGGACGTCAAGGGCGTGAAAGTGCTGGCCGTGCGTCTGGATGGTCAGGACGGCAAGGCGCTGCTGGCGCTGGTCGATCAGCTGAAAAACAAACTCGGCCGCGCAGTGATCCTGCTCGGCAGTGTCCATGAGGAAAAGGTCGTATTGGTTGCAGGCGTAACCAAGGACCTGACTGGCCAACTCAAAGCCGGTGATTTGATGAAACAGGCTGCTGCGGCAGTGGGCGGGAAGGGCGGTGGTCGTCCGGACATGGCGCAGGGCGGCGGTGTCGACGCCGGCGCGCTGGATGGCGCACTGGCGCTGACCGTTCCATTCGTCGAGCAGGGTTTATAAGACGGCTCGTCGGGCCCGCAGTCTAGTGGCGGGCCCGACGGCTGTTCGAGTGATTATTGGGCGCCCTTCATGGGCAGAGGCGGCTTTGAAATGGCTTTGATCGTACAGAAATTTGGAGGCACCTCGGTCGGCACTGTCGAGAGAATCGAGCAGGTCGCCGACAAGGTTAAGAAATTCCGCGATGCCGGCGATGACCTGGTGGTTGTGCTGTCTGCAATGAGCGGCGAAACCAACCGTCTGATCGATCTGGCCAAGCAAATCAGTGGCGAAGATCAACCGGTTCCGCGTGAACTGGACGTGATCGTTTCCACCGGTGAGCAGGTGACGATCGCCCTGTTGGCCATGGCGCTGATCAAGCGCGGTGTGCCGGCGGTGTCGTACACCGGCAACCAGGTGCGGATCCTGACGGACAGCGCGCACAATAAAGCGCGTATCTTGCAAATTGATGACCAGAAGATTCGCGGTGACCTGAAAGCAGGTCGCGTGGTGGTGGTCGCCGGTTTCCAGGGCGTCGACGAGCACGGCAACATCACGACCCTGGGTCGTGGCGGTTCCGACACCACCGGTGTGGCGCTGGCCGCTGCGCTGAAGGCTGACGAATGCCAGATCTACACCGATGTCGATGGTGTCTACACCACTGACCCGCGTGTGGTATCGGTTGCTCAGCGTCTGGACAAGATCACCTTCGAAGAGATGCTGGAAATGGCCAGCCTCGGTTCCAAGGTGCTGCAGATCCGCGCCGTGGAGTTCGCCGGCAAGTACAACGTTCCGCTGCGCGTACTGCACAGCTTCAAGGAGGGTCCGGGCACCCTCATTACTATTGATGAAGAGGAAACCATGGAACAGCCGATCATTTCCGGCATCGCTTTCAACCGCGATGAAGCCAAGCTGACCATCCGTGGCGTGCCAGACACCCCGGGCGTGGCGTTCAAGATTCTCGGCCCGATCAGTGCCGCGAACATCGAAGTCGACATGATCGTGCAGAACGTCGCGCACGATAACACCACCGACTTCACCTTCACCGTGCACCGCAACGACTACCAGTCCGCGCAAACCGTGCTGGAAAACACCGCTCGCGAGATCGGTGCCCGTGAAGTGGTTGGCGACACCAAGATTGCCAAAGTCTCGATCGTCGGCGTCGGCATGCGCTCCCACGCAGGCGTGGCCAGCCGCATGTTCGAATCCCTGGCAAAAGAAAGCATCAACATCCAGATGATCTCGACCTCGGAAATCAAGGTTTCCGTGGTGATCGAAGAGAAGTACCTGGAACTGGCCGTGCGCGCCCTGCACACGGCTTTCGAACTGGACGCTCCGGCCCGTCAGGGCGAGTAATCCTGGTCAATAAAGGGCGCGGTCTGACCGCGCCCTTTATTTTTTGAATGGCGTGAGCCCTGAACTGTTCTTTTGCTCGCGCTGGTCAATACTCAGGCATGTAGGGCTACGATCGCTCCGGTTGTAGGTCGGGTGCCTTTTTTTTGCAGACTGCTGTCCCTGAAATGATTCGCGTGAGGAGAAAGGTATGCTGATTCTGACTCGTCGGTGCGCAGAAAGCCTGATTATCGGTGATGGCGAAATCACCGTGACCGTGCTCGGCGTTAAAGGAAATCAAGTGCGTATCGGCGTCAACGCCCCGAAAGAGGTGGCCGTGCACCGTGAAGAAATCTATCTGCGTATAAAGAAAGAGAAGGACGAAGAACCAAGCCATTAATTTTTATCGATTTTTATGTTTGCAAACGGGGAAGAAGGTGGTTAATATACGCCCCGTGTTGCGGAGAGCTGGCCGAGTGGCCGAAGGCGCTCCCCTGCTAAGGGAGTACACCTCAAAAGGGTGTCGGGGGTTCGAATCCCCCGTTCTCCGCCATTATTTGCTTAGTACGTTGTAATCTGGCTTTTTCTGTAAGTTGTTGAAATTTATAGAAAAAGTGGTTGGAATAGAGATTAGACGGGCTATAATGCGGCGCAACAAATGCACTCGTAGCTCAGCTGGATAGAGTACTCGGCTACGAACCGAGCGGTCACAGGTTCGAATCCTGTCGAGTGCACCATTTAAGAGTCAATTGCAGTGATGTAAATGACTCGGCTTCAACCAGTTGTGATCTGGTCTAAAAACACAAAATGCACTCGTAGCTCAGCTGGATAGAGTACTCGGCTACGAACCGAGCGGTCACAGGTTCGAATCCTGTCGAGTGCACCATTTAAGAGTCAGTTGCAGCAATGCAGATGACTTGGTTACAGCCAGTTGTGGTCTGGTCTAAAAACACAAATTGCACTCGTAGCTCAGCTGGATAGAGTACTCGGCTACGAACCGAGCGGTCACAGGTTCGAATCCTGTCGAGTGCACCATATACCGAAAAGCCCGCGTTTAACGCGGGCTTTTTGCTGTCCGGGATTTGGCTTTTCCCGTCACGCATCCTTTCTCATCAAAATCGATTTGAGCACTGCGGCCTCGCTTGAGGTCGTAACGATAACTCGTTGCCGAATTGCGGATGCTCACCTTGTCGGGTTTGCCCAAGGCGCTTTCAACATCCTGTTGGCTCATGCCGGCGATGATTCGTTGATTGATGATTGCCTCGCGTTTCTGTCGCGCGTCGATCAGATCTCCACATTTATCGTGAGCGCGCCCGACGACGGCCATTTCTCGTTTTTTGATATTCATACCGGATATTTCTTCGTGCCGGGCTTCGGGTATCAGTGTCACGGTCGAGCCAGGCGAGTAGGGGCGAACTTCCTGCAGTGAAAGGTGCTCATCGTTCGCGCAGCTCAATGTGGTGAACGTGACGCGACCATCAGAAGCTTCGCAGCGATGAAGTGTCGTTGCGCTCCCGATGGCGGGCAGGCAGAGCAGGGTGGTCAGCATGAATCGGGATGTTTTCGATGGCATTCGGCGTCCTCCATGACGATTGTCCTCAAGCGTAGCTGGCAGTTTTTTCACCGTCGGTGTGTTTTCTTTTCAGGATGAGTCGTCGCAGTGTGAAGGATCAGGACAGCGCTCAGCTTTGTCTCGCAAGCGCTTGTTTCAGCCACTATTTTTTAACGTTTAAAACCGTCAGGCGGTGTATCATTGCGCCCGTCAGCCCCGCCGGGGCTTATGGAAAACCTCCATGGACTTACCCAGTAGTTATTCAGTAACCCGTTTCACCAATCATGAATTGACTGATTGATCCTTCCGGCGTGCCCCGCTGCTGGGAGTGGAGTTCGCCTATGTCCGAAATCGAAGTAAAGAAAACACAGGAAAGCCTGCAGGATCGCCTGGCTCAGGTCGTCGAACTGCTGCAGCGCCAGCGGGTCGTCGAAGACCTGACTCATCGCCAGGAAGGCCCGCATCATGACCGGGTCGAGAACCTGGTCCACCGGCAAAACCTCGTCGAGCTGCAACGCAAGCTCGATGATCTGCACTCCGCCGACGTCGCCTACATTCTTGAAGCTCTGCCGCTGGACGATCGTCTGACGCTCTGGCAACTGGTCAAGGCCGATCGCGACGGCGACATTCTTCTCGAAGTATCCGATTCCGTCCGTGAAACGCTGATCGCCGACATGGACGATCACGAGCTCCTGGCTGCGGCCAAGGACATGGATGCCGACGAACTTGCTGACCTGGCCTCCGAGCTGCCGCGAGACGTCGTCCATGAGCTGATGGAGACTCTGGACCAGCAACAACGCGAACGTGTGCGTTCGGCTCTCTCCTACGATGAGGAGCAGGTCGGTGCGCTGATGGACTTCGAGATGGTGACCATCCGTGAGGATGTCAGTCTCGAAGTGGTTCTGCGTTACCTGCGCCGTCTCAAAGAACTGCCGGGTCATACCGATAAACTGTTCGTGGTCGATTACGACGGCGTGCTCAAGGGCGTGCTGCCGATCAAGCGTTTGCTGGTGAATGACCCGGAGAAACAGGTTTCCGAAGTCATGGCCAGTGACCCGGTGAGTTTTCACCCGGACGAAGACGCCTACGACGCCGCTCAGGCGTTCGAACGTTACGACTTGATCTCGGCCCCGGTGGTCGACAAGAACGGCAAGCTGATCGGCCGTCTGACCATCGACGAGATGGTCGACCTGATTCGTGAGGAGAGCGAAAGCGAAGTCCTCAACATGGCGGGTCTGCGTGAAGAGGAAGACATCTTCGCCTCCGTCTGGAAGTCCCTGCGCAACCGTTGGGCGTGGCTGGCGATCAACCTGATCACCGCATTCGTCGCATCGCGGGTGATCGGCCTGTTCGAAGGTTCGATCGAGAAGCTGGTGGCCCTGGCGGCGCTGATGCCGATCGTGGCGGGCATTGGCGGCAACTCCGGCAACCAGACGATCACCATGATCGTTCGCGCCATGGCGCTCGATCAGGTCAGTACTGGCAATACTTCGCGCCTGATGCGCAAAGAGCTGGCCGTCGCGTTGATCAATGGCCTGGTCTGGGGTGGCGTGATCGGCGTGGTCGCTTACTTGCTGTATGGCAGCTGGTCACTGGGCGTAGTGATGACCGCCGCCATGACGTTGAACCTGTTGCTGGCGGCGTTGATGGGCGTGTTGATCCCGATGACCCTGGCCAAGATGGGCCGCGATCCGGCGATGGGCGCCAGTGTGATGATCACGGCCATGACCGACAGTGGTGGCTTCTTCATCTTCCTGGGATTGGCGACGATTTTCCTGCTCTGACCGACTGCATTGAAACAGCCCGCCGATTGGCGGGCTTTTTTTCGTCCTTGGAAAACTCAAATTGCAGGCAAAAAAAAGCCAGCATTCATGCTGGCTTGAGATGTTCGGTTTGACTCAGGATGCGTCTGCGGCCATTTCGGCGTCGTGGGCGATCAGAGAAACCAGCGCGTTCTGCTGGCGGTGGGAGAGCTGGCGGAAGCGTTGCAGCAGCTCGCGTTCGTGCAGCGACAGCTCCGGGCTGTCCAGGCGCATGCTCAGCTCTTCGCCCAGTGCACCTTCCTGAATAAGACTCTGCTCAAGGCGCGCAATGATCTCGGAGTTCATGCTGCGATGATGATTGCGAGCCACCTCGGCAATGCGTTCACGCATTCCGTCTGGCAGACGTACGACGAACTTGTCAGCCGTACGGCTGGAATAAATTGCCTGTTTCAATGGGCGCATATATTTAACCGGTTAGTTCAGGGGAGCGGTTCTCGGGATTGGCCGCAGGATGTGTGGTAGGACAAGCATCCGCGCCAAATGGTTCAACCTGAATTGTTAAGAGGCGCGCATCATGCCTCAAAATTGCCAGATCATTGGCGTCAATTCTGTGACAAATATTGATCCGGGTAAAGGCGTAATGCCAGCACCAATTATCAGAAATGCGGACTGGTTTGAAAAGAAAGCATCGGCCCGTATCGCTGACCGCGTCCTGAAACACGTCGACTGATGCCCGAAGGCGTCAGAACGTGCATGCTATGCGGGTTGAATCGTTGTTCCTTACCTTGTACAGGATAGTGGCAAATGGCCGATTTACTAGGGGCAAATGCCCGCCGGAGGGCGTTTTCAGGATGGATGGCAGGCTGATTTACCTCATGGGACCTTCCGGCTCCGGCAAGGACAGTCTGATCGAGGCTGCGCGGGAACCCTTGCGGGCGTTGAACTGCGAAATCATCAGGCGAGTGATCACCCGTTCGGCCGAATCCGTGGGCGAGGATGCGATCGGCGTGACGCCGCAGGAGTTCGAGCAGCGTCAGCGCGCCGGCGAGTTTTCGCTGGCGTGGGAGGCCAACGGTCTCGCCTACGGGATTCCAGTGGAAATGGACCAATGGTTGAAAGCCGGTAAACACGTCCTGGTGAACGGGTCTCGGGCGAACCTTCGGCAAGCGCTGGAAAGCTACCCGACACTGGTGCCGGTGTTGCTGACGGTTCGAGATAATGTCCTGCGTGAGCGCCTGCTCCGGCGTGGCCGGGAGACGCTTGAGCAGATCGATGCGAGGCTGGCCCGCAACACGCTGTTCAAGGACAGGCGTTCAACCGACAGCCCTGTGCACCTGGTTGACAACTCGGGCGACCTGGCCGATGCCGTCAATCATCTGCTGGAGCTGGTCAGGCTTAGCGCAATACCGGATCAAACTTGATCTTGCGCCCAGCCACCAGCGCCAATACGAACAGCGCCGAGAAGACGCCGCAACCGATCAGCGGCAGGGATATTTCGGTTTCCTCGAACAGCGAAAAATGCCCGAGGCCACTCAATAAGGCGAGGATCAGAAATCCTGCAGCTGACTTGGACATGCTGTACTCCTGAAGATATTTCAAAACACCAGACGTTCAGTCGAATGCGCCGGCAACGCCTGTTCAGGCTCGCTGACCGCTTGCGGGGCGAAGCCTTGATCGCTCAACACCGCCCATTGCGGCGCCTTCTGCACTTGCAGGTAATGCGGCATGCGCCCGGCCACTTTCTCGTTGTCCTCGGGGACGAAGTGAAAGCCCACCAGGACGGCCAGTGCGATTGCGTTTGCGAACACGAGGGCGCTGTTCATGAGACGAGTCTCCGATTGTTCTTGTATAGAACCGGTAAAGCAGCCGTCGTGCCAATAGTCTAACCGCTGTTAAGTCCTTTAAAAACAAGCATTTAACAGGGTTTTTCGGAGAGGGCGCATTGCATTCTGCAATGATGGCTTTTTGCGGTGATGCAAATTGCACGGTAAAACATCCGGCCCCCTTGCGAGGCGCCTGCCTACACTTAAAAAGCCCTGCGGACGACATGACAAATCAGGGCCCGGCCGTTAACATGCACGCCGTCTGTCGCACCGACAGTCCTGTGTCCCAGTAGCTCAATTGGATAGAGCATCCCCCTCCTAAGGGGAAGGTTGGCAGTTCGAACCTGCCCTGGGACACCATCTATTGAAAAGCCCCGCGCAGAGTGATCTGCGCGGGGCTTTTTGTTTTCACGAATTTATAAGCGGAAGCGACTGACCATTGTGTTGAACGACGCCGCCAGGTTGGAGAGTTCCTGAGTCGAGGCGCTGGTCTGATGCGCGCCTGCCGCTGTCTGGGTGGAAAGATCCTGAATGTTGACCAGATTTCGGTCGACTTCACGAGCAACGTGTGCCTGTTCTTCCGAGGCTGTCGCGATGACGAGGTTGCGGTCATTGATCTGCGAGATGCCGTCGGCAATCAGCTCCAGGGCCTGGCCGGTCGCTTGCGCCAGTGACTGGGTTTCGCTGACCAGTGCCTGACTTTTCCCCATGGCGCCAACGGCTTCGTCTGCACTGTTGCGAACGTCGTTGATCATGCCTTCGATTTCCCCCGTCGAAGCCTGGGTTCTCGCCGCCAGGGCTCTTACCTCGTCGGCAACGACGGCAAAACCTCGACCTTGCTCACCCGCGCGTGCAGCCTCGATGGCGGCGTTAAGCGCCAGCAGATTGGTTTGCTCTGCTATCCCCCTGATGACATCCAGAACCTTGCCGATGTTCCGTACTTTCTCTGCCAGATCCTTGACCATGGTCGTGGAGGTAGCGATTTCCGTGGTTGCATGGTTGATCGCGGCAACGGCGTTTCGCGCCTGGTCGCGGCCGTTGCTGGCTTCCCGGCTGGTGGTCTGGGAGGCCTCGGAAGTGGATACCGCGTTGCGCGCAACCTCCTCCACAGCGGAGGTCATCTCCGTGACGGCGGTCGCAGCCTGCTGGATCTCGTCATTCTGACGTATCAAGCCACGGCTTCCATTGTCAGTGACGGCGGTGAGTTCTTCTGCAGCTGAAGCCAGTTGATCTGCCGCGCTGGCGATCTGCTGGATAGTGCTTTTCAGACTGCCCTGCATCTCGGCCAGGGCCGTGAGCAACTGGCCGGCCTCGTCGCGGCCGGTGCTGACGATCTGCTGAGTCAGGTCGCCGCCAGCGATGCTTCGGGCGCTTTCAACGGCTTTGGAGATGGGGCGGCTGATCAGTCGGCTGATGAACAGGCCGAGCAAAATTGCAGCGACGAAAGCCAGCACGATGCCAATGTACAACGACGTCTTGGCGGAAGACTCCGTCAGAACCGATCGTTTTGCGGCTTCGCTGACTTGCATGTCGTTGGAGTTGGTCATGATGGTCAATTCGTCCATGACGACGCGGTAGTTTTTCTGCAGGTCGCCGAGCAGCAATTCGCGGCCGTTTTCCAGGTCCCCGGCCTTCATCAGGGCCAGATACCTTTGCACGATCGCCTGGTAAACGGGCCAGGCTTTTTCCATTCGGTCACCGGCCGCACGTTCGTCGTCGGCAAGCTCGGTTTTTCGATATTCGGCAAAGGCTTTTTCGCTCGCCAACTGGTTGGCGCTCATCGAGGCGAGGAATTCGTCCTTGGTGCTCTGGGGCAGGTTGGCGGCTGTGGCGACGTAAAGCCGATACATGTCACGGGTCTGTCCGACAGCCTTGATTTTGGTCTGCGCAATGTTGGCGACGGCGACCAGGTTGTTGCCGAACACCGATCTGAGGCTCGTCGAAAGCTCGGTCACTCCCCGGCTTCCCAGCAGGCCCACCCCCAGGGTGATGAAGGCGCACGCCGCGAAGGCCGTGATCAATTTCGTGGAAAGTCTTGCGTCATTCAACCAACTCATAAAGGGCATCCTGCTGACATGTGGGGGCGGGTCAATATCGAGCGCAGCTCGTAAGTAAATGGCGTGTCGTCGTACATCTTTCGGCTGCGGAGTCCACAACTGTAGGGTTACCAGTTGTTTCTCATCTAAATATATTCTGCATAAAACCCCTTGTAACCATTGGTTTAGAGCATTCAGCACATACATACAAAAGATGGCACTTGGCCTTTTCTATTTATTGCCAAGTGTTACATTGTGTGGAATATTCCAAGAATACGTACGACATCGTACCTCTTCGTCCTCGGCTTACGAGATGGCGAGGATGCCGTGTTCGTGCTTGCCGGAACCGTGAAAAAAAAGAACGAAGCAGCCTAGGGTAGGACTCATGTCGCGTCGCATTGATAAAGGGAAACGCAGGGGGTACGCCTTTGCCGGATTGGTTACGCTGTTGATCGCTGCGGCTGGAACTGCGCATGGCGAGGCGCTCGACAGCACCGCGTCGGTGGGCAAGCGTCTGGCGGTAGCGGCTGACTGTGTGGCTTGCCACACGGCGCCAGGCGGCAAGGCTTTTGCGGGCGGCTATCCGCTCAGCTCACCGATGGGCACCATTTATTCGACCAATATCACGCCTTCGAAAACGGCGGGTATCGGCAATTACACGTCAGAGCAATTCGCCCGTGCGGTGCGTGACGGGGTAGCGGCCGATGGCACTCGGTTGTACCCGGCGATGCCCTACACCTCTTATTCGAAAATGACCGACAGCGATATTGCTGCGCTCTACGACTACTTCATGCACGAAGTGACGCCGGTCGACGCGCCCAACCAGAGAACCGCTCTGGATTTCCCGTTCAATATCCGTGCATCGATGATTGGCTGGAACGCGCTGTTCCACAGCAAAACACGCTTCACACCGGATCCGGCCAAGTCCGCCGAGGTCAATCGTGGCGACTATCTGGTCAACGGCCTGGCTCACTGCGACACCTGCCACACGCCGCGCAATGTCCTGATGGCGGCCGACAGCGCAAAACCGTTGGCCGGCGGATCGCTGGGCAGTTGGTATGCCCCCAATATCACTTCCGACAAAGTCAGCGGTATCGGTGCCTGGTCGAGCGACGAGATCGTGGCCTATCTGCGTACCGGTCACGTCGAGGGCAAGGCCCAGGCGGCAGGCCCAATGGCCGAAGCGGTGGAGAACAGTCTGCAGCATCTGAGCGATGTGGATCTCAAAGCCATCGCGGCCTATCTGCTGCAGACGGCGCCGATCAAGACCGGAGAGAGCAAGGCCCGGCACGAGTACGGTCAGGCTTCGGTCGATGAATTGACGCTGCGCGGAGGCAAACCGGGGGACAACCCGGGCTGGCACGTTTTCAGTGGCACTTGCGCCAACTGCCATCAGCCGAACGGTCAGGGCACCCGGGAATATCCATCGCTGTTTCACAACACCGCCACCAGTCGCAGCGACAACCTGATTGCGGCCATCGTGTATGGCGTGCACCGCGAAGTCGACGGTGTGGCCATCGACATGCCGGCATTCGGCCCGGACGCGTTGTTCACCGACCGCCTGAACGACCAGCAGATTGCCGACGTCAGCAACTACGTGCTGTCGCGCTACGGCAACGCCGACACGGTTGTCACCGCCGCCGATGTGGCGCAGGTACGGGAAGGTGGTCCCAAGGCACCGCTGGCAGTGATGGCGAAGTTTACGATCCCGGTCATCATTCTCGTGTGCTTGCTGATCGGCCTGGGCGCATGGGCCTTGATGGCACGTCGGCGCAAGGAGGCCTGAGCAATGGACACTTCAATGACGCACAAACACGTAAAAACTCAAACCGAAGGCTCGACGGGGCTCACTCGCCGCAACCTGTTGCGCGGTTCCGTGACACTGGGGCTGGCGGCGATGATCGGTGGTGCGCTGCCCTGGCAGTCGGTGCTGGCAGCCCAGGTTTCCAGCGACGATTTCATTGCGCTTTCCCGGTTTCTGGTCAGTCGTGCGGTCAATCCGGTTCTGGCCGGTCGTTACTACGCCGCACTGGACAAGCGCGCGCCGAATTTCTCGACCAATGTAATTGCCCTGAAGCAATTGATCGGCGCACAGGGGTACAGGCATGTCGACGAATACCTGGCGCAGCCGAATCCGGATCCATCGCTGCGAGCCACGGCCACCAGCATCATTTCCGCCTGGTATCTGGGCATTGTCGGTGAGCCGGCGGATGCCGAACTGATCAGCTATTCCCTCGCCATGATGTATCAGCCCACTCACGGCATTCTCATCATTCCAACCTACGGTGGCGGCCCGGATTCATGGGGTCCCAAACCAGCAGTCAATCAGGACTCGACAGTATGAGCAGCGATCAATTCGATGCCGATGTGGTGATCATCGGCTCCGGTGTCATGGGCGGCCTGATCGCCACGGGCCTGGCCAAAGCGAACAAGTCGGTGATCGTGCTCGAGGCCGGTCCTCGGGTGAATCGCCGTGATGTGGTGGAAACGTTCCGCAATGCTCCGGTGAAACTCTCGCTGGCCAATGCCAAGCTGCAGGGTGCCGGGTCGCCTTATCCGAGCCTGCCCCATGCGCCCTCTACCTATGGCGACTATCTGCAGCAGGTAGGGCCGGTGAAATACAACACCTCTTATCTGCGTGTAGTGGGCGGCACCACCTGGCATTTCGGGTCATCGCTGTGGCGCATGCTGCCCAACGATTTTCGTCTCAAGTCGTTGTATGGCCGTGGTCGTGACTGGCCCATCAGTTATGACGAACTGGAACCGTATTACGCTCGAGCTGAAATCGAACTGGGCGTTTCCGGCGTCGACGGCCAGGACGAAAGCGGGCAGGGCGGAGACGCCTATCCACCGCGCTCGATTCCCTATCCGATGGAAGGCCTGAAACCGAGCTACATGTTCAAGCGCCTTTCCGAATTGCTCAGCAAGGGCGGGTATAACCCGATCCTCGAGCCGAATGGCCGGGCAACCCGCCCCTATGGCAAACGGCCTCCCTGCGCCGGCAACAACAACTGCAACCCGGTGTGCCCGATCGCGGCGAAGTACGACGGTTCGATGCATATCGATGAAGCCGAGCGTCATGGCGCCAAGGTGCTGGACAACTCCGTGGTCTACAAGATCGAGGCGGGCGACGATGGAAAGATCACCGCGATCTGGTACATGCGCCCCGACAAGTCCAAACACAAACTGACCGCACGGGCCTTTGTGCTGGCGGCTTACGGTATCGAGTCGCCGAAGCTGCTCTTGATGTCGACCTCGGAAAAGTATCCGAACGGGATTGCCAACTCGTCGGATCAGGTCGGGCGCAACCTGATGGATCACACCGGCATCAGCATGAACGTCATGACCAAGGAAGACATGTGGCCGGGCGAAGGGCCGACGCAATTGCTGGTTTATCTGAACAGCCGCGATGGCGCGTTTCGCAACGATTACCCGAGCTACAAGATCAAGGTGCGCAACACCGTGCCGACGTCGCAGATCACTTCGAACCTGATTGCCAAAGGCGTGCTGGGCTCGAAGCTCGATGAGCAGATCCGGCTGCAATCGGCACGCTCCTTGAACTGGGCTGTCGACTTCGAAACCTTGCCACTGCCGGAAAACCGGGTCACCCCGAGCAAGACCAAGTTTGACGCAATCGGTCTGCCGGTTCCCGAGATCTACTACAGCGTTCCCGACTACTGGCACGCCGGCAAAGAGAAGGCTCTGGAGGACTTCAAACAGTTTGCGAAACTGCTCGACGCCGACATCCTCAGCACCGACACGGGCTTCCAGAACCGTCAGCACATCATGGGCACCACCATCATGGGCGATGATCCGAAAGACTCGGTGGTAGACCGCGATTGCCGCAGTCACGACCATTCCAACCTGTTCATCGCAGGCACGAGCGTCATGCCATCGTCCTCCTGCGTGAACCCGACGCTGACAGGTGCGGCATTGAGTATTCGGATTGCCGATGTGTTGGTAGCGGAGGTCTGAGAAGCGCCCTGAAGTACAAAGCCCCACGCAGAGGTGTCTGGTGGGGCTTTTTTGTGTCTTTCAATCTTCCAGGAGGAACGGTTAGAAAATTTCAGCTCCACCCTCTGCCTTTCCAATCGAGGTTGTGACGTTCGTGAAATGTCGGCGGCCGTTGACTGAGAAGCCCCGTTCGGGATCTTGAGACCCGGGCTTGCGCAAAGTCAGCAAGGCGGGCAATCCGTCTTTCTCGCTGTAACTACCAAACCAATTGTTCAGCCTTGCGATGAAGCACTCGTTGTCGATGAAGACTGGCAAGTCCATGACGGTTTCTACTGCGTAGTAACCTGCGCCGTAACTGTAATAATCATCGTCACCCGAGCCCGATGCAGGAATGGGGCAGAGGGGGCCTTTGTGTTGGCTGGGTTGTTGAGGTTTACCCGCACCCGATTGGATCAGGGCTTTTATGAGAGTCTTTCGCAAAACTGGGTCCAGTACGTAGCTGGTACTGCTTTCCTCGGAGTATTGATTACTCGGCACGATCAACTTGTAGTCATACCGAACCGTCACCGTTGGTATTTGGCTGTTTATCTTCAGAGGATTGAGCAGGTAGATCTGATCGACACCGTATGACCCGTTGCGATAGGCGAGATACATCCTTCCATGAGATTTGATCCAGCCTGCCGATTGGTTGGCGCCTCGATCATTGGTAGAGAACAACGAGCTGCCGGCGCCGGCGTCCGGATCATAGGGAGCCAGTCTTCTGGTGAACCGTTCTCCATCACGACGGAAGGTTTCATAGAAGCTGAAGAGGCCTGTACCACCGGTGTAAGTTGAAACGATCAGGTCCCGTTGGCCGTCGCCGTCCAGGTCTATCAATGAGTAATTCGCCTGGCCGTGCTCGGCGTCAGCGTCAAGGCCGGAAGCATTAAGCGCCTTCCATTCATTCTGGGTTACACCCTTGGGAATGCTTTTGGGAAACAAGGTTTGATCGTAAGTGTTGTCGTCGCTGGGATCACCGGAGAACGAAGTTTCGCCGTTATCGGTTGAGAAAGAATCCAGCGCCCGCTCCAGCGCAAACTCCGGATTCTCCTTGCTCATCTCCCGAACCCGCTGCTGCAGATCCTCCATGACCTGTTTATCGATCTCGTCCGGTTTGTAGGCCACCGCGTCGATCCACTGCGCGTTCAGAATCTGCAAACGCTCCTGATAACGCTGGCTCAGACAACTGACGCCCTCGCCACACCGATCACGCTCCTTCAGCCACTGACGCTGGGCCTTTTTCACGTCGGCCTGCGCCGGTGCAGCCTTCATCAACCTCCGGTAAGTCGCCCCCATCTGCGCATCCAGCTCATGCAACGGCTTGTCCGCGCAAATCGCTTTCTCCACAACACTCGCCGCCTTTGTGCAGTCCATTCCGCTCGCCAGCGCCTGCTGAAAAAACAGCAGCGCACAGGCCGACACGATGTAGCGTCCCTTGATGTACACGATGAATCCTTAGCCGTTGGAAGGTGAGAACCGCCGCGCAGGGTAATCCTTGCGCAATGATTCTTGAACCCTCGCTTCAAGAGAACCGCTGATCCGGCCGATAACCCGTTCGGTGACTTCAGAGTCGCGCGAAATCGCTTGATAGCATTTGGCCGGCAGCTATCATCTGCGCGCCTGGAAATGGTCCATCCTCTTCAATTGCCTGGAAATCCTCGATGCTGTCGTATCACCAAAAGAGTTTTCTGATCGTCGATGATTTCTCGGATTTCCGCAGTTCCGTGCGTTCGATGTTGCGCGAGTTGGGCGTCAAGGATGTGGACACCGCCGACACCGGTGAGCAGGCGCTAAAAATGTGTGCGCAGAAGTCCTACGATTTCATCCTCCAGGACTTCCACCTCGGTGACGGCAAGAAGAACGGTCAGCAGGTGCTGGAAGACCTGATGATGGAAAAGCTGATCAGCCACGAAGCGGTGTTTGTGATGGTCACGGCCGAGACCAGCCAGGCGATGGTGCTCAGTGCCCTGGAGCACGAGCCGGACGCGTACCTGACCAAGCCGTTCAACCGTTCCGGCCTGGCTCAGCGCCTGGAGCGTCTGGTGCAGCGCAAGACCCTGCTCAAGCCGATTCTGCAAGCCCTCGATCGCGGTAAACCGGTCGAAGTGCTCAACGCCTGCATCGCCCTGTGCAAACAGGACATCCGCTATTCGCCGCTGTGCCTGCGCTATCGCGCCGATGCGTTGCGCGACATGAACCAGAACGAAGCGCTCGAGCGTCTTTACGACAGCATCATCGCCGACCGGCCGTTGCCGTGGGCGTTTGCCGGGTTGGGCAAGTTGCTGTTCAAGCGCGGGCAGGTCAGTCAGGCCAAAGGCGTTTACGAAAAAGCCCTCAAGGTCTTCCCGATGATGCCGGCGCTGTATGACGGCATGGCCGACGTGCTGGTCGCCGAAGGCGATACCAAAGGCGCGCAGCAAGTGCTGGAGGAAGCCATTCGCCTGTCGCCGCTGGCGGTGCGCCGTCAGGCGTTGCTGGGCAAACTGGCGATGGCCAACGAAGATTTCGACACCGCCTCCCGGGCTTATCGCCAGGCAGTGAGTCAGGGCGCGCAATCGCGCTTCAAGGATCCGGAAAGCAATCTCGGCCTGGCCCATGCTTTGATCAGCAAGGGCAGCGAACGCGGGCTCGACACCCGCACGCGTCTGGAGATCAACACCACACTGAGTGCGGTGGCGAAAGAAAACCCGACCGATCCGGGCCTGCAGATTCGGGCGCGTCTGATGAAGGCCACGAGCCTGTTGCTCAACGATGCCGAGACCGCCGAGAAGCTCACTGAGCAAGCGCTGATGCGCCTCGACGGCATGGAGCAGTTCATGAGCCCCGAGGCGGCGTTGCTGGTCGCCAAGCAATTGCAGATGCTCGGCCAGGCCGAGGCGGGCACTTCGATGCTCAAGAGCTGTGCGGAAATCTACGGCGATGACCCGACGGTGATGAAAGACATCGCCAAGCTCACCGACGACCCGACTATTCTCAGCTCCAGCAACGCTGCCGCCGATCTCAACCGTCAGGGCGTGCGCGTGTACAAGACCGGCAACCTCGTGGAGGCCCGCGAGGTGTTCCGCAAGGCGCTGAAGATGCAACCGAAGAACATCAGTATCGCGCTGAACATGGCCCAGTCGCTGCTGCACGGCACCGACACCAATGTGCCGTCGGCGGAGCTGGAAGAATGTCGGGCCTGCCTGAAACTGGTGGGCATGATGCCCGATACCGACGCGCGTTATCCGCGTTATCAGAAGCTGAAAAGCAAGGCGTTTGGCGAATGAACCAAGACGAGCAGGCACTGGATTTTTCCACGGTGATCGCCTCCACCGTGCACGACATGAAGAACTCCCTGGCGATGCTGATGCAGGCCCACAGCCAATGGCTGGCGCGTCTGCCCGAGGCGCAGCGCCAAGGGGCGGAGCAGGGCGTGATCGACTTCGAGTTCGCCCACCTCAACGGCATGCTGGTGCAGTTGCTCGGGCTGTACAAGCTCGGTGTGAATCAGATGCCGTTGCAGCCGGCCTATCACGAGCTGGACGATTTCATCGAAGCGCAACTGGCGGCGCATCAGGAAGTGTTCGCCAGTCGTGGAATCATTGCCACTTACGAAGTCGACCCGCTCAGTCCTCTCGGTTTTTTCGACCGTGAACTGATCGCCTCGGTGCTGGGCAACTGCATCAACAACGCGATCCGTTACGCCCGTGAATCGCTGCTGATCACCGTCAGTGACGAAGCCGGTCAACTGGTGCTGAGCATCAATGACGACGGCGACGGTTACCCGGCTGAAATGCTCGAGCGCCAGTCCGATTACGTGCAGGGCATCAACCACAGCAGTGGCAGCACTGGGCTGGGTCTGTACTTCGCAGGACGCATCGCCGCGCTGCATCAGCGCAACGGTGTTGGCGGCCGGACCGAGATCCGTAATGGCGGCCCGTTGGGCGGCGGCGTGTTCAGTATTTACCTGCCCTGAATCACGGATTCATCGACCGGAATTCTTTTTGTTGGCTGCTGCTTGATATTCCGAACAGCCGAAGCCTATTTTGTCCGGGTCGCCGTTCGCGGCTCGCACAATAACAAGGATTGCGTCATGACAACCGATGGCCAGCGTTCACTCGCGCAGCGATTGACGGGCATTGATGAGATTGAATGTGTCACGCCGGATTTGAACGGTGTGCCACGTGGCAAGGTAATGACCGCCGAGGGCTTCCTCGAAGGGCGGCGTTTGCAGCTGGCCCGGGGGGTGCTGCTGCAATGCATCATGGGCGGTTATCCCGCCGCCAAATTCTATGGCAGCGATGACGGCGATCTGGCGCTGGTGGCCGATCCTGCGCAGATCCATCCGTTGCCATGGAGCGAAGAGCCACGGGCCTTTGCAATCTGTGATGCCGACGAGCTGACCGGTGAAAGCTCCAACCTGTCGACCCGTGGCCAGCTCAAGAAAGTCATTGCCCGCTACGCAGCCCTCGGTCTGGCGCCGGTGGTGGCGACCGAACTCGAATTCTTTGTGTTCGCTCCTAACACCGACCCGACCCAGCCGTTCCAGCCGCCTGTCGGTCTCGACGGTCGTCGCGAGGACGGTCACTCGGCGTTCAGCGTCAGCTCCAATAACGGTCTGCGGCCGTTCTTCAGTGAAATCTATAAATGCATGGCGGCCCTCGGTCTGCCGCGCGATACCTTCATGCACGAAATGGGCGTCAGCCAGTTCGAGATCAACCTGCTGCACGGCGATCCGCTGCTGCTGGCCGACCAGACCTTCCTGTTCAAACACCTGCTCAAGGAAGTCGCACTCAAGCACGGCTTGACCGTGGTGTGCATGGCCAAGCCGCTGGCGCACACGCCGGGCAGTTCGATGCATATTCACCAGAGCATCGTCGAGATCGGCAGCGGCAAGAATGTGTTCAGCGATGCGGACGGTCAGCCGACTGCGATGTTCCGCCACTTCATCGGCGGGCAGCAGGCGGGCATGGCTGACTTCACCGCGCTGTTTGCGCCGAACGTCAATTCCTACCAGCGCCTGTGCCATCCGTTTGCTTCGCCGAACAACGCTTGCTGGTCCCACGACAACCGCGCCGCCGGGCTGCGTATTCCCGCCAGTTCGCCGGTTGCCCGTCGGGTCGAGAACCGCTTGCCGGGTGCCGATGCGAACCCGTATCTGGCGATTGCCGCAAGCCTGGCCGCCGGCTTGTACGGCATCGAGCATGAGCTGGAGCCAAGTGAAGCGATTCAGGGCGAGTTCGACGTGCCGGACCATCTTTCGCTGCCGTGTACCTTGCACGCGGCGCTCGAACGTCTGAAGCGCAGCCAGCTTGCAAAGGAACTGTTCGGTACGGAGTTCATCGAAGGCTACATCGCTTCGAAGACCATGGAGTTGACCAGTTTCTTTGACGAAATCACTCCCTGGGAACGCCGTGTTCTAGCAGCCCAGGCCTGACGAAATGTCGCCGTCGGGCTATCGTTTGATAGCCCGATACTTACCGCAAGGAGCCGCTCGGAACGCCGATGCGCCAAATCTGGAAATCCTTTCGAGCGCTGTATTTCGCCTCGCTGATGATGTTGATCGGCTCGGGCCTTCTTTCTACTTATCTGGCTTTGCGTCTGGCTGCCGACCATGTCGACGGGTTGTGGGTCGGTGCGTTGATGGCGGCCAACTATTTCGGTCTGGTGCTGGGCGGCAAGATCGGTCACCGCCTGATTGCCCGGGTCGGCCATATCCGTGCCTACTCGGCGTGTGCCGGGATCGTCGGCGCGGCGGTGCTCGGTCATGGTCTGGTGGACTGGCTGCCGGCCTGGCTGGTGCTGCGGACCATCGTCGGCCTCGGCATGATGTGCCAATACATGGTCATCGAGAGCTGGCTGAACGAGCAGGCCGACGCCAATCAGCGCGGTCTGGTGTTCAGCGGCTACATGATCGCGTCGTATCTGGGGCTGGTGCTCGGTCAGCTGATTCTGGTCATGCACCCGGGCCTGGGCCTGGAGCTGCTGATGCTGGTCGCGCTGTGCTTTGCCCTGTGTCTGGTGCCGGTGGCGCTGACCCGGCGGATTCACCCGGCACCGCTGCATCCGGCGCCGATGGAGCCGCGCTTCTTTATCAAGCGCGTGCCGCAGTCGCTGAGCACGGTGCTTGGTGCAGGTCTCATCATCGGTTCGTTCTACGGTCTGGCGCCGCTGTATGCCTCGCAGCAGGGGCTGTCCACCGAACAGGTCGGTCTGTTCATGGGTAGCTGCATTTTTGCCGGGCTGCTGGTGCAGTGGCCACTGGGCTGGTTGTCCGATCGTTATGACCGGGCACTGCTGATCCGCTGTTTCGCGTTCTTTCTGGCGATTGCTGCATTACCGCTGGCGATCCTGCCGCAGGTGCCGCTGGAGGTGTTGTTCATTGTTGGCTTCCTCTGCTCGCTGGTGCAGTTTTGCCTGTACCCGTTGGCGGTGGCGTTCTCCAACGACCACGTCGAAGGCGAGCGCCGGGTGTCGCTGACGGCAATGTTGCTGGTGACTTACGGCGTGGGTGCGAGTATCGGCCCGCTGGCGGCCGGCGTGCTGATGAAGCTGTTCGGGCCGCAGAGCCTGTATGCGTTCTTCACCTTCTTCGCGTTGGTGCTGGTGTGGCGGATCCGGCCGAAAGCCGTGACCAATTTGCACCAGGTCGACGATGCACCGCTGCATCACGTGGCGATGCCGGACAGCATGTCCAGTTCGCCGCTGGTGGCTGCGCTTGACCCGCGGGTCGACGAGCAGGTGGTGCAGGAGCAGATGCAGAATACGGTCGCTCCTGAACCGGAGCCGGAACCTGCCGCGCCCACCGACTCGACAGTCGAAGACGAGGGGCCGGACATCACTCCCGCCAAGCCTTGATCCGGGCATAAAAAAAACGGGCAGTCACCGCAGTGACTGCCCGTTTTTTATGCCTGCCGATCAGAGATCGTCTTTATCGAACCGACGCGCTTCGCGTTGCAGTTGATAAACGAAACGCTCGACGTTGCGGGCCGCCGGGCCGCTGATGTTGTGAAAGCGCAGGCCGGCGAAGGTGATGTTGAGTTTTTCTTCGAAGTGCAGGTAACGCAGCTCGACCGATACCGGTTGATTGCCGAACAGCGGCGCGGCGATCAGGCGATCATAGACCTGGCCCAATTGCAGGCGGTCGGTGATGTCGCCTTCAAAGCGCAGTTTGCAGCCGGTGGCGGAGATATCCAGCAGTTTGCCGCCGATCGGCGACTTGAGCTTTTCGCCGCCCAGTTCGACGCTGACCAGGTCGGTCAGCTTCAAAGCGGCGCGAAAGGCATTGCGGCGCTGGTGATAAACCACTTCGGTGGGCAGGTCGCCGGTGTAGAAGCGGTCGCCGTCGGAATCCTTGATGCTCAGCGTGCCTGTGCATTCCCAGGCAATGCGCACGCCATCATGAAAGCCCTCAACCTTGAACGGTTCGCCTGCTTCCAGAAAACGTTCGCCGTCGCGCGGGATCATTTCATCAAGCTTGATCGAACCGTTCTCGCGATCGACTTCAATCAGGTAGCTCTGGAAGCGCTGGCTGCGCTCGTGGAACGTAATGATCAGCGGATCGTGGCTCTCTTGCAGCTGGCGCAGATTGCTGGAGATCTCCAGGGGCGTGGTGAGCACCTTTGGGGGCTGCGGAGCGTCATCGTTGGACACGTTAAATCAATCTCCAGACAAAATTTGACTACGGCTGGCCAGTATTTTGCCAGCATGTTTCGCACGTTGATAGGGCGCAAGCATAGAAGAAAGCATCACGCCTGGCTGAGCGCGCGTGGTTTCTGCAGTTTGGAGAAGGTGCCACTGGCATCGTAGAGCGCGGGAGGCTCGCCGCCGGTGAGGATTTTCAGCTGATTGGCCGTGGCGGCCTGCTGCATGATGATCGACTGGCCGTTCTTGACGTTGGCCGCCTGGCACTGGGCAATCAGGTCGGTCAGGACATCGCTCTGGCTCAGCAACTGGTCGCCGATGCTCGACTGGCTGGCCAGTTGTTCCAGGCCTGCGCGGTCGAGGGACAGATTGAGACTGGCGAGGATTTCGCTGCGCTTGCGGCCATGCTGTTCGAGCAGAATGATCAATGCCTGTTTGCGCGCCAGAATCTCTTCCAGCAGAGGCATGTCGCGACCGTGCAAGGCGAGGGACTCGGTTTGCAGTAACTCCAGCAATTGTTGAGCTGGAGCAAAGTCGTCGGTGATCAGTTGCAATAAATTAGTGTCGTGCATGGCTGGCCTTGGGTTTTAAGCGTCCAAAAGCCTGGCGCTGACCGAGGCCTAGCGCTGGGCTTCGAAATTAAGCAGTTTGCTGGCTACACGGTTGCTGTCGACTTTGTAGCTGCCATCGGCAATCGCTGCTTTCAATTCGGCCACGCGGGCTTTATCGACGGCAGGCTGATCACGCAGCTTGTCAGTGACCTTCTGCAACTGTTGAGCCTCATTGCTGAGGTGTACCGATTCCCCGCTTTTTGCGGTACTGGCCTGTTCGGCCGGGGTATTCAGCGGCGCGGAGGTGCCGGTTTCGGCGGTTTCCTTGGCGTTGCTGGTACGTGTACTGCCCGTAAGTGACGAGGAGCTGTTCAAACGGCTGAAATCGATGACCATGTTAAAAACCTCTGGGAATTTGGACGCTTGCCATGTTCTCGGCCATCCCCTGGAAAACTTTAGGCTCATTTAGCAATGAGCTTGCATGCGCCGTTGCAGATCCTGCTGCGGCACAGTTTAGGGAACAGCTCTGGTCAGCGCCAGTTTTCTGCTTGAGTACTCAGGGGCTTTTCAAATATCCGTTCATACAGCCGCTCACATCACCGCTACATGGCCATTCACATGGCAACTTCCACCTGGCCGGGCGCGATAACCTGCGCCTTGATAACCCGTTGGGAATTGAGGTTTTTCACCCGAATCTGTTCTTTCAGGCCACCGTTGGACAGGGCTTCGCCCGGCATCCGCACGGCGAGGGTGCCGCTGCGGGCGGTGATCACCACTTGATCGCCCTTGCGAACCACTTCCGCCTGTTCCAGATGCACGAGGGTGATGACTTGATCGGCTACCGTTGGTCGGGTCAATTTCTGCCCGATGGCTTCATCCACCGACGTCAGGAAACCCTGATTGATCGTGCTGACGTCGCGCTCGCGCAAGGTCACGTCCTGAGGCTCGATGATGCCGGCGCGTTTGAGTGGTCGCGTGGTGGTGACAATCTCGCGAAACAGGCGGACTTGAGCGGGCACGAACACCGTCCAGGGGGAGGCGCCTTCGCAGCGGACCTTGACCGTGACACGGCCCAGAGGGCGTGCCGGACTCTCCAGTGTCGCTGTCAATTCCTTGTCGCACATAGGCATGCGCATGCGGGGATCGAGCTGGTTGACCTCGATTTCATAACGGCCTTCCGTTTGACTGGTAGCCAGATAGTCTTCTACGGTGAATTCAAGAAAGCCCTGAGTGACGCCGATAAGCATGTCAGGCAAGGTAACCGCATCAGCACCGGCAGGGCTGCCAGCGAAAAAAAGGCAAACGGCGGACATCGCGCAAAGCCCTCTGCGGAGGGGAGATGTCAGGCGTCGGAAAAATGTCGTTTGAGCGTTCATACGAGTTAAAAAGCAAGCGCCGTGCCGTTTAGCAATGAATGTGCGTCGCAACAACACTTGGCGTTGGTGTAGGAGTCTGGGCATGGCTGGTGTAATGGATTCGGTGAACCAGCGCACGCAACTGGTGGGGCAGAATCGCCTGGAGCTGTTGTTGTTCCGTCTCGACGGCCAGCAGCTCTACGGGATCAACGTGTTCAAGGTTCGGGAAGTGCTGCAATGCCCGCAACTGACGCTGATGCCCAAGTCCAGTCCTGTCGTGTGCGGGGTGGCGAATATCCGGGGGGCGACCATTCCGATCCTTGATCTGGCGATGGCGACCGGCTCCGGTGCTTTGAAAGACAAGAACAGTCCGTTCGTGATCATCACGGAATACAACACCAAGACCCAGGGTTTCCTGGTGCGCTCGGTGGAACGTATCGTGAACATGAACTGGGAAGAGATTCATCCGCCGCCCAAGGGCACCGGACGCGATCATTACCTGACCGCTGTGACTCGGGTCGACAATCAGTTAGTCGAAATCATCGACGTCGAGAAGGTGCTGGCGGAAGTTGCGCCGACCCCGGAAGCGATTTCGGTCGGCGTGGTGGATGTCGAGACCCAGAGCAAGGCGTTGTCGCTGCGGGTGTTGACGGTCGATGACTCGTCGGTGGCGCGCAAGCAGGTGACGCGTTGCCTGCAGACGGTCGGTGTCGAGGTGGTGGCGCTGAACGACGGCAAGCAGGCGCTGGATTACCTGCGCAAGCTGGTCGACGAGGGCAAGAAGCCGGAAGAAGAGTTCCTGATGATGATCTCCGACATCGAAATGCCGGAGATGGACGGGTACACCCTGACGGCCGAGATCCGCAGCGACCCTCGCATGCAAAAGCTTCATATCATCCTGCATACTTCGTTGTCGGGTGTGTTCAATCAGGCGATGGTCAAGAAAGTCGGTGCCGATGACTTCCTGGCCAAGTTCCGTCCTGATGACCTGGCATCCCGGGTAGTCGACCGGATCAAAGCAGCAGATATCAGCTAAGGGCCTTCTGCCCCTGGCGTTCAACACGATTTAAGAGGCGGCATCATTTGTCTACGGGTAATTTGGATTTCGAACAGTTCCGGGTCTTCCTGGAAAAAGCCTGTGGCATTTTGCTCGGTGAAAACAAGCAGTACCTGGTGTCGAGCCGTCTCAACAAACTGATGGAGCAGCAAGGCATCAAGTCCCTGGGTGAGCTGGTTCAGCGCATCCAGACCCAGCCGCGCAGCGGTTTGCGCGAGCAGGTGGTCGATGCCATGACGACCAACGAAACCCTGTGGTTTCGTGACACCTATCCGTTTGAAGTCTTGAAGAACAAGGTGCTGCCCGAGGCGATCAAGGCCGCTCCCAACCAGCGTCTGCGGATCTGGTCGGCGGCCTGCTCGTCGGGTCAGGAACCCTATTCGCTGTCGATGTCGATCGATGAGTTCGAGCGGACCAACATCGGTCAGTTGAAGATGGGTGTGCAGATCGTTGCCACGGATCTGTCCGGCAGCATGCTGACCAACTGCAAGACCGGCGAGTACGACAGCCTGGCGATCGGTCGCGGTCTGTCCGCCGATCGTCTTCAGCGCTACTTCGACCCGAAAGGGCCGGGGCGCTGGGTGATCAAGGCGCCGATCAAGAACCGGGTGGAATTCCGCTCGTTCAACCTGCTCGACAGCTACGCCAGCCTGGGCAAGTTCGACATCGTGTTCTGCCGCAACGTGCTGATCTACTTCTCCGCCGAGGTGAAGAAGGACATCCTGTTGCGCATCCACAGCACGCTGAAACCGGGCGGTTATCTGTTCCTCGGCGCTTCCGAAGCGCTGAACGGTCTGCCGGATCATTACCAGATGGTTCAGTGCAGCCCGGGGATCATCTACCAGGCGAAGTGATCAAGACCGGCAACACCAGAAACGGGAGTCCTCAGGGGCTCCCGTTTTTTTATGCCTGAAGGTTTTGCCGGTGGCAGGCGGCAGAAAAGCGGCATCCGGCGGAAACCGGTTGCCGCTTTTCTGGCATTGCCGTGTTGCCGGTTCCGCGCAAAGCCCCGTAATCCGGGGCTTTCTTAAACTGGCACGCCGCTTGCTATAACCCTGTTACGAAAAATCCGGTCACCTGAAGGTTCCCGACATGAGCATCAGCTTCGATAAAGCGCTCGGCATTCACGAAAAGGCTCTGGGCTTCCGCGCCCAGCGTGCCGAAGTGCTGGCCAACAACATCGCCAACGCCGACACCCCGAACTACAAGGCGCGGGATCTGGAGTTCTCCAAAGTGCTCGAAGCACAGAGCCAGAAGAACGCCAACGGCACCATCGCCCTGAACATGACCAACAGCCGTCACATCGAAGCTGAAGGCCTGGGCAATGGCGACGAGTCGCTGATGTATCGCACGCCGATGCAGCCGTCGATCGACCAGAACACCGTGGACGCCCAGCTGGAACAGTCGAACTACGCGGAAAACGCCGTCGGCTTCCAGGCCAGCTTCACCCTGCTCAACAGCAAATTCAAAGGGCTGGTCTCAGCCCTGCGCGGAGAGTAATCCATGTCCCTGTCCAGCGTTTTCAACATTGCCGGCAGCGGCATGAGCGCCCAGACCACCCGTCTCAACACCGTGGCGTCGAACATCGCCAACGCCGAGACCGTCTCGTCGAGCATCGACCAGACCTACCGTGCCCGTCACCCGGTGTTTGCCACCATGTTCCAGGGCGGCCAGAGCGGCGGCAGCAATTCGCTGTTCCAGAACCAGGACGCAGCCGGTCAAGGCGTGCAGGTCATGGGCGTGGTCGAAGACCAGAGCAACCTCGAAGCGCGCTACGAACCGAACCATCCGGCGGCCGACGCCAAGGGCTACGTCTACTACCCGAACGTCAACGTGGTGGAAGAAATGGCTGACATGATTTCCGCGAGCCGGTCGTTCCAGACCAACGCCGAAATGATGAACACCGCCAAAACCATGATGCAGAAGGTGCTGACCCTCGGTCAGTAATAAGGGGCGACTGCCATGAGTGTTACCGATACCACCAGCAGCCTGACGATGAACGACATACTGGCCAACTCTTCGAAGAAGACCAGTAGCACGACCACCGGCGGCATCGCTTCGGCCACCAACAGCTCGACCGGCGGCCAGGCCCTGGGCAAGGACGCGTTCCTGCAACTGCTGGTCACCCAGCTGAAAAACCAGAACCCGCTCGACCCACAGGACAACAGCGCATTCGTTGCCCAGTTGGCACAGTTCAGCAGCCTTGAGGGGATCACCACCCTTAACAGCACCGTCAGCTCGCTGGCCGGCAACTACAACTCGTCGCAAGCCCTGCAGGCTTCGTCGCTGGTCGGCCGCAACGTGATCGTGCAGACCAACTCGGTCCAGCTTGACGATCCGAGCAAAGGCATGACCGGTTCGGTCACCGTCCCGTCGTCGATTGCCGGCGGTACCGTCACCATCTCCGACAGCAGTGGCACCGCCATTCGCACCATCGACCTGGGCAGCCGCGCCGCCGGCAATGCGAGCTTCACCTGGGACGGCAAGGACAAGGACGGCAACCTGGTGAAAACCGGTACCTACACCGTCAAGGCGAACGCCTCGATCAACGGTACCTCGACCGATATGGCGACCTATCTGCCAGCCACGGTCACCAGCGTGACGATCAGCCAGACCGGTGGCGAGCTGATGCTCAACCTGTCCGGCAAGGGCACCGTTGCCCTGTCCAAAGTACAAACCATTGGTATATAGAGCCGACTAACCGGCACAAAGGAGTGGAATATGTCTTTCAATATCGGCCTTAGCGGTCTCTATGCAGCCAACAAGCAACTGGACGTGACCGGCAACAACATCGCCAACGTTGCGACCGCCGGTTTCAAATCGTCCCGTGCAGAATTCGAAGACGTCTACTCGGCCACTCGCCTGGGTAGCGGCAGCAAGGTCATCGGCAACGGTGTGCGCCTGGCCAACGTTTCTCAGCAGTTCACCCAGGGTGACATCAACAACACCGGCAACGTGCTGGACATGGGCATCAACGGTTCGGGTTTCTTCACCCTGAGCAACAACGGCTCGATCTCCTACACCCGTGCCGGTACGTTCAAGGTCGACAAGGACGGCTTCATCACCAACACTGACTACACCTCGCGTCTGCAAGGCTACGGTGTGGACTCCAACGGCAAGGTCATCAACGGCGTGTTGACCGATCTGAAGATCGACACCTCGAACCTGGCGCCGAAGTCCACCTCGCTGGTGACCTCGACCATCAACCTGAACTCGACCGCTCCGGTGATCGACGACACAGCGGCGGCCGGCAAGTTCGACCCTACCAAGACCGAGACCTACACCAAGTCGTTCAGCACCCCGATCTATGACAGCCAGGGTAACTCCCACGTCATGGACCAGTACATGGTGAAAACCGGTGCCAACACCTGGAAGGTCTACACCCTGGTAGACGGTCGTAACCCGGATGCTACCGGTAGCGATCCGAAAATCACCGCACCTGTCGCCTCGACCATGACGTTCGACTCCACCGGTCAGCTGACTCAGGTCAGCACGCCGCCTGCCGTGATCAGCAGCGACCTGAAACTCACTGGCTGGGTGCCGGGCACTGTTACCAACGGCGTGTGGAAGGCCAACGGCGCTTCGGCGAACCCGGCTGGCATCACCATTTCGATGGCCAAGACCACTCAGTTCAACGCTGACACCGCGCGTTCGATCCCGACTCAGGATGGTTACGCTACTGGCCAGATCACCAACCTGACCATCGACGGTACCGGTACGCTGTTTGCCAACTTCAGCAACAACCAGAGCAAGGCCATCGGCCAGGTTGCGCTGGCGAGCTTCACCAACGAGCAGGGTCTGCAGCCGATTGGTGGTACCAGCTGGAAAGAGACTTACGCTTCGGGTATTCCGGGCTACGACGCGCCGGAGACCGGTACGCTGGGTTCGGTTGTTTCGAACTCGCTGGAGGAGTCGAACGTTAATCTGACCAATGAGCTGGTTGATCTGATCAAGGGTCAGAGTAACTATCAGGCGAACGCCAAGACCATTTCGACTCAGAGCACTATCATGCAGACCATTATTCAGATGACCTGATTCTGGGTTTTGGCTGGTTAAGGAGCCCCTCTTTTTGAGGGGCTTTTTTTTGGCTTGGGTTTGGGGGTGGATCCGTTGCTTCGGGTGTTGCGGATTATGGTTCCGCCCTTACGGCGGGTCACTTTGGCAAACGCCCCAAAGTAACCAAAGGTCTGGACCCCGGCGTTCGGCACCTCGCTTTGGCTCGGTGTTCCTTCGTTCCGATGGGGCCGGCATGTCAAGAGCGGTACTCGAGCTAACGCTCATCGTATTGAGTGGTGGGAAGCCAAAGCCAAAGCCAAAGCAGAAGAAGCAGCAGGAGTCGAGTTGCATGCTTTTTTAAACCCAAGTTCAACTCGGTATTTCACGTCGGCGCATCTCTCCCAAACCCCTCACCCTAACCCTCTCCCTCCGGGAGAGGGTTAGGGTGAGGGGGGCTTTTGCTTTTGCTTTTTGCGCGGGCAAAAGAAAACCCCCGACAAACCAGAAGTCTGTCGGGGGTTTCTCGGATCAGGCGTTTCGCAACGCCCGATTCAGCTCAGCTTATTGGCAAGCTTCGCAATCCGGCTCGTCGATGGCGCAAGCCTTCGGTACTGGAGCCGGGCCGGCAGGGGCTGCCAGGACCGAGTCGTCGCCGTGGTTGCCGCCGCTGGATACAGCGTTCAGCTTGCCGGTGTTGATGGTCGACTTCTCGGTGCTGGTCGCGGCCAGGGCACGGAGGTAGTAGGTGGTTTTCAGACCACGGTACCAGGCCATGCGGTAGGTCACGTCCAGTTTCTTGCCCGATGCGCCGGCGATGTACAGGTTCAGCGACTGTGCCTGGTCGATCCACTTCTGACGACGGCTGGCGGCGTCAACGATCCACTTGGTGTCCACTTCGAACGCGGTCGCGTAGAGCTCTTTGAGTTCTTGCGGGATGCGCTCGATCTGCTGAACCGAACCGTCGTAGTACTTCAGGTCGTTGATCATGACCGAGTCCCACAGACCGCGAGCCTTCAGGTCGCGAACCAGGTACGGGTTGATCACGGTGAATTCGCCCGACAGGTTCGATTTCACATACAGGTTCTGGTAGGTCGGTTCGATCGACTGCGATACGCCGGTGATGTTGGCGATGGTCGCGGTCGGTGCGATGGCCATGATGTTCGAGTTACGGATGCCTTTCTGAACACGGGCGCGAACCGGTGCCCAGTCCAGGGACTCGGTCAGGTCGACGTCGATGTACTTCTGGCCACGTGCTTCGATCAGGATCTGTTGCGAATCCAGCGGCAGTACGCCTTTGGACCACAGCGAACCCTGGAACGTCTCGTACGAGCCGCGCTCGTCGGCCAGGTCGCAGGAAGCCTGGATCGCGTAGTAGCTGACCGCTTCCATCGACTTGTCGGCGAACTCGACGGCAGCGTCGGAACCGTAAGGGATGTGCTGCAGGTACAGCGCGTCCTGGAAGCCCATGATGCCCAGACCGACCGGACGGTGGCGGAAGTTGGAGTTCTTCGCCTGCGGTACCGAGTAGTAGTTGATGTCGATCACGTTGTCGAGCATGCGCACGGCGACGTCGATGGTGCGCTTGAGCTTGGCGGTGTCCAGCTTGCCGTCGACGATGTGGTTCGGCAGGTTGATCGAGCCCAGGTTGCAGACCGCGATCTCGTCCTTGTTGGTGTTCAAGGTGATCTCGGTGCACAGGTTCGAGCTGTGAACAACGCCGACGTGCTGCTGCGGGCTACGCAGGTTGCACGGATCCTTGAAAGTCAGCCATGGGTGGCCGGTTTCGAACAGCATCGACAGCATCTTGCGCCACAGGTCTTTGGCCTGGATGGTCTTGAACAGTTTGACCTTGCCTGGGTATTCGGTCAGGGCTTCGTAGTACTCGTAGCGCTCTTCGAAGGCCTTGCCGGTCAGGTCGTGCAGGTCCGGTACTTCGGACGGCGAGAACAGGGTCCATTTGCCGTCATCGAAGACGCGCTTCATGAACAGGTCAGGGATCCAGTTGGCAGTGTTCATGTCGTGGGTACGACGACGGTCATCACCGGTGTTCTTGCGGAGTTCGATGAACTCTTCGATGTCCATGTGCCAGGTTTCCAGGTAGGCACACACAGCGCCTTTGCGCTTGCCACCCTGGTTAACGGCAACGGCGGTGTCGTTCACCACTTTCAGGAACGGAACCACGCCTTGCGACTTGCCGTTGGTGCCCTTGATGTAAGAACCCAGTGCACGAACCGGCGTCCAGTCGTTGCCCAGGCCGCCAGCGAATTTCGACAGCATGGCGTTGTCGTGGATCGCGTGGTAGATGCCCGACAGGTCATCCGGTACGGTGGTCAGGTAGCAACTCGACAGCTGTGGACGCAGGGTACCGGCGTTGAACAGGGTCGGGGTCGAAGCCATGTAGTCGAACGAGGACAGCAGGTTGTAGAACTCGATCGCACGGTCTTCTTTCTGCTTCTCTTCGATCGCCAGGCCCATGGCCACGCGCATGAAGAAGATCTGCGGCAGTTCGAAGCGCACGCCATCCTTGTGGATGAAGTAACGGTCGTACAGGGTTTGCAGGCCCAGGTAGGTGAATTGCTGATCGCGTTCGTGGTTGATCGCCTTGCCCAGTTTTTCCAGGTCGAAGGAGGCCAGCACAGGGTTCAGCAGTTCGAACTCGATACCTTTGGCGACGTAGGCCGGCAGGGCCTTGGCGTACAGGTCGGCCATCTCGTGGTGAGTGGCGCTCTCGGCCACGCCCAGGAAGCCCAGGCCTTCGGCACGCAGGGTGTCCATCAGCAGGCGGGCGGTCACGAACGAGTAGTTCGGCTCGCGCTCGACCAGGGTACGCGCGGTCATCACCAGCGCGGTGTTGACGTCGTTCAGGGCCACGCCGTCGTACAGGTTCTTCAGGGTTTCGCGCTGGATCAGGTCGCCGTCGACTTCAGCCAGGCCTTCGCAGGCTTCGGTGACGATGGTGTTCAGTCGGCCCATGTCCAGCGGCGCGAGGCTGCCGTCGGCGCGAGTGATGCGGATCGACGGGTGCGCCTGTACCGGTTCTTCGGCGGTGGTGCGAACGGCGCGTTCCTTGGAACGGGCGTCACGGTAGATCACGTAGTCGCGAGCCACTTTCTGCTCGCCGGCACGCATCAGGGCCAGTTCGACCTGGTCCTGGATTTCTTCGATGTGGATGGTGCCGCCCGACGGCATGCGACGCTTGAAGGTCGCGGTGACCTGTTCGGTCAGACGGGCAACGGTGTCGTGGATTCGCGACGAAGCGGCAGCGGTGCCGCCCTCAACTGCGAGAAACGCTTTGGTGATAGCGACGGTGATCTTGTCATCGGTGTAAGGAACGACAGTGCCATTACGCTTGATCACACGCAGTTGGCCAGGCGCGGTGGCAGCCAGATCCGAATTCGAATCGGCGGCCTGCGGCAAGGTGCCCTGCGGGTTCTCGCGAGTTGTGTCGGTTTGCATGGGTGTCTCCACGTTCTCTATGTTTGTTTGGGCACCATCACGGTGCCCACCGTTCCGTCCTGAAGCACTACAACCGGCAGTTGCCGGGTAACGACTTCGGGACAGTTCAGGAAGGGGGCCTTGTGGGCGCCGCTTCCATGCCGAAGTCTTCGGTTCGCGCGATACGCGTGAAACCGCATTCCTTTCGGGGAGCAGTTTGGGACTGCAACACCCGTACCGTTTACGCCGTGATCGGCTGAAAAACGGTAGCCATCCGCAGGCGCGGTTTGGGCTTCTGAAAATACGTTTGGTTCAACCCGACAATGGCAATAAAAAGCCTTGAATTCACTGTCCGGTTTGTGTTTGGTTTTTTGGCCTCAACCCCTACATGTAGGGTTTTTTCAAGCGCGGGCTACAAGATAATGCGTTTTGGGGGAGGATTGCAACGGACAGCCTGTGGATAACCCTGTGCGTAAATTGTGTGCGAAATGTCGAATTCACGTGTAGGCCGCGAACCTGCTGAGCTAGACCGTTTGTCACTGTTTTCCACCGCAAAAAAATGCCGCGGCGGAATTTTGAGGGCGCGAACCCTATCACAAAAATCCGCCTTGTCCGAACGCATTTACCGACTTGTGTTCTGGCTGTACGCCGTTTATACAATCGGCCCATGCGCACGCATTCTTATCCTCCTGAAAGATGACAAAAAGACGGGAGGATCCTTCCTTTATAAGCAGCATCGGCAAGCAGAGGTCACCCGTGGAGCAAGAAGCCTGGCAGGTATTGATAGTCGAGGACGACCAGCGTCTGGCCGAACTGACCCGCGAATACCTGCAAGCCAACGGATTGCGCGTGGAGATCGAAGGCAACGGGGCGCTGGCGGCGGCGCGGATCATCAAGGAACAGCCGGACCTGGTGATCCTCGACCTGATGCTCCCCGGCGAAGACGGCCTGAGTATCTGCCGCAAGGTGCGCGACCGCTACGACGGACCGATCCTGATGCTCACCGCGCGCACCGACGACGCCGACCAGATCCTCGGCCTCGACCTCGGCGCCGATGACTATGTCTGCAAACCGGTTCGCCCGCGGCTGCTGCTGGCGCGTATCCAGGCGCTGCTGCGACGCAGTGACACACCGGAGCCGCCTGCGGGCAATCCGCGTCGTCTGCAATTCGGCCCGCTGTTGGTGGACAACGCCTTGCGCGAAGCCTGGCTCAGCGACAGCGGCATCGAGCTGACCAGCGCAGAATTCGATCTGCTCTGGCTATTGGTGTCCAACGCCGGACGCATCCTGTCCCGGGAAGAAATCTTCACCGCACTGCGCGGCATTGGTTACGACGGCCAGGACCGCTCGATCGACGTGCGCATCTCGCGCATCCGCCCGAAAATCGGCGACGACCCCGACCACCCGCGCCTGATCAAGACCGTGCGCAGCAAAGGCTACCTGTTCGTGCCGGAAGCCTGCGTAGAACTGCCGCTGTGAATTCGATCTTCCTGCGCATCTATGGCGGCATGTGCGCGGCGCTTATTCTGGTGGCGGTACTCGGTGTGCTGGCGCTGCACCTGCTGAACCAGGTGCGCAGCGAGCAATATCGCGAGCGTCTGGCCCACGGCACGTTTTCGCTGATGGCCGACAACCTGCAACCGATGAACGAAACCGAGCGCCATCGCGCCTTGCTGGTGTGGGAGCGGCTGCTCGGGATTCCGCTGGCGCTGAAGACCTTCGCCCAGACCGACCTTGACCTGACCCAGCGCACCCGGGTGCAGCGCGGCCAGGCGCTGGTCGAGCAGACCGGCCCGCACGCGGCCAAGGTCTATCGGCTGGTCAGCGACAAGGATCAACTGGTGCTGGTGGGCGAGGTGCAGCAGATCAGCGAGCAACTGGCCCGGGCGACCATTTACCTGTTGGCCGATGAACTGGTGCGGGTGCCCGTGGGCGAGCAGCCCAAACGACTGGCGCAATTGAAGGAGGACAAAGGCTTCGGCTTCGATTTGCGGCTGGTCACCGTCAGCGACGCGGACATGGACGAAGACCAGAGCCGTCGGGTGTCCGAAGGCGATACGGTGATGGCGCTGGGCAAGGGTGGCGATTCGATCCGGGTGTTCGCCGGCATGGTCGGCACGCCGTGGGTGCTGGAAATCGGGCCGCTGTATCAGATGAACCCGTACCCGCCGGAATGGCTGGTGCTGATCGCTGCCCTCGGCCTGACCCTGATCGGCCTGATCGTCTATTTATTGGTGCGTCAGCTCGAACGGCGTTTGCGCGGGCTCGAAGCCGCTGCCACGCGCATCGCCAAAGGCAGCCTGGAAACCCGGGTTCCGGCCCGTGGTGCCGACTCGGTGGGCAAGCTGGCGGCGGCGTTCAACGGCATGGCCGAGCACTTGCAGCAGTTGCTCGCCATCCAGCGTGAACTGGTGCGCGCGGTGTCCCACGAATTGCGCACGCCGGTGGCGCGCCTGCGTTTCGGTCTGGAGATGATCGGCTCGGCCACCACCCCGCAGGCGCTGGAAAAATACCGTGAGGGCATGGACCACGACATCGAGGACCTCGACAAACTGGTCGACGAAATGCTCACGTACGCCCGGCTGGAGCAGGGCTCGCCGGCGCTGACCTTCCAGCGCATCGATCTGGATGCGCTGGTCAATCAGGTGATCGAAGAGCTGGCACCTCTGCGTGCCGAAGTCACGGTGCAGCGCGGTCTGTGCCTGTCGGCGGCGGATTGCGATGACGCCTGGGTCGAGGCCGAGCCGCGTTACCTGCACCGCGCCTTGCAGAATCTGGTGAGCAACGCCATGCGCCATGCACGCTCGAAGGTCACGGTCAGTTATCAGGTCGGGCAGATGCGTTGCCGGGTGGATGTCGAGGACGACGGCCCCGGTGTGCCGGAAACCGCTTGGGAGAAAATCTTCACGCCGTTCCTGCGCCTGGACGACAGCCGCACCCGGGCGTCCGGGGGGCACGGGCTGGGCCTGTCGATCGTGCGGCGGATCATCCACTGGCACGACGGCCGGGCGCTGATCGGCAAGAGCAAGAGTCTGGGCGGAGCGTGCTTCAGCCTGAGCTGGCCGAGGAATCAGGAGCGGCGCTGAAACCGCTTACGCCTGGATGCTCACCAGACTCAGCAACTGCCCGTCCTGCACGCCGAACTGAGCGTCCAGTTCCGTACCGTTGCGCCATTCGCTGGACAGATCCGTCAGGAGCCGCAGCCGCACCTGACCCTGTTCATTCCACTCCAGCACCTCGGCGTGTTCGAAGTAGAAGCGCTGTTGCACGATCGGGTACAGCGCCTTGAACAGGCTTTCTTTCACCGAAAAGGTCAGGGTCACCCAGAGCGCGATCTGATCCCGGGAACCGGCGGCCATGCGCTGCAATTCCGGCGGGGTCAGGATCTCTCCGGCCAGTCGTTCGGCGCGTTCGGCGTTGAGCAGGTTTTCCAGGTCCATGCCCAGTCCGCGCCAGTGCTGTTTGTTGGCGACAATCGCCGCCGCGCGGCCGGTACTGTGGGTGATCGAGCCGCAGATGTGCGCCGGCCAAATGGGCGCGCGGTCCTCGCCGATCGCCGGAACACTGCTCGAACCTTCCAACTGCTGCAACGCTGCCCGGGCGCAAATTCGCCCGGCAAGGAATTCCGCCTGCCGCTTGGCCACCGAACGCTGAATGCTCGGCGGCGGCTCGATGGCGCTGCGCCGGAAGTCATCGCCGAGCAGTTGCGACGGGTCGAAATGGGTGCTCAGCAGCACGGTGTCGGGCAACACCGTCGGCAGCGGCCAATGGGCATCGAGCGGGGTGCAGCAGGCGGGGAGGAAAGGGCTGGCAGTCATGTCGGCATTTTGCCGGGTTGTCTTCGGGCTGGATAGTGCCGACATGAGCGTTCCCACGCTCTGCGTGGGAATGCAGCCCGGGACGCTCCGCGTCCCTTCGCCGTGTGACGCAGAGCGTCACTGTATGCATTCCCACGCGGAGCGTGGGAACGATCAGCAACAGGGGGTCAGCCAAAAATCTTCTTGAAGAACGCCTGCATGTCCGCCCAGGATTTTTCATCGGCAGCCTTGTTGTAGCCAATATCCGGGCCACCGTGATCGCCGTGGCTCAGGCGATCCGCGTCAGGATTGCTGAAGCCGTGCTTGGCGCCGTCGAGGCTGACGAATTGATAGTCGGCACCGGCCTTGTCCATTTCCGACTTGAACGCCGCGACGTTGTCCGGGGTGACCATGCTGTCCAGCGCGCCGTGCTCGACGAGGACTTTCGCCTTCACGCTGCCCGGCGTAGCCGGAGTCTTGGTGGCCAGCGCACCGTGGAAACTCACCACGCCGGCCAGCGGCACACCCTGACGCGCCGCATTCAGCACCACGCCACCGCCGAAGCAGTAACCGATGGCGGCGATTTTATCCTTGTCGGTCTGTGGCTGTTTCTTCAACAGATCCAGCCCGGCCTCAAAGCGCTTGCTGGCCGCATCGGCGTTTTGCGTGGCCGCCTGCATGAACGCCATCGCGTCTTTCGGGTGCTCGGTGTTCTTGCCTTGACCGTACATGTCGATGGCCAGCGCGCTGTAGCCAAGCCCGGCGAGATCCCGGGCGCGGCGCTTGGCGTAGTCGTTCAGGCCCCACCATTCATGCACCACCACCACGCCGGGGCGCGGGCCCTTGATCGCGTCGTCGTAGGCGTAGTAACCGATCAGCTTCGTGCCGTCGGCACTCTGATAGGGAATTTCCTCGGTCTTGATCGCAGCCTGGCTGAGGCCGCTGAAGACAAGGAGGGCGAGGGTTAGAAGCAGGCGCATGATCGGGTCTCCTGACAATAAAGTGGTCAAAACAGCCTAGTTCATTTCATTCAGGCGAGGTTCAGAGAGCGTTCAGGGGCGGTACAGGGGAGGGCCAGTAACCTTGCGCCATACCCGAAGAGCACAACTGAGGAACACTCAATGACTCGTTTGAACAAACTGCTGCTGGCTTTCACCGTCATGAGCGCAAGCATCGCTGCCCATGCCGACACCACCACCAACTTCGCCGGCCTGACCTTTGGCCAGACCAGCGACAAGATCAAAAAATCCAACGCCCTGAACGACAACCTCGGTCACCCGGATGCCACCGCGGCCATCGACGGCAACAACACCTACGGCGTGCGTCTGGGCCAGCAAAACAGCCAGGGTCGCTACTACGCCACCTACGACAACGTGTCCGGCTCGCACAATGGCATTAAACTGCGCCAGGAAAACCTGCTGGGCAGCTACGATCTGTTCTACCCGGTGGGTAGCAGCACCAAGCTGTTCGGTGGCGCCACGGCCGGTCTGACCAAGTTGACCCAGGATTCGCCAGGCTACAGCCGCGACAGTGACATCGGTTACGCCGTCGGCGGCCAGTTCGGTGTGCTGCAGCAAGTCTCGCAGAACACCTCGGTCGAACTCGGTTACCGTTACCTGCGCAGCAACGCCAGCACCGAGATGAAAGAGAGCGGCGGCAGCAAGCAAGGCTCGCTGGATTTGACCAGCAGCGCCCAGACTTACCTGTCGGCCAACTACGCTTTCTAAAGCGCAGTTTGCCTTGGCCCCTGTGGGAGCGAGCTTGCTCGCGAAAGCGGTCTGTCAGTCGACAACAATGTTGACTGATACATCGCCTTCGCGAGCAAGCTCGCTCCCACAGGTGGTTGTCTGGAGATTTCGTTTTACCCGGGAGAAGGTTATGAAACTGTTGGTCGTCGAAGATGAAGCGCTGTTGCGCCATCACCTGCAAACCCGCCTGACGGAGAGCGGTCACGTGGTCGAGTCCGTGGCCAATGCCGAAGAGGCGTTGTACCAGACCGGGCAATTCAACTTTGACCTGGCGGTGATCGACCTCGGCCTGCCGGGTATGGGCGGGCTCGATCTGATCCGCCAGTTGCGCTCGGGCGGCAAGACCTTTCCGATCCTGATCCTCACCGCGCGCGGCAACTGGCAGGACAAGGTCGAAGGCCTGGCCGCCGGCGCCGACGATTACGTGGTCAAGCCGTTTCAGTTCGAAGAACTCGAAGCGCGGCTCAATGCGTTGCTGCGCCGCTCCAGCGGTTTTACCCAGTCGACCATCGTCGCCGGCCCGCTGTTGCTGGACCTGAATCGCAAGCAGGCGACCCTTGATGAGCAACCGCTGGCGCTGACCGCCTACGAATACCGGATCCTCGAATACCTCATGCGTCATCACCAGCAGGTGGTGCCCAAGGATCGGCTGATGGAGCAGTTGTACCCGGATGACGACGAGCGCGATCCGAACGTGATCGAAGTGCTGGTCGGCCGTCTGCGCCGCAAGCTCGAAGGCCCGGCCGGGTTCAAGCCGATCGACACCGTGCGCGGCCTCGGCTACCTGTTCAATGAGCGCTGCACTTGATCCGTTCCCTTCGCGTCCGGCTGATGCTCGCCGCCACCACCCTGGCGGTGTTGTTCATGCTCGCGTTGCTCCCGGCGATGCAGGGCGCGTTCAGCCTGGCGCTGCAGGACTCGATCGAGCAACGGCTGGCGTCCGATGTCACCACGCTGATCTCCGCCGCGCGGGTTGAAAACAACCGCTTGATGATGCCAGCACAGTTGCCCGACGAGCGCTTCAACCTCACGGACAATCGCCTGCTCGGCTACATCTATGACCGCGAAGGGCATCTGGTCTGGCGCTCGAAGGGCACCCAGGAAGAAAAGATCAACTACACGCCGCGCTACGACGGCCTCGGCAACGAGTTCGCGCGAATCCGCGAAGCCAACGGGCAGGAATTCTTCGTCTATGACGTCGAAGTCAAACTGCTTGGCGGCAAAAGCGCGGCGTTCAGTATCGTGGCCCTGCAACCGGTGCGCGAATACGAAACCACCCTCGAAGGCCTGCGGGAAAATCTCTACCTCGGATTCGGCGCGGCGCTGCTGGTGCTGCTCGCGCTGCTGTGGATCGGCCTGACCTGGGGCCTGAAAGCCTTGCGCCGGCTCAGTCAGGAGCTCGACGAAATCGAAGGCGGAACCCTCGAAAGCCTCAGCGAACAACACCCGCGCGAACTGCTGCGCCTGACCGGTTCCCTCAACCGCCTGCTGCACAGCGAACGACAGCAGCGCAGCCGTTACCGCGACTCCCTCGACGATCTGGCCCACAGCCTGAAAACCCCGCTGGCGGTGTTGCAAGGCGTCAGCGAAGACATGGCCCAGCGCCCCGAAGACCGCGATCAGGCGTGGGTGCTGCAAACCCAGATCGAACGCATGAGCCAGCAGATCGGCTACCAGTTGCAACGCGCCAGCCTGCGCAAAAGCGGTCTGGTGCGCCATCAGGTGCGTCTGCGCCCGGTGCTGCAAAGCCTGTGCGACACACTGAACAAGGTCTACCGCGACAAACACGTGCGCGTCGCCTTCGATCTGCCGGAGCACTGTTACGTGCCGATCGAGCAGGGCGCCTTGCTGGAAATGATGGGTAACCTGCTGGAAAACGCCTACCGCCTGTGCCTGGGCGAAGTGCGCATCAGCGTGCGCGAAGGCCTGGACGGAATTGAACTGTGCATCGAAGACGACGGCCCCGGCGTACCACCGGATCAGCGCGCACGGATTCTCGAACGCGGCGAACGCCTCGACCGCCAGCACCCGGGGCAGGGTATCGGGCTGGCAGTGGTCAAGGACATCATCGAGAGCTACAGCGCAAAACTGACACTGGGCGATTCACCGATGGGCGGGGCGGCGTTCAGAATTCATTTTCCGGCGGTGTGACGGTCTACTGCTCCTGCGCCCGATAAGCCCCAGGCGTCAGCCCCGTCCATTTCTTGAACGCTCGATGAAACGCCGACGGCTCGGAGAACCCGAGCTGTTCGGCGATCTGTTGCAACGACAGATCCGCCCGCCCGAGGTGATAAATCGCGATGTCACGCCGCAGCTGATCCTTCAATTCCTGAAAACTGGTGCCTTCCTCGCGCAAATGCCGGCGCAGGGTTTGCGGGCTGATGTGCAGGTGCGCGGCCACGGCTTCCAGGTCCGGCCAGCGTGCGCTGTCATGGCTGAGCAAACGGCGCAGCCGGCTGCTCAGGCTGTTGCCGTCGTCCGGGCGGGACAGCAGGTCGGCGGGGGAGCGTTCGAGGAAATGCTTGAGGGTGCGTTCATCCTGCAACAGCGGCATGTGCAGATAGCGGCTGTGAAACACCAGGCTGCTTTGCGTTGCCGAAAATTCCAGCGGGCAGGAAAACAGCAGATCGTATTCCGCTCCGTGCGCCGGTTTCGGGTAGCTGAAGCTCGCCTGTTCCAGACGAATTCGCTGGCCGATCAGCCAGCTGCCAAGGCGATGCCAGATCACCAGCAGGCTCTCGCTGAGAAAGTGATCCGGATCCCACAATTGCGCATCGTCGAGGCTCAGGCGCACCCATTCGTCTTCATGGGTCAGGGTCAGGCGCGGGGCTTCGGGGAATAGGCTATAAAACAATAAGCCGCGTTGCAGAGCCTTCTCCAGGCTGCGGCAGTGAATGATCGCGTGGCACATCATGGCAAAGCTGCCGGGTTTGCTCGGCGCGTTGCCGAAGCCCAGGTATTCGTCGTCCAGGGCCAGCCACAGGTTCTGGATCAGTTGGGTGAATTGCTCCGGGGCGATCCGCGCGCGCGGCTCGTCGAGCAGTTCGGGGCTGATGCCCAGTTGCTGCAGCAGGTCCGAATAGTCGTAACCCGAGCGCCGCGCGCCACCGAGGGCGGCGCGGGCAAAGTGACTGGCGATGGTGCGTTCGCGCATGAGCGGCAGGTCCTTCCTCTGGCGACCGATGGTAGCGGCTGCCTTTGATCGGTAACAAGGCGGATTTCCGCCAAATTGTAGGACGAGGTCGGGCGAGTTGGCGGAAATCCGCCACACTTGAGTAACCGAACGGTGACACAGAAAAAGCCGTATCCCCTGATATCAAAAGGCTTGCAGCGATTTGCACCAAAGTGGCACGACGTTTGCGATAAGAGCGACAGAAGCGTGCGCCGAGCCGGTCCGGAAAAGCGCCGTTCGACACAACAAATCCCTCCAGTGCAGGAGGGTTCGCAATTCAAGTGTCGCGTTCAACAGATGGATGTTGCCACGCGGGACTCTTGAGGAACTTTGCAATGACGACTCGTCAGCCACTGTACAAATCCCTGTATTTCCAGGTGATCGTCGCAATCTGTATCGGTATTGCGCTCGGCCACTACTACCCGCAGTTCGGCGTGGCCGTAAAGCCGCTGGGTGACGGGTTCATCAAACTGATCAAAATGATCATCGCCCCGATCATCTTCTGCACCGTGGTCAGCGGCATCGCCGGCATGCAGAACATGAAATCGGTCGGCAAGACCGGCGGTTACGCACTCCTGTACTTCGAAATCGTTTCGACCATCGCCCTGCTGGTCGGCCTGATCGTGGTCAACATCGTGCAACCGGGCAACGGCATGCACATCGACGTCAGCACCCTCGACGCCTCGAAAGTCGCAACCTACGTGGCCCAAGGCGCAGACCAGAGCGTTGTCGGCTTCCTGCTCAACGTGATCCCGACCACCATCGTCGGCGCGTTCGCCACCGGTGACATCCTGCAAGTGCTGATGTTCTCGGTGATCTTCGGTTTCGCCCTGCACCGCCTGGGTGCCTACGGCAAGCCGATCCTGGACTTCATCGATCGCTTCGCTCACGTGATGTTCAACATCATCAACATGATCATGAAGCTCGCGCCAATCGGTGCCTTCGGTGCGATGGCGTTTACCATCGGTGCCTACGGCGTCGGCTCGCTGGTGCAGTTGGGTCAACTGATGATCTGCTTCTACATCACCTGCCTGGCGTTCATCCTGATCGTGCTCGGCGGTATCGCCCGCATGCACGGCTTCAGCGTGCTGAAGATGATCCGCTACATCCGTGAAGAGCTGCTGATCGTGCTGGGTACTTCCTCCTCGGAATCGGTACTGCCACGCATGCTGATCAAGATGGAGCGTCTGGGCGCGAAGAAATCGGTAGTAGGCCTGGTGATCCCGACCGGCTACTCGTTCAACCTCGACGGTACCGCGATCTACCTGACTATGGCGGCCGTGTTTATCGCTCAGGCGACCGACACCCACATGGACATCACTCACCAGATCACCCTGCTGGTGGTGTTGCTGCTGTCCTCCAAAGGCGCAGCCGGTGTGACCGGTTCGGGCTTCATCGTACTGGCGGCCACCCTGTCGGCCGTAGGTCACCTGCCGGTGGCCGGTCTGGCGCTGATCCTGGGTATCGACCGCTTCATGTCCGAAGCCCGTGCCCTGACCAACCTGGTCGGTAACGCCGTTGCCACCATCGTTGTGGCCAAGTGGGTCAAGGAACTGGACACCGACGTACTGGACGCCGAGCTGGCCTCGGGCGGTCGTGGTATCGCCGATACCCGTCCTGAAGATGACCTGGGCGTGGCCGAAGGCCCGACCCCGAGCAATGTGAAGTAAGCATCGCTTGAATGGAAAAACCCGCTTCGGCGGGTTTTTTCTTGTCTGCGATTTAAGTGCACGATTTGAGCGCAACGGTCAGCGCAACTGATGGATCCGGTAATTGCCCCATCGCCGATGGCTGCCTAGGCTGCATGCATCGTTGATGGAGATCGCCCATGTCTGCACCGCTGGCCTCACTGAAGATTCTGGATTTCTCGACCCTGCTGCCGGGGCCGTTCGCCTCGCTATTGCTGGCGGACATGGGCGCCGAAGTGCTGCGCATCGAATCGCCGACCCGGCTCGACCTGGTGCGGGTGTTGCCGCCCCATGATCACGGCGTCTCGGCCAGTCACGCTTATCTCAATCGCAACAAGCGAAGTCTGGCGCTGGACCTCAAGCAGCCCGAGGCGCTGGAGCTGGTGAAGCAGTTGCTGGCGGATTACGACATCGTGCTGGAACAGTTCCGCCCCGGTGTGATGGAGCGGCTGGGGCTGGGTTACGAGGCGCTGAAGGCGATCAATCCGAAGCTGATTTATGTGTCGATCACCGGTTACGGCCAGACCGGGCCGTACAAGGATCGCGCCGGCCACGACATCAACTATCTGGCACTGGCCGGGCTTTCAAGTTACACCGGGCGCGCCGACAGCGGGCCGTTGCCGCTGGGCATGCAGGTGGCGGATGTCGCGGGCGGCTCGCTGCACGGGGTGATCGGTCTGCTGGCAGCGGTGATTTCCCGTCAGCAGACCGGGCAGGGCACCCATCTGGACGTGAGCATGACCGACTGCGCGTTCAGCCTGAACGCCATGGCCGGCGCCGGGTATCTGGCCTGTGGCGAGGAGCCAGGCTGGGAGGATCAGATGCTCAATGGCGGCAGCTTCTATGATTACTACCGCTCTCGCGACGGGCGCTGGATGTCGGTGGGCAGTCTGGAACCAGCCTTTATGCAGCAACTGTGTGCGGCGCTGGGCCGGCCGGAACTGGCGGCGCAGGGCTTGTCACCCAGACCCGAGCAGCAACGCGCGCTCAAGGACGCTTTGAAGGTCGAGTTCGAGAAGCATGACTTTGCCGAGCTGTGCGAGCTATTTGCCGGGATCGATGCCTGCGTCGAACCGGTGTTGAACCTGGGCGAGGCTGTGCGGCATCCGCAATTGCAGGCGCGGGAACTGGTGACGCAAGTGCCGCGTGGGGATGGCTCGGCGCAGGCGCAGATCGCTTGCCCGCTGAAGTTTTCCGAAGCGTTGCCGGCGCCGCGACATGTTGGCGCGGCGCTGGGGCAGCATACGGATCAGGTGTTGGCGGAGTTGGGGTTGAGCCCTGAACGGATTGCCGAACTGCGTGCCGCGAAAGTGGTTTTGTAGCTCGTTCCCACGCTCTGCGTGGGAATGCCGCCATGGACGCTCCGCGTCCACTGTGACGCAGTGCGTCACGGAATACATTCCCACGCAGAGCGTGGGAACGAGATGGGGTCTTATTCGACCCGCATCTCGCCACTGAACACCAATGTGTTCCGGCATCGGCGGCACAAGTACCGACGCCCCTGCCTGACCAGGCTATGGCGCTGCGCCGAAAACGGAAAATCGCTATCCGCACACGGGCATTTGTAGATATAGCGGGTCACGCTGCGGCGTTTGACTTCATAGGTATGGCAGCGGTCCGGCGGTAATTCATAGACGCCGCGCATGATCAATTGCCACTCCTCGCCGTGGGGCTGGATGCGGTCGCCGAACAACTGATGGGCGATCAGGTGCGCAACTTCGTGGGCCACGGTCTGCTTGAGGAAATGTTCGGTGTTTTCCCGGTACAGCTGCGGATTGAAGCGCAGCAGGTTCTCGTGCAGATGCGCGACCCCGGCTTTTTGCCCGCGCAGCTTGAGGCTCACCACGGGGCGTTTGAAAGGACGTTTGAAAAAGGATTCAGCGAGTTGGAAACAGTCTTCGACGCGGGTATTGAGTTGCTCGGGCATGCTTGATGGATCTCCAGAGGCGTCGAGTATGCCGCAACGCCGGGGCGTTGCGAATCGTCGAGCTGCCGAATGGTCGTCGCTCTTTTTCAACCGGCACGAGAAGGCCGCCTCGCGGCGGCCTGTGTTGGCGGATCTTGTTCTTCTCGGCGTTGCAGCCAGCTAGTTGGTGTAGACGGGCCCCACGCCCAGTCCCCAGACGATCACGGTAAACGCCATGATGGCGACCAGCACCACCAGACCCACCGCCAGCACCGAGCTGGAAAACAGGAAACCCTCGTCGGACGGAATGTTCATGAAGGTCGGCAGCCCCACATACAACAGGTACACCGTGTAGCAGATGGCCGCCGTGCCGACGATCATCCCCAGCCACATGTGCGGATAGAGCGCCGCCAACCCGCCGACGAACAACGGTGTCGCGGTGTAGGTGGCAAATGCCACGCAACGGGCCAGGCTCGGGTTGGCGTCATAGGTGCGGGCCATCCAGTGCACGAAGGCACCCATGACCGCGACCCCGCCGAGCATTGCCAGATAAGACATGATCGTCATCCACAACGCGCTTTCGACGGTGAGCATCACCGGTGCGCGGTTGCCGATCACCCAGCCGACCTGAGTCGTGCCGATAAATGCCGAAACAGCGGGGATCGCCGCCAGAATCAGCGTGTGCGTCAGGTACATGTGGCTGATGCTTTCTTCCTGGTCGCCACGGATTTCCTTCCATTCCTGATCGGGGTGGGTAAAAAGTCCCACTACGTGATGGATCATGCCAGTCACTCCTCTCGTTATTGCCATCGCCCCCCAGCGGAGCGCCTACGGGCCAATGCGGCCGAGCAAATACAGGTCTTCAGATTGTGTGCGACCTTATGTCGCAGTATAGAAAGGTCTTAACCGCACAGGTGATAGGGGCTTAGAGCAAATCGCGCTGTAAAACCTCGGGGTAATCGCGTCGGGGTCTGTGCAGACGGGCGCTGCAAGCGGCGACAACCTGTGGCCACAAGCGAAGTGTTTTTGCGTAAAATGCCCGCCTTTCGTCACACCTCACGGATTTCGCGTCATGGGCACTCTTACGGTCAACCAGAACAAACTGCAAAAGCGCCTGCGCCGCCTGGCCGGCGAAGCCGTCACCGACTTCAACATGATCGAAGACGGCGACAAGGTCATGGTCTGCCTGTCCGGGGGCAAGGACAGCTACACCATGCTCGACGTGCTGATGCACCTGCAGAAGGTTGCACCGATCAAGTTCGAGATCGTCGCCGTGAACATGGACCAGAAGCAGCCGGGTTTCCCCGAGCACGTGCTGCCGGCCTACCTGAAAGAGCTGGGCATCGAGTACCACATCGTCGAGAAAGACACCTACTCGGTGGTCAAGGAGCTGATCCCGGAAGGCAAGACCACCTGCTCGCTGTGCTCGCGCCTGCGTCGCGGCACGCTGTACACCTTCGCTGACGAAATCGGCGCGACCAAAATGGCCCTCGGTCATCACCGCGACGACATCGTCGAGACGTTCTTCCTCAACATGTTCTTCAACGGCAGCCTCAAGGCCATGCCGCCGAAGCTGCGCGCCGACGACGGCCGCAACGTGGTGATCCGTCCGCTAGCCTACTGCAACGAGAAAGACATCCAGGCCTACTCGGACTTCAAGCAATTCCCGATCATCCCGTGCAACCTCTGCGGTTCCCAGGAAAACCTGCAACGTCAGGTGGTCAAGGAAATGCTGGTGGACTGGGAACGCAAGACCCCGGGCCGCACCGAAAGCATTTTCCGCAGCCTGCAGAACGTGATCCCGTCGCAACTGGCCGACCGTAACCTGTTTGACTTCACCAGCCTGAAGATCGACGAGACGGCGGCTTCGCGTTTCGTCAATGTGGTGAACCTGTAAGTGATCTGATCGCTCGAAAGAAACGGCGCTCGCGGGCGCCGTTTTCAATTCATTTTTTAGGAGAGGGCATGCGCGACTACAAGTGGCTGCACGAATACTGTCTGAACCGCTTCGGTTCGGCGGCTGAACTGGAAGCCCATCTGCCCGTTCCCAAGACCCCGGCGCAACTGCGCAAGATCAGCGACGACCGTTATCTCTCGACCATGGCCCTGCGGGTATTTCGTGCCGGGCTCAAGCACAGTCTGGTGGACGCCAAGTGGCCGGCCTTCGAAGAAGTGTTCTTCAAGTTCGACCCGGAAAAGGTCGTGCTGATGAGTGCCGAACACCTTGAGCGGCTGATGCAGGATGCGCGGATCATCCGTCATCTGGGCAAGCTCAAAAGCGTGCCGCGCAATGCGCAGTTCATTCTGGACGTCGAGAAAGAAAAGGGCAGTTTCGGCGCGTTGCTGGCCGACTGGCCGGTGACCGACATCGTCGGTTTGTGGACCTATCTGAAAAAGCACGGCCATCAATTGGGCGGGCTGTCGGCGCCACGGTTCTTGCGGATGGTTGGCAAGGATACGTTTGTGCCGAGCTACGACGTGGTCGCGGCACTGAATGCGCAGAAGATCGTCGACAAGGTGCCGAGCAGTCTGCGGGATCTGGCGACGGTGCAGAACGCGTTCAACCAGTGGCATGAAGAGAGCGGCGGACGGCCGATGAGCCAGATCTCGATGATGCTGGCGTACACCGTCAATCATTGAGTCCAGAGTGATCGTTCCCACGCTCTGCGTGGGAATGCCGCCCGGGACGCTCTGCGTCCCTGAGACGCGGAGCGTCTCTTTATGCATTCCCACGCGGAGCGTGGGAACGATCTTGGAGTTGGAGCGCAGTCAGGCGACGGAGACTTCGCCTTCGCCCGCCAGTTTGCGATTCAACTGATACCGCCACCGCACATACAGCAACGCCGAGCAGAACACCGCCAGACTAGCGATCATCTCCAGCACACCGAACACCTGCCGGCTCGGGTCATACGCGGCCAGCGCGCCCTTGATGAAATACAGGTTCACCACAAAGCACATCCACGAATGCCCGCGTGCGCTGCCCATGATCATGCCCGGTGCGAGCACGATCCACGGGATCAGCTCGATCAGCAGAATCACCCACGGCCGCGCGCCGTGCAGGTCGGCGAACACCAGGTAATGCGCGGCGAGCAGTCCGGCCAGGCCGAAAAAGCACAGCAGACTGATCACCCGCATCGCCCGCACCCGTGGCTCCAGCCACTCGACGGCGGGCAGGACTTTCGGCTTTCTGGCCATCTCAGTTCCCCAGTTTCTGGGCCGTCTTGGCCAGGCGTGCGCCGAGTGCTCGGCACAGCGCCACTTCGTGCTGATCGAGCCCGCTTTTACCGTCGGCCCCGGCGTGATGGCTGGCGCCGTAAGGCGTGCCGCCGCCCTGGGTTTCCAGCAGCGCCGATTCGCTGTAGGGCAGGCCGGTGATCAGCATGCCGTGGTGCAGCAGCGGCAGCATCATCGACAGCAGAGTGGTTTCCTGACCGCCATGCAGGCTGGCGGTGGAGGTGAATACCCCGGCCGGTTTGCCGACCAGTGCGCCGGTCAGCCACAGGTTGCTGGTGCCGTCGAGGAAGTACTTGAGCGGCGCGGCCATGTTGCCGAAACGGGTCGGGCTGCCGAGGGCCAGGCCGGCGCAGTTCTTCAGATCATCCAAAGTGGCGTACAGCGCGCCTTCATCCGGAATGTCCGGTGCCACGGCTTCGCACTCGGTGGAGATCGCCGGCACGGTGCGCAGGCGCGCTTCGAGGCCGGCCTGCTCGACACCACGGGCGATCTGCCGGGCCATCTCTTTGGTCGAACCGCTGCGGCTGTAATACAGAACCAGAATGTACGGCGCACTCACGGCAGCAGCTCCAGGATCTGCTCCGGTGGACGGCCGATGATGGCTTTGTCGCCGGCTTCGAGAATCGGTCGCTCCATCAGCTTCGGATGGGCCGCGATCGCTTCGATCAATTGTTTCTCGGTGAGACTGGCATCGGCCAGGTTCAGGGTCTTGTACTCGTCTTCGCCGGTGCGCAGCAGTTGCCGTGCGCTGATGCCCAGCTTGCCGAGCAAGGCCTTGATCTGCGTGGCGTCCAGCGGGGTTTCGAGGTAGCGCACCACGTTTGGTGTCAGGCCACGGGCTTCGAGCAGTTCGAGCGCACCGCGGGATTTCGAGCAGCGCGGGTTGTGATAAAGCGTCAGATCGGTCATGGGCGGGTCGCTTCTTGCGTAGAGTGGCGGCTATTCTAACTGTGCAGCGCGCAATCCAGAACCTTGGGAGGCGATGGGTCGCAGGCGCATTCAATTTTTCACAAGGAACACGACATGACACGGGCACTGGCAGCGGCATTGACGATCATCGGGGCGTTGATGCTGGGGGGCTGCGGTAACGACTACGGCATCGACCAGAACGGGCAGAAAGTGGCGTCCGAGCGCCTCGACAAACAATGGGTCGTGCTCAACTACTGGGCCGAATGGTGCGGCCCGTGCCGCACGGAAATCCCGGAACTCAATCACCTGGCCGACGAGCTCAAGGGCAAGAAGATCGGCGTGTTCGGGGTCAACTTCGACAACGTGCAGGGTGAAGAACTGAAGAGTGCCAGCGAAAAACTGGGCATCAAGTTCACCGTGCTGGCGCAGGATCCGTCGGAATTGTTCGAACTGCCGCGCAGTGAAGCCTTGCCGGTGACTTACATCATCGACAACAAGGGCAAGGTGCGGGAACAGTTGATGGGCGAGCAGACGGCGGCGGGGGTGATGGCGAAGCTTGAGGCGTTGCAGGCGACCAACTGATTCGCCCTTTATGATCGTTCCCATGCTCTGCGTGGGAACGCCGCCCCGGACGCTCCGCGTCCGCTGTGACGCAGAGCGTCACGGGATGCATTCCCACGCAGAGCGTGGGAACGATCATTCAGTGCAGCAGGATCAGCCTTCTTCCAGCCACCAGCGCAACGGCTTGCCTTCAGCCGGCCAGAAGCGCATCTGCTCGATCGGCGAGATGTCCCAGCGCTCCACGTGCTCCAGGGCCTGGAGGAAGCGTTGCTCCTGCTCCATCAGCGCCGGTGCGCAGAGTTTGCGGGTCTTGCCGATCTTGCCGAAGCTCAGCTTGTCGCCTTCCAGGGTGTACGGCGCGAACCAGTGGTTGCAGCCGCCATTACCATAGGCCCGGCCATCATCGCCAAGGGTCACGGTCAGGTGGCTGTAGTCCATCAGCGGACGTTCGCCGATCCATTCCAGAATGTAGCTGCGGTTCTGTTGCAGTTGCACAGGCTCCGCGGCGCAACCCATCAGGCCGGCGCCGACAGCGGCAGTCAGGGCCAGGTGTTTCATCACGCCGGCTCCTGGCATTTCGGGCACAGGTGCTTGTCGCCGACTGCTTTCCAGCCCAGCTCCGCAATACGTGCCGTGGCGGCCGGTTTTTCCGCAGGCTTGCCCAGTTTGGCGTCCACCGCGAATTCGAAGCTCAGCTCCTTGGCGCAGCTGTCGCAGTTGACCTGCCAGGTGTGGATCGCCAGTTCACCGAACACCGGGCCGGTGGTCATGGCAGTCCATTGACCCGGCGGGTTGATCAGGTGGCGGACGGTGTCGACGGTCAGGCGCATGGACAAGTCCTTGCTGCCTTTGAGGGTCACGACCAGCACGTCGCCGATGCGGATCGAGCCACCGTTGCCGGTGACCTGATAACGGCCCGGTACGAGGGCGCGGCATTCGGTGAGGGTGTGTTGCGGGTTCATCAGGGTGTAGCGGAAATCGTGTTCGACCATGGGTCCTCCAAATATGCGCGACATGCTAGCACGGGCTTGATTGCAGAATGATGCGCGCGTGCGACCTTCGATCCGGTTCAAATCGACACCACAGTCGTGGCAAACTGCCGCATTCATTTTCAAGGAACGGAACATGGCGCTGATCGAATGTTATGAATGCAAGCGGAGCATCAGCTCAGAAGCCACGGCGTGCATTCATTGCGGGGCTCCGCTGGCAGAGGCGCAGGCTCCTCAAGACGAAAAGGGCACGTCGACGATTTCCTTTGGCAGCCTGCCGCGTAACAAGGCAGTGCCCGAGGCCTTCGTTCCGCCGCCGGCCCCCGAGCGGCCGAAGATCATGCCGGCCGCGGCGGGACGCCGCCGTCGTTCGCAGCCTGTCGAGCCGGTGGTGAACCCGGACGGTTCGCGCCCGGTGGAAGGCTGGCTGAAGATCATGGCGTTTCTGATGCCGCTGGTGTTTGTCTGGTTCCTGCTGCGCAGCGGGCACTCCTTCAAGCAACGTTTGCTGGGGTTCGGCTGGCTGGCGCTGTTGATCCTGTGCGTGGCGATTACCCCGACGCCGCCCCCGGTCTGAGTCCGATCGTTCAGCCTTCGACCTGGTTCTGCGGCGTGCCTGCCGCCCAGGTCGCGATGTTGTGCAAGGTGGTCGCGGCAATCGCGCCCAGCGCCTCATGGGTCAGGAATGCCTGATGCGCGGTGACGATCACATTCGGGAACGTCAGCAGCCGCGCCAGCACGTCGTCCTGTAGCGGCAGGTCGGAACGGTCCTCGAAGAACAGCTGCGCCTCCTCTTCATATACATCCAGTCCCAGATAACCGAGCTGGCCGTCCTTCAGGGCGTCGATCAGCGCCGGCGTGTCCACCAGACCGCCGCGCCCGGTGTTGATCAGCATCGCCCCCGGTTGCATGTGCGCCAGCGAATCGCGGTTGATCAGGTGTCTGCTCTGTTCGTTGAGCGGGCAGTGCAGGCTGATGATCCGCGCTTGCGCCAGCAGGTCCGGCAGGCTCAGGTAGCGCGCGCCCAACGCTTCGACGGCAGGGTTCGGATAAGGGTCGTAAGCCAGCAGTTCACAGCCGAAACCGTGCATGATTTTGGCGAAGGTCGCGCCGATCTGTCCGGTACCGACGATGCCGACGGTTTTGCCCACCAGGTCGAAACCGGTAAGCCCGTGCAGGCTGAAATCGCCTTCGCGGGTGCGGTTGTAGGCGCGATGCAAGCGCCGGTTGAGGGCGAGGATCAACGCCACCGCATGCTCGGCCACCGCATGGGGCGAGTAGGCCGGTACGCGCACGACGGCCAGCCCGAGGCGTTTGGCGACGGCCAGATCCACATGGTTGTAGCCGGCCGAACGCAAGGCGATCAGGCGTGTGCCGCCGGCCGCCAGACGTTCGAGCACCGGGGCGCTCAGGTCATCGTTGATGAACGCGCAGACTACTTCGTGATGTTCGGCCAGCGCTGCGGTATCGAGACTGAGCCGGGCTGGCTGAAAGTGCAGTTCGATCCCGGCCGGGCAGTCGGCGGCGAGGAAACTGTCGCGGTCGTAGGTCTGGCTGCTGAAAACGATCGTGCGCATGAAATCCTCCTGGAGCATCGACGCGGGCGCAAATCACCCGCGACAACTTTAGCTGCGTCGGCGTTGACCGGCATTGCCGTGGATCAGGCGCTGATCTTGGCCTGGGCCGCCAGACGATTGATCGCCCGCTCCAGCTCGTCCAGCGCGGTCGAGGCCTTGGGATCCTGCTGCTTGAGCAGGGTTTCGCTGCGCTGGCAGGCGGCGCGCAATTGCGGCACACCGCAATAGCGAGTTGCACCATGCAGACGATGCACCCGTTCGAGCAGGCTGTTCTGATCCTGATTGTCGCGGGCGGTGCGGATGGCTTCGCGGTCGGCCTCGAGCGAGGCCAGCAGCATCGCCAGCATGTCCGCCGCCAGATCCGCCTTGCCGGCAGCCAGGCGCAGACCTTCCTCGTGATCGAGTATCGGCAGTTCCTGATTGCCCAGCAGACTTTCGCCGCCACGGTCCGGCGCCTGATTGCGCAACGCCAGGCCCGTCCACTTCAGCACCACCTGCGCCAGTTGCCGCTCGCTGATCGGCTTGGTCAGGTAGTCGTCCATGCCGCTTTGCAGCAGCGCGCGTTTTTCATTGGCCATGGCGTGGGCGGTGAGGGCGACGATCGGCAACGGCGTGCAATGCCGCTCGCTTTCCCACTGGCGAATGGTTTCGGTGCTCTGGCGTCCATCCATGCCGGGCATCTGCACGTCCATCAGCACCAGATCGAAGGTTTCGTTCTGCACCGCCTTGACCGCGGCGTAACCGCTTTCCACAGCCAGCACCTTGGCGCCCATGTCTTCGAGCAGCGTCTGCACCAGCAACAGGTTGGCCGGGTTGTCGTCGACACAAAGCACTTTCGGCGCGCGGCTCGACAACGGTTCGCCCGGTTCGCTGCGCGGCTGGCGCGGGTTGACCATGTCTGACAAGGCCCGGCGCAGTTTGCGGGTACAGGCCGGTTTCGATTGCAGCTGACTGTGAGGGTTGGGCACAGAAAGGTGATACAGCGTCAGCTCGGTGGTCGGGCACAACACCAGCACTCGGCAACCGAGGTGCTCAAGGTCCCATATGTGCTGGTTGAGGCGTTCCGGCGGCATGTCATTGCTGGTGATGCCGAGCACGGCCAAGTCGATGGCCTGATCGGTCTGATGGGCGCCGGTGACGCCATTGGTCAGGCTTTCCAGGGTATTGAACGGCGTGACATCGAGGCCGCAGTCTTCCAGTTGATGCTGCAGGGCCTGACGCGCCAGTTCGTGGTTTTCCAGTACCGCCACCCGACGCCCGAGCAAGGGCGCGGAAGGCAGGTCTTCGGCGTCGTCGCGGGTCTTGGGCAGGTTCAGGCTGATCCAGAATTCCGAGCCTTCCCCCGGCGTGCTGTCGACGCCGATCTCGCCGCCCATCTGTTCGATCAGGCGCTTGGAAATCACCAGCCCCAGACCGGTGCCGCCGGGTTGGCGCGACAGCGAGTTGTCGGCCTGGCTGAACGCCTGGAACAACGCGCGCACGTCCTCGTTCGACAAACCGATACCGGTGTCCTGAATGCTGATGCGCAACTGCACGCTGTCGTCGTTTTCTTCTTCGAGCATGGCGCGGGCGACGATGGTGCCTTCGCGGGTGAACTTGATCGCGTTGCTCACCAGATTCGTCAGGATCTGCTTGAGCCGCAGCGGATCACCGACCAGCGACAGCGGTGTGTCGCGGTACACCAGACTCACCAGTTCCAGCTGCTTGGCGTGGGCAGCGGGGGCGAGGATGGTCAGGGTGTCCTGCAACAGGTCGCGCAGGTTGAACGGGATATGGTCGAGCACCAGTTTGCCGGCCTCGATCTTCGAGAAATCGAGGATCTCGTTGATGATCCCCAGCAGGCTGTCGGCGGATTTTTCGATGGTGCCCAGGTAGTCGAGCTGGCGCGGGGTCAGCTCGCTTTTCTGCAACAGGTGGGTGAAACCGAGAATGCCGTTGAGCGGCGTGCGGATTTCATGGCTCATGTTGGCGAGGAATTCGGATTTGATCCGGCTCGCTTCCAGCGCTTCCTTGCGGGCCAGGTCCAGCTCGATGTTCTGGATCTCGATGGTTTCCAGGTTCTGGCGCACGTCCTCGGTGGCCTGATCGACGCTGTGCTGCAATTCTTCGCGGGCGTTTTGCAGGGTGCCGGCCATGCGGTTGATGCCGGACGCCAGTTCATCCAGTTCCTGACTGCCCAGCGGTGGCAAACGGGTTTCCAGGTGACCGTCCTTGAGCTGCGCGACGGCCTGTTTGATCTGGCTCAGCGGGCGGTTGATCGTGCGGCCCATGCGCAAGGCCAGCAACGCGGCGCCGGCCAGTCCCGCGCCGATCAGCAGCAGGCTGGCGAACAGGCTTCGATAGCCGCGCAACAACATGCCGTTGTGCGACAGCTCCAGTTCGACCCAGCCGAGCAGGCGGTCGGACTCTTGCGGGATCAGCTCGCCAGCGAGGTTGCGGTGTTTGCCGAAGACCGGCAGCAGATAGCGGGTGGCGTCGTTGCCGCTGCGCCGCAGCAAGTGCGCGCTGTCGCCGCTCGGCGCCTGATTGAGCATGGTCGGGCCGGCGTGGGCGAGGGGAGTGCGGTCGGGCGCGAGGAAGGTGACGGCGCGCACGTCCGGTTGTTCAAGGGACTGGGTGGCGATGCGCTCGAGCAGTTCGGCATCGCCGTGGCCCATGGCCGGTGCCACCAGCGGAGCCAGTTGCTCGGCGATCATTTCGCCGCGCTGCATCAGTTGGGTTTGCAGGTCGGACTGCTGCGTCCAGGTGAAATACCCGCCCAGCACCAGTGCCATCAGGCTGGTCGGCAACAGGGTCAGCAACAATACGCGACCTTTGATTCCCAGTTTCTTGAGCACGCCTTTCTCCTGCATCCCGCTGATCGTTGACTCACACGTGCGTCCGGCACGCGGTATCGGCGCAGTGTAGCGATTTGCTTGCGGGCAATCTTGGGAAAAATGATGTCGTGGTTGTTCACTCGCAGGCCGGTCATCTGTCCGACAGGTCAAGCTTGGGTTGCCGGGCGCCGGGCAATCTTGAATAATCGCCCAACTGAGAATTATTTGCAGATAGTCATGACTCCTGTCTCTATTGGCCAACCCCGCATTCTTTCCATCGAAGACGATCCCGTCCTCGGTGCCTATGTCCATGAACAACTGGGCCGCAGTGGCTTCCAGGTCACCTGGTGCCAGAACGGCAGCGAAGGCCTGAGCATCGCCCGGCGCCAGCCGTTCGACGTGGTGTTGATGGATATTCTGTTGCCGGGGCTGGATGGATTGAACGTCCTGACCCAGCTGCGTCAGAGCCATTCCACGCCGGTGTTGCTGATGTCAGCCCTCGGTGCCGAAGCCGACCGCATCAGCGGATTCCGCCTCGGTGCCGACGACTATCTGCCCAAACCCTTCAGCATGGCCGAGCTGCATGTGCGGATCGAGGCAATCCTGCGTCGGGTCGCCCTCGACCGTCGTCCGGCGGCCATCGCTCCGGTGGTGCCGGTCGGCGGGCTGCGTTTCGACGACGAGCAGTGCGATGTGTTCTACCTCGACCAGCCCGCCGGCCTGACCCGCAGTGAATACCGTCTGCTGGAAACCCTCAACCGCAACGACGAGGAAGTGCTGAGCAAGGCCTTCCTTTATCAGCACGTTCTTCAGCGCGGTTATGCAGCCCACGACCGCAGCCTCGATATGCACATCAGCCAGATCCGCCGCAAACTCAAGTCGGTCGGCTACACCGAGCGGGAAGTGCGCACGGTGTGGGGCAAGGGTTACGTCCTGAGTGCCGTCGATGAAAGTGTCTGACCTGCCGGGCCGGCACTCGCTGTTCTGGAAACTCGCCTGTCTGCTGGTGGCGTTCTGTCTGCTGATGATCTGGCTGAGCTGGTCCTGGGGCCGGTACATGGAACAGCGCAATCAGTTCCTCTCCGACGACGCCCGTCGCACGCTGAGCCGTTATGCCGCCGAGGCCGAGCGCGCCTGGCAGCAGGGCGAGCGTGACGGTATCGATAGCTGGTTGCAAAGCATGGAGTTGCGCGAAGCCGGCTGGGTCGGCGTGATCGGCGGCAATCTGCAGTCGCTGGGCAGCCAGCCGTTGAACGCTCAGGAGCTTCAGCACCTGACCTTCCTGCGAGGCCTCGACTGGCCGATTCACAAAAAGGGCCGGCCGTGGCTGCGCGTACCGTTCCCCACTGACCCGACTGCCGGCAGTCTGGTCATCGAGTTGCCTGAGCGATTCCTGCCAGGCAAATACCGGGTGTTCTGGCGTGTCATCACCAACGGTGTGATTCCCGGCCTGTTCACCTTGCTGCTGTGCGTCGGCCTGTATCGCCTGCTGGTGGTGCCGCTGAACAATCTGCGCGAGCAGGCCAATGCCTGGCGCGCCGATCAATTGAATGTGCGGTTGTCGAGCGGCATCACCCAGCGCCCCGATGAACTTGGCGAACTGGCCCGCGCCTTCGATTCGATGTCCGAACGCCTGCAATCCACCGTGGCCCTGCAACAGCAGCTGTTGCGTGATTTGTCCCACGAACTGCGCACACCCCTGAGCCGGCTGCGGGTCGCCAGCGAAAGCGAGCAGCAGCTGCAGCCGTTGCGCGAGCGCATCGGTCGCGAGGTCGACGTGATGCAGCGATTGGTGGAAGACACCCTGCAACTGGCCTGGCTCGATACCGAGCGCGCACCGTTGCCGGACGAAGCGATCCAGATTCAGGCGCTGTGGGAAATGCTCACCGAAAACGCCTGCTACGAAAGCTGCTGTCCGGTCGGGCAGTTGCAGTGCGGGGTTGAAGCTTCCTGCTGGGTACGCGGCAATCTCAACACCTTGGCCCAGGCCCTGGAAAACATTCTGCGCAACGCCATTCGCCATTCGCCACCGGGCGGCATCGTGCGGCTCGACGGTCGGCGAGATGGCGATTACTGGCACCTGTGGCTGGAGGACGAGGGCGGCGGCGTGGCCGAGGCGGATCTGGAACGGATCTTCTCGCCCTTCATCCGCCTCGACGGCTCGCGGCCGGGGGACGGTGGATTTGGTCTGGGCCTGAGCATCGCGAGAAACGCGGTGCAACGCCAGGGCGGAACCCTGTGGGCCGAGAACGGCCCGTCGGGATTGCGACTGAGTCTGCGGTTGGTGGCGGATGACAGTGCTGTCAGTCCCGACGTCTTCGCTGGCAAGTCAGCTCCCACCGTGGACATGAGCCGCCCGCAGATCGTTTGAGCTGCACAAGAAAGTGTCAGCGCTGCTGACACTATTTAAAAGTCGCACCACTGGCGCGACTTTATTGCTTATTCCAAGAAACCATAAGCACCACACTTTGCGTGATATGGCCTGCGCAGGTTTGCCGGTATGATAGGCGCCCCCGCTGTCCGGATTGCGAAAAACGCCATGACCTTGCAGTACCCAACCATCGCCGATTGCGTCGGCAACACGCCGCTGGTGCGTTTGCAGCGCCTGCCCGGTGTCACCAGCAACACCCTTTTGCTCAAGCTCGAAGGGAACAACCCGGCGGGTTCGGTCAAGGATCGTCCGGCGCTGTCGATGATCACCCGTGCCGAGTTGCGCGGGCAGATCCACGAAGGCGATACGCTGATCGAAGCGACCTCGGGCAACACCGGGATCGCCCTGGCGATGGCCGCCGCGATCAAGGGTTACAAGATGATCCTGATCATGCCGGACAACTCCAGTGCCGAACGTAAAGCGGCGATGACCGCTTATGGCGCGGAGCTGATTCTGGTCAGCCAGGAAGAGGGCATGGAAGGGGCTCGCGATCTCGCCCAGCGGATGGAAGCCGAAGGCCGTGGCAAGGTGCTGGATCAGTTCGCCAACGGCGACAATCCTGAAGCGCACTACACCACCACCGGCCCGGAAATCTGGCGTCAGACCCAGGGCTCCATCACCCATTTCGTCAGCTCCATGGGCACTACCGGCACCATCATGGGCGTGTCGCGCTACCTCAAGGAGCAGAACGACAACGTGCAGATCGTCGGCCTGCAACCGATGGAAGGCTCGGCCATTCCCGGCATCCGCCGCTGGCCGCAGGAATACCTGCCGAAGATCTATCAGGCCGAGCGCGTCGACCGCATCGTCGACATGGCGCAAAGCGAAGCCGAAGACGTGACCCGGCGTCTGGCCCGCGAAGAAGGCATCTTCTGCGGCGTGTCCTCGGGCGGTGCGGTGGCAGCGATGCTGCGCCTGTCCAAAGAAGTTGAAAACGCAGTGATCGTCGCGATCATCTGCGACCGTGGCGACCGTTACCTGTCGACCGGCATTTTCGACGCGCCCAACTGATGGCCAAGCACGAGAGAGGCCTGCGCTTCCAGCCCACCGGCGGCAGCAAGGCCCCGCAAATCCCGACCGGCAAAAAGCAGCGCTTGAGCATCGAGCGCCTGTCCAATGACGGTCGCGGCATCGCGTTTTTTGAAGGCAAAACCTGGTTCGTCCTCGGCGCCCTCGCCGGTGAAGAGGTCGAAGCCCGGGTGCTCGGCGCCCACGGCAAAGTGGTCGAGGCGCGCACCGAGCGCGTATTCACCGCCAGTGAATTGCGCCGTCCCGCACCTTGCCAGCACGCCGGCCGTTGCGGCGGTTGCAGCGTTCAGCATCTGCCCCACAACGAACAGCTTGCCCTGAAACAGCGCATGCTCGCCGAGCAGTTGTCGCGAGTCGCCGGTGCCGAACCCGAGGAGTGGGCGGCGCCGTTGACCGGTCCCGAATTCGGCTACCGTCGCCGCGCCCGGATCGCCGTGCGCTGGGACAGCAAGGCCAAAAAGCTTGAAGTCGGCTTCCGTGCCGCCGGTAGCCAGGACATCGTCGCGATCAGCGAATGCCCGGTGCTGGTACAGCCCTTGCAGCCGATCATGACCCGCTTGCCGGAGATGCTTCGTCGCTTGAGCAAACCTCAGGCGCTGGGGCATGTCGAATTGTTCAGTGGCTCGTCAATCGCCGTTCTGCTGCGTCACATGGCGCCGCTGTCCGAAGCTGATCTGACGATCCTCAAGGATTTCTGCGCGTTCCATGAAGCGCAGCTCTGGCTGCATGGCGAAGGCGAACCGCAGCCGGTGGATGATGCCCAGTCGCTCGGTTACCGCCTGGAACAATGGGATCTGCAACTGGCCTACCGGCCGGGGGATTTCATCCAGGTCAACGCCGGGGTCAACGAGGCCATGGTGGCGCAAGCGCTGGACTGGTTGAAACCGACGAGCGATGAGCGCGTGCTCGACCTGTTTTGCGGTCTGGGCAACTTCGCTTTGCCGCTGGCGAAAGCCGCGCGTGAAGTGGTGGCGGTCGAAGGTGTGCAGACCATGGTCGATCGCGCGGCGGCGAATGCCGCTAGCAACAATTTGCATAACACAAAGTTTTTTCAGGCCGATTTATCCCAGCCTTTGACCGATGCCCAGTGGATCGGAAACGGCTTTTCTGCGGTACTCTTGGATCCACCGCGTGACGGTGCTTTCGAGGTGGTGCGCAAGCTGGCGACCCTGGGCGCCGAACGGTTGGTGTACGTGTCGTGCAACCCTGCAACTCTGGCGCGCGATACGGTCGAATTGATCAAGCAGGGCTACCGGTTAAAACGTGCCGGGATTCTCGATATGTTTCCTCAGACGGCACATGTCGAGGCCATGGCGTTATTTGAAGCGAGCCAGGATGGCTCGTCTGATCCGACTGGTCGTCCGTAGCGCTCGCATTGGCCCCGCGAGCGCGAACGGGCATTGAAGGTCAGTGATTTGACGCATTGAATCTGCGTCGTAGGGAAGGTAAAGCAAGATGGTACAGGTGAGAGCACACCAGCCGATCAACACTGACGGCAGTATCAATCTCGAGGCTTGGCTCGATCATGCGGTCAGTGTCGATCTGGCACTGGATCGCGAAGCCTTGAAAGAGGCCTGCGAGTACGCTCGCCAGGCCGAGCAACAATCCAATGCGGCGAAGAATCTCTGGTCCGAAGGCAGCGGCAGCTTTAGCACGGGCCTCGAGATCGCCGAGATCCTCGCCGACCTCAAGCTCGATCAGGATTCGCTGGTGGCGGCGGTTCTCTATCGCGGCGTGCGCGAAGGCCAGATCGAACTCGCGGCAGTCAGCCAGCGCTTCGGCCCGGTGGTCGCCAAACTGATCGACGGCGTGCTGCGCATGGCGGCGATCAGTGCCAGCCTCAGCCCTCGCCAGTCGATGGTGCTCGGCACCCAGGGCCAGGTGGAGAACCTGCGCAAGATGCTGGTGGCGATGGTCGACGACGTGCGTGTCGCGCTGATCAAACTCGCCGAACGCACCTGCGCGATCCGTGCAGTGAAAACCGCCGACGACGAAAAACGTAACCGGGTCGCCCGGGAAGTGTTCGACATCTATGCGCCGCTCGCGCATCGACTCGGCATCGGTCATATCAAATGGGAACTGGAGGACTTGTCCTTCCGTTACCTGGAACCCGATCAATACAAACAGATCGCCAAGCTGCTGCACGAGCGGCGGCTGGATCGCGAGCGTTTCATCGCCGACGTGATGACCCAGCTCAAGGACGAATTGCAGGCCACCGGCGTCGAAGCCGACATCAGCGGCCGGGCCAAACACATCTATTCGATCTGGCGCAAAATGCAGCGCAAGGGTCTGGAATTCAGCCAGATCTATGACGTGCGTGCGGTGCGCGTGCTGGTGCCGGAAATGCGCGACTGCTACACCGCGCTCGGCATCGTCCACACCCTGTGGCGGCACATCCCGAAAGAGTTCGACGACTACATCGCCAACCCGAAAGAGAACGGCTACCGCTCGCTGCACACGGCGGTGATCGGTCCGGAAGGCAAGGTGCTGGAAGTCCAGATCCGGACCCATTCGATGCACGAAGAAGCCGAGCTCGGCGTCTGCGCGCACTGGCGCTACAAGGGCACCGACGTCAAGTCCGGCTCGAACCACTACGAAGAGAAAATCTCCTGGCTGCGTCAGGTCCTCGAGTGGCACGAAGAGCTGGGCGACATCGGTGGTCTCGCCGAACAGCTGCGGGTCGATATCGAGCCGGACCGGGTCTACATCTTCACCCCGGACGGTCACGCCATCGACTTGCCGAAGGGCGCGACGCCACTGGACTTCGCCTACCGCGTGCACACCGAAATCGGTCACAACTGCCGTGGCGCGAAGATCAACGGGCGCATCGTCCCGCTGAACTACAGCCTGCAGACCGGAGAGCAGGTCGAGATCATCACCAGCAAGCACGGCACCCCGAGCCGTGACTGGCTGAACCCGAACCTCGGTTACGTCACCACGTCCCGGGCGCGGGCGAAGATCGTGCACTGGTTCAAGTTGCAGGCGCGCGACCAGAACGTCGCGGCGGGCAAGACCTTGCTCGAGCGCGAACTCAATCGTCTCGGCCTGCCGGCGGTGGATTTCGACAAGCTGGCCGACAAGGCCAACATGAAAACCGCCGAAGACATGTTCGCCGCCCTCGGGGCTGGCGACCTGCGTCTGGCGCAACTGGTCAACCTGGCGCAACAACTGGTCGAGCCGGAACGCGGCAACGAACAGCTGGAACTGATTCCGCGCAAGGCCACCGGCTACAAACCGGGCAAGCGCGGCGACATTCAGATCCAGGGTGTCGGCAACCTGATGACCCAGATGGCCGGCTGCTGCCAGCCGTTGCCGGGCGACGCGATCGTCGGTTACATCACCCAGGGCCGTGGCGTGAGCATTCACCGTCAGGACTGCGCCTCGGTGCTGCAACTGGGCGGGCGCGAGCCGGAGCGGATCATCCAGGTCAGCTGGGGCCCGGTGCCGGTGCTCACCTATCCGGTGGACATCGTCATCCGCGCCTACGACCGTTCCGGTCTGCTGCGTGACGTCTCGCAGGTGCTGCTCAACGAGCGGATCAACGTGCTGGCGGTCAACACCCGCTCGAACAAGGAGGACAACACCGCGCTGATGTCTCTGACCATCGAGATCCCGGGTCTGGACGCGCTGGGGCGGTTGCTGGGGCGGATTTCCCAGTTGCCGAACATCATCGAAACGCGGCGTAACCGGACTCCATGAAACCGATCTACAGCCTTGAAGACCTGCTGCACCTGATGAACCGTCTGCGCGACCCGCAGTACGGTTGCCCGTGGGACATCAAGCAGACTTACGCGACCATCGTCCCGCACACCCTTGAAGAGGCCTACGAAGTCGCCGACGCCATCGAGCGCGGCGACTTCGACCACTTGCAGGGCGAGTTGGGCGATCTGCTTTTTCAGGTGGTGTATTACAGCCAGCTGGCACGGGAGGAGGGGCGGTTCGAATTCGCCGGGGTGGTCGACAGCATCACCCGCAAGCTGATCCGTCGTCATCCGCACGTGTTTCCCACCGGCGATCTTTATGCGCCGCTGGACGTGCCGCGTCTGAACGAAGAGCAGGTCAAGCAGCGCTGGGAGGAGATCAAGGCCGAAGAGCGCGCCGAGAAATCCGCCGAGCCGCAGCAACTGTCACTGCTCGACGATGTGCCCGCCGCATTGCCGGCATTGTCCCGCTCGGCCAAGTTGCAGAAGCGCGCAGGGCAGGTCGGTTTCGACTGGCCGGATGCGTTGCCGGTGCTGGACAAGGTCCGTGAAGAGCTCGATGAAGTGCTCGAAGCCATGTCCGAAAATGACCCGGAAGCGGTGGTCGACGAGATCGGCGACCTGCTGTTTTCCGTGGTCAATCTGGCCCGGCATCTGAAGGTCGATCCGGAAACTGCACTGCGTGGCGCCAACGGCAAGTTCGAACGACGTTTCCGTTTTATCGAACAGGCATTGCGCGACACCCACCGACCCATAGAAGATTGCACCCTCGAAGAGTTGGACGCCTTGTGGGGCGAAGCCAAACGTCAGGAAAAGAATTTGCCCAGCTGCGGCTGAGCCGTTGCCTAAGTGAGTAAGCATCAATGAGCCTTTCCCTTCGCGACCAGTTGCTCAAAGCAGGGCTGGTCAACCAAAAGCAGGCCAAGCAGGTCAGCAAAGACAAACAGAAACAACAGCGCCTGGCCCACAAAGGCCAGATCGAACTGGACGACTCCCAGCAGCGTGCTGCCCAGGAAGCCCAGGCCGAGAAGGTCAAACGCGACCAGGAACTGAACCGTCAGCAGCAGGAGAAGGCGGAAGCCAAGGCCCGCGCCGCCCAGGTCAAGCAGTTGATCGAAGTCTCGCGTCTGCCGAAGCTGACGACTGAGGACTACTACAACTTCGTCGACGACAAGAAGGTCAAGCGCATCTCGGTCAACACGCTGATGCGCAACAAGCTCAGCAGCGGTTCGCTGGCGATCGTGCACCATGCCGGCGGTTACGAAGTGATCCCTCGTGAGGCGGCCCTGAAAATTCAGGAGCGCGATCCACAGCGCATCGTGCAGCTCAACGAGAAGGTCGAAGAGGTTAATGCCGAGGACGATCCGTACGCGGCCTACGTGATCCCTGATGATCTGATGTGGTAATCGGGTCTCGCTTGGCTGCGTAGCGGCCCTGAAACACCCCATAACTACAAACCCCGCTCATGGCGGGGTTTGTAGTTTTCAATGCTGTGGTTTTGCTTCAGGCGGATTTCCGATCCCGCTGCTGTTCCTGCAGTTCAAGTTCGGCCTTGTAGTTGTGGGCGTCGATCTCGTTGTGGAACATGCCGACCAGTAAGTCTTGTTGGTGCACATCCCAGATCCGTACGCCGGCGGCTACGCCTTCATGGGACATGTGTGAATCGTCGCGTTCAGTTACTTTTACAGTCATCTGCTAGCTCCAAATCTCAAGTTATCTGCAGCAAGGCGTGTGCAGGACTCTGTTATAGATTTTGTTAGCCTGCTAAGTAAACGCCCGATTTGTGCAATGTATTCTTGCGAAATCTGCAACAGCGCTGGAGCCCTCTGAATCCGCGACATTCAGTCGCAGGGCGGTAAGTTGCATGACAAACGTTTCATCTTGGCGCCGCTGAAAATGCTTTTCTCCAGGCCAAAAAAAACGCCCCGAACCAGTCGGGGCGTTTTCATGTGCGGCTCAGCGGAAGGGAATTACTTGCCTTCCCAGCGCTTCAGCACAAGGGTGGCGTTGGTGCCACCGAAGCCGAAGCTGTTGCTCATCACGGTGTTGATGGTGGCGTTCTCGCGGGTCTTGGTCAGCACCGGCAGATCGGCCACTTCAGGGTCCAGTTCGTCGATGTTGGCGGAACCGGCGATGAAGTTGCCTTCCATCATCAGCATGCAGTAGATCGCTTCGTGAACGCCGGCGGCGCCCAGGGAGTGACCCGACAGGCTCTTGGTGGAGCTGATGGCCGGGGCCTTGTCGCCGAACACTTCACGCACACCTTTCATTTCCGCAACGTCGCCGACCGGAGTCGAAGTGCCGTGGGTGTTCAGGTAGTCGATCGGGGTGTCGACGGTGGACAGCGCCTGCTGCATGCAGCGGATTGCGCCTTCGCCGCTTGGAGCCACCATGTCGTAGCCATCGGAGGTCGCGCCGTAGCCAACGATTTCCGCGTAGATCTTCGCGCCACGGGCCAGAGCGTGTTCCAGTTCCTCGACCACCACCATGCCGCCACCACCGGCGATGACGAAACCGTCACGGTCGGCGTCGTAGGCGCGGGAAGCTTGTTCCGGGGTGTCGTTACGCTTGCTGGACAGGGCGCCCATTGCGTCGAACAGGAACGACTGGCTCCAGTGCTCCTCTTCACCGCCACCGGCGAACACGATGTCCTGCTTGCCCATCTGGATCTGTTCCATGGCGGTACCGATGCAGTGAGCACTGGTGGCGCAGGCAGAAGCGATGGAGTAGTTCAGGCCCTTGATCTTGAACGGTGTGGCCAGGCAAGCCGAAACGGTGCTGCTCATGGTCCGCGTTACACGGTATGGGCCGACGCGCTTGACGCCTTTCTCGCGCAGGATGTCCAGCGCTTCCATCTGGTTCAGGGTCGACGCGCCGCCGGAACCTGCGATCAGGCCGGTACGCGGGTTGGATACCTGCTCTTCGGTCAGACCGGAGTCAGCGATGGCGTCTTTCATGGCCAGGTAGGCGTAAGCCGCTGCGTGGCCGACGAAGCGATAGATCTTGCGATCGATCAGCTCTTCAAGGTTGAGGTCGATGGAGCCGGAAACCTGGCTACGCAGACCCATTTCGGCATATTCCGGGTTGAACCGGATGCCAGGGCGGCTTGCACGCAGGTTAGCGGAGACGGTCTCTTTGTCATTGCCCAGGCACGAAACGATGCCCAGACCAGTGATAACGACGCGGCGCATGCGAATAACCCTTAGAAGTTGTCAGTGGAGGTGAACACGCCGACGCGAAGGCCTTCGGCGGTGTAGATTTCGCGACCGTCGACAGTCACCGAACCGTCGGCAATGGCCAGGTTCAGCTTGCCCTTGAGGACGCGCTTGATATGAATGTTGTAGGTGACTTTCTTGGCGGTCGGCAGGACCTGGCCGAAGAATTTCACTTCGCCCGAACCCAGCGCACGGCCACGGCCCGGCAGGCCTTGCCAGCCCAGGAAGAAACCGACCAGTTGCCACATGGCATCCAGACCCAGGCAGCCCGGCATCACCGGATCGCCTTCGAAGTGGCAAGCGAAGAACCACAGGTCAGGGTTGATATCCAGCTCGGCGACCAATTCACCTTTGCCGTACTTGCCGCCTTCTTCGCTGATCAGGGTGATGCGATCCACCATCAGCATGTTCGGGGCGGGCAGTTGCGCGTTACCTGGGCCGAACAGCTCACCGCGACTGCAGCGCAGCAGGTCTTCCCGAGTAAAGGCGTTTTGTTTGGTCATGCGAGCTCCTCAATAATCCCATGCGGCAGGTGGGGCAAATCTTCCCGGCCGATCGACGCGTTCATGCCTCGTACCGGCAGCCTACTCATAGACTATTGCGTTGTGGTGAAAGTCACAGCACCAAGGACATGAATGTACACTTGTGCACTGAAATTTTTAATCAAGCCCCTTTTGAGGCCCGTTCGGGTGCCTAAGACTGCCGCACTTTCGCTTTTCACGCCAGTCGCAGATGCTCGAAAAGGCCCCGTTACTGCACCCAGCGCTGCAGAATCTGCTGCAGATCATTGCGTTTGAATGGCTTGGCCAGGTAATCGTTCATCCCCGCCGACAGGCAGTTTTCCCGGTCGCCCTGCAACGCATTGGCGGTCAGGGCGATGATCGGCACATGGCCGCAACCGGGCAGGCGGCGGATCTGGCGGGTCGCTTCGTAGCCGTCGATGAGTGGCAAGCGGCAATCCATCAGGATCGCTTCGAAACGGCTGTCGCCGGCACTGCGCACCGCCTGCACGCCATCGGTGGCGACGCTGACAGTAAAGCCCAGGCTGCGCAACATGGCTTCGATCACCGTCTGGTTGACCGGGTTGTCCTCCACCAGCAGCACGTTGCGCCCTTCGCCATGACCGTCGCCGTTCAGCGTGCGCGGTGCGGCCAGCGCGGGCAGGGCCTGCTTATATAAAGCCAGGGGTATTTCCAGGGTGAAAACCGATCCGCGACCTTCTTCGCTCTGAGCGCGCAAGGTGCCGCCCATCCGCTCGGCGAGGGTGCGGGCAATCGGCAAGCCCAGGCCGGTGCCGCCATAACGACGGGAAATCGAGCTGTCGGCCTGCTGGAACGCGTTGAACATAAGCTCCAGGCTCTCCGGCGAAATGCCGATGCCGCTGTCACGTACCGCGCAGGTGAACCACAGCAACTCGTGATCCAGCGACTGCCACTGCGCCTCGATGCTGACGCGCCCCTGTTCGGTGAACTTCAGCGCATTGCCGACCAGGTTGACCAGAATTTGCCGGATCCGCGTCGGATCGCCCTGTACCTGCAAGTCGCGCATGTCTTCGGGGATTCGCAGTTGTAGGGCCAGCCCGCGTTGCGCCGCGCTGTGCTGGAACGACTGGGCGCAGGCGCCGATCACTTCGGCGAGGTTGAACGGAATGTGCTCCAGCTCCAGTTCCGAACGCTCGATGCGCGAGAAATCCAGAATGTCGTTGATCACCTTGAGCAGATGCTCGGTGGACTCGGAAGCCAGCGCCGCGTACTCGACCTGCTCCTCGGTCATTTCGGTGGTTTCCAGCAATTGCAGCATGCCCAGCACGCCGTTCATCGGGGTGCGCAGCTCATGGCTCATCATCGCCAGGAAATCCGATTTGGCATTGTTGGCTTTCTCGGCCTCTTCGCGGGTCTGGATCAGTTGCGCCATCGCCTGATGCTGTTCGCGGCTGGCCTGTTCCAGCGCCTGGGCCAGGTTGTTGATGTGCTGGGACAGGGCGCCCAGTTCGGTGTCATCGACAATCGGCAGCGGGGTCTTGTAGTCGCCGTCCTGAATCGCCTTGACCGCATTGCCGATGTCGCGAATCGGCTGCGAAAGGCTGCCGGCCAGCCGCCGCGCCAGGACAAACGTGAAGAGCAGGGCGAACAACGCCAGAATCCCGGCCTTGAGCAAAATCTCCTGTTGGCGCTGGCTGAAGGCGTCATTCGACAGCCCGACGATCACCCGCCCCAGATAATCCTCACTGGCCACGCCGGGATTGCTCTTGCCGTCCTGAAAGAAATCGTTGTGCAGGGCGATGCGTTGCAGCCGCACCGGGGCCTGGAACACTTCGACCTGATGCGGACGGTTGTGCGCATCCGCCGGCTGTTCGACATAGGCCAGAATCCGGTTGGCGCTGTCCTGCACTTCCAGAAACCGCACGTTCGGCGTGGCCAGCGTGGCCTTGAGCAGGCTTTCCAGGACTTCGTTGTTGCCGGAAATCACCCCGTACTCGGTGGCCGGTGCGAGCTGGTTGGCGATCAACTGGCCGGTGTGGTTCAGCTCCTGACGCAAATCCTGAATGCGCACGAAGGTGAAAAAGCTGATCAGCAGCAAGGTCAGCAACAGCGCAGGGCCCAGGCTGATCAACTGGGTGCGGGTGTTGATGTCCCAACGGCGGAAAATCATGGGCGGCGCTCTCCTTCGGCCAGCTCTGCGGCGACAGACGCTTCATTCATCGGTTCTATCCCTAAGGAACGAGCCACCTGCGCATTACTTGAGACTTTAAAACGCCCGGGGTAGAGCGTGCGCGGCCAGGTAGCCGGTGGCCGGTCCAGCAATTCGTCGAGGACGGCCAGCCAGTCGTTCTGATCGCTGTAGGTACTGGCCAGGCTGCCGGCACGGACGAAAGCAACATTCGGCCCGACCAGCGCCAGTTGCCGAGAGTAACTGCTGAGCAACAGGTTTTTTGCGGTTTTCGGGTTGTACAGGTCAGGGTCGTCGAGGCCCAGCAGCACGTCGCTGTTTTTCAGCACAGTCTGCAATGGGCGGCTGTCGTGGGTGTTGTCCCAGCGCTGCGGGACGATTTGCAGATTCAGCGGCTGGGCGGCCGATTGCAGCTCCTTGAGCAGGAATTCGCTGTGCTGATCGAACAGCACGCCGACTCGACCGGCCTGGGGCAGAATCCGGCGGATCAGTTGCAACTGACGACTCAGCGGCGGATCGGCCCACAGCAGACTCAAGTGAGGTGGTTGCGCGTCGCCGAAGCGTTGCCGGGCCTGCAAGCGGCTGATGCGCAGGACCAACGTCGCCGGGCCCTGGCTTTCCTGCATGCGCCAGTCGAGGCTCGGCAGATCCAGCAGAATCAGGCGCAGGCTCGACGGCAACTTGCCCGGCGCCGGCAGGCTGGCCAGCGGCTGGAAATGCACGCGGTCGGTCGGGCGCAGTTCGCTCAGGGCCTGAACGAAAGATTGCACGCCGGGGCTTTCTTCGGCGCCGGTCAGCAAAATGTCGGCCGCCTGCACCGCCACGCCATGCAGCCACGCTGTCAGGAACAGACAAAGCCCGGCCAGCCATTGGCCGAGTGTTGGCATCTTCCGTGACATGGCGTAGCGCATCTAGAACTCCAGCTCGGCGCTGAAATACACCACGCGGCGTTCGTCGTAATTGTTGTCGACGAAGGTGGTCGGCTCATGGTCGAGCCGCTGTTGCAGCACGCCGGCCAGTTGCAGTTGGGCCTTGCCCAAGGCGATGCGTTTGGCGATGCGCGTGTCGACCCGCTCGAAGCGGTAACCGTTGAGCGCGTTATCACCATAATAGAAGAGGGCGCTGTTCCAGCCGTGGCCCCAATCGCGCAGCCAGCCGGCCGAGCCGCTGTTGCGCGCGGTGAATTGCTGGTCCAGCGGATTGCTCGCCTCGGCGTCGACGAAGGCGTATGTCAGGCGCAAGCGGTCAGCCGCACTCAGGCGCCAGTCCAGTTGCGTCTCGGTGCCGCGAAACCGCGAATCGTTGGCGTTGCTGGCGATGTACTGATTGTTGCGCAGCGGCTCGCTGATCATCCCGGTGATTTCGTCGTAGAACAGCTTCACGTCCAGGGCCAGGCCCCACTCCGCGAAATAACCGTTGTAGCCCAGCTCCCGCGAGCGCATGTGTTCCTGGTCGAGATCGCCGGGGCCCCGGGTCTTGACGAAGTAGCGGGCTGAAGACTGGCCATAGGCGGCAGGCCGCAGGTTGGTCACCTGATAACTCCAGTTGACGTTGTTCTCGAACATGTCCGGCGAACGGATGGCTTCCGAATACACCGCGCGCAGGCTGTGCCGCGGGTTGAACAGGTAGTTGACTGCAAACCGGGGCGTCAGCGAGCTGCCGATCAATTGCGTGTCTTCGAACATGGCGCCGCCCTGCAACAGCCAGTGTTCGCTGGCGCGCCATTCGAGTTGGCCGAAGGCGCGCCAGGTGGTGTCGTCCAGCGTGCCGTTGAAATAGGTCTCGGAATCGGCACGGTCGTAACGATAGTTCAGGCCGCTGACCAGACGCAGGCTATCGGACAGGCTGAGGGTGTCCTGCAACTCCAGGTCGTAGCGCGATTCCCGGGCACTCTGGTCAATGTCGCCGCACAGGGTCTGGCGCGCACCGTTGCGCCACTGGTCCAGCACCTGATTGGCCAGGGTCATTTCCTGCGGCGTGCCGGCGGGTGCACCGGGGCCGGTGAACAGGGTCATGTTGCGCGCCAGGCGTTCGGTGTAGTTCGGGTTGAGCTGCCACAGCTCCGTCAGTTGCGGGCTGAACGACACTTCGGCGTCACAGGCGCGCCAGGTTTGTTGGCGATCCCAGTGTTGCGCAGAACCTTGCACATAAAGGCTGTGATCGGGATTGAGATCCAGATTCCAGCGCACCGACCCGGCGTAGTCCTTGGCAACCACGTCGGAATTGTTCCCGGCAGCGGTAATCCCGGAGAACACCGGACGGTAGGTATAGGGCCGTTGATTGGTCCCGTCCTTGGCGTTGACCTGCCAGTCCAGGCTCTGGTTATCGCTCAGGGTCTGGCTGACGGCGAGGCTGAAGCGGTTCAAGCGGCGGTTGTCGCGGTAATCGGCGCCGGTGCGGTCGCTGTCGAAGCCGTCGTCTTCCTGGCCGGACAGCGACAGACGCAGATCGCCGCCATTCCAGCCGGTGCTCTGACTGGCGTAGAAGTCGTTGATGCCGCGTTGGCCGCGCGTCAGCTTCAGCCGTGTGCCGTGGCTGTCCGCCGGGTTGCGGGTGATGATGTTGACCACCGCCATCAGCGCGTTGGCGCCGTAGCTGACGGTGTTCGGGCCGCGAAAGACTTCGATGCGCTCGATGTCTTCCATGGCCACCGGGATGTCGCTCCAGTCCACGGTCGCGAGACCGGCGCGGTACACCGAGCGGCCGTCGATCAACACTTGCATGCGTCGGGCTTCAGTGGCGTTGGTCCCGTGATAATTCACCACCGCCTGATTGCCGCTGATATTGCCGACCATCATCCCCGGCACCAGCCGCAACAGCTCGCTGATGTCCCGGGCGCCGCTGGCGCTGATCAGTTCGCTGTCGAGGACGGTCATGCTGCCCGGGACCTCCGCCGGCGACTGTTTCAGCCGCGTGGCGGTCAGGATCTGCGGCAAGGCCTCACTGTCGACAAACAGGTCGTCCGCCAGCAGCACCGGGCTGAACAGCAGCGCCAGCAGCAGGGACGAACGCGGGGAAGGGGGGCCAGAAAACACGACGCAGCCTTGATAGCAAAGAATTAGCGCGCATGTTAACCGAGGTCGACGACTTTTCCAGTCACGTTGCAGGCATTTTCCTCGGTTTTATTGGTCTTCTTCCTACAAATGCGGGTAATTGACGCCGGGGCTGTCCGAGAAGGGGACGCTCCGTATAATGCCGGCATCGCCACTGGTATGGATTAACGGATTACATATGACTGAACAGCGCCCGATTGCGGTCCTGGGAGGCGGAAGTTTCGGTACCGCCGTGGCCAATCTGTTGGCCGAGAACGGCCATCAAGTCCGGCAGTGGATGCGTGACCCCGAGCAGGCAGAGGCCATCCGGGTCAATCGCGAGAACCCGCGTTACCTCAAAGGCATCAAGATTCTGCCGGGCGTGACTGCGGTCACCGACCTGCAGGAAACCCTCGACGCCTGCGATTTGTGTTTCGTCGCGTTGCCGTCCAGCGCGCTGCGCACGGTGTTGGCGGCGCACGCCGAACGCTTGAGCGGCAAGATGCTGGTCAGCCTGACCAAAGGCATCGAAGCCCACACGTTCAAACTGATGAGCCAGATTCTCGAAGAGATCGCCCCGCAAGCGCGCATCGGCGTGCTGTCCGGGCCGAACCTCGCGCGGGAAATCGCCGAGCACGCGCTGACCGCCACCGTGGTCGCCAGCGAAGATGAAGAACTCTGCAAAGCCGTGCAGGCCGCATTGCATGGCCGCACTTTCCGCGTCTACGCCAGCGCCGACCGTTTCGGTGTGGAACTGGGCGGCGCACTGAAAAACGTGTACGCGATCATCGCTGGCATGGCGGTGGCGCTGGAGATGGGCGAGAACACCAAGAGCATGCTGATCACCCGCGCCCTGGCCGAGATGACCCGGTTTGCGGTGAATCAGGGCGCCAACCCGATGACCTTCCTCGGTCTGGCCGGGGTCGGCGATCTGATCGTCACCTGCTCGTCGCCGAAAAGCCGCAACTACCAGGTCGGTTTCGCCCTCGGTCAGGGCTTGAGCCTCGACGAAGCGGTGTCGCGCCTCGGTGAAGTGGCGGAAGGGGTCAACACCCTGAAAGTGCTCAAGGCCAAGTCCCAGGACGTCGGCGTGTACATGCCGCTGGTCGCCGGATTGCATGCGATCCTGTTCGAAGGGCGCACGCTTGAGCAGGTAATCGGTCTTCTGATGAGAGGCGAGCCGAAAACCGACGTCGACTTTATTTCCACCAGTGGTTTCAACTGATTCAGCAGGGAGCAGGGCATGAACGATCCGAAAACCGAAGCCAAATATGAATCCATCCTCCTGCGGGTGTTGTGGATGATCATCTACGTGCTGGTCTGGCAGGTAGCGCAGTTCATCCTCGGCGCGGTGGTGCTGGTGCAGTTGATCTATCGTTTGATCTATGGCGCCCCGAGCGCCAGCCTGATGAATTTCGGCGACAGCCTGAGCCAGTTTCTGGCGCAGATCGGTCGTTTCGGCAGCTTCCACAGCGACCAGAAACCCTGGCCGTTCGCCGACTGGCCGACGCCGCGTACTCCGGAAGGTGAAGCGCCACACGTTGTCGCGCCGGCACCGCATCCGGCCCGGGATGAGGAACCCAAGCTATGAAACTCTGGGTATTGCGTCACGGTGAGGCCGAGCCCTATGGCTCGCGCCCCGACTCCGAGCGGGAACTGACCGCCCACGGTCGCAAGGAAGTGTTGAGCAGCGCGGCCCGTTTGATGGGCCAGCCGCTGACCGCCATATACGCCAGCCCGTACCTGCGGGCGCAGCAGACGGCGCAACTGGTGCGCGAAGCCCTCGGCTTCGAGCCGGAGATCCGCACAGTCGAGTGGCTGACCCCGGAAGTTGACCCGGACCGCGTTGCCGAGCAACTGGTGTCGGTGAGCAACGTGCTGCTGGTCAGCCACAATCCGCTGGTGGGCAATCTGCTCAGCTACCTGCAACACGGTGCGGGTTATCCACCGGAAAAGGTCAGCACCGCCGGGCTGGCCGAGCTCGAACACAGCGAATTGCTGATCGGTTCGATGACGCTCAACAGCCTTAAACATCCCTGAAATTTTTTGTACGAAATAGTCAACCAAGCACTTGCTTGGTTGACTACGCTTGCTCCAGACCAAAAAACAGGAGCGAGTCGAATGTCTTCCGCCTTCCGTTTGCCGCTGGACGTGTTTTACGAACGCGAGGCCCGGCACCCGCGTCAGCGCTTTCTGGTGCAGCCGATCGGCGGCGGGCAGGTCGAGACACTGACCTGGGCCGACGTCGGCCATCAGGCCCGCTGCGCCGCGCATTGGCTGCGCTCCCGGGAGTTGCCGCAAGGCAGCCACATCGCCCTGATCTCGAAAAACTGCGCGCACTGGATCATCGCCGACCTGGCGATCTGGATGGCCGGGCATGTCTCTGTGCCGCTCTATCCGAACCTCACCGCCGAATCGGTGAATCAGGTGCTGACCCACTCGGAAAGCGTGCTGGCGTTCATCGGCAAGCTCGATGACTGGCCGGGTATGTCGCCAGGTGTGCCGGCGGGGCTGACCACCGTCAGCTTGCCGCTGCACCCACCGGGCACGTTCGATTTCAACTGGGACGATGTGCAGCGCAGCTCGCCGATCCAGGACGATCCGCGTCCCGCCGCCGAGCAACTGGCGACCATCATTTACACCTCCGGCACTACGGGCCTGCCCAAGGGCGTGATGCACAGTTTCGCCAATCTCGGGTTCGCGACGACGCGCGGCACGCAGTTGTTCGGTCTCAATGAGCACGACCGGCTGCTGTCGTATCTGCCGCTGTGTCATGTCGCCGAGCGGATGTTTGTCGAACTGGCGTCGATCTATACCGGGCAGACGGTGTTTTTCGCCGAGAGCCTCGACACCTTTCTCGCCGATCTCAAGCGGGCGCGGCCGACGGCGATGTTCGGGGTGCCGCGGATCTGGACCAAGTTCCAGATGGGCGTCTACAGCAAGATCCCGGCAAAACGTCTGGATTTCCTGCTCGGTCTGCCCTTTATCGGCAAACGGATCGGCCACAAGGTATTGGCGGGGTTGGGGCTGGATGCGTTGCGCGTGGCGCTGTCCGGTGCGGCGCCGGTGCCGCTGACCCTGTTGCGCTGGTATCAGAAACTCGGGCTCGACGTGCTGGAGGTCTACGGCATGACCGAAAGCTGCGGGTATTCGCACATCTGCCTGCCGGGGCAATACAAGGAAGGCTGGATCGGCCGGCCATGCCCCGACGTGGAAGTGCGGATCGATGAGTCCGGCGAAGTGCAGGTGCGCAGCCAGGCGAACATGCTCGGCTATTTCAAGGAACCGCAGAAAACCGCCGAGACCCTCACCGAAGATGGCTTCCTGCGCACCGGCGACAAGGGCGAGCAGGACGCCGAAGGGCGTTTGCGCCTGACCGGGCGGCTCAAGGAGATCTTCAAGACCAGCAAGGGCAAGTACGTCGCCCCGGCGCCGATCGAAAACCGGCTGGCGGTGCATTCGCGGATCGAGCAGGTCTGCGTGGTCGGCGACGGTCTGAGTGCGCCGCTGGGGTTGTGCGTGCTCTCGGCCGTGGGCCGGGAAGAGGCCCGCGCGCCGCTGCATTCGAGCCTGGAAAAATTGCTGGAGGAGGTCAACGCCGTACTCGACAAGCACGAGCGCCTGCGCCGGCTGGTGGTGGTCAAGGACAGCTGGGCGGTGGAGAACGGCTTCCTCACGCCGACTTTGAAGATCAAACGCAACATCATCGAAGACACCTACGGCGCACGTTTCGAAGAATGGAGCGAGCGCAGCGAGGCGGTGCTGTGGCAGGATTGAGCGTCGATCAAAACAACAAAGGAAGCCTGCGATGACCTTGTGGCGCACCACTCCGAACATCGAGCAGTTGAACGCAATCCAGAAGAACACCATCGGCGAAGTGCTGGACATCCGCTTCGAATCCTTCGACGAGGAGTCGCTGACGGCCAGCATGGTCATCGACCATCGCACCCATCAGCCTTACGGCCTGCTGCACGGCGGCGCCTCGGTGGTGCTGGCAGAAACCGTCGGCTCGATGGCCAGTTACCTGTGCATCGACGCCAGCAAGTTCTATTGCGTGGGCCTGGAAATCAACGCCAACCACTTGCGCGGACTGCGTAGCGGACGGGTGACGGCAGTGGCCAAACCGATCCACATCGGCCGTACCACCCACGTCTGGGACATTCGCCTGACCAGCGATGAAGGCAAGGCCAGTTGTGTGTCGCGCCTGACCATGGCAGTGGTGCCGCTGGGAGAACAACCGCCGGCGCGTTGATGGCCGAAGCGTCATAGCCCTGACCGGACTGTCATCATTCCTGGCAGTTACGGTCATTGCTGTGGGACGCGGTCTTACGGACAATCAACGCCTGTTTTCCGCTCATGGATTTGCCGGTATGTCGCAACCGATCTTCTTCGCCCACGCCAACGGTTTCCCTTCGGGCACCTACGGCAAACTGTTCGCGGCGCTGGCGCCCGAGTACCGGGTCGCGCATCTGGAGCAACACGCCCATGACCCGCGTTTCCCGGCGGGTGACAACTGGTACCACCTGGTCGACGAACTCATCCATCACCTGCAACAGCAAGATGAGCCGGTGTGGGGCGTTGGCCATTCCTTTGGCGGCATGCTGCATTTGCACGCCGCACTGCGTTGCCCTGAACTGTATCGGGGCGTGGTGATGCTCGATTCGCCGGTGCTGACCCGCACGGATCAATGGGTGATCCGCGCCGCCAAGCGCTTTGGTTTCATCGACAAACTGACGCCGGCCGGTCGCACGCTGGGACGGCGCGAAGAGTTTGCCGATCTGGACAGTGCCCGTGGTTATTTTGCCGGCAAGACGTTGTTCCGCAGCTTTGATCCGGAATGTTTCGATGCCTATCTGCAGCACGGCCTGCACAAGGTCGGCGACAAGCTGCGCCTGCGCTTCGATCCTGCGACCGAGATCAGCATCTATCGCGGCGTGCCGCACACCAGTCCTGCGCATACCCGGCAATTGAAAGTGCCGCTGGCGGTGGTGCGCGGGCACAAAAGCCGTGTGGTGATGAACCACCACACCCGCTTCGTCGGACGCCTGCCTCAGGGCGAGTCGCTGACCGTGCCTGGCGGTCACATGTTTCCGCTTGAGCGTCCGCAGGACACCGCGCAATTACTGAAAAACCTGTTCGATCGCTGGGAGCGCCGGCAAGACAAGGATTGCGCATGAACCCCGGCGTCGAAGAAGTGCGCCTGAGCCTGCCGCATATCGAGCTGGCGGCGCACCTGTTCGGCCCGGAAGACGGGTTGCCGGTGATCGCCCTGCACGGCTGGCTGGACAACGCCAACAGCTTCGCGCGCCTGGCGCCGAAGCTCAAAGGCCTGCGCATCGTGGCGCTGGACATGGCCGGTCACGGGCATTCCGGGCATCGCCCGAACGGCGCCGGTTACGCACTGTGGGATTACGCCCATGACGTGCTGCAGGTCGCCGAACAACTGGGCTGGAAACGTTTCGGTCTGCTCGGGCATTCCATGGGCGCGATCGTGTCGCTAGTGCTCGCGGGATCGTTGCCCGAACGCATCACCCATCTGGCGTTGATCGACGGGGTGATTCCTCCTACCGACAAAGGCGAAAATGCCGCCGAGCGCATGGGCATGGCCTTACAGGCGCAACTCGATCTTCGGGAAAAGCGCAAACCGGTCTACAACACCCTCGACCGGGCGATCGAGGCGCGGATGAAAGGGCTGGTGGCGGTCAGTCGTGAAGCCGCCGAACTGCTGGCCCAGCGCGGTCTGATGCCGGTGCCCGGGGGTTACACCTGGCGCACCGACAATCGCCTGACCCTGCCATCGCCGCTGCGTCTGACACAGGAACAGGCGATGGCTTTCGTGCAGCGCATTGCCTGCCCCGCGCAATTGGTGGTCGCCGCCGACGGCATGCTGGCCCAACATCCGGAGCTGCTGGAACGTCTACCCTTTGACCGGGAACAGCTGCCGGGCGGGCACCATCTGCACCTTAACGATGAGGCCGGGGCCGACCTTGTCGCAGACTGTTTCAATCGGTTCTTCGCCATTCCTTGACTTGCTCCCGGCAACTGTCGAGGCTGGGCAGGTTGAAATGGGAGACAACCAAGATGGATTTCTACACCGCTGCGACTTCGAACTGCCCTCAAGGCACCCAGGCCATGCCCCTGCGATGAGCCTGTCCATGCGATCTATCAGTCTGCTGGCGCTGTGCTGTTTCAGTCCCTTTCTATTCGCTGCCGACCTGCCGGGCAGTCAGGACCTGCCGATCGTGCCGCGTGTGGCCGATGCGCAGATCGTCGACTATCGCCCCGCCGTGGAGCTGGAGCGGATCTACCCGCTCGGCTCGATCCGCAAGATCAGCGGCCAGTTGCGTTTCGACGGCCAGGTCAGCGCCCGGGGGCAAACCACCTCGGTGACCTACGAATTGCCGCCGGAACATTCCGCTACTGAAGCCTTCACTCTCGCTCGCGAAGCCCTGCAAAAGCAGGATGCCCAGCTTTTGTTCTGGTGCCAGGCCCGGGATTGCGGCGAGAGCAGCCTGTGGGCCAATGAGGTGTTCGGTAATGCCAAACTGTACGGTGCCGACGAGCAGCAGGCCTATCTGCTGCTGAGGCTCGCGGCCCCGCGCGACAACACGCTGGTGGCGCTGTACAGCATCACCCGGGGCAATCGCAAAGCCTATCTGCACGTTGAACAGTTCGAGGCGCTGGCACCGCTCGGTGACCTGCTGCCGACCTCGGCCACGTTGCTGCGGGAACTCAAAAGCACCGGCGAACTGGACTTTCCCAAGCTCGCTGGCGATCCGGATGACACCTGGCTGCGCTTGTTGTCCCGTGGCCTGAACCTCGACACCACGTTGCGGGTGACGGTGTCCGGGCCGAAAGCCGAGGCCTGGCGGCAAGCGCTGATCGGGCAAGGCGTGCGCGCCGCGCGAATGGAAACCGGTAGTGTCGACGGCGAAGGCCTGCACATCGATCTGTTGCGATAAGGTGTCTTTGGCGGACACGCTCGACGTGTTCGCCTACTCTTTGCCTGACTGATTTTTTTCGAGATTTCACATGCCCAATAATGATCGTCTGCTGGTGCAGATCCTGTTGCTGGTGCTGTTTGGTGCCAGTTTCTGGGTGATGGCGCCGTTCTGGTCGGCGCTGTTCTGGGGCGCGGTGCTGGCGTTTGCCAGCTGGCCGCTGATGCGCTTGCTGACCCGCTGGCTCAACGGCCGGGAATCCCTCGCGGCGCTGTTGCTGACCATGGGCTGGATGTTGCTGGTGGCGGGGCCGCTGGTGTGGCTCGGTTTTAACCTGGCCGATCACGTGCGCGATGCCACGGCGTTCATCAAGGATGTGCAGGTCGACGGACTGCCCGAGGCGCCGAGCTGGCTGGGCGGCGTGCCAGTAGTGGGCGAACGGCTTGTCGGGATCTGGAACAGCATCGATCAGCAGGGCGCGGCCCTGATGGTGACGGTCAAACCTTATCTGGGGCAGGTCGGCAACTGGTTGCTGGCGCGCAGTGCGCAGATCGGCAGCGGGATTCTCGAGCTGACCCTGAGCATTGTCTTCGTGTTCTTTTTCTACCGTGACGGGCCGCGATTGGCGGCATTCGTGCACAGTCTGCTGGAGCGCTTGATTGGTGACCGGGCCGGGTACTACATCGATCTGGTGGCCGGTACGGTGCAGCGGGTGGTCAACGGGGTGATCGGTACGGCGGCGGCGCAAGCGGTGCTGGCGCTGATCGGGTTCCTGATTGCCGGGGTGCCGGGGGCGCTGGTGCTGGGGATCGTGACGTTTCTGCTCAGCCTGATTCCTATGGGGCCGCCGCTGGTGTGGATTCCGGCCACGGCTTGGCTGGCCTGGAAGGGTGAGTACGGGATGGCGGTGTTTCTCGGGATCTGGGGGACGTTCATCATCAGTGGCGTGGATAACGTGCTGAAGCCGTATCTGATCAGCCGGGGCGGGAATCTGCCGTTGGTGATTGTGTTGCTTGGGGTGTTTGGCGGGTTGATTGCGTTTGGGTTTATCGGGTTGTTTATTGGGCCTACGCTTTTGGCTGTGGCTTATAGTTTGTTGACGGATTGGAGTAAGAGTCAGGCTCGGGTTTGAGGCTTTGTCTTGGCGGCCTTTGGGCCGACCAGGTTTTGGGTTGACTGTGTACATATCCGTTTCTTCGGTAACGGCGGCTTATGGTTTCGCCCTTACGGCGACTCACTTTTTTACAAGCGCCTAAAAAAGTAAGCAAAAAACGCTCGCCCCGGCGTTCGGCCCTCGCAGGCTCGGGTTCCTTCGCTCCGGCGTCCCTCCGGGGGCATCGACTTCGTCGATGAGTTCGGCTTCGCCAAACGGCACTGCGTGCCAATCCCCGGATGAACACCTCCACTCAGCCTTCCGAAGGGGCGGGTGGATCAACATCAAGAGCGTTGTCGAGCTAACGCTCATCCTGGTTTTGGATTACCTCACGTTGCCACATTCAAATACTTGCCCACCGACGCAGTGCTTTCGAGCGAGTACTGCTTGCTCAGATTGGCAATCATGCGGTTCAGCGCTTCGGTGGTGGTTTGAGTATTGCTGGCAGTCTGTTCGTCATCCGGGCGTTCGCGACCTGCATGCAGTGCAGCTTTCAGTTCGTCGCTGCTGACGCCTCCGCTGCTGTCGCTGTCCAGCACTTTGAGCAGTGCGGTGGCGGTGTCGGTGTTGTTCGAAGAGGTGCTGTCGCTGGTCTGCAGCGCGCTGTTCAGTTCGGTGGCGGTAACAGTGCCGTCGCCGTCTGCATCGAGTTGGCTGAACAGTTCGTCGCTGGAGGCTTGCGGTGGTGGGGGTGGCGGTGGGGTGAGGCTGGCGGCGAGTTCGTCCTGGCTGACGACGCCGTCTTCGTTTTTGTCCAGGGCCGAGAAGATTTTGCTGCTGTCGGCGGTGCTGCCGGCGCTGGTCAGGCCGTTGCTCAGTTCGTCGCTGCTGATGGCGCCGTCGCCGTCGGCGTCGAGGGCGCTGATCAGGGCGTCGGCGAGTTCGGTGTTGGGGGCCTGGTCGCCAGGGGGCGGCGGGGGCGGGGCCATGGCGGTCATTTCTTCGGCGCTGAGGCTGCCGCTGGAATCGCTGTCCAGATCGCCGAATTGTTTGCTCAGGCTGACCAGCAGGCCGTCGTTGGACTTTTGCGACAGGGCGCTGCCCAGTTCGTCCTGATCCACCGCGCCGTCGCCGTTGCTGTCGAGTTTGGCGAACAGTTCCTTTTGCAGTTGCTGGCTGCGGGCGTTTTGGGTGGAGGTGCTGCTGGTGCTGGTATAGCTCGTGTAGTTGCTGACGCTACCGATCATCGGGCTCACTCCTTGGACTGGAAAACCGGTGGGTGTACCGGCTTATGCAGCCTCCAGTCGCAAGGTGTCGTGGGTATGTGGGGTTTGTACCGGCCGGTACACAGTCGGGATCAGTGGCGGGGCAGCTGGATCACGGCGGTCAGGCCGCCGCCGGGTGTTTCTGCCAGGGTCAGTTGTCCGCCCTGGCGTTGCGCCGCTTCCCGGGCGATGGTCATGCCCAGGCCGACGCCGCCGGAGTTGCGGTTGCGTGAGCCTTCGAGGCGGAAGAACGGTTCGAACACGGCTTCGCGCTTGTCCGCCGCGATGCCCGGGCCGTGGTCGATGACGCGGATCAGCAGTTGTTCGCGCTGGTCTTGCAGTTCGATGTGCGCTTGGCCGGCGTAGCGCAGGGCGTTGTCCATCAGGTTGTTGATGCACGAGCGCAGCGCCATTGGTTGTACCTGCAAGGGGGCGCAGTGGCCGCTGACCTGCACGTCGGCACCTTGATCCTGGGCGTTTTCGCACAGTGATTCGACCAATGCCTGCACGTCCATCAATTGCAAGGCTTCGCTGGTGCGCTGTTCGTGCAGGTAGGTGAGGGTGGCGTCGAGCATGCCGATCATGTCGTCCAGATCCTGGCGCATCTGGCCTTGCAGCTTGTCGTCGTTGATGTTTTCCAGGCGCAGTTTCAGCCGCGACAGCGGGGTGCGCAGGTCGTGGGATACGGCGCCGAGCATTCGTGCGCGCTGCTGCACCTGTTCGCGGATGCGGTGTTGCATCAGGTTGAACGTGTGTGCGGCCTGCCGGGCTTCCCGGGGGCCGGTTTCGTCCAGCGGCGGGCTGTCGAGGTCTTCGCTCAGGCGTTCGGCTGCATCGCTCAGGCGCTGGATCGGCCGGGTCAGCAGCTTGGCGCCGTACCAGGCGGCGATGATCAGCGAGATGAACTGGAAGGTCAGCGGCACGATCGGCCCGCCGAACCAGGGGCGCGGCGGACGGGGCGGGTAGCGTGGATCCTGCGTCGGCTGTTTGCCGTCGATGCTTTCCGAGAACTCCGGCGGCGGAGGTGGTGGCGGCGGACCGTAGAGGCGGAACCATGCAAAGGCCAGCAAGTGCGCCAGGACGATCGCCACCAACAGCACGCCGAACAGACGGCCGAACAGCGTGTCGAAGCGCGCCCGCATCAGCCGATGTCTCGCGCGTCGAACAGGTAGCCTTCACCGCGTACGGTTTTGATCAACTGCGGAGCTTTCGGGTCGTCGCCGAGTTTTTGCCGCAGGCGCGAGACCAGCAGGTCGATGCTGCGGTCGAAGGCTTCGATCGAGCGGCCACGGGCGGCGTCCAGCAACTGTTCGCGGCTAAGCACCCGGCGCGGACGTTCGATGAACACCCAGAGCAGGCGGAATTCGGCGTTGGACAGCGGCACCACCAGACCATCGTCGGCGATCAACTGGCGCAGGACGCTGTTCAGGCGCCAGTTGTCGAAGCGAATGTTCGCACGCTGTTCGGTGCGGTCGTCGCGCACCCGACGCAGAATCGTCTGGATCCGCGCCACCAGTTCCCGAGGCTCGAACGGTTTGGCCATGTAGTCATCGGCGCCCAGTTCCAGGCCGATGATCCGGTCGGTGGGTTCGCAGCGGGCGGTGAGCATCAGGATCGGGATGTCGGACTCTGCGCGCAGCCAGCGGCACAGCGACAAGCCGTCTTCGCCGGGCAGCATCAGGTCGAGCACCACCACGTCGAAATGTTCGGCCTGCATCGCCTGACGCATCGCCGCACCGTCGGTGACACCGCTGGCGTGAATGTTGAACCGGGCCAGGTAGTCGATCATCAGTTCGCGGATCGGCACATCATCGTCGACGATCAGTGCGCGGATGCTCCAGCGCTTGTCGTCTTTCTGCTCGTCGTTCACGGAGGCTTGGGAGTTGTGCATGAGGCTGTTCATCTGCCAGTAGGCCGCCAACCACAAAGATAGGCTGCGAGGTTGTGGTTTCAGCATAGGCGTCCGGCCGTGAGGCGGGAAGAGCTGCTGTAAGGACTTGTTGCGGCTGGCGAGGCTAGCGCGGGCGCATGTTGCCGGCGTGTCGGTTGTGTATCGGGTTCGACACAATACCCTGCAAGGCTATGCTGATCACGGTTGGCGCGACGATTTACCGATCATCGGGTGCCGCGCCGCCGCCGGTTCCGCTACAATGCGCGCCGATTTCGACTTGCCTGAGAGCCCATCCATGTCCGCCTGCCAGACTCCTATCATCGTCGCCCTGGATTTCCCTACCCGTGACGCCGCACTGAAGCTGGCCGACCAGTTGGACCCGAAACTGTGCCGGGTCAAAGTGGGCAAGGAACTGTTCACCAGCTGCGCCGCGGAAATCGTCGGCACCCTGCGTGACAAGGGTTTTGAAGTATTCCTCGACCTGAAATTCCACGACATTCCCAACACCACGGCGATGGCGGTCAAGGCCGCTGCCGAGATGGGCGTGTGGATGGTCAACGTTCACTGCTCCGGCGGCCTGCGCATGATGGCGGCCTGCCGTGAGGAGCTGGACAAGCGCAGCGGCCCGCAGCCGTTGCTGATCGGCGTGACCGTGCTGACCAGCATGGAGCGTGAAGATCTGGCGGGTATCGGTCTGGACATCGAGCCGCAGGAGCAGGTGCTGCGTCTGGCGGCACTGGCCGAGAAGGCCGGGATGGACGGTCTGGTGTGCTCGGCGCTGGAAGCCACTGCGCTGAAAACCGCGCATCCGTCGCTGCAACTGGTGACCCCGGGGATTCGTCCGGCGGGCAGCGCCCAGGACGACCAGCGTCGCATCCTGACCCCGCGTCAGGCGCTGGATGCCGGTTCCGACTATCTGGTGATCGGCCGTCCGATCAGCCAGGCGGCGGATCCGGCCAAGGCACTGGCCTCGGTGGTTGCCGAACTGGCCTGAGCGAACAGCTGAAGCATCAAAGAAGGGAGCCCGATGGCTCCCTTCTTTGTTTTCAGACCTTCAACACCAACTTGCCGAAGTTCTCGCCGCTGAACAGTTTGCCCAGGGTTTCCGGAAAGGTTTCCAGGCCTTCGACGATGTCTTCCTTGCTCTTGAGCTGACCCTTGGCCATCCAGCCGGCCATTTCCTGGGCGGCGCTGGCGTACTGCGCGGCGTAATCCATCACCACGAAGCCTTCCATCCGCGCGCGGTTGACCAGCAGCGACAGGTAGTTGGCCGGGCCTTTGACCGCTTCCTTGTTGTTGTACTGGCTGATCGCGCCGCAGATCACCACACGCGCCTTGAAGTTCAGGCGGCTCAGCACCGCGTCGAGGATGTCGCCGCCGACGTTGTCGAAATACACATCCACGCCTTTCGGGCATTCGCGTTTGAGGCCGGCGAGCACGTCTTCGCTCTTGTAGTCGATGGCGCCGTCGAAGCCCAGTTCATCGATCAGGAACTTGCACTTGTCGGCGCCACCGGCGATGCCGATCACCCGGCAGCCTTTGATCTTGGCAATCTGCCCGGCAATGCTGCCGACCGCGCCTGCTGCACCGGACAGCACCACGGTTTCACCGGCCTTCGGCGCACCGACATCGAGCAGGGCGAAGTAGGCGGTCATGCCGGTCATGCCCAGTGCGGACAGATAAACCGGCAGCGGTGCCAGTTTCGGATCGACTTTGTAGAAACCTCTTGGCTCGCCGAGGAAATAATCCTGCACGCCAATGGCACCGTTGACGTAGTCGCCGACGGCAAACCCCGGATTATTTGACGCGACGACTTTGCCTACGCCCAACGCGCGCATGACCTCACCGAGACCCACCGGCGGGATGTAGGATTTGCCTTCATTCATCCAGCCGCGCATGGCCGGGTCGAGGGACAGGTATTCGTTCTTGACCAGAATCTGCCCCGCCGCCGGCTCGCCGACCGGTACTTCCTGATAGGTGAAGGTCTCGCGGGTGGCAGCGCCCACCGGGCGTTTGGCGAGCAGGAACTGGCGATTGGTCTGGTTGGTCATGACAGGCACTCGAATTGAATGAAGCCTTGTTGATAGACCTTCAGGCGCGATGCCGCAAGGTTGGCTCACGGGGCGAATGCAGGCTGATCCAGTACGGTGATAGTGCCCGGCGGGGTTTCATCACTGCGATTCATGCAAGCCTAACCGGCCTTTTGATAGTGCTGACGTCACTCAAGCCCCTGTGGCTATGCTGCCTTCATCAATCCCCCCGCATTCGAGGACATAACAATGAGCATGACGTTTTCCGGTCAGGTAGCCGTCGTCACTGGCGCGGCCAACGGCATCGGCCGAGCGACGGCCCAGGCATTCGCCGCTGAAGGTCTGAAAGTGGTGGTGGCCGATCTGGATGCGGCCGGGGGCGAGGGTACTGTTGCGCTGATTCGTACAGCCGGCGGCGAAGCGACCTTCGTGCGCTGCAACGTGACCGTCGAAAGCGAAGTGAAAAATCTGATGGACGAGGTGATCAATACCTACGGCCGTCTCGACTATGCCTTCAACAACGCCGGGATCGAAATCGAGAAGGGCAAACTGGCCGAAGGCTCGATGGACGAGTTCGACGCGATCATGGGCGTCAACGTCAAGGGCGTCTGGCTGTGCATGAAGTATCAGCTGCCGTTGTTGTTGGCTCAGGGCGGCGGGGCGATCGTCAACACCGCGTCGGTGGCTGGATTGGGCGCCGCGCCGAAGATGAGCATCTACGCCGCCTCCAAGCATGCGGTGATCGGCCTGACCAAGTCGGCCGCGATCGAATACGCCAAGAAGAAAATCCGCGTCAACGCCGTATGCCCGGCGGTGATCGACACCGACATGTTCCGCCGCGCCTATGAGGCAGACCCGAAGAAAGGCGAATTCGCCAACGCCATGCACCCGGTCGGTCGCATCGGCAAGGTCGAGGAGATTGCCAGCGCCGTGCTGTACCTGTGCAGCGATGGTGCGGCCTTCACCACTGGCCATTCGCTGGCCGTGGATGGCGGCGTGACCGCCTTCTAAGGTGGCGTCGACTGATACAAAAACGGACCCGCCCATCGGCGGGTTTTTTTTCGCCTCGGGAGCGGTTCCGTGAATCCGCTAAACAATGTGTTTCAAATGGTGAGAACGGAGGCTTTTGGCGGTTTTGTCGCACAGCCTCAAGGGCGTGGCTGTGATTTACTGCCGCCAGCAAAACGGACAGGAGTTTGCGTGCTCATGGAATTGAGAATTGACCGACTGGCAATGGTGCCGGTCGTACAGCAGATTGTTGACGGGTTGACCGAGTGGATCATGCAGGGGCAGGTGCCGCCGACGACGCGTCTGCCCTCCGTGCGAGAGATTGCGCGGTGCAATCTGCTCAGCCAGTCCTGCGTCATGGAGGCTTGCGAGCGCCTGGTGGCGCAAGGGGTTCTGGCCTCGCGGCAGGGCTCGGGATTCATGGTGGCGGCTTCGTTGCCCGGTTGTTGCAAAGCTATCGATGGCTCCGGGTGTGAGGGGGAGCGTAGCGGGGGGGATCCATCCGCCCGATGGCGCAGCGGTTTGACGCTGGGAAGTGGCGTCCTGCCTGAGAGTTGGCGCGAGCCCGATGATCTCGCCTATGCGATCCGCGAAGTGACGCGCGCCGACATGGCCAGCCTGTTCAACTACAGCACGCCTCTGGGATTGCCGGCGTTGCGCGAACAGATCATCAAGCGCCTGGGATTGCTGAGTATCAAGGCCGTTGAAGAGCAGGTGATGACCACCGCCGGCGCCAGCCACGGGCTGGATCTGATCGTGCGTACCCTGTTCAAGGCCGGTGATTGCGTGGTGGTCGAGACGCCCGGTTATGCGCCACTGTTCGATCTTCTGCGCTTGCACGGCGTGCGCATGCTGGAGGTTCGTCGCACGCCGGGCGGGCCGGATGTCGAGGCGCTCGAAGCGTTGCTGCAGCAGTTTCGGCCCACCGCGTTGTTCATCAACAGTCACCACCACAATCCCACGGGCAGCTGCCTGCTGCCGGCCGTCGCCCGACGCATTCTGGAGTTGAGCAGGATCTACGATCTGCGGCTGATCGAAGATGATGTCTACGCTGACCTGCACAATGGCAGCGGCACTCGACTGGCAGCGCTGGACGACGAGGGGCGGGTAATTTATGTCGGCAGTTTTTCCAAGACCCTGAGCAGCTCGCTGCGGGTGGGTTTCGTGCTGGCCGATGGCGAGCTGATCGAGCGGATGGCGCGGGTCAAGATGATCAGTTGCATGGGCACCTCGAGGTTTTGCGAGGCGGTGCTGGCCGGAATGCTGGCCAGTGGCGCTTATCGCAAACTGGTGCAGCGCCAGCGCCAGCGTCTCAATACTGATCGTGCGGCGGCCTTGCAGGCCCTGGAAGATGCCGACTGGGAAGTGTTCGGCAAGCCCACGGGCGGCCTGTTCATCTGGGCGCGCGCGCCGCTGGCCGATGAGGCGCACTTGCGCAGGCATGCCTCGCGCTGCGGGGTGCAGCTGTCTTGTGCAACATCGTTCAGCCCCAGTGGCGAAGCCTGCGACTGGCAGCGCATCAACGTGGCTTACGCTTGTGATCCCCGGGCACGACAGTTTTTTCGCAGCACCACCGTGGATCGACCTCAAGCGTTCTGAAAACGACGCGTGCGTAGCTTTTTGCCATTATTCCGACGCCAGAGACTTGTGCTGGTTCAAGGCCGTTGCGAATCTTCGACAACAGACTATGGCAGGGGACTACGCGCAATGATTTCGGCCGTGCAAGGACGTTTTGCCAACCTCGGTATGGCAAAAAAACTGGGTATCGGGTTTGTGCTGGTGTTGTTGCTGACTGCACTGGTGGCAGCCATCGGCGTCTGGTCCCTGCAAACCATCAGTCAGCGCTTCGACGGCCTCAAGCAGATGTCGTCGCTCAACAGTGGTCTGCTCAAGGTGCGGCTGCTGGAGCAGGACTACGCCTTGCACGGCAACCCGAAAACCGTTGATGCCTTGCACGAGGGGGTCGACGGTCTGATCGCCATGGCCGACCAGCTCAAGGTTTTGTCGCCGGGCAATGAGTCGGTCATGAACGACGTCCAACAGTCATTGGGCGCTTACCGCAAGGCGTTCGATGAATTCGTCTCGTTGTCTCAGGCCAAGGATCTGGCGCTGGAAATGGCCAGTTGGTCGGTGTCCAGCGTCGCCAACAATCTCGACGTGTTGCAGGCCGGTCTGGCCGACGACGGCGCGTACACCCTGAAAGACAGTGAGGGCAAGGACGGGGCGCAATTCATCGAGCAGGCCGGCCAGGTCAGCCAGGTCTCACGCTTGATGTTGCAGGCGATGAACGAAGCGAGGGTGCGCCTGGATCAAAGCCGCAAGGGTGACGACAGCGCCGGCCAGGGCAATATCGAACAGGCTGCGCAAGCCCAGGCCCAGGCCGAACAGCTCAAGTCCACGGTCAAGGACGAGGGTTACCTGACGGTGCTCAATGAGGTCTCCGGGCACATTGCCGGTTTCAGCGACAAGCTTGCCGAGTACACCGGGTTGCTGGCCCAGGAAAAGACCGTCTATCAGCAGTTGCACCAGCGGGCCGACGAAGTCGTGGCGCGGGTCAATCAGGCGTATGTCGCGCAAGACGGCGCGATGCAGGGCGAACTGAAAAAGAATTCGGTGCTGATCATTGGCTCGTCGGCGCTGGCGTTGCTGGTGGGGCTGATTGCGGCGTGGGTGATCACCCGACTGATTGTGGCGCCGTTGCGCAGCGTGATCCATGTGGCGCAACAGATTGCGGCCGGTGATCTGAGTGCAACGATCGAGGTCACCCGGCGGGACGAAATCGGTCAGTTGATGCTGGCCATGCAGCAGATGGGCGCAGGTTTGAGCACGATTGTCAGCGGGTTGCAGGCGGGGATCGAACAGCTGGCGAGTTCGGCGCAATCGCTGTCGGCGGTGACCGAACAGACCAACCTTGAGGTCAGCAGCCAGAAAGAGGAAACCGAACAGGTCGCCACGGCCATGAACCAGATGACCGCCACCGTGCACGATGTGGCGCGTAATGCCGAGGAGGCGGCGCTCGCGGCGCAGACTGCTGATGGCAAGGTCGAAAGCGGCCAGCAGGTGGTGCGTCAGAGCATGGCGCGGATCGAGCAACTGGCGGATTCGGCGACGTCGGCCAGTTCGAGCATCGAAAGCCTCAGTGCGGAAATCCAGAACATTGGCACAGTGCTGGGGGTGATCAAGAGTGTCGCCGAGCAGACCAACTTGCTGGCGCTCAACGCGGCGATCGAAGCGGCGCGGGCGGGCGAGCAGGGCAGGGGCTTTGCGGTGGTCGCCGATGAGGTGCGGGCGCTGGCCCGGCGCACGCAGCAGTCGACCGAGGAGATCGAGCGGTTGGTCAGTGCCCTGCGTTCGGCGGCGCATTCTTCGGTGCAGCAGATTCAGAGCAGTGGTGAGCTGGTGAAGCTGGCGGTGAGTGATGCGTTGCAGACCGAGAGTGCGCTGGGGAGTATTGCGGCGGCGGTTTCGTTGATTCAGCAGATGAATCAGCAGATTGCGGCGGCGGCCGAGGAGCAGAGTTCGGTGGCGGAGGAGATCAATCGCAGTGTGACGAGTATTCGGGCGAGTGCGGATCAGTCTTCGATTGCCATGCGGGGGAATGCGGCTTCGAGTGTTGAGCTGGCGCAGTTGGGGAGTGAGCTCAAGGGGATGGTGGGGCACTTCAGGCTTTGATCTTGGCGGCCTTTGGGCCGACCAGGTTTCCGTTTTTTTGTGTTCATATCCGTTTCTGCGGGTGCTGCTGCTGGCGGTTTCGCCCTTACGGCGAGTCCCTTTGGCAAACGCCCCAAAGGAACCAAAGGTCTGGGCCCCGGCGTTCGGCCTCTCGCTGAGGCTCGAGGTTCCTTCGTTACGGGATTCATCCGGGGGCATCGCCTACGGTTTGCTTCGCTGCACCTCCTCTCGATGCATGCGGCTGCGCCGCACGGTCGCTGCGCTCCCACCCCCGGATAAATCCCTCCACTCAGCCTTCCGATGGGGCCGGCACGTCAAAAGCGGTACTTGAGCTAACGCTCATTGTGTTGAGTGGTGGGAAGCCAAAGCCAAAGCAGAAGCAAGAGTAGAAGAAGCAGAAGAAAATGCAGAGGGTGCAAGGTGCAGCAGGTGCAGCAGTGTGAGTTGAGTTGCATGCGTTTCAAAACCTGAGTGCGACTCGGTATTTCACGTCGGCGTACCTCCCACAATCACCTCGGTCAGTCCCCTCTCCCTCCGGGAGAGGGTTAGGGTGAGGGCGCTTTTGATTTTGATCTTTCTCGCGGGCAATAAAAAAGCCACCTCCCGGTGGCTTCTCTCTTTGACTGCACTCAGTCGTAAATCACTTTCTTCTTCCAGTCCGCGTCAGCCTCGACATCTTTGAGGCCGGCAGTCAGTTGGTTTTCTTCGCCTTCGACCGGGGCGATTTTGTCCATGACCTGGGCGTTGGCGCGGGCCAGGAGTTTTTCCAGGTATTGGAGTTGTTCGGCGTAGATTTGCGGGTCCTGCTGTTTGCGCAGGTATTGCACGCCGCGTTCGAAGGCGAGGCGGGCCTGGCCGGGTTGGTTTTGCTGGAGGGCGTGTTGGCCTAGGTTGTTGAAGAACTCGATGTGCAGGAGTACGAGGATGTGGCGTACTTCGCGGATCCAGTGTTTGGCTTCGTTCGGTGGCAGGAAGCCGTCCTGGGCGGCGCGGGTGATCTGGCCGTGGAGGGCTTCGAGGAGGAAGCGGACGTCTTTGGCCTTGGCTTCGGTCTGGATCGGAGCCGGTGGGTTGTTGACCGGGATCGATTCGCCCTGGGCGACGAGGGCGCTGAGTTCGGTGATGCGGGCCTTGGTGGTGGCGCTGGTTTTTTCCAGGTTCAGCAGGCGCTGGCAGACGTTCAGCTCAAGGCGGGTCAGCAGCAGCTTGAGGGCCGGGGTCATGAACTGGCCGGGGAAGGTTTCGGTCAGTTCGCCGCAGCGGCGCAGGCGGTCGTTGAGTTCGACCTTGGTGCGGGCCTTCTCCAGTTTGGTGTTTTCCACCACATGGTTCATGTAGCCAATGGCGATCAAGATTGCGATCCCGGCTATGACTAGCAGGGTGATCATGAGTGGTGTCACCGGTAAGACCTCTTTATAGGGTTCGCGTGCGAGTGTAGTGGCTTGGCATAGAGGAGCCTAGCGCCGCTCGACGGGTTTGGATCGGCGAAGCTGTATCTGTATCGGCCAGGGAGCCGCTTATATAAATGCTGGCCCTTGGGGTGCAGATTGCCATCACCTGTGCCGTGGACTATAACGCCTTGGCGAGTGTCGGAATATAGGCGTCAATCGTCGGGCGACGCAAAAGCCGGAAACGGCCGGTAAAGCGGGTCGAAGTCATTGATTTAAATAAATTTATATCTGGGGGTTGACGACCTTTCAATCCATCCATAGAATGCGCGCCACTTGCAGCGTAAAGCACACAGCGAAACGCGGCAGGGAGTGAATGTTGTAGTGTGTCCCCTTCGTCTAGTGGCCTAGGACACCGCCCTTTCACGGCGGTAACAGGGGTTCGAGTCCCCTAGGGGACGCCAATGCGGGAATAGCTCAGTTGGTAGAGCACGACCTTGCCAAGGTCGGGGTCGCGAGTTCGAGTCTCGTTTCCCGCTCCAATTTTAAACAGCAACGCTTTCGGGCGGTGCTGAGTGAAACCAGAACCCAATCTTCGGAGGCGGATCTGGACACCGAAACACACACCATGTGTTCCGGGTAGCGTGTCCCCTTCGTCTAGTGGCCTAGGACACCGCCCTTTCACGGCGGTAACAGGGGTTCGAGTCCCCTAGGGGACGCCATTTGCGGGAATAGCTCAGTTGGTAGAGCACGACCTTGCCAAGGTCGGGGTCGCGAGTTCGAGTCTCGTTTCCCGCTCCAAATTCAAAAAGCGCCGCTTTGCAAAGAGCGGCGTTTTTATTAGTGAAAGTTGTAGCCTGTCCCCTTCGTCTAGTGGCCTAGGACACCGCCCTTTCACGGCGGTAACAGGGGTTCGAGTCCCCTAGGGGACGCCATTGCGGGAATAGCTCAGTTGGTAGAGCACGACCTTGCCAAGGTCGGGGTCGCGAGTTCGAGTCTCGTTTCCCGCTCCATATTCAACAAAAACGCCGCTCAGTGATGAGCGGCGTTTTTGTTTGTGCGTTTTTTGTCGCGCAATAAAAAAGGACCGCGAGGTCCTTTTTTTGTGGGCCCGCCAATGTGGCAGGCCCGATATGCGATCAGAGCTTCGGCAATTGCCCGATGCGTCCCATCATTTCGGTGACGATCTGCAGGTCCAGCAGGAACTGGTCAACGGTCTTGAATTCGCCATCGGTGTGACCGGTGTACTTGACCTCCGGTCGCGCCAGGCCGAATTGCACGCCGTTCGGCAGTTCATGCACCGAAGTGGCGCCGGCCGAAGTGCCGAATTCGTGTTTCATGCCGAGGTTTTCGGTGGCCACGGCCAGCAGTGCCTTGACCCACTCGCCTTCAGGGTTGCGGTACATCGGTTCGGCGATCGAATAGTCGAAGTTCACCGCGACATGGTTTTTCTTGCTCCAGGCTGCCAGTTTGTCGGCGATTTCGCTTTTGAGCACTTCCGGCGACTTGCCCTTCGGCACGCGCAGGTTGACCGCGAGTTTGAAGGTTTTGTCGTCCATGCCGACGTAGGTCAGGGAGGTGGTCAGCGGGCCCATAAAGTCATCGGCGAAACCGACGCCCAGCTTGCCACCCTTGTAATCCAGGCCCCAGTTGTCGGCGGCGTAGTGTGCCGCGTCGGTGATGTGGTTGTGCTTGAAGGCGATCTTGCCGTCCACGCTGTGGATGAAGTCGAGCATGCGGGCGACCGGGTTGACGCCGGATTCAGGCTCGGACGAATGCGCGGAAACACCGGTGACGGTGAGTTTGACGTCTTTGCCATCGACCTTGGCGTTCACTTCGAAATCGCCGCCATTGCGCTTGGCGTATTCGGTGCCGGCCTTTTGCAGGCTGGATGCCAGCTCGGCGGGTTTGTCGGTCACCAGGGTGACGACCGAAACCGACGGAATCTGGTTGGTCGCCAGGCCACCGGTCATCGAGGTGATTTCCGCGCCTTTGCCCTCAGCCTTGCGCTTGGCGAACTTGGCCATGACGGTGCCGTAGCCTTTCTCGGCAATCACCACCGGGTAGCCGCCGTCCAGTGCCAGGTTGTACTCCGGCGTCGGGTTGCGTTCGAAGTAGTAAGGGATCGCGTCACCGGTGGTTTCTTCGGTGGTGTCCACCAGCAGTTTGAAATTGCGCGCCAGTGGCAGCTTCTCTTCCTTGATCACCTTCATGGCGTAGAGCGTCACGACGATGCCGTTCTTGTCGTCCTCGGTGCCTCGGCCGTACATGCGGTCTCCGATCAGCGTGACCTTGAACGGATCAAGTTTGGTGCCGTCCTTCAGCACCCAGTTCTCCGGCGTTACCGGCACCACGTCGGCGTGAGCATGAATGCCGACGACGTCCTTGCCACTGCCGTCGAGGGAGATTTCGTAAACGCGGTTGTCGATGTTGCGGTAGTTCAGGCCGAAGGACTCAGCCAGATCCTTGATCTTGGCAGCGATCTTGATGAATTCGGGGTTGTCGTGCTGATCGACACCGTCCTTGCGGAAGGTCGGGATTTCCACCAGTTCACGCAGGGTTTCCAGCGCAGCTTTGCCGTACTTCACGCGGGTGTAGAGGCCGAGCAGGCGATGGATCTCGTTCTGTTGTTCGGCGGTCAGCGTCTTGTTATCGAGGAAGGCACTGATGGCTGGACGCAGATCGTCGGTCTTGCTCAGGTCGTTCTTGGCCAGATCGCCAAGAAAAGCTCTGAAATCACTGACCTTTGCCTCATTGAATGTCTTGAGGATGGTCGCGCTCTGCTGCTCGGTCAGGTTGGCGTGGGCTGGCAGTGTGACGGACGAAAGGCTGGCCAGAATCAACGTCGACGCGGCCAGTTGCTTGAGTGAAAAGTCCATTGCTAAGGGCATTCCTTTGCAGGCAGTGAGTAGGAGGTGTCTGATCGAAGCGTCAGACGGTTTCGCAAACTAACACCACCGGCGAGTGATAGGGGAGCCCCCGAAGTGGGACGCGTCGCACAGAAATGCAAAAGCGGCGCAGAATCGAAAAAGGCCGGCTGGAAGTGTCTAGGACGGGACCGACAGTCAATATGGAAAATTTTCAGTCACTTTCCAGATCTGTCATGGGTGATCTACGCCCGGCCGAACTGGCGCATTTCCAGTCCTTCAACCTGACCTCATCCCTGATTTCGGCACAGGCGCCGACAAGTCGTTCGACATCTTTCCCGGTGAGTTCCGAGTTCATTGAGAAACGCATCAGGGAGCGATTGAGCGCAGTGGCCGGCGCGCAGAAAACCGATCCAAAAATACCGCGAGCCTGTAAGGCATCGCGCAACCGAAGCGTGAGCAGTTCTCGTCCAGGCTGTAATGCAATGATCTGTTCCGTACCGGCGCTGACGTCATAGCCCAATTGTGCAAGGGCTGTCCGGACCAGGCGGGAGACTGCGCGCAGTTGGTCTCGTCGTTCATCGGCGTGTTGCAGAAAGTCCGCTGCGCGTTCAAACCAGCTCATTTCATGATCCTGCAGGCTGGAGCTGAAAATGGCGGGGTAGGACTCCGTGGCGAAGTAATCCTTGAACGAATCCGGGCAAGTGATCAGTCCTGCACGCCCGGCGAACGCCTTGGCCAGGCTGGCGGTCTGGAAGTGTACTTTTCCAGATAAATGCTCCTGAGCAACCAGTCCTGCACCCTCAGGGCCGTGTGTGCCAAGAGAATGGGATTCGTCGACGAGCAGCACGCAGTCACGGCGCTTGGCAAGAGCGACAAAGTCCTTCAGGGGACAAAGGCTGCCGTTGGTGCTGTAGACCGCATCGACAACAATCACCCCTTGCCCATTCTTTTTGATTTGCCGTTCTGCATGCTCGGCATCGTTATGGATGAAGGGAATCGGACGCGCCCGCGCAGCCTGTGCGCCTTGCCAGAGCGACATATGGGCGTTCATGTCCAGATAGACCGGATGATCCTCGCTGGCGATTGCCTGCAATAACCCGACGTTGGCAGCCCAACCTGACTGGCAAAGAATAGCGTTCCGGGCCCCCATGAATCGGGCCAATCGCTGTTCCAGTCGGGCAGTGGAAGTGTCACCGTGAAGGAAAACGGCCGACATCAGCAATTGATGACGAGCCTGGAGAACGGCTTGTGCCTGGGCCTCTATCAAATGATGTTCGCTAGTCAGACTCAGGTAGTCGTTGCTCGACAGGTGCAGCGCGCCGGGTGAGGGCTGTATACCTCGCAACAAGTGCTGACCCGCCCAGCGCTGTTGAACGCGACCGATGGTGTGGCTTTCGATTCGTTTTTGCACGAAGCCTGGCAGATCCGCATGAACGGATTCGCTTGGAGAATGAACGGATGGCTCATGAATCGGCATGATGGCGTTCCTATCAGCACGGGCTGCGGGAGCCCCCCGTGGATCGAACTACATGCCTTATCCGCTTTTCCGGCTACTGTCAGAGTTGACAGTCCGCGAAGAAAACCGACGAATGACTTCATTAAAAAAGGCTCGCCAGTCCGACTGTGCGAGCCTTTTTTTGGTGGGTGGTTTACATCGACAACACCAGACGCCCGGCAAACAGGATCAGAATCACCCCCATGCTGCGCTCGAACCAGTGCCCCATGCGCATGAACAGCACGCGCACTTTGCTGCTGGAAAAGAACAGCGCGACGATCACGAACCACAACGCATTCACCCCGCACATCCACAACCCGTACAGGGCCTGAATTTGCAGCGGTGTGCTGGCGCTGATGATCGTGGTGAAGATCGCCAGGAAAAACAGCGTGGCCTTGGGGTTGGTGGCGTTGGTCAGGAAACCGGTGGAAAACGCCTTGAACAGCGATTGCTCGACCAGTGGTTCGTCGCTGGTCTTTTCGCCTTCCAGTGCCGTCTTGGGTTTACTGCGGATCAGGCTGACGCCCAGGTAAAGGATGTAAGCACCGCCGACCACTTTGGCGACGGTCAGCAGCCAGGGCGTGGTGTGCATCAAGGCGCCGACGCCCAGCAGGGTGTACAGCACGTGCACGGAAATTCCCGCGCCGATGCCCAATGCCGTGCAGATGCCGACCAAACGGCCGAAACGCACACTCTGGCGGATGGTCACGGCGAAGTCCGGTCCGGGAGCGACAACGGCCAGAAAGTGGATGGTGGCCAGCGCCAGAAACTCGCCCAGGTAATTCGATGTCATTTCAGCTCCAGAAAGTCAGGGGTGAAGCATTGCCGCGATAGCCGACAAAAAACGAAAGGCTCAAGCGCGGATCGGCCACGCCCGGCGTTACCGAGTGCATGCGACGCGAATTGAACATGATGAAATCCCCCGGTTCCGGGCGTACTTCGAGGGCGGGCGGGCCGAGGAGTGCCGGGTCGATGCCGTAGCTGTCGCCGCGCATTTCGTCGAAGCGGTCCGGCGAGATGTCGTCTTCCCACATCTGCAACGCGCCGCCCTCGGTCGGCATGTTGAGGTAGACGTTGCAGGCGAACTGCGCCTCCAGACTGCGGGCCTGGAAACTCTCCGGGGCGTCCTTGGCGAAGATGTCGTGATGGGCAAGAAAGCACACGCCCGGTTTCACGACTCGGGACAGGCCGACATACATTTTGCGACCGTAGAGGTTTTCCAGATGAGCACCTGCGGGCCAGGATTCGTCGAGCATGCAGCGCAGGGTGTCGACCGGCGACGAGTAGGGCGCGCAGCGGTTGCGCAGTTCGGCGATGTTGCTGGTGGCGCGCTCGAAGTAGTCTTCGATCAGCAGCGGCTGGTTTTCCGCCTCGTAGAACGCCATGCCGATGCGACCGATACTGGGCGCGTTGATGTAGCCCTCGAAGCCGGGGGCGAGGATCTTGTCGCCAATCTGGATCGCCTGCGCCTGGGGCAAAAAGCCTTTGACGCGGATGGCGAGGACTTCTTCGTTGGCCAGTTTTTTTATGCACGTCTCATCGAGACGCTCGACGTCAAGCATCATGGTTTCAGGTCCATCTATCGAATAGTCAACGGAACCGGCGAACGCGGTTCCCCCGGCGTCGGACGCTGCATCTGGCAGCGCCCGAAATCCTCAATCCACGCTGTAGTGGACGGACAACGTGCCTTTCTTCTGCGAAAGGGACGCGATCGTGACTGTGCCCAGATCCTTCAGGCTGCGTACATGGGTGCCACCGCAGCCATAGGCTGGCAGTTCACCGAAACCGATTTCCCGCGCGCCTTCGCGCAGGGACGTCAGGCGTGGCAGATCGTGTTCGATCCATTGGCCGATGCCGTATTGAACGACTTGTGCATCGACTTCCTGAGCCGAATCTCCGGGCTTGAATTGCACACGGCCTTCGTCCGGCCAGTGATGGGCCTTGATCGGCATCCAGCCCATGGCCTGGACAAAGTGGCCGATCAAATGCCCGGCAGAGTGCATGCGGGTGTTGAAGCGGCGGCGTTCTTCGTCGACGCGAATCTGGGTCATGCCCAGCGGCACCGGTTGTTCGACGAAATGAATGATCCGGTCCGGTTCCTGGACAACCCGCAGCACCTGGCTGTCGCCAATCCAGCCGGTATCACAGGGTTGGCCACCGCCCTGAGGATGAAAAAGCGTGGCGCGCAACACAACGGCGAATTCGTTCTCGTGGGGCGTGCAGTCGAGGACTTCCACATTGGCCTTGAGGTCATCACTATGGAAAAAGAGGCGAAGCGTCATATTCCATGCCCTTATTAAAGTTTCTTTTTTAATTATATGAATCGTGCAATAACGTGATAATCCGTTCAAACATCAAAGGACTGTTGCGCTGTGAGCATAAATCTCCCACTGCCGCTGCTCGGTGAAATGGCGATTTTCGTCAAGGTCGTCGAGACCGGCAGCTTCTCCGAAGCCGCTCGCCAATTGGGCTCATCGCCATCGGCGGTCAGCCGCAGTATTTCCCGGCTGGAGAAGGCGCTGGCCACGCGGCTGCTGCAACGCACCACGCGCAAACTGCGCTTGAGCGATGGCGGAGAAGAAGTGTTCAAGCGCTGCCAGGAAATGGTCAGCGCAGCGAAGTCGGTGATGGAGATCAGCGGCCAGTTCACCCACGAAGCCGAAGGTCTGGTGCGGGTCAGCGTGCCGAAAGCGGTAGGGCGCTTCGTGATTCATCCGCACATGCCGGAGTTTCTGCGGCGCTACCCGAAGGTCGATGTGGAGTTGTTGCTGGAAGACCGCCAGGTGGATCTGATCGACGATCATGTCGACCTGGCCATTCGCATCACGGATCGTCCACCGGCCGGACTGGTCGGACGACAACTGCTGACCATCGACCATTTGCTCTGCGCGACGCCGCAGTATCTGGCCGAACACGGGACGCCAACTCATCCCCACGACTTGCTCAACCACAGTTGCATTTACCTGGGCGAAACCCCGAGTGATGCGCGATGGAAATTCAAGAAAGGCACGAAGGCCGTCACCGTCGGCGTGCGCGGCCGGTATGCCGCCAATCACACCGGCGTGCGTCTGGGGGCCGTGTTGCAGCACATCGGCATTGGCAGCCTGCCGTATTTCACCGCGCGTTATGCCCTGGAGCAGGGGCTGATCGTGCAGGTGCTGCCGGACTGGACGTTCCTGGCGTCGTACCACGGCGGGTTGTGGTTGCTGCACTCGCCGACGCGCTATCTGCCGCCGAAGCTGCGGGTGTTCATCGACTATCTGGTGGAGTGCCTAGAGAAAGAGCCGACTTTGAGCAAGCCGGGAAAGTCCGGCGGTTCAAAACCGTTGGCGGAGTACGAATTGCCCGAGAGTGAAGGGTTGCTCTGACCTGATAAAAAAAGGCCCGCATGGATCACCATGCGGGCCTTTTTTATCGGGCGAAAATCAGTGCTTGCTGTCCTGTGCGGACATCGCCAGCAGCTGTTTTTCCTGATTCCAGTCGAACGGTTCGTCGTTCTGTTCGGCTTCGTAGCGGCGTTCTTCCAGCGCCTGATACATATCGATTTCTTCGTCGGACAGGTAATGCAGGCAGTCGCCGGCGAAGAACCACAGCAGATCCCGCGGGATCAGGTGGGCAATTTGCGGGTAACGGGTAATCACTTGAGTCAGGATGTCCTGGCCCAGGTATTGGCTTTCGATCGGCTCGATCGGCAGTGACGCCAGCAGTTCGTCGAAACGCTCCAGGAACAGGGCATGGCTTTCTTCGGGAACCTGATCGGCCTCACCTACGGCGACCAGGATACTGCGCAGGTGGTCGAGCAAAACCAGATGATCGGCAACGACGTTGGACACGAGATAAGTCCTCAAGAGCAAAACGGGCGCGGGAGTATAAAGCCCCTGCGCCCGTTTTTCACTGATTGAAGGGATCAGCGGATTTTGCCGTCCGCCGGTTTCAGTTGCTCCTTGTCGAAATCATCGACATCGATCACCTTGCGCCGCGCCGCTTCGGCATCACGCAGGGTCTGGGCTTCCACGGCCTGCAACACCCCGGCCTCCAGCGCCGCATCGATGGCATGTTCGCCGGCGACCGGTTTGACCTGACCGCTCTTGAGCGAGGTGTGCAGTTTTTTGTGCAGCGGTTGCGCAGCGTTCAACTGATCGCAGGCGTGTTGCAGTGCACCGACCGCATCGTCGGCCGATTGCGGGCGATAGCAGCCGGCAAGCAGTTCTTCCAGTGCCGGATCGCCCTTGGCCCGGCCGATGACCGCAGCCACCTCGGCACCGAGTCTGTCCGACGGGCCTTTGTGGCGGCGACCGAACGGGAACACGATCACTCGCAGCAGGCAGCCGAAGACCCGGTTCGGGAAGTTGGTCAGCAGTTCATCCAGCGCTTTTTCCGACTGGCCGAGGCTTTCTTCCATGGCCCATCTGAACAGCGGTTCCATGTACGCCGGGGAATCGAGGTCGTGATAACGCTTGAGCGCTGCGGATGCCAGATACAAGTTGCTCAGTACGTCACCCAGACGCGCCGACAGACGCTCGCGGCGTTTCAGTTCTCCGCCCAGCAGCATCATGCTCAGGTCGGCGAGCATGGCAAACGCGGCAGCCTGACGGTTGAGCGCACGGAAATAACCCTGGCTGAGCTTGTCTCCCGGCGCATGTTCGAAATGACCGAAACCGAGGTTCAGCACCAGCGTACTGGCGGCGTTGCTCACGGCAAATCCGATGTGCTTGAGCAGCAGGCCGTCGAATTCCTTGAGTGCCTGATCCTTGTCCTCGCGACCGGCGAGGGCCATTTCCTTGAGCACGAACGGATGACAGCGGATTGCGCCCTGACCAAAGATCATCAGGTTGCGCGAAAGAATGTTGGCGCCTTCCACGGTGATGAAGATCGGCGCGCCGTTCCAGCTGCGACCCAGATAGTTGTTCGGGCCCATGATGATCGCCTTGCCGCCGTGCACATCCATCGCGTGGCTGATGCACTCGCGACCGCGCTCAGTGAGGTGATATTTGAGGATCGCCGACAGCACCGAAGGTTTCTCGCCCAGATCCACCGCATTGGCGGTCAGCATCCGCGCGGCGTCCATCATCCACGCGTTGCCGCCAATGCGCGCCATCGCTTCCTGAATGCCTTCGAATGCTGACAGCGGCACGTTGAACTGCTCGCGGATCTGCGCGTATTGCCCGGTCACCAGACTGGTGAACTTGGCCGCGCCAGTGCCCACTGCCGGCAAGGAAATCGAACGCCCGACCGACAGGCAGTTCATCAGCATCATCCAGCCTTTGCCGAGCATGTCCTGGCCGCCGATGAGGAAGTCCAGCGGGATGAACACGTCCTTGCCGGAGTTGGGGCCGTTCATGAACGCAGCGCCCAGCGGCAGGTGGCGTCGACCGATTTCCACGCCGGGAGTATCGGTCGGAATCAGCGCGAGACTGATGCCGAGATCTTCCTTGTCGCCGAGCAGGTGATCCGGGTCATAGGCCTTGAAGGCCAGGCCGAGCAAGGTCGCGACCGGGCCGAGGGTGATGTAGCGTTTTTCCCAGTTCAGGCGCAGGCCGAGAGTTTCCTGACCTTCCCATTCGCCTTTGCAGATGATCCCGGTGTCGGGCATCGCACCCGCGTCTGAACCTGCGAGCGGGCCGGTTAGCGCAAAGCAAGGAATGTCGTCGCCCCGGGCCAGCCGTGGCAGGTAGTGATTGCGCTGTTCGTCGGTGCCGTAATGCAGCAGCAGTTCGGCCGGGCCGAGGGAGTTGGGCACCATCACGGTGGAGGCCAGGTCGCCGCTGCGGGTCGCCAGTTTCATCGCCACCTGGGAGTGGGCGTAGGCGGAGAAACCCTTGCCTCCGAACTCCTTGGGAATGATCAGGGCGAAGAAACCGTGTTCCTTGATGTGAGTCCAGGCTTCGGGCGGCAGATCCATCGACTGGCCGATCTGCCAGTCGGTGACCATCGCGCAGAGTTCTTCGGTCGGGCCGTCGATAAATGCCTGTTCTTCGTCGCTCAGTTGCACCTTGGGATAGGACAGCAGCTTGTCCCAGTCCGGACGGCCGCTGAACAGTTCGCCGTCCCACCACACCGTGCCGGCGTCGATCGCGTCGCGTTCGGTCTGCGACATCGGTGGCAGGGTTTTCTGGAACCAGCTGAACAGCGGCGCGGTGAAGTGTTTGCGGCGCAGGTCAGGCAACAGCAGAGGGGCGGCCACCAGGGCCAGCACGACCCAGAAAATCAGCAGCAACCAGCCCGGTGCGTGGCTGAAAATCCCCATCGCCAACAGGTAAGCGGCAACGATGCCCAGTGCCGGCAGCGGGGCGATGCGCCGGTGGGCCAGATACGCCACGCCGACGATCAGAACCAGTATCCACAACAACAGCATATTTAATCCTCCGTGAACCAGGGCGAACCGACCCACCAGAGCTTAGACGGCATCTGCAAAACGGGGCGGTCAGAGCAAGGTGATTGAAATCGTGGGAAACCCCGGATGTCTTTTGTAGGTTCGGTGGGCAACACGCGTGGGAAATCGTTCGCCGCTTCCGCGTCTTTGCGTGCATGTTTGGCCGAAACGTCGTTATCTCTGTGCTGAACCTCTCGCTAGACTCGGGGCTCAACCAGGAGAATGTCGTCATGCACGAGTATCTGAGCCCCGGCCGCTTCATCGATAGTGACCACCCCTCGGTGGTGGAGTTCGCCGAGCAGCACCGTGGTGCCAGCCGCGATCCGCTCGCGCAGGCGATCAGTCTTTATTACGCCGTGCGCGAGGCGGTGCGTTACAACATGTACACCTTCAGCCGCGACCCGCAGACCTTGCGCGGCAGCTACGCGCTGGCGGCGGGTGAGAGTTATTGCGTGCCCAAGGCCACGTTGCTCGCCGGTTGCGCGCGCCATTGCGGGATCCCCGCGCGCATCGGTCTGGCGGATGTGAAAAATCATCTGTCGACGCCGCGTCTGCTTGAATTGCTGAGAAGCGAAGTGTTCGCCATGCATGGTTATACCGAGCTGTTTCTCAATGATCGCTGGGTGAAAGCCACACCCGCGTTCAACCAGAAGCTCTGCGAAATGTTCAACGTTGCGCCGCTGGAATTCGATGGCGTAAACGACAGCGTTTTCCACCCGTACAACAGCGATGGCGCGCTGCTGATGGAGTACCTGGTCGATCACGGTCAGTTCGCCGATGTACCGGAATCTTTTTTCTTCGAACATCTGCAGAAATGTTATCCACACCTGTTCAACGATCAGCAGAAGCCACTGTCCAGTGACATGCGCGGTGATGTCGGCAGCCTCTGATCCGGCGTATGCTGCCTGCCCATTTACTGGAAAAGAGGCGGTCATGCTGAAGATCTGGGGTCGCAAGAATTCGTCGAATGTCAGAAAACCGTTGTGGGCTGCCGAAGAGCTCGGGCTGGCCTACGAGGCCATCGATGCCGGTGGTGCGTTTGGTGTGGTCGACACGCCGGAGTACCGGGCCATGAACCCGAACGGGCGGGTGCCGGTGATTCAGGACGACGGTTTTGTGCTGTGGGAATCGAATGCCATCGTGCGTTACCTGCTGGCAAAGCATGCAGCCGACACTTCGTGGTACCCGGCGGATCCGCAGACCCGCGCCACCGCTGACAAATGGATGGACTGGACGACTTCCAGTTTTGCCGGACCGTTTCGCACGGTGTTCTGGGGCGTTCTGCGTACCCCGGCAGACAAACAGGACTGGCCGGCAATTCATGCGGCGATCAAGGAATGTGACGGCTTGCTGGCGATGGCCGATCAGGCGCTGAAGAACCAGCCGTATCTGTCCGGCAATGAAATCGGCATGGGCGATATCCCGCTCGGCAGTTTCATTTATGCCTGGTTCGAGATGCCGATCGAGCGCGCGCCACAGCCTGATCTGGAGGCCTGGTATGCACGCTTGAAGCAGCGTCCGGCGTATCAGAAAGCTGTCATGACCGCGTTGACTTAATACCTACTATCGACACACTTGACTGTACTTGTGCGGCGACGGCAAGCACCATTGCGCTCGAGCGCTGCGGTTGTCTTCCTCGCCGCCGGCCTTTTATCAGTCCTTTTTTCTTCACTGGGTGCGTAAATCCGATATGAGTTCCGCTCTGTCCATCCGGCAGCTAACCAAAACCTACGGCAACGGGTTCCAGGCCTTGAGTGGTATCGATCTGGACGTCGCCGAAGGTGACTTCTTCGCCTTGCTCGGCCCCAACGGCGCCGGCAAATCCACGACCATCGGCATTCTCTCGACCCTGGTCAACAAGACCAGCGGCACGGTGAATATCTTTGGCCACGACCTGGACAAGAACCCGGCGGCGCTCAAACGCTCCATCGGCGTGGTGCCCCAGGAATTCAACTTCAACCAGTTCGAAAAGACCTTCGACATCGTCGTGACCCAGGCCGGTTACTACGGCATTCCGGCGAAGATCGCCAAGGAACGCGCCGAGCAGTACCTGACCCAGCTCGGCCTGTGGGACAAACGCGATGTGCCGTCGCGTTCGCTGTCCGGCGGCATGAAGCGTCGTTTGATGATCGCCCGGGCGCTGGTGCATGAACCGCGTCTGCTGATCCTCGATGAACCGACCGCCGGGGTGGATATCGAACTGCGCCGTTCGATGTGGACGTTCCTCACCGAACTGAACCAGAAAGGCATCACCATCATCCTCACCACACACTATCTGGAAGAGGCTGAGCAGTTGTGCCGCAACATCGGCATCATCGACCACGGCACCATCGTCGAGAACACCAGCATGCGTCAGCTGCTCGGGCAGCTGCATGTGGAGACTTTCCTGCTGGATCTGAAGAACGGTCTGAGTGCCGCGCCGCAACTGGCGGGTTATCCGGCACGTCTGCTGGACGGCCATACCCTGGAAGTCCAGGTCGACAAGTCCATGGGCATCACCGCGTTGTTCGGCCAACTGGCCCTGCAGAACATCGAAGTGCTGAGCCTGCGCAATAAAACCAATCGCCTTGAGGAGCTGTTCGTGTCCCTGGTGGAGAAAAATCTGTCGAAGGTGGCGGTATGAGTTCCGAGCTGCGCCCCAACCTCGTTGCCCTCAACACCATCGTTTACCGCGAAGTCAGACGCTTCACCCGGATCTGGCCGCAGACCCTGCTGCCGCCGGCGATCACCATGGTCCTGTACTTTGTGATCTTCGGTAACCTGATCGGCCGGCAGATCGGTGACATGGGTGGTTTCACCTACATGGAGTACATTGTGCCGGGGCTGATCATGATGTCGGTGATCACCAACTCCTATGGCAACGTGGTGTCGAGTTTCTTCGGCAGCAAGTTCCAGCGCTCCATCGAAGAACTGATGGTGTCGCCAGTGTCGCCGCACACGATCCTGATCGGTTACACCATTGGTGGCGTCCTGCGCGGCCTGATGGTGGGTGTGATCGTGACGATCCTGTCGCTGTTCTTCACCCATTTGCAGGTGCACCATCTCGGCGTGACGGTGCTGGTGGTGGTGCTGACGGCGACGATCTTCTCGCTGCTGGGCTTCATCAACGCCGTGTTCGCACGTAACTTCGATGATATCTCGATCATCCCGACCTTCGTGCTGACCCCGCTGACTTACCTCGGTGGCGTGTTCTATTCGATCACCTTGCTGCCGCCGTTCTGGCAGACCGTGTCGCTGGCCAACCCGGTGCTGCACATGGTCAACGCCTTCCGTTACGGCATCCTCGGTGTGTCGGACATTCGCATCGGCATCGCGATCACCTTCATGCTGGTGGCGACCGTGGTGTTGTATATCGGTTGTTCGCGGTTGCTGGTGAGCGGGCGCGGCATGCGCACCTGATCCCTTCAATGCTGCAATGAAAAACGGCCTCCCACAGTGGAGGCCGTTTTGCATTCACGCCTGACGTCTTTTCTTGCGCCGCGCCCATTGCCGGGCCACCCACCAGCGCCAATACATCATCACCAGGCAGTAGGCGAGGGCGCCCAGTGCCAGCCCGACCACCACCGAACCGAGCAGGAACGGTTGCCACAAAGTCGAGAGCTCGCCGCTGATCCATTCCCAGGTCAATTCGTCGGGGAGCGTGCGGGCGGGCACATCCATCAGCCAGGCCCCGGCCTGATACGTGCAGAAGAACACCGCCGGCATGGTGATCGGGTTGGTCAGCCAGACCAGACTCACGGCAATCGGCATATTGCCGCGCACCATGATCGCGAGGACGGCGGCCACCAGCATTTGCGCGGGAATCGGCAGGAACGCGGCGAACAGGCCGACGGCCATGGCGCGGGCCACCGAGTGTCGGTTGAGGTGCCAGAGGTTCGGGTCATGCAGCAACGTGCCGAGAAAGCGTAAGGATTTGTGTTCCCTGATGCTCGTCGGGTCGGGCATGTAACGTTTGAATAAGCGCCGGGGCATAAGGCTTCTCGGTCGGTTAAGGCGGCAAGTATGTCTGGATTCTACGAACCGCCCATTCAGACTTTGTGACAATTGATAACGACGCTCGTGCCCCGTAACCGCTATGCCTGAAGGTGGGACTCTCAAGGACGGGCTTATGCGCACAGGGATGATGGCGCTGGCGGTCGGTCTGCTGGCGCCGGTTTTTTTACCGGGCTTGCCGCCGGTCGGGTTATTGCTGGTGTTGCCGTGGGTGGCGCTGATGCTGCTGCCGTTTCGCAGCTATCCACTGGCGTTTTTGCTGCTTGGATTTACATGGGCGGGTTTCAACGCGCAAATGGCGTTGAATGATCGACTGCCTTCCCGGCTGGATGGCGAAACGCGCTGGGTGGAAGGGCGCGTCGTCGGCTTGCCGCAGAATGCCGAGGGCGTCGTGCGCTTCGAACTGGCCGATGCGCGCTCGCGACACGAGAAACTGCCGTCGCTGATGCGTCTTGCCTGGTACGCCGGGCCTGAGGTCAGCAGTGGCGAACGCTGGCGACTGGCAGTCAAGCTCAAGCGCCCCGGTGGCCTGCTCAATCCGGATGCGTTTGATTACGAAGCCTGGCTGCTGGCGCAGCGCATCGGCGCTACCGGGACGGTGAAGGATGGTCAGCGCCTGGCGCCGGCGCAGTGGGCCTGGCGCGACAGCATTCGCCAGCGCCTGCTTGCAGTGGATGCCCAGGGGCGTAACGGCGCCTTGGCCGCGTTGGTGCTCGGCGATGGTTCCGGCCTCAGTCGCGAAGACTGGCAGATCTTGCAGGACACCGGCACCGTGCATCTGCTGGTGATTTCCGGCCAGCACATCGGGCTGTTGGCAGCGTTGATGTACGCGCTGGTCGCCGGGTTGGCGCGATTCGGATTTTGGCCGTTGCGTTGGCCCTGGCTGCCTTGGGCGTGCGGTCTGGCATTCACGGCGGCGCTGGGTTACGGCCTGCTGGCCGGATTCGACGTGCCGGTCCGGCGGGCCTGCGTAATGGTTGCGCTTGTGTTGCTGTGGCGATTGCGATTTCGCCATCTCGGTGCCTGGTGGCCGTTGCTGCTGGCCTTCAACGGTGTGCTGTTGATGGATCCGCTGGCCAGTCTGCGCCCGGGGTTATGGCTGTCCTTTATCGCGGTCGCCGTGCTGATCTTTACCTTCGGTGCCCGTCTGGGGCCGTGGCGCTGGTGGCAGACCTGGACGCGCGCGCAGTGGTTGATCGCGATCGGCTTGTGCCCGGTGCTGGTGGCGTTGAGCCTTCCGATCAGTCTCAGCGGACCACTGGCCAATCTGCTGGCGGTTCCGTGGGTCAGTTTTGCGGTGCTGCCGCCGGCGTTGCTGGGCACATTGCTGCTGCCGATCCCCTATGTCGGGGAAGGGCTGCTGTGGCTGGCCGGTGGACTGATCGACGGGTTGTTCCGGGCACTGGCCCTGATTGCCGGTCGTTGGCCAGCGTGGGTGCCGACGACGATGGAGTGGTGGGTCTGGGCGCTGGGAGGTCTTGGTGCAGTGCTGTTATTGCTGCCTCGGGGCGTTCCCTTGCGTCCTTTGGGCTGGCCATTGCTGCTGGTGCTGGCATTTCCGCCCCGGGAACGCCTGGCCGAAGGCGTAGCGGATGTGTGGCAACTGGATGTCGGCCAAGGCCTGGCAATTCTGATCCGCACCCGGCATCACACCTTGCTGTACGACAGCGGTCCGCGTTTCGGCGACTTCGACCTCGGCGAGCGAGTGGTGCTGCCGGCATTGCGCAAACTGGGGGTGGAACACCTCGATCTGATGCTGCTCAGCCATGCCGATGCCGATCACGCGGGTGGCGCACTCGCCGTGGCGAAAGGATTGCCGGTCAGCCGGGTCATCAGCGGCGATCCGCCGGGGCTGGCCGAAGAACTGAACGCGGAGGCCTGTGAAAGCGGCCGGCAATGGCAGTGGGACGGCGTTGCCTTTCATCTATGGCAGTGGGCCGACGCCCATGACAGCAACCAGCGTTCCTGCGTGTTGCAGATCGAAGCCAACGGCGAACGGTTGCTGCTGACCGGCGACATCGACAGCGCCGCCGAACGGGACCTGCTCAACAGCGCGCTGGCAGTTCAAACCCAGTGGCTGCAAGCCCCGCACCATGGCAGCCGCAGTTCCTCATCGATGGCCTTGCTCAAGGTTTTGCAGCCCCACGCCGTGCTAATTTCCCGAGGGCAGGGCAATTCATTCGGCCATCCGCACCCGACGGTCACCGCCCGCTACCGCAAACAGGGCATACACATCCATGACAGCGCCGAACAGGGCGCCATTCATCTGCAACTGGGGCGGTTTCAGCCGGCCCGGTCGATGCGTCAACAACGCCGCTTCTGGCGCGACCCGCCGTTGCCGGGGGCGGAGTACCGTTGAGCACGGTCGTCGGGGCGACGGGTCTTTATCGCGAACCGGTATGGTAAAGTGGCGCACTTTTTCGAGGGGGCTGTCACTGTGTGGGAATTGGTCAAATCCGGCGGCTGGATGATGTTGCCGATCATTCTGAGTTCCATCGCCGCCATGGCGATCGTCGCCGAGCGCCTGTGGACCCTGCGCGCCAGTCGCGTCACCCCTGAGCATCTGCTGGGTCAGGTCTGGGTCTGGATCAAGGACAAGCAGCTCAACAAGGAAAAACTCAAGGAATTGCGCGCCAACTCGCCGCTGGGTGAAATCCTCGCCGCGGGCCTGGCCAACTCCAAGCATGGTCGCGAGATCATGAAAGAGTGCATTGAAGAAGCCGCTGCCCGGGTCATCCACGAGCTGGAACGCTACGTCAACGCGCTGGGCACCATCGCTGCCATGTCGCCGCTGCTCGGCCTGCTGGGTACGGTGCTGGGCATGATCGATATCTTCAGTGCGTTCACCGGTTCCGGCATGACCACCAACGCTTCGGTCCTGGCCGGCGGTATTTCCAAGGCGCTGATCACCACCGCTGCGGGCCTGATGGTCGGTATTCCGGCGGTATTCTTCCACCGTTTCCTGCAACGCCGCATCGATGAACTGGTGGTGGGCATGGAACAGGAAGCGATCAAACTGGTGGAAGTGGTACAGGGCGACCGTGACGTCGATCTGGCCGGGGAAAAAGCGTGAAATTCCGTCGCAAACCCCGGGAAACCATCGACATCAACCTCGCGTCGCTGATCGACGTGGTGTTCATCCTGTTGCTGTTTTTCGTCGTGACCACCACCTTCACCCGCGAAACCCAGCTGCGCGTCGACCTGCCGGAAGCGGTCAGCGGTTCGCCAGCCGAGGATCAGCAGGTCAAGCAACTGGACGTGGCCATCAGCGCCGAAGGCGTGTTCTCGGTGAACAACAAGATTCTGCCGAAAAACGATCTGGCGACCCTGATGGAAGCCATGCAGAAAGAAGCCAACGGCGACACCAACATGCCGTTGTCGATCAGTGCTGACGGCAAGACTCAGCACCAATCCGTGATCACCGCCATGGACGCGGCCGGCAAGCTCGGTTTCAGCCATCTGCGCATGACCACGGTCGAGGCGGCGCCCAAATCCTGATGGCCATGTCCGATCGTCTGCTCGCCGCGTGGTATCAGGGGCATCCGGCCCTGACGCTGTTGCGGCCGCTGGAGTGGCTGTACCGCCGCGTCGTGGCCGGCAAGCGTCAGCGTTTTCTCGACGGCGAGGGTGAGATCTATCAATCCCCGGTGCCGGTGATCGTGGTTGGCAATATCACCGTTGGCGGCACCGGCAAGACGCCGATGATCCTGTGGCTGATCGAGCACTGCCGACGCCACGGGCTGCGGGTCGGTGTGGTCAGCCGGGGTTACGGCGCCAAACCGGCGCAACTGCCATGGCGGGTCGAAGCTGATCAGACTGCCGACATCGCCGGCGACGAACCTTTGCTGATCGTGCAGCGCACCGGCGTACCGCTGATGATCGACCCCGATCGCAGCGCCGCCGTCAGAGCCTTGCTGGACAGCGAGCCGCTGGATCTGATCCTGTCCGATGACGGCATGCAGCATTACCGCCTCGCGCGGGATCTGGAACTGGTGCTGATCGACGCCGCCCGTGGTCTGGGCAACCAGCGATGCCTGCCCGCGGGCCCCCTGCGCGAACCGGCCGAGCGCCTGCAAAGCGTTGACGGTGTGCTGTTCAACGGCGCCCTTGAGGATCGCGACGGCGGTTTCGCTTTCCGCCTCAAGCCGTCGGCGCTGGTCAATCTGCGCAGCGGTGAGCGCCGGCCGCTCGATCATTTCCCGCCCGGTCAGGCCGTGCACGCGGTCGCCGGGATCGGTAACCCGCAACGTTTCTTCAATACCCTCGAAGCGCTAGACTGGCGGCCTGTGCCCCACGCGTTTGCCGACCACGCCGAATACAGCGTGCAGGCCTTGAGTTTCACGCCGTCATTGCCAGTGGTGATGACTGAAAAGGACGCGGTGAAGTGCCGTGCCTTCGCTGCCGACGACTGGTGGTACCTGGCGGTCGATGCCGTGCCGTCGCCGGCCTTCGTGGCCTGGTTCGACACACAGTTGATGCGCCTGTTGCCGGATCGTCTTTTGCCTTAATCCGTTTTATCCAGGGAATGTTCATGGACACCAAATTGCTCGACATCCTCGCGTGCCCGATCTGCAAAGGCCCGCTCAAGCTCAGCGCCGACAAGACCGAACTGATCAGCAAGGGCGCCGGCCTGGCGTACCCGATCCGCGACGGCATCCCGGTCATGCTGGAAAGCGAAGCCCGCACCCTGACCACCGACGAGCGTCTGGATAAATGACCACAGCCTTCACCGTTGTCATCCCGTCGCGATACGCCTCGACCCGTCTGCCGGGCAAGCCGCTGCTGGATATCGCCGGCAAGCCGATGATCCAGCACGTCTGGGAGCAGGCGAGCAAAAGCAGCGCCAGCCGTGTGGTCGTGGCGACCGACGATGCGCGCATTGTCGAGGCCTGCAAGGCTTTCGGCGCCGAAGTGGTGCTGACCCGAGAAGATCACAACTCCGGCACCGATCGTCTGGCTGAAGTGGCTGCGAAGCTGGGTCTGGAGCCGGATGCCATCGTGGTCAACGTGCAGGGTGACGAGCCGCTGATCCCGCCGAGCGTGATCGATCAGGTCGCCGCCAACCTCGCGGCCCACACCGAAGCGCGCATGGCCACCCTGGCCGAGCCGATCGAGGATGTGGAAACCCTGTTCAACCCGAACGTGGTCAAGGTTGTCAGCGACCTCAACGGTCTGGCGCTGACCTTCAGTCGCGCGACCCTGCCATGGGCCCGCGATGCGTTCGCCAAGAGCCGCGACGTGCTGCCGGAAGGCGTGCCGCATCGTCGCCACATCGGCATTTATGCCTACCGCGCAGGCTTCCTTCAGGACTTCGTGAGCTGGGGCCCGTGCTGGCTGGAAAACACCGAGTCCCTCGAGCAGCTGCGTGCCCTCTGGCACGGCGTGCGGATTCACGTGGCTGACGCGTTGATCGCGCCGCCGACCGGGGTCGACACCGCCGAAGACCTCGAGCGCGTCCGTCGCCTGCTGGAGGCCTGATGCGCGTTCTGTTCGTGTGCCTGGGCAACATCTGCCGTTCGCCCACCGCCGAAGGTGTGTTGCGCCACAAGTTGCGTGAAGCGGGGCTGGCGGATCAGGTCGAAGTGGCCTCCGCCGGCACCGGCGACTGGCACGTCGGCAATCCGCCGGACAAGCGCAGCCAGGCTGCGGCCAAACTGCGGGGTTATGACCTGTCGGCGCAACGCGCTCAACAGGTCAGCCGCGCCGATTTCGCCAGCTACGACCTGATCCTCGCCATGGACAACAGCAACCTGCGCAACCTCAAGGCCTTGCAACCGTCCACTGGCAAGGCCGAGCTGGATCTGTTCCTGCGCCGCTATGCAGGTGTGGTCGATGAGGTGCCGGATCCGTATTACGACGGCGATCAGGGTTTCGAGCAGGTGCTGGATCTGATCGAGCGTGCCTGCGATCAGCTGTTGATCGAAGTGAAGGGGCGGTTATGAGTTTGCAGGTACAGCCGCAGGTTTCCCTGAAACCCTTCAACACCTTCGGCGTCGACGTTCGCGCGCAGCTGTTTGCCGAAGCCCACAGTGACGCCGATGTGCGCGAAGCCCTGGCTTACGCGACTTCCCACGACGTGCCGTTGCTGGTGATCGGTGGCGGCAGCAATCTGTTGCTCACGGCGGACATCCCGGCGCTGGTGCTGCGCATGGCCACTCGTGGCATTCGCGTCATCAGTGACGACGGCAATCGTGTGGTGATCGAAGCCGAAGCAGGCGAGCCGTGGCACCCATTCGTGCAGCACACGCTGGCGCAGGGTTTTTCCGGGCTGGAGAATCTCAGTCTGATCCCCGGCACTGTCGGCGCCGCGCCGATGCAGAACATCGGTGCCTACGGTGTCGAGATCAAGGATGTGTTCGCCGGCCTGACGGCGCTGGATCGCCAGACCGGCGAGCTGCGCGACTTCAGCCTGGAAGAGTGCAACTTCGCCTACCGCGACAGCGTGTTCAAGCAGCAGCCGGGGCGTTGGCTGATCCTGCGGGTGCGCTTCGCGCTGGATCGAGTCGCGCATCTGCACCTGGAATACGGCCCGGTGCGGCAGCGCCTGACCGAGCAGGGCATCGAGCAGCCGACGCCGACGGATGTCAGTCGAGCGATTTGCAGCATCCGCAGCGAGAAACTGCCGGATCCGGCGGTGCTCGGCAATGCCGGCAGCTTCTTCAAGAACCCGCTGGTGTCGGCGGCGGTGGTCGCACAGATCAAGGCGCAGCACCCGGATCTGGTGGCTTATGCGCAACCGGACGGCCAGATGAAACTGGCGGCCGGCTGGTTGATCGAGCGCGCCGGCTGGAAAGGTTTCCGTGAAGCGGATGCCGGCGTGCATAAATTGCAGGCGCTGGTGCTGGTCAACTACGGCGCGGCGACCGGGCTGCAATTGCTCGATCTGGCCCAGCGCATCCAGAAAGACATTTCAGAACGTTTCAATGTCGAGCTGGAAATGGAGCCCAATCGCTATTGAGGCTACGCTTTCAAGGCTGAACCCAAAGCCCTGCACTATTTAAAAAGTGCAGGGCTTTTTTGTTAATCGCGGGTTAACGTAGCCAGCTAACGATACCAGTCATTTGCTCCACCAAAGGCCCGGTGCAGACGTTCCCGTCGGTACAAGAGAGCCTGATTAGCCTGAGCCGATCTGCGCGAACCACCACCGTCCCTGCGGTGGCAGATGGCTCGACCCCATAACCTCCACGAATATGCGGGCGTGCCCATGATTACCCTGAAACTCAATGGTCAAGACCATCCACTCGATGTCACCGAGGACATGCCCCTGTTGTGGGCGATCCGTGACGTCGCCGGTTACAACGGCACCAAGTTTGGCTGCGGCATGGGCCTGTGCGGTGCGTGCACCATTCATATCGACGGCGCGCCGGCGCGCAGTTGCATCACCCCGATCGGTTCGGTGGTCGGGCAGAACGTGACCACCATCGACAACCTGCATGCCGATCCGGTCGGTCAGATCGTCCAGCAAGCCTGGCTCGACACGGCTGTGGCCCAATGCGGTTACTGCCAGGGCGGGCAGATCATGTCCGCCACCGCGTTGCTCAAGACCAATCCGAACCCGAGCGACGAGCAGATCGAAGAAGCGATGGTCGGCAACATCTGCCGTTGCGGCACCTACAACCGGATCAAGACCGCGATCCGTCAGGCATCCACTCACCTGAAGGAGGCCAAGGCATGAGCCGTCTACCGAACGATTTTGCCCTGAGCAACCTGAGTCGCCGGGGCTTCCTCAAGGGCGTCGGCGCCACCGGCGCGCTGGTGCTGGCGGCGAGCTGGGGCTGGCAGGATGCGCTGGCCGAAGACAAGCCGAAGCAGTTCGGCGCCGACGGCATGCCCAACGGCTGGATCGACGATCCGAAGGTCTACGTCAGTATTGCCGCTGACGGCACGGTGACCGTGGTCTGCAACCGTTCGGAAATGGGCCAGGGCGTGCGCACCAGCCTGACCATGGTAGTCGCCGATGAACTGGAAGCCGACTGGGCGCACGTCAAGGTTCAGCAGGCGCCGGGTGATGAAGTGCGCTTCGGCAACCAGGACACCGACGGCTCGCGCAGCATGCGTCACTGGTACGAACCGATGCGCCGTTGCGGCGCCGCCGCCCGGACCATGCTGGAGCAGGCTGCCGCTGCGCAGTGGAAGGTGCCGGTCGGCGAATGCCGCGCGCAACTGCATAAAGTCATTCACACACCGTCCGGGCGCGAGCTGGGTTACGGTGAGCTGGCCGCTGCGGCCAGTGCGCTGACAGTGCCGGCCCGTGACAGCCTGCGGCTCAAGCAACCGTCGGAATTCCGCTACATCGGCAAGGAAGGCACCAAGGCCATCGACGGTGCCGACATCGTCAATGGTCGCGCGGTGTACGGGGCCGACGTGCATTTCGACGGCATGCTGTTCGCGGTCATTGCGCGTCCGGCGGTGTACGGCGGCAAGGTCAAGTCGGTCGACGACAGCGCCGCGCTGAAAGTGCCGGGCGTCCTCAAAGTCATCCAGATCGAACCCCGGCCATTGCCTTCGGAATTCCAGCCGTTGGGTGGCGTGGCCGTGGTGGCCAGCAACACCTGGGCGGCATTGAAGGGGCGTGAAGCGTTAAAGATCGAGTGGGACGATGGCCCGAACGCCACTTATGACTCGGTCGCCTATCGCAAGGAGATCGAAGCCGCTTCGCTGAAACCGGGCAAAGTGGTACGCAACACCGGCGACATCGACAAAGCGATCGGCAGTGCAGCCAGCACGCTCGAAGCCTCTTATTACTTGCCGCATCTGGCTCAGGCGCCGATGGAGCCGATGGTCGCCATCGCCCGTTACAAGGATGGCACCTGCGAGGCATGGGCACCCAGCCAGGCGCCGCAGGTCACCCGCGAGCGCATCGCCGAACGCCTGGGGCTGCCGTTCGATAACGTGACCTTCAACGTGACACTGCTCGGCGGTGGTTTCGGCCGTAAGTCGAAACCGGACTTCGTCGTTGAAGCTGCCGTGCTCTCCAAGGAATTTCCTGGCAAAGCAGTGCGCGTGCAGTGGACTCGGGAAGACGACATCCACAATTCGTATTTCCACACCGTGTCCGCCGAATACCTCAAGGCCGGTGTGGGCAAGGATGGTTTGCCGTCCGCCTGGTTGCACCGCACGGTGGCGCCGAGCATCACCGCGTTGTTTGCGCCGGGCATGAACCATGAAGCTGCGTTCGAGCTGGGCATGGGCTTTACCAACATGGCCTACGCGATTCCCAACGTGCGCCTGGAAAACCCTGAAGCCACGGTGCATACGCGAGTCGGCTGGTATCGCTCGGTGTCGAACATTCCCCATGGTTTTGCGATCCAGAGCTTCGTTGACGAACTGGCGCACAAAGCCAAGGAAGATCCGCTCAAATACCAGGTCAAGCTGCTCGGCCCGGATCGGCAGATCGACCCGCGCACGCTCAGTGAAGAATGGAACTACGGCGAATCCCCCGAGCGTTATCCGATCGACACCGGGCGCATGCGCACCGTGCTGGAAACGGCAGCCAAGGCGGCAGGTTGGGGGCGTCAATTGCCCAAGGGCCGTGGCCTGGGGCTGGCCGTGCATTACAGCTTCGTCACCTACGTGGCGGCGGTGATCGAAGTCGAGGTCAAGGACGACGGCACGCTGATCGTGCACAAGGCCGATATCGCCGTGGATTGCGGCCCGCAGATCAACCCCGAGCGGATCCGTTCGCAATTCGAAGGCGCCTGTGTGATGGGCCTGGGCAATGCCGTGTGGGGCGAAATCAGCTTCAAGGACGGCAAGGTGCAGCAGGACAACTTCCATATGTATGAAGTGGCGCGCATGTCGCTGGCGCCGAAGGAAGTCGCGGTGCATCTGGTGACGCCGCCGGGTGAAGTGCCGTTGGGCGGTGTCGGTGAGCCCGGCGTGCCGCCGATTGCGCCGGCTCTGTGTAATGCGATCTTCGCTGCCACTGGCCAACGCATTCGCAACCTGCCGGTGCGCTACCAGTTGCAGGGCTGGCAGAAGGCGCAAGCGTGATGGACAGCGCCGATCTGAATGTCCTGCGCAGTGTGCTCGAATGGCGTCGTGCCGGGCAGCGGGTGGTGTTGTTCACCGTGGTGCAGACTTGGGGCACCGCGCCCCGGGCGCCCGGCGCGATGCTGGCGTTGCGCGAAGATGGCGTGGTGATTGGCTCGGTGTCCGGCGGTTGCGTCGAGGACGATCTGATCGCCCGGCTTCACGATGGGCGGATTCCCGCCAACGGGCCGCCGGTGCAGTTGATCACCTACGGCGTGACACAGGAAGAGGCCGCGCGCTTCGGCCTGCCATGCGGCGGCACCCTGCGCCTGACCGAGGAGCGGGTCGGCGATCCAGCGTGGGTCGCCGAGTTGCTGGATCGTTGCGAGGCTCATGAAATCGTCGCGCGCGAGCTGAATATCGGCACTGGCGAAGTGGTGTTGCGAGCGGCCGGCAAGAGCGACATCTTGAGCTTCGACGGCCAGACCCTGCGTGCCATTTACGGCCCGCGCTGGCGCCTGCTGTTGATCGGCGCCGGGCAGTTGTCGCGGTATGTGGCCGAGATGGCGCGATTGCTGGATTTCGAAGTACTGATCTGTGATCCGCGCACCGAGTTCGTCTATGGCTGGGAAGAGCAGCATGGACGTTTTGTCCCCGGCATGCCGGACGAAGCAGTGCTGAATATCCAGACCGATGAACGCACGGCGATTGTCGCGCTGACTCACGACCCACGGCTGGATGACATGGCGTTGCTTACGGCGCTCGACTCCAAGGCGTTCTACGTCGGCGCACTCGGCTCACGGGTCAACAGCCGCAAGCGTCGGGAAAATCTGGCTGAGCTAGGCTTGTCGGAAGCGGCCATCGCCCGTTTGCACGGGCCGATCGGTTTGCATATCGGCAGCCATTCACCGGCGGAAATCGCCCTGTCGCTGTTGGCGGAAATCGTCGCGATCAAGAATGGTGTCGAGCTCAAGCAGAAGAAGACACTGGAGAGCGTATGAGCCGATCCATCGGAGTGATTGTGCTGGCGGCGGGCGAGGGCAGCCGCTTTCGCGAAGTGGCGGGTGCCGACAAGGACAAGCTGCTGGCTGATTGCACCGGGCGCGACGGCGCGGTGCGTTCGGTGATCGAGCAGGTGTTGGTGAACCTGCCGGCGAGTCTCGACAAGCGAGTGCTGGTGACGACCCAGGCGCGACCGCAGGCGATGCGCATGGCGCAGGCCTACGGGTGTGACATTATCTCGATCGAGTCCACGGGAATGGGCGACAGCATCGCGGCGGGTGTGGCGGCTTGCCCGGAAGCCGATGGCTGGCTGATTGTGCTGGGCGACATGCCGTTCATCCTGCCGTCGAGTATTGAGCGGGTCGTGGCGGCGATGGCCGAGGATGCGGTCAGCGTACCGACGTTGAACGGTGATTATGGGCATCCGGTCGGGTTTGGCCGCTCGTTCGCCGCAGGGCTGATGGCTTTGTCCGGTGACCGGGGCGCCAGACCGCTGTTTGCCCAAGGACGGGTGATTGAAGTCGCGGTGGATGACCCGGGTGTGGTGTGGGATATCGATGTACCGGATGCGCTGGTGTTCCCGCCATCCTGATAAAACCTTGAGATATAAAAAAGCCCCGCCTGGATCACCAAGCGGGGCTTTTTAGTGGCTTTTGGAATCAGACGAGGGGTTTAGGCTCGTGTTCTTTTTCCTGGGCCTCTTCGTGTTGCTCGACCGCTTCCTGAACGGAGCGTGGTGCTTCGGCAATCACGGCTTCAACGGCAACTTCCTCAGCGACCGGGGCAGGAGCCGCCTCGACCACGTCGGCAGCTGGAGCAGCAGCGGCGGCAGCCAGCTCGGCTTCCTTCTGCAGACGCTCTTCTTCACGCTTGCGACGACGCACTTCGCGCGGGTCGTTCGGCGCGCGCCCGCTTGGGGTCAGGGCGCTGACCGGAGCAGCTTCAACCACTGGCGCTGGTGCTTCGGCTACTACTGGCGCTTCAACCACAGGGGCTTCAACGACCGGTGCCGGTTCAGCAACAACTACTGGCTCGGCAGCCTTGGCTTCTTCAACAACAGGCGCTTCAACCACTGGCGCTGGTGTTTCAGTGACAGCCGGCTCGGCGACCCAGTTGAACGCGGTCTGTTCTTCGCGAACTTCACGCACGGTTTCGGTCACGGTTTCAGCGACGGTTTCGACAACCGACTGTTCAGCGACGGCTGGCGCTTCAAAGGACACAGCTGGTTCGGCAGCGACTTCAACCTGAGGCTGAGCTTCGCGAGCCGGAGCTACTTCGACTTCCGGAGCAGCAGGTGCTACGACCGGAGTGGTGGCTTCAACAACCGGCGCTTCTACTGGAGCAGTTTCCAGTGTTGCAGCGGTAGCGCGTTCAGCTTGCTCGTGGGCCTGAGCTTCAGCTGGAGCGCTGATCACGGTGCTGGCAACAGCAGCGGTCACAGCCAGGCCAGCGGCCAGATCGGCAGTGCTTGGCGCTTGAGCGTTTTCGCCGGACTCTGACTCTTCCGAACCTTCGATCACGTTGCCGTTGGCATCACGCTGACGCTCGCGACGGTTGCTGCGACGACGCTGACCACGGGAGCGGCGGCGTGGACGATCGCCTTCGGCGTTCTCCGAACCGTCTTCCGGCAGTTGCTCTTCGTTGGTGGTGATTTCTTCTTCAGCGACGGCAGCAGCGGCCTGTTCGGCACGCGGTTGACGCTCTTCACGCGGAGGACGTGGCGCACGCTCTTCACGTGGCTGACGGGCCGGACGCTCTTCAGCGGTGGCGGCGGCAGCAACGGCCGGAGCGGCATCCAGCGGCTCGCGCAGTTCACGTACGCGTTCTTCACGCTCGCCACGCGGCTTGCGATCTTCGCGCGGAGCACGTGGTGCACGTTCTTCACGAGGGGCGCGTGGTGCGCGTTCTTCGCGGGCTACCGGTGCTTCGTCACGGGATTCGCGTGGCTCGCGGACTTCACGTGGTTCGCGCGGCTGACGCTCTTCACGCGGCTCACGTGGTGCGCGCTCTTCACGCGGTGCACGCTCTTCGCGCGGCTTGCGTTCTTCATCGCGGCGACCGTTACGGTTGCGGCTCTGCTGACGACCGTTGCGACGCTCTTCGTTGCGGGCCGGACGCTCGGTGGCTGGTTTTTCAACCACAACCGGAGCAACTGGCTCTTCCTTGGTGGCGAACAGGCTGACCAGCGACTTCACCAGGCCTTTGAACAGGCTTGGCTCTGGCGCGGCAACCGGAGCAGGTGCCGGGGCTGGCGCGGCGACTTCGGTCGGAACCGGAGCGTTGGCGCGGGCCGGAGCAGTCTTGACCGCGGCTTCCTGGCGAACCAGGGTGCGGGTCGCGGCGGCTGGCTGGACGTCTTCGACATCGGCGGCAGCGGCAGCGATTTCGTAGCTGGACTGGTTGGTCGCGGCTTCCGGGCTGTCGTCACGCAGACGCTGAACTTCGAAATGCGGGGTTTCGAGGTGATCGTTCGGCAGGATGACGATGCGGGCGCGGGTGCGCAGTTCGATCTTGGTGATCGAGTTGCGTTTTTCGTTGAGCAGGAACGCGGCCACCGGGATCGGCACTTGAGCGCGAACTTCGGCGGTGCGGTCTTTCAGGGCTTCTTCTTCGATCAGGCGCAGGATCGCCAGGGACAGCGATTCGACGTCACGGATGATGCCGGTGCCGCTGCAGCGCGGGCAGACGATGCCGCTGCTTTCGCCGAGCGAAGGACGCAGGCGCTGACGGGACATTTCCAGCAGGCCGAAGCGCGAGATGCGACCGATCTGCACACGGGCGCGGTCGGCTTCCAGGCATTCGCGGACTTTCTCTTCCACGGCGCGCTGGTTCTTGGCAGGGGTCATGTCGATGAAGTCGATGACGATCAGGCCGCCGATGTCGCGCAGGCGCAACTGACGGGCGATTTCTTCAGCCGCTTCAAGGTTGGTCTGCAGGGCGGTTTCTTCGATGTCGCTGCCTTTGGTGGCGCGCGCCGAGTTGATGTCGATGGACACCAGGGCTTCGGTCGGATCGATGACGATGGAGCCGCCGGACGGCAGTTCGACGACGCGCTGGAAAGCGGTCTCGATCTGGCTTTCGATCTGGAAACGGTTGAACAGCGGAACGCTGTCTTCGTACAGCTTGATCTTGCTGGCGTACTGCGGCATCACCTGGCGGATGAAGGTCAGGGCTTCGTCCTGGGCTTCAACGCTGTCGATCAGCACTTCGCCGATGTCCTGGCGCAGGTAATCGCGGATGGCGCGGATGATCACGTTGCTTTCCTGGTAGATCAGGAATGGCGCGGAACGATCCAGCGAGGCTTCTTTGATGGCGGTCCAGAGTTGCAGCAGGTAATCGAGGTCCCACTGCATTTCTTCGCTGCTGCGGCCAAGGCCGGCAGTGCGCACGATCAGACCCATGTCGGCCGGAGCCACCAGACCGTTCAGCGCTTCACGCAGTTCGTTGCGCTCTTCGCCTTCGATGCGACGGGAGATGCCGCCGGCACGCGGGTTGTTCGGCATCAGAACGAGGTAACGACCGGCCAGGCTGATGAAGGTGGTCAGGGCTGCGCCCTTGTTGCCACGTTCTTCTTTTTCGACCTGAACGATGACTTCCTGGCCTTCGCTCAGGACGTCCTTGATGTTGACGCGGCCTTCAGGGGCTTTCTTGAAGTATTCGCGGGAGATTTCTTTGAGGGGCAGGAAGCCGTGGCGCTCGGAGCCGAAATCGACAAAGGCAGCCTCAAGGCTTGGTTCGATGCGAGTGATGCGGCCTTTATAGATGTTGGCCTTTTTCTGCTCGCGTGCACCGGATTCGATGTCCAGGTCGTAGAGGCGCTGGCCATCTACCAGTGCAACACGCAACTCTTCGGGTTGAGTTGCGTTAATCAGCATTCTTTTCATGTAGTACCGTCGGTTTCCGGGCTGCCGGAAACGGCGTTCGGCACACACGACTTCTCACGGTCGGTGTCAGGTGCGTCGGGAGTGGTTGGCCATTCCCGTGTCCAGCGATGTCCGGCCAATTGGGCCGTTATCGCGACGTACGCGTCCTGCTTGCTGTGGCTACTTAAGCACTCAGTCAGGAGGAGGAATCAACCGGTGGCTGTGGACGAGATGAAGCGTCTTGATAAAACCTGTTGCTACACAGTCCAGCGGTTGTGCATCTCCACCCTACACGTATCCCTGATAATTCGGGTGCTGCCGCGCGCAGAATCCGCAGCGGGTTGGCATTTACCGTGAGCTCCGAAAGGGGAGGTCACGCATCATGGCTAATTCAGGCGGTGTTTCCGGAGTCTTCGCTCGGGGTCATCCGCGGCTGACTGCACTTTGTGAACTGGCCGTGAATATGGCTCGCGTGGCGAGTCAAAACTCTGCTTTGCGGCGTGATTCAGGCCTCATGTCACCTGCGCTTGTTACAGCTGCAAACTCCACCGTTACGTAGCAAAAGCCCCGTAGGACGGCCTCGCGTCCTGGTGAATTGCGTTGGTCAGGGCCGGTTTTTGACCGTGGTTCCGCTGTCCAGGCCGCTTTTGGCGGCGTTCGCGACTATAGCAGCAATGATTAAGTGCTTCAATTCCATAAAAAATTGTTATCATCGGCGCCATGACGACTACTGCCCCTTCGACTCCAGGCGTTCAACTGCTTGAGGTCTCGCCGGAATATGCCGGCCAACGAATCGACAATTTCCTCCTCGCCCGGCTCAAAGGCGTGCCCAAGACCTTGATTTACCGCATTTTGCGCAAAGGCGAAGTGCGTGTGAACAAAGGTCGGATCAAGCCCGAATACAAGCTGCAGGCCGGCGACATCGTGCGCGTGCCACCCGTGCGCGTGCCTGAGCGTGACGAACCGGTGCCTTTGGCCCAAGGCCTGTTGCAGCGCCTGGAAGCCTCGATTGTCTACGAAGACAAGGCCCTGATCGTGATCAACAAGCCCGCCGGCATTGCGGTTCACGGTGGCAGCGGCCTGAATTACGGCGTTATCGAAGCCTTTCGTCAGTTGCGTCCCGATGCCAAGGAGCTCGAGCTGGTTCACCGTCTCGATCGTGATACCTCCGGCCTGCTGATGATCGCCAAGAAGCGCAGCATGTTGCGTCACTTGCATGCCGCGTTGCGCGGTGATGGTGTCGACAAGCGCTACATGGCACTGGTTCGTGGCAACTGGGCAACCTCGATCAAGCAAGTCCGTGCGGCTCTCGGCAAGAGCAATCTGCGCTCCGGTGAGCGCATGGTCGAGGTCGACGAGGAGGAGGGCAAGGAGTCTGTGACCGTGTTCAAGGTCCTGCGTCGCTTCGGCGATTTTGCCACTCTGATCGAAGCCAAGCCGATCACCGGTCGCACGCACCAGATCCGCGTTCACACGTTGCACGCCGGGCATTGCATTGCGGGTGACACCAAATACGGCGATGACGGTTTCAGTAAGGAAATCCGTGATCTGGGCGGCAAGCGCCTGTTTCTGCACGCCTACATGCTGACCGTGCCGCTGCCAGATGGCGGTGAACTCAAGTTGCAGGCACCGGTCGATGAAATGTGGGCCAAGACTGTGGAGCGATTGAGTGCGCCCATCTGATTACAAACTGCTGATTTTCGATTGGGACGGCACTCTGGCCGATTCCATTCATCGGATTGTCGAGGCAATGCACTCGGCATCCGGGCGTTCAGGTTTCGAGTTGCGTGATGATTTTGCCGTCAAAGGCATCATCGGTCTGGGCTTGCCCGAGGCGATCCGCACCTTGTATCCGGAAATCAGCGATGTCGAGATGACCTTGTTTCGCGAGTATTACGCCGATCACTACATCGCTGCAGAAGCGGTGCCTTCGCCGTTGTTCGAAGGTGTAGTCGAGTCGATGGCGTCTTTTCGCGAGCAGGGCTATCACCTGGCTGTCGCGACCGGCAAGAATCGTCGCGGGCTGGATCGGGTGCTCAAGGCCAATGGCTGGGAAGATTATTTCGATATCACCCGCGCTGCCGATGAAACTGCAAGCAAGCCGCACCCTATGATGCTGGAGCAGATCCTTGCGCATTGCGGTGTGCGTGCCGAGCAGGCGCTGATGGTCGGCGATTCGTCCTTCGATCTGCTGATGGCGCGCAATGCGGGGATGGATTCGGTGGCGGTCAGTTATGGCGCGCAATCGATCGAATCTCTGCAGCAGTTCGAGCCGCGACTGTCGATCGACCATTTTTCCGAATTGCACGCCTGGCTGGGGCAGCAGGCTTAATACGTTTTTGCTGGGGTGGATGGCATGACCGACGAATGGAAAGCACCGGCCAAGGCAACTGCCGACGACGGTGATGCGAAAAGCTGGAAGCTGCTGGAAAAGACTCTGCTGGCCGGCGTGCAGGAGCAGCGTCGTTCGCGGCGCTGGGGCATCTTCTTCAAGTTGCTGACCTTTGTTTATCTGTTTGTTGCGCTGATCCTGTTCACGCCGTTGATGGATATGGAGAAAAGCGCTACGCGCAGCTCCAACTACACCGCGTTGATCGACGTCACCGGCATGATCGCCGACAAAGAGCCTGCCAGCGCTGACAACATCGTCGGCAGCCTGCGCGCGGCGTTCGAGGACAAGAAGGTTAAAGGCGTAATCCTGCGCATCAACAGCCCGGGCGGCAGTCCGGTGCAGTCGGGTTATGTGTATGACGAGATCAAGCGTCTGCGCGGCCTGCATCCTGACACCAGGCTGTACGCGGTGATTTCCGATTTGGGCGCTTCCGGTGCCTATTACATCGCCAGTGCTGCTGATCAGATCTATGCCGACAAGGCCAGTCTGGTGGGCTCCATTGGTGTGACGGCGGCCGGTTACGGGTTTGTCGGTACCATGGAGAAGCTTGGCGTCGAGCGTCGCACTTACACTTCCGGCGAGCACAAGGCGTTCCTCGATCCGTTCCAGCCGCAAAAGCCGGAAGAGACGGCGTTCTGGCAAAGTGTGCTGGATACCACGCACAAGCAGTTCATCAATAGCGTCAAGCAGGGGCGTGGCGATCGCTTGAAAGACAAAGAGCATCCGGAGCTGTTCTCCGGGCTGGTCTGGTCTGGCGAGCAGGCGCTGCCATTGGGGCTGATCGATGGTCTGGGCAATGCCAGTTCGGTGGCGCGTGATGTGATTGGCGAAAAGGAACTGGTGGACTTCACCGTTCAGGAATCGCCGTTCGACCGCTTCTCGAAGAAGCTCGGTGCCAGCGTTGCCGAGAAATTGGCAATGTGGATGGGTTTCAATGGCCCGTCGTTGCGCTGATCGAATGCTGCAAGAAAAAACCGGCCTTAGGGCCGGTTTTTTGTGGGTCAGGGAATCTGTACGCCTTCCGTCAACAGCATGTCGATCAGGCGAATCAGTGGCAGGCCGATCAGGCTGGTAGCGTCCGGGCCTTCGGTGGATTGAAACAGGCTCACGCCCAGTCCTTCGGCCTTGAAGCTGCCGGCGCAGTCGTAGGGCTGCTCGGCGCGCAGGTAGCGCTCGACGCGGGCCTGGTCCAGTACGCGCATGTGCACGGTGAAAGGCACGCAGTCGACCTGGCAGTGGCCGGTCTGGCTGTTGAGCAGGGCCAGGCCGGTGAGGAAGGTCACGCTGGCGCCGCTGGCGGCCATCAGTTGTTCGCGGGCGTTTTCGAAGGTGTGCGGCTTGCCGATGATGCGCTCGCCGAGTACCGCAACCTGGTCGGAGCCGATGATCAGATGAGCAGGGTGGCTGTCGGCCAAAGCTTGGGCCTTTTGTTCGGCGAGGCGCTTGACCAGCTCGATTGCCGACTCGTCCGGGCGATGGCTTTCATCGATATCCGGCGAGCTGCAGACGAACGGCAGGCGCAGGCGGCTGAGCAATTCCCGACGATAGGTCGAGCTTGAAGCGAGTAATAAAGGCAGCATTCGCATCTCCAGAGGCAGGCGACAGATTCTAGCGGAGCCGCGCAAGTGACGGACAGGGCACAATTTCCTTTGACATGGGTGGGTGCATCCCTATAATGCTGCGCCTATGTTGAATGACCCGATTCCACCTCACGTTGACCCGCGCAAATTGGCTGACCGTGGCACCACCCTTCAAGGTGAACTGCTGCTGGCCGATTTGAAGAGACTCTGCGACCCGCTTTCCGACGATGTCGGTACGGTGCAGGCAAAATTCGTTTTTGAACGAGATGAACGTAAATCTGTGGTGATCCACAGCTTTATCGACACCGAAGTCAAAATGGTTTGCCAGCGTTGTCTTGAGCTGGTCACCCTGCCGATCCACAGCGAATGCAGTTACGCTGTAGTGAAGGAGGGTGCGAATACCCAGTCGTTACCGAAAGGTTATGACGTGCTGGAACTGGGCGAAGATCCATTGGATCTGCAGTCACTGATCGAGGAGGAGCTTCTGCTCGCCTTGCCCATTGTGCCTGCTCATCATCCGGAAGAATGCCAGCAGCCGGCGGGAGCAGATGAGCCCGAACCGAGCGAGGACGAGGTAACGCGGTCCAACCCGTTCAGTGTATTGGCGCAGTTAAAGCGTGACCCAAACGTTTAGGAGTTAATCAATTATGGCTGTTCAGCAGAACAAAAAATCCCGCTCTGCCCGTGACATGCGCCGTTCGCACGACGCTCTCGAGGCTAGCACCCTGTCTGTAGAAAAAACCACTGGTGAAGTTCACCTGCGTCACCACGTATCGCCAGAAGGCGTATACCGTGGCCGTAAAGTGATCGACAAGGGCGCTGACGAGTAATCACTTGTCCGCTCAAGTCATCGCGATTGACGCAATGGGCGGGGACTTCGGTCCCCGCAGCATTGTTCAGGCCAGCCTTGCTTGCCTTTCTGCTACGCCCTCGCTGCACCTGACCCTCGTCGGTCAACCCTCCCTTCTTGAAGAACTGATCACCGGCCAATCGGCTGCCGATCGCGCGCGCCTGACGATTGTTCCGGCGTCCGAAGTCATCACCATGGACGAAAAACCTGCCCAGGCCCTGCGTGGCAAGCCGGACTCGTCGATGCGTGTCGCCCTCGAATTGCTGCGTGACGGCAAGGTTCAGGCCTGTGTCAGTGCCGGCAATACCGGTGCTCTGATGGCCCTGTCGCGATTTGTGCTCAAGACTCTGCCGGGGATTGATCGTCCGGCCATGGTCGCCGCGATCCCTACCCAGAAGGGCTATTGCCAGTTGCTCGATCTGGGCGCCAACGTCGATTGCAGCGCCGAGCATCTGTTGCAGTTTGCCGTGATGGGGTCGGTGGCGGCGCAAACCCTGGGCATTGCCCGTCCGCGTGTCGCGCTGCTGAATATCGGTACCGAAGACATCAAGGGCAATCAGCAGGTCAAGCTGGCTGCGACGTTGCTGCAGGCTGCTCGGGGCATCAATTACATCGGTTTCATCGAAGGCGACGGCTTGTATCGCGGCGAGGCGGACGTAGTGGTTTGCGACGGTTTCGTCGGCAATATCCTGCTCAAGTCCAGCGAAGGTCTGGCGACCATGATCGCTGCGCGCATCGAGGCCTTGTTCAAGAAAAATCTCGCCTCCCGCGCTGTCGGCGCTCTGGCGCTGCCATTGATGAAGCGTCTGCAGGCAGATCTGGCACCGGCGCGACACAATGGCGCAAGCTTCCTCGGTTTGCAGGGCATTGTCGTGAAAAGTCACGGTTCGGCCGGGGTTCAGGGGTTTCAAAGTGCGATTCAGCGAGCGCTGATCGAGATTCAGGAGAATCTTCCCGAACGCCTGCACGGCCGTCTGGAGGATTTGTTGTCTTAGGCGTTTTCGTCGGACAATGCTTAAATGTGACCGCCCGGTTCAAAGGGCCATCCAACTGTCAGTTTCTTGCGTCCCTCTAGCGGGATGCCATTTTTCCGACGACAAGATCATTAGGGGCTTGTTACATGTCTGCTTCCCTCGCATTCGTCTTTCCAGGACAGGGTTCGCAGTCCCTCGGCATGCTGGCCGAGCTGGGCGCGCAACATCCACTGATCCTCGAAACTTTCAAAGAAGCATCCGATGCTCTGGGCTACGACCTGTGGGCGCTGACCCAGCAGGGCCCGGAAGAGCTGCTCAATCAAACCGACAAAACCCAACCGGCCATTCTGACCGCTTCGATCGCCCTGTGGCGTCTGTGGCTGGCGGAAGGCGGTGCGCGTCCGGCCTTCGTTGCCGGTCACAGCCTGGGCGAATACAGCGCGCTGGTCGCTGCCGGCAGCCTGAGCCTGGCGGACGCGGTAAAACTCGTCGAGCGCCGTGGCCAGTTGATGCAGGAAGCCGTTCCGGCCGGGCAGGGCGGCATGGCTGCCATCCTCGGTCTGGAAGATGCCGATGTTCTTGCTGCCTGTGCCGAAGCGGCGCAAGGCGAAGTGGTCAGCGCGGTGAACTTCAACTCCCCGGGTCAGGTGGTGATCGCCGGTGCCAAGGCTGCCGTCGAGCGCGCCATCGAAGGCTGCAAGGCCCGTGGCGCCAAGCGCGCCATGCCGCTGCCGGTCAGCGTGCCGTCGCACTGCGAGCTGATGCGCCCGGCTGCCGAGCGTTTCGCCGAATCGATCGCTGCCATCGACTGGCAGGCGCCGCAGATCCCTGTGGTACAGAACGTCAGCGCCCAGGTGCCGGCGGATCTGGAAACCCTCAAGCGTGATCTGCTGGAGCAACTCTACAAGCCGGTCCGCTGGGTCGAGTCCGTACAGACTTTGGCCGCCAAAGGCGCGACCAACCTGGTCGAGTGCGGTCCTGGCAAGGTGCTGGCCGGTCTGAACAAACGTTGCGCCGAAGGCGTTTCGACTTCCAACCTCAATACCCCAGACGCTTTCGCTGCTGCTCGCGCAGCGGCTGTCTGAATCAGGAGAAGCTTGCATGAGTCTGCAAGGTAAAGTTGCACTGGTCACCGGCGCAAGCCGTGGCATTGGCCAGGCTATTGCACTGGAACTGGGTCGTCAGGGCGCCATCGTTGTTGGCACCGCGACTTCCGCTTCGGGCGCCGAGCGTATTGCTGCGACCCTGAAGGAAAACGGCATCCAGGGCGCAGGTTTCGAACTGAACGTCACCAGCGACGAATCGGTCACCAAAGTGCTGGCGAGCATCCAGGAGCAGTTCGGTGCTCCGGTGGCGATTCTGGTCAACAATGCCGGCATCACCCGCGATAACCTGATGATGCGCATGAAAGACGACGAGTGGTACGACGTGATCGATACCAACCTGAACAGTCTGTATCGCCTGTCCAAGGGCGTTCTGCGCGGCATGACCAAGGCGCGTTGGGGCCGAATTATCAGTATTGGCTCGGTGGTGGGTGCCATGGGCAACGCTGGCCAAGTAAACTATGCAGCCGCCAAGGCCGGTCTGGAAGGTTTCAGCCGTGCAATGGCGCGTGAAGTCGGTTCGCGTTCGATTACGGTCAACTCGGTGACCCCAGGGTTCATCGACACCGATATGACTCGCGAGCTGCCTGAAGCACAGCGTGAAGCCTTGCAGACGCAGATTCCGCTGGGCCGTCTGGGACAAGCTCAAGAGATCGCGTCCGTGGTCGCTTTTCTTGCATCCGACGGTGCGGCATACGTGACCGGGGCTACAATCCCGGTTAACGGCGGGATGTACATGTAATTCAAATGTGACGGATTGCTTCAAAAAAATGTCATACGAGCTGTCTAAAATCCGTTATAAAGCTGCAATCTATTTATAGGCAGAGGGCCGCAGGGTTTGAGGAGTGAAGCTTTCAGTTGAAAAGCTGAAAAGTCTTTCTATACACTTACCCACTGGCCAGCTGCCTGAATTTGTCCATTAGGAGTGAAAACAAGGTATGAGCACCATCGAAGAGCGCGTCAAGAAAATCGTTGCCGAGCAACTGGGTGTTAAAGAAGAAGAAGTGGTCAACACCGCTTCCTTCGTAGAAGACCTGGGTGCCGACTCCCTTGACACCGTTGAGCTGGTGATGGCTCTGGAAGAGGAATTCGAGACCGAAATCCCTGACGAAGAAGCTGAGAAGATCACTACTGTACAAGCTGCAATCGACTACGTTACTAGCCACCAGGCGTAATAGTTTGTAATCGTTGCTTGCTGTCATGGAAAAACCGCACTGCCATCATGGCGTGCGGTTTTTTCTTTAGGCCTGATGCAAAGTCGTCATTTGAAAAAGGAGAGTGCTGTGTCGCGTAGACGCGTCGTAGTCACCGGTATGGGTATGTTGTCGCCACTGGGCACGGATGTGCCGAGCAGTTGGCAGGGCATTCTGGCTGGCCGCAGTGGCATTGGTCTGATCGAACACACCGACCTTTCTGCCTATTCCACCCGCTTTGGCGGCTCGGTAAAGGGCTTCAATGTCGAGGAATACCTGTCGGTCAAGGAAGCGCGCAAGCTCGACCTGTTCATTCAGTACGGTCTGGCGGCCGGCTTTCAAGCCGTACGCAATGCCGGTCTGGAAGTCACCGATGCCAACCGTGAACGCATTGGCGTGGCCATGGGTTCGGGTATCGGCGGTCTGACCAACATCGAAGAAACCAGCCGCACCCTGCACGAGACTGGCCCGCGCCGGATTTCTCCGTTCTTTGTGCCTGGCTCGATCATCAATATGATTTCCGGTTTCCTGTCCATCCATTTGGGTGCACAGGGGCCTAACTACGCCATCGCCACAGCGTGTACCACCGGTACGCACTGCATCGGCATGGCGGCGCGCAACATCATGTACGACGAAGCCGACGTGATGATTGCCGGCGGTGCCGAGATGGCTGCGTGCGGTCTGGGCATGGGCGGCTTCGGTGCTTCCCGTGCGCTGTCGACCCGCAACGACGAGCCGACCCGCGCCAGCCGTCCGTGGGACAAGGGCCGTGACGGCTTCGTGCTGTCCGACGGCGCCGGTGCCCTGGTGCTCGAAGAGCTCGAGCACGCCAAGGCCCGTGGCGCGACCATCTACGCCGAATTGATCGGTTTCGGCACCAGTGGCGACGCCTTCCACATGACTTCGCCACCTGCCGACGGCGCCGGTGCTGCACGCTGCATCACCAATGCGCTGCGCGATGCGAAGATCAACGTTGATCAAGTGCAGTACATCAATGCCCACGGCACTTCGACCCCGGCCGGCGACCTCGCTGAAGCCAACGCGATCAAGTCGGTGTTCGGTGATCACGCCTACAAGCTGGCGGTCAGCTCCACCAAGTCCATGACCGGTCACCTGCTGGGTGCGGCGGGCGCGGTCGAGGCGATCTTCAGCGTGCTGGCGATCAACAGCCAGGTGGCGCCGCCAACCATCAACCTCGATGAGCCGGACGAAGGCTGCGATCTCGATTTCGTGCCGCATACCGCGCGCAACATGGATATCGATGTCGTGCTGTCCAACTCGTTCGGGTTTGGCGGCACCAACGGCACGTTGGCGTTCCGTCGGTTCGCCGGCTGATGGACTGCTGGGTCGACGGTCTGCCGGCTGACGCTCTGTCGCTGAAAGATCGCGGCCTGGCTTACGGCGACGGTCTGTTCGAGACCATCGCCGTGCGTGGCGGTCAGCCGTTGCTGCTGGATCGGCATCTGACGCGACTGGCCGATGGCTGTGCGCGTCTGGCCATCGCAGCCGACATCGAACGGGTTCGCCATGAGCTGCAATCCTATGCCGCCGCGATGGGCGAGGGCGTGCTCAAACTCATCCTCACCCGTGGCGACGGATTGCGCGGTTATGCGCCGGATCCTTCGGCGCAGGGCCGACGCATTCTGCAAGGCAATCCTCCCGCCGCTTATCCAGCGGCCCACGCCGAGCAGGGCGTTCGCCTGTTTCCGTGCAGCACGCGCCTGTCCAGGCAGCCGTTGCTTGCCGGGCTCAAACACCTCAATCGACTGGAACAGGTTATTGCCCGCGCCGAATGGCAGGACACTGAGCATGCCGAAGGTTTGATGCTCGACCAGGCCGGTCGGGTGATCGAAGGCGTGTTCAGCAATCTGTTCCTGGTGCGTGACGGTGTGCTGATCACGGCGGACCTGAAACGCTGCGGCGTGGCTGGTGTGATGCGCGCAGAAATATTGTTTCAGGCCGAGTCCCTGGGCATTCCCGTGCAAATCACCGACATCCCCCTCGAACAGCTGCAATGGGCCGATGAAGTCTTTGTCTGCAACAGCGTGTATGGCGTCTGGCCGGTACGCGCCTGTGCTGCTCTGAGCTGGCCGGTTGGCCCGCTCACCCGTAAACTGCAAACCATTGCCCGCGCGCTACTGGATGCCTGATTCGTGAGACGTAAACTTTTGCTGCTGCTGGAAACCGGACTGGTTCTGGCAGGGCTGCTGTTGGGCGCCAGCGCCTGGAAGATTCATTCGGCACTGGAACAGCCCCTGAACATCACGCAGGAAGAACTGCTGGATGTGCCCAAGGGATCCACCCCGACCCGTACTTTTCTTGGACTCGAAGCCGACGGCGTCATCAAGGACGCGTTCTGGCTGCGGGTCTATTGGCGTTTCAACCTCGCCGGCACGCCGATTCACAGCGGTGAATACCGCATGCAGCCGGGCATGACCGTCAACGGCCTGATCGACCTGTGGAAGCGCGGCGATGTGGTTCAGTACAGCCTGACCCTGGTCGAAGGCTGGAATTTCCATCAAGTGCGCGCCGCGCTGGCCAAAGATGAAAAGATCGAGCAGACCCTCAACGGCCTGAGCGACAGTGATGTGATGGCCAAAATCGGCCACAAGGGCCTGTTCCCTGAAGGCCGCTTCTTCCCCGATACCTACCGCTTCGTGCGCGGTGTGACCGATACCGAACTGCTGAAAAAGGCTTTCGACCGCCTCGACGAAGTGCTGGCCAAGGAGTGGGAAAAACGCTCCGCCGACGTGCCTTACACCGAGCCCTATCAGGCGCTGATCATGGCGTCGCTGGTGGAGAAGGAAACCGGCGTGCCTCAGGAGCGTGGCCAGATTGCCGGCGTCTTCGTGCGGCGCATGGCGCTGGGCATGCAGTTGCAGACCGATCCGACGGTGATCTACGGCCTGGGTGACCGCTACAACGGCAAACTGACTCGTGCGCATCTCAAGGAAGCCACGCCGTACAACACGTACATGATTCCCGGCTTGCCGCCGACGCCGATCGCCATGGTCGGACGTGAAGCCATTCACGCCGCACTCAACCCGGTGGATGGCACCAGCCTCTACTTTGTTGCCCGTGGCGATGGCAGCCATGTGTTCTCCGATGATCTGGATGCGCACAACAACGCGGTGCGCGAGTACCAGCTCAAGCGGCGCGCGGATTACCGTTCGAGCCCGGCGCCGGCGACCGCGCCCGAGGCCGCTCCGGCAGCCGAGGAGGCGATTCCTGCCGCTTCGCCCGATACCGCACCGGAATCGTTGCCGCAGCCGCCTGCTCAAGAGCCTGCGCCGACGCCGGAACCGGAAGCGTCCGCTCCCCAAAACACGCAATGACTTTGATTAAGGACTGCCTGTGACTGGCTTGTTTATTACCCTGGAAGGCCCGGAAGGCGCCGGCAAAAGCACCAACCGCGAATACCTCGCCGAGCGCCTGCGCGCCGCCGGTATCGAAGTGGTGCTGACCCGCGAGCCCGGCGGTACGCCGCTGGCCGAGCGCATTCGTGAGGTGTTGCTGGCCCCGGTCGACGAAGTGATGAACCCGGACACCGAGTTGTTGCTGGTGTTCGCCGCCCGTGCCCAGCATCTGGCTGAGGTCATTCGCCCGGCGCTGGCCCGTGGTGCGGTCGTGCTGTGTGATCGTTTCACCGATTCGACTTACGCCTATCAGGGCGGCGGTCGCGGCTTGTCGCTGGAGCGCATCGCGGCGCTGGAGACTTTCGTGCAGGGCGATTTGCGTCCCGACCTGACGCTGATTTTCGATCTGCCGGTGGAAATCGGCCTGGCCCGCGCCAGCGCCCGCGGTCGTCTGGATCGTTTCGAGCTGGAAGGCCGTGAGTTTTTCGAGGCCGTGCGCAGTGCGTTCCTCAAGCGCGCCGAAGCCGATCCGGCGCGTTACGTGCGGATCGACGCCGGTCAGCCGTTGGCCAAGGTTCAACAATCGCTGGATACGCTGATTCCCAACTTGCTGGAGTTGAGCCGTGGCTGAGGCCTATCCGTGGCAGGACAGCCTCTGGCAGCAACTGGCCGGTCGCACTCAGCACGCCCACGCTTATCTTTTGCATGGCCCGGCTGGTATCGGCAAACGCGCGCTGGCCGAGCGGCTGATGGCCAGCCTGCTGTGCCAGCGTCCGACGCCTGAAGCCTGCGGCGAGTGCAAATCCTGCCTGCTGCTCAAGGCCGGCAGCCACCCGGACAATTACATCCTCGAACCGGAAGAAGCGGACAAGGCGATCAAGGTCGACCAGGTGCGCGATCTGGTCAGTTTCGTGGTGCAGACCGCACAACTGGGCGGGCGCAAGGTGGTGCTGATCGAACCGGTGGAGTCGATGAACATCAACGCCGCCAACGCCTTGCTCAAGAGCCTTGAAGAGCCGTCCGGCGATACCGTGCTGTTGCTGGTCAGCCACCAGCCGAGCCGGTTGTTGCCGACCATCAAGAGCCGCTGCGTGCAGCAGGCCTGTCCGCTGCCGAGCGAGGCTATGAGCCAGCAATGGCTGGCTCAGGCATTGCCGGAATGTTCCGAAGACGAACGGGTCGAACTGTTGACTCTTGCCGCCGGCTCGCCGTTGGCCGCCGTCACGTTGCAGGGGCAGGGCGTGCGTGAACAGCGCGCTCAGGTTGTGGAAGGCGTGAAGAAGCTGCTCAAACAGCAGCAATCGCCGACGCAACTGGCCGAGGAGTGGAAAAACATTCCGATGCTGCGGCTGTTCGACTGGTTCTGCGACTGGTCGAGCCTGATCCTGCGCTATCAATTGACCCAGGATGAATCGGGTCTCGGCCTGACCGACATGCGCAAGGTCGTGCAATATCTGGCGCAGAAAAGTGCCCAGGCTAAAGTGCTCGATATCCAGGACTGGATTCTCGCCCAGCGCCAGAAAGTCCTGAGCAAGGCCAACCTCAATGCGGCGTTGCTGCTGGAAGCGTTGTTGGTGCAATGGGCGAGCTTGCCTGGTCAAAGATAAGAATGTGTACCTAGACTCTGAACATCAGCAGTGGAGGTCAACATGAATGAACCTGTCAGCCCGGGGCCGCGTAACGGCATCTTGTCCCTGACCATCAAGGACAAGTCGGTCCTTTACGCTGCCTACATGCCGTTCATCAAGAACGGCGGCCTGTTCATCCCGACCAACAAGAACTACAAGTTGGGCGACGAGGTGTTCATGCTGCTGAACCTGATGGACGAGGCGGAGAAGATTCCGGTGGCCGGCAAAGTCGCCTGGATCACCCCCAAAGGCGCGCAGGGCAACCGCGCGGCCGGCGTCGGCGTGCAATTCAACGATGGCGACAACACCGCGCGCAGTCGCATCGAAACTCATCTGGCCGGAGCCCTGAAATCCGACCGTCCCACTCATACGATGTAAGTTGCAGTCCTTTTTATGCTCGTAGATTCCCATTGTCACCTTGATCGCCTCGACCTCGCCGCTCACGACGGTTCCCTGGATGCCGCTCTGGATGCGGCCCGCGAACGCGGCGTCAGGCATTTCCTGTGCATTGGCGTCAGCGCCGACAACGCGGCCGACGTCAAAGCCTTGGCCGAGCGTTACGACGATGTCGATTGTTCGGTCGGCGTGCATCCGCTGGATGTGCAGCCGGGCGCGGCGCCGGCGCTGGACTGGCTGCTGCATGAGCTCAATCACCCGAAAGTGGTGGCGATCGGTGAAACCGGTCTGGACTATCACTACGAGCCGGAAGCCGCCGAGTTGCAGCAGGAATCGTTCCGTCTGCACCTGCAAGCCGCGCAGCAGACCGGCAAACCGGTGATCATCCACACCCGTGGCGCCCGTGCCGACACGCTCGAGTTGTTGCGCGAAGCCGCGTTGCCCCAGGCCGGTGTGCTGCATTGCTTCACCGAAGACTGGGACATGGCCAAGGCAGCGCTGGACATGGGTTATTACATTTCCCTGTCGGGCATCGTCACCTTCCGCAATGCCGATGCGCTGCGCGATGTAGCGAGCAAGGTTCCGGTCGATCGCCTGTTGGTAGAAACCGATTCACCGTACCTGGCGCCGATCCCGTATCGCGGCAAACCGAACCTGCCGCAATACGTGCGGGAAGTGGCAGAGTTTCTGGCGATGCTGCGCGGCGAGAACTACGAGCGTTTTGCCGAGCAGACCACCGAGAATTTCAAGCGACTGTTTCCGCTGGCGAATGTAAAAGCCTGAATCGCAGGCAAAAAAAACCCGGGTTCTGGGGGGTGAATCCGGGTTAAGACCATTAGGAGTAAAACAAAGGCACGCGGTCCCTTGGTACCTTTACCGGCGCGACACTTGGGGGAGATGTCGCCCGACAGTTCAAGTATTGATCAGTCTGGCGCCGAGTCCAGTTGGCCAGCAGGGGTTTTTAAACAAATTTGGAATACGTTCGCTTCGGTTATGTTCTCATTCCCCCCGAAACGTTCGTGAAATGAACAAGAAACACAGATATGGTCGGATGATCCGTGCATTTTTGCGCAAGTTAGGCATAATACGCGGCTTCGAATTTTGACCCCTACAGACCTTTTCTTATGCACAAAGAACCTCGTAAGGTCCGTGAGTTTCGTCGCCGCGAGCAAGAAATTCTCGATACCGCGCTCAAGCTGTTCCTCGAACAAGGTGAAGACAGTGTCACCGTCGAGATGATTGCTGATGCCGTGGGTATCGGCAAAGGCACGATCTACAAGCACTTCAAGTCCAAGGCCGAAATCTATCTGCGCCTGATGCTCGATTACGAGCGCGATTTGAACGAGCTGTTGCACTCGGCCGATGTCGACAAGGACAAGGAAGCGCTGTCCCGTGCCTACTTTGAATTCCGCATGCGCGACCCGCAGCGCTATCGCCTGTTCGATCGCCTGGAAGAGAAGGTGGTCAAGGGCAATCAGGTGCCCGAGATGGTCGAGGAGCTGCACAAGATCCGTGCCTCGAACTTCGAACGCCTGACGCTGCTCATCAAGGGCCGCATCAGCGAAGGCAAGCTCGAAGACGTGCCGCCGTACTTCCACTACTGCGCATCCTGGGCGCTGGTGCACGGCGCGGTGGCGCTGTATCACTCGCCGTTCTGGAGCAATGTGCTGGAAGATCAGGAAGGTTTCTTCCAGTTCCTGATGGATATCGGCGTGCGCATGGGCAACAAGCGCAAGCGCGACCCTGAAACGCCAAGCAGCTGAATCATTCAGTCGCCTTATGCGCCGTGTTTTTCGCTACATGGCGCAGTACCGCAGGAATATACTCAGGCATAGGGCTTGCTAAAACTTGAATTGTGAGTCAAGTTTTAGCCGCTCGATTTTCCATCGCCGGAGTGCTTCATGATCGTTGACCGTCAAGGCAGGCGTTTTCGCAATTTGCGGATCAGTCTGACTTCAGCCTGCAATTACGCCTGTACCTACTGCGTGCCCAACGGCAAGCGGCTGGTGGCTGCGCAGGATGAATTGTCGGCCGAGGCCATGGCACGTGGCGTGGCCTATCTTATCGAAGCCGCCGGCATCGAGCGCCTGCGCATCACCGGCGGCGAGCCGCTGGTCAGCCCCAAGCTCGAATCTTTCATGAGCGCCGTTGGCAAGATGGGGCTGGAAGACATCAGCCTGACCACCAACGGCCAGCTCCTGGCGAAAAAACTCCCGCTGCTGGTCGATGCCGGCCTGCGACGCATCAACGTTTCCCTCGATACCCTGGACGCCGGCGCGTTCCGCAGCATCGCCCGTGGCGGCGATCTGGCCACCGTGCTGGATGGCATGGATCAAGCGGCCGCGGCGGGGATGAAGATCAAGGTCAACATGGTGCCGTTGCGCGGGCAGAACCTCGACCAGGTAATGCCGCTGCTCGATTACTGCCTTGAACGCGGCTTCGAACTGCGCTTCATCGAGCTGATGCGCATGGGCCATCTGGCCACTGATTCCAACGCCTTCCTGCAACAGTTCGTCAGCCTGCAACAGCTGCTGAGCCTGATCGGCGAACATTACGAGTACGCGCAAACCGACGCGCCGGTGGACGCCACGGCGGTTCGCTATGCGATTCCCGGTCGGGGCAACTTCGGCGTGATCGCCAACGAAAGCGTGCCGTTCTGCCGAACCTGCTCGCGCCTGCGGCTGTCGTCCACCGGATGGCTGCATGGCTGCCTGTCGTCGAGCAACCGCCACTACGTCGGTGATCTGCTCGACAAGCCGCGTCACGAGGCGCTGCCGGCGTTGCAACGATTGCTGGTCAAGGCGCTCGGCGACAAGCAGGAAGTCGCGTTCTCCGGCGGCGCAACCGTCATGAAGATCATCGGCGGCTGAGTCCGGTTTAGCCACGAAGTCTTATTTCAAAGCGGATACCTGCACATTTCCAAGGACTGGCGCAAAAGCTGCATCCTACGGCCATTCGCCGGTTTTCCGTCACCGGCTTCTGGAGGATTAGTATGCGTAGCCTGGTTTTGCTGCTGGCCGTTTTGGCGCTGGGCGGCTGTATGACTGTCAGTGACATGGCCGAAGGGACTCGCTACCAGATGAGCGACGCTGGGCTGCTGGATCACAGCGACAGCCGCCGCGTAAACAATTTCCGTATTCAGCCGGATTCGTTCATCTACATTGCGCAAGGCTCGTTCGCGCCGCCGGGTGGTTCTTACCCGCGTCCCAACGTCGTCGCCGAAGAGGCCTTCAAAGGCTTCGTCGAATACTTCCCGATGGTCCGCCGCGCCCGCGCGCCGGAAGGCCTCGATCAGGCGATGGGCGAAGCTCGCGACGCCGGTGCCCACTACCTGCTGTACACCCGTTTCGCCAAGGCGGACGACCGCATCGGCAACTCCGATGAATGGCTGGATCAGGAAGCAGTGGATCGCCTCGGTATCGACGGCGGCGTGATTCAGATCATGTTGATCGAGACCAGCACCCAGTATTTGATTGATACTGCACGGATCAAGAGTCGTGGCGGTTTACTGACGTTCCACGACAACAAGCCCGAAGACCTGATCGGCCCACCGCTTGCGCAGTACGCGCGCAGCCTGCTGGGCGTCGGGGACCAGTAATTCAAGGAGTACGCCATGAGTGGCCCGCAAAAAGCCAATGACCTGCTGGGGCAAATCCCCAAAACCAAAGGCTTGCCGCCGGTGCACTTGTGGAACCCGGATTTCTGCGGCGACATCGACATGCGCATCGCCCGCGACGGCACCTGGTATTACCTGGGCACGCCGATCGGGCGCAAGCCGATGGTCAAGCTGTTCTCCACCATCATCCGCCGCGACGGCGATGACTATTTCCTGATTACTCCGGTTGAGAAAGTCGGGATCAAGGTCGACGACGTACCATTCGTGGCGATTGCCGTCGAGGTGGAAGGCGAGGGTGAGGCGCAAGTGCTGCGCTTCACCACCAATGTCGATGAAACCACCGAGGCCGGCGCGGAACATCCGATCCGGGTCGAGATCGATCCGACCACGCAAGAGCCCGCACCTTACGTGCATGTACGCACCAATCTCGAAGCGCTAATCCACCGCAACGTGTTCTACCAATTGGTTGAACTGGCAGTCAGCCGTGAAATCGATGGCCAGCGCTGGCTCGGCGTCTGGAGCGGCGGCGAGTTCTTCCGCATCGGTCTCGAACCTTAAAAAAACCGCAGTCTGTGAAAGCAGGCTGCGGTTTTTTGTCGTTGACTCTTAATCGTATGATGATTAGCGTGGGCATCCACAGCGAACGGCTTCGGGGTGTCCATGTCGAGCAGTTTTCACGCATCAACGGTTGACTGGCTGGGCGCCTGGATTGCCGCCGGCCAGGTCAAACCCGGGCAGGCGATCAAGGTCGAGGCCGATCTGGGCGAGCAGCTCGGGGTCAGTCGCACCGTAATCCGCGAAGCCATCAAGACCCTCGTCGCCAAAGGCATGCTCGAAGTCGGGCCGAAAGTCGGCACGCGGGTGCTGCCGATCAAGCGCTGGAATCTTTTCGATCCGCAAGTCGTCGGCTGGTTGTCACGCAGCGGCCTGCCGGAAAACTTCGTCGATGATCTGCTCGACCTGCGCCGCACCATCGAACCGATGGCGGTGCGCTGGGCCTGCGAGCGGGCGACCGTCGAACAGGTGCAAGCCGTGCAGCAGGCTTACAACGCGCTCGAGCGGGCGGTCGACAGCGGCATCGATTACAACCGCGCCGACCAGTTTTTCCATGAGTGCATCCTGGCCGCCAGCCACAATCAATTCATCGAGCAAATGGTGCCGGCCCTCGGCGCGCTGCTTGCCGTGTCCTTCGAAGTCTCTGCGGCCGATCCTGACGAACTGCGCCGCACTTTGCCCATCCACAAAGACATGGCCGACGCCATCGCCGCACGGGATGCCGCGCGCGGGGTGTGGGCCTGCATGACCCTGATCGACAATGCCGACCTGGCCATCAAGCGGTTCTACCCGCAGGTGATGGCCGACAAAAAAGCCAGCTGACAAAAACAACAAGACAGGAGGTTGCATGACGTGGACTGCGGTGACAGAACATCGGGCGCAACTGGGCGAGGGCCCGTTCTGGGACGCCCCGACCCAGGCGCTGTACTGGGTGGACATCGCCGGCAAGCAGGCGCTGCGGCTGATCGGGCAGAACGTGCAGATCTGGCAGATGCCGGAGCACGTCTCGGCGTTCATTCCCTGTGCCAGCGGCGACGCGCTGGTGACCCTGAGCAGCGGCGTTTACCGGCTCGATCTCGATTCCCCCGGACTTGAGCCGCGACTGACGCTGTTCTGCGTCGCCGACCCGCAACCGGGCAATCGCGCCAACGAAGCGCGTTGCGATGGCCTGGGCCGCTTGTGGCTCGGCACCATGCAAAACAACATCGGCGAGGAGGGTGAAGATCTGCCGATCACCCGTCGTTCCGGCGGACTGTTCCGGGTTGATCCGGATAAACGCGTCACGCCATTGCTGCGTGGTCTGGGCATCCCCAACACGCTGCTCTGGAGTGACGACGGCACCACGCTGCTGTTCGGCGACAGCCTCGACAGCACCTTGTACCGCTACTTCATCCACACCGACGGCAACCTCGACACCGCCCAGCCTTGGTACAGCGGCGATCAGCACGGCGGCCCGGACGGTTCGGCAATGGACGCCGAAGGCTATGTGTGGAACGCCCGCTGGGACGGCAGCTGCCTGCTGCGCCTGACGCCGGATGGCCAGGTCGACCGCAAGATCGATCTGCCGATCAGCCGCCCGACCAGTTGCGTGTTCGGCGGCGAAGACCTGAAAACCCTGTACATCACCAGCGCCAAAAGTCCTCTGAACCACCCGCTGGACGGCGCCGTGCTGTCGTTGCAGGTGGATGTCGCCGGAAAGCTCTGTACGCGATTTGCCGGTTAAATCCCAAAATATGGGATGCAAAATTATATATTGAGATTATTCGGCGGTCGGGTTTATAGTCGGCTCCAGCAGTAACACGCACTCACACTTAAAAAGAACAAAACAGGTGAAGTGATGCAGCGAATTTCCATTGCACTCCACAGCGGAGTCAGCGCTTCGGGCCGTTTCGGTGCCGCGGCGTGCGCTCGCCTGTTTTGTTCCAGAAGCCTTCCAGACCGGACATCGTCAGATGCCCGGTTTTTTTATGCTTTCGAACAGGAGTCCTGATTCATGGCTGAACCTCTGTCCCTGCCACCGGTGCCCGAGCCACCGAAAGGTGAGCGCCTGAAAAACAAGGTCGTATTGCTGACCGGCGCCGCTCAAGGCATCGGCGAAGCAATCGTCGCGACCTTCGCCTCGCAGCAGGCCAAACTGGTGATCAGCGATATCCAGGCTGAAAAGGTCGAGAAAGTCGCCGCGCACTGGCGCGAGCAGGGCGCCGATGTGCAGGCGATCAAGGCCGACGTCTCGCGTCAGCAGGATCTGCACGCCATGGCCAAACTGGCCATCGAGCTGCACGGTCGCATCGACGTGCTGGTCAACTGCGCCGGGGTCAACGTATTCCGCGATCCGCTGGAAATGACCGAAGAGGACTGGCGCCGCTGCTTCGCCATCGACCTCGACGGCGCCTGGTATGGCTGCAAGGCCGTGCTGCCGCAGATGATCGAGCAAGGCATCGGCAGCATCATCAACATCGCCTCCACCCACTCCACGAACATCATTCCCGGCTGCTTCCCGTACCCGGTGGCCAAGCACGGGTTGCTCGGCCTGACTCGCGCGCTGGGCATCGAGTACGCGCCGAAGGGGATTCGCGTCAACGCCATCGCCCCGGGCTATATCGAAACTCAGCTCAACGTCGATTACTGGAACGGCTTCGCCGACCCGCATGTCGAACGCCAGCGCGCCTTCGATCTGCATCCACCGAAACGCATCGGTCAGCCGATTGAAGTGGCGATGACCGCCGTGTTCCTGGCCAGTGATGAAGCGCCGTTCATCAACGCCTCGTGCATCACCATCGATGGTGGTCGTTCGGTGATGTACCACGACTGAAAATCCGGATTTCAGGTGGCAAGGTCCGCCTGAAATCCAATCATCATACGATATGACTATTGTCGTCATGATTTGCGGGAAACGCTTCGACCGCTGTAACGCTTTTCAAATAACGCTCAAGAAAAATAACAAGGAGTCTGCTTATGAAACGTCGTTTCGGGATTCGTACCCTGTGCAGTACCGCGCTGGCGGTCACTGCGTTCAGCCTGAGCAGTTCGCTGCTGGCCGCCGATCCGGTGAAGATCGGTTTCCTGGTCAAGCAGGCCGAAGAGCCGTGGTTCCAGACTGAATGGGCCTTCGCCGAGAAAGCTGCCAAGGACAAAGGCTTCGAGCTGATCAAGATCGCCGTACCGGACGGCGAGAAAACGCTCTCGGCCATTGACAGCCTCGCGGCCAACGGCGCCAAGGGCTTCGTCATCTGCCCGCCGGACGTGTCCCTCGGCCCTGCGATCATGGCCAAGGCCAAGCTCAATGATTTGAAAGTCATCGCTGTCGACGACCGCTTCGTCGACGCCAATGGCAAGTTCATGGAGGACGTGCCGTACCTCGGCATGGCCGCGTTCGAAGTCGGCCAGAAGCAGGGCGCCGCCATGGCCGCCGAGGCGAAAAAGCGTAACTGGGACTGGAAAGACACCTACGCGGTGGTCAACACCTACAACGAACTCGACACCGGCAAGAAGCGCACCGACGGCTCGATGAAAGCCCTCGAAGATGCAGGCATGCCGAAAGATCACATTCTGACCGCCGCCCTGAAAACCCTCGACGTACCGGGCAGCATGGACGCCACCAACTCGGCGCTGGTCAAGCTGCCGGGCGCGGCGAAGAACCTGATCATCGGCGGCATGAACGACAACACCGTGCTCGGCGGCGTGCGCGCCACCGAAGCCGCCGGGTTTGCCGCGGCCAACGTGATCGGCATCGGCATCAACGGCACCGATGCGATCGGCGAGCTGAAAAAGCCCAACAGCGGCTTCTACGGTTCGATGCTGCCGAGCCCGCACATCGAGGGCTACAACACCGCGAGCATGATGTACGAGTGGGTCACCACCGGCAAAGAACCGCCGAAGTACACCGCGATGGACGACGTCACCCTGATCACCCGCGACAACTTCAAGCAGGAGCTGGAGAAGATCGGCCTGTGGAACTGACGGCAGCGGCGGCCCGGGCAGCCGGGCCGTTTGAACGGTGTGATGAGGTGGCTTAAATGCACGCGCAAGTACAGACACAAGAACACAGCGCCAGCGGCAGCCTGCGTTTCAACGGGATCGGCAAGACCTTCCCGGGCGTGAAGGCGCTGGACGGCATCAGTTTCGTCGCTCACCCCGGGCAGGTTCACGCTTTGATGGGCGAGAACGGCGCCGGCAAATCGACCTTGCTGAAAATCCTCGGCGGTGCCTACATCCCGAGCAGCGGCGAGCTGCAGATCGGCGAGCGGACGATGGCGTTCAAGTCCACCGCCGACAGCATCGGCAGCGGCGTGGCGGTGATTCACCAGGAGTTGCATCTGGTGCCGGAAATGACCGTGGCCGAGAACCTGTTTCTCGGTCACCTGCCAGCCAGTTTCGGCTTGATCAATCGCGGCGCGCTGCGCCAGCAAGCCTTGGCCTGCCTCAAAGGCCTGGCCGATGAAATCGACCCGCAGACCAAGGTCGGACGCCTGTCCCTCGGTCAGCGGCAACTGGTGGAGATCGCCAAGGCGCTGTCCCGTGGCGCGCATGTGATTGCCTTTGACGAACCGACCAGCAGCCTGTCAGCGCGGGAAATCGACCGGTTGATGGCGATCATCGGCCGACTGCGCGACGAGGGCAAAGTGGTGCTCTACGTCTCCCATCGCATGGAAGAAGTGTTCCGCATCTGCGACGCGGTGACGGTGTTCAAGGACGGCCGTTACGTGCGTACCTTCGACGACATGAGTCAGTTGACCCACGATCAACTGGTGACTTGCATGGTCGGGCGCGACATTCAGGACATCTACGATTATCGCGGTCGTCCACGCGGTGCCGTGGCGCTGAGAGTCGATGGATTGCTCGGCCCGGGCCTGCGCGAGCCGATCAGTTTCGATGCGCACAAAGGCGAGATTCTGGGCCTGTTCGGACTGGTTGGGGCAGGGCGCACCGAGCTGTTCCGGCTGCTCAGCGGTCTTGAGCGCAACACCGCCGGACGACTGGAATTGCGCGGCCATGAACTGAAGCTGCGTTCGCCCCGCGATGCGATTGCCGCCGGGATTCTGCTGTGCCCGGAGGACCGCAAGAAGGAGGGCATCATCCCGCTCGCCAGCGTCGCCGAGAACATCAACATCAGTGCCCGCGGCGCGAACTCCGGGCTCGGTTGCCTGCTGCGCGGGATCTGGGAAAAGGGCAACGCCGACAAACAGATCAAGGCCCTGAAAGTGAAAACGCCCCACGCCGGGCAACAGATCAAGTTCCTGTCCGGCGGCAATCAGCAGAAAGCCATTCTCGGCCGCTGGCTGTCGATGCCGATGAAAGTCCTGCTACTCGACGAGCCGACCCGGGGCATCGATATCGGTGCCAAGGCCGAGATCTACCAGATCATCCATAACCTGGCCGCCGACGGTATTTCGGTGATCGTGGTGTCCAGCGATCTGATGGAAGTGATGGGTATTTCCGACCGCATTCTGGTGCTGTGCGAGGGCGCCCTGCGTGGCGAAGTCAGCCGCGACCAGGCCAACGAATCCAACCTGCTGCAACTGGCTTTGCCGCGCCACCGCGCTGACGGCGTGGCGAACTGAGAGGTGACTATGATGACAACCCAAAACGAAACCCTGCCGACCGAGCGCAAACCTCTGGATATGCGGCGCTTCCTCGATGACTGGGTGATGCTGCTGGCGGCGGTGGGCATTTTTGTCGCCTGCACCTTGCTGATCGACAACTTCCTCTCGCCACTGAACATGCGTGGCCTGGGCCTGGCGATTTCCACCACCGGGATCGCCGCGTGCACCATGTTGTATTGCCTGGCGTCGGGACATTTCGACTTGTCGGTGGGTTCGGTGATTGCCTGCGCCGGGGTGGTGGCGGCGGTGGTCATGCGCGATACCAATAGCGTGTTTCTCGGCGTCAGCGCGGCGCTGGTGATGGGCCTGATCGTCGGCCTGATCAACGGCATCGTGATCGCCAAGTTGCGGGTCAATGCGCTGATCACGACGTTGGCGACCATGCAGATCGTCCGTGGCCTGGCCTACATTTTTGCCAACGGTAAAGCGGTGGGTGTGTCCCAGGAGTCGTTCTTCGTATTTGGCAACGGCCAGTTGTTCGGCGTGCCGGTGCCGATCCTGATCACCATCGTCTGCTTCCTGTTTTTCGGCTGGTTGCTGAATTACACGACCTACGGGCGCAACACCATGGCCATCGGCGGCAATCAGGAAGCGGCGCTGCTGGCAGGGGTGAATGTTGACCGCACGAAGATCATCATCTTCGCGGTGCATGGGGTGATCGGTGCGCTGGCGGGGGTGATTCTGGCTTCGCGGATGACTTCCGGGCAGCCGATGATCGGGCAGGGTTTTGAGCTGACGGTGATTTCGGCTTGCGTGCTGGGCGGGGTGTCGCTGAGTGGCGGGATCGGGATGATCCGGCATGTGATTGCCGGGGTGTTGATTCTGGCGATTATCGAGAATGCGATGAACCTGAAGAATATCGACACGTTTTATCAGTATGTGATTCGGGGTTCGATTCTATTGCTGGCTGTGGTTATCGACCGACTCAAGCAACGGTAATCCGCAATACCCTGTGGGAGCGAGCTTGCTCGCGATAGCGGTAGATCCGGCACTTTGATGTTGGATGTTCAGGCCTTATCGCGAGCAAGCTCGCTCCCACAATTCCCCTTATCTACCGAACCTTCCGTCACTTCCAGATAAATACTCCTTGCTCGTCCTGTCTTGTTTCGGTTATCACTTTGTACATGATTAGACAGGTACGATTTGACAAGAAACAACGGGTGGTCGACGAGCTCGTCCGACGCATCGAAAGCGGTCTCATGGAGGACGGCTTTCTGTTGCCCGGCGAGCATCAGTTGGCTCAGGAATTCAACGTCAGCCGTGGCACGTTGCGCGAAGCGCTGGCCGAACTGAAGCGGCGCAATTACATCGCCACGCAAAGCGGGGTCGGCTCCATCGTCACGTTTGACGGGGTGGTGCTCGACCAGCGCAGCGGCTGGGCCCAGGCCCTGGCCGACAGCGGGGCGCTGATCAATACCGATGTGCTGCGTCTGGAGGCCGTGACCCGCGAGGATCTGCTTCCGCGTTTCGGCTCCGATCAATTCATTCTTCTCGAACGTCGCCGACGCTCCAATGACGGCACGGCGGTGTCCCTCGAACGTTCTCTGATGCCCGCCACCGGAGGCCTGGAAAGCCTGCCGAGGGTCGGCCTGATCGACAATTCCCTGACCATCACCCTGGCCGCCTACGGCTACGTCGGCGAGCGCGGCGATCAATGGATCGGCGCCGAACCGCTCAACGCCGTGGACGCCGAACTGCTCGGCCGCCCAGAAGGCACGGTGTTCCTCAAGGCATTGCGCACCACCTACGACCGGCAGAACCGTTTCATGGAACAGGTCGAAAGCCTGCTCGACCCGGTGCATTTCCGTCTGCACCTGCAATTTGGAGAATCGAAATGACCGCCCTCGACCGTGCCTTGGGCGCGTTTTATGGCCTTGCCCTGGGCGACGCGCTGGGCATGCCGACCCAATCCCTGAACCGCGAAACCATCAAGCAGCGCTTCGGCCAGATCACCGACCTGCAGGACGCCGGCCCCTTGCAGCCGATTGCCGCGAACATGCCCAAAGGCTCGATCACCGACGACACCGAACAGGCGATTCTGGTCGGCGAGTTGCTGGTTGAAGGCAAGGGCCGGATCGAACCGGCGGTGCTCGCGCAACGGCTGATCGAATGGGAAGCCGAGATGCAGGCCAAGGGCTCGCAGGATTTGCTCGGCCCGTCGACCAAACGTGCGATCGAAATGATCCTCGCCGGCCATTCGCCGGAAGAGGCCGGGCGTTATGGCACCACCAACGGCGCAGCGATGCGCATCACCCCGGTGGGCATCGCGGCGGATGTCGCCGATCCCGAGCGCTTTATCGCGGCGGTGGTGCAGGCCTGTCAGGTCACTCACAACACCACGCTGGGGATTTCCAGCGCGGCGGCGGTGGCGGCGGTGGTTTCGGCCGGCATCAACGGTCTGGATCTGGGCGAGGCGCTGAACCTCGGTCAACAGATCGCCCAGCAAGCGGAAGCGCATGGGCACTGGGTGGCCGGCGGGCGCATCGCCTCGCGGATCAGTTGGGCGCGCAGCATCAGTGTCGAGAGCGACCCGGTGTTGCTCGCGGATCTGCTGTACGACGTGATCGGCACCTCGGTGGCCTCGCAGGAATCGGTGGTGGTGTCGTTCGCCCTCGCGCAGCAAGTCGCGGTCGGTGAAATGACGCCGTTCGATGCGCTGTGCATGGCCGCGAGCCTGGGTGGCGACACCGACACCATCGCCGCGATTCTCGGCGCCATGCTCGGGGCCTGCCTGGGCCTGCAGAGCTGGCCGGCGCCGATGATCGAGACGGTGAAGTCCGTCAATGGTCTGGAGCTGGAACCGTTGGTGCAGGGGCTTTTGGCCCTGCGTTGACCGGGCTGACGCCATCGCGAGCAAGCTCGCTCCCACAGGGGTAACGCCGTACTTGTGGGAGCGAGCCTGCTCGCGATGGACGCACCACAAACCCTGAATATTCACCCGCAATGGATCGTGCAGACAGGCCCAGGAAGGGCGGGATGTCTTGTCGTTCTGCGTCATTGCCACAACCACAATAAAGGCAAACAGGAGCATTTTTCATGAGTTCATCGAACGCCGGGCAAAGCGCCGGGCAGCTGGAAACCCGGGGCATCGAACCGGTGCCGGAAGGCGAGTGCAACGGTCATCCGCTGCAACTGTTCTGGGTCTGGTTCGCTGCCAACATTTCCATCCTCGGCCTGCCGCTGGGCGCCACGCTGGTTGCCTTTCGCGGCCTGGCGATCTGGCAGGCGATCATCGTCGCCATCCTCGGCGCTGCCGGTTCGTTCGCGGTGGTTGGGATCATCTCGATTGCCGGCCGTCGCGGTCGTGCGCCGAGCCTGACGCTGTCGCGGGCGATCTTCGGTGTGCGCGGCAATATCGGCCCGACGCTGGTGTCGCTGATGTCGCGCCTGGGCTGGGAAACCGTCAACACCACAACGGCTGCGTTCGTGCTGTTGTCGTTGTGCTCGATCCTGTTCGGCTCGCCGGTGGAAGCCAAAAGCGCGCCGGTGCTGACCCTGATCTTCATCGCGATTTTCGTGCTGCTGACCCTGTCGGTATCCGGCCTCGGCCACGCCACGTTGCTGGTGATCCAGAAGTGGGCGACCTACGTGTTCGGCGCCCTGAACATTCTGGTCGGCGGCTTCCTCTGCGCGACTATCGACTGGAGCGCGGTGTTCAACGCCACGCCGGCGCCAATCAGCGCGATGATCATCGGCATCGGCACCATGGCCGCCGGCACCGGGATCGGCTGGGCGAATGCTGGCGCCGACATGTCGCGCTATCAACATCGCAGCGTCAAAGCCGTGCGCCTGGTCGCTTCGGCGGCGTTCGGTGCGGGGATTCCGCTGGTGCTGCTGATCACCCTCGGCGGCCTGCTGTCGGTGGGCAACAACGATCTGGCGTCGGCGACTGACCCGATCGTGGCGATCCGCGACATGCTGCCGACCTGGATGGCCGTGCCGTACCTGATCACCGCATTCGGCGGCCTGCTGTTGTCGAACAACCTGTCGGTGTACTCCGCCGGCCTGACCACGCTGACCCTCGGCCTGAAGGTCAAGCGCGTGTACGCGGTGGTGGTCGACATCGTGGCGATCTTCGCCGGTTCGATCTACTTCATGCTGATCGCCGACAGCTTCTACGGCCCGTTCATCACCTTCATTTCCCTGCTGGCAGTGCCGATCACCGCGTGGGTCGGGATCTTCGTGGTCGACCTGATTCACCGTCACTACTACAGCCCGCAAGACCTGCTCGACGTCAGCCCGAGCAGCGCCTACTGGTACAGCGGCGGCATCGAGTGGCGCGCATTCGGCGCGTGGGCGATCGCGATCGTGCTGGGCTTCAGTTTCACCACCATCGGTACCACCGCCGAGAATGTCTGGTTCAAGGGCTTCCTGTCCGACTCGTGGCTGGGCCACAACGGCCTCGGCTGGATCGTGACGTTCGTGGTCGCCGGCGGCATTTACTTCGTACTCGGCGGGGCGAGAGATCGCCGCGCTGCGCAATCCGAGAATGCTCATGCCTAAGATGTTGCACACCGGCCAGGTCATCATCGACCTGGTCATGGCCGTGGATGCGCTGCCGCAAATCGGCGGTGACGTGCTGGCGCAGTCCGCCAGTTTCGAAGCCGGCGGCGGTTTCAATGTGATGGCTGCCGCCGCGCGTAATGGCTTGCCGGTGGTCTATCTCGGCCGTCATGGCAATGGGCGTTTCGGTGATCTGGCACGGCAGGCGATGAACGCCGAAGGCATTCGCATCGGCATCGAACAGCCTGCGGAACGCGACACCGGGATCTGCGTGGCGCTGACCGATGCGTCGGCCGAGCGCAGTTTCATTTCCTACATCGGCGCCGAAGGTGAGGTGACGGCGGCGGAGCTAAGCAGCGTTGCCGCCGAGGCGGGAGATTACGTCTACGTCAGCGGCTACAGCCTGCTGCACAGCGGCAAGGCCCAGGCGTTGCTGGACTGGACGCTGGCGTTGCCGAAGACGATCAACGTGGTGTTCGATCCGGGCCCGCTGGTGGAATCGCCGGACTCACCGATGATGCAAGCGTTGCTACCGCGCATCGATGTGTGGACCAGCAATAGCGTCGAGGCGCTGCGTTTCACGGGCGCGGCTGACATCGAAACCGCGCTGGACCGATTGACCGTGCACCTGTCACAGAATGTGCTGATGGTCGTGCGCGACGGTCCGCAAGGTTGCTGGATTCATCAGCGCGGCGAGCGTCAGCACGTGCCGGGTTTCAAGGTGCAGGCGGTGGACAGCAACGGCGCGGGTGACGCGCATGCAGGCGTATTCGTCGCCGGGCTGGCACAAGGACTGGCCGCTCACGAAGCCGCCCGGCGCGCCAACGCTGCGGCTGCGTTAGCGGTCACTCGGTGGGGCCCGGCGACCGCTCCTGGCACTGCGGAGGTTGATGTGCTGATCAGCAAAAAATGCACTGACTGAACGATCGCAATCGCTGGCAAGCCAGCTCCCACAGGTTTCAGTAGGGGGCGCAGTTTTTGCGAGCACTTTGATTTCTGTGGGAGCTGGCTTGCCAGCGATAAGGCCTTCAGGCGTTACATCCAGTCTGGACCTAGCCGGCTCTGCGCAACGCCGCAATCAACTCATCTTTACGCATCGACGAACGCCCGGGAATCTTCCGCTCCCGGGCCTCCTTGCGCAGGCTGTCGACCGTCTGCACTTCGCGTGAAGCTTTGCTATCGCGCGAATGTCCCTCGCGGCTTACTGTCGCGCGCCGCGCCGACTCCTTGCGATCCGCAGCTTTGGCGCTGGCCGGTTTCCGACGCCCGGAACCTCCGGCCTTCTCGCCGCCGCCGGACTGTTTGTTCACAGTCGCCCAGGCGCGAGCCTCGGCTTCGTCCTTGGACATCCCTTTGTTCTGATAGCTGTCTTCGATGTGTTCGGCTTTGCGCTTCTGTTCTTCCGTGTATTTGGCTTTGCTTCCACGAGGCATGGCGAGTCTCCTGGTGGTTGGATGAATCCCGGTATGAGCTGGCGCAGGCAATGCATTCGAACACTGCCTGCGCCAGTGACCGCAAGCGTCAGGTATCGAGTTTACGCGCCGCTTCCACACCTGCAGCGCTGAGCTTGATCGGCAGATTCAGCGAATGCTCTCCTGCTTCATTGCAAGTGATGTGTCCGTGGTGAATCAGTCCACGCTCCTGCAAGGCGGCGAGGGCACTGGCCACGACTTTCTCGCCGCGATAATTGTCCAGCACCTCTTTGCCGAGGCCGCTCGGGTGGGCATGCAGCAGGCGGGTGAGGACTTCTTTCTCCAGGTTTTTATCGACGTTCATGGTTACCTCTTCAGGGAAGTGGATAAGACACGTTGCGTGGATGAAGCACGGATCACTGTCCTGCGCCTTCAGAGCCCGAACCACCCGTGGTGGTTTTCGAGCCGACGCCGGGACCGGCGTTGTCGGGGGCGGCCGGAGCGTCGGGGGTGTTCATGCCGCCCTGGCGTCCGGGATCGCTGCCTTGGGTGCGAGGATCTGTTCCCGTGGCGGGTGGCTGATTGATCAGCGGTACACCCGAACCGTCGGTATTCATACCGGGGGCACTGTTGATGGCGGGGGCTCTTGGCTGGGTAACCGGATCGGTCGGTCCGGTACCGGCAGCGGTAGTCGAGGCGGCGAATACCGCCGGGCTGAGGAGGGTAGCGAATACGAGCGCAGTCAACCTTGACGAGATCATAGGGTGTCTCCAGTGATTGAAATCCTTACCTCCTTTTGGTCTGCCCTCGTGAAGGATTGGTGCCTGATGATCGACGAACGGTTCAGAAGGGCTGAGCGCTTTCGAGGCCGATCTCTTCCTTGAATTGCTCCATGAAACCTTTCAAGCGTCGATGACGGAGCTGTGCCAGACGTTGACCGGCAACGGTCTGGAAACCGTTGGCGAGGTGCAGCAGTTTGGTCTGGAAATGATCGAGGCAGAATCGCTTGTCGTCGTAGTCCCTTTCCCGGGCCTCGGGATCGTGCGGGTCGTATAGCGCACTGCCCATGCGCCCGGCGGTGTAGAAGGTGCGGGCGACGCCGAGCATGCCGAGGGAGTCGAGACGGTCGGCGTCCTGCACCAGTCGCGCTTCGAGGGTAAGCGGGGTGATGTTGGCGGAAAAGCTGTGGGCTTCGATGGCGTGGATGACGGCGTCGATTCTGGCTTCGGGCCAGTTCAGGTTTGCCAGCACCTTTGAGGCTTTTTCCGCTGCCAGGCGTGATGCCTGTGAACGCAGCGGCGAGTTCTTTTCCACCGCCACGCAATCGTGCAGCAACACCGCTGCCAGAAGGACTTCAAGATCGCCGCCTTCCTCGGCCTGCAAGGTGCGCGCGTTGTGCCAGACCCGTTGCAGATGCGAAAGGTCATGGGCGCCGTCTTCCGACGGTTCCAGCGCGTGGGGCAGCAGTTCGGCGGCGAGTGAGGCCAGTGGTTCGAATGCGTTCATGAATATCCTTCCAGCCAGACAAAAATCCCTGTGGGAGCGAGCCTGCTCGCGATGACGTCTGGTCGGTCGATGAAGGCTTCGACCTTACGATCGCCTCGCGAGCAGGCTCGCTCCCACATGAACTGCGGTGTTTCTGTGATTGAGTAGGGTAGTGTTTGCTTTGCCATGTGACGAGCGCCGCGCGCCGCCTTAGTATGGCGTTTTCCTTTTTCCGACAAGGCCCGTCCATGACGATCGAAATCCGCCCGGCGACCCCCAGCGATGCTCCGCAAATCCTCGCGTTCATCACTGAACTTGCAGACTTCGAAAAGGCCCGTCACGAAGTCATCGCCAGTGTCGCCGACATCGAGCGCAGCCTGTTCAGCGAAGGCGCCACCGCTCACGGTCTGATCTGCCTGCGCGACGGCGTACCGATCGGTTTTGCGGTGTTCTTCTTCAGCTATTCGACCTGGCTGGGCAGCAACTGCCTGTACCTCGAAGACCTCTACATCACCCCCGAACAACGGGGCGGCGGCGCCGGCAAAACCCTGCTGCGCCACCTCGCGAAAATCGCCTGCGCCAACGACTGCGGCCGCTTCGAATGGAGCGTGCTGGACTGGAACACCCCGGCCATCGAATTCTACAAATCCCTCGGCGCCCAACCGCAGGAGGAATGGGTGAGGTATCGCATGGATGGCAAGGTGTTGCGCGAGTTTGCCGAGGGCTAAGTAAATAGTGGCAATCTGATTACTGATTCGATTGTCCAAACCGCTCTGGTCCGGCATTCTACGCGCCATTTTTGCGCGCTCACGGACGACACCTGCAATGCCTCTGGCACTCTTTCTCCACGCCCGTGGAGCCTTCGCTGCGTCAACGAGTGACCGGCGATGAGCGGACTACGGGCGTCGATCCGCCTGTACGGTCTGGTCAAAAACCTCGGCTCAAGCGACAACCCGAACCGCCAACCGGTGGACATCCTCTGCACGGTGAATCGCATGGGCGGCAAAGCCATCCGTGCGTTTGTCTCGCGCCTCGATGCCGAGCTGATGACGCGCAGTGCGGGCTTCGATGACTACCGGGTGATACCGCTGCGCACGTTCGATCCGAACGGATTTATCGATGCGCATCAAGGATGGCTGGCCCTGCACGTGTGCTGCGGTTTTGTCGCGCCCGCCGGGCAATCGATTTTCCACCAAGGCCTGCTATCGCCGATGGGCTGGTACGTCTACTCGGAAACCGGCCGCTGGACAGCCGAGCGCTATCTGGAACTGGGCCCACAAATGGCCGAGCTGCTGCAAACCACCTACGACCAGCATCGACTGACCGGCTACAACACCTGGCTCAACAAACTCGACGACGCCACAACTGCAGAGTTGAACTGGTTTGCCGATGAAGCCTGGCAACAACTGCAAACCCTCACACCCCCGAACAGCCGCGAGCATTGTCACGCGCTGTTTGATTCCGTCGACAACCGCTGGCGTTTCGCCGCGACCGACGTCGATCTCTATCAGCCTCACCCGGAACCTCTGAAGCAAGGAGCTTTGAATTGAGTGGTAAACCCGCTGCACGCGTCACCGACCCAACCGCCTGCCCACTGCCTGGCCACGGCAACAACCCGATTGTCTCCGGCTCGCCGGACGTGTTCTTCGACGGACTCGCCGCTGCGCGCATGACCGATAAATCGGCGTGCGGCAGCCCGATTACCGGCGGTGTTTCCGCCACGGTCTTCATCAACGGCCTGAATGCCGCGATGCTCGACAGCACCGGCGGGCACGGCAATGTCGTGGTCGGTGGGTCGGGGACGGTGATTATTGGACAAAGCGGGGGAGGAGCGGCGTTTAGTGGGTTGTTGCCGATGCCGGTGCATTTCAATGATCGGATGCAGATCGTAGATGAATCTAGCGGCGAGCCGTTGCCCTACATTGCCTATGCCATCGAGCGGGCGGATGGGACGCTGGAGCGAGGAGTCACTGACGCTGGGGGGCATACTCATACTGTCAGTTCGCACCTCAAAGAAACCATCAAACTGTACGTGGAGTAATGCCGATGGGCGTCCAAAACGGAGCTGTTCAAGGATGCATGGGGAGACTGGTTGCCAGCCATGAGCTGACGACAAAAGAAGATCAGAAGGTCAAACCCGTTACGCTTGCCAGAGAAGTTGTAGCTTTTTTTATTGGTGGTGCGGGTGACTCGGAAAGTTACTATTTTGATGGGCCGAGTAACTACACTTTACGGGCTATGGAAGCCTTGGAAGGACGGTTGGGCGGGAAGTATGGCGATAAATTCCAGCCCTATTACATGGGCTACAACGACGCTAAAGGTGATTCCGATCTGGAGGAATTTGTGTTCTCCAGGCTTCCTCATAAGTCCGCGCACGTTTATATCGTCGGCCACAGTTTGGGTGGATGGAATGGCGCACACCTCTCGCAAATTCTGACTGATAAGGGTTACATCGTAAAAATGCTGGTCACATTGGACCCTGTAGGTGAAGGTGTGGGAGTGGCATTAATCTCGGACATATATTGGTCTGAACCAACCCCGAAGGCTGAAACGTGGATTAACGTTCGTGCCGAACCCGCCGAAATGGATAGAACCGATTTTGTGGCGTGGCTGGGTGGTAAATGGGATATCGAGTCAGGGCCTGACGTGATGGGAATTGTCAGGTTTCACCACTATTCAGCGAGAATCCTCTATGAAACCAAGCTGGAATGTGGCCAGTCCGCGTTGGACCTGTCTGCTGAGTCTATTGCAGGTTACTTGGGAGCAGGTCAATGAGGTTTGTCATTTTATTCGTGATCTCGATACTTTGTGCCTCGTGCGCGAAGTCTAGTGGAATCCCCCCCGCACTGATTGAATTTGATTCAATAGTGCCTCATCAGGATAGTGTCTATTTTGATGTTGGATTTCATTCCAATACGGAACTGCTGGAGCTGTTTTGGCGTGAGAAAAAAACCAATAGCTATGATCAGGTGTTCATTTGCGCGTTGGCCGATGATGCCGATTTCTCTATTGAGCACACAATCTCGAAGGCTGCAGTGGGTCTGATTGAAGAAAACAAGATGGCTTTGAACAAAGAGCGATTCGACTATATAGCCAAGATCTCATTTAGAGACGTGGCGAACAACAAGGCAAGCTCTAGATATCTAACTCGTGACGCGCTGCGCGGCTTGCTGGCTGATAAGACGCATGTCCCTTGTAAAGTCATTGTTACCGCGACTGGTTACAAGGCGTACTACACAGGGTTACTGTATATTCCGGTTAATGATATTTTTTCTGCTTTATCGGGTAATCCGAATGTTCAATGAAGTATCCTGCTAGGTTTCTGATCGTCTGCGGTCGGTTTGTGGAGTTTTGTGAGTTGTTGGGAGCGGTGATGGCAAGGTTGCTTTTGGTTGTTTTGTTTGCGATGTGTACCTCCTGTATGCAGTTGCATGTACCAGCGCCCCGGATTGAATTTACATCTATTGAATACAAGGGCGGGTATTACAATTTTCGCTTCCGGTCTGACAGGGATTTGGTCAATTTATACAGGGCGCATGGTGTTAATGAGCAGGTCGGCACTTGGTTGAAGTGCTCGCTGGATGGTGATGTTGATTTTTCCATACTTCACAAAATTCGTCTTTACGGTGATGGTGTCGTCCACGATGTTCATATTGTGGAGGGTGATCGGCGTTATGAGTTTGATGTGTGGTTCAGGTTTGAAGAGGATGTTGATCAGGGTAGTAGTTCCAGAACAATCAGAAAGGAGGTGTTGTTGTCGTTGTTGGGCAAGCAGGACTATATTCCGTGTCAGGCAACAATAACGGCTACTTTTTATAACGCTTATTATTCGAAGGTTATGTATGTTCCCACCTCTCGGATTGTTGCTGAGGTTGAAAAAGTAATTACAGCGCCGGAGTATGTAATATTGCCGCCAGAACTTCGGCCGCTATCATGGCTGCAGTTTGAGCAAATTTGCATTACGGAGAGACGCTACCACGCAGGAGATACCATCGTTCATGGCGGCGTGTGCAGTGGCCTGCCTTACAGTGGGTTATTAAGTTCGTTTGCACCGCTGAATGGCAAATTCCGAATTGTCGATGCCCAGACGCGAAAACCCCAACCGAACGTGCGCTACATCATCAAGCGTCCGGATGGAAGGGAAGAAGAGGGGCTGAGTGATGCTCAGGGCGATACACATGTCTTTGGTTCGAATTACCCTGAAAGTTTCAAGCTTTGCTTGTTTGACGAAGGGCTGGAAGCCATGACGATGTAGATTTGGCGTGTCCCAAAATATGGGATGCAAAATTACATATTGAGATTTCACACTTGAGAGGTCTATAGTCCAGCTCACTCACTGCCAATAACAAAACAGGTGAAGCGATGCTGGCGCAATTGATCGCGCTCGATTGGGGGACGACCTCACTACGTGCTTACAAACTCGCGGCGGGCGGGCAGGTGCTGGCGCAGCGGTCGCTGTCGTTCGGGATCATGCAGTTGCCGAAGACGCCGAGGGTCATCAACGGTCGTGAATGCTCCGACGGTTTTGAACTGGCGTTCGACGAGGCGTGCGGCGACTGGCTCGACGCGCAGCCCGACTTGCCGGTGATTGCCTGCGGCATGGTCGGCAGCGCCCAGGGCTGGCGCGAAGCGTCCTACCGCGATACGCCGGCCAACGTGGCCGATCTCGGAAAATCCCTGCAAACCGTTCGCAGTCTTCGCGGTGTAAATGTGCACATCGTGCCGGGTGTGATTCAGCGTTCGACGCTGCCGAACGTGATGCGCGGCGAGGAAACCCAGGTCCTCGGCGTCCTGCAGAATCTGCCGGTCGAGGCGGGCAACGATCTGCTGATCGGCCTGCCGGGCAGTCATTCGAAATGGGTGGAAGTGGCCGATGGCTGCATCACCCGTTTCGACACCTTCATGACCGGCGAAGTGTTCGCCGTGCTCAGCGAGCACAGCATTCTCGGCCGTACCCAACAGCACAGCGCGACGTTTGACGCCGAGGCCTTTGATCGCGGCGTGCAGGTGGCGTTGTCGGCAGAAGGCGAAATCGGCGTGCTGTCGACCCTGTTCAGCGCCCGCAGCCTGGGCCTGACCGGTGCACTCGGCGCCACCGCGCAACCGGACTATCTGTCCGGCCTGCTGATCGGCCACGAGCTGACAGCATTGGCCGCCGTGCAACGACGCCGGCGCAACAGCACACATCTTCCTTCGATCATCCTCATCGGCAACGCGCAGTTGTGCGCCCGCTACAGCCGTGCCCTCGACGCCTGCGGTTTCGCCCGGGTGACCCTGGCCGAACAGGCCACCGAGCGTGGTCTGTGGCAACTGGCGCTCGCCGCCGGACTGATCGATTCCTCATCCCGTTAACCCTGACTGGAGGCCTGACATGCTCAAGCAAGCACTGGCGCAAAACGGTCTGATCGCGATCCTGCGCGGCCTGCATCCGCAGGAAGCCGCCGCTGTCGGAGAAGTCCTGTATGCGGCCGGATTTCGCGTCATCGAAGTACCGCTCAATTCCCCTGCGCCGTACGAAAGCATTCGCATCCTGCGTAAGACCCTGCCCGCCGATTGCCTGATCGGTGCCGGCACGGTGCTGACCCCGGAACAAGTGGAATTGGTGAAGGAGGCCGGCGGCCAGGTCATCGTCATGCCCCACAGCGATGCCAAGGTGTTGCGGGCTGCGAAAGCGGCGGGGCTGTACCTGTCGCCGGGCGTTGCCACACCGACCGAAGCCTTTGCGGCACTGGAGGAGGGCGCGGACATTCTCAAGCTGTTCCCGGCCGAGCAGATGGGCCCTGCGGTGGTGAAAGCCTGGCTGGCGGTGTTGCCGGCCGGGACGATTCTGGCGCCGGTCGGCGGCATCACGCCGGACAACATGCAGGCGTTCATCGACGCTGGCGTCAAAGGCTTCGGCCTCGGGTCCGGGCTGTTCAAGCCGGGCATGACGACTGAGCAAGTGGCGGCCAATGCCAAGGCCTACGTGGCGGCCTGGAAAGCCCTTCGCTAAGACTTTTCCGGCGCTGCGTGCGCTGCATCTAACAAGAGAGACAAGCAGATGAAAATCACCAAACTCACCACCTTCATCGTCCCGCCGCGCTGGTGCTTCCTGAAAGTCGAAACCGACGAGGGCGTGACCGGTTGGGGCGAGCCCGTGGTCGAAGGGCGCGCCCATACGGTCGCCGCTGCTGTTGAGGAATTGTCCGACTACCTGATCGGCAAAGACCCACGCAATATCGAAGACATCTGGACCGTACTGTATCGCGGCGGCTTCTACCGGGGCGGCGCGATCCACATGAGCGCGCTCGCCGGTATCGATCAGGCGCTGTGGGACATCAAGGGCAAGGCCCTGGGCGTGTCGGTCAGCGATCTGCTTGGCGGTCAGGTGCGGGACAAGATCCGCGTGTATTCGTGGATCGGCGGCGACCGTCCGGCGGACACCGCGCGAGCCGCGAAAGAGGCGGTGGGCCGTGGTTTTACGGCGGTGAAAATGAACGGCACCGAAGAGCTGCAATTTCTCGATACCTTCGAAAAAGTCGATCTGGCGCTGGCCAACGTTGCCGCCGTGCGTGATGCGGTCGGGCCGAACGTCGGCATCGGCGTCGACTTCCATGGCCGGGTGCACAAACCCATGGCCAAGGTGCTGATGAAGGAACTCGACCCGTACAAACTGATGTTCATCGAAGAGCCGGTGCTCAGCGAAAACTACGAAGCGCTGAAGGAGTTGGCGCCGCTGACCAGCACCCCGATTGCCCTCGGCGAGCGGCTGTTCTCGCGCTGGGATTTTAAACGGGTGTTGAGCGAAGGTTACGTCGACATCATCCAGCCGGACGCATCCCACGCGGGCGGCATCACCGAGACTCGCAAAATCGCCAACATGGCCGAAGCCTACGACGTGGCGCTGGCACTGCACTGCCCGCTGGGGCCGATCGCATTGGCGGCGTGTCTGCAACTGGACGCCGCTTGTTACAACGCGTTTATCCAGGAGCAGAGCCTGGGCATCCATTACAACGAGAGCAATGACCTGCTCGACTATGTGAAGGATCCACGGGTGTTCGACTACGACAAAGGCTTCGTGAAGATCCCGAACGGCCCGGGCCTGGGGATCGAGATCAACGAGGAATACGTGATCGAACGCGCGGCAGTCGGCCACCGCTGGCGCAACCCGATCTGGCGCCATGCCGATGGCAGTTTTGCCGAGTGGTGAGTCGCTGACTCTCTGCCGTGAGCTCGACGAGAACTACGAGATCGTTCCCACGCTCCGCGTGGGAATGCAGCCCGGGACGCTCTGCGTCCCAAAAGCGGACGCAGAGCGTCCATAGAGGCATTCCCACGCAGAGCGTGGGAACGATCTCGCCTGCTAAATCCGACCTCAATAAACATAAGAAGAGGCGCTCCCCATGCAACCGCAAACCCTCACCGGGCAAGCGACGTTAGTCACGCCCAGCCGCAAGCGATTTTTCATCATGGTGTTGCTGTTCATCACCGTGGTCATCAACTACCTCGACCGCAGCAACCTGTCGATTGCCGCCCCGGCACTGACGACGGATCTGGGCATCGACCCGGTGCACGTCGGGCTGATCTTCTCGGCGTTCGGCTGGACCTACGCCGCCATGCAGATCCCCGGCGGCTGGCTGGTGGATCGGGTGCCGCCGCGCATCCTTTACAGCGTCGCGCTGCTGTTGTGGTCGCTGGCCACGGTGATGCTCGGTTTCGCCGCCAGTTTCATCGCCCTGTTCGTGCTGCGCATGGCGGTCGGTGCGCTGGAAGCACCGGCGTATCCGATCAACAGCCGCGTGGTGACGACCTGGTTCCCCGAGCGTGAACGGGCCACGGCCATCGGCTTCTATACCTCCGGGCAGTTTGTCGGGCTGGCATTCCTGACCCCGGTGCTGGCGTGGCTGCAACATGAATTTGGCTGGCACATGGTGTTTGTCGCGACCGGCGCAGTGGGCATCGTGTGGGCGGCGATCTGGTACGCGGTGTATCGCGAACCGCGTGATTTCAAAGGCGCCAACCAAGGCGAAATCGACCTGATCCGCGAGGGCGGCGGGCTGGTGGATATCGCCGCCGAAACCGCCAAGGTGAAGGCGAAATTCAGCTGGACCGATCTCGGCATCGTCCTGAGCAAACGCAAGTTGTGGGGGATCTACCTCGGCCAGTTCTGCCTGAACTCGACGCTGTGGTTTTTCCTGACCTGGTTCCCGACCTACCTGGTGAAATATCGCGGTATGGACTTCATCAAGTCCGGCCTGCTGGCGTCGCTGCCGTTTCTCGCCGCGTTCATCGGCGTGCTGTGCTCCGGGTTCTTTTCCGACTTCCTGATTCGCCGTGGTTGCACCGTCGGGTTTGCGCGCAAGTTGCCGATCATTGGCGGGCTGTTGATTTCCACCTCGATCATCGGCGCCAACTTCGTCGAATCGACACCATTGGTTATTGCCTTCCTGGCGCTGGCGTTTTTTGGCAACGGGCTGGCTTCGATCACCTGGTCGCTGGTCTCGACACTGGCGCCGGCGCGGCTGCTGGGCTTGACCGGAGGGGTGTTCAACTTCATCGGCAACCTGTCGGCGATTGCCACGCCGATTGTCATCGGCTTCCTGGCCAGCGGCGATTCGTTCGCCCCGGCGATCACCTACATCGCGGTTCTGGCATTGATTGGTGCTTTGTCCTACGTGCTGCTGGTGGGCAAGGTCGAGCGCATCGAGTTGTAGTCGGCCATGCCGGGCGACCATAATGCCGCCCGTTCCCTCGCTCAACGCTAAAGGCTGGATATGCAGGAAGACGCCCCAAAAACCGCCAAGGACGCCGCGCCGACCGGCACCCAGACCCTGCTTCGCGGGTTGGGTGTGGTGCAGGCCGTCGCCAGTGGCGCCCGCGATCTCAAAGAGATTGCCCGCCTGATCGGCACCACGCGCAGCACCACCCATCGTCTGGCCAGTTGTCTGGTGGACGAGCGTTACCTGCGCGTCGTGCCGCAAGTCGGTTATCTGCTGGGGCCGAAGCTGATCGAACTGGGTTTCCAGGCGCGTGAAGAATTGCCGCTGGTGACGTTGGCCGGGCCTTATCTGGACGAGTTGTCGGCGCTGACGGGGGACACCGTTCACCTGGGAATTCGCGAAGGCGACGAGGTGCTTTATTTGCTGAAGAATCCGGGGCGCAACGGCCCGGAAATGCGCTCGCGGGTCGGCCATCGCATGCCGCTGGCGCGGACCGGGATCGGCAAGGCGCTGATGCTGGATGACGCGCCGCAGGACTGGCAGCGTCTGTACGACATCAGTCTGCCGGCGGGTGGGAAAAGTCAGTTCTGGCCGCAGCATCCCCAGCAGTCGTGGGAGCAGCTGGAGCAGCGGATGACCGAATACGTGGCCGGCGGCTACGCGTTCGATCTGGAAGACAACGAACCGTCGATCCGTTGCGTGGCGGCGCCGATTCGCGACGCGAGCAAGCGCATCGTCGCGGCGATCAGCATCGCCAGCACCGTGCCGTACATGCCACTGGAAAAAATGGCCGAGCTGATTCCCCTGATCAAAGGGGTCACGGCCCGGCTCTCGGCAGAACTTGGCTTGAAGGTCTGAGGAATCAGAGCTTCAGCGTCGCCATGTCGATGACGAAACGGTACTTCACATCACCGGCGATCATGCGGGCGTAGGCTTCGTTGATCTGGCGGATGTCGAGCATCTCGATATCGCAGCTGATGTTGTGCTCGGCGCAGAAATCCAGCACTTCCTGGGTTTCGGCGACGCCACCGATCAACGAACCGGCCAATACGCGACGACCCAGCACCAGTTTCGCGGCGTGGACCGGCGGATCGATCGGTTCGATCAGGCCCACCAGAATGTGCACGCCATCGAAGCGCAGGGTGTCGAGGTACGGGTTGAGATCGTGCTGCACCGGAATGGTGTCCAGCAGGAAGTCGAAACGACCGGCTGCAGCTTTCATCTGCTCTTCGTCGGTGGAGACGATCACATGATCGGCGCCCTGACGACGACCTTCCTCGGCCTTGCTCGCCGAGCGGGTGAACAACGTCACTTCAGCGCCCATGGCCTTGGCGAACTTGATGCCCATGTGGCCGAGGCCGCCCATGCCCAGAATCCCGACCTTGTCGCCGGCCTTCACGCCGTAGTGCTTGAGCGGCGAGTAGGTGGTGATGCCGGCGCAGAGAATCGGTGCGGCAGCCGCCAGATCCAGTTTCTCTGGAATGCGCACCACAAAGTGCTCGCTGACCACGATGCTGTCCGAATAACCGCCCATGGTGTTGCTGCCATCGACCCGGTCGGGCGTGGCATAGGTCATGGTCGGGCCTTCGAGGCAGTATTGCTCGAGGTTCGACTGGCAGGCTTCGCAGGTGCGGCAGGAATCGACCATGCAGCCGACGCCGACCAGATCGCCTACCTTGTGTTTAGTGACATTCTCACCGACGGCGGTGACTTTTCCGACGATCTCGTGGCCGGGCATCAACGGGTAAACGGCGATGCCCCATTCGTTGCGCGCCTGGTGGATGTCGGAGTGGCAGACGCCGCAGTACAGGATCTCGATGGCGACGTCGTCGGCCCGTGGGCTGCGGCGTTCGAATTTCATCGGGGCGAGGGGCGTGGTGGCCGTTTGAGCGGCATAGCCGATGGCGGTGTACATGTGAAACCTCGCAAAAGCAGTGACAAGTGAGGCGGCGCATTCTGGGCGCCGTCCGGTCGTCCGGCCATGGCGATTCCTCCGGGTGTCATGCCTAATCCTCCGGCATGCGGGGTTGATCAGTCGCATTGGCAAAAGGATCTGCGATGATGCTTTCATCCCTTTTTCCGTGATTTTTTCTGAAGAGCCACCCGATGCAATTGACCCGTCACCTTGATGCCAACGCCACCTTGGTTTCGCTGATCGAACCGCTGGCGCTGCGCGATGGTTACAGCCAGACCGGGCTGCCGGGCGTGCAGGTGTTGCGCGCCAGTTGCGACGTCGCCCGTGGCCCGCACATTTATGAACCGAGCCTGATGATCATCGCCCAGGGCAGCAAACTGGCGTATCTGGGGCCGCGCACCATGGAGTACGGCGCCGGGCACTACCTGATTCAGGCGTTGCCAGTGCCGTTCGAGTGCGAAACCTACGCGTTGCCGGACGCGCCGTTGCTCGGCGTGTCGGTGGCGATCGACCGGGTGCTGCTCGGTGAACTGGTGCTGGCCATGGGGCTGGCGCCGGGACGGCATATTCCGGCGCAGACACCGGAGTCGATGACTTCGGTGGTGCTCGACGATGACATGCGCGGTTGCGTCGAACGCCTGCTGCGCTGTCTGCACGATCCGCTGGAATGCCAGATTCTCGGGCCAGCACGGGTGCGGGAGTTGTTGTTCGTCGCGTTGCGCGGACCTCAGGCTGATGTGTTGCGGGCATTGGTGGAGCAGCAAGGGCAGTTTGCCCGGGTGGCGGCTTCGATCAGCCATTTGCACTCGCACTACACCGAACCGTTGAACGTCGAGACGCTGGCCAGTTGCGCGAACATGAGTGTTTCGACCTTTCATGAGCATTTCAAACGCAGCACGTTGCTGTCGCCGGTGCAGTATCTGAAGCGTTTACGTTTGTTGAAGGCGCAGACATTGCTGATCGCCGAGGGGCTGGGCGTGGCGCAGGTGGCGCATCGGGTGGGGTATCAGAGCACGTCGCAGTTCAGTCGCGAGTACAAACGCTATTTCGAACGCAGTCCGGGGGATGAGCGCGCGGCTTGATTTTCACCAAATCGCAGGCAACAAAAAGGCCCCCATAAAGGGAGCCTTGATGTTCAGCAGATCGACTTACATGTTCGGGTAAGTTGGGCCGCCGGCGCCTTCCGGCGTCACCCAGGTGATGTTCTGCGAAGGATCCTTGATGTCACAGGTCTTGCAGTGCACGCAGTTCTGGGCGTTGATCTGGAAGCGCTTCTCGCCGTCTTCCTTGGTGATCACTTCATACACACCGGCCGGGCAGTAGCGCTGTGCCGGCTCGTCGTACAGCGGCAGGTTCTTGCTCAGCGGGATGGTCGGGTCGGTCAGTTTCAGGTGGCACGGCTGTTCTTCTTCATGGTTGGTACCGGAGATGAACACCGAGCTCAGCTTGTCGAAGCTGATCTTGCCGTCGGGTTTCGGGTAGTCGATCTTCTTGCAGTCGGCCGCGAGCTTGAGGCAGGCGTAGTCAGGCTTGGTGTCGTGCAGGGTGAACGGCAGTTTGCCGCCGAAGATGTTCTGGTCCAGCCAGTTGAAACCGCCGCCGACGATGGCGCCGAACTTGTGGATCGCCGGGCCGAAGTTGCGGCTGGCGAACAGTTCTTCGTAGAGCCAGCTTTTCTTGAAGGCGTCGACGTAAGTGGTCAACTCTTCAGTGCCGTCCTTTTCAGCGAACAGCGCATCAGCCACGGATTCAGCGGCGAGCATGCCGGACTTCATCGCAGTGTGGCTGCCTTTGATCTTGGCGAAGTTCAGGGTGCCGAGGTCGCAACCGATCAGCGCGCCGCCCTTGAACACCATCTTCGGCAGCGAGTTCAGGCCACCTTTGCAGATTGCACGTGCGCCGTAGCTGATGCGCTTGCCGCCTTCCAGGTACTGCTTGAGTACCGGGTGATGCTTGAGGCGCTGGAATTCGTCGAACGGCGACAGGTAGGTGTTGCTGTAGGAAAGATCGACGATCAGACCGACTACAACCTGGTTGTTTTCCAGGTGATAAAGGAAAGAACCGCCGGTGTTCTCGGTGCCCATGATGTCCATCGGCCAACCGGCGGTGTGCACCACCAGGCCTGGCTGGTGTTTGGACGGGTCGATTTCCCAGATTTCCTTCAGGCCGATGCCATAGTGCTGGGCGTCGGCATCACTGTCGAGGTTGTAGCGCTTGATCAGTTGCTTGCCGATGTGACCACGGCAGCCTTCGGCGAACAGCGTGTATTTGCCACGCAGTTCCATGCCTGGGGTGTACAGGCCTTCTTTCGGATGACCTTCGCGGTCTACGCCGAGGTCGCCGGTGATGATTCCGCGCACCACGCCGTTTTCATCGATCAGCGCTTCCTGAGCGGCGAAGCCCGGGTAGATTTCCACGCCCAGGTTTTCGGCCTGCTGAGCGAGCCAGCGGCACAGGTTGCCGAGGGAAATAATGTAGTTGCCTTCGTTGTGCATGGTCTTGGGCACAAAGAAGTCAGGAATTTTCTGCGCGCTTTCGGCGTTTTTCAGCACGAAAATGTCATCGCGGGTGACTGGCGTGTTCAGCGGGGCGCCGAGTTCTTTCCAGTCCGGGAACAGTTCGTTCAGGGCCCGTGGTTCGAATACGGCACCGGACAGGATGTGTGCGCCGACTTCGGAGCCTTTTTCGACCACGCAGACGCTGATTTCCTTACCGGCTTCGGCGGCCTTCTGCTTCAGACGGCAGGCGGCGGACAGGCCAGCGGGGCCGGCACCGACGATGACCACGTCGAATTCCATGTATTCGCGTTCCACAGGCTATCTCCTACTCAAGGCTCAACAGTTTTTTTTCTAATTTGGAGGTTCGGTGTCGTATCCGTTATTGCCTTTACGTTAACGTCAAGGCTAATAATGGGCAAACCACCTTTCTCTCTAGGCGGCGCATTATATCTACACCACTCCTAGCGTCCAATACAAACGTTTGTTTGAATCGGCTCCAGCCCAGAGAAATCAAAGAAGCGCGGCTTATGACAGGGCATTTTGGCGTATTGACCAGAATGGGCGTTCCGGTCAAGATACGGGCGGTTTTGCGCTCGCCGTAGGCTGAATGGTGGTTTCAAGAGCACCTCTAAAGACAGGGCGTAGGCGGTAACCGGTGATGCGCAGCGCAAGTTCGGCGCGCAGTTTACACACCGCGACGCGGCATGACTCGTCGGTCACGACTGACGAACGGTCATTCCGCTCAGCCGGCGTTTTTAGAGGTGCCCTTGTGCCCGATGAGCATCAACCGCCAGGTTCGCCTAGGCGACTTTCTTTTCACCGGAGAGTAACGAGGAATCCATGAAGGTTCTTGTAGCTGTCAAACGCGTTGTGGATTACAACGTCAAGGTTCGCGTCAAGGCGGACAATTCCGGCGTAGACCTCGCCAACGTCAAGATGTCGATGAACCCGTTCTGCGAAATCGCAGTGGAAGAAGCCGTACGCCTGAAAGAAAAAGGCGTTGCGACTGAAATCGTCGTCGTCTCCATCGGCCCGTCCACCGCTCAGGAACAGCTGCGTACCGCACTGGCTCTGGGTGCCGACCGCGCCATCCTCGTCGAATCCGCTGAAGACCTGACTTCCCTGGCCGTGGCCAAGCTGCTCAAGGCCGTGGTCGACAAGGAACAGCCTCAGCTGGTGATCCTGGGCAAACAGGCCATCGACAGCGACAACAACCAGACCGGCCAAATGCTCGCTGCACTGAGCGGCTACGGTCAGGGCACTTTCGCCTCGAAAGTCGAAGTCTCCGGCGACAGCGTTGCCGTGACCCGCGAAATCGACGGCGGCGCGCAGACCGTTTCCCTGAAACTGCCAGCGATCGTCACCACCGACCTGCGTTTGAACGAGCCGCGCTACGCGTCCCTGCCAAACATCATGAAAGCCAAGAAGAAGCCTCTCGAGACGCTGACTCCGGACGCTTTGGGCGTTTCCACCGCCTCCACCAACAAGACCCTGAAAGTCGAAGCGCCGGCTGCACGCAGCGCGGGCATCAAGGTCAAGTCGGTGGCTGAACTGGTCGAGAAACTGAAAAACGAAGCGAAGGTAATCTGATCATGACTATCTTGGTAATCGCCGAACACGACAACAAGGTGCTGGCTCCGGCCACCCTGAACACCGTGGCTGCCGCTGCCAAAATCGGCGGCGACATCCACGTTCTGGTTGCAGGCCAGGGCGCTGGCGCCGTGGCTGAAGCCGCCGCGAAAATCGCTGGCGTGAGCAAAGTCCTGAACGCTGACAATGCTGCCTACGCGCATCAGCTGCCGGAAAACGTTGCTCCTCTGGTAGCAGAGCTGGGCGCTGGCTACAGCCACATCCTGGCTGCCGCCACTTCCAACGGCAAAAACATCCTGCCGCGCGTTGCTGCCCAGCTGGACGTTGACCAGATCTCCGAGATCATCTCGGTAGAAAGCGCTGATACCTTCAAGCGTCCGATCTACGCCGGTAACGCCATCGCTACCGTGCAATCGACCGCTGCGATCAAAGTGATCACCGTGCGTGCCACCGGTTTCGACCCGGTTGCCGCTGAAGGTGGTTCGGCTGCCGTTGAATCCGTTGCTGCTGCTCACAACGCCGGCACTTCCAGCTTCGTCAGCGAAGAACTGGCCAAGTCCGATCGTCCTGAGCTGACCGCTGCCAAGATCGTCGTTTCCGGCGGCCGCGGCATGCAGAACGGCGACAACTTCAAACACCTGTACGCTCTGGCCGACAAGCTGGGCGCTGCCGTCGGTGCTTCCCGCGCCGCGGTCGACGCAGGTTTCGTACCGAACGACATGCAGGTCGGTCAGACCGGCAAGATCGTTGCGCCACAGCTGTACATCGCCGTCGGTATCTCCGGCGCGATCCAGCACCTGGCCGGCATGAAAGACTCCAAAGTGATCGTTGCGATCAACAAGGACGAAGAAGCGCCGATCTTCCAGGTGGCCGATTACGGCCTGGTAGCGGATCTGTTCGAAGCCGTACCTGAGCTGGAGAAGCTGGTCTAATCCGGCCGCTTCACTTATAAAGAGCCCGACCTTTTGGTCGGGCTTTTTTTTGTCTCGGATTTGAGTGGGAGCGTTTCGCCATGGATCTGCATCGTCGGTTGGGCTGCTCGTGGTTGCTGGGGCTGGCATTGTTGCCGGGCCTGTCGGTGGCGGCGGGCAAGTGCGAGCGGCTGGTTGTCACCGGCAGCCCGGATGCACCGCCGTATCTCTGGCAGGATCCGCAGAACCCCAAACAACTGATCGGTGCGAGCGCCGACCTGTTGCAACAGGTGGCGAAAGAGCTGGGGATCAAAGTCGATCTGCTGTACGCCGGCAAGCGTTCCCAGGCCCTCGACGAAGTGCGCAGCGGGCGCATGGACATGTTGGCCGACGCACCGCTGACCTTCAACGAGCTGGAAAACCTCGACTATATACACCCGCCGTTGCTGGAAAACGACTATCTAGTTTGGACCCGCAAGGGGTCGACTCTGGTCTACAGCGAAGCGAAGGATCTCCAGGGCCATCAAGGAGGCTTGTCGGAAAAGTCTCGAATGACCCCGGCATTCGGCACTTTCGCCGAGCAGCAATTGACCCTGACCCGTACGGCAAACCTGACTCAGGCGTTTCAGAAACTTCTGCTGGGCGAGGTGGAATATGTACTCGCCGGTCGCTACTCGGGCATGGCGGCCGCGCAGGCACTGGGCATGGCCAATGATCTGCTGGCTTTTGAACAACCCATCGACCGCCCCGGTCTGTTCCTCGCGGTTTCGCACAACTCGGCCTGCAACGATCCGTGGTTGCGCGGACAGCTGGCCAAAAAGATGACAGAATTGCCCGCGTCCGGCCTGACGGAAGCCGCGCTGCAACGCAACATCGAGCGCTGGAAGGCGCAGCAGCAACAGCCGCCGCAACCACCTGTCAGCGCCCCAAAACAGTAGGGATTCTTAGTGAGTAATCGACTTCTTTTCGCGGCCATGGCCGTTCTGGCCCTGGCCGGTTGCGCCAGCGATCCGGCACCCAACGAACAAATGCGCCTGACCGAGCAGGCCCTTGAGCAAGCCAAAGCCGTGGGTGCCACCGCCGAAGACGTGCCGGAAATGAAACTGGCAGAAGACAAGTTCAACCGGGCCAAAGGCAGCATGGCGGGTGAGTCCTACAAGAATGCGCGGATGCGATTCGAACAGGCCGAACTCGACGCACGTCTGGCGGAAGCCAAAGTGTTGACCCAGAAGAGCGAAGAGCAAGTGAACGTGCTCAACACCCGCATCGTCCGACTGCGCAAGCAACTGGGGGATGCCCAATGAGCCTGAAGTCCAAAGCCCTCGGCACTCTGATCCTCGCCGGTTGCGCCAGCCTGTACGGCTGCGCCGGTCAGCACAGCGAATCCGCATTGCAGCAGGCCAGCACCGACTTCCAGAAGGTCAAGGAAGATTCCAACGTGCTGCGTATCGCGCCGAAAGACGTGATCCGCGCCGGTGAGTCCCTGGCCCGTGCCGATCGTCTGTCGACGTACTGGGGCAGTGGCTCGGACGTGGTGCATTACGCCTACCTGAGCCAGCGCTACAGCGAAATCGCCCGTGAGCACACCAATCAGGTGCTCAACGAAGAGCGTGTGGCGAAGCTGGAGCTGGAGCGCCAGCGCCTGCAACTGGCCTTGCGCGAGTCCAAACTGCTGAGCGTGCAACAGCAGGGCAAATGGCTGGAAGAGCAGATCGTTGCGCTGGCCACCACCCAGACCGATCGTGGTCTGGTGATGACCCTCGGTGACGTGCTGTTCGATACCGGTGAAGCCGAACTGAAAAACTCGGCCAATCGCGTGGTGCTGAAGATCGTGCAGTTCCTGCAACTCAACCCGAAACGCATCGTGCGCATCGAGGGCTACACCGACAGTACCGGCGGCAAGCAGGAAAACCTCAAGCTGTCCCGTGATCGCGCGCAGTCGGTAGCCGATGTGCTGACGGATCTGGGCATCGACGAAAAACGCATTCAGGTCGAAGGCTACGGCGACGAATATCCGGTGGACGCCAACGCTTCAGAGCGTGGGCGTGCGCAGAACCGTCGGGTGGAAATCGTGTTCTCCGACGAAAAAGGCCAGCTCGGCGCCGCCCGCTGAGGGTGGCGTTACTGGAAAGCCCGGGCTGTCAGGCAGCACCGGGCTTTTTTACGTCTGTCGATTACCTCACAAAGCAGTACAGATTTAACCGACACAGCACTGTATGGTTGACTAATATGGCAACTGTCCCAGTACACTTCCAAACTGTTCCGGTATTGTTTCACACAAGAATAAAACGCCCGTGAAATCGAGTGCTGCGTCATGACCAATCTCTTGCTCTACCAACGTATTGCTCAACAGCTGGCCGAAGATATCCGCCGTGGCGTCTATCAACCGGGCGAGCGCGTGCCTTCGGTGCGCAAGATGAGTTCGCAGCTCAACGTCAGCCATGCCACCGTATTGCAGGCATACGCCAATCTCGAGGATCAGGGCCTGATCCGCGCGCGGCCGCAGTCCGGTTACTATGTCCACCAGACTCCCGCACTGACGGCGCCCACGCCGGACATTGCCCGGGTCGAGCGGCCAGGCTTGGTCACCCGCAGCAGCATCATTCAACAAGTATTGGTCGAGTCCCGTCGCGAAGGCGTGTTCCCGCTGGGGGCGGCGGTGCCGAGTGTCGATTACTTGCCGGTGCGCGCCCTGCATCAGCAACTGGCCAAGGTCACCCGCTTTCACAGCCCTCGGGCGTTCAGCTACATGTTCAGCCCGGGTTTCGAGCCGCTGCGCCGGCAGGTGGCGATTCGCATGCGTGACGCAGGCGTGGTGGTCGACCCTTCGGAAGTGGTGATCACCCACGGCTGTGTCGACGCATTGCAGATGTCGTTGCGAGTGCTGACCCGCCCCGGCGACCTGATCGCCGCCGAATCGCCAACCTATTACGGACTGTTGCAACTGGCGGATCTGCTAGGCCTGAAAGTCATCGAGATCCCCAGCGACCCCGCCACCGGCATGAGCCTCGAAGCCCTGCAACTGGCGGCCAACCAATGGTCGATCAAGGCGTTGGTGCTGACCACCCGCCTGAGCAATCCACTCGGCGGCACCATGCCCGAAGAGCGGCAGAAACAACTGCTGCGCCTGGCCTCGGACTTTGACATCCAGATCGTCGAAGACGACATCTATGGCGAGTTGATGTTCGAGCAGGGTCGCACCAAGTCGCTCAAGGCCTACGACCGGCTCGACCGGGTGATCTACTGCTCGAGTTTTTCCAAGACGTTATCGCCCGGTGTACGCATCGGTTGGATGATCGCCGGCAAGTACCAGCAGGAAATCCAGCGCTTGCAGACTTTCAGCACCCATTCGGCGTGCAGCGTCACGCAAATGGCCATCGCGGCGTACCTGGAAAACGGCGGCTATGACCGGCATTTACGGTACATCCGCCAGGAATACCGAAAAAATCTCAGCGCGTTCCAGCTGGCGGTTCAGCAGTACTTTCCCGAAGGCACACAGATGACCCGGCCCACCGGCGGATTCATTCTGTGGGTCAGTCTGCCGGGGCGGGTCAACACCCAGGAATTGCACGTGCGGGCGCTGCAACAGGGCATCAGCATTGCGCCGGGCCTGATCTTCAGCAACACGGAACAGTTCAACCACTGCATCCGGTTGAACTGCGGCATCCCGTGGAATCGCGAGGCGGAACGGGCGCTGATGACCCTCGGAATGCTGGCGACACAGCTCTGCCAGGAGATGGCCGGCGGATTTTGAAACAATGGCGGAGCTTGTCATGTGGCGTCCAACAGGCGAGCATATGGCCCTCTGCCGTTAGCTTCGTTGGGTTCATGAAAGCGAAATTTTCTGCCGTCTGGGTTGTGCTCTGCCTGCTGATGATGGGTCATGTGCCTGGCGCCATGGCGGCCGCGGCTCAGGAAAAGACGCCGGCCGCTGCCACCGCGAAAAAACCGGTCACGGCCAAGAAAACCGTTCCAGCGAAAAAAACACCGCAGAAAAAGGCTGCGCCCGCCAAGAAGCGCGCTCCGGTCGCTTCCAAGTCGAAGTCGGCGAAAGAAGTGGCCAAGACGCCATTGCCGTCCGCGAAGCTCGATTTGAGTTTGCCCAAAGACATGGTTCAGGAGTTGAAGCCTCCCGGCTCTGTGACGCTGCCAAAGCGCGAGCCGATCCTGCCGCAGATGTTCGGCGAAAAGAACAGCGGCTTCCAGCTCAACGGCCGTTTGCTCAGCAACGAAATGCAGCTGCAATTGCGCAATGAAGAGCGCCGGGAAGTCGAAGGCGCGGCGCTGGATTTCGAGTTCAAGCAATAAATCGTCCCCGTCGGTGACCCGCAGACCAGACGCTTTGTCGGAGACTGGTCAGTCACTTTCGTTTCTGCGTAAAAACCCCGGTTCAGGCAATTTAAAACAGCCGTTTAAGCGGTTACCCTGTTCCGCGTCCCTTTAACACATTGCCCGCTGCGAGGAATGCGTCGTCATGAAATGCCGTGAAGGCTGTGGCGCCTGCTGCATTGCCCCTTCCATCAGTTCGCCGATTCCAGGCATGCCCGATGGCAAACCTGCCGGTGAACGCTGCGTTCAGTTGTCGGTCGATAACCTGTGCAACATTTTCGGCCGACCGGAACGTCCGGCGGTCTGCTCAGGATTCAAGGCCGATCCCGAAGTCTGCGGCAGCAGCCAGGAAGACGCGATCAGACTGCTCGGCTGGTGGGAGCAGATGACGGCGGCGTGATGTGTCAAACGAACGGAACTTCAACAATAAGGAATAAGACTATGGGTTCGCTGCATCGTATCGCTGTGTTGTGTGGTTTGACGGCCGTGCTGGCCACCTCGGCCGCCCAGGCTGAAGACTGGAAAGTCGCCAAGAACGAGGACGGCATCAAGGTCTCCCTGAGCGAAGTGCCGGGTTCGGACTACAAGTCCTATCAGGGCGTGACCGTGATGAAGACCACCATCGCCAAACTGCGCGCCTTGCAGGAAGACGTCTCCGGTGCGTGCGCGTGGATTCACGAGTGCAAGACCCAGAAACTGCTCAAGCACGAAGGCGACCAGAGCTGGACCTACACCCAGTTCAACACCCCATGGCCGGTGACTCCGCGCGATTCGATCCTGCACGTCACCACCGTCGAAGGCGCCGATGGCAGCCTGACCCGTAACCTGGAAGGCGTGCCGAAGTACCTGCCTGAAGAAAAGGGCTTTGTGCGGGTTGCTCAAGTCAAAGGCTTCTGGAAGTTCGTGCCAAAAGGCGACCAGGTTGAAGTGACCTATCAGGTTCACACCGAACCGGGTGGCAGCGTGCCGTCGATGATCGCCAACAAGTTTGTGGTCGACGCACCGTTCAACACCCTGAAAGCCTTGAAAGAACGCGCCGAGAAGTAACTGTCGCGTTCATCTGTAAACGCCCCGAACAACTCGGGGCGTTTTGTTATCCAGGTTTATTGTGTTTCCAGATATGCGTTGGACGAAATTTTCACAAAGTCTCCAAGACAATTCGCCCGCGCTGTCTGCACCTGTCCCGGTGCGCTGTGCCTTGAATGAAAGCGTCCGGCAGCGGGCACTAATCAATGGCAATGCCGCCGGTGATCGTGCAACATTTGCGCTCCGCGCAAGCCCCGGGGCCTGGATAGGCCAACAGAGGGCAGGGCGCAGCTGAATTTTTGCAACTTCAACTTCCAATGGGTCCTAAAACGACATGGCAAACCCGGACGCCCTGAGTCAGCAGCGATCTTCCAGTCGCCTGCTGCAACCGACCGTCAAATCGCATCTGGCCTACACGCTCCTGTGCGCGCTGGTCATGATGGTGATGTTTTCCGTGCTGCGCCTCGCGCTGCTGGTCTACAACCGCGAGATGATCCTCGACACCCCGGCCTCGACCTTCCTCGAAGCCTTCGCCAACGGCCTGCGCTTCGATATTCGCCTGGTGGTGTATGTCTGCATTCCGCTGGTGCTGGCGCTGTTCAGTGCCCGGGCCATGGCGGCGCGCGGGTTCTTCCGTCTGTGGCTGACCGTCGCTTCGAGCATCGCGCTGTTCCTCGGCCTGATGGAGATGGACTTCTATCGCGAGTTCCACCAGCGCCTCAACGGCCTGGTGTTCCAGTACGTGAAGGAAGACCCGAAAACCGTGATGAGCATGCTCTGGTACGGTTTCCCGGTGGTGCGCTACCTGCTGGCCTGGGCCGTGGGCACGCTGATCCTGACCCTGGCGTTCAAGGGCGCCGATCGTCTGACCCGTCCGCGTGGCCCGTTCAGCGGTGGCAACGTCGGCACCCGTCAAGTAGCGCCGTGGTATGCGCGTCTGGCGGTGTTCGTAGTCTGCCTGCTGATCTGCGTGGTCGCCGCTCGCGGTACGCTGCGCCAAGGCCCGCCGCTGCGCTGGGGTGACGTGTACACCACCGATTCGAACTTCGCCAACCAGCTCGGCCTCAACGGCACGCTGTCGCTGATCGCGGCGGCCAAGGACCGGATGGGCGAGGATCGCGACAACATCTGGAAAGCCACGCTGCCGCAGGATCAGGCGCAGAAAGTGGTTCGCGAAATGCTGATGACGTCGGACGACAAACTGGTGGATGCCGATATCGCCGCCGTGCGTCGTGAATACACGCCGCCTGCCGACAAGACCCTGCCGATCAAGAACGTCGTCGTGATCCTGATGGAAAGCATGGCCGGTCACTCGGTGGGCGCACTGGGCGCGCCGGGCAACATCACGCCGTACCTCGACAAGCTGTCGAAGGAAGGCTTGCTGTTCGACCGTTTCTTCTCCAACGGCACCCATACCCACCAGGGCATGTTCGCCACCATGGCCTGCTTCCCGAACCTGCCGGGTTTCGAATACCTGATGCAGACCCCGGAAGGCAGCCACAAGCTGTCCGGCCTGCCGCAGTTGCTCAGCGCTCGCGACTATGACGACGTGTACGTCTATAACGGTGATTTTGCCTGGGACAACCAGTCCGGTTTCTTCAGCAACCAGGGCATGACCAACTTCGTCGGCCGTAACGACTTCGTGAACCCGGTGTTCTCCGATCCGACCTGGGGCGTGTCCGACCAGGACATGTTCGACCGTGGTCTGGTGGAGCTCAAGGCTCGGGAAAACGGCAAGCCGTTCTACGCGCTGCTGCAGACCCTGTCCAACCACACGCCGTACGCCTTGCCGACGCCGTTGCCGGTCGAGCGCGTGACTGACCGTGGCCCGCTCAACGAGCACCTGACCGCCATGCGTTATTCGGACTGGGCGCTGGGCCAGTTCTTCGAGAAGGCTCGCAAGGAGCCGTACTTCAAGGAAACCCTGTTCGTCATCGTCGGCGACCACGGCTTCGGCAACGAGCGTCAGATCACCGAAATGGACCTGGGCCGCTTTAACGTGCCGATGCTGATGATCGCACCGGGCATCCAGGAAAAATTCGGTACTCGTGACCACACCGTGGGTACGCAGATCGACATCGTGCCGACCATCATGGGTCGCCTCGGTGGCGAAGTGCGCCATCAGTGCTGGGGCCGCGATCTGCTGAACCTGCCGCAGGGTGACACCGGTTTCGGTGTGATCAAGCCGTCGGGCAGCGAGCAGACCACCGCCATCGTCACCGCTGACCAGATCCTGGTGCTGCCGAAAGAGAAGGAAATGGCACCGAAGATCTATCAGTACGAACTGGGCGCGAACCCGCACGCCGAAGTGGTACCGGATGCACCGCGCACTGCCGAGCTGAAACTCAAGCTCGAAGCGTTCCTGCAAACGGCCACCAAGAGCCTGATCGACAACACCGCCGGTGTGATTAACGGCAAGCCGGACTGATCATTCGGCGCAATAAAAAAGAGGCCCTTGAAGGGCCTCTTTTTTTTGTCGGTCAAACAGTCATATCCGACCGAGTAACAACAGCACCAACAGTACTACCAGCACCACACCGATAATGCCCGAAGGGCCATAACCCCAACTTCTGGAGTGCGGGAAGACCGGCAGACCACCGATCAGCAACAGGATCAGGATAATGATTAGAATTGTGCCCATGTCTATTTCCTTGTTGATAGTGTCTGTGAAGTCTTGGTGTTCAAGGGCGGCTGGAAGTTGAACTAAATCCAGACGGCTTACAAATTCCGACTGGTGCGCATGAAAGAAAATTCAATGTTTTTTTAAGGTATTTGGCTCGCGTGCTTATTTCGTTTGTTGTCGCGGTTTGCCCTCGCCATTCAGCAATCTGATGGAGCGTGGGTCGCTGCGGATCCTTCGCTACACTCCGCGCATCTTCCCCGGAACAACAAGGCTGTCTGCTATGCAAAATCGCATGATGATCACTGGCGCGGGCTCAGGCCTGGGTCGCGAAATCGCGCTGCGCTGGGCGCGTGAAGGCTGGCAACTGGCCTTGTCCGACGTCAGCGAGCCCGGTTTGCAAGAGACCCTGAAACTGGTCCGCGAAGCCGGCGGCGACGGCTTCATCCAGCGCTGTGACGTACGCGATTACAGCCAGCTCACCGCATTCGCCCAGGCCTGCGAAGTGAAACTGGGCGGCATCGACATCATCGTCAACAACGCCGGTGTGGCCTCGGGCGGTTTCTTCAGCGAGTTGTCGCTGGAGGACTGGGACTGGCAGATCGCGATCAACCTGATGGGCGTGGTCAAGGGCTGCAAGGCGTTCCTGCCGCTGCTGGAACAGAGCAAGGGCAAGATCATCAACATCGCCTCGATGGCCGCGCTGATGCAGGGCCCGGCGATGAGCAACTACAACGTGGCCAAGGCCGGTGTGGTGGCGTTGTCGGAAAGCCTGTTGATCGAACTGGCCCAACAGGAAGTCGGGGTTCATGTGGTCTGCCCGTCATTCTTCCAGACCAATCTGCTGGATTCTTTCCGTGGCCCGACGCCGGCGATGAAAGCCCAGGTCGGCAAGTTGCTGGAAAGTTCTCCTATCACCGCCAGCGATATTGCCGACTATATCTACCAGCAAGTCGCGGCCGGCGAGTTCATGATTCTGCCCCACGAACAAGGGCGCATGGCCTGGGCGCTCAAACAGAAGAACCCGCAGTTGCTGTACAACGAAATGACCGCGATGGCCGAAAAGATGCGCGCCAAGGCCAAACAGAACAACGGCTGAACTTGCCCGGGGTTCGCCGCATCGTTAGGGTGGCCGCAACAGTCACCCTGACGAGATGTCTTGCATGCTCAACTACCTGTGGTTCTTCCTCGCCGCGCTATTCGAAATCGCCGGCTGTTTCGCGTTCTGGATGTGGTTGCGCCAGGGCAAGAGCGCCCTGTGGGTGATCCCGGCGCTGATCAGCCTCACCCTGTTCGCGCTGCTGTTGACGCGTGTCGAAGCGACCTACGCCGGTCGCGCCTACGCCGCTTACGGTGGCATCTACATCATTGCTTCGATTGGCTGGCTGGCGGTGGTCGAGCGCATCCGCCCGTTGGGTTCGGACTGGATCGGTGTGGCGCTGTGTGTGATCGGGGCGAGTGTGATCCTGTTCGGACCACGGTTTTCCGCGAGCTGAATCTTGCAGCCCTGAAGGAAACGTCTGAAGGCTTGCGCGACCTGATGCGTAGGGAATGACTGAATTGCCCGGCGTGCATTGTAGGGCGGTCGAAACCCGCGCATCTTCAAGGCTCGCAAACCTTGAAGGACACCCCCCCATGCTTGTACTCAGCCGTGTTGTCGGTGAACTGATTTCCATCGGCGACAACATCACTCTGCGCGTTCTGGCGGTCAACGGCTCCAGCGTGCGGTTCGGCGTCGAAGCGCCGGAGCAGGTCGGCGTGCATCGCGCCGAAGTCTACGAACGGATCCAGCGCAAGCAGGCCAGCGGCAAGGGCCGCTGAGCGTTTTCAGTCGAACAGGTGCTTGGGCACGTCGTGCTTGAGCATCAACTGGCATTGCTCGCTTTCCGGATCGAAAACGATGAGCGCCTGGCCTTTGGTCAGCGCCTGGCGAACCCGCAATACGCGGGTTTCCAGCGGCGTGTCGTCACCGTTGTCGGTACCGTCGCGGGTGACGAAATCCTCGATCAGACGGGTGAGGGTGTCGACTTCGAGCGCGTCGTAGGGAATCAGCATGGGCACCTCGGCTAAATCAATGTCGGGATGCTACGGCGAATGATCGCCGAGGGCCAGACTCAACTGTCCGAGCGTTGCCCCACCAGGCTGTCCACCGACGGCACACGGGTGTCGCTCTCCATCTGCGTTTCGTGCTCGATCTGATGACTGAAGCGGTCCAGTGACCCGGTGGCCGGTTGCGCATCGCTGGCAAATACCGGCGGACTCAGAATGTACGCCCCCAACAAGCGACTGAGCGCCGCGAGGCTGTCGATGTGCGTGCGTTCGTAACCGTGGGTTGCGTCGCAGCCGAAGGCGAGCAGGGCGGTGCGAATGTCGTGACCTGCAGTGACCGCCGAATGGGCGTCGCTGAAGTAGTAGCGGAACAGGTCGCGGCGCACCGGCAGTTCGTGCTCACCGGCAAGGCGCAACAGGTGGCGCGACAGGTGATAGTCGTACGGCCCGCCGGAATCCTGCATCGCCACGCTCACCGCGTGTTCGCTGGAGTGCTGGCCCGGCGCGACCGGGGCGATGTCGATGCCGACGAATTCGCTGACGTCCCACGGCAATGCTGCCGCTGCGCCGCTGCCGGTTTCCTCGGTGATGGTGAACAGCGGATGGCAGTCGATCATCAACTCCTGGCCGCTGTCGACGATTGCTTTCAGAGCGGCCAGCAGCGCGGCGACGCCGGCCTTGTCATCCAAGTGGCGGGCGCTGATATGGCCGCTTTCGGTGAACTCCGGCAGCGGATCGAACGCCACCACATCGCCGACGCTGATGCCCAGCGAATCGCAATCGGCGCGGGTTGCGCAGTAGGCATCCAGGCGCAGCTCGACGTGATCCCAACTGATCGGCATCTCGTCCACGGCCGTGTTGAAGGCATGCCCGGACGCCATCAATGGCAACACGCTGCCGCGAATCACGCCGTTGTCGGTGAACAGGCTGACTCGGCTGCCCTCGGCGAACCGGCTCGACCAGCAGCCCACCGGCGCCAGGGTCAGACGCCCGTTGTCTTTCACCGCGCGCACGGCGGCGCCGATGGTGTCCAGGTGCGCCGAGACCGCACGGTCGGGGCTGTTTTTCTTGCCCTTGAGGGTGGCGCGGATCGTGCCGCGACGGGTCATCTCGAAAGGAATGCCGAGTTCTTCCAGCCGCTCGGCGACGTAGCGCACGATGGTGTCGGTGAACCCGGTAGGGCTGGGAATGGCGAGCATTTCCAGCAGGACTTTCTGCAGGTAGTTCAGATCCGGTTCGGGAATTTGGGTGGTCATGGAAACTCCTGTTGCGGGGCGTCATTCGCGCGTTGAACGCGGGAATGACGCTGAAGAGAGATCAAACGGCCGGCTGACTGTGCGGAAACAACAGATCGACAAACCGCTCCGCCGTCGGTTGCGGCTCGTGGTTGGCGAGACCCGCCCGCTCGTTGGCTTCGATGAACACGTACGCCGGTTGATCCGCCGCCGGCACCATCAGGTCGAGGCCGACCATCGGGATCTCCAGCGCCCGGGCCGCGCGCACAGCAGCGTCGGCCAGGGTCGGGTGCAGAATCGCCGTGACGTCTTCCAGCGTGCCGCCGGTGTGCAGGTTTGCCGTGCGCCGCACGAACAGATGCTCACCGGCCGGCAGGATGCTGCTGTAGTCGTAACCGGCCGCGTGCAGGGTGCGTTGGGTTTCTTGGTCCAGCGGGATTTTGCTTTCGCCGCTGGTGGCTGCTTGCCGGCGTCGGCTCTGCGCTTCAATCAACGCGCCGATGGAATGATGACCGTCGCCAACCACTTCCGCCGGGCGGCGAATCGCCGCTGCAACCACCTCGAAACCGATCACCAGAATCCGCAGGTCGAAGCCCTCGTGGAAGCTTTCGAGCAGCACGCGAGTGTCAAACTGTTTGGCGGCTTCGATGGCTTGCTGCACGTCCTCGATGGTTTGCAGATCCACCGCCACGCCTTGGCCCTGTTCGCCATCCAGCGGTTTGACCACCACGCGCTGGTACTCGTCGAGGAACGCCAGATTATCGTCCGCATTCCCCGCCAACTGTTGTGACGGCACATTCAACCCGGCAGCTTTCAGCACGTTATGAGTCAGGCTCTTGTCCTGGCACAGGTTCATGCTGATAGCGCTGGTCAGGTCGCTGAGGGATTCGCGGCAACGCACCCGGCGCCCGCCGTGACTGAGGGTGAACAGCCCGGCGTCGGCGTCATCCACTTGCACGTCGATGCCGCGCCGATGGGCTTCCTCGACGATAATCCGCGCATAAGGGTTGAACTGCGCCTCCGGCCCCGGTCCGAGGAACAGCGGCTGGTTGATGCCATTTTTGCGCTTGATGGCGAACGTCGGCAGGTTGCGAAAGCCGAGTTTGGCGTAGAGGTTTTTCGCCAGGCGGTTATCGTGCAACACCGACAGATCGAGGTAGCTCAGACCGCGACTCATGAAGTGCTCGATCAGATGGCGCACCAGCACTTCGCCGACACCGGGGCGCGAGCACTGCGGGTCGACCGCCAGGCACCACAGGCTGCTGCCGTTTTCCGGGTCGTTGTAAGCCTTCTGGTGATTGAGGCCCATGACGCTGCCGATCACCGCGCCACTGTCGTCGTCTTCCGCCAGCCAGTACACCGGGCCGCCCTGATGGTGCGGGGTGAGCAGGGTGGCATCGATCGGCAGCATGCCGCGCGCCTGATACAGCTGATTGATCGCCTGCCAGTCCGCGTCACTCTGCGCGCGACGAATACGAAAACCACGAAACACCCGGGTGGCCTGACGATAATCACTGAACCACAACCGCAGAGTGTCGGACGGGTCGAGAAACAGTTGTGTCGGTTCCAGGCCGAGAATCTGCTGCGGCGCGGCGACGTACAAGGCAATGTCGCGCTCGCCCGGCTGTTCGTTGAGCAGTTCCCGCGCAAGGCTGGCCGGATCGGGAAAAGTGTGGCCGATCAGCAACCGGCCCCAGCCGCAATGCACCGCAATCGGCTCGGCGGCCGGCTCGCTGCCGTCCTCGGCCAGACGCGCCTGCAAGCGTTCGTAGGACGGTGTCTGACCGCGCAGTAGCCGTTGGCTGTAAGCCGTGGCGTGAGGTTTCATCGATCAGATTCCTTGTTCGCTGAGCCACAGATTCAGGGCCGCCAGTTGCCACAGCTTGGAGCCGCGCAGCGGGGTCAACTGACCTTGTGGATCGGTCAGCAGTTTGTCGAGCATGGCGGGGTTGAACAGGCCGCGATCCTGACTCGGATCGAGCAGCAGTTCGCGCACCCAGTTGAGGGTATCGCCCTGCAAATGCTTGAGGCCCGGCACCGGGAAGTAACCTTTCTTGCGGTCGATCACTTCGCTCGGGATGACCAGTCGCGCAGCTTCTTTCAACACTTGCTTGCCACCGTCCGGCAGTTTGAACTTGCCGGGTACACGGGCCGACAATTCCACCAGGCGATAGTCAAGAAACGGCGTACGCGCCTCCAGGCCCCAGGCCATGGTCATGTTGTCGACGCGTTTGACCGGGTCGTCCACCAGCATCACCGTGCTGTCCAGACGCAAGGCCTTGTCGACCGCCGCATCGGCGCCGGGCTGTGCGAAATGTTCCTTCACGAAGTCACCGGCAGCGTCATTCGCTGTCAGCCATTTCGGCTGCACCGTGGCGGCGTAGTCGTCGTAGCTGCGGTCGAAAAACGCCTCGCGATAAGCCGCATACGGATCGGCCGCGCCGTCCACCTGCGGATACCAGTGATAACCGGCGAACAACTCGTCGGCGCCCTGGCCGCTCTGCACTACCTTGCAATGCTTGGCCACTTCGCGGGACAGCAGATAGAAGGCGATGCAGTCGTGGCTGACCATCGGCTCGCTCATGGCGCGGAACGCGGCGGGCAGTTGCTCGATGATTTCTCTTTCGTCGATACGCAGTTGGTGATGCTGGGTGCCGTAATGCTTGGCGATCAGATCGGAATACTGGAACTCGTCGCCGCGCTCGCCGCCGGCATCCTGGAAACCGATGGAAAAGGTCGACAGGTTTTCCACGCCGACTTCGCGCAGCAGACCGACGAGCATGCTCGAATCGACGCCGCCGGAAAGCAGCACGCCGACATCCACCGCCGCCCTTTGGCGGATCGCCACGGCTTCGCGGGTGCTGTCGAGCACGCGGTCGCGCCAGTCTTCGAGAGTCAGGTTTTTCTCGTCGTCGTGTGGGCCGTAGGGCAGGGTCCACCAGGTTTTCTGCTCGGTGGTGCCGTCCGCTTCAATGCGCATCCAGCTCGCGGGTGGCAGTTTTTCGATGCCCGCCAGCAAGGTGCGCGGCGCAGGCACCACGGCGTGGAAATTCAGGTAATGGTTGAGCGCCACCGGATCGAGGATCGGGTTGATGTCGCCGCCCTTGAGCAGCGCGGGCAGTGCCGAGGCAAAACGCAAACGCTGGCCGGTGCGCGACAGGTACAGCGGCTTCACACCGAGACGGTCGCGGGCGATGAACAGGCGCTGGGCATCGCGCTCCCAGATGGCGAAGGCGAACATGCCGTTGAGTTTCGGCAGCAGCGCTTCGCCCCAGGCGTGATAACCCTTGAGCAGCACTTCGGTGTCGCCGCCGGAGTAGAACGCATAACCGAGCGCTTCAAGTTCGGCGCGCAGTTCCGGGAAGTTGTAGATCGCGCCGTTGAAGGCCAGGGACAGGCCCAGTTGGCTGTCGATCATCGGCTGCGCCGAGCCGTCCGACAGGTCCATGATTTTCAGGCGTCGATGGCCCAAGGCAATCGGCCCCTGAGCATGAAAGCCCCACGCGTCGGGGCCGCGAGGCGCCAGGTGATGGGTGATTCGCTCGATGGCTGCAAGGTCTGCAGGTTGTTGATCAAAACGTAACTCGCCAGCTAATCCGCACATAAAGTCCTTACCGGTTTTTCCGTTGGGGAGGGTGTCGCTGCACCGCGCCGAAATGGCCGGTACCCAGAAACTGACCCGGTGCGGATGTGGGAGTTTTAGAACGATCAGTTATAAGCGTGTTGGCCTGACCGGTGGCCCATTAACAGCTTGGGTGAAGGGGGAGGTAGTAGATAAGTATTCGAAACATAAGGATTGCTGGTTGTTTCCCGGCCCGAACGGGCAGTTATTCGTGTTTTTTATTCGGCGGCGGGATCGATAGGGTGGAAGGGACTCAACAGCAATAAAGGAATATTGCCCATGTCCACTACACCCGCGTCGATCGCACCGATCGCCCTGACGGAAAAACAGAAACTGAGCTTTTTGCTGGAAGCCACCGGCGATCTGGACACCGCCACGGCCTTGCAGAAAAACTTCCCCTCCGTGCTGCTCAATGCCAGTGCCGACACATTGGCGGCACTGGACAAGACCGCCTGTGACCTGCACGCCATCCAGGCCCAGGTCGAGACAGACTTGAGCCGGCTGCAGTCGCTGAAAAGCTTTTGCATCGCGCAATTGAAATACGCCCTGACCAAACGCTGGTCAGCTGTGTTCGATGTCGAGAAAGACCACCTCGAGTTACCGGGAAGCTATTGCGGTTGCGAGCCGGTAACGCCACCGGGCGGCGGAGCGAAGGTCATGCCGTCGGCTACCCCGACTCTGCTGGAAGCGGCGATGCAGAACTTCACGCAAGATGAGGCGCAGGCCGATTATTTCCCCGAGGGCAGCGTTGTACGGATTGCCAGCACGCCTGACGGTTTACCCGGCCTGACCCCGGCGGCGTTCGCTGCGCTCTGCCGGGAGCTGGATCTGGGGCAGCAATACCAGGCGCATTTTCAACAGGTGTTTGGCGTCAAGGAGGTCGATGGCAGCAGGGTCGCCACCGGTCCGATGGTTCGCAATATCACTGTGATGAAAAAGCAGATGCTGAAACTGGATCTGCACCTGGCGCTGATGAAGGAACACGTCTCCCGGGACGGTTTTCAGACGGTTCAGCGCCTGATCGACGCCGGTGGCATAGCTGATGCCAAAAGCCTTCAGTTCAAGGGGCGACCGCTGATCATGCAGGGCATCGAAGCGCTCGACAGTTGCCTCTGGGGTGTTGTGGTCTTCTCCGAAAAATCGGTCGAGCTGGATCCGGATCAATGGTGTCTGGTGTACATGCCCGGGGAACCTGACCAGCCCCTCTACGAGTACGCGAGTTTCACGGCGTTCATCGCATATCTGGAGTTCAAACTGGGAGTCGGCAGTTACAAAAGTTACTTCACCCACTGCATCGGCGAAGTCGACAAGGTCGAGTTTTTCAAGACGTTTGCGGAGACCGATAGCCTGGGGCACGTCAAACAATTGGAAATGCCCGGCCCGCTGTTCGATTTCATGCTCAAAAGTCATGTCGGCAAACTGCAACTCGACGCCCGTGCGCTTGCCGTGCCGACTGCCGATGTCGATGAGGAGGAGCGCAAGAAACGTTTGATCCAATACCTGGAAATCGGCATGACGATCGCCAACGTGGCGGGATTCGTCGTTCCGGTACTGGGGCAACTGATGATGGGCGTGGCTATCGGACAAATGCTGGCCGAAGTGTACGAAGGAATCGAGGACTGGAATCGCGGCGACCGCCAGGAAGCTTTTTCACACCTGCTCAGTGTCGCGGAAAACCTTGCCCTGATGGCCGCCGTGGGTGCCGGCGTCAAGGTCTTGAAGTCCCTGGCGATCAAAACCGTTCAAAAACACCCGGATTTCTTTCAGCCCTTTACCGCCATTCTCGACCGCAGTGGTCAGTCCCGATTATGGAAGCCGCAACTGAGCGCCTATGAACAGCCTCTGCCTGTCGAAGAGGGCCTCGAACCTGACACGACGGGCTTGTATCAGGTCAACGGCAAGACTTTCGCCCGCATCGACGATCGCACTTATGCCGTGGCGCTGGATCCGGCTTCGAAGACCTGGCGGATTCAGCACCCTGTCCGTCCACAGGCGTATGCGCCGACGCTCAAGCCCAGCCGAAACGGTGGCTGGCGTCATGCCTCGGAGCCGAGCGAGCAATGGTCCGGCGCCTATACCCTCAAACGCATCGATCCGCAGTTGGCGAGTCTGGACGACAGTCGACTGGAGATGATCCGGCGGCTGACCGATACGCGCTTCGACGAACTGCATCGCTTGAGCGATGACAGCCTGCCAATAACGCCTCGTTTACGAGACATGATCGAGCGGTTCGCTCTCGAGCACCGGGTGCGTGACTTCGTTGCCGCCATGGAGCGTGGCGAAGCGACCGATGCACGGCATGCCCAGGAACAGTTGCAGGCACTGCCAAGGCTTTCCGGTTGGCCGCAGGATCGCTACATCGAGGTCGTTGATGAAAAAGGGGAGATCACCGAGACCTTTCCTCCCGGCTCGATTGAAGATGACACCCTGAGCGTCATTGTCAGCAACGATCAGTTGGAGAAGGGCGAGTTGCTGCAGACCGTCATCGACGGTCTGTACCCCAAAGAGGTCGAAGCTCTGGTCGGCGCTGACGTTGCGCTGACCGATCGGGGGGTGAAACTGGCGAAAGTCATCGGGGCGGCGGTCAAGGCTGATCGTCGTTCGACGTTCGATCATCTGTACCGGCGCTATGACCAGACGCTGGACAGTGAGGTGCTCAAGACCAGAGCGGCTTATCCCGACGTACCGACGCGTTACGCACAGGAACTGATCCGTCAGGCGTCGAGTGTCGAACGCGCGCTTCTGCGCACCACCGGACGAGTGCCAATGGGCCTGGCGCAGCGCTTGAGCGAGGCCGCGAGCAATGTTCGCCTGGATCGGGCGCTGACCGGGTTCTACCTGGCTGAAGTCGCCAACGCCGATACCGAAAAACTGGCCATCGGCTTGTTGCCGCAACTCGAGGGTTGGGATCCGCAGCTTTACCTGGAATTGCGGGCTCAGTCACTCAAGGGAGACCTGCTTGAGACCCTCGGCAAGAAACCGCTCACTGCCGGAAATTCGCTGACGCTGGTCAGGCTCGATGAGGGCTATGAGGCGTTTGACAGCCAGGCTCGATCACTCGGAAAAACCCAGGGGACGGACAGCCTCTATCAGGCGATCCTCAAAGGCCTTTCTCCTCCGCAGGCCAAGGCAATTGGACTGGCAGAGGCCAAGCCCGAAGACAGTTGGCGTTTGCGAAGCCGGTTACTTGACACCGCACTGGATGAGCGTGAGGGCTGTAACCGCGTCTTGAACGGCGACAGGTTCGAGCCACCGGCCCCTGAACCGGCATGCAGGCTTTCCGATCCACCCGCTGAAGCCACGCATCATCCGCAACGCCTGTTGCGCAAGGTGAAAAAACTCTACCCCTTGTTTTCCGATATCCAGGCCCGTGAGTTTCTTGATCAGTTGGGCGCAGACCATCTGACACGCGCACTCAGGGTCAGGCAATTGCAGGATGACCTGGCGCGCCTGCGAGAGGTGCTCGATACCTGGATGGACGATACCGTGGCCATCAAGGCTCAGGGCGGGATATCGAGTGAAGTGCGCGAATGCCGGCATCTCGTGGCGTACGAGATCGAAGACAGTTTTCGCCGGCTGGTTTTCCTGCCCGACGAGTATTACCGTCCGGCCTATGGCCTGAAGCTCGATGGCATGCGGTTTGGAAAGCTGCCGATCCTGCCGCCCGGGCTGAGCTTCGATCACGTGAGGCATCTGTCACTGCAAAACATGCAACTGGACAATGATGTCGCGTATTTCCTCAAAGCCTTCAAAAACCTCGAGACACTTGAGCTGGGTCGCAACAGGCTCACCCAGTTGCCGGAGGCGGTCTCGCTCATGCCGAATCTCAGGCGTTTGGGCCTGATGCACAACCGTCTTCAGATGACCGAGCATGCCCTGGTGAAATTGTCGCGAATGCGCAATTTGCAAAGTCTGGACCTGAGCGAAAACCCTCTGGGGGCGACGGTGGACGTCAGCGGGATGTTCGAGCTGTCTGACCTGAGCGTACGCAATACCCGCACCACGGAACTACCCAAGGGGTTGCACCGTTTGCCAAACCTGGATCGGGTAGATCTGCGCGACAATGACATTCGCGATTTACCACAGTGGCTGTTTGAAACACCGCGGCGCTTCAGTGAAACGATCAATCTGCGCAACAACCCGATTTCCGCTCTCAGCAGTACTCATCTGGAGAACTACCGCAAGAAAATCGGGGTCGGCATGGGGTATCTGGAAAACGATATCGCGCGCCTGGATGAACACCAGGCACGTTCGATCTGGCTGACCGAAACCGGAGGAACGGTGGGTTCAAGGCGGCTGCAAACATGGAACGCGATCAAAGACGATCCGATGGCTGAAGGCCTGTTTCATTTGCTGGCGGAGCTGGGTAATACCGCTGACTCCGAGTTCGTGCGAGAGGATATGTCCAGGCGGGTCTGGGCGGTGCTTGAGGCGACGCAGGCCAACGCCGAACTGCGCGAGCAGATTTTCAATCTGGCGGCCAACCCGATCAATTGCACGGATAGCGCAGCGCTGAACTTCAGTCATCTGGAGGTCGCCGTGCATGTGCGCAATGTATTGCGCTTTGCCGGTGAGAGGCAGGTCTCCCCGACGGTCCTGATGAAGCTTGCCCGAGGCTTGTTCCGGCTTGAGCAAATCGACTTGATAGCGGCGGAACACGCCCGGGATCAAGGATCCCCCGACCCTCTGGAAGTGACCCTTGCGTATCGCACGGGGCTGGCACGGGCGTTCGACCTGCCTGGGCAGGCGGCGCATATGCGTTACAGCGAACTGGCTGATGTGACGAGTGATGAATTGATAGCGGCGCTCCACCGAATCCAGACGGCTGAACTGTCCTCCAGCTGGGTGAAGTTTCTGGTTCGCCAGCCGTTCTGGAGTGACTACCTGAAAACCCGTTTCGCGCAGCAGTTCGAAGACGCCATTGCCCCTCACCATGAGGAAGTTCAGGCACTGTTCGAAAAAGCTGAGGAGCTCACTTCTGCCGACTACCTGAGTGAAATGGGTCTGTGCACCTCGCGTAAGCAACAGACCGAGAACGCCCTGTTGCAACGCTTGACCCTGCGTATCGCGGAGCAGATCGAGCGGGGCACCTGCATCGTGCCCGGTGACTGACGGCGACCGGACAGTGCGCCCGGTTCACTTGCCGCGAATCAACTGGCGCAGGGCGAAGCGGTTGGGGTGACAGGCCTCGGCGACACTGCGCGGCAGCGGCAGCGGTTCGTTGTCCAGCCACGCGGCCAGCAACTCGCCAGACAGTGGCGCGGTGATCAAGCCGCGTGAACCGTGGCCACTGTTGACGTACAGGCCATCCAGCCACGGGCAGGGAATGTCCGGCACTTGCCGGGCATCCTTGCTCAAGGCGCGATAGGCCTCGGTGAAGGCTTCGCGATCGGCGAGCGGGCCGACAATCGGCAGGTAATCCGGGCTGGTGCAACGGAAGGCGGCGCGGCCCTCAAGGCTGTCGGCGTCGAGTTCGCCGATGTGCAGGCGCGCGACCAGATCCGTGGAGATCTCTTCGAGCATCGCCAGATTGCCCAGGTGTTCGGCGGTGGTCGGGGTCAGGTCGTCGCTGTTGAAATCGAAACTGGCGCCGAGGGTGTGTTCGCCCAAGCGTGCCGGTGCGACGTAACCTTCGGCGCACACGACAGTGGTCAACGCCTGGCTTTGTGTGGTCTGCGTCAGCCGGGTGATCTGCCCGCGAATACGCTTGAGTGGCAGGTCGGCACTCTGGGGGAAACGCTTGATTTCGGCGGCACCGGCCAGCACCACGACGGGTGCTGTTGCGATCAATTGTTCACCGTCGAAGGCTTGCCACTGACCGTCGATTTTGCGCAGCTCCACGGCTTCCTGATGGGTAAGCAGCGTGACGCCCGGTTGTGCGGATTGCGCCTGACACAGCGCTGGCGGATGCACCCAGCCACCCTCGGGATAATACAAACCACCATGGGCCAGACCGACCCCGGCACGGGCCTGCGCTTCGGGTTGATCGAGCCATTGCAGAAGGTCTTCGGGGAACGCCGCCGCCAGTTGTGCCTGACGCTCGCGTTCCTTTTCATTGAACGCCAGTTGCAGCACGCCGCAGTCGTCCCAATCGGTGCCGCGTTGCAGGGTTTCCAGCAGACGTCGGGTGTAGCCGAAACCGCTGACGATCAGCTGCGACAGGGCGGTGCCGTGGGCGGACAGTTTCAGGTACAGCACGCCTTGCGGGTTGCCCGAAGCTTCCTGTGCAACCGCGTCATGCCGTTCCAGCAGACTGACCTGCCAGCCCCGCGCCGCGAGGCTGGCAGCGGTGGCACAACCGGCAAGACCGGCGCCGATCACCAGAGCACTACGCTCATCGCTCAACGGAGCCGGACGGGCGAACCACGGTTTTTCGGCGGCGGGGGGCGCAACGTCCTCGGGCCAGCCGAGAAATGTGCCGCGCAGGATCTCCCACTTGTGGCCGATGCCCGGCGTGCGCTTCATCTTGAAGCCGGCGGCGTTGAGCAGGCGCCGTACCCAACCGGTGCTGGTGAACGTGCTGATGGTCGAGCCGGGCGCCGCCAGCCGCGCCAGTTCGGCAAACAGTTCGGCAGTCCACATCTCCGGGTTTTTCGCCGGGGCGAAACCGTCGAGAAACCACGCGTCGATCTGGCCGTCCAGTTGCGGCAACTGCTCCAGTGCATCGCCGATCAGCAGCGTCAGGGTCACACGACCGTTATCCAGAACAATGCGCTGGAAACCTTGATGAATTGCCACGTAATGCTTGAGCAACTGATCGGAGAATGGCTTCAGTTCGGGCCACAACGCCAGCGCCCGTTGCAGGTCGGCAGGGCTCAACGGAAATTTTTCGACGCTGACAAAATGCAGCCGCGCACCGGCCACCGCGTGTTGTTGGAACAACTGCCAGGCGCAGAGAAAATTCAGCCCGGTGCCGAACCCGGTTTCACCGATCACCAGTCGCCCACCCGCCGGCAGCGCGGCAAAACGCTCGGCCAGACGGTTCTGTTCGAGGAACACGTAGCGGGTTTCATCCAGCCCCGACTGGTCGGAAAAATACACATCGTCGAACACTCGCGAACGCGGGCGTCCCTGGTCATCCCAGTCGAGTTGGGCGTGGGGCATTACAGGTTTCATGGCAGGCTCGGCAACGACAAGGCGGCCATTCTAGCCGATCACGCAGGCGGCGCTTGATCCATGGCAAGCCTTGCTGACGATGACTCAAGGACAATCCGCCGCCGGCGGGAATTTCTGTGCCGCGTCAGAGCCCAATCCGCTAGTCTTGCTGAATCCTGGAAGGAGCCGTCCCTATGTTCGAATCCGCTGAAATCGGTCACGCCATCGACAAAGACACCTACGAAGCCGCCGTGCCCGCCCTGCGTGAAGCGTTGCTTGAAGCCCAGTTCGAGTTGCAGCAGCAGAAGCGTTTCCCGGTGATCATTTTGATCAACGGCATCGAAGGCGCCGGCAAGGGCGAGACGGTGAAGTTGCTCAACGAGTGGATGGACCCGCGCCTGATCGAAGTGCGCACCTTCGATCAGCAGACCGATGAAGAGCTGGCGCGACCACCGGCCTGGCGCTACTGGCGGATGCTGCCGGCTAAGGGGCGGATGGGGATTTTCTTCGGCAACTGGTACAGCCAGATGCTGCAGGGCCGGGTCCACGGCTTGTTCAAGGACCCGCGTCTGGATCAGGCGATTGCCGGCGCCGAGCGCATGGAAAAGATGTTCTGCGATGAAGGTGCGCTGATCTTCAAGTTCTGGTTCCACCTGTCCAAGAAACAGATGAAGGCGCGGCTCAAGGCCCTGGCCGATGACCCGCTGCACAGCTGGCGCATCAGTCCGCTGGACTGGCAGCAATCTCAGACCTACGACAAGTTCGTCAAATACGGCGAGCGCGTGTTACGTCGCACCAGTCGCGATTACGCGCCGTGGCATGTCATCGAGGGTGTCGACCCGCACTACCGCAGCCTGACGGTCGGCAAGATTCTGCTCGAAGGCCTGCAAAACGCCTTGAAGCGTCCCGATGTGCATCCGCACGATGTCAGTGCCCAGCCGCTGGGCTCGTCGGTGGATCAGTTGAACCTGCTCGACAGCCTCAACCTGACTCAGCGTCTGGAAAAGAAAGATTACGAAGAGCAATTGATCACCGAGCAGGCGCGGCTGTCCGGCCTGATGCGTGACAAGCGCATGCGCCGGCATGCGCTGGTGGCGGTGTTTGAAGGCAACGATGCGGCGGGCAAGGGCGGTTCGATTCGTCGAGTGGCGGCGGCGCTTGATCCGCGCCAATACAGCATCGTGCCGATTGCCGCGCCGACCGAAGAGGAGCGGGCGCAGCCGTATCTGTGGCGGTTCTGGCGGCACATCCCGGCGCGGGGCAAATTCACCGTGTTCGACCGCTCGTGGTACGGCCGGGTGTTGGTGGAGCGGGTCGAAGGCTTTTGCAGCACCGCCGACTGGATGCGTGCCTATGGCGAAATCAATGACTTCGAGGAGCAACTGGCCGACGCCGGGGTGATCGTGGTCAAGTTCTGGCTGGCCATCGACAAGGACACGCAGATGGAGCGCTTTCAGGAGCGCGAAGAAATCCCGTTCAAGCGCTTCAAGATCACCGAAGACGACTGGCGCAACCGTGACAAGTGGGACGCCTACCGCGCCGCCGTGGGCGACATGGTCGACCGCACCAGCACCGAAATCGCGCCGTGGACCCTGGTCGAGGCCAATGACAAGCGCTGGGCCCGGGTCAAGGTGCTGCGCACGATCAACCGGGCGCTGGAAGAAGCTTTCGAAAAGTCCGACAAGCGAGCCAAGAAGCACAAGGACTGAACCGATGGGCCCGCATACGCGAGGTGAATGATTGTCGCCGTCGGCGATTGGGTGGACTTATGCTCGGTCCACTCTCAACCGACTGCAACAATGAGGTATGCCATGCGTGAAGTGGTGATCGTCGACAGCGTACGGACCGGCCTGGCCAAGTCCTTTCGCGGCAAGTTCAACCAGACCCGTCCCGATGACATGGCGGCCCATTGCGTCAATGCGTTGCTCTCGCGCAACGACATCGACCCGGCCAGCGTCGAGGATTGCATCGTCGGCGCCGGCTCCAACGAAGGCGCCCAGGGCTACAACATCGGCCGCAATGTGGCGGTGCTCTCGCAATTGGGTACCGGCACCGCCGGCATGACCCTCAACCGTTTCTGTTCTTCGGGCTTGCAGGCGATTGCGATTGCCGCCAATCAGATCGCGTCGGGTTGCAGCGACATCATCGTCGCCGGCGGCGTCGAGTCGATCAGCCTGACCCTGAAAAGCGTCAACACCGATCACCTGATCAACCCTTTGCTCAAGCAGCAGACCCCCGGCATCTACTACACCATGGGCCAGACCGCCGAGGTGGTGGCGCGTCGTTATGGTGTCAGCCGCGAGGCGCAGGATCGTTACTCGCTGCAAAGTCAGATCCGCACCGCCCAGGCGCAGGCAGCCGGCCTGTTCAGCGATGAAATCGTGCCGATGGCGGTGAAGTACCGCGTTGAAGACAAAAACAGTGGTGAAGTGCAGGTCCTCGACGGCATCGTCGATCACGACGACTGCAACCGCCCGGACACCACTTATGAGAGTCTCGCCGGGTTGAAACCGGTGTTCGCCGAGGACGGTTCGGTGACCGCCGGCAACTCGTCGCAGTTGTCCGATGGCGCCTCGATGACGCTGGTGATGAGCCTGGAAAAAGCCCTGCAACTGGGGCTCAAGCCGAAAGCGTTTTTCCGTGGGTTCACCGTGGCCGGTTGCGAGCCGGACGAAATGGGCATCGGCCCGGTGTTCTCGGTGCCGAAACTGCTCAGGGCCAAAGGCTTGCAGGTGGCGGATATCGATCTGTGGGAATTGAACGAAGCGTTCGCCTCGCAGTGCCTGTACGCCCGTGATCGTCTGGAAATCGACAACGAGAAGTACAACGTCAACGGCGGCTCGATTTCCATCGGTCACCCGTTCGGTATGACCGGCTCACGCCAGGTCGGGCATCTGGTGCGCGAGTTGCAGCGGCGCAATCTGCGTTACGGGATCGTGACCATGTGCGTGGGCGGCGGGATGGGCGCGACCGGGTTGTTCGAAGCCGTGCGCTAAGTCCGGGAATTTGTTTTGCTCTCTCGATAACTTTCGCGAGCAAGCTCGCTCCCACAGTTGACCCTATTCTTATTGAAGGAATGTGATCGAATGTGGGAGCCAGCTTGCTCGCGAATGGGGCGACCGGATCTACCTGCCAGAATCCCGCAACTGCATCCGCGCGATATACGCGCGGATTTCCTGCTCGGCTTTCTCGTGGCTGTCGAACGGCCCTTCGAGGGTGTTTTCCCGGGTGCTGAAATACAGTTCGCCGTTGACCCGGCACACGCGGTCGCTGCGAAAGTGCGTGGCGGGGGCGGTGTCCTGGGCGCGCATGCCTAACATGACGGGGTCTCCTTGGTGAGTGATGTCCCGGGCTGGATCCAATCAGCTTATGCCTGAACCACTTACCTTGCCCGGGCAGCCGATCAACGGCCCATCGTCAATTTTCTGCTGCGACCTGCACAGTTTCATTTGCGGCTGGAGCGCAACTGTCCCTGTGTCGGGCAGGGTCTGTGCGCCTAGAATGAGCGCTCCTGTCTCTGGCGCTTGGGGTTCTCATGCACGTTTCATCGGGTCGTTGGGTGTACGGCATGTTCCTGGCGTTGTTGACGGCGTTTCTGTGGGGAATCCTGCCGATCAAGCTCAAGCAGGTGCTGGTGGTGATGGACCCGGTCACGGTGACCTGGTTTCGCCTGCTGGTGTCCGGCGGCTGTCTGTTCCTTTATCTGGCGGCGACCAAACGCTTGCCGAGTCGCAAGGTGCTCGGGCCTAAGGGCGGCTGGCTGGTGCTGATGGCGGTGCTCGGGCTGGTGGGCAACTACGTGCTGTATCTGATGGGCCTGAACCTGCTCAGCCCCGGCACTGCGCAATTGGTGGTGCAGATGGGGCCGATCATGTTGCTGATCGCCAGTCTGTTCGTGTTCAAGGAACGCTTCAGTATCGGTCAGGGCATTGGCCTGGCGGTGCTGCTGATCGGATTCGCCTTGTTCTTCAATCAGCGTCTGGCTGAATTGCTCACCTCTTTGTCTGACTACACCGCTGGCGTGTTGCTGGTGCTGTTGGCGTCGACCGTCTGGACCTTTTACGCGCTGGGGCAGAAGCAACTGCTGACCGTGTGGAATTCGCTGCAGGTGATGATGGTGATCTACCTGTTCTGCGCCCTGTTGTTGACGCCTTGGGTGCATCCGCTCGAAGCGCTGTCACTGAGCCCGCTGCAGGGCTGGCTGCTGCTGGCGTGCTGCATGAACACCCTGATCGCCTACGGCGCGTTTGCCGAAGCACTGGCGCACTGGGAAGCTTCACGGGTCAGCGCGACGCTGGCGATCACGCCGTTGGTGACGTTCGGTGCGGTGGCCGTGGCGGCCGGGGTGTGGCCTGAATATGTGCACGCCGAGCAAATCAATCTGCTGGGGTATGGCGGGGCGGTGCTGGTGGTGCTGGGTTCGGCGCTGGTGGCGCTCGGGCCTTCGCTGATTGCCGGGCTCAAGGCGCGGCGGATGCGCATGGCAGCAGGTTAACCGAGTCATCGTTCTTCGCGAGCAAGCCCGCTCCCACTTTTAACCGCATTCCTGACATGGGATTGCGGTCAACTGTGGGAGCGGGCTTGCTCGCGAAGACTGACTTACAGACGCTGCAGATCTCAGCCCTTGGCGCCGGCCTCGACCATGTTTTCCGGCCGCACCCAGGCATCGAACTCCTCATCGGTCAGATAACCCAGCTCCAGCGCCGCTTCGCGCAGGGTCTTGCCTTCGCTGTAAGCCTTCTTGGCGATTTCCGCCGACTTGTCGTAGCCGATGTGCGGGTTCAGCGCCGTTACCAGCATCAGGCCGCGTTCCAGATGTTTCGCCATGACTTCGGCGTCCGGCTCAAGCCCGGCGATGCAGTGCTGCTGGAAGTTGCTGCAGCCATCGGCCAGCAGACGGATCGATTGCAGCAGGTTGTGGATGATCACCGGTTTGAACACGTTCAGTTGCAGGTGACCCTGGCTGGCGGCAAAACCGATCGCCACGTCATTGCCCAGCACCTGGCAGGCGAGCATCGACAGCGCCTCGCACTGGGTCGGGTTGACCTTGCCGGGCATGATCGAACTGCCCGGCTCGTTGGCCGGCAGGCGCACTTCGGCAAAACCGGCACGCGGACCGGAACCCAGCAGGCGCAGATCATTGGCGATTTTCATCAGCGCCACGGCGAGGGTTTTCAGGGCACCGGACAGCGTGGTCAGCGGCTCATGGCCGGCGAGGGCGGCGAACTTGTTGGGCGCGGTGACGAATGGCAGACCGGACAACGCCGCCAGTTCAGCGGCAATCGCTTCGCCGAAACCGTGGGGCGAGTTGAGCCCGGTGCCGACCGCGGTGCCGCCCTGTGCCAGTTCGCAGACTGCCGGCAGCGCCGCGCGAATTGCCCGTTCGGCGTAATCCAGCTGCGCTATGAAGCCGGAGAGTTCCTGGCCGAAAGTGATCGGCGTGGCGTCCATCATGTGGGTGCGACCGGTCTTCACCAGCTTCATGTGCCGCGCCGACAGCTCGGCCAGGCCACCCGACAGCTCGGCGATCGCCGGCAGCAGTTGGCCCTGCACCGCTTGCGCGGTAGCGATGCTCATGGCGGTAGGGAAGCAGTCGTTGGAGCTCTGCGAGCGGTTGACGTGATCGTTGGGGTGCACTGGCGTCTTGCCGCCACGCGGGTTACCGGCCAGTTCGTTGGCGCGGCCGGCAATCACTTCGTTGGCGTTCATGTTGCTTTGGGTGCCGCTGCCGGTCTGCCAGACCACCAGCGGGAACTGGTCGTCATGCTGGCCGTCGAGCACTTCGTCGGCGGCCTGTTCGATCAGGCGGGCGATGTCGGCAGGCAGGTCGCCGTTGCGGTCGTTGACCCGGGCCGCGGCTTTCTTGATCAGGGCCAGGGCGTGCAGTACCGGCAAGGGCATGCGTTCCTGACCGATGGCGAAGTTGATCAGCGAGCGTTGCGTCTGAGCGCCCCAGTAAGCGTCGTCCGGGACCTCGATCTGGCCCAGGCTGTCGGTTTCGATACGGCTCATCGTGCACACTCCTGTTGGTCTGTTTGCGCAGTTTAGGCCGGTGTCGGCCCGGGTGGTTCCCTCCAGTCGATTGTTGACCGGCAAATCCCCGCCAATCAAGCGCGGCAAGGCCCGGGGGTTGAGCCGCAGCGTTATTCAGGCGCAGAATGGTCGCCCTTGGGGTTTTACCTCGCCTAGCTGAAAAGGAAACTCGATGACTCGTCTTCGTGCCATCTGCACCGCGGTTGCCCTGGTTTGCGCCAGCGGCCAGGTGCTTGCCGATACCGCCAGCCACAACGCCAGTGCCGAAGCTTTCCTGACCCTGGCGCACGCTGACAAGCTGGGCACTCCTGTGTACATGCAGGTTCAGCAAATGTTCGCCCAGCGTTTTGAACAGACCAAGGCGCCGGAATCCAAGAAAGCCGTTCTGGATACCTACCAGGCCAAGGCCAACGCCGCTCTGGATCAGGCCATTGGCTGGAACAAGCTGAAACCGGACATGGTCAAGCTCTACACCAGCAACTTCAGCGAGTCCGAGCTCAAAGACCTGGTCGCGTTCTACCAGTCGCCACTGGGCAAGAAAGTCCTGGAAAAAATGCCGCAGCTGACTCAGCAATCGGCCCAGATGACCCAGGCCAAACTGGAAAGCGCCGTACCGGTGGTCAACAAGCTGCTGGACGACATGACCAACGAGCTGGCACCGAAAGGCGCAGCTCCGGCCAAGAAGAAGTAAGCGGAGTTCGTGATGACCATGCAACAACGCATCGAATCGACGCTGGCGCTGCTTCAGCCTGAGCATCTGCAAGTGCTGGACGAAAGCCACATGCACAGTCGCGGGTTGCAGACCCACTTCAAGGCAGTGGTGGTCAGTGCGCAGTTCGAAGGCCTGAACCGGGTCAAGCGCCACCAGAAAGTCTACGGCACGCTCGGCGAGCTGATGGGCGAGTTCCATGCGTTGGCGCTGCACACCTACACCCCGCAGGAATGGGCAGAGACAGGCGTCGCTCCGGCGTCGCCGACCTGTGCCGGCGGCAGCAAGCATTGAGCCTTGCAGCAATGAACTGAGGTTTTTTGCTAGAATCCGAAACGCGCCGCTTACCCGGCGCGTTTTTTTTCGCATCCGGTTCACCCTTTACGAGGGTAGCCACCTGGAGAAATACCCATGACACAACCGATTGTCGTGGCGGCACTGTACAAGTTCGTCACCCTCGAAGATTACGTCAACCTGCGCGAGCCCCTGCTGCAAGCGATGGTCGACAACGGCATCAAAGGCACCCTGCTGATCGCCGAAGAAGGCATCAACGGCACGGTTTCCGGCAGCCGTGAAGGCATCGACGGCCTGCTGGCCTGGTTGCGCAACGATCCACGCATGATCGATATCGATCACAAGGAATCGTACTGCGACGAGCAGCCGTTCTACCGCACCAAGGTCAAGCTCAAGAAAGAGATCGTGACCCTGGGCGTCGAAGGCGTCGACCCGAACAAGAAGGTCGGCACCTACGTCGAGCCGCAGGACTGGAACGCGCTGATCAGCGACCCGGAAGTGCTGCTGATTGACACCCGCAACGATTACGAAGTCTCGATTGGCACCTTCGAAGGCGCCATCGATCCGAAAACCACCAGTTTTCGCGAATTCCCCGACTACATCAAAGAACACTTCGATCCGGCCGTGCACAAGAAGGTCGCGATGTTCTGCACCGGCGGCATTCGCTGCGAAAAAGCCTCGAGCTACATGCTCGGCGAAGGCTTCGAAGAGGTTTACCACCTCAAGGGCGGCATCCTGAAGTACCTCGAAGAGGTGCCGCAGGAAGAAACCAAATGGCAGGGCGACTGCTTCGTCTTCGACAACCGCGTGACCGTGCGTCATGACCTGAGCGAAGGCGACTACGATCAGTGCCATGCCTGCCGCACCCCGGTCAGCGTTGAAGATCGCGCCTCCGAGCATTACGTGGCCGGCATCAGCTGCCCGCACTGCTGGGACACCCTGAGCGAGAAGACTCGCCGCAGTGCAATCGACCGCCAGAAGCAGATCGAACTGGCAAAAGCGCGCAACATGCCGCACCCGATCGGCTACAACTATAAGCAAGCATCCACCGAGGCTTAATCATGTCTGCACGCCTGCTCTATGTGATGGATCCGATGTGTTCGTGGTGCTGGGGATTTGCCCCGGTGGCCAAGGCATTGGTGGAGCAGGCGCAGACAGCCGGGGTGGAACTGCACCTGGTGGTCGGCGGGTTGCGCACCGGCAGTGGTGCGGCGCTGGAGCCGACCACCCGCCGCTACATTCTCGAACACTGGCAGGCGGTCACCGAGGCCACCGGCCAGCCGTTCAAGCTGGAAGGCGCGTTGCCGGACGGCTTTGTCTACGACACCGAACCTGCCTGCCGGGCCATCGTCACCGCACGCAGCCTGGCACCGGATTGCGCGTGGAAACTGGTCGGGTTGATCCAGCACGCGTTTTACGCTGAAGGTCGCGATGTCACCCAGGCCAGCGTTCTGGTGGAGTTGGCGGAGAAGGCCGGCGTCCCGCGCATCGAATTTGCTGCCCTGTTTGATCACGCCGATCAACACAAGGCGACCCAGGCCGATTTCAGTTGGGTGCAGGATCTGGGCATCGCCGGATTCCCGACCCTGCTCGCCGAACGCAACGGCCAACTGGCGTTGCTGACCAACGGCTACCAGCCGCTCAGTGAACTGTCGCCGTTGCTCGGTCGATGGCTGGAGCGCGCGGCCTGTGTCTGACCCGGCCGATGACACGCCAGCCGTCAAGCGTGTCGACCGGCTGAGCTGGGCTGAAGTCCGGCGACTGGCACTTCATCACAAAAAATCCCTGTGGATCGCCAACGGCGTGGCCGTACTGGCGACGCTGTGCAGCGTGCCGATTCCGCTGCTGTTGCCGTTGCTGGTGGACGAAGTCCTGCTCGGCCATGGCGATGCTGCGCTGAAAGTCATGAACCATGTGCTGCCTTCGATGTGGCAGCAAGCGGCGGGCTATATCGGCCTGATGCTGGTGGTGACGCTGACCCTGCGCTGCAGCGCCCTGTGTTTTGGCGTGTTGCAGGCGCGGTTGTTTGCGCGGCTGGCCAAGGACATCGTTTATCGCATTCGCGTGCGTTTGATTGAACGACTCAAACGGATCTCCCTCGGCGAATACGAAAGCCTGGGCAGCGGCACGGTCACCACGCACCTGGTCACCGACCTCGACACCCTCGACAAGTTTGTCGGCGAAACCCTCAGTCGTTTTCTGGTGGCGATGCTGACGCTGGTCGGCACCGCCAGCATCCTGATGTGGATGCACTGGAAGCTGGCGCTGCTGATCCTGTTGTTCAACCCGTTGGTGATTTACGCCACCGTGCAGTTGGGCAAGCGGGTCAAGCACCTGAAGAAACTGGAGAATGACAGCACCTCGCGCTTCACTCAGGCGCTGAGCGAAACCCTCGATGCGATCCAGGAGGTGCGCGCCGGCAACCGCCAGGGCTTCTTCCTCGGACGGCTGGGTTTGCGTGCGCAGGAAGTGCGCAACTACGCGGTTAACTCGCAGTGGAAGACCGACGCCTCGAACCGCGCCAGCGGTCTGCTGTTCCAGTTCGGCATCGATATTTTCCGCGCGGCGGCCATGCTGACGGTGTTGTTCTCCGACCTGTCGATCGGCCAGATGCTCGCGGTGTTCAGCTATCTGTGGTTCATGATCGGCCCGGTCGAACAACTGCTGAACCTGCAATACGCTTATTACGCGGCGGGCGGTGCGCTGTCGCGGATCAACGAACTGCTGGCCCGCGCCGACGAGCCGCAATACCCCGGCGGCGTCGACCCGTTCAAGGGCCGTGATACGGTCGGGATTCAGGTGCAGGGTCTGAGTTTCGGTTACGGCGACGAACTGGTGCTGGATCAGTTGAACCTGTCCATCGCCCCCGGTGAGAAAGTGGCGATTGTCGGCGCCAGTGGCGGCGGCAAAAGTACTCTCGTGCAATTGCTCCTGGGCCTGTATACGCCGCTGGCCGGGACGATCCGTTTCGGCGGATCGACCCAGCAGGAAATTGGCCTGGAAACGGTTCGGGAAAATGTCGCGGTGGTGCTTCAACATCCGGCGCTGTTCAACGACACCGTGCGAGCCAACCTGACCATGGGCCGTACCCGCAGCGATGAAGCCTGTTGGCAGGCACTGGAAATCGCCCAGCTCGAGCCGACCATCCGCGCCTTGCCGGACGGGCTGGACAGCATCGTCGGCCGCTCCGGCGTGCGCCTGTCGGGCGGTCAGCGGCAGCGGCTGGCCATTGCCCGGATGATCCTCGCCGAACCCAAAGTGGTGATCCTCGACGAGGCGACGTCAGCCCTCGATGCCGCCACCGAATACAACCTGCACCAGGCCATGGCGCGGTTCCTCCATGGCCGCACCACGCTGATCATTGCCCACCGCCTGTCAGCGGTGAAGCAGGCGGACCGGGTGCTGGTGTTCGACGGCGGGCAAGTGGCTGAGGATGGCGACCACCAGCAACTGATTGCCGATGGCGGGTTGTACGCCAAGCTTTATGGGCATTTGCAGCGGTTGTAGTTCAGTTCCACAGCACCTCCAGCGCGTTGGCTGTGCCGTCGTAACCAAACTCCTTAACGATCACCGAGCAACTGGTGCAGGGGGGCATGGTCGTGGCCACGTCGACCGAAGCGATCATGTGGTTTTCGGGATATTTCTTGCGAAGCACGCTGATCAGTTTGGCCTCGCTGTCCAGGGAGGTCGGCCTTCGGGTCAATTCAGGCGTGTAGGTGTCGATGTCCTTTATCGTATGGGGAATCGCCACCAATTGCCCTTCGCTCGAGACCTCCAGTGAGGTTCTGTTGAAGGTCTGGCCGAAGTCGATATTGAAGTAGGTGGTGTCGCCGACAATCACTTTGTCTGACCTAGGCAGCGTTTTGAACAACGGTAGTTCGCCAGTCAGTCCTTGCGCGCCGGAAACGCTTATGTAGACCTCACGGTTTCCGGTTGCGGTCATGATGTCTGCATAGGCGATGTTTCTTGGATTCTGTGCTCGATAACGGCCAGGAAGCAGCGCCTGGAGTTTGTTCATCGCCTGATTGATTTTCAGATCTGCGTGCTGCCGGACGTTGATTGTTTTTTCGCCAAACAGCGTGTCGAAAATGTCTGCGGTTCGTTGGCGAAAGCTGTCTGAGGCGTCCCGGCTACGTGACCAGGATGCTGCACCGTCCGGCAGCCGGCTGACGATCATGCGCGTGGAATGATCGAACAACACCGCTTCACCGGGGCTGGTATCGACTTTAAGCAGTTTGAGCGTGTCCGGCGGGTTCGCATGACCACCAATGCGAATGGCAATTTTCTCCATGGTTTCGAGGGCGCGTTCCACGGCTGGAATGCCGTAGATTCTCGCCATGTTGTTGGCATTGAGCGATCCGGTATAAACCGTCATCAGTTCACCTTTCAGATCGGCAGGCAGGGTATTGGCCTTGCGCAACGTCAACGGCGTGGCGAGGCTTTGCCCCTTGGGCAGTTCGGCGACGTAGAAGGATCCGGCGTCCAGTCGGGTGAACACATAGTGCCTTGAGTCGTCGATAGCGGGGACGATGATGGCGCCGGCCTCGAAGGTGTCGAACTGATTCCGGGTGCCGAAGGGGATATCCACTTTGATCCTCCCGTAAATCCCTTTTTGAAACGCTATTGCCGCCAAGTGTCTGCTTTTCTTTTTCAGGGATTTGAGCAGCATCGCTCGACCCGCTGTGGCCGGGGTGTAAATGCTGTCCCCGAACCAGGGTGCCCAGCCTTTATCCGTGTCGTAAGTGCCGTTGGCTGGCGTGGGGGCCGGATTGCGGGTGACATAGCTCGTTTTACAGGCGTCCGACCCCGGCATGCGCCGCACTCTGCAGGGCAGGGCTTTGAGTAGCGACTGATCATCGATCAGGTCGGCGCGGCGCAGTTGGTTGCCGTCCGGTCGATAAGGGATGTCATCAATCAGCAGGGTGGTTCGACCATCGACCTCAAGCACTTCACGAACGTGGGCGTGTTCCGGAACTTGCGCAACGACGTGGGTTTCGCTCGGGGGCAATGTCTTGAAGCCGGATCGACCTTGCGCGAGATTTTTGCCGTTGTTGCGCAGGCGCGGGCCGTAGGGCAGGGAGGTCATCGGGTCGACCAGATGAAAGCGTTCCAGTCCCGAAGAATCTGTATGGCGCAGGAGTACATCATCAATACCGTTGACCGTCGCGAGCTGATCACCGTTCGTCAGCGGCTTCCAGTCCCCGGGATCGATGGCTTGTGGCAGATTCTGGACCAGGCGGAAGCCATCGGCCTTTCCCGTCAGTTTTCTGATGCCGACAACGCTCATTCCGCCGATGAAGAGCAGCCCTTTTCCGGCACCGCTTCCCAGACCCTTGAGCAGCGAGGGAATGCCGTCCAGTGGGTTGAGGTTCGCCAGTGAGCGGGTGAGGAGTTGGCGGGCCAATGTCGAAAACGGCGGCAGCGTTGCATTGACGACCATGCGAGTGGTGCCGGCAGCGGCGCGGAGCAGGCGCACCGAACCCGAGATGAATTTGCCGATCGGGCAAAGGAACGAAGCCAGGTCGAACAGGAGTCCGACCCCGCCCAGGGCTTTGCTTTTGACATCGTCGGAGAGCAGGTCCTCGATGCTGCCCCAGAAAGGAACGAACCCTTTGACGATCGTCACGAATACTTCCAGCCGTTTCTCGATCTTCGCCCTGTGGCTGTCGAAGATTGTCATGCCTCGGGCTTGCTGGCGCAGGTGTTCTTCATCGACGTAGAGGTAGTTTGTCGCGATGTAGTTGGCCAGTGCGTCCAGTCGTGATGTCAGCGTCGCAGCATCGGTCCCGGTATCCACGGAGGCTGCGGCTATAGTGCCCACGGTGTCGAGGTAGCCGATGTAGGCCCCCCGGGCGGCAGGTGTCCTGCCGTGGAGATGGGCCGACCAGTCGAGCAGCAACGAAGTACTGATGTCACGCTCTGGTGAATAGGTTTGCCCGGGGATGGTGGCGTGCAAGGCAAACTCGGTCCGAACGCCATTGACGGTTGAAAACCTCAAGGTGGGTCGAAGGCGAATGACACCGGCACTCGGGATCAGCTCGTAGTAGGCAATATTTCCCTGGTGGGTCACTTTTATAACGAAGCCCTTCCTGGCCCGGGTCAGATCCGGCGGTTCGTTGGGTCCTGATTTTCGACGCATCCCCAACAACTCGATTTCACCCATTGCCAATGCCTGGCGTTCGCTCGCTGGCAGTGAAGTCAGCAAGCTGGCGATCAAGGTCTGATAGGGCGGCCTGATCGTCGCCAGATATTGGTTGAAGGCGCTTTCAAACTGCGCATTGATATCCGGCAAGGATTTGCCGGCCCAGCTGTAGTCATCTGCATTTACCCGTTCATAACCACCCCGCGAGTTTTCACGCTCGGCATAGAGGACGCGCTGGTCATCCAGCCGGAGTGCTGTGGTGGATCGCGTTGTGCCGTCGGGCATGGAGACAATCCATCGCTTTTCGCCATCGAGCTGGCCGTCTGCATAGACATCCAGAAAGTTGTGGCCCTGCTGATTCTTCTGGTCCAGTGGTGCTCTTGAATGACTATGGCTCGGATCGGCAGACATCAACTTGCGTCCGTCCTTGTTGAATGTAAAACCACTGAACCGGTCAGCCAGCACGTCCCTGGCCATCTGTATCCGGTCAGGCGGGGTGGAATCCAGCGTCATCACGGCCTTGTTCAGGTTTTCGCTTTGTTCTTCCAGCGCAGTCAGCGCTCGCTTGATGTCTTCCTGATCGTGACCGGATGCCGCTCGCGCCGGGATGACGCCAGTGCACACCGCCCATTCAAGGGCGGGGCTTATTCGCAGTCGTGCAATTGTTTCCAGCTCTGCGGGGGAGGCGCCAGCACTGCGTTCCAGAGGCAAACTGACCAGTTGCTGGAAAGACAAGGGTTGCGACTGATCCAGGCCAAGCACCTCGGCCAGCAGCACGCCGTGCATGAAGTTCACCCACACGATCGACGTCTTGTAACGAAGCTCGGGCGGGATATCGCGCACGGCAAAGTCTTTCGACAGGCGATGTTGAAACACCTGGGCCAGCAGGATCGCCTCTTTGGTAGTGGCAACCCGTCGGGTACGCAGCAAATGCTGTTCGAAATCGCTGCGCAGGGTCTGGTAGCTTTTGCCCCAGTGAGCAGGGTCTTGCCAGTGGAATCCGGCGAGCTCCTGCGACTCGTCGGGAGACGGCGCATGCAAATGCAGGCAGATGGCTTTGCATGACAACTGATAGCGCACGGACGACGGTGTCTGTTCGCCGGGGGATGCACCGAACCATTTGAGCCTTTTCAGCAGCCGTTCTGTCAGGTCCAGTGATTCGGGGGAATTCAGTACTCGCTGGAGGAAAACCGAAGGGGTCGCGCGCAGTTCGTCCGTGTCGGCGAGCCGCAGGATATCGCCACTCAAATGACGGATCAGCGAAGGTTTGCCGATCAAAAAGGTTTTGACCGTGTCGAGCATTCGTTCATTGATGCGTTGTGCCATGTACTGTTCGAGGGTCATGGCGGGTGTAATAGCCGGTGTTGCGACTCGGGCTGCCTTGAACCTTTTGCGGTCCCGGCCGGTCGGTTGGGGAATCAGGGACTCGATATCCGGGCCGGTAGCCAGTCCAAGCGCCTCGATGGCGCTGGTTTCTGCGGTTGTCGATAAGTCGGTTGAGGCTGAAAACGTCGAGGGCATATCACACTCCTTGTGAAGGCATTCCCATTACAGAGGGGGGCAGACCTGAAGTGCTTAGTAAATCGATGCCGCCAGCGACCGTGGCTGTACATATGTCTATCCGGCGTTTGTCCTGAACTGAGGCGGATCCGCCGCTTGCCGGAAACCCGAACGCCTCCTAGTCTTTGGGGGGTTGGTCTGATAGAGACGGACAATCAGGCAGTGACCACGCAAGGAACTCCATGAAGCAAAAGCGGACTCTCGGAACGCCTCGGTTGCTGGGCATCGTCTGGCCATTTATCGCCGTCGTGTTGTTTCAAGCCTTGTTGGGGGGCGTGAGTCTTTACGTCCTATCGGCCGTTCGCGGCTATGTTGCTGGTGAAAGCCTTTGGTCCAAGGGCCAGAAAGACGCGATCTATTACCTCAATCTCTACGCCGACAGTCGCGACGAAGCGATTTATCTCAAGTACCAGAACGCCATTGCCGTGCCTCAGGGCGGCCATCAATTGCGCCTGGCGCTGGACAAGCAACCGCCCGACCTGCAGGCGGCGCGTGAGGGCATTCTCAAGGGCGGCAACCACCCGGATGATGTTTCCAGCCTGATCTGGCTGTATCTGAACTTTCGTCACTTCAGTTATCTGGAAACCGCCATCGACCGCTGGACGCTGGGCGACGCCTATCTGGTGGAACTCGACGGCGTGGCGCAGGAGATGCATCAACGTATCACTGCCAATGCCGCCACCGAGGCTGATATCCACCGCTGGAAAGACCGGATCTTTGCGATCAATGACGGCGTGACCCCGGCCGCCAAGGCGTTCAGCGATGCCTTGGGTGAAGGCTCGCGGATGATTCTGCGGCTGCTGCTGTTCACCAACCTCGCCACCGCGCTGGGCCTGATCGTGCTGGCGCTGCTGCGTACCCGCAAGTTGCTAAAGCAACGGCATGCCTTCGCCGAAGCGCTGCAACTGGAAAAGGATCGGGCCCACGTCACCCTGCACTCGATTGGCGATGGGGTGATCACCACCGATGTCAGCGGGGCGATCGACTACATGAACCCGGCGGCCGAGGCGTTGACTCACTGGAAGGCCGAGCAGGCTGCCGGTCTGCCACTGGCGGCGTTGTTCAACTTGCTGGATGACAACGCCCAGACCGAAGGGCTGACCCTGATCGAACACATTCTCAGCGGCCAGCTCACCGGCGGCAGCGAACACTCGAAGCTGATCCAGCGACTGGACGGCAGCACCGTGTCGGTGACCCTGGTCGGCGCACCGATCCGCAATGCCGGCAAGGTCAGCGGCACGGTGCTGGTGCTGCATGACATGACTCAGGAGCGGCAATACATCGCCAATCTGTCGTGGCAGGCCACCCACGATGCGCTGACCGGACTGGCCAACCGTCGCGAGTTCGAATACCGCCTCGAACAGGCCCTGCACAACCTGACGCGGCAGGCCGGGCGACATGCGCTGATGTTCCTCGATCTCGATCAGTTCAAGCTGGTCAACGACACCTGCGGGCACGCGGCAGGCGATGAGTTGCTGCGGCATATCTGCGCGTTGCTGCAATCGGGCTTGCGTGAGGGCGACACCCTGGCGCGGCTGGGCGGCGATGAATTCGGGATCCTGCTGGAGAACTGCGCACCGGAGGCGGCCGAGAAGATCGCCGAGAGCCTGCGCCAGACCGTACAGAACCTGCATTTCGTCTGGAAGGGACGGCCGTTCCTGACCACCGTCAGCATTGGTCTGGTGCACGTCGCACAGAACCCGACCACCCTCGAAGCCTCGCTGCGGGCCGCCGACATGGCCTGCTACATGGCCAAGGAAAAGGGCCGCAACCGGGTGCAGGTCTACCACGCCGACGACTCGGAACTGTCCCTGCGTTTCGGCGAGATGGCCTGGGTGCAGCGCCTGCACATGGCCCTGGAGGAAAACCGCTTCTGTCTCTACGCCCAGGAAATCGCCCCACTGGGTTCGGTTGCCGGTGGCACCCGCGGGCACATCGAAATTCTGCTGCGCCTGCATGACGAAGCGGGCCGGATGATTCTTCCGGACAGTTTCATACCGGCGGCAGAACGTTACGGTTTGATGACGTCGCTGGATCGCTGGGTTGTGCAGAATGTATTTAAGGTAATTGCCCAATGTATTAACGAAGAGTGCGAAGGCCCTCTGGCAATGTGTGCGATTAATCTTTCAGGCATTACTATCGGAGATGACGCGTTTTTGCACTTTCTACGCGAGCAGTTTGATAACTACGGCGTACCGCCTGAAATGATTTGTTTTGAAATTACAGAAACCAGTGCCATTGCAAATCTCGGGAGTGCAATCAGATTTATTAATGAACTCAAAGGCTTGGGTTGTTATTTCTCACTCGATGACTTTTGTGCCGGAATGTCTTCATTCGCTTATCTGAAACATTTGCCTGTAGACTTCCTGAAGATCGACGGGAGTTTCGTAAAGGATATGCTGGACGACCCGATTAACCGTGCAATGGTCGAAGTGATCAATCACATCGGGCATGTCATGGGTAAGCAGACAATTGCCGAGTTTGTCGAAACAGCGCAGATCGAGCAGGCATTGCTTGAAATCGGCGTGGATTACGCTCAGGGTTATGTTGTGGAGCGTCCGCAGTTGTTTACCTGTGACAGTTTGCAAAGTCGGCCCGCCAGACCGCAGCCGTTGTTATTCAAGGCGCCTGGCACGTTCCGTTGAAGTCTCTTGCCGATCCGTACAATCACAAATCAAAAGGAGCCGAACAGTGATCGACACATTCAACCGAACCGGACCACTCATGGAAGCTGCAAGTTATCCCGCCTGGGCGCAACAGTTGATCCAGGATTGCAGCGAGAGCAAACGCCGGGTTGTCGAACATGAACTTTATTTGCGCATGCGTGATAACAAGCTCAGCGCCAAAACCATGCGCCAGTACCTGATCGGGGGCTGGCCCGTCGTTGAGCAATTCGCGTTGTACATGGCGCAGAATCTCACCAAGACCAAATTCGCCCGTCATCCGGGTGAAGACATGGCGCGGCGCTGGTTGATGCGCAACATTCGCGTCGAACTCAACCATGCCGATTACTGGCTGCACTGGAGCCGGGCCCATGGTGTGAGCCTGGAAGACCTGCAAGCGCAGCAAGTGCCACCTGAGTTGCACGCCTTGAGCCACTGGTGCTGGCACACCAGTTCGGCGGATTCACTGATCGTGGCCATCGCGGCCACCAACTACGCCATCGAAGGCGCGACCGGGGAGTGGTCGGCGCTGGTGTGTTCGACGGGTGTCTACGCCGCGGCCTTCCCTGAGGAAGATCGAAAGCGGGCCATGAAGTGGCTGAAGATGCACGCCCAGTACGATGATGCCCATCCGTGGGAGGCGCTGGAGATCATCTGCACCCTGGCCGGGTTGAACCCGAGCAAAGCCTTGCAGGCGGAGCTGCGACAGGCGATCTGCAAGAGCTACGACTACATGTACCTGTTCCTCGAGCGCTGCATGCAGCTTGAGTTGTCGGAGCGGGTGTTAGTCGGGCGTGAACGCCGGGCGCTGGTCGAGAGCTGATTTTCGGCAACATCCATAAAAAAAACGGGAGCCTTGGCTCCCGTTTTTTGTTGGCGGCGAATAGTCAGCCCGCCATGGTCAGGCGATTGCGGCCCTCGCGCTTGGCGACATACAGCGCGCTGTCGGCGCGACGCAACAGGCTGTCGGCGGATTCGCCCGGCAGCAGGGTCGAGCAGCCGAGGCTCACGGTCAGTTCGATCAATTGGTTATTGGCGTAGTAATCCTGGGCCTGCGCTGCCTGACGCAGGCGCTCGCCGACCATGGCGGCCGCATCGCGGCCGGTGTTGGACAGCAGGATCAGAAACTCTTCCCCGCCATAACGGAACACCATGTCGACATTGCGCAACTGGCCCTTGATCGACGCGGCCACGGCTTTGAGCACGTCGTCGCCGGCGCTGTGGCCATGGAGGTCGTTGACCTGTTTGAAATGGTCGATGTCCAGCATCAGCAACGACAGCGGTTGCAGGTGCCGGCGTGACATCTCGATTTCCCGCAGCAGTGTCTGCTCCATGGCAATGCGGTTGCCGGCGCCGGTCAGCGGATCACGCAGGGCGCTTTGTGTGGCGGCGCGGTACAGCAGCGCATTGCGCATCGGATACAGCAGGGCCGACAGCAGCGATTCGAGATTACCCAGTTCCTGTTCGCTGAAGCGCTGGTTACGGCGGAACACCAGCTCACCCATGTGCTCGCCTTCGTGGCTCAGGCTGTAGCTGGCCGAGTGGTGGCCGCGGGCACCGAACTCCAGGCGCAGATCGCTGCCGTTGTGCACGTAGGTCAAGGCGTCCAGCGGCACCAGGCGCTGAACTTCGCGGAAAAACAGACCGAGGATGCGTTGAGGCTCAAGGCTGGTTTGCAGTTGCAGGCTCATTTGCTGGCGCAATTGCGCCAGGCTGACAGGTCGCGCCAGGAGAGGCGGCTGCTGACCAAAGCCCAGGCGTTGCAATTTGGCACTGTCGAAGTCAATTGCAGTGGTCTGGGAGGGTGATTTCATATGGCGTGAGCCCCTAAGCAGTAAGTCTGTCTTACAGGCTGGGTGAGAGCGGCTATGGGCTGCGCGTCATACTGATCCATCAGTCCCGTAGGACATTTGGCGTAAGTTTAGTCTGCCCGATGACGATTAGTCAGCTATCGAATCAGGCCTTGCCCGACTGCCTTCACTCGGCGTGCTTTGAGGAAATGTAGAGCGAAAGTCGTGCCATACGGTTCATATTTTATTAAAACCGTTGTGGATCAATGGCTTGAGATTTTAGCGAAAAGAAGGGCGGTGGTTATTTGACTGAATTTTCCGCGCTCAAGGCGGCAATTGCATGCCGCGACGGTATTCCGCCACGGCAACAAATGCGACGTATGGCATTACTGGGCGTTGAAGGCCTGGCCATTGATCCCGGTGCTGTCGGGGCCCATCAGGTACAGATAGACCGGCATGATCTCTTCTGGTGTCGGGTTGTTCAGCGGGTTTTCACCCGGGTATGCCTGGGCGCGCATGCTGGTGCGGGTGGCGCCCGGGTTGATGCTGTTGGAGCGTACCGGGGCGACGTTTTCGACTTCGTCGGCCAGGGTTTGCATCAGGCCTTCAGTGGCGAACTTCGACACGCCATAGGCGCCCCAGTAAGCACGGCCCTTGCGCCCGACGCTACTGGAGGTGAACACCACCGAGGCGTCCTGCGACAATTTGAGCAGCGGCAGCAGGGTGCTGGTCAGCATGAACATCGCGTTGACGTTGACCTGCATGACGCGCATGAAGTTTTCACCGGACAACTGCTCGATCGGCGTGCGCGGGCCGATGATCGAGGCGTTGTGCAGCAGGCCGTCGAGGTGGCCGAACTCGGTCTCGATCATCGCTGCCAGCTCATCGTATTGATGGGGCAGGGCGGTTTCGAGGTTGAACGGGATCACGGCCGGCTGTGGATGACCGGCCGCTTCGATCTCGTCGTAGACCTGGGTCAGATTGGCTTCGGTCTTGCCCAGCAGCAGCACGGTCGCGCCGTGGGCGGCGTAGGTCTTGGCGGCAGCCGCGCCGATGCCGCGACCGGCACCGGTGACCAGAATGACCCGATCCTTGAGCAATTCGGGGCGAGCGGAGTAATCAAACATAAGAAACCTCTAATCCATTAACTTCTGATCGTTCCCGCGTCCTGCGCGGGAATGCAGCGATGGTCGCTTTGCAGCACCACTCAGCAACTGCACAGCGCGTTGTCGAGCACCTTGCGCAACTCCAGCGGATGATCCACCACCACGTCCGCGCCCCAGTGTCGTGGGTTGTCGTCCGGGTGGATGTAGCCATAGGTCACGGCAGCGGTTTTGGTGCCGGCGTCACGGCCGGATTCGATATCGCGCAGATCATCGCCGATAAACAGAACGGTCGACGGATCCAGATCAAGCATCTTGCAGGCAAGGGTCAGCATCTCGGGATCCGGCTTGCTGTTCTTCACGTGATCCGGGCAGATCAGCAGGGCCGAGCGCTCGGCCAGCCCCAGTTGCTGCATGATCGGCTCGGCGAAGCGCAGCGGCTTGTTGGTGACCACGCCCCAGACCAGATGGGCTTTCTCGATGTCGGCCAGCAATTCGCCCATGCCGTCGAACAGCTTGCTGTGCACGGCGCAACCGACGAGATAGCGCTCAAGGAACTCCAGACGCAATTCCTCGAAGCCCGGCGACTCCGGATCCATCGAGAACGTCACCGCAACCATGGCCTTGGCGCCGCCGGAGATTTCATCACGAATGTGTTTGTCGTTCATTGGCGGCAAGCCGCGATCCGCGCGCATCGCCTGGCAGATGGCGATGAAGTCCGGCGCGGTGTCGAGCAGAGTGCCGTCCATGTCGAAGAGGACTGCTCTGATGGCCATCGGCTTACTCCTCGCGCAGGGTCTGGATCATGTAGTTGACGTCAACGTCCGCCGCCAGTTTGTAGTGCTTGGTCAGCGGGTTGTAGGTCAGGCCGATGATGTCCTTGACGGTCAGGCCGGCCATGCGGCTCCAGGCGCCCAGCTCGGACGGGCGGATGAATTTCTTGAAGTCGTGAGTGCCGCGCGGCAGCAGCTTCATGATGTATTCGGCGCCGACGATGGCGAACAGGTACGCCTTCGGGTTGCGGTTGATGGTGGAGAAGAACACCTGGCCGCCGGGCTTGACCATGCGGAAGCAGGCACGGATCACCGAGGACGGGTCCGGGACGTGCTCAAGCATTTCCAGGCAGGTGACGACGTCGAACTGCTCGGGCATTTCTTCGGCAAGGGCTTCGGCGGTGATCTGCCGGTACTCGACGTTCACGCCGGATTCCAGTTGATGCAGTTGTGCGACCGCCAACGGTGCTTCGCCCATGTCGATGCCGGTCACGGTCGCGCCACGCTGGGCCATGGCTTCGCTGAGGATGCCGCCGCCGCAACCGACATCGAGGACCTTCTTGCCGGCCAGGTTGACGCGTTCGTCAATCCAGTTGACCCGCAGCGGGTTGATGTCGTGCAGCGGTTTGAACTCGCTTTCGCGGTCCCACCAGCGATGGGCCAGGGCTTCGAATTTGGCGATTTCGGCGTGGTCGACGTTGCTCATGATTCAATCCTCTAAAACTTGAAAAAGGCTGTAGCCCCGGAGTTTGCTCCGGGGTGTTTACGATTCGGTGTGGCCGCTGATGCGTCGGCCCCAGGCCCGGGCGGTTTCGCCGAGCTGTTGTTCGTCCAGTCGGGTCAGGCGGCGGTCGTCGAGCAACTGCTTGCCTGCGACCCACAGGTGTTTCACGCAGTCGCGACCGGTGGCGTATATAAGCTGCGAAACCGGGTCATAGACCGGTTGTTGCGCAAGGCCGGACAGGTCGAAGGCGACGATGTCGGCTGCCTTGCCGAGCTCCAGCGAGCCGGTCTCGGCTTCGATCCCCAGGGCTCGCGCGCCGTTCAGCGTGGCCATGCGCAGCGCCCGGTGGGCGTCCAGTGCGGTGGCCGAGCCGGCGACGGCTTTGGCCAGCAGGGCGGCAGTGCGGGTTTCACCCAGCAGGTCCAGGTCATTGTTGCTCGCGGCGCCATCGGTGCCGACCGCGACGTTGACCCCGGCCTGCCACAGGCGTTCCACCGGGCAGAAGCCGCTGGCCAGTTTCAGGTTCGACTCCGGGCAATGGATCACGCTGGTGTTGCTTTCTACCAGCAACGCCAGGTCGTCATCGCTGATCTGGGTCATGTGCACGGCCTGGAAGCGCGGGCCCAGCAGACCGAGACGACCGAGGCGGGCCAGCGGGCGTTCACCGCGCTGTTCGACCGCTTGCTGCACTTCGAACGCGGTTTCGTGGACGTGCATGTGGATCGACGCATCCAGCTCTTCGGCGATCACGCGGATTTTTTCCAGGTTCTCGTCGCCCACGGTGTAGGGTGCATGAGGGCCGAAAGTGATCTTGATGCGCTCGTGATGCTTCAGGTCGCCGAACAGTTCGACGCCCTGACGAATGGCTTCATCGGCGCTGGCGGCACCCGGAATCGGGAAGTCGAGGATCGGAATCGCGATCTGTGCACGGATTCCGCTGTTGTGTACGCGCTCACTGGCAACCTTCGGGAAGAAGTACATGTCGGAAAAACAGGTGATGCCACCTTTTATCTGCTCGGCGATGGCCAGATCGGTGCCGTCACGCACAAAATCTTCATTGACCCATTTGCCCTCGGCCGGCCAGATGTGGTTCTCCAGCCAGGTCATCAGCGGCAGATCGTCGGCCAGGCCGCGGAACAGCGTCATCGCGGCGTGGCCGTGGGCGTTGATCAGGCCGGGACTGAGCAAGACGTCCGGCAGTTCGCGGACTTCGGCGGCGTTACACTTCAGCGCTTCGGCACGCGGGCCGATAAACACGATGCGACCGTCGCGGATGCCCAGGCCATGCTCCTTGAGCACAACGCCTGCGGGTTCGACGGGTACCAGCCAGGTCGGCAGCAATAATAAGTCGAGCGCAATGGCAGGTTTCGGCATCGAGGGTCGGTTCCAGTGCTTTTGTAAAGGATGGCGAAGTATACCCGAGCGTCTTCGCGGGGGGATCGCTATAATCGGCGGCTTTTGTTCATGAGTGCGGGGTGAGGGATGCGCGATCGACTGTTGGCTGCGGAGAAAGTAAAGGCCATCGATTGGCGTGATGGCGCGCTCCACCTGCTGGATCAGCGCGTTTTGCCGTTCGAGGAAAACTGGATCGCCTACACCAGCGCCGCCGGCGTGGCCGAGGCAATTCGTTCGATGGTGGTGCGCGGTGCGCCGGCCATCGGCATCAGTGCCGCCTACGGCATCGTGCTGGCGGCCCGTGCCCGGATTGCCGAAGGTGGCGACTGGTACGCGTCGCTGGAAGAGGATTTCATGCTGCTGGCCGATTCCCGGCCGACCGCGGTGAACCTGTTCTGGGCGTTGAACCGCATGCACGACCGGCTGGACCGTTTGAAGGAAAACGCCGATCCGCTGGCGGCGCTGGAAGCCGAAGCCATCGCCATTCATGAAAGTGATCGTGAAGCCAACCTGACCATGGCCCAGCTCGGCGTCGACCTGATCCGCAAGCATCAGGGCAATGCCCAGGCGATTCTGACGCACTGCAACACCGGCGCCCTGGCCACCGGCGGTTTCGGTACGGCGCTCGGAGTGATTCGCGCGGCGTTCATCGAGGGCATGGTCGAGCGCGTCTATGCCGATGAGACCCGGCCGTGGCTGCAAGGCTCGCGCCTGACCGCGTGGGAACTGGCCAACGAAGGCATTCCGGTGACCCTGAACGCTGACTCCGCCGCTGCGCACATCATGAAAACCAAAGGCGTGACCTGGGTGATCGTCGGCGCCGACCGGATCACCGCCAATGGCGACGTGGCGAACAAGATCGGCACCTATCAACTGGCGGTCAACGCCATGCACCACGGCGTGCGTTTCATGGTGGTGGCACCGAGTTCGACCATCGACATGAATTTGGCCAGCGGTGATGACATTCCGATCGAAGAACGCGACGGCGCCGAGTTGCTGGAGGTTGGCGGCAAGCGCGTCGGGGCTGACGTTGAAGCGTTCAACCCGGTGTTTGACGTGACCCCGGCAGATCTGATCGATGCGATCGTCACCGAAAAAGGCATCGTCGAGCGCCCGGATACGGCGAAAATGGCGCAGTTGATGTGCCGCAAGCGCTTGCATTGATTGGCTTGATGTCCGCGTTGTCCTCTTCGCGAGCAGGCTCGCTCCCACAGGTTTTGTGATCGCCACAGAACTTTGTGGGAGCGAGCCTGCTCGCGATGGGGTCTTGAAAGTCAATAAACATCCGCAATTTCGTCCCGAAATTTGCATTCAGGGAAGCTCTGAGCCTCTCTCGTCCCCGTTAAGCCTGTCATCGGTCATCTAACTATGCTCCATGCGCATCTGGGGGATAGGTGCGTGGCGGCTCTTGTGATAACATCCGGCGTTTTCCGAGGCAGTCCCACGGGGTTGTCTTCACTGCGCAAATCCAGGGTCAACTTGTCGATTTGTCGTAAGTCGGCGCATGGCACTCGGCCTGCATCGACGAGCTTCGTGCGTCCCCTATGGATATGGCGAAGTTTCACCAGAAAAAGGAATCAGGCTTCTCATGGGCGAACTGGCCAAAGAAATCCTCCCGGTCAATATCGAAGACGAGCTGAAACAGTCCTATCTCGACTACGCGATGAGCGTGATCGTCGGCCGTGCACTGCCGGATGCGCGCGATGGCTTGAAGCCCGTGCACCGTCGCGTGCTGTTCGCGATGAGCGAGCTGGGCAACGACTTCAACAAGCCGTACAAGAAATCTGCCCGTGTCGTCGGTGACGTGATCGGTAAGTATCACCCGCACGGTGATACCGCGGTGTACGACACCATCGTCCGCATGGCGCAGCCTTTCTCCCTGCGTTACCTGCTGGTCGACGGCCAGGGCAACTTCGGTTCGGTGGACGGCGACAACGCCGCGGCCATGCGATACACCGAAGTGCGCATGACCAAGCTGGCGCACGAGCTGCTGGCCGACCTGCACAAGGAAACCGTGGACTGGGTGCCGAACTACGACGGCACTGAACTGATCCCGGCGGTCATGCCGACCCGCGTACCGAACCTGCTGGTCAACGGCTCCAGTGGTATCGCCGTGGGCATGGCGACCAACATTCCGCCGCACAACCTCGGTGAAGTCATCGACGGTTGCCTGGCCCTCATCGACAACCCCGAGCTGACCGTCGATGAGCTGATGCAATACATTCCCGGCCCGGACTTCCCGACTGCCGCGATCATCAACGGTCGCGCCGGCATCATCGAAGCCTACCGCACCGGCCGTGGCCGCATTTACATGCGCGCCCGCTCGATCATCGAAGACATCGACAAGGTCGGTGGCCGTCAGCAGATCGTCATCACCGAACTCCCTTACCAGCTGAACAAGGCGCGTCTGATCGAGAAGATCGCCGAGCTGGTAAAAGAGAAGAAACTCGAAGGCATCACCGAGCTGCGCGACGAGTCCGACAAGGACGGTATGCGCGTCGTGATCGAGTTGCGTCGCGGCGAAGTGCCTGAGGTGATCCTCAACAACCTCTACGCCCAGACCCAGCTGCAATCGGTATTCGGCATCAACATCGTTGCGCTGATCGATGGCCGTCCGCGGATCCTGAACCTCAAGGACCTGCTGGAAGCCTTCGTCCGTCACCGTCGCGAAGTGGTTACCCGCCGTACCGTGTTCGAACTGCGCAAGGCGCGCGAGCGTGGTCACATCCTCGAAGGTCAGGCCGTTGCCCTGTCGAACATCGACCCGGTGATCGCCCTGATCAAGGCTTCGCCGACGCCGTCGGAAGCCAAGGAAGCGCTGGTCAGCACGCCTTGGGAATCCTCGGCTGTGGTGGCGATGGTGGAACGTGCCGGTGCCGATTCGTGCCGTCCGGAAAACCTCGATCCGCAATACGGTCTGCGCGACGGCAAGTACTTCCTGTCGCCAGAGCAGGCGCAAGCCATTCTGGAACTGCGTCTGCACCGTCTGACCGGTCTGGAACACGAAAAGCTGCTGGCCGAGTATCAAGAGATCCTCAACCAGATCGGCGAGCTGATCCGCATCCTCAACAGCGCCGTGCGCCTGATGGAAGTGATCCGCGAAGAGCTGGAAGTGATCCGCGCCGAATACGGCGACGTGCGTCGCACCGAAATCCTCGATGCCCGTCTCGACCTGACCCTGGGCGACATGATCCCGGAAGAAGAGCGCGTCGTGACCATCTCCCACGGTGGCTATGCCAAGACCCAGCCGCTGGCTGCGTACCAGGCCCAGCGTCGTGGCGGTAAAGGCAAATCGGCTACCGGCGTGAAGGATGAGGACTACATCGCTCACCTGCTGGTCGCCAACAGCCACACCACGCTGCTGCTGTTCTCCAGCAAGGGCAAGGTGTACTGGCTGAAGACCTACGAAATTCCGGAAGCGTCCCGTGCCGCCCGTGGTCGTCCGCTGGTCAACCTGCTGCCGCTGGATGACGGTGAATACATCACCACCATGCTGCCGGTCGAGGAATACACCGAAGGTCACTACATCTTCATGGCCACCGCCAACGGCACCGTGAAGAAGACCCCGCTGGAATCCTTCAGCCGTCAGCGCAGCGTCGGTCTGATCGCGCTGGAACTGGACGAAGGTGACGTGCTGATCTCCGCGGCCATTACCGATGGCGAGCGTGAAGTGATGCTGTTCTCCGACGGCGGCAAGGTCACCCGCTTCAAGGAATCCGACGTTCGTGCCATGGGCCGTACCGCCCGCGGTGTGCGCGGCATGCGTCTGCCGGAAGGGCAGAAGCTGATTTCGATGCTGATCCCGGAAGAAGGCAGCCAGATCCTCACCGCTTCCGAGCGGGGCTACGGCAAACGTACCGCGATCACCGAGTTCCCTGAGTACAAGCGTGGCGGCCAGGGCGTGATCGCCATGGTCAGCAACGAGCGTAACGGCCGTCTGGTCGGTGCGGTTCAGGTGCTCGACGGCGAGGAGATCATGCTGATTTCCGACCAGGGCACGCTGGTGCGTACCCGTGTCGACGAAGTCTCCAGCCTGGGTCGTAACACCCAGGGCGTGACCCTGATCAAGCTGGCCAAGGATGAAACCCTGGTTGGTCTGGAGCGGGTACAGGAGCCGTCGGAAGTCGAGGGTGAAGAGTTTGAAGGTGAAGAAGGTGTCGAACTGGAAGAAGGCGTGATCGGCGCCGAACCGGACGATGCGGTCGACAACCTGCAGGCGGACGCCGCAGACGAAGAAGAGTCGCAAGACTAACCAAATCGTAGCAGGGCAGAGTGTTTGCTCTGTCCGCTACCGTGATTGCATAGCGAGAGTGGATGTGAGCAAACGAGCCTATAACTTCTGCGCAGGTCCCGCTGCGCTGCCTGAAGCTGTCCTGTTGCGTGCCCAGTCCGAGATGCTCGACTGGCACGGCAAGGGTCTGTCGGTCATGGAAATGAGCCATCGCAGTGATGACTACGTGGCCATCGCCGAGAAGGCCGAACAAGACCTGCGCGACCTGCTGTCCATCCCCTCCAATTACAAAGTGCTGTTCCTGCAGGGCGGTGCGAGCCAACAGTTCGCCGAAATTCCGCTGAACCTGCTGCCCGAGAACGGCACTGCCGACTATGTCGAAACCGGCATCTGGTCGAAAAAAGCCATCGAGGAAGCGCGTCGCTTCGGCAACATCAACGTTGCTGCCAGCGCCAAGCCTTATGATTACCTGGCCATCCCTGGCCAGAACGAGTGGAAGCTGACCCCGGGTGCGGCCTATCTGCACTATGCGTCCAACGAAACCATCGGCGGCCTGCAGTTCGACTGGGTTCCCGAGGCCGGTGACGTTCCGCTGGTGGTCGACATGTCCTCCGATATCCTCTCGCGTCCGATCGATGTGTCGCAGTACGGCCTGATCTACGCCGGCGCGCAGAAGAACATCGGCCCGAGCGGTCTGGTCGTGGTGATCGTCCGTGAAGACCTGCTGGGCCGCGCTCGCAGTTCGTGCCCGACCATGCTCGACTACAAGATCTCCGCCGATAACGGCTCGATGTACAACACCCCGGCCACCTATTCCTGGTACCTCTCGGGCCTGGTTTTCGAGTGGCTGAAGGAGCAGGGCGGCGTCGCCGCGATGGAGCAGCGCAACAAGGCGAAGAAAGATCGCCTGTACGGCTTCATCGACAACAGCGACTTCTATACCAACCCGATCAGTGTCAACGCCCGCTCGTGGATGAACGTGCCGTTCCGTCTGGCTGACGAGCGTCTGGACAAGGCGTTCCTGGCGGGTGCCGACGCCCGTGGCCTGCTCAACCTCAAGGGGCATCGTTCGGTTGGCGGCATGCGTGCCTCGATCTACAACGCCCTGGGTCTGGACGCCGTCGAAGCGCTGGTTGGCTACATGGCTGAATTCGAGAAGGAGCATTCCTGATGTCCGAGCAGGAGCTCAAGGCGCTGCGCGTTCGCATCGATAACCTGGATGAGAAAATCCTCCAGCTGATCAGCGATCGCGCGCGCTGCGCCGAAGAAGTTGCCCGGGTCAAGATGGCCAGCCTGGCCGAAGGCGAGCAGCCGGTGTTCTACCGTCCCGAGCGTGAGGCGCAGGTTCTCAAGCGCGTGATGGAGCGCAACAAGGGGCCGCTGGGCAACGAAGAAATGGCGCGCTTGTTCCGCGAAATCATGTCTTCGTGCCTGGCCCTTGAGAACCCGCTGAAAGTGGCTTATCTCGGCCCGGAAGGTACCTTCACTCAAGCGGCGGCCATGAAGCACTTCGGTCACGCGGTGATCAGCAAGCCGATGGCGGCGATCGACGAAGTGTTCCGTGAAGTGGCGGCCGGTGCGGTGAACTTTGGCGTGGTGCCGGTGGAGAACTCCACCGAAGGCGCGGTCAACCACACCCTCGACAGCTTCCTCGAGCACGACATGGTGATCTGCGGCGAAGTCGAGCTGCGGATTCACCACCACCTGCTGGTCGGTGAAAACACCAAGACCGACAGCATCAGTCGCATCTATTCCCATGCCCAGTCGCTGGCCCAGTGCCGCAAGTGGCTGGACGCCCATTACCCGAATGTCGAGCGCGTGGCGGTGTCCAGCAACGCCGAAGCGGCCAAGCGGGTCAAGGGTGAGTGGAATTCGGCAGCGATCGCCGGCGACATGGCAGCCGGGCTGTATGGCCTGACCCGTCTGGCCGAGAAGATCGAAGATCGCCCGGACAACTCCACGCGCTTCCTGATGATCGGTAACCAGGAAGTGCCGCCGACCGGCGACGACAAGACGTCGATCATCGTGTCCATGAGCAACAAGCCCGGCGCGCTCCACGAGCTGCTGGTGCCGTTCCATGACAACGGAATCGACCTGACCCGGATCGAAACCCGTCCGTCGCGCAGCGGCAAATGGACCTACGTGTTCTTCATCGACTTCGTCGGTCATCACCGTGATCCGCTGATCAAAGGTGTACTGGAAAAGATCAGTCAGGAAGCAGTAGCACTCAAGGTGCTGGGTTCCTACCCGAAAGCAGTTCTTTAAGGGGTGGTAGCAATGAGTGGCAACTTCCTCGCTCTGGCACAGCCGGGCGTGCAACAACTTTCGCCATACGTGCCGGGCAAGCCCGTGGACGAACTGGCGCGCGAGCTGGACCTGGATCCGGCAAGCATCGTCAAGCTGGCGAGCAACGAAAACCCGTTGGGCGCGAGCCCGAAAGCGCTGGCCGCGATCCGCGAAGCGCTGGACGAGCTGACCCGTTATCCGGACGGCAACGGTTTTGCCCTGAAATCCCTGCTGGCCGAGCAGTGCCGTGTCGAGCTGAACCAGGTGACCCTGGGCAACGGCTCCAACGATATTCTCGAACTGGTCGCGCGCGCCTATCTGGCGCCGGGCCTGAATGCCGTGTTCAGCGAGCACGCGTTCGCGGTCTACCCGATCGCGACCCAGGCGGTCGGCGCTCAGGCCAAGGTCGTTCCGGCCAAGGATTGGGGGCATGACCTGCCGGCCATGCTGGCGGCCATCGACGCCAACACCCGCGTTGTGTTCATTGCCAACCCGAACAACCCGACCGGCACCTGGTTCGGCGCCGAAGCGCTGGACGAGTTCCTGCAGGACGTGCCGGAGCATGTGCTGGTGGTGCTGGACGAGGCCTACATCGAATACGCCGAAGGCAGCGATCTTCCGGATGGCCTGGATTTCCTCGCCGCTTACCCGAACCTGCTGGTCTCGCGCACCTTCTCCAAGGCCTACGGTCTGGCGGCGCTGCGCGTTGGTTACGGTCTGTCCACTCCGGTGGTGGCGGACGTGCTGAACCGCGTACGTCAGCCGTTCAACGTCAACAGCCTGGCCTTGGCTGCGGCGTGTGCGGCGCTGAAGGACGAGGAATATCTGGCGCAGAGCCGTCAGCTCAATGAATCCGGCATGCAACAGCTGGAGGCGGGTTTCCGCGAGCTGGGCCTGAGCTGGATTCCGTCCAAGGGCAACTTTATCTGCGTCGACCTCGGTCAGGTGGCGGCTCCGGTGTTCCAGGGCCTGCTGCGCGAAGGCGTGATCGTGCGTCCGGTGGCCAACTACGGCATGCCGAACCATCTGCGGGTGACCATCGGTCTGCCGGCGGAAAACAGTCGCTTCCTCGAAGCGCTGCGCAAGGTTCTGGCTCGTGGGTGATGTCACTGCGCTGCAATCTGCTGCACCTATGATCGGGCGCCTGGTGGTGGTCGGTCTGGGGTTGATCGGTGGTTCGTTTGCCAAAGGCTTGCGTGAAAGCGGCGTGTGCCGCGAAGTGGTCGGGGTCGATCTCGATCCGCAATCGCGCAAGCTGGCGGTCGAGTTGGGCGTGGTGGATCGTTGCGAAGACGACCTGGTGGCGGCTTGCCAGGGCGCGGACGTGATCCAGTTGGCGGTGCCGATCCTGGCCATGGAAAAAGTGCTGGCCCGTCTGGCCAGTATGGATCTGGGGCAGGCGATCCTCACGGATGTCGGCAGCGCCAAGGGCAATGTGGTGCGTGCGGCGACCGAAGCGTTCGGTGGCATGCCGGCGCGTTTCGTGCCGGGCCATCCGATTGCCGGCTCCGAGCAGAGCGGGGTGGAAGCCTCCAACTCGGAACTGTTCCGCCGTCATAAAGTGATTCTGACCCCGCTGGAGCAGACCGATCCGGCTGCCCTGGCGGTGGTTGATCGCTTGTGGCGCGAGCTGGGCGCCGACGTCGAGCACATGCAGGTCGAACGTCACGATGAGGTGCTGGCCGCGACCAGTCATCTGCCGCATCTGCTGGCCTTCGGTCTGGTCGATTCGCTGGCCAAGCGCAATGAAAACCTTGAGATCTTCCGTTACGCTGCGGGCGGTTTCCGTGATTTCACAAGAATCGCCGGAAGCGACCCGGTCATGTGGCATGACATCTTTCTCGCCAACCGCGAGGCTGTCCTGCGCACACTCGATACATTTCGCAGCGACCTCGACGCCTTGCGCGACGCGGTCGATGCAGGGGATGGGCACCAATTGTTGGGCGTCTTCACGCGCGCCCGGGTTGCCCGCGAGCATTTCAGTAAAATCCTGGCCCGCAGGGCCTATGTGGACGCTATGAATTCCAACGATCTGATTTTCCTGGCTCAACCTGGTGGCCGCCTTTCCGGTCGGATTCGCGTACCAGGTGACAAATCGATTTCCCACCGTTCGATCATGCTCGGTTCCCTGGCTGAAGGTGTCACCGAAGTCGAAGGCTTCCTCGAGGGCGAAGATGCCCTGGCGACCTTGCAGGCGTTCCGCGACATGGGCGTGGTCATCGAAGGCCCGCATCACGGCCGCGTGACCATCCACGGTGTTGGCCTGCACGGCCTGAAGCCTGCGCCGGGCCCGATCTATCTGGGCAACTCCGGCACTTCGATGCGCCTGCTGTCCGGCCTGCTGGCCGCGCAGGACTTCGACAGCACCCTGACCGGTGATGCTTCGCTGTCCAAGCGCCCGATGAATCGCGTCGCCAACCCGCTGCGGGAAATGGGCGCCGTGATCGAAACCGCTGCCGAAGGTCGTCCACCGATGACCATTCGTGGCGGTCACAAGCTCAAAGGCCTGACCTACACGATGCCGATGGCCAGTGCCCAGGTTAAGTCCTGCCTGCTGCTGGCGGGTCTGTACGCCGAAGGCAAGACCACCGTCACCGAGCCGGCCCCGACTCGTGACCACACCGAGCGCATGCTGCGCGGCTTCGGCTACCCGGTGAGCGTCAACGGTGCCACGGCATCGGTTGAGTCCGGCGGCAAGCTGGCTGCGACCCACATCGAAGTGCCGGGCGACATCTCGTCTTCGGCATTCTTCCTGGTGGCCGCGTCGATCGCCGAAGGTTCGGAGCTGGTGCTCGAACACGTCGGCATCAACCCGACCCGTACCGGCGTGATCGACATCCTGCGCCTGATGGGCGCAAACATCACTCTGGAAAACCAGCGTGAAGTGGGCGGCGAGCCAGTAGCGGATCTTCGCGTGCGAGCGGCTAAACTCAAGGGTATCGAGATTCCGGAAGCGCTGGTTCCACTGGCGATCGACGAATTCCCGGTGCTGTTCGTGGCCGCGGCCTGTGCCGAAGGGCGCACCGTGCTGACCGGCGCCGAAGAGCTGCGGGTCAAGGAATCGGACCGTATCCAGGTCATGGCGGACGGTCTGCTGGCGCTGGGCGTCAAGTGTGAACCGACTCCGGACGGCATCATCATCGACGGCGGCCAGATCGGCGGCGGCGAAGTGCATGGTCATGGCGATCACCGCATCGCGATGGCTTTCAGCGTGGCCTCGCTGCGCGCCACGGCACCGATCCGCATCCATGACTGCGCCAACGTCGCGACATCGTTCCCGAACTTCCTGGCGCTGTGCGCACAGGTCGGCATTCGTGTGGCGCAAGAGGCTCAGTCGTGAACAACATTGCACCGGTCATCACCATCGATGGGCCAAGCGGCTCGGGCAAAGGCACCGTAGCCGGGATTCTGGCCAAGCGTCTGGGCTGGAACCTGCTGGATTCCGGTGCGCTGTATCGCCTTTTGGCGTTTGCTGCGCACAACCATGGTGTCGACCTGACCAATGAAGAGCTGCTGAAAAAACTGGCCGCTCATCTGGATGTGCAGTTCATCGCGGCGACCGACGGTCAACTGCAACGCATCATTCTGGAAGGTGACGAAGTCAGCGATGTCATCCGTACTGAAAGCGTCGGTTCCGGCGCTTCTCAGGTGGCTGCATTGCCGGCCGTGCGCGAGGCGCTGCTGCAGCGCCAGCGTGCTTTCCAGGAAACCCCGGGCCTGGTGGCCGATGGTCGGGACATGGGTACGGTGGTTTTTCCGAATGCGCCGCTGAAGATTTTCCTGACCGCCAGTGCCGAGGAGCGGGCGCGCCGTCGATATTTGCAGTTGAAGGGCAAAGTCGAGGGTGTTAGTCTGTCGAGTCTGCTAGATGAGATCCGTGCGCGCGACGAGCGTGATACCCAGCGAGCGGTCGCCCCGCTCAAGCCGGCGGCTGACGCCATACAGCTGGATTCCACGGAGTTGTCCATCGATCAGGTGCTTGAACGCATCATGAGCGAGATCGCCATTCGCGATATCGCCGGGTGACCAGGAAGGCCGCAGGGGACCAGTCATAGTCCTGCGGTGGCTTCCTTTAAATGAAACTGACCCGCATCGTCTGGGATGTGGAGACGGGCGTATTTTTCGCCCTAATCAACAGGAATTAAAATGAGCGAAAGCTTTGCGGAACTCTTTGAAGAAAGCCTAAAGACCCTGAACCTTCAGGCAGGCTCCATCATCACCGGTGTTATCGTTGATATCGATTACCAAGCTCGCTGGGTAACCGTTCACGCTGGCCTGAAGTCCGAAGCACTGATCCCTCTGGAGCAGTTCTACAACGACGCTGGCGAACTGAACATCAACGTCGGTGACGAAGTTCACGTTGCTCTGGACTCGGTTGAAGACGGTTTCGGTGAAACCAAGCTGTCCCGTGAAAAAGCCAAGCGCGCTGAATGCTGGATCGTTCTGGAAGCAGCCTTCGCAGCTGAGGAAGTGGTCAAGGGCGTTATCAACGGTAAGGTTAAAGGCGGCTTCACTGTCGACGTTAACGGCATCCGTGCGTTCCTGCCAGGTTCCCTGGTTGACGTCCGTCCAGTGCGCGACACCACGCACCTGGAAGGCAAAGAGCTGGAATTCAAGGTCATCAAGCTGGACCAGAAGCGCAACAACGTTGTCGTTTCCCGTCGCAGCGTCCTGGAAGCCGAGAACTCCGCCGAGCGTGAAGCTCTGCTGGAATCCCTGCAGGAAGGCCAGCAAGTCAAAGGTATCGTCAAAAACCTCACCGATTACGGCGCATTCGTCGATCTGGGTGGCGTGGACGGCCTGCTGCACATCACCGACATGGCGTGGAAGCGTATCAAGCATCCTTCCGAAATCGTCAACGTTGGCGACGAGATCGACGTCAAGGTTCTGAAATACGATCGCGAGCGCAATCGTGTTTCCCTGGGCCTGAAGCAACTGGGCGAAGATCCATGGGTTGCTATCAAAGCCCGTTACCCAGAAAGCACTCGCGTTACCGCCCGTGTAACCAACCTGACCGACTACGGCTGCTTCGCTGAGCTGGAAGAAGGCGTTGAAGGTCTGGTACACGTTTCGGAAATGGACTGGACCAACAAGAACATCCACCCTTCGAAAGTCGTACAAGTCGGCGACGAAGTGGAAGTCATGGTTCTGGACATCGACGAAGAGCGTCGTCGTATCTCCCTGGGCATCAAGCAGTGCAAGTCGAACCCATGGGAAGACTTCTCTGGCCAGTTCAACAAGGGCGACAAGATCTCCGGCACCATCAAGTCGATCACCGATTTCGGTATCTTCATTGGTCTGGACGGCGGCATCGACGGTCTGGTTCACCTGTCCGACATCTCCTGGAACGAAGTGGGCGAAGAGGCCGTACGTCGTTTCAAGAAGGGCGATGAGCTGGACACCGTTATCCTGTCGGTTGATCCGGAGCGTGAGCGTATCTCCCTGGGTATCAAGCAACTGGAAAGCGATCCGTTCTCCGAGTACGTCTCGGTTAACGACAAAGGCGCAATCGTTACTGGCACCGTGAAAGAAGTTGACGCCAAAGGCGCCATCATCGTTCTGGCCGACGACATCGAAGCGACTCTGAAAGCCTCCGAAATCAGCCGTGACCGCGTTGAAGACGCGCGCAACGTTCTGAAAGAAGGCCAGCAAGTAGAAGCCAAGATCATCAGCGTTGATCGTAAGAGCCGCGTAATCCAGCTGTCGATCAAATCGAAAGACGATGCTGAAGAGAAAGAAGCCATCCAGAGCCTGAAAGCGGCTCCGGAAGGCGAAGCAGCTGACACCACTATGGCGGCACTGCTGCGTCAAGCAATGGCCAAACAGAACTGAGTTCTGTCTGATCATTAAAAAAGGGCGACTTCGGTCGCCCTTTTTTGTGCCTGCGATTTGGTGGGGCATCGCTCGCTGTTTGTTCGAGTGAAACCATTCCCTTTGCCGGGCGGTCTGTTTCTTTAATCGGATCAATCGTCTATTCGCGTCTAGGCTTAGTCTGAAGATTGCAGTAGTCGGGCGGGCGCCTGGCATAAGGAAGTGAATGAGCAGGTTTATAGTATTTATAGGTGTCTTGATGTTGGCGGGCTGCACAACGAGCGCCAAGACCCATGCGGTGCGTGGAGTCAGTGGTATCGAGGTTGACTGCTCCGGCTTGGGTTCGGGCTGGGAGAAGTGTCAGAAGCGTGCCGCCAAGGAATGCAAGGGGGCGGGGTATAAGGTGATCACGCGATCTGATGACGCCCGGGATGAGGATGAGTTTCCCTTTGGCTTCAATCCGGCAGGCTACGTCACTCGAACCATGTTGGTGATTTGTCGGTGAGTGAGCGTTGGCGGGCTCGTCATCCGATGCCCTGAAAATGGGCGTTTCGGCGAGCGGAAAGATATGTCAAGCCCTGGGCTGTTCAAAATCTTCCGGGCGTGCTAAAACCTTTCAAGCGCTGATCTAGCTGCTTGAAAAAGAAGGGAAAAATATGACGAAGTCGGAGTTGATCGAACGAATTGTCACCCATCAGGGGCTGCTCTCATCCAAAGATGTGGAGCTGGCCATCAAGACCATGCTTGAGCAAATGTCCCAGTGTCTGGCCACGGGGGATCGTATCGAGATCCGTGGTTTTGGCAGCTTTTCCTTGCACTATCGTGCGCCGCGTGTCGGTCGTAATCCGAAGACCGGTCAATCCGTCAGCCTTGATGGAAAATTCGTTCCGCATTTCAAGCCAGGCAAAGAGCTGCGCGATCGCGTGAATGAAGAAGAGGAGGAGGGGGTTTGACGGTTGTCGCGATCCGGGGAGTCGTCCATGCGTAGATTCTGGCGTGTAGTGCTTGCAGTTTTTGTTTTGCTGCTGGCGTTGGTGATCTTGGCGTTCGTGCTCGAGAATCAGCAATCAGTGTCCCTGTTGTTCCTTGGCTGGTCGGGGCCGCAACTTCCGGTTTCGGTGGTCATGGTTCTTGCGCTGCTGGCAGGTATGCTGATCGGGCCGGTTTTGGGGTGGTTTCTGGGGTATAAGTCTCGAGCTTCGCGCAAACGCCTTTCCTGATTACGAAATGAAAGGAAAAGTAACCTAAACTTTAGCCACAGCTTATCTATATCCATTAGTAAAACGTTCATTAAGCTGTAAAATGCTGGGCTTGTCCGATGGTGGCATATTCCCACGTCGGTGCAGACTGACTTTGTCAGAAGCCTCGGCTCTATTGATGGCTTTTGCATTCATGGATTAGACAGCGCTCGATAGGCGGCCCTGTCAGTAACTCAAGGGTATGGTTTCGCGTGAAAATTCTAGTAACCGGCGGCGCCGGTTTTATCGGTTCGGCCGTCATCCGTCATATCATTTCCAACACTGCCGACGCTGTGGTCAACGTCGATAAGCTTACCTACGCCGGTAATCTTGAGTCGTTGGCGGAAGTCAGCGGAAACTCGCGTTACGCGTTCGAGCGTGTCGACATCTGTGATCGTGACCAGATTGATCGTGTTCTGCGTGAGCACCAGCCGGATGCAATCATGCACCTGGCTGCCGAGTCTCATGTCGATCGTTCTATTTCTGGTCCGTCCGAGTTCATTCAGACCAACATCATCGGCACTTACACTTTGCTGGAAGCTGCTCGTCATTACTGGGCTGCGCTGGATGACGCCCGTAAGGCGAACTTCCGTTTCCACCATATTTCGACTGACGAAGTCTATGGTGATCTTGAAGGACCGGAAGACCTCTTCACCGAAACCACGCCTTATCAGCCAAGCTCGCCGTACTCGGCCAGCAAGGCCAGCTCTGATCACCTTGTTCGCGCCTGGGCTCGGACCTATGGCCTGCCGACACTGGTGACCAATTGCTCAAACAACTATGGTCCGTGTCACTTCCCTGAAAAGCTGATCCCGCTGATCATTCTCAATGCGCTGGAAGGCAAGTCTCTGCCGGTGTACGGCAAGGGTAATCAGGTTCGCGACTGGCTCTATGTCGAAGATCACGCACGTGCACTGTACAAGGTCGTCACTGAAGGCGTGATCGGAGAGACTTACAACATCGGCGGTCATAACGAAAAGCAAAACATTGAAGTCGTTCACACCCTGTGTGCACTGCTGGATGAGTTGCGTCCGGATTCCGCTCATCGCCCGCATGCGAGTTTGATCACTTATGTCCAGGATCGCCCTGGTCATGATCAGCGTTATGCTATTGACGCCAGCAAGATTCAGCGTGAGCTGGGCTGGGCGCCGGAAGAAACCTTCGATACCGGTATCCGTAAAACGGTTGAATGGTATCTGAGTAATACCGAATGGGTGGCCAACGTGAAGAGCGGCAGCTACCAGCAGTGGATCGATCAGAATTACAGCGATCGTTCGGGCAAGGCATGACAATCCTCCTGTTGGGAAAGAACGGTCAAGTGGGCTGGGAGCTGCAACGCTCCCTGGCTCCTCTTGGCGAGTTGATTGCGCTGGATAGGCATGCGGCAGGCGGATTGAGCGGTGACCTTTCGGATCAGGACGCGCTGCGAGCCACGATTCGCAAGGTCAAGCCTGGCATCATCGTCAATGCTGCTGCCTACACCGCCGTGGACAAGGCCGAGTCGGATACCGACTTGGCTGATCGGGTGAACAGTGATGCGTGTAGGGTCTTGGCCGAAGAGGCTGCTGGTCTTGGGGCCTGGTTGATTCACTATTCGACGGATTATGTCTTCAGTGGGCAGGGCGACCAGCCTTGGCGAGAAGACGATGCGGTCGCTCCGGTGAATTACTATGGCGCCAGCAAGCTTGCCGGCGAGCGGGCAGTTATCAGCTCTGGCTGCAAACACCTGATTTTCCGAACCAGTTGGGTCTACGGCGCGCGAGGAAACAATTTCGCCAAGACAATGCTTCGTTTGGCCAAGGACCGCGAGACTCTGAGCGTTATCGCCGATCAGGTCGGCGCACCGACCGGTGCCGATTTGATTGCTGACGTGACTGCGCTGGCGATTCGGCAGTCTCAGTCGTGCCCCGAGTTGTCAGGCCTTTATCACCTGGCTGCCGGTGGGGAAGTGTCCTGGCACGGCTACGCAAGTCATGTAATCGACTTTGCGAAGGCTAATGGTGAGGAGCTTGCCGTTACGTCGATAAATGCCATTGAAACCACTGCATATCCAACACCTGCGCGCCGACCACTGAATTCGCGATTAAGCACTCAGAAACTGCGTGACAACTTTTCTCTACACCTGCCGGATTGGCAGAGTGGCGTAACCCGAATGCTTAGGGAAGTTCTGAACAAATGACCACGATCAATCGTAAAGGCATCATCCTCGCTGGCGGCTCAGGCACGCGTCTTCATCCGCTGACACTCGGTGTGTCCAAGCAGATGCTGCCGATTTACGACAAGCCGATGATTTTCTACCCGCTTTCAGTTCTGATGCTTGCGGGCATGCGTGAGATCCTGATTATCTCGACGCCAGAAGATCTCCCGTGCTTCCGCAAGCTGCTCGGTGACGGCAGCCTCTACGGCATCAAGCTGACCTACGCCGAACAGCCTAGCCCGGATGGTTTGGCTCAAGCGTTCATCATTGGTGAAGAGTTCATCGGCAAGGACCCTTGCTGTCTGATTCTTGGCGACAACATTTTTTACGGACAACATTTCTCGGACAATCTGCGTTCGGCCAGCTCTCAACAGCAGGGTGCTACCGTTTTCGGTTACCACGTATCCGATCCAGAGCGTTTCGGGGTGGTTGAATTCGACGCTTCGGGTCGTGCTCTGAGCATCGAAGAAAAACCGTTGAAGCCAAAGTCCAACTATGCTGTCACGGGTTTGTATTTCTACGATAACGATGTCGTTGAAATCGCCAAGAGTATCAAGCCATCGGATCGCGGCGAGCTGGAAATCACTGACGTGAACCGGGCTTACCTGGAGCGTAAAACACTGAAGGTGGAGATGCTTGGTCGCGGGTTTGCCTGGCTGGATACCGGGACTCACGATTCGTTGCTCGAGGCCAGTCACTTCGTGCATACGATCGAGCAGCGTCAAGGGCTGAAAGTGGCATGTCTGGAAGAAATTGCCTATCACAATGGCTGGATCACTGCCGAACAGTTGGCGGCGCAGGCTGATGCGCTCAAGAAGACCGGCTACGGGCAGTACCTGCAGAAGTTGCTGGACTCGCCCTCTCATTAACAGGGGCATTTACCTTTCCGAACGGCAACGTTCGCACCGTTTTTAACAGGATTGGTATGCCAGTACGACATCCCAAGGTTGCGGTTTTGCTGGCTGCCTTTAATGGTATGCAGTGGATCGAGGAGCAACTGGCCTCGATTCTCGAGCAGACCGGTGTTGATGTAACGGTGTATATCAGTATTGATCCTTCGACGGACGGTACTGAAGCCTGGTGCATGGAGTTCGCGTCTCTTTATCCAAGCGTCGTCGTGCTGCCACCCGCAGGTAGCTTCGGCGGCGCATCGCGCAATTTCTTCCGACTGATTCGTGATGTCAGCTTCGACGAGTATGACTTTGTCGCATTCGCCGATCAGGATGACGTCTGGGACAGGGATAAGCTTCAGCGAGCATGCGAAACACTTGGCACCAAAAATTTTGATGGTTACTCCAGTAATGTTATTGCGTTTTGGAGTAATGGTAAAACGCATTTGATCGACAAGGCCCAGCCTCAAGTTGCCTGGGACTATTTGTTCGAAGCGGCCGGTCCCGGCTGTACCTATGTTCTGGGTCATACGCTTGCCAATGAACTCAAGGCCGCGGTATGTGCCGACTGGCATGACGTGAAGGAGATCAGTCTGCACGACTGGTACTGCTACGCATTTGCCAGAAGCAACGGTTTTCGCTGGTATACCGATCCGATACCTTCCATGCAGTATCGTCAACATGAAAGCAATCAGGTCGGTGCCAACATCGGGATCAATTCGTTATTGATGCGCTATAAAACCATTCACGATGGTTGGTGGTTTGCCCAGGTACGGCTCATCGCAGAGTTGGTCGGGAAACACGAGGATCCATTTGTTCGACCTTGGTTTCGATTTGGGCGCAGGCACTTGATGAGACTCTCATTTCACGCCTGGAAGTGCCGGAGGCGAGTGCGCGACAAGGTGTTCTTTTTCCTTGTTTGCTGGGCTACGGCAATAATCGGGAAGAAAGCCCGATGAATAACGCGATTGTTATGGTGACGGGTGCGACAGGCTTTGTGGGCGAAGCGGTGTTGTTGCGTTTGCTGCTCGATCGCAAGTTCGCACCTGTGGCTGCTATTCGTGGTGCTTCACGCTTCGCAGGGCTCTGCAAAGTGGTGCCTTTGTCGCTTGGTGAAACTTCGGAGTTGCCTTCTTTGGTGGGTGTTGCGGCGGTAGTTCACTGCGCTGCGCGTGTTCATGTGATGAATGAGACAGCCCAGGATACTTTGGCCGAGTTTCGCAAGGTCAATGTTGATGGTACGGCTTCCCTGGCGCGCAAGGCTGCTGCGGAGGGCGTAAGACGTTTCATTTTCATAAGTTCGATCAAGGTGAACGGTGAACGCACCAATGAGACGGCGCCCTTTAGATTCGACGATGTAGCTGCACCTCAAGATCCTTATGGCCAATCCAAGTACGAGGCCGAGCAGATTTTGCATGAGATCAGCCGGGAAACCGGTATGGAAGTGGTGATCATTCGCCCTCCATTGGTCTACGGTCCGGGCGTGAAGGCCAACTTTTTGACCATGATGAATTGGCTCAGCAAAGGGGTTCCGCTTCCTTTCGGAAAAATAACCAATCGCCGGAGTCTGGTCTCGGTTGGCAATCTTGCTGATCTGGTGGTTCTTTGCGTGGATCATCCTGCTGCACCAGGCAATACCTTTTTGGTCAGTGATGGGGAGAGTCTTTCCACTACGCAGTTGCTGAAAAGTATCAGCAAGGCGCTGGGGCGTCCGGCGTTGCTGCTTCCGGTTCCGGCCTGGTTGTTGAAAGGTTTGCTGCGGCTGTTGGGAAAAGGCTTGATAGCTCAGCGTTTGTTTGATTCGCTCGAAGTTGATATCTCTCGAACACAAGAGATTCTTGGATGGGCTCCCTCGGTGAGTGTGAGTCGTGCAATACATCAGACAGTTGACCACTATCTGGATACTCAAACGAAATGATTTTTTGTGGATTGTTATTTGCAGTATTCGTGGTTGCGTTAATGCTGACGTATGCACTGCGAAGTTATGCCTTGGCCAACAGTCTGATCGATATTCCGAACTCGCGAAGTTCTCACACCATTCCTACACCGCGAGGCGGGGGCGTGGCGATTGTCGTCTCTTTCCTGATTGCGTTACCTGCATCACATTACTTGCAACTGATCGATTTGCCGACGCTGATCGGCTTGTCCGGTGCGGGGGCGCTAGTGGCGGTATTGGGGTTCGCTGATGATCATGGACACATCGCTGCAAGGTGGCGGCTGATCGGGCACTTCGCCGCTGCTGGATGGGCGTTGTACTGGCTGGGTGGGGGAGGCGGTATTTCCCTGTTCGGTTACTTGTTCGATCTGAAATGGCTTTCAAGTATTTTCTTCGCCGTGTACCTGGTCTGGATGCTTAATCTTTACAACTTTATGGATGGGATTGATGGATTGGCCAGCGTCCAGGCTATCTCTGTCTGTCTGTCTGCCAGCCTTGTCTATTGGATGGCCGGTCATCAGGATTTGTCGTGGACGCCTTTGTTGATGGCAGGCTCTGTCGCCGGGTTTCTCTGTTGGAATTTTCCTCCTGCCCGAATATTCATGGGGGACGCCGGTAGTGGTTTCCTGGGATTGATCATCGGTCTGCTGGCAATTATTGCGGGCAGGGATACGCCTGAGTTGCTGTGGTGCTGGTTGATATTGTTGGGGGTATTCATCGTCGATGCGACCTGGACGCTCCTTCGCCGACTTGTTCGTGGTGACAAAATCTTCGAAGCACATCGCAGTCACGCCTATCAATACGCGGCTCGACATTACGGAAGCCACAAAACAGTCGTCTACGCCGTTCTGGCAATCAACTTGTTTTGGCTCACTCCGCTAGCGATTTTGACGGGCGTTGGTCTGATCTCCGGTCTGCTGGCGGTTTTCATTGCTTACATTCCGCTGGTGCTGCTTGCAAAAAAATACAAGGCAGGAATGTTGGAGACTCCAAAATAGCCGGTGCAGCTCATCCATGAGCTGTATTGAAGAATTCTCCTACAGTCGTCCCGGAAATGTCAGATTTCTTACTTTGAAGATTTCTGTATTCTGCGCGAACAGGATTTTCCTGTATCGGCAGGTCGAGGGCATGTCAATCCAGAGCTTTCACCTCCGAGCCGAGTCAGACTCCGTGTACAGCTAACGCTAAAATCGCTTCGACTGGTTTACTGCAGGACTGACTTGCCCCATGGCCTCTTTGCTGCGTTTTCAATCTGAACCAGTGTGAATCTGCAATTGGTTGGCGTGGCTTTTGGTGGCTGAAGCGGGGAGGGCGCAATATCTGAGTCGAAGGGAGTGGTTTGATGCGTATGTTCAGAAAATTGGCACGAAGTCGCAGGGTATTGTTGAGCCTGATACTCAATGATCTTCGCGCGCGATACCTCACTAATTATCTCGGCATCTTGTGGGTATTCATCCAGCCTGTCGCAACCACCCTGATCCTATGGTTTGTCTTTCAGTTTGGATTCAAGGTGCCGGCGCATACGTCTTTTCCATTTGTCTTATGGTTGGTATGTGGTCTGGTGCCATGGTTCTTTATTGTCGAATCTCTAAATTCGGGCTGTGCGTCAGTCAAGGAAAACAGTTTTCTTGTGAAGAAAATTGTGTTCGAAGTTTCGTTGTTGCCGCTGGTGAAGTTGGGATCGGCACTCGTGGTCCATATGTTTTTCGTATTTATTCTGGTTGTTCTGTTGTTGGTGTATGGTTACAAACCTACGGTGTACTGGTTTCAGATTATCTACTACGTCTTTTGTCTATTTGCCTTGCTGTTGGCCTTTGCGTGGGTTACGAGTTCGGTGGTCGTATTTTTTCCCGATCTGGCACAGCTGGTTTCCATGGCTGCGCAGTTTGGCTTCTGGCTGACGCCGGTATTCTGGGATATTGATGCCATGGGCGGTCCGCTGGCTGACTATCTTCGTCTTAGCCCATTCGCTTATGTGGTAGAAGGTTTCAGGGACAGCTTCATTCGAGAGATCTGGTTCTGGGATCGTATGGAACAGACGATGTTCTTCTGGGGATTCCTGATCGTGCTGATGTTCGCTGGCCTTCGGATATTTAAAAAATTGCGACCTCACTTCGCGGATGTCCTGTGATGAACGAAGAAAATCCGGATGTCATTGTTGTCAATAATATTTGTAAATCCTATCGTCTTTACAAAAAGCCCATCGATCGATTGATCGAGGCATTGTCCTTGTCGGGAAAAAGCCGACATCAAGAGTTTCATGCCCTGTCGAACATATCTTTTTCTGTGAGAAAAGGACAAACCGTCGGTGTTCTGGGGGCGAACGGTGCCGGCAAGAGTACGTTGCTGAAAATCCTGACCGGAGTCCTCACCCCTTCGAGTGGTCATGTCAAGGTCGCTGGAAGGGTGGCTTCACTCTTGGAATTGGGAGCTGGCTTCAATCCCGATTATACCGGGATGGAAAACATTTACTTTCAAGGCACACTGATGGGGTACAGCCATGCCGAGATGCGTGAGCGCGTCTTGGCAATCACCAGGTTTGCAGATATTGGTGAATTCATAGACCAGCCCGTCAGGATGTACAGCAGTGGTATGTTTGCCCGCTTGGCATTTTCGGTAGCGATTAATGTACAGCCCGATGTGCTGATAGTGGATGAGGCCCTGAGTGTCGGTGACGCGGGGTTCCAGCTTAAATGCATGCTTGAAATGAAGAGCATGCAGGAGCGCGGTACGACTATTCTGTTTGTCTCGCATGATACCCAGTCAATAATTAGGTTTTGTCAGTCTGTAATTATTATGAAGGAAGGACGAATTGTCGATTACAGTTCGGATGTCCTGAATACAACCAAGAACTATGAGAAAAATATTCGGAATTGCTCAGTGTCGGCACTGAACGGTGCTGATGAGAAGCACGTGGATGTTTCTTATCTGGATGAGTTGGCTGATATTTTCGAGACGAGGTTTGGCTCAGGCCAGGCGAAGATAAACTCAGTCGACTTTTTGGATTTTTCGGGCGTGCCTGACAATCAGTTTTCGCCTGCCGAAGAAGTCACGATGGTCTGTCATATAAAGTCCCTGGGAGCCATCAAGGATGTAGTCGTCGGTTATTCATTGCGCAATGCCAAGGGCATTGATGTTGCGGGTGATAATACGTTACTGGCAGGGCAGCAAATTGATTTGCAAGAAGGTTTTTATGAGGTGAGTTTTACTTATTCACTGAATGTCGCGCCTGGAGAGTATTTTTTATATATCGGCATGGCCAGTCTGGACGGTGAGCGTGTAGAGCTAGACCAGCGCTGGCCGATGAGGAGAATCAGTATCTCGGGTGTGCGGCAGGTCGTTGGATCGGCGTTTTGCCCTTCCTCTGTGTCCGTTGCCAAGGTGGTCTGATTATGCTCACTATTGGAGAGTCAGTAGTTGCAGCTTCGGCAAAATTTTACGTAGATGAAACGGCGACCTGTATTGTTGAGGACGGTGTCGAAATTCGCGATAACGTTGTTATTGAATGCGGGGCTGGTGGTTATCTGAAGCTGTCCTGCGGAACGGTCGTTAATTGCGGAGTCTGGATAAATGGCAGTGGCAGGATCACGATCGGGAAAAATGTACTGATCGCTCCCAATTCTTCAATAACGTCGTCTTCGCACCGGTACGATCGCAAGATACCGATCAAGGATCAGGGCTTAAAGCTCGCCGAGGTGCGCATTGGTGATGATGTGTGGATTGGCGCAAACGTATCCATACTGGCAGGCGCTGAAATCGGCGATGGCGCAATTGTAAGTGCAAATTCTGTAGTGAAATACAATGTCAGTGCAATGACGATCGCAGCAGGAAATCCTGCGGTTAAGGTTGGGCAGAGAAAGTTTAAGTGTGTTGTTTTCTATACGTTGCCGCTTGTTCTAAGAATGCAGCCAACGCTGTTTAGCAGTATTGTTGATCTTTATATGCCGCTTGCCGACAAGTTTTCGCGAGACGGTTGGGAGTGCGTATTTGTTGGTTCGGATCAGCTTAAAAATGAATATCCAGGTTTTCGTCATCGGTGGGTAAGTCCGGAAGAGTTCGATTGTTCATATCCGGATGCACGGGTAGATAACTGGCTTGCTGACTGGACCAGGATACTCAGAAGAGAAACTTTGGGGTTTCACGATGATTTTATTCAAGGCTTTTTGAATGATATTGATCCTGATCTCGTTTTTTGCTGGAACTACGACGGCAGGCTTGAGGAGGCCTGTGTGTCCAGAGGCATACCTTTGATTTTCAATGAGTTGGGCATGTTGCGACCACCCAATTCCATGGGGTATTACTCGGATTCAAAAGGGGTGAATGCTCGAAGTTCATTCAAAGACAGTTACCTGGCCTTCACGGCAGGCCATTCAGCTGATGAATGCGTCGAATCAAGCGACAGGCTCACCGCGCTCGAGAAACGATATGCCCGGCAGGGCAGAGTCAGTCAGCGTAGTGCGTTGATTTTGCTTCAGGTGCATGATGATTCCAATGTGATCATGGGATCGCCGTATGCAAGCATGAAAGAATACGTGCAACACATATCGAATGTCTTAGCCGGTTCTGCTTTTGATATTGTCGTCAAGCCGCACCCTCTGGATGCCGTTCCTGATCTTCCGGAAGGTGTACTTGTTGCCGATAAGGCACAAGATATAACTGAGCTTGTCGCGGCCGCAGATGCAGTGTTTACCCTCAACTCCTCGGCGGGATTCGAAGCGGCGCTGGCTGGGAAGTGTGTCTATGTGCTCGGAGTGGCTCCGTATGCAGGACTGGGCCTCACGATCGACGTTGCGGATCCAGCGAATTTGCGGCAGAGCTGGCAATCTTGGGGGGCGGAATACTCAGCGCCACAATCTATCAGGAGCAAGGTGCTTGAATTCGCAGAGGCGCAGTACTTTCTGACATATGAGCAGTTCTGCGAGCCTTCGAGTCATCTGCTCAGGCTCAAGCCTGATGACGACGAGCTGCGTGAGCGAAAAGTATCAGATCCCGATCTGGAGAGTTATCGGCAGCAGTCATATATTTCCTGGTTGGAATCAAAAAATAAAGAATTGAATACGGATTTGGATTTGCTGAATAATGAGCTTTTTCAAGTCAATGGAAGGCTTTTCGAGTTGGAAAAAAAACTCGAAACTTTGCAGCAAGGTAAACTGCAGTCTGACTGTTCAGCAGAGAAAGATTCGTTTGTAAAGGATAAATTGTTCGGTATGAGGTTTTCGAAAAAGTCGTTGGTTACACGTTGCCTGTCAAGACTGCGCCTGTCGTTTTCGAGCCCGAAAGCGGCTCTTCGGCCTCTCTATCAGAAATTTCCTTTTCTGGCGCGTGTTCGCGTGCGGCTGGGGCTGTTTTCCCGGGGATTGCGGCGCAGAATGCTTGCCGTCATCTACGCCAAAAATAACCTGAAGGCTTTACAGGATTTGACGGAGCATCGGTTTTCACATGTCGTGTCAAGTTTGGAGCCCGATGAGCGCCCAACCATTGATATATCGATTGTTACCTACAACAGCTCAAAGTGGGTTGATGGTTTTTTCGAGTCTTTAAAAAAACAGAGTTATCCTTGTGACAAGATAAATCTTTTCTTCGTTGATAATGGTTCTTCGGACGCTACCGTTGAAGAGCTCGAACGTTGGCAAGCAGAGCTTTCTGAAAAGGTCGCATGTTTTAATATCTTGCGTGGCGAAAACATCGGTTTTGGCGCAGGTCATGATCGAGCCATCGCCATGGGGTGTGCGGATTATTTTCTGGTCAGCAATATTGATATTCAGTTTTCCGAAACGGCTATTGAACAGATTGTTGCTCATGCCTTATCCCAAGGGCAGGATGATGTTGCATCCTGGGAGATGAGACAGGCGCCTTTCGAGCATCCCAAGTACTACGACCCTGTGACATTGGACACCAACTGGTCCTCACATGCTTGCATACTTATCCGCCGTGCTGCCTATGCGCGAGTTGGTGGGTACGAAGAGCAGATATTCATGTATGGCGAAGATGTGGAGCTTTCTTATCGCTTCAGATCTTATGGCTATCGGCTGAAGTTTTGCCCTTCTGCCGTTGTCTATCATTACACGTATGAGCATGAAAACCAGGTCAAGCCGATTCAGTATGTTGGTAGCACTGCGGCGAATGCGTATATCCGGCTACGTTATGGCAGTCTGCTCGATAAAGTTGGTGGTGTAATACTTCAGTTTTTACTGATGCTTCGACCTCAAGTCTATCCAGGCTCTCGCCTGGACGTGATGCGCAGCGTTCTTCGTCTTTTGAAAAAGGCGCCTCATTTCCTCAAGGGTAAAGGCCCGGAAAAGGGCGTGAGTTTTCCATTCCGAGGGTTCGACTACGAAATGGTCAGGGACGGGGCCTTCTGGCATGTCGGTACTCCGATCGTAGAATCGCCATTGGTTACTATCGTGACGCGCACGTATCGCAAGCGAGAGGAGTTCCTCAGGCAGTCGATCATGTCAGTGCTCAATCAGACCTATCGAAATATTGAGCTGATCGTTGTCGAGGACGGAGGAGCCACCATGAGGTCTCTTGTGGAGAAAACTCCATCGGTAGACGGGTTGAGCGTGCGATTCTTTGGTTTGGAAAAGGTCGGACGTTCAGTAACCGGTAATCACGGTCTTGAAATGGCCACTGGCAGGTACTGCATGTTCCTGGATGATGATGATCTGCTGTTCCCTGATCATGTCGAAATTCTGGTCGCTGCTTTGCTGAAGGAAGAGCACGCCGTTGCGGCATACTCGTTGGCCATGGAAGTCGGGACGGTCGCGGGGGGTGAGGGGCGGTATGTCGAAGTCAGTCACGAAACCAATGTTGCGTTCAAGCAGGATTTCGATTACGAAACGCTGCTCGACCATAATTACATCCCGATTCAATCAATTCTTTTCAAGCGTGATCTGTATACAAAGCGGGGAGGCTTCGAGACGGATATGAGCAACCTGGAGGACTGGAATCTTTGGTTGCGCTATGCCTACAAAAACCGTTTTTGTTATGTGCCGAAAACCACTTCGCTTTTCAGAACGCCCGCAGATCCCAAGGTGAGGCTGGATCGCCACAAGCAGCTTCATGATGCCTATTACATTGCCAAGAGTCGCGCCTTGAAATCGTGCGAGGCCTATCAATAACGCTGTCGTTTTTTGGTTCGTATTCACCGAAGCCGTCTTTTTAGACGGCTTTGCGTTTTCAGTCGTGTTCTGGCGAAAAAACCCAACCTATTTCTTGCATTCGATTTTTCGGGGGGGCGGTGGCTGTGCGGAGGTGGGCTGGGCGTGTCAGTCGATCGTCTGTCCTGAGTGCACAATCGGCGGCGTGTCCCACTCATTTTTCTCGCCTGAATTTGCTTCCTTGAAGTGTAAATGCGCGTAGGAAAAGTCGTGTTTCTATGTCGTGTTGAATGTTATCATCCGGCAGATTATTGACCTTGATGTCATTTGGTCAGAGTGGGGAGTCAGACATCAGGCCGGCGGTCAGGGAAGTCGTGAAATGTGCAGTTTGGCAAGCATTGGTTGATGTCTGTGTCATCAGTTTTGGCCCCGCTTTTCAAGGCGAATGGTCTTTTCGTTCTGGCTGTACTTTCGTTTTTGACGGTCCTTTACAGTCGCCTGAGTGGGTACCTGTTCAGTCTCGCTTGCTCTGTATGGAGTGCAGGCCGAGCCACCTCCTCATCGGCTTTTCTGGTGCCAAGCGACTGCAAGGCTGCGTAGATTTTTCAAGGAAATGCTGACTTTCATGAATGGAACTCCCTGAAGATGCATGACAACGTTTTGACTTGCCTCAAGCCTTGTATTGAGGCGCATGTCACTTTTCCTGATATTTTCCGCTTTCGACCCTTGGGATGACCCCGTCGCTTGTTGTCAACGATGTGCGCCGGCACGTAATTTTTTCTGTTGAGGCTTTTGCTTGATGCGCCAGTTTTCTGCCAATCCATTGGAAATGTTCGCCAGTCTCTGGCGCAATACAGCCTTGATCAGAGCCTCTACGATCCGCGAGGTGCTCGGACGGTATCGCGGCTCGGCGATGGGATTGCTGTGGTCGTTCTTCAACCCGCTCTTGATGCTTGCTGTTTACACCTTTGTATTCAGCGCTGTCCTTCGCGCCCGCTGGAGCGTGGATAGCGATTCGAAGACCGAGTTTGCGCTGATCCTTTTTGCCGGACTGATCATCTTCAACCTGTTTTCCGAGTGCATCAACCGGGCACCGGGTCTGATTCTCGGGAAGGTCAACTTCGTCAAGAAGGTTGTTTATCCTCTGGAAATCCTGCCCGTCGTGGTATTGGGTTCAGCGTTGTTTCACGCTGCCATCAGCCTGGGCGTCTGGTTCATAGCCTACGGGATTTTCTTCGGCGTACCACACATAACGGCGCTCTATCTCCCGCTGATTGTCATGCCTCTGATTATGTTCATCATGGGCGTCAGTTGGGCATTGGCTTCTCTGGGTGTCTACTTGCGCGATGTTTCGCAATTCATCGGGATTCTCACCACAGTCCTGATGTTTTTGAGCCCGATTTTCTACCCTGCCACGGCACTTCCCGAGGCTTATCGCCATTTGCTTTATCTCAATCCCCTGACGCCAGCCATCGAGATGACGCGCGACGTTCTGTTCTGGGGGAAATTGCCGGATTTTGAAATGTTGGGCATCTATTGGATTGCCACGACTTGCATTGCCTGGCTGGGTTTTGCCTGGTTCCAGAAAACACGTAAAGGGTTTGCTGATGTCCTCTGAAGTCGCGATTAAGGTTGAGAACCTTAGCAAGTGCTATGAAATCTACGATCAACCGCGTGACCGGCTGAAGCAATTTATCCTGCCTCGGCTGCGAGGCGCCGTGGGCATGAAGCCAGGCCAGTTCTTCCGCGAATTTTGGGCTTTGAGGGATGTTTCCTTTGAAGTGAAAAAAGGAGAAACGGTCGGCATTATCGGTTGCAATGGCAGCGGCAAATCCACGCTTCTGCAGATGATCTGCGGGACGCTGAATCCTACCAGCGGCACAGTGCAAACCAATGGGCGGATTGCCGCGTTACTGGAGTTGGGTTCCGGATTCGATCCTGAGTTTTCCGGTCGGGACAATGTCTACATGAACGGGGCAGTTCTCGGGCTGGCGCGAGAGGAAATCGATCAGCGCTTTGATGAGATTGCAGCCTTCGCGGATATTGGCGACTTCATCGAACAACCCGTAAAGAGCTACTCAAGCGGCATGGTCGTTCGATTGGCTTTTGCCGTTCAAGTGATGATTGAACCTGAAATCCTTATCGTTGACGAAGCGCTCGCTGTGGGAGACGAAAAGTTTCAACGCAAGTGCTTCGCTCGTATGGAGGAGTTGAAAAGTCGGGGTACCTCCATTTTGTTCGTGTCCCATTCGGGCCCGAGCATTATTGAATTCTGTGACCGAACCCTGTTTCTCGATCATGGGATCCGTCTTATGTACGGTGCGGCCCCACAAGCCGTCAGAGCCTATCAGAAGCTCATTTATGCGCCGGAAGCAGAGTACAAAAGACTCGTTCAGGCCTATCTGGCTGCCGATAAATCGGGTGAGGATGTCGATCTTCAGAAAGTCGCGGTCGAGCGCCCGGCAGAGTCTAGGGAAACCGCCAGCGATGCGTTTGATTCGGGTCTTGTGCCTGAAACGACCGCGATTTACCCCACTCAAGGTGCCGAGATCAAGTCGTTCTCCATTCTCGATGCCGAAGGGCGCCTGGTGAATGTTCTGCAGGCGGGCAAGACGTACCAGATTCAGGTGACCGGGCGCTTCGAGCAGGGTTTCGATGCTACTTACTGGGGCATTCATATCCGTAATGTCTCAGGTGCTGTTTTAACCGGGCAGCGTTTCCCAGAAGAAGGTACTTATTTTGAGCCTGTGCTAGCCGGTAGTGACTTCAATGTGAGGTTTACTTTCCAGATGAACTTGCTGCCTGGTGTCTATTTTGTGGGGGGCGGAGTTTGGTCGAATCAGGAACCTAGCTGTGCTCACCGGATCATGGACGCAATCATGTTTCGAGTGGCTCCGGGGGAAAGACTGAACTCCTTTGGTTATGTGGACTTGATGACGAGTGCGCCTCAGGCGGAAGTCGGTCGAATAGCCACTATTTAATGAGTGTAATTGCCTGCTTATGCGGTGCGCAGGCAGTTCGATACGAGATAAGACAAGCCAACGATAGTGCTGTTGGTTTGTGTAATCGATTAATCAGTTTGGAAGTTTGGTGTTGCACAGCAGCACATTCATAGGGTTTATGACGTACATGCTAAATATCAGTGATTGGCCGCCAGGCGACGAAGAAAAGGTATTCAACTATCTGCGCTGGAGTGGCTATCGTTCGGAGCGCTACAAGCTTTTTTATGTGAGCACCCCAAAAGTTGCCTGTACTTCGCTCAAGTGGTGGTTTGCCTCTCTGGAAGGTTGCTCGAAGGCGCTGAACGAAATCACTGATAGTGCTGAAAGCAATCCGGATCAGATCGTCCATGAAATGCATCGTGTCGCACCGCACGTCACTGGTCTGCTACCAGACGATTTGAAAGAGGCGCTGACTTCGGATGACTATTTTCGCTTTGCTGTCGTAAGAAACCCTTTCAAGCGCATTTTTTCGGCGTGGCAATCAAAATTGATGCTGCAGGAACCGCAGCAAGTGGGTCCTTATCGCCAACGGGACTTTTATCATCGGCCACTGAAAAACGCCGAAGACATTGCCTTGGCGTTCGAGGGCTTCCTCGAGCATCTCGCCAGCCAGGAAGCACCAACGTATTGGGATCAGCACTGGACGCCTCAAGTCATGTTGCTGCGCCCCGACTTGATCAATTACACCCAACTGGTCAAGATCGAGGAGTCACAGCCGCTTAGTGAAGCGCTGTCCGAGCACTTGGGGCAGTTCGTGCCTGATCCTTTTGCGGACCGTCGGGCAAACGAGAGCCTGATCCCCTATCTTCCAGAGTTTTTCACAGAGCGCAGTGTCAGCCTGGTCCGTACCCTGTATGCCCAAGACTTTTCGATGTTTGGGTACGACACTGAGTTGCCGCAAACAAAAGAGACTTTCTCGAAGGATCAACTGGAGCTTGCCTTGCGCGCGGTGATGCTGATTCGTGGACGCCACCAGCGTCTCGGTGAGCGTACGGCCCAGGTAGCGGCTCTTCGTCAGACGGCAGGAGCGCTTGAAGCGAAAGTCGAGTCTCTGAGTGCCGCAGTCAATGAAAGCGGGGATCAGATCAGTGATTTGGGTCTTCTCGTTGTAGATCGCGAGACCGAAATAGGTAAGCTCAAGCATCGTATTGACGAGTTGGAGACCGAACTTTCTACGCAAAGTCTCAATAGTGCTCGCGTCATTGAATACGATGAGAAAATTACCGAGCTCAGCCATGTGCTGGTGGAACGTGATGGCCAGATTGTTGGATTGACGAAGGTGACCGCCGAGCGCGATGCGCAGATTTCAAATCTGCGTTATTCCATTGTCGAGCTTGAAGCCCAACTGCGGGGCTTTACGCATATTGATAGTGCGCGTGAGGGAGAAATCAGCAACTATTCTCAGACTATAAAAACCCTTAATCACGCGTTGGTTGACCGTGACGGGCAAATTGCCCATTTCAACAATCTCGTGGGCGAGCGCGATGCTCATATCAATAACCTTAAACACGACATTGTTGAGCGTGAAGGTGAGATCGGGTGTCTGCAAAAGGAACTGTCGCGTATCAGTCAGCAGAAAGATGCGGACGTCGATTCGATGCGACAAGAACTTGATCGACTGTTGCAGTCCCGTTCGTGGCGCGTGACCTCACCGCTGCGTGGCCTCGGTGGACTCGCTCGCCGGACAAAGCGAGTGTTGAGCGCTCTGTCCTTGAGCAAGGTTGTCGAGGTGTTGAAGAATCGCCGCGATTTCAACAACAAATCGACAGTCGCCCTGGTTCGCGAAAGTGCGCTGTTTGACCAGGATTACTATCTGGCGAATAACGCCGATGTCGTTGCACTTGGGGTTGACCCACTTAAACACTACATGCTTCACGGGTGGAGAGAAGGCCGGAATCCGTCCGAGTTGTTCAACACATCCAAGTACCTGCTGGACTATCCGGATGTAGCGGCAGCTCATGTAAACCCGTTGGTTCACTACCTCAGAAGTGGGCATGCGGAAGGGCGATCAATTGTCTCGCATTCCCGCCGGGTGAAAAACAAGCTTGGCGTTGATGTCGCCCCGTCTCCTCAAGTCATCGCTCCGGTGCCGAAGACAATCGTTGATGCTCAATTCGAGGCCATTGATAAGTCGGGCATGTTTGATGGCGGTTATTACTTTGCGATGTATCCAGAGCTGAATCAGGAAGGCCTGGATCCTCTTCGCCATTATTGTGAGCGAGGATGGCGGGAAGGAAAAAATCCATGCGACGATTTTGATACCCTTTCGTATCTTGAAACCTATAAGGATATTAAAGAGGCTGATATCAACCCGTTCTGGCACTACGTTGTTGCCGGTGCTTCCGAGCAGCGGATTGCGGTGCCCGGTTCGGTACTTCGATATCAGGAAAATATCAGATTCGGCGCTGTCGACAGCCTCATCAAGCTACTCGCTCTTTATGTTTCTCCAGAGTGGGACAAGCTGCGCAATGCACGCTCTTTTTCCAAGGGTGGAGCCCAGTTGCTTCCGGACGATCACCTTGGTTTTTATGACTCGCTCGACGCCAGTGTTCTGCGTAAACAGGCTGAATTGGCCAGGACTCATGGCCTCTACGGTTTCTGCTTCACGTGGAAAGGCGGCGAGACTCTCGGTAATGCGCAACAGCCGGTGGATGTATTCCTCGATCACAAAGAGATCGAGTTCAATTTCTGCGTCATGGTCTCCGAGCAAGTCAGCCGTATCCCGGCACGATTGTCGGAAGCCGTTGCAGATCAGCGTTATATGCGAATTGACGGGCGTCCCGTCATCGTGGTGGAGTGCCTGGCAGATGACAAAGTTGCAGCGCTCAGCCAACTGGGAACTGAACTTTCCAAACTTGATATCGATGCTTACCTGATCGTCCGGTCGGCAACTGTTGACGACGCTGCGCAAAGCAAGACGCTCCTGGAGCATTGCGACGGCTTGCTGGATCTTCCTGTGGAGCCTGTTCCCGGTGAAACTGCTGCATTCAAGCCTCGCCAGCAGAATGGGGTCGTTGCTGTTCCTTACTCGGTGATTGTGGCAAACGGGATCAAGCGAACGGAACGTGCGCAGCAGTCCTCTTTCCCGATCTACAACGGGATTACCCTGGCAAGGGATGAGTCGGCGGTTAAATCCGATTCGCCGCTCGTGTACACGCGTTTCGCTACAGGTGAATACCGCCGTTGGCTGGATGCCGCCATTTCCAGTACCCGGCGCATGCACGCTGAAGATCGTCAGTTTGTCTTCTTGAATGCCTGGAACGACTGGAGCCAGGGACTGTTTCTCGAGCCAGACAGAATTGCCGGTTTCGCTCGCGTGAACGAGACAAGCTGTGCTTTGCTGGATATTGAATCGAATAAATTGATGCCAAAAGTGTCGGTCATTGTGCCGAACTTCAATCACGCACGTTTTCTACGCCGCCGTCTGGATAGCATCTACGCGCAGACTTACAAGAACATTGAAGTCGTTTTGATGGATGACTGCTCAACCGATGACAGTCGAGTGGTATTGAGCGAATACGCGGAGAGATTCCCCGACGTCACGATCAAACTGTTCAACGAAACCAATTCCGGCGGCGTATTCCGGCAGTGGGCGAAAGGCATCAAGGCTGCGACCGGCGATCTCGTATGGGTTGCCGAAAGTGATGACTATTGCGACGAGAACTTCCTGCAGGCTCTGGTTCGCTGCTTTGATGACGAAGCGGTCATGCTGGCCTATGCACGTTGTGAATTTGTCACCAGCGATGAAGTTGTCATGGAAGACGAATTCCATAAATATGTCAGCGATCTGGAGTGCGCCGAGAAATGGCGGAATTCCTACGTGGAAACCGCTCACAACGAAGTGCAAACAGCGTTAGGGATCAAAAACACGATTCCAAACGCCAGTGGCGTGGTCTTCAAGCGTCCGGTCGATATGCCATTGCTCGAAGATGAATCGTGGCTTTCCATGCGTGTGGCTGGAGACTGGGTTTTCTACCTGCATCTCATTCGTGGCGGCAAGGTCGCCTACTCGATCGATGGCACAAACTTCTTCCGTCGTTATGTGGGTAGTACTGCGCAAACTACGTACAAGAGAGAAGTTTTTTACCACGAGCTGGGTATGGCGAGCCGCACGGTTCAGGCGTTGTACAACGTGCCACTGACCGTGCTTGAACTGTGCGAGGAAAGCAGTCAGCGGCTTTACGACCATAACGTCGGCAATTCGCTGGAAGAGTTTCATACGTGGTATGGCCGAGATTCCATTTTGGAAGCGCGTGCCAATCGCACCCCAAACATCATGGTGTCGACAATCGGTTTCTATCCGGGGGGCGCAGAGATTCTGCCCATCCGTCTGGCGAACGAATTCAAGCGCCAGGGTTATTCGGTATTCCTGTTGAGTGCCGGCCTGACTGCACGTGAAGACGGTATTCGCCGTATGCTTCGTCCAGATGTTCCTCTGGTTGAAACTTCTGATCTGGATGAAGTGAAGGCGGTTATTCACGAGTTCGGCGTGGAGGCGATGAACACTCACCAGTGGCATATTCAGAAGTACCCGATTCAACTTCCGGATGTATTCTCGGCGTTGGGCTCCCACGTTGCATCTCTGCACGGCATGATCGAACACGGTGACGCCTTTGCAGTAACTGAAGAGCAACTACGGGCTGCAGACGGAGGTGTCACTACCTGGGTTTACACCGCTGACAAGAACATCGTTCCTTTCGCGAATTTTTCGCTGTACGACCAGACTTCAGAGCGTTTCGTCAAAGTCCCCAACGGTCTGCAGCCCAAGGATGTCGTAGCTATTGAGCGAGAGCAGCTGGGAATTCCGCAGGATGCCTTCGTACTTTGCTGCGTAAGCCGGGCGATTCCTGATAAAGGTTGGGAAGAGACGATTCAGGCGGTGGAGTTGGCACGCCAGCTGTCGGGCCGTGACATCCGTTTGCTGCTCGTCGGCAATGGGCCTGTTTACGACGAATACTGCCGGACAGGGGCTCCTGACTTTGTCTATCTGGCGGGTTTCAGTGACAACTCGGTCGGGCACTATGCCGCTGCAGACATGGGCATCATGTTGACCAAGTTCAAATCCGAAAGCTTCCCTTTGACAATCGTGGACTGCCTCTTTGGCGGAAAACCGTACATCGCTTCCGACGTCGGCGACATCAGAAACATGTTGACGATCAACGAGCAGATCGCTGGTGAAGTCGTCGCCCTTGAAGACTGGGAGGTCCCGGTTGAGAAGGCGGCGAAAGTGATTGCGGGGTTTGCAACCGATAAAGAACAGTATCGTGAGGCTCTGGGACGGGTGAAGGAGCTTTCCAAACGTTATCAAATCGATGCGGTGGCGGCGCAATACGTTCGTTTGTTCGAGCGTGATATCAAGGCCAGTCGTGATCGCCAGTCTGTTTAGACAAACCCAACCGTATGTCGCCGTCGGATTTTCTGGCGACGGCTGATGGTATGCCCGCTACACGCAGGGGGGAGGGGAGCCCGAGCTCATCAGGTCAATGCTTTTTCAAGTATGACTTCATGTCTTTCATCGGCTCCCTTTGTACTGCTTCGCCTGTGACTGATACATTTTCTATTTGCAACGCTTTGTAAATGCTGGTTGGCACAGTGATTCACTCACTGCAAATCAATGCGGCGTAACAAACTGTTGAAGCATTGGAGGCTAACGTTGAAAAAATCCGAGAACACCTCAGCCGTTAAATCAGTACGGACGCTGGTATTAGGTGGGCGAGGCTTCATCGGTACACCTCTTATCGATGCGTTGCTCGATCAGGGACATGCCGTACGTTGTTTTGATCGGCCAAACGTCATGGCGCTTGGAGCTTCTCATGGAGAGAATCCAGCCTTTGAGTTGTATGAGGGCGACTTCACCAGCGAGGCCGATATCAGCGAGGCGCTGCAAGGTTGCGACTTCTGCTATCACCTGGTGTCTACGACTCTGCCCAAGTCATCGAATGCAGACCCGGTTTTCGACATCGAAAGCAATCTGGTGGGTACCATCCGTCTGTTAACGCTGGCCGTCGAGGCGGGTATCAAGAAGGTGATTTTTGTGTCTTCGGGAGGCACTGTCTACGGCGATCCTGTCGAGTTGCCCATTCCTGAAACGCACCCTACGGAACCTGCTTGTTCCTATGGAATTGCCAAATTGGCAATCGAGAAATACCTTTCGCTGTTCAAGCGTCTGCATGGCCTCGATTACACAGTTCTGCGATTGGCAAACCCGTTCGGAGAAGGTCAGCGTACGCACGCCAGTCAGGGCGCTGTGGCGGTGTTCCTGGGTAAAGTGCTGCGCGGCGATCCGATCGAGATCTGGGGCGATGGTTCGGTGGTGCGTGACTACATTCACGTCGCTGATGTGGTGCAGGCGTTGTTGTCCTCTCTCGAGCCTTCGAGGGAGGAGCATGTCTTCAACATCGGCTCTGGCAAAGGGCACAGTTTGAATGATGTGCTTGACGCGATTGAGAGGATCACCGGGCGTAGGGCCATTCGTGAATACCAGCCGGCCCGAGGTTTTGACGTGCCTGTCAGCATACTCAGCATCGAACGTGCACGGCAGGTATTGGGGTGGACGCCTATCGTCAGTTTCGACGAAGGGCTTGAACGGTTTGTGGCGTGGCTGGAAGAAAACTCGTCCGCCAGTCATCCGTGACAGCTATACGTTGAGCTGGCGGTTGTAGTTTGCCGTCGATCATGAAAAAGCCCCGTTGAGTCATCAACGGGGCTTTTTTATGGTTCTTGTCTCGTCCTGAATAAGGTTTACACCTTCTGGCTTCTTATCAGGAGGGTGCAATGGATTCGGGCGCAAAACGCAGTCAACTCGATTACACGCTGACTTTTAAATTGTCGGTTGTCGACCAAGTCGAAAAAGGCGAGTTGAGTTATAAAGAGGCTCAACGGCGCTACGGAATTCAGGGTCGGTCGACGGTGTTGGTTTGGTTACGCAAGCATGGTCGGCAAGACTGGAGCCAAGGCGCCTCCATTCGTTCCCAAAGGAACCGACCGATGGGCGAGCCCACTTTGCCCTTAACTCCCGAGCAGAGAATCAAAGAGCTTGAGGAGCAGTTGGCGCTGGCGAATCAGAAAGCCAAGTTTTTTGAAGACGTGGTGGATGTACTGAAGAACGACTACGGCGTCTCTGTCGTAAAAAAGCGGCCCGGCAAGTCGTTGCGCAGACCCAAACCCTGAGTGTTAGCAGGGCTTGCCAGTTTATGGGGATCAGTCGCCAAGCCTTTTACAAACGTAATCGCGTCTATCGGGCTCGCATCGAGCAAGATCAGAAACTCATCCAGTTTGTGCAGACAATCCGAGTACGCCAACCCTGCATTGGCGCCCGCAAATTGCACTCGTTGATGCACGCGGAGCGTGAGAAACAGGAGCTGCATGTCGGCCGCGATCGGTTATTGGCTGTCTTGCGTGATCACCGCCAACTGGTCCGCAGGAAGCGGGCTTATCACAAAACGACCGACAGTCATCATCACTTCCGCTGCCATCCCAATTTGCTCAAACCAGGCCCATCGCAAGTTGTCGCTACCGGTCCGGAACAGGTTTGGGTAGCCGATATCACTTATCTGTCCACCAAGCGTGACGATCCGGTCTATTTGAGTCTGGTGACGGATGCCTTCTCGAGAAAAATAGTCGGCTATCACGTGCATGGCAGCTTACATGCCGACTCGGTGGCTCAAGCCTTGCGCATGGCTTTGAAGACGCGTCGAACACGCCAGAAACTGGTTCATCACTCGGATCGAGGTGTGCAGTACTGCTCGGCGCTATATCAAAAGCTCCATGCCAAACATGGCATCACGTGCTCAATGACTGATGGCTACGACTGCTACCAAAACGCCTTGGCAGAGCGGGTCAATGGCATCTTGAAGACAGAGCTTTTGCTCCATCGGCCAACAGACCTGGCGCAAGCGGAGCAAATGGTGCGGGAGGCGATCTTGATCTACAACCAGGAGCGCCCGCACCTGTCCTTAAAATACAAAACGCCCGATGCGGTGCATCGGGCGTTAGGGTGAAACAGGTGTAAACCTATTTCAGGACTAGACATTCCTTCCAACTGACCGGTGTGCATCGGCCAGCGAACCCGACTCACGATGCCCCGCCAGTAACCCTTTAGCCGTTTGGCAAATTGGATCAGGGCCGGTGTTTCGCTTTCATGAGCATGACGCAGCCATAGCTTCCAGGCCGATCTCCAAGCCCAGGCGGTGCTCGGTGCCCAGAGTGTTCTGAGTTCAGCCTTCATCAAATAGACCGTCATCAATGATTGGTTGGCTGCCAATAAATCCTGCAGGTGAACCTCTTGTTCAGGTGTTTTCAGATTCTGAGGATTGCGCAGCCACAGCCATCGCGCTTGTTTGATGACCTTGCGAGCCGGCTTGTCGTGACGTAGCCGGTTGGCTTCGTCGACGCGGACCCGATCAATGACCTCTCGACCATATTTGGCCACTACGTGAAACGGGTCGTAGACCACTCGCGCTTTCGGGCAGTGCTGACGAACTTCCAGGTCAAAAGCGGTATTCATGTCCATCGCCACCGCTTCGATTTTGGCGCAAACCTCTGGCCCAAGCTCTTCGAAGAATGGTCTGACCGCCGCCCGGCTGCGGCCTTCGCCGATCCACAGAACCCGTCGTGTGTCGGCATCGAGCACAACGCTGGCGTAGCGATGCCCTTTGAACAGCGCGAGTTCATCCATCACCAAACGTCGTGGTTGCGCCTTCGGCAGTTCGCTCAATACCGCCTGCAAGGCGCGACGCTCCAGCAATCTAACCGTGTCCCAGTGCAGGCCAAACATTTGGGCCACGTGCAGGGTGGGAAGGCGCTCGCAAGCCTGAATAACCGCATCGGCCAGGCGGCGCGTTATGCGCGCATAGCGATCCAGCCAATTGACGGCCTCCATGCGTTTGCCACAATCGCGGCAGCCAACTCGCCTGAGCAAAACGTTGAGGCGTACCGCACGGCCAAGAATGGGCAAATCACGAACGACTCGCTCGCAATACTCATGAGTGTTTGAACAGGTTTTTTGGCAGCTGCCACAGGAAGGGAATCGGGTGGCGTGGGGTGTTAGATCGATCTGGAGGGCGTCACCATCAGGCTCGATGTTGACGACAGAAAATCCCTCCCAAAAAGGAAGGAAAGTATTAATATCGCGCATAAGAACGCCGGTTTGTTAGATGTGTTTGCTCGCACGAACATCATCAATCAAATCGGCGTTCTTGTTTCCGTGTTTCCCGGGATTCCGTGAAGAACCTTTTTTATTTCAGGCCCAGAATCCGTCTCAGAAGTTTGCCGGCCATGGAGCGTTTTTCTGGAGCGGGTGCACAGGCCGAGATGTATTCGGCTCTGCTTCGGCGTTCCGCATCGCGGTCTCGCTGGAGAATTGGCCTTAACAGTGGTGCGATCATCAGCGCATGGGCTGATGGCTGATAGTGATGATCATTGGGGTCAGGGTTGCGCAGGCTTTCTTTGAGCAAGCCACGTTCGTCAACAGAGAGCTTATCCAGGTTCAGATGGCTTATGCCCTCCTGCATGCAAAAGGACTCCATGAGTGCATTGAACCTTACGGTCAATCGCGTCCTGTCGGAGAGGGACGTTTTTACTTCTTTTCTCAAGTTGGCAACTTCTCCCCATTGCGTATCGTCGCCAATGGTTGGAAGCGGGGTGCTGACGCAGATCACCTGGAATTTTTCTGCAATATCCCTCAGAAGCTTTTGATAGTTGCCTATGGCCTGTTCCAGCATTTCTTCCACGGAACTGCCGTATTTTTGTGCCCGATACCAGATGACAAAGCCTGTATCGACCTCTCCCAGCATCACGATGGCTGTTGTTGCCGACGTGGTTTGCATCGCCGCGATGTATTGCGGCATGGCCTGGGTAACGGCATTCGGATTTTTCAATCCCGAGACGGTGGCACCGCCCACGGACGTCACTTCGAAGGTGTGCTCGGGAAATTGGGTCTTCATTTGCTCTGAACTGAAAACCAAAGCGTGAGAGTCGCCGAGTACAAGTACAGGCTTCATTATCGGGGTTGATCCTGATGGAGTTCTTTTCGATCACATGGGCGCGAGGGGGCCGGGTACTTGCACCTGACGGACTTAACCGGAGCTGACGGGCCGGGCGGGCTCATTGCACCGCCCTGGCCTCTTGCGCTGTCACGCAATGCTGAATTTCGCGGATATTTTTCTGGCGAGTGCCGAGGCGTGCAGCCGCAGTTCGGGCACTGCCGTGGCCTCCCAGAAGTTGGCTTTGAGCATGGGACCCACGTAACTCAGCCAGTCGGAAGATTTTCCGCTTTCGTTCAGAACGGCCAGATCGCTATCGACGCGTACCCCGAGGCCCAGATCATCGATGGAAATAAGATTGTCGAGGATCAGTTGCCGAATCAGTGGTTCGTCGATCAAGTGCGGATTGGAGTTGGGGCCAGTGCAGTTGATGACGCGGTCAACTTCCAGTTTTTCCGGAGTATCGTGACCGCGACGCTGGAAGGTGATCAGCATTTTCTCGCCCACGGCTTCAATTGCGCGGATCCGACCGGCAATCGGAATGATATGTTTGAGGCGCAGCGCCTTTTCAAACAGTTCGTGGGTGTCTGGCGCTACACGATGGCGGTGAACGTCCCAGTACGGTTGCAGGTGGCGCAGAAAACGTCTGCGCTCCAGGTGAGGCAGGCGAATCCACAGTCGGGAAGTGATCGGTCGTATCGAGGCGACAACGTCACGCCAGTCGAGACCGGCGGCTTGCCCGGCTTTGACTTGCGCCTTGAGTGTGCGCAAGTAGCCCAAGGCTGTAGCCGGAGCGTTCAACAGTTCGTCTTGACCGCCAGCAGGTGCAGAGTGCCCGCCCTTGCTTACCCGGTGTGCCAGAGGCAGAAGCCCGCGTCGAGACAACATGTAGATCCGATTGTTATCGGAAACCTTCTCAAGGCTGGAAATGACATCGAGTGCGGTCAGACCGCTCCCCAGCAACAGCACAGAGGCATCTTTACCTTCAGCCGCCGTAATCGAAGCGTTCCAAGGATTGGCGATGTAGTACGGGGAGTCGAGCATGCTCTCGAGTGCGGCCGGCGTGCGGGGAGGGAAGTGGCCGAACGCCAGAATGACCTGGTCGGCGAAGATCGTCTCACCGGACGTCAGTTCGATGATCGAGCCGCGATCCTGGGACTTGAGCGTCCTGACTTCGGCAGTGATACGTCTGACGTCGATACGACCCTTGGCATCCTGCTCGGCGTTTTCCAGAAGGGATGCAAGGTAGTCGCCATACTGCTTTCTGGATACGAAAGAACTGGAGGTTGTGCCGGGAGAACAGCTCTGGCAGTAGCGCAGAAAGGAGTCAGGATCGTCGACCAGGGCACTCATGTTGCCCGCCGGAACATTCAGCAGGTGTTTCGAACTGCTGGTGCCATAGGCCAAGCCTCTTGCTACGGCCCCGGACCGGTTGATGATGATCAGCCGGGTGTGTTCGGGCGCCGAGCGTAAAAACTCGATGGCGGCGACAGTTCCACTGAAGCCCGCCCCGATAATGACTAGCGTTTTCATGTTCGTTCTTGCTTGTTGATGACGTCGATAATGCGCTGGGCTGCGGTTTGCAGGTCATCTTGCAGAGTGCAGATTCTGATCTGGGGATTCTCCGGCGGCTCATAGGAGGAGTCGATGCCGGTGAAGTTCTTGATCAGACCCTGGCGGGCCTTTTTGTAAAGCCCCTTGGGATCCCTGCGTTCACATTCGGAGAGAGGGGTATCGACGTAGACTTCGATGAAATTTTCTGTGCCGATAACGTCTTGCGCCAGAGCGCGATCACGCAGGAAAGGCGAAATGAATGCGGTGATAACGATCAGCCCTGCATCAATGAACAGTTTGGCAACTTCAGAGATGCGTCGTATGTTTTCAACGCGATCCTTGTCGCTGAATCCCAGATCATTACACAGTCCTAGCCGGACATTGTCGCCATCAAGCAAATAGGTATGGCGACCTTCATTGCAAAGTGCCAGCTCCAAAGCGTTGGCAATTGATGATTTACCCGCGCCGCTAAGCCCTGTCAGCCAAATGACGACAGGTTTCTGGTTTTTTATACGACTGCGGCGTTCGGCATCGACGGCAGATGTATGAGCTACAAGATTCTCGGGCATGTTTTCTCGTTAAACACTGAAAATTGGAAAATGATGTTTGCTGGATCAGACGCCTTGGCGGAGCGGGATAAGTTCCATTTTCCCTGCTTGTCTGATCTGTGTCGTGCGTCGATAGAGTCTATCGGCAGCATGGGGCTTATCATCACCCGTCAATCCAAGAGTTTTTACATTTTCGGTAGGCGGATTGTAGCCATGGTCCCTATAAATTGCTCGTTCTGTATCGGTAAATCCCCATCGACCCGCCTCCGGGCGGCGGCTTTCAGATCAAGTAATCCGCTGATGGTTCAAGTATTGGGGGTACAATGCCCAACCTCGACTGCTGAAGGAGGGAGCCGCGTGCTCTGATTTGGGAATGGATAAAGTGCGGACGGTGTTGCTCGGTTTGCCTCGCAAACAGAAGCGTTTGTTGCAGGTGTTAACCGATGTCGTATTAGTATGGGTCGCTCTCTGGCTGTCGTTCATAGTTCGATTGGGCATTGATGACATGTACAACCCGATCAAAGCGCATATATGGCTATTTGCTAGTGCACCGGTTATCGCTATTCCATTCTTCATCCGCTTCGGCATGTATCGCGCTGTCATGCGTTACTTCGGCAACGATGCGCTGATCGTGATAGTCAAGGCTGTAAGCCTGTCATCATTGCTGCTGGCTGTGGTGGTTTTCTGGTACAGCAATCACGAGTCCGTAGTGCCGCGATCGATCATCTTCAACTATTGGTGGTTGAGCATGGTCATCATCGGCGGCCTGCGGCTGTGTCTGCGGCAATATTTCATGGGCGACTGGTTTACGGCCGCGCAATATGTTCCATTCACCAGTCGTGACGACGGTCTGACCAAAGTGGCCGTCTACGGTGCCGGTGTCGCCGGCAATCAGCTTGTCGCCGCGCTTCGCATGGGTCGGGTGATGCGTCCGGTGGCGTTTATCGATGACGATCCAGGCATTTCGGATCGATCGATTTCCGGTCTTCAGGTTTACAAGCCCAAGCACATCCAGCAGATGATCGATGTCACCGGTGCTCAGGAAATCCTTCTGGCACTCCCGTCTTCCACTCGGGCCCGGCGCCGGGAGATCCTCAATATCCTGGAAGGCTTTCCGCTGCATGTACGCAGTGTTCCGAATTTCACCGATCTTGCCAGTGGACGCGTTAAGGTCGAGGATATTCAGGAAGTGGACATCGCCGACTTGCTGGGTCGCGATTCCGTCCCTGCGCAACCCGACCTGCTGGAACGGTGTATCAAAAACAAGATCGTTATGGTGACAGGAGCTGGCGGGTCAATCGGAGCGGAACTGTGTCGACAGATTTTCGCCCTCGGACCGACCACGCTGCTGCTCTTTGAACATAGCGAGTTCAATCTGTACAGCATTCTCTCGGAGCTGGAACAGCGTGGCTGCCTGGAATCGACCCCGGTTCGACTGCTGCCGATCCTCGGTTCCATCCGCCATCCAGACAAACTGCTGGAGGTCATGAAGACGTGGAAGGTCGACACGGTTTATCACGCAGCGGCCTACAAGCATGTACCGATGGTTGAACACAACATTGCCGAGGGTGTGTTGAACAACGTGATCGGCACGCTCAACACGGCGCAAGCGGCGTTGCAGTCCGGTGTTTCGAACTTTGTACTGATCTCGACCGACAAGGCTGTTCGCCCGACCAATGTCATGGGCAGTACCAAGCGTCTGGCAGAGTTGACCCTCCAGGCTCTGAGTCGGGAAGTGGCTCCGGTGCTGTTCGGCGACAAGGCCAATGTTTCCCGTGTCAACAAGACCCGTTTCACGATGGTCCGCTTTGGCAATGTACTGGGTTCGTCCGGCTCGGTGATCCCGCTGTTTCACAGTCAGATCAAGTCCGGCGGCCCGCTGACGGTCACCCACCCAAAAATCACCCGCTACTTCATGACGATCCCGGAAGCCGCCCAACTGGTGATTCAGGCGGGCTCCATGGGGCAGGGCGGCGATGTGTTTGTGCTGGACATGGGGGAGCCGGTGAGAATCGTCGAGCTGGCCGAGAAAATGATTCATCTGTCCGGTTTGAGCATTCGTTCCGAACGTAATCCACAGGGCGATATTTCCATCGAGTTCACGGGTTTGCGCCCCGGTGAAAAGCTCTATGAAGAACTGCTGATTGGCGACAACGTTGCCGCGACGCCGCATCCGATGATCATGACCGCCAGTGAGGATCACTTGCCCTGGGATGTGTTGAAAATACGTTTGGGTGAACTGCTCGCTGCGGTGGACGCGGATGATTACTCTCGGGTCCGCCAGCTTCTGCGTGAAACCGTCAGCGGCTATACCCCCGACGGTGAGATCGTCGACTGGATTCATCAACAGCGCCGCCTCGAACCCTGATTGTTTCACATCCTGTAACGGACGCGTTTTTGACAGGCTCCCATCATCGCCTAAGTTTGGAGAGCAGCTTCGGAAAAGCTGCTTTCTCAATTGATGATGGAGCGTCACTTATGCGTACCGGATATTTCTACTCCCTGATTTTTGCCTTGCTGACCAGCGCCTCGATTGCCGCCATTGCTGCGCCTCTGGCTTCTCCCGAAGCGAACAAGGCACCCGTGGTGATGGACGCCTCAGCCACTTCTGAAAATCAGAAGGTCGATCTGAACGGTGCCGACGCGGCCACTCTGCAAAAGGAACTGGCAGGCGTGGGCGAGGCCAAGGCGAAAGCGATTGTTGCTTATCGTGAAACAAACGGGCCGTTTGCGTCCGTGGATGAGCTGCTGGAAGTGAAGGGGATCGGCAAGGCGATCCTGGATCGCAATCGCGACAAGCTGGAAGTGAACTAAGCTGATTGTTCAACGCCAAGGGGCCGGTCATTGACCGGCCCTTTTTGCTTCCCGCTTCCTTCAAGCGTTGCAGGAGGGCTACAGCCTTTCCGTCGGAAAATAGAAAATTACGGCTATCATATTGGTTTCAGATTATGCCTATAATAATTTCGGTCGCCACTGAAGCCCTCTGCTTTTCAGCGGTCGCTCATACCTCACGCATTCCAGGAGTATCGTCATGAATTCCCCGAAATCCCAAGGCACTGCGCTGGTCACTGGCGCTTCTTCCGGCATCGGTGCGGTGTATGCCGAGCGGTTGGCGGCACGTGGTTTTGATCTGTTGCTGGTCGCTCGCGATCAGGAGCGTCTGGAGTCCGCGGCCAGCAAACTGCGGGACGCACATGGCGTTCGGGTCGAAGTGCTGAAGGCCGATCTGACGCAAAAGGATGAAGTACTCAAGCTTGAGCAGCGCCTGCGCAGCGATTCCAGTATCAGCCTGCTGGTCAACAATGCGGGCGTAGCGGTTAATGGATTGCTGGCCAATGCTGACCTGGATGAGCTGGAGAAACTGATCCAGCTGAACGTCACAACGCTGACCCGACTGGCTTCAGCTGCTGCTGCGGCATTCACCAGTGCCGGGCGCGGCACGATCATCAACATTGCGTCGGTGGTCGCCCTGTTCCCCGAACGTTTCAACGCCACCTACAGCGCCAGCAAGGCTTACGTGTTGAGCCTGACTCAATCGCTCAATACCGAGCTCGAAGGCACCGGGGTCAAGGTGCAAGCGGTATTGCCCGGTGTGACCCGCACCGAAATCTGGGAGCGCTCCGGTTTTGACGCCAGCGGCATTCCGGCTGAGATGGTCATGGAGGCCGGCGAGATGGTCGATGCCGCGCTGTCCGGTCTGGATCAGGGCGAGCTCGTCACGATTCCTTCGCTGCCCGATGCGGGCGAGTGGCAAGCCTTCGTCGCCGCCCGTCATGTGATGGCGCCCAATCTGTCCCACAGCTCGGCAGCCAGCCGTTACAAGTAAAAGTCTTTTGAGTCACGAGAGGTCAACCCGATATGGATCAGCGTCGAGTAGTTGTCACGGGTATGGGCCTGGTATCGCCCTTGGGAAGCGGTGTCGAAGTCGTCTGGCAGCGCCTGTTGGCCGGGCGTTCGGGATTGCGGAACCTGCCGGACGCGGTGATTGCCGATCTGCCGACCCGGGTCGGTGGCGTGGTGCCAACGATCGAGGAGGACGCCGAAGCGGGTTTCGATCCGGATCGCGCCACACCGCCCAAAGAACAGAAGAAAATGGACCGTTTCATTCTGTTCGCGATGGAAGCTGCGCGGCAGGCGCTCGAACAGGCCGGCTGGCACCCGACCGAATCCCACGCTCAGGAGCGCACCGCGACCATCATCGGCTCCGGTGTCGGCGGGTTCGGTGCGATCGCCGATGCGGTGCGCACCACCGACAGCCGTGGCCCGCGACGCTTGTCGCCGTTCACCATTCCCTCGTTTCTGGTCAACCTGGCGGCGGGGCATGTTTCGATCCAGCACGGTCTCAAGGGTCCGCTTGGTGCGCCGGTCACCGCGTGTGCCGCCGGCGTGCAGGCGATCGGTGACGCCGCTCGATTGATTCGTGCCGGTGAGGCCGACATCGCGGTGTGCGGCGGTGCCGAGGCATCAATCGATCGAGTAAGCCTCGCCGGCTTTGCGGCGGCGCGGGCCTTGTCCAGCGGCTACAACGACACGCCTGAACGCGCCTCGCGTCCGTTCGACAGCGGCAGGGACGGTTTCGTGATGGGCGAGGGTGCCGGGCTGCTGGTGATCGAGTCGCTGGAGCATGCGCTGGCGCGTGGCGCGCAGCCGTTGGTCGAACTGGTCGGCTACGGCACCAGCGCTGACGCCTATCACCTGACCGCCGGGCCGGAGGACGGCAGTGGTGCTCGGCGGGCGATGACTCTGGCGCTGGTCCAGGCCGGCATCACGCCGGATCAGGTGCAGCATCTGAACGCCCATGCGACTTCGACGCCGGTGGGCGACCTCGGTGAGTTGGCTGCAATCAAGTCGGTGTTTGGTGCGCAAAACGCAATCGCCGTCACCTCGACCAAATCCGCGACGGGGCATCTGCTCGGCGCGGCGGGAGGTCTGGAAGCAATCTTCACGCTGTTGGCGATCCGCGATCAGATCGTTCCGCCTACCCTCAACCTGGAGAATCCCGATCCGGCCAGCGAAGGCGTGGACATCGTCCACGGTCAGGCGCGTTCGATGCCGATCGAGTATGCGCTGTCCAACGGGTTCGGCTTCGGCGGGGTCAATGCCAGCGTGCTGTTCAAGCGCTGGCAGGCTTAGTCTTCCGAGCGTTTGAGATGTTCGCGGGTGACGTCGAGGATCTGCTGCGCAAATTCAGGATCCGCGACACTGCGTGACAGCAGGAGCGCCCCGGCCAGTGTCGCCATGATGACGATGCTGCGTTCGGCGGCGTTCTCTCCTTCAAGGGTGCCTTCGATCTGATCCAGGCGCGCCTTGAGTACTTCGTCGCTGGTCGGGCTCGGCTGGCCGCGCAACCCCAGCTCCGATGAAATGGTCAGCAGCGGGCAGCCTTCATGCGGCGTGGTCTGGTGCCACTCGGACAGATAAGTGTCGATGAAGGCTTCCAGCGGTTTTTCTTGAGCGAAGAGTTCGGCACAGAGCCCCGCAACCTGATCACCGGCTGCCTGCAGAGCTTTCTCCACCAGGTCGTCTTTCGATTTGAAATGCGAATAAAAGCCGCCATGGGTCAGGCCCAGCGCCTTCATCAATGGTTGCAGACCGGTCGCACCAATGCCGTCCTTGCGAAACCGCTCGGACGCTTCCTTGATGATGCGCTGATGGGTCTGGGCTTTATGATCCTGCGAGTAACGCATTTAAACTCTCCGCAACAAGATCGCCATCTTAACCAATGCAAATTGAATGGTGACTGTACTTCTACTTCTAAAAAAACGGCCGGTGACTCCGACATGTTCGTAACAGCCATCCTCGGTTGGCACGGATAGTGGTTGCGGCTTGCAAAGTTGCCATCACTTGAGGAGCAGGAGAATCATGTACAAAGACTACCCGGCCGCCTATCAGGTCAGCAAAGGCTCGGCGTTACAGGTCAATACACCTTTCTACGAACGGATTCGCGACCGCAAGGACGGGCGCACGCTGATCGAACAATTCGAAGTGCCGATCCGCACCGGGCGTGCCTGGCACGTGCCGGCCGGGCATGTGTTTCGTGTCACCACACCGGTCGGGCCCCAGGTGGGCGATTTCAATGTGTGGAACGCACACGATCCACGTGAACGGATGTGGGCGGCGCGCACCCGGCAGCTGCAGGGCGCGCATGTCAGCACTCATGACCGGTTGTGGTCGAACCTGCCTTTTCTGCGACCTCTGGTGACCATCACCGATGACAGCCTGGCCGACTATGGCATCGACGAGCACGGTGGGCGTCTGCACGATTTGCTCGGCACGCGTTGCGATCCCTATGTGAACAAAATGCTCACCGGCGAGGATTTCCATCATCACTGCCATTCCAACCTGACCCGCGCCGTGTTGCCCCATGGCCTCACCGAGTTCGATGTGCATGACGTGCTGAACATCTTCCAGTGCACCGGCCTGAATCACGATGACCTGTATTTCATGAAGGCCTGCCCGGCACAGAAGGGCGATTATCTGGAGTTCTTCGCCGAAATCGACTTGCTGTGCGCGTTGTCGACCTGTCCGGGTGGTGACTTGTCTTTGGCGATGTGGGGGCCGGACGCACAGGATCCGCTGACCGTGTGCCGCCCGCTCGGTGTGGAAATCTATCGTCTGGATGATGCGCTGCTCGAAGGCTGGAGCCAGCCGGAACGTGCGGCGTACAAAGGCCTGCATGGCTTGCACATCGCCAAGGCCGAGTGGGAAAAGTAATCGCCACAAAAAAACAAACCCCGCCGATTCAGGCGGGGTTTTTCGTTCAGCGGTCCTGCGCGTCCTTGATGTCCGCTTCGGCATTGCGTTCAGCGACGCGCTTGCGTTGTTCATCGGTCAGTTCGACCTTGTTGGCGGTGTCACGCAACATCATCAGACCGCCGACGATCGAGCCGATTGCAACGACCAGAATCAACCAGGCATACCAGGGCATAACGGCTCTCCTTAAAGGCAGGTCGACGGGCGAGGGTTTCGCCGTGCAACGCTGCATACCACTTTGAGCGAAGTGCATTCGCAGTGGTTCCATTCTAGGCCGGTTATGCCCGTCGCGGTTTACAGGCCGGTGAGCATCGCGTCTGCCGGGGCGTTGGCGCGCAATTGGCCGGTCAACAGGAAGTAGCCGAAACCGACCGCCATGAAGCCGAGAAAGATCAGCCCGATCAGCGCATTGAACCAGGCCATCGCCACCAGGCACACCACGGCCAGCACCAGTGCGATCAATGGAATCAGCGGATAGCACGGCGCGCGGAAGGTGCGCTCCAGATTGGGTTCGGATTTACGCAGTTTGAACAGGCTGAGCATGCTCATGATGTACATCACGATCGCCCCGAAAACGGCCATGGTGATCATCGCGGCAGTGAGGGTCATGCCGCCGAGGTTGATCAGGCCGTCACTGTAGATCGCCGCGATACCGATCACGCCGCCGGCGATGATGGCGCGGTGCGGGGTTTGAAAGCGCGACAGCTTCGCCAGCGTGGCGGGCAGATAACCGGCGCGGGCGAGGGCGAAGAACTGCCGCGAGTAGCCGAGAATGATCCCGTGGAAACTCGCCACCAGCCCGAACAGGCCGATCCACACCAGCATGTGCAGCCAGCCGGAATTGTCGCCGACCACGGTTTTCATCGCCTGTGGCAGCGGGTCGTTGATGTTCGACAGGGTGCGCCAGTCGCCGACGCCACCGGCGAAGAACATCACGCCCATCGCCAGCAACACCAAAGTCAGAATGCCGCTGATGTAGGCCTTGGGAATCGTGCGTTTCGGGTCCTTGGCTTCTTCGGCGGCCATGGCCGCGCCTTCGATGGCGAGGAAAAACCAGATCGCAAACGGAATCGCCGCGAACATCCCGGCAATCGCCGGAGCGCCGAAGATGTCCGAGCCGGCCCAGCCGTTGAGGGCAAAGTTGCTGAAGCTGAAGGCCGGTGCGACCACGCCCATGAACACCAACAGCTCGGCGACGGCCAGGACGCAGACGATCAACTCGAAGGTCGCGGCCAGTTTCACACCGAGAATGTTCAGCCCCATGAACACGATGTACGCGCCGACCGCCGCGTGTTTCGGATCGAGGGCCGGAAACTGCACGTTCAGGTACGCACCAATCGCCAAGGCAATCGCCGGCGGGGCGAAGACGAATTCGATCAGCGTTGCCAGTCCGGCGATCAATCCGCCTTTTTCACCGAAGGCGCGGCGACTGTAGGCAAACGGCCCTCCCGCGTGGGGGATCGCCGTGGTCAGTTCGGTGAAGCTGAAAATGAAACAGGTGTACATGGTCGCGACCATGAACGAGGTCACCAGAAAGCCCAGTGTTCCCGCGACGCCCCAGCCATAACTCCAGCCGAAATACTCCCCGGAAATCACCAGCCCCACCGCGATGCCCCACAGGTGCAACGTGCCCAGCGTGGGTTTGAGTTGTGTGTTCATGCGTTTGCTCCCTGAACGGTTTGGAAAGCTCGGGGAAGGGCGTGTGCAGTGGGCGTGCCATTTTGTATTGGCGGGTCGTAATGGGCTGAAAGCTGTCGTATCGGGGATGTTCGCGGCTTGATGGCTTCTTTTTTGTGCGCCAGTCAGGTGCGCCGCCAGCCGGATGCCGTCGTAAAGAAGGCATAAACCCACTCTTTACGCTTTCTTTATGCCCCGCGCGCACCCTCGCTCTCGTTCCTTTACAGCCTCCTTTCCGACAATGCCTCCACACGCGGCAATACGCCGTAACACGGAGATCTTCCATGAGCGTTCTGGACGGGGTGTCACTGCTGCTGGCAGTGGGGCTGTTCATTTATCTGTTGGTTGCGCTGTTGCGCGCGGATCGGACTTAGGAGCGGCTATGCACAGTTATGACTATTGGCTGATCCTCGCATTCTTCGCGGTGGTCTTGCTGCCGGCGCCGTTCCTCGGGCGCTTCTATTACAAGGTGATGGAGGGTCAGCGCACCTGGCTGACGCCGATTCTCGGCCCGGTCGAGCGCGGCTGTTACCGCATCGCCGGGGTTAATCCGCAGGATGAACAGAGCTGGCAGAAATACACGCTGGCGCTGCTGGCGTTCAACCTCGCCGGTTTCCTGCTGCTGTTCGCGATCCTGCTGTTCCAGGATCACCTGCCGCTGAACCCGCAAAACCTGCCGGGTCAGGAGTGGACACTCGCGTTCAACACCGCCGTCAGCTTCATGACCAACACCAACTGGCAGGCCTACAGCGGCGAAGCGTCGCTCAGCTACCTGAGCCAGATGGTCGGCCTCACCGTGCAGAACTTCGTCAGCGCCGCCACCGGCCTCGCCGTGCTGGTAGCGTTGTGCCGTGGCATCGGGCGCAAATCCACCAAGACTCTCGGTAACTTCTGGGTCGACATGACCCGCGCCACCCTCTACGGCCTGCTGCCGCTGTGCCTGCTGCTGGCGCTGTACCTGGTGTGGCAGGGCGTGCCGCAGACCTTCGCGCAATACGTGAATGCTGTGACGATGCAGGGCGTTGACCAAGTCATCCCGCTCGGCCCGGCCGCCAGCCAGATTGCGATCAAGCAACTGGGCACCAACGGCGGTGGTTTTTTCGGCGTCAACTCGGCGCATCCGTTCGAGAACCCGACCGCGTGGAGCAACCTGTTCGAAGTCGCCTCGATCATCCTGATCCCGGTGGCGCTGGTTTTCACCTTCGGCCACTACGTGAAGGATCTGCGTCAGAGCCGCGCCATCATCGGCTGCATGCTCGCGCTGTTCATCATCGGCGGCGCCACTTCGCTGTGGGCCGAGTATCAACCTAACCCTGCCTTGAACAATGTCGCAGTCGAGCAGACCGCGCCGCTGGAAGGCAAGGAAGCGCGCTTCGGCACCACCGCCACTGTGCTCTGGTCGGTGACCACCACGGCGGCGTCGAACGGTTCGGTCAACGGCATGCATGACAGCCTCAACCCGCTCAGCGGCATGGTCGCGCTGGTCAACATGATGGTCGGCGAAGTGATCTTCGGCGGCGTCGGCGCGGGGCTCTACGGCATGTTGCTGAACGTGCTGATCGCGGTGTTCCTCGCCGGCCTGATGATCGGTCGCACCCCGGAATACCTCGGCAAGAAACTCCAGGCCCGTGAAGTGCAATTGCTGGTCGTCACCCTGCTGGTGATGCCGGTCGGCGTGCTGGTGCTCGGCGCGATTGCCGCGAGCCTGCCCGGCCCGGTGGCGGCGGTGAGCAACCCCGGCCCGCACGGTTTCAGCCAACTGCTCTACGCCTACACCTCGGCCAGTGCCAACAACGGTTCGGCGTTCGGCGGCTTCGGCGCCAACACCGCGTTCCACAACCTGATGCTCGGCCTGGGCATGTTGATCGGCCGCTTCGGTTACATCCTCCCGGTACTGGCCCTGGCCGGCAGCCTGGCGATGAAGAAAACCGCACCGATTGGCCAGAACAGCTTCCCGACCCACGGTCCGCTGTTCGTGACCCTGTTGACCGTGACCATTTTGCTGGTGGGCGGCCTGACCTTCTTGCCGACCCTTGCATTGGGCCCTATCGCTGAACACCTGAGCATGGGCTTCTAAGGAGCTGATGATGAATATGCCCGCAATCAAACCCGCCGCCGTCAAGGCGCCGGAACAAGCGAAAACCGCGATCAGCGCCCTGTGGCGTCCGGCGCTGGTGCAAGCGTTCGTCAAGCTCGATCCGCGACAGTTGCAGCGCTCGCCGGTGATGCTGGTGGTCGAACTGACGGCGATCCTGACCACCGTGCTGTGCTTCATTCCCGACAGCAGCGTGCCGACTTTCGTTGCCGCGCAAATCGCGTTGTGGCTGTGGTTCACCGTGCTGTTCGCCAACTTCGCCGAAGCGCTCGCCGAAGGTCGCGGCAAGGCCCGCGCCGACAGCCTCAAGGCCGGCAGTGAAGGCCTCAGCGCCCGCCGCAAACTGGCCAACGGCAGCTTCCAGGTCGTGCCGGCCACCAGCCTGCGCAAGGGTGATGTGGTGCGCGTCGAAGCGGGGGAAATGATCCCCGGTGACGGCGAGGTCATCGAAGGCATCGCGGCGGTCAACGAAGCGGCGATCACCGGTGAATCGGCGCCGGTGATCCGCGAGTCCGGTGGCGACCGTTCCGCTGTCACCGGCAACACTCGACTGGTGTCCGACTGGTTGCTGGTGAAGATCACCGCTAACCCTGGTGAATCGACTCTGGATCGGATGATCGCGCTGGTCGAAGGTGCCAAACGCCAGAAGACCCCGAACGAAGTCGCGCTGGATATCCTGCTGATCGGCCTGACCCTGATCTTCCTGCTGGTGGTCGTGACCCTGCAGCCGTTCGCCCACTTCGCCAACGGCAGCCTGCCGCTGGTGTTCCTGGTGGCGTTATTGGTCACGCTGATTCCGACCACCATCGGCGGTCTGCTGTCGGCGATCGGTATTGCCGGGATGGATCGCCTGGTGCGTCTGAACGTGATCGCCAAGTCCGGTCGTGCAGTGGAAGCGGCGGGTGACGTGCACGTGTTGCTGCTGGACAAGACCGGCACCATCACTTTCGGCAACCGTCGTTGCAGCGCGGTATATGCCGCGCCGGGCGTGAATGCCCGTGAGCTGGCCGAAGGCGCGCTGTTCGCTTCGCTGGCTGATGAAACTGCCGAAGGCAAGTCCATCGTCGAGTACCTGCGTGGCACCAATCCACAGCCGGAACCGGCGCCGGAAACCCTGACTGCCGTACCGTTCAGTGCCGAAACCCGCTTGTCCGGTGTCGACTATCAGGGCCGTGTATTCCGCAAGGGCGCGGTGGATTCGCTGCTGGCCTTCCTCGGTCAGCAACGCAAGGATCTGGCCCCGGCGCTGTCCCGGGAAATCGACAAGATCGCTCAGAGCGGCGGCACCCCGTTGCTGGTTTGCGCCGACGGCAAACTGCTCGGTGCGATCCACCTCAAAGACGTGGTCAAGCCGGGCATCCGCGAGCGTTTCGCCGAGCTGCGCAAGCTGGGGATTCGCACGGTGATGGTTACCGGTGACAACCCGCTGACCGCTGCCGCGATCGCCGCTGAAGCAGGCGTCGACGACGTGCTGGCCGAAGCGACACCGGAGAAAAAACTGGCGCGCATCCGTCACGAGCAGAACGACGGTCGTCTGGTAGCCATGTGCGGCGACGGCGCCAACGATGCCCCGGCGCTGGCCCAGGCTGACGTCGGCATGGCGATGAACGACGGCACACAAGCCGCGCGTGAAGCGGCCAACATGGTCGACCTCGACAGCGACCCGACCAAACTGCTGGACGTGGTGCAGATCGGCAAGGAATTGCTGGTGACTCGCGGCGCGCTGACGACCTTTTCCATCGCCAACGACGTGGCCAAGTACTTCGCGATCCTGCCGGCGTTGTTCGCGGCGATCTACCCGCAACTGGGCGTGCTGAACATCATGCATTTGAGCAGCCCGCAGAGCGCGATCCTGTCGGCCATCGTGTTCAACGCTTTGATTATCGTGGTGCTGATTCCGCTGGCCCTGCGTGGCGTGCGCGTGCAGGCGGCGAGTGCGGCGGCGCTGCTGCGTCGCAATCTGCTGATCTATGGCCTGGGCGGGATTCTGGTGCCGTTCGTGGGGATCAAGGCGATCGACATGCTGTTGACGGCGTTGCATCTGGTTTGAACCTGAACAGCGGTGTGCCGGGCACACCGCTTCAAGCACGAATTCGAGGATTTTGAAATGTCCACAATGTTACGTCCGGCCCTGAGCCTGCTGGTGCTGATGACCCTGGTCACCGGCGTTGCCTATCCGCTGGTAGTTACGGGCGTCGCGCAAGTCGCCTTCCCCGAGCAGGCCAACGGCAGCCTGGTGCGGGATGCCGAAGGCAAGGTGCGCGGCTCGTCGCTGATCGCTCAGGATTTTGTCGGCGATGCCTGGTTCCATCCACGTCCATCAGCCGGTGCCTTTGCAACCGTGTCGAGCAGTGCGAGCAACCTGTCGCCAAGCAATCCGGCGCTGGCCACTCGGGTAATCGATGACGCCAACAAGTTGCAGGTGCCCGGTCAGGGCCCGGTGCCGTTGGCGATGCTGACCACCTCCGGCAGCGGTCTCGATCCGCACTTGCCACCGGCCGCGATTGCCTATCAACTGGCGCGTGTCGCGGCAGCGCGCAATTTGCCGGTGGCGACTCTGCAGCAACTGCTCGACACGCACATCGAACAGCCGCTGGTAGGCCCGCCAGTGGTGAATGTGCTGGCGCTGAACATGGCGCTGGAAAAGTTGTGAATCGCGATCACATCAGGAAGAGAGAGCTTCAAGCATGAGTGACTCCGGCCGCGCCGACGCGCTGTTAGCAGACTTGCCCCGCGATGGACGCGGCCGGCTCAAGGTTTTCCTCGGCGCAGCGCCGGGCGTGGGCAAGACCTACGCGATGTTGCAGGCGGCCCACAGCCAGTTGCGCCAGGGTGTGAAAGTCATCGCCGGGGTGGTCGAAACCCACGGCCGCGCCGAAACCGAAGCGCTGCTTGGCGGCCTGCCGCAACTGCCGCTGGTGCGCTCGGAATATCGTGGCGTGACGCTCGAAGAAATGGACCTCGACGGCCTGCTCGCCGCCAAGCCGAAGCTTGTGCTGGTCGACGAACTCGCCCACAGCAACGCCCCCGGCAGTCGCCACGCCAAACGCTGGCAGGACATTCAGGAACTGCTTGCCGCCGGCATCGACGTGTACACCACGGTCAACGTCCAGCACCTGGAAAGTCTCAACGATCAGGTGCGTGGCATCACCGGTGTGCAGGTACGCGAAACCCTGCCGGACTGGGTGTTGCAGGAAGCCTACGAACTGCTGCTGATCGACCTGCCGCCCCGCGAACTGCTCGAGCGTCTGCGCGAAGGCAAGGTCTATGTGCCGGAGCAGGCGCGCGCCGCGATTGATGCGTTTTTCACCCAGACCAACCTCACCGCGCTGCGCGAACTGGCAATGCAGACCGCTGCCGCGCAGGTCGATAACGATCTCGCTCAGGGCTATCGCCAACTCGGCCAGGCCGCGCCGGCGGTGCGCGGTCGTTTGCTAGTCGGGGTCGATGGCGATGCCCAGGCTGAACGGCTGGTGCGTCACGCCAGTCGGGTTGCCCAGCGTCGGCATTTGCCGTGGAGTCTGGTGCACGTCGACAACGGCAGAGTGCGTGACGAGCAATCGCGTCTGCGCCTGCAAAGCGCCCAGCAACTGGCCGAACGCCTCGGTGGCGAAGTGGTGTTGCTGCGGGCCGGCGAAGTGGCGAAAACCCTGATCCAGCATGCCGCTGAACGTCGGGCGAGTCTGGTGCTGGTCGGCCAGTCGCGACCACGTCTGCGCAGGCGTCTGTTCGGTGGTGGGCTGGCGGCGCGTTTGCTGCGTCAGGCCCATGGTCTGGAAATCAACGTGCTGGACAGTGATCAGGAACAGCATCAGCCGCGCCCACGTGTAGCGCCGACGCTGGTGTGGTTCGACTATGCGTTGGCGCTGGTCGCCACGCTGTTGGCCAGTGCGCTGGCCTGGGCGGTGTCCAGTGTGCTGCCGTTGCCGAACATCTCGCTGGTGTTCCTTGCGGCGGTGTTGCTGGTGGCGGTGCGCAGCAGTCTCGGCCCGGCGCTGGCCTGTGCGGCGTTGTCGTTTCTGACCTATGACTTTCTGTTCATTCCGCCGAATTTCTCCTTCAGCATCCAGCGCGAAGAAGACGTGCTGACCTTGCTGTTCTTCCTGCTGATGGCGGCGCTCACCGGCAATCTCGCGGCGCGTCAGCGGCGGCAATTGCAGGCACTGCGCGATACCCAGGAAGAAACCACCGAACTGCTCGACCTGTCGCGCAAACTCACTGCCGCCACCGACCGCCAGGCCGTGGTCAGCGCCGCTGCGCAGCACCTCAATGGCTGGAGCGATTTGCAACTGTGCCTGCTCAATCGTGACGGGCAGGGCGGCTGGAAAGTCGAAACCGGCGGGCCGCTGCAATTCACTGAATCCGAACGCGCCGCCGCCGACTGGGCCTGGCAACACGATCAGCCGGCGGGCATGGGCACCGGCACGTTGCCGTTCGGCCGCTGGTGGTGGTGGCCGCTGTCGGTGGAGGACGGGCCGCTGGCGTTGCTCGGTGTGTGCGCCAAAGAGGGCCAGACCCTGAGCGGCCAGCGCCGTCGCTTGCTGACCGCGTTGAGCCAGCCTTTGGCTCAAGCATTGGCCCGTGCGCAACTGGCCGATGACCTGGAAGCCGCGCGCCTGCACGGCGAAACCGAACAACTGCGCAGCGCCTTGCTGGCCTCGGTGTCCCACGATCTGCGCACGCCGCTAACCTCGATGCGCGGCAGCATCGACAGCCTGCTGGCCCTCGGCGAAGCGATCCCGCTGGAGGATCGCCGCGAGTTGCTCGAAGGCACCCGCGATGAAGCCGAACGTCTCGACCGCTACATCCAGAACCTGCTGGACATGACCCGTCTCGGCCACGGCGCCCTGAAGCTGGCGCGGGACTGGGTGTCGCCAGCGGACATCGTCGGCAGTGCGCTCAATCGTCTGCGGGCGGTGTTGTCGTCATTGCAGGTCGCGACCGATGTGCCAGCCGAATTGCCACTGTTGTTCGTGCATGCGGCGCTGATCGAGCAGGCGCTGGTCAACGTGCTGGAAAACGCCGCCCGATTCTCGCCGTCCCACGGGCGTCTGCAATTGCGCGCCGGGGCGGATGACAGCGAAGTGTTTTTCTCGGTCAGCGATGAAGGGCCGGGGATTCCGGTCGATGAGCGGGCGAAGATTTTCGACATGTTCTACACCGCCGCCCGAGGTGACCGGGGCGGGCAGGGCACGGGGCTGGGGCTGGCGATCTGTCAGGGCATGGTCGGCGCCCATGGCGGGCGGATCAGTGTCGGCGACGGCATCGACGGACGCGGCACCTGCATCACCCTGCACCTGCCGTTGCAGACGCAACCGGGGATGGACGGTGAAGCCTGATCCGCGCTGCGCTACTCTCTTGCCACTCTATTGTGTTGATGTGAATTCATGAGCCAGACCGCGACCATTTTGGTCATCGATGACGAACCGCAGATCCGCAAGTTCCTGCGCATCAGCCTCGCTTCCCAGGGCTACAAAGTGCTGGAGGCCGGCACCGGCGCCGAGGGCCTGGCCCAGGCGGCGCTGAACAAGCCGGATCTGCTGGTGCTCGACCTCGGCCTGCCGGACATGGACGGCCAGCAAGTGCTGCGCGAGTTTCGCGAGTGGGCCACGGCGCCGGTGCTGGTGCTGTCGGTGCGCGCCAGCGAAGGGCAGAAAGTCCAGGCACTGGATGGCGGCGCCAATGACTACGTCACCAAGCCGTTCGGCATTCAGGAATTTCTCGCTCGGGTCCGCGCATTGCTACGTCAGGCACCTGCCGGGGAAGCGCAGCAGGCCGCGTTGAATTTCGGCCCGCTGACCGTGGACCTGGCGTATCGCCGGGTGTTGCTCGACGGCGTCGAAGTCGCTCTGACCCGCAAGGAGTACGCGGTGCTGGCGCAACTGGCGCGGCATCCGGGGCGGGTGATCACCCAGCAGCAATTGCTCAAGGACATCTGGGGTCCGACCCACACCGAGGACAGTCACTACCTGCGGATCGTGGTCGGGCATCTGCGGCAGAAGCTGGCAGACGATCCGACCCGGCCACGCTTTATCGTGACCGAGGCGGGTGTCGGTTATCGGTTGTTGAGCGAGAGCAGTCTTTAGTTCTGCTCGCTCTCGTAGCGATCCAGCGTATCCCGGGCGATCTCGCGACCCAGCGCGATCAGTTCCGGCGCCTTGTAGAACTCGAAGAACCGGCACACCCGCTTCGGCACGTTGATCAGGATGTCCGGCGGATACCCGGCGATCTTGTACTGCGCCAGCGAGGTCTGCATCACCTCGAAACTCTGGTTGATCAAGTCCAGCAGTGACGCCGGCCCGACGTTATCGATGATGAACGAACCGGTGGCGGACTTCGGCGCGCCGTCGCGCTCAGGGGCGGCGGCCGGTTGCTGGGTTTCCGGTTCGGCGCCTTCGACCCACGGATTGATGTCCGCCGCTTCGGCGCGCAGCGCTTCCTGTTCCAGCATCAGCAGTTGCTCGGCCTGTTTGCGGCGGAACGGCATCTTCGAGCCCAACGAATTGATCAGGCTGTCGAAGCGCGTGCGGAACGCGGCGGGGCGCTGGATCACCGGCAGTTTGTAATGGCGCTGGTTGGTCGAGTTGAGATTGACCGCGATGATCAGATCGCAGTGGCTCGACACCACCGGCACGATCGGCAACGGGTTGAGAATGCCGCCGTCCACCAGCATCCGGTTGCCTTGCATCACCGGGGTGAACAGGCTGGGAATCGCCGCCGAGGCGCGCATTGCCTGATGCAGGCAACCTTCCTGGAACCAGATTTCCTGTTGATTGGTGAGGTCGGCGGCCACCGCCGTGTAGGGGATGCGCAGGTCTTCGATGTTGATCTCGCCGACGATCTTGCGGATCTGGCCGAAGACTTTTTCGCCGCGGATCGCGCCGAGACGGAAGCTCACGTCCACCAGGCGCAGTACGTCGAGGTAATCCAGGCTTTCGATCCAGTTGCGGTACTCGTCAAGCTTGCCGGCGGCGTAGATTCCGCCGACCACGGCCCCCATTGAACAGCCGGCAATACAACTGATGTCATAGCCCCGTCGTTCAATCTCTTCAATGACCCCGATATGGGCATAGCCCCGGGCGCCACCGGAGCCCAGCACCAGTGCGACACGCTTTTTCATCCGACTTCCTCCCGGCAAGGTTCCACAATGCACCCATCGAGGGCCGGGCGACAATTGCCAGGGTCGCTCGGGCGGCGATGGCGTCGTTTTTTCGATACTTCATGACCTGTCGGCGTTATCTTTTGCAGTGCGGTGCAATTGCGGGACACAAGGCACTTTTTCGCTGCCGCACCGTCTTACCTGCACGACTGTTGACCTATCTTTGAGGTGTGAGTGATGAAAGCCTGGATCTGTGTGCCGTTGATGGCGCTGGCATTGGCCGGTTGCGCCGGCAAGACCGCTTACCGCGACAGCTGCGGCAGCCAGCTCGACGCGGCGTGGCATGAACTGGATCTGGCGAAAGCCGAAGGGTTTGCCGGCACCGTCAGCTATTCCAAGGCGCTGTCGCTGTTGACGGCAGCCAAAACCCAGCAGCAATTCGAAGGGTTCGAAGGCTGCACCAAGAAAGCCGAAAAGGCGCGTTTCTACATTCGCGAATCCCGCGCCGGGCGCTAAGCTGCTGACGTGGCGCAAGGGCAGGTCGCTTGCGCCGGCGCACACTCGCGCAAAGCCATTGAATTCAGGAGCAAGCGATGTCTGCGTTGGTTGATCGGCTGGTGGCCCACGTCCTGAGCCTCGAAGTGCGGCTGCTGGCCTGTCAGGCCCGTATGACCGGGCGCACCGACCCTGAAGCGCTGCACGATCTGCGCACCACCGTGCGGCGGTTGCGCAGTCTGCTACGACCGTTGCGCGGCTTGCCCGGTGTCGAACAACTGGAAAGCGCGGCAGCCAGCGTCGGGCAACTGACCACTCCGTGGCGTGACCGCGAGGTGCTGGCGGCCTGGCTGATCAAACATGACCAGCCGGAAGCCGCGCAGCGCCGAATGGCGCAGATGGCCGAGGCTTACCCGACGCTGGCGGCTAGCGCGGAAGTAGCGTCGCTGCTGATGATCCTCGACGCCTTTCCGCGTTTTCTGCGCGCGTCCCAGCGCCAGGGATTACTCAAGCGTCTGGACAAGCGCATCGAAAAACGTCTGGGCAAACAATGGAAAAACCTCGACGTGGCGCTGCACGATCCGGCCCACGATCGTCATCGCCTGCGCCTGCTGATCAAGCGCGTGCGTTACGGCATCGAGGCTTACCCTGAACTGGATCGTTTGCCGAAAGCCGCATTGCCCCGTTTGAAATCCGCACAAGGCGCCCTCGGTGACTGGCACGATTGCTGGCAATGGCTGGCCCGCGCCGCGCAGGAGCCGGATCTGCAACCCTGCGTCGCCACCTGGCAGGCGACCATGGCCAAGGCCGAAATCAAGGCCGACCGGGTGCTGGAAAAACTCAGCGCGGCCTGCTTCAAGTCCTGAAACCCGCTGGCGCGCAGCAGCGCTGTCTTATCTGTCAGTCTCTTTGACCGGAATGGACGCTGCGCCGCTCTGCCGCGCTGGTTAAGATCCGGTCATTCCCTTTTTCGTGTCCGAGGTTTCCATGCGCTTTTGCGATCTGATCGATGCTGTCCGTCGTCAACCGGAGGTCACGATTCCGGCGGAGTGGGGGCAGGGCCGTGCCAGTTTTGGCGGGTTGGTGGCTGCGCTGCAATTTGAAGTGATGCGCACCAAGGTTCCGACCGATCGGCCGGTGCGTTCGCTAGCGATCACCTTCGTCGGCCCGGTCGAGCCCGAAGTGCCGGTGAGTTTTGAAGTCGAGGTACTGCGCGAAGGCAAAGCGGTCAGCCAGGTGCTGGGGCGTGCGGTGCAGAACGGTCAGGTGGTGACGATGGTGCAAGGCAGCTTCGGGGCTTCGCGGCCTTCGGAAGTGGCGGTTGAAGCCTATCCGGCGCCGGAGATGAAACACTGGGACGATTGCCAGGAACTGCCTTACATCAAAGGCGTAACCCCGGAGTTCATGCGTCATCTGGCGATGCGCTGGAGTGTCGGCGGCATGCCGTTCACCGGCACTCAATCGCGGCTGATGGGCGGCTGGGTGCGCCTGCGTGGGGATGTGAAGGAAGAGCCGGTGAACGAGGCACACCTGCTGGCGCTGGTCGATGCCTGGCCGCCCGCGCTGTTGCCGTACCTGAAGAAACCGGCACCGGGCAGTACGCTGACCTGGACCATCGAATTCGTTCAGCCGTTACGGGATTTGAGTACGCTGGATTTTTGCCAATACCTGGCGGACATCGAGTATGCGGCTGACGGTTACGGCCATGTCGCCGCCAAGCTGTGGAGCGCGAAGGGTGAACTGATTGCCATGAGTCGGCAGACGGTGACGATCTTCGCCTGACTCAATGGCGGCGATGGCGTTCACGCCAGGCGCGATACCAGCCGCCACTGAGGAAGAACCGCGGAAACGTCAGGAACTGCTCGACCAGCAGACGCGAGACGGCGTCCTTGCGATCACTGAACGGCTCGGAGGCTTGCGCCTCCAGGCTGTGGCCGTGACGCTGCAAACCCAGCGCCGCGATGATGCCGATCACGCCGATCGCCACGCTGGCCAGACTCAGGCTGAACACACCCGAGACGATCAACAGAAACGCGACGATGAACAGCGGCACGGCAATCAGGTGCAGCACCAGATTGGTCGGGTGCTGATGGTTGTTCGGGTACGCGCGCCATTGCCACGCGGGAAGGTTGGGGTGACGTTTGCCCATGTTGCTGCTCCTCGATCCATGTTTGGTACATGGTTGAAGAATAGGCCCGGGCAGCCAGGGCGGCGAATCAAGGTTGGCTATTGAAGTGATAGGGACAATGGCCATTCTTGATGTTGCCCCCTAGAGCTTCAACTGACCGATCGCCTTGTTCAGTTCACCGGCCAGCGTCGCCAACTCGTTACTGGTGGTCGCCGAATCAACGGTCTGTTGCACGGTGTTCTCGGTGACATCGCGAATGCTCACCACCGCGCGGTTCATCTCTTCGGCCACCTGACTTTGCTGTTCCGCCGCCACCGCAATCTGTGTGTTGCTTTCGCGCATCTGCGCCACCGCTCCGGTGATTTCCGCCAGCGCTTCGCCGGCCTCTTGCGCCTGCTGCACGCAGTCATCGGCCTTGTACGAACTCTCCTGCATGAAGTCCACCGCGTCGCGGGTGCCGGCCTGCAACGCCGAGACCATGGAGGTGATCTCATCGGTGGAGGTCTGCACGCGTTTGGCGAGGTTGCGCACTTCGTCGGCGACCACCGCGAACCCGCGACCCATTTCCCCGGCACGCGCCGCTTCGATCGCGGCGTTAAGTGCCAACAGATTGGTCTGCTCGGCGATGCTGTGGATCACGCTGACCACGCCGTTGATCTTCTGGCTGTCCTCGGCCAGACGCTGGATCATCTCGGCGGTCTGTTGCACGCCGCTGGACAGCCCGGCAATCGAAGTCTGCACCCGGCTCACCACTTGCTGGCCGCTGCCGGCCAGGCCGTCGGCGGTCTGCGACAGGTCGCGCGTGGCGCCGGCGTGCTGGGCGATGTGGTAGACGGTTGCGGTCATTTCGTTGATCGCCGTGGCGGCCTGATCGGTTTCGCTCTGCTGGCCGAGCATGCCGTGACGCACCTCGTTCATGCTTGATGCCAGCCGCGCGGCGCCGACGTCGAGTTGCCGGGCGGTGTTGGCCACGGTGGTCACCACTCGCTGGTAACCGGCCTGCATCGCATTGAACGCGTTGGCCATCTGACCGACTTCATCCTTGCAGGCCAGCGGCACACGGGCGGCGAGGTCGCCGGTTTTCTCCACGTGCAGCATCACGTCCTTGAGGGTGTTCAGCTGACTGAGCAGAAAGCGGATCAGCAATTGCGAGGCACCGAGCATCGCCAGCATCAGGATGAACACCGCCACCGCGTAGTTGGCGAAGCGTTCGCTGAACACCTGGCTGAGGCTGGGGGCGTAGGCGATCACGGCGACCTGCTGACCATCGGCACGGCTGAAGACCTCGGCGCCGAGCAGCGGGTTTTCACCGAACAACGGCAAGTGACTGATTTCGATCCAGCCGTTGCTGTCGGTGATCTCCAGCAGCGGTTGATCGTTGAGGCGCGGCGCTTCGCCGCGTTTGAAAGTCAGCACTTGATCGGATTTGGGCAGCGCTTGCCCGGCCGGCCAGGCCTTGAGCAGTTGCGCCTGGGCCTGGGCCGAAGTTTGCGCGGCATGACTGCGGGCCTGTTGTTCGAGCTGTACGGCGTACAGCACCAGCAACAAAGTGGTGACAAAGGCGACCGCGTTGACCGCCCAGAATTTGTATTTCAGCGAGATATTGCTAAGCCAGGCACCCATGGAGGTCTTCTCTGATAGCGGAAACAGTTTTGGCAAGGTGCCATTATTGTGCCGCTACGCAGGTGTCCGGATCTTGATGTGCATCAACAAGTGATGCATTGGCCTCGGCTCAGGGCAGGGTAGGTAAACCGTAAAACGCCCGTGCGCACGCGGTGGTGTGGGCGGCCAGGTCTGCTTCGGTTTCGCCTCGATGCAACGCGACTTCACGCAGCACTTCGGTCAGATACGCCGGTTCGTTGCGCCCGTTTTTCGGCTTCGGCCGCAGTGTGCGTGGCAGCAGATACGGCGCATCGCTTTCCAGCATCAGGCGACCGCGTTTGATTTCCTTCACCAGCGGATGCAAATGGGTACCGCGACGCTCGTCGCAGATCCAGCCGGTGATGCCGATGTGCAGATCCAGATCGAGGTAGCTGAACAGGGCTTTTTGCTCGCCGGTAAAGCAATGCACCACGGCGGCGGGCAATCGGTCGCGGAAGTCACGGAGGATTTCCAGCAGGCGCTGGCTCGCATCACGCTCATGCAGGAACACTGGCAATTGCAGTTCGGCAGCCAGCGCCAGATGTTCTTCGAGGACTTTTTCCTGCTGCGGGCGCGGCGAGAAATCGCGGTTGAAGTCCAGCCCGCATTCGCCCACTGCTACCACGTTCGATTCCTGCAACAGACTGCGCAGACGCCGCGCGCTGTCGGCATTCCAGTCGCTGGCGGAATGCGGGTGAATGCCGGCGGTGGCGAACAGTCGTTGGCCGTCCGGATCCAGTTGCTGGCACAGCTCCAGCGCCTGTTCGCTGCCCTCGACGCTGGTGCCGGTCAGCACCAGTTGGCAGACCCCGGCAGCGTAGGCGCGGTCGAGCACGGCCTGGTGTTTGTCGGCGAAACTGGGGTTGGTCAGGTTGACGCCGATATCGATGAGTTGCATGGTGCTACCTCGGGCCGAAGGCCGGAAAGCATATCAGAGCTGTAGATTTATAAGAAAAGCCAAGAACTACAACGGCTTATGGCTGTCTGTTGAGGCCGCGAGGCAGCACGGGTTGGCAGAGTTGCCATCACTGTGCCAGTCTCTCGCACTTTATCAGCGCTCCAGGCGCTCTGTTTTCGTCGGTGTTTCGCGACCGCTCAGCGGTGAAAACGCCCCGTATTCTTTCCGGAGAGTGGATGGTTCGTCCCTCGGTTTTGCTCCTGCTGTGTGGTTCGCTGCTGCTGCCGATGACGGCGGTCGCGCGGCTGCCCGGGCCGCTGCAAGCCGTGCCGGCCGCCAAGGTTCGCGACCTGACCGAAATCCGCAGCAGCCGCGTCTTGCGGGTGCTGGTCAACCAGAGCCGCAACAGCTCCGGCGAAGTCCAGGGCCAGGCGATCGGCATCGAATACCACCGTTTGCGCGCCTTCGAGCAATACCTCAATGGCTACGCCCGCGATGGCCAGGAAATCACCCTCAAGATCATCCCCAAAGCCAAGGATCAACTGCTCGGCGCGTTGCAGCGCGGCGAAGGCGATCTTGTTGCGCCGGGCGAACTGCTCGAGCTGCAACCGGGCCACGCGGTCGCCAGCAGTGAGCCGATCGCCAGCAACGTGCCGCTGGTGCTGGTCGGCATCAAGGGTGAAAAGCGCTACACCAAGGTCGAGCAACTGGCCGGCAAAACCCTGGCGCTGCCCACCGGCAGTGCGGCGGGGGAGGCGGTCAGTCAGCTCAACCAGAAGCTGGCGCTGCACAAGCTGGCGCCGATCAAGATCGAATGGGTTGATCCGACGCTGGCGGTCGAAGATGTGCTGGAGATGGTTCAGGGCGGGATCTTCCACCTGACCATCGTCGAGCAACCGATCGCCGAGCGGTGGGGCAAGATCCTGCCCAAGCTGCGTTTCGACCGTCAGGTGATGATCAGCGAACCGGGCGAGGAATACTGGTTCGTGCGCCGTGATGCCTCGATGTTGCGGGCGAGCATCGACCGCTTCCTGACCGGCTACAAAAAACCGTCGAACGAAGATGCGGCGTTTTTGCGGATCTACCGCCGTCTCTATCAAGTGCACTATCCGTTGGCCAAGGCTGACCGCCAGCGCCTGGAGAAACTGCGCCCGACCCTGCAGAAGCACGCCGAAGCGCAAAACATGGACTGGCTCAACCTGGCGGCGCTGGCCTTCAAGGAGTCGGCGTTGCAGCCCAACGCGCGCAGCGGCAGCGGCCCGACCGGGCTGATGCAGATCACCCCGTCCGCCGCGCAGCGAGTCGGCGTCAACAATATCCAGAATCTCGATGCGAATGTGCAGGCCGGGGCCAAGTACCTGGCGATGATCCGCCGCAAGTTCTTCAACAGCCCCAAGCTCAACGAACGCGAGCGCATGGCGTTCACCCTGGCGGCGTACAACATCGGCCCGGAGCGGGTGCAAGGCATGCGCGCCGAGGCGCGGCGTCGCGGTCTGAACCCCAACCAGTGGTTCTTCCAGGTCGAGCGCATTGCCATGGAGCAGGTGGGAATGGGGGCCGTCAGCTATGTTAATAGCGTGAACAAGTATTACTTGGCGTTCGACCGGGAGCGGGAGTCGTTGGAGCCCCGGGGGCAGAAAGTGGTCTCACGCAAATGATCTAATAAGTTGATTGTTATGGCGGAATTTTTGCGCTTTTAACATGAAATTAACTGATTAATATAGCGGCCAACCAACAAGCACTTCTGACAACAAGGAAACGCAACATGAGCTCTCTGATCAACAAGGTTCTGTTCACCCGCGCCGGCTACGGTCTGACCATTCTGCGCATTGCCGTCGGCGTGATCTTCGCCGCCCACGGCTCGCAGAAGCTCTTCGGCCTGTTCGGTGGCTACGGTCTGGCGGGCACCGCGCAATACATGGAAAGCATCGGCCTGACCCCGGGTTACCTGATGGCCACCCTGGCCGGCGGCACCGAGTTCTTCGCCGGTCTGGCGCTGATCATCGGCCTGCTGGTTCGCCCGGCGGCACTGGGTCTGACCTTCCTGTCGCTGGTGGCGATCTTCACCGTGCACATCAGCAACGGTCTGTTCATGGCCAACAACGGTTACGAGTTCGCTCTGGCCCTGCTCGGCGGCAGCCTCGCGGTGCTGATCGAAGGTGCCGGCAAGCTCTCGGTGGATCGCGCCATCGCCGGTTGAAGGCTCTGGCTCAAGCAAAAGGCCCGCATTGTGCGGGCCTTTTTTGTTACGGCTGATTCTTGACACTGGCCGGTCACGTTCTCTAGGATGCCGCTCATGCGCCGATTTAAACAGCTACTTGCGGGGCGCCAGGTGACTATTCTTCAGTTGCCGTCAGAAGCCGGAACAGGGCTTCGAAATACCGCTAAAGCGCTGGTTCGGTGTTGCCTCTCACCTGCCATGCAGACTTTTGAGGCAGAGACACGACACGATGAATGCACTACGCCCTCCAGCACGTCCCGCGCCGATCACGGCACACATCACCCAGCGCAATCCGAAAATCCTGCTTGGCGGCAAACATCAGCCGACGCTGTTGCGTTATCTCGATGGCTGGCCACGTCGCAGCGGCGGTCCTGCCGCGTTCCTGATCCAGTTTGTCGAAGACGGTGAGTCGCTGGCGCGTTTTGCCAATGACAGTTTCGATCTGGCCGTCATTCAGGCCCCGAGCCTTGAAGAGGCGCCGGAAATGATTCGCCAACTGACCCGCGTCGCACGCCAGGGCCTGATCACCCGGCGCTGAGCGTCAGGGATATTCGATCGCCACGATGTAGACGAACTGTTCGCCGGTCGGCGTCTGTACCCGCACTTCAGCATCCAGCGCCTTGCCGATCAGGGCGCGAGCCAGCGGCGAGTCGATGCTGATCAGGCCGAGTTTCAGGTCCAGTTCGTCCGGGCCGACGATGCGATAGCGCGACTGTTTGCCGTCCTCGTCTTCGATGGTCACCCAGGCACCGAAGTAGACTTTGTTCGGATCACTCGGTTTTTCGCTGACCACTTTCAACGCCTCAAGGCGTTTGGTGAGAAAACGCACGCGGCTGTCGATCTCGCGCAGCATTTTCTTGCCGTAGGTGTACTCGGCATTTTCCGAACGATCACCCTGAGCCGCCGCCTCGCTGACCGACTGCGTCACCTGCGGACGGCGCACATGCCAAAGCTCATGGAATTCGGCGCGCATCCGCGCTTCACCTTCAGGGGTGATCAGCGCGGTGCCGGCGGTGCGGGGAGGGCGATAACGGCTCATGGCAACTTCTTTTGATTAAGACGGCTGGAGTCTATCAACCCTCGCGCAACACTGTCAGCGGGCTGGCGTTGAGTGCACGCCGTGTGCCGAACACCCCAGCTCCACCGATCAGCGCCGCGCCGATCAACGGCAACAGCAGCAACCACGGATGGGGATGCCACGGCAGGTCGAAGGCGAAGCGATACAGCACCAGACTCACCACTTCCGAACCGATCGCCGCGAGCAATCCGCTGACCGCGCCGAGCAAGCCGAACTCGATCCGTCGCGCCTTGATCAGCAACTGCCGCTCGGCACCCAGCGCGCGCAACAGCGCCCCTTGGCGAATGCGTTCATCCAGCGTTGCCTGCAACCCGGAAAACAGCACCGCCATCCCCGCCGCCAACACAAACAACAACACATACTCCACCGCCAGGGTGACCTGGGCGAGGATGCTGCGCAGCTGTTCGAGCAAGGCTTCGACCTGCAGGATGGTTACCGCCGGGAATGCTCGCGACAACTCGACAATCTGCTGATCGTGACCGGGGGCCAGATAGAAGCTGGTCAGGTAGGTCGCCGGCAAGTCCTTCAGGGTGCCAGGCTGGAAGATCATGAAGAAGTTCGGCTGGAAGTTGTCCCAGTTGATCTCCCGCAAACTGGTGACCTTCGCTGCGCGATTGACCCCGCCGACGCTGAACACCATGTGATCGCCCAGCTTGAGCTTGAGGCTTTCGGCCACCTTGCCTTCCACCGAGACGCCCGGAACGTCATCCGAAGGTTGGCCGGTCCACCACGATCCGGCGGTGATCTTGTTGCCCGCCGGCAGATCGGCCGCCCAGGTCAGGCTCAGGTCGCGCTGGATGGCGCGGTCGCCGGCCGAATCCTTGCTGACGATCTGCTGCACTGCTTCGCCATTGATACTGATCAGCCGTCCCGGCACCACCGGGTACAACGGCGCGGCCTGGGCCGAGACATTGATCAGGTGATCGGTGAAAGCTTGTTTGTCCGCCGGCAGGATGTTCAGGGCGAAATAGTTGGGGGCATTTTTCGGCAACTGGTTCTGCCAGGTGTCGAGCAGTTCACCGCGCAGCAGTGCAATCAACGCCATGGACAGCAGAATCAGCCCGAAGGCCAATGACTGGCCGGCGGCCGCCAATGGGTGGCGCAATAACTGACCCAACCCGAGACGCCACGGCAGGGACGCCCGTGCGAGCAGGCGACGCAGGCTTTGCAGCAGCAACAGCAGCAAACCGCCGAGCACCAGCGCGGCGACCACACCGCCGCCGAGCAGGGCGAATGTCAGCAGCAGGTCGAGGCTCAGTCGCCACATGATCAGCCCGAGCGCACCGAGTGCCGCGCCATAGACCATCCAGGTGCTCGATGGAATCGGCAGCATGTCCCGACGCAATACCCGCAACGGCGGCACGCGGCCCAGTGCGGCGAGCGGTGGCAGGGCGAAACCGGCCAGCGCCACCAGCCCGGTGCCGATGCCGGCCAGTGCCGGCAGCAAGCCACCCGGCGGTACGTCGGTCGGCAGCAGATCATGCAGCAGTGCGAACAATCCCAATTGCGCGAGCCAGCCCAGCAGGGCGCCGCTGAGGCTGGCGAGCAGGCCGAGCACCGTCAGTTGCAGACTGAACAGCACCAGGGTTTCCCGCCGCGACAAGCCCAGGCAACGGAGCAGGGCGCTGGCATCGAAACGCCGGCTGGCGAAGCGGTTGGCCGATAGCGCCACCGCGACACCGGCCAGAAGCACGGCCACCAGGCTGGCCATGTTCAGATAGCGTTCGGCCTTGCCCAGTGCGCCGCCAATCTGCCGGTTGCCGTCGCGGGCATCCTGAATCCGCTGGTTGGCGGCGAGTCCCGGTTTGATCAGTTGGCGATAGGTTTCCAGCGCCTGCGGCTCACCGCGCCACAGCTCGCGGTAACTCACGCGGCTGCCGGGTTGCACCACGCCGGTCGCGGCGAGATCGTCAAGGTTGATCAATACTCGTGGAGTCAGGCTGTAAAAGTTGCCGGCGCGATCCGGTTCGTAAGTCAGCACTCGCGTCAGTTTCAACGTCTTCATGCCGACGTCGATGCTGTCGCCGATCTTCAGGTCCAGCGCCGTCAGCAGGCGCGCTTCGACCCAGGCTTCACTTGGCTGCGGCTCACCACCAGCCTCTTCTGTCGCGTAAGGGGCGGGGGCGCTTTTCAGTTCGCCGCGCAGCGGATAGGCGCGGTCGACGGCTTTGATACTGGAGAGCTGAATGCCGTTGTCCGTGGCGATGACGCTGGAAAACTCCACCACCTGCGCATGATCCAGACGCAGCTCAGTGCCGCTCCTGATCTGTTCCGGTCGGGCCGGCGAACTGCCTTCGAGTGACAGGTCGGCACCGAGAAATTCGGTAGCGCGCAGCATCATTGCGCCGTTGAGGCGGGCGCCGAAATAGCCGATCGCGGTACTCGCCGCGACCGCCACGACCAAGGCGAAAAACAGCACCCGCAGTTCACCGGCGCGGGCATCGCGCATCAGTTGGCGCAGGGCGAGACTGAACAGACGCAATAGCGGCAGACGTGCCATCAAGGCTCCAGAGGGGCGACCAACAGGCCGGCTTCAAGACGGATCAGGCGCCGGCAACGATGGGCCAGGCGTTCGTCGTGGGTCACCAGCACCAGGGTGGTGCCGCGTTCCTTGTTCAATTCGAACAGCAAGTCGCTGATGCGCTCGCCGGTGTGGCTGTCGAGGTTGCCGGTGGGTTCGTCGGCGAACAGCACGTCCGGTTCGGCGGCGAACGCCCGGGCAATCGCCACGCGCTGTTGTTCGCCACCGGAGAGTTGGCGCGGCGAGTGAGTCAAGCGCTGGCCGAGGCCGACCCGTTGCAGTAACTCGGTGGCGCGGCTGCGGGCGTCTTTGCGACCGTCGAGCTCCAGCGGCAGCATGACGTTTTCCAGCGCGTTGAGGCTGTCGAGCAGCTGGAAAGATTGAAAGACGAAACCCACGTGTTCGGCGCGAATGCGCGCGCGCTGGTCTTCGTCGAGATTGCTCAGGCCTTGTCCGGCAAGCGTCACTTCGCCACTGCTTGGCAGATCGAGGCCGGCAAGCAGACCGAGCAGGGTAGATTTGCCGGAACCGGACGCGCCGACGATGGCCAGGCTGTCGCCCTTGTTCAGTTCCAGGCTGAGTTCGTGCAGGATGGTCAGTTCACCTTCCGCGCTGGGAACCACTTTGCTAAGGTTCTTCGCGGTGAGAATGCTTGCGCCCATGGAGAATCCGATGCGTGTGTGGTTTTTGAGTGCTGGCCTGGCCTTGATGTGCATGGCCCAGAACGCAGCGGCGGGTACAGTCCTGATCGTTGGCGATAGTATCAGCGCCGGTTTCGGACTGGATACCCGGCTGGGGTGGGTGTCGTTGCTCGAACAGCGGCTCAAGACCGAAGGTTTTGACGATAAAGTGGTCAATGCGTCCATCAGTGGCGACACCAGTGCCGGAGGCCAGGCACGGCTGCCTGCGCTGCTTGCAGAGCACAAACCGGAACTGGTGATCCTCGAATTGGGCGGCAACGATGGCCTGCGCGGAATGCCGCCGACGCAATTGCAACAAAACCTTGCGGCGATGATCGACAGCTCCCGTCAAAGCGGTGCCAAGGTGTTGTTACTCGGTATGCAATTGCCGCCCAACTACGGTAAGCGCTACACCGATGCCTTTGCCGAGGTCTACGGCAAACTCGCCGAGGAGAAAAAAATCCCGCTGGTGCCGTTTTTCCTCGATGGTGTGGGCGGGCATCCGGACTTGATGCAGGCAGACGGTCTGCACCCGGCGGCCGGGGCTCAGGGCAAGTTGCTGGAAAATGTCTGGCCGACGCTAAAACCGCTGTTATGAGGCTTTTCTAGCGGCAGGCTTTCGGCTAATGTGGCGCCCCCTAATTTGGAGCCCCCGATGCCGCGTTCTGCCTGGTCCCTGTTTGCCTACCAACTGATCGAGCCTGACGAACAGCTGGATCTGTTCGCCTGCCAGGAAGTGCGAGTGCATCTGGTGACCCGTCAACTGGAGCTCGGTGGCTCGGCTGACCGAACCCTGTGCGGCAGTCTGCTGCCGGCGCAACCGCGCTGGTCGAGCGTGGATCGCCGGGTGTTTCAGGATCAGCGCCTGTGCTCGCTGTGCCGGGCGATCCTCGAATCGCAGAAGCGCGGCACGTCGCCGATCTGGCCTGAGCTGCGTTTCGAGCTTTAAGCGCAAGCCTCTTCCGAATGCAGTCAGAGTTGGCGGCAGCTTCATTTATGAAGAGTTCTGCCAGCCCATCGGCGCATCTCCCCGAATTCTCTGGGCGCGGTGTACAATCGCGTTCTTATTACCCTTGTCGATCTTGCGAAGGATTCTCCGGATGTTGCCGCGTTTTCCTGCCGTCACCCGCTGCCTGTCTCTTGCCGCCCTGTGTGTGGCCGGTCCCGTTGCCGCACTGGAGTTTCCCCTGCCACCGCCTGGTGAAGACATCATCGGCCAGGTGCAGGTGATCAAGGCCAAGTACGAAGACACCTTTGCCGATCTGGGCACCACCTACGATCTGGGCTATTCGGAAATGGTCGCGGCCAACCCGGGCGTCGATGCCTGGTTGCCGGGTGCCGGCACCGAAATCGTTCTGCCGACCCGCTTCATCCTGCCGCCGGGCCCGCGTGAAGGCATCGTGATCAACCTGGCCGAATACCGCCTCTACTATTTCCCGAAAGGCCGGAACGTGGTGTACACCTTCCCGCTGGGTATCGGTCGTGAAGGCTGGGGGTCGCCGATCGCTCACACCACGATCACCGCCAAGACACCGAATCCGACCTGGACGCCACCAGCCTCGATCAAGGCCGAGCACGCCGCCGACGGTGATCCGCTGCCGAACGTAGTGCCGGCCGGCCCGGACAACCCGCTAGGCCCGTTCAAGTTCACCCTGGGCACGCCGGGCTACCTGATCCACGGTTCGAACAAGAAGTTCGGCATCGGCATGCGCACCAGCCACGGCTGCTTCCGCATGTTCAACAACAACGTGCTGGAAATGGCCGGCATGGTGCCAGTGGGGACTTCGGTGCGAATCCTCAACGACGCGTACAAGTTCGGTCGCAGTGGCGGCAAGATCTACCTGGAAGCGCACACGCCGATCGACGACAAGGGCAACCCGTCGGTGGTCGACAAGCACACCGCCGTGATCAACGCGATGCTCAAGCGTGAAGACATCACCAACAACCTGCGCATGGACTGGGATGTGGTGCGTGATGTGGTGGCGGCCGAAGATGGCCTGCCAACCGAAATCGGCACACCGAACACCTCGGCGCCGATGGTCTCCAGCGCACCGATCGACCTGCAGCAATAATCTGAAAGACAGAACCCGCCGAGGCTTGCGCAGCGGCGGGTTTTTTATTGCCTGCAGAAAACTGCAGGCACAAAAAAGCCGACCCAAAAAATGGGTCGGCTTGATAACAATCCCGAAGGACTATTACTTGCGGCTAGCTTTTTCCAGCATGCGCAGAGCACGCTCGTTAGCTTCGTCAGCAGTCTGTTGTGCTTTTTGAGCAGCAGCCAGAGCTTCATCAGCTTTACGGTAAGCTTCGTCTGCACGAGCCTGGGAGCGAGCAGCTGCGTCTTCAGTAGCGGTCAGACGTGCTTCGGTTTCTTTCGATGCGCTGCTGCAACCGGTAGCCAGAACTGCGGCCAGAGCCAGAGCAGAGAATTTCAGAACGTTGTTCATCGTGTTCCCCTTCAAGGACTTTCAATTAAGTGGCTGTCTCCTCCGATTGAGGAAATAGCCGGCGTACATACTACCCATTACTTGTAGTAAGTAAACTGACGTGAGGCAAGAAGCAAAAAAAATTGTAGGCGTTGATTCTTTTTCGAGCAACTTTTAACTGCGCTGTATAAAAAATATCCAGCTGGAAGCCGCGAGCTGAGCGAGTTAATGAGAAAAAGTTCCCGTTGCTGCGCGTTGTTTTGCAGGTAGTGGCTAAAGTCTGCCTATATGGATTCGTCCACACTTTTGTTGCGAATTTGCGCAGCGCCTCGCATATCTTTGTCCATGTTGAGGTGACTTTAAAACAGGGGGCTCGTCTTAAGTCTCAACATCCGGCGATGTTCAGCCTTTCGGCTCGGGAAGATCGTCTCCCGAACCGGCCCTGAGTCCACCGGAACTGCCTCGCCAATCCGCATGTTGACGAGCGTACCTTGAGCATTTTCGCCAATGGTGCCTACTATTTGATACGTGCTCGGGTTGCGCGAGATCGGTGCAGTTCTTCTCGGTGTCCATCAGGCACGGGGTGGCGTAGATGTTCCTTCGCCGGGAAAACATCGGTAAGGTAGGGGTCAGAATTCGAGACCCGCGAGGAGTAGTGATGAGCGAGGCGTTGTCCATCCACCATGACCAGGCTGGTCATCAGTTCGAGACCAATGTGGACGGTCATCGTGCCTACCTGACCTATATGGATCTGGGGAAACAGACCCTGGATATCTACCGCACCTTCGTGCCCAACGCCTTGCGTGGCCGAGGCATCGCGGCAGCCCTGACCGAGCGGGCGTTGCAGTACGCTGATGAAATGGGCTACACGGTCATTCCATCGTGCTCCTATGTGGAGCGCTACATGGAGCGTCATCAGCGGCGCACCGCCAAGATCTGACTGACCTCACCGCACACACAAAAACGCCGGGCAATGCCCGGCGTTTTTTTATGCCTGCGAAACGGCTGTCAGCCGCGCTGACGTTTCGGCAGTACATCCTTGAGCTTGGCGTGCATGCTGCGCAAGGTGTTTTCGGTAGCGGACCAGTCGATGCAGGCATCGGTGATCGACACGCCGTATTGCAGGTCGGCGAGGTCTTTCGGGATCGCCTGGCAGCCCCAGTTCAGGTGACTCTCGACCATCAGGCCGATGATCGACTGGTTGCCTTCGAGGATCTGGTTGGCGACGTTCTCCATCACCAGCGGTTGCAGGGCCGGATCCTTGTTGGAGTTGGCGTGGCTGCAATCGACCATGATGTTCGGCTTGATCTTGGCCTTGTTCAGCGCCTGCTCGCACAGGGCGACGCTGACCGAATCGTAGTTCGGCTTGCCGTTGCCACCGCGCAGCACCACGTGACCGTAGGCGTTGCCTTTGGTGGTGACGATCGACACGCCACCTTCCTGGTTGATACCCAGGAAACGGTGCGGGCTGGAAACCGACTGCAGGGCGTTGATCGCCACGGTCAGGCCGCCGTCGGTGCCGTTCTTGAAGCCGACCGCCGAGGACAGGCCGGAAGCCATCTCGCGGTGGGTCTGGGATTCGGTGGTCCGTGCGCCGATGGCCGACCAGCTGATCAGGTCCTGCAGATACTGCGGGGAGATCGGGTCGAGGGCTTCGGTCGCGGTCGGCAGGCCTTTCTCGGCCAGGTCCAGCAGCAACTGGCGACCGATGTGCAGACCGTCCTGGATCTTGAACGAGTCATCCAGGTACGGGTCGTTGATCAGACCTTTCCAGCCGACGGTGGTCCGTGGCTTTTCGAAATACACGCGCATGACCAGATACAGGGTGTCCGAAACTTCTGCCGCCAGCACCTTCAGGCGATCGGCATATTCGTGGGCAGCCTTGATGTCGTGGATCGAGCAGGGGCCGATCACCACGAACAGACGATGGTCGGTGCCATCGAGAATGTTGCGGATGACCTCGCGACCCTTGGTGACGGTGCGCAGGGCAGCGTCGCTCAGAGGGATATCACGCTTGAGCTGATCGGGAGTGATCAGGGTCTCGTTGGAAGCGACGTTCAGGTCGTTGATCGGTAAATCAGCCATCGTTTACTCGTCAGGTCACGGGTGCCGGCCGCCAGCGATCCCCGCGCGGCGGAGCACAGCGGATTTAAGCGCGTCGGGGAGCCGAACCTTATCGCGTTAGACGCCTGCTAGACAATGGGCAAGTAACTGTTCAGTCCAGCTCTGGTTACGCAAAAGCCTTGCGAACGCTGTCGTGGGAGAACTCTTCGGCGTGTTGCTCGACCCATTGCAGGGCGCGCGCCTGGATATCCTGCAGGTCATCGTGGGCATCGTTGATTCGGCAATAGCGCTCGATCTGACACACCTGCTCACCCATTCGCGCGCTGAACAGCGTCTGCTCATCAGTGAACGCAATGCCCACCAGATAACCTTTTTTACGACGCAGGCACCACGCCACATAGCCCGGATAGGCGAAATCGGCATTGATGGTCGGCATGCGCACTTGCAATGCAGTGCCATGGCGCCAGGCACGGTGGTAATTGCAAGCGATGCCGCCGAGGCTGATAGTGTGCAGCCGTTGACGCGAAATACACTCCGGTGTGAGCAGGGTCAATTCAACGGGCACATCATCCGGATGAGGAATAAACCGTCCCATGAGCACAGACTCCCTGTGTCGGCCATTTGACATTGTTTCCCCCAGTATAGTGGTCGAATCGCAGCTGACCGATTTTGACGCCGACCAACGGCTGCTGGCGATGAACGGCGTTTCGCTGGTGATCTTCACCAGCGTCGGCTGCGCCAGTTGCCGCTATGCCCGCGAAGTGTTGCCGGGGCTCGATCTCGCCGTCGATCGCGTGTGCTGGATCGATGCCGGCGACAACGGCGGACTGGTCGAGCGTTATCAGGTCTTTCATTTGCCGGCGCTGTTTGTGGTGCGCGACGGCGAGTTCTTTGGGGCAGTGCACACGCGCCTGAATGCCGATGAGCTGAACGCAGCCGTGGCGCAGGCGCTGGGTCGAATTGCAGAGGAGTTGCCGTGATGGGAGCAGTGAACAAACCGGTGGTGGGGATTATCGGCACCGGCGCCATCGGAGGGTTTTACGGGGTGATGCTGGCCCGGGCCGGGTTCGATGTGCACTTTCTGTTGCGCAGTGAATTTTCCGCGGTCGCCGAGCGCGGCTTGCAGGTGGACAGTGCCGTGCATGGCACATTGACGCTGAATCCGGTGCAGGCCTATTCGTCAGCTGAAGACATGCCGCCCTGCGACTGGCTGCTGGTCGGCGCCAAGACCACCAGCAATGCCGGGCTGGCGCCGTCGATCATTCAGGCGGCCAAACCCGACGCGAAAGTGCTGGTGCTGCAAAACGGCCTCGACGTCGAAGACAGCTTGCGGGCGTTGCTGCCCGACTCCCTGCACTTGCTGGGCGGTTTGTGCCTGATCTGCGTCCACCGCGAAGGGCCGGGGCAGATCACCCACCAGGCGTTGGGGGCGGTGAACGTCGGGTATCACAGCGGCCCGGCACCGGATGACGCGGCGCGCATGGCAATCGTCGAGGAGGGCGCCGGCCTGTTCCGCGCCGCCGGTCTCGACTCCCAGGCGATGCCGAACTTGCATCAGGCGCGCTGGCAGAAACTGGTGTGGAACATTCCCTACAACGGCCTTTCGGTGTTGCTCGGTGCGAGCACCACGCCGTTGATGGCCGACACTGACAGCCGCGTATTGATTCAGGCACTGATGGCCGAAGTGGTGCAGGGCGCCAAGGCCTGCGGTCACGACATGCCGCCCGGTTACGCCGAATACCTGTTCATGATGACCGAGAAAATGCCCGACTATTGGCCGAGCATGTACCACGACTTTTTGCACAAACGACCGCTGGAGCTCGAGGCGATCTACGCTCGTCCTTTGACGGCGGCAAAAGCGGCAGGCTGCGAGTTGCCGCGAATCGAATCGTTGTATCGCACATTGAGCTTTATCGACCGGCGTAACGTTTAAACCGGTCGCACTGGGGGAAAGGCATGGCCAAGAACATCGATGACAAACTGGTGCTGGCGATTTCGTCCCGTGCCCTGTTCGACCTGAGCGAAAGCCACAAGGTGTATGAGTCGAGTGGCGTCGAAGCCTACCGGCAATATCAGATCGATCACGAAGACGAAATTCTCGCGCCGGGCGATGCCTTTCCGCTGGTGGAAAAACTGCTCAACCTCAACAGTCGCCTCGGCCGCGCCCGGGTCGAGGTGATTCTGGTATCGCGCAACAGTGCCGACACCGGCCTGCGCGTTTTCAACTCCATTGGGCATTACGGCCTGGCGATCTCCCGCGCGGCGTTTGTCGGCGGGCGCAGTCCTTATCCGTATCTGAAGGCTTTTGGTTGCGACCTGTTTCTCTCCACCCACGCCGAAGATGTGCGCGCTGCGCTGGATGCCGGTTTCGCGGCGGCGACCATTCTGTCCGGCGGCGCCAGTCGTGCGGCCAGCGATGAATTGCGCATCGCCTTCGACGGGGACGCGGTGCTGTTCTCCGACGAATCGGAGCGGGTCTATCAATCCGGTGGCCTCGAAGCCTTCCAGGCCAAGGAGCGTGAATCCGCTCGCGAACCGTTGCGTGGCGGGCCGTTCAAAGGCTTTCTCGCGGCGCTCAATCTGTTGCAGCGCGAGTTCTCCGACGAGGAGTGCCCGATCCGCACCGCCCTGGTCACCGCGCGCTCGGCCCCGGCCCACGAGCGGGTGATCCGCACCTTGCGCGAATGGGACATTCGTCTGGACGAGTCGCTGTTCCTCGGTGGCCTGACCAAATCGGCATTCCTTGAAGCTTTCGCCGCCGACGTGTTTTTCGACGACCAGGCGGGCCACTGCGAGCTGGCCCGGGAAGTCGTGGCGACCGGTCACGTGCCCCACGGCATCAGCAACGAACCGGCGGTCTAAAGCCCACGTGGTTCAAGACGTTGCGTCGCACGTCGTACTCGCCAAGGCACTGCTAAGCTGAATCAAATCTCCGCCATGTTGGCACGCGAGGAGGTCATATGATTCGTTCGATGCTGTATGCCACTGACCTCGGTCTGTACGCACCGTTAGTGATGCAGCATGCCCTGGCGATGGCGCGAACGTTCAATGCCGATCTGTACGTGGTGCACGCGGTGGAACCCATGGGGTTGTTTGCCGAATCGGTTTTGCAGAGCTATCTCGACGAACAGGCGTTGAACGAATTTCACAGTCAGGGTCTGAAAACCGTCATCGCCAATATCGAGCAGCGGGTGCTCGACAGTTTTCGTGAAGAACTGGGGGACGAGGGCGAGCAGGACCTGCAGCGGATACGCGCGGTGCGGGTGCTGCAGGGCGATCCGTCACAGGTGATTCTCGATCAGGTGCAGAAACTCTCTGTCGATTTGCTGATCGTAGGAAGTCACAGCCACGGGGTCGGGGCGGAAACACCTTTGGGGCGAACGGCGGCCCGGCTGCTGCAATTGTCCAAGGTGCCGGTTTATCTGGTGCCGCTGGTGGAGCGTCGGCGTCGGGAGGATCGCTGAAGCAGGAATAATGGCACTTTGATAAAAAAGTTCTAGATTTATTCTTCAAACCATTAATATAGTTATATACCGTCGCTGATGCCCGTGGCGTCTACCTGCTTTGAGGGATTCATATGAAGCTTCAACAATTGCGCTACATCTGGGAAGTGGCGCACCACGACCTCAACGTTTCCGCTACAGCCCAAAGCCTCTACACCTCGCAACCGGGCATCAGTAAACAGATCCGTCTGCTGGAAGACGAACTGGGCGTCGAAGTGTTCGCCCGCAGCGGCAAGCACCTGACCCGCGTCACTCCGGCCGGCGAGCGCATCATCACCACCGCCGGCGAGATTCTGCGCAAGGTCGAAAGCATCAAGCAGATCGCCCAGGAATTCTCCAACGAGAAGAAGGGCACCCTGTCGATCGCCACCACCCACACCCAGGCGCGTTATGCACTGCCGCCGGTGATCAGCAATTTCATCAAGCAATACCCGGACGTGGCGCTGCACATGCACCAGGGTTCGCCGATGCAGATCGCCGAAATGGCCGCTGACGGCACCGTCGATTTCGCCATCGCCACCGAAGCGCTCGAACTGTTCGGCGATCTGGTGATGATGCCGTGCTACCGCTGGAACCGTTGCGTGGTCGTGCCTCAGGGCCACCCGCTGACCAAACTGCCGAAGCTGACCCTCGAAGCGCTGGCCGAATACCCGATCGTGACTTACGTGTTCGGTTTCACCGGTCGTTCGAAACTCGACGAAGCCTTCAGCCATCGCGGCCTGACGCCGAAAGTGGTGTTCACCGCCGCCGACGCCGACGTGATCAAAACCTACGTGCGTCTGGGCCTGGGTGTCGGCATCGTGGCGAAAATGGCGGTCGACACCAAACTGGATAACGACCTGGTGGTGCTCGATGCCAGCGAACTGTTCGAGTCCAGCGTGACCAAGATCGGTTTCCGTCGCGGCACTTTCCTGCGCGGCTTCATGTGCGACTTCATCGAGAAGTTCGCGCCGCACCTGACCCGTGAAGTCATGGCCAAGGCCATTCAGTGCCACAACAAGCAGGAACTGGAAGAACTGTTCGAAGGCGTCGAACTGCCGGTTCACTAAGCCCCTGTCTACAGCACCTCGGTGACAGCGAACTGTTGCCGGGTGCCCGCCACCAGAATCTCCACCTCGTCACCCTCGAACTTGCCCAGCAGGCTTTTGCCCAGCGGCGAGCGCGGGGTGATGACGGTAATCGGCTGACCCACCACGTCGACTTTCAGACCCGCCGCATCCGGCGCCAGAAACAGCCATTGTTCACGACCCTTTTCGTCTTCCAGACCGAGCAGGGCGCCGATTTCAATCCCGCGTTGATCGTCATACGCGCGTAGCGTCAGGTTCTGGCACAGCGCCAGTGACTGACGAATTTCCTCGACCCGTTTTGCCTGGCCCGCCGCCAGGTACGACGCCTCGAGTCCCAGAGTGTCGTACTTGTTTTCGGCGATGTTCTCTTCGTGGGTCGCGGTTTCGTAAGCGGTTTGCGCTGCGCGTTCGGCGATGTCGAGGTCGACGCGCAGCTTGTCGAGAATCAGTTGGTGAACAATCTGTTTATTCATGATCAATCGCAGAATTGCAGGACGTTGGCGCGGCTTTTTTCGCTCGGGGCCGTCTGATCCTGTTGCAGCCAGAACTGGCATTTGGGGTTCGACAGATTACGTGTGCTGCCACGGGCCTGATCTAGGCGTGCCTGTTGCTCGTTCTTGCGCAGGTTTTCTTCGTACTGTTCAAACAGCGGGCTCTGCGGCGGAATGTCCGGCACCACTCGGACGGCGGGTGGATTGGCCAGTTGCTGTACGGCCTGGGCAACCGGCGCCAGTTTTTCATTGAAGAAAAAGCGTGAAGCGAGCCAGCACGTCAGCGCAATGGCCAGGAAACCCAGCCACAGACCCAGGGCAATGCTGCCGGTCAATTGCAGCGCGCTAAGCTGAACAGGCAAGGGGCGACGCGGGTTGGGACGATAGGGCATGGCTGCCTCCTGGCGGATGAATGCGGGCGAGTGGCGATTGTCGCACGAAGATTAATTGCCGTCGGCTCTTCTGCATGGAGACATTTATGCGGACAATCGGCGCTTTTGCCAACGGGAGCCTTGAATGCCGCCACTGAACACCCGCTGGGACATTTTTTGTACGGTCGTCGACAACTACGGCGACATCGGCGTGACCTGGCGTCTGGCCCGGCAACTGGTCAGCGAGCATGCGATGACGGTGCGGCTGTGGGTCGATGACCTGCGCGCTTTCGAACGCATCTGCCCCGAAATCGACATCGGCCTCGATCAGCAATGGCAGCAGGGCGTCGAAGTCCGGCACTGGCCGGCCGAGTGGCAGGAGGCGGAGGCGGCCGACGTGGTGATCGCCGCGTTTGCCTGCCAGTTGCCGAGCGTCTACATGGACGCCATGGCGGCACGGGAAAAGCCGCCGTTGTGGATGAACCTCGACTACCTCAGCGCTGAAGACTGGGTGGTCGGTTGCCACGGTTTGCCTTCAGTGAAGTACAAGTCGGTGCAGAAGTACTTTTTCTTTCCGGGGTTTCAGCCGGGCACCGGCGGCCTGTTGCGTGAAAGCGGTTTGCTGGAGCGGCGTCAGCAGTTTCAGCAGGATCCCGAGGCGCAGCGACAATTCCTGCACGGTCTGGGGATCGTTCCGGCAGCGGGTGCGCAACTGATCTCGTTGTTTGCCTATGAGAATGCCGGGCTCGGCAGCTGGCTGGATGTGCTGGCGGCGGACTCGACGCCCACTCATCTGCTGGTGCCGGAAGGGCGGATTCTCGGCGATGTCGCCCGTTGGCTAGGGGTCGAGTCGCTGACGGTCGGGGCGACGCATGTTCGTCAGTCGCTGACCGTGCAGGTGCTGCCGTTCGTCCGGCAGGATCAATACGATCAATTGCTCTGGTGCTGCGATTTCAACGCGGTGCGCGGCGAGGACTCGTTTGTCCGGGCGCAATGGGCGGGGCGGCCGATGCTGTGGCACATCTATCAGCAGGACGAAGACATTCATCTGGACAAGCTCGACGCCTTCCTTGCGCTCTACACAAAACGTCTTTCGCCGGCTGCCGCCGAGGCGATGAACGGTCTATGGCGTGCCTGGAGTGCCGGGCAGCCTATCGGCGACCACTGGCTTGAGGCCCGCAAACACTGGCCCGAACTGCAGGAAAATGCCCGCGCGTGGTGTCTGGAACAGGCCTTGCAAGCGGATCTTGCGACGGCGCTGGTACAGTTTTACCGAAATTGGATATGATACGCGGCCTAGATTTTTGTAAATCCCATCCAAATTCGGATATTCGCAATGAAAACTGGTAAAGAACTCAAACCCGGTACCGTGATCCGTATCGACAACGATCCTTGGCTGGTTCAGAAAGCTGAATTCACCAAATCGGGCCGTAACAGCGCGATCATGAAGACCAAGCTGAAGAACCTGCTGACCGGTTACAAGACCGAAACCGTTTACGGTGCGGACGACAAGCTGGACGACGTGATCCTGGATCGCAAAGAAGCGACCCTGTCCTTCATCAGCGGTGACTCCTACACGTTCATGGACACCACCGACTACACCATGTACGAGCTGAACGCCGAAGACATCGAAAGCGTTCTGCCATTCGTGGAAGAAGGCATGACCGACGTTTGCGAAGCCGTATTCTTCGAAGGCCGTCTGGTTTCCGTAGAGCTGCCGACCACCATCGTGCGTCAGGTTGACTACACCGAAGGTTCCGCTCGCGGTGACACTTCCGGCAAGGTGATGAAGCCTGCCAAACTGAAGAACGGTACCGAGCTGTCGGTTGCTGACTTCATCGAAATCGGCGACATGATCGAGATCGATACCCGCGAAGGCGGTTCCTACAAAGGCCGTGCCAAATAAGCACTGCTTTTTGCGGAAAGAAAAAGCCCGACCATTGAGTCGGGCTTTTTTGTGCCTGATGAAAATTACTTCTTCAGGTGCTGCTTCAGTTCTTCCGAGGCCTGCAGCATTGCCGAACGCACTGCCGGCACTTGGCTGACCACGTTGAGCAAACCGTAGTCGTGGATCATGCCGTTGTAGCGCACCGAGGTCACCGGCACGCCGGCTTCGTCGAGTTTGCGGGCGTAGGCTTCACCTTCGTCACGCAGCACGTCGGCCCCGGCGGTCTGTACCAGTGCAGGCGGCAGACCTTTCAACTGCGCGGTCGTGGCCCGCAACGGCGAGGCATAGATCTCGTTCCGCTGGTTGGCGTCGGTGGTGTAGTTGTCCCAGAACCACTTCATCATGTTGCGGGTGAGGAAGTGCCCCTCGGCGTACTGGTTATACGAACCGGTGTCGAAACTGGCATCGGTCACCGGCCACAGCAGCACTTGGAATTTGATCGCCGGGGTGCCTTTGTCTTTGGCCATCAAGGCGACGACTGCCGCCATGTTGCCGCCGACGCTGTTGCCTGCCACCGCCAGACGCTTGCCGTCGACGTTGATCTCTTTGCCGTGTTCGGCCACCCATTTGGTCGCGGCGTAAGCCTGATTGATCGCCACCGGGTAATGCGCTTCCGGCGAAGGGGTGTAGTTGACGAACACCGCCGCCGCACCCGAGCCGACCACCAGATCCCGCACCAGTCGTTCGTGGGTCGGGAAATCCCCCAACACCCAGCCGCCGCCGTGGAAGAACATGAACACCGGCAGCTCGCCCTTGACCCCGGCCGGCCGGACGATGGTCAGGCTCAACGGTTGGCCATCGACCTGGATGGTCTTCTCGCTGACGTCTGCCTTGGGCAGCGTCAGTTTGACCCCGGACTGCGCGCCGGTCAGAACGGCGCGAGCATCCTTGGGCGTCATCTGTTCCATCGGTTTGCCGGTGCCGGCATTCAACACATCGAGGAATGCCTGGGTGTTGTGTTCAACCTCCCCGGCAAATGCGCTGTGGATGGACAGGGCGAGAAGGGTACCGGTCAAGACTTTGCTGAAAGTGTTCATGTTCATTTCCTGTACGGGCCTGAGTGTCAGTGATTACACGGTGACGTGCAGACGCACATCGACGTTGCCGCGAGTGGCGTTGGAGTACGGGCAGACCTGGTGGGCCGCGTCGACCAGGCTTTGTGCGTCAGCCTGTTCCAGGCCCGGCAGGCTGATATGCAGGTCGATGTCCAGACCGAAGCCGCCAGGAATCTGGCCGATGCCGACGTGAGCGGTGATCGAGGCGTCGTCCGGGATTTTGCGTTTGGTCTGGCTGGCGACGAATTTCAGGGCGCCGATGAAGCAGGCCGAGTAGCCGGCGGCGAACAGTTGCTCAGGGTTGGTAGCCGCGCCGCCGGCACCGCCGAGTTCTTTCGGAGTGGCGAGTTTGACGTCGAGGATGTTGTCGCTGGAGATCGCACGACCGTCACGGCCGCCAGTGGAGGTTGCGATTGCGGTATAGAGAGTTTGCATGGTGTGAGCCTCATTAAGTGTGGTTTGTTGCGCTAATTGTTTGCGCGCTAACTAGGTGCGAAGTAAATGTACTTCGCTAATATTTAGTGCGCAAGATAAATTTTTGAAGAAAGCGCGAATCGGCACTTGGATCGGGCGGGTTCTTGATCTCAAGCCTTTGATATAGAAAGTTTTTTAATGTGAAACGTGAGGAAGAATTTTTTCGGGGATCAGCGGGGAAGGTGCGATTCGCCTGCAGGCGCAAGGCTGCGCCCACAGGGAAGGGGGGAGTGTTAAGCGAGGCTGTCCTGCAAATGACCACGCAAGGCCTGCAACTCGGCTTGCAGATTTTGCAGACGTTCCAGGGTGAAGCCACTGGCCCCCAGGATGCACTGTGGAACGGTTCGAGCCTTGTCTTTCAAGGCGCGGCCCTGTGCGGTCAATTCGACGATCACCACACGCTCATCCTCACGGCTGCGGGTTCGGCTGAGCAAACCTTCACCTTCCAGACGTTTGAGCAGCGGGGTCAGCGAGCCAGGATCGGTCAGCAGACGCGTGCTGATTTCTCCGACGGTCAAACCATCCTTCTCCCACAGCACCATCATCGCCAGGTATTGCGGATACGTCAGGCCAAGCGCTTGCAACAGCGGCTTGTAGACCTTGGTCATCATCAGCGAAGTGGAATGCAGGGCGAAGCAGGCCTGATTGTCGAGCAGCAGGTCTTCGCAGTGATCGGTGGTGTCGCGGGTGGTGGTCATGTCGGTGCCTTGAACGGTGATGCAGATGAATCTAGCGCTCGAATCTTTAATGCGCCAGACAATTGTGCCCGGTGGCGAGTCGGTCAGTGCCGGCCCAGTTCCCGTTGCAGGGCCAGATCCCACGGCGGCACGGGGCTGAACCGGGTCTTGAGGTATTCCAGCAGCAGGCGGCTGCGGGAGCTGGCCTGTTGCTCCAGTCGCAAAGCATAGATGCCGGTGCTTTCCGGTTTTGGCAGGCCGTTTTCACAAAACAGCGGCAGCAACTCGCCACGCAACAGGTATTCGCTGGCCAGCCAGGTCGGCAGATGTGCGATCCCGAGTCCTGCGAGTGCACCGCAAACCAGCGCCTCAGCGTTGTTCGCGCTCATGCGTACCCGCGCCGGGCGGTGCAATTGCATCTGCCCGTCCTGTTCGAAGCGCCAGGCGAAGGGCGGGGCAAGGCCGTCCCAATCCAGACCGTCATGTTCTCCCAATTGGGCTGGCTCGCTCGGAACGCCCCGACGCTTGAGATAGTCAGGGCTGGCGCAGGCGATACGCACCATGCTCGCCAACGGTGTGGCCACCAACCGGGTGTCGGCCATTTGCCCGGCGCGCAACACCAGATCGACCTTGCCCAGGTTCGAACCGTCCATATCGACGAAGCTGTCGATCAGATGCAGTTGCACATCGAGGCCCGGATACAGCACCAGAAAATCGGCAATCACCGGCGCCAGATGCCGACGCCCGAACGCTGCCGGCGCATCCACCCGAATCAGACCCTCCGGCGCGCTGCTCAGGGACACCGCTTCAGCCCGTGCCAGTTGCAACTCCGCCACGATGCGCCGCGCTCGTTCGGCAAAAGCCAGACCGGCCGGCGTGGCGCGCACCGCATGCGTGCTGCGGATGAACAATTGGCTGCCGACAGCACTTTCCAGACTGTCGATGCGCCGGGCAACGGCGGAGGGCGTCAGCGGATGCCGGCGCGAAGCCGCAGAAAAGCTGCCGCTCTCGAGTACATCGAGAAACAACCCGAGTTGTTCGGTCAATTGATTAGGATTCATGAATCAGCTCAGTGCCTATGCGGATTTGGCACAGCCATTGTGCGTTGCTGTGCGTTTCCGTGCCAGCGCCGACTGCGTAGGATGAGTCGCCTGACGTATGAGGAATTCTGCTGTGATCGAGTTTTTGCTGTACCTGTTGTTTGGCGCCGCCCTTGGCACATTAGGTGGGATATTCGGCATTGGTGGCGGGCTGATCGCCATTCCGCTGCTGGGCGTGTGGTTCGGGCTCGATCAGCAGATCGCCCAAGGCACGGCGCTGGTGATGGTGGTACCGAACGTGATGCTGGCGTTGTGGCGTTATCACCAGCGCAACCGCATCGAACTCCGCCATGCGTTGCCGCTGGCAGTGATGGGATTCTGCTTTGCGTGGATCGGCTCGATCTGGGCCGTGGGCATCGACGCGCAAACCATGCGCATCGGGTTTGTCGCGTTCCTCGTGGCGTTGTCGGCCTACAATCTGGTGCGCATGTTTGGCGCGCGTCCGGCAGCGACTTCCGAGATGCGTTATTCATGGCCGTGGCTGGGCGTGCTCGGCGCGGCGTCGGGCACCATGGGCGGTTTGTTCGGTGTCGGCGGGGCGGTGGTGGCGACGCCGGTGCTGACCAGCCTGTTCGGCACCACTCAGGTGGTCGCTCAGGGGCTGTCGCTGGCATTGGCGCTGCCGAGTACCGGAGTCACGCTGGTGACGTACGCGGTGCACCACGAAGTGGACTGGATGATCGGTCTGCCGCTGGCCATCGGCGGTCTGGCCAGCATCAGCTGGGGCGTGAAAGTGGCCCACGCGATGCCGGAAAAACTCCTGCGCGGGCTGTTCTGCGGGTTCCTGGTGCTGTGCGCGGTGATGCTCGCCTTTAAAGTTTGAAGCCTTCGACGATGTGCTCGGCCAGGCATTCGGTGATCGGCGAGGGATTGTTGAGGTTGCGGATCAGCATGATGCTGGCCTCGGGCAACAGCGGCAGATCTTCGGCGGCGCCGAGAATGCGCAGATCCGGGGTGATCAGGCTTTCCAGTTGCGCGGTGATCGCCAGACCCGCGCTCACCACCGCCATCAACGCTGACAGGCTGGTGCTGTTGTAGGCGATCCGGTATTCGCGGCCCATCGCGTCCAGCGCATTGCAGGCCCACAGGCGGCAGAAACAATCACTGTTGAACATCGCCAGTGGCAACGGCGTCTGCTCGTGGGCGCTGAAATTCTGCGCCTCGGCCCAGACGAAGCGCTCCTTGCGCAGCAACTGGCCGATTTCATTGCCCGGCTCGCGGGTAACGATCGACAGATCGAGATCCGTGCGTTGCAGCAATTGCTTGGTCGACTCGCAGTGCACTTCGATCTGGATCAGCGGATAGAACTGGGCAAAGCGCGACAGGATCCCCGGCAGGAATCGCATCACGTAATCGTCCGGCGTGCCGATCCGCACCGTGCCGACCATGTGCGGCTCGCGCAGGGTGTTGAACACTTCACTGTGCAATTTCAGGATGCGCCGCGCGTAACCGAGCAGTACCTGGCCTTCGGCGGTCAGGCGCACCTGACGCCCGTCGCGCTCGAACAACTGGCGCTGCAAAACATCTTCTTCCAGACGCTTCATCTGCATGCTCACCGCCGATTGGGTGCGGTTGACCATTTCGCCGGCACGGGTGAAACCGCCCTGATCGGCAATCGCGACAAAGGTGCGCAGGACATCGGTATCGATACTGGGGTATGCCGACAATTGATGAATCTCCGTGATGCATGCCATCAGAAACATTCGTTGGATTGATCGTAGCCCCGGCGCGAGACTTGAGCCATCCCTAAAGGAGGGCAACACGATGAAAGGTCAAAAACTGTATGTGAGCGATGAAAGAGTGCCGGTCCATCTGATTTCCGATCTGCTGCACAAGTTTAGCCGCTGGTACGAACTTCACCGCGAACGCGAGTTGCTTGCCAGTCTGAGCGACGAAGCGTTGAAGGACATCGGGGTCAGCCGTGCCGATGTCGAGCACGAAGCGATTCGGCCGTTCTGGGACGATCCGATGCATAAATGATGAGGCCATCGCTACACAAACCCCTTTGTAGTGAGGTAGGTTGCGAGCAGACATGGAGGTACACATGCCCGCGACATTGTCCTTTTCCCTTAAACAGGCTCGACGTCTGGCACTGGCTGCCCAAGGGTTTCACGGGCGCCAGCCGCCGGCTGTCAAGGCGATGCACGTCAACCGGCTGATCGAACGTCTCGGCCTGTTGCAGATCGACTCCGTCAACGCCGTGGTGCGCTCGCACTACCTGTCGCTGTTCTCCCGTCTCGGTTCCTATTCTGCTGACTTGCTCGATCAGGCTGCCTGGAGTTCGGGGCGACGTCGTTCGCTGTTCGAATACTGGGGCCATGAGGCGTCGTTGCTGCCGCTGTCGATGTACCCGTTGATGGGCTGGCGCATGCAGCGGGCCAGGCGCGGTGAGGACATCTATCAGCAACTGGCGCGGTTCGGCCGGGAGCAACAGGACACCATTCGCCGGGTGCTGGCGTCGGTCGAAGAGCAGGGCGCATTGGGCGCTGGCAGCCTGTCGACCCGCGAGGAAAAGGCCGGGCCATGGTGGGACTGGAGCGCGGAAAAGCACGCACTGGAATGGCTGTTCGCCGCCGGCGAAGTCACCGTCGCCGGACGGCGTGGCTTCGAGCGTTTGTATGACTTGCCGGAACGGGTGATTCCGGTTTCCGTGCTGCAACAGCCATTGCCCGATGAAGCCGAGGCGCAGCGCGGTTTGCTGCTGCATGCAGCGCAGGCGCTGGGTGTCGGCACGGAAAAAGACCTGCGTGATTATTTCCGACTGAATCCTTCCGATGCCCGCCCGCGTCTGGCCGAACTGGTCGAGGACGGACAACTGCTGACCTGCGAAGTCGCCGGTTGGCGCCAGATCGCCTATTGCCTGCCCGAGCCGAAAATCCCGCGCAAGGTCGAGGCCAGTGCATTGCTGTCGCCGTTCGACTCACTGATCTGGGAACGCAGCCGGACCGAGCGGCTGTTCGACTTCCGCTATCGGCTGGAGATTTATACGCCGCAGGACAAACGTGTCTACGGCTATTACGTGTTGCCGTTCCTGCACAACGAACGGATTGCCGCGCGGGTTGACCTGCGCGCCGAACGGGCGGCAGGGCGCCTGGCAGTGCATGCGGTGCACGAGGAAGAAACGGGGCTGGATGACGCGGGGATGCTGGCGCTGGCGCTGAACCTGCGGCGCATGGCGGACTGGTTGGGGCTGGAGCAGGTGCAGCTCAATTGTCAGCGGGAAAGTGCAGGGAGGTTGCGGATGGCGCTGACTCAAATTGACTGAGTCAGCGCCCTCGCAATTTAGCGTTTTACCTGTTTCAACGTCTCGGCGATCAAGAACGCCAGTTCCAGCGACTGATCGGCATTCATCCGTGGGTCGCAGTGGGTGTGATAACGATCCGACAAGCCATCTTCAGTGATTGGCCGTGCGCCACCGATGCACTCGGTGACGTTCTGCCCGGTCATCTCGATGTGGATCCCGCCGGCGTAGCTGCCCTCCGCTTCGTGAACCTGGAAGAACTGCTTCACCTCGCCAAGAATCTGCGCGAAGTCGCGGGTCTTGTAGCCGCTGCTGGCCTTGATGGTGTTGCCGTGCATCGGGTCGGAGCTCCACAGCACCTGCTTGCCTTCGCGCTGCACCGCACGGATCAGCGCCGGCAGGTGATCACCGACCTTGTTCGCGCCCATCCGCGCGATCAGGTTCAGACGGCCCGGATCGTTGTCCGGGTTGAGCACGTCGATCAGGCGGATCAGGTCGTCGGGATTCATGCTCGGGCCGACTTTCACCCCGATCGGGTTGTTCACCCCGCGCAGGAATTCGACGTGGGCGCCGTCGAGCTGACGGGTGCGGTCGCCGATCCACAGCATGTGCGCCGAGCAATCGTAGTAATCGTTGGTCAGGCTGTCGCGGCGTACGAAGGCTTCTTCGTAGTTCAGCAGCAGCGCTTCGTGGGCGGTGAAGAAACTGGTCTCGCGCAGTTGTGGCGAGCTGTCCATGCCGCAGGCGCGCATGAACGCCAGGGTTTCATCGATGCGGTCGGCGAGGTGGCTGTACTTCTCGGCCAGCGCCGAGTTGGCGATGAAATCGAGGTTCCACTTGTGCACCTGATGCAGGTCGGCAAAACCGCCCTGGGCGAAGGCGCGCAGCAGGTTGAGGGTGGCGGTGGACTGGTGATAGGACTGCAGCAGACGCTCCGGATCCGGTACGCGGCTGGCCGAGTCGAAACCGATGCCGTTGACGATGTCGCCCCGGTAGGCCGGCAGGGTCACGCCGTCGATGGTCTCGTCGTTGGCCGAGCGCGGCTTGGCGAACTGACCGGCCATGCGCCCGACTTTGACCACCGGGCAGCCGGCGGCGAAGGTCATGACGATCGCCATTTGCAGCAACACTTTAAAAGTGTCGCGAATCTTCGCGGCGGAGAACTCGGCGAAGCTTTCCGCGCAATCGCCGCCCTGCAGCAGGAATGCTCGGCCCTGGGTGACTTCGGCAAACTGACGGCGCAGCTCGCGCGCTTCGCCGGCAAACACCAATGGCGGGTAGCTGGCCAGCGTCTGCTCGACCTGGCGCAGATGCGCGGCGTCGGGGTATTGGGGTTGTTGCTGGATCGGCAGGGCGCGCCAGCTGTCAGGGCTCCAGGGTTGGCTCATCACGGTCTCTAAGGTTCTACGCACGGACGGCCATGTTAGCAGCAATTAGTGCGTGACCTGCTCCCGCCGCTTCGCCGACAATCGCCGCTTTGCCACGGCACCACAGCGGTGCCATCGCGTCACCGCGCCCGGTGACCACCAGGAGACGAAATGACTGAGGAGCGCGTCGAGCTGTTGCTCGCCGAGGTACAGGATGAGTTCGGCGTGATTCGCGTGCTGGAAGTGGCCGACTACCGCTTTCTGGAGTTCGGCGATGCCATCGAGCAAAGCTGCGTGTTTACCGCCGACCCGAGCTGGCTGGAGTACGACTACACCCGGGCGATGCTGATCGGCGCGTTGTGCCATGAGCAACCGGAGAGCGCACTGTTTCTCGGGCTGGGCGCTGGGACGCTGACCCAGGCCTGCCTCAAGTTTTTGCCGCTGGAAGATGTCGAAGCCATCGAGCTGCGCCCGGATGTACCGCGTCTGGCCATCGAATACCTCGGGCTGGATGACGATCCACGGCTGTACATCCGCGTCGGCGATGCCCTCGAACTGCTGCCGACCGCTGAACCTGCGGATCTGATCTTCGTCGACCTTTACACCGATGTCGGCCCCGGCGCCGGGCATCTTGCGTGGAATTTCCTCGGTGACTGTCAGAAACGTCTGAATCCTGGCGGCTGGCTGGTGATCAACCAATGGGCCACCGATGACGGCAAACCCTTGGGCGCGGCGCTGCTGCGCGGGCTCTATCACCGGCATTACTGGGAACTGCCGGTGAAGGAGGGCAACGTGATTCTGCTCGTGCCGGCAGATCTTGATCAGGTGCTGGACATGCAGGCGCTGACCGCCCGGGCTGAAGCGCTGGCGCCGAAGCTGGGTTACTCGTTGCAGGCGTTGATCAACTGCATCCGTCCGGCGACCTGATCTTCAAAGGCCTTTGAAAACGCCAGGCCTGCGCTCCACCAGCGAGCGCACACCTTCCTTGGCGTCTTCAGTGGCCAGCAACTTCTTCACCAGTGGCGGCAAGCTCTTAGCCGCCGCAGTTTCTCCTTCATAGCGCGCCTGACGCGCCGACATCAGCGTCGCCTGCACGCCAAGCGGCGCCTGCCGGGCGATGCGCTCGGCCAGTTCGATGGCACGCGGCAGCAGATCTTCGCTGGCCATGACTTCCTGCACCAGGCCCAAGCGTAGCGCATCATGGGCATCGAACTCGTCACCGGTCAGCAGCCAGCGCATCGCGTTGCCCCAGCCGGCGATCTGATGAAAGCGCAATGTCGCACCGCCGAACGGAAAGATCCCGCGCTGTACTTCCATCTGCGCGAAACGAGTGTTGCTGGCGCACAGGTTGATGTCGGCAGCGAGCATCAATTCGATACCGATGGTCAGGCAATAACCCTGCGCGGCCACGATCACCGGTTTGCTGACCCGTGGCCCGACGAACACGCCCCAGGGATCGCAACCACCGGGCGGTACCTGCCAGCCTTGGGCGAGGGCGGAACTGGCGTTGACCAGATCGAGCCCGGCGGTGAAATGTTCGCCGTGCCCGAACACCACCGCCACCCGTGCGTCACTGTCGGCCTCGAATTCGCCGTAGGCCAGGGCCAGGTCGTTGAGCAGGTCGAGGTCGAAGGCATTGCGCTTGGCGGCGCGGTCCAGGCCGATCAAATGCACGTGACCGTGGCGCGCACGGCTCACGCGGCCGGGGCAGGGCTGATTCATGGGTGTTTCCTCGCAGGGGAAGAAAGGGTGCAGCGACCAGATGCCGCACGTCGGTGAATCGTTTAAGCGCCATCGCCCGCAGGGCCGGGGTCTTTGAAAAATAGACCTTTGCCCGATTATCCGCAAAACCCCGTTACACAGCGGTGACAACTGTATTTCGCCGATAAAAAAAGCTCCCTTTTTGGGCAAATTCCGGTATAGTGCGCGCCGGCCTTTAACCGGGCCGCGTTTAGGTAGCGCAATTCCCCGAAGTCAGCTTCGGCTGCACGTCCGCACTGCGGGCTCTTCCTTGACGATTCTTTTTCATTCATTCGTTTTCGCAAATCCCCGCCGACAAAGCTGCCAGGGCGACTCTTGAGTCTCAACACGGCATGTGCAGCTTTGGAGCATGGGTCTTTGCGGATGCACTTAGAGGCAGACCCATGACCCAGGAAATCGGCGGCTTCGCCGCTCTTGAACTTCATCCCAATATTGTCGCTGCAGTAGTCGCTACCGGCTATGAAGAGCCTTCGGCCATTCAGCAGCAGTCGATCCCGATCATCCTCGCCGGTCACGATATGATTGGTCAGGCGCAAACCGGTACCGGTAAAACCGCTGCCTTTGCCCTGCCTATCCTGCACCGCATTGATCCGTCCAAGCGCGAGCCGCAAGCTCTGATCCTGGCCCCAACTCGTGAGTTGGCGCTGCAAGTTGCAACCGCTTTCGAAACCTACGCCAAGCAAATGCCGGGCGTGACTGTTGTGGCTGTCTACGGCGGCGCGCCGATGGGCCCACAATTGAAAGCAATCCGTAATGGCGCACAGATCGTTGTCGCCACTCCGGGCCGTCTGTGCGACCACCTGCGTCGCGACGAAAAAGTGCTGCAGACCGTGAACCACCTGGTTCTCGACGAAGCAGACGAAATGCTCAAACTGGGCTTCATGGACGACCTCGAAGTCATCTTCAAGGCCATGCCGGAAACCCGTCAGACCGTATTGTTCTCGGCGACCCTGCCGCAATCGATCCGTGCCATCGCCGAGCGTCACCTGCGCGATCCAAAGCACGTGAAGATCCAGAGCAAGACCCAGACCGTTACCGCAATCGAACAGGCTCACCTGTTGGTTCACGCTGACCAGAAGACTTCTGCCGTTCTCAGCTTGCTGGAAGTGGAAGATTTCGACGCTCTGATCATGTTCGTGCGCACCAAGCAAGCGACCCTGGATCTGGCCAGCGCCCTCGACGCCAAAGGCTACAAAGCCGCAGCGTTGAACGGCGACATCGCCCAGAACCAGCGTGAGCGCGTCATCGACTCGCTGAAAGATGGCCGTCTGGACATCGTTGTAGCGACCGACGTTGCCGCCCGTGGTCTGGACGTTCCGCGCATCACCCACGTGTTCAACGTGGACATGCCGTACGATCCGGAATCCTACGTGCACCGTATCGGCCGTACCGGCCGTGCCGGTCGCGAAGGCCGCGCGCTGCTGCTGGTGACGCCACGTGAGCGCCGCATGCTGCAGGTAATCGAGCGTGTGACCGGTCAGAAAGTTGCCGAAGTGCGTCTGCCGGACGCCCAGGCCGTTCTTGATGCCCGCATCAAGAAACTGACCAACAGCCTGTCGCCGCTGGTGGCTGACGCCGAATCGACTCACGGTGATCTGCTGGATCGCCTGACCGCCGATATCGGTTGCACCCCACGCGCCCTGGCTGCCGCACTGCTGCGCAAGGCCACCAATGGTCAGGCGCTGAACCTGGCAGCGATCGAGAAGGAACGTCCACTGGTGCCGAACAGCGCACCGCGTGGCGACCGTCCTGAGCGTTCCGGTGATCGTCCGGACCGTGGTGACCGCGAGCGTCGTGCGCCAATGCCTTTGGGCGAAGGCCGTGCCCGTTGCCGTACCGCGCTGGGCGCGCGTGACGGTATCGCGGCGAAAAACCTGCTGGGCGCCATCCTCAACGAAGGTGGTCTGGCACGTGAAGCCATCGGTCGCATCCAGGTGCGTGACAGCTTCAGCCTCGTCGAGCTGCCGGAAGATGGTCTGGACAAACTCCTGACCAAGCTGAAGGACACTCGCGTTGCCGGTAAGCAGCTGAAACTGCGTCGCTACCGCGAAGATTGATCCGCCTCTGGGCTGATTGATCGAACATAAAAAATCCCCGACTGGTTCGGGGATTTTTTTTGCCTGCGATTTGAGTCGGGAATGAGCAGCTCAGCCGAAGCGGTAGATGTCCATGCCCAGCGCGCCCATGGTGAAACCTTGATGGGCGATGCTGAAATCACTGCCAGCGCCGCGGGCAAAGTACAGCGGTAGCAGATGTTCATCACTTGGATGGCTGCGCACGGCGTTCGGTGCCTGCTGGCGGTAATCGTGCAGGGCGGCTTCGTCGTTGGCGGCGAGCCTGTCGACTATCCAGTCGCGGAATTCCCGGGCCCACGGCTCGACGCTTTCCGGGCCGGCGTGCCAGTCCAGCTCCCGCAGGTTGTGGGTGATGCTGCCGGAGCCGATCAACAGAATGCCTTGATCGCGCAGACTGGCCAGCGCCTGACCGACGCGGTTCTGCAAGGCCGGGCCGCCACGGCTGGGCAGGGAAACCTGAACCACCGGGATATCGGCCTGCGGGTACATCAGCGACAGCGGAACCCACACGCCGTGATCGAACGGTCGTTGTGGATCGAGACGTGCGGGCAGGTCGTTGGCGGTCAGCAGGTCGGCAACCTCGCGGGCCAGTTGCGGATTGCCCGGTGCCGGGTACTGAACTTCAAACAGCGCACGGGGGAAGCCACCGAAGTCATGCCAGGTTTCCGGTTGCGCATGGCTGCTGACCAGCAGCTCATGGCTTTCCCAATGGGCGGAAACGATGACGATGGCTTTCGGGCGTGGCAGTTCGGCCGCCAGCCGCGCCAGGGCCGGGCCGCTGGCGCCGGGCTCCAGCGCCAGCATGGGCGAGCCGTGAGAGATAAACAGGCTGGGAAACATGGAAGGGTTCCTGAGCGTTAAGATGGCTCATCTTCAGTCAGTTCATTATCTAATTCCAATATAAGTTTTAAAGCCTTTTGATCGAATTCTTAGGAGGATGCATGCAGCCGGAGTTTTGGCACAAGAAGTGGGAATCGAACCAGATCGGCTTTCACCAGCCTGAGGTGAACCCGTATTTGCAGCGGCACTGGCCCGATCTGGCCATCCCGGCGCAAGCGCGTGTGTTGGTGCCGTTGTGCGGTAAAAGTCTGGATCTGCTGTGGCTTGCCGGCTGTGGTCACCAGGTGCTCGGTGTCGAGCTGTCGGAGAAGGCTGTGGAAGACTTCTTTCTTGAGCAGCAATTGCAGCCGCAGGTGATCGAGCAGGGCGACTTCAAGGTTTATCGCGCTGGCGCGATCGAGTTGTGGTGCGGGGATTTCTTTTCGCTGACGGCGGCTGATGTGGCCGGTTGCACCGCGCTGTATGACCGGGCGGCGCTGATCGCCTTGCCGGCGCCAATGCGTGAGCGCTATGCGGCGCATTTGTTGAGCATCCTGCCGACGGGTCTGCGTGGTTTGCTGATCACGCTGGATTACGATCAGGCTCAGATGCCCGGGCCGCCGTTTGCGGTGATAGATGCCGAGGTGCAGCAGCTGCTCGGTGGCGACTGGGCGGTGCAGGCGCTGGAAGAACAGGACGTGCTGAGCGAAAGCGGGAAGTTCCTGCAGGCGGGTGTGACACGGCTGGAAGAACGGGTGTACCGCCTGACCCCTCAGTAACAGGTACAACAAAAAAGGCCCGCATCACTGCGGGCCTTTTGGTTGGTGCGCCGGTTTGATCAACCGCGACGACGCAGGGCGTCGATACGCTCTTCCAGCGGCGGGTGGCTCATGAACATGCGGGCGAACCCTTGTTTGATGCCACCGTTGATGCCGAAGGCGTTCAGGGTGTCAGGCATGTGCACCGGCAGGCCCTGTTCGGCGCGCAGACGTTGCAATGCGTTGATCATCGCGCCGGTACCGGCCAGGCGGGCACCGGCATCGTCGGCACGGAACTCGCGTTTGCGCGAGAACCACATCACGATCGCGCTGGCCAGAATGCCCAGCACCAGTTCGGCGAAAATGGTCGCGATGTAGTAGGCCATGCCCTGACCTTCTTCGTTCTTGAAGATCACCTTGTCGACAAAGTTGCCGATGATCCGTGCAAAGAACATCACGAAGGTGTTCACCACGCCCTGGATCAACGCCAGGGTGACCATGTCGCCGTTGGCCACGTGGCCGATCTCGTGGGCCAGCACGGCCCGCACTTCGTCTTCCTTGAAACGCTCGAGCAAGCCCTGGCTGACCGCGACCAGTGCATCGTTCTTGTTCCAGCCGGTGGCGAAGGCGTTCGCCTCATAGGCCGGGAAAATCCCGACTTCAGGCATCTTGATCCCGGCTTCCCGGGACAGTTGCTCGACGGTTTGCAGCAGCCATTGTTCGTGGCGGGTGCGTGGCTGGGTGATGATCTGGGTGCTGGTGCTCATCTTCGCCATCCACTTGGAGATGAACAGCGAGAACAGGGAACCGGCGAAACCAAAGACTGCACAGAAGACCAGCAGCTGACTGAGGTTGAGATCAACCCCGTTGGCCGCCATGAACCCGTTGAAGCCGAAAAGGCTCAGGGTGATGCTGGCTATCAGCACGACCGCCAGGTTAGTGGCCAAAAACAGCAGGATGCGCATCATGGTTGTAGAAATCTCCTCAAGCTAAAGATGTAGCGTACTGCGGGGTATATAAGGTGCTGCACCTGGCGATTCAACCGAGTGACTATTTCAAACTGTGTCCTACACCGGATTCGTCGGGCATGGGACATTTCCCACCGCCGAATCCGCTATGGATGACAGGCACGCGGCACCCGGTCTCATTGCGTCAGGCACGCATGATTTGTATGAGTCGAAAGTGTAGAAGGTGCTGGAGGAGGGGCGGAGCAGAAGTGTTGCTGAATCAGACAGTGCGCAACGTTCGGGCCGTTGCGCACTGAGCGCCGGTTACTGGCGGTAGGACTTGAGGAAGTTGCCGATGCGACCGATGGCCATGTCCAGGTCATCGACCCGTGGCAGCGTGACCACTCGGAAGTGGTCAGGCCACGGCCAGTTGAACGCCGTGCCTTGCACCACCAGCAGCTTCTCGGAGAGCAGCAGGTCGAGCACGAATTTCTCGTCGTTGTGGATCGGGCAGACTTTCGGGTCGATTTTCGGGAACGCGTACAGCGCGCCCATCGGCTTCACGCAGCTCACGCCGGGAATGTCGTTGAGCAGTTCCCAGGTGCGGTTGCGCTGTTCCAGCAGGCGACCTTGCGGCAGCACCAGATCATTGATGCTCTGATAGCCGCCGAGTGCGGTCTGAATTGCATGCTGGCTCGGCACGTTGGCGCACAGACGCATGTTGGCCAGCATGTCGATGCCTTCGATGTAGCTGTGAGCGTTGTGTTTCGGCCCGGAAATGGCGATCCAGCCCGAGCGGAAACCCGCCACGCGATACGACTTGGACAGACCGTTGAAGGTCAGGCACAGCAGGTCCGGTGCCAGCGAAGCGGTGCAGATGTGCACGGCGTCGTCGTAGAGAATCTTGTCGTAGATCTCGTCGGAGAACACCACCAGGTTGTGCTGGCGGGCCAGTTCCAGCATGCCCAGCAGCACTTCCTTCGAATACACCGCACCGGTCGGGTTGTTCGGGTTGATGATCACCATCGCCTTGGTGTTCGGGGTGATCTTGGCCTTGATGTCGGCCAGGTCCGGGAACCAGTCGGCGCCCTCGTCGCACAGGTAATGCACCGCGTTACCGCCGGCCAGGCTCACGGCTGCGGTCCACAGCGGGTAGTCCGGCGCCGGCACCAGCACTTCGTCGCCGTTGTTGAGCAGTGCCTGCAGCGACATCACGATCAGCTCGGACACGCCGTTGCCCAGGTAGATGTCCTCGATGCCGACACCTTCGACCTGCTTCTGCTGGTAGTACTGCATCACCGCCTTGCGCGCGCTGAACAGGCCTTTGGAATCGCTGTAGCCCTGGGCGGTCGGCAGGTTGCGGATCACATCCTGGAGAATTTCGTCCGGCGCTTCGAAACCAAAGGGCGCCGGGTTGCCGATGTTCAGCTTGAGGATGCGATGGCCTTCCTCTTCCAGGCGTTTGGCGTGCTTGAGCACCGGGCCGCGAATGTCGTAGCAGACGTTGGCGAGCTTGTTCGATTTGCTGAACTGCATGGCGATGTGATCCCGAAAATGAACGATCCAGGCGGCGGGTGGACAACCGTGCTGGGAATCCTGCGTCTTCACACAGGCAAGTGTCTCGAGCGGCGGTTTCCAACAATCCGTTTGAATGCGCAGGAACCCGCTGCCAGACTGGCGTGTGACGAGGCGCAATCATACGTGCCGCCCGATCCGTGGAAAAGGTACAGATCGGGCTTTTTCAGCCGCTGAGGTGTGATGATGGAAAAGATTGAAAAGACCCTGGAAGAATGGCGGGCGATGCTCGACCCCGAGCAATACAACGTGTGCCGTCTCAGTGCTACCGAGCGACCGTTCTCCGGTAAATACAACGCTACCAAGACTGACGGTATCTATCACTGCGTCTGCTGCAGCGAGCCGTTGTTCGATTCCAAGACCAAATTCGATTCCGGTTGCGGCTGGCCAAGCTTCTACGCGCCGATCGGCGAGAGCGCCATGACCGAAATCCGTGACACCAGCCACGGCATGATCCGCACCGAAGTGAAATGCGCCAAGTGCGATGCGCACCTGGGCCACGTATTCCCTGACGGTCCGCCGCCGACCGGCCTGCGTTATTGCATCAACTCGGTGTGCCTGGACCTGGTGCCGCGCGAGTAACTGATACGGGCGATCCACGGGTCGCCTTTCGAATAATTAAATTGCACACAATTCAATTGCTCGCTATTTTTGCCGTCTACCCATTTTTCAAGAGTGCGCACCATGAGCGATAACCTGCTGAACATTCCGTGCACCACCATCAAAGGCGAGCAAAAGACCCTCGCCGATTTCGCCGGCAAAGCTGTGCTGGTGGTCAATACCGCCAGCAAGTGCGGTTTCACGCCGCAGTACAAAGGCCTTGAGGAACTGTGGCAGACCTACAAGGATCAGGGCCTGGTGGTGCTGGGCTTCCCGTGCAATCAGTTCGGCAAGCAGGAGCCGGGCAACGAGGGCGCCATCAGCGAGTTCTGCGAGCTGAACTACGGTGTCAGCTTCCCGCTGTTCAAGAAGATCGAAGTCAACGGTAACGGCGCCCATCCGCTGTTCGTGCAGTTGAAAAAGCGCGCGCCGGGTGTGCTGGGCTCGCAGGGCATCAAGTGGAATTTCACCAAGTTCCTGATCGGCAAGGATGGCCGGTTGGTCAAGCGCTTTGCCCCGGCCACCAAGCCGCAGGATCTGAGCCGCGAGATCGAAGCCCTGCTCAAATGAACAGCCTGTCCGCCGATTCGCTGAAGCTCGACAGTCAGCTGTGCTTCAAGTTGTATGCCGCATCGCGGGCGGTGATCCGTGCCTACAAACCGATGCTCGATCAGCTTGGCCTGACCTACCCGCAATACCTGGCGATGCTGGTGTTGTGGGAATGGCAGCAAACCGCGCCGGAGCAACCGACGGTCAAGGCGCTGGGTGAACGTCTGGCGCTGGATTCCGGCACGCTGACGCCGTTGCTCAAGCGTCTGGAGCAACTGCAACTGGTCCAGCGTCAGCGCTCGGCCCGTGACGAGCGTGAGGTTCATCTGAGCCTCACGCCGCAAGGGCTGGCGCTGCGCGAACAGGTTGGGCCGTTGAAGGTGCGGCTGTTGTGCGACAGCGGGGTGGATCTGGACCGGCTCAATGACTTGCGCGACGGTCTCGATCACCTGCTGGGGCAGATCAAAGCACTGTCGTAGTCGGAATCCACTGGTCCAGCAGCGCCGCCAGTTCTTCCCGACGGAACGGCTTGGCCAGATAGTCGCTCATGCCCGCCGCCCGGCAGCGTTCGCGTTCCTCGGACATGGCGTTGGCGGTCAGGGCAACAATCGGCAGATGCGGCCAGCGTCCGCTCTGGCGAATCTGACGGCTGGCTTCGTAGCCGTCCATCACCGGCATGTTGCAGTCCATCAGCACCAGATCGAATTCGTCGTGTTCCAACTGATCCAGCGCTTCCACACCGTGGGCAGCAACCACGACATCGCACCCGAGTTTCCCCAGCATGCCCTTGGCCACCAGTTGATTGACCGGGTTGTCCTCCACCAGCAGTACCCGTCCCCGCCGCTGCGACGGCACGCTTTCGAGGCGTGCGCGGTCGATGGTGGTGAGGTCCGGCTGCAGTGTCCGGCGCAGATTCTGATACAGCGCGTTGCGGGCCAGCGGTCGAGCCTGCTGCTGCAATGGGGCAAGGGCAGTGGCTTCTTCACCCGGCATGAAACTGCCATAAGCCGTCACCAGCAGAATCGGCGCCGTCATCGCCGGACGCAGACCGAACAGGCATTCGGGGCAGTCGGTGATGATGACGTCGGGGGACAGGCCGAGCAGTGGGTCGTCGAGGGTTCGTTGTTCGTAGGTCAGCCCCCAGACCGGCAGCAGACTTTCCAGCAGCTCCGCCAGCCCGCTGACCGCGTTGGTGATCGCCAGCACCTTGCCGTGCAACGGTGGCGGAATCACCGCGCGGGTGTGGCAGGGCAGTGGCAGTTCGGCGCAGAACTGACTGCCAAAACCCACTTCGGAACTGATGGTCAGACGCCCTTGCATGGCTTCGCACAGGTTGTAGGTCAATGCCAGGCCCAACCCGGTGCCGCCGTACTGGCGGGTGATGCCGGCGCCCGCCTGGGTGAACGGCTGGAAAATCTTCACCTGCGCTTCCTGGGCGATGCCGATGCCGGTGTCGCAGACTTCGATCCGGACGCCGTCCTTCCAGGTGGACAAGCGCACATCGACCCGACCGAAGCGGGTGAATTTCAGCGCATTGGACAGAAGGTTGCTGACGATCTGCCTGACCCGGGTCGGATCGCCGAGCACCAGCGCCGGGAAGTACGGATCGATCAGGCAAGTCAGTTCAACGCTCGGCGCTGCGTTCTGCGACAGCAGGTTGGCGGTGTCTTCGATCAGCGAGCCGAGATCGAACGGAATGTGTTCCAGCTCGAGTTGCCCGGCATCGAATTTCGAAAGGTCGAGAATATCGTTGAGCAACTCCACCAGCACTTTGCCCGAGTCGTGGGCGATCGACAGTTGCTGCTGCTGTTCGGCGTTGAGCGGGCCGTCGAGCGACAGGGCGATCATCCCCAGCAGGCCGTTGAGCGGGGTGCGGATCTCGTGGCTCATGTTGGCGAGAAAGGCCGAACGCGCTTCGGCCATGTCCAGTGCCGTGCTGCGGGCCACTTCCAGTTCCTGGTTGGACTGGCTGAGCCGCGCGTTGATTGCCTTGAGCTCGGCGGTCCGCGCGGACACGATGTCTTCGAGTTGTGCGAGGTAGTCGGTGAGGCGGTTTTCCGCATTGCGCCGCTGCTGGATTTCCGTGGCGATGTTTTCGAACTGCTGGTTGGCAACCTTGACCAGCACGCCGATCTCGTCATTGGCGTGCCCGCCCGGACATTCCAGGGTAGTCGGCTCGGCACTGCGCGGATCGCGGCCACTGAGTTCGCGGATCACCCGCACCAGCGGTTTGGTCAGCATCACGTAGAACAGCGCCAGCAGGATCCCGGTGAGAATCAGGCTGCGGGCGAAACCGTTGAGCAGCGTGACCTCGGCCCGGCGCAGGAAGCGGCTGCCGAACGCGTAGGTGTCGACTTCCAGGCGCAGGGTGCCGAGGGCTTCGTTGGGCAAGTGATCGAGGTAGAGGCGGTCTTCGAACTGGCGTTTGGCGCCGAACAGGAAGTCGCTGATCATGCGGTAGCCGCTTTGCAGTTCCGGGCGTTTGACGTTGGCCAGCACCGTCTGATTGTTGTCGGTCAGTTGTGCGGAAATGATCGCCGGCGAGCGTAGCAGGCCCAGGGTCAGTTCCTGCGCCAGTTCGGCATCGATGTTGTAGGCGATGCGCGAGGCCGGGTTATGGCTGATTTCCAGCAAAGACAGGATTTCACGGTTGATGGACGCGTCTTCACTGGCATAATCGATGCCGATTTGCAGCAGGCTGAGCAGCGTGCCCAGAATGAACCCGACCAGCACGGTAAGCCGGGCCTGTTTGTACGACAGCCGGTGGGTGAATTTGATATCCATGGGGTGTTGAACCACTTCCGTTTCCCTTCGCTGCTCAAGCATAGTCGATCATGCACGGATTCCGGGGTTCCCGAAGCGCCTTGTAACAAGGCCCGGGACAGGTTTCGAACGCTGTCTGTCGTCGCTGCACCGCCATCATCACTGTGAACGAGCCCGAGGAGAAGACGTGGATTCCCGATTGAATGCTTTTCTTGAACGCGCCGAGTCGGTTCTGGCGCGGATCGAACCACTGCTGCCGGCTCCACGCCCGGTCATCGACTGGGGTACCTGCCTCGCCGCACGCTGGCAGCGTGACGGTCGCAGCGGTTATCTGCTGCCGCTGGAAGTCAGCCTCGACATGCGCCTGTCGGACCTGATCGGCGTCGACCGCCAGCTTGAGCAACTGGGCCGCAACACTCAGCAATTTCTCGATGGCATGCCGGCCAACCATGCGCTGCTGTGGGGTTCGCGCGGTACCGGTAAATCGTCGCTGGTCCGCGCGCTGCTGGCAGAACATGCCAAGGCCGGTTTGCGTCTGATCGAAATCGAGCGTGATCACCTGGCGGACCTGCCACGGGTGGTGGAGCAGATCGCCAAGCTGCCGCAGCGCTTTGTGCTGTTCTGCGATGACCTGTCGTTCGAGTCCGGCGAAGGCGACTACCGCGTGCTGAAAAGCGTGCTGGACGGCTCGCTCGAACAGGCGCCGGACAACGTGTTGCTGTACGCCACTTCCAACCGTCGCCATCTGGTGCCGGAAAAGGAAAGCGACAACGAAAACTGGAAGCGCGTCGATGGCGAACTGCATCCGAGCGAAGCAGTGGAAGACAAGATCGCGCTGTCGGATCGCTTCGGCCTGTGGCTGTCGTTCTATCCGTTTACCCAGGAACATTTCCTCAACGTCGTCGAGCACTGGATCGGCCAGTTGGCCGCCAAGGCCGGCCTGAGCTGGGAGCGCGACGAACAACTGGACATTCTCGCCGTGCGCTGGGCAACCGGCCGTGGCAACCGCAACGGACGTTGCGCGTACCAATTCGCCCGTTACTGGGTGGGACTGAAATTGTTGGAGCACAAGGCATGATTGATTTGCAACAGAGCGGCCAGGGCCTCGAAGGCTATGGCATGTTGGCCGCGCAACTGGAGTCGCTGCTGGCGGACGAGCGCGATTTCATCGCTAACGCCGCACAGTTTTCGGCGTTCCTGTTCAACCAGCTCGATGACCTGAACTGGGCCGGCTTCTACCTCAATCGCAACGAAGAGCTGGTGCTCGGCCCGTTCCAGGGCCAGATCGCCTGCGTGCGCATTCCGTTCGGTCGCGGTGTATGCGGCGCGGCGGCTGCCAGCCTGCAGACGCAACGGGTCGAAGACGTTCATGCATTTCCCGGCCATATCGCTTGCGACAGCGCATCGAACAGCGAGCTGGTCGTGCCGTTGGTCAAGGACGGTCGCCTGATCGGCGTGCTCGACCTCGACAGCCCGAAGCTCGCGCGTTTCGGTGCCGACGATCAGGCCGGGATCGAACAACTGGCGGCGATCTTCCTGCGTCTGACCGACTGCTGATCACGCCGCCAGGCCTGCCTTGAGCAGCACGGCCGCCGGGTCCACGGCATCGATCTGCCGTGGATCGAGAAAGCGCGTGGCGTACTGCAAATACACGCCATCGCGGATGAACAGCCCGAACAGCTCGGCATCGATGTGCGCTTCGCGGCACATGGTGGCCATGATCCCCAGCGCTTCACTGAGGGACTTGGCCTTTTTGTACGGGCGGTCGGCGGCGGTCAGGGCTTCGAAAATATCGGCAATCGCCATCATGCGCGCCGGCAGGCTCATGTCCTCGCGTTTCAGGCGCTTGGGATAGCCGGTGCCATCCATCTTTTCGTGATGCCCGCCGGCGATTTCCGCGACGCTGTTCAGGTGTCCGGGGAAGGGCAGGTGGCTGAGCATCAGGATCGTCTGCACCATGTGATGGTTGATGATGTAGCGTTCCTCGCGGGTCAGGGTGCCCCGGGGGATGCTCAGGTTGTACAGCTCGCCGCGATTGTATTTGTAGGGCGGGACGTCGAGCTTGAAGCCCCACGGATTGTCCTCGGGAATCAACTCGCCTTCGGCGCGTTCCAGCAGATGTTCGGGCTTGTCTGCCAGCAACGGTTCGGTGACCGGCAAGGTCGGTGCCGGGGTGCGTGACTGACGCCGGTTCTCTTCCCATGACAGGCCCAGCCGATCATCCAGCGTACGCGTCCATGGGCGTTTCGCGATGCCTTGCAGGCGTTGCAGGTCGGCCTCGGCCATCGCTTCACTGCCCAGATTGCAGTGGGCGACGAATGCAAAATCATCATCCAGTGCTGTCAGGGTTGCGTCGCGCAGCTCGGCCAGTTGCCGTTCTTCGCCGCCCATGGCCAGGGCTTGCCAGTAGCTGACCCAGGCATCGCGCTTGAGCACTTCGAAGCGGGTGCGGATTTCGTGCAGGCGATCGTTCAGGGTTTCCAGTTTGGTGGCTTTGTCGACCACGTATTCCGGGGTCGTGACCTTGCCGCAATCGTGCAGCCAGGCGGCGATGTGCAGGGCCTCCCATTCGTCTTCGTTCGGCTGGTAATCGCTGAAGGCCGGCGCCTCACTGGCTGCGGCGGCATGGGCGAGCATCAGGGTCAGCTCCGGCACGCGCTGGCAATGCCCGCCGGTATAAGGGCTCTTGGCATCGATGGCGCCGGCCAGCAGTTGAATGAACGCATCCAGCAGTTGCTTCTGCCGGGCTTGCAGGCGCTGGCTTTCGATACTCACCGCCGCTGCCCCGGACACCGCTTGCAGGAAGGCAATGCGGTCGGGCCGCAGCTTTTCCAGATCACTCGCCGTGCCGCTGTCATTGATCAGCAGCACCAGCAGGCCGACGGTCTCGTTGTGCCGGTTATGCAGGCGGATACCGATCAGATGAACCCTCGGCGACTCCATGGCCAGCAGCACTTTCTGCAGGTCGGTGGCCTGTTCGAAACCCAGATTGCTCACGACGGTGTTGGCGTTCGCCAGTTCCCGGAACCATTCGGGGCTCTCAGTGGCGTCAAGGTTGCGCCCCTGGATATCGAACGCGGCCAGGGCTTGGGACGCGCCGTCGACCACCAGTCCGTAGGGCTCCATGCGATTGCCATCGTTTTCGCGCAGATAAATCAGGCCCGCCTGGGCCTGGGCGATCTGCACGGTCTCGAAGAGGACTCGTTGCAGCAGCGGGGCGAAGCGGGTTTCGGCGGTCAGGCTGTCGGTGATCCGGAAGAAACTGGCCAGGGTGTCTTTCATGCGGGCCATCGACAGACTCAACTGGTCGACCTCCAGCACCGGTGATCGACGGGTCACGGGAAAGTTGAAATCGAAACTGCGAATCGCGTCGGCTTCCTTGACCAGCGCATGCAGCGGCTTGACCAGAATTCGCGAGATCAGCCACCCGAGCGGCAGGCACAGCAGCAAAGTAGCCAGCGTGATCAGTGCGCCTTGCCAACGCATGCGATAGGCATCGACCAGCAACTCGTCCTCCGGCACCAGCAACGCCATCTGCAAACCTTTCGGCCCGCCTTCCTGCAGCTGGCTGCGGGCGACGATCCATAGTCGGCCATCGGCCTTGAGCCGGTTGCCTTGATGGCCGGACAACAAGGCGCCGAGGGCGGGGCTCAAGTCGGCAGCCTTGGCCAGGCGCGCCGTTCGGTCATCGACGATCAACCGGCTGCTGTCGGGGTAGGCCACGGCGTTGCCTTCGGCGTCGAACAGGACGATTTCCGTGGCCGGTGTCACCACGTGTTTGATCAGGGTTGCGGAGAGTGCGTCGAGGGTCAGGTCGGCGCCGATCACGGCGTCTTCACCGCTGCGCCGGGCGAGCGTCGTGCCGACGTTGTGGGTGGAGAAAAAGACGTAGGGTTCGGTGGTGATCTGTTCGGTCTGCTGCCGCGCGTTGATGTACCACGCCCGGCTGCGGGGATCATAAGGATCGTCGGGGTTGTCCTGCCGGCCGACCGGAGACAGGGCCTGGTCGAAGAACAGAGACTGCGAATGCGCCTGACCGCTGGCGTCATGTTCGATGCTCCAGACCTGAAACGCCGCGGCGTCCGGTGCCTTGAGCAGGGTTTTCAGCGCCGGCGTGCGCAAATGACGGACCATGAAAAAATCGCCGTTGCCATAACCCAGGTACAGCGAGGCCAGGTCCGGGTTGTCCGTCAGTGACTGGCTGAACGGCTTGAGCAGCGCCAGACGCGGTTCGAGGCCGGAAGAGCGGGCGGCGGGGGTCTCCGCCAGCAGGCTCAGCAGGTGTCGAATCGGTTCATAAGTGGCCTGCAGATCAAGGCGCACGTCCTGTTCGATGCGGTTGAACAGTTTTTCGCTGCTCGACAGGATGATCTGTGTGGTCTGTCGATAGTTGAACAGACCCAGCACCACCCCGGTGAGCAACAGCAGAAAGGTGAACATGACGCTGATATGCACATGCAGCGGAAACCGGCGTTGTTCCGGGCGCAGTGGGCTGGGCATTGCGGACTCTCCGTGTAGGTAAGCACACTGCTCAGCGTCCAAGCATAGTTAAGCCCCGGTCACTTTGCTCTCGCTGATCCGGTTCAGTTGCTGTTCCAGTGCCTGCTCCAGTTCCAGGATGGCGAGACGGCTGGCCTGGCAGCGACGCTCGATCTCATCCCCCGGCTGTGCTTGCAGGCACGCCAGCTCAAGCGCGTCGCAGCTGTCGATCAGGCGCGAAGCCTGGGCAATGCGCGCGGCGCCCTTGATCTTGTGGGCGATGACGGCCAGCGCAGGAGGATCCCGGGTGAGGGACAGGGCCTGCAATTCCTGGCGATCAAGACGACTGCTGTTGAGCAGTTCTGCCAGCAAGCGGTGAGTCTGGGACGGGTTGCCACCGGTCAGCAGCGTGAGCCCTTGCAGATTGAATACCGGCGCACGGAACAGCGGCTGAATACTGTCGACCCATTGGCTCAGGCTGTTCAGGCTCAGGGGTTTGAACAGACACTCGTTCATGCCGGCCTGTTTGCAGCGCAGGATCTCCTCCGGCTGGGCATTGGCGGTGAACCCCAGCACCGTGCAGGCCGGACGACGGGTGAGTTTTTCGTGCTGACGAATCGCCCGGGTCAGCTCGTAACCGTTCATGACGGGCATGTTGCAATCAGCGATGACCAGATCGAATTCGCCATTTTTCCACTGTTCCAGCCCGCGCAAACCATCTTCGGCGATACAGAAACGATGGCCGAGGTATTCAAGCTGTTGGCACATCAGCAGCCGGTTGGCCGGATGGTCATCGACCACCAGAACCGTCAACGGAATGAGCGGGGCCTGAATCTGTGGTTCCTCTTCAGATCTCGCCACTTGCGCAGGCAGGATCGCCACCGGCAGAGAAACAGTGACCTGGGTGCCGATTCCGGGGAGGCTGCTCAACCGCAGTTTTCCACCCATCATCTCGCACAGGTTGCGGCTGATGACCAGCCCCAGTCCCGCACCACTGACGGTTCGCTGCCCGCCGTTGCCAGCCTGGGCGAAGGGTTCGAACAGGCGCGACTGATCCTGCGTCGTGATCCCGATGCCGCTGTCCTGTACGGTCAATTGCATCACCGAGCGTTCGGGGTCATCCGTGGGTAGAAGATCCAGCGTGATTCTGATGTGTCCTGCTTCGGTGAACTTGATGGCATTGCTGATCAGGTTCGACAGCACCTGCTTGAAGCGCAGCGGGTCGAGGTGCACATCGACATTCAGTTCAGGGGGCGAGACGGACACGGTCAGTGAGAGCTGTTTCTGCCGGGCGAGACCTTCGAAGATTCTGACCACCGAGCCGACGGTATCGATCAGGTTGATTCGCTCGGGGTTCAGGCTCAGCCGCCCGGATTCGATGCGGGCAATGTCCAGGATGTCGCCGATCAGGCCCAGCAAGTCCTTGGCCGAGTGGTAGGCCGTTTCGATGCCCGAGCGATCCGGATGAGCCTGATCCATGCGCTTGAGCGTCAACTCGAGCATGCCGATCACGGCGTTCATCGGGGTGCGGATCTCGTGGCTCATGGTCGCCAGAAACGTACTCTTGGCCCGGTTGGCATCGTCTGCCCGTTCCTTGGCTGCGCGAAGTTCGTCGAGCAGTTCGCGGCGCTCACTGATGTCGATCCAGCCGCCGATGATTCCCTGGACTTCACCGCTGGAGTCCCGATACGGCAGGATCCAGTGATAGATCGTCAGGTGCCGGTTGCCGATCTGCAAGGGCCGGTCGAGCACCAGCGGTTTGCCCTCCGCCACTACCCGCTGATAGTCGGCCTGATACGTCAGGGCCTCGAAAGCATTGTTCAACGCACCCTGCATCACGCTTTTTCCAATGACGTCTTCGCGCCGGGCATTGAACGCCTGGAGATAGCTGTCATTGCAACTTTGGAGCACGCCTTGGCGGTCACGCACGTAGATCGGGTGGGGCGTCCCGTTGACCAGTGAGCCCATGAATTCCAACTGGTCATTCAAGGCCCGTTCGGCGGCCTTGCGTTGCCTGATCTGGCGGCGCATGTAGGCATTCCACAACAGCGACAGGAGCAACAACAGGCAGGCGCCGCCGATCACTTGATAGAAAAAACGCTGGTATTGGCGCCAGGTGCCTTGCGAAACGCTCGAGTAACCCCGCCAGCGCCCGTTGATGATGCCCAGTTCTTCGGGGGTGATGCTCATCAGCGTCTTGTCGATGATCGAGCCCAGCTCCGTGTTGTCCCGGGCGGTTGCCAGCGAGAAAGCCGCCTGACGGGTGCCGATGGTGGTGGTGATCTGCAGTGGCTGTTCGAAGATGCGGGAAGTAATGAAGTAGTTGGCGATGACCAGCGAGTTCACGGCGCCCTCGACCTGACCTTCGTCGAGCAGTGCCACGGCGCTGAAGGTGTCCGGCGTTTCGATCAGCTGAATACGCGGAAATTCGGTGCGCAGATATTCGATCATCGGATTGCCTTGGGCAATCGCCAGCCGCTTGCGTTTGAGCTGGCCCAGGTGTGTCGGGCTGTCGGCCGCTTTTCGGGTCAACAGCACGTAGGAGTTTTCCAGGTAAGGACGGCTGAAGGTCAGGGTTTCTTCGCGTTGGGTGGTGGGCAGCAGGGCGGCGATCAGGTCGGCCTGGTGATTTTCAATCTGCTTGATCATCTCGGCATCGCTGCGACTGCGGCGTATCTCGAAACGCAGACCGGTGCGCAGGCGAATGAGTTCGAGCAGGTCGGCACTGATGCCGCGAAAGTTGCCATCACTGTCGAAGAACGTCAGCGGAGCGAAGGCCTCGTTGACGACCACACTCACCACCGGATGCTTTTTCAGCCATTGTTCTTCGCGTCGGGTCAGTTGCAGCTTCTGGTCGGTGAGCAGTGTGTCGCTGCCGACGCTCCAGCGTTTGGCGATGTTTTCGCGCTCGCTGCCCGGGACAGCCTTGAGCACGGTGTCGATGATGCCGGTCAGCTGCGCGTTGTTGCGATGCACGGCGAAGCTGAAACCGTGTGCCTCGTGCTTGCCGAAATTGGCCATGCGGATGTTGTTCAGGTAACCCTTGCTGATCATGTAATGGGTGGAGATGGTGTCGCCGAGAAACACGTCCGCCTGATCGAATGCGACCGCGTTGATTGCGTTCTGGTAGGACGGATAGGACGTGATGAGGGCTTTGGGATACATCGCCTTGACCTCATCCAGCGGCAGGTAGTGATAGAGCATGCTCAGCCGCAGACCGGCCAGGCCTTCGGTCAGCGAGCGGGTTTCGCCTTCGCGGGTCACCAGCACCGGCTGGTCGACTGCATAGGGTCGTGACAACACGATGTCAGGGTTCTCCGCTTCGAAACCGTTGGACGTACCCAGGATGTCGATGCTGCCGTCGATCAATGCCCGGATCGCGGCTTCTCGCGAAGCGAAGCGCCTGACCTTGACCGGCAGGCCGGTCGCCTGGCCAATCAGTCCGGCGTAATCCGCCGTGAAACCCTCGAAGTCGTGACCGCTGGTGGTCATGTCGAAGGGCGGATAGTCGGGAGCTGAGGCTCCCAGAATCAACTCTTTGCGAGTGTGCAGCCACGCCGCTTGTGATGGCTCGAACAAGACCGGTAGCGATCGATCGGTCGAGCGCGCGAGCAGGGCAAAGTCCTGAAAAGTGGGCGATGCAACTGTGACAGGCGCGCTGAGACTCAGGCATGCACTCAATGCAATCAGAAAATTCTTTAAGCGACGGGGCATGTTGGCTCTCACACGAGTGCGTTACGTTTGGCCATTTCGATAAGTTCTACAAGGGACTTGGCTTTCAGTTTTTGCATCAGGCGTTTTTTATAAGTGCTGACGGTTTTATTGCTGAGAAACATGCCTTTGGCAATTTCCTTGTTGGTGCGCCCTTGGGCAAACAGTTGCAGGACCATCAGTTCCCGGTCATTGACGGATTTGAAAAGTTCAAGTTCTACATAGCGCACATCATCGTGACGAACAGGATTCAAAGCCTGGCTGGGAAAGTAGTTGTAACCGGACAGCACAGCTTTGATTGCACTGACCAGTTCACTCAAGTCTTCCTGTTTACACACATACCCCGACGCACCTGACTGCATGCAGCGGATGCCGAACAGGGTCGGGCATTGTGCGGTCAGCACCAGCGTCTTGAACGGCGAACTCATGGAGTTGAAGCGGGCCAGGACCTCCAGGCCGTCGAGCTTGGGAATGCTGATGTCGAGGATGATCAGGTCGGGCATGCATTCGCGAACCATCTGCATGGCATCGACACCATTATCGGTTTCTCCGACGACTTTATAACCTTCATGCTCCAGCAGCATTCGAACGGCGAGGCGGATGACCGGGTGATCGTCGACAATAAAAACGGAGTTCATAATCAAATCCCATACGAGCGCAAATAAAGGGCGAACCTTAGCTCAGATGAACGAACGCACGCATGAACTGACAAGGCGTCAGCGGCAATCAAGGAGAAGTCCTACAAATAAAGAGGAATCAGACTACGTGTTAACTAGGTTTGACGTAGGTAGAGGCGTGAGATGTTCAAGAGTTGTACTTGATTAATTTGGCAGATGCGCAGGAAAAGTTTGTGCGGTCAAGGTTGAAGCTATTATTCGTTGTTTGTTTCTGTCTTCTTGAAACTATAAAAAGGACGACTTTGTCTTTTCGCCGCTACTGCACCAGACCCGACCGATCCATTGCAGATCGGTCGGGCGGCAGGCGTCAATGACTGGAACGTCCGGTCATTTCCAGCGCCATGTCACTGGCGTAGCTGTCGGTCATGCCGGCGATGAAGTCGATCATGCGCAGGAACGATGCGTGCAGTGGGCCGTGCGGGTCCGGCGCGTTGTTGCCCAGCAGATCGAGAATCCGGCGGCTCTTGAACGACGGCGTGCGGCCATTGTGCTGTTCCAGGGCCGCACCACAGAAGGCGTTGAGCAAAATCTCCAGGGTCGTGTAGGCGCCGATTTCATGCAGGGTCTTGCGCTTGTCCTGGAAGATTTTCTTGCGGGCGATGTCCTTGGCGTTCAGTACGCAACGCTTGGCCGGACCGTGCATGTGTTCCACCAGATCCCCAGGCAGTGTACCGGCCAGCAGTGCGTCCTGTTGTTCGACGAAGGCGCGGGCCGCAGCGTTGGTCAGGTGCTCGATGGCCTTGCCGCGCAGGATTGCCAGTTTGCGCCGGCGCGAATCCTGCGGGCCGAGTTGACGATAGGTTTCCGGCAGGTCATCGCCGACCAGACCGAGCAGCAGCGACTCGACTTCGGCGTACTCCAGCAACTCCATTTCCAGGCCATCTTCCAGATCGATCAAGGCGTAACAGATGTCGTCCGCCGCCTCCATCAGATACACCAGCGGATGGCGCGCCCAGCGCTGTTCTTCGAGTTGCGGCAGCCCCAGTTTGTGGGCGATCTGTTCGAGCAACGGCAGTTCGCTCTGGTAGCAACCGAATTTGTGCTTCTTGTAACCGAGGGAGTCGGCGTGACGCGCGGTCCACGGGTACTTCAGGTACGTGCCGAGGGTGGCGTAGGTCAGCCGGGTGCCGCCGTCGAACTGGTGATACTCCAGTTGCGTGAGGACCCGGAAGCCCTGCGCATTGCCTTCGAAGTTCAGGAAATCACCGCGTTCCGCATCACTCATCGCATCCAGCCAGCCGCGCCCGGCAGCCTGCTGGAACCAGTGTCGGATCGCGTCTTCGCCGGAGTGGCCGAATGGCGGGTTGCCGATGTCGTGCGCCAGACAGGCCGACTGGACCACCATGCCCAGATCGCTCGGCTCGCACCATTCGGGCAGGGCGCGGCGCAGGGTTTCGCCGACGCGCATGCCCAGCGAGCGGCCGACGCAACTGACTTCCAGCGAGTGGGTCAGGCGCGTGTGAATGTGGTCGTTGCTCGACACCGGATGCACCTGGGTCTTGCGCCCCAGGCGGCGGAAGGCGCCGGAGAAGATGATGCGGTCATGGTCTTTATGGAACGGGCTGCGGCCAAGTTCCTGCGGGCTGTGCAACGGTTTGCCGAGACGTTCGCGGTTGAGCAGGGTATGCCAATCCAAGGCTGATTCTCTCCGTCTGGTGACTGATTCCCTAGCTTCCCGGTTCAGGCTGGCATCTGCAAGCGCAACTACAAGCCCGCCGCATCGATGTCGATCAGCAGCAGGCGCTCGCCGTTATCGAAGAACTGCCCGGCGGTCAGGCAATACTGGTTGCTGGTGGCGTCGCGATAGGTGTTGGAAAGGGTCAGGCGCCGTTCCTCCCAGCCCTCGGCCAGCAGGTGATAGAAGTACGGACGCCACGACCAGTTGTGGCCCAGGTAGCGGTTGTCGGCCACCCAGCCGCTGGGTCGCCATTCCAGGTTTGGCGTCAGCTGGGTGCCGTGACGGTCGCACTGATAAAAGCGCAGCAGCCAGGGAAAGGCGTCGAGCTGCGGCAGGGCACTGAGCGGGGCGCGGGCCTGGGCCCAGGTTTGCAGGATGGTCATGAGTTCGCTCAGCTGCTGGCGCATGAACATCAGTTTGCTGCGTTCGGCCAGCTTCTGGCGCACATAGGACTGGCGCAGCTCGGCAAAACGCTCGACGAAGTCATCCGTACCGAAAAGCGCCTCCTGAGCCCGGGCGAACAGAAATCCCTGCACGTAACGCGATCCGCATTCCAGCGCGAAATTCAGTTGCGCCGCGGTTTCCACGCCTTCGGCAATGATCCAGCAGCCAGTCTTTTCGGCCATTTGCGCGAGGGCCTTGACCACGTCACTGCTCGGTCCGCCCAGTGCAGCGGCCTGGAACAGGCGCATGTCGAGTTTGAGAATGTCCGGTTGCAGCGCCAGCACGCGATCGAGCTGCGAATAACCAGCGCCGAAATCGTCGATGGCGATCCGTGCGCCGGCATCGCGATAGCGCGCCACGACTTCGCTCAGGCGCTGGCTGTTACCGCCAAGCTCGGTGATTTCGAAAACAATCCTTTGCGGGTCGATGCCATGCCGCGCAAGTTGTTTCAGGCTCGGCAGTGCCTGGTCGGCACGCAAGCGACTGATCCAGCGCGGTGACATGTTCAGGCTGAGAAACCAGTCCGGCGGTGCCTCGTGCAGTCGACTTAGCGCGTTGTCGCGAATCTGCCGGTCCATTCGGCGCAGCGCGATGGCCGGGGTGCGCGGGTCGGCGAACAGCGGTCCGACCGACGCCAGTTGGCCATCGGCCTGACGTAGACGACCCAGTGCCTCGACCCCTGCAATGCGTCCGGTGGCGGTATCGATGAAAGGTTGAAAGCAGGCGAGCGGTTGCCCGTCGATCACGGGGCCTCCTTGTCGTTCTTGTTCTGGTCGAATTCTGCCGGCCGGATAGGCAAGCGGGATTGAACCTCCGGATAAGAGATTCAATCCCGCCGGTATTGCAAGAATGCAGCCAGATGCGAGGGATCAGCGCTTGCTCGAACTCTGCATGACCAACTTGATCAGCGGAGCGAGGCTGGTGCCCAGGCGGATCAGTCGGGTCAAGCCGCCGACACCTCCGCTCTTGGCCCCTTTTCCCGTGATGAAACCCAGCAGCGTCACGGCCGCCACGCCCCACAACGGCGCGTGCTTGATGCCGAAACCGCCCTGCAGGTTTTGCGTCATGCCACGCATGCGTTGCAGAGGTTGCAGGACCTGGCCGGTTTCGTGGCGGATTTCCTGACGATGCATTTCCATGCGCAGACGGATCAGTGCCTTGCGCATTTCCCGGCGTGAGCTGTTGTGCGGAAGTTCAGGCAGGCTCATGGCAGCAGGCGCTCCCGGTCGTTGGCCAGTTCTTCCAGCGTGCCGTGGAAGGGCGAGGATTCATCGAAGATCGCGGCCTTGAGACGCAGCGCGCAAAAGATTGCCGCCAGGGTATAGAACACGCACAGCCCAATGATTGCGGCGAGGCGATAGGTGTCCCAGAACACGATCAGGACAAGCGTCGACAGGCCAACCAGCAACAGCAGCGCAAACACCAGCGCCAGGCCGGCGAACAGCAACAGGCTGACGGTGCGTGATTTCTGTTCCTGCAGTTCGATGCCGAACAGTTCGACGTGGCTGTGCAGCAGACCGAGAACGGCAGCACCCAGACGACGTGTGGAGGAGGCGGTGCCCGAGTCCGGGCCGGATTCACCGATCGACATGATCAGCGCCGCGTGGCCAGCAGGCCGATCAGGAAGCCGACGCCAGCGGCGATGCCCACCGATTGCCACGGGTTGGCCGAGACATATTCCTCGGTGGCGGTGACCGCAGCCTGACCGCGTTCGCGCAGGGTGTCTTCGGTCAGCTTCAGGGTTTCCCGTGCGCGCAGCAGGCTTTCGTGGATCTGTTCGCGCAGCTCGTCAGCCTGATCACCGGCCAGCGTGGCGGTGTGTTCCAGCAAGCGTTCAGTGTCGCTGACCAGAGTCTGGAAGTCGTTCATCAGGATTTCTTGAGCAGTCTTTGCCTTGATGCTGGCCATGGGGGATCTCCGTAAGTGGCGTTCTGAAGCGGTGTTCTGAAGCGTTCGAGTATGAGCCAAGTGTGAAGGTTCAGTGCAAATGGCTGGTACAACTTTTGCTGTGTCGTGGTGCGTCGATCGGTGACAGTGCGCTGTTGCCGGGCGCGAAACCGGGCAGAGCATGGCCCGGATGATGAGGGTTCATGTCAGCCCATCGACCTTGTGCGCCAAAGCGGTTCACCGGACCACCGGTACAGTGACCGTGCAGTCGCAACTTGGTGCATGAAATGTGCGCATGAACCGCTTTGGTGCCTTTTTCAGCCTTGGGTCTGCCTTCTCATGGAAAATCTGCAAAGCGCTGTGGAAACACTGGTTCACAGTTCCAACACGTTGTTCATTCTGATCGGTGCGGTCATGGTGCTGGCCATGCACGCCGGGTTCGCGTTTCTGGAGGTCGGAACGGTTCGCCAGAAAAACCAGGTTAACGCCCTGTCGAAAATTCTCAGCGACTTTGCGGTCTCGACCCTGGCCTATTTCTTTATAGGCTACTGGCTTTCGTACGGGGTGACCTTCCTGCAACCGGCGGCGGTGCTCAGTGCCGATCATGGTTATGGACTGGTGAAGTTTTTCTTCCTGCTGACCTTTGCGGCGGCGATCCCGGCGATCATCTCCGGCGGCATCGCCGAGCGGGCGCGGTTTGTGCCGCAACTGTGCGCCACGGCGCTGATCGTGGCGTTCATCTACCCGTTTTTCGAAGGCATGATCTGGAACGGCAACTACGGTTTGCAAGCCTGGCTGACCGCGCAGTTCGGTGCCCCTTTCCATGACTTTGCGGGTTCGGTGGTAGTGCATGCCATGGGCGGCTGGCTGGCGCTGGCGGCGGTGTTGCTGCTCGGGCCGCGCAACGGGCGCTATCGCGATGGCAGGCTGGTGGCGTTCGCGCCGTCGAGCATTCCTTTTCTGGCGTTGGGTTCGTGGATCCTGATCGTCGGCTGGTTTGGCTTCAACGTGATGAGCGCGCAGACCCTGCAAGGGGTCAGCGGACTGGTGGCGGTCAACTCGCTGATGGCGATGGTCGGCGGCACGGTGGCGGCGTTGATCGTCGGGCGCAACGACCCGGGCTTTCTGCACAACGGCCCGCTTGCCGGGCTGGTGGCGGTGTGTGCCGGTTCCGACCTGATGCATCCGGTCGGCGCGCTGGTGACCGGCGCGATTGCCGGCGCCCTGTTTGTCTGGTGCTTCACGGCGGCGCAGGTCAAATGGCGCATCGATGACGTGCTGGGTGTGTGGCCGTTGCACGGTCTGTGTGGCGTGTGGGGCGGCATCGCCTGCGGGATCTTCGGCTCGACCGCGTTGGGCGGGCTCGGTGGCGTCAGCCTGATCAGCCAGTTGATCGGCACGGCCCTCGGTGTGGTGGTGGCGCTGATCGGTGGTTTCGCCGTCTACGGTTCGATCAAGGCGCTGCATGGTCTGCGCCTGAGCCAGGAACAGGAGTACTACGGCGCCGACCTGTCGCTGCACAAGATCGGCGCGGTGAGCCAGGACTAGGTCTCCTCATCGTCGGCTCCGGGGTAAAAGCCGTGAAGCAGGCGATAACGATCGATGCGCACCTGATCGACTTTCTCCTGCACCCGGTGCGCAGGAAACCCCAGCAGGATCAGGGCATGGGAGCCGAGCATCAGGCTCGACTCCAGCAGTTCCGGCACCACTTCGCTGGCGCCGGCTGCTTTCAGCTCGGCCGACTGGCTGTCGTCCCGGGTGCGCACCAGGATCGGCACTGTCGGGTTGAGGCGTCTGGCCTCCTTGAGAACCCGCAAGGCCACGTCGGCTTGATCCACGGCAATCACCAGCAGTCTGGCGCGCAGCAAACCGACAGCGATCAACAGATCGCCGCGGGTTGAATCGCCGTAGTGGACGTCGCGTTCGGCGGTAGCGGCTTCCTGAATCCGTACCGGATCGTTGTCCAGCGCGACGTAGGATTGCCCGGCATTGCGCATGAAGCGCCCGATCGACTGACCGACACGGCCGTAGCCACAGATCACCACATGCCCGTCGAACCCGGCATTGAGGGCGCTGATTTCCTCGATCTGCGCTTCCTGATTGGGCTTGCGGTGCAGGGCGGCGGCGATGCGTGGTGCGGCGCGTAACAGCAGGGGCGTCAGCAGCATCGAGCAGAAGGTGGCGGCGAGCAGCAGGGCACCGAGCTCGGCGGGGAGCAGCCGGCTCTGCTGCATCTGCGCCATCAGGGCGAAGCAGAATTCACCGCCCTGGGCGAGCGCGAGGCCGCTGCGCCAGGCCGTTTCACTGTCGCTGCCACGCCATTTCACCAATAGCGCCACCACCAGGCCTTTGATCACCAGCAAACCCAGGGTCATGCCGATAATCAGCAGGCTGTGGCTGGCGAACAGTTGCAGGTCGATCAACATGCCGATGCTGACGAAAAACAGTCCCAGCAGAATGTCGCGAAATGGCCGGATGTCGGCCTCGATCTGATGCCGGTAATGGCTCTCGCCCAGCAGCATGCCCGCGAGGAACGCGCCGAGGGCTGGAGAAAGACCCAGCAGGTGGGTCAGCCAGGCCGTCAGCAACACGATCACCAGCGCCAGCAGCACGAACAACTCTGCGGAACGGGATGCCGCGACTTCCTGAAACAGGCGGGGCAGCAGCCAGCGGCTGGCCAGCAACAAACCGAAAAACAGCAATACGGTCTTCAACAAGGTCAGGGGCAACGCCCAGTACCAGGCCTGATCACTGCTGCCGGCGAACACCGGTACCAACGTCAGTAGCAACACGGCCACCACGTCCTGGAACAACAGGACGCCCACCGCGTTCTGGCCATGGGTGCTGAAGATTTCGCCGAGACTGCCCAGCTCCTTGGTCACAATCGCCGTGGATGACAGCGACAGGCCGGCGCCCATCAGCAAGGCCGGTGTGGCGGGCATGCCCAGTAACATCAGCACGCCTCCCAGCAGGAATGTGGTGATCAGCACCTGCTGGCTGCCCAGACGGAAAACCACCTTGCGCAGGGCAATCATTTTAGAGAGGGAAAATTCCAGCCCCAGGGAAAACAGCAGAAACACCACGCCCAGTTCGGCAAGATCCGGCAGATGTTCGCTTTCATTGATCCAGTCGAATGCCTTCGGCCCGACCATCAAGCCCACGCACAGGTAGCCCAGCACAGGCGGCAGGCGCAGGCGTCGGAACAGGGCAATCATCACCAGGGACGACGCCAGAATGATCAGCAGATTGGCAAACACAAGGTACTCCGGGACAGGTCAGGCTCTTCAAGCGTAGAGGTAAAAAACACCGGAGCATCGCGTAAATGGCGATTTTGTGGGCTGATTTACATCAGGGTTTTACGAGGCGCGGGATCGAACCCGGTGGGTGGGTCGACGGGCTTTGCGGGCAGGCCTAGAATGATCACTCGATTTTTGGGGTTGAGCGCACATGCTTCCTGAATGCCAGTTGTTCGGCACCCTGGGGTGCCATTTGTGTGAAGTCGCGGAGGCCGAGCTGATGCCTTTTGTCGAGCATGGTCTGCTGGTGGAACTGGTGGATATTGCTGACGATGAATCGTGGTTCGAGGCCTACAGCCTGCGGATCCCGGTCTTGCGCAGGGTCGATACCGGCGCGGAACTGGGGTGGCCGTTCAGCGCCGATCAGGTGGTGGCATTCCTGCGTTAACGGCCTTTTCTCTTTCGCGTTGGTGGCGCTCGTCACCTTCGCTCAATCACGGCTTGGCACTTTTCGGGTTATTCGGTTACTGTATGCGCATACAGTAATTGGGTTGGCCTGCCATGCCGTTTCCGGGCATTCGTCAGGGCAAGCCGGATGTCAGAGGGAGCAACCGTGGTCAATGTCGAACAGTTGAAAAGCAGCGTGAACGGGATGTCGGTTGACGTAGTGCGTGAGGCCGTCCACGAATTGCGCCTGGACGGTCTGGTCACGGAAGGCAAGACTCCCTTCAACAAGCTGCATTTCAATACCTGCTTTGCCGAGATCGAGGCCTTGTTCCAGCGTGCCGGCTATCACAAGCAACTGGATGTGGTCGGATATCAGGGGCTTTTGTACGCCTTGTACGATCCGGGCCGTTGGGACGCCGTGGATGTGTTGCGCTGGCTCAAGGAGTTCACCGAGGCGGCGGCGCTCAAATCGATCCCCGCCTGATTCCGCGCTAGGACTGCCGCGTCCGGTGTTGGATAATGCCGCTCTGCTTTGAAGGTTAGAGTTTCCGAATGTCCAGCACATCAACGTTTTCCGCCGCACAGAATCAGGCCAGCACGCTGTATCTGCCCCCCGGTAGCTGGCGGACAGTGCTCGACTGCCTGTGTGAGCATTTCAGCGCCATCGGGCGCGATCAATGGCTGGATCGAATCGCCCGGGGTCGGGTGCTGGATGGTCAGGGGCAGCCGATTGCGCTGGACTTGCCCTACAAGGAAGGGCTGCGCATTCACTATTTTCGTGAAGTGCCGGATGAAAAGCCGATCCCGGTGGTCGAGTCGATCCTGTATGCGGACGAGCATCTGGTGGTGGCGGACAAGCCGCATTTCCTTCCGGTGACCCCGGCAGGCGAGTACGTCGAACAGACGCTGCTTCGCCGATTGATCCGGCGCCTGGACAATCCCCATCTCGTGCCGCTGCACCGGATTGACCGGCATACGGCCGGGCTGGTGATTTTCTCTGCCAATCCACAGACGCGGTCGGCGTATCAGTCACTGTTCCCGACACGGCAAATCGAAAAACGCTATGAGGCCATTGCGGCCGCGCTGCCCGGGCTGGACTTTCCATTAGTGCACAAGAGCCGCATGATCGACGGTGAACCGTTTTTCCGCATGCAGGAAGGGCCGGGTGTAAGTAATACCGAAACGGCGGTGGAGGTTCGTGAAAAGAACGGCGAGCTCTGGCGCTACGGCCTGTATCCGGTGACCGGCAAGAAGCATCAGCTACGGGTGCACATGACGTCTCTGGGGGCGAGCATCTGCAATGATCCGTTCTACCCTGAAGTGCTCAAAGATGTTGAAGATGACTACGCCAACCCGCTTAAGCTTCTGGCGCAGGGTTTGCGATTCATCGATCCGGTCACGGGGCACGTGCGCGAATTTGAAAGCCGAATCACGCTGGACTGGTGATCCCGGGTATCGACCCTTTTCTGCCAGACACGAAAAAGCCCGCAATATGCGGGCTTTTCTGTATCCGCTGTCGAACTGAAGACTTACAGCTCTTTGACAGTACGGATCTGATCCTTGTTGATGCGGGTGTGCTTGCCGTCCAGCTGTTCGAACTCGTAGAAGCCCGAATCTTCATCATACTTAGGGGCGTCGACAGCCTGGATTTCGCGACCGTCATTCAAGGTGATCACTGTTGGCGAAGCGCAACCGGCGAGGGTGGCGAGGCCCAGTGCGAGCATGAAAGTGGCGAGGGTCCGTTGAGTCATGAGTGTGTCTCCGAAGGGGAATTCTTTTGGTTACTGAGCTTGAGACGTATACAAGGCGTGCAAGTTCCTTGAATGCTGTCAGTCTGACACAGTGTTGTGCGAACTCAACAGTTCAGGGGTGTTGAGATTGGCCAGGCGTGGATCGTTGTCAGGGCAAACCAGGGCCTGGGCATCAAGATTGCGCATCACTCGGCCGGGGCTGCGTTCTCCAGCGTTCCAGGCGTTTTCGAATGCCGGCAGGAGTGCCACCGGGATCACGCAAAGCAGCGGTTCCCAGTGATTGTCATGACGCAACATTAAAGGTTTTTCAGAATTCAGACTGGCCGCCTCACGCATGCTGTGCAGCAATGCCAGATCGATGCGCGGAACATCGCAGGGCAATACCAGCAGGTGGGTATGGCGCGCAGCTTTCAAGCCGGCACGAATACCAGCCAATGGTCCGGGAAAGTCCTCCTCGTCATCGCTCACCAACTGGTCGGCGAACGGCGCATAGCGTTCACGATTGCGGTTGCAGGAGATGATCAGGTCATCCGTCAACGGCCGAACCTTGCGATGCAGATGGGCGATCAGTGGTTCACCGTGCCATTCCACCAGTCCCTTGTCCTGGCCGCCCATCCGCTGGCCGCGTCCACCGGCCAGCAACAGAATGGAGCAGGGTGGTAATGGCGTGTTCGAAGTCATGGCAGCTCTCCGCAGGGGCGGCGAAAAAAGGGGGCGCTGTGATATAACACCGGGCTGTTTCTCCTACAACTGGACGAGCCTATGAAAGCCAAGGCTGATGTACCTTTCGTGCCGCTCAATATCGCGGTGCTGACGGTCAGCGACACCCGAACCCTGGAAACCGATACCTCCGGCCAGGTCTTCGTCGACCGGCTGATGGCCGCGGGCCACCATCTGGCGCAGCGAGTGCTGCTCAAAGATGACCTGTACAAGATCCGTGCGCAAGTCGCGCACTGGATTGCCGAAGACGTCGTGCAAGTCGTGCTGATTACCGGCGGTACCGGTTTTACCGGCCGCGACAGCACCCCGGAAGCGGTCGCTTGCCTGCTGGACAAGCAGGTCGATGGTTTTGGTGAGCTGTTCCGCCAGATCTCGGTCGCCGACATCGGCACCTCCACCGTGCAATCCCGAGCTTTGGCGGGACTGGCCAATGGCACGCTGGTCTGCTGCCTGCCAGGCTCGACCAACGCAGTGCGCACCGGTTGGGATGGCATCCTCGCCGAGCAACTGGACTCACGCCACCGCCCGTGCAATTTCGTCACTCATTTGAAACAGGCGGCGCCTTGTGAATCCCGTGGGTAAGCCGGGCAAGACCGGTAGCCTGATGCCCGTCGAAGATGCATTGGCGCGATTGCTGGAAATGGCCGGGAGCTCGGGGATTGTCGAGTGCGAGTTTTTGCCCCTGGCTCAGGTTCAGGGGCGGGTGCTGGCGCAGGATCTGATTTCGACGCTGGATCTGCCGCCGTGGCCGAACAGCGCCATGGACGGTTATGCCTTGAGTCTGGCCGACTGGACCGGCGAACCGTTGCCGGTCAGTCAGAAAATCTTCGCCGGGCAGGCACCGGAACCCTTGAAGCCAGGCACCTGCGCACGGATCTTTACCGGTGCGCCGGTACCTGCCGGTGCTGATTGTGTCGAGATGCAGGAAAACGCCGAGATTCATGCCGATGAGCGCGTGAGCTTCATCGAGGCGATGGTGGCCGGGCAGAACATTCGCCCGCAAGGCCAGGAAACGACAGTCGGTGAGTTGGTCCTTGCCGCTGGAACCCGGCTCGGTCCGATCGAACAGGGGTTGGCCGCATCGCTGGGTTGCGCAGGGCTCGAGGTGGTTCGCCGGGTTCGTGTGGCGGTGTTGTCCACGGGGGATGAGCTGGTCGAACCGGGGATAGCATTGGGGCCAGGACAGATCTACAACAGCAACCGGGTGCTGTTGTGCAGCTGGTTGCAGCGCCTGGGATGTGAAGTGGTGGATGCCGGTATTCTGCCTGACGATCTGCCCACCACCCGTGCGCGACTCGGGGAGCTTCAGGATGTAGACCTGATTCTTTCAACCGGTGGCGTATCGGTCGGGGAAGCGGATTTCCTCGGAATCGCATTGAGGGAAGAGGGCGAGCTGACACTCTGGAAGCTCGCAATCAAACCCGGCAAGCCGTTGACGGTCGGGCATTTCCGTGGTGTCCCGGTGATTGGACTGCCGGGGAATCCTGCCTCGACACTGGTGACCTTTGCCTTGCTGACCCGGCCATATCTATTGCGTCGCCAGGGTGTGCAGGATGTCGAGCCGCTGAAGTTTTCGGTGCCCGCAGGATTTGTCTGGCCTCAGGCCGGTAACCGCCGTGAATTTTTGCGCGGACGTCTGGAGCAGGGGCAAGCGATTATCTACCGTAACCAGAGTTCGGGCGTTCTGCGCAGCGCTGCCTGGGCCGAGGGTCTGGTGGAAGTGCAGGAGGGGCGAATCCTGGCCAAGGGTGATCAGGTGCCATTCATTCCACTCAGCGAGCTTCTCGGTTGATTGCAGGCATTTGAAAGGCAGGCATAGTCGCAAAACGATGCCTGCCTTTCAGCGGGTCAACGGCTGAGCAGTGTGACGAGCTGATCGAACCGGCTGTTGGCAATCCAGCCCAACAGTCCGAGCACCATCGCTGTCGCCCCTGCCGAGTAGGCAAGGCGATGCTTGATGGCTTTGACGTCCCCTCTGACTTCGTCCATATCGCGTCGAATGTACTTGAGGTGGGTTTCCAGCTCGGTGACACGCGGTTCCATATCGGTTTCTCCAGTGTTTCTGGCGCTGCATTTGAATTCGTCTTTAAGACTGGCGCGACTTTCGGAGAGAGAGGCAACCGGACTCACGGATAGTCTTGCTTCATGGCTTTGCATGGAAACGTCCGCCTGCGGCCATTGGGGGCAGTTGGCAAATGCCGGAATGCAAAGTATCGAAAGTCCTGAAACTGTATCCACTCATTACATGCACATCCTTGTGTAATTGAATTGAAGATCGCTAACGCCGACACACGTTGTACCAACGACCGGGCTGGGTCAATTGAGCCGATTCCTTACGTTCTGTACGAAAAATTACCGATATGTAGGACGGGCCAGACGGGCAGCATGAATTAATCAGAAGACGTGCGACTTTTTTGCCGGTCTTGAGGGTCAAGATGTCTCGTACTGATTCAATTCCGGGAGTAACCGCAATGAGTGAACGCAAGGCATTGTTGATTCTGCATGGCAAGCAGGCACTCAACGAGGCGGTTCGTGCCGCTGTCGAGAACAAACGCAAGCAGGGCTGGGAACTGGCGGTGCGCCTGACCTGGGAGGCCGGCGATGCCCAGCGGCTGGTGGAGGAGGCGCTGGCGGCGGGATACCGTCAGATCATTGCCGGTGGCGGAGATGGCACCCTGCGCGACATCGCCGAAGCACTGGCGGCGCATCCGGGCAAGGCCAGTCTGGTGCTGCTGCCGCTTGGAACCGCCAACGACTTTTCCCGCGCGGCGGCTATTCCGCTGGAGCCGGCCGAAGCACTCGAATTGCTTGAGGCACCCGCCCATGACATTGATCTGGGCGAGGTCGGCGGGCAGATTTTCCTGAACATGGCCACCGGCGGATTCGGCAGCCAGGTGACGGCCAACACGTCGGAAGATTTGAAAAAAGTGCTGGGCGGCGCGGCCTATCTGTTCACCGGTTTATCGCGGTTTAGTGAGCTGCATGCCGCCTATGGCGAATTGCAGGGGCCGGATTTTCACTGGCAGGGCGAGTTGCTGGCGCTGGGGATCGGCAATGGTCGTCAGGCGGGTGGCGGGCATGTGTTGTGCCCGGAAGCGCTGGTGGACGACGGTCTTCTGGATATCAGCATTCTGCCGGCGCCGCAGGAGCTGGTTGGCACGCTGAAAAATCTGCTCAGCGACGGGTTTGGCATCGACAACATGTTCGTGCGCACGCGTTTGCCGTGGGTTGAAATCAAGGTCGCCGAAGGGCTTTGCATCAATCTCGACGGTGAGCCACTGGAGGGCGACAGTCTGCGGTTTGCGGCGCGTCCCGGAGCTTTGCGTGTGCATTTGCCCAAGGACTCGCCGCTGTTGACTGCATCACCTCGGCTCAGTCGTCCAGACTGATGATCTGTTCCCGCACGGCGAACAGCACCAGGCCCGCCACATCGTAGATCTGCAGGCGTTTCATGATCTGCGACCGGTGGGTTTCGACCGTCTTGATGCTCAAGCCCAGGCCATTGGCGATTTCCCGCGTGGACTTGCCGCGCACGATCAAACGCAGGATTTCCAACTGGCGTGCCGTGAGGTTGTGCGACTCGGCGACTTCCGGCTGCTGCTTGAGGTTACGGGTCAGCGCCTGATTGATCACGGTGTGGGCGATGGCGGGGCTCAGATAGCGTTCGTTGTTGCGCAGCGCCTCCAGTGCATGTTCGAGCTCGGTGGCCGTGGTGTCCTTGAGCAGGTAACCGTGCGCACCGGACTCCAGCGCCTGCATGATCAGCGCGGGGTCGGTGTGCATCGACAGAATCAGCACTTTGGCGTGCGGGCGTACGCGTCTGAGCCGCTGCAGGGCTTCCAGACCGCCGGTTTCTTTCATGGAGATGTCCAGCAATACGATATCGGGAGACAGCAGCTCGACCATCTCGAGCAACTGCGAGCCGTCATTGGCCTCGCCGATGACCGCATAACCGGGAATATCCAGCACCAGGGCGCGCACGCCGGCCCTGATCAGCGAGTGGTCATCCACCAGAAGTAAGTTACAAGTCAACGCATAACCTTATTCGTACTGGCCCGCTCGAGTGCACGGGGCGCCCAGGGGAATAGTGCTTCGATTTGAGTACCTTTGCCCGGCTCGCTGGTCACGCTCAGTGTGCCGCCCAGTTGCTCGATGCGTTCGGCCATCCCGGCCATGCCCCGCTGTCCTTCGCGACCCGGATTCGCCGCCGGGGAAAAGCCCAGGCCATCATCGCTGATCAGCAGGGTCAGGCCCTGTGGCAGGCGTTGCACGCGAATCAACAGGTTTTTGGCCTGCGCATGGCGAAGGATGTTGGTCACCGCTTCCTGAGTGATACGAAAGGCCGCGACGGCCATTTCTTCGGGAATTCCATTCAGACGCTGCTGGCAGTCCAGACTCCAGTGCACCGAAGTATTGGTCAACACCTTGAGCAGGTGTGCACGCAGGCTCGCTTCCAGGCCAAGGCTGGTCAGTTGCCGCGGGTTGAGAATGGCCGAAACGTCGCGAACCTTGTTGAGGGTTTCTTCGAGGGTCTCGCAAAGTACTGAACAGTGTTCCTGCATGTCGGCGGGCAAGCGACGCTTGAGCCATTCGCTTTGCAGCTTGGCGGCGGTCAGCAGTTGGCCGATATCGTCATGCAGTTCACGGCTCAGGCGATGGCGCTCGTTTTCCTGGACTTCCAGCAAACGGTCGGCCAGTTCCTGAGGCTGGAACTTGATGGATTTGCGTGACAGACGATGTTGTGTCCAGACGCAACCGGCAGCCGCCACGTTGATCAGCAGCAGGCCGAGCGACAACGGCGCAGAGACGCCATAGCTCAACAGACTGCCCAAGGCCGAAGCCGTGCACAGCAGGAGTGTGAACCTGCGGGCATTTTCTCGGGAGGGAGGCCATGTGGTAATTGACTTGAGGCTGGCGTACATAGCGGATGGAGCCAATGGATGTTCGCTGCGGGCAGACCGGTCAGAAGGGCTGGCGGTCTCTGTCTGGAAAACTGTCATTCAGGTTGTTGATTTCAAAACGGTTCAGTGATCGATAATTGAGCGCCAACTTCGGTAGAGGCCGCTCATTGAAGTCACAGTGCCATTAACTGAAACAACTAACGGGCGGCATAATACCACTTAACATACCGTTGGTCGCGTTTGCCCTATATGTCCAAAGAATCAGGAAACAGGCCATGTTGGACGGGGGTTCCATAATGGAAAAGTTGAAGTACCTGAATCGATAATTATCGATGCAACCGCAAGTTTTCTTTTACACAGGAAAACCCTGACATCCGCAGAGGATAGTCCGCATTCATCGCTCGTAATTATTTATTGGAAGGTGTCGCAGGCAGGCATGAACTATTCAATTGCGACATTCGACGGCGAAAACTGACGGGCCCGAATAGCCCACTGTGTGCCCGGTTACGCTTGGCGCTCCGACCAGGAGACGAGGGACATCGGCTTGCCATTGAGCGGCATTTGAAAGTGAGTCTGTCCGACCTGGCAGGCGAAGGCTTCAATCAGCGACACCTGCTCGCTTTCATCGAGGCCCAATTGGCCGGTGCTTGGGTCAACCAGTTCCAGTTGCCAGGCCATCAGGGTGAAGCAGTCTTTCAGTGCTTCCAGGGCCTGCGCATGCAAATCCACGTGATCCTGGACCTGAGTGAGCAGGCCATGCAGGTGCAGGGAGAATTCCGACACTGCCCCCAGCGCCAGGGCATCAGCCTTGTTCGCCAGCTTGAGGAGGGTGCTGAGCATGCAGTCGATGGCGTCCTTGTCATTGCTGATCAGCTGTAAGTGGCTGAGGCATTCTTCAGACTTGGCCAGGAGCGTTTCAGCCTCGACAAGGAATTCGGGGAACCGCTGCGCCCAGTCACTACGGTCGTTCGGCATGCTTATCTCCACCACGTCATGTCTGATGAGGGAATGCCGTGTGTGTCGACGATCATGAACCGTCGCGAGACCGCGCCCCGGTGTGCATTGGCACAGACCTGGGGTTTCAAGAGGATGTGTTTCCACTGAACTGCGATCGCACACAATAGCCTGACTCCGTTCATGCAATGAGAATGGCGTCACATTAATGGCTATTGGATATCGCGAATATCAGGTTGGGCCTGATTGTTACTAGGGGATTCCCTTAGGCACGGGAACCTGTCGCGCAAAACGAGGTCGCGCCGAAGAGAATGTAGCAGATGATTTCACCGGGCCAGTAAAGCATGATGTTAATGTGACATCAATGCCTGCTCATGGCATTTTGTTGGTGATTTGTGACGGGATCAAGATCCGCCAGATTCAGCCGATAACCCCCAATAGTGAATTCATCAGAACAAGCCCAGGAGTCATTGATGGCCGGCATTCTCGACACGGTAGACCAACGCACGCAACTGGTGGGTGAGAATCGCCTGGAAATTCTCATGTTTCGACTGGCCGGGCGCCAATTGTTCGCGATCAACGTGTTCAAGGTTCAGGAAGTCCTGCAGTTGCCGAAACTGACCCTGATGCCCCAGCGTCACCCGTTTGTCTGCGGTGTGGTCAATCTGCGCGGCCAGACGCTGCCGGTGATCGACCTGTCCCAGGCGATCGGTATGCGCCCGCTGGTGCCGGGCCCGAACAGCACGATCATCGTCACCGAGTACAACCGTTCGGTGCAGGCGTTCCTCGTTGGCGGCGTGGACCGCATCGTCAACATGAACTGGGAAGCCATCCTGCCACCGCCGACCAGCGCCGGTCGCCAGCATTACCTGACCGCAATCAGCAAGGTTGACGATCAACTGGTGGAAATCATCGACGTCGAGAAAGTCCTCGCCGAAATCGTGCCGTACAACGCCAAGGTTTCGCGCGACAAACTGGACGATCCGGTTCTGGAGCGCGCCCGTGGCCGTGAAGTGTTGCTGGTGGACGACTCCAACGTGGCGCTCTCGCAATTGCGCGACACCCTCGGCCAGTTGGGCGTGAAGATGCATATCGCCAGCGACGGCCTGAAAGCCCTGAACATGCTCAAGGCCTGGGCGGACACCGGGGTGAACATGACTGACAAACTGCTGATGGTGTTCACCGACGCGGAAATGCCGGAAATGGACGGCTATCGCCTGACCACCGAAATCCGCAATGACCCGCGCCTGCGTGGTCTGTATGTGGTGTTGCACACTTCGCTGTCCGGCAGTTTCAACGACTCGATGGTGAAGAAGGTCGGGTGCGACAACTTCCTCTCCAAGTTCCAGCCGGACAAACTGGTCGATGTGGTGCGCCAGCGTCTGATGCTCGACGAAGTGCCGGCCTGATCAACCTGTCGAGGCTGACCCTGCGCCAGCCTTTGATTCGCTGACAAAGCTCGTATAGGGTGGCGTTTTTGACCCACCAGGGAGCTGGCCATGCTGCGTCTGAGCGCGCTTTATCGTTACCCGTTGAAATCCGCCAAGGGTGAGGTCCTGCAAGGGATCGGCCTGGACAAACTGGGGCTTGAGGGCGATCGACGCTGGATGCTGGTGGACGAAGCCAGCGGGCGATTCCTGACCCAGCGTGCCGAAGCGAAAATGAGTCAGTTGTCGGCACTTTGGAATGCCAGCGGCGGTCTGACGCTCAACGCGCCGGGGCATTCGGCAATCGATGTCGCCTTGCCCGGCAGTGACGACGATCTGCGTGGTGTGACCATCTGGCGTGACACCCTGCGTGTGCCGGATGCCGGTGAGGAGGCGGCCCGCTGGGTCAGCGATTTCATCGGCAAGCCGACTCGACTGGTGCAAGTGCCGCTGGATCGTGCCCGGACAACCCAGGCCGGGTACGGCAACGATGACGACCAAGTGGCGTTCGCCGATGGTTTCCCGCTGCTGCTGATTGGTGAGGCCTCGCTGCAACACCTGTCGCAGGAAGTCGGGCGTCCGCTGGAAATGCTGCGGTTCCGGCCGAATCTGGTGATCGAAGGCAGTGATGCTTACGCCGAGGATGGCTGGAAGCGGATTCGAATCGGCGATGTCGAGTTCCGCGTGGTCAAGTCGTGCTCCCGCTGCATTCTCACCACGATCGACCCGAAAACCGGTGAGCGCAGCGCTGATCGTGAGCCGCTGGCGACCTTGCAGAAGACCCGTGCCCAGGCTGACGGCGCGATGTTCGGCCAGAACCTGGTCAACGACGGTAATGGTCGACTCGAGGTCGGCATGCCGGTGGAAATCCTCGAATAACCGGCCCTGAAATGAAAAATGCCCGTGTCCTTGGACACGGGCATTTTTTATGACCGCCGGAAACCGGAGTTTTAGCCGCGGTATTCGCACAGGTAAGCGGTGTCGACGGCCACTTTCAGCTGGAATTTGCTGTTGGCTGGCACGTTGAACTGGCTGCCGGCGGCGAAGGTTTCCCAGTCGCTGCTGTCCGGCAGTTTGACGGTCAGTGCGCCCGAAACCACGTGCATGATTTCACGTTGGCTGGTGCCGAATTCGTATTCGCCCGGGGCCATGACGCCGATGGTCGCAGGGCCTTCAGCAGTGCCAAAAGCGATCGACTTGACGGTGCCGTCGAAGTACTCGTTGACTTTAAACATGGGCGATTCCTCTCGAAAAGGGCTTAAAAAGGGTCAAAAAGGTCGGCCAGTATGCACAAGGCTCATGGCGCCGTCACCTGCGCTAGAGCGGCAGCACTAATGGCAATAATCGGGCGGTATTGCGCGCATCCTCCAGCGCTCGATGCTGCTGGCCGGTGAACTGCATGCCCGCCAGTTGCAACGCGCCATTGAGGCCCAGAGGCCGTTCGAGGCGTCGGGCCTTGGCAAAGCGCTGTTTGAGGTTCATGTGCGGCACCCGGCTCAGGGCGCTGTCGAGTTGCAGGCGCTGCCATTCCTGAAGCAACTGCTTGCGGTCGTAATCGCCCCAGCTGGCCCAGCCTTCAAGGCGTGTCTGGTGCTGACCGAGCCAGCGCTCGAACGCCGGCCACACTTCACTCAACGGCTGCGCGGCGTCGATGTTGGCCTGGGTGATGTGCGTGAGTTCGCGGCAAAACGGCGTCAACAAGGGGCGCCGCGTCGGTTTGACGAAGCGCTGAAAGTGATCCTGCTCGCGACCGGCGCGATCCACCAGGGTCGCGCCGATCTCGATGATCTCCATCTCCGTAACCGGCCAGCCACCCTCATCGGTGGTGGCTTCCAGATCTATGACCAGCCAATGGGGCATCGCAGGGTTCCTGATTTCCGCGTCCTGATTATTCAGAGCGTAGTCAAACCTTGCGGATGCGCGCGGCGACTACTCGACCTGCAACAGAACCTGACGATTTTTTACCTGATCGCCGACCTTGACCTGCACCCGCTTGAGCACGCCGTCGATGCCGGCCTTGAGCGGGTGCTCCATTTTCATCGCTTCCAGCACCACCAGCAGCTGGCCCTTGCTGACCGGGCTGCCTTCGCTGACAAGCACATCGATGATGGCGCCATCCATCGGGGCTTTCAACGTGCCGGAACTGACGCTGGTCTGACTGTCGATCACCGCGTGAGTTCGATCCACCAGGTGCAGGCTGCCGGGGTGGGTGAACAGCCAGAGCTGGTCGTCGCGCAGGCGATAGGCATGGCGCTGGCGCAGGCCTTCGATTTCCAGCGTCACGGCCGCGGTGGTGTGTTCGACGAGTTTGAGTTCGATGACGCGCTCCGCGACCTGCACTGCAAACGTGTTGTCCGGACTGGCGCGCAGTTGCACGTTCCAGTCGCGGGCGTCGAGGCCGATGCGATAAAGCAACGGCGCACCGGCGTTGTTGCGCCATCCGGACAACGGGGCGAGATGTTGTTGCGCGGCGGATTGGTAAAACAGCACCGCCGCGATGGCCAGCTCTTCGGCACTGGGCGAATAGGCGTGCAGGCAGTCGTGATCGGCGAAATGTTGAGGGATGAAGCCAGTGCCGAATTCCCCGCTGATGAACTGCGGATGCTGCAACAGGCTGGCGAGCAACCGCTGATTGCTCTGCACGCCAAGCAAGACGCTGTCCTGCACCGCACACAACAGTTTGCGCCGGGCTTCTTCGCGGGTTGCGCCGTGGGCGATCAGTTTGCCGAGCATCGGGTCGTAGAAAGGTGAGATTGACTGCCCTTCGATCAGGCCGTGATCGATCCGCGAACCGCGATCCAGTGCCGGCATCCAGGCTTCGACACGCCCGGTCTGCGGAAGAAAACCCTGAGCCGGATCTTCGGCATAGAGGCGCACTTCCATGGCGTGGCCATCGAGTTTGACCTGCGCTTGCGACAGCGGCAGAGGCTGGCCTTCGGCAACCAGAAGTTGCCACGCCACCAGATCCAGCCCGGTAATCAGTTCAGTCACCGGATGCTCGACCTGCAAACGGGTGTTCATCTCCAGAAAGTAGAACCGGCCATCGGCATCAAGCAAAAACTCCACGGTGCCGGCGCCGACATAGTTCACCGCACGCCCGGCCTTGAGCGCCGCTTCGCCCATCGCCTGACGCAGGTCCTCAGTCATCACCGGGCACGGTGCCTCTTCGATGACTTTCTGGTGGCGGCGCTGAATCGAACAATCGCGCTCGCCGAGGTAGATCAGGTTGCCGTGATGATCGCCGAACAGCTGCACTTCGACATGGCGCGGTTCGATCAGCGCCTGTTCGAGGATCAGTTCGTCGCTGCCGAAACCGTTCAAGGCTTCGGAGCGGGCCGTGCGCAATTGCGCCGGCAGTTCCTCGGCACTGTGCACCAGCCGCATGCCGCGTCCGCCACCGCCGGCGCTGGCCTTGATCATCAACGGGTAACCGATGCGCTCGGCTTCACGGGCCAAGGTCGCGTCGTCCTGCTCGGCGCCTTGATAACCGGCGATGCACGGCACACCGGCGGCGAGCATGGCGATTTTCGACTGGCGTTTGCTGCCCATCAGTTCGATGGCTTCGACGCTGGGGCCAATGAAAATCAGGCCGGCCTGTTCGCAAGCTCGGGCGAATTCGGCATTTTCCGAGAGAAAACCGTAGCCCGGATGGATGGCGTCGGCACCACTGCGGCGGGCGGCGTCGAGAATGGCCGGGATGTTCAGGTAGGACTGTTGCGCGGGTGCCGGACCGATGTTCACGGCCTCGTCCGCCATTTGGACATGAAGCGCATTGGCGTCGGCGTCGCTGAAAACGGCGACCGTGCGATAACCGAGGGCCTGGGCGGTGCGCTGGATGCGGCAGGCGATTTCACCGCGGTTGGCGATCAGGATTTTGTGGAGGGCGGGCATGATAATTTTCCTGAGTTTTTGGCGGTGAATTGAAGGGCCTCATCGCGGGCAAGCCCGCTCCCACAGGTTTTGTGAATGTCATCGAACTCTGTGGGAGCGAGCTCGCTCGCGAAGTTTTTAAGGGGCCCACCTCGGTTTGCGCTTTTGCACAAACGCCATCGTGCCTTCGATCCCTTCGGCACCGGTCACCGCTGCGCTGAACCACTGCGCGGCTTCGTCCAGCAGTTCGCTCGACGGCTGGCCGGCGCTGGCCAGCAGCAGTTGTTTCGTCACGGCATTCGCCTCGGGGGCGCAACACAAAACGTGATCGAGCACTTCATCCAGCCGCTCGGCGAGCGCCTGTGGATCCTGCTCGACAAAATGCACCAGCCCCAGGCGTCGGGCCTGATGGCCGTCGAAGCGGGCGGCGGTCAGGGCCAGGCGTCGGGTCTCGGTTAGGCCGATGCGCTGCACCACAAACGGCGCGATCTGCGCCGGTAACAAGCCGAGGCTGGTTTCCGGCAAACCGAATTGCGCCTGATGATCGGCGATGGCGATATCGCTGACACACGTCAGGCCGAAGCCACCCCCGAGCACAGCGCCCTGCAACACGGTGATCAGCACTTGCGGTGCGTGCTGCGCTTCTTCCAGCAACGACCCGAACGCTCGGTTCAACTCACGATAGGCATCGCTGCCCTGAGCGCGGGCATTGGCCATGTCCTTGATGTCGCCGCCGGCACAGAAATGCCCGCCCGCACCGCTCAGCACCAGCGCGCGAACACTACGGTCATCGCGCACGGAGGCGAGCACGGCGCGCAACTCGGCGACCATTTGCAGGCTCATGGCGTTGCGGCTTTCCGGGCGATTGAGGGTGATGTGCAACACGCCGTTGTGCCGTTCCAGCAGCAGCGTCTGGCAATCGGGCAGGGCGCTCATTTCTTTTTCCCCGGCAGGATGCCCATCAGTTTGCAGATGATCCCGAGCATGATTTCGTCGGCGCCGCCGCCAATCGACACCAGCCGCACGTCGCGATAGGCGCGTGCCACCGGGTTGTCCCACATGAAGCCCATGCCGCCCCAGTATTGCAGGCAACTGTCGCTGACTTCACGGCCGAGACGCCCGGCCTTGAGCTTGGCCATCGAGGCCAGTCGGGTGACGTCCTGGCCCTTCACATATTGCTCGGTGGCCTGATAGACCAGCGCCCGCAGGCATTCGATTTCGGTCTGCAATTCGGCGAGGCGGAAGTGGATCACCTGATTGTCGATCAGCGCATTGCCGAAGGTCTTGCGTTCCTTGCAGTACTCGATGGTGCTGTCGACGCAGTATTCCAGGCCCTTGATCATGTTGGCCGCGCCGAACAGGCGTTCCTCCTGGAACTGCAGCATCTGCATCATGAACCCGGCGCCTTCATGGCCGATGCGGTTGCGTTGGGGCACACGCACGTTGTCGAAAAACACCTGGGCGGTTTCCGAGCTGCGCATGCCGAGCTTGTCCAGATGCGAACTGAGGCTGATGCCCGGTGTGTTCATCGGCACCATGATCAGCGATTTGTTGATGTGTGGTTTGTCGTCCGAGGTGTTGGCCAGCAGGCAGATGAAGTCGGCGCTCGGCGAGTTGGTGATCCACATCTTGCTGCCGTTGATCACGTAGTCGTCGCCGTCCTTGCGCGCGGTGGTCTTGAGACCGGCGACATCGGAACCGGCGCCGACTTCCGAGACACCGATACAGCCGACCTGCTCGCCAGTGATGGCTGGACGCAGAAACTCTTCGCGCAACTCATCGGAGCCGAAGCGGGCGAGGGCCGGGGTGCACATGTCGGTCTGCACGCCGATCGACATCGGAATGCCGCCGCAATGGATGGTGCCGAACTCTTCGGCGGCGACGATCGAATAGCTGTAATCCAGGCCCATGCCGCCGAATTTTTCCGGCTTGGAAATCCCCAGCAGACCGAGGTCGCCGGCCTTGCGGAAAATCTCGTGGATCGGAAAACGCCCGGCCTTTTCCCACTCATCGACGTGCGGGTTGATCTCGTGCTCGACGAACTGGCGGACGGTACGGCGCAGGGCTTCGTGTTCCGGGGTGAAGATCATTTTTATTGTTCTCCTTTAATCCGTGGCGATCAGAACCGGCTGACGCCGAAGCTGTTGGGTTGCAACGTGCGGATGTCGGCTTCGTGGCAGATGTCCAGCAGATAACCGAGCAGCGTGCGGGTGTCGCGCGGATCGATCAGCCCGTCGTCCCACAGGTTGGCGCTGCCGTAGAGGGCGGTGGACTGGCTGTCGAGTTTCTGCGCGGTGACCTGCTCCAGCATGTCGAGCATTTTCGGGTCGGGCACCAGGCCGTCCTTCAGCTGTTTGGCTTCGGTGACGATGCGCAACACCTTGCCGGCCTGGGCGCCGCCCATGACGGCGGTGCGACTATTGGGCCAGGCGAAGATGAAGCGCGGATCGAGCCCACGTCCGCACATCGCATAGTTGCCCGCGCCGTAGGAGCCGCCGACCACGATCGTCAGTTTCGGCACCCGCGCATTGGCCACGGCCTGGATCAGTTTCGAGCCGTGTTTGATCACGCCGTGCTGTTCCGATTCGGTGCCGACCATGAACCCGGTGGTGTTGTGGAAAAACAGCAGCGGTGTCTGGCTCTGGTCGCACAGTTGAATGAACTGCGCCGCCTTGCTCGCACCGTTGGGCGTGATCGGGCCGTTGTTGCCGATGAAACCGCAGGCGCGGCCCTGAATTTTCAGGTGGCCACAAACGGTCTGCTGATCGAACTCGCCTTTGAATTCCAGAAAGCGCGATTCGTCGGCGATCCGCGCAATGATTTCGCGCACGTCGTAAGGTTTTTTCGGGTCGTCCGGGATCAGTCCGAGCAGTTCGTCGATGGGATACAGTGGCTCCTTGAATTGCGGCTCGGGCAGCCACGGTATTTGCTCGTTCCAGTTCAGCAGGCTGACGATTTCCCGCGCCTGACGCACGCCGTCGGCATCGTTTTCGGCCAGGTATTCGGCGGTGCCGGCGACTTGCGCGTGCATCTCGGCGCCGCCCAGTTCTTCGTCGGTGGCGACTTCGCCGGTCGCTGCTTTAAGCAACGGCGGGCCGGCAAGAAACAGCTTGGCCTTGCCGCGCACCACCACCACGTAATCCGACAGCCCCGGCTGATAGGCGCCGCCAGCCGTAGCCGAGCCGTGCACCACGGTGATCTGCGGCAGGCCCATGGCCGACATCCGCGCCTGATTGGCAAAGCTGCGCGCGCCTTCGACGAAGATTTCCGCCGCGTAATTGAGGTTGGCGCCGCCGCTTTCGGCGAGGGTGATGACCGGCAGTTTGTTTTCCTGAGCGATCTGTTGCAGGCGCAGGGATTTTTTCAGACCCGACGGGGAGATCGTCCCGCCCTTGATCGCGCTGTTGTTCGCCACGATCAAGGCGCGCACACCGGACACGTAACCGATGCCGGCGATCAAGCCACCACCCGCCGAGCTGCCGTCCTTGTCGTCGTGGAGTTTGTAGCCGGCCAGGCTCGCCAGTTCGAGGAATGGCGCGCCGGGGTCGAGCAGCAGATTCAGGCGCTCACGGGGCAGCAATTGTCCGCGTTTGTCGAATTTCGGTTTGGCTTCGGCGGCCTTGTTCAGCAGGTTTTGTTCGAGCTGCTGGACTTGCTCGATGGCGACGAGCATCGCTGCGCGGTTGCGGGCGAAGGCTTCGCTGTGCGGGTCGAGTTGGGACTGGATCTGCGGCATGGCTTACTCCTTGTCCTTCAAGACGTCCGGCATATAGGCCCGGTGAAAACCGTTGAACGATTCGCTGTGGCTCGCCTTGTGCAACGGCCATGCGCGGCTGCCCAGGCTTGCCGCGCCGTCGATGCGCAAGGTGCTTCCGCTGATGAACGCGGCCGCCGGGCTGAGCAGAAACACGATCGCCGCGCTGACTTCCGATTCGGTGCCGATGCGCTTGAGCGGCACGTGTTCGCGCAATGTCGGGATCACGGCTTTGAACGCGCCTTCGTAAGTGTCCATGCCGCTGGAAGCGATCCAGCCCGGCGCCACCGCATTCACCCGAACGCCGGCATAACCCCATTCGAACGCCGCCGTCTTGGTGAAGTTGTCCATGCCCGAACGCGCGGCGCCGGAGTGGCCCATGCCGGGCATGCCGCCCCACATGTCGGCGAGCATGTTGACGATGTTGCCGCCGTGTTTGCTCATCGACTGGTTGAACACTTCCCGGGCCATCAGGAAGCCGCCGACCAGATTGGTGCGCAGCACGGTTTCGAAGCCTTTCTGATTGATCGAGGCCAGGGGCGACGGGTACTGGCCGCCGGCATTGTTGACCAGCCCATGGATCGGCCCGTGTTCGCGGATCAGTTCGCTGACCAGCGCCTTCACCGCTTCTTCGTCACGGATATCGCAAGCCTTCCAGTGGGCGCGACCGCCGTCCTCGGCGATTTCGGCGGCGACGGTTTGCAGCTTTTCCGGTTTGCGTCCGACCAGTACAACGTTGGCACCGAGCGCCGCCAGTTCATGGGCGGTGCAACGCCCGATGCCACTGCCGCCCCCGGTGACGATGACGGTCTGACCGCTGAACAGATCAGCCCTGAAAATCGATTCGAACGCCATGGTGCCAATCCTCTAGTCGAACTGTTCGGCGATGCTCTGCGGCACCGGGATCTGGATTTCCAGTAGTTGTTGGGCGAAGGCCTTGCCTTGCGGGTCGATGCGCAGACTCGCCACGCCGCCGCCACCGAGGGCGTTTTCCAGCAGGAAGTTGAGGCTGTGGGTGCCCGGCAGATACCAGCGCTCGACCCGGCCGTGAATCGGGTCGAGGACATGGTTCATCCAGTCGACGACTACCGCCGGGGTCAGCGCTTCGGCGATCCACGGCAGGTATTCGGGACGGCGCGGCATGACGCCGATGTTGCTGTGATTGCCCTTGTCGCCGGAGCGCGCCACCGCCAGCTTCACCAGTGGCACACTCGCGTCGGCGCGGCCCTGGGGTTTGGGCGTTTCGTGGGGCAGGGGCAGATCCTGACTGTCGAGGGTGGCGGGGGCGGGCAGGGCGAACGGGTGAGATTCGCCGGCGATGTCGATCTGCAATGTGCAGGCGCTTTTGTCGATCAGGAACGAGAACAGCCGGATCAGCGGATACACCGTCGGCCGCCCGCCGACGATGCCGGTCAGGCCCGGCGCCATGCCGGTCGCGGCCTGGGCGATCTCCCGGGAGAACAGGATCAGCGCCTGTTTGTTCGGGTGGCGCACGGCGAGTTTGATCACCACTTCGCGGCTGTCCCGGCGCTGGCCGTGAGGGCCGTAGGTGGCTTCGCTGCCGAGCAGTTCGACGTGGGTTTCGGTGTAGGGGCCGAGGCCTTTCTGGTCGAGCATCTCCGAGGTTTTGTCGAGGATCGCCTGACTGACGCGCCGGGCTTTTTCCACGGCATCGATGCCGGCGATCAGGCAACTGGCGGTGCAGCGGAAGCCGTCCGGATACGTTGCGCTGACCTTGTATTGGTCGCTGGGCGGCAAGCCTTTGGCACCGTGGACCCGGACGGCGTTTTTGCCTTGTTGCTGGAGTTTGACCTGGCTGAAATCGCAGACCACATCGGGCAACAGATAGGCCTGAGGGTCACCGATTTCGTAGAGCATCTGCTCGCCGACCGTCAGCGGCGTGACCAGCCCGCCGGAGCCTTCGGGTTTGCTGACGATGAACTGGCCGTCGGCGCTGACTTCGACGATCGGAAAACCGATGTGCTCGTAATCCGGCACGTCGCGCCAGTCGGTGAAGTTGCCGCCGGTGCACTGCGCGCCGCATTCGATGATGTGCCCGGCCAGGGCGGCTTGCGCGAGTTTGTCGTAGTCGTGCCACGACCAGCCGAATTCATGCACCAGCGCAGCGCTGACCACTGCGCTGTCGACCACCCGGCCGGTGATGACGATGTCGGCGCCCAGACGCAGCGCTTCGACAATGCCCGGCGCGCCGAGGTAGGCGTTGGTCGACACGCACATCGGCGGCAGTGGGGCGCCGCTGAACATTTCCGTAATTCCTTGGGAGGCGAGTTTTTTGAAGTGCGGTTGCAGGTCATCGCCCGACAGCACGGCGATTTTCAGCGTCACGCCGGCCTTGTCGCAGGCCGCTTGCAGCGCGGCGGCGCAGGCTTTTGGATTGACTCCGCCGGCATTGCTGATGACGCGAATGTTCTGTGCAGCCAGTTGCGGCAGCAGGGGCGCGAGGACTTCGATGAAGTCTCCCGCGAACCCGGCCTGCGGGTCCTTCATGCGGGCGCCGGCCATGATTGACATGGTGATTTCGGCCAGGTAGTCGAAGACCAGATAATCCAGTTGTCCTGCGGCCACAAGCTGCGCGGCGGCGGTCGAGGTGTCTCCCCAGAATGCGCTGGCGCATCCGATGCGAACCGTGGTGGGCATTTTGATCTCCGACTCAGCAACCTGTGACAGAAGTGCATCGAGACTACCAAGCAAGCGCTTGGTTTGTAAACGCCTGGAATTATCTTCTGCCCAAGCGCTTGCTTGGTCACCGCCGGCGGCTTAAATTGCCCGCGCAACCCCGCCGTTTCTGCGGCGTGCGGCGCATTTGACTGATCGACTGTAGGAGAGAACGGGTGGACGAGCAAAAAGCCCTGAGGGTCATGCGTGAACTGGTCGATGCCGGCCAGCTGACCGATCCGGACAGCGCTCGCGGCAAATTGCTGCAAGTGGCGGCCCACCTGTTTCGCAACAAAGGCTATGAACGCACCACGGTGCGCGATCTGGCCGGTGCCGTGGGGATTCAGTCGGGCAGCATCTTTCATCACTTCAAGAGCAAGGATGAAATCCTGCGGGCGGTGATGGAAGAAACCATCCGCTACAACACTGCGCTGATGCGCGCAGCCCTGGCCGATGCCGCCGATGTGCGCGAGCGGGTGCTGGCGCTGATCCGCTGCGAATTGCAGTCGATCATGGGCGGCAGCGGCGAGGCGATGGCGGTGCTGGTGTATGAATGGCGCTCGCTGTCCGAAGACGGCCAGGCCAAAGTGCTGGCGCTGCGCGACATCTACGAAGACCTCTGGCTGCAAGTGCTGGGCGAGGCCAAAGAGGCGGGGTTCATCCGTGGCGACGTGTTCATTACCCGACGTTTTCTCACGGGCGCGCTGTCCTGGACCACCACCTGGTTCCGTGCCGGCGGCAGCCTGAGCCTGGATCAACTGGCCGAAGAAGCGCTGGTTCTGGTGCTCGAAGAGCGCTAGGCGCTTTCTATCGAGTCGGGAAACTGGCTAACTGGGCGAAACCGCCTAGCTTGAATGCAATGATCGGTACTTTTTCGGGGAGTGGGGTGTTTTGAAGTCTTCGCCAATTCGGACGGCCGCCGGGCTGATGCTCGCAGCGCTGGCTGCATTATGGGTATTGCCTGCTCCGGCGGCGCAAGTGGTTCGGGTGGGCGCGGCGCATTTTCCGCCCTACACCATTCGCCCGGAAAACGGCGCTGATACAGGGCTGCTGCCGGAACTGGTCGCGGCTTTGAACAGCGCCCAGAGCGACTATCGTTTCGAGCTGGTGCCCACCTCGATTCCCCGCCGGTTCGGCGATTTCAAGGATGGCCGCACGGACATGGCGATCTTCGAAAACCCGGAGTGGGGCTGGAAAGACATTCCCCACATCACCGTAGACATGGGCCTGGAGGACGCGGAGATTTTCGTCGCGCAGAACAAGCCCGGTCGCCAGCAGAATTACTTCGCCGATCTGAAGGGCAAGCGCCTGGCGCTGTACAGCGGCTATCACTACGAATTCGCCAACTTCAACGCCGATCCCAAGTACCTCGCTGAAACCTACAGCGCCACGCTGACCTATTCCCACGACAGCAACCTGCTGATGGTCTTGCGCGGGCGCGCGGACGTTGCGTTAGTGACCCGCTCGTACCTTTTCGATTACCTGCTGCGCAACGAAAAAGTGCGCGACGAGTTGCTGGTGTCCCAGCGCATCGACCAGATCTACCACCATTACGCGATTCTCAGTCCGAAGGCGCCGATCACCGGCGAAGCCTTCGGCAAGCTGCTGCAAGGCCTGCGCGACAACGGGCAGATGCTGAAGATCTTCGATCCGTACAAGATTGCGGTGGTGCCGGTGCCGCATCAATGACCGGCGGTTTTTGCCAAACGGCCTAAATTTCCTGCCCCGGCTCACGTCCCATCGTTGAACTGTCGACGATTATCGTGAGCCCGACCCATGTCCAATCTGAATGACCTGACTGCCCTGGCCCTGCCTTCGGGCAGCCAACTGGTAGCCGATGCCACCGAAAGCCGTCTGAGCCTGAGCCTGGACGGGCAACCGCTGATTCGCCTGCGTCTTGATCGTGAAGGCCAGGGGCCGATCCAGATCGATGAACGCTATGCACTGCCGCCGGGCCAGGCGCTGTGGGCGGCCTGTTATTGGCTGTTTGCCCGGGATCCGGCGCGTCAGCAATTGATCTGGCAACTGGATCAGGCGCCGACCGAAGCCTTGCTCAGCGGTTTGCTGGTGGGCACCGAAGTGGCGGGCGAATATCGCTGCGAGCGCACGCTGTTCTGGCAACTGCCGCAGCCGTGGCTCGGCACCTCGCTGACGAGCAGTTATCCGCAGCAGATGGTCATCAGCAATGGCAAGCGTCATCCGCTGCGCCCGGTCAAACCGCGTGGTGAGGTTTATCGGCGTTTCGATGCGCGCCTTGGTGCCTGGATTTCCCTGCGAACGGTGGAGATCGAGCAGGATCTGGCGCGTTTCAATCGCTGGCAGAACAGCCCGCGCGTCGCCAGTTTCTGGCAGGAAGAGGGCAGCCTCGAACAGCATCGCGAATACCTGAGCAAACTCGACGCCGATCCGCACACGCTGACTCTGATCGGTTGTTTCGATGATCAGCCGTTTGCCTATTTCGAAGCCTACTGGGCCAAGGAAGATCGCATCGCGCCGTTCTACGATGCCGACAATTACGATCGCGGCATTCACATGCTGGTCGGTGAGGAAGACCATCGCGGCCCGCACAAAGTGGCGAGCTGGTTGTCGGCGCTGGTGCATTATCTGTTCCTGGATGATCCGCGCACTCAGCGCGTGGTCGCCGAACCGCGCGCCGACAACGCGAAGATGATCGGCCACATGCACAACCAGTGCTTCCACTGCGAGAAAGAATTCGACTTCCCGCACAAGCGCGCGGCGCTGATGATCCTCGGGCGCGAGCGCTTCTTCGACCGGTGCACGCTGGTATGACATTTCGCTGAAAACAAAAAAGATCGCAGCCCTTCAACGAAGACTGCGATCTTTTTTTTGCGGCCGTTTTTTATCAGCGACGGTTTGCGGACACCGCATCGGCACGGCTGCCGGATACCTTGCGGCAGTGCACCAGCGCATCGCGAATCATGAAGTTGACCAGGGTCGGCGAAACGCCGAGTTCCTTGGCGATGTCCTTCTGCGGCACGCCGTGCAGACGGTACATCTCGAACGCATAGCGGGTGCGGACCGGCAGCTCGGTCAGCGCGTCGGCGATGTGTTCCAGGGTCGAGAAATTGATGTGCGAGGTTTCCGGCGAAGCGCCCTGAATGACCACGTTCAACCCTTCCTCCTCGGGGCCGGCGTACTTCTGCTCCAGCGCCTGTTTGCGGTAGTGATCGATCGCCAGATTGCGCACGATCTGGAACAGATAACTCAGCTGGGCCTTGATCGACGACGTGATCGGCGGTGCCGACTGCAGTCGGAAGAACGCATCCTGCACCACATCTTCGGCGCGTGACCGGCAGCCGGTAATGCGGGCTGCAATCTTGACCAGAATCAGTCGATTGTCGACGAATGCCTGAAGTAGCGGTGAATCGCACCTGCTTGTGGATACTTGTTCCGTCATGGAAATCACCTTGCTGCCAATAGGTTAGTGGGACGCCTGGGGGACGGGGCCGTCCTACACATCGAGCGACAAATTATGTTGAATGATAATGATTGTCAATTGAGAAAGAGAACTAATGATCCATAACAGTGCGATCTGAGAACTGCGACACGCCGCCGCACTCGCCCAAGCGCCCAGCCCCGTTGGCGATCCAGCCTGCCGACTAATTATTTCAAGACGTCATCCGTTCTCATTGGTGAATGGATCCGGGTACGCAGCCCCGGACCTACCGCATTCCAATGCCTTGCACGGTCGGCGAAGACCGTGTCCCGCATGCCTTGCACGGGCATGCCGCAGCCAACCCGATTCCACCAGCAAGCCGAATTCAGGCAGGAAACCTCATGACCGACGCGTTCGAACTCCCCAGCACCCTGGTCCAAGCCCTCCAGCGCCGCGCGGCCCTGACGCCGGATCGGCTGGCCTTGCGCTTTCTCGCCGAAACCGAGGAACAGGCTGTGGTGCTCAGTTATCGCGAACTCGATCAGCGCGCGCGCACCATCGCGGCAGCGTTGCAGGCCGAGGCCGGATTCGGTGATCGTGCGGTATTGCTGTTCCCGAGCGGCCCGGATTACGTCGCGGCGTTCTTTGGTTGCCTGTACGCGGGCGTGATCGCGGTGCCGGCTTATCCGCCGGAATCGGCCAAGCGTCACCATCAGGAACGCCTGCTGTCGATCATCGCCGATGCCGAACCGCGCTTGCTGCTGACCAGCGCCGACCTGCGCGACGCCCTGCAGCAAATCGAAGGCGCGCCGCCGCTGTTGTGCGTCGACACCCTCGACGCTGCACTGGCCGAACGCTGGGTCGAGCCGACCTTGCCGCAAGATCACATCGCCTTCCTGCAATACACCTCCGGCTCCACCGCGCTGCCCAAGGGCGTGCAGGTCAGCCACGGCAACCTAGTGGCCAACGAACTGCTTATTCGTCACGGTTTCGGCATCGACGTGAACCCGGACGACGTGATCGTCAGCTGGCTGCCGCTGTACCACGACATGGGCCTGATCGGCGGTCTGCTGCAACCGATCTTCAGCGGTGTGCCGTGCATCCTGATGTCGCCGGCGTACTTCCTCGGCCGGCCGTTGCGCTGGCTCGAAGCGATCAGCCAATACGGCGGCACCATCAGCGGCGGGCCAGACTTTGCCTATCGTCTGTGCAGCGAGCGGGTCAGCGAATCGGCGCTGGAACGTCTCGACCTGAGCCGCTGGCGCGTGGCCTATTCCGGCTCCGAGCCGATCCGTCTCGACACCCTCGAGCGCTTCGCCGAGAAATTCACCGCGTGCGGTTTCAGCGAAGACAGTTTCATGGCGTCCTACGGTCTGGCGGAAGCGACTCTGTTCGTCGCGGGCACACCGCGCGGCACCGGGATTCCTGCACTGCGCGTCGACGATCAAGCCCTGGCAAAGAACCGCGCCGAAGCGGGCGAGGGCAGCCCGATCATGAGTTGCGGTATCAGCCAGCCCGATCATGCGGTGCTGATCGTCGAGCCGAACACCCTCGAAGAACTGGCCGACAATGCCGTCGGTGAAGTCTGGGCTGCCGGCCCGAGCATCGCCCTCGGCTACTGGCGCAACCCCGAGGCCAGCGCCAAGACTTTCGTCCAGCATGCCGGCCAGACCTGGCTGCGTACCGGTGACCTAGGTTTCATCCGCGAAGGTGAACTGTTCATCACCGGCCGCCTGAAAGACATGCTGATCGTGCGCGGTCACAACCTCTATCCGCAGGACCTCGAAAAGACGGTCGAGAACGAAGTGGAAGTGGTGCGCAAGGGGCGCGTTGCAGCATTCGCGGTCAATCAGAATGGCGAAGAAGGCATTGGCATCGCGGCGGAAATCAGCCGCAGCGTGCAGAAAATCCTCCCGCCCGAAGCGCTGATCAAAGCCATCCGCCAGGCCGTGGCCGAGGCGTATCAGGAAGCGCCGAGCGTGGTGGTGCTGCTCAACCCGGGCGCGCTGCCGAAGACCTCCAGCGGCAAGCTGCAACGTTCGGCCTGCCGCAATCGCCTGGCTGATGGCAGCCTCGACAGCTACGCGGTGTTCCCGTCGGCCACCGCTGAAACCGCTCATGAGTCGACCGCGTCCGCCTCCGAACTGGAAGCGTTGATCGGCAAAATCTGGGCCGAACAACTCAACGTCAAACAGGTCAACGCCGACGATCATTTCTTCCTGCTCGGCGGCAACTCGATCGCCGCGACTCAAGTGATTGCCAAGGTTCGCGAAGAGCTGAGTCTGGAGCTGAACCTGCGCCTGCTGTTCGAAGCCCCAACCCTGTCCGCATTCGCCGCAGCCGTCGCGCAACAGCAACAGGACGGCGGCAGCGCCCAGGGCGAAATCACCGCCCTGTCGCGCAACGAAGCACTGCCGCAATCCCTGGCGCAGAACCGATTGTGGATCACCTGGCAACTCGATCCGCACAGCAGCGCCTACAACATCCCTGGTGCCCTGCGCCTGCGCGGCGAACTGGACGAAGACACCCTGCGCGCCAGTTTCCAGCAACTGATCGAGCGCCACGAATCCCTGCGTACGCGCTTCTTCGAACGCGACGGTGTGGCGCTGCAACAGGTCGAAGCGGCGGGTGAGTTCAACCTGCAACTGATCGACATCAGCGACCTGCCGGCCAGCGAGCGTGAAGCCCGCGCACAACAGATCCGCGAAGACGAAGCCCGCTCCCAGTTCGATCTGGAGAAAGGCCCGTTGCTGTGGGTGACGCTGGTTCGTCTCGATGACGAGGATCACCAGTTGCTGGCGACCCTGCACCACATCATCGCCGACGGCTGGTCGCTGAACGTTTTGATCGACGAGTTCTCGCGTCTGTACGCCGCCGCTTCCCAAGGTCAGCGCGCGGAACTGGCGCCGCTGCCAACCCAATACGCCGACTACGGCAGCTGGCAGCGCCAATGGCTGGCGCAAGGCGAGGGCGAGCGGCAACTGGCGTACTGGAAAACGCAGTTGGGTGACGAGCATCCGACCCTGGAACTGGCGACCGACCATCCGCGTTCTGCCAAGCAAAAGCACAGCGCCGCACGCCATAGCGTTCGTCTGGGGATCAGCCTCAGCGACGCGATCCGCCAGACGGCACAGGCTTATCAATCCACGCCGTTCATGCTGTTGCTCTCGGCGTTCCAGAGTTTGCTGCATCGCTACAGCGGCCAGCGCGACATTCGCATCGGTGTGCCGAACGCCAACCGTCCGCGTCTGGAAACCCAGGGCCTGATCGGCTTCTTCATCAACACCCAGGTGCTGCGCGCCGATGTCGATTCGCGTCTGCCGTTCACCGAACTGCTGGCGCAAACCCGTCAGGCGGCACTCGGTGCCCAGGCGAATCAGGACCTGCCATTCGAACAACTGCTCGAAGCCTTCCCGCAGGCCCGCGAACAAGGCCTGTTCCAGGTCATGTTCAACCACCAGCAGCGCGACCTGAGTGCGCTCAAACGTCTGCCGGGCCTGCTGGCCGAGGAACTGCCGTGGCACAGCCGCGAGGCCAAGTTCGATCTGCAACTGCACAGTGAAGAAGACCATAACGGTCGCCTGACGCTGTCCTTCGACTACGCCGATGAGCTGTTCGACGCCGCGACCATCGAGCGCCTCGCCGAGCATTTCAGCAACCTGCTGCGTGCCGTCTGCGAACGTCCGGAACAAACCATCGGCGAGCTGCAATTGCTGACCGCCGCCGAAAATACTCAGCAAAGCGAATGGAGCATTGCCCCGTGCACCCCGGCGCAACAATGGCTGCCGGAACTGCTCAACGAACAAGCGCGGCAAACCCCTGATCGCACCGCACTGGTGTGGGACGGCGGCAGCCTCGACTTCGCCGAACTGCACGCCCAGGCCAACCGTCTCGCCCATTACCTGCGCGACAAAGGCGTCGGCCCGGACGTGTGCGTGGCCATCGCCGCCGAGCGTTCGCCGCAACTGCTGATCGGCCTGCTGGCGATCATCAAGGCCGGTGGCGCCTACGTGCCGCTGGACCCGGATTACCCGGCCGAGCGTCTGGCCTACATGCTCAATGACAGCGGCGTCGAACTGCTGCTGACCCAGACCACATTGCTCGACCGCTTGCCGGCCCGCGAAGGCGTCAGCGTGATCGCCATGGACACCCTGCACCTGGAGAACTGGCCGAGCCAGGCACCGGGTCTGCATCTGCACGGCGACAACCTCGCCTACGTGATTTACACCTCCGGCTCCACCGGCCAGCCGAAAGGCGTGGGCAACACTCACGCGGCGCTGGCCGAACGTCTGCAATGGATGCAAAACACCTATCGCCTCGACGAAACCGACGTGCTGATGCAAAAAGCGCCGATCAGTTTCGACGTGTCGGTGTGGGAATGCTTCTGGCCGCTGATCACCGGTGCGCGTCTGCTGATCGCCGGCCCCGGCGAACACCGCGATCCGCATCGCATCGCGCAGCTTGTTCAAGAATATGGCGTGACCACGCTGCACTTTGTGCCGCCGCTGCTCTCGCTGTTTATCGACGAACCGTTGAGTGCCGAGTGCACCAGCCTGCGCCGCGTGTTCTCCGGCGGTGAAGCGCTGCCGGCGGAACTGCGCAACCGCGTGTTGGCGCAACTGCCAGCGGTGCAACTGCACAACCGTTATGGCCCGACCGAGACCGCGATCAACGTCACCCACTGGCATTGCAGCATGGCGGATGGCGAGCGTTCGCCGATTGGTCGTCCGCTGGGCAACGTGGTCTGCCGCGTGCTCGATAGCGATCTCAATCCTGTGCCGGCCGGTGTGCCGGGTGAACTGTGCATCAGCGGTATCGGCCTGGCCCGTGGTTACCTCGGCCGGCCGGCGCTGACCGCCGAGCGTTTCGTGGTTGATCCGCTGGGCGAGCAGGGCGCGCGTCTGTACCGCACCGGTGACCGCGCACGCTGGACGAATGATGGCGTGATCGAATACCTCGGCCGTCTCGATCAGCAGGTCAAACTGCGCGGCTTCCGCGTCGAGCCGGAAGAAATCGAAGCCCGTCTGCTGGCTCAGGATGGCGTCGCTCAGGCCGCCGTGCTGGTGCGTGAAACCGTCGCCGGCCCGCAACTGATCGGCTACTTCACCGCCACTGATGCCAGTGAAGATCAGGACGGGCAAATCGCTCGCCTGAAAGCCGCACTGGCTGCCGAGTTGCCGGAATATATGGTCCCGGCGCAATTGATGCGCCTGGACGCAATGCCCTTGAGCCCGAGCGGCAAACTCGATCGCCGCGCCTTGCCCGAGCCGCAATGGCAGGTGCGCGAGCACGTCGAGCCGGTCACCGAGCTGGAAAAGCAGGTCGCCGCAATCTGGCGCGAAGTGCTCGGCCTGAAGCAGGTCGGCCTGCGCGACGATTTCTTCGCCCTCGGCGGTCACTCGCTGCTGGCCACGCAAATCATCTCCCGCACCCGTCAGGCCTGCGACGTCGAACTGCCGTTGCGCGCCTTGTTCGAACACAGCGAACTGGGTGATTTCGCCGAGCAGATCCGCCAGATCCAGGCCAGCGGTCGCACCAACAAACAGCCGCCGATCGACAAGGTTGATCGCAGCCAACCGGTGCCGCTGTCCTACTCGCAGCAGCGCATGTGGTTCCTCTGGCAGATGGAGCCGGACAGCCCGGCGTACAACGTCGGCGGCATGGCGCGCCTGCGTGGCGTGCTCGATGTCGGGCGTTTCGAGGCAGCATTGCAAGCGTTGATCCTGCGTCACGAAACCCTGCGCACCACGTTCCCGAGTATCGACGGCGTGGCCCGTCAGCAGGTGCATGCCGAGACCGGCGTGCGCATGGACTGGAAGGATTTCTCGAAACTCGCCACCGATGTGCGCGAGCAGAAAGTTCAGCAACTGGCCGACGATGAAGCGCATCTACCGTTCGATCTGGAAACCGGCCCGCTGCTGCGCGCCTGCCTGGTCAAGACTGCCGAGCAAGAGCATTACTTCGTCCTGACCCTGCACCACATCGTCACCGAAGGCTGGGCGATGGACATCTTCGCCCGTGAACTCAGCGCGCTGTATGAAGCGTTCGTCGACGATCGCGAATCGCCGCTGCAACCGTTGCCGGTGCAGTACCTCGACTACAGCGTGTGGCAGCGCAACTGGCTGGAGTCCGGCGAGCGTCAGCGTCAGCTCGACTACTGGACCGCGCAACTGGGCCGCGAACACCCGCTGTTGGAACTGCCGGGCGACCGGCCGCGTCCGCCGGTGCAAAGTCATCAGGGTGAGCTGTTCCGTTTCGACCTCAGCGATGATCTCGCCGCGCGGGTTCGCGCCTTCAATGCGCAGAACGGTCTGACCCTGTTCATGACCATGACCGCTGCCCTCGCCACACTGCTTTACCGCTACAGCGGCCAGACCGATCTGCGCATCGGCGCGCCAGTGGCCAACCGTATCCGCCCGGAAAGCGAAGGCCTGATCGGTGCGTTCCTCAACACCCAGGTGCTGCGTTGCCAGCTCGACGGCCAGATGTCGGTCGGCGAATTGTTCGAGCACGTGCGCCACACCGTGATCGAAGGCCAGTCCCATCAGGATCTGCCGTTCGATCATCTGGTGGAGGCGTTGCAGCCACCGCGCAGTGCCGCGTACAACCCGTTGTTCCAGGTGATGTGCAACGTGCAGCGCTGGGAATTCCAGCAAAGCCGCATGCTCGCCGGCATGACCGTCGAGTACCTGGCCAACGATGCGCGGGCGACCAAGTTCGACCTCAACCTGGAAGTCACCGACCTCGACCATCGCCTCGGTTGCTGCCTGACGTACAGCACTGATCTGTTCGACGAGCCGACCATCGCGCGCATGGCCAAGCATTGGCGCAACCTGCTGGAAGCGTTGATCGCCGACCCGCAACAACGCCTCAGCGAACTGCCGTTGCTCGACGCTCCTGAACAGCAGCAATTGCTCGACAGCCTTGGTGTCGAGCCGGGCGAGCGTCGTCTCGATCAGTGCATCCATCACCTGTTCGCCGAGCAGGCACTGGCGCGCAAAGACGCGCCGGCCCTGACCTTCGCCGGGCAGACCCTGAGCTACGCCGAACTCGATGCCCGCGCCAACCGCCTGGCCTGGGCCCTGCGTGAACGCGGTGTCGGCCCGCAAGTGCGGGTCGGCCTGGCGCTGGAGCGTTCGCTGGAAATGGTCGTCGGCCTGTTGGCGATTCTCAAGGCCGGCGGCGCCTATGTGCCGCTGGACCCGGAATACCCGCTCGACCGTCTGCATTACATGATCGAAGACAGCGGCGTCGGCCTGTTGCTCAGCGACCGCGCGATGTTCAAGGCACTCGGCGAGCTGCCGTCGAATGTGGCGCGCTGGTGCCTGGAAGACGACAGCGCGGCGCTGGCCCATTACCCGGCAACCGAGCTGCCATTTATCAGCCTGCCGCAGCATCAGGCGTACCTGATCTACACCTCGGGTTCCACCGGCAAGCCGAAAGGTGTGGTGGTGTCTCACGGTGAAATCGCCATGCACTGCCAGGCGGTGATCGAGCGCTTCGGCATGCGTCCGGACGACTGCGAACTGCACTTCTATTCGATCAACTTCGACGCCGCCACCGAGCGTCTGCTGGTGCCGCTGCTCAGCGGCGCGCAGGTTGTGCTGCGTGCTCAGGGTCAGTGGGACGCGGAAGAAATCTGCGGCCTGATCCGCGAACATCGGATCAATATTCTCGGTTTCACCCCGAGCTACGGCAGCCAGCTGGCGCAGTTCCTCGCGACGCAAAACGACATCCTGCCGGTGCGCATGATCATTACCGGCGGCGAGGCGCTGACCGGCGAACACCTGCAACGGATTCGCGCGGCGTTCAAACCGAGCCTGTTCTTCAACGCCTACGGCCCGACCGAAACCGTGGTCATGCCGCTGACCAGTCTCGCGCCAGAAGTATTGGAAGAGGGCGCCGGCAGTGTGCCGATCGGCAGCGTGATCGGTGATCGCGTGGCCTACATTCTCGACGCTGATCTGGCGCTGGTGCCGCAAGGCGCGACCGGTGAATTGTTCGTCGGTGGCGCCGGTCTGGCGGTGGGGTATCACGAGCGTGCAGGCATCACTGCCGAACGTTTCGTCGCCGACCCGTTTGCCATCGATGGCGGGCGCATGTACCGCACCGGCGACCTGGTGCGCCAGCGCGCCGACGGTCTGGTGGAATACCTGGGGCGGATCGACCATCAGGTGAAGATCCGTGGTTTCCGCATCGAGCTGGGCGAGATCGAAACCCGTCTGCTCGATCACGATTCGATCCGCGAAGCGGTGGTGCTGGCGCTGGATGCGCCGAGCGGCAAGCAACTGGTTGGCTATCTGGTGACCGAGGTCGCTTCGCGCGGCGAAGCCGAGCAGGCCGAACTGCGCGAAGCGCTGAAGGCGCACCTGAAGACGCAACTGCCGGACTACATGGTGCCGACCCATCTGATTCTGCTGGCGAGCATGCCGCTGACCGCCAACGGCAAACTCGATCGCCGCGCCTTGCCGGCACCGGATCCGGAGCTCAATCGTCAGGATTACGTGGCGCCAAGCAACGAGCTGGAGCAGACCCTGGCGCAGATCTGGTGCGAGGTGCTCAACGTCGAGCAGGTCGGTCTGAACGACAACTTCTTCGAACTGGGCGGCGACTCGATCCTGTCGATTCAAGTGGTCAGCCGGGCGCGTCAGCAGGGCATTCACTTCAGCCCGCGTGATCTGTTCCAGCACCAGACCGTTCAGACGTTGGCGGCTATCGCCAGTCGCAGTGAAACCGTGACGGCTGAACAAGGTTTGGTGTCCGGCGAATCGCGTCTGACACCGATCCAGCACTGGTTCTTCGACACCGAGATTCCCGAGCGTCAACACTGGAACCAGGCGTTGTTGCTGGAGCCGACTGTTGCACTGGAACCGCATCGTCTGGAGCAAGCGCTGTTGGCGGTAATCGAGCAGCATGACGCCTTGCGTCTGCGCTTCAGCGAGATCAACGGCGCATGGCAAGCGACCCATCAACCGGTGACTGATGCTGCCGTGCTGTGGCAGGTTCGCGTGCCGTCGATGGACAAGTGCGCCGCGCTGTTCGCCGATGCCCAGCGCAGCCTCGACCTTGCCCAGGGCCCGCTGATGCGCGCAGTTTTGGTCGATGGGCCGGACGCTCGGCAACGGCTGTTCATCGCGATCCATCACCTGGTGGTCGACGGTGTGTCGTGGCGCGTTCTGCTCGACGATCTGCAAACCGTGTATCGCCAGCTCGACGCCGATCAGTCGGTGAAACTGCCGGCCAAAACCAGCGCCTTCAAGGACTGGGCGGCGCGTTTGCAGGCTTACGCCGGCAGTGAATCCCTGCGTGAAGAACTGAGCTGGTGGCAAGCGCAACTGGCCGGCCCGACTGCCGATTTGCCGTGCGAACGTCCTGAGGGCGGTCGCGAGAATCGCCACGCGCAAACCGTCAGCGTGCGTCTGGATGCCGAGCGCACCAGGCAACTGCTGCAACAGGCGCCGAGCGCCTATCGCACGCAGGTCAACGACCTGTTGCTGACCGCGCTGGCCCGCGTGCTGTGCCGCTGGAGCGGTCAGCCGTCGGCGCTGATTCAACTGGAAGGCCACGGCCGCGAAACCCTGTTCGACGAGATCGACCTGACCCGTACCGTCGGCTGGTTCACCAGCGCCTATCCGCTGCGCCTGACCCCACACAACATCGAAGAGGCTGCCGGGCAGGGCGCTTCGATCAAGGCGATCAAGGAACAACTGCGTGCCGTGCCGCACAAGGGTCTCGGTTATGGCGTGCTGCGTTATCTCGCCGATGACGCCAGCCGTCAGAGCATGGCGGTGTTGCCGAGCGCGCCGATTACCTTCAACTACCTCGGCCAGTTCGACCAGAGCTTCGGCAGCGATGCGCTGTTCCGTCCGCTGGATGAATCGGTTGGTGCCGCCCACGATCCGCACGCACCACTGCCGAACGAGTTGAGCGTCGACAGTCAGGTGTACGGCGGGGAACTGCTGCTGCGCTGGACCTTCAGCGCCGAACGCTACGACGCGCAGACCATCAACGAGCTGGCCGATGCCTACGTCGGCGAGTTGCAGAGCCTGATCGAACATTGCCTGCAGGACGAGGCCGGTGGCCTGACGCCGTCGGACTTCCCGCTGGCGAAACTGACCCAGGCGCAACTTGACGCATTGCCGGTGCCGGCGGCGCACATCGAAGACGTGTACCCGCTGACGCCGATGCAGGAAGGCATGCTGCTGCACACCTTGCTCGAACCGGGCACCGGTCTGTACTACATGCAGGATCGCTACCGCATCAACAGCGAACTCGACCCCGAGCGTTTCGCCCAGGCGTGGCAAGCGGTGGTCGCCCGTCACGAAGCGTTGCGTGCGTCGTTCTGCTGGAACGTCGGCGAAGACATGCTGCAAGTGATCCATACGCCGGGTCGTACGCCGATCGAATATCTGGACTGGAGCGCCATCGCTGACGCCGAGCAGGAGCCGAAACTGCAAGCGCTGCTCAAGGCCGAACGCGAAGCCGGGTTCGATCTGCTCAATCAGGCACCGTTCCACCTGCGCCTGATCAAGGTCGGCGCGGCGCGTTACTGGTTCATGATGAGCAACCACCACATTCTGATCGATGCCTGGTGCCGTTCGTTGCTGATGAACGATTTTTTCGAGATATACACCGCTCTGGGCGAAGGTCGTGAAGCGCAACTGGCAGTGCCGCCACGCTACCGCGATTACATCGGCTGGCTGCAACGCCAGAGCCTGGCCGAGGCGCGTCAGTGGTGGCAGCAGAACCTGCAAGGCTTCGAGCGCACCACGCCGATCCCGAGCGACCGTCCGTTCCTGCGTGAACACGCCGGCGAAAGCGGCGGCATGATCGTCGGCGACCGCTACACCCGACTGAATGTCGAGGACGGCGCCCGTCTGCGCGAACTGGCCCAGGCCCATCAGCTGACCATCAACACCTTCGCCCAGGCGGCGTGGGCACTGGTGCTGCGCCGCATGAGCGGTGATCGCGACGTGCTGTTCGGCGTGACCGTGGCCGGGCGCCCGGTGGAAATGCCGGAGATGCAGCGCACCGTCGGCCTGTTCATCAACAGCATCGCGCTGCGGGTGCAGATCCCGGCGGACGATCAGCGCGCCAGCGTGCGTCAGTGGCTGAGCGGTCTGCTCGACAGCAACATGCAACTGCGCGAGTACGAATACCTGCCGCTGGTGAACATCCAGGAACAGAGCGAACTGCCGAAAGGCCAGCCGCTGTTCGACAGTCTGTTCGTGTTCGAAAACGCCCCGGTGGAAGTCTCGGTGCTGGACCGTGCGCAGAGCCTCAACGCGACCTCGGACTCGGGCCGTACCCATACCAACTTCCCGCTGACAGCCGTGTGCTACCCGGGTGACGACCTCGGTCTGCACCTGTCTTACGATCAGCGCTACTTCGACGAGTCGACCATCGAGCGCATGCTCGGTGAGTTCAAGCGTCTGTTGCTGGCGTTGGTCGACGGCTTCCATGGCGACATGGCCGACCTGCCGTTGCTTGGCCAAGAGGAACAGGACTTCCTGCTCCACGGCTGCAACCAGAGTGAGCACGACTATCCGCTGGAACAGAGCTACGTCGAGCTGTTCGAAGCGCAGGTCGCACAACATCCGCAACGCATTGCCGCCAGTTGCCTCGATCAGCAACTGAGCTATGCCGAGCTGAACCAGAACGCCAACCGTCTCGGCCATGCATTGGTCGCGGCCGGGGTGCAGATGGATCAACCGGTGGCGTTGCTGGGCGAACGTAATCTGGATCTGCTGGGCATGATCATCGGCAGCTTCAAGGCCGGTGCCGGTTACCTGCCACTGGATCCGGGTCTGCCGAGCCAGCGTTTGCAACGCATTATTGAGCTCAGTCGCACGCCGGTGCTGGTGTGCACCGAGGCTTGCCGCGAACAGGCGACGACCTTGCTGGATGAGTTCAGCTGCGCCAACCGTCCACGCTTGCTGGTGTGGGAAGAGGTTCAGGCCAGCGCGGTGTCGTCGGCGAATCCGGGCCTCTTCAGCGGCCCGGACAACCTGGCTTACGTGATCTACACCTCGGGCTCCACCGGGTTGCCGAAAGGCGTGATGGTCGAACAGCGCGGCATGCTCAACAACCAGTTGAGCAAGGTGCCGTACCTGAACCTGAGCGACGCCGATGTGATCGCCCAGACCGCTTCGCAAAGCTTCGACATTTCGGTCTGGCAGTTCCTCGCCGCGCCGCTGTTCGGGGCGCGGGTGGACATCGTGCCGAACACCATCGCCCACGATCCGCAAGGCTTGCTGGTGCATGTGCAACAGCAGGGCATCACCGTGCTGGAGAGCGTGCCGTCGCTGATTCAGGGCATGCTCGCCTCGGATCGTCTGAGCCTCGACGGGCTGCGCTGGATGCTGCCGACCGGTGAAGCAATGCCGCCGGAACTGGCGCACCAATGGCTGCTGCGTTATCCGGAGATCGGTCTGGTTAATGCCTATGGCCCGGCGGAGTGTTCGGACGACGTGGCGTTCTTCCGCGTCGACCTGGCCTCGACTCGCGGCAGCTATCTGCCGATCGGTACGCCGACCGACAACAACTTGCTGTACCTGCTCGATGGCGCGCTGGATCTGGTGCCGCTAGGTGCGGTGGGTGAGTTGTGTGTGGCGGGCACCGGGGTCGGTCGTGGCTATGTCAGCGATCCGCTGCGCACCGCGCCGGTGTTTGTGCCGAATCCATTCGGTGCGCCGGGTGAGCGCCTGTATCGCACCGGTGACCTGGCGCGCCGCCGCAGTGACGGCGTGCTGGAGTACGTCGGCCGGGTCGATCATCAGGTGAAGATTCGCGGTTACCGGATCGAGCTGGGTGAAATCGAGGCGCGTCTGCACGAGCAACCGGAAGTCCGCGACGGGGCGGTCGGCGTGCAGGAAGGCGTCAACGGCAAGCATCTGGTCGGCTACCTGGTGGCCGCAGATTCCGCACTGAATCAGAGCGAACGCCTGGAGCGGATCAAGCAGCGCCTGCGCGCCGAACTGCCGGAATACATGGTGCCGCTGCACTGGTTGTGGCTCGACCGGTTGCCGCTCAACGCCAACGGCAAACTCGACCGCAAGGCTTTGCCGGTGCTGGAGATCGGCCAGTTGCAAAGCCAGGATTACCTGGCGCCGCGCAGCGAGCTGGAGCAGACCCTGGCCGATATCTGGGCCGAGGTACTGAAGGTCGAGAAGGTCGGGGTACGTGACAACTTCTTCGAACTCGGCGGCCATTCGCTGCTCGCCACGCAGATCGCCTCGCGGGTGCAGAAAGCGCTGCAACGGGACGTTCCGCTGCGGGCGATGTTCGAATGCAGCACGGTGGAGGAACTGGCCGGGTACATCGAAGGGCTGGCGGCCAGCGACATTACCGAGGAGAAGGTTGATCGTCTAAATGATCTGATGGCGGAGTTGGAAGGCTTGTAGTTTCCAATGTCTGTACCGGCCTCATCGCTGGCTTGCCAGCGATGGCGTCGGTGCATTCAATGCAATTCAGCCGGTGCATTGGTGTACGTTTGTATAGTTGACGATCCCGAACCGGCAGCCCAGTCTGCCGGTTCTCTTTTTTGTCGCGGGGGTGATCGATGGCTTTCTTCGAAGTTGACGGACAGGCGCTTCACTACATTGATCAAGGCACAGGCCCGGCGGTGTTGCTGGCTGGCAGCTACCTGTGGGATCAGGCCATGTGGGCACCGCAGATCGCAGCGCTATCGGCGCACTATCGGGTGATTGCACTGGATCTGTGGGGGCACGGCGAATCCGGTCGCTTGCCTGAAGGCACCGCTTCGCTGGACGACATCGCCCGTCAGGCACTGGCCTTGCTCGATCATCTGGACATTGACCGGGTGACGCTGGTCGGGTTGTCGGTCGGCGGCATGTGGGGCGTGCGTCTGGCGTTGTCGGCGCCGCAGCGGCTCAACGGTCTGGTGCTGATGGACACTTACGTCGGCGTCGAGCCGGAACCGACTCGTCAGTATTATTTCTCGCTGTTCAAACAGATCGAGGAAAGCGGCGGGATCTCCGAGCAACTGCTGGATATCGTGGTGCCGATCTTCTTCCGCCCGGGCATCGATCGAGAGTCGGCGCTGTATCAGGATTTCCGCGCAAAACTCGCCGGGTATTCCGCCGAACGCCTGCGCGACAGCATCGTGCCGATGGGTCGCATCACCTTTGGCCGTGACGATCTGTTGCCGCGTCTGGGCGAACTGAATGCGGCGACCACGCTGGTGGTCTGCGGCGATCAGGACAAGCCACGCCCGCCGTCGGAAGCACGGGAAATGGCTGAGCTGATTGGCTGTCCGTGCGTGCTGGTGCCGGAGGCGGGGCATATCTCCAATCTGGAGAATCCGTCGTTCGTGACCGACACGCTGCTGAAATTTCTGGCTGAACTGAAGTAACGAAAACGCCCACGCATTGCGTGGGCGTTTTTTATTTCGGGCCGAGAATCTTCGCCAGTTTGTCCGGCGTCGGCGCGCCTTGCTGTTGTTGCAGTTCGCCCTTGTCGTCCATGTAGAAGATCGCCGGGGTGGCCTGCAAGTCCAGGTCTTCCATCAGTTGCATGTTCGCGGCAAGTTTGGTCTGCACCGCGACCGGAATGTCCTTCAAGGCCTTGAGGGTGCTGGCCTTGCCGGCCTTCTCGTGATCTTCCAGGGCTTTGCTCGGGTCTTTGGCGGCGAGCAGGGCGGCGGATTTGGCCGGGCTGTCTTCGCGGATGATGCCGACCATGATGTGCCGCAGCTGCACCTTGCCGGCCTTGACCCATGGACGGGCCTGTTCCCAGAACATGTTGCAGTAAGGGCAGTTCGGATCGCTGAACAGGTACACGGTGCGCGGCGCATCCTTGTTGCCGTCCTGAATCCAGTTGCTCGCTTCGAACTTGGCCCAGACTTCCTTGGCCATCGGCGCGTAGACCAGTTTTTGCAGCGGCGCGCTGCTCAGGTCATTGCCGTCGGCGTCATACAGATTGCCCAGCAGCACATGCTTGCCGTCCGGCGTCAGGTACAGCGCCATGCCGCGGTTTTGGTATTGCGCGGCGTAACCGCGCAAGCCGTCCGGCGCGTCGAACTGGCCGACGATTTTCGCGCCCTTGGCTTCGATTTTCTTGATCGCTTCAGGCAGTTCTTCAGCGGCCTGGACCGACGGCAAGTGCAGCAGGGCTGCGCTCATGGTCAGCGTCAGCAAGTGGCGGAGGCGGGGCATGGCAGTTTCCTTGAAGAAGAGGTGGCCGGATTCGGGCTGGAAGCCGGGGTGTCGAAGTTTTCCAGAGCGCGGGCCAGGCTGGCGTTCGACAACTCGCCCAGATGGCTGCCCAGCAGGCGACCGTCCGGGCTATAGAACAGCGTAGTCGGCAGGGCCATGGAACCCACGGCCTGGCCGAGGCGTCCGCTGCGGTCGAACAGCACGTTGTTCAGGCTCAAGCCCTGGGTTTCGAGAAACGTGGCGACGCTTTGCATGCTTTCGGCCTGATTGACGAACAGGAATGTCAGGTCCGGGCGTTGTTGCTGGGCGTTTTCCAGCACCGGCATTTCCCGGCGGCACGGCGGGCACCAAGTGGCCCAAAGGTTGATCACCAGCGGCCCGCCCTGATAGTCGGTGAGTTTCACGGTTTCCCCGGCGGCGTTGCGCAGGCTGATGTCCGGCAGGCGCGTGCCTTGCTCGTAGATGTTCAGGGACAAAGTCGCCAGCACCCAGAACGCCACGCCGCTGACCACGCCGAACCCCAGCGGTCGACGCAAACCCGGCCGGCGCCAGCCGCGATACAGCGCCGCCAGCAACAGCACGATCACCCCCGGCCAGGCGAGAAAACCGCCGTCGCGCAGGTCGATGATCTGCCACGGGTCGTTGCGATAGTGGCCCCAGTACACAGCGACAAACGCAATGCGCGCCGCCAGCATGCCGAGCAGAAACAGGCTGAACAGCGCCGACTCGGGGTTGTCGCCGCCGCGCTTGGCCACCCGCCAGCCGACGAAGGTCGCCAGCGCCAGCGCGCTGATCAGCAGCAGGTGGTTGAGTGCGATGGCAAAGGTGCCGAGGGTGAAGGTCAGCATTAACGGGCGTCTCGGGTGGTGGTCCAGCGTTGCAGGAAAGTATCGGCATCGACCTCGCCGGTGATGCGCTGGCTGCGGCGCTCTTCGCCGTCGGCGCCGACCCACACGAAACTCGGTGGCCCCGGCACTTTATAACGGCCGAGCAGTTCGCGGCTGGCGGCATTGTCGGCGGTGACGTCGAGTCGGAGCAAGCGCACATCGCTCAGGGCCTGCATCACCCGCGCCTGGCCGAACACCTGTTTCTCCATGACTTTGCACGACGTGCACCAGTCGGCGTAGTAATCGAGCAGCACCCACTGGCCCTGCGCTTTGGCGGCGTCGAGCTCGCGTTGCAGGGCAGCGGGATCCTTGATCGTCGTGAAGGCTTCGTGGCCGCTGGGCGCCGCAGATCCGACGCGGCCGCCGCTGTACACCTGCAACGGCTGATACGGATCGTCACTGCCGCCTGCCGCACCGACCACCAGCAGACTGCCCCACAAGCCCAGCAACAGCGAACCGGCACCGAACAAGTGAGCCACGCGACCAAAGCCGTCGGACTGTTTCCAGGCACTGTACGCGGCGATCAACAGCAGCGCGCCGCACAAACCCAGCCATAGCGACGGATCCAGCACCGGGCGCAGCATCAGCAGCGCGGTGGCAAGGAACAGGAAACCGAACACGCCCTTGAGCAGGTTCATCCACGCGCCGGGCTTGGGCAGGAAGCGATTGCCGACGGTTACCAGCAACAGCAGCGGAACGCCGATGCCGATGCCCAGGGCAAACAGGATCAGACCGCCGTGCAGCGCGTTGCCACTTTGCGCGATGTAAAGCAGGGCGCCGGCCAGCGGTGCGGTCATGCACGGGCCGACCAGCAGACCGGACAACGCGCCCAATACACCGGCGCCGACCAGACTGCCACCGCGTTGACTGCGCGAGGCGTGTTCCAGTCGATCCCGCAGTGCCACCGGCAATTGCAACTCGAAGAAGCCGAACATCGGCAGCGCCAGAACCACAAACACGGCCGCGAACGTTCCGAGCAGCCACGGGTTCTGCAACCACGCCTGCAGGTTCGCCCCCAGCAGCGCGGCGATGACGCCCATCGCCGCATACACCAGCGCCATGCAAACCACATAACTGCCAGCCAGCGCGAAACCGCGACGCGGCGTGGCGCCACTGCCCACGACCATGCCCGCCAGAATCGGCAGCATCGGCAACGAACACGGGGCAAACGCCAGCAGCAGACCGAGGCCGAAGAACACCAGCAGACTCCAGCCCAGCGAATGCTGTTGCAGACCGCTGGCCAGTGCCTGATCCGGCGCTTCACCTGTCGTTGCTGCGGCTTTGCCGCCGAGGTCAATCACTCTGGTTTGTGGTGGATAGCAAAGACCGGCGTCGGCGCAGCCCTGATAACTGACCTTGATCTGGCCCTGTGCGGCTGCCGGGATTTTCAGCTCGAGGCCCTGGCGATAAACCGGCTGTTCGCCGAAATACTCGTCGCTGTGGGACTCGCCTTCGGGCAGGGCCGGCACGTTTTGCGTCGCCAGCCCGTCGAACTTCAGACGCTTCTGATACAGGTAATAGCCGTCGGCGATTTGCCAGAACAGCTGGGTCTCACCGGAATCCAGACGTTCCGAGGTCAGCACGAATGCCTTGTCGACCGGCAGGAACTCCGGTTTTGACGCAAAGGGATCATTCCCCGCCTGGGCCAGACTCGAAATCAACAGTGCAAACAATAGAAAAAAATGACGCATGGAGGAGCCTTGTCCCTGTGCAATTGAGGGGCACAGTGGCGGGCGGCGATTAACCGATGATTAACCGGAGTTATCCATGCGTCGAGCCTGCGAGACGCTGCAGCGTTGCAAACGAATGAGGGAATCAGAGACCGCGGGTTAACCCGGCGAATGTGCCACTGACATTGCGCACACCTCCCTCGACTGCGCCTTTTTGCATATTGAAAACCACAAACTGGTCATTGGTCAGGAAGATGCACCAGAGGTTATCGCTGAAAGTCGGATCAATCTGCGCCGCAGTAACAAGGCGATCTTTATAAGGTGCAAGTCCGGGCAGTATTGCATCGGCTTGGTGATTGATTTTTTGCGTCACCGTGTGGAATGTCAGACGAGTTCCGTCATTCAACAGGAAAAGAAACTCGTACTTGTGTCCGATGGCTTCCAGCCAGGTGCCGGCAACGATTCTGTCGAAGTAAGGCAGGATCGGCGTCCAGAGAGAGTTGGATAGATCGTAAAAGGCATCAGCCTTGTCATTGTCCTGGTCATAGGCGCACACCCACGGGCGTTCACCGTTGTAGAAGAACAACCAGGCAATGTCCTTGTCGCCTGCCCTTGTTTGCGTAAATCCGAAGCGCAGGTGCTTGGCATAGGCATCGAAACCTGGCCAGTTTCCCTTGATCGGTTTTGGATATTCGTTGGGTACTTTTTCATCGCCATTGTTGTAACGGGAGAATTGATCAGTATCTTTGAAGAAGAAGTAAATCCGGTCAGGGCCGGAGCGCCAGTCGATGGCGACGAAGTTGTTAAGTTTGGACATTTGATGTTTGCTTCTGAAGAATGATAGTTGTTTGATTTGATGTTTGTGTGTTTTGCAGTTGGAGGTTATATCGATAAATAGTGGTTGTGCACTGATTTAGTGATTGCTGTTTGTGACATTGGGGGGTGTCAAGTTGTTGCCTGTGAACTTATTAGTTGTCGTTGCAGTAATTGGCGTTGAGAAAGACCTCGCCCGTGGTCGTATACGTCGGGATCGTGCTTTTCCTTGGCGCGGGCAGTGTCCATAATTGCCGCTTAATCCTCTCCTGCTTGAATCGCGTTTTTTCTCATGGAGCTCCCATGCACGTACTGGTTTGCGAAGACGATGAGTTGATCGCCAGCGGGATCGTCGCCGGGCTGACGACACAAGGCCTGACGGTCGAGCACGTCAACACCGCCTCCAAGGCGCGGGCGATCCTCAAGGTTGCCGAATTCGACGTGATGGTGCTCGATCTTGGCCTGCCGGACGAAGATGGCCTCAAACTGCTGCAACAACTGCGTCAGCAGGGCCTGGAGATTCCGGTACTGATCCTTACCGCGCGGGACTCGGTCACCGATCGTGTCGACGGTTTGCAGTCCGGTGCCGACGACTACCTGCTCAAGCCGTTCGACCTGCGTGAATTGTTCGCCCGTCTGCAAACCCTGTTGCGCCGGGTAGCCGGGCGCAGCGTCAACCTGATCGAACACGGCGCGCTGACCTACGACCCGAGCAGTCGGGAAACCACGCTGGCGGGCCGTTCGGTAGACCTGTCCCGTCGCGAACAATCCCTGCTGCAGGCCTTGCTGCACAACCGTGGCCGGGTGCTATCCACCGAGCAGTTGAAGGACAGCGTCTACGGTTTCAACGATGAACTGGAGAGCAACGCACTCAACGTGCACATCCATCACCTGCGCAGCAAACTGGGTAAAGGCATCGTCGAAACCGTGCGCGGTCTGGGCTACCGCCTCGGCCCGGCCGATGGTGGAGAACCTGACAAGTGATGAGTCTGCGCCTGCGCCTGAGCCTGACCCTCGGCGCCGCGTTCGCGCTGATCTGGGCACTGGCGGCTGCCTGGATGCTCAGCGACTTGCGCAACCAGATGATGTTTTCCCTCGACCAGCGGCTGGTGGCGTCGGCGCGGATGGTCGCCGGGCTGCTGGAACAACTGCCGGCCATCCCGAGCAAAGGCGAAGGCACTCACTTCAGCGCCGAGCAACTGAACATTCCCGGCGGGATGGCCTGTCAGGTCAGTTCGCTGCGCGGGGAAATCCTCGCCCGCAGCCACAACAACCCGGAGCAGGCGCTGGAAGCCCAGAAGATGGGCTTCCACGATCAGATGATCGATGGCGCGCCATGGCGCAGCTTCACCCTCGCCCGAGGCGATGTGCGAATCACCACCGCCGACCGGGTGATCGAGCGCGAAGCCCTGAACATGTCGATCCTGCTGGCGGCCTCGGTGCCGGTGGGTGTGGCGCTGCTTGGCTGCCTGTGCCTGTTGTGGCTGGGGATCGGCCAGGGCCTGGCGCCGCTCAATCGCTTGCGTGAAGCCTTGATGCGTCGCAATGCGGATTCGCTGGAGCCTTTGCAGTTGCAGTCATTCCCCAGCGAATTGAAACCGCTGCTCGAAACCCAGAACCAGTTGTTCCAGCGCATCGGCAAGACCATCGAACGCGAACGTCGCCTGACCGGCGATGCCGCCCATGAACTGCGCAGCCCGCTGACGGCGATCAAGACCCACCTGCAAGTGGCGCGCATGACCGAAGGCAGTGCCCGCGATCAGTCCCTGGCCCGGGCCGAGGAGGGCGCCGACCGCCTGCACCGGACCCTTGAGCAATTACTGTTGCTGGCGCGGGTCGAGGGCAGTCTGTCGTTCGACGACGGTGTGCAGTGCAGCGCCGAACAGGTGGCGAAACTGGCGATTCAGGATTCGGCCAGTGACCAGCGCCAGCGGATCAAGCTGCATCTGCCTGAGCGATTGTCCGATGCGCCCTTGCAAATGCCGGCGGTGCTGTCGATCGCGGCTCTGCGTAATCTGTTGGACAACGCCCTGCGCCATACGCCGACCGACGGCGCGGTGGAGTTGAGCCTGGAAACCACCGCCAATCGCGTGCGTTTCGTGGTGCGCGATCATGGGCCGGGGATTGCCCCGGACGATCTGCAACATCTGACCCAGCGCTTCTGGCGCAACGGCCAGAGCACCGGCTGCGGGCTGGGGCTGGCGATTGTCCAGGCCATCGTTCAACGCTGCGCCTGCACCCTGCATTTCGACAGCCGCCCGGATGGTTTGCGGGTCGAGCTGACCATGCCGCTGCAACCGGTCTGACATTTGCCAGGCACATCAAATGTAACCTCTCTCCATTAGTCATCCGCCGGCCGCGACGTTATTGTCGCCCCAGCCTTTGACTCAATGGATTGAGGGAAACAGCGCCATGGAAGCACCCATTCACATCTGTCCCGCCACAGTCGCCGACGCCGGCCTCATCAGCCGGATTCTCGAACGCTCGATCCGCGTCGGTTGCGCGCTCGATCATCGCAACGATCCACAACTGGTCGACCACTGGGTTCGCCGACAATCGGCGGAACACATCAGCGGCTGGCTCGCTGATCCGCATCTCTATCTGAATATCGCGCTTCTTCACGATAAGCCGGTCGGGGTCGGCATGGCCGCCGCCAATGGCGAGATCACGTTTTGTCATGTGCAGCCGGAGTGGTTTCGCCGGGGTGCGGGCCGCGCGTTGATGGGCGATCTCGAGGGCTGGCTGCGGGTTCGCGGCCGGCCTTGCGTCATGCTCGCCAGCACGCGCACCGGCGAGGCGTTCTACCGGCGCCTGGGGTATCGCGAAGCGGCGTCTGCCTTCACGCATCACGGCGTTTTAAGCCTGCCGATGCACAAGCCGCTGGCATTGTCGGCCTGACATTCGATCAAGAGTGTAAATCCTCGACACGCTGGTGCGTTTCCAGAACAGGAAAACCTGCATGTGCGCCCCGCGACCGGAACGCGCACCTGCCCGGTGTGCAGTTTTGGTCACTATCCATAGCGTATTGAGGGGTCGAGAGATGTCAGTCGCCACCAGCCTTATCGAAGAGTCTTCGGCCCGGATCGCCTCCGCGCCGGCTGAAACGCTGTATCAGTTCAATGAATCGCCGTTGCTGGCCCGTCAGAGCCAGCAGGAATCCAATGCCCGCAGCTATCCGCGGCGTATTCCCTTGGCACTCAAACGTGCCAAAGGTCTGTACGTCGAAGACGTCGAAGGTCGTACCTTCATCGATTGCCTGGCCGGTGCTGGCACTCTGGCGCTGGGGCATAACCACCCGGTGGTGATCGAAGCGATCCAGCAGGTGCTGGCCGATGAACTGCCACTGCACACCCTGGACCTGACCACGCCGGTGAAAGACCAGTTCGTGCAGGACCTGTTTGGCCTGTTGCCGCCTGCATTGGCCAAGGAAGCGAAAATCCAGTTCTGCGGCCCGACCGGCACCGACGCCGTGGAAGCTGCGCTGAAACTGGTGCGCACCGCCACCGGGCGCAGCACCGTGCTGTCGTTTACCGGCGGTTACCACGGCATGAGCCAGGGGGCCTTGAGCCTGATGGGCAGCCTGGGGCCGAAAAAGCCGCTGGGTGCGCTGCTCAGCAACGGCGTGCAATTCATGCCGTTCCCGTACGACTACCGCTGCCCGTTCGGCCTCGGTGGCGCGGCGGGTGTGAAGGCTAATCTGAGCTACCTGGAAAACCTGCTCAATGATCCCGAGGCTGGCGTGCAATTGCCGGCAGCGGTGATCGTCGAAGCGGTGCAGGGTGAGGGCGGTGTGATCCCGGCGGACATCGAGTGGCTGCGTGGTCTGCGTCGCATCACCGAAAAGGCTGGCGTGGCACTGATCATCGACGAAATCCAGAGCGGCTTCGCCCGCACCGGCAAGATGTTTGCCTTTGAACACGCCGGCATCACTCCGGACGTGGTGGTGCTGTCCAAAGCCATCGGCGGCAGCCTGCCGCTGGCGGTGGTGGTTTATCGCGACTGGCTCGACACCTGGCAGCCGGGGGCCCACGCCGGTACGTTCCGTGGCAACCAGATGGCGATGGCCGCCGGTTCTGCGGTGATGCGTTATCTGGTCGAGCACAAGGTCTGCGAACACGCCGCCGCCATGGGCGAGCGCTTGAGCGAGCACTTGCACATTCTGCAGCGTGACTTCCCGCAACTGGGCGACATTCGCGGTCGTGGCCTGATGCTCGGTGTCGAACTGGTCGATCCGAACGGTACGCCGGACGCACTGGGCCATCCGCCGGCCTTCGCACGTCTGGCGCCGCTGGTTCAGCGCGAATGCCTCAAGCGCGGGCTGATTCTGGAGCTGGGCGGGAGGCATGGTGCGGTGGTGCGATTCCTGCCGCCGCTGGTGATCACCGCCGCTGAAGTCGACCGCGTCGCCGAGATTTTCGGCCGAGCGTTGAGCGCTGCGACCGCCGGCCTGTAAATTTTTCGCCACGTCGAACGTTCTTTCTACATACCCGGCTGCACCCGTCGTGCAGCCCACCCCTACAGCGATGGAGACACAGCATGACGTCAGTATTCGACCGCGAGGACATCCTCTTTCAAGTCGTGGTCAACCACGAAGAGCAGTACTCGATCTGGCCGGACTATAAGGCCGTGCCGGAAGGCTGGCGCACCGTCGGCAAGAGTGGCCTGAAAAAGGAATGCCTGGCCTACATCGAAGAAGTCTGGACCGACATGCGCCCGCTGAGCCTGCGCCAGAAAATGGAAGCGCAAGCGGCTGCACAGTAAGTCTTCAGCCAAAAAGAAACCCGCTGGACTGGAAACAGTCAGCGGGTTTTTTCATGTCGATCGTTCCCACGCTCTGCGTGGGAATGCAGCCCGGGACGCTCCGCGTCCCTTCCGAAGCGGACGCGGAGCGTCCAATGAGGCATTCCCACGCAGAGCGTGGGAACGATCACTTCTCCTCAGGCGCCGGCCAGGCCCTTGAGCAGTACATCCACATTGTCTTCCAGCTCTGTCACCGGATCTGCCGCATCGGTGCTCAACACCAGCAAATGACTGCCCGATTCGGCAATTGCCGCTTTTACCGCGTCCGACGGCTGCCGATGGTGCAGCACCACCGCCACGTCATTGTCTTTCAGGGTGGCGGTGAGTTTTTTCAGATCTTCCGGCGTCCACTCGGCATCCGGTCGCGCGTCCTGCCCGATCAATTCCAGATTCAGGCTGCCGATCAGGTAACCGAAGTGATCGCTCAGGCTCATCACGCTCAGGTTGTCGGCACTGGCCAGACGCGCCTCGCTGTCGGCACTGAGTTTCAGCAGGCGCTGCTTCAGTGCCGCCAGATTGGCCTCGATTTTCGGTTTGTCCTTCGGCGCCAGGCGCACCAGGTCCGCCGCCATCACGTCAGCCATACGCCCCATGTTGTTGCTCGCCAGCCACGGCTGGCTGTTCAGGCCGTCGACCTTGAGCCCCGGTTGCACGGCAATGCCGGGCAGGGCGCCGTCCACCGGGCGGGCGGCGTCGACTTCAACGATGCGGATGTTGCTGCGGCGGGCGATCGGGTACAGCGGATCATCGGCCCACAGCGAGCGCACACCGATCACCGCATCGGCGCCGGTGGCCAGTTTGCTCAGCGCCGGGGCGCCGCGCCCGGTGAAGTAGGCGGTCTGGCGACTGCCCGGCAGGTTGGCCGGCGCCGCGCGCTCGAGGCTGATGTCAGTGCCCTTGAGCAGGACTTCGCCCAGACCATAAGTGATGGGCAACGAGGCCAGCACCCGCAGCGGTTTCTCGGCAGCCAGCAGAGGGCTGGAAACCGCGCCGCTGAGGGCGATGGCCAGGGTCAGTTGTCGTAATGAAAAAGCCATTTATCCAAGGTTCCCTTTCAGACTGGGGACGACGCCCCGGGCAATCGCGGCGAGGGCGAAGGCGATACCGGCGACCAGAATGATCGCGGCGCCGGACGGAATCGGCAGGTCGAACACGATCGGCGCGAGAATCCCGCACAGCGTACTGACCGTGGCAATCAGCACCGAACACCAGAAAAAGCCCTTGAGCGACTGGCTGAGCAAACGGGCGGCCGCTGCCGGAATCACCAGCAGCGCACCGACCAGAATCGCGCCGATGACTTTTACTGCGGCGACGGTGATCAGCGTCACCAGAATCACGAACAGGTAATCCAGGGTTTTCACCGCGACGCCGCGCACCGCTGCCAGTTGCGGGTTGAAGCTGGCCAGCATGATCCGGTTGTACAGCGGCAGGGCCAGCGCCATGACCAGTGATCCGACAATCGCCAGCACCAGCAGATCGTTACCGTTGACCGTCAGTACTGAGCCGAACAGCACGTTTTCCAGAATGTGCACGTTGATCTTGCCCGCCAGAATCAACAGTAGACTGGCGCCCAAAGCGAGGGACACCGACAGGAACACGCCGATCAAAGTGTCGGGTGCCAGGCCGGTACGATTGCGCAGGTAGTTGAGCAAAATGCCGAACAACAGGCAGTAGCCGAACAGGCTGCCGTAGGGGCCGGTGTAGGGTTCGCCGAGCAGAATGCCGATGGCCACGCCGGTCAACGCCGCGTGGCCCACCGCCTCGGAGAAAAACGCGAAGCGCTTGACCACCACCAGCGTGCCGAGACCACCGAGTACCGGGCCGATCAGCAGACCGGCAAGCAGGGCGTTGACCACAAACCCGTAGGCCAGGGCTTCCGGCAGGTAACCGGAGGAAGCCCAGCCTTGCACCATCAAACGAAAGGCTTCGTAACTCATCAGGCAGCGCTCCGTGGATGGGTCGAGAACAGGGTCAGCAGGCGTTCCGGGGTCAGGGCCTGTTGCGGCGAGGCGTCGAACAGCACGCGGCGGTTGAGGCCGGTGACGCGATTGGCCAGTCGCCCGACCGCTTCCAGATCGTGCTCGATCCACAGCACCGTGATGCCCGCCGCGCGCCAGTCGCCGAGCAGGCGTTCGAACACCTGGATCCCGGCTTCGTCGAGGGCCGACATCGGTTCATCCAGCACCAGCAATTGCGGCGCTGGAATCAGGCCCTGGGCAAGCAGTACCCGCTGGCGTTCGCCACCGGACAGCGCACCCATCCGGCGTTTGCGCTTGTCCTGCATGCCGACCCGCTCCAGCGCATCACCGATAGCGCCGGCGTAGCGTTTACTCAAGCCGAGGAAGGCCGGGCGACGCTGACACATGGCGGCCATGAAATCATCGACGGTCATCGGCAGACCCCGATCGAACTCCAGCGCCTGCGGCACGTAGCCGATGGTGCCGGGTTCGCCGGGCCATTGCAGGCTGAGCCGGCCCTGATGGGGCATCTGCCCGAGCAGGGTTTTGATCAGCGAGCTCTTGCCGCCGCCGTTGGGGCCGACCAGCGCATGCACGCTGCCTGGCTGCACCTGGAAGGTGACTTTGTCGAGGATCGTCGTGCGGCCGAGGGTCAGGCTGACGTCGGCGAAATCCAGGGTCGGGCCGTTATGGGTGATTGAGAGGTTTTCCTGGGCCGTCATGCGCCGGACTCCTGAATCGCCCGCACCACGGTGTTGAGGTTGCCGGTCATTTCCTTTTCGTACTTGTCGGCGGTGTATTCGCCGTAGGAAATGTGCGACAGCGGGTACAGCTTCACACCGGATTCACGCTGAATGGTTTCGACGTAGGTGGACGGGAAATCCATCTCGGAGAAGATCACTTTCACGTCCAGCTCGCGCAGTTGGTCGATGGTTTTCTTCAACTGGCTCGGGCTCGGCTCGATGCCGTGGGCCGGCTCGACCACGGCGGTGACTTCCAGACCGAATTCGCGCAGCAGGTAGTCATAGGCGGCGTGCACCGTGGCCACTCGCAGTTCGGCGTTCGGCGCCTGGGTCAGTTTGGCCAGGGCGTCGGCGCGCATCTGCCGCAGGCGTTTGCCATAGGCGCGGGCGTTCTGGGTGTAGGTCTTGGCGTTGTCCGGGTCGAGCTTGCCCAATTCCCGGGCGATGTTGTTGACCTGGGCAATCGAGGCGCTGATCGACAGGAACGTGTGTGGGTTCACCACTTTGCCGGCACCGCGCGCGGCAACCCCGGTGGCGGCCAGCAACGGCACGTTTTCGTTGGCTTCGATGGTCTTGATGTTCGGCGTTTCGCTGGCGGCGATCATGCGGTCGGCGAAGTCGTCATGACCGACGCCGTTGAGCACGATCACGTCCAGCCCGCTGATGCGCTTGATGTCTTCGGCGCGGGGCTCATAGGCGTGTGGGTTGAAGCCGGCGGGAATCAGCGGCACGACCTCGGCCTTGTCACCGACGATGTTCGCCACATAGCTGTAATACGGATGCAGGGTGATGCCGATGCGCAGGCGTTTGGCCTGATCGGCGCTGGCCAGCGGGCTCAGCAGGCAGGCGCACAGGCCGATCAGCAGCAGGCGCAGGAAAGGTCGGCGTTGAGATGAACTAGGCATGGGCAAGCGGTCTTCTCTCGAATGAAGGCGAGGGTTCAATGACGATGTTCGCGGGTCACCCCGGCATCGAATTGCGCGACGATCTGTTTCCAGCCGGCGGCGGACAGCGCTGCGTCGGACAGTTCTGCCGGCGCTTGCAGGTCGGTGGCGCGGTTGAGCCAGATGTCCGGCACGGCGCCATCGGCTGCGTTCAGGCGCATCAGAAACGAACCGGCCACGGCCGGTGCCTGGCTGTGGCCGAAGTAGGCGCGGTCGGCCAGCAACTGCCAGGCATGACCACCACGACTGACCGAGCTGGCGTCATGGGCAAACGGGGCAAAGCCTTCGTCCGCCAGGTTCTGCGGGGTCGGCAGCGTTTGCTGTTCTTCGCGCAGCAGGTGGATCTCGTCGAGGGTCACCCGCAAGTCGGCATAGATGCCTTGCTCGCTGGCGCCGAGATCGCGGCGGGCATCCAGCTGATGGCTGGAAACCGGCTCCGGTTCGTGGGAGACGCCGCGCCATGCGACTACCGATCCGGCGACCGCGAGGATCAACAGGCACATCAGCAGCACATTGAGAGTTTCATGCCCGGCACCGGCCGGGCGTACAACCTGGGTGGTCGGCGTGGTCATGGGGCTTCGATATCCGCTTGGTCGATTTCGACCACGTGGCCGGGACCTGCGTCGAACAGCACGTAGAACTCGGCGCCGGGTTTCTTGAAGGTCAGGGTCGAATCGGCGCCAAGCTTGCCCGGCACCAGAATGGTTTCGTCATAGCCGATCACATCGAGGGTCACCCCCGGTGCGCCGCTGCCGTCGGAGAAGCCGCCGGTGCATTTGATCTGCTCGGCGTCGATGGCCTTGCACTCGCACATCGGGTTGTGGGCCAGGGCGCTGGCGCTGAAACCGGCACACAGCACCAGCATCAGGCTGCTCAGGCGCAGGCGGGAAAAGCGTCGGGCGAGAGTCATGGTTTGGCTCCTTGTTTGTTCAGCCAGGCGATGGTGGCGGGGGAGGCCTGGCTCAGGGGGATCGAGGCCTGATGCATGCTGCCGTCCCAGCCTTCCATGGTGATCCACAGTTCGGCGTCGGTTCGGGTCTTTTCCGGGATCGGCAACTGGGTGCCCATGCGATACGGCGTGCCGAAGAAGATCACCCCGGCGGCGCGCAGGCTGCGCGGTTTGCCGATGCGCAGGTAGGTGGCCTTGACCTGGTCGATGCAGGCATCGCACAACGCGACATTGAAGCTTTTCATGTGGCCGGCAGGCCCGGCGGGGCGGGGCGCCTCGTCACGGAATTCGGCCATGCGCAGGCTCCAGGGGCCGACCTGGACTTCTCCGACTTCGCGTTCGCCCAGGCCAGTGTCGCCGCGAAACAGCGACTGGTCCGCAAAGTACCGGGGCATGAAGCCCAGCGGGATCAACAGCAGCAACACGTTGATGTGGAAGCGCCACTTGTGCCAGAACAGGCTCAGGCGTGAAGGACGGTTTGCAACGTTGGACTGGCTCACGGGTTGACCTCCGACGGTTCACGGTTCAGGGCCGGTTGCGCCTTGACGCGTTGCTTCTTGTGCTCGCGCTTGAGGGCGTTGGCGGTGGCCAGTGCGGTGCGTTTGGTCCAGATCAGCAGTCCGCTGAGCACCATCATGCTCAGCAGCAGCCCGAAGAAGAACCAGATCAGCTTGATCCACAATCCGCCGAAGTCACCGGTGTGCAACGGCCGCATGGATTCGGTGACGAACTCCAGCGAAGTCCGGTCGGACAGCAGGCGCGAGGCAGCGATTTCGCCGTTGTACGGATTGATCGTCGCGCGCTGATACATCAACGGATACCAGCCGCGCCCCCCGATATCGAGGTGGCTGTAGGCGTTGCCCGGCAGACTGACATAGCTGGTTTCCAGCCCGGGGATTTTCTGCTGGGCGATCTCGATCGCGCGATCGAGACTGATCTGTGGGGCCGGCGAACCGTCCGCCGAGAGGGGCACGCTCTCACGGGACATGGCCGGGATCACCGGTTCGCTCGAGATGGAAATGTGGTTGTCGGCCAGCAGCGCCTGAATCAGGAACCAGGTGCCGGTAATAGAAATCACCGCAATGAACCAGATCGACCAGATGCCGCTGAGGCGGTGGAAATCGCCCCAGAAAATCCGCGCGCCGTGGCGCAATCGCAAGGTCGGGCTGAAAAAGCCTTTCCAGAAGCGCTTGTACACCACCAGCCCGGTCACCAGCGAGGCGAGCATGGGCAGGCCGAGGATCGACACCAGGTACCAGCCCCAGCTGTAGCCGTTGGTGAAGGGCACCAGCCACCAGCCATGCAGGGCGCGGGTGAAACCTTTGAAATTGAACGCCGGGGCCTCGCCCTGAATGACGCCCGTGTACGGATTGACGTAGACCGTCAGCGAGCGCCCGTCGGGGTAGCTGACGCGGACATCGAGGGCAAAGTGCGATTCATCGGGGCGGTCGATCTCTTGCACGACCGTTTGCGGCTCGGCTTTCTTGATGGCCGCGATGATCTGGTCGTAGCTGAGCAGCGGCGCATCGTCCGACGGCGCGCTGGCACGCATTTGCGGGTTGGCCAGCCAGACGATTTCCTGGCTGACCACCGCCAGGGTGCCGGTGACGCAGACGATCAGCACGAAAAACCAGATCGGCAACGCCAGCCAGCTGTGTACCAGGAACCACAGTTTCGAGCGGGATTTCTTCGACATGATGACAAGTCTTGATTCAGAGTGAGGGGGCGGTACTACGGGCTTCGCAGCACGGGGTTCCCCTGAAAGGCCGGTCGTGGCTTTTGCCTACGCGACCAGCCCGCATCTCTATAAGACGGATGACCGAAGCAAATCCCGATAAACGATATGAAAGTAAATGTTTCGCGATTGCATGTTGCTGTCGCGTGGGCAGATTTCTGGGGGGAGGCGAAGCAGTCCGACGGCACATGCCGTCGGATTGAAGGAGGGGAATCAGCGGAGAAAGTCGAGTGCTTCGGTGAGCAACAGCTCAGGGACTTCTTCGGCGAGGTAATGCCCGGCAGGCAGGGCCTTGCCTCTTACGTCGGTGGCAACCTGTTGCCATTCCTTGAGTGGATCGAAGCAGCGACCGACAGTGCCCTCGGCGCCCCACAGCACCAGTAAGGGCAAGTTTAGGTGGCGACCGGCCGCGAGATCGGCGCGATCATGTTCCAGGTCGATGCCGGCACTGGCGCGGTAGTCCTCGCAGATCCCCCGAGCACTGCCGGGACGTTCCAGGCAACGCCGGTATTCGCTGAAGGCCTCGTCGGTGAAGGGCGCGAGCCCGGCGCTGCGGCTGCCCATGACACTGCGCAGGTAACCTTCGGGATCGGCTTCGATCAGGGTTTCCGGCAACGGCGCCGGGCGGATCAGGAAGAACCAGTGCCAGTAGGCCCGGGCGAAGGCTTCATTGGTCTGGCTGTACATCGCCAGCGTCGGCGCGATGTCGAGCAGAACCATGCGCTGTACGACGGCGGGATGATCAAGGGCCAGACGATGGGCGACCCGCGCGCCACGGTCATGGGCAAGGATCGAGAACTGCTCGAAACCCAACGCTTTCATCAATTGCACGCCGTCGCGGGCCATCTCGCGCTTGGAATAATTGAGGTGAGCCTCATCCGCCGGCGGTCGGCTGCTGTCGCCATAACCGCGCAGGTCGGCGGCGACTACCGTGAAGTGCTCCGCCAGTTGCTCGGCGATCTTGTGCCAGATGACGTGGGTCTGCGGGTGCCCGTGTAACAGCAGCAGGCCCGGGCCGCTGCCTTTGAGGCGGTAGCTGATGTCCACACCGTTGACGTGGCGCTGGTCTTTGCGGAATCCGGTAAACATCGGAGGCTGACCCTCTATTCAGACTGTTGTCTGCATACTGGAATCAGCTGTCCTCCGGGGCAAGGCACAAACCGTGAATTGTCTGTCCATGAAATGTGTTGCCAACAGAACTCCGTTCGAACCCACCTGTGTCTATTGAAGTGGCGTCAGTGCCGGCAAGGGATCAAATGAGCCAATTCCTGCATTGTTATAGGCGGCCTGCAGAGTGGTTTCGCTGTTGTCCAGTCTTTCATAAGCGATTCTGGCCCTCGCGAGTGCTTTGGTCTTTTCAATGCCGGTGGCATTTTTATAAGTGGTGTAGCTTGCACTTGCGTTGTCGTAGGCGGTCGAATAGTCGTTATATTTTTTTTCGATATCCCCCACGGCCGATTGTCTGGCCGTAATGCGTGCCTGTTGTGAAAATGCTTGCGTTACGGTGTCCTCGGCAGCACTGCTCAATGCCGCTCTCTGGCTCTTGAGGGCATCGCCCGTGTATTTGAGTAATACATAAGGTTTGGCGGTTTCTGTAAAGATGGCACTGACGTTGACGGGATAGATCATTTTTTTGCTTTCAGAGGTCACTTTCGCCGCCGCTTGTGTCAATCCTTCAGGCAATGGAGACCATGGTAATTTTCTGCCTACGACAGACTGTCTACTGATGCCACCGCTTTTGACTGCATTCCACTGCAACTCCAGCAGGCCGAAGGGCGATGTTGCACCTGGACTGCTCAGTTCAGCGCGCAACAATACATCACGCTCGGAACCAAAGCGCCAGCTGTCAGGTGTGATGAACTGGGGGTAGTACCAGTACACGGGAACGAAAGTGAACGCAGTGGGGAGATTTTTTTCCCCACCGCTGAATACGATGGTCGATTCGAGATAGAAAGCTAATGACCCGTTAATGCCCGTGGCTTCATTGATTGAGGTTCTAGCACTTTGAAGTTTGGTGTCGTGGGAGAACGACTGAGCATCACCAGATAACGTTCCGAAACTTTTCGCGATCGCGATAATCATGCATGACTGTTCTTCGTTTGCTGTAAGGAGGTGGTCCTTGCTGGTCTTTGCAAAACCGTCCATGCGGCTGGAGTCTTTGTAGCTGATGGCTTGCTCTTTACTGAGATAATCTCCCAAGGCATCTACGGCATTACCTACAACCTTACCGGCGACTTCTGCGGCGATTGCAACACCTGCCGCGGCCAATACGGCGGCCTCCTGTCCAGCTCCTTTGGTAACGGGGCAATTCTCGCCAGGGAAAAAGGCAATTCGCATCTGATAACCTTGATCCGCTACGCGCTCCATTGACGGCGTCGGCTTGGAAGTGTCTGCGCAGCCGGCAATGGACGTGATTAGCAGGGCAATAAAAAATCGATTGGATATCATGATTTTTCTCGCTTTATGGAGTTCCGATAAATTTCACCGCGTTAGAGAACGGTTGCAGCAGTGCCTTGTTAATGTAGGTTGCGACGTTGAGAACAAAGCTTTCTTCACAGTTGTTAGTCTTGTCGGAATCGCCGATATGTGTGCCTGCCAGTGTCAGGTCTTTTTGGTTGGCGACAAAGAGGGCAGAGCCACTTCCTCCAGATTCCATGCTGCAGAAATGACTGAAACATCCCTTATTTTTTTCTTTTGCAGCACACACCCCGGACTTTCCTTGTACATAGCCCGATGGGAATCTATTGGGGCTCACCGTATTCGCCAAAGGCATGTAAGAAATTTGGGTAAGCAACGTGGGTGCTGTGGTGTCACCATTTTTTTCTTCGACCATTGATCGGAGGGATGACTTTAATAAAACGCTGATGGCAGCCGGATCTTTCAATCCTGGCGCAATCCTCACGATAACTTGATCTTGAGCAACATCCTTGAGTTTGTCCTCGGACAGCGCGTTTGCCTGACCAATAGCGCAAACTTGATATCGATCCTGGCTTGTTGCGGGCCTGAACCAAAGATCTGAATGGCTGTTGATTTCTTTGAAACAGTGTCTTGCCGTCAGCACATACGTACCTTTACCTACCAGCATACCTGTACATGCATCGTTGTCTGCCCAGGTAATGCGTCCCAGACGACTCATCAAGGAATGGTCCTTTACAAAAGAAGATTGTTCGGCAGCGGTGTAGCAGTTATCAATGAGTTGCTTGAATGAATCGATATATTTTGCGGTGAGTTCCTGGACCGTTTTTTCACTATGTTGACGATTGAATTCATTTCTATTGTTTAAGTAGAGTCTCGCCAGCTCTTGTGGGAGGCCTATTCCTGTGCCTTTCAAGGCGATGCGCTGTTTTTGGTAAGCATTAGTAATTTCTGGTGTACAGGCTGAGAGGTTCTTGTTTCTATAACGATCAATCAAGTCTTTCGCATTGCCACCTTTTGGAGAAGGGCTCATGGATTCGGTGATTTGAGTTTCAGAATCGTCAGTGCTGATGGTTCGACTGGTAACGTCATGTCGAAAGTTGAAGGCGATCAGTTGCGCGCTTCTCTCAATGCCCAAAATGGTTGGCGATACTCGCTCTCCAGAAAGTGGTGGAGAAGAGACAGGATGTTTATCGTTCCAGTATCCAATCGTGTCGCTCGGTAATTTGATGAAGTTGCTTTCGTTCGAGTTTTTTGCCGATAACTCATTTCTGATATCCATTGTCCGATGGTTGACGCTGGCGATACTTGGCTGATCTCCCATCGATTTGTAGAGCACGCCATTGAAGTAACGAATGACTTGATATTGCTTGTCAGTTGACGCGTCCGACACATTTGAAAATTTCACCAAGGGCGTTTCGCTAGCCAATCCAACGGGTATGGCGGCAAGCTCTGCGGTACTGTTTCGACATGTAAAATCAGTTGCGTGAACAGTGTTCGATGAGGAGAACGTGAACGTTGCCCAGGAAATCAGAAATACCTGACGAAATGGGAACATGGGATCCTTCCTTGGCGGACGGCCAGTATTCAATTGATTCAGTTTCGATGAATGCTGGACACCGTATCTTGAGGTATAGCACTTTGCCTTTACGTTGCAAGCCCGCCTTTTGTCTGGATCTCTGGTCGTGAAGCAAAGCAGTTGACGTTCTCCAGTCAACCGCCATGCTGGTTGATCGGTCACATGACTTCTACTGAAACATCTCCTTCGCCCGCTGCTCGATCTGCTCTTGCGTCAGATCCTCCTTGCGCGTGGCCAGGAACCACAGATGCCCGTACGGATCTTTCAATGTCCCGCTGCGGTCGCCGTAGAACTGATCCTTGACCTCGGACACGGCTGTCGCCCCGGCCTCCAGCGCACGCTGAAAGGATTTGTCGACATCGGTCACGTACAGGTGCAGACCGACCGACACCGCTGTGTCCGGATTGCTCAACGGCCCTTGATCGCATGGCGAGCCGAGCATGATCGCGCTGTCGCCGATGCGCAGTTCGGCGTGGCCGATGCCGCCGTCGGGCATGCTCAGGCGCATGACTTCGGTGGCACCGAATGCTTTCTTATAGAAATCGATGGCTTCGGCAGCTTTGTGAATGCCGAGGTACGGGGTAATGCTGTGATACCCCTCGGGAATGGGTTTGACGCTCATGGCGGTACTCCCTGTTATTTGTTGCCTGGTTTTTATTAGAGGTTGACGGTGTGCCTTCGCCGGGGTTGCCGGTCGCTCAACTATAGATCCGTGCCGCCGCCATGGCCGAGTAGCCGACGAGCAGCCACCGCACTGTTCAGCCATCGACAGTGAAGCAGCAGAATGCGCGGGTTTTCATCGTCAGATACCCTGAAAGTCCGCTGTAACCCCCGAAAGACAAGGCTTGTCAGTCAGGCACAGAAGCTGCAATGACCCGGTACAAAACCGATACCGAGAGTCATCCATGTCTGAATCTGCCGTTTATCCCATCAACCCGCCCGCCGCCCACCGGATCGCCGACGACGCCGAAGCCTTGCGCGTGGCCGCGCAGGTCGCCGCCGTCTTGCAGGAACATGCCGCCGAGCGTGACCGTAACCGCGAAGTGCCCGCCGAGATCATCGATCTGTATTCCAAGAGTGGCCTGTGGGGCATCACAGTGCCGAAGGAATACGGCGGCGCGCAGGTGTCCTACGCGGTGCTGGCGCAGGTGATCGCGATCATTTCCGCCGCCGATCCGTCCCTCGGGCAGATCCCGCAAAACCATTACTGCCTGCTCGAAGACATCCGCCTGCAAGGCACGCCGGCGCAGCAGGCGCATTTCTTTGAGCTGGCACTGCAAGGTCATCGCTTCGCCAATGCGCTGTCGGAAACCGGCGGCAAGAACGTGCAGGATATTCAGGCGACCCTCCGCCGTTATGGCGACGGTTTCGTGATCAACGGTCGCAAGGGCTACTGCACCGGTTCGCTCTACGCCCACTGGCTGGCGGTGCTGGCGCTGGATGAAGAACAGAAGGGCCAGTTGGCCTTTGTCGAGCGCGGCACGAAAGGGCTGGTGATCGTTGATGATTGGGACAGCATTGGCCAGCGCACCACCTCCAGCGGCACGGTGCTGGCGCAGGATTTACAGGTGGCACCGTTCAATCTGTTTCCGACGTACCGTTCCTACGAAAGCCCGACCCTGGCCGGGCCGTTCGCCCAGTTGACCACCGCCGCCATCGACGCCGGCATCGCCCGGGCAGCCTTGCGCGATACCGTGGAATTTGTCCGCCAGTTCGCCCGACCGTGGATCGATGCGGGTGTGGAAAAGGCCAGTGAAGATCCGCTGACGATCATTCAGATCGGCGCGCTGGAAATCCGTCTGGAAGCCGCCGAAGCCTTGCTCGAACGCGCGGGTTGGGCGCTCGACGCTGCACGTCCGGCACCGGATGAAGACAACGTCGCGCTGGCGTCCCTGGCGGTAGCCAAGGCCAAAGTGCTGACCACCGAAGTCGCCATCGAGGCCAGCAACAAGCTGTTCGAACTCGGCGGCACCCGCTCGACCCTGAAGAAGCACAACTTCGACCGCCACTGGCGCAACGCCCGGGTTCACACCCTGCATGACCCGGTGCGCTGGAAGTACCACGTGGTCGGCAACTGGCTGCTCAACGGCGTCAAACCGCCGCGCCACGACTGGTCCTGATCATGGCCGAGTGGTTCAAACACATTTACTGGGCCGACATCGCCCAGGCCTGTCTCGACACCCTGAGCATGCTCGGCGCGGCGTTGCTGTTCACGGTGTTGCTGGGCCTGCCGTTGGGGCTGCTGCTGTTTCTCACCGGCAAGCGCCAGTTGCATGAAACCGTCGGCCTGTACCGGGTGCTGTCGGTGATCGTGAACATGCTGCGTTCGCTGCCGTTCATCATTTTGCTGATCGTGCTGATTCCGCTGACCACGTTGCTGGTGGGCACCTCGCTGGGCGTGCCCGGAACGATTCCGCCGCTGGTGGTCGGTTGCACACCGTTCTTTGCGCGACTGGTGGAAACCGCGTTGCGCGAAGTCGATCGCGGCGTGGTCGAGGCGACCCAGGCCATGGGCGCCAACACCTGGCAAATCATTCGCCACACCTTGCTGCCGGAAGCCCGCGGCGGGTTGCTGGCGGCGGTGACGGTCACCGCCATCGTGCTGGTGGATTACACGGCGATGGCCGGCGTGATCGGTGGCGGCGGGCTCGGTGATCTGGCGATCCGCTACGGCTATCAGCGTTTTCAGACCGACGTGATGGTGGTCACCGTGGTGTTGCTGCTGATTCTGGTGCAGGCCCTGCAAATGACCGGCGACCGATTGGTGGCGCACTACAGCCGACGCTGACAAAACAGTTTCAACCCATAAAAGGCCCCACGTTCACCCCACGACGGCCACTCAAATCTGCCTTGGAGCACAGCATGAAAAAGACCCTGGCCGTACTGGCTGCCGTACTGTCGTTCGGCGCCCATGCCAACGAAAAACTGATCGTCGGTGCCACCCCGGTGCCGCACGCGGAAATCCTCGAGTTCGTCAAACCGACCCTGGCCAAGGAAGGCGTGGATCTGGACATCAAGGTCTTCACCGACTTCATCCAGCCCAACCAGCAACTGGCGCTGAAAAACCTCGACGCCAACTATTACCAGTACCGGCCGTTTCTCGATGATTTCAACAAGACTCGCCACACCGATCTGGTGCCGGTGGTCGGCGTGCACATCGAACCGTTCGGTGCTTACTCGACCAAGATCAAAAATATTTCGGAGCTGAAGGACGGCGCCAGCGTGTCGATCCCCAATGACCCGGTAAACACCGGTCGTGCGCTGGTGCTGCTGCACGAGGCGGGTCTGATCAAACTCAAGGATCCGAGCAACACCCTGGCCACCCAGCGCGACATTGCCGAAAACCCCAAGCACCTGAAAATCCGTGAGCTGGAAGGCGCGTTGCTGGCGCGTTCGGTGAGTCAGGTGGACCTGGCGTTCGTGTTCGCCAACTACGCGCTGGAAGCCGGGATCGACACCAACAGTGCGTTGATCGTCGAGAAGGGCAAGAGCCTGTACATCGAGTTTCTGGTCGCACGTCCCGACAATATCAACGATCCGGGCCTGCAAAAACTGGCCAAGGCGTTGAATTCCGATGAAGTGCGTCAGTTCATTCTGACCCGTTACAAAGGGCAGATTGCGCCGGGTTTCTGATGGATTGACCCGAGGGTTCCCATTGAATGGGAACCCTCACTTGGGTACGTCGAGAAAGTGTGCCCCCGGCCCTTGCTCGCCCAGCACATCGCCCTGATTGCGCAGCGGGCAGGCCTCCATCGAGAGACATCCGCAACCGATGCAACCGGTCAGCCGGTCCCGCAGCAGCATCAATTGTTCGATTCGCTCGTCCAGCTCACGCCGCCACTGCTCCGACAACACTTTCCAGTCCGACGCCGTTGGCGCGCGGTTGTCCGGTAGCTGTTTCAACGCCTCGCCGATTTCCGCCAGCGGAATGCCCAGGCGTTGCGCCACCTTGATCAACGCGACCCGCCGCAGCACTTCCCGTGGATAACGCCGCTGGTTGCCGGCATTGCGCTGGCTCTTGATCAAACCCTTGGATTCGTAAAAGTGCAGGGCGGTGACCGCCACACCGCTGCGGGCCGCGACTTCTCCGACGGTCAATTGCTTGTGCACATTTTCCGCAGTGATCATTTGCAAATTGCCTCTTGACCTTTAGTTAACTCGAGGTTTTACCCTGCAGGCCTTCGAATCGCAAGATTCGTCTGACAGAGTGGGGATGTCATGCAAGCACCAGCGAAAAACCGCAGCTTTACCCAATTGATCGAATTTGAAATCGAACCCGGCCAGCAACCGGCGCTGGTCTCGGCGCTGGCGGTGCAGACCGAGCGTCTGGCCCAGCGTTACGCCGGCTTCGTCAGCGCCAGCGTCCAGGCCAGCGATGATGGCCGGCGAGTGTTGAGTTTTCTGCAATGGCAGTCCCGCGAGGCGGGGGAGGCGGCGTTCCAGAGTTTCGAAACCGGCGAGCAGGATTTCTGGCAACTGATCCGCACCCATCAGGCGCGCACCGTGACCTTCGGTTCATTCCAGGTGCTGAGCAGCATCGCCCGTAGTCACGACGACGGTTTGCACTGCCAACTGGTCGGCTAGATCGACAGCTGGATCAAGCGCTCGCCTTGCAGGTTTTCCGTGGGCCGCCGCTTGTTTACCGCCAGTTCGCCGATCTTGATCAGTCGCGTGCGGGTGACGTTGCGGCTCAGGCCGAGCAGAGACGCGGTGTGCACCTGGTTGTAATGGCAGAAGCGATAAGCCGCGCGCAGCAACGCGTCTTCGACTTTTTCATGCAGGGCGCCGGCCTGCTGCTCGAAGAGTTTCTGGAAGGCGCGTTCCAGCAGCGCTTCCGGTGAGTCGTCGGCGGTCGCGTGCTGATCGTCCGGACGGTCGATGCGCAGGTTCGACAGGCGCAGATCGTCGCGTTCGATCACTCCGTTACGGCAGATCAACAGCGTGTGATGGATGACGTTTTCCAGTTCGCGGATGTTGCCCGGCCAACTGTAGCCGCGCAGTTTGTGTTCGGCGCCGGGGCTGATGGTGATGCGTCCGTAGCCCAGGCGCTGACTGTAGGCCTCGATGAAATGCCGGGTCAGCGGCAGGATATCGCCGGGCCGCTCGCGCAACGGGCTCAGTTCCAGATTGACCACGTTCAGCCGGTAATACAGATCCTCGCGGAAATGCCCGGCGTTGATGGCTTTCTCCAGTTGCACGTTGGTCGCTGCGAGCACCCGCACATCGATGGGAATGCTCTTGCGCGAACCCAGGCGCACCACTTCACGTTCCTGCAACACCCGCAGCAATTTGACCTGAATGGCCATCGGCAGATCGCCGATTTCATCGAGGAACAAAGTGCCGCCATCCGCCTCTTCGAACCACCCGGCCTTGGCACTGAGGGCGCCGGTGAAGGCGCCTTTTTCGTGGCCGAACAGTTCGGCTTCCACCAGCGATTCGGAAAACGCCCCGCAGTTCACCGCAATGAACGGCCGGTTGCGCCGGTTGCTCAGGTTGTGGATGTGCCGCGCCACCAACTCTTTACCGGTGCCAGTTTCGCCGATGATCAGCACGCTGGCTTCGCTCGGCGCGACTTGTTGCAGATGCGCGAGCAGGGCCTGGGATTTCGGGTCTTCGAACACTTGGGCAGTGGCGCGAATCGATGTGGCCAGGGCGGGTGAGGGCGGCAGGGTCAGCAGTTGCATGGGTCTCGCTCCACGAAAGGAAATCAGGAATAGAACGTCGGCACCGGCAGGGACTGGTTCAGCGCCCAGTCGCCCAGCTCGTGGAGTTTGTAATCCAGCGGGTCGTGCAGGGTTTGCGTGCGCAGGTTGCGCCAGTGTCGGTCGAGGCGCAGCGATGCGTGGGTCGAACGGGCGCCGGTGACTTCGAACAATCGGCTGCAAATCTCCAGTCCCTGGCGACTGGCGGCGACCTTGGCCGTGGCAATCGCCGTGGCCAGATGGCCGCGTTCTTCTGCGCTGAGGTTCGGGCCTTTGGCCCAAGCCTCGTCGAGCAACGCAGCGGCGCGTTCCACCAGCAATCGGATGCCTTCGAGGGCGACCCAGAACTCGCCGTAGTGGGCCAGCACATAAGGATCTTCACGCACCTCACGCACCGAGGATTTGTGCCAGACACGGGTTTCGCTCAGGGTGTATTGCCGCGCTTCTTCAAAGGCCCCTTCGGCGATGCCGAGGAACATGTGGGTGAACGTCAGTTGCGCGATCAACGGGCGCAAGCAGGCGAACGGTGTGCTCAGCGGCCCCGGATCCAGCAGCAGTTCCGATTCCTCGACCCGCACCCGTTCGAACGTGGCGCTGCCGCTGTCGGTCTGGCGCTGGCCGATGTTGTTCCAGTCGTTGTGCAGGGTGATGCCGCTGCGGCCGCTGGGGATCGCCGCGATCAGCAGTTTGCCGCCGTTGCTTTCGTCCACCGCCGAGGCGATCAGCATCTGCGAATCGCTGGCGCCGGAGCAGAAGCTCTTCTTGCCGGAAAACTCGCGCCAGCCGCCGAGATCCTTGACCACGGTGCGGGTGTCCAGCGGATTGAGCGCGTTGCCCCAGAACCAGTTCTGCCGCGCGGTCTGTTCGAACCACGGCTGCCATTGTTCCGGGCGGGAAAACAACCGGACGGTGGCGAGCATCAAATGATGAAAGCCGAAGACGTGGGCGATCGAGCTGTCGACCTTGGCGAACTCGCGCACGACTTCCAGGGTTTCGCTCCAGCGCGCGCCGAGTCCGCCGTAACGGGTGGGAATGCTCAGGGCCAGCAGACCGCTGTCGCGCAGGGCGTCGCGTTCGGCTTTCGGTGTGCCGCCGCGTTCGTCGCGCTCGACGGCGGTCAGGGCAAATTCGGCGGCCAGTTGTCGGGCGGTCTGCAACGGAGAGAGCAGGGTGCTTTGCGGTTTGGCAGTCACTCGGTCTTCCTCAGGCGTTGGCTTTGGCGGGCAGAACATCGTTGGCGATCATTTCGCCGAACGGCCCGGTGAGGTTGGTCACGCCGCGTCCGGCCAGGCTCGCATACGGCTCGGGCAACAGCGGGAAGACCAGCTCGGCAAAGCGGTAGGCCTCTTCCAGATGCGGGTAGCCGGAGAAGATGAAGCTCTCGATGCCCAGATCCGCGTATTCCTTGATTCGCGCCGCCACTTGCTGCGGATCGCCCACCAATGCAGTACCGGCACCGCCGCGCACCAGGCCGACGCCGGCCCACAGGTTGGGGGCGATTTCCAGGTTGTCGCGGCGCCCGTCGTGCAGGGCGGCCATGCGTCGTTGGCCTTCGGAATCGAAGCGGGAAAAGGATTTCTGCGCGGCCTCGATGGTTTCGTCGCTGATGTGTTCGATCAGTTTGTCGGCGGCTTTCCAGGCTTCTTCGGCGGTCTCGCGCACGATCACGTGCAGGCGAATGCCGAACTTCACCTTGCGCCCGTGACGGGCGGCGCGCTCACGCACGTCGGCGAGTTTTTCGGCGACGGCGGCCGGTGGTTCGCCCCAGGTCAGGTACACGTCGACCTGCTCGGCGGCCAGATCGTGGGCCGCGTCGGAGGACCCGCCGAAATACAGTGGCGGATAGGGTTTCTGCACCGGCGGATAAAGCGCCTTGGCGTTCTGCACCTTCAGGTGTTTGCCTTCGAAATCCACTGCTTCGCCTTGCAACACGCGACGCCAGATCTTGAGGAATTCGTCGGTGACTTCGTAGCGCTCGCTGTGGCTGAGGAAACTGCCGTCGCCACGGTTTTCGTCCGGATCACCGCCGGTCACGACGTTGATCAGCAAGCGGCCGTTGGACAGTCGATCAAGGGTTGCGGCCATGCGCGCCGAGACCGTCGGCGAGATGATCCCCGGACGAATCGCCACCAGATAACGCAGGCGTTCGGTCAGCGGCACCAGGGCCGAGGCGATCACCCACGAGTCTTCGCAGGAACGCCCGGTAGGAATCAGCACGCCGTGGTAGCCGAGGCTGTCGGCGGCTTGCGCCACCTGTTTCAGGTAATTGAGGGTGACCGGGCGCGCGCCTTGGGTGGTGCCCAGATAGTGACCGTCGCCGTGGGTCGGCAGGAACCAGAAAACATCCATGAACAGCTCCTTAAGCGATTTTCAGCAACGGTTTGATGTGAGTGCCGAACAGTGGCGCGGCGCGTTCGGCGGCCAAGCGGATACGCGCCTTGAGCGGTTCGCTGGTGATCTGGTAGTCGGCGAAATCGGCTTCGGTGGCGTACACGCCGATCGGAAGGGTCACGGCCTGGAAGAAACTGAACAGTGGGCGCAACTGGTGATCGAGGACCAACGCATGGCGTTCGCTGCCACCAGTGGCGGCGAGCAGCACAGGCGTGTCGATCAGCGCATTCAGGTCGATCAGGTCGAACAAATGCTTGAGCAGTCCCGGATAGGAGCCGCGATACACCGGCGCGGCGACGATCAGCAAGTCAGCCTGTTCGATGGCTTGCAGTTCGGCTTCGATCTCGGCCGGCAGTTCCTGACGGGACAGTGCAGCGCCCAGCGGGCGGGCGATGTCACCGAGTTCTATCAGGTGACTCTCGACGGGTAAGTGCCCGGACAATTCGGCCAGCAAGGCCTGGGTCAACACCAGGGTGCGGGACGGACGCCAGGTTCCGCCGGACAGGGCGACGACTTTCAGTGGACGCGACATGGTCAGTTCCTTTTTCAACAGTTGCTCGGCGAGCAGTGAGTAGTCACTGGAGCAGAGCAAGCGCTGTACCAATTCCTGTAAGGCCCGTATTTCGGGGCTTTGAGCGTTTTCGGTGGCTGTGCTCATGTGACTTTCAGCCCGGTTTGTTGAACCGCTGTTGCCTGGGAAACAGTTGCTGGAGCAACAGTGCCGAACGCGATGAAGGATTTATAAAGGCTGTCTGTTATTCCGTAAAAGACTGTTAATTGATATTGATAGGTCTTTTGAGAATATGCAGGACGAATCCTGCCCGAATTCTGATAGCCACTATTGAGAGCGTTGATTTCTGCCAGAGCGTGCCCGGGCGTAGCCTTTCTCCATCGACCCACACTGCTCGCCAGGACGCTCCCATGAATCGTTTACTGACTGTTTCGCTGATGCTCGCTCTCTCCGTTCTCGCTGGTTGCGCGAGCCACGTTTCCCCGGAACTGCGCCCTTACACGGCGGAAGAAACCCGCGAACTGGCGCTCGAAACCTTGAACCGTCGGGGCTTGTCCTTCGAGGAATATCATGCGAAAAAAGCCGAATTGCTCGGCCAGCCACAAAAGACTTTCGGTTTCGACAGCAAGGGTGAAATGAGCGCCGAGCGGGCCGTACAGCTGCACGGTCGTCCTAGCTGATCCGCAACTGTACTGCTCGAAGTTTTACCCAACTGTCCGTGGGTTTGCGCGGCGCCGTGGGATAGGGTCAACACCTGAATGACCCTGACGGAATGCCTGCCATGACCCTCTCGCTCGACCTGCTGCTGGGCTTCGCCCTGTTTGCCCTTGTCACCTCGATCACACCGGGGCCGAACAACACCATGTTGCTGGCATCGGGCGTGAACTTCGGCTTTAACCGCACCATCCCCCATATGCTCGGCATTACCTGCGGTTTCTTCGTGCTGGTGGTGGCGGTGGGTTTTGGCCTGGGCGCGGTGTTCCAGACTTATCCGCTGCTTTATACGGTTCTGCGTTACGTCGGCGCGGCGTACTTGCTGTACCTGGCGTGGAAAATCGCCCATTCTGGCCCCGTCGGCGACAGCGAGCAGGGCGAGGCAAAACCGATCAGCTATCTCGGTGCGGCAGCCTTCCAGTGGGTCAATCCCAAGGCGTGGATCATGGCCATCGGTGCCATCAGCACCTATACGCCGATGCAGGGTTATTTCACCAACGTGATCGTGATTGCGGCAGTGTTCGCCATCATCAACCTGCCGAGCGTCGGCGTCTGGGCGGCGTGCGGGACTCTGTTGCGCAACGTACTGAAGGATCGCCGCTGGTTGCGGGTGTTCAACTGGGGCATGGCGGCGCTGCTGGTGATTTCGCTGTATCCGTTACTCCTTGAAAGCTTTAGCTGACGCAGTGCTACAACCGCCGGCCCGATGCCTGTTAAAGTCGCGTTCAGGAGCGTTCCTACGCACTTTTAAATGAAGTTGTTCTTCTTTAACGGCATCCGATCAGGTATTGATGACGCTCTCGAACCCGGACGCAGCTCACAAGGCTGCGTCGTGCCGTTTGTAGACACGAGCTTCCTGATCCCGGAACACGCTCTGCGAGTCTTTTTATGAACACACGTCCGCTGTATTTCGATTACGCCGCCACCACCCCGGTGGACGAGCGGGTCATCCAGGTGATGATCGAGTGTCTGGGTTTCAACGGTAACTTCGGCAACCCGGCCTCCAGCTCCCACGCCTTCGGCCAGCAGGCCCGGCAAACGGTCGAGAACGCTCGCCGGCAAGTCGCCGAACTGGTCGGCGCCCAGGCGCAGCAGATCGTCTGGACCTCCGGCGCCACCGAATCCAACAATCTCGCCCTCAAAGGCGTGGCCCAGGCCCGTGGTGTGTCCGGCGGGCACATCATCACCAGTCAGATCGAACACAAGGCCATCCTCGACACCGCCCGGCAATTGCAGGACGCCGGTGTCGCCGTGACCTATCTGGTGCCGGACGCCGAGGGCCTGATCACCCCGCAAGCGGTCAGCGAAGCGATGCGCGATGACACCTTTCTGGTGTCGCTGATGCTGGTCAACAACGAGCTCGGCACCGTCAACGACATCCCGGCCATCGGCGAAGTGGTGCGCGGGCGTGGGGCCTTGTTTCACGTCGATGCGGCCCAGGGCGCCGGCAAGGTCGCGATCGATCTGGCGCAATGGCCGGTGGATCTCATGTCGTTCTCGGCGCACAAGCTCTATGGCCCCAAAGGCATCGGTGCGCTGTACGTCGGGCCCCGTGCGCAGCAGCGGTTGCAGGCACAGATTCACGGTGGTGGGCACGAGGGCGGCTTGCGTTCCGGTACGCTGGCGACTCACCAGATTGCTGCCATGGGCTCGGCCTTTGCCCTGGCCGCCGAAGCGTTTGATGACGAGAAGAAAACCATCGTCGCGCTGCGCGAGCGACTGCTCGATCAACTCTTGAGCCTGCCCGGCGTGCGCCTCAACGGCAGCAGCACCCAACGTATCCCGCACACCCTGAGCCTGACCTTCAGTGAAGGCGAGTTCAATCCGGCGGCGCTGAGCCATTCGATCGCGTTTTCCGCGACCTCGGCCTGCAATTCTGCGAGCAACACACCGTCCCACGTTTTGCTGGCGTTGGGGCACGACGCGCACCTGGCGGGACGCACGATTCGTCTGAGCCTCGGCCGTTTCACCACCGCCGAAGACATCGACAAGGCTGTAGATCTGATCAAGACCGCCTGCGCCAGTGCTCCGGCATTCTGGGCGACAGGGCTTTAACGAGCCGGCTTCGAACGGCACCGAACAATAACGATGAAGTGATTGGCAGGAGACATGATGAGTACCCAGACTTTGACCGAAGGAACGGTTCCCCAGCGCCTCGCGCACACCCGTGAACTGATGCGTCGCGAAGGTATCCACGCGTTGCTGGTGCCGTCCGCCGACCCGCACCTGTCGGAATACCTGCCGGGTTACTGGCAGGGCCGGCAATGGCTGTCGGGTTTTCATGGCTCGGTCGGCACGTTGATTGTCACCACCGATTTCGCCGGGGTCTGGGCCGACAGCCGTTATTGGGAGCAGGCGACCAAGGAACTCAAGGGCAGCGGCATCGAACTGGTGAAACTGCAACCGGGTCAGCCGAGCCCGCTGGACTGGCTGGCCGAGCAGACGCCGGAAGGTGGCGTGGTCGCGGTTGACGGCGCGGTGATGGCCGTCGCATCGGCGCGTACGCTGGGCGGCAAGCTCGAAGCGCGGGGCGCCAGTCTGCGGACCGACATCGACGTGTTGAAAGAAGTCTGGAGCGATCGCCCGGCGTTGCCGAATGCGCCGATCTATCAGCACCTGCCACCGCAGGCGACTGTCAGCCGTGGCGAGAAACTCGCCAAACTGCGCGAAACTTTGCAGGAACGCGGCGCCGATTGGCACTTCATCGCCACCCTCGACGACATCGCCTGGCTGTTCAACCTGCGCGGCGGCGATGTGTCGTTCAACCCGGTGTTCGTTTCCTTCGCCCTGATCAGCCAGCAGCAAGCCACGCTGTTTGTGGCCTTGAGCAAGGTCGATGCTGAGTTGCGTGCCGTGCTGGAAAAAGACGGCGTGACCCTGCGTGACTACAGCGAAGTCGCCGGCGCCTTGCGTGCGATTCCGAGTGGCGCGAGTCTTCTGGTGGATCCGGCGCGGGTCACCAGCGGTCTGCTGGACAACCTCGACACTGGCGTGAAACTGGTCGAAGGCCTGAACCCGACCACACTGGCCAAGTCGCAAAAGAGTCTGGCGGATGCCGGGCACATCCGTCAGGCGATGGAGCAGGATGGCGCGGCGCTGTGCGAGTTTTTCACCTGGCTGGAATCGGCCTGGGGTCGTGAGCGCATTACCGAACTGACCATCGACGAAAAACTCACGGCGGCCCGTGAGCGTCGTCCGGATTATGTGTCGCTGAGTTTCAACACCATTGCCGCATTCAATGCCAACGGCGCGATGCCGCATTACCACGCCACACCGGAAGAACATGCGGTGATCGAGGGTAACGGCTTGTTGCTGATCGATTCCGGTGGTCAATACCTGGGCGGCACTACCGACATCACGCGCATGGTGGCTGTTGGTACGCCAACCGAAGAGCAGAAGCGCGATTGCACTCGTGTGCTGAAAGGTGTGATTGCCTTGTCCCGCGCACATTTCCCGAAAGGCATTCTGTCGCCGTTGCTGGATGCGATTGCCCGTGCGCCGATCTGGGCTGAAAACGTGGATTACGGTCACGGCACCGGTCACGGCGTGGGTTATTTCCTCAACGTTCACGAGGGTCCGCAGGTGATTGCCTATCAGGCGGCGCCGGCGCCGCAAACTGCCATGCAACCAGGGATGATCACTTCCATTGAACCGGGCACGTATCGTCCGGGCCGCTGGGGTGTGCGGATCGAGAACCTGGCGATGAACGTTGAAGCAGGAAGCAGCGAATTCGGCGAGTTCCTCAAGTTCGAAACCCTGACCCTGTGCCCGATCGACACTCGCTGCCTGGAACCGTCGTTGCTGACGCAGGAAGAGAAACAGTGGTTCAACGCCTATCACGCCGAGGTGCGCGAGCGCCTGAGTCCGCTGCTTGAAGGCGCGGCACTGGAATGGCTGAACACGCGTACTGCCGCTATCTGATCGGTTGAAGCTCGGGCGCTGCAGCCAGCGCCTGGGTCATGAAATCGACAAACGCGTTGACCCTGGCGGACTGGCGACGGTTCGCCGGGGACACGGCGTGAATCGGCAATGATCGGGTCTGGTAGTCCTGCAACAGGGCGACCACTCGACCCACCTTCAAATCTTCGCTGAACAGCCAGACCGGTGACAGCGAAATCCCCAATCCTCCCAAGACCATTTCGCGGATCGCTTCGGAGTTGTTGCTCTGGGCGTTGCCCTGGATGCGTACGTCGTGGTGTTGGCCATCCTTCTCGTAGGTCCACAGATTCTGAGTGCTGAGCAGGTTGAATTGCAGGCAGTTGTGCTTCGCAAGATCCTGAGGTGATTGTGGGTGACCGTGGCGTTGCAGGTAATCGGGCGTCGCCACCGTGAGCCGGTGGGTGGTGCCGATGCGTCGGGCGATCATGCCGCTGTCGTTCAGCTCGCCGATGCGCAGGCTGACGTCCAGGCCTTCGCTGACCAGATCCAGATTCTGATCGCTGAGTTGCAGGTCGATCTGCACCTGCGGGTAGCGCTGCAGAAATTCCGCCAGTCGCGAGGCGATCTGCAAACGGCCGAAACTGACGGAGGAGCCGATCCGCAAAGGTCCGGCGACGGTTTCCCTGCCGGACTGGAAACTGTGCTCGGCAGCGTCCACAGCGGCGAGGATATTTCGACATTCGTTGTAGTACCGCTGACCTTCATCGGTCAGTGACAGCTTGCGTGTACTGCGGGCAATCAGCTTGCCGCCCAATTGACTCTCAAGAGCGCGCAGGACTTTGCTGATGGTCGGCTGGGTGGTGTGCAGTTCCCGGGCGACGGCGGAGAAACTGCCGCGTTCGACCACCCGGACGAAGATGGTCATTGCGTTGAGCTTGTCCATGAAGCGCCTCATTCATGCCGATTTGGCATGCTCACTATAGTCATTTGGCGTCTTATCGGCATGGATCTGCTGCGGGAACATGGCTTCACTTTCTCCCACAGGAATGACCGAAATGACTGACTCACTGAACATGAAAGCCCTGATAGTGGACACCGCCAACGGGCCGTTACGCTTGGTTTCCCTTGAGCGCCCCGTGGCAGAGGCCGGGCAGGTATTGGTGCGGATCAAGGCCAGCGGTGTGAATCCGCTGGATCTGAAAATCCGAGCAGGGCAGGCCGCCCATGCCCGGCAACCGTTGCCAGCGGTGTTGGGGTTGGATCTGGCGGGTGTGATCGAAGCGGTGGGTGAGGGCGTGCAGGATTGGGCGCCGGGCGATGAGGTGTATGCGTTGGCCACGGGCATTGGTGGCGCGCAAGGTTCGTTGGCCGAGTTTGCAGTGGTGGACGCGCGACTGCTGGCACGAAAACCTTTGAACCTGAGCCCGCGCGAGGCCGCGAGCCTGCCATTGATATTGATCACGGCGTGGGAAGGCCTGGTGGATAGGGCTCGGGTGAGTGCGGGGCAGAAGGTGTTAATTCACGGTGGTGCGGGTGGTGTCGGGCATCTCGCCGTTCAACTGGCCCGAGCATTCGGTGCTGAAGTGTATGCAACGGGTTCTGCGGGACAACGCTCGATCATCGAGGGTTACGGTGCGACGTTCATCGATTATCGAGAGAGCTCGGTGGAGGACTATGTCGCCGAGTTCACGGCGGGAGAGGGGTTCGACATTGTTTATGACACGGTCGGGGGAGAGACGCTGGACGCCTCGTTCAAAGCCGCACGGACCTACAGCGGGCATGTGCTCAGTTGCCTCGGTTGGGGGCAGCACAGTCTTGCGCCGTTGTCGTTTCGTGGGGCGACGTATTCGGGCGTGTTCACCTTGTTGCCGTTATTGACCGGCAGGGGCTGTGAGCATCATGGCGAGATTTTGCGACAGGCTGCCGCGCTGATTGAGTCCGGTCAGCTGCGACCTCTGCTTGATCCGCGTCGGTTCACGCTGGAAACCGCCGGGGAAGCCCATGAGCTGCTGGCGACGAAAGCAGCTCAGGGGCGTTTGGTTGTGGAGATTTAGCGAAGGGCTTCCACCACGAAGTCGAGCCGGTCCTGACCGAAGAACAACTGGTTGTCGATGAACATGCTCGGCGCACCGAAGACGCCACGCTTTACGGCGGTTTCGGTGTTGTCCTTTAGTGCGGCCTTGACTGCTTCATCGTTGGTCAATGCCAGTACTTCTTCAGGATTGAAGCCATGTTCAGTCAGCACGGCGGCAACCGCTGCCGGCTCATCGAGGGGGCGGCCTTCAACCCACAGCGCTTTGAACAGGCAATCGATGAATGCCAGGAAGCGATCAGGATGACGCAGTTGAATGCCGGTGACCGCGCGCATCAACATCAGGGTATTGATCGGGAAATGCGGGTTGAATTTAAGGGGCACGCCGTAGCGTTTGGCGTAGCGGTCCAGGTCCTGAAACATGTAGCGACCCTTGGCCGGGATCATTGCCGGCGACGCGTTGCCGGTGGCTTTGAAGACGCCGCCGAGCAACATCGGAATGTAGATCAACTGGCTACCGTTTTCGGCGCAGATTTTCGGCAGTTGGGTGTACGCCAGATAAGTGGCGGGGCTGCCGAGATCGAAATAGAACTCCACGGTTTTGCTCATGTTCGCTGCACTCTGTTTTTGTTATTGGGGAGATTACCAGCGCTCGCTCCACGGACGCAGATCCAGTTCGAATGTCCAGGCATCCCGTGGCTGGCTATGCAGATACCAGTAGTTCTCGGCGATGTGTTCTGGATTGAGAATGCCGTCCTGGTCCTTGGTGGCGTATTTGTCAGGGAAGTTGTCGCGGATGAAATCGGTATCGATGGCGCCGTCGACCACGACGTGGGCGACATGGATGTTCATCGGGCCAAGCTCTCTGGCCATGCTCTGTGCCAGAGCCCGGATACCGTGCTTGGCTCCGGCGAATGCGGCGAAGCCTGAGGCGCCGCGTAATCCGGCAGTTGCGCCGGTGAACAGGATCGTGCCGCGGCTTCGGATCACCATCCGTTTGGCGACTTCTCGGGCATTGAGGAATCCGGAAAAACACGCCATTTCCCAGATCTTGAAATACTTGCGTGCGGTTTCTTCGAGGATGCTGCACGGCACGTTGGCGCCGATGTTGAAAACGAATGCTTCAATCGGACCGAGGCGGGTTTCGATGTCTTCGATCAGTGCAATTACATCTTCTTCCTTGCGCGCATCACAGGAAAAACCGTGGGCTTCACCGCCGTCCGCCTGAATCGCTTCCACCAACGGCTGCAATTTGTCGGCGCTGCGCCGCGTGACGCACGCAACGAAACCTTCCTTGGCGAACCGCTTGGCGATCGCGCCGCCCGTGGCATCACCTGCACCGACAACCAATACGACCTTCTTGTTATTCATGGGTGAATCCCTTTAGTAAACGATCGTTAAGTGAACGAACGTTATGCTAGGATTTGCTCAGCGTCAAGGCACTCAATGTGAGGACAAATACATGCGGTACTCCGCCGGTCACAAGCTGGAAACCAAAGAAAAGCTCCTGCAAAGCAGCTCGCTGTCTGCGAAAAAAACCGGGTTTTCTTCAATGGGCGTCGATGGCCTGATGAAGGCAATCGGCTTGAGCGGGGCGGCGTTCTACAGTCATTTCTCGTCCAAGGACGCCTTGTTCGCGGCTATCGTCGAGCGAGAGTTGTGCCAGAGTCTGGAGCGCTTGGGCGGGCAGGGTACGCAGGATCGCGAACGGCTTGAACGGTGCCTGAAACTGTATCTGAACATGGCCCATGTCGAGCAACCTGAACTGGGCTGCGCATTACCTGCGCTTGGCGCCGAGATAGCGCGGTCGGATATTGTTGTGAGGGAGCAGGCCGAGCTGTGGATTTGCAAGCTTCAGGAAAGTTGGGCGCAGATTCTGGAAAGCGACAGCCTGGCCTGGGCGATTCTGTCGCAATGTGTCGGAGCGCTGGTCGTGGCACGTATGCTGGCGTCACCGAAGATTCAGCAGCGGGTGCTGAACTCCTGTCATGAAGAGATCGGACACCAGCTCGCCGCTTCGCGAGTGCAGTAGCGGCGATGGTTTATTTGCAGATGA
>NZ_CM148568.1:2835000-4732500 GCF_056113135.1 Pseudomonas sp. HD57-3 | reverse complement strand
AACCCAGACCGTCAGCTAAGGTCCCAAAGTTATGGTTAAGTGGGAAACGATGTGGGAAGGCTTAGACAGCTAGGAGGTTGGCTTAGAAGCAGCCACCCTTTAAAGAAAGCGTAATAGCTCACTAGTCGAGTCGGCCTGCGCGGAAGATGTAACGGGGCTCAAACCATACACCGAAGCTACGGGTATCACGTAAGTGATGCGGTAGAGGAGCGTTCTGTAAGCCTGTGAAGGTGAGTTGAGAAGCTTGCTGGAGGTATCAGAAGTGCGAATGCTGACATGAGTAACGACAATGGGTGTGAAAAACACCCACGCCGAAAGACCAAGGTTTCCTGCGCAACGTTAATCGACGCAGGGTTAGTCGGTCCCTAAGGCGAGGCTGAAAAGCGTAGTCGATGGAAAACAGGTTAATATTCCTGTACTTCTGGTTATTGCGATGGAGGGACGGAGAAGGCTAGGCCAGCTTGGCGTTGGTTGTCCAAGTTTAAGGTGGTAGGCTGAGATCTTAGGTAAATCCGGGATCTTAAGGCCGAGAGCTGATGACGAGTTGCCTTTAGGCGACGAAGTGGTTGATGCCATGCTTCCAAGAAAAGCTTCTAAGCTTCAGATAACCAGGAACCGTACCCCAAACCGACACAGGTGGTTGGGTAGAGAATACCAAGGCGCTTGAGAGAACTCGGGTGAAGGAACTAGGCAAAATGGCACCGTAACTTCGGGAGAAGGTGCGCCGGTGAGGGTGAAGCACTTGCTGCGTAAGCCCACGCCGGTCGAAGATACCAGGCCGCTGCGACTGTTTATTAAAAACACAGCACTCTGCAAACACGAAAGTGGACGTATAGGGTGTGACGCCTGCCCGGTGCCGGAAGGTTAATTGATGGGGTTAGCTAACGCGAAGCTCTTGATCGAAGCCCCGGTAAACGGCGGCCGTAACTATAACGGTCCTAAGGTAGCGAAATTCCTTGTCGGGTAAGTTCCGACCTGCACGAATGGCGTAACGATGGCGGCGCTGTCTCCACCCGAGACTCAGTGAAATTGAAATCGCTGTGAAGATGCAGTGTATCCGCGGCTAGACGGAAAGACCCCGTGAACCTTTACTATAGCTTTGCACTGGACTTTGAATTTGCTTGTGTAGGATAGGTGGGAGGCTTTGAAGCGTGGACGCCAGTTCGCGTGGAGCCATCCTTGAAATACCACCCTGGCAACTTTGAGGTTCTAACTCAGGTCCGTTATCCGGATCGAGGACAGTGTATGGTGGGTAGTTTGACTGGGGCGGTCTCCTCCTAAAGAGTAACGGAGGAGTACGAAGGTGCGCTCAGACCGGTCGGAAATCGGTCGTAGAGTATAAAGGCAAAAGCGCGCTTGACTGCGAGACAGACACGTCGAGCAGGTACGAAAGTAGGTCTTAGTGATCCGGTGGTTCTGTATGGAAGGGCCATCGCTCAACGGATAAAAGGTACTCCGGGGATAACAGGCTGATACCGCCCAAGAGTTCATATCGACGGCGGTGTTTGGCACCTCGATGTCGGCTCATCACATCCTGGGGCTGAAGCCGGTCCCAAGGGTATGGCTGTTCGCCATTTAAAGTGGTACGCGAGCTGGGTTTAGAACGTCGTGAGACAGTTCGGTCCCTATCTGCCGTGGACGTTTGAGATTTGAGAGGGGCTGCTCCTAGTACGAGAGGACCGGAGTGGACGAACCTCTGGTGTTCCGGTTGTCACGCCAGTGGCATTGCCGGGTAGCTATGTTCGGGAAAGATAACCGCTGAAAGCATCTAAGCGGGAAACTTGCCTCAAGATGAGATCTCACTGGAACCTTGAGTTCCCTGAAGGGCCGTCGAAGACTACGACGTTGATAGGTTGGGTGTGTAAGCGCTGTGAGGCGTTGAGCTAACCAATACTAATTGCCCGTGAGGCTTGACCATATAACACCCAAGCAATCTGTAGACTCGAAAGAGACCAGATTGCGGTGTGTGAAGACGAAAATGAACCGAAAGTTCGACGCTCACAAAACACCGAAAGCTGTCACATACCCAATTTGCTGAAGCGAGGCCATCCGGTCACGACTCAGTATCCGAATTTCTTGACGACCATAGAGCGTTGGAACCACCTGATCCCATCCCGAACTCAGAAGTGAAACGATGCATCGCCGATGGTAGTGTGGGGTTTCCCCATGTGAGAGTAGGTCATCGTCAAGATTAAATTCCGAAACCCCAATTGCGAAAGCAGTTGGGGTTTTGTTTTGCCCGCAGGAAAGTTCCTAGAGAAACCCCCAGCCGTCGCGATCGCAACCATTGGGGAAATCCCTCTGAAATGACCGCCCGGTTTTTGGTATGGTGCAGCTCGTTTTTTAACGGACTGATGTTACGCCCAAGGATCGGCGCTCATTTTTTGTCAAAGAGTGGCTGCAGAAATGCCCGAACCCATCCCTATCAAGGATCACGAAAAAGAGACGCGACTGGTCAACAAACGCCTGATCGCCTGTGCCTTGTTCGTCTTCGCCGTCAGTTGCGCGTTGGTTGTGCGCCTGTACATCCTGCAAGTCGTCGAGTTCGACTACCACTCGACCATCTCCGAAAACAATCGCGTCCACGTCCTGCCGATCCCGCCGACTCGCGGCCTGATCTACGATCGCAACGGCGTATTGCTGGCCGACAACCGTCCCAGCTACAACCTGACCATCACCCGCGAACGCGCGACCGACGTCAACCAGGAGCTGGATGAAGTCATCAGTCTCCTGCACCTGCCCGCCGAAGACCGCACAGTCTTCGATAAAGCCATGAAGCAGTCGCGTCACCCGTTTACACCCGTAACCCTGTTCTATGAACTGACCGAAGAACAGATCGCTGTGCTGGCAGTCAACGAATTCCGATTGCCGGGCCTGGATGTCGAGCCGCAATTCGTTCGTAACTACCCACTGGGCGCGCACTTCGCCCACTCGATCGGCTACGTCGGCCGCATCAACGAAAAAGAATCCAAGACCCTCGACTCCGTCGAATACCGCGGCACCCAGTCCATCGGCAAAACCGGTATCGAACGCTTCTACGAGCCACAACTGCACGGCCACGTCGGTTACGAGGAAGTAGAGACCAACGCTCAGGGCCGCGTACTGCGCGTGCTGAAACACACCGATCCGATACCAGGCAAAAACATCGTCCTGAGCCTCGATATCAAGCTCCAGGAAGCCGCCGAAGCCGCTCTGGGCGACCGTCGCGGCTCGGTCGTTGCGCTGGACCCCTCGACCGGCGAAGTACTGGCCATGGTCAGCAACCCGAGCTTCGACCCCAATCTGTTCGTGACCGGTATCAGCTCCAAGGAATATTCCGCGCTGCGCGATTCCATCGACCGCCCGCTGTTCAACCGCGTGCTGCGCGGTCTGTATGCACCCGGCTCGACGATCAAGCCGGAAGTGGCCATCGCTGGACTCGACGCCGGCGTGGTCACGCCTCAGACCCGCGTCTTCGATCCGGGTTACTACCAACTACCGGACTTCGACCACAAGTACCGCAACTGGAACCACAGCGGCGACGGCTGGGTGGACATGGACGCGGCGATCATGCGTTCCAACGACACCTACTTCTACGACCTGGCGCACAAGCTCGGCATCGATCGCCTGCACGATTACATGGCGATGTTCGGCCTCGGCGAGAAAGTCTCGCTCGACATGTTCGAGGAGTCGCCCGGCCTGATGCCGTCCCAGGCCTGGAAGCGCGCCACGCGCCGGCAAGCCTGGTTTCCCGGCGAAACCGTGATCCTCGGTATCGGTCAGGGCTACATGCAGGTCACGCCGCTGCAATTGGCTCAAGCCACCGCACTGATTGCCAACAAGGGCATCTGGAATCGTCCGCACTTGGCCAAGACTGTCGATGGTGTGGCGCCGGTGGACGAACACCCGATGCCGAACATCCTGCTCAAGGATCCGCGTGACTGGGAGCAGGTCAACCACGGCATGCAGATGGTGATGCACGACGCCCGAGGCATTGCTCGTGCGGCGGCGGCCGGTGCGCAATACCGCATCGCCGGCAAGAGCGGTACGGCGCAGGTGGTGGCGATCAAGCAGGGGGAGCGCTACAACCGCGAGAAAACCCTCGAACGTCACCGTGACAACGCCTTGTTCGTTGGCTTTGCGCCCGCCGAACATCCAAAAATCGCGATCTCGGTGATGATCGAAAACGGCGAGGCCGGTGGCCGGGTCGCAGGTCCGGTGGTGCGGCAGATCATGGACGCCTGGCTGCTCGACCAGGACGGTCACCTCAAGCCGCAATACGCGGCGCCGACCAAGGCACCGGGCGATCCCCACGTGTAATCCGCTGCAGCTTCACAGCACAGGCTCACGCAAGCTGAGCATGTGCTGGAAGCTGTTGATGAACACCGTTTCCGCCTGAGTCATCTTCTGTTCGCGATTCCACAGCAGCTGGATATCGAAATCCACCACCCCATCCTCCGGCGGCAAGCGCCACAGCAAGCCTTGTTCGACATCTCGTCGCACCAGGTGAATCGGCAGACAGCCAATTCCGAACCCCGCACAGATCAGACGATAAATCTCTTCGAAACTGGTGGAGGAGGCGACGATCTTGCCGGTAAATCCCTGCTGGTCACGAAACAGCGTCAACGGCGAAAGATTGCCGCCAAGCTGATCGCTGGTGAAGCTGACGAAGTTCTCCGCCGCCAGCTGTTCCAGCGTCAGATTCTGCTGTCCGAACAGTCGATGCCGCTGCCCGCAAAAGTACGCATAGCGCTCACGAAACAATACTCGTTGTTCCAGCCTCGGCTGCGGTAGACGACACAATCCGACTCCCACCGTAGCGGTCTTCTGCAGCAATGAACTGATGATGTTCGAGCTACCCATCACCTCGACTTCCAGCTCGATTTTCGGGTGAGTTTCGTGGAAGTCCGCAAGAAACTCATCGTAATGCCGCGCCTGAACGCCACTCACGGTGAGGATACGGATCTTGCCCACCACGTCGTCATGGCGGTTTTCGACCACGGTGCCCAAACGAGAAATATCGCCGTAGATATCCGCCGCAATCCGCAGGACTTCTTCACCGGTTTCCGTCAGATCAAAGCGCCGTCCGCTGCGGGCAATCAACACACAATCCAGTTGTTCTTCGAGACGTTTCAACGCCTGGCTGACCGCCGACTGAGTGATGTGCAGCCGGGCAGCGGCGCGGCTCATGCTGCCTTCCTGACCGATCACCAGATAGGTGCGCAGCAGGTTCCAGTCCAGCCGGTCATTTAGAAAACGCCGGCCGACCCAAGGATTAGCGGAAGAGGTCATGTAGTAGTCACGCTAATAGTAAAGATAAGTTTTTGAAAATTGACTAATCCTGTCATGGAAGCGATAAAGCCCACAAGCGCCGCAGAGCGCGACCGTCAGCCGCCTCGACACCTGCCCAAAACTATAAATACACAGGGTTCTTGCATGCACACCACCGCTCAGCCGCGTCGCGCCGCGGCCGCTGCCTTCATTGGCACGACCATCGAGTTCTACGATTTCTACATCTACGCCACCGCTGCCGCACTGGTGCTCGGGCAGGTGTTCTTTCCCAGCAGCGACCCGGTGACCAGCACGCTCGCCGCGTTCGGCAGTTTCGCCGTCGGCTTCATCGCCCGCCCGATGGCCGGGATGGTGTTCGGTCATTTGGGCGATCGTCTCGGCCGCAAGAAAATGCTGCTGGTGACCATGGCGCTGATGGGTCTGGCTACCGCAGGTATCGGTCTGTTGCCGAGCTACGCCAGCGTCGGCATCTGGGCGCCGATCGGGCTGATTGTTCTCCGTTTGATTCAGGGCATCTCCGTCGGCGGCGAGTGGGGCGGGGCGGTGTTGATGGCCAGTGAGCACGCGCCGGCCAAACGCAAAACCTTTTACGCCTCGTTCGCCCAGCTCGGCAGCCCGGCGGGTTTGCTGCTCGCGTTGATCGCGTTCCGTCTGGTGACGTCGCTGCCGCCGGAAGACTTCCTCGCCTGGGGCTGGCGTCTGCCGTTTCTCGCCAGTGGCGTGCTGATGATGGTCGGTCTGATGATTCGTTCCGGGGTGCATGAATCACCGGAATTCGCCAAGGCCAAGGACAACAACGAAACCGCCAAATACCCGGTGAAAGACGTGATCCGTCAGTGCTGGCGGCAGATCCTGTTCGCCGCCGCCGCAGTCACCATCGGCTCGGCCGGGTTCTTCTTCACCAACACCTTCATGATCACCTACGTCACCCAATATCAGGGCATCCCGCGCGCAACCATTCTCGACTGCCTGTTCCTGGTGACGGTCATTCAACTGCTGTCGCAACCGGTGTCTGCGCTGCTCGCCGAACGCATCGGCGAAGGTCGATTCCTGATGCTGGTGGCGTTGCTGTGCATGGTCACGCCATACCCGATGTTTCTGCTGGTCGGCACTCAGAACATCCTGCTGATGACCCTCGGCATCGCCGTCGCGGTGGTGATTCTCTCGGCTTTGTACGCGGTGATCGCCGGATACATGACCCAGGCCTTCCCGGTGCATCTGCGCTACTCGGGGATCTCCATCGCCTACCAATTGAGCTGCGCGTTGGCCGGCGGCACCACGCCGCTGATCGGCACGCTGCTGGCCAGCAAGTTCTCCGGGCAGTGGCTGCCATTGGCAGTGTTCTTCACGCTGCTGTCGGCCCTGTCTCTGATCGGTGTCTGCGGCCTCGCGCGTCTGCGGGCCAACCCGGTCGTCCTTTATACCAACAAAGAGGTGTATTCGTGAGTAAGCCCGCCCACATTGATCCGATCGAATGGCAAGCCCGTTGCGAGCTCGCGGCGTTATACCGATTGATCGCGCACTTTCGCATGACCGACCTGATCGACACCCACATCACCCTGCGGATTCCGGGGCCTGAGCATCATTTCCTGATCAACCGCTACGGGGTGATTTTCGACCGCATGCGCGCTTCCGATCTGGTGCGCATCGATCAGGACGGGCGCATCGTCGACCCGGAATACGCCGGGCATCGGGTCAACGCCGCCGGCTTCGTGATCCACTCGGCGATCCACATGGCGCGCCCAGATCTTAACTGCGTGATCCACACCCACACCGCCGCCGGCATGGCCGTCGCCGCGCAGAAACAGGGCCTGCTGCCGATCAGTCAGCACGCACTGAAGTTCTACGGAAAACTCGCGTACCACACCTACGAAGGCATCGCGCTGTCGCTGGACGAGCGCGATCGGTTGATCGCCGACCTTGGCCCGCATCGCGCCATGATCCTGCGCAATCACGGCCTGCTGGTCGGCGGTTCCGGCGTGGCCCAGGCGTTCCAGGAAATCCATTTTCTGGAGCGTGCCTGCCAGGCCCAAGTGCAGGCGTTGGCCGGTGGCTGCGAACTGCATTTCCCCTCGCCGGAAGTCTGCGCCCACACCGCCGAACAGTTCGACCGCGATGAACAGGACAACATCATCGACCTGGCCTGGGAGGCCGCACTGACCCTGATCGAATCCCAGCGCGAGTCCTATCTGTCATGAACACCGTTGCACTGATGTCCCGCGACACGCTGTTGCTCAAACAATTGCAGGAAGCCTTTGCCCGCCGCGCGCCGCAGCTTTCGGCGGTGCTGGCCGACGATCCCCGGGCGGTGAATGCGCAGATCGCAGCATGCTGGTTTCCGCTGGCGGACAGTCTCGCCGCGTTGCCCAATCTGCAAGTGATTCACTCGGTCGCCGCCGGTATCGATCACTTGGAACACGATCCTTCATGCCCGGATCTGCCGGTGTGCCGGGTGGTCGATCCCGGTCATCGGCAAGGCATGACCGAGTACGTACGCTGGGCGGTGATTCACTATCATCGCGGCTTCGATCAAGTGCTCGAGCAACAGCGCCAACAGCATTGGGAGCGACCGCTGCAACGCCCGGCCCATGAGTTTCGGATCGGTGTGATGGGGCTCGGCTCGCTCGGCAGCGCGATCGCTCAAGACCTGGCCAACGCTGGTTACGAGGTGCGTGGCTGGGCGCGCAGCAAAAAGGATTTACCGGGCGTGCAGACCTTCGCCGGCACTGATGCTTTCAACCCGTTCCTCGACGGCGTGGAGTTGCTGATCAATCTGTTGCCGCTCACCCACGAGACTCGCGGCATCCTCAATCGCCAGACTTTCGAGCACTTGGCCAACGGTGCGGCACTGGTCAACGTCGGGCGCGGCGGGCATCTGAATATCGAGGATCTGCAGCAGGCGCTGGCCCGGGGAAAACTGCGTGGTGCGCTGCTCGATGTCTTCGAGCAGGAACCGCTGCCCGCCGATCATTCGCTGTGGAAAACCCCGGGCGTGACCATCACCCCGCACATGGCTTCGGCGGCTTCCCACGATTGCATCGCTGAACAGATCGCCGAGAACTTCCGCCGTTTGAATGCCGGTGAGCCTTTGCTCAACAGCGCGGATCGACTGCTCGGTTACTGATCCGCCAGGCAGGCCTGCAAGCGTTCGATGAACAGCGTTTCGGCGTGGCTCATGCGCTGGTCGCGGTTCCACAACAGATGAATGTCGACATCGGCAATCCCCTCGTGGGGCGGCAGGCGCCAGAGCAATCCGGCCTCGACGTCCGCCGCCACCACGTGCTCCGGCAAGCAACCGATGCCGAACCCGGCGATCACCAGTCGCCGGACTTCTTCCAGGCTTGGCGATGAGGCAACGATGCGTCCGCTGAAGCCCTGCTGATCGCGAAAAATCGTCAGCGGCGAGAGCATTCCGCCAATCTGGTCACTGGTGAAACTGACGAAGTTCTCCCGCTGCAAATCACCTTCGCCGATGTCCTGTCGGCCAAACAGCGCGTGGTGCTTGCCACAGAAAAACGCATAGCGCTGACGCAGGAACAGGCGCTGTTCCAGACGCGGTTGCGGGCGGCGATTGAGGCTGAGGCCGAGGGTCGCGGTTTTCTCCTGAAGGGCGCTGACGATGTCCGAGCTGCGCATCACATCGACCTCCAGGTCCACCCGTGGATACTGCCGATGAAAGTCAGCGAGGAAGTCATCGAAGCGCTCGGAGAAAATCCGGCTGATGATCAGCAGTCGCACCTTGCCAATCACTTCGTCGGCCGGTTGCTCCAGCAGGCTGCTGACCTGGGACATCTGCCCGTAGATCTCGCCGGCCAGTTCGAAGATCTGCTCGCCGACTTCGGTGAGGGCAAAGCGCGGGCCGCGCCGGGCGATCAACTGTCGGCCCAGTTGCTCTTCAAGACGCTTGAGTGCCTGGCTCACCGCCGGTTGGGTCAGGTGCAGACGCGCGGCGGCACGGCTGATGCTCAGCTCCTGGCCGATCACCCGGAAGGTGCGCAGCAGGTTCCAGTCGAGGCGGTCGTTGAGCAGGCGTTGCACATCACGTTCAGCCATGGCGGCTCTCGATTATAAGGTGAGTTAATACTCGGAATAATAAATAGAAAATTGACTAATCATAGCCCCGGGACGATAAATCACCCCACGACAGGCGCCGCCAGAGCGCCTCGGATTTGCGTTTTCCTCCTGCCAAAAAAACAATCAAAGGAGCCCGACCCCATGAAGCCCCACGCTTCGAACCAGCCGCGCCGTGCGGCGGCCGCAGCCTTCATCGGCACCATGATCGAGTGGTACGACTTTTACATTTACGCCACCGCCGCCGCGCTGGTGTTCGGCGCGCTGTTCTTTCCCTCCGACGATCCGCTGTTCAGCACCATGGCCGCATTCGGCACCTTCGCCGTGGGCTTCTTTGCCCGGCCGTTGGGCGGGATCATTTTTGGTCATATCGGCGACCGAATCGGCCGCAAGAAATCGCTGATCATCACGCTATTGATGATGGGTGTGGTCACGGTGTGCATCGGTCTGCTGCCGACCTATGCGCAGATCGGCGCAACCGCACCGGTGCTGCTGATTCTGCTGCGTATCGTCCAGGGCATCGCCGTCGGTGGCGAGTGGGGCGGGGCGGTGTTGATGGCCGGCGAGCATGCGCCGAAGGGCCGGCGCAATTTCTTCGCGTCGTTCGCGCAACTGGGCAGCCCGGCGGGTTTGATCCTGTCGCTGCTGGCGTTCAGCGCGGTGACCCGTTTGCCGGAAGAAGACCTGATGAGTTGGGGCTGGCGTTTACCGTTCCTCGCCAGTGCGCTGTTGCTGCTGGTGGGCCTGGCGATCCGACTGGGCGTGAACGAGTCGCCGGAATTCCTCGCCAGCCGCGAGCAAGCCAGCAAGCAAATCAAGAAAGAGCAGGCGCCGGTGATGGAAGTGCTGCGCACCGCGTGGCGTCCGCTGTTGCTGTGCATCGGTGCCAACACGCTGGGCATCGCCGGGGTGTATTTCACCAACACTTTCATGATCGCCTACACCACTCAGCAACTGGCGCTGCCACGTTCGCTGATTCTCGAATGCCTGTTCTTCGTCGCGATCATCCAGTTCTGCATTCAACCGCTGGCGGCGTGGACGGCGGAGAAGATCGGTGCGACGCGTTTCCTGTGTCTGGTGTCGCTGCTGGCGATGGCCTCGCCGTACCCGATGTTCGTGCTCGTGAGTACGGCCCAGGCGCCGCTGATCATCCTCGGCATCGCGCTGGCGGTGGTGTGCATGGCCTCGTTCTATGCGGTGATCGCCGGTTACGTCAGCGGCATGTTCGAGACTCGTGTGCGCTACACCGCGATCTCGCTGGCCTATCAGATCTGCGGCGCGGTGGCCGGTGGGCTGACGCCGCTGATCGGCACGATGCTGGCGCACAAATTTACCGGCCAGTGGTGGCCGATGGCGGTGTTCTACAGCCTGATCGCCGGCATTTCGCTGGTCTGCGTGCTGTCCCTCGCCCGTCGTCACGCCAGTGCCCATCGCGCGGAAATGGCCCGTGCCTAACCCGGAATTTCAGGAGAACCTCATGTTGAAAATCAATGGCGAACGCCTGTGGGCGAGCCTCATGGCCATGGCCGAAATCGGTGCGACGGCCCGAGGCGGCAGCTGCCGTCTGGCGCTGAGTGATGAAGACAAGGCCGGCCGCGAACTGTTCGCCCACTGGTGCCGCGAAGCGGGAATGACTCTGAGCGTGGACGCCATCGGCAACCTGTTCGCCCGTCGCGCCGGCACCGATCCTGACGCCGCACCGGTGATGATGGGCAGCCACCTCGACACCCAGCCCGAAGGCGGGCGTTTCGATGGCGTCTACGGCGTGCTCGCCGGGCTGGAAGTCGTGCGTTGCCTCAATGACCTGAACATCCAGACCCGCAAACCGCTGGAAGTGGCGGTGTGGACCAACGAAGAAGGCGCGCGCTTCACCCCGGCCATGTTCGGCTCGGCAGTGTTCACCGGGATCATGGAGCTGAACGCGGCGCTGGCGGTGCGCGATGTCGATGGCATCAGCGTTGCCGAGGCGTTGCAGCGTACCGGTTACGCCGGTGAGCGTCCGTTGGGCGGCGCGGTGGATGCGTATTTTGAAGCGCACATCGAGCAAGGCCCGATCCTTGAAGACAACGCCAAAAGCATCGGCGTGGTCACGGGCGGTCAGGCGATCCGCTGGCTCGATGTGCGCGTGGAAGGCATGGCCGCCCACGCCGGCACCACGCCGATGCCGCTGCGCAAAGATGCGCTGTACGGTGTGGCGCGGATGATTCAGGCGATTGAAGGTCTGGCCGCAGATTTTGCCCCCGAAGGCCTGACCACGGTCGGCGAGTTGAGTATCAACAAGTCTTCGCGTAACACCATTCCGGGGCTGGTGAATTTCACCGTCGATCTGCGTCATCACCGCGATGACGCCATTGCCGCCATGGAGCAACAGGTCCGCGCCCGGTTGCAGGCCATCGCCGATGGCCGAGGCCTGAACCTGACGATCACCCCGCACTGGATCAGCCCGGCCACGCCGTTCGACGCCGAATGCGTGGCAGCCGTGCAAGAGGCGGTGGATGCGCTGGGCTACGCTCAGCAGTCGATTGTCAGCGGCGCCGGCCATGACGCGATTCACCTCGCGCGTTACTGCCCGACGGCGATGGTGTTCATTCCGTGCGTTGGCGGCCTGAGCCACAACGAAGCCGAAGACGTGTTGCCCGAAGACGTGAAGCAGGGCACCGATGTATTGCTCAACGCCGTGCTGGCCCGCGCCGGTCGAATCGAACAGGGAGCCTGAACCATGCGCAGTTTTTTCCACCCCGAACAATTGCTCCACCATCCTCGCAGCTATTACTCGCGTGGGCAGATGCGTACACCGCAGGAAGTCCCCGAGCGTGCGCAACGTCTGGTGCAGGCCGCCCATGGCTTGGGCTTCAGTGTCGAGCAACCCGCCGATGCCGGCCTCGCACCGTTGCTGGCGGTGCATGGCGCGCCGTATCTGACGTTCCTTCAGGAAGCGCACGCACGCTGGAAAGAAATCCCCGAAGACTGGGGCGATGAGGTGATGTCGAACATCTTCGTCCGCGAGCCCAATGCATTGCGCGGCATCCTCGCCCAGGCAGCGCGCTATCTGGCGGACGGCAGTTGCCCGGTCGGCGAGCAGACCTGGCGCTCGGCGTACTGGTCGGCGCAAAGCGCAGTGGCCGGGGCTCAGGCGCTGATCGACGGTGAGCCGGCGGCCTACGCCTTGTGCCGTCCGCCGGGGCACCATGCCCGGGCCGAAGCGGCGGGCGGTTTCTGCTACGTGAACAACGCGGCGGTGGCGGCGCAGGTGCTGCGCGACAAGTTCGATAAAGTCGCGGTGCTCGACACCGACATGCACCACGGCCAGGGCATCCAAGAGATTTTCTACGATCGCGATGACGTGCTTTACGTCTCGGTGCATGGCGATCCGACCAACTTCTATCCGGGCGTCGCCGGGTTCGCCGACGAACGTGGCAGCGGCGCGGGGGAGGGCTTCAACCTCAATCTGCCGATGGCCCATGGTTCAAGCGAAGCGGATTTCCTCGGGCAACTGGAAGTCGCATTGAACGCGGTATGCGAGTTCGGCGCCGAGGTGCTGGTGTTGTCGTTGGGCTTCGATATCTATGAGCTGGACCCGCAAAGCAAAGTCGCCGTGACCCGTGAAGGCTTTGCGGCACTGGGTGAGCGGATCCGCAGCCTGGGCCTGCCATGTCTGATCGTGCAGGAAGGCGGCTATCACCTGGAAAGTCTCGAAGACAACGCCCGGGCGTTTTTCGTGAATGCCGAGGTGTGGCAGCGCTGAGGCAATCCGCCTGCTGGAACACAAGCGCCCTACGGTGCTTGCCATCGCCCTGACGTTAACGTAAACATTGGCGTCAGGGCGCTGATGTAAAAAAGCGCAAAGCGGACCGCTCCGGAGCGCTTGATGACTCTTATAAAAACAACCGATCCCAAGTCTCACCACGAAGCCCGGCTGGCCCGGGAAAAACTCCATCTCGAAGGGCAGGTCCCGGATGGCGTGTTGCGTGCGGAGATCGATGCTTCGTGGCGGCGCAGCCTGAGCCACGGCGTGCATTTCAATGGCAAACATGAGCTGGCGCTGGAGTCGAGCGCGAGTCTCGATGTGTTGCTGGCGAGCAATCGCCTGCTGATCGATGCGGCGATACCGGCCATCGATTACCTGGCCGAACGTCAGGGCAAGGAAGGCCTGATCATCCTCGCCAATTCCGACGCCACCATTCTTGCGGTCGAGGGACGTGCCGACCGGCTCAAGGGCAGCGGCCTGCAGGACATCACCCTCGGCGCTTGCTGGAGCGAAGCCGCTCGCGGTACCAACGCCCTCGGCACGGCGCTGGTGGAAGCGCGGCCCACCCTGATCGATTGCGGCGAACACTACCTCGACCGCCTCACCGACTTCTCCTGCACCTCGGTGCCGATTCATTGCCCTCAGGGCGAAATTCTCGGCGTCCTCGACCTGACCCGCGAAGGCCCGCTCGGCCGCGTCCATGACAGCACCGCGCTGCTGAGCATGGCGGTCAGCCAGATCGAGAGTCGGGTGTTCAACAACAGTTTTCCCGATCAGATTGTCCTCGCCTTCCACAGTCGCCGGCAGTATCTGGAATCGCCATGGCAAGGCTTGCTGGCGGTGAGTCTCGGCGGGCAGATTCTGGCGGTCAGCGCCCAGGCCTGCCAGTTGCTGCGGGCCGAACGTTCGGCGCTGGTCGGACGGCGTTGCGAAGAGTTTCTCGGGGTCGATGGCGTGCAATTGCTGACCCGTCTGCAACAGGGCGGCGTCGGCAGTGTGCAGACCGCCAAGGGCGAGTTTTTCTACAAAACCCTGCGAGCCCCGGCGCGTTCGGTGAACCTCGGCGGCCCGCCGCGCAGCGTGGCGAAAACCGCCAAGGCGCAACCGGATCTGGAAGCCCTGGCCGGCAACAACACCCGCTACGCCCGCGCCTTGCGCATGGCCCGCCAAGGTCTGGCCAATGAGTTGCCGGTGCTGTTGCTCGGCGAAACCGGCACCGGTAAAGAAGTGATCGCCCGCGCCCTGCACCTGGCCGGCAGCCGCAGCGACAAACCCTTTGTGGCCGTGAACTGCGCGGCGATTCCCGAAGGCCTGATCGAATCGGAACTGTTTGGCTACCGTGAAGGTGCGTTTACCGGATCGCGCCGTGGCGGCATGATCGGGCGCCTGCAACAGGCCCACGGCGGCACGCTTTTCCTCGATGAAATCGGTGACATGCCGCTGGCCTTGCAGGCGCGTCTGCTGCGGGTTTTGCAGGACCGCAAAGTCGCGCCGCTGGGTGCCGGGGAAGAGCAGGACATCGACGTCGCGCTGATCTGCGCCACCCACCGCGACCTCAAGCGTCAGGTCGAGGACAAACAATTTCGCGAGGATCTGTTCTATCGGGTCAACGGCATCAGCGTGATGCTCCCGGCCCTGCGAGAGCGTGATGATTTCAGCGCGCTGGTCACTCGGCTGCTGGGCAAACTCGACGCGCCGAACGCCGTGCTGCACGACGACCTCAATCGCCTGCTCGGCGCTTATCACTGGCCGGGCAACATCCGTCAACTGGAAATGGTCTTGCGCACCGCTTTGGCCATGCGCGAACCCGGTGAAACGGTGCTGACCCTCGATCACCTGCCCGACAGCATGCTCGACGAACTGTCCCTCACCGAGAAACCCCAGACCGGCAGCATTCGCGAGAACGAACTGGAGATGATCCGCCAGTCCCTCGACACCCATCAGGGCAATGTCTCGGCCGCGGCCGACGCCCTCGGCATCAGCCGCGCGACTCTGTACCGCAAACTCAAACAGTTGCGCTCGTGATGCAGCGCCTGTTCGTGCGGCTGATCGACAGCCAGAACCCCGCCGCACTGCAAGCGTCGTTGCGTTGGCTATACGGTTTCGTGCGGCCGCAGCGTCTGGCCATTGCCGGCCTGCTCGGTCTTTCGGTGTGCGCGTCGCTGCTGGTGCTGGTGCAGCCGTGGCTGATCAAACTGCTGATCGACGACGGCTTGCTGGCGCGCAACTTTCCGATGCTGGTACTGATCGCGGTGTTGATGATCATCGCGGGACTGCTCGGCACCGCGTTGTCGGGGATCAATCGCTATCTGCACACGCGCCTGTCCGGGCGGATTCTGTTTGCCCTGCGCGATGACCTTTACCGGCATTTGCAGAAGCTCTCGCCAAGCTTCTACGGCCAACGGCGGATCGGCGATCTGATGTCGCGGCTCGACGGCGATGTGGCGGAGATTCAGCGCTTTGCCGTGGACTCGTTGTTCTCGGCGGTATCGAGTGTGATCGGCCTGGTGGTCGCGATCGCGATGCTGTTCACGCTGTCGTGGAAACTGTCATTGCTGGCGCTGGTGCTGATTCCGCTCGACGTGCTGTGGCTGCGCTGGATGCGGCGCAAGGTCGAGCGCGATGTGCGGCAGTTGCGCGAGCGTTCGGCGGACATGTCGTCGTTCATGGTCGAGACCCTGCCGGTGATGAAGTTCATCCAGTCCGCCGGCCAGCAGCAGCGTGAAGCGTGGCGTCTGGAAAGCCTCGGGCAAGGCTACATGAACCAGTTGCTGCGCCTGCAAGTCACCGAGTTTTTTACCCAGGCTGTGCCGGGCACATTGACCTCGCTGTCCCGCGCCTGCGCGTTTTTGATCGGCGGTTATTGGGTAGTGCAGGGCACCTGGCAACTCGGCGCGCTGATCGCGTTTTCCACTTATCTGGGGATGGCGGTCGGGCCGGTGCAGAGCCTGTTGGGGTTGTACGTGGCGATCCAGCGCATGACCGTCAGTCTTGGGCGAGTCATGGAGTTGCGTGGCGAAGAACCCACGGTGTTTTCACCGGTCGCGCCGAAACCGTTTCCGACTTCGGGCGAGCTGCGTTTCGACGCGGTGCACTTCAGCCATCCGGGCCGCCCAAGTACGTTGAGCGGGATCGAAGCGACGATTCCCTACGGTTTGAAAGTCGCCTTGAGCGGCGGCTCCGGCGTTGGCAAATCGACGCTGATCGACCTGCTGCAACGGCATCACGATCCGCAGGCCGGGCGGGTGTTGCTCGGCGAAGTGGATCTGCGTGAACTGGAACTGTTCGAACTGCGCCGACGCATCGCCGTGGTCAGTCAGGACATCGTGCTGTTTCGCGGCAGCCTCGCCGACAACCTGGCTTACGCAGTGCCGGACGCCAGCCGCGAAGCCATCGCCGAAGTCGCACGGCTGGCGCAACTCGACAGCCTGATCGCGTCGTTACCCGCAGGCCTCGACAGCCCATTGGGCGAGCGCGGTCAGCAGTTGTCCGGCGGACAGAAACAGCGGATCGCGATTGCCCGGGCGCTGTTGCAGGATCCGCTGATTCTGGTGCTCGACGAGGCTACATCGGCCGTCGACGAAACCACCGAGCGCGAAGTGATCGAAGCCATCGACCGGTTGTTTGCCGGGCGCACGCGGATCCTCATAAGCCATCGTCCGTCGACCCTGGCCGATGCCGATCTGCGCTTTGAATTGCTCGACGGTGTGCTCATTTCGAAAACGGTGCTGCATGAAGCCTGAATTGCGGATTGGTGTGGTCGACAGCGGGCACTCGGCGGCGCAGCGAGTGCAAGTGATTGCCGGGCGGCGATTCTCGTTGCTGGAGGATGGACTGGCTGAATCCGATTTGCGCGACGATCCCCTCGGGCATGGCAGCGCGGTGATCGAAGCAATCAGCCGTCGGGCACCGGCCGCACAGATTTGCGTGGCCCAAGTGTTCGATCAGCGCGGCATTACCAGCGCTTTGCAGATCGCCTCGGCCATCGACTGGCTGGTGGCGCAGGACGTGCGGCTGATCAATCTGAGCCTCGGCCTGCGCCAGGATCGCAGCCTGTTGCGCGAGGCCTGCGCGGCGGCGGTGGCCCATGGAGTGTTGCTGTGTGCATCGAGCCCGGCGCAGGGCGCGGCGGTGTTTCCAGCGAGTTATTCGCAGGTGTTGCGGGTGACCGGCGATGCGCGTTGTACCGATGAGCAATGGTCATGGCTCGACAGTGCGCAGGCGGATTTTGCCGCGTGTGTTCGCGGCACTTATCCGGGGCAGTCCGGGGCCAGTCTGGGGTGTGCCGCGTTGAGCGGGCATATTGCCGGCTATCTGCTGGAGTATCCGCAGGCGAGCAATGTCGAAGTTATTGACTGGCTGAAACAGCACGCTAGTTATCGCGGCCCTGAACGGCGTTTCGATCCGTGACTTCGATCCTGATTCTCGGTGCCGGTCCGGCTGGTGCGGCGGTCGCATTGGGGCTGCGACGACTGGGTTACGCGGTGACGCTGGTCAGCGAATGGCGGCGGTTTTCGGCCCTCGAAGGTGTGTCGCAACGGGTGTTGGAGGCGTTGCGTGGTACCGGGTTGAATCATGCTTTGGCGAATGCCACGTTGCCGTCCCAAAGGCAGGTTGCGTGGAACGGTCAGCAGCATGCGCAGAACATCGAGTTTTTGCTGGATCGTCCGACTTTTGATCGCGGCTTGCGTGAAGACTTGCGGGTGGCCGGGGCCGAGGTGATTGAAGGGCGAGTCCTGAATGTTCATTCCTCGGCTGAGGGGCATCGGGTTGAACTCGATGGCGGTCAGACGCTAACGGCAGATTTTCTGGTGGAAGCCCGTGGGCGACAGGCGCCGGCGTCCGGTAAAGGTCTGCGCGGGCCGGAGACGGTCAGCCTGCTCAATCGCTGGCAAGGCGCGCCGGGTGTGACTGCCAGCGCCGTGGAAAGCCTTGAAGACGGCTGGGCGTGGATGGCCCGACGGGACGATGGCCAGTGTTATTGGCAGTGGACGGTGGATGTGGCCAGCGCCCAATTACCGGGCAAGGCGCAGTTGCTCGACTACTGTCGCGCGCGGCGTAAGGCCTCGGAATTTGCTCAAGCCTTCTTTGCCGCCGGGCAGGAATTGGAGTTGCAACTGCACGCTCGCAGCAGCACCGCGATTCTTGCGCACCAGGTCTGCGGTGATAACTGGATTCGTGTCGGCGATGCCGCGATGGCAGTGGACCCGCTGTCGGGTAACGGGATTTTTCAGTCGCTGTCCTCGGCGTTGCAGGCGCCGGTGGTGATCAACACGCTGTTGCGCAAACCGGAACGAGCGGCGCTGGCCCAGCGTTTTCACCGTCAGCGTGTGGAGCAACTATTCCTGCGTTTTGCGCGGATCGGCCGGGACTTTTATGCCGATGAACAGCGTTGGCTCGATCAGCCGTTCTGGCAGGCGCGGCGGCAGTGGCCAGATGCTGAAGTGGCTCATGCGCAAGCGGACTTTGCCGCGTTGCGCATCGAGCGGATGCCGGTGTTGCGTGACGGGTTTGTCGATGAAGCCGAGGTGGTGATCACGGCGGATCAACCGCTGGGGATCTGGCATGTGCAAGGTGTCGAGCTGGCTCCGCTGGTGCATCGCTTGCGCGATGAACCGGCAGATCAGGTGTTGGCGGGATTGACGCTTGAGCAGGGGCGAGCCGTTCGCGGGTGGCTGTTGGCTCAGGGTTTCAAACCCTGAGCCGTGAGCGCAGTCATTACAACTTGATCAACACCGACTTCAGCTCGGTGTAATGCTCGATCGCCGCATACCCCATCTCGCGCCCGACTCCGGACATCTTGTAGCCGCCAAACGGCAACGCCGGATCCAGCGCGCTGTGGCAGTTGACCCACACCGATCCCGACTTGATCCGCGGAATCATCCGGTGTACCGCCGCCAGGTCGTTCGACCAAATGCTCGCGCCCAAACCGTAAGGGCTGTCATTGGCCATGCGCAGCGCATCGGCCTCGTCATCGAACGGAATCGCCACCAGCACCGGCCCGAAGATCTCTTCCTGAACCAGCGAATGCCGCTGATCGACATCGACAATCACCGTCGGCTTGACGAAGAACCCCGGCCCGAACTGCTCGCCGCCGCAGGCGATGGTCGCGCCGCTTTCCCGGCCCATTTCGATGTAGTTGTAGACCCGCTCCTGCTGGCGCGCGGAAATCAGCGGGCCCATATCGATGCTCGGGTCGAGGCCGTTGCCGAGTTTCATCGCATTGGCGATGTCGCTGATATCGGCCACCACATTGTCGAAATGCTTGCGCTGCACATACAGCCGAGAACCGGCGCAGCAGACCTGGCCCTGGTTGAAGAAAATTGCACTGGCCGCACCCGCCGCGGCGGTTTTCAGGTCGGCGTCGGCCATGACGATGGTCGGTGATTTGCCGCCCAGTTCCAGAGTGACCCGGGTCATCGAGTCCATGGCGATCTTGCCGATTTGCTTGCCGACAGCGGTGGAGCCGGTGAAGGTCAGCTTGTCGACCAGCGGGTTGTGGGTCAGGGCGGAGCCGGCCGTGATGCCGGTGCCGGTGACCACGTTGAACACGCCTTCGGGGTAGCCTGCTTCCAGCACCAGTTCCGCCAGTTTCAGCGCGGTCAGTGGGGTTTCGTCGGCCGGTTTGAGCACCACGGTGCAACCGGTGGCCAGCGCCGGGCCGAGTTTCCAGCAGGCCAGCAGCAACGGGAAGTTCCAGGCGACGATGGCGCCGACCACGCCGACTGCTTCGCGACGAATGAAACTGTGGAACTGATCGCCGGGCATCAGCGGCAACGAAACGTCGACGCTGGAACCTTCGATCTTGGTCGCCCAACCGGCCATGTAACGCAGGAAGTCGATGGCCAGTTGCACGTCCATCACCTGCGCCACCGCCGCGCTCTTGCCGTTGTTCAGGCATTCCAGTTGCGCCAGCAGCTCGGCGTCGCGCTGCATCAGGTCGGCAAGTTTCCACAACAGGTTCTGCCGTTCGCGCGGACGGGTGCGGCTCCAGGCCGAATCATCGAAGGCTTGCCGGGCGGCGAGCACCGCGCGGTCGACATCTTCCGGGGTGGCTCGAGGCACCACACACAGTACTTCACCGGTGGCCGGGTTGTGCAGCGGCATGGTCTGGCCGTCGGTGGCTTCGACCCAGTCGCCGCCGATTAGCATGCGCGGCGGGCGCTGGATAAAGGCCGAGGTGGCAGGGAGCAGATAGGGCAGGGGCATGGCGAAACCTCTTGTTGTTCGATGGGATCGAGAGGGGCTTTCGCAATGGTTGTGCCAAATGCTCGAAGGTGGCGCACAGCCCGGTTGTACGGGCTAACGGAGGAGGCGATTGAGTGGCAGTGGGCGTTAATTTGTCTCAAAACGCGACACCCGTTGAGAAGCAAGATACGCGTCCTACAAAGCCAACGCCGCTGTGATGGGGCTTGAGCAAAATCGGACCGTTTCAGGTGTAGGAAAAGCCGCGCGTCTGACAGTTTTTACCGACTGGTGGAGGCATGAGGTACGAGCTAAGTTGCTTGGTGTATAGGGTTTTCCTGCCATGGATTTGGCGGGTCAGTGTCTTCACAGGGATGTCGATGAACAACTTAACCATTCGATGGCTAACCAATTTTACGATGGGCGTGGGGACTGGATTTCTGGTGACGGGGATTGCGGCGCTGTTGATCGGCGACCTGGCCGATTTCGATACGATTCGGGCAGGTGCCTGGATGGCTTCAATCAGTTTTTTCGTAATCGTTACCTCATTCGGTGTTGCCATGATGGAGGGAAAATGATGGCGGCTTTAATTGTGGGGCTGTGGTGTATGGGTGTCAGTTTGCTGCTCGCGTATGGGTATCACCGGGATCGTCGAATTCAAGCGGCCCAGCGTGATTCCGCGGCATTGGCAGCCAAGGCCGGCGCCCACTGTGAATGCTCGATGGTTTGCAACTATTGTGGGCGTTACAAGGTTCACCCGGACAACTCTGTTCGCTAGGCGCGGGTAAACAACCAATACAAGAGCCCCGTCATTGGCGGGGCTTGTTTTCGTGTGGGTTCGGCAGGCGTCACTCTTCTGGAGGTTTTTCATGGGGGATGCTGCCAGCTCCGGGTCATCTGTCGCGCGACGCAATGTCGCTGACGCCGCAACAACTATGCTTGTCTCAGACTGCAACAGCTGTCGCGAAATTGGACGTCGGCAAGCACCGCCAGTACCGCCACTTCGCCTTGATCTTCACGTAACTGCTTGATTGAAAAGCTTATCGGCAAGCTGGCACGCTCCGTGTATTGCTCACAGCAGACGTTTCGCTTGCCTCCGTTCGTGCATCGCCACGAACGGCAGAAACCATAAAAACGATAAGCCACAACAATAAGAAAGCACCGTGCGAGGTTCGACGTTGATGAAGAGAAAACTCCGATCAGGCATGAGCGCCAGCCTGCTGGCCGTGGCCGCTTGCGTGGCCCTGCATTCGCCGTACAGCCTGGCAGCCCGCGATGCCCAGACCATCCTCAAGGAAACCTGCCAGGGCTGTCACACCCCTGAAACCGGCGACCAGTTGAGCCGCATCAGTCACCAGCGCAAGACCCCGGAAGGCTGGCTGATGAGCATCGCCCGGATGCAGACCATGCACGGTTTGCAGATCAGCGATGACGACCGTCGCACGCTGGTCAAATACCTCGCCGACACCCAGGGCCTGGCGCCCAGCGAAACCGATGGCGTGCGTTACGCACTGGAACGGCGGCTGAACACCGTCGAGCAGTTCGACGAGAAAACCGCGCAGATGTGCGGCCGCTGCCACTCCGGTGCGCGGATCGCCCTGCAACGGCGTCCGGCTCAGGAATGGGAACGTCTGGTGAATTTCCACCTCGGTCAATGGCCGTCGCTGGAATATCAGGCCATGTCCCGCGATCGTGACTGGTTCGATATCGCTCGCAAGGAAATGGTCCCGCTGCTGGCCAAACGTTATCCGCTGGATAACCCGGCATGGCAGTCCTGGATCAAAACCGCACCGAAAGCCGAGGCGCTGGTGGGCGACTGGAGCTTCAGCGGCCATTTGCCAGGCAAGGGTGAGCTGGCCGGCACCATGAGCGTCACCGCCGATGGCAGTGACACCTTCAAGGTCGCCGTCAAAGGTCAGTACGCCGACGGCAGCCCGTTCAACGGCGACGGCAGTGCGATCCTCTACACCGGCTACGAATGGCGCGGCAACCTGACCGTCGATGGCGTGACCATGCGTCAGGTGTTCGCCGCACAGGGCAACGCCATGCACGGCCGGATGTTCGAGGCCGAGCACGATGAGCGCGGTTTGGACTTTGTCGCCGCCAAACAGGGTTCGCAGCGCTTGCTGGCGGTGCAGCCAGGTTATGTGAAGGCAGGCAGCGAAACCGAAGTGACCCTGATCGGCAGCGGTCTGAGCGGCAAGCCGAATTTTGGCAAAGGCGTGGACGTGGTCGAAGTGGTCGAGCAGAACGCCGACCGGATCAAGGTCAAAGCCAAAGCGGCAGCCAATGCCCAGCCGGGTCTGCGCGCGGTCAGCGTCGGCAGCCTGAAAGGCCCGAACCTGTCGGTGTACAGCAAGATTGCCTCGGTCAAAGTGGTGCCGGAATTCTCGGTGGCACGGATCGGCGAGGGCGGCGTTTCGACGCCGAAAGTCCAGGGCCGCTTCGACGCCGAAGCCTGGGGCAAGGGGGCCGACGGCAAGCCGTATCGCATCGGCGTGTTCCCGGCGCAATGGAAAGTCGAAGCCTTCGACGAGCGCGCCAAAGAGGACGAAGACGTCAAGTTCGCCGGCACGATGCAGGCCGACGCGGGCGTGTTCACCCCGGGCGATGCCGGGCCGAATCCGGCGCGCAAGATGTCCACCAACAATGCCGGCAACCTCAAGGTGATCGCCGCCGTCGACGACGCAGGGAAATCCCTGACCGGCGAAGGCCACCTGATCGTCACCGTGCAACGCTGGAACAATCCACCCATTCCCTGATGTTGAAACGTGAGTTGAGCTGAGCGACAGCGATTCAGACACTTTTCGGAATGACCGCAAGTCCCCCACGCGGGGCTTGCACAGGAGGTTTGCAATGGGCGCTATCTTGAATCTGGTCGAACGTAATCTGCACGAAGTGCACGTCGACGCCGACCGCATGCTGTTCCACATCCCCAGCAGTTCGCTGTTTGCCAGCGATGAACTGACCGGTACCATCATCGATGCGTTGCGCGGCCCCGGCTGCTCCTCGGAGGACTTGATCCAGCGCCTCGGCGCGCGGTTCAACGGCGAGGAAATCAACGAGACCCTGCGCGAGCTGATTTCGCTGGAACTGGTCAGCGACGGCTCGCCGCTGACGCCGGACATCGCGGTCAAACGCGTCGAGCGCACCGCGATCAACACCGTGGTGCTCAACGTCAACACCGGCTGCAACCTGAGCTGCACCTACTGCTACAAGGAAGACCTCGACAAGCCGTCCGCCGGCAAGAAGATGGACGTCGAAACTGCCATCGCGTCAGTGGAAATGCTGTTGCGTGAATCCCCCGACGAAGAACGTTTCACCGTGGTGTTTTTCGGCGGCGAGCCGTTGAGCAACCGCAAGTTGATCGAGTACATGGTCGATTACTGCGAGAAGCGGTTTGCCGAGGCCGGCAAGTTCGTCGAGTTCGTGATGACCACCAACGCCACGCTGCTCACCGAAGAAACCGTGGACTACCTGAATGCCCATCGCTTCGGGCTGTCAGTGAGCATCGACGGGCCGAAAACCGTGCACGACCGCAACCGCATCACGGTGGGCGGGCAGGGCACCTATGACGTGGTTCGGCGCAAGGCCGAAATGCTGCTGTCGCGCTACAACAGCCGTCCGGTCGGAGCGCGGGTGACCCTGACTACCGGCGTCACCGACGTTGAAACCATCTGGGATCACCTGTTCAACGAACTGGGGTTTGCCGAGGTCGGATTTGCTCCGGTGACCTCCGGCGATATCAGCAGCTTCAACCTGACCACTGACGAGTTGATCGAAGTATTCGCCAGCATGAAACGCCTCGGTCGGCGTTATCTGGAGGCTGCGTTGGAACACCGCAATATCGGTTTCTCCAACCTGCATCAACTGATCACCGATATCCACGAAGGCCATAAAAAGGCCCTGCCGTGCGGCGCCGGACTGAAGATGCTGGCGGTCGATCACAAGGGCGAACTGAACCTGTGCCATCGCTTCACCGGCTCGTCGCTGCCGACCTTTGGCAACGTCCACAGTGGCGTTAAACAGGTCGAGTTGAACGACTTCCTGTCCCAGCGCCTGGATCGCACCAACACCGGTTGCCATGACTGTCAGATCCGCAACCTCTGCTCCGGCGGCTGTTATCACGAGAGCTATGCCCGCTACGGCGATCCGGCCCACCCGACTTATCACTACTGCGAACTGATGCGTGACTGGGTCGACTTCGGCATCGAGGTCTACACCCGGATCATGGCCAACAACCCTGCGTTCATCAGCAGCTACATCACTCCGCGCAAGGCTCACTGATATGAAACATCTCAAGGCAATCAATAACAAAGCGTTGAAGCTGGATCAGGCCGCGGACGAGAACCGCATCGAAGAAGTGGTGGCGATGAGCTCCGTTGCCGGTTGCGCCTCGACCACCGACCCGGGTTGGGAAATCGATGCCTTCGGCGGGGTGTCGTCGCTGTGCCAGCCGATGGAGGCTGACCTCTACGGTTGCTCCGACCCGTGCTGGTGGCCGGCCCAGGTGCCGGACATGATGAGCACCTACCCGGACTGGAACAAGGATGCCCAGGCGTCCAACGACAACTGGCGCAACCTCGGCACTGTCTTCCCGAAAGACAAGTGATCCCCAAGAAAAAGGATTCCAGCATGCCTAGCCTCAACAAAGCCTGCGGTGTTGCCGCACTCGCGGTTCTGAGCGCCTGTTCGCTTCCGGTTCTGGCCGATGAAAACACCGCGCTGCAAGACGGTCACGAGTACATGTTGACCACCAACTATCCGAACAACCTGCACGTCATCGACCTGGCGACCGACAGCCTGTACAAGTCCTGCAAGATGCCCGATGCCTTTGGCCCCGGCACTGTGCAGCTTTCGCCGGATCGCAAGACCGCGTATGTGCTGAACAACCATTACGCCGATGTCTATGGTGTCGAACTGGACAGTTGCAAGCAGGTGTTCCACGCCAGCATCACCCAGCAGCCGGGGGAAAAGGCGCGGTCGATGTTCGCCTTCACCGTCAGCCATGACGGCAAGGAGCTGTACACCATCGCCAACCCGACCCAGATGCTCAATGACCGATACGAGGTCAAACAGCCGCGTCTGGACGTGTACGCCACCGACGCCTGGATGGACGCCAAACCGGTGCGCAGCTTCCCGGCGCCACGGCAGTTGACGATCATGCAGAGCGGCGATGACGGCACGCTGTATGTGGCCGGTGCTGATGTGTACAAGGTCGATGTGAAGAGCGGCAAGTTCGACGTGCTGATCCCCAGCCGTCACTGGAAACGCCCGAACTACAGCGCGCCGGACGTGCTTTACGTGTGGAACCAGCAGACTTACCGCCACGATTTCTCTCTGCTGTACACCGCCGCCAAGTTCAAGGATAAGAAGCAGGATCCGGCCACCGCTGAATATCTGTACGGCTTGTTCAGCGTCGATCTGAAAACCGGCAAGACCGAAACCACCGATTTCGGCCCGCTGACCGAGATCTACTTCAGCGGCATGCGCTCGCCGAAGGATCCGAACCTGATGTTCGGCGTGCTCAATCGTCTGGCCAAGTACGACATCAAGCAGAAGAAGCTGATTCAGGCGGCGACACTGGATCATTCCTACTACTGCATTTCGTTCAACAAGGAAGGGAGCAAGATCTATTTAGCCGGGACGTTCAACGACGTGGCGATCTTTGATGCCGAGACCATGAAACAGACCGGCAGCATCAAGTTGCCGGGCGGGGATATGGCGATTACCACGGCGCAGATTTTTGTTCGGTAATTAGCGGCGTCAGGGATGACGCCTTCGCGAGCAGGCTCGCTCCTACAGGGAATTTGTGAACGGCACAAAACCAATGTGGGAGCGAGCCTGCTCGCGATGAGGCCTTCAACGGCTCGGAAAAATCAGGCCCCGGGCACCGGGCAGCTCATGTCACCTTCCTCACATTTCAAATACTGTTTGAGCGCTTCGGTTCGCGTCTTCGTCACCGAGGCGATGCAATTGTTGTAGATCAACGGATAAACACTCCCGCCTGCCACGCCGGATGCCGAAAACTTGCACTCGGCATCACGAAAGCCAATCCACGCCCGTTGCGCGCTCACCAGCAGTTTCTTGCCATCAGGGTTGTCCTTCAACCGGGCGGTAATCTGCTGATAAACCGCGTTCAACTCCTTGTCCGCCGCCTTGTTTTCCTGTGCGGCGCACTGATTCATCGTCGCCTGATCGCTGGCATTGGCGCAGTCTACGGCAGCTTGACCAACGGAAGTGAAAAGAAAGGGTGTCAGGGCCAGAAGCAGGCGTGGGGACATGAGTCATCTCGCTTTGATGAATGAACGTGCCGGGCAGTTTAGCGACTTCGCCGCGCCATCAGGATTTATGCTGCCTCGATGCGTTGAGCAACCGTTCGGCAGTCGCCGCAATTTCCTCTCCGTCATGCAGTTTTTCCAGCCACCCGGACGGGATTCCCTGCACGCCGTAATGGGCGCCGGCCAACTGGCCGACGATGGCAGCCGTGGTGTCCGCGTCATCGCCCAGATTCGCCGCTTGAAGGACGGCTGCGGCAAAGCTGTCGGTGTGCTGGAAGCACCATAACGCCGCTTCCAGGGATTCGACGCAGTAACCGTTACCGCGAATGTCGCGCTCGGTCTTGTGCAGGTACTCGCCCCGGGCAATCGCCGCCACCTTGGGCTGGCTGAACGCGGTTTGCGGCAGGGTGCGCAGTTGCGCTTTCGATGAGCCTTCCAGGGCCTTGCCGAGCAGTTCGGCAAACAGCTGGCAACATTCGATGGCCTCGGGCGCCGCGTGGGTGGTGCGCGAACTGTCGGCGGCGAATCGCCTGGTTTTCCGGGCATCGGGGAAATAAAACAGCACCACGGGCACCAGTCGCATCAACGAGCCATTGCCGGCACTGTAGGGATCGGTGGAACCGGCAAACGGCTCTCCGGTGTGTTGATAGCGATCCAGCGCCTGACTCACGGTCATGCCGATATCGAAACATTCGCCGGTCGAACTCAGATAACCCCATTGCCACCAGTTCAGGTAGCGGCCCATCTGGTCGGCGGCATCGAAGCCGTTTTTGTTCAGCAGACTTTCCGCCAGGCACAACGCCATCGAGGTGTCGTCGGTCCATTGACCGGGCTTCAGGCGAAACGGCCCGCCACCAACCATGTCGGTCAGGGGCTGGAAGCTGCCGCGCGGCTGGAATTCGACGGTGGTTCCCACGGCATCGCCGCAGGCCAGGCCGAGCAGGGCGCCACGGTAACGTTCGGGAAGAGAGGGCTGCATGATGACGTCCTTGTGTCGTTTAGTTCGCTGCGAACGTTATCAGTTTCGCCGCGCTGATCCGTGCGCATTCTGACGAACCGGCGCCCTGAAATACTGCCGGATATTTCAATCAGAGCCGACCGTTGCACTGGATTGATACAACTTCGGATTGGACATGTGGTCATACAAGCCTACTGTTCAAAACAGGAGGTGACGTATGAAACCAGTACCCAACAGCTTTGAACGTAAAATCATGCTCAGGTCGCCGCGCTCCCATGTCTGGCGCGCCCTGGTCGATGCCGAGGCGTTCGGCCAGTGGTTCGGCGTTGCGCTGGAGGGCCGGCGGTTTATCGCGGGTGAATGGACGCAGGGGCAGGTGACGTACCCCGGTTATGAACATGTGCTCTGGAACGTGCTGGTGGAACGGGTCGAGCCGCAGCAGCTGTTCTCCTTCCGCTGGCACCCGTACGCGGTGAACCCGAAAATCGACTACTCCCAGGAGCCGACCACCCTGGTCAAATTCGAACTGCAGGACTACGAGAACGGCACGCTGCTGAAAGTCTCCGAGTCAGGTTTCGCGCACATTCCAGACGTGCGCCAGAAGGAGGCGTACTACATGGACAGTCGTGGCTGGGAGGAACAGTTGAGTCGACTTGAACACTTCCTCACGGAGAGCGACCGGGCCCGCGAGCGTGAAGGTGGCTGATCTCGACCTGTTCACGCCGTGGCTGGAACGCTGGACGCTGGCGCCGGACGGCAAGCCGATCATCACCCCGGGCAGCCGCCTGTTGCCGGTGCGTCAGTGCGATGCACCGGCGATGCTGAAAGTCGCGGTGGACGACGAAGAAAAGTACGGCAACCTGCTGATGACCTGGTGGGACGGCGACGGTGCCGCCCGGGTGCTCGCCCATCACGAAGAAGGCTTGTTGCTGGAGCGGGCGATGGGCCAGCGTTCGCTGATGCACATGGCGCTCAACGGTGAAGACGACGAGTCCACGCGGATCATGTGCCGAGCCTTGGCCCGCCTGCACGCACCGCGACCGACGCCGCCACCACCGTTGGTGGAACTGGCGCCGTGGTTTGCTTCATTACGAGTGGCGGCGACCCGATACGGCGGCCAATACGCCGAATGTCTGCAAACCGCCCAGGCCTTGCTCGCCGAACCGCAGGACAAGGTGGTGCTGCACGGCGACATGCACCACGACAACGTCCTCGATTTCGGCCCACGGGGCTGGCTGGCTATTGATCCCAAGCGGGTTCGGGGCGAACGTGGTTACGACTACGCCAACCTGATCTGCAACCCGGAATTGCCAACGGCCAACGACCCGGAGCGCTTTCGGCGACAAGTCGACGTGATCTGCGAAGCAGCGGGAATCGAGCGAAAGCGTCTGCTGCAATGGGTACTGGCGTTCGCCGGACTGTCTGCCGCGTGGTTCATGGAGGATGACGAGCAAACTGCGGCAAAAGGACAGCTGAAAGTCGCGCAACTGGCGGCTTCTGCGCTCGATGCCTGACACGTCTAAGGGTTTTCGGAAGGCCCGCTATGGCGAATGTCTTACACGCGATGGTAGCTATTTCGACTATTGCCGATTGGATCCACAGCGTAACCTAGCCTCATCAACTGAAGCACAGGGAGTGTTTCAGGATCACGGATGATCGACCATTAGCAAGGATCGCTGCCGACAGGGAGTCGATAATGGTCTTGGGAAAAACCCGCTTCGGCGGGTTTTTTTTCGTCCGCAGAAAAGTGCCGTGCCCAAACAGAAACACCGCCAATCGGCGGTGTTTCTGCATCTGCAGGTTTTAAGAGGCGATCAACTGGCGCAACACGTAATGCAGGATCCCGCCGGACTTGAAGTACTCGACCTCGTTCAAAGTGTCGATGCGGCACAGCACTTCGATTTTCTCCTGACGCCCGTTTTCACGGGTGATGACCAGGGTCAGGTTCATCCGTGGCGTCAGCTCGACACCGCTCAGGCCCTGAATATCCAGAGTTTCCTTGCCGGTGAGGTTCAGGCTCTTGCGGTTCTGATCGAGCTTGAACTGCAACGGCAACACGCCCATGCCCACCAGGTTGGAACGGTGGATCCGCTCGAAGCTTTCGGCGATCACCGCTTTCACGCCCAGCAGATTGGTGCCCTTGGCCGCCCAGTCGCGGCTGGAGCCGGTGCCGTATTCTTGCCCGGCAATCACCACCAGCGGGGTGCCCGAGGTTTGATAACGCATGGCCGCGTCGTAGATCGCCAGTTTCTCGCCGGTCGGAATGTAGATCGTGTTGCCACCTTCTTCGCCGCCGAGCATTTCGTTGCGGATACGGATGTTGGCGAAAGTGCCGCGCATCATTACTTCGTGGTTGCCCCGGCGCGAGCCGTAGGAGTTGAAGTCCCGTGGCTCGACGCCTTGCTCGCGCAGGTAACGTCCGGCCGGGCTGTCGGCCTTGATATTGCCGGCGGGGGAGATGTGGTCGGTGGTCACCGAGTCGCCCAATAACGCCAGCACTCGCGCGCCTTTCACATCGGCGCTCACCGGCAAAGGCCCAGAAATGTCGTCGAAGAACGGCGGGTGCTGGATGTAGGTCGAATCCGCCTGCCAGACGTAGGTCGCGGCTTGCGGCACTTCGATGGCTTGCCACTGTTCGTCACCGGCGAACACCTCGGCATATTCCTTGTGGAACATGGCGGTGTTGACCTGATTCACCGCATCGGCGATTTCCTTGCTGCTCGGCCAGATGTCACGCAGGTAAACCGGATTGCCCTGTTGGTCGTTGCCCAGCGGCTCGCTGCTGATATCGGTGCGCACACTGCCAGCCAGGGCGTAAGCGACAACCAGCGGCGGCGAGGCCAGCCAGTTGGTTTTCACCAGCGGATGCACCCGACCTTCGAAGTTGCGGTTGCCGGACAGCACCGACGCCACGGTCAGGTCGGCTTTCTGGATGGCTTTTTCGATCGGTTCCGGCAGCGGGCCGGAGTTGCCGATGCAAGTGGTGCAGCCGTAGCCGACCAGCGAAAAACCAAGCTGATCGAGGTACTGCGTCAATCCGGCAGCCTTGTAGTAATCGGTAACGACTTTCGAACCCGGCGCCAGCGAGCTCTTCACCCACGGTTTGCGGGTCAGGCCTTTTTCCACGGCTTTTTTCGCCAGCAGGCCGGCAGCCATCATCACGCTGGGGTTGGAGGTGTTGGTGCAGGAGGTGATCGCGGCAATCACCACGGCACCGTTTTTCAGGCGATAGGTGTGGCCGTCGTACTCGTAGTCCGTTTCGCCGACCAGATCGGCATTGCCCACCGCGACACCGCCACCGCCCTCGCTTTCAAGACGTCCTTCTTCCTTGCTGGTGGGTTTGAATTGCAGGTCGAGGAAGTCACTGAACGCCTGGCCGACATTCGGCAGCGAGACTCGGTCCTGCGGACGTTTCGGCCCGGCGAGACTGGCTTCGACGCTGCCCATGTCCAGCGCCAGGCTGTCGGTGAACACCGGTTCCTGACCGGGCAGGCGCCACAGGCCCTGAGCCTTGGTGTAGGCCTCGACCAGTTTCACCACTTCAGGCGGACGGCCGGACAGGCGCAGGTAGTCGAGGGTCACGTCATCCACCGGGAAGAAGCCGCAGGTCGCGCCATATTCCGGGGCCATGTTGGCGATGGTCGCGCGATCGGCCAGCGGCAGGTCGGCGAGACCGTCACCGTAGAACTCGACGAATTTGCCGACCACGCCTTTCTTGCGCAGCATCTGGGTCACGGTCAGCACCAGGTCGGTGGCGGTGATGCCTTCCTTGAGCTTGCCGGTGAGTTTGAAACCGATCACTTCCGGAATCAGCATCGACACCGGTTGCCCGAGCATCGCCGCTTCCGCCTCGATCCCGCCGACGCCCCAGCCGAGTACGCCGAGGCCGTTGATCATGGTGGTGTGGGAGTCGGTGCCGACCAGCGTGTCGGGGAAGGCATAGGTGCGGCCGTCTTCGTCCTTGGTCCACACGGTGCGGCCGAGGTATTCGAGGTTGACCTGATGGCAGATCCCGGTGCCCGGCGGCACCACGCTGAAGTTGTCGAAGGCGCTCTGGCCCCAGCGCAGGAAGGCGTAGCGTTCGCCGTTGCGCTGCATTTCGATGTCGACGTTCTGTTCGAAGGCGCTGGCGCTGGCGAACTTGTCGACCATCACCGAGTGGTCGATCACCAGATCCACCGGCGACAACGGGTTGATTCGTTGCGGATCACCGCCAGCCTTGGCCATGGCGGCGCGCATCGCGGCCAGATCGACCACGGCGGGAACGCCGGTAAAGTCCTGCATCAGCACGCGGGCAGGGCGGTACTGGATTTCGCGATCGGAGCGGCGCTCCTTGAGCCACGCGGCAAGCGCCTTGAGGTCGGCGCCAGTGACGGTTTTTTCATCTTCCCAGCGCAGCAGGTTTTCCAGCAGGACTTTCAGCGACATCGGCAGCTTGTCGAGATCGCCCAAGGTCTTGGCGGCATCCGGCAGGCTGAAATAGTGGTAAGTCTTGTCATCGACTTTGAGAGTTTTAAGAGACTTCAGACTATCGAGGGACGGCATTACGATCACTCCTTTGAATCCGCACGGCTACGGATAGAGGGGACGAATAGAGCTTTAAACCTAGCCCTGTTTTAGGTAGCTGGCTAATAACTGGACTCTATGGACAGAACCAAGGTTCCGACATGGGCTATCATGCGCCGGTTTTCGTGACAGGCTTTGCTTCAACGCAGGGTCTGGGCATCGCGCAGGGGATGAATGATCGCCCTCTGCCCAGGAGTAAGAATGAACACCCTATTCATGCATTGCCGGCCAGGCTTCGAAGGCGAAGTCTGCTCGGAGATTTCCGACCTCGCCGCTCAACTGAACGTGGCCGGTTACGCCAAGGCCAAACCGGCCACCGCTTGCGCCGAGTTCGTCTGCACCGAAGAAGACGGTGCCGAGCGCCTGATGCGCGGCCAGCGTTTCGCCGAGCTGATCTTCCCGCGCCAGTGGGCGCGCGGATTTTTCATCGATCTGCCGGAAAACGACCGCATCAGCGTGATCCTCGCGCACATGGCTGAATTCCCGGTCTGTGGCAGCCTGTGGCTGGAAGTCGTCGACACCAACGACGGCAAGGAGCTGTCGAATTTCTGCAAGAAGTTCGAAGGCCCGCTGCGCAAGGCCCTGACCGGCGCCGGCAAACTGGTGGAAGACGCCAGCAAACCGCGTCTGCTGCTGACCTTCAAGAGCGGCCGTGAGGTGTTCCTCGGTCTGGCCGATGCCGGTAACTCGGCGATGTGGCCGATGGGCATTCCGCGCCTGAAGTTCCCGCGCGAGGCGCCGAGCCGTTCGACCCTGAAACTGGAAGAGGCCTGGCACCACTTCATCCCCCGCGATCAGTGGGAAGATCGCCTGCACAGCGACATGACCGGCGTCGACCTCGGCGCGGCGCCGGGCGGCTGGACCTGGCAACTGGTCAATCGCGGCATGCTGGTCACCGCCATCGACAACGGCCCGATGGCCGAAAGCCTGATGGACACCGGTCTGGTGCAGCACTTGATGGCCGACGGTTTTACCTTCAAACCGAAGCAACCGGTGGACTGGATGGTCTGCGACATCGTCGAGAAGCCGGCGCGCAATGCCGCGATGCTCGAAGAGTGGATCGGCGAGGGGCATTGCCGGGAAGCGGTGGTCAACCTGAAGCTGCCGATGAAGCAGCGTTACGCTGAAGTGAAGCGCTTGCTCGAACGTATCGCCGACGGTTTCAAGGCCCGTGGGATCAAGGTCGACATCGGCTGCAAGCAGCTTTACCACGACCGCGAGGAAGTGACCTGCCATTTGCGCCGCCATGACGTGAAGAAAACCAAAGCCCGCTGAGCACGCGACAGGTGACCGAACACCCGGCATTGGGCGACAATGCCGGCCAGTTTCAGGAGTGAATCATGAGTGAAATGATTGATACGCCGGTCGACGGCACCCTCGACGCCACGGGCCTCAACTGCCCGGAGCCGGTGATGATGCTGCACCAGCACATCCGTGACCTGGTGCCCGGCGGCCTGCTCAAGGTGATCGCCACCGACCCGTCGACCCGCCGCGACATCCCCAAGTTCTGCGTGTTTCTCGACCATGAACTGGTGGGGCAGCACGAAGAGGCCGGGACCTATCTGTACTGGATCCGCAAGAAGTCCGGGTGATCGGAAGGCAAAAAAAGACCTGCAAGTGCAGGTCTTTTTTTATGGCCGGTCAGCCCATCGAACGGCTGATGCGAATGCGTTTGCGTGCGCTGCGCGTCAGGCGGATCGACAGCATCAGCGCCGCGCAGCTGAGGCCGACGATCAGGCCTTCCCACAAGCCGCTCGGGCCGCGTGGCTCGCCGAGCCAGTCGGTCAGGCCGAGGGCGTAACCCACCGGCAGGCCGATGCCCCAATAGGCGAACAGGGTCAGGATCATCGTCACCCGGGTGTCCTGATAACCGCGCAGGGCGCCGGCGGCGGTGACCTGGATCGCGTCGGAGAACTGGAACAGCGCCGAGTACACGATCAGCATCGCCGCGATGTGAATCACCATCGGATCGGAGGTGTAGATCGCAGCAATATGTTCGCGCATCAGCAGCATCATGCTCGCCGACAGGCAGGCGTAAGCCAGCGCGGTACCCATGCCGACACCCGCCGCGAAACGCGCTTCGCGAGGTTCTTCACGGCCCAGAGCCTGGCCGACCCGCACGGTCACTGCCATGCCCAGCGAGTACGGAATCATGAACACCAGCGAGCTGACGTTCAGCGCGATCTGGTGCCCAGCCACCACAGTGGCGCCGAGGCTGCCGATCAGCAGCGCGATCACCGCGAAAATGCTCGACTCGGCAAACACCGCGACGCCGATCGGCAGGCCGATGGCCAGCAAACGCTTGATCACCGCCCATTGCGGCCAGTCGAAACGGCTGAACAGTTCGCTCGACTTGTAGGCTGGCGCCCAGCGCTCATAACCGGCCAGACCCAGCGCCATCAACCACATAACGATGGCCGTGGCCCAGCCGCAGCCGACGCCGCCCATGGCCGGCACGCCAAAGTGGCCATAAATGAACACGTAGTTCAGCGGAATGTTCAGCGCCAGACCGCACAGGCCCAATACCATCGCCGGGCGGGTGCGACCGAGGCCGTCACTGGTGCAGCGCAGCACATGGTAGAAGGCCACCGCTGGCAGACCGCTGGCGATGCCGTGCAGGTATTGCATGCACGGTCCGATCAGCTCCGGATCGACTTTCATCAGGTGCAGGATCGGTTCGGCGCTGAACAGCATGGTGGTCGCCATCAGGCCCACCACCAGTGCCAGCCACAGGGCCTGACGCACGATCGGGCCGATTTCGCTGTGGGTGCCGGCGCCGAAGCGTTGGGCGACTTTCGGCGTGGTGGCCAGCAGAGTGCCGGTCATCAGCAGGAATACCGGCACCCAGATCGAGTTGCCCAGCGCCACGGCCGCCAGATCCTTGGGCCCGACGCGCCCGGCCATCACCGCATCGACGAAGCCCATGGCGGTGGTCGCCAGTTGCGCGATCATGATCGGCAGGGCCAGGCCGAGCAGATTCTTCAGCTCCAGGCGAACCCGGGCAGGGCGGTTGAGGGAAACGGCGGCAGGGCGGTCAGTCACGGAATTCACAGGCAAAGCGTCCACAGGGGTTGATGCGCAAGGCCGGGCATTCTACGCCGCTGACGTTATGGTCAGGAAAAATCCTCTGTTGCGTATTTGTAATCGCCGCGCCTTATCAAGAATCAAAGCCTGCTGGCTCATCGCGGTCCCAGCGCCTACACTGCCGATCCGCCCAAGGAGCCCCGCCATGCTGATTGTTGCCGACGAAAATATCCCGCTGCTCGATGCCTTTTTTGCCGGTTTCGGCGAGATCCGCCGGGTGCCTGGCCGCTCCATCGACCGAGCCGCGGTCGAGCAGGCCGATGTATTGCTGGTGCGCTCGGTGACCAACGTCAACCGCGCACTGCTTGAAGGCAGCAAAGTGCGTTTTGTCGGCACCTGCACCATCGGCACCGATCATCTGGATCTCGACTATTTCAACGAGGCCGGCATCAACTGGTCCAGCGCGCCCGGCTGCAATGCCCGGGGCGTGGTCGATTACGTGCTTGGCAGCCTGATGACCCTGGCTGAAATCGAAGGCGTCGATTTGCGTGAACGCACTTACGGTGTGATCGGTGCCGGTGAAGTCGGCGGTCGCCTGATCAAGGTGCTCAAAGGCCTGGGCTGGAACGTGAAAGTCTGCGACCCGCCGCGTCAGGCGGCCGAGGGCGGTGACTATGTCAGCCTGGAGCAGATCATCGCGCAGTGCGACGTGATCAGCCTGCACACCCCGCTGACCCGCAGCGGCGACGGCGCGACCTGGCATTTGTTCGACGAGCAGCGTTTGCAGCAGCTCAAGCCCGGCGCTTGGCTGATCAACGCGGCTCGCGGTCCGGTGGTGGATAACACCGCGTTGCGCGAAGTGCTGCTGGAGCGTGAAGACCTGCAAGCGGTGCTCGATGTCTGGGAAGCCGAGCCGCAAGTCGATGTCGCGCTCGCCGAACTCTGCGTACTGGCGACGCCGCACATCGCTGGTTACAGCCTCGATGGCAAACAGCGGGGCACCGCGCAGATCTATCAGGCGTACTGCGAATTTATCGGTGAGCCCGCCAGCATTCAGCTCGGTGATCTGCTGCCGGCGCCTTGGTTGTCGGAAGTTTCCTTGCATGCCGACAGCGATCCGGCCTGGGCACTGGCGATGTTGTGCCGTGGCGTGTACGACCCGCGCCGGGATGACGCGGATTTCCGTCGCACGCTGCTGGGCAGTGTCGGTGAGCAACGTGCCGCGTTTGATCTGCTGCGCAAACAGTATCCGTCGCGACGCGAGATCGAAGGCTTGAAGGTGCGGATCGAAGGCGATTCGCCGGCCCTGCGCCAGATCGTGACCGCGCTGGGCGCTGTGGCCGTATAAACAGCGGGCAGAAAAAACCCGGCCTGCAGGGGCCGGGTCAGGAAGACGGTGGCGATATCACTTTTGTTCGGCAGGCTTGACCAATCGCTTCTCCAGTTCGCTGCAAGCTTCCTGGATCATGTCTTCAGTGATCTCGATTTCACGCCCGTTTTCGTCGATGATCGAGCAACCCAGAGGTTGGCCGGGCTTGGTGCGGATCACTTCAATCTTGTCTTCGCTGCTGTTTTGCAAGGACATGGCCTGTCTCCTCATCAGGTTGTGTGCCTAGATTAAAACCGTCAGGTGACCAGGCTGTGACAACTCCCTGCGGTCGGTCCGGAACGGCATCTCCACTCAAACAGAAATGACCGTCTGTCTCAACCCGGACCTTAGACCAATAGCATCTAGGGGGTAGTCTTGCCGGTCATATTTAACCTGACTCATTGTGATTTACAGAGTTCCACCCCATTGAGTGTCCAGGCTGGCCCCATTAATCAGCACACGACGTGAACCTGAATGATCCCGATGCTTTCCTCGCGCCACCGCCGGGCCCTACGCCTGACCAGTCATTTCCTTGCTCCCTATCGCTGGCCGGCCTTCGGCGCACTGCTGGCGCTGATCGTCACGGCGGGCATCACCCTGTCGATGGGGCAGGGCATCAAGTTGCTGGTCGATCAAGGCTTCATGACCCAGTCGCCGCACTTGCTCAATCAATCCATCGGTCTGTTCATGCTGCTGGTTTTCGGCCTGGCGGTCGGCACCTTTGCGCGGTTTTATCTGGTGTCCTGGATTGGCGAGCGCGTGGTGGCAGACATTCGCCGGCAGGTGTTCAACCATCTGGTGTACCTGCATCCCGGGTTTTACGAGGACAATCGCAGCTCGGAAATCCAGTCGCGGCTGACCGCTGACACCACGCTGCTGCAATCGGTGATCGGCTCGTCGCTGTCGCTGTTCCTGCGCAATTTACTGATGGTCATTGGCGGTGTGGTGCTGCTGTTCATCACCAACACAAAGCTCACCAGCATCGTGGTGATCGCACTGCCGTTGGTTATTGCGCCGATCCTGATTTTCGGCCGCCGCGTGCGTAACCTCTCCCGGTTGAGTCAGGACCGGATCGCCGACATTGGCAGCTACGTGTCGGAAACCCTCGGCCAGATCAAGACCGTGCAGGCCTATAACCATCAGGTGCAGGACGAGCAGCGTTTCGCCAGTACCGTCGAGCAGGCATTCGAGACCGCGCGCAAACGGATTTTCCAGCGGGCCTGGCTGATCACGCTGGTGATCGTGCTGGTGCTTGGCGCCGTCGCGGTGATGTTGTGGGTCGGCGGCATGGACGTGATTGCCGGGCGGATTTCTGCCGGTGAACTGGCGGCGTTCGTGTTCTACAGCCTGATCGTCGGCAGTGCCTTTGGCACATTGAGCGAAGTGATAGGTGAGTTGCAGCGGGCAGCCGGCGCCGCCGAGCGCATCGCCGAATTGCTGCGTTCGGAGAACATTATCCAGCCACCAACCACGGGATTGGTGACGCTGCCGGAGCGAGTCAAAGGCGAGCTGGAATTGCAGGATGTGCGTTTTTCCTACCCTTCGCGTCCCGAAAGCCTTGCTGTCGATGGTTTGAGTCTGACGATTAATGCGGGGGAAACTCTGGCGCTTGTGGGGCCGTCCGGCGCGGGCAAGTCCACGGTGTATGACTTGTTGCTGCGTTTCTATGATCCCCGGGAGGGGCGGATCCTGATCGATGGCGTGCCACTGACGAGCCTTGATCCGCTGGACTTGCGTCGCTGCTTCGCGCTGGTCTCGCAAACCCCGGCGCTGTTCTTCGGCAGTGTCGAAGAGAACATTCGCTACGGCTGCCCCACCGCCACGCTGGAGCAGGTGCGGGAAGCTGCGAAAATCGCTTATGCCCACGACTTCATCGAACAGATGCCCGACGGCTACCAGACCCACCTGGGCGACGGCGGCCTGGGCCTTTCAGGCGGACAACGCCAGCGACTGGCGATCGCCCGGGCGCTGCTGGTCGATGCGCCGATCCTGCTGCTCGACGAAGCCACCAGCGCCCTCGACGCCCAGAGCGAACACCTGATCCAGCAAGCGCTGCCGAGCCTGATGCAAAACCGCACCACACTGGTGATCGCCCACCGGTTGGCCACGGTGAAAAACGCCGACCGGATTGCTGTGATGGATCAGGGCAAACTGGTTGCGATTGGCACGCATCAGGAGTTGATCGCCAGCAATCCGCTGTATGCGCGGTTGGCGGCGTTGCAGTTCAATGATGGTCATCAGGCTTCGACCGACCAAGTAACCGACTAAGTAACCGACCATGTAACCGACCCAGTAGAGCGCCATAAAAAATGCCCGCATCTCTCGATGCGGGCATTTTTGTTTACGTCGATCTATCGGCGAAACACGCCCCGATCACTGATCGTCGAAATACCGCTCATGCCAGTCCACCAGCGGTTGCGGCGAGTTGAGTTTCTGGCCGTAGATCACCGAGTAGGACAGCACGTTCTGTACGTACTGGCGGGTTTCGTCGAACGGGATGCTTTCCACCCACACGTCGAAGCTCAGGTGGTCGGCGCCACGCAGCCACTGGCGCACGCGGCCGGGGCCGGCGTTGTAGGCGGCGGAGGCGAGCACGCGGTTACCGTTGAACTGGCTGTGCACCTGGCTCAGGTAAGCGGCGCCGAGCTGGATGTTTTTATCCGGATCGAGCACCTGCTGTGGTGAGGCCAATGGAATGCTGAACTTGCGCGCGGTTTCCTTGGCGGTGCCGGGCATCAGTTGCATCAGGCCGCTGGCGCCGACGCTGGAGCGGGCGTCGTCCATGAATGCACTTTCCTGACGGGTGATGGCGAACACCCAGCTCGAATGCAGGCCGCGCACCTTGGCTTCGCGCACCAGAGTGTCGCGGTGGGCCATCGGGAAGCGGATGTCCAGATCATCCCAGTACTGCGCCTGACTGATGGTGCGGATGGCTGGGAAGTACCATTTCAGGTCGTAGGCCAGTTTCGCCTGGGCGACCATTTCGTCGCGGCTGAAGTGCCGGCTGACGTGATACCACTCGCGGCGACCGTCGACGATCTGGCCACGGGCGTGGAACTCCAGCGCACGACGCACGCCAGGGGTGTTGCGCACCTTGTTGATCAGCGCCTGACTGAGCACCAGCGGCTTGTTGTTCAGCGAATACGGCGACTGCGAGCGGTCGGCGGCGAGGAAGCCGTAGAAATCACGCTCCCGCGACAGATTCTTGTACAAGGTCTGCGCTTCCGGGTTTTGCGGTTGCGCCAGTTCCAGGCTGCGGGCCTGCCAGTAGCGCCAGCGGTTGGTAGTGGCCAGATCCTGCGGCAGACGGCGGGTCAGTTGGTAGGCGTCGTCCCAGCGCGCCAGACGCAGCAGCAGGCGCAGACGCCATTCGGACACGGTGTTGTCGCGCAGCTCCGGGTCGTACTTGGTCATCACGTCCAGCGCGCGGCTGTCGAATCGACGGGCGAGGGTCAGGCCGATTTCCCGGGCGATGGCGACTTTTTCATCCCGGGAGAAATGCATGCTGCTGGCATAACCGTCGAGCAGGGCCATGGCCTTGTCCGGATCCTGACGCGCGAGGCGCCGCAGGCCGAGGCTGACCACGTCCGACATCGGTTCATCGGCCGGTGTGAAGCGCGACGGCTGGTTGAGCAATTCCGGTTTCTGCGCTACGTCCACCAGCAAGCGGCCGCGCGGGGCGAGGGTGGTCAGGCCGTTGACCAGGCTGTTGGCCAGTGGATAGTTGCGGTGCTGGGCGGCGAGTTTGGCGCGTTCCCAGCGTTTCTGTTCGGTCAACTGACCTTCGGCGGCCCACATGCCGAACAGCGCATCACAGGCGGCGGGCTGGGATTTGCCGGTCAGCCAGAGTTTCTCGGCGTTGGCGTAGCCCTCGGCCTTCTTGTTGTGGCTGATCTGGTACTGCGCGTTCAGGCAGTCCAGTTCGGTGAAATTCAGTTTGGGGTCGTAATACTTGACGAACGTCGCCCAGTCGCCGCGATCGGCCAGCCAACGCAACCAGCGCAACTTCATCCAGTTGGCCTGGGGCAGGTCACCGTGCTCGGCAAGAAACTTTTCGATCTCCGCGTTGCTGGCGGTTTTCAGTCGGGCGGTCAGCTCGTCGTAAGCCAGGTATGGCTCCAGCGGATAATCGGCGAGGGCCTGGCTGTAACGGAAATACGGGCCGGTGTCGCCCTTGGCCAGGGCGCGCTTGGCTTCATCGTAATACTGGCGTTGGGTGGACAGGTCCACCGCCTGGGCGGATTGAACGGCAGCGGCGGAAAGCAGCAAACATGACAAAACACTGAAGAGGCGACTGCGCATGAGACATCCGGGCAGAGAAATCATGACAAGTGCCGGCCCAAAACCCGCACTGAATTGTCTGTAGCTTAGCCTTTTGCCAGCAGGCGGCGAAAGCTTTGCCGGCCTTGCAGCACAAGTTCGCAACAATTGTTGTGCAGAGTGCGTCAGCGGCGAAATTGCCGGCCTGCTCGGGCCCCGATTCAGGTAGAATGCGCGCCCGGTTTTTGGAGAAGCTCATGACCCTGCTCAAATTCAGCGATGTGTCCCTTGCATTCGGCGCGATGCCGTTGTTGGACAAGGTGTCCTGGCAGATCGCCCGTGGTGAGCGGGTGTGCATCATCGGCCGCAACGGCACTGGCAAATCCAGCATGATGAAACTGGTCAAGGGCGACCAGAAGCCTGATGACGGCTCGGTGTGGCGTGCCCCCGGTCTGAAAATCGGTGAATTGCCACAGGAATTGCCGGTGGCCGACGAGCGGACTGTGTTCGACGTGGTCGCCGAAGGCCTCGACGGCGTCGGCGCCTTGCTCGCCGAATACCATCACCTGAGCCAGAACATCGTTACCGATGCCGATCTGGACAAGCTGATGCACGTTCAGCACGACCTCGAAGCCCGCGATGGCTGGCGCTTGCAGACCCTGGTCGACAGCACCCTGAGCCGCCTGCAACTGCCGGCCGACAAGACCCTCGCCGAACTGTCCGGCGGCTGGCGTCGTCGTGTGCTGCTGGCGCAGGCGCTGGTGTCCGAGCCGGATCTGCTGCTGCTCGACGAGCCTACCAACCACCTGGACATCGGTGCGATTGCCTGGCTTGAAGAAGCGTTGAAGGATTTCCAGGGCGCCGTGCTGTTCATCACGCACGACCGTTCCTTCCTGCAAAACCTCGCCACCCGCATCCTGGAACTGGATCGCGGCGGCCTGATCGACTGGAACGGCGACTACGCCAGTTTCCTCGTCCATAAAGAAGCCGCGCTGGCCGCTGAAGAAACCGCCAACGCGCTGTTCGACAAGCGTCTGGCCCAGGAAGAAGTGTGGATTCGCCAGGGCATCAAGGCTCGTCGTACCCGTAACGAAGGCCGCGTACGTGCGCTGAAAGCATTGCGCGTGGAGCGCAGCGAGCGTCGTGAGCGCACCGGCAAGGCCAACATCCAGCTGGAAACGGCGGAGAAGTCCGGCAAGCAGGTGATGGTGCTGGATAACGTGAGCTTCGCGCATCCGGGCGGTCCGTTCCTGATCCGCGATTTCTCCATGGTGCTGCAACGCGGCGACCGGATCGGTTTGCTCGGCGCCAACGGTACCGGCAAGACCACTTTGCTGAAACTGATGCTCAGCGGTCTGCAACCGACTAGCGGCAAAGTGGAAGAGGGCACCAAGATCGACGTGGCCTACTTCGACCAGTTGCGCCATCAACTGGATCTGGAAAAGACCGTGATCGACAACGTCGCCGAAGGTCGCGACTTCATCGATATCGACGGCCAGAGCCGCCACGTGCTGAGCTATCTCGGCGACTTCCTGTTCAGCCCGCAGCGTGCCCGCACGCCGGTGAAGGCGTTGTCCGGTGGTGAGCGTGCGCGTCTGTTGCTGGCCAAATTGTTCAGCAAGCCGGCGAACCTGCTGGTACTCGACGAACCAACCAACGACCTCGACGTGGAAACCCTCGAGCTGCTCGAAGAAGTGCTGCTGACCTTCAACGGCACTGTGCTGATGGTCAGTCACGACCGGGCATTCCTCGACAACGTGGTCACCAGCACCTTGGTATTCGAAGGTGAAGGCAAGGTTCGCGAATACGTCGGCGGCTACCAGGACTGGATCCGTCAGGGCGGCTCGCCGCGTCTGCTGGGCGTGACCGAAAGCAAATCCGGCAAGGCCGACCTGAACTCGGCGGTGGTCACTGCCGAACCAGCGTCGGTTGCCGCACCAGTCGCTGCGGCCCCGGCTGCGAAGAAGAAGTTGAGCTACAAGCTTCAGCGCGAGCTGGAAGCGCTGCCGGGCGACATCGACGCCAAGGAGCAGCAGATTGCTGCTGTCGAGGCTGAAATGGCCGAGGCCGGCTTCTATCAGCGTCCGCCGGCCGAGACGGCCAAGGTGATTGCTTCTCTGGAGCAGTTGCAGGCTGAGCTGGATGCGCTGGTGGAGCGTTGGGCCGAGCTGGACGCCTGATTGTTTCAGGTATGAAAAAGCCCGGCGTCCAGTGATGGGCGTCGGGCTTTTTTAGCTTTTCACAAGTGCCTGGGATCAGCGTTTGACCAAGTGCACCGCCAGCACATCGCAAGGTGCACCGTGCAGCACGTCGTTGGCGGTCGAGCCCAGCAACAGCGCCAGACCATGCCGGCCATGGCTGCCGACCACGATCAGGTCGCATTCCTGTTCCTTGGCGAAATGGTGGATTTCCTGACGCGGCTGGCCGTAGGTCAAGTGGCAGTTGGCGCCTTCGAGCTCGGTGTACTTGTGCTTCAGGCGTTCCAGGCGTTCCTTGGCCTGATCGAACTGCTGTTGTTGCAGTTGTGACAGATCCATCGGCACGTCACCGCCAAAGGCCATGGCCATCGGTTCAACGATATGCACCAGCGACAGCTTGGCGCCATTGCTCACTGACAGCTCTCGGGCGCGGTGGATCACAGGGTCGCACTCTTCGGTCAGATCTACGGCGACCAGGATATGGTGGTAGGGCATGAGGTGCTCCTCGTGAGGGATCAATATTGTTAAGTATGGCTGGTTTCAAGCGCATTGGTTCCAAAGTGACGCAATGGGCTCATCAAGAATCGGGAGTAGAGATATGACGGTCTGGCTGGTGGTGTCAATCCTGCTGGTGGTGTTGAGTCCCCTGGCGTGGTTGCGTCCGTCCCGTGCACAGAGTGGCCGGATAGCCTTGCGCACGGAGGCTCGACGTATCGGGCTGGCCATGCAGCTGGCGCCCCAGGAGTGGCCGCACTGGCTGAGCCAGGAGCCGCCAAACCCGTGCGCGCAATACCATCGGCCACGCCGTGGCAAGCAGCCGGCGTGCTGGACGTATTGGCAGAAATCCCCGGGTGTTTGGGTGAATCAGTGGCAGGAAGTCTGTGAGGATCCGCTGCTGCTGAATCATTTCGAAAAATTGCCGGGCAACGTTTTCAAGGTCGAGGCCGATAAGCAGATGATCGCTCTCTACTGGGGCGAGAAGGGTGATGCGTCGGTTTTGCTGGAAATCGATGCCACGCTGAAAGCACTGGCATGACTTGCAGACTTTTCGCGCTGCAACGGTGCGAAATGTCTGGCAGACGCGCAATAAAAAGCCCGACATGATTCATCGGGCGGGGTTGGCCAGGCAGGCCGGAAATTCTTTTTGGCGTTGAACCGGAGTCATCCGGTCAGCAAATCTGCGCCTGTTTTCCTTCGTAGTCCAGCCAGCGTAGCCTGTTAAACAAGGCTTGCGGTGAATTAGGGCGACTTTTCTAACTATTAATCTTATGAATGCCCTCACATGCAAGCGTGTGTGGCCGGGCTGCGTCCTACAGAAATGACCGCAAAGTCGCATTTCAACCCGTATTTAGGGCGATTGACAATTGTCGGAAATTCCGTGAAGGTGGCGTACCCAAATCAAACGGGCGTATGAATTGAGCGTTTGTATTGCAGACTGCTCCTACAGAATCCCGACTATCGCGTTGGCGGGTGTGCCGGGTGGATGGGTGTCAGCATCGACGAAAAAACGTCCTGCCGAGCCATTTGCCTGCGTCCGACGTGTACTGTTCAGCTTCCATATCGTGGAGATCAGTTGATGATTTACGAAGGTAAAGCCATCACGGTTAAAGCTCTTGAAAGTGGCATCGTCGAATTGAAATTCGACCTCAAGGGTGAGTCCGTCAACAAGTTCAACCGTCTTACCCTGAACGAACTGCGTCAGGCCGTAGACACCATCAAGGCAGATGCTTCGATCAAGGGCGTGATCGTCAGCAGTGGCAAGGACGTGTTCATCGTCGGCGCCGACATCACCGAATTTGTCGACAACTTCAAGCTGCCGGATGCCGAGCTGGTTGCTGGCAATCTCGAAGCCAACAAGATCTTCAGCGATTTCGAAGACCTCAACGTTCCGACCGTCGCCGCGATCAACGGCATCGCCCTGGGTGGCGGTCTGGAAATGTGCCTGGCAGCGGACTACCGCGTCATGTCGACCAAGGCCAAGATCGGTCTGCCGGAAGTCAAACTGGGCATCTACCCGGGCTTCGGCGGTACCGTGCGCCTGCCGCGCCTGATCGGTGCCGACAACGCCATCGAGTGGATCGCCGCCGGCAAGGAAAACCGTCCTGAAGACGCGCTGAAAGTCGGCGCCGTCGATGCCGTGGTTGCCCCTGAAAAACTGCAGGATGCCGCCCTTGAGCTGATCAAGCGCGCCGTCTCCGGCGAGTTCGACTACAAGGCCAAGCGCCAGCCCAAGCTGGAAAAGCTCAAGCTGAACGCCATTGAACAAATGATGGCTTTCGAAACCGCCAAAGGTTTCGTGGCTGGCCAGGCTGGCCCGAACTACCCGGCCCCGGTCGAAGCGATCAAGACCATCCAGAAAGCCGCGAACTTCGGTCGGGACAAGGCGCTGGAAGTCGAAGCCGCAGGTTTCGTGAAACTGGCCAAGACCTCTGCCGCGCAGAGCTTGATCGGTCTGTTCCTGAACGATCAGGAACTGAAGAAAAAGGCCAAGGCCTACGACGAAATCGCCAAGGACGTGAAGCAGGCTGCCGTATTGGGCGCCGGCATCATGGGTGGCGGTATCGCCTATCAGTCGGCTTCCAAAGGCACGCCGATCCTGATGAAAGACATCAACGAGCACGGCATTGAGCAAGGTCTGGCTGAAGCCGCCAAGCTGCTGGTCGGTCGCGTTGATAAAGGCCGCATGACCGCCGCGAAAATGGCTGAAGTGCTCAACGGCATTCGTCCGACCCTGTCCTACGGCGATTTCGGTCACGTCGACCTGGTCGTTGAAGCCGTGGTCGAGAACCCGAAGGTCAAGCAAGCCGTTCTGGCGGAAGTCGAAGACAAGGTCAAAGAGGACACCATCCTCGCATCCAACACCTCGACCATTTCCATCAGTCTGCTGGCCAAGGCCCTCAAGCGTCCGGAAAACTTCGTCGGCATGCACTTCTTCAACCCGGTGCACATGATGCCGCTGGTGGAAGTGATCCGTGGCGAGAAGTCCAGCGAGCTGGCGATTGCCACCACCGTTGCCTACGCCAAGAAAATGGGCAAGAACCCGATCGTCGTCAACGACTGCCCGGGCTTCCTGGTCAACCGTGTACTGTTCCCGTACTTCGGCGGTTTCGCCAAGCTGGTCAGCGCCGGTGTGGACTTCGTCCGTATCGACAAGATCATGGAAAAATTCGGCTGGCCAATGGGCCCGGCGTACCTGATGGACGTGGTCGGCATCGACACCGGTCACCACGGTCGTGACGTGATGGCCGAAGGCTTCCCGGACCGCATGAAGGACGACCGTCGTTCGGCCATTGACGTGCTTTACGAAGCCAAGCGTCTCGGTCAGAAGAACGGTAAAGGCTTCTATGCCTACGAGGCCGACAAGAAAGGCAAGCAGAAGAAAGTCGCCGATCCGTCGGTACTGGAAGTGCTCAAGCCGATCGTCTACGAGCAGCGCGAAGTCACTGACGAAGACATCATCAACTGGATGATGATCCCGCTGTGCCTGGAAACCGTGCGTTGCCTGGAAGACGGCATCGTCGAAACCGCTGCCGAAGCCGACATGGGTCTGGTCTACGGTATTGGTTTCCCTCCATTCCGTGGCGGTGCGCTGCGCTACATCGACTCGATCGGTGTTGCCGAGTTCGTTGCCCTGGCCGACCAGTACGCTGATTTGGGCGCGCTGTACCACCCGACCGCGAAGCTGCGCGAAATGGCCAAGAACGGCCAGAGCTTCTTCGGTTAAGCGCCCCCAACTAGAGTGAGAGTGAACTTATGAGCTTGAATCCTAGAGACGTCGTGATTGTCGACTTCGGTCGTACTCCGATGGGCCGCTCCAAGGGCGGCATGCACCGCAACACCCGAGCCGAAGACATGTCGGCGCACCTGATCAGCAAACTGCTGGAACGCAACACCAAGGTCGATCCTGCAGAAGTCGAGGACGTGATCTGGGGCTGTGTGAACCAGACCCTCGAACAAGGCTGGAACATCGCGCGCATGGCGTCGCTGATGACCCAGATCCCGCACACCTCGGCCGGCCAGACCGTCAGCCGTCTGTGCGGCTCGTCGATGAGCGCGCTGCACACCGCTGCGCAAGCGATCATGACCGGCAACGGTGACGTGTTCGTGGTTGGCGGCGTCGAGCATATGGGTCACGTGAGCATGATGCACGGTGTCGATCCGAACCCGCACATGTCCCTGTACGCGGCGAAAGCCTCGGGCATGATGGGCCTGACCGCTGAAATGCTGGGCAAAATGCACGGCATCACTCGCGAACAGCAGGACGCCTTTGGCGTGCGTTCCCACCAGTTGGCCCACAAGGCGACTGTGGAAGGCAAGTTCAAGGACGAAATTATCCCGATGCAGGGTTACGACGAGAACGGTTTCCTGAAAACCTTCGACTACGACGAAACCATTCGTCCGGAAACCACCCTGGAAAGTCTGGCGGCTCTGAAGCCGGCGTTCAATCCAAAGGGCGGCACCGTGACGGCCGGTACTTCGTCGCAGATCACCGATGGTGCTTCGTGCATGATCGTGATGTCGGCACAGCGTGCGCAAGACCTGGGCATCCAGCCTCTGGCGGTGATCCGCTCGATGGCGGTAGCGGGTGTGGACCCGGCCATCATGGGCTATGGTCCGGTACCGGCTACTCAGAAAGCACTGAAACGTGCCGGCCTGGGTATCAACGATATTGACTTCTTCGAGCTCAATGAAGCGTTCGCCGCACAGGCTCTGCCAGTGCTGAAAGACCTTAAAGTGCTCGACAAGATGAATGAGAAGGTTAACCTGCACGGCGGCGCGATCGCCCTGGGTCACCCGTTCGGTTGCTCCGGTGCCCGTATTTCCGGCACCTTGCTGAACGTGATGAAGCAGAATGGCGGCACCTTCGGGGTGGCCACCATGTGCATTGGCCTCGGCCAAGGCATCTCCACCGTCTTCGAACGCGTTTAAGCGTCTCGTCGATGGAAGCCGGGGCCAAGTGCCCCGGTTTTTGTTTTTGCGGATTTATTTTTGTTTTTATTTTGAAAAAATTTGAGTGAGGGCCGAAGCATGCCGATACAACCTGGGCTCTACCAACATTACAAAGGTCCGCAGTACCGCGTATTCAGTGTTGCGCGGCATTCCGAGACCGAAGAAGAAGTGGTCTTTTACCAAGCCCTGTATGGCGATTACGGCTTCTGGGTACGTCCCTTGAGCATGTTCCTGGAGTCCGTCGAGGTTGACGGGGAGCAGGTCCCACGCTTTGCTTTGGTGCAAGCCGAACCGAGCCTTTTTTCGAAGCCGTAAGGCGAGTGCGCGCAAAACCCTGCGCTTGACCTCACCTTGTAGCCACTATATATAGCGGTGCCGCGTCAGGCGCCAACCGCCTTTCACTTCTAGAATTCAGGAATTTTCTGATCCATGGGCAAATCGCTGGTCATTGTGGAATCCCCGGCTAAGGCCAAGACCATCAACAAGTATCTGGGCAACCAATACGTGGTGAAGTCGAGTATCGGCCATATCCGAGACCTGCCCACCAGCGGTTCGGCTAGCGCCAGCAAGGAGCCAGCCGCCAAGCGCGGGAAAGCTGCTGCGGGCGAAGCGCCAGCGCTGTCGCCGAAAGAGAAGGCGCGCAAGCAGCTGGTCTCGCGCATGGGTGTCGATCCCGAGCACGGCTGGAAAGCCAAGTACGAGATCCTCCCGGGCAAGGAAAAGGTCATCGAAGAGCTGCGCCGGCTCGCCAAGGATGCTGACACCATCTATCTCGCAACCGACTTGGATCGCGAGGGGGAAGCCATTGCCTGGCACCTGCGCGAAGCCATCGGTGGTGATGACAGCCGCTACAAGCGCGTGGTGTTCAACGAAATCACCAAGAAGGCGATTCAGGAAGCCTTCTCGGAGCCGGGCGAACTCGACATCGATCGAGTGAACGCGCAGCAGGCCCGTCGTTTCCTCGACCGCGTCGTCGGCTACATGGTCTCACCGCTGCTGTGGGCGAAGATCGCTCGTGGCCTGTCCGCCGGTCGCGTGCAATCGGTTGCCGTGAAGCTGGTGGTGGAGCGTGAGCGCGAGATCCGTGCGTTCAACCCGGAAGAGTACTGGGAAGTGCACGCCGACCTCGGCACCACCAAAGGTTCGACCGTGCGTTTCGAAGTGGCTCGCGAGAAAGGTGAAGCCTTCAAACCGCTGAACGAAGCCCAGGCTACGGCCGCGCTGGAGAAGCTCAAATCTTCCAGCTACAGCATCGTCAAGCGTGAAGACAAGCCAACCAGCAGCAAGCCGTCGGCACCGTTCATCACCTCCACACTGCAACAGGCCGCGAGTAACCGCCTGGGCTTCGGTGTGAAGAAAACCATGATGATGGCTCAGCGTCTGTACGAAGCCGGCTACATCACTTATATGCGTACCGACTCGACCAACCTCTCGGCTGATGCCGTGGCGATGGCGCGCGATTACATCGAAACCGAGTTCGGCAAGAAGTACCTGCCGGAGTCGCCGAACGTCTACAGCAGCAAGGAAGGCGCACAAGAGGCTCACGAAGCGATTCGTCCGTCTGACGCCAACACCACGCCAGCCAAGCTGGCCGGCATGGAGCGCGACGCTGAGCGCCTCTACGAGCTGATCTGGCGCCAGTTCCTGGCTTGCCAGATGCTGCCGGCGCAATACCTGTCGACCACCGTCAGCGTCGCTGCCGGCGACTTCGAGCTGCGCGCCAAGGGCCGCATCCTGAAGTTCGACGGTTACACTCGTGTGCTGCCGCAGATCACCAAGCCTGGCGACGATGACGTTCTGCCGGACATGGCGCAGGGCGACGTGATGAAGCTTATAAAGCTCGATCCGTCCCAGCACTTCACCAAGCCGCCGGCCCGTTATTCGGAAGCCAGCCTGGTGAAGGAAATGGAAAAGCGCGGCATCGGCCGTCCTTCGACCTACGCAGCGATCATCTCGACCATTCAGGATCGCGGCTACGTGACCCTGCACAACCGTCGTTTCTATTCGGAAAAGATGGGCGACATCGTTACCGAGCGTCTGTCGGAAAGCTTCTCGAATCTCATGGACTACGGCTTCACCGCCGGCATGGAAGAGAATCTCGATGACGTGGCCCAGGGTGAACGCGACTGGAAAAACGTGCTGGACGAGTTCTACGGCGACTTCAAGAAAAAACTTGAAGTGGCGGAGAATCCGGAAGCCGGCATGCGTGCCAACCAGCCGGTAATGACCGACATTCCTTGCACCACCTGCGGCCGTCCGATGCAGATTCGTACTGCATCGACCGGTGTATTCCTCGGCTGCTCGGGTTACAGCCTGCCGCCGAAAGAGCGCTGCAAGGCCACCGTCAACCTGGTGCCGGGCGATGAAATCGCGGCGGACGACGAGGGCGAGTCGGAATCCCTGGTGCTGCGCGGCAAGCATCGCTGCCCGATCTGCAGCACGGCGATGGACGCCTACCTGCTCGACGAGAAGCGCAAGCTGCACATCTGTGGTAACAACCCGGATTGCGCCGGCTACGAGATCGAAGAAGGCAGCTATCGCATCAAGGGCTACGAAGGTCCGAGCCTGGAATGCGACAAGTGCGGCAGCGAGATGCAGCTCAAGACCGGCCGTTTCGGCAAGTTCTTCGGTTGCACCAACCCGACGTGCAAGAACACCCGCAAACTGCTGAAAAGCGGTGACGCGGCGCCGCCGAAGATGGATCCGGTGAAGATGCCTGAGCTGAAATGCGAAAAGGTCAACGACACCTACATCCTGCGCGACGGTGCATCCGGCCTGTTCCTGGCGGCCAGCCAATTCCCGAAAAACCGCGAGACCCGTGCTCCGCTAGTGATCGAGATTCTGCCGCACAAGGACGAGATCGATCCGAAGTACCATTTCCTGTGCGAAGCGCCGCAGAAGGATCCGGATGGCCTGCCAGCGGTGATCCGCTACAGCCGCAAGACCAAAGAGCAGTATGTTCAGACCGAAGTCGACGGCAAGCCGACTGGCTGGAAAGCGTTCTTCGACGGTGGTAAGTGGACAGTTGAGGACAAGCGTCCGGCGAAAGCCAAGGCTTGAGCAATCGCTGATCTGAAGGTGCCCTGACTGGGCATCTTCAACACAAAAGGCCGCATGACAACCTTCGGGTTTTCATGCGGCCTTTTTGTTTAATGCTTGCGGTCAGATCGGCTGATCCATGACACTGTCCGGCCTGTGTGAAGCAATTATTTCGTTGTGGAGAGTGCCGACATGGCCCACGAACTTTATACCCGTACCAATCAGAAGATCTATTTCGCGGGTTTGTCGCTGGAAGCGCTGGCCAGGGCCGAAGAGGGGCGGGCGATGAACTCGCTGGCGCTGATTCAGGCCGGGCGCGAATCCGCACTGTTTCATCTCTACGGTGCGTTGTTGGGGCTGTGTCATGAAATCGCCGGCTTCTATCGTTTGCCGCAAGCCAATGCGTCGCGGGCGGAAACTCTGCTGACCCGCGAAGTGCTGGAGTCGATTGCCATTCCTGAGCTGGCGGAGATGATCGAGCTGGCAGGCAATCCGGAGACCTGGCTGGCTAAATTGCTGGCCGCGCACTCGGCGCTGTTTCAGCCGCCACGGGTGCCACACAAGCCGAAGGGCGATGTGACGCAGCCGTTAATTCAGGCGGTGAATCTGGATGAAGAAGAGGCGGTTGAAGAGCTGAGCCGCGAAGAGCTCGAGAGCTGGCGGCAGAACCTCAAGGGGCTGGCGATCCGTTTCCGTGAAGGCTTGAACGAGTGCTGAGGAACTGTGGACTGGCGGCGACGAGAGGCGTGCTGCTGGTCAAGATCCCGAGCGAAGCCTGAATGATGTCTATATAATCCCTGCCTTTCGTGGAGAACAGACCTATATGCCAACGTCCTTTCTAGAAATTGTCGAGCTACCAGACGGCCGAATCGAACTGCGCAGGGCCGAGGACGAGGGTTCTCTGGTGACTCTGGATTTCTCCGAGGATGCCAAGGCGTTTCTGCAAGGCCAGCACGTTGAAATTGCCAAGGCGATGTTGAGCGTCGGCGTGCAAATGGCGGGGCGTATGGTTGAAGGCGAATTCGATAAGGATGAGGGGCCGCGGGTTCTTCATTGATCCGCTGTCTGTCAGTTACTGCTCCAGATCGGCTTCTCTATCCCTGGAGAAGCCCTGCGCTTTACATGGCGCGCATTGTTGCTGAATCACCCCAAACGAATGTTCAGGCTTTGAGCGTCCCCGGTACGGGCGGCGCTGATCAGCTGTTGCCGTGATCCTGCGCTCAGTGGATTCAGCCACGTGACGACTGTGTGGCTGCGGCCCAGGCGTAATGCTTCGCAGGCCAGTTGCTGAGCGCTTTGAGCACCACGTGGTTGCAACAGCAGGATGCGTTCGCGATTCAGTCCTGCGTCCCGCAGCCAGGTCTGGGTCAGGCTGGCAGGCGGTGCAATCAGGGTGAGCCAGCGTGCATCCTGATCTTCGCTCAGTTCGCGAAGAATCGGTGCCAGCAGGTTCAGGCAGTTCCCGGCCGCACCGCGCAGTGATAGCTCGCTGAACGCTTCAGGTTCGGTATTCCACGGACGCTCGACGACATCCTTGAGGATGGGGGCGAGCGGTTGCGCCAGAAACGCTTCGAACAACGGCAGTTGTGTTTGCTGAGGTGCGTGTGGGAACTGCATAAAGCCTCCTTTAGCGGCGGATGACGCCGACACTCAAGCCTTCGATGACCAGTTCCTGGTCTTTCAGGTTGACTTCGATAGGGGCGAACTCGGGGTTTTCGGCAATCAGCCAGACTTTGCTGCCGTCACGCTTGAAGCGTTTGACGGTAACTTCGTCGCCGATCCGCGCAACCACGATCTGACCGTTGCGTGCCTCGCGGGTGGTGTGAACCGCTAGCAAGTCACCGTCGAAAATACCGATGTCCTTCATGCTCATGCCGTGGACGCGCAGCAGGTAGTCGGCGCGCGGATGAAAGAAGGCCGGGTTGATGTTGCAGGACTCTTCGATGTGCTGCTGGGCGAGAATCGGCGCGCCGGCAGCCACTCGACCGATGATCGGCAGCGTGGACTCGTCGACCTTGGCTTCGAAGCCGGGGATGCGAATGCCGCGAGAAGCGCCGGGTGTCATCTCGATCGCGCCTTTGCGGGCGAGGGCCTTGAGATGCTCTTCGGCCGCGTTGGGTGATTTGAAACCCAGTTCCTGAGCGATTTCCGCACGTGTCGGCGGGTAGCCGTTGTCTTCGAGGCAGCGTTTGATAAAGGCCAGAATCTCGGCTTGGCGTGGCGTCAGCTTAAGCATATTGATCGCTCTGTCTTTTTATACAGTGACTGGGATTATATACAGTGAAGCAGTCTTGGCAATGATCGTTTTTTGCCATGCCGCCGGACGGTCAGTGACGACGTCGATTAATGTGGCGTCCTTGTTGTGGTTAAATAACTGACCGACCATTCCCAAAACGAACTGGCAGGCTTGACAAGGCATAGGCTGAAACGTATGTTTCAAACAAGTGTTTGTCAGGCGGAGTAGCCATGGCCCAGTCGGAAACCGTTGAACGCATTCTTGATGCTGCAGAACAGCTGTTCGCGGAAAAAGGTTTCGCTGAAACCTCATTGCGTCTGATCACCAGCAAGGCAGGGGTCAACCTCGCTGCGGTGAACTATCACTTCGGCTCGAAGAAGGCGCTAATCCAGGCGGTTTTCTCGCGCTTCCTCGGTCCGTTCTGCATCAGCCTCGACAAAGAGCTGGAGCGCCGCCAGGCCAAGCCAGAGAACAAGCCCTCGCTCGAAGAGCTGCTGGAAATTCTCGTCGAGCAAGCGCTGGTGGTGCAGCCACGTAGCGGCAACGATCTATCGATTTTCATGCGCTTGCTCGGTCTGGCATTCAGTCAGAGCCAGGGCCACCTGCGCCGTTATCTGGAAGACATGTACGGCAAGGTATTCCGTCGCTATATGTTGCTGGTGAACGAAGCCGCGCCGCGCATTCCTCCGATCGAACTGTTCTGGCGTGTGCACTTCATGCTCGGTGCTGCAGCATTCAGCATGTCGGGTATCAAGGCCTTGCGCGCGATTGCCGAGACCGATTTCGGTGTCAACACCTCCATCGAACAGGTGATGCGTCTGATGGTGCCGTTCCTGGCAGCCGGCATGCGTGCCGAAACCGGCGTCACCGACACGGCCATGGCCACTGCGCAGTTGCGACCACGCAGCAAATCCGCGCCGGCACCTGCCAAGGTTTAACCGTCCATGGGTGGGCGCGGCAGCTGACATCCGCTAAGCTAGCCGCCCATGTCGACTCTCGTTCTGAACCCGTTTCTCATTGAAATCACCGACCCGCCGGGCAATGCCCCAGGCGGTGATTTCGTGAGCGACGGGTTTTTCGTTTCCAAGGAATCTCTATGACTGCTGGCCTGCAAGGCTCGTTGATGGTGGACGTCGCCGGTACCTGGCTGACGGCCGAAGATCGCCAATTATTGCGCCAGCCCGAAGTGGGCGGCCTGATCATCTTTGCCCGCAACATCGAGCATCCGCGCCAGGTGCGCGAGTTGAGCGCGGCGATCCGTGCCATTCGTCCGGACTTGCTGTTGGCTGTCGATCAGGAAGGCGGTCGCGTCCAGCGTCTGCGTCAGGGCTTCGTGCGTCTGCCAGCCATGCGCGCCATCGCTGACAACCCGAACGCCGAGTATCTGGCCGAGCAATGCGGCTGGATCATGGCCACCGAAGTGCTGGCGGTCGGACTCGACCTAAGCTTCGCGCCGGTGCTGGATCTGGATTACCAGCGCAGCGCCGTCGTCGGCACCCGCTCGTTCGAAGGTGACCCGGAGCGCGCCGCGCTACTCGCCGGTGCTTTCATCAAAGGCATGAACAGCGCCGGCATGGCTGCCACCGGCAAGCATTTTCCCGGCCACGGCTGGGCGGAAGCCGACTCGCACGTCGCGATTCCCAACGACGAGCGCAGCCTCGAAGAGATTCGCGCCAACGACCTCGTGCCGTTTGCCAGACTCAGCAAGCAACTGGCCGCCGTCATGCCGGCCCACGTGATTTATCCGCAAGTCGATGCGCAGCCCGCCGGTTTCTCCCGGCGCTGGTTGCAGGACATCCTGCGCGGCGAGCTGCAGTTCGACGGCGTTATCTTCAGCGATGACCTGTCGATGGCCGGCGCGCATGTAGTGGGCGACGCCGCCAGTCGTATCGAAGCCGCGCTCAGTGCCGGTTGCGACATGGGCCTGGTGTGCAACGATCGTGCAGCCGCCGAGCTGGCCCTGAGCGCCGCGCAGCGCATGAAGGTCAAGCCGTCGCCGCGTATCGCACGCATGCGCGGTCAGGCATTCGCCAACACCGAATACCGTCAGGATCCGCGCTGGCTGACCGCTGTCGGCGCGCTCAAAGACGCTCAACTGATCGATTAAGGATTTTTCGCTATGACGGTTTACGCAATCATCGGCGGCACTGGCCTGACCCAGCTGGAAGGCCTGAACATTCGTCAGTCGCTGGCGGTGGATACGCCTTATGGCGCGCCATCGGCCGAGGTCCAGATTGGCGAATACGCCGGCAAGGAAGTGCTGTTCCTCGCTCGTCACGGTCACCCGCATCGCTTCCCGCCGCACAAGGTCAACTACCGCGCCAACCTGTGGGCGTTGAAGCAGGCCGGGGCCGAAGCGATCATCGCGGTCAACGCCGTGGGTGGGATTCATCCTGCAATGGGCACCGGACATTTCTGCGTGCCGCATCAGATCGTGGACTACACCAGCGGTCGCGAGCACACCTATTTCGCCGATGACCTGGAACATGTCACACACATCGACTTCAGCTTTCCCTACAGCGAACCGCTGCGTCAGCAATTGATTGCTGCGTTGGCCGCCGAAGGTTGCGAGTACAGCGATCAAGGCGTTTACGCCTGCACCCAGGGCCCGCGTCTGGAAACCGTGGCCGAGATTGTGCGTTTGGAGCGTGATGGCTGCGACATCGTCGGCATGACCGGCATGCCGGAAGCGGCGCTGGCTCGTGAGCTGGATCTGGATTACGCCTGCCTGTCGCTGGTGGTGAACCCGGCCGCGGGCAAGACCACTGAAGTGATCACCATGGCCGAGATCGAGCAGGCGTTGCACGATGGCATGGGCAAGGTGAAGTCGACGCTGGCGCGCGTACTCAAGGGCTGAGTCTGGCTGCGCATTGACTTGCATGAACAAGCGCTGAAGATCTCAGCGCTTTTCAAACTTGTCCGGCAACGGCGCAAACAGCGCCTCGATATCATCACTCTGCAGCTTCCAGTCCCCGGCCTTGCGCCCATCCAGCACACCGGCCGCCAGGTCGGACTTTTCCTTCTGCAAGTGCTGAATCTTCTCTTCGACCGTACCCCGGGCAATCATCTTGTAGACGAACACCGGCTTCTCCTGACCAATGCGATAAGCACGGTCGGTTGCCTGATTCTCGGTCGCCGGGTTCCACCACGGATCGTAGTGAATCACCGTGTCCGCTTCCGTCAGGTTCAAGCCCACACCGCCAGCCTTCAGGCTGATGAGAAAGATCTGACGCTTGCCGCTCTGGAATTCCTTCACAGGCGTTCGCCGATCCCGAGTCTGTCCCGTCAGCAGCGCATACGCGACATTGCGTTTTTTCAGCTCGTCCTCGATCAGTGACAGCATCGAAGTGAACTGCGAAAACAGCAGAATCCGCCGACCTTCCTCAAACAACTCCTCAAGCATTTCCATCAGGCTGTCGAGCTTGCCCGAGGTGCTGCCGCGAGCGGGCAGGGTGGCGTCGTTGACCAGACGCAAATCGCAGCAGACCTGCCGAAGCTTGAGCAGTGCTTCGAGAATGATGATCTGACTGCGTGCCACGCCTTTGCGGGTGATCTCGTCGCGAACCTTCTTGTCCATGGCCAGGCGCATGGTTTCGTACACGTCGCGCTGGGCCTCGTTGAGCTCGACCCAGTGGATGATCTCGGTTTTCGGTGGCAGCTCGGTCGCGACCTGTTCCTTGGTGCGGCGCAGCAGGAACGGTTTGATCCGACCGTTGAGGTGCTGAAGTCTGACTTCGCTCGCGCGCTTTTCAATCGGCACGCGGTAATCGGCGTTGAAGCTTTTGACGTCGCCAAGCCAGCCGGGCAGCAGGAAGTGAAACAGTGACCACAGTTCGCCCAGGTGATTTTCCAGCGGCGTCCCGCTCAGGCACAGGCGTTGACGAGCATTGAGCTCACGGGCAGCCTGCGCCGCTTTGCTGTTCGGGTTTTTGATGTACTGCGCCTCATCCAGCACCAGTACATGCAGCGGCTGCTGGGCCAGACGTTCGACATCCTTGGGCAGCAGTGCATAAGTGGTGAGGATCAGGTCGTAATCGGCCAGATGCTCGAAATGCTTTTTACGGCTGGCACCGTACAGCGCGACAACCTTGAGCTGTGGCGTGAAGTGCGCCGCTTCGTCCAGCCAGTTGGGAATCAGGCTGGTAGGCATCACCACCATGCACGGGCGATCCAGGCGTCCGGCATTCTTCTCGCTGAGAATATGCGCCAGTGTCTGTAGGGTTTTGCCCAGGCCCATGTCATCCGCGAGAATCCCGCCGACTTCAAGTTGCCGCAGCGACTGCATCCAGCTCAAGCCTTCGAGCTGATAAGGACGCAGCGTTGCATTCAGTCCCTTCGGTGCTTTGGCGCTGTAATCGCGGATGTCGCGCAAGCGCTGGGCGAAGCTGCGAATCTGTTCGCCACCCTCCCAGAGCAGGGGAATGCCTTCCAGCGAATTCAGGCGCGTGGCGTCGGCCTTGCTCAGGCGCAGGGTGGTTTCGCCCGGTTCCTGCAAATAAAACTCGCCAAGGGTCGCCAGCACCGGCTTCAGCCGGCCGAGGGGCAGGGCGACTTGTAACGGTCCGTGCTCGCTGTTGCGTTGCGGAATGTTCACCAGAATCAGCTCATCGTCGCGACGTCGGGCGAGACGTTCCGGATTAAGGATTTCCGTGTGCGAACGCATCAGATTGAGCAGGATCGGCAGCAGGCTCAGGCGCTCGCCGTTGACGATGATCCCCAGCTCCAGATCGAACCAATCGCGCTCCGGCGTCTGCTCGACGGTGGCGTACCAGTCGTCGACGGCGGTCAGGTCGAAGCCAAACTCATCGTCGACCAGCAGCTCCCAGCCTTGAGTGCGCAGCTTCGGCAGATCGTTGAGGGTGAATGTCAGCCAGGCGCTGTCGTTGACCATCTCGTAGAGTTCACCGGCGCTTTCCGGCAGGGCCTTGCTCTGGCGGGTGGCGATGCGGAACCCGAGAATTCGCAGCTGCTCGCGGTAGCTCTGTTCGATGTCCGGGTGGCGTTTGACCCGCAGGGTCTGGGCTTCCTGGCGAATCAGAATGTCGCTGTTCTTTTGCCCGCTGACGTATTCGTCGAGGTAGCTGAAGGACAGTGCCGCACGATGCTGGATATAACGCTGCATCTTGCCGTTGCGCGGTTCGAACGCGCTGAACTCGACGCTCGCCAGCCACAAGCGCGGCACCGGCTGCACGTTGTCCACCAGCACTTGCGGCGGCGCCTTCGGGCTGCGGTTTTCCAGCACGGCCTGGAGTTTTTCCAGCAGTTCGGCGTCCTTGGCGGCGGCGGGGTATTCGAGGGTTTCCTGCACTTGCAGCAACACCGCCGCACAGTGTTTGCAGTTGCTGTGCACCGGGCAGGTGCAGGTGGCGTCGACCATCAGCAGCGTGCCTTTGGCTGACTCGCGCAGATGAATCGTCTGACGGTAGACGTTACCGCCAGAGCCTTCGCAGCTGGCGGTAATGGTCGCGTCGCCGACCTGCACGAATCGCACCCGGTTTTCCAGCGCGTAGCGACGGCCACGCTCCAGGCTTTGTTCCTTGAATCGGCTGACCCAGGAGGAGGCCAGCGGTTTACTCAGTGGCGGGGGCATAAGGACTTCGATCAGTCCGGAACGACTTCAGGCGCTTCCCGAGGCGCGGGCGCCGTCAGTGAAGTGATCTTGATCAGCAGGGCCAGGTGGCCGTTGTCGAGGTAGTTGAGTTGGCCGTTCTTGGTGTGGCTGTCCTGTTTCAGGCGCTCGCTGGCGGTGACCATGCCGTTGGCGTCGATCTGATTGACCCAGAAGTCGGCATTCACGTCAGTGAAGCGCCCGAGCTTCATTTCAATCGTGCCTTCGATCGGGAACTGGCCGAACTGCTCCTGACCTTCGCTGACTGCAACTTTCGCCGGCGTCTCGCCGAGAGTCTGCTGCCAGGCTTTGTGCATCAGCACGCTGTACTCGCCGCTGGCGGTGAGTTTGGTCACAACGTCGTTCAGCGCCGGGGTGCGTTTGCTGTCATCGCCCAGGCGTTGAGCGCCGGCCGCCCAGTCTTCCGGTGCGGCGCGGCTGACAATTGCCGGCACGGCGTTCTGGCGTACCAGAATCATTTCGACCTGATACAGGTCATCGGCAAACGCCGTAGGTGCCACCAGAGTCAGTAGCAAAGTCAGAGAGCGAAACAGGCGCATGCGGCGTCCTTCAAGCAGTTTTCGGGATGAGGCGCTCGAACAGCGCCTCCACAGTATTAAAGCGCTCTTCCGGGCGCTCCATCGGCACCTGGAACTTGAACATCGTGGCGCCTTCGAATTTGTAGCGTTTTGGCTGGCTCTGGATCAGTTTGATCAGGGTCATCGGATCGACCGGCGTTTGCGCCGCGAACTCGATGCGCCCACCTTGCGGGCCGCCATCGACTTTCTTGATGCCCAGTTGCTCGGCCTGCAATTTCAGCGCCGTGATGCGCACCAGATTCTTGGTCGGCTCTGGCAGCAGACCAAAACGGTCGATCATCTCCACTTGCAGATCTTTCAGGCCTTCCTCATCGGTGGCCGAAGCGATGCGCTTGTACAGGATCAGGCGTGCGTGCACATCCGGCAGGTAATCTTCCGGAATCAGCGCCGGCACCCGCAGATTGACTTCCGGGCCGCCGCCGAGCGGCTGGTCGAGGTTCGGCTGTTCGCCCTTGCGGATCGATTTCACCGCGCGCTCGAGCATTTCCATGTACAGCGTGAAACCCACGGCCTGAATCTGACCGCTCTGACCGTCGCCCAGCAGTTCGCCAGCACCACGGATTTCCAGGTCGTTGGTGGCCAGCACGAAGCCCGCACCCAGATCCTGAGTATTGGCAATCGCCTCCAGGCGTTTTTCCGCATCGCCAGTGATTTGCTGGCGCGGCGGGGTCAGCAGGTAGGCGTAAGCCTGGTGGTGGCTACGGCCAACGCGACCGCGCAACTGGTGCAACTGCGCCAGACCGAACTTGTCGGCGCGCTCGATGATGATGGTGTTTGCGCTCGGCACGTCGATGCCGGTCTCGATGATGGTCGAGGCGATCAGCACGTTAAAGCGCTTGTGGTAGAAGTCGCTCATCACCTGTTCGAGTTCGCGCTCGCGCATCTGCCCGTGGCCGATGCCGATGCGCGCTTCCGGCACCAGTTCGGCCAGGTCGGCGGCGCACTTCTCGATGGTTTTCACGTCGTTGTGCAGGTAATAGACCTGACCGCCGCGCAGCAGCTCACGCAGCAAGGCCTCTTTGACCGTGCTCTTGTTCTGCTCCATCACGAAGGTGCGCACCGACAGGCGTCGCGCCGGCGGTGTGGCGATGATCGACAGGTCGCGCATGCCCGACACCGCCATGTTCAGCGTGCGCGGAATCGGCGTGGCGGTCAGCGTAAGAATGTCGACTTCGCTGCGCAGGGCCTTGAGCTGTTCCTTCTGACGGACACCGAAACGGTGCTCTTCGTCGATAATCACCAGCCCGAGGTTTTTGATCTTGACGTCGTCCTGCAGCAACTTGTGCGTGCCGATGACGATGTCGATGTTGCCTTCGGCCAGTTCGGCCACCGCAGCGTTCACTTCCTTGGCCGACTTGAAGCGGCTCATCACTTCCACGGTCACCGGCCAGTCGGCGAAGCGGTCGCGGAAGCTGTTGTAGTGCTGCTGGGCGAGCAGGGTGGTCGGCACCAGGATCGCCACTTGCTTGCCACCGTGCACCGCGATGAACGCGGCGCGCATGGCCACTTCGGTCTTGCCGAAACCCACGTCGCCGCAGACCAGTCGATCCATCGGTTTCGGCGCGAGCATGTCTTCGCGCACGGCTTCGATGGTGGATTGCTGGTCCGGGGTTTCTTCGAACGGGAAGCCGGCGCTGAAGGTCGCGTAATCGGCCTTCGGATCGGCAAACGCATAACCTTCGCGGGCAGCGCGACGGGCATAGATGTCGAGCAATTCGGCAGCCACGTCGCGCACTTGCTCGGCGGCCTTGCGCTTGGCTTTCTGCCAGGTCTCGGAACCGAGGCGGTGCAGCGGAGCCAACGCATCGTCGCTGCCGGTGTAACGGGCGATCAAATGCAGGTTGGCCACCGGCACGTAAAGCTTGGCGTTCTCGGCGTATTCGAGGGTCAGGAATTCGGCGGCCTGATTGTCGATTTCCAAAATTGTCAGGCCGAGATAGCGACCGACGCCGTGGTCGATGTGCACCACCGGCGCGCCTTCACGCAGTTCGGTGAGGTTCTTGATCACCGCATCGTTGTTGGCGTCGGCGCGTTTTTCGCGGCGGCGACGCTGCATCACGCGCTGGCCGAACAGCGGACTCTCCGCGACCAGTGCCAGCGCCGGGTCGTCCAGCATCAGGCCTTCGTCGAGCGGGGCGATGGTGATCGCCAGGCGATCCTTGCTCGCGACGAAGTCCGGCCAGCTGTCGACGGTTTTCGGTCGCAGCTTCAGGCGATCCAGCAACTCCAGCAGCACTTCGCGACGGCCTGCGGATTCGGCGGTAAACAGCACGCGCCCCGGGAATTCGCCGAGGAAGGCCGAAAGCGCGGCCAGCGGCTGGGTAGCCTTGGCTTCGATCGCCAGATTCGGCACGGCCTGCGCCGGAAAGCGCTCGCGGCCGGCACCGGTTTCCACGTCCTGCTGGCTGGCGACCACGCGCGGCCAGTTCTTCAGGCGGGCGAAGCAGTCTTCCACCGGCAGGAACAGTTCGGCCGGCGGCAATAAAGGACGGGATGGATCGACGCGACGCTCTTCATAACGGTTGCGCACATCGTTCCAGAAGTTTTCCGCCGCCTGCTCGATGCCCGGCAGCGAGAACACTTGGGTGTCCTGCGGCAGGTAATCGAACAGGGTCGAGGTTTCTTCAAAGAACAGCGGCAGGTAGTACTCGATCCCAGCCGGCGTGATGCCGCTGCTCAGGTCCTGGAAGATCGGGCAGCGACGGAAGTCGACGTCGAAACGCTCGCGAAAACGCGCCTTGAAGCGGGTGACCGCGTCTTTCTGCAGCGGGAATTCCTTGGCCGGCAGCAGCTTGACCGAATCGACCTTGTCGATGGAGCGCTGGTTTTCCGGATCGAAGGTGCGCAGGGTTTCGATTTCATCGTCGAACAAGTCGATGCGATAGGGCAGTTTGCTGCCCATCGGGAACAGGTCGATCAGTGCGCCACGCACGGTGAACTCGCCGTGTTCGTAAACCGTATCGACGTAGCGATAGCCACTGGCTTCGAGCCGCGCGCGCATTTGCTCGACATCGAGTTTCTGCCCGACATCCAGCACCAGGCTGCTGCCGAGCAGGAATTTGGTCGGCGCCAGACGATGCAGGGCGGTGGTGATCGGCACCACCAGCACGCCATGTTCAAGCTCCGGCAGTCTATAAAGGCTGGCAATGCGCTGGGAAATGATGTCCTGGTGCGGCGAAAACAGGTCGTAGGGCAGGGTTTCCCAGTCGGGGAAATGCAGCACCGGCAAATCCGGGGCGAAGAAACTCAGCTCCTGCTCCAGCCGTTCGGCACTCTGGCTGTCGGCGGTCAAAAGCAGCGTGAAGCGCTTGGCAGCGCTGGCAGCCTCGGCAATCGCCAGGCTCAGGGCGGCACCGGGGAGGTTGCCCCAGTGCTGTTTACCTGCCGCGGCAGGGAGAAGCGGTAGACGCAGAACAGGCACGGAAGGTTGAGCTCCAGGCGTTGCGACAAAGTCGGTAATTGTAGCGGCGTCCGGTGCCGCCTGTCAGTTGCAGGATGCGTCTATCTGCGCTGTTTGGGAAAAATGTAGTGGTAACCATAAAAAGCAGCGCTTTTTTTACGGTTATGTAGTGCCAAATGTTGGTGGTGTTACGGAGGGTTACAGACATCGTCTAACAGTCGTCGAAAAAATGGCTGCGCTGGAAGCCCCGGTTTTACTGGGCTGGCGGGGAGCGTTATTTTTTTGGACGGATTTTTGTTACCGATTGCGCGACAAGCGCGCATTGCTACAAGAGGTTCTCGGCGGCATAATGTAGCCCCTTTTTTCTGCCCCTACATGTGGAAGGTTACCGTGACTCAGAAGCCCGACCAGTGTCTTGGTGAATGGATCGACCGTGAAGCACTCGCAGAAGCGATGATTCCGCTTATCGGTCAGCTCTACCGCAACAACAACGTGGTGAGCTCGATCTATGGCCGCAGCCTGATCAACCAGTCTGTCATCGCGATTCTCAAAGCTCACCGCTTTGCTCGCCACCGTTCTGCCGACGACAGCGAACTCTCCGTCCACGAAACATTCCCACTGCTCAAGGCCATGAGCGAGCTCAAGCTCGGCGCGGCCTCGGTAGATCTGGGCAAGCTGGCGTACAAATTCCGCAACGAAGGCAACGGCCGTACCGCCGAGCAATTCGTTCGCGAAGAAATGGCTGACGTGGTTGGCCAGCAAAACGCTTCGGCACGCAAAGGCACCGACGTTGTACTGTACGGCTTCGGTCGTATCGGCCGTCTGCTGGCGCGTATCCTGATCGAGAAAACCGGTGGCGGCGACGGCCTGCGTCTGCGTGCCATCGTGGTGCGCAAGGGCGCCGAAAACGACCTGACCAAACGCGCCAGCCTGCTGCGTCGCGATTCGGTACACGGTTCGTTCAACGGCACCATCACCATCGACGAAGAAAACAACACCATCACCGCCAACGGCAACCTGATCCAGGTTATCTACGCGAAGAACCCTACCGAAGTGGATTACACCCAGTACGGCATCAAAGATGCGCTGCTGGTGGATAACACCGGTGTATGGCGTGACGCCGATGGCCTGGGCCAGCACTTGCAGTGCCCGGGTATCGACCGCGTTGTTCTGACCGCGCCTGGCAAGGGCAAGCTGAAGAACATCGTTCACGGTATCAACCACAACGAAATCACTGCTGACGACAAGATCGTGTCCGCCGCCTCCTGCACCACCAACGCCATCGTGCCGGTGCTGAAAGCCGTGAATGACAAGTTCGGCATCATCAACGGTCACGTCGAAACCGTTCACTCGTACACCAACGACCAGAACCTGATCGACAACTTCCACAAGGGCGATCGCCGTGGCCGTAGCGCCGCGCTGAACATGGTAATCACCGAGACCGGTGCTGCCACCGCTGCTGCCAAGGCCCTGCCTGAGCTGGCCGGCAAGCTGACCGGTAACGCGATCCGCGTTCCGACGCCGAACGTGTCGATGGCCATTCTCAACCTGAACCTTGAGAAAGCCGCCTCCCGTGAAGAGATGAACGAGTACCTGCGCTACATGGCGCTGCACTCCGATCTGCACAAGCAAATCGACTTCGTCAACTCGCAGGAAGTGGTTTCGACCGACTTCGTGGGCTCGCGCCACGCCGGTGTGGTCGACGCTGAAGCGACCATCGTTCAGGACAACCGCGTTGTTCTGTACGTCTGGTACGACAACGAGTTCGGTTACAGCTGCCAGGTGATCCGCGTGATGGAAGACATGGCCGGTGTAAACCCGCCAGCGTTCCCGCGCTAAGCCTTAGCTGCAAATGAAAACGCCCCGACTTAGGTCGGGGCGTTTTTGTTTGTGCGCGATTTGCCTTAGCGGGGGATAGCGGCTTGCGCCGTGCGCAGTTCGTGCCTGTTGCCACGGAACAGCACCAGCGTGGCGATCAGGCCCAACACGGCTGCGCCGCTGAGCCAGATCCCCGGTGCCGCCTTGTTGTCCAGCACATGGATCAGATAAGTGCAGGCCGCCGGTGTAAAGCCACCGAAGGTCGCAGTCGCCAGGCTGTAGGCCAGCGAGAAACCGGTCGTACGAACTTCCACCGGCATGATCTCGGTGAGCGCCACCACCATCGCCCCGTTGTACGAGCCGTACAGGAACGACAGCCACAACTCGACGATCAGCAAATGGCTGAAGCTCGGGTTCGCCACCAGCCACGATAACGCCGGGTAAGCGGTCAGGATCGCCAGAATCGTCGCCGCCAACAGTAGGGGTTTACGCCCGACCTTGTCCGACACCGCGCCCATCACCGGCAGCCAGAAGAAGTTCGACAGGCCGATGCATACGGTCACCAGCAACGCATCGAAGTCTGACAGGTGCAATTCCGCCTTGCCGAACGTCGGGGTATAAGCGGTGATCAGGTAGAACGACACGGTGGTCATCACCACCAGCGCCATGCCGGCGATGACGATGCCAAAGTTCTGACCGATCGAACGGACGATTTCCTGCAGGGTCGGGCGATGTTTGCGCGCCTGGAACTCCGGGGTTTCCTCCAGCGAGCGGCGGATGACGAAAATCACCGGGACGATCATGCAGCCGATCAGGAACGGCACGCGCCAGCCCCATTCGCCCATCTGTTCCGGGCTTAGCCAGTGGTTGAGGCCGACACCGAGCAAGCCGGCGAACACCACGGCCGCTTGCTGGCTGGCGGACTGCCAGCTGACGAAAAAGCCCTTGCGGCCCGGCGTGGCGATTTCCGCCAGGTACACCGACACGCCGCCCAGTTCAACGCCGGCCGAGAAGCCTTGCAGCAATCGGCCGAACAGCACGATCAACGGCGCGGCAACCCCAAGGGTGGCGTAGCCCGGCACGCAGGCAATCAGCACGGTGCCGGCCGCCATCAGGGCCAACGTGATGATCAGGCCCTGGCGGCGGCCGTGACGGTCTATGTAGGCGCCGAGAAAAATCGCCCCCAGCGGACGCATCAGGAAACCTGCGCCGAAAGTGGCCAGGGCGAGCATCAGGGAAGCGAAGGCGCTGTCGGTGGGAAAGAAGGTCTTGGCAATGGCCGTGGCGTAGAAGCCGTAGACCATGAAGTCGAACATCTCGAGAAAGTTGCCGCTGACAACGCGAAAAATCGCCTTGCCTTTGCCGGTCGTGGAGGACATGGGTAGGTACTCACTCTAAATCTTGTAAGAAAGCGTTGCGCTCGTAGCCCATAATGGCCGGCGCGGTTTTGCGGGGAGATGAAGAATTGTTAACTAGACGGTGGGGGATTCTCGTGCTGCTGACCGGGGTTTTGTCCGGCTGCGGCAACGGCGATTCGCTCGAGACTTTCGGTGGCCCGACGATGGGCAGCACCTATTCGATCAAGTACGTGCGCCATGCCAATCTGCCTGCCCCGCAGGAGGTGCGTGTCGAAGTGGAAAAAATCCTCGCGGACGTCGACCGGCAGATGTCGACTTACCGCGCAGACTCCGACATCTCGCGCTTCAATGCATTGCCGGCTGATCGCTGTCAGATCATGCCTGTGCCGGTCCTTGAATTGATTCGGGTGGGCGAGCAACTGTCGCAACAAAGCGAAGGCTCCTACGACCTCACCGTAGAACCGCTGATGAATCTATGGGGTTTCGGCCCGCAGGGGCGTGAAGAAAAAGTCCCGGATGCGGCGGCGCTGGCCGAAGTGCGACAGCGGGTTGGCCATCAGCACCTGCGGATCGACGGCGACCGGTTGTGCAAGGATGCGGCGGTCGAGGTGGATTTCAACAGCATCGCTGCCGGTTACGCAGTCGATACCATTGCCGCGCGGCTCGAGGCCCTGGGCATTCATGATTACCTTGCCGAAGCCACCGGCGAGCTAAAGGCATCCGGCAAGAAGCCCGATGGTTCGCCATGGCGTATCGCTCTGGAAGAGCCGCGCGACGATCAGCAGGTGGCAGAGCGCGTCATTAATGTCGATGGCTATGGCCTGTCCACGTCCGGCGACTACCGCAACTATTTTCAGCAGGATGGCCGGCGCTATTCCCACACTTTCGATGCCCGGACCGGTGCGCCGGTCCTACATGATCTGGCGTCGGTCACGGTGATTCATCCTTCAGCGCTGATGGCCGATGGACTATCGACGCTGTTGCTGATTCTCGGGCCTGAAAGGGCCTGGGACTATGCCGAAAAACACGACATTGGTGCATTCTTTGTGATTCGTGCCGATACAGGTTTCGTCACACGCACCAGTCACGCTTTCGAACGGCTCAGTGGCGCAAAAGTTGACTGAGAACAGTACGAAAGCTGGCGTTGTAGTGCAGGCAAAAGTAGCCTACGACGCGACCAAGGGTTAATGTGCGCGGCGTTGACGCTTCTATAGACTGTGTCCGGGTTTTCTACTGGCCCCCAATTGTTCCTTCGCGCCGTCGTTCGGCGTGATTTAGCCGCCGGTGCTGCTGGCACCGCGGCCTGTTCTGAGGAGTACGCATGGCTGTCTACAACTACGACGTGGTGGTGCTGGGTTCCGGCCCGGCGGGAGAAGGCGCGGCAATGAACGCCGCCAAAGCAGGGCGCAAGGTGGCGATGGTCGACAGCCGTCGCCAGGTCGGCGGCAACTGCACCCACCTGGGCACCATCCCGTCCAAGGCCCTGCGTCACTCGGTGCGGCAGATCATGCAGTTCAACACCAACCCGATGTTCCGTGCGATCGGCGAGCCGCGCTGGTTCTCCTTCCCGGACGTGTTGAAAAGCGCCGAGAAAGTCATCTCCAAACAAGTCGCTTCGCGTACCGGCTACTACGCCCGTAACCGCGTCGACGTGTTCTTCGGCACCGGCAGCTTCGCCGACGAGCAAACCATCGAAGTGGTCTGTGCCAACGGCGTGGTCGAGAAACTGGTGGCCAAGCACATCATCATTGCCACCGGTTCGCGTCCTTATCGCCCGGCGGACATCGATTTCCACCACCCGCGTATCTACGATAGCGACACCATCCTCAGCCTCGGCCACACCCCGCGCAAACTGATCGTTTACGGCGCCGGCGTGATCGGCTGTGAGTACGCTTCGATCTTCAGCGGTCTGGGCGTGCTGGTCGAGCTGGTGGACAACCGCGGTCAGTTGCTGAGCTTCCTCGACTCGGAAATCTCCCAGGCGTTGAGCTACCACTTCAGTAACAACAACATCACCGTGCGTCACAACGAAGAATACGACCGCGTCGAAGGCGTGGACAACGGCGTGATCCTGCACCTGAAGTCCGGCAAGAAGATCAAGGCCGACGCCTTGCTCTGGTGCAACGGCCGTACTGGCAACACCGATCAGTTGGGTCTGGAAAACATCGGGGTCAAGGTCAACAGCCGTGGCCAGATCGAAGTCGACGAGAACTACCGCACCTGCGTGCAGAACATCTACGGCGCCGGTGACGTGATCGGCTGGCCGAGTCTGGCCAGTGCCGCCCACGACCAGGGTCGTTCGGCCGCTGGCAGCATCGTCGACAATGGCAGCTGGCGTTTCGTGAATGACGTGCCGACCGGCATCTACACCATTCCGGAGATCAGCTCGATCGGCAAGAACGAGCAGGAGCTGACCCAGGCCAAAGTGCCGTACGAAGTGGGCAAGGCGTTCTTCAAGAGCATGGCGCGTGCACAGATCGCCGGCGAGCCGCAAGGCATGCTGAAGATCCTGTTCCACCGTGAAACCCTGGAAGTGCTGGGCGTTCACTGCTTCGGTTATCAGGCGTCGGAGATCGTGCACATCGGTCAGGCGATCATGAACCAGCCGGGCGAACTGAACACGCTGAAGTACTTCGTCAACACGACGTTCAACTACCCGACCATGGCCGAAGCCTACCGGGTAGCGGCGTACGACGGCCTCAACCGGCTTTTTTGACGGGCTCCGGCCGGTGGCCTGAGCCGGCCGGGGAGACCGATTTCAGCAATTCCCGAGGGTGGCAGTGGCCAAACCGGGAAAGTCTGTAATCAGGCTGTCAACGCCGAAGTCGGCGAGTCTGCGCATCAGCGCAGGCTCGTTGACGGTCCACACCGACACATGCAGCCCCTGACGCTGCGCCTTTTGCAGGCGTTCCGGCGTACACAGCGTCCAGTTCAACGCCAGAATCTCGCAACCGTAACTTTGCGCGACCTTCAACGGGTCGAGCCAGGCGTATTCGGCCACCAGGCCGCGCGATACGTCGGGCACCAGATCCAGCGCAGCCTTCAATACTTCCCGCGAACTCGAGGTGATCGTCACCTTGTCGAGCAGCCCGTGCCTGACTGCCATTTCACGGATGGCCAGCACGGTGGTCGCGGCGCGGGTACGCGAAGCGCTTTTGACTTCCAGCTGCCAGTGCTCGAAATCGCATTTTTCGAACAGCTCTTCCAGGGTCGGAATCGGGCACGGCTTGATCCAGCCCGGGCCGCCCTTGCGCGCGTCGTAGGTCACCAGATCGGCGGCGGTGTGCTCGACTACCTTGCCGCGCCGGTCGGTGGTGCGCTTGAGGGTCGGGTCGTGGATGACCATCAGCTCGCCGTCCTTGGACAGGTGCAGGTCCAGCTCGCAACGGCGCACGCCGTGCTTGAGACATTCCTGAAAACTGCTCAGTGTGTTTTCCGGTGCTTCGCCCTTGGCGCCGCGGTGGCCGTAGATAAGGGTCACGGTTCTTCCTTAATTTAGATGCCTGATTCGTTCTGTTCGCGGGCCAGACGTCGTTCCTGGGCCTGCTTCTGCAAGATATAGCGGGCGAGCAACTGGCGCTGGGCGTCGGTCAGGTGTTCGAACTCGGTGCCGACGTCGTAACCGTCGCCCTTGCGGTCGCAATGGGTTACACGGGCGCGCAGCAACAGGCCAAGCGCCTGAGGCATCAGCACCAGTTTCACCGACAGGTGGGCGCCGGTGGCGATCGGCGTCGGGTGCTGAAAGTCGATGCCGCCCTCGGAGATGATCACTGGCTGCGGCTCGCCGATATGGCCGAGCACGGTCAGGGCGACCACCTGGCTGAGCAGGTCGATGCGTTTGTTCTGGGATTTCAGGAACGCCGATATGGCGCGGTCGCGTTCGCTGATCTGGCGCAGCAGGTGCTGCGACTCGAATTCGCTCAGGTGCAATTCGCTGAGCAGGTTGAACAGTGGAGAAGCATCCTGCAACACTTCCTGGCCTGCAGCTTCGGGAGCGGACAGGGGCCGAATTTCCAGTGCGATCGTGTCCTCGATACGGTAGTATTCGCGGCGATCTTCTTCATCTAATGTCGACATGGCGAACCCATGGTAGCGGCGGTGGTCTGAGTGTAAAGCTGGTTATCGACCCCCGCCACAAGGACGTTCCTTTTCCCTCCGAACAAGCCCCGACATGTTCAGACCTCTCTTCGTATTTATCGGCACGCGTTATACCCGTGCAAAGCGTCGCAATCATTTTGTGTCATTCATTTCCCTGACTTCGATGATCGGGCTCGCCCTTGGCGTGGTCGTGATGATCGTGGTGCTGTCGGTGATGAACGGCTTCGATCATGAGATGCGCACCCGCGTGCTGGGCATGGTGCCCCACGCGACCATCGAGTCCGGTGAAGCCATCAACGACTGGCCGAGCCTGGCCGCCAAGGTCAAGCAGAACCCGCAGGTGGCGGCCGTCGCGCCGTTCACCCAGATGCAGGGGTTGCTGACCAACAACGGCCAGGTGTCCAAGGTTTTGCTCAATGCCATCGATCCGGCGCTGGAACGCAACGTCTCGATCATCGACAACTTCATGAAGCAGGGCAAACTCGACGATCTGACGCCGGGCAGCTTCGGCATCGTGATCGGCGACAAGGCCGCGACCAAGCTCGGCGTGGGCCTCGGTGACAAGATCACCTTCGTCGCACCGGAGGTCAGCGTGACCCCGGCCGGGATGTTCCCGCGCATGAAACGCTTCACCGTGGTCGGCATCTTCCATGTCGGCGCCGGTGAACTGGACGGTTACCTGGGCGTCACCAACCTGCAGGATCTGGCGAAGATGCACCGCTGGAAGCCTGATCAGGTGCAGGGCCTGCGTCTGAAGTTCGACGATCTGTTCCAGGCCCCGCGTGAAGCGTGGAACATCGCCCAACGTCTCGGCGAAGACCGTTACTACGCCCGCGACTGGACCCGTACCCACGGCAACCTGTATCAGGCGATCCGCATGGAAAAAGCCATGATCGGCCTGCTGTTGCTGCTGATCGTCGCGGTGGCGGCGTTCAACATCATTTCCACGCTGGTGATGGTGGTGAACGACAAGAAGGGCGACATCGCCATTCTGCGCACACTGGGCGCCACACCGGGCACGATCATGCGCACGTTCATGGTGCAGGGCACGGTGATCGGCGTGGTCGGCACGGCCATCGGCGCCGTGGTCGGGATCTTCGCCGCGCTCAACGTCAGCGCCGCGATTTCGGCCCTCGAAGGCGTGATCGGACACAAATTCCTCAACGCCGACGTGTATTTCATCGATTACCTGCCGTCGCAGGTGCAGAGCCAGGACGTGGTCATGGTCTGCGCCGCTGCGTTGGTCCTGAGTTTCCTCGCCACCCTGTATCCAGCCTGGCGTGCCGCGCGCACCCAGCCGGCGGAGGCGCTACGTTATGAGTGAGTCGGGCATGAGTGAAAAAGCAATCTTGAGCTGCCGCAACCTGGGCAAATCCTACGAGGAAGGCCCGGAGTCGGTGGAAGTGCTGGCCAACCTGCAACTGGAACTGCATCCAGGCGAGCGGGTGGCGATCGTCGGCAAGTCCGGTTCGGGCAAAAGTACCTTGCTCAACCTGCTGGGCGGTCTCGACACACCGACCAAGGGCGGTGTCTGGCTCGACGGTGAAGAACTGTCGGCGCTGAGCGAAAAGAAGCGTGGCCTGCTGCGTAACCGCGCGCTCGGGTTCGTGTACCAGTTCCACCACTTGCTGCCGGAATTCACCGCGCTGGAAAACGTCTGCATGCCGCTGCTGATCGGCAAGACCTCGATCCCGGAAGCCCGTCAGCGTGCCACGGCGTTGCTGGAGCGGGTCGGTCTGGGCCATCGCCTGGAACACAAACCGGCAGAGCTGTCCGGTGGCGAGCGTCAGCGCGTGGCTATCGCCCGTGCGCTGGTGAACAATCCAGGGCTGGTGATGCTCGACGAGCCGACCGGCAACCTCGACTCCCACACCGCCGAGGGCATTCAGGATCTGATGCTGGAACTCAGCACTTCGATGCGCACGGCGTTTCTGGTGGTGACTCACGACATGAACCTGGCTCGCCAGATGGACCGCGTCCTGCAATTGCAGGAAGGTTGCCTGACCCCCATCTGACGGCTTGAAACCCGGTGCCTGAAAAGGCATCGGGTCTTTTATTTTTATACGGTGCCCCAGCGAATGTTCAGACCGTTATCGATCTTTATCGGCACGCGCTATACCCGCGCCAAGCGCCGCAATCGCTTTGTTTCGTTCATTTCGATGACCTCGATGATCGGCCTCGCCCTCGGCGTGCTGGCGATGATCGTGGTGCTGTCGGTGATGAACGGCTTCCAGCGCGAAATGAGCTCGCGCATCCTCGGCATGGTGCCGCACGCGACCATCGTCGGCGTCAAGCCGATCGACGACTGGCAGCCAGTGGCCGCCGCCGCGATGAAGAATCCGGAAGTGACGGCCGCCGTGCCGTTCACCGAGATGGAAGGCATGCTGTCCTACAAGGGCATGATGCAGCCGATCCAGATCAGCGGCGTCGACCCGGCTCAGGAAGGCAAGGTGTCGATCGTTGCCCAGCACATTGTTCAGGGCCGTCTCGATGCCTTGAAGCCTGGTGAATTCGGCGTAGTGCTGGGTGAAATCACCGCCCGGCGTTTCCGCCTCAATGTCGGCGACAAGATTACCCTGATCGTGCCGGAAGTCAGCACCGCACCGGGCGGCATCACTCCGCGCATGCAGCGCTTGAACGTGGTCGGCGTGTTCAAGGTCGGTGCCGAACTCGACGGTTCCATGGGCCTGATCCACGTCTCCGACGCCGCGACCATGCAGCACTGGGAGCCGAATCAGGTGCAGAGCGTGCGTCTGGCGGTGAAAGATCTGTACGCCGCACCGAAGGTTTCGTCGGATATCGCCAGCGGCCTCGGCGCCGATTTCAAGGCTGACGACTGGACCCACACTCAGGGCAGCCTATTCAGCGCGATGAAGATGGAAAAAACCATGATCGGCCTGTTGCTGCTGATGATCGTCGCGGTGGCGGCGTTCAACATCATCGCGACCTTGATCATGGTGGTGAACGACAAGGGCGCGGACATCGCGATCCTGCGCACCATCGGCGCCACGCCACGACAGATCATGGCGATCTTCATGGTGCAGGGCACGGTGATCGGCATCGTCGGCACCATCATTGGTGGCGTGCTGGGCGTGATTGCGGCGCTGAACGTCAGTGAAATGGTGGGCTGGGTCGAGCGGGTGACCGGGCAGCACATCTTCAGTTCGGACGTGTACTTCGTCAGCAACCTGCCATCGGAATTGCAGGGCGGCGACGTGCTGCTGATCTGCTCGGCGGGCTTCATCCTCAGCTTCCTTGCCACGGTTTACCCGGCATGGCGGGCGGCGAAGATCGAACCGGCGCACGCGTTGCGTTATTCCTAAGCATCCTGATGCTCGTTCCCACGCTCCGCGTGGGAATGCATCAACGGACGCTCCGCGTTCGGCTCTTTAGGGCGCAGAGCGCCCCGGGCTGCATTCCCACGCAGAGCGTGGGAATGATCAGCTTCGAGGCAACTCAATCACAAACCGCGTCCAGCCCTGAGCCGATTCGCAATGAATCTGCCCGCCATGGGCCCGGATGATCGACTGAGTAATCGCCAGCCCCAATCCCGCATGCTCGCTGCTACCTTCCTGGCGCGCCGGATCTGCCCGGTAGAAGCGGTCGAACAAACGCGGCAGCAACTCGGTAGAAATCCCCTCGCCACTGTTCTCCACCGTCACGCTCAAGGATTTCGCCTGCTCGGTGACCCGAATGCGCACCTCGCCGTTTGCAGGGGTAAAGCGCAACGCGTTATCCAGCAGATTCGATAGCGCCCGGCGCAACATCGCGCGATCCCCCTCAAGCTGCCCCGCACCGTCGCGGCTCAGGCCGACCTGAGCGTCTTCGGCCAGCGGCGCAAAAAACTCCAGCAACGCATCGGCTTCTTCCGCCAGCTCCAGCGGTTCACGCTTGGGCACCAGCAAACCGTGGTCAGCCTTGGCCAGATAAAGCATGTCGTTGACCAGTTGCGCCATCCATTGCAGCTCTTCGAGGTTGCTGTGCAGCGCTTCACGATAGTCTTCGAGAGGGCGAGGGCGGGTCAGGGTGACTTGGGTGTGGGTCAGCAGGTTCGACAGTGGCGTGCGCAGTTCATGGGCGATGTCGGCAGAGAACGCTGACAGCCGCTGAAAAGAATCGTCGAGGCGTCCGAGCATGGCGTTGAAGCTGTGGGCCAATTCCGCGAGTTCTGCAGGCATCCGCGCTTCCGGCAATCGGGCATTCAGCGATTGCGCCGAAATCCCACGGGCCACGGCACTCATGCGCCGTAACGGGCGAAGACCGCTGCGGGCAGCCCAGGCGCCGAGCAACGCGGTGGCCAGCGCCGAGAGGCCGACGGTCAGCCAGATCAAATGCTGCATGCGTTGCAGGAAGTGCTGGTGGTGGGTGATGTCCAGCAGCAAGGTCAACTGCGGTGAATCGGGTTTTCCCGGTTCAAGCGCGGCGTTGAGCAGGCGATAGTCGGTGCCGTTGTCGTTGATGGTGGCCAGACCGGGTTGCTGCGGCAGGTTCGCGGGGGTATGCAACGAGCGCCCAAACCAGCGCTGGCCCTCAGGGCCGCTGACGCGCAACGTGATATCGCCCTGTTGGCTCAACTCATCGGTGATGTGCGCGGCGTCGCTGCCACTCAGCAGCGTCTGACGTACGCTGAGCAGTTTTCCTTCAAGCAGTTGCTGGTCGAGCTCGACGAAGTGGCCCTCGCTGGCTCGATTGAAAACCACCCCTGCGACTAGCGAAACCACGGCGGTGCAGCCGGCGAACAACAGCGCCAGCCGGCCGCTCAAGGACAGTCGGCGCATCAGTCGGTACGCTCTTCAAGGACGTAACCCATGCCGCGAACGGTGTGAATCAGCTTGCTGGGGAAGTCGTCGTCGATCTTCAGGCGCAGTCGGCGAATCGCTACTTCGATGACGTTGGTGTCGCTGTCGAAGTTCATGTCCCAGACCTGTGAGGCGATCAGCGATTTGGGCAGTACTTCGCCCTGGCGGCGCAGGAGCATTTCCAGCAGAGCGAACTCTTTGGCTGTAAGGTCGATGCGTTGGCCGCTGCGTTCGACCCGGCGGCGAATCAGATCCAGGCTCAGATCGGCCAGGCGCAGGCTGGTTTCCTGAGGCGTGGAACTGCCGCGGCGCAACAGGCTGCGCACCCGCGCCAGCAATTCGGAGAAGGCGAACGGTTTGACCAGGTAGTCGTCGGCGCCCAGTTCGAGGCCGTGAACCCGGTCTTCAACGGTGTCCTTGGCCGTCAAAAACAGGATCGGTGTTTCCAGACCGGCGTTGCGCACCGCTTGCAGAATCTGCCAGCCATTGCGACCAGGCAGCATCACGTCGAGGATCAGCAGCGCATAGTCGCCACTCAACGCCAATTGCTGGCCGGTGGTGCCGTCGGCCACCAGTTCGGTGTTGAAACCGGCCTCGGTCAGGCCCTGGCGCAGGTACTGGCCGGTTTTGGGTTGGTCTTCGACGATCAGCAGTTTCATGGGCGACTCGGGTTGCGGGAACGAGGACGTTATACCGTGGGCAAACGCGGTGAGCGCCAACCTGACAAAGTTGTAATCTGCCTGTCAGGTCGCTGCCAGCGCAGGCGGGCTAGAGTTTCCCACAGGCTGAACCTTGATTTGTTGGAGTACGACTATGTTTTTGCGTAACCGTCTGGCCCTTGCCGCGTGTCTGCTGGCGCTGAGTTCGCCGCTGTGGGCATCGCCAGCGCACACCTATGACTTCGGCCAGCCGGCCCCGGCGGCCAAGGCCACCCGCAGCATTGAAGTGGTGATGGGCGACATGAGCTTCGATCCGAAGGCGATCGAGATCAAGGCCGGTGAGACCGTTCGTTTTGTGTTGGTGAATAAAGGCCAGTTGCTGCACGAATTCAACCTCGGCGACGCAGCGATGCATGCAAAACACCAGCAGGAAATGCTGCAGATGCAGCAAAGCGGCATGCTTACGCCGACTGGCATGAAGGAAATGTCCCACGACATGGCGGGCATGGATCACGGCTCGATGGGCCATGGCATGAAGCACGACGACCCCAACAGCGTGCTGGTCGAACCGGGCAAGACCGCCGAGCTGACCTGGACCTTCAGCAAAGCGGTGAACCTGGAATTTGCCTGCAACATTCCCGGGCATTACCAGGCCGGAATGGTCGGCAAACTGACTGTCAGTCAGTAAGCACTCAAAGGCGGGACAAAGGCTGGTAGAATCCGCTGATTCTTCAGTCAGGTTTCCGCCATGCATCCCGCAGCCGAACATTCGCCGCTGGGCAAATCCAGCGAATACATCGCCACGTACACGCCGTCCCTGCTGTTCCCGATTCCGCGCACCGCGAAATGGGCCGAGCTGGGCCTGACCGCCGAAACCCTGCCGTATAAAGGCGTGGATTTCTGGAACTGCTTCGAGCTGTCGTGGCTGCTGCCGTCGGGCAAACCAGTGGTGGCGATCGGTGAATTCAGCATTCCGGCGGACTCGCCGAACATCATCGAATCCAAGTCGTTCAAGCTGTACCTGAACTCGCTGAACCAGACGCCGTTCGCCGACATCGCGAGCCTCGAAGCGACGCTGGTCAAGGACCTGTCCGCCGCTGCCGGCAAGCCGGTTGGCGTACGGGTTCGCAGCCTGAAAGACGTCGAAGCCGAAGGCATTGTCGCGCTGCCGGGCGTGTGCATCGACGACCTGGATATCAGCGTCAGCAACTACGAACACCCGCGTCCTGAACTGCTGCGCTGCGACGATTCGCGCGTGGTGGAGGAGAGCGTGCACAGCCATCTGCTCAAATCCAACTGCCCGGTGACCAGCCAGCCGGACTGGGGCAGCGTGGTGGTGGAATACCGTGGCGCGGCGCTGGATCACGCCAGCCTGCTGGAATACATCGTCAGCTTCCGCCAGCACTCGGACTTCCACGAGCAATGCGTGGAGCGGATCTTCCTCGACCTGCAGCGCCTGCTGAAACCGGAAAAGCTCACGGTGTTTGCGCGTTATGTGCGCCGGGGCGGGCTGGACATCAACCCGTACCGCAGCACTGAAAGCGTGCAACTGCCGAACCACCGTCTGGTTCGTCAGTAACCCGCCTAGCGGACATGAAAAAGCCCTGCCAGTGATGGCAGGGCTTTTTTGCATTCGCGGGTTTCAGATGCCCATGCTGACCAGGGAATTCATAATGTTGCGCAATGTACCGGCGATGGTAGGGTGATCAACTTCAAAGCGCTCAACGGCCAGGTTCACGCCATCGGCAATGTTGGAGTCCTTTGTTTTGGTTTCCAGTTCAAGTTCCAGTTCGATCTGTTCCATCAGTGCATGTAGATCAGCGCGCTCGGCTTCGGTCAGCGGAGGATTTTGATCCAGTTGCTCGCGCAGGGCATTGAGCTGTTTTTGCAGTTCTTGAGCGGGCATGGTTGTTTCCTTTTATCGAGAGGCACTGGCATAGACCGCAGCCGTGCGCCAAAGGTCTATGGCTCTCCTTAAGACTAATCCACTCTTGGCCAACCTGCATGATCCCGGTCAGGGCTTTTCGCCTTTGAGACGACGCAGGCTGATGTCCGCCAGACAAGTGTCGAGTTCGCCCAGATGATCGATCACCGAGTGCACGCCGAGGCCGAACAGTTGCACCGTCGCTTTGCCGCGCAGTTGTTCGCGTTCCTTCTGGCTCAGAGCCTGCCATTCGCTCGGCGCCAGGCCGCATAGTGAACCGCAGGACGCCAGGCCAATGGTCCACAGCCCGGCATTGAGGCCCGATTGCAGCAGGCGCGGTTCGCCGCTGACCAGCACGCAACCGTCGAGACGATCGACATTCAAGCCCATCAACGCTTGCCAGCAGGCATTGGGCGCCGGCCACGGATTGATTGTTGCCGAATGTTGCGACGGTTTGATCCAGTCAGGCAGCGCCGATGACAGGACTTGAGTGCAAGCCGTGGACAGTTCATCGAGCCAGGCACAGGGGATTTGCTGGCGTTGCAGGCTGCGCAGGCTGTCGAGGGCGCCGGGTGTGACATCGGCGTGTTCCGGGCCGACGCTGGTGTGATGACGGGCGCGGGCGCCGAAGTCCACCAGACAGCCGCTGAGTCCGAACAGCACGGCGGTCAGCGTCGGTGCCGCGAGGGGCAAGGCTTCGGCTTGAGGCATGGAAAACGTCCCTGAAATAGCGATCAGGCTAGGCAACATCGGTGACAGTTGCATGACAGGCCAATGACGAAGCGTCCTACAGAGGGATTCACCGGGGAACTGCCTAAAGCGGCGTTTCCGTCTTATACTGACGCACTTATCGTCGCGGCCCAGGTGCTGCGTCCGTACTATCCAAGGAGTTTTCTATGCGCTGGAGCCATCCTCTTGCTCAGCTTTGTGTATGTGCCAGCGTGATGCTGGTGCCGTTCGCCGCTCAGGCCGCAACGGAAGAAGACCCTTGGGAAAGCGTCAACCGTCCGATCTTCGAGTTCAACGATTTCGTCGACACCTATGCGCTGAAGCCTCTGGCGCAGGGCTACGAATTTGTTACTCCGCAATTCCTGGAAGACGGCATCCACAACATGTTCCGCAACGTCGGTGATGTCACCAACCTGGCGAACAACATTCTTCAGGCCAAACCGGCCGCCGCAGGCGTCGACACCGCGCGCCTGATCTTCAACACCACTTTTGGCCTGCTAGGTTTCTTCGACGTCGGCACCAAAATGGGCCTGAACCGCAGCGACGAAGACTTCGGCCAGACCCTCGGCTACTGGGGCGTCGGCAGCGGTCCTTACGTGATGCTGCCACTGATGGGCCCGAGCACCCTGCGCGACGCACCGTCCAAGTACGTCGACAGCTACACCGGCCCGTACCGCTACATCAACGATGTGCCGGTACGTAACTCGATTTTCGGCCTGAACATCGTGGACACCCGCGCCAGCCTGCTGTCGAGCGAGAAGCTGATCAGCGGCGACAAGTACACCTTCATCCGCAACGCCTACCTGCAGAACCGCGAGTTCAAGGTCAAGGACGGGCAGGTCGAAGACGATTTCTGATCTCGATTGATCGGCAGAAAAGGGCGACCGCGAGGTCGCCTTTTTTGTGGGCGCGACCAATGATTGGGTTACCGAAGAACCCGTTCTTATAACTGCGAGTGATTTGACAAACAAAGTCTCCAAGCGACCATCGGCGCATGCTTGAAACGCTCGAAGGATGGGAGTACCGTCTGCGCCTTAGAAGGGCACCTCTGGTGCAACCGTGTGCGGGGCAAACGCTCCGAAGCGGTGCAGCAGAGAGGCTAGAAAGCGAATCCAGTAGTCTGCGCCGGGCCGTTGCCCCGCCTGCTACGCCAACCTAATTCTGGCGCCGTTTGCCCACATGCCAAAAACCAGTGCCACGCTGCTGATAATCGATGATGACGAAGTAGTGCGCGCGAGCCTCGCGGCCTATTTGGAAGACAGTGGTTTCAGCGTCTTGCAGGCCAGTAACGGCCAGCAGGGTCTTCAGGTATTCGAGCAAGACACGCCCGACTTGGTCATCTGCGATCTGCGCATGCCGCAGATGGGCGGTCTCGAACTCATCCGTCAGGTCACTGAGCGCTCACCGCAGACTCCGGTGATCGTGGTCTCGGGCGCCGGCGTGATGAACGACGCGGTCGAGGCCCTGCGCCTGGGCGCGGCGGATTACCTGATCAAGCCTCTCGAAGATCTGGCCGTGCTCGAGCACTCCGTGCGCCGGGCCCTGGATCGTGCGCGTCTGCTGCTGGAAAACCAGCGCTACCGTGAGAAACTGGAAAAGGCCAACCGCGAACTCGAAGCCAGCCTGAACCTGCTCCAGGAAGACCAGAACGCCGGTCGCCAGGTGCAGATGAACATGCTGCCGGAAAGTCCGTGGGCCATCGACGAATTCAGGTTTGCGCACCAGATCATCCCGTCGCTGTACCTGTCGGGTGATTTTGTCGACTACTTCCGGGTCGACGAGCGCCGGGTGGCGTTCTACCTGGCGGATGTATCGGGTCATGGCGCTTCTTCAGCGTTTGTCACCGTGCTGCTGAAGTTCATGACCACGCGCTTGTTGTTCGAATCCAAGCGCAACGGCACGCTGCCGGAATTCAAGCCTTCGGAAGTTCTCGGTCATATCAACCGGGGGCTGATCAGTTGTAAGCTGGGTAAACACGTCACAATGGTCGGTGGAGTCATCGACGAGGAGACCGGTTTGTTGACCTATAGCATCGGCGGCCATCTGCCGTTGCCTGTGTTGTACACGCCTGACAGTGTTCGCTACCTCGAGGGGCGCGGTCTGCCCGTGGGGCTTTTCAACGAAGCCACCTACGAAGACCACGTGCTCGAGCTGCCACCGACGTTCAGCCTGACGCTGATGTCTGATGGCATTCTGGATCTTTTGCCAGAGCCCACACTCAAAGAGAAAGAAGCCGCTTTACCGCAAAAGGTGAAGTCGGCGGGCGGCAGCCTGGATGGTCTGCGGCAGGTTTTTGGATTGGCCACGCTAGGGGAGATGCCGGATGATATCGCCCTGTTGGTGTTGAGCAGGAATCTTTGATGAGTACCGGTAGAATCCAGTTCGCCGAGCAGGACGGCACCTTCGTCCTGAAGTTCGTCGGTGAAGTTCGCCTGACCCTGTGTTCGGCGTTGGATGCGACTATTGAAAAAATCTTCACCGCGCTGAATTTCAACGCGATCGTGATCGATTTGACCGAAACCCGCAGCATCGACAGCACCACGTTGGGCCTGCTGGCCAAACTGTCGATCCTGTCGCGGCAGAAGGTCGGCCTGCTGCCGACCGTGGTCACCACCCACGAGGACATCACCCGTCTGTTGCAGTCGATGGGTTTCGAGCAGGTGTTCAATATCGTCAACCATCCCGTGCCGTGCCCGGAATGCCTCGACGACCTGCCGGATCAGGATCAGTCGGAAGAGGTGGTGCGGATCAAGGTGCTCGAAGCGCACAAGATCCTCATGGGCCTGAACGACTCCAACCGCGAAGCGTTCCATGACCTGGTGAATGCCCTCGAACGGCACTGATCAGCCAGACCGCGAGGCACAAAAAAGGGCGAACCTGTGAGGGTTCGCCCTTTTTGCGTTTGCGCTCGGCCGATTACAGCTTGGCTTGCAGCAGCGCCTCGAGTTTTTCCTGGTCGCGGGCAAACTGACGGATGCCTTCGGCCAGTTTCTCGGTGGCCATCGCGTCTTCGTTGGACAACCAGCGGAATTGCGCTTCGTTGAGGCTCAGACGCGCCTCGCCAGCGTGGCCCGGAGCGAGTTTGCGTTCCAGCTTGCCGGTGTCGGCTGCCAGTTTCTCGATCAGGTCCGGGCTGATGGTCAGGCGGTCGCAGCCGGCCAGTTGCTCGATCTGATTGAGGTTGCGGAAGCTCGCGCCCATGACCACGGTCTTGTAGTCATTGGCCTTGTAGTAGTTGTAGATGCGCGTCACGGACTGCACGCCCGGATCGTCGGCGCCGGTGTAGTCGTTGCCGTTGGCCTTCTTGTACCAGTCGTAGATGCGGCCCACGAACGGCGAGATCAGGAACACGCCGGCATCGGCGCAGGCTGCGGCCTGAGCGAAGGAGAACAGCAGGGTCAGGTTGGTCTGGATGCCTTCCTTTTCCAGGATCTCGGCAGCGCGGATGCCTTCCCAGGTCGAGGCGATCTTGATCAGCACGCGGTCACGGCCAACGCCGGCCTTGTCGTACAGTTCGATCAGACGATGGGCGCGCTTGAGCACCGCGTCCTTGTCGAACGACAGGCGCGCATCCACTTCGGTGGAAATGCGGCCCGGAATGACCTTGAGGATTTCCTGACCGACCGCGACGCCGAAACGGTCGCTGGCCAGGCCGACATCGCCCTTGCAGTCGCGCACGCTGGCGTTCAGCAGTTCGGCGTAGGCCGGAATGGCCGCTGCCTTGAGCAGCAGGGAAGGGTTGGTGGTGGCGTCGACCGGTTTGACCCGGGCAATCGCTTCGAAGTCGCCGGTGTCGGCCACGACGGTGGTGAACTGTTTGAGTTGTTCCAGCTTGGAAGTCATGAGCGTGCTCTGTCCTATGGGTCTGGTGACATTACCCGAGCGCCGACAGCCACTCAAGGGTATGTCGGCGTATCGAGCGCCCCGCAGGCAACAACCTGAAAACGGCTGTTTGAAAGGCGGGGCGCGTTATCGATCAATACGATGCCAAAAAGGACCACAGGTTCAAAGCAACCGACCCGTTGCGCAGTGCCTATTCGGCGTTGAGCTGGGTCGAGGCCGCCGTTTGTGCCGGTTTCGACTGCCCGTCTGAGGTCAGCAGGCCGAAATTCTTCTCCCGGTCGTTGCTGCCCGACTCGCTGTTCTTCCATTCGTAAATCGACGTCAGCGGGATGTTGAGTTTTTTAACATCGGCAATGAACGCAGAGATTTTACTGGCTTGCCCTTCCGGCCCGCCGTTGGAGGCGAGCGCCGAGATGCCCCATTCACTGATGACGCCCGGCAGATGGAAGTTTTGCTGGATGAAGGTTTGCGCGTTGCTGATCTGCGTCGCGGTCATGCCGTAGGGGTGGTAGGAAATGGCATCCAGGCACTGAGGATAAGTGCCGAGGATGCTGTTGAGTGCCACGGTCGAGGCGGAGCCGGCCGTCGGCGGGCGGGCGAAACCGAATCCCACCAGAGGCGTCGATTGCGGCTTGCCTTGCAGCGTCTTGCACATGGCCGTCATGAACGGCACGAAGGTATTTTTGAAGTCTCCGGTGGGCCAGTAGGTGTCGAGATCCGGCTCGTTCCAGATTTCGATCCCCACCAGTTGCGTGCTCCAGGCTTGCTCAAGCCCGCTCACCGCGTTGGCGAAGGCTTCACCGGCGGTCGTCAGATCACCGGTCAACGGTTTGGTGGCGCGCACGGTCATCAAGACCGGCAATCCGGCGGAGCGAGCCGCCGCGAACGCATCGCTGATCTGTTTCTGATAGGCCTTGGCGCCGAGGCTGTCGCTCCACACGCCGAAGCGCACAAAGCTGAATCCGGCCGCTTTGATCTGCTCGGCGTCGGCCGGGGTGAAGTTCTGGATCTTGACCTGAACGCCGATGGTTCTGGCGGGCAGTGACGGGAACAACGCGCTGGCGTGAACCTGCGCGGTAGCACTGAGCATCAACAGGGCGGCGGCACCAAGATGTTTGAGATGTGCTGATTTCATGTCTGCTCTCCTGATGAGAATGACATCTAGCCAATAGTTATCTCGTTGCCTGTATTTCGATGACGAAGAGGGCGCGAAGTGCACGAATGTTATTTTTTGTCGGAAAACTTTCGCCCGAAAATCACAGTTATTTTTAGTCCGGTAATTCTGGTTGGGGGACTTTTAGAGGCCGTGGTACTTAATGCACCGGTATTAACGGGTGAATCTATTTCCGAGTGAAGGAAGGTCTTGCGGGTTCATTCGAATGTGCAAGGCATGTTGGCCGATTGACATTACACGGGAAAGTAAACCTTGTTCAAAAAGATTCTTGTCGTTTGCGTAGGCAATATCTGCCGAAGTCCGACAGCGGAACTTCTGTTGCGCAATGCACTGACACCCTCGGCGATCAGCGTGACCTCCGCAGGCCTGTCTGCACGGGTCGGTGAAGGCGTTGAGACAAATGCGCGCCAGGTGCTGGAAGACCATGGGCACAGTGCCGAAGGGTTCAAGGCGCGGCAACTGACAGCGGACATCGTCAATGAATCAGACCTGATTCTGGTCATGGAAAAACAACATGTTAATCAAGTACTGAAGATTGCCTCTCACGCCAGGGGCAAAGTGTTTCTGCTGGGCAAGTGGCAGAGCGAACGAGAAATACAGGACCCGTATCGTCAGGGGCAAGCCGCTTTTATTCATGCCCATGCATTGATTGAAGATGCTGTTAGCTCATGGGCGCAACGCCTGGCGCGTTGATGAATATTCTTCAGTTCAGTGAATGGTAAGAAAGACTTATGCAGTTACCTTCAGTAATCGGCACCCGCGACAACGATCAAGACAGTATTGATCTTCTCGGCATCTTCGGCAGCCTGATCGATCAGAAGTGGTTGATCGGTGCGTTCACCGGCGCGTTCATGATGACCGGTGTGGCCTATGCGATTTTGGCCACGCCGGTGTATCTGGCCAACGCGCTGGTGCAGGTCGAACCGAAAAAGAACGACATGCTGGGTTTTTCCGACCTCAACAGCATGCTCGGCGGGCAATCGCCGTCGGTGACCGAAATCGGCATCATCAAATCCCGCGCGGTGATCGGCAAGACAGTTGATGATCTGCGCCTGGACATCGACGTCACCCCCAACACCTTTCCGCTGATTGGCGGCTTTCTCTCCCGGCGCTATCGCGGCGAGACCGAACTCAGCGTCGCGCCGCCGCGTTTCGGCCTGAGCAGCTACGCCTGGGGCGGTGAGCGCCTGGAGTTTGCCAAGCTCAATCTGCCCAAGGAACTGCTGGGCAAGAAACTCACCCTGATCGCCGGCGAACAACATCGCTTTCAACTGCTCGACGACAACGACAACCTGCTGGTCGACGGCGTGGCGGGCGAAGCCTTCGCGCAGGACGGCGTAGAAGGGCAGGTCGCGCAACTGTTGGCCAACCCCGGGACCCGTTTCGAAGTGGTGCGCTACCCGCGAATCGTGACCATTCAGGGTTATCAGGACGCGCTGGACATTTCCGAGCAAGGCAAGGAATCGGGGATCATCCGTCTGGCCCTGGCCAGCAGCGACGCCGCCGAAGCGGTGAAGATCCTCAACAAGATCGCTTCGCTGTACGTGGATCAGAACGTACGCCGTACTTCGGCCGAAGCGGCGCAGAGCCTGGCCTTCCTGCAAAGCCAGTTGCCGCAGGTCAAGCGTGACCTGGCCAAGGCCAGCGATGCGCTCAACGCCTACCAGACCCACGGCAAGACCGTGAACATCTCGCTGGAAACCCAATCGGTGCTCGGCCAGTCCGTCGCGCTCGAAACGCGAATTTCCGAGCTGAAACTGCAACAGGCGGAGATGGATCGCAAGTTCACCAAACAGCATCCGGCCTATCGCGCGCTGATGACCCAGATCGGTGAACTGACCCAGCAACAGCGCTCGCTGGAAGGCAAGGTTCAGGACCTGCCGGCTACGCAGCAGGAATTGCTCAACCTGACCCGCGACGTCGAAGTCGCTTCGCAGATCTACACCCAGTTGCTGAACAAATCCCAGGAGCTGGACATCATCCGCGCCGGTGCCGTGGGTAACGTGCGTCTGGTGGATACGGCGGATGTCGACCTGACCAGCCCGGTCAAACCGAAAAAAGCCCTGATAGTGTTGATCGCCACTTTCCTCGGTGCCTTTGTCGGCGTGGCGCTGGTGCTGTTGCGCAAATCCCTGAGCAAGGGCCTGGAAGGGCCGGAAGGCATCGAGCAGCTCGGCTTGCCGGTCTACGCGTCGATTCCTTACAGCGCCCTGCAGCAGGAAGAGGACAGCAAAAAAGTCCGGGCCAAAGTCGCGGCGGATACGCCAGCGTATCTGCTGGCCCTGCGCAACCCGACGGATCTGTCTATCGAATCGATCCGCAGCCTGCGCACCTGCCTGCACTTCGCCGCACTGGATTCGACCAACAACCGCATCATGATTTCCGGCCCGAGCCCGCAGGTCGGCAAGACCTTCGTCTCTTCCAACCTCGCGGCGGTCATGGCGCAGAGCGGGCAGCGCGTGGTGCTGATCGACGCCGACATGCGCAAGGGGCATCTGCACAAGACCCTGAACACGCCGATCACCAACGGCTTGTCTGATCTGCTGGTCAAGCGCTGCACCCTCGATCAGGCGATCAACAAGGTCGAGGTCGACAATCTGCACTTCATCAGTCGTGGCCAGGTTCCACCGAACCCTTCCGAGCTGTTGATGCACGCCAATTTCCGCGAACTGCTGGCGCAACTCAGCGAGCGCTATGACGTGGTGATCATCGACACGCCACCGCTGCTGGCGGTGACTGATGCGGCGATTGTCGGTCGCGAAGCCGGCATCAGCCTGATCGTCGCGCGGTTCGGGGTGAACCCGGCCAAGGAAATCGAAATGACGATCCGGCGTTTCGCCCAGAACGGTATCGAGTTGAAGGGCGCGGTATTCAACGGCGTCGAGAAGCGTGCGGCCAGCTATTACGGCAACGGCAGCTATTACAACTACGAATACGCGTCCGACCAGTCCTGAATCTCAGCGACGGTCCTTACAGGCATGAAAGTGGGTGGGTTGTGAAAAAAATACTGCACGTGGCGGAAACGATCAAAGGCGGGGTGGCGACGGTCATCCGCACGATTTCGGCGGCTCCGGAAGACGGGCGCTATGAGCTGGTGTATCTGGTCCCGCTCGACCAGAAGAAAGAACTGCACGGCATCGATGCACAGCAGATCCGTACCTTCGCCCGAAGCGGGCGGAATGTGCCGTCGCTGCTGCGTTTTGCATGGCAACTGGCGCGGGTCCTGCTCAAGGAAAAACCCGATGTGGTGCATTTGCACAGCACCTTTTCCGGGGTGATCGGCCGTTGTGTGTGCGTGCTTTTGCGGCCGTGGCGCAAGCCGAAAATCGTCTACTGCCCCCATGCGTTTTCGTTCCTGATGGAAAGCTCGCCGATCAAGCAGAAAGTCTATGCGTGGATCGAGCGGGTGCTTCAGAAGGTCACGGACAAGATCATCTGCGTCAGCCAGTTCGAGCTGGACAAGGCCGCGAAATTTGGCATCGAGCGCAAGCGCATGACGCTGATCTACAACGGCATCGATCACAAGGATGACGAACGCAAGGCCCACGATCCGGCACCGATCCATCTGCTGTTCGTCGGTCGCCTCGACTACCAGAAAGGCTTCGACGTGTTGCTCAAGGCCTACAGCGAAGCAAAACGCAGCGACCTGAAACTGACGGTGGTGGGCAGTGCGGTGAACGAGGACGTCGTCGAATGTCCGTCGCTGGACGGGGTGGAATACCTGCCATGGGTGACGCCAACCGAGGTGCACGCGCTGTATCAGAAAGCCGATGCGCTGATCGTGCCGAGCCGCTGGGAAGGCTTTGCCATGGTGCCGCTGGAAGGCATGGCGCTGGGCCTGCCGGTGATCGCCAGCGACTGCACGTCGTTGCCCGAGCTGGTCACCCATGGCGTGTCCGGTTACGTGTTTCCTGCCGGCGATCACCAGGCGCTGGCCGAGCGCCTGAAGAAAATCCAGAAACCTGCGTTGTCGGCCCTCGGCATCGAAGGTCGGCGCATCGTCCGCGAGCGTTTCAGCGCCGCGTTGATGATCCGCCAGACCTACGACGTGTATTCCGCTCCCTCTTATTAAGTAGAACTCCGCTCATGAACGTAACGATTTTGCATGGCTACAGTGCCTCCAACTCCGGCGATGGTCTGCTGGTCGATCTGGCCATTGCGCTGGTGCAGCGCAACTTTGGCGAAGACACCGCGATCAGCGTCGTGGCGTCCGATCCGGACTCTTTCAAGTACCTGCCGCACCCGCGCTTTGATGCGCCGGTGATGGCGGCCAAGGGCCTGGGCCGGGTCAAAGAAGCGGTGTTCCTCAATCAGTCCTACGCGGGGCTGGCGGATCTGTTGAAGAAAACCGATCTGATCGTCGGCGTCGGCGGCGGCTACATGCGCTCGAAAAGCGCCTTCGAGCACATCAAGCTGAAACTCGGCCACGCCAAGCAACTGGAAACCGCGATCCTCAGCAAAGTGCCGTCGGTGTACCTGCCGCAAAGCATCGGGCCGTTCCACGGCGACAGCGACAAGATCGTCGGCCACTACGCCAGCGCCGATGCGGTGTTCGTGCGCGACAACCGTTCCTCGGCGCTGTTTGATGCTTGCGAGAATGTCTACCGCGCACCGGACCTCGCGGTGCAGGCGCTGGCCGGCAAGATCCTTCAGCAACCCAAGTTCACCCGCTGCGCCTCGACGCCGGCCACGGTGTGCGTGGTGCTGCGCAAGCCGCCGGCATGGAGCAAGGAAAAGAAACTCGCCTACGTGGCCAACCTGAAAGTGCTGCTGCAGCGCTTGAAGAACAAAAGCAAAGTGGTCTGCGCTGTACAGAGCGCCGTGCGCGGTAACGATGACGGCGCGTTTTACCGCGAGCTGGGCATCACCGAAGACCTGCTGCCGTTGAAGGCAACGCTGGCCAAATACCAACCGGACCTGGTGATTTCCGTGCGCTTGCACGGCGCGATCGAATCGCTGCTTTCGGGTGTGCCGGCGTACCACATCAGCTATGAGCGCAAAGGCTTCGGCGCCTATCAGGACATGGGCGTCGAGGACTGGGTCATCAACGGCGGCGACATCAACGTCGACACCATCATCGACACGGTTTACGCGCCTGACGCGCTGTCGAATTTCGGCAAACGCCTGACCGACACCTGCCGCGAAATCGAGGCGAAAACCGTGGCCATGGACGACATCATCAAGGGCGTCATTCGATGATATTCCGGCTGTTGCTGCGGGGCGGGGCACTGGGCGCGAAGTTCTTGCTGGTGCTCGCCATCACCCATTACCTCGGTTACGAGGCGTTGGGTTTTTACGGCGTGGTGGTCGCGGCGTCGTTGATCGCGTCGAAGTTCTACAGCGTCGGTTTCAGTTCCGAGATCAACCGGCTGATCAGCGTGGGCGGCAGTTCGCGCCGGGTCGTGGACAAGGTGCTGCTGCTGTACCTGGCCGTGGGACTGGCGTTGTCGGTGCTGACGGTGGTGATTTATTCGCTGTTCCAGTCGGTGGAGGCGACCACCGCGCTGATCGCCTGCGTGACGCTGGTACTGCTCACCGAACACCTGTCGTTCGAGATCAACTCGTTCGTGTTTTCCGCACAGAAAGCCACGGCGGGTGCGCTGCTGTTTTTCATCAAGACCGGGCTTTGGGCGCTGCTGGCCGTGGGCGGCATGGCGCTCGGCTGGGTGTCCGGAATCGCCAGCGTGCTGTGGCTGTGGGTCATCGCCAACGTGCTGGTGATCGTCGCCGGTTACCTGATCGTGGTGAATGTTCATCGCGGGCGGGAAGAGGGAACGCTGGCGACGGCGGCCGTGTGGAAAGCCGGGTTGCCGTTTTACCTCGGCACCGGCCTGATCGCCCTGAGTCAGTACGCCGAGCGCTTTCTGATCATCGACCTCGAACCCTACGCCAGCCTCGGTAAATACGTGTACGCGTGGTCGGCAGCCAACACCTTGCAGGCGCTGTCTTACGCGGTGGTGGCGGTGGTCGGCATTCCGCTGCTCGCCAAGCGTTATCAGGCCGATCAGCAACCGTTCACGGTCAGGCAGTTGTTCGTGAACAAGTGGGTCGCGCGGTCGCTGGCGGTGTCGGCGGCGGTCGCCGTGGGGATTTATCTGTTCTTCAACGTGGTGCTCGATTACGTCGCCACCAGCGTTCCGCGTCCGGACAACGGCATTCTTGGTGTGCTGATTTTCTCCTTCGCCCTGCGCGCCATTGGCGACATCGTCTGGGGCGGGTTGATCGCCTCGAAAAACAGTCGGGTGTCCCTCGCCAGTGCGGCCATTTGTCTGCTGGTTTCAGTGCCGGTCAGTTACCTGCTGATCAAGCATTATTCGATCTACGGCGCGGCCTGGGGCAACGTCTTCGCGATCATCGTGCAGCTCGCCGTGATTGCGCTGCTGACTCGCGCCACGCGCGCGAAAAAGGCTGTCGTGTCATGGGCCTGAAACTGCCGTGCATCGAGTTTCGCGGCCGCCGACTCGATTCCTCGCTGTCGTTCCTGATCCTGTTCACCGGGCTGTTTCTGTCGGTGGCGATGCCGCTGCTGATTCCCCGCGATCCGGGCCCGGATGCGATGACCTTGTGGTCGTCTTACGCCCGGGCCGACAACTGTAATTTCTGGAACCCGTTCTCGCCGGATCGCTCGTCCTACGAGTGTTCGGCGTTCCTGTTGCGGCCCACCGGGATCAACCTGACCAACGCCTGGGCCTACGGGATGTTCTGCAACTTTTTCCTCACGGCGATTCCCGTAGTGGTGTTCCGGCGCATGCCGCTGACCATCTTCGGAACCCTGTGCCTGTGGGGCATCGTGCGTTCGTTCTTCCTGGAAAACCTGACCAAGGAAATCATCGTGTCGGTTGCGGTGCTGAGCATTCTGTTCAGCTCGCTGACGCGTAAATATCGCGGCGGATTTTTCCTCTCGGCGGTGATCTACGGCGTCCTGATCCGGCCGTACTGGATCCTGTTTTCGCTGTCGTGGGTCGGCGTCTGCGTGATGAAGAAATACGTCTCGCGCACCACCTTCTTCCTGATGCTGTTCCTGTTCTACCTGGCGGTTGCGATGGCGATTCAGCTGGCGCTGGGCTTTCCGGTGTCGTCGATTCGCGCCAGCAACAACGAACTGCGCACGGCGGGCGAAGAGGGTTCCAAATCGCTGATCGTCTCGTGGCTCAGCGGCAGCGACTTCGTCTCGCAGGCCCTGGACTCGATGATCATTTTCTTCCGCTTGTCGTTTCCCGTTGAGCTGATCCTGCTGTCCGGGCCGGGTCAGGTGATCTTCGTCGCGTTGATGATCATGACCGCGCTGCTGCTGTTCAAAGTCATCACCTCGACCGATTACAAGGGCGCACCGATCCAGACCAAACCCAAGGAACTGATCGCGATTCCGCTGGCGTTCCTGCTGGTTCAAGGCTTGTTCGAACCGGACTTCGGCTCGTTCGCCCGGCACTTTTCGATGGTGGTGCCGGTGTTGTTCGTGGGCCTGGGTCTGATGCTGCGGGCGAACAAACCGGTGAAGGTTGAATCAAGAATTCTGAATTGAGGCGGGTGCTTTATGTCGAGCAAGAAAAAGTCCCTGGAGATCGAAACCCTGCGTGGCCTGGCGTGCCTGTTGCTGGTGCTCTATCACGTGATCGGGCCGCTGGGCGGTGGTTTGAAAATCGACATCGGCTCGCCGTTCCGGGTGATCGCCGATTCGATGGTGTACGTGCGCATGCCGCTGTTCACCTTCATCTCCGGCTACATCTATTCCATCTACAAGATTCGCGGCAATGACTTTTCCGCGTTCTTCAGCGGCAAGGTACGGCGGCTGATCGTGCCGCTGTTTTGCGTGGGTGTGCCGTTTTCGGTGTTGCAGGCGGTCGGGCCGGGCGTGAACAAGGACGTCAGCGTGATGGATGCGCTGTTGTCGTTCTATGTGCCGATCAACCACTTCTGGTTCCTGCAGGCGGTGTTCATTATTTTTATGTTCGTCGGCCTGCTGGAATGGCGCGGTTTGCTGCGCACGCCAACACGCCTGTACCTGTTGTTCGCGTTCGCGGCGGCAGTGTTCCTGTTGCCAGCGTTTCCGGTGGATGCGTTCGGTATCAACGGGGCGATTTACCTGCTGCCGTTCTTTGTGGCGGGCATGATCGGCCAGGAGAAAGTCAGCGAGCTGAAGCAGACGTTCAAGGTGATCGGCCCGCTGGTGTTTGTGCTGATCTCGCTGACGCTGCTGTACGTGGCGTCGGTGGACCGCGAGCTGATCGTCGACCGCCGCAGCCTGATTGGCCTGGCGGTGGGCTGCGTGTCGTGCATCGCGTTGCTGTCGAGTGACATGCGCTCGAAGGCGCTGACCTGGCTCGGCGGTTACTCCTATGCGATTTTCCTGTTTCATGTGTTGTTCGCCGCCACGTCGCGCTCGATCCTCGGCCGCTTGGGCGTGAAAGATGAAAGCGTGCTGGTGTTCTGCGGTTTGACGTGTGGTTTGCTCGGGCCTGTGGTGTTGTCGATGATTTTCAGTCGGTTCAACTTCACTTCCGTGCTGTTTCTCGGCGAACGTGCCGCGACCAAAAAGAAACCGGCGGAGACCATCGCGCCGGTGGCGCAGACCCGATGAAGGAAGCGATTCATGCTGGCTGTTGATGATGTGCCGCCGGTGGCGGCGTCGGTGGTGCAAATCGGCGACGCTCGCGAGCGGTTTGGCCAGTGGCGCGAAGGCAAGGCCGGCAAGGTCTTGTCGATCTCGGTGATCGGCGACAGCTACAGCGCCGGGCAGGATTTCTATCTGAACAAACTGGTGCAACGGGTGGCCGGGGAGGTCGGGTTTGCCGGGCCGGGTTATGTTGGCTTCAACCACGGCGCAGCGCTGGGCGGTACGCATTTCAAATACACCCGCACTAGCGAGAAATACTTTGGCGGCGACTGGCAGGTGTCCGGCCTCGGCCAGGCCAGCCCCGACAGTCGCACGGTGACCGGCCGCTCCGGCGCCTGGCTGCAAGTCGAGGCCAGCCCGACGCCCGCCATCAACACCGCCGTCACTCAGGCGAAACTGCTCTACCTCGGCAACGGTGAGTCCAGTGAGCTGCGTTATCGCTGGTCACCTTCCGCCGACTGGCAGCCGTTGAAACTCGCAGGCGAGGGCGTTCAGGAAGTCCCGCTTCCCGGCACGTCGTCCGCGACCGATTGGTCTTTCAGACTGGAAGTGGTGAAGGGCGCGCCGACCCTGTTCGGCCTGTGGCTGAGCAACGATCAGGACGGGGTTCGGGTGTCGAAACTGGCGGCGTCCGGCGCGGCGTCCGCTGATTTCTATCACGACGATGCCCGCTGGCAGGCGCAGTGGAAAACCGTGGTGTCGAAGATTCCCGCAGACATTTACCTGATCATGCTCGGTGGCAACGATCAGGGTTTTGGCGTGAAGCCCGAGCAGTACCTGCATAACGTTCAGGGACTGGTCGGCATGCTCCGCGAGATTCAACCGGCGGCGAGCATCAACCTGATCCTGCGTCAGGACACCACCCGCTCCAGCGCCTATCCGATGTCGGCTTATGCGCAGGTCATCGAGCCCTGGGCCCGTGAGCAGCGTCTGGGTTACGCCAATCTGCAATGCGCGTTCGGCACCGACGTCAAACGCTACGCCGCAGCGATGATCGGGCCGGACAAGATTCATCCGGTGCCGGCCACGGGTGGGCGGGTGATTGCCGATTACTTCTATCGCTGGTTCGTGGGCGGACAGCAAAAAGTCTCGCCACAGGACAACTGTGGCGAGACTTCGAAGTAGCCGTCAGTTGTCGAACAGATCCAGATGGCTCAGCAGCTCTGCGGTTTTCTGCGGCATCAACTGCGTCACGCAACGGGTTTCCACGTTGACGATGATCGCCGGGTCGTTGCAGCAGATCCGCACGCGAAAACGCCAGTCGCTGAAAATCACTTTCAGGCCGTCGCGGTCATCGACCTCCAGCGCCTGCTCGCCGTAGATCCGTTTCAGGTGGGCGAGCAGGGGATACGGATCACGCATCGCTCGGCGTATGTCCCCGGACGAGGGAAACACGCCGAGGCGGTCGACCAGCAGCAAGGTGCCCAACCACGGGCCATTGGCGCTGGGCAATGGCTGATGGCGGGATAACCAGCTCATCACCCCGAGGTTGTCCACCTCACGTTCAATCTCTGCGGAATGTTGTGCAATGTTCATGGTTGCCTCGTTGGATGTGCGTGCGGCGATGAATCAGTGGGGGCCGCTCAGCGGCCCTTCAGGTAGACGTTGTCGTAGCAGAAGTTGGTTGCCTGCAGGTAACCCTCGGCGTCGCCGCAGTCGAAGCGCAGACCCTTGAACTTGTAGGCCAGCACGCAACCGTTCTGCGCCTGTTTCATCAGGGCGTCGGTGATCTGGATTTCGCCGCCCTTGCCCGGCTCGGTGTCGGCGATCAGGTCGAAGATGTCCGGCGTGAGGATGTAGCGGCCGATGATCGCCAGGTTCGACGGTGCGTCTTGCGGGGCCGGTTTTTCCACCATGTGGTTGACCCGGTAGATGCCCTCGGAAATCGCCTCGCCGGCGATCACGCCGTACTTGTGGGTCTGGTCGCGCGGGACTTCCTGGATGGCGACGATCGAGCAGCGGAATTTCTTGTAGAGCTCGATCATCTGCGTCAGCACGCCGTCGCCTTCGAGGTTCAGGCACAGGTCGTCCGCCAGCACCACGGCAAAGGGCTCGTCACCGATCAGCGGGCGGCCGCTGAGGATCGCGTGGCCCAGGCCTTTCATTTCCACCTGACGGGTGTAGGAGAACGTGCAGGTGTCGATCAGCTCGCGAGTGCCGGCCAGGAATTTCTCTTTCTCGGTGCCACGGATCTGGTGTTCGAGTTCGTAGCTGATGTCGAAGTGGTCTTCCAGTGCGCGCTTGCCCCGTCCGGTGACGATGGCCATGTGTTGCAGGCCGGCGTCCCGTGCTTCTTCAACGGCGTATTCGATCAACGGCTTGTTGACGATCGGCAGCATTTCCTTGGGCATGGCTTTGGTGGCCGGCAAGAAACGCGTGCCATAACCGGCAGCGGGGAACAAACATTTACGGATCATAAAAGTTTCCTGGTCATTCATGGCGCACTGCCATCGTTTATTGCAATAACGAAGGTTGCAAGTTATTGAAGCTGTACTTTAATACCTGACTCGGGAGATGAGTGGCAAATAGCAATGAGTGTAAAACACGACAATGTTATGAGATGTCGGTTTGACAGTTATTGGTTATTTTTAGTCGGCATCCGTTGATAGTGATGAATGCGCGGGAGTGCTAATAAGTACCAGGCAATACAGTTTGGCTTGTAAAAATATTTATAGCCAGTGATTGAACTGTTTTTGTTTCTGGTTGTTGTCGCGCGGTTTGTGTGAATCAAGACACACATTAAACAAACAGCGCTTGACACGCGAGTTGGCACTTTTCCCACTTATGGACCGCGCTATGAAGATTCTGGTAACGGGTGGCGCCGGCTATATCGGCTCGCACACCACACTTGCACTACTTGAAGCAGGTTATGAAGTTGTAGTTCTGGATAATCTTTGCAACAGCAGCGACGCTGCACTACACGCGGTGGAAGCCATTTGCGGCAAAAGTGCGCTGATGATTCGTGGAGATGTCTGTGACCGGGCCCTGCTGGACCGGATTTTCCAGCAGCACGCCATCGATGCGGTGTTGCATTTCGCCGGGCTCAAGGCCGTGGGCGAGAGCGTGCGCAAGCCGCTCGAGTACTACGAAACCAACGTCAGCGGCAGCATCACGCTGTGCCAGGCGATGGCGGCGGCGGGGGTGTTCCGGCTGGTGTTCAGCTCGTCCGCCACAGTCTACGGCGAGCCTGAGCAGATGCCGATCCGCGAGGATTTCCCGACCGGCAATCCGACCAACCCCTACGGCCAGTCCAAGCTGATCGTCGAAAACGTGCTGCGCGACCTGTGCCAGTCCGAACCGCGCTGGAGCATCGCGCTGCTGCGCTACTTCAACCCGATCGGCGCGCATCACAGCGGGCAGATGGGCGAAGATCCCAACGGCATTCCCAACAATCTGGTGCCTTACATCAGCCAGGTGGCGGTCGGCAGCCTCAAGGAGTTGTCGATCTTCGGCGATGATTACCCGACGGTCGACGGTACCGGCGTGCGTGATTACATCCATGTAGTGGATCTGGCGGACGGGCACCTGAAAGCCCTGCAAACCATCGCCGACCGTACCGGCATTCATACCTGGAACCTCGGCACCGGTGACGGCTACAGCGTGTTGCAGGTGCTGCGGGCTTTCGAGCAGGCCTGTGGGCAGCCGGTGCCTTACCGGGTGATGCCACGGCGTTCCGGGGACATTGCCGAGAGCTGGGCCGACGCCTCCAAGGCCGCCAAGGAACTCGGCTGGAAAGCCACGCGCAACTTGCAGGACATGGTCACCGACACCTGGCGCTGGCAATCGAATCATCCTCGGGGTTATCAGGGATGATGGCGTTTTAGTGCAATGTTAGTTTCAGTCAGGTTGTTAGATATCGTCGGGAAATTAGACTGGCAATGCCTTTTGCAAGTCCGTAGATATAAACCTGCCGTTCGACTTTTATCAGTTGCGTAAGACTGTGAAAGAACAACGGATCTTGTTCGCGCTTTTTGCGACTTGAACTCTACCACCTCTAACCAACACCCGATGTTCAGGTGCAATGTTAGAAAGGAGTTGATATGAAGAAAGTGATGGCGATCGCCCTGTTGACGATGTTGAGCAACTGGGCCTCCGCAGCTGAAGCGCCGCTTACAGCAGTGACCAATGTATCTGGCAGTGTCGCGGCTTCTACAGCGCCTGCTGCCAGTACTGCCATGGTCGCCAGTGCTGTAGCGGCGTCCAACAGTGGTGGAAGTGCCAACGGCGGTACAACGGGTACCACCGGTACCACGGGTACAACCGGCACGCACAACTAACTGAAGTATCTGTTGGTGCAGTACAGGGTCGCCCGACGAAAGTCGGGTGACTTTGTTTTTGGATTCGCCCTTGAATAGCGTAGTGCCATTATGACCCGTCGTTTTTCTCTTTTATTGTTGGCAAGTATCGCTTTGCAAGGTTGCATGTTCTCCCCCGGCCAGTACCTGAGCACCAGTAGCATCACGCGCCAGGGCGCCAGCGAAAGCAGCCGGGTCGAGCTCATTCCGATCACCCCCAAGCTCATCGCCATGAACCGCGCCACGTACAAGCGTGAGTCGGTGCCGGCGGAGTTGTTGGCGACCCCGGCCGAATACCGCATCGGCAGCAACGATGTGCTGTACATCACGGTCTGGGATCACCCTGAGCTGACCGCCCCTTCGGGTGCGCAACAGCAGATCGACGCCAACGGCCGTCTGGTGCGTTCCGACGGCACGTTGTATTACCCGTACATCAAAGAAGTACAGGCCGCCGGCAAAACCATCCAGCAACTGCGCTCGGACATCGAGCAACGCCTCTCGGCGTTCATTGCCGAGCCGCAAGTGGATGTCGCGGTGCTGCGTTTCGCCAGCCAGAAAGTCGTGGTCTCGGGCGCCGTCACCAAGGCCGGCCCCCAGGCGATTTCGACCAACCCGCTGAGCGTGGTCGAGGCCCTCGGTTCGGCCGGTGTCGATACCAACAATGCCGACTTGTCCGGGCTGATGCTGACGCGCAACGGGCGGGTCTATCCGCTCAATCTCGATGCGCTCAATCAGCAGGATTCCGAATTGCAGAACGTCTACCTCAAGGGAGGCGATCAGCTGTATCTGCCGTACAACGACAACAAGCGCATCTACGTGATGGGCGAGGTCAACCAGCCCCGTGCGCTGAGCTTCAAGACCGCCACCATGAACCTGTCCGATGTGCTCGGTTCGGTCGGCGGCTTGAGCCAGACCACCTCCAACGGCAACGCCGTGTATGTGATTCGCGGGGTGGAAAACCTCGATGTCGAGCCGGCGAAAATCTATCAGCTGGAAGCCGAGTCGCCGACCGCCATGGCGCTCGCCTCGCACTTCGAAGTGCGGCCTCAGGACGTGGTCTATGTCGGGCCTGCCAACGTGACTCGCTGGAACCGCCTGATCAGCCAGTTGGTGCCGTCGGCATCGATTGTCGGGACCGGGGCTTCCGCTGCGAAGAACTGGAGCGAATACAGTAACAACAGCAAATAAGGCCGCCGACTGTGAAAACGTTGAAAGTGGGCGTGTGCCTGATGGCGGCCGTGTTGTTGAGTGGCTGCAATCCGCTGATGAGCGCTTCGTTGAACAACCTCAAGGCGTCGGTCATCGGGCCGGATGAACTGGACGTGTCGGCGGAGCAGGTCGCGGGGGTCAAGTATCCCCAACTCAAACTGACCACACCGTCCGGCTCCGGGGTGCTGGCGCTGGTGCGCGAGCGCGAGGACCTGCAGTTCTGGGTCGCCTCCGGCAAGCAGGTGCTGCTGATGCGCGACGGCTTGGCCATGCGCACTGTGGGCCTCGGCGTGGACGGCGATCTGGACGGCACGCGCCTGTCCGATGACTCGCCGTTCAAACAGGGCCTGCATCGCATCACCGACGGCTACACCAGCCGCCGCTGGATCGACCTCTACAAGGGCCAGGAAGTCGGGATCATCGTCAACAGCCGCTTCTCCCGAAAGTCCCTGGAAACCCTCGACATTCTCGACAAGGAATACTCCGTGCTGCGTGTCGATGAGCAGATTGACGCGCCGGCCATCGGCCTGCGCGCGACCAATCGTTACTGGGTCGATCCGGTGGACGGTTTCATTGTGCAAAGTGAGCAGCAACTGACGTCGCAGTTGCGGGTCAGGATCGTGCAACTGACCCCTCACCGCAGGCATCTCCCGTGAAGCGGCTCAGAGCGCTCTCGGCGTGCCTGATGTTGCTTGCCGGCGCCAGCGAGGCGGCGGTCATCGTCAGCGGTGATGTCGCCAACCCGGGCCCGATCGAATTGCCGGCGGGCGGACGCTTGCGCGACGTGATCGGCGAGGCCGTGCCGAATGCCGAAGGCTACTGGCTGGCGGGCGTCCTGTTGCGTCAGTCGCTGCTGGAGGAACAGACGCGGCTCAAGGTCGGCGTGCTGTTCGATCTGGATGTGCTGCAGCGCATGGCCATGTTGTTCGACAAGCCGAGTCGAGCGGCGCTGGCACAGCGCCTGGCCGAGCAGGTCCGGCAGATGCCGGTGACCGGGCGGCAGATCGCCGATCTCGATCCGGTGGCGGTGGAAGTCGGCTTCGCCCGCAACATCCGTCTCGACGATGGCGATCAACTGATCTACCCGAAACGGGTCGACGAAGTCGAAGTGCTGGGCGCGGTCGCCGAGCCGTGCCGCCTGCCTTATCAGCCGTTGCAGGAGGCCCGCGAATACCTGCAGGGCTGCACGTTGCTGACGGCGGATGCCGATGCCGATTATCTGTGGCTGATCCAGCCCAACGGCGAATCGCGGCGGGTCGGCATCGCCCACTGGAACCGCGAGAGCGGGCAGATGCCCGTGGCCGGCAGCAAGATTCTGGTGCCGGTGAAAAACGATGATCTGGATCCGCCTGTCCCTGAACTGAATCAGCAGTTGGCCGAATTGATTGCCACGCAGTTGGCTGAGGTGGTTCGTTGAATTTGCGTTTTGCAGCTGTGTTGTTATTGCCGTGTGGCCTGGTGCATGCCGAGCCACGGATTACCCAGAATGACTTCGGCGGCGTCGGTCTGTTGCAGACCCCGACCGCGCGCATGTCGCCCGCCGGTGAGTTGAGCGTCAACGCCAACCGCACCGAACCTTACAGCCGATATAGCGTTTCGTTGCAGCCGCTCGACTGGCTGGAAGGTTCGTTTCGCTACACCGCCATCACCAACCGTCCTTACGGTTCCGAAGCGCTGAGCGGCAGCCAGAGCTATAAGGACAAGGCGGTCGACGCCAAAGTCCGGCTGTGGCAGGAAAGCCACTGGGCGCCGGAAGTGGCGCTGGGCTTTCGAGACATCGGCGGTACCGGTTTGTTTGCCAGTGAATTCTTCGTCGCCAACAAGCGCTATGACAATTTCGATTTCAGTGCCGGCATCGCGTGGGGTTACATCGGTAATCGCGGCGATGTCGACAACCCGTTGGGTTCGATCAGTGACCGCTTCAACACCCGCCCGGACCTGGAAGGCACCGGTGACGTCAACGCCGGCTCGTACTTTCGCGGCAAGCCATCGTTTTTCGGCGGTGTGAGTTACCAGACGCCCTGGGATCGCCTCAGCCTGAAACTCGAATACGAAGGCAACGACTACAAGCACGAGCCCAAGGACAACATCATCAAGCAGGACTCGCCGATCAACCTCGGCGCGGTGTTCAAGGTGACCGATTCCGTCGATCTGAGCGCGGCCTGGGAGCGCGGCAACACGGCGATGTTCGGCATCACGTTCCACACCAATTTCGTCAGCCGCAAGGCCCCGGCCAAGACCTTCGACCCGCCGGCCGAACCGCTGCCGGCAAAGGCGCCGAGCACGACGATGGAGGAGGTCAACTGGGTCGACGTATCCCGGCGTTTGCAGCAGAACGCCGGCTACAAGGTCGAGCGCATCACTCAGCGCGACTCCGAACTGATCGTGTACGGCGAGCAGCAGCGTTATTTCCATTCGCCCAAGGCTGTTGGCCGCGCGAGCCGGATTCTCGACAACAGCGTCAACGACGACATTGACTGGTTCACCGTGGTCAACAAGCGCTACGACCTGCCGCTGGAGGAAACCAGCGTGCCCCGGCAGACCTTCCGCGAAGTGATCAACAACGAAGAACCGCTGGAATCGCTGCACCGCACCACCGAGATCAACCCGGCGATGCCGCGCAACGAGAAAACCCTCTACACCGAGGCGCCGCAGCACTTCAATTACGGCGTAGGCCTGGGCTTCAAACAGAACGTCGGCGGCCCCGATGGTTTGCTCTATCAGTTCACTGCCGATCTGGACGCCGAGTACCGCTTCAACCGCAACACCTGGTGGAACGGTTTGCTCAGCCAGAACCTGATCAACAACTTCGACAAGTTCACCTACGACGCACCCAGCGGCCTGCCGCGCGTGCGCACCGACTTGCGTCAGTACCTGACCACGTCGGACACCACCATGCCGCTGTTCCAGGTCAGCCACGCCGAGCAACTGGACAAGGATTTGTACGGCATGGTCTACGGCGGTTATCTGGAATCGATGTTCGCCGGGGTCGGGGGCGAGGTGCTGTTTCGTCCGACCGGCAAGCGCTGGTCGATCGGTGCGGACCTGAACTACGTGCGTCAGCGTGAATTCGACCAGGGTTTCGGCCTGCGCGATTACTCGGTCTGGACCGGCCACATCACCGGCTACACCGACCTGCCGTTCGACACGCTGGCCGCGGTCAGCGTCGGGCGTTACCTGGCGGGCGACTTTGGCGGCACGGTGGATATCTCCCGCGAGTTCTTCAACGGCGTGCGCTTTGGCGCCTGGGCGACGATCACCACCGCCGGCAGCGCCGAGTATGGCGAGGGTAGTTTCGACAAGGGGCTGTACCTGTCGATCCCGTTCGACGAAATGATGAGCATGTCGACCATGCGCCGCGCCAACCTGGTGTGGGCACCGCTGACCCGTGACGGTGGCGCGCGGCTCAACCGCAGCTTCCAACTGCATTCGATGACGGACAGTCGGGAAGGGGACATGTTCTACCGCAACTTCGGGAAGATTACCGAGTAGGTTCGGGGAGCGGGGAGTTAAAGCGGGAGCCTGATGGCTCCCGTTTTTGTTTGTGGTGAAGGGGGATCTTGATGCAGCCGTGATTGCTGTGGGAGTTGGTGTGTTCCGGGTGGTTGGCAGGTTCAAACCTGATGTTGAATGATCCTGCGCCATCGTCGGATCGCCGCCCGGACCAAGCCCGCTCCCACAGGTTATCGGGTGAGGCCGCAATCTTCGGCATTCCCCTAATCCTTGTGGGAGCGGGCTTGCCCGCGAAGGCGTCCGCTCAGCCGACATCAAAACATCAGACTCTCCTAGGCCGCAGAACCCTCCGCCAACCCCAAATCCCGCCCACAAAAAAGGGGACTTTCGTCCCCTTGCGATGTTGCCTTCTCAAGGCGCTGCGTCTCAGTAAATATCCTTCGACAACAGCGTAAACGGCGTCTTCACCAGAATTTTCAGATCCAGCCACAGCGACCAGTTATTGATGTACTTCAGGTCGATCTCAACACGCTTTTCCATCTTGTCGAGGGTGTCTGTCTCACCCCGGCAACCGCTGATCTGCGCCAGGCCAGTGATGCCCGGTTTGATTCGGTGGCGGGCCATGTAGGCGAGGATCTTGCCCGAGTAGTAGTTGTTGTGCGCCACGGCGTGCGGACGTGGGCCGACCAGTGCCATGTGCCCTTGCAGCACGTTGAACAGTTGCGGCAGCTCATCCAGCGAAGTGCGACGGATGAAGCGACCGACCGCGGTAATGCGCGAATCGTTGCGGCTGGCCTGCTTGACGTCACGGTCATCGTGAACGCGCATCGAGCGGAATTTCCAGACCTTGATCACCTTGCCGTTCCAGCCGTGGCGATCTTGCTTGAAGAACACCGGGCCCGGCGAGTTGAGCTTCACCGCCAGGGCCACGGCCAGCAGCACCGGGCTCAACAGGATGATCGCCAGCAGGGCGACGGCTTTCTCCACCAGGCTCTTGCTCAGCGCAGCGGTCGGGCGGCTGGTCAGCGGGCTTTCGTTGAGGTAGATCGCCGGCAGGCCGTCCACGACTTTCACCGAGTGGTTGAGCAGCGTCAGGCTGTTCAGGTCCGGCACCCAGACCACGTCAACGTTGGCATCCAGCAAGTCCACATACATCGCCTCGATCTTGGCGGCTTCCGATAGCGGCAGCGTGATGTACAGCCGGCGGATGTCGTGGTTCTGGATCAGCTCGAGCAGTTCGTCCTGAGCGCCGACAACGCGCGGGGCGTCCGCTTCCAGCGACGGGGTATCGCCGTTGCTGACCAGACCAACCAGCGGCAGGTTTTCGTGCTGGCTCAACTTCTTCGCCAGGCCCAGAGCCAGTTCGCCGGTGCCGACGATCAGGGTCTTGTGTTCGCTTTTGCGCGAACGCTGGTAGAACTTCGAAAACGCATGCAGCGGTGCGTACAGCAGCGCCTGACCGAGGAAACCGTACACCGCCCATTCAAGGATGACCTGGCGGGAGAACAGCGCATCGGCCTTGCAGATGAAGGCGATGAACGCCAGCCCGGCCATGGTCATGAACCAGCCCATGAACAGTCGACCCAGCCCGGTCAGGTAATTGTCTCGCTTTCGATACGCGCCGCTGAAGGTATAAGCCGGCACCGAGGCCAGTACCGCCAGGATCGTGCACATCCGATAGTAGAACTCGACGGTGCCGGTGTGCTGTTCGGCCAGTATGAACAACAGGGAAACAATGAAACTCTGTGCCAGCGCCCATTGGCCCCAAAAGGTCAGTCCCTTGAGGCCGGTGTTTCGATTGATACGAAGAGAAAGATCCATACGATATCCCCAAAAGACGTCCATTCAGGTTTCGACAGTAGAAAACCGAGTTGTTAAGCAGACTTGTTATTGTTGTTTGAGCCAGTGTCCTGAGGTAACAACGCCGGTATGCGGAACTGTCGTTAGTCAATAGACTAAGTTATTGCCGGGAATGCTGTCTGACGAGTTCTAACAAGATGGCACAGTGCCAACTTATTTAAATTTCCAATATGCAAACGTTAGAAAAGGTCGAAAGGCAGGGGGTGAATAATCAATATTGTGTTTGCTATCGTAGGTGGGGTCAGGAGGCGGGTATAACCAGGGAGGGGTGAAACCAAACAGAGTGCTTTTTTATTTTTGTAATCGCACTTGTATCTGTTTGTCTTGTAGTGGGGGATGTTGTTTAGGCAACAACTTCCTGGATCAGGCAATAACCGCGATTGCGCACGGCACGAAACAATCGTTCACCGTTGCTGGCGTTCTTGAATTTGTCTTGAAGACGGCTCAGGCACATTTCCAGTCCCCGGTACTGCTCCGGCTCGCGGCCGATGCTGAGGATCAGATCGTCGCGACTGACAACACGCTCTTCATGGTGGAGCATTTTACGGACCAGTGCGGTTTCGAGCCCGGTGAGACTGATTTCGACACCCTCTTTGGTCAATGCGCCCTGATCATTGTCCAGATGCCAGGCTTCGGTGCAGGGCGCGTCGGATTTGATCGTTCGGGTAGTGTCAGTGGGGTTTTCGGACATGGCCGTGGAATTGTGAAATGAATGCGCCGATTGTGCTGCCAGCCATTCCGATTCGAGGGTGGCCAATATGCGCTGGGTATCATGTTCAATGCTGGGTGCGACATGCTTCCTTGTGCCGCGTGGGTAAGTGAACTCCATCAGCATCGGAGTGGAAGAGGGCGAAGCAACACCTTCAATAAACATTTGTGCCTGAGACGTGCCAAACGAATTGAAACGCTCACTGGAGAGAATGCTCTCGAGTTCGCGCTGCGACGCTGAGCTGTTAGTCACGACAACAAAGTATTTTCTTGGGAGGGTCGTGCTGGTTTCCATGTCTCTCTCCTAAAGTACACACCAAATTTGGCGAAAAAATAATGGCAGGCGAGCAATGTTTTCCTCGGAATTAATCGATCAGGCAGGGTCTGGGCCCAAAGATGGCCTCGATAAGTTCCACTCGGTCTGCGTTAGAGTAATGGTTTATTGTTATGTTTAAGTGTTGCAGCGCTCATGCAATTGACAGCTTTTTATTAGATATGTGACGCGGTTAAAACTATGAGAAAGCGGATGTTTGAAGCGTTGCATCAGACGTTCCCTCGTATGCTGCAAAAGAGTGTTTCCCTGAATCAAGGGGTTGAGATCAACCCCCTCATCAGACGATAGCCATACCCGCGAATGCTCTGTATGGCGTTCGTACCGTACACGTCCTTGATTTTCCCACGCAAGCGGCTGATGGATTTTTCCAGCGCTCGAGGGTCGTAGAATTGGGTGTTCAGCCCCATGATGCTGGCGATTTCATCGTGGCTGAGAATGTGATTGCCGGTCTGCGCAAAGGCTTGCAGGATCTTCATTTCGGCAAAGGAGATATCCAGTTTCTTGCTGGTGTCCGAGAGGCAGATGCGGGTGGGGTCCAGCACCAGATTGATATCGCGTTGCCATTCTTCACTGTTGAAGAACTCACCCAGCAGTTCCGCGCTTTCATCGGACAAGGTATTGAGTTTGATACAGAAGTCGGCACCGGCCAGAAAGTACTTGATCTTGTTGTGGGCGCCGCGACCTGTGATTACTGCACAAATAATCGGCTTCAAGTAGTCGTTGCGCAGGTTTTCCACCAGCGCAAGGTTATCTTCGAGTGCCTGAGGGCTGTCGATGATAATGAAGATCGCCCGATACAGGCCGTGATATTCGTTGTGCTGATATGAACTAATGTAGGCGTCTGCTTCAACAGCCACACCGCTCTGCACATGCTTTGCGATTAGCGCGCTAAAGTGTTCAGCCACGCCACGGGTACGACCCAGGGTGAGAACACCTGGTTCGTCGCTTGTGCGGCGCGGGCTTCTAGTCGCTAAGTTACCTGTGAGCATCATGCATTGACTCGAAAAGGTGCTGACATCGGGATGTTAAAGCACCGGTTCTCATCTGTGACTGACAATTGGTAACATTTGGACGAATTTTAGACGTGGCTCCCGAGTTTTCTAACAATAATTAAGCGATTCAAGCTTTTAGTTGATTTTTTCGGGGCTGTGAACTAACGGAATTGAGGCCGTTAGATGGTGGCAATATGGAATGGTGCCACTATTTTGTAATTATCGCGAGCTGTTTTTATGTCCCTTGGCCATCACTCAACTGCATACGTATCAGAGCACTGTGAGGTGGGTCACATTTTATGGGGAGGCCTGTCTTTTGGCTATAACGTCGACAAGTTCACACACGGACGTTTATTAACATGCCTTGAGTGTGGCTTTTGATAAGACATATTCTCCGTCCCCGAGTCGGGCAATGGGTGTTCATCTGCCAATTGTTTTACTTCAGATACTCAATGCCTGAATGCATTTAACAGGGCGCCCGCAAAGAGCGCTCTGACGGAGGATTAATGGATTTACTGACCTTGTTCAAGGTGCTGATTCTTGGGGCGGTAGAAGGCCTGACCGAGTTCTTGCCCATTTCCAGTACGGGCCACCAGATTATCGTTGCCGACTTGCTGGAGTTCGGCGGCGAACGCGCCATGGCGTTCAACATCATTATTCAACTGGGCGCCATTCTGGCCGTGGTCTGGGAGTTTCGCCCGAAGATCTTCGAGATCGTCAAAGGCCTACCGACCCAGAGTAATGCCCAGCGTTTTACCCGCAATCTGCTGATCGCCTTTTTCCCGGCGGTCATTCTCGGCGTGTTATTCGCCGACACGATTCATGAATACCTGTTCAACCCGATCACCGTTGCCGTTGCATTGGTCGTGGGCGGCATCGTGATGTTGTGGGCCGAGCAGCGGGATCATGTAGTAAGTGTCGACCATGTGGACGACATGAAGTGGGCCGACGCGCTGAAGATCGGTTGCGTACAGTGCCTGGCGATGATTCCGGGCACCTCGCGCTCCGGTTCCACCATCATTGGCGGTCTGCTGTTCGGCCTGTCACGCAAGGCCGCCACGGAGTTCTCGTTCTTCCTGGCGATGCCGACCATGGTCGGCGCTGCGGTGTATTCCGGCTACAAGTACCGCGAACTGTTCCAGAGCGGCGACCTGCCGGTCTTCGCCCTGGGCTTCGTCGTAGCGTTCATCTTCGCGATGATCGCCGTGCGCGGCCTGCTGAAGTTCATTGCGAACCACAGCTACGCCACCTTCGCCTGGTACCGCATCGCCTTCGGCTTGCTGATCCTTGCCACCTGGCAGTTTGGCTGGGTCAACTGGACGGCTGCGGCGGCAAGCTGATTACTGACTGCTGAGCAGCGCAGCGACGGCGAGGTCATTCAATTCAGAGTCGGGCGAATCCTGACGAAACCGCTGCAACGCCGAGGTGAAATACGCGGCTTGCAGCATGCCGTCACTGGCGAGGAAATAACGTGCCGCTTCTATTTCCTCTACCGAATACACACGTTTTTTCAGTCCGGAAATGTCCGACATCCCGTCGACTGTGACCATCGTCGTCGTGAAAACCAGAAAACCAGACATCTGGGTAGATTGAAAAGGGCCATTTTCCCCGTTGCCGCACCCCTTCGCAAAATCACAGGATGCATAGGCGCTTGCAGAGAGAGTCGAGATTAAAGCGAGGAGGGTGAAACGCTTGAATAAAACACAGCTGAACGCGGGCATAACCAAAAGACATCCTGTCAGTACAACAAAACTCCGGGCAACGCTCATTCGTTGCCCACACGCTCCAAGCGTCGATCAACGCCCGGCCAGCAACTCCGCCGCCTGATCCAGCAACGCCAGCGGATCCTTGGCCTTGTGGATATCCACCGACAACAACTGACGAAACTTGCGCGCCCCCGGGAAACCGGTGCCCAGGCCCAGCACATGCCGGGTGATGTGATGCATCGCGCCGCCGGCCAGCAAATGCTCGGCTATATAAGGCCGCAACTGCGCCAGCGCCTCGGCCCGGCTGATCACCGGCGCGCTGCTGCCGAACAACTGCTGATCCACCTCGGCCAGCAGATAGGGATTGTGATACGCCTCGCGCCCCAGCATCACCCCGTCAAAGGTCTGCAAATGCTCATGGCAGGCCTCCATCGTCTTGATCCCGCCGTTCAGAATGAACTCCAGCTCCGGAAAATCCGCCTTCAACCGCGCCGCCACGTCATAACGCAACGGCGGAATGTCACGGTTCTCCTTCGGCGACAACCCCTCCAGAATCGCAATCCGCGCATGCACCGTAAAACTGGTGCACCCGGCATCCCGCACCGTGCCGACGAAATCGCACAGCTCCTCATAACTGTCCCGCCCATTGATCCCGATCCGATGCTTCACCGTCACCGGAATCGACACCGCATCCCGCATCGCCTTCACACAATCCGCCACCAACTGCGGATGCCCCATCAGGCACGCCCCGATCATATTGTTCTGCACCCGATCACTCGGGCAGCCAACGTTCAGATTCACCTCGTCGTAACCGTGCTCCTGCGCCATACGTGCGCAAGCGGCCAGGTCCAGCGGAACACTACCGCCCAACTGCAACGCCAGCGGATGCTCGGCTTCGTTGTGACGGAGGAAACGCTCGTGATCGCCGTTGAGCAGAGCGCCGGTGGTGACCATTTCGGTGTAGAGCAGGGCGTTTTTCGACAGAATGCGTAGGAAGTACCGGCAATGGCGGTCAGTCCAATCCATCATCGGCGCGACGGAGAAACGGCGGGAAAGTGGGGCGGGTGTGGCGGAGATTGGGGGCATTGGGGGTACGGAATCGGTGTGGCTGGGAGGTGGGGGAGTTTATCAGGAATGGGGAGTGGTCGGTCGGTACAAGACGGCATGCTGCCTGCTTATAAAATGCAAGATGTTGAGTTATGGACGAATAGCTCCATTTTTCATAATGGTTTTAGGAGAGGTGCAAGAGCGCTTTCGGTTGGGCTGACTAATATGCAAAAATTGCGTTATGTTTGTTTTGTGGGTGAGAGGAAGCTTCGCCGTTTCGCCAATATATTGGCACAAGCAAGCCCTGCTAGCATGATGTCTGATTTTTTTCAAGTGGCATGCGTGACAATATTTAACCCCAAAAGTAGCTTTAGGGTGTAGGTTGTTAATTAATTTCATGGAGCATCGTGGTTCACTGATATGAAGCCCATTTCATCGGAAAATCTTTCCTTATTGCCAGCGGCTATCGATGATCCAGAAACGATTAGCTTCTGGATTAACGCCATTCACAACGATGAAGTGTTATCTCTTATTGTGAGATCCAAGGCTTTTTTGCGATTGCGGGATATCTCGTTTCTTGGGGCGCTTGATTACACCTACCCGGGAATTGAGCGAATTGGTAAATTCTCGAGAAGTCGCGCAGATCATTCTCTTCATGTGGCCGCGCTTGCAGCATATGTTTCCGCTAAAAGAAATTACTCAGCGGAGCTTACTAGACATTTAATTATTGCTGCTTTGCTGCATGATATTGGGCATGCGCCTCTCTCTCATAGTGCTGAACCATTTATAAAGTCAAAGATAGGTTATGGGCATCATGAGGCCGGCGAGCAAATAATTGAAGGTAGACAAGCTATTGGAAAAGAATTGCATGGCGTTCTTAATAAATATGTCAGTGTGGAGTTTTTAATAAAGCTGTTAAATATGAATGCTGCTAAGGAGGACGGGGGCGATCTTTTTTATAGTCCGATAAATATTGATACGATCGATGGCATTATTCGCTCCCATAGCTACTTTACAGGATTTAGCTCGGCCCGCTCTAAGTTGGCAGTAGCATATGCTTCGTTTATTTCAGATGATAATTTGAAACATGATATTCTTGATTCATTTTGGGCTATGAAAGAACGAGTCTATTCTGGGTTGATTAATGACGATATCGGCCTAGTCTCGGATAGAACGAGTGAGCTTTTTTTTCATGACTTTTCTATTCCATTTGAAGAAAGTGATTTATATAGTGTTGAAAAAAGTTGGCAACAGAAACACAAAAAGCTTTTTTCGCAGTTGAATAAGATTCTGAAGGATAAAGTGATGCCTGGATGGTTTTCAGACACTACTTTAAGTTTTGTACATAGGCAGTACTTTGTCATTCCAGATCGGGATGATATCGGTAGATATAGCTGTAAGAAAATCAAGAAAACAAAAAAAATCGAGTTGAGAGAAGAAGCGGCAGAAGAGTTTAATAATCAACAGTTGTTTAATTTTAAAAGGATTTTTTTGTGAGTGATAATGGGCTTCTAGAATTTGATGCAATAAGTAATGCGTTTCAGCATTCAAAAGAAATAATTGAGCAGCTTAGAGTCGATTTCATAAAGGCCTTGCTTGATAGTCCTCATAGGGAGAAAATAACTATTGTCACTACAGGATCCTATGGTCGCGGTGAGGCATCTAAATCCTCCGATCTGGATCTTTTTTTATTTTTTGATTCTGATCGTTCGGACGATAATCTGGAACAGGAAAAGAAAAATATTAAGGAGGTAGTGGATAAGTATATTGCTAAGCAGCCTGGTGATACTGGAACATTTGGAGCAAATGTCGTAGTTAAGTTTAGTGAGATGCTTAAGAACTTAGGTGGTGAAAACGATCTAAATAATCTGCTGACGCGGAGAATGCTTTTTCTGTTGGAGGGGACATGGCTTTATGGTGAGTCTCGCTTCAAAAGTTATCGAGCAGAACTTATTACTAAGTACATCAAAGCAGGTGATCCTGAAAGGCAAATTTCTAGATTTTTGCTCAATGATATTATCAGGTATTATCGAACAATAACTACTGATTTTGAGTATAAAGTCAGTGAGAGTATGAAGTCTTGGGGGCTTCGTAACGTTAAGCTGCGTTTTTCTCGTAAACTGTTGTATTTCGGCGGCGTAATCTCTGTCGCTGAAACGGCTCTAATGCCTCAGGCAGAAAAAAATGCCAGTCTCGCCAGCCTGTTTGATAAAACAGTTCTTGAAAGAGTACAGGATATAGGCGCGAACAATAGATATACTGCTGAAATACTAAGTATATATCAGGGTTTTTTACAGACTATTGAGTGTCCTGATAAACGTTCCGAGTTAGATTCTGTGACGAAAGAAGGTCGGTCGAGCTCTCCTTTGTTTGTTCAAATGCGTGAGAAAAGTAAGGAGTTTTCCATAGTGTTGGATAACTGGCTTCGAGAACAGTATCCAAATATTGAGGGTACACCACACCCTATTCATAACGCGCTGTTATTTTAACATATAGTTTAGAGGGCTAGGTCTTGGTTTATTTTATGCGTCACGGCCAAACAGATTATAATTTCCGTAATTTGTGGATGGGGAGTACAGATGTCCCCTTAAATAGCGTAGGCATTCGCCAGGCGCTAGTGGCAGCAAAAAAAATTTCAATGCATGGTATATCGAAGATATATGTTAGCCCTCTTTTGCGTGCTCGTCAGACTGCCGATATCATCAAAGAATACCAGCTGGTTAGACCGGAAGTGATAGTCATTGATGAGCTTCGTGAGCGCTGCTTCGGCAGTTTTGAGGGTAAATTTAAGAGCCAAAAAAACCGAGCTCGGATGGCTGAGGCATTGGATGTTGAGTCTTCTGGTTCATTTGATTTTAGAATTAGAAAGGCTCTGTCAATGGTTGATGTATATGATGATGTACTTATTGTGTCTCACTCTGCGGTTTATCAGCATATTTTTAATAATTTTGATTTTGACAAAAGACATATTTCAGCTGTCATCGAAAATTGTGAAATGGTTGAATTGTTTAGGCAGCAAAAGCTTGTAAGTGAATTGAGGTATGCATAGTTATCGTTTTTCGGTAGGAGTTTTTCGTAGAAGTTTATTCGGTGTTGTTTTTTAATGTTAAGCAACGCCCAGTCATGAAGAGCTAATATATCTTCGTAAATTTACATGTAAAAACGTTGTTGGAGTTGCTGTCTAGTAAAATGGTACTACTATCTCTAATAACTGAAAACAGGACGAATTTATTTTTCGAAAAAGACCTATCTCCCACATTGGTTTCCTTCGCTAACCGTCCTATTTTTTAGCTCGCCTGTTTTTTCGATGGACGACTACTCTCGGCTGGTCTTCATTGTAAAATTTTCACGTTTTATGAACCTGATGCCTTTTGCACCTTTAGTGATCAACCCGTTGTTTTCTAGCTTTATGAAAGCGTCATTAATAAAGCCTTGCCATTGTTGAAATGAAAAAACTTCAAGTTTTTTATTCCAGTGGTAGGTGTTTTTTGAAATCTCACCTATTTTGAATTCGGTCCTGTTCTTTTTGTATCCGATAGTCAATTCTCTAATTGCTAATGCCATGGCAACTCTACCTTCAAGGCTCAGTTGGCTAAACGCTAAAATTAGTTCGCTTTGGGTGGTATCGTATTTGCTTTTTAGCAGTGTGCCTATTGAGTATATTTGAATAGGTAGGTTTTCAATGGCTTCGATTGTGTGCTTTTTCCTATTGGTGAGTATGTTTAGTATTTGAGATATATAATTTTCAAAATCTGAATTTCGCTCATTGCGAGGGTTTGTGCACGCATTGCATTTTCCCGTAGACGGACTGCCGACATTGTGAGGCGTTAGCTCTAGGCATAGGTGACAATATTTTAGTTCTAAAGTTAACGGATAAGTATTTTCTCCTTCACCTATCATTGAGATTGTGCTTCTTGAATCTGGCGCCCAAGTGTATATTTTTGGAGTGTTCGAGTGGATAAAAAAGGCTTCAACCAGCAATCTGGTTACTTCGCATTTTTGGAGGGGTAATATGTATGCATGCCAGTTTTTCGACCATGCAATATGGAATACATCATTTGGTAGGGTGATATCGATAGTTGATTTGTTTTCAATCATTGTTTGTGTGAGTGATTTGGAGGCCTCTGAATCAACATGGTCTTTGTTTTTTAAATAAAGCTCTCTACCTAGATTTTCGTATTTTCCTTTTTTTACATCATACGCATCTAGAATTACGATGCAGCGCGATGTTGAGCGTGAGTAGGCGCAAAAAAATTCTATATTTGACATGTCTGTAGCGGCCAATATGATAATGACAGGGCTTTCCATACCCCTGAATCGTCCTATAGACTCAACTTTGATCCCTTGAGGTACTAAGCTTTCGGGTATTCCCATATAAGTAGGTGTTAATACAATAATTTGCTTGGGCAACAAGCCTTGAGATAATGTTTGGGCAATTGTTTGGCTTAGGGTGTTTTTTGGGTTGCTGGTTATTATCTCTGTAAGTGTGTCTTCATCGTTTTGCCTTAAGTTTGTAATGGAATGTGTCGGTTGTTGAAAGATTTTTAACCGTTCACAAACGCGTTTAGGCATGCGAAGACTTTCAGTAAGGAAGAACGCTTGAGTCTTAAGGTATTCCTCTATCTGCGCAAGACTGACTGGCTTTTCATACGGAAATGCTTGAGTTGCATCACACATAGCGATAATTTTTTTGGATGAGAAGTGCTCTATTAGTATTTCCCAGAGTTCGCTCCGAATTACTTGGCCTTCATCAATAATGAGAGCTGAGTATTTATTCAAAAAACCACTGTCGCATGCCTTTTTTAGGCTGGTCGCTGCTTGCTTCTCAAACCACTCTGCTGTGAAATTTGCTTTTTCACCATTATAAGTTGAAGCTTTTGAGCATAGTGAATAAATAGTTATCGCTAAGGTGTTGGGGTGGTCAAGTAATTCACTTGATATTTTTTGGGCAAGGAGTGAGTTGAACGTAATACAGAGTACGGAATTTCCTGACGTGGATAACCTGCGTGCCGTTTCAATTGCTATAATCGTTTTTCCGGTACCTGGCCAGCCGCTAATTAAGAATCTATCTTTTTTTAGTGCCCAATCGATGCACTCTTGTTGTTCAGGTGTCAGTCGAAGCCACAGTTTGTTGTCGCTACTTATTTTTGAGTGCCAGCAAGGGGTATAGCTAACTGTCGGGATCAGCATTTCAATTATGGTTTCAATTTTTGATTTGCTGATTGGTGCAGTGTTTAATAGTTGTTTAAAGTAATTCATGATTGAGTGGACTCTTTCGTCAACTCTATTTAGATCTTTGATGTCGAGGATTAGTTTGATTGGCAGAAGATGGTTGTTGTCTACAACGCTGGGAGGCAATTGTGAAGTGCTCATTTCTGAGCCGGGAAAGAAATAAGCACGCCCAATTTGAACCGTAACGCCGTTGTTTCTCAACCATTCTTGAATGGCGAATATTCCGCGGTTCAATTGGGCTACGGGATCAACGTTCGTTTTGCTGTAGTAAAAACCTGATGAGTTATGTCCGATTACACCTCCTTTTACCTCAAGTGCAAGTATTCCGAGGTCGGGATGTAGTATGAGGAAATCAATTTCCCCAATAGGGCTTTTGTTGTTTTGTAGCTCATCTACAAATGAAGATAGCCATGGAATGCTATGGATGATTTGGAAGTCATCATTTAACTGTTCTTCAAGTAGTCTGTAAACAATTGGCTCTGCCACATGACTGTCATTGAATTTCGGTCCGTGAGGTGGGTGCATTATTGCCATGTGATTGTCCGTATCAATAAAATACAATGTTATATGTGTGGGTTTGTTGTGCTTTATTTGTTGTGCTTAAGAAGTTATTTATACGATTTTTTTTTGAGTAGTGCCATGTGCATCATGTAGGGGTGTGAATCGCCTGTATCTTAGTCAGTTTTCATGGGATTTTATGTTGCTTGATTTTCATCGTCCAGTCGGAAGTCTTTTTTCCATTTATTTAAAATTGTTACTGGTACGGTGATGTTGAGTTTTCAGTCACTACATGTGACAGCTCCAAGCTCGTGAATCGGTGGAAAACGTTGGTGATGTCAGTGAATAGCCGCGGTATTTTCAATCTAAACAGAAGAACGAATTCGTGTTTAAGCTGTGCCAGTCTGCGTGGCCCCTGCCCTACACAACCTTGCGCCACCCCCTACACCTAAGACAGAATCCGCCGTCTTGTACGTCTAGCCCGTGGCTTTTATCGTTCTCGGGTCACTGAAAACCAGTGATAGGGTTTGGTAGCCCGTGTGTTAGATGTACAGCGTCATCGTCTCCGGTCGTGTTTTCGATCGGGGTCTATGGTGGTCATGTACAGGGCGTCTTCGGGCGCGCCGGCTCCTAACACCCGGTCTACCAACCTGTTCATGGCCGCCACCCTTCGTTTGGTAGCGAAAGGGTGAAGCCTTCACTAAAAGTGTTAGGAGTTTCATCCATGTTCAAACCAACACCCAACCCACCAGAAACCGATCCAGTCTCCCCCTACAAATTTCCCGATTCACGAACCCTGAACGAAGCCGCCGAGCGCGCCCTCGATCACTACCTCACCCCACAGCAACGGATCATGGGCAGCCACACGCAACATGACCCGATGTACTTCGCCAACCCGGCCTACGACACCGAATCCCTGCTCGCCAACGCGAGCGAATCACTGGGATCGGCGAGCGAAATGCTCAACAACTTCGCCGCCACCCTGGAACCCGCCCACCGCAAAACCGCCATCGGCATTGCGCAGTTGGTGATGTTGGGGTCTTTGGCGGTGAATCAGGCGCTGGATAACGTCGAGCCGAAGTAGATTCGGGCAACCCTCTGTGGTGGAGGGTTGATCGTCAGGCGTGGGTTCAACCTGAACCCACGCTGAACCCCCCGCAAGTTTCATCTTCCCGCCACCCGAGCATGCCTACGATCCATCCACAAGATCCCGATCCCACCCGAGCGCCACACACCATGAACAACCCACTCAAAGCGCTGTTGATCGTCGCCACCATCTCGGTTCTAAGCGCCTGCTCCGGCTCCGGTGGCTTGACCACCACCAGTTGTTTCTCCAGCGACTGTCAGTCGCCGCAGGCGCGTAATGTGAATACGTTGAAGTTCGGCGGGAGCAATATCGGTAACAGTTTCAACCAATACAGCTCCGGCCTGATGCATGACGACTGAGGTTTACTGAGCTGCGGGTACGGCGATCCATTCGCTCAGGACTTTCTGGTATTTGCCGGTGACTTTGCTCAGGTGCAGCCACTGGTCGACGTAGAGTTTCCAGCTGATGTCGTCGCGCGGCAGCAGGTAGGCTTTTTCGCCGTATTGCATGAACTGGCTCGGGTTGACGGCGCACAGGCCGGGTTTGAGTTTCTGCTGATATAGGGCTTCGGAGGCGTCGGTGATCATCACGTCGGCCTTGTTGTCGAGCAGTTGTTCGAAGATGGTCACGTTGTCGTGCAACGCCAGTTGCGCTTTGGGCAGGAAGGCGTGGACGAAGGCTTCGTTGGTGCCGCCGGCGGGTTCGACCAGGCGCACGTTGGGCTGGTTGATCTGGTCGATGGTCTGGTATTTGGACTGGTCGGCGCAGCGCACCAGCGGGATCTTGCCGTCGACGTCGAGGGTGTTGCTGAAGAAGGCTTTTTTCTGGCGTTCGAGGGTCACCGAAATGCCGCCGACGCCGATGTCGCATTTGCCGGCCTGCATGTCCGGCATCAGGGTTTTCCAGGTGGTCTGCACCCATTCGACCTTGACGCCGAGGCTGTCGGCCAGGGATTGCGCCATGGCGATGTCGATGCCTTCGAATCCGCCGTCCGGGCGTTTGAAGGTGTAGGGCTTGTAGTCGCCGGTGGTGCAGACGCGCAACTGGCCTTGTTGCTGAACGGTGTCGAGGTGCGAGGCCGGTTCTTGTGCCTGAGCGGCGCCGGCGATGGCCAGCAGGCCGCAGAAGATCATCGTGCTTTTTCGAATTGTCATTGTGATCGGGCTTGTGCAGTGGAGGTGCGGGCCAGTGTAGTGAATGCGTTTGCCGGGTGTCATCCCGGCTCCGGGCTCAACGTGCCCAGCCACGCCACCAGTCCCACGATCAACAGCGCAATCATCAGCTCCAATGTCACGCTGCGGCGCAAGGCATTGGCCGCCACTTGATGTTGCCCGGCGCGCAACGATTGCTCGAGCAACGGCCCGAGGTGGAAGCGGTTCAACGCGGCCAGCACCAGCATGCCCCCGAACAACACAACTTTGATCGACAGCAGAATGCCGTAGGTGCCGAGCAGGATTTCGCCCAGTGTCGGACCGACGATGAACAGGTAATTCGCCACGCCGGTGACCGAGAGGATGAGCACAATCGCCGCGCCGACGCCTTCGAAGCGTTTGACGGAATCCGCCAGCGAACGAATGCCCGCCTCGCTGCACAGTGCATCGAGCCGCGACATCAAGATCAGCGCGAGCATGGCGCCCAGCCACGCACCCGCCGCGAGCAGGTGCAGGATGTCGCTGAGCAGATGCCACGCGTTATCCATCGCGCCGTGTCCGCTCCAGGCCAGGGAGGCGAGGGCGATGGCGCCGGCCATCGACGCCAGCCACAATCCCGGCCAGATCATCACGGCGATCAGCGCAATCATCCGCAGCGTCCACGCCAGACCGACGTCGGTTTCCAGCACCATCATTTGCAGGTGCGGCCACAGCGCCGCGAATTCCGTTTCGCCACTCATGGCGCGGGTCATCAGCACCAGCCCCGCCACTGAGAGCAGTGCCCCGATCAACGCCATCCTGCGCAGCATTGGCCGAAACCGCAGCACCGCGTCAACGCTGTACAGCCCGAACAACGCCAGCCCGAACAACAGCAGCAAATCCACATACAGCGCCAGACGCAGGAGGATGTTGATCAGTTCAGCCATCGCTCACTTCACTTTGAACGTGACGTTGCCGGTGATCGGATGTGTGTCCGATGACACCGCGCGCCATTCGACCTTGTACGTGCCGGCCGGCAGAGGTGCGAGCGGGGTGACGAGCATGGTTTTCGGGTCGCTGCCGGCGCTGACTTTGGCCTTCATCGGCATGGGCGAGTGGGCCATGCCCGGCATTTCGGTCATGACCAGTTTGGCGCCGGAGAACTGGGTCAGCAGATCCTCCGAAAACCGCAGTTCGATCTTGCCGGGCGCCGCGCCGTCGGCACCTTCGGCCGGGGTCGACGACAGCAGTTTCGGATGGGCCTGGGCCAAGGTGCTGAAGAGCAAACCGCTGGCGAGGACGAGGGAGATTTTCAATGTGCGCATGCAAGACCTCGGTGTTGTTTTTTGAAGGGAGTCAGAACCACAGCCGCACGCCGAGAACGAGTCGCGCTTCGCTGCGATCATCTCCTTCTTCCCGTGCGTAATCGGCGGTGTTGCCGTAGGTGCGGTTCCAGGTCACGCCGATGTAGGGCGCGAACTCACGGCGGATTTCATAGCGCAGACGCAGCCTGGCTTCGGTGTTCGCGAGGCCTGAGCCGATTCCGCGTTGCGGGTCGTTTTTGCCGTAGACGTTGAGTTCGGCGGTCGGCTGCAGGATCAGACGATTGGTCAGCAGGATGTCGTAGTCGCCCTCGAGCCGCACCGCGCTCTGGCCATTTTCGCCGATGAAGGCCGTGGCTTCGGCTTCGAAGTTGTACAACGCCATGCCCTGCAGCCCGAACGCGGCCCAGGTTTGCGGGGCGCCGGGTTTGAGATCCTGGCGCACGCCGCTGACCACGTCCCACCACGGCGAAATCGCGTGGCCCCATAACGCCTGGATTTCCGCGTCTTCGGTCTTGCCGTTGCTGCGTTCACCCTCGGAGCGCAGCCACAGCCGATCGATGTCGCCGCCGATCCAGCCGGACAAATCCCAGGCCAGCGTGCTGGCGTCGTCGGCGTCCTGCCATTCGAGTTTGTCGGCGAGGAAGTACGTGTTGATGGCGCTGTCATGGACCTGATGCCCGGCGTGGCTGGTGAACACGGCGGCGCGGTCGGCGTCGGTCAGTGCCGGAATCGGCGTGCGGCTTTCGGTCGGCGCGGCGGGCTGCATCATGCCGTCGTCCATACTCTGCATATCGCCCATCTGGCTGTGATCCATGCCCTGCATGTCGCTGGCGGCGAATGCCGGAGCCATCGACAGGAGCGACAACGAAAACGCGGCAAATCGAGTCATGGTCGGCGTCCTCATTCTTCCACCCGCACTTCGCGGAACATGCCCATTTCCATGTGGTACAGGAGATGGCAGTGATAGGCCCAACGGCCGAGCGCATCGGCGGTCACGCGATAGCTGCGGCGTGTGCCGGGCGGCATGTCGATGGTGTGTTTGCGCACCTGGAAATTGCCGTTTTCGTCTTCCAGATCGCTCCACATGCCGTGCAGGTGAATGGGGTGGGTCATCATCGTGTCGTTGACCAGCACCAGGCGGATACGCTCGCCGTACTTCAAGCGCAGCGGCTCGGCGTCGGAGAACTTGATGCCGTTGAACGACCAGGCGAATTTCTCCATGTGGCCGGTCAGGTGCAGTTCGATGGTGCGGCTCGGATCGCGGCCATCCGGGTCTTCGAAGGTGCTGCGCAGGTCGGCGTAGGTCAGGACGCGACGCCCGTTGTTGCGCAGGCCGAGGCCGGGGTCGTCGAGTTTCGCGGCGGTGGTCATGGCTTGCATGTCCACCAGCGGGTTGTCCTTTTCGCTGTCGGGGTGCGACTGCATCGGGCCCATGTTCATGCTTGAGTGATCCATGGCGCTCATGTCCATCGAGCCATGATCCATGCCGCCCATGCCCATGTCGTCCATGGTCACCAGCGGTCGCGGGTCCAGCGCCGGCACCGGGGCCGACAAACCAGCACGGGCGGCGAGGGTGCCTCGGGCGTAACCGGTGCGGTCCATGGCCTGGGCGAACAGGGTGTAGGCGTCGGCGGCGGGCTCGACGATCACGTCGTAGGTTTCCGCCACGGCGATGCGCAATTCGTCGACGCTGACCGGTTTGACGTGCAAGCCATCAGCGGCGACTACGGTCATTTTCAATCCGGGGATGCGCACGTCGAAGTAGGTCATGGCGGAGCCGTTGATCAGCCGCAGACGCAGCTTCTCGCCGGGGCGGAACAGGCCGGTCCAGTTGTTATCCGGGGCGTGGCCGTTCATCAGGAAGGTGTACGTGGCGCCGCTGACGTCGGCGATGTCGGTGGGGTTCATGTTCATCTGCGCCCACATCGTGCGATCGGCGACGGTCGCGCCCCAGCCTTTTTCGCCGACGTCGTGGATGAGATCAGCGACGGTGCGCTTGTGGAAGTTGTAGTAGTCGGACTGCTTTTTCAGGGTCTTCATCAGGCTGGCCGGGTCTTCGTCGGACCAGTCGCTGAGCATCACCACGTACTCGCGGTCGTACTGGAACGGCTCCGGTTCCCGGGCGTCGATCACCAGCGGCCCGTAAACGCCGGCCTGCTCCTGCAAGCCGGAATGGCTGTGATACCAGTAGGTGCCGTGCTGGCGAACCTTGAACTGGTAGACGTACACGCCACCCGGCTCAATGCCCTTGAAACTCAGGCCCGGCACGCCGTCCATGTTGGCCGGCAGCAGAATACCGTGCCAGTGGATCGACGTACTGTCCTTGAGCCGGTTGCGCACCCGCAGCGTCACCGTGTCGCCTTCACGCCAGCGCAGCAGCGGGCCGGGCAGGCTGCCGTTGATGGTCAGGGCGGTGCGGGGCTGGCCGGTGAAGTTGACCGGGGTTTCGCCGATGAACAGCTCGAAGTCGGTGCCGCTTAACTCATTCACTTGGCCAGGGCTGTTCAAGGCCCAGACCGGCGTGCGCCACAGGCCGAGGCCGCCGAGCAATCCGCTGGCGGCGAGGCCTTTGACGAAAGTGCGTCTTGAGGTGGTGGAAGGCATGCGCTGGAAGTCCCCGTTTGACCAATGACGGGGAGGCTAACCAGCGGCAGCTTTCAGCTGGCTGAGGGGCGGATTACAGTTGTGTCAGGTTGAGCGAGGTGGTGAAGACAACGATTTGGATCTGCGCACCGTTGTCGATGTTGATTGACCTGGTTTAAAAGAGTCATTTCATCTGTTTGGATATTTCTCGTTTCAACAGGTTTCTAGCGATCACGTTCGGGACAGCAAGGCCACGCCATCGAAGATTACCGATACGGAAGGTGGCTGTTGCAGTGGCCAATACCTTGCCAGCTTCATCTGTGAGTTGGCCGGAGGTAAAACAAATTGCCCCCTTCAAATGATCAATTCGACCCGTACCAAGAATTTTTCCAGGCACGGCTGGACTGACAAAGCAGGTTTTCGATTCAACGGTCACCGCAATCTGATTTGGCGCCAATTTGGCGTAAATTGCTGGACCCATACAGTCGTCCAGCATCGCCGACAACATTCCTCCTTGAATATTTCCCATAGGATTGGTCAGAGAAGTCGTGGCTTCGAACTCGATATGAGCCGCTCTATTGGCATGGTCGTATTCAATGAATTTCCAGCCCAGCAGGGTCGCTGCCTTGGGCATAGGAAGCTGACCATTGACGACTTTCCAGAACAGAGAATCGTGATTCATGACAGTACCTCATTGCTGAGCGGGTTATGAAAAACGTCCGGACAGCCAAGCAAACATGAACCCCGTCAACGTCAGCAGTAGAGCGAAGTAACCGCTCACGATCGGAGGATGGGCATTCGATTTGCGGCGCACATACATGGCCACCACAATTGGCGGTGCGATTGCGATCAGGCAGTAACCTTGAAAAACGAACAGCACAACCAATGCCCATTCTCGCGAAAGCAGCAAATACAGCTGAAAATACCCACCGACGGACAAAGCCAGACTGGTTGCGCCCACCACTTTAATCAGGGCCAGCAGCAATAACTGCATAGGCGGATCAACTTCACTCCATGAGCGGCCTACCGCAATTTCGTGATAGGGCATGTACATGGTGCGGCTTAGATAGGCGCACGCGAACGCGGTAGTAATCAGAAAAGCCGCGCCGTAATTCGTCAGTGCTAGCCACGTGAACAGATCCATGAGTCGAGTCTCCCATTTGAGCAGCGGGCATTCCTGAGGAAACGCACCGCTGGAGCCAACTTAGGACTAAGGCACTTGTCCGTCTACTGTCAGATCTGACGGGTGGCTACCTGTCCAGTACTTTCAACCACGTAATTGATCGGCCAGTTTCCGGGCTTGAAGTAACGCCGCATCCCGCGAATCACGATCCACTTCTTCACCGAAGATCGTTTTCTCGGCAATCAGCGCGTGCACATCGCTCACGCCGATGAATTCCAGCCACGCTTCCACGTATGGTTTCTGAAAGTCGAAACGCTCGGCCGGCGTGCTCGACTGCGCGGAAAAATCCATCCCCCGTGCATAGGCCACAATGGCTTGCTTGCCTTGCAACAAACCGCGCAACCCGCGCTCCGGATCGAAGCTGAAGAGGATGTCTTTCTGCGACACCAGATCGATGAAATGCTTGAGCTTGTAGGGAATGCTGAAATTCCACAGCGGCACCGAAAACACCAGCACGTCGGCCCGGTACAGGTGGGCGGCGAGGTCTTCGAGGATTCGCCACGCCGATTGTTGTGAGGGTGTCAGCGGCGTTCCATTCAGGCCCGCGTACTTGGCGTTCATCGCCTCTTCGTCGAATTCCGGCAGTTGCAGGCTCCACAAGTCGAGCGTGCTGACATGGGTATTCGGGACATTTTGCCGATAGCGCTCGATGAAGCGCTGCGCCACTTCCATGGACGCTGAGCGCTGTTTGCGGGGGGAGCATTCGATGTGCAGGAGGGTGGTCACGGTGGGCCTCGACGTTCCGGTGGGGTAGGCGAGGCATTGCAACATAGCTGGCTTCTCACTATAAATCGTAAATAAGTCAGCCATTGATTACGAATCAAACTATGTTCGATGCTTTGTTGTTGAAGACTTTTGTCACTGTTGTCGACGAGGACGGCTTCAGTCGTGCCGCCGAAAAGCTGCACCTGACCCAATCGGCAGTCAGCGGTCATCTGCGGCGGCTGGAAGAACAGATCGGCAAGCCGCTGCTCAAACGTACGACGCGCTCCCAGCAATTGACGGCGGATGGGGAACGTTTGATCGCCTACGCGCGCACGATTCTGGCGCTGAATCGCGATGCCTGGGCGCAGCTCACGCGCACGCCGTTTGAGGGGCGGGTGCGGATTGGCGTATCGGAGGATTTTGTCGAGCAACGACTGTTGCGGGCGTTGCAGGATTGCGCGGCGCAGCATCCAGGGATGCAGATCGATGTGCAGGTAAATATTCCCGGCACGTTGCTGAGCCAGATGAAACAAGGCGATCTGGAGCTGGTCATCGGTTCGCTATGCGAGACGCACGATTCGGGGTTGTTGCTCTGGCAGGAACCGCTGGTGTGGGCGTGGTCGGCGCAACCGATCGTCCAGTTGCCGACACCGTTGCCGCTGGCGCTGTTCCCCGAGCCTTGCCCGTATCGTGAAGCGGCGCTGACTCGCCTGGCCCAAGCCGGCATCGCCCAGCGCACCGCCATGCTTTGCACCAGCACTGCCGGTTTGCGCGCCGCCGCTTTAGCTGGGTTCGCCGTGGCGCCGATGGCCGCCAGCCAGTTGGGGCCGGGGCTGGCGGCACTCGGTACGGATTTGGGTTTACCGACGTTGCCGGACGCCGAGTTTCGCCTGTTCACGGCCAGTCATGCGGACCCGCAGATGATCGAAGCGGTTTCCCGGGTGATCGTCGACTATTGCTCGGCGCGGCGGCAGTAACGGTTCCTACAGACCGAGTCCTTCCTGGACCACCAGCAGCAGGTTGTTTTCCGTCAACGCAATCGCATCCAGCTGTTGCCCGGTCTCAAGCGTCTGCAACCACCAATGGCTTTCGCCATGTTCATCGACCGTACGCAGCAACGATGCTTCGCGCCCCGGCAGGACGATTTGCACGCGCCCCGAGCCGTCTTCGGTGAAACGGGCGATGGGGTCGAACGTCAGGCTGTGGTGGTTGGCTTCGATGATCAACTGGTCGATGGCGTAGTCGTGGGTCTCGCCATCCGGTGAGCTTTCGCAAACATGGGTAGGATTGCGCCGAATCTTCAGGCCAACTTCGGTGACCGGTTGCAACCAGCCCTCGATGCGGTGATACAAGGCGTAGACCTGAGCCGGCCAGCAATCGATCTCCAGTTCGGCGCAGGTGATTTCGTCAGCATGGGTGTGCCGGGTTTGTTTGAGTTTCGCGGCGAGTTCGTCTGCTTTACTCATGTCGGTTCCCTGTGGTGATTTCAACTTCATCGTAGTCCTTTCAAAGTAATGCAGGTTTTGCCCTGCGTCATGCGCTTGCAACACGGGCATGACTCAATCAGCGTCTGGCCAAGTGATGGTCAGACCACAGAAACCACGGACGCACGCGTCCCAAGGAGCGGGAACATGAAAAAGCTTTTTACAATTATGGCGCTGATTGCGCTGACGGTCGGTAGCATCGGCCTGAGTTCGGCACGCCAGTCGTCCGCCAGCAAGGCGGAATCGGTGGCGGGGGTATTCGATTACTACCTGCTGACGTTGTCCTGGTCGCCGACCTTTTGCCTGACCCACAAGGACGACCCTCAATGCACCGGCAAGGGCTACGGTTTTGTCCTGCATGGCCTCTGGCCGCAATACGCCAAGGGCGGCTGGCCGGAGTCCTGCCCGCCGCTGACCAACCTGTCGGCCGCTGAAAAGGCCAAAGGCCTGACGCTGTTCCCGACCAAGAAACTGCTCGATCACGAATGGAGCAAGCACGGCACTTGCAGCGGCCTCGGCGCGATGGGCTATCTGGACGAAGCGGACAAAGCCGTGGCCGCGGTGAAAATCCCGGAAGAGCTGCAACCCTTCAGTAGCTCTTATTACTTCGAAGCGCAGGAAATTGCCGACCTGTTCCGTAAGAGCAATCCGGGCATCCCGTCAGACGGCATCGCCGTGATCTGCAACGGCCCGGAACTCTCGGAAGTGCGCGTGTGCATGAGCAAGGACCTGCAATTCGGTGCCTGCGGTAAGGGCGTGAAAAGCCAGTGCCGGGCGGGGGATATTCGAGTGCCGCCGTCGCGTTGACCTGAGCGGTTACCGCCCAAAAAAACAGGCGCCTCTTCAGGCGCCTGTTTTTTTGCATGCGGGTTTGAACAACGCCGCGACTTTGTTCATGCTTGCGCGCCAATGGATGATGACGCGACACCGCAAGGAGCTTTTCATGAGCGGAAAACCCGCTGCCCGAGTGACCGACCCGACGGCTTGTCCGTTGCCGGGGCATGGCACCAACCCGATTGTCAGTGGTTCGCCGAATGTGAATTTCGACGGGCTGCCCGCTGCGCGAATGACCGACAAGTCGGCGTGCGGCAGCCCGATTACCGGTGGCGTTGCCTCGACGGTTTTTATCAATGGCCTGAACGCCGCCACCTTGGACAGCACCGGTGGGCATGGGAATGTGGTCATCGGTGGATCTGGCACCGTGATCATCGGCGATACCGTGGTGAACGCCCCCTTCAGCGGCCTGCTGCCAATGCCGGTGCATTTCACTGACAAGTTGCAGTTGGTGAATGACACGACCGGCGAACCGATGCCGAATCATCCGTACATGATTCAGCGCGCGGACGGTCGGATGGAGCACGGCGTGTCTGACGCCGCCGGTTTTACCCACACGATCAGTTCGCATTTTCCTGAAACCATCAAACTGTTTCTGGAGGAATGAGGCATGGGTGCGGAAACGGTTACGTGCGAGAAAGGCAACAATTACAAGCTGCACAAGGAACATGCGCTGACGGACAAGAAGGATGTCAGTGTGAAGGCTGTTCCGGTGGAGAGTACCAAGGCGGTTGTGTTTTTTGTAGGGGGCGCTGGGGATAAGGAAAGTTACTATTTTTCTGGACCATATAGAAATATTCAAGGGGCTCAACAACGGTTTGATAAACGAACCGAAAAACTAGCGAAAGAGGGAAAATATAGATCGGAGTGGCTAGGGTATAACGAGGTCAAAGGAAAAAAGGATATTCAGAGGCATGTTTTAAGCCTTATCCCGTACAAAAGTTGTCCGATCTATGTTGTGGGTCATAGCCTCGGGGGTTGGAATGGTGCGCATCTGACGAAAATCATGTCGGAGTGGGGCTATCGGATTCAGATGTTGATTACCCTTGATCCAGTGGGAGAGGGCGCTTTGGTCTGGTTGGGCTCTGATATATATCGCGAGCGTCCTGAACCCGCCTCCGCCGACTGGATCAACATCAAAGCGACACCCAGTCAAAGAGATCCATCAGACGGCGTGGCTGATTTTGGTGAGAAATGGCTAGTGTCCTGCGGACCCTCAATAAATGTGAGCGTCGACACAAATCATGCAAATGCACTGGGGCTATTTAACGCGCAGATAGCTGGAGCAAAATCAGCGAGCGACTTTCTGTATGACTCAATCATGGCGGAGTTCTCTAATGCATAAGTTTATACTTTGCGCATTTTTGGTCGTCTGTGCGGGATGCGCTAAAGATAATTTAAAGCCTCCTGCAACTCTAAGTTTCATATCTGTTGACAGGAAAAGTGGGTCGCTGATTTACGATATTAGGTACAAATCTGATATTGATGTTCTGGATCTTTTTGGTCGAGGGGAAAGAGTCGGGATGGCTTCCGGAAGCTTTGAGTGCGCTTTGGCGGATGATACGGATTTTTCTGTTGATAAAGCTATCCAGTTTTCTGCAGTTGGTTTGGTTGACTCTGACAAGGTTAAAGGGCGAGATGCCAGTTTTTCGTATATTACTAATGCGTTTCTAGTTGAAACGTATAACAACCGTAGTTCACAGAGGCACTTGTCAGCGAACGAACTGAACCAACTCCTCTCAGGCAAACAACAAATCCCCTGCAAAGTCGTCGTCACCGCTTACGGCTACAAACCCTACTACTCAAACACCATGAACCTCCCAGTCGCAGACCTGCTGCGCGAAGTCAACAAGCCCTGAGCTCAGCGCCAATCGGGGGGATCAAGCAAATCCCCCCGCATCCACCCCCAATTCCCCGCGCAGAAACTCCACCAACCCCCGCTGCAATCCACTCAACACTCCCTCGCGACTGACCAGCGCCAGCTCCGTCGGCGGCAGCGGCGGCAAGTCCGTGCACACCCGATGTTCCGGCAACACCGCCGACGCCGGCAGCACCGAAACCCCAAGCCCGGAGGCCACCGCCGCTTGAATGCCGGTCAGGCTGTGGCTGCCGAAGGCCACCCGCCAGGGGCGTTGCGCCACGTCGAGCAGGCGAATCGCCCGTTGTCGGTACAGGCAGCCTTGGGGAAACAACGCCAGCGGCAATACGCTAGTGGATGAGTCGAACTCCGCGCCTTTGACCCAAACGAGTCGTTCCGGCCAGGTCGCCCAGGCGGGGCCGCTGTCGGGTTCGCGTTTGATCAGGGCGATGTCGATTTCGCCGCTGTCGAGGCGTTGGCGCAGGTCGAGGCTCATGCCGCTGACGGTTTCCAGCCGTGCTTGCGGGTGGCTGCGGGTGAAGCCGGCGAGGATCAGCGCCATGCGTCGGGCGTCGAAGTCTTCCGGCATGCCGATGCGCAGGATTTCCAGATCCAGGTCGCTGGCCAGGGCTTCGCTGGCCTCGGCGGACAAGGCCAGCAGTCGGCGGGCATAGTGGATCAGCAGTTCGCCGTGCTCGGTGACGCTGACGTTCAACCCGGTGCGGTCGCGCAACAGGAGGGCGTGGCCGACCAGGTCTTCGAGTTTGCGCACCTGTTGGCTGACCGTGGATTGGGTGCGGTGGACGCGTTCGGCGGCGCGGGTGAAGCTGCCTTCATCGACCACGCAGACGAAGGTTTTCAGCAGTTCCAGATCCAGCATGGCGGCGGTCTCGATATTTGTTTGGCAACTGACGGTTGGCTATTTATTTAATTTCACACTATCACTCCGAGTTCATAAGCTGAAGCCCTCACTTGCAGAGGAATGCCCCCATGACCTTGATCAACACACCGCGCCCGCAATGGCTGACCTTCGATTGCTACGGCACCTTGATTCAATGGGACGAAGGCCTGCGCGCCGTGGCCGAGCGGATCCTGAGCGAGAAGGGCGAGCACCGGGTCGACGCCGGGCGCCTGATCGAGGTTTACGACCGCCACGAACATCGCCTGGAACAGACGCCGCCGCACCGCTCGTTTCGAGAACTCAGCACTCTCGGCCTGCAACTGGCCCTGGAAGAACTGGGCCTGACGAGTGCCAGCGAAGACAGTCAGCGCCTGGCCACCTCGATTCCGCAGATGCCGCCGTTTCCCGAAGTCGTCGAGACGCTCGCGCAGCTCAAGGCCAAGGGTTTCAAGCTGTGCATCGTCTCCAACACCGATGACGACATCATCGCCGGTAACGTCGCTCAACTCGGCGGCCATATCGACCGGGTGATCACCGCGCAACAGGCCGGCGCCTACAAACCGGCGCCGCGGCTGTTCGACTACGCTCATGAGCAATTGGGCGTCAGCCGCGATCAGGTGGTGCACATCTGCGCCAGCCCGATGCTCGACCACACGGCGGCCCGCGACATGCATTTTCGCTGCGTATGGATCGACCGCGGCACCGGTCGTCAGTTGCTGCCGGACTATCGGCCCGACGCGATCCTCAACACGCTGGACGAAGTGCTGCCGCTGTTCTCGTCCCTCGGCTGGTAAGAAACCTCGCCCGTCATCAAGGAGTTTCGCCATGGCCCATACCCTGACCGGCAGCGCCCGACCCACGCGTTCCGGCTCGTTGAACCTCGACAGCGAAGCCATCATCACCGCCCGTCACGAACTGGCAGCGTGCTTTCAACTGGCGGCGCTGCACGGGTTGGAGGAGGGAATCTGTAATCACTTTTCGGCGATGTTGCCGGGGCACGCTGACCTGTTTCTGGTCAATCCGTACGGCTATGCGTTTTCCGAAGTGACGGCGCACAACCTGCTGGTCTGCGACTTCGACGGCAACGTGGTGGACGGCGAGGGCCAGCCGGAGGCCACTGCTTTCTATATTCACGCACGCCTGCACCAGCGGCTGCCTCGGGTGAAGGTCGCGTTCCATACGCACATGCCGAACGCGACGGCGTTGTGCCTGCTGGAGGGGCCGCCGCTGTTGTGGCTGAGCCAGACCGCGCTGAAGTTCTACGGGCGCACTGCGGTGGACGAGCATTACAACGGGCTGGCGCTGGATGAGCGCGAAGGCGACCGGATTGCCGGGGTCATGGGTGAGGCCGACATTCTGTTCCTGAAGAATCACGGGGTGATTGTCGCGGCGCCGACTATCGCCGAAGCCTGGGACGATCTGTATTACCTGGAGCGTGCCGCGCAAGTGCAACTGCTGGCGATGGCCACGCAACGGGTGTTGAAACCGGTGCCGCACGCGGTTGCGCAACGGGCGTACGAGCAGATGCGCGAGGGCGATCCGGAAAGTGCGCGGGCGCATCTGCACAGTGCGATGCGGCGGTTGGCCCGTCAGGGCTGATGCGGGCAAAAACGGGCAGGTAAAAATAATTCGCGCGGCAGGTCATCCATTTGGCCTGCGCGCCGATAGCAACAGGGTCGGGATTGTCGCGGTGGCACTTGGTTGCCCCACACAACCCGGTGGGCTACGCTCACAAAAAACAAGGGTTTCGGGCCTTTGCCCCTGTCGTACCTGCCCAGGACACGCTTTTGCCTATCCCCATTCACGATCCGTACCAGGCCCCCGGCGGCACTCTCAAGCGTTTGCCCCTGCGCAAGGCGGCGGTGTTGTTCATCGTTGCCGTGTGTCTGTGCCTGTCCGGTCTGCTGTATTTGCAGATCGAGCAGTCGCGGCGCCAGGATCTGGCGAACGCGCAGATGTCGTCGGCCAACCTGACCCGGGCCATGGCGCAGCAGGCTGAAGACACCTTTCTGGCGGCGGATCTGGTGCTGACCAGCCTGGTCGACTGGATTCAGGACGACGGCTACGGCGCGGCGCAGAAGCCGCGTTTGCAGAAAACCCTCGCGCGGCGGGTGCAGCAACTCGAGCAGTTGCACGGCATGTTCCTGTTCGACCGCGAAGGGCAGTGGGTGATTACCTCGTTCCCGGATCTGCCCCGCGGCAATAGCGTGGCGGATCGCGAGTACTTCAAGTTTCACCAGCAGAACGTGTCGGGTGTGGCGCACATCGGCCCGGCGATCCGCAGCCGCGAGAACGGCGAGTGGATCATCCCGATCTCGAAACGGGTCAACGACCGCGCCGGCAATTTCCAGGGCGTGTTGTTGGCCGGGATCAGGATGTCGTACTTCGACAAGTTCTTCAAAAGCTTCAGCCTGGACGACAACGGCACCATGTTCCTCGGCCTGACCGACGGCACCTTGCTCGCCCGGCGGCCGTTCGACGAGGCCCTGATCGGTACCTCGCTGGCCAAGGGTGAGATCTATCAGAAGCTGCTGCCCAACGCCTCCGCCGGCACCGCGATGATCGATTCGGTGGTCGACGGTGTGACGCGTCTTTATGGTTACCGGCAGCTGGAAAGTTATCCGCTGGTGGTGTCCGCTTCTTCATCGCGGGACACGATTCTTCAGGGCTGGCATGACCGGGCGTTCCAGTCCAGCGTGATCGTGGCGCTGGTGATGCTCGGCGTGGGGCTGTTCGGCTGGGTGTTCATTCATCAGGTGCGCGATGGCGAGCGGATCGAGAAAAATCTGCGCAAGGCCCAGCGGGCACTGGAGCAGATCGCCACCCACGACAGCCTCACCGGCTTGGCCAACCGGCGCCTGTTCGAGCGCTCGCTGGAAGTCGAGTTTGCCCGGGGCGCGCGGCAGTCGAGCCCGGTCAGCCTGATCATGCTCGATATCGACTTCTTCAAGCGCTACAACGATGCCTACGGCCATGTGGCCGGCGACCATTGCCTGACGCAGGTCGCGCAGGTGGTGAAAAACTGCTGCCAGCGCAAATCCGATCTGGCGGTGCGTTATGGCGGTGAGGAGTTCGCGGTATTGGTGCCGGACACCGACATCAACGGCGCGCTGGCGATTGCCGGGCAGATCCGCCGCAGCGTCATGGACAAACACATCACCCACAGCGGCTCGCCCACCGGTTATCTGACGGTGAGCCTGGGCTGCTATTCGTTTATTCCGCTGGGCAACGACAGTCCGGAGCTGTTCATCCAGCGCGCGGACGCGGCGCTGTATCAGGCCAAAAATGCCGGTCGCAATCGCGCGGCCGTGTTGTCGATGGACGTCGGCCTCGGCGAATTGCTGCGCTCGGATCGCTGACAAAAAACGCGGTCGGGTTCAGACACAGGCCATGGTCTTCACCATGACCTGCTCTTGTTCGTTCAGCCGCCAGTGCCACCGCCGGCACCACCCGTGCCGCCACCGGCCGACCCGGTGCCACCTCCCGCTCCCGAACCCGAACCGCTGGCGCCGCCGTTGGTGCCGGTGCCGCCACCCGCGCCGCTGCCGCCGGACGGCGAGCCCGGCGTGTTGTCGGGCGGCATTTGTGAACCACTGGTGGAGCCGGATTTGGTGCCTGTGGCATCGGCGCCGTCGTTGGCGGCGAACGTGGCGGCCGAGCCGCTGGCCAGCAGGCCGATCAGCAACAGCGAGGTGAGTTTGCGCGTCATCATGGTCTGTCTCCGGAAAGGGGATCTACCTGACATTGGTCTGACGCGCCGAACCCTTGGTGCCGGCCGGATGACGAGCGGTCAGAAGTCCACGGTCGCCGACACCTTCAGCGTGCGCGGCGTGCCCTGGGTCAGGTAACCGCCGTTGGCCGAAGCCCAGTAGGCTTCGTTGGCGACGTTCTCCAGATTGGCCCGCAGGGTGATCTGCTTTTCATCCAGTTTGAAGGCGTAGCGCGAGCCAAGGTCGAAGCGGTTCCACGCCGGAATGCTCTGGGTGTTGGCCGCGTTCAGATACTGGCCACCGGTGCGCAACATGCGCGCGCTGAGGGCTGCGCCTTCGAGGCCCGGAATGTCCCAATCAGCGCCGAGGTTGAACTGGAAGCGCGGCACCCCGACGGCGCGGTTGCCGTCATTTACGCCGTTGCTGCTGCCTTCCAGTTCAGTCTTCATCAACGTTGCGCCGCTGAGCAGGCGCAGACCGTCGAGCGGTTCGCCGTAGACGTTGAGTTCCACGCCTTTGTTGGTCTGCTGGCCGTCGACCCGGAAGATTCCGTCCTGGGTGTAGCTCGACGGTTGCTCGATGCGGTAGACGCCGAGGTTGGCGCCGTAGCTGCCCATGTCCAGGCGCACGCCGGCTTCGATCTGCTTGCTGCGCACCGGGGCGAAAGTCTCGTCGCGGTTGATCGCCGTGGTCGGCGGCGTCGGGCCCTTGGCCAGGCCTTCGATGCGGTTGGCGTAGAACGACACGTGTTCCCACGGCTTGATCACCAGACCGTAGACCGGGGTGGTGATCGACTCTTCATAGCTCGAGGTGCGGGCACCGGTGGCGGTGCTCCAGCCATCGACTTTCAGCGCTTGGCGACGCACGCCGAGGGTCAGCAGGATGCGGTCATCGACGAAGCCCAGGGTGTCGGAAATCGCCTCGCTGCGCAGGATGTTCTTGCCGGTGATGCGCGGGTCGTTGATGTCGCTGGCAAACGAGGTTGGCGCCGGGCGCGGCTTGTCGGTGACGTTGTACAGGTTGGTGCTGTAGCGCCCGGCCGCGCCGACGGTTTCGAACGCCGAGCGCTGCTCGCCCCAGATGCCCGCCCAGCCGAGGTTCAACTGGTGCGTGACGGGGCCGGTTTCGAAGCGGCCGTTGAGCCCGGCCATGGCGCTTTGGTTGTCTTCGTCGTGGGGCGAATAGAGCATGCCGCCGCGGGCATTGCCGTTGAGGTCGGTGACGGTCAGCGACGAGTACACGCCGTTCTCGCGGGTGTGCTTGGCGCCGCCGGACACGTAGGCGGTCCAGTTGTCGTTCAGGTCATATTCGGCGCGGGCCATGCCGAAGGTGTCTTCGAGTTGCGAATAACTCCAGCTCTGGGCGTAGCTGGCGTTGGCGTGCGGCACCTTGGGGGCTTTTGTCAGGCTCGAATCGACATAGATCACCGAGCGACCCTGGTTGATGACCTGCTTCTGATAGCCGAAATCGGTCGAGACCCGCAGGCGATCGCCGCGATAGTCCAGGCCAACGCTGAACAGCGACGAGCGCTGGTCCTCGTCATCGACCGCGGTGTCGCCTTCGCGCTGCATCAGGTTGACCCGCGCGCCGAAGCGGTTGTCCTCGCCAAAGCGCTGGCCCAGATCCAGATGCCCGCCGACCCGACCGTCGGCGCTGTAATCGAGGGTGACACTGCGGGTCGGGGTGTCCATCGCGCGTTTGGGTTGCAGGTTGATCCCGCCACCGATGCCGCTGCCGCTCGGGGTCACGCCGTTGACGAATGCATTCGGGCCCTTGAACAGTTCGACCCGGTCCAGCGCTTCGACGGCAATGATCTGCCGGGGCAGTACGCCGTACAGACCGTTATAGGAAATGTCATCGGAGGCCAGCGGCAGGCCGCGGATCATGAACATCTGGGAGAAGTTGCCGAAGCCGTTGGACTGGCGCACCGAAGCATCGTTGAGCAACACATCGCCAACGGTCTGGGCCTGTTGGTCGGCCATGGTCTTGGCGGTGTAGCTGGTGACGCTGAAGGGCAGGTCGTTGACCTCCTGGTTGCCGAGCATGCCGATCTGCGCGCGCCGCGCGACCTGTTCGCCGCCGTAGGTATCGCCGCTGTCGTCGCGCAGGGCGCTGACGTTGGTGGCGCCCAGTTCCAGCGCGCCGTCCGCCGCGACTTTCGGGGCCACGGTGTAACCGTTGTGGCCGGTGCTGATCAGCTCGAAACCGCTGCCTTCCAGCAACCGGGCAAAACCGCTCTGCGCGGTGTAACTGCCTTGCAGGCCGGGGCTCTGGCGATTGCCCAGTTGCGCCGGATCGAACGACAGCGGCACGCCGACGCTGACCGCAAATTGCGCCAGCACATGGCTGAGCAGGCCGGGGCCGATGTTGACGGTGCGGCTGGCGCTTTCACTGACGCTGTCGGCGGCGTGGGCGGCGCTCGGCAGCAGTGCGCTGAAGGCCAGGGCCAGGCTCAGGTTCAGGGCCTTGAGCGCAAAGGTGGCGGGGCGGGGCGATGGCATTGCGGTCATTCGGTGTTCCTGTTGGGGGCGTGGAATTGAAAGGTCTATCCACTCACCGGACGAGTCGCGAAAAGGTATCAGCAAATATTGAAAATATTTTCCGAGGGCTCAGACACGCGGTTCCACCGACAGCCAATAGCGGGTCAGGCTGTTAATGTTCAGCGGCAACGTATCGCTGAGCAAACGCAGGCTGGCGTCGGTGTCGCGCAGGGAAAACGCCCCGGACACGCGCATCGCCGCCACGTCCGGATGACAGCGCAGCACGCCCCGGCGATAGCGGCTCAACTCTCCGAGCAATTCGTCCAGACGCATGTTGCTGGCCAGCAGCATGCCTTTGTCCCAGGCCAGGGACGCGGTGTCGAAGGTTTCGGCGCTGTCGAAGCTGTTGAGCTTGAAGCGCCGGCGTTCGCCCGCCTGGAGAATCGCACTGTGCTTGAGCAGTTGCGGGGTGATCTGAACCTGGCCTTCGAGCACCGACACCTGGCTGCGCGAACCCTCGGTGCGTACGCAGAATCGCGTGCCCAGCGCGCGGGCCACACCCTGCGGGGTTTCGACAATGAACGGACGGGCGCTGGCGTCTGCGGCAGTGTTGATCAGCACTTCGCCGTTGAGCAGCAGGACGCGACGCTCCACCGGGCTGAAAGCGATGTCCACGGCGCTGTCGGTGTTGAGCACTAGTTGAGTGCCGTCCGGCAATTGCAGGTTCTTCTGTTCGCCCACGGCGGTGCGCTGGTCGGCGGTCCATTGTTGCCACGGCACGTGTTGCGAGGCGATGCCCAGCGGCCCGGCCATCAACAGCAAGCCGAGGCGGGTGAGAGTCTGGCGGCGGCTCAGGCCTTCTTTGCGGGACGCGCGTTTCAAGGTCTGGATCGCGACATTGGCCGGCACGCTGCGCAAATCCCCCAGCAGCGCTTCGGCCCGTTGCCAGGCGATGGCGTGCTCGGCGCTGCGGGTGCACCATTGGGCGATGGCCTGATGGTCGGACGGGGTCGCGGTGCCGGAATGCAGTTGCACCAGCCAGTCGGCGGCTTCACCGAGAATCTGCGGATTGATCATCGACGAATTCATCAGGCGACACTCAGGCAGGCAATGAACGCGGCACGCATGTGGCGTTTGACGGTGATCAGCGAAACGCTCAGGCGCGTGGCGATCTGCGCGTAGGTCAGGCCTTCGATCTGCGACAGCAGGAAGGTCTCGCGGGTCTGCTCGGGCAGTTCGCGCAGCAGCGCTTCGATGCGCCACAGGGTTTCGAGAATCAGGTAGCGAGTTTCCGGCGACGGCACCTCGGCGGCGGGTAGGTGCGCGATGGTTTCCAGGTACGCGCGCTCCAGGTCCTGCCGGCGCCAGCGGTCGATCACCAGACCTTTGGCGATGTGCGTCAACAGCGCCCGGGGTTCGCTGCCCAGCGGCTTGATCACCTGCCGGGTGAGCAGGCGCAGGAACGTATCGTGCGCCAGGTCGGCCGCATCGCAGCGATTGCCCAACTTGCGCTGCAGCCAGCCCTGCAGCCACCCGTGGTGTTCGCTGTAGAGCGTCTGGACTTGCTGATTCAACGGCTGATCGAGGGACGACATGAAGGGCAGATACTCGTTTCGGGCGTCCGTTGCCAAGGGTGCGGTCGTGAGTGCGAAAACTGTGCAATTAAGAATTGATCGCATTCTAGTGGCACAGAACGAGCGCTGGCAATTGCCCCGCAACACTTTCTTTTCTGACGTCAACGGAGTGGCCTACCCGTCTTCCGGGAGATTGGCTATTTGCCTGGCCCGGCCCCGGGACTAACGTAGCCACACATTCACTTGCCCCGGAGAGTCGCCATGAAACCTCGTATCGATTTCTACACCGCGTCCCCAGATGCCCTGAAAGCGATGATCGCCCTGGAAACCGCCGTCTCGAAACTGCCGTTGGAAAAGACCCTGATCGAACTGGTCAAGCTGCGCGCTTCGCAGATCAACGGCTGCGCGTTCTGCATCGACATGCACACCGCCGACGCGATCAAGGGCGGCGAAACCCCGCGCCGGTTGTTCGCCGTGACCGCGTGGCGTGAAGCGCCGTTCTTCACCGAACGTGAACGCGCCGCGCTGCTGTGGACCGAAACCCTGACTCAACTGAGCCTGACCCACGCCCCGGACGAAGACTACGAAGTGGTCGCCGCCCAGTTCTCGCCCAAAGAAATGGTCGACCTGAGCGTGGCGATCAGCACCATCAACAGCTGGAACCGCCTGGCCGTGGGCTTCCGTAAAACCCCGCAAGCCTGATCGATCAATGTGCATCGGCACTCGGCGCGGCCGGTGGTTGCACCTTGCGCATCAAGGGCACCATCGCCGTGGCGATGCCGAAGCACACCATGATCATCAGGAACGTGTCGCCGTAGGTTTGCGTCTGCGCTTCACGGTAGGTCAGCAGCCATAGCTGACGCAGGCTGGCGGTGAGGCCGACATCACCGCTCTGACCCAGCGCGGCAAAGTTGCCGCCGACCTGGGCCAGCCACTGATTCACCGCTTCGTTGCTGCTGTTCAGATGCTCCGCCAACCGGGTGAAGTGCAGGTTGGTACGGTCATTGAGAATGGTTGCGCACGCGGCAATCCCGATGGCACCGCCCAGATTGCGCATCAAGTTGAACAGGCCCGACGCATGCTTCAGCCGCGCCGGTGCCAGGCCACCCAACGTCAATGTCACCGCCGGCGGCACCGCCAGTTGCTGGGCGATCCCGCGCAGGGCTTGTGGCAGCAGCAATTCTCCGGCGCCCCAGTCGTGGGTGATCGGACTGAATTCCCACATCGACAACGCGAACAACGCCAGGCCCGCCATCATGATCCAGCGCAGATCGATGCGATTGGCCAGAAAGGCGTACAGCGGAATCGCCATGATCTGGAATACCCCGGTGGAGAAAACTGCCAGACCAATATCTAGCGCGCCGTAGCCGCGCACCCGGCCGAGAAACAGCGGCGTCAGGTAAATCGTCGCGAACAGGCCGATCCCGGTGACGAAGGAAAAGAAGCAGCCGAGGGCGAAGTTGCGATCCTTGAGCGCGCGCAGGTCTACGATCGGATTGGCCACGTGCAACGTGCGGCCGATGAAGGCCAGCCCGGCGAGGCCACTGATCCACGCGGTGGTCAGAATCGTTTGATCGCTGAACCAGTTCCAGCGCGGGCCTTCTTCGAGGGTGTATTCCAGGCAACCGAGAAACAGCGCCAGAAACACCATGCTCAAATAGTCCGCGCCCTTGAGCAGCGACAGTTCCGGTTGATCAATCTTGACCAGCATCGGCACTGCCACGGCGACGAAAATCCCCGGCACCAGGTTGATGTAGAACAGCCAGTGCCAGGACGAAATGTCGGTGATCCAGCCGCCGATCACCGGGCCCAGCGTTGGTGCCAGCGATGCCACGGCGCCGATGGTCGCGGCAGCAATCACTCGCTGTTTGCCGGTGAAGAAAAAGAACGCCGTGGTGAACACCAGCGGAATCATCGACCCACCGAGAAACCCTTGCAGCGCGCGAAAGGCGATCATGCTCTGGATGTTCCAGGCGATGCCGCAGAGCAGGCTGGCGAGGGTGAAGCCGACCGCCGAAGCGCAGAACAGCCAGCGTGTGGAAAACACGCGCGACAGCCAGCCCGACAGCGGAATCACGATGATCTCGGCGATCAGGTAACTGGTCTGCACCCACGCCGTTTCATCGGTGCCGGCGGACAACCCGCCGCCGATATCGCGCAGCGAGGCCGAGACGATCTGGATGTCCAGCAGCGCAATGAACATGCCGATGCACATCGTGGCGAAGGCGAACACTTTGGTCGCCGTCGCCATCTCGGCGGCATTGAACGGCTGCGCGGAGGCGGTGAGGGCGGTGCTCATGGCGCGCTGGCCACGGCGGTGGTTTCAGGCTGGGCGCGGGTGTCGACTTCAGCCGTCACCGACAGGCCCGGACGCAGGTGGCCGAGCACGCCGTCGGCCGGGTCGAGCAGGATCCGCACCGGCACGCGCTGGACGATTTTGGTGAAGTTGCCGGTGGCGTTTTCCGGCGGCAGCACGCTGAACTGCGAACCGGTGGCCGGGGCGAGGCTGTCGAGGCGACCGTGGAATTCCTGGCCGGACAACACGTCGGCGCGGATGCTCACGCGCTGGCCGGGTTTCATCCGCGCCAGTTGGTCTTCCTTGAAGTTGGCATCGACCCACAGACCGCTGGCCGGCACCACCGACAACTGTTGCGAACCGGCCTGCGCATAAGCGCCGACCCGCGCGCGGCGGTTGCCGATCACGCCGTCGACCGGGGCGCGCAGTTCGGTGTAACCGAGGTTGAGTTGCGCCAGATCACGCTCGGCCCGGGCTTGCTGGAGGGCGGCGCGGGCCTGTTGTTTCTGGGTTTCGATCACGGTGAGCTGGCGCTGCGCAGCCAGCAGTTCTGCCTGGGCCTTGGCGCTCAAGGCTTGCGCGGTCTTGAAGGTGGCGTCGGCCCGTTGCGCGCTTTCCACCGAGACTGCATTGGTGGTCACCAGACGCTTGTAGCGGGCGTTGTCGTCCCGCGAACGAGCGGTTTCGGCGCTGGCGGCATCAATGCCGGCGCGGGCCTGACCGATCACCGCTTGCTGCAGTTGTTCGGTGGCATCGAGGTTGGCCAGCAGCGCCTCTTCGGCGGCGACCGCGCCTTCAGCCTTGGCCAGATTGGCGCGGTAGTCGCGCGCGTCGAGGCGGATCAACACGTCGCCGGCCTTCACCCTTTGGTTGTCGCTGACCAGCACTTCCTCGATGTAACCGGCGACTTTCGGCCCGATCACCGTAACATCGCCGCCGATGTAGGCATCATCGGTCTCCTCAAGAAACCGCCCGGTGCCCCACCAATGCACGGCGTACAACCCGGCCAACACCAGCGCAGCCAAACCGGCAGTGGGCAACAACAGGCGTTTGAGCAGGGGAGGTTTGGGAGCGCTGACCGGAACGGCGAGATCGGGTTCTACGGTGGGCATGCTGGTCATGGCGTAATACCTGAAGAAGCGGAAGGGCTATTACGACCGTAATATGACGCGAGTAATATTTTGTGGCAATTGATTTTTATCGCCGGTCGTCAGTTGCTTACTTGAGCCAGGCGCCGGGTGTGTTGCCGGTCATGGATTTGAAGAACGCAATGAATGCGCTGTCGCTGGCGAAACCCAATTCAAACGCGCAATAACCGAGGTTGCGACCGGTGGCGAGCAACTCCATGGCACGCATCAATCGCCACTGCTGGCGCCATTGCTGATAGCTCATGCCGGTTTCGCGCTGGAAGATCCGGCCGATGGTGCGGCTGCTGGCGCCGATCTGTTGCTCAAGCATTTGCAGTTCTGGTGGCAGTCGCTCGGGTTGTGCCAGCAGGAGCGCCAGGCGCTTGTCTTGCGGCAGGGGCAGGAGCATCGGTTGCTGCGCTGCGTCACGGATTTCACTCAGGCATAGCCCCAGCAAATGGACAAATTTGCCTTGCTGCCAATCGGTGGCGAAGTCGGCAATCGCCATCGGTTCCAGCACCGCTCGCAGCAGCGGACTGACTTCGATCACGCAGACTTGTTGCGGCAGCTCGCGGCACAACTCGGGCGTCAGGTAGATGGAGCGGTAATCGACGCTTTGCTGCATCACCGCCCGATGCGTGACGCCACCGGGAATCCACGCCGCCCGCGACGGTGGCAGCAGACACAATTGCTGCGCCAGCGTAATGCGCGTGCAGCCCTGTCGGGTGTAGAGCAGTTGCCCGCGCTGATGCTGATGCAGGCCGGAGTCGTGATCGCCGAGGGTAGAGGCGATGCCGATCACCAGTGCCGGAAAGCGATCCGGGTCAAAACGATCGTGAGCTTCGAGCCAGGCCATGGGTTGTCCGATTTCAACGATAAATTGTCAGGATTCGGATAATACGTCAGCCACAGCTTTTTAAACTCCTCGGCGTTTTTGTTGAGGAGTCTTGGTGATGAGCCATAGAAAGTTTTTGATGTTGGCGATTGCGCTGCTGATGTTTCCGCAGATCGCCCAGACCCTGTTCAGCCCGGCGCTGGGGGATATCGGCCGGGCATTTGATGTCGGTCCGCAAGTAGCGGCGCAGACCTTGTCGGTGTATTTCCTGGCCTTTGCGTTGGGTGTGGTGACGTGGGGCCGTGTGTGCGACCGGATCGGCCGGCGACCCTCGATGCTCGCCGGTCTGGCGATTTATGTTTTTGCCTGCGTACTCGGCTTGAGCGTTCGTAGATTCAACGGCTTGTTGACGGCTCAGGCACTGGCGGCATTCGGCGCTGCGGTTGGCTCGGTGGTGACCCAGACACTGTTGCGCGATCGTTTTCGCGGGACCGAACTGGCCCAGGTCTTTTCTTTGGTGGGCATGGCGCTCGCGGCCAGCCCGGCCATCGGTCTGTTCAGTGGCGCGAGTCTGGTTCAGGGCTTCGGCTATCGCGGCGTACTCGCTGCGTTGTTGCTGCTGGCGTCGGCCTTGTGGCTCTGGAGTTGGCGCGCCTTGCCGGAAACCCGTCCACCACAACTGACCTCCGTCGGCCTGTTCGCAACCATGGGCGACATGTTGCGCGATTCCGGCATCTGGCGTTCGGCTCTGTGGATCGCCTCATTCAACGTCGCGTTGTTCAGCTATTACAGCCTCGGACCGTTTCTGTTCGAGCGACTTGGGCTGAGCAGTTCAGCGTTCGGCTACAGCGGCGTGATGCTCGCGTTGGCCTCAGGTTTTGGAGCATGGCTCAACAAACGCTTGCTGCAAATCGTTTGTCGTCCGCTGCAGTTGATTCGCCTTGCGGCCGTCACCGGTTTGCTCGGGGGTATCGGCGTGTGGTTGTTGCAGGCGCACGTCTGGTTCGTGCTGCCGATGCTGCTGGTGGTACTGGCGTTCGGTATGGCGATTCCGAACATTCTGGGTTCAGCCTTGAGCAATTACACGGATCGTTTGGGTACCGCCGGCGCCTTGCTGGGACTGTTTTACTACCTGCTGATCGGCGGGGGATTGATGTTGGCAGCCTGGTCTCAGGCCCTCGGGGAAACCCTGATGATCTGCAACTTGCTGGCGTTATCGCTGGCGATCCGCGCTAAAAGGGCATTTGTTTAATAAATGTAAGCAGCGCAGGAAGCGTCTTGCATTTGTGTAGGAAGGCTCTGACTATCACCGCTATTGATGGGGTGGCATTAAGCCAGTTGATTGCAAGGATGTTGAGTGCCGTATTCGCTTCGCGCTGTTTCTCGTAGTCGTTCCCTGCCTCGCCCGCTGTTTTCGGCCTTGTTGTTGAGTGTGTGTGCGCCCAGCGTTCTCGCCGCCGAAGCTCCAGCCCCTGGCCAGGAAGTGCTGCGCCAGCAACAACTGCAACAGCGCGATCTGCAACAGCTGCAACTCGAACAGCGCAAGCGCCAACTGGAGCGCGGCGCGTTCGGCCCGACGCCTGCCACTCCGGCCATTCCTGAGTCGATCAAACCCGATGAACGCTGCTGGCCCTTGAGCGGCACGCGCATCGGTGGCGTCACGCTGATCGATAAAGACAAACTCAACGCCCGGATCAAGCCGCTGCTGACGCCGTGCATGGGCGTCGGCCAGATCAACCATTTGCTGGCGACCATCACCGCGCTGTACGTGGAGAAGGGCTACATCGCCAGTCGGCCGTACTTGAGCAGTGCGCCAGTGGCGGGGCAATCGCTGGATATCCTGATCGACGAAGGCTACATCGAGTCCATCGAACTGGCGGACCAGAGCCTGCCGGTTTCCCTCGGTGGCGCGTTCCCCGGAATGCTCGGCAAGCCGCTGAATCTTCGGGATCTGGAGCAGGGTCTGGATCAGTTGAACCGCCTGCGTTCAGTCGATCTGACCGCCGACATCGCCCCCGGCAGTCAACCCGGCGCGTCAAAAATCATCCTGCGTTCGCGTACCTCGGGGCAGTCGCGCTGGGCCCTTGGTGCCGGTTTCGACAACCTCGGCAGCGCCAGCACCGGCCGCGATCGCGACACTCTGAGCCTGACCCTCGACAGTCCGCTCGAACTTAACGACCTGCTGAGTCTCAGCGCCAGCGACACCCTCAATCAGGGCGACCGCTACAGCCGCAACGCCAGCCTCTACTACGCGATTCCCTACGGTTACTGGACGTTCAGCACCTTCGCCAGCCACGCCGAATACCGCGCGCCGTTCAAGCTCAGCACGCTGACCTTTCACAGCACCGGCATCACCGATCAACTCAGCCTGCGCGCCGACCGGGTGTTGTGGCGCGATCAGAGCCATCAGCTCAGCGCCAACCTGCAACTGGCGCACAAGGACGTCGACAGCTATCTGGAAAATGTCCGCCTCGGCATCCAGAGCCCGACCCTGACCGTGGCCGAGGCCGGACTCAATCTGTTCTGGCTCGACCGCGCGGTGTGGAACCTCGACGTCAATTACGCCCAGGGTTTGCGCTGGCTGGGCGCCGACGACGATGCCGATCGCCAGGTCAAAAATCTGCCCAAGGCACAGTTTCGCAAGTACCGCGCCGGCCTCAGCCAGTGGCGCAACGGCCAGCTTGGTACGCAAGCCTGGCAATGGCAGAGCCAGCTCAATTTGCAGTACAGCCCGGACCCGCTGCCGGCCATCGAACAATTGCTCGGCACCGACGACTCCGCCGTGCGCGGTTATCGGGTCAGCAGCGCGTCCGGCGCCAGCGGCGCGATCTGGCGCAACACCTTGCGCCTGCCGCTGCGCACTGATTTTCCCGTGCAGCTCACCCCGCGTGTTGGCCTCGACCACGGCTGGATCAAGGCCGATCACGGCGCTCCGGTCCAACGTCTGAGCGGCGCCAGCATCGGCCTCAATCTGGGCTGGAAAAACCTGCAGGTGGATGTCGATTATCAACGCAGTCTGAACACCCCGACCGGCCTGCACCGCGAGCCTGAAACCTGGCTGATGCGGGTCGGATTACAAATATGAACGTCAGTGAACAACAGCCATCGGACCTGAGCGCGACAGCCGTGGCCTTCAACTCAACGCGCAACGTGATGCCGCACTACATGGAGAGTTTTTTATGCCAATGAATACCTTTGCGTTTCATCTTTCCCCACGGGGCAAACTGCGCTGGGCCATCGCCAGCCTGTTCCTGGTCGCTCACCTGCCGGGCGCCATGGCCGGCGGTGTGGTGGTCGCGCCCGGCCCCGGCGGCACCGCGCAATTGCAAACCCAGGGCGGCGTCCCGATCGTCAACATCGTCGCGCCCAACGGACAGGGCCTGTCGCATAACCAGTTCCTCGACTACAACGTCGATCGTCAGGGCCTGGTGCTGAACAACGCCCTTCAGGCCGGGCAATCGCAGCTCGCCGGGCAACTGGCGGCCAACCCGCAACTGCAAGGGCAGGCCGCGAGCGTGATCCTCAACGAAGTGATCAGCCGCAACCCGTCGGCCATCAACGGCGCCCAGGAAATCTTCGGTCGCGCCGCCGACTACGTGCTCGCCAACCCGAACGGCATTTCGGTGAACGGCGGCAGTTTCATCAACACGCCGAACGCCAATCTGGTGGTCGGCCGGCCCGAGCTGAACGACGGCAAGCTGCAAGCGCTGAGCACCCGCGACGCCACCGGCCAGTTGCAGATCCAGAGCGGCGGGCTGCGCAACGGTGAAGGCTCGATCAACCTGATCGCGCCGCGTATCGACAGCCAGGGCGCGATCAGCGCTCGCGATCAACTGAACCTCACCGTCGGGCGCAATCAGATCGACTACGCCAGCGGCCAGGTGAAAGCCGTGGACCCGGCGGGCAACACCACCGATCAGCGGATCGACGCCAGCCTGTTCGGCGCGATGCAGGCCGGGCGCATCAACATCGTTAGCACCGCTGAAGGCGCGGGCGTGAAGGTCGGCGCGGTGCAAGTCGCAGGACGTGACGGCGTGCAGATTCGTTCGGCGGGCGACTTGAGCGTCAGCGGTCAAGCGATCCCGGACAGCCTCGACGTGACCCGCGCCGGTATCCGCAGCAGCCAAGGCGACGTCGGCCTGCACAGCGGCAAGGACCTGATGCTGGCCGCCACCGATGTCAGCGGTCGTGACGTGAAGGTCGAGGCCAAACGCAATCTGACCCTGACCACCGTCGAAAGCCGCAAGCTCCAGGAGCAGCGCGAGAACTGGAACAACAGCACCATCGGCATCACCTGGGAAACTTACGAGCGCACCAAGACCGACAGCGATTCGCGCCAGCACGGCAGCCAGATCATCGCCAGCCGCGACGCGCAATTGTCGTCCGGCAAAGACACCGAGCTGAAAGCCGCCAAGGTCGACGCGAAGAATAACCTCAGCGTGCAAAGTGGCGGCGACCTGCGCCTGACCGCCGCCACTGAAAGCCACACCCAGACCGATCAGGGCAAGCACCGCAAACACCTGTGGAAAGCCGATTGGGACAGCAGCAGCGAAGAGCAGCGCAGCATCACCAGCCAGCTGAAGGCCGGCAACATTGCCCTGCAAACCGCCGCACTGTTGCGCTCCGAAGGCGCTGAATTGAACAGCGCCGGCGATCTGCAACTGGCCGGCAAACAGGTGGAAATCACCACCGCGACCCGCACCAATCGCAGCAGCGACAACCGCTATTCCGGTGACCTGGTCGGTGGCGGTTTCTTCGGCAAGACCGGCGACGCCGACAAGGGCCAGACCCAGCATCAGGGCAGCAAGGTCAACGCGGCCGGCAAACTGGTGGTCAAGGCGGATGACGTGCGCATCAGCGGCAGCCAGGTGCGTGGCGGCCAGGACGCCAGCGTGATCAGCGACAACGGTTCGCTGACCATCGACGGCGTGCAGGACACCTCGCACAGCAACAACCACGACAAGGACAGCAAGTTCTTCGGCATCACCAAGGACGAGTCCCGCCAGAACAGCAAAGACAGCACCACGGTGCGCAGCGAGCTGGCTTCCGACAGCAACCTCAAGCTCAAGAGCGCCAAGGACATCGAAGTCGCCGGTTCCACGGTCAAGGCCGGCGGTTCGCTGACGGCGGACGCGGCGGGTGATGTGAATGTGCATTCGACGCAGAACACCCACGACAGCAGCAACAGCACGCAGACCCGTGGTTTCGATGCCTACGCCAAGGAGCAGACGGCGGAGCAGTATCGCGCCGGCGTGCATTACGAAGACAAGGCGCAAACCGTCACCACCAACGATGTCACGCAGCAGGGTTCCAGCCTCAGCGGTGGCACCGTACAGGTGAGGGCGGGCGGCGACGTGACGCTGAAGGGCGCCGAGGTGAAATCCACCGCCGGCGACACCAGCCTGAGCGGCAAGAACGTCTCGTTGCTGGCCGAGCAGGACAGCCACAGCACCTCGACCGAAACCCGCAGCACTGGCGGCGGTTTCTACTACACCGGCGGCCTCGACCGCGCCGGCAGCGGCGTGGACTTCTCGCATAGCACTTCGCAGGACGCCACCACTAAAACCACCGCCCAAACCACCGGCGTGCAGAGCAGCGGCAGCCTGAACATCAACGCTGAAAAGCTCGCCACCGAAGGCGCGCAACTCAAGGCCGGCAACGGCCTGAACGTCGCCGCCAACGAAGTCGACAACCGTGCCGCCAGCAACACCGAAAGCAGCACTCACAGCGAGAGCAACTGGTCGGCGGACATCGGCGCCAACGTCGAGTACAAGGATATCGCCCGGCCGATTGCCGGCGCGGTGAAAGAAGTCCTCGACGGCAAGGTGCCGGACAAGGACGCACTGGCCAATCTCGGCCAGCCGAACGTCGGTATCGACGTGGCAATCGGTCATGCCAGCGCCGATAAAACCGAGCAGAGCAGCAACGCCGTGGTCAGCCGGTTCGACAGCCAGACCGTGGACGTGAAAGTCGGCGGCACACTGCACGACCAAGGCACCCAGTACAACGCCAGCGCCGGCAAAGTGAACATCAGCGCCGACAAACTGGTGGCCGATGCGGCGAACAACACCCGCAGCAGCACCGACAATTCGGTGGATGCCAAGGTCGATGTGCGCGTCTATACCAAGACCGGTGAAGACGTGAACGTGGCCGGCAGCGGCGCGGGTGGCAGCAGCCAGTCGAGCAAGGACAGCTCCACCGCGGTGGTCGGCGGTTACGCTGGCAATCAGGGTGTGAACATCAATGTCGGCGGCGATGCCCAGTTCGAAGGCAGCCGTTTCGATGGCGGCCAGGGCGGTGTCAGCGTCAAGACCGGCGGCGATCTGGCACTGAATCAGGCCAACGACCGTCAGAACAGCGACAGCTCCAGCCTGCGTGGCAACGGCTCGCTGACGGTCGGCACCTTGCCGGGCACCGACGGCACCAACGTCGATCTCGGCGCTGGATTCCAGCTCGATCACAAAGGCAATAAGACCACCGACAGTCAGGCGCACGTCGCCAGCCTCAGCGGCAACGGCCCGGTGCATCTGAGCAGCGGCGGTAATCAGGTACAGCAAGGCACGAAGATCGACAGCGCTGGCGCTATCGACCTGAAGGCTGACGGCAAACTTGATCTGCAAGCGGCCACTGATTCGCACGTCGCCACCGGCAGCAATCTCGGCGGCGGCCTGAAGGCGGGCGGCAGCAAGACCAGCAGCGAGAAGAGCCGCGATCAGGGCGGCAACCTCAGCGGCAACTTCAACATCGGCCGGGTCAACGAGAACACCCAGACCCTCAGCGGTGGCCAGCTCAGCAGCCAGAACGGCATCGCGTCGAGCGGCGATTCGGTGCACCTGCAAGGCACTCAGGTCAGCGCGCCAAACGTCAGCATCGACGCGCAGAAGGGCGGTTTCGTTCAGGAGTCCGCGCAGTCCACCGACAGCCGCAACAACTGGAACGTCGCGTTGAATGCCGGCGGCAATCTGAGCAAAAGCACACCGACCGCCGCCGATGAAAAAGTCAGCAGCGATCACGGCTTCAATGCCGGGGCCAAAGTCGGCGTGGACTACCTGCAAGGCACTACCCAGCAGAACAGCCAGATCAAGGCTGACACTGTGGTGTTGAACAGCGCCGGTGATGCAAGCCTCAACGGCGCGCGGATCGATGCGCGTAACGTCAGCGGCAACGTGGCCGGTGATCTGTCGGTCGAAAGCCGTCAGGACTCCAGCACTCACGCCAAGGTGGATGTGGATCTGGGCCTGACCGCCAAGAAGACCCCGGCCGACGACAAGGGAAAACTGGCGGGCACCGACTACAAGCCGACGCTGAAAGTCGAAGGCGAATACGCGCACAAGGACGGCGTGAAACAGGCCTCCGGTATCAGTGCTGGTCAGGGTGTGGATCTCACCGTCGGCGGCGCTACGCAACTGACCGGTGCGCGGATTTCCGCCACCGAAGGCAAGGTCGATCTGGGTGGTTCGAAGGTCAGCAGCAGCGATCTGAGCAACCTCGACTACGGCGTAAAAGCTGGCCTGGAGCTGCCACACAAAACCGAAGAAAACGCACCGAAGGTGTCCCTTGAAAACGGCAACCTGAAAGTCGGCCCGGTGACCCTGAGCGGTCATTTCGACAGTCAGTCACTTCAAGCAGGTATTGACGAAAAAGGCTGAGCCACCATGTGTTCAGGGCTGCTCAACCAAGGTGGCTTGACAGCCCTGCGATAATGGAACGTGCACCGCGGCTTGCGCGGTGCATTTCATCAAAACGCAGGGGAATGTGTTCCATGGACAATCAAGCACTCAAGGCCCTGTTCGACCAGCAATCCGCCGTCTATGACAAACAGTGGAGCGGCATGGCGCCCCTTCGTGATGCGCTGTATTTGCTGCTGGATTCAGTATTCGCGGGCCTGCCGGAGAATGCCCGGATACTCTGCGTCGGCGTGGGCACCGGTGTGGAAGTGGCCCATCTGGCGCAGCAGTTTCCCGGCTGGCAATTCACCGCAGTCGACCCTTCGGGCGCCATGCTCGACGTATGCCGTCAGCGAGCGACAGAGTGCGGTTTTCTCTCCCGTTGTCGTTTTCACGAAGGCTACCTCGATACGCTGACGGATGAATCCGGTTACGACGGCGCGACCTGTTTTCTGGTGTCGCAGTTTTTGCTCGACCCTCAGGTGCGTATCGACTTTTTCCGTGAGATTGCTCGTCGTCTGATACCGGGTGGGATTCTGGCTAACGCTGATCTCGCCTCGGATACCGAATCACCGGCCTATGAAGCATTGCTGCGTCACTGGATGACGCTGATGGCGTCGGCCCAGGTGCCAGTTGAGATGCTCGAACGAGCGCGTTTGGCCTATGCCCGGGATGTGGCGATTCTGCCGGCGCCGCAAGTCGCCGGTCTGATCGAGTCGGCGGGGTTCGAGGCGCCGGTCCAGTTCTTTCAGGCGGGTTTGATGCATGGGTGGTTTTGCTCGCGCAAGGCAGAGATTGCCGCGAGTTAGAGCGCTGGAGGCACTGGAGAAAACAGCTTCGTCGGCATTCCCGAGGAATCCATTGCTTCGGCTTAATAGGAAGCATTACTATTCACGCCCCTTTCCTCAGCACGCCGCAATGATCCCCATGCTGCCCCGCAGACCCGGCTTTCTCGAGCATTACGAAGAGTTGATCGGCACCTGGACCCGTCGCCTGCGCAATCGCTCGCAGGCCGAGGATCTGGCGCACGACACCTTTGTGCGGGTGCTCGAATCCGATTCGTCGGCGGTGCAGCAACCTCGGGCGTATTTGCATCAGACAGCGCGCAACATCGCGGTGGACGGCTATCGGCGTGAGGACCGGCGGGGCGCCATGGAGTCGGAGGCGATCGATCTCAGTGAGTCGCCGACCGGCGATCCGGAGCATTACATGCATGCGATCCAGCTGGCCGATTCCATCGAACGGGCGCTCACGGAGCTTCCGGTCAACTGTCGACGGATCTTCGTCTGGCAGAAGATCGAGGGCCTGACCCAGGCGGAAATCGCCGAACGCCTGGGCCTGTCCAAGAACATGGTGGAAAAGTATATGATCCGCACCCTGCGGCATCTGCGTGATCGCCTGGACGGGGCGCAATCATGAGCCGTGGCGTCTTTTCATCCCCAGCCAAACAGGACATTCCATGATGGATACTCGTGATTGCGCGTGCGGGCAAACAACGGTGCGCGATGACGCGGCACGCTGGTTTGTGCGTTTGCAGGAGCCGGCCGTCAGTGTCGACGATCAGCAGCGCTTCGACGCGTGGCTGAACGAACATCCCCAGCACCGTGACGAATTCCAGTTGCTGCAAGGCTTGTGGACGGCGGCGGATCTGCTGCCGGCGCCACGGCTTAAAGCTTTGTGCGAAACCCCGCCGACGCGGCGCGAACGCCGTCCGTTGTTGCGTTATGCCGTGGCGGCGAGCGTAGTCGCGGTGGCGCTCGGGCTCGGGCTGTTCAGTGGTTTGAATCATCCGCAAGGTTACAGCGCCGAATTCGCCACCGCGCTGGGCGAGCGCAAGCATGTTGCGCTGCCGGATGGTTCGGTGATCGACCTCAACAGCCGCAGCCGTTTGCAGGTGCGTTTCGAGAAGGATCGGCGGGTCATCGAATTGACCGAAGGCGAAGCGATGTTCAGTGTCGAGCACGACACGTCCCGCCCGTTCGTGGTCCAGGCCGGCAGCGGCAAGGTCACGGTCACCGGCACTCGTTTCGATGTCCGGCATGACGTGACCCAGACCCGGGTCGCGGTGGAGCAGGGCACGGTCAAGGTGCAGGGGCGTGATGCGGCCGAGGCCGATTTCATCAGCCTCACTGCCGGCCTCGGCACGCGGATCGATGCTCAAGGCAAAGTGGCGCCGGCGTATGCGGTCAACCCGGCGGAGCTGACGGCCTGGCGCAGCGGCAAACTGGTGTTCAACAACGCCAGCCTCAACGAAGTCGCCGAGGAAGTGTCGCGTTATCGCGACAAGCCGCTGAAGGTCTCTAACCCGGCCGTGGCCAATTTGCGTCTGACCAGCGTGTTCAAATCCGACAACACCGATGCCTTGCTCAAGGCCTTGCCAAGCATCCTTCCGGTGGCCGTGCGCACCCTTGCCGACGGCAGCCAGGAAATAATTTCAAAATAAAATTCAGGTTTTTTTCGAGTTCGTCGTCTTCCTGTTCAACTGCAACTGGTTTGCATTAACAGCCGCACACTCTTGCGATCCACAGGACTCCGTTCGACGTGAAAAACTCCACCGCCAAAAACAAAAAATCCCCTTGGTTGCCGCTGGCGCTCGCGCTGGCGGTCAACGCTGCCGTGCCGATGGCCTTCGCCGCCGAAGCCATTCACATCCGCGCCCAGCCGCTGGGTCAGGCCCTGAGCGAATTGGGTCAGCAAACCTCGTTGCAGGTGTTTTTCAGCCCGGACCTGGTCGCCGGCAAACAGGCGCCGGCGGTGGACGGCAACCTTTCTCCCGAGCAGGCTCTGCGCCAATTGCTGCAAGGCAGCGGTCTGGATTATCAGATCAATGAAGGCTCGGTGACCTTGTCCCCGGCCCCGACTTCCGCCGCCAACGGCCCGCTGGAACTGGGCGTGACCGACATCAAAGTTGTCGGCGACTGGCTCGGCGACGCCAACGCCGCCGTGGTGCAGAACCACCCCGGCGCGCGCACCGTGATCCGCCGCGAAGCGATGGTCGAGCAGGGTGCGATGAACGTCGGCGACGTGCTGCGCCGCGTGCCGGGCGTGCAGGTGCAGGAAGCCAACGGCACCGGCGGCAGCGATATTTCGCTGAACGTCGGCGTGCGGGGTTTGACGTCGCGCCTGTCGCCACGCTCCACCGTATTGATCGACGGCGTGCCGGCCGCGTTTGCCCCGTATGGCCAGCCTCAACTGTCGATGGCGCCGATTTCTTCCGGCAACCTCGACAGCATCGACGTGGTCCGTGGTGCCGGCTCCGTGCGTTACGGGCCGCAGAACGTCGGCGGCGTGATCAACTTCGTGACCCGCGCAATTCCGGAAAAAACCACCGGTGAAATCGGCACGACCCTGGAAACCTCGCAGCACGGTGGCTGGAAACACATCGACACCGCGTTCCTCGGCGGCACCGCCGACAACGGCATCGGCATGGCGCTGTTGTACTCGGGCGTCAACGGCAACGGTTACCGCGAGCGCAACAACGGCAACGACATCGACGACGTGATCCTCAAGACCCACTGGGCGCCGACCGATCAGGACGATTTCAGCCTCAACTTCCATTACTACGACGCCAGCGCCGACATGCCCGGCGGCCTGACGCAGAAGCAGTACGACGACAAACCGTTCCAGTCCGACCGCGACTACGACGGCTTCAGCGGCCGCCGCAAGGACGTGTCGTTCAAGTGGATCCGGCAGATCGACGAGCGCACCCAGGCGGAAGTGCTGACCTACTATTCCGACAGCTTTCGCGGCAGCACCATCGCCGCCCGCGATCAGAAAACCCTCAGCTCGTTTCCGCGCTCCTACTACACGCTGGGGATCGAGCCGCGCGTTTCGCGTGTGTTTGACGTAGGCCCGACCACTCAGGAAGTCAGCGTCGGTTACCGTTATTTGAAAGAGGCGATGCACGAGCAGTCGAGCCGTCTGGCGCTGGTCAACAATGTGCCGGTGGTCACCAAGACCTCCGACGGTCACGTGTTCCAGGATCGCACCGGTGGCACCGAGGCCAACTCGGTCTACATCGACAACAAGATCGACGTCGGCAACTGGACCGTGACCCCGGGTATTCGCTTCGAACACATCAGCACTGACTGGCATGACCGCGCCGTACTCGACACCGCCGGCAAACGCGTCCCGGAGAAAAACCGCAGCATCGAAAGCAACGAGCCGCTGCCGGCCCTGAGCGTGATGTATCACCTGTCCGATGCGTGGAAGCTGTTCGCCAACTACGAGACGTCGTTTGGCAGCCTGCAATACTTCCAGCTCGGCCAGGGCGGCTCGGGTGACCAGACCGCCAATGGCCTGGAACCGGAGAAAGCCAAGACCTACGAAATCGGCACGCGTTACAACGATGACGTGTGGGGCGGGGAAGTGACGCTGTTCTACATCGACTTCGACGATGAGCTGCAATACGTCAGCAACGACGTGGGCTGGACCAACCTCGGCGCGACCAAGCACCAAGGGATCGAAGCGTCGGTGCATTACGACATGGCGGCGCTCGATCCGCGTCTCGATGGCCTGACCGCCAACGCCGGTTTCACTTATACCCGCGCGACCTATGAAGGCGAGATCCCCGGCTTCAAGGGCCGCGACTTGCCGTTCTACTCGCGTCAGGTGGCGACCGTCGGCCTGCGTTACGACATCAACCGCTGGACCTACAACATCGACGGTTTCGCCCAGTCCAAGCAGCGCGCACCCGGCACAGGTGTGAACGCCGACGGCAGCTTCAACGGCAACTACATCACCGAAGGCACGGCGGACGGGCAGTACGGCGACATTCCGGGCTACGTGACTTGGAACGTGCGCGGCGGCTATGACTTCGGTGCGCAGCTGTCAAACCTGAAGCTCGGCGCCGGGGTGAAAAACATCTTCGACAAGCAGTACTTCACCCGCTCCAGCGACAACAACTCGGGGATCTACGTGGGCACGCCACGGACGTTCTTCGTGCAGGCCAGCGTCGGTTTCTGATTGGCAGGGCAGGCGGCTGGTGACAGCCGCCTGTTTTTCATTCGGTTTGAACGAGCCAGTTGCCGCTCATCATTGACTGGGCAACGCAAAATCACTGATTGGAGAGGGATTGCCTGCCATGTCTGTGGTCTTGAGGCAGACTTTTTTCGGGCCGTCCCCCACCGAAACCTTAAAGTCCAGCAGCGGCGGCCTGACCGACTTGTAGCCCTCACTGCTTTGGCAGTCGACCATTTCTGGTTCACCACTTTTGTATTGGTAGCGACTGACGTCCAGATCTGGCGTTATCCCGATCGGTTTTACGGTGAACTCATCCTTTGTATTTTCAAGTACACGGTAGGCAGGAGGCGTCTTGACGGGTTCTGCCAGAGCCCAGCGGTAATAGATTTTTGCATTGCGGCTGTCCCATCTCTGCGCAGGGCCTGCATTGTGTGGCTGCCCCACCACGCACATGAAATACAGACCCGGTCCCTCACGTAACTCCTGACTCGAGCTGTCTGAACCGTCTCCATGACTTGGCTGAACCGGACCATAACCGACGTCGAGCGCACAGTCAGCCAGTGTTCGTGCGTGTTTCACGCGATAGAACGGTTGATCGCTGGTAAACGACTGCGTCCATCGCACCGGAATGAGCTCGCCATTTGCGTCACGGATCAACCGTATGTAGACGTCACCAAATACATGCTCGAAATTTGTCGCGCGACCCAGCGGGCACGCAGAATTTTTCGGGTTGAAACGGGTAGCTGCAAAGCACTGCTCCAATTGCACTGCGCTTGTCGCGTAATTGGTCTCCGGTATTTTTATCGAGTCACCGTTACTGACTTCGCAGGGGGCGTTGCGAGTGCAACGTGAAAGCCCGCTGCCTTGCGTCGTGGTGCCAACGATCGCGACGATTTCATTGCTGTACCGATTCAAGACCGGTGAACCCGAAATGCCGGGCCGCACATCCCGGCAGCGATTGCTGAGTTGCCCGGGCCATGCCCAACCCGCTTCGAAAACATCTGCGCGGTGTTCCTGGAGGCAGGCAGCGCGTTGCACATGGCCATCCATGGGTGCGCCAACCACCAGCACATCGCTGTCGACGGCAAGGGGCTCAATTGCAAGTTTGAGCGGCGTGATACCGTCGCTCATCAAATGGGCCAAGGAGCGGTCGAGTTTGAGAATCGCAACGTCGAGACCACGCATGGTGCTCCACTCGATGGCAATGATCGGGTAGGGCTTCTGTCGCGGCAGGGTGTCCTGGAAGTAATTGAAGGTAACGACTCCGGAAGCCGGGGCGTTTTCGATGTACCGGTTAGCGTCACCTTTGGCGCAATGCCCCGACGTCAGAACATAGGCCGGGCCGCTGCGGTCATCGTTTGCGCCTCGGGTGTCGATCAGGCTGCCCGAGCAGACGGATCCGCCTTCAACCTGAACGCGAGCGATGGCTTGCCAGTGATCGTAACGCCCGGCTGCATTGTTCAGAGGTTGCGCTGGAGAGAGGTTTGCTGCGCCTTCTCCCCAATCCTGTTTGGCATTTCTGTCGAGCGTGATGCAACCGCTCGTACTGATGAAAAGCGTCAAGGCGATGGACTTTTGCAGGACGGAGCACTTCATGGCTTCAGCACCCGAGAAGATTTCTCTGATGCTGGAGCCACAGACTGTTGGCGTCTACTGTCAGATCTGACAGTCAACTGCGCCGCTGGTCGTTCTTTGATTCACACCTTCAGCGCTTTCCCGCCAATCGCCACCGCCACCAGCAACGTCGCCATCAGCCCGAAAGCAAAACTCAGGCTGCTGGCGTGGGCGACAAACCCGATCACCGCCGGCCCCGCCAGAATCCCTGCATAACCCAGCGTGGTGATTGCCGGCACGGCGATGCTTTCCGGCATCACCGTTTGCTTGCCCACCGCCGTGTACAGCACCGGCACAATGTTCGAACAGCCGGCACCGACCAGCGCATAACCGAGCAGCGCGGCCTGCCAGCTCGGGGCGAAGGTCGCCAGAAACAATCCCGCCGCCGCCAGCAGACCGCCAAACAGAATGATCCGGGTCGCACCCAATGCCCGGACGATCCGGTCACCGGTCAGACGGCCGGCCGTCATGGTCAGCGCGAAGGCTGCGTAACCCAATCCCGCATAGGCCGTGTCGATCCCGCGCTCCTGCGCCAGAAACACCGCGCTCCAGTCCAGCGCTGCGCCTTCGGTGAGGAACACGATGAAGCACATACCGCCGATGAACAGCACGATCCCGTGGGGCACTGCGAAGGCCGGGCCCGAGCTTTCACTGCCGTAAGGCAACATGTGCGGCACCGCCTTGAACAGCGCCGCGATCAACACCACGACCACCACCAGCATCGCCGCCAGTGGCGACAGCCCGAGACCCAGCAGGGCGCTCACGCCCGCCGCGCCGACGATCCCGCCGAGGCTGAACAGGCCGTGAAACCCCGACATCATGTTCTTGCCGCTGGCCCGCTCGACGATCACCGCTTGCAGGTTCACCGTCGAATCCACCGTGCCCAGTCCGGCGCCGAACATGAACAACGTTGCGATCAGCGCCGGAATCGACGACACCGTCGCCAGCAACGGCAATGCTGCACAGATCAGCAGCGTGCCGCCGGTGGCCACTTTCCGGCAGCCAAACCGGGTGGCCAGAATCCCCGCCAGCGGCATCGCCAGAATCGAACCGACGCCCAGGCACAGCAACAACAACCCCAACGTCCCTTCATCGAGACCGGCCCGCGCCTTGGCGTAGGGCACCAGCGGCGCCCACGCGGCGATGCCGAGCCCGGCGATGAAGAAGGCGATGCGCGTGGACATCTGTTCGAGGCGTCCGGGAACGAACGTGTCTTGAGGGGTGAGGCTGGTCATAACGATCCTTGGCAAAAAACGTTTCAGCAGCGGACATCCTTGCACAGCTCTTTCGCGGGAGCGAGCCCGCTCGCGTCGGCAGGGCGTTGCGATTTACAGTGGCGCCCCTGTCGACGGGAAAAACAAGGGCCGGTTCATGACGCAGTTCTATGATGCACGAGGCAATCTCTACGGGGTCGTTTCACCCCAGGCGCTGCGCGCTGCCGGGATCGAATTACCAACGGGCGCCGCGCAGTGCGCGCTGTCGCGACAGGCATGGAGCTCCGCTGCCATCGCGCTGTGCTGCGATTGGCCCGAAGGTCGGCGCCCCGCCGGCAGCAAGTCCCATCGCAGCGATGGCCTGTTGATCGGCCCGTTTCAATCCGCGCCGCCCTTCGACCTGCTGATCGTCAACACCGACGGCACGCTGGCTGAACGCAGCGGCAACGGCCTGACGATTTTCTCCCAGGCGCTGCTCGAACAGGGGCTGATGCCGCAGGAGGGGGCGACGCTGCAGGTGCATCACGACAAACAGGACGCGCAATCGCCAGTGCCAACCTCGGTCAAGCCGGCGCAAGTGGCGGGCGTGCAGGGTTTCTGGCTGGACCTCGGCCAGCCCGGTTTCGGCCCGGCAGCGGTCGGTGCGCTCGGCGTTGGAACGGTGCCGTTTAACGGTGAGCAAGTCAGCCGTGTTCGACCGTTGGCGCAACTTGATCCTGCCTGGGCGCACAGCCAGTTCGTGCGTATCGGTAATCCGCACTGCGTGACGCTGGTGCAGGATGAAGCCGCATTGCCGAGCAACGCGCAGATGCTTGAATCGCCGCTGACGGACAGTCTGACCGCCATCGCCTACGCCATGCCCACCGGCGCCGGCCAGCCATGTCCGGCCGGGGTCAACCTGCAATGGGCGATGCGCGCCGGCGATCAACGCATCGTCGCGCGAGTGTTCGAACGGGGTGAGGGGCCAACCGCCTCATCCGGTACCAGCGCCAGTGCGGTGGCGAGTGCGGCGTGGCGGGTGGGCTGGGTGTCGGCGGGAGAGGTGCAGGTGGTAATGCCGGGTGGTACGGCGCCGATCTTGCTGGAGGAGTGCAATGGAGAACTGACTGGCGTGCGCCTGTTCGGCACCGCAGTGCGCGACAAAAATAGCTGAAACCTCGAGATCAGAAGCGCCCGACAGTGTCGTTCACCGCACCGCTGGTGAATGCGTTATTCGCGCCGGCCTGCCAATACACCGCTGTCGGCGCCTGGCCGCGCACGATGCACTTCCACTCGAGCTTTTGCTGACCCGGCACCTCAACGGTTGTACTCCAGCGGGTGTTGTTCAACTTCAACGCTATCGCGTGTTGCGGGTCCCACGCCCCGAACTCAAGCGATGAACCCACCGCATAGACGCTTTCGCCTGGTTGCGGATTGGCATTTTCGCAATGCACGTTGACTGCCACTGTCGCAGGTTCGACAGGGCCGCTCCAGATCCGGATATCGCCGTTATCCCAGCTCAAGGTCGGTGTGCCCAGACCCTGTGGCAATTGTTGCAGATCGGATTTCAACGCTATGACCAGCGTCCCGCGCACCCCCGACGTGGTGGCGACCAATCCCGAATACGCGGTGTTGAAACGTACCGGAGAATCCGCGCGGATGCCGGCGGTCTTGCGCAGTTTGATCAATTCCCGGATCAGTTGATCGCGCTGCCAGTCGTATATGTGTGACGTGTACACGGTCGGTGTACCGGGGCTGCTGAGAATGTAGGCGTAAGCCATATTGACCAGTGGATCGGGCAGCGCCCAATGGCGTTGACCGCTGTAGGCGCCGGGTGAAGGGCCGGTGTCGTGATTGTCGACAAAGGTCACGGCGATTGCGCGCCACGCAGGATCCGGATTGCCATTCAAGCCGTGGCGCCACTCGGCGAGCGAGCCGTTCTGCATGCGCTCCTTGAGGGCAAAATCGAACACCGTGCAATGTGAGCGATCCGACCAGTCCTTGAGCACATCCTGCCAGCTCGCGTTGCGTCGCCAGTCACCCTGCGGGTATTCGTTGGGGCCTTTCCAGTTTTCGCCGACGCAGAATTGCTGGTTGCCGAAGGCGTTCATCCAGCGATCCACGGTTTCCGGCGCATAACCACGGACGAAGTCAAAGCGCAGGCCTTGAGCACCGTAGTTGTCGCGCAGATTGATGAATTCTTTTTTGAAGGCGTCGAAGACTGTCGGATTGGCAGTGTTCAGGTCGGCTGCGCCATCCATGAACCGGTCACCTTCATCACATTGCATGCAGTCCTGCCGCCATTCGTTGGTCCCTCGCGGGAACATCGGATAGACCGTTTTATCGTCCATGTGATTGGGCACGACGTCGTAGACGACTTTCACGCCCGCGTTGTTGAGCGCCAGCACTGCTTGTTTGAGTTGCTGATCGCTGCCGTAACGGCTGTTTTTGTCGAAGCTGTTCCAGAAGTAACCTTCACCGCCGCCGGCAGCCGTGGGTGTATTCCATTGCGAGGAATCGGTCCACGTCGGCGGCATCCAGATCAGCGTGAAGCCGTCGTTACCAATGGTCGTCGCCTGTTGCGCAAGTACCGAATACCAAGGTGTTGGATGGCGGCTTGAGTTCCAGTGAAAGCCTTGCAACAGGATCTCTTCACCGCTGCCGTTGCGAACGGCGGCGATCGTCGCTGTCGTTGTGGCGAAGGCCAGACAGACAGCGAAAACCAGGCGAAATGGTGAAGTCCCTTTCATGATCGTCCCCCCGGGAACGATTGATCCCTTGGGACTTACTGTGGGCCGGTTCGCTGCGGTTGTCGCCTGTCAGATCTGACAGTCCGGCACTAACCTTTCGCGATAAAACCGCTGCGAACCATAACCGCCGCTCAACTCTCCATGAACTCCACCACCGGCATCTGCCGCTTCATCAGTACCTTGCCGTTGCGGATCGAATACAGCGGCAGGCCCTGGCTGCGGATCACTTCGTAATCGCTGTCCGCCGACAGGATCAGCAGGTCCGCCGGGCGACCCTGTTCCAGGCCGTAGCGTTCACCGAGGTGCATGGCCTTGGCGCTGTTGTCGGTGACCAGATCCAGCGCGCTTTGCAAGTTGCGGTAGCCGAGCATGTGGCAGATGTGCAGGCCGGCTTCGAGTACCCGCAGGATGTTGCCGTTGCCCAGCGGATACCACGGATCGACGATCGAGTCCTGACCGAAGCACACGTTCATGCCGGCTTCGAGCAACTCGTTGACGCGGGTCACGCCGCGGCGTTTCGGGAAGTTGTCGAAGCGCCCTTGCAGGTGAATGCTTTCGGTCGGGCAGGAGACAAAACTGATCCCCGAATGCCCGAGCAGACGGAACAGTTTGGCGCAGTAAGCGTTGTCGTAGGAGCCCATTGCGGTGGTGTGGCTGGCGGTCACGAGGGCGCCCATGTCGCGACTGCGGGCCTCTTCGGCCAGCACTTCGAGGAAGCGCGAATGCGGGTCGTCGGTTTCGTCGCAGTGCACGTCCACCAGGCAGCCGGTGCGTTCGGCCAGGTCCATCAAAAACTTCACCGAGCTGACGCCCTGATCGCGGGTGTACTCGAAATGCGGGATCCCGCCGACCACATCGGCGCCCATGCGGATCGCTTCTTCCATCAGCTCGCGCCCGTTGCGGAACGATTCGATGCCTTCTTGGGGGAACGCGACGATCTGCAGGTCGATCAGGTGACGGCTTTCTTCACGCACTTCGAGCATCGCCTTGAGCGCGGTGAGTTGCGGGTCGGTGACGTCGACGTGGGTGCGCACGTGCTGGATGCCGTGGGCGGCGAGGGTCTGAATGGTTTTCTTGGCCCGGGTCTTGGTGTCTTCCTGGGTGATGGTGACCTTGCGCTCGCCCCAGCATTCGATGCCTTCGAACAGCGTGCCGCTCATGTTCCAGCGCGGTTCGCCGGCGGTCAGGGTGGCGTCGAGGTGAATGTGCGGCTCGACGAAGGGCGGCACCACCAGATTGCCGCCGGCGTCGAGGTCGTCGGGGCCCAGGGTCGGCGCTTCGGTCTGGCGCGCGATGCTGCGGATCAGGCCATCTTCGAGGTGCAATTCGTGCAGACCTTCCTGGTTGCGCAGTCGGGCGTTGATGATGTGCATCGGGCGAATCCTTTTATAGATCGGGTGCGGTCGCATAGGGATACGGTAGCGCAACAGTTCTAGCTTGTGGGGATCGCGTATGAGGAGGCACAGCAGCAGGGCGTCGGATACCGGGTGTCATTTTGACACCCGATAGGTTGTCCGTTGATAACGTCAAATTGGCGGGATGGTGACTTTGGCGGGGCCTTTTTGATTGGGGGCTGATTCCTCAGTCTGCTTTCTGGATACGGCGATTCCAACGTTGATTGCGGGACGAATGCCGCTATTGAACAGGGGTGTCTCTAGAAAAATCTGTTCATCTGTAATTGAAATTACGTTGGTAGGTATGTAGGCAGAAACATCTCCTGCCTTGGTTTCTATTACAGGCAAAGTCGAGAGGCTGCCATTTCTTTTGAGAGTTTCAATCAGAGATTTTTTGCACTTAAAAGTGAACCCTACGGCATATTGATTTTCCGTATCTTCCGATGCCGGGTCGTTAGAATTTGTGTCATTTGTATTCATTGTTGCGTTCCTCAGGGATCAGGTGAGCGAGCCGCTCAGGATTGATCTTGCTTGGAGGCACATGTTTCAACACCTGTCAGGTTTGACAGTTCTTTAGACAATTTCGAAGTAGATGGATTAGCGATTAGATAGAAACACCGTGCGTGCACGTCGTTTTTTTTCAAAGATCAAACAGTTAATCAGCTTGTAACTCCAGCGTTATTCAGCGCTTGGTTCACCGTCAAGCGATTGCCTCAGGCAGCAGGAATGAATCGCAGCAGCGCGGCAACGATGGCTTCAGGCGCATCTTCCTGCACCAGATGCCCGGCATTCGGAACCGGATGAAACTGCGATCCGGGAATCATCTTGTGCAACTCGCGTCCGCGTTCGATGGGAATCCACTGATCCTCTTCACCCCAGAGAATCTGCACCGGGCAGCGGATCGTCGGGTACAGCGGCTGCGCCTCCAGCGTGTAGCGCTGATCCATCTGAGCGATCTGCCGGTAGAACGCCGCTTGCCCCGAATCGCCCAGCCACGGCTGCACGTAGGGCGCCAGTTCATCATCGGGAATATTCCGATGGATCGCCCCACGAATATAGGTCGGAACGATGGCGCGCTGGATGTAATCGGGCAGGCCGCTGAACGCCGCTTCATGCTGGCGCACGTGCTGCACGAACGGCGAACCCCAGGGCGTCAGCGCCACCGGGTCGATCAGGGTCAGGCTGCGGTAATCCTTGCCGTTGAGCAGATGCGCGCGCAGCACGGTGGCGCCGCCGAAGTCGTGGGCGACCACGTCCGGGCGTTGCAGATTCCAGTGATCGAGCAACTGCGCGAGCAATTCGTTCTGCACGCCGAGGGAGACATCGGCGTCCGGTTGCTCGGATCGTCCGTAGCCCAGCAGGTCGAAGTAATGCACCCGATGCGTGGCGAAAAAGTGCGGCGCGATGCGGTGCCACACATAGGAAGAGAAGGGCGTGCCGTGCACGAACACCAGCGGCGGGCCGTCGCCGCGCACCCCGTGGCGAATCTGTCGCCCGTTGAAATCAAAGACCTGATCCAGCAGCCAGTCCGTCATGGGCCTGTCCTCTTGGCGGGTTCGAGCCAAAAAGCATAGGCGTAAAAAAACCACCGGTCTCGGTGGTTTTTTTGTGTCGCGGGAATTACTCGCCGCGATAGATGCAACCGCTGGTGCAGGTCTCGTGGATGCGGATCGCACTGAGTTCCGGCAGCAGGGGCTTCAATTCATTCCAGATGAATTTGGCCAGCACTTCGCTGGTCGGGTTCTCGAGGCCCGGAATATCGTTGAGGTAGTTGTGGTCCAGACGCTCGTACAGCGGCTTGAAAATCGCCTTGATCTCGGAGAAATCACGGATCCAGCCAGTGTGCGGGTCGAGGTCGCCGCTCAGGTGAATCGCCACTTTGAACGAGTGACCGTGCAGGCGTCCGCACTTGTGGCCGTCCGGTACGTGGGGCAGGCGGTGGGCGGATTCGAACGTAAATTCCTTGAAGATTTCCACAGTGATTTCAGCTCTGTTCAGATGGCGTTCGCCGCAGCGAATTCGGGCAGGCGGCGAGTTTACCAGCTTGTCTTCGGCTGTGCTGACTAAAGGGTCAGCAAGCGCTCGGCGAGGCGACCATTGGCAGTCAGTTCAAGGAATTCGTCGCCCAGCCGGCGGCTCTCGTCCATCGCCGCGCGCCAGTATTTCTGCCGGCTCGGCGCATCGCCCATGAAGCGCTTGAAGTCGTTACGGTCGGGGAGTTTGCCGTAGGGCAGGCGCGCCAGGTATTCCTTCGACGGCGCGAGCAACAGCACGTCCTGCAAGCGCTCGACCGAAGCTTTGCGCCACGGCAGGGTCTTGTCGAACCAGCCCGGAATCACCCGGTCGGTGAAGTGCGGATAGAGCACGATGCCGTCGCCGCTGTAGGGCAGGTCGAGGTGATAGTCGAGCAGACCGCCGTCGCGGAACGTGCCGGCACCGGCGCCCGGCAGATCGCGCACGCCTTCCATGACCATCGGGATCGATCCCGAGGCCAGCAGCGCCTGACGCAGGTTGCCGGCGTCGAGGGCGACGAAACGCGACGGGAAGTCATTCAGCGCATGCACCGGCGGCGCCAAGCGCGGGTCGTGGATGATCAGCCGTTCGAAGTGCCGCGACAGCCGCGCGCGGCCCCGCAGGTTATCGGCGATCACCGAACCCAGCGCCAGCCCGAGCCGGCCGCGATGGTCGTCCGCCAGCCCGCCGTGGCTTTTGACCACCATGATGTTCAGGCGGTAATGGGCGTTGTCGAGGAGCAAGGCATCGCGGCCGTCGAGCAGGTCATCGAGCATGCGTTGCGAGCTGCGGCTGACGTCGCCGATGGTCACGCCTTTGTTGAAGTTCTGCTCGGTGTACAGCTGACCGAGGCGGCGGATGCCTTCGGCGGCGTCCGGCAAACAGGCGCTGGCGAAGCGCCAGGAACCCACCGACGCACCGATCAGCGAACGCTCGCGCGGCGCCGCCGGCAGCCACTCGCCGAACAATGCCAGATCCAGCCCCTGAATCCCCAGCGCCTTCGGCCCACCGGCAGCGCCGGGCAGGGTGCCGACGTCGGCGGCGTTCAGGCCTTGGGCACGAATGCGCGCCATGGCTCGGGGGCCGGCCTTGAGGGTCAGGGAAGGGAACTTGATGTGAATGGCGGTCATACCGGTCTCGATCGTTAGCAAGCGAAAGATTATAAGCACATGTTGCTGTGGCTGCAGGAGCAGACCCCATGATGGCAATTCAGTTTCAGTTAAGTTCGCACCGTTAAGGTGCCGCCCGTAGCGACACATAAAAATACGGAGACACCATGAAAACCCTGACTGCCCTGACCATTGCCTCCATCATCGGCCTCACCGCCGGCACCGTCCACGCCCGCGATCTCGGCCCGGATGAAGCCCTGCGCCTGCGCGACGCTGGTACTATCGTCTCCTTCGAGAAGCTCAACGCCACCGCGTTGGCCAAACACCCGGGTTCGACGATCACCGACACCGAGCTGGAAGAGCAGTACGGCAAGTACATCTACCAGATCGAACTGCGTGATCCGCAGGGGCTGGAATGGGACCTGGAACTGGACGCGGTGAGCGGGCAAGTGCTCAAGGATCATCAGGATACGTAATGAAGGTTAATGTTCGCGCCACCCGCCGTACGGCATTGGCGCTGGTGATGTTTTGCTCGACGGCCATGGCCCGCGACCTGGGTCCGGACGAAGCCCTCAATCTGCGCAAGCAGGGCGTGATCCTGCCGCTGGAGCAAGTGCTGCAGCAGGCGATGGACCGTTATCCCGGCGCGAAACTGCTGGAAGTCGAGCTGGAAGAAAAACACGACGTCTACATTTATGAAGTCGAGTTGCTGACCGTCGAAGGCGTGGCCCGCGAGCTGCACCTGAGGGCCGATACCGGCGAACTCGTGAAAGACAAGGAAGATTGACCGATGCGCTTGCTTCTGGTGGAAGACCACGTACCGCTGGCCGACGAATTGCTCGCCGGCCTGCAACGTCAGGGCTACGCGGTGGACTGGCTGGCGGACGGGCGCGATGCGGTCTATCAGGGCAGCAGCGAACCCTATGACCTGATCGTCCTCGACCTCGGACTGCCCGGCGTGCCGGGGCTTGAGGTGCTGGCGCAGTGGCGCGCCGGCGGTCTGACGATTCCGGTGCTGATCCTCACCGCTCGCGATTCCTGGGCCGAGCGCATCGAAGGCCTCAAGGCCGGTGCCGACGATTACCTGACCAAACCCTTCCATCCGGAAGAGCTGTATTTGCGCATCCAGTCGCTGCTGCGCCGCTCCAAGGGCCAGGCCAACCAGCCGACGCTCAAGGCTGCCGGTCTGCACCTGGACGAGGGCCGCCAGTGTGTCGTGCGCGACGGTGCCGACATCCAGCTGACCGCTGCCGAATTCCGTCTGCTGCGCTACTTCATGCTGCACCCGGAACAGATCCTCTCCAAAAGCCACCTCGCCGAACACCTCTACGACGGTGAGACCGAGCGCGATTCCAACGTGCTTGAAGTCCACGTCAATCACCTGCGGCGCAAGCTCGGCAAAAGCGTGATCGAAACCCGTCGCGGCCAAGGTTATCTGTTTGGCGGACAGGCTTCGTGAGATCGATCCAGCGCCGCTTGAGCCTGGGGTTGATCAGCGTGCTGGTGGTCGTCGGCGTGCTGCTGGCGCAAACCAGTCTGTGGCTGTTCGAAGTGGGATTGCAGCGCTATCTCGAAGCCGGGTTGCGTAACGACAGCGAGAGCCTGTTGGTGGCGCTGGTTCGCGGCCCGCAAGGCTTGCAGCTGGATGAACGGCACTTGTCGCCGGCCTACCAGCGACCGTTTTCCGGGCATTACTTCCGCATCGATTTCGCCGACAGCCATTGGCGCTCCCGCTCGTTGTGGGATCAGGATCTGCCGCTGCTCGAACGCTCCGGCCTGCACAGCAACCTGCAGCTGGGGCCGGACGGTCAGCAGTTGCTGGTGCTGCGTTCGGACTATCGACGGCTCGGCCAGTCGATTTCCATCAGCGTCGCACAGGATTACACTCCGGTGCGCGAGAGCTTCCAGCGCATGCGCCAGATCGGCCTCGGCCTCGGGCTGGCGGGGTTGCTGCTGATTCTGTTGCTGCAACGCCTGACCGTGCGCCGCGCGTTGCGACCGCTGGAAAAAGCTCGCGAACAGATCGCCCAGTTGCAGCAGGGCCAGCGTTCACAACTCGATGAACAAGTGCCGGCGGAGCTGGAACCGCTGGTGGCGCAGATCAACCATTTGCTGGCGCACACCGAAGACAGCCTCAAGCGCTCGCGCAATGCCCTGGGCAATCTCGGGCATGCGCTGAAAACTCCGTTGGCGGTGCTGTTGAGTCTGGCGTTGAGTGAGCGGCTCGACGCGCACCCGGAGCTGCGCAAGATTCTCAAGGAACAACTGGAACAGGTTCAGCAACGACTGAACCGCGAGCTCAACCGCGCGCGGCTCTCTGGCGATGCGTTGCCGGGAGCGTTGTTCGATTGCGACGCAGAGCTGCCGGGGTTGCTGTCGACGCTGAACATGATTCACGGCGAGCATCTGGAATTGAGTTACGTGGCCCCGCCGGGCCTGCAATTGCCGTGGGATCGTGAGGATCTGCTGGAACTGCTCGGCAACCTGCTGGACAACGCTTGCAAGTGGGCGGATGCCGAGGTGCGGCTGAGTGTGGTCGAGACGGCTGAAGGCTTTGTGCTGAGCGTGGAAGATGACGGACCGGGGATTCCCGAGGCGCAGCGGGCTCAGGTGTTCAGCCGGGGGACGCGGCTGGATGAGCAGACCCATGGGCATGGGTTGGGGCTGGGGATTGTGCGGGATATTGTCGAGACGTGGGGCGGGGTATTGGTGTTGGGCGAAAGTGAGTGGGGTGGGTTGAAGGTGGAGATTCAATTGCCTCGGCGGTGAGCCCGCCCCCACAAGGTTTGTGGTGAGCGGGCTTGAGCGTCAGACGCGGAACTGATCCATCAAACTCTGCTGCTGATTCGCCAGGCTATTGAGCGACTGACTCACCCGCGCCGATTCATTCGCCTGCCCCGACAGCGACTCCGTCACATCACGAATCGTCGCCACGTTGTTGTTGATCTCTTCAGCCACCGCGCTCTGCTCTTCGGCGGCGCTGGCGATCTGCAGGTTCATGTCGCTGATCACCGTCACCGCATCGCCGATCTGGCGTAGGGCGGTAACCGCTTGACCAACCTGTTCAACGCTACCCTGAGCCTGACGATGGCTGTTGCCCATCGAGCCGACCACGTCCTGGGTGCCGTTCTGCAGTTGCTCGATCACCTGGCGGGTTTCTTCCACCGACTCCTGGGTGCGGCGGGCAAGGTTGCGGACTTCGTCGGCGACCACCGCAAAACCGCGTCCGGCTTCACCGGCGCGGGCGGCTTCGATGGCGGCGTTGAGAGCCAGCAGGTTGGTCTGTTCGGCGATGGCGCGGATGGTTTCCAGCACGGTGCCGATCTTCTCGCTGTTGGCGGCCAGGCCTTCGACTTGCACCATCGCTGCGCTCATGTCGGCGGCGAGGGTGTCGATGCTGGCGGTGGTGCGGTCGATCACGGTCAGGCCCTGACGGGTGGCGCGGTCGGCATCCTTGGCCGCTTCGGCAGCCTGCGCGGCGCTGCGGGCCACGTCCTGGGCGGTGGCGCTCATTTCGTGGGACGCGGTGGCGACCTGATCGACCTGACGGTATTGCTGCTCCATGCCGGCGCTGGTCTGGGTGGCAATCGCGGAAGACTGGTCGGCAGTGTTGCGCGCGTCCTGCACCGAGCGTTTCACCTCGGCGATGATCGGTTGCAGCTTGTCGAGGAAGCGGTTGAACCAGCCGGCCAGTTGACCGAGCTCGTCCTTCTTGTCGTAGGCCAGACGGCGGGTCAGGTCGCCTTCACCGCTGGCGATGTCTTCGAGCATGTGCGCGACGCCGAGGATCGGTTTGGTCACGCTGCGGGCCATCAGCCACACCAGCAACAGGCCGATCAGCGCGGCGAGCACGCCCAGGCTCAGCTCGATCAGGGTGCCTGAGGTGTTGCTGGCATCCAGTTGCTGCTTGAGCGCTTCGGCGCGGCTTACCAGCACTTTCTCCGGCACATCGAGCAACACGCCCCACGACGGGCCGCCGGGAATCGGCTGGAACGGCGACAGCACTTTCAGTTGCGCGTTGCTGTGCAGGCTGCTGACGGTGTGGCTCGAAGCGAGCAGGCGCAGCAGTTCGGCGCCGCTGGTGGTGTCCACGGCATCCAGACGCTGGCTGAGTTTGTTGGCGTCCGGGCTGTAACCGGCGAGCAGGCCGGCGGGGCTGATGATGCTCACGGCGGTCTGGCCGTCATAGAGCTTTTTGCTCGCGCTCTGGCTGATCGCTTGCAGGCTGTTGAGGTTGATGTCCACCGACAGCGAGGCGATGACTTTGCCGTTGACCATCAGCGGGAACACGATGCTGGTCATCAGCACCTTTTGCCCGTCGATCACATAGAAGTAGGGTTCGATCACGCACGGCTTGAGCGTGGTGCGCGGGCAAGTGAACCAGGCGTTGGCGGCCTGGCCGCTGGGGCCGGTGCTGGTGTCGGCCATGTCGCTTTCCGGCAGCGCCATCGAGGTCACTTTGCCCGGGGTCGGCTGCGACCAGTACAGGGCAAAGCGGCCCTTATCGTTGCTACCCAGTTCCGCCTGGCCGGCAAACAGTTCGTCCTTGCCGTCCAGCGCGTTGGCTTCGAACACCAGTGACAGGCCGAGCAGATCCGGGTTGGCCTGCAGCGCCGATTTCACCTGACGGGTCATGTCCTCGCGCAGGTCGAAGGCATCGAGAAAGCGCTTCTCGGCCTGTTCACGCAGGAACAGCACCTGACGCGAGAAACCGTGGCCATATTGATAGGCGTCCATGAACTGCTGACGAATGCCCGCTGCCTGGACTTCGCCCTGAGATTCGATGCGAGCCTGGGCCGATTCGGTGAGCATTTCCATGCTCGAAGCTTTCACCAGTTCGGAACTGTGCTCCATGCGATACAGCGAAAGACCCACCAACAGGGTCACGATACCGGCCAGGCAGAGCCCGGCGAGCAGGGTGATTTTCCATTGGATGGAAAGTTGTCTGAGCGACATGGAGGACGTCCTTATTCGATAAATATCTGAGACTTTGCACTGTAACGGCCGCGTTTCGACTTTCTTTATGGCGTAAATGCAATATGGCGAATTGACGCATGTTGTGGCTGATATGCCCTGTTCAGCGCTTTGATCATGCAAAGTTACACAGTGGCGCGACCACTCGCTTTGACACTGCGCCCGCTCTGCGGCACAGTGCGCGCCCTTCTAATAAGACCCTCTATGCAAATCCGCTGGCGACCCTCGTGGCTTGCCGGCCGGACTCATCCTGTCTGGCGGTGAATGGCTTTACCGTCGTGTTTTTGAGGTAGTGAAATGAATGCAGTGATTGCTGCGGTCGGCGTCATGCTGATCCTCAGCCTGTCCCGGGTGCATGTGGTGATCGCGTTGATCGTCGGTGCGCTGGTCGGTGGCCTGACCGGTGGTCTGGGCATCGACGCCACGCTCAAGGCTTTCAATAGTGGCCTGGGTGGCGGGGCGACAGTGGCGTTGTCCTATGCGTTGCTCGGCGCTTTCGCCGTGGCGATTGCCAAGTCCGGCCTGGCCCATGCGCTGGCCGACAAGGCTCTGGCGATGGTCGACCGCCAGCATGCGACCGGTGGCGGCAGCGTCAAATGGATGCTGATCGGCTTGCTGTGGGTGGTGGCGATCGCGTCGCAGAACATCCTGCCGATCCACATCGCGTTCATTCCGCTGCTGGTGCCGCCGCTTTTATATGTACTGACCAAGCTGCAACTGGACCGCCGGCTGATCGCCTGCGTCATGACCTTCGGCCTGATCACGCCGTACATGGTGTTTCCGGTCGGTTTCGGCAACATCTTCCTCAACCAGATCCTGCTGGCCAACGTCAGCAAGGCCGGCGTTGACATCAGCCAGATCAACGTCATGCACGCCATGGCCATTCCGGCGGCGGGCATGGTCTTTGGTCTGTTGCTGGCGGTGTTCTTCAGCTACCGCAAGAAGCGGGTCTACGATCTGGAAAAGATCGAGCAGGTGGAGCAGGTCAGCGTCGCCTACAACCCGATGACGATCGGCATCGCCGGTCTGGCCATCGCGGCGGCGTTCATCATTCAGTTGCTGCTGGATTCGATGATTATCGGCGCGCTGGCCGGGTTCCTGATCTTCTCGGCGTCGGGCATCGTCAAATGGCGTGAGACCGACGACCTGTTCACCGAAGGCATGAAGATGATGGCGATGATCGGCTTCATCATGATCTCCGCCTCGGGTTTTGCCGAAGTGCTCAAGGCCACCGGTGAAGTACGTTCGCTGGTGGAAAGCGCGGCGGCGTGGATCGATCACAGCCAGGCGATTGGCGCGCTGCTGATGTTGCTGGTGGGGTTGATGGTGACCATCGGCATCGGTTCGTCGTTCTCCACGGTGCCGATTCTGGCGGCGATTTTTGTACCGCTGTGCGTGCAACTGGGCTTCAGCCCGATGGCGATCGTCTGCATCGTCGGCACGGCCGGGGCGCTGGGTGACACCGGTTCGCCGGCCTCGGATTCGACCCTCGGCCCGACCTCCGGCCTCAACGTCGACGGCCAGCATCACCACATCTGGGACACCGTGGTCCCGACTTTCCTGCACTACAACCTGCCGTTGCTGGCGTTTGGCTGGGTGGCCGCGATGGTGTTGTAACGCCGCCCCTGCGGGGACTCACTCAACTTTTGTTCCGGTGTGCCGTTAAAGCCTTTATCCACGCCAATAAAACCAAAAGAGTGAGCCCCCATGCGCCTGAGTCTCAAGGCTAAAGTCCTGTCCCTTGCCGTCCTTCCGGTGCTGCTCTTTGCGCTGGTGATCAGCCTGACCACGCTGTTCATCCTCCAGGAACAGGCGCGCAATGAAGTCCAGCAGACCCGCGAACGCCTGCTCGGTGACGCCAAAGCCACGCTGGCCAGTTACGTCGCCGTGGCCATGACCACCATCAAACCGTTGTACGACGCTGCCGCCCCCGGTGACGCCGACGCGCGAGCGCAGGTGATCAAACTGCTGTCGAGCATCAAGTACGGCAAGGACGGCTACTTCTTCGGCTACGACTCCGAGACCGTGCGCCTGTTCAAGGCCAACGACCCCGAAGGCGTGGGCAAAAGCTTCAAGGACAACCGCGACCCGAACGGCGTCTACGTCAACCGCGACCTGGTGAAAGTCGCGAAGGACGGCACTCACTACCTGCAATACAGCTCGCCGCTGCCGGGCAACGCGCAAGTGCTGGTGCCGAAACTCGGTTACACCGAATACCTGGCGAAGTGGGACATGGCAGTCGGTACGTCGGTCAACCTCGACGGCATCGAAGCGCAAGTGGCGGTGGTCGAGGGCAAGGTGCAGGAGCGCATGCAGGGCGTGGTGCTGAGCATCGTCGGCGTGGCGGTGGTGGTGCTGCTGGTGATCGCGGCGGCGGGGATGCTGCTGGCCAACACCATCCTGCGACCGCTGACCCTGATGAAAGCCAATCTCGATGACATCGCGGCGGGCGAGGGCGACCTGACGCGGCGCCTGACCATCACCAGCCAGGACGAACTCGGCGAACTGGCCGGCTCGTTCAACCGTTTCGTCGACAAGATCCACGGCCTGGTGCGGCAGATCACCGAGATGACCTCGCAACTGACCGGGCTGGTGACGCAAGTGTCGGATCAGGCCCAGCGCTCCGATCAGGCCATGGAACGTCAGCGTCACGAAACCGATCAGGTCGCCACGGCGATCAACGAAATGTCCGCCGCTGCCCAGGAAGTCGCCAAGAGCGCGCAGAACGCCGCCGTCGCCGCACAGCAGACCGACGAAGAAGGCCAGACCGCCAAACGCGTGGTGGCCGGCAGCATCAAGCAGATTCATGCGCTGGTGGACGACATCCGCAGCAGCGGCGTGTCCCTCGACAGCCTGCAGCAGGACGTGTCGTCGATTGTCGGCGTGCTCGGGGTCATCCGCTCGATCGCCGAACAGACCAACCTGCTGGCACTCAACGCCGCGATCGAAGCGGCTCGAGCCGGCGAGGCCGGGCGCGGGTTTGCGGTGGTGGCGGACGAGGTGCGGGCGCTGGCGTCGCGCACGCAGATCAGCACGCAGGAAATTCAGGGGATGATCGATCGCTTGCAGGCGGGGACGCAGTCGGCGGTTGAAGCAATGCGTCGTTCCAGCGAGGCGGGTGACGGCACGTCGGCCCAGGCCAATCAGGCGGGTGCGTCGCTGGATGCGATGGCGGATCTGATTGCGACCATCAACTCGATGAACGCGCAGATTGCCAGTGCTGCCGAGGAGCAGACGGCGGTGGCCGAAGAGATCAACCGCAGCGTGCATCAGATTGCGGTGGCGGTGGATAACGTGGCGGATGAGACCCAGTTGGGGGCGCAGACTTCGCGCAGTCTTGCGGACTTGGGGCAGCGGTTGGGCAAACTGGTTGGGCAGTTCCGTATCTGAGGGCGTTGTCGGGACAGACCGTCAGGGTCTGTCCCAATACGGCACCTCGCCAAAACACTCCATAAAGAAATCAATCACCGTCCGCACCTTCACCGACAACCGCCGGCTCCCCGGCCACAGCACCGAAATCTGCTGCGGCTCGACACTGTTCGACACCTGATAATCCCCCAACACCGGCACCAGCGTGCCCTCGCGCACCGCCTCGCCGATCAGCCATGACGGAAACATCACCAGCCCCAGCCCCTGCACAGCGGCCTGGGTCAGGGTGTCCGCGTGGTTGCCGGTGATCGGGCCCTTGACTGCATACGGCGTCCACTCGCCCTGATCCTGACGGAAGAACCAGCGCTGCTGGCCGGTCGCGCCCTTGTAGGCCAGGCACTGGTGATGGGCGAGGTTTTCGGGATGTTGTGGCGTGCCGAAACGCTTGAGATACGCGGGACTTGCCGCGACCTGAAATCGGTGTGGCGCGAGGATCCGTGCCTGCATGCTTGAGTCGTGCAACGGGCCGATGCGGAACAGCAGGTCGGCGCCCTCCTGCAGCGGATCGATGTAGTGGTCGGTCTGCTGGATGTCCAGTTGCAGCTTCGGATAGCGCTCGCACAAACGGCCGAGCCATGGCGTCAGATGGCGCTGGCCGAACACCACCGGGGCGTTGATCCGCACCAGGCCGGTCGGCTCGCTTTGCTGTTCCTGCAACGCCTGTTCGGCTTCTTCCAGTTGCACCAGCACCAGCCGCGCGTGGTGGCCGAGCATGCGCCCGGCTTCGGTGGGCGTGACCGCGCGGGTGTGGCGGTAGAGCAATTGCTGGTTCAGCGCCTGCTCCATCAACTGGATCTGCCGGGAAATCGAGGAGGGCGCCACGCCCTCGCGGCGGGCGACTTCGGAAAAACTGCCGTGGTCGAGCACGGCCACAAACAGCCTTAGCGCCTTGAATCCCAGTTCGTTGAGCCCGTGCATCGTCCGTCCTGCTGTGCGAGTTTCGCAAAAGTGTTGTCCGGATGCTCCCATTTATCGCACAGCTGCGCCAGCCGATAATCCGCGCCATCGTTTCCTTCAGAGGTTTTTCAGATGCAGTCGTTTGATGAAGTGAGTGCCGCGCCGGCTCCGGTCGCCCGGCCGGGTTTGCGTTTGTTGCTGTTGCCGCTGGTGATTCTGGCCGGCATGGGTTTGTCGGTGGAGGCGGGGTTGCTGGGGCCGTTGGGTGAGCAAGTCGGGCATTTGTGGGCGACCTTGAGCATCTTCGGGGTGGGCTCGGCGATTCTGTTTTTGTTGTTGCTGTTTGCGGGGCCGCAGAAGGGGCCGGCGCTGACGGATCTGCCGCGCTGGCAGTTGATCGGCGGGTTTCTGGGGCCGATGTATGTGGTGGTGTTGACGCTGGCGACGCCGCATATCGGGATTGCGATGACGATGATTGCGATTTTGTCGGGGCAGGTTGGCAAGAGTGTGTTGATTGACCATTTCGGGTGGTTTGGTGTTACGCGCAAGAAGGTCAATGCTGAGCGGTGGCTGGCGTTGGGGTTGATTGTGGCGGCTTTGGTTTTGATTGCGCGGGGGTGAGTGATGAGTCTGGTTATTTTGTTGGCGGTGGTGGTGTTGGCGGGTGCGGTGTTGAGTGTGCAGGCGGCGATCAATGGGCGGTTGGGGGAGACCGTTGGGGTGTTGCGCAGCAGTTTGTTGACGTTTGTGGTCGGCGCTGTGAGCACGGGGCTGCTGATCCTTTTTTTCGAACCCGCCCATGTGGTCAGCCTGCTGGACGTGCCTAAGTGGCAGCTCAGTGGCGCGTTGTTTGGCGTGGTTTACATGATGGTCATGGTTGGTGCGGTACCGCGCGTCGGTACGGCCGTGGCTACGGTGGCGGTGATTGTCGGGCAGCTTGGAATGGGGATGTTGATTGATAATTTTGGGTGGTTGGGGAATCCCGCTATTGAGTTGTCTTCCAGTCGGGTTTTGGCGATGGGGTGTTTGGGGTTGGCGTTGGTGTTTATGTATCGCAGTAGTGTTCGGGGTTCTGATTGATTGAGTGAATATCCGTTTTTTCGGGTGCTGCGGCTTATGGTTCCGCCCTTACGGCGGGTCACTTTGGCAAACGCCCCAAAGTAACCAAAGGTCTTTTGCCCTGACGTACGGCCCTCGCTGTGGCTCGGGTTCCTTCGCTCCGGGATTGATCCGGGGGCATCGCCTACGGTTTGCTTCGCTGCACCTCCTCTCGATGCATGCGGCTGCGCCGCACGGTCGCTGCGCTCCCACCCCCGGATCAATCCCTCCACTCAGCCTGCCGACGGGCCTTGCGATCAAAAGCTTTACTCGAGCTAACGCTCATTGTGGTGAGTGGTGGGGGGATGGTTGAAGGGTGAGTGGTTTGGTTGTTGGGGTGTTTTCACCTTCTACACTGGTAGCACGGCTTGTTCTTTCGGCCTCAGGCAACCATCACCAGAGGAGTCTGTTCCATGGCAGATAGAAAATGCGATTGTCCGGGATGTCGTTGCACGATCAAGGAGGGTGAGCATTCTTATGTGGCGCACGGGAAGCATTATTGCTGTGAGGCCTGTGCGCACCACCATAAGAGTGGTGAGGAGTGTTCTGGCAAGGGGTGTCAGTGTGCGCATCCCAAGTAATCTCGGGTATTGAAAAGGTGGAGCCTAATCAGGCTCCACTTCCAGTTTCAGGCTGTCGTCGTCCAGGCGTTCGGTGTGGCGGACGTTGCCTTGCAGGCGGCGGCCTTCGACGTTGACGACGATGGTCTTGGCCTGTTCAAGGTCTTCCGGCAAGGGGGCCGGGACGCGCAGGGCGAAGCGGTAGGGGTCGTTTTCGACGGGTTCCAGGCCAACCGGGCAGTCGACGCTTTTGGTGATGCGGCCGAACAGGGTGTCCAGGCCGTAGTCCAGGTGCGCCGGGCTGTTGATGGTTGTCATGTTGTTCCCCCCGAAATAGTCCCCACCTGCGCGCAAGCTTAGCTCGCCGGTCGCCATGTGACGTTTTCCACGCCGAATTTTTCTGCCATCGGCTTGCTGGTCTTTTGCACTTTCTCCCGGCCGAAACGCGGGATGCGGCCGACCCCTGCGTCGCAGCTTGCCCAGTGCCACGCCTCGGTGTTGTCCATTTTGTCCGAGCGGATAATGAACGACTTTGGCGCGCCGTGAAGGGTGTAATCGATGACGTACAGTTTTGCGTTGTTCATAAAGCCCATCTTCCTCCCTGTGGTAATAGAAGGATCGCTGCGCTGCGGGAAAATTCACTCGGATTGTCCGACGGTATCTATCAATGGCGAGGTCCCGGTCGGACTGGTTACCATGGCGCTTTCGCCAACCCCGATGAATGTTCGCCATGGCCCTCGCTGCGCCCCCTGATCTGAGTGATACCGATGTGCCGGTGCAGCCGCTGGCGCGGACGTATCCGCGCGGGTTGTTCATCGAGCCGCATGAGCATTTTTGGGGGCAGTTGCTGTATGCGATGAGCGGGGTGATGTGGGTCGAGACCCCGCACGAGGCGCTGGTGGTGCCGCCGCAGCGGGCGGTGTGGTTGCCGCCGGGGGTGCCGCACGGGATTCGGGTGGTGTCGGATTTGCAGATGCGCAATATCTACCTGCGCCCGGCGCTGGCGGCGACGCTGGATCAGACGGTGCAGGTGATCGAGGTCGGTGGTCTGCTGCGTGAGTTGATCGTCGGGCTGGTGGCCCAGGGCGACAGCGGGGATGCCGAGTATTACGAGGCGCTGGTCGGGCTGGCGCTGCTGGAGCTGAAACGTGCAAGGCGTTCGCAGCTGAAGATCCCGTTGCCGGACGATGCCGACCGGCGGTTGATGAGTCTGTGTCAGGCAGTGATGGCCGCGCCGTCGCTGGATATTCCTTTTGAACAACACGCGGAAAACGCCGGGGCCAGCGTGCGCACCCTGGCGCGGTTGTTCAAGGAGGGGCTGGGCATGGGCTTTGCCGAGTGGCGGCGGCAGGTGCAGTTGGCGACGGCAGTGGCGGAGTTGATCCAGGGCGTGCCGGTCAGCGCGATTGCCCGGGAGCTGGGTTATTCGCCGAGCAGTTTCAGCGACATGTTTCGCCGGGAACTGGGTGTTGCCCCTTCGCAGTTCGATGGCGGGCCGCTCGCCGGCTGATTTGGCCGAAATTCAGAAGTCCTTGGCCGATGCCGGTCGCTGCCTTTCCCTAGACTTTGTCCATTCCCTTTGTGTGGCGGAGTGATCCCATGAATTACCTGATTTCACTGGGCGTCGGTCTGGGTGTCGGCCTGCTGTATGGCGCGCTGGATGTCCGTTCTCCGGCGCCGCCGACCATCGCGCTGGTGGGCCTGTTGGGCATGCTGGCGGGCGAGCAGTTGTGGCCGATGGGCCGGCAACTGGTCAGTGGCTGGCTGTCCTGAATCCTGTCTTTTTCCTTCGGTGGAGATTTCCATGAAAGCACTGCAATTCGATAAAACCGGCGACCTGTCGTCCCTGCGCTTCGTCGAGGTGCCGACGCCGGTGCCGGGCGCTGACGAGGTGCTGGTGCAGATCAAGGCCGCGGGCCTCAATCCCAGCGACGTGAAGAACGTGCTCGGTCGTTTCCCGTACACCACGCTGCCGCGTATTCCCGGTCGGGACTTTGCCGGTGTGGTGGTCGAAGGTCCGCAGGCTTTGATCGGTCAGGAAGTCTGGGGCACCGGGCGTGAGCTGGGCTTTTTCGCCGATGGCTCCCATGCGCAGTTCGTCAAATTGCCGGCCAATGGCGTGGCGCACAAACCTTCGCATCTGAGTTTCACCCAGGCCGCCAGCCTCGGCGTGCCTTACACCACGGCGTGGGATGCGCTCGAGCGCAGTCTGGTGAGTGCCGAAACCCGTTTGCTGGTGATTGGTGGCGGGGCAGTGGCGACGGCGGCGCTGGCGCTGGCCAAGGTGCGCGGCGCGCAGTTGCTGGCGGCGGCGCGGCGGCCGGAGCAGGTCAGGGATTTGCAGGCGCAGGGTTATCAGACGATTCAGCTGGATAAACCCGAGGATCTGGGTGCGCAGGTCACCGCGGTGTATCGCGGCGGTGCCGACGTGATCTTCGACACCACCGGTTTCTGGCTACCGGCCTCGGTCGCGGCATTGGCAACTTTCGGGCGGATCGCGATCATCGCTGCCCCGGTGGACGGGCATGTGCAGTTACCGGCGCTGGCGCTGTATCGCAAGGGTGGTTCGGTGGTGGGCATCAACTCGTTGCTGTATGGCGTTGAAGCCTGTGCGGCGATGCTCGAGCAGTTCGGCCGGTTCTTCGACGAAGACCTGCTGCCGCTGCCGCAAGGGCTGGTGGAAGCGCCGCTGGCCGAAGGGCTGGCGCGCTATGCCGATGTCAATCAGGGCAGCGGTGACAAGGTCATTCTTATCCCCTGACCGCCGCTGTTCTGCATGTCATCACAAAGCCCTGCGGGAGCGAGTTTCGCACCCACAGGGCTTTGTGGGTCTCAGGATTGCGGGACGCCGTTCTCCCACGCCGACCAGTTTTTCAGGATGTCCTGCACCAACGGATTGCCCGCGCGGTAGAGGTTTTCCAGTGCCGGCACAAATCCGCCCTGATCGGCGTACTTGAGCAGGTTGTCCACTTCGCTGCCGCCCGGCGCCGGACGGTCGAAATCGGAGCCGGCGCGCACCACGGCGAGGCGCTGCACGTCCACCAGACCCTCGCGACTTGCGCGCAGCAAGGCTTCGTAGGTGGAGTTGTCTTCCTGTTGGGTGGTGCAGTATTCGCCCTGGTTGTCGGTCAACAATTTGGTCCAGACCTCGGCGCGTTCGCTCAGGCGTGTGCCGGAGAACCAGGTGTTGCCCGCCAGCGTGTCGCAACGGGTGACCACCGGCGGTTGATTGGCCGGTGCTGCCGGGTATTTCAGGCGCCACGCGGCCGATTCCTTGCTTTCGCTCAGTTCGACCTTGTGGCTCAAGGCGAAGGCTTTGGCTTGTAGCTTCGGGTTGAGTTCGAAGACTTCGGTCTTGTAGTCCAGCGGCGGTTTTTCGTTCGGGCCTTGAGTGTTGATGCCGAGGTAACCGGTCGGCCAGCTCGATGGCGCATCGCGTGAATCCAGCTCCCACTGGGTGCCGAACTCGACCAGATAATGCGCCCAGGCGGCCGTGCCGATGGTCCCGTGCTTGGGGCTGATGCCGGCAATCCCGGCAATCAGGAAGTAGCTTTTGCGCAGGTCGAATTTCGGCGACAGCGCCAGTGCCAGTGTCGAAGCCGCGGCGTTGGTCTGGCCCATGCCGGTGGTCATCAGGCAGACCTGCTGTGTGTTGCAGCGGATGGTCGGGTATTCGGCCGACAGGCCCGGCACGCGGACTTCCTGTTTGAGTTCGAGGCGATCGATCCAGTGCTGTGCCTCCGGAGCGAACATGGTGATCAGCACGACTTTCGGCTGAATCGGTGCCTCGGCCGCCCATGCGGTGGAAGAGAGCAGGGCGGCAGCGGCCAGTGATACACGCTTCATTGCTTTCATGATTGCTCCTGGATTCAGAACTGATAACCGACGCCGGCGTAGTAACCCCAGCCATTGGAACGTGCCCGGAAATTACCGTCGCCAAAATTCAACTCACTGCCGTCCTCCCAGTTGCCGCCGTTGTGGAAATAACGGCCGACCAGGGTGAAGCGCAAGTGGGTGAACGAGTACAGCAACACGTTGGTCGCCACCGTGGCATTGGCGGTGCGCGCCGGGTTGTCCTTGTGGATGTCCGAGCCGAAATCGAAGTTGGTGAAGCCGATGTAGGTCAGCGAGGCGCCGTTGCTGAATTTGTCGATCGGCACGATGTACTTGAGTTGCGCGCGGTAGCCGTCCCACGAGTATTCGTTGCTGGCGCCGTAGTTTTCCCACTGATAGCGTCCGTACAGGTTGGCCGACAGATTGACCCGCGAATGGGTGTCGATGTCGGTGCCGAAACCGCTGTACAGCGTGTTGGCGCGGTTCTCTTTACGGCTGCCGTGATCGTAGATCCAGTCGAACGCCACGTACCATTCCTTGAACGGCCCGATGGCCAGGCTGCGGCCGGCGAGGTAGTCGATGGAGATGCGCGGCTCGTGCTCCATGAACACCGGCGAGCCGTGATCCCACACGCCTTTGTCATGGCTGTTGCCGATGTTGAAGATCTTCGGGATGTCGATGTAGCCGTACAGCTCGAACGGGCCCTTGCGCCCGAAGTACTCGTATTCCAGGTAGATGTCGTCGGCCGGTTGCGGGCCGAAGCTGATGTCCTTGCTGCCGATCAGCATCAGGTCCTGGTTGTACCAGTCCGACAGGTACGCGCCTTTTTTCGGCGGGCTGGCTTCGGGGCTGAGGGCTTCACCCTGAGCGGATTCATCGGGCAAGACCGGTTGCGCCAGCGCGGTGTGACTGAGAACTCCGGTAACGCCGGCCAGTAGCAGGGAAACAGCAAAAGTGCGCACACCGCGACGACGGTGGCAGGAGGAAACGTGCATTCAAAGTCCTTTTTGCGGATCACGGCCCGGAATCATGGGGCCTGTACGGTTTTGTAACGAAAACGCAGTCAACAGTGACTCGCAAACGTTTGCACAAGCCGTACCAGTTTCTCAAGTAACTGAAAAATCGATTGATTCGCGGGTTTATCTGGCGGCTCGGTCAACTCTCCTCAAAAGGCCCCGAAAAAGCCCTCAACGCCTTGCTCAGAACGGCCGGAAGTATCGACGCAGGGCCTTATCGCACAAAAGTATTAACACTATTTAACCGGTGCCCCATCGCAGGGCATCAACTAGCGTGTGTCTGGAATGCGACGGTTTATCTGATGACCGTCATACGCTTGATACGCGTGCTGGATCTTGCCGCAGTTGCACGCCTTCAAGGACGAAATTGGCCACGCAAGGAGTAGCCCGTGGAAGCAAGGTTTGGTGTTGCCCTCGTCTCGCGTTTTTCCCCTCTGTCCCTTGCTGTGCATCTGAGTGTCGCCGGGCTGCTGTTCGGTGGTGTCAGCGAGCAGGCGTACGCCACCTGTTCGGCGGCGGGCTCCACGATTACCTGCTCGGGTGTGCCGACCCTGCCGCTGTTTCTCAATGACTACAGCAGTGCCACCAGCGGCCTGACGGTCAACGTCACCAACGGCGCGCAGATGAACGCGACCCTGGGCGGCAAGGTCATCAACCTGACCGGCGCCAACATCAACCTGAACAACTCCGGCACCCTCGACCCGGCCTTGCTCGGCCTGGTGTCGATCCTCAGTGGCGGCGCGTTCATCGGCACCGGCGCAACCAGCACCGTGAGCATCGTCAACAACACCACCGGGCTCATTCGCGGTACCGGCATGTTGCTCGGACTCAACCTGACCAGCATCGACGGGTTGGGGATTGCCGTAAACAACTCGGTGTCGGGCACCACGACCATCACCAACGACGGCACGATTACTTCCACCGGGCTGTCGGTCGGCGGCATCACCCTGGCCGATACCCCGGTGGTCGGGGTGTATGGCGGTTCGCAAGTCAACATGACCAACAGCGCCAGCGGCACGATCAACGGCCGGGTCGCGTTCGAGACGTCGGTGGCGGGCAACACCTTCACCAACGCCGGCAACATCACCGGCGGCGTGTCGATGGGGGCGGGCAGCACCAACACCTTCTACGCAATCACCGGTTCCAGCGTTAACGTCGGCGACGGTGTGCAAGTCTCCGTCGGCCTCGGTGGCCTGATCGGCATCAACCTGACCTTCGCCCCGACCGGGACGATCGATGGCGGTGCGGCCGGTACCAACACGCTGATCCTGCAAAACCCGATCGGCCTCGGCGGCGGCACCACCGGGACCGGCACGGCGTCCAGCGCAACCTACGTCAACTTCAACAACCTGACCCTCAACAGCGGCACCTGGACCTTGCAGGGGCCGTTGGTCAGCGGCGCGACCACCCTCAATGGCGGTGTCGCGCAGTTCAACGACAACGCGGCGTTCGGCAGCGGTGTGCTGACGTCCAACGGCGGGATTCTCCAGGCCAGCAATGCGGGATTGACGCTGTCCAACCAGATCAACCTGGGCGGGACTGGCCTGACTCTGCAGGGCATCAACGGCATGACCCTGAACGGGGTGATTTCCGGCACGGGCGGCCTGACCAAGATCGGCAGCGGCCAGATCAATCTCAACGGCATCAACACTTACTCCGGCAACACCGTGCTCAACGGCGGTGTGGTGCTGGTGGGCAACAACCAGGCGTTCAGCACCGGGGGCATCACCGTTGGCGGCTCTTCAAGCATCTCGGCGACGACGCCGATTTCGCTGGCGAACGCGATCACGCTCAACAGCACCCTGACCGCAACCGGCACCGGTGCATTGACCCTGGGCGGAGTGATCAGCGGCGCCGCCAACCTGACCAAAACCGGCAGCGGCAGCCTGACCCTCAACGGCATCAACACCTACACCGGGATCACCAGCCTCAGCGCAGGGACCTTGCGCGTCGGCAACAACAACGCCTTGGGCACCGGGGTGCTCAACACCAGCAACGGCACCAGCCTCGACAGCACCGGCAACGTGACCCTGGCCAACAACGTCGGCATCACTGGTGCGTTGAACGTGCTCGGCAGCAATGCCCTGACCCTGGCCGGCATCGTGTCCGGCACCGGCGCGATCACCAAAAGCGGCAGCGCCAGCCTGACCCTGACCGGCAACAACACCAATAGCGGCACCACCGCGCTCAACGGCGGCAGCTTGCTCGTCGGCAGCAACACCGCCCTCGGCACGGGCGCCTTGAACGCGGCGGCCGGCACCACGCTGGATGCGACCACCGCCGTGACCCTGGCCAACGCGGTGGCGCTGGCGGCGGATCTGACCATCGGCGGTACTCAGGCGCTGGGCCTGAGCGGGGTCATCAGCGGCGCCGGCAACCTGATCAAGAACGGCACCGCGAACCTGACCCTCAGCGGCAACAACACCTTCTCCGGCGGCACGGCACTAAATGCCGGGACGCTGATCGTCGGCTCCAACACCGCACTGGGCACCGGCGCGCTGACTACGGCGGCGGGCACCACCCTCGATGCCAGCACCACTGTGGCACTGAGCAACGCCGTCGCCCTCGGCGGCAACCTGAACATTGGCGGCAGCGCCAACCTGACCCTCGGCGGCGTGGTCAGCGGCAGCGGCGGGCTGACCAAGAACGGCGCGGCGAACCTGATTCTCAACGGCACCAACACGTTCCTCGGTGCTATTGCATTGAACGCGGGCACCATCACAGCGGGTGCCAACGCTGCGCTGGGCAGTGGCAATATCACCGTCGGCGGCGCGGCGACCCTCGACAGCAATACCGCGGTGACGCTGAACAACAACGTCATTCTCAACAACAATCTGGGGATCGGCGGCAGCAGTGCACTGACCCTCGGCGGCGTGATCAGCGGTGCCAGTCAACTGATCAAGAACGGCACGGCCAACCTGACCCTCAACGGCGCCAATACCTTCACCGGCGGCACCGCGCTCAACGCCGGCAGCCTGACCGTCGGCAACGGCGCGGCGCTCGGCACCGGCACGCTGTCTGTGGGCGGGTCGGGCGGCACGCTCAACAGCAGCGCCAACGTGACGCTGAACAACGCCATTGCCCTGAACGCCAACCTCACCACCGGCGGCGCCAACCCGCTGACCCTCGGCGGTGTGATCAGCGGCGGCAGCAACCTGATCAAGACCGGTGCTTCGACCCTGACCCTGACCGGCAACAACACCTACACCGGCGCTACTTCGCTGAACGCCGGGACGTTGGTCGTCGGCTCCAACACCGCCCTCGGCACTGGCGTACTCAACGCCGCCAACGGCACCACACTGGATGCCAGCACCGCGACCAGCCTAGCCAACAACGTCAATCTCGGCGGCAACGTGACCCTCGGCGGCAGCAACGCGCTGACCCTCGCGGGCGTGGTCTCCGGGGTCGGTGGCCTGACCAAAAGCGGCCCGGCCGACCTGATCCTCAACGGCGCCAACACCTACTTCGGCAACACCGCCCTCAACGTCGGCAAGCTGATTGTCGGCAGCAACACCGCGATCGGCAGTGGGGCATTGAACGCAGCGGCGGGCACCACGCTGGACACCAACACCGCTGTCACTCTGGGCAATCAGGTCAACCTCGCCGGTGCGATGAACATCGGTGGCAGCGCGGACCTGACCCTTACCGGGACCGTCGCCGGTGCCGGCAGTCTGGTGAAAAACGGCGCGGCCAATCTGAACCTCAACGGCACCAACACTTACGCCGGCGGCACCACCCTGAACGCCGGTACGGTGACTGTCGGCAACAGCTCGGCGCTCGGCACCGGCGCCTTGACCGTTGGCGGTGCGGCAACGCTCGACAGCAGTTCGCCGCTGGTCAGCCTGGCCAACGCGGTCGTGCTGAATGCGGCGCTGAGCGTCGGAGGTACCCAGGATCTGACCCTCGGCGGTGTGATCAGCGGCGCAGGCCAGTTGATCAAGAACGGCGCGGCCAACCTGACCGTCAACGGGACCAACACCTTCAGCGGCGGAACCACCCTCAACGCCGGCACCCTGACCCTCGGCGCGCCCGGCGCATTGGGCAGCGGCACGCTCACCGTCGGTGGCGCCGCGACGCTGGACAACAGCACCGCTTTCACCCTCGGCAACAACATCACCCTCGATGCCGGGCTGACCCTGGCCGGCAACAACGGCCTGACCCTCAGCGGCGTGATCGACGGCGCCGGCAGCCTGACCAAAACCGGTCTGGATGACCTGGCCCTCAGCGGCAACAACACCTTCACCGGCGCGCTGAACATTGCCGCCGGCAGCGTCACCACCCTCAGCAGCGGGGCACTGGGCAACACCTCCGGCGCCAACGTCAGCGCTGGGGCCAGTCTCAATCTGGGCAGCAACGCCAGCCTCAATGGCCTGAGCGGTAGCGGCAGCGTGCAGATCGGCGGCGGCAACACATTGACCGTGGGCGGAGTCAGCAGCACCAGCACCTTCGACGGCGACCTCAGCGGCAACGGCGGCCTGACCAAGGTCGGCACCGGCACCCTGAACCTGACCGGGATCAACGGCATCGTCGGCAACACCGCCGTCAACGGCGGCACCCTGAACCTCAGCGGTTCGCTGGCCAGTGCCCAGGTCAACGTCAATACCGGCGGCACCCTCACCGGCAACGGTTCGGCACTCGGCGCGATGACCATCAACAGCGGCGGTCACCTGGCCCTGTCGTCGGGTAATACACTTTCGGCCGGATCATTGACGCTCGCAGCCGGCAGCAATGTCGATGCGGCGCTGGGGACGCCATCGACCACGTCGCTGATGAACGTCGGCGGCAACCTCACCCTCGACGGTAATCTCAACGTCACCGATGCCGGTGGGTTCGGCGTCGGTGTGTATCGTCTGTTCAACTACACCGGTGCCCTGACCAATCTGGGCCTGGACGTTGCCAGCGTGCCGGTCGGTTATGGGCTGGGCGATCTTGTGGTGCAGACCGGGGTCGCCAATCAGATCAACATTCAGGTCTCGGCGCCGAATTCGGACATTCGTTACTGGGACGGCAGCCAGACCATCGCCAACGGTACTGTCGATGGCGGCAGCGGTACCTGGAACGGCGCCGGCACCAACTGGACCGACGCCAATGGTCTGGTCAACCAGACCTGGGCTGGCGACTTCGCAGTGTTCCAGGGCACGGCCGGCACGGTGTCGGTCAACGGCACGCAACTGTTCACCGGGATGCAGTTCCTCACCGATGGCTACAACGTGGTCAACGGCACGTCGGGTCTGCTGACCGCCGTCAACGGTACCGGCGGCACTACGGCGATGCGCGTTGATCCGGGCGTGACCGCCACGGTCGGTGTGAACATCGACGGCAGCGGCATCCTCAACAAACTCGACGCGGGCACTCTGGTACTCAACGGCGCCAACAGCTACACCGGCGGCACGCAACTGGACGGCGGCACCCTGGTGGTCGGCAGCAACACCGCGCTGGGCACCGGCGCGCTGATTGCCAATGCCGGCACGCAACTCGACAGCAACACCGCCGTGACCCTGGCCAACGCCGCCACGCTCAACGGCAACCTCACAGTGCTCGGCAGCAATGCCTTGACCCTCAACGGTGTCATTTCCGGCACCGGCGGCTTGATCAAGAACGGCTCGGCCAACCTGACCCTCGGCGGCAACAACGCCTTCCTCGGGCCGGTGGCACTGAACGCGGGCGGACTGATTCTGGCGTCGAACAGCGCGCTGGGCTCGGCCACCCTGAACGCGGCGAACGGCACTACTCTGGATGCCAGCGGCGCTTTCACGGCGGGTAACGCGATCAATCTGGCGGGCAACCTTGGCATCGTCGGCAGCAACGATCTGACGCTGAGCGGCGCGATCAACGGCGCCGGCAGCCTGACCAAGAATGGCGCGGCCAACCTGATCCTCAGCGGGGCCAACAACTTCCTCGGAGGCATCACCCTCAATGCCGGCACCCTGACCGCCGGCAGCAACGGCGCCCTCGGTCTGGGCAACCTGACCGTCGCCGGTGCCTCGGCGCTGGACAGCAACACCTCGGTGTCGCTGGGCAACAACGTGGTGCTCAACGCCAATCTGACCAATACCGGCACCAGCGACGTGGCGCTCAGCGGCGTGGTCAGCGGCACTGGCGGTCTGATCAAGAACGGCGCGTCCAACCTGACCCTCAACGGCATCAACACCTACAGCGGCGGCACCACACTGAACGCCGGCACCGTGACCCTCGGCACCTCGGCGGGCCTGGGCTCCGGCGCGGTGACCGTGGCGGGCGCGTCGACCCTCGACACCACGGCGCCGCTGGTGCTGGCCAACAACGTCAACGTCAATGCCAACCTGAGCGTGGCCGGCAACAACAACCTGACCCTCGGCGGCGTGATCGCCGGGGCGGGCACCCTGACCAAGAACGGTCTGGCCGACCTGACGTTGTCCGGCAACAACACCTTCAGCGGCACTTTCGACGTGCAATCCGGCAGCCTGACCACGCTGGGCAACTCGGCACTGGGCAGCAACGCCGGGGTCAATCTCGGCGCTGCGGCGACCCTCAATCTCGGCGGCTCCGGCAGCCTCGCCAGCCTGACCGGCAGCGGCACTGCACTGATCGGCGGCGGCAACACGCTGAGCATCGGCGGCAACAACGCCAGCAGCATTTTCGACGGCGTGCTCACCGGCACCGGCGAACTGAGCAAACTCGGCACCGGCACGTTGACCCTGACCGGCCTCAACAGCCTGACCGGCAACACCACCGTCGACGCCGGTACCTTGAACGTCAGCGGCTCGCTGGACAGCGCCAGCGTGTTGGTCAACAGCGGCGGCACCCTGACCGGCGGCGGCTCGCTCGGCGGGGCGGTGACCGTGGCGGATGGCGGTCATCTGGCAGGCGCCACCGGCAGCACGCTTTCGGTGAATTCGCTGGTGTTCAACGCCAACTCCAACTTCGATGTCGGCCTCGGTACACCGGTCTCCGGTGGCGGCAACCCGCTGGTCAACGTCGGCGGCAACCTGACCCTCGACGGCACCCTCAACGTCAGCGACATCGGCGGTTTCGGCAGCGGCGTGTACCGGTTGATCAACTACACCGGCGGTCTGACCGACAACGGCATGCTGATCGGCACCGTGCCGGGCAGCGTCACCCCGGGCGACCTGACCCTGCAAACCGCGCTGGCCAACCAGATCAATCTGCTGGTCACCGCACCGGGCGTTACCGTGCAGTTCTGGGACGGCAACCAGCTTGTCGCCAACGGTTCGGTGGATGGCGGCAGCGGCACCTGGGGTACCGGCACCACCAACTGGACCGACGTGAACGGCACCACCAATCAGGCCTGGACCAACAGCTTCGCGGTGTTCCAGGGCACGGCGGGCACCGTGACCGTAAACGGCGCGCAAAGCATCACCGGCATGCAGTTCGTCACCGATGGCTACAGCCTGCAGAACGGCACGGCCGGTTCGCTGAATCTGGTCAACGGGTCGCTGGGCAATGCGACCGTGCGGGTCGATCCGAACGTCATCGCCACCGTGGGCGTGGCGCTCAACGGCGCCGGCACGCTGGGCAAATACGACACCGGCACCTTGGTGCTCAACGCCGCCAATGGCTACACCGGCGGCACTGCGCTCAACGGCGGCAAGATCGTGGTCGGCAACAACTCAGCCCTCGGCACCGGCGTGTTGACCGCCGCCAACGGCACGGCGCTGGACAGCAACGCAGCGGTCAGTCTGGCCAACGCCGTGGTGCTCAACGGCGGACTCACCGTCGCCGGCTCCAACGCATTGACCCTCGGCGGTGTGGTCAGCGGCAGCGGCAGTCTGATCAAGACCGGCGCATCGAGCCTGACCCTCAACGGCAACAACACTTACAGCGGCGGTACCCAGCTCTCGGGTGGTTCGCTGATCCTGGGCAACAACAGCGCGATCAGCAGCGGCGCCCTCAGCGTGCTGGGCAACGGCACCCTCGACAGCACTTCTGCGCTGCAACTGGCCAACGCCATCAACCTGGGTGCGCAACTGACCCTGGCCGGCAACCAGAACACCACCCTGATCGGGGCGATCACCGGCAGTGGCAGCCTGGTGAAAAACGGCAGTGGCGACCTCGTGCTCAGCGGTGCCAACACCTACAGCGGCGGCACGACGCTGAACGGCGGCAGTACCCGTGGCGACACCAGCAGCCTGCAAGGTGCAATCGTCAACAACGCGACGCTGACCTTCGAGCAGAACAGTGACGGCAGCTACACCGGCAATCTGACGGGCGCCGGCACCCTGAACAAAACCGGCACCGGCGCCTTGCTGCTGACCGGCAACAACACCTTCACCGGCAACACCGCGGTGCAGGCCGGTTCGCTGAACGTCAACGGTGTGCTCAACAGTGCCAACGTCAACGTTGCCAGCGGGGCAAAAATCGGCGGAAGCGGCGTGTTCGCGGGCGCCGTGCAACTGGCCAACGGTGCGACGCTGACGGGCGGCAGCGCTGCAACGCCGTTGTCGGTCGGTTCGCTGGCGTTGTCGTCGGGCACCAATCTGGACTTCTCCCTCGGCTCGGCCGCCAGCTCCACCACAGTGGTCAAAGTCGCCGGCAACCTGACCCTCGACGGCACGCTGAACATCAGCAATGCCGGCGGCTTTGGCACCGGGGTCTATCAACTGTTCAGCTACGGCGGCAGCCTGACCGACAACGGTCTGGTCTACGGCAGCCTGCCGGTGTCGGCGGCCAACCTGACCCTGCAGACCGCGCTGGCCAATCAGGTCAACCTGCTGGTGCAGAACACACCGGGTGAAGTGCAGTTCTGGAACGGTGGCAAAACCAATCCGGACGGCAGCATCGGTGGTGGTAGCGGCGTGTGGGGGCCGAACACCAACTGGACCGATCCGACCGGTACTCAGGCGCAGGCATCGAACGGTCAGTTCGCGGTGTTCGGCGGGCAGAGCGGCACGGTCACCGTGCAAGGCAACCAGAACTTCACCGGGTTGCAGTTCCTCACCAGCGGTTACAGCCTGGTTCCGGGCGCCGGCGGCACGCTGACTCCGGTCAACGGTGCGGACGGCAGCCTTGCGCCGGTGCGGGTAAATGCCGGCGCCAGTGCGGAAATCTCTGTACCGCTGGTGGGCAATGGCGGCATCGAGAAGCTCGATTCCGGCACTCTGATCCTCAGCGGCGCCAACACCTACAGCGGCGGGACCACGGTCAGCGGCGGTACGCTGATCGGTAATACCCTCAGCCTGCAAGGCAACATCCTCAACAACGCCTCGCTGGTGTTCCAGCAGAATGCCAATGGTCAGTTCAACGGTGTGCTCAGTGGTACCGGTGCCTTGGCCAAACGGGGCGCCGGGACCCTGCTGTTGACCGGCGATCAGCCGTTCAGCGGCACCGTTGCGGTCGATCAGGGTGTACTGCAAGTCGGCAGCCGCGCGGCACGCGGTTCGCTCGGCGGGCAGGTCACCGTGGCCAATGGCGCCGGCTTGAGCGGCAACGGCAGCGTCGGTTCGCTGGTCAACCACGGTGTGGTGCAGTCCGGTGCCGAGGCTGGCACCTTGAGTGTCGCCGGCAACCTGACCAACGCCGCCGACGGTGTGCTGGCCCTGACGGTCAGTTCGCCGACCGCGACGCCGCTGGCGGTCGGGGGGACCGCGACCCTGGGTGGCGGTCTGCAGGTCAACAGCCTGGCACCGTTCACCAGCAACACCGTGTACTCGCTGATCACCGCCGGTGGCGGAGTGACCGGCACCTTCAGCGCCGCCGATCTGCCGCAATATGCGTTCCTCAATACGGCGCTGGTGTATGCCCCGAACGCGGTGAACCTGGTGGTCAGCCGTAACGACAACTCGTTCGTCGATGTCGCCGCCACAGGTAACCAAAGCAACACGGCCTCGGCGTTGATGCGCAACGGAGCAGCGGGCGCTGCGTTGCAGAATGAAATCGTCAACCTCAGCGTGGCCGGGGCACGCAACGCCTTCGACAGTCTGTCGGGGGAAATCCATGCCAGCACCGCCAGCGCGATCCTCGAGGATTCGCGCTACGTGCGGGACGCGGTCAACGACCGCATGCGCCAGCCGTCGTGCAGCGCGCCGGACGATCCACGCCGCGCGCTGGCCCCGAGCGACAACCAGCTGAGCAGCAACGGCTGCCACGGCGAAATGGTCGGTTGGGCCCGCGCACTCGGCGCCTGGGGCGAGTCGGACGGCGACAGCAACAGTGCGAAACTGGATCGCAACCTGAGCGGTTTCATGCTCGGCACCGACAAGCAGCTCGATGACCAGTGGCGCGTCGGCATGGCCGCCGGCTATACCCGCAGCGATCTGGATGCCCATGATCGTCGCTCGGATGCCACGGTCGAGAGCTACCACCTGGCGGCGTACCTCAACTCGCAATTCGATGCCTTGGCAGTGCGCCTCGGCGCGGCGTACAGCTGGCACGATATCGAGACCAAGCGCGACGTCAGCGTCGGTGCCTACAACGATCGGTTGAAGGCCAATTACGACGCCCGCAGCGCCCAGGTGTTCGGAGAAGTCGGCTATGCCATCGAAGCAGCCGGAATTGCCCTGGAACCGTTCGCCGGTCTGGCCTACGTCAACTACGACAGCGACAAGGCCAAGGAGAAAGGCGGAGTGGGGCGCCTGCGCGCCGAGTCCGATCAGGACATCACCTTCTCGACCCTGGGCGTGCGCGCCGGCAAGGTCATCACCTTGGCTAACGGCGGGCAGTTCACCCCGCGCGCGGCCCTCGGCTGGCGGCATGCCTTTGGCGACACCAAACCCGACGCCGACCTGACCTTCATCGACGGCGGCGCCTCGTTCAACACCCAGGGCGTGCCGATTGCCAAGGACAGCGCGGTGGTCGAAGCAGGCGTGGACTTCCAGATCAGCCCGACCGGCAAACTCGGTATCGGTTACTCGGGGCAGCTGTCGAACGAGAGCAACGACCATGCGATGACCATCAGCTTCAGCCTCGGATTCTGATTCAGGAGCGAAGCACTTCAGCCGCCCGCAAGGGCGGTTTTTTTTTGCCCGCCGACCCCTCTGCTAAAATCCCTCCCACCGCCTCCCGGAGACTGCCCCATGACCGAGCCCATCCGTCTGACCCAATACAGCCACGGCGCCGGTTGTGGCTGCAAGATTTCGCCCAAGGTGCTGGAGGTGATTCTGGCCGGCAGCGGGGCGCAGAACCTTGATCCGAAACTGTGGGTTGGCAACGCGTCTCGCGATGATGCGGCGGTGTATGAGATCGATGCCGAGCGCGGGGTGGTCTCGACCACGGACTTCTTCATGCCGATCGTCGACGATCCGTTCGACTTCGGCCGGATCGCCGCCACTAATGCGATCAGCGACATCTACGCCATGGGCGGCGATCCGTTGATGGCGATTGCGATCCTCGGCTGGCCGGTCAATGTTCTGGCGCCGGAAGTCGCGCGAGACGTGATTCGCGGCGGACGTGCGGTGTGCGATGCGGCGGGGATTGCGCTGGCCGGCGGGCATTCGATCGATGCGCCGGAGCCGATCTTCGGTCTGGCCGTCACGGGGCTGGTGGAAAAGCGCTTCATGAAACGCAACGACACCGCCACCGCCGGTTGCCTGCTGTATCTGACCAAACCGTTGGGCATCGGCATCCTCACCACCGCCGAGAAGAAGGGCAAACTGCGCCCCGACGACATCGGCGTGGCCCGGGACTGGATGTGTACGCTGAACAAGCCTGGCAGCCGCTTCGGCAAACTGGCCGGGGTCACCGCCATGACAGACGTCACCGGGTTCGGGCTGCTCGGGCATCTGGTGGAAATGGCCGACGGCAGTCACCTGACGGCGCGGATTTTTTACGACCGGGTACCGCGTCTGGCGAGCGTCGAGTATTACCTCGAACAGGGCTGCGTGCCGGGCGGCACCCTGCGTAATTTCGACAGTTATTCGAGCCGCGTCGGGCGGGTGCAGGAATTGCACAAGCGAGTGCTGTGCGACCCGCAAACCAGCGGCGGGCTGCTGGTGGCCGTCACGCCCGAAGGCAATGCCGAATTCCTCGCCGTCGCTGCCGAACTCGGCCTCTCGCTTGAGCCGATTGGCGAGCTGATCGGACGACAGGGCACCGCCGTCGAGGTGAATTGATGGCCGTCGACTTCACGGACTATCGCGACATCTTCCTCAACGACCGGCCGCTGATGGACGCCCGTGCGCCGGTCGAGTTTCACAAGGGCGCGTTTCCCGGCGCGCTCAATCTGCCGCTGATGAACGACATCGAGCGCCAGCGGGTCGGCACTTGCTACAAGCATCATGGTCAGCAGGCGGCTATCGAACTGGGTCATCAGCTGGTGTCCGGCGCGGTGAAGGCCGAACGCCTCCAGGCCTGGGCGGCGTTTGCCCGGGCACATCCCCAGGGGTTTCTGTATTGCTTTCGTGGCGGCCTGCGTTCGCAGATCGTCCAGCAATGGCTGAAGTCGGAAGCCGGCATCGACTACCCGCGGATCGGCGGTGGCTACAAGGCGCTGCGGGGTTTTCTGATCGATACCCTCGAATCAGCCCAGGCCGAGTGTGATTTCGTGCTGCTGGGCGGCATGACCGGCACCGGCAAGACCGAAGTGCTGGTGCAACTGCGCAACAGCGTGGATCTGGAAGGCCATGCCAATCATCGGGGCTCCAGTTTCGGCAAGCGCGCCACCGGTCAGCCGTCGAACATCGATTTCGAGAACCGGCTGGCCATCGACTTCCTGAAAAAACGTGCTGCCGGCATCGATCAGTTTGTGCTGGAGGATGAGAGCCGGGTGGTGGGCAGCTGCGCGCTGCCGCTGTCGCTGTATCAGGGCATGCAGCAATACCCGATGGTCTGGCTGGAAGATCGTTTCGAGCAGCGCGTCGAGCGGATCCTGCGCGATTACGTGGTGGATTTGTCTGCCGAGTTTCAGGCAGTGCATGGGGAGGAAGGTTTCGGGCGGTTTACCGAGCGATTGCTGGATAGCCTCGACAACGTGCACAAGCGCCTGGGCGGCGAACGGCATCGACGGATGCGGGTGTTGATGGAAGAGGCGCTGGCGGAGCAGGGCCGCAGCGGGGCGGTGGATTTGCACCGCGCGTGGATCGAAGGTTTGCTGCGCGAGTATTACGACCCGATGTATGTGTTTCAGCGCGAGAAGAAGGGCGGGCGGATCGAGTTTGCCGGGGAGCGGCAGGCCGTTATCGAGTACTTGCGTCAACGCGATAAACCCAAGGCCTGACGGGGCCCGAGCGGGCCCCGGGCAAACTCAGGTCGGACAGCTTTCCTGCCCGTTATCCAGTCCCTGTTTGTAGCTGTGGCTCTGCAGGCTGGCCTTGCCGTTGTGCCAGGTCAGGGTCAGCACATACAGCGAGTCGTAATCGCTGGACTCCCAATCCTCGGTGATCTTCTGCTTCTCGCCGACAGCCTTGCCCGCGACCTTGTTGATCAGCTCCGGCAGGTAACCATGGGACCACGCGGTGTAGATGGTCGAATTGTGGTACTTGTCTTCGATCAGCTCGCGGGCCAGATCGCTGGTGTCGTTGGCCGAGAACTCGATGTTCACCGGCAGGCCGAGCTTGATCGCGGCCGGGCTGATGGTCATCAGCGGGCGGATGTAGCTGTAGGAGTTGTCCAGCTCGCCTTCCTCGACATTGCGCGTCGGGTTGGCGGCGAACACATAGTCGGCCTTGCCGAATTTTTCCGGCAGCAGGGTCGACAGGTCGATCGCCCGGTTCAGGCCCTGGCAGTTGAGCTGACCGAGACCGCCGGCGGGTTTCTCCGCGTGGCGCAGGAACACCAGGGTCTGGGTGCCGTCCACCGGTTGCGCACGGCTTTCGCTGGATTCCAGCGACAGGAACAGCGCGCTGACCGCCAGCAGGGTGGGCAGGGCCACATACGCGCGATGTTTGAAGCGTTTGGCGACTTTCATCAAGTTCGTCATGGGATAAGGATTCTTCAGTCTGTTCGGTTAAGGCTGACAAACCTCTGCACCGGGGCTCGCGCGCCGGATGTTTTCCCTGTCATCAATGGCTTGCTTGGAGCCCCCTGAGGCCTGTTTGGTTCGATCCGGCTACGTGCGCCGCACTTTACCGTTCAGCCTGTGCGATTGAAGGGAAGGTTAATCACAGGATGTTGCGGATTTAAGTAAGCCGGCGGGCGAGGGCGTAAAGAACCCGAGCCAGAGCGCTGATCGTGGATTATGCTCAGGCCTTTCATTTTGTGACTGGATGCTACACATGACCGATCTGTCCGCGTTCCCGATCACCCAGAAATGGCCGGCGCAGTACCCTGACTGGATTCAGCTCTATTCCCTGCCGACCCCCAACGGCGTCAAGGTCTCGATCATGCTCGAAGAGATCGGTCTGCCCTACGAGCCGCACCGCGTGGGCTTCGACACCAATGACCAGATGTCTCCGGAATTCCTCTCGCTGAACCCGAACAACAAGATTCCGGCGATCCTCGACCCCCACGGTCCCGAGGACAAACCGCTGCCGTTGTTCGAGTCCGGCGCGATCCTGATCTACCTCGCCGACAAGAGCGGCCAGTTGCTGGCCCAGGAAGGCGCGCTGCGCTACGAAACCATTCAGTGGTTGATGTTCCAGATGGGCGGGATCGGCCCGATGTTCGGCCAGCTCGGTTTCTTCAACAAATTCGCCGGCAAGGACTACGAAGACAAACGTCCCCGTGACCGCTACGTCGACGAAAGCAAACGCCTGCTCAGCGTCCTGAACACCCGCCTGGAAGGGCGCGACTGGATCATGGGCGAGCGCTACACCATCGCCGACATCGCCACGTTCCCGTGGGTGCGCAACCTGATCGGTTTCTACGAAGCCGGCGATCTGGTCGGCATCAACAACTTCCCGAACGTCACCCGGGTGCTGGAGCGCTTCCTGGCGCGGCCGGCCGTTGTGCGCGGCCTGACCATTCCTTCCTGATCCTGTGGCAGCCGGGTGCGCAGATTATTGCGCGCCCGGTAACGCACTGTTGATTGATCCAGGTTTGTACCCCGTCCCCCGCAAGGCATAAGCTTCGCCCCCTACGACTTTCGTCTCATCCGCTGTTTTCAGGAAAGGCCCCATGTCCAGTCAGTTCCCCGAAGCACGTCCACGCCGTCTGCGCCGCAATGCGAGCCTGCGCAGCCTGTTCCAGGAAACCGAGTTTTCCCTCAACGATCTGGTGCTGCCGATCTTCGTCGAAGAAGAGATCGACGACTTCGTGCCGATCAAGAGCATGCCCGGCGTGATGCGTATTCCCGAGCGCAAACTGGCCGGCGAAATCGAGCGTTACGCCCGTGCCGGGATCAAGTCGGTGATGACCTTCGGCGTGTCCCATCACCTGGACGCCAGCGGCAGCGACACCTGGCGCGAAAACGGCCTGGTGTCGCGCATGTCGCGGATCGCCAAGGACGCCGTGCCGGAAATGATCGTGATGTCCGACACCTGCTTCTGCGAGTACACCGACCACGGCCATTGCGGCGTGATGCACAACCATGAAGTCGACAACGACCAGACCCTGATCAACCTCGGCAAACAAGCGGTAGCGGCAGCGCGTGCCGGTGCCGACGTGATCGCGCCGTCGGCGGCGATGGACGGCCAGGTGCGGGCGATTCGCCGGGCGCTGGACGATGCCGGCTTCACGCAGATTCCGATCATGGCCTACTCGACCAAATTCGCCTCGGCGCTCTACGGCCCGTTCCGCGAGGCCGGCGGCAGCGCGTTGAAAGGCGATCGCAAAAGCTATCAGATGAACCCGATGAACCGCCGCGAAGCCCTGCGCGAATCGTTGCTCGACGAGCAGGAAGGCGCCGATGCACTGATGGTCAAACCGGCCGGCGCGTACCTGGACATCATCCGCGACATCCGCGAAGCCTCGACCCTGCCGCTGGCGGCGTATCAGGTCAGCGGCGAGTATGCGATGATCAAGTTCGGCGCCCAGGCCGGGGCCATCGACGAAGATCGCGTGGTGCGCGAAAGCCTCGGCGCGATCAAACGCGCGGGTGCGGATCTGATCTTCACCTACTTTGCGATGGATCTGGCCCTGGCCGGGATTTGAAGACGTTGCCCGGCCATCGGTAGTGATGGCCGGGCATTGCTCAAACTTTCAAATGATTTTCTTGCTATAGAAAACCCGGTCCACATAACCATCCGCTTTTTTGTAGTAACTCCCGAGTGTGCCTGCGAGCTCAAAGTCACAAGCGCGGACAATATCGATGCCCTGACGCTGTGTTGCCAAATGGAAGTAATACAGCAGTTCGATACCGATAGCGCGGGCTCGTTCTTCGAGTTGTTTGACCAATTCAATGCCTTCGTCCAGATGATCAGGCAGAAGCCCGAACCGGATCTCTGCAACATGGCGCTCGATCCAGCGGGGCCGACGCTCGATCTCGCCTAGACCGATGATCGCCTCCTCCTTCAAGATGCACAGGGTTACGGCATTCTGCTGTTTTTCCTTTTCTAACAGTGACTCAATCCAGAGTACTTCCTTTTCATGATTGATCGACCGGACATCCTCGGGCCTTTCCACCCGTTCCGGATCCTGTTGGACAAGCGTGTTGAAGTAATGCAGCAGATCGTCTGCATCCGAAGTTCGAGGTTGTCTAAATTGCATGAAGGTATTCTTTCTCGTGATAAGTCGAGCAGCATTTGCAAAGGGGGTTTCTAGGGATGTCATCAACTTGAAACTTGCCGCTCAGCAACAGTGACGAGAATGTAAGTCTGCGGTTGAAGTACATGTTGGCTTTGTGTCCGAGAAACCATTTGAACACTTCGGCTGCACCCAGGGTTCCGGCGATGGAAGTTGATAAGACATTTACCGGGACGGGGCCGGTATGTTCTTTTCGGGAGTGGTCGGTTGGAAATAAACAAGCGAAACAGGCACTTTTCAGTTCCGGGATCATGGTGAATACATAACCATAGGAAAACTGGGCAGAGGCGTGGATCATCGGTTTGTTTGTGCGTAGGCAATATTCATTGATAGTGTTTCTACCATCGGGTGAATCACCGCCTTCCACAATGACTTCATATGGGTCGAGCAGTCGGTCGACATTCTGTCGTGTTATTTTTTCTTCAAATAACCGGATATCAATATCCGGGTTGAGGTCGACCAGCGTTTTAAGCGCTGCGACTCCCTTGGCGCTGCCGATGTCAGGAGTGCGATACAGTAACTGACGATTCAAGTTGGATAACTCGACCGTGTCGAACTCTACGATCCCGACTTTTCCGATCCCTCCGGCAACCAACGCCATCAGCAACGTGGACTTGACGCCACCGGCGCCGATTACGGCAACAGAACCTTGCGAAACCCTCTGTTGGCCGGTCTTTCCCCATTCCGGCATGTTCTCCTGTCGATTGTATCGCTCATCCTTGAAATCAAATTGCATGGGCATCGGCCTCGAAGCGGGTTAGACAAGAAAGTGAAACAGACTCCCCACGGATTCTGTTTCGAATCCGTGGGGCTGGCGTTCAGGCCAGGAGGATTGCCTGTCGTTCAACAATCAACCATCGCATGCCCGAAAACTTCTTGCAGTGCAGGCGCCGCCGCTGACTTCTTCAAGTTCTTCCTGAAAAAGTTCCAGAACGGGATAGTCCTGAAGAGCGGCCTCAAGAGACTCAGCTTCTATTTCCGACTTTCCTATAAGACCTTCTGGTAAACCACGCAGAAAAATTTTCATTGATATCCTATCTAATGAGTTGTTTTGGATTTGTGTTAGTTGAAGATCCCTTTCGATGGCCTCGGTCTCGGGCTGTCTCAGGGGGCGTTGACTATAAAAATTGGATTCCTGTAGTGTCAATGTGAGCTTTAGATTGTATTGGTGTGGTGGGGAAGTCTTTGGTTATATAGGAGGTGTGTCAGGTGAGTATTGAAAAATTAGATAGGGAAAGGCCTTCTCTTTTTCGCAAGGAAGCGATAGCGTTCGCATCCGAAAGATTTTATGGAAACTATCTCGATATAAAAATCGATAAGTCTCTCGACGGCCTGGCATTATGTTTGGGTGCGTTTGTTTTCTTCCTGCTTGGAGTGGGCGCAAGCTATATGCAAGGACGCAAGATTGAACCTGTTGCCATTACACAGCGCATCGGTGATGTTTCTCACCTGCACCCGGTCAAATGACCAGACAAGGAAACACCCCTTTGCGCTGCTGGGGTAACAGAAAATTGCCGGTCTTACTGCAGACAGAAGCCAGTGAATGTGGCCTTGCGTGTCTCGCCATGATTGCCCGCTATTGGGGGCGTGCAACTGACCTGATTCTGCTTCGTCAGCGTTTCAGCGTTTCACTCAAGGGTTCTACCCTCAAGAGCCTGATATCGATGGCGCAACAGCTCGGGCTCCAGTCCCGCCCATTACGCGTGGAGTTGCCGCAACTTGCGAGTCTGAAGTTGCCGTGTATTTTGCACTGGGACATGAACCATTTCGTGGTGCTTGAGAAAGTGACGCGCAACGGGTTGCTGATTCACGACCCGGCAAGCGGCAAACGGAGCGTTTCCTGGTCTCGGGCATCCAGTCATTTTACAGGCGTGGTACTGGAATTGACGCCCGGGGAACTGTTTGAACGCCTGCCGTCCCAAAAGAAGATTTCCTGGCAATCCATGCTCGGCAAAGTCGATGGGCTCTACCCAGGACTGGCAAGGTTGCTGTTGATGGGCGCGCTGTTGCAAGCCCTTGCATTGGCGCTCCCGTTCTACTTGCAATGGGTCGTGGACGACGTGCTGACCACGGGTGATCACCGGTTGATGACGGTTCTGGGCAGCGGATTCCTGTTGCTGGTGTTGCTCCAGACCGGATTGGGGTGGTTGCGATCATGGATGGCCGCGTCTTTGTCCGCCTATTTGGGGTATCAATGGTTGGGCAATGCCTTTGCCCATTTGCTGCGTTTGCCGGTTGCCTGGTTCGAGAAGCGGCATCTGGGTGATATCGCTTCGAGATTTCAGGCTATACAGGTCATTCAGAAAGCACTGACCACGCAACTGATTGAAGGACTCATCGACGGTTTGTTGGTGTTTTCCACGCTGGTCGTTATGTTTTTCTACAGTGCCACGCTGGCATTTGTCAGTCTGTCGGCCGTGGTGCTTTATGCAGCTTTGCGCTGGAGGATTTTTCAAAAACAGCGTGAAGCTACAGCGATGCATATCGCCTGTGCGGCCAGACAAGGCACGCTGTTTATCGAATCTGCCCGGGGTATTCAAAGCATTCGGTTATATGGTCGCGAGCAGGAGCGACGGTGCGCCTGGAGTAACGCCCTGACGGATCAGCTCAATGCTGAGTTACGGATCGCGCGCATTACGATATCGTTCCAGTCAGCCAGCACCCTTGTTTTTAATGGGGAGCGGATTGTCGTGGTCTGGTTGGCAGCCATGGCCGTTATGGATAACCACTTTTCCGTCGGTATGCTGTTTGCGTTCCTGAGCTACAAGGATCAGTTCAGCCAACGTATTGCCGCGTTGCTGGATAAGTCGTTCGAACTGCGGATGTTGCGTCTGCACAGTGAGCGCGTGGCCGATATTTTGCTGACGGCACCGGAAGAGGAGGCTGACGACGCTGAAATCGACCTTCGGGAGATAGAAACGGATATTGAGTTACGCAATCTCTCCTTTCGATACGCGGAACATGAGCCCAATGTCATCGACAATTTGAGTTTGCGCATTCCGGCGGGCGAGTGCATTGCGATTGCGGGGGTGTCGGGTTGTGGCAAGACCACTTTGCTCAAGTTGATACTGGGGCTGTTAACACCAACCGAGGGGGAAATACTTCTGGGTGGGGTTGAGCTGAAGCGCCTGGGGCTGCGCAACTATCGCCAGATGACTGGAACGGTAATGCAGGACGATCAACTGTTTACCGGGACGCTTTCGGACAATATCTGTTTTTTCGACGCTCAGCCGGATCCAAGGCAAGTGATCAGGTGTTCGGAGCAAGCGGCGGTGCATGATGAAATCATGGCGCTGCCGATGAAATACAACACGCTTGTCGGTGATCTTGGATCAGGACTGTCAGGCGGCCAGAGACAACGCATACTGCTGGCTCGCGCATTGTACCGATCGCCCAGGTTGCTGGTGCTGGACGAAGCCACCAGTCATCTGGATGTCTGGAACGAACAACGGGTCAATGCCGCCATCACACAGGAGGCAATGACTCGCATACTGGTTGCCCATCGCCCGCAAACCCTTGCAATGGCGCAGCGGGTAGTGACTCTGGATCAGGGGACAATCATCGCGGATCTCATGCAAACAGCCGATGATTGCCCTGGTCGATAGCGCTCACTGGATGGGCTGCTGCAAATAACATCTGATCCCGTGGTCACGGAAATACCGCTCGATCACCTTCGGATCCGCGCTGTTGTCGGCAATCGCCACGTAGGTATCGGGGCGCAGCAGGTAAAAGCCGTTGCGCCCCAGCCCTGCCGTTTCAAACGCCGGACGCCAGTCGAACACGTGCAGCGGCAAGTGATGTTCATTGCACCAGGCGATCATCTCGTCGCTGGTGTCGCCGTACACATGCACCTGCCAGCACGGATGGCGCAACGGCTCGTAATTATCCCCCTCGCCATCATGGGCCCACGGCAAGCGGTCGCCGCCGTGCACGTGCCCGGCCACGCCTTCGCTCAACGCCATGCCTCGATAGTTGACGGTGATTTGCGAGACGGTGCGAAACAGGAATTCGCGGCTGGTTTCGAATGAGGCCATTTTCGGAATCAGGAACGGCGCCAGCCGCGTGCGCAACAGGTCGGCCATGCGACCTTCAGCGGTGACGAAGCTGAAGACTTTGTCGGTGGTCGACACCAGTCGCCGGGCGAAGGCGATGCGCTCGGTTTCGTAGCTGTCGAGCAGTTTGGGCGTGGCAGCGCCGCCGAGTACTGCCGCGAGTTTCCACGCCAGATTGATCGCATCGCCGATGCCGGTGTTCATGCCTTGGCCACCAGCGGGGCTGTGTACGTGCGCTGCGTCGCCGAGCAGAAACGCCCGGCCCTTGCGAAAGTGATCCGCCACCCGGTGATGCACGCGGTAGGTGGAGAACCAGTTGACGTCCTCGATGTGCACGTTCAGATGTTCGATGGCGCGGTTGCTGACATCGGAAAATTCCAGGGTTTCGGCGCGATCCGCGCGCTCATCACGCACGGTGCCGATCAACCGCGCACGGCCTTCGCCGGCCAGCGGGAACACCGCGAGAAAGTCCGCCTCATCCAGATCCAGATGCAACTCGCCGTTGAGCGCCGGGCCGCTGGCCTGCACATCCGCGACATAGAAAATCTGCTGATAAGTGCCGCCGGGAAAACCGGTGTCGAGGGTTTTGCGCACGACCGAACGGGCGCCGTCACACCCGGCCAGATAGCAGGCCTGACAGATTTCCTGCTCGCCATCCGGCAGGCGCAAATGCGCGGTGAGGCCGTCGCCGTTTTCCGTGAAACTCTCCAGCGTCGTGTTGCGCTCGACGGTCACGTCGTAGTCTTCGAGGCGGTCGATCAACAGCCGCTCGTGTTCGTCCTGCGGGTACATTTCCAGAAAGGCATAGGGTGTCAGGCCTTCGCCGATCCGGTTCAGCGGCAACTGCGCCACGGGTTTTCCCTTGACCCAGAAATTCGCCGCCGCCACCCGGTGACCGTTGCGCACCACCGCATCGGCAAGATCCAGTTGCCGGTACAGCTCAAGGGTGCGCGCCTGCACCGCCAGCGCCCGCGACGTGGTGCCCGGCGCGGAAGCCTTGTCGATAATGCGCACGCGCACGCCCAGTTTGCTCAGCCACAGGGCCAGCACCAGTCCGGTGGGGCCTGCGCCGATGATCAGAACATCACTGCGGTTCATGGTCTGTCCTCCTCGCGTGTCCTGGCCCCAAGCTTGCCACTGAGTGTGCAGCAGCAAGTATGGATCAGACGGCGAGGGCGGCCAGTCGGCCTGCCAAACGGGGCGATGGAACAGCGCCGCCGGCCCGCAGTCCTATCCTGCACCCTGCGATTGCGCGTAGGGTTAACCCGGCTCAACGGACTGGATGAAGCGTTATGCACACCCCTCGATTATTCGTCAGCCTCGCCGCGCTGCTGGTACTGGCCGGTTGCGCCGGTCAACGCAGCGAAGAACCGGCGCCGCGCCCGCCCGCCGAGGTCAAGGCGCAGATCGTGCGCCTGCTGCCGGCAAAAACCGTCGACCGCCAGGGCTGGGCCACCGACATCTACGCCGCGTTCGCCGCCCAGGGCATCAGCCCGACCACGCAAAACCTGTGTTCGGTGCTGGCCGTCGCCGAGCAGGAATCCACTTTCCAGGTCGATCCGCCGGTGCCTGGCCTGGGCAAGATCGCCCGTGACGAAATCGACCGCCGCGCCGCCAAGGTGCATATCCCGAGCCTGTTGGTCAGCGGCGCCTTGCAGGTGCGCTCGCCCAACGGCAAGACCTACAGCGAACGCCTGAGCGCCGCCCGCAGCGAAAAGGAATTGAGCGCGATTTTCGACGACTTCATCGGCTCGGTGCCGATGGGCCGCACGCTGTTCAGCGGTTTCAACCCGGTGCACACCGGCGGGCCGATGCAGGTCAGCATCGAATTCGCCGAGCAGCATGCCAAGGACTATCCGTACCCGGTGGACGGGACGATTCGCCGCGAGGTGTTCAGTCGTCGCGGCGGCATGTATTTCGGCATTGCCCATTTGCTGGGTTATCCGGTGAGTTACCGCGAGCCGCTGTACCGCTTTGCTGATTTCAACGCCGGCTGGTACGCCAGTCGCAATGCGGCATTTCAGAACGCGGTCAGCCGGGCGTCGGGGATTCCGCTGGCGCTGGATGGCGACCTGATCCGCCCGGGCGCGATCATGCCGGGCAGCACTGAACTGGCGGTGCGCGCCCTCGGCAAATCGCTGGGCATGCGCAATCCGGTGATCCGCGATCAACTGGAGAAGGGCGATAGCCTGGCTTTCGAGGAGACCAAACTGTATCAACGGGTATTCGTGCTGGCGGAGCGTGCGGAAGGCAAGTCATTGCCCCGTGCGGTGTTGCCGGGCATCGTGCTGCAAAGCCCGAAGATCACCCGCAAACTGACCACGGCGTGGTTTGCCAAACGGGTCGACGAGCGCTATCGGCGCTGCATGGCCAAGGGCTGAGGACGATCAGACAGGCATAAAAAAACCCGGCTGACGGGAGCCGGGTTTTTTCTGGGTTGTTGCGGTCAAGCCATTCATTCAGGCAACGCGGCGTTCAATCAGACGATCCGAACCACCTTCAGCAACGCGGCGTTCGATCAGACGATCCGAGCCACCTTCGGCAACGCGGCGTTCGATCAGACGATCCGAATCACCTTCAGCAACGCGGCGTTCGATCAGACGATCCGAGCCACCTTCGGCAACGCGGCGTTCGATCAGACGATCCGAACCACCTTCAGCAACGCGGCGTTCGATCAGACGATCCGAGCCACCTTCGGCAACGCGGCGTTCAATCAGACGATCCGAGCCACCTTCGGCAACGCGACGTTCGATCAGACGATCCGAACCGCCTTCAGCGACGCGACGTTCAATCAGACGATCCGAACCGCCTTCGGCGATCATGGTGTGGGCAGGTTTCGCGGCAAATGCGTTGAAGGCCAGAACCGAAAGGGCAATGCTGAGGATGACTTGGCGTTTCATGATTTTTTGCTCCGGGGGTGTTGTTTGTTTGGTATGGAGCCGATCTTACGCCCGGGATTTTTTTAGAGAACTTCATTGACGTGATGGTGAACATCGACGTCGATGATGGTTTGTCACAGCACCTTCACCGCGCGGCCAATTGCCTGGATCGGCCCGGTGGGTTTGCCGATCGGCGAGCCGTTGGCGCCTTCCAGCGTCAGCTCGAACAACTGGTTCGGTTGCAGCGGCGGCAGCTTGTCCAGCGGGATCGATAGCGCCTGGCCCGGTTTGACCAGCCCCAGCGACACCGGACCCTGCCAGCCGTCGGCCTTGGTCCAGAACTCCAGCGCCTTGTCCGCCGGCACCTCGACCACGCCCAGCGGAATCAACTGAATCTCCCGTGGACTGCTGGCCTGGATCACCCAGCCCGGCGCCTTGTCCTGCGGGGCGACCAGCACCACCAGAAAGCTCGGTTTCGGTGTGGTTTGAGTTAACAGGATCGAACCCAGCAACAAAGTCGCGGCCAACCCGGCAGCGCTCAATCCGCGCCACAGCGACAGACGGTTCCACCATGAAATCTCGGGCGCCACCTTATGGGTGAGTTGCCCGACACTGCGCTCAATGCGTTGCCACAGCTGCAACGAAGGCTGATGCGCCGGGGCGAGGTCGGTCAGCTCCAGCAGCCGCCGCTCCCAGGCATCCACCGCCGCTTGCAGCTCGGGCTCGTTGGGCAAGCGTCGTTGTACTTCGGCGCGCGCTTCGGCCGAGAGGGTACCGAGCACGTATTCGCTGGCCAGTTCATCGCGTTCCTGCGCCGATTCGGTGGTCATCCCATGCACTCCCGCAACGCATTGAGGCTGCGCTTGATCCAGGCTTTGACGGTGCCCAGCGGCGTGTCGAGGCGTTGGGCGATCTGCGCGTGGCTGTAACCGTCGACGTAGGCGTGAAGGATGCAGCGGCGGCGTTGCGGTTCCAGTTGATGCAGGCAGCGATGGATGCGGGTCGATTGCGCCAGCGCATCGAAGTCGTCATCAATCGCCAGAGATTCGTTGCTGTCGTTCAGCGGCGTTTCCCGGTTGTGATTGCGCAACACATTCAACGCCAGATGCCGGGTCACGCTGAACATCCAGCCCCGCGCCGAACCGCGCGCCGGATCGAACCCCGACGCGCCAGCCCAGATCTTGAGGAATGCATCGTGAACGATGTCTTCGGCCAGCGCCGTGTCGCGCACCAGACGCCGGGCCACACCGAGCAGCCGCGGACTTTCCTGCACATACAATTCGCGCAGGGCCCCGCGCTCGCCGCGGGCACAGGCGGCGAGGCGGGCTTCGTAATCGAACGCGGTTTCGGGTAATGGCATGTCCTGCAATCTAGCAAGCATCCGGCAAACGTCCAGCCGGGTTCAGTTCGCCGCCCAGAAAATGTAGTCGGCCTGGTACTTCACCACTTCCTGTTTGCCCTTGTTCGCTGCCGTGCATTCACTGCCCGGCGCCACGCCGCCCTTGAGCGCGACACGCTGGATGTAGCTCACGCCGCTCATGGCGCCTTTGCCCTCGGCGGGGTTGGCCTTGACCAGTTGATAGGGCAGGTTGCCCGGGCTCGAAGGCGCTACGGCCAGTTGCGTGCCGGTGACTTTCGAACCGTCCTGCGCCTGCCAGGTGGCGGGCGGGCCGAAGTAGGTGCCGACCTGTTTACCGCTGCGATCGTTGAGCACCGCTTTGGGTCCGACGAACACCCACTCGGTCTGGCCGGCGACGTTGGCCTTGTCCCGGCATTCGTAGGTGATCTCGCCGACCCCGGTGGTTTCCATCGCGATCTTGTGGCCGTCCGGCACCTTGATCGCGTCGGGATAACTGCTTTGGGCAAAGCTTGTCGAAGCGATGGCAAGCAAACCGGTGAGGCCGATCAGTTGGGTGATGTTCATCAGTGTTTCTCCGAAAAAGGGTAAACCGCTGACAGCCGAAAGAGGGCTGTTACAGGGACTACCCGTGACGGAGGCGTTTGGATGCAGTGGCCGGAAAATAAACTTCAAACCCCATCGATTACCCCCTGTGGGAGCGAGCTTGCTCACGAATACGGTGTGTCAGCCACATAAATACTGACTGATCCGACGCCTTCGCGAGCAAGCTCGCTCCCACAGGGTTCTTTGTCAGACTTCAGGCCGGAGGCTTTCAGCAACGCCTGGGTGTAGGCATGCTGCGGCGCCGCAAAAATCTGGCGCGAGGCTCCCTGTTCCACCACCTTGCCGTCCTTGATCACCATCAAATCGTGCGCCAGCGCATGCACCACCGCCAGGTCATGGCTGATGAACAGGTACGTCAGCCCATGGCGGATCTGCAATTGCCGCAACAACTCCACCACCTGTTTCTGCACCGTGCGATCCAGCGCCGAAGTCGGTTCGTCGAGCAGAATCAGCGCCGGTTCCAGCACCAGCGCCCGGGCGATGGAAATGCGCTGGCGCTGGCCGCCGGAGAACTCGTGGGGATAGCGATGACGGCTCTGAGGGTCGAGGCCGACTTCCTCCAGCACGCGGATCACCGCCGCCTCACGTTCTTCGGCCGTGCCGATGCCGTGGGTCAGCAGGCCTTCGGCGATGATCTGCTGCACCGACATCCGAGGGCTGAGGCTGCCGAACGGGTCCTGGAACACCACCTGAATCTGCCGGCGCAACGGGCGCATCAAACGCTGATTGAGCAGGCTCAGTTGCTTGTTGCCGAAGCGAATATCGCCCTCGGATTCCACCAGCCGCAGAATCGCTTGGCCCAGCGTCGACTTGCCCGAGCCAGACTCGCCGACAATGCCCAGGGTCTTGCCCCGTTGCAGCCGGAAACTCACTCCGTCCACGGCCTTGATGTATTCCTGGGTGCGACTGAACAACGCCTTGGGCAGCGGAAACCAGACTTTCAGATCGTCCACTTCCAGCAGGTTGTGATCGTAGCGGCTCGGCACTGGCGCGCCCGACGGTTCTGCTTCGATCAGCAGGCGGCTGTAAGCATGCTGCGGCGTGCGGAACAGCGTTTCGCAGTCGGCCTGTTCGACGATTTCCCCGTGGCGCATCACGCACACCCGTTGGGCGATACGCCGCACCAGATTGAGGTCGTGACTGATCAGCAGCAGCGACATGCCGAGGCGTTGCTGCAACTCGATCAGCAACTCGAGAATCTTCTGCTGCACGGTCACGTCGAGAGCCGTGGTTGGCTCATCGGCGATCAGTAATTCCGGCTCGTTGGCCAGCGCCATGGCGATCATCACCCGTTGCCGCTGGCCTCCGGAGAGCTGGTGCGGATAGGCCTTCAAGCGCTGCAACGGTTGGCGAATGCCCACCAGTTCCAGCAGCTCCAGCGTGCGCTGGCGCGCGGCGCGGCCCTTGAGTCCCTTGTGGATCTCCAGCACTTCGCTGATCTGTTTTTCCACCGTGTGCAACGGGTTCAGCGAGGTCATCGGCTCCTGGAAAATCATCGCGATGCGGTTGCCGCGCAAGCCGCGCAGCTGCTGTTCGCTGGCGTGCAGCAAGTCCACGCCGTTGTAGCGGATGCTGCCCGTGCTGCTGACGGTCTTGGCCGGCAGCAAGCGCAGGATCGAGTGCGCCGTCACCGACTTGCCCGAGCCGGATTCGCCGACCAGTGCCAGGCACTCGCCACGGCGGATGTCGAGGTTCACACCGTGCACCACTTCGTGCCCGGCGAAGGCGACGCGCAGGTCGCGGATTTCAATCAGGTTGTCGGTCATTTCAGCTCCGGGGATCAGGATCGCGGATCGAACGCGTCACGGCAGGCTTCGCCGATAAACACCAGCAAGGACAGAATCAACGCCAAGGCAAAAAACGCCGTCAGCCCCAGCCATGGCGCTTGCAGATTGCGCTTGGCCTGGCCGATCAGTTCACCCAGCGACGCGGTGCCGGCGGGCATGCCGAAGCCAAGAAAATCCAGCGCGGTGAGGGTGGCGATGGCGCCGGTCAGAATGAACGGCAGGTAGGTAAGGGTGGAGGTCATGGCGTTGGGCAGAATGTGCCGGCGCATCAGTTCACTGTCCGTCAGGCCCAGGGCTCGCGCGGCCTTGACGTATTCCAGGCTGCGCCCACGCAGGAACTCGGCGCGCACCACGTCCACCAGTGCCAGCCAGGAAAACAGCGCCATGATCCCCAGCAGCCACCAGAAACTCGGCGAGACGAACCCGGACAAAATGATCAGCAGGTACAGCACCGGCAGCCCCGACCAGATCTCCAGCACCCGCTGCCCGAGCAAGTCGACCCAGCCGCCGTAATAACCCTGCAACGCTCCGGCGACGATGCCGACCAGGGCACTGACGGCGGTGAGAATCAGCGCGAACAGAATCGAAATCCGCGTGCCGAAAATCACTCGCGCCAACACATCCCGCGCCTGATCGTCGGTGCCCAGCCAGTTGCTGGAGGACGGCGGACTGGGTGCCGGTTCCGTGAGGTCGTAATTGACCGTGTCGTAGCTGAACGGGATCGGCGGGAACAGCATCCAGCCGCCCTGATCCTCGATCAGTTTGTGTACGTAATTGCTGGCGTAATCCGGCTGGAACGGCAGTTCGCCGCCGAAATCGGTTTCCTGATAATCGCTGAGGATCGGGAAGTAAAAGGCGTCGTGGTAGCGGATCACCAGCGGCTTGTCGTTGGCGATCAGTTCGCCGCCGAGGCAGATCAGGCACAGCCCGATGAACAGCCACAGCGACCAGCGCCCGCGCCGGTTGGCCTTGAATTGCGCAATGCGCCGCCGGCCCAGAGGGGAGAGTGTGAACATCAGGCAGTCCTCGCCGAGAAGTCGATGCGCGGGTCGAGCAGGGTGTAGCAGAGGTCGCCGATCAGCTTGATCAACAGGCCGAACAGGGTGAACAGGAACAGCGTGCCGAACACCACCGGGTAGTCCCGTGAAACCGCCGCTTCGTAGCTCATGCGCCCGAGGCCGTCGAGGTTGAAGATGGTTTCGATCAGCAGGGAGCCAGCGAAAAAAACCTCGATCAACGCCGACGGCACACCGGCCACCACCAACAGCATCGCGTTGCGAAACACATGGCCGTAGAGCACGCGTCTTTCGGTCAGGCCCTTGGCGCGCGCGGTGATCACGTACTGACGGCTGATCTCGTTGAGGAAGCTGTTTTTGGTCAGGATCGTCAGCGTCGCAAAACCGCCGATCACCAGCGCCGTCACCGGCAACACCAGGTGCCAGAGGTAGTCGCCGACCTTGCCCCACAGGCTCAGGCTGTCGAAGTTGTCCGAGACCAGCCCCTGTACCGGAAACCAGTTGACGTAGCTGCCCCCGGCGAACACCACGATCAACAGGATCGCGAACAGAAACGCCGGCATCGCGTAGCCGACGATGATCGCCGTGCTGCTCCAGACATCGAACGCGCTACCGTTTTTGATTGCCTTGCGGATCCCCAGCGGGATCGAAATCAGGTAGGTGATCAAGGTCGCCCACAGGCCGAGGGACAGCGACACCGGCAGTTTCTGCACGATCAGATCGGTGACCTTCGCACCGCGAAAGAAACTGCTGCCCAGGTCCAGTTGCGCATAGTTCTTGAGCATCAGCCACAGGCGTTCGTGCATCGGCTTGTCGAAGCCGTAGTGGTGCTTGATCTCTTCGATCAGCGCCGGGTCCAGGCCACGGCTGCTGCGCCCGGCACCGCCGATCGCGGTGACCTCGCTGGCGCCGCCCATGCTGTGTCCGCCGAAGCCTTGCAGGCGGGCGATGGCCTGTTCCACCGGGCCGCCGGGCGCGGCCTGCACGATGACGAAGTTGACCACCAGAATGCACAGCAGCGTCGGGATGATCAGCAACAGACGTCGACTCAGATAACGCCACATGTCACTGGCCCCCCGCGAGTTGGTGCAGGGCACTCATCTGCTGATTGGTCAGCGGCTTGGCCGAGACCTCCCACCAGGTGTCGAGGCCTTCGCTGTAGATCGGCTGCACCGACGGCCTGCCGAAGCGGTTCTGAAACACCGTCGGCGTGCCTTTGGAGTAGTAGTTGGGAATCATGTAGTCACCCCATTGCAGCACCCGGTCGAGGGCGCGGGCGTAACGCACCATGGCGTCGCGGGTATTGGCCTGGACCAGGCCGTCGATCAGCCGGTCCACCGCCGGGTCCGCCAGCACCATCGAATTGGAGCTGCCGACTTGTGTGGCGCTCTGTGAGGCATACAGGCTGTACAACTCGCGGCCCGGCGAGACGATCGGATCGCCGCTGCGGGGGAAACTGGTGACGATCATGTCGTAGTCCCGGGCGTTGAGCCGGTTGACGTACTGCGCCGAATCGATGCGCCGCAGATTCAGGGTGATGCCGATCTGCGCCAGGGTGCGTTTGTAGGGCAGCAGCATGCGGTCGAAACCGCCCTGGCCGTCGAGGAAGGTGAATTCGAATGGCTCGCCGGCGGCGTTCACCAGCCGATTGTTTTTCGGTGTCCATCCGGCCTCGGCCAACAGCTTCAGGGCCTGCAACTGCTTGTCGCGGATGTAGCCGCTGCCATCGGTTTTCGGCGCCTGATAGACCCGGCTGAAAACCTCGTCCGGAATCTGTCCGCGCAGCGGTTCGAGGATCGCCAGTTCTCCGGCGTCGGGCAGGGCGGTGGCGGCCATTTCACTCTTCGGCCAGTAGCTGTTCTGGCGCACGTAGAAGCCGCGCATCATCTGTTTGTTGGTCCACTCGAAATCCCACAGCAGGCTCAGCGCCTGACGCACGCGGCGATCCTTGAACAGCGGGTTCTGCAGATTGAACACAAACCCCTGGGCGCTGGTCGGTTTGTCCGGGGCGAGAATCGCCTGTTGCAGGCGACCGTCGCGCAGGGCCGGGCTGTCGTAGCCGACCACGTAGCCGGACGAGGAAAACTCGCGGTTGTAGTCGAACGCGCCGGCCTGCAGCAGTTGTCGGGCGACGTCGGTGTCGCCGTAGAAATTCACGGTCAGGCTGTCGAAGTTGTACATTCCGCGACTGACCGGCAGGTCTTTGCCCCACCACTGCGGGTCACGCTGGAAACTGATGCTGCGTCCCGCATCGACCTTGCTCACTCGGTACGGGCCGCTGCCCAGCGGCGGTTCGAAGCCGCCGCCGTTGGCGAAGTCGCGGGTTTTCCACCAGTGCTCGGGCACCGGTCGCAGCGACGCCAGATCCAGCGCGAGGGTGCGGTTGAGGTTGTTCTTGAAGGTGAAGCGAATCTGTCGCGGACCTTCGATCAGCACGTCCTGCACATCGGCGTATTGCTGGCGATAACTCAGGCTGCCCTTGGTCATCAACAGCTCGAAGGTGTAGCGCACGTCTTCGGCGGTGATCGGTGTGCCGTCGGCGAAACGCGCCTCGGGATTCAGGTTGAAACGCACCCACAGGCCGCCGGGATCGCGCTCCATGGATTGCGCCACCAGACCGTAGACGGTGTAGGGCTCGTCCAGCGAGCGGAACGCCAGCGGCGAATACACCCAGTCGTTGACCTGCACCACGGAAATGCCCTGATCGGCATACGGGGTGATGTAGTTGTACTGACCGATCTCCATCGAAGCGCGGCTGAGCGAGCCGCCCTTGGGGGCGTCGGGATTGACGAAGTCGAAGTGCTGGAAACCGGCAGGGTATTTCGGCGCCTCGCCGTACACCGTCATCGCATAGCTGCCGCCGGCCAGCGCAGATGCCGCGTTGCACAGCAGCGCGCTGCCGAGCAGCAGGCCGGCCATGTTGCGCATGAATGTCATGAAGTCGTTCCTCTGAGCCGGAAAAACCCGAAGCGGCGGCAGGCCGCTGCGGGATGCGAATTCGCAAGGGGAAGGGGCCGGCCGGAGTCTTGCGCGGCCCCGACCGGGACTCAGAAGTGGTACGTCATGCGCGCAAACAGCGTGCGGCCCAGCGGATCGGTGTAGCGCGGGTCATAACCGCTCTGGAAGTTGTAGGCCTGGTTGGAGAACGGCGGGTCGCGGTCGAACAGGTTCTTCACCCCGGCATCGACGTCCAGCACCTTGTCGAAGGTGTAGCCGGCCGACAGGTCCCACACCGAATACGATGCGACCCGCGCGTTGGTCTCGCGGTCGTAGTCGTTGTAGCCGGTGGTGAAGCGGTTGGTCAGCGCCGCGCGGGCGGCGCCGAAGGTCCAGGAACCGGTCAGGTTGTGTTTCCAGCGGGCAATCACCCCGTCACCCTTGAAGTCGCCGACCTTGTCGGTGAACGGGCCCTTGATGGTGCTCTGGAAGTCGTACTCGTCGACATAGGTGCCTTGCAGACCCAGGCCGAATTGACCGTACGGCGTGTTCGGGAAGCGATAGTCCAGCGACACATCGACGCCGTTGGTTTCGACGATGCCGAGGTTGGCGTTGCCGGTGACGATGTAATTGAGCGTGCCGTCGGCGTTGCGCACGAAGCGGTCAGGGTAGCTGCCGGCCTGATCGAACACGGTGGATTCCGGGAACGGCTGGATCTGGTTGGAGATGTGAATCCACCAGAAATCCAGGCCCACGGACAGATTGCTGACCGGTTGATAAACGAAGCCCAGCGTCACGTTGCGCGCTTTCTCCGGGGCCAGGTCTTCGTTGCCGCCGATCTGGTTGAGGAACTGCTGACCGCAATCGCGCCCGCCGTTGCCGCCCGGTTGCACCACGCCGCCGGTACACAGCACCGGGTCGTTGTAGTAGCCCTGGGTGAAGGTGATGCTGCGCGGCGAATACAACTCATACAGCGACGGCGCGCGGAAGCCTTCGCTGTAGGCGCCGCGCACCACCAGCTCCTTGAGTGGCTGATAACGAAACGAGTATTTCGGGTTGGTGGTGCTGCCGAAGTCGCTGTATTTGTCGTGACGCACGGCGGCGGACAGTTCCAGGCTGTCGAGCACCGGCACGTTGATTTCCGCGTAGGCGGCTTTCACGCTGCGGTCGCCCTCGACGCTGCCGGCCGGGTCAATGCCCAGGCTCTGGATGTCGCCGGCGAAGGCTTCGAAGTCCTGGTGGAATTTCTCTTTGCGGTACTCGCCGCCCAGCGCCAGACCCGACGGGCCGGCACCGAACCAGTCACCGATCTCGCGGCTGATCCGCCCGTCGAAACCGGCGACCCGACCGACCGCCGTGGAATAGGCGCCGTGGTACGCGGCCTGATCGATGTATTGCTGACCGGCGCTGGTCTGCGGGCCGAACGGGTTGAGCAGGCCGCTGGCCAGACCGTCGATCATCGCCTGATCGCTGACGTAGCCGCTGGTGACGCTGGAGACGATCTTGTTCTGGTTGTACGAGGCGCCGACGTTGTAGTCCCAGCCGCCGACCAGACCGTCGAAGCTCAGCAAAAAGCGCTGGCTGGTGTTCTGGTCTTTCGATTCACGCGGGCCGGCGGCGGTTTCGCGCCAGTTCACGTCCACCGGTTGCGTCGGGTCGAGGGCGAACCCGGTGGGCGCCGGGGTGATGCCGTTGCCAGGGTAGTAGGGCGAGGACGAATCCAGGCTCAGGCCGGTCAATGGCGCTGGGCCAATAGCGGTGGCGTTGTTGTTGCGCGACCAGAAGTATTCGAGGTTGACGTTGTGGTCGTCGGCCAGTTTTCCGGTGGTCTTGCCGAAGAACGACGTTTTCTCGGTCTGCGGCACCAGGTCGATGTATTCGCGGGTGCTGAAGCGGCAGAGGCCGTCGCGGGCCACCAGGTTGGGGCCGTTGCAATTGCTGTTGGCCAGCGGGTTGGTGGCGTTGCCGTTCTGGCTGTAGTTGCCGGGGAACGCGGTGCCGGAGGTCTGGTCCAGGCCACGGCCGGGCACGTAGTCGCGGGCGAAGGAGCGGTCGTTGGCGTCGAGGTTCTGCTGCTTGTTGTAGTTGAACACGCCGAGCACGTTGAAGCGGTCCTGCTCCAGGTCGCCGTAGCCCCAACTGGCGCTCATGTCCTTGGTCGCACCGCCGCCACTGTGGGTCGGGGTTTCGCCGCCGAGGGTGAGTTGGCCGTCGGTCATGGATTTCTTGGTGATGAAGTTGATCACGCCGCCGATGGCGTCGGTACCGTACAGGGCCGAGGCGCCGTCGCGCAATACTTCCACGCGCTCGATTGCGGCAAACGGGATCATGTTCAGATCCACCGCGCCGCCGGCCGAATTGGTGCCCGACAGGGCGTTGTTCGCCAGTCGGCGACCGTTGAGCAGCACCAGCGTCTTGTTCGCGCCGATGCCGCGCATGTCGGCGAACGAGGCGCCGCCGGTGGCCGCGCCGACCGAGCCTGCGCTGTTGTTGATCGACTGGCTGCCGGTGATGCGCTGCACCAGTTCGGCGGTGGTGGTCACGCCCTGTTTGCGCAGCTCTTCGGCCTTGAGCACGGTGATCGGCACCGCCGTTTCCGCGTCGACCCGACGGATCGCCGAACCGGTCACTTCGACCCGTTGCAGTTGCGTGGTCGGCGCGACCACCGCAGTAGCGGCCGGGACGCTGTTGTCGTCCTCGGCAGCCTGAACCCCGGCGCCCATCCCCATGGCCACCAGGTACAACGGAACGAAACGATGGCGGGAAATCGTCGCCACCAAGGGTTTGAGCGTGAAGCGTGGAGTGTTCATCAGCATGGTTGTTTCCGACTTTGTTAGACGTTTATCGAAATGGCCTTGTGAGCCCTCTTTGCACGGAGCACGGTGGTGCCGCGCCGCGAAAACCACTTTCTTCAAGCAAGCCGATCCCCTCCGAAGACGCGCTGCGTTTTTTCGGTCGGCCGATTGCGACGGGATTCAACGAACGGTGTCGGGCGCGTCCCTCACTGCGCGCCCGGCACCGCCGTCAGCGGGTGGTCATCACCGATATCTTGGTGATGCCCGAGCGCTCGATGGACGCCATGGCTTTGGCGACCTGGCCGTAATTCACGGCGGAGTCGGCCTGCAGCTGCACGCGCACTTCGGCGTCCTTGGCCTTGACCTCCTTGAGGCTGGCCTCCAGTGATTCCGGCGCCAGCTCGGTCTTGGCCAGGAAGAACTTGCCGTCCTGATCGACGCTGACCACCACCGGATCCTTCTTTTCGGCGGGGGCGACGGCGTCGGTTTTTGGCAGGTTGACCTTGATCGCGTTGGTCATCAGCGGCGCGGTGACGATGAACACCACCAACAGCACGAGCATCACGTCCACCAGCGGCGTGACGTTCATTTCGCTGAGCACTTCATCGCTGTCTTGAGTGGAAAAGGACATCAGCTGGCCTCCCGCACGGCGGCCGTGGATTTGGCGATGGCCTGGCGGCTGATGGAAAACGCGCTGCGCGAGGCGAGGGCGTCGAAGTCGTGGGCGAAGTCATCCATGTCCGCCGACGCTAGTTTCAGGCGCCGCAGGAAGAAGTTGTAAATCAGCACCGCCGGCACCGCGACGGCAATGCCCACACCGGTGGCGATCAGCGCGTGGCCGATGGGCCCGGCCACGGTTTCCAGGCTGGCCGAACCGCTGGCGCCGATGCTTTGCAGGGCTTCCATGATTCCCCACACCGTGCCGAACAGGCCAATGAACGGCGCGGTGCTGCCGATGCTGGCGAGGATCGCCTGGCCGTTTTCCAGTGAGCGGCGTTCCTTCTGGATCTGCTGGCGCAGGTTGCGTTCCAGTCGATCGGCACGGTTGATGGTGTGCGCCAGTTGTTGGGTGGTGCGCGGGGATTCTTCCACCAGCAAGGCTTCGAAACCGCTGCTGGCGATCCGCGCCAGCGAGCCCGGGTACTGGCTGGCGTGTTCGGCGGCGGTGAGTAGATCCGGTGCGCCCCAGAAGGCTTTGCTGAACTGCCGGTTCTGGGTTTTCTGGCGCAGGTATTGCGCCGACTTGACCAGCAGGATCGCCCAACTGACCACGGAAAACAGCACCAGCCCCCAGAGCACGCCGGGGACAATCATCGAAGACAAAGAATCGTTCATGGCTACACCTCGCTTGCGTTAATCGGTTGTGAGTTCGGTTGTCGCGCCGTCATTGCGGCAATTTGAAATCGATGGTCTGGGTGGCGAAGCCGTCGATCGGTGTGTCGCCGCGTTTGGCCGGGATGAACTTCCAGGCCTTCACCGCCGCAACCGCCGCGTCGTCCAGTTGCGGCTTGCCGCTGGATTTGGTCACCGTCACCGAGCCTGCGCGACCGTTGGCCAGCACCTGAATCCGCAGCACCACGCTGCCTTCCCAGTTGCGCCGCAGGGCCAGCGACGGGTATTCCGGCGGCGGGTTGCCGAGGCTGGCGAGGCCGGAAATCGCCGCCGACTCTTTCACCGGGCCCGGTGCCGCCGCAGGTGCCGGTGGCGCACTCGGGGTGGCAGGGGCGGCAGGTGCTGCCGGTTGCGCAGGGGCGGGCGGCGCTTTCGGCGGCTCGGCCTTTTTCACCGGTTTGGGTTTCTCGACCGGCTTGGGTTTCTCCACCGGTTTGGGCGGCGGCTTGACCGCGTCCTCGTCTTCCACCGGTTGTTCCGGTTCGGGCGGTGGCGGTGGTGGGGGTGGCGGTTCCGGTGTCGGCGGGGCCGGCGGTGTCGGGCTGGTCAGCTCGACGGTCATTTCCGGAATTTCCGGTGGCGTCGGCAGCGGTTCGGCCCGCGCCTGCTGGAAAAACCACCAGGCGCCGCCGTGTATCAGCGCCGACACCGCCACCAGCAACAGCATCTGCTGTTTGTTCAGGCCGCCGGGCTGAGAAGTGTTGGCCTTGTAGACGGGCCGCCCCGCCACCGACGCAAGCGCTGCGTTCGGTACTGGCCCCGGCGGCGTTCTGTGCTTTACCGCATCGTTCATTAAAGCTCCCTCGGGTGGATGAAGGGCAATAAGGTGCCGTTCGAACAACACAGCGTTGTTCGAGTGAGTGGTCGCAACTTTCATGCAGGTGTGCAGAAGCCGATAGTTGAACTATCTATTGAACAGGGCTTGTGCAGCTTGTTGCTTCAGTAATGCCGACTTCGATGGTTCATTGATCCGGTCCGTGGCTGTTCTTTTATAAGTGAGTGTGCAATTGAGTGGCGAACATCGTTCTTGCCCTCATGGTGGATGCAATAGCAACCGCTGTGCCAAACAGTAAACAAATGTGTAGCGGTTATTTCACGGATGATACGTATGTCGCATTTATATAAGTTTCATCAGGCACGCCGGTTTTCATGGGCGCATAACCTCCCGACGGCCCTGTTTGCAGGGCTTTTTTCAGGGCGAGACAGACCTGGCGCGGTATCGCGCTGTTCAGCGAGATAGAGCAGCTGTTCTCGTGTCGGCCAGGACGCGTGATGGTGCGTGGCGGACTGATTTGGTGCGGGTCAGTGTTTTAGCGGGTCACAGGCGATGTTCCTTGTTCTTGTCTAAGTAAAGTCGGTTGTTCCGCTTGTTCGGTGTAATGGTTGAAAGTGCAGTTTTGGTGCGCTTCGGACATTAACGCCGAACAGCAAAAGTTGTACGGGTGTGCTGTCTGAAAGTTATTGTCGAACAATCTGTTCTGGCATTCATTAATGCAGCGCGCACGCAATGACTGCTTGCGTGCTATTTAAAAAATAAATAGTGCAGGTGTTCAGGTAATAAAGGGAATGCACGGACAGTTCGCAGGACGAACACGGCGTAGGTACAAGGGCACGGAGAGAAGAGTGTGGCGCAGCAGATGAAGATTCACGCGGTGAACTCCTTGTTGCCAGCTCGGATACGCGAACTTTTGGTTCGGTATCGCACCTTACAAGAACGCGGATAGCGTTCGCTGATTGCTCTTGGTGCGGGATGGGCACCGCCAGCGCTGTTTTGCGAGATCAGGGATTCGCAAGCTGCCGATGAATGCGCAATCCGTGCCAAATTCGATACAACGGCTATAAATAGGGCCAGGCAGGATGCCTTTCGCAGTGGAGGAGGGGATATGTATCAGCTCTACGGACACCGCAACTCAGGAGCAGCGGCCATCGAGGCGGCGCTCGAGCTGTGCCAGGTGGCTTACCGCTTCATCGATATCGAGGCCAGTGCGGAAGCGGCGCAGGAGCTGGCGCGGCTCAATCCGCTCAAACAGATCCCGACCCTGCAACTGCCGGACGGCAGTGTCATCACCGAAAGTGCGGCGATCCTGATTCATCTGGGGCAAAGCTTTGCGCAATCCGGCCTGCTGCCGGCCAACGGCGCTGACCGCGATCAGGCGATTCGGGGCCTGGTGTACATCGTCAGCAATTGTTATGCGGCCATTGGGATCATTGATTACCCGGAACGCTGGCTGGTGATGCCGGACGAGGCCTCGCGGCAGAATCTGATGGCGGGTGCGCGGGAACGACTGCACTGGACCTGGGAGGTGTTTGCCGACCAGTTCTCCGCCGAGTTGTACCTGGACGATGAAACGCCGGGGGCACTGGATGTGCTGGCGGCGGTGGTTACGCGCTGGGCCGGTGCCCGCGAACACCTGCGTCAGACCCGGCCCGGTTTCCATGCGTGGCTGCAACGCATCGACCGACACCCGGTGCTGGCGCCGGTCTTTGCGCGGCATTGGCCCGGTTAAGAAATCGAATCAGATGGTGATCGTTGATCGTTCCCACGCTCCGCGTGGGAATGCAGCCCAGGACGCTCCGCGTCCCAAAGCGTGACGCAGAGCGTCACAAGAGGCGTTCCCACGCAGAGCGTGGGAACGATCAAACAGGAACTATTCCCCGCGAATGTACTGCTCCAGCTGTTTGATCAGCTCCGCCTGTTCGGCAATCGCTTCCTTGACCAGGTCGCCGATCGACAGCAGGCCGATCAGTTTGCCGTCCTCCACCACGGGCAAGTGGCGCAGGCGTTTGTCGGACATGATGCCAAGGCAAGTATCGACGGTCTGGTGGGTGTCCACCGTGATCACGTTAGCCACCATGATGTCGCGCACCGGCGTGCCCACCGAGGAGCGCCCGTGCAGCACCAGTTTGCGCGCGTAATCGCGCTCGCTGATGATGCCCACCACGTTGTCGTCTTCCACCACGAGCAGGGCGCCGACGTTCTTCTCGGCCATTTTCATCAGCGCTTCGAGCACCATGTGATCGGGTTTGATCTGGTGCACTTCCTGATTTTTCGGATCTTTGAGCTTGAGCAGCTGGGCGACGGTTTTCATGGCGGTTACTCAGGTGTTGTCGTTGTTCTCCAAGCATCGTAGACGCAGGCGCGCAGGGCAAGGCCGCAAAACGGCAGATAACACGCAAAAAACGTCATTTGACCGGGTTTTTCATGGCGAGGCCTTTGTCACGGGTTACGGCAATGCCGCGTAGAATGCCCGTCTGAATCAATTCCTGAGGTTGCAGTGGTGGATTTACAGCAGGGCTTCGTCCTGACCCGGCATTGGCGCGACACCCCGGCCGGCACCGAAGTCGAGTTCTGGCTGGCGACCGACGCCGGGCCGCGCCGTGTGCGCCTGCCGCATCAGCCGTCGGTGGCGTTCATCCCGGCTGTCCAGCGCGAGCAGGCCGAGCGGGTGCTGGCGGACGAAAAGAACGTCGAACTGCGCCCCCTGGCCTTGCAGGATTTCGAGCATCGCCCGGTGCTCGGTCTGTATTGCCAGCAGCACGGTCAGTTGATGCGCCTGGAAACTGCGCTCAACCGCCACAGTGTCGACGTCTTCGAAGCCGATGTGCGACCGCCCGAGCGCTATTTGATGGAGCGATTCATCACCGCGCCGGTGTGGTTCAGCGGCACGCCCGATGCCGACGGTGTGCTGCTCGACGCGCACCTCAAGCCTGCACCCGACTATCGCCCGCAACTGCGACTGGTTTCGCTGGACATCGAAACCACCGAGCAGGGCGAGTTGTATTCCATCGCCCTGGAAGGCTGCGGCGAACGGCAGGTGTACATGCTCGGCGCGCCGAACGGCGATGACAGCATCGTCGATTTCGACCTCGAGTACTGCGAATCGCGCACCCTGATCCTCAAGAAGCTCAACGACTGGTTCGCCCGCCACGACCCCGACGCGATCATCGGCTGGAACCTCGTGCAGTTCGACCTGCGCATCCTCCACGAACACGCCCGGCGCCTCGGCGTGCCGCTCAAGCTCGGGCGTGGCGGCGAGGAAATGCAGTGGCGCGAACATGGCAGCCGCAATCATTACTTCGCGGCAGCGGCAGGAAGGCTGATCATCGATGGCATCGAATCCCTGCGTTCGGCGACCTGGAGCTTTCCCTCGTTCAGTCTGGAGAACGTCGCCCAGACGTTGCTCGGCGAGGGCAAGTCCATCGACAACCCGTACCAGCGCATGGACGAGATCAACCGCATGTTCGCCGAGGACAAACCGGCGCTGGCCAAGTACAACCTCAAGGACTGCGAACTGGTCACGCGTATCTTCGCCAAGACCGAGCTGCTGAAGTTTTTGCTGGAGCGCGCCAGCGTCACCGGTCTGCCGGCGGATCGCAGCGGCGGCTCGGTGGCGGCATTCACCCATTTGTACATGCCGTTGATGCACCGTCAGGGTTTTGTGGCGCCGAACCTTGGCACCAATCCACCGCAGGCCAGCCCCGGCGGGTTTGTCATGGACTCGCAACCAGGGCTGTACGAATCGGTGCTGGTGCTCGACTACAAGAGCCTTTATCCGTCGATCATCCGCACCTTTCTGATCGACCCGGTGGGGTTGATCGAAGGTTTGCAGCATCCGGATGACAGCGACTCGGTGCCGGGTTTTCGCGGCGCTCGTTTCTCTCGCACCCGGCATTGCCTGCCATCCATCGTCGCGCGTGTCGCCGAGGGTCGCGAGACCGCCAAACGCGAACACAACGCGCCGTTGTCCCAGGCGCTGAAGATCATCATGAACGCTTTCTACGGCGTGCTCGGTTCCAGCGGTTGCCGGTTTTTCGATACGCGGCTGGCGTCATCGATCACCCTGCGCGGCCACGAAATCATGTTGCGCACTCGGCAACTGATCGAGGCTCAGGGGCATGCGGTGATCTATGGCGACACCGACTCGACTTTCGTCTGGCTGCGTCGCCCCCACGGTCAGGAAGAGGCGGCGACCATTGGCCGGGCGCTGGTTGCGCACGTCAACGACTGGTGGCGCGAGCATGTGCGTGAGCAATACGGGCTGGAAAGCGCCCTCGAATTGCAGTTCGAAACCCACTACAAACGCTTCCTGATGCCGACCATCCGTGGCGCGGAAGAGGGCAGCAAAAAGCGCTATGCCGGACTGGTGACTCGTGCCGACGGCAGCGAAGAAATGGTCTACAAAGGCCTGGAAACCGTGCGCACCGACTGGTCGCTGCTGGCCCGGCAATTCCAGCAGGAGCTGTACGAGCGGATCTTCCAGCGCAAGCCGTATCAGGATTACGTGCGCGAGTATGTGCGCAAGACGTTGGCCGGCGAGTTCGACGAGCGACTGGTCTACCGCAAGCGCCTGCGCCGCACCCTCGACGACTATGAACGCAACGTGCCGCCCCACGTGCGCGCCGCACGACTGGCGGACGATTACAACGCGCAACACGGTCGCCCGCGCCAGTACCAGAACGGCGGCTGGATCAGCTACGTCATCACCCTGGCCGGGCCCGAGCCGCTGGAAGTGCGCCGCGCGGCCATTGACTACGACCACTACATCACCCGCCAGCTGCAACCGGTGGCGGATGCGATCCTGCCGTTTGTCGACGACGATTTCTCAACCCTGATCGGGGGGCAACTGGGCCTGTTTTGAGTCCAGCAGTTGCAGGGTCCATTCGTCCTGAATGCCGTGGAAGTAACGCTCCAGCGCCTGATGCCAAAGGCTGCTTTCGTCAGCGAACTGGGCGAACAGCGTCATCGATGAGTGGAATTTGAGGTCGTCCGGATGGCCGAAAATTTCGGCAATCGAACGCTGCTGCACATTCAGTACAAGCTGCGTGCAGGTCCGCAGCCGGGCGCCGAGCAACGGGTGGTCGATGTAGGCGCGGGTTTCCGGCGCCGAGCTGATCGCGAACCGCCGCGACATCTCACTGCCCCCGAGCCCGGCGAACTGCGGGAACACGAACCACATCCAGTGGCTGCGCTTGCGGCCCTCGCCGAGCTCGCGCTGGACCCGTTCGAACACCGGGTCCTGGGCGAGCACGAAGCGTTGCAGATTGAATGGATCGTCCTGATCAGTGCTTCTCATGGCGAAGCCCTCTGTCAGTCGGCGGTGGCTCAGACCATGGCCAGCCGCTGCTTGCGTTTTGGCGCCTGAAACACCTGGTCCAGCGCCGCCAGATCCCCGCCATCGAGTTGCAGCTGCGCCGCTTGTGCATTGAGCTGCACGTGTTCCGGGCGCACGGCCTTGGGAATCGCGATCAGCCCATCCTGACGCAGAATCCACGCCAGCGAAACCTGTGCCGGGGTCACGCCGTGACGAGCGGCAATCTGTTTCAGCACCGGCTCGGCAAGCATCGCACCGCCCTGGCCGATCGGGCAGTACGCCATCAGCGGCATGCGCTGTTGCTGGCACCACGGCAGCAGGTCGAATTCGATGCCGCGCTCTTCCAGGTTGTACAGCACTTGATTGGTCGCGCAGGCCGATGAAGACAGTTCCTCAAGATCATCGACGTCGAAATTCGACACGCCCCAGCGACCGATCTTGCCGTCCTCGCGCAGACGTTCGAACGCCTCGACGGTTTCTTCCAGCGGATACTGGCCGCGCCAATGCAGCAGATAGAGGTCGATGTAATCGGTGTCGAGCCGGCGCAGACTGCGCTCGCAGGCCTGGGGAATGCCCTTGCGACTGGCGTTGTGCGGGTAGACCTTGCTCACCAGGAACACCTGATCGCGCAGGCCGGCAATGGCTTCGCCGACGACGGTTTCGGCACCGCCTTCACCGTACATTTCCGCAGTGTCGATCAGGGTCATCCCCAGTTCGATGCCACTGCGCAGGGCCGCCACTTCACGCTTGTGCGCTGAGCGGTCTTCGCCCATGCGCCAGGTGCCCTGGCCAATCACCGGCACCTGCACGCCAGCCAATTCGAGGGTACGCATTCAAACCTCCTTTCTGAAACGGTCGATACCTGGGTGGGCAGCAGGATAGCCCACGGGTTCCGTCCGGTTCCAGAAAGGCGGTCAGGTGCTTACTTGGCGGAGAACTTCAACACCACGCTCTGGGTGTAGGTCTGGCCGGGATCGAGGCGAGTACTCGGGAAGTTCGGTTGGTTCGGCGAATCCGGGTAGTGCTGAGTCTCCAGGGTGAACGCGCCCCAGTGCGGATAGACCTTGCCACCCTTGCCCTTGACCGTGCCGTCGAGGAAGTTGCTGGTGTAGAACTGCACGCCCGGTTCGTTGGTGAACAGCTGCAAATGCCGGCCCGATTGCGGGTCGCTGACTTCGGCGGCGAGTTTGCTGACGTCACCCTTGGTGTCCAGCGCCCAGTTGAAATCGAAGCCACCGTGTTTCGGTTCGGCGAATTTCAATTGCGGGTGATCGGCCTTGATGTGCTGGCCGATGGCGGTGGGCTTCGTGAAGTCCAACGGCGTGCCGGCCACAGGGGCCAGTTCACCGGTCGGGATCAGCTTGGCGGTGACCGGGGTGTAATGGCTGGCGTGCAGGGTGGCGACTTGCTTGAGGATGTCGCCATTGCCGGCACCGGCAAGGTTGAAGTAGCTGTGGTTGGTCAGGTTGAGCACAGTGGGTTTGTCGGTGCTGGCCTTGTAGTCGATGCGCAGTTCGTTGCTGTCGGTGAGGCGGTAGGTCACCTCGGTGGTGAGGTTGCCGGGGAAACCCATTTCACCATCCGCCGACAGATAGGTCAGGGTCACGCCGACCGAATCCTTGTCCTTGGTTTCCTTCGCCTTCCAGACCTTTTTGTCGAAGCCCTGAGTGCCGCCGTGCAAGGCGTTGGTCTTGTCGTTCTGCGGCACCTGGTAGCGTTTGCCGTCGAGCTCGAACGCACCGTCGGCCAGGCGATTGCCGAAACGGCCGATGGTTGCGCCGAAGTACGCGGTGCCTTTCTGATAACCCTGCACATCATCGAAACCGAGGACGATGTCGTCGAGCTTGCCGTGCTTGTCCGGCACTTGCAGCGCCTGCAAGGTCGCGCCGTAGGTGATGACCGTGGCTTGCATGCCGTGGCTGTTGCGCAGGATGTATTGCTCGACCGGCGTGCCGTCATTGGTTTTGCCGAAGGCTTTGTGTTCGCTGGACAGGCCGGCGGCCTGGGCGGAGAGGGTGGCGATCATCAGGGACAGTCCGAGGCCGCAGAGTGAGTGTCGGGATTGAAGCATGGGTTGACCTTCCTTTTTGTTGTTGTTTTGAAAATCTTTAAATAGTCATGCTAATTAATGGATGAATGGGAATTTATAGCGGATTAAACGATTAATGCAAAAATAAAGTCGGACTAAATTGATTGAGCCAAGGGCGCCGAAGGTCGGGAATCCACGCCGGCACTGCACTTTTGCGAAATCCCCGGCTCTATCCATGGCCAGGGTGCGGTGACTTCCGCCGCACAGGAACGTGTCCGTCAAAGAATTCATGCCGAGAGTTTTGCACCCCATCGCTGCATTCATTCATCGCCCGTGCCTGCTGCTGGCCTGCCTGTCGACGCTGTTGCTCGGCGGTTGCAGCCATCAGGACGGCAACAATTTCATCACCCAGATGCGCGAGGGCAGGCCTCAGGAATTTCTCCAGACCAGCGTCGACCGCATGGCCACGCTGGCGATGCGTGACAACCTCGACAGCCTCTATCTGCTGATGGGCAAGCTGTATTTGCGCAACCCTGAAGAGCTGCGAAAATCCGGCTTCCTCGACGTCAAGACAGCGGTCAAACAGGTGCGGCTGGCCATCGAACAGCAACAACCGCTGCCGACCCTCGGCGGCAAAAAAGACCTCGCAGCGCTGAGCTACGCCATGAGCCCGGAGTTCCTCGGCGACCGGGTCGGCGCATTCATCTATGCGATCGGCAGCATGCTGGTCACCGCCCACGGCAATCGCACCGAGTTCTACATGACCGATGCGATCAACCCGACCTTCGTCAATAACGCCGCACGCAACATCGAGAAGGCCACGTGGATCCTCGCCCAACGGCAGAACAAGGAAGGCCAGCCGCTGCTGTTTTCCAACGAAATTTCCGAGGAGGGCAGCAACCTGAGCTTTGCCACGGAGTTCGGCAAAGTCGTGGCGCGTCTGGATTTGCTGACCCAGATGCTCGACGAGCGCTACCGGCGCATCGGCCTGAATTACGCCCAGAGCCTGCTGTTTTTGAATTTTTTGCCAGTGCAGTGAGCCAAGTCGGGTAGAGTGGCGGACGACTGTGTTTGTATACAATCTGTCGTCCGATTTGACTCAAAGGGAGCTGCACCTGTCATGACCGACCCCGCAAGCGCCGAATTCACCCGCCTGGAACGTGCCACCCGCACCGACAAACTGCCTTACGCCGCGTTGCTGGCGTTTGCCATGACCGGCTTCATCGCCATCCTCTCTGAAACCCTGCCGGCGGGCTTATTGCCGCAGATCGGCGCCGGCCTCAACGTCAGCGAAGTGCTGGCCGGGCAACTGGTGACGCTATATGCGCTGGGCTCGATTGTCGCGGCGATTCCGCTGACGGTCGCCACCCGTGGCTGGGGGCGCAAGCGTGTGCTGCTGATGACGGTCGGCGGGTTTCTGCTGTTCAACACCATCACCACGTTTTCCAGCCATTACGGACTGACGCTGGCATCGCGGTTTCTGGCCGGGATGGCGGCGGGGCTGTCGTGGGGGATCATGGCCGGTTACGCGCGCGGAATCGTGCCGGTGCATCAACAGGGCCGGGCGCTGGCGATTGCCATGCTCGGCACGCCGGTGGCGCTGTCGCTGGGCACGCCGGCCGGCACCTGGCTGGGCAATGTGATCGGCTGGCGCGCCTCGTTCGGGATCATGTCGGCACTGGCGCTGGTACTGGCAGCGTGGATCGTCATCGCCGTGCCGGATCGCCCGGGTCAGGCCCGCGCCGAGCGTCTGCCACTGATGCAGTCGCTGCGTCTGCCTGGCGTGCGCCCGGTGCTGTTCGTGGTGCTGACCTGGATGCTCGGCCACAACATTCTCTACACCTACATCGCGCCGTTTCTGACGCAGGCCGGTCTTGGCGAACGGGTTGATCTGGTGCTGCTGGTCTTCGGTCTGTGCTCGTTGCTGGGGATCTGGATCATCGGTCTGCTGGTGGATCGCTGGTTGCGCGGGTTGGCCCTGATAAGCCTCGCGATATTTGCCGTGACCGCGCTGGTGCTGGCAATGGTCGCGCCGTCGCCCTTGCTGATTTACGCATGCATGGCGGTGTGGGGCCTGTCGTTCGGCGGCTCGGCGACGTTGCTGCTCACCGCCGCAGCGGACTCCGCCGGAGAACATGTGGATGTGGTGCAAGCGATGCTCACCACTTCCTGGAACGTGGCGATTGCCGGCGGCGGATTGTTTGGCGGCTTGCTGCTGGACCGGGCAGGGGCGATGTCGTTTCCATGGGTGCTGCTGATCCTGTCGCTGATCGCGCTGGCGACGGTCTGGCTGAACAGTACTCACAGTTTCAAACCGGGCCGGCGGCAGCACTGACGCTCAAGAAATGGCATAACGATAGATCCGATCGATATAGGGCGTTATAAGAAAACTGGTTATGCTGCGGGCCGGATTTTTCCTGTGGTTTGTCTGGACGTCTTAATGGAATTGGCAAATTTCGGCCTGGTGATTGCCGGGCTGGTCGTGGGGTTCATCGTCGGTATGACCGGTGTCGGCGGCGGTTCGTTGATGACGCCGATCCTGCTGTGGTTCGGCATCAATCCGGCCACGGCGGTGGGCACGGATCTGCTGTACGCGGCCATCACCAAATCCAGCGGCGTGCTGGTCCACAGGAAGAACAAGAACATCGACTGGGCCATCACCGGCTGGCTGACCCTGGGCAGTGTCCCGGCGGTGGCGATGACCTTGTGGTTCCTCAGCACCCTGCACACCGCGCCGGACGCGATGAACGCCATCATCAAGCAAGCGCTGGGCTTCGTGCTGTTCGCCACGGCGCTGGCAATTCTGTTCAAGAAACGCCTGCTGGAATTCGCCCACAAACGCGCCGGCGGCAACTACAACCCGAGCGGCGCGCGCCTGAATGTCATGACGGTGATCACCGGTCTGATCCTCGGTACCATGGTCGCCCTGACTTCCATCGGCGCCGGCGCCCTCGGCACTGTCGCGCTGTTCATCCTTTATCCGCTGCTGCCGACCCGCCGTCTGGTCGGCACCGAAATCGCCCACGCCGTTCCGCTGACCCTGGTCGCCGGCCTCGGCCACGCGAGCATGGGCAACATGGACTGGGGCGTGCTGGGCTTTCTGCTGGTCGGCTCGCTGCCGGGCATCTGGCTCGGCAGCCACCTGACCGGCCGCGTCTCCGATGAACTGCTGCGCCCGTGCCTGGCGACGATGCTGGTGTTGATCGGTTACAAGCTGGCGTTCTGATCGAGCGCCCGCTTCATCACCGTCACCGGCAATCCGTCGTACTCCGTTTCTTCCAGCACTTCCCAACCCAGTCGCGCATACAGCGACTGCGCCGCATCGGTGTACAGGTACAACTGCGGCACGCCCAGTGCGGCGGCTTCCTCGACGATGCGGTTGACCAGCTGCGAAGCGATCCCGCGGCCACGCTGTTCGGCCTTCACGTAGACCCCGGCCAGCCACGGCGTCAGATGCGGGCGCGTGTCCATGTCGCTGTCGATCAGCAGCGCACCGCCGAGCAGTTTTCCATCTTCGATCGCCACCACCACGCTGGGAATCGCGCCTTTACCGCAGGCGGCGCGCATGCGTTCGGTGCGACTGGCGAGGGTGTCTTCGGGGCTGTACTGGCCCCATTCCTTGAAGTTGAGTTCGGCCAGTTCCTCGATCAGTTGCGGGTGATGGCAGAGGTAGTCGATGTGCATGCGCGTTGAACTCCATTTCACAGGCTGAACCTCCACCCTAATGCGGTCATAAAAGGTAATCAAATGCGCGACATGATCGCGCCCAACCGGTTGCGCAAAATCGGTGCTGACCTAAGCTTTGGGCAAGGCGAAACACTTTTGCCGGGCCCCCCCCGGAACAATCGCCGCGATGCGCAATCATTAGAGCGTGGATATCAAAAGGAGATGCGCATGCTCATCAGGTCACTGACCCTGACACTCTTGCTGGCGATTGCCGGCCCCCTGTTCGCCGCCGACGGCGATTCCCCTCTGGACGTCGACAAGGGCATCAACCGCCCGGTGATCGTGATCGCTTCCAGTACGGTCGATTCTTATTGGGTCAGCCTGAAAAAAGCGCTGGACGACCCGGCCAACAAACAAGGCATCGCCGACCGCAAGATCAAGGTCTACACCATCCTGAGCATGAGCGGTCAGGTCGATGGCAAAAGCCTGGAGCAGCAGCAAACCATGGCGCTGCTGCGTTCGCTGAAGCTGGGCGCCGGGGCGTATCCGAAAGTCTTCCTGGTGGGCAAGGATGGAGAGACCAAACTGACGGCTTCGGGCGAGGAAGCGGCGGCGGTCGATTTGAAGAAGATCTTCGACACGATTGATGCGCTGCCTGCTGCCGAGAAAGAAACCACTTCCACCGTGGTGACTGCCCCTGCCGCTGCAGAACCGGCGCCGGCCAAGGGCGCGAAAGGGACTAAACCGGCGAAGCCGACCAAACCGGCCAAGCCGCCGGAAATGCCGGATGATTGATGTTCTGATTCAGGGGTGATCAGAAAAGAAAAAACGGGCGACCTGAGAAGGTCGCCCGTTTTTTTATGGCGTGATTACCGGGTCAACTCACCCAGAATCCTGTGCGCAATCTTCACCCGCTCTCCATTCGGGTAATTACGGTTCGCCAGAATCACGATCCCGACTTTCTTCGATGGCACGAACGCGACATACGCGCCGTAGCCAGCGGTGGAGCCGGTCTTGTTCAGCAGAACGTTCGCCGGTTCCGGCTGTGGCGGATTCAGCCATTTGACCTTGTGCGGTTCCATGGCCATCGGCGTCGAATTGCCGTCCAGCAGGCGGTCGAGGCTGATCGGGTAGGTGTAGCGTTCCCAGCCCAGGCCCTGGGTCATGTCGCCGACGGTGTAGTAACCGGTGTGGGTGAGGGCGATGGCTTTTTGCAGCGGTGCTTCGAGTTTGGCGGTGTCGAGGTTGGCCTGGACGTATTGCAGCAGGTCGGCGGCGCTGGTTTTCACGCCGTAGGCTTCGGAGTCGAGGGCGCCGGGGCTGACGCGAACGGGTTTGTTGTTCTTGTCGTAGCCCTGGGCGTAGAGCTTTTCTTCAGACGCGGGCACCGACAGGAAGGTGTGCTTGAGCCCGAGTTTTGGCAGCAGGGTTTCGGTCATCACCTGATTGAACGGCTGGCCGAGGCTTTTTGCGGCCAGGTAACCGAACAGGCCGATGCTGGGGTTGGAATACAGGCGATGGCTGCCGGCCGGATACGTCGGTTTCCACTGTTGGTAATAGCCGAGCATCTTGTCGGAAGAATCCGCAGCATCGGGGAATTGCAGCGGAAGGCCGCCGGCGCTGTAGGTGCCGAGTTGCAGCAGGCTGATGTGGTCGAAGGCGCTGCCTTTCAGTTCGGGCCAGTGCTGGCTGGCCTTGTCGGAGAATTGCAGTTTGCCGCTGGCCTGGGCGTAGGCGGCGAGGGTTGCGGTGAAGGTTTTGCTCACCGAGCCGATTTCGAACAGGGTGTTTTCACTCACCGCTTGCCCGGTGCTTTTGTCGGCGACACCGTAGTTAAAGTAATGTGCCTTGCCATCGACGGTCACGGCCACGGCCAGACCCGCGATGTCCTGTTGCTGCATGACCGGGGTCACAGTGGCTTTGACCAGCGCCTGCAACTGATCGTCGGTTTGCGGGGCGGCCAGGCAGGTGGCGGCGCTGAAGAAAAGTCCGAAAGCGCTGTAGCACTTGAGTTTGTTCAGGTTGATCGAAGACATGCGTGAACCACTCTCCATGAGTGTTGATGGTGTTATCCCGCTACACTGCGAGCGTTTTCCGTCGGGCCGGCTGATCGGCGCCGCCAAATCTAGGCAGTCCGGCGTCTTTCGACAAACGATGAAAACTCGGACGAGCCATTAGAAAAATTTGGGACCTGGCATGATTCGACCTCAATTGCCCTTGAATGCATTACGCGCCTTCGAAGCTTCTGCGCGCCATCTGAGCTTCACCCGTGCGGCCGTGGAGTTGTGCGTGACCCAAGCGGCCGTCAGCCATCAGGTCAAAAGCCTGGAGGCGCAACTCGGCGTGATCCTGTTCAAACGCCTGCCCCGTGGGCTGATGCTGACGGGCGAGGGCGAAACCCTCCTGCCGGTGCTGACCACTTCGTTCGATCATATCGCGCAGATGCTCGAGCGTCTGGCGGGCGGGCAATATCGGGAAATGCTCACGGTCGGCGCGGTGGGCACCTTCGCGGTGGGCTGGTTGTTGCCGAGGCTGGCGGACTTTCAGGCGAAACATCCGCTCATAGATTTGCGGCTGTCGACCAACAACAATCGGGTGGACGTCGCCGCCGAAGGGCTGGATTACGCAATCCGGTTTGGCGCCGGGGCGTGGCACGGTATCGAGGCGACCCGTTTGCTGGAGGCGCCGTTGTCGGTGCTCTGCGTGCCGGAAATCGCCCGGCAACTGCACGCGCCGGGGGATCTTTTGCAGCAGCGTTTGCTGCGTTCCTATCGCACCGATGAGTGGCCGGAGTGGTTTCATGCGGCGGGTCTGGCGACCCATGCCGCGCCGCCCCAGAGCATCGTGTTCGACTCGTCGCTGGCGATGATGGAGGCAGCGTTGCAAGGTGGCGGGGTGGCACTGGCGCCGCCGTTGATGTTTGCCCGGCAACTGGCGGCGGACCTGATCCGCCAACCCTTTGCCATCGAAATCACCACCGGCAGCTATTGGCTGACGCGCTTGCAGTCACGGCCGGAGACGTCGGCGATGGCGGCGTTCAGACACTGGTTGTTGGAGGCTGCGCAGGCTTAGCGTACCAGGCACGGCTTCTTGTTATCGAACGTCCAGCCCGGAATCAGAAACTGCATCGCCACGCTGTCATCCCGCGCGCCGAGTCCCATGCCTTTATAGAGTTCGTGGGCCTTGGCCACCTGATCCATGTCCAGCTCGACGCCCAGCCCCGGTTTCTTCGGCACCTGCACGCAGCCGTCGACGATTTGCAGCGGCGCCTTGGTCAGGCGCTGGCCGTCCTGCCAGATCCAGTGGGTGTCGATCGCGGTGATGTCGCCCGGCGCAGCGGCCGCGACGTGGGTGAACATCGCCAGGGAAATGTCGAAGTGGTTGTTGGAGTGCGAGCCCCAGGTCAGGCCCCATTCATGGCACATCTGCGCCACGCGCACCGAACCCTGCATGGTCCAGAAATGCGGGTCGGCCAGTGGGATGTCCACCGATTGCAACTGGATTGCGTGACCCATTTCGCGCCAGTCGGTGGCGATCATGTTGGTGGCGGTTTTCAGCCCGGTGGCGCGACGGAATTCAGCCATCACTTCACGGCCCGAATAGCCGTTTTCTGCACCGCACGGGTCTTCGGCATAGGCCAGCACATGATGCTGGTCGCGGCACAGACGGATCGCTTCTTTCAGTGACCACGCACCGTTCGGATCGAGGGTAATGCGCGCGTCCGGGAAGCGTTCGGCCAGTGCGGTCACCGCTTCGATTTCGGCGTCGCCGCTGAGCACACCGCCCTTGAGCTTGAAGTCCTTGAAGCCGTAACGCGCATGGGCGGCCTCGGCCAGACGCACCACGGCGTCGGCGGTCATGGCTTTTTCGTGACGCACGCGGAACCAGTCATTGTCGGCATCCGGTTCGCTGCGATACGCGAGGTCGGTTTCCCGGCGATCGCCCACGTAGAACAGATAACCGAGCATCTTCACCTCATCGCGCTGCTGACCTTCGCCGAGCAATGCCGCCACCGGTACATCAAGATGCTGGCCGAGCAGGTCGAGCAGGGCGGCTTCCAGCCCGGTGACCGCGTGGATGGTAATGCGCAGGTCAAAGGTTTGCAGGCCACGGCCACCGGCATCGCGGTCGGCAAAGGTCTGGCGCACCTGATTGAGGATCTTCTGATAGGTGCCGATCGGGCTGCCGACCACCAGGCTGCGAGCGTCTTCCAGCGTCTGGCGGATGCGTTCGCCGCCGGGTACTTCACCGACGCCGGTGTGGCCGGCGTTGTCCTTGAAGATGACGATGTTTCGGGTGAAAAACGGCCCGTGGGCGCCGCTCAGGTTGAGCAGCATGCCGTCGTGGCCGGCCACCGGAATGACTTGCATCTCGGTGATGATCGGGGCTTTGGCGATGTCGTGTGCGGTCATTTGGGATTGTCCTTTCAAGCGTGTTTCGGCGCGGCATCGGCCACGGCGACGTCAGGTGCGGATTTGGGTGTCATGCGGGCGGCGAACACGATGATCGCGGCGATGATCGAGGTCGCGGCCAGACCATAGAGGCCGCCCTGGATCGAACCGGTGTGTTGTTCCAGCAAGCCGAACGTGGTCGGGGCGACGAAGCCGCCGAGGTTGCCTATCGAGTTGATCAGCGCGATCACCGCAGCGGCGATCCGTGCATCGAGATAAGCCTGCGGAATCGGCCAGAACAGCGAAGACGCGGATTTGAAACCCAGCGCAGCAAAGCAGATCGCGACGAAGGCAAAAATCGGCCCGCCGGTGGTGGACATGAACATCCCCGCAGCGGCGATCAGCAATGCAGTGGCGACCCACGCCTGCTGGTGTTTCCACTTGGCCGAGAACGAGGCGAACGCGTACATGCCGATGATCGACAGCAGCCACGGAATCGAGTTGAACAGGCCGACCTGGAAGTCGCTCATCTCGCCCATCTTCTTGATGATGCTCGGCAGCCAGAACGTCGCGGCGTAGATGGTCAATTGAATGAAGAAGTAGATCAGGCAGAACAGGATGATCTGGCGATCCTTGAGGAGTTTGCCCAGCGACGGCCGGATCGGGGTCGCGGCTTCGCGGGCCTTCTGCTCATCGTCGATGGCTTTGACCAGTGCATCCTGCTCGGCGCGGGTCAGCCATTTCGCATCGTGGGGTTTGGCGTCGAGCCAGAACCACACGAATACGCACAGGCAGACCGAGAACATCCCTTCAATGAAATACATCCACTGCCAGCCGTGCAGGCCCAGACCTTCAATCTGCAGCAGCAGGCCGGACAACGGGCCGGAAATCAGCGAGGCCACGGCCGAACCGCTGAGGAAGATCGCAATCGCCTTGCCGCGCTCGGCCCCCGGCAACCAGCGCGTGAAGTAGTAGATCACCCCGGGAAAGAACCCGGCCTCGGCCACGCCGAGCAGAAATCGCAGGATGTAGAAGTGGGTTTCGTTCTGGATGAACGCCATGCCGGCGGCCACCAGACCCCAGGTGAACATGATGCGGGTCAGCCAGATTCGCGCGCCGACCTTTTGCAGGAGCATGTTGGAGGGGACTTCGAACAGCGCGTAACCGATGAAGAACAGACCGGCACCGAAACCGTAGGCCGCGGCACCGATACCGAGATCGTGTTCCATGTGGGTGCGGACGAAGCCGATGTTCACCCGGTCAATGTAATTGACGATGAACATGATGACGAACAGCGGCAGGACGTGGCGTTTGACTTTGGCAATGGCGGAGGACAGCACGGAATCGGTGCCCTCGTTCATCCCGGCAATGGATGATTTCACTTGGTTTTCTCCCACTCGTTATTTTTATGCGGGGTGTGTCTGGTGTTGCGTTGTTGCTAGACATCATACAACTAGATTTTTTTGTCCTACAAGCGGGAGTGCTCAATCAAATTTGTCTACGTGAGGCGGTTTTTATGCTTTTTAAGATTTTAAGTGCCGTGTTTGTTGGCTTTGGTAAGGGTTGTATTAGATAAGGCAGAGCATTCTATGCCAGTGATCGTGGGGCGACTGCTCGGCGCAGTGGAAGATTTTCTAGCTAAAATCGAGTGTTGTCATACAAGTTAAGCTCTGGAATTCATAGGAGCTCATACAAGTCATCGCCTCCAGTGCTACGATCGGCTTGCCCCGATCACCGGAACCGACCATGCAAGAAGACCTCGACGCTCCCGCCCGTAAACGCGCACACAACCTGGCCCATGACCTGGTGGAAAAACTCACCCAGAGCATCCTGCTCGGTCAGATGCTGCCCGGTGACAAGTTGCCGTCGGAAAACTCGATCGTTCAGGAACACGGCGTCAGTCGCACCGTGGTGCGTGAGGCGATTTCAAAATTGCAGGCATCGGGGCTGGTGGAGACGCGGCACGGCATCGGCACCTTCGTGATCGAGCGCGCTCAGGAGCAGGGATTGCGACTGAATGTCGACACCGCGCTGGGCGTGCGCAGCATTCTCGAATTGCGCATGGGCCTGGAGACGCAAGCAGCGGCACTGGCGGCGCAGCGCCGTACCGAGCAACAACTGGTGCAGATGCGTCAGGCGCTGGACGACTATCAGCGTCTATTGGCCAACAACGACAGTTGCGTCGAGGCCGACCGGCGCTTTCATCTGCTGATTGCCGAAGCCACCGGCAATGTCTGCTTCACCGAAATCATGCAGCACTTGGGCAGCGCGATGATTCCGCGCACCCGGGTCAACGCGGCCGAGCGCGGGGCGGTGGATTTGAGCAAGCTCGGGCAACTGGCGAATCTGGAGCATGAGGCGATTCTCAACGCGATCAAGCGTCAGGACCCGGACGCGGCGCGTGCGGCGATGTGGCTGCACCTGACCAACAGTTGCGACCGGTTTTCAGCGGGCGGCGCCTAACGCCGCCGCGACTCAAGTCTCTATGGCCCGCACCACCGCCGGCCGCTCCAGATTCAACGCCAGGACACTGATCAGCACCACCGTCGAGCCCACCAGCACCAATAGCGTCGGGCGCTCACCTAAACCCACCGAGGCAATCCCCATCGCGGTCGGCGGAATCAGGTACAGCGTCATCGTCGCCCGACTCAGATCCACATGCTTGAGCACGAATGCCCACGCCAGATAGGCGAGGGCGCTGGGAAACACGCCCAGACCCAGCACCGCCCATTGCACCCGCGGTGGCGCACTGGCCACGCTGTCGGCCAGCCCCGGCATGTAGATCAACAGCAACAGTGTGCCGGACCACACCGTGTAACAAACCAGCGTCAGCCCGTCGTAGCGTCCGGCGTGGTGTTTTTGCAGAGCGAAGTAAACGCTCCATGACACGGCGGCCAGCAGGATCAATAAACCGTGGGCGTCGAGGCTGCCGAGGCCGCGATCGCCGCTGACCACGATCACCACGCCGACGAATCCCAGCAGCACACAACCCCAGCGCCAGGCGCTGACCCGATCTTTGAACAGGAACCGCGCCAGCAGCGTGCTGAACAGTGGCGTCGATTGCGCCAGCACGCTCGACGCGCCAGCGCTGACGCTTTGCTGACCGATGTTCAGCACCACGTGATGCAGGCTGACGGCAAAAAACCCCAAGGCAAACAACAGTGGTAAATCCTGCAGGCGCGGCAGATGAATGCCCTTGAAACCTGCAATCACCGCCATGAACAGCGACGCCAGCAAAAACCGCAGCAAGGCCAGATGACCGGGGTCGTAGGCTTGCAGGCCGATGTGGATGCCGGTCGGCGAATAGGCCCAGCAACCGACGACGAAAGCCATGGCCAACAGGATTTTCAAAGGCGAAGTGGAAGGCATGGGCGAGGCACCAAGAGGGTTGATGCGCCGAGTATCCGGGCGGCCAATCATTCGCCACAACTGACTTATACTGCGCCAACCATTCACTGTGAGTGACGAATTATGGAGCTGGCGCAGATCCGCATGTTCAAGACCGTGGCCGAGGTCGGCAGCATTGCCAAAGCGGCTGAAAAGCTGTTTTGCGTGCCGTCGAATATCACGGCGCGGATCAAATCCCTGGAAGCGGAGCTGGGGGTGGCGCTGTTTCTGCGCGAAGGGCGCGGGCTGCGGATCAGTCCTGCTGGGCAGACCTTTCTCGCTTATGCAGAGAAGATTCTGGCACTGACGGCTGAAGCCAAGCGCGCAGTCGATCCTGCCGCCGAACCTTCCGGGCCGCTACGCATCGGCGCCATCGAATCTTCGGCGACCGGGCGTCTGCCGCGCCTGCTGGCGAAGTTTCACAAGTGCTATCCGAACGTGGCCCTCGAATTGACTACCGGCACCTGGGGCCAATTGCTGGACGATACGGTGAGCCATCGTCTGGACGGCGCCATCGTCGCAGTGGACGTCGAGCGCTCGCAGCTCAAACGCACGCCGATGTATCGCGAAGAATTGCTGCTGATCGCATCGACCTCGTTCGGGCCGGTGCGCAACCTCGACGATTTGCAGGACAAGACCGTGTTCATGTGGCCGCAAGGCTGTCCGTATCGCGCTGCGCTGGAGCACTGGTTGTTGCGTCAGGGCCTGGCGTTGCCGATTGTCAGCTTGGCCAGCTACGGGGCAATTGTCGGTTGTGTGAGTGCCGGCGCCGGCGTGGCGCTGGTGCCCAAAGGCGTATTCGAGCAATACGCCAAAGGCGCGGGGTGTGCGGGTTACGAATTCCCCGAACTGACGGCCATCGACAACTTGTTCTACTGGCATGAAAACGCCGGGGTGCACCCGGCGCGTGAGGCTTTTGTGGCGATGTTGCGCGAGGAGTTTGCCTGAACCGGATCAGGCGCCGCTCACGTCGCGCATCAACAAGCCGAAGCGCAAATCCACCGCATCGGGAATTGGCAGGTAAACCGTGTGCCCGTCCCCCGGCGCCACGTCGATGGCTTCGCCCTTGAGGTTCTGCAGTTCATGCAGATCAAAGTGAAAGTTGCCCTTGGGCGTCATCAGTTCCAGATGATCGCCCAGCGCAAAGCGGTTCTTCACTTTGACCTCGGCCAGCCGGTCCCGGCGTTCGCCGGTCAGTTCGCCCACAAACTGCTGACGCTCCGACACCGAGCTGCCGTTCTGGTAGTTCTGGTATTCGTCATGCACATGGCGGCGCAGGAAGCCTTCGGTGTAGCCACGCTGGGCGAGGGATTCCAGATCGGTCATCAGGCTGCGGTCGAATTCGCGGCCGGCCACTGCATCGTCGATGGCCCGGCGATAGACCTGGGTGGTGCGTGCGCAATAGAAGTGCGATTTGGTCCGGCCTTCGATCTTCAGTGAGTGCACGCCCATGCGGGTCAGGCGCTCTACGTGCTGCACCGCGCGCAGGTCCTTGGCGTTCATGATGTAGGTGCCGTGCTCGTCTTCGAAGGCCGGCATCAGCTCGCCGGGGCGGTTGGCTTCCTGCAACAGGAACACCTGATCGGTGGGAGCGCCGAAGCCGAGGGTCGGTTGCGGTTCGAAGGTCTGCACGATCTCGCCGAGCTGGTTTTCGGTCGCTTCCTGCGCCGAATATTTCCAGCGGCAGGCATTGGTGCAGGTGCCCTGATTGGCGTCGCGCTTGTTCATGTAACCCGAGAGCAGGCAGCGGCCGGAATAGGCCATGCACAGTGCGCCGTGGACGAACACTTCCAGTTCCATGCCCGGCACTTGTTCGCGGATTTCGCCGATCTCTTCCAGCGACAGTTCACGGGACAGGATGATCCGGCTCAGCCCCTGTTGCTGCCAGAACTCCACACTTGCCCAGTTCACCGTGTTGGCTTGCACCGAGAGGTGGATCGGCATCTGCGGAAAGTGTCGGCGCACCAGCATGATCAGGCCCGGGTCGGACATGATCAGCGCGTCCGGTGCCATCTCGATCACCGGCGCGAGGTCCTTGAGGAAGGTCTTCAGTTTGGCGTTGTGCGGCGCAATGTTGACCACCACGTAGAAGCGCTTGCCCTGGGCCTGGGCTTCGCGAATGCCGAGCGCCAGGTTGGCGTGATCGAACTCGTTGTTGCGCACCCGCAGGCTGTAGCGCGGCTGGCCGGCATACACCGCATCGGCCCCGTAGGCGAAGGCGTAACGCATGTTTTTCAGGGTGCCGGCGGGGGCGAGCAGTTCGGGGGTGAAGGGGGTCGTCATGGCGGCGTCGGTCGCAAAAGCGCGGCAGGGTAGAGCAGTTGCGCCGAGGGTTTATTGATCTGGATCTATGCTCCATGAAGAAACAGGGCACTCGCGCTGACGCTGGCTGACTAAACGGGACGGGCGCGGGTGGCGCCTGACTGACCTGGACCGGACATGAACCAAAAGAGTCTGCAATTCAAATCCCTCACCGTGCTGCTGTTTCTGGTGACGGTCGCCTTTATCTGGATCCTGCTGCCGTTCTACGGCGCGGTGTTCTGGGCGGTGATACTCGGCATCCTGTTTGCGCCGATGCAACGTCAGTTGCAACTGAAATTCGGCTGGCAACGCAACCTGACATCACTGTGTACGTTGAGTGTCTGCCTGGTGATCGCGATCCTGCCGGTGATCGTCATCAGTGTGCTGCTGGTGCAGGAGGGGGCGGCGCTTTACGACAACATCGAAAGCGGCAAGCTCGATATCGGCGCGTATCTGGCGCAGTTCAAACACAGCCTGCCGCCGTACTTTCAGCACTTGCTCGATCGCTTCGGCTTGGGTGAGCTCAATGCCTTGCGCGAGAAGATTGTCAAAGCCTCGATGCAGGGCAGTCAGGTGCTGGCGAGTCAGGCCTTCAGTTTCGGCCAGGGCACGTTCGATTTCGTGGTGAGTTTTTTCATCATGCTGTACCTGCTGTTTTTCTTCCTGCGCGATGGCGCCGAACTGGCGCGCAAGGTGCGCACGGCGATACCGCTGGAGGAGCATCACAAGCGTCGTTTACAGCTGAAATTCAACCGCGTGGTGCGCGCGACGGTGAAGGGTAATTTGCTGGTGGCGATTACGCAGGGCGCGCTGGGCGGGGCGATTTTCTGGTTTCTCGACATTCCCAGCGCGTTGCTCTGGGCGGTGCTGATGGCGTTTCTGTCGTTGCTGCCGGCGGTGGGGGCGGGGATTGTCTGGGTGCCGGTCGCGGCTTACTTCCTGCTCAGCGGGATGATCTGGCAGGGCGTGGTACTGGGGTTGTTCGGGGTGTTCGTGATCGGTCTGGTGGATAACCTGCTGCGCCCGATCCTGGTGGGCAAGGACACCCGGATGCCGGACTACATGATCCTGATCTCGACCCTGGGCGGGCTGGCGGTATTCGGGCTCAACGGTTTCGTGATCGGGCCGCTGATCGCGGCGCTGTTCATGTCGAGCTGGGCGCTGTTCATCGAAAGCAAACCGAAAGTGCAGCTGCCTTAAGCCTTGAACGGACCGTTGAGCAGTTGTTGCGACAGTGCCTGCGCCGCCGGCAAGGACGTGAGCGGGCCGCTGACCGGCTCGCCGTCGCGCACCAGATACCAGCAGGCGAGCAGCCCCAGCTCTCTGAGCGATGCGGGAACGGCGCTACCGATAACGGACATGATTTGAACCTGAGCCATGAGAAGTACCTCCATCAATCTATGGAGCTACCTTAGGGAGTTGGCCGTTTCAGGGACAATCAACGCTTTCGATAGTGGTCATTGACGCCAGTGAGGGCTGGCTCAATCCACCACTTGATCGAGCATGTGCACGATCTCGTGTTCATTGAGAAACCCCTTGCGCACCAGGTTTTCCGCCAGCAGCGAGAGAAACTTCGCCGTGCGGTGGCCTTCCAGGTGCTTGAGTTCGGTCAGGGCGTTGTAGACCTTGCTCGAGGTGCATAAACCGACGATGCGGTGCGGATTCTGTGTAGGCATTCAAGTCGTCCTTGTTGTTATCAACCTGTTGTATGCGGACGGATTCAGAGTGCGGTTCCGTCATGACAAATAGATGACCGTTTGTGTTTTGCCCCCGACGGTCGAGTCCATCATGCCGACTTTAACGGTTCAAACTGTCCCCACAGCGACCTTGGCGAGATTTTTTCAGACCTGGGCCGACGAACGGTTGGCTTTTCCGGAGGCAATAAAAAGCCCCGCTATCAAGCGGGGCTTCGTGCGCCGGTTACCAGCGCGGACCACCGTAATAGTGTGGTCGGCCGTAATAACCGCGCGGCGGGCCGTAATAGACCGGGGCCGGTTGGACGTAGACCGGTTGCTGCACATAAACCGGGGCCGGCTGGTAATAGACCGGTGGCGGCGGTTGCTGCACGTAGACCGGTGCCGGTTGAGCGTAAACAGGCTGTTGGACGTACACCGGCCGATCCTGGTTGATGAGCGCCGAGCCGATGATGGCCGAGCCGACGATCGCACCAAATACCGCCGGGCCCTGCCAGCCACCGCCGTGGGCTTCTGCCTGACCCGTGATCGCGAATGCACCAATCAACAAGGCCACGATGGGGAGTTTACGAATCATGATAATTCCTCGGTTCTTCGACCCGGCGTCCAGGCCTGCAACAGGCTCGGGATGGCGCGGGGATACTTCTAAGACAGCAACATTTTGAAAAACAGCACGGCCGCTAGGTAAATTTTGTGTAAGGTCTGTACCGGTTTGTTTACCGGATTTCAGGCATCGGCTGTGATGCCCGGAACAGACCGCCTTATGATCGTTAAGAACCCGATAGCCTGGCTAATCCCGTCCATCCGAAAGTGCATTCGAAGGAGCCTCCCATGCAGATGAACCCCAACAAAGACACCCAATTGTGCATGTCCCTGTCTGGGCGTCCCGGGAATTTCGGTCTGCGTTTTCATAACCATTTGTATGAACAACTGGGCCTGAATTTCTACTACAAGGCGTTCAGCAGTCAGGACCTGCCCGGTGCCGTCGGCGGGATCCGCGCGCTGGGAATTCGCGGTTGCGGCGTATCGATGCCGTTCAAGGAAGCCAGTATTGCGCTGGTCGATGAGCTGGATGCCTCGGCGGCGGCGATCCAGTCGATCAACACCATCGTCAACACCAACGGCCATCTCAAGGCCTACAACACCGATTACATTGCCATCGCCCAGTTGCTGGAGATCCACGCGGTGCCGAAGGACACGACTTTCGCCCTGCGCGGCAGCGGCGGCATGGCCAAGGCAGTGGCCAGTGCCTTGCGCGATGGCGGTTACAAAAATGGTTTGATCGTGGCCCGCAACGAGCGCGCCGGGCGTGCGCTGGCGGATTCTTTGGGCTATCGCTGGCAGGCAGAACTGGGCGATGAGCGCCCGCAGATGTTGATCAACGTGACTCCGGTCGGGATGGATGGCGGTCCGGAAGCGGGTCAGCTTTCTTTTGACGTGGATGTGATCAAGTCTGCCGACACTGTGTTCGATGTGGTGGCGATCCCCTCGGAAACCCCGCTGATCGTGCGTGGTCGTGCGGAAGGTAAAAAAGTGATCACCGGGCTGGAAGTGATCGCGATTCAGGCGCTTGAACAGTTCGTGCTGTACACCGGCGTGCGGCCGACAGTCGAGCAGTTCGATGCAGCGGTGGCGTTTGCCCGTAGCTGATGGAGCCTGAGCAACGGCATATCCGCCCGGATTTGCCGTTGCCTATACTGCCGGATCAGCAAGCACAGACTTGCCCATCACAAAAAGCCGAGGTTTGCATGCATCCGCCCATTCTCAACCTGAATGACGTCGAACTCGAACCGCTTCCCGAAGCCCTGTCCCCCGAGGGCGAAACCGCCGGGCGTTATCAGCAACGCTTCGCCCGGGTGGGCCAGCAATTGGGCGCGCAAAAGCTCGGATATCGCCTGTATGCGCTGCCGCCGGGCATGCGTGGCAGCCCGTTTCACAGCCATCGGGTCAATGAGGAAATGTTTTACGTGGTGGCCGGGGAAGGGGAAGTGCGCCTCGGTGCCGAACGTTTCCCGATCCGCGTCGGCGACGTGATCGCCTGCCCGCCGGGCGGCCCGGAAGCGGCGCATCAGATCATCAACACCAGTGCTGCGGAACTGCGCTATCTGGCGGTCAGTACCCAGCAGCAACCGGAAATCTGCGAGTACCCGGATTCGAACAAATACGCGGTGATGGACAACTTCAACGTCGATGCCGACGGCAATGCCTCGGGATTCGTCGCGGTGGCGCGGCAGGCAGACGGCGTGGATTACTGGGACGGCGAATAACGCCGCCCCGGTGCGCTTATTCCTCGAGGCGGGCCAGGCGCTCTTCCAGTGCCGCAATCCGCGCTTCCAGCTCTTCGATGCGCTCCACTGACACGCCGCTGGCAGCCCCGCGATCACTCGGGTTCTGGCGCGCCGCGATAATCGCCTCGATGTCCGCCGGATCGCCCAGCGCGTGGGTGTAGCGATCTTCGCGCTGACCGGCCTGACGCGGAATCAACACCGCCAGCTCCCGGGCGATCAGGCGTTCCAGCTGATGCACCACTTGTTCGGCGTCTTCGAATTCATGCATGCGACCGCTGCGGGTCAGCAGTTCGTTGACGGTCTGCGGGCCGCGCAGGAACATCAACCCGGTCAGGATCAATTGCGCCGGCACCAGCTCCAGCGCCTTGTCGACCTTGTGCTCCCAGCGGTCGGCGCGACTGCCCATCACCAGTTTGGCGAAACCGCGGCTTTCGAGGGCGCGCAGGCTCTGGCCGACCTGGCCCTGGGTCAGGTTCATCACCGGTTCACGGCTGGTTTTCTGGTTGCAGGCCAGCACCAGCGCGTTGAGGGTCAACGGGTAGGTTTCCGGGCTGGTGGCCTGTTTCTCGATCAACGAGCCCAGAATGCGGATTTCCGTGGCGTTGAGCCGTGGTTCGTCGGAGCTGGTTTCAAATTCTGTGGTCATCGCGCGTTCCCTCTGCAGTCGAAGGCGCCTAGCCTAATCCTTGCTGGATAAAAGACAAGCCGCGCCGCCACGCGAGCATGGCTATAATCGCCCCCACGATTCACCCAGCCACCACGTGAGACTGCCATGACCATTTCCCTGTACGCCGCATCCGTCCCGGTTTTCCAACAAATGCTCAACGCCGTGAGCGATGTGCTGAAAAAGGCTGAAGCCCACGCCACCGAGAAAAACATCGACCCGAACGCCTTCCTGCAAGCGCGTCTGTACCCGGACATGTTCCCGCTGGTGCGTCAGGTGCAGATCGCCGTGGACTTCGCCAAAGGCGTGTCCTCGCGTCTGGCCGAAATCGAAATCCCGAAATATGACGACACCGAAACCACCTTCGCCGAGCTGCAAGCGCTGATCGCCAAGGTTCTGGCTTTCATCGGCGAGATCAAGCCAGAGCAGATCAATGGCAAGGAAGGCATCGAGATCGTGACTCGTCCGGGCACCCCGAAAGAGAAGCGCTTCAGTGGCCAGGCTTACCTGCTGAGCTACGGCCTGCCGCAGTTCTTCTTCCACGTCACCACCACCTACGCACTGCTGCGTCACAACGGTGTGGAAGTGGGCAAGCGCGATTACATGGGCGCGTTCTAAAACGCCCCGCTTGACCTCGACGCAACAAAAAGCCCGCCAAGGTTTACGCCTTGGCGGGCTTTTTGTTGCGCCGGGTTTTTACGCCGGACGCTGAGCTTTCTGTTCTTCGCCCAGGCATGCGGCGGCGGTGAACAGCACGTCGGTGGAGGAATTCAGCGCCGTCTCGGCCGAATCCTGCAATACACCGATGATGAAACCGACCGCCACCACCTGCATGGCGATTTCGCTCGGGATGCCGAACAGGCTGCACGCCAGCGGGATCAGCAGCAGCGAGCCACCGGCCACACCCGACGCACCGCAGGCGCAGATCGCGGCGACGACGCTGAGCAGGATCGCGGTCGGGATGTCCACGGCGATGCCCAGGGTGTGCACGGCCGCGAGGGTCAGCACGGTGATGGTGATCGACGCACCGGCCATGTTGATGGTGGCGCCGAGCGGAATCGATACCGAGTAGGTGTCTTCATGCAGGCCCAGACGCTTGCTCAATTCGAGGTTGACCGGAATGTTCGCCGCCGAGCTGCGGGTGAAGAACGCGGTGATGCCGCTTTCACGCAGGCATTTCAGCGTCAGCGGGTACGGGTTGCGGCGCAGCTTCCAGAACACGATCAGCGGGTTCATCACCAACGCGACGAACAGCATGCAGCCCAGCAGTACCGCCAGCAGGTGCGCGTAACCGACCAGCGCGCCGAAACCGGAGGTGGCCAGGGTCGAGGCTACCAGACCGAAAATCCCCAGCGGCGCGAAGCGAATCACCACGCGCACGATCAGGGTCACGCCGTTGGACAGGTCGCTGACCACTTCGCGGGTGGTGTCGCCGGCATGCCGGATCGCCACGCCCATGCCGATGGCCCAGGCCAGAATGCCGATGAAGTTGGCGTTCATCAGTGCGCTCACCGGGTTGTCGACCACGCTCAGCAACAGGCTTTGCAGCACTTCACTGATGCCGCCCGGCGCGCTTACCGCGATGTTGTCGGTAGACAGCACCAGATGCGACGGGAACATCATGCTGGCGATCACCGCGACCACGGCGGCGGCGAAGGTGCCCAGCAGATACAGGAACAGAATCGGCCGGATGTGGGTTTCCTGGCCGTGCTTGTGGTTGGCGATCGACGCCATGACCAGCACGAACACCAGGATCGGCGCCACGGCTTTCAGCGCCGAGACGAACACCTTGCCGATGAAGGCCGTGCCTTTGGCCGCTTCCGGCGCTAACAGCGCGAGGGCGATGCCGGCAATAAGGCCGATCAGGATCTGGGTGACCAGGCTGAGGCTTTTAAGACGTTGCAATAGAGAAGGGGATGAAGCGGTCATAACGGCATCTCTGGTTTTTTTATAGGGTGCAAGGTTGCGTGATCCGGGCGATGAATCGGGGGCAGGCCACAGACACGAACCGAAAGGACTGTCGCGACAACCACGCCTTTAAACGGGTGGCTGAACAGGGTGTACGTTTTGCAGGGCGCGGACTTTATCACAGCGTCGTCCGGATCCTTCAGACCTGTGACGATCTGCCACCGGATCCATCCACAACTTAGACAGGTTTGTGCAAGTCACTCGGGAAACACTCTGTTAAGATTGCGCATCCTTATTTTCAAGTTCTGCCGGCGGGCCCTCGGGTCAGCGCTGGTGTCGTCGTTTTGCTGGAGTTCCTCATGCTGTTGCCCATCCTTCTGTTGTCCGCCGCCGGGTTTACGGTGCTGACCACGGAGTTCGTCATCGTCGGCCTGCTGCCGGCGATTGCCCGCGACCTGGCCGTCACCATCCCGCAGGCCGGGCTGCTGGTGACTCTGTTCGCGTTCACCGTGGCGATGTTCGGTCCATTCCTGACCGCCTATTTCGCCCGCTTCGAGCGCCGCAAACTGTTCATCACCATCCTGATCATGTTCGGCCTGGCCAATACCGTGGCGGCATTGGCGCCGAACATCTGGGTCATGGCGATTGCCCGGCTGATCCCGGCACTGGGGCTTCCGGTGTTCTGGGCGCTGGCCAGCGAAACGGCGGTGGACATCGTCGGCCCGGACTTCGCCGGTCGCGCGATCGCCAAGATCGGCTTCGGCATCGTCTGCGCCACCGTGTTCGGGATTCCGGTCGGCACGCTGATTTCCGATGCGTTCGGTTGGCGCAGTGCGTTCGCCATTCTGGCGGTGATCGCGTTCGCCAAGGCGTTGCTGCTGTTTGTCTATCTGCCGAAAACCAGCCTGCACCAGCATCAGGTCAGTTTCGCTTCGCAGTTCAAGATCCTGCGCAGCCCGCTGATGCTCGGCCATGTGCTGCTGTCGATCCTGGTGTTCAGCGGCATGTTCACCGCTTATACCTATCTGGCGGACATCCTCGAACGTCTGGCCGGCTTCAATGGCACCGTGGTCGGCTGGTGCCTGATGGGCTTTGGCGCGGTCGGTCTGATTGGCAACTCGCTGGGCGGTCGTGCGGTGGATCGCCATCCACTGATGGCTTCGGTGATGTTCTGCGCGTTCATGATCCCGGGGATGGTGGCGCTGGTGCCGAACATCAATTCGTCGCTGGGTCTGGCGGCGGCGATGGGCATCTGGGGCGTGACTCAGGCGGCGCTGTTTCTGGTCAGCCACGTGCGCTTGATGAAAGCCGCACCTGAGGCGCCGGCCTTCGCCGCGTCGCTGAACATTGCCGGGGCCAATCTCGGGATTGGTTTGGGCGCGATCATTGGCGGTCGAGTGATCGACAGCGCCGGCCTCGGCTTTGTGGGTTTCGCCGCTGCCGGGTTCATTCTGCTGTCGATTTTCCTCGCCATGGTGCTGATGGTGCTCAAGCCGCGCGACGTCTGCGCGCCGGCTTAAAAGGCTGTAAACAGCTCGCGTCGGGCACCTTCGGTAATCGCTTTGATGCCGGGGTGCTTGACCTTGCGCTCCACCGATATCGCGTAAAACGACTCGCTCACCGCGTCGGTCTGGCCGATCAACTCGACGCCGTACTGGCGTTTCACCTCATCGGCAATCACGCTCGGGCCAATGAAAATCCCGCTGCCGGACTGGCCGAACGCCTGCATCAAGGCGCTGTCATCGAACTCCCCGACAATCCTCGGCTGAATCTGCTGCTCGGCGAACCAGCGCTGCAAGCGGCTGCGCACCACGGTTTCCGCGCCGGGGATCAACAGCGGCGCACCGTGCAGGCTGCGCGGGAAATCCTGACCGTATTGCGCTGCCAGTTCGGCGGTGGCGAAGAAACTGATCCCGCATTCCCCGAGCTTCTGGCTGTAGCCCTTGATGTCCAGGTGCGAGGGCATCGGGCTGTCGGAGATCACCAGGTCCAGGCGCTGGATCGCAAGGTCCGCCAGCAGGCGCTCGAGTTTGTCTTCGCGGCAAGTGATGCGCAGCGGTTCGCTCAATTCCATGGTCGGCGCGATCAGTCGATAGACGATGGATTTGGGCACCACGTCCGCCACGCCGACCCGGAACAGGATCTGCTGTTCATTGGGCTGGGCGCGCAGCATCAGCTCCAGTTCGCCGCCGAGCTGGAACATCTGCTCGGCGTAGGGCAGGGCCTGACGCCCGGCTTCGGTGAGCTCTAATTGCCGGCCGACTCGTTGAAACAGCTCGATGCCGTAGGTCTGTTCGAGCAGGGAAATCTGTCCGCTGATGGTCTGCGGCGTCAGGTTCAGTTGCTCGCACGCGCGCACGATGCTGCCGGTCTTGGCCACCACCCAGAAGTAGTGCAGTTGTCGGTAATTGAGCATGGGGTTCGGTCCGTCAAATACAGTTCGTATAAATCGAAGTATATCCGCTAAAAATACGAATTTTCCTGAAGTGTTTGTCTCCCTAGAATGCCCAGCCATCGACGGCCGGTCTGTACGGCGCTGTCTGTTCTATCGAGGGAAGCATCATGAAACTAAAAACTACGGCGTTGTTGATCGCGTCTTTACTGGTACTGGCCGGTTGCGACCAGGCCGAAAAGAGCGCCCAGCAACTGATGGGGCAGGCGGCCGAAGCGGCCAAGCAAGCCATCGACGACACGCATAAAGCTGCTGAAGAGGCGCTCAGCGATGCCACCGGCAATCTGATCAGCAAGAAAGAACCGAAAGACGACGAAGAAAAATCCGAATCGTCCTCCCAGGAAATCTAAACCGTCTTACACAGAGTCAGGACTGACCCATGGAATATCTGTTAGAACTCGCCGCCAGCCCGACCGCCTGGATTGCCTTGGCCACACTGGTGGTGATGGAGATCGTGCTTGGCATCGATAACCTGATCTTTATCTCGATCCTGACCAACAAACTGCCCGAGCAGTACCGGCAGAAGGCCCGTCGTCTGGGGATCGGCATGGCGCTGATCATGCGTCTGGCCCTGTTGAGCACCATCGCGTTTATCGTTCAGCTGACCGCGCCGGTCATCGAGATCCTCGGCCACGCGTTCTCCTGGAAGGACATGATCCTGATCGCCGGCGGCCTGTTCCTGTTGTGGAAAGCCACCACGGAAATCCATCACAGCATGGACCCGGCACCTGAAGATCCGAAGACCGCGACGTCTAAGGTGACCCTGGGCTTCGCTGCCGCCATCGGGCAGATCCTGATGCTGGACATGGTGTTCTCGATCGACAGCATCATTACCGCTGTCGGCATGACCGAACACTTGCCGATCATGGTGATTGCGGTTGTCGTCTCGGTACTGGTGATGCTGTTTGCAGCTGATCCGCTGGCCAAGTTCATCAATGACAACCCGACGGTGGTGATGCTGGCGCTGGGCTTCCTGATCATGATCGGCATGACGCTGATCGCCGAAGGCTTCGGCGCCCACGTACCGAAAGGTTATGTGTATGCGGCCATGGCGTTCTCGGCTTCGATTGAAGTGCTGAACATGATGTCGCGCCGCGCCAAGCAGAAGAAACTGACTGCCGAAGCGTAATCGCTGGAAAACCAAAGGCCGCCTGAACTCGCGAGAGTCCAGGCGGCCTTTTTGTTTGTGTCGGTTACAGAAAAGTCAGTGCGCGGTGGCGTGACGGGCGTCGTGTTTCTCGATCTTCCGGGTCGGTGCAGGTTGTACCGGGTGGTGATGGCGGCGGGAAATCCGCAACACGCCCCACAGCATGGCGGCGGCAACGGCCAGCCAGCCAGCAATCAGCATTACGATGGTCATGGTCAGGCTCATCTGTGCCTCCTCTTTGCCCTGCGTCGGGCGCTCGCTCTTTGGCTCTTGTATGAGTGACAGTCTAGTCGCTGGCGTGTTTCAGGCTATTGACCAAAGGTCGGTGGTGACCAATCAGTTCGCTCTATGCAACCGATGCATCTGCCGCTTTGGGCTATACCGCAGCGTAGCGCCGTCCTATGATCCTCGACCAAGCCGGAACACGATGACCGGTAACTGATCAAGAGAGTGACGATGGTGCAGCTATTTTCCCGGATTCGCGCGGCGCTGCTGGTGGCCGGTTGCGTGACAGCATTGGTGGGGTGTGCAGGCAGTGTGGCGCCGGAGGTCAAGCGCCTGCCGGAGCGGGTCGAGCTCAGCGGCACCTTCTATCGTGGCGAGGCCTATCAGAGCGGGCCGCAAGTGCTGGCCAGTCTGCTGTCGCAGCAGGGCATTGTGATCACGCCGGGTTTGCTGGAAAAGCCGCTGCATTTGCCGGGCGCCGAGGACAAATTGCAACAGAATCTGCAGGGTTTGGCGCGTGAATACGGCATGGTCGTGTATCCGCTGGACAGCAACCTGCCAGCGCTGCTGACTCAAATCGCGGCCGGGTATCCGGTGATGGTGCGTTTCAGCGAGGGTTCGGCGTTTTGGGCCGAGCCGCGTTACGCGATCCTGTCCGGCTATGACCGCTTGAAGCAGAAGGTGCTGCTGCGCGCCGGGATGAATCGCCGTGAATTGATGAGCTTCAGCTCGTTCGAGTCGGCTCTCGAAAAGTCCGGCGGCTGGGCAGTATTGATCCAGAAACCGACGCAGATTCCGGCAGCGGTCGATCAACAGCGCTGGCTCAAGGCTGCCGACGCACTGGCTCAAGCGGGACAGGAACGGGAAGCGGCGCAGGCGAGGAAGGCGCTGGCGGCGCACTGAGCTTCCGTTCGTCGCTTGTCGGGCACCCTGGCGGGGGATGCGCTTCTGAACTGTAGCGTCCCGTGTTTTACGGGCCAGGTATCAGGAGACGAACATGGCAATTCCAAACTCACCCAGTGGGCCACATTCTTCCGAGCATGGCAGTGGCGACGACCTGGGTTTCGATCCGGACTCGCCTGACCTGGACGATCCGCAAGTCGATCCCATTGGCCCGGCGAAGGCGCCGAAGGATGTGCAACCGGGCGATGATCCCAAACGTCCGGCCAAACCTTACGATCCCTTGGCTGATCTCAAGCCTTGAAGCGAGGTGCGTATGAGTACCGATTCGAGTTTCGACGACCACAAACCTGACAGTGTGCCCACCACCCCTGAGCCGGAAGTTGATCCGGTGCTGGATCCGGACAGCCCGATGAGAGATCCGTTGGCGCGTCCGGCGGTGGTAACGCCAGAGCATTCGCGCGACCCGAGCGCCGGTGACGGCATTCCCGATGACGACAAGATGCCGTTGCCCAACGACTGAGCCCATAAATGAAAAAGCCCCGACGATTCGGGGCTTTTCATGGGTGACGGATTACTTGGAGGCTTCGATCACGCCGCTCTGGCGACTCTTGAGGTTCTTGTCGGCCTTGTATTGCTGAGCCACGGCGGGGACGTTGGCGCTCTTGCCGGTTTCTACCCAACTGCGGATGCGGCTGGCATCGGCGAAGTGAGTGTACTTGCCGAACGCGTCGAGAATCACCAGGGCGACGGGACGGTTGGCCATGCGGGTCACCAGCACCAGGCAGTGGCCGGCCGGGTTGGTGAAACCGGTTTTGGTGATGCGGATGTCCCAGTCGGCCTTGTTGACCAAGTGATCGGTGTTACGGAAACCCAGGGTGTAATTGGGTTTGCGGAACGAGACGGTCTTTTCCTTGGTGGTGGTCAGCTCGATGAGCAGCGGCTGTTTGTGCGCAGCCACCAGCAACTTACTCAGGTCGCGGGCGGTGGAAACGTTGCGCTCGGACAGGCCGGTGGGTTCCACAAAGTGCGTGCTGGTCATGCCCAGTGCCTTGGCCTTGGCGTTCATTGCCGCGATAAACGCAGCGTAACCGCCCGGGTAGTGGTGAGCCAGGCTGGCGGCGGCGCGGTTTTCCGAGGACATCAGGGCAATCAGCAGCATCTCTCGGCGGGGTAGTTCACTTCGCAGTTTGACGCGGGAAAACACGCCCTTCATTTCCGGGGTGCGGCTGATGTCGACGTCAATCCATTCGTCCATGTTCTGGTGCGCTTCGACCACTACCAAACCCGTCATCAATTTGCTCACGGAAGCGATGGGCACCACCACGTCCGGGTTGCTGGAATAAATGACTTTGTTGGTCTGCAGATCCATCAGCAGGGCGCTGCCGGAGGCAATCTTCAATTGCGAAGCGTCTCGAGGGGCAGCGGTAGTTTCGGCGGCGTTGACCGTTGGCGTGAGGAGCGTGCCTGAAAATGCAAAAACCAGGCTCAGGATGGACAGACGAATATTCACGCGGGCGAACTCATGAAGGTTGGAAATGCCGTTCTTTGTAACGGGCTGTGTCGTAAAAACGACGCATTGTAGGAGTATGGTTGAAGAACTGTCGATGGTTGTCCGCAAGGCATGAAAAAGTCGTGAAAAGCCCTGTAAAAATAGGGGTTTCCGGCGAACGGTAAAGGTTTTTTCGAGGGCATGAAAAACCCCGCACAAGGCGGGGTTCTCGGAGTGCGGAAAACGCGACTCAGGCGTGCAGGGTTTCTGCCGCGTAAAGAGTGTTTTCCAGCAGGCAGGCGCGGGTCATCGGACCGACGCCGCCCGGTACCGGGGTAATCCAGCCGGCGCGGGGCAGGGCTGTTTCGTACACGACGTCACCGACCAGTTTGCCGTCGTCCTGACGGTTGATGCCGACGTCGATCACGATCGCGCCTTCTTTGATCCACTCGCCCTTGACCAGGCCCGGCTTGCCGGCGGCCACGACCACCAGATCGGCACGGCCGACGTGACCGGCCAGATCCTTGGTGAAGCGGTGGGTGACGGTCACGGTGCAACCGGCCAGCAACAGTTCCATCGCCATCGGGCGACCGACGATGTTGGAAGCGCCGACAACGACTGCGTCCATCCCGTACAGATCGGCACCGGTGCTTTCCAGCAGGGTCATGATGCCTTTCGGGGTGCACGGACGCAGCAGCGGAATGCGCTGGGCCAGACGGCCGACGTTATAAGGATGGAAACCATCGACGTCCTTGTCCGGGCGGATACGCTCCAGCAGTTTGGAAGCGTCCAGGTGCTCCGGCAGGGGAAGCTGAAGCAGAACGCCGTCGATTGCCGGGTCGTCGTTCAGTCGATCGATCAGATCGGTCAGTGCTTCCTGAGTGGTTTCGGAAGGCAGGTCGTAGGCTTGAGAGAGGAAGCCGACCTCTTCACAGTCTTTACGCTTGTGCGAGACATAAACCTGAGAGGCAGGATCGCTGCCGACCAGGATCACCGCGAGGCCGGGAGTGCGCAAGCCTTGCTCGCGACGTTCGGCTACCCGTTGGGCGATCTGCTGGCGCAGGCTGGCGGCGATTGATTTGCCGTCGATTAGTTGTGCAGTCATTGCGCGTGATTAACCATCGAGAGGGGAAAAAAAGAGAACGCATTCTCGCATGTCAAACGGTGAGGGCAAAGGCGCTTGGTCAGCAAATTCCCCTAAGCCCTTTAATTAAATGAATTTTTTTCAAAAAGGATTTGACGACCTTCAGGTCGCTCTATACTATTCGTCGCACTTGTCGGGCACAGCCTAGCACTGGTTAAGAAGGTCGAACGAAATTACGGTTTCGAACGACTGGAAAGCACTTAGTTTGTAGTCCTCCAAGGGTACAGCTAACAAGGCGCCCGTAGCTCAGCTGGATAGAGCATCCGCCTTCTAAGCGGATGGTCGCAGGTTCGAGTCCTGCCGGGTGCGCCATTAGGCAGCATTGGCACAAGTAACGCGATATGGTGGGCGTAGCTCAGTTGGTAGAGCACGGGATTGTGACTCCCGTTGTCGTGGGTTCGATCCCCATCGTCCACCCCATATTTCGAAAGGCGCCAGATGTAACAGTCTGGCGCCTTTGCTTTAAAAAGCTTCATCCGCGGATGTGGTGGAATTGGTAGACACACTGGATTTAGGTTCCAGCGCCGCGAGGCGTAAGAGTTCGAGTCTCTTCATCCGCACCAATCAAAGCTTCATTCATGCCGTTGGCCGGGTGAAGTTCTACAAAGAAGTTGTTTGGCTTCTTTGACACGCAATATGGTGGGCGTAGCTCAGTTGGTAGAGCACGGGATTGTGACTCCCGTTGTCGTGGGTTCGATCCCCATCGTCCACCCCATATTCCGAAAGGCGCCAGATTTAACAGTCTGGCGCCTTTTTTGTTTTACGGTTTCGGATTTTGGCGGCTGCAGGTTTCGGGTCGCAGGGCAGGGTGCTTCGTCGTATTAATGTTGCTCGATGATGCTGCGCTGCCCGTCGGCCTCGCTTGCGAGGTCGGCTGTCAGGGAGATGATTCAACCGCCTCTATATATAGAAGAGGTTGGCGCAGAGCCCTGGCTTGAATTGGCTGTATTTGCTAACAGGGGCGAGGCGCAACCGTTTGTCCCCGCCTTCAAATGGCCTGCTGTTTTTTTACCCGTTTTCAGTAGGGTGACTTCTTGAGTTTGACCTACTAGAATGCTTGCCCTTGATTCTTGGGTCGGAAACGGCCGGCTAACGTCTGTGCAACGAGGAATATCCATGCAAGTTTCTGTTGAAAATACTACTGCTCTTGAGCGCCGCATGAGCATCACCGTGCCGGCTGAGCAGATTGAGAGCCAGGTCAACAAGCGTCTGCAGCAGACTGCCCAGAAAGCCAAAATTGCTGGCTTCCGTCCAGGCAAAGTGCCAATGAGCGAAATCAAACGTCGTTTCGGTGCTGACGCACGTCAGGAAGCGATCGGCGACTTGATTCAAAAATCTTTCTACGAAGCTGTGGTTGAGCAGAAGCTGAACCCGGCCGGTTCGCCATCGATCGAGCCTAAGTCGCTCGAAGCTGGCAAGGACCTGGAATACGTAGCCGTATTCGAAGTGTTCCCTGAGTTTACCGTTGCCGGCTTCGAAGGCATCACCGTTGAGCGTCTGAGCGCTGACGTGGCTGACGCCGATCTGGACAAGATGCTGGACATCCTGCGCAAGCAGAACACCCGTTTCGAAGTGGCCGATCGCGCTGCCCAGAACGAAGACCAGCTGAACATCGATTTCGTTGGCAAGGTTGACGGCGAAGTATTCGCTGGCGGTTCCGCCAAGGGCACTCAGCTGGTACTGGGTTCCGGCCGCATGATCCCTGGCTTCGAAGAAGGTCTGGTTGGTGCTAAAGCCGGCGAAGAGCGCGTTCTGAACCTGACCTTCCCAGAGGACTATCAGAACCTGGACCTGGCTGGCAAAACCGCTGAGTTCACCGTGACTGTAAACACCGTTTCCGAGCCAAAGCTGCCTGAGCTGAACGAAGAGTTCTTCGCTCAATTCGGCATCAAGGAAAGCGGCATCGACGGTTTCCGCACCGAAGTTCGCAAGAACATGGAGCGTGAACTGCGTCAAGCGATCAAATCCAAGGTCAAGAATCAGGTAATGGACGGTCTGCTGGCCACCAACCCGATCGAAGTGCCTAAGGCTCTGCTGTCCAACGAAGTTGACCGTCTGCGCGTGCAGGCTGTTCAGCAGTTCGGTGGCAACATCAAGCCAGACCAACTGCCGGCCGAGCTGTTCGAAGAACAAGCCAAGCGTCGCGTTGTACTGGGTCTGATCGTGGCCGAAGTGGTCAAGCAGTTCGACCTGAAGCCAGACGAAGCCCGCGTTCGCGAAATGATCCAGGAAATGGCTTCGGCTTACCAAGAGCCTGAGCAGGTCGTGTCCTGGTACTACAAGAACGACCAGCAACTGAACGAAGTTCGTTCGGTTGTGCTGGAAGAACAAGTTGTGGATACTGTTCTGCAGAAAGCTAGCGTGACCGACAAATCGGTCTCTTACGAAGAAGCGGTCAAGCCGGTAGAAGCTCCAAAAGCCGACTGATTGTTTTTGCGTTAGAAGCACACACCATAAGCCAGCCTTCGAGCTGGCTTATGCGTATTCAAGACATGACTATTTGGGAGTGACTGCAGAGCATGTTCCGTAATTCCTATATTCAGCAGAACTCTGATATCCAGGCCGCCGGCGGCCTGGTCCCGATGGTTGTCGAGCAATCTGCTCGTGGCGAGCGCGCCTATGACATCTACTCGCGTCTTCTCAAGGAACGAGTAATTTTTCTGGTGGGTCCTGTAGAGGACTACATGGCCAACCTGATTTGCGCGCAATTGCTGTTCCTTGAAGCGGAAAACCCGGACAAGGACATCCATCTTTACATCAACTCCCCGGGCGGTTCGGTGACAGCGGGCATGTCGATCTACGACACCATGCAGTTCATCAAGCCAAACGTATCGACTACCTGTATCGGTCAGGCGTGCAGCATGGGCGCATTCCTGCTGACGGCCGGTGCACCTGGCAAGCGTTTCTGCCTGCCGAACTCGCGCGTGATGATTCACCAGCCACTGGGCGGTTTCCAGGGCCAGGCATCGGACATCGAAATCCATGCCAAGGAAATCCTCTTCATCCGCGAGCGTCTGAACACGCTGATGGCCAAGCACAGCGGCCGTACGCTTGAAGAAATCGAGCGCGACACCAACCGCGACAACTTCATGAGTGCAGAAGCTGCGAAGGAATACGGTCTGATCGACGAAGTGATCAACCAGCGCCCAGCTTAAAAATAAGCAGCTCAAAATAGGCTTGGTCGGCGCGTCTGATCAGCGGCGGGCTTGAAAAAGCCCGCAATAGCCTTCATCTTGTGTTGCAAGCCTATCGGATTTGGATCGAACGAATGACTGACACCCGCAACGGCGAGGACAACGGCAAGCTGCTCTATTGCTCCTTCTGTGGCAAAAGCCAGCATGAAGTGCGCAAATTGATTGCCGGCCCCTCGGTCTTTATCTGCGACGAGTGCGTCGACCTGTGCAATGACATCATCCGCGAGGAGGTGCAGGAAGCACAGGCCGAAAGCAGCGCGCATAAATTGCCTTCGCCTAAAGAAATCAGCGGCATCCTTGATCAATATGTAATTGGTCAGGAACGTGCCAAGAAGGTTCTGGCAGTAGCGGTGTACAACCACTACAAGCGTCTGAACCAGCGTGACAAAAAGGCTGACGACGTCGAACTCGGCAAAAGCAACATCCTGCTGATCGGCCCGACAGGCTCCGGTAAAACCCTGCTGGCCGAAACACTGGCCCGCTTGCTGAACGTTCCGTTCACCATCGCCGACGCAACCACCCTCACCGAGGCGGGTTATGTGGGTGAAGACGTCGAGAACATCATTCAGAAGCTGCTGCAGAAGTGCGATTACGACGTAGAGAAAGCCCAGATGGGCATTGTCTACATCGACGAAATCGACAAGATTTCGCGCAAGTCCGACAACCCGTCGATCACCCGGGACGTTTCCGGTGAAGGCGTGCAGCAGGCCTTGCTCAAACTGATCGAAGGCACGGTCGCTTCCGTTCCGCCGCAAGGTGGCCGCAAGCATCCGCAGCAGGAATTCCTTCAGGTTGATACCCGTAACATCCTGTTCATCTGCGGTGGCGCATTCTCCGGTCTGGAGAAGGTCATTCAGAACCGTTCCACCAAGGGTGGCATCGGTTTCAACGCAGAAGTGCGCAGCAAGGAAGAAGGCAAGAAAGTCGGTGAATCCCTGCGTGAAGTCGAGCCTGACGATCTGGTCAAGTTTGGTCTGATCCCGGAATTCGTTGGTCGTCTGCCAGTTCTCGCGACGCTGGACGAGCTGGATGAGGCTGCTTTGATGCAGATTCTCACCGAGCCGAAAAATGCCCTGACCAAACAGTATGCCAAGCTGTTCGAGATGGAAGGCGTGGATCTGGAATTCCGTTCCGACGCTCTGAAATCGGTCGCCAAGCGTGCCCTGGAACGTAAAACCGGTGCCCGTGGCCTGCGTTCGATTCTCGAAGGTGTGCTGCTCGACACGATGTATGAAATCCCCTCGCAGTCCGAGGTGAGCAAAGTCGTGATCGATGAAAGCGTGATCGAAGGCAAGTCCAAGCCACTGTATATCTACGAAAACAGTGAGCCGGCTGCCAAGGCTGCACCGGACGCGTAAGCGCCCGGTCTGCCGGAACAAAGAAGGGGCCTTCGGGCCTCTTTTTTTTTATGTCGTTTTTTACATCCCCTTTGCGCTTGTTTTTTTTCAAGTCAGCCCCCATCTTGGTTTCAAGCTTAATTCCATCTGATTACGGCCATATGGCCGCCGTAGAGGCGAAATCATGAAGACCACCATCGAATTGCCTCTCCTGCCATTGCGTGATGTCGTTGTGTATCCGCACATGGTTATCCCGCTGTTCGTGGGGCGCGAGAAATCCATCGAAGCCCTCGAGGCCGCGATGACGGGCGACAAGCAGATCCTGCTGCTGGCCCAGAGAAACCCGGCTGACGACGATCCCGGTGAAGAAGCTCTCTATCGCGTAGGTACCATCGCCACTGTTCTGCAGCTGCTCAAACTGCCTGACGGCACCGTCAAGGTGCTGGTCGAAGGCGAGCAGCGTGGCGCTGTCGAGCGCTTCAGCGAAGTCGATGGCCACTGCCGTGCCGAAGTCTCGCTGATCGACGAAGTCGACGCCGCCGAGCGCGAATCCGAAGTGTTCGTGCGCAGCCTGCTATCGCAGTTCGAACAATATGTGCAGCTGGGCAAGAAAGTCCCGGCTGAAGTCCTGTCGTCGCTCAACAGCATCGACGAGCCTGGCCGCCTGGTAGACACCATGGCCGCGCACATGGCGCTGAAGATCGAGCAGAAGCAGGAAATCCTCGAAATCATCGATTTGTCGGCCCGGGTCGAGCACGTTCTGGCCTTGCTGGACGCCGAGATCGACCTGTTGCAAGTCGAAAAACGCATTCGTGGCCGCGTCAAAAAGCAAATGGAGCGCAGTCAGCGCGAGTACTACCTGAACGAGCAGATGAAGGCCATTCAGAAAGAGCTCGGCGACAGCGACGAAGGCCACAACGAAATCGAAGACCTGAAAAAGCGTATCGACGCTGCCGGTCTGCCGAAAGATGCCCTGGCCAAGGCCACTGCCGAGCTGAACAAGCTCAAGCAGATGTCGCCGATGTCCGCCGAAGCCACCGTGGTGCGCTCGTACATCGACTGGCTGGTTCAGGTGCCGTGGAAGGCTCAGAGCAAGGTGCGTCTGGACCTGGCTCGCGCCGAAGACATTCTCGACGCCGATCACTACGGCCTCGAAGAGGTCAAGGAACGCATCCTTGAATACCTCGCCGTACAGAAACGCGTGAAGAAAATCCGTGGCCCTGTGTTGTGCCTGGTCGGTCCTCCGGGCGTGGGTAAAACCTCGCTGGCCGAGTCGATCGCCCATGCCACCAACCGCAAATTCGTGCGCATGGCCCTCGGTGGCGTGCGTGATGAAGCGGAAATCCGTGGTCACCGTCGGACTTACATCGGTTCGATGCCAGGAAGATTGATTCAAAAGATGACAAAGGTGGGTGTGCGCAACCCGCTGTTCCTGCTCGATGAAATCGACAAAATGGGCAGCGACATGCGTGGCGACCCGGCGTCGGCGTTGCTGGAAGTGCTCGATCCGGAGCAGAACCACAACTTCAACGACCACTATCTGGAAGTCGATTACGACCTCTCGGATGTGATGTTCCTGTGCACCTCGAACTCGATGAACATTCCGCCGGCGCTGCTGGACCGGATGGAAGTCATCCGTCTGCCGGGCTACACCGAAGATGAGAAGATCAACATCGCGGTCAAGTACCTGTCGCCGAAGCAGATTGCAGCCAACGGCCTGAAGAAGGGCGAGCTGGAATTCGACGAAGAAGCGATCCGCGACATCATCCGTTATTACACCCGCGAAGCCGGTGTGCGTGGCCTCGAGCGGCAGATTGCCAAGGTCTGCCGCAAGGCGGTCAAAGAGCACGCGCTGGAAAAACGCTTCTCGGTAAAAGTGACAGCTGATCTGCTGGAGCATTTCCTCGGCGTTCGCAAGTTCCGCTACGGTCTGGCCGAGCAGCAGGATCAGATCGGTCAAGTGACCGGCTTGGCCTGGACTCAGGTGGGCGGCGAACTGCTGACCATCGAAGCCGCTGTGGTGCCGGGCAAAGGTCAACTGATCAAGACCGGTTCGCTGGGTGACGTAATGGTCGAATCGATCACTGCGGCCCTGACCGTGGTGCGTAGCCGTGCCAAGAGCCTGGGCATTCCGCTGGACTTCCACGAGAAGCGCGACACCCACATCCACATGCCGGAAGGCGCTACGCCGAAAGACGGCCCGAGCGCCGGTGTAGGCATGTGCACGGCGCTGGTTTCTGCATTGACCGGCATTCCGGTGCGTGCCGATGTCGCCATGACCGGCGAGATCACCCTGCGTGGTCAAGTCCTCGCCATTGGCGGTCTGAAGGAAAAACTGCTGGCCGCTCACCGTGGCGGAATCAAGACAGTGATTATTCCGGAAGAGAACGTGCGCGATCTGAAGGAGATTCCTGACAATATCAAGCAGGATCTGCAGATCAAACCGGTTAAATGGATTGACGAGGTCCTGCAAATTGCGCTGCAATACGCGCCGGAGCCCTTGCCGGATGTGGCTCCGGAGATAGTTGCCAAGGACGAAAAACGTGAGTCTGACTCTAAGGAAAGAATTAGCACGCATTAATACGCTTTTGCCTGGGGGGCTTCCTTGACAGCTTTTTAGAGCCCTTGTTATAAAGCGGCTCTTAAGTGTCTGTAGGCCATTCAGCACTCGTTTTTGCTTTCACCAAAAAACTTAGAATCATACTCAAATAGATATAAGGGGACTTAGAGTGAACAAGTCGGAACTGATTGATGCTATCGCTGCATCCGCTGATATCCCGAAAGCTGCTGCTGGCCGTGCGCTGGACGCTGTAATCGAATCCGTCACTGGCGCTCTCAAGGCTGGCGACTCCGTTGTTCTGGTTGGTTTCGGTACTTTCTCCGTGACTGATCGTCCAGCTCGCATCGGTCGTAACCCACAGACCGGCAAGACTCTGGAAATCGCGGCAGCCAAAAAGCCAGGTTTCAAAGCCGGTAAAGCCCTGAAAGAAGCCGTCAACTAAGTTTGATTCAGGTTTTTACCCATCCGGGTCGGGGTCATGCCTGACTTGGCAGCGGAGCGGTAGAGCAGGCGGTTGGAATAGCTGCCTGTCACACCGGGATCGAGGGTTCGAGCCCTGTCCGCTCCGCCAGTTACGAGAAGGCGCATCCTCGGATGCGCCTTTCTTCTATCCGGATTCTACCCACGCTCCACGGTTGCCTAATTTTGAAGTTCAACCGTTTCTGGGGGACGCATGCTGCAGAATATCAGGGACAATTCACAAGGCTGGATTGCCAAGACCATTATCGGAGTCATCGTTGCACTGATGGCTCTGACCGGTTTCGACGCCATTTTCCAGGCCACGACTCACAAGAATGAGGCGGCCAAGGTCAACGGTGAAGAAATCAGCCAGAACGAGCTGAGCCAGGCGGTGGATATGCAACGCCGTCAGCTGATGCAACAACTGGGCAAGGATTTCGACGCTTCCTTGCTGGACGAAAAAATGCTGCGCGAATCGGCCCTCAAGGGTCTGATCGATCGCAAGCTGCTGCTGCAAGGCGCAGAACAATCGAAATTCGCTTTCTCCGAAGCGGCCCTGGACCAAGTGATCCTGCAGACGCCTGAATTCCAGGTCGATGGCAAGTTCAGCTCCGACCGTTTCGATCAGGTGATCCGTCAACTGGGCTACAGCCGCATGCAGTTCCGCCAGATGCTGGCTCAGGAAATGCTGATCGGCCAACTGCGCGCCGGTGTGGCGGGCAGCGGTTTCGTGACCGACGCTCAGGTGCTGGCCTTCGCCCGTCTGGAAAAACAGACCCGCGACTTCGCCACGCTGAACATCAAGGCTGACCCTTCGGCCGTGAAGCTGACCGATGACGAGGTCAAGGCTTACTACGACGAGCACGCCAAGGAATTCATGACCCCGGATCAAGTGGTCATCGATTACCTGGAGCTGAAGAAGGCTTCGTTCTTCGATCAGGTCGCCGTCAAGGACGAAGACCTGCAGGCGGCGTATCAGAAAGAGATCGCCAACCTGTCGGAACAGCGTCGTGCGGCGCACATTCTGATCGAAGTCAACGACAAGACCACCGAAGCTCAGGCCAAGGCGAAGATCGAAGAAGTCCAGGCGCGTCTGGCCAAGGGCGAGAAGTTCGAAGCGCTGGCCAAGGAGTTCTCGCAGGATCCGGGTTCGGCCAACAATGGCGGTGACCTCGGTTATGCCGGTCCTGGCGTTTACGATCCAGCCTTCGAGAAAGCCCTGTACTCGCTGAACAAGGATCAGGTTTCCGAGCCGGTTCGTACCGACTTCGGTTTCCACCTGATCAAGCTGCTGGGTGTCGAGGCGCCTGAAGTGCCGACGCTGGCCAGCCTGAAAGACAAGCTGACCCGCGAGCTGAAAACCCAGCAAGTCGAGCAGCGTTTCGTCGAGGCGACCAAGCAACTGGAAGACTCGTCGTTCGAAGCATCCGACCTGGCCCAGCCGGCGCAGGATCTGAAACTGACCGTGCACACCTCCAAGCCGTTCGGCCGTGAAGGTGGCGAAGGCGTTGCAGCCAACCGTGCCGTTGTGACTGCTGCGTTCAGCACCGAAGTGCTGGAAGAGGGTGCCAACAGTACCGCCATCGAGCTGGATCCGGAAACCGTGATCGTGCTGCGCGCCAAGGAGCACCTCAAGCCGACTCAATTGCCGCTGGAAAGCGTGGCCACCGCCATTCGCGCCCAGTTGACCAAAGAGCACGCCAGCGCTGCTGCCAAGACCAAAGCGGAGCAACTGATTGCCAGTCTGCGTGATGGCAAGACCCCGCTGGACAAGGCGGTGGACGGTCAAAGCTGGAAAGTCACTGAAGCGGCGAACCGCGCTCAGGAAGGCGTTGATCCGGCAGTGCTGCAAGCGTTGTTCCGCATGCCGAAACCGGCCGCCAAGGACAAGCCGACCTTCACCAGCGTAACGCTGGCGGATGGCAGCCTGACCATCGTGCGTCTGAACGGCGTGAACGAAGCAGCGGCTCCGACCGATGAAGAGAAAGCGCAATACCGTCGCTTCCTCGCATCGCGTGTGGGCCAGCAGGACTTCGCGGCGTACCGCAAGCAGCTGGAAGCCGAAGCCGACATCAAGCGTTTCTGATGCCTGGTTGAGCCGCAAGACCTGAGCCCCGGATGAAAATCCGGGGCTTTTTTATGCGCGCTATCCGGCGTTCGGGAAGCCATGTCTTCGGGCATTGATGGTCGCATACAGAGTCAGCAGCAACAGACCTGCGACCAGCCACGGGTAACTCCCGACGCCCAGATTGTTCAGCAACAGACCGCCCGCAAGCCCGCCGCCGGCAATGCCGACATTCCACAGGGTCACCAGCATCGATTGCGCGGTATCGGCAGCCTCCTTGGCAGTTTTTGCCAGGGCCGTCTGCAACAGCGAGGGCATCGCGCCGAACGCCAGGCCCCAGACGGCGGTGGCGGTGTAGACCACGCCCGGCCATTCGCGCCACAGGCCCAGTGCGATCGCCGACAGCAGGAACAGCGTGGCACTGACCAGTGCCAGCTGACGCAGCCAGCGATCAATCAGGCTGCCGACGATCCACAGGCTCAGTACCGATGCCAGACCAAACACCAGCAACACCCGGTCGATTTCTGCGGCAAGTCCCGATGGCTCCAGAAAGGGCGCGATGTAGGTGTACAGAAGGTTGTGCGCGACGACGTAGGACAAAGTCACAAACAACACGGATCGCACGCCCGGCAAGGTAAACACCTGACGCAGTGGCAAGCGTTTTCCCGCGCGTTCACCGGCGAAGTCCGGTACTTGCCAACGCACCCAGATCACCAGCAGCACGGTCAGCCCGGTCATGATCGCGAAGCTCAGGCGCCAGCCGACTGCTGTGCCCAGCAGCGTCCCGGCGGGAATGCCCAGCGACAGCGCAAGCGGCGCCCCGAGCATGGCCACCGTAATCGCCCGGCCTTGTAAGTGAGGTGCCACCATCCGGCTCGCGTACCCCGCCAGCAAAGCCCACAGCAGCCCGGCGAACACGCCTGCGATCAAGCGTGCAATCAGGGTCAGCCAGTACAGCTCCGACAACGCAGTAATGCTGTTGGCGATGGCAAACCCACCAATGGCCGCTAGTAACAGCGGGCGTCGACGCCAGCCCCGAGTGGCAATGGTGAGGGGAATTGCTGCCAGCATCGAACCGATGGCGTACAGCGTGACCAGTTGCCCGATCAGTGCCTGAGAGACATCAAGTCCCGTACTCATCTGTGGCAGCAATCCGGCGGGCATCGCCTCGGTCAGCACGGTGATGAATCCGGCGGTGGCCAGTGCGAGCAATGCACCCAGCGGTAAGCGTTCTGCGGGCTCGACGGTGCCGGCGAGCGTGGGGGAAGTGAGTGGCGCATCGTTCATGGGCGGGTTTCCATTTTGCCAAAGGAGACGAAGGCCATAGGGTAGGGCGCTGCACATTCGGGAAAAACAGGTTAGGGTTCCGAACATCTCGGACAAGAATGTCGTGAATCAGGGAGAGATGAATGGATAGCCTGGGCAGTATTTCGGTGTTCGTGCAGGTGGCGGAAACCCGCAGCTTTACCGAGGCCGGCCGCTTGCAGGGCGTGTCTTCGTCGGCGGTCGGCAAAAGCATCGCCCGCCTGGAAGCACGGCTCAATGTGCGGTTGTTTCACCGCACCACCCGCAGCATCACGCTGACCAGCGAAGGCGCGCTGTTTCTGGAGCGTTGCCGCAAGATTCTGGCCGAAGTGGAAGCGGCGGAGTTTGAACTGTGTGACGCCGCAGCGGCGCCTCACGGCAAGTTGCGGGTCAGCCTGCCGCAGGTGCATGACCTGGTGATGCCGGTCATGAACGAGTTCATGGCGTTGTACCCGCAGATCGAACTGGATCTGGACCTGACCGATCGTATGGTCGATGTGGTTGAAGAAGGCTTCGATGCGGTGATCCGGACGGGTAAACCGCGAGATTCGCGACTGATGGCACGACCGTTGGGCGAGTTTCACATGGTGTTGGTGGCCAGTCCTGCGTACCTGCGCGAGCGCGGCGAACCGCTGACCCCGGCCGATCTGGCGGAGCACGACTGCCTGCGCCATACGTTTCACGCCACCGGCAAACTGGAGTCCTGGCCGTTCAAACGCGAGGAGGGCGCTCCCGAGCCGACCTTGCCAGCACGCCTGGTCAGTACGTCGATCGAAGCCGTGCGGCATGCGGCGCTGGCGGGCATGGGCATCGCATGTCTGCCGGACTTCATGATCCATGAAGCGCAGCAGCAGGGTCGCCTGCAGCGCGTGCTGGAGGAGCATCTGGAGCACGTCGGGCAGTTCTGGGTCCTGTGGCCATCAAGCCGGCATGCAACCGCCAAATTGCGCGTGTTCATCGATCATTTATCGGCGCGACTTTTTCCTGTCGCCCATGACCGGTAGAGTTGTAACTGTTTTAAGACACTAATCCATACGCCGCGGGGCAGCGATCTGTTGCACAATACGCCCCGGACCGTTTTCCCTCAGGATGTTTAATGTTGAATTCTATTCCCGTGCGTTTCATCGGGTTGGCGTTGTTGCTGACCGCCGCTGCCGGCTGCTCCAAGGACAAGCCTATCTACGAGCATGAGAATTTCGACGACTCCGGCACCTTTTCGCGCAATTACCCGGTGACCGACACCGCCAGTTGCGAAGCGGCCCGCCGAGCGTTGCTCAGCCAGGGCTACATTATTACCAGCAATGACCCGAAACTGGTCAGCGGGCACAAGAGCTTCCAGCAGACCGGCGAAACCCACTTGGAGATCAGCTTCAACGTGGTGTGCGCCGATGATGGCAGCGCCGGCCATCACGCCACCGTGTTCGCCAACGCACTGCAGGACCGCTACGCGCTGAAGAAGACCAACAACTCGGCCAGCCTTGGGGTTGGCGTGTTGGGCTCGGTCTCGATGCCGATCGGCTCGTCTGACGATTCGATGGTCAAGGTCGCCAGCGAAACCGTGTCGTCGCAGAAGTTCTACGAGCGTTTCTTCACGCTGGTCGAGCTGTTCCTGCCGGCCGATGCGAAGAAAGCCGCCCACATCACCGAAAAGCCGAAGACCGATCTGGGTGTGCCGGAAGCCAAGCCAGCGCCGGCTCCGTTGGCTCCAGCCCCTGCGGCTGAACCGACCCCGGCCCCAGCGCCGGCCGCCGAGCCCGCTGCGGCACCGACGCCAGCGCCTGCAGAAGCGACCCCGGCCAGTTCCGAGCCGGTAGCACCGCCGGCCGAAGCCGCGCCGATCACCCCGGCACCGGTTACCGAGCCTGCGCCCGCGACGGAAACCATCACGCCGCCGGCCAACCCGACGGACATGCCGCCGCCCTCCGAGCCGATTCCGGCCATGCCTGCCTCCGGGCAGTAAACTTAACGCCACGCCTCCGACCCCTGTCGGACGCGTGGCGTTTTGTTGTCTCCCTTGAGCTTCTTCCTGCAAGCCCCGTCGAAAAATATCCCGCGATAAATTCCTGACTGCCTGCTACGTTTATTTCATGAAGGACGCGTTTCATTTTTCCTTCACACGGGCACTTTATGCTCGAGGCACTGGTCATTTGTTCCAGGCCATTTCAAGCAAGCGTCAGGGGGATTACGCAATGGATGACTATCAAGAAGAACTGCTCGAATTCCAGGCTTACGAACTGGATTCACCAGAGCCTGCGGAAGACGCTACCGAGCTGTAAGGCGTCAGCCTGTCTTGCGGTGACTGCGGCGAAATTCGCCCGGTGTCTGGCCGTTCCAGCGCTTGAAGGCGCGCTGGAAAGCTTCGGCCGAAGCAAACCCCAGCAGGTAGGCGATTTCACCGAATGCCAGTTCGGTGTCGCGGATGTAGGTCATCGCCAGATCACGGCGGGTGTCATTGAGGATCGCGCGAAACTGCGTGCCTTCTTCGGCCAGCTTTCGCCGTAACGTCCAGGTCGGCAGCTTCAGGCGTGCCGCCACTTCTTCCAGATCCGGTTCCCGGCCACCATTGAGCAAAGGCCCGAGCAATTGCGTGATGCGTTCGCGCAGGCTGCGGGTGCGGGTCAATTGCTCGAGTTCCCGTTCACACAAACCGAGCAAATGTTTCCAGGTGCTGGGGCAATGCTCCGGGTTGCGTTGGGCCAGGCTGGTGAGGCCCAGGCGCAGTTGATTGTGTTCGGCGCCGAACTGGATCGGGCATTCGCCGAGTACGGCATAGGCGTCGCGATAATCCGGACTGTCGAACTCGATTTCGATCCGTTCGGCGCGCAACGGCTCGGGGCTGACACTGGACAGCTGATGCAGCCAGCCGGCAATGATCGAATCCACCACAAAGCGGTTGTAAGCGTTGTACGGGCTGATCGAGTAGAAGCGCAGCCAAGCACCGCTGGCGTCCTCGTGGAAACTCGACTGGCCGCGATAGTTGGAGCCGTACAACGGTTCGAAACGAGTCAGGCAGCGGGCAGCTTCACGCACGGTCGGCGCCTGCGCGGCAGTCACGCCGGCCAGCCCGGCCTGACTCAAGCGACTGAGTTGGCCCATGCGCAAACCCAATGCCGGATCGCCGGTCAGCTGGATCGCGCCATGCCCCAGGCGCATGTAGCGCGGGATCGACAGACGCGCCCCGGCTTCGGCCAGTCGCGCGGCATCCAGGCCGTACTGTTCGAGCAATGGCAGCGGATCGATGTCATGGCTGCGCACGGCATCGGCCAGGCTGTGGACGAAGCCCACCGACAGATCCCCGAGACGCATCGGCTGCGGTTTCATGGGTTACAACCAGAGGTTCAGCAGGCGCGCGCCGCGGGCTTCGCTGTCGGCGAATTGCTGGCCGTTGCTGCTGAGGAAACTTTGCCCGGAACTCGGTTTGTCCCAGAACTGCCCGCGCAGGAACACACTCATACCGGCCAGCGCCTTGCTGGCCGACGGTTGCGCGGTCAGGGTCAGTTGGTGCCAGGCCTGGCCTTCGCTGACGTCTCCTGGTTTCAGGCTGACCGAGTCCGGCACGCTCAAGCCCTTGTAACCCTTCCACGGTTGATCCCACACGCCATGACCGACGACAAACGCAGGCACCGCGATCAACTGTGCGCCTTGTTCGTCGAGTTTGCGGTAGTTGTCCGGATACCAACTGTCGCTGCCGATCAATACGCCGAGGCGTCCGGCCGGGGTGTCGATCACATTGATCCGGGAAGCTTCGCGGGTGCCGGATGGCTCGTCCTGATCGAAGATCGGACGCATCTGCCGTTGTGGCTGGCCGAGCGGGGCGCCATCGCGGCCAAACACAACGGTGCTGTTGTACAGCGCACCACTGCCGGCCTTGAGCCGGCCATCGGTGATGTTCGGTTCAGGCAGCACGATCGAGCCGGCCACCAGGGTGATGTGGAATTCCTTGGCCAGACCGCCGAACAGCGCCTGATAGTCCTTGGCCATGTCCCGGGACTTCATGCGCAGGTGCGCGTCATCCAGACGACTGCTGCCCTTGGCGGTGAGCCAGGCGCGAGCAAATTGCACCGGATTGCTCGCGGCCAGCCAGTTCATCGCTTCGGCGAGGGTGGCGGCCTGGTACAGCTCGTCTTTCTCGCCGCTGATCATCAGCCAGGTGCCGACATGTTCCGGCAGGATGACCACGGTTTTTTCATTCAACAGCCCTTGGTCCTGCGCCTGCTGCAGATAGGCGGCGAGCTTGCGGTGCAGGCGTTCGGGGCTTTGGTAGTCGGTGGGGAACAGCTCGGGCTGGATGCCCAGCAGGTTGCCACGGTCGGCGGGCGTGCCCTGATCGACCGCGAGTTTGATCCGCAGGTCCGACAGGTAATGACCGGCCGGGCGGTCAGCCGCCCACATGGCGTAGAAGGTGAGCGCGGCGATGAGCGCCATGGAAAAAGTCAGGTACAGAAGTTTGCGCATGAAATCCAACAACAACCGGGTACAGGGTGTGCGGACAGGGTAGGGCGCCAGCCCCGGCTTGCCAAGGGGCGCTGCGCATTTGGATCAATAACTTGTCAGTTACGGTCATTGAGTGACAGCGATGCGACTCCTAATCTGTCGAACATGACTGACGGGGGACGCAGAGCTCCCGCATTTTCCGTGATCGCTGCTGTGGAGTTAACGATGACCGCCACTCAATACCCGCACCTGTTGGCCCCGCTGGACCTGGGATTCACCACGCTGCGCAACCGCACCCTGATGGGCTCGATGCACACCGGCCTTGAAGAGAAGCCGGGTGGTTTCGAACGCATGGCGGCGTACTTCGCCGAGCGTGCCCGTGGCGGCGTGGGCCTGATGGTCACCGGCGGTATCGGTCCGAACGACGAGGGCGGCGTGTACTCCGGCGCGGCCAAGCTGACCACCGAGGAAGAAGCGCTCAAGCATCGCATCGTGACGCGCGCCGTGCATGATGCGGGCGGCAAGATCTGCATGCAGATCCTCCACGCCGGCCGTTATGCCTACAGCCCGAAACAGGTTGCACCGAGCGCCATTCAGGCGCCGATCAACCCGTTCAAGCCCAAGGAACTGGACGAGGAAGGCATCGAGAAACAGATCAGCGATTTCGTCACTTGCTCAGTACTGGCCCAGACCGCCGAGTACGACGGTGTGGAGATCATGGGCTCGGAAGGTTATTTCATTAACCAGTTCCTCGCGGCCCACACCAACCACCGCACCGACCGTTGGGGCGGCAGCTACGAAAACCGCATGCGCCTGCCGGTGGAAATCGTTCGCCGTGTGCGTGAAGCGGTCGGCCCGAACTTCATCATCATCTTCCGCCTGTCGATGCTCGACCTGGTGGAAGGCGGCAGCACCTGGGAAGAAATCGTCACCCTGGCCAAAGCCATCGAGCAGGCCGGCGCGACCATCATCAACACCGGCATCGGCTGGCACGAAGCGCGGATCCCGACCATCGCCACCAAAGTGCCGCGTGCGGCGTTCAGCAAGGTCACGGCCAAGCTGCGTGGCTCGGTGAATATCCCGCTGATCACCACCAACCGCATCAACACCCCGGAAATCGCCGAGCAGATCCTCGCCGAAGGCGATGCCGACATGGTTTCGATGGCGCGGCCGTTCCTCGCCGACCCGGACTTCGTCAACAAGGCTGCTGAAGGCCGCGCCGACGAAATCAACACCTGTATTGGTTGCAACCAGGCCTGCCTGGATCACACCTTCGGCGGCAAGCTCACCAGTTGCCTGGTCAACCCGCGTGCCTGCCACGAGACGGAACTTAATTACCTGCCGGTCAAGCAGATCAAGAAGATCGCTGTGGTCGGTGCCGGTCCTGCGGGTCTGTCCGCCGCCACCGTGGCCGCCGAGCGCGGGCATCAGGTGACCTTGTTTGATTCGGCCAGCGAAATCGGTGGCCAGTTCAACGTCGCCAAACGTGTGCCGGGCAAGGAAGAGTTCTACGAAACCCTGCGTTACTTCAAACGCAAACTGCAGACCACCAACGTCGAGGTGTGCCTGAACACCCGCGTTGACGTGGCAAAACTGGTCGAAGGCGGTTACGACGAAGTCATTCTGGCGACCGGCATTGCGCCGCGTCTTCCGGCGATTCCGGGCGTCGAGAACGCCAAAGTGCTGAGCTACCTGGATGTGCTGCTCGAGCGCAAACCGGTCGGCAAGCGTGTGGCGGTGATCGGCGCCGGCGGTATCGGTTTCGACGTCTCGGAATTCCTCGTCCATGAAGGCGTGGCCACCAGTCAGGATCGCGCCGCGTTCTGGAAAGAGTGGGGCATCGACACCCATCTGGAAGCCCGTGGTGGCGTGGCCGGGATCAAGGCTGCACCGCACGCACCGGCGCGCGACGTGTTCCTGCTGCAACGCAAGAAATCCAAGGTCGGCGACGGTCTGGGCAAGACCACCGGCTGGATTCACCGCACCGGTCTGAAGAACAAGCAGGTGCAGATGCTCAACAGCGTCGAATACCTGAAGATCGACGACGAAGGCCTGCACATCCGCATCGGTGAGACTGGCGAGCCGCAAGTGCTGCCGGTGGACAACATCGTCATCTGCGCCGGCCAGGATCCGCTGCGCGAGCTGCACGACGGTCTGGTCGAAGCCGGGCAGAACGTGCACCTGATCGGCGGCGCCGATGTGGCGGCCGAGCTGGATGCCAAACGTGCGATCAATCAGGGTTCGCGTCTGGCCGCCGAGCTCTGATCCACCCTAGAATGCCGGCTCTTTGCACAGAGCCGGCCTTCATGTTTCTGCCTCCCACCGACTGGCTGGCCCCAGCCCCCCTCGAACCGCTTGATCTGGACTGGCTCACCGCCGCCGGCATTGACGTCGCGATCCTGCGTCTCGACCGGATCGATCCGCTGATCAGCGGCAACAAGTGGTTCAAACTCGTCGAACACCTGAAAGCCGCCGACCGCGCGGGTGCCGAAGGCATCATCAGCCTGGGCGGTGCGCACTCCAATCATCTGCATGCACTGGCGGCTGCCGGCAAACGCCTGGGATTCGCCACGGTCGGGCTGTTGCGCGGGCATCCGCAAGACACGCCAACGGTCAGGGATCTGCAGGATTTCGGCATGCAGTTGCACTGGCTCGGTTATGGCGGTTATCGGGCGCGGCATGAGCCGGGGTTCTGGCAGCCTTGGCTTGCGCAATATCCGACGCTGCATCCGGTGCCCGAAGGGGGTGGCGGTTTGCCGGGCGCGCAGGGTTGCGCGTCATTGAAGGAGCAGGTCAGTCAACAACTCGGCAAGCTCGGCTGGGACGACTACCATGGTTGGTGGCTGGCCTGTGGCACGGGCACCACCCTCGCGGGATTGGTGTTGGCAGAGGCCGGACAACATGCGGTGTACGGCGCAATGGCCGTGCCCGACGATCACGGCGTCGCGGCGAATGTCGAGGCGATTGTGGGCAAGGCTGGAGGCTACGAACTGATCGACGCCAGCCGTGGCGGTTTCGCCAAGGTCGATCCGGCGCTGCTTGAATTCATCGTGCAAACCGAACAGGCCAGCGGCATTCCCCTAGAACCGCTGTACACCGGCAAAGCCTTGCTGGTGCTCAAACAACAGATTGAGGCGGGCCGCTTTGCCCGGGGGTTGCGCTTGATCTTCGTCCACACCGGCGGCTTGCAGGGCCGGCGCGGACTCGACGGTTAACCCTGGCTGCGCTTAGGCATCATCCGCAGCAGCGTGTTATCGCGCACCACGTAATGGTGATAGATCCCCGCCAGCGCATGCAGGCCGATCAGCCAGTAGCCGATGGTGCTGATCAGCACATGCCAGTGTTCAACGTCTTTGGCGAACGCCTTGTCTTCACTCACCAGCAACGGCAGGTCGAAACCGTAGAACATCACCTGATGACCCTCGGCGCTGGTGATCAGCCAGCCGAGGATCGGCATGCTGATCATGAACAGGTACAAGGCCCAGTGCATCAGGCGTGCGAGGGTGGTTTGCCATTGTGGCGAGGCCGGGAAGATTTTCGGCGCCGGGCCCAGGCTGCGGGCGAAAAGGCGAAACCAGACCAGCACGAACACGGTCAGCCCGAGCATGTAATGCACTTCGCGGATCAGCGTGCGACCGCCGCTGCCCTTGGGAAACAGCCCGCGCAATTCCATGCTGGCGTACACCAGCACCAACAGCACCAGCATCAGCCAGTGCAACAGGATCGACACGGTGCTGTAACGGGATTCGGAATTTGTCCACGGCATACGGCGTTCCTCACGGTTCAGGGCTCAAGCGTGCCGTTCTGCGACGGCATGCCTTAACTGTAATCCCCTTTGGCGCGTTTGCCCGAGGCTAAAAAAGCTTTCACTGAGCTGAGTCAGCGATTTGACTGAAAACACCCATAAAAAAACGCCAGTGTCGGGCAGACACTGGCGTTTTTGTTTGCCGCGATGGTTGCAATCAGCTGCTTTGCGGCATCTCGCCGTAGGCCAGGCGCTTGTTGATGTCGGCGATCACTTCCGGCAGGTCGCTGATGGTGTCGATCATGTAGTGCGGGCGCGAACCTTCGAACAGCGCGTGAATGCGTTTGCGCTCACTGGCCAGCGCGTCGCTGCCCAGTGCGCGATAGCCTTCGTAATCCAGGCCCAGCGCGTTGCCGGAGCAGATCAGCGCCACGGTCCACATCCCGGCGCGACGGCCTTCGAGAATCCCCGGTACGGTGTCGTCAATCTTCACGCAGGCGGCGACATCGTCGATGCCCAGCGCAATCACGTTGGCGAGGGCCTGGGCAGGCCATGGGCGGCCATTCGGCACTTCGTCGGTGGCCACGACGTGGTCGGCGATGTAGCCGTTGGTGGCGGCCAGTGCCACGACCTTGTCCATCACCTGCTTCGGATAACCCGAGCAGGAACCGATCTTGATCCCTTGCTGACGCAGGTTGGCGATGGTCTCCAGAGCGCCGGGAATCAGCGCCGAGTGCTCGGCGATTTTCTCGATCTGCAGCGGCATGAAACGGTTGTAGATCGCGGTCACGTCATCGTCGGTCGGGGTGCGGCCGAACGCCTTGCGATAGCGCTCGGCAACCTGCGGCTGATCGCACAGGGTACGGATGTGATCCCATTTGCCCATGCCCATCGGGCCACGGGCTTCTTCGATGGAAACCTGGACGTCGAACTCGGCGAAGGCTTCGACGAAGATCTGGGTCGGTGCGAAGGAACCGAAATCGACCACGGTGCCGGCCCAGTCGAGGATGGCGGCTTGCAGCTGGGTTGGGTTGTTGTAGTTCATGTTGGTCAGAATCCTGTGTGGGCAATGCAATTCAAATGAGGGAGCGGGCCGGGTGAATCAGATGTCGAGCACTTCCATCTCGCGCAGCACTTCACCCACCGCCGCGACGGCTTCGCGCATCTGCGCCGGGGTGACGTGGCCGATGCAGCCGACGCGGAAGGTTTCGACCTGGGTCAGCTTGCCGGGGTAGAGGATGTAACCCTTGGCCTTGACCCGTTCGTAGAAGTCCTTGAACTGGTAGCGCGGATCTTTCGGTGCGTGGAAGGTCGCGATGATCGGCGCCTGGATCGCAGCAGGCAGGAAGCTGCGCAAGCCGAGTTTGCCCATCTCTTCCATCAGCGCCTGGCAGTTGGCGGCGTACCGTGCATGCCGTGCTGGCAGGCCGCCTTCTTCGTTGTATTGCAGTAGCGCTTCATGCAGCGCGGCGACCACGTGGGTCGGCGGGGTGAAGCGCCACTGGCCGGTCTTCTTCATGTAGTTGTGCTGGTCGAACAGGTCCATCGCCAGCGAATGCGAATTGCCGGCGGCTGCGGCCAAAGATTCCTTGCGGGCAAACACAAAGCCCATGCCCGGTACGCCTTCCAGGCATTTACCCGATGCGGCGATCAGCGCGTCGAACGGGACTTTTTGCGCATCCACCGGCAACGCGCCGAACGAGCTCATGGCATCAATGATCAGGCGTTTGCCGTGCTGCTCGACGACCTGAGCGATCTCCGGCAGCGGATTAAGGATGCCGGTGCTGGTTTCGCAGTGGATCAGCGCGACGTGGGTAATGTCGCTGTCGGCACGCAGCAGGCGGTCGACGTCGGCGGCGGTGGTCGGTTCGTCTTCAGCGGTTTCAAAGGTGCTGAACGAGCGGCCGAGCACTTCGCAGATTTTCGCCAGACGCTTGCCGTAGGCGCCGTTGATCAACACCAGTACCTTGCCGTCGCGGGGAACGAGGGTGCCGATCGCGGCTTCGACGGCGAAGGTGCCGCTGCCCTGCAAAGGTACGCAGTGATGGCTGTCGGCGCCGTTGAGGATCGCCAGCAGTTGTTCGCACAGGCTGGCGGTCAGTTGGTTGAAGCGGTCATCCCATGAACCCCAGTCGACCATCATCGCCTGGCGGGTGCGGGCCGAGGTGGTCAACGGGCCGGGAGTGAGCAGGATGGGTGCGGCAGTACTCATTCGTGTGTCCTCGCGATAGCGCTGTGGGATGAAGCTACGGGGCATACGTTGCAATTCGGCGGATCATCAATCAAATTGTTTGTTGTTATGCCAGCCATCAGTGAGGGTTATCCATGAACCTGTTCCAGCTCCGCGCCTTTGACGCCGTGGCCCGGGAAGGCAGCTTCACCCGTGCCGCCGCACGCTTGTTCATCAGCCAGCCGGCGGTCACCGGGCACATCAAGGCGCTGGAGGAGCATTACCAGATCACCCTGTTGCGACGGACGGCGCGCCGGGTCGAGCTGACGGAGGAGGGCACCAAACTGGCGGCGATCACCCGGGCTATGTTCGGCATGGCAGAAGAGGCGCAGGCGCTGCTCGAAGCCAATCGGCAATTGCTGACTGGGCGACTTGAGGTGGCGGCGGACGGCCCGCACATGGTCATGCCGATGCTCGCCAGCCTGCGGGCGCGCTATCCGGGGATCACGGTGAATCTGCGGTTGGGCAATGCTCAGGAAACGTTGGCGGCGTTGTTGTCCGAGCACGCTGATGTGGCGGTGCTGACTGAAGTCGAGCCGCGCAAAGGGCTGCATCTGCAAGCGCTGAGCGAATCGCGGATCTGCGCGCTGGTGCCGGCGGGGCATCCGTGGGCGACACGTTCCGGCGAGGTCAGGCTCAAGGAGCTGGATCAGGTGATCATGGTGTTGCGCGAGCCGAGTTCGATTACCCGGCGCACGTTTGATCAGGCCTGTGCGCAGTCATCCGTTAATCCACGGGTGTTGCTGGAACTGGACAGTCGCGAGGCGGTGACGGAAGCGGTGGCGGCTGAGTTGGGAGTTGGTGTGGTGTCATCGGTTGAGGTCAGTCATGACCCTCGTGTCGTCGCGATTCCCATCGCGGGAGAAGGGCTGGTGAACCGGCACATGATCGGCTGCGTGGAGCGGCGGCGGGAGTTGCGCTTGATTCAGGCGTTTTTCGGGTTGGCCCCGTTCTGAACAAGACTCTCGCGCACCATCTCGAGAAACGTCGCCACCACACGCCGCGAACTCTGCTCGCGCAGGCACACCAGCGTTTCGGTCAGCCGCCGGGTGCAATCGGTGATCGGCAGCGCGCAAACCCGTGAGTCCGCGCCAAACTCCGCCGCCGACACCACGCCCACGCCAATCCCCACCACCACCGCTTCCCGCGCGGCTTCTCGACCTTCGACCTGGATCGCCGGGCGGATGCGGAAACCGGCGCGGGCCATTTCTTCTTCCAGGGTCTGGCGGGTCACCGAGCCGTGTTCTCGCAGCACCAGCGGCGTGTCGTCCAGATCTTCCAGGCAGATCGATTCACGCTCGGCCCACGGGTGATGGCGCGAGACAAACGCCACCATCGGGTCATTGCGCAGCGGCACGCACAACAAACGTTCATCGCTCACATCACGCCCGAGCAGCGCCAGATCAGCCTGATAGTTGAACAGTCGAAACAGCGATTCATCGGTGTTACCGGTCTCGATCTTCACGCTGATCCCCGGGTAGCGCTCACAAAACCGGGCGATCTGCGGCAGCACATGCACCGGGGCATCCACCGCCAGAATCAGGCTGCCGGTCTGCAAGGCCTGAGATTCCTGCAACAGCTCCTGAGCTTCGGCCTCGACCACGAACAGACGCTGGGTGATCGCCAGCAAGCGCTCGCCGAGATCCGTAAGGCGCACCGAGCGCTTGTTGCGATGGAACAGCAACACACCGAAGCGTTCTTCGAGTTTGCGCACCTGGTCGGAAATCGCCGGTTGCGTCAGATAAAGCCGCTCGGCGGCCTTGGTGAAGCTTCCGTGCACGGCCACGGCGTGAAAGGCTTTGAGCTGGGCGTGGGAAACAGACATCTCTGCTGGCTCCTCATTTACAGGCGGAGTTTAGTAACAAGCTGAGCTTATTTGTGAAATACGATAAATCGATTTTATTTATTAAACAGTAATTGCTTTGATCGGCTCACGCCAACGCTGACTGCCCGGTCGGGCAGCGACGCTGGCCATGAGCCTGTGCGTGCAACACCAGGACTCATCTGACCGGTATCGCCGAAGGGACGGGGTGATATCGCAGTGCTCAACAATAAAAAACACAGGCGTTTACTCATCGATTCTGCCGGCACACTCACACACTGAGGTCAGAACCACAATGAACAAGCACATCGGCACCATTGCGCGTTGGCGCATGCAGATCTTCGCTGTCACCTGGCTCGCTTACGCCGCGTTCTATTTCACCCGCAAAGCCTTTTCGGTGGCCAAACTGGGCATCGCCGAAGACCCGAGTTTCACCCTCGACAAAATGGCCATGGCCAACCTCGATGCGATTTACCTGGCGGCCTACGCCATCGGCCAGTTCACCTGGGGCATGCTCGCCGACCGCTTCGGCCCACGTGTCGTGGTGCTTGGCGGTTTACTGATTTCCGCCGCCGCAGCGTTGGTGATGGGCAGTTTTGCAACCTTGCCGATCTTCGCTACCTGCATGCTGATTCAGGGGCTGGCGCAGTCCACGGGATGGTCGGGGCTGTGCAAGAACCTCGGCAGTTTCTTCCCCTCCGAACAGCGCGGGCGAGTGCTCGGGTTGTGGAGTTCCTGTTATGCATTCGGCGGTCTGGTGGCGTCGCCGTTCGCCGGCTGGTGGGCTTACACGCTGATCGGTTCGTGGCACGCGGCGTTCATTTCCAGTGCGGCGGTGGTCGCGGTGGTGGCGGTTTTGTTTTTCATCTTCCAGCGCGACAAGCCGGAAGATGTCGGTCTGCCGGCCGTGGAGCCGGAGCCGGTCATCAGCGCCGAAGAGGCCGAAGCCAACAGCAAACTCAGCGTCTGGGAGCCACTCAAGGAAATCCTGCGCAACCGTACGGTGCTGGTGCTGGGTCTGGCGTACTTTCTGCTGAAACCGGCGCGTTACGCGATTCTGCTGTGGGGCCCGGTTATCGTGTTCGAACAGATGCCCTCGGTCGGCAAGGTCGGCGCGGCGATCATTCCCACCGCGTTTGAACTGGCCGGGCTGCTGGGTCCGATCATGATCGGCCTAGCCTCGGACAAATTGTTCGGCGCCCGACGCATGCCGGCCTGCGTGTTGAGTCTGCTGGCGCTGACCGTGACCCTCGCGCTGTTCATGGGCGCCTTGCACACCGGCAGCGTGATGTTGGTGGTGGCACTGTTGTTCGTCATGGGCCTGACCCTGTACGGCCCGGACTCGATGATCAGCGGCGCGGCCGCCATCGATTTCGGCAAGGCCAAGGCCGGCGCCACGGCGGCGGGATTCGTCAACGGCTGCGGCTCGGTTGGTGCGGTGCTCGGTGGGTTGCTGCCGGGTTACTTCGACTCGGTGACGGTGTTCATCGTGTTCGCCGGTTGTGCGCTGTTCTCGGCGCTGGTGCTGATTCCGCACTGGAACAGCCGCCCGGTCGGTGTCATGGAACCGCGTGCCTACGTGCCCAATCGCGCCCTGACCATCAAACCCCTGCGTAACTGAATAAACCCTGCCTCGCGGCCTGCTGCGGCGTTCGCGGCAGGCTGTGCCGTGGCCGATTGACTGGAGAATTTTCATGAGACCGTTTTGGCTGGAGCAGGCTTTGCAGCTCGACACGTCCGAACCTTGCCCGCCGCTGCAAGGCGATGTGCGCACCGATGTGTGCATCGTCGGCGGCGGTTACACCGGGTTGTGGACGGCGATCATGCTCAAGCAGCAGAACCCCGAACTCGATGTGTTGCTGATCGAAGCCGACATCTGCGGTGCCGGCGCCAGTGGGCGCAATGGCGGCTGTGCGCTGTCATGGTCGGCGAAGTATTTCACCCTCGAGCGGCTGTTCGGCGTCGAAGAAGCGGTTCGGCTGGTCAAGGAATCGGAGCGCAGCATCCACGCCATCGGCGAATTCTGCGAGCAATACGGCGTCGATGCCGATTACCGGCTCGATGGCACGCTTTACACCGCCACCAACCGCGCGCAATGCGGCTCGACCGATGCGGTGATTGCGGCGCTGGAGCGCAACGGCATCAACTCGTTTACCCAGCGGCCGGTCGCTGATGTACAGCGCATGGCCGGATCGGCAAAACACCTGGAAGGCTGGTTCTCGCCGGCCGCCGCCAGCGTGCAGCCGGGCAAACTGGTGCGCGGCTTGCGCCGGGTGGCATTGCAACTGGGCGTGCGGATTCATGAAGGCACGGCGATGACCGGGCTGGAGGAGGGCCGTCCGGCGCGCCTTCACACGGCGAACGGCCGGGTGACTGCCGACCGCGTGGTGCTGGCGATGAACGCGTGGATGGCCCGCGCTTTTCCGCAGTTCGAGCGCAGCGTGGCGATCGTTTCCAGCGACATGCTGATCACCGAACCGCGTCCGGATCTGTTGCAGGAGATCGGTTTGACCAGCGGCGTCACGGTGCTCGATTCGCGGATTTTCGTGCACTACTACCACAACACCCCGGACGGCCGGATCATGCTCGGCAAGGGCGGCAATACCTTCGCTTACGGCGGGCGGATGCTGCCAGTTTTCGACCAGCCCTCGCCCTATACCGGATTGCTCAAACGCAGTCTCGATGACTTCTTCCCGGCGTTCGCCGATGTGAAAGTCGACGCAACCTGGAACGGCCCCTCGGATCGCTCGGTCACCGGCCTGCCGTTTTTTGGCCAGATGAGCGCCAGCGGCAACGTGTTCTACGGTTTCGGTTATTCCGGCAGCGGCGTTGGGCCGTGCCACATGGGCGGGCAGATTCTCGCTTCGCTGGTGCAGGGCCTCGACAACCCGTGGACGCGCTCGCCGCTGGTCAACGGGCCGCTGGGTTACTTTCCGCCGGAGCCGATTCGTTACCTTGGCTCGCTGATGGTGCGCAACGCCATTCGCCGCAAGGAGCGCGCCGAGGATCACGGTCGGCGGCCCGGGCACCTTGATGTGCGTCTGGCGAAATTCGCAGCGGCGGCGGGCAAGGCCGACAAAGGTTGATCGTCAGCGCGGCGGGGCGGAGCGGTTGAGCAGCCAGTCGAGCAGGAGGTCGTCGTCGGGCTCGGTTTCTGTGGGCTGCGATGTTCGCGGGCGGGAGGCGTCGAGGCAGAGGATTGGCCGGTCGGGATCGCTGTCGAGAAAACTCACCCAGACCTCGCTGCCGGCGCAGGGCAGATTTTCCCGAGGCAGGCCGCCGCCGGCATGGGGCATGACCACTGGCAACCACAGTCCTTCGCTGGCGCTGGCATCAGGTTGGTCAGGCCATAACTGCACGGCGATCCGCCCCTGATCGTCCACCTGCGCCGGTTGCCCCGGCGCGCCGAGCACTTGCGCCGGCTGATACCCCGGAATGCCTGGGCGCGGCTGTTTCGGCGGCGGGCGAAACGGGCTCGACCAGGGCAGTGCCGTGAAGTCGTTGTGATAGCGGCGAACCGTCGGCACTGGATCGAGAATCGAAGGTTGCTGGCCTTGATGACGCAGGTCGGTGATCAGCCACTGCTCGTTGAACGCGTTTACCGGGTGATCCATGACTTGCAACAGACGCCCACTGAGCAGTCGCGGACAATCGCTGCGGCCCTGAATCGAGCGCGACCGGCAGCGTTGGCGTTCCAGCAAGCGACGACTGCGCTGGGCCGCGTGACGTTGCGCAGTCGGCAGAAATCCCGGTGGGGCGACGGCACCGCCCAGCGTGTGATTGGCAGCCTCCTGGCCCGTAATCGAATGCCCTCGCTCACGCACGCCGGCAGGAATCTGAGGCAGCACCGCCTCATGGCGCTGGAACAGGCTGCTGAGGCCGGTTGCCGGCGCATCGATCTGCGTGTTGAAAGCAATCGCCGTCGGTTGCTGCGGCAGGCTCAGGCTGTCATCGGCGAACACCACCACATGGCCGTCCGGCTGATGTTCGAAGTGATAGTGGATGCCTTCCTCTTCGCAAAGCCGTTGCAAAAAGGCCAGATCGGTTTCCTCGTACTGAATGCAGAACGGGCGCGGCGGGTAATGGCCGACGGTCATATCGATCCGGTAGCTGTGGGCCGGCAGGTGATGTTCGCTGAGCAGTTGCTCAAGGATGGCCGGCACGTTCAGTTGCGTGAAGACCCGGCGTACGGGATGTTGCTCCAGCGCTTGCAGATGCGGCATCAGCACCAGTTGGTAGGCGATACGGTGCGTCGCGCGGTGTTCGCAACTGGCGCTTTGAATGATGCCGTGAATCCCGTGGTCGTCATCCAGATGCAGAAACACCGCCTGATGCAGCAGCGTGCCGGGTGACCAGGCGGGCGCCAGGCCCATGACTTCGATTTCGAACCGATAGGGCTGATTCAGCGCTTCATGACCGCTGAAGCGCAGGACCGGCAGGCTTATCCCGCCTTCGGCCAGGGTCAGCGAAAACGGACTTTCCTTGTCATTGAGCATTCGGGCGGGCTCTGTTCAGGCAATACGGGCCACAGAGGGTACGAAAACGCGACGTCGAATGGACGTGGCAAACTGGTTTTTCAGAATCGCCCTACAAGGCGCGTAGAAGATGTCGATGCGCATCGGAATTTTTGGTCGATTGCCGACTTTAGGCCGTATAAACTTGGCGCCATGCGTCGGCCAATAGATGTCTCGGCGCCACAGATCAAGAGAGTGAGTAATGGGCGCACAGTGGAAGGTTAAACACAAAGAAGCGGCAGCCAACGCCAAGGGCAAGATCTTCGGCAAACTGGTGAAGGAAATCACCATTGCTGCGCGTAACGGTGCCGATACCGCCACCAACGCACACCTGCGTCTGGTGGTCGAACAGGCCAAGAAAGCCTCGATGCCCAAGGAAACCCTGGACCGTGCCATCAAGAAGGGCGCTGGCCTGCTGGGCGAAACCGTTCAGTACCATCGCGTAACCTACGAAGGCTTCGCGCCGCATCAGGTGCCGCTGATCGTCGAGTGCGTCACTGACAACATCAACCGCACCGTGGCGGAAATCCGCGTGGCGTTCCGCAAGGGCCAACTGGGTGCATCCGGTTCCGTTGCCTGGGACTTCAACCATGTCGGCATGATCGAAGCGTCGCCGGACACCCCGGACGCCGATCCGGAAATGGCCGCGATCGAAGCCGGTGCCCAGGATTTCGAGCCGGGCGAAGAGGGCGCGACCCTGTTCCTGACCGACCCGACTGACCTGGACTCGGTGCAGAAAGCCCTGCCGGAGCAAGGCTTCACCGTGCTGTCGGCCAAACTCGGCTACCAGCCGAAGAACCCGGTCAGCGGCCTGAGCGACGAGCAGATGGCTGAAGTCGAGGCGTTCCTCGAAGGCCTGGACAACCATGACGACGTGCAGGACATGTTCGTCGGTCTGGCCGGCTGACACACCAGAAAATCGCAGCCCTCGGGCTGCGATTTTTTTCAGGCGTCCTGCAACGCCTGGCTGATTTCGCCGAACCCCGGCCGCGCCAGCACGTCCGGCTGACAGCAGCGCTGTTCCAGGGTTTCCAGCACCTGACGCTGTTCATCGCTCAACCCCGAGTCGATGCGCGTCAGCAGCTCCCCCAGCAAAATCCCGAACGCCCGCACTTCGAGGCGTTGCAGCGCGCGGGTTTCAGGCGTATCCGCCGTGGCATGGAACGACGCCGCGCCAAAATCCCCCAGCAGACAATCGCCCTGATCGTTCAACAGAATGTTGTGTCCGTAGAGATCGCCATGGGTGATGCCGTGACGGTGCAGATGCCCGGCGACCGAGGCGATGCCCCGGGCAATGCGCAGCGCAACGTCGGCACTGAAGCGGCAATCATCGGCATACACATCCCGTGAACAGGACGCCAGGCTCGGCAGCCCGGCCAGGTTGCGGTAGCTCGGATCGATCAACTGCATCACCAGGCCCTGCTGGCCGTCGGGATGCTGGTCGATGCGGCCTTCGACGCGGATCAGGTTCGGGTGCAGCCCGGCGGTGATGCACGCGTTCATTTCATGCAGCGGCGAGCCGTCGCTGGTCATCTCGCCCTTGTACAACTTGACTGCCACGGGCGTGGCGGGCTGATTCGCGGGTTGCCACTGCGCCCGGTAAATGACCCCGGAAGCGCCTTCGCCCAGCCGTTGCTCCAATTGCAGCGCCGACCAGTCGATCAGGGGCGCTTTGTCGAGGGCGGCGGCATCGGCTTCGGTTTCCAGCGGATTGCCGGCGTAGGCCAGCCAGGTCAGGCTCGGCAGGGTCAGCAACCATTGTGGTAATTTGGTCAACTGGTTGGCGGCGATGCGGATCAGCTCCAGCCGATGGCACTGGCTCAGTGACGGCGGCAGGGTGCGCAGGCGATTGCCGGCAAGCATGAGTTTTTGCAGCAACGGGCGCTCGCCCAGTTCCGTGGGCAGGGTTTCGATGGCGTTGTCGGTGAGGATCAGCCAGCGCAGATTTGGCGGCAGCGCCGCGCCGGGCACCTGAGTGATGCGGTTGGCCTTGAAACCGATCATCGTCAGCGCCTGGCACTGGCCCAGGCACGCCGGCAATTGGGTGAACTGATTGTCGGAGCAGAACAGCACGCGCAGACGCGTCAGACGGTGCAAGTCATCCGGCAGGCTGCTCAGGGCGTTGCCGCTGAGGTTGAGCACTTCCAGCGTGTCGGCCAGGTTGAAAATCTCCGGCGGAAATTCGCTCAAGCCTTCGGCCAGATCCAGCCGGGTGATGCCCGACAGTTCGCCGGCGCGCAGTTGTGCAAGGGTGTGCATGAAAAGGATCGCTATCGAGAAGGCGCATGGCGCCGGAAATGGGCCGCATGATAACGGCAAATCAACCCGGTTCGTGCACTTCGCGCAGTTGTCCGAGCCGGCTGCGGGTGCGGGCCAGATCGATCGCCTGGCCGCCGAGGCTTTCGTGCAAGGGGAGCTGGCCGAGCAGGGTCAGGTGTTTGTCCTGATCGTAGAGCACGTCGATCAGGTTGATGAAGCGTTGCTGGGCGGCGATCGAACATTCGCCCAGTTCCGACAGTTCGTCGATGATCCAGTGGTCGAAGCGCCGGCACAGTTCCAGATAATCCATCACGGCCGTGGGCTGTTCGCAGAGGTCGCTGAAGGTGAAACCGACGCGCCTGTCTTCGCACAGCCGCGCCTGCAAATGGCGGCTGCCGACCGCCAAGGGCAACGGCGCGGCATCGAGGGGCGGCAGGTTCAACGCGAGGCGCTGCGCCGGGGTGGCCGGCCAGACGTAATGGCCCTGGGTGAACAGCTGATGTGAATGCCGACGCGCCTGGCTGCGGTAATCGTGCGGACCACCAACTTCCATGACCTGCATGCGCGCATTGATAAGGTCGATCACCGGTTTGAACCGCGCGTGGTACAGCGGGTTGGGCAGCAAGCCTTCGGGCGGGTAGTTGGAGGTCACCAGCAACAGGATTCCGCGCTTGAACAGCGCCTTGAACAGGCGGGTGATGAGCATCGCATCGCCGATGTCATGCACATGAAATTCATCGAAACACAGCACCCGACAGTCCGTCAGCAACGCGTCGAGGGTGACGGCGAGGGCGTCGTCGCGGTCGCGGTGCTCGAACATGCCTTGATGCAACTGGGCGAAGAACCCGTGGAAATGCAGACGGCGCTTTTGCTGGATCGGCAGCGCCTGGAAGAATCCGTCCAGCAACCAGCTCTTGCCGCGCCCGACCGCTCCGTGCAGATACAGGCTGGGCGGAGTCTGCGCAGGGGTGCCGAACAAAAGACCGGCCTGATGGGCCATGCAATCGATGACCCGCTGCTGGCTGTGGCTGAGGGTGTAGCCCTGGCCATGGGCCTTTTGCCGGAAATAGTCACGTACCGATTGCGCGCTGGCGGCGCACTGGCCCGCGCTTGTAACGGAGCGTTTGCCGAAGAAATGGCGCAAGGCTGACCAGCGCTGGGTCAGACGCGAACGGTCGGGCGGTCGGGCGGGCACTGCAATCACTCCGTCATCATCGGGCCGGCTCCCCCCGAGCGCGGCGGGGTAGTTTAACCAGACGGGTAGTTTTGCTTCCACTGCGCTTTATCGTTTTTCCGGAGAGCAATCTGCGGCGTGTACAGGATTTTTCAACACTTTAAATCGACGTGTTGCCAACCTTTCGAAACAAATCCCGGCGGCTGACTGGATCCAATCGACTGGCGCAATCGGCGTCCGTTGCTAACCTGAAACACTGTAACGACAGAGACGCTGTCGCCATCAAGGAACGGGCGGTGAATGCAGGGATGGTCTGGGCATTGCTGGGCGGGCTCGCGGTACCGGTCCACGCCGCCGACCTTCAGGTCGAGGTGCGGGTCGATGTGCAGCGCGGTTGCCAGTTGATCGGCCAGCAACGCGAGGCCGGTATCGAACAACTGGGCGTGCTCGACTTCGGCACCACGGCGCGGCTCGGCGACCGGGACGGGCCACTCGGTGCGGCGCTCACGAATTCGCGCCTGCCGCGTCTGGAATGCAACCCGGACACCCCGTACCAGTTGCGCGTCGATGGCGGCCTGCACGGTGGCGTCGGCGGGGTGCGCTACATGGCGGGAGAGGCCGGCAGCAAGCCGATTCCGTATCGCCTGTATCAGGACGCCGCGCGACGGGTGCCGCTGGTGGTGGATGTGCCGGTCAGCGGCCGGGTGCCGGACAGCGGCACGGTGGACTTGCCGTTATACGGGCGGATCGAGCGGATGGCCGAAGTGCCACGGGTCAGCCGGTATTCGGATCTGGTGAAGGTGACGGTCACCTGGTGATCGCGGAGTTTTTCAGCCATTCGGTGGAGCCGGGTGGCGCAGGGAAGGGCGTTCAATGATGAGCGCAGTGGTCGAGTGATCCTGAAGGAGTAGGGGCTCAATGATGGGCAGACACGGGCGGGTAATCGCCACAGCCACATTGCTGTTGTTCACCGAGGTCGCGTCGGCGGCGGTCAGTGGGCAGATCCTTGCGCGGCTGACGCTGATTGCCGGCTGCGAAGTGACTAACGCAACCAGCCCCGCCAGCCCGGTGGACGGGCTGGGCTCTCTCGATTTCGGCCAGCAGGGCCCGACCTGGAACGCACCGATCAAGGCCAGCCTCAGCGAAGCGGGCAGCGGCCAGTTGAATGTCGCCTGCAACCCCTCGGTCACCGGGTTCACCGTGACCATCGATGGCGGCACCCATGGTGACGGCACCACACGCCGCCTGAGCAACGGGCGCCAGACACTCCCTTATCAGCTGTTTCTCGATGCCTCCGGCAGCCAGAGCTACAGCATCGGTCAACAACACAATTTCGCTGTCACCAGCGGCGCACAGATACCCATTCCGGTATTTGGCTCGGTGGTGGCGAACACCCGTGCGGTACCGGCCGGTGTCTATACCGACACCCTGACGGTGACGCTCGACTGGTAACCCCGTAGAGGACGGACACCATGCGTACGATTGCATCAAGGATAGGTTTGTCGTTGCTCGGCCTGACGCTCGCTTCCAGCGTCAATGCCGCCACCACGGTCACCGGCCAGATCACCTCCAGCCTGATCCTGATCAGCAGTTGCCAGGTCAACGGTTCCGGCGGTTCTACCGGGCTGAACTTCGGTGCGTTGAACTTCGGCACCGCCAACAGCCTGTTCACCACGGCCACCGGGCAGGTGCTGGGCGGCGGGGGCGGGGCGCTGTCGATCCTGTGCTCGGCCGGCACCACGCCGACGGTCAAGGTTCGGGCCGGCGCCCATGACGGGCTCTCGCCGGGCGGTACTCGTGCGCTGTACGACGGGGTCGCCAACTACGTGCCGTACGACCTGTACACCGACGCCGGGCACTCGCAATTGCTGGCCATCGACGGAGTGATCAACCTCGCCGCCAGCACCGGTGTGGCGCAGACCGTGAACATCTACGGTCAGGCGGTGGGCAAGGCGGGGCTGCCGGCGGGCACCTACACCGACACGATTTCCGTTGAACTGACGTTCTAGTGCCATGGGCCGGCATGGCTGTGCGGCGCTGCTCCTGCTGTGTGCGGGCAGCTTGCCGCTGCCGTTGGCGGCGGTGACCAGCCAGAGTTTTCAGGTCAGTGCGACAGTGACGCCGGGCTGTCTGGTGGTAGGGGGCGTATCGAACTATGGCGGGCTGAATTTCGGTTCGCGTTCGGCGCTGGCCACCGGCACGGTGCAGGTCGCGTTGACCGGCGGCGTCACGCTGCAATGCACGCCGGGGGTGGCGCTGAACATGACGGTCGATGGCGGCCAGTACAACAGCGGCGGGCGACGCATGCAGATCAGCGGAGGCAGCGCGAAGGTGGCCTATGCGCTGTTTCGCGATGCGGCGTACAGCCAGAGCCTGGGCATCGGCCAGAGTGTGGCGGTGGCCTATAGCGATGCGAACAACATCAGTCTGCCGATCTACGGTCAGGTGCAATTGCCGGGCAATCAGCCCGGGGGGACATACAGCGATGTGTTGCAGGTGCAGCTGTCGTGGTGATGTGAAATGACAAGGAGCAGGTTTATGGGGTTTTTCACGTCACGCTATTCGTCCGTGTGTTGCGCCGTGCTGGCGCTGGTCATGTTCGGGACGCTCAAGGTCCAGGCCGCCAGTTCGGTGCTGATCTGGCCGATCGATCCGGTGCTGGAGGCCGACCAGCAGGCCAGTGCGTTGTGGCTGGAAAATCGCGGCACCGAAACCGCCAACCTGCAGATCCGCGTGTTCGGCTGGAGCCAGAGCGGTTTCGAAGAGCAATACCGCAATCAGCGCGAGGTGATCGGCAGTCCGCCGGTGGCGAAGATCGAGCCGGGTCAGAAGCAACTGGTGCGCCTGACCCGCACCAAGGACGTGCCGCCAGGCCAGGAGCTGGCGTACCGGATCATCATCGATGAAATCCCCTCGGCCCAGCCCCCCGTTGCCGAAGACGGCAAGACCGCTGCGGCGATCCGCTTCCAGATGCGCTACTCGGTACCGCTGTTCGCCTATGGCGCTGGCCTGTGGAGCAAGGAAGACAGCGCCCGTCAGCGTGACCCCAAGGGCATCGGCCTGCCCCAATTGAGCTGGCGCACGGTGGCGGTGGAGGGGCGCCCGTATGTGGAGGTGCGCAATCAGGGCGCGGTTCATGCGCGACTGACCGATGTGGCCGTCACACAGGGCGGTCAAAGCAAACCACTGGCCGAGGGATTGCTCGGCTACGTATTGCCCGGCGCGGTGATGCGCTGGCCGGCACCGGGACCGGTGGCGGGAGAATTGGCCGGGCGGATCAATGGCGCGGCAAAGGTGCAGAGCATTCCGCCGGCGCGATAGCCGTAGCGAGTCACGTCGAAACTTTCGGGTTTCGGCGCCAGCGGTTTCAGGAGGAATCAGTCCATTGACGGACGTAACACGCTAATGAGTCCTGGATGGGCTCGCCGTATTCAGCGTCCGTTGTGGCTCATGACCGGCGCGTGGTGCCTGATGTTCATTCATCCATCCGGGGCCGGCGAACTGCCGCCGCCTCCCAGCGGCATGGAGGCCGTCAGCGATGCACAGTTGTTTCTGGAACTGGTGGTCAACCAGATGAATACCGGCCGGGTGGTGGCGGTGGAGCAGCGCGGCGGGCGCCTGTTCCTGCCGGCCAGCGTATTGCGCGATACGGGCATGAAGTTGCCGGAAGAGGCCGGTGCCGAAGTCGATCTCGACGGCCTGCCGGGCCTGCACAGCGATTACGACAGCGTCAGCCAGCGCTTGCTGCTCGACGTGCCACCGGACTGGCTGCCGGAGCAGTTCATCGGCAACCGTGAAGTCTATCCGCGTACTCCGGCGCTGAGCAGTTTCGGCGCGTTGTTCAACTATGACCTGTACCTCAATGACACCGACGACGCCGGCACTTATCTGGCGGCGTGGAACGAAGTGCGGGTGTTCGACAGTTGGGGCACGTTGTCCAACACCGGGCAATATCGCCGCACGTTGTCCGGGGATGCGGTCAGCACGCTGGACAACGGCTATCTGCGTTACGACACCACCTGGCGCTACTCCGATGACGAGCGGATGCTGACCTACGAGGCCGGGGACGTGGTCAGTGGCGCCTTGCCCTGGAGCAGTTCGGTGCGGCTGGGCGGCGTGCAGTTCTCGCGGGATTTTGCGGTGCGTCCGGATCTGGTGACCTATCCGTTGCCGCAGTTCGCCGGGGAAGCGGCGGTGCCGTCCTCGGTGGATCTGTTCATCAACGGCTACAAATCCAGCAGCACCGACCTGCAGCCTGGGCCGTACACCCTGACCAACATTCCGTTTATCAACGGCGCGGGTGAGGCGGTGGTGGTGACCACCGATGCGCTGGGCCGGCAGGTGTCGACTACTGTGCCGTTCTACGTCACCAGCAGCCTGTTGCAAAAAGGTCTGAGCGATTTTTCGGTGGCAGCCGGTACGCTGCGCCGGGATTACGGCCTGAAGGATTTCAGCTATGGGCCGGGCGTGACCTCGGGCAGTCTGCGCTATGGCATCAGCGACACGTTTACTCTGGAAAGCCACGCAGAGGCGGCGGATTCCCTGACCCTCGGCGGGCTGGGCGGTAACTTGCGGCTGGGCAATTTCGGGGTGCTCAACAGCGCGATCAGCCAGAGTCGTTTCGATGGCGACGGCGGTCAGCAATTGAGCCTCGGCTATCAATACAGCGGCCAGCGCTACAGTTTTTCCTATCAGCGTTTGCAGCGCCGCGACCGTTACGCCGATCTGACCGTGGTCGACAGCCCTTACACCACACTCAGCAAGCGCAGTGAACAGGCGACCCTGAGCCTCAACCTCGAGCGCTGGGGCAGTCTCGGCGTCGGTTATTTCGATATTCGCGCGGCGGACGAAACCCGTACGCGGCTGCTCAACCTGAGCTGGAGCAAACCGCTGTGGCGCAACAGCAGTTTCTACCTGTCGGCCAACCGCGAAATCGGTGACAGCAACTGGGCGGTGCAGGCGCAACTGGTGATTCCGTTCGACCTGCGCGGCAGCCTGGCCATCAGCAGCGAACGCAGCAAGACCGGGCAGACGCAGCAACGGGTCAACTACAGCCGCGCCGTGCCGTCCGAGGGCGGGGTGGGCTTCAATCTCGGCTACGCCAAGGGCGACGGCGCCGATTACCGCCAGGCCGATGTGACCTGGCGCCTGCAATCGGTGCAACTGCAGGCCGGCGTCTACGGGACGTCCGACGCCGAAACCCGTTGGGCCGATGCCAGCGGGTCGCTGGTGTGGATGGATGATCAAGTGTTCGCCGCCAACCGCATCGACGATGCGTTCGTGGTGGTCAGCACCGACGGCTACGCGGACATTCCGGTGCGTTACGAGAACCAGCAGGTCGGCCAGACCGACCGTAACGGCCACTTGCTGGTGCCGTGGAGCAGCGCCTATTACCGCGGCAAATACGAAATCGATCCGCTGAACCTGCCGGCCAACGTGCGCAGCCCGAATGTCGAGCAACGTGTTGCCGTGCGCCGGGGCAGTGGCTATCTGCTGGAGTTTCCGCTGAGCCGGGTGATCGCCGCGAGCATCGTGCTGGTGGATGCGCAGCAGAAGGAATTGCCGCTGGGCAGTGGCGTGCTGCACGAACAGAGCGGCACGCGAACGGTGGTCGGTTGGGACGGGCTGGTCTATCTGGAAAACCTCCAGGCGCAGAATTCGCTGCGGGTCACCCTGGCGGACGGCAAGACCTGCCGGGCGCAATTCAGCGTCGATCTGCAGCAAAACGAAGTGCCGCTGATCGGCCCGTTGGTGTGCCAATGATTCAGGTGCGGCTTGCTCTGTGGTTGCTGTTGCTGCTGCCGGGGCTGGCGCAGGCGCTGTGTTCGGTGGTCACCACCACGCCGGCCGGGTTCGGGAACATCAGTTCGATCGCCGTGCGCACCACCTCGCAACCCAGTTCCACCCTGAACGGAGGCTTGAGTTGCACCGGTTCGCTGCTGTCGCTGTTGACCAACAATGACCATTTCTGGGCCACCGTCACCTCGACTCAGAGCGGTTTGCTCGGGCCCACCGGCGACGTGATCGGTTACACGATCTACGCCAACAACAGCACCAGTTACCCGCTGACGCGCGGCACCGCCTATGACTTTGCCCGCAACGGCATCATCGATGCCTTGGGATTATTGGGCGGTACGGTGCCGAAAACCGTTCCGCTCTATTTCGGTACCACCATCGGCAGCAACGTGGCGGCCGGGGTATACACCGAAACCCTTAGCATCTTCTGGAACTGGAATTATTGTTCGGGCATCGGTGTCGGCGGGCTTTGCCTGGGCCGCGACATCAACAGCGGCACCACGACACTGACGGTCAACCTGACGGTGTCCAACGACTGCACCATCACCGCGCCGAACATTGCCTTCGGCAGCGCGCCGGTGGTCAGCGCGTTTACCCCGGTGACCGGGCAGACCATCAATCTCGCCTGCACCAAGGGCAGTGCCTACACCGTGGGGCTGAACGACGGGCAGAATGCGCTGAGTGTCGGCGGGCGGCGGCGGATGATTTCCGGTAGCAACTATCTGGCTTACGACATTTTCAAGAGTGCCGGGACCACCCGCTGGGGCAGTGTCGGCGCGGCTCGCCGGGCCAGCAGCGATGCCGAGGTCAATCCCGGCAACGGGCTGGGCACCGGCAGCCAGATCTTCAATTACAACGCGAAAATCTACACCGACCAGACCACACCGCCCGCCGGAACCTACCTGGACAATGTGGTGCTGGATGTGGGGTTCTGAACCGGCTAGAAACTCACGGATTGCTTGAGCATTTTCGCCGCCGGGGTATCGGTCGGGCTGACCATCGCATAGTTGTAGCCCTTGCCGGACCAGTACTCGGCCTGCAGATCCCCGTCCTGACGGCTGCCCCGGGGCAGGAAGGTATTTTTCGGACCCGGTGGGCGCACGTAGAAACTGACCTTGTGCCCGCTCTGGTCTTCATACATCACCATCGCCGCCGGGCCTTCATCAGTGCTCAGCAGGCGGCCGCTGACCGGTGAAAACCCGGCTGACGTCAGGTCTGGCAGGCGATTGGCCTGAGTGAAATAGCGGTCGAGCCAGCGCTGGATGTCGCCGTCGCCATCGACCTTGTAATCCGCCGGCAGAAGCCCTTGCTGGGCGATCAAACGGTACGCCTGAAGGGCGTCCGTCATCGGTGCCGGGGGATGAAACACGGTCATGTCCCGGGCTTTCCAGCCACCGACACCGCCGAGGCTGACGGCAATCAAAAGCACCGCCGCGCTGGCCCATTGGCGGCGCGATTGGCGTTTGAGGCGCTGGCGAATCAGCGACGGATCGAGGTCCGGATTGGCCGGTTGTTGCAAGGCACCGCCGAGGGCGGCGCGCAGGTGCTGGGCGTCCTGTTGCCAGGCGCGAACCTGCGCCGCTTCGTCCGGATGGCTGGCGAGCCAGGTTTCCAGCACATGCCGGTCGGCCTCGCTGAGCTGGTGGTCGACGTAGGCGTGCAGGTCACGTTCGTTGGGGGGCAGACTGATCATTTGAGTATCCGCAAGGAAGGGCTGCTGATTTCCCCGTCGCTGAGCTGGCGCAGGGCCTGGCGAGCACGGGACAGGCGCGACATCACGGTGCCGGTGGGGACGTCGAGAATCTCGGCGACCTCCTTATAAGTCAGGCCTTCCACCGACACCATCAGCAGCAGCGCGCGCTGTTCGGTGGGCAGTCGATCAAAGGCCTGCAAGGTCGATTGGGCAATCACGGTGCGTTCCACCGAGGGCTCGGCGTCATCGCGGCCGGTGAAGAATTCGAGCATCCGCGCATAACGCCGCGAGCGCCGATGCGCATCGAGAAACTGCCGGTACAGGATCGAAAACAGCCAGGCGCGCAGATCGCCGTCGGCGCGTTTGTCGCCCCAACCCGACAGCGCCTTCTCCAGGCTGGCCTGTACCAGGTCGTCGGCGCTGCTGCCGTTGCGTGTCAACGACACGGCAAAGCGCCGCAATCTGGGAATGATTTCTCTCAGTTGTTCGTCGAATTCGCTCATGAAGTTCTGCTAGTCACTACGCTGTGGACTAGGAAGACGCCCGGCATTGGAGGTTATTCCACGTTCCAAAAAATAAATACCGGGCCGTGGAATAAATCCCGATGGCGTGCGTCTTGCTGACTCTTCCTACTTGTGGCCGATGGCCCTGGAGTGCTTCATGGTTGATCGCAGCTCATCGCCCGGCGGGCCACAACGCCCGCCACTGAGTGCCGCGAGCCTGGTGTTGCGGCTTGGCGGAATCGCCGTGGTCGTCGCAGCCCTGGCCGGGGCGTTTGCCTACGTTCATGGTTCATTTGACCCACAACGCCTGACGCCGAAAGCGTTGGTCGATGTGCTGGAGAAGAACAACGGCGTGCATCCCGGCTTTCGCCGCAATCACGCCAAGGGTGTTTGCGTGATCGGACATTTCGAGAGCAGTGGCGAGGCTCGCCCGTATTCTGTCGCGCAAGTGTTCAATGAGCCGCGCACTCCGGTAGTCGGGCGTTTTGCGTTGCCGGCCGGCAGTCCGTATGCGCCGGACAGTGCCGTACCGATCCGCAGTCTGGCATTGCGTTTCACTCAGGCCAACGGCCAGCAGTGGCGCACCGGGATGAACAGCATGCCGGTGTTCCCGGTCGGCACGCCGGAGGCGTTCTATCAATTGCAGCAGGCGCAATCGCCGGATCCTGCCACAGGCAAACCGGATCCGACCAAGGTGCCGGCATTTTTTGCCTCACACCCGGAAGCCGTGCCGTTTCTGACCTGGATAAAAACCGCCAAACCTTCGGCGAGTTACGCGACGGAAACCTACAACAGCGTCAACGCGTTCTATCTGGTGGATGCCAGTGGCAAGAAACAAGCAGTGCGCTGGAGCATGACGCCGCTGGCCCAGGACGCTGCCGGTGCGACCGCGCCTGAAGGTAGCGACTTCCTTGAGAAGGATCTGGTGCAGCGCCTGGCCGAAGGGCCGCTGCGCTTTCAGTTGAACATCACCTTGGCCAACGCCGACGATCCGGTGAACGATGCGAGCAAGACCTGGCCCGCCGGTCGCAAGGTGTTGAACGCCGGCATCCTGGTGCTGGAAAAGACCCAGCCGCAGCTCAGCGGTGAATGCCGTGACATCAACTACGATCCGCTGGTGCTGCCGGCCGGCATTCAGGGTTCCGACGATCCGTTACTGGCCGCGCGCTCGGCCGGTTACGCCGATTCCTACCTGCGTCGCACCAGCGAAGTCAGCCAACTGCCAACCGGCAAAAAGGAGGCTCGCCCATGAGCACGCAACCGACTCATTTCAATCCGCTGGCGCGGTTGCTGCACTGGTTGATGGCGTTGATGATCATCGCAATGTTGTTCATCGGCGCCGGCATGGTGACCTCGGTGTCGGCGCGGCATGAATGGTTGATCAATCTGCACAAACCGTTGGGTATCGCGATTCTGTTGCTGGTGATCGTGCGCATTCTGGTGCGACTGGGCACCCGTCAGCCGCCGCTGCCGGCGGATCTGCCGGGTTGGCAGGTGATGGCGGCCAAAGCTTCTCATCTGTTGTTGTATGCGCTGATGCTGGTGTTGCCGCTGCTGGGCTGGGCGATGATCAGCGCGGCGGGGGATCCGGTGATGCTCGGCACCTCCCTGCAATTGCCGTCGATCGTGCCGGCGGATGCGCAGGTGTTTGCGTTGCTGCGAAAGGCTCACGGGTATCTGGCGTATCTGTTGTTCCTGACCGTGCTGCTGCACCTGGCGGCGGCGCTGTTCCATGGCTGGGTGCGCCGCGACGAGGTGCTCGACAGCATGCTGCGGGGACGCAATCGCGGTTGATCGTGTGTCAGTCCGACGTGGCGAGGGCGCAAGCAGCCTCGCCACGTTTCGGTGTGGCCAGCGTTCGCCACCAGTACAGCAACGCGACCATGTTGATTGCTGCACCCAGCCAGCACACGCCCGGCCATCCTGCCCAGGCGTACATGGCCGTCGAGGCGATTGAGCCCAAGGCGCTGCCGATTGAGTAAAACAGCATGTAGCCGGCGGTCAGTCGGCTCTGCGCCTCCGGGCGGACGCTGTAGATCATGCTCTGACTAGTGACGTGCACGGCCTGCAAGCCCAGATCCAGGGTGATGACGCCAAGCAGGAGTGCCCATAACGAAGTTTGGGTGAGAGCGATTGGCAGCCACGAGCCCAGCATCAGCAGCAGCGACAGGCCGCTGACCCATTGCCCCCATCCTCGATCCGCCAGGTGTCCGGCTCTGGCAGCGGCCAGTGCGCCTGCCGCGCCGGCGAGTCCGAACAATCCGATTTCACTGTGGGAAAGCGACAGCGGCGGGGCGGCCAGCGGCAACACCATCGGCGTCCACAGCACCATGGCGCTGGCGAAGGTGAGCAGGGCGAGGATTGCTCGTTGGCGCAGCACCGGTTCCTCACGAAAGAGGCTGAACACTGAAGCGATCAATGCCATGTAACGCGTGGTCGGTCGTGCTTCTTCATCTTTGGGTAACACCCGAAACAGCAGCGCGGCCATCACCAGCGTCAACCCCGCCGACAGCAGATAGATCGAGCGCCAGCCGGCCAGATCGGCCATGCCGCCCGCCACCGTACGCGCAAGCAGAATGCCGACGACAATGCCGCTGGTGATCACGCCCACAACCTTTCCGCGTTGTGCCGGGACGGCCAGGGTCGCGGCGTAGGCGACCAGCACCTGGGTGACCACGGCCAGCAGGCCGGTCAGTGTGACACCGATCAGCAGCCAGGCGCTGTTCGAGGCCAAGGCGATCATCAGCAAGGCTGCGGCGGATAACAGCGTTTGCGTGACGATCAGCCGCCGGCGATTGAGCAGGTCGCCGAGGGGCACGAGCAATAACAGACCGAGGCCGTAGCCGACCTGGGTCAGCGTCATGACGATGCCGATGCTGCCCGGCGACAGACCGAAGGCGTCGGCCATCGCATCCAGCAGCGGCTGGGCGTAATACACGTTGCCCACCGCGAGTCCGCAAGCGATGGCGAAAAGCAGTACGACACCTTTATCGAGTGTTGCAGTGTTCATGTCCCGGATCCTTTCAGGTTTCAATTTGAAACTTGATTGACGGTAAGTAATCCGGTTTTGATTTGCAACCTGATTGGGTAAAAGTCGGCGCAAAAAAAAGATCGCAGACAGGCTGCGATCTTTCGTGAAGCGAAAATCAGCGGAGATCAGCGCAGGGTGTCGACCATGTCCGCGATGGTGGTCAGCACGTCTTTGCCCAGTTGCTTCGAGCGTTTGCCCGACCAGCCGGTGAGCGGGTTCGGCGCGTCATCGTGATCCTTGAACGGCATTTCCAGGGTCAGCGACAGGCAGTCGAACTTCTGGCCGACGCTGTTGCAGGCCAGAGTCATGTTGGCCTGGCCCGGTTCGTCGCGGGTGTAGCCGTACTTGGTCTGGAAGTCTTTGGTGGTGTGCTTGAGGTGGCTGCGGAAGTGCTCTTCGAGTTTCTCCAGGCGCGGGGTGTACCCCGGATTGCCTTCGCAACCGGCAGTGAACACGTGGGGGATTTCTTCGTCGCCGTGTACGTCGAGGAACAGATCGACGCCGTACTTTTCCATCTGCTGCTGTACGAAAAGGACTTCCGGGCTGATTTCCTGACTGGCGTTCTGCCAGGCGCGGTTCAGGTCCTGGCCCATGGCGTTGGTCCGCAGGTGACCGTGGAAGGCGCCGTCCGGGTTCATGTTCGGCACCAGGTACAGATCGGCGCTGGCCAGCAGTTTGTTCAGCACTGGATCGTCATGATGTTCCAGGCGTTCGATCACGCCTTCCATGAACCACTCGGCCATGTGCTCGCCGGGATGCTGCTGGGCGATGATCCAGATCTTGCCGCGACCTTCGGCGCCGGTGCCTTTGCGCAGCAACTGGATGTCGCGGCCCTCGACGCTTTTGCCGGTGGCCAGCAGTTCGGTGCCAGCCTTGGTCAACGCTTGCTCGATCAGCCAGTCATGACGGCCACGGCTGTAGGGTTCGAAATAGGCGAACCAGGCGTGGGTCTGCTCGGCTTCGAGGCAGAAGCGCAGGCTGTCGCCTTCGAATTGAGTCGGAATGCGGAACCAGTTGACGTGGTCGTAAGAGGCGACCGCCTGATAGCCGGTCCAGGCTTTGTTGTAGGAGGATTGGCTGGCGTTGACCAGACGGAACCAGTGTTCCTGATGAACATGCAGGCCGCTGGCCTTGAAGTGGAACCACTGGAAATGAGCGCTGCGGGTATCTGGCCGAATTGCCAGAACCGGGTTGAGCGGATTGCTGATGTCGATGACTTGGATGTTGCCGCTGTCGAAGTTGGCGCTGATATCGAACGAAGATTTGGCCACGGTCATAATCGGTTCCTGAATATGATTTTTATGGCGGCTACTTTACACGCAAGACAGGGGTGAAACCGAGGGAAATTGCGGGTTGTGGCGGGGGGCGTCCTCCATGACGCGGATGCAGCTTAGTGGCTGTGCGATTGATTCTCAAGTGCTAATTGGCATTACTTTGCCCCAATGTGGCCGGGGTCTGCTTGCCAAGCAATATTCTTTTGATATTATCCGCGCCATCGAATTTGCAGCACTCAAAGACTTCATTAGCCTGAAGCCACAAGCCAGAAAACTGGCAAAAAAAAGACCCGGCAAAAAGCCGGGTCAAAAACCGTGATTAGCCTGATGAGGAGATAGTCCAGAAGACCGACCTAAGGTCTCTGGTCCATCGACTGATCTCGCGATCAGCTGCTTGCAATAATAATCATTATCATTTGCAAGTCAAATGTTTTTATCTGCGCGATTGGAAAATTCTTTCCCGTCCGTCCGAACTCCCGTATTCAGCGAACCGCGCCATCGAGCGAGTGATCGACCATCGCCCGCGCCATGTCCACCATGTGCACGACCGAAAACGCCAGATCCCGACTCACGCCCTGCAAGCCGTCCGCCGCCTTGAACGCCGTAGCCGCTGCACATCGCAGCAGATCGGAGGCGTGGACCAGGGATTCTTCGCCACTCAGATTGCTGTTCACACCGAAAAAGCGCTCATCCACTTCCGGTTCTGACACAGCTGGTTTCAAGTAATAGTCCAACGCCCGTTGCGCAGCGGCGCACCCTTGCGGGGACGTGAAGGTGGTGTCCATTTGCAGGTCGGGCAAGTCTTTGCTGGTGATATTCATGGTGAAAGGTCACTCCTTGGTCGATTCAAATCCGTGACCCAAGCATAGTACTATCAGTATTTGTGACCAGAATTTAAATACTACAATATGTGTTTTGCCGGCCGCAGGCGTCCACGTATGGTGCCGCACATGGATAAATGGATTGAGTTGGTCAAGGCCAAAATGAGTGAACTCAACGTCACTCAAGTCGAGCTCGGCGAGCGCGTCGGCATGTCTCAGGGCGGTATCGGCCATTGGCTGAACAAGCGTCGCGAGCCCGGCATCACGCAGATGAACCGCGTGCTGAAAGCGCTGGGCATGGAGTATCTCGAGGTCGCGGTGGTGATTCGTGAACCGCAGATCGATGCGGATGACGAAATGCCTCTGGCGCAGAAGTACAACCCTTACTTTCGCTATCCGGTCAGCGAGTGGAATGCGCCGGTCGAGGCCCGTGAGAGCCAGCCAGCGTATTCGAGTGCCAAGGACAAGCGACGTTTCGAACTGACGGACTACCACGCCCGTGGCCCCGCGTTCTGGCTCACCGTGATGGGGAATGCGATGACCGCGCCCACCGGGCAGAGCATCGGCGAAGGGATGATGATCCTGGTGGATCCGGCGTTGGAAGCCGAGCCCGGAAAACTGGTGATCGCCCAGTGGCCGGACAGCGACGAGGCGATTTTCCGCAAGCTGATCGAAGAGGGCGGCCAGCGTTACCTGGTGCCGCTCAATCCGACCTGGCCGAAAGCCTTGTTGACCGACGAGTGCCGAATTATTGGTGTCGTGGTTCAGGCCACGGCCAAATACTAGTCAGATCGATCCTCGCCAGGCGTAGGATCGATCCACCTTTCACGCTTCTTCCAGTTCGACCAGTGCGCTGCCTTCGCTGACCATTTCGCCTTCCTGGCAATACAGAGCCTTGATCACGCCGGCGTGGGGCGCGCGGATGCTGTGCTCCATCTTCATCGCTTCCAGTACCACCAATTGAGCACCGGCCTCAACCGATTGACCAGCCTCCACCAGCACCCGCACGATGCTGCCGTTCATCGGCGCCGTCAGACCGCCCTGATGGCTGTGACTGGCTTCGACAGCGCTGATCGGGTCGTACGTTTCAACGCGTCGCAGCTCGCCGTCCCATTGCAGAAACAGAACCTCTCCACGGCGAATCGCCCGCAGTTGTCGGCGCAGCCCATCGTGCTCGACCACCAGTTGTTCGCCGATCAGTTTTGCATTGCCGCCAGCACCGAGCGTCAACGCCCGATCCTGCCCCTCGCAACTCAAATGCAGTGTGATTTCACGTGGCAGGCCAGCCCGCAAACCGCTGTGAAGCGCCCAAGGCGAGGCCGGATCATCTGCCCGAGCCATCCCCGGCAGACTCTGCGCAAAAGCCTGCGCCGCCGCCTCCCAGAACTCATCACTCAGCGCAGCAGGCGCTGGCAGCAGTTGCTCCTGATAGCGCGGAATGAACCCGGTATCCAGCTCCGCCGCCGCAAACGCCGGATGACCAATGATCCGCCGCAGGAAGTTGATGTTGGTCTTCAACCCGCCAATCGCAAACTCATCGAGCATGCTCAGCAGCCGCAAACGCGCCTGCTCACGATCCTCGCCCCAGGCAATCAGCTTGCCGAGCATCGGGTCATAGAACGGCGAAATCTCATCGCCTTCCTCAACGCCACTGTCCACACGACGCCCCGGCCCTGCGGCGGATTCGCGGTACAGATCCAGACGCCCGGTCGCCGGCAGGAAATCATTCGACGGATCTTCCGCGTACAACCGAACCTCAATCGCATGCCCGTTCAACGGCACTTGATCCTGTGTGATCGGCAACGCTTCGCCACGGGCGACGCGAATCTGCCAGGCCACCAGATCAAGGCCGGTAATGGCTTCGGTAACCGGGTGTTCGACCTGCAACCGCGTGTTCATCTCCATGAAGAAAAACTCGCCGCGAGCATCCAGCAGAAACTCCACCGTGCCGGCGCCGACGTAACCGATGGCCTGCGCCGAACGCACAGCCGCTTCGCCCATGGCCCGGCGCAGTTCCGGACTAAGGCCCGGTGCCGGCGCCTCTTCGACGACTTTCTGGTGCCGACGCTGAATCGAGCAATCGCGCTCGTTCAGGTACAGGCAATTGCCATGTTGATCGGCAAACACCTGGATTTCCACGTGGCGCGGCTTGAGCAGGTATTTCTCCACCAGCATCCGCGAATCGCCGAACGATGACTGCGCTTCACGCTGGGCCGAGGCCAACGCTTCAGCCAATTGGCTGACGTCCTCAACGACCTTCATGCCTTTACCACCACCGCCGGCAGTGGCCTTGAGCAGCACCGGATAACCGATTCGCTCGCACGCGTCACGGAAGGTGTCCAGATCCTGGGCTTCGCCGTGATAACCCGGCACCAGCGGCACGCCGGCAGTTTCCATCAATGCTTTGGCGGCGGATTTGCTGCCCATCGCGTCGATGGCCGAGGCGGGCGGGCCGAGGAAAATCAGGCCGGCGGCTTCAATGGCGCGAGCAAAACCAGCGTTCTCCGACAGAAAACCATACCCCGGATGAATCGCCTGAGCGCCGCTGGCCTTGGCCGCTGCGATCAATTTATCGATTTGCAGATAGCTGTCGGCCGCTTTGCTGCCGTCCAGATCGACGCGGATATCCGCTTCACGGCTGTGCCGCGCTTCGCGGTCGGTGGCGCTGTGCACGGCAACGGTGGTCAGGCCCAGCGCCTTGGCTGTGCGCATGACCCGGCAAGCGATTTCGCCACGGTTGGCCACCAGCAGGGTGGTGAGAACAGGTGCGCTCATCAACGCGGCTCCTTGGTGGTGGTTGCGGCTTGCCAGCTCGGCGGACGTTTCTGCAAAAAGGCCCGCAAGCCTTCCTGGCCTTCCGGGCTGACACGGATGCGGGCGATGGCGTTTTCGGTGTAACGGCGCAGGGCCGGCGTCAGGGCACCGTTGCCGACTTCACGCAGCAGATCCTTGCTGGCGCGCATGGCGGCGGGGCTGTTGAGCAGCAGGTTGTCGATCCATTGTTCGACTTTCTGTTCAAGCTCAGTCGTTGGATAGCTCTCGGACAACAAACCGATTTCCCGCGCCCGCTGCCCGCCGAAACGTTCGGCTGTCAGCGCATAACGCCGTGCCGCGCGCTCGCCGATGGCTTGCACCACGAACGGGCTGATCACCGCCGGCGCCAGGCCAATGCGCACTTCCGACAGGCAGAACTGCGCGTCATCGGCGCCAATCGCCATGTCGCAGCAACTGATCAAGCCCAGCGCGCCACCGAACGCCGCGCCTTGCACCACGGACACGGTCGGGATTTTCAGTTTGGCGAGGTTGTACATCAGCTCCGCCAGTTCCCGGGCGTCGTCGAGGTTGGTGTGGTAATCGAGTTCGGCCGATTGCTGCATCCAGGCCAGATCCGCGCCGGCGCTGAAGTGTTTGCCGCGTCCGCGCACCAGCAGGAAACGCAGGCTGGCGTCGCTGGCGACCTTGTCCAGCGCCAGGATCAGTTCGCGGATCATCTCGGCGTTGAACGCGTTGTTCTTTTCTTCGCGGCTCAGCCACAGGGTTGCGAAACCCCGTGGGTCGCTGTGCAATTCGAGGGTGTTGAAGTCGCTCATGAGGTTCTCCCGATCACATCCGGAACACGCCGAAGCGGCTCGGTTCGATAGGCGCGTTCAACGACGCGGACAAGGCCAGGGCCAGTACATCGCGGGTCTGCGCCGGGTCGATGACGCCGTCGTCCCACAGCCGTGCGCTGGAGTAGTAGGGGTGACCCTGTTCTTCGTACTGGTCGAGAATCGGCTGTTTGATCTCGCTTTCCTGCTCGGCACTGAAGGCCTGGCCGCTGCGCTCGGCCTGCTCGCGCTTGACCTGAACCAGCACGCCGGCTGCCTGTTCGGCGCCCATCACGCCGATCCGCGCGTTCGGCCACATCCACAGGAAACGCGGATCGTAGGCCCGCCCGCACATGCCGTAGTTACCGGCGCCGAAGCTGCCGCCGATGATCACGGTGAATTTCGGCACCTTGGCGCAGGCCACGGCGGTCACCAGTTTTGCGCCGTGTTTGGCGATGCCGCCAGCCTCGTATTTCTGGCCGACCATGAAGCCAGTGATGTTCTGCAGGAACAGCAGCGGAATCCCGCGCTGGCAGGCCAGTTCAATGAAGTGCGCGCCTTTTTGCGCGGCTTCGGCGAACAGGATGCCGTTGTTGGCGAGGATCGCGATCGGGTAGCCGTGCAGGTGGGCGAAACCGCACACCAGCGTGGTGCCAAACAAGGCTTTGAATTCATCGAACACCGAACCGTCGACCAGTCGCGCAATCACTTCACGCACGTCGAACGGCTGTTTGGCGTCCGCCGACACCACACCGTACAACTCGTCGCTGGCGTACAGCGGCGCAATCGGCGCGCGCTGCTGCACCTCGCCGAGCTTGCGCCAGTTGAGGTTGGCGACGCTGCGGCGGGCGAGGGCGAGGGCGTGCTCATCGCTTTCGGCGTAGTGGTCGGCAACCCCAGACGTTTTGCAATGCACATCGGCCCCGCCGAGGTCTTCGGCGCTGACCACTTCACCGGTAGCGGCTTTCACCAGCGGCGGGCCGGCGAGGAAGATCGTCGCCTGATTGCGCACCATGATTGCTTCGTCAGCCATCGCCGGTACATAAGCGCCGCCGGCAGTGCAGGAGCCCATGACCACGGCAATCTGCGGAATGCCCATGGCGCTCATGTTGGCCTGGTTGAAGAAGATCCGCCCGAAGTGCTCGCGATCGGGAAACACTTCGTCCTGACGCGGCAGGTTGGCGCCGCCCGAGTCCACCAGATAGATGCACGGCAGGCGGTTCTGCTGGGCGATGGTCTGGGCGCGCAGGTGTTTCTTCACGGTCAGCGGGTAGTACGAGCCGCCTTTCACGGTCGCGTCGTTGGCGACGATCATGCACTCGACGCCTTCCACGCGGCCGATCCCGGCAATCACGCCAGCGGCCGGCACGTCTTCGCCATAAACGGCGTGGGCGGCCAGTTGACTGATTTCCAGAAATGGCGAGCCCGGATCGAGGAGGCGGTTGATCCGCTCACGGGGCAGCAATTTGCCGCGCGAGGTGTGACGTTCCTGAGCTTTCGCGCCGCCGCCCTGAGCCACTTGGGCGAGCAGGGTGTGCAGGGCGTCGACCTGTTCGAGCATCGCTGCGCTGTTGGCGGCGAACTCCGCTGAACGAGGGTTGAGCTGAGTATGCAAGATAGCCATGGACAGCTCCGTTTAGCGGGTTTCGTTGAACAGTTCGCGACCGATCAGCATGCGACGGATCTCACTGGTGCCGGCGCCGATTTCGTACAGCTTGGCGTCACGCAGCAGACGGCCGGCCGGGAATTCGTTGATGTAACCGTTGCCGCCGAGAATCTGGATCGCGTCCAAGGCCATTTGCGTGGCGCGTTCCGCGGTGTAAAGGATTACGCCGGCGGCGTCCTTGCGCGTGGTTTCGTTGCGCTCGCAGGCCTGGGCCACGGCGTAGAGGTAGGCGCGGCTGGCGTTGAGCTGGGTGTACATGTCGGCGACCTTGCCCTGGATCAGCTGGAATTCGCCGATGCTCTGGCCAAACTGCTTACGGTCGTGGATGTACGGCACGATCAGGTCCATGCACGACTGCATGATCCCGGTCGGGCCACCGGACAGCACGACGCGCTCGTAATCGAGGCCGCTCATCAGCACTTTCACGCCGCCGTTGAGCACGCCGAGGATGTTCTCTTCCGGCACTTCGACGTCATCGAAGAACAGCTCGCAAGTGTTGGAGCCGCGCATGCCGAGCTTGTCGAACTTGTTGCTGCGGCTGAAGCCTTTCCAGTCGCGTTCGACGATGAAGGCAGTGATGCCGTGCGGGCCTTTTTCCAGGTCGGTCTTGGCGTATATCACGTAGGTGTTGGCGTCGGGGCCGTTGGTGATCCAGGTCTTGCTGCCGTTGAGCACGAAGCGGTCGCCGCGTTTGTCGGCGCGCAGTTTCATCGAAACCACGTCGGAACCTGCGTTCGGCTCGCTCATCGCCAGAGCGCCGACGTGTTCGCCGCTGATCAGCTTCGGCAGGTATTTGGTTTTCTGTTCGTGATTGCCGTTGCGGTTGATCTGGTTCACGCAGAGGTTGGAGTGGGCGCCGTAGGACAACGCCACGGAAGCCGAACCGCGGCTGATTTCTTCCATCGCCACGACGTGCGCCAGGTAACCCAGGCCGGCACCGCCGTACTCTTCCGGCACGGTGATCCCGAGCAGGCCCATGTCGCCGAACTTGCGCCACAGATCAGCCGGGAACAGGTTGTCGCTGTCGATCTGCGCGGCACGCGGGGCGATCTCCTTGGCGACGAAGGACTGAACCTGATCGCGCAGCATGTCGATGGTTTCGCCGAGGGCAAAGTTCAGGGATGGGTAGCTCATGGGTCACCTTTTGGCTTTTTTGTAGGGTGGGGAGAAGGGCGTTTCAGTTCTCACCTTTACGTTAACGTAAGCCTGTGACGAATGGCTGTCAATCACCCTTTACGTTAACGTCAACTTGAGCGAGAGTAGAGCCAGTTCTGAATGGTCGGAGCTGCCGTAGCTCCGTTCCAACACCCACTAATAAAGACAATAGGGGTCGTCATGGATCAACCCAGTGCAAACCCGCAGCGCAGCTACACCCGTGGTTCCCAGGACAAAGCCTTGCTGGCGATGACCATCGGGCAAAAGTTCGACGAGACGGTCGCGCAGTACCCGGACGGTGAGGCGCTGGTGGTGCGCCATCAGCAGCTGCGTTACACCTGGCGGCAACTGGCCGACGCGGTGGACGTACATGCCAGAGCCCTGCTGGCGTTGGGTTTGCAGGCCGGTGACCGGCTCGGCATCTGGGCGCCGAACTGCGCGCAATGGTGCATCACTCAGTTCGCCACCGCGAAGCTCGGCGTGATTCTGGTCAACATCAACCCGGCCTACCGCAGCTCCGAACTCGAATACGTGCTCAAGCAATCCGGTTGTCAATGGCTGGTCTGCGCAGGGGCGTTCAAGAGCTCCAACTATCACGGCATGTTGCAAGGCCTGTTGCCGGAACTGGCCGAGCAATCCATCGGCGAACTGCGCAGCGAGCGCCTGCCCGAGCTGCGCGGGTTGATCAGCCTCGATCCGCAGCCGCCTTCGGGTTTTCTCCCGTGGTCGCAACTGGCAGATCTGGCCGCCAGTGTCTCTCCAGAACAATTACGTGAACGCAGCGACAGCCTGCACTTCGATCAGCCCGTCAACATCCAGTACACCTCTGGCACCACCGGTTTTCCCAAGGGCGCGACCCTCAGTCACTACAACATCCTCAACAACGGTTACATGGTCGGCGAAAGCCTCGGCCTGACCGCCGCTGATCGCCTGGTGATCCCGGTGCCGCTGTATCACTGCTTCGGCATGGTCATGGGCAACCTGGGCTGCATCACCCACGGCAGCACGATGATTTATCCCCACGATGCCTTCGATCCGCTGCTGACCCTGAGCACCGTCGCCGAAGAAAAAGCCACCGCGCTGTACGGCGTGCCGACCATGTTCATCGCCATGCTCGATCAGCCGCAACGCGCCGAGTTCGACCTGTCGACCCTGCGCACCGGGATCATGGCCGGCGCGACTTGCCCAATCGAAGTGATGCGCCGGGTCATCAACGAGATGCACATGAGCGAAGTGCAGATCGCCTACGGCATGACCGAAACCAGCCCCGTGTCCCTGCAGACCGGGCCATCCGACGAGCTGGAATTACGCGTGACCACCGTCGGACGTACCCAGCCGCAACTCGAAAGCAAAATCATCGACGAGGCCGGCAACCCGGTGCCACGCGGTACCATCGGCGAACTGTGCACCCGTGGCTACAGCGTGATGCTCGGCTACTGGAACAACCCGAATGCCACCGCCGAAGCTATCGACGCGGCAGGCTGGATGCACACCGGCGACCTGGCGAGCATGAACGACGAGGGTTACGTGTGCATCGCCGGCCGCAACAAGGACATGATCATCCGTGGCGGCGAGAACATTTACCCGCGTGAACTGGAAGAGTTTTTCTTCACCCATCCAGCAGTGGCGGACGTGCAGGTGATCGGCATTCCCTGCTCGCGTTACGGTGAAGAAATCGTCGCCTGGATCAAATTCCATCCCGGCCACAGCGCGACCGAACAAGAACTGCAAGCGTGGTGCAAGGAGCGCATCGCCCACTTCAAGACGCCGCGTTACTTCAAGTTTGTGGAGGAGTTTCCGATGACGGTGACGGGCAAGATCCAGAAATTCCGGATGCGCGAGATCAGTATCGAGGAGTTGCGCATTATTAGTGATTAATGAAAAAAGCTCGCTATTAAAGCATGGCTCTTTCGGAGAGCCATGCTTCCTGGATTATTGAATTTAAGGTTAAATTCTTATTCGGATTTGATGGGGAATACAAGCGAGCGCTTCTATAAGCGCGCTTTTAAAGTTTTCCTCTAGGGATTTCGACTGAAATTGATATTGGGTCAGTTGGAGGGGGTAGATAATTATTTTTTACCTTTTCAAAGTCCTCAGGAGACATTGCGGTCCCGTTGACAAGGTACCAGCCGGCTTCCGCCGTTTCGTTGGTTAACTGCCAGGTTTCGCCTGTTAGTTGAAGATACATCAAATTACCTTCTCGAATTTCGATAATTTTTATCACTCCTTCGTAATTTGTACTCTCCGTTTTTGCGGTGTAAATACTCATCTGCTTATCTCCTTGTGAGACCCAGATAGTGTTCTGAGTTAAACGCGATTTTGAATTGGCATGAAAGATTGTGCGACTGTCATAATTGACAGTTTTTTAGTTTGATTGGTAATAAGGTTTAGGCAGTAGCGTTATTTAAGGAAGTCATCGCGGAGGGTAAGCAAGGAAAATAGGTGGAGTGCTATGGAGGGGGGTAAGTGAAGTGCAGAATTGCTAATTCGAGAATCGAGAAGCACAAAGGGGAGCCGAAGCTCCCCTTTAATTTTGTCGTCGCGTGCTCTTTTTTATTATTGAGGGGCGGTCTGTTGTTGTTTTTGGCAACCGTGGCCCTTTACCGCTGTTTTTGGCGACCCCCATCCGGGGTCAAGAGCAAACGTATTTTTTTGAGCGCTGATCTGCTTTCTCGTCTAGCGATCCAACCGATTCGGGAGCTACCTGAAGGTAGTTTTATTGTTCTCTGCCCGGTTGCGGGTCATTCCGAGGAATACCCTGAAAAGCACACCTTCTCCAAAAAAATCTGTTAGCTGCGTCTCTGCCGTGTTGTTTTTGTTATGTCAGAGTCGGTACGTCTTATTTTTATTGGTTTGCTGCTTTTTATTCTTGTTATGCCATAGAGATAGCAGAAGCCGTGCCAACTTTTCAAAACCCTTGTAAATCAAGGGTTTGAGATTTTTGAAGGATTTTTCCTTCAGGCAAAACCAGACAATTTGTTTCCGTGTTACTCGCTTGTGCCCACGTTTCGCGCTCGGCGGTAACACCATCCCCTCACTGTGCGCTACGAGCCTTGGCCACGCGCGAACCGGTCGGGCGACCCAGCACCGCACTGATCTGTTGGCCGGCGGCAATCAAGGCGTTGAGGTCGATACCGGTCTCGATGCCCAGGCCATTGAGCAGGTACACCACGTCTTCGGTGGCGACGTTACCGCTGGCGCCTTTGGCGTACGGGCAGCCGCCGAGGCCGGCGATCGAGCTGTCGAACACCGCGATGCCTTCCAGCAGGCTGGCGTAGATGTTGGCCATGGCCTGGCCGTAGGTATCGTGGAAGTGGCCGGCGAGTTTCTCTCGCGGCACCTGCTTCGAGACCACTTCGAACAGACGGCGGGTGGCGCCTGCGGTGCCGGTGCCGATGGTGTCACCCAGCGAAACTTCATAGCAGCCCATCGCGTACAGCTCGCGGGCGACCATGGCCACTTGTTCCGGGGCGACGTCGCCTTCGTAAGGGCAGCCCAGCACGCAGGAAACGTAACCGCGCACGGTAACGCCGTGCTGTTTCGCCGATTCCATGATCGGCGCGAACCGCGCGAGGCTTTCGCTGATCGAGCAATTGATGTTGCGCTGCGAGAATGCTTCGGACGCAGCGGCAAACACCGCGACTTCCTTGACCCCGGCCGCCAGCGCATCTTCAAAGCCGCGCAGGTTCGGCGCCAGCGCGCCGTAGGTCACGCCGGGCTTGCGCTGGATCTGCGCGAACACGTCGGCGGAACCGGCCATCTGCGGCACCCACTTGGGCGAAACGAAACTGCCGACTTCTATATAGCCGAGGCCGGCGGCGCTCAACGCGTCGACCAGTTGCACCTTGTCGGCGACGCTGATGGGCTGGGCTTCGTTCTGCAGGCCGTCACGCGGGCCGACTTCGATCAGGCGTACTTGGGAGGGGAGGGACATGGGCTGAACCTGCTCATTATCTGACTGTATCGAGAACCCTGTGGGAGCGAGCTTGCTCGCGATAGCGGTCTGGCATTCAAAAATGATGCTGACTGTCTAACCGCAATCGCGAGCAAGCTCGCTCCCACAGGGGATTGGTGTTGTCTCACTGAACCGATTGCTGACTCTTGAGCGTCTGCTCCAGCGCCTGCACGCAGCGTTCTTCGGCGGTGTCGAGCTCCAGCTTCATCTGTTCGATGTCCAGCAATTGCTGCTCGAGCTGTTCCCGGCGCTCGCTGATTTTCGCCAGCATGCTGTTGAGTTGTTTGGTGTTACCGCTGGAAGGGTCGTAGAGCTCGATCAGTTCACGGCACTCGGCCAGGGAAAAACCGATGCGCTTGCCCCGCAGGATCAGCTTCAGGCTGACCTTGTCGCGCGGCGAATAGATGCGTTCCTGGCCTCGGCGCTCGGGGCTGAGCAGGCCTTGTTCTTCATAAAAGCGGATCGCCCGGGTGGTGATGTCCAGCTCGCGGGCGAGGTCGGAAATGCTGTAGGTCTGGCTGCTCATGAAAGCGCTCGGAATAAGGTCTTGGCGCTAAGCTAATGGCAGGTTGACGTTTACGTCAAGTGGCGGGCGCCTGCAGCTTGTCGAGCTTCTTCTCGTGCGCTGTCACTTGCTGGCACAACTCGATCATCTGCTCGCGCATCCAGCGGTTGGCCGGGTCCTGATCGGTGCTTTCGTGCCAGTACAAATGGGTTTCCACCGGCGGCACATCGTTGACCGGCAGATTGAACGCATGCAGGTCATGGCGGCGGGCGAAACGCTCGGGAACGGTCATCACCATGTCGGTCTGCTGCAACACCTGGGACGCCATCAAGTAGTGCTGCGAGCGCAGGGCGATCTTGCGCTGGATGCCCATTTTGCCCAGCGCCAGATCGACGTGGCCCAGGCCACTGCGGCGGCTGGAAATATGAATGTGGGTCAGCGACAGGTAATCGTCGAGGGTGAATTTTTCCTTGGTCGCCAGCGGATGGCCCTTGCGCATGGCGCAGACGTAACGGTCTTCCATCAGCTTGACGTGGCGCACCTGCGGGTCGGTGTTGAGCGGCGCATCCACGGCAAAGTCGAGACGCCCGGCGGCCAGTTCCTTGGTGGTTTCCCGGCGTTTGGACAGGAAGCTTTCGATGATCACCGTCGGCGCCAGACGACGCAGGCGCTGGAACAGTGGCGGCAGAATTACCGCTTCGGTCAGGTCGGTCATGCTGATGCGGTAGGTTTTGACTGCTTGCGAGGGGTTGAAAATCCGGCTTTCCTGAACCGATACCCGCAGCAGCGACAGCGCGTTGCGCACCGGGCCGATGATGTTCTGCGCCATGGGCGTCGGCACCATGCCCTGGGCCGTGCGCACGAAGAGCGGGTCGTTGAAGGTCTCGCGCAACCGTGCCAATGCGTTGGACACCGCTGGCTGGGTAATGCCGACAATCTGCCCGGCGCGGGTCAGGTTGGCTTCGGTGTAGATCGCGTCGAAGACGATGAAAAGGTTGAGGTCGACCTTGCTCAGATTCATTACGCGGCTCTCTTGTTATAGGTGGAGGGTACAGGTCAGGGCTGCCGGAAAATCAACCAATCATATATCGGTGATGAATGTTTATACACGCCGAGAATAGGCTAGGTAAATTATCAACGCTGTTCTAGCATCGATTGCATGACTTAAACAACCTGCCGAAAAAAGGTAATTGCTCATGGATTTCGCTTATTCGCCCAAGGTGCAAGAACTGCGTGAGCGCGTGACCGCGTTCATGGACACTTACGTTTACCCGGCCGAAGCCGTGTTCGAAAGGCAGGTTGCCGAGGGCGACCGCTGGCAGCCGACCGCAATCATGGAAGAGCTCAAGGCCAAGGCCAAGGCCGAAGGTCTGTGGAATTTGTTTCTGCCTGAGTCGGAACTGGGCGCCGGCCTGACCAACCTCGAATACGCGCCATTGGCGGAAATCATGGGCCGTTCGCTGCTCGGGCCCGAGCCGTTCAACTGCTCGGCGCCGGACACCGGCAACATGGAAGTGCTGGTGCGTTACGCCAACGAAGAACAGAAGCAGCGCTGGCTAGAACCGCTGCTGCGCGGCGAGATCCGCTCGGCGTTCGCCATGACCGAGCCGGACGTCGCGTCCTCCGACGCCACCAACATGGCCGCCCGTGCCGTGCGTGATGGCGACGAGTGGGTGATCAACGGCAAGAAATGGTGGACCTCCGGCGCCTGCGATCCGCGCTGCAAGATCCTGATCTTCATGGGCTTGAGCAACCCCGACGCGCCGCGCCACGCCCAGCACTCGATGATCCTGGTGCCGGTCGACACCCCCGGTGTGAAGATCGTCCGTCCGCTGCCGGTGTTCGGTTACGACGACGCACCCCACGGTCACGCCGAAGTGCTGTTCGACAACGTACGAGTGCCGTACGAAAACGTTCTGCTCGGTGAAGGACGCGGCTTCGAAATCGCTCAAGGTCGTCTCGGCCCGGGCCGGATTCACCACTGCATGCGTTCGATCGGCATGGCCGAGCGCGCACTGGAACTGATGTGCAAACGTTCAGTGAGCCGTACTGCATTCGGCAAACCGCTGGCGCGTCTGGGCGGTAACGTCGACAAGATCGCCGACTCGCGGATGGAAATCGACATGGCACGCCTGTTGACCCTGAAAGCGGCGTACATGATGGACACCGTGGGTAACAAAGTCGCCAAGAGCGAGATCGCGCAGATCAAGGTCGTCGCACCGAACGTCGCGTTGCGGGTGATCGACCGGGCGATCCAGATCCATGGCGGGGCAGGGGTGTCGAACGATTTCCCGCTGGCCTACATGTACGCCATGCAACGCACCCTGCGCCTGGCCGACGGCCCGGACGAAGTGCACCGCGCGGCGATCGGCAAGTTCGAGATCGGCAAGTACGTGCCGAAGGAAATGCTGCGTAGCGAGCGCTGATCCAGCACTTCACTCCTGATCTTTCCCACGCAAGGCGCTGATCGCGGTGATCGTTCCCACGCTCTGCGTGGGAATGCATACCGTGACGCTCCGCGTCACAGTGGACGCGGAGCGTCCATGGCTGCGTTACCACGCAGAGCGTGGGAACGATCAGTGGTACGAGGTTCAGTAAACCCAAACCTCAACCCGCCGATTCTTGATCCTGCCTTCATCCCCGCTGTTGGTCGCCACCGGCATCAGCGCGCCAAACCCGCGCACCTCGCGTAATACCACGCCGTTTTTCACCAACTCCCGACGTACCGCCATCGCCCGCAGCTTCGACAGTAAATCCGCCCGGGCCGGATCGTCCTTGGCATCGCCAAATCCCACCAGTGTTACCGCGCGGTCGGTCTTGTCGTGGTGCTTTATATAGTCGAACACCCGGGCCAGATCCTGGCGGGCCTTGTTGTCGAGGCTGGCGCTGCCTTCTTCGAAACGGAAGTTCACGGTCAGACGCTGGGCGTGGCGGCTGAGGGATTGATAACCCTCGGGCATCAGCGCATTCGGCGTAACGGCGATGGCCTGCACGGTCTGGGCGATAAAACCGTTGGCCGCGACAATCGCCTGGCCCCGACGGCTCTGCGCAAACTCCACCAATGCCTTGGCCCAGGGATTGTTGCTGTCGGGCGGCAGATAGAAGAACAGCCGCCGGGACAGCGGATAGTCTTCGGTGGCGATCAGGCTGGCGAGCGGCAGCATCGCCTGGGATTGCCCGTCGACAATCGCCACGGCTTTGGCCTGACGCACATAGGGCAGGCCGATGAAACCGATGGCCTGCGGGTCGGCGCTGACGGCGTCGGACAACTGCTCGCTGGATTCAAACCGTTTCGCGGCATTGCTCAGGGATTTCCCACGACGGCTGAGGACAAGTTCCTTGAAGGTGTCGTAGGTGCCGGACTGATCATCCCGCGCATATAAATGAATCGTCCCACCCTTGCCGCCGACGTCTTCCCACGTCTTCGCCTCGCCGCTGAAGATTCGCGCCAGTTGTTCGGTGTTCAGTTGATTCAGCGGATTGTCGGGATGAAGGATGATCGCCAGGCCATCGATGGCGATGACTTGCTCGGCGCCGGGGCTTTTCAGATCGCCCCGGGCTTGCAGGTTCAGCAGTTCGCTGTCCTTGATCGGGCGCGAGGAGGCGGCCAGATCGGCGCTGGCGTTCTTGAGTGCAGTGAAACCGGTGCTCGAACCGTGGGCGGCGATTTCTACCACGACCCTTTGGCCTTGGGCTGTGAGGCCGACGACCCGTTGCTCGTTGGCGGTGTCTGGGGTTTCGCTGTGGACTTTCAACAGTCCCTGATCTTGAAGCAGGCCTTCAACCAGCGCCGGGCCGAGCGCCGCGCCAATGGTGTTGGAACCCTGGATGCGCAATACCGGGCCGTTCTCGGGAATGGGCAACGCCGCAAACCCAACCTGCAGCCAGGCACTCAGGAGAAAAACGAACAGAACGCGCAGGGTCATGCCGGCACCGAATGCAGCCAAGGGGATTGCCGGGGAGATTAAGTCAGTGAGATTGCTGAAAGATGACAGTGCTCAAACTGTGGGAGCGAACTCCCACAGCGATTTGAGGTGATTGCGGTATCAGCTCAATTCCAGCCAGATCGGCGCATGGTCCGAAGGCTTTTCCATCCCGCGCAGTTCATAGTCGACACCGGCGGCTTTCACCCGTGGCAGCAAGCCATGGGACGCCAGGATCACATCAATCCGCAGACCACGCTTCGGCTCGTCTTCAAAACCACGGCTGCGGTAGTCGAACCAGCTGAACATGTCGGTCACGTCCGGGTTCAGGTGACGGTAGCTGTCCGTCAGGCCCCAGTTTTTCAGGCGGGCCATCCACTCGCGCTCTTCCGGCAGGAAGCTGCACTTACCGGTTTTCAGCCAGCGCTTCATGTTGTCCGGGCCGATGCCGATGTCGCAGTCTTCCGGGGAGATGTTGACGTCGCCCATCACCACCAGCGGCTGTTCATTGTGGAACTGGCTTTCCAGCAGCGCTTGCAGATCACTGTAGAAGCGCTGCTTGGCCGGGAATTTGGTCGGGTGGTCGCGGCTTTCGCCCTGTGGGAAATAGCCGTTCATGATCGTCACCGGCACGCCGTTGGCGTCGGCGAAAGTGCCCCAGATAAAGCGCCGCTGCGCGTCTTCTTCATCGGTGGCAAAACCTTTATGAATGGCAATCGGCTCCTGGCGCGAGAGCAGGGCGACACCGTAATGGCCTTTCTGGCCGTGGAAATACACGTGATAACCCAGGGCCCGCACTTCTTCCAGCGGGAACTGGTCGTCGTGGACCTTGGTTTCCTGCAGGCCGATGACGTCCGGCTGATGCTTTTCGATCAGCGCCGCCAGCTGATGCGGGCGGGCCCGCAGTCCGTTGATGTTGAAGGAAACGATCTTCATGGTCGGCAGTCCTGGCAAAAGGGCGATGCTAGCTGACATGTAGGATCTGGGCCAGCGTGGCGGTAGTCCATATGCGCTGCTAATGTCTTTCGGGTGTGGGAACGATCCCTTCAGCCCAAGGCTCGTATAACAAGAACGGGGCCTGTTGAGTCCCGTCCAGGGAGAATCACCGTCATGCCTGAAACCCAAACCGCCATCGCCGACATTCATATGCTCGACCGCGGCTATTCCCGGGAAGCGCGATCCCTTCTTTATCAGGCTTACCGCCACGAGCCGACCTTCGCTTACCTGTTCGAAGCCGAGCGTCCGGGTTACGAGCAGCGGGTCCGCGCCACGGTGCGGGAACTGGTCAAGCAGCATTTCCTGCAGGATCTGCCGGCCATCGGCCTGTTGGTCAACGACCGCCTGATCGGCATCGCCCTGATTGCGCCGCCGCAACGGCGCCTGGGTGTTACCGAGAGCTGGGCCTGGCGTTTGCGCATGGTGCTGAGCACCGGTTTTCGTTGTACCCGGCGCTATCTGGAATACCACGCCGCCGTCGAGGCCTGCGTGCCGACCGACTCGGTCCACATGCTGCCGCTGCTCGGTGTGCATCCACAATTTCAGGGCAAACACTTCGGCGAACAGTTGCTGCAAGCGGTGCACAACTGGTGCGCGGTGGACAAAAGCTCCCAAGGCGTGATCCTCGACACCGGCAACCCGCGTTATCTGGAGTTCTACAAGCGTCAGGGCTACGAGGAAATCGGCGAAGTCGCCGTAGGACCGGTGCGCGAGCACGTGTTTTTCCACGCCAACCCGCAGGTGTTACAAACAGCAACGGGATGACCATCGAACTTTTTGGGAAATTTCCTGTTCTATCACGCTCCCAAGCCCGTGATAGCATCCGCGCCTATGAAGTTTCCAGGAAGATTTACCAGTGGCGTGCTCATGCTGTTAACCAGCTGCGCGGCGCTGGCGCAAAGTGAATTGGATGTGCGGATCAAACCGTCCAACGATGAACTGAAAGCCAATATAGAAGGCTATATCGGCAGCCTCGGCGATCGTGACGAAGAAGCCTTGCAGCGCTTCAGTCGCGGCGCCGAAGAACAGGCGCGCAAGGCCGCCCAGGCCTTGGGTTATTACCAGCCGCAGATCGAAAGTGACGTCAAGGGCGGTGAAAAACCGCGTCTGGTGCTGAACATCGATCCCGGCGAGCCGATTCGCCTGCGCAACGTGACCGTGCGTGTTGACGGCCCGGCGGCCTCCCTCAAATCCTTTCGAGTCCCGAAAAGTGACGTGCTCAAGCCCGGCGCGGTGCTCAACCATGGGCGTTATGAAGACGCCAAGCGCCTGATCCAGAACCAGGCGTCGCGCTACGGCTTCTTCAGCGGCCGTTTTACCAGCCAGAAATTGATGGTCGATCCCCGCGCCGGGGTCGCCGACGTCGAATTGATCTACGAAAGTGGCCCGCGTTATGCGCTGGGCAAAGTCAGTTTCGAGGGCGACACGCCGTTCGACGAAGACCTGCTGCAACGCATGGTGCCGTTCAAGGCCGGCGAGCCGTATGACTCCGAGCTGATCGCCGAACTCAACCGCGACCTGCAATCGAGCGGCTATTTCGAAGGCGTGCGGGTCGACGCCGCACCGACCGCCGCAAAAAACGACGTGATCCCGGTGGACGTCAAACTCGACACCCGCAAGCCGCGCACCATGGGCCTGGGCCTTGGTTATTCCACCGACGTCGGCCCGCGAATCAAGGCCAACTGGACTCGCCATTGGGTCAACCCGCAAGGCGACAGTTATGGCTGGGAGGCCGAACTATCGGCGCCACGGCAAAACGTCGGCCTGTTCTACGACATCCCGCTCGACCCGCCGCTGACCGACAAGCTGCGCTGGGCCGGTGGTTATCAGTACGAGGACATCGACGGTTCCGACACCCTGAGCAAGCTGCTGACCTTCGGCCCGGAATGGCACAGCAAATTGCCGAGCGGCTGGCAGCGAGTGATCTCGCTGAAATGGCAGCGCGAGGAATACCAGCTCGGCGACGACTCCGGTCTGAGCACCTTGCTGATGCCCGGCGTCAGCTATTCCTACCTCAAGAGCGACAACCGCATCGACCCGCACAACGGCTATCGCCTGACCTTTGAAAGCAAAGTGGCGAAAGAAGGCCTCGGTTCTGACAACAACCTGGTTTACGGCACGGCGCTGGTCAAAGGCCTGACCACCGTGTTCGACAAGCACCGTTTGCTCGGCCGGGTACAGGTCGGCGGCAGCGCCACCAACGGCTACAAATCGGTGCCGCCGTCGCTGCGTTTCTTCGCCGGTGGCGATCAGAGCGTGCGCGGTTACGACTATCAGAGCCTGTCCCCGGAGAACTCCGAGGGCGACCGCATCGGCGGGCGCTACATGGTGGCTGGCAGCGTCGAATATCAATATTCGATTGCCGAGAAGTGGCGCGTGGCGACCTTTGTCGATCAGGGCAACTCCTTCAACAAACTCGAACTGCCGAACCTCAAGACCGGGGTCGGTATCGGTGTGCGCTGGGTTTCGCCGGTGGGGCCGATCCGCCTCGACCTGGCCCATGCGCTGGACGACGATGGCGGCATCCGGCTGCACTTTTCCATGGGGCCTGAGCTGTGAAGCGTGGTTTGAAAATATCGGCGCTGGCGTTGTTGTCGCTGGTGCTGCTGATTGTATTGAGCATCACCGCTGTGCTCGGAACGCAGGCCGGCAGCCGTTGGGTGCTGGGTCTGGTGCCGGGCCTGAGCGTCGACAATTTTCAGGGTCGCCTCGGCGGGCAGTGGAGCGCCGATCATCTGCTGTGGCAGCAGGGCACCAGCCGCGTCGAGCTGAGCAAACCGATCTTCGAATGGTCGCCGCTTTGCCTGACGCGCATGACCCTGTGCATTCAACAGCTCAAGGCCGATACCGTCAGCCTGCAATTCCCGCCTAGCGAAGAAGTCACCGAAAGCGGTCCGATCACACTTCCTGATCTGCAATTGCCCGTGGCCATCGAGCTGGGCGATGTGCAGGTCGGCAGCCTGTTGTTCAACGGCAGCGAAGCGTTGAAAGGCCTGCAACTGGCGGCGCACTGGACCGCCAAGGGCATGCAGATCGACAGCGTGAAACTGCAACGCGACGAGTTGAGCCTGAACCTGTCCGGTCTGTTGCAACCGACCGGCAACTGGCCGCTGAACATCGTCGGTGATCTGACCTTGCCGTCGCCGGCTCCCGAGCCGTGGACGCTGGCGTTGAAAATCGACGGCGACCTGCTGAAAACCCTCAACCTGCACGCCGACAGCCGTGGCTACCTGAACGGCCAGTTGAGCGGCGAGCTGCAACCGCTGGTGGATAACCTGCCGGCCAAAGTGCGAATCACCTCGGAAGCCTTCAAACCGAGCGCGGATCTGCCGGACACCCTGCAATTCAATCAACTGGTATTGACCGGCGAAGGCGACCTGAAAAACGGTTACCAACTCCTCGGCAACGCCACGTTGCCTGCCGATAAAGGCCCGGTGGCGTTGCTGCTCAAAGGCAAGGTCGACGCCAAGGGTGCGCAGATCGCCGGCCTCGACCTGACGGCCAACGACAAGCAAAGCCTCAAGCTCACCGGCAATGTCGACTGGAGCAAAGGCCTCAGCGCCCAGGCCAATATCAACTGGCTGGATTTTCCGTGGCACCGGCTCTATCCGGAGATCGACGAACCGCAGGTCACGTTGCGTACCTTCACGGGCGAAGTCTCCTACACCGACGGTCAGTACATCGGTAACTTCGCCGCCGCTGCGGATGGGCCGGCGGGGGCGTTCACCCTGAGCAGTCCGGTCAGCGGCAATCTCAAGCAGATTTTCCTGCCGCAACTGAAGCTCGAAGCCGGGCAGGGCAAGGCCGAAGGCCATGTGAACGTGCAGTTCGCCGATGGTATCGCTTGGGACACCGCGCTGGAATTGTCGGCGCTCAACCCGGCGTACTGGGTTGCGGAGTTGCCGGGCACCCTGGCCGGTCCGTTGAAAAGCAAAGGCGAAATGAAAAACGAACGCCTGAGCCTGAATGCCGACCTCGATCTGAAAGGCAAACTGCGCGGCCAACCGGCGATCCTGCAAGCCAAGGCTGACGGCGCCGGCGAGCAGTGGAATCTGAATGCCCTGCAAATCCGCCTCGGCGACAACAGCATCAACGGCAAGGGCAGCCTGCAACAAAAACTCACCGGGCAGATCGACATCAAACTGGCGCGTCTGGCCCAGCTCTGGCCGCAATTGCGCGGACAGATCAACGGTCGCGTCGATGTCGCCGGTACGCTCAAGGCGCCACAAGGCAAGCTCGGCCTGCAAGGTTCGCAACTGGCGTTCCAGGACAATCGCCTGCAAAGCCTCAACCTCGATGCCACCCTCGACAGCGCGCAACGGGCGAAAATTGACCTCAAGGGCAGCGGCATCCAGGCCGGCGATACGTCGCTGGGCACGCTGACCGCCAGCGCCCAGGGCGATATCAAAAGCCAGAAACTCAATCTCGACCTGCTCGGGCCGAAGTTGAAACTGGCGCTGGGTCTGGACGGCAATCTGGACAAAGGCAACTGGCGCGGGCGTCTGGCCAGCGGCGACATTCAGGCCGGCGGTCAGGACTGGAAACTGCAGAACCCGGCCAAGCTCGAGCGTCTGGCCGACGGCAAGATCAACTTCGGCGCCCATTGCTGGATGTCCGGCAATGCCAGCCTGTGCGGGGAAGATCAGCGCCTGATGCCGGAACCTAAGCTGCGTTACCACCTCAAGCAATTCCCGATTGAAAGCCTGGCGCAGTGGCTGCCGAAGGATTTCGCCTGGCAGGGCAAGCTCAACGCCGACCTGCAAATGGACCTGCCGGCCAGCGGCCCGAACGGCCAGATCAGCGTGGATGCCAGCGGCGGCACCCTGCGCATGAAGGAAAAGGATCAGTGGCTGGACTTCCCGTACCAGACCCTCAAGCTCACCAGCAAACTCACGCCCAAGCGCATCGACACCGATCTCAATTTCGTCGGCGGCAAGCTCGGCGAGTTGATGGTGCAAGCGCAGCTCAACCCGCTGCCGAAGAACAAACCGCTCAGCGGTACATTCCGTCTCAGCGGGCTGGACCTGTCGGTGGCGCGGCCGTTTGTGCCGATGGTCGAGAAACTCACCGGGCGCCTGAACGGCAGCGGCACGATTTCCGGCGGGCTGCTCGCGCCGCTGGTCAACGGCACGGTGCAGCTCAGCGATGGCGAAGTGTCTGGGCCGGAGTTGCCGCTGGAGTTGCAGGCGCTGCAACTGCAAGCGGTGATCGCCGGTGAAGCCGTGCAATTGAACGGCGGCTGGAAAAGCGGCAAGAGCGGGCAGGGCAGCCTGAGCGGTAACATCGCCTGGGGTCAGGCGCTGGTGGTGGATCTGGCGCTCAAGGGCACGCAATTGCCGGTCACGGTCGAACCCTACGCCAAACTGGAAGTGGCGCCGGACCTGAAGATTTCCATGGCCGGCGACGAGCTGGCGATTGCCGGCAAGGTGCTGGTGCCGAAAGGCGAAATCACCGTGCGCGAACTGCCGCCATCAACGGTGAAAGTCTCCGATGACACGATCATCGTCGGCGCGCAGACCGAAGAGGGCAAACCGCCGCTGGCGATGAAAATGGACATCGACGTGGTGGTCGGTGAGGACAAGCTGAGCTTCGCCGGGTTTGGCCTGACTGCCAATCTGCAAGGTCACGTGCACATCGGCGACAACATGGACACCCGAGGCGAACTGTGGCTCAACGACGGCAAATACCGCGCCTACGGCCAGCGCCTGACGGTGCGCCGCGCGCGTCTGCTGTTCGCCGGGCCGATCGATCAGCCGTATCTGGACATCGAAGCGATTCGCCAGACCGATGATGTGATCGCCGGTATTCGCCTGAGCGGCAGCGCCGAGCAGCCGACCACGCAGATCTTCTCCGAGCCGGCCATGAGTCAGGAACAGGCGCTGTCCTATCTGGTGCTGGGGCGTCCACTGAGCACCACCGGCGAAGACAACAACATGCTCGCGCAAGCGGCGCTGGGTCTGGGCCTGATGGGCAGTTCCGGGGTCACCAGCAGTCTGGCCAGTGATCTGGGCATTCAGGACTTCCAGCTCGACACCCAGGGCAGTGGCAACACCACCAGCGTGGTGGCCAGCGGCAACATTTCCGAGAAACTCAGTCTGCGTTACGGCGTCGGCGTGTTCGAGCCGGCCAACACCATCGCCTTGCGCTACAAGCTGAGCAAAAAGGTCTACCTCGAAGCCGCCAGCGGCGTGGCCAGTTCGCTGGACATCTTCTACAAGCGGGATTTCTAGCTCGCGTTCCCCCTGGCCGGATCGTGTCACCACGATCCGGCTTTTTCTGGATGTATTAGACTGATCGCAGCTTGAAGGGCGCCGTTTGCGGCTGCCCGAAACGCCCCGGGGGCGCCAATGGTTCGTTTGAGTATGGTCTTGCTCGGTCACGATTTTGTCCGTCGGCGCTGGTCAGCACTGGCATTGACCGGCGTTGTCTGGGGGGCGGCCGGAGTGGCCATCTTCATCGATGCGCTGGACGGCGTTCTGTATTTCCCGCTGCATGTGTTCGGCTATCTGTTGTTACTCGAAGCCCTGATCATTCTGCTGGTGCCGGCCCCGAAAACTGGTACGGCGGCGGCTTTGCACAAGGCGCGGGGTCTGGTGTTTTTGCTGCTGGGGCTGCTGATCGTCGACCGACAGCATGCTGCCGGTGTGATTCTCGCGGTGCTGTTCGGTGCGGCTTTTCTGCTCGACGGCGGTTTCAGACTGGCAGCTGCGGTGGTGGTGCGCTTTGTCGGTTGGCGGATGTCACTGCTGGTGGCGCTGTTCGAGATCGGCTTTGGCGTGTTCATCCTCGAACCGTATCCGAGCCTCTACAAGGGGACGGTGCCGTTCTGCATCGGCATGAGCATCTTTCTTTCGGGTTGTGCCTTGTTGCAGCAGGCATTGCGGTTCAAGAACAGGCCTTCGCCGGTGACGCCTTCCCCGGTCCATGCCCCTGCGTACAACGGCGCAATGGTGATCCATGTCTGGACACCCAGCGGTACGGTTGAAGACACCCTGGTGCGCAATCGGTTGCTCAATCGGTATATCGCGGCGGTCGATATCAACGGCGTCATTTCCGCCGGCCACGCGGCACTGGAATGCGGGCCGGACATTTACATCAGCCATTACCCGTTGAACGATATCGATCGCTCGGCGGGGGATTTCGTGCGCTTGCTGCGGGCCACGCCGAACAACGATGTGGCGGGGCGGTTTCTGCCGGACTATGCGAGCGAAGTGGCCGACTGGTGCCCGTCGTCAGTTCAGGTCAGTTTCGTGCATTACGACGCCGCACGGCTTCACGCGTTCTGGGCGAACTATCGGCAGAACACCACCTACAACCTCACCAGCCGCAACTGTTCGAGTGCCGTTGCGCACAGCCTTGAGGCAGCCCTTGAGGGTGCGATGAACCGGGGGCATTCGAACATGCTGGATTTTGCCCGGGTCATCATCAGCCCCGAATTCTGGGTCGCAGCTCAAGTGCGCAAGCGCGCCGAGGCCATGGCCTGGACGCCCGGCCTGGTGCTCGATTATGCGCGGGCGTTGCATGCCGCCATCGAGCCGGCACCGCCGGGCTGGCACGGTATTTACGCGGGAGCCAGGCGCGCCTGTGGTTATGTGGCAACTGCGTTGCGCGGGCGGGAAGTCCATCCCCTTCAGCCGCCACCGATGAATCACCCCTCCGACAAATCCTGAACGGTTTCACACCGAGTTGCTGCCATCCCTGCCAGCGATATCGCCTCTCTGCATTTCCGAAAAACCCAGTCCACTGGTCAACTAATTACAAAGCAACCTAACTATTACGTTGACATTCGCTGCCTAGGCAGTAACATCTCGACATACATTCACTGCCTAGGCAGTTATTAGGTGAGCACATGAAGCATTTCACCCCAGATGAATTCAAGCATTGCCATCTCGGCCTGTTGCTCGGCCGTGCCGCCTTGCTCAAGGACAAGATCATCGACACCCACATGGAACCCCACGGCATCACCGCCGCGCAGTTCAAGGTGTTGATCATCATGGCCCAGTACGGCGTCGACACCCCGGCCGAGCTGTGCCGGCATCTGTCGCTGGACAGCGGTTCGATGACCCGCATGCTCGACCGTCTGGAGCAGAAAGGTTTTCTGGTTCGCCAACGCAGCGAAGGCGATCGCCGTCAGGTGCAACTCAAACTCACCGAGCAGGGCCAGCAACTGGCCGATCGCCTGCCGCACATCGGCGCCGACGCCATGAATGAACTGGCCGGCGCCGTGACCCCGGACGAGTTGAAAACCCTGGAATACATCCTCAAGAAAATTTTGCTGGCAGCCGGTGACCCGATCACCATCCAGCGGTTAGGTGAACACAATGAGCGGTAAAACCTTGCGCAGCAGCCTGACACTGGTGCTGTCGGCGATGATCCTCGCCGGTTGCGCGAACTACAGTGGCCTCGATACCCAGGGCGCCAGCCTCGATGCGAAAACCCTGCAGACCGGGCAATCGCTCAACGGCGTCACTCTGTCCCAGGCCGCGTGGCCGAAGAGCGACTGGTGGACCAGCCTCGGCGATCCGCAGCTCGACGGCCTGATCCGCGAAGCCCTGAAAGACAGCCCGGACATGCAGATCGCCGACGCCCGCGCCCATCAGGCCAGCGCCGCCGCGTATGCCGCCGATGCCGAGCGCTATCCGACCCTCGACGCCAGCGCCGGCATCAGCCGTTCGCGTCTGGCCCGGGATCAGGATCCGTTGGGGCAGGGTGGGGCTTACTCCACCGTGCGCAACATCAGCGCCGGCTTCAATTACAACTTCGACCTGTGGGGCGGTCAGCGTGATGCCTGGGAAGCCGCACTCGGTCAGGCCCGTGCCGCCGAAGTCGACCGTCAGGCCGCGCAACTGACCCTGGCTGCTGACGTGGCCCGGGCCTACAGCGATCTGGGTCAGGCGCACATCGTTTATGACCTGGCCAACGAAGACCTCAAGCGCACCAAACAGATGCTCGACCTGAGCCAGCGCCGCCTGAGCTCCGGGATCGACAGCCAGTATCAGTTCCAGCAGACCCAAAGTCTGGAAGCCAGCTCCGAAGCCAGCCTGATCGACGCTGAAAAACGCCTGAACAGCGCAAAAATCGCCCTGGCGGTATTGCTCGGCAAAGGCCCGGATCGCGGCAACGAAATCGCTCGACCGAAAGTCCTGCAAGCCAGCGCTGTCGCACTGCCCTCGGTGCTGCCGGCCGAACTGCTGGGCCGTCGCCCGGATCTGGTCGCCGCGCGCTGGCGTGTCGAGGCCGCGAGCAAGGACATCGATTCGGCCAAGACCCGCTTCTATCCCAACCTGAACCTGTCGGCTTCGGCCGGTGCCGAATCCTTGTTGGGGGACGCGATGTTCGGTTCCGCCAGTCGCTTCTTCAACATTGCCCCGACGATTTCGGTGCCGATCTTCGATGGCGGACGCCTGCGCGCCAACCTCGATGCCCGCGACGCCGATTACGACCTCGCCGTGGCGCAGTACAACAAAAGCCTGGTGAAAGCCCTGGGCGATGTCAGCGACACGATCAACCAGCTGCGTGACATCGGCCGGCAGATCGGCGCCCAGCAGCACGCGACCGAGATTGCCCAGGATTCTTACAACACCGTCGTCCAGCGTTACGGTTCCGGCATCGGCAACTACCTGGACGTGCTCAGCATCGAGCAGCAATTGCTGCAGGCCCAGCGTCAGCTGGCGAACCTGAATGCCGAGCAGATCGACCTGTCGATTCAACTGATGCAAGCGCTGGGCGGCGGCTTCCAGGGGCAAACCCTGACCGCAGCCAACGCCACCCCAGCCACGCCGCACAACTAATTCAAGGTATTTGTCATGGCCACTGCCGAAAACACACAAGCTCAAGACAACGCCCAGGACACTGGCAACCCGCGCAAACGCAAGGTGATGCTGCTGGTGCTGGCCGTTGTGGTTGCCCTCGCCGGTGCCGGTGTCTGGGCGTATCACGAATTCATCGGGCGCTGGAGCGAAAGCACCGACGACGCCTACGTCAACGGCAACGTGGTGGAAATCACCCCGCTGGTGACCGGCACCGTGGTCAGCATCGGTGCCGACGATGGCGATCTGGTGCATGAAGGCCAGGTGCTGATCAACTTCGACCCGAACGACGCCGAAGTCGGCCTGCAAAGTGCCAAGGCCAATCTGGCCCGCACCGTGCGTCAGGTTCGCGGTCTGTACAGCAACGTCGACGGCATGAAGGCCCAGGTCAATGCGCAACAGGCCGAAGTGCAGAAAGCCCAGGACAACTTCAACCGCCGGAAAAACCTCGCGGCCGGCGGGGCGATTTCCCAGGAAGAACTGTCCCACGCCCGCGATGACCTGACCTCGGCGCAGAACGCCCTGGCCAACGCCAAACAGCAACTGAAAACCACCAGCGCGCTGGTCGATGACACCGTGGTGTCGTCGCACCCGGACGTGATGGCCGCCGCCGCGCAACTGCGCCAGGCCTACCTGACCAATGCTCGCAGCACCTTGATCGCACCGGTCACCGGTTACGTCGCCAAACGCACCGTGCAACTCGGCCAGCGTGTGCAGCCGGGCACCGCGCTGATGGCGGTGATTCCGCTGGATCAGCTGTGGATCGACGCCAACTTCAAGGAAACCCAGCTGCGTGACATGCGCATCGGCCAACCGGTGGAGATCGAGTCGGACATCTACGGCAGCGACGTGAAGTTCAGCGGCACCATCGATAGCCTCGGCGCGGGCACCGGCAGCGCGTTCGCCCTGTTGCCGGCGCAGAACGCCACCGGTAACTGGATCAAGATCGTGCAGCGTGTGCCGGTACGGATTCACGTCAACGCCGAAGAGCTGGCCAAACACCCGCTGCGCGTCGGTCTGTCGACCAATGTCGAGGTCAACCTGCACGACCAGAGCGGCCCGGTACTGGCCCAGCAACCGCCGCAAAAGGCCTCGTTCAGCACCAACGTCTACGACCGCCAACTGGCCGAAGCCGACGCGATGATCACCCAGTTGATCCACGACAACAGCGCGGCGGTCAGCAAGACCGCGCAACGCTGATTCCCTTCCTCTGTGGGAGCGAGCTTGCTCCGGGCGGCGTTCCGACGATGGCGATTTTCAATTCAACAGTTTTGTTGGCTGAACCGCCGTCTTCGCGAGCAGGCTCGCTCCCACAAGGGCGGCTGCGTCATTAACGGACGCAGCGTCAATCAGGTTCCAAAGGATTCGCGATGAGCAATAACGCCTCTTTTACGCCGCCCAGCCTGTTGCTCAGCACCATCGGCCTGTCGCTGGCGACCTTCATGCAGGTGCTCGACACCACCATCGCCAACGTGGCGTTGCCGACCATTTCCGGCAACCTCGGCGTGAGTTCGGAGCAGGGCACCTGGGTCATCACCTCGTTCGCCGTGAGCAACGCCATTGCGCTGCCGCTCACCGGCTGGCTGAGCCGTCGCTTTGGCGAGGTGAAGCTGTTTCTGTGGGCGACCATCCTGTTTGTGCTGGCTTCGTTTCTCTGCGGTATTTCCACGTCGATGCCGGAACTGATCGGCTTCCGCGTGCTGCAGGGCCTGGTGGCCGGGCCGTTGTACCCGATGACCCAGACGCTGCTGATCGCGGTCTATCCGCCGGCGAGGCGGGGCATGGCCCTGGCATTGCTGGCGATGGTCACGGTGGTGGCGCCCATTGCGGGGCCGATCCTCGGCGGCTGGATCACTGACAGTTACAGCTGGCCGTGGATCTTCTTCATCAACGTGCCGATCGGGATTTTCGCGGTGATGGTGGTGCGCCAGCAACTGGCCAAACGCCCGGTGGTCACCAGCCATCAGCCGATGGATTACGTCGGGCTGATCACGCTAATCATCGGCGTCGGGGCGTTGCAAGTGATCCTCGACAAGGGCAATGACCTGGACTGGTTCGAGTCGAACTTCATCATCATCGGCGCGGCGATTTCGGTGATCGCGCTGGCGGTGTTCGTGATCTGGGAAATGACCGACCAGCATCCGGTGGTCAACCTGCGGCTGTTCGCCCACCGCAACTTCCGCATCGGCACGCTGGTGCTGGTGCTGGGTTACGCCGGGTTCTTCGGCATCAACCTGATCCTGCCGCAGTGGTTGCAGACCCAGATGGGCTACACAGCGACCTGGGCCGGTCTGGCGGTGGCACCGATCGGCATTCTGCCGGTGCTGCTGTCGCCGTTTGTCGGCAAGTACGCGCACAAGTTCGACCTGCGCCTACTGGCCGGGCTGGCGTTCCTGGCGATCGGCCTGAGCTGCTTCATGCGTGCCGAGTTCACCAACGAGGTGGACTTCCAGCATATCGCTCTGGTGCAGCTGTTCATGGGGATTGGCGTGGCGCTGTTCTTCATGCCGACTCTGAGCATTCTGATGTCGGACTTGCCGCCGAGCCAGATTGCCGATGGCGCGGGTCTGGCGACGTTCCTGCGGACATTGGGCGGCAGCTTTGCGGCGTCGTTGACTACGTGGATCTGGATTCGCCGGGCGGATCAGCATCATGCCTATATGAGCGAGAGCATCAGCACCTTCGAGCCGGCGACTCGCGAGACCTTGCATTCGCTGGGTGGTGCGAGCCAATCGGCCTATGCGCAGATGGATCAGATCCTCACCAGTCAGGCGTACATGCTCTCCACCGTGGATTACTTCACGCTGCTGGGATGGGGGTTTATGGGGTTGATATTGATTGTGTGGCTGGCCAAGCCGCCGTTTGCTGCCAAGGCAGGCCCGGCCGCCAGCGGTCACTAACGTCGCCAGATCGTTCCCACGCTCTGCGTGGGAATGCAGCCCGGGACGCTCCGCGTCCCATGCCGAAGCGGACGCGGAGCGTCCATTGAGGCATTCCCACGCAGAGCGTGGGAACGATCAACTAAGTCCGGGAACGATCAGGCGGTGGCAGGGGCGGGCAGTGAAGGCGGCGGCGCAAAATCAAACGGCGCCAACGCAAACCCGTTCTCATCCACCTGCAACGCCCAGCCCTGACGATCCCAATCTCCCAGCACAATCCGCTTCGCCGCCTGATCGCCGATCTGCAACTTGTGGATCGCCGGGCGATGGGTATGCCCGTGAACCAGGGTTCTCACCCCGTACTCCTGCATGATCCGCGGAATTTCCTCCGGCGTGACATCGACGATGTCATTGGCCTTCATCCGCGTCTGCGCCCGGCTTTCGCTGCGCAGCTTGCGCGCCAGTTTGTGGCGGGTGCGCAAGGGGAGATTACGCAGGATGAACAGACTGATCGGGTTGCGCAGGTAACGGCGCAGCTTCATATAGGCTTCGTCACGGGTGCACAGGCTGTCGCCGTGCATCAGCAGCACCGGTTCGCCGTAAAACTGCACGACACTCGGGTCCTTCAACAGCGTGCAGCCGGCCTCTTTGCAAAAGGCCTTGCCGAGCATGAAGTCGCGATTGCCGTGCATCAGAAAAATGGCCGTGCCGCTGTCGCTGAGTTCGCGCAGGGCCTGGCAGATGGAACGCTGGAAGGGGGTCATGGCGTCGTCGCCAATCCACGCCTCGAAGAAGTCGCCCAGAATGTACAACGCACTCGCCGAGCGGGCGCGTCCGGCGAGCAAATCCAGAAACGCCCGGGTAATGTCCGGGCGCTCCTCTTCCAGATGCAAGTCTGAAATCAGCAATATCACGCTTCGATGATCTCGGCTTTCTCGATGATCACGTCGTCTGCTGGTACGTCCTGGTGGCCTGCCTTGGACGTGGTGGAAACGCCTTCGATCTTGTCGACAACGTCGGTGCCCGAAACCACTTTACCGAACACGGCATAACCCCAGCCCTGAGCGGTCTTGGAGGTGTGGTTGAGGAAGCTGTTGTCGGTGGCGTTGATGAAGAACTGTGCCGAGGCCGAATGCGGATCCATGGTACGAGCCATGGCCAGGGTGTACTTCTCGTTCTTCAGGCCGTTGTCGGCTTCGTTCTGGATGCTCGGGCTCTTGTCTTTCTTTTCTTTCATGCCTGGCTCGAAACCGCCGCCCTGGATCATGAAACCTTTGATGACGCGGTGGAACACGACGTTCTCGTAGTGACCCTTTTTAACGTACTCGATGAAGTTGGCCACGGTGATCGGGGCTTTTTCAGCGTTCAGTTCGATGACGATGTCACCGAAGTTGGTGGTCAGTTTTACTTGAGTCATGATCGCTACTCTTTATAAGGAATTCGTGGGTATTGGGACATTTGCGCCCTTTACCGGTTCAGCCCGTGAGGGCCAAGGTGCGCAGTTTAGCGTGACAGGCGCGAATTTCGAGGCTGTTTTTCAAAACCCGGCGATTAAATGCATTCCTTTTAAGCCCTGCTCTGTCAGGGGCTTGACAGCATCGGCTATGATAGCGGCTTTGTTTTGTCAGGCCCGTGTCCCGGCCGCGCACTGTACGTTCAAGGATCCTATGAGCAAGCCCACTGTCGACCCTACCTCGAATTCCAAGACCGGCCCCGTTACGCCGGTCAATTTCCTGCGCCCGATCATCCAGGCGGACCTGGACTCGGGTAAGCACACGCAGATCGTCACCCGTTTCCCGCCTGAGCCCAACGGCTACCTGCACATCGGCCACGCCAAGTCGATCTGTGTGAACTTCGGCCTGGCCCAGGAGTTCGGCGGCGTTACCCACCTGCGTTTCGACGACACCAACCCGGCCAAGGAAGACCAGGAATACATCGACGCGATCGAAAGCGACGTCAAATGGCTGGGCTTCGAATGGTCCGGCGAAGTGCGCTACGCCTCGCAATACTTTGACCAGCTGCACGACTGGGCCGTTGAGCTGATCAAGGCCGGCAAGGCTTACGTCGACGACCTGACGCCCGAGCAAGCCAAGGAATACCGTGGCAGCCTGACCGAGCCGGGCAAGAACAGCCCGTTCCGCGACCGTTCGGTTGAAGAGAACCTGGACTGGTTCGCCCGCATGCGCGCCGGTGAGTTCCCGGACGGTGCCCGCGTGCTGCGCGCCAAGATCGACATGGCCTCGCCGAACATGAACCTGCGCGACCCGATCATGTACCGCATCCGCCACGCCCATCACCATCAGACCGGTGACAAGTGGTGCATCTACCCGAACTACGACTTCACCCACGGTCAGTCGGACGCCATCGAAGGCATCACCCACTCGATCTGCACCCTGGAGTTCGAAAGCCATCGTCCGCTGTACGAGTGGTTCCTCGACGCACTGCCAGTGCCGGCGCACCCGCGTCAGTACGAGTTCAGCCGTCTGAACCTCAACTACACCATCACCAGCAAGCGCAAGCTCAAGCAGCTGGTTGACGAGAAGCACGTCAACGGCTGGGACGATCCGCGCATGTCGACGCTGTCGGGCTTCCGCCGCCGTGGCTACACCCCGGCGTCGATCCGCAACTTCTGCGACATGATCGGCACCAACCGTTCCGACGGCGTGGTCGACTTCGGCATGCTCGAGTTCAGCATCCGTCAGGACCTCGACGCGAACGCCCCGCGCGCCATGTGCGTGCTGCGTCCGTTGAAAGTCGTGATCACCAACTACCCGGAAGACCAGGTCGAGAACCTCGAACTGCCGCGTCATCCGCAGAAAGAAGAACTCGGCGTGCGCCAGCTGCCGTTCGCCCGTGAAATCTACATCGACCGCGATGACTTCATGGAAGAGCCGCCGAAGGGCTACAAGCGTCTGGAGCCGAACGGCGAAGTGCGTCTGCGCGGCAGCTACGTGATCCGTGCCGACGAAGCGATCAAGGACGCCGACGGCAACATCGTCGAGCTGCGTTGCTCGTACGATCCGGACACCCTGGGCAAGAACCCTGAAGGCCGCAAGGTCAAGGGCGTGATCCACTGGGTGCCGGCCGCCGCCAGCATCGAGTGCGAAGTGCGTCTGTACGATCGCCTGTTCCGTTCTCCGAACCCGGAGAAGGCCGAAGACAGCGCGAGTTTCCTGGACAACATCAACCCTGACTCACTGCAAGTGCTGACCGGTTGTCGTGCCGAGCCTTCGCTGGGCAATGCACAGCCGGAAGACCGTTTCCAGTTCGAGCGCGAAGGTTACTTCGTCGCGGATATCAAGGACTCGAAACCAGGCCAGCCGGTATTCAACCGTACCGTGACCCTGCGCGATTCGTGGGGCCAGTGATCAAGTCTTAAGGAAACACCGTGCTTACGATCTACAACACGCTCACCAAGAGCAAAGAAGTCTTCAAGCCGCTGGATGGCAACAAGGTGCGCATGTACGTCTGCGGGATGACCGTGTACGACTACTGCCACCTGGGCCACGGCCGCAGCATGGTCGCGTTCGACCTGGTGACCCGCTGGTTGCGGTTCAGCGGTTATGACCTGACCTACGTGCGCAACATCACCGACATCGACGACAAGATCATCAACCGGGCCAACGAGAACGGCGAGTCGTTCGAAGCGTTGACCGAGCGCATGATCGCCGCGATGCACGAAGACGAAGCGCGCCTGAACATCAAGAAGCCGGACATGGAGCCGCGCGCCACGGATCACATTCCGGGCATGCACGCGATGATCCAGACCCTGATCGACAAGGGTTACGCCTACGCCCCGGGCAATGGCGACGTGTACTACCGCGTCGGCAAGTTCATGGGCTACGGCAAGCTTTCGCGCAAGAAGATCGAAGACCTGCGCATCGGTGCGCGGATCGAGGTCGACGAAGCCAAGGACGATCCGCTGGACTTCGTGCTGTGGAAAGGCGTCAAGCCGGGCGAGCCGAGCTGGGAATCGCCGTGGGGCGCCGGGCGTCCGGGCTGGCACATCGAGTGCTCGGTGATGTCCACCTGCTGCCTGGGTGAGACTTTCGACATTCATGGCGGCGGCAGCGACCTCGAGTTCCCGCACCACGAAAACGAAATCGCCCAGAGCGAAGCGGCCACCGGCAAGACCTACGCCAACGCGTGGATGCATTGCGGCATGATCCGTATCAATGGCGAGAAGATGTCCAAGTCCTTGAACAACTTCTTCACCATTCGTGACGTGCTCGACAAGTACCACCCGGAAGTCGTGCGTTACCTGCTGGTGTCGAGCCACTACCGCAGCGCGATCAACTATTCGGAAGACAACCTCAAGGACGCCAAGGGCGCACTGGAGCGTTTCTACCACGCGCTGAAAGGCCTGCCGAACGTGGCACCGGCTGGCGGCGAAGCGTTCGTCGAGCGTTTCACCACGGTGATGAACGACGACTTCGGCACGCCGGAAGCCTGCGCGGTGCTGTTCGAGATGGTCCGTGAGATCAACCGTCTGCGCGAGAGCGATCTCGAGGCAGCGGCCGGTCTGGCGGCGCGCCTGAAAGAACTGGCCAGCGTGCTGGGTGTGTTGCAGCTCGAAGCCGACGACTTCCTGCAGGCCGGCGCCGAAGGGCGTGTCGATGCAGCCGAAGTCGAGGCGCTGATCGCTGCGCGTCTGGCGGCACGTGCCGGCAAGGACTGGGCCGAATCCGACCGCATCCGCGACCAGCTCACCGCCATGGGCGTGGTGCTGGAAGACGGCAAGGGCGGCACGACCTGGCGTCTGGCTGACTGATTGCTGCGCTTGCTACAAACAAAACCCGCCTTGTGCGGGTTTTTGTTTTTCTGCTGCTTACTCCGGGTTGATCGTTCCCACGCGGAGCGCGGGAACGATCCAGACAATGTGTGATTGCTTTTGGTATTCGCATAGGTCTTGATAGCGCACGCGGCAGGATGCTCATCAGCGGCGAATCCGGAAGGGAGGAATCATGGCTAATCACTATCGCGAGCTGGTATCGACACCCGGCGCCACCGGGCTGATCCTCGCGAGCTCTATCGCTCGACTGCCCCAGGCAATGATCGGCATCGGCATCATCACCATGCTGGTGCAGCAGACCGGCGTTTACTGGCTGGCCGGCGCAGTCGCCGGCACCTTTACCCTGGCCAACGCGCTGCTCGGCCCGCGCATCTCGAAACAGGTTGATCGGCGTGGCCAGAGTCGCGTGCTGCCCGTCGTCACGGCGTTCAGCATCGTCATGTTGCTGGCGCTGATTGTTGCCGTGCACCTGAGGGCGCCCGCTGCGTTGTTTTTTGTGCTGGCGGCACTGGCGGGGACGATGCCGAGCATGCCGTCCATGATCCGGGCTCGCTGGACGCAGCTGTTTCGCGGCAAGCCGCAGTTGCACACCGCGTTCTCGCTGGACACGGTCCTCACCGAACTGGCCTACATCATCGGCCCGCCACTGGCGATCGGTTTGAGCGTGAGTTTCTTTGCTGAGGCCGGGTCGCTGGTGGCGGTGGGGTTGCTGGCCGTCGGCGTGACGGCGTTTCTCATGCAGCGTCAGACCGAACCGAAAGTGGTGGCGGGCAACCGGAAGAACAGCGGTTCGACCCTGCTGATTCCCGGTGTTCGCACCATTGTCCTCGCGCTGCTGGCGATGGGGGCCATCGGCGGGTCGATCGATGTCGCCGTTGTGGCCTTCGCCAATGCCCAGGGCTGGCCATCGGCTGCCACCTTCATCCTCGCCGCCTATGCGTTCGGCTCGCTGGTGGCGGGCCTGACCTTCGGCGCGCTGCGGGTTTCGCTGGCGATAGAAAAACAGTTCTTTATCGGGATATTGGTCACGGCAGTCACCGGCGTATTGCCGGTGTTCTCACCGGACGTTTATGTCCTGTCCGCGATGTTGTTTATCGCCGGCATCTCGTTTGCGCCGACCATGGTGGTGGTCATGAAGCTGGGGACGATCATCATCCCTGCGGCGAGGATGACCGAAGGGCTGACGTGGATGACCACTGGGATCAGCATCGGCGTGGCGCTGGGCGGCATGCTGGCGGGGCTGGTGATTGATGCCTGGGGCGCCCGGGCAGGGTTCGGCGTTGCGATAGCCGCAGGTCTGATGATGATGGTTGTGGTGCTGATGGGCCTGCGGACGTTGGCGGCCGCATCGGCTGCGCCTGTTGAGCCAGCAATTTCGGCCTGACGCTATGGGTGCGCTCAGCTTTCAAGCTGCCGCAATCGCTTGTACAGCGTATTGCGGCTCACCCCCAACCGTCGCGCCAGGTGGGAAATATTGCCCCCGGCCAGCTGCAACTCCCGGTTCAACGCCTCGGCATCGTTCAGATCGATGCCCAACGGCTCGGCCACTTCCACCGGCTCCATTTCCAGATCGACAAAAAAGTCGTCAGGCAAATGCTCGGGCCGAATCGGTTGTTCCTCGGCCATCGCCAGCGCCACCTGCATCACGCTGCTGACCTGTCGCAGATTGCCCGGCCATGGATGCCGCTCGAACAGCTCCAGCACCTCGCGACTCAATCCCGCCCACTGCGACGGCTCGCGATGTTGTTCCCACAACCGTTTGAACAGCGCCTGCTTGTCGCTGCGCTCGCGAAGCGGTGGCAATTCGAGGGTCAAGCCGCCAATGCGGTAGTACAAGTCCTCGCGAAATCGCCCCAGTTGCACCTGTTCCCTGAGCGAACGGTTGGTGGCGGAGATGATCCGCAGATCCACCGGAAACAGCTCGCTGCTGCCCACCGGTTGCACGCAGCGCTCCTGCAACACGCGTAACAGGCGAGCCTGAGTTGGCAGCGGCATGTCGCCGATTTCGTCGAGGAACAGCGTACCTTTGTCGGCCTTGCGGATCAGGCCGATGCTGCCTTTCTGGTTGGCGCCGGTGAACGCGCCTTTTTCATAGCCGAACAGCTCGGACTCCACCAGTTCGGCGGGGATCGCCGCGCAGTTGACGGCAATGAACGCCTGTTTGCTGCGGGAGCTGGCCTGGTGCAGGGCCTTGACGAAGACTTCCTTGCCGACCCCGGTTTCGCCGTGAATCAGCAGCGGGATGTCCTTTTCCAGCAGGCGTTCGGCCTGACGCACGGCTTTTTCCACGCGACTGTCGCCGAAGTGCAACGTGCTCAGGCTGATGGCCGTCGATACGGCGACTTTCGGTTCGGCGGTTCTGGTTTCAGTGAAGACGCGCGCCTGAATCGGCGCCTGTTTAGGTCGTTTCAACAAACACTGGAAACGATTGCGCCCGGAGGTCTGCAAGGCAAACGGCAAACCGTCCGGCTGATTGATCAACTCCAGCAACGACACCTTGAACAGGCTTTCAACGCTGACCCGCGACAACCGCACGCCCAACAGATTGTCGGCCCGACGGTTGGCCGACAGCACTTGGCCGCTCTCATCAAAGATCAGCAGCCCGGCCCACTGGCTGTCGAGGTTGTTCAACCCGGTGTTGAAGGTCAGTTGAAAGTGCTGGCCATGGAACAGGTTCAGGATCAGCCGGTTCTCCACGGTCTGGCTCATCATCTTGACCATGCCGAGGGTGTGCGACGGCGGCAGATAGCTGTCGCTGGACACATCGAGTACGGCGATGACCTTGCGCTCGGCATCGAAAATCGGCGCGGCGGAACCGGTCATGAAGCGATTGGCCTTGAGAAAGTGTTCATCGTGTTCAATGTGCACCGCCTGCTCGCAGGCCAGCGCCGTGCCGATGGCGTTGGTGCCGCTGGCGCGCTCGACCCAACTGGCGCCGGCCTGAAAACCCCGCGCCAGATTCGGCTCGATAAAGCGCTGGGTGCCCCAGGACGTCAGCACCTGGCCCTGATTGTCGGCCAGCATGATCAGGCAGTTGGAGTTGCTCAGGATGTTCTCGTAATACGGCAGCACTTCCTGGTGAGTGGTCTGCACCAGTGAATGATGGCGGTCGAGCAACTGCGCAATGCTGGCAGCGGGCAACTGATCGAAGGCCGGTGCGCTTTGATGATTGAGACCGAAGGCGCGGCAACGGGACCAGGAGTCCTGGACGATGGCGTCATGGGAAAGCGGCGGGGCAGGTGCGGCCATGATTGGCAGTCTCTGAAGGGTGCTTTGTTGTTTTTGTTATGGCTCGTTCGACGAGCAAAAAGCATCCATAGAGTGTTGTTCACTATTGTTCATTGTCAATCGCCCGACTGTTCAATTGTTCAGTCGCGACTGTTCACTTGTGTTCAGCTACGAACCACGGTTTGCGTGGTCTCCAGCGAATTTTGCGGTAAATCAACAGCTTGCCGTTTCTGGCACGAATGTCGCTCTACAGGACAGGTCGCTTGACTCCAATAATAAAAAGGCCGAGCCATGTCACTCACCCTGGAGCACGTCAGCCGTACCGTCGAGGGCCAGACCTGGATCGACGATGCGAGCCTGAAATTCGAACCTGGATCCTTCAACGTTTTGCTCGGGCGCACGCTGTCCGGCAAGACCAGTCTGATGCGTCTGATGGCCGGTCTGGACAAGCCCGACAGCGGCCGCATCCTGATGAACGGCGTCGACGTCACCCAGCGCCCGGTGCGTTTGCGCAACGTGTCGATGGTCTATCAGCAATTCATCAATTACCCGACCATGACGGTGTTCGAGAACATCGCCTCGCCGCTGCGCCAGGCCGGGATCTCCAACGAACAGATCCAGAACAAGGTGCAGGAAACCGCGAAGATGCTGCGCATCGAGAAGTTTCTGCAGCGCTATCCGCTGGAACTGTCCGGCGGCCAGCAACAGCGCACGGCCATGGCCCGGGCGCTGGTCAAGGATGCCGAACTGATTCTGTTCGACGAGCCGCTGGTCAACCTCGACTACAAACTGCGCGAAGAGCTGCGCCAGGAAATGCGCGAGCTGTTCAAGGCGCGCCACACCATCGCCATCTACGCCACCACCGAACCCAACGAAGCGCTGGCGCTGGGCGGTACCACCACCATTCTTCATGAAGGCCGGGTGATCCAGAGCGGCCCGTCGACCGAGGTCTATCACCAGCCGCAAACGGTGCTGGCGGCTGAATTGTTCTCCGAGCCGCCGATCAACCTGATGCCGGGACGTATTGCCGGCAACGAAGTGAGTTTCGCCAACTTCGTACACTTTCCGTTGAACGTCGATCTGCGGCCGGTGGGCGAGGGCGAGTTCCGTTTTGGTGTGCGCCCGAGCCACATCTCGCTGGTGCCGAGCAACGACGACGACCTGGAACTGGCGGTGACCGTCGAGGTGGCGGAGATCAGCGGTTCGGAAACCTTCCTGCACGTGCGCAACGAGCATTTCCTGCTGGTGCTGCATTTGCCGGGGGTTCACGAATACGACGTCGATGCGCCGATCCGCATCTATATCCCGACCCATAAACTGTTTGTGTTCGATGCGCAGGGCCGTCTGGTGCAGGCACCGGGCCGGCGTGTCGCGAGGGTTGCCTGATGGCCGAAATCCGTTTGCAGCACCTCGCCCACAGCTACAGCAAAACCCCGAGCGGGCCCGAAGACTACGCGATCCGCGAGATGGACCACATCTGGGAGCAGGGCGGCGCTTATGCCTTGCTCGGCCCTTCGGGTTGCGGCAAATCGACGTTGCTCAACATTATTTCCGGCCTGCTCAGCCCGTCCCAAGGCCATGTGCTGTTCGACGGAAAAGCGGTCAACGACCTGACGCCGGAGAAGCGCAACATCGCCCAGGTGTTCCAGTTCCCGGTGGTCTACGACACCATGACCGTGTTCGACAACCTGGCCTTTCCCTTGAGAAATCAGGGCCTGGCCGAGGCGAAAGTGCACAGCAAGGTGCAGGAAATCGCCGAAGTCCTCGACCTGCAAAATCTGTTGAGCAAAAAGGCGCGCAACCTCACTGCCGACGAAAAACAGAAAGTCTCCATGGGCCGTGGCCTAGTGCGCGATGACGTGTCGGCGATTCTGTTCGACGAGCCGCTGACGGTGATCGACCCGCACCTGAAATGGAAACTGCGGCGCAAGCTCAAGCAGATCCACGAGCAGTTCAACATCACCATGGTCTACGTCACCCACGATCAGCTGGAGGCTTCGACCTTCGCCGACAAGATCGCGGTGATGTACGGCGGCCAGATCGTCCAGTTCGGTACGCCACGGGAATTGTTCGAGCGGCCGAGCCACACCTTTGTCGGCTACTTCATCGGCAGCCCGGGGATGAATCTGATTGAGGTACAGCCGCAACCGGGCGGGGTCGGTTTCAATTCGACTCATCTACCGCTGTCCGACGCCTTGCAGCGCCATATCGAACACGGCCAATGGAAAAATCTGAAGGTCGGCATCCGTCCCGAGTTCATCCATGTGTGGGACGAGCCGTTCGATGACGCGATGCAGGCGCGGGTCGTACACGTCGAGGACCTCGGCACCTACAAGATCATGACCCTGGATCTGGACGGCGCGCCGCTGAAAGTGCGTCTGGCCGAGGATAAACCGGTGCCGCAAGGCACGGCTTACATCAGTTTTCCGGCGCAGTGGCTGATGGTCTATGCCGACGAATTTCTGCTGGATGCCACCGACAGCGAGGTACAGCCATGAACAAGGTGCAGAACAACAAGGCCTGGTGGCTGGTGTTGCCGGTGTTCCTGCTGGTGGCCTTCAGTGCGGTGATCCCGATGATGACCGTGGTCAACTATTCGGTGCAGGACATCTTCGACCAGTCCAGCCGCTACTTCGTCGGCGCCGACTGGTACAAGCAGGTGCTGCTCGATCCGCGCCTGCACGACTCGTTGCTGCGCCAGTTCATTTACTCGGCGTGTGTGCTGCTGATCGAAATTCCGCTCGGCATCGCCATCGCCCTGACCATGCCGACCAAGGGTCGCTGGTCGTCGGTGGTGCTGATCGTGCTGGCGATTCCGCTGCTGATTCCATGGAACGTGGTCGGCACCATCTGGCAGATTTTCGGCCGCGCCGACATCGGCCTGCTGGGTTCGAGCCTCAACGCCATGGGCATCAGCTACAACTACGCGGCCAACACCATGGACGCCTGGGTCACCGTGCTGGTGATGGACGTCTGGCACTGGACTTCACTGGTGGCACTGTTGTGTTTCTCCGGGTTGCGGGCGATTCCCGATGTGTATTACCAGGCCGCGCGCATCGACCGGGCCTCGGCCTGGGCCGTGTTCCGGCACATACAGTTGCCCAAGTTGAAGAGCGTGCTGCTGATCGCGGTGATGCTGCGCTTCATGGACAGCTTCATGATCTACACCGAGCCGTTCGTGCTCACCGGCGGCGGGCCGGGTAACTCGACGACCTTCCTGAGTCAGACCCTGACCCAGATGGCCGTAGGCCAATTCGACCTGGGGCCGGCGGCGGCATTCTCGCTGGTGTACTTCCTGATCATCCTGCTGGTGTCCTGGCTGTTCTACACCGCCATGACCTACAACGATGCCAACCGCTGAGGCCCGGCCATGAGCAAACGTCTTACCCCTATGAAAAAAGTGATTCCCCTGCTGCTCTACATCCTGTTCCTGCTGGTGCCGATCTACTGGCTGCTGAACATGTCGTTCAAGAGCAATACCGAAATCCTCGGCGGACTGACTCTTTTCCCACAGGATTTCACGCTGGCGAACTACAAGGTGATCTTCACCGATCCGAGCTGGTACACCGGGTATATCAACTCGCTGTACTACGTCAGTCTGAACACGGTGATTTCCCTGAGCGTGGCGCTGCCGGCGGCCTACGCGTTTTCGCGCTATCGCTTTCTCGGCGACAAGCATCTGTTCTTCTGGCTGCTGACCAACCGCATGGCGCCGCCGGCGGTATTCCTGCTGCCGTTCTTCCAGCTGTACTCGTCGATCGGCCTGTTCGACACCCACATCGCCGTGGCACTGGCGCACTGCCTGTTCAACGTGCCGCTGGCGGTGTGGATCCTCGAAGGTTTCATGTCCGGGGTGCCGAAGGAAATCGACGAAACCGCCTACATCGACGGCTACAGCTTTCCCAAGTTCTTCGTGAAGATCTTCATTCCGCTGATCGGCTCCGGCATCGGTGTGACGGCGTTTTTCTGCTTCATGTTTTCCTGGGTCGAACTGCTGCTGGCGCGCACGCTGACCTCGGTGAACGCCAAACCGATCGCGGCGGTGATGACGCGCACGGTGTCGGCGTCCGGCATTGACTGGGGCGTACTGGCGGCGGCGGGGGTGTTGACTATTCTCCCCGGCATGCTGGTGATCTGGTTCGTTCGCAACCACGTGGCCAAGGGCTTTGCCCTGGGCCGGGTCTGAGGAACTGATGATGGAATGGATGAGCTGGACCGTCCCGACGGCGGCGTTTTTCATCGTGATCGGGTTGATCCTGGTGGGCATGACCACCTGGGAATTGCGCTCGCCGAGCATCTTGCGGCGAGGGTTTCTGCCGATTGCCACCACCCGTGGCGATCGCTTGTTCATCGGTCTTCTCGGCAGCGCCTACCTGCATCTGCTGGTAATCGGCGTGACCGACTGGAGCATCTGGGTAGCGTCCGCGTTGTCCCTGGTGTGGCTGTTGGCTGTGATGCGTTGGGGCTAGTCGAATCGCTCGGCAATCTTGCTCCGAAAACCTAACAGGAGGTCTCTATGTTCGATAAGAAAAATAAGCTGCGACATAGCATTTCATTGGCAGCCATGCTGGCACTCAGCGGTTTGAGCGCGTCCGCCTGGGCCGACGCCTACGAAGATGCCGCAAAAAAATGGATCGGCAGCGAATTCAAGCCGTCGACCCTGACGGCCGAGCAGCAACTCGAAGAACTGAAGTGGTTCATCAAGGCGGCCGAGCCGTTTCGCGGGATGGACATCAAGGTCGTCTCGGAAACCCTGACCACCCACGAATATGAATCCAAGGTGCTGGCCAAGGCCTTCAGCGAAATCACCGGCATCAAGCTGACCCACGACCTGCTGCAGGAAGGCGACGTCGTGGAAAAAATGCAGACGGTGATGCAGTCGGACAAGAACATCTACGATGGCTGGGTCAACGACTCGGACCTGATCGGTACGCACTTTCGCTACGGCAAGACCGAATCGATCACCGACCTGATGGCCAACGAAGGCAAGAACTTCACCTCGCCGACCCTCGACATCAAGGACTTCATCGGCATCTCCTTCACCACTGCGCCGGACGGCAAGATCTATCAATTGCCCGACCAGCAGTTCGCCAACCTGTACTGGTTCCGCGCCGACTGGTTCGAACGCGCCGACCTGAAAGCCAAGTTCAAGGAAGAGTACGGCTATGAACTCGGCGTGCCGGTGAACTGGTCGGCCTATGAAGACATCGCCAAATTCTTCAGCGAAGACGTCAAGGAAATCGACGGCAAGCGCATTTACGGGCACATGGACTACGGCAAGAAAGACCCGTCGCTGGGCTGGCGCTTCACCGATGCCTGGTTCTCCATGGCCGGTGGCGGCGACAAGGGCATTCCCAACGGCTTGCCGGTGGACGAGTGGGGGATTCGCGTCGAGGATTGCCACCCGGTCGGTTCCAGCGTGACCCGCGGCGGCGACACCAACGGCCCGGCGGCGGTGTTCGCCACCACCAAATACGTCGACTGGCTGAAGAAGTACGCGCCACCGGAAGCGGCGGGCATGACCTTCTCCGAATCCGGCCCGGTGCCGTCCCAGGGCAACATCGCCCAGCAGATCTTCTGGTACACCGCGTTCACCGCCGACATGACCAAGCCGGGCCTGCCGGTGGTCAACGCCGACGGCACGCCGAAATGGCGCATGGCGCCATCGCCGCGCGGGCCGTACTGGGAAGAGGGGATGAAACTCGGTTATCAGGACGTGGGCTCGTGGACCTTCATGAAATCCACGCCTGAGAAACAGAAACTCGCGGCCTGGCTGTACGCGCAGTTCGTGACTTCGAAAACCGTGTCGCTGAAGAAAACCATCGTCGGCCTGACTCCGATTCGCGAGTCGGACATCAACTCGCAAGCGATGACCGACCTGGCACCGAAACTCGGTGGTCTGGTCGAGTTCTACCGCAGCCCGGCCCGCGTGCAATGGACGCCGACCGGCACCAACGTGCCGGACTATCCACGTCTGGCACAACTGTGGTGGAGCCACATCGCCGAAGCCGCCAGCGGCGAGAAGACCCCGCAACAGGCCCTCGACGGTCTGGCCAAGGATCAGGACGCGATCATGACCCGTCTGGAACGCTCCAAGGCCCAAGCGGTGTGCGCACCGAAAATGAACCCCGAGCGCGACGCGCAATACTGGTTCGACCAGCCGGGCGCACCAAAACCGAAACTGGCCAACGAGAAGCCGAAGGGCGAAACCGTGAGCTACAACGAACTGCTCAAGTCGTGGGAGGCGGCACGCAAGTAAGCGTTTTTTGCGGGATGGGACGGCACCTTCGGGTGCCGTTTTTCTTAGCCCTCGATTTCACGTTTCACCGCCCGACGCACCGCTTTGAGGAGGGCGTTTTCAAAGGCGTTGTGCCCGGCGTGCAGCAGCCGGCAGTGAATGTTCATGCGTTGCCTGAGCCAGCGCACGCTGGCCATGCCATGGGTGTCGCGGATGCCCTGGATCAGCAGGGTATTGTCGTCGAGGGTCAGGTATTCGTCCTTTGGTGTGAAGAAATAGTTGTGCAGGTGGTAATGCAGTTCGAGGCGGATCGCGAGCACCGCTTCCTGATCGACGAAGCGCTCCAGTGTGGCGCGGCAAATCGTCTGCCCTGTGCGACGTAGAACAGCGTTCAACCATTCGATGGCGGCGCGGTGTTGCTGCGATGGACAGCCTTCGCCGAGGATCCGGTAGATGTCCTTCGCGCGATGGCCTGACGACGTTTGAGGCGATTGCGCCAGCCCGTCATTGAGCGCCTGATCGTAGGCCCGGACATTGTCGGCAAACGGCACGAATACCGAGACCAGCGTGGTTTTCAGCAGGTGCTGCGGGTAGCGCTGCTGGTACTGGATCGCCAGCCAACTACCCCATGACACGCCCAGCACGCTGATTTTTTCGAAGCCGAAATGCTGGCGCAGGGCATCGATGTCTTCGACACACTGTCCGGTGCTGTTGTCCCGCAGTTCGCCGTAGGGCGTCGAGCGCCCGCAGCCCCGTTGGTCAAACAGGATGATGTCGAACCGGCCCGTATCGAAGAACTGCAAATGGTGGCGGCTGATACGCCCGCCGGGGCCGCCATGGAGGAAAAACACCGGATCGTGTCCCGGAACACCATGGCGTTCCCAATAGAGTTGATGGCCGTCGCCGGTCGGGTAATAACCTCGGCTGTGCAGGGAAAAGCTCATGGCGTCGGAACCGTCAGACGATAGAACTGGAACAGCTCGACCTGCCCCGGTCGCGCCGCGACGCTGGATTCAAGTTTCAGGTGGTGGAGGGAGGCGAGCCAGGTGACCGGGATCAGCACCGGCGTGTGACCAAAGACGAGGATCGTGCCACCGGGTTTTACGCAGCGGATCAGCGACTCGAAGGCGTTCTTCGCCTCTCGGCGGGTCAAGACTTCGGCGTTGAGGAACCGCAGTATCAAAACATCGCAGCGAATCCCGGCATCGGAAGCCTCACTCGCCTCCAGCACGTCGAATTCGACGGAGATCCCGCTGTGACATCGCCTGGCGTGTTCGATCATCGAGGCCGAACGGTCACTGCCCAGGCACAGACAGTCGGGCAGGGCGCGGGCGAGGTGGGCGATGAACGCGCCAGTCGAACAGGCCGGGTCGTAAATCAGCGCGCCTTTTTCAGTGATGGCCTGGAGCAGTCCGGCGCAGTATTCGCGCAAATGGTGCTCGTCGGTATTCAGCTGTTCGGCCAGTGATTCGTTGCATTGCCAGAAGTCTGCCGGGCAGACCGCTTCCCGACCCGCCTCATCCAGCAGTGGATAGGGAAAAAGGATCTCGCTGTCAGCCTGATGCAAGGCGTGCTCAAAGAACTGCGCTTTGTCTGCGGGGGAGACCGTCCGATAGCCGATCGACAACCCGTCATTACCCCACAATGAATGGAGATGCGGGCCAAATAACATGTCGGGTTTGAGCGCGCTGCTGGCCTGCCACTGAAAATGCCGGTCACGTTGCAGGAGCTTGCGGCCGACCCAGAGCTCATCGTTCACCCGCAGGAAAAAAACCTGATGCATTCCGCTACCGCGTGGTTCGAGGTATTGGCCAACAGCGCCGTTCTCGTTGAGGTAAAGGCGCATCGAACGAGCCAGTGTCAGTTCCCGGTTGCGGTCGAGTCGGTTCATGGGGCTGGCCTCTCCAGCGTACGGCCCCGCGCTTGCGGGATGACGACGTTGCCGCTGGAGACCACGAAGAAGCGTTCCAGTCCGGGGATCACCACGTTGAGCAGGGTGGTGCCGAGCTCGGTTCGCTGCAGGATCGCGGCCCCCAGCGTACGGCCATGAATCCGCAGGTCTTGAGTCAGCAAGTGCAGTTGATTGTCCACCGACAGGTCTTTGGCGGAACCCGCCAGTCTCACCTCGTGTTGAACGCAGCGATGCAGCAGCGTCTGCGGATCGAACTGCGCACAGCGCAGCAGGCGCGGGAAGGGCTGCAGGTTGCGCAGCGCATTGACTAGCGTCTGGTGGTATTCGGGTTCGGCGGCACTCAGTTGCAACTGCACCAGTTCAGTGAGCGCCCGCCACGCCGCATGGCGCGGGTCGACAGAGCTGCCGCTGCCGAATACCTGTGGATGAGCGCCCGGCTTCGTCGTGAACGCCAGAAACGTTCGGGTCATGAACTCGGTGCTGATATCCACCAGCACGATTTCGCCGTCGATTTCCTGTTCGGCATCGGCCCATAGACGACCGAGTTCGTCGCTTTCATTGAGGCGCGCCACCCGTCGCAGCGGTGGATGGTTCTGGTAATAAAAATGATCGAGCAGAAATAGCGACACGGCGTCGCGTTCGATGCACTCGTTGGCGGCGTGCAGCATCGCTTCGTTGTAGGTGGCGCCTATCGCGGTGCCGCTGTTGCTGGCGTAGCGCTGCACGGCGCGGTAGTCCGCCATGCCCGGTGACGAGGGCAAGCGTGAACCGTTCGGCGAGGTCAGCGCCACCGGATAGGAAAACCGGTCATGCCACGGCGGACAGACATAGGTCCGGCAGGTGATGCGCACGTTTTGCTGGCAGGTGAGCCTGTGCAGGAGCGAGTCATCGGCAAACACCGGCGTGTCTTTGAAATAGCGTTCCGTTTCGTGGTGAACATCGTAGGTACAGAGTTCATCCGTCCAGTAGTGCTCGAGCGCTTCATAAAGCGCGCCCAGGTGCGCCTGATCCGCATAGCCCTTGCCGGAGCCACGGGCATGACGGTTGTCGTCGCCATGAAGACTCGCCTGAACGGCAACCACTTTGCTGCCGAGGGTGCGGGTGTGCGGTGTGAGGCCCAGGCGTGAAAGTTCGGTGTGAATACGCCGTTCTGCCTGATCGGCCGTGAGCTCACGCTCGGCCAACGTTGTCTTGTCCATGATTCCCTTCCTGGAAAGCCCGCGAGGGCGCAAGGCCCCCGCGGGTTCTGTCACTCGGCGTTGAGTTCCGCCTGTTCTTCCTCGGTCAGTTGCAGCGCTTCGATCTGCTCTGGCGAGGGTGCTTCCTGCTCTTCCAGTTCATCGATAGGGTTTGCGTTCAAGCTGCCCATGTAGCCCATGATGTTGCTCCTTGGTTGTTGTTTGGGAGTGCTGTTGCAAGCACGAGCCGAATCTAAAAGGGCGGTGAGGGCGGGGTCAAAAATGTCCAGACGTTTCCAGCCGTGGGTTTCAGCGGTGTCGAAACACGTACTGATAAAACGTGAATTGACGCCGGGCGGACTTGTTTCTGGGGGGCAGAACTGCGTGGCAACGGGCGAACCATGCGAAAGGAGTCAGCGGTTTGAGGCGTTCTGGCGTCTGCCGCTGTCGGACGTTTCAGCGCGGGGACGACGCAAATTCGTACTGAAGGATTTACGGGGATGGATGCAGCACTTGTGCGGTGATTTTTCCCATGAGGTTTCAGAAAACACCGCACAAATCGGCTTGAAGGTTTAGTGCCGTTCCCGGTGCATCGCGGGAAACACCAGACTGAATACCGTCATCGCCCCCGGACGGCTTTGAACCTGCGCGGAGCCCTGATGCAAGGTCATGATCGAATGCACGATGGCCAGCCCCAGACCGGTACTGCCCTGTGAACGGGTGCGACTGCTGTCGACCCGGTAAAAACGGTCGAACAGATACGGCAGGTGCTGCGCTTCGATGCCTGTGCCGGGATTGCTCACCCGCAGCGACACCTCGTTTGGCGCCTGTTCGATGAACAGCGAAACGGTCTTGCCGGACGGGCAGTGGCGCAGGGCATTGGACAGCAGATTGGAAATCGCTCGCTGAATCATCAGCCGGTCGCCCGACACCTGAGCGCTGCCGATGACTTTCAGGTCGATCTGTTTGTCCTGCGCCGTCAGAGAAAACAGATCGGCCACTCTGAACGCCTCTTCCTCCAGCGCAATCGGCTCGAACGAGGCGTGCGCCGCAGGCTGGCTGGCCTGGGCCAGGAACAGCATGTCCGAGACAATCCGCGCGACCCGCTCCAGCTCTTCGGTGCAGGACACCAGAACGTTGGTGTATTCCTCGACCGAGCGCTCCCGCGACAGCGTCACCTGGGCCTTGCCCATCAGGTTGTTGATCGGCGTACGCAGTTCGTGGGCCAGGTCATCGGAGAACTGCGACAGCTGCTGCACGCCGTTGTCCAGGCGATCGAGCATGACGTTGATGCCCTGCGCCAGTTCGCTGAGTTCCTGGGGCATGTTCAGCACCGACAGGCGATGATCGAGATCCTGCGTCGTCACTCGTGCCGCCACTTTGCGGAATTCGCGCAACGGTGCCAGCCCTCGCTGCACGGCGCCCCATGCGGTCAGGCCGATGTACACCAGCAGCAACGGCAAAGCCATCAACGTCGAGCGCAAATAAGCGCTGAGCAGAGCCTGATCGTGGGCGTTATCCATCGACAGCAGCACTGGTACGCTGCTGCCGTCCTTGAGGCGAATCAGCTTGGAGACGGTGAGAAACTTCCCGCCTTCAGCATCGGCGCTGTCGGTGTGGGTCAACTGATCGGTGGTCGCCCGTACCGCTTTCAGTTCAACCCGTGGATCGGTCAGGCCCGACCCGGATTTGAGCAGCGGGGTGCGCAGGTTGTTCAGGTCATAAATGGTCAGGGTCAGGTTGTCGTGCCCCATGACCTGATCGAGCAGAATGTGCGGCTTGGCGCTGATCTCACCGGTGTCGGCGTACAACGTCAGGCTGTGCTCGACCTGTTCCATCTTTTTTTCCAGGCTGTCCCGGGACAACGCGTTCAGCTCATGGGTCAGGGCGAAATACGCGAGGATCGCCAGGAACACCACCAGCAATGCGCCGAGAATGCTGACCGTCAGCCCCAGCCGCAGCGACAGGCTGGCCGGCTTCATTCCCGTGCCTCCAGCACATAGCCGACACCGCGCAGGGTGTGGATCAGTTTGCTGTCGAACGGGTCGTCGATTTTCGCTCGCAAGCGGCGGATCGAGACTTCGACCACGTTGGTGTCGCAGTCGAAATTCATGTCCCACACCAGCGAGATGATCTGGGTGCGGGTCAGCACTTCGCCGGACTGGCGCATCAGCAGGTGCAGCAGGGCGAACTCCTTGGTGGTCAGGTCGATGCGCTGCGTGCCACGAAACGCCCGGTGACGGCCCGGATCGAGTTCCAGATCGGCGACCTTGAGCACCTGCGGCACCGGAATATTTTCACTGCGCCGCATCAACGTGCGTACCCGCGCCAGCAGTTCCGGAAACTCGAACGGCTTGACCAGATAATCATCGGCACCCAGATCCAGACCCCGGATCTTGTCCGCCAGCCGCCCGCGTGCGGTGAGCATCATCACTCGGGTGGAGTGGGTGCGACGCAGTTGTTCCAGCACGCTCCAGCCGTCGAGTTCCGGCAGGTTCACATCGAGAATGATCAGGTCATAAACCTGTTGTTGCGCCAGGTGCAAACCATCTGCGCCATTGACGGCGTGATCAACGATATAACCACTTTCGGTCAGGCCCTGATGCAAGTATTCGGCAGCTTTAAGCTCGTCCTCGACGACAAGGATTCGCATGATGTTTCACCACTTTTAATGAATGGGTATTTAAGTAAGTGAGTCTGGAAGTTGCATTTTTTGCAGGGGCTTCCTGTCGGGCTTTGGAGCTGAGTGACGTGCACGGTAAAGGCTGTAGTGGCTACAGAGTCAACGCCTGAGGCCTTTAAATCGGCCATCCGCGACAGCCTGTCGCAGCGAAATGGTTGGTTTTTCATGACTTTCATTTCGGCAAGTGCTGTTCGGCAGATAACTAACGCGTATTTGTTTCCATGTATTGCAATAGCCCCAGTCGAACTTCGAATCCTAGAGCAAAACAACTTCGATAAACCGTGGATAACGGATTTGTAATGTTCACGTCACCTTGTCGATAAGTTCAAAACCCTACCGTGGCGCCATCAACGATTCTTGATTGAAGGAAGCCTTCCATTGCCCGGTTTAATTGAACTGACGGCGCGATCACGCCTGAAAAAAACCGCCAGCGGCCTCTTGTTGCTGGCCTGTACCAGCCTTACCAGCGCATCGACCCTGACGCTGGATCAGGCGCTGCAAACCGCGTTCGCCGGCAACCCGGATCTGGCTGCCGCGCAGTGGGAAATCGGCATTGCCGAAGGTGACCGCAAACAGGCCGGGCTGATCCCCAACCCCGAAGTGTCGTGGGAGGCCGAGGACACCCGGCGCGAATCGCGCACCACCACGGTGATGCTCAGACAGCCGATCGAGCTGGGCGGCAAGCGTGGCGCGCGGATTGATGTGGCGAGTCGTGCGCAGGATGCCGCCGGCATTGAACTGGAGCGCAAGCGCAACGCGCTGCGCGCTGACGTGCTTCAAGCGTTCAACGGTGCGCAGACCGCGCAGCAACGTTTGCAATTGGCCCGGCAGTCGCTGCAACTCGCCGAGCACGGTTTGCGTGTGGCGCAGGGGCGGATCGAGGCAGGCAAGTCGTCGCCGGTGGAAGGCACGCGGGCGCAAGTGCAGCTTTCGGAGGTGCGCCTGGAGCTAAGCCGCGCCGAGCGCGATCAGGCCAATGCGTACCAGCAATTGGCTCAGGTCATGGGCGCACCGTTGCCCACTTCGACCACGGTGCAAAGCGCTGCTCAGAACCTGGCCAATGTCCCGCCGCCCACCCGTTTGCTTGAGCGCCTGAACGAGACGGCGGAGCTGCGCCTGGCCAGGTTGCAGATCGACCAGCGCGAGGCGTCGCTGGGGCTGGAAAAGTCCCAGCGGATTCCCGATCTCACCGTCAGCATCGGCAGCCAGTACAGCGAAACCGAGCGCGAGCGGGTCAACGTGGTCGGGCTGTCGATGCCGATTCCGCTGTTCAACCGCAATCAGGGCAACGTGCTGGCGGCGGCGCGGCGTACCGATCAGGCGCGGGACCTGCGCAACGCCACCGAGCTTCGTTTGCGCACGGAAATCCAGACCACGCTGGCGCAATGGCAGACCGCCAATGGCGATATCCAGGCGTTCGACCGGACCATCCTGCCCGCCGCGCAAAGTGCGGTCGACAGCGCCACTCGCGGTTTCGAAATGGGCAAGTTCGGCTTCCTCGACGTACTCGACGCCCAGCGCACATTGATCGCCGCTCGCAGCCAATACATCCAGGCGGTGAGCGAGGCGACCGACGCCCGGGTCCGCATCGAACGCATCTTCGGCGATCTCAGCGCCAACCCTTGAATTTCAACTTTCTGATCACTGCGCGATGGTTTGGCGCAGAGGAGTTTTTCCATGGACAAAAAACTGATCGTGGTCGCTGCGGCGACGTTGGCGCTGGGCATTGGCATCGGCTCGATGTGGAGCGGCAATGCGTCTATCGATGCGCATGCCGATGAAGCGGCGGAACACGCCGATCACGCCGAAGAAGGCGCCGCTGCTGACGGCGAGCACGACGAAGAAGGACACATCGAATTGACTGCCGAGCAGATCGCGGCGGCGGGGATTCAACTGGCCGCCGCCCAGGCGCAGAACTTCAGCCTCGGTCTGTCATTTCCCGGCGAAGTGCGTTTCGACGAAGACCGCACCGCGCATGTGGTGCCGCGCGTGCCGGGCGTGGTCGAGTCGGTGTCGGTCAATCTCGGGCAGTCGGTGAAGAAGGGCCAGTTGCTGGCGGTGATCGCCAGTCAGCAGATTTCCGATCAGCGCAGTGAACAGGCAGCCGCGCAACGTCGCTTGGCCCTGGCCCGCACGACGTTCGAGCGTGAGAAGAAACTGTGGCAGGACAAGATCTCCGCCGAACAGGATTTCCTTCAGGCACGTCAGGCCCTGGAAGAAGCCGAAATCGCCGTGAGCAATGCCCGGCAAAAGATCAGCGTGCTCAGTGGAAGTGTGGTCGCCACCGGAGGCAATCGCTATGAACTGCGGGCGCCTTTTGACGGTGTAGTGGTGGAAAAACACCTGACGCCGGGCGAGGTGGTCGATGAAACCACGGCGGCGTTCACGCTCTCGGATCTGTCGCGGGTGTGGGTCACGTTCGGCGTTTCGCCGAAGGACCTGAACAAGGTGCAGGTGGGCAAATCCGTCACCGTCAGCGCGGCGGAGTTGAACGCCGAAGTCAGCGGCACCGTGGCTTACGTCGGCAGCCTGCTCGGCGAACAGACCCGTACCGCGACCGTGCGCGTCACCCTGGAAAACCCGCAAGGCTCATGGCGTCCCGGCCTGTTCGTCACCGCGCTGGTCGCCACCGACAGCCGTCAGGCCAAAGTCGCCGTACCGGAAACCGCGATCCAGACCGTCGAGGACAAACCCACGGTATTCGTGCGCACCGACGACGGCTTCAAGGCCCAAGCGGTGGAGCTGGGCAATCGCGCGGCGGGTCAGGTGGAAGTCACCGCCGGACTGGAAGCGGGCGTGCAAGTCGCCAGCGCCGGCAGCTTCGTCCTCAAATCGGAGCTGGGCAAAGCCTCGGCCGAGCACAGTCATTAATCGCGGAAGACTCCCATGTTCGAACGCCTGATCCAGTTTGCCATCGAGCAGCGCATCATCGTGCTGCTCGCCGTTCTGCTAATGGCCGGCCTCGGCATCGCCAGTTATCAGAAACTGCCGATCGACGCTGTGCCCGACATCACCAACGTCCAGGTTCAGATCAACACCGGCGCGGCCGGATTCTCGCCGCTGGAAACCGAGCAGCGCATCACCTTTCCGATTGAAACCGCGATGGCCGGTCTGCCGGCGCTGGAGCAGACGCGCTCGCTGTCGCGCTCGGGTTTGTCCCAGGTCACGGTGATCTTCAAGGACGGCACCGATCTGTTCTTTGCCCGGCAATTGGTCAACGAACGGTTGCAGTCGGCCAAGGAGCAGTTGCCTGAAGGCGTGGAAGCGGTGATGGGGCCGATTTCCACCGGGCTCGGCGAGATCTTTTTATGGACGGTCGAGACCAAGGAAGGCGCGCTGAAAGATGACGGAACGCCCTACACGCCGACCGATCTGCGGGTGATCCAGGACTGGATCATCAAGCCGCAACTGCGCAATGTCCCAGGCGTGGCCGAGATCAACACCATCGGCGGTTTTGCCAAGGAGTACCAGATTGCGCCCGATCCGAAAAAACTCGCTGCCTACAAACTGACCCTCACCGATCTGGTGACGGCGCTGGAGCGCAACAACGCCAACGTCGGCGCCGGCTACATCGAGCGCAGCGGCGAGCAATTGCTGATTCGCGCGCCGGGCCAGGTAGCGAGCACCGAGGACATCGCCAACATCGTCATGGCCAACGTCGACGGCACGCCGATCCGGATCAAGAATGTCGCCACCGTGGACATCGGCCGCGAACTGCGCAGCGGCGCCGCCACGGAAAATGGCCGCGAAGTGGTGCTCGGCACGGTGTTCATGCTGATCGGCGAAAACAGTCGCACAGTCTCCCAGGCCGTCGCCGCGAAGCTCGAACAGATCAACAAGTCGTTGCCCGCCGGCGTGATCGCGGTGCCGGTGTATGACCGTACGCATCTGGTCGACAAGGCCATCGCCACGGTGAAGAAAAACCTCGTCGAAGGCGCGATTCTGGTGATCGCGATTCTGTTTCTGTTCCTCGGCAACATCCGCGCTGCGCTGATCACGGCGATGGTGATTCCGCTGTCGATGCTGTTCACCTTCACCGGCATGTTCAGCAACAAGGTCAGCGCCAACCTGATGAGCCTCGGCGCGCTGGACTTCGGGATCATTGTCGACGGCGCGGTGGTAATCGTTGAAAACACCCTGCGACGGCTGGCCCATGCGCAGCAGCACCACGGACGCCTGCTGACGCGATCCGAGCGTTTCCATGAAGTGTTTGCGGCGGCGAAAGAGGCGCGGCGACCGCTGATTTTCGGCCAGTTGATCATCATGGTGGTGTACCTGCCGATCTTCGCCCTGAGCGGCGTCGAAGGGAAAATGTTCCACCCGATGGCGTTCACCGTGGTCATCGCGTTGCTTGGCGCCATGCTGTTGTCCGTGACCTTTGTGCCGGCGGCGATTGCGTTGATCGTGACCGGCAAGGTCAAGGAAGAAGAGGGCGTGGTGATGCGCGGCGCACGTCGCGTTTATGCACCGGCGCTGGACTGGGTCATGTCCCATCGGACGATGGCGGTCGGCGCGGCGTTGGGTGTGATCGTGCTCAGCGGTGTGGTCACCGGGCGCATGGGCAGCGAGTTTGTGCCGAGTCTGAGCGAAGGCGATTTTGCCTTGCAGGCGTTGCGCGTGCCGGGCACCAGCCTGACGCAATCGGTGGATATGCAGCAGCGGCTGGAAACGTTGATCCTCAATAAGGTGCCGGAAGTCGAGCGTGTATTCGCCCGCACTGGCACTGCGGAAATCGCCTCCGACCCGATGCCGCCGAACATCTCCGACAGCTACGTGATGCTCAAGCCCAAAGAGCAATGGCCAGACCCGGGCAAGTCCCGCGAAACCCTGATGGCCGAACTGCAGCAAGCCGCGGCAACGCTGCCGGGCAGCAACTATGAACTGTCGCAGCCGATCCAGTTGCGCTTCAACGAACTGATCTCCGGCGTGCGCAGCGACGTGGCGGTCAAGGTGTTCGGTGATGACATGGACGTACTCAACGCCACGGCGGCGCAGATTGCCGCCGCGATGCAGAAGGTCAACGGCGCGTCCGAGGTAAAGGTCGAGCAAACCACCGGTCTGCCGGTGCTGACCATCAATATCGATCGCGACAAGGCCGCGCGTTACGGGCTCAACGTCGGCGATGTGCAGGACACCATTGCGGTGGCCGTCGGTGGGCAGAAGGCCGGGACGCTGTATGAAGGTGATCGTCGATTCGACATGGTGGTGCGGTTGTCCGACGCCATGCGCAAGGACATCGACGGGTTGTCGGCATTGTTGATTCCGGTGCCGGCGGCGGGTGGTGATGCCTCCAGTCAGATCGGCTTCATTGCGCTGAAGGACGTTGCCAGCCTCGATCTGGTGCTGGGGCCGAATCAGGTCAGCCGCGAAAACGGCAAGCGCCTGGTGATCGTCAGCGCCAACGTGCGTGGGCGTGACATCGGTTCTTTTGTCGCCGAGGCGGGCGAAGTGATCGAGCGCGACATGCAGGTGCCGGCGGGTTACTGGACCACCTGGGGCGGGCAGTTCGAGCAACTGCAATCGGCGGCCAAGCGCTTGCAGATCGTGGTGCCGGTGGCGTTGCTGCTGGTGTTCGGGTTGCTGTTCATGATGTTCAACAACCTCAAGGACGGCTTGCTGGTGTTCACCGGGATTCCGTTTGCGCTGACCGGCGGGGTCATGGCGTTGTGGCTGCGGGACATTCCGCTGTCGATCTCGGCGGGTGTCGGGTTTATCGCGCTGTCCGGTGTGGCGGTGCTCAACGGGTTGGTGATGATCGCGTTTATCCGCAACTTGCGGGAGGAAGGGCGCTCGCTGTCCGAAGCGATTCACGAAGGTGCGCTGACGCGATTGCGCCCGGTGTTGATGACGGCGCTGGTGGCGTCTCTGGGCTTCATTCCGATGGCCCTGGCGACCGGCACCGGGGCCGAGGTGCAGCGACCACTGGCGACGGTGGTGATTGGCGGGATCCTGTCATCGACCATTCTCACGTTGCTGATCCTGCCGGCGCTGTATCAGCTGGCACATCGTCGGGACGAGGAATCGCCCGCTGCTGTTTAGTCACTTCGGGGTTCAAAAACAGGCCCGCGATTGCGGGCCTTTCTACATAACGGATATGTAATTTCGGCGCCACCGTCACGAAAGGTTCGGATTGTTACCTTGATTCCGTCAGTGACTTGAATGAGGAATCAACGATGAAACTTGCACAGATTGGCGCTTTTGCCGTGGCTCTGATGATGTCTTCCCTGGTGTTGGCCGAAGGTGGCGGCGACCGCACTTTCGACCGAATGATGGCCGCCAATGAGCGCTCGATGGAGGTGTTTGCTGCGAAGGAAAAGGCCCGTGATCCGGTCGTCGTGAACGACAAGAAGGACGACAAGACCCAAGACCTGTAAGCGTGCTGCCAGTGAATGAGCCCGTCATCGCGCATCGATGGTGGGCTTTTTTATGAGTCGTGTTTTGAAGGAAACGAATATGAAAACTCTAAAGCTGTTGGCGTTTACCGCTGTCATGGCGATGTCCTTGAATGCGTTGGCCGAAGGCGGTGGCGACAGAACGTTCGACCGGGCGCTCAGTGCCAACACCAAAGCCATGGAGCAGTACGCGGCCAGTCAGGGCAAAGCGGCGCCGGTGGTCAAGGAATATGAGTACGGAATGAAGCTGGATGTGAAGAAGGTGGTGAGTGTTGTCCGGCCGAAAAATGAATGCGCTGTTGTGCCGGCTGCGATGACTTACGAGGACTCAAAAGGGCAGCTCAATACGGTCACTTACAACGTGATGGGGAATTGTCGTCAGCAGGGTGGTTAACGTTAATCCCGGCTGACGCGCCCGGTTCATGTTCAGTGAGTCGGGCTATTTTTCATCCATAAAAAAGGCGTCCCGAAGGACGCCAAAGATTCACCTCTTACCAAAGGAGCAAGGAGCTTCTAAAGGTGAATGGGCATTGCTCGTGAAACTCAGAGAATCGCCAGCGGGTATTCGACGATCACCCGCACTTCATCCAGGTCTGACTCGAATGCGGTGGCGCGGGTCGTGGCCTGGCGCAGACGCAGCGACAGGTCTTTCATCGAACCGCTCTGCACCACGTATTTGACTTCGATATCACGTTCCCAGCGCTTCTGGTCGGTCAGCGGATTGCCCTCGGCATCGCGGCGCATGTACACGGCGTTGGCGTTGGAGTAATCGGCGTCGGTGCCGCGGGCATAACGGGTCATGAACGACAGGCCCGGTACGCCATAGGTGGTCATGTCGAGGTCGTAGCGCACCATCCACGAACGTTCTTTCGGCGAGTTGAAGTCGCTGTACTGAATGGAGTTGTCGAGGAAGATCGAGTCGGACTGACGCAGGTAATCGAAGTCGTCATTGCCGTTGTTGCGCTGGTGGGAAATGGCGACCGAGTGGGCGCCGAGTTTCACGCCGACGCGGCCGCTCCAGATGTTGTTGTCGAACTCGCCGAGCAATTGTTTGCCTTCGTCGATCGCCTTGTAGTAGTTCAGGCCGCCGAACAGCGACAGGTCATCCGACAGCGGATACGTCCAGGCGGTGCCGGCGTAGTACTGGTTCCAGGCATCTTTCAGGCGACTGGAATACAGGCTGAAACTCAGGTTTTTGTTCAGTGCGTAATCGCCGCCGCCGTAAGCGATCCATGGCGAATTGACCGGGCCGGCATAGAAGGTCGCGAAGTTTTCACGCAGGTCGCTGGAAACCGGCTGGCTCATCGCATGCAGCCGGCCGCCCTGGATCGACAGGCCTTCGATGCTGGTGTTGGTCGCCGTCACACCGCGAAAGCTTTCCGGCAGCAATCGCGAATCGCCTGCCGCGACCACCGGGTTGGCCGGGAACACATCACCGACTTTCACCACCGTATCGAAAGCGCGCACTTTGGCGGCGCCACCGACCTTGGTGTACTCGTCCCGCGCTTCACCGTCGCTGTTGACCGGCAACACATCGAACGAACTGCGGCCACCGTTGCGGCCGTCACCGGTATCGAGTTTCAAACCGATCATCGCAAACGCATCCACCCCGACCCCGACCCCGACGGTGCCCTGGGTGAAACCGGATTCGAACTTGCCGATGATGCCGTGGGCCCAGGCTTCGGAGTAACCATTGCCCGTCGGGCTGGATTGGCCGTTGCGGTGGTCACGGTTGAAGTAAAGGTTACGGTTGAGCACCGTCAGGCTGCTGCCTTCGATAAACCCTTCGGGTTTTTCTTCTGCAAACACCGTGGACGGCCCGGCGCCGACGACCACTGCCAGAGCGGCCATCGACATTTTTGTGTTGTTAACCATCAATCACTCCTTGGGTTCGGCAGAACGGGAACGAGCTTCGGCGTGGGTTTTATTGTTCGACGGGCAAAGGGCCCGCCGGGAGAGTCGCCGGGTGACATCGTTGCAGGCTGCGGATAACGCGAAGGTGATTGGGGAATTACAATTTCGTTAGGTGGGATTGCGATTGACTCGTCGGAACAATCCGCAGCACTATCCGACCATGACCACCCAACTTCGAATGACCATGATGTGCTCCTCTATGACCGCTTCCGGCGGGCCATAAGGTCATGCATGTCTGGCAAAGACGTGTTGTTACCCATAGCCCCGCCAGAAATGGACGGGGCTTTTTCATGCCCGTCCGCACATGGCTCAAGGAAAGAGAAATGTTCGAAATGAAAAGAGCCAACCCGGACGATGCCGGGATAGCGTTCGAGATTCGCCGACTGGCGATCCGGCATCAATGCATCGGTGCCTACAGCGAGCAGCAAATGCTCGACTGGACAAAAGGCTCGGCAGCAGACGGTTATGACACGCTCATGCAAAAGCATTTCTATCTGGGTTGCGTTGAGGGGGAGCCCGTGGCAACCGGCATGCTCGATCTGGAGCACCGCGAAATCGGCGCAATCTTCATCCATCCGGATTTCATGCAGCGCGGTCTGGGTAAGCGTGTGCTGCACTTTCTGGAAGCGCTGGCACAGGATCTGGGACTGGCAGAGGTTTGTCTGGATGCGACGTTGAATGCCGCTGATTTTTATCGGCGTTGCGGTTACGTCGGGGAGGGGAGTGCGATCTACCAATCGCCTTCAGGTCTGCAACTGGCTTGCGTGCCAATGGTGAAAAAACTCAAGACGGTCTAGACGCAAAAACGGCACCCGAAGGTGCCGTTTCTGTTTGTAGCCAAGTATCGCTGAGCGATCAGCCCGCCAGCCCCGATTGCTGAACCAGGGTCAGCAACGGTTGTGGGTACAGGCCGAGGAAGAACGCCAGGACGGCAATCGCCAGCAGCATCACGCCACCTGCTTTCTGTTCCCAGTGCAGTTGGGCGTCGTGGCGGCGCAGGTTTGGTTCGATCAGGTACAGGGTGACCATCACGCGCAGGTAGTAGAAGACGCCGATGGCGCTGCCCAGTACCAGCGAACCTACCAGCCACCATTGGTGCGACTCGACACCGGTGGCGATGATGTAGAACTTGCCAATGAAGCCTGCAGTCAGCGGGATACCGGCTAGGGACAGCATCATCACGGTCAGGACGGCGGTCAGGTACGGACGGCGCCAGAACAGGCCGCGGTACTCGTACAGGGCGTCTGCGTCACGGCCGTTGTACGGCGAGGACATCAGGGTGATCACGCCGAAGGCGCCGAGGCTGGTGATCACGTAGGTGACCAGGTACACGCCGATGGCTTCCACCGCCAGACCCTTGCTCGCCACCAGTGCGATCAGCAGGTAGCCGAAGTGCGCGATGGACGAGTAACCGAGCAGACGCTTGAGGTTGCTCTGGGTCAGGGCCAGCAGGTTACCGAACAGGATCGAGGCGATGGCGATGATGGTCAGCACGTTGCTCAGAACGCCACTGCTTGCAGCAGGGGAGATCTGGAACAGACGAACCATGACCGCGAACACAGCCACTTTCGACGCGGTGGCGAGGAACGCGGCCACCGGTGCCGGAGCACCTTCGTACACGTCCGGCGTCCACAGGTGGAACGGTACCAGCGACAGCTTGAACGCCAGACCGATCAGCATCATGCCCAGGCCCAGTTGCGCCAGCGAGCTTGGCAGGCCGGTCGCGGCCAGTGCCTGACCGATACCGACGAAGCTCAGCGAACCCGAGTCGGCGTACAGCAGCGCCATACCGAACAGCAGGAACGCGGAACCGGCGGCCGACAGCACCATGTACTTGATGCCGGCTTCCAGCGAACGCTTGTTGAAGAAGGCGTAGGCAACCAGACCGTAGACCGGCACCGACAGCAGTTCCAGACCGATGAACAGGCCGGCCAGGTGCTGCGCGCTGACCAGAACCAGGCCACCGGCGGCAGCCATCAGGATCAGCAGGTACAGTTCTTCACGGTTGCCCGGGTAACCCGAACCGCCATCGCCGAGGTAGGCGTGGGCGAGGGTGACGCAAGCGAGGGTGGCGACCAGGATCAGCGCCATGTACAGGCAGGCAAAGGTGTCGATCTGCAGCAATGGAGTCACGGCCAGAGGCGCGACTTTCAGCGCTGGCAGGATCGACAGCAAGGCCAGGTTCAGACCGGCCACCGAAATCAGGAAGGTCTGCGAGTGGTTGCGGCGCCAGGCGATTGCCAGCATCACCACGATAATGGTGAGGCTGGTGATCAACAGTGGCGCAAGCGCAATAAAGTGTTGAATCGTGAATTCCATAGCGCTCTTACCGGGCCGAAGCGAGTTGAGTGAAGGCGGTGCCGAGCCACTGCTGCACGCCATGCATCGTGGCGGCAGAAGTGTCGAGGAACGGTTGCGGGTAGACGCCGAGGTAAATCAGCAGTACCGCAAGGCCCAGCACCATGATCAGTTCGCGACCGTCCATGCCGTGCAGGATCGAATCCGATTTGGACGGACCGAAGTAAGCGCGGTGGATCATGATCAGCGAGTAGACCGAACCGAACACCAGACCGGAGGTGGCAATCGCGGTGATCCATGGAGCACTGGCGAACGTACCGATCAGGATCAGGAACTCGCCGACGAAGTTACCGGTACCCGGCAGACCCAGAGAGGCGGCTGCGAAGAACAGGCTGATCGCCGGCAGGTAAGCGATACGCGACCACAGACCGCCCATCTCACGCATGTCACGAGTATGCAGACGCTCGTACAGCTGACCGCTGAGGATAAACAGTGCCGCGGCCGACAGACCGTGGGCCAGCATCTGGATCACAGCACCTTGCAGGGCCAGTTGGCTGCCGGAGTAGATGCCGATCAGTACGAAGCCCATATGGGAAACGGACGAGAAGGCGATCAGACGCTTGATATCGGTTTGCGCGAACGCCAGGAACGCACCGTAGAAGATCCCGATCAGACCGAGGGTCATGGCAATCGGCGCGAACTCGGCCGAGGCGTTCGGGAACAGCGGCAGGGCGAAACGCAGCAGACCGTAGGCCGCGGTTTTCAGCAAGATACCGGCGAGGTCGACGGAACCTGCAGTCGGTGCCTGGGCGTGAGCGTCAGGCAGCCAGGAGTGGAACGGAACCACTGGCAGCTTGACCGCGAAGGCGATGAAGAAGCCGAGCATCAGGATGTACTCGGTGGTCATCGACATCTTGGTCTTCAACAGATCGGCGTAGTTGAAGGTGATCACGCCGGTGCTGTTGTAGTTGACCAGGACCAGACCGAGGATCGCCACCAGCATGATCAGGCCGGAAGCCTGAGTGAAGATGAAGAACTTGGTCGCAGCGTAGATCCGGGTTTTCTTGCCGTCCGAAGAACTGTGACCCCAGAGCGCGATGAGGAAGTACATCGGCACCAGCATCATTTCCCAGAAGAAGAAGAACATGAACAGGTCGAGGGCGAGGAACACGCCGACAACGCCGCCCAGGATCCACATCAGGTTCAGGTGGAAGAAGCCAACGTGACGTTGAATCTCTTTCCACGAGCAGAGTACCGACAGGATACCCAGCAGACCGGTCAGCAGGATCATCAGCAGCGACAGGCCGTCGAGGGCCAGGTGCACGTTGATGCCGAAGCGCTGGATCCAGACGTGCTTGAACTCAAGCGCCCAGGTCGGATCGGCGCCAGGCGCCGGAGCAAATGAATAGTCACCGTGGGCCCACAGCCAGAGGCCGAGGGCGAGTTCCAGGGTCATGGTCAACAGCGCAATCCAGCGGGGGAGGGTAGCGCCGAAGCGCTCACCCATCCAGCACAGCAGGCCGCCGATGAAGGGGATCAGGATTAGCCAAGGCAGAATCATGACGGGCTCGTTTCCTTTCGCAAATTCGCAAGGTTCATATCAGACCGCTACCAGCACGACAGCGCCGATGACCAACACGGCACCAGCAGCCATCGAAGCAGCGTACCAACGCAGTTGACCGGTTTCGGTACGGCTCAGGGCAGTGTGACCACCCTTGGCCATGCGCGGGATCAGACCGATGGTCTGGTCGAGCGGGTCTTTGCGCAGCATGTGGCTGATCGCAAGGTACGGCTTCACGAACAGTTTGTCGTAGATCCAGTCGAAGCCCCAGGCAGCGAACCACCAGGCCGAAAGGAGACGGCCGATGCCGCTGTTGGCGATCGCGGTCACGAAGCGACGCTTGCCGAGGAACAGCACGGCTGCCAGCAGGATACCGGCCAGGGCGATGGCACCCGAGGCGATTTCCAGACTGTGCTTGGCTTCGCCACCGGCATGGCCAACGCTTTCAGGCAGTACGCCGTGCAGCGGTGGAACGATCATGGCGCCGACGAAGGTCGACAGCACGATCAGCACCGACAGCGGCAGCCAGTGAGCGATGCCATGGCCGGCGTGGGCTTCGGTCTTGGCTTCACCGTGGAACGCGATGAAGATCAGGCGGAAGGTGTACAGCGACGTCATGAATGCGCCGACCAGACCTGCGTAAAGCAGACCGTGGTTGCCGCTGGCGAACGCTTCCCAGAGGATTTCGTCCTTGGAGTAGAAACCTGCGGTCACCAGAGGCAGGGCAGCCAGAGCGGCACCACCGACGATGAAGCTGGCGTAGGCCAGCGGCAGTTTCTTCCACAGGCCGCCCATCTTGAAGATGTTCTGCTCGTGGTGGCAGGCAACGATCACCGCACCGGAGGCAAGGAACAGCAGGGCCTTGAAGAAGGCGTGGGTCATCAGGTGGAAGATCGCGCCTTCCCAGGCGCCAACGCCCAGCGCCAGGAACATGTAGCCGATCTGGCTCATGGTCGAGTAGGCGAGGATACGTTTGATGTCGGTTTGTACCAGCGCGGCGAAACCGGCCAGAACCAGGGTCACACCACCGACGATGCCGACCAGGTGCAGGATGTCCGGCGCCAGGGCGAACAGACCGTGGGTACGGGCGATCAGGTAGACGCCAGCGGTAACCATGGTTGCGGCGTGGATCAGTGCCGAAACCGGGGTAGGGCCGGCCATCGCGTCCGCCAGCCAGGTTTGCAGCGGCAGTTGAGCCGATTTACCGACCGCACCACCCAGCAGCATCAGGGTGGCCAGCACGATCCAGAAATCACCGACCTTGAAGTGTTCAGGCGCCTTCACCAGCAGTTCCTGGACGTTCAGCGTGCCCAGTTGCTGGAACAGGATGAACAGGCCGATCGCCATGAACACGTCGCCGATACGGGTGACGATGAAGGCTTTCAGTGCGGCGTTACCGTTGTTGCGGTTGCTGTAGTAGAAACCGATCAACAGGTACGAGCACAGGCCCACGCCTTCCCAACCGAAGTAGATGAACAGCAGGTTATCGCCCAGGATCAGGAACAGCATGCTGGCGATGAACAGGTTGGTGTACGAGAAGAAGCGCGAGTAACCGTCTTCGCCACGCATGTACCACGATGCAAACAGGTGGATCAGGAAGCCGACACCGACGACCACACCGAGCATGGTCACGGACAGACCATCCAGGTACAGCGCGAAGTCAGGCTGGAAACCTTCCACCGACATCCAGCGCCACAGCACCTGGGTGTAGACGCCACCTTCCGGTGGCGCGACGTTGAATTGCCAGATCACGTAGGCCGCGACGATGGCAGACAGGCCGATGGAGCCGACACCGATCAGCGCCGACAGGTTTTCCGAGAAGCGGCCGCGCGAGAACGACAGCAACAGGAACCCGATCAGAGGGAATACGAAAGTCAGAAAGAGTAGGTTCATCCGCGCATCTCACTGGCAGCGTCGATATCGAGCGTGTGGAAGCGGCGATACAGTTGCAGCAGGATCGCCAGGCCAATACTGGCTTCGGCGGCTGCAAGGCTGATCACCAGGATGAACATGATCTGTCCATCCGGTTGCGCCCAGCGGGCGCCCGCAACGATGAAAGCCAGTGCAGAGGCGTTCATCATCACTTCCAGACTCATCAACACGAACAAAATGTTGCGGCGGACCATCAGGCCGACCAGACCAAGGCAGAACAGGATGCCGGCGACGGCTAAACCATGTTCGAGAGGGATAGCAGGCATGTCTTACTCCTTCGCCTCGTTACGGCCCAAATGGAACGCCGTGACGGCTGCAGCGAGCAGCAGCATCGAGGCGAGTTCGACCACCAGCAGATACGGACCGAACAGGCTGATGCCCACGGCTTTTGCATCGACGGTGGTGTGGCCGATGGCCTGACCGCTCTGGTGAGCGAACAGCACATACAGCAGTTCGGCCAGCAGCAGGGCGGCGAGAATCACCGGCCCCGCCCAGATCCCGGGCTTGAGCCAGGTGCGTTCCTGCTGAACCGAGGCCGGGCCCAGGTTCAGCATCATCACCACGAACACGAACAGCACCATGATGGCGCCGGCGTAGGCGATCACTTCCAGCACGCCGGCGAACGGAGCGCCGAGTGCGAAGAAGGTCATGGCCACGGCGATCAACGAAATGATCAGGTAGAGCAGGGCGTGCACAGGATTGGTGTTGGTGACCACACGCAATGTGGACACAACAGCGATACCCGATGCGAAATAGAAAGCGAATTCCATCGTTCTTCCTTAAGGCAGCAAGCTCTTCACGTTGATCGGCTCGGCTTCGTTTTGTGCGGCGCCTTTCGGCTTGCCCGCAACGGCCATACCTGCAACACGATAGAAGTTGTAATCAGGGTTTTTGCCGGGGCCGGAGATCAGCAGATCTTCTTTCTCGTACACCAGGTCCTGACGTTTGAACTCGGCCATCTCGAAATCCGGGGTCAGCTGGATCGCGGTGGTCGGGCAGGCTTCCTCGCAGAGACCGCAGAAAATGCAGCGCGAGAAGTTGATACGGAAGAAGTCCGGGTACCAGCGACCGTCTTCGGTTTCAGCTTTCTGCAGCGAGATGCAACCCACCGGGCAAGCCACGGCGCACAGGTTGCAGGCTACGCAGCGTTCTTCGCCATCAGGGTCGCGGGTCAGGACGATGCGGCCACGGTAGCGTGGTGGCAGGTAGACCGGCTCTTCCGGGTATTGCAGGGTGTCGCGCTTGCGAAAGCCATGGCCGAAGACCATGACCAGGCTGCGCAACTGGGTACCGGTACCCTTAACGATGTCGCCAATATATTTGAACATGGGTCAAATCCTCACTGAACCGCAACCGCAGGCGTGTTCCACAACACGATTGCAGCGGTCACCAGCAAATTGATCAGGGTCAGTGGCAGGCAGAATTTCCAGCTGAAATCCATCACCTGGTCATAACGCGGACGCGGGATGGAAGCGCGCAGCAGGATGAACAGCATGATGAAGAACGCGGTCTTCAGTGCGAACCAGACGAAGGACAGTTGCGGCAGGATGCCGAACGGACCGTGCCAGCCACCGAAGAACAGGGTGACCAGCAGCGCCGAGATCAGGATGATGCCGATGTATTCACCGACGAAGAACATGCCCCATTTCATACCGGCGTATTCAATGTGGTAACCGTCGGCCAGTTCCTGTTCCGCTTCCGGCTGGTCGAACGGGTGACGGTGAGTCACGGCCACGCCAGCGATGAAGAAGGTACAGAAGCCGAAGAACTGAGGAATGATGAACCACAGGTTCTGCGCCTGGTACTCGACGATGTCGCGCATGTTGAACGAGCCGACCTGCACCACGATGCCCATCAGGGCCAGGCCCATGAACACTTCGTAGGACACGGTCTGCGCCGAGGCACGCAAGCTGCCGAGAAGGGCGAACTTGTTGTTACTCGACCAGCCGGCGAACAGCACCGCGTAGACCGACAAACCAGCCATGGCGAAGAAGAACAGCAGGCCGATGTTCAGATCCGCCACGCCCCAGGTCGGGGTGATCGGGATGATCGCGAACGCGATCAGCAGGGCAGACATGGCCACCACCGGCGCCAGGGTGAAGATCACCTTGTCGGCAAACGGCGGGGTCCAGTCTTCCTTGAAGAACATCTTCAGCATGTCGGCTGCAATCTGGAACATGCCGAACGGACCAACGCGGTTCGGACCGTAACGGTCCTGCCACCAGCCCAGCAGGCGACGCTCGACAAAGCTGAGCAACGCGCCTGCGACCACCACGGCCAGCAGGATCACGATGGCCTTGATGACCGTCAGGATCACATCGATCACTTCAGGGGTGAACCAGGTCATTGCGCTGCCTCCTGCAGACCATCAACGGTTTGGCCGAAAATCGCCGGCGGAATGCCTGCCAGACCGGCCGGCAGTGCAACCAGGCCAGCGCCCAGCTCTTCATTGATGCGCAGCGGAAGACGCAGGGTCTGGCCGGCAACATTGAGGCTCAGCAGTGCGCCGTCGTTGACGCCCAGGCGATCCGCTTCGGACTTGGCCAGTGCAACGTAGGCGGCCGGGATGCGTTCCTGGACCGGAGCGGCTTTCGACGAGTTCTCGTCGCTGCCGAACAGGTGATAGAACGGCACGGCTTGCCAGGTGCCCTGGGCCGGGTTGAACGCGCGCGGAACACTGGCGAACCAGTTCAGCGAATCACCGGTGCTTTCGATCAGGCGGGTGCCCGGATCGCCAGCGCGCAGATGACCACCGACTTCGTCCTGGAACTTGTTCCAGGCTTGCGGCGAGTTCCAGCCCGGCGACCAGGCGAACGGCACTTGCTGACGCGGTTCGGCGGAGCCCGAGTAACCTTCCATCGAGAAGGCGAACGCGGTGTCCTTGTCTTGCGGGGTACGTGGTTCGTGAACGCTGATGTCGGCACGCATCGCGGTGCGACCGGAATAACGCAGCGGCTCACGCGCCAGTTTCAGACCCTTGATGCGGAACGAGGCGGACGGCGCGGCGTCGACGATACGGGCCAGTTGCGTGGTGCTCGAAGCAACGGCAGCGGTCACGTGGTCGAGTTGCGTCCAGTCGATCGGCTGGTTCAGCAGGGTGGCGCGCAGGGCGTGCAGCCAGCGCCAGCCTTCGTGGACCAGAATGCTCGCGTCCATGTATTGCGGGTCGAAAACCTGGAAGAAACGCTGGGCGCGACCTTCCTGGCTGACCAGCGTACCGTCGCCTTCAGCGAAGCTGGCGGCTGGCAGAACCAGATGCGCGCGGTCGCTGGTGGCGGTCTTCTGATGGTCGGCAACGATCACTACTTTCGCAGCGTTCAGTGCCGCATCGACCTTGGCCTTGGCGGTGCGGGTGTACAGATCGTTTTCCAGCACGACGATGGCGTCGGCCTTGCCGTCGATGACCGCTTGCAGCGCAGCATCAACCGACTCGCCACCGAGCATGGCCAGGCCGAGGCTGTTGGCTTCCGGCACGATCAGGCTGATCGAACCGTTCTTCTCGCGCAGCTTCAGGGCCTTGGCGATGTTCGCAGCCGCTTCGATCAAGGCTTTGGAGCCCAGCGAAGTACCGGCGATGATCAGCGGACGCTTGGCCGCGAGCAGGGCGTCGGCGATACGCTTGGCCAGTTCCAGGGCTTCGGCGTCCAGACCTTCAACGGCCGGCGCGCTGGCGTCCAGGGCGTGAGCTACGGCAAAACCGATGCGGGCCAGATCGTCTGGAGCGGCGTGTACACACTCTTCGGCGATGTCATCGAGCTTGGTTTCAGCCAGGCTGGCGATGAACAGCGGGTTCAGCTCGTGCTGACCGATGTTCTTCACGGCGGCGTCGAGCCAAGGCTGAACGCGCATGGCTTCGGCCATGTCTTCAGCCTTGCCTTTCACCGACTGACGCAGAGCCAGGGCCATACGGGCGGCGGTCTGGGTCAGGTCTTCACCGAGGACGAACACCGCGTCGTGGTCTTCGATGTCGCGCATGTTCGGCACTGGCAGCGGGCTGTCTTTCAGCACTTGCAGGACCAGACGGATGCGTTCCAGCTCGGAGGCTTCGATACCGGAGTAGAAGTGCTCGGCGCCTACCAGTTCACGCAACGCGTAGTTGCTTTCCAGGCTGGCACGCGGCGAACCGATACCGACGATGTTGCGACCGCGCAGCAGGTCGGCGGCTTTGTCCAGCGCAGCATCCAGCCCAAGCTTGGTGCCGTCGGCCAGCAACGGCTGACGTGGACGGTCGGTGCGGTTGACGTAGCCATAACCAAAACGGCCACGGTCGCACAGGAAGTACTGGTTCACCGAACCGTTGTAACGGTTTTCGATGCGACGCAGTTCGCCGTAACGCTCGCCCGGGGAGATGTTGCAACCGCTCGAGCAGCCATGGCAGATGCTTGGCGAGAACTGCATGTCCCACTTGCGGTTGTAGCGCTCGGAGTGAGTCTTGTCGGTGAACACACCGGTCGGGCAGACCTCGGTGAGGTTGCCGGAGAACTCGCTTTCGAGGGTGCCGTCTTCAACGCGACCGAAGTACACGTTGTCGTGGGCGCCGAACACACCGAGGTCGGTGCCGCCGGCGTAGTCCTTGTAGAAACGCACGCAGCGGTAGCAAGCGATGCAGCGGTTCATTTCGTGGGAAATGAACGGGCCCAGTTGCTGGTTCTGGTGGGTACGTTTGGTGAAGCGATAACGGCGCTCGTTGTGGCCGGTCATCACGGTCATGTCTTGCAGGTGGCAGTGACCGCCTTCCTCGCACACAGGGCAGTCGTGCGGGTGGTTGGTCATCAGCCATTCGACGACACTGGCGCGGAACGCCTTGGATTCTTCATCGTCGATGGAGATCCAGGTGTTGTCGGTGGCAGGGGTCATGCAGGACATGACGATGCGACCACGGGTGTCGTTCTCGTCGGTGTACTGCTTGACCGCGCACTGGCGGCAGGCCCCGACGCTACCAAGCGCGGGGTGCCAGCAGAAATAAGGGATGTCGAGGCCCAGCGACAGACATGCCTGTAACAGGTTGTCTGCCCCGTCGACTTCGAGCGCTTTGCCGTCTACGTGGATAGTGGCCATGGTTCAAAGGTCTTCGTTGGCCCGGTGTCAGCGGGCGTGGCTAATGGAATCTTGTTATCCGTCCGAATCCAGTCAGCCCCGAAAGGCGTCATCGGACGAAAGGCGAAGGGCACGGACCCTTCGCCTTTTTTAAGCGTTTACGCGCCGACTACGATCGGCTTCGCCAGGGGCGGGACGGCGGCGCTTGCAGGCGCGATACCGGCTTCGAACTCTGGACGGAAGTATTTGATGGCACTGCCCAACGGCTCCACGGCACCCGGTGCGTGAGCACAGAAGGTCTTGCCCGGGCCGAGGAAGTTGACCAGACCCAGCAGGGTCTCGATGTCGCCTGGCTGGCCGCGACCTTGTTCGATCGCCATCAGCAGCTTGACGCTCCATGGCAAACCATCACGGCAAGGGGTGCAGAAACCACAGGATTCGCGAGCGAAGAACTGCTCCATGTTGCGCAGCAGGGACACCATGTTGACGCTGTCGTCCACCGCCATGGCCAGGCCGGTACCCATACGGGTGCCAACCTTGGCGATGCCGCCGGCGTACATTTGTGCGTCGAGGTGTTCAGGCAACAGGAAACCGGTACCGGCGCCGCCTGGCTGCCAGGCTTTCAGCTTGAAGCCGTCGCGCATGCCGCCGGCGTAGTCTTCGAACAGTTCGCGACCGGTCACGCCGAATGGCAGTTCCCACAGGCCAGGGTTCTTGACCTTGCCGGAGAAGCCCATGAGCTTGGTGCCCATGTCTTCGCTGCCGTCGCGGGCCAACGATTTGTACCAGTCCACGCCGTCGGCGATGATCGCCGGCACGTTGCACAGGGTTTCAACGTTGTTCACGCAGGTCGGCTTGCCCCACACGCCAACGGCGGCAGGGAAGGGTGGCTTGGAGCGCGGGTTGGCGCGGCGACCTTCGAGGGAGTTGATCAGTGCGGTTTCTTCACCGCAGATGTAACGCCCGGCGCCGGTGTGGACGAACAGCTCGAAATCGAAGCCGCTGCCCAGGATGTTCTTGCCCAGCAGGCCCGCTGCCTTGGCTTCTTCCACGGCACGGTTCAAGTGCTTGGCGGCGGTGGTGTACTCGCCCCGCAGGAAGATGTAGCCACGGTAGGTTTTCAGCGCGCGGGCACTGATCAGCATGCCTTCGATCAGCAGATGGGGCAGTTGCTCCATCAGCATGCGGTCTTTCCAGGTGTTCGGCTCCATTTCATCCGCGTTGCACAGCAGGTAGCGGATGTTGATGGATTCGTCCTTTGGCATCAGGCCCCACTTCACGCCAGTGGGGAAGCCTGCACCGCCGCGACCTTTGAGGCCGGCGTCTTTCACGGTCTGGACGATGGCGTCCTGATCCATGTCGGCGAAGGCCTTGCGCGCAGCGGCGTAACCGTTCTTGGCCTGGTACTCGTCGAGCCACACGGCTTCGCCGTCGTCACGCAGGCGCCAGGTCAGCGGGTGAGTCTCGGCCGAACGCTGGATGCGGTTGGCCGGGCCGAAAGAAGTCAGGGTCATACGTAGCCCTCGAGCAGTTTGGCGACGCCGGCAGGCTGGACATCGCCAAAGGTGTCGTCATCGATCATCAGCGCCGGTGCCTTGTCGCAGTTGCCGAGGCAGCAGACCGGCAGCAGGGTGAAGCGACCGTCGGCGGTGGTCTGGCCCAGGCCGATACCCAGGTTGTTCTGGATTTCGCTGACCACCGACTCGTGGCCACCGATGTAGCAGACCATGCTGTCGCAGACGCGAATGATGTGACGGCCGACCGGCTGACGGAAGATCTGGCTGTAGAACGTGGCCACGCCTTCAACGTCGCTGGCCGGGATGCCGAGGATCTCGCCGATGGCGTACAGAGCGCCGTCCGGCACCCAGCCGCGCTCTTTCTGAACGATCTTCAGGGCTTCGATCGACGCCGCGCGCGGGTCTTCGTAGTGATGCAGCTCGTGCTCGATGGCCGAGCGCTCGGTTTCACTCAGGGTGAAACGGTCTGTCTGGATAAGCGTGCTGTTCATGCTTAGCGGTCCACGTCGGCCATAACGAAATCGATACTACCCAGGTACGCAATCAGGTCCGCGACCATGCTGCCTTTGATCACCGAAGGGATCTGTTGCAGATGCGGGAAGCTCGGAGTACGGATCCGGGTACGGTAGCTCATGGTGCCGCCGTCGCTCGTCAGGTAATAACTGTTGATGCCCTTGGTCGCTTCGATCATCTGGAAGGATTCGTTGGCCGGCATGACCGGGCCCCACGAAACCTGCAGGAAGTGCGTGATCAAGGTTTCGATGTGCTGCAGCGTGCGCTCTTTCGGCGGCGGCGTGGTCAGCGGGTGATCCGCCTTGTACGGGCCTTCCGGCATGTTGCGCAGGCATTGGTCGATGATCTTGACGCTCTGACGCATTTCTTCGACGCGAACCATGCAGCGGTCGTAGGCATCGCCGTTGGCGGCCAGTGGCACTTCGAACTCGAAGTTCTCGTAGCCGGAGTACGGACGCGCTTTACGCAGGTCGAAGTCGCAACCGGTGGAACGCAGGCCGGCACCGGTGACGCCCCATTCCAGGGCCTCTTTGGTGTTGTACTGGGCAACGCCGATGGTACGACCCTTGAGGATGCTGTTCTGCAGGGCAGCCTTGGTGTATTCGTCGAGGCGCTTTGGCAGCCATTCAACGAAGTCCTTCACCAGTTTTTCCCAGCCGCGCGGCAGGTCGTGAGCGACGCCGCCGATGCGGTACCAGGCCGGGTGCAGACGGAAACCGGTGATGGCTTCGATCACCGTGTACGCCTTCTGGCGGTCGGTGAAGGTGAAGAACACCGGAGTCATGGCGCCGACGTCCTGGATGTAGGTACCCAGGAACAGCAGGTGGCTGGTGATCCGGAAGAACTCGGCCATCATGATGCGGATGACGTCGACCTTCTCTGGCACCTTGATGCCGGCCAGCTTCTCGACCGAGAGCACGTACGGCAGGTTGTTCATCACGCCGCCTAGGTAGTCGATACGGTCGGTGTACGGAATGAAGCTGTGCCAGGACTGACGCTCCGCCATCTTCTCGGCACCACGGTGGTGGTAACCGATGTCCGGAACGCAGTCGACGATTTCTTCACCGTCCAGTTGCAGGATGATGCGGAACGCACCGTGAGCCGAAGGGTGGTTCGGACCCAGGTTGAGGAACATGTAGTCCTCGTTCGCCCCGGAACGCTTCATGCCCCAGTCTTCAGGACGGAAGCGCGCGGCTTCTTCCTCAAGCTGTTGCTTGGCCAGGTTCAGGCTGAACGGATCGAATTCGGTGGCGCGCGCCGGGAAGTCCTTGCGCAGCGGGTGACCTTCCCAGGTCGGCGGCATCATGATGCGCGACAGGTGCGGGTGACCTTTGAAGTCGATGCCGTACATGTCCCAGACTTCACGCTCGTACCAGTTGGCGTTCGGCCAGATGCTGGTGACGGTCGGCAAGCTGAGGTCGCTCTCGGACAAGGCGACCTTGATCATCACGTCACTATTACGTTCCAGCGACATGAGGTGATAGAACACGGTGAAATCGGCACCGCTCGGCAGCCCTTGACGCTTGGTGCGCAGACGCTCGTCCACGCCGTGCAGGTCATAGAGCATGACGTACGGCTTGGGCAGGTTGCGCAGGAAGGTCAGGACTTCGACGAGTTTGGCGCGAGCCACCCACAGCACCGGCATGCCGGTGCGGGTCGGCTGAGCGGTGAACGCTTCGGCGCCAAAACGGTTGTTCAGTTCGACGACCACATCCTGGTCGTCTGCCTTATAAGGCGGGATGTACAGAGCACTGCCTGTAGTCATGGTTATTTTTTCGCTTTCGGTCAACGTAAAGAATGAAGCCAGCTTCTCGTTTCTTTGAAACAGACTGGATCAGACTTCGTCAGGGCTGCGCAGGTTGGTGACTGCGATTCGCTGTTCGCGGCGCTGTTCCTTCTGCGAAGGCATGTCGGCGCGATAAACGCCTTGATCGCCAACGACCCAGGAAAGTGGGCGACGCTCCTGGCCAATGGATTCCTGCAACAGCATCAAGCCTTGCAGAAATGCTTCTGGACGGGGCGGGCAGCCAGGTACGTAGACGTCAACGGGCAGGAACTTGTCCACCCCCTGAACCACGGAGTAGATGTCGTACATGCCGCCGGAGTTGGCGCACGAACCCATCGAGATCACCCACTTGGGCTCGAGCATCTGCTCGTACAGGCGCTGAATGATCGGCGCCATCTTGATGAAGCAGGTCCCGGCGATAACCATGAAGTCGGCCTGACGCGGTGATGCCCGGATAACTTCGGCGCCGAAGCGCGCGATGTCGTGGGGCGCCGTGAAGGCGGTGGTCATTTCCACGTAGCAGCACGACAGACCGAAGTTGTACGGCCACAGGGAGTTCTTACGTCCCCAGTTGACCGCGCCACTCAGCACGTCTTCCAGCTTGCCCATGAAAATGTTTTTGTGGACTTGATCTTCTAACGGATCGGAAACGGTTTCCCGCTGGCCGATCGGATACTGCTCGTTAGGAGCATCGGGGTCGATTCTGGTGAGATTGTATTGCATTGCCAAAGCCTCATTGTTTCAGCTTCGCCTGCCGCTTGCGACGAGCTTCCGGAGCCCAGTCAAGGGCGCCCACTCGGAACAGGTAGACAAGACCTGCCAACAGAATTGCTATGAAAACGAGAGCTTCGACGAATCCGGTCCAGCCGCTTTCGCGGACGGACACAGACCATGCAAAGAGAAAGAGGGCTTCGATATCGAAGATCACGAAGAGCATCGCGACCAGATAGAATTTGGCTGAGAGCCGCAAGCGGGCGCCACCGGTAGGTAGCATGCCGGACTCGAACGGTTCGTTTTTGCTGCGGCCCCAGGCTTTTGACCCGAGGAGGCTGGAGACGCCGAGCATGAAGGCACACAGGCCGACTACACCCAGAAGGAAAATGGCAAAGCCCCAGTTGTGGGCCATGAGTCCTGTCGCTTCGGGCATGCTGGAAATCCTTAACAGAGAGCAAAGGTCTCTGAGCTTGATAAAGAAATAAGGCAGTGACGATATGTCGCAGCAATCAATCGCGCTGATTTTATGGCTAAACACCCTGCAAGTAAAATTCCTATAGCGAAATTATTTATTGGAATAAGGACATAGCGCACCTCGAAGGGCCCGCAGCCCATGCGTTGCGGGCATTAGCCGGGATTTCACGAATTATGTTTTGTAGGAAATGTAACGAACATAGTTGCCGCTAAATGATAATTAATATCGTTTGGAGTGGTTTGGTAACTGTTTAACGGGTCAGTAGTTGGGAAGTTGTCTTATATGCGCGTTACTGCAAGTTGCAGCGGGGCCCGTTTTAGCCGATTTTTGCGATGCGGATACCGCTCTGGATCAATGTTTTGCCTGACAGGCTGTGCCAATTCCTGAGGTGCCTGAAAACCGCAGGCAAAAAAAACGCCCCGAACCAGTCGGGGCGTCAGTTTTTCGGCAATGCGGTTAGCTTTCTATACGGTCCGCAAAGGCCGTTCGCTCAGGCGAAGTCGATCAGTGGAACTGTTCTTCTTCGGTCGAACCGGTCAGCGCGGTCACCGAGGACGTGCCGCCCTGGATCACGGTGGTCATGTCGTCGAAGTAGCCAGTGCCCACTTCCTGCTGGTGAGCCACGAAGGTGTAACCCTTGGCGGCGTCAGCGAATTCCTGCTCTTGCAGCTTCACATAGGCAGTCATGTCGTTGCGGGCGTAGTCGTGCGCCAGGTTGAACATGCTGTGCCACATGTTGTGAATGCCGGCCAGGGTGATGAACTGGTGCTTGTAACCCATGGCGGACAGTTCGCGCTGGAACTTGGCGATGGTCGCGTCGTCCAGGTTTTTCTTCCAGTTGAAGGAAGGCGAGCAGTTGTACGACAGGATCTGGTCCGGGTATTCCTTTTTGATCGCTTCGGCGAAACGACGGGCTTCGTCCAGGTCTGGTTTAGCGGTTTCGCACCAGATCAGGTCGGCGTACGGCGCGTAGGCCAGGCCACGGGCGATTGCCTGGTCCAGACCGGCACGAACCTTGTAGAAGCCTTCCTGAGTACGATCGCCCGTTACGAACGGCTTGTCATACGGGTCGCAGTCGGAAGTCAGCAGGTCGGCAGCGTTGGCGTCGGTACGGGCCAGGATGATGGTCGGTACACCGGCAACGTCGGCAGCCAGACGAGCAGCGGTCAGCTTCTGCACGGCTTCCTGGGTTGGAACCAGAACCTTGCCGCCCATGTGGCCGCATTTCTTCACGGAAGCCAGCTGGTCTTCGAAGTGAACGCCGGCGGCGCCTGCTTCGATCATGCTCTTCATCAGCTCGTAGGCGTTCAGTACGCCGCCGAAACCGGCTTCGGCGTCAGCCACGATTGGCGCGAAGTAGTCGATGTAGCCATCGTCGCCCGGGTTCTTGCCGGCTTTCCACTGGATCTGGTCGGCACGACGGAACGAATTGTTGATGCGCTTGACCACGGTTGGAACCGAGTCCACCGGGTACAGCGACTGGTCCGGGTACATCGATTCGGCGGAGTTGTTGTCCGCAGCGACTTGCCAGCCCGACAGGTAGATCGCCTGGATACCGGCTTTAACCTGTTGCACAGCCTGGCCGCCGGTCAGGGCGCCCATGCAGTTGACGAAATCTTTCTCTGGGCGGAAGGACGGCTTGGCACCCTGGGTGACCAGGTTCCACAGTTTTTCGGCGCCCATTTTTGCAAAGGTGTGCTCTGGTTGAACCGAGCCACGCAGACGGACGACGTCAGCAGCGGAATAATTGCGAGTCACGCCTTTCCAGCGCGGGTTTTCAGCCCAGTCTTTTTCAAGGGCTGCAATTTGCTGTTCGCGTGTCAGTGCCATGGAGATAAACCTCGTCGCGTCTTTATGAAAAGTTGTTCTGCGGTGGAAAATTCCTTGCGCTCGCTGACCAGAAGCTTAGGTGGTCAGGTCGGGTTCGGCGGGGCAGGCGACGGGATGAACGATGGGCTCGAGGGGAGGTGAGCAGGTAAAGGCGAACTGGCGGGCGCATTCGGGCGTCGTGGGCCTTTATACGAACTACAGTGTAAAGCCGGGTTACCTAATTACGCTTCCGTCCCTCGGGACAACTTCGTTCCAGTCGGCAACCTCGTCAAACACACCTTGTGGGCGGTACAGACACGAAACGGCTCGCGGGGATGGTTGCGAGCATCGCTTCGAAGGCCCTTGCCAGGGCCTCTGATTAGCGGGAGCGAGGCCATCATGCCTTCGCTTTTTTGGCTCGTCAAACGTTTTGTAGTGCTTTTTTTCAAGCACTACATCTTTCGTCTAATACGACTAATCAGTCAGTTTTTGGTGCTTTAGTCCAACGTGTCGACTTTCACCCGCAACGTCATGTCATCCCGGCCTTGAGTCGAGTAGCTGCGGGCCAGGCCCTGTTTGTCGGCCTGGGTCTGGCGATTCACGCCGGCGAGGGTGATCCATTCGCCCAGGCGTCCGGTGACGGTTGTGTCGGTGCTCTGCACGTTCACTACATCGGGACGTTCCTGGCTCATGCGGTCACGGTTGGTACTGATGGCCAGGTGGACGGTTTCGCCGGTGACGCTGGCGGTGACGTAAAAGCCCTGGGTAACGTTGCGATATTGAGTCTGGCTGCTGTAATCGCCGTAGGAGTTGGTCTGGCTGCTGGTGATCGGCACGCTTTGGCCAACCTGGATCAGCGCCGGTGCGCCTTCGCTGGCCTGGATCTGCTGAATGCCGCCGTCACGGCTGGCAGTGCTGCGGCTGATGATCCGGGTTTGAGCGCCGTTGACCGAATAGCCTTCATCGCCGCGACCGTTGTTTTCATTGGTGTCGACCGTGATCAGCAGGCGCTTGGGTGCGGTGTCGAGCTGCGAGAGCAGGTCCTTGAGTTCTTCGATCTTGCCGGGCTCGGCCTTGACGATCAGTTGGTTGCCATAGGCGCTGACCTGGCCGTCCTTGCCGATGAAGTCCTGTGCCACCGGCAGCATGTCGGCGCTGGTGTGGTATTTGAGGGGTACGATTTCTGTGGCTGCCATCACCGAAAAACTGCAGCCGAGCAGCAGGGTGGTGAGCAGGGTGCGTAGGGACATGTCCGTTATCTCCGCTTTCGAAAGGCTTGATATTGCCAGTTTGTCGGCCCGGGGTGGGGCAAGTTGAATCGTAGACAGCAAAACGCCCCGGCATCGTGAGATGGCGGGGCGTTTTACACGCTTCAAGGCAGAAGGTCAGGCCGAATGACGAACCATATCGACATGCGGAATCCCTGCTTCCAGGAATTCCTCGCTGACCAGGTTGAAACCCAGGCGCTCATAGAACGCCGTGGCCTGAACCTGGGCGCTGAGCATCTGCTGCTTCAGGCCGCGTGCTTCCGCTTCGGCAATCACCGCTTGCATCAGCGCATCGCCGACCTTCAGGCCGCGCCAGTCCTTCAGCACAGAAACCCGGCCAACATGCCCGTCGGGCAAGAGGCGGGCGGTGCCGATCGGAAAGTCGCCTTCGAAAGCCAGGAAATGCACCGCCGTGGCGTCATCGGCGTCCCACTCAAGCTCGGGTGGAACTGATTGTTCGGCAATGAACACCGTTTCGCGAATGCGGCGGATCTCGGCGTTGTCCTTTTGCCAGTCTGCAACACGTACGCGAATCTTATTCATCGTCGGCGAACCCCAGGCTTCCCTGTTTGACCAGTTCGCACAGCAGGCCGCGACCGTCTTCGTCGCTCAGCCAGTCACCGAGGTTGTCGGTGTGCAGGGCGTCGGCGGAGCAGATCAGCTTCAGCAGTTCGCGCAGCTTGCCTGGCAGGTAACGGCTCTGGCCGCTGGCGAACAGCAGCAGATCGTCATCGACGTCCGACCACGCCAGGCGCGCGCTCGGGTTGCGGATCAGGATGGCACCGTCTTCGAGCGCGCCAAGGAGGTCTTCTTCCTCGACTTCTTCCGGGCCGACCACCAGCTCTGGGTAACGTGGCTCGGTCATGTACTGGCCGAACCAGGTCAGCAGCAGGCGTTCGTCGCTCATGTGCTCGGCGAGCAGGGCTTTCAGGCGGCCGAGGGCATCGTGCTGGATCTGATGTGGGTCATCGCTGACCGGTTTGGCATCGGCGTCGGTGTAGCGCTCTTCGTCAGTCAGGAACTGGCTGAGGAAATCGGTGAAGTGGGTCAGCACTTCAGCGGCGCTTGGTGCGCGGAAGCCGACCGAGTAGGTCATGCAGTCATCGACGGCAACGCCGCAGTGAGCCAGTCGCGGCGGCAGGTAGAGCATGTCGCCCGGTTCCAGGACCCACTCTTCGGTCTCGTGGAATTCGGCGAGGATGCGCAGGTCCGCGTGTTGCAGCAACGGGCTTTCGGAGTCGCACATCTGGCCGATTTTCCAGTTGCGCTTGCCGTGGCCTTGCAGCAGGAACACGTCGTAGTTGTCGAAGTGCGGGCCGACGCTGCCACCCGGGGCGGCGAAGCTGATCATCACGTCGTCGACGCGCCAGCTTGGCAGGAAACGGAAGTTTTCCAGCAGCTCGCTGACTTCCGGCACGAACTGATCGACCGCTTGCACCAGCAGGGTCCACTCGCGCTCCGGCAGTTTGCTGAATTCGTCTTCGGCGAACGGGCCGCGACGCAGTTCCCATGGACGCTCGCCGTGCTCGATCACCAGGCGCGATTCGACTTCTTCTTCCAGGGCCAGGCCGGCGAGTTCGTCGGCGTCGATCGGGCTTTCGAAATCAGGAATCGCCTGACGGATCAGCAGTGGTTTTTTCTGCCAGTAATCGCGCATGAATTCGCGCGCCGTAAGACCACCCAGAAGTTGAAGAGGAATATCGGGATTCATATGTAACCTATTGAAAAAAAGCATTTTTCAGACGGGAATAAAAACGCCCGGCGCGGCCGGGCGTCTCAAACGGGTCAAGCAGTCGATCAGATGCGTTTGGCTTGCGCTACAGCGTTGCCGATGTAGTTGGCCGGGGTCAGTTGCTTGAGCTCGGCTTTCGCAGCGGCCGGCATGTCCAGGCCGTCGATGAAAGTCTGCAGCGCTTCAGGGCTGATGCCCTTGCCGCGCGTCAGTTCTTTCAGCTTCTCGTACGGGTTTTCGATGTTGTAGCGGCGCATCACGGTCTGGATCGGCTCGGCCAGGACTTCCCAGCAAGCGTCCAGATCGGCAGCGATCTTGTCAGCGTTCAGCTCGAGCTTGCTGATGCCTTTGAGGCTCGCTTCGTACGCGATCACGCTGTGGGCGAAGCCGACACCGAGGTTGCGCAGAACGGTGGAGTCGGTCAGGTCGCGCTGCCAGCGGGAGATCGGCAGTTTGCTCGCCAGGTGCTGGAACAGCGCGTTGGCGATGCCCAGGTTACCTTCGGAGTTTTCGAAGTCGATCGGGTTGACCTTGTGCGGCATGGTCGACGAACCGATTTCGCCGGCGATGGTGCGCTGCTTGAAGTAACCCAGGGAGATGTAGCCCCAGATGTCACGGTCGAAGTCGATCAGGATGGTGTTGAAGCGCGCAATGGCGTCGAACAGCTCGGCGATGTAGTCGTGCGGCTCGATCTGCGTGGTGTACGGGTTGAAGCCCAGACCCAGCTCGTCTTCGATGAAGGCGCGGGCGTTAGCTTCCCAGTCGATCTGCGGGTAGGCCGACAGGTGAGCGTTGTAGTTGCCGACAGCGCCGTTGATCTTGCCCAGCAGCGGAACGGCAGCGACCTGAGCGATCTGGCGCTCGAGACGGTAAACCACGTTCGCCAGCTCTTTACCCAGAGTGGTCGGCGAAGCCGGCTGACCGTGGGTGCGCGACAGCATCGGCACGTCGGCGAAGCGGATCGCCAGTTCGCGGATGGCGTTGGCAGTCTGGCGCATCAGCGGCAGCATCACGTCGTCACGGCCTTCGCGCAGCATCAGGGCGTGGGACAGGTTGTTGATGTCCTCGCTGGTGCAGGCGAAGTGGATGAATTCGCTGACCTTGGCCAGCTCCGGCAGCTTGGCCGCTTGCTCTTTGAGCAGGTATTCGATCGCTTTTACGTCGTGGTTGGTGGTGCGCTCGATCTCTTTCACGCGCTCGGCGTGCTCCAGCGAGAAGTTTTCGGCCAGTTCATTCAGAACGGCGTTGGCTTCGGCGGAGAAGGCTGGCACTTCCGGGATGCCGGCGTGAGCGGCCAGGCGCTGGAGCCAGCGCACTTCAACCAGAACGCGGGCACGGATCAGACCGTACTCGCTGAAAATTGGGCGCAGGGCCTGGGTTTTGCCGGCGTAGCGGCCGTCAACAGGGGAAACCGCAGTGAGCGAAGAGAGCTGCATGGGGTGTTCTCGGACAGTCGGGCAACGAAATGGGGCGCGTATCATACATGAAAAAATCCGCCGGTCCGTCGCCAACTGACCGGCGTATTACGCGTTACAGACTACAAAGCTTTTATTGCGCGGCGATTTACTCGCTGCGCATCAACGGATACAGCTCTTTGAGCAATTTGCGTCGGCTCACGACCAGCTGCCAGCGATGGCCGCCGAGCTGACGCCACAGGCGTGCCGAACGAATGCCGGCGAGCAGCAGGGCGCGGATCTTCGAGGCATTGCTCGGCTGCTGCAGATTGCGCATGTCGCCATGCACCTGAATGCGTTGGCGCAGCGTGCTCAGGGTGTCCTGATACAGCGCACCGCAGGCCGCGATCACGTTTTCGTGGGCCGGGCCGAAATGTTCGACCTGCGACTGGATCTGCGGCAAGCGCTTGCCGATCACGTCGAGCATGTCGTTGCGCTTGGCCAATTGCCGCTCGAGGCCGAGCATCGACAGGGCGTAGCGCAGCGGTTCGCGCTGCAAGGTGCTCGGGTCGCGCTCGAGGGCGCCGATCAGCGCGCGGTAACCCTCGCGCAGGTTGATATCGTCGCCGCCGTAAACATCCAGCGTGTCTTTCGGGTCGCGAACCAGCAGGCTGCCGAGCATGCAGCTCAAGCCGGCCTCGTTGGTCTGGCCGGTCTTGGCGATCCGGTCGACCAGCACGGCGGCGAGAAACACGCCGCCCAGAGCGGTCAATTGCTCCTGAGTCGGGCTCATGCCTGGCCGCTCCACGGCTCGGCGACTTCGATCACGCCGCCGCCGAGGCAGATTTCACCGTCATAGAACACCACCGACTGGCCCGGCGTGACCGCGCGCTGCGGCTCGTCGAACACGGCGCGATAGCCGGTCTCGGTTTTTTCCAGCGTGCAGGCCTGATCGCTCTGGCGATAACGAACCTTGGCGGTCAGGCGCAGTGGCTGGCTCAAGTCGATCGGGTTGACCCAATAGATTTCCGAAGCGAGCAGGGCGCTGGAGAACAGCCACGGATGGTTGTTGCCCTGGCCGACGATCAGCTCGTTGGTGTCCAGATCCTTGCGCAGCACGTACCACGGCTCATCGCCGGCGTCTTTCAGACCACCGATGCCCAGGCCCTGACGCTGGCCGATGGTGTGGTACATCAAGCCGTGGTGACGGCCGATGACTTCGCCTTCGGTGGTCTTGATCTCGCCCGGTTGCGCCGGCAGGTATTGCTTGAGGAAATCGCTGAAGCGACGCTCGCCGATGAAGCAGATCCCGGTGGAATCCTTCTTCTTGGCGGTCGCCAGTTCGTATTTCTCGGCAATTGCACGGACTTCCGGTTTTTCCAGTTCGCCGACCGGGAACAGGGTCTTGGCGATCTGTTCGCCGCCGACGGCGTGCAGGAAGTAGCTCTGATCCTTGTTCGGATCCAGGCCTTTGAGCAGCTCGGTGCGGCCATCGATGTCGCGGCGGCGCACGTAGTGACCGGTGGCAATCAGGTCGGCGCCGAGCATCATGGCGTAGTCGAGGAACGCCTTGAACTTGATCTCGCGGTTGCACAGGATGTCCGGGTTCGGCGTGCGGCCGGCCTTGTATTCGGCCAGGAAGTGCTCGAACACGTTGTCCCAGTACTCGGCGGCGAAGTTGGCGGTGTGCAGCTTGATACCGATCTTGTCGCACACAGCCTGAGCATCCGCCAGGTCGTCCATGGCGGTGCAGTATTCCGTTCCGTCGTCTTCTTCCCAGTTCTTCATGAACAGGCCTTCCACCTCATAACCCTGCTCGATCAGCAGGAGAGCGGAAACGGAAGAGTCCACGCCGCCGGACATGCCGACAATGACGCGCTTCTTGGATGTGTCAGAAGGGGCTGGATCACGCATAGGGATTCAATGAGTGTCTTGAAAAAGGACGCGATTCTATCAGGCTCACGGCCTCAAGGCTAAAGGGAAGGGCGGATCAGTTCGAGGCCGAAGCGATTGCCGGCCAGATAATCATCGATGCAGCGGATGATCAGCTCGCTGCGCCAGTGCTCGCGCTGCTCGATTAATTCCTCGCGGGTCAGCCACTTGGCGCCGACGATGCCGTCGTCCAGCTGATAATCCGGGTGGTGTTTCACGGCTTTGGCGCTAAAGCACACGCGCTGGTAAGTCACGCCGTTGCTCGGGGCGGTATACAGATAAATGCCGACCACGGCGGTGGGCTCGACGTCCCAGCCGGTTTCTTCGAGGGTTTCGCGCACGGCGGCTTCGATCAGGGTTTCGTCCGGATCCAGATGACCGGCGGGCTGATTGAGCACGTTACGCCCTGCTTTGTGTTCCTCGACCATCAGAAAACGACCGTTGTCCTCGACGATGGTGGCGACAGTGATGTGGGGGAGCCATTGCATTGATTGAATCTCCTGGGCGAAAGGCAGAAACACAAACCCCGGCGCATGGCCGGGGTTTGTGATGTTCCCTTTACAACCTTATACCAGCGCAGCGATGGCCGCGTTGAGGGTTGCGCTTGGGCGCATGGCCTTGCTGATCAGCTCGGCATTGGCGTGGTAGTAACCGCCGATGTCCACTGGCTTGCCTTGAACGGCGTTGAGCTCGGCGACGATGGTCGCTTCGTTCTCGGTCAGGGTCTTGGCCAGAGTTGCGAACTGCGCTTGCAGTGCAGTGTCTTCGGTCTGGGCGGCCAGGGCTTGTGCCCAGTACATCGCCAGGTAGAAGTGGCTGCCGCGGTTGTCGATGTTGCCGACTTTGCGCGATGGCGACTTGTTGTTGTCGAGGAACTGGCCGGTGGCCTGATCCAGGGTCTTGGACAGAACCAGCGCTTTCGGGTTGTTGTAGTTCACACCCAGGTGCTCGAGAGAAGCGGCCAGGGCCAGGAATTCACCCAGCGAGTCCCAGCGCAGGAAGTTCTCTTCGACCAGTTGCTGCACGTGCTTCGGAGCCGAACCGCCGGCGCCGGTTTCGAACAGGCCACCGCCGTTCATCAGCGGCACGATCGACAGCATCTTGGCGCTGGTGCCCAGTTCCATGATCGGGAACAGGTCGGTCAGGTAGTCACGCAGTACGTTGCCGGTCACCGAAATGGTGTCCTTGCCTTCGCGGGTGCGCTGCAGGGTGTATTTCATGGCATCGACCGGCGCCATGATCTGGATGTCCAGACCAGCGGTGTCGTGATCCTTCAGGTAAGCCTGAACTTTCTCGATCACCACGCCGTCGTGGGCGCGCATCGGGTCCAGCCAGAAAATGGCTGGAGTTGCGCTTGCACGAGCGCGGTTGACGGCCAGTTTGACCCAGTCCTGGATCGGCGCGTCTTTGGTCTGGCACATACGGAAGATGTCGCCGGCTTCAACAGCCTGTTCCATCAGCAGGGTGCCTTTGCTGTCGGTCACGCGAACCACGCCGTCGGCCTTGATCTGGAAGGTCTTGTCGTGGGAGCCGTATTCTTCAGCCTTTTTAGCCATCAGGCCAACGTTTGGCACGCTGCCCATGGTGGTCGGATCGAAAGCACCATTGGCTTTGCAATCTTCGATCACGGCCTGGTAGATGGTGGCGTAGCAGCGATCCGGGATCACAGCCTTGGTGTCGTGCAGCTGGCCGTCGGTGCCCCACATCTTGCCGGAGTCACGGATCATGGCCGGCATCGAGGCGTCGACGATCACGTCGCTCGGCACGTGCAGGTTGGTGATGCCTTTGTCGGAGTTGACCATCGCCAGCGACGGACGAACGGCGTAGACCGCCTGCACGTCAGCTTCGATCTGGGCTTGCTGCTCGGCCGGCAGGGATTTGATGCGGGCGTACAGGTCGCCGATGCCGTTGTTCAGGTTGAAGCCGATTTCTGCCAGCACGTCGGCGTGCTTGGTCAGGGCGTCTTTGTAGAACTCGGCAACGATCTGGCCGAACATGATCGGGTCGGAGACCTTCATCATGGTGGCTTTCAGGTGAACCGACAGCAGCACGCCTTGTTGCTTGGCGCTGTCGATTTCAGCGGCGATGAACGCGCGCAGGGCCTTTTTGCTCATCACGGAGCAGTCGAGGATCTCGCCCGCCTGAACGGTGGTTTTTTCTTTCAGGACGGTAGCGGTGCCGTCTTTGGCGATCAGCTCGATCTTCACGGCGTCAGCGGCGTCGATCAGGGCAGCTTTTTCGCTGCCGTAGAAATCGCCGGTGCTCATGTGAGCGACGTGGGACTTGGAGTCCTTGGCCCAGGCGCCCATTTTGTGCGGGTGCTTGCGAGCGTAGTTCTTGACCGACAGCGGAGCACGGCGGTCGGAGTTGCCTTCGCGCAGAACCGGGTTCACCGCGCTGCCCTTGACCTTGTCGTAGCGCGCCTTGGCGTCTTTGTCGGCGTCGCTGGTCACGGTTTCCGGGTAGTCCGGCAGGTTGTAGCCCTGGGCTTGCAGTTCTTTGATCGCGGCTTGCAGTTGCGGAACCGAGGCGCTGATGTTCGGCAGCTTGATGATGTTGGCTTCAGGCGTAACGGCCAGGTCGCCCAGTTCGGCGAGGTGGTCGGCTACGGCTTTGTCACCCAGTTGCTCGGGGAAGCTGGCCAGAATACGTGCTGCAAGAGAGATATCGCGGGTTTCCACGGCGATATCGGCCGAGGCAGTGTAAGCCTCGATGATCGGCAGCAGGGAATAGGTGGCGAGGGCTGGAGCTTCGTCGGTGAAGGTATAGATGATCTTCGAGCGGGTGGGCATATTCGGATTAACTCTCTCTTCTTTGCTAAAGCGTGCGCAGAAACTCGAGGGGCGCCGGGTAAGCGCGTTCGTTCAAAGTCATCCATGAACCGAATGTCGAGAATCTTCGCGGTGATGTTGGGTGCATCAGTAGAGCGTCAAGCAGTCGGACTGCGGTAACAACCCGACCAATCAGGCGGAAAGTCTCGTGCTAGAGAGGCCAGCCGTCGTGACCCTTTGGTCAGCGGGCGGCATTATACATAGGTAGCTGGCAATCTGCCGATGGTTCATATGCAACGATTCTCGTCCATTGGTCTAAAGGTCGCAGGGCGGGGTGGGGCGTAGAGTCGCCGTGAATGCTTGAGATTGGCGCTTTTCCCTTTGCTTTCAGGCTTGTACGAAACGAGATGTGGCCGCGCCCGGAACAGAGGGTTTGCGTGTTGATTCAACTGGGTTACGCTCGAACCAAGCCAGATGTTCAATCCAAACAATGGAGTTCAGCATGGGTTACAAGAAGATTCAGGTTCCAGCCGTCGGCGACAAAATCACCGTCAACGCAGACCATTCTCTCAATGTCCCTGATAACCCGATCATTCCCTTCATCGAAGGTGACGGCATTGGCGTCGACGTCAGCCCTGTGATGATCAAAGTGGTTGATGCTGCCGTAGAAAAAGCCTACGGGGGCAAGCGCAAGATTTCCTGGATGGAGGTTTATGCTGGCGAAAAAGCAACTCAGGTTTATGACCAGGACACCTGGCTGCCCCAGGAAACCCTGGACGCGGTCAAGGATTACGTGGTTTCCATCAAGGGCCCGCTGACCACTCCCGTCGGTGGCGGCATCCGCTCTCTCAACGTTGCCCTGCGCCAACAGCTCGATCTCTATGTCTGCCTGCGCCCTGTGGTGTGGTTCGAAGGCGTACCGAGCCCGGTGAAAAAGCCCGGCGACGTCGACATGGTGATCTTCCGCGAGAACTCCGAAGACATTTATGCCGGTATCGAATGGAAAGCCGGCTCCCCTGAAGCCACCAAGGTCATCAAGTTCCTGAAAGAAGAAATGGGCGTCACCAAGATCCGTTTCGACCAGGACTGCGGCATCGGCATCAAGCCGGTTTCGAAAGAAGGCACCAAGCGTCTGGTGCGCAAGGCCCTGCAATACGTGGTGGACAACGACCGCAAGTCGCTGACCATCGTGCACAAGGGCAACATCATGAAATTCACCGAAGGTGCTTTCAAGGACTGGGGCTACGAGGTGGCGAAGGAAGAATTCGGCGCCGAGCTGCTCGATGGCGGCCCATGGATGAAGTTCAAGAACCCGAAAACCGGCCGCGAAGTCGTCGTCAAGGACGCCATCGCCGACGCCATGCTCCAGCAGATCCTGCTGCGTCCGGCCGAATACGACGTGATCGCCACCCTCAACCTCAACGGTGACTACCTGTCCGACGCCCTGGCGGCGGAAGTGGGCGGTATCGGTATCGCGCCGGGTGCCAACCTGTCCGACACCGTGGCCATGTTCGAGGCGACCCACGGTACTGCGCCGAAATATGCCGGCAAGGACCAGGTTAACCCGGGCTCGGTGATTCTGTCGGCGGAAATGATGCTGCGTCACCTGGGCTGGACCGAAGCGGCCGACCTGATCATCAAGGGCACCAATGGCGCCATCAAGGCCAAGACCGTGACCTACGACTTCGAACGTCTGATGGAAGGCGCCACACTGGTGTCTTCCTCGGGCTTCGGTGAAGCGCTGATCAAGCACATGTAAGAACGGCAGCTGCAACGAAACCGCCCGGCTCGAGTCATCAAGCCGGGCGGTTTGTTTTCTGGCAGGTGTTCGGGTTGCTTCAGCTGGTCACTGACTGGTGCTGAGCGGCTGCCGAGGCGGCATCTTTTGCGGCTTCGACATTCTGAATTTTTGTGGCGTGCAGGCCTTTGGGGCCTTGTACGATCTCGAATTTGACGATTTGCCCGGCTTTGAGGGTTTTGTATCCGTCCATTTCAATGGCGGAATAGTGGGCAAAGAAATCAATTTCCTTGCCGTCCTCGTCCTTCCCCTCGCGGGAGTCGGTGTTGATGAAACCGAACCCCTTGGAATTATTGAACCATTTCACCTTGCCGACAGCCATGCTCAAATCCCTCTGCAACAGTCTCCATCGCTGGAGTATCATCCAATTCATCCGCAGTCGAATCCGTTAAAAAGATTGACTCCGCGGATCTTTTTTCCCCACTGTGGGTTCTATTGGTTGTAACACCGTTTTCCCGATAGTCAAGGTGACCGGGCAGTCGGAGTTGAAAACGTGTCAAGCCGCCCCCATCACTGTATTTGCACAACTGACGAACCTTTCTTTCCATGCATGCAATCAGCCAGATTCGACTAACATTCAATCAGGATCGCCCGCTTCTCCAAAAGGATCTTCCACAGGAGCACGACGACGATTCGGCAGGCGTTGCTGTTCAGGAAGCAAAGCCTGCGTTACAGGCGCCGCCGATGTACAAGGTGGTTTTGTTTAATGATGACTACACACCGATGGATTTCGTCGTCGAAGTGCTCGAGGTGTTTTTTAACCTGAATCGCGAGCTGGCGACCAAGGTCATGCTGGCCGTCCACACAGAAGGGCGGGCAGTATGTGGAGTGTTTACCCGCGACATCGCCGAGACAAAGGCCATGCAGGTCAACCAGTACGCCAGGGAAAGCCAGCATCCGCTACTCTGTGAAATCGAGAAGGACGGTTAATCGCCGACCACTTGGGTATGAGGTGAAGCTATGTTAAACCGCGAGCTCGAAGTCACCCTCAATCTTGCCTTCAAGGAGGCACGTTCGAAACGTCATGAGTTCATGACCGTCGAACACCTGCTGCTGGCCCTATTGGACAATGAGGCTGCCGCCACCGTATTGCGTGCCTGCGGCGCAAACCTCGACAAACTCAAGCACGACCTGCAGGAGTTCATCGACTCCACCACGCCACTGATCCCCGTCCATGACGAGGATCGCGAAACCCAGCCAACCCTGGGCTTCCAGCGTGTGCTGCAACGTGCTGTCTTTCATGTGCAGAGCTCGGGCAAACGCGAAGTGACCGGCGCCAACGTGCTGGTTGCAATCTTCAGTGAGCAAGAGAGTCAGGCGGTGTTCCTGCTGAAACAGCAGAGCGTTGCACGCATTGATGTCGTCAACTATATCGCCCACGGCATTTCCAAAGTGCCGGGGCATGGCGATCACTCTGAAGGTGAACAAGATATGCAGGACGACGAGGGCGGTGAGTCTTCTTCTTCAGGCAATCCGCTGGACGCTTATGCCAGCAACCTCAACGAACTCGCACGCCAGGGTCGGATCGATCCGCTGGTCGGGCGTGAAACGGAAGTCGAGCGGGTCGCGCAGATTCTCGCGCGCCGTCGCAAGAACAACCCGCTGCTGGTAGGCGAGGCTGGCGTGGGTAAAACCGCGATTGCTGAAGGCCTGGCCAAGCGTATTGTCGACAACCAGGTGCCGGACCTGCTGGCCAACAGCGTCGTTTATTCCCTTGATCTGGGCGCTCTGCTCGCGGGCACCAAGTATCGCGGTGACTTTGAGAAGCGCTTCAAGGCGCTGCTCAACGAACTGAAAAAACGTCCGCAGGCGATCCTGTTCATCGACGAGATTCACACCATCATCGGTGCGGGTGCTGCGTCCGGTGGCGTGATGGATGCCTCGAACCTGCTCAAACCGCTGCTGTCGTCTGGCGACATTCGCTGCATCGGCTCGACCACGTTCCAGGAATTCCGTGGCATCTTCGAAAAAGACCGTGCCCTGGCGCGTCGCTTCCAGAAGGTCGATGTCGTCGAACCGTCGGTGGAAGACACCATCGGTATCCTGCGTGGCCTGAAAGGGCGCTTTGAACAGCACCACAACATCGAATACAGCGACGAGTCGCTACGCGCCGCTGCGGAACTGGCTTCGCGCTACATCAATGACCGGCACATGCCGGACAAGGCCATCGACGTGATCGACGAGGCGGGCGCCTACCAGCGTCTGCAGCCGGTCGAGAAGCGTGTGAAACGCATCGAAGTGCCTGAGGTTGAGGACATCGTTGCGAAAATCGCGCGGATTCCGCCGAAGCACGTCACCAGCTCCGACAAGGAACTGCTGCGTAACCTCGAGCGTGACCTGAAGCTGACGGTGTTCGGTCAGGACGCGGCGATCGATTCGCTGTCGACTGCGATCAAACTGTCCCGTGCCGGTCTCAAGTCGCCTGACAAACCTGTCGGTTCGTTCCTGTTCGCAGGGCCGACCGGTGTCGGTAAAACCGAAGCCGCGCGTCAATTGGCCAAGGCGTTGGGGATCGAACTGGTGCGCTTCGACATGTCCGAGTACATGGAGCGCCACACCGTATCGCGTCTGATCGGTGCGCCTCCGGGTTATGTCGGTTTCGACCAGGGCGGTCTGCTGACCGAAGCGATCACCAAGCAACCGCATTGCGTATTGCTGCTCGATGAAATCGAGAAGGCGCATCCGGAAGTCTTCAACCTGCTGCTGCAGGTGATGGACCACGGCACGCTGACCGACAACAACGGGCGCAAGGCGGACTTCCGCAATGTGATCGTGATCATGACCACCAACGCCGGTGCTGAAACGGCGGCGCGTGCTTCGATCGGTTTCACCCATCAGGACCACTCGTCCGATGCGATGGAAGTGATCAAGAAGAGTTTCACGCCGGAATTCCGCAACCGTCTGGATACCATCATTCAGTTTGGTCGCCTCAGTCATGAGGTCATCAAGAGCGTGGTGGACAAGTTCCTTACCGAGCTTCAGGCGCAGCTGGAAGACAAGCGTGTGCTTCTGGAAGTTACGGACGCGGCGCGCAGCTGGCTGGCGGCCGGTGGTTACGATTCGGCCATGGGCGCTCGTCCGATGGCGCGTCTGATCCAGGACAAGATCAAGCGTCCGCTGGCGGAGGAGATTCTGTTTGGTGAGCTGGCCGAGCATGGCGGTGTGGTTCACATCGACATCAAGGATGGTGAGTTGACGTTTGACTTCGAGACCACTGCAGAAATGGCCTGACGGCTGGCTTGGCTGTAAAGCGAAAAGGCGCCTTCGGGCGCCTTTTTTTGTTTTGGGTGTTTCCTCGGGTTTTGTTTGTATATCCGTTGCTGCTGTAACGGCTTCTTAGGGTTCCGCCCTTACGGCGGGTCACTTTTTCCAAACGCCGAAAAAGTAACCAAAAAGGCTTTACCCTGACGTACGGCCCTCGCTGTGGCTCGGGTTCCTTCGCTCCGGGATTGATCCGGGGGCATCGCCTACGGTTTGCTTCGCTGCACCTCCTCTCGATGTGTTTGGCTTCGCCAAACGGTCGCTGCGCTCCCACCCCCGGATCAATCCCTCCACTCAGCCTGCCGACGGGCACTGCGATCAGAAGCGGTACTCGAGCTAACGCTCATTGTGGTGAGTGGGGAGGAGCGGGGCTTTTAACTTGGTTTTTGCTTTGGCTCTGGCTTTTGATTTTTTGCCCCTTCGGCAGGCCGAGCGGAGGTGTCCATCAGGGGGTAGGCGCGTAGCGCCGTGCGGCGAAGCCGCATACATCGAGAGGAGGTGCAGCGAAGCAAACCGTAGGCGATGCCCCCTGGTGGACACCGTAGCGAGGGAACACTGAGCCTAAGCGAAGTGCCGTACGCCGGGGCTCAGCCTTTTTGGTTACTTTTTCGGCGTTTGGAAAAAGTGACCCGCCGTAAGGGCGGAACCCTAAGAAGCCGTTACCGCAGCAACGGATATACACCCAAACCCAAAAAACACGCACACACAAAAACGCCCGGCATTAAGCCGGGCGTCTTGTATTGACTTGATTAGCGAGCGCGGTAAGTAATACGCCCTTTGCTCAAGTCATAGGGCGTCAGCTCGACGCGCACTTTGTCACCGGTAAGAATACGAATGTAGTTCTTGCGCATCTTGCCGGAAATATGCGCGGTTACGACGTGCCCATTTTCCAACTCCACACGAAACATGGTGTTGGGCAGGGTGTCGACGACAGTGCCTTCCATTTCGAAGCTGTCTTCTTTCGACATGCAGTAAAGCCCTCGGTATCCAATGAATGGCCCGGTGCAACTGCGCCAGGCAAAAGCGGCGTGCATTGTGCCCGAAAAATGGGGTTTACGCCAAGGGGTTTAGGGTTTGCGTTTAGTTCAGGATGACCCAGCGCTGATTGATCAGCAGTTCGATAGGCCGATATTGGGTCTTGTAGTTCATCTTTTTGCAGTTTTTGATCCAGTAACCCAGGTACACCGCCTCAAGCCCCAGGCGCTGGGCTTCGGCGATTTGCCAGAGGATCGCGTAGCGCCCGAGGCTGCGGCGTTCTTCCTGCGGTTCGTAAAAGGTGTAGACCGCCGACAGGCCGTTGGGCAGCAGATCGGTCACGGCAACTGCCAGCAACCGTCCGTCGAGCCGGAACTCGTAGAAGCGTGAGAAGGGCAGGTCGCGTACCAGAAAGGTCGAGAATTGATCGCGGCTTGGCGGGTACATGTCGCCATCCGCGTGGCGCTGTTCGATGTAGCGCTGGTAGAGGTCGAAGTACTCTTCGCTGAACGCCGGCTTGACCGGGCGCACCTGCAAATCGATGTTGCGCTTGAAAATGCGTTTCTGCTGACGGTTGGGGTTGAACTGCGCCACCGGAATGCGCGCAGGCACGCAGGCATTGCAGTTCTGGCAATGCGGGCGGTACAGGTGATCGCCGCTGCGACGAAAGCCCATTTCTGACAGGTCTGCGTAGACATGCACATCCATGGGCTGGCTCGGATCGAGAAACAGGGTCGTCGCCTGTTCCTCGGGCAGATAACTGCAAGAGTGAGGCTGAGTGGCATAAAACTTCAACCGCGCCAACTCGGTCATGATCAACCCTCAAGGGTAAGCTGGTGAATTAAGTGTAAGCCACGCGCGCAAAAGTCGCTCAGCAAACCCAGGTCGCATGATGGGGTTGATCGAGGTGTCGGGCCAGATAGTCGGCGAATGTCTGCCGTGAAATGGCACGGGCGCCGAGGCTGTGGAGGTGGTCGGTAGGCATCTGGCAGTCTATCAATACGAAACCCGCTTCTTTCAGATGTTGCACCAGCGTCGCAAAACCGTACTTGGATGCGTTGTCCGCACGGCTGAACATCGACTCGCCGAAGAACAGCTGCCCCATCGCCAGGCCGTACAGGCCGCCGACCAGTTCGCCCTCATCCCAGACTTCCACCGAATGGGCAAAGCCACGTCGATGCAGTTCGATATAGGCGTCCTGCATCGCTTCGGTGATCCAGGTGCCGTCGGCGTATTCCCGGGGAGCGGCGCAGGCGTGGATTACGGCGTCGAAATCCTGATCGAAGGTCACTTGATAACGCTGTTTGCGCATCAATTTGCCGAGGCTGCGCGAGACGTGCAGTTCGTCGGGAAAAAGCACGGTGCGCGGATCCGGCGACCACCAGAGAATCGGCTGACCTTCGGAAAACCATGGAAAGCAGCCGTGACGATAAGCCTGGATCAAGCGATCGGCGGACAGGTCGCCTCCGGCCGCCAGCAATCCGTTGGGATCGCGCATGGCCTTTTCCAGTGGCGGGAAAGTCAGTGAATTGCGTTGTAACCAAGTCAGCATGGCGTCCAGGCTTGCAGAAGGGGAGGGCGGTGGGCGCTGGGCCCGCGGTAAAGTGTGCCGGGAAATGACGCGAATGTCCTCCGTTGCAGTGCGGCTTTTGCGTAGCTGCAACTTGAGCATCCGGATGCGGTCGTAATCGGGCGTTGCACCGGTGCGGGCAAGGTTGTCGATGCCAATGTGTGGCACTCAGGGGAGATGAGGCGCAAATGCTTCGCTACGTTCATCAAATACACCTCATAAGCCTTTGTCACAAAAGGTAATGCATGCTCAAATTGAACGCCGGGTGTTGTGCGTTTGGCTATGCTTGAACCTGGGGCCTGGAAGCATGGCATCGAACGCGCAAACCCGTACAATGCCGGGCTGTTACAGAATATTCGCCGCGTGCCGTGTTTATAAAAGGCGGGGCGCAGTGTTAAAAGTAGTCTCCGTTGCGCCCGTCAATTTTTTTACCTGCCTGGATTGGGCAGTTTTTATCGTCATTCAATAGATGGACGCGCCTCTGGCGCAGGAAAAGAAGCGTTTTGAAGAAATCCACGGAAGCACCAAAAACAGTCGTTCCGCTCTGGCGCCAACAGTTGCACTACCGGCTCAAGGAAGGTGCATTGATCGCCATCGGCGCCTTGTGCCTGTTCCTGATGATGGCGTTGCTGACCTACGGCAAGGACGATCCGGGCTGGAGCCACAACAGCAAGATCGACGACGTGCAGAACTTCGGCGGCCCGGCCGGTTCCTACAGCGCCGACATCCTGTTCATGGTGCTGGGTTACTTCGCCTACATCTTCCCGTTGCTGCTGGCGATCAAGGCGTATCAGATCTTCCGTCAGCGTCACGAGCCGTGGCAGTGGAGCGGCTGGCTGTTTTCCTGGCGCCTGATCGGTCTGGTGTTCCTGGTGTTGTCCGGCGCGGCGCTGGCACACATTCATTTTCATGCCGCCACCGGTCTGCCGGCTGGCGCCGGTGGTGCGCTGGGTGAAAGCCTTGGTGATCTGGCCCGCAATGCTCTGAACATTCAGGGCAGCACGTTGTTGTTCATCGCACTGTTCTTGTTCGGCCTGACGGTGTTCACCGACCTGTCGTGGTTCAAGGTGATGGACATCACCGGCAAGATCACCCTCGACCTGTTCGAACTGTTCCAGGGCGCGGTCAACCGCTGGTGGTCGGCGCGTACCGAGCGCAAGCAACTGGTCGCGCAACTGCGTGAAGTCGACGATCGCGTGCATGACGTGGTTGCACCGACGGTCACCGACAAGCGCGAGCAGGCCAAGGTCAAGGAGCGTCTGATCGAGCGCGAACAGGCTCTGAGCAAGCACATGTCCGAGCGCGAGAAACAGGTACCGCCGGTCATCGCGCCGGCCCCGGTCAAGGCGCCGGAGCCAAGCAAGCGCGTGCAGAAAGAGAAGCAGGTGCCGTTGTTCGTCGACAGCGCCGTGGAAGGCACCTTGCCGCCGATCTCGATCCTCGATCCTGCGGAAAAGAAACAACTCAATTATTCGCCCGAATCCCTGGCGGCGGTCGGCCACTTGCTGGAGATCAAGCTCAAGGAATTCGGCGTCGAAGTCACCGTGGATTCGATTCACCCCGGTCCGGTCATTACCCGTTACGAAATCCAGCCTGCTGCAGGTGTGAAGGTCAGCCGTATCGCCAACCTGGCGAAAGACCTTGCACGTTCGCTGGCCGTGACCAGCGTACGGGTGGTCGAAGTGATTCCGGGCAAGACTACGGTCGGTATCGAGATTCCCAACGAAGACCGGCAGATCGTGCGCTTCTCCGAAGTGCTGTCGACGCCTGAGTACGACAACTTCAAATCGCCGGTCACCCTGGCCCTGGGCCACGACATCGGCGGCAAGCCGGTCATCACCGACCTGGCAAAGATGCCGCACCTGCTGGTGGCCGGTACCACCGGTTCCGGTAAGTCGGTGGGCGTGAACGCGATGATCCTGTCGATCCTGTTCAAGTCCGGCCCGGATGACGCCAAGCTGATCATGATCGACCCGAAAATGCTCGAGCTGTCGATCTACGAAGGCATTCCGCACCTGCTGTGCCCGGTCGTGACCGACATGAAAGACGCCGCCAACGCCCTGCGCTGGAGCGTGGCCGAGATGGAGCGTCGCTACAAGCTGATGGCGAAGATGGGTGTACGAAACCTGTCCGGCTTCAACGCCAAGGTCAAGGAAGCCCAAGACGCCGGCGAGCCGCTGAGCGATCCGCTGTACAAACGCGAAAGCATCCACGACGAAGCACCGCTGCTGCAGAAGCTGCCGACCATCGTCGTGGTCGTGGACGAATTCGCCGACATGATGATGATCGTCGGCAAGAAGGTAGAAGAACTGATCGCCCGTATCGCCCAGAAGGCGCGTGCGGCCGGTATCCACCTGATTCTCGCGACCCAGCGGCCGTCGGTGGACGTGATCACCGGTCTGATCAAGGCCAACATCCCGACGCGGATGGCGTTCCAGGTATCGAGCAAGATCGACTCCCGGACCATCATCGACCAGGGCGGCGCCGAACAACTGCTCGGCCACGGTGACATGCTCTACATGCCGCCGGGCACCAGCCTGCCGATCCGGGTTCACGGCGCCTTCGTGTCCGACGATGAAGTTCACCGGGTGGTGGAAGCCTGGAAACTGCGCGGCGCACCGGAATACAACGACGACATCCTCAATGGTGTCGAAGAGGCGGGCAGTGGTTTCGAAGGCAGCAGCGGCGGTGGTGACGGCGACGATCCGGAAGCCGACGCGCTGTACGACGAAGCCGTGCAGTTCGTGCTGGAAAGCCGTCGCGCCTCCATCTCCGCTGTACAGCGCAAGCTGAAGATCGGCTACAACCGTGCCGCGCGCATGATCGAAGCCATGGAAATGGCCGGGGTCGTGACGTCGATGAACACCAACGGTTCCCGCGAAGTCCTGGCCCCTGGCCCGGTACGCGACTGATTCGATACCCTGATCCAAATGCAATGGACGGTGCATGAAGCGCCGTCCACTTTCCCACGAGTATTCAAGAGGACTCCCATGCGTCTTATCCGCATGTTGCTGCCGGTACTGGCTCTGACCACCCTCACGGCTCACGCCGATGACAAGGATGTGGCTCGCCTGACCCAATTGCTCGAAACATCCAAGACCCTGACTGCCAATTTTTCCCAGCTGACCCTCGACGGCAGCGGCACCCAGTTGCAGGAAACCACCGGCGACATGACCCTGCAGCGTCCGGGCCTGTTCTACTGGCACACCAATGCGCCAGCCGAGCAGACCATGGTGTCCGACGGCAAGAAAGTCACCCTGTGGGACCCGGATCTGGAACAGGCCACCATCAAGAAACTCGATGAGCGTCTGACCCAGACTCCAGCCCTGTTGCTGTCCGGCGACGTTTCGAAGATCAGCCAGAGCTTCGACATCAGCGCGAAAGAGGCGGGCGGCGTGATCGACTTCACCCTGAAGCCGAAAACCAAGGACACCCTGTTCGACAGCCTGCGCCTGTCGTTCCGCAACGGTCTGGTCAATGACATGCAACTGATCGACAGCGTCGGCCAGCGCACCAACATTCTGTTTACCGGTGTGAAGGCCAACGAAGCGGTCCCGGCATCGAAGTTCAAGTTCGACATCCCGAAGGGTGCCGACGTGATCCAGGAATAAACACAGAGGTTTCAACGGTACGTGATGGATCTGTTTCGCAGTGCACCGATTGCCCAGCCACTGGCCGCCCGTTTGCGGGCGACCAATCTGGATGAGTACGTCGGTCAGGAACACGTGCTCGCTCGCGGCAAGCCTTTGCGCGAAGCGCTGGAGCAGGGTGCCCTGCACTCGATGATCTTCTGGGGCCCGCCGGGCGTGGGCAAAACCACCCTGGCGCGGTTGCTGGCGGAAGTCTCGGATGCGCACTTCGAAACGGTCTCGGCCGTCTTGGCCGGGGTCAAGGAGATCCGTCAGGCGGTGGAAATCGCCAAGCAGCAGGCCGGCCAGTACGGCAAGCGCACGATCCTGTTTGTCGATGAGGTTCACCGCTTCAACAAGTCTCAACAGGATGCGTTTCTACCCTACGTTGAGGACGGTACGCTGATCTTCATTGGCGCCACCACTGAAAACCCTTCTTTCGAACTGAACAACGCATTGCTGTCGCGGGCGCGGGTCTACGTACTCAAGAGCCTCGACGAGGCGGCGTTGCGCAAACTGGTGCACCGCGCGCTCACTGAAGAGCGTGGTCTGGGCAAGCGACATCTGACCCTCAGCGATGAAGGCTTCCAGATGCTGCTGTCCGCCGCCGACGGTGATGGCCGGCGCCTGCTGAACCTGCTGGAAAACGCCTCGGACCTGGCCGAAGACAACAGCGAGATGGGCACCGAGCTGCTGCAAAGCCTGCTCGGCGATACTCGCCGGCGTTTCGACAAGGGCGGCGAAGCGTTCTACGACCAGATTTCCGCGCTGCACAAATCGGTGCGCGGCTCCAATCCGGACGGCGCGCTGTACTGGTTTGCGCGAATGATCGACGGCGGCTGCGATCCGCTGTACCTGGCTCGGCGCGTGGTGCGCATGGCCAGTGAAGACATCGGCAACGCCGACCCGCGCGCACTGAGCCTGTGCCTGGCCGCGTGGGAAGTGCAGGAACGTCTCGGCAGCCCGGAAGGTGAGTTGGCAGTGGCGCAGGCCATCACCTATCTGGCGTGTGCGCCGAAAAGCAACGCGGTGTACATGGGCTTCAAGACCGCACTGCGAGCCGCCGCCGAACACGGCTCGCTGGAGGTGCCGCTGCACCTGCGCAATGCGCCGACCAAATTGATGAAGCAATTGGGCTACGGCGACGAATACCGTTACGCCCACGACGAACCGGACGCCTACGCGGCCGGCGAAGACTATTTCCCGGAAGAACTCGACCCGATTCCGTTCTACCAACCGGTGCCGCGCGGCCTGGAGTTGAAGATCGGCGAAAAGCTCAACCACCTCGCCCAACTTGATCGTTTAAGCCCCCGGCAGCGGAGAAAATAGTGGTTCCATTGATCGTTGCAGTCTCCGTCGGCGGGATTGCCGGCACCTTGTTGCGCTTCGCCACCGGCAATTGGGTCAACGCCAATTGGCCGCGGCACTTCTATACCGCGACGCTGGCCGTTAATATCGTGGGCTGTCTGCTGATTGGCGTGTTGTACGGCCTGTTTTTGATACGCCCGGAAGTACCGATCGAGGTACGTGCCGGGTTGATGGTCGGCTTCCTCGGGGGGCTGACGACTTTTTCATCCTTTTCACTGGATACGGTGCGCCTGCTGGAAAGCGGGCAAGTGCCGCTGGCCCTGGGCTATGCGGCGATCAGCGTATTCGGCGGGCTGCTCGCGACCTGGGCCGGCCTGTCCCTGACCAAACTTTGATAACGAGAAACCGACATGCTCGATTCCAAACTGTTACGTAGCAACCTTCAGGACGTAGCGGACCGCCTGGCTTCCCGTGGCTTTGCCCTGGATGTCGCGCGCATCGAAGCGCTGGAAGAACAGCGCAAGACCGTCCAGACCCGCACCGAAGCACTGCAGGCTGAGCGTAACGCGCGTTCCAAATCCATCGGTCAGGCCAAGCAGCGCGGCGAAGACATCGCGCCGCTGATGGCGGACGTCGAGCGCATGGCGGGCGAACTGAGCGCCGGTAAAGTCGAGCTGGACGCGATCCAGACCGAACTGGACTCGATCCTGCTGGGCATCCCGAACCTGCCGCACGAATCAGTGCCGGTCGGCGAAGACGAAGACGGCAACGTCGAAGTCCGTCGCTGGGGCACCCCGACGGCTTTCGATTTCCCGGTTCAGGACCACGTGGCCCTGGGCGAGAAGTTCGGCTGGCTCGACTTCGAAACCGCCGCCAAGCTGTCCGGCGCACGTTTTGCCCTGCTGCGTGGCCCGATTGCCCGTCTGCACCGCGCACTGGCGCAGTTCATGATCAACCTGCACGTCACCGAACATGGCTACGAAGAGGCCTACACGCCTTATCTGGTTCAGGCCCCGGCGCTGCAAGGTACCGGTCAACTGCCGAAGTTCGAAGAAGACCTGTTCAAGATCGCTCGCGAAGGCGAAGCCGATCTGTACCTGATCCCGACCGCCGAAGTGTCGCTGACCAACATCGTGGCCGGTGAAATCGTCGATTCGAAGCAGCTGCCGATCAAGTTCGTCGCCCACACTCCGTGCTTCCGCAGCGAAGCCGGCGCGTCGGGTCGTGACACTCGCGGCATGATCCGCCAGCACCAGTTCGACAAGGTTGAAATGGTCCAGATCGTCGAGCCGTCGAAGTCGATGGAAGCGCTGGAAGGCCTGACCGCCAATGCCGAGAAAGTCCTGCAACTGCTGGAGCTGCCTTACCGCACTCTGGCACTGTGCACCGGCGACATGGGCTTCAGCGCAGTCAAGACTTACGACCTGGAAGTGTGGATTCCGAGCCAGGACAAATACCGTGAAATCTCGTCGTGCTCCAACTGCGGCGACTTCCAGGCCCGCCGCATGCAGGCGCGTTTCCGCAACCCGGAAACCGGCAAGCCTGAGCTGGTGCACACCCTGAACGGTTCCGGTCTGGCGGTCGGTCGTACCTTGGTTGCCGTGCTGGAAAACTACCAGCAGGCCGACGGTTCGATCCGCGTGCCGGACGTGCTGAAGCCGTACATGGGTGGCCTTGAGGTCATCGGCTAAATGAAATATCTGCCGCTGTTTCACAACCTGCGCGGCAGTCGTGTGTTGGTCGTCGGTGGGGGGGAGATTGCCTTGCGCAAGTCCCGCCTGCTGGCCGATGCCGGTGCGCTGCTGCGGGTGGTCGCACCTGAAATCGAAGCGCAACTGCGCGAACTGGTCGCCGCCAGCGGTGGCGAATGCCTGCTGCGTGGCTACGCCGAAACGGATCTGGACGGTTGCGGGCTGATCATTGCCGCCACCGACGACGAAGCGTTGAACGCGCAGGTCTCCGCCGATGCCCATCGGCGCTGCGTGCCGGTCAATGTGGTCGATGCGCCGGCGCTGTGCAGCGTGATTTTCCCGGCAATCGTCGATCGTTCACCGCTGATCATCGCGGTTTCCAGCGGTGGCGATGCGCCGGTGCTGGCCCGGCTGATCCGCGCCAAGATCGAAACCTGGATTCCTTCGACCTACGGCCATCTGGCCGGGCTGGCCGCGCGGTTTCGCGATCAGGTCAAAGGCCTGTTTCCCGATGTGCAGCAACGTCGCGGTTTTTGGGAAGACGTGTTCCAGGGGCCGATTGCCGATCGCCAACTGGCTGGGCAGGGCGCCGAGGCCGAGCGTCTGTTGCAGGCAAAAATCGACGGCGAAGCGAGTGTTACCACTGGCGAGGTGTATCTGGTGGGCGCAGGACCGGGCGATCCGGATCTGCTGACCTTCCGCGCCTTGCGCCTGATGCAGCAAGCCGACGTGGTGCTGTACGACCGCTTGGTGGCTCCGGCGATTCTTGAGCTGTGCCGTCGCGATGCCGAGCGGGTCTACGTCGGCAAGCGTCGCGCCGATCACGCCGTGCCGCAGGATCAGATCAACCAGCAACTGGTGGATCTGGCCAAGGCCGGCAAGCGTGTGGTGCGGTTGAAGGGCGGGGATCCGTTCATCTTCGGCCGTGGCGGCGAAGAGATCGAGGAGCTGGCGGCCCATGGCATCCCGTTCCAGGTGGTGCCGGGCATCACGGCGGCCAGCGGTTGCGCGGCGTATGCCGGGATTCCCCTGACTCATCGCGATTACGCGCAGTCGGTGCGTTTCGTCACCGGGCACTTGAAGGACGGTTCCACCGATCTGCCGTGGGCCGACCTCGTCGCGCCGGCGCAGACGCTAGTGTTCTACATGGGCCTGGTGGGGTTGCCGGTCATCTGCGAGCAGTTGATCAAGCATGGTCGTGCGGCCGAAACCCCGGCAGCGCTGATCCAGCAGGGCACCACGGTCAATCAGCGGGTCTTCACCGGCACGCTGGCCGACCTGCCGCGTCTGGTGGCGGAGCATGAAGTGCATGCGCCGACGCTGGTGATCGTCGGCGAAGTGGTGCAACTGCGCGAGAAACTGGCGTGGTTCGAGGGCGCCCAGGGTCAGATCTGACGACTCTGAAGGGATCGTTCCCACGCGGTGGGAACGATCCTGCTCTCAACCTCTGCGCCAAACCCCTTTCCCGCCCAACCGGTCCCGGTCATGGGCAACAGTGAAATCCTGCTCCGGCCCCTTCGGCACGACCCCGGTCGGGTTGATGGTCTTGTGGCTGCCGTAGTAGTGATTCTTGATGTGCTGGAAATCCACGGTCTCGGCAACGCCCGGCCACTGGTACATCTCCCGCAGCCAGTTCGACAGATTCGGATAATCGCTGATCCGCCGCAGGTTGCATTTGAAGTGCCCGTGGTACACCGCGTCGAAACGAATCAGCGTGGTGAACAAGCGCACGTCCGCCTCGGTCAGGTATTCGCCTGTCAGATAACGGTTGGCGTCCAGCACTTGCTCCAGATGATCCAGTTCGGCAAACACGTCGTCGAACGCTTCTTCATAGGCTTTCTGCGAGGTGGCGAACCCGGCGCGGTACACGCCGTTGTTCACGGCAGGGTAGATCCGCTCGTTCAGCGCATCGATCTCGCTGCGTAATGGCGCTGGATAGAAGTCCAGATCGTTGCCGGTCAAGTCATCGAAGGCGCTGTTGAACATGCGGATGATCTCCGCCGATTCGTTGCTGACGATGCGCTTGAGCTTCTTGTCCCACAGCACCGGCACGGTGACGCGGCCGGTGTAGTTGGCGGTGTCGGCGGTGTAGCGCTGGTGCATGAAATCGAAATGGTCGAGTTTGTCGCCGGTCGAACCGAGGTTCTGGTCGAAGGTCCAGCCGTTTTCCAGCATCAGCCAGCTAACGACGGAAACATCGATCAGGCTTTCCAGGCCTTTGAGCTTGCGCAGGATCAGCGTGCGATGCGCCCACGGACAGGCGAGAGAAACATAAAGGTGATAACGCCCGGCTTCGGCGGCGAAACCGCCTTCACCGCTCGGGCCCGGCTCGCCGTTGCGAGTGACCCAATTGCGGCGCTGCGCCTGTTCGCGCTGGAACGCGCCGTCCTTGCTGCTTTCGTACCACTTGTCCTGCCAGCGGCCGTCGACGAGTAAACCCATGATCAAGACTCCAGAAACCAATATTCGTTGGAGCTGAGTCTATTCCGATGAGTTCGAACAAAAAGCGCAAAGATCGGGCGCTAATGATCGGTTAAATCGATTTATCCCGTGCGGCCCAGTATTGCTCGGCGGTTTCGAAAGCCTGCTCACGGGGTTGGCCGAGGCCACGCAGTGCCAGCGCCATGGTCGAGATCAACGCCATTTGCGGGTAACTGTCGACCACATCGCCGCGCCAGACGGCTTTCAGGTGTTCGATATCCAGCGACGCCGGTTTGACGTGACGCTGTACCGACAACTGCGGCCATTCCTCGTCCCAGCTCTCGCCGCCGGTGGTGCCGTACAGATGGCTGTCGGCATCCGGGTTGATCTCGATTTCGCCGCCGTCGCCCTTGATCACGATCGCCGTGTCGCCGAGCAGGCCGCTGGCATCGCGGTGCACCGCTTGATAACCAGGGTGGAAAATACTCTGCAGGCCGCAGCGCGCGCCCAGCGGATTGAGGATCCGCGCCAGCGAATGGATCGGCGAGCGCAGGCCAAGGGTGTTGCGCAGGTCGATCATCCGTTGCAGCTGCGGCGCCCAGTCCACCAGCGGCATGAACGCCAGGCCACCGTTATCCAGCGCCGCGCCGACCTGTTGCCAGTTGCGGCACAGCGGAATGTTCAGCTCACCGAGCAGTTGTTCGGAGTACAAGCGCCCGGCGGTGTGTGCGCCACCACCGTGCATGAAGATGCGTACGCCGTTCTGCGCCAGGCACTTGGCGGCCAGCAGATACCACGGCAGGTGACGCTTCTTGCCGGCATAGGTCGGCCAGTCCAGATCGACGTTCAGTGCCGGCGCCTGCAAGCGTTGGCGCAGGGCTTCGGTGAAACCGGCCATCTCCTCGGCGCTTTCTTCCTTGTGCCGCAGCAGCATCAGGAAGGCGCCGAGCTGGGTTTCTTCGACCGCTTCGTCGAGCACCATGCCCATGGCTTCCCGGGCTTCCTCGCGCGTCAGGTCGCGGGCGCCGCGCTTGCCCTTGCCGAGGATGCGCACGAATTGGGCGAACGGATGCTCGGCGGGCGTTTCGAGGGTCAGCGCTGGATAGTCGGTCATAGGCAATTCGTCGGTTTGGGCAGGCCCGCCAGTTTCGCGGCGAGTTTGGCAGGGGTGCCTTTGAACAGTCGGTTCAGGTGCAGGCTGTTGCCTTTCTCCGCGCCGAGTTTGAGCGCGGTGTACTTGATCAGCGGCCGGGTGGCCGGGGACAACTGGAATTCGGCATAGAAGCTGCGCAGCAGTTCGAGGACTTCCCAGTGTTCGTCGCTCAGCTCGATGTCTTCGGCAGCGGCGAGGGCGCTGGCGACTTCGGCCGACCAGTCGTTGAGGTCGACCAGGAAGCCGTCCTTGTCCAGTTCGATGGCGCGGGCGCCGACGGTCAACGCATTCATAGCCAGCTGTTGACCTTGTCGTGTTGGATCGACAGCTCGACGAAGGCCGGGTAATCGATGGCTTCGGCCCAGTCCGGAATCTGCACGGCACGGGCTTGCGCGTCTTCGGCCAGCACGAACAATTTCACCTTGCGGGATTCCAGCGCACTGAACGGCGCAGTGCCGGGTTGCAGCGCATAAACGGCATCGCCAGACAGCAACAATGCATCGGCAGAACCGAGTAGGCGCAGGCAACTGGTCAGGCGTTCGTCGCCGAACGGGGAATGGGACAACACATGCAAAGTCGACATCAGAGGGTGATCACCTGGTCGTAACGGTCAATAAGGGCGGTGATTTGTTCGGCGGCCAAAGGCTGCGCCTCGTCCAGCGAACGATCGCCGAGGCCGCGAGCACTGGCGCTGTCGGCGCAATAGAACAGCTCTTCGACGCCGAACATCGGCAGTGCCTGCAGGTTGGCGCTCAGGTCTTTCTGTTGCAGGGCCTTGGCGTTCTGCCCGGCGGCCAGTTGCAACACGCCGTCGTCGAGAAACAGCAGACCGATCGGCAGATCGAAGGCACCCCCGGCGAGCACGATGTCGAGCGCTTCGCGGGCGCCGGGGCCTGACCACGGCGATTGGCGGCTGATAATCAGAAGGGACTTGGCCATGTCATGCGCCTCCGAAACAGATCAGGCGGTCGGCATCCTGCACCGCGTCATGCAACTGGCCGAGGCCGGACAATTCCCACGGCGCGCTGACGGCCACGGCATCACGCTGATAACGCCCGGCTTCCTCGGCATTCAACACGCCACGGCGCAGGGCGGCGGCGATGCACACCACGCCGTCGAGGTTTTGTTCGGTGATAAAGGTTCGCCACTGCTTGGGCAGGTCCAGCTCGTCCTGCGGCGTGACCACGGCGTCGGACGCGTTGTGGACCCCGTCCTGATAGAAAAACAGCCGGACAATCTCATGCCCGCCGGCCAGCGCGGCCTGAGCGAACAGCAGGGCGCGGCGCGAGGAGGGCGCATGGGCGGCGGAAAACAGCGCAATGGCGAACTTCATGACGGACTCGATCAGCAAAACTGCGGCCATGATAAAGCTTTCTCGGCGGGGCGGCGAAGCGGATGTTTCCCGCGCCCGTCTTGATGCGAGCAGGTGTCCTTCAGCGTGGCATGTAGCCCAGTTGCCAGCGTCGCGGAATTTTCAGCGTCAGCAGCCCAAGAACGCCGGCAAACAGACCGCTGACCAACATCGCCTTGAGTCCCAGATGATGTTCCAGCACCGCCCCCAGAATGGCGCCGACCAGCATCCCGCTCCACGGCACCAGTTGCACCCGCCAGCCACTTCTCCGTTCGCCGAGCACCCAGCGCCCCAATCCCCGACCGAATCGGGACAGGGCGCCGGTGACGTACGTCAGCCCGACCGGCAGGCCGTTCACTTCTTCCACCGCCGCGTTGAGCATGCCCATCGCGATGATCGCCGCCAGCAGGGCCGGCAGTTGCGTGTCAAAGGGCCAGGCTGCCAAACAGAGCAGGGCGGCGATGGATAGCAGCAATGGCAGCGCCCGCCGACCACCCAGCCGACTGACCACGACACCCAGTGCATTACCGACAATGAACGTGGCGACCAGCAGGATCAGCCTTAATGTCAGTGCGCTGTCGCCATCACTGATCGCCACCGCCAGCCGCGTGGTGTTGCCGCTCATGAAGGAAACGAAATCGCCGCTGGCCATGAAGCCGATGGCGTCGGTCATGCCGGCCAGTACCGACAGGCTGGCAACCAGCGCCAGCCCCACACGGCCGCGCCATTTCTGTATACGGAGATGTCCGGGGCTGGCGCGGTGAGTCGAGGTGGAAGGCAGCATCGAGGCAGCGTCCTTGAGCGGGGTTTACGGTTCTATGCCATACAGATCGCAGTACTCCAGCCAGTCCATCCCGGCCATTTCCGCCACTTCGCGATGCACTTCCAAGCGTTGCGCCTGATACTCCTCGGGCGTCGCGGCGGTGAGCTGCAGCGTCAGTTCCCAGGCAAACAGACCCTGGCTTTCGGCCTCGGCTTCGAAGGCTTCGTGCAGGCGTTCTTCGCGGTACTGCGCCTGGGTTTCGCCCTTGGCCTGGGCCAGCAGCGGGTTGAGGTGGTCAAGGGCTTCGCGCAGTTCCGGGCGCGCATCGAGAAACAGTTTCAGGGCCTGTTCGTGTCGCTGGTCAGTAGGCGCCATGGGCTTTCCTTGTAAGGCTGATGACCGTTAATGTGCCGCAGCGGCCGGTATGTGTCGCGTTCTAAATGCAGTAAAGCAGAACGATTTTTGGCGTTGCGGTGATACAGTCCGGTTTTTTCCGAATGAGCGAATGCAATGCGAATGCTGATGGTGGCACTGGCGGCAACCCTGCTGGCCGGTTGCGCGGGTTCGGCGATGGAAGACGCCCGCACGCAAACCCCTTACAAGACCCTGAATTCGGACAAACCCGAAAAAGTCGTGGCCCAGTGCGTGCAATTCGCCTGGCAGGACGAAGCGGTGTTCGGCGTGGACGCAGCGGCGTATCTGCAACCGGGCAAGAAGGGCGGTTCGACGGTCTACACGCGCTCGGCGGAGTCGTTTGTCGACCTGACCACGGATGCGTCCGGCACCGTGCTGAATTACTACGCGCAGAAGGATGATTTTGTGGCCAAGCGCCGCTTGGCAGCGCTGGCCACTTGTCTGTAACGGGCAGGTGAATGCGCTGACGCTACGCGACCCTCGCCAGCCTGCAGGCGAGGGTCGCTGAATTCAATCAATCAAACGCTTCTGGAAGAAATGCCGCTTGTGCCCCAGCGGATAATCCACAATCTCGCCACACTCGGTATACCCCAGTTTTTTGTAGAACCCGGGCGCCTGAAAATCAAAGGTATCGAGCCAGATCCCCACGCAGTCTTTTTCCCGGGCGAATTCCTCGACCATGTTCATCAGCTTCGAGCCGATGCCCTGTCCCCGGCCTTCTTCCGGCACCGCCAGCAACTCGATAAACAGCCACCGATAGAACGTGTGCCCATAGAGGCCACCGAGGATCGCGTCGTTATCGTCGCGCACCAGCAACGCGACCGGTTCGTACAGCGAAGGCCCGGCTTTGGCGATGTTGTGGGCACGCAGGGGCGCCAGGATGGCTGCGCGCTGTTCTTCGGTGGGGTCCTGTGACAGCTCGATCCGCAACGTCATGTTGTCTTCCTTGTAGTAATGAATCGGCAGCCTAGCGCGCCGCAGCCGATTGAAGCAATCGCTTGGAACCGTCGCTCCTGCGCCGGGGTCTAGCCCTTTAGGGCGTCCATCCGGAACGCGTTTGCCTGGGAGATTCCATGAACATTTTCGAAGCCCTGCGTGAAAGCCACGATCGTCAGCGGACCTACGCGAAATCGTTGATCAAGACCAGCGGTGACACCCCGGAAAGGGTGGAGGCCTACAAGCAACTGAAGGCTGAGCTTCAGGCCCACGAAACGGCCGAAGAGCGCCACTTCTATATCCCGCTGATGGAGTTCGACAACGGTGTCGATCTCAGCCGCCATGCCATCGCCGAACACCATGAAATGGACGAAATGATGGAAGAACTCGACGAGACCGAGATGTCCAGTCCGGCATGGTTGGCCACGGCGAAAAAGCTTTCGGAGAAGGTCCATCACCACTTGCAGGAAGAAGAGCAGAAATTCTTCCAGATGGCCGGCAAGTTGCTCGATGACAAGCAAAAGGTACAGCTCGCCGGGCAGTATCAAAAGGAGTTCGAGGCGCAGCTTCCCTGAACCGGTAAATGTGGGTTTTTGTAATAACGCGGTGTAGTCCTTTTGCCCTTCGTTGGGTGAGCGTCGTCGCAATACACTGTGTTTATATACAGTATTTTCGGCGTTTTTCGAGTTTCGCCGAGGCAGACTGCGACAAAACCGCCGATGGACAAAAAATCCCCCTCCGTTAGCTTGAAGGCCTCTCCTCGGACAGGAGAGTTCTTAAATCAACGGAGTGAAAAACATGAACCAACCACAAGCTCAAACCCAACTGCGACACGGTCGCGTCATTTCCCCTGCAAGCCGCGGCGCGGTGGCCATCGAGCAAGGATTGCTCGGCGGCTGGCAGGTCAATGAAATGGAAGGCGGCAAGAACTTCCCGGCACTCGCGGCCGGTCCGTTCCCGGCGCCATTCGAAAGCGACAACCCGAGCGTCGTACCGCCGGCTGACGGCTATATTCTCAGTGGCGGCAAGAACGACGCACGTGATTGTGTGAACTTCACCGCAGAAGAAATGAGCAAGAAACTCGGGCGTCCGTTCTCCTGGCCGCTGCTCAATGTCACCCCCGGTCAGACCCTTGAGGTCAAATGGGAGTACACCGCACCGCACACCACCCGCGGTTATCGCTGGCTGATCACCAAGGATGGCTGGGACCCGAAACAACGAATCACCCGAGCGCAACTGGAAGCGCAACCGTTCGCCGAGGATTTCTATCCGCAAGTGCCGTACTACAGTCATTCGGCGGAATTGAAAGCCAAGGTCAACCACGCCGTGAAACTTCCGGGCAACAAGCAGGGTCATCACGTCATCGTCCTGATGTGGATCGTCGCCAACACCGGCAACGCCTTCTATCAGGCCTTCGATGTGGACTTCAAATAGGCCCGCACCGTCAAACCCACACGTTCTGAAGGATTAGAACATGTCAAACATCGACTTCACCCTATTGAAAAACCAGGCCAGCGACGCGGCGTCGCTGATGCCGACTCTTGCCAGCAAGAAGATCCTGATGGGCTTCTGGCACAATTGGCCGGCGGGCCCGAGCGATGGTTACCAGCGCGGCCAGTTCGCCAACATCGCGCTGGAAAACGTGCCGAAGGAATACAACGTGGTCGCGGTGGCCTTCATGAAGGGCAGCGGGATTCCGACCTTCAAGCCGTTCAACGTTTCCGATGCGGAGTTCCGTCGTCAGGTCGGCGTGCTCAACAGTCAGGGGCGGGCCGTGCTGATTTCCCTGGGCGGTGCCGATGCGCACATCGAGTTGCGCGCCGGTCAGGAGCAGCCGCTGGCCAACGAAATCATCCGTCTGGTGGAAACCTACGGCTTCGACGGCCTGGACATCGATCTTGAACAGAGCGCGATTGATTTCGCTGCCAACAAGACCGTCCTGCCGGCCGCGCTGAAGCTGGTCAAGGATCACTATGCAGGCCAAGGCAAGCATTTCATCATCAGCATGGCACCGGAGTTTCCGTACCTGACCACCTCCGGCAAATACGTCGGTTACCTGCAGGCGCTGGAAGGCTATTACGACTTCATCGCTCCGCAGTTCTACAACCAGGGCGGCGACGGGGTCTGGGTGCCGGAAGCCAATAACGGCAACGGAGCGTGGATTGCCCAGAACAACGACGCGATGAAAGAGGACTTCCTCTATTACCTGACCGAGAGCCTGGTGACCGGTACTCGCGGTTTCACCAAGATCCCGGCGGACAAGTTCGTCATCGGCCTGCCGGCCAACGTCGATGCCGCCGCCACCGGTTACGTGATCGACAAGACCGTGGTCGGCAACGCGATGAAACGCCTGGCGGTAAAAGGACATCCGATCAAGGGCCTGATGACCTGGTCGGTGAACTGGGACAACGGCACCAGCAAGGATCGCGTGCCGTACAACTGGGAATTCAGTCGGCGTTATGGACCACTGATTCACGGGGCGCCGTCTGCGGCGCAGGGCGCTGATGCAGCAACTGTGAACGTGGCACATCAGTAGTCAATGAACGAAAAGCCCGGTAGCGCTGCCGGGCTTTTTTTTCGTCGGCGGTTCGCATCATTTCACCTACCATGGCCATCTTCCGATGACAAAAAAGGATCAGGCGTCATGTCCAACACAGCCGAGCGGGTCAACATCGTCGATACCCAGGTGTTGTCCCACGACTGGTATCTGCTGAAGAAAATCACCTTCGACTATCACCGCAACAACGGTGACTGGCAGCGTCAGACGCGCGAGGTTTACGACCGTGGCAATGGCGCGGCGATTCTGCTGTTCAACCGCGAGCATCGCACCGTGGTTCTGACTCGACAGTTCCGCCTGCCGGTGTTCATCAACGGTCACGACGGTTTGCTGATTGAAGTGGCGGCCGGACTGCTTGAAGGCGCGGCGCCGGAGCAGCGCATCCGCGACGAAGCCGAGGAAGAAACCGGTTACCGCGTGCATGACGTGAAGAAGGTGTTCGAGGCCTACATGAGCCCCGGCTCGGTGACCGAGAAACTGCACTTTTTCATCGCCGAGTACGATGCCTCGTCAAAGGTCAGTGAGGGGGGCGGTCTGGAAGAGGAAACCGAAGAACTTGAAGTGCTGGAGTGGCGTTTCGACGACGCGCTGGCGGCGTTCCAGCGCGGCGAGATCTGCGATGCCAAGACCATCATGCTGCTGCAATACGCGGCGATGAATAACCTGTTCGGCGGTTAAAACAGATCGCCGGTTTTACCGATGTCCGACCACTGGCCACCCTCCAGGGTCAGCAAGCGCTCTTTGGATTCAAGGCCTCCGGCAAACCCGGTCAGTTTTCCTGAGGCGCCGATGACTCGATGGCACGGCGCAATGATCGAAATCGGATTGCGCCCGTTCGCCGCGCCGACGGCGCGCACTGCGCTCGGGTGGCCAATCTGCTCGGCGATCTGGCTGTAGGTGCGGGTTTCGCCAAACGGAATGGTCAGCAACGCGGCCCAGACCTTTTTCTGGAACTCGGTGCCGGCAAAGTCCAGCTCCAGATCGAACGCGTTTCGCGTTCCTGCAAAATATTCTTCCAGCTGACGCGCGGTTTTCAGCAGCACCGGATTGTCCGGTGCTTCGCTCATCGGCCCAATGCGCACCCGGTTAGGCTTGTCGTTTTCCCAGAGGATGGCGGCCAGACGTGAGCCGTTCGCGACCAGCTTCAACTCGCCGACAGGCGAGGGCAGGGTGATGAACGTGTAGGCCATGGGAAAAACTCCGGTACGGGGGCGAAAACTGCGCCCAGCATACTGCCGGATCGGGGAGGCGCAAACCGTAATCGCGACCATACTGGCTGATGCTCTTGAAGCGCTTTCCTACCTTATAAAAAGAAGAGACCGACTCATGAAGTACGAACCTTTTGCCAAATCGCTGATTGCGACCTCATTGGCGCTCAGCTGCCTCATGGCTCACGCCGCCTCGGTTGCCCCGGTTGCTGCCGAAAACGGCATGGTGGTCACCGCCCAGCACCTGGCGACTCACGTGGGTGTCGACGTGTTGAAAAGTGGCGGCAACGCGGTGGATGCGGCGGTCGCCGTGGGTTATGCACTGGCGGTGGTTTACCCGGCGGCGGGCAACCTCGGTGGTGGTGGTTTCATGACCATTCAACTGGCGGACGGACGCAAGACCTTCCTCGACTTCCGCGAAAAAGCCCCGCTGGCCGCGACGGCCAACATGTACCTCGACAAGGACGGCAATGTCATTCCGGACCTGAGTACCCGTGGCCACCTCGCGGTCGGCGTTCCGGGCACCGTGTCCGGCATGGAGCTGGCGCTGAGCAAGTACGGCACCAAACCGCGCAAGGAAATGATCGCTCCAGCCATCAAACTCGCCGAAGACGGGTTTGAACTGGAACAGGGTGACGTCGAGCTGCTGGAGTATGCGACCGACGTGTTCAAGAAGGACATCAAGGATTCCGGCGCGATCTTCCTGAGCAACGGCGAGCCGATGCAGGTCGGGCAGAAACTGGTGCAGAAGGACCTGGGCAAGACCCTGCGCACCATTTCCGAAAAAGGCGCCGACGGTTTCTACAAAGGCTGGGTGGCCGACGCCATCGTCACCTCCAGTCAGGCCAACAAGGGCATCATCACCCAGGCCGACCTCGACAAATACAAGACCCGTGAACTGGCCCCGGTGGAGTGCGACTATCGCGGCTATCACGTTGTGTCCGCACCGCCGCCAAGCTCCGGCGGGGTGGTGATCTGCCAGATCATGAACATTCTCGAAGGCTATCCGATGAAGGATCTGGGTTTCCATTCGGCGCAGGGCATGCACTACCAGATCGAGGCGATGCGCCACGCGTACGTGGATCGCAACAGCTATCTGGGCGACCCGGATTTCGTGAAAAACCCGATCGAACACCTGCTGGACAAGAACTACGCGACCAAGCTGCGTAACGCGATCCAGCCGCAGAAGGCCGGTGTGTCGGCGGAACTCAAACCCGGCGTCGCGCCCCATGAAGGCAGCAACACCACGCACTATTCGATCGTCGACAAATGGGGCAACGCTGTATCGGTCACCTACACCCTCAACGACTGGTTCGGTGCGGGCGTGATGGCGAGCAAGACCGGGGTGATCCTCAACGATGAAATGGACGACTTCACTTCCAAGGTCGGCGTGCCGAACATGTACGGCCTGGTGCAGGGCGAAGCCAACGCCATCGCTCCCGGCAAGGCACCGTTGTCATCAATGAGCCCGACTATCGTCACCAAGGACGGCAAAGTGGTGATGGTGGTCGGTACGCCGGGTGGCAGTCGCATCATCACCGCGACCTTGCTGACCATGCTCAACGTCATCGACTACGGCATGGGCCTGCAGGAAGCGGTTGACGCGCCACGTTTCCACCAGCAGTGGATGCCGGAAGAAACCAACCTCGAAGACTTCGCCGCCAGCCCCGACACGAAGAAGATTCTCGAGAGTTGGGGCCATAAGTTCGCGGGTCCGCAGGACGCCAACCACATCGCCGCGATTCTGGTCGGTGCACCGTCGCTGGGTGGTAAACCGGTCGGCAAGAACCGCTTCTACGGCGCCAACGATCCACGGCGCAACACCGGGTTGTCATTGGGTTACTGAGCAGAGTAAAAAGGGGGCGGGCACACGTCCGCCCCTGTCTCAAGGACCGTTCAAGGAAGGCTCACCATGACCACCGCATTGCTGATCATCGATGTCCAGCGCGCCCTGTGCACAGGCGAATACGAATGCCACGACATCAAACGGGTGATCGATACCATCAACGGCCTCAGCGCCCGCGCGCGTCAATCGGGTGTGCCGGTGGTGCTGATCCAGCACAACGAAAAGGACAGTCCGTTAGCTCACGGTGCCGAAGGCTGGCAACTGGCTGACGGCCTGGCCACCACACCCGGCGATCTGCGCGTCGACAAGACTGCGAACGACTCGTTCTACCAGACCAACCTGCAGAAACTGATCCCCCGGGAAGACTTCGACCGCCTGGTGATATGCGGTCTGCAAACCGATTACTGCGTCAACGCCACCGTGCGTCAGGCCCATCAACTGGGCTACGACGTGGAGCTGGCGGCCGATGCGCACTCCACCGTCGACAACGGCAACATGAGCGCCGAAGACATCATCGCCGAACACAACAAGGACTGGGCGCACCTGACCGGTTCCGTGGCGCGGATCGATGTTAAGCCGGCGGCCGAAATTACGTTCTGACTCTTTCTTGCGCAAGAGCCCGGTTGTCCGCGAGCAACCAGTGAAAAATCCAGAGCATCGACAGCCCGGGCCCGGCATACTGCCGCCGCCTCAGGAATGGAATCTGTCGATGCTCGCTTTCAATATTCGTCACGCCTTGCTGCTGACCTCTCTCGTATTTGCTACCTCCTCGCACGCTGCCAGTTTTGACTGTGCTGGCGCTTCCAGCCCGGTTGAAAAAGCCGTTTGTGCGGATCCGTATACCTCGAGTCTCGATGAGAAACTCGGGGCGCTCTGGCGGACAACGTTGGCGCAGGTAGCTGATCCGCAAGCGCTCAAGGCTGATCAGCGTTCATGGTTGAAACAACGCAATCAATGCGCTGCCAATAGCTCCTGCCTGCGCCGTGAATATTTGATGCGTCTGAAAGCGCTTGAATACGTGGCCAAGCCTTTCAGCTGGGATGCCACCTGGCAGATGATTCCGTGGGGCGTTTCATCGGCGGCAGAAGTCACAACCAAGCGTGTGGACGCCACGCATATTGCCTTTGATGTTTCTGCGTCAAATGGTGGCAACTCTGGTGACATGGACGGTGTGGCCACAATTGACGGTGCCGTAGCGCATTTCGCTGAAGGCAACTGCACCCTGAAGTTCAGCGCGCTCAACGGTTTGCTGGATGTTGATTCCGATGGCGGTGAGGGGGCTTGTGGTGGCGGGATGGGCGTTTACTACGATGGAAGGTATGTGGCATCTGACCAACCGATCGCGATTGAATACGACTTGCTGAGCCTTGGTGTTGTGCGTACGCAGCAAGAAGATCTGGCATTACGCACGTTGCTCAAAAATGACTATCAGACGCTGCTGCAAAATAGCGGCTCAATGGCAGCCGGCGAGACCTCTGGTGATGTGCCGGGGAGTGAGGTCAATGAGTTCTGGCTGCGAGGCCTGGCTTCCAGCAACGCGGCGATTCTGATGAGCGCGCCGGGCGGCCGAGTTTGGCTGGTGTTATTGGTTTTCGATGAGCAACGCAAAGTCAGGGCGCGGTATTACACCAACGTTCCCAAATGGAAAAAGCGGGTGCCTGATGTGCTGCTGGCATGGCGTGAACGTTTGGCGGGGGATGCGACACTACCTCTGGACCTGATGCCCTGACTCTCCCGTTCAGGTCGCAAACATCAACCTGCGAACATCACTCACCGGCTCGGACACCGCTCCGCTCAACACCAACCGCGTAATCGTCTCCGCCGCCACCGCAAAATCCTCATCCTGCGGCACCTCCCGTCCAGTGATGCGCCCCATCTGCCAGCCAATGTTGGTATAGGTGCGCGTCGCCGACCAGATAAACAGCATCAGATGCTCTGGATCGACCGGCGCCAGCAGCCCGCGGTCGATCCAGCTGCGCAGACACTCGACATTACGCCTTGCCTCGCCGTGCAGCAGGTCGCGGCATTCGTCGGGCAACTGGCGGCCACCGAGCAGCAACTCTCCGCTGAAAACCTTGGCGATCGCCGGATGCTCGCGGGCAATGCGGATACGGGCGGCGACGTAGGCGCGCAGGCCGATCAGCGGATCATCACTCTCGCGCAGCACCGCCGAGGCTTCCAGCAACGGTTCGACGAAGCCGAGCAGCACTTTGCCGTAAAGGTTTTCCTTGCTCTGGAAGTAGTAATACAGGTTGGCCTTGGGCACACCGGCACGGGCAGCGATGTCGCGGGTCTGGGTCGCGTCGAAGCCGTTGGCGGCGAATTCTTCACTGGCGGCGGCCAGGATCAGTTGCTGGTTGCGTTCGCGGATGCTGCTCATGGACGGCATGGAGGGTCTGGCCATTTCGGGTTCGCAATATACAAAACTATATAGCGAATAAGCCAGCGAACTCGCTCCTCAGCGCTATGCTGGTTTCAATTTCGGTAACCTCAGGAAAATCACAATGACCCTTCAAGCTCTTCGCGCCACGACGGTTCACCTCGACGCGGTGGCGAAGCTGTTCGACGGCTATCGCGGTTTCTATGGCCAGCCGTCAAATCTCGAGCAATCGCGGACCTTCATCGCCGAACGCATGGCCTTTAATGAATCGGCGATTTTTCTGGTTGAGGATGAAAGCGGTGAGGCGCTGGGATTCGTGCAGCTGTATCCGACGTTTTCCTCGATTGATGCCCATCGCACCTGGTTGCTCAGCGACCTGTTCACCACGCCGGCCGCCCGGGGCCGTGGAGTGGGGCGACTATTGATGAACACCGCCCGCGACTTCGCCGTCGAAACCGGCGCCAAGGGATTGGTGCTGGAAACCGCCACCGACAATTTCACCGCCCAGGGTTTGTACGAATCGCTCGGTTGGGTACGTGACACCGGCTATTACACCTACCTGCTGGACTTGCGGCAGGGCTGATCCGCTCAGTCGGCCCTCAGCAACCGCTCGATCTGCGCCAGCTCCCAGGTGCTGAGCAGGCTGACCGGGTCGGTGCCGAAACGCTGAGTCGTGTCGAGTCGCCACACCCGATCTTCCGGGCACCGGCATTGCAGGCAGTGGTGCAGGCGCTGACCGTCAAAGTCGAGCAACAGCTGCCAGCCTTCGATCTCGACCGAGATCTGGCCGGGCCCGGATTCCTGCGCAACACGCTGTAGCGCGCAAACCTCCAACGCAGCATCGCGCAAGCGCTGGCAGACTTCGCGAGTGGATAGCGGTGACATGTTCAACCCCGTTGATCGATGGAGCGCGCAAGCATAGAGCGCCAACCCCTTCCTGTCAGTGATCACTGGCCCACGCCGGAGCATTTGCGTAACATCCGCAACCCTCTTTTTCCGCGGCGCTCTTTTGCGCAAATGCATGCGGCCGCACCCGTCGGCCGCTCTGTCAGGTAAGCCATGAAACCGATTCGTCTGCGCGCCGATGTCCTGGCCGGACTCACCACCTCGTTTGCCCTGTTGCCCGAATGCATTGCGTTTGCGCTGGTGGCTCACCTCAACCCGCTGATGGGCCTGTACGGCGCCTTCATCATTTGCACGCTGACCGCGTTGTTGGGTGGTCGTCCCGGCATGATTTCCGGCGCGGCCGGTTCGATGGCGGTGGTGATCGTCGCGCTGGTGGTGCAGCACGGCGTGCAGTACCTGTTGGCGACGGTGTTGCTCGGCGGTTTGATCATGATGGCGTTCGGACTGTTACGGCTGGGCAAACTGGTGCGCATGGTGCCGCACCCGGTGATGCTCGGGTTCGTCAACGGTCTGGCGATCATCATTGCGCTGGCGCAACTGGAGCATTTCAAGAGCGGTGAGCAGTGGCTCAGCGGCACGCCGCTGTACCTGATGACCGGGCTGGTGCTGCTGACCATGGCCATCGTCTACATCCTGCCGCGCCTGACCCGTTCCGTGCCGCCGGCGCTGGTCGCGATCCTCGGCGTCGGCTTGCTGGTTTACCTGCTCGGTCTGCCGACCCGCACCCTCGGCGACATGGCGCACATCGCCGGCGGCCTGCCGAAGTTTGCGCTACCGGACATCCCGTGGACGCTGGACACCCTGCGCATCATCGCGCCTTACGCGATTCTGATGGCGCTGGTCGGCCTGCTGGAAACCCTGCTGACTCTCAACCTCACCGACGAAATCACCGAAACCCGTGGCTACCCGGATCGCGAGTGCGTGGCGCTGGGCGCAGCAAACGTGGTTTCCGGTGCATTTGGTGGCATGGGCGGTTGCGCGATGATCGGCCAGACCGTGATCAACCTCAGTTCCGGCGGACGCGGGCGCTTGTCCGGGATTGTTGCCGGTGTGCTGATCCTGTTGTTCATTCTGTTTCTGTCGCCGCTGATCGAGCGGATTCCACTGGCGGCGCTGGTGGGGGTGATGTTCGTGGTGTCGCAGCAGACGTTTGCCTGGGCTTCGCTGCGGGTATTGAACAAAGTGCCGCTCAACGATGTGCTGGTGATCATCGCGGTGACGACCATCACCGTGTTTACCGACCTGGCTACGGCTGTGCTGTGCGGGATCATTATCGCGGCGCTGAATTTTGCCTGGCAGCAAGCGCGCGAGTTGTACGCTGATGAGCATCTGGAAGCGGACGGCAGCAAACTCTATCGCCTGCACGGCACGCTGTTCTTTGCCTCGACCACGCCGTTCCTCAATCAGTTCGACCCGGCCAGTGACCCGCAACGGGTGACGCTGGATTGCCGGCACCTGAGTTTTGTCGATTACTCGGCCATCGCCGCGCTGAAAACCTTGCGCGAACGCTACGCCAAGGCCGGCAAGCATTTGCAGGTGTTTCACCTGTCCGAGCGCTGCAAGAAGTTGCTGAAACGCGCCGGGGTCGATCACGACTGAGATCGACCCCGGTCACTGGTCAGGCATCGATGGCGGGGAAGTCGATATCGGTCAGCGCCACGTTGTTCAGGTAGTTGGTGAGGGTTTGCGCGGCGACGACGGCGATCACTTCGATGATCTTCTTGTCGTCGATGCCGGCGGCGCGGGCGGCGGCAATCTGCTCATCGTTCAGATGACCACGGGTTTCGGTCAGTTGATGGGCGAGGGTGGCAAAAGCATTCAACCGACCGTGACGCGCTTCGATGATTTCTTCTGCTGCCAGCCCGGCCTTGCTGGCGAACAGGGTGTGCGCCGCCAGGCAATAGTCGCAACCGTTGACTTGCGAGGTGGCCAGATACACCGCCTCTTTTTCCTTGGCGCTCAGTGAGGTCTTGCCCAAGGTTGCCGAGATTTGCACGTAGGCATCCAGCGCGACAGGTGCGACGGCGAGGGTCTTGAACAGGTTGGGCAGGAAGCCGATTTTTTTCTGCACGCCTTCAAGTGTCGGGCGAGTGGCGTCGGTGGCGGTTTCGAGGCTGAGAGGGGCGATGCGGCTCATGGTGATTCTCCGAAATTCCGGTGCGAAGTGCGCCGGGGATGGAGTGAATGCTACGGAGCGCGGCTGGTGCTTTGGGTGCAAATCGTCGAGGATATGCGACAGATCGTCCAAACCTGTCCTTGCGAGAATCAGTCATGGATCGCCTTTCTACGTTGCTCAGCCATTTCGGCGTCAATGCCGGCACTTTTCACAGCGGCACGTTCTGCGGTGTGAGCGCCTACGGCGGCGATCAGGTGTGCGGGCATGTGCACCTGTTGCAGGCGGGGGAGCTGTTGCTCAAACCCGGGAGTGATCCTGAAATTTCGCTCAACGAACCGACCCTGATCTTTTTCCCGCGTCCGATGGCCCATCGCTTGTTCGCCAACGAAGCCATGGGCACGCAACTGGTGTGCGCTTCACTGACCTTCGGCGGCGGTGCGGGCAATGCTTTGGCGGCAGCGCTGCCGGATTATCTGGTGCTGAAACTCGCCGACCTCCCGGAAATGGCCAACACCCTGGAGTGGCTGTTCAAGGAAGCTTTCGACGGACACTGCGGGCGTGAAGCGGTGATGGACCGATTGTTCGAATTGCTGGTGATTCTGTTGTTGCGCCATTTAATCAGCAGTCGCAACCAGCAGCCGGGCATGATGGCCGGGCTGGCCGATCCGAAGATTTCCCGAGCCTTGAACCTGATGCACGACCAGCCGGCCAAGGCCTGGAGCGTCGCCGAGCTGGCGAGTGCCGCCAATCTGTCCCGCGCCGGTTTCGCCGAACACTTCCGGCGGGTGGTGGGGCAGACGCCGGTGGATTATCTGGTGAGCTGGCGGATCAGCCTCGCGCAGAAACGCCTGCGTCAGGGACGGCCGATTGCGTTGATCGCCGAAGAGGTCGGTTATGAAAGTCCGTCGGCGCTGGCCCGGGCGTTTCGGCGCAAGACCGGGCTCAGCCCGCGCGAATGGAAATCCGGTGCGAGCTGAAGACTATTTGGCGAATTTCTTCGCCCCGGCCACGCACAGGATCACCCCTAATGTCACGACCAGCATGCCAACGCTGACGTGCTCGTGCAGTAGGGTCGCGGCCAGTGCCAGGCCGAAAAACGGTTGCAGCAGTTGCAGCTGACCGACCGCCGCAATCCCGCCCTGAGCCAGCCCGCGATACCAGAACACAAAACCGATCAGCATGCTGAACAGCGAAACGTAAGCCAGACACACCCACGCCGACACGCTGATACCGCTGAACGAAGCGGGCGCCAGCCACACGCTCAGCACGGCCATCACCGGCAACGACAACACCAGCGCCCAGCAGATCACCTGCCAGCCGCCGAGGGTGCGCGACAGTTTTGCGCCTTCGGCGTAACCGAGGCCGCAGGCGAGGATCGCCGCTAGCATCAGCAGATCCCCGGTCGGCGAAGCGGTCAGCCCTTGCGAGATCGCAAAACCGACCACCAGCGAACTGCCCAGCACCGAAAAAATCCAGAACACCGGACGCGGCCGTTCACCGCCGCGCAACACGCCGAAAATCGCCGTCGCCAGCGGCAGTAGTCCTACAAATACAATGGAATGCGCCGACGTCACGTATTGCAGCGCCAGGGCCGTCAACAACGGAAACCCCACAACCACGCCCAGCGCGACGATCAGCAATGACAACCACTGATCCCGCGCCGGACGGCGTTCGCGAAACAGCCACAATAGGCACAACGCCAGGGCGCCGGCGATGGTCGCGCGGATGACGGTGAGAAACACCGGGTCGAATTCCAGCACCGCCAGCCGCGTGGCCGGCAGCGAGCCGCTGAAGATCACGACGCCGATGAAGCCATTGATCCAGCCACTGGTTTTTTCCAGGGCCGGGGTGCCGAGTTGGGTGGTTCGTTCCATACGCGTTGCGCTCAAAGGTGGGTTGCGTTGAAGCAATCCTAGGGACGAGAATCAGCACAATCAAAGAATTGTCATGGATACAGCCCGACATGCCGCGCTCCCGATACAAGACCCTCGCCGACACGTATGCCGCCGACATTCGCGCCGGCCGATTGCTGCCCGGCACTCGCTTACCGACTCACCGGCAATTGGCGGCCAGCGAAGGGCTGGCGCTGGTCACGGCTTCGCGGGTGTATGCCGAGCTTGAGGCCATGGGCCTGGTCAGTGGCGAAGCCGGACGCGGCACGTTTGTGCGGGAAACGTCATTGTTGCCGGGGCAGGGCATCGATCAGAAAGACGTCGCGGTCGGCATGATCGACCTCAACTTCAACTACCCGTCATTGCCAGGTCAGGCCGAGTTGCTGCGCACCGCGTTGCGGCAACTGGCGCTTTCCGGCGACCTTGAAGCGCTGCTGCGCTATCAGCCCCACGCCGGTCGCCAGCATGAACGGGCCTCGGTGGCGCGGCATCTGCAAACACGGGGTTTGAGTATCGAGGCCGAGCAGGTGCTGATCGTCAACGGCGCGCAGCAAGGGCTGGCGGTGACGCTGATGGCGCTGCTCAAGCCCGGCGATGTGATCGCTGCCGACGCCTTGACCTATTCGGGATTCAAAGTGCTGGCCGAAGCGCTGCACCTGGAAGTGGTGGCGATTCCCGTCAATGAGCAGGGCCCCGATCTGGCGGCCTTAGACAAACTCTGCCGCCAACGACCCGTGCGTGCGGTTTACAGCATGCCGACCCTGCACAATCCACTGGGCTGGGTGATGCCTTTGGAGCAACGTGAGGATTTGATCGAGATTGCCCGCCGGCATGATCTGACGATCATTGAGGATGCAGCCTACGCCTTTCTGGTCGATAGCCCACCACCGCCGTTGGCCGATCTGGCGCCGGAACGCACGGTCTACGTGTCGGGCCTGTCGAAAAACATCGCCACTGGCCTGCGTGTCGGCTTCATCGCCGCGCCGGTCGAACAGGTGGCAGCACTGGAACGGATCATCCGCGCGACCACCTGGAACACCCCCGGCGTGATGACCGCCATCGCCTGCGGCTGGCTCGACGATGGCACCGTCACCTTGCTTGAAGCGCAAAAGCGCAGCGACGCCCAGGCTCGGCAAGCTCTGGCTACGCAGATTCTGGAAGGCCTCCCAACCGTGGGCCATTCCTCTTCATATTTCCTTTGGTTGCCGCTGCCGGAAGATGTGCGGGCCGACCACATCGTGGTCGAATTGATGCAGGAACAGGTTTCCGTTACCACCGCCGAACCTTTCACCGTGTCTACCCATGTGCCCCACGCGATTCGTCTGGCGCTGGGCTCGGTGGACATGCTTGTCCTGCGTCAAGCCTTGCTCAAAGTCCGCAAGGTCGTGGGCGCCTACCTGTAGCGCAACTTGCCGCGCACGATTACCCTTGGCGCCGCCGACGATCTGGAAAACCCTGATGAAAAACGCTGCATTAACGTTCGCCCTGATCCTCAACGCAGGCCTGCTCAGCACGCCAGCACTGGCTGCCGGTGACGCCGAGGCCGGCGCCAAAATCTTCCCGCGCCTGTGCGGCGGCTGCCACCAGGTCGGCGAATCCGCCCGCCCGGGCTTCGGCCCGGAACTCAACGGTATCATCGGTCGCCCGGCCGGGACGTCGGCGAATTACGTGTATTCCGACGCGATGAAAAACTCCGGCTTGACCTGGGATCGTGAAACGCTGACGGCGTATCTGAAGGACCCGAAGGGCGTGGTGCCGGGGACGCGGATGATCTTCTGGGGGCTGAGTGATGAAGAGAAGATCGATAATTTGTTGGCGTATCTTCAGACGTTTTCTCAGTAATGAAGATCCGGTGCGGGAGCTGCGCAAGGCAGCTCTCGTGTGAAGTCCGGGTTCAAACCTGGCGCTCGGCTTGCCCGGCAAACCACCCCATCACCACCGCACAAGCCGGATGCGCAGCCGCCGACGGCTGCAAGCACAACGAATAAATCCCCCCGGTTTTCAGCGGTTGCCCGAACGGCACCACCAGCACGCCACGCTCGATGGATTCCGCCGCCAGCGTCATGTCTGTCACTGCCACACCCAATCCCCGTGCCGCCGCGTCCAATGCCAGTTCATCGAGGTTGAACGGGATGTGCCGGTAATCGTCCAGCGGTTGGCCGTCGTTCGCCGCCAGCCATTCGATCCACGCCTGACGATCCGCCGAGCGATGCAGCAGCGGGAAGCGCAGCAGTTCTTCCACTGAGCGCGGCGCATCGGCAAGGCTCGGGGCGCAGACCGGCACCAGGGTTTCCTGAAACAGGGTCAGGCAATCCGGATCGCTCGATGCCGTCGGCAGGTAAAGGATGTAGGCGTCGCTGTCGCTGGTCGGTTCGACGATTTCGGTGGCGACGGTTTCGATCGCCAGTGAAATCTCGGGATGGCGCAGGTAAAAGTCGCTGAGTTTCGGCAACAACCAGCGCACCGCCAACGACACATGCATGCGAATCCGGAACGGGCGTTTCTGAGGAGTGAGGCGTTCTTCGAGGGTTTTCAGTTGCTCGAAAATGTTCCGTGCGCTGGCCAGAACCTGCTCGCCTTCCGGGGTCAGGTGCAGGCTGCGGCTGGTGCGCAAGAACAACGGGACGTTGAAATGGCTTTCCAGCTGCTGGATCTGCCGGCTGACGGCGCTTTGAGTCAGGCACAGCTTCTGCGCGGCCAGGGTGAAGCTGCCGGAGTTGGCGACCTCTACCAGCGCCTGCATGGCTTGCAGCGACGGGATGTGGCGAATTTTATCCATGCGTTTTCCGAATGGTTCGATGATTTCTTAGCGTTGGTGAGGCGTTCGAAGACCTTATAGATTCTAGCTCTGGCGGTGGTCTTCACCACGTTGGCATGCGATTCACGCATGGCCACGGTTGGAAGGCAAACCGCCGAACGATCGTCGAATGAGGTGAAGCATGGAAAATGTCTGTGGCTGGATCGCGCAAACCGCAAGCGCTGCGGAGCGTGTTCGCCTGAGCGGCGCGCAAAAGGCCGATTGGCTGGTGATCGGCGCCGGAATCACCGGTCTCAGCGCCGCCCATCATCTGGCCGAGATGCACCCGCAGGCACGGATTGTCGTGGTTGATCGTCAGCGAGCGGCGCAGGGCGCTTCGGCGCGCAATTCGGGTTTTGTCGTCGCCCATGAACATCCGACGGACAACGAATTGATCGGCGGGCAGGGCTTTGCCGGATTTGAAGTCGACACGATGATTTCCCGCGCGGCCAGTGAAGAAGTCCGACAGCGCATTGCCCGGCACGCCATCGATTGCGACTTGCGCGACAGCGGCTATTTCTTTGCGGTCAACGATCCGGCGAAGCTCAATCAGGTCGATGCCAAACTCGCCACGCTGCGGGTGCTCGGTGCCCGCGCGGAGTTTCTGCAAGGCGAAGAACTGACCCGCAAACTCGGCACCCATCACTATCAGGCTGCGATCTGGTGCGGCAACGGCAACGCGCTGTTGCAACCGGCCAAATACGTGAAGGGTTTGCTCGATGCACTCCCGGACAATGTCAGCGTGTATGAAAACACCGACATCACGGGGCTCGAGCGTTTGGGTCAGGGTCGGATTCGGGCCAATTCACTTGATGGCAGCATCGAGGCAGGAAAAGTTCTGGTCTGCCTGAACGCCTTCATTCCACGGGTCGGCATCGATGACAGCGCCACGTTTCCGATGGAGCTGAGCGCCAGCCTCACGCGCCCGCTCACGGATCAGGAGTTCGCCGCCATCGGGGCCGTTGAACCGTGGGGCGTGCTCTCGACCCGACCCTTGGGCGCCACGGTTCGGCTCACACCAGATCGCCGAGTGATGATCCGCAACACCGCCGAATACCGCACGCGAGACCTCTCCAACAGCGAACTTGCGCTGCGTCGGCAACACCATGTCCGGGGTTTGCAACGGCGCTTCCCGTTCCTCGGCGAGCACGACATCCAATACACCTGGACCGGCCATTTGAGCGCGACCCGCAGCGGTCAGGCGTATTTCGACCAGGTGGAAGAGGGCGTGTTTGCCGTCGCCGGTTGCAACGGCTCGGGCGTGGCGCGCGGAACCTTGTGGGGGCGACTGCTGGCGGAACTGGCATGCGGCGTCGATTCGCCACTGCTGCAATCGGTGAGGCAACGGGCCCAGCCCGGCTGGCTGCCGCCGCGACCTTTCTTCGATATCGGCGCCATGTTGCGCATGCGCGTGGAGGCGGTCAGGGCCAGAACAGAAATCTGAAATTTCGCACATCCCACAAGAACAAAAGCCACTCAATTCAGGTGACAGAACATGCGCGTCCATACACTTTCCTTGGCGGTCTTGCTCTCAACCGGTTCAGGGTTCGCCCTGGCCGATGAAACCGTCAACATCTCCAACTGGAGCAGTTACATCGCCGACGGCACCCTGGCGAACTTCACCAAAGACACCGGCATCAAGGCCACTTACGACATCCACGACAGCAACGAAGTACTGGAATCGAAGTTGATGACCGGCAATACCGGTTACGACGTGGTCAGCCCGTCGAACCACTTTCTGTCGCGGCTGATCAAGGCGGGCGCCATTCAGAAACTCGACAAGTCGCAACTGTCGAACTGGAAGAATCTCGATCCGCAGTTGATGCAGAAACTCGAAGTCAACGATCCGGGCAATCAATACGGTTATCCGTACATGTGGGGCACCGCCGGTATCGGTTACAACGTCGAGAAGATCAAGGCGATCTTCGGCAACACCGATGTCACGCGTTCGTGGAAGCTGTTTTTCGAAGAGGACAACATCAAGAAGTTGAGCCAGTGCGGCGTAGCGATCATCGACAACCCGACGCAAGTGTTGCCGATCACGCTCAACTATCTGGGCTTGCCGCCGCACAGCCACGAATCGGCGGATTACAAAAAGGCCGAAGCCGCCTTGTTCAAGATTCGCCCATACGTGCAGTACTTCCATACGTCCAAGTACATCAGCGATCTGGCCAACGGGAATGTTTGCGCGGTGATTGGCTTCAACGGTGATGTTGTGCAGGCGGCTGCCAGTGCCCGGGAAGCGAAGAACGGTATCGACATCGCTTATTCGATTCCCGACGAAGGCACGACCTTGTGGTTCGACATGGTGGTCATGCCGAAAAACGCGCCCCATGAAAAGAATGGCTACACCTACATGAACTATCTGCTTGAGCCGAAGGTGATCGCCAACATCAGTAACGGCATTCACTACGCCAACCCCAACGCGGCGGCCGATGAGTTTCTGACGCCGGCGGTGAAACAGGATCTGGCGATCTATCCGCCCAAAGCGGTGATGGACAAGTTGTTCACCGTGGAAGAACTGCCGGCGGCGATTGCCCGACTGACGACGCGCTTGTGGACCCGGCTTAAAACCAACACTTGAATATGAAAGATGGCCTGGTTTGATACTAATGCGCCATCACTTGCGGTAAAGTGCGCGCCGCCCGAGAGACGGATCCCGGGCGTTTTCCCATGGAGTCTTGAAGTGAAATACCTCAGCAAAGTCGTCGCCGCCGCCCTGATTGGTGCGGTTCTGGCAGGTTGCACCGGCACCCCGATGAACACCAGACAATACGACAGCAGCCAATACACCGTGATTGGCCACAGCGAAGCCACCGCCACCGGTCTGCTGCTGTTCGGCGTCATCCCGATCCAGCAAAACAACCGTTTCGTCCGCGCCCAGACTGCCGCGATCAAAGCCAAGGGCGGCGACGCCATGATCAACACCCAGGTTCAGGAAAACTGGTTCTGGGCATGGGTCCTGACCGGTTACACCACCAAGATCTCCGGTGACGTGGTCAAACTGAAAACCGCGCAATAAGCGCCGGTTGGACGTGAAAAAGCCCGGCTGATCAGGCCGGGCTTTTTGTTTGTGCAGCGGTAGAGCATTTGACTCATGCGACGCGGCGTTCGATCAGTTGATCGGAACCACCTTCAGCGACGCGGCGTTCGATCAGACGATCGGAACCACCTTCAGCGACGCGGCGTTCGATCAGACGATCGGAGCCACCTTCAGCGACGCGGCGTTCGATCAGACGATCAGAACCACCTTCAGCCACACGACGTTCGATCAAGCGATCGGAACCACCCTCAGCCAAACGACTTTCAATCAACCGGTCCGAACCGCCTTCGGCGATCATGGTGTGTGCGGGTTTGGCTGCAAAAGCGTTGACTGCAAGAACCGAGAAAGCGATGCCGAGAAGGATTTGGCGTTTCATGATCGTGTGCTCCGGGGTGTTGTTTGTTGGGTATGGAGCTGATGTTACGCCGGGGATTTTTTAAGAGAACTTCATTGCGCTGATGGTGACTATCGACGCAGGCGATGCAGCGAAATCGATAGTAAACAGTTGAACGATGTCGCGGTTAAAACACGCTTGAGGTTATGGGAAGTGTCTGTCAGTTAACGACTTTCACTTTCGGAAGCACCCTACATAAAGTGATGGTTACATCCACTAATCTGTTGCTCTTGCACAAGGAGTGACAGGTATGGCCAATCACAGTTACATGACCATCGAAGGGAAAACTCAAGGACTTATTTCGGCAGGGTGCTCGACACCGGACACTCTGGACAACAAAGGTCAGGTCGGACATTACGATGAAATTAGAGTATTGGCTTTCGCCCATAATCGGATGAATACCGACAAACTGATCCACAGTCCTGTCGCAATCACCAAGTGGCTTGACCCGTCTTCGCCTTTGTTGGCGCGGGCACTCTCCAACAGAGAGGAAATCGACTGCTCTGTCAGCTTCTATAGAACTTCGCCGTATGGCATCGAGGAAAAGTACTTCACGATAAAGATCGGCGGGGGAGTGATTGCCGACATCACTCTGGACGTTCCCCATGCCATCCAGCAAAACGACGTTGCTCCACAGGAGCGCATCGCCATCCGCTATCGCGATATCACCTGGACCCATCATCTGGCGGGCACCAGTAGTTACAGTTTCTGGGACGCCGAGGAGTGAAGTAGTTAAACAAGCTGGCGCCTCACGTCCAGTGCGATCGAAGCAAAGCCTTTACCTGTGCCCGGATTTGATGTCGAAGTATTTTGCATCGACGAGATGTCTTCCCAGCGATCCACGGATTCAATGTGTTCATGGGAGGCGTCCGTATCGATTTCAAACGCGATAAAACATTCGTTCTGATTCAGCAGACGTCCAAACAGGCGAGGCATGCCGGGAAAGTCGATTTCCAGTTCCAGCACGATGGACGACGACCAATCGATGCCTTGAGACTCTCCGTATCGGGCCAGTGCGACAGGTACACCCTGTTTGCGCCATTCACTGGCGCAAAGCATCAAACGATGCGCAACGACTGCGTTCTGCTCCTGCACGTTGAGCTGTTTTTTCTTCAGTAGTCGTTCAATGTCCATGGGAAACCTGAAATTCGCAGCGTCGGACTGGGAGCTTACCCAGCAAACGCAAAAAACGCGCGCAAAGAAAAGCCCGGCTGATCAGGCCGGGCATTTCTATATGTGCTGCTTACTTATGCAACGCGGCGTTCGATCAGGCGATCGGAACCACCTTCAGCAACGCGACGTTCGATCAAACGATCAGCGCCACCTTCAGCCACACGACGTTCGATCAGACGATCCGATCCACCTTCAGCTACACGGCGTTCGATCAAACGATCCGAACCACCCTCAGCCAAACGACTTTCAATCAACCGATCCGAACCTCCTTCGGCGATCATGGTGTGGGCGGGTTTGGCTGCAAAAGCGTTGACTGCAAGAACCGAGAAAGCGATGCCGAGAAGGATTTGGCGTTTCATGATCGTGTGCTCCAGGAGTGTTGTTTGTTTGGTATGGAGCCGATGTTACGCCGCGGATTTTTTATGAGAACTTCATTGAACTGATGGTGACTATCGACGCCAGCAATGAAAGCCAAGACCCTTGTTCTAGGGCACCAGCGGCCGAATGCACAGCTCTCCGGTGGCGCGGGTCAGGGCCAGATCATGCAGCGCATCGCGGGTCAGACCGGTGCGCGCCTTGGCCAGCCACGCCGGGCACTTCGGGTCGTGACGGTAGGGCGTGAAGTCGGCGTATTGCTGCAGCAGACGGGTTTGCAACTCATCCAGACGCGGGCGAATCTGCTTGCCCAGATCCGGGCGCGGCGTGTCCGGCGCGGCACCGGCTGCCTGCCACTGTGCGAGCAAACCGTATTGCACCAGTTTGTTGGCCTCCATCTGTGCGGCGATCAACTGCGCGACGTCTTCCGGGTCGAGCTTGCGTTCGGCGGCCAGCTTGCGGGCATTGTCGATGACCTGTGCCTCACGGGGACTGTCCTGGATTGGCTTGCCGCTGTCCCATTTGGTCAGGGCAACGAGATCGCCGATGTTCAGGCGTTCGTTCAGAGTTGCTACTAAAGGTTGCAAGGATTCGGGTACGGCACCCGTTGTGGCAGCTTGCCCGGTGTTAGTGACCAGCACCAGGAGCGTGCAGGCGAGCAGGCGTGGAGATTGAAGCATGATAAATTCTCGAACGTTGTAGAGTTGGAAAAGCGTCATGGTCGAGTATTGGCATGGAGTCAGCCGGTGTTGAAAGTACTTTTTATTTGTAGCCAGAATCGTTTGCGCAGTCCGACAGCCGAACAACGGTTCGCTGATTGGCCCGGCGTGGAAACTGCGTCGGCGGGTACCGATCGCGAGGCGGGTGTCCCGGTCAGCCCTGAACTGTTGCATTGGGCTGACCTGATTTGTGTGATGGAACCAGCCCATCGCAAAAAACTTTCCAGCCAATTCCGCTCGGCGCTGGCGAACAAGCACATTGTTTGCCTGCACATACCGGATGAGTATGAGTATATGGATCCTGCGCTGATCAAATTACTGGAAGAGAGCGTTATTCGGTATCTACCCGCTTGAATCTCAGTTCAGGCACCCATGCATACCGAGCTTCGTCATGACGACCGCAGAAACCCAATGATGCTAAAAGCCAATCTTCATGCACTCATGGCGAGTGATCGCGCACGCATGCAAATTCTTGAGATTGTAAGAGGATTGCAGTTGCCTGATTGCTGGGTCGCCGCTGGATTCGTACGTAGTCTGGTCTGGGATCATCTTCATGGACGGACGTTCTCTGCATTGCCTTCTGATGTAGACGTCATTTGGTACGACGCGGATGACGCCAGTCCAGAGCGGGACGCGCAGTTGGAGTCATTACTAATGACGCTGGACAGCAGCATAAGTTGGTCGGTCAAGAATCAGGCAAGGATGCATCAGCGTAACGCCGATCAGCCCTATGCTTCTGCAACCGAAGCAATGATGTTCTGGCCTGAGACGGCTACAGCCATAGGCGTCAGACTTGGTGCCAACGGGATTATTGAAATAGCTGCACCGTTGGGCCTGCAGGATCTGTTTTCCCTCGTTGTCCGCCCTACGAGCAGGTTCCTCGCCGAGAAACATTCGATCTATCTGGAGCGCGTCCGCGCCAAGTGCTGGCATCTTGATTGGCCGCTTTTGCAGATCATGATGGAACGATGAACTCAGCTTCATACGCTTTTAATCAGACAGAAAAATCTTCACCGCTATTACCTCCGACAAGTCTCAAAACATCTAGCGTAATATCCAGGCAATCCTCCACCCGAGACGGACCCTCAATGCAAACCCCCGCTCAATCCCCCCTCTGGAAAACCTACCTGCTGTTCCTGGCCCCAATGGTGCTGTCGAACTTCCTGCAATCGATGTCGGGCACGGTCAACAGCATTTACATCGGCCAGATGCTCGGCACGCAGGCGCTGGCGGCGGTGTCCGGGATGTTTCCGATCATCTTTTTCTTCATCGCGCTGGTCATCGGTCTGGGCGCCGGGGCAGGGGTGTTGATCGGTCAGGCGTGGGGGGCGCGTGAGTCGCATATGGTCAAGGCGATTGCCGGGGCGACGTTGTTGCTGGGAGTGTTGATCGGGCTGGTGGCGGCGGTGCTGGGCAGTGTGTTTGCGCGCCAGGCCTTGCAGGGGTTGGGGACGCCGGCGGATGTGTTGGATGATGCGGTGGCCTATGCCCGGGTGATGATGTGGACTTTGCCGGTTGTGCTGGTGTACGTGTTGTTCACGCAGCTGTTGCGCGGGGTGAGCGACACGTTGTCGCCGATGCTGGCGCTGTTGCTGTCGACCGTGGTCGGGCTGGCGCTGACCCCGGCGTTCATTCGCGGCTGGTTCGGCTTGCCGCAACTGGGGATTCAGAGCGCGGCGTTCGCCGGTCTGGCGGGTACGCTGGCGGCGATGGCGTGGCTGTCATGGAGCCTGATCCGCAAGGGCCATCCGCTGGCGCCGGATCGCGAGTTCTTCGCGGCGCTGCGACTGGACGGCGCGATTCTCGGCAAGGTGTTGCGCATCGGTCTGCCGACTGGGGTGCAGATGATCGTGCTATCGCTGTCGGAGCTGGTGATTCTGGCGTTGGTCAACCAGCACGGCTCGCAGGCGACGGCGGCGTATGGTGCGGTGACGCAGATCGTCAACTACGTGCAGTTTCCGGCGCTGTCGATTGCGATCACCGCGTCGATCCTTGGCGCCCAGGCAATCGGTGCCGGACGGCTGGAGCGGATGGGCCCGATCCTGCGCACAGGATTGTGGATCAACGTGTGCCTGACCGGTGGATTGATCCTGGCGGGTTACCTGTTATCGCACTGGTTGCTAGGGCTGTTCCTGACTGAAGACTCGACCCGGGCAATGGCCGAGCACCTGTTGCACATTATGTTGTGGAGCCTGCTGATCTTCGGTTTCCAGGCGATCATCGGCGGCATCATGCGCGCCAGCGGCACGGTGCTGGTGCCGGTGGGCGTGGCGATCATCTGCGTGCTCGGCGTGCAGTTGCCGGCGGCCTACTGGCTGGACGGGCAGTTCGGTTTGCAGGGCGTGTGGATGGCGTTCCCGATTGCGTATCTGGGGATGCTGGTGTTGCAGACGCTGTATTACACACGGGTGTGGAAGCATCAAAAGATCGAGCGGTTGGTGTGACGGACTGATCCGGGTGGGCGTTGGCGGAACTGGCGCAAGTGATGGATGTTTGCTTAAGTCATTCGAGACCCATCGGGCGCCGGAGCCTTCCATGTCGATTCGATTGTTGTTGGCTGCCGCGTTTTGCCTGATTGTCGTCCCTGCTGCAAATGCGGTGGAGTACACCCGGGTCAACACCACCGCCAGCCAGATCAGTTTCACCTACAACCAGATGGGCTCGCGGATGTATGGCACGTTCGGCAAGTTCGACGCGACGCTGGATTTCGACACCGACAACCTCGCCGGTGCCCGCACCACGCTGCACATCGACCTGACCAGCATCGACGCCGGCAGCGAAGACGCCAACACAGAACTGGTGAAACCGGCATGGTTCGACACCGATAAATTCCCGGTGGCGGTGTTTGAATCGACCCGCTTCAGCCCGGCCGGCGACAACCGTTATCTGGTCGACGGCCACCTCACCCTCAAAGGCATCACCCGTGAAGTGCAGGTGCCGGTGCAACTCAAACCCGACAGCAGCATTGGCATCTTCGACGGCGAACTGGTGCTCAAGCGCGACGAGTTCGGCCTCGGCGCGGGGGAGTGGGCGGACACCGTGGTGTCGAAGGACATCGACATCAAGTTCAAGGTGGTGGCGCCGCAGCAGTGATGGTGTTCGGCCCCCGACGCGTTGGCGCGGTATGATGGCGGCGTTTTCCGCCGGAGTCCGCCCGCCATGTCCCGCATCACCCACTACAAATCCCCATGCCCCGAAGGCGTCAACAGCCAGATTTTGCAGATGGTGGTCGACAACCTGACCGACATCAGTGCCATCGGGCTGGGCCCGAGCAATCTGCTGTACAACGTCTATCAGTACGCGGTCGGCTACGAGGTGCATCTGTATCTGGAGGCGTTGAACGGCGAGAAGGGCACCGAGGTGGAATTGCTGGTTGCCACCGATGACGATGATCCGGAGCGGGTGATCGGCTTCCTGTTGTACCTGCCGGTGCAGGGCGATTGGGAGGCGTGCAACGTGGCCTATCTGGCGGTGCGCGAGGGGCATCGGCGTCAGGGCGTGGCCCGTTCGTTGATCGCGGACATGGTGGCGCGCTATCCCCATGCCGAGCTGACCTGCAGCGTCGGCAAGGTGCCGTATTTCGAGGCGCTGGGCTTTGAAGTGCTGGGCCAACTGGAGACGCAGGTGCTGATGAGCACCCGGCACTACCGCAGCAACGGGCTGCGCGGTTTTATCGACACGACGCCGATCTACCGTTCGCTGGAAGTGCAGCAGATCCACACCTACCTGCTGCAAAAGCACGGCAAGCGCGCAATGCTCGATGCCGAGAAACAGCGCGACCGGCATCTGGATCAGGTCACCCGCCGCACCGAAGAATTTGTTCGTCAGCGCCTGACCGTTCACTGATCCCTTCTCTTTGAAACGACGAAAGCCCTTGTTGCGATCAGCGCAGCAAGGGCTTTTTTGTGCCGGTGGTTTCAGGACAGTTTCACGTTCATGGTGATGTGCGCCGTGAACACTTTCCTGCCTTCTGCGTCGTGGACATCCACCGGCACGATCTTGTCGCCTTCGGTCTGCCAGTCCAGTCCTTCGCCATTGGCTACGGCGGTCACGTCGGTCTTGGCCTTGGCCAGGTATTCGACGGTCATGCCTTTTGGAATCCACCGTGCGCCGGCGGGAATCGACACGTCGGTCATCATCCCGGCCGCCAGTTCGGCAGCATTGCACAGGGCGATGGCGTGGACGGTGCCGAGGTGGTTGGTGATCTCGCGGCGAAACGGCACCTGCACCTGCGCGGAACCTGCCCGCAACTCGGTCACCAGCGGATTGATGGTGCTGAAGTACGGTGCGACTTGGCAGGCCATCTGGCTGAACGCCTGGGATCCGACGCTGTTGAACATGCTGAGAAACTGACTCATGGGTGAAGCCTCGCGGTTAGGGGGTTTACAGAATCATGTTCCGTTACAGAATATTGTTCTGTAACGGAACGGTATTCTGTTCGCGGGAAATCTGTCAACCTGTGCGTGTTTCGATCACCCGGCACGGACGTGCCCTTTACCCGGATTTTCAAGGCCCATGGACACCGCAGATCTACTCGAACGCAGCTACCCCGGCCGCCGCGCCGAACTCAAGCGCGACATCTTTCGCAAGGCCCTGCGCCTGTTCAACGAGCAGGGCATCGAGGCCACTACCATCGAAATGATCCGTGCCGAGTGCGACACCAGTGTCGGGGCGATCTACCACCATTTCGGCAACAAGGAAGGGCTGGTGGCCGCGCTGTTCTTCACCGCGCTGGAGGATCAGGCGCGCCTGCGCGACGCTTATCTGGCCGACGCGACGACCACCGAAGAGGGCGTGCAGGCGCTGGTCTACAGCTACGTGGATTGGGTCGAGAACCAGCCGGAATGGGCGCGGTTCCAGTATCACGCGCGTTATGCCGTGACCCGGAGCCCGCACAAGGATGAACTGGCCGAGCGCAACAAGACCCGGAACCTGGGCCTGCGTACCTGGCTGGCCGAGTCCGGGCGCGTGGCTGAACTCAATGAATGCCCGGCCGAGCTGTTGCCGTCGCTGATCGTCGGGCAGGCCGACAGCTATTGCCGCGCGTGGTTGTCCGGGCGAGTGCAGGGCAGTCCGAAGGCTTATCGCGAATTGCTGGCCCAGGCCACGTGGCGTTCGATCCGCCGTGAACCCGAACGCTGATTTTCAGAGACAAAAAAAGAGCCTCAAGACTCTTTGATGGGGAGGAAGTAGAGCCCGCGAGGCTCAAGATGCGCATGAAGCCAGGTGCGGGCTTGATTGGGGTTCAGAGCACCCGCACCTACGCAACGGCTTGGCGGACCAAGCGACTGCGTAGTTCCATCGTAGGAAGGTGGGGGGATGGGCTCAAGTACCGTCAGTCACCTGCTTTGGGGGTGCGGGCGGCGGCTCTTTCGACCATCGCAATGATGGTTGCCAGCAGCTCGTCACGGGCCTGTTCTGCGCTGATTTCGTCGGTGGCCGCCGCTTGCGACAGCGCTTCGGCGGCGCCGAGCATGGCGCGCAATCCTGCCTGTCCGATCTCTGCGCCTTCAGCGAAAGGTGAGAGCACGCTGCGGCACTTCTCCAGGAAAATCGCCTCGTATTCGCGCTTGATCCTCTCCAGTTCCGGCGTGCTCGCCAGGGCCGCAATCACCCCCGGAATCTCGTTGCCCTGAGTCAGCACGCAATCGACATACGCCGTGGCAATCACCGTCGCGATGCCGTTCAAGGACGCATCGGCATTGGTCAGCGCCGCGTCCATCAGCGCCGTCTGGCGTCGGTCGAAATCCTGATACAGCGCCGCGAGCAGACCGGCGCGGGTGGTGAAATGGTCGTAGACCACCGGTTTGGTCACGCCGGCCTTTTCCGCCAGATAACCGAGGGTCAGGGCATCGGTGCCTTCTTCGCGAATCAGCTGCCAGGCCATGTCGAGCAACTGGCGCTGGCGGTCTTCCCGGGACAGGCGGCGACGGGGTTGTACGGGATCGGGGATTTCAGTGGTTGACATCGCTTATATACCAAACGTAACTTACTGAAGGTAACTTACTAGCAGTAGCTTACCAATCGTAGCTTTTCGCAAGGGTAAGCCCTTGGTCAGCAATCACCAACCGGAGATTTCCCCATGCACGCACTGATTGTTGTAGATCACGATGATCCACGTTCGCTGACCCACGCGTTGGCACAGCAGATTGCCAAAGGCCTGTCGGAAAGCGATCCGTCCAACACTTTCGAAATCGCCGACCTGCACGCCGAAGAATTCGATCCGCGCTTTGGCGTGGCCGACTGGGCGGTGCATCACCGCGAATCTGCGCCGCCGGCGGACGTGCTGGCCGAGCAGGCTCGCATCGACCGCGCCGATGCGCTGGTGCTGGTCTATCCGGTGTTCTGGTGGTCGATGCCTGCGCTGCTCAAAGGCTGGATCGACCGGGTGTTCAGCAATGGCTGGGCGTACGATTTCGACGGTGACAAGACGCTGAAGAAGCTCGGACGATTGCGCGTGCACTTGGTCGCGCTGGGCGGGGCGGATGCGCGCACTTACGAGCGCCACGGCTACGGCGCGGCGATGAAGACGCAGATCGATCACGGGATTTTCGATTACTGCGGGGCGACGGTGTCGGGTTCGGCATTGTTGCTGGAGTCCGAGTCGAGCGATCCTGCGATGCAGTTGCAGGCGGCGCGCGAACTCGGACTGGGTTTGTTTCGTTGAACCCTGTGGGATCAGGGGGTCAGCGAGCGCCTGGCCACCCGGCTTTATCCAGGGCCGCGAGCAGGGTGGCGGCATCCAGCCCCGGCACCGAATGCCCGTTGCCTTCGGTGCTCTCGCTGGCCAGCAAGGCGTTGATGATCGCTTCTTCCACCGCCTCGGTCGCCGCCAGGAACAACTCGCTGATGTGATCGTTGTTGACCATCCGCAAGCCGTCGCAGGTCGATGCGCCTTTACCTTCGTAGGCGGCGGGCGGGATATGACCGTTGCCGGTGGCGAAGGCGATGAAGATGTCACCGCTGTGATCCTCATTGCCGCCGCCGGTGCGCGCCAGACCGAGACTCGCCCGTTGCGCCAGTCGCGTGCATTGATGTGGCAACAGCGGTGCATCGGTGGCGAGGGCCACTACGATCGAGCCCATGCCCGGATGCGGCAACGAAGCCCGCAGGAACGGCGAGTCCACCTGTTCCATGTAGCGCCCGACCGGGTAGCCGTCGACCCGCAACTCGCTGCGAATCCCATGGTTGGCCTGCACGATTGCGCCTACTGTCCAGCCGCCCTGAGCCTTGCTCAAGCGGCGCGACGCGGTGCCGATCCCGCCCTTGAATTCATGGCAGATCATGCCGCTGCCACCGCCCACCGCGCCTTCCTGCACCGGGCCGTCAACGGCATTGCTCATCGCTTCGGCCACATGCTTGGGCTTCACATGAAAGCCGTTGATGTCGTTGAGCAAGCCATCGAAGGTTTCCAGCACCACCGGCATGTTCCAGTAGAGCCGACCGTCGTCCGGTTGCTGCGCGCGATCCAGTTCGATCAAGGCATCGCGCACCACGCCGAGGCTGTGAGTGTTGGTGAAGGCGATCGGGCTGGTCAGCAGGCCGGCTTCGCGAATCCACTCCAGTCCCGTGGCATCGCCATTGCCGTTGAGTACGTGGACGCCGGCGAAACACGGTTGTGCGTTGGTCGAACCGGCGCGGGGTTCGATCAGGGTGACGCCACTGCAGATGTCACGACCGCTGGCGCTGCGGCCGCGCACGTTGCTGTGGCCGACCCTTACGCCGGGTACGTCGGTGATGGCGTTGAGCGGGCCAGGCTGCAATTGACCGATGCGGATATGGAGATCGCGGGCACGTGGTTTCATTGATGTTCTCTCTGTTGAAGGCAGTGATTCAAAGGGCTGTTACTGACCGTTTTTGACCTTGCTCCACACCCGCGTACGCACCCGTTCGGTGGCTTTGGGCAAGGGTTCGAGGGTGTACAACGTGGCCATCGCCGTGGCTGACGGGTACACCGCCGGGTTGTCGCGGGTGGCCTGGGCGACCAGCGCCGTGGCGGCGCGATTGCCGTTGGGGTAGGACAGGTGATCGCTGACCGGCGCAATCACATCGGGCCGCAGCAAATAGTCGATGAACGCCAGGCCTTGGGCCGGATGCGGCGCGTCCTTGAGCAAGACCAGCGTGTCGAACCACACCGGCGCGCCTTCCTTCGGCAGGCTGTACTGAATCTTCACGCCGTTGCCGGCCTGCTCGGCGGTGGTCTTGGCTTCGAGCATCGCGCCGGACCAACCGACCGCCACGCAGATGTTGCCGTTGGACAGATCGCTGATGAATTTCGAGGAGTTGAAGTAGGCAATGTGCGGGAACAGTTTCAGCAGCAGCGCTTCGGCTTTCTGATAGTCCTCGGCCTTGGTGCTGTTCGGCGGCAGGCCGAGATAATGCAGCGCGACCGGGAGCATTTCCGACGGCGAATCGAGCATCGCCACGCCGCATTCGCCGAGTTTGGCCAGGTTCTCTTCCTTGAATACCAGATCCCAGGAGTCTACCGGGGCCTTGTCACCCATCACCGCGCGCACCTTGTCGACGTTGTAGCCGATGCCGTTGGTGCCCCACAGATACGGCACGGCGTACTGGTTGCCGGGGTCGTTGTTGGCCAGTTTGCTCAGCAGATCGTTGTCGAGGTTCTTCCAGCCCGGCAGTTGATCGCGGGGCAGCGGGGCGAGGGCGCCGGCCTTGATCAGGGTCGGCAGGCTGAAGTTGCTCGCCACCACCACGTCGTAGCCGCTGCGACTGGTCATCAGTTTGCCTTCCAACACTTCGGCGCTGTCGAAGGTGTCGTAGACCGGTTCGATACCGCTGTCACGCTTGAAATCATGCAGGGTGTTCGGGCCGATGTAGTCGTACCAGTTATAGACATGCACACTCGGCGCATCGGCCGCCTGCGCACTCAGCGCCGCGGACAAAACGCCCATCAGACCCAGGTTGATATACCCACGATGACCACGCATGATGCGGCACTCCTGGCCTGTTGGCAGGCCGGTGATGAACAGGAGTGGTCAGCCTATCGGGCGGGCCGCGCCGCACCCATTCCCATCATGGGTTACTCAAAAGGGGTAGAGCGTGGACGCGTTGCTGCAGGAATTGCCGGTGCATCAGAGCCTGTCGCGAGTGTTCGCTACGGTCGGTCAGGACGGTTTCTGGCGGGCGCTGGTCGATACGCTGCGGTTGCTGGTGCCGTTGGACAATGCGCTGGTGGCGGTGATGCAGACGGGGCGGCCGCCGCAATTGCTGATCGACTTCGACAGCCAGGGCCGCGCCGACGAGCAGGAAGAACTGGCCGGTTACTGCGCCGGCATGTACCTGCTTGATCCGTTCTATCAGGCCGCCGTCGCCGGGGTTGCCGACGGTTTGCACAGCCTCGCGTCGGTTGCGCCGGACCAGTTTCTGCACAGCGAGTACTACCAGAGTTACTTCCGCTCGGTGGTCGGCGCGGATGAGCTGCAATTTCTGGTCAACCTCGACAACGGCGTACTCGGATTGTCGATGGGCCGCTCGACGGCGTTCAGTTTGCAGGAGCAGGGGCGCCTGCTCTGCGTGCGGGATTGGGTGCTGTCAGCGATGCGTCGACATGTGCAGTTGATGCCGCCGCAAGGCGCGGCGGTCGAGGCGCCGGTCGGCGATATTGCGGCGCTGCTCGACCGCTTCGACGCCCGTCTGACCGCGCGCGAGATCGATACGGCGCGTCTGATTCTTCAGGGCTTTTCCAGCAAGGCCATCGCCCAGCACATGCACATTTCGCCGGAGACCGTGAAGGTGCACCGGCGCAATCTCTATCACAAGCTCAACGTCACCGGGCATGGCGAGTTGTTTGCGCTGGTGTTGCGGCCGCGCTGACCGGGTCAGCCGATCTGCTTGAACAGCAGCGCCTTCAGACCGCTTTCCGGGTCGATATCCGGAAACTCCGGCGGGTTCTCCAGCCGTTGTTCGAAACGCAGGCTCGGTGCTTCCTGGGTCACGCCGTCGATCAGGAAGTCTGAGCCGAACGAAGGATCGTTCATGCACGCCAGTACTGTGCCCTGCGCCGTCAGCAGTTCCGGCAGACGGCGCAGCACGCGCTGGTAATCCTTGGTCAGCAGAAAACTGCCTTTCTGGAACGACGGCGGGTCGATGATCACCAGATCGTACGGGCCGCTGTTGATCACCTTGCCCCAGGATTTGAACAGGTCGTGGCCGAGGAAGCTCACCTTGCTCAGGTCATGCCCGTTCAGTCGGTGATTGTCGCGGCCCCGGCTCAGCGCGGCGCGGGACATGTCGAGGTTGACCACGTGGCTGGCGCCACCCTCGATGGCCGCCACCGAGAAGCCGCAGGTGTAGGCGAACAGGTTCAACACCCGTTTGCCCGCCGCCTGTTCGCGCACCCAGTTGCGCCCGTAACGCATGTCGAGGAACAGCCCGGCGTTCTGTTTGCGGCCCAGATCCACGCGGTATTTCAGCCCGCCCTCGACGATGGTCATTTCGTCGATTTCTTCACCCAGCAGCCATTCGGCGGTGCTTTGCGGCAGGTAACGGTGCTGGATCAGCAAAGTGTGGGCGCCGGACTGCTGCCATGGCGCCGAACCGGTGATCTCCAGCAGCAGGCGCTTGAGGTCTTCCAGCTGCGAAGCCTCGGGCTCCTTGAACAGCGACACCAGCACCACGCCTTGCAGCCAGTCCACGGTGACTTGCTCCAGCCCCGGCCAGCAACGCCCGCGCCCATGGAACAGACGCCGGGTTTCGGCCGGTGCCGAAGTCAGCGCGGTGAGCAGGTGGGCATGGAGAACGGCGAGGGCTTGAGGGTTCATCAATCGGGATCGGCCAGCAAAAGGGCGCGCATTTTAACCGCAATTACGCGCCGGCGACTGCCCGTCGAACGGGTGTTATCGAAAAGACCTGTATCAAAAATGAATTTCTGTAGAAGGTGCTGCTCATACCTGATAAGCAGCGGATTCAAGCCGCTAAATCGTTCATGCAATTCAGGGAGTGCCAGTTCATGTGTCCAATTCCGACGTCGAGCGCGCACCTTCCTGGCGGGTTGATTCTGGTAGTCGAGGACGATCCGTTGATTCTGGAGTTTCTGTGCGAAATTCTTCAGGAGGAAGGTTTCAAGGTCGAGCCGCAGACCAGTGCCGATGCGGCTTCGCAATATCTGGAGAAGCACGCGCCGGAAGTCGCGCTGCTACTCACCGACATCACCATGCCCGGCACCCTTAATGGCGCGGACCTGGCCAATCTGGTCGGCGAGCGCTGGCCGGACAAACCGGTGATGGTCATGTCCGGTTATGAAACACCGGAAACCTCGGGCGTGAAGCATCCGGTGGCATTCATCAAGAAGCCGTGGGCCATCGGCCAGTTGCTCGATTGTGTGGATGGTGCGTTCAAATCCAAGGCGCCGCGTCTGCACTGAAGCGTCCCGCAGGTGCTACATTGCCGGGCATCGTTGCCCGGCCCCTTGCGAGGAAGTGATCTTTTGTCTGCTCACGATGCTGTTTTCAACCGCGCGTTCGGCGCGTTCCTGTTCGACATGGACGGCACCGTCCTCAACTCCATTGCCGCCGCCGAGCGGATCTGGTCCGCCTGGGCCGTGCGCCACGGGGTGAACGTCGAGACGTTCCTGCCGACCATCCACGGCGTGCGCGCCATCGACACCATCACGCGTTTGAACCTGCCGGGCGTGGACGCCGAGGCGCAAGCCGCGTTCATTACCGAGGCGGAAATCGAAGACGTCGAAGGCATTGTTGAGATCCCCGGCGCGGCAGCGTTTCTCAAATCGTTGCCGGCGGATCGCTGGGCCATGGTGACCTCGGCGCCACGGGATCTGGCGTTGCGTCGGATGGCGGCGGCGGGGATTCCGGAGCCGGCGGTGATGATCACCGCTGAAGACGTGACCGCCGGTAAACCGGATCCGGCGGGTTATCGACTGGCGGCCAAACGTCTGGGCCTGGAACCGGCGGACTGCCTGATTTTCGAAGACGCCACCGTCGGCATTCAGGCCGCTGAAGCCGCCGGTGCGCCGCTGATGATCATCACCACGACTCACCAGCATCCCCTTGAAACCGCCCACGCGACCATCGCCAGTTACCGCGACATTGCGCTGAGCATCGACAGCGACGGCCAGTTGCGCCTGCAACCTCAATAAACCCCGGGCACCAATCGCCAGCTGCGGGCGCAATAGGCGTCGTATTCGGCGCCGAACTGCGTGCGCAGCAGGGCCTCTTCGGAGTGGATGCGGGCGATCAGCGGGATCAGCGTCAGCGCCGCCAGCAACAGGCCCACCACCGAGCGAAAGGCCAGGGCCCAACCGATCGCATTGACCACCAGCCCCAGATAACTGGGGTTGCGCAGATGCCGGTAGATCCCTTCGGTGACCAGTCGATGTCCCGGCTGAATCGCCACCAGCCCGCTGAACCGATGGCCCAGCACAAACACCGGCCACAAGCGCAACCCGCCACCAACGATAAACAGCAACGCGCCCAGCCAACGGGTACCTTCGCGGCCGACGGTCCAGAAACCGATGCGGTCGCAGTAAGCCGGCAGAAAGGCACTGACCAATCCAATGACCGCGAACGCCGGAATCACCCAGCGATTGGCCCGGTCCTCGCGCTCGCCGGTGCTCAGGTTCACTTCCGTGAACAACGACGCCACCACCATGGCCAGTGTGGCCAGTGCCACCACGACCAAAGCGCCGTGTGAAAAGAACACCGCCACGCCACCGATGCCCCACATCGCCAGGCCCAGATAGGCGAGGGTGGCGAGCACTGCGACCACGGTCATTTGCGCAGACATTTTCATAGGCACCTCACGGCTGTTCCGTTCAGTGTAGATCCCGGCACGATCCCCGGCGTTTAACCGGTGGCAACGGCGGATGGAGGATCAACGGCTTGCGGGGTTTCGCTGGCGGTGGCGTACCTTGATCATTCGGCGCTGGCGGGGGGGCATGATGTGGTGGTCATTGTTTGTGGCGGGTTGAGCGCGGTTGGGATTTGACGGTGGAACCGGCACCTGCCGGCGAAATTTCAGCCCCGCCACCTGCCGTGATCGCAGCTTCTGCCAAAGCAGTTGTTCGCAATCGGTCTGGGAGGTGCGCAAGTGGCGGGCGAACTGGCGTTGAGCGAGCGTCGGGCGATTTTGCATGCTTCACGTCCTTGTGAAGGGGATGGAGATTTCACTGTAGACCCGACCAATAGTCAGCACCACCGCCATTCCCGCGAGAGAGGTCTATCCTAGGCGGAGCCCTTTTTCGTGCCTACGGTGACCCGCGATGATCAATCTGGCCACGGCCCATCTGCTCACGGACTACAAGACCTGGGCCAATCAGCGTCTGTTCGATAGCCTGCAAGCGCTGCCGGAGGGGGAGACGACGAGGGAGCGCAAGACGGTTTTCAAGAACATGATCGGCACGCTGAACCACATCTACGTGGTCGACCGGATCTGGCAGGCGCACCTCGAAGGGCGCGAGCACGGTTTCACGACGTCCCATGATCTGGTGCACGCCGATCTCGGCGAGTTGCGTCAGGCCCAGCAGGAAGTTGATGGCTGGTATCGCACCTGGAGCGCGCAGCAGACCGAAGCGTCGCTGAACCGCTCGATCGACTTCAAATTCGTCTCCGGCGATGGCGGCACCATGAACGCCGGGGCGATCCTGATGCACGTGATCAACCACAACAACTACCACCGTGGCTGGGTGGTGCAGATGTATTTCGAGATCCCTCAGATGCCGCCGATGACCGACCTGCCGGTGTACCTGCGCGAGGTCGATCCGGGGTTCAAGCCGATCAGTGCGCCTGCGGCGGAAGAGGCGCCGACATGTGATGGGCAATCAGCGAACGCAACCAGCGTTCCGCCGGATCGTTGTCGTTGACCCCGTTCCAGACCATCGACAGCTCCGAAGGCACGATGTCGAACGGCGGGTCGTCGGCGCGCAACACGCTGCTGCCTTCGACCAATGCGCAGGCGGCGAAGTCCGGCACGGTGGCGAGCATGTCGGTGCCGGCCAGAATCGCCCGCAGCGGAGCGAATTGCGGCACCGCCAATACCACGCGACGCGATCGATTGATTCGCGCCAGATCGTTGTCGATGGCCCCGCCCAGATCCCCGGAAAACGACACCAGCGCATGGGGCCGTTCGCAGTATTCATCGAGGGTCAGTGCGCCGGGACGATCATCGCCACGCAAGATCTTGCAACGCAGGTCCCGCAGCTTTTTGCGTTTGGCATTGGCCGGCAATTCGGTGGTGTAACTGACGCCGACGGAAATCTCCCCGGACGCCAGCATCGACGACATCAGCAGGAAATTCACCCGGCGGATCACCACCACCACGTCCGGCGCTTCTTCGCGCAATTGCTTGAGCAACGGCGGCAGCAGGCCGAATTCGGCGTCGTCCGACAGACCAATGCGAAACACGTCGCGGCTGCTCAGCGGGTCGAAATCCTTGGCCCGGCTGACCGCACCGGAAATAGTGTCCATCGCCGGCTGCAATTCCTTGAGAATCGCCAGCGCCCGCTGGGTCGGCTCCAGCACGCGACCGTTGCGCACCAGTAACGGGTCGTCGAACAGGTCGCGCAGTTTCGCCAGTGAAGCACTGACGGCGGGCTGGCCGAGGAACAGCTTTTCCCCGGCGCGGGTCAGGTTCTTTTCGAACATCAGGGTTTCGAAAATCACCAACAGGTTCATGTCCACGCGACGCAGGTCATTGCGGTTCATGCCGGAAGACTCGCTGGTTTTTTGAGTCTTCTCAGTAAAGCAGCAAAGTCTTGGACTGTCGGGTCACTGGGCGGGATCGACCCCGGTCAATACCTTGCGAAACGTTTCCACCAGCGGTCGCAGGTTGATCCGGTGCCACGCCGCCCACAACGGCGTGGTGAACGCCAGCCACGGCACTTCCCGCAGCACCACGCCCGGCGGTGCATTGTGGCTCAGGCCTTTCTGGATCATCGCGATCCCCAGGCCCGAAGCGACCAGCCCCAACGCGGTAAACGGCTCGGTGGCCTGCATCCGCACATCCGGGGTGAAGCCCGCGCGGATGCAGGCGCTGACGAATTCATCGTCGGCCCCCTGGCGTGGCTGCACGCCGATCCATTCCTGATCGGCGAGATCCGCCGGGGTCAGCGATGGCAGTTGGTTCAGCGGGTGATGTTCGGGCAGCGCCAGCAGCATCGGGTCGTCCAGCACCTGAAAGCCCAGCAGATCCGGGTCGTCGATCGTCGGCGGCTCACTGACCAGCGCGATATCGAGGCTACGCTGACGCAGGCCTTCCAGTTGTTCGGCGGAGCTTAAGTTGTACAGCGCGACATGCACGTTGGGCCGGTCGACCCGCAGCACGCGCAAGGCATTGGGCAAGACCCCGGCGTGCATCGCGTTCTCGATGTAGCCGATGCACAGGCCGCCTTCTTCGCCACGGCCCAGGCGTTTGCCGAGGGATTCCAGGCGGTTGGCGTGGGTCAGCAGGGCGCGGGTTTCGGCGAGAAAGGTCTGGCCGTCGCGGGTCAGGCGGATGCGCTGCTGGCTGCGTTCGAACAGGGTCAGGCCCAGGCGTTCTTCGAGCTGGGCGATCTGCCGGCTCAGGGGCGACTGGGAAATGTGCAGGCGCTCGGCGGCGCGGCCGACGTGTTCTTCCTCGGCGACGGCGACGAAGTAGCGCAATTGGCGGATGTCGATCATGTCAGACCTTCAGGGACTCAAGTGCTGCGGATTATGTCTTGGACGGTCTGAGTGGCGCAATCTAGGATCTGCTCAACGGTCAACACCGACCACGAACTACGAGGACAGCATCATGAGCTTGAAAGACAAACTCCCCGGCCAACTCGGCTTCGGCACCGCGCCACTGGGCAACATGTTCCGCGCCATTCCTGAAGAAGAAGCCCAGGCCACCGTGCATGCGGCGTGGGATGCCGGCGTGCGTTACTTCGACACCGCGCCGTTCTACGGCTCGGGCCTTTCGGAAATCCGCCTCGGCGAAGCACTGTCCCGCTACCAGCGCGACGACTATGTGCTGAGCACAAAGGTTGGCCGGGTGATTCTCGATGAAGTCGAAGACGCTGCCGCCCGGGATCTGGGCGAGAAAAGCGGTGTGTTCGAACACGGCCGCCCGAACAAGATCGTCAACGACTACAGCGCCGACGCCACCTTGCGTTCGATCGAAGACAGCCTCGAGCGTCTGAAAACCGATCGCCTCGACATCGTCTGGGTCCACGACATCGCTCAGGATTTCTACGGCGACCAATGGCTGGAGTATTTCAATCAGGCCCGCACCGGGGCCTTCAAAGTCCTGACCCGCCTGCGTGAAGAAGGCGTGATCAAAGGCTGGGGCCTGGGCGTGAACAAGGTCGAGCCGTGCGAGTTGACGCTGGACCTGACCGAGGCGCAGCCTGACGGCTTCCTGTTGGCCGGCCGCTACACCTTGCTCGACCACGACCGCGCCTTGCAGCGCTTGATGGATTCGGCGCGGGCGCAGAACGTTGAAATCGTGGTCGGCGGCCCATACAACTCGGGGATCCTGGCCGGCGGCGCGCACTTCGAATACCAGAAGGCCAGTCCTGAAATCGTTGCCAGGGTCGAGCAGATCAAACGCATCGCCGCAGCCCACGGCGTCGATGTCAAAGCGGCTGCACTACAATTCTCGCTGGCCAATCCGGCCGTGGCGGCAGTGATTCCCGGTGCGAGCAAGCCGGGACGTATCGCTGAAGATGTGGCGGCGCTGTCGGCGGTCATTCCGGCCGGTTTCTGGCAGGCCATGCGTGAAGCGAAACTGGTGTCCGAACGTGCACCATTACCCATCGACGAGGTGAAAGCATGAAGATCGATCTGAGCGGAAAACTGGCGATTGTCAGCGGCAGCACGGCGGGCATCGGTTTGGGCATCAGCCAGTCGCTGGCCGAGGCGGGCGCCACGGTGGTGGTGATCGGTCGCGACGCGGCCAAGGTCGAACAGGCGCTGGCGAGCATTCGCGACAAGGTGCCGGGCGCGCAACTGCGCGGTCTGACGGCGGATCTGGGCACGGCCGAAGGCGCGCAGAAACTGTTCGCCGCCGAACCGAAAGCCGACATCCTGGTGAACAACCTCGGCATCTACAACGCCGTGGATTTCTTCGACGCGCCGGACGATGAGTGGACGCGCTTCTATGAAATCAACGTGATCTCCGGCGTGCGCCTGTCGCGGCATTACGTGCCGGCAATGGTCGAGCAGGGCTGGGGCCGGGTTATCTTCCTGTCTTCGGAATCCGGCGTGGCCACCCCGGCCGACATGATCAACTACGGCGTGACCAAAAGCGCCAACCTCGCGGTGTCCCATGGCCTGGCCAAACGCCTGGCGGGCACCGGGGTTACGGTCAACGCGATCCTGCCGGGGCCGACCTTCACCGACGGCGTCGAGGAAATGCTCAAGGATGCTGCCGCCGAGTCTGGCCGCAGTCTGCGGGACGAAGCCGACGCCTTTGTGCGGCGGGCCCGCCCGAGCTCGATCATCCAGCGCGTGGCGGATGTCGAAGAGGTTGCGCACCTGGTCACCTACATCGCTTCACCGCTGTCTTCGGCCACCACCGGCGCCGCCTTGCGGGTCGATGGCGGCGTGGTCGACAGCCTGACTATCTGAATTCATCGAGAGAGACTTCTTATTTATGGCAACAGCATCAGCAACGATCGACATCCCGGCTTCGGCCGATCAGGTCTGGCAATTGATTGGCGGCTTCAACACCTTGCCGGACTGGCTGCCGTTCATTCCCAACAGCGAACTGAGCGAAGGCGGGCGTGTGCGCACTTTGCAAACCGCTGACGGCGCGGTGGTGATCGAGCGTCTGGAAACGTTCGATAACGCGGGCAAAACCTACAGCTATTCGATTCTGCAGGCACCGTTTCCGGCCACCGATTATCTGGCGACGATTCGTGTGGAAGCCCAAGGGCAGGGCGCGAAGGTGACGTGGTCGGGACGCTTCACGGCGAAGGGCGTGAGCGATGAGGAAGTGGTGGCGCTGTTCAGCGGGATCTATCAGGGTGGCCTCGAGGCGCTGCGCGCTAACTACCCAACATAACCCGTAATCATCGTTCCCACGTCGAGGCGTCGAACCGTCTGCGTGGGAATGCCTCAAGGGACGCTCCGCGTTCCAGCTCTGGAGGGGACGCGGAGCGTCCCGGGCTGCATTCCCACGCAGAGCGTGGGAACGATCTATGAAGGTCAGGACTGTGAAATCAGGCTCTGCCGACAATCCAGCACCAGCTTCGCCCCGCCCAGATCACTGCGTCCCACCTCAAGACTGAATCCGTGCAGGTTGACGATCGCCGCGACGATCGACAGCCCCAGGCCAAAACCATTCTGCAGCTGCCCGCCCTCGGCGCGGTAGAAACGCTGGAACACCGCCTCCCGTTCCGACTCGGGAATGCCGGGCCCGGAGTCATGCACTTCGATCCGTGTATGCCCCGCATCATTGACCCCGCGCAGCACCACCGTGCCACCGGCCGGAGTGAACTTGATCGAGTTGCTCAACAGGTTCGCCAGCGCTTCAAACAGCAACGCCCGATCACCGTTCAGCATCGGCAGGGTTTCCGGCATGTTCAGCTCGAAACGCAACTCGTCGTCTTCAGCCAGCGGCAGATAGAACTCGTGCAGTTCCTGCAGCAACAACACCGGATCGAGCTCGACAAACCCCGAGCGCCGCTGACGATCCTCAAGCTCCGAAATCCTCAGCAACCCGCGAAACCGCGCCATCAGCGTATCGGCCTCGGCCAGCACCAGATCCAGTTGCGCCGCTTCCGGCGAACCTTCGCCGGCCTGCTGCTGCATGCGATACAACTGCGCGCGCAAACGGGTCAGCGGGGTGCGCAGATCATGGGCGATGTTGTCGCACACGCCTTTGACTTCATTCATCAAGCGCTCGATGCGATCAAGCATGGCGTTGACGATGGCGGCGAGCATGTCCAGTTCATCGCGGCGATTGGACAGCGGCAAACGGTGAGTCAGGTCGCCGGCGACAATCGACTGGGCGCTGGCCTGGATCGCCCGGATCCGCCGCAGCGGTCGACGACGCAGCAAATGCCAACCGATGATTCCCGGCACAATCGTCAGCGAAACGCCCCAGAGCAAGGCATGCAGAATGATCTTCGTCACCGCGAACAGCGAACCGTTGTCACGCAGCAACACCAGCCAGCGACCGTCGCGGGTCGGGGTGGCTACCGCGTCGCAGCTGTCGGTGGGCAGGGTCGGGTCGTCGGAGTCGGCGCATTCGCTGAGCATGTGGATCTTGCCGTCCAGCGGCAGGCCCTCGGGGATTTTCTGCAACGCGCCACCGAGGTAGCGGTGCTGGGCGTCAAACAGGCCGTAGGCGTCGATGCCGCGAATGTCGAAGGTCATGCTGGCGGCGAGCGCGTCTTCCAGCTGATCGCCGCGAAAGTGCGAAAACAGATGCTGACGTTGCATCAGCGAGTGCTTGGCCAAATTGTCGAGATAACCGGACACCTCGAAGTACATGACCCCCATGAGGATCGCACTCCAGGCCACGAACAACGAACTGTACAGCGCCAGCAAACGGCTGCTGGAAGAGCGCCAACCGTCAGACGGGTTCGGCAATGACATAACCCGAGCCTCGCACCGTGCGGATCAGCGGGACGTTGCCCGGCGGGTCGATCTTCTTGCGCAGACGGCCGATGTGCACGTCGATCAGGTTGGTGCCGGGGTCGAAGTGATAGCCCCAGACCTCTTCGAAAATCATCATCCGCGACAGGATCTGCCCGCTGTTGCGCATCAGGAATTCCAGCAATTTGTACTCGGTCGGCAGCAGCGTCAGCACTTGCTCGGCGCGGCGGGCTTCGTGGCTGATCAGATCAAGTTGCAGATCCGCCACCTGCAACGTGGTCGGCTGGGCGCCGTTGCTGTTTTGCCGACGTAGCAACACTTCGACTCGCGCGGCCATTTCATCGGTCGCGAACGGTTTGGTCAGGTAATCATCGCCGCCGGCGCGCAAGCCACGCACACGCTCGTCGACGTCGGAGAGGGCGCTGATCATCAGGATCGGCGTGGCCACGCCCATGGTGCGCAGGGTGGTGACGATGGCCAGGCCATCGAGTTCCGGCAGCATGCGGTCAAGGGTGATCAGGTCGTAGTTGCCGCTGACGGCGCGGTCCAGGCCTTCACGGCCGTTGTCGACCCAGTCCACGTCGAGGCCGTGGCTGCTCAGTTCGGCGACAATTTCCCGGGCGGTCACGGCGTCGTCTTCGATGGTGAGGATGCGAGTCATGGTGGGCCTGCTGGTCTGTTCAAACGCAATGGCAGCATTTTGCCAAGATTTTGCGCGGGCGCTTTAAATTAACTTTCATGTTGTAGCGGATACAAACGCCACGGCCGGGCTTTTGTGCCAATGCATAAAACCCGCTGTTATCGACCCGTTGTTGCAAATTGCATGGTCCTAGGAAGTTCAGTCTTTTTAACTGATTGAATCAAAACGATTTATTTAATGTTGGCGACTGGCACGGTCACTGCAATTCCTCAGTTGACGAGTTGTAACACCATTTTTCATGCCTGGAGCACTACAACAATGAATAGATCCTCTGATGGGTTTTATCCTGCCTACGAAGGAGAGTCGAGCAACGTCTCGGGCGTGTCCTGGGGCGCGATCTTCGCAGGGGCTGCCGCTGCAGCGGCACTGTCGCTGATTCTGGTGCTGTTGGGATTCGGTCTGGGCTTCTCCGCCGTTTCACCGTGGGCCGGGGAGGGCGTCAGCGCCAAGGGCCTGGGCATTTCAACGATCATCTGGCTGGCCGCCACACAAATCATCGCCTCGGGACTGGGTGGTTACATCGCCGGTCGCCTGCGGGTGAAATGGGCCAACATGCACGGTGACGAGGTGTACTTCCGCGACACCGCCCATGGCTTCCTCGCCTGGTGCGTGGCGACATTGGTCACCGCGACGCTGGTGGTCGGTTCTGTCAGCAGCATTGTCAGCGGTGGTGTGCAGGCCGGTGCAAGCGTTGCCGGTGGTGCGGCCAGCGCCATGACCCAAGCAGCCGGCACCGCAGCGGCCAACACTGACAGCGATCAGTACGGCTACTTCGTCGACAGCCTGTTCCGTGACGATCGTCCCGCTGCCGTCAGCGATGACGCCGCCCGTGGCACCGTGACCCGGATCTTTGCCCAGAGCCTGGCCAACGGTCAGCTCAGCGCCGAAGACCGCACCTACCTCGCCCAACTCGTGGCCCAGCGTACCAACCTGACCCAGGCCGACGCCGAACGTCGGGTCGATGAAATCTACGCTCGCACCCAGAAGGCAATCGCCGACGCCAAGGTTAAAGCGCAACAAGCCGCCGACACCGCCGCCAAAGTCGCTGCCCTGACCTCGCTGTGGATGTTCATCGCGCTGCTGGCCGGTGCGTTCTTCGCCAGCCTCTCGGCCACCTTCGGCGGTCGCCGCCGGGATGCGGTCGAGTACGTCGAAGTCGAAACCTACACCACGACCACGCTGCCGCCAGTCCGTTAATCAAGGAGAACCACCATGCGCTCACTACTGCTGTTTTTCCTCGGCGTTCCAATCCCGATCATCATCCTGATCGCCCTGTTCGTGCACTGATTCCTTGAGGCACATGCCTTGGCCGCTTCCACCTTCGGGTTGAAGCGGCTTTTTGCTTTCTAAGGGGCCAGCGGCCAGAATCCGTGCGGGAAGTGGATCGGCCACTTCGAACCCTGTTTAAGGATGAAGACGTTGGACAAGAAGGAAATCAAACGCCAGCTGGATGAGATGCTCGATGCAGGACGCTCGAAAAGCGAAACCTTCAAGGCGTTTTCCGGTGGGGCGGTCAAGGATCGGGTTCTGGCTTACTGGATCGGTTCGCGGATTGATCCCCAGTTGCGCCGGCAGCATGCGCGCAAGGTCACGATCCTGATCGTCCTGACCTGTATTCAGGCACTGCTCGGCGCGCTCGCCGGTTTTTTCATGGGGCTGGACATCGGTGTCGGATTTGCCCTGGTATTCACGCTGATCGCCGCCGGTATTCCGCTGCTGTTTGCCTGGGGCTTCTATAAATATTCCGCTCAGGCTTACACCATTTACGTGATCCTCACGCTCAGTCAGATTTCTCGCCTGTTCAAAGGCTATTCCGAGGATCCGGTATCCACCCTGATCGCTGCAGGCCTGACCTTGGCGATGGTGTTTTTTGTGGCGTGGTTGAAGACCAAACTGTTCCCCGACCTTGGTTTCATCGGGTCGAAAAAGATCAAGGGCCAGTTCGTCTTCTCCAACTGATCGGCGGCAGAACCGCACAGTCATTTCCATGGCCTGGATCAATATTCGTCGGCGCAATATCCCCTACCGTGAAATTTCCAGGCCCTTGCCGCTGGATCGACTACATTGCTTGCGCGCACTTTGCTGCGCGAGCGGAACCAACCTGCCGGCCCGATAGAGAGCGATAAACCCCACGAGCCGGCGAGGTGTAGTGCAGCAAGGAGCTGTTTCAACCTCACCTGAACCTTTTCACGGATGATCATCGCAATGCACTGCCTAGAAAGAACCTTCGATATCCAGCCTTTGGCGCAGGCGGATATGACTGTCCACATCAACGGCCAGCCGGTCACCGCCGCCATCGGCGAAACCGTGCTCAGCGTCATTCAGTCCCTCGGCGTGCGCCAGGTCGCGCGCAACGATCACAACCAGGTCAGCGGTGCCTATTGCGGCATGGGCGTGTGCCAGTGCTGCCTGGTGAAAATCAACGGCCGGCACAAGCGCCGCGCCTGCCAGACCGTGGTGCGCGAGGGCATGCTGATCGAAACCCAGGTCAATCGTATTCACGGGCAGGAGGTGGTATGAGCCTGCATCCGGTGATCGTCGGCGGTGGCCCGGCGGGAATGGCCGCGGCCATCGAACTGGCCCTGCACGGGGTGCGCTGCACCTTGCTCGAAGAGGCCTCGCGTTTGGGTGGCGTGGTCTATCGCGGGCCGCTGCGTGACGGTGTGCAGCTGGATTATCTGGGGCCGCGCTATTCCGAGGCGTTGGGCAAACTGCACGGTGATTTTCAGGAGCAATCCGGGCTGATCGACGTGCGCCTCAACCACCGCGTGGTCGGCGCCGAAGGCACGCGCTCGCTGGTGGTGCTGGACGGTGACGAGCGTCTGCACGAAATCGAATACCCGCAGCTGCTGCTGGCCGCCGGTTGCCACGAACGCAGCGTACCGTTTCCCGGCTGGACGTTGCCCGGCGTGATCATGCTTGGCGGCCTGCAATTGCAGATCAAAAGCGGCGTGGTCAAACCGCAGGGCCCGGTGGTGATCGCCGGTACCGGGCCGCTGTTGCCGCTGGTGGCGACCCAGTTGCATGCGTCGGGCGTGAGCGTGGCCGGCGTCTACGAGGCCTGCGCATTCGGCAAGATCGCCAAGGAAAGTCTGGCACTGCTGAACAAGCCGCAGCTGTTCCTCGATGGCTTGAGCATGCTCGCCTATCTGAAACTGCACGGCATCCCGATGAACTACGGCTGGGGCGTAGTCGAAGCGCACGGCGAAGGCGAACTGAAAAGCGTCAGCGTGGCGCCGTACTCGGCAACGTGGGAGCCGGACATGAGCCGCGTCGAACGCTTCGAAGCAAAGACCCTCGCGGTCGGTTACGGCTTCATTCCGCGCACGCAACTGAGTCAGCAGATGGGCCTGGATCACGGCTTCAGCGACGACGGTTACCTGCGCGCCAACGCCAACATCTGGCAGCAAAGCAGCGAGCCCCACGTGCATCTGGCCGGTGACATGGGCGGGATTCGTGGCGGTGAAGCGGCGATGCTGGCCGGCAAGATCGCCGCCACTTCGATCCTGCTGCAACGCGGTGTGCTCGAGGAGGAGCTGGCGCGAGTCCGTCGCGACCGTTATCTGGGCAAACTGAAAGCCATCGTACGTTTCCGCGCAGCGGTCGATCGCTACACCGAACGTGGCGTCGGGCAAACCGCATTGCCGGCGGCCGATACGGTGATCTGCCGCTGCGAACACGCGACCCGCGCCGACATCGATCGCGCGCTGGAGCAGGGCGTGCAAGACATCGCCAGCCTGAAAATGCGCACTCGCGTAAGCATGGGCGACTGTCAGGGGCGGATGTGCGTCGGCTATTGCAGCGACCGTTTGCGACAGGCTACCGGGCGCAAGGACGTCGGCTGGCTGCGGCCTCGTTTCCCGATCGATCCGATTCCTTTTTCCGCGTTCCAATCCCTCGGCACGGAGGCCGTTCCCCATGAGTAAGTTCTATGACGTGGTCATCGCCGGCGGCGGTGTGATCGGCGCGTCCATCGCCTATCAACTGTCCAAGCGCAAAGGGCTCAAGGTCGCGTTGATCGACGCCAAGCGCCCGGGCAACGCGACCCGCGCCTCGGCCGGTGGTCTATGGGCGATTGGCGAGTCGGTGGGCCTCGGTTGCGGGGTGATTTTCTTCCGCATGATGTCGGCCAATCGCAAGCGCGAAACCCAGGGCGCGGCGGTGGCGGTGGACTCCAGCACGCCGCACATCCTGCCGCCGTCGTTCTTCGATTTTGCCTTGCAGTCCAACGCGCTGTACCCGGCGTTGCACCGCGAACTGCGCGACAACCACGGGATGGATTTCAAGTTCGAAAAGACCGGGCTCAAATTCGTCATTTATGACGATGAAGACCGGTTGTACGCCGAGCACATCGTCGGCTGTATCCCGCATCTGGCCGATCAGGTGCGCTGGCTGGATCGGGCTGCATTGCGCGAGTCCGAGCCGAGCGTCAGCCATGAAGCGCGCGGCGCGCTGGAGTTTCTCTGCGACCATCAGGTCAGCCCGTTCCGCCTGGCCGACGCCTACACCGAAGGCGCCCGGCAGAATGGCGTGGACATGTACGTCAACACCAACATCACCGGAGTGCTGCATCACGGCACGCGGGTGACTGGCGTGCAAACGGCCGAAGCCGGGGTGTTTCACTGCAAGACCCTGATCAACGCCGCTGGCGCCTGGGCAGCGGACTTGAGCGAGTGGGCCACGGGCATCCGCATTCCGGTGAAACCGGTGAAAGGCCAGATCCTGCTGACCGAACGTTTGCCGAAAATCCTCAACGGTTGCCTGACCACCAGCGATTGCTACATGGCACAGAAGGACAACGGCGAGATCCTGATCGGCAGCACCACCGAGGACAAGGGCTTCGACGTCACCACCACCTGGCCGGAAATCGCCGGGCTGGTGCAGGGCGCGGTGCGTTGTCTGCCGGAACTGGAGGACATCAACCTCAAGCGCACCTGGGCCGGGCTGCGGCCGGGCTCGCCGGATGAGCTGCCGATTCTCGGGCCGATGGCCGGGGTGGAGGGGTATCTCAACGCCTGCGGGCATTTCCGCACCGGCGTGCTGACGTCGGCGATTACCGGAGTGTTGCTGGACAAACTGGTCAACGATGAACCGTTGCCGCTGGACATCACGCCGTTTCTGGCGGACCGGTTTGAAGTGGCGCCCGTGCAGGAAGAGCGGGCGCTGGAGATGGCCTGACTTGTGATCGTTCCCACGCTCCGCGTGGGAATGCCTCAAGGGACGCTCCGCGTTCCAGCTCTGGAAGGGACGCGGAGCGTCCCGGGCTGCATTCCCACGCAGAGCGTGGGAACGATCAGGGTCAGGCGGTCGGGCGCGCGCAGTGTGCGGGAACTCAGGACTTGCCCGATTGCTCTTCCAGTTGATCCGACTCGAACAACCGGGCCAGTTCCGCCCGGGCTTCCTGAGCGGTCTGCAGCACTTTGGCCGCGTCGTCGTACACCGCGTGTTGAGCCTCGAGCACCTGTTCGTCATGGTGCTTGAAGCGCTTGATCCGCGCATCGGCCTGGGCCTGGGTCAGACCGAGGCCAACCAGCGTGCGGCGGCTCATTTCCAGACTTGAGTAATAGGTCTCCCGGATCGGATCAGCCCCCACATCCACCAACCGATGAACATGCTGCCGGTTACGCGCCCGGGCGATGATCTTCATGTGCGGGTAGAGCTTGCGCACGATCTCGGCGGTCTTGATGTTGGTCTCCGGATCGTCCGTGGCAATCACGAAGTACTCTGCTTCACCGACCTTGGCTGCGCTGAGGATTTCCGGGCGCATCGGGTCACCGTAGAACACCGGCACGCCACCAAAACTGCGCGACAGTTCGATGGTTTCCACCGAGGTGTCCAGCGCCACGAACTTGATGTTCTGCGCCCGCAGGATCCGCGCCACGATCTGGCCCATCCGGCCCATGCCGGCGATCACCACCCGTGGAGTTTCGGTTTCGATTTGGCGGAATTTCTCCGGCACTTCCACTGGCTGCACCTTCGGGCTGACCAACCGTGCGCAGATCAACAGCAACAACGGGGTCACGGCCATCGACAGGGTGATGGTCAGCACCAGCAAGTCATACAGACGCGGCTCGAACAGGCCCTGATCGCGACCGATCTTGAACACCACGAAAGCAAATTCACCGCCCGCCGCCAGCACGATGCCGAGGCGAATTGCGCTGACCTTGTTCAATCCACCGGCCAGACGCCCGACCACAAACAGCAACGGCAACTTCAGGGCGATCAACAACAGCGTCAGCCCCAGCACCGTGATCGGCGCGCTGAGCAGCAGGCTGAGGTTGGCGCCCATGCCGACGCTGATGAAAAATAACCCCAGCAGCAAACCCTTGAACGGCTCGATCTGCGCTTCCAGCTCATGGCGATATTCCGAATCCGCCAGCAGCAGGCCGGCGAGAAATGCGCCCAGCGCCATTGAAACGCCGACCATATCCATCAGCCACGCGGTGCCGATTACCACCAGCAAAGCAGTGGCGGTGGAGACTTCCGGCAGACCGGTTTTCGCCACTACGCGGAACACCGGACGCAACAGATAACGCCCGCCGATCACCACCACGGCGATACTGCCGAGCACCTGCAAACTGTGACGAATATCGTCGGCCGTGCTGGTGTGGTGATCGACGCCCGCGAGCATCGGCACCAGCGCGATCAACGGGATCGCCGCGATGTCCTGGAACAGCAGAATGGCAAACGCCAAGCGACCATGGGGGCTGGTCAGTTCCTTGCGTTCTGCCAGGCTTTGCAGGCCGAACGCGGTGGATGACAGCGCCAGGCCAAGCCCAAGCACGATCGCGCTGTTCAGCGGCTGGCCGAACACCGACAACGCCAGCACGCCAATCACCGAACCGGTCAGCAGCACCTGCGCCAGACCCACGCCGAACACCGATTTGCGCATCACCCACAAGCGTCGCGGCGACAGTTCAAGGCCGATGATGAACAGCAACAACACCACGCCCAGTTCCGAAATGTGGCTGACACTTTGCGGATTGCCGATCAGGCCCAGCACCGACGGGCCGATGATGACCCCGGCAAACAGATAACCGAGCACCGCGCCCAGTTGCAGGCGCTTGGCCAGGGGAACGGTAAGCACGGCGGCCAGAAGAAAGACGACGGCGGCTTGCAACAGATTGCCTTCATGGGGCATGAGCGGAACTCCAGTAACGCGGTACGGCGGGGGGCGACAAGGATAAAGGCTGAAATGATTGCAGATCTACCGCACAGCCTGCTTGAGCAGATGTGCTTCTGTAAGAATTTGCATCAATTGGTTACATTTATAGCCTCAGCGAATCAATTCCTCCCGAGTCCTCCATGGCCATCAACTTCGACCTCAACGACCTGCAAGCCTTTCGCGCCGTGGTCGAGCAGGGCAGTTTCCGCAAGGCCGCCGACACCGTGCGCCTGTCGCAACCGGCCCTGAGCCGGCGCATCGAAAAGCTCGAAGACGCCCTCGGCGTGAAGCTGTTCGAACGCACCACGCGCAAGGTCAGCTTGACTCAGGCCGGACGCGGTTTCATGCCCAGCGTCGAGCGTTTGCTGGACGATCTGGACGTGGCGTTGCTCGGCATCAGTGAAGTCGCCTCGAATCGGCAGGGCCACGTAACCGTCGCTTGCGTACCGTCGGCGGCGTATTACTTCATGCCGAGCGTAGTCGCCCGTTATCACCAGCAGTTCCCGCGAATCAAAGTCAAAGTCCTCGATTCCAGCGCCCACGACGTGCTGAGCGCGGTGGTCAATGGCGAGGCTGATTTCGGTCTGAGTTTCATGGGCACACAGGAGGCGGGCGTGGATTTCGAGCCGCTGGTGCAGGAGAGTTACGTGGTCGCGTGTCGCCGCGATCATCCGCTGGCCGGGCGCAGCAGCGTGACCTGGGACGAGTTCTACCGGCAGGATTACATCTCGCTCGACAAGACCTCGGGCAACCGGTTTCTGCTGGATCAGGCCCTGGCCAAAGTGGTGCCGCAGCGCCCGAGCATCTGCGAGACGCGGCATGTGACGACAATGATCGGCTTGGTGGAAGCGGGGTTGGGCGTGGCGGCGGTGCCATTGATGGCGATGCCGGCGGCGGATCATCCGATTCTGACGCGGGTGCCGCTGACCGATCCGCAAGTGATGCGCAGCGTCGGCATCATCAAACGCCGGGGTCGTACGCTGACCCCGGCGGCACTGGAGCTGGAGCGGCTGGTGGTGGAAATGAAAGTCCAGCCGCCGACGGTCAGCGCTTGACCGAGTCCAGCCCGGTGGCCTGCACGTCAGCCTGGGCAGCGGGGGCGGCGAGATAAGCGAGCAGCGCCTTGGCTTCCTGCGGGTGCTGCGCACCCACCGGAATCCCTGCTGCAAACCGGGTCACCGACTGCACCGATTCCGGAATTTTCGCCACAAAACTCACCCCCGGCACCGGCAGCAATTCGCTGACCTGCTGGAAGCCCAGTTGATAGTCGCCAGTGGCAACCACCGAGCCCACCGGGATTTTCGGGATCATCTTCGCCTTGGGTTTCAGCTGATCTTCAATGCCGAGTTTCTTGAACAACTGCTGCTCGATGTACACGCCGCTGGCGCTGTCGGAGTAGGCAACCGATTGGGCGTCGAGCAGGGTTTTCTTCAGGGCATCGACGTTGCTGACGTCCGGTTTCGGCGCGCCTTCGCGCACCACCAGGCCGATCCGCGAATCCGCCAGCTCAACTCGCGAAGCCGGGTCGACCTTGCCTTGTTTGATCAAGTCGTCGAGGGCATAGCCGACCATGATCACCACGTCGGCCTTTTCACCACGGGCGAGGCGATTGGGGATTGCCTCCGGCGCCTTGCCCATCGACGGGCCGAGTTGGGTGTCCAGCGTGTTGCCGGTGGCGGCGGCGAATTTCGGCCCGAGGATCTTGTAGGCGGCGGTGAAGCCGCCGGAGGTCATGACCCGCAGTTCTTCGGCCTGGGCCGCAACGTTGAACGCAAGACCGGCGAGCAGGGCGGTAACGGTAAACAGTTTTTTCATGGTGATGTTCTCAGGCAGTAACAGGTTGCAGACGACCGCCGGCCCGGCGATACAGATAAAGCGTCGCGCACAATGCGCAGAGCGCGCCGATGCTCATCCAGTAACCCGGTGCGGCTTTGTCGCCGGTGTACTGGATCAGGAAGGTCGACATCGCTGGAGTGAATCCGCCGAACACGGCAGTGGCGAGGCTGTAAGCCAGGGAGAAACCGGCCACCCGCACTTCCACCGGCATGATTTCGGTCAGCGCCGGAATCATTGCGCCGTTGTACAGGCCGTAGATAAACGACAGCCACAACAGCGACAGCAGCATGTGGCTGAAGCTCGGCGCCTGCACCAGATACGACAGCGCCGGATAAGTGGTGGCCAGCGCCAGCAGCGCCATGGCGATCAACACCGGACGGCGGCCGACGCGATCGGACAATGCACCGCCAATCGGCAGCCAGAAGAAGTTGGAAACGCCCACCAGCAACGTCACCAGCAACGCATCCGAGGTGCTCAGGTGCAGCACGGTTTTGCCGAAGGTCGGTGCGTACACGGTGATCAGGTAAAACGCGGTGGTGGTCAGGGCAACCATCAACATCCCGCCCAGCACCACACCCCAGTTCTGGCCGAGGGTGCGGAACACTTCCTTCATGCTCGGACGGTGTTTGCGGGCAGCAAACTCTTCGGTTTCCGCGAGATTGCGCCGCAGAAAGAAGATGAACGGCACGATCATGCAACCGACGAAAAACGGAATACGCCAGCCCCAATCGGCGACCGCTTCCGGCGCCATCCATTGGTTCAAGCCGTAACCGAGCGCGGCGGCGACTACGATGGCCACCTGCTGACTGGCCGACTGCCAGGCGGTGAAAAAGCCTTTGCGACCGGGTGTGGCGATCTCCGAGAGATACACCGAAACCCCGCCCAATTCGGCACCGGCGGAGAAGCCTTGCAGCAGCCGCCCGATCAACACCAACGCCGGGGCGAACAGGCCAATGGTTTCGTATCCGGGCACCAGCACAATCAAGATCGTGCCGCTGGCCATGATCGACAGGGTGACGATCAAACCTTTGCGACGACCGACGTCATCGATGTAAGCGCCGAGCACGATAGCCCCCAGCGGACGCATCAAAAATCCTGCGCCGAACACCGCAAAAGTCATCATCAGGGACGCGAACTCACTGCTCGCCGGAAAGAACACCGCCGCGATCTGCGTGGCGTAGAAACCGAACAGAAAGAAGTCGAACTGTTCGAGGAAGTTACCCGAGGTCACCCGGAAAATGGCGCCGGCCCGCGAGCCGCCGTGTGGGATTGAGGCTGTCATAGAAAAGTACTCCACCGCTTTTATGACGTGCGCGACGGGGAGGCGGCGCACGGTTCTTATTGGGGCGGATAGTGGCGCGCAGGGATCGATTTGTTAATTGCATTGTTGGCATGGATTGATGTGTCAAGCGGATCAATGGCGTGCTATGGCAGCTCCTTGGTCGGCGCTGCCCGCACGGTTCTGGCTACCATCGAGTCTTGCGCTGGTGCGGCGATGCTCACAAAAATCCCGTCCCAGTCAGGGTCTATCCTGCGAATGCGTTCACGCAGATCCGGATGACCCGAGAGTAGATGAGAGCTTGTAGCGCCAGGGCCGAAAAACAGGTGACTGAACTCGGCGGCGCGGGCGGCCTTGAGGGTCGAGCCCATTTTGTACCCGCCGATTTTCTTCAGTGCTCCGACGATACTGTCGGGGTTGCGGGTGTATTGCACGGCGGTCGCATCGGCCAGGAATTCGCGTTGCCGGTTGACTGCAGCCTTGATCAGGTTGCCGAAGAACGTCCCGGAGAATCCGACAATGCACAGCGCAGTGCCAAACATGCTGACCAGAATGGTCGGCTGCTTACGATTGGCAGATGAGTGTGGTGTGTCCTCAAGACCGCGCAAGAGATGGTTTCCCGCCAACCCGATCACCATGATCCCGTGAACGATCGCGACCAGTTGAGTGTTCAGGCGCATGTCGCCGTTATAGATATGGCTGAATTCGTGGGCGATCACGCCTTGCAGTTCATCGCGTGACAACAGGCTTATCGCACCTTGAGTGACGCCGATCACTGCATCCTGAGGGGTGAAACCGGCGGCAAATGCATTGATGCCCTGATCCGGCAACAGGTACACGCAAGGAACGGCGGTGCCAGAGGCCAAGGCCATTTCCTCCACCACGTTGACCAGGCGGCGCTCTTCCAGAGTCCGCGCGTCATGGTTGATCAGACGACCACCCAAACGGCGCGCGACCACTTTTCCGCCCCCTGTCAGTTCGACGTATTTGACCAGCCCGCCGAGCAACACAACAGCCGTTACCAGCGCTGCAATGATCGCGAAAAACTGCCAGTTTTCCGCCAGATCCTCGAGCGTTTTGCCGTACGAGATCGGCAGAATCAGGAGCATGAAGGACACGAGAATCAAGCCGAGTACGGCGAGAAACATCAAGATCACGAGCTGCACCGAGCGACGTTTGGCCCGGCACTGTTGTTCAAAGAAATTCATCTGACCATCCGTGGACGTGGAGGCTGAATCAATCCGCGGTTGCCGCCATCTGATCTGGCACCGGTTTGCCCGCTGCGGCAGCCGTCGTAAAACTCCCATCCCACTGCGGATCGATCCGACGAATCCGCACGCTCAGATCAGGGTGGGTCGCAAACATCCGGCTCAGCCAACCTGATCCGCCCGTGCTGAAAAACAGATGACTGAACTCGGCGGCACGTGGGGAGTTGATGATGGAGCCTTGTTTATGGGCGCCGATTTTTTTCAGGGCGCCGACAATGCTTTGCGGATTGCGCGTGTATTGCACCGCGCTCGCATCGGCGAGGAATTCACGCTGGCGACTGACAGCCGCCTTGATCAAATTCCCATAGAGATTTCCGATAAATCCGGCCACGCACAGTGCGAAACCGAGCGCAAAAACCACCAGCATCAACCGCGCGTCGCGTTTGTCGCGCTTGAGCAGGCTGGCCAGTATGTAAGTGCCAGCCAGCCCCAACACCAACAGGCCGTGCACCACTGCCACCAATTGCGTGTTGAGGCGCATGTCACCGTTGAAGATGTGGCTGAATTCGTGGGCGATCACCCCTTGCAGTTCTTCCCGGGTCAGCAGCGTCACTGCGCCCCGGGTCACACCAATGGCCGCGTCCTCCGGTGTAAATCCGGCCGCGAAGGCGTTGATGCTTTCGTCGGGCAACAGATACACCGCCGGCAGGCAGGTGCCGGAGGCAATCGCCATTTCTTCGACGACGTTCATCAACCGCTGCTCGTCCAGGGTTCGCACATTGCCATTGAGCAGGCGGCCACCCAGTTTCTCCGCGACGACTTTGCCGCCCGCGCGCAGTTGCCGGTATTTCAGCAGACCGCCAATCACCACGATGCTGCTGATGAACGATGCGATAACGGCCATTGCCAGAAACGCGTCCGCCAGCGTGCCAGTGCCGCTCAGGTAATCCTCAAAACCATTGAAGACGAAGGGCAGGCTGGTCATCCCGATCAGCATGACAATCGCCAGAATCATCATGCACACCAGCCGTTGCGTCTGGTTTCGGGCCTGGGTTTGTCGTTCGAAAAAGTTCATCGAGCCATCCATGGAGAGAAGAAGTCAGAAAGAAACGTTGGGCGCGGTCTTGATGGCCAGCGTATCGGCAAACTTCAACGGAACCGCATCCTCGCGATGGCCAAAACTGGCCGCCAGCAGCACCGCTGGAAAGCTCTGCTTGAGCGTGTTGTAGGCCATCACCGCGTCGTTGAACGCCTGCCGCGCGAAGCTCACCTTGTTTTCGGTGCTGCTCAGCTCTTCGCTCAGTTGTTGCATGTTCTGCGAGGCCTTGAGTTCCGGATAAGCCTCCAGCGTCAGGTTCAATCGACCCACCGCGCTGCTGAGTGCGCTGTCCGCCAGCCCCAATTGCGCGATGTTCTGGGCGCTGCCCGGTTTCGCCTGTGCAGCTTCGAGTCCGGCCACGGCGGCATTGCGCGCGGCGATCACCGCTTCAAGGGTTTCGCGCTCATGGGCCAGATAACCCTTGGCGATGCTGACCAGATTGGGGATCAGGTCATAGCGGCGTTTGAGCTGCACTTCGACCTGGGCAAATGCGTTCTTGATCTCGTTGCGCCGGGCAACAAGTTTGTTGAAGAGACTGACAGCGTAGAGCCCCAGAAGCGCCAGCAACACCAGATTGACGATGAGATAGATTTTCACGGTGATGTCCTTGTTCACTCTGTGGGGGGGCGCGCGATCTTATCGCAAATGGATGCCGTTGACTGTATTCGCCCGGTGGCGGGCGAGCCCGGATCGCGTTTCGGGGCACGGCTACAATCTCCGGTTCAGCATCATCAAAAAACAAGGAATGATTCCAGAGCCCCGCAGTCGGAGTTCAGGTATCACACATTTCAGGAGGTTCACCGATGAACAACAAGACCCTAATTGCCAGCCTGGCCCTCGTCGCCGGCATCGCCGGGATCAGCCCACTCGTTCAAGCGGCGCAAACCTCGACCTCTACCGTCGAACATTCCCCCGTCGACGGACGCGAACTCCAAGTCAACGACCGCGCTCCGGACATTTATCAGCGCAGCGAAAAAGCCCTGACCAACTGGAAACAGAAAGGCCTCAAGCAACCGGAACCGCAGGCGCAATGGGTGCAGATCAATGACAAGTACGTGATGGTGATGATTACCAACGGGACGATTGTGGCGATTCAGCCGGTGGAGAAATAGCGTCGGGCTCAATCAGCCCGACCATGACTCAGCGTCTGCCCGCCACCCAACCGATACTGATTGTTCCCGCTGCGCTTGGCCTCATACATCGCCAGATCCGCAATGTGCAGCAACCGATCCATGGTCGGTGCGTGGTCGGGGAACACGGCGACGCCGAGGCTGGTACCGATGTGGCGTTGTTCGTTGCCGATGGGGATCGGCGGGGACAGTTCGATGAAGATTTTCTGGCAGATGCTGCGCGCTTCGTCCTGCAGGTTCAGGCCGGGGGCGAGGCCTTGCAGGATGACTACGAATTCGTCGCCGCCGATACGTGCGACGGTGTCGCTGACCCGCAGGATGCGTTTCAGGCGCGTAGCGGTGGTGATCAGAACGCGGTCGCCGGCGGCGTGACCGTAGCGGTCGTTGATCGATTTGAAACCGTTGAGATCGATAAACACCAATGCCACACGCGTTTCAGTCGCGCGCGCATGTTCCAGTGCTTCCGATAGCCGTAGTTCCAGCACCAGCCGATTGGGTAGGCCAGTCAACGGGTCGAAATGAGCGAGGTGCTGGAGGTAGCTGGCCGAGGCCTTTTCTTCGGTGATGTCGCGCACCACGCCCATCATCTTGATCACCGCGTCGTGATCGTTGCGCACCACATTGCCGGTTTCCCGCAGCCAGCGGATCGTGCCATCGGGCCAGACCACGCGGTATTCCTCATCATGGTTTTCACCGGTCTCCAGGCAACGCAATTCCCCGGCGCGCACCCGGGCGCGGTCGTCGGGGTGTACGCAGGAGCAGAACAGTGCGTAGGAGGGTGTCACTTCGCCGATCTTGAACCCGAACATGCCGAAGATCGCGTCCGACCAGTAGAGCCGATCGGTGTCGACCTCCCAGTCCCAGGTGCCGATCCGGGCGAAATACTGGCTGCGCTTGAAACGGTCGGCATCGCCATCCTGACGGATGTTCTGGCCCTCGGCAGCGCGGGTGAGCAGTTCGCGATACTCGGCGAGTTGCTGACGAAGCTCGCGCACTCGGCGGATCAGAACGGCGATCACGACCATCAGCACAACGACAATGGCGAAGCTGATCCAGAGTTGAGTCATTCAAGCGTCGCTGTCATGGCGTATCGATCCGGGAGTGATGGCGTGTCGCTATCTTAATTCACGGCCAACGCCGGAAACAGCGGCAACCTTGGGTCAAACGGTTGCCAATGGCCGGCATTTCTGGGAAAACGGCGGCCAGCGGAACAATAGAGCGAATGTTATGAATGATGAACTGCAGATAATCGATCTTCAGCCCGGTGACGGAAAAGCCGCCGTCAAAGGCGCGTTGATCACCACCCAATACACCGGTTGGCTGGAAGACGGCACCGAATTCGATTCGTCCTGGAGCCGGGGCAAGCCGTTTCAGTGTGTGATCGGCACGGGCCGTGTGATCAAGGGTTGGGATCAGGGGATCATGGGCATGCAGGTGGGCGGCAAGCGCAAGCTGCTGGTGCCGGCGCATCTGGGTTACGGCGAACGGACGATGGGCAAGATTCCGCCGAATTCGAATCTCGTGTTCGAGATTGAGTTGCTGGAGGTTTTGACGCGGGAGGATTGAAGCTCGTGGGGGAGTACGTTGTGATGAGGGGCGTTCCTGATCACAACGTCCTGCATGCAAGGGCCCGATGAATCAGGTAAATGCCTCAATGTCGTCAAGCGTGTCTGCGATCACGCCTTCCAGCGAGGGGAATCTTGTCTTTGCTTCTTCCAGGGCCGCGAAGGCAATGTCTTTGTCCAGTTTGCCGTGCCTTTGAGCAATGTGGCCCAAAGCGGTAATGGCAGATGCGACAACCGACTCATTGCTGCTGGCGAAATACTTCAGGCAGGTTTGCTGAGCCCAGATTCTGTCTGATTCGTTCAAGCCAATAGAAATCAATCCAGCGACAACATTCCTTTCCACGCCGCTTTTAAGAATCCTCACTGCTTCATCGTGGTTCACTGTTGGTTCTTGATAGAAAAGACTCAACTATTCCCGAACCCCGATAAAAAGATCTAGTTCAGTTGGTAGGTGTTCATTAAGGACTGACGCAATTTGCCGGACCTGACAGTCATTCAATAACCATTCTCCGGCCTCGCTTTCTTCCAGGCTTTCCCAACCCAGCAACGCTAAAACCGCAGCTTCTGCCTCAGGCTTCACCGTCAGTTCAAACTTCAAAGAGTCGTCCTCTTCATCACCTTTCAAAAAGCCACTTATCCATAAAAACATTAAAAGCCTCCTGTATTACTTCGGGGTAGATCTCTCGGGATCTGCGGGATCTATTTGTTCACCGGTTTCGTGGTTGAATTCACCAAGGTGTTTGCCTTGTTTGTTGTAAAGCTCAATAGCGCCAGTCTTGCTATCCCATTCATATATTCGCCCCTTCCGGTCCTTCCAGCGGCTTCGCTTGCCTCCTCCACCCTGAACGCTGCTTTTTGATTTGACTGGTTGGGTATCCGGGAATGCGGGCAGTGTGCGTGGGGGCCTGTGGTATTTGATATCACCGCCCAGTGCTGGCCTGGAGAGCACAACATACAGAGGCTGCACCCCGGAGTCAGCCGGAAACACAAGGATGAAATCCTCGTACTCTGGCGGATAGATCGGGTTGACGATGATTTTGTCTGCTTGCTCAGTCGGCGGATAAATCCAGATTGCCGGTGTTTGCGGGGCACCTTCCAGCGGTGGGATACCCGAGGTGCTGGATGAATCGACGGCAGGCGTCCAGGTCAACGTGACGCCATTGCCAAAGTCAGCCACTTGGCGAGAGCCTTGGGCGGTGAACTGCACAACCGGAACCATTTCCCAGTCAGGGCGCTTTTGAGTGTTGTACCCGTACCCTTTGAGACTGCCATCGGGCTGTTGCTCTACCTGTAGTCGAATACGTGTTCGGCCTTCCTTCAGCGATCTGAGTTGTTCTTCGGTATAGAGTGAACTGTCACCAAGATTGGATGGCCACAAAAGTGCAACCATGCCCGCCAAAGCACCTGCGGCAACACCGCCCGTGATTGCGCCCACACTGGATATGGCGCTTGTGCTGGTGCCAATAGAAGCCGAGCCTCCCAAGAGAAGCGTGCCTATAGCAGACGGTAACTTGGCACCACCTATTCTTTTGAGGGTGATATTTCCCGCCGCGTCTAATTCGCGGCCACCGAGCAAGGTGAATGCTCCAAAGTCAGCCAGTCGTTCGACCGGGATAAACCCTGCGGGGCTTTCATGGTTGATGACGCCGTCGGGGAGGTTGCAGCTCTTGGTAAATACACACCCTAGGGCGCTGTGTTGATTCGGTTGTTGAGACTGCCGAAGAAAGCGATCTTCGTAGGCTTGTTGCCTGGCCTGCATCTCGTCGTACTTTTTTTGTCTGGCGTTCTGCTCTGCCAGTTCGGTAGCAGTCATGTAGCGGGTAGTGATGTGGTGCCCGTCGCCTGAGGGGGGATTTTGTATTCGGGGAATATCTGATTTTCGAGCCATGAGCGTCCTTGTTCCAACTTTTAAAGCGTTGGGAACGCTATCTGAATGAGCATTTGAAAGATGTAGGACGGTTCTGAAGCTCAAGCGGTTGTTACAAAATGACGCTCTCGGCAAGATCCGTGGAGCGATTTCTTATGAGTTGTAAACACAAAACCCGCTGCCTCCCTCAACGGAGGCTGCGGGTTTTTTCTTGCCTTGTGCCCCAGTTGTTACGCAGCCATCGCCATCTCATCCAGCGTCGCGGCAACCGTGCCGGTCAGGCTTGGAAATCTGCGTTTTACGCTGGTGAGTGCCGGCAGCAGGCGATTGCGGTCCAGTTCACCATTGTCACGCGCGAGTTGGGTGAGGGCGGTGAGTGCGGCGCTGACGATGGATTTCCGTTCGCTCTCGAGCAGTAGCAGACAGGCTTTTTGGGCCCATTGGCTGTCTTTCTCGTTGAGGCCGATGGAGATCAGGGCGGCGACGATGTGTGCATCGGATTTGCTTTCCATAAGTGTTCCTCAGGTCGTGGCATCGAGAGTGTCCAGCGCCCGGTTTACCGCAAGTTCGCCACACATCACCACTTGGGCGATGCCCAGCACGGTGCTGCGGTAGGGCGGGTCCAGCAGTGCGGCGAAGTCGCTGAGCATCACGCTGGCCGAAGTCATCGATTCGCAGGCGTGGGCCAGCAGGGCATGTTGATCCAGGTCGGGGGCGACGAGGAACATGCGGCCGGGGCAGTGTTGTTTCGGGGCGGTGGGTTTCAGGTAATGGTCGAGGGCGCGCTCGGCGGCTTCGTGGAGTTTTTTTGAATCGGTGGAGGAGTAGGGCGAAGTCGGGTCGGACTCGTTGGGTACGTCAGTTTCGGGTGGATCGGGAACGTATTTGAACATTTGCCTAGAACCTTTAATTGAGGCTTACACCGTCATTGCGACTAAACAATTAGGTGGCAGCTATGCGCAGGTTAGTCGACCGGTGGTTCTAAGCATTCCCGGCGCGCCCGAAGACGCCCTGCGCACAGCTACCATTGAGCACAGGCAAATGAACACCTGACTAAATGGACTGCATGCAACTTAAAACCGTCCGAGCGACTAAACCCGTTCACTGACCATTCAGTGATGCGAATCAAGTTACGGGCAGGCTCCAAACTGCACAAGCCGGCGGATTCTGGCGTAGTTGTAGGCAAAGGCGCAAGGCGATGTAGCCTCTCGGATGGGGGCAAAATGATGCTTCATTTGTCAGGCGTTATGGCTCACATAAGAGGTCGCCGCCGGCCTGTGAAGCGTGCTTGCTTGTGAACATCCTCTTTGTGATACCGAATATTTAATAAGCCACTTCGAGCTTGATTTATATCGGTTTAGATATAGCCTGCGTGGCACGTTCAAATGCCAGGAACAGGTGAAACCATGAAGGATCATCAAAACCCACCCCAGCGTTTCTCAAGCATCTGGGATGCGCTGGAAGACACGCCGCAGGAAGCAGCCAACATGCGTCTGCGGGCCAAGCTGATGCGCACGCTTTGCGAAACGATTCGTGCGTGGGAGCTTCCCCAGAAAGAGGCGGCCAAGCGTCTCGGCATCACTCAGCCGCGTCTCAACGACGTACTCAACGGCAAAATCGACAAGTTCTCGCTGGATGCGCTGGTCAACCTGTCGGCCGCTGCAAAGCTGGAAGTAGACCTCTGTTTCCAGTTGCCTGGGTCCCTGGAATGGGCCACCTGATGATTGATTGCTGCAGTGCTTAAGTCTGCATCTCGCTGAACATCGGAATTCTCCCATTCAACGAAGGCCGGTAGTGCCATGCGAATCGTCTCGGATCAATGTCGCGGGCGACGATTTCGGTGAGCGTGGCGCTGGCGATCGTCATTGCCAGCATCTGACCGGGACATTGATGCCGACCGCTGCCGAACGTGAAGCTGCGGCGTTTCGGGCGATCCGGCATAAAGCGATCCGGGTTTTCATTTAGAGCCGGGTCGCGATTAGCCGAGGCGAGCAACACCAGAATCACGTTGCCTGCTTCCAGCCGCACGCCGTCGATTTCACAGCTGTTCGCCACAAATCGACGGGTGTTCTGTACCGATGGATCGAAGCGCTGGACTTCAGCCAGCAACGAATCCACTGGCGCCGTGCGTAACTCAGGCTGACGCTGCAACGCCACCAGCGCATTGCCAATCAACCCGGCGGTGGCCTCGAACGTCTGCGAACAGAGGCCAATCAGGTTGGCAAGCAGCACGTCCTCATCGCCGACAAAACGCTGGCGGATGTCGGCGAGAAACAGATTCGGATCCGCCAGCAATTCGATGAAGTATCCGCGCAATTGCTCAGCCGCCCGATGGGCCGCCGCCAGTTGCAGGTCATTGCTCAGCGGCGACAGGCACGCCGCGAAATCCGCCGTCAGTTCACTGATTACGCGGGCCTGCGCCGGGGTGAATCCGAGCAGCGATGCAACCACGCACACCGGGCCGCGAAACATGGCTTTATAGAGGCCGTCGGCATCATTGGTGATCAACCGCGCGGACACCAGAGCGCTGACTTGCTCCCGATCAAACAGCCCCAACGACGGCTCGATGGCCGAACGCGGGCAGCGCTGAGCTTCGCCGTCATTCATACGCATCAAAAGGCCAAACACCTTGCCCGCCATGCCATCGGCGATGGCTTTGGGCACAGGCTCCTGAACCGGACGCACCCGGCAATCCGGATGCGCCAGCACCGCGCAAACCGCCCGGGCGCTGCTGGCCACCCACAGTTTCAATCCGTGATGAAAGGTCAGCCCGCCCGTCGCGCGCAGTTCGGCGTAGTAGGGATAGGGATCGGCGTGAGTCGCAGCGATGATCGGGTCCATGGATCGCAACCTTGTCGGTGGGGAAAGTGTTGCTACTATCTCCAGTCCTTGAGGGCGATGATTCGTCCGGGAGCGAAATATGCACGCAGAACATCAAGACATCGGCGTCTCGCAAGTGGCCGCCGCCATCGCGGAGCCGGCACGGACCAAAATGCTGTGCTCGCTGATGGACGGCCACGCCCGCACCGCCACAGAGCTTGCAACCCTCGCCGACGTCAGCGCCTCGACCGCCAGCGCGCACCTGGCCAAGCTCAAGGATTTAGCGCTGGTGCGCCTGCATGTGCAGGGCCGCCACCGTTATTACAGCCTCGCCGACAAACGCGTGGCTCAGGCGCTCGAAGCGTTGATGGTGATCGGCCAGAACCCCGCGCCGACCTTCAAGCCGCACACGCCGGATCGCCTGCAATTCGCCCGCACCTGCTACGACCATATGGCCGGGACGCTCGCGGTGTTGCTGCATGACCGCCTGCTGGAGAGCGGTTGGCTGGTGGAAACCGACGAGCAGGTTTATCGCCTCAGTGACAGCGGCGAGGCGTTTTTTGAAGGGCTGGGCATTGAGGTCAAGGATCTGTCGACGATGCGCCGCCGCTTTGCCTGCCCGTGTCTGGACTGGAGCATGCGTCGTCCGCACTTGGGCGGTTCGCTCGGGGCCGCTTTTTTACAGACCGCGTTGAAGCGCAAATGGGTAACGCAGGATCTGGACAGTCGGGCGCTGACGTTGACGGTGCAAGGGCGCCGAGAATTGTCATCGCGCTGGGGGCTGGTTTTGCCCGAGTCCGGACGGGATTCGTCAGGTCGCCAGCTGACGGATTCCGCGCCCGGAGCGCTGCATGCGCGTTAGCTCAGGGTGTATCCGCTATCGACCACCCAATCCTGACCGATGACGCCGCGTGCGCCATTGCCCAGCTGGAAAAGAATGACGTCGGCCACTGCCGCAGGTTCGAGAAACTGCCCGCTCAAAAGACGTTTGTTGACGCCTTGGGCGACGTCCCCGAGCGCTTCGTCACTCAGGCCCAATGTCGACCAGATCGGCGTTGCGGTCGGGCCGGGGGAGACGCAATTGATGCGCACGCCATGGGGTGCCAGCTCGACCGCAAGGGTTCGGGCATGGGCGATCAATGCCGCTTTTGATGCGATGTAGGCGGCCAGTCCCGCGAAACTGATTTGGGCCAGAAAAGTACCGATGAACACCACCGAAGCGCTGTCTGCAAGGTGCGGGCGCAGGACGGCCAAGGTGTTCAGGGCACCGGCGCCGTTCACCGCCCATTGGCGATCGAACGCCGAACTGTCGAGCCCGTCGGCCAGTTCCGCAATGCCGGCGTTGGGCACCACGAAACTTACCGGGCCGAGGTGCGCAGCTTGATCGGCCAAAGCGGCAAGGTCGGAGGGTTGAGTGACATCGCCGGGTTGCCAGACCAGTTGCTGCGGATACCGCTCAAACAGTTCGGCCAGTGCGCCGAGTTTTCGCGACATGGCCAATACGCGCGCGCCTTGATCCAGCAGGCGTTCGGTAGCAGCCAGGCCTATGCCCGAACTGGCACCGGTGATGACGGCAAGCTTGCCCTGAAAAACATGATCCATGTTCGACTCCCGTTTTTGGACTTCAGCCAGATGGCTACGGGGAGTCAGTCAATTTTCGGGCCATGCCGGACAGCCTTTGATATCAAGGGCTACGCGGGGTTGATAGTCATTATGACGCTTGTGGAATCGAGTCAATCTGACTGCTTCTGAGTCAAATTGACCTAACTGCATCTGCTCGACATTCCGACGAAGAGCTGCATTGCACCTTGTATGAGCCAATCGCTCTCTATACTGTATATGCGAACAGTATCGAGTCCGTGCCATGCAAATCATCGACAAGCTCAGCATCCTCGCCGACGCCGCCAAGTACGACGCCTCCTGCGCCAGCAGCGGCGCGCCCAAGCGCAGCTCCGAGGGCAAAAGCGGGCTGGGATCGACCGATGGCATGGGCATTTGCCACAGCTACACGCCGGACGGCCGTTGCGTGTCACTGCTCAAGGTCCTGCTGACCAATTTCTGCCTCTACGACTGCCAATACTGCGTCAACCGCCGCTCCAGCGACGTGCCGCGTGCGCGTTTCACGCCCGAGGAAGTGGTGACGCTGACGCTGGATTTCTACCGGCGCAATTGCGTCAGCGGGTTGTTCCTCAGTTCGGGGATCATCCGTTCGGCGGACTACACCATGGAGCAACTGGTGCGTGTCGCGAAGCTGTTACGCGAAGAGCATGAATTCCGTGGCTACATTCACCTCAAGACCATTCCCGATGCGGATCCTGCGCTGATCGAAGAGGCCGGACGTTATGCCGATCGTTTGAGCGTCAACATCGAATTGCCCACCGATGCCAGCCTGCAAACCCTGGCGCCGGAGAAGCACATCGGTTCGATCAAGCAGGCGATGAACACCATCTACACCGGTGTGCAGACCGTACTCAATGAACCTCGCGCACCGAAGTTCGCCCCGGCCGGGCAGAGCACGCAGATGATCGTCGGTGCCGATGACACCGACGACAGCACCATCCTGCACAGCGCGCAGGCGCTCTACGGCAACTTCCGACTGCGCCGGGTCTATTACTCGGCCTTCAGTCCGATTCCCGACAGCCCGAAAAGCGTGCCGCTGGCCGCGCCACCGCTGATGCGCGAGCACCGCTTGTATCAGGCGGATTTTCTGTTGCGCGGTTATGGCTATACCGCTGGTGAGTTGCTCACGGGGCCGGGCAATCTGGCGCTGGACATCGACCCGAAACTGGCCTGGGCGCTGCAGAATCGTGAGGTGTTTCCGCTGGACCTCAATCGCGCTGAACCGGCGCTGATCTCACGTATCCCCGGCATCGGCCTGCGCACCACCGAACGTTTGGTGGAGCTGCGTCGGCAGCGGCGCATTCGCTACGAAGACGTGGCCCGCATGCGCTGTGTGCTGGCCAAGGCCAAGCCGTTCATCATCACCAGCGATTACCACCCACAGCAGGCCGAGGTCACCAGCCAGATGCTCTATCAGCAGTTGCGCGACCGGCCGATGCCCCAGCAGATGGGGCTATGGGGATGATCAACCTCGACTGCCACGACCTGTTCGACACGTGGCGCCAACAGGCGCGCTGGCTGCTTAGCCATGAAATCGATCCGAGTCTGGTGAGCTGGGCGTCGGAAGGGGTGAGTGATCTGTTTGCCAGTGACGTGTCGGTCCCCGAAGGGCAGGGGCCGTTTCAGGCGCGCATCCCACGTGCGTTGCTCGACACCCTGGAACAAGCGTCGCGATACCGTGGCGATCAACGCTGGAGCCTGCTGTATGAAGTGCTGTGGCGAGTCAGCCACGGTGATCGCACGGCAATGATGGCCGGCGACAAACTGGGCAGCGAGCTGCAGCGACGGATCAAGCAGGTGCAGCGTGAAGCCCATCATCTGCATGCGTTCGTGCGTTTCATCGAGCGCCCGCCAGAACTGCCGGGCCCGCAATACGTCGCGTGGCACGAACCGGCCCATGACATTCTGCACAGCGCCAGCGAACACTTCATCGGACGCATGGGGCGGCATCGTTGGCTGATCGCCACGCCCCGCGACGGGGTTTATTACGATGGCGAACAACTGATCCATCAACGCGAGTGCCCGGTGGAATGGCAGCAACTGGCGCAGAACATCGATGATCCCCACGGTGACTTATGGCTGACGTACTACAGCCACATCTTCAACCCGGCGCGGCTGAACGAGAAAGTCATGCAAGGGCATTTGCCGACGCGGTTCTGGAAGAACCTGCCGGAGGGGGAGTTGATTCCCGGATTGATCACCCAGGCACGAATGGGCAAGCAGCAGAACGGACAGGCGAGCGGGATTGCCGGTCGCGCGGGCAAGCGGATAGCCATGAAGGCCAGCGAGCGAGGCGAATAAAAAAGCCCCCACCGATCACTCGATGGGGGCTTTTGTGCATCTGGCCGTCAGATCAAACCTTGACGATCCAGCCGGCTGGCGCTTCGACGTCGCCGGTCTGCACGCCGGTCAGCTCTTTGTAGAGCTTCTGGGTCACAGGGCCGACTTCGGTTTCACTGTGGAACACGTGCAGGTGGTCGTTGTAGCTGATGCCGCCGATCGGGGTGATCACCGCCGCAGTACCGCAAGCACCGGCCTCCTTGAAGTCCGACAGCTTGTCGATGAACACGTCGCCTTCGACCACTTCCAGACCCAGACGGGACTTGGCCAGTTCGATCAGCGACAGACGGGTGATGCCCGGCAGTACCGATGGCGAGTTCGGGGTCACGAACTTGTTGTCGTGGGTGATCCCGAAGAAGTTGGCCGAACCGACTTCCTCGATCTTCTTGTGGGTCAGCGGATCCAGGTAGATGGCGTCAGCGAAGTGCGCTTTCTTGGCCTGGGAGCCCGGCATCAGGCTGGCGGCGTAGTTGCCACCGACCTTGGCTGCACCGGTGCCTTGTGGCGCGGCGCGGTCGAAGGTGGAAATCTGGAAGTTGTGCGGGGTCAGGCCGCCCTTGAAGTAGGCGCCGACCGGGATCGCGAACACCGAGAAGATGAACTCAGGTGCGGTACGCACGCCGATGTTGTCACCCACGCCGATCACGAACGGACGCAGGTACAGCGCGCCGCCGGTGCCGTAAGGCGGGATGAAGCGCTCGTTGGCGCGAACCACTTCCTTGCACGCTTCGATGAACTGCTCGGTGGACACATGCGGCATCAGCAGGCGGGCGCAGCTGCGCTGCATGCGCGCGGCGTTCTGGTCCGGACGGAACAGGTTGATCGAGCCGTCCTTGCAACGATAGGCCTTCAGGCCTTCGAAGCATTGCTGGCCATAGTGAAGGGCAGTGGAGCCTTCGCTGATGTGCAGCACGTTGTCTTCGGTCAGGGTGCCTTTGTCCCACTCGCCATTGCGAAAGTACGACAGATAGCGTTTGTCGGTCTTGATGTAGTCAAAACCCAGCTTGTCCCAGTTGATGCTTTCGTTACCCATGACACCCTCTATCACTGAACAACCGCCGAAGCGGTTCAAGGCTTCTGACGTTTTTTTGGATGGGCACAACAATACTTCATTCTTGAGCGGTTTCGCAGCCCGAAATCTCTGCCTTTGATCGTTCCCACGCTCTGCGTGGGAATGCAGTCCGGGACGCTCTGCGTCCCAACAGCCGAACGCGGAGCGTCCGTGGAGGCATTCCCACGCGGAGCGTGGGAACGATCTGCGACCGAGCGTTACAGGTGCAACGCGTGCCCAAGGGCACGCAACGCCGCTTCCTGCATCGCTTCACCCAGGGTCGGATGCGCATGGATGGTGCCGCCGATGTCTTCCAGTCGCGCACCCATTTCCAGGCTTTGCGCGAACGCAGTCGACAGCTCAGACACCCCGACACCCACCGCCTGCCAGCCGACAATCACATGATTGTCCCGACGAGCGACTACCCGCACGAAGCCGGTTTTCGATTCCAGCGTCATCGCCCGGCCATTGGCCGCGAACGGGAAGTTCGACACGATGCAGTCAAGTCCCGCCGCCTTGGCCTCGTCCGGGGTCTTGCCGACGACCACCAGTTCCGGGTCGGTGAAGCACACGGCAGCGATGGCGGTGGGGTTGAATTCGCGGGTCTTGCCGCTGATCAGCTCGGCAACCATTTCGCCCTGAGCCATGGCGCGGTGGGCCAGCATCGGTTCGCCGCTCAGGTCGCCGATGGCGTAGACGTTGCGCATGCTGGTCTGGCAGCGGCTGTCGATCTTGATTGCCGAGCCATTCATGTCCAGGTTCAGCGCTTCGAGGTTCCAGCCCTGGGTATTGGGTTTGCGACCAACGGCCACCAGCACCTGATCGGTTTCCAGATTCAGGGTGTCGCCGTTTGGATCGCGCACCTGCAACGTGCCGTCGAAGCCCAATACGCTGTGCTTCAGGTACAGCTTCACGCCCAGTTGCTTCAGCGCATCGTGCACCGGTTGGGTCAGTTCGGCGTCGTAGGCCGGCAGGATCCGATCCTGCGCCTCGACCACGCTGACCTCGGCACCGAGCTTGCGATAGGCTATGCCCAGCTCCAGACCGATGTAACCACCGCCGACCACGATCAGACGTTTCGGAACCGACTTCGGCGCCAGCGCTTCGGTGGACGAAATGATCGGCCCGCCAATCGGCAGGATCGGCAGATTCACGCTTTTCGAACCGGTGGCCAGCACCAGGTGTTCGCACTGGATGCGGGTGTCGCCGACTTCTACGGTCTTGCCGTCGATGACCTTGGCCCAGCCATTGATGACCTGAACCTTGTGCTTCTTCAGCAATGCGGCGACGCCGGTGGTCAGGCGATCAACGATGCCGTCCTTCCATTCGACGCTCTTGGTGATGTCGAGGGTCGGCGCCGAAACGCTGATGCCCAGTGCCGAATGCTGGTTGTGGTGTTGAGTCTGGTGAAACTGTTCGGCCACATGAATCAGCGCTTTCGACGGAATGCAGCCGATGTTCAGGCAGGTGCCGCCCAGCGATTCGCCCTCGACCAGAATGGTCGAAATGCCCAGTTGCCCGGCGCGAATGGCCGTCACGTAACCGCCGGGGCCGCCGCCGATGATCAGCAGCGTGGTGTTCAGAGATTGCATGCCATCACTCCACAAACAGGGTCGCGGGTTGTTCGAGCAGACCACGAATGGCCTGGATGAAGAGCGCCGCGTCCATGCCGTCGACCACACGGTGATCGAAGGAGCTGGAGAGGTTCATCATCTTGCGGATCACCACCTGGCCTTTGACGACCATCGGGCGTTCGACGATTTTGTTGACGCCGACGATCGCGACTTCCGGCAGGTTCAGCACCGGGGTGCTGACGATGCCGCCGAGGGCGCCGAGGCTGGTCAGGGTGATGGTCGAGCCGGACAGTTCATCGCGGCTGGCCTTGCCATTGCGGGCGGCGTTGGCGAGGCGGGAGATTTCCGCCGCGCTGTCCCACAGGCTGCGCGCTTCGGCGTGACGCACCACCGGCACCATCAGGCCGACATCGCTTTGGGTAGCGACGCCGATATGCACCGCGCCGAGGCGGGTGATGACCTGGGCTTCGTCGTCGTAACGGGCGTTCATTTGCGGGAAGTCGCGCAGGGCGACGACCAGTGCGCGCACGAGGAACGGCAGCAAGGTCAGCTTGCCACGACTCGCGCCGTATTTTTCGTTCAGGTGGGCACGCAATTCTTCAATCGCGGTGACGTCGATTTCTTCGACATAACTGAAGTGCGCGGCACGCTGAGTGGCGTCCTGCATGCGCTGGGCAATCTTGCGGCGCATGCCGATAACCTGAATCTGCTCTTCATCGTTGCGCTGGGCGTACGCGGCAGCGACCGGCGCCGAAGCGTTCGATTGACCCTGCGCCAGATAGGCCTCAAGGTCTTCGTGCAATACGCGACCGGCCGGGCCGGAACCGCGCACCAAACGCAATTGAATGCCCAGGTCCAGCGCATGTTTGCGCACGGCCGGCGAAGCCAACGGACGCTCATCGGCTTCGCGGGCAATCATCGGGCCTTGGCAAGCGGCGGCCGCCGGACGCGGTGCGGCAACAGCAGGTTTGTTTTCAACGACAGCTTCAACTTTGGGTGCGACTGGAGTTTCTTTCGCCGCAACAGGCGCCGGTTTGTCCGACTCCTTCAGATTGCCTGCACCTTCAACCTCGATGCTGATCAGAATACTGCCGACCGCCATCACTTCACCCGGCTGACCGCCGAGTGCAATCACCTTGCCGTGGACTGGCGACGGAATGTCGACCATCGCCTTGTCGGTCATCACATCCGCCAGCACCTGATCTTCAACGACCAGATCGCCAACCTTGACGTGCCACTGCGACAGTTCTACTTCTGCGATGCCTTCACCGATGTCCGGCATCTTGATAACGTGCGTGCCCATTCAGACCTCCATGACCCGTTTCAGCGCCGCGCCCACTCGGGACGGCCCAGGGAAATACGCCCACTCCTGCGCGTGCGGGTAGGGGGTGTCCCAGCCGGTGACGCGTTCGATCGGCGCTTCCAGGTGATGGAAGCAATGCTCTTGCACCAGCGATACCAGTTCGGCGCCGAAACCGCAGGTGCGGGTGGCTTCGTGAACCACGACGCAACGGCCGGTTTTCTTCACGGATTTGACGATGGTTTCAAGGTCCAGCGGCCACAGGCTGCGCAGGTCGATGACTTCAGCGTCAACGCCGCTTTCTTCAGCAGCAACTTGCGACACGTAAACGGTGGTGCCGTAGGTCAGGACGGTCACGTCCTTGCCCGGACGGGTGATGGCGGCCACGTCCAGCGGCACGGTGTAGTAACCGTCCGGCACCTGAGCTTGCGGGTGTTTCGACCACGGGGTTACCGGGCGGTCGTGGTGGCCGTCGAACGGGCCGTTGTACAGGCGTTTCGGCTCGAGGAAGATCACCGGATCATCGTTTTCGATGGAGGCGATCAGCAGGCCTTTGGCGTCATACGGGTTGGAAGGCATGACCGTGCGCAGACCGCAGACTTGAGTGAACATCGCCTCGATGCTCTGGCTGTGGGTCTGGCCGCCGTAGATGCCGCCGCCGCAAGGCATGCGCAGGGTCATCGGCGCGGTGAACTCGCCGGCCGAGCGATAACGCAGACGGGCGGCTTCGGAAATGATCTGGTCGGACGCCGGGTACACGTAGTCGGCGAACTGAATCTCGGCGACCGGACGCAAACCATAAGCGCCCATGCCAACGGCGACACCGACGATGCCGCTCTCGGAAATCGGCGCATCGAACACCCGCGAGGTGCCGTACTTGGTCTGCAGGCCTTCGGTGCAACGGAACACGCCGCCGAAGTAGCCGACGTCCTGGCCGAACACCACAACGTTGTCGTCACGCTCAAGCATCACATCCATGGCCGAGCGCAGGGCCTGGATCATGGTCATGGTGGTCGTGGTCATGGCGGTTTCCAACTGAATATTGTTGTTGTGATCGTTCATGTCAGATCCCCAACTGCTGACGCTGGCGCTTCAAGTGCTCCGGCATCTCTTTGTAGACGTCTTCGAACATGGTCGCGGCGCTCGGAATCTGGCCGCCGGCGAGGGTGCCGTACTGTTCGGCCTGTTTCTGTGCGGCGATCACCTCGGCTTCGAGCTCGGCGCTGACAGCGGCGTGCTCTTCTTCCGACCAGTGGCCGACCTTGATCAGGTGCTGTTTCAGGCGGGCAATCGGGTCGCCCAGCGGGAAGTGGCTCCAGTCGTCGGCGGGACGGTATTTGGAAGGATCGTCGGAGGTCGAGTGCGGGCCGGCGCGGTAGGTGACCCATTCGATCATGGTCGGGCCGAGGCCACGGCGGGCGCGTTCGGCAGCCCAGGCGGAGGCGGCGTAGACCGCGTAGAAGTCGTTGCCGTCAACCCGAAGCGAAGCGATGCCGCAACCGACGCCGCGTCCGGCGAAGGTAGTGGCTTCACCACCGGCGATAGCCTGGAAGGTCGAGATCGCCCACTGGTTGTTGACCACGTTGAGGATCACCGGCGCACGGTAAACGTGGGCGAAGGTGAGGGCGGTGTGGAAGTCCGATTCGGCGGTGGCACCGTCGCCGATCCAGGCCGAGGCGATTTTGGTGTCGCCCTTGATCGCCGAGGCCATGCCCCAGCCCACACCCTGAATGAACTGGGTGGCGAGGTTGCCGGAAATAGTGAAGAAACCCGCGTCCTTGACCGAGTACATGATCGGTAACTGACGGCCCTTGAGCGGATCGCGCTCGTTGGACAGCAGTTGGCAGATCAGGTCGACCAGTGGTACGTCGCGGGCCATCAGGATGCTTTGCTGGCGGTAGGTCGGGAAGCACATGTCGTCGATGTTCAAGGCCAGGGCCTGGGCGCTGCCGATGGCTTCTTCGCCGAGGCTCTGCATGTAGAACGACATTTTTTTCTGACGCTGGGCGACCACCATGCGGTTGTCGTAGATCCGGGTCTTGAGCATGGCACGCATGCCTTTGCGCAGGATCTCGACCGGCACGTTTTCGGCCCATGGGCCGAGCGCGTTGCCCTGGTCGTCAAGCACGCGGATCAGGCCACGGGCCAGGTCGGCGGTGTCGGCGGGTTCTACGTCGATGGAAGGTTTGCGCACCGTACCGGCATCGGTCAGATGCAGGTAGGAGAAGTCGGTTTTGCAGCCTGGGCGGCCCGAGGGTTCAGGGACGTGCAGACGCAGCGGTTCATACGCTTGGGTCATGGCTTCTACGCTCGATCTTGTGAATTTCTTGTAGTGAGCTGGCAGTCATTCTTCGATAAAAGAAATCTTGTCCTACAACAATCATAGGCCCGGGCAAGAAGAATATTTCTCTCTGTTTCGTTGCGCTGGAGATCATTTGCAGATAGAAATTCTGCATAAACATAAAAAACAGGTGGTTTTGTCTCATGCGCAAACTGGACCGTACCGACATCGGCATTCTCAACAGCCTTCAGGAGAACGCGCGCATCACCAACGCCGACCTGGCCCGCTCGGTCAATCTGTCGCCGACACCGTGCTTCAACCGGGTCAAGGCGATGGAGGAACTTGGGCTGATCCGCGAGCAGGTGACCCTGCTGGATGCCGACCTGCTGGGGCTGCACGTCAACGTGTTCATCCACGTCAGTCTCGAGAAGCAGGTAGAGGAAGCGCTGCAGCATTTCGAGGAGGCTATTTCCGACCGTCCTGAAGTCATGGAGTGCTACCTGATGGCCGGCGACCCGGATTATCTGATCCGGGTGCTGGTGCCGACCATTCAGGCGCTTGAACGCTTCATGATGGATTTTCTGACGAAGGTGCCTGGTGTGGCCAACATTCGGTCGAGCTTTGCGCTCAAGCAGGTGCGTTATAAAACGGCGTTGCCGTTGCCGGCGAATGGTTTGACGCTGGGGGTGTGAGCAATGATTGAATGGTGGCTCACAGTAAGCCCCTCGCCGACCGAAGGCTCAGGTTCGGAACAGCTTGATCAGTTTTATCACGATGCAGAAAATAGCGGCGGCCAGAAAAGGATTGATCCCTAACGTGGTTTCGGTAATCCCGCCAAGATCGGTATAAAAATTGAAATAATTTAAGCATCCATTTAGATCGAAGGTGATTCCGAAGGCACTCAGGTCTTCGGGTACCGCATTATTTTTGCAATCTTGAGTTCCGATGCCGCCGATGGATTTCAAGACAAGCCCTGCGATCAGCATCAACGCGACAGCGAGAAAATCTGCGATGAAACCAGGAACTCTCCCCATCCGTTCATGAATGGTTTTGGAAATCAGGATTTCAACACCCGCTAGCGCTAAAGTTCCCACAATCAAAAATGTAAAGGTCATCGTGCAACAGGCTCCATGCGTAAAGTTGAAAAGCGGCCGCCGATGATGTCATTTGGCTATTTTCGCTGCAAGAAAGAGAAAGCGTGGATGTCAGTTTACTTGCGCGAATCCAGTGGTCGGATTGCACTGTTCATTATGTTTTGTTGATCGGAATCTTAAGATAGGTCACACCATTCTCCTCAGCCGGCGGCATATTCCCGGCCCGCACATTGACCTGAATCGCCGGCAGCAACAGCGTCGGCATGCCCAACCCGGCATCGCGCTTGGTGCGCATCTCGACAAACGCGGCTTCATCGACGCCGTCATGCACATGGATATTGCTTTTACGTTGTTCGCCAACGGTGGTCTGGCACTGCGAGTCGCGACCTTGCGGCGGATAGTCGTGGCAGACGTAGAGCTTCACGCTGGCAGGGAAGGCCAGCAGCTTCTGAATCGAATTGAACAGTTGATGCGCATTGCCGCCGGGGAAGTCGCAGCGGGCGGTGCCGACGTCGGGCATGAACAGCGTGTCGCCGACCAGGATCTGTTCGCCGTCGATCAAATAGGCCATGTCCGCCGGGGTGTGACCGGGGACGTGCAGGGCAGTGGCCTTGAGATTACCGATCCGGAACGACTCGTTGGGTGCGAACAGGTGATCGAACTGCGAGCCGTCGACGCGAAATTCCGGTTCCAGGTTGAACAGCGCCTTGAACACGTGCTGCACTTTGCTGATCGACTCGCCAATCGCGATTTTCCCGCCCAGTTCCCGGCGCAGGTACGGCGCGGCGGACAAGTGATCGGCGTGCGCGTGGGTTTCCAGCAGCCACTGCACTTGCAGGTTATGGGTACGCACGAAGGCGATGATCTTGTCCGCCTGAGCCGTGCAGGTGCGGCCGGCGGCACCGTCGTAATCAAGCACCGGATCGACGATTGCGCACTGCCCGCCGTCGGCCTCGTAGACCACGTAGCTGTAGGTCGAAGAGGCGGGGTCGAGGAAAGCTTCAATCAGCGCGGGCATGAACGCGGTCCTGTGCAGGAAGGTGAAAAGTCAGGTTGCAACACTTTATGTAAACACATAATGTCCGCAGCTTAAGTGACGTTGAAGGCATCCTGCAAATGCAATCCAGTCTGACCGAATGTGAAGTCGCCCAACTGCGCGCCTCGGCCTCCAAGGCCTGTTCGCTGCTCAAGGCATTGGCCAACGAAGATCGATTGTTGATCCTGTGCCAGTTGACCCAGGGCGAGCGCAACGTCGGCGAGCTGGAGAAAATGACCGGCGTGCGTCAGCCGACCCTGTCCCAGCAACTGGGCATCCTGCGCGATGAAGGGCTGGTCGCGACCCGTCGTGAAGGCAAGTACATTTTTTACGGTCTCGCCAGTCACGAAGTGATCCAGGTGATGAAAACCCTTTCCGGACTCTACTGCGGAGCCGTGCTCAAAAGCTGGGCGCAATAGACCCGGCTATCCTTGCGTGCAGCCATAAGGAACAAACAATGAACGATCAACACTGGGGCCCATCCATCAGTGCGGACATCGTGGTCATCGGCGGCGGCACTGCCGGCATCGGTTTTGTCGCGAGTCTGCTCAAGCGCGATCCCGGCCTGAAAATCACGGTGATCGAGCCGAGCACCCTGCATTACTACCAGCCGGCGTGGACGCTGGTCGGCGGTGGTGCCTTTGATGCCAAAGACACTGCCCGACCGATGAACAAGGTTATTCCGCGTCAGGCCACCTGGATTCAGGCGACAGTGACCGACATCGACCCCGACCAGCGCCGTCTCACCCTCAACGATCAACGCACCGTCACCTATCAGAACCTGATCGTCTGCCCCGGCCTGCGCCTGGCGTGGGAGAAGATCGAAGGCTTGCAGGAAAGCCTCGGCCAGCACGGTGTCACCTCCAACTACAGCTATCAGCACGCGCAATACACCTGGGATCAGGTGCAGAAACTGCGCGGCGGCAAAGCCCTGTTCACCCAGCCGCCGATCCCGATCAAGTGCGCCGGCGCGCCGCAAAAGGCGCTGTATCTTTCCTGCGATCACTGGCTCAAGCGCAATGTGCTGAGCAAGGTCGAGGTCGAGTTCAATCTGGCCGGTGCCGCGCTGTTCGGTGTGCCGACCTTCGTGCCGCCGCTGATGAAGTACATCGAGAAATACAACGCGCGGCTGGCGTTCACTTCCAATCTGGTGAAGGTCGACGGCCCGGCGAAAACCGCTTGGTTCGACGTGAAGGATGCGGACGGCAATGTCACCCGACAGGCCAAGACTTTCGATCTGCTGCACGTCGTCCCGCCGCAGGTTTCACCGGATTTCATCGCACAAAGTCCGTTGGCCGACGCCGCTGGCTGGTGCGAGGTCAACCCGCACACGCTGCAACATCCGCGTTATCCCGAAGTGTTTGCTCTGGGCGATATTTGCGGAACCACCAATGCGAAGACCGCCGCAGCAGTGCGCAAACAGGTCGTGGTGGTAGCGGAAAACCTGCTGGCGTTGCGCAAGGAGCTGGCACTGCCGTTGAAGTATGACGGCTACGGTTCCTGCCCGCTGACGGTGGAGAAGGGCAAGGTGATCCTCGCCGAGTTCGGCTATGGCGGAAAACTGCTGCCGACCTTTCCCCTCGACCCGACCGTGCCGCGCCGCTCCGCGTGGTGGCTGAAGGCGACGCTGCTGCCGTGGTTCTACTGGAACGGCATGCTCAAGGGCCGCGAATGGCTGACAAGCCTGTCCAGGGTCGACTGAGAACACTCTATGTTGCTGGCAAATCTGTTTGGCGTGGTGATGGGATTGATCCTCGGTCTGACCGGGGCCGGGGGCGGGATTCTCGCCGTGCCGGCGCTGGTGCTCGGGCTGGGCTGGACGATGACGCAAGCGGCGCCGGTGGCGTTGTTTGCCGTTGGTAGTGCGGCGGCGGTCGGCGCGATTGATGGCTTGCGCCATGGTCTGGTGCGTTATCGCGCGGCGCTGTTGATCGCGGCGCTCGGCGCGGTGTTTTCGCCGGTGGGCATCTACTTCGCTCATCAGTTGCCGGAAAAGGTTTTGATGATCCTGTTCAGCCTGCTGATGGTGATGGTGGCGTGGCGCATGCTGCGCCGTGAACGCCAGCAAGAAGGACCGAGCGACCATGGCCACGCCAGCTGGGGCCAGAAGAACTGCATGCTCAATGAACAGACGGGTCGTTTCGACTGGACCGCCAAATGCACCGCGACCCTCGCGGCGCTGGGCGCGGTCACCGGTGTGGTGTCCGGTTTGCTGGGGGTGGGTGGCGGGTTTTTGATCGTGCCGGCGTTCAAGCAACTGACCGATGTGCAGATGCGCGGCATCGTCGCCACGTCCTTGATGGTCATCAGCCTGATTTCCGCGATCGGAGTGATTGGCGCGTTCCATGCCGGAGTGCGCATCGACCATCTGGGCGCGTCGTTCATTGTCGCCAGCATCGTCGGCATGATTATCGGCCGCAAACTCTGCGCGCGAGTGCCGGCGAGGACGTTGCAGGTGGGATTTGCCAGCGTATGTCTGGTGGTCGCCGCATACATGCTGCTGCGGGCGTGAGACAAGATCTGTGGCGAGGACCAGGCGCCCTCGCCACAGCGTTAGCGTTACAACACCAGATGCGGTAACCACAGCGACAGCGCCGGAACGTAGGTCACCAGCATCAGCACCAGGAACAGCACGGCATAGAACGGCAGCAGCGCCTTCACCGTGCTTTCGATACTGACCTTGCCCACCGCCGAGCCCACGAACAGCACGGCTCCTACTGGCGGCGTTATCAGGCCGATACCGAGGTTGACCAGCATGATCATGCCGAACTGCACCGGGTCGACACCGATACCGAGAATCACCGGCATCAGGATCGGCGTGAGGATCAGGATCAGCGGCGCCATGTCCATCACGGTGCCGAGCAACAGCAGCATGACGTTGATGCACATCAGGATCACGTAGCGGTTGTCGGACAGGGTCAGGAACAGCGTGGTGATCTTCGCCGGGATCTGCATCAGGGTCATGATGTAGCCGAAACTGGCGGCGAAGCCGATCAGGATCATTACGATGGAAATGGTGCGCACCGTGCGGTGCATCAGTTTCGGCAGTTCACTCCACTTGTAGTCGCGGTAGATGAACATGGTGACGAAAAACGCCCACAACACGGCGATGGCCGCCGACTCGGTGGCCGTGAAGATCCCCGAAAGAATGCCTCCGAGAATGATCACCATCGCCATCAGCCCCCACATCGCTTCACCGCAGATCTTCAGGGCTTCACGCAGCGGGATCACTTCGCCCTTGGGATAGTCGCGTTTACGCGCAAAAATCAGGCACAACACCATCAGGCACGCGCTCATCAGCAGGCCCGGCACGACGCCGGCCATGAATAGCGAGGCGATGGACACGGTGCCGCCGGCGGCCAGCGAGTAGAGCACCGAGTTGTGACTCGGTGGAGTCAGCAGAGCCTGCACCGAACCACTGACGGTCACCGCTGTAGAGAATTCCCGAGGGTAGCCCTTGCGCTCCATTTCCGGGATCAGCACCGAACCTACCGACGCGGTATCGGCCACCGACGAGCCGGAAATCGCGCCGAAAAAGGTCGAGGCCATGATGTTGACCAACGACAGCCCGCCCCGCACGAACCCCACCAGGACCCCGGCGAACGCCACCAGCCGTCGCGACATGCCGCCCTCGGCCATGATTGCGCCGGCGAGCACGAAGAACGGAATCGCCAGCAGCGAGAATTTGTTCACCCCGCCCGCGACCTGGATCATCAAGGCCTGAAACGGGATGTCGATCCACCATGCGCCGATCAGCGCCGACAGCCCGAGCGCGTAGGCAACCGGCATGCCGATCAGGATCAGTGCGATAAAACTGCCCAGCAGAATCAATGCGTCCATCAGGCAGCCCCTTCGTTTTCTTCAACCAGGTCGAACCGCACCACGCGGCGATTGCTTTGATCGCCGAGCAAGAGTTTTTCCAGCACGAAAATCAGCGTCAGCGCACCACCCACCGGGATCGGCATGTAGGTGATGCCGACCCGCAATGTCGGCAGGGCGCTCATGAACTGGTTCCACGTCGACAGGCACAGCTTGGTGCCCCAGATGGTCATGAACAGGCAGATGGTGCCCATGAGCACTTGCGAAACGATGCTCATGGTGCGGCGCATATTCGGTTGCAGGCGATCGGTGACCATCGCTACCGCCATGTGCGCGCCGGCGCGATAGCTGGCGGCGGCGCCGATGAAGGTGAAGACCATCATCAGCAGGATGGCGGTGGGTTCCGGCCAGCTTGAGCCGGTGCCGAGGACGTAACGGGCGAACACGCCCCAGGGAATGATCAGGGAAATGGTCAGCACCGACAGACCGGCGACCCAGATGCAGGCCATGTAGATCCGGTCATTGATGCGCAGCAGCAAATTCTTCATCGGGTTCCACCGTAACCGGGCAGGCGTGAGCGTCGAGCGACGCCAGCGCTGCCGGGCCTTGTATTAAGGACAGGGAGGTTACTGAACGGCTTCGATGCGCTTGATCAGGTCGACGTAGGGCGCGCCGTATTTTTCGCGGATCGAAGCGGTGGCCTCATAGAAGGGTTTCTTGTCGACGGTGATGAACTCGACGCCGGCGGCCTTGAGTTTCTCTTCACTGCTGGCCGACTTGGCATCCCACAAGGTGCGCTCCTGGGCCTGCGCAGCCTTGGCGGCTTTTTTCACCAGCGTCTGCTGATCGGGGCTGAGTTTTTCCCAGGTGATTTTCGACATCACGATGGGCTCGGGCAGGATCAGGTGCCCGGTCAAACTGTAGAACTTGGCGTTCTGGTAATGGTTGTGTTCGAGCAGGGTCGGCGGATTGTTTTCCGCGCCGTCGATGACGCCTGTCTGCAGGGCACTGAAGATTTCGCCGGTGTCCATGGCAATACCGTTGCCGCCCATGGCGTTGATGGTTTCGATGAACATCGGGTTGCCCTGCACGCGGATTTTCATGCCCTTGAGGTCTTCGAGGCTGCGCACCGGTTTCTTGGTGTAGATGTTGCGCGTGCCGCCATCCATCCACGCCAGCGCCACGAGGTTGAATTCGGAATTTGTGATCTTGTCGAGGATTTCGTCACCGATTTCACCGTCGATGATCTTGCGCATGTGCGCCTGATCACGGAACACGAACGGCATGTTGAATACGTTCACGTCCGGCACCACCGGCCCGACGATCCCGAGGCTGACGCGGGCCATCTGGATGGCGCCGACCTGGGCCTGTTCGACCACTTCCTTTTCCGAGCCGAGTACACCGCCGGGGAACATCTTGAAGGTCAGCTTGCCGTCACTTTCGGCAACCAGGGTTTTGCCCAACTGTTCTTCAGCGACCACGGTCGGATAACCGGCGGGGTGGATGTCGGCGAATTTGATTTCCAGCGCCTGGGCGGCGCTGCCGAGGGTGAGCGCGAGGGGGAGAGCGGCGGCGAGCAACGTGCGTTTGAAGTCCATGAAGGGGTTCTCCAGTCTTGTTATTTTTGTGTTCAAGGCACAGCAATGCAGCAAGGACGGGTTACAGCAGATCGTCGAACATTGGCTCCGGCAGGCCTTTGACGCCGGGGTTGAGGGCGAACACGCCGCCGGCCAGCGATTGCGGATCCTGGTCGTCGCCGGGGCGGATCGAGGTCACGAACAAGGTGTCCATCCGGCTGCCGCCGAAAGCGCACATGGTGGGTTTTTTCACCGGTACCGGCAGCGAGTGGTCTAGCCGACCGTCGGGGGTGAAGCGATGGATCAGGCCGACATCGTTGGCGCAGATCCAGTAACAGCCATCGGCGTCCACGGCGGCACCGTCGGGGCGGCCGTAAAAATGGTTCATGTCCACGAACACCCGTCGGTTGGAGGGTGTGCCTGTCTCGGTGTCGTAATCGAAAGCCCAGATCAGTTGGACGTTCGGGTGCGAGTCCGACAGGTACATGGTTTTGCCGTCCGGGCTGAAGCCCAGACCGTTGGGCACGATGAAGCCATCAAGCTGTGCCTCGATCACGCCTGTTTGCCCGGCACCGTAACGATAGAGCCGGCCCTCGGGCAGATTCAGGCCCATGTTCAGCACCATGCTGCCGGCCCAGAACCGACCCTGGCGGTCGCAGCGGCCGTCGTTCAGACGCATGTCCTGGCGATTGTGTTCCACGGTCGCGAGCAGGTCGCTGTCGAGGCTGCCATCGCCATTCGGTTGTAAATGAAAGAACCCGCTCTCCATCCCGGCAACCCAACCGCCCTTGCTGTGGCGGGCGATGCAGGCAAGCATTTCGGGAGTCTTCCAGGCATGGACGTGGCCAGTGTCGGCGGTCCAGCGTTGCAGACCACCGTTGGGGATATCGACCCAGTACAAGGCGTTTTCCTGTGGCACCCACACCGGACTTTCACCCACCGCGTTGCGGGCGTCGACGATCAATTCGGCTTGCATACTCATTCCCTTGGTGTGTTCTTTTGGCGACGGATCAAGCGCCGCGATCAATCGCCGAACGGGCCGGCCGCAACGAAGGCTCCGCCCTGATAGATACGCGCCGGGTCATCGCTGGCTGGCATCGGCTGCGCCTCGACCTTGTCGCGAAACACTTCGGACGTGTCTCTGGCCTCGAAACCGAGGTGGCTGGCGAAGCGGTTGTCCCACCACACGTCCTTGTTGGCGGACATGCCATAAACCACGGTGTGGCCGACGTTGGGGGTGTACAGCGAACGCTCGAGCAATTGGGTGAGATCGTCGAAGCTCAGCCAGGTGTGCATCATTCGGCGGTTCTGCGGTTCGGGAAACGACGAGCCGATGCGGATGCTGACGGTTTCGATGCCATATCGATCGAAGTAGAAACTGGCCATGTCTTCGCCATAGGACTTGGACAGACCGTAGTAGCCGTCGGGGCGTCGAGCGGAGCTGGCGTCGAGGTGTTCGTCCTGTTTGTAGAAGCCGATGACATGGTTGGAGCTGGCGAAGATCACTCGCTTCACACCGTGTCGGCGTGCCGCTTCATAGATATGGAATACGCCGCAGATGTTGGCGCCGAGGATTTCTTCGAAGGGGCGCTCCACCGAGACACCGCCAAAGTGCAGGATTGCATCCACGCCTTCGACCAGTTGATGCACCGCGGTTTTGTCGGCGAGGTCGCAGATGACGATTTCTTCGCGATCATCGATGGCCGGGGCGAGCGCGGCGATGTCCGACAGGCGCAGCACATTGGCGTAGGGGCGCAGACGTTCGCGCAAGACTTTGCCCAAGCCACCGGCGGCGCCGGTCAGCAGCAGGCGATTGAACGGAGTTGGGGTGGTGGGGGTGGACGTCATGGCAATCCCTTACACGTTGTTATTAGGTTTGTTGTAGGTTGTCGTATGACTGAGCTGAAGTATCGGTAGGGTTTCCGGAACTTGTCAACGCGACTTTCGGTGTAAGTGACGGAAGGCCGATTCGCCTTCCGTTCACCCGATGCCGGGGTTTACAACAACGAAATCGGGTAACTGATGAAGATCCGGTTTTCATCGAATTCATTGGTGCTGAAGTCCCGGCGAATCGTCGCGTTGCGCCATTTGACGTTGAGGTTCTTCAGCGGACCACTCTGCACGGTGTAGGCCAGTTCCGATTCACGACCCCATTCCTTGCCATCGGTGATTGTGCCGGTGTGCACGTTGTCACCGCTGATGTAGCGGTTCATCAACGTCAGACCGGGGACGCCGAGGACCACGAAGTTGTAGTCGTGGCGGATCTGCCAGGAGCGTTCCTGCGCATTGTCATAACTGGCGTTGTAGCTGTCGTTGGCAAGGGTGCCGCCGCTGGTGCCGTTGACGCGCATCCAGGCATCGTCGCCACTGAGTTTTTGCAGGCCGATGTAGAACGTGTTTCCGCCGTACCGGGCCGAGAGCATGGCGAAAGCGGTTTTGTTGTCGAGGTCGCCGGCCTGGGCGCTGCCATCTTCCTTGCCGGCGAAGAAACCGAGGTTGGCGCCCAGCGTCCAGTCGCCCAGTGGCTGGCTGTGGCTGATGTTGAAGTACTGCTGTTGGTAGATGTCGCTGAGTTCGGCGTACCACAGACCGACAAGCGTGCGTTTGTCGTTGAAGGTGTATTCGCCGCCGCCGAAGTTGAAACGGTCGGAGGTAAATGCGCCTCGGCCGTTCATCGACATGTCTTCCATGCTGGCATCGTTGCGCGGGCTGTTGCCACGGAACTGGCCACCGTAAAGGGTCAAACCATTGATTTCGGTAGAGGTGATCTGGCCGCCGCGAAACGTCTGGGGCAGGGAGCGGCCATCATCCGAGCGCAGGATCGGCAACACCGGCATCCACTCGCCGACCTTCAATTCGGTCTTCGACACCTTGGCCTTGAGCGCCACGCCCAGGCGCCCGAAATTGTCCGCCGGGCGCCCGTCATCGTGGATCGGCAACAGCTGAGTACCGCCCGTGCCTTTGCCGCCATCAAGTTTCTGCGAATACATGCCCAGCACGTCCAGGCCAAACCCGACAGTACCCTGGGTGAAACCGGATTTGGCGTCGAGGATGAAGTTCTGCGTCCACTCTTCAGCCTTGCCCTGCGGGTAATTCGGGTTGACGAAGTTGCGATTGAAGTAGGCGTTGCGCAGGTTCAGGGTGGCTTTGCTGTCTTCGATGAAGCCCTCGGCATCGGCGCTCATCGGCAAGGCGAGGGCGAGACTGCCGCAGCCGATCAGGCCCAGGGTGGAGCGCGGGCGGGAGGCAGAAAAACGGGACGTGCGGACGGAATTGCAGACGAGTGTGCTCACGGTAACGCTCCCTGTTTCATTTCTTGTTTTTATTAGTTGTTATACGTCGTCGTACAACATGGTTGCGGATAGTTGCGATGTTTTCCGCAAAAGTCAACAGGCAGTCTTGCGATCACATTTCGTGAGCTGGCAGCCCTTTCAGATGCTGTGAAGAGGGCTGCTTTCGGCGGTCTTACCGGTTATAGAGCGCCTCGGTGTTGTCGATCAGCGGGTTTTTCTCGGTCAGGACAATCTGGGCAATCTTGTCCTTGCGCATAAATGTCACCTTCGGATGAGATTGCGCATAACGGATAAAGCGCTCCATGGCCTCGACCATCGCCGGCGTGCCGCCAATACGGTCGTGCAGACTCACCGACATCATCCGCCGCTTGCTCGCGCCTTCGGCGTAGAGGCGATCGAATTCCAGCACCAGTTGCTGATAGAACTGCTCGGCGGAGAAATGCCGGCCCTCAATCAGCACGATGTCGTTGTTGCGCAGGGTGTACGGCACCACGGCGAATTTGCGCCCGCGAACCATGGTCACGAACGGCTCATCGCGGCTGACATCGTCGATGTGGTAGGTGAAATTCAGATCCTGCAGCACCTTCAACGTATTGGGACTGCGGCGCAGCCAGTTGGCGTTGTAGCCGACCGAGCGCTGGCCGGTGATTTTCTCCACCGCTGCGACGCCGTCGCCGATGAACTGCTTTTCCTGGGCGTAATTCATGTTGTACGAATCGGCCCAGCGCATGCCGTGGGCCGCCAGTTCATGACCGCGCTCGGCGATCGCCTTGGCCAGTTCCGGGGGCTTGAGCGCCGCTTCGCCGACCACGTGGGAGGTGACTTTGATGCCGGTGCGATCCCACAGATCGAGCATGCGCCACAGGCCTTCCTTGTAGCCGTAATCGAACCAGGTCTGCGCGGGCAGGTCCGGATAACCTTTTGCCAGCGGTGTGCCGGAAAACGGGCTTTCTGCGCCTTCGGGTTGGCCGCCGGTTTCGAATTGCATCGACACCGAAATCACCAGTTGCGAGCCATCCGGCCACGGGCGTTCCTGGGCAAAGGCGAGGGCGGGCAGCAACAGCGCGGCGGCCAGCAGGTTTTTCAGCAGACGCGGGGAGCGTTGCCAGCGGAGAGTGGTCATAACGGGCACCTTGCAGGTTGAGAAGTGCCGCAAGGTTGGCATTCGCCAGGCCCGGGAAAAATCCGCTGCGGGCGAGATGACTTTTAAACAAAATTTACGAATCCACCCCAAACCCCTGTGAGCAGGCAGCCACAGGGATATGGGTTTGGCTGCCGTTTTGCGGCACACTCAAGCCATCACCGTACAAGGCCGATCAATGAACCAATACGCCCCGCGCAACTGGCAGCCGCACGAGAAGCCCAGTCTGCCCGGTTCCCCCTCGACGCCGCTGCACTCCAACCCCAAGCGCCTGGCCTATGCGCTGGTCGGGTTGCTGGTGGCGTTGACCGGTGGCTTGGGCAATTCGTTGGTGGTTGCCAACCTGCCTTACCTGCAAGGCGCGCTCGGGGCGACCACGGCGGAGATGGCCTGGCTGCCGGCAGCGTACGTGATGACCAACGTATCGATGAACCTGCTGCTGGTGAAGTTTCGCCAGCAGTTCGGCTTGCGGGCGTTCACCGAGGTGTTTCTGGTGCTGTATGCGCTGGTGACCTTTGGCCATCTGTTCGTCAATGACCTGAATTCGGCGATCGCCGTGCGTGCGGCCCACGGAATGGTCGGCGCGGCATTGAGTTCGCTGGGCCTGTATTACATGGTGCAGGCGTTCCCGGCCAAATGGCGGATGAAGGCGCTGGTGCTGGGCCTCGGCACCTCGCAGTTGGCCTTGCCGCTGGCGCGGCTGTTTTCCGAAGACCTGTTGCAGATCGCCGAATGGCGCGGCCTGTACCTGTTCGAGTTGGGCATGGCACTGCTGTCGCTGGGCTGCGTCTTGATGCTCAAACTGCCGCCGGGTGACCGGTTCAAGACCTTCGAACCTCTCGACTTTCTCACCTTTGCGATCCTTGCCAGTGGCGTGGCCTTGCTGTGCGCCGTGTTGTCCCTGGGCCGGATCGACTGGTGGCTGGAAGCAGACTGGATCGGCATCGCCCTGGCCGCGTCGATTGCCCTGATTCTCGCAGGGCTGGCCATCGAACATAACCGCAGCAACCCGATGCTGATGACCCGCTGGCTCGGTAGCGGGGTGATGATCCGTCTGGCGCTGGCGGTGATCCTGATTCGCATGGTGACCTCGGAGCAATCCACCGGCGCCGTCGGCTTCATGCAAAACCTGAACATGAGCAGCCAGCAGCTTCATAGCTTGTACGTGGTGATGCTGATCGGCAGCGTCGCCGGGCTGCTGACCAGTGCGCTGACCATCGACCCGAAACACCTGCTGATGCCGCTGATCATCTCGCTGGCGTTGATGGCCACCGGCTCGATCATGGACAGCTCATCGAACAACCTGACCCGCCCCGGCAACCTGTATTTCAGCCAGTTTCTGCTGGCGTTCGGCAGTACCTTCTTCCTCGGCCCGACCATGGTGCTGGGCACGCGCAACGTGCTGACCAACCCGCGCAACCTCGTGAGCTTTTCGGTGTTGTTCGGGATCTGCAACAACCTCGGCGGCCTGATCGGTGCGGCGTTGCTGGGGACGTTCCAGATCGTGCGCGAGAAGTTTCATTCCAGCCACATCGTTGAGCAACTGGTGATGTCTGATCCACGCGTCGCCGCCCGGGTGCAGAGCGGCGGATCGGCGGTCGGCTCCGTGATTGCCGACCCGAGTCTGCGCAACCTGCAAGGCATTCGCAGCCTGGCGAACGCCGCGACCCGCGAGGCCAACGTACTGGCCTATAACGATGTGTTCATGCTGATCGCGGTGATCGCGATCCTGACCATGATCTGGATTTCCATCCGTGCGCTGTGGCTGATCAGCACCACCCGAGCCGTCGCCCCGACACCTTCCGTACCTTCCAGCGGTGCCACTTCTTCATGACCGAACCGACTACCACGACCACCAATGCCATCGCCGCCACCCCTGAAGGCGTGGCGCCGCCGTCATCACCGAACACCGAGCCGCGCTCGTTGCGGGTGCGGATCATCTCGTCGCTGGGCTTTGCCGCGATTGCCATCGTCGGTGTGCTGATCGTGTTGTACGCCTGGCAGTTGCCGCCGTTCAGCAGCGCGGTCGAGACCACAGAAAACGCCCTGGTGCGCGGGCAGGTGACGATCATCGGCCCGCAGCTTAGTGGCTATGTGTTTGAAGTGCCGGTGCAGGATTTCCAGTTCGTGAAGGAAGGGGATTTGCTGGTGCGTCTCGATGACCGCATCTATCAGCAACGTCTCGACCAGTCGCTGGCACAACTGGCGGTGCAGAAGGCCTCGCTGGCCAACGTGGTGCAGCAGCGCAACAGCGCCGAGGCGACGATCAAGCTGCGGCAGGCGGTAGTGGCCGACAGCGAAGCGCAGCTGCGCAAAAGCGAGGCGGATCTACGACGCAACAAAGCGCTGGTCAATGACGGCTCCGTGTCCAAGCGAGAGATGGACGTGGCGCTGGCCGCCAACGCGCAAAGCATCGCGGCGGTGGCGCAGGCGAAGGCCAATCTTGAAATCGCCCGGCAGGATCTGCAAACGGTGATCGTCAATCGCGGCTCGCTGGAAGCGGCGGTGGCCAGCGCCGATGCGGCGGTGCAACTGGCGCGGATCGACTTGTCCAACACCCGGATCATCGCTCCGCGTGACGGTCAGCTCGGGCAGATCGGCGTGCGTCTCGGCGCTTACGTCAACTCCGGAGCGCAGTTGATGGCGCTGGTGCCGAACCAGAAATGGGTGATCGCCAACCTCAAGGAAACCCAGATGGACAATGTGCGCGTCGGGCAACCGGCGAGCTTCACCGTCGATGGCTTGAACCACCGCAAATTCACCGGCCACGTGCAGCACATCTCGCCGGGCACCGGTTCCGAATTCGCGTTGTTGCAGGCCGACAACGCCACCGGCAACTTCGTGAAAATCGCCCAGCGGGTGCCGGTGCGCATCACCATCGATCCGGATCAGCAGGAGAGCGAGCGCTTGCGGCCGGGGATGTCGGTGGTGGTCAGCATTGATACGGCGGCAGGTGACACCCAGAAACACTGACCTCAGGCGGCGATCATCGGCGGCAAGGTGCCGAGCACCGAAACCGCCGCCACGGCGCCGATCCCCAGCAGCCATTCGAGCATGACGCTGCGCTTGAGGCTGTCGATCCGCTGTTCGCAATCGTTGATCCGCAGGCGATTGAACAGCGCCAGTGCAAGCATGCCGAACACCAGCAGCGCCTTGATCAACAGGATCAGGGCGAACCCCGAGAACAGCGGCGTCGGCCACCATTGGCCGGTGAGCACGCGCACGTTGATCAGCCCGGTGATCAGCAGGCCGGCGACCAGCCCGTAGCCGAGACCGCTGAACCGCTGCAGCACTTCACGCACCTTTTCGCCGGACTGGCGCAGGATCAAAACCAGCATCAGCAGCCCACCAAGCCACGCTCCGACGCAAGTCAGGTGAATCACCTGATTGAGGATCAGCATTTGCCCGCTGAAGCCATCGAGCATCGCCCCGTGTCCCACCGGTGCCAGCGTCATCAGCAGCAGTGCACTCAGGCCCAGCCGCAATGACCGGTTCGAACGCCACGGCGTAAACAGCAACGCCAGCAACAGGGCATTGATCAGCAGATGCCAGCGCCAGACCTGACCGAAAAATGTATGTCCGAGGACCAGCTCGACGGTGGCCGGATCAAACGCGGCAGCCGCCGAACCGGCCATGCTTGCGGTAATCAACAACGCCCAGGTGACGCCGCTGGCCAGGGCAATCGCCGCCAGCCAGCGAGCCAGTCGCGCGAGGTGCCGATCCAGCGCCGGCGCTTCACCCTTGAGCAGCAGCGGCCTGAACAGCCAGGCCCCGAACAGCATCAACACCACGATGAAATGCAGGAACCGGCACAGCACCAGCGCTTCACTCATGAATTACTGGCCAACCTTGAACTGATAGGCGCCTTCACTTTTGTGCGTATCGACCGACACCGCATGCCATTCAACCTTGTACTCGCCAGCGGCCAGCGGTGCTTCGGGGGTGACGATCAGGGTTTTCTTGTCACCTTCGGTGGTCAGCGGTTTGACCGCCACCGGCTTGCCGTCATGGGTCACGGTGACTTTGGTGAAGCTGGCTTCGACGCCTTCGGAAAACACCAGGCGCAAATCCGCCGGCGCGGCAACGGTGCTGTCGGCAGCCGGGGTCTGACTTTTCAGATGGGCGTGGGCGAACGCCTGGGAAGTGACGACCAGCGAAGCCAGCAGCGCGCCAGCGGTGAACAGTTTTTTCATCGACATGGAAAGATTCCTTTCAGTGAAATGGCGGGCTGAGTATAGAACGTGGATCACAGGGCTTTCAGGCGCATGTGAATGACCGGGAAGGGCCGGCCTTCGCCGTCGAGCGCCGAGCGGCCGATGTCTTCGAATCCGTAGTGCCGGTAGAAACCGTGGGCCTGCGGATTCTGTTCGTTGACGTCGACCTTCAGCAGTGGGCGGCGGACGTGGTCGAGCAAGCGTCGGCCGATGCCCTGGCCACGAAACGCCGGGTCGATGAACAGCATCTGCACGGTGTCATCGTCGGTAGCGATGAAGCCTGCCGGGGAGTGATCGGGGTTCTCGAAAACCTGCACGTCCAGGGCGGGCAGGTAGGTGTCACGCACCAGCGGGAACAGCCGATGGATGTCGTCTTCCGGGAGGAAATCGTGAGTGGCGCGGACCGAGCGCTCCCACAGTGCGGCGAGCTGCGGATCATCCGCAGCGATGCGCTTTCGAATGGTCATGGACAGGATCCTTCAGTGTCTGACGGGGAGAAGGAGGGCGATCCTAAACCAGAAAAAAGCCCAAGTGTGTGAAGAATCGTTCTCGGCTGTCGCCCCTTGCCCAGAGCGGATGCTAGTCTTCAACAACGTTGTCTTCAGGGAGCCCTCATGGGCAATCACAAGATCGAAATCCGCCGCACCAACGTCGACAAGATCCTGCTGGCGGCGGAAAAAGTCTTCGCCGAAAAAGGTTTCGGCGGCACCGCCATGGCGGACATTGCCGCTGAAGTGCAGCTGCCGCGATCCAACCTGCATTACTACTTTTCGACCAAGAGCGAGCTGTACAGCGCGGTGCTGTTCGACCTGCTGGAAGTGTGGAAGCAGGACGCGCTGTGCTTCGAGATGTTCGACGATCCGCGCGTGGTGCTCAGCAGCTACATCCGCGCCAAGATGAACCACTCGCGCAGCCGGCCTTACGGGTCGAAAGTCTGGGCCAACGAAATCATCCACGGCGCCCCGACCCTCGGCGAGGCGCTGGATGTGAGCCTGTACGACTGGGCGAAGATGAAAGAGGCGAAGATCCGGCAGTGGGTGGAGGACAAGCGGATTCTGCCGGTGGAGCCTTCGAGCCTGCTGTACATGATCTGGGCGTCGACGCAGCACTATGCGGACTTTGATCATCAGGTGAATATTTTGAATGAGCACCAGCCGCTGTCTGACATGCAGTTCGAGCGGGCGGTGCAGACGGTGACGAGTGTGATTTTGCGGGGGATAGGGTTGGAGCCGTAACTGATCGTTCCCACGCTCTGCGTGGGAACGCCTCAAGGGACGCTCCGCGTTCCAGTGGGACGCAGAGCGTCCCGGGCTGCATTCCCACGCGGACGGTTCGACGCCTCGACGTGGGAACGATCATTCAAGGGCTGACGTGATACGGATTCCTCGGATCATGATTCCAGTCCAGAAATGGCTTGCCCGTTTCCATCGGCACCATCTCGATGCAATCCGCCACCGGACAGGTGATCTGACACAGATTGCACCCTACACACTCGTCATCGATCACTTCATATTTATGCGTGCCATCGGCCTGTTTCAGGCTGCTGATCGCCTGGTGTGAGGTGTCCTCGCAGGCAATGTGGCAACGCCCGCAACCGATGCATGCCTCCTGGTCGATCTTTGCGATGACCTGATAGTTGATGTCCAGGTACTTCCAATCGGTCGTATTGCCCACCGCACGCCCGGAAAACTCGGCGATGCTGGCGTAACCCTGACTGTCCATCCACCGCGACAAACCATCCTTCATCTCATCGACAATCCGGAAACCATGCAGCATCGCCGCCGTGCACACCTGCACCGCGCCACTGCCCAGAGCGATGAACTCCGCTGCATCACGCCAGCTGCCAATACCGCCGATGCCGCAAATCGGCAGGCCTTGGGTCTGCGGATCACGAGCGATTTCCGCGACCATGTTCAGTGCAATCGGTTTGACCGCCGAGCCGCAATAGCCGCCGTGGGTGCTTTTGCTGCCGACGGTGGGCAGGGCGACCATGTGTTCGAGGTCGACGCTGGTGATCGAGTTGATGGTGTTGATCAGCGACACCGCATCGGCGCCGCCCCGGTGTGCGGCGCGGGCGGCGACGCGGATGTCGGTGATGTTCGGTGTCAGCTTGACGATCACCGGCAGCGAGCAATAGGTCTTGCACCAGCGTGTGACCTGCTCGACGTACTCCGGCACCTGACCGACTGCCGCGCCCATCCCGCGTTCGGGCATGCCGTGGGGGCAGCCGAAATTCAGCTCGATGCCGTCGGCGCCAGTGGCCTCCACCAGTGGCAGGATGTGTTTCCACGACTCCTCGACGCACGGCACCATCAGCGACACGATCAGCGCGCGATCCGGCCAATCCTTCTTCACCTGAGTGATTTCCCGCAGGTTGATTTCCAGCGATCGGTCGGTGATCAGTTCGATGTTGTTGATGCCCAGCACTTCGCGGTTGTTGCCGTAATGCGCCGAGTAGCGCGACGACACGTTGACCGCCGCCGGGTCTTCACCCAGGGTTTTCCAGACCACGCCGCCCCAACCGGCCTCGAAGGCGCGCACCACGTTGTAGGCTTTGTCGGTCGGCGGCGCGGAGGCCAGCCAGAACGGATTGGGGGCTTTGATACCGGCGAAGACAATCGAGAGATCGGCCATTTACGCAGCCTCCACGTTGAGCATCAGTTGAGCGTTGATCGCCTCGGCGGCGCGCTTGCCGTGTTGCACTGCTTGCACGGTCAGGTCCTGATCGAGGCTGGTGCAGTCGCCGCCGGCATACACGCCGGGGATGCTGGTGCGCAGGTTTTCATCGACCTGGATCCGTTCGCCCTGACGCTTGAGTTCGCGGGCCAGCGGGTCGGCGAGGGCGCTGCCGTCGAAGGCCTGGCCGATGGCTTTGAAGATCGCATCGGCGGCCAGTTCGAACGTCTCGCCAGTGGTTTGCAGGCGACCGTCCACCAGATGGGTACGGGCGAAGCGCATGCCGCGCACTTTGCCTTGAGCGTCGAGCAGCACTTCGTCCGGTTGCGCCCAGGTCAGCAGTCGCACCTGATTGGCCTTGGCGATGTCCTGTTCATGGCCGGTGGCGCCCATGTCCGCCGCGCCACGGCGATAGACCAGATTGACGTCGCGAGCACCGAGGCGGGCCATTTGCACGGCCATGTCGATGGCGGTGTTGCCGGCACCGAGGACGATGCAATGTTCGGCCAGCGGCAGTTGCGACAGGTCATCGGCCTGGCGCAGTTCGCGGATGTAGTCGGTGGCGGCGAGCAGGCCGGGCGCGTCTTCGTGGGCCAGGCCGAGTTGCTTGCTGGCGTTCAGGCCTAGGCCGAGGAACACCGCGTCGAACTGTTGGTGCAGTTCGCTGAGGGTCAGATTCTCACCGAGTTTCTGGCCGTGGCGGATTTCGATGCCGCCGATCTGCAGGAGGAAATCCAGTTCCTTCTGCGCGTAGTCGTCGACCAGTTTGTACTTGGCGATCCCGTATTCGTTGAGGCCGCCAGCCTTCTCCCGTGCTTCGAAAATCACCACGTCATGCCCGTGCATCGCGCTGCGATGCGCGCAGGACAAACCCGCCGGGCCGGCCCCGACCACGGCGATGCGTTTACCGGTGGCGGCGGCGCGCTGGAACGGGTGCTCGGTGAAGTGCGCGTTGTCCACGGCGTAACGTTGCAGCAGGCCGATCAGCACCGGCGCGCATTCGTGGGCGTTGTTGCGCACGCAGGCTTGCTGGCAGAGGATTTCGGTCGGACAGACGCGGGCGCAACTGCCGCCGAGGATGTTCGCCGAAAGGATTTTCTGCGCCGCGCCGGGCACGTTGTCCTGATGGATGTTGCGGATGAACGACGGAATGTCGATCTCGCTCGGGCACGCATTCACGCACGGCGCGTCGTAGCAATACAGGCAGCGCGAGGCTTCCAGATGCGCCTGACGGTCGTTGAGCGGCGGCGCCAGGTCGGTGAAATGGCCGGCGAGGGCGGCCGCACTTTCGTGCGGGTGCGGGAGATGGTTCAGGGTCTCGATCACGGTTTTTTGCCTCACGGTTATTTGAGGTTTTCTGCCTCTGTCGGGCAGTGGTTTTTTGATCGTTCCCACGTCGAGGCGTCGAACCGTCCGCGTGGGAATGCCTCAAGGGACGCTCCGCGTCCAGTGACGCGGAGCGTCACGGGCTGCATTCCCACGCAGAGCGTGGGAACGATCTGATCAGCGCTTGACGGCCACAGGCCTGTGCAACTCAGCCCGCTTGCTCAGCAAATCAAACACCGCCGGATACGCCGGCCGTTCGATATAGCGGCCCGCCCCACGCTCGGCGCGCAGGTCGCCATCGGCCCAGACCACCCGGCCCTGGCTGACGGTATGGCTCGGCACACCGGTCACGGTCTTGCCTTCGAAGATGTTGAAGTCCACCTGCTGATGGTGGGTCTTGGCGGAGATGGTGCGGGTGCCTTGCGGGTCCCACAGCACCAGGTCGGCATCGGCTCCGACGCGGATCGCGCCCTTGCGCGGATAGAGGTTGAAGATTTTCGCGGTGTTGGTGGAGGTGAGGGCGACGAAGTCCTGCATCGACAACCGTCCCGAATTCACCCCTTCATCCCACAACACCGCCATGCGGTCTTCGATGCCGGCGGTGCCGTTGGGGATCTTGCTGAAGTCGTCGCGCCCGGCGGCTTTTTGCTCGGCGCAGAAGCAGCAATGGTCGGTGGCGGTGGTGTGCAGATTGCCGCTTTGCAAGCCATGCCACAGTGCCTCTTGATGCCCGCGCGGACGGAACGGCGGGCTCATCACGTAACCCGCGGCGGTCTGCCAGTCCGGGTGCTGATAGACGCTGTCGTCCAGCAGCAGATGCCCGGCCAGCACTTCTCCGTAGACCGGTTGGCCCTTGCTGCGGGCGTAGGTGATTTCGTCGAGGGCTTCCTTGGTCGAGACATGTACCAGGTACAGCGGCGTGCCGATGGTTTCAGCGATGCGGATCGCCCGGCTCGCGGCTTCGCCTTCAACCTGTGAGGGCCGCGACAGCGGGTGCGCTTCCGGCCCGGTGATGCCCTGGGCCATCAACTTGCGTTGCAGGTGATAGACCAGCTCGCCGTTTTCCGCGTGCACGGTCGGCACCGCGCCGAGTTCCAGGCAGCGTTCGAAGCTCGCCACCAGCGTGTCGTCGGCGGCCATGATCGCGTTCTTGTAGGCCATGAAATGTTTGAAGCTGTTGATCCCGTGATGGCTGACCAGCTCGGCCATTTCCTCGCGAACCTGCTCGCTCCACCAGGTGATCGCGACGTGAAAGCCGTAGTCCGACGCGGACTTTTCTGCCCATCCACGCCACTGGTGAAAGGCTTCAAGCAGCGACTGCTGCGGATTGGGAATCACAAAATCGATGATCGAGGTGGTGCCGCCGGCCAGGCCTGCGGCAGTGCCGCTGTAGAAGTCTTCGCTGGCCACGGTGCCCATGAACGGGAGTTGCATGTGAGTGTGCGGATCGATGCCGCCGGGCATCAAATATTGGCCGCTGCCATCGAGCACTTCAGCGCCGGCGGGAACATCCAGGTTTTCACCAATGGCTTTGATCACGCCGTCAGCGCAATAGACATCGGCGCGGTAACTTTCATCATGGGTAACAACGGTGGCGCCACGGATCAACAGAGACATTCCGAGTTCCTCGCAGGCATGACCGACTTGTGCCGGTTCTAGTGTTTTATTGTTTGCAGCGCCAAATGCGTAATCTTGTCAGCGCTGTCAGGAATAGACGCTAGTCGCAGTTCTGCAATTGATCAAGATTATTTTTTATAAGCTTATGACTGTTTTAAGTAGCTGATAAATAAGGATAAAAATACAAAATCACCAAAATGGTGAGGCGCTTCACCATTTTGACGCACTTGACAGGTTGGAAATATGAGCAAGATTTCCTATGTGAAATCAGCCGCTTGAAGTTGAGCTGCGGCTGAGCGCCCATTATGAAAAAAAGTGCAGTGCACCAGATTGAGTCCTGACAGTTCGGACAACTTGCCTGGCATTTAGCCTGAGTGTTCAGTCAAGTTTTCGCGGCCTCACCAAGTGAATAATTAAAACTGATAAACATCAGTAAGTTGCAGGAAATAGAAAGCACGGCCCGATGCGGAAGCGGGGCACCCGGCACGTTTATTGATGCCGCCGCTGACACCATGGCCGGTGCATGAAAGTTGTCAGTTCCTCCGGCCATCGTCCGGCTCGCACCTGCGTGTGCAGCCGTCTGATGAGCAAAAAAATAATCAGAAGAACAGTGGAGCGGCCATGCAACAGAACAGATCGCAAGTGACCGAGCGCGACGGCTTGTTCGAACTCGAAGCCGGCAGCGACGTCCTCGACAGTCCCCGTTACAACCACGACATGGCACCGACCAAGGTGCGCGAACGAACCTGGAACAAATGGCACATCACCGCGCTGTGGGTCGGCATGTCGATCTGCGTACCGACCTACACCCTCGGCGGCGTCCTCACCGCGTATTTCGGCCTTAGCGTCGGCGAGGCCTTGCTGGCGATTCTGTTTGCCAACGTCATCGTCCTGATCCCTCTTACGCTCAACGCGTTTCCCGGCACCAAATACGGGATTCCGTTCCCGGTGCTGCTGCGCTCGTCGTTCGGGATTCTCGGCTCCAACGTGCCGTGCCTGATCCGCGCGCTGGTGGCGTGCGGCTGGTTCGGCATCCAGACCATGTTCGGCGGGCTGGCGATTCACCTGTTTCTCGGCTCGGTATTCGAGGGCTGGAAATCCCTTGGTGGGACGGGGGAGGTGATCGGTTTCATGATCTTTTGGGCGCTGAACCTGTGGGTGGTGATCCGTGGCGCCGAGTCGATCAAATGGCTGGAAACCCTGTCGGCGCCGCTGCTGGTGGCGGTCGGGATCGGGCTGCTGGTATGGGCCATGCCCAATGTGTCGATGACCGAATTGCTGGCGATTCCGCCGAAACGCCCCGAGGGCGCGAGCGTGGTCAGCTACTTCGCCGCCGGGCTGACGGCGATGGTCGGTTTCTGGGCCACCCTGTCGCTGAACATTCCCGATTTCAGCCGTTATGCCCGCAGCCAGAAAGATCAGATCCTCGGGCAGATTTTCGGCCTGCCGCTGACCATGTTCCTGTTCGCCGCACTGGGCGTGGTGATGACCGCCGCCTCGGTGAAGCTGGTGGGCGTCAGCGTTTCCGATCCGGTGACTTTGATCGGCCACATCCAGAGCCCGGTGTGGGTCGCGGTGGCCATGGCGCTGATCATCATCGCGACGCTGTCGACCAACACCGCCGCCAATATCGTTTCGCCAACCAACGACTTCCAGAACATCGCGCCCAAGGTGATCAACCGCACCAAAGCGGTGATCCTCACCGGGTTCGTCGGGCTGGCGTTGATGGGCCATGAATTGCTGAAAAAGCTTGGGTTGATCGTCTCCGATGTCAGCCTGGAAACCGTGTATTCGAACTGGCTGCTGGGCTATTCCAGCCTGCTCGGGCCGATTGCCGGGATCATGGTGGTGGACTATTTCCTGATCAAGAAACAGCAACTGGACCTGGCCGGCCTGTACCGCGACGACGTGTACCCGGCGTGGAACTGGGCCGGGTTCATCGCCTTCGGCGTGCCGGTGGTGCTGACCCTGCTGTCGCTGGGCAGCAGCGCATTCAGCTGGTTCTACAGCTACGGCTGGTTCACCGGCTCGGCGCTGGGCGGGTTGATCTATTACGGGTTGTGCGCGATGCGTGCAACGCCTTCGGTAGTGAAATCACCGGTGTAGCAGATGATCGTTCCCACGCTCTGCGTGGGAATGCAGCCCGGGACGCTCCGCGTCCCCACATCGGACGCAGAGCGTCCATGGATGAATTCCCACGCAGAGCGTGGGAACTAACTGCCTGAGGAGATCCCCATGAACGCAGCCGTAGACGTTCTGCAATCGACCCATCAGCACATCAACCGCGACCGCTTGTGGGCGTCGCTCATGGAACTCGCCAAGCTGGGCGCCACGGTCAAGGGCGGGGTCTGTCGCCTGGCCCTGACCGACCTCGACCGCCAGGCCCGCGACCTGTTCGTGCAGTGGTGCAAGGACGCTGGTTGCAGCGTCACGGTCGATGAAGTCGGCAACATCTTCGCCCGTCGTCCCGGCCGCAACCCGAACCTGCCACCGGTGATGACCGGCAGCCACATCGACACCCAGCCCACCGGCGGCAAGTTCGACGGCTGCTTCGGCGTGCTGGCCGGCGTCGAAGTGTTGCGCACCCTCAATGACCTCGGCGTGGAAACCGAGGCCCCGCTGGAAGTGGTGGTCTGGACCAACGAAGAAGGTTCGCGCTTCGCCCCGTGCATGATGGGATCCGGCGTGTTCGCGGAAAAATTCACCCTCGAAGAAACCCTGGCCAAGGTCGATGCCGACGGCGTCACGGTCGGCGAAGCACTGAACGCCATCGGTTACGCCGGACCGCGCAAGGTCAGCGGGCACAAGGTCGGCGCCTATTTCGAAGCACACATCGAGCAAGGCCCGATTCTGGAAGACGAACAGAAAACCATCGGCGTAGTCCTCGGCGCACTGGGGCAGAAGTGGTTCGACCTGAAACTGCGCGGCGTCGAAGCCCACGCCGGTCCCACCCCGATGCACCTGCGCAAGGATGCTCTGGTCGGCGCCTCGGTGATCGTCGGCGCGGTCAATCGTGCAGCGCTCGGTCATCAACCCCACGCCTGCGGCACCGTCGGTTGTCTGCAAGCCTATCCCGGTTCGCGCAACGTCATCCCCGGCGAGGTGCGCATGACCCTCGACTTCCGCCACCTGGAACCGGCACGCCTCGATTCGATGATCGCCGAGGTCAAGCAAGTCATCGAAGCCACCTGCGAAGAACACGGCCTGACCTATGAACTGACCCCGACCGCCGACTTCCCGCCGCTGTACTTTGAAAAAGGCTGTGTCGAAGCGGTACGCGGCGCCGCCAAAGGTCTGGGCCTGTCGCACATGGACATCGTCAGCGGCGCCGGCCACGATGCGATTTTCCTCGCCGAACTGGGCCCGGCCGGGATGATCTTCGTGCCGTGCGAAGGCGGCATCAGCCACAACGAAATCGAAAACGCCGCACCGGACGATCTGGCGGCCGGCTGTGCAGTGTTGCTGCGGGCGATGCTGGCGGCTTCGGCGGCGGTGGCCGGGGGGCAACGCGCTGCCTGACGTTCATTAATCGGTCATGAAAATGTGCGACGTTGCCGCCCCTGAAAAGGAAGTCAGGACGCGCAATGTCGCCCATCAAAGTCATCACCTCCGGCTCGGCGTATCTGGACATCGACGCCTACGCCTGCTGCATCGCCTACGCTGAATTGCTCAACCTGCAAGGCATGCCCGCCCGCGCCGTCAGCAGCGCAAAACCCAATGCCAGCGTTTCGAAAACCGTGCTCGGCTGGGGTGCGGTGCTGCACGATTACCGCCCGACTTCGAACGACGAATTCGTGCTGGTCGACGTCTCCGATTACCACCACTTCGACCCAATGGTCGCGCTCGATCGGGTGGTAGAAGTCATCGACCATCATCCGGGCTTCGAACAGCATTGGGCACAGGCACTCGGATCTGCTGCCGACATTCGCCCGATCGGCGCGGCGGCGACCCAGGTTTTCCAGCGCTGGAAAGCCGCAGGATTGTTGTCGAGGATGAGCGAGCAAAGCGCCGCGCTGCTGGCCACGGCGATTCTGGACAACACACTGAATTTCACCGGGCAGATGACCACGACAGCGGACATCGACGCCTATGCTGAACTTGTACTCCACGCAAAACTTACGGAGGACTGGCCCAGTCACTATTTCCTCGAGTGTCAGGCCTCCATCGAATCAGACATATCTGCTGCATTGGCCTCCGATCTGAAACGCATGAAACCCGAGAGCCGGTTGCCCGAGGTTTTTGCGCAGATGACCGTGTGGGACGCCGAGGCGTTGATCGAGAAGTATCGCAGCGAGATTTGCCGCTGTATGCGCGGGCAGGGCGATGACTGGTTGCTGAACGTCATCTGTATCAGCCAACGCAAAAGCTGTTTGCTGGCCGAACCCGTGGTCAGCCAGCAGAGGTTGAGTCGTTTGCTGCCGGTGGAATGGCAGGCTGGATTGGCGGTTCTAAAACCCTCTATCTTGCGCAAGGAGCTACTGAGTCTGGGGCTGAACGCAAACTCAGGCGGGTGAAGTGATTATCCGGGATTGTCGGTTTTACTCGCCGCACTCTTACGCCGTTCAACGCCTTTCGGGTTGCCAACGTCCAGCAATCGTCTTTCCACCAGCACATTCTCAAGCGCCTGGCGTTCGGCCGGCGCCATCTCGTGCTCGCGCTTTTTCAGCTCCAGCAGGATGGGGCTGGACCAGGTGCGATAGGTCTGTTCGATGAGGCGGTTGGATGTCATCAGTCTCTCCTTGATCAAGAGCCCGGTGTAACTGGCAGGGGCTCAATCCGATGAGGTACTAACGTTAGTCGACAAAAGCGCAAGTCGCTAATGCCACCGTCGGGAGCTGACGAGGCGAATCGTCGCACCGCCGCTCCCACCGGTCATGCATCAACCGTCGACCTTCATCATCGCTTGCACACCCTCCCAGGCCTCGGCCCGCATCCGCTCGATATCCAGCCCCGGAATCACGCCGTTGTCGACGACGATCCGCCCGCCCACCAGGCTGTACTTCACGGCAATCGGTTCACCCGCAACCACCGGTGCGACGGCGTTGTCATGGAAGCCGTAGAACCTAGGATGGTCGAGGCTGTAGATCACCAGATCCGCTGCCTGGCCGACTTCCAGCGTGCCGACCGCGCCGAGCCCGAGCACTTGCGCGCCGCCGGCCGTGCCCCAGTGAATGACGTCTTCGGCGGTGGTGGCCGAGGCGCCTTGTTCGGCGCGGTGGATCAGCCACGCGGTGTTGGCTTCGCCGACCATGCTTCCGGATTCGTTGGAGGCGACGCCGTCGACGCCGAGGGAGATCGGCACGCCGGCCTCGTACATTTGCGGGATAGGCGCAACGCCGCTGCCCAGCCGGGCATTGCTCACCGGGCAATGGGAGACGCCGGTGCCGGTCTGGGCGAGCATGCGGATTTCTCCCGGTTGAAGATGCACGGCGTGGGCGAACCACACATCCGGGCCGAGCCATTCGTGTTCGGCGACGAATTCCACCGGCAGGCAGTTGTACTTTTCGCGGCAGAAGTTCACGTAGTTTTCGGTTTCCGACAGGTGCGTGTGCAGGCGCAATCCCATGCCTCGGGCGGTGTGCGCCAGTTCGCGCAACAACGTTGGCGGCAGCGAGAAAGTCGGCGTGGTTGGCGCCACGACCACCCGGCGCAAGGCATCCGGGGTGTCCTGGTGGTAGCGCGATTTCAGCCGTTCGATATCGCCGACCATTTGTTCCAGGGATTCCGGTTGCAGCGCGGTTTTCGAGAAGCCCGGGTGTGCGCTGGCGGACTCCAGTGCACCGCCACGGCAGAGCACGAAACGCAGGCCGAATTCCTCGGCGAGGTCGAACAGCAAGTCGCCGGTCTCGGTGCTGCCATGGGCGTGGTAGAGGTAGTGGTGATCGGCGCAGGTGGTGACGCCGGACAGCAGCAGTTCAACCATCCCCAGCCGCGCGGCGATCCGCGCCAGTTGCGGAGTGAAGCGGTTCAGGCGCGGGTAGGGCACGCTGGCCAGCCAGCCTTGCAGGTCCTGATTCAAGCCTTCGGGCACGGCTTTGAGCAGGTTCTGGAACAGGTGATGGTGGGTGTTGATCCAGCCCGGATAGACCACCGAATTTCGCGCGTCGATCACTCGTTCACCGGGTTGCGGCTCAAGGTTGGCGTCCATTTCCGCGATCCGACCGTTGACCACGCGTATGTCCACGGCGCCGGCCCGGGCAAGGGGGCCGCGCAGACCGGTCATCACCGCGACCGGGTGCTTGATCAGGATGTTTTGAAGTTGAGTCATGGGCAGCTCCAGTCAGAGGATGTGCGAGGCGGATTTGCGGGGTGTGGTTTCTGGCACGCTGACGCCATTGAGCGCCGCGTTGAGCAGCACCGACACCAGGCAGGCGATGACCACGCTGCTGTGCAGGAACGGCTGTGACCACTCGGGCAGTTGTTTGAACAGGGTCGGGGCGAGCACCGGCACCAGGGCGGCGGCGATGGTGAAACCGACGATCAGCACGTTGTAGCGATTGCGCTCGTAATCGACCTTGGCCAGGGTCTGGATCCCCGCCGCCGCGACCACGCCGAACATCGCGATGCCGGCACCGCCCAGCGCGGCGGTCGGCATCGAGGCGATGATCGCCCCGGCTTTCGGCACCAGCGCGATCGAGCACATCAGCAGACCGCTGATCGCCACCACCCAGCGGCTGCGCACGCCGGTCAGGATCACCAGCCCGACGTTTTCCATGAAGGCAATGAACGGAAACGCGGCGAACATCCCGGCGATGGTGCTGGCCAGGCCATTGGCGCGCAGGCCGTTGATCACCTGTTTGTCTTCCACCGGTTTGTCGACGATGTCGCCGATGGCCACGAACAGCCCCATGGATTCGACCATCTGCACGATCATCACCACCACCATGGTGGCGATGGGGATCAGGCTGAAAGTCGGCAGGCCGAAGTAGAACGGGTAGGGCACGGTCAGCCACGGCGCGTCCTCGACGCTGTGAAAGTTGCCCATGCCCAGGCCGTAAGCCAGACCGGCGCCCACCAGCATCCCCACCAGCACCGCCATGTTGCGCAGCAACGGGCTGCCATAACGGTTGACCAGCAGGATGGTCAGCAACACCACCACGGCCACGGCGAGAAACGCCGGCGCGCCGAAATTGCTCGCGTTGCGCCCGCCGCCGACCCATTCATAGGCAATCGGGAACAGCTGCAAGCCGATCACCGTGACGATGCAGCCAGTCACCACCGGCGGGAAAAACCGTCGCAGTCGGCCCACGAACGGGGCGATGAGCATGGTGAAAATCCCCGCGCCGATCACCGCCCCGCAGACCCCGGCGAATCCCACCTCCGGGTTGCTGCCGATGGCGATCACCGGACCCACGCTGCTGAACGCCACGCCTTGCAGAATCGGCAGACGCACGCCGAACTTCCAGAAACCGACGGTCTGCAAAAGCGTGGCGATGCCGGAGCAGAACAGCGTGGTGCTGATCAGCACCACCGTGTCGGCGTGGGACATCTTCAGGGCACTGGCGACAATCAACGGCACGGCGATGGCGCCGATGTACGAGACGGCCATGTGCTGCAGGCCGAGGGTGAGCATCTGTCGCACCGGCAGGACGCGGTCGACAGGGTGGACGGTGGAGGAGGAACTGGCTGACGACATGGGGAATCACCTCTAGCTGTTGTTATTCGGTACAGAGGGGTATTCGTTCTGTGTGCCCGGAACCGCCATCCACCGGCTCCGATGCCGGGTTTCAGCCGGCCAGGCAGGCGGCGAAGCCCTGGTTCAGCGCCGCCCGATCCAGGTCGCGGCCGATGAACACGATCTTGCTCGAGCGCGGCTCGGAACCCCACGCGGTCGAGGCGCGGAACTCCACCAGGCTGTGGACGCCTTGCAGCACGTAGCGCTGGTCTTCGTTGGCCACCGCCAGCACGCCTTTCATGCGATACAGATTGTCGGCCTGGGAACTGCGCAACTCGCTGATCCAGCGGTGGAACGCCATCAGGTTGACGGCGCCGTCCACCGCGATGCCCACGGACGACACGCTCGGGTCGTGCTCGTGATCGGGCTCTTCAGCGTGATGGTCATGGTCGTGGTGATCGTGATCGTGCTGATCCGCGCCGATTTCCATCAGCTTCTGCGTGCATTCGAAGGCGCCGATGCCGAGGATCTTCGACAGGTCGATCTGTGCGTGGGTCGAGGTCACCAGATCCGCCGTGGCGTTCAATCCACGGATCTTGCCGCGCAGGGTTTCCACCTCTTCAGCGCTGACCAGATCGACCTTGTTGATGACGATGCGGTCGGCGCAGACGATCTGGTCCACGGCCTGATTGTCGACGCCGTCCAGTTGCAGGTCTTCCAGGTGCTGGGCGATGTGTTTGGCATCGACCATGGTCACGATGGCGTCGAGTTCGACTTCCTCGGCGATCGGGTCGTTGATGAAAAAGCTCTGGGCCACCGGGTACGGGTCGGCCAGACCGCTGGTCTCGATCAGGATGTGGTCGAGCCGCACCGGGCGTGCCACCAGTTCGCGGACGATCCGCACCAGATCCTCGCGGACTTCGGCGGTGCAGCAGACGCAGCCGTTGACCATTTCGTAGATCTCTTCGGTCTCGGAACTGAGCACCAGATCGCCGTCGATGCCGACTTCACCGAATTCGTTTTCGATCACCGCGATCTTGCGGCCGTGGTTCTCCTTGAGGATGTAATTGAGCAGGGTGGTTTTGCCGGCACCGAGGAACCCGGTGAGGATGGTGACCGGGATTTTGGTGTTCGGGGTGGGGGCGTTGAAGGGGGTGTTCATGTGAGGCTCCTTGGTGATGGACTGACCGGTGCAGATGAAGCTTTTTTGTGGGAGCGAGCTTGCTCGCGAAGGCGCTGTGTCAATTAGCGGTGATGGCGACTGATCCACCGCCATCGTCGGATCGCCGCCCGGACCAAGCTCGCTCCCACAGGGTTCTGTGTGTTCTCGCCATCGTCGGGCGACGCCGGCATCGAGGCCGAACAGGTCGAGGACGCGGCCGAGGCTGTGGTCGACCATTTGCGCCAGGCTGTCGGGGCGGGCGTAGAAGGCCGGCACCGGCGGGGCGATGATCCCGCCCATCTCGGTGACGGCGGTCATGTTGCGCAGGTGGGCGAGGGTCAGCGGGGTTTCGCGGGCCATCAGCACCAGGGTGCGGCGCTCCTTGAGGGTGACGTCGGCGGCGCGGCCGATCAGCCCCGATGACGTGCCGGTGGCGATCTCCGCCAGGGTGCGCATCGAACACGGCGCGACCACCATGCCCAGGCAACGGAAGGAACCGCTGGCGATCCCGGCGGCCACGTCATCGGCGCGGTGGTAGTGGCTGGCTAGGGCGGTGACGTCCGCCAGTTTGTAGTCGGTTTCGTGGGCCATGGTCAGCAGCGCGGCGCGGCTGATGATCAGGTGGCTTTCGATGTTCAGCTCGGCCAGCAGCTCCAGCAGGCGCACGCCGTAGATAAACCCGGACGCACCGCTGATGCCGACCACCATCCGCTGACGGTTCACGATGGCAGACCTTCAAGCAGTTGCCGCGCGCGTTCGAGCACGTCCTGATCGAGCTGCGCCTTGATCCCGTCGAACCCCGAGCCGCGCGTGGCATCCAACCCCATCCGCGATGTGGTGCCAATGACCGAGGACGACGGGTCCAGTGGACTGCCGGGCAAACCGTCAATCGTGAAAATGTCGAGGTGCGGCTGGAAATGCGTGGCCAGCGCCCACAGCACCTGGCTGTCGTCGGTGAGGTCGATATCTCTGTCCACCGCGATAACGGTTTTCAGGTACGGATCCCAGCCGAGCAGGGCCAGCATGATCTGCCGGGCCTCGCCGTCGCGGCTCTGATCCAGCGCCACGTAGCAGTGAAAATGCGTGCCGGAGTTCGGGTAATGCACGGCGGTGACGGCGGGAAAGCGCGCCTTGAGTTTCTCGCTCATTTCCGCTTCACGGGGCAGCCGCGCCAGGGTCAGGTGTTCGGCGTAGCGTCCGCCCATTACGTCCACCAGCCACGCGTTCTTGCGCCGCAACAAGGTGTCGACGCGCAGCACGTTGTTGGTCGAACGGTCCGAGGAATAGCCGCTGAATTCGCCGAACGGACCTTCTTCGGCATAGGCCGTCGGGTCTATCGCGCCTTCGAGTACAAACTCGGCGTAAGCCGGGACACCGATGCCGTAGCGCGGGGTCTTCACCAGTTCCAGCGGCGCACCGAACAGCCCGCCGGCCACCGCGCGTTCATCGCTGCCATAGGGCAGGCGTGCAGCAGCGGCGAGCATGAACAGCGGATGCGCGCCAACCACCATGGCCACGCGCAATTCTTCGCCGCGTTCACGGGCGGTCTGCAACATCCGCCACAGGTGCCCGCGCGAGTGCAGGCTGGTGGCCAACGCCTGACGGGCGTGGCGCATCGAGCGGTGGTAGCTCATGTTGGCGATGCCGGTGAGCGGGTCCTCGGCGATGATGATCGCGTTGGTGATGTAGGGGCCGCGATCACTGTCGAAATGCTTGAGCATCGGCAGTAGCGCCAGGTCGAGGGTTTCGCCTTCGAACACCTCGTCGAGCACCGGGCCGGTTTCGACGTAGCACGGCGCGATTGGCTGGTTGGCGCGGGTCTGGAAGGTTTCGTGCAACTGCGCCGCCGTGACGCCGAACAGCCGGGCGATACGCCGGCGGGAGGCGAACAGATTGGTCGCCACCGGCACGCCGAGGGTGCCGACGTTTTCGCAGATCAACAGCGGATCGCGGCCCTGGGCGGCGAGGGCATCGACCAGGGCGGTGACGTCCTGATCGGCAGAAAGGGGTTGGGTGATGGTCAGCACATCGTCCGGGTACTGGCGGCGATAGGCGTCGATGAATACGTGAAAATCCTGAGAGTCGCCGAGCGTCGAACGGGTCATGGTTTCACCTCGTAAAAAGCAGGCACGCAGGGGTGAGGCTGGCGTTCGATCGACAAGCCGTTGGCCTGCCGGTCGAGCGAACGCCGGGTCATCTTCGCGCCTGTAAAGTCGCTGTGTGGCTGGGTTGAAGCCGGGTCAGACCCTGTTTAGAGGTAGGTCGTGGTCAGACGAATGTCCGCCTCGGCCAGATCCTTGGGCGGCGGGGTCGGTTCGATCCCGCACAGCCGGGCGATGTTGTTGCCCAGGTAATCCTCAAGGTGATCTTCGTCGATCCCCAGGCCCTGCGGCGCCGGCGAGCACAGCACTTCCAGCTCGCGCAGCCACATGCCCGGTTCGTTCGGCGGCGAGTCGGTGCCGAACACGATCTTGTTGCGCGGCAGCTCCTTGGCGAATTCGACGATCCGCGACTGGAAGCACCAGCCGGATTCGCAGTACACGTTCGGCGTGTCCATCGCCATCCAGAACGCCTCGAACGAGTAGTTGCCCCCGGTCTGGATGCCGAAGTGACCGATGATGAAATTGACCATCGGGAACTCGCGGATGATCGGGTAGAACATCGTCGGAATGGTGTACGGGCCGTCGCCAGTGTGGATCAGCACCACGATGTTGTACTTGGCGCAGACCTTCATCGCCGGACGCAGCCAGTCGAGTGCGCGATCCGGGCGATAGCCGTGCATGTTGGCGTGCAGCTTGAGCATCTTGAAGCCGTATTCCTTGATGTGGAATTCCAGCTCTGCCGCACCGTTTTCCGGTCCCCAGCGCGGGTTGAAGTTGAAGTTGCCGATGAAGCGGTCCGGGTACTTCACGCACAGTTCGGCGACGTACGACATGTAGTCGCGCACGCCCTCGCGGCCACGGCGGTTGCCGTCGCGATAACCGGTGTTGCCCGGCGGTGGCTGGATGAAACCCATGTCGATCCGACGCGGTTTGCCGTTGATCATGTACGGGCCGTCCATCAGTTTGAGCATGCGCTCGCCGGTGAACGGTTCGCCGGTGTGGCGCCAGGCCTCGTCGACCAGGTTGGTGGGGTGCAGATGGGTGTCGATAATCATCGGTTCAGCTCCTGGCCAGTTGAGTGGTGACGGGGCGCTTGAGTTGCGCCTCTGCTTCGGAGACGGAACGCGGCGGCGGGGAGGGCTCGAGGCCGATCATCCGTGCGGTGTTGTTGCCCAGGTAGTCTTCGAGGGTGTCCTCGTCGAGGTTCAGGCCCTGTGGCGGCTCGTGGCAGAGCACTTCGAGCAGGCGCAGCCACATGCCCGGTTCGTTCGGCGGGGTGTCGGTGCCGAACAGGATCTTGTGGGTCGGCAGCACCTTGGCGAACTCGACGATCCGCGATTGCAGGCACCAGCCGGACTCGCAGTAGACGTTGGGCAGCTCCATCGCCCACTGCATCGGTTCGAACACGTAGACGCCGCCGGTCTGCACGCCGAAGTGGGCCATGATGAAATCGACGTTGGGGAATTCCTTGATCATCGGCACCCATTCCGACGGGATGCTGTAAGGCCCGTCGCCGGTGTGCAGCTTGACCGGGATGCCCAGCTCGGCGCATTTCTCGAAGGCCGGGCGCACCCAGTCCAGCGCGCGGTCAGGCCGGTAGGCGTGCATGTTGGCCTGCATCTGCACCATCTTGAAACCGTGCTCTTTCACGTAGCGCTCGATCGCCTCGACGCCGTTTTCCACGCCGCAGCGCGGGTTGTAGACGAAGCAGCCGATGAAACGGTCCGGGTAGGTCTGGACCATTTTCAGGGTGTAGGCCATGTAGGCGTCGATGGATTCGCGGCCCGACAGCTCGCCGTCGGTCCAGGTGTAAATGGTGTTGCCCTGCGGCGGCTGGATGAAGGCTTTGTCGATGCGGCGAGGCTTGCCGTTGACCATGTACGGGCCATCCATCATCTCCAGCAGACGCTCGCCGGTGAACGGGTCACCGTCATGCCTCCAGGCGAGGTCCACGAGATCCGTGGGATAGCAGCTGATATCGATGATCATTGAAGTCGATCTCCTGATAGCGGGGAAGGGAGCCTTGCGGCTCACAGCATCCACGTCCCGGGCAATCGGCCGTTTCTATGCGCAGCACTCGCGCATTCCCTCGCCTGTTCGCATCCGGCCCGGGTGGGTGGTTGCTTGAGGCGAGTATTGGAAGGCGGGGGAGGGTTCGTACAATATTAATTGGGTGGGGTGGTGATACTTGTTCGATATGGGCTTGCCAGCGATGGCGTCAGTGAAGTGTTTGCATGGCCAACTGCTTGATCACTTCGACAACAGGTGCCACCCGCTCAGCCTGCCCATGCGGCCACACCGCATAAAGATTGTAATGCGCCGCAATCTGCGCCTCGTTCAACGCCACCAGCCGCCCGCTGCGCAACGCATCGGCAGCCAATAATCCCCGTACCAATCCCGCACCGACACCCGCTTCGGCCGCCGCAATCAGATTCGCCGCATTATCAAAAATCACCCGCGCCGGCGGTTCGGTCGGTGTCATCCCCGCCGCATCCAGCCACGGAATCCACGACCTGCGCGTATACCCCAACAGTGGCAGTTCAAGAATCTGCGCCGGGCTCAACGGCAGTTGCAATCCATGCCGCTCCAGCAACGCCGGGGACGCCACCGCCAACACCCGATCCCCACAAATCTGGGTCATCTCGCAATCATCCCAATCGCCATAGCCATAGCGCAGCGACAGGTCCACCCGTTCGAAAGTACTGCGATCACTGCGGGGCATCGACAGGATTGTCACTTCGTAATCCGGCAAGCCGTCGAGCAACTGCGGCAAGCGCGGATTGAGCCAGCTCTGCGCCAGTTCACTGTCCACATCCAGGGTCAGTCGCTGGGCCACGCTGCGGTTTTTCACCGAGGACAACGCGCGATCAATCTGCGCCAGACCATCCGACAGCACGCTGGCAAACAGCTGCCCGGCGTCGGTCAGGTTGCTGCCGCCGCCTTCGCGCACGAACAGCGGCTGGCCGATGAAGTCTTCCAGGGCGCGGATCTGCTGGCTGATCGCGCTGTGGGTCAGGTCGAGCTTGCGCGCGGCGCTGGAAAAACTGCCGCTGCGCGCCGCGTGGATGAACGCGCTCATGGACTGCACCGACGGGTATCGCTTGTACATGTTGTTAGTCCTGCTTACACCGGTTGGCAGAAATCGTCGCTGGCCGCGCGTTGCCGGGGGTTCCAATAATCGGTCACCAGGCCCGCACAAAGACGGGCTGCTCTTTTGGAGCCTGACAATGATTGCATTCACGGTTAACGGCGAACGACGCGAGCTGGATGAGGCGTCCCCCTCCATGCCCTTGTTATGGGTGTTGCGTGATCAGTTGAAACTCACCGGCACCAAGTTCGGTTGCGGCATGGGCCTGTGCGGTGCCTGCACCGTGCACCTGAACGGCGTCGCGGTGCGTTCCTGCCAGTTGCCGCTGGCCGCCGTCGCGGGCCACAGCATCACCACCATCGAGGGCCTGTCGCCCAGCGAAAACCATCCGCTGCAACTGGCCTGGGTCGCCGAAGATGTGCCGCAATGCGGCTACTGTCAATCCGGGCAGATCATGTCCGCCGCCGCGCTGCTCAACACCGGTGCGCCGGTCAACGACGACTCGATCCGCAACGCCATGTCCGGGAATATCTGCCGCTGCGGTACTTACGGGCGGATCAACAAGGCGATCAAGCGTGCGGCGAATGCGCCGAAGGAGGCGTGATGAGCCTCATCGACGGAGCCCTTCATGAACCCTCGCGCCGGGTGTTTCTCAAGCAGGCGGTGACGGTGGCGTCCGGTCTGGCGATTGCGCTGTACCTGCCTTCCGGTACGGCGGCGACTGAACCGAAAACCTCGGCCGCTGAATTCGAACCCAACGCCTGGGTGCGCGTGCTGCCCGACGGCACGGTGAAACTGGTGGTGCACAAGCACGATTCCGGCACCGGCACCCAGACGGCTTTGGCCGCGTGCGTGGCCGAGGAACTGGACGTAAACCCGATGACCGTGCAGGTCATCACCCCGGAAGATCCGTTTTTCGAAACCTACATTCATCCGGTCTGGAAAGTCTTCTCCACCGGCGGCAGCACCAGCGTTTCTCTGGAGTACGATCGCCTGCGCATGGCAGGTGCCACGGCGCGCGCGCTACTGATCAGTGCGGCGGCGCAGCAGTGGAAAGTCAGCCCCGACAGCTGCTCCACCGAAGAGGGCCGGGTCGTGCATGCGTCGAGCAAACGCAGCCTCGGCTACGGCGAACTGGCCGGCGCGGCGGCGCATCTGTCGGCACCGGCCAACGTCACGCTGAAGGATCCGGCGCAGTTCAAATACATCGGCAAGTTGCGCCACAAACGCGATGCGGCGGCCAAGGTCTGTGGGCGCTTCAAGTACAGCATTGACGTGCAGTTGCCGGGGATGCTGGTGGCGGTAATCCAGCGTGCGCCGGTGGTGGGCGCCAAGGTTGTCGGGGTGGATTCGGCGGCCGCCTTGCAGGTGCCGGGTGTGCGCAAGGTAATCGCGGTTCCGGGCCGCCCGGACGTGCTGGGTGGCAACCTCGAAGGCGTCGCGGTGCTGGCCGAAACGTTCTGGGCCGCGCAGCAGGGACGCCAGTTGCTGGAGATCAAATGGAGCGATTCCCCGCTGGCCGGTTTCGACAGCACCGAGCTGAGCAAAGCGCAGATCGCGGCGATCAGCGACCCGGCAACGCAAACCGTCAAAGCCATGGCCCAGGGCGATGTCGCCGGGCAATGGCCGGGCGCGGCGAAGCTGCTCGAAGCCGATTACACGATGCCCTACAAGGTGCAAAACCCGCTGGAACCGATCTGCATCACCGCGCAGGTCAAGGACCAGGCGATCACCTACTGGGGCGGTGTGCAGGTGCCGTCGTCGGCGCTGGAAGCGGCGCAGACCGTGTGCGGCATCGGCAAGGAAAAGGTCACCATCCATGAGCTGGTGTCCGGCGGCAGCTTCGGTGCGCGGGAAGCCAAATACTGGCTGTTCGAGGTCGCGTATCTGGCGCAGAAAACCGGTGTGCCGGTGAAACTGCTCAACAGCCGCGAAGACGAAATGCACGCGCTGTTCAATCACCCGGCCACCCTTCATCGGGCGAGAGGCGCACTGGATGCCCAGGGCAAACTCACGGCGTTGCAACTGCACGCGGTGTCGCCTGCCTCGCCGGAACAGTGGGAGCCGGGCTATTTCGAGCGTCCGGATCACATGGATTACAGCACCACCGAAGCGATCACCGCGTGGGACTTCGCCTACCGTCCGCCGCACCTGGAACTGAACTGGGTCAGGCACGAAAGCAACGTGCCCAGCGGCTGGTATCGCTCGGTCAGTTTCATTCCCAACGTGTTCGCCGTGGAAAGCTTCATGGATGAACTGGCCCATGCGGCCGGTGAAGATCCGCTGGCGTTCCGGCTGGCCAACATGCAGGAACGGCCACGGCATGTGGCGGTGCTAAAGCAGGCCGCCGAACGCGCCGGTTGGGGCCAGAAGCTGCCGCCGGATACGGCGCTGGGAATCGCCACCAATCAGGGCTACACCAGTTTTATCGCCGTGGTGGCGCGGGTCGCGAAAGTCGACGGCAAGGCCCGGGTCGAGAAGCTGACCTGTGTGGTCGATTGCGGTCTGGCGGTGTCGCCCGGCGGGGTCGAGGAGCAGATTTACGGCGGTTTGATGTGGGGCCTCGGTCACGCGCTATTCGATCGTCTCGACATCCAGCAGGGCAGGATGGTGCAGAGCAATTTCCACGACTATCGCGTCACCCGCATGTCGGACATGCCTCCCGTGGACATTCTCGTGCTCGATGGCCAACCGGACAAGCCGGGTGGCGTCGGAGAGTTGGGCAGTCCATCGGTGGTTCCGGCGATTGCCAATGCGCTGTTCAGCCTCACCGGGGTGCGTCAGCGTTCCACGCCACTGAACCTGGGGTAAGTCGCCATGGACCTGCGTTTGCTGCGGTACTTCATGGCGCTGGCCGATGAGCTGCACTTCGGCCGCGCCGCCGAGCGGCTGCACATTTGCCAGCCGCCGCTGAGCCAGCAGATCCGTTTGCTGGAGGAAGAACTCGGCACGCCGCTGTTCGAGCGCAGCCATCACCGGGTCGAGCTGACAGCGGCGGGGCAGATGCTCAAGGAGCAGGCGCCGCTGGTGTTCGAGCAACTCGAACGGGCGCTGGACCTGACCCGCCAGACCGGGCGCGGGCAGCTCGGTGAGCTGGAAATCGGCATGATCAGTTCGGTGATGGTCGGCGTGCTGCCCAAGGCGCTGCACCTGTTTCGCGAACGCTATCCGCAGGTGACCTGGCGTCTGCATGAAATGACTCCGGCAGCGCAGGTCAAGGCGTTGAAGGAGAAACGCATCGACGCCTGCGTGTTCCGCGTCGGTTATGACGACCCGCAATTGCGCAATGAATTGCTGATCCATGAGCCGATCCATGTGGTGATGCCGCAGGATCACCCGTTGGCCCGGCGCGAGGTGCTGGCGCCGGCTGATCTGGCGCAGGAGCCGTTTGTGGCGCTGGAATTGAAACAGTCGCGGTTCGCCAATTTTCTCTATCAGTGCTGCATTCAGGCCGGGTTCACCCCGCAGATCCGCCAGCAGGTGATCGAGGTGCAGACCTTGCTCAGTCTGGTTCGCGCCGGGTTTGGCGTGGCGCTGTTACCCGCATCAATCGAGCAGTTGGCTCCCGCCGGACTGGTGTTCCGGCGCCTGACCCCGGCGCTGCCGCAAGTGCCGCTGTACGCGACGTATCGGGCCGACGATGCCTCGCCGGTGCTCAAGTTGTTTCTCGATACGCTGCGCGAGCTGGTCGATCACTCATCGCGGTAATCAGAGACAAAGTTGCCCGGCACGATCACAACGGCCTGCGGTCGTAAACTTCACATGCGCGAACTTGTGGAGAACCAATGAGCCGGGACGTCCTGACCACCGAAACCAATCGCCGTCAGTTGCAGCAGATCATCGCCGGGCTGTCCGACGGGGTGATTCTGCTGGAACTCGACCAGACGATTCTCTGGGCCAACGAAGCCGCGCTGGCGATGCATGGCGTCAGCCGGATCGGCGAGCTGGGCAACAACGCCGGGGAATACGTCGAGCGCTTCAACCTGCGCTATCGCAACAATCACACGCTGACCCCGGAGCAATACCCCATCAGTCGCGTAGCCACCGGCGAAACCTTCAGCGACGTGTTGGTCGAAGTCACCCCACACAATGACGAGGAACGCACCTGGGTGCACAGCGTGCGCAGCATGGTGTTGACCGATCGCGATGGCGACATCGAGTCGCTGGTGCTGATCATGAGCGACGTCACCGACTGGGCCAACGCCGAACAGCGCTTCGAAAAAACCTTCAATGCCAACCCGGCCCCGGCGGTGATCTGCCGTCTCAGCGACTTGCGTTATATCAAGGTCAATCCGGGGTTCCTGGAGATGACTGGCTACACCCGCGATCAAGTGATCGGCGCCTCGACCTATGAGCTGGATATTCTCGAACAGGCCGAGCGCAAGGACCTGGCGATCCAGCGCCTGCGCGATGTCGCGACCATTCCGCAGATGCAGGCCGAATTGCGCTTGCCGGACGGCGGTAGCAAACAGGTGATCGTCGCGGGGCAGCCGCTGGTGCTCAATGACGAGGACTGCATGCTGTTTTCCTTTGTCGACATGGAGCCTCGGCATAAGGCCGAAGTTGCGCTGCGCCAAAGTGAGGAACGATTCGCCAAGGCCTTTCGCCTGACGCCGGTGCCGATCCTGATTTGCAGCGCCGACGCGCAGCGGCTGATCGACGTCAATCAGGCCTTTCTCGATACCCTCGCTTACGAGAGCGACGACGTGCTCGGCAAGACCGTCGCGCAACTGGACTTCATCGATGAACCGGCGGAGCGCGCCCGCTTGCTGGCGGCGCTGGAGAAGACCGGCCGGGTTGATCGCGTCGATATGCGGATCCGCAGGAAAGACGCCGAGCTGCTGGAGTGCGCGGTGTCCGCTGATACCGTCAACATTCAGGACGCGGTGTGCTATCTGCTGGTGCTGATGGACATCACCGAGCGCAAGCGCACCGAGCTTGAGCTGGTGGCGGCGATTGAAGAGGTGATGAAGGATGCGTCGTGGTTCAGCCGAACGCTGATCGAAAAACTGGCCAATGTGAAGAAGGTCAATTCGCCGCAACTGCCGAGTGTGTCGTTCACTGATCTGACGGCTCGCGAACGTGATGTGCTGGGGCTGATCTGTGAGGGGCTGGCGGACAAGGAGATTGCTGCGCGGTTGAAACTGGCGCCGAACACGGTGCGCAATCATGTGGCGACGGTGTATTCGAAGCTGGATGTGCACAGTCGCAGTGAGGCGATTGTCTGGGCTCGGGAGCGTGGGTTGTTTTCGGGGGGCGGTCGGGGGCAGCGGTAAGGTGCAAATGCACTAGTTCATGGGGTGCAAATTCGGGTGTTTGATCGGGCGGGGTGTTCTTAGTCTGGTGAGGTGCGATGCATTTTTTTGGTGATCGTGTCTTTTTGGAACCTGCTAATGGATCAGCCCTTTATGAATGTGTTGTTGGTTGTTGAGTCTGGTTGTGCGGAGCTGGCGCGATGATTTATCTGGCGCAGTTGCGGGCTCGGCTTGAGCGTAGTTTTTCGCCGTTGGCTTGTGAGTGTGTGGTGGATGGGGATCATTCGCTGACTGTGAAGCTTTATGAGCCGGTTTCGGGGCGGGTGGATCTGGTGATTAGTGGGTTGAGTCTTGGTGCCTTGCGTACTCCGGAAGCGGTGGATGCCTTGATTGATGAATTGCGGTATGAGCTTGAGAGTAATTCTTTGCGGTCGCCCAGTTGAACTTGGCGGCCTTTGGGCCGACCAGGTTCTTGTTCGGTTTGGGTGAATATTCGGTTTTTCGGGGGCAGCCGCTGACGGTTTCGCCCTTACGGCGAGTCACCTTTTCCAAACGCCGAAAAGGTAACCGAAAAGGCTTTACCCTGACGTTCGGCACCTCGCTTTGGCTCGGTGTCCCTTCGCTCCGGGATTGATCCGGGGGGCATCGCCTACGGTTTGCTTCGCTGCACCTCCTCTCGATGTGTTTGGCTTCGCCAAACGGTCGCTGCGCTCCCACCCCCGGATCAATCCCTCCACTCAGCCTGCCGAGGGGCCCTGCGATCAAAAGCGGTACTCGAGCTAACGCTCATCGTTTTGAGTGGTGAGGAGCGAGGGGCGTAAGGCCGATTTGTGTGCTCTTTGATCGTTCCCACGCTCCGCGTGGGAATGCAGCCCGGGACGCTCTGCGTCCCAATCCGGGGTTCACCGGTGAGCACTGGGTTGTCAGCGGTGGCGGCGGATCAGTTGGCTCGTTCGATTGATATCGATTCATCCCGAAAATCGACAGCAAATCCTGCCGGTTCGAGCCATTTCACTGGCACTCACCCCCCACTGGTCTATAAGGAATGAGTGGTTCGGTTTCCATAACCGGGCGTTGTCCTGCTCGGCGACGGGAGTTTTCTTCCATTCATCGCGGGTCATCCTATGAACAATCCTGGGAAACGCGTGTGTTTTTCGTTGTTGTCGGCTTTCGGTCTGGTGCTGCTCAGTGGTTGCTCCAGTCCTCCACCCCCTCCGCCGGCAGCACCGCCTCCGCCTCCTGAGCGGACTTGTCAGGTCATGGAAAATACCGAGGTCGCCGGCGATGCCTATGCCGACGGGCAAGTGACTCGACACATCACCAAGACCCGTTGCGTCACTCAATAAACCGGGCGCCTGTGAAGGCGCGGGTCGAGTGGATTGTGCTGGTGGCCGATCTGGTCGGCACGGCGGTGTTTGCGGTTGAAGGCGCGATTGCGGCGATGCGCAGTCAGCTTGATCTGCTCGGGGTGATGGTGATTGCGTTCATCGTTGCACTCGGTGGCGGGGTGACGCGTGATCTGTTGATCGGTGCGACGCCGCCCAAGGCTGTGGCGGACTGGCGTTATCCGGCGCTGGCGTTTGCCATGGGCGGGGTGGCGTTTGTTTTTCATGAGCTGGTGCTGGGCTGGTCCGGTTCGACGCTGATTGTGCTGGATGCGGCGGGGTTGGCGTTGTTTGCGGTGGCCGGGGCGCAGAAGGCGTTGAATTTCGGGATCTCGCCGTTTGTGTCCATGCTGATGGGCACGATTACCGGGGTCGGTGGCGGGGTATTGCGTGACATTGTGCTGGCGCGGGTGCCGGTGGTGTTGCAGGCGGATTTGTATGCCAGTTCGGCGTTTGTCGGCGCGGCGGTGTTGATTGTCGGGCGCAGGCTGGGTGTGCCGCCGGTGGCGGCTGCGTTGCTGGCGGGGGCGGCGTGTTTGTTGTTGCGGTTGTTGTCGGTGCATTTTGGCTGGCAGTTGCCGAAGGTTCTGGAGGCATGAAAAAGGCAGCCCTTGGGCTGCCTTTTGTTTTGCGTCAGAAGCGGATCAGGACAGGAAACCGCCGTCCACGTTCAGCGATACGCCGGTGGTGTAGCTCGAGGCATCGCTCGCCAGGTACAGCACGGCGCCGGCCATTTCGCTCGGGTCGGCTACGCGCTTGAGCGGGATCTGCGTCAGGGCTTGCTTCAGGATCGCGTCGTTTTTCACCAGGGCCGAGGCGAATTTGGTGTCGGTCAGGCCTGGCAGCAGGGCGTTGCAGCGGATGCCGAACTGCGCGCATTCCTTGGCAAAGACTTTGGTCATGTTGATCACGGCGGCTTTGGTCACCGAGTAGATGCCCTGGAAGATCCCCGGCGAAATGCCGTTGATCGACGCCACGTTGATGATGCTGCCGCCGCCGTTTTCGCGCATCAGCTTGCCGGCTTCCACCGACATGAAGAAGTAGCCGCGGATGTTCACGTCGACGGTTTTCTGGAAGGCGCCGAGGTCGGTGTCCAGCACGTTGCAGAACTGTGGGTTGGTCGCGGCGTTGTTGACCAGGATGTCCAGGCGCCCGAACTGTTCCTTGATCCCGGCGAAGACCTGGCTGATCTGTTCCATTTCACCGATGTGGCAGGCGACCGCTGTGGCCTTGCCGCCGGCGGCGATGATGGCGTCGGCCACGTGCTGGCAGCCTTCGAGTTTGCGGCTCGAAACGATGACGTGGGCGCCTTGCTGGGCCAGCAGTTTGGCGATGGCTTCACCGATGCCGCGGCTGGCGCCGGAGACGAAAGCGATCTTGCCGTCGAGGTCGAACAACTGAGTCTTGGACATGGGATTCCCTTGTAGTAAGCCTTGTTATAACGCCGTCATCAGAGGCTGGATTTGGCAATGACCTGCAGGCTCATCTGCTCCAGCAGTTTGTTCATGTGAATGAACTGCGCAAAGCGTTTGTCCTGGGTCTGGCCATGGAAGAAGCGGTAGTAGATCTGCTGCACGATGCCGGCCAGGCGGAACAGGCCGTAGGTGTAGTAGAAGTCGAAATTGTCGATCTGGATGCCCGAACGCTCGGCGTAGTAGTCGACGAATTCGCGGCGGGTCAGCATGCCCGGCGCGTGGCTCGGCTGGCGGCGCATCAGCTGCACCGGTGCCGGGTCGTCGGCCTGGATCCAGTAGGCGAGGGTGTTGCCCAGGTCCATCAGCGGATCGCCGAGGGTGGTCAGTTCCCAGTCGAGCACGCCGATGATCTGCATCGGGTTGTTCGGGTCGAGGATGACGTTGTCGAAGCGGTAGTCGTTGTGGACGATGCTGGAGGTCGGGTGATCGGCCGGCATCTTGTCGTTGAGCCAGGCTTTGACCTTTTCCCAGTGCGGTGCGTCCGGGGTCAGGGCTTTTTCGTAGCGCTCGCTCCAGCCTTTGATCTGGCGGGCGACGTAGCCTTCAGGCTTGCCCAGATCGCCGAGGCCGCAGGCGTTGTAATCGACGCGGTGCAGTTCGACGAAACGATCGATGAAGCTCTTGCACAGGGCTTCGGTTTTCGCCGAATCCAGGCCCAGTTCCGGCGGCAGGTCCGAGCGCAGGATGATTCCCTTGACCCGTTCCATCACGTAGAACTCGGCGCCGATCACTGAGTCGTCGGTGCAGTGCACGTAGGCTTTCGGGCAATACGGGAAACCGTCGCGCAACTGGTTGAGGATGCGGAATTCGCGGCCCATGTCGTGGGCGGACTTGGCCTTGTGGCCGAACGGCGGACGGCGCAGGACGAATTCCTGGTCCGGGTATTCCAGCAGGTAGGTCAGGTTCGACGCGCCGCCGGGAAACTGGCTGATCTGCGGCGTGCCGGTCAGGCCCGGAATGTGCGCCTTGAGGTACGGATCGATCAGTCTGGCATCGAGTTCTTCGCCAGAGCGGATACGGGTGGACTGGTCAGTAAGCGCCATGCTTATCCCTTCTGCTTATTTTGGAGGCCAGACATCATTGGCTAATCTAATGGCGCGCTCGGGTCGTCACAAGCGCGGTTCGGTCTTATAGGTTAGCGTGTTGGACGATAATCACCTTTGGGAATGGGCACGGAGGGCCGCTGGCGACTAAGGATTAGCGCGAATGCCTTGTTCAGAAATGAGCCTGGAAACAGGCTGCACGAAAGTCTGTGCCGGCGCCGCCTTGCAATGCGCGGCCGGCGCCAGTGGACCTTGCTCGGAGTGCTTTAGTGCACGCGCTGGTTGTTGAGTTTCGGCGGCAGTTGCAGCGGTGTCAGTACCGGTTCGCCGGAGAAAAACGCCACCAGATTCTTGCCCACCAGCTCCACGGTGCCTTGAGTAGCTTCCGGTGACAGCCCGGCAACGTGCGGGGTCAGAAGCACATTGCTCAGGCCCTTCAGCGCATCGGGTACTTGTGGCTCGTGATCGAACACATCCAGTGCCGCCCCGGCGATTCGCCGTTGTTCCAGAGCGCTGATCAGGTCGGCAGTGGCGATCACGCTGGCGCGGGCAATGTTGACGATAAAACCGTTGGGCCCCAGAGCATCGAGCACCGGACGGGTCACCAGATGCTGGCTGCCGATGCCGCCGGGCGTGGCGACCACCAGAAAGTCCGAGGCCCGGGCCAGTTCGGTCGGGGTCGAGCAGAATGCGTAAGGCACGTCACTGCGCACCTGACGGTTGTGGTAACTGATCTCCATGTCAAAGCCCAGACCGGCGCGTTTGGCAATCGCCATCCCCACCGCGCCCAGCCCGAGAATCCCCAGGCGCTTGCCGGCCAGCGACGGGCGCATGATTTTCGGCCACTCGCCCCGACGCACGGCGGCATCGCAGCGCGGAATGTCACGCACCAGCGCCAGCAGCATCGCCATGGCGTGGTCGGCCACCGATGAAGCGTTGACGCCGGCGCCGTTGGTCACGGTCAGGCCACGGTCGCTGGCAGCTTGCAGGTCGACCTGCTCGTAACCGGCGCCGATCACGCAGATGATTTTCAGCGCGGGCAAGGCCGCGATCTCTTCAGCATATAAACCCAGCGGGCCACGGGTCAGCACCGCGTCGATCCGTGCCCCGTGGGTGGCGATGGCTTGCGCGCGCTCGGCAGGGGTCGGCGCGAGAATCAGGTGAAAACCCTGACGTTCGAGGATCGGCAAATAGTCATTGATGGTTTCAACCAGTACCAGAACGGTGGCGGGCATTGCTCGGCTCCTGTGATCGTCTGTCTTGGGCGCAAAAGTCGGTTCAGAGTGCTGATTCCAGAGCGGTTTGGCAATGGCTGGCACGGCCCCGCATCAGGCAGTGTAGGAGCTGATGCGGGGAGCGCGCGGGTGCTTCGTCAGAAGGTGATGTCGGCGCTGGCGGTCACAGGATCAGGTCACGTACTGGGCGATGCCGTTGCCGAATGACCAGTTCTCTTTTTTCACTTCCACCAGATTGATGAACACGTCTTCCTGACGCACGGCCAGTTGCTGGTTCAGGTTGCGCGCGATGGTCTGGAACAGCCGTTGTTTCATCTCCATGGTGCGGCCTTCGCTGATGGTCAGCTGGATGAACACGATGCCGTCGCTGCGCTGGATTCCCAGGTATTGCGGGTCATAGACGAAGTGCTGGTCGTCGTGCTCGGCCAGCACCTGGAAATTGTCGTGTTCCGGCACATTGATCTCGCTGCGCAGGGCGGCGTAGATCACTTCGCCAATGCGTTTGGCGAACGTCGGGTCCGGGTTTTTCTTGATGTCGACGCGGACGAGAGGCATGGGATGGCTCCACAGGTGAGGGGACTGGACGGGGATGTCAGTCAATTCGCCATTGGGTATAGCCGAAAAATGCCAGTCGGTGAGGTTGTTTAAAAACGTTAGGAAATGGACGCACCGTCCTGCGGGATTTACGGATGTTGCCTACGAGTGCTGCCGGATTCATCCGCTATACGGCGGGGTGAGAAGCGCGGAATTATAGAGAGCAGGACGGGATGTGTTCTTCATGACGAAGCAGTAATCCGGACGGAAATTGCCATCAGCCAAGGAAGGCCAATGCTTCAGAACAACCGCGAAAACCTGGAACTCGACAGGCTGCATAACGAAACGCGAAAACTGATAGCTGAGCGGCAGAAGCTTATGGCGGAACAGAAGAAGCTGAAGTGGGAGACGTATTTTTATCCAGTTGCGGTGGTGGCCGGCGTGTTGACGGCAAGCGCGGCATTGGCAGGCGTCTTTTTCAAGTTTTGAGCGTTCGTTTTCGCAATCTTCAGACACATGACCCAAAAGGAAATCAACATGAGCACCTATGACGCCAAAGCCAGAATGGAACAACTGGAACGGGAACACGATGAGTGGGCCGAAAAAATACGTATCAAAGACAGGAAAGAAATGCGCCCGATCTGGGGGTTGATGGGTCTGGGCATCTTTTGCATGTTCCTCGGCTTCATATTGGCCCGATCGATCTGATCGGGCTTTCCCATGGCTTATTCGGCGCCGGTGCATGTCATAAAACGACATGTCGCGTATCTGGCGCCGACAGTATTTTTCCCAAAAGCGACAAGCCTCCGATCTGCTCCGTACAACCATTCCTCAGCTAAGTCTTTGCTTCTGCTCATTTATCGCGGAGAATCGCGCCCCTGTTTCGGCCGGAGCATGTCTGTCGGTTTTTTCCGACGCGTCCTGACCGAGTGGCAAGTGACCGGAATGCGGAGATCCGACCGGATGAATGATCAGGCCAATAGCGTCGAACAACGCTTTGAAGCGGCAGCACCAGCCGAACTGTCGAGCTGGAATCGCCATGACACTACCTGGATGTTGGGACTGTTTGGGACGGCCATCGGCGCCGGTACCCTGTTTTTGCCGATCAACGCAGGTCTGGGTGGCTTCTGGCCGCTGGTGATCCTCGCGCTGCTGGCCTTCCCGATGACGTTCTACGCACACCGCGGCCTGACCCGCTTCGTGCTTTCCGGTCGCGAAGGCGCCGACATCACCGACGTGGTGGAACAGCATTTCGGCATCAAGGCCGGCGCGCTGATCACTCTGCTGTACTTCTTCGCGATCTTCCCGATCCTGCTGATCTACAGCGTCGGCCTGACCAACACCGTCGCCAGTTTCCTCGAGCACCAACTGCACATCACGCCGCCACCGCGCGCGCTGCTGTCGTTCGTGCTGATCCTCGGCCTGCTGGCCGTGGTGCGCTGCGGCGAGCAAGTGATCGTCAAGGCCATGAGCCTGATGGTGTATCCGTTCATCGTCGCGCTGCTGTTCCTGGCGGTGTACCTGATTCCGCACTGGAACGGCGGCATCCTGACCACCGCTTCGCAAGTGCCGGCACCGTCGGCGCTGCTGCACACGCTGTGGCTGGCGATTCCGGTGATGGTGTTCTCGTTCAACCACTCGCCGATCATCTCGGCGTTTGCGGTGGACCAGAAGCGTCGTTACGGCGTCCACGCCGACGAGCGTAGCTCGCAGATACTGTCCCGCGCCCATCTGCTGATGGTGGTAATGGTGCTGTTCTTCGTGTTCAGCTGCGTACTGACCCTGTCGCCGGAGCAACTGGCTGAAGCCAAGGCGCAGAACCTGTCGATCCTGTCGTACCTGGCCAACCACTTCAGCAACCCGACCATCGCGTTCGCGGCGCCGCTGATTGCGTTCGTGGCCATCTCCAAGTCGTTCCTCGGTCACTACATCGGTGCCAGCGAAGGCCTGAAAGGCTTGATCGTCAAAAGCGGCAAGCGTCCGGGCGCCAAGGCCCTGGACCGCATCGTGGCGGCGTTCATGCTGGTGGTGTGCTGGATCGTGGCGACCCTGAACCCGAGCATCCTCGGCATGATCGAAACCATCGGTGGCCCGGTCATCGCGGCGATCCTGTTCCTGATGCCGATGTACGCGATCCGTAAAGTGCCGGCGATGGCCCGTTATCGTGGGCAGATGTCGAACGTGTTTGTCACCGCAGTGGGGCTGGTGGCGATTTCGGCGTTGATCTACTCGCTGACTGCTTGAGATCCAGCACAAGATCCCGTTTGATCTTGTGAAACAGAAAGGCCGATCTGCCTCGCAGGTCGGCCTTTTTTGTGCCTGCACAGCATTGATTGATCGTTCCCACGCTCTGCGTGGGAATGCCTCTTGTGACGCTCTGCGTCACGGTTCAGGACGCAGAGCGTGGGAACGATCAACGCGGAGGCATAAAAAAACGCCGCACATCTCGCGATGGGCGGCGTTCTTCATTGCGTTGCAGCGTTAGGCTTGAACGACAGGGATCTTGGCGTTCGCAGCAGCTTCACGGAACTCGGCAATCTGGTCGAAGGACAGGTAGCGGTAAACGTCGGCCGCCATGCTGTCGATCTTGCCAGCGTATTCCATGTACTCCTCGACGGTCGGCAGGCGACCCAGGATCGAAGCAACGGACGCCAGCTCAGCCGAGGCCAGGTAGACGTTCGCGCCGTCGCCCAGACGGTTCGGGAAGTTACGGGTCGAAGTCGACACCACGGTGCTGTTCGGCTCAACGCGTGCCTGGTTACCCATGCACAGCGAGCAGCCTGGCATTTCCATGCGGGCGCCGGCCTTGCCGTAGATGCCGTAGTAGCCTTCTTCGGTCAGTTGGTGAGCGTCCATCTTGGTCGGCGGCGACAGCCACAGACGGGTTGGCAGCTGACCCTTGACCTGATCCAGCAGTTTACCGGCAGCGCGGAAGTGACCGATGTTGGTCATGCACGAACCGATGAACACTTCGTCGATCTTCTCGCCAGCAACGCTGGACAGCAGACGGGCGTCGTCCGGGTCGTTCGGCGCGCACAGTACAGGCTCGCTGATGTCGGCCAGATCGATTTCGATGACTTCGGCGTATTCGGCGTCGGCATCGGCTTCCATCAGTTGCGGGTTGGCGATCCAGGCTTCCATCGCTTGGGCACGACGCTCCAGGGTACGCGCGTCGCCGTAGCCTTCGCCGATCATCCAGCGCAGCAGGGTGACGTTGGACTGCAGGTACTCGGTGATCGACTCTTTCGACAGCTTGATGGTGCAACCGGCAGCCGAACGTTCGGCCGAGGCGTCGGACAGTTCGAACGCCTGTTCCAGGGTCAGACCTTCCAGGCCTTCGATTTCCAGGATGCGGCCGGAGAAGGCGTTTTTCTTGCCTTTCTTCTCGACGGTCAGCAGACCGTTCTGGATGGCGAAGTAAGGAATGGCATGAACCAGGTCACGCAGGGTGATGCCAGGTTTCATTTTGCCTTTGAAGCGCACCAGGATCGATTCCGGCATGTCCAGCGGCATGACGCCGGTGGCAGCGGCGAACGCGACCAGACCGGAACCGGCCGGGAACGAGATGCCCATCGGGAAACGGGTGTGCGAGTCACCACCGGTACCGACGGTGTCCGGCAGCAGCATGCGGTTCAGCCACGAGTGGATGATGCCGTCGCCCGGACGCAGGGAAACACCGCCGCGGGTCATGATGAAGTCAGGCAGGGTGTGGTGGGTTGTCACGTCGATCGGCTTTGGATAAGCCGCGGTGTGGCAGAAGGACTGCATCACCAGATCAGCGGAGAAGCCCAGGCACGCCAGGTCTTTCAGTTCGTCACGGGTCATTGGACCGGTGGTGTCCTGAGAACCTACGGTGGTCATCTTCGGTTCGCAGTAGGTGCCAGGACGAACGCCTCTGCCTTCTGCCAGACCGCAAGCCTTGCCGACCATTTTCTGCGCCAGGGTGAAGCCCTTGGTGCTTTCAGCCGGTGCTTCCGGCTTCTTGAACAGGTCGAACGCAGGCAGGCCCAGTTCGGCGCGAGCCTTCTCGGTCAGGCCACGGCCGATGATCAGCGGGATACGGCCGCCGGCGCGGACTTCGTCCAGCAGGACCGGGGTCTTCATTTCGAAGGTGGTGATGACTTCGTCGGTACCGTGCTTGCAGACTTTGCCAGCGTGCGGGTACAGGTCGATCACGTCGCCCATGTTCATGTTCGATACGTCGAACTCGATTGGCAGTGCGCCGGCATCTTCCATGGTGTTGTAGAAGATCGGAGCGATTTTGCTGCCGAAGCAGAAACCGCCAGCGCGCTTGTTCGGCACGTAAGGGATGTCGTCGCCGAAGAACCACAGAACCGAGTTGGTCGCCGATTTACGCGAGGAACCGGTACCGACCACGTCACCGACGTAGGCGATAGGGAAGCCCTGGCCGCGCATTTCTTCGATCTGCTTCATCGGGCCGGTCTTGCCTTGCTCGTCCGGAACGATGCCGTCACGGGCCATTTTCAGCATGGCCAGGGCGTGCAGCGGGATGTCAGGACGCGACCAGGCGTCTGGAGCAGGGGACAGGTCGTCGGTGTTGGTTTCGCCAGTCACCTTGAAGACGCGCAGGCTGATCTTGTCGGCCAGCACAGGGCGCTTCTTGAACCACTCGCCGTCAGCCCAGGATTGCAGCACGGCCTTGGCGTGAACGTTGCCGTTCTTGGCTTTTTCAGCCACGTCGTGGAAGGCATCGAACATCAGCAGGGTGTGCTTGAGTTCTTCGGCGGCCACTGGCGCCAGCTCGGCGTCGTCCAGCAGTTCAACCAGGGTCACGATGTTGTAGCCGCCCTGCATCGTGCCGAGCAGTTCTACAGCGCGCTTCTTGTCCAGCAGAGGGGAGGAGACTTCGCCCTTGGCCAGTGCGGAGAGGAAACCGGCCTTGACGTAGGCGGCTTCGTCCACTCCTGGTGGTACGCGATTGGTGATCAGGTCAACGAGGAAAGCTTCTTCGCCAGCCGGAGGATTCTTCAGCAGCTCGACCAGGCCTGCAGTTTGTTCGGCGTTAAGCGGCTGGGGAACGATACCCAGGGCTGCACGCTCTTCGATATGTTTGCGGTAGGCTTCAAGCACAGTTATTACCCTCATCAGTGGTCCCAAATGGGTGTCCGGGACGCTCATCCCGAAATTGCCGTACTCATGCTCCTCACGACGTTGTGGGTCGTTCGGCCAGAATTACCGGCAATTCCTTACAGAAGCTGCTTTCAAAGTTTTACGCCTGCAGAACGGGGAGCTGATGAGGGTTGGCGTTTGGCTTTTCCCCGCTGGAAAAACCTTACGCCAACACCGCTCTGAAGGAACGACTGTGCTCGTGACGCTTTGAAAACAGCTTCTAACGGACATTGGCGCCTAAAAAGGCTGGCTGATTCTACGGCAAAAAAAATTTAAAGGTAAGTCGCGCTCTATTGGACTTTGGTTGCGTTGTGCGCGGCTGGGGCAAACCTTGATCCAGCGCTTGTCCCTGACGTTTGAGGGGTGATGAATGCCGGACAAAGGGCTAACATGCCGACCTGTTCCGCGTTTCAAGTGTTTTGCCCATTCTATGCCCAATCAGACCATCAAGACCCCCTGCGTCGGCCTCTGCTCCACCGTTTACGGTGATCTGGTGTGCCGTGGCTGCAAGCGTTTCCACCACGAAGTGATCCACTGGAACGGTTACAACGAGGAAGAAAAGCGTGCGGTCTGGCTGCGTCTCGAGCAATTGCTGTCACAAGTGATGGCCAGCAAGGTCGAGGTCTTCGATCCGGCGCGTCTGCGCCTGCAACTGGAACAGCGCAAGATCCGCTTCGTGCCGCATCAGTCGGAATATTGCTGGGCCTATCAGCTGATCGCCCGGGGCGCGCGGGTGATCATTAATCTGGAAGCCTACGGGATGGTGCTGCTGCCGGAGTTTCGCGACTGGAACCTGCCGGAACTGCGCGATGCCATTGATCGGGAATTTTTCCTGCTGTCGGAAGCGCACTATCAGCGCTACATCGCGCCCGGTTTCCTCAAGGATGCCCTCGGCGACTGAGCATTACCTGTGGCGAACACGCTCGCCACAGGATCACAACAATACTTAATGCTTCACCGCTAACTCGACCAAATGGTCTTCAACCTCTTGGGGTTTGAGCACCAGCACATCACTCTCCAATTGATCCAGCACCTGTTCGGCCGTATTGCCGATCAGCGCACCGGATACCCCGCTGCGCGCCACGGTGCCAATCACCGTCACCGCCGCCTGCAGCTTGTGCGCCATGAACGGAATCAGCACATCCGCCGGGCCTTCCTCGACGTGCAGGTGAGCGTCATCGATGTCGAATTCAGCCTGAAACGCCCGGCATTGCTCGCGATAGCGCGCCTCGATGGTTTCCTTGAGCTGGAAGGTCGGGTCGGCCGCCGACAACATCGGCGACGGATGAGCGGTAATCACGTGCAGATGCCCCTTGGCCAGGCTGGCGATGTCGAAGCCATGGTCGATGATGGTGGTATGCAGGTGACGGTGCTCGCCATCGGCATTGCCCACGTCGACCGCCGCCAGAATCACCTTGTCCTTCCATGAGCCGGCGGTTTTCACCAGCAGCACCGGGGTAGGGCAGTGGCGCAGCAGTTTCCAGTCCGCCGGGGTCAGCAGGGCCTTTTTCAGCGAGCTGTCGGGGAAGTGCTGCTTGATCACCAGTCCGCAGCCCTCGGCCTGCTGCACGTCGATGATGGTTTCGTGCAGGCTCTCGTTCCACGCCTGCTCGGTGGTGACGCTGTAGCCGTCCGCCAGCAGCGCGGCCTTGAGCACGCTGAGCATGCCGGCGTGATCGTGCTTCTTGTCGCAGACCAGCAGGTGCAGATGGGCTTGGGTCACCCCGGCGATCAGCTTGGCGCGCTTGAGCGCCAGGCTTTCCGCGTGTTCGGGTTCGATGACCACCAGAATGCTGCGAATGGCTTGCATGAGTGAGTCTCCAGCAATGAAAAGGCACGGCGTTGCACAACTATAGTTGCTGCGCATCTGTCTGCGACTTGATGCATATCAACGCGGGCGGCTGGTGGTCTGCGGGCAGGCCGGTATAATCGGCGCCCTTCGCTCGAACACCTTTTGACCGTGAGCCCCATGATCCTTCCCGAAATCCACGAATTCCTTGGTTGCCGCACGCCTGATGCCTGGGTTGAAGCCGCGCTGGCCGATCAGGAAACCCTGCTGATCGACCACAAGAACTGCGAGTTCAAGGCCGCCAGCACCGCGTTGAGCCTGATCGCCAAGTACCATTCCCACGTCGATCTGATCAACATGATGTCGCGTCTGGCCCGGGAAGAGCTGGTGCACCACGAACAGGTGATGCGCATCATGAAGCGACGCAAGATCGAACTGCGCCAGCTGCACGCCGGGCGTTACGCTTCCAGCCTGCGCAAAGTGGTGCGCAGCCACGAACCGGTAAAACTGGTCGACACTCTGGTGGTCGGCGCCTTCATCGAAGCGCGCAGTTGCGAGCGGTTCGAAGCGCTGGTGCCGCATCTGGACGAAGAACTCGGCAAGTTCTACTTCGGCCTGCTGAAAAGCGAGGCCCGGCATTTCCAGGGTTATCTGAAACTGGCCTATCAGTACGGTGACGCCAAGGACATCGCTCAGGTGATCGAGAGAGTCCGCGCTGCCGAGCAGGACCTGATCGAGTCACCGGACGAGGAATTCCGTTTCCACAGTGGCGTACCCGTCGCTGCATGAATTGTTAAAAACTCTTAAGAGTATGAAACTTCAACGAAAACCGGCCCCAGAGGCCGGTTTTTGCTGCCTGCAATAAACGTCTCGCCATTGAATGCCCGCATAATGTCGCCCACTTCACAAAGCGGTTGGCGGCGGTTGTTATGGATAACCTGGGTTTTGGCAGAGTCCTGCTGGTGGAAGACGATGAGCGGCTGGCTGCGCTGATCGCTCACTTTCTCGAACAACACGGCTACGAGGTACGCACGGTGCATCGCGGCGATCTGGCCGTGGCCGCGTTTCTCGAATTCAAGCCCAAGGTGGTGGTGCTCGACCTGATGCTGCCGGGGCAGAGCGGCCTGCACGTGTGCCGGGAAATCCGCAGCGTGTCCGACACGCCGATTGTCATCCTGACCGCCAAGGAAGACGACCTCGACCATATTCTGGGCCTGGAGTCCGGGGCCGACGACTACGTGATCAAACCGATCAAGCCACCTGTTTTACTCGCGCGCCTGCGTGCCTTGCAACGCCGGCAAGTCCCGGAAAGCGGCGTAGTGAGTTCGCTGGAGTTCGGCAACCTGATCATTGATCGCAGTTGCCGCGAAGTGCGTCTGGCGGGCGAGCTGATCGAGCTGACCACCATGGAATTCGAGCTGCTGTGGCTGCTGGCCAGCGCCGCCGGCAAGATCCTGTCGCGCGATGACATTCTCAACCGCATGCGCGGCATCGCCTTCGATGGCCTCAACCGCAGCGTCGACGTGTACATCAGCAAGTTGCGCAACAAACTCAAGGACAACCCTCGCGAGCCGGTCTGCATCAAGACCGTGTGGGGCAAGGGTTACCTGTTCAATCCGTTCGCGTGGGAGTTGTAGATGCTGCGGTTATTTCTCGGGCTGTTTCTGGTGATGACGGTCGGGCTGGTGGCGGCGCTGCAAACCGTCGAGCACACCTTCAACGCCTTGCTCGACAACCAGATGCAGGCCTACAACCGTGAAGCGGTGCGCGGTCAGGCCTGGTCGCTGGTCGAACACATGCGCGACCAGCAGGGCGCGGCGCGCGAGGCGCAACTGGAGGCGTTACGGCCGCACTACGGGCTGACGCTGAGCCTGGTCGAGGCTGACCAGTTGAAACTCAACGATCAGGAAAAAGCCGAACTGGCCCAGGATCTGCTGGTGATCCGCGATGACTACACCCAGTTCATCAGCAATATCGACGGTGGTTCACAGTTGCTCAGCATCAAGCTGCCGCCCGAGCCGAGCCTGATGCCGTTCTACATTGCCGGGGCTTACCTGATGCTGGCGGTGCTGCTCGGCATCGTCCTGTACTTCTGGGTTCGTCCGCACTGGCGCGATCTGGAAAAACTGCGGCTGGCCGCCGAGCGCTTCGGCGACAACGACCTCTCGGTGCGGATCCAGCTGTCCAAACGTTCCAACATCCGCGACCTCGCCGGTCACTTCAACCTGATGGCGGCGCGCATCGAAGGCCTGATCGCCAATCAGCGCGAACTGACCAATGCCGTGTCCCATGAACTGCGCACGCCGATTGCCCGGCTGTCGTTCGAACTCGACCAGCTCAAGCAACAACCGGACGCCAGCCAGAACCGCGAACTGATCGCCGACATGTACGCCGACCTTGGCGAGCTGGAAGAAATGGTCTCCGAACTGCTGACCTACGCCAGCCTCGAACGCGGCGCGACCGTGATCACCCGCGAAAACATTCAGGCTGCCAACTGGCTCGACAGCGTGGTCGGCAGCGTGGCGCTGGAGGCCGAGGCCGCCGGGGTGCAGCTGTTGATCGTTGATTGCCGGGTCGATGAAGTGCGGATCGAGCCGCGCTTCATGGCGCGGGCGGTGATCAATTTGCTGCGCAATGCCATTCGATATGCCGAGCAGAGGGTCGAGGTGTCGCTGGTGCGCATCGGCGATCAGTACGAAGTACAGGTCAACGACGACGGGCCGGGCGTGCCGCTGGCCGGTCGAGAGAAGATTTTCGAACCGTTCTCGCGCCTGGACGCCAGCCGTGACCGCCGCACCGGTGGCTTCGGTCTGGGACTGGCGCTGGTGCGGCGGGTGTCGCAATCCCATGGCGGGCAGGTCGAGGTCGGTGACTCTCCATGGGGCGGGGCGTCGTTTCGCATGACCTGGGCGCATCTGGATTGATGAGTCTCCCTCCCGGGAAGGGGGAGGCAGTCGATTAACTGAGGACGTAGTCCACCGGTTTCAGCGCCGGCGGCAACGGTTCAGTCCCCAGCTCCGCCAGAATGTCCCGCTCGATACCCCGCACCAGCGCATCGGTCGGCAAATCGTTTTCATCCCGGCCGAACGGGTCTTCCAGTTCATCGGCAATCGCATCCAGGCCGAAGAAGGTGTAGCTGACAATCGCCGTGAACAGCGGCGTCAGCCAGCCCAGCGGTTCGGCCATGGCGAACGGCAGCAAGATGCAGAACAGGTAAATCGTGCGGTGCAGCAGCAAGGTGTAAGGGAAGGGCAGTGGCGTGTTCTTGATCCGCTCGCACACCGCCTGCGCCTGGGTCAGGCTGGTCAGGTGATTGGCCAAGAGCATGTAGCGCCATTCGCTGAGATCGCCTGATTCGTGCAGATCAGAGCATTGCTGGCCGACGGTTTGCAGGATGCGCCCGCTGTAGTCCGGCACCTGCGCATCGTGCTGCGGGGTAATCCACTCGGCGCTGGCAGCAGCTTCGTCTTCCCGGCGCAATCGCGCATTCAGCGCGTGGGCGAAACCAGCGAGGTTGAGCAGCAACAGTCGGCGCTGCGCAGATTCGCGGATCACATGAGTCTCGCGAATCACCGAGCGCACATGCACGATCACTTCGCCCCAGGCCTTGCGCGCTTCGTACCAGCGGTCGTAGCAGGCGTTGTTGCGAAAATTCATAAAGATCGACAGTGACAGACCAAGCAAGGTGAACGGCGTGGCGTTGACCTTGGTGAAGTTGCTCGGGTGGAGCATTTCCACCAGCACGATGGCCGATGCCAGCAGCGTCACCATCAGGGCGCGCAGGGCGATGCGCTTGGCAATCGAGCCTTTGAGGGTGAAGAGAATGGCGAATTGATTGACCTTGGGTCGGATGATCATGCGGCTCTCTGCCTTGAAAACGTGGCGGATCAGCCGCCGGTCATGTTCATGAAACGCACCACTTGCACGTCGTCGTTCACTTCAAAGTTGTGCCGGTAAGGCTTGAGTTTCATCGCTTCGATGATGGCTTTCTCCAGCCGTTCCGGTTGACCCGGATGAGCGCGCAGCACTGCCTTCAAGTCCACCGAATGCTCGTTCCCCAGACACAGTAGCAAACGCCCCTCGACGGTCAGTCGCACCCGGTTGCAGGTGCCGCAGAAATTGTGGCTGTGGGGCGAGATGAACCCCAGCCGGATGTGCGGTGCTTCCGCCAGCCGCCAGTAGCGCGACGGGCCCTGCGTCGACTCGGCGGAGTCGATCAGGGTGTAGCGCTCGGCGATCTTTTCGCGCACCTGGGTGCTGGAAAAGAACGACTCGGCGCGGCTGTGTTCGCTGATGATCCCCAGCGGCATTTCCTCGATGAAGGAAATATCCAGATCCCGTTCGATGGCGAACTGCACCAGATCGTTGATCTCGTGATCGTTGCGGCCCTGCATCACCACGCAGTTGAGTTTAGTGCGGGTAAATCCGGCGGCGCGCGCGGCGTCGATGCCGTCGATCACTTGGGCGAGGTCGCCGGTGCGGGTCATCTGCTTGAAGCGCGCTGCATCGAGGCTGTCGAGGCTGACGTTGAGGCGTTTGACCCCGGCGTCGAACAGCGGACTGGCGAGTTTGCCGAGCAGAGAGCCGTTGGTGGTCAGGCACAGTTCGCGCAGGCCGGGCAGGGCCGCGATCTGCTTGCACAAGCCGACGACGCCGGGGCGAATCAACGGCTCGCCGCCGGTCAGGCGAATCTTGCGGGTGCCCAGTGCGACGAAGCTCTGCGCCAGTTGATGGATCTCCTCCAGCGTCAGTACCCGTTGGCGCGGCAGGAACTGCATGTCTTCGGCCATGCAGTACACGCAGCGAAAGTCGCAGCGGTCGGTGACCGACATGCGCAGGTAGTCGACGCGGCGGTTGTAACCATCGATCAAGACGCGCTCTGACATGACAGCCTCGCTTGGGTGAAATCCGCTATTGAGGGGATTGGGTCGGCTCAGGTTATGAGCAACTTGAGACAGCGTCCAATCACTCTTAATGACCGGCCGATTGATGCTGTCGATGATGAAATAATTATTCGCTGTTTTTCCCTTCTTAGTTTTGCAAGTGCCCGTATTTAAAGGGTTTAACGCCGTGATAGATGCTTTCGATAACGCAGTCATTAATAGCGATTAGACAAGTTTTTGCAGCGGTTCCTATCCTTGGCCCCGTCAAACGAAACGACCGCTTTTTTAACTTGAAAGTCAGTCGTCGCTGTTTAAACCCGATCAGGTTTTTGCCTGTGTGCATCGTCATGGAGAAGTCCCATGTCACAAGTCGACCGTTACAAACCCTACAAGGGCGCCGCTGCGGGTTGGGGCGCTGTCATCAGCCTCACCAAGAACTGGCTGGGCAGTGAAAACGCCCTGAAAAACATCCGCGCCATGCTCAAGACCAACCAGAACGGCGGTTTCGACTGCCCCGGTTGTGCCTGGGGTGAAGCGCCCGGCGCGAGCATGCTGAAGTTCTGCGAGAACGGCGCCAAAGCGGTGAACTGGGAAGCCACCGGCCGCCTGGTCGATCCGGCGTTCTTCAACAAGTACACGGTCTCGACGCTGGCCGAACAAAGCGATTACTGGCTCGAATACCAGGGCCGGATCACCCACCCGATGCGCTACGACGCCCGGGTCGACCGCTATGTCGAAACCACCTGGGACGACGCCTTCGCGCTGATCGCCAAACACCTCAAAGGCCTGAAATCGCCCCACGAGGCCGAGTTCTACACCTCGGGTCGCGCCAGCAACGAAGCGGCGTTTCTCTACCAATTGTTCGTCCGCGCCTACGGCACCAACAACTTCCCGGACTGCTCGAACATGTGCCACGAAGCCAGTGCGGTGAGCATGGGCGAGAGCCTGGGCGTCGGCAAAGGCACGGTGGTCTATGAAGACCTGCACCATGCCGACGCGATTTTCGTGATCGGCCAGAACCCTGGCACCAACCACCCGCGCATGCTCGAACCGCTGCGAGAAGCGGTGAAGCGTGGCGCCCAAGTGGTGTGCATCAACCCGCTCAAGGAGCGTGGGCTGGAGCGTTTTCAGAACCCGCAAAACCCGATCGAGATGCTCAGCAACGGCTGGGAAGCGACCAACACCGCGTACTTCCGCCCGGCATTGGGCGGCGACATGGCGATGATCCGCGGCATGGCCAAGTTCCTGCTGGAGTGGGAGCGCGAAGCCCAGGCCACCGGCGGCGAACCGGTGTTCGATCACGCCTTCATTGCCGAGCACACGTCGGGTCTCGACAGCTACCTGGCCGAAGTCGATGCCACAAGTTGGGAGCACATCGTCGAGCAGTCCGGCGTACCGCTGCATGACATCGAACTGGCCGCGCGCATGTATGCCCGGGCCAAGAGCGTGATCATGTGCTGGGCCATGGGCCTGACCCAACACGTGCACTCGGTGCCGACCCTGCAGGAAGTCATCAATCTGCAACTGCTGCGCGGCAACGTCGGTCGTCCGGGCGCCGGGCTGTCGCCGGTGCGCGGCCACAGTAACGTGCAGGGCGACCGCACCATGGGCATCAACGAACTGGCCCCGACCGAGCTGATGGACGCCCTGGAAAAGCGCTTCAACTTCAAGGTGCCGCGCATGCACGGCCACAACACGGTCATGGCGATTGGCGCCATGGAACGTGGCGAAGCCAAGGTGTTTATCGGGCTCGGCGGCAACTTCGCCCAGGCCACGCCGGACACTCCGCGCACCCACGCCGCGATGCGCAAACTCGACCTGAGCGTGCACATCTCGACCAAGCTCAACCGCAGCCATCTGGTGACCGGGCGTGATGCGTTGATCCTGCCGTGCCTCGGCCGTACCGACATCGATGTCCAGGCAGAAGGTCCGCAAGGCGTGACCGTGGAAGACACCTTCAGCATGGTGCATTTGTCGTTCGGCCAACTGAAGCCGAAGTCGGCGCACCTGAAATCCGAGCCGGCGATCATTGCCGGGATCGCTGCCGCCACATTGGGCAAACACCCAATCGACTGGGAATGGGCGGTCGGCGACTACGGGCGCATCCGCAACCTGATCGCCGACGTGATTCCGGGCTTCGATAATTTCAACGAGAAGCTGCTGATCCCCGGTGGTTTCCACCTCGGCAACAACGCTTCCGACCGGGTCTGGAAAACCGAATCCGGCAAGGCCCAGTTCACCCCGTGCGTGCTGCCGGAGCATCTGATCAGCGAAGGCGTGCGCAACCTGCCGGTCAAACCGCATCTGATCCTGCAAACCATGCGTTCCCACGATCAGTACAACACCACGCTGTACGGCCTCGACGACCGTTATCGCGGGGTTTACGGCATGCGCGACGTGGTGTTCGCTAACGAGCAGGACATCCGCCGGCTCGGTTTCGAACCGGGGCAAAAGGTCGATCTGGTGGCGCTGTGGGGCGACGAGCGCGAGCGTCGGGTCAGCGGTTTTACTCTGATCGCCTACGACATTCCGGCCGGGCAGGCTGCCGCGTACTACCCGGAAACCAACCCGTTGGTGCCGCTGGAAAGTTACGGTGACCGCACCTACACGCCGACCTCGAAATTCGTGGCGATCCGCCTCGAAGCGGCCGAGGCGAGCAACCTGATTCCGTCGTCGGTGGCCTGACCGAACCACGCGATCTAATCCTTTTGCATTTTGACTGGCTGCAGGCGTAAACGCCTGGCGGTGGCCCGGCCGTGTGCTGCCGCTTTTCAGCCTTGATGAGGACATCATCATGTTCAACCTGGAGGCACTGGACCTGGCGCGAATTCAATTCGCGTTCACGGTTTCGTTCCACATCATTTTCCCGGCGATCACCATTGGTCTCGCGAGTTTTCTCGCGGTGCTCGAAGGCCTGTGGCTGAAAACCCGTAACGACACTTACCGCGATCTCTACCACTTCTGGTCGAAGATCTTCGCCGTCAACTTCGGCATGGGCGTGGTGTCGGGGCTGGTCATGGCGTACCAGTTCGGCACCAACTGGAGCGGGTTTTCCGACTTCGCCGGCAGCGTCACCGGGCCGTTGCTGACCTATGAAGTGCTGACCGCGTTCTTCCTCGAGGCCGGGTTCCTCGGGGTGATGCTGTTCGGCTGGAACCGCGTGGGCCGTGGCTTGCACTTCTTCGCCACAGTGATGGTCGCCATCGGTACGTTGATTTCGACCTTCTGGATTCTTGCCTCCAACAGCTGGATGCAGACGCCGCAAGGCTTCGAAATCGTTGACGGTCGAGTGATGCCGCTGGACTGGCTGGCCATCGTGTTCAACCCGTCGTTTCCGTTCCGTCTGGCGCACATGGCGATTGCCGCGTTCGTTGCCACGGCGTTCTTCGTCGGCGCTTCGGCAGCCTGGCATTTGCTGCGCGGCAACGACAGCAAACCAGTGCGCAAGATGTTCTCCATGGCGCTGTGGATGGCGCTGATCGTGGCGCCGATTCAAGCGGTGGTCGGTGACGCTCATGGCTTGAACACCCTGGAACACCAACCGGCGAAAATCGCCGCCATCGAGGGCCACTGGGAAAACGCCGACAACGGGCCGACCCCGCTGGTGCTGTTCGGCATTCCGGACATGCAGGCGGAGAAGACCAAATACGCGATCGAGATTCCGTACCTCGGCAGCCTGATCCTCACCCACAGCCTCGACAAGCAGATCCCGGCGCTCAAGAGCTTCCCGAAAGAAGACCGGCCGAACTCGACCGTGATTTTCTGGAGCTTCCGCGTCATGGCCGGGCTGGGCATGTTGATGATCCTCGTCGGCGTGCTGGGTCTGGCGTTGCGGCGCAACGGCAAGGTCTACCGTCATCGCGGCTTCCAGCATTTGGTGCTGCTGATGGGGCCGAGCGGTCTGATCGCGCTGCTGGCCGGTTGGATCACCACGGAAGTCGGGCGCCAGCCGTGGGTGGTCTACGGCCTGATGCGTACCCATGACGCGGCGTCCCATCACTCGATGGCGCAGATGAGCACCTCGCTGGCGCTATTCGTCGTCATCTACTGCTCGGTGTTCACCGTGGGCATCGGCTACATGATGAAACTGGTGAGCAAGGGCCCGCAGCCGCACCACGAACATCCGCCCGAAGGCACTCAGGTGCAGACCCCGCGCCGGCCACTTTCGGCGGTCACCGACAACCTCGAATCCGCGACCCGGATCCACTGAAAAAGGAGCGTTGAGTCATGGGTATTCAAGGTATCGATCTCTCGTTGATCTGGGGCGTGATCATTGCCTTCGGGGTGATGATGTACGTGATCATGGACGGCTTCGATCTGGGCCTCGGGATCCTGTTCCCGATGATCAGCGACGAGCAGGAACGCGACGTGATGATGAACACCGTCGCCCCGGTCTGGGACGGCAACGAAACCTGGCTGGTGCTCGGCGGTGCGGCGCTGTACGGCGCGTTTCCGCTGGCTTACGGGGTGATTCTGGAGGCGCTGTATCTGCCGCTGATCTTCATGCTCGCGGGGCTGATTTTCCGTGGGGTGGCATTCGAATTTCGCTTCAAGGCGCCGGCTGAAAAACGCCATCTGTGGGACTGGGCGTTCATTGGCGGTTCGCTGCTGGCGACGTTCTCCCAGGGCGTGGTGATCGGCGCGTATGTGGCGGGGATTCCGGTGGTGGATCGGCAGTTTGCCGGTGGCGGTCTCGATTGGCTGGCGCCGTTCCCGCTGGTCTGCGGTGTCGGTCTGGTGATTGCCTACGCATTGCTCGGCAGCACTTGGCTGCTGGTCAAGACCGAAGGCATGCTGGAGTCGCGGATGCGTCACTACAGCCGTCCGCTGGCGTGGCTGTTGCTGGCGATGGTGGTGGTGATCGGCGCGTGGACGCTGCAACTGCACCCGGAACTGGCCGGCCGCTGGTTCAACCATGCGCACCTGACCGTGTTCGCCGGGCTGGTGGTGTTGGCGGTGCTGGCGTTGTTCGGGCTGTTGCGTTCGCTGCGTCAGCGCCACACTCACTGGCCGTTCGTGTTCACCCTGGTGCTGATGTTCCTCGGCTACATCGGCCTGGCGCTGAGCATCTGGCCGAACATCATCCCGCCGTCGGTCAGCCTGTGGGCGGCGGCATCACCGGCGACCAGCCAGCTGTTCGCCCTGATCGGCGCGCTGTTCATCCTGCCGGTGATCCTGATGTACACCTTCTGGAGCTACTACGTGTTCCGCGGCAAAGTGAGGATTGGCGATGGCTACCATTGATTCGCGTGAGGTGAAATCCAGCCCCTGGTACAAACGTCTGGGGTGGCTGCTGCTGATCTGGTTTGGCAGCGTGGTCTCGCTGGCGGTGGTGGCGAGTCTGCTGAAGCTGGCGATGTATGCGGCGGGGATGAGAACCCACTGAGCATAAAAAAACCGGAGCCTGGCTCCGGTTTTTTATTGCCTGCGATTTACCTCCTCCCTTTTGGGGGAGGAGCTGCCTTGATGTTTATTCCCCACCAAACATCGCAGTCCAGTAAATGCCGGCACTGCTCTTCGGATCGACTGCGTAGGCAGCACCAAGTTCACGGTACTGAGGGTTCATCAGGTTGGCACAATGACCGGGGCTGGCGAGCCAGCCGGCAACGACTTTCTGCACCGTGTCCTGCCCGGCGGCGATGTTCTCGCCGACCTGCTGGCCGCTGTAACCGGCAAGTTCCGCGCGGTCGCCAGGGGTGCGGCCGTCGCGGTCCTTGTGGTCGAAATAATTGTTGTTGGCCATCTCGCGGCTGTGTTCCTGGGCGACGCCGCCGAGCACCGCGTTCCACGCCAGCGGCGTGGTCGCTGCGAACGCCTGACCGCCGCACTGGCGCGGTTGAGCGCGGGCGGCGTTGAGTTGTTCAAGGAGTTTCTGGCCTTCAGCCTGACCGTCGCCGAGGCGGGCGGACAGCAGTGGCCGGGCGAGGGTGATGCGCCAGTCACGATCAGCGCGGCTGACGCCGATATCGACGAACTGCGGATCCAGCACCACCTGACAGAAACTTTCCTGAATCGCCTTCATCGCCGACGCCGCATCCCTTGGCCCGTTCAGGGTAATCGCCTGCACGTTGACCATCGGGTAGCGAGCGCTGGACATCGCCTGCTGCAAATCCACCACGCCGCTGGCCGGCAGAATCAGGCGCGGATCGGCCGACAGCGGCGGCAATTCGCTGGACGCCTGGCTGCCACAACGCTGCGGCTGGCTGCGGTAGCTGTTGATCGATTCGATCAATTGCGACTCGTCGGTGGCCATGGCCGAAGTGGCCAGCGCCAGGCCCACGGACAACGCGGCGAGTCGCAGAACGGATGGCATGAAGCGCATGGAAATCTCCCTTGGGCTGAGTGCGCACATCATGCGCGAAAGGGCCCCGGTTCGTGCAATGTCTTTTTCTTCACAACGCGGATTTTTCTGCCGAACGATTCCGTGCAATTTGCCGTCTACACTCTGCGAAGACCCCGGAAACCGGGCGTCTCAACCACGTAACACTTCGCCCGCATCGGGCCCTGCCGGAAGAATGATCATGCGATTGAACGGGTTGCTTTGCTGTCTTGTGTTGACCCTGCTGAGCGGCGCGGCACTGGCCACCGATCAGGCACCGATCAAGGAAAAGGCCGAAGCGAAAGCCGAGGTTCTGGAAGAGAAGGCCGCCGACAAACCCGACGCGCCTCCGGCACCCAAATCCGAAGCCATCACCCCGACCGAAGCGCAGGCGGTCGACCCCGCCGGCGCCGCACCGCTGGACGATCCGATCACCTGTCTGGCGCGCAGTATCTACTGGGAAGCCAAGGGCAAGGACAATGCCGACATGGAAGGCGTGGCGAGCGTGGTGATGAATCGCCTTGGGCATGACGGCTTTCCAGGCACGGTCTGCGAGGTGGTCAAGCAGGGCTCGGAGACCAAGAGCTGCCAGTTTTCCTGGTGGTGTGACGGGCGTCCGGATCAGGTCAAGGAAGATGCCGAATACGCGCTGGCCAAGGAAATCGCCGGCAAGGCGCTGAACCGTCAGCTCACCGATCGCACTCACGGCGCGCTGTATTTCCACGACCGCAACGTTCATCCGAGCTGGGCCAAGGAATACAGGAAAACCGCCGAGACCAAGAAATTCCTGTTCTACAAACCCGCAGGCGGGGACGCGCGTTAGGCGCAGACTTCCCGCACGCAATTGCGCAGCCAGCGATGCGCCGGGTCGGCGTCCATGCGCGGATGCCAGAGCATCGACACGCTGATGTCCGGCATCCGGAATGGCAGGGCGAAGCTGTGCAGACCCGTGCGCAGTTTGCTGGTGTGACGCTCCGGGACGGTGGCGATCAGGTCTGATTCACGGACCAGCGTCAGCGCCGCCGAAAACCCGCCGAACGAGGTGACGATGTCTCGCGTCAGGCCGAAGGCGAGCAATGCTTCGTCCACCGGTCCGCTGCTGCGTCCACGGCGTGACACCAGAATGTGCTGGCCCGAAGCGAAGCGTTTGGCGCTGATCTTTCCGCTGCTCAACGGATGCCCCTCACGCACCACGCCAATCCACTGATCGTGGAACAGGATGCGGCTGTGCAGCGTCGGATCGGTGCTGTCGTCGACCACGCCGGTTTCCAGATCCACCCGGCCAACGCGCAACAGCGTGCTGTCCTTGTCGGCCTTTTGCACAAAGCGCAGGCGCACGCCGGGCGCCTCTTCGGCGATGCGGGCGAGCAGGGCAGCGGCGAAGGTTTCGACAAAACCGTCGGTGTTGCGCAGGGTGAAGGTGCGCCGCAACTGGCCGGGATCGAGCACTTCTGCCGGGCGCAAAACCGCTTCGGCTTCCTGCACCAGGTAACTGACCCGGTCACGCAGCTCCAGCGCGCGCGGGGTCGGCACCAGTCCGCGACCTGCGCGCACCAGCAGCGGATCGCCGGTGGTTTCCCGCAGCCGGGCCAGCGCACGACTCATGGCTGAAGGGCTCAGACGCAGGCGTTCGGCGGCGCGGGCGACGCTGCCTTCGCTCAGCAGCACATCGAGGGTGATCAACAGGTTCAGATCCGGTGCATTCATGACATGGCGTTCCATGCAGGTATCAAGTGCAAAGCATGCGTCTTGCGCCTCGTATTGTCGAGGCTCAGGCTATGTCGCATGACTTCTGCCCAGTGAGCCCCCCATGCACCGAGAACCCCTGAGCCCTTCAGCCCGCTGGGCGCTGACCAGTCTGGCGCTGTCGATGCTGATGCCGTCTCTTGACACCAGCATCGCCAACGCCGGATTGCCCACGCTGGCGGCGGCGTTCGATGCGACGTTTCAACAGGTGCAGTGGATCGTGCTGGCCTATCTGCTGGCGGTCACCACGTTGATTGTCAGCGTCGGGCGGCTGGGTGACAGCTTCGGGCGGCGGCGCTTGCTGTTGATCGGCATCGGCATTTTTACTGCCGCTTCGCTGGCTTGCTCACTGGCGCCGAGCCTGGCCTGGCTGATTGGCGCGCGGGCGGTGCAGGGCCTGGGCGCGGCGATCATGTTCGCGCTGACGGTGGCATTGGTGGCCGATGCGGTGCCCAAATCCCGGGCCGGCAGTGCGATGGGCTTGCTGGCCACGATGTCGGCCACCGGCACCACCCTCGGGCCGTCGCTCGGTGGATTATTGATGGCGCATGTCGGCTGGCAGTCGATCTTTGTGATCAACGTGCCGTTGGGATTGCTCAATGCGTGGTTGGTGTATCGCTATCTGCCGAAGGATCGAATCGTACGTTCGGGTGTTGCATTTGATTATCCCGGCACCGCCGTACTGATGCTGACGCTGGCGGCCTATGCGCTGGCGATGACGATTGAAGGACTCACCCCGACGTTGCTGTTGCTCAGCCTGTTGGGTGTGGGGTTGTTCATCCTGGTCGAGAAACGGAGCAAGGCGCCGCTGATTCACCTGTCATTGTTCACCGACACGCGAATCAGCAGCAGTCTGGCGCTGACCTTGCTGGTGACGACGGTGATGATGACCACGCTGGTGGTCGGGCCGTTTTACCTGAGCCGAGGCCTGGGTCTCACCAGCACGCAGGTAGGACTGGTGCTGTCGATCGGGCCGTTGCTGGCGGCGTTCAGCGGCGTACCGGCCGGGCGGCTGGTGGATCGTTTCGGCGCGCGGCGAATGGTGCCGGGTGCGTTGCTCGGCCTGGCTTGCGGTTGCGGTTTGTTGGCGCTGTTTCCGGTGAGTTTCGGAGTGCTTGCATACGTGCTGCCGATCACGGTGGTGGCCTTGAGTTATGCGCTGTTCCAGGCCGCCAACAACACCGGGTTGATGTCCGGCGTTGCTCAGGATCAGCGCGGTGTGGTCTCGGCCATGCTCGGGCTGTCGCGCAACCTGGGGTTGATCACCGGGGCGGCGGCGATGGGCGCGGTGTTCGCCCTGGCCACGGACGATCCGACTCAGGCGCCGGCCGCGGTTATCGCAGGCGGCTTGCACATGACCTTCGGTGTGGCCACGGCGTTGATGTTCGCGGCGTTTGCGCTCGGTGCCTTCACGCACCTGCGTCTCGCGTCTCCCGTGCCGGAAAGAACAGTTCAAAGCAGGTAACACCATCAGCGCTGCTGACGCTGTAGCGGCCTTGATGCAATTGCATGATGGTCGCGACAATCGACAGGCCCAGTCCGTTGGATTGGGCGGAGCGCTCGCGGGACGGATCGACGCGGTAGAAGCGCTCGAACAACCGCGACAGATGTTCCGCCGGAATGGTCGCGCCCTGATTGCGTACCCGCAGGTAGCTGCCGTCCGCTTCGGCGATGGCTTCGACCTGCAACGTCGAATCCGCTTCGCCGTACTTGATCGCGTTGGCGCACAGGTTGGCCAGGGCCCGACGCAGCAGCATCGGCTCGGCCCAGATCACACCGCTGCCACTGGCCTCGATGGTGACGCCGACATCGGCGGCCAGGCCTTCGAAGTAATCGGCAATGCGTTGCATCTCATCGCCGGCGTCCAGTTCCTGCCGCTGGCTCAGCGCGCTGGCCGGATCGGTGCGGGCGAGAAACAGCATGTTGTCGAGCATCCGCGCCAGCCGTTCGAGTTCTTCGACGTTGGAGGCGAGCAACTGCTGATAGGCGTCGACGCTGCGGTTCTGTTGCAGGGCAACCTGGGTTTCACCGAGCAGGTTGTTGATCGGCGTTCGCAGCTCATGGGCCATGTCGGTGGAGACCTGACTCAGTTGCGCAACCCCTCGGTCGAGCCGGTCCAGCATCGCGTTGAAGGCTTCGATCATCGGCTGCAATTCCCGGGGTGTGCCTTGGCGGTCGAGACGTTCGCCAAGGTTGGCGATGCCGATGCCGTGGGCATGCCGGGCAATCTGCCGCAACGGCAGCAGGCCGCGATACACCAGCAGGCAGCCGACCAGCGCCAGCACAATCGCGGCCAATGATGCGAGGCCGTACACGCTGAGCCGGTAATTGGCGAGCATTGCCGTGCGCTCGGTCATCACCTTGGCGATGAGCACCTGCAGATTGCCCTGGTCGCCGGAGTCGATACTGGCCGCCACCGCCGAGAACGGCACGCCGTTGAGGCTTGGCAGATGCTGCACGTCGTTGAGGGCCATGACATGGTCGACCGGCACGGCGGGCACGTTCGGCAGTGCCAGGTCGCTGGGGTTGACCACGAACAAGGGCGGTTGCCCCGGCGCGCCGATGGTCAGCAGCGCTTCGCGGTTGCCCAGCATGTTCTGGAACAGCGCCGGTTTGGTCTTGATCAATTCCAGGGTGTTGCTGTCGTTGAGGATGGTGCGCAATTGATCGATGCGGCTGACCAACTGGATGTCGTCGCGGCGGGTGAGTTGCTCTTCCAGCTGGTTGTAAAGTGCCGCGCCCAGGCCTGCCAGCGCGGCGAAGGCGAGCACGGCGAACACCAGCGCCAGACGCAAGGTCAGGGAATAAGTGCCGGCGATTTTCATGGGTGGGTATCGAAGCGGTAGCCGATGCCGCGCACGCTGTGGATCAGCTTGAGCGGGAACGGATCGTCGATCTTCGCCCGCAGGCGGCGCACGGCGACATCGACCACGTTGGTGTCGCTGTCGAAATTCATGTCCCACACCCGCGAGGCGATCAGCGAGCGCGACAGCACCTGGCCGGTGTGGGTGGCGAACAGTTGCAGCAGGGCAAACTCCTTGTTGGTCAGGGTGATCCGGTTGCCGGCGCGGCTGACCCGACGTTTGAGCACGTCGATCTGCAGATCGGCCACCTGCAATTGTTCTTCTTCATGGATCGGCCCGCGCCGGGTCAGGGTGCGCAGGCGTGCCACCAGTTCGGCGAAGGAAAACGGCTTGATCAGGTAATCGTCGGCGCCCAGTTCCAGGCCTTTGACCCGGTCGGCGATGTCGTCGCGGGCAGTCAGGAACAGCACCGGCGTGTCGGTTTCCTTGCGCAGCCGGCGCAGGACTTCCCAGCCATCCATTTTCGGCATCATCACGTCCAGCACGATCACGTCGAAGTCGAACTCCAGCGCCAGGTGCAGACCGTCGGCGCCGTCCCGGGCCAGGCTCACGCTGTAGCCCAGTTCCTGCAAGCCGTTGAGCAGGTAATTGCCTGCCTTGGGTTCGTCTTCGACAACAAGGATATTCATGGGCACTGTGCCTCAATTGTCATCGATGCAGCCGCTGCCTTGCACCTGATAGTCCAGCACATGTTCACGGCCCTGGTGGTCGAGGTAGTTGAGCTGCGCGGGGATCACGCCGCAAGCCTGGGAAATATCGGTGCTGGAGAGGACTTTGTCGACATCCAGGTGCACGTAGAAGCCGTTGGTGTCGTGAATGACTGTGCGCTCAGGCATTTCAGCGGCAAACACGGAACCGGTGGCGAGGAGGGCGGTGAAGGCGAGGATCAGGGTTTTCATGATGGGTCACTCGAGTCGTTGAAGTTGATCGGCGTTCTGGCCGGGACAACTTCAAGCTACCGGGCGATCCGCTCGGCAAACCGACAACTCGATGACAAATCTGTAATAAACCGAACCTGTGGGAGCCAGCGCACTCCCACAGAGTATTCAGCTGGCGTGCGTGCTGAGAATGCTCGCGATCTGTTGTGGCTGGCAGTTGAGGTACGGCGAGGATTTCAGCCACTGCTGATCCGGGTACCAGGAGAACATGAATTGGCCATTCTTCAGGCTGTCGATCACCCGTTTGGCAACTTGCGGTCGCACCGCCGGGCAACCCTGGCTGCGGCCCAGACGGCCGGTGCGTTTGCTCCAGAACGGGTTCACGTAGTCGGCGGCGTGGATCACGATGGCGCGGTCGCGGGCCATGTCGTTGACACCCGGTTCCAGACCGTCCATGCGCAGCGAGTAACCGTGGGTGCCCTGGTAACTTTCCTGGGTGCGGAACAGGCCGAGGCTGGATTGAAAACTGCCTTCACGGTTGGAGAATCGGGTGGCGAAGTTTTCCCCGGAGTTCGAACCGTGGGCGACCAGATCGCGCAGCACCAGTTTTTTCCGGGTCAGGTCGAAGATCCACAACCGACGCTCGGTGGACGGCTGCGAATAGTCGATGATCGCCAGGTGACGGGACTGCTTCGCGCCGTTGTTGATCGCACATTGCATGGCGTTCAAGGCACCTTTCAGCGCCTGGGGATTGAGTTCCGGAGCGGCGTGCGCGAGGCTGGTGTACAGAACCGGCGAAGAGGTGCCGGCGGCAAAGGCTGGACTGGTCAGCACGCCAATGGCGGTGGCAGTCAGCAGAAGTCGGCGCAAAAACGTCAACATTTAACGTGAGTCTCCACTTGCTACTTGTTTGGCACTTAGGCTCCTGACGTCCAGTCGTTCCCGGCAAGCCCGCGAATCGGGCCTGACTGTTCACCGCACCTGAGGTAAGGTTGACCGTCAATCAAGACGGCCATGGATTGGAGTAAAGCAGTTGTTCAAAAAGTACGCATGCTACTTGAGCATTTGTTTGCTCGCTGCGCCGTTTGTCGCTTGCGCCGAAGAGCCGTTGCCGGGACTCCCGACGCTGCCGCCCGTGCCGACGGAAATGCCCATCGAGCCGCAGAGCCCGTTGCAGGCTGCGCTGATCAGCCTGCCCCAGGCGTGCCCGACGATCGGCACCAGCCTCAGCGGCCCGGCGCTGGATCAGTTGCGCGCGTTCTACCAGCAGCAGGACTGGCTGCCGGTGTGGGCCGATGGCGGGCAATTGCCGGCCTTGCATGCGCAATTGCAGCTGTTGGCCGACGATGGCCTGAACCCGAAACGCTATCCGGTGGCGCTCACCGCTCCGCAGGACGGCGAACTGTGCGCCGACATCGAGATCAGCCGTTACTACCTGCAAGCCCTGCAGGATCTGCATTACGGTCGCCTGCTGCAATCGCACTTCGAACCCCTTTGGCATTCCGACGAAACGCCACGCGACCGGCAGGCCGAATTGCTCGCCATCGCCGTACCGGGTGTGCACAACGTTCCGGCAGCCTTCGATCTGGCCCGCCCGCAGCTGGCGCAGTATCAGAACCTGCGTCATCTCTACGCAGCTCAACGCCTGAAAGCCTTGCCGCAGTGGACATCGGTGGGCAACGGCCCGTTGCTGCGTCCGGACATGGAAGACAAGCGCGTGCCGGAACTGGCTCGCCGGTTGTACAGCGAAGGTTATCTGAGCAGTGTGGTCGGCACGCCGGACAACGCTTATCACGGCGTATTGGTGGAGGCGGTGAAGAGCTTTCAGGCCAACCATTCGTTACAGGCCGACGGGGTGGTGGGTCCGGGGACGATTGCCGAACTCAACATCAGCCCGCTAACCCGTCGCGAACAGTTACGGGTCAATCTTGAACGTTTCCGCTGGATGGCCCAGGACATGGAGCCGGACGGTTTGCTGGTCAACGTCGCCGCTGCCGAGCTGACGCTTTATCAGGGTGGCATGCCGGTGTGGCAGACCCGAACCCAGGTCGGGCGCGCCGAACGCCAGACCCCGCTGCTCAAATCCCGGGTCACGCGCCTGACCCTGAACCCGACCTGGACCGTGCCGCCGACCATCTGGAAGGAAGACAAGCTGCCGGAAATCCGCAAGGACCAGACCTTCCTCAGCCGCCAGAACCTGCAAGTGCTTGACGCCAACGGCCAGCCGCTGGCCGCCGCCGACATCGACTGGGACAACCCCGGCAACATCCTCCTGCGTCAGGATGCCGGGCCGCGTAACCCGCTCGGGCAGATGGTCATTCGGTTCCCCAACCCGTTCTCGGTGTACCTGCACGACACGCCGAGCAAGGCGCTGTTCGACAAGGGGCCACGGGCGTTCAGCTCCGGCTGCGTGCGGGTCGAGCATCCGATGAAGCTGCGCGATTTCCTGCTCAGCCCGGCGGAGAAGGCGCGCACCGACACCTTGCTCGCCACCGGCACCACCCATGAATTCCGCCTGAGCAATCCGGTGCCGATCCTCATGACGTACTGGACGGCACAGGTCGACGGCCAGGGTCGCGTGCTCTACGCGCCGGACATCTACAGCCGGGACAGTGCGTTGCTGGCTGGGCTTGACCGGGCGCATTGATCCTCAGCGGCTGGCGCGTTTCCAGAAGAACCGCGCCAGCCACGCATCCACGCTCAACTTGCCTGCCCCTGCAAACACCAGCGGCACCAGCGCAGCCAAATAAATCGCCGGCAGCTTGAAGTTGCCGAACCCTTTGTTGGTGATCGCGTAGCCCTGGGCCAGTTCACTCAGCGAAGACCAGTCCGCCGGCCAGTGCACGGCAGCGGTGGCAACGACGGTCACGACAATCAGCGAAATCGCCGAAATCCGCGTGCCGAATCCGATCAGGATCGCCAGCGCGCAGATCAGCTCGGCCCACATCGACAGCTCCCAGTTCAGCGTGGCGGGCAAGTGGTCGAAGGGAAACGGGAACCGCTCCTGAATGTCTTCGAACCAGTTCTGGCCGTTGAATTTCTCCAGTCCCGATTCGAAAAATTCCCAGGCGATGAACAGGCGCAAGGTCAGCGGCGCGAGCCATTGGCCGGCACGGTCGAGGTTCACATGCAGGCCTTTGACGGCCGACGAGAGAGCTGTGGTCATGGGAAGGCTCCATTCATTCGAAAGAAAACGGGGCACCAACGTGCCCCGTGAAAAGGGTTACTCGCCGGCGCCGCACTTGCCTTCGCCGCATTTGCCTTCCGAGGTTTTTTCCGCCGAGTCGGCCTTGGCCTGGGTCTGGCTGTAACCGTGATCCAGTTGCTTGACGCTGAACGCTTCAGAAGCCGAAGCCGCGTTGGACAGGGCCAGGCCACCGGCAAGCAGCAGGCCGAGAGTCAAGGAGGTTTTCGAGCGCTTGGTCATGTTGAATCTCCGATGCGATAGGTGAGTTCAAAGGCTTGATCGGGGCTGCCGATCGACAGGTTCATTTGAACGCCGGGCTGTATCGCTGATGTGTCGCGAAGGGCCGGATTTGTGCGCGGGATGTGTCGGGCGTCGGGCCGTACACACTGAGATACAGAGCGCCGGTGTGATTCGATTGCCGGGCGCAGCGTCTAGCCACGGTGTCCCCACAATCCCATGGGGCGAGACTTCGAGACCCGGCATGCAAGCGCTGTTGAACGAGATCCTTGACGCTGTCCGGCCCCTGATCGGGCAGGGCAAGGTGGCTGACTACATTCCCGCCCTCGGCACCGTGCCGGCCAATCAACTGGGCATCGCCGTGTATGGCAACGACGGCGAGATGTATTGCGCCGGCGACGCCGAGACGCCGTTCTCGGTGCAGAGTATTTCCAAGGTGTTCAGCCTGGTGCAGGCCATCGAACATTCCGGCGAGGCGATCTGGGAACGCCTGGGCCACGAGCCGTCCGGCCAGCCGTTCAACTCGCTGGTGCAGCTGGAGTTCGAACGCGGCCGTCCGCGCAATCCGTTCATCAATGCCGGGGCGCTGGTGATCTGCGACATCAACCAGTCGCGCTTTGCGGCGCCGGCATTGTCGATGCGCGATTTCGTGCGACGGTTGTCGGGCAACCCGCAGGTGATGGTCGACGGCAAGGTCGCCGATTCCGAATACCAGCACCGCGCACGCAACGCTGCGATGGCGTACCTGATGCAATCCTTCGGCAATTTCCACAACGACGTGGAAGCGGTGCTGCGCAGCTACTTCAGCCACTGCGCGTTGCGCATGAACTGCATCGATCTTGCCCGGGCGTTCTGTTTTCTGGCCAACGACGGTTTCTGCAAGCACAGCGGCGAGCAGATACTTACTCGCCGCCAGACCCAGCAAGTCAACTCGATCATGGCTACCAGCGGCCTGTACGACGAGGCGGGCAACTTCGCCTATCGCGTCGGTCTGCCGGGCAAGAGCGGCGTCGGTGGCGGCATCGTTGCGGTGGTGCCGGGGCAGTTCACGGTGTGCGTGTGGTCGCCGGAACTGAACACGGCGGGCAACTCGCTGGCGGGGATGGCGGCGCTGGAAATGCTCAGTTCGCGGATCGGCTGGTCGGTGTTCTGAGGCCGTGTTGCTTTGAGGGAGGCCAACCTATACATTTTCCGGCCGCCCTCAATATGGTGAATCCGCTCCATGTCTCTCGCGCTCGAACGTCTCGTCGCTGGCACGCCTATCCCTTTCGCCGGTAACCGCGTCACCGTGGTCAGCCCCGAACTGGCCGAGCGTTTCCGACCCGGCGACCACCTTTTGGTGGAGCAGGTGAGCGGCGAGCTGTTGCTGATTCCGGTGGTGGATCAGCAGGCCGCATCAGTGGCGATCGAGCGTGCAGCGGCGGCGTTTACCGCGTTGTCCGCTGTGCCGGATGAGGCCATCAGCCGCTTCTTCGATCTGTTCGCGCAACGCCTGGAAAACCCGGACGCTTGGGCCCTGATCGAAACCGCCAACCTCGCCGACATCGAACGAGCCAAGGCTCGCGGTCGTTCCACTACCCGGTTGCTCGCCGACGAGCGCATGCGCCGCGACATGATCGCCGGCCTGCGCGCCTGGCGTGATGCGCCGGCCACCCGTGGCAAAGTGATCAGCAGCGTCGAGCATGACGGCTGGAAGGTCGAGCAGGTGGTGTCGCCGCTGGGTATCGTCGCATTCGTGTTCGAAGGCCGGCCAAACGTCTTCGCCGACGCCGCCGGTGTATTGCGCACCGGCAACACCGCCGTGCTGCGCATTGGCAGCGACGCGCTGGGCACCGCGCAAGCCATCGTCACTCACGCCCTGAACCCGGCGTTGGCCGATGCCGGTCTGCCGGCGGGCGCGGTGTCGCTGGTGGAGAGCGTCAATCACGCCGCCGGTTGGGCGATGTTCGCCGACCGGCGTCTGTCGCTGGCGGTGGCACGGGGTTCTGGGCGTGCGGTCAGTCAGTTGGGCAGCATCGCCCAGCAGGCCGGCACCGCTGTCAGCCTGCACGGCACCGGTGGCGCGTGGCTGATTGCCGATCGCGATGCCGACGCCAAGCGCTTTGCTGCCGTGGTGCGCAACTCGCTGGATCGCAAGGTCTGCAACACGCTGAACGTCTGCCTGATCCAGCGCGAGCGAGCGACCGAACTGGTGCCGCTGTTCCTCGATGCCTTGCAGCAGGCCGGTACGGCGCGCGGTCAGGGCTGCAAATTGCACATCGTCGAAGGCAGCGAAAGCTATCTGCCGAGTGACTGGCAGAACGCGACCGTCGAGGTCTATCGCGCCGAGGGTTACCAGACCGAAGCCCTGGCCGAACCCTTGCCGGAAGCGCAATTGGGCCGCGAGTGGGAATGGGAAGAAACCCCGGAAACCAGTCTGATGATCGTCGACGATCTGGATCAGGCCATCGCGCTGTTCAACCGCTACAGCCCGCAGTTCACGGTGTCGCTGATCAGCGAAGACGCGGCGGTTCAGGAGCGTTTCTACAGCGCGGTCAACGCGCCGTTCGTGGGCAACGGCATTACCCGTTGGGTCGATGGCCAGTACGCGCTGAACAAGCCGGAACTGGGGCTTTCGAACTGGGAAAGCGGCCGCCTGTTTGCCCGCAGCGCGATCCTCTCCGGCGACGGCGTGTTCACTGTCCGCAGCCGCATGACGCAGATCGATCTGGGCGTGAAACGCTGAACAGAACAACGCCGCGCCCGTCGCAATGACGGGCGCGGCGTTGTGTTTTCAAGCAGCATCGACTGCCTGACCGTACACCGCGCACGTCGACGGTTGCTCGGCCAGCGAGACAAAGGTGCGGCGGTCGGCACTCAGCGCGTCGATCGAGCCGGTCTCGATGTCGTACACCCAGCCATGCAGATTCAGCAGGCCTTTCTCCTGGGCCAGGCGCACGCTCGGGTGAGTCTGGATGTTCGCCAGTTGCGCGATCACGTTTTCCCGCACCATCGAACTCAGCTTCGCTGCGTCATTGGCGTGCGGCCGCGATTCGTTGACCACTTTCGCCGACTCGGCGTGTTGCAGCCAGCCGCTGACGGCGGGCAGGTGATCCATGCATTTGCACTGGGCGATGGCGGTCATCGCGCCGCAATCGGAGTGGCCGCAGATCACGATGTCGGTCACGCCGAGCACGGCTACCGCGTATTCCACCGTCGCTGAAACCCCGCCCGGATGCGGGCTGTAGGACGGCACGATATTGCCGGCGTTGCGGATCACGAACAGCTCGCCGGGTTCTTGCTGGGTCAGCAGTTCCGGGACGACGCGGCTGTCGGAGCAGGTGATGAACAAGGTGCCCGGGGTTTGGGTAGTCGCCAGGTGTTTGAACAGTTCGGTGCGTTGTGGAAACGCCTCGTTCTGGAACTTCAGGAAGCCTTCGATCAGGTTTTTCATGGTGTGTCCTCTCAGTTCGAACAGCCGGAGCCGAATTCGCTGTATTGAAGAATGTGTTTTGCGCCGTGGCTGTCGAGGTAAGTCATCTCGACCGGCACTACGCCGCAGACGTCGGCAACCGGGGTGATGCTCACGACTTCAGCGATATCCAGAGACATGCCGTAGCGATAGGCGACGGCCTCTTCATCAGCCTGGGCCTGGGCGGCAAGGCCGGCGAGCAGGGCCAGGGTCAACAGAATTTTTTGCATGGGGCAGCCTCCAGACAGATGGGGTGACGACTTGGCAATTCAGGTTTTGGAGGGACCCGTACGCGGGGTGCGGGCCCGGGATGGATCAGAACGGACGCAGCGGGAGGAACTTGCCGTCCAGGGTGACCACGGCGCGGGAACCGCCTTCAGGGTCTTCGACTTTCTTGATGTCGAGTTTGAAGTTGATCGCGCTGATGATGCCGTCGCCGAACTGCTCGTGAACCAGTGCTTTCAGCGTGGTGCCGTAGATCTGGATCATCTCGTGGAAGCGGTAGATGGTCGGGTCGGTCGGCACACCGTCGAGGCTGCCGCGCAGCGGGATGATCTGCAGGGCGGCGACGTCTTCGGCACTCAGCTCAAGCTTGTCGCCGACCACTTCGGCAGCGGCTTTCGGCAGTGGATGCTGGCCGAGGAGGGCGGCGGTGACGTAAGCCAGGCTCAGGCCGGTGCCGTCGGCCAGATCCTGCCACGACAGGTTTTTCTGAGCCTTGGCATCCAGGGCGCGGGTGGTCAGGGCGATGCGGCTGTCGTTGTAGGCTTGGGATTGCATGGTGCTTCTCCTTTCGGGGTTGGCTTGCTGTGTGGGATTCATCTTCTGCCGATTGATCAATAGCGTCCAAGACCGATATACAATGCAAAGCATAAGCACTGCCTATAGATGGAGCGTCCCATGCTGCTGCGACATTTGCGATACCTGCTGGCCGTGGCCGATCACGGCGGCTTCACCCGGGCGGCCGAGGCGCTGCACGTTTCGCAGCCGACCCTGTCGCAACAGATTCGCCAACTGGAAGAAAGCCTCGGTGTGGATCTGTTCGACCGCACCTCGCGCTCGGTCAAACCCACTGACGCCGGTCAGGCCTATATCGAATGCGCGCGACGGGTGCTGGTGGAACTGGAGGCGGGCAAGCGCGCATTGCATGACGTGAAGGATCTGTCCCGAGGCTCGTTGCGGTTGGCCATGACGCCGACGTTCATGGCGTACCTGGTCGGGCCGTTGGTGCGCGACTACGTGGCGCGGTATCCGGGGATTCACCTGGAGATTTTCGAGTTGTCGATGGATGACATCGAGGCCGGGCTGGCGGATGACTCGCTGGATATTGCGATTGCCTTCACGCCGGTGCGCAATCCGGACATTGAGTGCATTCCCGCGTTTGTCGAGACGTTGGGGGTGATGGTCGGGCGTGAACATCCGCTGTATGACAGTGCTTCTGTGCTGACCCCGGATGACATTGCGCAGCTGGATTTTGCCTTGCTGGCGCCTGACTTCTTCACGCGTTTGTCGATCGATGAGTACTTCCGCCACAACGGCATCACGCCCAAGGTGCAGATCGAGGTGAATTCGGTGAGTACGTTGCTGGAAGTGATCCGGCATGCGCCGATTGCGACCATGTTGCCGGAGGCGATTGCGACCGAGGACCGGGCATTGCGTCGGTTGCGTGTCGAGAGCGAGGCGCCGCAGCGGGGAGCGGCGTTGTTGCGGCGCCAGAATAACTATCACAGTGCGGCATCGGTGGCGTTCATGGAGATGGTGCTGCAAACCCGTTCATGAGCATTGTTTGCGAGCAATAAAAAAGGGCCTGCTCCTTATCGGAAGCAGGCCCTTTTGTTTATTGAAGTCAGAACTTAGTAGAACCGATCAATCACCCGAACTTCGTTGTTGTTCTGCATAGAGTCCCACGCCTGTTTCAGCGTTTGCAGAACATTACCGATGAAGTCCTTGTCAGCCGCGGCTTTCTTGCCGACATAGCCGTGGCCGCGGCGGTACATCTTCAGGCGGGCCAGCAGGTTCTGGTTGTTCCGGTCGAACTCTTCTTCACCAGCATGGGGCGACAGGCAGTCGATATGGACCTGACCCGACTTGCTGATCCACAGAATATGGCTGTCGTGGCTGTCTTTTTGCGCAGCGAACATACGAGCCAGTTCTTCGATAGTAGGTTGATTGTTCAGATTCATGATATTGCCCCTTGACCAGTCTGGTGATCTTTCAAAGTTGATTCGCTAATACAGGTAGCCCATCGGTTAGTTGATCCCTGGCACCGAAACCAGGACGTCAGCGGTCGCCCGTGTGAAGTACGGGGTCATGCGTCTGTTGCATGTAGTCGTGTTGAATAACTGCTACGCAATAGCGTCACAACGAGGAGAAGCAGCGAAAACCGGGAGGCTCCTTGACGACGTTTCCAGGGTCGACCACAAGCGTCTTGAGAATTTTCGCCAGCGCTTCTCGTCCTTGTACTGGACGTTCAGGCCAGGTCAGCTTCTTCAATCTGCCTTGTGGGCAGCGTGTATCCGGAAAAAACAGCTCGGCGGTCAGACGAGCTTGCTCAAGCGTGTTGCCAGTGCTCCCGATCGGGGAGACGTCTGCATCATGCAAAAGCCAAACGACGCCGTCAACGGTTTTGTAGTGATTATTTTTGGTCACTACATATTGTCGGACAAAGTCATTCTGGAATGAAAAAAGCGGCGTTCAGGCAGCGGGAGAAAGGCTGCGCAGGCAGTAAAACGTGCAGGGATAGCCGTCCACTGTTTTGGTCTGGCGGGTAAAGTCGCCGCCGCTCAGCTCGGGGATGAGCCGGGCCCAGAACCGCTGTGCAGGCAGGTTGGCGTCGACATGGAAAATCTGCCATCGACCGGGCAGGTGGCTCAAGAGGGCAGAGGCGACAAACTGCGCGACGCCTTGGCCACGCCAGCGCCGGCTGACGAAGAAGTAGCCGATGTTGTAGTCGGCGTCTTCGATGAGGAGGTGGTCATCCACGGTCACGAATCCCGCCAGTTCTCCGTCGACGTGGATCAGGAATGGCCGCGTCGCCGGCTGGCGCCAGTAATCGTCTTTCAACTGGATCGGGAAGAACCCATGCCCGCCGAGCTTCAGCGGCAGCCACTCGCTGAAGTCATAGGTGTAGAACTGCATCAGGTTTTCGAGGGTGTCCAGTTCGTCGCGCCGGGCGACGCGCAATTCGATGACAGACATGCCGCTGCCTCCTGACCATCACTGCAGAAACAGTAGCGTGCAGCGGGCTATTTGGCTGCCGGTTTCGCCGAGCGTTTGCTGGTTCCGGTGGTTTTGCGCCGGGTGGTCTTGCGTTTGTTCTTCCATGGTGCAGCGGCCTTGCCGGCGGGCGGCGGGCCGCTGATGGTAAGGCTCAGTCCGGCGCAACGGGTTACTTGCTTGCTCATCCACGCCGCCTGTTTGGTGACGAACTCTTCAAGACTCATCTCGCCACTCTGCACCATGTCCAGCGCTTGCTCCCAGATCGCCGTGGTGCCGGGGTCGGCAATCGCGCGCGGCACGGCGTCGATCAGGCTGAAGGCGGCAGGAGTGGCGGACAGGGCCTTGCCGTTTTTCACCAGATAACCGCGATCCAGCAACCCTTGAATGATCGAGGCGCGGGTGGCTTCGGTGCCGATGCCGGTGGTGTCCTTAAGTTTCTGCTTCAGCAGCGGATCTTCCACCAGTTTGGCGACGTTCTTCATCGCCTTGATCAGGTCGCCTTCGGTGTAGGGCTTGGGCGGCTGCGTCCACAGGTCCTTGAGTTTCACGTCCGCCACGGCGTACTCGGCGCCTTCGGTCAGCGTGGGCAAAGTCTGTGGCGCGGGGACTTCACGGCCCTTGGCCGGGGTAAGCGCTTCGGGTAACGCGCGTTTCCAGCCCGGTTCGATGATCTGCTTGCCAACCGCGCGCAAGGCTTCTCCGGCGCAATCGAAATCGGCCTGGGTGCGGTCGTATTCGTGATTGGGCAGGAACTGCGCCAGATACCGCGCGCGAATCAGCGTGTAGACCGCGCGGTGCTTGCCGGTCAGGCGTTCGAGATTTTTCGCGGCAGCGGTCGGGATGATGCCGTGGTGAGCGCTGACCTTGGCGTCGTTCCAGGCGCGGGAGCGGCGCTGTGGCTCCAGATGCTCGCGCAGCGCTTCGAGGCTCGGGTCGGCCTGACGCAGCGCTGCAAGAATCCCCGGCGCCTCGCTGTGCTGGCTCACGGGCAGGTAGCCGCAATCGCTGCGCGGGTAGGTGATGACCTTGTAGGTTTCGTAAAGGGCCTGGGCGATGTCGAGGGTTTCCTGTGCACCGAGGCCGAGTTTCTTCGAGCAGACTTCCTGCAAGGTGCCCAGATCGAAGGGCAGAGGCGCCACTTCGCGCATGCGTTCGGTGCGCAGCTTGATCACCCGGGCGCTGGCAGCGCTGCTGATTGCGGCGGCCGCTTGCTGGGCGAGGGCCTGATTGAGGCAGCGGTCCTGATCGTCACAGGCATCGTTTGGCGCACGCCATTGCGCCGTGAACGGCGTGCCGTTGTGCAGCAGTTGCACATCGATGGCCCAGTACGCGACCGGCACGAAATCGGCGATGCTGCGGTCGCGATCAACCACTAGCCGCAACGTCGGCGTCTGCACGCGGCCCACCGGCAGCACGCCTTGATAGCCGGATTGCCGGCCAAGCAGGGTGAACAGCCGACTCATGTTCATCCCGATCAGCCAGTCCGCCCGCGAGCGCCCCAGTGCCGAGTGATACAGGCTGAAGGTTTCGGCGCCCGGCTTGAGCGCCGCCAACGCCTTGCGAATCGAGGCTTCGTCCAGCGCCGACAGCCACAAACGGCGGATCGGCCCGCGATAGCGACAGTGCTCGACCAGCTCCCGGGCGATCATCTCGCCCTCGCGGTCGGCGTCGGTGGCGATGATCAGTTCGCTGGCCTCGCCGAGCAGACGCTTGACCGCCTTGTACTGGCTGGCAGTACGCGGCTTGACGGTCATTTTCCATTTGTCCGGGATGATTGGCAGGTCGGCCAGTACCCAGCGCTTGTATTTGGCGTCGTAGGCGTCCGGCGGGGCGGTTTCCAGCAAGTGGCCGATGCACCAGGTCACCGTGACATCCGTTCCCAGCCAGCAGCCGTCGCCCCGACGCTTTGCGCCGAGTACAGCCGCAATGTCCTTGGCCTGGGAGGGTTTTTCACAGAGGTACAGCCGCATAACCACCGTCGTCGATCATTGCCCGAAGAGGCGCACAGGATGGCCTGACTCGGGCGAACGGGCAACTTTTATCTGTATGGATATACAGATAAAAGGATTGCCGGTCATGACAGCCCGCGTCGGGGCAATCCGGGACGCTATCGAGAAATTGATTAGCGCCCCCGTTGGCGGCTGTGGCAGGTTCAATCTGCCTAACAGGGCGAGTGACAGGACGATCTCGCCAGAAGATCGCCGTTTTTCTGTCTGATACCGACTCTTCAGAAACAAGGACGTACACCATGTCTCAACCTTCCTCCCAGGCCAGCAGCGCCTTCACCGCCGTCGACACCTTCAGCCACCTGTACGATCGCGGCACCGGGACCGTCAACGGCAAGCCGTCGTTCACCGCCGACCAGGCCGCCGACGAAATCCTGCGCAAGGGCATGTCGTGGCAGGACAAGAATGCCGACGGCAAGATTGATCTGACCTACACGTTCCTGACCGACAAACCGTCGAACTACAACCCCAAACTCGGCAACTTCAGCGAGTTCAGCGCCCAGCAGAAAGCCCAGGCCGTGCTGGCGATGCAATCGTGGTCGGACGTGGCCAACGTCACCTTCACCGAAGGCAAGGGTGGCGACGGTCACATGACCTTCGGCAACTACGACGTCAGCACCGGCGGCGCAGCGTTCGCCTACCTGCCACAGGGCAGCAGCTACGACGGCCAATCGTGGTACCTGATCAACGATCAATACCAGGTCAACAAGACCCCGGACACCAACAACTACGGGCGTCAGACCCTGACCCACGAAATCGGCCACACCCTTGGCCTGTCGCACCCGGGCGCCTACAACGCCGGCAATGGCAACCCGACCTACGGTGACGCCAAGTACGCTGAAGACACCCGTGGCTACAGCCTGATGAGCTACTGGAGCGAGGCCAACACCGACCAGAACTTCAGCAAGGACGGCAGCGGCGCCTACGCCTCGGCACCGTTGATGGACGACATCGTCGCGGTGCAGAAACTCTACGGTGCCAACTACCAAACCCGTGCCGACAACACCGTGTACGGCTTCAACTCCAACGCCGATCGCGACTTCTACAGCGCCACCTCGAACACCTCCAAAGTGGTGTTCTCGGTGTGGGATGGCGGTGGCAATGACACGCTGGATTTCTCCGGCTTCAGCCAGAACCAGAAGATCAACCTCAACGAAGGTTCGTTCTCCGATGTCGGCGGTCTGGTGGGCAACGTGTCCATCGCTCACGGCGTGACCGTGGAAAACGCCATTGGCGGTTCGGGCAATGACCTGCTGATCGGCAACGCAGCGGCCAACGACCTGATTGGTGGCGCGGGCAACGACATCATTTACGGCGGTGGCGGCGGTGATTCGCTGTGGGGCGGTGAAGGCGCGGACACCTTCGTGTTCGGCGCGGCCAGCGACTCGACCATGACCGCGCCGGACTGGATCATGGATTTCACCAGCGGCCTGGACAAGATCGACCTGTCAGGCATCGCCGGGTTCGCCACCGGCGCAGCCACGCTGAACTTCGTCAGCGGCTTCACCGGGCACGCGGGCGACGCAATCCTCACGTACTTCGAACAGACCAACCAGACCAGCCTGATGATCGACCTCACAGGCCAGGGTTCGGTGGATTTCGCCGTGGGTGTGGTGGGGCAGGCCGTGGCGACCGATATCGTCGCCTGATCTGAAAACGGAAATCTGAAACGAAAAAACCGCAGTCCTTCGCAGGCTGCGGTTTTTTTGTTTTTGGACATCGCTCTACGACAGTGAAATCCGTTACTGCTCGGTCTCGAGGATCGACGTGGCGTGGGCATTACGTACTCTGGCAAACCACCAGAGAGCCGCCACGCCCAGCAGCGTCGCCAGCACGGCCAGAATCAGAATCACACGTTGCGTCCCCAATGGCGCGGCGAGCAGTGCGACCAGCAGACCGGCCAGCGGTTGCGACAAGTTGTTGAGCAGGGTGATCACGCCCACGGTCTTGCCGAAGTCCTGAGGGGGAATGACTCGCTGGCGAATGCTGCGCATGTAAACGTTGAACATCTTGTCGAAACCGACGATCAGCAGGAAACCCAGCACATAACCCGCGAGGTTCGGGCTCAGGGCGCTGATGAAGGCGCCGGCGGCGAGCATCGAATAGGCAACGCCACCCAGTACGCGCAACGGCAATACCACCCGGGCGAGGAAAAACAGAATCACGATGGTGGTCACCGCGCCAGCCGCTTGCAGCACGGCGTAGTCGTCCTTGCCGGCGCTGTATTGACCGAGCACCATGGCCGCCGAAGTGGCCAGGGTGACCCCGACAATCAGGTTGACCCCGACCGCCAGGGTGATGATCTTTTTCAGCTCCGCCAGTTCGCGGATATGCCTGAGCGCGATGCGCAGAGGCTGCAGCCAGATATCCTGATGCTGCTCGAACACCTCAAGGGTGATGCGGCTCAAGCGTTGCCACACCAACATGCTGAGGTCGGCCAGCAGGAACAGCCCAGCCACCCACAGCACCACCCAGTGCCAGGCCGAAACTTCGAGCAGTAACGCCGCCACCAAGGGTCCCAAAACCAGTCCGGTCTGGTCGGCTATCTGCGAGTAGGAAAGGGTTTTGGTGTAGCTGTAGTGCTGGAAAATATGCGGCATCAGCACTTCGCGGGCCATGATGCCCTGAGTAGTCAGAACGCCGCACAGCGCTGACAGCACCACCAGCCATGCGATACCGCCGAATACGGCATAAAGCCCTACTGCCAACACGCAGAGCAGCGCCCGGTAGACCTGACTGATGTGCAGGATTCTGATGGGCGAGAACTTGTCGCACAGGGCCCCGCACAGCGGAAACGCGAGAAAGCGCGGCAGCGACTCGACGAAGAATGCGAGCCCCGCCCAGGACGCGCTGTTGGTGGTCTGGAATACCACCAACGGCACGATGAACAACAGGATCTGATCCGCCAGCCGCGACAGGAACAGCGAGATGAAAAAAGCCAGGTAATCCTTACGCATGATGACTCCTGTCGGTGGGCGTTTTTTGGCCGTTTTGCGCGTGATATGAAACCAGAAACCGCCGCCCTCGCAAGCGGCGGTCATATCTGATCGAAGAAAAGCCGTTCGGCTGCGAACCCGACGAGATTCCCCTGCATGGGTTATACCTGAACCGGTGCCTTCGCCGCAGTCAGGAGAAACCGATGAAAAGTTCCGGTCCCAGTCCCGTCATCACCGTCGCCGAGCAGCCTGGCTGCCTGCTGGTAAAATTCCACGGCATACAGGTCGCCGCCTCGGCCCGAGCCCTGGTGCTGCTCGAAGCCAATTACCCGCCGGTCTACTACATCCCGCGCGAGGATATCGACGAGAAATACTTCGCCCGCACCGACCACACCACCTACTGCCCGTACAAGGGCGATGCCAACTATTTCAGTCTGCAAGTGCCGGGGCATGAAGGGGCGAATGCGGTGTGGACGTACGAAAATCCGAAGATTTCGGTGAGCCAGATCAAGGACTACGTGGCGTTTTATCCCGATCAGGTGAAGTTTGAATTGCTGGAGGCGGAGGTCTGAAATTCCGCAGGGTGGCGAGGGCATTGCGCCCCCCGCCACTCGTTTATCAATCAGTTTTTGTCCAGATCGATATTCTTCGTCTCACGCAGACAGATCATTCCCACCACCAGGCTCACCCCGGTAATCAGCACCGGGTACCACAGCCCGTAGAAAATATCCCCGGTGTACACCACCAGCGCAAACGACACGGTTGGCAGGAAGCCGCCGAACCAGCCGTTGCCAATGTGATACGGCAGGGACATCGAGGTGTAGCGGATGCGGGTGGGGAACAGTTCGACCATCAGCGCGGCGAGCGGGCCGTAGCACATGGCGGAGATGATGATCAGGGCGACGATCAGGGCTACGATCATCGGTTTGTTGATTTGCTGCATGTCGGCCTGTTGCGGGTAGCCGGCGAGTGTGATGGCGCCGCGCAGTGCTGCCTCGTCGAAACCGTCGAGTTTCACATCGCCGACGCTTACTTGCACCGCGCTGCCCGCCGGGGCGGCGACGCTGGAGTAGGGCAGGCCTTGCTTGACCAGGAAGGTCTTGACCTTGTCGCACGGGCTGTCGAATTTGGCCTTGCCCACCGGATCGAACTGGAAGGTGCAGGTCGCCGGGTCTGCGACAACGGTGATCGGCGCCTGTTGGCTGGCGTGGTCGATGGCCGGGTTGGCGTAGTGGGCCAGGGATTTGAAGATCGGGAAGTACAGCGCAGTGGCCAGCAACAGGCCGAGCATCAGCACCGGTTTGCGTCCGACCTTGTCCGACAGCCAGCCGAAAATGATGAAGAACGGTGCACCGATCACCACGCTGATGATCAGCAGACTGTTGGCCACTGCCGGGTCCATTTTCAGGAACTGGGTGAGGAAGAACAGCACGTAGAACTGCGCGGCGTAGAAGGTCACCGCTTGCCCGGCGTTGATGCTGAACAGGGCGATCAGCACGACTTTGAGGTTTTCCCATTTACCGAAAGATTCGCGGATCGGCGCCTTGCTGGTCTTGCCTTCCTCTTTCATTTTCAGATAGGCCGGCGACTCATGCAGGCTCAGGCGAATCCAGGTGGAAATGCCCAGCAGCACGATCGACAGCAGGAACGGAATGCGCCAGCCCCAGACTTCGAACTGATCGCCGGTGAAGTAGCGGCAACCGAGCACCACCAGCAGTGACAGCAGCAAACCGAGGGTCGCGGTGGATTGAATCCAGCTGGTGTGGAAACCGCGCTTGCCGATCGGCGCGTGTTCCGCCACGTAAGTCGCGGCGCCGCCGTATTCGCCGCCGAGGGCCAGGCCCTGAAGCATCCGCAGCACCACCAGAATGATCGGCGCGGCGATGCCGATGCTGGCGTAAGTCGGCAGCAGGCCCACGGCGAATGTCGCCACACCCATCAGGATGATGGTCGCGAGGAAGGTGTATTTGCGCCCGATCATGTCCCCCAACCGACCGAACACCAGCGCCCCGAACGGCCGCACGATGAAGCCTGCGGCGAACGCCATCAGCGCGAAGATGAACGCCGTGGTGTCGTTGACCCCGGCGAAAAACTGTTTGCTGATGACCGCCGCCAGGGCGCCGTAGAGAAAGAAGTCATACCACTCGAACACCGTCCCCAGGGACGAGGCGAAGATGACCTTTCGGGTATCGGGGCTGGCGTCCGTGCTGCGCACGGCGTCCAGAGGCTGAACGTGTTCTGACATATCGGTATCCCTCACAGTGATTGTTTTTGTTGTTTCCACTGTCGGCGCCGGCCTTGTGGGCGTGCGCCGCTGTTCCTTTGGTCAAGAGAGTGCGGTCAGTGCTTTTTCTTCGGCGGGAAAACTCCGGGCGGTTGGGTTGAGAATCAGCTGTGCCGCTTTTTCAGCAATCATCAGCGTAGGCGAACAAGTGTTGCCCGAGGTAATGCGCGGCATGATCGACGCATCGGCAATTCGCAGGCCCGGCACGCCGTGCACTCGCAATTGCGCATCGACCACCGCGTCCGCGTCGTTACCCATGCGACAGGTGCCGACCGGGTGGAAAATCGTCGTGCCGATCTTCGCCGCCGCTTCGTGCAGTTGTTCTTCGGTCTGCAGGCTGGCGCCGGGCAGGTACTCCACCGGATTGAAGGCTTGCAGGGCGGGGGCGCTGACGATGCGCCGGGTCAGGCGAATCGCATCGGCGGCCACGCGCAGGTCTTCGGGATGGCTGAGGTAGTTGGGTTGAATAAGCGGGGCTTCTTGCGGATCGGCTGAGCGAATCTCGACCCGCCCCCGGCTCTGCGGCCGCAAATCACACACCGATGCGGTGAACGCGGGGAAGCTGTGCAGCGGCTCGCCAAAACGCTCCAGCGACAGCGGCTGCACGTGGTATTCGAGGTTGGCCGAGGCCTGTTCGGGCCCCGAGCGGGCAAACGCGCCCAGCTGACTCGGCGCCATCGACAACGGCCCGCTGCGGTCATACAGATAACGCAGGCCCATGCCCATCTTGCCCCACACGCTGCCGGCAATCTGGTTGAGGGTGCGGGCGTTTTCCAGTTTGTAGATCAGCCGCAGTTGCAGGTGATCCTGCAGGTTGCCGCCGACGCCCGGCAGCTCATGCACGACGCCGATGCCGAGCTTTTCCAGCAGCGGACGCGGGCCGATTCCGGAGCGTTGCAGAATGCTCGGCGAGCCCACGGAGCCGGCGCACAACACGATCTCCTTGCGCGCCTTGAAGCTCTTTTGTTGACCCTGCCAACGGGCGCTGACCTTCGAGGCACGGCCGTCTTCGAACAGAACGCGATCCACTTCGACTTCGGTCAATACCGTTAGATTGGCCCGATCGCGAATCGGCTTCAGAAACGCCTTCGCCGCATTCCAGCGCACCCCGGCCTTCTGATTGACCTGAAAGTAGCCGCAACCCTCATTGTCGCCCTGGTTGAAGTCATCGATGCTGGCAATGCCGCTTTGCTCGGCAGCGCTGCGGAACGCATCGAGAATCGGCCACGACAGACGCTGGCGTTCGACTCGCCACTCACCTTTGTCGCCATGAAAGTCCGCCGCGCCGGCGAAGTGGTTTTCGCTCTGTTTGAACAGCGGCAGCACGTCATTCCAGGCCCAGCCCGGATTGCCCTCGGCAGCCCAGCCGTCGTAATCGTTGGCCTGGCCGCGCATGTAGATCATGCCGTTGATCGACGAACAGCCGCCCAGCACCTTGCCGCGCGGATAACTCAGCGCGCGGCCATTGAGGCCCGGTTGCTCTTCGGTCTTGAAGCACCAGTCGGTGCGCGGGTTGCCGATGCAGAACAGATAACCCACGGGGATGTGAATCCACGGATAGTTGTCGCGCCCGCCGGCTTCCAGCAACAGCACGCGCTGCTGTGGATCGGCCGACAGCCGATTGGCCAGCAAACACCCGGCCGGCCCGGCGCCGACCACGATGTAGTCGAATTCATCGAGGGAAGTCTGCATTCCCTGACCTCGCTTATTGTTTTTGTTGTCGGTCATCCTAGTTGTTAGCTTTCGTCAAAAGAATGTTAGTTTTTGCGCAGCCGCTGTGCGTTTTCAAACAGCGCTCCCTGACGATAGCCGACAAGGACAAGCCATGTTCGACTGGAACGACCTGCGGTTCTTTCTTGAGTTGCAGCGCAGCGGCCGCTTGCTCACCGCCGCCCGCCGCCTGAACACCACGCACGCCACCGTCGCCCGGCATATCGAGGCCATCGAAAAAAGCCTCGGCACCGCGCTGTTCGTGCAGCACGCCCAAGGCTACGAAATGACCCCGGCGGGGGAGGCGCTGCTCAAACACGCCGAAGCCATGGAAAACGTTGCGCTGCTGGCTCAGGAAGAAATCACCCAGTCCACCGCGCCGCTGGGCAAGATCCGCGTTGGCGTGACGGAAGGGCTGGGCATCATGTTTCTCGCCAGTCGCATGATCGGGCTTTTCGAGCGTTATCCAGGGCTTGAGGTGGAACTGGTGGCGGTGCCGCGCTTCGTCAGCATCCTCAACCGCGAGGCGGAAATCAGCATTCACCTGGAACGGCCGGCGGCGGACATGCTGGTCACCCGCAAACTCACTGATTACCGGCTCGCGCTCTATGCCAGCCGCGCCTATCTCGACAACGCGCCGCCGCTGCGCAGTCGCGAGGATCTCGGGCGGCACGCGTGGATCGGTTATGTCGATGATCTGCTGTTCAGTCAGGAGCTGATGTTTCTCAACAGCTTCTGCCGCAATCCACGGGTGGTGTTTCACAGCACCAGCGTGATTGCCCAACAACAGGCGGCGCGCTCGGGGCTGGGGATTGCGGTGCTGCCTTGTTACATGGCGGCTTCGGATCCGGATCTGGTGGCGTTGTTGCCGGATGAGAGTATCGAGCGCAGTTACTGGATCAGCACGCGGCGGGAGTTGCACAAGTCGGTGCGGTTGCGGGTGGTTTGGGATTACGTCGTGGGTTTGTGTGAAGGCGAGCGCGAGTTGTTGATGGGGCAGTAACGGACGGCTGTTTCATGCAACTAAAACGCCCGGCAAAAGGTCATTCGATTTGCGGAGGTTGAGTCATCTCGCAGAACCTCGACAATGAAGACGTTACCCGTGGCCACTCACCTCGATCGCCGCAATAACCTGTCCCTCGACAGCCTGAATTTCTTTCTCGCCGATGTGCGTGACGGGCTCGGTCCCTATCTGGCGATTTACCTGTTGGCGGTTCACCACTGGGAGCCGGCGAGCATTGGTCTGGTCATGACGATTGCCGGGATCGCCGCGCTTATCACGCAGACCCCGGCAGGCGCGCTGGTCGACAGCACACGCTTCAAACGGGCGCTGATCGCGATTGCTGCGCTGGTGGTCACCGGAAGCTGTCTGCTGCTGCCGTTTGTGACGTCGTTCAGCCTGGTGGCCCTGACACAAGCCGTCAGCGCTGTCGCCGCTTCAATCTTCGCCCCGGCCATTTGCGCGATCACCCTTGGCATTACCGGGCCTCGCGCGTTTACGCGAAGAACCGGGCGCAATGAAACCTTCAACCACGCCGGCAACGCTTGCGCTGCGTTGCTGGCCGGTTTGTCCGCGTACCTGTTCGGCCCGGTCGCGGTGTTTTATTTGATGGCGGTCATGGCGTTGGCCAGTGTGATTGCCGTTTCCTTTGTATCGGCCGACGCCATCGACCACGATCTCGCCCGAGGTCTGGAGCCCAGCGAAACGGGGCAGGGCAAGCAGCCTTCGGGCTTTTCCGTGTTGCTCACCAACCGACCGTTGCTGATGTTTGCGATTTGCTGCGCGCTGTTTCATCTGGCGAACGCGGCGATGTTGCCGCTGGTGAGTCAGAAACTGGCGCAGGCCAATCTGCAGATGGCCACGCCGCTCACGTCTGCCTGCATCGTCGCGGCGCAACTGGTGATGGTCCCGGTTGCACTGCTGGTGGGGGCGAAGGCCGATCTGTGGGGACGCAAGCCGTTGTTGCTGGCAGGGTTCCTGATCCTGCCATTGCGTGGCGTGTTGTATGTGCTGTCGAACGATCCGTGGTGGCTGGTTTCGGTGCAGTTGCTCGATGGCATCGGCGCGGGGATTTTCGGCGCGCTGTTTCCGGTGGTGGTGAAAGACCTGACGCTGGGCACCGGGCATTTCAATATCAGCCTTGGGGCGATTTCGACGGTGTTTGGTCTAGGGGCTGCGCTGAGCAACAGCCTTGCGGGGATTGTGGTTCAGGAGGCGGGATACAGCGCTGCGTTCCTGACCTTGGCGGGGGTAGCGATGGCGGCGCTGGTGCTGCTTTGGGTGGCGGTGCCGGAGACGGTGTCGCGCTCCAATACCGAATCAAAGGCATTGCACAGCAAGGCGCCACCAATGGTTGCGCCATGACTCAACGGTCGCAAGACTTGTTCAACCGGCGGGAATCGACAGTGTCGCCCTCAAACCGCCCTCGACCCGGTTTTCCAGTGTGACTCGCCCGCCCAGACGGGTCGCGATGGTATGGACGATGGTCAGCCCCAGCCCCGCACCTTGGGGATTGCCCCGGCTGTAGAACCGTTCGAACAACCGCGCTCGATCCGCTTCATCGATTCCCGGCCCCTGATCTTCAACGCTCAAATGGTAGAAGCCGTCGGCCTGGGTCAATTGCACGCCGATCACGCCCTGTTCGGGAGAGAAACTGGCAGCGTTGGTGATCAGGTTGTTCAGGGCGATGTCGATGGCGGCAGCATCGGTGAGGGCATTGAAGGAGGGGGCGCTGACGTCGAAGGCCAGTTCCAGATGTTTGCTCAACAGCCACGGCGTCAGTTGCACCAGACTGTTGCGTACGGTTTCACCGAGATCGATGCGTTTGTTGGCAGGCGCCTTGGCCTCTGGTTCGAGGCGGGCCATGGTCAGCAACTGATTGACCAGGCGGCTGGTGCGATCCACCCCGGCGATCAAAAACTCGAGTGACTCGCGCCGCTCCTGTTCAGTGCCGGCCTCCAGCAGGTTTTGCGCATGGACACGCAGTACCGCCAATGGCGTGCGCATTTCGTGGGCGGCGTCGGCGATGAAGCGCCGTTCACGGCCCAGCACTTCCTGGATCTGCGCGAGCATGCGGTTGAGCGCGGCCTGCATCGGTTCCAGTTCGCTGGGCAGGGGTGTCAATTGCAGCGGTTCGAGGGAGCCGCTGTGGCGGGCGCGCAGGGTCGCCGCCATGTTGGCCAAAGGCTTGAGCCCCCAGCCGATGGCCAGCCAGATCATCGCCGCAAGAATCAGGCTGCCGATCACGTTCGGCCACAGGGTGTGCCGGACGATCCGGTCAACCAGGTCCGCTCGCACGTCACCGCGTTCACCCACCCAGATGCGCAAACCGTTCTGTCGGTCTTCCAGGACAAACGCCCGCCAGTGGCGCTTGTTCAAATCCACCACATCACTGAAGCCTGGCTGGATCGGCGGCGTGCTGAAGGAGGGCGCGCTGGCGGTATGCACCAGGACCTCGCCCTTGGCATTCCAGACCTGAAAGGCGAGCTTTCTTTCGTAGGGATGGCCGTCACCCTTGGGCACGGCTTCAGCCAGGGCCGAGTTGAACCCCCGATAAAGATCCGCGTGCTCCTGCCCCGGCAACGGCATGCGCATCACGCCTTGCAGCAACCGTGCGTTCTGCGCCAGTTGCGCGTCGTAGACTTCGGCGATTTCGTGGTTGCTGTCGTGCAGATTGAACAGGCTGAGCACGGTCAGACCGGCGAGCATCAGGCCGATGATCAGGGTCAGGGTGCGGCGCCGGATCGAGGTCATCGGCGCTCCTCCACCAGATAACCCACGCCACGGATGGTGCGGATCAGGTCGGTGGAGAATTTCTTGCGCAGGTGATGAATATGCACTTCGAGAGTGTTGCTTTCGGCTTCTTCGTTCCAGCCGTAAAGCAGTTGTGTGAGGTGGTCGCGGGTCATGACCCGACCCGGCGGCGAGAGCAGTTCGTGCAACAACTGATATTCCTTGGGTGTGAGCACCACCGGCTGCCCCAGGTAGCTGACTTGCTGGGTGCCGGGGTTGAGGCTGATGCCGGCATGTTCGATCAGCATCTGCGCGCGTCCGGCACTGCGTCGCAGCAGGGCGCGCAGGCGGGCCTTGAGCTCGGCCAGGTCGAAGGGTTTGATCAGGTAGTCATCGGCGCCGGCGTCCAGCCCCGCGATGCGGTCTTCGGTGGCATCACGGGCGGTGAGGATCAGCACCGGCAGGTTCGAACCGCTGCCACGCAGACGACGCAGGACTTCGAGCCCGTCCATGCGCGGCAGGCCGAGATCGAGCACCGCCAGATCAAAGGTTTCGCTGAGCAGGGCGTGCAGGGCGCTGCTGCCGTCCTTGAGCCAGTCGACGGTGTAACCCTCGCGCCCCAGCGCCTGATGAATGCCCTCGCCGAGGGCCACGTCATCCTCGATCAGTAATAAACGCACACGGACTCCTGTCAGTCGAGTTTCTTGTTCACGTCCACCAGCAACGCGGCGATCTCTTTGCGGCGTCCGGCATCGGCACTTTCCCGGCCTGGGCGAGGAGCGGCTTGCAGGGCCTTGAGCAGCGCTGCTTTGGCTTCAGCGTAGCGTTTTTGACGGTAAAGGTGATCGCCCCAGAAGTACAGACTGTCGATTCCCTCGGGGTTGAGTTGCAAAGCCTGTTTGAACAGTTGTTCGGCTTTGTCGCTGTCGCCGAAACCGATCGGCCAGCCCGGTACCCGGTCGTACAGCGCGGCGAGGCTGGTGTAGGCCGAACCTTGCAGCGCCTTGGGATCGAGGGTCAGGGATTTTTCCAGATCGGCCTTGGCGTCCTTGGCTTTGCCCAGGGCACCAAGTCCGCCCTCGGCACCGGCCCAACTGCTGGTGACGATGCCTTTCCAGATCCAGGCCTCGGCGACGGCCGGCCGTTCGGTGGTGAAGTGCGTTGCCTGAACGGCCAGTTGTTCGAACGCGGCGGCGCGCTGTTTTTCCGGCGTTTCGTATTGGATGTGCGCCCAGCTCTGCTGGATGCTGTTGAGGCGTTGCTGATCGGCGGCGTCCATCGCCAAGGCTGATTGACTTAGGGCGCCCAGCAGCAGGCACGCGAAGAGTCTTTTCATGGTTTTGGCGTCTCGTTTTCAGGTTTTTCACTCAGGCGACGGATCAACGGCAATTGCTTGCGCAGACCGCGATCCACCAGATTGGGCAGCAGGCTGTTGAGGCGCACGAAAAAGCGCTCCGGCCAGCCCAGATAGAGGTCGCGGCGATCACCGGCAATCGCATGGATCACCGCAGCGGCGACGGCCTGCGGATCGTCGACGCTGGCTTTGAGTGCATCGTTCAATGCCTGCGCAGCGGGGCTGTTCATGCTGGTGCGGGTGGCGCGCGGTGCGACATACAGCACGCCGACCCGGGTGTCCGCCAGTTCCCGGCGCAAGGCCTCGGAAAACCCGCGCAAGGCAAATTTGGTGGCGCAATAACTGGCATAACCGGGATAGCCGATTGAACCGTAGGTAGAGCCGACATTGACCACCATGGCGCTGTCGGCCTGCTTGAGCAGCGGTAGCAACAGTTTGGTCAGGCAGATCGGCGCACTGATGTTCACCGCCAGCATGGCGTTGATGTCGCTGTCGTCGAGCTGTTCCAGCATTGCGAAGTGATTGACCCCGGCGGCGTTGATCAGCAGGTTGATGCCGCCGATGGCCTCGGCGGCGGCCAGCACCTTGCGCCGGTCGCTGAGGAATGTCAGGTCGGCAGCGACCCAGCACAGATTCTGTGGGTAAAGATCGAGCAACGGGCGCAGCGATTCCTGATGTCGCGCCACCGCCAGGACTTGCGCACCGGCGGCGCACAGGGCACGGGTGATGGCCAGTCCGATGCCGCCGCTGGCACCGGTCAGCACCACACGGGCTTCATGCAGCTGCATGTTGAACCTCCGCGTCACGGGGCAGGCTTCGGAACATGTCGGTGTAGAGCCGATAGACGACTTTCGAGGCATGAATCACCGCCGCCTGATCGGCCGGATCTTCCAGCTGATTCATCAACCGGCGATAGGTGTGCATGTGCTCGATGTCGAGCGAACCGTGGGAGCTGAGATAACTGAACGCCGTTTCGGGCAGCGCCAGTCGTTCGCGAATGCTGCCTGCCGCGTGTGTGGCCAAAGCGATGCTGGTGCCTTCAAGCACATTCACCATGCCGAACAATCCCACCGGGTTGTCCCGGGCGATCAGGTCGTAGAGGAAACTGACCATCAGCTCGATCGGCAACGAAGGCTGACCGTCCCGGACCGCGTCACGATCACCGCCACAAGCGGCGATGTCGTCGAGTACCCATTGCTCATGACCGTATTCGTCCTCGATGTATTCGCACACGGCTTTGCGCAGCCATTCCAGGTGCGTCGGAAGGCGTGCGCCACAGGCCATCATCAGCGGTACGGTGTGGCGCACGTGGTAGTAGGCCTGGGCGAGAAACGCGCGATAGCTTTCAAGACTGACCTTGCCTTGCAGCGCATCGAGGATGATTGGCAAATTGAACAACTCGTGGCGTTCCTGTTGTGTGGCTTCTTGCAGGGTGTCGAAAAAACTCATGGTGCCGATTCCTCGGAAAGGACTGATTCAGTGAGCAAGGTGCGGTACTGCGCGACGATCGCATCGCGGCGCGGGCGGCCGTTGGCGGTGAGCAGGCCATTGGCGGCGGTGAAGGGTTGCTTGAGGCGCGTCCAGTGATGCACTTGGGCGTAATCGGGCAATACCTCGTTGGCAGCGGCGACGGCGGCTTCCAGTTGTGCATCGGTGCAATCAGGGCGATGTGGCCAGAGCAGGGCGTGGTTGTGCGGCAAGGCCTCGCCATACACAAAGGCCTGAGCGATGTGATGGCGCTGGGTCAGTTCGGACTCGACCCATTCCGGGTTGACGTTGCGCCCGAAGCTGGTGACGAACTGATGCTTCTTGCGGCCCTTGAGGTAGAGAAAACCCTCCGGATCGAATTCGCCCAGATCACCGCTGGGCCACCATTCATCACTGAATGCCGGTTCGCCCAGGTAGCCGATCAGTGTCGAGCCCTTGATCAACACCTCTCCGTCTTCGGCAAGGCGTACGTCGACATGGGGCAGGGGCCGCCCGACACTGCCCGGACGCCGAGCCCCGGGCCGGTTGAGGCAGACCACCGATGCGCACTCGGACAGGCCGTAGCCTTCGTAGACCGGCAGGCCGACCCGTTGCGCGCGGTGCAGCAGATCTTCGGAAACCCGTGCGCCACCGACGGCGGCAAAACGCAGCGATTGCGGATCGAAGGCTTTCTGTTCGGCGGCGCTGACCAGTAACAGCAGCAACTGCGGCACCAGGATCAGGCTCTCGGGTGCCCGGCTGGACAGACAGCCGAGCAAGCGCGGCAGGTCGACGCCGCTGGCGCCCTGGATGCCCAGGGTTTTCTGGCTCGGTACGCTCAGCGTCGCGCCGGCGTACAGGGCCGCGTAACAGCCGAGGTTTTCCAGCAGGATCGCCAGCGGCAGCAACGCCACGTGATGTTGAGGGGCTGTGGGTTTGCTGGATTCTTCCAGCTCCCGAGCGACCCGCAGCAGACTGTCCGCGCTCAGGCACACGCCCTTCGGTGTACCGGTGGTGCCGGAAGTAAACGTCAGTTTGGCAGTGCCGGCCGGCAGGCGGTTCGGGCCTTCAAAAGCGCGGCACCAGAATTCACCGCGTTGTTGATAACCGGCGGCGAGCAATTCTGGCTCCAGCTCCGGTTCAGCGATCACCCGTTCGGCCTGGCTTTGTTCCAGACAATGGGCACGTTGTGCCGGACTGAAAAACGGCGGCAGGGTCACGCACGTCAAGCCTTCAAACATTGCCGCCAGGTCCCAGAGTATCGCTTCGACGCCGTTGTCCAGCGCCAACGCAATGACCGTCACCTGTTCATCGCGCAGGCGCTGCTGGCGGTACATCACTTCGGCGTACAGCGTCGTGTAGCTGATTTTCAGCGTGTCGCCCCACAACGCCAGGGCGTTGTCATTGCGCCCTGCGTGGCTGCGCAGGGTTTCCTGAAATCGTTGACGTTCAAGCGACATGGCAGGCTCCCTCAACGGATGTCGGCAATCCCAGCCGGCTGAACAGACCGATGTTGCGCAGATGGATAAAGCCGGCGCGGATATTGCCGACATGCACCCAGGGTTTGCTTTCGTAGTAACTGCCCCAGTGGTGACGGTCATCGCCCAGACGCTCCGGGTCAGCGGCGCACAGCGTCACCGGTTTCAGACCCAGACGATGGAAGCTGTTGACGAGGCCGATATTGCCGGTGAAGGTCACCCATTCCAGACCGCCCATGGCCAACAGGTAAGTAATGGCAATGATGCTCAGGCGTGCGCTGCCGGTGTCGTTGGCGGCAAGGTTGCCGACTTCGACAATCGCGCTGCGCTCCACCGGTCGCTCGGCGGCTGCGCTAATCAACGGCTCGATCGGCTCATCCAGGTAACGTTCGAGAAACAGCGATTCAAGATGCGCGCGGCGTACGCCGGCCACCGCGCACAGGTCGCCGGAGTCGTTGTGCACGCCAAACAGTTCGGGCATGAAATGGCGGATGTCGGCGCCGTGGGCCTTGCGAAAGCGTTGTTGAATGAACGCTTCGAACGATGCCCGCTGAGCGTCGCCCGGCAGCGAGCTGGACAATTGCATCGGTGGTGTTTCGGCATGGCCGAAGTGCAGGGGCAGGGGGATGTTCCAGTCAGAATCGGGCATGGGCTGAAGGCCTCCCTCAATAGGTTTGAGTGGAGTATCCGGGCCATTTCTTAACGAAGTCTGAAGGTGAAAAAAGGTTAACGAACGACGGATCTTCAGATTGTCTTAAGACTGTCAAGGCAGTGTGACGCCGTCGGTTCGCCCGGCAACCGGATCGAGACAGCCGGACGAGTCGGCCGTCGCTCACAACAATCACGAGGCAACTATGACCCGCGACATGGCCGCACCCCGTTATGGAAAACTGTCGATCACCTTGCACTGGCTGATGCTGGCGCTGTTCGTCGGCGTGTATGCCTGCGTTGAAATAAAAGGCTTCATGCCCCGAGGCAGCGAAGCGCGGGGCCTGCTCATGGGCCTGCACGGGCTATTCGGCGCGAGCATTTTCGTTCTGGTGTGGGTTCGTCTGCTCGGGCGCTTGACGCCGCGTCCGCCGATCACGCCGAAACCTCCCGCCTGGCAGACCGCAATCGCGCATCTGATGCACCTGGCGCTGTATGTGCTGATGATCGTCACACCGGTGCTGGCCTGGATGATGCTTGCGGCCGGAGACAAACCTTTCCCGTATTTCGGCTTTCATCTGCCGTCGCCGCTGGCGGTGGATACCGACATGGCCAAGCAGCTCAAGTACTGGCATGAGCTGATCGGCAATGCCGGTTACTGGCTGATCGGCCTGCACGCGGTGGCGGGGCTGTTTCATCACTATTGGGTGCGGGACAACACGCTGCTGCGCATGCTGCCGTCGCGTCAGCGTTGAGTTCGGTGTTGAGTCAAGTGTTCAAAAGCGAGAGGCAATCTGCCGGGCAGGTTGCCGAAATCAAGATCGGCGTCCAATCTGATGCCGGACGACAGGGAGCGTTATCCGACACTCCGCCGCAAAGGGAGCTTACAACATGAGCGAAGACGCAAAAGTAAAAGGCCCGGCATCCTACTTTCCTTCAATCGAAAAGAAGTACGGCCAGCCCATCGAGCACTGGCTGAATCTGCTCGCCAGCGTTACCGACAAAAAACACATGGAACTGGTCGCGTGGCTTAAGACCGAACACGGCATGGGCCACGGGCATGCGAATGCATTGGTTGCCCATCATCTGGCAAGTGGCAAGAAGTGAGGGCAGGGCAACCATGAACGCATGATCGACAGAGAGCGACTCATAGGCGGTCTTGGTGGAGTGCTGTCAACGCTACACCGGAAACGAAAAAAACCGCCATTTTGGTGCACGGGTTTTTCGTTCCCGGTGATGATTACCTACTCATGGAAAACGATATGAATATGGGATCGCCCGCGCGCTGGTGATGCCTTATCGTTTCAAGCCGCGACCGGAATCGGGCTGATCGCTTGTTGCTTCCAGGCTTTCGGCGACATGCCTTCAGCTTTCACGAACGTACGGCAGAAGTGTGCTTGATCGCAGAAGCCGCATTCCAGTGCGATCTCTGTGAGCAGCAAGGTGGAGTCCTTCATCAGTTCTCTGCTTTTCATGACCCGCTGTTCACGCAGCCATTGCTGCGGGGACATCCGGGTGCTTTGCTTGAACATGCGGGAGAAGTGACTGCGCGACAATGCGCAGGCTTCGGCCAGTTCAGTCACAGTAATGCCGGTATCCAGCCTGTCGAGCATCAGTTGTTGGGCAGTCCTTATCTGCCAGGACTTGAGCTGTCCTGTCGAAGTCAGGGTGAGCGTCGCCAGCACGGTAGATTTGTCCATGTTCATACACATCCGGAAATTCAGGTAACAGGATGCGCGCGACTGACTCGACTCAGTCGACAGCGCACCCTTTGCAAGTCTGGACAGCCCCCGGGGCAGGGGCCGGCGATGGTTCAGACAGAAGCAGCGACAGGCGCCAGGGAGGGGCCATGCTGAACGCGCTCAGGCGCTTTGTGCACCATGGTGTAGGCGTAGTCGACGCCCATGCCGTAGGCACCGGAATGTTCCCTGACCAGTTCCATCACGGCGTCGTAGGTGGCGCGGTTCTTCCAGTCCCTTTGCCATTCCAGCAGCACCTGCTGCCAGGTCACCGGTACGACGCCGGCCTGGATCATGCGCTGCATGGCGTAATCGTGGGCCTCTTTGGTGGTGCCGCCGGAGGCGTCTGCGACCATATAGATCTCATAGCCGGCATCGTTCATTGCCGACAGGGCGAAGGTGGCATTGCACACCTCGGTCCACAGACCGGAGACGATGATCTTGTTGCGACCATTTTTCTTGAGTGCGTCGCGCACCTTCTGATCGTCCCAGGAGTTCATGGAGGTGCGCTCCAGCAGCGGGGCGTCCGGAAACACAGCGAGTAGCTCGGGATAGGTGTGACCCGAGAAGCTTTCTGTCTCAACCGTGGTGAGGGTGGTGGGGACATTGAAGATCTTCGCTGCCTTGGCCAGGGCAACGGTGTTGTTCTTGAGCGTTTGCCGGTCGATGCTCTGCACGCCGAAGGCCATCTGTGGCTGGTGGTCGATGAAAATCAGTTGGCTGTTCAGTGGAGTCAGGACTTCAGTTTTAGGATTGTTCATTCTTGTTTCCTTTCAGCTCGATGCTGTTCAGTCGCACAAGTCTCGGGCCCTTCAGGTATCACCGTAAACACAAGTGCGTTCCTCAGCGTCATTGCTGAGGGCAAGCAAAAGATAACGAAACAAAATGTTTATTGGTGGCGCATTTTTGCGCCTTTGTGGGCTTATTCATGCGCCATAAGATGTGCGCTCGCACTGCTAGCATTCGCCCACCCATACGGATCAGACCGATCCCTCATGAGCTGGAGAGTGCAATGGCAGTTTCACAACCGTTCAACAAACAGACCGTCTACTGGGGCGTTCCCTGGGAGGAGGCCTATGGCTATCCGCAGGCGCGGCGGGTAGGAAACGAGATCTACGTATCAGGTCAATTCAACCATGATGAAGAAGGTAATCTGGTCGCCCCGGCGCCGCTGAATGCCGACGGAAAACCCAGTGATTTCTCTTCGATGGGAGAGCAGATGCAGGTCTCTTACGACAACATTTCGAAGCTGCTCGCCTTGTATGGCGCAACGCTGCAAGACGTTGTCGAGGAAACGCTTTACGTGCTGGATATGGATGCTGCGTTCGCAGTCGTCGGCAAAGTGCGCAAGGCTGCCTATGGTACTGAGCGGCCTCAGTGCGCGAGCAATATCATTGGGGTGTCAAGGCTTGCCCAGCGCCCGCAACTGATCGAGATCGCATGCAAGGCCGTGATCGGTGCGCGAAACATCTGAGCTGCACTCCCGGTTTCGATCTAGGTGACCGGGAGTATCGACTGCCCTTCGACCAAGGGCTTCTGACTGGTCACGGCAGCCGCGCAGAAGGTCATGAATGCCTTGACTCGCCACGATTTTCGAATGTCCTGGTGAGTCAGCAGCCATAACTCATCCTGAAGCTCCGGCACCACCGGCCCGGCGCGTACCAACCCTGGGGTGATGTCGCCCAACATGCAGGGAAGGAATCCAAATCCCAGGCCCGCCGCGATGGCTACGCTTGCCGCTGCAACGGAATCGGTGCGGTACGCTATGCGCTCCGCAGCGACTCTGCTTTCGACATAACGGGTCGCCCTCAAACCGCAGAGCGCTGCGGAGTAGGAGACCCATGCCTTGCCCTCTTCGAAAAGGGGCGAGTCAGTCATCTGCCTGGCAGAGCAGTAAGGTGCCCAGGCAATGTTTGCCAGTTTGCGGCCCACCAGGCTTTCCGCGGGTTTTCTCGTCGCCCGAATGGCGATGTCCGATTCATCCCGGGCGAGGCTGAGGGTTTCATTGCCCACCAGCACCTCGATGGTGATTCCCTCATTCAGAGCCTTGAAGTCCGCGATGATGGGGGTGAAGAAGTACAGCAGCAGCGAGTCGCTGGTGGTAATTCGAAGTTTTCCGAGGGGACCCTGTCCTGAACGTGAAACACGCCGCGTGACACTGACGATATCCAGCTCCACACGCTCGGCGAGCGCTCGCAATTCAGCACCCTCGGCGGTGAGCAGATACCCTGATTTGCGGTGATCGAACAACGCGACGCCGAGCGTGCGCTCAACTTGAGTAATCCGGCGCGAAACGGTGGATACATTGATGCCAAGCTTTTTGGCCGTCGCCGAACGATTGCCGCAATCACTGAGCGTCTTGATGATGCGCAAGTCGTCCCACGAGAGCTGACTGGCAGCCTCGCCTGCGTCCCATTTCGTCCTGTCAGGGGAAGCCAGAGCTTTATCGGTTGGCGATTTCACACAGTTCGTTCCAGATGCGAAGGCGCTGATGATACGAGAAGCGGTTAGGTGAAGCAGCCACATTGTTCTGGCAATTGGTTGAAAGCTATTATTCCGCTGACTCAGCGGCCGTATGTGGATCAGGCGACGACGGTGGCGCAGCGGTGTAATCCGTACTGAGGTTTTTCGCGGTGAAATCCGGTCTGCCGATGCCGTGGGTGTCGGCAGACCGTTCTGTTTTCCGTTGGTCAAACAGCGTATTGACATATCGAATAATCTCGATATTCTCGCGGCATGGACCTGATCGAAGTATTCAAAGCACTCTCAAACCCGGTACGGCTTGAAATCCTGAAAGGCTTGAAGGACCCCGTAAAGAACTTCCCCCCGCAGGACGAGGGCGATGTTCACACGGTGGGCGTGTGTGTGAGCAGTATTCAAGAGGGCATCGGACTCTCGCAATCAACGGTGTCCGGTTATCTTGCAACGCTGCAGCGCGTGGGCCTGGTTGAAGTCAGGCGCATCGGTCAGTGGACCTACTACAAGCGCAATGAAGCCAACATCAGCGCTTTGGCTGAGGTCATAGGGAAAGAGCTGTAAAAAAATTTACCGCATGATATCGAGATATCTCGATATCCCTTATTATCGATACGAGGATTCACCATGAAAGCGATGCTGCTTGAATCATTTGGCAACCCTGAATCGTTCACACTCTGCGACGTACCCAAGCCCGTGCCGGAAGCGGGACAAGTGCTGGTCCGGGTACACGCCACCTCGATCAATCCATTGGATTATCAAGTCCGACGCGGCGACTATTCCGACCTGGTGCCACTGCCGGCCATCACCGGACATGACGTCTCCGGCGTAGTCGAAGCGGTCGGCCCGGGTGTGACGGCTTTCGCCCCCGGAGACGAAGTCTGGTACACGCCGCAAATCTTCGACGGCCCCGGCAGCTATGCCGAGTACCACGTGGCGTCCGCCAGCATCATCGGCAAAAAGCCTTCCTCGCTGAGCCATCTAGAAGCCGCCAGCCTGAGCCTGGTCGGCGGGACGGCATGGGAAGCCCTGATCGTGCGGGCAGCGCTCAGAGTCGGCGAGAGCATTCTGATCCACGGCGGCGCGGGAGGTGTCGGACATGTCGCCATCCAGCTCGCCAAGGCGATGGGCGCCAAAGTGTTCACCACCGCACGCGAAGCAAACGCCGAGTTCGTCCGCCGCATGGGCGCCGATGTGATCATCGACTACGAAAAGGACGACTACGTCGACGCCATCCTGCGAGAAACCAATGGCCTCGGAGTGGACGTGGTGTTCGACACAATCGGCGGCGACACCCTCGCGCGCAGCCCCGACGCCCTCGCACAACTTGGCCGCGTGGTCTCGATCGTCGACATCGCCAAACCACAAAACCTCGTTCAGGCGTGGGGCAAGAACGCGAGCTATCACTTCGTTTTCACCCGCCAGAACCGCGGCAAGCTCGATGAGTTGAGTGCGTTGGTGGAGCGCGGTCAACTGCGGCCACATGTTGGTGCGGTGTATTCGCTTGCGGAGATTCCGCTGGCCCATGCTCGGCTGGAAAGTCCCAATAACGGTCTTCAAGGGAAGATTGCGATTGCGATCGAGCCGTCGCTTCGGGCGGGTTCTGTGGGGGATGCGTCATGATTTATGAGATCGCTTTGTTGCCTGTTCACGCAGAACGCATTGATGAGTTCAGAGGTGCATTTGCCGAGGTTGCGCCTTTGCTCCGCCGTGCGAATGGGTACGGCGGGCACATGCTAGCGCAGGGGATTGAAACGCCGGAGCGGTTCAATTTGATCGTGCGGTGGGAATCGCTTGGGGCTCATACGGAGTTTGAGGCGGGCGAAGACCACAGGATCTTTATGCTTGAATTGGAGGGGTATTTTTCGGAGGAACCGCAGGTGTATCACATTGAAGGGGCGGCTTTTACTGCGGGTGGAGATGATGGGGCGCTTTGGCCCGGAAACTGAATCAGGAGTCCTTCAGAAAAAAGGGGCAGATTCATTACCTGAATCTGCCCCTTTTTTTTCGTTGAGCTCAGCCGTTGGCGTTTGCTCTCTTTTCCGCCGTCACGATGCAAGCCTTGTAGAAATTGGAATGGAAATCGCTGATCGCTTTCTGCTGCAAGCTCTCGCTTGAGTATTGAGGAATCTCGTACGCCTCGCGAATCAACGACTTGAACACCTCACCCACATACTCGTTCTGCTTACCTGCCGCTTCGGCCAGTTCCAACACCGAAGCCATGGGCGCGCCTTGCTGCCTGGTTTTCATGACCTGTTTGGCCGAGTTTTCTATTCGTTGGCACTCTTCGAGCTCTTCCTGCGGCACAGGAGAGGCAAGAGCGGAAAAACTGATGGCGAAGGTTACTGCTGTTGCCAGACATTGTTTGTGCACGAGGTGTCATCCCTGATTTTGAGGCTGAACCTTATCATTCGTGGCTCGGCGCCACCAATGCAGGCAGGGAGAAAGAGCGCCAGGTGCTGGCACGCGGCCACGCCTTGCGCCCCCCGATTTCCGCTGTCACCCTTCGGCCCGTTCTTCAAGGATCAGAAGAAGGAATCAAGGATTGACTGGCTACATTCCCAACCCGCCTAAAAACTATCGCAACAAAGGAACCGACCCCGTCGATATTCATGCCCAGCGTTGGGCTGAGTATGAGAAACACGGGAAGGAACCTGCATCGGCTCGTGAAAAAATCGGCATTGCCCTGCGGATCGGAGTGTTCTTCGATGGTACGGGGAATAATGTCAATAACGCGGCTGCAGGGTTACTTTGCGGTGCCCATCATCCCATTGCTGCTCAAGATATTGATGCCAGTTGCAAGCCGTTCATGAAAGATCCGGACAGCAGCTACGGTAATGACACCAGCAATGTGCAGAAACTGAGTGACTTGTACTACGCACCTCAGAAAGCCGAAGGAGAGGGGGCGCAGAAGCAAGCCTTTCGCATGGTGTATGTCGAGGGGATCGGTACCCGCTCAGGCATGGAGGACAGTACGCTTGGGGCCGGCACTGGTCGAGGTGAGACGGGGGTTGCAGGTCGTGTTCAGCTTTCGTTTTCAGAGATCAAACTGCGTATTGAAGGGGTACTGGCTAGCCATCCTGAGAGCGAAATTACTTCTCTGACATTCGATACGTTCGGTTTCAGTCGTGGAGCTGCTGCCGCTCGGCATTTTGCCAATGAAATTGCACGCGGAAAGCAGGGCCCTCTTGGGGATGTGATGCGCAGTAATGCGAGAGGATTCAGTTCTACTTTCAATGATCAATACAAAAGCAGCATCAACATGGGCTTCATTGGTCTGTTCGACACCGTACCCTCGATTGCCGGATGGTCAAATCTGGGCAATATCAAAAGCCCTGTTGCCACTGGTATCAGGTTGTACCTGGATCGTCGCTATTTCACAGATGTTGTCCAGCTGACTGCGCGTGATGAATGCCGGGCGAATTTCGCTTTGAGTCGCGTCAAGCCCGATCATTTGGAAATCGTTTTACCGGGAGTTCATTCCGACCTTGGGGGTGGTTACCTCGAAGAAGCACAAGAGAATGTACTCGTCAGTCCAATGCAAAGCTTGGACGTGTCGCAGAATACTGATGTTGTGACAACCTCGATTTATCGTGATGCAGAGATAGTGAAGGATCAGTTGCTTGCCAAAGGTTGGCCTGCGGAAATGCTGGAGATTGTCACGCCAGCTGCGTTGCCCTTGCCTAATGCCTTACAAGATCGGCTCAGTCCGCGCTTAAAACGGGTGTACGCCGCAGTCCAACTAAAACGACCGGTGAGTGGCATGCTTTCCCGGGTGTACCTGCGCTTGATGCACCAGTTGGCGAAAGAGAAGGGCGTTCGCTTTAAAGACATTCCGGATACACCGGAATTGGCTGTTCCTTCAGAGCTTCAAGCATTGTGTGATCGGTTCTTGGCGGGTGACTACAGCGTTACTCCGCAAGAAGAAAAGCTGTTGAAACTGAAGTACATTCACACGTCCGCAAACTGGAACCATCCCCTTGGACGCAGAGACGGCAGTGGAATGAGAGCGGTCTATATCAATGCTCCTACCGCAGACTCGATTCGCGTACAACATCCTCACGTACCTGACTGGACACTCTGGTAATGAAATTGCTCGTCACTCTGTTTTGCTCGTTGTTCATGGCTGGGTGCCAGTCTGCTGACCCGCTATCAGGCAAAAACGACCCCAAATCCGAATGGTGGGAATTGGCATTCATCGAACCTGATTACATGCAGGTTTGGGTGGAGGACAGTTCTGTGCAGGACATTACCGGCAAGGTCTACTTCAAGGCCAATGGCGGCTCTGCAGCCGGTGGCGAGCCTGAGGACGGCACCGAGTCGGCTCGCGGCTGGTCCATCGTGGACGGCAGCGGAAAACGAGTGGTGGGTGCCGATCTTCCCGTGCGGATATATGTTCGATGGCAGTCAATCGTTGAAAAGAAAACCTGGCAAGCCTGGGTGGATATTCCAGAACACGCCAGACAATTGATGGTGGAATCCACCAGCAAACGTTGCCCGCAAACACCTGAACGAGAGGCGCGGTTTATGGCGTCGGTTTACTTGGGGCTGGCGCCCGGCGGGGTGGTGCAGGCTTGGGTTAAAGACTCGTGTCATAAGGCGATCAAGGTCGCTCGGGCGCAAGCAGAGATTGAGCCGTTAGGGCCTAGTCAGGGTAAGAACCAAGGACGTTACGCCTATCCGGTCAGTGAGAAGTCGCAACGCTACATTGAGAAGTTTGGCATTCCGTACGGCAGTTGGTAGCTGTCAGCAAATGAGGCAAGTCATAAGTTTGCTATGCCTGCTGTTGATTGCTGGGTGTCATTTGACTGATCCGTTGTCAGGCGAAAATGATCCCAGGTCCGAATGGTGGGAGCTCGGCTTTACCGAACCTCGCTACATGAAGGTCTGGGTTGAAGACACCGTTGTGGAAGACATCAAAGGAAGAACGTTCCTACGAACCGGCGGGGGATCCGCCTCGGGCGGGCAACCAGAGGATGGCACAGAGTCAGCCCGAGGTTGGCATGGCGTAGGCGGCTCTGCAAAAGCAGTAGTAGGCGCCGATCTTCCCAAGCGAATCTTTGTTCGTTGGCAATCTATTGTGGAGCCTCAGACCTATCGTGCTTGGGTGGATATACCGGAAGAAGCCAGGCAACTAATGCTGACATCGGTCAACCAGCGATGCGCGAAAAGACCGGAGGAAACGGCCACTTATATTTCTTCGGTTTATTTAGGGTTGGCGCCGGGCGGAGTTGTGCAAGTGTGGGTTAGAGATTCTTGTCATCACCCGGTCAAAATGGCTAGGACGCGAGCTGAGATTGAACCGCTGGGTCCAAGCCAAGGCAAAAAACAGGGGCGTTACGCTTACCCGGTTAGTGAGAAATCCAAACGCTATATTGAGAAGTTCGGCATTCCATATGGCAGTTGGTTGTTTTGGAGGAACGAGGAGGAAAAAATAGGGCGGACTTCTAAGGGGTAAATCCTTCCCATTTTTTCATGTGTTGTCGGGACTTTTTTTGATCAGCTCTCAGATGAAACTCAGGTCAATTGAGCGGAAAGTCTAGCAATCTCGGCATACCGAATATATGCAGCTCGGTTTTGCATTACGGAAAGTGCAATTGGAGAGCTTATTCCCTTTCCGTTGGTCATATCCATTAGTTTTCTTTTGTCTAAGGATAGTGCTTTGAAAAAAATATGTGCCAAGTCGTGGATTGATATGTTCGCAAGTCCAGTGTACAGGGTCTGGTTTGCTGGGTATTTTGATTTTATTTCTTTCCAGAATTCACTATCGCTATAGTATAGCTCGCATGGATTATTAAAAACGATGTCCGAGTTGACCAAGAATACCAAATATGTACAGAAGAAAAAATCCCATTTATCTTCGGAAAAATACGAATTGAATGTATGGATTCTTTTTGTTATTGCTTCCAGATCTCGTATTTGGCAGTTGAAAGACAACGAAAGACTTTTAAATACAATTTGGTGTGGGTTTAGCGTGTCGCTAAATATTGACGTGGAGCTTGGCTCAACCTCTTCGTTTAGGCCGAATGGAGACGGGCTATGATAAGTGTCGAAAATTTTATAATGTGTGAATGGCGGGCAAATATCTTGCTTTATATGGGAGATTATCCAATTGTCTAGTTGTGCGTTGTCAAGCTTGAAGGTCGAATCGAAAAATCTTTTAAGGTAGCGTTTTGATGCGAATCCTGAGCCATACACTGCGCAAATTGAATGTGCAAGTTGCTCCGTGTCAGTCGCAATAACAAAGCGACAGCCTTCAATTTCAAAAAAATGTTTGACTCGCTCAAGGAGTTCAATGGCGTAAGTTGGGCGGCAACGATCTAACTCGTCGATAAAGATATAAACAGGCTTCTCTTGGTTGTTGCTACTAACGACCTTGAATAACTCCGTGAGGGAGTCTTGAAATTGGCTGACGGCGTTTAAAGCTTCCTGGTTTTTTCCTAATATTTGTTCAACAAATTTCTCCGCTGATTCAGCTGTCGCTTCTCCATCTAGAATGTCTAGAAAATCATCCCCAAGATATTTTTTGGCCGCTGCTTTCAGCATTGACGGTGCGATAGCCACGGCTAGCTCGCCAGCTTTTTTAGTAAACTCTTTGACTTTCTCTTCAACTAGTGATTGCGTTCCTCTATGTTCAGAAAGCTGGTCGCGGATTACCGATACGAGTGATAATAAAGGGTCATCTAAAAAATCGTTTTCCCATGCGTTAAAGTAGACTACTGGTCGCAGGTCTTCTTGCAAAAGCTGGAATCTCCAGTTTTTTAAAAAATACGTTTTTCCTGCGCCCCATGGGGAGTCTATGTTGAGTACGCGACAAATGTCTTGGTCCAAGAAATTTGAAAGAAATTCCGCGCGTCTTTTACGATCTAATAGGTCGTCGCTCCAAGCTAAGTTTGTCATGATTTTCCGTTACTATTTAAATGGTTGTAGGTGGTGGGTTATTTTTTTGCGTAGTGTAGATTCATGCTTCATGTTTGAGTAGGTCATATACGCAGAGAACTCTCTTAAATTCAGTGGTGCTCCTGTCTTGGAAGTTTTTTGTATATATCTCAAGATCGTCGATTGAAATTTTTTTGTTGAACGCTGACCATATTATAGAGTTGATTTTGTTACTGCTGGCAATGCTGTCATCTTCAAGGATGTCCAAGATTTTTTTGTGGTCTGTTTTTAAACGATCCTTGATGCCGTCTACAATGCTTTTGATTTTGTCCCTTTGTTGTTGTTTTAGGCGAGCTTCGTCTTTGAGGGTGGTGCAGACTTTAGAAAATCCGAATATAGGAAAAAATTGACTGGATTGGATTTTTTGTTTGTTGATAAGTTCCAGTATCTGATCGTTCGACTCTTCCATGATTTTGAAGTAATTTGTGATTATTTCTGAAATGGTGAAGTATTGATACTGAATGGTTTTTGATGATCCGATTGCCAGGATTTTGTCACTGTTCTTAAGTGAGTCCAGATCTTCAGTGATTGTAACTTTTATCTCTCCACCTGCATAAATTTCTTTGACGATATTCTGAACCTTTCTAACATCCATCGCGGTGATTGGTAATGTAAGCTTAGAGATTGCTTCGTAGATTGCGCCAAAATTATCTGTTTTTATCTTATTGATTCTTATGGTGGATGAGAATCCTTCTAGGTCAATATCATGCTCTGAAATTTCAGTTGAGGTAGAGTCTCTTTCAAACTCAATGAGTAGGAAGTTCTCTCGAATTTTTTTTGCATGATCGGAGTTGGGTTTTACGTAGGTAAAGATAGTTCTCAATAAGGCTTTTATATTTTCATCGCTAACGCTGTAGCCTATAAATATAATAGGGTTGTGGATGAAAAGTGAAAGTAGTTGAGCCCTGATCAGTTCGTATCTTGCAAAAAATGATTTATAGTCATCCTCGCTGATTATTATTTTTGTAGGGTGGTCAACGCAGCCGTGAATTTTATATACGGATCCATATGGGTTGCTGAGTAGTATGTCATTGCCAATTAGTGGTGAGAACTCAAAGAAGGTTTCGAGGAAGCTGTCATAGTTTGTGGTGATTATTGATCCTATGTTTTTGCTTGCTCGTTTAAGTGCGGATAGTTCTTCGGTGAAACCTTCTCTTATGGTGGTGTCACTGAGTAATTGAGATATGTAAATCTTCAGTCGACTTATGCTTATGTTATTTTGCATGTTTTGATAGAAGATATCATTTACAAAGCCCAAAGGGCCGCTTCTGTTTGAAGCTACTTCGGTATTAAACTCCCTCTCAAGGGTGCTTGCAATTCTGTCATATTTGAAGTCTCCATCCACTTCTGACGCAGCTTTTATGTCAAAGTAGTACTCATCATTACCTTTCAGGTCGTATGATATTTTTTTAAGCAGGCCGTCCCAAGTGTAGGATTTGTTGAGGTATCTTAGGCTCATTCCAGTCCCGACAAACAAAATCGGGTGATTTCGATATTTCCCTATAAACTCTTCAATATTCATTTGTTGAGTGCCTTCCAATTATTCTCGGATAATCTGGTTTATTGTCTCTGGATTGGAAATGAAGGTTTTGATCTCTGTCTAGTGCTGAGCGGAGCATACCTAACAGTCATGTGCCTAAACAGTTAAGAGGGTGACGTCCGTTCTAGCCAACCGCTCCCCATTAACCATCACATGCACCACATGCACCCCCGCATAATGCTTCCTCGTAGTGAAATCCTTAATCACCTGCCGCCGCACCACAACCTCACTCCAAAACCCTGCCAACTCCAGCGTCTTCAACTTGAAAACCTTGGCCGATGTCCCGCCATTCGCCTTCACATAGTCAATCGCATAATCAATCACCAACCGCTGTTCAACTGGCACCAACGATCGAACGGTAAACGACAAAGTGATCGTCTCTCCAAGCCGAACAACCGCCGGTTCCACCTTCACATCCAGCAACTCAACCTCAGCCTTTGCCCCCGCACCAATAACAGTGAGCGCCCGCGAATCGCCCTGTTTGATCAAACTCCGCAATGCATGTCTGGCAATCCAAGCCGTGTGCCTGTTCTCAAGGGACCACCCCTCAACCGTATCCAGCACCCATTCCGGATGCTCTTTCGTCACGTCATTCAAATGATTCGCCACGGACTTGCGCACGTACAAACTTTCATCCGCCTTAAGCCGGTCGAGAATCCCGGCAGCCAACAGCGGATCAGCCTGCACCGGTTCCAGCCGAAATGACCACGGCAGGCGAGGGCGGCTGCCTTCGCTGGCGAGTCTTCGGACGTGGTGGTTTTCGTCTCGGGTCCAGTCGTGCATCAGTTCCAGCGAGCGTTCCAGGTCGCTGCGCAGGAAGTGGCGGATGGCAAATTCGGAGGAGCCGAAGGTGGTGAAGTACTTCAGGGCCTCCATGGAGGTGTCGAACGCGTGCGCGCCGTAGCTCGCGACGTAGTGCGGCAGGCACATGCTGACGAAGCCGCTGTTCAGTCGCGGGGCAAGTTCGCGTAGTACGGCGAGGGAATCTTCGTAATCCAGCGGTAGCACGTGGTGCAGGCTTTCGCTGACGCGGGCCATGCGTTGCATGACGGAGAGGTCGGCGAGGCCGTGGTTGGCGTGCTTGAGAAACGCCTTGGCCTTGAACGCCGGGTACACGGCGCTCATTTCTGTAGCGATGTGTTGCAGGCGTTCGGCGTTGAAGAATTCTTTGAGGGCCGGGGCGGCGGTTTCGGTGGTGCTCATGGTCAGGTCATCGGGGTGCTGATGAACGCCTGGGTGCTTTCGGCGTACGCGGTGTATTGGGCGATGCGCGGGAAGCGATCCGCGTCGATCTGGTCAGGGACGACGAGGCCGGTGAAGCTCCAGGCGACGGCGAGGGTGATGCCGTCCTGCTGGAGAGGGCCGTCGGTGGGCAGCGGGTGTTTTTCGAGTTCGTGTTCGAGGGCAGTGAAGGCGGCGGCGAGTTGACCTTCGACGCGTTCGACCCACGGTTGGTATTGAATGTCGGCCGGGCGCAGGTTGCGTTCGTAGTAGAGCTGCACGGCTTTTTCGCAGGCGGCGAGGCCGAGGCCGATCAGGCGCAGGGCTCTGACCCGTTGCGGCAGGTCGGCGGGCAGCAGGGTTTTGCCCGACAGGGCTTCGAGGTAGTCGAGGATCAGGGTCGAGTCGATCAGCACTTCGCCGTCATCGAGCACCAGGGTCGGAGCCTTGACCACCGGGTTGATCTGCTGGAAGCGCTCGAAGTGACGGAACACCGACACCGGGTCGTGTTCCAGTTCGATCCCCAGGCACTTGGCGGAGATCGCCACGCGGCGCACGTAAGGGGAGTCCAGCATGCCGATCAGTTTCATGACGCGTTCCTTCAAGTCGAACCGGGGAGGGCATAACGTAGCCGAGGTTGGGGGGATTTGTCAGTCTTTGGAAAGGGCTGCTGTCGCCGTCAACGACCGTAACGAATTGCGACAAAGCGCCGCTCGTCCGACGTTTGTCTTCTATATACAGCCGCTCGACTGAATTTCTTGCTATAAACGCACTCCGATGAGCGCTGTGAAGCCTGTGTCAGAGCAGTTTCCGGGCCTTGTCGGACAAATTCCCGGTATTTACAGTTGCTGAGGCCTCAAACGGGCCTTAGACTGCCGCCCCTTCGTAAATTGAGTGCCGGGTGGCGTTTGCAATAAACGATGCCTTTCCGATGACCGCAGGCGGTTCGCCGGAACGCTCCCTAATTCGCCTTAATGCACGTTTTTTATAGAGATATCAATGACAAAGGACAAGTTGCTGGCCATGCCGGCAGATGACTACATGAATGCCGAGCAACACGCTTTCTTTCAAGAGCTGTTGCAGAACATGAAAGTCGAAACCCATGAGCGCATTGAGCAGAACCGTATTGCCATCGAAAGCCTGGACACCCCGGCTGACCCGGCGGACGCCGCATCGGTGGAAGAAGAGCGCACCTGGCTGGTAAACGCGATCGATCGCGACCAGCGCATGCTGCCGCAACTCGAGCAGGCCCTTGAGCGTATCAAGGAAGACAGCTTTGGCTGGTGCGACGACAGCGGCGAGCCGATCGGCCTGAAACGCCTGCTGATCAGCCCGACCACCAAGTACTGCATCGAAGCTCAAGAGCGTCACGAGCAGATCGACAAGCACCAGCGTCAGGCCTGATTCCTGAGGCGACCCCTTCAATGCGGGTCGTCGCGAAAAGATCGCAGCCTTTTGCAGCTCCCCCGGGAACTGCAAAAGGCTGCGATCTTTGCTTTTTTTCGTCTGCCGGAAAGTCTCCCCGCCATTCCATTGACCTGCCACAGACCCACGACTAACGGACCATGGATAATGGCGTTGTAGTGGCGTTTAATGCAGTCACAACAATGAGAACAAGCGTGGGGTAACGAAATGACGAGAGATGGATCTCTGGTTGCGGCTCTGCCTGCACCAGTTGTTTTGCCGAAGAATCGCTGGCTGACGCCGACCCTGCAAAGCATCGCCCTGATGCTGTTGCTGGCCGGGATGAGCCTGGGCGAATGGCCCTTGTACGTCGGCATGCCGCTGGCGGTGCTGATCGTCTGGCTGCCGCGCCTGCGTTCCCGGGCGGTCCCCGATGCGCAACCTGTCGACAGCAGCAGCGCGATGTCCGAGCTGACTCGCGATCTTTCCTACACCACCAGCCATAACGCGCTGTCAGCCGCCGGCGTGGCATTTTCCGTCAAGGAGCTGGCCGGCAAGCTGCAATCACAACTCGATGCCGCCGCGCAGATCGTCAACAACGCTGAAGTCATGATCGCCACTGAGCAGGCCACTTCGCAGCTCAGCCGCGAGGCATTGGGCGCTGCCAGCGAAGCCCATCACAGCAGCGCGGCGGGGCGCACCGAGCTGGTGGATTCGATCTCGCGCATGCATCAGCTCAGCCAGCGCGCCAATGCCAGCCGCGAACTGATCGAAGCCTTGAGCCAGCGCAGTGATGACATCCAGCGCGTGACACTGGTGATCCAGTCCATCGCCAGCCAGACCAACCTCCTGGCATTGAACGCCGCCATCGAAGCGGCCCGGGCCGGTGAGCACGGTCGCGGTTTTGCGGTGGTGGCGGATGAAGTGCGCGGTCTGGCTGCCCGAACCGCGACAGCCACCGGCGAAGTGGGCGAGATGGTCGCCGACATCCAGCAACGCACGGCGCAGGTGGTGGAGCAGATTCGCCAGCTCTCCGACGATTTGCACACGGGCGTCGAGCAGGTCGAACACACCGGTCAGCACCTGGAAAACATCGCGCGACTGGCGGCCGGGGTGGAAACCCAGGTCGGCGAAATCGCTCGAGGCGCAGAAACCAATCGTGAACAGCTCGACAGCCTGTTCACCGCCATCGAGCAGATGCGCAGCGATCTGGCGATCAGCGACCAACAGACCCGGCGCCTGGCCGAGGCGGCCGTGCAGATGGAAGGGCAGGCAGAAACCATCAGCGAACGTCTGGCTGAAGTCGGTCTGGATGACTATCACCAGCGCATCTATGATCTCGCCCGCGAAGGGGCCAGTCAGATTGCCGCGCGATTCGAGGCCGATGTCGAACAAGGGCGCATCAGTCTTGAAGACCTGTTCGACCGCCAGTATCAGCCGATTCCCGGTACACAACCCGCGAAGTTCCAGACCCGTTTCGATCGCTACACCGATCAGGTGCTGCCGGCCATTCAGGAACCATTGTTGCCGCGCCACGAAGGTCTGGTGTTTGCCATCGCCTGCACGCAGCAGGGTTACGTGCCGACCCACAATCAGGCGTTCAGCCAGCCGCTGACCGGGAATGCACAGGTCGACACCGTCAACAATCGCACCAAGCGCAAGTTCGCCGACCGCACCGGCATCCGCTGCGGCAGCCATCAGCAACCGGTGCTGTTGCAGACTTACACCCGCGATACCGGCGAGCTGATGCACGACCTGTCGGTGCCGATCATGGTCAAGGGCCGCCACTGGGGCGGGTTGCGTCTGGGCTACAAACCGGAGAATCCGCGCTGAGGCATTGTTGCCGGAACTGCAATTAAGCTGTACAGCCGCGCAGCTGTTTCATCCTGATCCAGATCATTAACATGCCTACATAGTTAGGTTGCTAATGAAGTTGGGAGGTCAGCATGCAATGCAGAGTCGATGTCGCGGTGATGATCGGCAGCGGCGTACCCGCCGGTTTGCGCGCGATGGGGCAAAGTGTCTGCTGGGTGGTGCTGCTCAATGGCGAGCAGCGCGGCACCGCTTTTGCCAGTCGCGACGAAGCCGAGGAGTGCAGGGCGGCGTGGCTCGCGCAATTGAGCGCCAGGGCCGGAGACAGCCTGCACTGATTGAAATCATTTGCCCCGGTGCAGGCGCACGTTCAGTTCATCGACCATCACCGCTTCTTCACCATCAGCACGCAGCCATTCCTTGAGCAATTGCGCCTGCTGCGGGCTCCAGAATTCGGCGTCGATCAGTTTGGTACCGGCTTCCAGCGGATGGGCTTCGATGAAGTCGTCGATCGCCGTTTCCTCCGAAGGCAGCCCTAATTGATCGAACAGGGTTGTCAGGTTGTAGGCAGGCAGTTCCATGGTGTACTCCTTGAAGGATGGCGGGGTCGGTCACTCTCTTTATCTGAGGTGCTCGCTGGCCAGGAGTTCGATCCGGGATTCCAGTGAACGGGCGAGGGCGCAAGCGGCGTTGTGATTCTCGCGGAAACCTCTGACAAGCCCAGTCGACTTTTCCCTGATATGGAAAAAGCCGTTGCCCGCCGGGATCACCTGAAACAACGGTGCCTGACCGCAAGACTCGGTTGTAGGAACAGTCTCAAAGCCTGGAGTGTTCAGGACAAAGGCAGGTTCGTGAGTCACGGCAAAATGCGTCATAGTGCACATATGAAGTCCTTTTCATGGATTGACCCGCATTTACAGGGTGTTGCGGGTAGTCGCGAACAGCATCGCTGCTCTAGAATCGCCAACACCTGTTGACGGCATGGCGCTATCTAAAGCAATTTTTTGCGTGCGATATGTCGGAAAAGTGATTTTCTTGGTGAGTTTTTTCCCTAAAGTTCGTAGTCAGTTTTCTCTGGCCGGCCGTGACGCGTTTTCCTTCAACATTTGGAGAACGTCTTTGCAGGTTTCGCGAGTGGCATTCCAGTAGTCTTGTGCAACTCGCGTTGAATGAGCACTTCGCTCGCTCAGGCGTATATTCGAGTCATCGCGCAACACCTTCGGCCTGGCCGACTTTTTCTGCCGTGCGCGCTTTTCGCGTACGGCACTCTTTTCAAGTGTGGGGATGTTTCTTTGGCAGTCAGTAACCTCGATATGCATGCTTTGTTCGTGCTGGGTGATTTGCGGGCAAAGCTGGTCAAGCAGTTTCAGTCGCGTTTTGTTTACATCACCGAGCAGAACGCCGAAGGCATTTACGTTGCCGAGATCGACACCGAAAGCGCATTGGTGGTCGATGACAAACCTGGCCTCAAGCTCAAGGTCGGCGATCATTTCAGCGCGTCGGTGCTGCCGAGCCGTGAAGGCGGCAAGATGGACATCCGCTTTCGCGAAATCAAAATGACGGTCTACGGTCTGGGCGACTACGCCTTTGTCACCACCGCCGACGGCCATGCCATCGTGTTCAAGGAAGGCCACAGCGCGGTCACCGTGTTCGCCGCCAATGAACAACTGCAGGAAGGCCTGACCAAGACCCTGAAAGCCGTCACCGCCAAAGCCGCCAAGTGGCGCAAGGGCGAACTGGTGACGTTCAAGGCCAGCGAGTGAGCCGCGCCGATTTCCATTTGCAGAACCTCGACAGCGCCCGCGAAGAAGCACGTCGATTGTTCACGGCAAAGGCTGAATTGCAGGGCGCCTGGCTGGGTTGGGTCGCCTCGCAGATCTATGCCTTGCAGCCTGCGGAATACGCCAGCATGGTCAGACGCGAGCTGAAGAGCCTGCAGGAAACTTCTGAAAAGTAGCCTTGTCCGTGTCATGCCCCTGAAAAAGCAGGAACCTCGTCTACAGTCAGTTGACTGAGTATTCAGAGGCTTGCGGTCTTCTGTCAGGCCATCCTGCTATTGCTGTGAACAGCACGAGGTGCAAAAGCATGAACGGATTTCGACGATTGCTGGCCGCTGGCCTGACCACCTTCGGCTTGATGACGGCGGTGCCTGCGGTGAGCGCGGCACAGGCGCCGATCCACTTTGCCGACCTGAACTGGGAAAGCGGCAGCCTGATCACCGATGTCCTGCGCATCATCGTCGAGAAGGGCTACGGCCTGCCGACCGACACCTTGCCGGGCACCACCATCACTCTTGAGACCGCACTGGCCAACAACGACATTCAGGTCATCGGCGAAGAATGGGCCGGACGCAGTCCGGTGTGGGTCAAGGCCGAGGCCGAAGGCAAGGTCGCCAGCCTGGGCGACACGGTCAAAGGCGCCACCGAAGGCTGGTGGGTGCCGGAATACGTGATCAAGGGCGACCCGGCAAAGGGCATCAAGCCACTGGCGCCAGACCTGCGCAGCGTCAGCGATCTGAAGAAGTACAAGGACGTGTTCAAGGATCCGGAAACCCCGAGCAAGGGCCGGTTCCTCAACAGTCCGATCGGCTGGACGTCGGAGGTGGTGAACAAGCAGAAGCTCACGGCTTACGGTTTGCAGGATGATTTCGTCAATTTCCGCAGCGGCTCCGGTGCGGCACTCGATGCCGAAATCAGTTCATCGATCCGTCGGGGTAAACCGGTGCTGTTCTATTACTGGTCACCGACGCCTTTGCTCGGCAAGTTCAAACTGGTTCAACTGGAAGAACCGCCGTTCGATGCCGAGGCCTGGAAAACCCTGACCGACGCCGATAATCCCAATCCGAAACCGACCCGTTCACTGGCCTCGAAGCTGTCGATCGGGGTGTCCACACCGTTCCAGAAGCAGTATCCGCAGATTGCCGAGTTCTTCAGCAAGGTCGATTTTCCGATTGATGACCTGAACAAGGCGCTGGCCGAGATGAGCGAGAAACACACGGCGCCTCGTGACGCAGCGGTGGCGTTCATGAAGGCGCATCCGGATGTGTGGCAGGCTTGGTTGCCGAAGGACGTGGCGCAGAAGGTCCAGGCAGGTTTGTAGCGGTGTGGCGAGGGCGTCAGGCCCTCGCCGAGTTGAATCAGAAGCGGGTTTGCACAGCCAGCTCCAAGGTGCGCGGTGTGCCGAGGTAATACGCCGGCGACACATGGGCGAACTCGGCGTACACCTCATTCGTCAGGTTGCGCACCCGCCCGGTCACGGTGGTGTGCGAATCCACCTTGTAGCTGAGAAAGCTGCCAAATAGTGTGTAAGACGGCACGGTCATGGTGTTGGCCGTGTCGGCGAACACCGACGCCACGTATCGCGCATCGACCCCGCCTTGCCATTGCGGCGAGAAATCGTAGGTCAGCCACAGATTGCCGACCCGGTCCGGCACGTTGGTCGGTGTATTGCCCTTGCGGGAAACCACTACGCCGGCAGCGTTCTTCTCGTTGAACTCATCGTATTGCGCATCGACCCAGGCGAAGTTGCCTTCTGCCAACAACTTGTCGGTGATCCGCAACGAGCTGGCAATCTCGATGCCCTTCGAAGTCTGCTGGCCGACCGGAATGCTGCTGGTCGGGTCCAGTGGGTCCGTCACCGCGAAGTCCTTGCGCTCAATGGTGTAAGCCGCGACTGTCGCCGAGCCGCGCCCGTTCAGGTAGTCGAACTTGCTGCCGATTTCCCATTGCTTGCCGGTCGAGACATCGAAGTCCTGGGTGCCATTGGGCTGCTCGGCGGCGGTGCTGTATTGCACGTACACATTGGCTGACGGAATGAACTGATACGTCATACCCACGCGTCCGGTAACCGGCTCCCAGCTGCGCTTGAGATGACGCGGATTACTCGCGGTCACCGTGCGATGGTTGGTCACGTCGAGATCGATGTCGTCGTAGCGCAGACCGGTGAGCAGCGAGAGCTTGTCGGTCAGTGCCAGGCGATTTTCGGCAAACAGCGCTTTGGTGGTGACTTCGTTGGTCTTGTCGCTGACAAAACCCGGCATCGTTCCGGGGATGTCATAGAAATGCCCCGGTCGGTAGTTGTTCGGGTTCACCGTGCTGGCGCCTTTGACATTCAGCGGCGAGTTGGTGGTCTGGTTGACCTTGTACTCGAAACCGCCGGACCAGGTGGTGTCGAGGCCAAACAGGGTGTTGTCGTGGCGCAGCTCGAACTGGTTGCCGTTCTGCTCGCCCTGGTGCCGCACCTGATACGCAGTGGAGCGGTCCACGGCGCTGTTGTCGGCGTTGTATTGATAGGTTTCCAGGTTGCGGTAATCGCGCTGGCTGTCGAGGTGATAGAGGGTGTTGCGCAGGGTGGTGCTGTCGTTGATCCGGTAGTCGATGATCGAGCGCACCCAGATCGTCCGCTGCTCGTAGCGGCCGTCCTCGACGTTGTAGTTGTTGAAGCGGTTGTGCTTGTCGATCTTCAACTCGCCGGCCTTGGGGTTGAGCACCGGCGTGCCCCAGTACGGGCTGTCCTCGTGTTCGTCCTGATATTCCAGGGCCAGGGTGTGCGACAGGTTCGGCGTCAGGTCGCTGAGCAGCGAGAACGCCACGCTCCAGGCGTCGCGCTCCTGGCGGTCGATGTAGCCGTTGCTGGTGTTGTGGCTGACGTCGAGGCGCGCGTAATGCTGCACGTCGGCGCCCGGGTCGGTCAGCGCGTGGTTGAGGCCGAATGCGGTTTCGGTGGTGTCGTAGGTGCCATAACTGACTCGGCCTTCGATGGCCTGCTCGTCGCGGGTGGCCAGTTTGGTCACGTAGTTCAGCGAGCCACCGACCGAGCCGGCGCCGTTGATCAGCGACGAGGGGCCGCCGACCAGTTCCACCCGGTCATAAATCCACGAGTCCACGGGCCGTGCCAGTCCGCCGGAAACGTTGACCCCGTTGAACATCTGGGTGATCTGGCTGCTGGTGAAACCGCGATAGGAGACGAACCCGCCAAAGCCCGGCGGTGCACTGGCGTTCACACCCGGCAAGGTGTTGGCAGCGTCCTGGAAGTTTTGCGAGCCGTGACGTTCGATGTCGTTGCGGTTGGCAATCGCCACCGAGGCCGGGGTGTCGCGCACGCTGAGACCAAGGCGCGAGGCCATGCCGCTGGACTGGTCGAGGCTCAGGCCCGGTTCGACGCCGGATTCGCCGTCAATGGTGATCGGCGCCAGGTCCACGGTGGATTGCGCCCAGACGTTGACGGACAGGCAGCCACACAGGCTCGCCAGCAAGGTAAGTTGTTTCATCGATTGAATCCTGAATACTTGTCTAGGAGTCAGCGCACAGGCGAACGCCGCGCGTTGGCGCAGTGGGCTGACAAATCAAAAAGGCAAGGGCACTCAGGCGAGCGGCGGGGCGCGAGGATTGGCCGAAGGCCAGATGAAGCGGGCAGGGAGGTCGGCGCTGACGATGACCGGCAGCGGCGGGCTGTGTTGTTCCGGCAGGATCGCCAGGGTCAGGCTGGAGTTGAACGCCGGGCCCATGCCGCCGGTGGAGCACAGCGGGCATCCGAAGGCCTTGGCCAGGGTCGGCAGTTTTTCTTCGGCGGGATTCGAGGCGAGCGGCGCCTGGGTGCTCGGGTCGACGGCGCAGAACTGGCCGCCGATACCGTTGAGCTGCATGCCGACCATTTGTCCGTGACCGATGCTGCAGGCGAATACGTTGAACAGGACGCAGCAATAGAGCATCCAGGCCAGCAGTGAGCGATCGGTACGGGTGAATTTCATGGGGCGGCACTTTACCGCACCGCCGACCGGTCGTGCACATGGAAAAATGCCGACTAGGATGTTTTGTTCAAATCCCTTTAAAGGATTCTCGACCATGACCTTTGTGTTGGCTCAATGGCTGGTGACGATATTCGCGGCGATCAGCCTGATGCATGTGTATTGGGCGATGGGTGGGCAGTGGGCGGCCGTGGCGGTGGTGCCGCAGGTTCCGGTGGACAACGGCGGACTGACGCTCAGGCCGGCGTTCAAGCCGTCAGGCTGGATCACGCTGGTGGTGGCGGCAGCCCTGCTACTGATTGCCGCACTGGTGTGCATGCGAGTGGGGTGGTGGCTGCCCGCCGTGCATCACTGGGCGCTGCAATGGGTGATCAGCGCGATTGCGCTGCTGATGTTTGCGCGGGCAATCGGCGATTCGGAGCTGGTGGGTTTTTTCAAGGAAGTGAAGGGGTCGCGGTTTGCCCGGCTCGACACTTGGGTTTACTCGCCGCTGTGTCTGATTTTGGGAGCCGGGCTGTTGGCTGTTGCCTGGATCTAGCTGCCGGTTTCAGTACGTCGGCTGCTGACCTCGGCCGGCACGTCATCCCCGGCCATGCGCTTGCGGAACAATGCCGCTCGCGCCAGCAGCAGGGTGGTCACCGGTACGGTGATCGACAGCAGAATCGGGATCAGCCATGCGTGCAGCACCGGCCCGGACTTGAGCGCGGAAAAACAGATGATCGACGCCAGTGCCACGCACCACGCGCCCAGCGTCGAGGCCAGCGCCGGAGGGTGCATGCGCTGGAAGTAATCCTTCATCCGCAGCAGGCCGGTTGCGCCGATCAGGGCGAAAATCCCGCTGAGGACCAGCAGGATCGCCACCGGGATTTCCACCCAGAGAGACAGTTCAGCGTTCATTCGATCACCTCGCCACGCAGGAGGAATTTCGCCAGGGCAAACGAGCCGACGAAGCCGAACAGCGCGATCAGCAGCGCCGCTTCGAAGTAGGTGTCACTGGAATAACGAATCCCCAGGGTCAGCATCATCAGCATGGCGACGATGTACAAGTAGTCCAGCGCCAGTACCCGGTCCTGTGCCGACGGCCCTTTGAACAGGCGCACCAGCGTGAGGACCATGGCCAGGGAAAACAGGAACAGCGTCAGCAGAATCGCGTTCGACAGCAGCGGGCTCATTCGAAAATCTCCATCAACGGCCGCTCGTAAGTGACCTTGAAGTGCTGGATGAATTGCGCCTCGTCATCCAGATCCCAGACGTGCAGCAACAGAATGCTGCGATCCAGCGCCAGTTCCGACCACACCGTGCCGGGCACGACCGTACAGATCATCGACAGCGCCGCCAGACCGTTGGCATCGCGCAGGTCCAGCGGCACCTTGATGAAGCGTGAACGAAGCGGCCGACGAGCGGCGTTGAGTACGCCCCAGGCCACCTGCAGGTTCGAGACGATCACGTCACGCCCGACCAGCAGAAACAATCGCAGGATCGTGCCCGGGCGGCGGATGTGAATTTGTTGCGGGCGCAGTTTGCGCATCATCAGCGGGGCGCAGAAACCGAGAACGGCACCCAACAGCAGATTGCCCGGGCTGACCGACAGGTTCAGCACCAGCCACAGCAACCACAGCGCAAGCGACAACCACGGAGCAGGGAACAGACGCTTCATGGTTGTACCTCCAGCAGCGCAGCCTTGGCTTCCGGGCTCGGCACGGCGCGGGTGCCGAGTACCGCCATCACGTATTGCTGCGGATTGTTCAGAGCGTCGGCCGCTGCCTGGGTGTAACGCAGCAGCGGTTCAGCCTTGAAGGTCAGCGCGATGCTCAGCCCGAGCAGCAGGAAAATCGGCGTGCATTCCAGTTTGCGCAGCAGGGGCGACGGGCGCTCTTCGGGCGACCAGAAGCGCTGGATGCCCAGGCGCGAGAACGCCATCAGCGAGCCGAGTCCGGTAAGGATCAGCAGGGCCAGCAACGCCCAGGCGGCCTTCGAGATCGGTTCGCCGGCGCCGAGGCCCAGCGGGTTGAGCAGGGCGCCGATCAGGCTCAGCTTGCCGATGAAACCGGACAGTGGCGGCATGCCAATGATCAGCAGCGCGCAGGCAATGAAGCTCAGACCGAGGAACGCCATGGTCCATGGAATCACCTGACCGACCACGGCTTTCTGCTCGTCGTCGAGGTTGATGCCCTTGACCGGACGCTGCCATTCCTGCGGACGCGGCAGCAGTTCGTTTTCATCTTCAAGCGGCACTTCGATGGCGGTGCGCGAGCGTTCGATCAGTTCGGCCAGCAGGAACAGCGCGCTCAACGCCAGGGTCGAGCTGACCAGATAGAACAGCGCGGCGCCAATCAGGTTTGGCTGGGCGAAACCCACGGCCGACAGCAGGATCCCCGCGGACACCAGAATGCTCAGGCTGGCCATGCGTTCCAGACGTTGCGCGGCAATGATCGCCACGCCTGCGCCGGCCATGGTGGCCATGCCGCCGTAGATCAACCAGTCACCACCAAAATACGCCGAAGCACCGGCCTGGCCCGAGAACAGCAGCGTCCACAGACGTAAAAGGGTGTAGACGCCGACCTTGGTCATGATCGCGAACATCGCCGCCACCGGCGCGCTGGCCGACGAGTAGGCCGGCACCAGCCAGAAATTCAGCGGCCACATGCCGGCCTTGGCCAGGAACGCCACGGCCAGAATCCCCGCGCCGGCGTGCAGCAGGCCACGGTCGGCTTCCGGCACCAGCGGGATCTTCAGAGCCAGATCCGCCATGTTCAGCGTGCCGGTCACACCGTAGATCAACGCCGCGCCGATCAGGAACAGCGACGAGGCCAGCAGGTTGATCGATATGTAATGCAGCCCCGACGAGACACGCGCCCGGCCCGAGCCATGAAGCAACAGGCCGTAGGACGCGGCCAGCAATACCTCGAAGAACACGAACAGGTTGAACAGGTCCGCCGTCAGGAACGCGCCGTACAGGCCCATCAACTGAATCTGGAACAATGCGTGGAAGCTCGACCCGGCGCCGTCCCAGCGAGCCATGGCGAACAGCAGGGCGCTGACGCCGATGATCCCGGTCAGCACCAGCATCAATGCCGACAGGCGATCGACCACCAGCACGATGCCGAACGGCACTTGCCAGTTGCCCGGCAGATAAACGCCGATGGAGCCGGGCACGCCGGTGGTCTGGGTCCATTGCAGCAGCATCACCGAAATACCGAGGCCGAGGAGGCTGGAGAACAGGTTGATTTTCGCCTTCAGCGGTCGGTGCTTTTCGCCAAGCATCAGCATGATGGCGGCGGTCAGCAGCGGCAGCAGGATCGGTGCGGCGATCAGGTGAGTCATCGCCGTCATTCCTTGGGCTCCCTTCCGTCAACGTGGTCGGTGCCGGTCAGGCCCCGTGAGGCCAGCAACACCACCAGGAACAATGCGGTCATGGCGAAGCTGATGACGATGGCCGTCAGCACCAGCGCCTGGGGCAGCGGGTCGGTGTAGTTGAGCAGATCCTGCGGCACGCCGTCCTTGATGATCGGCTCCTTGCCGATGAACAGGCTGCCCATGCTGAAGATGAACAGGTTGACGCCGTAGGACAGCAGGCACAGGCCCATCACCACCTGGAAGGTCCGTGGCCGCAGGATCAGCCAGACCCCGGACGCGGCGAGTACGCCGATGGCGATTGCGATGACTTCTTCCATCAGACGGCTCCTTTGGCGGCAGCGGTTTTGTGGCCCCGGACCGATTGGTGGGCGAGGGCGGTGAGGATCAGCAAGGTCGAGCCGACCACCACGGCGTACACGCCGATATCGAAGAACAGCGCGCTGGCGATATGGATGTCACCCAGCAGTGGCAAGCTGAAATGCCAGGTGTGGGTGGTGAGGAACGGATAACCGACCGCCATCGCCCCGAGACCGGTGACGGTGGCGAACAGCAGGCCGGTGCCCATCCAGCGCAGCGGCCGCAGGCTCATTTGCGCCTCGACCCACTGGGTGCCGGCGACCATGTATTGCAGGATAAACGCCACCGACATCACCAGACCGGCGACGAAACCGCCACCCGGCTGGTTGTGACCGCGCATGAACAGGTAGAACGACACCACCAGCGCAATCGGCAGCAGCAGGCGCACCAGCACCGCCGGCACCATCATGAAACCGAGCGCGGTGTCGCTGGCCGAGCGCGGGTTGACCAGATCGGTGACCACGTCGGGGGCGAGCAGGCGTTGCTGGGCCGGCAGTTGCAGGCTTTCTTTCGGTGGGCGGAAGCGACGCAGCAGGGCGAACACAGTCAGGGCTACGGCAGCGAGCACGGTGATTTCGCCAAGGGTGTCGAAACCACGGAAATCCACCAGCATCACGTTGACCACGTTGCTGCCGCCGCCCTCGGGCAGGGCGCGGCTCAGGTAGAACGAGGAAATGTCGTTCGGCGTCTGCCGGGTCAGCATCGCGTAGGACAGCAGCGCCATGCCGCCACCGACGGCAATCGACAGCAGCAAGTCGCGCAAACGCCGTACCCGCGCCTTGCGCAGGCTGCTTGGCAACGGCGAAACCTCTTCGATCCGCCGTGGCAGCCAGCGCAGGCCGAGCAGGATCAGCACCGTGGTCACTACTTCGACCACCAGTTGCGTCAGTGCCAGATCCGGCGCCGAGAACCAGACGAAAGTGACGCACGTCATCAGCCCGCAGACGCTGACCATGGTCAGGGCGGCGAGACGGTGATACTTGGCCTGCCACGCGGCGCCGAGGGCGCAGGCGATTGCCAGCAGCCACAGGGTCACGAACACGATCGAGCCCGGAATCTTCGGCCGGTCGCCCCAGCTCAGACTGCTGTGCAGCATCGGGATCAGGCCGGCCAGCACTGCGGCCAACACCATCAGGAACAGCTGGGTTTGCAGACGCTTGGTGCCGATCCGCCGCTCCAGCCGTCGGGCCAGACGCATTATCGCTACCAGACTGCGCTCGAACAGGCGCTTGCCGTTGAAGCGGCCTACCAGTGGCGGGAATTTGAAACGACCGCGTTTGAGCTGATTGCGCAGCAGCAGATAGACCACGATGCCGCCGGACATGGCGATCAGGCTCATGATCATCGGTGCATTGAGGCCGTGCCAGATCGCCAGGCTGTATTCCGGCAGCACGCCACCCACCACCGGCAACGCAGCAGCGGCCAGCAACGGGCCGACTACCTGGGCCGGGAAAATTCCCACCAGCAGGCAGGTGAACACCAGCAACTCGACCGGTGCACGCATCCAGCGCGGCGGTTCGTGCGGGGTGTGCGGCAGGTCGGTGGCAGTAGGGCCGAAGAACACGTCGACGGTGAAGCGCAGCGAGTACGCAACGCTGAACGTGCCGGCGATGGTCGCCACTATCGGCAGCGCAGCTTCCACCCAGGCGGTGGCGTTGATGAATACGGTTTCGGCGAAGAACATTTCTTTCGACAGGAAACCGTTGAGCAGCGGTACGCCGGCCATGGACGCACTGGCGACCATCGCCAGGGTGGCGGTGAACGGAATCAGTTTGAACAGGCCGTTGAGCTTGCGGATGTCGCGGGTGCCGCTTTCGTGGTCGATGATCCCGGCGGCCATGAACAGCGAAGCCTTGAAGGTCGCGTGGTTGAGAATGTGGAACACCGCCGCCACGGCGGCCAGCGGGCTGTTCAGGCCGAGCAGCAGCGTGATCAGGCCGAGATGGCTGATGGTCGAGTAGGCCAGCAGTCCCTTGAGATCGTTCTGGAACATCGCGCAGTACGCGCCGAGCAACAGGGTGGCGGCGCCGGCGCCGCTGACGATGTAGAACCATTCTTCGCTGCCGGACAGCGACGGCCACAGGCGGGCCAGCAGGAAAACCCCGGCCTTGACCATGGTCGCCGAGTGCAGGTACGCCGAAACCGGTGTGGGCGCCGCCATTGCGTGGGGCAGCCAGAAGTGGAAGGGGAACTGGGCGCTTTTGCTGAGGGCGCCGATAAGAATGAGGGGAAGCAGGATGGGGTAGAGGGCATGTGCGCAAATCAGATCGCCGGCGGCCAGGACCTTGTCCAGGTCATAGCTGCCGACGACATGGCCGAGGATCATGACCCCCGCCAGCAGGCACAATCCCCCGGCACCGGTGACCATCAATGCCATGTAGGCGCCGCGGCGCGCGTCGTGGCGGTGGTGCCAGTAGCCGATCAACAGGAACGAGAAGAGGCTGGTCAGCTCCCAGAAGAACACGATCTGGATCAGGTTGCCGGAGATCACCAGGCCGAGCATGGCGCCCATGAACGCCAGAAAGAACGCAAAGAAACGCGGCACCGGATCGTCCGGCGACATGTAATAACGGGCATATAAAGAGACGAGGGTGCCGATGCCCAGCACCAGTATCGAGAACAGCCAGGCGAAGCCATCCATGCGCAGGACGAAGTTCAGACCCAGGCTGGGCAGCCATGTGAATTCTTCGCGAATCACGCCGCCGTGGGCGATCTGCGGGTACAGCAGCGCGACCGAGACAGTGCCGATCAGTGCGACCAGACCTGCCAGCAGGGATTCGGCGTTACGTGCGTTGTGCGGCAGCACGGCTGCCAGACAGCTGCCCAGAAAAGGCAGAAGCAGTAGAACTATCAGGGACATAGGCTTCTAATCTGCGGAAGTTTGTGAAGCATCATACGTGCCAGCTCCCGGATCGCCAAACGCGAGGATGTCTCTGAATCCTACAAAGTAGCCCTAAAAGCCGCGTTTAGCCTTCGGTCTCGTGCTCCAATTCTTCCGTGACTGTTTGTGTCTCTTTGCCTTTGGTCTTCAATTCACTGACGATCACCGCCGCCACGATCAGTCCCGCACCCACCAGTGCAATCGCTGGGAGACGCTCTCCTGCGATACGACCAACGATCCCGGCCCACACCGGTTCACCGGCGTAGATTAAGGTCGCGCGGGTCGGCGAGACACTTTTCTGCGCCCAGTTCATCGCCACCTGAATCGCCGCACTCATCGCGCCGAGGCCCAGGGCAGTGCTCAGCAACAGCCACGAGAAATCCGGAATCGCCTCGCCGGTCGGCACCACCATCAAAAACGACAGCACCGAAGTCGTCGCCAGCTGCACCACGGTTACCCGGCGCACATCGACCTGCCCGGCATAGTTGCTGATCAGGATGATTTCGGCTGCTATCGCGATGGCGCTGATCAGCGTGGCTATTTCACCGGGGCTGAAATTCAGCGAAGCACCGGATGGCCCGGAAAGCAGCATCAGCCCGGTAAACGCCAGCATGATGCCGATGCTCGGCATCAAACCCGGGCGCCGACCGAGTACCAGCCATTGCAGCAGTGGCACGAACGGCACGTACAGCGCGGTGATGAACGCCGACTGGCTGCTTGGGATGCTCTGCAAACCGACGGTCTGCAAGCCATAACCGAGCATGATCGCCACGCCGATAAAGACGCCGGCCTTGAGTTCGAACAAGGTCAGTTCACGCAGATGTTTCCAGGAAAATAGCGCAACGATGCTCGCGGCAGCGGCAAAGCGCAGACCGACGAAAAACATCGGACCGCTGACGGTCATGGCGTGTTGCACCAGCAGAAAGGTGCCGCCCCAGAGCATGGTGATCAGCACCAGCACGCACTCGGCTTTGCTGAACCGGGAAAACCGCAGGGAAGATTGTGAGGGATTGGCTGACGTCATGACCTTGCGCACTTTTAAGGAGGGGACGCACAATGCGCCAAATGTTGCGCAGTATACTGCCCAACCCCAGCCAGTGAGCAATATAGTGCACAAAGATTCTGTACAGCGGGCTTCGGTCCTGCAACACGTCAGCCAGAACGTCCGGCGCCTGCGCCATGCCGCCGACATGAGCCAGACGGCCCTCGCGGAAAAGTCCGGGGTCAGCCGGCGAATGCTGGTGGCCATCGAGGCCGGCGAGAAGAATGTCAGCCTGACCACTCTCGACCGTGTCGCCGAAGCCCTCGAAGTGGCCTTCAGCGATCTGATCCAGGCCCCGGACAATCGCGATCCGGGCCGTATCAACGAACTGGCCTGGGCTGGCAGCATCCCCGGCAGCAAAGCCGTTTTACTGTCCAAGGCCAACGCCACCCGTGCGGTGGAACAGTGGGAATGGTGCCTGCAACCGGGCGAGGTCTATCCGTCGCAACCGGATGCCGAAGGCTGGAGCGAACAGATTTTCGTGTTCGAAGGCTGCCTGACGCTGATGCTCGGCGACCAACCCCAGCGCATCGCTGCCGGGGAGTTTTTCATGTTCGCCAGCAACCAGCCGCACACCTATCGCAATGACGGGGAAGTGGCGGCGCGCTTCGTGCGCAATGTGGTGATCTGACTGTTGCATGGCCGACAGCGGATAAACAGTTTGCTCCATCCTGCGTGCAGACTGCTTTAGATTGTTATCTCAATCTATTGATAAATAAATAAAATATATTCAGGCATGACTCCTGCTATGGGTTCTGGATCCTCATCCGGAAACCACGGAGTCGCCTCACATGACCTTTTTAATTCACACCTTCAAACGCCTCCTGAACATCGGGAGTGCCATTTGATGCCCCGCGAAATCCGTCTCAACGCCTTCGACATGAACTGCGTCGGCCATCAGTCGCCCGGCCTGTGGGCTCACCCTCGGGATCGCTCCTGGCAGTACAAGGATCTGGAGTACTGGACCGATCTGGCGAAAATCCTCGAGCGTGGCAAGTTCGACGGCTTGTTCATCGCCGACGTGCTGGGCATCTACGACGTGTACAACGGGAATGGCGAAGCGGCCATCCGGCAGGCGGCGCAGGTGCCGGTCAACGATCCGTTGCAACTGATCCCGCCGATGGCGCTGGGCACCGAGCACCTGGGGTTTGGCCTGACCGCTTCGTTGTCCTTCGAACATCCGTATCCATTCGCCCGACGCCTGTCGACCCTCGATCACCTGACCAAGGGCCGCGCCGGCTGGAACATCGTCACCTCTTATCTGGAGAGCGGCGCGAAGAACATCGGCCAGCAAGCCCAGACCGAACACGACGCGCGCTACGACTTCGCCGAGGAATACCTGGAGGTCTGCTACAAACTCTGGGAAGGCAGTTGGGAAGAGGGCGCGATTCTGCGGGATCGCGAGCGACGGATTTTCAGTGACCCGAGCAAGATCCACGAGATCCGCCACCACGGGAAACACTTCCAGGTGCCGGGCATTCACCTTTGCGAGCCGTCGCCGCAGCGCACGCCGGTTCTCTATCAGGCCGGCGCTTCCAGCCGGGGCAAGCAGTTTGCCGCCGAGCATGCCGAGTGTGTATTCGTCGCGGCACCGTCCAAGGTTTTGCTGAAAAAAACCGTGGCAGACATCCGCCGCCGCGCCGTCGAGGCCGGACGCGATCCGTCGAAGATCCTGATCTTCAACCTGCAAACCGTGATCCTCGGCGAGACCGACGCCAAGGCCAAGGCCAAGTTCGAGGAGTACAAATCCTGGGTCAGTTACGAGGGCGCGATGGCGTTGATCTCGGGCTGGACCGGCATCGACTTCAGCCGCTTCAAACCGGACGAACCGCTCAAACACGTACACACCAACGCCATTCAATCGGCGGTCGAGGCGTTTTCCACGGCGGATCCGAACAAGGTCTGGACCCCCAACGAACTCGCCGACTGGGTCGGCATCGGCGGCTTCGGCCCGTTGTTCGTCGGCAGCCCGGAAACGGTGGCGGATCTGTTGCAGGAATGGGTCGACGAAACCGACGTCGACGGCTTCAACCTGGCCTACGCGCTGACCCATGAAACCTTCATCGACGCCGTGGAATTGCTGGTGCCGGAGTTGCAGAAGCGTGGTGTCTACAAGACCGAGTACGCGCCGGGGACCTTGCGCGAGAAGCTGTTTGGCGAAGGGCCGAGGCTGCCGGAGATTCATCCGGGCAGCGGCTATCGAAACCTCGGCGAGCTGCATCGGCAGGAGAAAAAAGTCGCGTCCGTCTAGACACCTTCGCGGCGTCTGAATGACACTGGCCCGAGCATATCCTCAGCTGCGAGAACGGCATGACTCAAACCGATACGACCGCACTGCGTCACGCCGACATCCTGATTGTCGGCGGCGGCCTCAGCGGCACGATGCTGGCGGTGCAATTGCTGCGTTTGCCGGGGCGCAGAAAGATTCTGGTGATCGAGCCCCGGGCCGAACTGGGCCGGGGCGAAGCGTACAGCGCGGTGGAACTGGGCCACACGCTCAATGGCAACGCGGCGCGGATGAGCGTTGATCCGGACAATGCCGATGACCTGACCCAATGGCTGACCGCTCACATTGCCGCTGGCGGTTGGCCGGAGTCTGATCAGCAACATGTGCCGGTCAGCGAACTGTTTCCACCACGGGGGCTGTTCGGCGTGTACGTGCAGCAGCGTCTGGCCGAAGCGCAGCAGGTGGGCGCGCAACACGGTTCGACGGTCGAGCATGTGCGCGCCGAAGTGGTCGATGTTCAGACCTCCAGCGATTCCGTGCAGCTCACCTTAAGTGACGGCCAGCAATTGCAGGGCGCTCATGCAGTGCTTGCAACCGGGATGTTCCCGGCTGCCCGCACCCCGCAAAAAGAATCCAGCGGTCTCAACGCGGCGGCACTCGATCCATGGGATGTCGCGGCCATGCGTCAACTCGATCCGCAATCGACGGTGCTGATCATCGGCTCCGGCCTGACCATGGTCGATGCCGTGGTGTCGCTGGAGCAGGCCGGGCATCGCGGGCCGATCGAGGTGTTTTCCCGGCACGGGCTGTTGCCGCATGTGCGTCGTCAACCTCCGGCGTGGGTGGACTTCCTCGCCGAGGATCACAGCATCCGAACGCCACGCCAGTTATTGCGCGAATTGCGCCGGCATTGCCGCGACGCCATCGCCCAAGGTATCGACTGGCAGGCGCCGCTCGACACCGTGCGCGCGCACATCGGCCGGTTATGGAGCCAAGCCAGCGATGTGCAGCGCCGGCAATTCGTGCGGCATGTGCGGCCATGGTGGGAAAGTCATCACCATCGTTCGCCGCCGCTGAGTGCGGAATTGGTCGAGCGTCTGCATCGAGAAGGACGATTGCGCATTCATGCTGCGTCTTACAAGGGACTTGAGCCTGTATCGGGCGAGGGCGTGAGTATCCGCATTCGTCCTCGCGGTGAGGCCAAAACCTGCGTGGTGCAGGGCGCGGCGTTGATCAATTCCAGCGGCATCGAATACGACTGGCGCCGGGTCGCGCGACCTTTGCCGCAGCAGTTGCTGGCGCGCGGTCTGGTTCGTCCGGGGCCGCTGGCGCTGGGCATCGCGGCCGCGGTGGACGGCGCTGTATTGGATGAAGAGGGCCGAATCTCGAGCCGTCTGTTCGCCATGGGCCCGCCGTTGCGCGGCATGTGGTGGGAAAGCACCGCTGTCACCGACGTGGCGTCGCAGGCCAAGGCGCTGGCCGCGCGACTGGTTCGCTGATGCCCAAATGCAAGAAACCCCGCTTCGGCGGGGTTTCCTGTTTCTGGCAGCTCAAACCGATCACTCAGTAGCGCTGATATTTGGAACCGAATTCCGGGCGGTTTTCTGCAACGTACAGTTTGGTCTGTTCGGCGTTCTGTTGCAGGTTGAGGTTGCCCTTGTGTTCGGCATCGATGCTGACAGTGTCAACGTTCAGGGTGCCGGACTGGCCAACGGTCGCCGCCGCGACAACCGGGGTGCTGGCGTGTGGGGCTGCGATCGCGGAGGTGGCGCCGATCAGGGAAACGATGAAGCCGAGTGCGATGATGTCTTTCATGATGTTGCTCCAGAGAGTGGGGAGAAGATGGAGCCCACTCTAGTGCTGGAGGGTTTTGATGTGAAAACACCCTTGCGCATAGTCGTTATCGAAGGCGTTGATGCCTGATCAGCGCGGTAGGGTATTGGACAGCCAGCGCTGGCGCAGCTGCTCCAGACGGCCGTCGGCCCGCAATGTATCCAGCGCCTGCTGCCAGCGTGCGACCTGTTTCGGATCGGTTTGCGGCGAAAAGGCAATGTAGGTGTTCTGTTTCATCAGCGGGATCTGGTACCGCAAGCGTCCCGGCTCCATGCCTTGCTCGCGGGCGAGGGCGGCTTTGGACCAGGTATCGGAGACCACGAAATCGGTTCGCCCCAGGCTGAACAATCGCATCATCTGCTCCGGGGTTTCGACGCCGTAGAGATTGTTCAGGTCTTGTCCTTGCAGGTAGCTGTAGACCAGCCATTTGCGCGGCACCGTGATCCGGCCCAGATGATCGGCTTCACGCAGGCTGTGCACGGGAGGCTGGAGATTGTCGCGGGCGTACAGCGCGGTTTCGACTTCGATCAGCGGCCCGACCCATTGATAGCGATCGTCGCGGTCGTCGGTACGCAGTACGGTGAATACGCCGGTGTCGGGCGTGTCGCTGGCCATGCGCAGGGCGCGCAACAGCGGGACTTGTTGCAGATGGATGCGGTCGCCGGTCTGGGTCGCCAGGGCCTGCACCACGTCCACCCCGAATCCTGCGAGCTGATTGCCTTGCATGAAATGCAGAGGCGGGTGGTTGTCGGTGAGCAGTTGCAGATCCGCCGCGGTGGCCGTCAGGGCCAGCATGGACAGCAGACAGGCGGCAAATCGTTTCATGGATCGTCCCTGAACAAATCAATCGCGCAGCTTAGTACGAGCCATGACGGCTGTCGTGGGGAAACAGCGGGGCTTTTGTGTCAGAGAACAAGGCTTATCGGTAGTGAACGCTGCGGGGGCAGAGCGCCCCCGGCAGGAATCGACAACGGCGGGTAAAAACGATCAGTAACGCTGGTACTTGGAGCCGAACTCGGGACGGTTTTCGGCGACCAGTACGCTGCGGGCCGAACGTTCGCGCAGTTCCTGCAAGCGGTCGGCGCCACCTTCAGCGACGCGTTCGCGCAACTCTTGCAAACGGTCAGCACCGCCTTCGGCTACGCGTTCACGCAGTTCCTGCAAACGATCCGCGCCGCCTTCAGCCACGCGTTCACGCAGTTCCTGCAAACGATCCGCGCCACCTTCGGCAACACGATCCTTCTGCAGGTTTTCCGAGCCGTATTCTGCAACCAGCGGCTGGGAGCTGGCGGACGCCAGGTCGGCCAGGGCCAGGCCGCCGAGCAGGCTGATTGCGAGTACCAGGGATTTCGAGGACTTGAACATGGTGCTTCTCCTTGCGTTTGAGATGAGTGAACCAGTGCTTTCTGGTGGGTTCATTCAAACGCGAGGGTGTATCGCTGATATGTGGTGTTGCGGCCCGAAAACACGGGTTACGTATCTGCGCGGCGAATTTATACAGAGCGATACAAATCCGTCAGGATTCGGCGAGCATCTCCACGGCGAAGGAGAAAACATAACCCTCGTTGCGCAAGGTCTTGATGTAGGTCGGCTCGCGGGAGTCGTCCAGCAGACGCTGGCGCAGGCGGCTGACCAGCAAATCGATGGAGCGGTCGAACAGGTCCGCGTCGCGGCCCTGGGTCAAATTCAGCAATTGATCGCGGCTGAGCACCCGTTGCGGATGATCGAGAAACACCCGGAGCAGTCGATACTCGGCGCCGCTGAGGGCAACCATGGTGTCGTCTTCATCGAGCAGGTGGCGGGCGGTGGTGTCCAGGCGCCAGCGACCGAACGCGAGCAGGCGTCCGGTTTCGGTGATCAGCAGATTGGGTGGCAGCATTCGCGTGCGGCGCAGCACGGCGTTGATCCGCGCCAGCAATTCGCGGGCAGCGAAGGGTTTGGTCAGGTAGTCGTCGGCACCCATTTCCAGGCCGAGGATGCGGTCGGTCTGGTCGTCGCGGGCGGTGAGCATCAGGATCGGGATCGCCTTGTGCTTGCCGGCGCGCAGTTCGCGGCACAGCACCAGCCCGTCATCGCCGGGGAGCATGATGTCGAGCACGATCAGGTCGACCGTGTTGGCTTCCAGAAAACTGCGCATCTGCCGGCCATCGGCGACCACGGTGCTGCGCAGGCCGTTCTTGGTCAGGTAATTGCCGACCAGCTCGCGGATCTCGCGGTCATCGTCGACGATCAGGATGTGGTTGATGTGATCCATGGTTCACACTCTTTTTGTGGGGGCGGGTTTGCTCGCGAAAGCGGTCCGTCAGTCAACAAAGATGCTGAATTCGATGGCCCCTTCGCGGGCAAGCCCGCTCCCACAGTGTTATGGGATGCCCTGAAGAATGGGTCTTCAGGGTTAAGCATTGGCGGTGTCAGGACACCACGCGATAGCACGGCACATACGCCGCGCCGCCCGGCAGTTTCATCCGGTGCTGGGCGACGAAGGCTTTGAGCAGCAGATCGAGCGGTTGCATGATCGCGGCGTCGCCACGGATCTGATACGGCCCGTGTTCCTCGATCAGGCGGATGCCCTTGTCCTTGACGTTGCCGGCCACGATCCCGGAGAACGCGCGGCGCAGGTTGGCCGCCAGTTCATGGGGTGGCTGATCGCGGTGCAGCTTGAGGTTGGCCATGTTTTCGTGGGTCGGATCGAACGGGCGCTGGAAGCCTTCGTCGATCTTCAGCAGCCAGTTGAAGTGGAACGCGTCGGCGCGTTCGCGGCGGAACTGCTTCACGGCCTTGAGGCCCGCGGTCATCTGCCGCGCCACTTCGGCCGGGTCGTCGATGATGATTTCGTAGTGCTTTTTCGCCGCTTCGCCGAGGGTGGCGGTGACGAAGGCGTCGAGTTGTTCCAGGTACGGCGCGGCGTGTTTCGGCCCGGTCAAAATCACCGGGAACGGCAGGCCGGCGTTGTCCGGGTGCATCAGGATGCCCAGCAGGTACAGGAACTCTTCGGCGGTGCCGGCACCGCCCGGGAAGATGATGATGCCGTGGCCGACGCGGACGAAGGCTTCCAGACGTTTTTCGATGTCCGGCAGGATCACCAGCTCGTTGACGATCGGGTTCGGCGCTTCGGCAGCGATGATGCCTGGCTCGGTCAGGCCGAGGTAACGGCCACCGTGAATCCGCTGCTTGGCGTGGGCGATGGTCGCGCCTTTCATCGGGCCTTTCATCACGCCCGGGCCGCAGCCGGTGCAGATATCGAGGCTGCGCAGGCCCAGTTCGTGGCCGACTTTCTTGGTGTATTTGTATTCTTCGGTGTTGATCGAGTGGCCGCCCCAGCACACGACGATTTTCGGCTCGACGCCCGGACGCAGGGTGCGCGCGTTGCGCAGCAGGTGGAAGACGTAGTCGCTGATGCCCTGGGAGGTGCTGAGGTCAATGCTCAACGCATCGAGTTCGTTCTCGGTGTAGACGATGTCGCGCAGGGCGCTGAACAGCATTTCCCGGGTGCTGGCAATCATTTCGCCGTCGACGAAGGCGTCGGCCGGGGCGTTCAGCAGTTCCAGACGCACGCCGCGATCCTGCTGGTGGATGCGGATTTCGAAGTCCTTGTAGGCTTCAAGAATGGTTTTTGCGTTGTCGACATGGGCGCCAGTATTGAGGATGGCCAGGGCGCACTGGCGAAAGAGGGTGTAGGTGCTGCCGGTTCCGGCCTGGCTCAGTTGCTGAACTTCACGTTGGGAAAGGGTTTCGAGGCTGCCTTTTGGGCTGACCGAGGCATTGATTACGTGTCGTTGGGTCATGCAGTGATCCTTAAAACGATGTCATTGCCGGCATGGCCAATGGCATCCGAATAGTGTGTATCCATGAATGAAGATGGCACGATCTGCGTGGTATCGCCATGTCCCCGTTGGACTTTGAAAAGATGAAAAGGAGCTCCAGCATAGCTAAATCCGCCTCAGAGGCGATAATGCGCCGGCCTCTTTTTATTTCAAGCCATGGAAGCCTGTCGCGATGTTCGAGATTCAACCGATCGATGCCATCACTTATCGCCAGCAGACCCGGCGCAGCACGCTGATCATCGCAGTGCTTTTTCTGGTGCTGGCGATGGCGTTTTCGACGGCAGCGGTGGCGCTGTTCGGCGAGCCGGGCGGGGATAATCTGCGGTTCAATGTCGGCGGGGTGTTTGGCGCATTCCTGCTGACGGCGGCGTTGTTGCGCGGGCGTTTCTGGAACCAGACCTGGATGGCCCCGGCGGTGTACGGCTGGAGGCTCAAGCGCAGCCTGATGAGCGTCACCAACGTGATGCATCAGGTGACGGCGGCGGTGGAGAAGGGTGATCCGGTGGCGATGAAGTTGCTGCGTTTCTATCACCTGGGGCTGACCCAGATGCATGAACTGGACGGTAACTCCAGCGATCACGCGCAATTGCACCGGGAAGTCGAAGCGCACAAGGCACGGATGGAGGCGCTCGGTCTGGACACCGATCAGAAGCGCCTCGATCCGGCCTGGCTGGAAACCTTGAAAGCTCGCTAGAACGGAATGCGCGCGGCGCGCCGCAGTTTCCAGCGGCGAATCAGGCGCCCGTAGACCAGCAGGTTGACCACCAGCACTACGCTGCCCAGCACCAGTTGAATTTGTGGCGTCAGCCCGGCCGGGTAGATGATGGGCCAGACGTAATGTTCGATGAAACCGCCGGCGTATTCGGTTTGCCCGGCAGCGTGGCGCATCAGGTTTTCCCAATAGGTCAGCGGACAGGTCAGGTGCAACACCTCGACCGCCACGCCCCAGGCCGCCGCCGGCAAATGCAGCCACATCAGCCGCGGCCACTTGAGCACCAGCAGCCCGCCGAACAGCACGAACAGAATGAACAGCAAATGAAACAGCACCAGCCCGTCGGCGGCTATCCGATACAGCATGTCGTCTCCCTGACGCGTGTGTGAATGGTTGTCATGTTACGCCGGTAAACGACTGACGGAAGGAAGGAATTGCGCCAACTGCGCAAGATTGTTCAAGCCATGAACGGTCATTTGCTGGCAGAGTCCGGGGTCTTGTCTCACGGTTGAAGCGTGTTATGTCTGACTCATTAATGCCGCGCAGTGCCTTTCTTCGCGGAGCCGCGGCGATCATGCCGTTATCCCTGGCGACCGCGCCGTGGGGGCTGCTGGCTGGCTCCATGGCGATCGAAGCCAACCTCACGCCGCTGCAAGGGCAGGGCTTGTCGAGCATCGTGTTCGCCGGCGCTGCGCAACTGGTGGCGATCGGCATGCTCAAGGGCGGCGCCGGGATTTTCTCGATTCTGCTGACCACGCTGTTGCTGACTTCGCAACATTTGCTCTACGGCATGAGCATGCGCCACGTGATTTCGCCGTTGCCGGGGCGCTGGCGTATCGGTCTGGGCTTTTTGCTCACCGATGAACTGTTCGCCCTGACCAGTCAGCATGATCGTCAGCAGTTCAATCGCTGGTACGCGTTGGGCGTCGGCCTGACGTTCTACATCGCCTGGAACCTCTTCACCCTGGCCGGCATCGTGCTCGGCAGCAGCATTCCGGGGCTTGAACACCTGGGGCTGGACTTCTCGATTGCCGCCACTTTCATCGCCTTGATCACCCCGGTGGTGCGCAATGTGCCGACAGTGGTCTGCGTGGCGGTGTCGCTGTTCTGCTCGGTGCTGTTCAGCTACTGGCAATGGGGTTCGGCGTTGGTGCTGTCGGGCCTGGCCGGCATGACCGCCGGGTTTATCTGCAACAAGCTGTATCGGGAGCGCACATGATGGTCTGGGCAGTGATTTTTGGCATGGGGATTCTGGTGTTCCTCAACCGTTACGTGTTTCTCGAACCGCGCTTACCGGTGCGTTTGAGCAGCAACGCACGGCAATTTCTCGGTTTTGCCGTGCCGGGCATGTTGACCGCGATTTGCGGGCCGATTGTATTCATGCCGGATAAACAACTGAACCTGCAGTGGGATAACCCTTATCTGCTGAGTTCACTAGTGGCAATCGGCCTGGTGATCTACACACGCAACACGTTGCTCAGCATGCTATTGAGCATGGCGTTCTTCTTTCTATTGCGCTGGTGGCTTTAAGTTCTACGCTTAATGGATGAATTCCATTAGCGAGGTGAACATGGCAACCGAGCAGAAACGTCCCGAAGAAGATGACGAACCGAGTGAAGAGGAGATCGAGCGGGAGAAACACAAGGAGCAGACCTGGAAGCATGACGACAGCCGCGAGTTGTCCGACCGTGATCAGGAACGCCCGCTGAAACCCTGAACGCCACAACGAAAAAGCCCCGCGATTGCGGGGCTTTTTCGTTTTATCAAAGATCGTCCAGCTGCGTGAAATCGGGGTGGGAGGCCCGATAACCCAAGGTCTTGTCGATCCAGGCATTCAACTCGTTGACCATCACCGGCGGGTGGCAGGGATAGCTTTCAAGGGTAGCGCGCAGGATGCGGTCGATATCGGGTACGTCGCGCAGGTTTCGAGTCTTTATGTAGTGGCCGATAAAACAGTCGAGTTGAAAGCGTTCTGTCGTGGACAGATGAATACACTCCAGGCCTGTGACCTGTTTGATTGCAAAATCGTCGCGCAACTTAGTTCTCTGCAAGGCTTGTTAGTTTGTGGGGTATTCCTGGTTTTGCTGACTCTTTGGTCAACTGGTATGCCAATAGGAAATGCGGCGCGCATGCTATCCGTAGTGTTTCTAAAAGTATGTATGACGATTGAAATGTCAGACAGGCGGTTAGTTCACTCAAACGACTGTTTAAGCTCCCTGTTTCGCGAATGAAACACCGCGTGTAACGCGCAGGATTCAATTCGTGGATTCCTGTTCTTGATAACGCATCACGAGGGCGTTTATTTACGTTACCGCTTCAATCAGTTCCGCGCCCTGATTGCGGGAGTTGCCCACCGCTTTGCCGACTTTGTGCCATTGGAACGCTTCGCTGGGTTCGGCTTCGAACAGCAGCATCTGCTCGGCGCGTTCGGTGGGCGTGGCAGGATCGAGCCATTCGTGCACCCGATCAGCCCGCAGCACGATCGGGCGCCGGTCATGCACATCGAGCAAGCCGCCTTCGCTGTTGGCGGTGATGATGACGAAGCCGTCGTCTTCCCGTGGAGGTTCGCCGGGTGTCGGAAACTGGCCGATGGCGGCACAGAAAACCGGCTGATGATCGGCGCGACGAATCAGCCACGGCTGTCGGCTCTTGTCGGGTGCATCGACCCACTCGAACCAGTTGTCGACCGGCACGATCAGTCGATGGCGCCAGATCGCTCGAAAGAACGGCCCGTGGGCGACTTTTTCCACCCGCGCATTGATTGGCGCGGCGCGATCCTTGGCCCAGTGCGGGCGCCAGCCCCAACGCAGATTCTCGGCGTACAAACGTTGTTGGTGCTGATGAAGGATCGCCAGTGACGTCGTGGGCGCAGCGTTGTAATGCGCCAGCGGTGCGTCGCCGACGTGATTGATCAGCGCATCGGGAATGCTCAGCACCGCGACGAAATCGTGGATGCCCCGGTATTGCGACAGTCTTCCGCACATCGGCCGACCCTCCGGCGAACAGCTGCCTGAAGGTTTGAGCTTAGTTGCACGGTTCAATCCTTGCTGCCCTGGCCGGTGAACGCGTCGCGCCAGACCAGCCAGCGGCGTTCCAGCACGGCCAGCAGGCCGTCGCTGAGTTTGCCCAGCAGCGCCAGGACGATGATTGCGGCCAGCACGATGTCCGGCCGCGAAGTTTCGCGACCGTCACTGAGCAGGTAGCCCAGTCCTTTGGTCGCCGCGATCAGTTCGGCCGCGACCAGAAACATCCACGACAGGCTCATGCCGCTGCGCAATCCCGTAAACAGACCGGGCAGGGCGGCAGGCAGCAGAATTCGTCTGACCAGTTGCAGCGGACTGAAACCATAGATGTGCCCGACCTCCACCAGTTTGCGGTCGATGTTGCGGATCGCCGCGACCACGTTGACGTACACCGGGAAGAACGCACCGATGGCGATCAGGACGATTTTCGAGGTCTCGTCGATCCCCAGCCACAGCAGCAACAGCGGCACCCAGGCCAGGCTGGGAATCGAACGCAGCGCGGCGAAGGTCGGTTCCAGATAGGCCTCGGCTTCGCGGCTCAGGCCTACCCACGCGGCAAACACCAGCGCCAGACTCGCGCCGATGGCAAACCCCAGCAGTACGCGAATCAGGCTCGCGCCGATGTGTTTCCACAAGGCGCCTTCGGCCAGATCGGTGAGGGTCAGGGCGATCTCGCTTGGCGCGGGCATCTGGTAGGACGGCAGCCAGCCGATGCGTACGATAAATTCCAGGGCGATCACGATCAGCAGTGGCAGCGCCAGGCCTTTAAGGCGCCGACGCCAGAGCAGATTCAACGCCAAGGGTTTTCGGCGTGGGGCCGACAAGGCGAGGCGGGCGGGAAAGTCGTTGCTCATGGACGGTTCTCCGCTCACGACAAATCCGCGACGGGCGCGGACTTGTTGTGAGCCTGATCGGTTACTGGGCGGCAGCGACTTGCTGGAAACCGGTGTCGATCAGTTGATCGATGACCTGATCGACATTCACCCCACGGCGTACCAGTTCTTCGGAGACCAGAATCGGTGCGGCGGCTTTCGAGGCCAGCACGTCCTTGGCGGTCAGTTGCGGGCTGCTCAGGTCGGTGCGCGACAGTTGCAGCTTGGCCACGTCCAACGGCAGGCCGGATTCGCTGGCGAGCAATTTGGCCAATTCTTCGGGGTTCTTCACCGACCACTCGCGGGCCTGCTCATAGGCCTTGATTACGGTGTCGATGGTTTGCGGGTGTTGCTTGGCGTATTGCTCGGTGACGCTGACCACGCCGTAACTGTTGAAATCGCGATTGCGGTACAGCAGGCGCGAACCGGCCTGCACCTGACTGGCGGCCATGTGCGGATCGAGACCGGCCCAGGCGTCTACATCGCCTTTCTCCAGGGCGGTGCGGCCGTCCGGGTGTTGCAGGTGCACCAGTTCCACGTCGTCCTTTTTCAGGCCTGCCTGTTGCAGGGTGCGCAGGGTGAACAGGTACGGGTCGGTGCCTTTCGTGGCGGCGATTTTCTTGCCCTTGAGGTCGGCGACGGACTGGATCGGCGAGTCCTTGCGCACCACCAGCGCGGTCCATTCGGCGCGGCTGTAGACGTAGACCGATTTGATCGGGCTGCCATTGGCCCGGCTGAGCACGGCAGCGAGGCTGGCCGACGAGGCGAAATCCACGCCGCCGCTGTTGAGGTATTCCAGCGAGCGGTTGCTGCCCTGGCTCAGCACCCAGCTGACTTTGCTCTGGGGCAGGGCTTTTTCCAGGTAGCCCAGGTGTTTGAGCGCCAGGCTGACCGGCGAGTAATAGGCGTAATCCAGATGCACTTCGGCCGGCGGCGCTTCGGCAGCGTGGGCGAGCGGTTGCAGGCTCAGGGCTACTGCGCAGGCCGCGAGCAGCGTTTTGACGCGGGAAAACGGTAAGAGGTATTTCATGGGCACGCTCCGGCAAGGCAACAGTTTCTTATGTCCAAAAAGATATTTTTATCGAATGCTTCCTGCATGAATGGAATATTGCAGGCTCTGTGCCATATGCGCGTTGTCCCGTATTTATGGGGTTTGACGCCGGTTTTGCAGGTTTGAAGTGTTGCAGGGAAAACACTGTGCCGAGCCACTGTTGCTCGACCAACAGTGCGGCGGGAAGGTGATGAGCTTATGCGCTAATCGAATTTCAAATCTGATTTGTAAGAGCGTTATGGTCTATAAAAATCCCTTCTGCAGGACTCGCCATGAAGCTCTCACGTTTCCTACGCGCCGCGTTGACCAGCGCACTGTTTGCCACGCCATTGACCTACGCCGCCGAACCCTTGGTCCTGCACGTCGGTGACCAGAATTACTACAACATCCGCGCGTCCATAGAAGCGTCCGGCGTATTGAAGGACGCGCCTTACACGGTCGACTGGAAACATTTCCAGGCCGCCGCGCCGTTGGCCGAAGCGTTGCAGACCGGGTCGCTGGATCTGGGTTTTCTGGGGGATTCGGGATTTTTGTTCCTGGCCGCCAAACAGGCGCCGGTGAAACTGATCGGTGTGTCGCGACAGAACCCGGACACCATCGCCCTGTTGGTGCCCAAGGATTCTCCGGTGAAAACCATTGAGGACCTGAAGGGCAAGAAGGTCGCCTACTGGCCGGGAGCCTGGAGTCAGCAATTGACCTTGCGGGCGCTGGAGCAGGGCGGTTTGCCGGAGAATTACGTCGACTTCGTCAAATTGATGCCGATTGATGCAGCCGCCGCGCTACCACAAGGCAGCATCGATGCGTTCCCGGTCTGGGAACCCTACATTTCCCAGCAGATCGTGTTCTCGGGTGCGCGGCCGATTCTCACGGCGAAAAACCTGATGCCGGGCTTGAGCGCGATTGCGGCATCGGCGCCGTCCATCGACAGCAAGCGTGAAGCGATCGCCGATTTTCTCGGGCGCCTGAAGCAGGCCCGGGCCTGGGTTGACAGTCACACCGACGAATACGCCGACCTGTGGGCGAAGAAAGCCAACCTCGATCAGCAGGTTTCGCGACACTGGTTGCGCCAGGCGCACATGACGGTCGGCCCGGTGGATCAACAAGCCGCCGCTGATCTGCAAAGCACCGCTGACTTTCTGTTCAAGGTCAAGGCGCTGCCGGCTCCGCTGGCCACGGCCGGTATCATCGACAGCTCGTTTCAACAGGCACTGGCACGCTGAGCAAGCGCCGGAACCAAACCCTGTGTATCTTTATCCAACCTCGACCCATCTCAATGGGTCGCAGGGAGGCAGCAGCGGCGAAGGAGTTTTGCCAATCGACAACATGACCGCAACGGTCGGGCTCAAGGCAAAACATGACACAGTGGTTCAAGCTTTTCTGCGCGATGGCGGTGGCCGTCGGGCTGGCCGGGTGCATCGCCGCTCCCATCGAAATGACCACGCTGACCGAAGCCCGGCTCAAGGCCCAGGCGCCTGTGCGGTTTCTGTTGACATTCGATGACGGGCCCAGCGCTTCCAGTTTTTTCAATCCCACCGACACCGTGCTCGACAGCCTCAAGGACAACCCGCTGCAGCCGGGGATCAAAGCCGTGTTCTTCGTCCAGACCCGCGCGCCCCGAGCGGGCAACAGCGAGATCGGCCGACGGGTCATGCGCCGCGAGCACGCTGAAGGGCACATTCTGGGCTTTCACACCGCGACCCATTGGCACACCAATCATCGATTGCTCGATCCGGAGGAACTCGAAACCACGTTGACCAACGGCGCAGCGGACATCGCGGCGATCACCGGCGCGCCGCCGACGTTATTGCGCCCGCCATTCTGGAACTACGACAAACGCACCTTCGCCGCCTATCAGCAGCACCACATGCAGGTGTTGCTGACCGACCTGAGCGCCAACGACGGCAAGATCTGGGGCTTCAACGCCAGCCCCCGGCGGCGGGCAAACATGCTGCGTCAGCTGTCGGAAGTCCGCGAACGGATTGCCCTCGGCGAGTTGCCAACGGTGGACGGGGTGATTCCGGTGGTGGTGACCTTCCACGATCTCAACCGCTACACCGCCCGGCACACCCGCGAGTACTTGCAGATTCTGCTCGACAGCGCCGCCGCCACCGGCGTGCGACTGGCGGACAAACCGTTCTATGAGGATCGCACAGCACTGGAAAAAGCCGCGCTGGCGCGCACGGTAGGCGAGTCTTCGAAACCGGTGAACCTGCCGGGAATATGGAACTGGATCTGGGACCATGACGCCCATTGAGAGTGGCTACTTGAAGATGTGAAGCGGTTGGCAAATTTTGCGGGTGTCGGTGAGAGCACGGCGGCAAAAGCTCATCTATGCTGATCGGGTCGCCCGAGCCTGCGCCTGTGAGGCGTGCCCCCATGATTGCCATTACCGACATTTGCCGCATCGTCGAATCCGGCTTTTCGCCGCTGTATTGCGATTGCACCGAAACGGCGCAGGGACTCTTGCAGATCAAGGTTTACGAACCCGACAGCGGGCGGGTCAACCTATTGCTCAACGGGGTTTCCCCGGAGCATCTGGTCACCATTCGTGACATCTCCAATTTCATCGGTGAATTGCGCACGGAAATGAGCGCCGGTCGCCGGGCCTTCGCCGGCTGAGGCTCAAAGACGTCGCTGAAAGGCGCGGACGATGCTCAGCGTGGCGTCACTGACGTTGAGATTCTGCACTGCATCGAGCGGATGCCAGAGACAGTCGACGATTTCATTCAGCGGGCGAACCTGATCAATGTTCAGCACCGACGCCTCGTAGACGTGGTGGCGGGTGTTGCCGTTCTGCAATTCCATCAGATAAAGCATGTCATCGCTGTCCAGCCCGGTTTCTTCCTTGAGTTCTCGGACGGCGGCTTGCGCGCGGGTTTCCCCCGGTTCGACGGTGCCCCCCGGAAGCGTCCAGCGGCACCTGGGTTTGCGCACCAGGAGAATGTGTCGATCCTGCTCGCAGATGACGGTTGCTCGTACTTTCATGTGTTACTCGATTGCCGGTTGTCATAAATCTGTCATGAATTAGCAATATTTGGGCCGCTACCGGTTTAGAGCTTCTGAGTGCCTGGCAGCGGCAAAAGTGCCGGAGACTTGACGCGGCCGCGGTGCGACGTTCGGTCGGCACGGCAGCGCGTCGCGGGTGTAAGGTGGAAAAGTTCGTTACCAGACAGGAGGTGCCTATGAGCATGGCGATGCTGAATAAAATGCACATGAATGGCTACGATGTACTCAGCGTGAACAACGGCCCGTGGCGGGTCTGCACGCAGGGTGACCGGCTCGCTTCGTTTGCCAGTCGCGAGGAAGCGCTGGCGTACGCCGCCGCGCTGCCGGGGTACAAAAGCCGCGCACGCGGTCGCAAGGCAGACTGAAGGTCTGTGAAGAAAAAGCCCCGGTTGTCCGGGGCTTTTTGCTGTGGGCAGGGTGAGGTTCAGTGGATTTTGGTTCGGCTGATGGCGCGGGCTTTCACTTCCCGGGCGTAAAGTTGCAGGCGTTCTTCATCGCTTTGCAGCACTTCGCAGGATCTGAGCACCGCCTGGGCGTCGGCCTCGTTGCCCGACTGGCGCAGTTGCTCGGCGATGCGCTTGAGGTCCACCGCCGACCATCTCAGGTCCGATGCCACGCTTTGCAGGTCACGCTGAAGTTCGTGTTCGTATTCATTGAGCCGCATGATCACCTCCGGAACATTCTCGGTAAAACAGAGTAGCCGCATTTTTCCGGTGTGGGGCAAGGTCTTCTGTCGGTGAGCTCAATGGCCCGGTTTTCGGGGAATACAGGCAGAGCGCTACGATGGATGTCCGAACAGTTACAGGGTACATTCGCGTTTTTTCAGAAGAAGGAATCACCATGCGGATGTTGATCGGGGGGATGCTGATGGCGGCATTGGCCGGTTGTTCGCTGCCTGCGTCACTGGTGCCGGGCGAGCCGAATGTCAGCAAGATCAGCGGCAAGACTCCCAAGGACTACGCCGCGTGTGTATTGCCGCTGTGGCAGCAGGACGTTGCCAAGACGTCCCAGACAGCGATTTCGAATGGCTACCGGATCACCGCGCCGAGCATCGTCACCGCCGACGAGATTCTCGATGTGGTCAAGTACAAGGACGGCAGCCGCGTTTCCCTCTACCAGGGGCCGCCGTGGGCGAAGTCCGGGTCGTTGCGCAAAGCGGTGCGTGACTGCCTGTAAGGTCGAATAAAAAAAGCAGAAACCGGTGATCGGTTGCTGCTTTTTTTTGCCTGCTGATCGAGCTCAGTCCGAGATGTCGGTAAGCGGAATGCCGGCGCCACCGGTCTTCTTTTCCCGGCGATCCTGCATCCAGTCTTCGACCTGGCTGTTGAACCCTGCCGGTGCCTTGCGCCCGACCTTTCTGGCGATGTCGAGGATGGTCTGCTGGGCGAGGGCTTCTTCCATGCGCTTTTGCGCGGTCATCATCGCGGCGTGAATCGAGCAGGTGCCGTCCAGTGCCCAGTCCGGCGGGGAACCGTCAAAAAGCGCGCAGCGTCCGCGAATGTCCCGGCATTCGAAAATGTTCTTGGGACCATCAATGGCATTGACGATATCGAGCAGGGTGATTTCATCCGCCGGACGCGCCAAGGTGAAGCCGCCGCGCACACCGCCGGTGGATTCCACCAGTTTGCCTTTGGCCAGTTTGGTGAAGATCTTCGCCAGGTAATCCAGCGGCACCCCTTGCAGCTCTGCCAGGTCACGCACGCTGGCTTCACGACTGTCACCGCCGCTGCCCACCAGAAAGGTCAGGCAGTGAATGCCGTACTCGACCCCCGCACTGTAAAGCGACATAACTATCTCCGACTGTATTTGTCGCCGATGTTATCAGGGTTGTTCGTGGCAAACAAATCGGGAACGCCTTGGGTTTTTGGCTCTGAGGATCCCGTTTTTCTTGGTTTTCAGCTAAATCAACGAGTTAAAGAGGGTGGATTAGTTCAATCTGAGCTATCGAAGTTTTCGATGCTAATCATCACAAAATCTGACTTGTCGGATTTAAAGGCGACCAATAGAGTCGCCGTTATCCGGTGAGCAGCCCTCCGCGTTCTTGAAAAATCCAGACGTGTCCGCTCCCGATGATGTGAATCCTTCAACCTCATTCAGTGACTTGGCTTCGTGCCTGGAGAGAACAATGAAACAGCACATTCTGGTAATCGGCGCAGGTTTCGGTGGCATGTGGACGGCATTGAGCGCCACGCGTCTGGTCGACATTCACAATCAGGACAACATCGACGTAACCGTGTTGGCGCCGCAAGCCGAGCTGCGCGTGCGTCCGCGTTTCTACGAGCCGAATGCCCACACGCTGGCGGCGCCTCTGGGCGATCTGTTCGATGCGGTTGGCGTCAACTTCATCAAGGGCGCGGCGCACACCATCGACGTGCAGGCGAAAACCGTGGGCTACACCGACGCAGCCGGTGTGCAGCAGGTGTTCAACTACGACAAACTGGTGCTGGCCTCCGGCAGCGGCCTGGCCCTGCCGGACACCCCGGGCGTGGCGCAATACGCGTTTGATGTCGATCAGATCGAAGCTGCGATCCGCCTGGAAAACCATCTGGATTCCCTGATCGGCCAGCCTGAAAGCCAGGCACGCAACACCGTGGTCGTCGCCGGCGGCGGTTTCACCGGTATCGAAACCGCCACTGAAATGCCGGCGCGTCTGCGCGCTGTGCTGGGCGCTGATGCCAAGGTTCAAGTGATCATCGTTGACCGCGCGCAGAAAGTCGGCGCGTCCATGGGCGAAGCGATCAGCGTGTCGATTGCTGAAGCGAGCGAAGAACTGGGCGTTGAATGGCGACTGGGTGTGTCGGTGCTGTCGGTCGATGAAAACGGCGTGACCCTGTCGGACGGCCAGCGCATCGAGGCAAAAACCGTGGTCTGGACCACCGGTGTACGCGCCAGCTCCCTGACCGAACAGATTCCTGCCGAGCGTGATCGCCAGGGCCGTCTGCACGTTGATGCCAACCTGAAAGTCATCGGCCAGGACGACATATTCGCCACCGGCGACGTGGCTTACGCGGCCACCGACGATATCGGCAACTTCGCCCTGATGACCTGCCAGCACGCGATTTCCCTTGGTCGTCACGCCGGCAACAACGTCGCGGCACAGATTCTGGGTGTCGACCCGACGCCGTACAGTCAGCCGAAATACGTGACCTGCCTCGACCTCGGCGCCTGGGGCGCGGTGTACACCGAGGGTTGGGATCGTCAGGTGAAACTGGTCAAGGAGGAGGGCAAGTCTCTCAAGACCCAGATCAACACCCAGTGGATCTACCCGCCGGCGGCTGACCGTGCCATCGCGCTGGCGGCTGCGGATCCGATGATCCCCGTCGTCGCGTAAAAACGGCGTGGCACAGAAAATCCCGCCCGGTTGATGCCGGGCGGGATTTTTTCGTTCAGATTCCGCAAACCCCTCCGGCAAGGACCACCCGACCGAACTCGGCGTTGGCCTCCTGAGGTGTGATGGCGAGTAGTTGGTCGAGGCGAATTTCCTGTTGTGCGCCTTGTTGCTCGATCACCAGGAATTCTTCTTTGTCACTGCTGGTTCGCGTGGTCACGGCCCGGGCCATCAGCCGCTGACCGTCGATCAGCTCGATGTCCAGCTGATAGCCGCGCAGGCAGGCGATTTCGAGGTAGTCGTGCAGATCACAGTTCAACGGCTGATAACGGGTCATGGCTTTACTCCTCGAAACCTTGCAGGGTGATGATGAAATAGCCGTCTTCGGCGATGGCCTTGGCGACCTGCGGATTGGCCGGCTCGCTGTGGCAGAACAGACACTGGCTCTGGGAAATGTCTTCGTCCTGCAAGCCGTTGTCCATCAGGAACTGCCGGGCGTAGGCCTTCGCCGCTTCGGCTTCGCGATCGGTCAAAACATCGAAATGAAGATAGCGGCCATCTTTGGTGCGCACGTGGGTATCGAATACTTTGACGAACATTATTGGCTCTCCTGCATTTTCCAGGTGCCGGGCAGCGAGAGGTTGCCCGAGGCGATGTCGTAGACGCTGCTGACACACAGCAGCGGGTTGTGCAGGTCGGCATTGACCTTCAGCGCTGCGGTGACGCCGTCATAGTTGAAGCTTTGCGGGAAACCGACGGCAGCCAGCGGCACGCGGATCTGCGCGGCATTCTGTTTCACACTCAGGTCGTAGCCGGGGGAGTCGATGTAAATCGGCGCGCCGGGCCAGGTCGCGGGCAGTTTCGGTTTGGCGTCCTTGGGGATGTCGCGCACTTTCAGCCCACCGGGGCCGCAGCTTTCATCCTTGCTCAGGACCACCCAGTGCGAGTGCCAGAGGCCGCCATCGTTGTCCTTCTTGCCGTCCTTGTTTTCATCCAGCTGCGGGGTGTCATCGAAGTCCGGGTGCGAGGTCAGGGCGAGGGCGAGGATGCCGGAGTTCGGCTCAAAACCGACGGCGCTGCTGTCGAGGCTGGTGGGCCAGACGTAGCTGTAAACCTCGGCGCCGGCGAATGAGCCCTTGGCGGTCGGCACGCGGCTGCCGGCCTTGCCATCGACCAATTGTTCGAAGACCAGGGTGTTGCCGTCCTTGAAAACACGGGTGTGGACGAGGTCGAACGCGGCGTCGGTTTTACCGGGTTCGCTGTGAATGCCTTCAGGTCCGTGGGCCCAGGCTTGTGTTGCCAGAAGCGTGCTGATGGTCAATGCCAATGCGCTTTTCATGGGATGCCTCGATGTGCGGTTAAGTTTCGAATCGACACCGCAATCCTAAGCTGGCACTGTTTTTTGTCAATAAGGTTTTTAAACGATACTATTTATCGATCCCATTGAAACAGGCGATGACCGTGTTGTTTGACCTGCTGGAAAGATTGTCGAGCCTGGCCCGCGTGTGGTTTCGCGAGCACCCGCTGCTGGCCGAACTGCAACCGATTCAACTCAGCGCGCTGCTGTATCTGGCGCGGTGCAACCGCTATTCGAATACGCCGCTGGCGGTCACCGATTACCTCGGCCTGACCAAGGGCACCGTGTCGCAGTCACTCAAGGCGCTGGAGACCCATGGCTTTCTGACCAAGGTTCCGGACGCCCGAGACAAGCGCAGCGTGCATCTGGAATTGACGACCACTGCGCGCGAACTGATCGATGCGGTCATGCCGCCAGATTTCCTGAGCAATGCCGCGCAACGCATGGGCGCGCGTGCCGGCGATTTGGAGGGCTTGTTGCTGGAGTTGCTGCGCAACATTCAACACAGCGAAAACGTACCGAGTTATGGGCTTTGCCGGACTTGTCGTTTTCACCAGGCATCGACCGCTGGTGCCGTTTGCGGATTGACCGGCGAAGCGTTGGCTCCGCCGGAAATCGAACTGATTTGTCGCGAGCATCGGTTACCTGAAGAAATCCCTGTTTGATCTTCTTTGTGCCACGGCTGTGACTAATCCTCACGGCTCCCTGTTTTCTCTACGATGCGTAATGCCCGGTGACACTTGATCGCAAGCGTCTTTCCAGCGTGCACTAGGCTTTGAATGCCGGCCCATTACGGGCCGGCATTGCTGTTTTGGGAGGACTGTTTTTTTGATTCAAGGAGCGACCGATCATGGATGATCTGGTGAAAGAAGTGATTCCGCTGTTGCAGTACCTGATCCCGGGGTTTGTCTCGGCCTGGATTTTCTACACCCTGACGGCCTTCAAGCGGCCGGATACGTTCGGGCAGATCGTGCAGGCGCTGATTTTCACGTTTGTGATTCACGGGATGGTGCTGGGGGTTGGGGCGGTTTGTGTGTGGGTGGGGGAGAAAGGGTTTTCTGTAGGAAAATGGGATGCGAAGGCTGAAGCTTGCTGGGCATTTTCTGCTTCGTTGTTGCTTGGGCTGATGGCTTGCTGTCTGGCAACCAATGACCGATTGCATGGATGGCTACGCAGTAGAAACGTAACGAAACAATCTTCCTATCCGAGTGAATGGTTCAGCGCATTTGTACAGAATGACCACTTCATCACCCTGCATTTGAACGACGAAAGGCGCGTTCTAGGCTGGCCGATCGAGTGGCCTCCCGAATCCAGCACCGGGCAATTTTTGATGGGATCTCCGTACTGGCTAAATGAAGATGGCACCAAGTCGCCTTTGGGCGCTGAGTTTTTGCTGATAGATTCCGCGAAGGTTAAATGGGTTGAGTTCAACCCGACATCAGAGGGTTCAACATGACTGCTAGAGCACGACGACCTATGCCGGAGCATCTCAGACACCTGGTTTATGGGCCAGACGGTAAGCGATTGGAGAATCCACCGATTCAGGTTTCAAAGGCACCACCACCGCTGAAGTATCCCCCATCACCGCATACCCATTCCTAACCCCATCCATCCTTCACCGCCCGGCGAATGCCCTCCAGCAGCATTGCAAACGCCGGGTTGTCATTGTTTTCCCGCCAGATCAGATGCAGTTCGCTCTGCACCCCTTCGCCCAGATCGATCTCGCGAAACACCACATTCCTGAACACCACACTGGTCGCGCAACGCGGCACCAGCGCCAGGCCCATGCCCGCGTTGACCAGCGCCAGAATCGTCAGCGAAGACCCCAGCCACTGCACGTAATCCGGAGCGACCCGGGCCGAACGCAGCATACCGGTGAGCAATTCGTTGAACGGCGGATAGGCCGCATGGGAATACATCAGGAACGGCTGCCCATCCAGGTCCTTCACTGACACGTCGTCGGCCTCGGCCAGTCGATGACCACTCGGCACCGCCAGCACAAACGGCTCACGCACCAGGCATTCGGTGGCGTAGCCCGGCTCCAGCAATGGCGCGCGGACGATGCCCAGATCGATGCGTCGGGCGCGCAGGGCTTCGTGTTGCTGATAGGTGTTCATTTCGGTCAGGTCGATCTTCACCTGCGGCTGCTTGAGGCGCGCCTCGGCGATGACCTTGGGCAGAAACTCGTACACCGCGCTACCGACAAAACTGATGTTCACCGAACCGATATCACCCTCGGCAAAACGTCGGGCGGTGACGGCGGCCTGTTGCGCGCGTTCGAGCAGGTTTTGCGCCTCGATGAAGAATGCGCGGCCGGCAGCGGTGAGCGCCACGCTGCGTGTGCTGCGGGTAAACAGTTCGACGCCCAGATGATGTTCCAGTAACTGGATCTGCCGGCTCAGTGGCGGCTGGGTCATGTTCAACCGCTCGGCGGCACGCCGGAAGTTGAGCTCGGTGGCGACGGTAGTGAAGCAGCGCAGTTGGGTGAGTTCGAACATTGATCTAATCCAGGTATCAATCGAATGCCAAGTTAGATTAGACGGGATCAATTGCTCCGTCCATGATCGTTCTACGCCTCAAAGGCCACCGCTATCCCTACAAAAACAAAGATCGGGAGTCGCCCCTTGAATACCCTCCAGAGTCCGCCGGACATCACGGTACTCGCCCGCGCCGCCGCCAAGGTCAAGCGCCATGTGCTGCCGTTGTTCGTGGTGATGTTCATCGTCAACTACATCGATCGGGTCAACATCGGCTTCGTGCGCAGCCATCTGGAAACCGATCTGGGTATTGGCGCCGCTGCCTACGGCCTGGGTGCCGGTCTGTTTTTCATCGGTTACGCCTTGTTTGAAGTGCCGTCCAACATGCTCCTGCAACGCTACGGCGCCCGCGCCTGGCTGACGCGGATCATGTTTACCTGGGGCGCCGCCGCGATGGCCATGGCGTTCGTCAAAGGCGAAACCAGTTTTTACGTGTTGCGCTTCATCCTGGGCGCTGCCGAGGCCGGGTTCTTTCCGGGGATCATTTATTACTTCACCCAATGGCTGCCGGCCTCGGAGCGCGGCAAGACCATGGCGGTGTTTCTCAGCGGTTCGGCGATTGCTTCGGTGATATCCGGCCCGGTGTCCGGCGCGTTGTTGCATATCAGCGGTTTGGGTATGCACGGCTGGCAATGGATGTTCCTGATCGAAGGCGCCGCGTCGGTGGTGCTCTGCGGGTTTGTCTGGTTCTGGCTGCAATCCCATCCGCGTCAGGCCAAGTGGCTGAGCGAGGAGGAGCGTGAAGCGCTGGTGACGGCAATCGCCGAGGAGCAGCGTGCCCGTGAAGCAACTCACGTCGCCAAACCATCGATGTTCAAACTGTTGGCGGACCGGCAGATTGCGCTGTTCTGCTTCATCTACTTTTCCATCGCCCTGACCATCTACGGCGCCACTTTCTGGCTGCCGAGCATGATCAAGAAGATGGGCAACCTCGGCGACTTCCAGGTCGGGCTGCTCAACTCGGTGCCGTGGATCATTTCCATCGTCGCGATGTACGGCTTTGCGGCGCTGGCCGGCAAGTGGAAATTCCAGCAGGCGTGGGTCGCGCTGACCCTGGTGATCGCCGCGTTCGGCATGTTCATGTCCACCACCGGCGGGCCGATTTTCGCCTTCGTCGCCATCTGTTTTGCGGCCATCGGCTTCAAGGCTGCTTCGGCACTGTTCTGGCCGATTCCGCAAAGCTATCTGGATGCGCGTATCGCGGCGGCGGTCATTGCGCTGATCAACTCCATCGGCAACCTCGGCGGCTTCGTTGCGCCGACCGCGTTCGGCTTTCTGGAGCAGACCACCGGCTCTATCGAGGGCGGTCTGTATGGCCTGGCCGCGACTTCGCTGGTAGCGGCGGTAGTGATTTTCTTCGCCCGCATGGCGCCCGGCGCCAAAGGCAAAACCCCGGCAAAGCCTGAACCCGAGACCGCCGTTGCGCCGACGGCCAACCCGGTGGCGAGCCACTGATTCCGACTCAACAGGAGCGTCATTTTGAAAATCACTCGCGTCACCGTCACTCCGATTGCTTTCCGTGATCCGCCGCTGCTCAACGCCAGTGGCATCCACGAACCGTTCGCCTTGCGTTCGATCATCGAGATCGAGAGCGACAACGGCTATATCGGCCTCGGCGAAAGTTATGGCGATGCCCCGGCGCTGGCGATCCAGCAACAGTTGCAGTCGCAGTTGATCGGCCTCGATCCGTTCAACCTCAATCAGCTGCGTCGGATCGTTCAGGCGACGGTTGCTGCCAACAAACCGGCCAGTCTGGCCGGTGCTGAACTCGCCCCCGGTTCTCACGCCAGCAAGGCCGTGAGCAACGCGTATTCGGCGTTCGAAGTGGCGTTTCTCGACTTGCAGGCGCGCTATTTGAATGTGCCGTTGGTGGATCTGCTGGGCGGGGCGGTGCGTGATGAGGTGCCGTTCAGTGCCTACCTGTTTTTCAAGTACGCGCAGCACGTCGATTCACCGTACAAGCCGGACAACTGGGGCGAGGCGCTGAACGAACAGCAGATCGTCGCCCAGGCCGCGCGGATGATCGAGGCGTACGGTTTCAAGAGCATCAAGCTCAAGGCCGGCACGCTGCCGCCGGAACATGAAGTGGCGTGCATCAAGGCGCTGAAGAAGGCCTTTCCCGGTTATCCGCTGCGCATCGATCCCAACGGCAACTGGTCGCTGGAAACCTCGATCCGCATGGCCGAGTTGCTGGGTGATGATCTGCAGTATTACGAGGACCCGACCCCTGGCCTCGACGGGATGGCCGAACTGCACAAACGCACCGGGCTACCGTTGGCGACCAATATGGTGGTCACCGATTTCGACGAATTCCGCCGCAGCGTCGCGTTGAACAGCGTGCAGATTGTCCTCGCCGATCACCATTACTGGGGCGGTCTGCGCGACACTCAAACCCTGGCGAAAATGTGCGACACCTTTGGTCTGGGTGTGTCGATGCACTCCAATTCACACTTGGGCATCAGCCTGATGGCGATGGCACACGTGGCGGCGGCGGTGCCTAATCTGGACTACGCCTGCGACACCCACTACCCGTGGCAGGAACCGGATGAAGAAGTGATCAAGGGCGGCAAGCTGCCGATTGTCGATGGCTGCGTGAAGATCACCCGCGCACCGGGCTTGGGGTTGGAGCTGGATCACGATCAGCTTGGCAAGCTGCATGACCAGTACCTGACCTGCGGCATTCGCCAGCGCGATGATGTGCGGCAGATGCAGCGCTACAAACCTGACTGGAAAGCGCTGAAGCCGCGATTCTGATCGAGCAAAACCAGAGGGCGCCAAACGGCGCCCTCTGTTGTTTCAGAGCGTACGCATCAACCAGTCGCGAAACGCCTTCAGCGACGCCAGCGACTCATTGCGCGCCGGGTACACCAGGTAATAGCTGCGTCGGCTGCTGATCGGTTCTCCGAGTTGCAGCAGCTCGCCGTTGTGCAACTCATCCTCCACCAGAATTCTCGGCACCAGCCCGATACCGATATTGGCGCGCACGGCCTGGATCAGGTGCGAGGTCATCTCGAAACTCGGGCCGATGCGCATGCTGCGATGGGGCAGGGCGTGATGGCTGAACCACTCGGACCAGGCCTGAGCGTTGCTACTGACATTGAGCAGCAGTTGCCCGGCGATATCCTTGTCAGCCGCGAGGCGTTCGGCATCGGACAGCTGCGTGCTGGCGATCACTACCAGTTCTTCGGTGTGCAGACGGTGGGCGGTCAGCCCCGGCCAGTCGCCGCCGCCTACGCAAATCGCCGCGTCGATTTCGCTGGTGTCGAAGTCGATGGTTTCGATGCGTGAATGCAGGTGCACGGTCATGCCGGGATGCGCGGTGTAGAAATCCTTCAAGCGCGGCAGCAGCCATTTCGAGCCGAAGGTTGGCAAGGTCGCCAGGCGCAGGCTGTGAATGCCCGAGCCAAACGCCATGGCCTGCAACGTCGCGCTGCGGATCTGGCCGAGGGCTTCGGACAGTTCGCGCTGATACATGCGCCCGACGTCGGTAAGGATCACCCGCCGGCCTTCGCGACTGAACAGGCGCATGCCGAGCATCTTTTCCAGAATCTGCACCTGACGACTGACGGCGCTCTGGGTCAGCGACAGTTCGTGGGCGGCGCGGGTGTAGCTTTCATGGCGTGCGGCGGCTTCAAACGCCAGCAGCAACGACATCGAGGGAGTGAGGGTTCGCGGATTCATTCGTTTTAGTCATGGATTACGGGTCGATTTTACGGTTGTCCCGGCGTCGCTCTGCAATGAACATAAGCCCTATGAGATGGCGGGAGCGTGACGCAATCATTCATTGCGCACAACTGTTCACCGCCACACGGCCCGTTTTTGACCGAGATTGCCCTCCCGATGATTGCCCAGCTGTCGCCTTCCACCGCGCTGAACACCGATTACCAACAGTTTCTCAAAGCCCTTGAAACCGGCGGTTTTCGTGGCGAAATCAGTGCCGACTACGCCAGCCGCGTAGTGCTGGCCACCGACAACTCGATCTACCAGCGCTTGCCGCGAGCGGCGGTATTCCCGCGTGACGCCGACGATGTGGCGCTGCTGGCGCGTCTGATCGCCGAACCGGCTTACCAGAAAGTGGTGATCACCCCTCGCGGCGGCGGCACTGGCACCAACGGCCAGTCGTTGACCGACGGCATCGTCGTCGACTTGTCGCGGCACATGAACCGCATCCTCGAAATCAACGTTGAACAGCGTTGGGTGCGGGTGCAGGCCGGTGTGGTGAAGGATCAACTGAACGCCGCGCTGAAATCCGCCGGGCTGTTTTTCGCTCCGGAACTGTCGACCTCGAACCGCGCCACCGTCGGCGGCATGATCAACACCGACGCCAGCGGCCAGGGCAGTTGCACCTACGGTAAGACCCGCGATCACGTGCTGGAACTGCACATGGTCCTGCGCGGTGGCGAGCGCTTGCACGGCCGCCCGCTGGAAGAAAGCGAGCTGGAAGCGGAGTGCGCTCGTGAGGGCCGGGCCGGCGAGGTGTATCGCTGCGCGCGGCAGATCATCGACGAGCAGGGCGAACTGATCCGGGAAACCTTCCCCGATCTCAACCGCTGCCTGACCGGCTACGACCTGGCGCACCTGCGCGAGGCCGACAATCGTTTCAACCTCAACAGCGTGCTGTGCGGCGCTGAAGGTTCGCTGGGGTTTGTGGTCGAGGCCAAGCTCAACGTATTGCCGATCCCCAAGCACACGATGCTGGTGAACATTCGCTACGCCGGCTTCATGGATGCCTTGCGCGATGCCCGGGCGTTGATGGCGCTCAAGCCATTGTCGATCGAAACCGTCGACTCCAAAGTGCTGTTGCTGGCGATGCAGGACATCGTCTGGCACGGCGTCGCCGAGTACTTTCCGGAAAGCGCCGAGCGGCCGACGCTGGGGATCAACCTGGTTGAGTTCTGCGGCGACGATCCCGAGGAGTTGCAACGCCGGGTCGAAGCCTTCGTCCAGCACTTGGGCAACGACGCCACGGTCGAGCGCCTGGGCCACACGCTGGCGGTCGGGCATGCGGCGGTGAATCGCGTCTATGGCATGCGCAAGCGTGCGGTGGGTTTGCTTGGCAACGTTGCCGGTGAAGCGCGGCCGCAGCCGTTTGTCGAAGACACTGCCGTGCCGCCACAACATCTGGCCGAATACATCGCCGAACTGCGCGACCTGCTCGACAGCCATAAGCTGCAATACGGCATGTTCGGCCACGTCGATGCCGGTGTGCTGCACGTGCGGCCGATTCTCGACATGAAGGATCCGCAACAGGCCGCGTTGGTGCGCCCCGTTTCGGACGGCGTCGCGGCATTGACCCAGCGTTACGGCGGCTTGCTGTGGGGCGAACACGGCAAGGGCCTGCGCTCGGAATACGCGCCGGCCTTCTTCGGCGACTTGTACCCGGCGCTGCAGGCCCTGAAGGCGGCATTCGATCCGTTCAACCAGTTCAACCCCGGCAAGATCGCCACGCCGAACATTCCCGGCGCGGCATTGCTGAAGATCGACGAAGTGACCCTGCGCGGCGAACTCGACCGGCAGATCGACGAAAAAGTCTGGCAGGACTACGGCGCGGCCATGCACTGCAACGGCAACGGCGCCTGCTACAACTTTGATCCCGACGACGCCATGTGCCCGTCGTGGAAAGCCACCCGCCAGCGCGCGCAATCGCCCAAGGGCCGTGCTTCGCTGATTCGCGAATGGCTGCGGTTGCAGGGCGAGGCGGGTGTCGACGTGTTGGCCGATGCCAGTCGCCGTCCGCCGTTTTTCAGCACGTTGCTGCAGCGCTGGCGCAACAGCCGTGCGCAGGAACAGGACTTCTCCCACGAGGTGTACGACGCCATGGCCGGGTGCCTGGCGTGCAAGTCCTGTGCGGGGCAGTGCCCGGTGAAAGTCAACGTGCCGGACTTCCGCTCGCGGTTTCTCGAGCTGTACCACACCCGTTATCTGCGGCCGGCGCGGGATTATCTGATTGCCTCGCTGGAGTACACGATTCCGTACATGGCGCGGATTCCGTTGCTCTACAACGGCTTGATGGGCGCCTCGTTCAGCCGTCGCTTGATCGAGCGCCTTGGCGGCATGGTCGATGTGCCGTTGCTCAGCCGTTTCGATTTCCACGCGGCGATGCGTCGCTGGCAGGTTCAGCCGGCGTCGGTCGAGGTACTTTCGGCGCTGACCCAGGCACAACGTGAACGCAGCGTGGTGCTGGTGCAGGATGCGTTCACACGGTATTTCGAGGCGCCGTTGCTGGCGGATCTGATCGAGTTGATTTCGCGTCTCGGTTATCAGGTCTACCTGGCGCCGTTCAGTGCCAACGGCAAGCCGCTGCACGTGCAGGGCTTCCTGTCGGCGTTCAATCGCGCGGCGTTGCGCAATGCCGGGCAATTGCGCGCACTGGCCGAGATCGGCGTGCCGTTGGTGGGGCTCGATCCGGCGATGACTCTGGTCTATCGCCAGGAATATCTGAAAGTGCCGGGGATGGAGAAATGCCCGGAGGTGGCGCTGGTGCAGGAGTGGTTGCTCAAGGTCATGCCGGAGCAGACCGACCAGCGCCGCGCCGAACCCTTCCGCCTGCTGGCGCACTGCACCGAAAAAACCAACGCTCCGGCCGCCACCCGACAATGGGAGCAGGTGTTCGAACGTGTTGGCCTGAAGCTGGCGACCCAGGCCACCGGTTGCTGCGGCATGTCCGGCACTTACGGACACGAAGCGCGCAATCGCGAAACCTCGGCAGTGATCTACGAGCAATCCTGGGCGAAGCAGATCGAGGCGCCGACGGAGAAGGGCGAGGCGCTGGCCACCGGGTATTCCTGCCGCAGTCAGGTCAAGCGCCAGGCTGATCGACAGCTGCGCCATCCGTTGCAGGTCGTGCTGGAAACCCTGCGCACAGCGTGATCGCCGTTTGAGAATCGCTAGCGATTGGATCGACTTTTCATGTTATAAGGTAACGTAAATTATGCGGCTGCTTTCGTGCGGTCGCATCGATCAACCTTTCGATTGCGATACCTCCATGACGATTGCGGTTCCCCGTTCTGCCCCCTTGGCGACTGGCCGGTTGCTGTCCATTGATGCGCTGCGTGGCCTGGTCATTCTGTTCATGTTGCTGGACCACGTGCGCGAAACTTTCCTGCTGCATCGACAGGTCAGCGACCCGATGGACATCGCCAGCACCGAGCCCGCGCTGTTCTTCAGCCGCACCCTGGCGCATTTGTGCGCGCCGGTGTTCGTGCTGCTGACCGGGTTGTCGGCGTGGCTGTTCGGCGAGAAGTACGACGGCAAGGCTGACGTCAGCGCCTTCCTGTTCAAGCGCGGTTTGTTTCTGGTCGCGCTCGAATTCACCCTGGTGAATTTCGCCTGGACGTTCCAGCTGCCGCCGACCGTGATCTACCTGCAAGTGATCTGGGCGATCGGCCTGAGCATGATCGCGCTGTCGCTGCTGGTCTGGCTGCCACGCTGGCTGTTGCTGACGTTGAGCGTTGCGATCATCGCCGGGCACAACTTGCTCGACGGACTGCACTTTGGAGCGGAATCGGCACTGCATGTGCCATGGGCAATCCTGCATGACCGCGGCTGGATCGAGGCCGGCGAGACCTTGCGTCTGCGCACCTCGTACCCGTTGTTGCCGTGGATCGGCGTGATCGGGCTGGGTTACGCGCTGGGGCCGTGGTTCGCTCGCGCAGCCGATGCAGGCGTGCGCCAGCGCCGCTTGTTGATCGCTGGCGTCGCCGGGCTGTTGGGGTTCGTGGCACTGCGGTTGGTCAACGGTTACGGCGAGAAACCCTGGGCATTCGGGGACAGCGGTCTGCAAACCCTGATGAGCTTTTTCAACATCACCAAATACCCGCCGTCGCTGTTGTTCATCACGCTGACGGTGAGTGTCGGGCTGTTGCTGTTGCTGGTGTTCGAGCGCGCGCAGGACCGGCGCTGGATTCGCTGGCTGACGGTGTTCGGCTCGGCGCCGATGTTTTTCTACCTGCTGCACCTGTATGCGCTGAAGGTGCTGTACCTGATTGGCGTGGCGCTGTTCGGGCTTAATCAGGGCACGTATTTCGGTTTCTCGTCGGTGACGGCGGTGTGGCTGGCGGCGATGGTGCTGGCGGTCGCGTTGTTCCCGGCCGTGCGCTGGTTCTCGGGATTGAAGGCCCGGCGCCGCGACATCGCCTGGTTGAAGTATCTGTAAAGCGGCTCAGCCCGTTTTGCCCTCGCGGGCATTGCGGGCGAAATCGATAAACGCCTTGAGCGGCGCCGGTACGTGGCGTCGGCTCGGGTAGTACAGATGGAGGCCGGGATAGTACGGGCACCAGTCCGCCAGCACCTGTACCAGCCGCCCACTCGCCAGGTGTTCCCGGGCCATGTCCTCGAACACATACGCCAGTCCCAAGCCCTGCAACGCCGGGCCGATCATCAGGCTGACATCGCCCAGGGTCAGCGGGCCGTTGACCTCGATTTCCTGTTCTATACCACCCCGTTCGAATTCCCAGCGGTACATCGAACCGCTCGGGAACCGATGTCGGATGCAGGGAAGGGCATGCAAATCTTCAGGTTTCTGTGGCGCGGGATGTCGTTCAAAAAATCCGGGTGCGCCGACCACCACTGAACGCAGATTCGGCCCGATGGGTAACGACACCATGTCAGCTTCCAGCCGGTTGCCGAAACGTACACCCGCATCGAATCCGGAGGCGACGATATCCAGCAGCGCATCGCTTTCGACTACTTCCAGACGAATGTCCGGGTAAATCTTCAGAAACTCGCTGGCTATAGGCAGCAGCACCAGTTCGCACGCCTGGCGCCCGGAGGTAATGCGCAGATTGCCCGAGGGTTTGTCACGAAAGTGATTGAGGTCTTCGAGGGCGTCGTCGATGTCGCGAAACGCCGGTTTCAGCCGCGCATACAGCCGCTCGCCGGCCTCGGTCAGGGCCACGCTGCGGGTGGTGCGATTGAACAGGCGCACGCCGAGGCGATTTTCCAGTGCTCGCAATGAATGGCTCAGGGCCGACGGTGTCAGGCCCAGATCTACCGCCGCACGGCTGAAATTCAGGTGCTGGGCAATGCAGAGAAAGATCGACAGATCCGCCGTGGACGGGTTTTTCATTTGTGAGCGCCTTTCACAAAGTCATGCAAATTTGTTGGGATTATCACATCAGTAGCACGGCTTTAAAGTCGACTCAACTCATCAAGAAGGCCCGGCAATCTCGCCAGGGTCACCGACAGGAGGAGTTGATATGCGTACCTGGCTGATTACCGGAGCTTCCCGTGGTTTTGGCACCCTTATCGCTGAACAGGCCCTGCGTGCCGGTGACGCGGTGATTGCCACCGCCCGCAACCCGCAAGACATCACCGACCGCCTCGGCGATCACCCGAATCTGCTGGCGGTGCGCCTCGATGTGACCCGCGAAGAAGAGGCCCACCAAGCGGTGGCAGCAGGCATCAAGCGCTTCGGCCGCATCGACGTGCTGATCAACAATGCCGGCTTCGGCGTGTTGGGCGCCGTCGAAGAAACCAGCGCCAGCGAAACCGAGCGCCTGTTCGCCACCAACGTGTTCGGCCTGCTGAACGTCACCCGCGCCGTGCTGCCACATATGCGCGCCCAGCGCAGCGGACGGGTGATCAACATCTCGTCGATTGGCGGCTATCAGGCGTACATGGGCTGGGGCGTCTACGGCTCGACCAAGTTCGCGGTAGAAGGCATCAGCGAAGCCCTGCATCAGGAACTGGCGCCGCTGGGCATTCATGCCACGGTGGTCGAGCCGGGCTTCTTCCGCACCGACTTCCTCGACGAGCAATCGCTGATCAAGACCGCACTGGTGCTGCCGGACTATGACGAAACCGTCGGCAAGATGCGCACGTTTGCCGAAGCGGCCAACCATGCACAACCGGGCGATCCGCTGAAGTTTGCCGAAGCGATGCTGGCGCTGGTCAACGCACCGAACCCGCCGCAGCGGCTGGCGCTGGGCAGCGACACGGTTGCACGGATCGAGGCGAAGAACCGCTTGGTGGCGCAGGAGTTGGCCGAGTGGAAGGCGCTGGCGCTGTCCACGGATTTCAAGGACTGACCTAGCCCCTCGTTGAAGCTATCGCAGGCTGCGCTCTATTGATCGCAGCCTGATTTTCTTTTCATTGGATGAAATCATGACAAACGTCTCCCAACACACTGGCACGCGCGACAAGCTGCTGATTCTCGCGGCCATTTGCCTGTCGGCGCTAGTCCTGCCGTTAAGTTTTACCGGTGGCGCGGTGGCGACGCCGGCCATTGGCCGAGACCTGGGCGGCAGCCCGGTGGCGCTGACCTGGATCACCAATGCGTTCATGTTGTCGTTCGGCAGCCTGCTGATGGCGGCGGGGGCGTTGGCCGATGTCTATGGACGCAAGCGCCTGTTCACCGCCGGCATGTTGTTGTTCACCGCAGCGTCGATTGCCCAGAGCCTGGCGCCTTCGGTGTTCTGGCTGGATGTGTTGCGGGCGATTCAGGGCGTGGCCGGTGCGGCGGCGCTGGCCAGCGGTTCGGCGGCGTTGGCGCAGGAGTTCGAAGGCCATGTGCGCACCCGTGCCTACAGCATGCTAGGCACCACATTTGGTATCGGGCTGGCGTTCGGGCCACTGGTGGCCGGGGCGCTGATCGAGGCTTTCAACTGGCGCGCGATCTTTGTGTTCACCGCGCTGATCGGTGTAATCGCGATGGTCTTCGGTCTGCCGCGCATGCGTGAAACCCGCGACCCCGACGCCAGCGGTCTCGACTGGCCGGGTACCGTGACGTTCAGCTCGATGCTGGCGCTGTTCACGTTCGGTGTGATCCAGGCGCCCGAAAGCGGTTGGGGCAGTCCGTTGGTGGTCGGTCTGTTGGGGGCTTCGGCGTTGTTGCTGGCGCTGTTCGTCTTCATCGAAATGCGCGTCAAACGTCCAATGCTCGATCTGACGCTGTTCCGCTTTCCGCGCTTCATCGGCGTGCAGATGCTGCCGATCGGCACCTGCTATTGCTACATCGTGCTGGTGGTCATGCTGCCGCTGCGCTTTATCGGCGTCGAAGGCTTGAGTGAAATCGATGCCGGTCTGCTGTTGCTGGCGCTGTCGGCGCCGATGCTGGTGGTACCGATGCTGGCGGCGTCCATGACCCGGTTTGTCTCGGCCGGCATCCTGTCGGGCGTGGGCTTCCTGATTGCCGCCGTGGGGCTGCACTGGCTGAGCCTGTACAACATCGGCGAGCCGAAATTTGCGCTGGTGGTGCCGATGGTATTGATCGGAATCGGCGCGGGTCTGCCGTGGGGCTTGATGGATGGACTGTCGGTCAGCGTGGTGCCGAAAGAGCGCGCCGGCATGGCGGCCGGGATATTCAACACGGTACGGGTGGCGGGTGAAGGGATTGCACTGGCGAGCGTGGCGGCGATTCTTGCCTCGCTGCTGCATACCGATCTGCAGTCAGTGGCCAGCGGTGCAGACGCCGCGCTGATTGCGGAGACCGCCCACCGGGTGACCACGGGCGACATGGCGCATGCGATCAACACGGTTCCGGGCCTGGCCAATGAGCGTCTGGTTCGAGGTTACGCCTCGGCGTTCCAGTATCTGCTGCACATCCTGACGATCATCACCCTGGTGTCGGCGGCTGTGGTGCTGGGGCTATTAAGCAAGGATCGGACGGTGTCGGAACCCCAACAGGCTGCGGCATAAATGAAAAAGCCCGGAAGCGCAAAACGCTTCCGGGCTTTTTTCATTGGATCAGCGGCGATCCAGCCACACCGTCTGCGCGTTGCAGAACTCGCGAACGCCGAAGTGCGACAGCTCACGGCCGAAACCGCTTTTCTTCACGCCGCCGAAGGTCACGCGCGGGTCGCTGGCGGAGTAGCCGTTGATGAACACGCCGCCGGTTTCCAGTTCGCTGGTCAGTTGCTGGGCCAGGGCGACGTTGGCGGTGTAGATCGTGGCAGTCAGACCGAACTCGCTGTCGTTGGCCAGTGCCACGGCGTGAGCGCAATCGCGGGCGGTGATGATTGAGGCCACCGGGCCGAACAGTTCCTGCTTGAACGAAGTCATGCTGTCGGTGACATCGGCCAGTACGGTTGGCTCGTAGTAGTTGCCCGGCCCTTGGCCTTTGCCGCCGCCGAGCAGCAGGGTGGCGCCTTCTTCCAGGGTGTCGCGCACTTGTTGATCCAGTTCGTCACGCAGATCGAAGCGGGCCATCGGGCCGATGTAGTTGTCGGCGGACAACGGGTCGCCCATCTTCAGCTGGCGGGTGGCTTCGACGAATTTGCGGGTGAATTCTTCGACCACGCCTTCTTCGATGATCAAACGTTTGGCGGCGGCGCAGACTTGCCCTGAGTTCTGGTAACGACCGATGACTGCGGCTTGCACGGCCTCGTCGATATCGGCGTCGTTGAGCACGATGAACGGATCGGAACCGCCCAGCTCCAGCACGCATTTCTTCAGTGCGGCACCGGCTTGTGCGCCGATGGCCATGCCGGCGCGGACGCTGCCGGTCAGGGTCACGGCAGCAATGCGCGGGTCAGCAATGGCGGTGGACACGCCTTCCGGGGTGACGTTGATCACTTCGAACACGCCATCGGCAAAACCGGCGCGGGTGAAGGCGTCGCGCAACAGATAGGCGCTGCCCATCACGTTCGGCGCATGCTTGAGCACGTAGGTGTTGCCGGCGATCAGCGCCGGGACGGCGCCGCGTAGCACTTGCCAGATCGGGAAGTTCCACGGCATCACGGCGAGGATCGGGCCGAGTGGGCGGTACTCGATGCGCGCCTTGCCGCCTTCGACCAGCGTCGCTTCGGCGTTGAGCATGGCCGGGCCGTGTTCGGCATACCACTCGCAGAGCTTGGCGCATTTCTCGATTTCACCACGGGCCTGGGCGATCGGTTTGCCCATTTCCTGGGTGATCATGGTCGCCATGGCTTCGCTGCTGTCACGCAGCGCGCCGGCCAGCGCAGTCAGGGCGCGGGAGCGATCCTGCAGCGGTTTGCGTTTCCACTTGTTGAAGCCGAATGCGGCGCGGGTCAGCGCGGCGTCGAGGGCTTCGGCGGATTCGAAGGCGTAGTGACCGATCTGCTCGCCGGTGGCGGGGTTGATCGAGATGGCGTGGGTCTGGCTGGAAATCGGGCTCATGGCATCGTCCTGCGAGGTCAGTGGATGCGCTCAGAGTAGGGTGGCGTTTGGTTTCTGGAAACTGAATAATAAAGAGCGTTTCTTTCACGATTGGAGAATGACTGTGGATCTGGTGCAACTGGAAATCTTCAAGGCCGTTGCCGAGCACGGCAGCATCAGTGCTGCGGCGGCGCAGATTCACCGCGTGCCGTCGAACCTGACGACGCGCATCAAGCAGTTGGAGGAGGATCTGGGCGTCGACCTGTTCATCCGCGAAAAAAGCCGCTTGCGCCTGTCGCCCGCCGGCTGGAGCTTTCTCGAGTACGCGCGACGGATTCTCGATCTGGTGCAGGAAGCCCGCGCCACGGTGGCCGGCGAGGAACCGCAAGGCGCGTTTCCGCTGGGCTCGCTGGAAAGCACGGCGGCGGTGCGGATTCCCGGTTTGCTCGCGACCTACAACCAGCAACACCCGAAGGTCGATCTGGACCTGTCGACCGGGCCGTCCGGGACGATGATCGACGGTGTGCTTTCCGGGCGCCTGGCGGCCGCATTTGTCGACGGCCCGGTCTTGCACCCGGCGCTGGAAGGTATTCCGGCATTCGAAGAGGAAATGGTCATCATCTCGCCGCTTCATCACGGGCCGATCCAGCGCGCTGCGGACGTGAACGGCGAGAACATTTATGCGTTCCGCTCGAACTGCTCCTATCGCCATCACTTCGAAAAATGGTTCAGCACCGACGCTGCGGTACCGGGCAAGATCTTCGAAATGGAGTCCTATCACGGCATGCTCGCCTGCGTCAGTGCCGGCGCCGGTCTGGCTTTGATGCCGCGCAGCATGCTGCAAAGCATGCCCGGCTGCGCGACAGTGAGTGTCTGGCCGCTGGCGTCGGATTTTCGCTATCTGACGACGTGGCTGGTATGGCGGCGGGGCACGGTTTCGCGCAGTCTGAGCATGTTTGTGCGCTTGCTGGAAGAGCGCGGCGTGGTGCGCGCAGAAGAGAATTGACACGTTGTGTCATGGTTGTATCTTAGGCGTCCTGTTTCGCAATATAAAAAACTATACAGCGCTAACGATTAGCCAGAAGGAATCAGCGATGACCACAGCCCTGAGCGGAAAAGAAGCGGTAGGTGAGCGTTTTGTGCTGGAAACCATGCGCCACGCCCAGCAGTTGACCTGGAAGGCCGTGGACGAGATCGCCAAGGTGATCAAACCCGGGATGCTCGAGTCGGAAGCCCATGCACGGGGCAAGGAAATCCTCGTTGAGCTGGGCATGGACCGGATCTGGCATCCGCTGCTGATCCGCTTCGGCGCCAACACGTTGAAGACCTTCAAGGAGCGTTCCGACGGCGATCCGGTGCTGGGCGAGAACGACATTTTCTTCATCGACATGGGCGTGGTCTGGGAAGGTCACGAAGGCGATGCCGGGGCGACGTATGTCACCGGTTCCGATCCGCAGATGATTGCCTGCGCAGCGGCCTCCAAAGAACTCTTCGACAAGGTCGAAGCCTTCTGGCGTCAGGGCGTGACCGGTGTCGAGCTGTACCGTTACGCCACCGATCAGGCCGAGACGATGGGCTGGAAGCTGAATCTGGACATCAAGGGCCACCGGGTCAGCGATTTCCCTCACGCGATCTATCGCGGCGGCAATCTGGGGGATTTCGATCAGGCTCCGAATGCCGGTGTGTGGATTCTGGAAATCCAGATTGAACACCCCGAGCTTCCGTACGGTGCCTTCTATGAAGACTGCTCATTTGATTGAAAAGCTTGCCCGGTTCGGTGATTCGCCGAACCGGGCATTTTTTATTGGCCGTCTATGCTGCGGGGCAGGTCGAGTGGATTGGCGTCGCGCAATACCTGCGGCAGCAACGCATCCGGAAAGCCCTGATACGCCACCGGCCGCAAGAAACGCTCGATTGACGTCATGCCGACCGAGGTGAAGCGGCTGTCAGACGTAGCCGGGAACGGCCCGCCGTGTACGGTGGCGAAGGTCACTTCCTGCGGATGGGCGAAGGCGTTGACCACGATGCGTCCGGTGCGGCGTTCGAGGATCGGCAGCAGACGCCGGGCCAGATCCAGATCGCGGTCTTCAAGGTGAATGGCTGCGCTGAGCTGACCCTTGAACGAACGGGCAACTGCCAGCAGCTCTTGTTCATCGTTGACCGTTACCAACAGCGCCGCCGGACCGAACACTTCATGGGCCAGCGCCGGTTCGCTGAGCAGGCGTTGACCGTCAACTTTCAGCAGCGCCGAGCGGCCTTCAAACTGGCCATCCACCGGAGCGCCGACCGCTACCAGATTCGCCCCCACTCTTTCCATCGCCACCAGTCCTTTGACGTATGAACCGTGAATCCCCGGCGTCAACATCGTGCGTGCCGGTGCTTCACTGACCCGTTTGATCATCGCGCTGCGCAACGCGTGCAGACCTTCACCCTCGACCGCGATCAGAATCGACGGACACAGACAGGCTTGCCCGACATTCACCAGCATCCGCTCGATAAAACCATCGCCGATTTCACTGCCGCGCGCGGCCAGCGCGGCGGGCAAAATAAACGTCGGGTTGACGCTGGTCATTTCGGTAAACACCGGGATCGGATCAGGCCGTAATTGCGCGCGGCGATAAAGCGCCATGCCGCCCACCTCTGAACCGGTGAACGTCACCGCTTTAATCAAAGGATGATCGACCAGCGCCTCACCGATGACATTGCCGCCACCGCGCACCATGGAGAAAACCCCTTCGTGCAAGCCATGCATCTGCACCGCTTTGCGGATAGCGCGAGCCTGAATTTCCGAGGCCCCGGGATGCGCGTTATGCGCCTTGAGAATCACCGTCGCACCGGCCGCGAGTGCCGACGCAGTATCGCCGCCGGCCACCGAATAGGAGATCGGAAAATTGCTCGCACCGAAGATCGCCACCGGGCCGATGGCGACTTTCTGCAGGCGATGATCCATCCGTGGTCGCGGCTGGCGATCAGGTTGCGCCGGGTCGATCGCCAGTTGCAGAAAGCGCCCTTTGCGCACCACCTCGGCGAACTGACGGAACTGGGTCGCGGCCCGGGCGGCTTCGCCTTCGAGCTGCGCCTGAGGCAGGCCGGTTTCCAGCGCGGCGCGGGCGGCCAATTCTTCGCGTACGGCGTCTAGGTTGTCGGCGATGCTTTCCAGAAACGCCGCACGTTCGGCCAGCGAAGTGTGGCTGTAGCTGTCGAAGGCCGCATCGGCGAGGGTTGCCGCCTGATCGACCTGCGTCGCACCGCCGAAGGCGAATTCCGGTTCGATCAGCGTATTGGTTGCCGGATTCAGCGCCTTCATCGTGCCCTCGGTGGCGGGCACGTCAGCGGCGCCGATCAGCAGGTGGCCGGTCAGACTCATTTCGCTTCCCCCTGGGACTGAAGGCTGGCGATCAGTTCGTCCGTGGTGGTGATGACATGAGCGAACGTCGGGCCGTTGAGTTCGTGGGCGGCGTGCATCATTTCTTCCTTGAAAGCGGCAGTGGCATCGCGCACCAGGGTGACGTGATAGCCGAGCTCGGACGCGTAGCGCGCGGTGGCTTCGATGCAGGTGTTGGCCAGCAGGCCGACAATGATCACGTGGGTGATGCCTTGCTGTTTCAGGCGAAAATCCAGGTCGGTGTTGGCGAAACCGCTGGAGCCCCAGTGTTCCTGAACCACGATGTCGCCGTCCTTCGGTGCGAAATCCGGGTGCCATTCACCGCCCCATTCGCCGCGCGCGAAGTGGTGCATGTGCATGATCTTTTGTTGGGTCGGGGTTGGGTGATCCCAGTTCTCGTAGTCGCCTTTGACCCAGCGGTGATGCGGTACGATGACGACCGGAATCGGCAGGGCCCGCACGGCGCGATCGAGTTTGCGCAGGTTGTCGAGCAGGCCGTTCTGCTCGGCCATCGGTTTGATCAGCGGAAAGATCTTGCCGCCGTCCGAGAGAAAATCGTTGTACGGATCGACCAGCAGGTAGGCGGTTCTGTCGAGCGGATAGAGAGGTTTCGACATGACGATGTACTCCGGCAATGAGAGTGATCGATGCTCAGGGCTTGTTCCCGCATCGTGTTGATATGATAATCATAGTAAATGTGAAAGAGGCAAGCCCTGATGGCTGTAAACGATAGTCTTCCCGACACGCTGTGCCCGATTTCCCGGGCCGAGGCGATCGTCGGCGACCGCTGGACGGTGCTGGTTTTGCGCGAATTGTTCATGGGTAGCCATCGCTACGACGAGATCCTGGCCCAGACCGGCGGTACGCCGCAGATGGTCGCCGCCCGTCTGAAAAGCCTGGAGGCGGACGGGCTGGTCGAGCGCCGCTTGTACAACGAGCGCCCGAAACGCTACGAGTACCACCTCACCGCGAAAGGCGAGGCGTTTTACCCGGTGGTGATTGCGTTACGTGCCTGGGGCGAGACCTGGTGCAAGTCGCCCGAGGAAGGGCTGGCGGTGAACATGACCCACAAGAACTGCAACCACAGCGCCGGCCTCGGGCCGTTGTGCGATCACTGCGGTGAGGTGTTGCGCCGTGAGGATCTGATCAGCCAGCCGCAAGAGGCATACGCCGCCGAACGGCAGGCGCGGCGTGAGGCGTTCAAAAACAAGTGACCGGCATCAAGGCGTGCCGTTTCGTCCGTGCAATCGGTAAGCGGGGCGCAGGCTCAAACGTTCGTAATAAGCGCTCACCGCCGGCAAGTGCGGATGTTCCAGCGGCGTCTCGAACCAGCGATTGACCGACAGGCCGATCGGGATGTCGGCGAGGGAAAATTGCTCACCGCTGACATAGGCGCCGGTCTTTTGCAGCTGCCGGTCGAGGATCTCCATGTGCCTTGCCCACTCCCGGCAACCGGCGGCGAGAGCAACGTTGTCCTGATGCGCAGGTGACTTGCGTACCAGCGACATGAACGCGTAAGACCAGGACTTGTTCAGCTCCGAAGCCTGCCAGTCGATCCATTGATCCACCCGTGCCCGGGCGCGCGGCTCGCTCGGGTAAAGTTGTTCGCCGTGATAGCGCGACGCCAGATAGCGAATGATCGAGTTCGACTCCCACAGCGTGAAGTCATCGTCCTGAATCACCGGCACCATCGCGCAGGGATTGAGTGCGAGGAACTCCGGCGTCAACGTCGATTGAAAACCTGAGCCCCAGTCTTCGCGTTCGAAGGGCCGGTTCAGTTCAGCACAGGTCCACAGCACTTTGCGCACATTGATCGATGAGGCTTTGCCCAGAATTCGCAGCATTGGATTTCCATCTCCGGTTGTCGTCGGGCGTAAAGAAATAGCACAACGCAGAGCAGAAGGCCCGCACAGGGCGGGCCTTGTTGGTGCATCGAGTCAATCTCAGAGACTGCCCGCCAGTTTTCCGGAGGTCAGCCGCCGACGATAAGCACTGTCACGGGTCGCCAGCCAGAAATACAGCGGCGAGGTCACCAGCAAGCCAACCACCCACGACAGGTCCGCGCCGTTGATGTGTGCCGACACCGGCCCGACGTACAGCGGTGTGTTCATGAACGGGATCTGCACCGCGATACCGATCGCATAGGCCAGCAAGGCTTGCGGGTTGTAACGGCCGTAAATGCCGCCATCCACCTGGAAGATCGAGCCGATGTCGTACTGGCCTTTGTGGATGGCGTAGAAGTCGATCAGGTTGATCGCGGTCCACGGCACCAACACCACCAGCAACACCAGCACCATGTCGACGAAGTGGCCGATGAAGTCTGCCGAAGCGCCGACCGCAGCGAAGCAGCAGGCCAGCAGGACGATGATCGAAATCACAGCGCGGCTCTTGGCGGTCGGGATCCAGCGGTAAGCGAAAGTCTGCACCAGGGTGATCAGCGACAGCACCGCGCCATACAGGTTGAGGGCGTTGTGGCTGATCACGCTGAGCAGGAACAGCACCAGCATCAACGGGCCAATGGCGCCGGTGGCGAGTTTCACCGCGTCCATGGTGTCCATGCCCACCGGGGTCGCCAGCACGGCAACGGCGCCAAACACGAACGACAGGCTCGAACCCAGCGCCGATCCCAGATAGGTCGTCCAGAAGGTCGCCGCCACCGGCACATTCGCCGGCAGGTAGCGCGAGTAGTCCGACACGTACGGCGCAAACGCGATCTGCCACAACGCCGCCAGCGACACGGTGGCGAGCCAGCCCGAGATGTTGAAGCTGCCGCGAGTGAGGAAATCATCGGTCTGGATGTGGGTGAGGATGTAGCCGAAGCCGACCACGATGCCGATCCCCAGCACCCAGGTGCCGATGCGGTTGAGCACGTGGATGAAGCGGTAACCGATGATCCCGATGATCCCCGAACCCAGCGCGCCGATGACGATGCCGACCGGCACCGGAACGCTGTCGACCACGCCATGCAACGACTTGCCGGCCAGCACGATGTTGGAGGCGAAGAAACCGATGTACATGACGCCGGCAATCAACACCACCAGCAATGCGCCGAGGGAGCCGAATTGCGCGCGACTCTGGATCATCTGCGGAATGCCCATCTGCGGGCCCTGTGCCGAGTGCAGCGCCATCAGCACACCGCCGACCAGATGGCCGACCAGAATGGCGACGATGCCCCACACCAGATTCAGATGAAACAACTGCACGCCGAGGGCGCCGGTGACGATGGGCAACGGCGCGATATTGCCGCCGAACCAGAGGGTGAACAGATCCCGAACCTTTCCGTGGCGATCTTCGGGCGGCACATAGCCGATCGTGTGTTTCTCAATGAGCGGTGCGGACGTTGTTGCAGAGGTGGCCATGACGAACTCCAAGGCAAGGACGAGTACGTGGACGTACTTCAATGAGCGCCGGCACGGACGGCGCATTTCTTGTTGGGGTTGATCATGGGCAAGGAAAGGGCAGAGATAAATTAGTAGTTTTGTTGCTTCAGGCGTTAAAAAAACGAGGTTCTCCGGTCAGCTGAAAACGCTCTGCCTCGGGCGTTTTAGCGCCATGAACGACAACGCAGCTGACCTCCATCGGAGCAGCTGTCTGTCGGTGTTATTGCGGCTCGGCTGCGGATTTGAATCCGGCAGCCAGACCGTTTTTTAAAGGCGAATAGACGCCAGCATTCGTTGCAGCATCGCATCGCAGGCGTTGAGCTGATCGAGGCTGACAAACTCGTCCGGCTTGTGGCCCTGATCCATGCTGCCGGGGCCGCACACCACTGTGGGAATCCCCACCGCATCAAACAGTCCGCCTTCGGTCCCAAACGCAACAGTGCCGAAATCGTCCGAGCCGCAGAACGTGGCGATCAATTCCGCAGCTTTGCTTCGGGCATCGGTGGCCAGCCCTGGATAGGCCGACAATTCGCGGAAACGGATATCGCTCTGCTCACTGACGGCCCGCATGCGCGGCAGCATTTGCTGCTCGGCGTAGGCCTTGAGTTGCTGGGCGACAAGCGCCGGATCCTGCGAGGGCAGGGCGCGGATTTCGAAGTCGAAACGGCAATCGGCGGGAACAATGTTCAGCGCCTTGCCACCGTTGATCACACCGGTTTGCACCGTGGAGTACGGCGGGTCGAAACGCGGATCGACGTGTTCACCCTTGAGTTGCCGACCGATGCGTCCCAGCTCGCCGATCAGCTCGGCGGCGCATTCGATGGCGTTCACTCCGAGCGGCGCGTAAGCCGAGTGACAGGCATGACCCTGGACATCGCAGCGCACAGCCAGTTTGCCCTTGTGCCCAAGCACCGGTTTGAGTTCGGTGGGCTCGCCGATGATGCACAGCAGCGGTTTGACCGGACGCTGCTCCAGCACCTTGAGCAACGAGCGCACGCCTAGGCAGCCGACCTCTTCGTCATAGGACAAAGCAATGTGCACCGGCAGGCGCAACGGTGCTTCGACCAACGACGGCACCAGCGCCAGCACGCAGGCGATGTAGCCCTTCATGTCCGCCGTGCCGCGACCGTAAAGCTTGCCGTCACGCTCACTGAGTTCGAACGGCGACAGCGTCCACGGCTGGCCATCGACGGGCACCACATCGGTGTGCCCCGACAGCACGATGCCCGGCTGATCGGCCGGGCCAATTGTGGCGAACAGATTGGCCTTGCTGCGCTCATCGTTGTAGATCAGCTCGCACGGCACATCGAAACCTTCGAGGTAGCTGCGCACGAAGTCGATCAACTGCAGGTTGGACTCGCGGCTGGTGGTGTCGAACCCCACCAGCGTCTTGAGCAACGCGACGCTGTTGCTCATCGATCGTCTCCGGCAACCCCGTAGCCCGGCGCCTTGGCCGGATCGAGGGCGCGGTCGATGTAGTCCTGAAGCTGCGGGCTGTAGGCGTCCCAGAGTTTCTGCAATTGACCGATCGGGTCTTCATCGGCCCAGTCCACCCGTAGGTTGACGATGGGCCAGGTCAGTTCGCCGACCACGACAACAGCTGCCGAATGCACCGGACCTGCTTCACCACCCAGGGCCTGGGCGGCGTGCAGGGCCTTTATCAGGCGATCGGCCAATTGACCTTCGCCTTCTTCGAACGCGCTGACCATGGCTTCGATCACCGAGCGCCCGGCGAGCATGTTGCCCGCCGCCACGCATTGCTCGCCGGATACGGCGTTGTGCACGCCGAGGGTCTGCGCGCCGCTGAAATGCGCGGTCTGGCCGAGGTGGTTGATCGCCGTGATCTGCCGGTACTGACTGTAGCCGTTGCGGGTCAGTACCTTGTCCAGCGCCGCCTCGGGCGCCAGGCCTTGCTCCATCAAGGCGAGCACTTCCGGGCCGAGCGACGGCAGAGTGATGTTCTGGCTCGACACCGCGCCGACACCCGGCAACAGCCACGGGCAGCGGGCGCCGACGGCGATGCTGGAGGAACTGATGGCGATGCCGAACTGACCGGTTTCGGGGCAACGGGCGGCGATGGAAAATGTCATGTGTGGCCTCCTTTCGCTAAGGTCGAATTACTCGGGAATCACCGCAACTACATCAATTTCCATCAGCCACTGCGGCTGACCCAAAGCCGACACCACCAGCCCGGTGGAGATCGGGAACACGCCCTTCAGCCATTTGCCGACTTCCTGATACACCGGCTCGCGGTAGCGCGGGTCGATCAGGTAAGTGGTGGTCTTGACGATATGGCTCAGGTCGCTACCGGCTTCTTCGAGCAGTTGCTTGACGTTGCGCATCGCCTGTTCGGTCTGCGCGCGCGGGTCGCCGAGGCCGACCAGTTCGCCGTCGAAATTGGTCCCGACCTGGCCACGGACATACACGGTGTTGCCGGCGCGCACGGCCTGGCACAGGTCGTTGTCCAGGGTCTGGTTCGGGTAGGTGTCCTTGGTGTTGAACATGCGGATGCGGGTGTGGGTTGGCTGACTCATGTGCGGCTCCTGACGAAATCGGGCCCGGCGCGACGGGCGCCGGGATTGAAGAAGGAAATCAAGCGTCGACGGTGTCGACAGCGTTGTTGTGCAGCGCGGCTTCGCGTTGTTCGGCATCGCGATAGGCCAGGTATTTGCGCTGGGTGGCGATGTGATCGGCCACGTGCTTGGCGTCGTGCCACACACCCCAGATGAACGACGAGCCGCGTCGCGACTGCCACGGCAGACCGAGGAAATACACGCCCGATTCGCTGGACACACCGCGCTGGTGCTGTGGCTTGCCGTTGTCGTCGAACGCGGCGACTTTCAGCCACGAATAGTCCACGGCAAACCCGGTGGCCCAGATGATCGAGGTGATGCCGGCGGCGGCCAGATCGAGATCGGCCAGCGGGTTTTTCACACATTCAGGATCCGGATAAGTTTCGCGGGCTTCCGGTTCCAGCGGCAGATCCAGACCGTTGCGTTCGATGTAGGCGTCGGCGGCATCCAGCAGCGCGAGGTAGTTCTCGTCGCCACGCTTGAGGTTGTCGCGCAGGTCCTGTTTGAAGGTCACCACGCCGTCGCTGAACGATTCGGTGACGCCGACCAAAGTCATGCCGCGATGGGCCAGGCCACGGAAGTCGATGGTACGGCCACCGTGGGCACCGCTGACGGCGATGGTCACGTGTTCGCGGCCGGGTTTCATTGCGGCTTGATCCCACTCGCCGAGCACGCCGAGCCACCAGCAGAAATCACGGTTGCGGTAGGCGCGAGGAGGGCGGTCATGGGCGCCGACCGAGAGGTAAACCTGCTTGCCCGAGCACTGCAATTCATCGGCGATCTGCACGCCCGACGAACCGGCACCGACCACCAGCACGGCGCCGGCCGGCAACTGCTGCGGGTTGCGATAATCAGCCGAGTGGATCTGCAGCAGACGCTCATCTTTCGGCGCAATCGCCGGGATCACCGGACGCTGGAACGGACCTGTTGCAGCGACGACGCGGGCCGCTTCTATCACGCCCTCGGAAGTCTCGACGGTGAAGCCCGGGCGCCCGACATTACGCACCACGCTTTTCACATCGACGCCGGTGCGGATCGGCGCGTTGAATTTCTTCGCATAGGCTTCGAAGTAGTCGGCGACGCGTTCCTTATGGGCGAAACCGTCCGGATCGACGTCGTCGAATTCCATCCCCGGAAACCGGTCGTGCCACGCCGGACCGTTGGCCACCAGCGAATCCCAGCGCCCGGTGCGCCAGCGTTCGGCAACGCGGTTGCGCTCCAGCACCAGGTGCGGCACACCAAGTTTGCTCAGGTGTTCACTCATGGCCACACCCGCTTGACCGGCGCCGACAACAAGCGTGTCTGTTTTTATTATTTCAGTGGTCATCTCTGATCCCTTCTCACGAGGCCGTTGGATTCAGGTCGCTGTCGACCTGTTCTCTGTGCTTGGGATCAGACTAGGGAGGGGGTGGTTATCGGTAAAATATTATTAAGCTGGCATGTGAAGATAAAAACGTGATGCAGAGGCCTGAAAGCCCCGGAAATACGGGGCTTCGCCCTGGCACCGGAATCCGGGACAACAAAAAAAAGGACCGCCGACAGGGTTGTCGACGGCCCTTTTCAAGGCGCGTTCAGATCAGCAGGACTCAGCGATCGAGAAACGCCAGCAGGTCTTCATTCAATTGCTGCGCATGGGTCACCGCAAAGCCGTGCGGTGCGCCTGCGTAGACTTTCAGCTCGGCACCCTTGATCTGCGCAGCCGCTTGTTTGCCGGTGGTTTCGAACGGGACAATCTGATCGCCATCACCGTGAATCACCAGCGTCGGCACATCGATTTTCGCCATGTCCGGGCGGAAGTCGGTTTCCGAGAATGCAGTGACGCAATCCACGGTGCCTTTGAGCGAGGCCAGCAGGGCGATGTTCAGGGTTTGCGTCAGCACGCCGTCAGAGACTTTCTGACCCTGATTGGTGCCGTAGAACGGGGCGTTGAAGTCAGCGATGAACTGCGCGCGATCCTTCAGCAGGCCAGCCTTGATCCCGTCGAACACCGACGTGTCGACACCTTCGGCAAAGTCCGGTTTCTTGCCGAACAGCGGCGTCACCGCGCCCAGCAGCACCAGCCCGGCAACACGCTCGCTGCCGTGGCGCGCAATGTAGCGGCTGACATCGCCGCCGCCCATGGAGAAGCCGACCAGGGTCACGTCACGCAGGTCGAGGTGCTCGATCAACTGCGCGATGTCGTCGGCGAAAGTGTCGTAGTCGTAGCCGGTCCACGGCTGCTCGGAACGGCCGAAACCACGACGGTCAAAGGCGATGGTGCGATAGCCGCGGCTGCTCAGGTATTCCATCTGGTATTCCCACATGTCGGCATCCAGCGGCCAGCCGTGGCTGAACAGCACGGGCTTGCCGCTGCCCCAGTCCTTGAAATAGATCTCGGTGCCGTCTTGGGTCGTGAACGTGCTCATGAAAACTCCTTGGGTGTGGGCCTGCGTGGATGCCGTGATGGCAGCGTTCACTATCGCGACAAAGGGCATTGGCCACTTGTACGCAGGTGCTAAGTTTCGTGGCGCACGCGTTAACGGTTTGGCGGCATGAGTTGTAAGATGCAACCGCATCCAACCTGCCGTTTTGCCGGAGACACCCGAAATGAAGCGCAAAAGCCTTGCGGGCAATGCCTGCCCGATCGCCCGGACACTCGACCTCATCGGCGACTGGTGGTCGTTGCTGATCATCCGCGATGCGCTGGAAGGCATCAGTCGATTCAGCGATTTCGAGAAGAGCCTGGAGATCGCCAAGAACATGTTGAGCACCCGGCTCAAAGGGCTGGTGGAGCGCGACATTCTGCGTCTGGCGCCGGCGTCCGATGGCAGCGCTTACAAGGAATACGTGCTGACGGAAAAGGGGCGAGCGTTGCAAACCGTGATTGTTGCGTTGTCGCAGTGGGGTGGTGAGTTCATGTTCGAGCCGGGAGAGCCGGGGTCGGTGATGGTCGATGCGCAGAAGCGAAAGCCGATCAGGAAACTTGAGTTGCTGTCGGTCGATGGTCGCCATTTGGCGCCGGAAGATATCGCGACAACTTCGACTGCGTACTGACACCTGCGTCAGACGAAAAAAAAGCGCCCCGACGTTCTGTTCGGGGCGCTTCTACATTCAAGGTCGCTTGACGTATTTAACGAAACGCCGGCACCACATGCTTGATAAACAGCTCCAGCGACTTCTTCTTTTCCGCATGCGGCAAGCTGTTGTCACACCAGAAACTGAACTCATCCACCCCCAGTTCCTGGTAGTACTTGATCCGCGGAATGATTTCCTCAGGCGTGCCGATCATTGCCGTTTTGTGCAGGCTTTCCAGTTCAAACTCCGGACGCCCGGCAAATTTCTCTTCCGGGCTCGGTGCCAAGAAACCGTTCACCGGCACTTCCTTGTTGCCGAACCACGCATCGAACGTGCGATAGAAACGCGAGATGGCTTTCGCGCCCACCTTCCAGCCTTCCGGGTCATCCGACGAGTGCACGTGGGTGTGACGCAGCACCATCAATTGCGGACGCGGCACGTCCGGGTTGTTGTCCAGCGCAGTCTGGAACTTGTTCTTCAGATCGAGGACTTCTTCGTCGCCCTTCATCAACGGCGTGACCATCACGTTGCAGCCGTTGGCCACGGCGAAGTTGTGCGAGTCCGGGTCGCGGGCGGCGATCCACATTGGCGGATTGGGCTTCTGGATCGGTTTCGGCACGCTGGTGGAGGTGGGGAATTTCCAGATCTCGCCGTTGTGGGCGTAGTCGCCTTGCCACAGCGCGCGCACCACCGGAACCATTTCCCGCAGCGCCTGGCCGCCGCTGGAGGCGGGCATGCCGCCGGCCATGCGGTCGAATTCCACCTGATAGGCGCCGCGGGCCAGGCCGACTTCCATCCGGCCGTTGCTGATCACGTCGAGCAACGCGCATTCACCGGCGACCCGCAGCGGGTGCCAGAACGGCGCGATGATGGTGCCGGCGCCCAGGTGAATGGTGGTGGTCTTGGCCGCGAGGTAGGCCAGCAGCGGCATCGGGCTCGGCGAGATGGTGTATTCCATCGCGTGGTGTTCGCCGATCCACACGGTGCTGAAACCGCCGGCCTCGGCCATCAACGTCAGTTCGGTCAGGTCTTCGAACAGTTGACGGTGGCTGAGGCTTTCGTCCCAGCGCTCCATGTGTACGAACAGGGAAAATTTCATGACGCTACCTCGAATCTCTTGTGGTCGACCGGTCGCTTGCCGGCCTGTTTAAGTGCAATCGTGCGGATCAGGCGAAGGCGGGCAAGGCGCCCATCTTGCCGTGGCAATACACCAGCGGGCCGGCGTCCTGCTGAGGAACGATGAGGTTTTTCACCGCGCCGACCATGATCGCGTGGTCGCCGCCTTCGTATTCGCGCCACAGCTCACATTCGATGATAGCTGTCGCGTTGGCCAGGATCGGGTTGCCCAGTTCGCTCAGCGTCCATTCGATGCCCTGCGCCTTGTCCTTGCCTTTGCGGGCGAAGGCATAGGCTTCGCTCTGCTGGCCGCCGGACAGGACGTGAATGGCAAAGCGTTTGTTCTTGATCAGGACGGGATAGGAGTCGGAGCTGTAGTTGGGGCAGAACAGCACCAGGGCCGGGTCCATCGACAGCGAACTGAAGGCGCTGGCGGTGAGGCCGACGATCTGGCCGTCGTCATCCAGCGTGGTGATGACAGTAACGCCGGACGGGAACGAGCCCATGACTTGTTTGTAGACGGCAGCATCGATCATTGGTCAATCCTCGAGTGCGGTGGAGCGTGTTTTTATGTGTTTATGGGTCTGATGGTATACCGTAATACATCGATTGCAAGCGCTTTTTTGGTGAAACGATAAACGTGGTTCATCCGTCGGAAACTCAGCATTTACGGGGCTTTGCTCTAGCCGTGAACGCTGGCTATCAGGGAGGATGCCGGATCAGATGCCGTCGCAAACAGCGGATCAGTCTTGTGAAAATGTTGGAATACCATAATATGGTCTGCATCTGAGGGGCGGCCACGAAGCACCCCCGGTTTGGCTTCATACAACGATAAGAACAGACCCAATCGAGTTCATTTTTATGTCCCAGATGTCCCGGCAAGATCCGTTGATCGAGAATCATACGGTCGACTACGTCCCACTCGCGGAACGCCACGGGAAGGCCCGCGACCTTTTCACCCTTTGGTTCAGCACCAACATTGCGCCACTGCCCATTGTCACCGGCGCCATGGTGGTCCAGGTGTTTCATCTCGACCTGTTCTGGGGGCTGCTGGCGATAGCGCTGGGGCACATGATCGGCGGGGTGGTGATCGCCCTGGCGTCGGCGCAAGGTCCGCGCATGGGCATTCCGCAGATGGTCCAGAGTCGTGGCCAGTTCGGGCGTTACGGTGCGCTGTTGATCGTGTTCTTCGCGGCGATCATCTACATCGGCTTCTTCATTTCCAACATCGTGCTGGCCGGCAAATCCATCGTCGGCATCGCGCCGTCGGTGCCGGCGCCGCTGAGCATTTTGATCGGAGCCCTGAGCGCTACGGCCATCGGCGTGATCGGCTACAACTTCATCCACACGCTCAACCGCATCGGCACCTGGGTGATGGGCAGTGCGCTGCTGGCCGGGTTCATCTACATCTTTGCCCATGAGTTGCCAGCGGACTTCTTCACCCGTGGCAGTTTCAATCTTTCGGGATGGCTGGCGACGGTATCGCTGGGGATCATCTGGCAGATCAGCTTTTCGCCGTACGTCTCCGATTATTCCCGTTACCTGCCGGCGGACATCGGTATCAGCAAGCCATTTATCGCGACGTATCTGGGCGCCACGCTGGGTACGATTCTGTCATTCACCTTCGGCGCGGTGGCGGTGCTGGCAACCCCGGAAGGCACAGAAGCGATGGCGGCGGTCAAGCAGTCCACCGGTTGGCTGGGGCCGATTCTGATGGTGCTGTTCCTGCTCAACATCATCAGCCACAACGCGCTGAATCTGTATGGCGCGGTGCTGTCGATCATCACCTCGATCCAGACCTTCGCCAGCCAATGGACGCCGAGCATCAAGGTGCGGGTGATCTTGTCGAGCGTGGTGCTGGCGGGTTGCTGCGTGGTGGCGCTGGGTGCCTCGGCGGATTTCATTTCCGAGTTCATCGGGCTGATTCTGGCGTTGCTGCTGGTGCTGGTGCCGTGGGCATCAATCAACCTGATCGACTTCTACCTGATCAAGCGCGGTAGTTACGACATCGCCTCGATCTTCCGCGCCGACGGTGGCATTTATGGGCGCTTCAACCTGCTCGCGATCATTGCCTATTTCATCGGCATCATCGTGCAGCTGCCGTTCGCCAACACCTCGCTGTACGTCGGGCCGTACGCCAACTTGGTGGAAGGCGCGGACCTGTCGTGGCTGGTCGGCCTGATCGTGACGTGCCCGCTGTATTACTGCCTGGCGACCCGTGGCCAGACGCAGCAGAGCAGGGCGGCGCGGTTGGGTTTTACCGACTGAGCGTTCGCAGGCTGTTCAGACAATGCCCGGCACTTCGTCGGGCATTGTTGTTTCCGCATCCCGGCGGTCATGCAAATTGGCCATTTCGATCCCCTTTTGGCCAACGGGCTACTGTGCCGCGTCTACGCTGTCAGGAAGAATCGAAGCCACAACTAGATGCTGCACCTTCCTTGCCCTTGGCTGATCTGACAGCCGCTGCCGTGTACAGAACATAAAAACCATCGACTCACGCTGCATTCGGGGAAACACAACATGGTCACGATGAAACGCATTCTGGGCGCTACTGTTTTCGGGCTGACGCTGCTGGCCAGCGCCGTACAGGCCGAACAGCGCGAACTGCGGGTTTACAACTGGGCGGATTACATTCTGCCGTCGGTGCCCAAGGACTTCGCCGCCAAAAGCAACATCAAAGTGACCTGGGACACCTTCGACACCAACGAATCCCTCGAAGCCAAGCTGCTGACCGGCAACTCCGGCTATGACCTGGTGGTGCCGTCGAACCAGTTCCTCGATACCCAGATCAAGGCCGGCGTGTTCCAGAAACTCGACAAGTCCAAGCTGCCGAACTGGAGTCACCAGGACCCCGCGTTGCTCAAGCTGCTCGACGTCAACGATCCCGGCAATCAGTACGGCGTGCCTTACATGGTCGGCACGGTGCTGATCGGTTTCAACCCGGCCAAGGTCAAGGCTGCGCTCGGTGAGAATGCACCGGTGGACAGTTGGGACCTGGTGTTCAAACCGGAGAACATGGAAAAGCTGAAATCCTGCGGCGTGGCGATGCTCGATTCGCCGACGGAAATCCTGCCGCTGGCCCTGCATTACCTGGGCCTGGACCCGAACAGCCAGAACCCGGCCGACTATGAGAAAGCCAAGGACCTGATGCTCAAGGTTCGCCCTTACGTGACCTACTTCAACTCGGCCAAGTACATGACCGACATCGCCAACGGCGACATCTGCGTGGCCATCGGTTACTCCGGCAGCTTCTACCAGTTCGGCAACCGCGCCAAAGAGGCGGGCAACGGCGTGGTGGTCGATTGGCGCCTGCCGAAGGAAGGCGCGCCAATCTGGTTCGATACTTTCGCCATTCCGAAGAGCGCGAAGAACGTTGAAGAGGCCCACGAGTTCCTCAACAACCTGCTGGATCCGAAGGTCATCGCGTCGATCAGCGATTTCCTCGGCTACCCGAATGCCAACAAGGATTCGCTGCCGCTGATCAACAAGGAAATCACCGGCAACCCGAACCTGACACCGACCAGCGAAGCGCTGAAGAAGCTGTACGTGGTGCAACCGTTGCCGCAGAAACTGGAGCGGGTGCGGACTCGGGTCTGGACCAGCATCAAGTCGGATAAATAAGCCCAAAACCGGGGGAGCGAACCACGTTCGCTCCCCCGGCTGTTATTTCGCCTGACTTTTTTCAGGCGATTTGTCCTTCGTCAGGATCAGACTCAGCACCACCGACGCCAGAATCAGCCCGCCAACAATCGCCAGCGACCACTCCACCGGCATGTGAAACCACGGCATTACCGTCATCTTCCCGCCGATGAACACCAGCACCATCGCCAGTCCGTACTTGAGTAGATGAAAGCGGTCGGCCATGTCCGCCAGCAAAAAGTACAGCGCCCGCAGGCCCATGATCGCAAAGATGTTCGAGGTGAAAATGATGAACGGGTCGGTCGTCACCGCGAAGATCGCCGGGATGCTGTCGACCGCGAACATCAGGTCGCTGGCCTCGATCAGCACCAGCACCAGAAACATCGGCGTGGCCCAGCGCACACCGTTCTGCAGCACGAAAAACCGCTCGCCGTGAAAGCCATTGGTGATCCGCAGATGCCCGCGCACCCAGCGCAGCAGCGGGTTGTTATCGAGGTCCGGTTGCTGCTCGGCGAACACCAGCATCTTGATCCCGGTGATGATCAGGAACACGCCGAACACATACAGTAGCCAGGTGAACTGCGACACCAGCCATACGCCGGCAAAGATCATCGCCGCGCGCATCACGATCGCTCCGAGCACGCCGTACAGCAGCACCCGGCGCTGCAACTCCGGCGGCACGGCGAAGTAGCTGAAGATCATCACGAAGACGAACATGTTGTCGATCGACAGCGACTGCTCGATCAGATAACCGGTGAGGAATTCCAGGGTCTTGACCTTGGCGATTTCGGGACCGAATTCGCCGTTCAAATACCACCAGAGCAACCCGGCGAAGGCCATCGCCAGCATGCACCAGGCGATCACCCAGGATGAGGCTTCACGTACCGAGACCCGATGCGCCTTGCGCCCACCGAAGACAAACAGGTCGACGGCCAGCATGGCGAGGACAAAAACGATGAAGGCGACCCACATCCAGGGTTCGCCGATGTTGATGGGGTGCATGCCGTTCTCCCTGTCTTTATGTTTTTCGGGGTAGACGGGGCCATGCTAGTAGGAGCCTTCCGACAAAGAAAAATCGTTTATTTCGTGGGTATTGTTCGTGAATAACGAAGTGTCGGACGATCCGGGCAGGCGAGTAATACTTCATTCGACACTTCTTTGCTAACCTCGCTGTCGAGTCAGTCCACCACTTTGGGAGCTACGATCATCGACACGCCAGATCCTCAAGCCGTCTGCAGCCCGATCACCAGCGCTGCCATCTTCATTGTGGCGACTCTTAACGCCGAGGGCGAGGCCGCCGAAAAAGTCCGTGGCTGGTGCGCCGATATCGCAGGGCTGACGCGCTCGGTCGGCAAGCGCGTCCCTTCTGGAAACTTGTCCTGCGTTTGCGGGTTTTCTTCCAGCGCGTGGGATCGTCTGTTCGGCAGTCCACGCCCGGCGTCCTTGCATGACTTTCGCGAATTTGGCGTGGAAGGGCGGCGCGCCGTTTCCACGCCTGGCGATCTGTTGCTGCACATTCGCGCCGATCAGATGGACCTGTGTTTCGAATTGGCGACGCAGTTGATGTCGGCGCTGGATGGCGCCGTGACGGTGACCGACGAGGTGCAGGGCTTCCGCTATTTCGACATGCGCAGCATCATCGGTTTTGTCGACGGCACGGAAAATCCGGTCGGTCGCAAAGCCGAGCATTTCACCCTCGTGGGCGATGAAGATCAGGTGTTTAGTGGTGGCAGTTACGTGCTGGTGCAGAAGTACCTGCACAACATGAAGGCGTGGAACGAATTGTCGGTCGAAGCGCAGGAGCGGGTGATCGGGCGCACCAAACTGTCCGATATCGAGCTGGACGATTCGGTCAAGCCGAGCAATTCCCACAGCGCGTTGACCACCATCACCAAGGACGGCGAAGAGGTGAAAATCCTGCGCGACAACATGCCGTTCGGCCGGCCCGGCGCGGGGGAATTCGGCACTTATTTCATTGGCTACGCGCGCTCGCCGGAGCCGTTGGAGCAGATGCTGGAGAACATGTTTGTCGGCAAGCCACCCGGCAATTACGACCGGTTGCTGGACTTCAGCACCGCCGTCACAGGGAGTCTGTTCTTCGTGCCTTCGGCGGATTTGCTGGAAGAACTGGCAGAGCGATAAAAAAACGGCGGGATCAATCGATCCCGCCGTTTTTGCATTTACTTGCCTGCCGACAGTGCTGGCGTACGCGGCGGCACCAGACGTTTCGAACCCGTCGCTTCAAACGCCGCCGCCAGGCGCAGCAACGTCGAATCGTCATAGGCACGACCGGCAAACGTCAGCCCCACCGGCATGCCGATGTCGGCCATCACGCCCATCGGCACGGTGACGGTCGGTACGCCGAGGTGGCGGATCGCGAGGTTGCCGTTGGCGACCCAGATGCCGTTGCTCCAGGCGATGTCGGCCGAGGCCGGGTTGACGTCGGCGTCGGCCGGGCCCACGTCGGCATTGGTCGGGAACAGCACGGCGTCGAGGCCGAGGCGATCCATCCAGTCTTCGAGGTCGAGCTTGCGGGTCTTCTCCAGGCCGCGCAGGCCGTCCGGCAGCGTCGGGATCTGATCCCACGGCGTGATGCCACGTTCGGCCATGCGCACGTATTCGTCCATGCCGGCGGCGAGGTCGCCTTCACGGTTGGGCAGGGTGCCCGGGTCGTGCGGGAATATTTTCGGCCCGTCGACGTCTGCCAGACGGTTGAGTTTCGGGTCGCCGTTGGCACGCAGGAAATCATCGAAGGCCCAGGCCGACAGGTCCCACAGTTCATGGTGCATGAACTCTTTGGAGACGATGCCGCGATTGAACACGGTCGGTGCTCCCGGACGATCGCCTTCGCAGTTGGAGACCAGCGGGAAATCCACCTCGATGACTTCGGCACCAGCGGCTTCGAGGGCCTGACGCGCCTGTTTCCACAGATCGATCACCGAGGCGCGGGTGTTGATGCGCTGCCCGGTCGGGCCGCCGATGCCCGGCTCGTCGCTGGTGCCGGCCTCAGGGTCGGCGTTGATGTACATGCGCGGCACGCCCAGGCGTTTGCCGGCCAGTGCATCACTTTTCACGGCGAGTTCAAGATAGGAAGCAGGGCGCACCGAGGCGACGCTCGGGATCGGCACCCACGGTTGCAGGCGCCACAGGTCGCCACGGGTGTCGGTGTCTTCGGCGACCACCACGTCGAGCACTTCCAGCAGGTCGGCCATGGTGCGAGCGTACGGCACCACCACGTCCATGGTCGGCGTCAGCGGCCAGTTGCCGCGTACCGAAATCACCCCGCGTGACGGTGTGTAGGCGCACAGGCCGTTGTTCGACGCCGGGCCGCGACCGCTCGACCAGGTTTCTTCCGCCAGACCGAATGCCGAGAAGCTGGCAGCGGTGGCAGTGCCGGCACCGTTCGACGAGCCGGAAGCAAACGGTGCAGTCAGATAATCAGCGTTATAAGGGCTTTCGGCACGGCCATAGACGCCACGCTGCATCCCGCCATTGGCCATCGGCGGCATGTTGGTCTTGCCCAGGCAGATCGCACCGCCAGCACGCAGGCGCTCGATGGTGAACGCGTCGCGCTGGGCGACGAGATCGGCGAAGGCCGGGCTGCCGGACGCGGCGGTCAGGCCTTTGACCAGATAGCTGTCCTTGGCGGTGTAGGGGATGCCGTCTAGCGGACCGAGGGTTTCGCCTTTGGCGCGACGGGCATCGGAAGCTTGCGCTTCTTTCAGCGCTTCAGGGTTGCGCACGATCACTGCGTTCAGGGCAGTGGCGGTGTCCGGGCCGTCATAGGCGTCGATGCGCGCCAGATAGGCCTGCACCAGCTCGACCGCCGTGGTCTGGCCGGACTCGAGCGCCGCGCGCAATTGGGCAATGGAAACTTCAGTGACTTCGATCATGCTGTTACCGCCGACAGGTTCTCTAAAGGGTGGTTGATCATTGTTATCGTCGAAAGATGTCAAAGGTTCTTGATGGGCGAAACTCTACCCTGAAATTTGCCCAATGGCATGTATAAAGTCGATAAATATCGGTTAATTTCATCGGAAAAACTCTCCCGGCGTCTCGCCGAACTGCTGGCGAAACGCCGCGATAAACGCGGATGTCGAGTCATAACCACAGGCCAAAGCCACGTCGGTGACGCGTTCGCCGCGTTCGAGCGGCGTCAGCGCACCCAGCAGGCGCAGGCGCTGGCGCCAGGTGCGGAAGGTCAAACCGGTATCGCGCAGGAACAGCCGAGTCAGAGTTTTCTCGGTAACGCCGAACTTTTCGCTCCAGTGCGCCAGGGTCGTCTGCTGTTCCGGATGTTGCTCCAGACTCTGATAGATCTGGCGCAAGCGACTGTCCTGCGGCAATGGCAGCATCAGGTCGATGGGCGGCGCATCGGCCAGTTGATCGAGGATCACCTGGGCCAGACGCCCGTGCGGGCCGCTCAGGTCATACTCGACAGGAATCTGACTGAAGGCCCGAATCAGCTCACGCAAAAGATCGCTGACGCCGAGCACATGACAACGCTCCGGCGCCCAACTGGCGACGCTGCAATCGATGTACAGGCTGCGCATTTCCGTGTGCGGCGAACTGAAAACCCGATGCGGCACACCCGCCGGAATCCACACCGCCCGCTCCGGCGGCGCAACGAAACGACCGACGGCGGTCTGCACTTCGAGCACACCCTGGATCGCGTAGGACAACTGCACCCACGGATGACTGTGGCGGCGGGTCAGGGCGCGATTGGGCAGCGATTCAGTGCGCCCGTATAGCGGACGCGGCAGGCTGGGCAGGCCGGGAATGCTGCGTCTGACGCTTTTGTCGTGTCCTTTTGGCGGCATCTGTGGGTTCTTCGGCGTTAGTCGGTAATTTCCAGTCACGTTAGAGTCGCTTCCACGTACTGGCAACCCCCGGATGAAAAAACCATGACGCGCCCACGATTTTTGCCCGACAACTTCACCCTGACCCTGATCGGTGTCGTGCTGCTGGCCAGCTTCCTGCCCGCCAGCGGTCAGGTCGCGACCGGTTTCGGCTGGCTGACCAACATCGCCATCGCGCTGCTGTTTTTCCTGCACGGCGCCAAGCTGTCGCGCGAATCGATCATCGCCGGCGCCGGCCACTGGCGCCTGCATTTGCTGGTGTTCGGCCTGACCTTTGTCCTGTTCCCGCTACTGGGGCTGGCGCTCAAACCGCTGTTGTCACCGCTGATCGGCGATCAGCTGTACATGGGCATGCTTTACCTGTGCGCGCTGCCGGCCACGGTGCAATCGGCGATTGCCTTCACTTCGCTGGCGCGGGGCAATATTCCGGCGGCGATTTGCAGCGCTGCGGCATCCAGCCTGTTCGGGATTTTCCTTACGCCGCTGCTGGTGACGCTGCTGCTGAACGTCCACGGCGACGGCGGCTCGACCCTCGACGCGATCGTGAAAATCAGCGTGCAATTGCTGCTGCCGTTCATTGCCGGCCAGATCGCCCGTCGCTGGATCGGCGCCTGGGTCGGTCGCAACAAGAACTGGCTGAAATTCGTCGATCAGGGCTCGATTTTGCTGGTGGTCTACGGCGCGTTCAGCGAAGCGGTGAACGAGGGCATCTGGCACCAGATTCCGGTGATCGAACTGCTGGGGCTGGTCGTGGCGTGCTGCGTCCTGCTGGCGCTGGTGCTGCTCGCGTCCACAGTGCTGGGCAAGCTGTTCGGTTTCAATCTGGAAGACCGCATCACCATTCTGTTCTGCGGCTCGAAAAAGAGCCTGGCCACCGGTGTGCCGATGGCGCAGGTGCTGTTTGCCGGCAGCACGATCGGCGTGCTGATTCTGCCGCTGATGCTGTTCCATCAGATTCAACTGATGGTCTGCGCGGTGCTGGCGCAACGCTATGCGAAGCGACAGGAATCGGTGCCTGAACTGATGGCGCAGGTTGATCCTTGATCCTCATCGAGCGGGCCAGCGGGTATGCAGGAACTCCTGCAAAAATTCGGTGAAGGCCTTGACCTTGGAAGTCATGGCGGCGCGCTCCTGCACACAGGCATAGATCTCGAGCGGCGCGGCGCCGGCAAAGGTCGAGCCGCCGCCCGGTTCGAATAAAGAGACCAGTTGACCACTCTCCAGATAGGGCGCGGCAACGAATTCCGCCAGTCGGGTGATCCCGGCACCATGAGCAGCCATTTGCGCCAGGGCGTCGATATCGTCGCTGATGGTGGTCGCATTGATCCCAGCCTCAAAGCGCTGACCCTGCTCAACGAACCACCAGCGCAGTAGTCGTCCGTCCAGCGGATAGCGGAACGCAAGACAGGCGTGTTGCTGAAGATCCGCCGGAGTCGAAGGGCGACCGGCCTTTTGCAGGTAGTCAGGGCTGGCGCAAATCACGAACGGTACCGTCGCAACCTTGCGCGCGATGATGCCGTCTTCCAGTTGCGGCTCGATGCGCAGACTCAAGTCGATACCTTCGTGGAGGTGATTGATTTTGCGGTCGGTCGTCGAGAGCTCAAGCGTCAACTGCGGGTAGCGTTCGGCGAAACCGGCAATTACCGGGGCCAAAACATGGCGTCCGAACCCGGCGGTGGAGGCAATACTCAAGTGTCCCTGGAGTTGCGTCTGCGCGTGGCTGATGGCGCTCTGCGCGGACTCCAGATCGAGCGCGATACGTTTTACTTTCTCGAAATACACCGAACCGCTCTCCGTCAGCGCCATGCTGCGGGTGGTGCGTTGCAGCAGGCGTGTGTCGAGGTGATTCTCAAGGCGACCAAGGGTCTGACTGACGGCGGCGGCACTCACCCCGAGGGTTTTGGCGGCGCCGACAATCGATCCCGCCTCAACGACTTTGATAAAACAATCGATTGCACCCAAGAGGTTCATGCGTGGATCCCGGCAAGGACGAATTAATAAGATTTTGTTTATAAAGTGCTCACGGCGATCAGTCTAGTTGCGGGGTGACAGACTTGTTAGGGTGCTCGGCGCCTATCCACTTCGGTCAACAAGGACTGACATGAATCAGAGACTATCCCCAAGAACCACAGTATTCAGCCCGCGCAAGCTGTCTGGCCGTGCCATGCCGTACGTATTCGCGTTGTACATGGCGATCATCATGGCGTTTCTTATGTCGCTGGTAATCACCGCCTCCAATTTCGGAATTGATGCCGATTACCTTAGTAATACGCTACACGCCTACAAACTGGCGATGCCCGTGGCGTTTCTGTGCATTCTCGTGGTCCGGCCGATTGTGGTGAAACTGGTCGCACTGACCGTCCACCCGCAAGGCTGAACTGGAGGCAGGCTACAAGGCCCCGGAGTATTTCACCGCCGCCGCTGCCCGCGACGGCACGTTGAGCACCCGCAACAACGACGACACATGAATCCGCACCGTGAACGGCGAAATATCCAGTTCACGGGCGATTTCCTTGTTGGTCTTGCCCTGGGCGATCAGCCGCAGCACATCCTGCTGACGCGGGGTGAGGGCGGTGCCGGTGTCCAGCGGCAGCAGGCCGGACGGGGCGAATTTCACCAGAACCTCACCTTCACGAATCGCCCGGATCGCCTGACCGATCTCGTCGGGGGCGATGTTCTTGCCGATGAATCCATCGATGCCGGCCGCCATGACTTCGCCGATCAGCGCCTCGTCATCGACCATCGACACCACGATCAGCGTGGTTCGCGGCAAACGCCGGCGCAGTTCCGCGAGCTGACTGACACAGGTCAGGCCGGGAAAGCGCAGATCGAGGATCAAGGTGTCGGGCTCATCACCGGCCGGCAGCAGGGCGAGCACGGCGTCGAGGTCGCCGGCTTCTTCGATCAGGGCGTCGGGCAGCAGACGCTGGACGGTGCGCAGCAACGCTTCGCGAAACAACGGGTGATCGTCGGCTATGATGATTCGGCACGCCATGGCGCAACCCTCCCTGGGTCTGCATTGCTCATGGCATGCACCTTAGCATCGGGCGAAGGCATTGCCTGTTGATTCGTGCGTTTATGACGACTGCTGCACAAGGACGTTCCCCCATGAAGTTCGAAAAGAACACCGAGCTCGACCAGGCCAATCTGCGCATCATCATCGCCAGCATCGCGTTGGTTTACATGGCCGTGCTCGGTTTCCTGCCGGGCCAGCGCTTCGATACTTATCTGCCGGTGGTCACCTACATTTCCCTGTTTCTGCTGGCCTCCGTCGTGCTGCGCCAGGCCATCGTGCGCTGGCCGGGACATTATCCGGCGCGGCGGATTTTCGGCATGCTCCACGATTACACCGGCACCAGTTTCGGGCTGGTGGTCGGCGGCGAGGCGGCGTTGCCCATCTATGCCGTCATGGTCTGGGTCAATCTCGGCAACGGCATGCGCTACGGCTCGCGCTACCTGGCGATCGCCACGGTGTTGGCATTGCTGGCGCTGCTGGCGGTCTATCGGTTGACGCCGTACTGGCAGGCGCAACCGTTCATGGTGTTGATGCTGATGATCACCAGCACGGTGATTCCGGTGTATGCGCACCTGCTGCTGGAGCGTACGCGCAAGGCATCTGAAGAAGCGGTTGCCGCCAACCTTGAGAAGTCGCGTTTCCTTGCTCAGGCCAGTCATGACCTGCGTCAGCCTATCCATTCCATCGGGTTGTTTACCGCATGCCTGCGCGAGTCGCGACTGGGCGAAGAGGAGCGGCGGCTGGTGGACAGCATCGACCGTTCGCTGCTCAACGTGTCGCAGCTGTTTCGCTCGATTCTCGATCTCTACACCCTCGACAACGGGCGGATTCTGCCCCGCTTGCAGACGCTTGAGCTGGGCGAATGGCTGGCGGATCTGATCCGCCAGAACGCCGAAGCCGCACGCTGGGCGGGTGTCGAACTGCGCTTGCGGCCTTGCGAACACTGGGTGCGCACCGATCCGGCGTTGCTCGCGACCATGGTGCAGAACGTGCTCTCCAACTGCTTCAAATACGGGGCGCACCGGCCGGTGCTGATCGGTGTGCGCAAGCGCGGCGCGGGGTTGGCCATCGCGATCTATGACCGCGGTAACGGCATCGCCGAAGAGCATTTGCCCAAGGTGTTCGAGGAGTTTTATCGGGTTCGCCAGTTGCGCGACAAGGACGTCGAAGGCGTGGGTCTGGGGCTGTCGATTGTCCGGCGTCTGGGGCAATTGATCGGTGTCGACGTCGCGATCCGCTCACGGCTGGGGCATGGCACGGCGGTGACCTTGCATGGACTGCCACTCGCGCCGCCGCAGGTGCCGGTCAATCGTGAAGAGACTCGGCAAATCGGTTTGCTGACGGGGTTGAAGGTGTGTCTGGTGGAGGATGATCGCAACGTTCTGCTGGCGACCTCTGCGTTGCTCGAGCGCTGGGGCTGCGTCGTGCAGGCTGAGCTGAGCGGGCAGGGCCTGGTCACCGACTGCGACATCATCGTCGCCGACTATGACCTCGGTTCGCACAGTACCGGCATCGAGTGCATCGACGAGGTTCGCCGTCAGCGCGGTTATGCGGTCCCGGCCATGATCATCACCGGGCATGACATCGAAAAAATCCAGGCGGCCCTGCATGACCGGCAGATCGCCATTTTGTCCAAACCGGTACGCCCGGCCGAGCTGCGCGCGACCTTGCGTGCGCTGCGCGACCGGCAGACCGAAGCGGTCAGCGCTTACACAGATAGTCTTGCGTGATGGTGGTTTGCAGGCAGTTGTACTGGCCCATGGTGCGGCAGATGTTTTTCTCCGAGCCCGAAACTTCGGCGCTCTTGTAGCCCCAGACCTTGCATCGGCCTTCAGCCGTGGCCAACCCTTGAGCGGCGGAGGTTTGCCCGCTCTCGAACTGGCCCAGTTCATAGGAGACCTGGACAACGCCGTCGGTCTTGCTGCCGCCGGTGGCTTCCCATTGCTTGGGGGTGGCGCAGCCGGTCAGAACGACGGCCGCGAGGCTGAGGGTGGCGATGAGTGTTTTCATGATCGAGCGGTATCCTTTACCGGGTGAGACGAGGCGTTGGTACGGTTTTTCTGCGCCGGATTACTGGTACGGAATCGGCGATGCGCCTTTGGGCAGGCAAGACAGCGGAGGCGTCATGATGCCCATGCTGGCGACGGCCATGATGACGCCGCTGGGCTGCTCGCAGTTGTATTCGCCGGCGGCGGTGTAGGCCGTGTAGTAGGTGAGGGTGCTGTCGTTGCGGACGTTGGCGATTTTGCTGACCGGTTGGCCAATGACCGTCTGCGCACGTTCTTTCATGCTGTCTTCGGTAGGTTTTACGGTCTGGCAACCGCTGGCGCCGAGGAACAGGGCACCGAGAACCGTGATCTTGGTGAGGCTGAGGTGCAGTTTCATGGTGTTTCTTCCTTGGTGTTGTTGTTTTTCCAGGCACAACGATCCCGCGCACTGCACAGCTGCAATGTTGGGGAGCGTCGGGGGTTGCGAGGGAATATAACGCCAGGGATCGGGGTGGTCGATTAGCACAAATGTGCTAGTGCGGCGCAACCAGCGGTGGGCTGGTTGCGCCGATAGCGGTTATTGAGGACTGTTGAACTGGTCGGAATAGCTGCCGCTCATGAGGGCGGAAGCGACCTGGTCGGAGCCGACGCCTGCGCGGGAATAGGCGAGCCGGTTGGCACCGACCTTGTCTGCGCCATCGGCGGCGAGGGCGCGTGCGCCGACGTGGTCGGAGCCGTCAGAAGCGACTGCTCCAGCGCCAACGTGGTCGGAGCCGTCAGAAGCGACTGCTCCAGCGCCAACGTGGTCGGAGCCGTCAGAAGCGACTGCTCCAGCGCCAACGTGGTCGGAGCCGTCAGAAGCGACTGCTCCGGCGCCAACGTGGTCGGAGCCGTCAGAAGCGACTGCTCCAGCGCCGACGTGGTCGGAGCCGTCAGAAGCGACTGCTCCAGCGCCGACATGATCTGAACCGTCAGATGCGACTGCACCGGCGCCAACATGATCCGCGCCGTCAGAGGCGAGCGCCCCAGCACCGACGTGATCCGCGCCGTCAGATGCGACTGCGCCGGCGCCAACATGATCCGCGCCGTCAGAGGCGACCGCCCCAGCACCGACGTGATCCGCGCCGTCAGATGCGACTGCACCGGCACCAACATGATCCGCGCCGTCAGAGGCGACCGCCCCAGCACCGACGTGATCCGCGCCATCAGATGCGACTGCACCGGCGCCGACGTGATCCGCGCCATCAGAAGCGACTGCACCAGCGCCAACATGATCGGCGCCATCAGACGCAACCGCCCCCGCCCCCACATGATCCGCCCCATCCGACGCCAATGCCTGCGCCTTCGCAGCCCAGACACTGGGCATTGCCACCGTTGCCGCAACTGCCAGGACGATGCCCGGCCAAAGCGTGTGCTTCATGATTTTCTCCACGCCCCATCAGCCACACAGCACCGAGCGTTACCCGTCATTCGTTGCTAGACGGAAGGCTCGTCGGCCCGGGGTCAACCAGATTGGTGAATGGCACGGGGGCACCGGAGGGTGCACGGGTGTCGACGGTTTACAGGAAATCTGGACAGCGAACTGAAAAGTATAGTTCGCCCTTGGCGAGAGGCAGGCTGAAGGGCCGTGAAGGCGATAGTCGGTTAGCTTCCTTGCAAGCGTGCGCTAGAAAACAATCAATCTAAAAACCGCGTAGCGCAATGTCGCGCGTTTGCTAGGCTCAAGAATGTAGGCGAAGACGCAGACTGATGCGCAAGCGGATAGCAAGGGGACGTGGGGCGCGTTCCGAAGGGTACACGGTTAGAAAGATCTCCGCGCTGAGATCCAGCCCTTATGCCGTGTGAAGCAGCCGAGACCGTACCCCTTTCAATTTGGTCCGGTACTGTGAGAAGCCTGATAAACCTTGTAAGCCAGAGACCAGCACTGGCCGCCTACTCAAACACCAAAGCCCGCCTCGTGCGGGCTTTGACGTTTTCGGGTGTTAGATACTGGCCAGCGCTTGCGCCAGATCCGCACGCAGGTCTTCGATGTCCTCGACGCCCACCGACAGACGCACCAGACTGTCACCGATGCCGAGCTTGGCACGGGTTTCCGCCGGAATGGTCGCGTGAGTCATGATCGCCGGGTGTTCGATCAGGCTTTCAACACCGCCCAGGCTTTCGGCCAAAGCGAAAATCTGCACGTTCTCCAGGAAGCGGCGAGCGCCTGCCAGATCACTGTTCAGATCCAGGGAAATCATCCCGCCGAAACCACGCATCTGACGCTTGGCCAGTTCGTGCTGCGGATGGGATTCCAGGCCTGGGTAGTAGACGCGTTTGACCTGCGGCTGCTGTTCCAGCCAGCGCGCCAGCTCCAGTGCGTTGCTGCAATGACGCTCCATACGCAGCGCCAGCGTTTTCACGCCGCGCAGGGTGAGGAACGCGTCGAACGGGCCGGAGATGGCGCCGACCGCGTTCTGCAGGAAGCCCAGACGCTCGGCCAGCGCAGGATTGTCACCGACTACCGCGATCCCGCCGATCACGTCGGAGTGACCGTTCAGGTATTTGGTGGTCGAGTGCAGAACGATGTCGAAACCCAGCTCCAGCGGACGCTGAATCCACGGGCTGGCGAAGGTGTTGTCGGCCACGCAGAGGATCCCGCGCGCCTTGCAGATGCGCGCGATGGCGGCGAGGTCGGACAGACCCAGCAGCGGGTTGGTCGGGCTCTCCACAATCACCATGCGCGTGTCGTCCTGCAACGACGCTTCGAATGCCGACAGATCCGCCAGATCGACGAAGCTGAAACGATGCCCGGCGCTGCGCTGGCGCACCTTGTCGAACAGGCGGAACGTGCCGCCGTACAGGTCATTTCCGGACACGATGTGCGAGCCGGCGTCGAGCAGTTCGAGCACGGTGGAAATCGTTGCCAGCCCGGACGCGAAGGCGAACGCCTGGGTGCCGCCCTCCAGATCCGCCACGCAACGCTCCAGGGCAAAACGCGTCGGGTTGTGCGAGCGGCCGTAGTCGAAACCCTTGTGCACGCCAGGGCTGTCTTGCAGGTACGTGGAGTTGGCGTAGATCGGCGGCATCAGCGCGCCGGTGGTCGGGTCCGGCGTTTGCCCGGCGTGGATCACGCGGGTGGCGAAGCCCTGTTGACGGGCGTTCTTGTCGTGCTGGCTCATGCCAGGGATCTCCGTAATTGATTGAGCATGTCGACGCGGGTGATCAGGCCGTGGAAGCCCGAAGCGTCGGCGATGATGGCCACCAGGCCGCTGCTGAGCACAGCTTCCAGTTCAGCCAGCGTGGCGCCGGGGGCGAGGGTTTGCAACTTGTCCGTCATCGCTTTGGCGACGGGTTTGCTGAAGAGCGAGGCGTCTTCGTGTACCCGCACCAGAATGTCCGACTCGTCGATCACGCCGACTAGTTGCTTGCCATCCACCAGCACCGGCAGTTGCGAAACGTCGGCCAGGCGCATGCGCTGGAACGCGGTCATCAGCGTATCGTCCGGGCCGACGCTGACGACTTTGCCGTCCTCGAAGCGTCGGGCAATCAGGTCGCGCAGGTCGCCGTAGCGTTTGCGTTGCAGCAGGCCCTGATCGGTCATCCACTGGTCGTTGTAGACCTTCGACAGGTAGCGAGTGCCGGTGTCGCAGACGAAGCTGACCACGCGTTTCGGCTCGGTCTGTTCGCGGCAGTAACGCAGTGCGGCGGCCAGCAGGGTGCCGGTGGACGAACCACCCAGAATGCCTTCGGCTTTCAGCAACTGACGGGCGTGATCGAAGCTTTCTTCGTCGCTGATCGAGTAGGCGCTGCGCACGCTCGACAGGTCGGTGATCGACGGGATGAAGTCTTCGCCGATGCCTTCCACCGCCCAGGAACCGGCGGTGCCGAGGTGCTTGCTGCGGCTGTATTCAGCCATCACCGAACCGACCGGGTCGGCCAGGACCATTTCAAGGTCCGGTTGCACGCGTTTGAAGAAACGGGTCAGGCCCGTCAGGGTGCCGGCCGAGCCGACACCGACCACGATCGCGTCCAGGTCATGCTCGGTCTGGGCCCAGATTTCAGGCCCGGTGCTGCACTCGTGGGCCAGCGGGTTGGCGGGGTTGTTGAACTGGTCGGCGAAGAACGCGCCGGGAATGTCCTTGGCCAGACGCGCGGCGACGTCCTGGTAATACTCGGGATGGCCCTTGCCGACATCGGAGCGGGTGATGTGCACTTCGGCGCCCATGGCCTTGAGGTGCAGGACTTTTTCGGTGGACATTTTGTCCGGCACCACCAGCACGACGCGGTAGCCCTTGGCACGACCGACCAGTGCCAGGCCCAGGCCGGTGTTGCCGGCGGTGGCCTCGACAATCGTGCCTCCCGGTTGCAGACGACCATCGCGCTCAGCGGCGTCGATCATGGCCAGACCGATGCGGTCCTTGATCGAACCGCCGGGGTTCTGTGATTCGAGTTTGAGAAACAGGGTGCAGGGACCGGTATCGAAGCGGGTGACTTGTACCAGCGGCGTATTGCCGATCAGCCCAAGTACGGCAGGGCGTGAATCCTTTGACATCTCTTCACCTCTTTGTGGTGTTGATCGCGTTCCATTCGCGGGGAAAAAGCTCGCGTGCAACATAGGCTCAGACCTGAGCTGTCGCAACCTTTAAACGGCCGGAAATACAGCCATTTCGATCTAACGATAGAACGAAATCGGAGAGGGGAAGGAAGTGATTTGCAGAGGTTTATACGCAGGCGTCATCGAGTATTGAAAGGGCGTCTTCGGCGGCATGAAGCGCTTGATCCGGCAGTGAAAATCCTGCACCGAAAATCGCTCAGTGGTTGCTCATCAGACCGTGCAGCACGCCCAGTCGCAAGCCGGGTTCGGAGGGCACCATTTGCGAGATGCCGAACACTTTGAACGCTGCCAGCATGACCACCAGACCGCCGGGGAGGATGCTCTGGCGATGGGGTTGCAGGCCGGCCAGTTTCAGCTGTTGAACATTGCTGACTTCCAGCAGGCGCAACGACAGCCGCAACAGGCCGCCGTAGGTGATGCCGCTCTCGCCATGATCGTTCAGGCGATTGGCCTTGAGCACTTTGGCGAGCATCCGCGCGGTACCCGAAGAGCCAATCGTCTGCTGCCAGCCCTGGGCACGATACCGACGAGCGACTTTTTCGAATTGCAGGATGGCCACGCGTTCGGCTTCTTGCAGGGCGCCGGCGGAAATCTCGCCGTTGCGAAAGTAACGGGTGCTCAAGGTGCCGCTGCCGAGGGCGATGCTTTCGGTCAGCAGCGGTTGCGCGCCCTGGCCGAGAATCAGTTCAGTGGAGCCGCCGCCAATGTCCACCACCAGGCGCATGTCATCGGCGACCGGCAGGGTATGGGCCACACCGGCGTAGACCAGGCGCGCCTCTTCATGGCCGGAAATCACATCGATGCGAAACCCCAGATGCCGCTCCGCGCTGGCCAGAAACAACTGCGCATTGTCGGCCTCGCGAACCGCGCTGGTCGCCACCGCGCGCACGCGACCGGGTTCGAAACCGCGCAGTTTCTTGCCGAACCGCGCCAGCGCCTGCCAGCCGCGATCCAGCGCCATTTCGTCGAGTGCCCGACCGTCGAAACCTTCCGCCAGCCGCACCGGCTCGCGCAAGGTTTTGACCTCCTGAATCATGAAGCCCTTTCTGCTGCGCACCGACTGGCCAATCATCATGCGAAAGGCATTGGAACCGAGGTCGATGGCGGCAAACAGCGAGGTGTCTTCTTTCATGGGAATCCTTGCAAATCATCCGTCGGGAGGCGCGGGACGGTTTGCGAGGATTCTGCCGTGGGTTCGATGACAACCTGATGACGCGGGCGGGGCGGTTCAGTGAATTCATCGCTGTCATGACACTGTCATTATCGGCTGCCCATACTTGCCCCCAATACATCGCGTGCTTTTCATGATTCGGCTGCCTTCTGGGCAGCTTTTTTTTTGCCCGGGATTTACCGGGCACGCAAATTTGCAATCCCGGACGATGCACGATTAATATACGATCCATATACACTTCGTATCGGATATTGCCATGGGCATCGTAAAGATTTCAGAGGACATGCACGAGAATCTGCGCATCTCCAGCAACGCACTCAGCCGCTCGATCAACGCGCAGGCGGAACACTGGATGCGCATCGGCATGCTCGCCGAGCTGTATCCCGACCTTGATCACCACGCCATTTGCCGGTTGCTGATTCGCGCCGAGCAGTCGGGCGGTCTGGATCTGCAGCAAGTCTGCGCATTGGCGGATGCCGCGCAGAACGCCTCGGTCAAAGAGGCGGCCAAGGCATGAGAAACCCGATCAAGATCAACACCCAGGCCGAAATCGCCCAATCCCGCGAGGCCGGCAGACTGGCCGCCGAGGTGCTGGCGATGCTGGTGCCGCACGTCAAGGCTGGCGTCACTACCGATCAGCTCGACCAGTTGTGCAATGACTACATCGTCAATGTGCAGAAGGCGATACCGGCCAACGTCGGTTACCACGGCTTCCCGAAAACCGTCTGCGCGTCAGTCAACGAAGTAGTCTGCCACGGCATTCCTTCCAAGCGCGTGCTGAAGGACGGCGACATCGTCAATCTCGACATCGCGGTGATCAAGGACGGCTGGTTCGGCGACACCAGCCGCATGTACGTGGTCGGCGAGCCGACGCCCGAGGCGCGGCACCTGATCAAGACCACTTACGACGCCATGTGCGCGGGGATCCGCGTCGTCCGGCCGGGCGCCACGTTGGGTGACATCGGACATGCGATCCAGACGCTGGCGGAGAAGGAAGGGTTCAGCGTGGTGCGCGAGTATTGCGGGCACGGGATCGGCAAGGTTTATCACGATGAACCGCAGGTGCTGCATTACGGTTATCCGGAGCAGGGCTTGAAGTTGAAGGCGGGGATGATTTTCACCATCGAGCCGATGCTCAATGCTGGCAAGCGTCATGTGAAGAGTCTGGCGGATGGCTGGACTGTCGTGACCAAGGATCAGTCGTTGTCGGCGCAGTGGGAGCACATGGTGGCGGTGACGGAGGACGGGTTTGAGGTGTTGACGGCCTGGCCGGATGAGATTGAGGGCTTTAAGGCCATCGTCTGAAAAAATGGCCACCGCAACCCGACGTTGCGGTGGCCAGAAGTGACACGCAAATCTCTGTTGAATCAGTGCGCGCCGGCAGCTTTATTCAGATCGCTCTCAGCCCACTCGGTATAGACGCAAGCATCCGCCGTCGCCCAACGCACCCGAACCGGATCCCCAGCCTTCAACGGCATCCCCGCCGCCGACAACGCCTTCACCGTCATCGAAGTCCCGCCTGACGTCACCACACTGCACGTCTGACTCTCCCCCAGAAACAGCACCTCGACCACCTTCGCCGAAACCTCATTCCAGCCCGCCGCCAACGGCTCACTCGCCGCCTGCTGAACACTCAACGCCAACGCCTTTTCCGGCCGCACCATCAGCAGCACATCCTGCCCGGTCTGCAATCCAGCGGTCAGGCGGATCGACAGCGACTGCCCCTCAAAACTCGCCGCCGCATTACCCTGTGCCTTGAGCTTGAGAAAGTTCGAGTTACCGAGAAACGACGCCACAAACGCATTCGGCGGATTCTGATAAAGGTCATACCCGCTGCCGAGCCCGACAATCTTGCCGTGACTGAAAATCGCGATGCGCTGGGACAGGCGCATGGCTTCTTCCTGATCGTGGGTCACGTAAACGATGGTGATGCCGAGGCGACGGTGCAGTTGGCGCAGTTCATCTTGCAAGTCTTCGCGAAGCTTCTTGTCCAGCGCACCGAGCGGTTCGTCCATCAACAGAATGCGTGGCTCGTAAACCAGCGCCCGTGCAATGGCGACCCGTTGCTGCTGGCCGCCAGACAGTTGCGAAGGGCGGCGATGGGCAAATTGTTCGAGCTGCACCAGTTTCAACATCGCATCGACGCGCTTGTCACGTTCAGCGGCGGCGAGTTTGCGGATCGCCAGCGGGAACGCGATGTTGTCGCGCACTGACAGATGCGGGAACAGCGAATAACGCTGGAACACCATGCCGATGTCGCGCTTGTGCGGCGGCACATTCACCAGCGACTGGCCGTTGACCAGGATCTCGCCGCTGCTCGGGGTTTCGAAGCCGGCGAGCATCGACAACGTGGTGCTTTTGCCCGAGCCGCTGGAGCCGAGGAAGGTGAGGAATTCACCGTCCTTGATGTCCAGCGAAATGTTGTCCACGGCCGCAAAATCGCCGTAGTGCTTGTTCAGGTTGCGCAGGCTGACCAGGGGTTTGTCGTTCTGCTGGGATGCGTCTTTGATCACGGCACTCATGTCGTACTCCTGGGCGCTCAGGCGCTGATTTCGTTGCGCCGGCGCAGGGCGGCGGCGATCACCATGACCAATACCGACAGGCCGATCAGCAGCGTCGAGGCGACGGCGATCACGGGCGTCAGGTCCTGGCGCAGGGTGGTCCACATTTTCACGGGAAGGGTTTGCAGGGTCGGGCTGGCCATCATCACGCTGAGCACCACTTCGTCCCACGAAACCAGGAAGGCGAAGAGGGCGCCGGCCACCATCCCCGGGCGGATCGCCGGAAAGGTCACCTTGAACACCGCTTGCAGGCGTGACGCCCCGCAGATCACCGCCGCGTCTTCAATCGACTGATCGAACAGCTTCAGCGAGTTGATGATCGAGATGATGGTGAACGGCAGCGCGACGATCACATGGCTGACCACGAAGGCGAACATCGTCCCGGTGTAGCCGAGTTTGAGGAACAGCGCGTACACCGCCACCGCGATGATCACCAGCGGCACGATCATCGGCAGGGTGAACAGACCGTAGAGCATTTCCCGGCCGGGGAAGCGTCCGCGCACCAGCGCGAAGGCGGTCGGCAAACCGAGGGCGACGGCGCAGATCGTGGTCAGCACCGCGACCTTGAGGCTGGCCAGCGCTGCGCTCATCCAGTCGGCGTTGGAGAAGAACTGCACGTACCATTTCAGCGTCCAGCCCGGTGGCGGGAACACCAGCCACTGGGACGAACCGAACGACAGCAGGACGATGAACACGATCGGCAACAGCAGGAACAGGCCGATCAGCCCGGTGGTGAAATACAGGCCGAAGCGCATCCGGCGACTCATGGCATTGGGCGTCAGGAGCATCTCGGCTTACCTCGCGTTACTGGCGCCAACCGGGGATTCCGGTTGCAGCTTCAGGTAGACGTAGAACAGCACCAGCGTGATGACGATCAGCAACGCGGCGCCGGCGCTGGCCAGGCCCCAGTTGAGGAACGACTGCACCTGCTGAATGATGAATTCCGGCAGCATCATGTTCTGCGCCCCGCCCAGCAGCGCCGGGGTGACGTAGTAACCGAGCGACATCACGAACACCATCAACCCGCCGGACGCCAGACCCGGCCGGCACAGCGGCAGGAACACCCGGAAGAAGTTGGTCCAGGGACTTGCGCCACAGATCGAACCAGCCTGCAGGATCATCGGGTCGATGGCCTGCATGGTCGCCTGCAACGGCAGCACGATGAACGGGATCATGATGTAGCTCATGCCGATCACCACGCCGGTCAGGTTGTGCACCATTTCCAGCGGCTGATCGATGATGCCCATGGCCATCAAGGCTTTATTGATGACGCCCGAAGCCTGCAACAGCACCAGCCACGAATAGGTGCGGGCGAGGAGGCTGGTCCACATCGACAACAGCACGATGTTGAGGATCCAGCGGCCCCAGCCCCGTGGCACTAGAGTGATTGCCCAGGCCAGCGGGAAGCCCAGCAGCAGGCTGAACACCGTCACCAGTCCCGCCACCGAAAAGGTGTTGAACAGCACCCGGGCGTAGGCCGAGTTAGCGAACAGTTGCTCATAGTTGCCGAGGCCCGGCACCGGTTCCAGCACGCCGCGCAGCAACAAGCCAATCAGCGGGGCGAGAAAGAACAGACCGAGGAACAACAGCGCCGGCGCGAGATTGCCGGCGCCGCGCCAGCGTTGCTTGAGGGACGGGGCTTGCGCCATTGCACTCGCCTTGCCTGACGCCGGGCCGGCAGCGCTTGCGGCGCTCCCGGTGGCAGTGGAGGGACGGGACGCGGTGGCCGCCATTTTCATTTGACCAGCCATTCGTTCCACCGTGTCGCGATGGCCGGACCGTTCTTGGCCCAGTACGCGAAATCAAGAGTGATCTGATCCTTAGCGTAGGCAGTCGGCAGGTTCGGGGCCAGCGTTGAGTCCAGACGCGCCACGCTGTCGACGTTGACCGGGGCGTAAGCGGTCAGGTTGGAGAAGTCGGCCTGGCCTTTGGCACTGCTGGCGCTGGCCAGGAACTTCATCGCCGCGTCCTTGTTTTTCGAGCCTTTTGGCACGACCAGAATGTCGGCCATGACCAGGTTCTGTTTCCAGCTCACGCCGACTGGTGCGCCATCTTCTTGCAGGGCGTGGATCCGGCCGTTCCAGAACTGGCCCATGCTCGCTTCACCGGAGGCCAGCAGTTGCTGCGACTGCGCGCCGCCGCCCCACCAGACGATGTCTTTCTTGATGGTGTCGAGTTTCTTGAAGGCGCGATCGAGGTCCAGCGGGTAGAGCTTGTCGGCCGGCACGCCGTCGGCGAGCAGGGCCAGTTCAAGCACGCCGGGGCTCGGCCATTTATAGAGGGCGCGTTTGCCGGGGAAGGTCTTGGTGTCGAACAGCGCGCTCCAGTCCTGCGGCTTGTTGGCGCCGAGCATGCCCTCGTTGTAGCCGAGGACGAAGGAGAAGAAGAACGAGCCGACGCCGTGGTCGCTGACGAAACGCGGGTCGATCTTGTCGCGCTGGATCTGTTTGAAATCGAGGGGTTCGAGCAGGCCTTCGGCGGCGGCGCGTAGGGCGAAGTCGGCTTCGACGTCGACCACATCCCATTGCACGTTGCCGCTTTCGACCATGGCCTTGAGTTTGCCGTAGTCGGTCGGGCCGTCCTGCACGACGGTGATGCCGCTGGCCTTGCTGAACGGATCAGCCCAGGCCTGTTTCTGCGCATCCTGGGTGCTACCGCCCCAGCTGACAAAGTTCACACTCTCGGCGGCCATCGCGGCCTGACCGGTCACGCTCAGCAGTCCCGCAAGAAAGATCGCGGTTGCAGCTTTGTTCAACACCATTTTTACGCCCTCATTGTTGTGTTTTTGAGCGGGCTTGCGTTGTTGCCCGCCTGTCGGGAGCAGTAGCTGGACGATTTTTCAGATCGTCCGGTCTATGGAATATCATATTATGGTATTCCAAACTTTGTGCAAGCACTTTGCCGTACCGGCTATCTGGCAAACGGGGTTATTCGGTGAAGGGAATGCTCTCGACCACCTCAAGATCGTAGCCAGTCAAACCGGCATATTTCAGCGGCGGGCCCAGGTGGCGCAGCTTGCCGACGCCAGGTTCTGCAGAATCTGCGCCCCGGTGCCGACCTCCGAATAGATCCGCGATTGCGAGCGACTGAACTGCCGAGGCGGTTGAGTCAGTTGCGGAATGCGCTCCAGCAGCGCCTGGGAAGATTCATGATTGGCCAGCACCACCACAACGCCATGCCCTTCGGCCGCGACCCGTTGCAGCGCTGCCCACAACGTCCAGTTCGTCGGCCCGCTGTACTCGGCGCCGACCAGATCCCGCAGCGGATCGATCACATGCACGCGCACCAGCGTCGGCTCTTCACGGCGCAATTCGCCCATGACCATCGCCATGTGCACGCCGCCCTCGATGCGATCTTCGAAAGTAATCAAACGGAACGTGCCATGCACCGTCGGCAGTTCCCGCTCGCCGATGCGCTCGATGGTGTGTTCAGTGCTCAGGCGATAGTGGATCAGGTCGGCGATAGTGCCGATCTTGATCCCGTGTTTGCGCGCAAAGACTTCCAGATCCGGGCGACGGGCCATGGTGCCGTCGTCGTTCATCACTTCGACGATCACCGAAGCGGGCGTGAACCCCGCCAGCCGCGCCAGATCACAACCGGCTTCGGTGTGGCCGGCGCGGGTCAGCACGCCACCTTCCTTGGCGCGCAGCGGAAAGATATGGCCGGGCTGCACCAGGTCTTCAGCGCGAGCATTGGGCGCCACCGCAGCGGCCACCGTACAAGCGCGGTCAGCGGCGGAAATCCCGGTAGTCACGCCGACCGCCGCTTCGATGGAGACCGTGAACGCGGTGCTGAATACGCTGCCATTGCTCGGCACCATTTGCTCCAGCCCCAGGCGCTGGCAATGATCGTCGGTCAACGTCAGACAAATCAGCCCCCGGGCCTCACGGGCCATGAAACTGATCGTCTCAGGCGTGCAACGATCGGCGGCCAGTAGCAGGTCGCCTTCGTTTTCCCGATCCTCGTCATCGACCAGCAACACCATTTTGCCGAGGCGATAATCTTCGATGATTTCTTCGATGCTGTTGAAGGCCATGCTGAACTCTCGATGTGGATGAAATTCGTGGTATACCATAATACAAAACCAGCCAAGAGGTCACTATGAAGGCGTACTGGATTGCTCACGTGGACATCACCGATCCCGATCACTACAGCCAATACACCCAGCGCGCGCCGAAAGCGTTCGCCGAGTTCGGCGCGAAGTTTTTAGCCAGAGGCGGGCGCAGCGAAGCGATGGAAGGGCGGACGACACCACAGCGCAGCGTGGTGATTGAATTCGACAGCTACGAGCAGGCCGTGGCGTGCTACCGCTCGGCGGCGTATCAGGAAGCGAAGAGCTACCGCGAGGAGTGGGCGCGGGCGGAGATCGTTATTGTGGAGGGCATCGCCCACCTCTGATCATTCCCACGCTCTGCGTGGGAATGCAGCCCGGGACGCTCCGCGTCCCTGAAGTGCCGAACGCGGAGCGTCCGAAGAGGCATTCCCACGCGGAGCGTGGGAACGATCAGACGGCGCGGGCAGCACGATCAACGCATGAAATGAATCTTGCCGCTGTCGTCATTGCCCATGTACATGCCATACACCCCGGCCTGGCGTTCCTCGATGTAGCGTTCGAGGATCTGCCGGATCGCCGGGTAGTAGATCTGCTCCCACGGGATGTCTTCCGGGGCGAAGAATTGGCAGGCGAGGGTTTCCGGGCCGTACTGTCCGGTGATCTCCAGCGCGAGGGCGCGGAAGATGATGTAGACCTCGCTGATCTTCGGCACGCTGAAGATCGAGTACGGCGAGACGATTTCCGCGCGTACGCCGCTTTCTTCCCAGACTTCGCGCAAGGCGGCCTGTTCGGTGGTCTCGCCGCTTTCCATGAAGCCGGCGGGCAGGGTCCAGGTGCCGGGGCGCGGGGGAATCGCCCGTTGGCACAAGAGGTATTTACCGTCCTGCTCGATGATGCAGCCGGCGATGATCTTCGGGTTTACATAGTGGATGTAGCCGCAGCCGCGGCACATCAGTCGCTCGTGCGTATCGCCCGGCGGCACCTGCTGACCGAGATCAGCGCCACCGCATTTCGGGCAAAAGCTCGGGCTGAACATGTCAGTGACCTATGCGCGGTTCTTTCAGCGCGATGGGCAGGGTGATCGGTGGAGTGGCGCCGGTCTCTTCCTGCTTGCGCTTGAGGTAGTCGAGGGCCACGGCAGCCGCAGCGCGCACGTGATCGACGCACGCCTGATGCGCCGCCAGCGGATCGCCGCTCTTGATCGCCTCGACCATTTTTTCCATTTCGTGATTACTGGCGCCGCGACGGTTTTCCTGGGACACCGACGTCGCGCGCAGGTAGCTGATGCGCGCCTGCAACTGACGCAGCTGAGTGGCCGCGACATGGTTGCCCGAGCCTTCCAGCAGCACGTCGTAGAAACCCTGCACCGAGTCGATCACCTGTTGCAGTTCGCCGTCCTTGAGCGCCTTGCGGTTCTCGTCGAGGGCTTTTTCCAGGGCCTTGATGTCCTTGGCCTTGGCGCGCAGGGTGAACAGCTGGACGATCAGGCCTTCGAGCACGCAGCGCAGTTCATAGATGTCGACCGCATCGGCGAGGGTGATGATGGCCACGCGCGGGCCCTTGGCGTCGGCGAACTCCACCAGGCCTTCGGATTCCAGGTGACGCAAGGCTTCGCGCACCGACGTACGGCTCACGCCCAGGCGATCGCACAGATCGCGCTCCACCAGGCGATCGCCCGGCAGCAGCTGGAAGTTCATGATGGCGCTTCGCAGTTTATCCAGCACGATTTCGCGCAGGGTGACGGGGTTGCGATTGACCTTGAAGCTGTCGTCGAGTGGCAGGCGTTTCATGGGGTCCGCTCTTTAAGTTGGCTGTCCATGCCAGACGGGCATCAAAACAGCCGAGGGGTTAACTGGAGGCCTCGGCGTCGGCTTCGGCGAAGGCTTCACGGGCGAGCCGGAAACTGTCCACGGCTGCCGGGACGCCGCAATAAATACCGACCTGAAGCAGAATTTCGCGTATTTGCTCACGACTCAGGCCGTTACGCAAGGCGCCGCGCACATGCAGTTTCAGTTCGTGCGGGCGGTTGAGCGCCGAGATCATCGCCAGGTTGATCATGCTGCGCTCCTTGAGCGACAGACCCTCGCGTCCCCAAACATGGCCCCAGCAGTATTCGGTGACCATTTCCTGCAACGGGCGGGTGAAGTCGTCGGCGTTCTCGATCGAGCGCTGCACATAGGCTTCGCCCAGCACCTGGGTGCGGATCTTCAGGCCTTGCTCGTACTTTTCGTTGCTCATGTGTTTCTCCGCTCAACCCAGTGTCGGCAACGCGCCGAGCTTGCCCTTGTGATAAATCATCGGCGTCACCGGTTGCGCCGGCAGGATCAGGTTCTTCACCGCGCCGACGATGATCGCGTGATCGCCGCCGTCGTATTCACGCCACAACTCACACTCGATGATCGCCGTGGCCTTGGCGAGGATCGGGTTACCGAGCTCGCTCAAATGCCACTCGATGCCGTTGGCCTTGTCCTTGCCTTTGCCGGCGAAGGCGTAGGCCTCGGCGGTCTGGTCGGCGGACAGCAAATGGATCGCGAAACGCTTGCTGTCGCGCAGCACCGGGTAGGTGTCGGAGGCGTAGTTGGGGCAGAACAGCACCAGCGCCGGGTCAATCGACAGCGCACTGAAGGCGCTGGCGGTGATGCCGACGATGCCGCCATCCGGGTCAAGGGTGGTGACCACCGTGACCCCGGACGGAAACGAGCTCATGACGTCTTTGTAAATGCCGGGTTCGATCATGTCGCAGGACTCCTAACGCATCACAAACGGATCAGGCATCGGCGCCTGGGAGAGGTTGATCCACACCGTTTTCAGTTCGGTGTAGGCCAGCACCGAATCGATGCCGCTTTCGCGTCCATAGCCACTGTTCTTGAAGCCACCGATCGGTGCCATCGCCGACACGGCGCGGTAGGTGTTGACCCAGATGATCCCCGAACGCACGTCCCGGGCCAGGCGATGGGCGCGGCCCAGGTCGCGAGTCCAGATGCCGGCGGCGAGACCGAACTGCGAGTCGTTGGCGATCGCCAGCGCTTCGGCTTCATCCCTGAAGCGGATCACCGAGGCCACCGGACCGAAGACTTCTTCCTGCATGATCTTCATCGAATTGCGGTCGCATTCGAACAACGTCGGTTCGTAGAACCAGCCGTCACCGACGCCGCTCGGCCGCTTGCCGCCCAGACGCAGACGCGCGCCTTCGGCGATGGCATCAGCCACCAGACCTTCCACCACCGCCAGTTGCTGCGCGGTGGCCATTGGGCCCATTTCGCTGCTGTCGTCCTGCGGGTTGCCGATGCGGATGCGCTGGGCGCGCTCCACCAAACGGCTGACGAATTCGTCGTAGATTTCATCCTGTACCAGCAGTCGCGAACCGGATACGCAACTCTGGCCAGACGCCGCGTAGATCCCGGCGATGGCCCCGTTGATCGCGCTGTCGAGATCGGCGTCGGCAAAGATGATGTTCGGCGACTTGCCGCCCAGTTCCAGCGACAGCTTGGCGAAGTTCTCGGCGCTGCTGCGCACCACATGCCGGGCCGTGACCGCGCCGCCGGTGAAGGCGATCTTGCGGATCAGCGGATGACGGGTGAGGGCGGCGCCGGTGCTCGGGCCGTAACCGGTGACGACGTTGACCACGCCCGGCGGGATCCCGGCTTCGAGGGCCAGGCGCGCCAGTTCCAGAATGGTCGCCGAGGCGTGCTCCGACGGCTTGATCACGATGGTGTTGCCCGCCGCCAATGCCGGGGCCAGTTTGATCGCGGTCAGATACAGCGGGCTGTTCCAGGGAATGATCGCGGCGACCACGCCCATGGCTTCGTGCACGGTGTAGGCGAACAGATCGGGTTTATCCAGCGGCAGGGTGCCGCCTTCGAGCTTGTCGGCGAGGCCGGCGGTGTAGTGGAAGAACTCCGGCAGATAACCGACCTGACCCCGGGTTTCGCGGATCAGTTTGCCGTTGTCTCGGCTTTCCAGCTGCGCCAGTTGTTCCTTGTTTTCAGCGATCAGGTCACCGAGACGACGCAGCAGTTTGCCGCGCGCGGTGGCGGTCAAACCACGCCATGCCGGGCTGTCGAAAGCGGTTTGTGCGGCTTGCACGGCGCGCTCGACGTCGGCTTCGTCAGCGTCGGGCAATTCGGCCCAGGGTTCGGCCAGCGCCGGGTTGAGGCTTTCGAAAGTCTTGCCGGAGAGGGCGTCGACCCATTCTCCGCCGATGCACATCTGGAAGCGTGCGAGCGTCATGCAACGATCCCCTTTATATGGTTTTGTCGGGCGTGTGCGGTGTCGAGAAATTCCAGCAGCGTCTGGTTCACCAGCCGTGGCGACTCTACCGGCATCATATGCCGTTGCTCGGGCAGCACGGCAACCTTCGCACCGGGAATGCGCGCGGCCAGTTGCTCGGCCATTTCCGGGGTCGATCCGGGGTCCAGTTCGCCGGTGGCGATCAGCGTCGGCGCCTGGATGCTGCCCAGATCGTCGGCGCGATACATGTCCTGGGTGGCGAACAGTTCGTAAGTGGTCAGGTAACCCTGCGGATCATTGCCGGCGAGGGTCTGGCGGATCGCGGCGATTTGCGCCGGGTTGGCCGCCTGGTATTCACGGCTGAACCAGCGCGACAGCGCCGCTTCGGCATTCGCGTCCGGCCCGTGCTCGGCTGCTTGCGCGGTGCGGGCGATGACGCCGGCGCGCTGCTCTTCGCTGCGGTTGAACACGCTGTTGAGCACCACCAGGCTTTTCAGGCGGTCCGGGTAATGCAGGGCAAAGGCCCGTGCTACCAGTCCGCCCATGGAGAAACCGATCACCGATGCCTCGGGCAATTGCAGGTGATCGAGCAGCTCCAGCAACTGATCGGCGTAACCGAGCAGGGCGGTGCCGCTGGCCGGTCGCGGGCTTGCGCCATGGCCGAGCATGTCGTAGGCGATCACCCGGTATTGCGTGGCCAGGCCAACAATCTGGCCGCCCCACATTTCTTTGTTCAGGCCCACGCCGTGGATCAACACCACGGGTTGGCCTTGGCCGGTCGCCAGATAACTGGTGCCGGCCGGGGTGAGTTCAGCGGTGAGCCGAATCATGGAGCGCTCCTGCAATGCCTTTTTTTATTGTGATTACTGGGCTTTTTCGGCGGCCAGTTCTTCCAGATCGATGTAGCGGTTGCCGATGCGCGGGTGCAGGCGACCACCGTCGGCGCAACCGAGCACCACGACGATTTCGTCGGCGCGCGGGGCGTCTTCGATCTGCATTTCCAGGGTGATGTAGTGCGAGCGCAGGCCTTCGTCGTCCTTGTGCATCATCGGGATCTGAATCGAAGTGCCCGGACCGCCGCGCTTGTTGGTGAAGCTCAGGTAACTCTTGGCCTTGACCGCTTCGCGGTAGTGATTGCCGAAGCGCAGGGTGTGGATCACCGCCGACGCGTGCTCGATTTCGCCATCGGCGCCAACCACTGCGGCTTTGCCGTAGGCCTCGATCTTCCCGGCACCGCCGATGATGCCCACCAGACGCTCGACCATCATTGCGCCGAGATCGGAGCAATTGGCGCGGATCTGCGGCTTTAGGTCTTCGACAAAGCCGTTGCCGACCCACGGGTTCTTCATCACGACGGCCAGGCCGACCATGGTCACCGGGGTGTCGGACGCCTTGCCGCCTTCGATGAAGGTTTCTTCGACATAGCTGACGATCTTGCGAATTTCGAAACTCATGAGCTGCTCCGTAGGGGATAAAGAGTGTCTGTGCGTCTGATGGTATACCATAATACCGATCGTGCAAGTCCCCCTCGCAAGAATCCCTGCCATCAGTCGGACGAATGCCCGCGTATTCAGCCGCCGCTGTAGTCCCTTTCGGTTAACAAAAGATAACGTTGCGCCGATTGTCAGACGTTTCGAATGCCCGATAGGATGAGCCAGCTTCCGAAGGGGCTCTGGATGGCGGGTTTCAGGACTATGCTTGTGACCAGGCAGTCACCGTGAGCACCCTTGCGGCGCCCTTTAAGGTCCATGACCAACAATAATAAACAGGGGAAGGTCTATGAGTCGTTGCCGCCCGCCGGCGTTACGCAATACCGCGTTGCTGGCCACAGCACTCTCTCTGCTGGGCTTTGCCACATTGTCGGCGCCGGTTCTCGCCGCCGAAGCGCCTGCCGACGTGGTCTATTCCACCGAATCGGCCAAGGCCTCGAAAAGCCTGATGCTCGATGTCGTTCACGCCGGAACCCGGCTGGTGGCGGTTGGTGATCGCGGGCACATTCTCTATTCCGACGACCAGGGCAAGACCTGGACCCAGGCCAAGGTGCCGAGCCGCCAGTTGCTGACCGCCGTGTATTTCGTCGATGACAAGCACGGCTGGGCCGTCGGCCACGACGCACAGATTCTCGCCAGCGAAGACGGCGGCCTGACCTGGACCAAACAGTTCGAAGACCTCAAGCGCGAATCGCCGCTGCTCGACGTCTGGTTCAAGGACGTCAACAGTGGTCTGGCCGTGGGTGCCTATGGCGCGCTACTGGAAACCACCGACGGCGGCAAACACTGGGAAGACGTCAGCGATCGCCTCGACAACGAAGACCAGTTCCACCTCAACGCCATCGCTTCGGTAAAAGACGCCGGCCTGTTCATCGTCGGTGAGTCGGGCAGCATGTTCCGCTCCGCCGACTGGGGCCAGACCTGGGAAAAACTCGAAGGCCCGTACGAAGGTTCGCTGTTCGGCGTGATCGGTACGGCGCAACCGCAGACCCTGCTGGCCTACGGTCTGCGCGGCAACCTTTACCGCTCCACCGATTTCGGCAGCACCTGGGAGCAGGTCGAACTGAAAGCTGCGCGCGGTTCGCTGGAGTTCGGCCTGTCCGGCGCCACGCTGCTCGAAGACGGCTCCATCGTCATCGTCGGCAACGGCGGCTCAGTGGTCAGCAGCAGCGACAACGGCGAAACCTTCAGCGTGTTCAACCGTCCGGATCGCATCTCGCTGTCGTCGGTCACCGCCGCCGGCAACGGCAATCTGATCCTGAGCGGACAGGGTGGCGTTCGCGTGACTACTGCGAACGGCGCCGAGCTGGGCAAATGAGCCGAATCAATAATAAGAAGGCGGGGCTATGACTTCCTTGAGCACTCATCATCAGGACAAGGCGACGTTTCTCGAGCGCCTGATCTTCAACAACCGCCCGGCAGTGATCGTGATCTGCCTGCTGGTCAGCATTTTCCTGTTCTGGCAGGCCACGCTGATCCGCCCGTCCACCAGTTTCGAAAAGATGATCCCGCTCAAGCATCCGTTCATTGAAAAGATGATGGAGCACCGCAACGATCTGGCGAACCTGGGCAACACCGTGCGCATTTCGGTGGAAGCGAAGGATGGCGACATTTTCTCCAAGGAGTACATGGAGACCCTGCGTCAGATCAACGACGAGGTGTTCTACATCTCCGGCGTCGACCGTTCCGGCCTCAAGTCGCTGTGGAGCCCGAGCGTGCGCTGGACCGAAGTGACCGAGGAAGGTTTTGCCGGCGGCGAAGTGATCCCGCAGAGCTACAACGGCTCTCAGGACAGCCTCGATCTGCTGCGCAACAACGTGCTCAAGTCCGGTCAGGTCGGGCGTCTGGTGGCCAACGACTTCAAGTCGAGCATCGTCGACATCCCGCTGCTGGAGTCCTACCCGGACCCGCAGGACCAGGGCAAGCTGCTGGCGCTGGACTATCGCCAGTTCTCCCATGAGCTCGAAGACAAGATCCGCAACAAGTTCGAAGCACAGAACCCCAACGTCAAGATCCACATCGTCGGCTTCGCCAAGAAGGTCGGCGACCTGATCGACGGTCTGGTGATGGTGGTGATGTTCTTCGGCATCGCTTTCGTCATCACCCTGATCCTGCTGCTGTGGTTCACCAACTGCCTGCGCAGCACCGTGGCGGTGTTGAGCACCACGCTGGTGGCGGTGGTCTGGCAACTCGGGTTGATGCACTTCTTCGGGTTCGGCCTCGATCCGTATTCGATGCTGGTGCCGTTCCTGATCTTCGCCATCGGCATTTCCCACGGCGTGCAGAAAATCAACGGTATCGCCCTGCAATCCGGTGAGGCGGACAACGCGTTGACGGCCGCGCGGCGGACATTCCGTCAGCTGTTCCTGCCGGGGATGATCGCGATTCTGGCGGACGCCGTCGGCTTCATCACGCTGCTGATCATCGACATCGGCGTGATCCGCGAGCTGGCCATCGGGGCTTCCATCGGCGTGGCGGTGATCGTGTTCACCAACCTGATCCTGCTGCCGGTGGCGATTTCCTATGTCGGCATCAGCAAGCGCGCCATCGCCAAGAGCAAGAAGGACGCGCACCGCGAGCATCCGTTCTGGCGCCTGCTGTCGAACTTCGCCAACCCGAAAGTCGCCCCGATCTCCATCGCTCTGGCGCTGGTCGCCTTCGGCGGCGGTCTCTGGTACAGCCAGAACCTGAAGATCGGCGACCTCGACCAGGGCGCGCCGGAACTGCGTCCGGACTCGCGCTACAACAAGGACAACAACTTCATCATCAGCAACTACTCGACCAGTTCTGACGTGCTGGTGGTGATGGTCAAGACCAAGTCCGAAGGCTGCTCGCGCTATGAAGCCATGGCGCCGATCGACGAGCTGATGTGGAAGATGCAGAACACCGAGGGCGTGCAGTCGGCAATCTCGCTGGTGACCGTGTCCAAGCAGATGATCAAGGGTATGAACGAGGGCAACCTGAAATGGGAAACCCTGTCACGCAACCCGGACGTGCTGAACAACTCCATCGCCCGGGCCGATGGCCTGTACAACAACAGTTGCTCGCTGGCGCCGGTGCTGGTGTTCCTCAACGACCACAAGGCCGAAACCCTGGATCGCGCGGTACATGCGGTGCAGGACTTCGCCAAGGAAAATAACAAGGAAGGCCTGGAATTCATCCTTGCCGCCGGTAACGCTGGCATCGAAGCGGCCACCAACGAGGTGATCAAGAAGTCCGAGCTGACCATCCTGATCCTGGTGTACATCTGCGTGGCGGTCATGTGCATGATCACCTTCCGCTCGTGGGCGGCGACCCTGTGCATCGTGCTGCCGCTGGTGCTGACCTCGGTGCTGGGTAACGCGCTGATGGCGTTCATGGGCATCGGCGTGAAGGTTGCGACGCTGCCGGTGGTGGCGCTGGGCGTGGGCATCGGCGTCGACTACGGCATCTACATCTACAGCCGTCTGGAAAGTTTCCTGCGTGCCGGCCTGCCGTTGCAGGAAGCCTATTACCAGACCCTGAAATCCACCGGTAAAGCGGTGCTGTTCACCGGTCTGTGTCTGGCCATCGGCGTGTGCACCTGGATCTTCTCGGCGATCAAGTTCCAGGCCGACATGGGCCTGATGCTGACCTTCATGTTGTTGTGGAACATGTTCGGTGCGCTGTGGCTGCTGCCGGCACTGGCGAAGTTCCTGATCAAGCCGGAGAAACTGGCGGGGCAGAAGGGGAATTCGTTGTTTGCTCACTGATCCGGTTGGCTGAAATGAAAAAGCCGCAACCTTGAAGGGTTGCGGCTTTTTTATGCCTGCGGTGAGGGCAAGCGGTCTCAAGGCTTAAGAAAGTTCGGTGCCTAGCACTACGCTAAGCGCACTGCGCGCATCATCCAACTGCACCAACGTCGCATGCCGCGCCCCCAACGCATCCCGATTCTCGATCGCGGTCAAAATCGCCTTGTGCCGAGGCAACGCCAGTTCATGCAGATTCGGCCGCTGGTTCGAATGCTTCAGCGCCTCGGCAATCGCCACCGACAGCATGTTGCACAGGTTCGCCAGCAAATCGTTGTGAGTCGCGTCGGCAATTCGGCTGTGAAAGTCCAGATCCGGTTGCAGCAAGGCTTCCGGCGTCGGCGCCGCTTCCATGCGCTGGTAAGCCTCGGCAATCGACGCGATATCAGCATCGGTGGCGTGCTGGGCGGCGAGGGCGGCGGCGGCCGGTTCTATGATGCTGCGCACGCTGGTCAGGACGTTGAAGAACTCGTTCTGCGGGCTGCTTTGCATCAGCCAGTGCAGCACGTCCGGGTCGAGCATGTGCCATTCGCGGCGTGGCTTGACCACGGTGCCGACGCGCGGTTTCGAATACACCAGGCCCTTGGCGACCAGTACTCGGGTGGCTTCGCGCAACACCGGCCGGCTGACCGCATATTCCTCGCAGAGCAAGGCTTCGGCGGGCAGCTTGTCGCAGGGCAGAAAGCGTCCGGAAACAATCTGCATGCCCAGTTCCTGGACGATGCGCGAGTGCATGCTTTTACGGTCGGAAGGTTTGCGGTAATCCATGGGGAGTGGCGCGATCCTGAGCGATGGAGATGCCGCGCATCATAGCAGGCACGGCGTAATCTGGAGCGAGGCAATGCTCGTTCCCACGTCGAACCGTCTGCGTGGGAATGCCTGAAGGGACGCTCTGCGTTCCAGTTCTCGAATGGGACGCAGAGCGTCCCAGGCTGCATTCCCACGCAGAGCGTGGGAACGATCAGGGCAGGGGACGGCGGTGTTAGTGGGAATGGCGGGGAACTTCAGCCCCTCGGCAACCTACCAGGAAGTCGAAATCGCAACCTTGATCCGCCTGCAGCACATGGTCGATATACAGCTGACGATACCCACCCACCAACAATTGCTGCGGCGGTTGCAGATCCGCCATACGCGCCGCCAGTTCAGCGTCCGGAATATCCAGATGCAAACGCCCGCTGGCGCAGTCCAGCTCGATCCAGTCACCTTCCTTCACCGCCGCCAAAGGCCCGCCGGCCGCTGCTTCCGGGGCGACATGCAAGACAACGGTGCCGTAAGCGGTGCCGCTCATGCGCGCGTCGGAAATACGCACCATGTCGGTCACGCCCTGCGCCAGCAGTTTGGCCGGCAGCCCCATGTTGCCGACTTCGGCCATGCCCGGATAACCCTTCGGCCCGCAGTTCTTCATCACCAGAATCGAGTTCTCATCGACGTCCAGTTCCGGGTCGTTGATCCGCGCCTTGTACATGTCGAAGTTCTCGAAAACGACCGCACGGCCACGGTGCTGCATCAGTTCCGGCGTGGCGGCTGACGGCTTGAGCACCGCGCCCAGTGGCGCCAGGTTACCGCGCAACACGCAGATGCCGCCGTCGGCGCGGATCGGATTGTCGAGGGTGCGGATCACTTCGTCTTCACCGTAGATCGGCGCGTCCTTGGTGTTCTCGCCAATGGATTTGCCGTTGACGGTCAACGCGTTCGGATTCGGAATCAGATTGGCCTCGCCGAGACGTCGCAGCACGGCCGGCAAACCGCCCGCGTAGTAGAACTCCTCCATCAGGAAACGCCCGGACGGTTGCAGGTCGACGATGGTCGGCATGCCGCGACCGATGCGCGTCCAGTCGTCCAGATCCAGCTCGACGCCGATGCGTCCGGCGATGGCTTTGAGGTGGATTACCGCGTTGGTCGAACCGCCAATGGCCGCGTTGACCCGGATCGCGTTTTCGAAGGCTTCCTTGGTCAGGATCTTCGACAGTTTCAGATCCTCACGAACCATCTCTACCGCGCGCATGCCGGACATGTGCGCCAACACATAACGCCGCGCATCCACTGCCGGAATCGCCGCGTTGTGCGGCAGGGAAGTGCCCAGTGCTTCGGCCATGCAGGCCATGGTCGACGCGGTGCCCATGGTGTTGCAGGTGCCGGCCGAGCGGGACATGCCGCCCTCGGCCGCGAGGAAATCGTCAATCGTGATGGTGCCGGCCTTGACCTGCTCGCTGAGCTGCCAGACCACGGTGCCGGAACCGATGTCCTTGCCCTTGTGCTTGCCGTTGAGCATCGGCCCGCCGGTGACGACAATCGCCGGCACGTCGCAACTGGCCGCGCCCATCAGCAGGGCCGGGGTGGTCTTGTCGCAACCGGTCAGCAGCACCACGCCGTCAATCGGGTTGCCGCGAATCGCTTCCTCGACGTCCATGCTCGCCAGGTTGCGGGTGAGCATGGCGGTCGGGCGCAGGTTCGATTCGCCGTTGGAGAACACCGGAAATTCCACCGGAAAACCACCAGCCTCGATCACCCCGCGTTTGACGTGCTCCGCGATCTGGCGGAAGTGCGCGTTGCACGGGGTCAGTTCCGACCAGGTGTTGCAGATGCCGATGATCGGCTTGCCGTGGAACTGATGGTCGGCGATGCCCTGATTCTTCATCCAGCTGCGGTACATGAAGCCGTTCTTGTCGGCCGTGCCAAACCATTGGGCGGAGCGCAGGGTGGGTTTCTTATCAGACATGATCGATTCTCTTATTGTAAGACTATTGTTTGCGAGCCTCGGCTAAACATAAGCGCAAAATCGACGGTTTGGAAGTGTTGTTGCGTAATTAGTATTACTATATAGTCGATTTCGACGGAGGGATGGCCCTGGCGATTTTCCGCGAGAGGCGTCCCCCGAGGTTCCATAAAAACAACAATCGGAGACCGATCTCATGAGCCAGGAACTGCGGCTTGTCCGGCGCATCACGCTGAAACTGATTCCCTTCCTGATCCTGCTGTACCTGATCGCCTATGTGGATCGCTCCGCCGTCGGCTTCGCCAAGCTGCACATGGGCGCCGACATCGGTATCGGCGATGCCGCCTACGGCCTCGGCGCCGGGCTGTTTTTCATCGGCTACTTTCTGTTTGAAATCCCCAGCAACCTGATGCTCGAACGCTTCGGCGCGCGGCGCTGGTTCGCGCGGATCATGATCACCTGGGGCGCGATCACCATCGGCATGGCCTTCGTCCAGGGCCCGCACAGTTTCTACGTGATGCGCTTTCTGCTCGGCGCGGCGGAGGCGGGGTTCTTTCCCGGCGTTCTGTACTACATCACCCAATGGTTCCCGGTGCGCCATCGCGGCAAGATCCTCGGACTGTTCATCCTTTCCCAACCCATCGCGATGATGATCACCGGCCCCGTGTCCGGCGGCCTGCTGGGCATGGACGGCATCCTCGGCCTGCATGGCTGGCAGTGGCTGTTCATCGTCATCGGCACCCCGGCGATCCTGCTGACCTGGCCGGTATTGCGCTGGCTGCCGGACGGCCCGCAGCAAGTGAAATGGATGGACCAGGCCGAGAAGGACTGGCTGACCGGCGAGCTGAAAAAGGACTTGCAGGAATACGGCCAGACCCGTCACGGCAATCCGCTGCATGCGCTGAAAGACAAACGCGTGTTGCTGCTGGCGCTGTTCTACCTGCCGGTGACCCTGAGCATTTATGGCCTGGGCCTGTGGCTGCCGACGTTGATCAAACAGTTTGGCGGCAGCGATCTGGTGACCGGTTTCGTGTCATCGGTGCCGTACATTTTCGGGATCATCGGCCTGCTGATCATTCCGCGCAGTTCCGACCGTCTGAATGATCGCTACGGCCATTTGGCGGTGCTTTATGTGCTGGGCGCGATCGGCCTGTTCCTCAGCGCGTGGCTGTCGTTGCCGGTGGCGCAACTGGCGGCGTTGTGTCTGGTGGCGTTCGCGCTGTTTTCCTGCACGGCGGTGTTCTGGACTTTGCCGGGGCGGTTCTTTGCCGGCGCCAGCGCGGCGGCCGGGATTGCCTTGATCAACTCGGTGGGCAACCTCGGTGGCTACATCGGCCCGTTCGTGATCGGCGCGCTGAAGGAATACACCGGCAACCTCGCTTCGGGCCTGTACTTCCTGTCCGGCGTGATGGTGTTCGGGCTGATTCTGACGGGCGTCGTCTATCGCTTGCTGGAGCGCAAGCATGTGCTGCCAGTCGAGCAATTTGCAGCGAGCGCACGCGGTGCGACACGCACCTGATTTGTTTTAACAGGAGAACATCATGCATCTGGTTCAATTCGAATTGAGTAGCGGCGAGCGCCGTGTCGGGGTGGTCGAGGACGGTCTGGTGCGTGAAGTGCAGGATGCGCGCACGGTTCGCGATCTGGCCCTGGCCGCGATCGAGGCCGGTAGCACCCTCGCGCAGCAAGTACAAACCCTCGGCCTGGGCATCAGTCACGATTACGCCGAATTGCTCGCCAAACTGCGCATCCTGCCGCCGTTGGACCACCCAGACCCGGCGCACCTGCTGGTCAGCGGCACCGGCCTCACGCACCTCGGCAGCGCCTCGGCCCGGGACAAGATGCACCAGCAGGCTGGCGATGAAGCGGCGATGACCGACACCATGCGCATCTTCAAGTGGGGCGTGGAGGGCGGAAAACCGGCGGCGGGGCAGGCCGGCGTGCAGCCGGAATGGTTCTACAAGGGCGACGGCAGCATCGTCGTGCGCCCCGGTCAGCCGTTCCCGCTGCCGCCGTTTGCCGAAGACGCCGGCGAGGAACCGGAAATGGCCGGCCTCTACATTATCGGCCACAACGGCAAGCCGTATCGCCTCGGTTTTGCGGTGGGCAACGAGTTCTCCGATCACGTCATGGAGCGCAAGAACTACCTGTACCTGGCCCACTCGAAACTGCGCAGTTGCAGCTACGGCCCGGAACTTCGCACGGGTGAATTGCCTCAACACCTGGCGGGCACCAGCCGCATCCTGCGCGACGGCGAAGTGCTGTGGCAGAACGAGTTCCTCAGCGGCGAGGCCAACATGTGCCACAGCCTGGCGAACCTCGAATACCACCACTTCAAGTACAGCCAGTTCCTGCGTCCCGGTGACGTGCACATTCACTTCTTCGGCACCGCGACCCTGTCGTTCGCCGATGGCATTCGCACTCAGCCCGGCGATGTATTCGAAATCAGCCAGGCCGAATTCGGCGCCCCGCTGGTCAACGGCATCGCCCCGGTCGCAGCGGCATTCGAACCGGACAGCATCGGCACCCTTTAAGGAGATCCCATGACTCAGATTCTCGGTCACAACTACATCGGCGGCCGTCGCAGCGCGGCGGGCGACGTCAAGCTGCAAAGCGTCGACGCCACCACGGGCGAGGCACTGCCTCACGACTTCATTCAGGCCACGGAAGCGGAAGTAGACGCCGCCGCCAAGGCCGCTGCGGCGGCATATCCGGCGTATCGCAGCCTCAGCGCCGAACGCCGCGCGCAGTTTCTCGATGCGATTGCCGATGAGCTGGACGCACTGGGCGATGATTTCGTCGCCGTAGTCTGCCGCGAAACCGCACTGCCGGCCGGGCGGATTCAAGGTGAAAGAGGGCGCACCAGCGGCCAGATGCGCTTGTTCGCCAAAGTCCTGCGGCGCGGCGATTTCTACGGTGCGCGCATCGACCTGCCGTTGCCGGATCGTCAGCCGCTGCCACGTCCGGATCTGCGTCAGTACCGCATCGGCCTGGGGCCGGTGGCAGTGTTCGGCGCGAGCAACTTTCCGCTGGCATTCTCCACTGCCGGCGGCGATACCGCATCGGCGCTGGCGGCCGGTTGCCCGGTGGTGTTCAAGGCCCACAGCGGCCACATGGCCACCGCTGAGCTGGTCGCCGATGCGCTGATCCGTGCAGCAGAAAAAACCGCGATGCCGGCCGGTGTGTTCAACATGATCTACGGTGGTGGCGTCGGCGAATGGCTGGTCAAGCATCCGGCCATTCAGGCGGTTGGTTTTACTGGTTCGCTGCGGGGCGGACGGGCGCTGTGTGACATGGCCGCCGCGCGCCCTCAGCCGATCCCGGTGTTCGCCGAGATGTCGAGCATCAACCCGGTGATTGTGTTGCCTCAGGCACTGGTCGAGCGTTCGGAAATCGTCGCCCGCGATCTGACCGCATCGGTAGTGCAAGGCTGCGGTCAGTTCTGTACCAACCCGGGTCTGGTGATCGGCATCCGCTCGCCACAATTCACGGCATTCGTTGAGCAAGTCGCGGCGCTGATCGGTGATCAACCGGCGCAAACCATGCTCAATGCCGGCACGCTGGGCAGCTACGGCAAGGGCCTGGAAAAACTCCTGGCGCACGCCGGCATCGAGCATCTGGCGGGCAATTCGCAACAGGGCAATCAGGCGCAGCCGCAGTTGTTCAAGGCGGAAGTCAGCCTGCTGATCGATGGCGATGAAGTGCTGCAGGAAGAAGTGTTCGGCCCGACCACGGTGATCGTCGAAGTGGCCGACAAGGCGCAGCTGAGCGCGGCGTTGCAGGGCCTGCATGGACAACTGACGGCGACAATCATCGGCGAGCAGGCGGATTTCGAACGCTTCCCGGAGCTGACGCCTTTGCTGGAGCAGAAGGTCGGGCGAATCCTGCTCAATGGTTATCCGACCGGTGTCGAAGTCTGTGATTCGATGGTTCACGGCGGGCCGTATCCGGCGACGTCCGATGCCCGCGGCACCTCGGTGGGTACGTTGGCGATCGATCGTTTCCTGCGTCCGGTGTGCTTCCAGAACTACCCCGACAGCCTGCTGCCGGAACCGCTGAAAAACGCCAACCCGCTGCGCATTCAGCGGCTGGTCGACGGCAAACCATCGCGCGACGCCCTCTAACTCACGCCACATGATCGTTCCCACGTCGAGGCGTCGAACCGTCCGCGTGGGAATGCCTCGAGGGACGCTCCGCGTTCCAGCTCTGGAAGGGACGCGGAGCGTCCCGGGCTGCATTCCCACGCAGAGCGTGGGAACGATCAAGAGCTGGAGCGTTGGAGCGATCAGGGCGGGAGCTCGGCGGCTGCTTTGAGCTATCATTGGCCCTTTCCCCCTGAAAGACATGATTGCCATGACTGCCGTAACCGACACCCTTCTCAACGCCCTCGAACACTGCGGTATGGTCGAAATCGACGGCCTGCACGCTTTCGAATTCGCCCTCGACGAAGACGACAACCTGCACATCGAATGCATCGATGGCCGGGCAGCCAAGCATTGGGAGTTCACCCCGGCGCAGGTGGCAGCGGCGACGTTTGATGAAGATCTGCAGAGCTGGCTGATCGTCGGTTTTTCCAGCGACACCAAAACCGTTGGCGAACACCGTCTGGTCTGCCTCGGCGATGTACTCAGCAGCGCCGACGACGAGGATGAAACCGAATGAACATGCGTAAATTCTGGCCATTGTTGATGGCCGGCAGCGTTGGCGCGATGGGCCTTTCCAGCGCCTCGGCCGAAAGCTTCCAGTTGCTGGTCGGCTCCTACACCGCCGGCACCAGCGAAGGCATCTACCGGATGAACTTCGACAGCGCCACCGGCCAGATCGACGCCAAGCCGCTGCAAGTGATCAAGAGCGAAAACCCGTCGTGGCTGACCCTGTCCAAGGATCAGCACCGGGTGTTCGTGGTCAATGAAAACGGTCCTGGCCAGACAGATCCGGTCGGCCGCGTCAGCAGTTATTCCATCGATCCGAAGACCCACGCGCTGACCCTGATCAATCAGGTCCAGAGCCTGGGCAACGAGCCGACCCATTCGAGCCTCAGCGGCGACGCCAGCCATCTGTTCGTCAGCAACTACTCGGTGGTTGAAGATCCGGGTGGCACCCTCGCGGTATTGCCGGTGGGCAGTGACGGCAAGCTCAAACCGGTGGTGCAGATGAGCGCGCACCCGGCGAGCCGGGTCAATCCCGAGCGTCAGGCCTCGAACCACGTGCACTCGACGGTGTCCTCGCCGGACGGTCGTTACGTGTTCTCCAATGACCTGGGCGCCGACAAAGTCTTCATCTACCAATTCGACCCGAAAGCCAACCCGGACCTGCCGCTGACCCCGGCGAAAACCGCGTCGGTGCAACTGCCAGCCGGCAGCGGCCCGCGTCATCTGCTGTTCAGCGCTGACGGCAAACATGCCTGGCTGACCATGGAAATGAGCGCTCAGGTCGCGGTATTCGACTACAAGGACGGCGTGCTGACCCAGACGCAAATGGTCGATCTGGCTGCCGGCCAGCCGACTTCGGACAAGGCTGCCGCCGCGCTGCACGCGTCCGCCGACGGCAAATTCCTCTACGTCAGCAACCGTGGCACCGCCAATCAGTTGCTGGTGTTCGCCATCGACCCGGCCAGCGGCCAGCTCAAGGAGCTGCAACGACGTTCGGTGGAAGGCGATCACCCGCGTGAGTTCAGCCTCGATCCAAGCGGCAAATTCCTGCTGATCGCCAACCAGAAGAGCAACCAGATTGTCGTGGTCGAGCGCGACGGCAAGACCGGTCTGCTGGGCAAAACCGTGCAAAAACTGCCGATGGACGCCCCGAGCGATCTGAAGTTTCTCGTGCGTCAATAAGCCGCAGGCCCCGGTCTACGGGGCCTGAAGCGTTGTATTAATCCTGCTGATAACAGGTAATGTTGCAAAGCATTTCAAGCGATCAACCCTCGAGCGTTAAGTTTGCTTCACGGCCCAACCGGGCAAGCAAGCCAACTGAACACGAGGGTTACCGCCATGAACTTCAATCTCTTCTCCGTGATTGCCGCTTCCGCCATCTCCGCCACCGTGGCCCTGCCTGCCAGCGCCAACGTTGAAATCAGCGACAAAAAATCCCACACCCAGAGCTACACCCAGAAATACCTGCAACAAAGCGCCAACTTCTACGCCGCGCTGGATCACAAAGCTCAACACTGAAATTTCCGTCACGCCCTGGAACTGCCCAAGGCTGCGATCCTTTGATCTTGTTTCTCAAAAAGCAAAATCAAAAGATCGCAGCCTTGGGCAGTTTTTTGCCTGCGTAATGACCGGCGATAGCTATTTTCAAACGGCGAGATACGCCGGCTAAATAATCAACGAAGCTGATGGTTACTATGGAAAACCCTGAGTGGTTACCCCGGCTTTTTTGATCGATTCTGTGGACCTCGAAACATTGTCCACGGAGCACACATCATGGCCAGTTCAATCATCACTTCCGCCAAACGCGGCGCCTACGTGGCCATCGGTCTGTACCTGGTCATGGTGCTGTTTGTCAGTCTGGCGTCGCAGTCGCAACACAGCTTCGAAGCACCGATCGACGTCGCCCATCCCGGCATCCAGTTTGAACTCCGCTCGCAAAACGCGACGGTGGATTCAGCTGAACTCGCGGGAGTCGGCGGAGCATGAAAGGCTACAGACTCTGGGTCATCGCCGGACTGGCGTTCATGACCAACGGCGCTTCCCTGTTGGGATTCGGCCAGGGTTCAGTCGGCGGACTGGCCCGGGCCATAGAGGCCAACCACAGCATCGCTCACAACATCGAACGGGCCAATGCGCTGGGGCTGCTGGCCGGCAATCCGCCGGTGAAAACCCCCAGCGGTTTTCTCGGCCCGTTCGAAGTGGATTGCTCGGCCATCGGCATGTGTGAAGTGCTGGCGTAACGCGCTTACTTCTTCATGATGCCGGTGAACAGCTCCGACTCCAGAAACCGCTGCAACCAGGCCTGCAACCGCACGTAAGGCGTCTGCGCAAACCAGTCACGATCGACATGGGCGAACTGGCGAACGAAAGGCAGCAACGCGATATCGGCCAGGCTCGGATGATTGGCCAGCAAGTAATCGCGTCCTTCGAGCAACTCATCGAGCTGCTGCAAGAACAACGCACCTTCCGCCCGATAAACCTCCATCGGTTGTTCCGGATAACGCTCGGCGTACTTGTAGCGATTCAAGTGAACCTTGAACACTTGATCGTTGGCTTCGATCAACTCGGCGATCCTTGAATCGCCACCCAGCAACCAGTCATCCGGATCGTTCTGCGCCAGCGCCCAGCGCATGATCTCCAGGCTTTCATCGATCACCTGACCGCCCGCATCCAGCACCGGCACCGTGCCCTTGGGCGAGATCGCCAGCATCTGGGCCGGTTTGGCTTTCAGGCTGACTTCGACGATCTCCACCGGCACACCCGAATAACGCAGGGCCATCCGCGCCCGCATCGCGTACGGGCAGCGGCGGAAGGAATACAGCGTGTTCATTTCACCTCCAGTGTGCTCAGACCGTTGCCCTGGCGCTGTACCTGAATCTGCACCGGAATCCGCTCGTGCATTTCCTGCACGTGGGAAATCACCGCGACCTTGCGGCCCTGCGCCTGCAAGCCGTCGAGGGCGTCCATCGCCAGTTGCAGGGATTCCGGATCGAGGCTGCCGAAGCCTTCGTCGATGAACAGTGATTCGATCTTCAATGTGCTCGACGCCATCGAGGCCAGACCCAGCGCGAGGGCCAGCGACACGAGGAAGGTTTCGCCGCCGGACAGCGAATGCACCGAACGCAGTTCGTCGCCCATTTCGGTGTCCATCACCAGCAGGCCGAGCATGCTGCCGCCACGCTTGAGGCGATAACGCTTGACCAGTTGTCGCAGCTGCACGTTGGCGTGGTGCACCAGCAGGTCGAGGTTGTAGGCCTGGGCGATCTTGCGGAAGGTATCGCCGGTGGCCGAGCCGATCAGCGCATTGAGCCGCGCCCAGCGCTGATACTCGGCATAGGCGTCGGCGATCTGCTGCGCCAGCGCCTGATTGGCGTTCTGGCGGCGCTGGTCTTCGGCCTGCTCGGCGCGCAGTTCGGCGCATTGTTGTTCGCTGGCCGTGCACTGGTTTTGCAGGTCGGCGAGGGCGCTGGCGAGTTGTTCGGCATCCAGATTGCCGTTGTGTTGAGCCTGATGATCGAGCAGGCGCTGATCGCGTTCCTGCAACAACACCTTGGCCTGCTCAACGGCTTTTTCGTTGCGCTGCAAGCGCTGGCGCAGTTCATCGACTTGCGCGTCATCGACCCGCAACAAGTCTTCGAGGCCGCCGTCATCCAGTTCCGGATGGCGAGCGCGCCAGTCGGCAATCTTGCCGGCCAGATCGCGGTCTTCGGTTTTCAGCGCTTGCAGACGCTCTTGCTGCGCTTTGAGCTCGGCGGCGATTTGCACGAGCTGCGTACGCGCGTCTTGCAGCGCCTGAGTCGTCGTGGATTCGGCGTTACGCGCCTGTTCTACCGCCTGTTCCAGTTGCTGCTGCCAATGCTCGGCGCAGGTGTGCTCGCCCAGTAATTTCGCAAGCTTGTGCTGGCTGGCGAGTTGCTGTTCGGTCAGCGCGTTGAGCTGCTGCTCAGCGTTTTGCAGCTGTTGCACACGGCCCTGTTGGCGATCCTGTTCTTTCTCTAGCGTTTGCTGGCGTTGTTGCTGTTCGGCCAGCTCTTCCTTCTGCTGATCGACTTGCGCCAGACGCTCGGCAATCTGCCGGTCAAGCTGCATGAAGGTCGCGGCCGGTTCGGCGCGCAAGGCGTCGAGGGTGTCGCTCGGCAGCAGGGTGGCGAAGGCCGCCAGTTCTTCGTCCAGGCGCTGGCGGTCAGCGCTCAGCTCGCGCTGCTGATTGCTTAGATGCTGGTCCGCTTGCAGGTGCGCCGTCTCGGCCTGACGCAATTGCTGGGTCAGCCGCGCCGCATCCTGTTGCAGCGTGAGCAGGGCGGTCTGGCGCTGTTCGTCCTGGGTGATGCTTTGATTTAGCTGTTCATTTTGGCGGGTGAGCCACGCAGCGCGTTTGTCACTGTCCTGACTCAGCAACGATGCCGCCAGCGGATGCGCCTTGATGCTTGGCGTCAGCGTTTGCTGTTGTGCCGCCAGTTGTTCCTGCTGTTGCAGCAACTCTTTCTGTTGGGCAATCACGCCACCGACACTGGCACGTAGCTCGGTCAGTTTTTCTTTCAACTGATCGACCGCTTGCTGCGCGCTGGCCTGCTCGCTTTCATCGTGACGGCCGAGGCTTTGCAGCAGGGCCTCTGGCTGGTGATACGGGTGCTCGTTGCTGCCGCAGACAGGGCATGGCTGGTCGTCCTGCAACTGCGCGCGCAGCTCTTCGACACTGGCACTGCGGGCCAGACGCTGACGCTCGAGCAGTTCACGGGTGACGCTAAGAGTCTGTTCGGCGACGGTCAGCTCGGACTTGGTTTTCACCCCGTCCTGGGTCAGGCGCTCGCGCTCCTGTTGCGCATCAAGCTGACGTTGTTGCAGCTCGGCACTGCGCTTGTCCAGATCCTGCTGACTGGCCCACAGGCGCGTCAGGTCTTCGATAGCGCGCAGTTGTTTGCGGTTGTCCTGCAACAGAGTGCCGAGAATGCCGATCTGCTCGGCGACCGCGTCCGGTTCGGCGCCAGCTTCCTTGAACAGCACTTCCAGTTGCTGCTTTTGCGTGGCGAGCGCTTCGCTGGCGCGGGTGGCGTTTTCTTCGAGGGAAGCGAGTTCGCCTTGGCCCTTGTTCAACCGATTGCCGATCAGCATCAGTTGCTGCAAGCGGTCGCGATAGGCATTCCACGCTTCGCTCAACGGTGCCAAGTGAGCGCTTTGCTCAAGATCGGCGGCAATGCGCTGCAAGCGATCGGCGACCTGTTTTTGCTGATCGAGCAGGGCCTGAATCGTGCTCTGGCCCTGAGTGCAGGCTTGCTCAGCGGCTTGCTTCGCTTCGGTGCCGGACGCGACATCCTTGGCGAGGCGGGCGAGGGTGCTTTGCTCCTCGAACGCCTGACGCAACAGCGGCGCGCTTTCGCTTTGCTGCGTTTGTGCCTGGGTCAGAGCGATCTGCGCTGTGGCGAGATCCTGTTCCAGCCGCGTCTGGCGCTCAGCCAGTTCGCCTTGTTGCCGGGTGTGCGCATTGATCTGTTCCGCCAGCGGCGTCAGCTGTGCATCCAGTTCGGTTTTGCGGGCGAACTGGTGCCGTTGCGGGGCGAGTTGTTCGAGGCGGGTGAGCTTCAGACGCTCACCGGCCAGCGACTCCTGTTCGTGCTCGGCGCTGCGCAGTTGTTCGGCGGCGGCTTGTTGCGAGTCTTGCAGCCGCAGCAGTTCCTTGAGCCAGTCGTGCTGCTGCTCGATTTGCTTGAGCTGCGCCTGCTGCAACTTGAGTTGTTGCTGGGCGGCATTGAAGCGCTCGTCCAGTTCCGCGCGAGCCTCGGGGGCCAGCGGGGTCACGCCGGTGGCTTGATCCTGCAACTGCTTGTGGGCTTCGCGGGCCTCTTTGGTCTTGTCGAATGCGCGCCGGCCGAGGCGGGTGTAGAGCGCGGTGTCGGTGAGTTTTTCCAGCAGTTCGCTGCGGTCGTTGTCGTCGGCCTTGAGGAAGGCGCTGAACTCGCTCTGGGCCAGCAGCACGGCGCGAGTGAACTGTTCGAAGTTCAGGCCCAGCGCAGCTTCGAGCTGAGTCTTGTACTCGCCTTTCTGGCTGGCGAGCAGTTGATCCTGATCGATGTCGCGCAGGCTCTGACGGCTGGCCTGCAACTTGCCGCCGGCCTTTTCCCGAGCGCGGTTGGCTTCCCAGCGCGCGCGATAGCGACGGCCATCGACGCCGACAAAATCCACCTCGGCAAAACCTTCGCCGGTGCCACGACGCAGCAGGGTGCGCGGGTCGCCGGTGGCGATTTCGCCGTCGGCGTCCGGCACCTTGGCGTCACGGCTAGTGTTGTTCAAACGCGGCACAGAGCCAAACAACGCCAGGCACAGCGCATCGAGCAAAGTACTCTTGCCGGCGCCGGTCGGTCCGGTGATGGCGAACAGGCCAGCGCTGGCCAGCGGTTCGGCGGTGAAATCGATCTCGAACGGGCCGGCCAGCGAAGCGAGGTTCTTCAAACGAATGGCGAGAATCTTCATGGCTGCTCGCCCTCCATCTGTACGTCTTGCAGCAGCTCGGCGAAGTCCTTGAGGGTTTGCTCATCGACCTCGCTGCCGTAGTTGTCGAGCCAGGCGCGGCTGAACAATTCCTGCGGTGTGAGCTGGTCCAGTTCGATCAGCGCGCTACCGTCTTCGGCGCCGTCAGCGCCACGGTTGCCGGCGTATTCGGCAGCGATCCGCACCAGTCGTACGGCTTTGCCTTGCAACGCGCTTTCAACCTGATGGCGCAAGTCTGGTTGTGGCTCGTCGAGGCGCACCCGCACTTCCAACCAAGGCTGGCGCTGGGTTTCGGCCAGCAGGTCGATGTTCGGCAGGTCCGCCAGTTGCAGCAGGATTTCCGCCAGCGGCGCAGGGCCGAGGCGCTGCAGATTGACGGAGCGGGGGATCAGCATTGGCTCGACGCTGACCAGGGTTTCGCCGTCCAGAACGACGTCGAGCACCTGGTGCTGATAACTGATTTCCGAAAACGACAACGGGATCGGCGAACCGCTGTAACGAATCCGTTCTTCACCGTTGACCTTCTGCGGCTTGTGCAAATGGCCGAGCGCGACATAGCTGATGCTCGGCCCGAACAGGCTGGCGGGCAGGGCTTCGGCGTTGCCGATGATCAGGCTGCGCTCGGAGTCTTCCGACACCGAGCCGCCGGCCATGTGCGCGTGGCTGATGGCGACCAGCGCCTGGCCCGGTTGGCGCTTGGTGTTGGCTGCTTCGATCAGCCATTCATGCACCTGACCGATGCCGCGCAGATAGTTGTCGCCCAGATGCGCGCCGGTCACTTCGGCAGGCCGCAGGAACGGCAACGCCAGGCACCACGCGGCGATCTCGCCGGACGCATTCGGCAGCGGCAACAAAAGACGTTCTGCATCCAGCTGCCCGTCATCCAGCCACAACACCCGGCCCAGAGCATGGGTGCGCAAACGCCGCATCAACGGCGCGGGCAATTCGATCCGTGAACCGGAATCGTGGTTGCCGGCGATCATCACGATGGTCAGCAACGGCTGTTGTTCGTGGGCGCTGACGATGAAATCGTAGAGGCGTTCCTGGGCTTTGACCGGCGGATTGACCGTGTCGAAGATGTCGCCGGCGATCAGCAGCACGTCCGGCTGCGCCAGCTTCAATTGGCGCAGCAGCCACTCGAGAAAACAGGCGTGCTCGAAATCGCGCTCCTGGCCATGCAGGTTCTGCCCAAGGTGCCAGTCGGAGGTGTGAAACAGACGCAAGGCTGACTCCGCAATATAAAGAGGTGATGGCCGCCGGGATGAGAGGGCGGCGAAAGAGGGGAGAGTTTACAGATTATTGCGACTGACAGGCTTGTCCGGGAGGCGGCGGCCGCGATCTCTGTAAAGGAAAAGGGGACAGATTTATTTGATTAAATAAATCTGTCCCCTTTTTAGCGTCAGTCTCTTGAGATGTCAGATTCTGACGATCACCCAATCTACTTCGGATAAAGCGGCGGCAACCCACTATCACCGACCGGATCCTGAACCCGCTCCGCCGTCGGGATCGTCCGGATCGCCCGCCACAGATCCTCACCTTGCCAATGCTGCCCGGTCTCGCTGTACAGCGCTCCGTTCAAACCATCGAGAGCATCCGACAGGGGCACAAACCGCGCCGCCATGTCCGCCAGGGTTTCCGGCTGTTGGCGGGCCCAGGCGTCGAGGGCCTGGCGGGTGGCGTGGGGGTCGTTGGCCTGGCTGGCGCGTTTGATGTCGTCGAGCAGGGTGCGCGGGCTAGGGCCGGTTTGTGCGGCGCGCAGGATTGCCGGTTGCCAGCGGGCACGCCACCAGAGGCCGAAGCCGAGCAGGGTGGTGCAGGCGAAAACGAACGTGCTGAGTTTCCACCACCACAAGGCTTCGCTGTCGGCCGCGCTGAGCGGTAGTGCGTTGCCCGCCGGGGTGTCGACTTGCAGGAAAAGGGGACAGATTTATTTGATTAAATAAATCTGTCCCCTTTTTATGACTTGAGGCCGGCTAATGGGTGTCCCCTTTTTAGAATCTTGAGATGTCAGATTCTGACGATCACCCAATCTACTTCGGATAAAGCGGCGGCAACCCACTATCCCCAACCGGATCCTGCACCCGCTCCGCCGTCGGAATCGTCCGGATCGCCCGCCACAGATCCTCACCCTGCCAATGCTGCCCGGTCTCGCTGTACAGCGCGCCGTTCAAGCCGTCGAGTGCATCCGACAGGGGGACAAACCGCGCCGCCATGTCCGCCAGGGTTTCCGGCTGTTGGCGGGCCCAGGCGTCGAGGGCCTGGCGGGTGGCGTGGGGGTCGTTGGCCTGGCTGGCGCGTTTGATGTCGTCGAGCAGGGTGCGCGGGCTCGGGCCGGTTTGTGCGGCGCGCAGAATTGCCGGTTGCCAGCGGGCACGCCACCAGAGGCCGAAGCCGAGCAGGGTGGTGCAGGCGAAAACGAACGTGCTGAGTTTCCACCACCACAAGGCTTCGCTGTCGGCCGCGCTGAGCGGTAGTGCGTTGCCCGCCGGGGTGTCGACTTGCAGGCTCGGGTTGTTCGCCACTTGCAGGGTACGCGCCGGCAGGCTGGTGTGTTCCAGGTGATCTTCGAAAGTGTTCCACCAGACCACGTCCACCGTTGGCAATTCGATCGAGCCACTGCGGCTCGGCACCAGCGCTTCGCGTTCTTCACGGCTGCCGATCAGGCCGCGGTCGCTGCTCTGGTTGTTCAGTACCGGTTGATCCGGATAGCGGCGCAGGCCGTTGGCTTCGGTGGCGGGCAGGGCGGGCAGTTGCGAGCTGGCCAGGCCTTCGACCTTGAGGGTCAGGCTGCGGGTCAGGGAGTCGCCGACCTGGGTATGTTCCGGCTCCGGGTTCCAGCTCTCGCTCAGGCTCAGGCTGCGGGCCGGCAGCCACGGTGCGTCGCTGGGGTAGGTCATCGGTTTCGGTTTGACCGTCAGCGACGTGGCGCTGGAGCTGACGCGCATCAGTTTGCCGGGCTTGGGCCCCTGCGCCGTGGCGTCCTGCGATGTTTGGGTATCGACCAGTGTGGCGCTGAAAGTCTGCGGCGCGATGCTCAGCAATCCACTGTGCTGCGGATAAATCGCATAGCGCATCTCGATCACGCCATGGCGCACGCCGTTGATGTCTTTTTCGTAGGTGCGCATGTCGCCCAGTTGCTCGATGCGCGCGTCGGCGATCTGCAACGGCGTCAGGCTGCTGTCGTCGTACAGCGACACCGAATGGTAGATGCGCAACGTCAGGATGGCCTGGGCCTGCACGTAGACGCTGGTCTGGTCGAGGCTGGCTTCAATGAACACCGGTTCGCGGGCATTGTTTTCTTCGCGGGTGTCGCTCTCGATCACCTGCACGGTGATCGGCTGGCTCTCGACGTCGCCCAGTTTTAGCGGCGGAATTTCAACGCTGCCGTTCTGCTTGGGCAGCAGGGTGATGATCCAGCGAGTGGTGGCGCGGTTGTCACCGTTGAGCGTGTTCAACTGGTTGACCTGACGTGTGCCGCGCACTTCGAACAGCGGCTCCAGCGGGCTCAGGTCCGGTTTGCCGAACTGCGTGACATCGTTGGATTCGAGGGTGAGTTCGACCGTCTCGCCGGAGTTCAGGCGACTGCGATCCACACTGGCCGTCAGCTCGACCGCCTGGGCGGTGGCCGTGCAGATCAGCAGGGGCAGCAAGAGAGCGGTGAAACGGGTCATCGAATGTTTTCCTGATCCTGATGTTGTTGCTGTTCGTACCAGAATTTGCGTCGCAGCAGTTCGCCCGGATCATCCGGGATCTTGCCCAGCCATTGTTCCAGCGCCTGCTGTTGCTCGCCTTCGAGGTTGTCCTCATTGGGGCGCAGCAGCGGCGGAGTGTTCTGTTCCTCGCCCGGTTCGCCGTCCGGCAGCTCGTTGGCACCCGGCAACGGCGGGGTGGTCGGCGGCGGCTCGTTGGCGGACTCACCGGTTTGCGGCTCGCTGTGGGTTTCGCTTTTGACCGCTGGTGGTGGAGCGGTCGCTGGCGGAGGTTCATCACCTGGCACGTTTTGCTGCGCCGGTTTGTCTTGCGGTTCGGCCGGCGGCGGGGCGTTTTTCTGTTTGAGCAGGTTTTCCACCAGCGCCTTGTTGGTCAGCGCCGGGCGTAGATCCGGCTGGCGTTCCAGGGCCTGTTCATAGGCGTCCAGCGCCGCTTCCAGCTCGCCGCTTCTGGCCAGGGCGTTGCCACGATTGTAGTGGGCGTGGGCGTCATTGCCCTCGGCGAAACGCTGAGCGGCGCCACTGTAGTCGCCGGCCTCGTACAACGCCACCCCTTGCCATTGCGGATCCTCGAAATGCTTCGCCGCTTCGACCGGGCGCTTCTGTTTGAGCAGGTGCAAGCCTTGTTGATCGGGGCGCAGCCACAGGTCTTCGAAGTCGAAGGCATAGCTCGGTTGCGGCAATGCCAGCAGCAGCGGCAGGCAGAACAACCAGCCACGCCGCCCGGCGCACGCGGCGAGCAACAACAGCGGCAGCAGCAGCCAGTAACCCTGATCGGCCCATGTGTCGAGGCGCACGGTCTGACCATCGTTACGCAGGCTGCGCGGGCCATCGAGCAGGCCGAGGTCGCCCAGATCGGATTCATCCAGCCGTGCGCTGCGGTACTCGCCGCTGACCGCGTTGAGGAATGCGCCAAGGCCCGGGCTGTCGAGTTGCGGCACCCGGATCGCGCCCTGGGCATCCTTGAGGAAACTGCCGTCCTCCTGAGCAATCGGCGCGCCCTCGGCGGTGCCGACACCAAGCATCAACAACTGCGCCGATTGGCCGCTAAGCGCATGGCGAATGCCCTGGCGTTCCTCTTCCGACAGCGAAGAACCAATCAGCAGAATCCGCCCCTGACCCAGCGCACCCTGCTTGAGCAGCGCCAGCGCCTTGCTCACCGCCAGATCGGCGCGGTGGCCGCTTTCCGGCATCAGCGAGGGCTTGAGCGCGTCGAGCAGGTTGCGACTGGTCGCCAGGTCATCCGAAAGCGGCACCAGCGTATGGGCGCTGCCGGCGTAAACGACGATGGCGGTCTGGGCGTCGCTGCGCACTTTCAGCAAGTCGAACAGCTTGCGCCGGGCCTGTTCCAGCCGCGTCGGCGGCGAATCGGTGGCGAGCATTTCCGGGGTCAGCTCCAGCACCACCACCAGCGGGTCGGCGGGTTTCTGACTGGTCTGTTCGACCCGCTCCCAGCTCGGCCCGAGCAACGCCAGAATCGTCAGCAGCCAGGCCACGCTCAGGGCGACCCACGGCAACTTGCTGTCGCGACCGCTGCCACCACTGAGCAGCGTGGCATGGAAGGCCGGCGGCAGAATCATCTGCCAGCGACCGGCGCGTTTCTGCCGGTGCCAGAGCTGCCAGATCAGCCAGCCGAGCAGCGGCAGCAGCAATAGCCACCAGGGGCGGAACCAGTGCGGCCAGAGGGCAATCATCGGCGCCTCCGCAAACGCAGGCGCTTGAGGCGCTCGCGCCAGTCAGGCAGGGGGCTTTGCAGATACAGCTCCTTGGTGAACAGCCGTTGCAGCGGGTTGTCCGGCCACAACACACGGGCGACCAGCAAAATGCTCAGCAGCAGCGCGAATGCCAGCGGCCACTGATACAACGCCTGCGCCGGACGGGCCTGGGTCGGTTGCTGGGTCACCGGCTCGAGCTGGTCGAGGGTGTCCTTGATCGCTTGCAGTTGCTGGCCGTCGCGAGCGCGGAAGTACTGGCCGCCGGTGACCTCGGCGATGGCCTTGAGCGCCGGTTCGTCGAGATCGAGGGTCGGGTTGCCGCCGAGCAACGCCGTGGCGCCGCTTTCTTCAGGATCGGCACCGATACCGATCGGATAGATTTTCACACCTTCGCTGGCGGCCAGTTTTGCGGCGGTCAGCGGGTCGATTTCACCGCCATTGTTCGCGCCGTCGGTGACCAGAATCAGCACCCGGCTCTGGGCCGGACGCATGCGCAGGCGCTTCAGTGCCAGGCCGATGGCGTCGCCAATCGCGGTGTTTTTGCCGGCGATGCCGATCCGCGCTTCATCGAGCCAGACCCGAACGGTGCGTCGGTCAAACGTCAGGGGTGCTTGCAGATAAGCCTGGCTGCCAAACAGGATCAGACCGACGCGGTCGCCATCGCGGCTTTCCAGAAAATCGCCGAGCAAATGCTGAACCAGCGACAGGCGACTGACGTCTTCGTCGTTCCATTGCATGTCGGGGAAATCCATCGAGCCGGACACGTCCACCGCCACCAGCAGATCACGGCCGCTGGCGGCAATCGGCAGCGGTTCACCGAGCCATTGCGGGCGGGCGGCGGCGATCAGCAGAAACAACCACAGCAGCATGAACGGCGCCTGCTGGCGCCACGCTGGCAGATTGGCCCGGGCGCGACGGCGAGCGAGGCCTTCCAGATCACCGAGGAAACTCACTTTCAACGCCGGCTCGCCGCTGTCGGCCACCGGCAGCACGAGGCGCATCAGCCACGGCAGCGGCAACAGCAGAAAGATCCACGGCCAGGCGAACTCAAACATGTTTGCGGATCCAGGTGTCGACTGCCTGGGTCAGGCCGGCGATGGCTTTGTCGTCGAGTTTGCACTCGGGTTTGTAGGCGCCTTCGACGAGCACCATCCAGCGGGTCAGGCCGGCGGCGGGGCAACGGTTGTCGAGAAACGCCAGCCATTTGCGGCCGTTGAGGGTATGGCTCTGGCTGTAGGGATAGTGGTTGCGGCACAGGCGTTTGAGCAGGCCGTTGAGCTGCTGCAGCCAGGCCCCGGCCGGGGCGCCGTCGTAGGGCTTGGGCATCTGCGCCAGTTCGGCGAGTGCGGCGATGCGCACCGGGTCGAGCGGCAGTTCGGCGCGCACGACCGGTTTTTTCTTGACTGGAATGAAGCGCCGCAGACGCCAGACCGCGAAAACAATCACCGGCAGCAGCAAAAGCAGCAGCCACCAGCCCGGCGCCGGCGGCCAGAAGGCAATCGGTGGCGGGGAGATCAGCGGTTGCAGTTGTTCGAGGCCGTTCATCGACCTTTCCCCGGACGTTGGGGGTTCAGGAACTCGCGCATCTGTTCGACCATTTCGCTCTGAGTGCTCAGTGGCATCAGCAGTACGCGCAGCTTTTGCGCGAGCAGTTCCCAGCGTGCGATCCGCGCTTCGGCCTGGGCGCGATAAGTCTGGCGCAGGTCGAAATTGAGGGTGTCGAGTTCCAGCTGCGCACCGCGTTCGGCGAATCTCAGCAGCCCGGCGGCGGGCAGGGCGTGATCCAGCGGATCGGACAGCGGCAGCATCAGCAGGTCGCAATGGCGCGACAGCAGGCTCAGTTGCTGCTCGGCGCTGTCGCTCAGGGCGCGCTCGTCGCAAATTACGATCACCAGACTGCCCGGTCGCAGCACTTCGCGGGCCCGGCGCAACGCCACGCCAAACGCATCGCGATCTGGCTCCCGCTCGCTGTGCAGCGACTGGTTGACTTTCACCAGCCGGTTGAGCAGTTGCAACAGGCTCTGCTTGCTGCGGCGCGGTTTGATTTCGTAATGCTCATTGTCGCCGAACACCAGCCCGCCCACCCGGTCGTTGTGACCCAGCGCGGCCCAGCCGATCAGCGCCGCCGCCTGCGCCGCGAGCACCGATTTGAACATCAGCCCGGAGCCAAAGAACAGCCGCGTGCTTTGCTCGACCATGATGAAAATCGGCCGTTCGCGTTCTTCATGGAACAGTTTGGTGTGCGGTTCCTGCGTCCGCGCGGTGACGCGCCAGTCGATGGTGCGCACGTCGTCGCCGGCCTGATAGACCCGCACCTGATCGAAGTCGACGCCACGCCCGCGAAACTTGGAGTGGTGCAGGCCGATCAGCGGGCTGCGCTGGCTCGGCGTGGAAAACAGCTGCACTTCGCGCACGCGGTGACGCATCTCGATCAGCTCGGCGAGGCTGATGCGGATGCCCGGTTCGGACGGCAGGGAGGCGTTCATCGGGGTCAAGCGACGGCTACGACGTCGAGAATCCGTTGCACCACCCGATCCTGGTCGATGCCAGCGGCTTCGGCCTCAAACGACAGAATGATGCGGTGACGCAATACGTCGAACAGCACGGCCTGGATGTCTTCCGGGCTGACGAAGTCGCGACCGGCCAGCCAGGCGTGGGCGCGGGCGCAGCGGTCGAGGGCGATCGAGCCACGCGGGCTGGCGCCGTAAGCGATCCACTCGGCCATTTCCGGATCGAACTTGGCCGGGTTGCGCGTGGCCATGACCAGTTGCACCAGGTATTCCTCCACGGCGTCCGCCATGTACAGACCGAGGATTTCCTTGCGCGCGGCGAAGATCGCCTGCTGGCTGACCCGGCGTTCAGGCTTGGTTTCGCCGTTCAGGGCTTCGCCCCGGGCTTGTTGCAGGATCCGGCGTTCGACGGCGGCGTCCGGGAAACCGATTTTCACGTGCATCAGGAACCGGTCGAGCTGGGCTTCGGGCAGCGGATAGGTGCCTTCCTGCTCGATCGGGTTCTGCGTGGCCATCACCAGAAACAGCGGCGACAGCTCGTAAGTACTGCGCCCGACGCTGACCTGACGTTCGGCCATGGCTTCGAGCAGCGCCGACTGAACCTTGGCCGGTGCACGGTTGATTTCGTCCGCCAGCACCAGGTTGTGGAAGATCGGGCCTTGCTGGAACACGAAACTGCCGGTTTCCGGGCGATAGATCTCGGTGCCGGTGATGTCGGCGGGCAGCAGGTCCGGGGTGAACTGGATGCGATGGAACTGGGCTTCGATGCCCTCGGCGAGCTCTTTGATCGCTTTGGTCTTGGCCAGGCCCGGAGCGCCCTCGACCAGCATGTGGCCGTCGGCGAGCAGGGCGATGAGCAAGCGCTCGATAAGTTTTTCCTGGCCGAGAATCTGCGTTGAAAGAAAGGTTCGCAGCGCCAGCAGCGCTTCACGATGTTCCATCGATGACTGTTCCTGGAAAGGGTGGCCACAGGCGTTCGGATAACGCCGGGGCTGGGGGCGTTACTTTAATCCATCGCAGGGGGTGGCGACTAACGGCATTTTGCGCAAAGTGCGGGAAATGACCGGGGCAATTGTTGGAATTTTGTAGGGTGGGGGAGGTGCGGTGTTCTTTCGGGCCCTTTCGCGAGCAAGCTCGCTCCCACAATGAACTAAGTTCTCCTGACAGAACGCGGTCACTGTGGGAGCGAGCTTGCTCGCGAAGGGGCCAGTGCCGACACCATCAAATCTGGCTGATGTAAGTGCCAGTACCATCAAGAATGTTCTTCAGGGTTTCCTCGACCTCGGCCAGATCCACCATGTCCGGATTGAAGGTGATTTCCAGCACATCATCCCCATTCAACGCATCGGCATCGGCGGCCGCGATTTCGATCTTCAGCAGAGTCTTGGTCAAGGTGACCTTGACGCCATCAAGGGTCGACGGCTCGCCGTCCAGCGTGATCTCCAGCTCGTCCTCGTCCGGGTAGCGGCTCATCAGGAACATGTCGCCCTTGTCGCTGTGGCAGCAGAGCATGGCCATGTTGTCTTCTTCGTCGTCGCACGGGTTGACGATCAAAAGGGCGGTGGTCATTTGCATGGGGAATTCCTGCCTCGGCGGGCTTGTTGGTCGCAATTGGGCGCGATTCTGCCAGCCCCCGGGAATTTCTGCATGTGAGAGTGTCAGAGGATGTGTCGTGAACGCGACACAGGTCAATGGTCATTCCTGGCACGCCTGTACCGTAAAAACGGGCATTCAGACCGGCGTTCCGCCCCATGAATGCTAGTGTTTACCGATGCGCAGGCCTTGGTTTACGTGCCAATGACCGAATATGTCGCAGCACCGCAAGCAGACACATTGTCGCACCCATTAAGCTGCGCAACGGATGAGCACCCGTAAAGGCATTGCCATGGCCCCGCGAGCGGCGCCGGGCAGTCGTTTTTGCAGATGCCCATTCATGGAAGGTGAATGTGACCTGAGTGTCTCGTCCAGCTTCACCCACCTGTCACCCTGTTTCCTCTGCCCGAGAATCAGGAACAGGGCGACGGAACGCCCCGAAAGGGGTTTTGTACGCGACGCTTTCCATCAATAACAAGCCCAAGCGGAGTACCACAGATGGCGTTCTTCACCGCAGCCAGCAAAGCCGACTTCCAGCACCAACTGCAAGCGGCACTGGCGCAGCACATCAGTGAACAGGCACTGCCACAAGTGGCGCTGTTCGCTGAACAATTCTTCGGCATCATTTCCCTGGACGAGCTGACCCAACGTCGCCTCTCCGACCTCGCTGGCTGTACTCTTTCTGCGTGGCGCCTGCTTGAGCGCTTCGATCACGCGCAACCACAAGTGCGCGTCTACAACCCCGATTACGAACGTCACGGCTGGCAGTCGACCCACACCGCGGTCGAAGTGCTGCACCATGACTTGCCGTTCCTGGTGGACTCGGTGCGTACCGAGCTGAACCGTCGCGGCTACAGCATCCACACCCTGCAGACCACCGTGCTGAGCGTGCGTCGTGGCAGCAAGGGCGAGTTGCTGGAAATCCTGCCAAAAGGTTCGACCGGCGAAGGCGTGCTGCACGAGTCGCTGATGTACCTGGAAATCGACCGCTGCGCCAACGCGGCCGAGCTGAATGTGCTCACCAAGGAACTGGAACAGGTCCTGGGTGAAGTCCGCGTCGCGGTCGCCGATTTCGAGCCGATGAAGGCCAAGGTGCAGGAAATCCTCACCAAGCTCGATAACAGCGCATTCGCCGTCGATGCCGACGAAAAGAACGAAATCAAGAGCTTCCTGGAATGGCTGGTGGGCAACCACTTCACCTTCCTCGGCTACGAAGAATTCACCGTGACCGATGAGCCGGATGGCGGCCACATCAAGTACGACCAGGATTCCTTCCTCGGCCTGACCAAACTGCTGCGCACCGGCATGACCTATGACGAGCTGCGCATCGAAGACTACGCCGTCAATTACCTGCGCGAACCGACGCTGCTGTCGTTCGCCAAAGCCGCGCACCCGAGCCGCGTGCACCGTCCGGCTTACCCGGACTACGTGTCGATTCGCGAAATCGATGCCGACGGCAAAGTGATCAAGGAACACCGCTTCATGGGCCTGTACACCTCGTCGGTGTATGGCGAAAGCGTGCGTGTCATCCCGTTCATCCGCCGCAAGGTCGAGGAAATCGAGCGCCGCTCGGGCTTCCAGGCCAAGGCTCACCTGGGCAAGGAACTGGCACAGGTTCTGGAAGTGCTGCCGCGTGACGACCTGTTCCAGACCCCGGTCGACGAGCTGTTCAGCACCGTGATGTCGATCGTGCAGATCCAGGAACGCAACAAGATCCGCGTGTTCCTGCGCAAAGACCCGTACGGTCGTTTCTGCTACTGCCTGGCGTACGTGCCGCGCGACATCTACTCCACCGAAGTTCGCCAGAAGATCCAGCAAGTGCTGATGGAGCGCCTGAAAGCTTCCGACTGCGAATTCTGGACTTTCTTCTCCGAGTCCGTGCTGGCCCGCGTGCAACTGATCCTGCGCGTTGACCCGAAAAACCGCATCGACATCGACCCGCTGCAACTGGAAAACGAAGTGATCCAGGCCTGCCGCAGCTGGCAGGACGACTACGCCGCCCTGACCGTCGAAACCTTCGGCGAAGCCAATGGCACCAACGTGCTGGCCGACTTCCCGAAAGGCTTCCCGGCCGGTTACCGCGAGCGTTTCGCTGCGCATTCGGCCGTGGTCGACATGCAGCACCTGCTCAACCTGAGCGAGAAAAAGCCGCTGGCCATGAGCTTCTACCAGCCGCTGGCCTCCGGCCCGCGCGAGCTGCACTGCAAGCTGTATCACGCCGATACCCCGCTGGCACTGTCCGACGTACTGCCGATCCTGGAAAACCTCGGCCTGCGCGTGCTGGGTGAATTCCCTTACCGTCTGCGTCACACCAACGGTCGCGAGTTCTGGATCCACGACTTCGCGTTCACCGCAGCCGAAGGTCTGGACCTGGACATCCAGCAACTCAACGACACCCTGCAGGACGCGTTCGTCCACATCGTCCGTGGCGATGCCGAGAACGATGCGTTCAACCGTCTGGTGCTGACCGCCGGCCTGCCATGGCGCGACGTTGCGCTGCTGCGTGCCTACGCCCGCTACCTGAAGCAGATCCGCCTGGGCTTCGACCTCGGCTACATCGCCAGCACCCTGAACAACCACACCGACATCGCTCGCGAACTGACCCGGTTGTTCAAGACCCGTTTCTACCTGGCCCGCAAGCTCGGCAGCGATGATCTGGACGACAAGCAACAGCGTCTGGAGCAGGCCATCCTGACCGCGCTGGACGACGTTCAAGTCCTCAACGAAGACCGCATCCTGCGTCGTTACCTGGACCTGATCAAAGCGACCCTGCGTACCAACTTCTATCAGACCGACGCCAACGGCCAGAACAAGTCGTACTTCAGCTTCAAGTTCAACCCGCACTTGATTCCTGAGCTGCCGAAACCGGTTCCGAAGTTCGAAATCTTCGTTTACTCGCCACGCGTCGAAGGCGTGCACCTGCGCTTCGGCAACGTTGCTCGTGGTGGTCTGCGCTGGTCCGACCGTGAAGAAGACTTCCGTACCGAAGTCCTCGGCCTGGTAAAAGCCCAGCAAGTGAAAAACTCGGTCATCGTGCCGGTGGGTGCGAAGGGCGGCTTCCTGCCGCGTCGCCTGCCACTGGGCGGCAGCCGTGACGAGATCGCGGCCGAGGGCATCGCCTGCTACCGCATCTTCATCTCGGGTCTGCTGGACATCACCGACAACCTGAAGGACGGCAAACTGGTACCGCCGGCCAACGTCGTGCGTCATGACGACGATGACCCGTACCTGGTGGTCGCGGCGGACAAGGGCACTGCAACCTTCTCCGACATCGCCAACGGCATTGCCATCGACTACGGCTTCTGGCTGGGTGACGCGTTCGCGTCCGGTGGTTCGGCCGGTTACGACCACAAGAAAATGGGCATCACCGCCAAGGGCGCGTGGGTTGGCGTTCAGCGCCACTTCCGCGAGCGCGGCATCAATGTTCAGGAAGACAGCATCACAGTGGTCGGCGTGGGCGACATGGCCGGTGACGTGTTCGGTAACGGCCTGTTGATGTCCGACAAGCTGCAACTGGTTGCCGCATTCAACCACATGCACATCTTCATCGACCCGAACCCGAACCCGGCCACCAGCTTCGTCGAGCGTCAGCGCATGTTCGACCTGCCGCGTTCGGCGTGGTCCGACTACGACACCAGCATCATGTCCGAAGGCGGCGGCATCTTCTCGCGCAGCGCGAAGAGCATCGCCATCTCGCCACAGATGAAAGAGCGCTTCGACATCCAGGCCGACAAGCTGACCCCGACCGAACTGCTGAACGCCTTGCTCAAGGCGCCGGTGGATCTGCTGTGGAACGGCGGTATTGGTACTTACGTCAAAGCCAGCACCGAAAGCCACGCCGATGTCGGCGACAAGGCCAACGATGCCCTGCGCGTGAACGGCAACGAACTGCGCTGCAAAGTGGTGGGCGAGGGCGGTAACCTCGGCATGACTCAACTGGGTCGTGTGGAATTCGGTCTCAATGGCGGCGGTTCCAACACCGACTTCATCGACAACGCCGGTGGCGTGGACTGCTCCGACCACGAAGTAAACATCAAGATCCTGCTGAACGAAGTGGTTCAGGCCGGCGACATGACCGACAAGCAACGCAACCAGTTGCTGGCGAGCATGACCGACGAAGTCGGTGGTCTGGTGCTGGGCAACAACTACAAGCAGACTCAGGCCCTGTCCCTGGCGGCCCGCCGCGCTTATGCGCGCATCGCTGAGTACAAGCGTCTGATGGGCGACCTGGAAGGCCGTGGCAAGCTGGATCGCGCCATCGAGTTCCTGCCGACCGAAGAGCAACTGGCCGAACGCGTTGCCGAAGGCCATGGCCTGACGCGTCCAGAGCTGTCGGTGCTGATCTCGTACAGCAAGATCGACCTCAAGGAGCAACTGCTGGGCTCCCTGGTGCCGGACGACGACTACCTGACCCGCGACATGGAAACGGCGTTCCCACCGACTCTGGTCAGCAAGTTCTCCGAAGCCATGCGTCGTCACCGCCTGAAGCGCGAGATCGTCAGCACCCAGATCGCCAACGATCTGGTCAACCATATGGGTATCACCTTCGTTCAGCGACTCAAAGAGTCCACCGGCATGACCCCGGCGAACGTGGCGGGCGCTTACGTGATCGTGCGTGACATCTTCCACCTCCCGCACTGGTTCCGTCAGATCGAAGCGCTGGACTATCAGGTCTCCGCTGACGTGCAACTGGAGCTGATGGACGAGCTGATGCGTCTGGGCCGTCGCGCTACGCGCTGGTTCCTGCGTGCCCGCCGCAACGAGCAGAACGCTGCCCGTGACGTCGCGCATTTCGGTCCGCACCTGAAGGAGCTGGGCCTGAAGCTGGACGAGCTGCTGAGCGGCGAAATCCGCGAAAACTGGCAAGAGCGTTATCAGGCGTACGTCGCCGCCGGTGTTCCGGAATTGCTGGCGCGTATGGTGGCGGGGACTACCCACCTCTATACGCTGCTGCCGATCATCGAAGCGGCCGACGTGACCGGTCAGGACCCAGCCGAAGTGGCCAAGGCATACTTCGCCGTGGGCAGCGCGCTGGACATCACCTGGTACATTTCGCAGATCAGCGCCTTGCCGGTTGAAAACAACTGGCAAGCCCTGGCCCGCGAAGCGTTCCGCGACGACGTCGACTGGCAGCAACGAGCGATCACCATCGCCGTTCTGCAAGCGGGCGGCGGTGATTCGGACGTGGAAACTCGTCTGGCACTGTGGATGAAGCAGAACGACGCCATGATCGAACGCTGGCGCGCCATGCTGGTGGAAATCCGTGCCGCCAGCGGCACCGACTACGCCATGTACGCGGTGGCCAACCGCGAGCTGAACGACGTGGCGCTGAGCGGTCAGGCAGTTGTGCCTGCTGCGGCGACTGCGGAGCTTGAGCTTGCTTGAGTAGCCGTTGAATGAAAAAGCCCCGCTCTCGAAAGAGGCGGGGCTTTTTATTTATGGCGGGTTTATGCGCGGTTCTGCGAGATATCAATCCTCGTCAATCAAATCCTCGTACGTGTCCGGCGTAGCGCCGGGGTAATCAACATTCCTTTGCAGGATTTCGAGGTTGAACTTCAGGGTTGTACCTGCGCGCTCACTGAAATATTGAGCGTTGCTATTGGACTGGATGATTCCGGCATTTCGGGCTTTCAGGTAAATATTTGCGTTGTTTGTGCCCAGGTCATCAAGTGTGATGATTCTTTTGTTGTCATCCAGCAAGTTGAAGGAAGTTGTTTTTCCGCCAGCACCCGGCATGGCGCTGAGCTTCCCGGTAGCGCCTTTGCTGATGTAGTGAGCAAAGTAACCATGACCACGAATCTCGATGTTGTAGTAATCCTCGTAACATGCGAAGTAGGCAATGAATTTGGGGTAGGTTCGGGTCGGTCCAACCGGGTGGCGCGGTTGGGACGGCAGCGTGGTGAGGACATTGGCTTCGCTGGCAGGGTAGCTTTCATTCAGCAGATTCCGGAAAGTCAAACGGCTGCCGTTATATTCCAGGTGTGCGTAAAACGATCTTTTTTGATTCAGGCTCATAATGATCTTCCATGATGTCGAGTTGGTCTTGCGTGGTGTGGCGACTAATCTAATTGAGGTTTTTTCAGATGGAAGTCTACAAGCGTTGCGAGGTATTGCTGTGTGAGGGACATGACGGCTGAGGGCACTTTTAAAGCGGGTTTGAATGTTGTTTTATACTTCTATTTTAATATGTGTATTTCGAAGTAATACCTCTCCCTGGCGATCTCCTTTTCGGGAGATGCCAGGGGTCAAAGGGGGCTGTCAGTGCAGGTTTTGCCCCTGCTTGTGATCAAGCATCGACACGTTACCTGCCGACCTGGTCAATAAATTACTGAGCGACTGGTCAAACTTCTGCAGCGCCCGAACTTGCACGTTCTGCTGTTCATTGATATCCGCCACGATATCTTCCGAACGTTTGTAATCCGCCCATAACGGACTCAGCGCTCTGGCGTCCGTCCCTTGGGCCGTGCCGATATAGTTGAACTGCCCGTCATAAAAGTCCGCACTCACATCCGCCTTGACGTCCGAACTGCGCGACGTAATCAACTGGCTGTGAGTGTCGACGATCGCCACCACATCCGGGTTGGCCGCCCGCAAGCTCTGCATGTCCGGGTACACCGTCACCGAGCCGAACTGACGTTGCAGCGAAGCTTTCACCCAATCCACCGCCATGTCCGGTTTCGAGGTGGCCACGTAGGCGTCGTGGATCGGTTGCACCAGCAGGCTCTGGCCGAAACCGGTGCCGGCGTTGGCCTGATAGTTGCGCAGGTAGTCGCGGTTGGTCTGGGTGCTCGGGCTGTAAATCACGCCCAGCGACACGCCAGGGCCGGCCTTCACGGTGGTCATATGGCTGCGGCCAACCGGGTGGGGCAGCAAGGTGTCGAGCGACGATACCGCTTTGGGCGCGGTGGGGACCGAGCAGGCCGTCAGTGTCAGCAGTGAAAGGAACAGAGTGCTGGCGAACGCAGGTTTCATGGTGTTTCTCCCGTGAAACAACTTCAGTCGGAAAGTTTAAGTTGCCACTCTTCGCGGCAGTTGAATCAGACTAAACCTGTGGCGGTTTTATGAAACGACCAATCAGTGAAGTTATCAGGAGACCAATAGTTTGATTTGCTGTAAGCCGCGCAGGTTAATTGCGACCAGCATTAAAAACGCCCAAATCAACGATTTGAGCGTTTTTATTTATGGCTGACGTAACAGCAATCAGTTTTCCAGGGGGATCAACACTTTCTCATCGGGCGACAGCACCATGAACACCAACAACTTGGCCGGCTTGCTCTTGCTGGCGTTTTTCGAGATCAAGTGCTCGGAACCGGCCGGCTCGTACCAGTATTGGCCCTTCTTGTAGGTGATCGGTTGCTCACCTTTGACCTGGGAAACGATCTCGCCTTCGAGCACGTAGGCCATGGCGGTGCCGTCGTGTTTGTGGGCGATTGAGGACTGGCCAGGCTTGTAATCGACTTCGATCATCATGGCTTTTTTGCCGGGGACGTTTTTCAGCATCTGATCCTGCAGCACCGAGATTTTCTCGGACGGGGAATCGGTACCGTGGGCCAGCGCCGAAGCGCTGATGGTAAGGGCCAGAGCGGCGAACGGGGCGGCAAGCAAGTGCAGGACTTTCATGGTGATCACCTGATAAGTGGGGGAGTCGGTAATCACAGTAGTCCGCGTGCCGGGGTATTCAAACGGCCAATGTTCGGGAAGTTTGGGTGACCAATCTGGGGAATTTTGCGCTTTCGAATACGCCATCGCGAGCAAGCTCGCTCCCACAGTGTTCTGTGTCGTTCATATTATTAGTGAACTGCACGAAACCCTGTGGGAGCGAGCTTGCTCGCGAAGGCGGCGGATCAGACGATAGGAAAGCTGTTGAAATCGACGCTATTGGCCAGACGACTGTCGATCAGGTCGATGAAGCCCTGGGCTTCCGGGCGATTGAAATGCGCCTGCATCGCCGCTTCCGACTGCCAGCGGGCGCTGACCGTCCAGCGGTGGCTGTCCTCGGGGCAGCGGTCGACCATGTAGGAATCGCAGCCCGGCGTTTCGCGCAGGGTTTCGACGATCTTCTGCAACTGCTTGCCCAGCTCCTCCGATCGGCCGGCTGCAGCCTGCACCTGTACGGTGTTGATCACTTCGTTGGACATTGCTCACACTCCTGAATCAGGCCGGACGAATCCTGCTCATTGAGGGATAACGCTTGTGCAGGATAGGCCCGCACCCCCGGATCACCAATAACCAATCGGCAGTTAATCGTTTAGTCCAATCTAACCAACAACCTGTTGCAGAATGTCGCGCAGGCGGTCGAGTGCGATATCGATGTCCAGGGTTTCGATGGCGCCGAAACCGAAGTACATCCCGCTTCTTGCAGGCTGCTGGTAATAGAAGCCATCGATGGCGTACAGCCCGACTTCGACCTTTTTCGCCAGTTCGATCACCAGCGGCAAGTCGATCGGCACCTTGCAGAACACCGCCATGTGAAATCCCGCGCTGGGCGGCACGGCCTCCAGCCATGGCGAAAGGTCGGTGGCCATGCGCGCCAGAATCCGCTCGCGGCGCTGGGCATAAATGGTGTGGCAGCGGCGGATGTGCTTGAGCAGACACCCTTCGGCGATGAACTTGGCCAGCGCCCATTGCGGCAGGGTGGAGGCGTGCAGGTCGGTGAGCTGCTTGGCGCGGATCACCGCTTCGAGGATCGCCGGCGGCAGGATCGCGTAGCCGAGCCGCAGCTCCGGCAACAAGGTTTTCGAGAAGGTGCCGACGTAGGCGACGATGCCGCGCTGATCGAGCTTGTGCAGCGAATCCGTCGGGCGACCCTCGTAGCGGAACTCGCTGTCATAGTCGTCCTCGATGATGATCGCGCCCAGCTCATGAGCCCGTTCGAGCAGGGCCTCGCGCCGCGCCTGACTCATCGGCATGCCCAGCGGAAACTGGTGCGACGGCGTCACGTAAATCAGCCGCGTGCCCTCGGGAATCCGCTCGACCTGAATGCCCTCGGCATCCACCGGCACGCCGACCACCGTCGCCCCGTGAGTGCCGAACAGCAGCCGCGCCGGCGGGTAACCGGGATCTTCCATCGCCACCAGACTGCCGGGGCGGATCAGCACCCGCGTGATCAAGTCCAGCGCCTGTTGCGCGCCGTTGCACACCACGATGTCTTCGTCCTGGCAGTTCACGCCACGGGAAAACGCGATGTGCCGGGCAATCGCATTACGCAGCGCCGGCAGGCCCTCCGGCACACTGTAAAAACCTTTGGAATTGGCCATCTGCCGCAGCGCGTGAGAGACGCAGCGGCGCCAGTCATCCTGGGGAAACTGGCCCTTGCTGGTGGCGCCGCCGATGAAGTCATAGCGCAGCGAACCCTCAAGCGTCGGATGCCGCAGGAACACCGGCAGATTGCGCCAGCTCTCGATCACCTCGGAACTGGCCAGTTCGGAATGGCTTTGCTTGCGCTGGACCGGCGTCGAGCGGGCGTTGACGTAAGTGCCTTTGCCGATCACACCGGTGAGGAAATTCTCGTAGGTGAGCTGCGCGTAAGTGTCGGAAATGGTCTTGCGCGAGATTCCCAGCTGCTCGGCGAGCAAACGGCTGGGCGGCAACTGGGTGCCGGCGGCCAGGCGCCCGGATTCAATGGCGCCGCGCAGTTGCTGGTACAACTGACCGGCCAGATCCTTGCGGCCGTTGATCACGACATGAAGTTCCATACCGAGGGGGCTCTCCGGGCGATTGAGTGTGCCGGCCAGATTACTCCCGAATGCGGGCGTGGCAGAAGTTGCGTGGTCGAAAAACCGTGAATTGGCCTCCGGTTCAGTGGTCTGCCGTTTTTTCGTGAAATTGGGGCTGTAACGTTGCCGAGCCAGCGCTTACCGTGAAATCACTCTTCTGCTGCCCGAGGCCCGCCCATGTCCCCGCGTCTGGATTACTACAGCGCTTCACCCAAAGCCATGAAAGCGATGATTGCCCTGGAAGCGCTGACCAGCAGCCTGAGCATCGAGGCGCCGCTGCTGCACCTGATCAAGATCCGCGCCTCGCAACTCAACGGCTGCGCGTTCTGCACCGACATGCATTCGGTGGAAGCGCGGCGGGCAGGGGAGACGGATCGACGGCTGTACGCCATCGCCGTCTGGCGTGACAGCGGCTTCTTCAATCTGCGCGAACGGGCTGCACTGGCCTGGACCGAGGCCGTCACGCTGCTGGCGGACAGCCGGGTGCCTGACGATGTTTACCAGCAGGCGCGGGAACAGTTCAACGAGACGGAACTGGTGGACCTGACCATGGCTGTCAGCACCATCAACAGCTGGAATCGTCTGGCGGTGAGCTTTCGCCAGATTCCCAGCGATTGATCACGAGCCATCTTCCCCCCCACATGGTGATCGTTCCCACGCTCCGCGTGGGAATGCCTCTGGGGACGCTCCGCGTCCAGTGACGCGGAGCGTCACGGGCTGCATTCCCACGCAGGAGCGTGGGAACGATCAAGACGATCTACGAAACTAGTTCGGTGGCCGCTGCGGTTTCACCGACGTGCCAAACGTGTTGCCCATCCGCGTACTGGTGGCCGCTGGCGTCGCCAGTCCCACCTGATTCGGCGGCCGCTTGTTGACCGGCACATTCATCGCTTCCTGATTCTTCTGCGCAGCCGCCGCGCCGTCGGGGTTGTTGCCCATCTGCTGGCTCAGGCAATCGTAATTCGGTGCCTTGTAGCCACCCACCGTCACCTCGACGCAGCCCAGCGGTTCCTCCGCGTGTGCGCCGCCCAACACCGTCAGCAACAACCCGCCGAGGGCGACTTTCCAGACTGATTTCATGCCTGCCTCCTGGCCGGCCCGAAGGGGCCGCTCTAGCTCAAGAGTCTAGTGCAACGGTGGCGCCGATCCCGTGATGGTTTTTTTGCAGTGGCCGTCACACCAGATTCATAAACAGCCCTCAGGATGACGGTTTTCAGGGATACATCAGCCGTGCAGCGAGGCCGTGCCAGGGAGGATGTTGTGCGCTCAGCGCTCATGCGCCAGCTCTGTCTGGGGCTGCTGCTTGGCTTGTTTCTGAGCCGCGCCAGCGCCGATCCGATGCCGGCGACGATGCGCATGACGCTGCACATCCCGGCCCAGGAACTCGCCCGCGCCCTCGATCAGTTCAGCCGCGCCACGGGCATGGCGGTGCTGGTCGACAGCCAGTTGAGCCGCGGTCGACGTTCGTTGGCGGTGGATGGCGAATTCACCGCCGCCGAAGCGTTGCGCCGGATGCTCGGCGGCAGCGGGTTGATGGCCAAGTACAGTCGCGACGACGCGTTCACCTTGCAAGTGGCGCAAGTTGAAGAAGTGCCATTGCCGGCGGAGAAACCCACCCCCGCCAGCGCAGCCGTCAACCGCAGTTACGCCACAGCGGTGCAGGCCGCGATTGAACGCAACCTGTGCCGCTCGCCGCTGACCCGGCCCGGCAGTTTTCGTGCGGTGTTGCAGCTGTGGATCGGCCGCGACGGCGTGGTGCAGCACAACCGGTTGGTCACCACCACCGGCGATGTTCGGCGCGATGCAGCGCTGGTAGACAGTTTTCACACGCTGAAAATCGACCGGCCGACACCCGGCGCATTGCGCCAGCCAGTCACGTTGCTGTTGTTACCCGAATCGTCAGGAAAGCGCATGGAATGCACAAAATGGGAAGGAGTTTCCGGGGGATGAAAGACGCCGGACAAAGTTCGATGGTCCAGCTGTTCCTGACGTCCTACGAGGACTTTCGGGTGCGCCTGCGACGCCGTCTCGGCTCGGAGGACCTGGCCAACGACGTGCTGCACGAAACCTACCTGCGGGTCGACCGGATGGAAGCGCCGCCAAACCTGCAGCGGCCCAACGCCTACCTCTATCGCATGGCCCTGAACATTGCCGCCGACCGCCGCCAGGCTGATGCGCGACTGCTCACCGGCAGCGAAGTCGAAGAACTGCTGCAAGTCAGCGACGAAGCGCTCGACCCGATGCGCGTGGTCGGCGGCCAAAAGGAAATCCAGTCCCTGCTCAGTGCCCTCTACGAGCTGCCGGCCCGGCGCCGCCGGATCTTCATCGCCGCACGCCTGGAAGAAGCGCCGCACCTGGAAATCTCCCAGCGTTTCGGCATTTCCACGCGCATGGTCGAGAAGGAAATCAAGGCTGCCCTCGGACACTGCGCGGCCAAACTGGAAAGAAAAGTGTTTCAGCGGTTCGGTCGCGGGGCCGGAAAACCGTCTAGTGAATGAAGCTCCCGATCAACCCGTCGAGTACCTGTGCGTTTGAACATCTTCCGTCTGACACCTGCCGAGCCCACGCCTGCCGAGCGTCTGCAAAGCGAAGCCCGCGACTGGCTGATCCTGCTGACCTCCGGCCGCGCCACGGTCGCCGACGCCCGAGCGCTGCGCCAGTGGTGCGCGCAAAGCCCCGAACACGCCCGCGCCTTCGAAGAGTGCAAGGCGTTGTGGCATCTGCTGCAACCGGCGGCGGAAGCGACGCAAGCGCCACGACGGTTTGGACGCCGGGCCTTTCTTGGTGGCGCGATTGCCGCGTCAGCAGCGTTCCTGCTGGTGCGCGGCACGATCCCGGGCGGGTTCTCCGGGCTTGGCGCGGATTACATCACCGAAGTCGGCCAGCAACGTCGGGTAGAACCGGCCGATGGCTTGAGCCTGGAATTGAACACCCAGACCCGCATCAACCAGCGTTCGGTGGATGAGGGCGTGCAAGGTTTTGAACTGGTCAGCGGTGAAGTCGAAGTGCAGACAGCGCGGTTGCCGATGGCGATGCAGGCCGGTGGTGGATGGCTGCGGGCGAGCAGGGCGCGGTTCAACCTGCGTAACCTTGATCAGCAGGTTTGCGTGACGTGCCTGGATGGCGCGGTGGATGTGGAAGTTGAAGGCCGCAGCCTGCGCCTGGAGCCGGGCCAGCAATTGACCTATGACGCGCAACAGGTTGGCGCCGTGCAAAGCGTCGATACGGCGGCGGTAATGAACTGGCGTAAGCAGGTGCTGGTGTTCAACGGCGCGACGCTGAGTCAGATGATTGATGAGATCAACCGCTATCGCCCGGGGATGTTGCTGCTGCTCAACCGAGAACTCGGCCAGCGCCGCGTACAAGCACGTTTCTCCCTCGATCAACTGGCCGGCGTAGGCGCACTGATCCGCGATGCCTACGGCGTCAAATGCACCGAGTTGCCGGGCGGTGTAGTCGTCCTCAGCTGATCACTGCAAGGGTCCCATGACCTGCCGGTACTTCTCCGGCCCTTGCGGTGTTTGCCGAGTCAACCGCACCTCCAACCCCAACGGATCCTCCCGCCGATTCCCACTCAACTGCCGCCACCCCTTATCCATCTCCCAAACCCGCACCTGCAAATCACTCACCTCACCCAAAACCGCCACCCCAGCCGTAGGCGCCGGCAACGGATAGCGACTGCGCGCCGGCGCGACCGCGCGATACAACGTGTCCCCCTTGAGCCACCAGCGCACCCGCTGCAACGCCCCCGGCTGATCCGCCGCGCTACGAATAATGTCCAGCCGAAACCCCTTGCTGTCACTGCTGCGCACCGTAAGGGCAGGCGGGGCCGTCGCCGGTTCATCCTCGGTGCCGACCTTCTTCGGTTCCGTCAGCACGATCCCCGCGCGCATCTCCACATCCCGCTGCATCTGATTCAACGCCCGCAACAGGCTGTCGCTCTGCTCAGCACTGGCCTGCAAATGGCTGTCGGCGCGCGTAACACTGTCCAGCCCCTTCCAGGCAATCAGACTGACCACCGCCATCAACAGAATCGCGACCATCACCTCGATCAGCGTAAAACCTTGTTGTCTGTTCATTGCACGCTAATCCGGCCCGAAGCATCGCGCAGCACACTCAATCGATTGAGCCCGTCAGACAGCGTCAACTGCAGCGGCGGATTGATCCACTCCGCGTTCAGCACCACTTTCTGCTTCGGCTCCACCCGCACCTCAAGCTTCGGACTCTGCCAGGGACGCGGCCGCAACTGCGGGTCCCGATCGAAATGATCAAAACCCTTGCCACTATCGCTACGCCGACTGAACCGAAACCCCTTGCCATCGCTCAACCACGCAATCGGCCGACCATCGGCGCGTGCCTCGGCCTGCGCAATCTGCAGCAACTGCGCCACGCGCTCGGCGTCCTTGCGCAGCAACTGCAACGGATCGGGCTTGATACTCAGACTGATCGCCGCACTGGCGATACCGATGATCACCAGCACCACCATCAACTCGATCAACGTAAAACCCTGCTGCCTGCACCGGTTCATCGAATGCGCACTCCCTTGCGTCCAGCCCGTCCCAAAAAACCATCCTGCACGGCCAACATGTAAGGCGTGTGAAATAAAACCGTGAGAATTGCCGCGTAGTCTGGTCACCGGGACTAAAAGGAGATTCAGCCCATGAGATTCACCGCACGCTTTTCACCCCCCCAAATCATCCAGGCCGCCGCACTGCTGGCCGCCCTGGTCGGCATCGCCACCTGGTCATCCCTGCTCCTGACCACCGCCGAATCCCACACCCCGGCCGCCACCCCGCAACTGCTTGCGGCGCGCAGCGACAACCCGGCGTTGCAGTGGTTTTCCAATCGCAGGGCGCCGGTGGAGATCAAGGTCAGCGGTGTGATGGCGGGGAGTCGCGGGGCGGTGGCGATTTTGAGTTTGAACGATGGGCCGCCGAGGAGTTTTTTGCAGGGGGAGCGGGTGAGTCCTGGGGTGAAGTTGGTGGCGGTGGAGGGGGATGGGGTGGTGATTGAGCAGGGTGGGGAGAGGGTGCGGTTGGGGGTGGAGAGGTTGGGGGAGGGGGTGGAGATGCCTAGGTTGGTTAGGCCGTGATTTTCTGGTGGGATTTATTTTTGCGCTTCAGTCGGATGGTGGTACTGGATCGCCGGGAACGTGATTGATTGCTTTTGACCAGCAAGAGGAGGCATGTCGTAAATGTCCTCTTCGGCCAAAATTCGACGTTATCAGCAAGCAGGAAGTGGCCAGAAGCAGTCATTCGTGAATGGATATTTTGGACCTGAACCTAGCACGCTACTAGGGCTCCCAGTGACCAAGACCATTTCGTTGATTTTGGTTTTGACAGACGGGGCTAACTGTGCTCCTCGTTTTGGAGGTTCGATAACCTCATGTTTCTTTCCCACCAGCAAATCAGGTACCCTCGCCTCATTTGACAGGCGAGACAAGGGAGTTCAGTCGATGTTGATTATGGATATTAGCGAGGAGCAAGCGCAGCGCCTTCTCGCGAAAAGTGAGGGTCACTTTCTCGATTTTAAGGCAAAAGAAATTGCGCCTGCAAAGCTGACGCGATCGATTTCTGCATTTGCTAACGCAGAGGGTGGCGATATCTACATCGGTATTTCCGAGAGTCATACTGGTTTTTCGTGGAATGGGTTCAATGACGCTGAAGACGCTAATCCATTCATTCACGTTTTCGAACAATTATTCCCAGTGGGTGATGATTTTGCTTACGAGTTCCTTTCTTGTGCTGGCCGAGATGGTCTTGTGCTTCATGTGGCCGCAAAAAAACCACACGAATTGTAATCGCAAGCGATGGTTTTCCTTATCTTAGGAGAAATGCTCAAAAGATTAAAATCGATACGGAAGAATTACGGCGCAGACTAGAGCTCGATAAAGGAATTTATTCATTTGAAGCTGAAACTATCGACGTAGATGTGGAACTGATCTCTAAGTCAAACATCATTGCGAGTTTTCTATCCGCGAATATTCCTAACCGGAAGGCCTTGGACTTCTTGAATATGGAACTTTTAATTCGTCGCGGATTACCGAAGGTTGCAGGTGTTCTCCTCTTCTCCGATTTACCACAAGCGGCACTGCCAGACAGGAGCAGCGTTAAACTCGCCAGATACCGAACCTCCGGACCAGCCCAGCGCGAGGCCCTTATTGGGGCTGCGGAGACGATTGAGGGGCCGCTTTACGACCTAATTCACAGTGCTGTTGAAAAAACCAAGAGAATGGTTGAAGCGCATCAGGTTCAAGGACGAGATGGCCTTGAGCTCGCTAAATACCCTCATGAAACTCTTCATGAAATCATCACAAATGCGATTATTCACCGTGACTACAGCCTTCCAGATCATGTCCACATCAGGGTCTTTGACAACCGGATTGAAGTTGAAAGCCCCGGGCGTCTAGCGGGTCAAGTCACTGTTGATAACATCTTGGATGCTCGGGCAATTCGTAATGGTCAGATCAATCGGTTGATTAACAAATTTCCTGATCCACCCAATAAGGATATGGGCGAAGGGCTTAACACTGCAGTCGAAGCGATGAGAGGCGTAAGGCTGAAAGATCCAGTTTTCCAAGAGCGTCAGACAGCGTTCATTGTAATCATTCCTCATGAGTCGCTCGCCACGGCTGACGAAATGATCCTTGAGTATTTGAATAAAAACGACACAATTACGAATAAGCAGGCGAGGAAACTCTACCCCGTCGAAACGCAACATCGAATGAGAGCAATCATTCAAAGGATGGTGCAGCAGCAACTACTTGAACCTGTGGAGGGGACTTTGCGTGGTGGCACGAAGTACAGGAAAAAAGTAGTAGATTTGGTATCAAGTGAGGGGTAGAAGTGATATCTGAGGCTTGATTGGTACGCACTGAAGGAAAAGGGGGGTGATTTATTTTCATAATATAAATCAGTCCCCTTTTTACTTAGGTGGGCCATTTCGTCACTGATACACTGATTTCGACTCGACGATTAGCCAGGAGCTGAGATGGATATCAAAGAGTTTTGCGTCACTCATGGATTTGACTTGAGTAAAAGTGGAGTGGCGTTAGGAGGTGGAAGTTTTGGAATGACGGATCTGAAAATTTCTCCAATGGAATTTTTGGTTTTGGCAGAGGAAGATTTTGAGCGGGGAGGGTTGGCGGCGCTTGTGAACGCAACGACCAATTTGAAACGAGCCATTGTCGGACAGCTTGATCAGTTACTGATCTCCTTTGGCTATCCATCACTTAGATGGAACGTGCCAAAAAAGATCGAGCGAGTAAGGGCACTTGGATTATTGGCGCCAAGTCTGTTACGTAAAGTTGTCGATATGCGAAATTTCCTTGAGCACGAGTACGCCACACCTGAGCTAAAAAACGTTGAAGTAGCATTGGATATTGCGAGTCTATTTGTAATGTCCTCTTCAGCTATGTTCATTCCGTTCGATGACGTCCTAGAGTTTTCACGGCCTGAGCCCCAAGTGGCAGACGGCGCTGTCGCACTTCTCACAGCCGGATTGAGAAGGGAGTCAGGCAGGGTTTTCTACAACGTCTACGCATATGAAACCGGCGGATATGCTGGACATTGTGTTGGTCAATGCCAGATTCAATCAGGGCATATCCTGTTTGAAGCAATGGTAAAGCTTTCCGCATCGCTGATGCTTCGATACAAAGTAAACAAAGCGATCAGTGATTTTGAAACTGCGTATGTTCAGTTATGAATGCTCGATAGGTGAGTGCTGCCGGTAATTGGAAAAGTAGAAAAGAAGTAGAAAAGGGGGCTTATTTATTTCTCAGAAAATAAATAAGTCCCCTTGTGGTTCCTTTTTTAGAGTGGTTCGGTACTTTTTTAATTGGTGCAGTTTAATGTTTTTCGGTGGATTTGTTTGATTGTATTGTTTGTGCTGCTTTGTTTAACGCAGCTTCCATGACGAGCGCTTTTGTCGATACCGCCCAAAATGCGAAGCTGGCAATTAAGAAGTCGATGCGAGGCTCGCCTGTTCCATGTTTTATTTTTTCATCGGGGTTCTTTGAATAAATTATGATGTATCTTTTTTCTACTGGGTGGAACTCAGGGTCAATAGCTGACAAAAGGTTCACGAGTCTCGACAATTGCTGAATGTCTCCTTTGTCAATTGCACTTTTTGATCCGTGGGCTAACTTGTTGCGCATGCCGTTTACATGATGGATCACTGCGGCAATTTGGAGGGGTAAACCGAATGCGGTGGCTAAACCTAATTTTTGCCCAAAATCTCTTGGCGGCTTTGCGTAAATAGCAATTTCACCTTTGCACTTCTCTCTTAAGTAGAAATCTAGGAGTCGTTCTAGCATTAAATGAAATCGAAGTACGCATCCCATTTCATCTTCTGTTTCTGCAGCAGCTATCAAAATTTCAGTGTTTGCTAGCTCCTTTATATTGATATCTATTTCAGTTATTTTTCCAGGTTCCATGCTTTCAGCTCCTTGTTTGTTATCTGTTGGAAAAAGGTACGGGTCTGTCTCCAGAAAATATGTCCGTCTACTTTGAGTGCTGATCTATTGCTTGTAGCACTTTTCGTTGTGATAGGTGATGAACCGTTCGTCAATCGTATGTTCGGAACTCACTGTGATGTCTTCAATACGCAGGCTGCGGGCGCCATAGTCGAGTTCGACGTGACAATTTGGACATAGGCATATGAGGTTTGCTTCGATATCGGGCCCATTATGTGGTGCGCCGAGCGGTTGAAGATGATGCGCCTCCGCATAAAATAGGCCGGTCGGTAACTCGATAGAATGCTGGCATAGCTGGCATTTGTAGTCGTGTAGTAATTTTACGCGTCGGGAGAGGAGGCTATCGCGGATGATGCGGCTCACGGTGGTTTCTACGCGACCCGGTGGCTCTGATAAGTCAATCGCTGGCGGAGTTGGGGGCGGTGGGTCGTTCGCTATAAATTGTGCCCAGTCGAACTCCTTCGCTTTCCTGATTTCGCTTTCCCACCACGGGTAGTCTTCGTCTCTTCGACCGAACAACTTGAAGTAGCCGGGACCGGGGCGCATCTTCCCGGGGTCGCGATCAATGATCAACCCTGTAATTGCAGGCAGCTCCAGTTCAGCTGTCCACGCTGCCAAATTATTCAAGCCTTGGGCTTGTAAGCTTTCGCCAAAAGTTCCGCGCTCCATTGCTAGCCCTAGATCATCGTGAACTTTTTTGTACCCCACATAACCCTGTGGTCTGCCTGGTGTTATCTGTGGGAGCTTGCCAACGAGATAGGTCAATAGGGTCCGTCCTTCGCGGTCGAGCGTCATGTTTCAACCTCCTTTGTTACAGGTTTTTTTTAGTCGACTGTAAATATCTATGATTTAGAAAAAAGGGGACCGATCTATTTTCTGGAAAATAAATCTGTCCCCTTGTTCTATGGTTGTCCTGGCTGCTGTGGGCAAATCAGGGATACTCAAATAACTTCGTTTCCGACCTATTGCCGCACAGGTGGATGCCCATCTTACGGTGCAACGTTTGACCGGCCGCCGTATCAAGATCGGCCTAGTCGCCCAAATCACCGGCATTACCGTTAGCCCGGACATAATAATTATCGAATTCACCGCTTTCGACGAACACGAAGCCATGGCGAGTATAAAAACGATTTGAAGCGCTTTCCTTGAGAGCACCGACCTTGATGGGACGCCCGATCTCATCAGCCTCTCTGAAGATCTGAGTAAGCACTTCAGAGCCGATTCCTGCTCCTTGAGCACTGGGTAACACATACAAGTGGTCAAGCAAAAGCTCGCTCTGGTGGTCTTTGATTACGACAAAACCGACCAGATCACCTGAGACTTCTATGCGGCGAGTGCTGTTAACGTCGAACCCAGCAACAAACCGTTCGCGCGCACGATCTGGGTTAAATCGTCCAAGCCGTTCAAGGCTCTCGCGCATGGCCTCAATCCTGATGGCTACCAGATCTTCCAGGTCGTTATTGGAAGCTGCGCATAAAACGACAGCGGAGTTTTGATCAGCGGAGGCTGGCATGACAAGCACCCTAAACATGGCCGGTCAGTCATTATGCAGAGAACAGATTCCGCATAACCACTACTGCTTCGGTTCAATGGAGGCGACGGCTCCGTATCAGCTTCAGGGGGATGTGTTCGCCGGACGCTTACGTTTTGTTGGGGCAAGGGGACGGGGCTGTCGTGAGATCCGGGACGCAATGAAAACTCCGATAAACACCAATGTTTAAAAAGACATCTCCAGACACTCTCTCAGGCTACATATCCTTGCGCCGTTGCCTACAGCTACGCCAGAATCCGCCGGCTTGTGCGCTTTGTACCTGGTCTTTATCGTCTACGTGTCGCTGGCAACCCAGCGACCGGGTTTAGCGACCTGACCAGGTATAAGTTCAACGACGCTCCAGTTTGTCGCAGATTTTTGCGATGACGATATGGTGGCTGTGCGTGGGAGACCTTCGGGTCTGCCGGGTCTTATACCTCTCGGTTCGCTAACCCGCGTACAGCTGCCACCCTTACTTGTTTAGCGACAGGTGTTGGTGGTTCCACCAGGTATAAAAATGGAGCTTCACCATGATCAAACCAACACCCAACCCGCCCGAAACCGAATCGGTTTCCCCCTACGAATCCATCGATTCCAAAAAACTCCACGAAGCCGCTGACCGCGCGCTCGACCATTACCTCTGTCCGCCCGGCTCCACGCCGCCCCCACGCAGAACCCGCGGGATGTATGCCGTGACTGCGGACAATAAAAACGAAGAACTGCTGATTGATGCCAGTGAAACTCTCGCTTCGGCCCAAACCATTGCCCAAAACATCGCCAGTCTGGTGCCGGCCTCGCAGCGTCGGGCATTGGTGGGCATTGCGCAGTTGATCATGCTCGGGGAGTTGGCGGTGAATCGGGCGTTGGATAATTTGCAATTGCCGGAGTGATGCGGGGCAGGGCTGGCAGCGATGGCATATGCGCTGTTTCTGTTGCCTGATATTCCGCTATCGCCAACAGGCTGGCTCCCACAAGGTTATGGGTTGGTCACGGACATCGTGTTCGGCCAAGGAGGGAGGTGGTCGACCATCACCCTCACGGGTGATGGTTTGAAGCACTACGGGTTTTAGATATTCGGGGTGTAGGAGAAGCCTTGCGAAGCTTCGGTATCAGTGAACGGTGTTACGCGGGTTTTCTTGTTGAACAGGCCATTGACGATTGAGGCTGGGAACATTTCGATGCCGTTGTTGAACAGTTCGACGTTGCGGTTGTAGATGGTGATGGCCGCTCCGACGTTTTCTTGTTGTTCGGCAATTTCACGCATCATGTTGTTGGCTGCTTCGGATGCTTTCAGGTCAGGGTAAGCCTCGAAAGCGATGTGCAAACCACCCATCACCTCCCTCGACGCGGTTTCAACGTTGGTGAGTGCGTTGCCGTTCGCGCCAGCAGGAAGGGCGTAGACGGCGCTGCGAAGGCCGGTGATTTTTTCGAGGAGGCTGGACTCAAAAACCATGAAATCTGCGAGCACTTTTTGCAGCTGATCGAGCACTTTTGTCTTCTGGCGTTCGTAAACCAGGACGTCCGACCAGGCACGTTGTACCCCGTTATGTCGGGCAATGATGTTGTTGTAGATGCCCAACCCCACCAAAATGATGATTACAGCGATAACAGCGGAGAGGATGAGTGCAATGTCCATGGCTTACTTCTCTTTGCATTTGTTTGGGGGAGAGGCGGTAAAGGAAAAGTTGTCATCGTGCAGCTCAGAGAGTGCGTGGCTCCATTGGAGCACAGACTTCAGGCGCGGCAGTTTTACGCCCGCAGCAATTTCTGCGTAAAACTCGTTGGGTGAAGCCAGCGAATACTCTGTGCTGAACGCGAGCAGGTCGCTGCTCGCGAAGCTGAGGCAGAACAAGCCATCGTCGGAGAACTCCAGGTTCGGACGATCGAGGATTTCAAATAGCTTCAACAAATGCAGCACTGTCGAAGGTTTGATGAATTTCGCGCAGAGTATCTCGCTCTGCCCTGTCAAACAGAACGATTTATTGAAGTCCGGAGATGCCGTGTCCATCGGCCATGAATAGTCGTTCTCTGATTGGTTATCGGATCTGACCGATATCCCGGTGATCCAGGGAAAGTCGAAAACCAGACTGTACCGGTCGTAGTGGTCATACACCACTCGAGTCTCCGTTCTGGTTTTGCCATCTTTGTCGGTCACCGTGACTTGCTCCGTCCGTTTGTTGACGTAGTGCAAATGGCGGTAGTGATAAGGGAGATCGCGCAGCTTGCCGGTAAACACGCCCTCTAACGACTCAACCAACTCGCGGCTGTAGTTGCCCCGCCTGTAGTCACCAAATTGCGTATCCAGTTCGTGGAGGGTGCAGTGCGAGTTTTCTTCCAGGTACATCAACCTGTTGTGGAAGTAGGAGGACAGTGCAGCAATTTTGCGGCTGAGCGATGGCAAGCGATCAGCCTTGGATTTCATCCATTTCATGCTCCCAATGGCGAACCCGATGCCTAGCACACCAGTGACAGCGCCGACCAAGCCAGGCTCAATTTGCAGACGGCGAAAAAAAGAAACCACTTGATAGGTGTCGATATAGCAAAAAAGGGCTACAGCGCCCGCTATCAATAGCAGGCCAGTACCAAAAAACCACCATGCGCGTGTGCAATTGAATTTGAGCGGGCCATCGTACGAGGCGAACTCGTAAATCACCTTCAATAGGTCGGCTGTGGATTCAGCGCTGTCAGTACTGGCTTCGTTTACAGCCAGCAACTCGCTAAATCTCGCGTTCTGCGACGTGTTGGGCATGTCAGGTATCCATTGATTCAGCGATGCCCGGTGCGGTAGCAACGGCCCGGATTGAGGATTCAACGATATTCATGAACTGTCAGAAATTTGAAAAAGGAGGGGACGATACCATTTTCATGGCAATGATGGCTTCTGGCCTCTGCTTGAGAGAGATCATGTGCGACGTTGAAACCTGGGGGAATTGGGCGTTGGCTATGGAGGCGCATCCGGCAGCTCGATAACCGCTTTGCGTCAGTGCCAGTCTCGAAAACAATGCATGCATTGGCGCGCACGCCAAGTCCTCAACTGCCCTGCGCAGTATGGGCAGTGGGCAAGCTTTTGCTCGCACTGAGTTGCGATTCGATGGCGGAAGTACTCCCAAACGACATCCGGATTAACATTTTCTCGACGGACTATCTCATCTACTACTGCCTGGTCACCCTTCTCGTGGAAGACCCCAATGATCGCTAGTGTTTCAACCGATGGGCAGTAAGCCGTAATGAGCTCGCCGCATCGATTACAAACACGTTGACCATGGCCATTAATCATAAATTCGCTTCAGTATCGGGAATTGGATAACCCGTTTTACTCGACGCTCGGTGTAGAGACAACGGTCGCTAATGGCCAAAAGCAGTCGATCGTGAATGGCGGAAATGGGTGATGTCTCAATATGTCGTTGAAGCGTGCCGGAAAAAATCTCACCGTCTCTTTGGCGGAGCCTGTCAGTTACACCTGACAAGCTCCGCGATTTCTTTCCGCCTATTGAGCTATAGCGGTCAACCGCTTACGCCTTCACCTCAACATGATCCAGCGCCTGATTCACCGCCAACTCGCTCAACATCACCAACTGCGCAATCCCGATCGCAGTCTTGCGATGGGCAGGCTCCAATGTAGCTGCAAAGTTATTGAGCATTTCGCTCGCCGATCCCAATGATTCGCTGGCATTGGCCAGGAGGGATTCGGTGTTGTAGGCCGGGTTGGCCAGGTACATGGGATCGTGTTTGTGGTGGCTGCCCATGATGCGTTGTTGCGGAGTGAGGTAGTGGTCGAGGGCGCGTTCGGCGGCTTCGTTGAGGGTTCGGGAGTCGGGGAATTTGTAGGGGGAGACCGGGTCGGTTTCTGGTGGGTTTGGTGTTGGTTTGAACATAGATGTAGCTCCATATGGGACTTAAGGAGCCATCACTCTCGCTACCAAACGAGTGGTGGTGGCCATACGAAGGTTGGTAGACCGGCCCATATGGAAAATCCGGCGCGCCCGAGGGCGCCCTGCGCATGGCCACCATAAGACAAATGCCGAAAGGGCAACTGCGCTAGGTGACGTTATGCGTCATATGGGAGGTCGGGCTACCAAACCCGATCACTGTTTTTCAGTGACCCGGGAACGATAAGACCCGCGCATTAGACGCACAAGCCGGCGGATTCTGGCGTAGTCGTAGGTAATGACGCAAGGTTGTGTAGCCTTGGGGAAGTAACGGTGGGTGTCTTTTAAACGGGGTTTTTGGGGTGGGTAAACGGGTGGTTCAACAAGCGGCCCTCACTGTAGAGACCGGTACATCCTTTACACATTAGACCGGGGACATCGTTTACACCTTTTACAGGCTTGATACGCGCTTAGCATCGCGTTCAAGCCTGCCTAAACAGAAGTTGCAAAGGTACAACTCCCACACGTCATCAGCCACTTCCTTCAGCGCGATGTCCTCGCCGATCAGCGCCTCGCCCAGAAACATTCGTTGCCCCTTCCACTTGAACTCGCCGTTCGAGCGAACCTTGCGTACCTCAACATCAGGACCATATTCGACCGCGGGCAAGTAGCCCGGGTACGGGCGCAACGAAGGTCTGTAGACGGAAGCCGGCGGTTTCATACCCAGTGCGGTGTGTGGTCGATCATGGTTGAAGTCCTGAACGAACTCTTCAAAGGCCAGCTGCTGGCGTACGAGATTTTCCGCAGGTGTCCGCAGTACCGCTGCTTTGAGAGTGCGATGCATCCGTTCGTGTCGACCGTTCTGGTCAGGACGCCCTGGCGTGATTGTCTCGATGTGAATGCCATGCCTGATGAACCAGACGGACAGCTTCGACAGCCGCGCCAAACCTGTCGATGCGAAAGGCGCCCCGTTATCGGTGCGGATTACGTCCGGCAATCCAAACTCCCGGAAAGCCCATTCGAATCCCTGCCGCGTCGGCTCACTGTGCGTGCCGGGCAGCGCCCGGCAGAGCAGCAGATAGCGGCTCATCTGATCGGTAATGGTTAACGGATAGCACCAATTACCGTCCTGCATCCTGAACTGCCCTTTGAAGTCGGCACACCAGGTCTGGTTGGGTTCATCGGCCGGGCGTAAATGCGTCGGAGCACGCGGGCGCAAAGGATAGGGGCGCCGCGCAATGACCAAGCCAGCCTTCTTCAACCACTCCCCAGCAGTGCTCGCGGCCGGCCATGGGATCTGTGGATCGGACTTTCGCAGGCGATCAATGATCTGTTTGGGGCCTCGATCAGGATGCTCGTTTTTCTTGGCCAGCAATGTGGCGATGATTTCATCCGGGGTTTGATGAGGGCAGTTCAAAGGCTTGCGGGATTGCTCTTTCAAGCCATCCACACCGAGCGCTGCATACCGATCCAGCCATTTATCGACGGTTGGCCGGCTGACCCCATAACGCCGGCTCAATTGGCTCTTGGTGTAGCTGCCACTGAGCCAGTCACTGACTAATTTCACTCGTTGATCCATCGGGGACTCTTGATTCCAGGGCATGGTCAGCACCTCCTGACCATGATTGATACCTGTAAACCATGTCCCCGGTCTCAAACGTAAAGGATGTACCCGGTCTTTACCCACCCCAGCCCTCTCCCGGAGGGAGAGGGGGCCGACGGAGGTGTCTGGCGTTGTACATCGACCTGGGCGACCGAGTTGATTATGTATTTGGAGGCAAGCGCTCACGTCGATTTTGGGTTCAACACGGTTGGTGCGAGTTGGTGAAGATCTTCAGGTTGGTATCGGAAATTTCCCACGGTCGATTCGCTTACATACGAGCGGTCTGACGCTTTGGGAGGCTTAGGGATTCTCGGGGCGGCTAAGCAACGTCTCCAGCCTCGCCAGCGGCGGCGCATCCTGGTTGCGATCAAATACCTGAATGCCAATTTTGAGCAACCGCCCATTCTCCGCCCCCCCAATCACCTGCTCACACCGCAACAACAACCGCCCCTGATCACACTCCACCGCCTTAACCCCCATCGGCAATCGCCCCTCCAACCGAAGTTCCGCCATCCGACTCTGCGCCGCAATCATCGCAACAGATCGATCCCGCAAAACCCCGCTGCTCTGCGTCATCAACCCTGCCACGCGCACGGCGGCGGACATGGCCACGGCGATGATCGCCAGCGCGACGAGCACTTCAATCAGGGTGAATCCGGCTTGCGGGGAGGGGGTGCGCATCGGGGGCTCGGGCAGTCGGGCAGCCCTTGACGCTAACGCCCGTGCTTGACGGCTTGACGACGAAAACACCCGAGGATTTTCAACATCCCTGACATATCTTCTTGCAACACTGCGCGTCGAATCGAATCAAGCCAGGGAATGACGAGATGGATATCGCGCAGTTCAAACAGCCCAGTCGACCGAGCCGGATGCCCCGTGGGCAGCGGGGTTTTACGCTGATCGAAATCATGGTGGTGGTGGTGATTCTCGGGATTCTGGCGGCGATGGTGGTGCCCAAGGTGCTCGACCGGCCGGATCAGGCGCGGGCCACGGCGGCGAAGCAGGACATTGGCGGGTTGATGCAGGCGCTCAAGCTGTATCGCCTCGATCACGGCACTTACCCGAGCCAGAGCCAGGGCCTGAAGGTGCTGGTGGAGCGGCCGGCCGATGCGAAGAACACCAACTGGCGCTCGTACCTGGAGCGTCTGCCGAATGACCCGTGGGGTCGTCCTTATCAGTACCTCAATCCCGGTGCCAACGGCGAGATCGACATCTTTTCCCTCGGCGCCGACGGCCAGCCTGACGGCGACGGTGTGAATGCCGACATCGGTTCCTGGCAGTTGTAAGGCCGGTCATGAACAGCCAATCGAACCAGCAGGGGATGGCGATCATCAGTGCGCTGCTGATCGCGGCGGTGGTCGCGGTGATCGCCGCCGGCATGCTGACTCGCCAGAGCGTTTCGACCCGGGCGCTGGAAGCCGAACAACTGCGCGTGCAGGGCCGCTGGGTGCTGCACGGCGGGTTGGAGATCAGTCGGCAATTGTTGTGGGACGCACGGCAGCGCGATCCGTTGACCCGGCTCGATCAACCCTGGGCGCAGCGGTTGAACACCCAGGGTTTCGAGGGGCGGCTGGAGGACGAGCAGGGCAAGTTCAACCTGCGCAATCTGGTGGCCAACGAGCGGATCGATGATGCGCAGGTGCAGGCGTTCGAGCGCTTGTGCGAGTTGATGGGTGTCAGCAGCGGCTTGAGTCGGCGCATCAGTCAGCGGGTGATCGGCTCTTATCCGCATCTGCTGAATGCCCAAGTGGTGGACAAGCCTGTGGCGAAAAACACTTTCGACAGTGGGCGCGCCACGTCGCCGTCCGCGTCGCGCAAACCGCAACCGCCGACCTTGCCGATGCTGCGCACGCTTGACGATTTGCGCAGTGTCGACGGGGTCAACGATGCGCTGTTGGCGAAACTGGCGCCGTACCTGACGGTGATTCCGGCGACCACCTGGCTCAACGGCAACACGGCCACCGCGCCGGTGTTGGCGGCTTATGTGCCGGGGCTGTCGCTGGAGCGGGCGCAGGCGTTGATCAATGAGCGTGACGCCGGGCGCTGGTTCATCAATCGCGGGGATTTCGTCAATCGCCTGCGACTGCCGCAACTGGAGATCACCAGCGTCAAGGTCGGTATCACCAGCGACTGGTTCCGGCTGCGCGGGCAGGCGCGGCGGGATCAGCGACGGGTGAGCCTCGATGCGTTGCTGCATCGCAGTCAGGATCGTTTGCCACAAGTGATCTGGTCGCGGGTGGGCGTATGAGCCAGTTGCGCGTGAGTTTGCCGCCGCTGGCGGAGCTGAGTCTCGACAGTGAAGTGGATTGTGTTTGGCTGGATCGCCAGGGGCAGGTCGTTCGCCAGGAACGCGTGCGGCTTGGCGCGCTGCCGAAGCAACCGCTGGTGTGTTTTCTGCACCCGTCGGACAGCCTGCTGGCGAGCATTGATCTGCCGCCGCTGCCCGCGAACAAAACCGCTGCGGCGGTGCAATGTGCGGCGCAGGCGTTGATGCTCGGCGACAGCGCCGACATGCACATCGCTCACAGTGCCCGCAATGAAAGCGGCCAGGTGCAGATTGCCTGGGTCTCACGCAAGGATTTGCAGCACCTCGGGCAATTCGGCTTGAACCTCAAAGGCCTGTACCCGGCGGCCTACAGTTTGCCGGTGATGGCGGGCGGTGTCGGTTGTCTGCACGACGATCATCTGTTGCTGCGCCACGGCCCGAATGCGGCGCAGGTGCAGCCGATGATCGATGAAGCCTGGCTGCTGGAAACCGGTCTGCCGGCGCACTGGATCGGTAACGGCGCGCCGGAAGCGGTGCAATCGATATTGGCCGACACGCAACGTTGCGCCGGCCCGTTGCCGAGTTGGGGCCTGCACGGCGGCCTTCAGCAACCGGGCACCGAACATCGCGGCTGGGGCAGGGCGCTCGGTTGCTGTGCGCTGGCGCTGGGGGTGTGGGTGATCGGTTTGAACCTGTACGCCGCCCGAGAGGCCGGGCAGGGCCAGCAGCTCAAGGCGCAGATGGCGCAGCGGGTGAAGCAGGCGTTCCCGGAGTTGCCGGTGATCCTCAATCCGCTGCAACAGGCCCGTCAGCAAATCGCGGCTCGCCAGCAAGGCGCTGTGGATGCGCCGGGTCAGGACTTCACGCAGCTCGTGTTGCAGGCCGGCAGCGGCATGCCGTCGATGGCCGGCACGGTGCAGCGGCTTGAGTTTGTCGACGGCGCGTTGCAATTGAGTCTGCTGCCCGAGGCCCGGCGTTCGGGCAACGACAAGGATTGGCAAGGCACGCTGGCCCAGGCCGGTATCAGCATCAGCCCGAATGACGACGGCTGGGTCTTGCGCCCGGCCGGCGAGGCGATCGCCGCCACCGACAACGACGACAGCAGCGGAGCCGAAGATGAATAGCCCCTCGCTTGCGAAATACCGCGCCGGTTGGCAGCGCTTCAATGCTCAGTTGCAGGCCCGTTGGCAGCCATTGGCGTTGCGGGAAAAACGCATGGTCGGCGGTATGGCGGCGCTGTTGCTGGGGCTGTTCGTGTGGGTGGCGTTGGTTCAACCGCCGCTGAAGAAGATCGCCGCCTCGCAAGTCGAAACGCCAAAACTGCGCGCCCAGGCTGAAGCGCTGGAAGTGCTGTTGCGCGACGTCAGTGTGCGCTCCGACGGGCAGAACCTGGAGCAGTCGCTGCAGCAAACCTTGCAGGCCAGCGGACTGGGCGGCCATTACCAATTGGCGGCCGCGTCCGCCGGTTGGCAGTTGACCTTCGACGCGGCACCTGCCGACGCCGTGCTCGACTGGCTGCTGAGCCAACCCCGGAATTTTTCACTGCAAGTGGTCGAGGCCCGTCTGCAACGCGCAGACGACGCCGCGACCGATGACACCGCCGGCACACTGTCGGGCACCGTACGCATGGATCAGGCGCTGGGCGCTAAGGAAGCTTCATGAAGGGGTCAGGGTCCAAACGCATGGCGTTGCCGATGCTGCTGATGGCATTGAGCGCGTGCAGCAACACCACGCCACCGAATCAACCGCCGCTGCTGGTGGACAGCGAACTCGGCCGGCCGCTGGCCAACACCCAGCGCAGTGGCGACGCGGTGCTCGATCGCGAGCGTGCGCAGGCTCAGGTAAAACCTGCGCCGAAGCAGTTGCACAACATCACCGAGCGCGCCCGCAGTGGCGGTTCGGCGCGGGGCACGACGTTGCCGGCAAATCCGCTGGGCGATCAACCGGTGACGCTGAATTTTGTCGACGCGGATATTCAGGCGGTGGTGCGGGCGTTGTCGCGTTCCACAGGCCAGCAGTTTCTGGTCGATCCTCGGGTCAAGGGCAACCTGACGCTGGTCTCCGAAGGCCAGGTGCCGGCGCATCAGGCCTACGACATGTTGCTGGCGGCGCTGCGCATGCAGGGTTTCAGCGTGGTGGACGTCGGCGGCGTGGCGCAGGTGGTGCCGGAGGCCGATGCCAAATTGCTTGGCGGGCCGATCTACAGCGCCGACAAACCGGCCGGCAACGGCATGCTCACCCGCACGTTCCGCCTGCAATACGAGAACGCGGTGAACCTGATCCCGGTGCTGCGCCCGATCGTGTCGCCGAACAACCCGATCAACGCCTATCCGGGCAACAACACTATCGTCGTCACCGACTACGCGGAAAACCTGACGCGGGTCGCGCAACTGATTCAGGGCATCGACACCCCGAGCGCCATCGACACCGACGTGGTGCAGATCCAGAACGGCATCGCCGCCGACATCGCGCCGATGGTCGCCGACCTGCTCGACGCACCGGGCAATGACCCGACGCAGAAAATCGCGGTGATCGGCGACCCGCGCTCCAACACCATCATCATTCGCGCCGGCAGCCCCGAGCGCACGGAGCTGGCGCGCAACCTGATCTACAAACTCGATAACGCCCAGAGCAATCCGAGCAACCTGCACGTGGTGTATCTGCGCAACGCTCAGGCCGGAAAACTGGCCCAGGCCCTGCGCGGTTTGTTGACCGGCGAAAGCGACAGCGGCACCAGCGACAATGCGCGTTCGGTGCTCAGCAATATGGGCAGTTCCACTAACTCGGGCGGTGGTCAGAACGGCCAGAGCGGCACGCAAACCAACGGCTCGACTTCGACCACCAACAACGGCAGCACCGGCGGCAGTTATGCCCAGGGCACCAGCGCCACCAGCGGCAGCGGCAATGCGCAAAGTAGCGATCAGAACGTCGCGTTCAGCGCCGGCGGCGTGACCATTCAGGCGGATGCGACCACCAACACCTTGCTGATTTCCGCGCCGGAACCGCTGTATCGCAACCTGCGCGAAGTCATCGACCTGCTCGACCAGCGCCGCGCGCAAGTGGTGATCGAAAGCCTGATCGTCGAAGTCGGCGAGGACGACGCCAGCGAATTCGGCGTGCAGTGGCAGACCGGCAACCTCGGCGGCAAAGGCGTGATTGGCGGCGCCAACCTCGGCGGCTCGGGGATCAACGTCAACGGCAAGACCAGCCTCGATGTGTTGCCGCAAGGCCTGAACCTCGGCTACGTCAACGGCACCGTAGACATCCCCGGCATCGGCAAGATTCTCGATCTGAAAGTGCTGGCCCGGGCCCTGAAGAGCAAGGGCGGCACCAACGTGCTGTCGACGCCGAACCTGCTGACCCTGGATAACGAAGCCGCGAGCATTTTCGTCGGCCAGACCATCCCGTTTGTCAGCGGCAGCTACGTCACCGGCGGCGGGGGCACCAGCAACAACCCGTTCCAGACAGTGACCCGTGAAGAGGTGGGTTTGAAGCTCAACGTGCGGCCGCAGATTTCCGAGGGCGGCACGGTGAAGCTCGACATTTATCAGGAAGTCAGCAGCATCGACGAACGCGCTTCGGCGGCGGCCAATTCGGCGGGGATCGTCACCAGCAAACGCGCGCTCGACACCAGCATCCTGCTCGACGACGGGCAGATCATGGTGCTCGGCGGTCTGCTGCAGGACGGCTACAGCCAGAGCAATGACGCGGTGCCTTGGTTGTCGAGCATTCCGGGGATCGGCGCACTGTTTCGCAACGAGCGTCGCTCGATCACCAAGACCAACCTGATGGTGTTCCTGCGCCCGTACATCATTCGCGACAGCGCGGCGGGGCGCAGCATCACGCTCAACCGCTACGACTTCATGCGCCGCGCTCAGGGCGGTCTGCAACCGGAGCGCAGTTGGGCGATGCCGGACATGCAGGCGCCGCAATTGCCGGCCACTGCCCAAGGCGTGCCGGCGCCGGTGTCCGGCCCGCGCGCGACCATCAAAGCGGTGCCGCTGCAATGAGCGCATTGCCTTACGCCTGGGCCAAGGCGCAGCGGATTCTGCTGCGCGACGGCGTGCTGACGGTGTGCCCGTCGACGCCGGGCTGGTCGATCAGCGAAGTGCGCCGGCAGTTCGGCGCGGCGAAGCTTGAACGGGTGCGCGATGACGAACTCGACGGCTTGCTCGCTACTGCTTATGCCGATACCGGCAGCGCGGCGGCGGTGGTTGGCGCGGCGGAAAACGAAGTCGACCTCGACCGCCTGATGCAGGACATGCCGGAAATCACCGACCTGCTCGACACTCAGGACGGCGCGCCGGTGATCCGCATGATCAACGCCTTGCTCACGCAAGCGGCGCGGGACGAGGCCAGTGACATTCACATCGAACCGTTCGAAACCCATTCGGTGGTGCGCTACCGGGTCGACGGCACGCTGCGTGATGTGGTGTCGCCGCGCAAGGCGTTGCACGGTGCGCTGGTGTCGCGGATCAAGATCATGGCGCAGCTCGACATTGCTGAAAAACGCCTGCCGCAGGATGGCCGGATTGCGTTGCGCGTAGCGGGGCGGCCGATCGATATTCGTGTTTCCACGGTGCCGACCGGCCATGGCGAGCGGGTGGTGATGCGTTTGCTCGACAAGCAGGCCGGGCGCCTGCATCTGGAAACTCTGGGTATGGACGCGCAGGTGCTGGCCAAACTCGATCACCTGATCCGTCAGCCCCACGGCATTGTGCTGGTCACCGGCCCGACCGGTAGCGGCAAGACCACCAGTCTGTATGCGGCGCTGGCGCGGCTCGATGCGAGCACCAGCAACATCCTCACCGTGGAAGACCCGGTGGAATACGACTTGCCGGGCATCAGCCAGATTCAGGTCAACGCGAAGATCGACATGACTTTTGCATTGGCATTGCGGGCGATTTTGCGGCAGGACCCGGACATCATCATGATCGGCGAGATCCGCGACCTCGAAACCGCGCAGATCGCGGTGCAGGCTTCGCTGACCGGTCACTTGGTGCTCGCGACCCTGCACACCAACGACGCAGTGTCGGCGGTCAACCGCTTGGTCGACATGGGCGTGGAACCGTTTCTGCTGGCCTCGTCGATGCTTGGAGTTCTGGCCCAACGCTTGGTGCGGCGCCTGTGCAATCAGTGCAAACAGGAAGATCCGGCGACGCCCGGCACCTGGCGCCCGGTCGGTTGTGCTGCGTGCAATCACACCGGTTACAGCGGCCGCACCGGCATTCACGAATTGTTCTGCATCGATGACGACATCCGCACCCTGATTCACCAAGGGGCAGGGGAGCAGGCGTTGCGCGCGGCGGCGAGCAAGGCCGGGATGTTCAGCCTGCGCGAGGACGGCGAACGCTGGATTCGCAGCGGTGCCACGGCCCCTGAAGAAATCCTTCGTGTGACACGGGACGCCTGATGAATCGCTATCGTTTTGAAGCCGCCGATGCCAGCGGCAAGATCGAATCCGGGCATCTGGAGGCGGACAGTCAGGGCGCTGCGTTTGGCGTGCTGCGCGGTCGTGGTTTGACGGCGTTGTCGGTGGAGAAGGAAAGCAACGTCTCCCAGCATGGCGGCGGTGGAATGTTCAGTGCGCGGCTGTCGGACAACGATCTGGCCTGGGCCACCCGGCAACTGTCGAGCCTGCTCGGTGCCAGTCTGCCGCTGGAAGCGGCGCTGAGCGCCACGGTCGAGCAAGCCGAGAAAAAGCACATCGCCCACACCCTCAGCGCCGTGCGCGCCGATGTGCGCAGCGGCATGCGCCTGGCCGAAGCGCTGGCGGCGCGACCACGGGATTTTCCGGAGATTTACCGGGCGCTGATTGCGGCGGGCGAGGAGTCCGGTGATCTGGCGCAGGTGATGGAACGGCTGGCGGATTACATCGAGGAACGCAACAACCTGCGCGGCAAGATTCTCACCGCGTTCATCTATCCGGGCGTGGTCGGGCTGGTGTCAATCGGCATCGTGATTTTCCTGCTGAGTTATGTGGTGCCGCAGGTGGTCAGCGCGTTTTCCCAGGCGCGACAGGATCTGCCGGGGCTGACACTGGCGATGCTCAATGCCAGTGATTTCATCCGCGCGTGGGGCTGGTTGTGCGCGGGCGTCATGGCCGGTGCGTTCTGGAGTTGGCGCCTGTATCTGCGCAACCCGGCGGCGCGTTTGAGTTGGCATCATCGGGTGCTGAAGTTGCCGTTGATCGGGCGCTTTGTGCTGGGACTGAACACCGCACGGTTTGCCTCGACGCTGGCGATTCTCGGCGGTGCCGGGGTGCCGTTGTTGCGGGCATTGGAAGCGGCACGGCAGACCTTGTCGAATGATCGTCTGAGCCTGAGCGTCAATGAGGCCACCGCGAAGGTGCGCGAGGGCGTGAACCTGGCGGCCGCGCTGAAAGTGGAGAACGTGTTTCCACCGGTGCTGATTCACCTGATCGCCAGCGGCGAGAAAACCGGTGCGCTGCCGCCGATGCTTGAACGTGCTGCGCAAACCCTGTCCCGCGATATCGAGCGTCGGGCGATGGGCATGACCGCGTTGCTGGAGCCGCTGATGATTGTGGTGATGGGCGGGGTGGTGCTGGTGATCGTGATGGCGGTGTTGTTGCCGATCATCGAGATCAACCAGTTGGTGCAGTAGTTTTCTCAACTTTTTTTACCGGCGTCTGATCTCACCCGAGCGCCAAAAACAGCATCCTCGGGTTCTCCTTTCTGTCATCTGCAACGGCCCTTCAAGGGCTGTGGCCGATTCCCTCGAAAAGCTTGCCGCAGACGCTCCCGACAGCCACCAGAACACCCGAGAAAATCCCTCGAAAATCACCTCGCACCTCCCGAGGTTTTTTCCTTTATCTGTCACCGGAAACTGCGAATTTCTCAGTGCGACTTAACCACGGACCCCCGCTTGCGAAGGTCGGCGGTGAGTCTTCCCAGTGTCATGCAAGACCCCTGAAAACCTGTGTTCACAACCAACGTTGAAAAGGAGATTCTTCATGTTCAAGCGCACTCTGATCGCAGCTTCCCTGACCGTCGCTGCCCTGGCTTCCGCCCAGGCCATGGCCGCCAACGTTACCGGTGGTGGCGCGACTCTGCCTGCCGCTCTGTACAAAGGTTCTGCCAACAGCATCCTGCCAGCCAACTTCAGCTACGTGGGTACCGGTAGCGGCACTGGCAAGACCGCTTTCCTGACCAACAACTCGGCACTGTTCAGCACCACCGGTTCGGTTCACTTCGCCGGTAGCGACTCGATCCTCAGCGCTTCGGAAATCAGCACCTACAACGCCAACTTCGGTGCTTCGTACGGCCCGCTGATCCAGCTGCCTTCGGTGGCCACTTCGGTCGCGATCCCTTACAAAAAATCCGGTCAGACCGCTCTGAACCTGACCAGCGCTCAGCTGTGCGATGCCTTCTCCGGCGCCAAAACAACCTGGGGCGCTCTGCTGGGCACTTCCGACACCACGCCGATCCGCGTTGTTTATCGCAACGTTTCCAGCGGCACTTCGGAAATCCTGACCCGTCACCTGAACGCAATCTGCCCGACCAAGTTCGCCACCAACTCCACTTTCACCAGCGCTCGTCTGCCAGCCGGTTCGACCCTGCCTTCGAACTGGGTAGGCGTTGCCGGTACTGCTGACGTGGCCACGCAGGTCAACGCTGTTGACGGCTCCATCGGTTACGTCGGTCCGGACGGTGTGAACGCCGCCAGCAACGCAGTGGTTGCTCGCGTCAACGGCGTACAGCCAACCACCGCCAACGTTTCGCTGGCACTGGGTTCGGCTGCTCTGCCAACCACCCCTTCGACCCCTTCGCAGTGGGTACCGGTCGTTCCTAACCCAGCCAGCGGTTACCCGATCGTGGCTTACACCAACTTCATCTTCGGCCAGTGCTACAAGGACGCAGCCGTGGCCGCTGATGTCAAAGCCTTCCTGACCACTCACTACAGCAACCCGGGCAACAACGCTGCCACCATCGCTCACAGCTTCACGCCGGTTCCAACCAACTGGAAAGCGGCTGTGACTGCCAACTTCGTCACCAACACCTCGGGCAACAACCTGGACATCAACAACGCCAGCGTCTGCAACGCTGTCGGCCGTCCTTTGTAAGCCTCGCTTCACGGCAATGAAATGGCAGCAGCCTTCGGGCTGCTGCCATTTTTTTTGGCCGATCTACACCTCGTTCATGAAGTTTGTGTGACATCCGTTCGGTCGCGGCCCCCGCCAACCGCCTATGTCGTAACAGCAGGGGCAAGCCGACCTGCGGCCTCATGTGGCAAACAAAAAGGATCTCGTAGTGATGCTCGCTCGCCCATCCCGTCGCAGTACCCGTGTTCAGCCTCTGCAGCGCATGGCCGCCGATCCGGCGCAGTGGTTGCTCAAGCCCCTGGCGCAGGCGATTGCCTTGTGCCTGGTGGCGGGCAGTGCCGAGGCGGCGACCACATTCAGTTCGGGATGGTTTGCCGCCAAGGGCGCGGCGCAACAGGCTGCCGCAGCACGCCCGAGCGTGGGCGGATTGCCGGGGATGACACCACCGCTGGCGCAGCAGCAAAAGGCCAAGCAGCAGTTGCAACGCTCGATTCAAACCCTGAACAACACGGTGGCCGCGATTGCGGCGCAACAGGCAGCGCAGGCAGCCGGTCGCGCGGCGGCACTGGGCACGGTGCAGTTTGTACCTGACGGTCTGGGCGAGGGTGGCCTGAAGGTCGACAACAGCCTCACGCAAGGTTGGCAGAACGCCAAAGGCCCGCAGCAGACTCAGGCCGACGGCAAGACCACGGTGAAGATCGAGCAGACCGCCGACAAGGCGATCCTCAACTGGGAGACCTTCAACGTCGGACGCAACACCACGGTCGAGTTCGCTCAACAATCGAACTGGGCGGTGCTCAACCGGGTCAACGATCCGAATGCGCGAGCCAGCCAGATTCAGGGCCAGATCAAGGGTGACGGCACGGTGATGCTGATCAACCGCAACGGCATCGTCTTCAGCGGCACCAGCCAGGTCAACGTGCGCAACCTGGTGGCGGCAGCCGCCAACATCACTGACATTCAGTTCCGCGACCGCGGCCTGTATTTCGACAGCACCGGCAGCCAGCCGACGTTCACCGAGGCGGCCGGCAAAGTGCTGGTGGAGCGCGGCGCGTCCATCGAAACCGCACGACCTGCCAAGTCCACTGATGCCGGCGGCTATGCCTTGCTGCTCGGCAGCGAAGTGCAGAACGACGGCAGCATCAACACCGCCAAGGGCCAGACCGTGCTCGGTGCAGGCGATCGCTTTTACATCCGCAAAGGCTCGGGCACTGAAGGCAACGCCTTCTCCACGACGTTCGGCAGCGAAGTCACGCCGGGTTTCAAGACCGGCAGCGCTGCCGGCACGGTCAGCAACAACGGTCTGATTCAGGCCGCGACGGGCGACATCACCCTGACCGGCCACGAGGTCGTGCAAAGCGGTGTGTTGCTGGCCAGCACCTCGGTCGCCACTCGCGGCACCATCCACTTGCTCAACCCGGCTACCGACACCCAGGGCAGTGTGACGCTGGGGCAGGGCAGCGCGACGGCGATTCTGCTCGACAGCAGCGATTTGACCGCCCTCGACAGTCAGCATCAGGCCGCCCTGACCGGCGTGACGCCCAACAACAGGATTCGCAGCGACCAGTCGCGCATCGATATCCAGAGCGGCGGCAGCGTCGAGTTCCAGAACGGCTCGATCACCCTGGCCACCGGCGGGCAAGTGGCAGTGGCGGCGCAGCGTCGCAGCCTGGTGCGTGACGGCGCGATGATCGATGTCTCCGGGGCCATCGGCGTGAAAGTCGCGATGGAATCCAACAGCATCAAGATCAACGTCCAGGGCAACGAGCAGCGCGATGCCTCGGTCAATCGCGATAAAGGTGCGCTCAACAGCAACGACGTGTGGGTCGATGTGCGCGAACTGGTTTACGTGCCGGCCGGCACCAATGGTTACGCCACGGATCGCTGGTACACGGCGGGCGGCTTACTGGAGGTCGGCGGTTATCTCGGCACCCAAGGCCACAGTATCGGCGAGTGGATGGCTCAGGGCGGCATGGTCAGCTTTGCCGGCAACGACGTGGTGACCGAGAAAGGTTCGCTGATCAACCTGTCCGGCGGCACGCTGGATGTACAAAGCGGCGAGATCCGCCAAAGCTGGCTGCGCGGGGCCGACGGGCACCTGTATGAAATCTCCAAGGCGCCGGGGGATCTGCTCTACACCGGGCTGTACAAGGGCTTTGAAGACAGCAGTGAGCGCTGGGGCCAGACGAATTATTACTACAACCCGTTGATCGCACCGACCAAACGTCAGGAGTCGGGCTACACCGTAGGCCGCGATGCCGGGCAACTGGTGCTCGGCACCCGCAACGCTGTGCTCGAAGGGCAGATGCTTGGCGAGGTTTATCAGGGCGAACGCCAGACCCAGGCACCGCGTGCGGTACTCGATGGCTATGCGCAGAGCCAGACGGCGCTGGCGCGGCGCGGGCAGTTGATTGTCGGCAGTTATGACCCGGCGTACGTGGCGGCTTCCGGTGGTTTGCTCTATGGGCTTAACCCTTTGCTCGATCAGGTGCAGATCGGCGGCAAACGGCCGGTTGACGGCAATGATCGGGATCTGACCAGCGCCGTGTCCGATGCGCGCAGCGGCAAGCTGTTCCTTGATGCCGGGCAACTCAGCGACTGGCAACTGGGTGCGCTGAAAGTGGCGGCCAAAGAACGGATCGACGTGCAAGACGCCGTCACCGTCGACAAGGGTGGCGACATCACCCTTTACGGGCCGGACGTGCGGGTCAACGCGAACCTGACTGCGCGCGGCGGTAGCCTGCACCTGGGCAACGTGCTCAATCAGCTCAACACCGATCGTCTTACCGACACCCGGCTCGTCGCACCGACCGGCAAGGCCACCCGCGTGAGCGTGGCTGAAGGGGCACAACTGGACACTCGCGGTCTGTGGAGCAACCTGCGTACCAACCCGGATGATGCCGCGAGCCTGGCGTATCTGGACGGTGGCGTGGTGTCGATCCGCAGTAGCGGCGATATCGAAATCGGTGCCGGCAGTCTGCTGGACGTGTCTTCCGGCGGCGGGATTCTGGCCAACGGCAAGACGCGCGGTGGCAAGGGCGGTGATGTGACGCTGGAGTCGAGCGCCTTGTCCTCGCCGGGTGACAGCCACCTGACCCTGGACGGCCAGCTGCGGGGTTACGGTGTGTCCGGCGGTGGCCGACTGCTGATTCAGGCGGGCGACATCCTCATCGGCCAATCTGATAAACCCCTCGCCGACAACACATTGCAACTGCAACCGGATCTGTTCGACAAGGGCTTCTCTGCCTACAGCCTTATCGGCCTCAATCGCCTCGACGTGGCGGACAATACCCTCATTGACGTGCTGATGCCGGTCTACCGTTTTGGTGACGCAGCCGCGAATCAGGTCAGTGGCACTGCGCCAGGGCAGGCGCTGGAATTGTGGACGCCGACGCTTTATCAGGAAAACCCGCTCAAGGCGCAACTCACCCAGCGTGCCGGCGCCAGCCTGGCTTTGCAGGCCGGTTCCAGCGAGGTCGCTCTGGTCGATCCGACCCGCAACGCCCTGACCCTTGGCCAGGGCTCGCGCATCAGTGTCGATCCGGGGCAGCGCATCAATCTGCGCAGCGCCGGTCAGCTCACGGTCGATGGCGAGTTGAATGCGTGGGGCGGCACGATCGATATCCGCCAGCAGCAGTTCGGCTCGCTCGATGTTGCCGATTCCTCGCAGACGGCGGACAAGCAAATCCACAACCGTTCCCTCTGGATCGGCGAGCACGCGGTGCTGGATGTGGCCGGTCGCGTGGCTACCGGCATCGATGCGCTGGGTCGGGTGTATGGCCAGGTCGGCAGGGGCGGCTCGATCATCATCGGCGGCGAAACCGATGCGAAGAAAGCCACGGCCACATCGGCCGACGCTTATGTGATCGTGCGAAACGGTGCGCGTCTGGAGGCCTCCGGCGCACAAGCGATGCTGGACATTTCCGGACAGGGGCCGACGCTGGTTGCCACGGATGGCGGGCGAATTTCGCTGAGTTCCTATAACGGCCTGTTCATCGACGGCGACCTGCGTGCGGCGGCCGGTGGTGTCGGCGCGGCGGGCGGGCGACTGGAGATTGCACTGGAGACGCCGAGTTATCTGCGTAGCGATGCGAGCAACGCTGTTCGTGTGCCGCGCGAAATCGTCATCGGTCAGGACGCCGGCCCGTCGCTGTTGCCGGCCAGCCTGCAAGCGGGCGACGCCGCCCCTGCGTTGCAATACGGACGCGCTCGTCTGGGGGCCGATCAGTTGATGTCTGGCGGGTTCGATAACCTGAGTGTGCTGAGCAACGGTCTGCTGTCGTTCGGCGGAAAGGTCGATCTGCACATGAATCAAAGCCTGAGCCTGTATGCCGGGTCCCTGTCGCTGGCCGACGGCTCGCCAGACAACGTACGAATCAATCTGTCTGCGCCTTACGTGCGCCTGTCGGGCACGGGTAAGTATTTCGATGCCTTAGGAAATATCCGGCCGCGGGTGATGAACACTCCGACCACCAAAGTGGCGCCGGCACAGTTCACCGCCACGGCGGATCTGCTGGATCTGGGCAACAGTCTGTCGTTCGGAACGGCCGGGTCAATCGTGCAACTGAGCGGCCCGGCACTGGAAGTTGGGCGGCGTGGTTTTGAACAGGTCACGCTCGACAGCCGAGGCGATCTGCGCTTTCTGGCGCCCACCGGCAACGTTGAGAAAACCGAACTCTGGACACCGGGCGACCTGAACCTGCGTGCCGCGCAGATCTACCCCGCCAGCGATGTCACAGCCGAGGTGCGCGCGGGCTATCAGAGTGTCGAGCGTGACGCCAATCCTGAGCGGACCCTGCGAATCAGCAGTTCCGGGGCCGCGCCTGCCGCGTTGCCTTACTCGGTCTTCGGCAATCTGACGCTGGCCGCCGCCCACATCGAGCAGGGCGGGGTGATCCGTGCGCCGCTGGGCATGATCAATCTGGGTGACAACCTGGTTCTCAACACCCAGACATTGCAGCTGTTGCCAGGCAGCATGACTTCGGCCAGCGCCGCCGGGCTGGTCATGCCTTATGGCGGCACCACCGACGGCATCGACTATCGCTACAGCGGCAAGTCCGTGCTGCTTCGAGGGATCACCGCCGAAACCGCTGGCGTGACGCTCACCTCGAAGTATGTCGATGTGCAAGGCGGTGCGTTGATCGACCTGTCGGGTGGCGGTGATTTGCGCGGTGCCGGTTTCGTATCCGGGCGTGGCGGTTCCACCGATGCCCGCTACAACCCGCTGGTGCTCAATGCCAGTGACGGCACCTTCAGCCTGCCTGGCCTGGCCAGCAACCCGGTATACGCCATCGTGCCGGGGAATCAGAGTGCTTATGCGCCGATGCTTGCCGAGGCGGAGGCGGTCGATCCGCGCATCGGCCAGCAGATCACCATCGGGGCCGGCGTGCCGGGGCTGGCGGCGGGCACCTATACGCTGCTGCCCTCGACCTTTGCGCTGTTGCCGGGGGCCTTCCGGGTCGAGGTCAATGGCCAGGCGGCAGCGGGTGCAACCGCCGCTGCGTTGCCACTGCGCAATGGTTCGTGGACGAGTTCGGGGCGGATGTCGATTGCCAATACCGGCCTGCGTGACAGCTTGGCGAGCCAGGTCATCCTGACATCCGCCGACGTGCTGCGCCGTTACTCGCAGTACAACGAGACCTCTTTCAGTCAGTTCATCCAGAGCGATGCGACGCGCCGGGGCGTGCCTCGGGCATTGGCGCCCATGGACGGCAAATCCCTGAGACTGAATCTGACCCAGGGCGCCGCACCGGGTAACGCGCTGGATTTCAACGGTCAGGCGCTGTTCCAGCCCGCCACGGGAGGCGTCGTCGGGACGGCAGTGGTGCACGGCGCGCCGAACTTCGAAATTCTCGGTGCGGGACATTCGGGCACTGAAGGTTTTGCAGGCGTGTCGCTGTATGCCGACAGCCTCAATTCGCTCGGCGCCGGCCGCTTGACCCTCGGCGCGCAACCGACGATCGATTACAACACGTCGGGCAACATCATCGCGTTCAGCGGCGATACCTCAACGATAACCCTGCGTGAAGGTGCCGTGTTGTCGGCACCCGAAGTGCTGCTGCGCACCACCCGGACCGATGGCGGTATCACCCTCGAAGCCGGCTCGGGCATCAACACTCTGGGGCGTGGCAACGCGCCTTACGATTCCAGCACCGGCTTCATCTACAAACCGGGTGCGGCGGGGTTGCTGGTGGTGTCGAACGGCTGGACCAATGTGCTGGCGCCAGACGTTTCGGTCAGGACATCCGGCGCGGGTAACATTCTCATTGGCAGTTGCCCGACGACAACGTGCAACAACCCGACGCTGCTCTATTCCAGCGGCAGCATTACCGCCGCCACTGACAAGCAATTCGAACTCGACGAAGCGGTACGCTTCGGCACCCGTCATCTGACGTTGGCCGTGGGCTCGGTCAATGCCGGCAGTGCCGAGGCCTTGAGCGCCGCCGGCAACCGGGTGCCGACCGGTCTGACCCTGAACCAGAATGTCTTGAACCGCCTGTTGCGGGGCGATACACAGTTCGGCGCACCGGCCCTGGAAACCCTGAGCCTGACCAGCCGCGATGCGTTCAATTTTTACGGCAGTGTCAGCCTCGATACGCTGGATCCGCAGACCGGTGTCAGCAAGCTGCAAAACCTGATTCTCAGCACCCCGGCCATTTACGGCCTGGGTGAAAGCGGCGACGTGGCGTCCATTCGCACCGCCAATCTGATCTGGAACGGTGCGACTCAGGATCCGGGCGTGGTGATCACGGGCGGCGCCGGCACCGGTCGGGGCACGCTTGATATTCAGGCGCAACGGATCGAGTTCGGCTACGGCCCCAATCCGCAGGCCAGCGGTCTGGAGCAGAACAAACGTCTGGTATTGGGTTTTGCCGACGTCAACCTCTCTGCCAGCGATCGCATCACCGCCAACCACAAGGGCAGCCTGGCGGTTTACCAGACGCAGGGTGCTTTTGATCCGGTCAACGGTTATGCCTACAGCGGCGGCAATCTCACGCTGCGTACGCCGTTGCTGACGGGGGAGGCGGGCTCGGTCAACCTGCTCAAGGCCGGTAACAACCTGACCCTGACGGGTGCCGGTACAGCGGCTGCCGCCAATGCGCTGGGAGCCGAATTGACCCTCGATGCGCGCAATGTCCTGCTGGACAGTCGCATCGCCCTGGCCAGCGGCAAACTGGTGGTCAAGTCCGAGGACGATCTGACCCTCGCCAGTGGCGCGAATCTGGACATGGCGGGTCGCACCTTGCCGTTCAACGATGTGAACAAGTACAGCTGGGGCGGCGATGTGGCGCTGTACAGCCGCGACGGCAATATCCGCCAGGCGGCGGGTTCGCGAATCGATCTGTCGGCGCAGAACAATCAGGCCGGTAACATGAGTGCCGTCGCCCTGGCCGCCGATGCCGGCATGGTCGATCTGCAAGGCGATATCCTCGGTGCGAGCAGCGGCTATTACGATGCCGGCGGAACGCTGGTGCCTTACAAGGCCGGTGGCGTGGATATCCGCGCGCAGCACCTGAATGGCGATGCGAGCCAGCAATTCGCGGCTCTCAATCAGCGCTTGAATGCGGGGCAGGTTTTCGGCAGCCGCAGCTTGCAGCTCAAGCAAGGCGATCTGCTGATCGGCGACGGGCTCAAGGCGGGTGAGGTCAATGTGTCGGTGGACAACGGCCGGCTGACGGTGGTGGGTCTGATCGATGCCAGCGGCGAGCGGGTCGGCAGTATTCGCCTGTCGGCGCAAAACGGCCTGACCCTGGCAGGCAATGCGGTGCTTGACGCCCATGGTCGTGTGCTGCGGGTCGACAGCTACGGCAAGATCATCGACGCACCGAACCGGGCGATGGTCGAACTCAACTCCGGACAAGGCGTGCTGACCCTCGGCGCCGGTGCGCGCATCGATTTGCGCCATGGCACCGAAGCTGTTCGCGGCTCACTGCCGGGGCAGTCCGACGGGTTGCTGCGCGGCACGCTGGAGCTGAACGCGCCACGCCTGGGAGCGGGTGACATTGCCATCGATGCCGGCGGTGCGCTGAGTATTCAGGGAGCCCGCTCGATTGGTCTCAACGCCACGCGCCGCTATACCGATGCCAGCGACGGCACGGATCCGGCGGCCAGTGGACGTCCGTATCAGGTGATCGATCAGGCATATCTCGATCGCATCCACGGCGACAGCACGGCGTTCATCAATGCGGCGCTGGCCAACGGCAACTTGCTGAACAACAAACTGGCCGGCCTGAACAACGCCACTTATGCAGACGCCTTCCATCTACGGCCTGGGGTCGAGATCGCCAGTAAAACCGCCGATGGTGATCTGGTGGTACAAGGTGATGTGGACCTGTCCGGTTACCGTTACGCCAGCCTGAATCCGCACACGCAGAAGACTTCGGTATACGGCTCGGGCGAGGCGGGCAACCTGGTGATCCGCGCGGGCGGCAACCTCGATATCCATGGCAGCCTCAACGACGGTTTCGCGCCGCCGCCGGAGACCGTGGACGATGCCGGCTGGAAATTGCTGCCGGGGATTCAACCGTTCGGCGGCGATCTGATCGTGCCGGGAGCGGGCGTTACGCTCGCGGACGGTACGGTGTTCCCGGTCGGCGCCACGTTGAACTACGACCTCCCGTTGCAAGCGACGACGCTTGCCAGCGGCACGCTGTTGCCGACCGAGGCAACGCTGGCGGCGCCTTACACCTTCGGCGCCGGCACGGTGCTCGCCGGCTCGGTTCGCGATGCTTCGGGCAACGTGCTGTATGCCGCCGGCACGCTGCTCGCCGACAGCGTGACTTTGCCCGCGGGCAGCCGGCTGGGAGCGGGTATCCGTTTGAATGACGCAACAGCGTTGCAAGCCCTGCGCTGGCCCAAAGGCGTGCCGCTGCCGGGCAGCGTCGAGGCCGGCGACGCCGGGGTCAAGGGCGTACGCCTGAGCGGTTCGCTGGCCCTGTTGCGCGGCTCGCTGATTCCGTCGATGACCAATGTCGTACTGGCGGACGGCACGGCGTTCATCGAGTTGCGGCCATTGACCGGCACGACCCAGGGGCGCAATTGGGCGGTCGCCAGCATGTTGCCGGCCGGCAGCGCGTCGTGGTCGATGCGCGTGGTGGCGGGGGCCGATCTGAGCGCCGCGGACAGCCGGGCGATCAAACCGGTGTCCAGCGATGGCAATCTGCGCCTGGCCGACACCCATTACGGTCTGACCGTGACAGAAAAACCACCGACCCTGGTCTGGGGCGAGGGCAACCTGGGCGGCTTCACGCCGGGTGACCCCGTCCCCGAGGATCAAATGATGTGGTGCGACTGGGCGCCGAACTCCTGTGTGCCGGCCCCGCGCTGGGTCTGGGCGCCGGACAACTGGATGGGCATGCCGCCTGGCTCGCCGATGACCGACGATGATGTGCTCGCCTGGTGTGGTGCATTCCCGGAACTGTGCGTGGAAAACAAACCGGGTACCACCGTAAAGACCCACACACAGATGTTCAGCGTGCTGCGGACCGGCACCGGCGATCTGGACGTACTCGCCGCCGGCGATCTGAGCATGGATTCGCCGTACGGCGTGTATACCGCCGGCACTCAGTCGCAAGACATCGATCCGCGCTTCAATCAGCCTCGCGGAAAACTGTCGGACAACGGCTCGGTGCTGGGCAGTGCCGGCGGCGACTACGAAAAATGGGTCAGTGGCAGTGACAGCCTGTATCAGGCCTGGTACCCGCAAATGGGCGGCAACCTGACCATCAATGCCGGCGGCTCGATTTCGGGCGATGTACTGGGGCGTCGCGGCTTGTCGCAAAACATGGACACCCGTGAGCAGGTTCCGAGTGTGGCCGTGGGTAACTGGCTCTGGCGTCAGGGCACCGGCAACAGTGATGTGCCGACCGCGTGGTGGATCAACTTCGGCAGCTATGCGACGCAGCCGCTGCCGGATCAGAGTGTTGATACCGGCCCGTACCTGGTCGGTTTCACCGGTTTCGGCACCTTGGGCGGCGGCAATATCAGCCTGCGTGCCGGGGGCGATGCCGGCATGCTCAAGGCGATGGGCGACGGTAACAAGACCAACCTTTATCCGCGCGGGCAGGGGCTGGTCGTGGCGGTCGGCAGCACCGGGCGCGTGGACAGCGACGGCAGCCTGCAATTGACCGGTGGCGGCGACATGGACATCCGCATCGGCGGGTCGGTCAATCCGTCACTGCACGCCCGTGCCGGAGAGAACGGCATCGGTGTCGCACAACACGACCTGCAAGGCGCGTTGATCAACCTGCGCGGTGCTGCGCGACTGGCCGGCGGCGCGCTGGGCGGGATCAATCTGCAGTATGGCGCCGCAGCCTCGACCCAGGATCCTCGTGAGGTGCGTCCGCTCGACCCGTTCACGTCCACGATGGGCAGCGCCTCCGGTGGGCTAGTGCTGATTCCGGGGGATTCGGGGATGAGTCTCAGCACGCGCGGCGATCTGGTGTTGGGCGGGGCGGCGGATCCGGGTCGGGTGCGGCTGCAGAACTCCACGCCGTTCACCACGGACGACGGTGTCGTCCATGAGGGGGGCGGCCTGACGGGCTTCTCGTTGTGGACCGATCACACCGCCATCGACCTGTTTTCGGCGGGAGGCAACCTGACACCGAGCACCCAACTGGGCGAAGTCGACGGTCAGGGCCCTGTCACCGGCCGCAATACGTCGCCTACCGATGGACGCTTCGTTTACCCGTCGATCCTGCGGGCGGTGGCGGCGCAAGGTTCGATTTATGCCGGACCTTCAGCGGTCTATAGCCAAGGCAGTGGAACGGTGCCGGCAACCGGGTATTCGCTGCTGCTGGCACCTTCCAGAACCGGGCAGCTGGAGTTGCTGGCGCAGGACTCGATCTACGCGGGTGGCTATGCGATCAATCAGTCGGGCGCCAGTCCGCTGTCCATCGCCACACCGTTCGCGCCGGCCTTCAACGGGTACGGCAACAACACGTCAGCCACGCCGATCATGAGCAATCGCAACAGCGACGGGGTTTTGCCGGACAAGAATCTGCGCTATCCGTTATTCGCTTTCGGCGCCAACAGCTACTCGGGCTTGAGCGACGTCCAGACACCGGCGCGGTTCTACGCCTTGACTGGTGATCTGGTGGGCGTTCGCAGCGGTGAAACGCTGACGTTCAGCCTGTCGAAGCGTACCTGGTACGAAGCCGCAGGCCCTGTCTGGATGCTGGCCGGGCGCGATATCGTGGCGTCCGGTACTTTCCTGGGCAGCCCAACGACCGTGCCTGGTGCCGAGATGGGCATAACACCGACAGAAAGCATCACCTCGACCGGCAACCTGTTCGTGCATGACGACCCCAGGGACGTGTCGCGGGTATCGGCAGGGCGCGACATCCTCTACAGCAGCTTCGATATCGCGGGCCCCGGCGTGCTGGATATCAATGCCGGGCGCAATATCCTGATGGAAGACCGCGCCAGTATCACCAGCCTTGGCTCATTGGTGGCCGGTGATCAGCGGCCGGGCGCCAGTGTGGTGTTGCAGGCCGGTGTGGGCGCGCAGGGGCCGGATTATTCGCGGTTCATCGCCCGGTACCTGCACCCGCAAAACCTCGCGGACCCGAACGCATCCCTCAACGGGCAACCGGGCAAAGTGGTCAAGACCTACCTCGACGAGCTGCAGAGCTGGTTGACACTCGGCTACGGTTTCAGCGGCAACGCCGAACAGGCGCAAGCCTTCTTCGCAGCCCTGCCAAGTGCCGAGCAGGCGATCTTCGCCCGTCAGGTGTACTTCGCCGAACTGCGTGCTGGGGGCCTTGAATACAACGACGCCGATGGCCCGCGCAAAGGCAGTTACCTGCGTGGTCGCAACGCCATTGCTTCGCTGTTCCCGACTACCGATGTGGCCGGCAATCCGATCCGCTACGACGGCGACATCACTCTTTATGGCGGCGCCGGGGTCAAGACGCTGTTCGGCGGTGACATCCAGATGCTCACGCCGGGTGGTGGTCAGGTGTTCGGTATCGAGGGCGCGGCGCCGCCGTCTACGGCGGGGATCATCACTCAGGGCTCGGGCAACATTCAGCTCTATTCCCAAGGCAGCATTCTGCTGGGGCAGAGCCGGATCATGACCACGTTCGGCGGTTCGATCCTCGGCTGGTCCGCCGAGGGTGACATCAACGCCGGTCGCGGCTCGAAAACCACCGTGGTCTACACGCCGCCGAAACGCGTGTACGACACTTGGGGCAACGTGACCCTGTCACCATCGGTGCCAAGCACCGGCGCCGGTATCGCCACGCTCAACCCGATTGCCGAAGTGGCCCCAGGGGACATCGACCTGATCGCGCCGCTGGGCACCATCGATGCGGGCGAGGCGGGGATTCGTGTCTCGGGCAACGTCAACATCGCCGCGCTGACGGTGGTCAACGCCGCCAACATTTCGGTGCAGGGCAAGGCGACCGGCGTGCCGGTGGTTTCGGCGGTCAACACCGGGGCGATCACCTCGGCCAGCTCCGCTGCGTCCTCGGCAACCCAGGCGGCGGAAGACGTCGCCCGTCAGCAGCAAGCCGCCTCGCGCCAGAACCAGGCCTCGGTATTCACCGTGCAGGTACTCAGCTTCGGCAACGAACAACTGGCCCCGACCCGCGACGGCGCCAGCCGCGCACCGACACCGGGCTACAACCCCAACAGCCCGGTGCAGGTGCTGGGCGCCGGGGCGCTGGATGAACAGGCGAAGCAGCAGCTCACCGAAGAGGAGCGGGGGCAGCTGACGTTGTAAAGGACTCTCGTGTAGTACGCTTCGGGCGGCCGTTTGGCCGCCCTTTTTTTATGTTGCTGAAGTTGAGGGGTATTTTTGACGGGCGTGAAGCACCCTCAGTATTTTGATGTGTCCATTCACTCGATAGACCAGCAGATAGTTCGGATGAATCACCATTTCGCGAGTGCCAGGCACTCGGCCAGGTCGGTAGCCATAAGGTATTGATGAAAGTCGCTGTGCTGCTGCACCCACCTTGTGTCTTAGCGAAATTGAAGCGTTGGTATTGTGTTGCTCGATGTATTTGAAGATGTCAGCCAGTTGACGCGAGGACTTGCTGCTCCATTCAAGCTGCAGCGCGGCGCTTCCTGCGTATCTCTTCCAGCATCTGGTCGAGCATTGCCATAACTTCATCATGGGGAATGCCAGGACTTGGATCATCCAGTGCATCCTGTATCTCTGCACGAAACCAGCGATCGTAGCTCTCGGCCTCTTCTTCGGATTCGAAGTCAGAGTAATACGGGGAAAGTAATAAGCTCATAGTGATCTCCGTGATCAATCTCGGCAGTTTAAGGGGGAATGGTCCATTGTCGTCACTGGCAGACGATGCACCCCATAAGCCCTTGAAGAACCATGGGATAACGAAGCCCAGTATCTGCAAGCACCCCTTTGAAATCTGCCGGACGTTTCCCACCGTTGTCCGGCAATCTCGACCGCCGCTGTAGGCCTATTCCTGCCCTCCGTTTTTCAGGTTTTCAGCCTACAAATCCGCGCGCGCCTTCCTACAAATGCACTCAGAACGCATAGGGAATACTCACCTTCGCCCACAACATTTCCCCCTCTGGCCGGTTCTCCACGTCGAACTCCTTGGCCCAGCGAATCTCGGCGCTGGCGTACTTGAGGAAGGTGAAGTGCAGCGCCGGGCCGATGGCGAAGACCTTGCCGCGTACGCCGTCGTTCACGTCTTCGCCGGCGAACTGCACGGTGTGGCCGAACTGTTTGTCGTCGGTGGTCTGCTTGAGGTAGTAGCCGTTGATGCCGAGCATCAGGTCGTCGGTGATCTTGTAGCTGGCCGAGTAATCGAAGTGGAAGATCTGCCCGGACTTGTAGTCGGTGTCCTTGTTTTTCTCGTTGAAACTGTAGGTGGTCTTCATCGACACCTCGGTGCGCTCGGTCGGCAGCCAGGTGAAGGAGAACAGCGGTTTGTAGGTGTAGAAATTGTTGCTGGTGTTGGCCAGCCGATCGACGCTGTATTCGCCGGTGGGCACGGTGATTTCCACGGCGGCGCCGAGGGTCAGGTCCTTGCCCATGTCCCACAGGATGATCGGCGCGATGGTGGTATCGCCCATGCCTTCGCGGGTGTCGCTCAGGCCGAATACCGAAACTTCCTGCTTGAGCCACGGCTGGGCGATGTAACCGGCCAGGCGCCCGCCGAAGATCCGCACCGGGCTCAGGTAGTCGAGACGCGGGATGACTGCGGTGGATTCGATCTCGACATTCGGCACCTTGCCGCCGAACGAGCTGATGTTTAGCTTCCGCGCCTTGTAGTGGTTGTAGTAGAGGTTGAAGGCGACCATGTTCTCCGGAAGACTGTCGACTTCCATCGGCAGCATGAAGAAGCCGTCGGTGCCGGGGCCGATGTTGTCGACACCGGCTTCGGTGGCCAGCGCCGGCAGGGTCGCGGCGCAGCCGAGCAGGCTCAGCGCCAGTCGCACAGGGAATGTCGCGCGGTTCGGGGTCATGTCCGTCCTCATTATTATTGTGTTTTGGGCGCAACGCCGGCACGCAGGGCGCCCGGCCACTATAGAAATAAGCCCTTGGCGCACGCCGCGGCAGGGTATTGGCGGACACGGAAGGGGGCTTCTGCGGACAGCCCGTCAACCCTGTGCTAACTTCCTTCGACATAACCGGTAACAAAAATAACAATTCAGCGTGATCCGGAATGTCAGCCTCCATGAACGTAAAAGTCCAAGACCCGACCTTCGAACTGGCGCTGGTGTCGCCATTTCTCCTGCAAACCCTGGCCGAAGTCGCCGCCAACAAGGGCATCGAGCCGCAGAGCCTGTGCCGTGGCCTGGGTTTCGATTTCGAGGATTTGCAGGACCCGGCGCAGCGGATTTCCTACCGCCAGGCCGTGGCCATGATCCAGCGTGCGCTTAAGGCTTTACCCAATCAGGGACTGGGCCTGTGGGTCGGCGCGCAGAACGTGCTCGGCACGCTGGGCCTGCTCGGGCATGTGTTGTCGCTGTGCAAAACCTTGCGCGATGCGTTCGAAATCGGGGTCCGGCATCAACACACTTCCGGCGGAATCGTTGTTTCCAGCGTCGATGTGGTGGGCGATCAGGTGTACGTCGACGTCGAATGCCGGTTGCCATTCGCCGAAGTGCAGGTGTTTGCGGTTGAAGAGTTTTTCGCCAGTCTGCTGGTCTATGGCCGGGCGCTGGTGGGCGAGACGTTCAAGCCGATTGCCGTGGAGTTCATGCACGCCGCGCCGGATTACGTCGATGAGTACCGGCGGCTGCTGGGGCCGGAGGTGCGCTTTGGGTGTCTGCACAATCGCATGCTGATCGACGTGCAGTGGCTGGATGTGAACCTGCCCAATCATCATTCGCTGGCGCTGCGTCAGGCGGTCAAGTTGCTGGAGCTGGAAGCGGCGCAGGTTCACCAGAAACTCGATCTGATCCAGGCCGTGGAGCGGGCGATTGCCCGGGACTTGAGCCGGGGCAGCCACATTGAAAAGATCGCTGGCGATCTGAACATGAGCAGTCGTACCTTGCGTCGGCGGCTGACTGAACATTCGCTGACGTTCGAGGCGCTGCTGGAGCAAGTGCGGCAGGCACGCACCATGAGTTTGCTGGCCAATCCTGATATGCCGATCGAGCGGATTACCGAGGAAGTCGGCTATAGCGACGTGCGCAGTTTTCGGCGGGCGTTCAAGCGCTGGACGGGGAAGAGTCCGAGTGCGTGGCGCAGCGAGTGCGTCATCTGATCCCACACAAATCCTCCGGCTACAGTTAAACTCCGCGCTCTTTCCAAGGAGTTCACATGAGTTACTACCAGCCGGGCATCCTCGCCACCCCAGTTCCGCCGCAAGCACGTCATCTGTTTTTCGCCCTCGAGTCGGTTGAAGCGCTGCCGCAGGCGATCGACAACCTGCTGAACCTGGTGGACGGCAAGTCGGCGGTGGTCGGTTTTGGTGAATCCCTGGCCAAGGCCCTGAATGTGAACATCGACGGCCTGCGCAGCTTCCCGGCGCTGACCGGCGTTGGCGTGGAAAACCCGTCGACCCAGCACGCCCTGTGGGTCTGGCTGCACGGCGTCGATCGTGGCGAGCTGCTCAACCGCAGCACCGCGCTTGAGGCCGCACTGGCCCCGGCGCTGCGTCTGGTGCAGATGCAGGAAGCCTTCCGCCACAAGGACGGCTATGACCTCACCGGTTATGAAGACGGCACCGAAAACCCGCATGACGACGCCGCCATCGCCGCCGCACTGCAAAGTGAAGGCGCGGACGGTCTGGTCGGTGGCAGCTTCGCTGCGATTCAGCAATGGCAGCACGACCTCAAGGGTTTCCATACGTTGTCGGCCGAAGACAAGGACAACATCATGGGCCGTCGCCTGAGCGACAACGAAGAGATCGACGACGCCCCGGTGTCCGCCCACGTCAAACGCACCGCCCAGGAAAGCTTCGCCCCGGAAGCCTTCGTCGTGCGTCGTTCGATGCCGTGGATCGAAGGCGACCGCGCCGGCCTGATGTTCCTGGCGTTCGGTTTTTCCCTCGATGCCTTCGAAGCGCAACTGCGCCGCATGAGCGGTCTGGAAGACGGCATCACCGACGGTCTGTACCGCATCAGCCGGCCGATCACCGGCGGCTACTACTGGTGCCCGCCGCTGCAAAATGGCCACCTCGATCTGCGCGCACTGCGCATCGGCTGAGGCACAAGCATGAACGTGGTGCGTTGGGGCATGATCGGTTGCGGCAGCGTCGCTGAACGCAAGAGTGGGCCGGCCTTCTACAAGGCGCCCGGTTCTGCGTTGGTGGCGGTAATGGGCCGACGCCTCGACGCCGTGACCGATTACGCCACGCGCCACGGCATCGCCCGGACGTACACCGACGTCGATGCCTTGATCAACGACCCCGAGGTGGACGCGGTGTACATCGCCACGCCACCCGACAGCCACCACGCCTACAGCCTGAAAGTCGCCGCCGCCGGCAAGCATTGCTGCGTGGAAAAACCCATGGCCCTCAACGCCGGTCAAAGCCGCGAGATGCAGCAGGTGTTTGCCGACGCCGGCCTGCACCTGTTCGTGTCCTATTACCGCCGTTCGTTGCCGCGTTTCCAGCAGGTTCGGCAATGGCTGGAGCAGGGGCGCATCGGCGAGGTGCGGCATCTGAGCTGGACGCTGACCAAGGCGCCATCACCGAAGGATCTGGACGGCAGCGACAACTGGCGCACCGATCCGGCGGTGGCCGGAGGCGGGTACTTCGCGGATCTGGCCAGCCATGGGTTTGACCTGTTCCAGTACCTGCTCGGCGACATCGTGGAAGTCGCCGGCTTCACCGCGCGTCAGGCCGGGTTGTATGCGGCGGAAGATGCGGTCAGCGCCAGTTGGCGATTTGCCTCGGGCGCGTTGGGCATGGGCTGCTGGAGTTTCGTTGCGGACCGGCGCGAGGATCGGGTCGAGATCATTGGCAGCCAAGGGCGGATCGGGTTTTCGGTGTTCGACGAGCATCCGGTCGAACTGCACGCCGATGAGCACATCAGCCTGGAAATCCCTCACCACGAACACATTCAGTGGCACCACGTACTGGGCATGAACGCGCAGATTCGCGGTGAGTCGCAGCACCCGGCAATCGCCGTCGAAGCCCTCAAGACCGATTGGGTCATGGATCAGATCCTCATGCGCCACTGAAGGCGCATCTAAGGTTATGCCCAAACAATATTTCTCAAGCTTGTCATAACGTCTCTAAGATCACGTCATAACTCGTTATAACAAGTGATCCCGTGATGACCGATAACGTTCTCTCTCTTGGCAGCGTCCCGCTGCACACCCAACTGCGCGACGTACTGCGCGCCCGGATTCTCGACGGCGAATACCCGCAGGACAGCCAGATGCCGTCCGAAAGCGAGCTTGGCACGCTGTTCAAGGTCAGCCGCATCACCGTGCGCCAGGCCTTGGGCGATCTGCAGAAAGAAGGGTTGATCTTCAAGATCCACGGCAAAGGCACCTTCGTCGCCAAACCCAAAACCTTTCAAAACGTCAGCACCCTGCAAGGCCTCGCCGAGTCCATGACCGGCCGTGGCTACGAGGTGATCAACCGCCTGCGCAGCTTCAAATTCATCGCCGCCGACAAACTGGTTGCCGAGCGTTTGCAGGTCGCTGAAGGCGAAATCGTCGCCCAGATCAAACGCGTACGCCTGATCAACCGCGAGCCGATTTCGCTGGAAATCACCTACCTGCCCAAAGCCGTCGGCGAGCGGCTGGAGAAGGCCGATCTGGTCACCCGCGACATCTTCCTGATCCTCGAAAACGACTGCGGCATCGCCCTCGGTCACGCCGATCTGGCCATTGACGCGGTGCTGGCCGACAGCGACCTGACCCAGGCACTGAACGTCGAGGCCGGCTCGCCGATCATGCGCATCGAGCGTCTGACCCATGATGCCAACGGCCAGCCGCTGGACTTCGAACACCTTTACTACCGTGGCGATGCGTTCCAGTACCGCCTGCGGATCGACCGGCAAAAAGGGGCCTGAACATGACCCGCAACACCTTAGAGCAGGAATACGACATCGTCGTGATCGGCGGTGGCACTGCCGGCCCGATGGCCGCGATCAAGGCCAAGGAAAAGAACAAGGAACTGCGCGTGCTGCTGGTCGACAAGGCCAACGTCAAGCGCAGCGGCGCGATCAGCATGGGCATGGACGGCCTGAACAACGCGATCATCCCCGGCCACTCGACGCCCGAGCAGTACACGAAGGAAATCACCATCGCCAACGACGGCATCGTCAATCAGGCAGCGGTCTATGCCTACGCCACCCACAGTTTCGAAACCATCGAGCAACTCGACCGCTGGGGCGTGAAGTTCGAGAAGGACGAAACCGGCGATTACGCGGTGAAGAAAGTCCACCACATGGGCGCCTACGTGCTGCCGATGCCGGAAGGGCACGACATCAAGAAAGTCCTGTATCGCCAGTTGAAACGCGCAAGGGTCAACATCACCAATCGCCTGGTCTGCACCCGTTTGCTGACCGACGAGGAGGGCGCAGTCAACGGTGTGATGGGGTTCGACTGCCGCACCGCCGACTTCCATGTGATCAAGGCCAAGGCAGTGATTCTTGCCTGCGGCGCTGCCGGGCGACTGGGTCTGCCGTCCTCGGGTTACCTGATGGGCACCTACGAAAACCCGACCAACGCCGGTGACGGTTACGCGATGGCGTACCACGCCGGGGCCGAACTGGCGAACCTCGAGTGCTTCCAGATCAACCCGTTGATCAAGGACTACAACGGCCCGGCCTGCGCGTACGTCACCGGCCCGCTCGGCGGCTACACCGCCAACAACAAGGGCGAACGCTTCATCGAGTGCGACTACTGGAGCGGGCAGATGATGTGGGAGTTCCACCAGGAACTGGAAAGCGGCAACGGCCCGGTGTTCCTCAAACTCGATCACCTGGCCGAGGAAACCATCCAGAACATCGAAGAGATCCTGCACAGCAACGAACGTCCGAGTCGCGGCCAGTTTCACGCCAATCGCGGCACCGATTACCGCACGCAGATGGTCGAGATGCACATCTCGGAAATCGGTTTTTGCAGCGGCCACTCGGCGTCCGGCGTGTGGGTCAACGAGCGCGCCGAAACCTCGGTGAAAGGTTTGTACTCGGCCGGTGACATGGCCGCCGTGCCGCACAACTACATGCTCGGCGCATTCACCTACGGCTGGTTCGCGGGCAACAACGCGGCGGAGTTTGTCGCCGGGCGCGAGTTCTCCGCGCTGGATGCCGAGCAGATCGAAACGGAAAAGGCCCGGGTCTACGCACCGCTGGATCGCGAACACGGCCTGCCGCCGGCACAGGTCGAGTACAAGCTGCGGCGCTTCGTCAACGACTACCTGCAACCGCCGAAAGTGACGAAGAAAATGGAAATCGGTCTGCAACGTTTCAGCGACATCGAACGCGACCTCAACGAAATGAAGGCCAACAACGCCCACGAACTGATGCGCGCCATGGAAACCAGCGTGATCCGTGACTGCGCTGAAATGGCTGCCCGCGCCTCGTTATTCCGCGCTGAAAGCCGTTGGGGCCTGTACCACTACCGCGTCGATCACCCGCAACGGGACGACCGCGAATGGTTCTGCCACTGCCACCTGAAGAAGGGCGAAGACGGGCGCATGACCAGTTTCAAGAAAGCCGTCGAGCCTTACATCATCCCCCTCGACGCCGAGGAAATGCAGGCCTACGACCGCCTTCGGGTCGGCGCTTTCGCCGCTTGATGCATCACTAGAGAGAGTCCGAACCATGGCCTATCAAGCCCAGGAAATCTTCTTCCGCTCCAATGCCCCCGTCACCGTGGACGAGGACAAATGCATCGCCGAAAAGGGCTGCACCGTGTGCGTCGACGTCTGCCCGATGGACCTGCTGGCGATCAACCCGGCTACCCAAAAGGCCTACATGGCGTTCGATGAATGCTGGTACTGCATGCCGTGTGAAAAGGACTGCCCGACCGGCGCCGTCAAAGTCGAAATCCCGTATCTGCTTCGCTAAAACGCTATCCGGCAACACCGGACGCCTGATTCAACACACCCCTCGTTTCCCACCGCGCCCTGATCGCGGCGGAGACGAACATCCTATAAATGATTCGAGGGGATTCAACCATGTTGCGTGCAGCAATCGCCGGTCTGGTACTGGCTTCGTTCACCCTGTCGGCCTCGGCCGAAACCATCCGCATTGCCATCGGCACTCAGGACACCACCATCAATTGCGCCGCCGGCGGCCTGTTGATTCGCGAGCTGGGCCTGCTCGACAAATACCTGCCTCACGACGGTGCCTACAAGGACGCCAAGTACGACGTGCAGTGGAAGAACTTCACCAGCGGCGCACCGCTGACCAACGAGATGGTCGCCGGCAAACTCGACTTCGGCGCCATGGCCGATTTCCCCGGTGCGTTCAACGGCGTGGCATTTGAAACCGCCAGCAAACACAGCCTGTTCATCAGCGTGTTGTCGGGCAGTATCAAGGGCAGCGGCAACGGCATCGTGGTGCCGAGTGCGTCCGGCGTGCAGTCGTTGAGTGAACTCAAGGGCAAGACCATTTCCGTGCCGTTCGCGTCCACCGCCCACGGCATGTTGCTGCGCGCCGTGGCGGAGCAGGGCTGGGATCCGCTCAAGGACGTGAACATCATCGCCCAGCCGCCTGAGGTCGCAGGCTCGGCGTTGCAGGCCGGCAAGATCGACGCCCACGCCGACTTCGTGCCGTTCGCCGAACTGTTCCCGAGCCGTGGCTTCGCCCGCAAGATCTACGATGGCGCCCAGGCCAATGCGCCGACTTTCCACGGTGCGCTGGTCGATCAGGCTTACGCGAAAAAGTACCCGGAAATCGTCGTTGCTTACCTGCGCGCCAGCATCGAGGCCAATCAACTGCTGGCCGCCGAGCCGGAGAAATACAGCGAACTGATCGCCAAGGTCACCGGCGTCGATGCTGAGGTCAATTACCTGTTCCACGGCCCGCTCGGTGTGCAGACCCGTGACCTGAGCTGGAAACCGGAATATCGCCAGGCTGTGGGCACCGCGATCGACACGCTGAAGCTGTTGAAGAAGGCCGATCGTGGGCTCGATCTGAATACCTTTATCGACGATCAGTACATCCGTGCGGCGTTCAAGGCTTCGAATCTGGATTACACCGCGCAACTGACCAACTACGCGCAGACGCCGTTGAAGTCTGTCGATGCGGCGACCGGGAAAGCGATTTCGGACTTCAGTCATGTCGCGGAAATCTGGGTGCGCGGTGAGGACAAGGTCCGGCGGTATGCCTCGGCTGAAGAGGCGTTCACGGCGCTGGCCGGCCTGAAGTCGGAAGGCAAGAACATCCGGGCGGTGTATGCGCAGGCGAGTGACAGCGGGATCAAGTTGCTGGCGGAACAGGCGTGGTTTGCCAGTGATGCGAAGGGGCGCCTCAGCGCGTTTCTGCTCAAAGGCCAGGCGCAGCAATTTGCCTCGGCGCAGGGTGGGAAGGTCTTCGACTTCACCGATGCCACGACCCAGGCCGTTGCCAGTCGTTAACTCAAACGTAGATCGTTCCCACGCTCTGCGTGGGAATGCCGCCATGGACGCTCTGCGTCCACTGTGACGCGGAGCGTCACGGGATGCATTCCCACGCAGAGCGTGGGAACGATCAGAGGTGATATATGTTTTCACGCTGGATCCCCCGAGCCGCCTCACTGCTGCTCTGCCTGCTCTTCTGGCAACTAGCCGCCAGCCACCACTGGAACCTCGGCCTCGTCACCTTCGCCAACGTGCCAACCCCGCTGGCCGTAATCGAAGCCGCACTCGGCCTCGGCGACTCCGGCAAACTCATCCAGCACCTGAGCGCGAGCCTCGGCCGGGTCTTCGCCGGTTACCTCGCGGCGCTGGTCCTCGGCATCGCCCTGGGCCTGGCCATCGGCCGCTCAAAATGGGCCGAAGACCTGCTGCTGCCACCGCTGGAAGTGCTGCGCCCAATCCCCGCCGTCGCCTGGATTCCACTGGCGATCCTGATGTTCCCATCCTCCGAACTGTCGATGGTCTTCATCACCTTCACCGGCGCGTTGTTCCCGATCCTGCTCAACACCGTGCACGGCGTCGAAGGCGTCGACCCGCGCCTGATCGCCTCGGCCAAAAGCCTCGGGGCCGGGCGCCGGGCGATTCTGCTGGAAGTGATCCTGCCGGGCGCCGCACCCAGCATCATCACCGGCCTAGCGATCGGCATGGGCACGTCGTGGTTCTGTCTGGTAACCGCCGAAATGATCTCCGGCCAGTTCGGCATCGGTTACTACACCTGGGAGTCCTACACCATCCAGAACTACGCCGACATCGTGGTCGGCATGTTGCTGATCGGCGTGTTGGGCATGGGCAGCAGCCTGCTGATCAAACGCCTGGGCGGGCTGTTCACGCCCTGGCACCGACCACGAGGAAAAGCCTGATGAGCGTGATGCAAACTCCGGAAGGGCGGATCGACATCCGCCAGTTGTCCATCGTCCTCGGCGAAGGCCGGCAAGCGTTCGAAGCGGTGCAGGGCCTGGATTGCCAGATCGAGCCGGGCCAGTTCGTGTGCATTCTCGGCCCCTCCGGTTGCGGCAAGTCGACTTTGCTCGGCGCGCTGGCCGGGCATCTGCAACCCCATGGCGGACAGTTGAAAGTCGATGGCACCGAAGTGTCCGGCCCGTCGCCACAGCGCGGCATGGTGTTCCAGCATCACACCCTGTTCCCATGGCGCACGGTGCGCGACAACGTTGCCTTCGGCCTGAAGATGCGCGGCATCGATAAAGCCGAGCGCCATCGCGCCGCCGACGACATCCTCAAACTGGTCGGCCTCGAAGGCTTCGCCGAACGCTGGCCGGATCAACTGTCCGGCGGCATGCAGCAACGGGTGGAAATCGCCCGGGTGCTGGTCAACCGGCCACGGTTGTTGCTGATGGACGAACCCTTCGGCGCACTGGACGCGCTGACCCGCCTGAACATGCAGGAACTGTTGCTGGATATCTGGACGCGAATTCGCACCACCGTGGTGTTCGTCACCCATGACATCGATGAAGCGCTGTTCCTCGCCGATCGCTTGCTGGTGATGAGCGCACGGCCGGGGCGAATTATCGAAGACTTGCGCCTGGATTTCCCCCGGCCACGCACCACCGAACTGGTGACCAGCCACGAGTTCTCGCGCCTCAAGCGCCATTGCCTCGACCTGCTGCGCCACGACAACGACCGACCGCTGCCGCGCCTCAATCCGCTCGGTTTGCCTCCTGAAAACTCCTTGCCGCGATTTGCCCTATGACCTCATTTTTTGCTGTGACCGATAACGACGACATTCTCGCCCTGCAACCACGCCTGACCGCCGATGACGCCGGTGTCCGCCGGATTGCCCTGATCGATCTGGCTGACCTCGAAGAGCCGGACGGTCTGCTCTGGCTGGTCGAGCGCCTGGCCGAAGACCCCGCCGAAGAAGTGCGTGCCGAAGCGGCGCGTCTGTTGGAAGCCTGGGAAGACGAGCCGGTGGTTGAAGCGCTGTGCCAGGCGCTGACGGATCCGTCGCCGGCGGTGCAAGCCGCTGCGGCGCAGAGCCTGAGCCTGCTCAAGACCGAAGCGGCGGGCAGGGTGATTCTGCCGTGGACCAGCCATGCCGAAACCGGCGTGCGTATAGCCGCGTTCCGGGCCTTGCGTGAATTGCGCTTCCCCGGCGCTGCGTCGGCCGCGATTCAGGCGCTGAACGATGCCGATGCCAGTGTGCGCCGCGAAGCCGTCGGCGTGCTCGGCTGGCTCAAGCAACTCGACGCGTTGCCAGCCCTGGCCCGCCTGGCGAGTGATGACCCGGACACCGAAGTGCGCCGCGCCGCCACCGGCGCCTTGGGTTTGGCAAGTGACGCCGAAGTGCTGCCCGCGTTGCGTCAGGCCTTGCAAGACCAGGCCTGGCAAGTGCGCGAAGAAGCCGCGACGACCCTCGGCAAGGTCGGCCACACCGACGCCGGGCCGGCGCTGATCGAAGCCTTGGCCGACGACTACTGGCAAGTGCGCCTGCGCGCTACCCGCAGTCTCGGGCGTCTCAAGTACGTCGCTGCCCTCGACGCCCTGATCGACACCCTCGGCCATCGCATCAGCAACCTGCGCAAGGACGCCGCGCTGGCCCTCGGCGAACTGAATGATCGCGGCGCCGTGGCGGCGTTGCAGGCCGCGCAGGACGACGGCGACCCGGAAGTGCGCAAAGCCGTGCGGATTGCCTTGAGTCAGCTGCAATGAGTCCGCTGTCGGTCGGCAATTCCCAAAGTGAGCACCGGTTGCGGCTGAGCTGGCCGGATGGCCGCGAGCAGTTCCTCGACCATGCCGAACTGCGCCGCCAATGCCCGTGCTCGCAATGCCGGGCGTTTCGCCTGCGGGGCTCGCCGCCAATGGTTGACCCGCGTGTGCGGGTCATCGAATTGAACGCTCAGGGATACGGCCTGCAACTGGTGTTCAGCGATGGTCACCAGCGGGGGATTTTCCCGTGGGCCTATCTGGCGCAGCTGGAGGGGATCACTGGCCTGCCGTCATCGCCGGCCGGCAGCCATGGAAAATATCCAGCCCCGGCTGATACAGCGACGTCCTGACCTCGAACAACCCGAGCACCGAGTGGAACAGGTTGTCATGGCTCAGATCCGGCTGGCTGCTTTTGCCTTGCAGGCAACCACGGTCGATGCCCAGTTGCGCCAGGGTGTTGTTGCCGAACCACATCACCATCGGCACATGGGTCTGGGCTTCCGGCGCCAGCGCATAGGGCGCGGCGTGCAGGTACAGGCCGTTCTCGCCCAGTGATTCGCCATGGTCGGACACGTACAGCATCGATGTATCGAGGTGGTCCTGATTGCGTTTGAGCAACTCGATCACCTTGGCCAGGAAATGGTCGGTGTAGAGGATCGTGTTGTCGTAGACGTTGACCAGTTCGTCACGGCTGCAGCTGCCCAGCTGGTTGGTGTGGCAGATCGGTTTGAAGCGCTCCATGTCCTTCGGATAGCGCTCGTAGTATTCCGGGCCGTGGCTGCCGTCGGCGTGCAGAACGATGATCGCGTTGCCCTTGAGGCTGTCGATGTAGCCTTGCAGGTCGGCCAGCAACGCCTCGTCGAGGCAGTTGTTGCCGTCGCAGAACGGCCCCGGCTGGTTCTTCGCGATGTCGCGGTTCGGCACGCGCAGGCAGGTGCCCTTGCAGTCGCTGTTGTTGTCCAGCCACAGCACCTGCACGCCGGCCCGTTGCAGGATGTCCAGCAGGCCTTCGTAGGTTTTGCCTTTCTTGTCGCTGTAGTCCTCGCGCGGGAACATCGAGAACATGCACGGCACCGACACCGCCGTCGAAGTGCCGCAGGAATGCACCTGTGTGAAGTTGAGGATGTCGAGTTTGCTCAGCTCAGGGTTGGTCTCGCGCTCGTAACCATTGAGCGAGAAGTGGTCGGCCCGGGCGGTTTCACCGACCACGAACACCATCAGCGATTTCTTCTCGCGACCGGCTGCCTTGGCGCTCATCACCGCGTCTTCGCCGATGGCCTGCACCACGAAATGCTTTTTGATCCCCAGCCGTTGCTTGGTGTATTTGCTGATCGCGTAGATGTAGTTGGTCGGGTTGATGAAGTGGGTGAGCTTGTCTTCCTCGCGAAAGATCGGCGCGTAGGTCGAATAGAACGCGCCTACCGAAGCGCCGATCACCAGCACACAGGCCACGATCACCAGCACCTTGTTCAGCAAACCCCGAAAGAACGGCCGATAAACCACCGGCCAGCGCCAGATCAGCATGGCCGGCAACACGCCGAGCAACAGCACGTAAGCCAGCAATTTGCCGCTGAACAGCGCCGTGGCTTCGCCGGGATTGGTTTCGAACACGTTCTGGATCATCACCGTGTCGATGGTGATTCCGTATTCGTTCATGAAATACGCGGCGCAGGCCGAGAGCAGCGCCACCAACGTCAGCGCCGGTTTCAGCGTCCAGCGAAACGAGACCAGCGTCAGCAGCAGCGTGATCGCCGCCCAGAGAAACAGCCCGAAGGACGCGAAAAACGCCAGTTTTTGCGCGCCTTGCAAGGTAATCAGCGTTCCCAGCGCCTTCCAGGTCGCCAGGTTGTACAGCGCCACCAGTGCCAGCGAAAACAGCAGCACCAGGCGGGTCGGAGTGATGGACGGTAAACGCAGTCCTTTGCCCAAAGCCATTTCGATACTTTCCTCTACGTCAGTCGAAAACCCATGCGGTTACGCGCGTAACTGTAGAAGAGCATTAGTAAAAATTCCGTAAACATCCGGTAACAAAATCACGGTAAGTGCAAAAAAAAACGTGGGCGCCAGCAGGCCGGCTCCCACGGGAGATTTGCGGCGGGTCAGAAGGACTTGCTGACGCTGGCGACGACCGTCGCCGTGCACACGTCCTTGAAGCCCCAACTGCTCAGGCACTGGCTCTGCGAGAGGTCGGTGTCGATGTAGCTCAGGCCCAGCACCACCCCGGCCAGGTTATGGGTCAGTTTGACTTCCCACTCCCGGTAGGACTCTTCGCTGTGACCGGACGCCGAATACATATGCGGGTCCTTGAAGTCCATGTTGCCGTAGCGCAGCTTCAACCCGGAATCGAACGGCAATTCGGTTTCATAGCCGATGTAGCTGTAGAGCGAACTCTGTTTGCTGTCGATACCCGGCGCGTCGCTGGAGTAGTAGGCCGCGAGTCTCACGCCGTAAGCGCTGAGAATCGAGTACACCTCGCTCTGGTTGAACTGGCTCTCCTTGGGGTACGCGTATTTGATGTAGCCCAGATCCAGGCTCACAGCCTCGGTCGCCTGCCACAACCAGCCGGCGTAGTAATCGACTTCCTGACGGGTTTTCAGGCCGCCACCGAAATCGACGTTCGAGCTCCACGCGCCGAGGTACAGGCCGCTGCTGTGGGCCAGGGTCAGGCCGGCCTGTACGGCCGGGTCGTTCTGGGTCTGGGAGATGCCGCGGGTGCGGTAGTCGCTGGCCAGGGTCAGGTCGACCAGCACCGCGAAATCATCGTTCAGGGGAATCGCGTGGCTGCTCAAGGGCAGCAGGCTCAAGGAAGTGAGGGCGAGCAGGGGCAAGGCTTTCATGTGAAGTCCCGTTGTTGTGGTTGTTATGGGCAGGAAGCGGGCAAGGCTGCGCCTAACCCCGGCGGCTGGCGCGGGGTCGGGCAGCGGATACGGCGTTTGTTATTAGAGGGTAGGGGCGTAGACCTGACGGCCGGCGAACCAGGTTTGCAGGACCTGGGTGTCATGCAGGGCCTTGTCGTCGACGCTGAACACGTCGCGATCGAGCACGATGAAATCGGCCTGTTTGCCGGGGCTCAGCGAGCCGATCTGTTGTTCCAGGCCGATGGTCCGCGCGGCGTTGGCGGTGTAGGCGTAGAACATGGTTTCGCGGTCCAGGCGTTCGTCGGCGTTGAGCACGCCCAGCGGCCCGGTGCGGGTGATGGCCTGGGCCATGGCGTTCCACGGGTTCGGCGAGGACACCGGCCAGTCGCTGGCGCCGGCAATCGTCGCGCCCTGCTTGAGCAGCGAATGCGCCGGGTATTGATAGCGGAAGGCTAGGGCGCTGACGTAAGGCTTGATCATGTCGGTGGTGTAATCGTCGGCGCTGGCCCACAGCAGTTGCATCGAAGCAATCACGTTCAGCGGCTTGAAGCGGGCGAACTCCTTCGGGTTGACCATTTGCAGGTGGGTGATCGAGTGCGTTACGCCGCTCTGTCGGTCCTTGCGCGCCTGGGCGATGCCGTTCAGTGATTCGCGCACCGCGCGGTCGCCGATGGCGTGGATGTGCACCAGCCAGCCGCGCTGGTCGATGGCGCTGACCAGTTCGCCGAAATGCTGCGGATCGATCAGCAACTCGCCCTGTTTGTGCGAATTGCTGTAGGGATCGATCATCGCCGCGCTCTGGGCCGGGTATTCGATTACGCCGTCGGCGAAGATCTTGATCCCCGGCAGCGTCAGGTTGGGGATGCCCTGAAATTGCCGGCGCACCTTGTCGAGGGTGTCGAGATCGGCCGGGACGCTTTTCGGATTGGCCACCAGCAGCGCGGCGACGTGGGCGGTCATGCCGCCGCTTTCCGACAGGGCTTTGTAGGCCGGCAATACGCCGACGGTTTTCTCGGTGGGCTTGAGGGCGAACACCGGCTCGCCCGGCGCAGCGTTGGCGGCCGGATCCATCCACGCGGTGATGCCGAGGCTGTTGTTGAAACGCACCGCCGATTGCGCAGCCTTGAGCATGTCGGCCGGGCTCGGCACCGGCATTTTCGAGGCGACCCGATCCCAGCCGGCGTCGACCACAAAGCCGTTCGGCTCACCGTTGGGCAGTTTGCCGATGGTGTCTTTTTCTGCGTCCGGCAGGGTTTTCAGCAGCGCGGCGTCGATGCCCGCACGCTTGAGCATGACGTTGTTGGCCCACGCCGTGTGGTGGTCGCTGCCGGTGAACACCACCGGCACGTTGGCCCATTCGCCGTGGTTGAAGATTTTGCCCAGCGCTTCAGCCTTGGCCCAATACGCCGAACTCATGCCGGCCACGCTCAATACGTCGCCATGCCGGGCCTTGCCGTCGTCGCGCCAGCCGCGCAGGCGTTTTTCCAGTTCATCCAGACCGACCACGTCGTCTGCCATGTTGGCCGAGACCATTTCCAGCCCGCCGAAAATCGCGTGGGAATGGCTGTCGATCAGGCCGGGCATCAGCGCCTGGCCTTTCAGGTCGATCACCTGGGTGCCGGGTTCGATCAAGGCCTTGATCTGCGCATCGCTGCCGACCTTCAGCACCTTGCCGTTCTCCACGGCCAGCGCCTGAACCTTCGGTTGAGCGGGATCGGCGGTGAAAATCTTGCCATTGAGCAGCACCAGATCGGTGGTGGCCATGGCTTCCATCGAGGCAAAACTCATAGCGGCGATCAGCAGATTTTTTGTGAAATGCGGGATGAATCTTTTCATTGAACATTTCCTTGTTATTGCGTCTGATGGCCAGATTAGTGGCTGCCAACGCCCGATAGAACGCCTCCCTCACGAAAAACGTTTTTGCCTGAATGGAAAAAGCATGGACAAGCTGGGTGCACTGAAAATGTTCGTGGTCACCGCGCAGCTCGGCAGTTTCAGCCGCGCTGCCGAGCAACTGGGCAAGACCCCGTCGGCCCTGACCAAAGCGGTGAATCATCTGGAGTCCGAACTCGGCGCGCGGCTGTTCGAGCGCAGCACGCGGCGAATCCTGCTGACTGAAATCGGTCGTCTGTATCTGGAAACCGCACGCCAGGTGTTGCAGCGCCTCGATGAGGCGAGCGAAGAAATCGAGCAGTTGCAGCACGGTCTGCGCGGCAGCCTGAAAATCACCGCACCGCTGGCCTACGGGCGGGCGTTTCTCGATCAGGTGTGTGACGGCTTTTTGCAGCAATACCCGCAGATCAGCCTGCAGGTGGATTTGTGCGACGAATTCGTCAATCTGCTGGAAAGCGGTTACGACCTGGCGTTGCGCGAGGGGCATGACGACTTGCCGGGGTTGATCGCCCGGGTGGTCGGCAGCAATCGCCTGGCGCTGTGCGGCAGCCCCGAATACCTGGCGCGCAAGGGCTTGCCGGTGACGCCGCAAACCCTCGATCAGCATGAATGGCTGCTGTACCGGCATCCGTTGCTCAGCCGCGAATTCTGGTGGGCCGAACGCGACGGCCAGCGCCTGAGCCTGGCGCAACCGGCGGCGCCGCTGTTGCGCAGTGACAATTACGATTTGTTGCTGGCCAGCGCTCTGGCCGGGCGTGGCTTGCTGCACACGCCATTGTGGAGCGCTGCGCCGTATATCGCCGACGGGCGACTGGTGCGGGTCATGGCTGATTACGAGATCGACCCGGACAGCTTCGGCCCGCACATTCTGGCGGTGTACCCGAGCCATCGGCGGGCGACGGCCAAGGTTGTGGCGTTCATTGATTACATCGCGGAGTTTCTGGCGGAGCGCGGTTTGAGCTGACTCCGTGCTTCTGATCGTTCCCACGTCGAGGCGTCGAACCGTCCGCGTGGGAATGCAGCCCGTGACGCTCCGCGTCACTGGACGCGGAGCGTCCCTAGAGGCATTCCCACGCAGGAGCGTGGGAACGATCATCCGTGAGGGGTTCTGGCGGAGCGGGATTCGAGCTGACTGGCGGTGCTTGTCAGGAAATTCCCACAAGAGTACAAATGTACTCCATGACGACTCTGACTCCCCGCCGTACGGCCATCCTGACCTTTATCCGCGAACGCATCGCCGAACACGGTCAGCCCCCAAGCCTCGCTGAAATCAGCGAGGCTTTTGGTTTTGCCTCCCGCAGCGTGGCGCGCAAGCATGTGCTGGCGCTTACCGAAGCCGGGTTCATCGAGGTCAATCCGCATCAAGCCCGGGGCATTCGCCTGCTCGGGCAGCCGGCGCGGCCGGAACTGCTCGAAGTCCCGGTGCTCGGGCGGGTGGCTGCCGGTGCGCCCATCGGCGCCGATGCCGAGCTGCACAATCGGCTGATGCTCGATCCGGCGCTGTTCTCCCGTACACCCGACTACATGCTGCGGGTGCAGGGCGATTCGATGATCGAGGACGGCATTCTCGACGGCGATCTGGTCGGTGTGCGGCGCAACCCCGAAGCGCTCAACGGCCAGATCGTGGTGGCGCGGCTCGACGGCGAGGTCACCATCAAACGCTTCGAACGGATCGGCGATGAGGTTCGCCTGTTGCCGCGCAACCCGGCGTATCAGCCGATTGTGGTGCGGGCCGATCAGGACCTGGCCATCGAAGGGGTGTTCTGCGGTCTGGTGAGGCAAGGCTGATGGGGGCCGTCGTTGCGCTGGATACGCTGTTCAATGGCGGCCAGGTCTGGAAGGGCCGGCCTGCGCCACCGGCCGCCAGCCCGCAACCCACCGGGCACGCGGCGCTGGACGCCGCCTTGCCCAGTGGCGGCTGGCCGGAAGCGGCGCTGAGCGAAATCCTGCTGGCCGGGCCCGGTGTCGGCGAACTGCAACTGGTGTGGCCGACGTTGGCGCGGCTGTCGGCGGCGGGCGAGCGCATCGTGCTGGTGGCGCCGCCGTTCGTGCCATACCCGCAGGCCTGGGCCAATGCCGGGGTCGATCTGCGTCAGTTGTCGGTGATCCAGGCCAGCGAGCGCGATGCGTTGTGGGCGGCAGAACAATGCCTGCGCTCGGGCAGTTGCGGCGCGGTGCTGTGCTGGCCGCACAAGGCCGATGACCGCGCCTTGCGCCGTTTGCAGGTGGCGGCGGAAACCGGCCAGACCCTGGCGTTCGCGTGGCGGCCGTTGAGCGAAGCGGTCAACCCGTCGCCGGCCGCGTTGCGCATTGCCATCGATGCGCGCCCGGCGCAATTGCGCGTACTCAAGTGCCGGGGTGGTCTGGCGCGCAGCGCACCGATTGCCTTCACCGTGGGGCATTGAGGTCGCCATGCGCTGGGTTTGCATTCTGTTCCCGCAATTGGCCCTCGACGCCGTGCTGCGTCAGCGCCCCGACCCCGAGCAACCGTTGGCGCTGCTCAGCGGCCCGGCCCAGCGCCGGGTGCTGCAAGCGGTCAACCCGGCGGCGCGGGCACTGGGCTTGCGTCCCGGGCAATCGATGACCGCCGCGCAGGCCATGAGCAAAGGGTTTGCCACTGTCGATTACGATTCGGCCGAGGTCGAGCACTGGCAGCAGTTTCTCGCCGCCTGGGCCTATCGTTTCAGCGCTCAGGTCAGCGTGCATTACTCGCGCACCGTGGTGTTCGAGATCGAATCGAGCCTCGGACTGTTCGGTTCCTGGGCGCAGTTCGAGGCGCGATTACGTACCGAGCTGACAGAGCTGGGCTTTCGTCACCGCATCGTCGCCGCGCCCAACCCGGTGGCGGCGCGAGTACTGGCCAACGCCTATGACGGATTGGTGGTGCCCGACGGTGAAGCCCTGCGTCATCATCTCGGACAATTGCCGGTCGACCGCATCGGGCTTGAACCGAGCGTGGCCACGGCGCTGTCGCGCATGGGCCTGCGCAACCTTCATCAGGTGCAGAACCTGCCGCGTCAGGCCCTGGCCCGGCGTTTCGAAGCGCCGATGCTCAAGCATCTGGACACACTGTTCGGCGCACGGCCGCTGGCGCTGGCGTTCTACCTGCCGCCGGACCGTTTTGATGTGCGCATCGAACTCAATTTCGACGTGCAGTCCCATCAGGCGCTGCTGTTTCCCTTGCGTCGCCTGACGTCCGATCTGGCGGCGTTTTTGTGCGGGCGCGACAGCGGCGTGCAGCGCTTCGATCTGCATCTGGAACATGCAGGGCTGCCGGACACGTTGATCAAAGTCGGCCTGCTCAGCGCCGAGCGCGATCCGGCGATGCTCTTTGAACTGGCCCGTGGCCGACTGGAGCAGGTGCAGGTCGAAGCCCCGGTGCGCGGTTTTCGTCTGCGCGCCGAGGATCTGCCGAGTTTCGTGCCGCAGTTTCAGGAACTGTTCGACGACCGCCCGCAGCAGACCTTGCCCTGGGAACAACTGCGCGAACGTCTGCGCGCACGGCTGGGGGATGAAGCGGTACAGGGCCTGCGTTTTCAGGCCGATCATCGCCCGGAGTGCGCGTGGCAGAACGCCGATGACAAACAACGTTGCGCTGCGTTGCCGGGCGTGCAGCGTCCGGGCTGGTTGCTGGGCGAGCCGCAGTCCGTGCCGGAAGGTTCGGCGCGCATCCTCATGGGGCCGGAACGCATCGAGTCCGGCTGGTGGGACGGTGACGACGTGCGCCGCGACTATTACCTGATCCAGAACCGCGCCGGCCAGCAAGGCTGGGCGTACCGGGCAGTGGGTGAGGGCGGTCCGTTGTGGCTGCAGGGCTGGTTCGCGTGAACCAGGGTTATGCCGAACTGCACTGCCTGTCGAATTTCAGTTTTCAGCGCGGTGCCTCCAGTGCGCTTGAGCTGTTCCAGCGCGCGAAAAAACACGGCTATCAGGCGTTGGCGATCACCGATGAATGCACCCTGGCCGGGATCGTCCGTGCCTGGCAAGCGGCCAAATCCGTGGAGCTGCCGCTGATCATCGGCAGCGAAATCCGCATCGAGCACGGCCCGAAACTGGTGTTGCTGGTGGAGAACATCGAGGGTTATCAGGCCCTGTGCGGCTTGATCACCCAGGCTCGACGGCGCACGCAGAAAGGCCAGTATCAAATACTGCGCGAGGATTTCAGCGAGCCGTTGCCGGGATTGCTGGTGCTGTGGGTGCCGGATGCGGTCGATGAGGTGGAAGAGGGCCGCTGGCTGAAACAGACCTTCGGTCAACGGCTGTGGCTGGCGGTGCAGTTGCATCGCGGGCAGAACGATCAACAACGGCTGGCTGCACTGCTGAGTCTGGCGGACGAGCTGCAAGTTCCAGCCGTGGCCAGCGGTGATGTGCACATGCACGCCCGTGGTCGGCGGGCCTTGCAGGACACCATGACTGCGATCCGCCATCACGTTCCGGTGGCCGATGCCGGGTTGCGCCTGCACCCCAACGGCGAGCGGCATTTGCGCAGCCTCGATGTGTTGCGCGAGTTGTATCCGCAAACCTTGCTGGACGAATCGGTGAAACTGGCTCGCCGCTGCACCTTCGATCTGAGCGAGTTGCGCTATCAATACCCCAAAGAGCTGGTGCCCGAGGAACACAGCGCCAGTTCCTGGCTGCGCCACCTGACCGAAGAGGGCATCGCCTGGCGCTGGCCGCAAGGCGCACAACCCAAGGTGCTCAAGCAGATCGACGATGAGTTGGAGCTGATCGCCGAACTCGGCTACGAAAGCTACTTCCTCACCGTGCACGACGTGGTGCGCTTCGCCCGTGAGCAGAAAATCCTCTGTCAGGGTCGCGGTTCGGCGGCCAACTCGGCGGTGTGTTTTGCCCTGGGCATCACCGAAATCGACCCGGATCGCACCACACTGCTGTTCGAGCGTTTCATGTCGAGGGAGCGCAACGAGCCACCGGACATCGACGTGGATTTCGAGCACGAACGCCGGGAAGAAGTCCTGCAATACGTGTTTCGTCGTTATGGTCGCCGTCGTGCGGCGCTGACCGCAGTGGTCAGCACTTACCACGCTTCCGGCGCGATCCGCGATGTGGCCAAGGCGCTGGGCTTGCCGCCGGACCAGATCAATGCGCTGGCCGACTGCTGCGGCCACTGGAGCGATCAAACGCCGCCCGTGGAGCGCCTGCGCGAAGGCGGTTTCGACCCGGAAAGTCCGCTGCTGCACCGAGTGTTGAGCCTGACCGGGCAACTGATCGGCTTCCCCCGACACCTGTCGCAGCACCCCGGCGGTTTCGTGATTTCCGAGCAACCGCTGGACACGCTGGTGCCGGTGGAGAACGCCGCCATGGCCGACCGCACGATTATCCAGTGGGACAAGGACGATCTCGATGCGGTCGGCCTGCTCAAGGTGGATATCCTCGCCCTCGGCATGCTCAGCGCAATCCGCCGCTGTTTTGACCTGCTGCGCCGTCATCGCCATCAGGACCTGAGCCTGGCCACGATCCCGCCAGAGGATCGCCCGACCTACGACATGATCAGCCGCGCCGACACCATCGGCGTGTTCCAGATCGAATCCCGGGCGCAGATGTCGATGCTGCCGCGCCTGCGCCCGCAAACCTTCTACGACCTGGTGATCGAGGTGGCCATCGTCCGGCCGGGGCCGATCCAGGGCGGGATGGTGCATCCGTACCTGCGCCGGCGGAACAAGGAAGAAGAGGAAACCTATCCGTCCCTGGAACTGGAAGTGGTGCTCAAGCGCACCCTCGGCGTGCCGCTGTTTCAGGAACAGGTGATGCAGATCGCGATTGTCGCCGCCGACTACAGCCCCGGCGAGGCCGACCAGTTACGCCGTTCCATGGCCGCGTGGAAACGCCACGGCGGACTGGAACCGCACAAGGAACGGCTGGCCGCCGGCATGAAGAAAAACGGCTACAGCCCGGAATTCGCCGCGCAGATCTTCGAACAGATCAAGGGCTTCGGCAGTTACGGATTCCCTGAATCCCACGCCGCCAGTTTTGCCTTGCTGACCTATGCCAGTTGCTGGCTCAAGTGCCACGAACCGGCGGCGTTCGCCTGTGCGCTGATCAACAGCTGGCCGATGGGTTTCTACAGCCCGGATCAGATTCTTCAGGACGCGCGCCGCCATCATTTGCAGATCCGTCCGGTGGATGTGCGCGCCAGTGACTGGGATTGCAGCCTGGAGCCGATTGCCGGCGAGCAACCGGCCATCCGCATGGGCCTGCGGATGATCAAGGGCTTTCGCGAGGAAGATGCCCGGAGCATTGAAAAGGCTCGGGCGAGGGGGGCGTTTGCCGATGTCGCCGATCTGGGTGAACGTGCCGGGCTCGACAGTCGCGCCCAGGCGCTGCTGGCGGACTCCGGCGCGCTACGTGGCCTGGCCGGTCACCGCCATCGGGCGCGCTGGGAAGTGGCCGGGGTGCAGAAACAGCTCGGGTTGTTTGCCGGGTTGCCGAGTCAGGAAGAGCCGGATGTGCTGCTGCCGACGCCGAGCGTCAGCGAAGACCTGTTCACCGACTACGCGACCCTCGGCACCACGCTGGGGCCGCACCCGTTGACGTTGTTGCGCGACGAGTTGCGGGCGCGGCGCTGTCGCAGTTCCCGGGAGTTGCTGGAGGTCGAGCATGGCCGGCCGGTCAGCGTGGCGGGTCTGGTGACCGGGCGCCAGCGGCCCGGCACCGCCAGTGGCGTGACCTTTGTGACGCTGGAAGACGAGTTCGGCAACGTCAACGTGGTGGTCTGGCGCGATCTGGCCGAGCGTCAGCGTCAGGTGCTGGTGGGCTCGCAATTGCTCAAGGTCGATGGCCGCTGGGAGCGGGAAGGCGAGGTCCGGCACCTGATCGCCGGACGCTTGAGTGACCTCAGTCCGCTGCTCAACGGCATCCGCGTACAAAGCCGCGATTTCCACTGACACCCACTGAACCTGTTGTAGTGATCGTTCCCACGCTCCGCGTGGGAATGCCGCCATGGACGCTCCGCGTCCACTGTGACGCAGAGCGTCACGGGATGCATTCCCACGCAGAGCGTGGGAACGATCGGTACTGAGGGCTGCTGGCTGATTCGCAAGCCAATTTGCTGACGTCAAAAAAACCTGTCCTCAATGGTGGCACTTTGGCATAATGCCGCCCCTTTCCCGATCCCCCACGACATCACCGTGCCGGGACACATCATTTTTCAGAAGGAATGCACAGTGAGAATGATCTCCCGGATGTTGGTCTCGGGCGTTGCGATTGCCGTCCTCGGCACCCTGGCCGGCTCGCTTTCCGGTTGCGCCACCGAAAGCTCCCGCGCACTGCCGGTGGCCAAGGTGGAAAGCGCCTCCCAGGCCTGGTCCGGTGTGCGTATCCCGATGGCCGTGGGCAAGTTCGACAACCGTTCGAGCTACATGCGCGGGATCTTCTCCGACGGCGTCGACCGTCTCGGTGGCCAGGCCAAGACCATCCTGATCACTCACTTGCAGCAGACCAACCGTTTCTCGGTGCTGGATCGCGACAACATGGGCGAAATCCAGCAGGAAGCGGCGATCAAGGGCCAGGCCCAGCGTCTGAAAGGCGCCGATTATGTGGTCACCGGTGACGTCACCGAGTTCGGCCGCAAAGAGACCGGCGATCACCAACTGTTCGGCATTCTCGGCCGTGGCAAGACCCAGGTCGCCTACGCCAAGGTCAACCTGAACATCGTCAACATCAGCACCTCCGAAGTGGTGTATTCGACCCAGGGCGCCGGCGAGTACGCCTTGTCCAACCGCGAAATCATCGGCTTCGGCGGCACCGCTGCCTACGACTCCACCCTCAACGGCAAAGTCCTCGATCTGGCCATGCGCGAGGCGATCAATCGTCTGGTCGATGGCATGAACGCCGGTGCCTGGAAACCGGGCAACTGATAGACGCCCATTGCAAGGAGCAACACACCATGAATCTGTCCCTGTCCCGGTCGCTGATGGCCCTGACTGCTGGCGCCTTGCTGGCCGGTTGCAGCAGCCCGCAAACCCTGTATCAGTGGGAAGGCTACCAGCCACAAGTCTACGAATACTTCAAAAGCGAAACGCCGAAAGAAGCCCAGGCCGAAGCGCTGGAAGCCGATCTGCAAAAGATTCGTGCCAGCGGCAAGCCGGTACCGCCGGGTTACCACGCTCATCTCGGTCTGCTGTACCTGAGCATGGGCAAGGACGATCAGATGGTGCAGCAGCTGCGCACCGAGAAGACCCTGTTCCCCGAGTCCGGCACGTACATGGATTTTCTGCTTAAAAACGCCAAGACCGGAGACGCCCAATGATCTCGCGCGTCCTGAAATTGCTGGCCGCAGGTCTGGCGCTGACCGTTCTCGGTGGCTGCGTTGCACCGAAGACCGTGGACTACTCGGCGTACAAGCAAGCGCGGCCGAAATCCATTCTGGTGCTGCCGCCGCTGAACACCTCGCCGGACGTCAAGGCGTCCTACAGCCTGTTGTCGCAAGTGACGTTCCCGCTGGCCGAGGCTGGTTACTACGTATTGCCGATCACTTTGGTCGACGAGACGTTCCGCCAGAACGGCCTGACCACGCCGGATGACATCCATGCGGCGCCGGCCAACAAGCTGCAGGAAATCTTCGGTGCCGACGCGGCGCTGTACATCACCGTCAGCGAGTACGGCACGCGTTACATGGTGATCAGCAGCGAAACCGCCGTCACCGCGAGCGCCAAACTGGTCGACCTGAAAACCGGCGTCACCCTGTGGACCGGTGCGGCCCGGGCGTCGAGCGAGGAGGGTAACAACAGCAACGCCGGTGGCCTGATCGGCATGCTGATCACCGCAGCGGTGAAGCAGATCATCAACAGCTCCACCGATGCCGGCTACCCGATTGCCGGTGTGGCCAGCAATCGACTGCTGTCGGCCGGGCACCCGGCGGGCCTGCTGTACGGGCCACGGTCGCCGAAGTACGGCACTGACTGAAACCCAGGCTGCTGATCGTTCCCACGCTCAGCTGCTGTTCGGGATCGTTCCCACGCTGATCGTTCCCATGCTCCGCGTGGGAATGCATACCGTGACGCTCTGCGTCACAGTGGACGCGGAGCGTCCATGGCGGCATTCCCACGCAGAGCGTGGGAACGATCAAACAAGCAATAGCTTTCAGCGCTGTGGCCAGAACCGCTCGCCGCCCCCCGGTGCCTCTGTCCACGCTTGCAACGAGCGGGTCGGCAGGTCGAAATAATCCCGGGTCCGCGCATAACCATGCCCGCCCATGCGCCCGATCGCATCCAGCCCCAATTGATCGATGTACAGGGTTTTCGGATCGATCAACTCGTCGCGCACATGCGCCATCAACACCTCGCCAAAAATGATCTCCCGCGACTGGCCGATGTTCAGCGCCATCATCCGCCGACACTCCAGTGCAACCGGTGCTTCGCCGATTCGCGGGCATTTGACCGAAGTGCCGGGAATCGCTGTGAGGCCCGCTGCGGTCAACTCATCGAAGCCCGGCGCGAATGGCACGGCGCAGACGTTCATGGCTTCCACCAATGCGTCGCTGACAATGTTGACGGTGAATTCCTGATTCATCTGGATATTGCGCGTGGTGTCCTTGGGGCTCTGGTCGCCGTAGTTCTCGACGCCGAGCGCGAGAATGGGCGGGTCCGCCGACAGCGCATTGAAGAAGCTGAACGGTGCGGCGTTGACCCGGCCTTCGGCATCGATGGTGGTGACCAGCGCAATCGGGCGCGGCACCACGCTGCCGATCAGAATCTTGTACTTTTCCCGTGGGCTCAGTTGGCTGAAATCGAAGCTGTGCATGGCAGTGTTCTCTAAAGAAGTGGATCGATGGCGCTCAACGGCGCTTCGGCGCTGTAGTCGTCGGCGAACGGAATGGCCGGCTGGAACAGGGTTTTCCAGTCCGGTCGGCCAAAGGCCCGGTCGCTGTGGCTGCGCATCAGTTTTTCGTATTGGCGTTGGGCCTGGCGTTGCAGAGTGGGGTAGTCGACGCCGTTGACCTGACCGTCATGCATCACGCAGCGACCATCGATGTAACTGGCGATGCAGTCGTCTCCGCGCCCGGCCAGCAGCAGGTTTTTCAGTGGATCGAACAGCGGGCCCAGGTGCAGGCCGCGCAGGCTGAACACGGTGATATCCGCTTTGGCGCCTGGGGCCAGGCGACCGAGGTCATCACGGCCCAACGCCTGGGCGCCGCCGAGGGTCGCGGCGTTGTACAGATCGAGGCTGCTGGTCAGCGCCGAGCCGCCTTCCATCAACCGGGCGATGTTCAAACCGTGGCGCATGTTGGCCAGCAAGTCCGCCGGCCAGGTGTCGGTGCCGAGGGCGAAGTTGATGCCCTTGGCGCGATAGCGGCCAAACGAATTCAGCGCCTCGCCGTCTCGGGCGAACACCAGCGGGCAGTGCACCAGACTCGCGCCGCCGTCGATGACCCGCTGCAGATCGTCATCGCCCGAGGTGTAGATGCCGTGGGGCAACAGGCTGCGCGGGTTGAGCAAATCCAGCTGCTGCAACCAGCCCAGCGGTGAGGTGCCGCGCAGCTGTTCGACCATCGCCACTTCACCCAGCGCCTGACAGCAATGCAGGCGCATCGGCGCGTTCAGCTCGCGGCTCAATGCGGACGTGCGCTGAAGCAGCGCCGGGGTGCAGGTCTGGATGCGATCTGGCAGCAGCGCACCGCGAATCAAGCCGGCGTGCGCGCCGTCGAAATCCTTGAAAAACCGTTCGGCTGCGTCCAGTCCGGCCAGCCCCCGCGCCTCATCCCAGTGATGGGCGAGGGTGCCGTCGGCGCGCCAGTAACTCATGCCGCTCATGTAGCAGGGGCCGAGATAGGTGCGCAGGCCCAGTTCGCCCGCCACATCGGCCACAGCGGCAAACTCGTCGTAGGTCTCCGCCCATTCGCGGTAGTACATCGAGGTGATCGGCATCGCCGTGGTGATGCCGTTGCGGATCAACTGGGTGAAGGCGTAGCGGTATTTGAAGACTTCTTCTTCAGGGCTGAACGACTCACGCGGGCCGGCCTCCAGATACTCCGCCGACCACATCCGGCCCATGACGCGTTCGTCGCCGTTGTCCAGGGTCAGCACCGTGGAGTCAAGATCACCTAGGGCATCCAGGTCGATGAAACCTGGGCCGATCAACGCATTGCCGTAGTCGATCCACTGATCCACCGGCCCTGGGTAACCGCGTCCGACAAACTCGATGCGCGAGCCGGCGAACACCACTTCTCCGTCACGCCACAGCACATGCTGCGTGCCATCGAAGCCGACCACGCAACCGGCCTTCAGGCCGATCCGTTTCACAGACGGCTGCCCAGCAAGCGACCGCCGCTGGCGATCAGTTCGCCACCGCGATAGACCTGGCGTACAGGGCGCGAAACCACGGCTTCACCGAGCGTTTCGACCGGCATCAGCAGAAAATCTGCCGGCCGACCGATGTCGAAGCCGTAATCCTCGATCCCCAATGCGCGCGCACCGTTCACCGTCGCGGCGTCGAACGCCGCCGCCAATTCATCGTCCTTGCCCAGGTCGAAACGGAATGCCAGCAGCATCGCCCGTTCCAGCATGTCGCCGTTGCCCATCGGTGACCACGCATCACGAATGCCGTCGGAACCGAGGCACACATTGACGCCGGTTTCACGCAGCGCCAGAAACGGTGGAACGGCGCAATCGGCCGGTGCCGAACTCATCAGCGAAATCCCCAGCGCAGCAAGGCGTTCGGCGACCGGTTTTACCTGGCTCCACGGCAACATGCCGAGGCAATAGGCATGGCTGATCATCACCCGGTTCTGCAGGTTGAACCGCTCGGTGTAATCGGCGATCCGGGCGATCTGCCACAGGCCCAGTTCACCTTTGTCGTGCAGGTGAATATCGACGCCGCGCTGGAATTCGCTTGCCAGTTTGAACACGAAATCCAGCTGCGCGATCGGGTCGTTATCGATGCCGCACGGGTCGAGCCCGCCGACGTTTTCCACGCCCAGGGCCATGGCTTCGCGCATCAGCTCGGCGGTGCCGGGGCGGCTGATCAGGCCGGTTTGGGGGAACACCACCAGTTGCAGGTCGATCAGGTCGTTGTAGGTTTCGCGCAGTTGCTGCATGGCCTCGACGTGACGCAGGCCGAATTCCGGGTCGATGTCGACGTGGCAACGCATCGTCAAAGAACCCCGGGCGATGCAGTTTTCCAGCAACGCACCGGCGCGTTCGGCGATCGGCGCTTTCACTTCGCGCAATACGCGGCGCTCGTTGCTGATGTAGTCCTTGAGTGTCGGGCCGGCGCTGTTCGGGCGCCAGGGTTGGCCGTACAGGGTCTTGTCGAGGTGGACGTGGCTTTCCACCAGCGGTGCGGTCAGGAGCTGGTTCTGGCCGTCGATGTCGGTGGCGGCCAGCGAGGTGCTGGAGGCCGGGCGGCGTTGGGTGAACTTGCCGTTTTCGATCAGCAGGTCTTCGGCGGAAGCGCCGTAGGGGCGGATGTTTCTGAGCCAGCGGGGGTGGGACATTTCATACCTCTGTTTCTATGTTGTCTGGGCGGGCCTCATCGTCGGAGCGCCGCCCGGAGCAGGCTCACTCCCACAAGACGAGCGCATTTCAATGTGGGAGCGAGCCTGCTCGCGATGGCCGCGACACGGTCTTGAGTCAGGCAATCAGCCTTTGAGCTTCGACCAGATCCGATCCTGCAGCTCCCGAGCCTTGTTGCTGCATTCCTTCTCCGGCCGCAGCCGCGAGGCGTATTCCTCGGGCATGTTGATCGCGTCCATGACCTTCCATTTCGCATCCAGCAACTGATCGCTCTGAATTCCGTTGGCATAGGCAATCGCGTTGGACACGGCCGCCGCGTTCTCCGGTTTCATCATCCAGTCGATAAAAATCTTCGCGTTGCCCGGATGCGGCGCGCTTTTCGGTACGGCGAAGTTATCCTGGAACATCGCCAGGCCTTCTTTCGGGTACACGTATTTGATGGTGCTCTTCTGCAACGTGGCGCGGGCTGTCGAGCCATTCCAGTTCTGCATCATGATCACTTCGCCCGAGGCCATGCGGTCGACGGTGTTGTCGGAGCTGTACATCTTCAAAAACGGTTTCTGTTTTTGCAGCAGTTCGAGGATGCGCTTGGCGTCCTGCGGGTTTTCGGTGCACTCGTCGACGTTGAGGTAATGGCTGGCGGCGTTGATCACGCTGCTGGAAGTGTCGAGGGCGGCGAGTTGGCCTTGCAGTTCCTTGCGCGGTTCGAAGAACTCTTTCCACGAGTCGTCGAGCTTGCCGCCCGGCACCCGTGCGCTGTCATAGGAAAAACCGGTGGTGCCCCACAGATACGGCGCCGAAAACTGGCGGCCCGGGTCGAAGCTCGGGTCGCGGAACGGGCCTTTGACGTACTGGAAGTTGTTCAGGCTCGGAGCGTCGATTTCCAGCAGCAGGTCCTGCTTGATCAGCGTCTGCATGATCGACTGCGACGGCACGATCACGTCATACGCGGCGCCGCCGGCCTGCAACTTGGCGAGCAGGGTTTCGTTGCTGTCGTAGCCGTCCATGGTGACCTTGATCCCGGTCTCCTTTTCGAACTTGGCCAGCAGGTCCACCGGGTAGTAATCGGTCCAGTTGTAGAAGAACAATTGCTTGGGCTCGGCCGCGTGGGCGCTGAACGCGGTGAAACAACTCAGGGCCAGACCGGAAATTGCCAAACGCATGCTTTTGGTTTTCATGAACAGAGCGCTCCAGGTTTATTGTTGTTTGCCGCGTTGGCCAAGCCAGAAGGCCAGCACCACCAGCACGATGGAAATCACCAGCATCAGGGTCGAAATCGCGTTGATCTCGGGCGTTACGCCGGCCTTGATCGCCGAGAAGATGTACACCGGCAACGTGGTCGAACCGGGCCCGGCGACGAAGAAGGTCATGATGAAATCGTCGAGGCTGACCACGAACGCCAGCACCGAACCGGACAGCACCGCCGGCCACAGCAGCGGCAAGGTCACGCGGCGGAACACTTGCCACGGGTTGGCGTACAGATCGTTGGCGGCTTCCAGCAGGCTCTTGTCCAGATCGTTGAGCCGTGCGCGGATCGGCAGGTAGGCGAACGGAATGCAAAATCCGATGTGCGCGACGATCACTGTCATCAGCCCGAGCTTGATTCCCAGCGCCATGAACAGCAGCAGGGTAGCCACGGCGGTGACGATCTCCGGCAGGATCAGCGGCAGGTTGATCCCGCCTTCGACCATTTTCTGTCCGTAGAACGGCCGGTAAGTCGCCAGCGCCGCCAGCAGCGCAATCGCCGTGGCGCACACGGTGGCGATGGTGGCGACGATGATCGAGTTCAGCGCCGCCGTCTGGATCGACGGGTTGGCCAGGATCCGCCCGTACCAGGCGAACGAGAACTCGGTCCACACGGTCGCCGAGCGGTTGGCGTTGAAGCTGTAGGCGATCAACACCAGGATCGGCACGTACAGGTAGGCGAGGATCAGCAGGCTGATTTCCCGGGTCGCCGGGAGTTTTTTCAGGTGCAGAGAGATCATGCTTTCGCTCCCCGGTTCAGGGTTTTCGCCGCGCTGCGGCTGTAGAGGGCGTAGAGCACCAGCGACAACAGCAGAATCCCCAGCAGCAGGAACGACAGCGAGCTGCCGAGCGGCCAGTTGCGCGCGGTACCGAATTGCTGCTGGATCAGGTTGCCGATCATCAGGGTCTTGCCGCCGCCGAGAATCGCCGGGGTGATGAAGGCGCCGAGGCTCGGCACGAACACCAGCAGCGCGCCGGCAATCACCCCGGGCATCGACAGCGGCAGGATGATCCGGCGCAGCGCGTGCCAGCGGTTGGCGCCCAGGTCATAGGCGGCTTCCACCAGACGCCAGTCGAGTTTTTCCAGGGTCGAGTAGATCGGCAGAATCATGAACGGCAGGAAGCTGTAGACCAGACCGACGCTGACCGCGAAGTCGTTGTAGAGCAGGGTGATGCCGCCGGCGCTCGGGAACAGCGCATTGAGGCTCTGGGCGACCCAGCCCTGTTCGCGCAGGATGATCAGCCACGCGTAGTTGCGGATCAGCAGGTTGGTCCAGAACGGAATGGTGATGAGCAACACCATCAGGTTGCGCCGACGCGGGGTCAGGCTCGACATCCACAGCGCCACCGGAAATCCGAACAGAAAGCACAGCACCGTGGTGCCACCGGCCTGGAACACCGAACGCAACAGCGCCTGGGCGTAGACCCAGTTCAGTTCCAGTTCGCCGTCGAAACCTTCCTGGAAAAACAGCTGCACGTAACTCTGCAGTTGCCATTGGGCCTGCCAGTCGACGCCGCCGTAGGTGTTGCGCGGCAACAGGCTGATGTAGCCCATGATCCCCAGCGGAATGGCGATCAGGGCGAGCAGGGTCAACACCACCGGGCTGAGCAACAGCGCGCGGTTGAGGGAGGGGGAAGTGCTGCTGACGCTCATCTCAGGCCTCCATCAACAGGCAGGCCTGGGGCGGCAGATGCACCGCCACGCGTTCGCCGACTGCCCGACCACGGTTCAGGCCTTCGTTGTTTTCCCGCAGCATGACTTTGATGTCGTTGTTCAAGCGGCACTGGTACAGCGTCGCGGTGCCGACATACAGCACGGCCTCGATCACCCCGCGCAGATGATGCGGCTGATCCGCCGCCACCAGTTGCGAGCGCTCGGGGCGAAACGCCAGTTGCACGCTGCTGCCGCTGGCGCCCTGTGGCGGGCAGGGGATTTCCACCGGCATGCCGTTGGGCACGAAAATGTTTTCGTTGTGCTCGCCGCGCTTGAGCTGGCCGGGGAGGAAATTGATGTCGCCGATGAACTGGGCGACGAAGCGGTGCTGCGGACGTTCATAGATGTCGGTCGGGGTGCCGATCTGCAGGATCTTGCCGGCGGACATCACCGCGATCCGGTCGGACAGGGTCAGGGCTTCCTCCTGATCGTGGGTGACGAATATAAAGGTGATGCCGGCTTCCTGCTGCACGCGCTTGAGTTCGACCTGCATTTCCTTGCGCAGCTTCAGGTCCAGCGCCGACAGCGGCTCGTCGAGCAACAGCACTTTCGGCTTCGGCGCCAGGGCCCGGGCCAGAGCCACGCGTTGCTGCTGGCCGCCGGATAATTCCGCCGGTTTACGCCCGGCCAAATGCTCCATCTGCACCAGCGCGAGCATTTCATCGACCCGTCCCGGAATTGTCTTGCGATCAAGACCCTGCATCTCGAGGCCGAAGGCGATATTCTGCGCGACACTCATGTGCGGAAACAGCGCGTAACTCTGGAACACCGTGTTGACCCGACGCTTGAACGGCGGCAGGTGATTGACCGTTTCGCCCGCCAGACGGATCTCGCCGTCGCTGACGTGTTCGAAACCGGCGATGGTGCGCAGCAGGGTGGTCTTGCCGCAGCCCGAGGGGCCGAGGAGGGTGAAGAATTCGTTGTCGGCGATGTTCACCGACACGTTATCGAGGGCTGGCGCGAGGCCAGGATCATCAGAATACCGCTTGGATACGTTACGCACTTCAATGGCTATTGGTTGACCCATAATGGTGCAATCCTCTAATTATTGTATGCAATATCTGAATGCAATTTAGAAATACCCGGATTAATCTGCTTGCGCAACCCCCCCATTTCGCTGACTGAGTCGTTCGTCGGGCAGCGTTGCCAGCATCGAAGGAGTTTTTGAATGACCGAGAAGAAAACGGAAACCACGGTCGACCGCGTCTACCAAGGGGTTTACGAGGCGATCAGCAAGCGTTCGCTGCGTCCGGGGATGAAGCTGGGCGAGGCGTCGCTGGCGGAATTGTTCAATGTCAGCCGCACGTCGGTTCGTGCCGCGCTCAAGCAGCTGGAGGCCGACGGACTGGTCACCACCGAGCCCAATAAAGGTGCGTCGGTGTCGCTGCCCAGCGATGAAGAGATCCGATCGCTGTTCGAAACCCGGCGCCTGATCGAGATCGGCATCGTCACCGAACTGTGCCGGCGCAAGGACTCTGCGGTGATGCAGGACCTGCGCGATCACCTGCTGCTGGAAGACGAAGCCCACGAAGCCGGCGATCACGAGCGGCTGATCCACCTGCTCGGCGAGTTCCATATCAAACTGGCCCGCAGCCTCAACAACCCGGTGTTGCTCGACTGGTTCCAGAAGCTGATTTCCCGCGCCTCGCTGTACGCCGCCGCGCTGGATGACGACAGCCACGAAGCTTGCCGCGACGACGAGCACCTGCGGCTGATCGAGTACATCGAGGCCGGCAACCAAAGCGCGGCGATCGAGCTGACCTGCATGCACCTGGACGGCATCCAGAAGGCGATCCTCGACGTCGCTGCGAAAATGAAGACCGGCTACCATCCGCTCAAACACCTGATCGGAGTGTGAGCGTCGAGCCAGGGTGAAATCGGCTATACCTCTAATGAAACCATCGCTGCCCGACACGCTCGAAACAGACGGGCGTGGCGTTTGAACGCGCGGCGATAGAACCGGACCCACTACAAGGCGTTGAAGCAGCTGATGCAGTTTTTATCCGATAGCCATGGGTGTGACGGCTGGCAAGGCGAGATGGCCGGGCGCATTCGTGCGTTTGACTGGAGCAGGACTGATCTGGGCCCGCTCGAAACCTGGCCGGCCAGCCTGTGCAGCACGGTTCAGCTGATGCTGGCCTCGCCGTTGCCGATGGTCATGCTCTGGGGCCATGCCGGTTACATGATCTACAACGACGCCTATTCCCGATTCGCCGGCGGCCGGCATCCGTACCTGCTCGGATCACCGGTGGAACTGGGCTGGCCGGAGGTTGCCGATTTCAACCGGCATGTGGTCGACACCTGTCTGGCGGGTGGCACCCTGGAATATCGCAACAAGGTGCTGGTGCTGCTGCGCGATGGCGTGCCCGAGGACGTCTGGCTCGATTTGTATTACAGCCCGGTGGCCAACGATGCCGGCGTGCCTTCGGGCGTGATGGCGATGGTGGTGGAGACCACCGAACTGGTGCAGTCCGAACGGTTGCGCCAGGCTGCCGAAGACGCCTACCGCGCCGACAACGAGCGGGTGCGCCTGGCACTGAATGCAGGGGCATTGCTCGGCTCGTTTGTCTGGGACGTCAGGAACAACGTGCTGTCCGCCGACGAGCGATTTGCCCGCACATTCTCCTTCCCGCCTGATCAGGACCTGACCAACCTGCCGCAGCACATCGCCGAGGCGCACATTCATCCCGACGACCGCAGCTGGGTGCAGGAATGCGTCGAGAACTCGGTGCGCACCGGCGAGCCGTACAACGCCGAATACCGCGTGATCCGCGCCGATGGCAGCTTCCTCTGGGTGCTGGCCAGCGGTTGTTGCGAGTTCGACGAGCAGGGCCAGCCGTTTCGTTTCCCCGGCGTACTGATCGACATTCACGAGCGCAAGATCGCCGAAGAATCCCTGCTCAAGTTCACCCGTAACCTCGAACAGCGTGTGGCGAATGAGGTCGAGGCGCGGCTCAGTGCCGAAGAGCAATTGCGTCAGTCGCAGAAACTCGAAGCCATCGGCGGGCTTACCGGTGGCGTGGCCCATGACTTCAACAACCTGCTGCAAGTGATCGCCGGTAACCTGCACTTGCTGGCTCGGCATGAACCGAACAATGCCAACGTCCAGCGTCGGGTCAGTGCCTCGCTGGCGGCGGTGGAACGTGGCGCCAAGCTGTCCTCGCAACTGCTCGCGTTTGCCCGTCGCCAGCCGCTGTCGCCGGCGGTGTGCAATCCCCGGCAGATCTTCGAAGGCGTCGGCGAGTTGCTGCAACGGGCGCTGGGCGAAACCATTCAGATCGACGTGCAACTGCCGGACGAACCGTGGCACATCAACGTCGACCGCAATCAACTGGAAAACGCCATTCTCAATCTGGCGATCAATGCCCGGGACGCCATGAAGGGCGAAGGCACCATTGTGCTCGGCGCCTCCAATCTCTCTCTGGATCGGGCGTTCTGTTCGGGCAAAGGCATCGTGCCGGGGGATTTCGTCCGGGTCTCGGTCAGTGACAGCGGCGTCGGCATTGCCCCGCACATGCTCGAGCAGGTGTTCGAACCTTTCTTCACCACCAAGGCCGACGGTCAGGGCACCGGCCTCGGTTTGAGCATGGTGTTCGGCTTCGTCAAGCAAAGCGGCGGGCATGTGGAGATCGACAGTCGGATCGGCGAAGGCACGCGGGTGCAGTTGTACTTTCCACGCAGCCTGCGCCCCGTGCTCGATGACTCGCCGAGCGTCAATCATCAGCAGGCGGGCGGTCACGAAACGATCCTGGTGGTCGAGGACAACGAAGCGGTACGCACCTCGGCGGTCGAGCTGTTGCGTGAAGAAGGCTACCGCGTGTTGATCGCCGGCAACGGCGACGCGGCCATGCAAATGTTGATGGAAGGCGCGCGGGTCGACCTGATCTTCACCGACGTGGTCATGCCCGGTCTTATCAAGAGCTCCGATCTGGCGGCGTGGGCCAAGGTGCAAATGCCGCCGGTGGCTGTGCTGTTCACCTCGGGCCACACCCGCGACATCATCTCGCGCAACCACCAGCTAAGCCCCGACACCCATTTGCTCGGCAAGCCCTACGGCCCCGAAGCACTGCTGCAGATGATCCGTTCCGTGCTCAGCACCTGAGCTCCAATCCCTTGACCAAGGCTGGCCGATGACTTCCAGACGCAATTCCAGTTCTGCCGCCGGCATGGTTCGCGTGCGAGGTGCCCGTGAACACAATCTGAAGAACGTGGACGTCGACATTCCTCGCGATGCACTGGTGGTGTTCACCGGTGTATCGGGCTCGGGCAAGTCGTCGCTGGCGTTCTCAACGCTGTATGCCGAAGCCCAGCGGCGCTATTTCGAATCGGTGGCGCCCTATGCGCGGCGGCTGATCGATCAGGTCGGCGTGCCGGACGTCGATTCCATTGAGGGCCTGCCACCGGCCGTGGCCCTGCAGCAACAACGCGGTACGCCGAGCACGCGTTCGTCGGTGGGCAGCGTGACCACGCTGTCGAGCCTGATCCGCATGCTGTACTCGCGCGCCGGCAGCTATCCGCCGGGTCAGCCGATGCTGTATGCCGAGGATTTCTCGCCGAATACGCCGCAAGGCGCGTGTCCGGAGTGCCATGGGCTGGGCCGGGTCTACGAGGTCACCGAGGCGTTGATGGTGCCGGATCCGAATCTGACCATCCGCCAGCGTGCCGTGGCGTCCTGGCCGCTGGCCTGGCAGGGGCAGAACCTGCGCGACATCCTGGTGACCATGGGCATCGATGTCGATATCCCGTGGCGCAAGCTGCCGAAAAAACAGCGCGACTGGATCCTCTTCACCGAGGAAACACCGACGGTTCCGGTGTACGCCGGCCTGACGCCGGAAGAAACCCGCGTCGCCCTCCAGCGCAAGATGGAGCCGAGTTATCAGGGCACCTTCACCGGCGCCCGGCGCTACATCCTGCACACCTTCACCCATTCGCAAAGCGCGCTGATGAAGAAGCGCGTGTCGCAATTCATGCTCGGCAGCCTGTGCCCGCTGTGCGATGGCAAGCGCCTCAAGCGCGAGGCGTTGTCGGTGACATTTGCCGGGCATGACATCGGCGAGCTGTCGCGGATGCCGCTGCTGCAAGTCGCCGAAGTCTTGAAACCGGTGGCGGACGCGAGCTGGCTGGAACACGCCGATGAAACCGGCGAAACCCTCAGCCACAGCCAGACCCGCGAAGCCCGCCAGCAGCGCGTGGCCCATGGCGCGAGCGGCCACGCCAACGCGCCGGACGTGCGCCATACGCCGAACCTGTCGCTGGAAAAACGCCTGGCCGCGCAGCGCATTGCCGAGGACTTGCTGGACCGGGTCAGCACCCTGACCGATCTCGGCCTCGGTTACCTGGCCCTGGAGCGCAGCACGCCGACCCTGTCGTCCGGCGAGTTGCAGCGCCTGCGATTGGCCACCCAACTGGGCTCGCAACTGTTTGGTGTGATCTACGTGCTCGACGAACCCTCCGCCGGCCTGCACCCGGCTGACGGCGAGGCCCTGTTCGAGGCCTTGCAGCGTCTGAAGGCCGACGGCAACAGCGTGTTTGTGGTCGAGCACGATCTGGACACCATGCGCCGCGCCGACTGGCTGATCGACGTCGGCCCGGCGGCGGGCGAAAAGGGCGGGCAGATTCTCTACAGCGGCCCGCCGCCGGGGTTGGCGGCAATAGAACACTCGCAGACCCGCGCCTATCTGTTCGCCGAACAGCAACGGTCGACACGCGCCGCGCGTAAACCGTCGGGCTGGCTGAAGCTCGACGGCGTCACGCGCAACAACCTGAATAACCTCAGCGCCGAATTTCCGTTGGGTTGCTTTACCTCGGTCACCGGCGTCTCCGGTTCCGGCAAGTCGAGCCTGGTCAGCCAGGCGCTGCTGGAACTGGTCGGCGCACAGCTCGGGCGCAGCGTCAGTGACGCCGAGCCGGAAGAACTCAATCTGGAAGACGATACCCCGACTGCCAGCACCGGCCAGGTCAGCGCCGGGCTGGAGTCGATCAAACGTTTGGTGCAGGTCGATCAGAAACCTATCGGCCGCACTCCGCGTTCGAATCTGGCGACCTACACCGGGCTGTTCGACAACGTGCGCAAGTTGTTCGCCGCGACCGACGAGGCGAAAGCGAAGGGTTACGACGCCGGGCAGTTTTCCTTCAACGTCGCCAAGGGCCGTTGCCCAACCTGTGAAGGCGAGGGGTTTGTCAGTGTCGAGTTGCTGTTCATGCCCAGTGTTTATGCGCCGTGCCCGACTTGCCATGGCGCGCGTTACAACCCCGAGACCTTGGCCATCCTCTGGCAGGGCTTGAGCATCGCGCAGGTGTTGCAACTGACGGTGGACGAGGCGGTGACGGTGTTTGCCGAGCAACCGGCGATCCGCCGTTCGCTGGAGGTGCTGCGCGATATCGGCCTCGGCTACTTGCGCCTCGGGCAGCCGGCGACCGAGTTGTCCGGCGGCGAAGCCCAGCGGATCAAACTGGCCACCGAGCTGCAACGCAACCAGCGCGGCGCGACGTTGTATGTGCTGGATGAGCCGACCACCGGGTTGCACCCGCGAGACGTTGACCGCTTGCTGGAACAACTGGATACGCTGGTGACGGCAGGGCACACGGTGATCGTGGTCGAGCATGAAATGCGCGTGGTGGCGCAGAGCGACTGGGTGATCGACATCGGCCCGGGTGCGGGGGATCAGGGCGGCAAGATCGTCGTGGCCGGAACGCCGCATAAAGTGGCGGCGAGCAAGAAGAGCCGGACTGCGCCGTTTCTCACACGAGCCTTGAGCTAATAATCACTCTTGTGGGAGCGAGCTTGGTCCGGGCGGCGTTCCGACGAAGGCGGTGTGTCAAATTGAAACTTTTTGGCTGACACACCGCTTTCGCGAGCAAGCTCGCTCCCACAGGGAGAGTGTCAGGCGCCGTCGAGCGTGCGGCGTACCTTGTCCAGCAACTCACGGATCTGGAACGGCTTGACCAGCATCTCCATGCCCGCACCGAGGAACACCTGGCGGTTGATCGCGGTTTCCGCGTAACCGGTCATGAACAGGATCGGCAACGCCTCACGCCAGCCCCGGGCAACGTCCGCCAGTTCACGACCGTTCATGCGCGGCAGGCCAACGTCGGTCAGCAGCAGGTTGATCGACGGATCGTTCTGCAAGCGTTCCAGCGCGGTTTCGATATCGCCGGCCTGGGTGCAGCGGTAACCGGCGTCCTCCAGCACTTCGGTGACGAACAGCCGCACCGACGGCATGTCTTCGACGATCAGCACATGCTCGCCGGCCCCCTGCGGGTCGATCACGGGAGGTACCAGATCGGCGGCGGTCGGATCGGTGGTCGCCGGCAACATGATCGTCACTTCGGTGCCGCGTCGCGCCACGCTGCGGATGTGCGCATCGCCGCCGGACTGGCGGGCGAAACCGTAGATCGTCGACAGCCCCAGCCCGGTGCCCTGGCCCAATGGTTTGGTGGTGAAGAACGGTTCGAACACTTTGTCGATGACGCTGTGTTCAATGCCGGTACCGTCATCGCGCACCGACAGCGCCACGTAGGAACCATCGGTGAGGTTTGGATCGCCGTGGGAGTACGCAGCGTAGGTGCTGACCCAGATATTGCCGCCCTTGGGCAACGCGTCCCGGGCATTGATCACCAGGTTGAGCACCGCGCTTTCCAGTTGAATCGGGTCGACCAGCGCAATCGCAGGTTTAGTGGTCAGTTCAAGCTTGAGGGCGATGCGTTCGCCGATGGTGCGCACCAACAGTTCTTCGAGCGAACGCACGTGTTCGTTGATGTCCACCGGGCGGGTGTCGAGCGGTTGCTGGCGGGCGAAAGCCAGCAGGCGATGGGTGAGCGAGGCCGCGCTCATCGCCGAGTTCAGGGCGGCTTCAGCGTAGAACTGGACCTTGTCCGGGCGGGCATCGGCGACGCGTTTCTGGATCAGCTCAAGGCTGGTGATGATCCCGGTCAGCAGGTTGTTGAAGTCATGGGCGATGCCGCCGGTGAGTTTGCCCAGTGCATCCATTTTCTGCACTTGCAGCAACTGTGATTCGGCGCGAACCCGGTCAGCGACTTCCTTGGCCAGTTGCGTGGTGGTGTCGTCCAGCCGCGCCAGGTGCGAGCGTTCGCGATGGCGGTGTTCGGTGACGTCTTCGACGAACACCAGGCTGAGCTCTGGCGTTCGGTACGGCGATATCTGCCACTGGGTTTCGCGGATCTCGCCCTGCACACGCATGTTCAGTGTGCCTTTCCAGCGTTCGCCGTCCACCAGTCGCAAGCGTAGTTCGTCGAGGATCGCGCTCTGATCCTCGGCGAAGCACTCACTGAGGGTCTGCGGGTCGCGGTTGTCCTGGATCAGTTGGGAGAAGGCGTGATTGCACTCGTGGACTTTCAGGTCGGCGTCGAGCACCGCGATGGGCGCGGAAATGTTGACGAAGATCTCGCGAAAACGCGCCTCGCTTTCGCGCAGGGCGTTCTCCGTGTCGCGCACCCGCAGCAAGGTGCGCAACGTTGCCAGCAGCACATCGGGATCGACCGGGTGAATCAGATACGCATCGGCACCGGCATCGAGGCCGGTGATGATGTCGCCGGTCTGGATCGACGCCGCCGACACGTGGATCACCGGGAGCAACGCAGTGCCCGGGTCGGTGCGCAGTTTACGCACGATGTCGAATCCGCTCATGTCCGGCAGGTTGACGTCGAGAATCAGCGCATCGAGCGGTTCGCTGGCGATCAGGGCCAGGCCGTCGCCGCCAGTGCCGGCCTCGAGCACTTCGTAACCGTGTCGCTCCAGGCGTCGGCGCAAGGCGTAGCGGGTGGCGACGTTGTCATCGACGATCAACAGACGGATGTCATGTTTCATCGACGTTCTCCTGGGCAATCGCCAACGGAATGATCACGAAAAAGCTCGAACCCACACCCGGCGTACTTTCGACACCGACCTCGCCACCGAGCAATTCGGCGAAACGCTTGCACAGCGACAGGCCGAGCCCTGTGCCGCGCAGGCGTTTTTGCAGCGGTGAATCGACCTGGGAAAAGTCTTCGAACAGGGTGCCGTGCAGCTCCGGGGCGATACCGATGCCGGTGTCGCTGACCGCAAATCGCACTTTGTCCTGACCTTCAAGGCGCGCCGAGACCCGGACTTCGCCACGGGTGGTGAATTTCAGCGAGTTGGAAATGAAGTTGCGCAGGATCTGCGCCAGCTTCTTGTCGTCGGTGAAGAGGCGCGGCAGACCCACCGGCTCTTCGAAAATCAGGTCCACCGCCGTGGCGTCGACAATCGGCCGGAACATCCCCCGCAGTGCGGCGAACAGATCGAACATGTCGAACCACGCCGGGGAAATGCTGATGCGTCCGGCCTCGATCTTCGCCAGATCGAGCAGGTCGTCGACCATGTCGCTGAGTTCACGGGCGGCGCTGCTGACGAACGCGACCTGCTTGTGTTGTTCGGGGCTGAGCGGGCCGTCGAGCTCATCGGCCAGCAGGCTGTTGATGCTCAGGATCGAACCCAGCGGTGTACGGAACTCGTGGCTCATGTACGACAGGAAGCGGCTTTTCAGGTCGGAGGCCTGGCGCAGTTGTTCGGCCTGGGTGTCGAGTTCGGCGTACAGGGCGAGCACGCCCTGATTGGTCTCGTCGAGCTCTTCGCGCAGCGCGGCGGTTTCGCTCTGCAACTGGGCGATCAGCGCTGATTGTTCAGCGCTGTTCAAGGTCGGGGACTCAGCCATGGGCGGCCTCCAGGGCAACGACCAGCACCGTTACATCGTCGCGCCCGCGACAGAAATCGCGGTGCAGGACGGTGGCTATCACGGCGGGATGGCGATGCACCAGACCGGGGTAGTCTTGAAGGTTCCAACGGGACTGCAAGCCGTCGCTGTACATGATCAATAGATGTCCGTTCACGTGAGCATAGTCAAAGGGCTGGGCTTTTCGGTATTGGCCGCCGACGATCCCCGGGTGCGAGGCCAGTCCGCGGGATTTGTCGGAGGCGATCAGGCTCGCACCGATGTTGCCGATCCCGGCGAACGTCAGGCTGGCGCGGTCGGCGTGAAACTGCGCGAATGCCACTGCGCCGCCACGTGTCCCGATCATTTCGCGGTGCATGTCTTCCATCAGGACCGTTGGCGCGCCGAACGGGCTCAGGGCAAAGGCCTTTTCCCCGGCACGGGCCGCACGCTCGGCGTCTTCGCCATGGCCCAGGCCGTCGACGATCAGGGCGCTGATGTCACTGCCGTGAATCGCCAGATGCCAGACGTCGCCGCAGGCGGGATCGTTGTGCAGCGAGTGCTGGCTGACACCATACGGCAGATCCGCCTGGCGGTCGCTGCGCGGATACAGACGCGCCAGCAGCACCGCGCCGCGATGATCGGCAAACACATCGAATACATCCGCCTGTCGTGCGACCGCACCCAGACCAATGCCTTGGGTGCCGCCGGTTGAGAAACCGTCCGCCAGACACGCGTCCAGATCAAACCCCTGGGCACGGTCGACCGCAATCATCTCGATGCCGTCGTCGCCCTGACGGGGCACCAGGCGCAGGTGCAATTCCCCGTGCCCGGCATGCTTGAGCACATTGCTCGCCAGTTCCGTGGCCACCAGCGCCACGCGGCCGGCGTCGCTGTCGCCGAAACCGTGCTGTTCGGCCAGACGCTGCGCCGTACGCCGGGCATGGCCGATCTGGCTGCTGTCCTCGATCACCAACACCTGGGTCAATGTCCCGCTGATGTTCATGTCCATCGGGTGATCGTTATGCGAGTGCCTTTGCCGGGCTCTGTGTCCAGTTCGAACTCGTCCACCAGCCGCTTGGCTCCGGTCAGGCCCAGGCCCAGACCGCTGCCGGAGGTCCAGCCGTCGGTCATCGCCAGTTTGATGTCGGGAATACCCGGGCCTTCATCGCGAAAGGTCAGGCGCAGGCCGACCTTGTGGTTGTCATCGAGGATCTCCCAGTCCATGTCGCCGCCACCACCGTAGACCATGGTGTTGCGCGCCAGCTCGCTGACGGCGGTCACCAGTTTGGTCAGGTCGATCAGGCGCATGCCGCATTCGGTGGCCAGTTTGCGCGCCTGTTGCCGGGCCAGCACCACGTCCTGCTCGATGTTGATCGGTTGGGTACCACTGCTGCGCACGGTCATTGCTGGCGTACTCGTTCCTGCAGCAGTTTCATGCCGCGCTCGACGTTCAGCGCGGTGCTGACGCCCGGCAGGTTCAGGCCGAGCTCGACCAGCGTGATCGCCACCGCCGGTTGCATGCCGACGAGCATGGTTTCGGCGTCCATGATTTTCGACAGGCCGGAAATGGTGCCGATCATCCGGCCGATGAACGAATCGACCATGTCCAGCGCCGAGATGTCGATCAACACGCCGCGCGCCGAGGTTTTGCTGATGCGCTCGGACAGATCGTCCTGGAGGGTGAGGGCGAGTTGGTCATGCATGTCGACCTGAATGGTCACCAGCAGGAAGTCGCCCATCTGAAGAATCGGGATACGTTCCATTGGTTAAACCGTCTTGGCGAGGGTGATGCCCAGGCGGGTCAGCGCCAGTTTCAACGCATCAGCCAGATTGGCTTTGGTCACCACGCCTTGCAGGTCGAGGCCCAGGTGGACGATGGTCTGGGCAATCTGCGGACGCACGCCGCTGATGATGCAGTCGGCGCCCATCAGGCGGATCGCGGTCACGGTTTTCAGCAGGTGCTGGGCCACCAGGGTGTCGACGGTCGGCACGCCGGTGATGTCGATGATGGCGATTTCCGAACCGGTGTCGACGATGCGTTGAAGCAGCGATTCCATCACGACCTGGGTGCGTTGCGAGTCGAGGGTGCCGATCATCGGCAGCGCGAGGACGCCGTCCCACAGCTTGACCACCGGGGTCGACAGTTCCAGCAGTTCTTCCTGCTGGCGCTTGATCACCGCTTCACGGGATTTCTGGAAGGTACGGATGGTGTACAGACCGAAGGCATCGAACAGCTCGGAGATTTCCCAAAGCTGTTCGGCGAGCAGGGCGGGCTGGTCCTGATAATGGTTTTGCAGCAGGGCGAACAACGGGCCCTTGAGCGAGAATATGAAGCTGGCGGTCTGTTGCGAATCCTGACCGAGCTGGGCACGACTTTGAGACAGTTTTTCGAGGAACTGGCGCATGCCTTCCCAGCCCTGCGCGGTGATGTTGGTGCCGCTGTCGTTTTCCAGGCCACTGACCACCAGTTGCAGGAATTCGCCGGTCTGTTGCTGTATGTCGTGTTCTTTGAGGTTGCGGGTAGCACCGCTGGTTTGCAGTCCGTTGATCCATTCGCCCAGCAGTTGTGCCTGTTTGTTTTTCATCGCATCGAGTGTGCTGTTCTGCAGTGCTGCCATGTGCCTGTTGCTCCATTGCGAATTGGGGGCCGGTTCTTCGGAAAATGACCGGCGCGAAGTGAATGACCCTGGCCGTTCGAAATAGTTGTTTGTCCCCGCGAGGATATTTTTGATCTACCGCAAGGAACGCACCGGTAACTCTAGTCGGCGTGGCCGGGAATGCTGATCTTTCGCGTGCAATGCAAAGAGGCCGCGTCCAATGGAGGCGGCCTCTTGAGTTGTGTTGCGGTTACTTGCTCGGGTGCTTGGCCTGCAATTCCTTGGCGGCAGCCAAGTGTTTTTCCAGCCCCGGCAACATTTTCTGGGCAAAGGCTTTGAGTTCAGTGGCGCCTTTGACTTTGTCGTCGGTCACGGTATTGGCTTGTTTCTTGAACAGTTCAATGGTTTCTTCGTGGGCCTTGACCTGATTGTTGGCGTACGCCGCATCGAAGGACTCATCGCGGACTTCGAGTATTTTTTCTTTGGCTTGTTTGACCAGGGTCGTGGTGTCCGGCACCTCGATGTCGTGAGCCTTGGCGATGGTAGCCAGTTCATCGTTGGCCTTGCCGTGGTCGGTGATCATCATGTTGGCAAAGGCCTTGATGTCGGCCGACTGGCTCTTCTCCAGCGCCAGGCGGCTGGTCTCGATCTCGGCAATGCCGCCGGCCGCAGCGTTGTCGACGAAGTCATTGTCGGTGGCGGCAAAGGCCGAGCCCATGCCGGTGCTCAACGCAACGGCCAGAAAAAGATGACGCAGTTTGAATCCGTCCATTGGTGTTTCTCCACGCAGGTTTTTGTGAGCGTTATTCAATGGAGGGAATTGGTCGATCAAAGGTTTTATCGCATTCGCGAAAGGGCGACGAACGGGCACCGCTGGTCTGACAGATGGTCGACAGAACCTGCCAACCGAGGCCATTCTGATACCTGGCCAGCGCAATCGGTCGCGTTGGCTGCCGATCAACTGACGGAGGTGTTCCATGCCGGTGACTCATGATTTGTTACAGGACTTGAAACTTACGAAGGAAGAGATCCAGCAACGACGCACCGCGGATCCACATCTGGATGCACTGATCAACAAGTATTCCCAGGCGGACGCCGAAGTCGTCAAGGCCGAGACGGCGACCTCGGATGCACCCAGCGACGACACCCTGAAGAAACTCAAAGAGAAACGCCTGCAGGTCAAGGACAAGATCGTCGAGCAGTTGCAGGCCCGAACCTGACCGTCAGTCGCGCCACCGGCCCTCGGTGGTGAAACGACTGGAACGACAGCCCCGAACGGCACCTCGAATGTTAAGAGTCTTCACATAGCGACTCTCAGCGAGGTGCCTTATGAAAGATCCAAAATTTCCTAGTGAAGAGCAGGGCGCATTCGACCCGGTTCCCACGCATCCCGAGCCCAATAGCCCGGCGCACACCGTCCGTAATCCTGAAGAGGAACGCAAGAGCGAGGAAGTGCCGGAGGATGAGGATCCGGACAAGTTCGATCGGTCCAGTAACTGACCGGCTGCCATCGCCTCACTTCAAGGCTGCCTCGAGAGGCAATCGCGCCATGTGCGTCGCCTTCAGCGAGCCGAAATACAACCACTCGCCATACTCGCGCACCGTGGTGATCGGCGAGTAATTGCCGGCGCTGGCATCCTGCAGATTGGCGATCACTTTGCCGTCCAGATCCAGCCCCAGCACGAACCCGCGTTTCTCCACCGGTTTGGGCAGCACGGTCATGGCCCGGACGATCATCTTGCGTACGAACGGCTGTTCAGCGGTGCGATCCAGCAGCGGATTGCGTGGCGTGTACAGCGCAACCCAGAAGCGATCCCGTCCATTGAAGGCGAGGTTGTCCGGTAGCCCCGGCAGGTTATCGATGAACAGGTCGTGGGTGCCGGCCTTGGGCCCGGTCAGCCAATAGCGGCTGATGCGATAGGCGCCGGTTTCGTTGACCAGCACATAGGCGTCTTCCGGGCCGAGGGTCACACCGTTGGCGAATTCCAGTTTGTCGAGCAGCACGACGGTCTTGCCGGTCTGGAAGTCATAACGCAGCAGGCGTCCGTCGCCGCCGTGCTCGATGATCGCTTCGCCATCGTGACCGTAACCCCAGCGACTCGAGGCATCGCTGAAGTAGGCGTAATGCCCGGACTTGTCGATGGCCACGTCATCGGTAAAACCGAACGGCAAGCCATTGGCTTCGGTGGTCAGTGCCACCAGCCGACCCTGCGCGTCGAGGGACAGCAAACCCTTGACCCCGTCGGCGATCACCAGCAAACCGTTGGGATGCCGCGCCAGCCCCAGCGGCCGGCCGCCGGTATCCGCCAGCACCTTGCGCTGCTGGCCGTCGAGGCTGGTGCGCAGCAGGCGTCCGTCGTGCAGCCCGGTGATCAGAAAGTCGTTTTCCAGCAGCAGCGCTTCCGGGCCTTCGATGTCGCTCGGGCCGACTTGCGCCGCGCCCTTGAGTCGCTGATTGTCAGCGAATTGGCCTTCGGTCAGCGAGGGCGCCGGTTGCGGCGTCCAGGCCACGGGCTTGACCTTGGTCGGCATCAACAGCAGAAAGGCCAGAACCCCGATAATCAGCAGCAACACCAGATAACGCCATCTCACACGTGGGCTCCCGCGAGTGCCAGGTGCCGGGTCGCCATGTCACGCAGGGCCAGCATCGAAGCCGCCGATTCGCGATCGATGCGCCGCTTGAGCAGCAGGTGGTTGGCAATGCGCAGGCCGATGCCTTCGAACTGGTAATCGAGGGTGCGCACGAACCGCGTGGCATCGTTTTGCGCGGAGCATTCATAGGTCAGCAGCAACGAAAGACCCTGATCACCCTGGGCCCGCGCGCACCAGCGCCGACCGGGCAGGTATTCGGTGACCTCCCAGCGCAAATGCCCCTCGCGGCCGCCGGCGTGGATGTCCTCGTCGAATCGCGCACCGGCATGCAACGCACCGCTCGGGCCGTCGATCTTCAGCGATGACGGATGCCACTCCGGCCAGCGACTGACGGTGGCGGCGTAGGCGAGGACGGCGATCGGATCACCGGCGATGTCGACTGTGTGCTGCATGCGGGTCATGGGCGTTCTCGAATCGGTCAGAGGGGCGGTTTCCGGCTCCCAGTAAAGGGTGCCGAACAGGTAGTCCATCAGCGGAAAAACGATATTGAAATTGCGTTCCTGCATGCGCTCGCGACGGTGATGCAACTCGTGCAGACGGCGCATCTGGCGGATCCACGGCAGGCGGGTCAGCGGGTTCTGCGGCGGCAGATGCTCGCAGGCGTGAAACACTTCATAGGTCAGGTAACCGAACACCATGCAGCCGCCGAACAGCCCGGCGACGTTGCTGTTGACCTGCGCGAACAGCCACCACAGGGGCAGGGTGATCGCCAGCGTGTGCAGCACGATCAGCCAGGCCGGAAACAGAATCACCCGCCAGTCGCGGGCGCCGTCGTAGGTCATGTGGCCGGGGGTGAAGAAGCTGTGATGGTCGCCGGCATGCCGGGCGTAAAACATCCGCGCGAAGCTCTTTTTATGATGGCCGAGGTGGCGGTGCACCATGTACACGCCGAAATTGAAGAACAGCAGGGTCAGCGGCACGGTCAGCCATTCCAGCGCCTGCACCTGATGCACGCTGCTCCAGAACGCGCCGATGGCCAGCACGCCGAACAGCAGCACGAACGCGCCGTGCAGCCACGGGTTGTAGCGGGGATGGATCGCCGCGCGGTAGCGGCTGCGAAATGCCTCGGTGGTCTGCCTCACTGCGGTCACCTGCGGATATTGTCGTTATCCCGGCAGAGTAGCCGATCCCGCCGTTTGTGCAGGGGCAACCTTCAGGTCACAAGTGCCATGCTCCGGTGTATAGCGGCCGTCAGCTCAACGGGTTCCAGCGCTGCGACCAGTCGTCATCGGCCCTGATCACCTCGCGCAGCAGGTCGAACGCCTGTTGCAGGATCGCCGAGTCACGGTCGCGGGAGTAGACGAGGTAGGTCGGATAGCCGAATTCCGGGGCTTTGGTCACCGGCTCCAGCGCGCCGCTTTCCAGATAAGTGCGCACGACCCGGGTCCGGAAATAGCCGCTGCCGCCGTTCTCGAGGATGTATTGCAGGGCCAGCGGGCCGAGGTTGAAGCTCAGCGCAGCCTTGGCTTTTTCCGGCAGGGCTGCGTCGTGCTGGCGGCGGAAGTCCGGGCCCCAGTCGATGTACACGTAGGGGGCAGGGCGGCCGGGCGTGGTCACCAGAATCAGTTTCTCCTCCAGCACCTGCTCGACCTGCAGTCCTGGCCAGTATTCCGGTTGATAGACCAGCGCGGCATCGAGTACGCCTAGTTCGAGCTGGCGCAGCAGGTTTTCGCCGTCGCGGATGTCCATGCGCAAAGCGTGGCTGGGGATTTTCTCCCGCAGCTCAGCGGCCCAACTGAGCATCAGCGGGTTGCACAGACTGACCTCGCCGCCGATGTGCAGCACGTTGTGATAACCCTCGGGCAAGGGCAGGTCGCGGCGCGCCGCTTCCCAGGTCTGCACCAGCTGATTGGCGTAGACCACGAAAGCCTCGCCATTGGCGGTCAGCCGCGCACCGGCACGGTTGCGCACGAACAGCGTGCTGCCCAACTGGCTTTCGAGTTTCTGGACGCGGGCGGTGATTGCCGTTTGCGTGACGAACAGCTTTTCAGCCGCCGCGGCGAGGCTGCCGTGGCGGACGATTTCCAGAAAGGTGCGGGCGAGGTCGATGTCCATGGGCGGGCCGGTGGTTGAGGTGCCCGCATTGTACGGGCAGCCCCGGGACCGCGTCATTGTTCAGTCAGCCACTTCGACTTCACGCACCCGAGCCCAATCCTCCACCAACCGCGCCGGCGTGCAGCAGGTCTTGCGCTTGTAGACGAAGTTGCGGCACTTCTCGGCAAACTGATTGCGGTTGTACAGCATGTCTTCCTGCATCTCCTGCAACTCCGCCTCGCGGCACTGACGAATCAACACATGATCGACCCGCAGCTTGCGCTCCCGTACCGCCACATAAGTCGGATCACTCAGCACACTGTTGGCCCGTTGCAGCAGCCACAGCGAGAACTCGTCCGGGCAGCGCGGGCCGATTTCCTGGACCATGCCCAATTGCAGCGCCTGCGCCGCGCTGACCGGCAGGCAGGCCTGGGTCAATTGTTCCGCCATGGCCGGGCCGACGGCGCGGGGCAGGCTGTAAGTCCAGTATTCCGAGCCGTACAGCCCCATGCTCTTGTAGTGCGGATTGAGCACGATATCGGCGCGGGCAAACACGATGTCAGCCGCCAGAGCGAGCATCACGCCACCGGCCCCGGCATTGCCGGTAACGCCGCTGACCACCAGTTGCCGTGCGCTGAGCAATTCTTCGCACACATCATCGATGGCCTGGATATTGGCCCAGGCTTCGGCGCCCGGATCTTCGGCAGCCTGAATCACGTTCAGGTGTACGCCGTTGGAAAAGCTGCCGCGTCCGCCCTTGATCAACAGCACCTGAGTGTCGCGGGATTTGGCCCAGCGCAGGGCCTCGACCATGCGCCGGCATTGCTCGGTGCTCATGGCGCCGTTGTAGAACTCCAGCGTCAGCTCGCCGACCTGTCCGGACTCGCGATACCGGATCGGCTGATACGTCTCGTCGTTGAACGGCGCGTTGGCAATCGACCAGTCCAGCACCGGCACGCCAGACAACTGCCCGGCCAGCACATGCCGCGCCGGACGTTTGAAGGTTTCTTCGCCCGGTTGCGGTTTGCGCCGCAGCGAGCCGATCCACAGGCTGTGATCACCGGTCGCCACCAACACCGCGTCGTCATGCACCGCGAGAATCTCGCCGGGCATGCCGGTGCGCTGATCGAGGTGCGCGTCGTACACGTAATACTGCCCGCCAGCGAGGCTGGCGAGTACGCCGGGCTGACCGTCCGCCGCGTCGATGCAGCGTTTGATGAAGCGCGAGCAGTCGTGCCAGCTGAAGGTGCGGTCGTCCTGCTTCATGTTCGGCTGCAAGCGTCCGCGTACTTTCGGATCGTTGTAATCCAGCGCGATCGGCTCGAAGCCGTCGATGAATTTCTCCACCACTTCACGGATGCAACGGATCGCCGCGTCGCTGACCCGGCCGTTGTACAGCTCGGATTTACGCAGGCCCGTCGGCAAGTTGAATTCGCAGGTGGCCCAGACCGGGCCGGCGTCCATTTCTTCCACCGCTTGCAGGGCGGTCACGCCCCAGGACGGCAGCTCGCGCATGATCGCCCAGTCCAGCGCACTGGCACCGCGATCGCCGACGATGCCGGGGTGAATGATGACGACCGGGCGCTGCGGATTGCTCCACAGCGCGTGGGGAACACGATCCTTGAGGAACGGGCAGATCACCAGGTCGGCGCCGCTGTTTTCGATTTGCTCGCACACGGCGGTTTCGTCGGTGAACAGCACCACGCTGGGTGAATGCCCGGCCTGACGCAGGTCCAGCCATGCGCGCTGAGTCAGGCCGTTGAACGCCGACGACAAAAGAATGATGTTGAGTGATCGCATGATTGCTCTTCCTTGAAAGGTCAGCCGCAGGCTCCCGGTGAGCCGTCCGTGGCTATCGATGGAGGCGCAAGGTTAGAGACTGGCGTGGCCGGCGCCACTGATCGAGATCAACGTTGTGTCAGCCAATGTTGCCGTGGCGACGACGTGCCTTATTCTCAAAGGTTTGATGATCCTGATTTTTTATTACTTCAAATGTCTCAGGCGCTATTGCACAGTCGCACCCCTGATCACCGCCGGAAGATCCCGGCGTATCCATGGATTTTCGCAGCGGGTGGAGCCCGTTTTCAGGGAGTAAGGCATGGGGAGTCACAACCCGCATTACCAGGTCATCGGGCAAATGTTCCAAAAGGACTACCGATGGTTGTGTGCAGCGGTCAGCCGTACCCTCGGCTGCCCGCACAGCGCACAGGACATTGCTTCGGAAACGTTTCTTCGGGTGTTGGCATTGCCCGATCCGCTGGCGATTCGCGAACCCCGCGCGCTGCTGACCACGATTGCCCGGCGGCTGGTCTATGAAGGCTGGCGCCGGCAGGATCTGGAACGCGCCTATCTGCAAAGCCTTGCCCTGGCGCCGGAGCCGGTGCACCCGTCACCCGAGGAACGGGAATTGGTGATCGAAACGTTGCTGGCGGTGGATCGCTTGCTCAATGGATTGTCGGCCAAGGCCAAGGCTGCGTTTCTCTATCACCAGCTCGACGGCCTGACCTACAGCGAAATCGGCGAACGCCTCGGCGTGTCCACCAGCCGCGTGCAGCAATACATGGTCGAGGCGTTCAAACGTTGCTATCTGGCGATGCAGGCATGAGGCCGGACGAAACGCTGATCGACGAAGCCGCGCAATGGATGGCGCTGCTGCAATCGGGGCATGTCAGCTTGCAGGAGCGCGCCGCCTTCGATGCCTGGCGCACGGCGGATCCACGGCATCAGCAGATCATCGAGCAAATGGGCGGCGGGCTGAACCTGCTACGCCATTCGAACCTGCGCGGATTGCCGCGAGAGAGTGTGCTGCACAGCCTGAATGCACCATCCAGTCGGCGTCGATTCCTCAGTGGCAGTTTGAGTGTGCTCGGTATCGCGGTGCTGGCCGGTTTGCTCGGTCGACGTTATGGCTGGTTGCCCGAGGCTGGCGAGTTGTCGACCGGTACCGGCGAGCGTCGGGAATTCACGCTGGAGGATGGAAGCGCCCTGACCCTCAATGCCCGCAGCCGCGTGGTGCCGCGCTTCAACAATCTCGAACGTTTGCTGGACTTGCGCAGCGGTGAACTGCTGATCGATGTGGCGAAAAATCTGGCCCGGCCGTTTGTGGTCGAAACCGAGCATGGGCGGATGCGTGCGCTCGGGACCAAATTCCTGGTGCAGCGCGGTGAGGATTCGACGCGGCTGGTGATGCTGCATTCGCAGGTCGAAGTGGTCACCGCCAGCGGCGCACGGCAAGTGGTGGAGGCGGGCGAAAGTCTGCTGTTCAACAGGCAGGAATTCCTCGCGCTGGAACGCAGCAAAGGGCAGGAAAGTGCCTGGGTGCAAGGGCGACTTGAAGTGCGTGATCGGCCCTTGAGCGAAGTCATCGACAACCTGCGCAGCTACCGCCGCGGCATCCTGCATCTGAGTCCGGAGGTTGCCGGTTTGCGCCTCAGCGGTCTCTATCCGCTGGACGACAGCGACCGCACCCTGCAACTGCTGGAGCGTTCGCTGCCGATCCGTGTCACCTGGCACAACCCCTACTGGGTGAGCGTCGAAGCACGGTTATAAATCCATAACTTCCCGGTCTATCCGTCCCCCTATAAAAAGCGCCGGCCCGCTGCTCATTCCCTGCAGACGCCTTCAACAGGGAAGCCCCTCGATGTTCTCATTCAAACAACAACAATTGTCCCGCCTGACGCTGGCCATCGTGCTGGCGGCGGGCATTGTCCCGACCACCGTTCTGGCGCAAGACGCCGCCACTCAGGTCTTTACCTTCGACATTGCCGCCGGGGCCCTCGACGAGGTGCTGCTGGACATCTCGCGCCAGACCGGCGTGCCGATTTCCTTCAGTCAGAATCTGGTTCAGGGCAAGCGCAGCAGTGCGGTGCGCGGCGCATTGGGTGGTCGTCAGGCGGTAGAGAAAGCCCTGATCGGCAGCGGTCTGCAAGTCGAGCAGGGCAGCCAGGGCCTGAGCATTCGCCCGGCCGATGCGCCGAGTGCCGCGCCGGTCAAGGCCGCTGCCGTGGTACCCGCCAGCACTGCCGATTACCGCATGGAAAAAGTCACCGTGACCGGCTCGCGCATCGCCCGCGCGCAGAGCGATGGTGCGACCCCGGTCAACGTCATCACCCACGAAGAAATGGAAGCGCGCGGCTACAAGAACGTCTACGACGCCCTCGCCACGCAAACCCAGAACACCGGCATGACCCAGGGCGAAGACTACGGCAACACCTGGCAACCGGCGGCCAGCGCCCTCAACCTGCGCGGCCTCGGCCCCAACCACACGCTGGTGCTGATCAACGGCCGGCGGGTCGCCGATTACCCGACGCCGTACGACGGCAAGGTCAACTTCACCAACCTTGCGAACATTCCGTCGGCGATCATCGACCGCATCGAAGTGCTCAGCAGCGGCGCCTCGGCGATCTACGGTTCGGATGCGATTGCCGGGGTGGTGAACATCATCCTCAAGGACAAAATGAATGGCGTCGACGTCAACCTCAAGGGCGGCACCAGCGAGCGCGGCGGCGGTGACAACCAGCGCTTGCAGATCAGTGGCGGCGGCAGTTGGGGCGACTTTGACGGTTTGTTCGGACTTGAACTGACCAACCGCGACCCGATCTGGGCCGATGATCGTGGCTTCATGCAGAGCGGGCCGCTGGCGGATGTCGGCTACCGTCGCGACCTGACCAACAACCGCTATCTGGGGCCCGGCTGTGGCGCCTATCAGGGCACGTTCGACAACAAGCTGTTCAACAGCGGCGGACGTTGCCGCACCGACCAGATGTACAACGATTACTGGACGGTACAGACGCAAAAGGAAAACTACGACGGCTACACCCGTGGCACCTGGCATTTCAGCGACAGCGGCCAGGTCTTCGCCGACTTGATGTACGGCCTCGATCACATCCAGAACAACACGCGCGGCCCGAGCTTCACCTCGCCGGATTTCATCAACCAGAACAGCGGCAATCTGGAGCGCTGGTACCGGCGCTTCGGTGAAGAGGAAATCGGCGGACGCACCAGCAACAACAGTAAATGGCGCGACACCTCATGGACCGGCACCCTGGGCCTATCGGACAAGATCGCCGACACCGGGTGGAACTATGAACTGGCGGCCAACCGGTCTGAATATAAAAGCGTGCGCACCACGCGTTACACGCCGCTGTCGTCGATCCAGGATTTCTACCTCGGCCCGCAACTGGGCACCCGTGGCGGTTACCCGGTGTTCTCGCCGGATGCCTCGCGCCTCGACCGGCCATTGACGCCGCAGGAATGGGAGCAGTTTCGCGGCAACCTGACCCAGAGCAGCAAGTCGGTATCCACGAGTTACAACGCGTCGGTCAACGGCGATTTGTTTGACCTGCCGGCCGGCCCGGTGGGATTCGCCGGCGTGCTCGAGGCGGGCAAGCAGGAATACCGCATCGACCCGGATGACAGCCTCAACGACGGCAGTTTCTACGGCGTAACCCCGGCGCAAAGCTCCGGCGGTTCGCGCAGGCGTTATGCGGCCGGTGGCGAGTTCAGCATTCCAGTCACCGACACGGTACTGGCGACAGCCGCAGGGCGTTGGGACCAATACAAATTCAGCGGCCGCACCGAGCAACAGAAAACCTACAACCTCGGCCTGGAATGGCGGCCGGTGAACAGCTTGCTGGTGCGCGGCAGCTACGGCACCAGTTTCCGCGCACCGGATCTGAACTACATCTATCAGTCCGACAGCAACGGTTACTACCCGGCGCAGATCGACTATTACGGTTGCAGCCAGGGCGTGGAGGGCGCCTGTGATCGCGGGCGGGTCGATTACACCCAGAGCGGCACGGCGGATCTGGAATCCGAACGCGGCAAATCCTGGACCTACGGTTTCGTCTGGTCGCCTTCGCGCAACTTCGATTTTTCCACTGACTTCTGGCGAGTGGAGATCGATGACCTGCTGACCACCGTCGACGAAAACCGTCTGCTGCAGCAAGAGAACGAATGCCGCAATGGCACCCAGGACATCAACTCGGCCAACTGCCAGTCGACCCTGGCACGCGTCGATCGCAATCCCGGCAATGCCGCCGTCGATCCCAATCAGTTGCAGCGGGTGCGGGTGAACGCGATCAACGCCGCCAGCGAGCGAGTCAGCGGCCTGGACTTCAAGAGCAACATCCGCTGGGGCGCCGGGCAGTACGGCGCGTTCAGTTCGGCGCTGGGCTACACCCTGGTGCTCTCGCATTACTACAAGGAATCGGACGAAGCCCCGACCCAGGACTGGCGCACCTCGCGCACCAATTACGACTGGCGCAGCAAGGTCAACGCCAGCCTGACCTGGGATTATCAGAAGGCCACGGCAACGCTCATGGGAATTCGCTACGGCTCGGTCACCAACGGCGCGGGCGACGGGCGTCTGTCGCCGTGGACGGTGTTCAACGCCAGTGCACGGTACAAGCTCAGCGACCGGGCGAGTGTCGGGCTGACCGTGAACAACGTGCTCAATCAGGTCAAGCATGACGACTCGGCGGGATGGCCGTATTACCCGACCGGCAACTACGACCCGTACGGGCGCCAGTGGTGGCTGGATGTGAGTTATCACTTCGGCAGTTGAGGGCGGAATGACGCCCGGCAGCGTCCTACGGACGTTGCCGGGCTTTGGGCGAAAACGGGGATATTTCCGACGACTTTTTAAGGTTGGCCGTCGGAAGCGTGATCTATAGCATCGGCGATGACATTGAAGTCGTGAACGGCCTGATCCCTCAGGCCTCTGATAATGGATTGATCATGCGAACTGCCCACCTCGAATACGAAACGCCTGCTTATTCCGCTCGCCATCAGTGGCGCGATGATCGTGCCAGGTGCCCCATGGAGGATGTCGCCTTGCCCAGCGCAAAACTACCCCGGTTGGCGGGCTTGAAGAAAGTCGAGGGCAAGCCTGTCGAATTGCTCGTGCATGGCCGGAGCATCGGTGATGACGCCCTGCTGATTGTTCGCCTTACCGATGAGGGTTTCGAGCTGAACGACGTCGTCGACATGCTTTCAACCTCCGAGCTTTACCAGCAAGGCGACGTGGTCAAACTCATCACTGGCAAGTCGGTCAGAACGGTACGGAGGCTGCTGAAGGAAGGAAAACCGGTACGGCTTGACCCGCGGCAGAGTGTCATCGCCTACCAATATGCATTGGTGCTGGAGTTGGCCATTCGGGCCTTCGGGGGGCAACCACGGGCGGAGGACTGGCTGCAGAAACCCTCTATCTATTTTTACGGTCATGTGCCGCTGGAATTGACCCTGCATCCATTGGGTTTTCAGATGGTCGAGCAGTATTTGCAGCAGCTTATCTACGGGGTTTACCCATGAACCCCTTGCCGTGGGACGAGCATTGGTATGCGTGGCGGCTGGATCGCGAGGTTTATGGCGGTACCTGGGACAAGGGGATTGGTTCAAAGCTGAATGGCGGCCGATGGAATAGGCCCGGACGACGCGTCGTCTACGCGTCAGTCGATCCGTCCTCGGCCATTCTGGAGGTGGCAGTCAACCACAGTTTTGATGCCTTGGACCGCGAGCCTTATGTATTGACATGTTTTGAGGTCATCAGCGACGCGAAGGTGAAAATCGTGCAGCCCGAAGAAGTGCCGAACCCTTACTGGTTGAGCCCTGCACGGCCGTCACCCAATCAGCGATTGTTCGCCGACGCTTTACTGGCGGAGCATCCGTTTGTGCTGATTCCGTCGGCGGCAACCCGGCATTCGTGGAATTTGCTGGTGAGCTGCGATCTGGCGGAGGGGCAATTCAGGATGGTCTCCCAAGAACGGTTTGGGCTGGATACCCGGTTGCTCAAAGAAACGGTTTTGACCTGATGAGTCGACTTGCCGGTTTTGCATAACCTCAGCACCCAACGGTCTAAATCGCGCCCTATAAATCAACATCCGCCATCGCACATCCCTGCATAAACCAAAACGCAGGGATGGCTGTTCATGATCCATTTTTCACCCGTTAAATCCCCTTTGAGCCTGGCCTTGCTGCTGGCGATCAACACGTTGCCGGCGATTGCTGCCGACAGCCGTGCTACAGAACCGACCACCCAGTTGCAACGGGTCGAAGTCACCGGCACCGCGATTCGTCGGGTCGATGCCGAAACCGCCGTGCCGGTCACCATCCTGCGGGTGGAGGAGTTGCAGAAGCAGGGCGTGACCACCACTGAAGAGCTGGTCAACCGCATCTCGGCCAACCAGTCTTCGGTGGGCTCCGGGCGCTCGGTGGGTTCGAGCAGCGGTGGGGCGTCTTACGCCGACTTGCGTGGCATTGGCCCGAACAAGACCCTGGTGCTGCTCAACGGTCGGCGTCTGAGCAACAACGCGACCAATGCGATCAACGGCTCCGGCGTCGATCTCAACACCATCCCGTTCGCCGCTATCGACCGGGTGGAGGTGCTGCGCGATGGTGCCTCGGCGCTGTACGGCACCGATGCCATCGGCGGGGTGATCAACTTCATCACCAAGACCAGCCTCACCGAAGGCCAGATCAGCACCAACTACGATACGCCGACCCATTCCGGTGGCGGTGAAAGCCGCAACTTCAGCGGCAGTTGGGGTTTTGGTGATTTGCAGGATGATCGCTTCAACGTTTTCGGCGTGGTGAGCTACGACAAGCAGAATCGCCTCGCCGCCGACGATCGTGGTTACACCTATAACTACCAGCCGGGGCGCGGTCTGGATTACACCTCCGGCACGGCGTCGCCCGCCAACTGGAGCCAGGGCAGCAACGCCACCAACCCGTTGGCCGGTTCCGGGTGCAATGCGCCTGGGCTGCTGTCACGCAACGGCATCTGCCGCCAGAGCCTGTGGAACTACCTCGATCTGGTGCCGGAAACCGAAAAGACCTCGGCCTTCGCCAAAGCCACCGGCAAGCTGTCGGACGATCACAACGTCAGCCTTGAATACTTCTGGGCGCGCAACGAAAACCGGACGCAGATCGGCCCCGGCACTTTGATGGGCAATCAGGTTAATCCTGGCACGGCGTTCTATCCCGGTAATGGCATCACGCCTGGCCCAAGCGGTTTTGCTCTGGACCCGACGCAACCGGTGGACGTGAACTGGCGTGAAACCGCCGTCGGTGCCCGTCAGCATGAGGACGACAACACAGGTCAGCGCCTGTTGTTGAGCTTCGACGGCACGCTGGTAGGGTGGGATTACAACCTCGGCGCGTCGTACAACCAGAACAAAGTGGTCAACACGATTCGCAGCGGTTATGTGAACGACCGCGCCGTCAGCCAGGGCATCGCCGACGGTGTGATCAACCCGTTTGGTCCGCAGACCGCTGCCGGTTCGGCCTTGTTGGCAGCCAACGGAGTGGACGGCGATTACTCGACGGCGGTGGGCCGGGTCAAGGCGATTGACGGGCGTATCAGTCGCGAGATCGGCGACTGGTTTGGTGCAGGGCCTTCGGCGTTTGCATTGGGCGGTGAATATCGCAAGGAAGACTTCCACCAGGATTTTGCTGCGTTTGCCGGCGACGTGCAGAGCCTGGGTGTCGATCCCAACGGCAGTGTGCAAGGGGATCGTAGCGTCTCGGCGCAGTACGCCGAAGTCAACGTGCCGGTGCTCGACAGCCTTGAATTGTCCGCCGCCGTGCGCCACGACAAATACAGCGATTTCGGCAGCACCACCAACCCGAAATACTCGTTCCGCTTCCAGCCGTTCAAGGAACTGGTGGTGCGTGGCGCCTACAGTGAAGGCTTCCGCGCGCCATCGCTGTACGAGTTGTACAACCCGAACTTCACCTCGTTCACCGTGGCCAACTACAACGACCCGCGACTGTGTGCCGGTGGCAATCCGAGCAATGGCGGGATTGCCAACCGAGACTGCGCTCAGCAGTTCTATAACCGGACCGGCGGTAACCAGGACTTGAGCCCGGAGACTGCGCGCAACGTCACCCTCGGTTTCGTTTATCAGCCATTCGATCGCCTGACCACCGGGCTGGATTTCTGGTGGATCGACATCGCCAATCAGATCGCCGAATTCCCCGAATCGGCGGTGTTCGAGAACCCGGAGCTGTACCCGGAGCGTTTGATCCGCAAGCCTGATGGCTCCATCGATCACATCGTCACTGGCCTGGCCAACCTCGGCAAGATCAAGACCAACGGCGTCGACGTGAGCTTCGACTATCGCCTGCCGAGCACACCGTACGGCGATTTCGGCATCGGCCTGCAAGGCACTTACGTCACCCGCTACGACTATCAACAGCAGCTCAAGGGCGACTACATCGACAAGCTCGGCGATTTTCGCGGCGGCGACTTTGCCTCGGCCGGTGCCGTGGCCCGTTGGCGTCACAGCCTGACCGGCAGCTGGAACTACGGCCCGCTCGGCGCAAGCCTGACCAACCGCTACACCAGCGGTTACCACGACTCGGATCGCGAGACTCACGACTACGTCGGTTCGTACAACGTCTGGGACGTGGCCGGCACCTACACCTGGCGCAAGACCCTGGCGGTGACCCTCGGGGTGAAAAACCTGTTCGACCGTGAGCCGCCGTTCAGTAACCAGACCTACACGTTCCAGAGCGGCTACGACCCGAAATACGGCGACCCGTTTGGCCGCACGTTGTACACGCGGGTCAATTACAAGTTCTGAGAATGATCGGTCAGGGCGGGTTTTAGTAACACATCGTTCTAAACCCCGCCCTATAAAAAGGCCCGGCCTGTTGCACATCACAGTCAGGCAGGCACGTGGTGAAAGGATCTGCCCATGTTTTCCAGAGTCATTCTGTTCAGCGTCGGTCTGTTGCTGAGCCCAGCGCTGTTCGCAGCGCCCCAACACGCCCTCACGGTCTACGGCGAAGCCCCGAAATACGCTCCGGACTTCCAGCACCTGGCTTACGCCAACCCCGACGCGCCCAAGGGTGGAACCTTGCGCCGTTCTTCGCTGGAGAGCGGCCCATTCGATCACCTGATTCCTTACATCGACAAAGGCACCGGCGTTGCCGACATCGACGGCTGGCTCTATGCGCCGCTGGCCTATCGCAGCAAGGACGAGCCTTACAGCGTCTACGGTCTGGTCGCGCAACGGATGGAGCTGGACGCGGATCGGCGCTGGCTGCGCTTTTACCTCAACCCCAAGGCTCGGTTCGAGGACGGCACGCCGATCACCGCCGAAGACGTGCGCTACACCTTCGAGCTGTTCACCACTCAGGGCAGCCTCAAGTATCGCCAGCAGTTTCGCGATGTCGCCGAGGTGCAGGTCGAGTCGCCGATCCAGGTGCGTTTCGTGTTCAAGAACAACGAGAGCCGTACCTTGCCGCTGGATCTGGCGACGTTGCCGGTGTTGCCTGAGCATTGGTGGCGTACACGCAATTTCGCCGATGGCGCAGGCTTCGAGATTCCACCGGGCAGCGGGCCGTACAAGGTCAGCGCGGTGGACGCCGGGCGCAGCGTGAAATTCCAGCGGATCAAGGACTGGTGGGCCAGGGATCTGCCGATCAATCGCGGGCTCTACAACTTCGATCAGTTGAGCGTGGAGTTCTTTGCCGACACCGACGTGTCGCGACAAGTGCTCAAGGCCGGCGGCTTCGATTACAACCGCGAGTTCTCCGCCACCAGTTACACCATCGGTTATGCCGGGGCGGCGCTGGAGCAGGGCAAGTTGCTGCGCGAACATCTTGCACCCGGGGCCGCGCAAGGTGCCCAGGGGTTTGCGTTCAACTTGCAGAAGCCGGTTTTTCAGGATCGTCGGGTGCGGCAGGCGATTGCCATGCTCTGGGATTTCGAGTGGAGCAACCGGCAGATGATGCGCAGCATGTACCTGCGCCAGCGCAGCTTCTTTTCCCACAGTGCGTTGTCGGCCACCGAACTGCCGGATGCCGAAGAACTGAAAATCCTCGAACCGTGGCGCGGCAAGATTCCCGATGAAGTCTTCAGTCAGGTATTCGAAGCGCCGCGCACCGACGGCAGCGGCAACATTCGTGCGCAGCAGTTGCAGGCGCTGAAATTGCTGGAGGCTGCTGGTTGGAAACCTCGGGGCGATCAACTGGTGAATGGCGCCGGCGAGCCGTTGCAATTCACCTTCCTCAACGGCCAAAAGGGCTTCGAGCGTTTGCTGCTGCCGTTCAAGCGCAACCTGGCGCAGATCGGCATCGGTTTCGATATTCGTCAGGTCGACACCGCGCAATACACCAACCGGGTGCGCAGCCGCGACTACGACATGATCGTGGTCGGTTACCCGGTGAGTCAGGCGCCGGGGCGCGAGCTGTTCAACTATTTCGGCTCTGACGGCGCCGACGATCCCGGCTCCAACAACTACATGGTGCTGCGCGATCCGGCGGTGGATGCGCTGCTTGAAGGCGTGGTGCGGGCCGACAATCGCGAGAGTCTTCTGCGCCACGCCCATGCGCTGGATCGTGTGTTGCAGTGGGGCTATTACTGGATTCCCAACTACTACCCGCCGGGGATTTCCACGGTCTGGTGGAACCGCTTCGGCCGCCCGGCGATTGCGCCGCTGTACGACGCCGGCCTCGACACCTGGTGGGAGATCAGCCCGACCGCGCTGACCTCGACGCAAATGCAGCACCAGCAAAAGGAGTACGCCCATGTGGGGTTATAGCCTGCGGCGTCTGCTGCTGATTGTGCCGACCTTATTGGCGATTCTGCTGGTGAACTTTGTGATCGTGCAGGCCGCGCCCGGTGGCCCGGTCGAACAGGCCATCGCCCGATTGCAGGGGATTGGTGTCGGTGCGGCGGTGGGTGCCAGTCATGTTGAAAGCATTGGCGGCGAGTCCCGTGCGACCCGTGGCCTGGACCCGAAACTGGTGGCCGAAATCGAACGCCAGTACGGCTTCGACAAAAGTGCCGGCGAGCGTTTGTGGCTGATGCTCAAGAGCTACGCGCAACTGGACTTCGGCAAGAGTTTCTTCCGGGGTGCGACGGTGACCGAACTGATCTGGCAGAAGCTGCCGGTGACCTTGTCGCTGGGATTGTGGGCGACGCTGATCACTTATCTGGTATCGATTCCGCTGGGCATTCGCAAGGCCGTGCACAACGGCTCGGCGTTCGATGTCTGGAGCAGCGCGGCGATCATCATCGGCTATGCGATGCCGGGGTTTCTGTTTGCGTTGCTGCTGATCGTGGTGTTCGCCGGCGGTACGGCGCTGGACTGGTTTCCGGTGCGCGGGCTGGTCTCGGACAACTTCGCCGAGCTGTCGCTGTGGGGCAAGGTCGCCGATTACTTCTGGCATCTGGTGTTGCCGGTCAGTGCGCTGGTGATCGGCGGTTTCGCGACGCTGACGATTTTGACGAAGAACAGCTTTCTCAACGAGATCTCGCGGCTGTACGTGGTTACGGCCCGGGCCAAGGGCCTGAGTGAACGACAGGTGTTGTACGGGCATGTGTTTCGCAACGCGATGCTGCTGGTGGTGGCCGGATTGCCTCAGGCGTTGGTCACGGTGTTTTTCGGCGGCTCATTGTTGATCGAAGTGATCTTCTCCCTCGACGGTCTCGGCCGCCTGAGCTACGAAGCGGCGGTGTCGCGGGATTACCCGGTGGTGTTCGGTTCGCTGTTCATCTTCACCCTGTTCGGGCTCTTGATAAAACTGCTGGGCGACCTGTGCTACACGCTGGTCGATCCGCGCATCGACTTCACCGCGAGGACTGCCTGATGCCGACGCTTTCTCCCATCGGACAGCGCCGTTGGGCGCAGTTCAAGGCCCATCGGCGCGGCTGGTGGTCGTTGTGGCTGTTTCTCGCGCTGTTCGGCCTGAGCCTGGGCGGCGAACTGGTCGCCAATGACAAACCGCTGCTGGTGACATATCAGGGCGAATGGTATTTCCCGGCGTTCAAGCGCTACACCGAGCAGGATTTCGGCGGTGAGCTGCCGTTCCAGCCCGACTACCGCAGTGCCCAGGTACGTGAACTGATCGAGGGGCAGGGCGGACGGATGTGGTTTGCGCCGATCCCGTTCGGCTACGACACGGCCAACTACGACCTCACCGAACCGGCCCCGAGCCCGCCCACCGCTGAAAACTGGCTGGGCACCGACGATCAGGCGCGGGATGTGCTGGCGCGGGTGATATTCGGCACGCGGGTCTCGCTGTTGTTTGCGTTGGCATTGACGGCGGTGAGCGCGTTGATCGGTATCGCCGCCGGTGCCTTGCAGGGCTATTACGGCGGCTGGGTCGACTTGCTCGGGCAGCGTCTGCTGGAGGTCTGGTCGGGGCTGCCGGTGCTTTACCTGCTGATCATTTTGTCGGGCTTCGTCGAGCCGAATTTCTGGTGGTTGCTGGGGATCATGGCGCTGTTTTCCTGGCTGAGTCTGGTGGACGTGGTGCGCGCCGAGTTCCTGCGCAGCCGGGGGCTCGAGTACGTGAAAGCGGCGCGGGCGCTGGGTGTCGGCGATGCGCAGGTGATCGTGCGGCACATTCTGCCCAATACCATGAGTGCGACGCTGACGTACCTGCCGTTCATTCTGACCGGAGCGATTGCGACGTTGTCGGCGCTGGATTTTCTCGGCTTCGGCATGCCCGCCGGCAGCGCTTCGCTGGGCGAGTTGATCGGTCAGGGCAAGAACAATCTGCAAGCACCGTGGTTGGGCCTGACGGCATTTTTTGCCCTGGCGCTGATTCTTTCTCTACTCGTATTCATCGGCGAAGCCTGCCGAGATGCCTTCGACCCCAGGACTTGATATGCGCGAACATCTGATCGAAATACGCGACCTGCGGGTGGCGTTCAAAGGGCAGGAAGTGGTGCACGGCATCGACCTCGACATTTGTCCGGGGGAATGCCTGGCGCTGGTGGGCGAATCGGGTTCCGGCAAGTCGGTGACGGCCCACAGCATTCTGCAACTGCTGGACCCGAACATCACGCAGATCGACGGCAGCATCCGTTACGGCGGCGAAGAGTTGCTGGGTGTGCACGAGCGCTATCTGCGGCAACTGCGCGGCAACCGCATCGCGATGATTTTTCAGGAGCCTATGAGCTCGCTCAACCCGTTGCACAGCATCGAGCGGCAACTCGGCGAAAGCCTGGCGCTGCACAAAGGCCTGGCGGGCGCGGCGGCGCGCAAGCGGATTCTGGAGTTGCTGGAACTGGTCGGCATTCAGCGTCCGCGCGAGCGGCTGAAGGCGTATCCGCATCAGCTCTCCGGCGGGCAGCGGCAACGGGTGATGATCGCCATGGCGCTGGCATGCGAACCGCAGTTGCTGATCGCCGATGAGCCGACCACGGCCCTCGACGTCACGGTGCAACGCAAGATTCTGTTGCTGCTCAAGGAACTGCAACAACGGCTTGGCATGGCGCTGCTGATCATCAGTCACGACCTGAATCTGGTGCGCACCATCGCCCAGCGAGTGGCGGTGATGCGCGCAGGCGAAATCGTTGAGCAGGCGAGCTGCGAGCAATTGTTCCGCGCGCCGCAGCATCCCTACAGCATCGAATTGCTCAACGCTGAACCCGGCGGTGCGGCGCTGTGTCGTGATGCGGCGGAGGATTTGCTCGAAGTTCGCGATCTGAATGTGCGTTTTCCGCTGGGCGGCGGATGGCTGCGGGCGAAGTCGTATCTGCACGCGGTCAATGGCATCGATCTGAACCTGCAACGGGGAAAGACTCTGGGCATTGTCGGTGAGTCGGGATCGGGTAAATCCACGTTGGGTCAGGCGATCCTGCGCCTGATCGACGCCGACGGCAGCATCCGCTTCAAGGGTGAGGCGCTTGAGCAACTGAGCGGCAAGCAATTGCGTCCGCTGCGCAAACGCCTGCAAGTGGTGTTTCAGGATCCGTTCGGCAGCCTCAGCCCGCGCTTGTGCGTGGAGCAGATCATTGCCGAGGGTTTGCAGGTGCACAGTGACTTGAATGCGCAGGCGCGCGAACAGGCCGTGATCGATGTTTTGAAGGAAGTCGGACTCGACCCGGCGACGCGTCATCGCTATCCCCACGAGTTTTCCGGCGGGCAACGGCAACGCATCGCCATCGCTCGGGCGCTGGTCTTGAAGCCGGATCTGATTCTGCTCGATGAGCCGACCTCGGCGCTGGATCGCACGGTGCAGAAACAGATCGTCGCGCTATTGCGCCGGTTGCAGGAGGAACACGGGCTGACTTATCTGTTCATCAGTCATGACCTGGCGGTGGTGCGGGCGCTGGCCCACGATCTGATCGTGATGAAGGATGGAGAGGTGGTGGAGCGTGGTGAAACGGCCGGGTTGTTCCATTCGGCCCGGCACCCGTATACGCGGGAGCTGCTGGCGGCGTCGTTTGCCGGTGTAAACGCCTGAAACGACAAATCCCGCCACAGGGGCGGGATTTGTTTGCAGACTGGCTGCGGTCTTAAGCCGGGAACAGCTCGGACAGTTTCATCGACAGCATCATGTCGCCTTCAACGCGCAGCTTGCCGCCCATGAAAGCCTGCATGCCGTCGGTTTCGCCGCTGACGATACCTTTCAGGGTTTCGCTGTCCAGCACCAGCGTGCAGTTGGCGTCCGGGTTTTCGCCTTCCTGGATGTCGCAGGTGCCGTCTTTGACGATCAGGGCGTATTGCTTGTTTTCGTCAGTGATGTTGAAACCGAAGACCAGATCCAGACCGGCAGCGGCGGCTGGGTTGAACTTGGCTTGCATTGCTTTTACGGCATCAGCTACGGAGGTCATGGTTCGATCCTTTTTGGTTGATTGCAGCAGGGTCACAGTAATCCGGACTCAGCGAAACGTGATGAGTTCCGGGGCCTTCAGCAGTTGCAAATGTGCATGACTGTTGAAGGAAGCCAGAGCCACCTCGCGACCGCGGAACTTCAGCTGGTTGAGCGAGGTGTTGACGATTTGCCAGTTCAGTTCAAAGGCCTGCCGGGCAGGCATTTGAGTAATGAGGTGGAGCAGGGCGGTGATGGTGCCACCGGAGGTGAACACCGCGATTTTCTGGGTGTTGTCGGCCTGTTCGAGAATCCGCTGCAGCCCGGCCTTTACCCGTTCGACGAAACCCAGCCAGCTTTCCAGACCTGGTGTGTCATAGGTGCCGGCGAGCCAGCGTTCGATGATCAGGGCGAAGATGCGCTGGAACTCGCCACGGTTTTGCGCGGCGTTGCGCAGGATTTCCAGGGCTTCGGGCTCTTCCGGCAACATGGCCGGGAGCAGGGCGCGGATCACGGCGTCGGCATCGAATTCGTTGAAGGCCGAATCGATTTCCAGAGCCGGAACCGGCAAACCGACGGCGGCGAACTGTTCCAGCGCGCTGTTGGCCGTGTGTTGCTGACGGCGCAGGTCGCCCGACAGGCAGCGGTCGAAGCTGATTCCGAGTTCGGCGAGGTGACGGCCGAGGATTTCTGCCTGGCGTACACCGGTCGGCGACAGGACGTCATAGTCGTCTGCACCAAAGGAGGCCTGGCCATGTCGAATCAAGTAGATGCTGCCCACGTCCGCGTCATCCCGGTACGTTGAAGGTTGTGGCGAGGTTATGGGGATGACGGTGAGCTGTCAATGAAAAAACATACGCTTGTTTGAAATGCCCGTTCCAGCCTTGTTGCCAGAGGTTTCACGGCTGGCCGACGGGCCGGTGCATGGGTATGCTGGAGCCAATTCCCGCGTGTGTTTCACGACCGCGCATCGTTTGAAGGAGTCACTGTGGAGTTTTTCACTGAATACGCCAGTTTCCTGGCCAAGACCGTGACGCTGGTCATCGCCATTCTGGTGGTGCTGGCGAGTTTTGCTGCGTTGCGCAGCAAGGGCCGGCGCAAATCCGCGGGCCAGTTGCAGGTCAGCAAGCTCAACGATTTCTATAAAGGCCTGCGTGAGCGGCTGGAGCAGACCCTGCTCGACAAGGATCAGCTCAAGGCCTTGCGCAAGGGCCAGGCCAAATCCGAGAAGAAACAGAAGAAGAAGCCCGACGCCAAGCCTCGGGTGTTCGTGCTGGACTTCGACGGCGACATCAAGGCTTCCGCCACCGAAAGCCTGCGCCACGAGATCACCGCGCTGCTGACCCTGGCCACGCCGAAGGACGAAGTGGTCCTGCGTCTGGAAAGCGGCGGCGGCATGGTGCACAGCTACGGCCTGGCCTCGTCGCAACTGGCGCGCGTTCGTGAAGCCGGTGTGCCGTTGACCGTGTGCATCGACAAGGTCGCGGCCAGCGGCGGCTACATGATGGCGTGCATCGGCGAGAAGATCATCAGTGCGCCGTTCGCCATCCTTGGCTCCATCGGTGTGGTGGCGCAGTTGCCCAACGTCAACCGCCTGCTGAAAAAGCACGACATCGATTTCGAAGTCCTGACCGCCGGCGAGTACAAACGAACCCTGACCGTGTTCGGCGAAAACACCGAGAAGGGCCGGGAGAAGTTCCAGGAAGACCTGGACATCACTCACCAGCTGTTCAAGAACTTCGTCGCCCGTTATCGCCCGCAACTGGCGATCGACGAGGTCGCCACCGGTGAAGTCTGGCTCGGCATCGCGGCGCTGGACAAGCAACTGGTCGACGAGCTCAAGACCAGCGATGAATACCTGGCCGAGCGTGCCAAGCAGTCCGAGGTCTATCACCTGCACTACGCCGAACGCAAAAGCCTGCAGGAGCGTATCGGCATGGCGGCCAGCGGCTCGCTTGATCGCGTGTTGCTGAGCTGGTGGAGCCGGCTGACTCAGCAACGCTTCTGGTAAAGGCTTCACACGCCCGTGAGCAATCAGGCTCGCGGGCGTGCTGCATTTTCAGCGGAAGAAGGTGCGGTATATAGTTATTTTATAGTTGCATATTGTTGTTGTTTTACCGGTTGATTCATCAACTAATCGCGCTGTATTGAAAGAGACTGAAACTTTACTCTGAAAGCTCCTCTCAGAAATAAAGTTGCTAAACATGGATGTTGAAAAGAGTGATTCGATTTCGCCTGTCATGACGCCCGCTCAGCAGGGCGTTTTTTTTGACTTGTATAAAAAACAGATTCCTGGCTGGTTGCTGGAGTCTTCGGAAACTGCCCGAAACGATCTTTATGAAAGTTTCAAGACCAGTTTCAAATCCCGTCAAACCGCGCTGGAGCAATTGCGCACATTGAAATCCCCTCAGAGCTTTTGCACGCCACTGTTGGCCAAGGCCATGGCCGAGAAGCTGGGCGAAGACTTTGAGGTCGAAGGGGCGATATTTCAGCATGTGCGCTCTACGTCCAGCCTCTTGGGGCTGCGCAGAAAACTGGTGCTGCCCATCAATCGCGATTTGTTGACCGCGGCCTGCGAGAATTTCGAATTGTCGGAAACCCTGGCCAGCACTTATCACGAGAGTTCCTTGCTGTACATCCCGCAGCAGATAACCGGGCGCAATAATAAGGTATTGTCGATACAGCCTCACGAATTTGCCAGGCTTTGCCGTTATCTGGATCTGGGCAAACAATATCAGAAACATGTGGAAGGGTTCTTCGGTAGCGACAGCGAGGTCGCAAGTTTGCAGGAATCCGCTATCGCCTATTCCAGTGACCAGTTCGATGTCGAGCGGCATATCGCTTATATGCGTGGGCATATCAGTTCCGATGTTTACCACATGCTTGAGTCGGTCAGGAACTCGGATCCTTCAATTAAGCTGGGCAAGAACACCCTGGGTTATCAAAGCCTTGAAATGCTCGGGGTACAGCTCAAGGGGCCGATGTTCATCGGTCCAGTCAGTGAACATACGGATGGCGATTACCGTTGTGTGATCTATACCCCTGGCGATCCCGATCATCCTCTCAAGGAATACCCGAACTTCCAGAAATTCGAGCTGGAGTTGAGCGGGCGTTTACGCAACTCGCAGTTTCGCGGTTTTTTCATGCGCTTTATCCAGATGAAAGACCGCTCGGTTTTCCTCACCGGGCTCGATGTACGGCTGTTGAAAGCCCGACCGAATCAGTTTCCCGTTTCCACGACCTTTCTTCCGCTCTCAGGGCTCGATCTCGAGGGTGACGCAAGACAGAACCTGTTTCTCGCGATCTTCCAGCACCGCGCGGCGCAGGTCCTGGCCGATATTCGCCTGCTGGTGGTGCCGACCGATGATGAAGATGAGAAAACCCGCCTTGCCAGGCACGATACCTACAAAGCCATCGGGCTGAACACTTTGTTGTTTTTTGTGTCCTTCGTGCCGGTCCTCGGCGAGGTCATTTGTGCCGTCGCCGGGATACAGTTGCTCGGTCAGATCTACGAGGGTATTGAAAGCTGGGCCCACGGCGACCAGCAGCATGCCACCGATTGCCTGTTCGACACGCTTGAAAACCTGATCCTCATGGCGGGTTTTGCTGCCGGTGGTGTTGCGGTGGGTAAGGCTTATACCGTCGTGCGCTCGTCGAGTTTCATGCAAGGACTACGGCGCGTTCCAGTTGGCCCAATGTCTTATCGCCTGTGGAATCCGGACATGGCGGCTTACCGTCAGCGTGAGCCATTGCCCCGCAGCTTTGCAGCGGATGCGCGAGGGCTGGTATGGCGTGCAGACAATCGCTATTTGCCGCTGGGGCCCGATGCCTACGCAGTGCGCCCGGTCACTGGCACCAGCTTGTGGGAGGTCCATGACCCGCAACTGCCCGGGCGTTATTCACCGTTGCTTGAGACCAATGGGGCTGGCGCCTGGCGTCATGATTCCGAACTCCCCCACGAGTGGAATTCGCTGACCCTGTTCCGTCGCCTGGGTTTTCGCGAGGAAAGGATTTCAGACATCCGTGCCCTGCAAGTCATTGCGGCCAGCGGGATCAGCCAGGCGGCCATGCGCAAATTGTTTGTCGAACGCGGCAAGCCAATGGCGATGCTCACGGACTCGGTGAGGCGCTTTCGTGCCGATTCCGACGTCAGCCAGTTCATGGCGCAAATTGAAACGCCCGCGTCCGCTTCATTGGCGGATGCCGATCTGCAGCTGTATTTGCTGACAGGGGCAGGTCGCTGGCCACAGGACATGGCCATCCTTGTGAAGGACATCACTGGTAACGAAGTGACACGCTATGGCGCAGACAAGACTGCTCGCCAGGTGAGCCTCAGTGAGGATGCACTGCGCAACGGTCAGTTTTATGCACCTCTCCTGGCGGCACTCAGCGACAGTGAGCGCATTCGCTTGCTGGGTTCGGCCACCGTGGAGTCGAAAAACCAGATTGCGTTACTGGGCAAGCACATTGCCGGGCTGGCGCCGCGGATGCGCATGGCGATGATGGACCGGTTGTTCCGGCGGACCGACGTTTGCGAGCTTTCCAGAGGCGAGTCGATCATCAAGGCGTTTCCAGGGCTTTCAGCCAGTGTTGCCGACGAACTGGTGCAACACGCCGATGCGCGTGAATGGGCGCAGCTTGAATCCGATATCGTACCGTTGCGTCTGGCCGAGGAGGCCAGGCGCTATCAGCTGGTACAGCGGTTGAACCGCGCTTACGAGGGGCTATATCTGGACGCCGCCAGTGGGCGCGATCCCGACATGGTGGTACTCGACACCTTGAGCCATTTGCCGGGCTGGCCCGGCGATGTATTTGTCGAAATTCTGGACTGGGGTGTGTACGCCGATCAGCGGGCCGTCGTTGGCCCGAGCGACGCCACACACAAAGTGCTTGTCGAAGCCTATGCCGAGCGTTATCAGGTTCAGGATGCGCGCAACAATAGCGTCTCCAGTCATCCGTCACGCACCCGGGCGAATTTTTTCCAGGCGCTGTGGGAAAGCCTTCCTGTCCACAGTCGCAAGGCCATCGGCGTTGAAACGGACGTCGACGGCACGGGCTTGCGACAGAAAATCACCGCATTGGCGCTGCAGCGCCGCGAAGCCTTTGCCAAAGTGCTGGAAATTGCACCGGTGCGCTCGAGTTACCGTTCACCCATGAGGCTGGCAGATCCCCGGATCGAACAGGTCACCGTCGAACAATCGGCACCTTCAAGTCCATCTCTGGGCATTTCGCCCGCGCTCGTGCGTCGAGCGCAGGAGTTGTACCCGACCCAATCAACCGCACAGATCAAACGTTTCGTGACCTCACTGGGCGCCGACGAAGTGTTGGCCATCAGATCGCTTGAGCGGTTGCGCGAGCAATACCGGACGATGGTGGAAACCCTGGAGCGCTGGACTCATCGCGACACGTACTATCAGGATGAAGAAGGGCCCAGGCTCAAGGTTCCGGTCCACAGCAAGGCCCGGGCCATGCAAGCCATTCTGCGCGCGTGGCGCAAGGAAACCCGCGACGCGTCGCACCCGAGGCATCCGACCTACAATCTGACGCTCGATGCGGTGCCGTTGGGGGATATGCCGACCCTTATCGGTGACTTTGCCCACATCACCGCGCTGGAAATGAGCGGCGTTGGCGCCAGTGCAGGGTTGAACACGTTTCTGCGTAATTTTCCCGGACTGAGGGTGCTGAACCTGTCAGGAAACGGACTGACACGCATCCCTGTCGCGATCGGCGACATGCCGGGGCTGACAGGTCTGGATCTGAGCAACAACCGTATCCGGCTTACTCAGCAGACGATTGTAGAGCTGGCCGGCAAGCATCACCTGCACACACTGGATCTGGGCTTCAACCCGCTCCTGGGGCGCACTCCGGATGTCAGTGCGATGCGCAATCTGCGCCACCTGAATCTGCGCAACACCGGCATTACCCAATGGCCCGCGACCGATGCGCTTGCGCACCTGGAATCAGTCGATCTGCGCAACAACCAGATCGTCGATATCCCGTCTTCCGTGTTCACCTCCCGCGCGGTACTGAATCGGGGCACCACGATCGATGGCAATCCGTTGTCGACAGAAAGCCTGCAAGCCATCGCTGCGTACCAGCAGTCACAAGGTATAAGTCTGGGCGTCACCATCACTGAGTACACCAGCACCGCACGACTGGCCGGTGATCGGGAAGGGGCGGGATGGGTAAACGGCTTGCCGACGGTGGAGATCGGTCGGGCGAAGCAAGTGTTGTCGTCACTGTCGGCCGATCCGGACTCGAGAGACTTTTTTGAAGTGCTCATGCAACTGCGTGAAACGTCCGATTACGCCCGAACCCGCGAACAGCTTGGGCAGCGAGTATGGAATGTACTGGAAGCTGCCTGCGAGGACGACTCGTTGCGTCGCGCGCTGTATCGCATGGCCCGCACAGGCTGGAGCAATGCGCCCAATGTTGCGGGACTGTTCAGCGATCTGGAGGTCAGGGTTCTGTGTTATCGGGCAGCGGCGGCGGCCCGCACCGGTACACAGACGCTCGAAGGCGATCTGGTTCGTCTGTTGCGCGGGCTGTTTCGTCTGCAGCAGGTGGAAAAACAGGCGTTGCTCGATATCGCGCGGCGTTCCCGCGCAGGAGCCTTCACCCAGCGTCAGGCGCTGGATATCAGCCTGATTTATCGAGTGCGACTGGCGCAGCGCCTGGCGTTGCCGGCGCAACCCACGGAGCTGAATATGCCACTGGATGCCGAGGTGACCGACTCGCAGATCGATCATGCGTATCTGGAGGTCGTGAGGGCCGAACAGACGACGCAACTCTCGGAGTCAGTCAGCAGGCAGGAGTTCTGGGCCGAGTATTTGCTGACGACACGTCAGGATGCATTTACCAGCGTTCTCGATCGCAGCGCTCTAGCGTTTGCGCGACTGGAAGCGCAAGTCGGACTTTCTCGTGAGGCAGCCAGCCAGCAAATGACGACGATTTTCGACAATTTCAGAAATGAAAGCCTGGAACTGCGCAAACAGCTGACCAATGCGGCGCTGGTGAGGCATCCAGGTCTGAGCTTGCCGGTCACGCCGGGCCCGAACAGATTGGGAACAAGAGAGGGATAAACGGCAATACCCGAGCCTGCGAATGCAGGCTCGGGTACACGATCAGCGGCGACGGAACAGCGGCAGCGGTTCGTCAGTGGCGGCCTGATAGGTCACCGAGAAGTCCTTTAGGCTTTCCAGTGCGTCGTACGGGTCTTTGTCTGCGCGCAGGGCGAAGGCATCGAAACCGCAACGGCGCATGTAGAACAGCTGGTCGCGCAGCACGTCGCCAATCGCCCGCAGTTCGCCTTTGAAACCGTAACGGTCACGCAGCAGGCGGGCGTTGGAGTAGTTGCGGCCGTCGGTGAACGCCGGGAAGTTCAGGGCAATCACCTGGAACTCATTGACGTCGTCACCGATTTCTTCGGCTTCTTCATCGGCGTCCAGCCAAACACCAAGACCGCCATCGCGCGCCTTGAGCATGCGGGCGTGTTCACGCCACAGCTGCAGCGGGACGATCAGATCGTCGCAATTGCTGATTTCGTCGATGTTGAAATCCTTGGGCAGCAGGTGCCAGGTTTCGTCGACGACCTCGTTGTTCTTAATGATTCGCTGCATAGACGCGTTCCTTGAAGAGGTCGATGCCAATACGCTGGTAGGTGTCGATGAAGCGCTCGTCTTCGGTGCGCTGTTCCACGTACACGTCGATCAGCTTGGAGATCACGTCCGGCATGTCGTCCTGGGCGAAGGACGGGCCGAGGATCTTGCCCAGGCTGGCGTCACGGCTGGCGCTGCCGCCGAGCGAGACCTGGTAGAACTCCTCACCTTTCTTGTCCACACCCAGAATGCCGATGTGGCCGACGTGGTGGTGACCGCAGGCGTTCATGCAACCGGAGATGTTCAGGTCCAGTTCACCGATGTCGAACAGGTAGTCCAGGTCATCGAAACGGCGCTGGATCGATTCGGCGATCGGGATCGACTTGGCGTTGGCCAGGGAGCAGAAATCACCGCCAGGGCAGCAGATGATGTCGGTCAGCAAGCCGATGTTCGGCGTGGCGAAGCCACCTTCACGCAGTTCGCCCCAGAGGGTGAACAGTTGGCTCTGCTCGACGTCGGCCAGAATGATGTTCTGCTCGTGGGAGGTGCGCAGTTGACCGAAGCTGTAGCGGTCGGCCAGGTCGGCGACGGCGTCGAGCTGCTTGTCGGTGATGTCGCCCGGCGCAACGCCGGTCGGCTTCAGGGACAGGGTCACGGCCACATAACCCGGCTTCTTGTGCGCCAGGGTGTTGCGGGTGCGCCAGCGGGCGAAGCCTGGATGCTCTTTGTCGAGGGCGGCCAGTTCGGCGTCTTGATTGCTCAGCGCCTTATAGTCCGGGTCGACGAAGTGTTTGGCCACGCGATGCACTTCGGCTTCGGTCAGTGTGGTCTGGCCGCCGCGCAGGTGTTCCATCTCGGCATCGACTTTCTGGGCGAAGACTTCTGGAGTCAACGCCTTGACGAGGATCTTGATCCGCGCCTTGTATTTGTTGTCACGACGGCCGTAGCGGTTATAGACCCGCAGGATGGCGTCGAGGTAGCTCAACAGGTCCTGCCATGGCAGGAATTCGTTGATGAACGCACCGACCACCGGGGTACGGCCCAGACCACCGCCGACCAGCACGCGGAAACCGAGTTCGCCAGCAGCGTTGTGCACCGGCTCAAGACCGATGTCGTGGACTTCGATGGCCGCACGGTCGGAGGTCGAACCGTTGACGGCGATCTTGAATTTGCGCGGCAAGTAAGCGAATTCCGGGTGGAAGGTCGTCCACTGACGAACGATTTCACACCACGGACGCGGGTCGATCAGTTCATCGAACGCGACACCGGCGAACTGGTCGGTGGTGACGTTGCGCAGGCAGTTGCCGCTGGTCTGGATCGCGTGCATCTGCACGGTGGCCAGCTCGGCGAGAATCTCCGGGATGTCTTCCAGCGCCGGCCAGTTGAACTGCACGTTCTGGCGGGTACTGATGTGGGCGTAGCCCTTGTCATAGTCGCGGGCGATTTTTGCCATCATGCGCATCTGGCGCGAAGTCAGCTGGCCGTAAGGCACCGCCACGCGCAACATCGGCGCGAAACGCTGGATATACAGGCCATTTTGCAGGCGCAGGGGGCGGAATTCTTCTTCGCTCAGCTCACCTGCCAGATAGCGTCGGGTCTGATCACGGAACTGCTTGACGCGGTCCTCGATGATCCGCTGATCGTACTCGTCGTATACGTACATATAAGTCCTGTTCTCAGGCTTTGGCCACTCGGAAAACGCTGCGTTTTCGCTTGCTGGAGTCCGATGGTTCCTCTGCAATTCTGCGCGCACGGCCGCGCACTCCATGACGGAGCCGGGGCAATATACCCGTTTGCAGTTATGCGCAAAAGTGATGTTTGAGTATATGGAAAGCACCAAATCGCCTAACGAGAATCACTGTCAACTAACCCACATTTGTCGTGCGGACAATCATCGTCTTAACTGTGGTCGAGTCTTTCTGCAATCACCGATAAAACCGACAAGAGGCGATGCAATGAGCAACCCAACCAAGGCAAGGAAAAGCGATAGCAGTGTCGATGCATGGGCCATTCTGTTCCTGATCATTCTGGTCGTGGGCACAGCGGTGTTTTGGGTCAGTCATCAGTAAAACGACCCGTCCGGGCCCGCCTCCGACGATTGTCGGACAAAAGGCGGGATCAAGCGCCAAAGGCCAGGCGATGAGTGGCTATAATGCGCGGCCATTTTTCCCCGGGCCCGGATGATTCATGTTCAAGCTTCTCCACCTCAGCCTGCTGCTGTTCGGCGCGGTTTTCGGTACCTGCGCGCGTGCAGAGTCGGTGCTGTTCCTGAATCCGGGCTCGACGCAGGAAGCGTTCTGGGTCAGCTACTCGCAATTCATGCAGGCTGCCGCCCGGGATCTGGGCATCGACCTGCGCATCCTCTACGCTCAACGCCAGCCGGAACTGACCCTGGCGCAGGCGCGACTGGCCCTGCAGGGGCCTGAACGCCCGGATTATCTGGTGTTCGTCAACGAACAGTACGTGGCGCCGCAGATTCTGCGCATGGCCAACGACAGCGGTGTGAAGCTCTTTATCGTCAATTCGGCCCTGACGCCCAACCAGCAGGCGCTGGTGAGCGACCGCGCGGATCGCATCGGCAGCCTGGTGCCCAATGACGAGGAGGGCGGCTACCTGATGATGAAGGAGCTGATTCGTCTGCATCCAGCCGTGGCGTCCGGTGAAAGCATCGACCTGCTGGCGTTTTCCGGCCTGAAGATCACGCCCTCGGCGCAACTGCGCGAAAAAGGTATGCAGCGAGCGCTGGCTGAACATCCTCAAGTGCGTTTGCGCCAACTGGTCTACGGCGGCTGGACGCAACAGCGGGCCTACGAGCAGGCGAAGCAATTGCTGGTTCGCTACCCGAACGTGTCACTGGTGTGGGCGGCCAATGATGAAATGGCCTTCGGGGCGATGCGCGCCGCGTCCGAGGTCGGCAAGGTGCCGGGCAAGGACGTATTGTTCAGCGCGGTCAACACCTCGCACGAGGCCTTGCAAGCCATGGTCGACGGTCGCCTGAGCGCATTGCTCGGCGGGCATTTCACCCTCGGTGGCTGGGCGCTGGTCGAGTTGCACGATCACGCGCAAGGCGTCGATCTGAATCAGTACGGCGGTCGTGACCGGCAGATTCCGCTGTTGCAACTGATCGACAAGGATCATGCCCGCCGAATGCTGGCCATGGGCACCTCACCGGACTACGGCGTGCACTTTCGCAAGCTCTCGGCGAAGGGCCGTCCGGTTTCGTATCGCTATCCGTTCAATCTGCAGACGTTGATGCGGTGAGCGGATCAGGCGCCCGCCAGATGCACCACCAGTTGCACGATGCCGAACAGCGTCAGGGCAAATACCGCCGTGAATGCAATGCCCAGGAAGATGAAATGGCTGGGCTTGCCGTGGGTGAAGTCCCTTGCCCGGTTCTTGCCGCTCTGCACCCCGAACGCCGCCGCCATGACGCTGTGCAGCATCTGCCAGAAGGTCGGTGGCTTGTTGTTGACTGGATCATCCATAAATCCCCCGTCTGCCGTGTGTGTCAGACAAGCATAGCCAACCGTTTTCAGGTCGCAGAAATACCTGTGGGAGCCAATTGGCTCCCACAGGGTGTCGCGTGAAGCCGGATCGGTTGTCGTGACTTAGTTGTCGTAACCCAGATTAGGCGCCAGCCAGCGCTCGGTCAGGCTCAGTTCCTGGCCTTTGCGCGAGGTGTAGCTCTGCACCTGATCCTTGTCGACCTTGCCCACTGCGAAGTATTGCGCCTGCGGATGGGCGAAATACCAGCCGCTGACCGCTGCTGCAGGGAACATTGCGTAGTGCTCGGTGAGGAACACGCCGCTGCGACCGGCGCGCATTTCCTGGGCTTCAGGGTCGAGCAGGGCGAACAGTGTGGCCTTCTCGGTGTGATCCGGGCACGCCGGGTAGCCCGGGGCAGGGCGGATACCGGAATACTGCTCTTTGATCAATGCCTCGTTGTCGAGGACTTCATCCTTGGCGTAACCCCAATGCTCTTTACGCACCTGCTGGTGCAGCCACTCGGCGCAGGCCTCGGCCAGACGGTCAGCCAGGGCCTTGACCATGATCGAGTTGTAATCGTCGCCAGCGTCTTGATAGGCCTTGGCCACTTCTTCGGCGCCGATGCCGGCGGTGGTGATGAAGCCACCGACATAGTCGGTCACTTCACTGTCCTTCGGCGCGACGAAGTCGGCCAGCGAGAAGTTCGGTTTGCCGTCGGTCTTGATGATCTGCTGGCGCAGGTGATGCAGGCGGGCCATCGGCTTGCCGTCATCGCCGTACAGCTCGATATCGTCGTCGTGCACCTGATTGGCCGGCCAGAAGCCGAACACCGCACGGGCGCTGATCAGTTTCTCGTCGATCAGCTTGGCCAGCATCTCGCGGGCGTCCTTGTACAGCGAAGTCGCCGCTTCACCGACCACTTCGTCTTCGAGGATGCGCGGGAACTTGCCGGCCAGGTCCCAGGAGATGAAGAACGGCGTCCAGTCGATGTATTCGGCCAGAACGTTGAGGTCGATGTTGTCCAGCACGCGGGTGCCGGTGAAGGTCGGTTTGACCGGGGTGTAGGAGGCCCAGTCGAACTGCGGTTTTTTCGCGATCGACGCGGCGTAGCTCAGGCGTTCGGTACGGGCGCTGCGGTTGGCGGTGCGCTCGCGGACGTCGATGTACTCTTCGCGGGTCTTCTGAACGAAACCGGCTTTCAGTTCCTTGGACAGCAACTGCGTCGCCACGCCCACAGCGCGGGAGGCGTCGGTCACGTAGACCACCGCGTCGTTGCTGTACTTCGGCTCGATCTTCACCGCCGTGTGCGCCTTGGAGGTGGTCGCGCCGCCGATCATCAGCGGCAGGTGGAAGTCCTGGCGCTGCATCTCGCGGGCCACGTGGACCATTTCATCCAGCGACGGAGTGATCAGGCCGGACAGGCCGATGATGTCGCATTTCTGCTCCTTGGCCACCTGCAGGATCTTCTCGGCCGGCACCATCACGCCGAGGTCGACGATGTCATAGCCGTTGCAACCCAGCACCACGCCGACGATGTTCTTGCCGATGTCGTGCACGTCGCCTTTTACGGTGGCCATGAGGATCTTGCCCTTGGCTTCCGGCTTGTCGCCTTTTTCCAGTTCGATGAACGGGATCAGGTGGGCCACGGCCTGCTTCATCACGCGGGCGGATTTCACCACCTGCGGCAGGAACATTTTGCCGGCGCCGAACAGGTCACCGACGATGTTCATGCCGGACATCAGCGGGCCTTCGATCACTTCGATCGGGCGCGCGAACGACTGACGGGATTCTTCGGTGTCTTCGACGATGTGGGTGGTGATGCCCTTGACCAGCGCATGCTCCAGACGCTTGTTGACGTCCCAGCTGCGCCATTCTTCGGTCTCGGCTTCCTTGACGCTGCCGTCGCCCTTGTACTTGTCGGCGATGGCGAGAAGGGCGTCGGTGCCTTCCGGCGTGCGGTTGAGGATCACGTCTTCGACGGCGTCGCGCAGTTCCTGCGGGATCTGGTCGTAGATCTCCAGCTGACCGGCGTTGACGATGCCCATGGTCAGGCCGGCGCGGATCGCGTACAGCAGGAACACCGAGTGAATCGCCTCGCGCACCGGGTTGTTGCCACGGAACGAGAACGACACGTTGGACACGCCGCCGGAGCTCAGGGCATACGGCAGTTCGTCACGGATGTAGGCACAGGCGTTGATGAAGTCCACAGCGTAGTTGTTGTGTTCTTCGATACCGGTGGCCACAGCGAAGATGTTCGGGTCGAAGATGATGTCTTCCGGCGGGAAGCCGACTTCGTTGACCAGAATGTCGTAGGAGCGTTTGCAGATTTCTTTCTTGCGCGCTTCGGTGTCGGCCTGACCGACTTCGTCGAACGCCATCACCACCACGGCGGCCCCGTAGCGTTTGCACAGTTTGGCGTGGTGGATGAACTGCTCGACGCCTTCTTTCATGCTGATCGAGTTGACGATGCCCTTGCCCTGGATGCACTTGAGGCCGGCTTCGATCACTTCCCACTTCGAGGAGTCGATCATGATCGGTACGCGGGAGATGTCCGGCTCGCCGGCGATCAGATTGAGGAAGGTCACCATGGCCTTCTTCGAATCGAGCATCCCTTCGTCCATGTTGATGTCGATCACCTGGGCGCCGGCCTCGACCTGCTGCAGGGCGACTTCCAGGGCTTCGGTGTAGTTGTCTTCACGGATCAGACGGGCGAATTTCGCGGAACCGGTGATGTTGGTCCGCTCGCCGACGTTGACGAACAGCGAGCTGCGATCAATGGTGAACGGCTCCAGGCCCGACAGGCGGCAGGCCTTCGGAATGTCCGGAATCTGCCGTGGCGCGTAACCGGCGACGGCTTTGGCGATGGCTTCGATGTGGCCCGGCGTGGTGCCGCAGCAACCGCCGACGATGTTGAGGAACCCGCTCTGGGCGAATTCTTCGATGACTTTGGCGGTGTCTGCCGGCAGCTCGTCGTACTCGCCGAATTCGTTCGGCAGGCCGGCGTTCGGGTGCGCCGAAACGTGGGTGCTGGCCTTGTCCGACAGCTCTTCCAGGTACGGACGCAGTTCGCGGGCACCGAGGGCGCAGTTCAGGCCGACCGAAATCGGTTTGGCGTGGGCCACGGAGTTCCAGAACGCTTCGGTGGTCTGGCCCGACAGGGTACGGCCGGAGGCGTCGGTGATGGTGCCGGAAATCATGATCGGCAACTCGAAGCCCAGCTCTTCGAACACGCCTTGCACGGCGAAGATCGCGGCCTTGGCGTTGAGGGTGTCGAAGATGGTTTCGATCAGGATCAGGTCGGCGCCGCCCTCGATCAGGCCTTTGGTGGCCTCGGTGTAGTTTTCCACCAGCTCATCGAAGGTGACGTTGCGATAGCCCGGGTTGTTGACGTCCGGCGACAGCGAGCAGGTGCGACTGGTCGGACCGAGCACGCCGGCGACGAAGCGCGGCTTGTCCGGGTTCTCGGCCGTCTTGGCGTCAGCGACCTTGCGCGCCAGTCGTGCGCCTTCTACGTTGAGTTCGTAGGCCAGTTCTTCCATGCCGTAGTCGGCCATGGAAATCCGGGTGGCGTTGAAGGTGTTGGTTTCCAGGATGTCGGCACCGGCATCCAGGTAGGCCTTTTCGATACCGCCGATAACATCAGGGCGGGTGATGACCAACAGGTCGTTGTTGCCCTTGACGTCGCTCGGCCAGTCGGCGAAGCGTTTGCCGCGATAATCCTGCTCTTCGAGCTTGTAGCTCTGGATCATCGTGCCCATGCCGCCGTCGAGAATCAGGATGCGCTCTTTGAGAGCTTGCTTGAGAGCTTGAAGACGGACGCTGCGATCGGACATTGGGACTACTCGAAAAAGACCATGACGAAGGAGCGGGATCATAACAAACCTGTGCGGATTTAGAGCATGTGGCGCTTTTGCATGAATATCGCTCATGTTGGTACGGGCGTCATAACGGTAGAATCGCGGCGTTTTTATTCAGGATCAGGATCAGGGATATGTCGTACCGCGTCATCAGCATTGCATTGCTGTTTTTAAGCTTTGGCGCGGCGGCGCAGAGTCCCGCTATTTCTTCTCCTATCTCCTACACCCGAGACATCCAGCCGATCTTCACCGAGAAGTGCGTGGCCTGCCATGCGTGTTACGACTCTGCCTGTCAGTTGAACCTTGGCAGCGGCGAAGGGGCGGCCCGTGGCGCGAGCAAGATGCCGGTCTACGATGGCGAACGCACCCAGGCGGCACCGACCACGCGGCTGTTCTATGACGCCTTCGGCAAACGCGCCTGGCAGCAAAAAGACTTCTATTCCGTACTCGACGCCCAAGGCAGTCAGGCGGCGCTGATGGCGCGCATGCTGGAGCTGGGACACAAAACGCCGCTGACACCCAACGCCAAACTGCCGGAAGACATCGTGCTGGGCCTCAATCGCGAGAACCTGTGCGCGATGCCTGCCGAATTCGACGGCTATGCCGGTGCCCATCCGAAAGAAGGCATGCCGCTGGCGGTGACCGGCCTGACCGATCAGCAATACCAGACGCTGCAACGCTGGCTGGCGTCCGGCGCGCCGATCGACGAGCAAGGCCTGGCGCCGAGCGCTAAAGAGGCGCTGCAGATCGTCCAGTGGGAAAACCTGCTCAACCAGCCTGGCGCACGGGAAAGTCTGGTCGGGCGCTGGCTGTACGAGCACTGGTTCCTGGCGCACATCTATTTCAAGGACGGCGAGCCGGGCCATTACTTCCAGTGGGTGCGTTCGCGCACGCCGACCGGTCAGCCGATCGATCTGATCGCCACGCGCCGCCCGAACGACGATCCGGGCACTCAGGTGTATTACCGCCTGTGGCCGGTGCAGGGCGTGATCGTGCACAAGACCCACATCACCTATCCGCTGAGCGCGGCGAAGATGGCACGGGTCAAAAGCCTGTTCTACAACGGCAACTGGCAGGTCAACGCCTTGCCGGGCTACGGGCCGCAGAGCCGGGCCAACCCGTTCGCGACCTTCGAAGCCATCCCTGCGCAGGCGCGTTATCAGTTCATGCTCGATAACGCCGAATACTTCGTGCGCACCTTCATTCGCGGTCCGGTGTGCCGTGGGCAGATCGCAACCGACGTGATCCGCGACAACTTCTGGGCGCTGTTCCAGGCCCCGGAACACGATCTGTACATCACTGACCCGAACTATCGCGGCCAGGCCACGCCGTTGCTGGCGATGCCGGGGCAGAACGACGACGTCGGCAGCGTCCTGAGCCTGTGGCACAACTACCGCAACAAGCGAAACAAATACGAAGCCCTGCGCCGTGACAGCTACGCCGACCTGCCGGCACCGAGCTGGTCGACTCTGTGGGCCGGCAACGACAACGCGTTGCTGAGCATCTTCCGCCACTTCGACAGCGCTTCGGTCACCAAAGGCCTGATCGGCGAGGTGCCGCAGACCATGTGGCTGTTCGACTATCCGTTGCTGGAGCGCACCTATTACCAGTTGGCGGTGAATTTCGATGTGTTCGGCAACGTCTCCCATCAGGCGCAAACACGCCTGTATTTCGACCTGATCCGCAACGGCGCCGAGCAGAACTTCCTGCGCCTGATGCCCGCCGATTCTCGCGAGGATTACCTCGACGATTGGTACCAGAGCAGCGGCCAGTTCAAGATGTGGCTCGATTACGAAGCCATCGATGACGACAAGCCGACCGCGCTGAAACTCGACGAGAAAGACCCGAAACACGATTTCGCCATGCAATTGCTGGCGCGCTACGGCGATCTCAATGCGCGTCCGGATCCGATCAACCGCTGTGAAGACGCCTATTGTTCGCGCCCGAACATTGATCCGGCGTTGCAGAACGCCGAGCAGGCCCTCAGTCGCCTGACTTCGCGCCCGGCAGCCGGCCTGAAAGTGATCGATCAATTGCCGGAAGCGACCATGCTGCGGGTCGAAACCCGCAGCGGCAAACGCGAGGTCTACAGCCTGCTGCGCAACCGTGCGCACAGCAACGTGGCGTTCCTGCTCGGTGAATCGCTGCGCTATCAACCGGGGCTGGACACGCTGACGATCTATCCGGGTGTGCTCAGCAGCTACCCGAATTTCATGTTCAACGTCCCGGCGGATCAGGTGCCGGCGTTTGTCGATGCCATGGAGAGTGCAAAGGACGCGGCGCAGTTCGAGAAAATCGTCGAACGTTGGGGTATCCGCCGCAGCCATCCGCAGTTCTGGTCCTATTTCCATGACCTGAGCCAGTACATCCACGAAACCGATCCGGTGGAAGAGGGCGTGCTGGACATGAACCGGTACGAGAATCTTTGATCGTTTGAGCGATGGCGGTTGTCCCAATCCTGTGAAGTACGGGATCGGGAGCACCATCGATGTTGATTTCAGTGCAGGCCCTGCGAGCGCTCGCCGCGTGGGCGGTGGTCTGCCATCACTTCATGCAGATTTTCTTCGACTTCGAGGCGCGCGGGCCGATAGGCCAGCTGTTCATCGACAAGGGCGCCGTGGGCGTCGATATCTTTTTCGTGATCAGCGGGCTGGTGATTTTCCTGTCCACCGAAGGCAAGGCACTGCCGCCGGCGCGGTTTCTGCTGTATCGGCTGTTCCGGATTGTCCCGGCGTATTGGCTCTACACGGTGCTGATGGCGTTGCTGGTGGTGTTCGCCCGGCCATTGTTGCCGGATCAGACGGTGGACTGGAGTCATTTGCTGCTGTCGCTGCTGTTTATCCCGACCGAAAACCCTGGCGGCTACGGGATCTACCCGACCCTGAATGTCGGCTGGACCCTGAATTACGAAATGCTGTTCTACGTGCTGTTCGCCTGGGCGCTGTTGTTCCGGCTGCAACTGCGCTTGCTGGTGGTCGCGGCGCTGCTGTTTGCGGTGTGCCAGACCTGGACCGGGTTTGGCTGGGTCAGCGAGTTCTATCGTTCGGACATCGTTTATGAGTTCCTGCTGGGGATCGGCATCGGCATGTTCTACCGCCGCGGCTGGATCGGCCCGGCGCTGTGGCTGCCGATGCTGGGGATCGGTGCGGCGTTGCTGGCGATCTATCATCTGCCGCCGGAACCCCGATTGCTGAACTGGGGCGTGCCCAGTGCGGTGCTGGTCATGGCCAGCATGGCGCTGGAGCGGCATGTCGAGCGCAACAGGCTGCTCAAGCTGCTGGGTGACTGTTCTTACTCGGTGTATCTGATGCACGTGCTGGTGCTGTCGGCCGGCGGTTATCTGGCCCGACGCTACGGGATCAACCCGTATTTGATGTTTGTCGTCTGTGCGCTGGCCATCGCTATCGGTTCGTGGCTGAGCTACGAATGGGTCGAAAAACGCAGTTATCAATGGCTTAAAGCGCGGATTGACGGTGAACCTGGCGCTTAGCCGATTTGCGAACTATTCCTACGTAAATACTAGGACTTTGTGCCGCGCGCCGATTGGCGTAAACTCCGCCTCAAGCCTGCGAGGAGTCTCCATGACCGCTATTACCATTACCGACGCCGCCCATGATTACCTGGCCGATCTGCTCTCCAAGCAGAACACCCCGGGCATCGGCATCCGCGTTTTCATCACCCAGCCTGGCACCCAGTACGCCGAAACCTGCATTGCCTACTGCAAGCCGGGCGAAGAGAAACCTGAAGACACGGCGCTGGGGCTGAAAAGCTTCACCGCTTACATCGACTCGTTCAGCGAAGCGTTTCTCGATGATGCCGTCGTCGACTACGCCACCGACCGCATGGGCGGCCAGCTGACCATCAAGGCGCCAAACGCCAAAGTCCCGATGGTCAACGCCGACAGCCCGATCAACGAGCGCATCAACTACTACCTGCAAACCGAAATCAACCCGGGGCTGGCCAGCCACGGCGGTCAGGTCAGCCTGATCGATGTGGTTGAAGGCGGCATTGCCGTGTTGCAGTTCGGCGGCGGTTGCCAGGGCTGCGGCCAGGCGGACGTGACTCTGAAGGAAGGCATCGAGCGCACCCTGCTTGAGCGTATTCCTGAGCTCAAGGGCGTTCGCGACGTAACCGACCATACGCAGAAAGAAAACGCCTACTACTAAGGTGTTCGCTGCGGCATAAAAAAAACGGCGCCCCGTGAGCGCCGTTTTTTTTTGATCGTTCCCACGCTCTGCGTGGGAATGCAGCCCGGGACGCTCCGCGTCCCATTCACGGTCTAAAAAGGTGCGCATGCCCCGCGCGATACAGCGACGACTCACTGAAATGATCGCTGCCCAACACCCGCCCGACCAGAATCAACGCCGTACGCCGAAACCCCTTGGCCGCCACCTTCCCGGCAATATCCTCCAGCGTCCCGACCACCCAGTCCTGATCCGGCCACGTCGCCCGGTGAATCACCGCGATCGGGCAATCCGCGCCGTAATGCGGCAGCAGTTCGGCAATGATTTTCTCCAGATGATTGACCCCCAGATGAATCGCCATGGTCGCCCCGTGCTGCGCCAGACTGCCTAATTCCTCGCCGGCAGGCATCGAGGTCTTGTCCGCATATCGGGTCAAAATCACGCTTTGCGAGATGTCCGGCAGAGTCAGTTCAGCCCCCAACAGCGCGGCGCACGCGGCGGTGGCGGTTACGCCGGGAATGATCTCGAACGGAATATCCAGCTCGCGCAAATAACGAATCTGCTCGCCAATGGCGCCGTACAAGCTCGGATCGCCCGAATGCACCCGCGCCACATCCTGGCCCTTGGCGTGGGCGGTCTTGATCAGGTCGATGATCTGTTCCAGGTGCAGTTCGGCGCTGTTGACCACGGTTTCAGCGCAATGACCTTCCAGCACCGCCGTCGGCACCAGCGAACCTGCGTAGATGATCACCGGGCAACTGCGGATCAGCCGCTGGCCTTTGACAGTGATCAATTCCGGGTCGCCGGGGCCGGCGCCGATGAAGTAAACGGTCATCGTTGGATCCTGTAAAAAAGGGGCAGGGCAGTGCTTCACCAGCCCTTGAGATGAAGAACGCTCATGATCAAAAGCGGGGATTATCGGGAATTTACGCCGCGCCGGCCAATGCCAGAGTTGCCTGAGCGTACTTTTGCCGGGAAATCAGCAGTTTTGCCGGGCCACTGATCAACTGTTCGGCGAGCGCCAGAGCAGCACTTTCCGCTACGCCGTAGCAGCCGGTGCGTTCGAAGGCGATCTGTGAATGATGACTCAAACGTTGCTGATAACTGGCCAGTTCCTCGCTGCTGAAATACAGCAACGGCAGCGCCAGCTGGGCGGCGAGTTCCTGCAAACCGGGTTCATCGCGCTTGAGGTCGATGCTGGCGAGCGCCTTGACCTTCTCAAGATCAATTCGGTGGGCCTGCAACGCCTGATCAAGCAATGCACGCAGCGTGCTGGCCGGGCAGCCGCGCTGGCAGCCCAGGCCGACCACGAAGGTCGGCGCTGCGCTGTCATCGGTCATGCGTGGTACTGACCTTCGCTTTTGCGGCGGAACAACCAGGCGCTGATCAGGCCCAGGGCCAGCCAGAACGCGACGTTGGTCAGCTGCGAAGCGATTTTGAACTGGGCTTCGAGTGCTTCCGGGGCGAGCATCGAATGCACTTCCGGTTGCGGCGCGCCGATCACGTGCGGCACGGCAAGGATCGCCACGCCGAGGATCTTCATCAGCCAGTGACGGCTGAACGCGATCAAGGACAGGCCGACAGCGGTGGAGGCCGCAGTGCCGATCCACCACATCTGCCGCGAGGCCAGATCCGCAGCGGCAGTGCCCGGCAGCTCAGGTGGCAGGCCCATGGTCGGGGCGAGCACGAAGGTCGCGTAACCGGCCAGGCCCCAGAGCAGGCCTTGCGAAGTCTTGGTCGGCGCACGCAGGGTGTACAGGCCCGCCAGCATCAGGGCGAAACCCACGGCAACCACCAGGTTGCCGCCAGTGGTGGAGACCACGCGCTGCCAGCCGTCTTCCGGCTCCCAGGCTTCGGCATCGTGGGTGTGGGCGGCGGTGCCGGCGGCGTGTTCGTGAACTTCGGCAACCGGTTCGGCTTTCTCGAAGGTCTCGGCCTGCAAAATCAGCGGCGAAACCCAGAAGCTTTGCAGCAACGTCAGGAGCAGGGCGGCCAGAAGGCCGGTGAAACCTGCGGTCTGCGCAATACGCTTGATCATGTCGTCAGGTCTCAGTGGCACGGGAACGCGGCGCTGTGGCGGGTATCGTGCGCGGCGTTGTGCACCGCTTCGATGTGCGAGAAACCGGCGAAATACACGAGGCACGCACCGAGGATCGACGCGCAGACGGCGGCGGTCAGGCGTTGGCTCAGGGTGGTGGTGCTGGAGATCTTGTCCGAATTGCTGCCGGTGCTGCTGATGATCGACATGGCGCTTCCCTCTGGAGTGTCAGCGGGTGAATAGAGCGCATGAAAACCCCTGCGGCCGGGCACGCAGAGGTTCGAACAGCGCCCGCCCACCGCGGGTTTGTTATGTTCAGTGACGCAAGGATGCGCACTGTGTGTTGCGGGCCGGTCTCCGGGCTCACGAGGGGTTGGCGTCTGGCCGACCTGCAAGCGTCACCTTCCCATGCCTGTGGGCACAGTGGATCTGACGCTTCGCTCGCTTACCGTTGCGGGGGCAGCACCGGACTGACATGGCTTTAGAGTAAAGCACATGATTCACCGGTTTCCCGTTTCACCCTGTGAAGGGCACCCGTAACAAGTTGTGTAGGAGACCATGAGGGGGGATTTGAGTCAATTGGGAACGGGATTTGGGGGCATATCCGTTGCTTCGGGTGCTGCCGCTGGCGGTTTCGCTCTTACAGCGAGTCACTTTTGGCAGACGCCCCAAAAGTAACCAAAAAGTCTACGCCCCGGCGTACGGCACTTCGCTTAGGCTCAGTGTTCCCTCGCTACGGTGTCCATCAGGGGGCATCGCCTACGGTTTGCTTCGCTGCACCTCCTCTCGATGTGTTCGACTTCGTCGAACGGCGCTACGCGCCTACCCCCTGATGGACACCTCCGCTCGGCCTGCCGAAGGGGCAAAAAATCAAAAGCCACATCAAAAGCCAGATCAAGAGCCCTTAAACACTCAACACGATGAGCGTTAGCTCAAGTACCGCTTTTGATCGCAAAGTCCGTCGGCAGGCTGAGTGGAGGGATTGATCCGGGGGTGGGAGCGCAGCGACCGTGCGGCGCAGCCGCATGCATCGAGAGGAGGTGCAGCGGAGCAAACCGTAGGCGATGCCCCCGGATCAATCCCGGAGCGAAGGAACCCCGAGCCTCAGCGAGGGGCCGTACGTCAGGGCGCAGACCTTTTGGTTACTTTTGGGGCGTTTGCCAAAAGTGACCCGCCGTAAGGGCGGAACCCTAAGAAGCCGTTACCGCAGCAACGGATATGCCCACAAAACCAACCTCCCATTGACCCATCCCCACACCCTGCGTAGCCTTGCGCTTTCGAGGTTCTTCGGCCCACGCCGAAGCTAAGAAGGGAACGCGGTCCAAGCCGCGGCTGCCCCCGCAACTGTGAACGGTGCTGTTCGCTGCCACGCCACTGCCAACTCAATCCAGAGCCAGCGGGAAGGCGCAGTGAATACCGGGCGAAGGCCCGAACACCGTCAGCCAGGAGACCTGCCTCGTCACAGATTCTCACTTTCAACCGGGCGGGGTGATCCGGTGGCGAACTCTCCAGGCACGCACCCGCGTTGCCGGTCTCGTCCCGTATGCCCGCCACCTTGCCAAAGGGCATCCGATGAAAACACTGGCCAAACTCCCCGTCACCATCGTCACCGGCTTCCTCGGCTCGGGCAAAACCACCTTGCTGCGGCACATGCTCGACAACGCCCAGGGCCGCCGCATCGCGGTGATCGTCAACGAGTTCGGCGAGCTGGGTATCGACGGTGAAATCCTCAAGCAATGCACCATCGGCTGCACCGAAGAAGAAGCCACCGGCCGCGTCTACGAACTGGCCAACGGCTGCCTGTGCTGCACCGTTCAGGAAGAGTTCTTCCCGGTGATGCGTGAACTGGTGGCCCGTCGCGGCGACCTCGACCACATCCTGATCGAAACCTCGGGCCTGGCCCTGCCGAAGCCGCTGGTGCAAGCCTTCCAGTGGCCGGAAATCCGCAGCGCCTGCACCGTTGACGCGGTCATTACTGTGGTCGACAGCCCGGCCGTGGCTGCCGGCACCTTCGCCGCGTTCCCGGATCAGGTCGATGCCCAGCGCAAACTCGATCCGAACCTGGACCACGAATCGCCGCTGCACGAGCTGTTCGCCGACCAACTGGCCAGCGCCGACCTGGTGATCCTCAACAAGGCTGACCAGACCAGCCCTGAAGACCTCGCGCGCGTTCGTCTGGAAGTCGCCGAAGAACTGCCGCCAGCGGTGAAAATCATCGAAGCCAGCAACGGTCGTCTGCCGCTGGACGTGCTGATCGGCCTCGGTGCCGGTTCCGAAGAACACATCGACAGCCGCCACAGCCATCACGATCACCACCACGGTGAAGGCGATGACGATCACGACGACCACGATCACGACGCCTTCGACTCGATCTCCATCGAACTGCCGCAAGCTGACGAAAGCCTGTTGCTCGATGCGCTGACGCAACTGGTGGTTCAGCACGGCATCCTGCGGGTCAAAGGCTTCGCGGCGATCCCGAACAAGCCGATGCGTCTGCTGATTCAGGGCGTCGGTACGCGTTTCGACAAGCACTTCGACCGTCAGTGGGGCGCCGATGAGGTGCGCGTGACGCGTCTGGTGTTGATCGGTCAGGAGCTGGACGCAGCCCAGCTCGAAGCGCAACTGCGCGCCGCGCTCAGCGTTTAAGCCATGCACCTGCTCAGGACCCAGCCCGGCGGTTTCGTGTCGGATGACAACATTGCCGACCTTGGACAAACCCCCGCCGAGCTGGTGATCCTGTGCAGCGGCGATTCCAGCCTTGCGCTGCTCGCCGAAGCGGCGCAGCAACTGCCCGAGGATTACCCGAGCGTGCGGCTGGCCAACCCGATGCAGGTGCAGAACCATGCGTCGGTCGACCTGTACGTCGATGAAGTGCTGCGCCACGCCAAGGTCATTCTGATTTCGCTGCACGGCGGCATCGCTTATTGGCGTTATGGCGTCGAGCGGCTGGTCGAGTTGTCCGAGCGTGGCGTGCAGGTGATTCTGGTGCCGGGCGATGACCGGCCCGACCCGGAACTCAGTGACTTGAGCACGGTCGGCGCCGAGGATCGCGACCGGCTCTGGCAGTTCCTGCGTCAGGGCGGCATGGGCAATGCGCTGGACTTTTTCCGTTGCCTGGCCAATCGCTGGCTGGCGCGGGATTACGTGTGGGGCGAGCCGCAAACGCTGCCACGCACGGCGATTTACCACCCGAACAAAAACACCGCCGCACTGAGTGACTGGCAAGCCGATTGGCTACCTGGTCAACCGGTGGCGGCGGTGTTGTTTTATCGCTCGCATTTGCAAGCGGCCAATACGGCGTTTATCGACGTGTTCTGCCAACGGCTTCAGGCGGCCGGACTCAATCCGCTGCCGATCGCCGTGGCCAGTTTGAAAGAGCCCGGCTGCCTGTCGGTGGTCGAGGACTGGCTGGATGAGGTCGAGGCCTCGGTGATTTTGAACACCACCGGTTTCGCCCAGTCCAGCCCGGAAGCGCCGCATCTGCGGCCGTTTCGTCGCAACATTCCGGTGATTCAGGCGATCTGCGCCCAGGACAATGAACCCGGCTGGCGCGAGAACGAGCAGGGCCTCGGTCCGCGGGATCTGGCGATGCACATTGCATTGCCGGAGCTTGATGGCCGGATCATCAGCCGGCCGATCAGCTTCAAGGATCTGGCCTGGCGCAGCGAGCGCAGTCAGTCCGATGTCGTGTGTTATCGGGCCCAACCCGAGCGCATGGATTTTGTGGCCGAACTGGCGCGCCGCTGGGTCGATCTGGCGCGGGTGCCGAACGCTGAAAAGCGCATCGCGCTGATCCTCGCCAACTACCCGACCCGGGACGGGCGCATCGGCAACGGCGTCGGCCTCGACACGCCGGCTGCCGCGCTGAATATCCTGCGAGCGTTGCAGGCTGAAGGTTATCCGTTGCCGGCCGAACTGCCGGACAGCGGCACCGAACTGATCCGGCAATTGCTCGGCGGCGTCAGCAATGACCTCGACACCCTCGATCAGCGCCCGTGCCAGCAAAGCCTGGCGATGGACGATTACCTGACGATGTTCAATGCGCTGCCAGAAGCCAATCGCACGGCGGTGCTGGAACGTTGGGGTTCGCCGCAAAACGATCCGATGTGCCGTGACGGGCGAATGATGATCGCCGGCCTGCGCTTCGGCCTGACCTTCGTTGGCATTCAGCCGGCGCGGGGTTATCAGGTCGACCCGAGCGCGGTGTATCACGACCCGGATCTGGTGCCGCCGCACGCCTACCTCGCGTTCTATTTCTGGCTGCGCAAGACCTACGGCGCTCACGGTGTGATTCACGTCGGCAAGCACGGCAACCTCGAATGGCTGCCGGGCAAAGGCGTGGGCCTGTCGGAGAACTGCTGGCCGGACGCGCTGCTCGGGCCGCTGCCGAACATCTATCCGTTTATCGTCAACGATCCGGGCGAGGGTGCCCAGGCCAAACGTCGCACTCAGGCAGTGATCATCGACCACTTGATGCCGCCGCTGACTCGTGCCGAAACCTACGGTCCGCTGCGCAATCTGGAACTGTTGGCGGACGAGTATTACGAAGCTCAGTTGCTCGATCCGCGCCGCGCCCGGGAGTTGCAGCGCGACATCCTCCAGTTAGTGCGTGACACGCAGATTGATCGCGAATTGCAACTCGACGAAGCCCTCGACAGCGATGCCGATGCGGCGATCTGGCTGCCGCGTCTGGACACTTATCTGTGTGATTTGAAGGAATCGCAGATCCGCGATGGTCTGCACATTTTCGGTGAGTCGCCGACCGGGCGTTTGCGTATCGATACCTTGCTCGCGTTGCTGCGGATTCCGCGTGGCGATGGCAAAGGGGCGCAGTCGAGTTTGTTGCGGGCGTTGGCCAAGGCGTTTGAATTGGGATTCGATCCGCTGGATTGCGCATTGGCTGATCCTTGGACTGGCCCGCGCCCATCGGACTTGCTGTCGGTCAGCGATGAGGTCTGGCGCACGGCGGGGGATACCCGAGAGCGTCTGGAGCTGTTCGCGGCGCAATTGATCGAGCAGTCGCTGATGGGTGATGTTGCGCAACTGGACGCTTCAGGCTGGACGAATGTGCAGACGATCATCAACGCGCTTCGCGAAGTGATCGCCCCACGCCTCGACGCCTGCGGCCCGGCGGAAATGCACGGCTTGCTCGACGCGTTGAGCGGCCGATTCGTCCCCGCCGGCCCAAGCGGCGCACCGAGTCGCGGCCGCCTCGACGTGCTACCCACCGGGCGCAATTTCTATTCGGTCGACGTGCGCAATCTGCCGACCACCACGGCCTGGCGGATCGGCTTCCAGTCCGCGACCCTGATTCTCGAGCGACACCTGCAGGACCACGGCGATCACCTGCGCCAGCTCGGCCTGTCGGTCTGGGGCACGGCGACCATGCGCACCGGCGGTGACGACATCGCCCAGGCCATGGCGCTGATGGGCGTGCGTCCGGTGTGGGCCACCGGCAGTCAACGGGTCGATGATTTCGAGATTCTGCCGCTGAGCCTGCTCGACCGGCCTCGGGTCGATGTCACGCTGCGAGTCTCCGGATTTTTCCGCGATGCGTTCGCCAACCTGATCCGCCTGTTCGACGCCGCCGTGCAAGCCGTGGCGGAGCTGGACGAGCCGGACGATCTCAATCCACTGGCCGCAAAAGTGCGTGCCGAACGCGAGGCGCTGCGCCAGTCTGGGCTGGACGAAGAGGCTGCCCGACGTCAGGCCGGCTGGCGGATCTTCGGCGCCAAGCCCGGCGCTTATGGCGCGGGCGTGCAGGGCGCTATCGATGGTCGTCTGTGGCAAACCCGAGAAGATCTGGCCGAGGTCTACCTGAACTGGGGCGCCTATGCCTATGGCGGTTCCGATGAAGGCACCGCCGCCCGCGAGCAATTCGTCCAGCGCCTGAGCCAGGTGCAGGCCGTGCTGCAAAACCAGGACAACCGCGAGCATGACCTGCTCGATTCCAACGACTATTACCAGTTCCAGGGCGGCATGCTCGCCGCCGTGGAAAGCCTGCGCGGTGAAGCGGCGGCCAGTTATCACGGCGATCACAGTCAGCCGGACCTGCCGAAAATCCGCACCTTGAAGGAAGAGCTAAACCGGGTCATCCGCTCAAGGGCGGCGAATCCGAAATGGATCGACGGGGTCAAGCGCCACGGCTATAAAGGCGCGTTCGAACTGGCGGCGACGGTCGACAACCTGTTTGCCTTCGACGCCACCACGCAACTGATCGACGATCATCAGTACGCCTTGCTGGCCGATGCGTATCTGCTGGACCCGGCGACCCGCGACTTTGTGCGCGAGCATAATCCCCACGCGCTGCGCGACATGACCGAACGCATGCTCGAAGCGCAGCAGCGCGGGATGTGGCAGGAACCGGGCGCCTACAAAGAAGCCCTGGAAAACCTGCTGCTGGACATAGAAGAAGAGAGCTGAGACTGAACATGACCGACACCCCGCATTTCCCGCTCTCCGCCGTGGTCGGCGCCGATGACCTGAAACTGGCGCTGTACCTGACGGCCATTGATCCGAAGATCGGCGGCGTGCTGATCGAGGGCCCGCGCGGTATGGCCAAGTCGACGCTGGCCCGGGGTCTGGCGGATCTGTTGGCCAGCGGTCAGTTCGTCACCTTGCCGTTGGGCGCGACTGAAGAACGACTGGTCGGCACGCTGGATCTGGACGCGGCATTGAGCGATGGGCGCGCGCAGTTTTCTCCGGGTGTGCTGGCCAAGGCTGACGGCGGTGTGTTGTACGTCGATGAAGTGAATCTGCTGCCGGACCATCTTGTGGATCTGCTGCTTGATGTGGCTGCCAGCGGCACCAACCTGATCGAGCGTGACGGGATTTCCCATCGGCATTCGGCGAAGTTCGTATTGATCGGCACGATGAACCCGGAAGAGGGGGAATTGCGTCCGCAATTGCTGGATCGCTTCGGTTTGAACGTCGCACTGAGCGGTCATACGGCGCCGGCCGAGCGCGGGCAGATCATTCGTCGTCGGCTGGATTTCGACAGCGATCCGCAGGCGTTCTGTGCGCAGTGGGAGGCTGAGCAGCAAGCTCTGCGCGAGCGCTGTGAAAGTGCCCGCAATGCCTTGGCGAGCATTCCTCTCGACGATGAAGCGTTGGCGCAGATCACCGAGCGCTGCTTCGCGGCAGGCGTCGACGGTTTGCGGGCCGATCTGGTCTGGCTGCGTGCTGCGCGGGCTCATGCGGCGTGGCGCGGCGCCGAAGTTATCGCCGAGCAGGACATCGATGCCGTGGCTGAGTTTGCACTGCGTCATCGTCGTCGCGAACAGTCTCCGACCAGTACGCAGCCACCGGCGCAATCGCCGTCCGGCACTAACGCCGAACCGAGCGAAGGGCAGGGGCAGTGGGGTGAAATGCCGGCGCCGGCACTCGCCACCGGTGCCCGCCGCGAAGTGCCTGTCTGGCCAAAAAAGCCCTAGGCATTCGCCCCCGATCCGACGCGGGGGCGAATGCCAGACCCCGCGCCGGACGCCTCGATAACGGTCGCCAAGGCAAGCGACACGCGGCTCGCAGCGGCTCGGTGAACTGGCCCGGAACCTTGCTCAATGGCCATCCGAAAACCAGAGCGGATCTGCTGTTTCAACTGCGCACCCGGACACCCCATGAACTGTGGCTGGTGATCGTCGACGCCTCCGCTTCGACCCGTCGCCATCAAGCCTTGAGCGATGCCAAGGGCGTACTCGCGCAATTGTTCGACGACGCTTACCGACAGCGTGCGCGCCTTGCGTTGTTGACCGCGAGCGGCGCCGCGCCGAAATGGCAGGTGCAAGGGCTGAAGGCCTCCAGCGGGTTGCGCGCCTGGCTCGATGGGTTGGGCGCTGGAGGCGGCACGCCTCTGTTGGCAGCGCTGACGGAGGCCGGGCATTGGCTGGCGGTGCGGCGCAAGCGTTTCCCCGCCGAACAGCAACGGTTGCTGGTGATCACCGATGGCCGGTTGAAAGACTGTCCGGAACTGCCAGGGCTCGCGTGCCCGGGCCTGTTGATCGATATCGAGCGCGGGCCGATTCGCCTGGGCCGCGCGAAACAATTGGCGACAGCACTGGACGCCGATTACCGGCATATCGACGAGTTGTTGTCGGTCTGAGAGCTATGCTGCAGTGAGGCCAAATCACAGGGAGTGAATCATGCGCGTACTGGTCGCCAATCCGCAGGACGATTTTCGCGTCAAGGCCTACGCCGGCACCAACGGCGTGCTGCTCGCCATGGACCTCGCCGAACCCCGCCGCAAAGGCCTGCTGGGGTTTGCCATCGAAAAGCAGCAGGGCGACAAACCGTGGCTGTTCCTGTTCAACAGCCTGACTTTTCCCGGCAAGGTTCACACCTTCCCGCAGTTCCACGCCACGCCGAGCGACAAGGCGCCGCTGCAGAAATTTCGCTGGGCCGATTACGCGGTCAATCCGGGCATGACGATCCACTATCGCGTGCACCTGGCGTATGGCACGCCGGATGCGCCGCAATTGGGTGAAGCGCTGGAACTGACAATCCGCTCCGACGACGGTCATCCCGCCAAACAGGGCGTGATCTTTAACCGTGCCGTGGCCGCCAGTCAGGCGTTTCAGCGCAAATTTCCCGATCTCGACGCACAGATCAGCGCCAACAAAAACATGCCCATCGAAGCCTGGCCCGATGCAGCGCGTCAGTGGCTGGAGAACGGTCTGCTCGGGCGCCTGCAGGGCTTTATCGAGCGTGCGGTGGACGGGCAGTGGGCGCTGGACATCGCGATCTACGAATACCAGTTGCAAGCCATCGTTGACACGGTGAACGCGGCGTTCGATCGAGGTGTTCAGGTGCGCGTGCTATATCACGCCCGGCCCGACGACGAAGACACGACGATCAACGAAGCAAGCCTTGCGAAACTGCCTGCGACCAGCAAGCGCGGGCGGGTCACTCACAACATTTTCCATAACAAGTTCATCGTCCTCAGCCGCCTCGACGGAGGCGGCGAGCGCCAGCCAAAAGCCGTACTGTGCGGCAGCACCAACTTCACCGCCAACGGCGTGTACCGCCAGGCCAACGTGGTACATGTGCTGGACGATTCGGCGGTCAGCGCGAGTTACCTGAAAACCTTCGAACAGATCTGGGCCGAGCCGGCGGACGTCGGCACCACTCGCGACTGGATCACCCAACACAACCCGATGAACCCGGCGCAGCCCTTGTTCGCCGGGTTTTCACCGCGTACCGGCGGCGCCGATCTGCGGGAGTTCGTCGATATCATCGAGGGGGCGAAAAAAGACCTGCTGTTCGTCACCGCATTCGCCTTGCCGGACGCGATTCTCAACGCATTGCTCGGCCAGCCCCACGACGACATCCTGCGTTACGGCCTGCAAAACACCGTCAGCCGCATCACCGGGTTTCACGCCGACCGAACTGCCGAATTCGCCGCCACCGCGTTGCTCAACACCGGGCTGGAAGGCTGGCTGCGGGAGAACATGAAGGGCCAGAAAGGCAACCTGCTGGTGCACACCAAAGCGGTGGTCACCGACTTCACCAGCGACAGCCCGACCCTCATCAGCGGCAGCCACAACCTCAGTTCCTCGGCCAGCAACGGCAATGACGAGAACTACCTGATCATTCGCGGCGACACCGATCTGGCGGACCGTTATGGCCTGGAACTGCTGCGGTTCTACGAGCATTACCGTTTTCGCTACTTCGCGAAGAAACTGGCGTTGAAGCAGGTACAGCCGTTGGCGGCGGATGACAGCTGGGCCAACGACTATTACGTCGAGGACGACCTGCGTCAGTTGTCTCGCCTGCGGTTTGCCGGACGTTAGACGTCCATCGCCTGTCGGTACTGGCGGGTCCGGCGGCTGAGGTACAAGCGGTCGCGAATCAGCGCCCAGAGTGCCGACACCTCGGGTTTGGGCTGGCGGCCACGGCTCAGGCGGGCCATCTGGAAGCGCACCACGGCCATGTTCGCCAGCGCGGCCAGCGGTTTGCGTTTCCAGCGGATCGGAGGCAATTGCGGCTCGCTGTTGCGGCCTTCGCGCCAGTGCTTGACCAGGCTTGGCTCGATGGCCAATGCGGTGGCGATGCCGGCCATGGCGATGCCGCTGTCGAGCACTTGTTCGACCACGGGCAAGCGACGAATGCCGCCGGTGACCATCACCGGCATGCGCGCGACGCTGGCCAGTTCAGTGGCCATTTCCAGAAAGAACGCCTCACGGGCAAGGGTGCGTCCGTCACGCGCTTCGCCTTGCATTGCTGGGGCTTCGTAGCTGCCGCCGGACAGTTCCAGCAGGTCGGTGGGTTGCTCGTTGAGCCATTCGATCACCTGACGCGCGTCGTCGGTGTCGAAGCCGCCGCGCTGGAAGTCCGCCGAATTGAGCTTCACCGCCACGCAAAACTGCGGCGATACCGCTTGGCGGATGGCCTCGATCACCGACAGCAGCAGGCGCGCGCGGTTTTCCAGCGAACCACCCCAGCGGTCGGTGCGGCGATTGGTCAGCGGCGAGAGAAACTGGCTCAGCAGATAGCCGTGGGCAGCGTGAATCTGCACGCCGGTGAATCCGGCTTTTTCGGCGAGCGCGGCGCTTTTGGCGAAACGTTGAATGACTTCTTCGATATCGTCCTCGGTCATTGGCTTGGGCTCGGCGAACAGTTTCGAGAACGAGCCCATTTCCAATGCCACCGCCGACGGCGCCAGCGCTTGCTGGCCCATGTTGGCGAAGGTCTGACGACCGGGGTGATTGAGTTGGACCCAGACCTGCGCGCCGCCGCTGCGGGCGATCTCGGCCCATTGGCGGAAACGCTCCAGATGCCGCTCGTCTTCGAGCACCACGCCACCGGGGCCGGTCATGGCACGGCGGTCGATCATCACGTTACCGGTCAGCAGCAACCCGGCGCCGCCGTCGGCCCAGGCCTGATACAAACGGAATAGTTCGCGCGAAGGTGCCTGGTCACGGTCCGCGAGATTTTCTTCCATGGCGGCTTTGGCGATACGGTTGCCGACGGTCTGACCGTTGGGCAGATTCAAAATCTGGAAGGGCGACATTGCTTGACTCCTCATCAGTGATGGAGAGAGGCTAAGCTTAAAGTTAACTTTAATGTCAAGCGGGCGAATCGAGGCTGAAATGAAAATCGGTGAATTGGCGCAGCAGAGCGGGTTGAGCGCTTCGAGTATTCGTTTTTATGAGGCTCAGGGTCTGATTCCCAAAGTGGAGCGGCAGGGCAATGGTTACCGACGTTACCCGCCACAAGTGCTGCAGACCCTGAACATCATCCGCAGCGCCCAGCAGGCCGGCTTTTCCCTGGAAGAACTCAAACAGTTGTTGCCGGCTGCCGGAACCGGTGAGTTCAAGCACGATGAGCTGGTGGCAGGCCTGACCCGAAAGGTAGAGCAGATCGAAGTCATGCAGCAGCATCTGGCCCAGAGCAAGGCGCGGTTGCTGGAGGTGATCGACAACATTCAGTCCAAGCCCGAAGGCATGAGCTGCGCTGCAAATGCCGACCGCGTGTTGTCGACGCTTTACCCGTAAAAGTCCGGAGATGTCTGCGGCGTACAGATTTTGAAATGATTTCCAGCTGTAGGAAAAGTCATCTGAGCCTGTACGCTTCAAGGCCTTTTTTCATTCAGGATTTGCATGAACACCCTCTCGGAGCCTCCCAGTTCTATTCCAGGAACCCCGTTCCCCTCGCGCCACGGCGCGGTCTTGACGCACTCGCAACATCCAGTTTTCCGACTACCGACTATCGTTGTTGGCGCAGCCTTCGAGCTTTCGCGCCGCACTTTGCCGTGTCCGGCAGCCTGAATTCACTGACGAGAGATAGAGACAGATTATGGAATGGTTAGCGGATCCCACGGCATGGCTGGGCTTGTTGACACTGATCGTGCTGGAACTGGTACTGGGTATCGACAACCTTGTGTTCATCGCGATCCTGGCGGACAAACTGCCGCCGCATCAGCGCGACCGTGCGCGGATCATCGGCTTGAGCCTGGCGCTGATCATGCGTCTTGGCCTGCTGGCGAGTATTTCCTGGCTGGTCACCCTTACGGCGCCGTTGTTCGAAGTGTTCGGCAAGAGCTTCTCCGGCCGTGACCTGATCATGCTGTTCGGTGGTGTGTTCCTGTTGTTCAAGGCGACCATGGAATTGCACGAACGGCTGGAAGGCCACATCGGCGAGCGTTCCACCAACACCGCTTATGCGCTGTTCTGGCCGATCGTCGCGCAGATCGTCGTGCTCGACGCGGTGTTCTCCCTGGACGCGGTGATTACGGCCGTGGGCATGGTCGATGAACTGGCGGTGATGATGATCGCGGTGATCGTGTCCATTGGTGTGATGATCGTTGCCAGCAAGCCGCTGACGCGCTTCGTCAACGCCCACCCGACGGTGATCATGCTGTGTCTGGGCTTCCTGATGATGATCGGTTTTGCCCTGACGGCCGAAGGCCTGGGCTTCCACATTCCGAAAGGTTATCTGTACGCGGCCATTGGTTTCTCGATCCTGATCGAAATCTTCAACCAGATCGCCCGCGCTCGTCGCAAGCGCTCGATGCAGGGTTTGCGCCCGATGCGCGAGCGCACGGCCCATGCGGTGATGCGTCTGTTGGGTGGTCGCAAACTGGCGGTGGAAGAGGTCGGCGAGGAAATTTCCGACTTGCTGGATAACGGTGAGGCGCCGAGCGCGGAGCTGTTCGACCGTCGCGAACGGGTGATGATCAGCGGCGTGCTGCAATTGGCCGAGCGACCGATCCGCGCCTTGATGACGGTGCGCGCTGATGTCGATCACATTGATCTGGCGGACGACGCCGAGGCGATTCGTACGCGATTGATGCATTCGTCCTACTCGCGCTTGCCGCTGATTCGTAACGGCGCAGTGGATGAGCCGCTGGGCTTCGTGCACAAGAAGGAACTGCTCAAGGAATACCTGGCCGGTAACGAGCCGAACCTGGAACACCTGGCGCGCAAGACCGTCAATCTGCTGGACAGTTATTCGATCCTCAACGCACTGGAGCAAATGCGTGCGGCCTCGACCCACATTGCTTTCGTGGTGAACGAGTTCGGTGACTTTGTGGGTGTGTTGACCATGACCGACATTCTCGAATCAATTGCCGGTGAACTGCCGGACGCCAGCGAAATTGCCGGCCCGGACGTGGTCGAGGAGCAGGGCGGGTACATCGTCAATGGTGCGCTGAACCTGACCCGTATCCGCGAGCACACCGGTTTTCGCGCCGAGCCAACCGAGGATTACCAGACCCTCGCCGGGCTGGTGATGAGCCTGCTGGATCGCCTGCCGATGAAGGGCGATCGACTGGAACATGAAGGCTGGGGCATGACCGTGATGGCGGTCGAAGAGCGTCGCGTGACGCGGGTGTTGCTGGTGCGTGAGGCCTGACGGCCTCACTGATGAAAAGTGTACCGGTCCTTGCCGGTATGCTTTGACTCGTACAACGCTTCATCGGCGTTGATCAGGGCCTGATTGAGGGTGTCGCCATCTTCGACCCGGGCCAGACCAATGCTGATGGTCACCGGGTGCCGGGTCGGTTGCTCACGCACCACCCGGCACAATTCCCCGGCCAGCGCCTCGACATCCTCGCGGCGCACACCGGCCAGATAGATCGCAAACTCCTCACCGCCCAATCGTGCGTATTCGAAGCGTGACATCACGGTTTTGATGTCCGCCGCGATGCGCTAGAGGACCTCATCGCCGATGTCGTGGCCGTACACATCATTCACTTTCTTGAAGTTGTCGATGTCGATCATCGCCAGGTAATGGTCATGCTCGCGCGGCACGGCTTGCAGGGTTTTTCCGGCGCGGGTCATGAACGAGCGGCGGTTGGGGATTTCGGTAAGCGTGTCGTTGTAGGCTTGATCCAACAGCAGTTTGGACATGATGTAGTTGTAGAGCTTGGCCTCGCGCAGCTTCAAAAACGTATAGATCGTCAACCCGCAGAGAAACACGGCGTACGCGATGGTCATCACGCCTTTGAGTTCGAACAGCCCGACTTCGGTACCAAAAAACGGATTGAGCACCAGCCAGATTACCCCTTGCGAGGTGTAGAACGACCAGCGGCTGATGGGCAGAACCGAGATGCTGTAGAGCATGCTCGAGGCGCCCAGTACCAGCCACGCGGGTTGAAAGCTCGCGGGCAGGCCGTCGATCAGCAGTCGCACGCCAAGGGTCATGGCAACGACGAACAGGATGTTCAGGATATCGAAATGGGCGGCTTTACGCGTGAACAGCAGAATGACCGCCTGAATCGAAAATACCGTCAAAAACACCATTGATCGCCAGGTAAAACCCTGGCCTCCAAGGAAACTGACGATCAGATCGAAGACAATCCAGACACTGATGCTTGCCAGATAAATCAGCAGGCAGAATGTGTGCAGCCGCTCGAATTCATGCTGGATGAACTCGCTCCACAGCTCGGCAGGCGCGGTCTTCTTCAGGACTTCGTCTTCAATGGTTTTGTACATTGCTGCCCGGATGCCTGCGTTGGTTATCGAGGATTACCGAGCCCCACGGCCGATAGCGCAGGGAAAACACCGCGTTCTGATGGCAGCCGGTCGAGGTCGCATCCGGGTTGGCCGGTTCGGCACGGAAGGGCTCGCCCTCGCGGCTGACCTGTCGGAAGGCCTCGCGCACGATACCCACGGAGCAGGGCAGTGCACTGGCATAACCATTGCGCACCATCGGTGACAAACGACCGGTGCCCGCGCCGTCCTGCCACCAGACCTGCGCGCCGGCTGCTGTCAATTCGCCCAGCCATTGGCCGTTGACCGCCGGGGCCAGCTTGCCGGCACTGAAGGCGCTGACATGCAGTGGCGCATCCAGCTTCGCGGCGAAGTCCTTCAACTGACGCTCAAGCGTGGCCCGTCGATCTGCCGCCAGAAAGTGCAGGTCGTCCAGTTCCAGCGGCAGATACCAGCCGCTGACCGGCAGCTTCCAGTCCTGGCGCAGTTTCTGCTGCTGGGCCAGCGATTGCCCCAGTTGCGCCTGCCAGTAGGCGCCGAGGCCGGCGCTGTCCAGTTCATCGATGCGCTTGTAGTAGGCCGGGTCCATCGCCAGACCGAGCACCAGTTGCAGACCTTGTCGCTGAGCGAGTTTCAGGCTGTTGGCGAGCCAGCCATTGGCACCGCCGAAGTCCGAGTCGCCATAGGCCGTCCACTGCACGATCACGGTACGCGTGCCTTGTTTCGCGGTGTCTTGCCAGACTTTCTGCCACTGCGCCTGGGTCAGGCCGGCATCGACATTCAGCGGCTGGTAGAACACTCGCTCATCAGCCTTGGCGACAGTGGCGCTCATCAGCAGGCACAAACACAACATCCATCGAGCCATCAGAAATTCCACTCCACGCCCAGCAGCACACCGTTGCCGCCTTCATACAGATTGCCGCCCAGCGACTGTTGATATTCGGTGCGAACCGTCAGTTTCGAACGGTAGGCGTTGTAGCGATCCTCGTCGTACCACCATTGCCAGCGCAGACCGACACCGGTGCGCAGGTCCTGGCGCCAGTCGTTGCTCGGGTCCTGGCTGGCAAACTCGAGGAAGCCGTAAGGCATGATCGTCTGGGCTCCGCTGAACGGCAGTTTCCAGGCGTGACCTTGCTGGAATCGCGACAGCCACTGGTGATCGCCGGCCTTGGTCCACCACGCGGCGTCGAGGTAGAGAAAGCGCTCGTCCCATTCGTTCTCGTCGACCCGCCAGTCGTTGCGGTACTTGCCCTGATCAAGGAACGAGGCGGTGGTGCGCAGCAGGTAGTCGGTGCTGGTGCGGCCGAAGCGATCGTAGTCGTGACCCTGATCCCAGACTTTCACCGGGCTGAGCAACTGTCCCAGGCGCATGCCGCCGCTGCCATCGTCGCTGACCCCGGTTTGCTTGTAGATTTCGGCATACAGGTTGACGTTGGCCGTGCCCCACGGCTTGTAGCGCAGGCCGACGCCGGTAGCGAAGGTTTCGCCATAGCTGGAGCGACCTTGGCCGCCGAACAGCATCCGGCCATAAACCGACAGCGTACTGCCGGCCCGACTCGGTTCTTCACCCAGCGCGTGATCCCACTTCGCGACCTGAACATTCTGTGAGCGGGTCACCCGCTTGCTGCCTTCGCTGTCATCCTGACGCAGAAAGTCGTTGGTTGAGACCCCGGCCGGTGACCAAGTGCTGGCAACGGTAAAACTGTCACGCCGGGACAAGGTTTCATGGGCACGGCGCTGGCGATAACGGCGGGCTTCCATGCTGCCGTCTTCGTCATCGGCGGCCACCGGGTTCTGCTCCAGGTCGATCACCCGACGCAGTTCCTTGCGCGCGGAGGCGCTGTCTTCGACTTCGTCGTAGCGCCAGGCCAGGGTTTCGCCGAGACGGTAATCCTCGGGGAAATCACGGGTGGCCTGTTGCAAGTACGGGATCGCTGTGGCGCGTTCTTCGCGGGTTTCGGCGCCGGCCAGACGCATGCCGTAGTCGGCGCGATAGCGTGGGTTGTTCGGCTCGCGGCGTACCGCTTCGGCCAGCCATGCAGTGCTTTGCGGCAGGTCCCCGGCCTTTTGCGCGGTGACCGACGCGGCGTAGAAGTGCCCGGCATCCGGTGCCTGCTGCAGGGCCTGACGCTGGCGTTGCAGTGCCTGGGCGTGATCACCCCGTGCGTCGGCGATGGCTGCGCCGAGGGCCCATTCATTGGCACCGCGAGTGGCGCTCTGTTGCCAGTAGGTTTCCGCGGTCTGGCTATCGCCGACATTCAGCGCGCTGCGACTGGCCGTCAGACGCGCGTTGTCGCTGAGTTCGGCGGTCGGGAAGCCGCGCCAGATGGCCAGCGCACCGGCAGAATCACCGGCCGCTTCCAGGGCATAGGCCAGCGGCAGACGACTGCCGCGATCGCCGAGTTTTTCAGCCTGCTGGTAATAGACGACGGCCTCACCCGGGCGATCAGGCATGGCGCAGCGACCGAGCGCGCGGTAATCGCCAGCCGCTTGCGGGTGACTGCCGATGGCTTGCTGCACGGCATCGCACTGGCCGGTCTCCGCGAGTTGTGCGAGCAGTTGGCCGCGCGTGGCACCGTCTACCCGGTTGAGCAGGAGCGTCATGCGCCGCTGTTGCTCTGGTGTCGTTGATGGCGCAGCGGCATACAAACCGGCCAGACGCTGCAATGCCGTCGCCGGCAGACGACCGCCATGACGATCGAACGCGGATTCCAGCAATTGTTGAGCATGTGCGCGATCACCGGCATTTACCGCCAGATAGGTGGCCTGATTGAGCGAGGACAGGTTGTCGGTTTGCCGGTAGTGCAGTTCCCACAGGGTCTCCGCTTCGATCATCCGTCCCATGCGCTGCGTCAGTTCCGCACGGCGCTTGACGATATCGGGCGTCTGTTTCTGACCGGCCAGCCATGCGTTGACCTCGGCGCTGCGACCTTGCTCCTGCCAAATGTCGAGCACCTGCGTTTGCCGTCGGCTGTCCCAAGGCTCCGGCAGACGAGTGCTTTGCAATAGATCCGTGGCTTGCAGGCGCTGGGCGAGTACCAGCCAGGTCTGAGGATCGTCCGTCGGTGTACAGCTGCGCAGTTGCTTGAGCGCCGCTTCCGGATCCTGCCGCGACAGCCATTCGGCGGTTTCCAGGCAAGGCCGTTGCAGATCGTTGCTCAGGCGCTGCACGGTGGGCACGTCTTCGGTCTTGCGCGCCAGTTCCCACAGTCGCTGACGCTGCGCCGGATCGGCGAGGTCGCTGGCCGGCAGTGACTGCATCCAGCGTTGGGCCTGCTGCTCGTGGCCCATGGCGATGGCGCGGTCGACCATCGCCAGGCGAATGTTGCGCGCGGCCTCGGGTCTCGGCGCCTGTTGCAGCAGTTGCTGCAGCGGCTTTTCATCGAGGCGTTGCACATACGCGTTGGCCAGCCGTTGCCAGCCTTCGGCGTCCAGTTGTTTGCGTGCGGCCAGCGGCGCCAGTTGGTCGATGGTGCCGCTCCAGTCGCGCAGTTGCTCCGACCAGTTGGCGCGGGCCAGGCGCAGGATGTTGTCATCGCCCTTGGGCGCCAGTTGCGCCAGCCAGTCATGGGCCTTGGCCGCGCCGCCGAACTTGGCCAGGCTCAGGCTGTAGGCCTGCCACAGACGTACACGGTCATTAAGGCTGCTGGTGGCCATCCAGTCTTCAACTTGAGAGCTGGTCGGCGGATCCTGTTCGATCCAGGTCAGGCGCAGGTCGAGGAGAGCGTCGCTGTTGTCCGGCAATGCTTGCAGCGCTTCCTTGTAACGACGTTGCTTGGCCAGGGATTCCACCAGCAGTGCTCGGGCCTCATCGTTTTTTGGGACCTTTTCCAGCAAGTGGCGCATCAGTCGTTCGACTTCTTTCCAGTTGCCCTTTTTCGCCTCGCGATAGCTGCGGTCCATGTAGGGGTAGCTGCGGAACTGTTCAAAGTCACTCAGCGGTGCCGCTTGCAGCGGATAAACGGTGCTCAAGCCCAGCAGCAGGCTGCCCATCAACAGGGTGTGACGATGCACAGGCTTCATGCAACCTCCCGGACAATGCGGTAGGCGGCTTGCTGTTCGCTGGACTGATCGGCCAGGGCCTGCTCCAGTACTTCCTGGGTGATCATCCCCCGGGAAATCAAATGCTCGCCGAGTGACATGTTCTCGGCATCGAAGTCGATCAGCGCCTGATTGAACAGGGTTGGCGGCACCATGCCGCGCACCTGCAACAGATTGCCCAGCAGCACCTGATGGCGGCTGACCCGTTCCAGCAAGGCTTCATCGTCCTGATGGCGCTCAAGCACTTCGAGCATATGACGCACTTCCTCATTCTGGCGGGGGCTGGCGTACCAGTAACGAATCCCCAATGTGACGCGGCCCTGAGGTGCGAGACGGCTGCGCACCGGACGTTTCAATTGACGGCTGATGGCGCCCAGCGAGACCTGGCTGACCGGGCCTTCGGAGGCCAGAATCAGGGTGTCGCCTTCTTCGGCCACCGGCAAAATGCCGTAGTGGGAGGCGACCCGACGCGGTACGGCATCGATCAGGCGTTTGTCGAGCTTGAACGGATTGAGCGGCGCCCATTCAAGATCAAGCTGCTCGGCGAGTGTTTGAACCAGTTGAGTGCTGTCGATGTACTCACGCAGCAACAGTTCGCGACCCAGTCGACGGCGCACGGGGCTGGTGATCGCCGCTTCCAGTTGTTCCTCGGTAAGCAAACCTTTTTCCACCAGTCGATGGCCGAGCGGAGTACGTTGCGCCTTGGTCAGCGCCGGGAATTCGTGAGTGGTCTTGTCCCAGGCCACGCGTCGTGAATCGCCCATTTCCATTACTTGGCGCAGGGCACGCAGGTTGGCGAAGAAGTTGACGAAGTTGCTCCACATCATGCGCGGCGCTGACAATAGACCTTCAACCAATCCGTAGTAACGAGTGACGAACCAGCCGCGCTGGAACAGGCGATTGAGCAGCATCAGGCCGTTGAGCCACAGCAGCACCGAGAGCAGCGAGCTGTCGGCGAGAATCGAGGGATAGCGCCATGAGTCCGGGGAAATGATCGTCACCGCCCACATCGCCAGCAGCACCAGGAACAGCAGGTTCACCAGAAAGCTCAGCAGGTAGGCGATCAGCCCGCGACGATCGCGCCACAGGAAGTAGTTGAGCAGACCCTTGCGGCTCCAGCCGAGGTTCTTGGTGCCCTGGAACACGATGCCGACAATCCACCGCGATTTCTGCCGGATTGCGTGTTGCAAGTCACGTGGGAAGTGTTCCCGGACGCAGATCACCTGGGAAAATTCGCGGTTCATGCCGAACACCCAGGGTTGCTCCAGCGCCAGTTTCGGATCGCTGACCGAATAACGGGCGAAGATGCATTTCATGCCTTTCTGCTTGAGGCGGAAACCGATGTCGTAGTCCTCGGTGAGACTCTGTACATCGAAGGCAATGCCATCGCCGTCTTCCAGCAGGGCGCTGATGGCTTTACGGCTGAAGCAAGTGCCAACCCCGGCGCTGGGCACCTGGCCGGTGAGGGCTTCGCGGACGATAACGTCCTTGCCGTGGTTTTCCGCGAACTCATCGACGTAGTGCCCGGCGGTGAAGCCTTTCCACTCCGGCGCGTAGGGGTAGACCGGAATCTGGATCAGGTCCTTGTTCGGCAACAGATAGTTGTAGAGGCGCAATTCCATCGGCGAAATCACGTCTTCGGCGTCGTGCAGGATGAACCCGGCGAACTGGATTTTTGCTTCGCTCTCGAAGCGCAGGATTGCGTCGATGATGTTGTTCAGGCAGTCGGCCTTGCTGGTCGGGCCGGGTCGGGCGCAAACCACTTTGTGCACGTTGGGGTAGTGCTGGCAAACCGCGTCGACATCAGCCTGGGTTTCGGCGTCGTTGGGGTAGGTGCCGACGAAAATCTGATAGTTCTCGTAGTCGATGGTCGAGGCGGCCAGACGCGCCATTTCACCGACCACGCCGACCTCGTTCCACGCCGGCACCATGATTGCCAGCGGCTTCTCGGGAATCGAATACAGGCGTTCCTCGTCGGCGCGCTTGAATTTCTCGTAGATCCGCCAGCGCCGGATGAACTTGCGGCCCCAGTACACAAGATCGATGAACAGGTCATCGAGCCCGAGGATGAACATCAGCAGGGCGAGGGCAATCGCCACATATTTGAGACCGAACAGCACATACGCGAAGAAATCGACCCAACCCAGACTCATACCCCTTTACCCGCCGCCGAGCGTGCGCTCAGCCAGGCGTGGAGGCGGGTGGCGATCAGTTCGCTGGCGTGACCGTCGCCATAGGGGAAGTGCACGCGGCTCATGCGCGCGTAGGTGTCCGGGTCGTCCAGCAGTTGTCGGGCTTCCTTGACGATGCGCGCCTTGTCGGTGCCGACCAGCAGCATGGTGCCGCTCTCGAGCACCGAAGGGCGTTCGGTTACGTCGCGCAGCACCAGCAGTGGTTTGCCGATGGCCGGGGCTTCCTCCTGGACGCCGCCGGAGTCGGTCAGGATGAAGTGCGCGCGGCCCATCAGCCAGACGAAATTCGGATAGTCCTGCGGTGGCACCAGATAGATGTTCGGTTTGTCGGCCAGCATGCCGTACACCACCTCCTGCACCAGCGGATTGAGGTGCACCGGATAAACGAATTGCACGTCCGGGTATTGCTCGGCCAATTCGGCCAGGGCCTGGCAGATATTGCGGAAACCGTCGCCGAGATTTTCCCGTCGATGACTGGTGACCAGAATCATCCGGCGCTGGTCATCAATCGCCGCCAGAGGCGAATCGGCAGGCGGATGCCAATCGATTTCCTGCTGATGCTTGCGCATCCACAACAAGGCATCGATCACGGTGTTGCCGGTGATTTCAATGTTGTCTTCAGGTACGCCTTCGCGCAGCAGATTGGCGGCGGACTTGGAGGTCGGCGGGAAATGCAGGTCGGTAATCACGCCGGTCAGGCGTCGATTCGCTTCCTCGGGCCAGGGCGCGCGCAGGTTGCCGGTACGCAGGCCTGCCTCGACGTGACCGATGGGCAACTGGCGATTGAAGGCGGCGAGGGCGGCGATGAAGCTGGTCGTGGTGTCGCCGTGCACCAGGACGATGTCCGGTTTGACCCGCTCGTAGGCCTGATCGAGCTGGGCGAGCAGATGTTGCGACAGACCGTTCAGGGTCTGGCCCTGGGTCATGACTTGCAGGTCTTCGTCGACCGTCAGTTCGAACGCATCCAGCACCTGGGTGAGCATCTCGCGATGCTGGCCGGTCGAGCAGATGTTGAGTGTGATGTCGGGCCACTGACGCAGAACCCGGGCCAGCGGGGCCATTTTGATGGCCTCCGGGCGAGTACCGAAAACCATCATGACATTAAAGGACATTGACCCCTCCTGGGACGAAGCAAGGCCGCGACCAGAGGGCCGGCAGCACTCATCTCTTTCTGAGAAATAAAGAAAAGCAGCCGGATGGGAGCTTGTCCAATCCGGCTTCGAGGCTAGTTGTTACAGATCAATTGGAACGACGGTGCCATTATCTGATGGCTCTTAGGTGGCACTTTCAGGAAAAGTTCCAGCGTTTTGCGCGGGGGATGGTGCAGAGGGTGCTGAGGGTGTGGCGAAGCCAGTTCAGGTCATGGCTCGGTTTGCGCGGGGCAGCGCAGTGTCTGGTTTTGCCGAGGTGTTGGGTGAAGTTTTGCAGGAGGGATTCTTCCGTACCGATGCCTTTCAGTATTTTTGATAAGGGCTGCCCCTGAATCGATCACCCGTGCACCGACTGGGAACCTGCTACCCGCATTGTTGTAGCCAACGGTAGCGCACGCTCCGCTCTCTCACTGTTTCTCTATTTTTCCTATTTACGTATCTCTTTGATTCCTGACAATTTTCGAACGGGTGCAGATTCCCCGCGAATCCTGTGGCACACTTTCTGCTGTCTATTCCGTAGTAACAAACCGTGTTCCGGTATAGCGGAATAAACAATCCTTTGGAGTGCTTGCCATGCATCGCCGACCTTCCTTGTTCAAAGCGTGTGTTTTTGTTCTCGCGGCTTCGTCCGCTGTCATGGGCATGGCCCAGGCGGCCGACAGCAAGCTCGACAGCGTCCTGGCTCGTGGAAAGCTGATTGTGGGCACCGGCAGCACCAATGCGCCGTGGCACTTCCAGGGCGCGGACGGCAAGTTGCAGGGCTTTGATATCGACATCGCGCGAATTGTGGCCAAAGGTCTGTTCAATGACCCAAGCAAGGTCGAGTTCGTGGTGCAGTCGTCCGATGCACGGATTCCCAACCTGCTGACCGACAAGGTCGACATGAGCTGCCAGTTCATCACCGTCACCGCCAGCCGTGCACAGCAAGTGGCGTTCACCCTGCCGTACTACCGCGAAGGCGTCGGCCTGCTGCTGCCGAACAACAGCAAGTACAAGGAAATCGAAGACCTGCAGGCCGGTGGTGATGGCGTGACCGTAGCCGTATTGCAGAACGTGTACGCCGAGGAGCTGGTGCATCAGGCGCTGCCCAAGGCCAAGGTCGATCAGTACGACAGCGTCGATCTGATGTATCAGGCGGTGAATTCCGGTCGTGCCGATGCCGCCGCCACCGACCAGTCTTCGGTCAAATATCTGATGGTGCAGAACCCTGGCCGCTATCGCAGCCCGACGTACGCCTGGAGCCCGCAGACCTACGCCTGCGCCGTCAAACGTGGCGATCAGGACTGGCTGAACTTCGTCAACACCGCCCTGCACGAAGCCATGACCGGCGTGGAGTTCCCGACCTACGCAGCATCGTTCAAGCAATGGTTCGGCGTCGATCTGCCATCGCCTGCAATCGGTTTCCCTGTCGAATTCAAATGATCCCGTGAGAGTGGGGCGCCCTGATGCGCCCCGCTCAAGGTACTGCCGACCATGAACTATCAGTTGAACTTTGCCGCCGTGTGGCGCGACTTCGACACCTTGCTGGCGGGGCTCGGTCTGGGTCTTGAACTGGCGCTGGTGTCGATCGCCATCGGCTGCGTGATCGGCCTGCTGATGGCGTTTGCCTTGCTGTCCAGGCATCGCGCCTTGCGGGTGCTGGCATCGGTGTATGTGACGGTGATCCGTAACACGCCGATTCTGGTGTTGATTCTGTTGATCTACTTTGCGTTGCCGAGCCTGGGGATCCGGCTGGACAAGATCCCGTCGTTCATCATCACGCTGTCGCTGTATGCCGGGGCGTACCTGACCGAAGTGTTCCGCGGCGGTTTGTTGAGCATCCCCAAGGGTCAGCGCGAAGCGGGGCTGGCGATTGGTCTCGGTGAGTGGCAGGTGAAGGCCTACGTCACCGTGCCGGTGATGTTGCGCAACGTGTTGCCGGCGCTGTCGAACAACTTCATTTCGCTGTTCAAGGACACCTCGCTGGCCGCCGCGATCTCGGTGCCGGAGCTGACCTATTACGCGCGCAAGATCAACGTCGAAAGCTACCGGGTGATCGAAACCTGGCTGGTGACCACGGCGTTGTATGTCGCGGCCTGTTACCTCATTGCCATGCTGCTGCGTTACCTCGAGCAGCGTCTGGCAATCCGCCGATAGGAGGCTGCGATGTACGAATCCCCCAGTTGGTTGCATGAGTTGTGGATTGCCCGCGAAGCCTTGTGGCAAGGCTTTCTGACCAGCGTGCAGGTGTCGGCGCTGGCGATTCTGTTCGGCACGGTCATCGGCGTATTCGCCGGGCTGGTGCTGACCTACGGCAAGTTCTGGATGCGCGCGCCGTTCCGCTTTTATGTCGACCTGATTCGCGGCACCCCGGTGTTCGTGCTGGTGCTGGCGTGCTTCTACATGGCGCCGGCGCTCGGTTGGCAGATCAGTGCGTTTCAGGCCGGCGCACTCGGGCTGACGCTGTTCTGCGGCTCGCATGTCGCCGAGATCGTGCGCGGCGCATTGCAGGCATTGCCACGCGGGCAGATGGAAGCCGGCAAGGCCATCGGCCTGACGTTCTATCAGTCCCTCGGCTACGTGCTGTTGCCTCAGGCGCTGCGGCAGATCCTGCCGACCTGGGTCAATTCGTCCACGGAAATCGTCAAGGCCTCGACCTTGCTGTCGGTGATCGGCGTGGCCGAGCTGTTGCTCAGCACCCAGCAGATCATCGCCCGGACGTTCATGACCCTGGAGTTTTACCTGTTCGCCGGTTTTCTGTTCTTCGTCATCAACTACGGCATCGAATTACTCGGCCGGCACATTGAAAAGCGGGTGGCCCTGCCATGACTCAAGCTCAAGTTTCCAACGTCCAGAACGGTCAGCCCCTGCTGGACATCCGTGGCCTGCACAAACAATACGGCGCGGTCGAAGTGCTCAAAGGCGTCGACCTGAGCATGCAGCGCGGCAACGTGGTGACCCTCATCGGTTCCAGCGGCTCAGGAAAGACCACGCTGCTGCGTTGCGTGAACATGCTGGAGGAATTCCAGGGCGGGCAGATCCTGCTCGACGGCGAATCCATCGGCTATGACGAACTCAACGGCAAGCGCGTGCGCCACCCGGAAAAAGTCATTGCCCGTCATCGTGCGATGACCGGCATGGCGTTCCAGCAATTCAATCTGTTCCCGCATCTCACCGCGTTGCAGAACGTCACGCTCGGCTTGCTGAAAGTCAAAAAGATGCACAAGGACGAAGCCGTGGTCCTGGCCGAGAAATGGCTGGAGCGGGTCGGCCTGCTGGAACGGCGCAATCACTTTCCCGGTCAGTTGTCCGGCGGTCAGCAGCAGCGCGTGGCGATCGCCCGGGCGATTGCGATGAACCCGAGCCTGATGCTGTTCGACGAAGTCACCTCGGCCCTCGACCCGGAACTGGTCGGCGAAGTGCTGAACGTGATCAAGGGCCTGGCCGAGGACGGCATGACCATGTTGCTGGTGACCCACGAAATGCGTTTTGCCTTCGAGGTCTCGGACAAGATCGTTTTCATGAATCAGGGGCGCATCGAAGAGCAGGGGCCTCCCAAGGAACTGTTCGAGCGTCCTCAATCGCCGCGGCTGGCGGAATTTCTCAAAAGCACGCGGTTCTGACTTTTCACTTTTTCAATCAGGAGAAACACCCATGAGCATTACTCGTTACGGCACCGGCAGCACCGCCGCTGGCGGCCAGCCTCGTCCATTCGCCCGCGCCGTTGAAGCCGATGGCTGGCTGCACGTTTCCGGGCAGGTGCCGGCGGTGGATGGCGAGATCATTGTGGGCGGCATCGTCGAGCAGACGCACCAGACCATGAAGAACCTGATCGCGATTCTCGAAGAGGCCGGTTATGGCCTGGAAGACGTGGTACGCGCCGGCGTGTGGCTGGACGATCCACGGGATTTCACCAGTTTCAACAAGGTCTTCGGCGAGTACTTCAAGCCCGAACACGCACCGGCCCGGGCCTGTGTGCAGGCGAGCATGATGGTCGACTGCAAGGTCGAGATCGACTGCATTGCGTACAAGAAGAAGGCCTGAGTATCGACCGCTCCCGCGCAGAGCGTGGGAGCGATCTTTCGCGATAAACTCCCGGCACTTTGAATGGGAACCACTGAAATGACCGAAGACACCATCAAGCGCCGGGCACGCGGTCTGGACCGGGCGTTCGATATCCTCGATTTCCTCAAGGAAATCGGCCAGCCATTGCGTCCGAACGACATCGCCAACGGCATCGGCAGCCCGAAATCCACGGTCTACGAACTGGTGGCCTCGTTGCTCGAACGGCGGATTCTGGAGCCGGTGGGCAAGGACGGTCACGTCTATCTCGGTCGTCAGCTGTATTTCCTCGGCCAGGCGCATCTGCGTCACTTCGACCTCAGTCGCGAGGCCGATCACGCCTTGCAGGAGATCGTCAGCCAGACCCGGGAAACCGCGCAGATGTGCCTGCTCAACGGGCGCAAATACACGGTGGCGCTGATGAAGGAGGGCGAGCGGCATTTTCGCATTTCTTCCGATATCGGCGAAAACGCACCGATCCCTTGGACCGCCTCCGGGCGCCTGCTGCTGGCGCACTTGAGCGACCAGCAGATCAGCGACCTGATCGACCCTGACGACTTCATCCTGCCGGGTGGCGAACGCCTGCCGATGGAGACGTTTCTGGCGGAAATCCGTCAGGCCGGCATCGACGGTTTCTTCTCCTTCGACAGTGTCGCCGACACCTTCACCCATTGCTTCGCCGCCCCGGTCAAAGACCCTCAAGGCGTGGCCATCTGCACCCTGTGCATCGTCGCCCCGCGCGCCGATGCCAAGACCAATTACAACGACTATCGCCGGGTCTTGATCGAGAGCGCCAACAGCCTCGCCCGGCGAATCAACGAATAACCGCGCTTGCCTGCGGGCGCGACTGTGAGGAGTTCGACCATGACGACTGCCAACAACACTGCTGCCGTGGAAAAGGGCGATGCCGCCCTCGGCGCGCAACTGGTGCGTGACATCAGCCTGCCGGCGCTGGTGCTGCACCGCGAAGCGCTGGAGCACAACATCCGCTGGATGCAGAAATTCGTCAGCGACAGCGGCGCCGAACTCGCGCCCCACGGCAAGACCAGCATGACCCCGGCGCTGTTTCGTCGTCAGCTCGACGCCGGCGCGTGGGGCATCACCCTGGCCAGCGCCACCCAGACCCGCGCTGCTTATGCCCACGGCTTGCGCCGGGTGTTGATGGCCAACCAACTGGTCGGCACGCCGAACATGGCGCTGATTGCCGATCTGTTGGCGGCCGATTCCGGCTTCGATTTCTACTGCATGGTCGATCACCCGGACAACGTCGCCGATCTGGGTGCCTATTTCGCATCGCGCGGTGTGCGTCTGAACGTGATGATCGAGTGCGGCGTGGTCGGCGGCCGTTGCGGTTGCCGCAGCGAGCAGGAAGTCATCGAACTGGCCAAGGCCATCGGCGCGCAACCGGCGCTGGCCCTGACCGGCATCGAAGGTTACGAAGGCGTGATCCATGGCGATCACGCCGTGACCGGCATCCGTGAATTCGCCGCCTCGCTGGTGCGTCTGGCGGTGCAGTTGCAGGATAGCGGCGCGTTCGCCATCGCCAAGCCGATCATCACCGCGTCGGGTTCGGCGTGGTACGACCTGATCGCCGAATCGTTCGAAGCGCAGAACGCTGGCGGGCGTTTCCTCAGCGTGCTGCGTCCCGGCAGTTACGTGGCTCACGACCATGGCATCTATAAAGAGGCGCAGTGCTGCGTGCTCGACCGTCGCAGCGATCTGCACGAAGGCCTGCGCCCGGCGCTGGAAGTCTGGGCGCACGTGCAGTCGCTGCCGGAGCCGGGGTTTGCCGTGATTGCCCTGGGCAAGCGTGACGTGGCGTTCGATGCCGGGATGCCGGTGCCGTTGCTGCGTTACAAGGCCGGTGTGCTGCCGGCGGTGGGCGACGATGTCGGCGCCTGCAAAGTGACGGCGGTGATGGACCAGCACGCGTTCATGACGGTGGCGCCAGGTGTGGAGTTGCGCGTGGGCGACATCATTTCCTTTGGCACTTCGCACCCGTGCCTGACCTTCGACAAGTGGCGCGTGGGCCTGCTGGTTGACGAGCAGTTGTCGGTGATCGAAACCATGGAAACCTGCTTCTGATGAACACGCTCAGTCCATTGGGTCCGAACACCCCGCGCATCGCCCTGATCGGCGAATGCATGATCGAACTCCAGCAACGTGCCGATGGCAGCCTGCAACAGAGCTTCGGCGGTGACACGCTGAACACGGCGGTCTACCTGTGCCGCGCCATGGGCGACAAGGCGCAGGTCGATTACGTCACGGCGCTGGGTGATGACAGCTTCAGTGACGCGATGTGCCGCATTTGGGCCGACGAAGGCATTGGTCTGGATCTGGTCCAGCGCTTGCCTGGTCGTTTGCCGGGGCTGTATTGCATCCAGACCGATGCTGCCGGGGAGCGCCGCTTCCTTTACTGGCGCAACGAAGCCGCCGTACGCGACTGCTTCACCACGCCGGCGGCCGCACCGATTCTGGCGGCGCTGCCGGATTACGATGTGCTGTATTTCAGCGGTATCACGCTGGCAGTGCTCGGTGCGCAGGGGCGGGAAAAACTGATCGAGACCTTGATCGAAGCCCGTCAGCGTGACGCGCGAATCGTGTTCGACAACAACTACCGCCCACGCCTGTGGGCTTCAGTGGAGGAGGCGCGGACCGCTTATCGCAGCGTGTTGCCTCATGTCGATCTGGCGTTGCTGACGGTTGACGACGAGCAGGCGCTGTTCCATTTCGAAGACTGTGATGCGGTGTTTGAAGCGTACGCGCAGATCGGCACGCCGGAAGTGGTGCTCAAGCGCGGCGCTGAAGCTTGTCTGATCCGTTGCGACGGGGAAGCGTTTGAGGTGCCGGCGCAGAAGGTCGAAAAGGTGGTGGACACCACGGCGGCGGGGGATTCGTTCAGTGCGGCGTATCTGGCGAGTCGCTTGTCCGGCGCAAGCCCGGCGCAGGCGGCGGAGGCGGGACATCGTTTGGCCAGTCAGGTCATTCAAGTGCCAGGGGCGTTGATCCCCAAGGATTGATGCCGATCCCTGAAGGCGTTGGCGAAAGCCGCGCCTTCAGGGCACTGGATCAGTCGCGGTAAAACACCTGCACCAGGTGATAGCCGAACTTGCTCTTGATCGGCCCGTGCACCGTGCGCAGCGGTTTCTTGAAGATCACCGCATCGATCGCACCGACCATCTGTCCCGGCCGCACTTCACCCAGATCGCCGCCGCGCTTGCCGGACGGGCAGGTGGAAAATTTCTTCGCCAGCACATCGAACGCTTCACCGTTGGCGATGCGTTGCTTGAGTTTTTCAGCCTCTTCGGCGGTCTTCACCAGAATGTGGCGGGCTTGGGCTTTCATCGTGCAATACCTGTAGCGGGGTGACGGCGGGGCGCGGATTATGCCTCAAGTCACGGGTTTTGGCTGATCATCGTGCGGATCTTGCCGGCCAGTTGCTCGATGGAAAACGGTTTGGCGACCATGTCCATGCCGTCTTCGAGAAAGCCCTGGCGCTCGGCGGCTTTCTGCGCGTAACCGGTCATGAACAACACTTTGAGCCCCGGACGATGCTGGCGGGCGATCTCCGCCATTTGCCGGCCGTTCATGCCCGGCAGGCCGACATCGGTTACCAGCAGGTCCACCCGCAGGTCGGATTCCAGTAGCGGCAAGGCTCCCTTGGCGTCTTCGGCTTCATGGGCGCGATAACCCAGCTCCTTGAGCAGGTCCATGACCAGCATGCGCACCGCCGGATCGTCCTCGACCACCACCACGGTTTCGCCGGTTGCCACGGCGGGAGCCTCGGTGACCGTTTCGATGACCGGCCGCTCCGGTTCCAGTGCATACAAACGCGGCAAGTACAGGCGCACGCAGGTGCCTTGACCCGGCAGGCTGTCGAGGCTGACGTGTCCGCCGGATTGCTGGGCAAAGCCGTAAATCATCGACAACCCGAGCCCGGTGCCCTGGCCGATCGGCTTGGTGGTGAAGAACGGATCGAACGCTTTCGAACGTACCGAAGGCGTCATGCCGGTGCCGTTGTCGCTCACCGCCAGCATCAGATAATCCCCGGCCTTGACCGGTTCGAGGGTGGTGATGTCGTTGCCGTCGAGGTAGACGTTGGCCGTTTCGATCAGCAGCTCACCACCGTCGGGCATGGCGTCGCGGGCGTTGATCACCAGGTTGAGCAGGGCGTTTTCCAGTTGACTGACATCGGTGCTGACCGCCCATACGCTGTCGGCCAGGCGCAACTTAAGCTCTATCGGATCACCCTTGGTGCGGCGGATCAGGTCTTCCAGCGAGTGGATCAGCTCGTTGACGTCGATAGTCTTGCGATCCAGCGACTGACGCCGGGAGAACGCCAACAGTCGGTGGGTCAGTGCCGCCGCGCGGTTGGCCGAAGACACCGCCGCGTCGGTGAACCGGCCGATCTCATCGGCGCGACCACTGGCGATGTAGCGCTGCATCAGGTCGAGGCTGCCGATGATGCCGGTCAGCATGTTGTTGAAGTCGTGGGCGATGCCGCCAGTGAGCTGGCCGACCGCTTCCATTTTCTGCGCGTGGCGCAGGGCGTCTTCGGCGCGCTCGCGTTCGAACATCTCGTTCTGCAAACGCTGGTTGGCCTGGGCCAGTTGTTCGGTGCGCGCACTGACACGTTCCTCAAGGGTTTCATTGAGGTTGCGCAGGGCTTCTTCAGTCTTTTTGCGTTCGGTCTCGTCGATGACGAAGATGTAGAAACCGTTCACCGCACCGTCCGCGCCGTGGCGCGGCAGGTAGTTCATCAAGGCATGCCGCTGGCTGCCGTCGCGGTGCGGCGTGTACAGGCTGAACGAGCAAGGGCGGCCGGCGAGGGCTTCGGCGATGTACGGCGCCCGCAGGAAATAGGCCTCTTCGCCGATCACCTCACGGATCGTGCGACCGTACAGCTCTTGAGGCGTGAGCCCGTACCAGTCGAGGTACGCGGCGTTGTTCAGGCGAAAGCGTTCTTCGTGGTCGACATAGCTGATCAGGATCGGCATGGCGTTGATGATCAGTTGCAGCTCGGTCTGGCTTTGGCGCAATGCCTGTTCGGTGTGCTTGCGCTCGGTCAGATCCAGCGCGGCGCCGATAAAACGCATCGGCCGGCCATGATGATCCTTGTAGCAGCGCCCGCGCGCGAACACCCAGCGCAGCTCGCCATTGGCTTGCAGCAGGCGGTATTCCTCGGCGTATTCGGTGCCGTGGGTGATGCAGTGCTTGATGCTGCGGGCAATCATCGCGCGGTCTTCGGGGTGCACGCCTTGCAGGTATTCGCTGATCGGCAACTGACCGGCCAGCGCCGGATCGACACCGTGCAACTGGGCGAAATGCGCGTCGGCGATGAAGCGGTCTTCGCCGATGTCCCAATCCCAGGTGCCGACCGCATCGGTGGCCGCCAACGCCAGTTGCAGACGTTCTTCACTTTCGCGCTGGGCCTTGAGGCTGTCTTCGGAGCGCTGCTGCAGTTCCAAAGCGATGCGCCGGCGTTCGTTGGTTTCGATGGCGGTGACCAGAATGCCGGCGACTTGCGCGCTTTCATCGCGGATCGGGCTGTAAGTCAGATCCAGCCAGAAGTCGGAATCCTGGCCGTCCCGTTGCAGGGTAAAGCGCCGTTCGCTGTAGGTTCGCACCTGGCCTTGTAGGACGGCGCTGTAAATTGGGTCGGTAAAGTCTCGAAGTTCCGGCCATATCTGGTGCGCCGGTTGTCCGAAAGCGTGCGGATGCTTGCTCCCGGCGAGCAGTGCGAAGCCGTCGTTGTAGATCTGGGTCAGGTGCGGGCCCCACAACAGCAGCATCGGCATCGGCGAGTGAATCACGATGTCCACCGCGGTGCGCAGGCTCTGTGGCCAGGTGCCGGAGGCGCCCAGCGGGCTGCGGCTCCAGTCGGTGCGGGCAATCAATGCCTGGGCGTCGTTGGTGTTCGGTACAGCGTTCATCACATCAATCCTGGGCGTCGGTCGGTGAGGCGGCGTCTACTATCCTAGTGCGGTAGACGCTGTAAGGCCCGTCGCGTCACGACGCACGGTCTTAAGTTCATTGAAAGCTTCGCAGGTGCTTTTGGCCATGGAAATCGATGCATTGCTCAAACAACTGGCGAGCCGCCACGGTTCGGATCTGTTCCTGTCCACGGGCGCGCCGCCCAGTGCGCGGTTCGACGGGGTGCTGACGCCCTTGAGCGATCAGCCGTTCAAACCCGGCGAAGTGGCGACTGTCGCTGCCTCCCTGATGGACGCCGAGCAGCGCCGGGAGTTCGACCGGGATCTGGAAATGAACCTGGCGATTTCCCGCACGGGCATCGGCCGCTTCCGGGTCAATATCTTCAAACAGCGCAACGACGTGTCGATCGTGATCCGTAACGTCAAACTCGACATTCCTCGATTCGAAGACCTGAAACTGCCGTCGGTATTGCTCGAATCGGTGATGCTCAAGCAAGGCCTGATCCTGTTCGTCGGCGCCACCGACTCGGGTAAATCCACGTCGCTGGCGGCACTGATCGATCATCGCAATCGCCACAGCAGCGGGCACATCATCACCATTGAAGACCCGGTGGAATACATCCATCGCCATAAGAAATCGATCATCAACCAGCGAGAAGTCGGAGTCGATACCCGCAGCTTTCACGCCGCGCTGAAAAACACCCTGCGCCAGGCCCCGGACGTGGTGCTGATCGGCGAAATCCGTGATCGCGAGACCATGGAACATGCGCTGGCCTTCGCCGAAACCGGGCATCTGGTGCTGTCGACATTGCACGCCAATAACGCCAATCAGGCACTGGACCGGATCATCAATTTCTTTCCCGAAGAGCGCCGGCCGCAATTGCTGCATGCCTTGGGCAATCACCTCAAGGCGTTCGTCTCCCAGCGTCTGGTGCGAACCCGGGACGGTCAGCGCCGGGCCGCCGCCGAGGTGATGCTCGGTACGCCGACGATTGCCGACCTGATCCGGCGCAATGACTTTGGCGAGCTGAAAACCATCATGGAAAAATCGGCGGAACTGGGCATGCAGACCTTTGACGCTGCACTGTTCGCGCTGGTAGCAGAAGGGGTGATCGATGAAGACGAGGCACTGAAAAATGCTGATTCGGTCAACAACCTGCGCCTGCGTCTGAAGCTGCACGCCGACACCATGCCGTCCCCACCGCCCTCGACCGGCGAGTGGGGACTGATGGACTGACAGGCTTCAGTCGCGAAGTTCGACCCGATTGCGGAACTGCTCCAGCGCTTCAGGATTAGCCAGCGCATCGGTGTTTTTCACCGGTTCACCGTGCACCACATTGCGCACAGCCAGCTCCACCACTTTGCCGCTGATGGTGCGCGGAATGTCGGTGACCGCGACGATCTTCGCCGGCACATGGCGCGGTGTGGTGTTGGCACGGATCGCCTGGCGAATCTGCTGTTGCAGTGCGTCATCCAGCGCTACGCCGTCCTTGAGGCGCACGAACAGCACCACTCGCACGTCGTCCTGCCACTGTTGGCCGATGGCGACGCTGTCCAGCACTTGCGGGACTTTCTCCACCTGCCGGTAGATTTCAGCCGTACCGATGCGCACGCCCCCGGGGTTGAGCACGGCGTCGGAGCGGCCGTGGATCAGCATCCCGCCATGAGGCAGCTGTTCGGCGTAGTCACCCTGGGCCCAGACGCCGGGGAACTGGCTGAAATAGGATTTGCGCAGTTTTTCGCCGTCCGGATCGTTCCAGAGTCCGATGGGCATCGCCGGGAATGGTCGAGTGCACACCAATTCACCTTTTTCGCCGATCACCGGTTGCCCGGCGTCATTCCACACTTCCACCGCCATGGCCAGGCTCTTGCCCATGATCTCACCCCGGCGGACCGCCGACATCGGGTTGCCGTTGACGAAGCAGGACACGATGTCCGTACCGCCGGACATCGAGGACAGGCAGATGTCAGGTTTGAAGTCGCGATAGACGAAGTCATAACTCTGCGGCGACAGCGCGGAGCCGGTGCAAAGCAGGGTTTTCAGGTGACTCAAGTCGTAGCTTTCGCGCGGTTTGATGCCGCTGCTTTCCAGGGTCGCGAGGAATTTCGGGCTGGTGCCGAACACGCTGACCTGCTCGTCGTCGAGCAGCTCCAGCAATCGCTCGTTGTCCGGATAAAACGGTGAGCCGTCATACAGCACCACCGCGCTGCCGACCGCCAGTGCCGAGACCAGCCAGTTCCACATCATCCAGCCGCAAGTGGTGTAGTAGAACAACCGGTCGCCGGGGCCCAGGTCGACATGCAGCCCGTGTTCCTTGGCGTGTTGCAGCAACACGCCGCCGGTGCTGTGAACGATGCACTTCGGCACGCCGGTGGTGCCGCTGGAATACAGCACGTACAACGGATGATCGAACGGCACCGGGACGAATTGCGGCTCATCGCCCGGCTCATAGAAGTCGCCCCACAGCGTGACGTTGGCGGGCGTCCGGTAATCGGTGACTTGGGCGTGGGGGCGCGCATAAGGGACGATGATCAGCTGTTGCAGAGACGGCAGCTGTTCGAGGATTTCGTTGATCTTGACGGTCTGGTCGATCTCTTTGCCGGCGTAACGGTAACCGGCGCAGGTGATGAGTACTTTCGGTTCGATCTGGCCGAAGCGGTCGATCACGCCGTGGGTGCCGAAGTCCGGCGATGAGCACGACCAGATAGCCCCGAGACTGGTGGTCGCGAGCATTGCCACCAGGGTTTGCCAGGTGTTGGGCATGCAGGCCGCGACCCGGTCGCCGACCACGACGCCGGCCGCTTGCAGACTGGCCTGGAACCCGGCGACTTGCTGGGCCAGTTCGGCCCAGGTCAGCAGTTCACGCTGGCCGTTTTCCGCGATAGCGATCACGGCGATGGCATCGTCGCGGCGACTCAGCAGGTGTTCGGCAAAATTCAGGGTGGCGCCGGGAAACCACTCGGCGCCCGGCATTTTCAGGCCGCCACGCAGAACGGCGTCCGGTTGGGTGTGAAAACTGATGCCGAAGAAATCCACGATCGCCTGCCAGAACGCTTCGCGCTGGTCGATGGACCATTGATGCAGGGCCGGGTAGTCGTCGAGCTTCAGGTGGTGACGCTGATTGATGAAGCGCCGAAAGCCGTCCATGCGGGACCGGGCAATGCGTTGGGCATCGGGCTGCCAGAGAATGTCGGACATGGTTTGCCTCTTATTGTTGGTGAGAAAGCTCCCACTGTGGCGTGGGAGCGATCAGTTACGAACTTACTGCGCCAGCCACCCACCATCGATATTCCACGCCGCGCCACGCACCTGGCTACCGGCCTCGCTGCACAGAAACAGCACCAGTTCACCCAGATGCGCCGGGGTGACGAACTCCAGCGACGGCTGCTTCTCGGCCAGCAGATCGTGTTGTGCCTGCTGCGGGTCGACACCCTTGGCTGCGCGATCGTCGATCTGTTTCTGCACCAGCGGCGTCAGCACCCAGCCCGGGCAGATCGCGTTGCAGGTGACGTTGCTGGCGGCGGTTTCCAGGCCGACCACCTTGGTCAGGCCGATCACGCCATGCTTGGCCGCCACGTACGCAGCTTTGCCGGTGGAACCGACCAGACCGTGCACCGAAGCGATGTTGACGATTCGCCCCCAGCCCTTGTCCCGCATGCCCGGCAGGCTCAGGCGAGTGCTGTGAAACACCGACGACAGGTTGATCGCGATGATCGAATCCCAGCGCTCTACCGGAAATTCTTCCACCGCCGCGACGTGCTGGATGCCGGCATTGTTGACCAGAATGTCCACGCCGCCGAACTCGCGCTCGGCGTAGGCGATCATGTCGGCGATCTGCGCCGGGTCGCTGACGTCTGCCGGGTGATGGCCGACCTTGCCGCCGAACTGCTCGACTTCGGCGATCACCTTGGAGGCGTCGCCAAAGCCGTTGAGGATCAGGTTGGCGCCAGCCTTGGCCAGCGTCAGGGCGATGCCCAGCCCGATGCCGCTGGTGGAGCCGGTAACCAGTGCGGTCTTGCCAGAAAGAGTCGTCATCAATACCTCACACAATGCCAGTGGCGTAGAAAGTGCCGATCACCACGAAAACCGCCAGGGTCTTGATCAGCGTAATACAGAAAATGTCCTTGTAGGCCTCACGGTGAGTCAGGCCGGTGACAGCGAGCAGGGTGATCACGGCGCCGTTGTGCGGCAGGGTGTCCATGCCGCCGCTGGCCATCGCGGCCACCCGGTGCAGCACTTCCAGCGGAATGTTGGCGGCGTGGGCAGCGCTGATGAATTGTTCGGACATCGCTGCCAGCGCGATGCTCATGCCGCCCGAAGCGGAACCGGTGATACCGGCCAGCAGGGTCACGGTGATCGCTTCGTTGACCAGCGGATTGGGAATGCTTTTGAGCCAGTCGGCCAGCACCAGAAAACCTGGTAGTGAGGCGATGACCGCACCGAAACCGTATTCCGACGCAGTGTTCATCGCCGCCAGCAGTGCACCGCTGACTGCGCTTTTGCTGCCTTCGGCAAGCTTGCTTTTGATCGCTTTAAAACCGAATGCCAGCACCATCAGGATGCCGACCAACAGGGCTGCCTGCACCGCCCAGATCGCCGTGAGTTTGGCGATCTCGGTGGTGACCGGCGCGGCCATGCCTGGCAGCGCGAGGCTGTGGGTCTTGCCGTACCACTGCGGAATCCACTGGGTGAACAGCAGGTTCATGATCCCCACCGCCAGCAGCGGCGACAGGGCGATCCATGGGTTCGGCAGTTTCAGGTCTTCGGCGGTTTCCGGTTCGTTGCGCAGTTCGGTGCCGTAGCCTTCACCGGCTCGCTGCGCCTTGTTGCGCTGGCGCTGCAGGAACAGCATGCCGGCGCAGAACACGAAAATCGTGCCGATCACACCCAGCCACGGCGCCGCCCACGCGGTGGTGTTGAAGAAGGTGCTGGGGATGATGTTCTGGATTTGCGGCGTGCCGGGCAGGGCGTCCATGGTGAACGAAAACGCGCCGAGGGCGATGGTTGCCGGGATCAGGCGCTTGGGGATGTTGCTCTGGCGGAACATTTCCGCTGCGAACGGGTAGACCGCGAACACTACGACGAACAGCGAAACGCCGCCGTAGGTGAGCAGGGCGCAGACCAGCACGATCACCAGCATCGCCTGGCGGGTGCCGAGCAGACGAATCGCTGCCGCGACGATCGAGCGCGAGAAACCCGACAGCTCGATGAGCTTGCCGAACACGGCGCCGAGCAGGAACACGGGAAAGTAAAGTTTGATGAAACCGACCATCTTCTCCATGAACACCCCGGTGAAAGCAGGGGCAACGGCGGACGGGTCGGTGAGCAGGACGGCACCGAGGGCGGCGATCGGGGCAAAAAGGATAACGCTGTAGCCACGGTAGGCCGCGAGCATCAGCAGCGCGAGGGCTGCCAAGGCGATGATCACACTCATGGTGTGCTCCTTCGATTGTTATTTTTGTGGGTGGAACGGGTGTGGGGAGGGCTATAGCGAGAACTGTGCCAGATGGTTAAGTTGTTGAAATAAAAGGAATTAGTTTGAGTTTTAGCGGTGGTTTTATGGATTTTGTCTCTATTTTGAGACTTCTGTGAATCGGAAGGCGCTTTCGCGGGCAAGCCCGCTCCCACATTTGAATGCATTCCCCCGTGGGAGCGGGCTTGCCCGCGAAGCTTTTGATGTTGTCCTTATTTAGAGAGTCGTGTCTCTTTATTGAGACTCTACGATCCCAAGTGCAGTCATCTTCTTGTATAGCGTGGAGCGCCCAAGCCCCAACCGCTGAGCAGCCTCGATCACCTTGCCCCCGCATTGCGCGAGGGTGGATTGAATCAACTGCCGGTCAAACCGCTCGCGGGCCTGACTGAAAGTCTCGTGGATTGCGGGCTCTGACAGAGGCGCCAGCGCTCGCTCAACCGGTGTAAACGTGCCAATCGCCGCCCGAATGTCATCCGCCGTCAGCATCAGGTCGTCACTGAGCAATGCCGCTCGCTCAAGCACATTGCGCAACTCGCGGATATTCCCCGGCCAGGCATGCTGGCCCAGCAGCTCCAGCGCTTCGCGGTTCAACTCATGCTGACTGCGCAACTCCTCAAGAATCGCTTCACTGAGCGCCGGCAGATCGTCCAGCCGTTCCCGCAGCGGCGGCACCTGAATCGGCAGCACGTTGAGCCGGTAGTACAAATCCGCGCGGAATTCGCCGCGCTTGATCGCCGCTTCCAGATCCGTCGAGGTCGCGGCAATCACCCGCACATCGCTCTGGATCACATCGTTGGAGCCTACAGGTTCGAATTCCTTTTCCTGCAACACCCGCAGCAATTTGCTTTGCAGCGGCAACGGCATGTCGCCGATTTCGTCAAGAAACAGCGTCCCGCCCTGAGCGATCTGCAACTTGCCGGTGCGACCCTTGCGGTCGGCGCCGGTGAAGGCGCCGGGGGCGGTGCCGAAGAACTCGGCTTCGAGCAGCGCCTCGGGAATCGCTGCGCTGTTGATGCTGACAAACGCCTTGTGCGCCCGAGGCGAAGCGCTGTGGATGGCCTGCGCCAGCAATTCCTTGCCGCTGCCGGTTTCACCCAGCAACAGCACCGGCGACTCGGCACTCGCGCTGCGACGGGCACGGCGTTTGACTTCCAGGCTGGCAGCGCTGGTGCCGATGAAATGGGCGAAGTTGTATTTGGTCTGCCGGGCACGTAGCAGCGAACGGGTCGAGGCCAGTTCTTCCTGCATGCTCAGGTAGCGCTTGAGCATCGGCGACAGCGTGCGCAATTCGTCGAACAGCGCAAAGCCGATGGCGCCGATCACCGCCCCGGCGTCGTCATGGATCGGCAGGCGCATCACCACCAGCGGTTCTTTCGGGGTGTCCTGCATGTCCAGCAGAATCGGCCGCCCGGTACGCACCACCTCCCGCAGCAGGCTGCCGGGGATCACGCTTTCGCAGGGCTTGCCGATGGCCCCGGCGGCGGAGTCGAGCCCGAAGCGTCGCGCATAGCGCTCGTTCATCCAGACGATGTTTGCGTCGCGGTCGACAATCACCGTGCCTTCACTGGATTGCTCGATGATCTCGAACAACGAACGGATTGCCAGCGTGCGAACCCGTTGGTAATCCTTGAGGCTTTCGGTGGTGTTCATGGCGGCGTCCATTGGCGGAAGTCAGGTGGCGCGATTATGCCTATCCCGGATGCGCCGCCGCCAACAGCTCTTTGGTATAGGGATGCTGCGGTGAGTCGAACACGTCATGACTGGCGCCGCTTTCGACCACCTTGCCGTCCTTGATCACGATCATGTCGTGGGCCAGCGCTCGCACCACGGCCAGATCGTGGCTGATGAACAGGTACGTCAGGCCGTGTTTTTCCTGGAGCTGGCGGAGCAGGGCGACCACCTGTTTCTGCACGGTGCGATCAAGGGCCGAAGTCGGCTCGTCGAGCAGAATCAGCGCCGGTTTGAGCACCAGTGCCCGGGCGATCGCAATGCGCTGACGCTGGCCACCGGAGAACTCATGGGGATAGCGATGGCGGCTTTCAGGGTCGAGGCCCACTTCCTTGAGCACGCGGATCACCTGGTCGTCGCACTCGTCGGCAGTGGACTGGCAATGCACCTCCAGCCCTTCGCTGATGATTTGCGCTACCGACATGCGCGGGCTGAGGCTGCCGAACGGGTCCTGGAACACCACCTGCATCTGCCGGCGCCACGGCCGCATCTGCTTCTGGTCGAGGCCGTCGAGTGCCGTGCCTTGGAAGCGAATGCTGCCCTTGGAGTCGAGCAGCCGCAGGATCGCCTGACCGAGAGTCGACTTGCCCGAACCGGACTCGCCGACGATGCCCAGCGTCTTGCCGCGCTGGATGTTCAGGCTGATGCCATCCACCGCGCGCAGGTATTGCTTGCGCTGGAACAGCCCGCCGCCGACGGTGAAATCAACCCGCAGGTCATCGACTTCCAGCACGTTCTCGCGTTCGTCCCGGGGCAGTGCTTCGCCTTCCGGTTCAGCGTTGAGCAACACGCAGCTGTAAGGGTGTTTCGGCTCGGTGAACAGGGTTTCGCACGGCGCCTGCTCGACGATCTCACCGGCCTTCATCACGCACACCCGTTGGGCGATGCTGCGCACCAGATTGAGGTCATGGCTGATCAGCAGCAGCGACATGCCCAGGCGCCGTTGCAGGGACTTGAGCAGCAACAGGATCTTGCGCTGCACGGTCACATCGAGGGCTGTGGTTGGTTCGTCGGCGATCAGAAGTTCGGGCTCGCAGGCCAGGGCCATCGCGATCATCACCCTTTGACGCTGGCCGCCGGACAGTTGATGCGGATAAGCCTTTAGCCGTTCTTTCGGTTTCTGGATGCCCACCAGTTCGAGCAGTTCGAGGATCCGCGCCTGAGCCTCTTTGCCCCCGAGGCCACGGTGCAGCAACAGGGTTTCGCCGATCTGCTTTTCAATCGTGTGCAGCGGATTGAGCGAGGTCATCGGCTCCTGGAAAATCATGGCGATGCGGTTACCCCGCAGGTCGCGCAGGGTCTTGGGATCGGCGCCGACCAGTTCCTGCCCACGATAGCGGATGCTGCCGGTGGTCCGGGCATCGCATTCGGGGAGCAGTTGCAGGATCGAGTGGGCCGTCACCGATTTGCCCGAGCCCGACTCGCCGACCAGTGCCAGGCACTCGCCGGGGCGGATGTCCAGGCACAGGTTACGAACCACGGCCTGGCCATGGAAGGCGACGCTGAGGTCACGGATTTCGATCAGATTGTCAGTCATATCAAGGTTCCGTTCATGAGCGCGGGTCAAAGGCATCGCGCAGCGCTTCGCCGATGAATACCAACAGGGAAAGGATCAGCGCCAGGGTGAAAAACGCGGTCAACCCGAGCCACGGCGCTTGCAGGTTCTGTTTGCCCTGACCGATCAACTCGCCCAGCGATGCGCTGCCGGCGGGCATGCCGAAACCGAGGAAGTCCAGCGCGGTCAGGGTAGAAATCGCTCCGGTCAGAATGAAGGGCAGATAGCTCAGGGTCGCGTTCATCGCGTTGGGCAGGATGTGCCGGACAATCACTTTTCGATCGCTCAAGCCCAAAGCCCGGGCAGCCTTGACGTACTCGAGATTGCGCCCGCGCAGAAACTCGGCGCGTACCACGTCCACCAGCGCCAGCCAGGAAAACAGCGCCATGATCCCCAGCAGCCACCAGAAGTTCGGCTCGACGAATCCCGAAAGGATGATCAGAAGGTAAAGCACCGGCAGCCCCGACCAGACCTCCAGCAAACGCTGGCCGAGCAGATCGACCCAGCCGCCGTAATAGCCCTGCAGGGCGCCGGCTGCGATACCGATCAGGGCGCTGACGAAGGTCAGCATCAGGGCGAACAGAATCGACACCCGGGCGCCGAAAATCACCCGAGCCAACACGTCGCGCGCCTGATCGTCGGTGCCCAGCCAGTTGACCGAAGTCGGCGGGCTGGGTGCTGGTTTGTTGAGGTCGTAGTTCGGAGTATCGTCACTGAACGGAATTGGCGGAAACAGCAGCCAGCCACCATCCTTGCGGATCAGCTTCTGCACGTAGTCGCTGCGGTAATCGGCCTGGAACGGCAGTTGCCCGCCGAACTCCTGTTCGGTGTGGCGTTTGAACACCGGGAAGTACCACTGGCCCTGATAACTGACGACCAATGGTTTGTCGTTGGCGATCAGTTCGCCGCCGAGGCTGAGCAGGAACAGGCCGATAAACAGCCACAGCGACCACCAGCCCCGGCGGTTTTTCTTGAAACGTTCGAAACGGCGACGGCCCAGAGGCGAGAGCTTGAACATCAGGCGTTCCTCGCGGCGAAGTCGATGCGCGGGTCGACCAGCGTGTAGCACAGGTCGCCAATCAGTTTTATCAGGAGGCCGAACAGGGTGAAGATGAACAGCGAGCCGAACACCACCGGATAGTCCCGGGACACGGCCGCTTCGTAACTCATGCGCCCAAGGCCGTCGAGGGAGAAGATCACTTCGATCAGCAATGAGCCGGCAAAGAATACGCTGATGAACGCCTGGGGAATGCCCGACACCACCAGCAGCATTGCGTTCCGGAACACGTGTCCGTAGAGCACCCGGTTTTCGCTCAGGCCTTTGGCGCGCGCAGTGACCACGTATTGGCGGGTGATCTCATTGAGGAACGAGTTCTTGGTGAGGATGGTCAGGGTGGCGAAACCGCCGATCACCAGCGCCGTGACCGGCAACACCAGATGCCAGAAGTAGTCGGTGATCTTGCCCAGCGTCGACAGGGATTCGAAGTTGTCGGACACCAGCCCGCGCACCGGAAACCAGTTCAGCGACGTGCCGCCGGCGAACACCACGATCAGGAACATCGCGAACAGGAATGCCGGCATGGCGTAACCGATGATGATCGCCGTGCTGCTCCAGATATCGAAATGGCTGCCGTGGTGTACGGCTTTGCGGATGCCCAGCGGGATCGACACCAGATAGGTGATCAACGTCGCCCAGAGCCCGAGGGAAATGGTCACCGGCATTTTCTGCAGGATCAGGTCGGTAACCGTAGCGCCGCGGAAGAAGCTCTTGCCGAAATCCAGCTGCGCGTAGTTCTTGAGCATCAGCCACAGGCGTTCATGGGCGGGTTTGTCGAAGCCGTACTGTTTTTCGATGTCCTTGATCAGTTGCGGATCGAGGCCACGGCTGGCGCGGGACGTGCCGCTCATGGTCTCGCTTGCACCGCCGCCGACACTTGCGCCGCCAATGCCTTGCAAATGGGCGATGGCCTGTTCAACCGGCCCACCCGGTGCGGCCTGGATGATCACGAAGTTGACCAGCAGAATGATCACCAGCGTCGGGATGATCAGCAGCAGGCGCCGCAGTATGTAAGCCCACATCAGTGCGGCCCTCCGGGTCTGCCACGGCTGATTTTCTCGGCCGTCATCTGCTGGTTGGTCAGCGGCGTGCTGCTGATTTCCCACCAGCTCTCAATCGCCTCGTCATTGCTCGCCTGCACGGTGGGAATGCCGAAACGGTTCCACCACACGGTCGACGTGCCCGGCGGGTAATAGTTGGGAATCCAGTAGTAGTTCCATTGCAGCACCCGATCCAGTGCATGTGCGTAACGCAGCATGTCGGCCTGGGTCGAGGCGCGGATCAGGCCGTTGATCAAGGTGTCGACCGCCGGATTCTTCAGCACCATGTAATTGTTGGCGCCGGGATCGTTGGCCGATGCCGAACCGAAGTAGTTCAACAGTTCGCCGCCGGGGGAGGTGGTGACCGGGTAGCCGGTGACAATCATGTCGTAGTCGCGGCTCATCAGGCGATTGACGTACTGCGAGGAGTCGATGCGACGGATGTCGAGGTTGATGCCGATCTGCTTCAGCGTGCGCTTGTACGGCAGCAGCAGGCGGTCCATGCCGTTCTGGCTGACCAGGAAGGTGAAGCTCAACGGCTCGCCACGATCGTTGACCAACTGGTCGCCATCGGGTTTCCAGCCGGCCTGTTCCAGCAGCTCCAGCGCTTGCAGTTGTTTGTCGCGGATGATGCCGCTGCCGTCGGTCTTCGGCGCTTCGAAGACCTGAGTGAACACCTCGTCGGGAATCTGTCCGCGCAAGGGTTCGAGAATCTTCAGTTCGGCGGCGTCCGGCAGTTTGCGGGCGGCCAGATCAGTGTTGGAAAAGTAACTCTGCTGGCGGATGTACATGTTGCGCATCATCTGCCGGTTGCTCCATTCGAAATCCCAGAGCATGGCCAGTGCCTGACGAACGCGGCGATCCTGGAATGTCGGCTTTTGCAGATTGAACACGAAGCCCTGGGCCGACTGCGGCGCTTCGGTGGCCAGATGAGCCTTTTGCAGACGACCGTCGCTCAGGGCCGGGCTCTCGTAACCGATGGAGTAGCCGGTGGCGGAGAACTCGCGGTTGTAGTCGTAGGCGCCGCCGCGCAGGACCTGGCGGGCGACGTCGGTGTCGCCGAAGTACTCGATGCTGAAGTGATCGAAGTTGTACAGGCCACGGCTGACCGGCAGGTCCTTGCCCCACCAGTCGGGATTGCGTTCAAAGGTGATGCTGCGTCCGGAGTCGACCTTGCCGACTCGATACGGACCGCTGCCCAGCGGCGGTTCATAGCCGCCACCACCGGCGAAATCACGGGTCTTCCACCAATGCTCGGGAAATACCGGCAGCGTGGCGATATCGAGCGGCAGGGTGCGGTTTTCGTTGCTCTTGAAATCGAAACGCACGGTGAGCGGGGCTTCGACTTCGACGCCTTTGACGTCGGCGAACTGGGTGCGATAACGCAGGCTCCCTTGAGTCATCAGCAAGTCATAGGTGTAGCGCACGTCTTCGGCGGTGATTGGCTTGCCATCGGCGAAGCGGGCCTTGGGATTGATAAAGAAGCGCAACGACAGGCCGTCATCCGAGCGTTCCATTTTCTGCGCCACGAGGCCGTATACGGTGTAGGGCTCGTCGAGTGAGCGCTGGGCCAGCGGGGAGTACAGCAGGCCGTCGATCTGGCTGACGCCGATGCCTTTGTCGATGTACGGCAGGACATGGTCGAAGTGGCCGATCTCGATGGCCGAGCGGCGCATCGTCCCGCCCTTGGGCGCCCGGACGTTGGTGTAATCGAAGTGACTGAAGCCGGGCGGGTACTTTGCCGGTTCGCCATAGACGGTCATCGCATGCTGGGGTGCGGCGTCCACACCAGTGATCCCAAGCAGCAGGGTCACGGCAGTGAACATCAATGTCGGGAAAGCCAGTCGCATTGTCAGCCTTAAAGCCGGGTAATCGATAAGCGCAATTTGTACGCGAGCGGCGCGCCGTTCGCCAGCGGTGTGGTGTAACCAAAACAAAACGGCCCGCCATCAGGCGGGCCGTTGCACAGCAGGTCGGGCTGAAGATCAGTCCTGACGGCTGGTGACTTCCAGCAGGTGGTAGCCGAACTGGGTCTTCACCGGGCCTTGCACGACGTTGATCGGCGCGCTGAATACCACGGTGTCGAATTCCTTGACCATCTGGCCAGGACCGAACGAACCCAGGTCGCCGCCCTGACGGCTGGACGGGCAGGTGGAGTTGGCCTTGGCCACTTCGGCGAAATCAGCGCCACCTTCGATCTGGGCCTTGAGTTCGTTGCACTTGGCTTCGCTGGAAACCAGGATGTGGCGGGCAGTGGCTTTAGCCATGGGGAAACTCTCCAATCAAATCAGTAAAGGGGGGAGCCTACCGGATTCAGTGGCCGATTTCTCGGCAAAGTTCCATTCGCTCGTCTGATACCGGTCGCTACAGATTAGCTGCTTGCAGGCGCAAGGCGTGTTCGACGTAGAGTTGGATCGGATCGTTCTCCGTGGTGCGCTGACCGATGCCCCGACGCAGGCTGCGCAAATGGTCGAGCGGATAATCGGAGCGGATCACGGTGCCCAGGTGAGAGCTGAAGCGGCCGACAAAACCGTCGTTCTGCGCGGGTTCTGTAATGAAATATTCCGACAGGGCGAGGCAGATGCCCTGTACCGGGTCGAGGGTCTGCACGGTCAGCTCCGGCACAACACCACTCCACGAATAATAGCGAACGCCATCGACCCGCTCGGCACCCTGGCCACCCCAGGTTTCGGGAAGACCCTGCGGGTATTTGTCATTGAATTGGCCGACACCTTCCGTCGTCAGCGCATTGAGTGCTGCCAGTGCATGGCGAGGCAGTGTTTTGTGCCCGCTGAGCAGAGATAAAAAGTTGGAAAACAATGTAGCTACGTTCTGGGCCACGGTCTCCGGCAGCCGTCCGGGGATCAATGCCTTGCGCAGGAAGTCCGCCAGCTCCGAACCGTGATTGGGACCGCTGACCGAAGTGACGGAAGCGACCTTGTGTGGCGCAAGCGCCGCAGCATACCGAGCCGTCAGTGCGCCCTGGCTGTGTCCGATCAGGTTGACTTTTGTCGCGCCTGTGCCTCGGAGCACGGAGTCGATCTGCGAAAGCAATTGCTCGCCTCGCACTTCGTTGTCATGAACCGCGGACATGTGCGGCACGAATACCTGCACCCCGACAGCCTTGAGCGCCTGTTTGACGTCATGAAACAGTTCGAAAGGGCCAATGCGCTCGAATCCGAACAGACCATGCACCAACAGTACGGGATAGAGAGTTGTGGCATTTCGTTGCATTTTTCGTCCTTGATCGCAGAGATTCATCGATGTTGTCTGCGTGCCACTCTAAAACAGTCGTTGCGCAGGCGATGCCTGAAGAGTCTTTCTAGTGGGGTGGAAACTGGATCAGTGTGCGTATGAAATTTCACTTTTGAATGAAATCCGGTTCTGAATATTTAGAGGGGTCTAGCCTCGGCGAATGTGTTTTCCCCATTTTTGCCTACTCCATCCAGTGCCTTTAGCTCTGTCTCGCCGGGTGCCCGGCTGACATCGTGGAGGCGATGAAACGCGTTAAATAGAGGCTCTTTGACGCAGCCCGCCGGCGTGTCATTTCCAGGGAATGGAGCAGCGAATGAACATGACGGATGAACTGGTAACGGCTTCGCAAATGCGAGGCCTGGGGATGGATGCTGAACGGGTCGGGGTATTCGGACATTGTCGGACACGCGAACACGCTTTATCGCTGCCCGAACCCGCAATCGATTCGCTGGAGGGTGCAGTTCTTGATCCCTCTCTGAATCGGGTGGTCGTGCGGATTGCCCCCTATCCAGGAATGGCCTGTGGGGACAGGATCGTGTTGAGCTGGTGCGGCCACGATATCGAAGGTATGCCGTATCAACATGAAATCACGCGATTTGTCAGCGAAGCCCAGTTGGGCAGGGAGATCGTTCTGGTCGTGCGGGGCGCTCACATCGCGGCGCTGGACGGAGGTTCGCTGGAGGTGTTCTGGACATTGACCAGTGCCTCGCGTCCGGAGCCACTGGTCTCCTTGCGCAGGCAACTGGATGTTGGAGATGTTCGTTACAGCCTCATGCCGGTCACCCTCGAGGACGCTGTCGGGGGCAGTCTCGATCCCGCACGCGTCACAGACGGGACCTCGGTCACGCTTCAGCCCTATGCCGGAATGTGTGTCGGCGACCGGGTGCGGTTGATCTGGGAGGGGGCCGCGCATGAGACATCACTTCGAGACACGCTGATCGTCGAGTCCTTTGCTGTCGGTCGGCCTCTGGTGCTGGGGATCGCACCCGAGTTCATCACGCCGCATCTCGGCGGGGAAGTGGTGATTCGATACAGTGTCGAACAGCAAAGCGGCGCGATTCGCGAATCAGGTGTGACGCGAATCAGCATTGCTCCTCTTGAAAGGGATGTATTGGCGGCACCCCAGGTGCTCGAAGCCGATGACGGGGTACTCGATGTGCAGGATGCAATCGACGGCGTCAGTGTATTGATCAGTGATGCGCGGGTAGAGGAGGGGGAGCTGGTTTATCTCAAGTGCGACGGCGAGTCATTCTTTCACCGCGATGACCGCGAAATAATCAGCGGAATGGCCATGCAACCCTTGGTCTTCATCGTGCCATATCGATTCTGGCGCGAACATGTGGACACCCTTGTGCAAGTGTCCTATTCGGTCGAGAGGCTTGATGATGTGAGTCAGATGTCCAGCGTGACCCTGCTGCGAGTAGTGCAGGGTTGATGTGTCGACGTTGACCATCGGCTGGCCCTCCGGGTCAATGACACACACCGGAGGGCGGTTTGACTGTCAGGCCTGTTGTCGAATGCGGTGTGCGGCATCCAGCAGCAGGCGTTCTGTTGCATCGAATCCGAGGCAGCCATCGGTCACCGAAACGCCATAACGCAGCGACTCGCTCAGGGGCTGGCATCCCTCGAACAGATGCGACTCGAGCATCATGCCGATCAATGAACGATTGCCTTGCAGTCGTTGTTCCAGCACCTCGTTGAACACGCCCGGCTGGCGGAGCGGGTCCTTGCCACTGTTGGCATGGCTGCAATCGACCATGATCCGGCTCGGAATTTTCAGGCGGTTCAACTCGGTGTTGATGACGGCAACGCTTTCGCGGTCGTAGTTCGGCCCTTTGTGACCACCACGCAGCACCAGGTGGGTGTCCGGATTGCCCGGGGTCTGGATGATCGCCGGGTGGCCCTGGCTGTCAACGCCGAAGTGGCGATGGGCATGGGCTGCCGAACGCATTGCGTCAACGGCGACGGTCACGCCGCCATCGGTGCCGTTCTTGAAGCCGACCGGCATGCTCAGCCCGCTGGCCATTTCCCGGTGGATCTGTGATTCGGTCGTACGGGCGCCGATGGCGACCCAGCTCAGCAAGTCATCGAAGTACCCGGCAGCCATGGGCTGCAGCAGTTCGGTGGCAATCGGGAGCCCGAGGCGGATCATTTCCAGCATCAGTTCGCGCGACAGCGTGAGGCCGGCAGCCATGTCGTCGCTGCCATTCAGATGCGGATCGTAGGCGAGGCCTTTCCAGCCGACGGTGGTGCGAGGTTTTTCGACGTAGGCACGCATCACGAGCAGCATGTCATCACGGACTTCTTCAGCCAGGCGCGAAAGTTTGCTGGCGTATTCAAGCGCGGACTCGGGGTCGTGAATCGAGCAGGGGCCGACAATCACCAGCAAGCGCGGGTCATGGCCATCGAGAATCGCGCGGACCGCCTGGCGGTGGGCGACGACTTGCTGGTTCAGCGCATTGCTCAGAGGCAATTGCTGCTTGAGTTGCAGCGAACTCGGCAGACGCAGGGTCAATGCTTCGTTGGCAGGGTTCAGGGTGGACAGTGGCAGAGCAGAAACGGACGAGTTCATATTCGGTCTTCCTGGGCGGATGGCGGGGGCTTCCCGCTCACTCGGCCCTACTGGGGTGTTCGACAATTGGCCGGATTGGCTACGTGTTTTGGCTTGCCACCTGTGGGTGACCGATCGGAGGCGGCAGGCTGTCCCGAGCGGAGGCTGGTAAATCGCCAAGCGGTAAAACTGTCGTGACGGTAATAAGTGGCGTAGTTCATTGGTTGAATCCTCAAAATGTCTGGTGTGTTGCTGAAAAAATCAGGGCCTGAAAAAACAAAACCCCCGGTCGGGAGGCCGACCGGGGGTTGAGAAATCTCTGGTAGGCGACCCGTTCAAATGGGCGCCGTGTGGGTATCAGGCGCGCCAGTGGCTAAACCAATACCCAAAATAAAAGCTTGCAGGAGCAGTGCAGGCGCCGTTCACCCGGGCAGCCGCAACCGAGCGCGAGGCGCTGGCGGTACGAAGCTGTGAGAGGGTGTTGAACATGAGCTGTCTCCAAAGAATGCGCCGAGCTTACTAGAGGCGGCTGCGCGTCAGCAATCAGAAATTGCTATCGGAGGCACAAGAGGGCTTCTAAGGGTTGAGCGCCCGCCAAGGTGTGACACACTCTGCTTTCTGAACGTGTGCTCAAGGAAGGGGCATGAACTTGAAGAAGATCGAGGCAGGAATGAGTTTTGAGTTGCGCCAGGCAACGTCCGCCGACCTGTCGTTTGTACGAGAGCTGACTTGCCGAAACATGCTCCGCTACTACATTCACTATGACTTGTTGTGGCAGGACGAGGCATTTGATGTCGCCTGGGCCGGGCGCGAAAACTGGTTGATCCTTCGCGAAGGCGAATTGATGGGCTATTTCAGTCTGAGTCGTGATGCTCGGGCCGTGTATATCCGCGAATTGCAGATCGTCGAAAGCGCTCAAGGCCAGGGCGCGGGATCCTGGGCGATCGATCAGGTTGTTGCGATGGCTCGGCTGGAGCGTCGCCCGGCGTTGCGCCTGACGGTGTTCAAAAACAATCCGGCGCAAAACCTGTATCGAAGAAAAGGAATGTTTGTGCAGGGCGAGGACGAGTGTTTCCTGCGAATGCAGCTCGATTTCAGTACACCTGTGCTCTGAAACCCACGGCTGGCAAGCCCTCGATGAAGAATTGAAACTTTTTATATGTCGCTTGCCGCTAGGTCTGCCCGGCACTTTTTGCTAAGGTGTCCGGCATCCCAATAAGACCATATCGCGAGGTGTCTGCTTGATTAGGGTGCTAGTGGTCGACGACCATGATCTCGTTCGTACAGGCATTACACGGATGCTGGCCGATATCGATGGCCTGCAGGTGGTAGGCCAGGCCGAGTCCGGGGAAGAATCCCTCATCAAGGCTCGTGAGTTGAAGCCCGACGTGGTGCTGATGGACGTCAAGATGCCAGGCATCGGCGGCCTCGAAGCCACGCGCAAACTGTTGCGAAGTCATCCCGACATCAAAGTGGTCGCCGTCACCGTGTGTGAGGAAGATCCGTTTCCTACGCGGTTGTTGCAGGCCGGTGCGGCGGGGTATCTGACCAAGGGCGCCGGATTGCCGGAAATGGTTCAGGCCATTCGCCTGGTGTTTGCCGGCCAGCGCTATATCAGCCCGCAGATTGCCCAGCAATTGGCGATCAAATCCTTTCAGCCGACCAATGATTCGCCGTTCGATGCGTTGTCGGAGCGGGAAATCCAGATTGCGTTGATGATTGTCGGCTGTCAGAAGGTTCAGATCATTTCCGACAAATTGTGCCTGTCGCCGAAAACCGTTAACACCTACCGCTACCGCATTTTCGAGAAGCTCTCGATCAGCAGCGATGTCGAACTGACGCTGTTGGCGGTTCGACACGGCATGGTTGATGCCAGCCTCTGACCATGACTGAAGCATTCGATTCGGGCGCCTTTCTCTCGACCGTCAGCGGGCGCCCCGGCGTGTATCGCATGTTCGACAGCGATGCGCGTCTGTTGTACGTCGGCAAGGCCAAGAACCTCAAGAAACGTCTGGCCAGCTACTTTCGCAAGACAGGCCTGGCGCCGAAAACCGCGGCACTGGTCGGGCGTATCGCCCAGGTCGAAACCACTATCACCTCCAACGAGACAGAGGCGTTGCTGCTCGAGCAAACCCTGATCAAGGAGTGGCGGCCGCCGTACAACATCCTGCTGCGCGACGATAAATCCTATCCCTACGTCTTTTTGTCTGACGGACAATTCCCGCGCCTGAGCATTCATCGCGGGGCCAAGAAGGCCAAGGGCAAGTATTTCGGCCCCTATCCGAGCGCCGGGGCTATTCGCGAAAGCCTCAGCCTTCTGCAGAAGACGTTCTTCGTGCGTCAGTGCGAGGACAGCTACTACAAGAACCGGACCCGGCCGTGCCTGCAATATCAGATCAAGCGTTGCAAGGCCCCCTGTGTCGGGCTGGTCGAGCCTGAGGTTTACGCCGAGGATGTGCGTCACTCGGTGATGTTCCTCGAAGGACGCAGCCATGCGTTGACCAATGAGCTGTCGACGGCGATGGAAGAGGCTGCAATCAACCTCGAATTCGAACGCGCCGCCGAACTGCGTGACCAGATTGCCTTGCTGCGTCGGGTACAGGATCAGCAGAGCATGGAAGGCGGAACGGGTGATATCGATGTGATCGCCGCGTTCGTCAATCCGGGCGGTGCGTGTGTGCACTTGATCAGCGTGCGGGGAGGGCGGGTGCTTGGCAGCAAGAACTTCTTCCCCCAAGTCGGAATTGAAGAGGAAGTGGCCGAGGTCATGGCCGCTTTCCTCGGGCAATACTTCATCAGTAGCCCTGAACGCGATTTGCCGAGCGAACTGATCGTCAACGTCGTGCACGAAGACTTCCCTGCGCTGATCGAGGCCATTCAGGCGCTGCGCGGACGTGAGCTGACCATCAGCCATCGGGTACGCGGTACACGGGCGCGCTGGCAGCAACTGGCCGTAACCAATGCCGAACAGGCGCTGGGTGCGCGGCTGGCCAACCGTCAGCACGTTGCCGCGCGTTTCGAGGCACTGGCAGAAGTGTTGAACCTCGATGAGCCGCCGCAACGGCTGGAGTGCTATGACATCAGCCACTCCAGCGGTGAAGCCACGGTGGCTTCCTGCGTGGTGTTCGGCCCGGAAGGGGCGATCAAGTCGGATTACCGTCGTTACAACATCGAAGGCGTGACTGCCGGCGACGATTACGCCGCCATGCATCAGGCCCTGACCCGACGCTTCAGCAAGCTGAAGGAAGGCGAGGGCAAGTTGCCCGACATCCTGTTGGTGGACGGCGGCAAAGGGCAGCTGTCGATGGCGCGTGATGTGCTCAACGAACTGGCTGTTCCGGATCTGATCTTGCTGGGGGTCGCCAAGGGCGCCACGCGCAAGGCAGGATTCGAGACTTTGTATCTGAATGATGCGGCAAACGAGTTCACCTTACGGGGTGATTCGCCGGCACTGCATCTGATCCAGCAGATTCGTGACGAAGCCCACCGCTTTGCGATTACCGGCCACCGTGCACGGCGCGGCAAGACCCGCCGCACGTCGACGCTGGAAGGCGTTGCGGGCGTCGGGCCGACCCGGCGTCGGGACTTGTTGAAACATTTTGGTGGATTGCAGGAGCTGTCTCGTGCAAGCATCGAAGAGATCGCCAAAGCACCGGGGATCAGCAAAAAGCTAGCAGAGTCGATTTATGCAAACCTGCATAGTGAGTAGAATGCCCATTCACCTCGTAGCCAGTTGTGCCGATGAATATCCCTAATCTGATTACCGTTCTCCGCGTCCTGCTCATCCCGATCTTCATTCTGTTGTTCTATCTGCCTTACCAATGGAGCTATCTGGCCTCAAGTTCGGTATTCGCCTTTGCGGCGGCAACGGACTGGCTGGACGGCTATCTCGCGCGACGCCTGGAGCAAAGCACGCCGTTTGGTGCGTTTCTGGATCCTGTCGCTGACAAACTGATGGTCGCTGTTGCCCTGGTGTTGCTGGTACAAGAGCATGGCAACCTGTGGCTCACACTGCCGGCCGCTGTCATCATCGGTCGCGAGATCGTTGTCTCGGCGCTGCGTGAGTGGATGGCCGAACTCGGTGCGCGGGCCCATGTGGCCGTGTCGAATCTGGGCAAGTGGAAAACTGCTGCGCAGATGCTTGCACTGGTGATTCTCTTGGCCAATCCCAAGGTTTTCAGTTTCTGGGTTGTCATCGGTTACGCGTTGCTGATGGTGTCGGCAGGCCTGACCCTGTGGTCGATGGTTCAATACCTTCGCGCTGCCTGGCCACATCTGAAGACCGATGTTGAAAAGAAATAAAACTTTTTTGAATCAAAGGGTTGACGGGGCATCTGGAATCTATAGAATGCGCCACACCAAGCGGGAATAGCTCAGTTGGTAGAGCACGACCTTGCCAAGGTCGGGGTCGCGAGTTCGAGTCTCGTTTCCCGCTCCAAGTTTGTACAACGTTTGTTGTTGCGCTACTGACAGCAAATGTTTTGAGGCCGAGTAGCAAAATGGTTATGCAGCGGATTGCAAATCCGCCTACGCCGGTTCGATTCCGACCTCGGCCTCCACTATAAACAAGCTCCGTAGATCCATGATTTACGGAGCTTTTTTATTTGCGTTGCACTGAAAGATTTAGTCTTTGAAACGGCAACTGCAAACTTGCTTCACCGGGAAGTGATGTATATATTTCCCCCTCTGCCGCCGACGTACAGTTCCTCTCAGGACTGTGAATCGCCGTTAGAGCCAAGCAACACCGCGCTACCGCCCGAATGGCGAAACTGGTAGACGCATGGGACTTAAAATCCCCCGCTCGTAAGGGCGTGCCGGTTCGATTCCGGCTTCGGGCACCATCTTAAATCAAGGGTTTGCGGGCGAAAGCTGATGCAAACCCTTGTTTGTTTCCAGGCCGCAATTTTGACAGTGGTCCGCAATTCACTTCGTTGGCATCACTTTCTTACCCTTGTGATTCTGGAGGTACTGCTCTGTCATCACGACAGCGGTATGCCCAAGTTGATCTTTGGTCTGCATTCTATCGCCGCTGTATTCCGCCTTGTCGGTACCGGCCCGGGCGCGTAAATCACGTATTTGGAACTCGGCTTTTACAACTCCAGCGGCCTCCCGGGCCATATCAAACCGCCTGCGCAACATCGCCTCTGTCATCGGAGTGCCATCCTCTAACACGATCAGCCGTGTCGAGCGGGCCTTGTGCCCAGCTTTCTTGCCATGTTTCGATCAATCAAAAACGCTGTTCGAGCAGGACGTGCCTCTGGAACTGCTGGAATTCGCTGTTCCGTTTGCCCGAGTGCAACTAGTCGACTTCGATCCGCTGTACCGGCTGACTTCGACGGGGGAGGGAGTGACGGGTGTTTTGAATTTATGTCGAGCGTACATCGGCCGATATTTGACGTATCGACAGCGTGGTCAGATCTTTTTGCTTGAAGCCAAAAAAGGAGAAATATGGAGCAGGAAAACCGCGCTCTGAGTGCTCTCAAGCGTTTTCGTTGCTTGATCCTGAGTGTCATGATCATCGCATCCATTGTGAGCGCTTTTTGGCGTTTCACAGGCGAGTGGAGCCAGTTTTGGACATGTATTGCGGCGCAAGCATGGTTCACGCAGGCCGTCTTCGCTTACCTGCGAGGCGGTTGGGTAGCTATTGGTCCTGGCGGTCTACCGAAAGATGCGAGCCCTGTAGGTAGGGCGGTGTTGGCTGCAGTGGCTCTGGGGCTTTACTTACTGATGTTCGGTTACGAAGCGCATGAGCCCGACTCAATTTATGAGAGACGCGCCTCGGACTGGACCATGCCTACTCGTGAGGAGATTGGCAGATCTTCCGATCAGAAATGATTGATGCAACCATCTGCTGTTGTTCCTGCCGCGACGCTTCCTGAACTGCCTCGACAAGCCAGAAGCGAACACTGACTTCGTTTTCGATAAAGTCATCGGGGAATCTCATTCTCCTTATCAACGATCACCTTTTCCGGTGCCAAGGCCAAAGTGATCGTGAACAGCGGTCGCTTTATCGACGTGATAGACGCGGCCTCCATCCGCCAGCGGTTGGGGGGAGGCAACCCATGAACATTGAACTGATCAACTGCATCGCCAGCAGCGTGATTACCTTGTGGGCGACCTTGTGTGTACTGAGCAGTCGAGTACGTGACGGCGTCACTGCCCGCGCCGTGACAAGGCCCCCAGGCGGAGTCGAGCGCAGAGGCAAGTAGTAGCGATTCCTTCTCATCGAAGTGGTCAGTTCAATTGCTACTCGAACCGAGCCTTCTTGATATCGCCATGCTTGTTTTGCAGATAGATGGAATAAGGCAGTACGACAGTGTCCGCAACAGCTGACAACCCCATGTCGAGAACAATAAGTGCGGCAGCAGGGTGACCATCGAAACCGGTACTTTGCCGTGGCTCCGCGTCTAATGTGCAGTAGTTAAAGGCTGTACCACTGTAGATGCGCGGGACAGAGTCGCAGTGGGAATGCCAGCGCGCCAGTTTGTTACTGGCTACAGCATCATCCCGGAAGGTTGTGTTGATCGTGCCACATCCCGACGCCGAGGCGGTCGTGAGCATCAGCAGAATGTATTTGATTTTCATCTGGTCGACTCCTTTCGAAAAACTGGATGGCAGCTTGGTCAGTAGAGTGGAGCCTTCAATAGCGCCTCGGCCATCTCAAAGTTGGTCAGATCGGTCTCAAACTGTTTCCAGCCTTCTAAAAACTGCGCGGTGCGGCCGGCAACGTGCCGGTTCGATTCCAGACGTACTGTTCGGTCATTGCGAGCGGAGTGAGCTAGTGTTTCTTTCTGGCTCAACCGAACACAGGACAATGATGATGAAGCGACTGCTATTGAGCGTTTTGCTGATGTCTTCAGGCTTTGCTCAAGCCGGCATCCCGCTGTTGAACGCAACATGCCCTGGAAATATCGAGGTCCACGCTGACAAGGGCGGACCGATCTATATCAATGGGAAAGAAGGGAAGCTGAAGAAATTCAACGATAACGCCTTCGAAGCCAAAGACAGTGGCGTGACCATCTCGCTGACGATCATGCCCGACGGCTCACCTGATGTTTCATATACCGGCAAGAACAGAGCCAATGGCGTTTGCCAAGTGAAGGAAACCAAGTAATCCGGGTTATTCCATGTCGGGGCTTGTGTCGTAAGGGCATTCAGCGAACAGCAAAAAGAGCCGATTCAATCGGCCCTTTTTTTGTTTAGACGAAGGCTTGCCCGGTAAACCCTCTAGGCAAACGCTGAAGTCCGGCCATCGCGGTCAACCGCTCGATCCACTCGGAACGCCAGTCGGACGCCGTGTGCTGGTCTTTTGAATGGCGAGCCGCGCGCCGCGCCGCATTGCGCTGGTCTTTGCGCGCATCCTTGTATGCGTCGGTATTGCGGCAGCTGCGGCACTTCACACGATTGAGTTCGCTGCTGGAGGAGAGGTTGTTGCCCTTGTGCCCGCAGGCCAAGTGCCCGTCGACTTTGAAATGAGTGACCATAAGACGTCTCCTTGGTGACGTGTAAAGGTATTGACCTCTCACGACCAAGGACGTTCTTTTTTCGCGCACCGTGAATCGATGGCTTACCTGAAGCGTGGCAACGGCCGGTCGATCGGTTTGAGCGATGACAGGGTGCTGCGAATCAGCGGGGTATCCTTTTCGATATCGTTCAGCCGGTCGCGGATGCGCAGGGCGGTGGGGTGCCCGCCTTGATGGTCGACCCAATCGGCGATCTCTTTGCAGGCCGCGGCGAGGCGTGCTTCGCGGGCATCGAGCAAGGTGAGGAGAGTGGTGATGGACTCTCTTTCGGACATGGAACACCTCCGTTCATTAATCCGCTCGGTGGCAGCAAAAAGCCCGCGAAGGGCGAGCTTTCTGCCGTTGGGGCGCTGCTCCTTCAGCTGGTTTGAGTATAGACCCGTAAATGACAGCTATCAGCCCGACGACTCGGGGGCGGTCACTCGCGAGCTGGCGGCGTTGAGCCGATGACATTCCTTGCGGGCGTCTTCTTCCCGATCGTAGCCATCGCCGATGAAACCACCGGTTCGCGTGTCGCAGATGCGGTGCCAGTCCATGGCTTCGGCGGGCTCATGGAGAGTCTCTCCGGCGCGCCGGCCGTGGATGACGATCTTGTTGCAACGCTTCACGACGAATATGTCTTCCATGGCGTCACCGCGGCTGATTCGTACCAGATCAACTATAGAAGCCCTGAGCAATCGTGCAAAAAATAGCCAAGTCAGTTCGTCGGGTGCAGTTGCCAGCCTGATGGGTACCAGCGCAGGTGGTGGGTCGGATTCAATGCCTCGAGGAAGTCCTGATCGTGGGAAACGGCGACAATGGCGCCCGGAAATGACTGCAACGCCCGTTCGAACGCTTCCACCGATGGCAGATCCAGATGATTGGTCGGCTCATCCAGCAGCAACAGCTGCGCAGGATTCGCTCGCCACAAGGCCAGCGCCAGTGCGGCTTTCAGGCGCTCGCCACCGCTCAACGAAGCGCAGGGAGCCGTGGCGCGACTCGCATCCAGCTGCAAGTGGGCGAGATAGCTGCGCAGGGTGCCCTCGGTCAGCGCAGCCCCTTGCATCATCAGCTGTTCGGTGATGGAACGCTGATCGTCCAGCTGTGCCAGTTGCTGATCCAGGAATGCGAAGGGCACGTGAGTCGTGGCGGTTCCATCGACGGGTGTCAGTTCCCCGGCGAGCACTTTCAACAGGGTTGATTTGCCACAGCCGTTGGGACCGCTGACAGCGATGCGCATCGGGCCGTGGATCGTAAGGCTCAGTGCGCCGTTTGACAGCCAGGGCAGCTGAGCATCGATCAGCGTGCAGATCTGGCGGTTGTTCGGCACCGCGCTCCCGGGCAGGTTGATCAGCACGCTGTCCTCGGGTTGCACCTTGGCGTAAGCCTCGCGCACCTGGGCATCGAGCTCTGACTTGCGGGTCTGATGACCCTGACGGACATGCCCCATGATTTCCCGGGCGGCGCCCTTGATCGCCACGTATTCGAAACTGGCAATGTTGGCGGTTTCGGCGTTGCGCCGCGAGTTGGCAGCGTGGCGCTGTATTGTGTCGTGCTCGCGTCGTAAGCGAATCCGCTCGCGCTGGCGTTCGCTTCTGGCGTGGTCGAGACGTGCCTGCGCCGCCGCTTGATGGATTCGTTGATGCTCGCGGAATGCCGAGTAATTGCCACCGAATTCGATAGCCCCCGATGCGCTCAACTCGACGATCCGCTGCATCCGGTCGAGTAGTTGTCGATCATGGCTGACGACGATCAGGCCGGTGTGCCAGCGTTCCAGCGAGTTCATCAGCCATTGCCGTCCCGATGCATCCAGATGGTTGGTCGGCTCATCGAGGATCAGCAGCGGAGCCTGACTCAAAAACGCACCAATCAGGGCAATGCGCGCTTGCTGGCCGCCACTGAGGTTCCCGGTGTGATCGGTGAAGGCAACTTCGGCTAGGCCAGCGTCATCGAGCATGCGGCGCAGACGGTCCGCCAAATCCCATTGTTCGCCAATGAGGTCGAAATCCTCGACTGATCCCCAGCCCCGGTTCATTCGCTCCAGCGCCTGAAGAATCGCGGCGCTGCCGGTGGACTCGGCGACTGTCTCGCCGGGTGCAGCGACAAAGCTCTGCGCCACGTAGGTTGTCGCCACGGCGCGCGCCACGCTGCCGCTGGTGGGTTGCCATTCTCCGGCGATCAGGCGCGCCAGTACGCTTTTGCCAACGCCATTGCGCCCGACGATGGCGGTCGGGGTGTGATCGAATTTCAGATTGAGTGCAGTGAAAATCGTCTCGCCATTGGCGAACTGAAAACCCAGTTGATTCAGGGAGACGAGAGTAGGTGTACGCGAGACGTGAGTCATCGGCACCTCCAGAAAATGCGTGAACACTGACAAGCGCCATGAACGGCGTGTCGCGATTACATTTTTGAAGGCTTAGTTGTTCACTTCTGCGGTCGTCCCGGGGAGGTAGGAGGGCGTAGCCTAGTCGAGACGGCCGAAGGCTTCAAGGCGTGTTTGCCTGCTCGACCATCCGTTCAAGGAACAGCGCCAGCGCGACTTCTTCCTTGCGCAGGCCCTTGCGGATGCGCGGTTTCGGCAACTCGGCCAGAGCGCCGAGCATGAAATGCTCGACCACCGCCGGGTGGATGTAGCACTTGCGACAGACTGCCGGTGTGTTGCCCAGTTGGCGGGCGACACCTTTGACCATCTCGACCACATGCCGCTTGGCCTCGGTCTCGGACTCCCATTGCAGCTCCCGCAGAACCGCCAAAGCGAGGGCGCTGCCGGCCCAGGTCCGGTAATCCTTCGCGGTGAAGTCAGCGCCGGTCAGGGTTTGCAGGTAGGTGTTGACGTCAGAGGAGCTGACGGTGTGCCGCTCGCCGTTTTCATCCAGATACTGAAACAGGTTCTGCCCCGGAATTTCCAGGCAGCGCTTGATGATCCGCGCCAGGCGCCGGTCCTTCACCGTGATCTGATGTTCGATGCCGCTCTTGCCGCGAAACTGAAACAGGATCGCGCTGCCGTTGACCTCGACATGCCGGCTGCGCAAGGTGGTCAGGCCGTAGGAGCGATTGTCCCGCGCGTATTGCGTATTACCGACGCGGATCAGGGTGGCGTCGAGCAGCGTGATGACGGTCGCCATGACTTTGTCGCGGCTGAAGCCCGGCGAGGCCAGCAGCGCCTCCAGCTGTTTGCGCAGCTTGGGCAGTGCCAGACCGAATTCACGAAGGCGCGAATACTTGTCCGCGTCGCGCACCTCGCGCCAGCGCGCGTGATAGCGATATTGCTTGCGTCCACGGGCATCACGGCCGGTGGCTTGCAGATGGCCGCGCGGGTCGGCGCAGATCCACACGTCGACGTAGGCCGGCGGAACGGCCAGCGCGTTGATGCGTTTGATCTCGTTGGGATCGGTGATGCGCTGGCCTGCGGGGTCGAAGTAGGCGAACTTTCCGCGCAGTTTTTTGCGGGTGATACCGGGCTGCGTGTCATCGACGTAATGCAGATCCGAAGGCAACACTTCGGTGAGCGCAGTATCGGGCATGGCGGACTTCCTTCGCGGCAAATCAGGCTGTTAAAGCCATTGACCGCGCGTCATGACGGTCGTGCCCGCAGATTTACGCCAGTACCGCAACAGCCTTGATCTGGGCCCACAACGACTGGCCCGGATGCACGCCAAGCTGATCCCGTGAATAGCGAGTGATGCGCGCCAGCAACGGTGTCCCGCCGGCATCGAGGCGAATGAGCACGTGGGCGGCGTTATCGGCCGGCTGTTCACTGGCGACCGTGACCGGCAGGCGATTGAGGATGCTGCTGAATTCGCTGTTTTGCTGGGTCAGGCTGATATCACGCGCGTGAACCTTGCAGCGCAGTCTCTGGCCCGTCGTCATCGGCGCGTGGGTCACGCGAATGTTAAGTGACGAGTCCGGCAGTTGCAGGGTGAGCAATTGATAGTCGGCATCGTAGTCGCTGACCTGGCCTTCGATGATCACGCCGGCATCGTTGTCCATGGCCAAGGGCAGGTCGAGCCGCGCCAGGGTTTCGCCAATCGGACCGCTGGCCAGCGCTTTGCCGTCGCTGAGCAGCACCAGATGATCGGCGAGCCTGGCCACTTCGTCCTGCGCGTGGCTGACATACAGCACCGGGATTTCCAGTTCGTCATGCAGGCGTTGCAGGTAGGGCAGGATTTCGCTTTTGCGCTGACTGTCGAGGGCCGCCAAAGGCTCGTCCATCAGCAGCAGTCTGGGGCTGGTCAACAGCGCGCGAGCGATGCCGACACGCTGACGCTCACCGCCGGACAAGTGCTGCGGGTGACGATCGAGCAAGTGGCCGATGCCCAGCAGTTCGGTGGCTTGGGTCATGTCGACCCGGCGCTGCGCTTTGGGAATACGCTTGAGGCCGAATTGCAGATTGGCCAGCACCGACAGGTGCGGAAACAAGCTGGCTTCCTGAAACACATAGCCGAGCGCGCGTTTGTGCGGCGGCACGAAAATGCCTTTTTCGCTGTCCTGCCAGACCTCGTCATTGATGCGGATAAAGGCCTGCGGCGCGCGTTCGAGCCCGGCGATGCAGCGCAGGCAGGTGGTCTTGCCCGATCCGGACTGACCGAACAGCGCCGTCACACCGCGACCGGGCATCTGCAGGTCAACATCGAGGCTGAAGCCCGACCAGGCCAGTTTCAGACGTGCGTCAATCATCGATCAGCTCCAGCCCGCGCGGGTCTTGCGGCTGGAATACAGCGCCAGCAACACCAGAAACGAAAACACCAGCATCGCCCCGGCGAGCCAGTGCGCCTGCGCGTACTCCATGGCTTCGACGTGGTCGTAGATTTGTACGGAAACCACTCGGGTCTTGTCGGGAATATTCCCACCGATCATCAGCACCACACCGAATTCGCCGACGGTGTGGGCGAAGCCGAGGATTGCCGCAGTGATGAAGCCGGGACGGGCCAGGGGCAGAATCACGCTGAAAAAAGTGTCCCAAGGATTGGCGCGTAATGTCGCGGCCACTTCCAGTGGGCGAGTGCCGATCGCGGAGAAGGCGTTTTGCAACGGCTGCACCACGAACGGCATGGAATAGAGCACCGAGCCAATCACGAGGCCGGTGAAGCTGAAGGTCAGGGTGCCAAGCCCCAGCCATTGGGTGAAATGGCCAATGAAGCCATTGGGGCCGAGGGCCAGCAGCAGATAGAAACCGATGACCGTCGGTGGCAGCACCAACGGCAGGGCAACAATCGCTCCGATGGGGCCGCGCAACCAGGAGCGGCTGCGCGACAACCACAGGGCAATCGGAGTGCCGACGACCAGCAGGATCACGGTGGTCAGGGACGCCAGTTTCAGGGTCAGCCAGATCGCCGCAAAATCGGCACTCGTCAGCGACATTTACAGCTGGTAACCGTAGGACTTGATGACCGCAGCGGCTTTCGGGCCTTTGAGGTAATCAACCAGCGCCTTGGCAGCGGCGTTGTCTTTGCCTTTGTTGAGGATCACTGCGTCTTGCTTGATCGGGTCGTGCATGCTCGCCGGAACGATCCACGCCGAGCCGCTGCTGACCTTGCCGTCCTTGTAGATTTGCGACAGCGCGACGAAGCCCAGCTCGGCGTTGCCGGTGGATACGAACTGGTAGGCCTGGGTGATGTTCTGGCCTTCGACGATCTTGGCTTTGGTGGCGTCGGTCAGTTTCAGTTTTTCCAGCACCTGAGTGGCGGCCAGACCATAAGGGGCGGCTTTCGGGTTGGCGATGGACAGGTGCTGGTACTCGTTTTTCTTCAGGACGTCGCCTTTGGCATCGACGTAACCTTCCTTGGCCGACCACAGCGCCAGGGTGCCGATGGCGTAGGTGAAGCGCGAACCCTTGACGGTGTCGCCTTCTTTCTCGAGTTTTTCAGGGGTGGTGTCATCGGCCGAGAGGAACACTTCGAACGGCGCGCCGTTTTTGATCTGGGTGTAGAACTGGCCGGTGGCGCCATAGGCTGCGACCAGTTTGTGCCCGGTGTCTTTTTCGAAATCGGCGGCAATCGCCTGGATCGGCGCGGTGAAGTTGGCCGCGACCGCGACTTGCACTTCGTCGGCCTGAGCGGCGCCGATGGCGAATACCGCGAGCAGGGCAGGGGCAAAACGTGAGGCACGATTGATCATGTAACGGCTCCGTGGGTGGCAAGTGCAGTGGGCAGTTGTTATTGGAAGGTAGACTGCGCCGATGCGAGGGGGTGAAACGCTATATAGCGAAATATATAGCGAAATGCCGCCAAACGGGAAGCACTGCTTTTAAACCGGGCGAGGGCGCCACGCTCCTCACCCGTTCGGGTTCATCAACGCGTCAGTTTTGCCAGTGCGCCTTCAGCCAGTTGCCGGGTCAGTTCAGCGGTGCCGAGGTCTTTGCCAAGCGTGAACGCCTGGCCGGCCCAGAGGTTGCTGAAGTCCGCTTCACCCTTAGCACGCAACGGCATCAAGGCACCGCCCGCCAGCGGAAAGGCAGGGGCCTTGTCCGACATCGGGCCCAGTTCGCGCATCACCCGATTGAGAATCCCCCGGGCCGGGCGCCCGGTAAACAGGTTGGTCACCGCCGTCTCGCTTTCCTTGGCGGTGCGCAAGGCTTTGTGGTGAGAGGCACTGACTTTCGCTTCCGGCGTAAACAGATACGCCGTCCCGACCTGAACCGCCGAAGCACCGAGCAGGAACGCTGCCGCCACGCCGCGCGCATCGGCAATTGCTCCGGCAGCGATCACCGGCACACTCACAGCGTCGACCACTTGCGGCACCAGGGCAAACGTACCGACCTGACTGCTCAGGTCAGCGCTGAGAAACATCCCGCGATGGCCGCCGGCCTCGTAACCCATGGCGATGATCGCGTCGCAACCGTTCTGCTCCAGCCAGATCGCTTCGTCGACGGTAGTCGCCGACGAGATGATTTTCGCACCGGTGGCCTTGACCCGATCCAGCAAGGATTTTTCCGGCAGGCCGAAGTGGAAGCTCACCACTTCAGGGCGAAACTCTTCCAGCACCTCGCAGGCGGCCGCATCGAAGGGCGCGCGGTTGGACACCGGCGTCGGCGCATCGAAATCGACACCCAGTTCGCGATAGTAGGGTTCCAGCAGGTTTTTCCAGTCGCGGGCCTTTTGCTCATCGGCAGCCGGAGGCTGATGGCAGAAGAAGTTGACGTTGAACGGCTTGTTCGTGCCCTGGCGAATGGTTTTCAGCTCTTCGCGCAGCTGCTCGATGGTCAGCATCGCGGCCGGCATCGAACCGAGGCCACCGGCGTTGCACGCTGCGATGACCATGGATGAATTGGTGGCACCGGCCATGGGGCCCTGGATGATCGGCAGTTCGATGCCGAACAGGTCAAGAATGCGGGTATCAGGCCATTGGCTCATGGAATAGCTTCTCCGACGACAAAACAGGGCAGGGACGGTAGCAGCCGGTTTTTTAACGCAAAGCCACCCCCATGACCAGCACAGATTTGTAGCTTGAACAGCCGGCGCCTGCTCGGCGTTCGGGCCCGATTGGCTAAAGGTCGAGTGGGGCAAAATGTTGCAGTGTGCTATTCCAATCCCTCGACATCCTGAATTCCACCCGTGAGAGGCAGTCATGTTCAAAGGCATTTTGATCGACAAAGACGACAGTGGTTATCGCGCCAACCTGCACGAGATCAACGACGAGCAGCTGCCGGAGGGCGATGTGACGGTACGCGTCGCTTACAGCACGCTGAATTTCAAGGACGGCCTGGCGATCACCGGCAGCAGCCCGGTGGTGCGCAGGTTTCCGATGGTGCCGGGGATCGATCTGGCGGGCACCGTCGAAGTCAGCTCGCACCCGGACTACAAGGTCGGCGATGCGGTTCTGCTCAACGGCTGGGGCGTCGGTGAAAGCCACTGGGGCGGTCTGGCGCAGAAGGCGCGATTGAACGGTGACTGGCTGATTCCGCTGCCCAAGGCATTCACTGCTGCGCAAGCCATGGCCATTGGCACGGCCGGTTATACGGCGATGCTGTGCGTCATGGCGCTGGAGCGCAACGGCGTGACTCCGCAACAGGGCGAAGTGCTGGTGACCGGTGCCAACGGTGGCGTCGGCAGTTTTGCCATCGCATTGCTGAGCAAGCTGGGCTACCGCGTGGTCGCTTCGACCGGTTGGGTGTCGGAACACGAATACCTGAAACAATTGGGCGCGGGCGAAATCATTGATCGCGCCACCCTGTCCGAACCCGGCAAGCCGCTGGCCAAGGAGCGCTGGGCGGGCGTCATCGATTCAGTCGGCAGTCACACGCTGGCCAATGCCTGCGCCAGCACCCGGGCCGAAGGCACCGTGGCCGCGTGCGGTCTGGCTCAGGGCATGGACTTTCCGGCGTCTGTGGCGCCGTTCATTTTGCGTGGCGTGACACTGGCCGGGATCAATAGCGTGACCCAACCCAAGGCGCGCCGCATCGAGGCTTGGGATCGCTTGGCGAAGGATCTGGATTTTACCCTGTTGCCGCTGATCAGCCATGAAATCGGCCTCGGCGAAGCTATCGACGCGGCACCGAAGTTGCTGGCGGGGCAACTCCGGGGGCGGGTTGTCGTTGATGTGAATCGCTGATTACTGTCGGGGTTTGCCTTCACGCTCGAGCAATTCGCGCTTGCGCTCAACGCCCCAGCGGTAGCCGCTGAGATTGCCGTCGCTGCGCACCACGCGGTGGCACGGAATGGCAACCGCGAGGCTGTTGGCGCCACAAGCCTGGGCCACTGCGCGCACGGCTTTTGGCGAGCCGATACGTAAGGCGATGTCCGCGTAGCTGGCGGTGCTGCCGACCGGTATTTCGCGCAGCGCCTGCCACACCCGTTCCTGAAACGCCGTGCCGCGCACATCCAGCGGCAAATCCAGGCCGATGGCAGGCGCTTCGATGAAGCCGACGACGCGGGCGATCAGTTGTTCGAACTCGGTGTCGGCGCCGATCAGGTTGGCCCTGCGAAACTGGTCCTGCAGGTCGCACACCAATTGGTGCGGATCGTCCCCCAGCAGAATCGCGCAGATCCCGCGCTCGCTCTGTGCAACCAGAATGGCGCCGAGCGAGCACTGGCCGACGGCGAAGCGGATGTCGTTGTTCTGGCCGGCGGCCCGGAAGTCGCCGGGTTTCATGCCCAATACTTGATCGGCCGCCTCGTAGAAACGGCTGTTGGAATTGAAGCCAGCGTCATAGAACGCCTCGGTCACCGAGCCGCCGTCTGCCAGACGCTGACGAACCCGGCGCGAGCGGTGCGCGGCTGCATAGCCTTTCGGCGTCAGGCCCGTCGCTGCTTTGAACACGCGATGAAAATGGAAGGCGCTCAGGCCGGCGGTCTCGGCGAGATCGTTGAGCGCCGGCAGACTGTCCGACGCCTCTATCTGGCGACAGGCTGCCGCGACGGTCGCAGCATGCTGCGCGGCAACTTCGGTCTGATCCTTGCTCGCCCGTTTGCTGGGGCGATAGCCCGCTGCCTCGGCGTCCTCGGCGGTGTCGAAGAACTCGACGTTCTGCGGTTTCGGCAAGCGCGCCAGGCTGCTGGGGCGGCAATAGATGCCGGTGGTTTTCACGGCATAGACAAACTGGCCGTCCGCCCGAGGGTCGCGTGCGACGACAGCGGCCCAGCGTGAATCGTCTTCAGTGTTCAGCGAGGTGGAAAGCGTTTTCATGATGGAGAGTCCGTTGACCTGTTGAATTTCAGGTTAACCAGTGCCACCGGCCGGAACACTCCGACCCTTGCGGTCAAACTTTGCAGGATTATCCAGCGGTACGAAACGTCAGGTTGAAACGCTGTTCGCCCAAGCGCGGGTGCCGGCCAGGCTTGATCGGCAGGATGCCGTGATAGCGCAGGCGGTCGACACCGCCCCAGACCACCATGTCGCCGTGCAGCAGCGATATTTTCTGGCTCCTGTCGCCACGCGCGAAACCGCCGAACAGAAATGTTGCGGGCAGGCCCAGTGACAGAGAAACGATCGGGGCTTCGTAGGCGTTTTCATCTTTGTCCTGATGCAACGACATCTTCGCGCCTGGGACATAACGATTGATCAGGCAGGAATCCGGTACGAAGTCGGCAAATCCGGCGCGTTTCGCTGCCGTCTGCGCCAACTCGCGAAACACCTCGGGCATGGCCGGCCAGGATTGATGGCTCAAGGGATCTTCAGATGAATAACGGTAGCCGCTCCGATCGGTGATCCAGCCCAGTGCACCGCAACTGCTGGTGGCCACCGACATGCTGAAACCTCCGGGCGTCATCATGTGGCGCAGCGGGGCGCAGGCGATGATCGATTCCAGGGCCGGCAACAACTGCTCGATTTGCGACAGGGCAAAGCCGCGTAGCACCCGGGATTGCTCGCCGATCTGTTCGGCGCGCCGGGGCTGCTCGGATTCTGTGTCGGCGAACAGATCGAAGGTGGTTTGCATGATCGTCAGGTCGCGTCGTGGAAGATGATGCCCAGAGTATGCCGTTTTCCGCTGTGCAGTCGGCTGACACCGTGGCGCATGGTCACCCGATAGTCGCCGCGCACGCCTTTGACCGGGCGCTGGTTGACGGCAAAGATCAGCGCGTCGCCTTTTCTCAGGTCCATCACCAGCGGACGGGACTGCATTCTCGGACGTTGTTCGGTCATGACGAACTCGCCGCCAGTGAAATCTTCGCCAGGTTCTGACAGAAGAATCGCCACTTGCAGTGGAAACACATGTTCGCCGTACAGGTCCTGATGCAGACAGTTGTAATCCTGCGGGCCGTATTGCAGCAAGAGCGGGGTAGGCCGCAATTGACCGGCGGCGTGGCAGCGCTCGAGAAATTCGCGGTGTTGCGCTGGAAAGCGCGCTGGCAGGCCCATTCGTTCATGCCAGCGGTTGGCCAGAGGCACGAGTCGCGGGTAAAGCGCGCTGCGCAGGCGTTCCACCACGGGCGGAAGCGGATAGCGCAGGTATTTGTATTCCCCGCGCCCGAAACCATGGCGGGCATGATGACCTGGGATCGAAACGGTTCACTTTGTGGGTAAAGCGCACTCAACCGATCGCAAGTGTCCGGGCGCAGCAGCGTGCGGATGACGGCGCAACCGTCCTGGTCCAGTTGCTGCTCAAAAGCGATCCAGTCGAGCGCATCGAGCGGGGAGGCGGGTGAGGGTGACATGCTGATTCCCTGGCTTACATTCAGGTATCAGTCTGGGCCGTCCACCCGGTCGCAACACTCCGCCGCTTGCGGTCGAATTTCGCCCGGGTCTTACAAGGCCTTGCTGACGCTGATGTCGCTGATCACATCGTCGCTCTGGCCGTGCAGGGCATCCAGTGCGGCCTTGGCTTCTTCCGGCGTGCCGTTTTCCAGTTGGGCGAACTCGAAGCGGCGTTCACCGTTGAGTTTGTACTTGATCACGTATTTGGTCGTTTGGGCCACGTTGATGCTTACCTGTCTGCGTTGGCGGAACTGCTCAGCTGAGTTTGGAGCTGGAGCGGCGAATGATCTTGATCGAGTGCGTCAGGGTCGGCTTGCGGGTCACGCTGATCGCCCGGCGATTGACGGTGTCGATGGTGATGTTCCAGAAACCGGTGCTCGGGGCGGTAATGCGGGCCGGGAATGTGTCGAAAGCACCGCCGTGATAGGTGTGACGGCCGCCATTCTTGAAGCTGCGGAAGTTGGCGTCGTTCATCAAGCGGATGTTGCAGGTTTGCGAGCATTGAATGACGACGATGTCGTCTTCGTTGAGGTGCTCGCGCTGGTGAATGAATTTCATGGGCGCCTCCAGAAGGGCTTTTTCTACAAAATCAAAACGATAGCATTGTCGATTGGCGCAGTTTATCAGCCCGGACAGGTTATTATCCGGCTGTCAGGCACCGCTTTGACAATTAAAAACAGATATTCACGATTCTATGTGAGTTAAATGCAGCAGGCCTCGGAGAAAAACGGCATTCGTGCTGTCGGAGGGTCTTTATCGGAGGTTTTGTATGAAGTGGGGTGTGGTGATTCTGCCGTTGGCATTGGCTATGGGTGGTTGCGCAAGCGTTTCGGAAATCAATGAAACGCTGCCGACCATGAACGTCATTTCCGGCAAGAAACCCCATGAATATGCTGAGTGCCTGGCCGAAAAGCTGTCCAGCAGCCGGGGTGCCCTGCAGGTAGAGCGGAGCAAGGACGAAGTCCGGGTCATCGTTCCGGGCAAGCTGGGATCGGGTCCGGCCGCGGTGTTTGACATCGAGGATCGCTCCGGTGGCAGCAGCATCAAGCTGCACGAGCGGATGTCCAATGTGCCGCTGCGTCCATGGGATGTGCGCAAAGCCGCCACGGCCTGTATTTCCGGCTGATAGACTGTCAGCAGTCAGCATTGATGCCGTCACAGCGTTGCTGTGGCGGCATTGTCATTTCTGGGAGCGGTGAATGAAGAGAGAGCAGGTGCGTGAGCGACACAAGGAAGGGCTCATTGCGGCGACCCATGTGATCCAGAACCCGGCGAATCCGGGGGAGTGGATTGTGTTTTTCAAGAAGAGCGCCGGTCGCAGTTACTTCCTGGTCGACGATAACGACGAAGTTGAATCCTTCAACCGGCTCGACGACCTGATCGAGGTCGTGCGCGGGCTGGGGATCAAGTTCGCCGAAATTCACATGTAAGGCTATTTACACACGACCACCACGCTACGGGTTTTGTAATTACCGACATCGACGCCCAGCGTCTTGTCGTCTTCCTTGGGCGCCGGTGTGCCGTCGGTCCCGACGATGCGGTAACCGGTTCCGGCGCACGATGCGTCAGCCTTTTCATAACAGCTGGCCCAGGAGTTGGCTTCGCCGGAGCAGTCGATGCTCAACCCTTGTTCTCCGTTGTTCAGGTAGGTGGTCTGCGAGGTGGCGCAGCCGGCCAGGGCCGCGAGCGCAATCAGGGGCAGGAAGCTGATGAAGGGGCGGTTGATCATGGCAATGTCGTCTTCGAGGAGGAGGGGGCTAGACGCTATGACAGCGCCAGCATGAAAAGGTTATAGCGATTGGCCACGTCTTTGTGCGCAGTCCAAAAAAAGCCCTGCGCGAAGGCAGGGCCGGGATTCGTCGTTGCGGATCAGTCTTGATCCTTGCCGCGACGTTTCGGTGCAGGAGGCGTGTAATCAAGCACCGCGGCTACTTCAATCGCCATCGCTTCAGTGGGCAGCGGACCGGACACATCTTCGCCGTTGGCGGCGGTGATATGCCACTGGCCATCTTTCCCCTTGGCGACGGTGTACCCATTGATGATTTTTGCTGCGGACATCTAACGGCCTCGTTGGCTGGTTCAAAGGCGCCATGATAACGGTAAATCGGCGATCTGGCGCAGGTCGATGAGGTGTTCCGAGATCTTTGGGCTACGCTGATTGCGCAGCCTCTGCGAGCGGATTGAACTATCCGCCGGAATATTTCTCTATGTTGACATCGGTTAGCCAGTGCGGGGCATTGTAAGGTGCGCTCCGCCTGATTAGACTGCGCCGAAACTCGTACACACAGCCCTTTCAAGGACTTATATGATCAAGAAATGCTTGTTCCCAGCAGCCGGTTACGGTACTCGCTTCCTCCCAGCGACTAAGGCCATGCCCAAAGAAATGCTGCCGGTGGTAAACAAGCCACTGATCCAGTACGGCGTCGAAGAAGCTCTGGATGCTGGCCTGAACGAAATCTCCATCGTGACCGGCCGTGGCAAGCGTGCCCTGGAAGACCACTTCGACATCAGCTATGAGCTGGAAAACCAGATCAAAGGCACCGACAAGGAAAAATACCTGGTCGGTATCCGCAAGCTGTTGGACGAGTGCTCGTTCTCCTACACCCGTCAGACCGAAATGAAAGGCCTGGGTCACGCGATCCTGACCGGTCGCCCGCTGATCGGTGACGAGCCGTTCGCCGTGGTGCTGGCGGACGACCTGTGCGTCAACCTTGAAGGCGACGGCGTTCTGACCCAGATGGTCAAACTGTACAAGCAGTTCCGCTGCTCGATCATTGCCATCCAGGAAGTCGATCCGCAGGAAACCAGCAAGTACGGCGTGATCGCTGGCGAAATGATCCGCGACGACATCTACCGCGTACACAGCATGGTCGAGAAGCCAAAGCCGGAAGACGCGCCGTCGAACCTGGCGATCATCGGCCGTTACATCCTGACCCCGGACATCTTCGACCTGATCGAACAGACCGAGCCAGGCAAAGGCGGTGAAATCCAGATCACCGACGCCCTGATGAAACAAGCTCAGAACGGCTGCGTGATGGCCTACAAGTTCAAGGGCAAGCGTTTCGACTGCGGTGGTGCTGAAGGCTACATCGAAGCAACCAACTTCTGCTTCGAGAACTTCTACAAGACTGGCAAGGCTTACTGATAAAGACTGACTGTCTGAAGGTACGTCACACGGTCTGAATAGTTTGACGCTAAAAACAAACGCCCCGACATGTTCGGGGCGTTTGCGTTTATGGGGAGAAATAGCGCATCTCGATTCGATTCAGGATGCAATGTGAAACAAATGTTCGATTGTCAGCCAGCATGTTCGCTGCTGAACTGACTCGTCTTCGCCAGGGAGGTGCGGAGGAAAGCGTTTCATGATCGTCGAAGGACGGTTGTGAAATTTATTCTCCAGCAATAAGGAGTGTTGCTTTTGGCGTTAAAGAATATGGCTACAGCACGAAGATCAAGTGCCAGACGCTGGTCAGGGCTGGCGGTGCTCATGTTGCCAGTGCTGCTGGTGACCGTTGATAACACCGTATTGGGTTTCGCGTTACCCAAAATCGCCGAAGCCTTGCGTCCAACTGCCAGCCAGCAGCTGTGGATGATCGATGCCTATTCGTTGGTTCTCGCAGGACTGCTGGTTTCGATGGGTAGCCTGGGTGATCGGGTGGGGCACCGTAAGTTGCTGCTTATCGGCTCGTTCGGGTTTGTGGTGGTCTCGGTGCTGACCGCATATTCCGAAACATCGATGCAGCTGATTATCGGGCGGGCTTGCATGGGGATTTTCGGTGCGATGTTGATGCCCTCCACGCTGGCATTGATACGTTCGGTGTTTGAGGATCGAGAAGAGCGCAGAGTGGCAGTAGCGATCTGGGCAACGACGCTGACTGTCGGCTCGGCACTAGGGCCTTTGGTGGGAGGGGTGTTGTTGCAGTTCTTTGATTGGGGCGCGATTTTTCTGTTGGCGGTTCCCGTCCTGATTCCATTGTTAGTACTGGGGCCGCTGTTGCTCCCTGAATCAGATCGTGATGCGTCGGGTCCGCTGGACCCGATCAGCATCCTTCAGTCGATGGTCGCACTGGGTTGTATCGTTTACAGCATCAAGCATGGCGCCAGTGAGGGCATTGACGGGATTGTGTTTGGCACCTTTCTGGTAGGTGCACTGGCAGGCTGGATATTCGTACGTCGCCAGTTGCGTCTTCCTGTACCCCTGATGGACATGACCCTGTTCAGCAATGGCGCCTTCAGCGGGTCAGTCCTTATCAATTTGATGAGTCTTGCGTTTCTTGTCGGCTTCGTTTTTTTCACGACTCAGTTTTTGCAGATTGTTCTGCAAATGGCGCCCTTGAGTGCGAGCCTTGCATTGGTGCCGGGGCAAATCATGGCGATTATGGTTGGAATGGCAGTCGTCCCAGTCGCGCAGCGTATGCCGGTGCATGTACTGATACCGATTCTGGTGGCTTTCACCGGTGCGGCCTTTTTGCTGGTGGCCAGCATGGGCAGCAGTCTTGCGGTATTGGTAGTGGCGTTCGCGTTACTCAACATCGGAGTGGGGGCGATCGCTACGGTTTCCAATGATGTGATTTTGTCGGCAGCGCCCCCAGCGAAGGCAGGGGCGGCATCCGCCATCAGTGAAACAGCCTATGAAGTGGGCGTGGTGCTGGGTACGACTCTGCTTGGCGGCCTGGTGACGGCTCGCTACCGAGCAGACCTGCAGCTTCCAGCGTTTTTGAGCGATGTTCAGACGATGCTGGCAAGTGAAACGCTGGCTGGTGCTCATCATGTTGCGACGGGGTTGGCGGGGGATCAAGCGCAACAGTTGATGCCGCAGGCGGGAAGTGCATTTGAAGGCGGAATTGCATTGGTATCGTGGCTCGCTTTCGGCCTGGCGCTGATAGCAATTCTGATCGCTAGGCGTACGTTGCGCTTGCCAAAGGTTCAGCCGGCAGAATGTCATTAATCAATGCTAACCGTAGAACCTCCCGGTATTGCCCATCCCCGTGCAGTAGAGACTTGCTCAATAAGCGTCTGCGGGTATGCTGATCGCCTGCCGAGGAGATAGAAATGGCCTACGATTTTGACCTTTATGTGATTGGCGCCGGTTCTGGCGGTGTGCGGGCTGCGCGTTTTGCTGCCGGGTTCGGTGCGAAAGTGGCGGTGGCCGAGAGTCGTTATCTGGGCGGTACTTGCGTCAACGTCGGTTGCGTACCGAAAAAACTGTTGGTGTACGGCGCTCACTTTGCCGAAGACTTCGAACAGTCCTCGGGATTTGGCTGGAGCCTGGGCGAGGCGGATTTCGATTGGGCCACGCTGATTGCCAACAAGGATCGCGAGATCAATCGCCTGAACGGCATTTATCGCAATCTGCTGGTCAACAGCGGTGTGACCCTGCATGAAGCCCACGCGAAAATCGTTGGTCCGCACGAAGTTGAGGTGAACGGCGAGCGCTACACCGCGAAGAATATTCTGATCGCCACCGGTGGCTGGCCGCAGATCCCGGAGATTCCGGGGCATGAGCATGCGATCAGCTCGAACCAGGCGTTCTTCCTCAAAGAACTGCCCAAGCGTGTACTGGTCGTCGGTGGCGGTTACATCGCCGTCGAATTTGCCGGGATTTTCCATGGCCTGGGCGCCAACACGACGTTGCTGTATCGCGGCGATCTGTTCTTGCGCGGTTTCGACGGTTCAGTGCGTAACCATCTGAAGGAAGAACTGACCAAGCGCGGTCTGGATTTGCAATTCAATGCCGACATTGCCCGCATCGACAAGCAATCCGACGGCAGCTTGAAGGCGACCCTCAAGGATGGTCGCGTACTGGAAGCGGATTGTGTGTTCTACGCCACCGGCCGACGTCCGATGCTGGACAACCTGGGGCTGGAGAACACTGATGTGCAGCTCGACGAAAAAGGCTTCATCAAAGTCGATGAGCAATACCAGACCACCGAGCCATCAATCCTGGCGCTGGGCGATGTCATCGGGCGTGTACAGTTGACGCCGGTGGCGTTGGCTGAAGGCATGGCGGTGGCGCGACGCCTGTTCAAGCCTGAGCAATACCGTCCGGTGGATTACAAGATGATCCCGACGGCAGTGTTCAGCCTGCCGAACATCGGCACCGTCGGCCTGACCGAAGAAGAGGCGCGGGACGCGGGTCACGACGTCGTGATCTACGAAAGCCGCTTCCGGCCGATGAAGCTGACCTTGACTGACTGCCAGGAGCGCACGCTGATGAAGCTGGTGGTCGATGGCAAGTCTGACAAGGTTCTTGGCTGTCACATGGTCGGGCCGGATGCTGGCGAGATCGTGCAAGGTCTGGCAATCGCGTTGAAGGCTGGCGCCACCAAGCGTGACTTCGACGACACCATCGGGGTGCACCCGACGGCGGCCGAAGAATTTGTCACGATGCGTACGCCGGTCGGCGCTTAAGTCTTTTTCGGTTCTGCTGCGTCTGGCGCTGCCGCAACGGTGGTGGCCAGGCGCAGACTGTCTTGCGCCTTGGTCAATTCCTTCTCCAATGACTGATTGAGCTGCGACTGCTCGTCGACGTTCTGCTTGAGCGTCTGACTTTCCAGCAGGGCCACGCGTAGGCGTTCCTGGAGGAGGGTGCGTTCGCTGTCGACGCGAGACGCTTGCTCCAGCAATTGATCTTGACGCTGATTGCTGTGCTTGAGCTGATCCTGCATCAGGCCCAGTTCGCGCAGGCTGCCGCGATTCTCGGTCAGCAAACGTTCGTTGTCGCGGTGCAGCTGGGTGATCTCGTCCTGACGTACCAGCGCGCTTTGCTGCGCCTGGCGCAACTCCATCTGCAACTGCTGCACCTGGGTTTCGTGACGACTTTGTTCCTGCTCGCGCTGTTCCTTGATGGCGTTGCGGTAGTGCTCAAGCGCATCGCGGGCGTGCAGGTGCTTTTCTTCCAGCGAGCGGATCTGCTCGTCCTTGTCCTGCAGGCGCAATTCAAAATCGGTCAGCGCCTGATTCAGTCCGGCGTTGCGGGTTTGCTCGGTCTGCAGCATCGAGCGGGTATCGCTCAGGGCTTCGGATTCCTTGGCCAGCGCGGCAGCCTGAATGTCGTGCTTCTTCTCCAGTTGCGCGTGATCCTGACGAAGCTGATTCAGCTCGTCCTCCAGTGCCTGACGCTGTTGCTCGTACTGCTCGCGCGCCTGATCAATCGGCTCCTGCGCCTGTTCTTTCAGGCGTTGGGCAAGGCGCGTGACGAGTGCCAGCAGCTCGTCATCGATAGGTTCTGCCGAAGGATCGGCCGGTTCGCTGCCGTCATCCAGCTCCTTCAGATAACGATGAATCGTGGTTTTGGAACCCGTGTTGCCCAGCTCAATGCGTACTGCGTCGATGCTGGGGTGTTCGCCACGGGCGAGGATCGCTGCACGCGCGATCTGGACTACTGCTTTGTTAACGCCGCCACGGGCCATATCTGCTCCTACCATTTCGTACTGTGGTACATGCCACCAAAGTACGCAGTGTACCATGTTGAAAATAAAGTAAAACAAGCACCGATAAACGGGCGGGATATACTGGTATTACCCCATGTGAAACCCATAGAATCGGTTTTCGCACGAACCTTCAGTACGCCACGAGAAAATCAGCCCATGAGCGATATCGATCGCTATCTGCAAGCCGCCACCCGTGACAACACCCGCCGCAGCTATCGTGCGGCCGTCGAGCACTTCGAAACGGTATGGGGTGGGTTCCTGCCCGCGACAGCGGACAGCATCGCGCGGTATCTGGTGGCGCATGCCGGCGTGCTGTCGGTCAACACGCTGAAGTTGCGTCTGTCGGCGCTGGCGCAGTGGCACAACAGTCAGGGCTTCGCCGATCCCACCAAGTCGCCGGTGGTGCGCAAAGTGTTCAAGGGCATTCGCGCCCTGCATCCCGCGCAAGAAAAACAGGCCGAGCCGCTGCAGCTGCGCGATCTTGAGCAGACCGTCGCTTGGCTTGAGCAGGAAATGAAGGACGCGAGAGAGAATCAGGACCGGCCGCTGTTGCTCAGAGCCTGCCGTGATCGGGCTTTAATCCTGCTGGGCTTCTGGCGCGGCTTTCGCAGCGATGAACTGTGCCGGGTGCAGATCGAGCACGTGCAGGCCCACGCCGGCAGCGGCATCACCCTGTACCTTCCACGCAGTAAGGGCGATCGGGAAAACCTCGGCCAGACCTATCAGGCCCCGGCGCTGCTGAAGTTGTGCCCGGTGCAGGCTTATATCGAATGGATCACCGAGGCAGCACTGGTGCGGGGCCCGGTGTTTCGCGCCGTCGACCGCTGGGGCAATCTGAGCGAGGAGGGCTTGCACGCCAACAGCGTGATTCCGTTGCTGCGTCAGGCCCTGGAGCGCGCGGGGATCTCCGCCGAGCGCTACACCAGCCATTCCCTGCGTCGCGGCTTCGCAACGTGGGCCCATCAAAGCGGCTGGGATCTCAAATCGTTGATGAGTTACGTGGGCTGGAAGGATGTGAAGTCTGCCATGCGCTATGTTGAAGCGAGCCCCTTTCACGGGATGGCCCGGATTACGGATAAGCCGCTGTCGCCGTAGATATCGTTTTCTTCTATTAATACTCTCAGCTAATAGCGAAAACAAATCAGCAGCATCAGGTTTGCCAATGAGCCATCCGTCGAGTGACTGGGTAGGATTCACCCATCGAATTCACAACCCTGACGGAGAGTCATCAATGCCTATCATCAACAGCCAAGTAAAACCGTTCAAAGCTACCGCGTTCAAAAACGGCGACTTCGTACAAGTCTCGGACGCTGACCTGAAAGGCAAATGGTCCGTAGTGTTCTTCTACCCGGCCGACTTCACTTTCGTTTGCCCAACCGAGCTCGAAGACCTGGCTGACAACTACGCCGCCTTCCAGAAACTGGGCGTAGAGATCTACAGCGTTTCGACCGACACCCACTTTGCCCACGCTGCCTGGCACAACACTTCGCCAGCCATCGGCAAAATCGAATACACCATGATCGGCGACCCGACCCACGTCATCTCCCGCAACTTCGACGTGCTGATCGAAGAAGCTGGCCTGGCAGACCGTGGCACCTTCGTGATCAACCCTGAAGGCCAGATCAAAATCGTTGAACTGAACGATGGCGGCGTTGGCCGTGACGCTTCCGAGCTGCTGCGCAAAATCAAGGCTGCTCAGTACGTTGCTGCTCACCCAGGCGAAGTTTGCCCGGCCAAATGGAAAGAAGGCGAGGCCACTCTGGCTCCGTCCCTGGACCTGGTCGGCAAGATCTAAGTCTGTGACACACGCAATGCAGGGCGGGACTCCGCACCTACTTAAGTAAGCTGCACCGCCCAATAGAAAAGCCCGGGCGAGATTCGCTCGGGCTTTTTTTCGCCTCAAATAAAGTCAGGAGATCGCCCGTATGTTGGACGCCAATCTTAAAGCCCAGTTGAAATCGTACCTGGAACGGGTCACCCAGCCGATCGAGATCGTTGCTTCACTCGACGACGGTGCGAAATCCCGTGAAATGCTCGACCTGCTGAAAGACGTTGCCAGTCTTTCGCACCAGATTACCTTGATCGACAGCGGCGACGATGCACGCAAACCGTCGTTCTCGATCAACCGCCCGGGTGCCGACATCAGCCTGCGTTTCGCCGGCATCCCGATGGGCCATGAATTCACTTCGCTGGTGCTGGCCCTGCTGCAAGTCGGCGGCCACCCTTCGAAGGCCAGTGTCGAGGTGATCGAACAGATCCGCTCGCTCAAGGGCGATTTCAACTTCGAGACTTACTTCTCGCTGTCTTGCCAGAACTGTCCGGACGTCGTTCAGGCGCTGAACCTGATGGCCGTGCTGAACCCGAACATCCGCCACGTCGCCATCGACGGCGCGCTGTTCCAGGACGAAGTCAACGATCGCAAGATCATGGCCGTGCCGAGCATCTACCTCAACGGCGAAAACTTCGGTCAGGGCCGCATGGGCCTGGAAGAAATCCTCGCCAAACTCGACACCGGCGCCATCGAGCGTCAGGCCGAGAAAATCAGCGCCAAGCAAGCTTTTGATGTGCTGGTGGTCGGCGGTGGCCCGGCCGGTGCTTCGGCGGCGATCTACGCCGCACGTAAAGGCATTCGCACCGGTGTTGCAGCCGAGCGCTTCGGCGGTCAGGTGCTGGACACCATGGCCATCGAGAACTTCATTTCCGTGCAGGAAACCGAAGGCCCGAAACTGGCGACCGCGCTGGAAGAACACGTCAAGCAATACGACGTCGACATCATGAACCTGCAACGCGCCGACAAGTTGATCCCGGGCAAGAATGGCGAGCTGCATGAAGTTCACTTCGCCAGCGGCGCGACCCTCAAGGCCAAGAGCGTGATTCTGGCGACCGGAGCGCGCTGGCGTGAAATGAACGTGCCGGGCGAGCAGGAATACCGCAACAAAGGCGTGGCTTACTGCCCGCACTGTGACGGTCCGCTGTTCAAAGGCAAGCGTGTGGCGGTGATTGGCGGCGGTAACTCCGGCGTCGAAGCGGCTATCGACCTGGCCGGTATCGTCTCCCACGTGACCCTGCTGGAGTTCGACGTTCAGTTGCGCGCCGACGCCGTATTGCAACGCAAGCTGCACAGCCTGCCGAACGTCACCGTGATCACCAGTGCGCTGACCACGGAAGTCACCGGTGACGGTCAAAAGGTCAACGGCCTGCGCTACAAGGATCGCAATACTGACGAACTGCGCACTGTCGAGCTGGAAGGGATCTTCGTGCAGATCGGTCTGCTGCCTAACACCGATTGGCTCAAAGGCACCATCGAGCTGTCGCCGCGTGGCGAGATCATCGTCGACAACCGCGGTGAAACCTCGATCCCCGGCATCTTCGCCGCCGGTGACGTGACCACCGTGCCATACAAGCAGATCGTGATTGCAGTGGGCGAGGGCGCGAAGGCTTCCCTCAGCGCTTTCGATCACTTGATCCGCACTTCGGCTCCGGCGTAAATCCCGGGCCTGAAAAAGAAAAACCCCCATCAGCGATGATGGGGGTTTTTCTTTGCGTGTTGCTTTTTACCCAGGTCCAGCTTTACAGCGGAGCTGGCTGAATGATCTCGACCCAGTAGCCATCCGGATCCTTGATGAACGCCAGGCTCTTCATGCGGCCATCGGTCAGGCGTTTCTGGAAGTCGCAGCCCAACTCTTCAAAGCGCGCGCAGGCAGCGACGATGTCCGGTACCGAAATGCAGATGTGGCCGAAACCGCGCGGGTCGGTGTTGCCGTTGTGGTAGGCGAAGTCTGCGTCGTTTTCGGTGCCGTGGTTGTGGGTCAGTTCCAGTATGCCGGGAATCGACTTCATCCACTCGGTGCGCGCAGCGGCGTCGGCCGGGATCTGCGATTTGTCGACCAGGGCGAGGAAGTACAGGCTGAATTCCGCTTCCGGGAAATCACGCTTCTCTACCAGCGAGAAACCCAATACACGGGTGTAGAAATCCAGCGACTTGGTGATGTCTTTGACGCGCAGCATGGTGTGGTTGAACACGAAGTTGCGGGTTGCGCTGTCCGGGGTGGCGGTGACGCCAGGGAAAGTGTTCAGTTCTTGCAGGCTCATGGGCCCTCCGTAACAAATTGGGGCGAGTGAATGGGCGCAATGATACGCATGCCTGGCAGCATCGCCAAACCGAAAGCGCGGGCTTGCCCTGCGAGCGGGCGGGCCTCAGACTTTACGGCTCAATCCGCGAGTGCCTCTGGTAATGATCCGACCGTTCAAATCGCTGTTCGTTTTCCTGGGTTTTTCCCTGCTTGCTCTGCCGGCCTTTGCCGAGGCACCGAGCATCACCTGGCCGGCCGGTTGGGAAGTCGAGGCGCTGCCCGAAACCTCCCCGGAAGTCTCCCGTCAGCGCGCGGTGAAGACTGACGCCGATGGCAATCAGGTCATGGTGATGGAGTTGACGATGACCCGTGTCGAAAGTGGTCATCAGGTCAACTTGCAAGGCGTGTTGCTGGAAATGCGCAAGTCGGTGCAGAAAGACTTTTTCCAGAGCGGTTATCAGAGTGTCTGCAACAAGGTTCATGCGAGCACGCTGGGATCGCTGACCGCGCTTGAGACCACTTGTACGGTGACTGAAAACGGCCGTCATGTGTTGTCGCAAACATTGGTTGCAGCGGTCGAGGCGGATAAGGCTTACGTACTTTCGTATGCCGGGCAGGCAGAGGTTTATAAGGCGAGCGGTGACGACATAGTGGCTGCGCGAAACAGCTTGAAATTCTAGTCGTCTGTTCGTGGTCGGCCTGATGTTAGATACCGGAACTGATTAAACATAAAGTTAATCTCCGGCTAACGGGGCAACATTCGGAAGCATAGTTTCAGCGCGAGAGCGGTTTGAGAATCAACTTTCCCGCCAAAAAAATCGTTGCATTTGTTAAATATTGTCCAAAAAAAAGCCCTGCATATGCAGGGCTTTCATGTTTGCGAGGGATTAACCGCGCAACCAGGAATCAACGGTAGCTGCACCGTATTGTTCCTTCCAGGCTTTCAGGCCACGATGGTTGCCACCCTTGGTCTCGATCAGCTCGCCGGTGTGCGGGTTCTGATAGACCTTGACCACGCGAGCGCGGCGGGTTTTAGGTGCGGCGGTCGATTGCAGACCGGATTTCGCCGGGTTCGGATCGAGAATGGCGATGATGTCTTTCAGGCCTTTGCCGTAGGTTTTCATCAGCCCCTGGAGCTTTTCTTCGAATTCGATTTCTTTCTTGAGCCCGGCATCGTTCTTCAGCGATTCCAGCTGCTTGAGCTGTTCCTGAAGGGCCTTTTCAGCTGCACGAAATTCAGCGAGTCTGGACAATATCTTTACTCCAATAGTGTGTTTGGCTGATACCAACCGCAAACAAAGCTATAAGCCAAGAGCCTTGAAGCGACTCGGTGATAATGGCTCACCTGCCCATCTTGCAACAGGTAAGAAAAATTGTAGTAGTTAATGCGACAAGAGTAAATCCTGACTTTTTCCTCATGTAACAACAACGCTGTTTTGTATCAATTTGGTGCGGGCTGTCGGCGAGTCAGGATTTATCCCGCCAAGTTAATGATGAGTTAATGCTTCGATGAAGTCTGCAGCCGGCATCGGTTTGCCGAAAAGGTAGCCCTGCAGAAAGTTGACATGATGAGCGGCCAGATAATCACACTGGGCCTGCGTCTCCACACCTTCAGCCACAACGCCCAGATCCAGTTTGGTGGAGAGCTCGATGATGCTGTCCAGAATGTGCCGGGACAGGGCATCTTTATCGATCATGGCCACGAATGTCTGATCGATCTTGAGGAAGTCGACATTGAAAGTCCTCAAGTAGCCAAGGCTTGAATGGCCGGTACCAAAGTCGTCAATCGCGATCTTCACGCCCATTGCACGCAGTTGCGCGAACAGTTGATGGGTAATGTCGGACGGCTCGATCAGCTCGCGTTCGGTCAGTTCCAGAACCAGGCTGATGCTGCCGGGCTGGAACGCTGACAAAAACTCACGGCAATCCTCAATCAGCTCCAGATCGTGGCAGTGGCTGGCGGTGATGTTGATGCCGATGTGGAACGGCGCGGTAAAGGTCGCTGACAGCGGCCCCAGCACGACAGCCGTCTGCTGCATCAGGGCGCGGGTCATCGGCACGATCAACCCGGAGTGTTCGGCGAAGGGAATGAACAGGTCCGGACGCACCAGCCCCTCCTTGGGATGGTTCCAGCGCATCAGCACTTCCGCGCCCGACCAGCGTTTGCTGTCGCCGTGCACCACCGGTTGAAAGTACGGAATGAATTCTCCCGCCTCCAGCGCTCGCAGCATCTCATGGCTGGGCGAGGTGGAGCGCCTCTGCAAGATGTAGCCGATCGCTCCCGATACCGCACCGAAGAACATCAGCAGACTGAACAGCGGCGGGTACTCGTCTTTCATGTAGCGCCAGGTTTCGCCTGCCGGAAACGCGGCGCTGACCGAGAACGCGTAGTGCGACGAGTGCAAGGTACTTTGCGCCACGGGCAACGCGGGCAGGGCGCCCTGATGCACTTTGCCGTCGGCGGAGAGCCAGTTGTTGCCGACTTGCAGCAGCAACAACGTGTGCCGGCCGATCAGGCGCAGGATGTTGCTCAGGTGATAGCCGTCCAGCGTGGTCAGTGCGCCGCCGCGACCCTCGCTCAGGCGATAGACCAGCAGCGCGGTGTCAGGCGTGACCGGGTTGCCGTTCATGAGCCACAACTTGCCCTGGGCGTAGTCGCCCGGATTCACCGCTTCCTTGAAGTCGCCGAACAGCGAACTGCAATAGAGATTGTCGTCCCACACCAGATTGGTCGAGCGCACGAACGGACGGCGGGTGACTTGTTCGCGCAAGGCCAGTTTGACGGTCTCGCAGGTCTGGCCGGCCAAAGGCAACAGTTCGCGGGCGGCCTGGGCGGTGTTGTCGAGCATCAGTTCGAACTGCCGCAAGGCTTCATCGGCGGTGTGTTGCGAACTCTGTTGAAGGGCGCGTCCGGCCTGCATATAAAGAATCACGCTGCCGAGTAGGATCGGCAGCAAGCTGCACAGCAATGTCACGATAATCCGGGTGCTGCGATTGCGGCGGGGCCTGACGGTCAGTGGCATTGGCGCATCCTGTCGCGATGGAGTGGGGCTCTTGATGGCAGGCGAAGCGTGCGCGCAAAGCCCGAGGTCTGAGCCCATGATAGATGGCCAATGACAGCTGCGCCGCTCAACGATAATCCAGCCGAGTTGCCAGCTGAATGAATGCCAGCGTGGCGGGCGTTGCCTGGCGCTGATCCAGCATCGCCAGACCGACTTGCCGGGTGACGGCGGGAGACAGCGGTCGCTTAATGTAGCGAGGGTCGGGATCGAAAGGTAACGAACTTTCAGCCACCACAGTCATCGCATCGCCCCGACTCACGGTGTCGAGGGTGCTGAGCAGCTGCGAGCAGCGAAAACGGATGTTCGGGCTCAACCGCGCTGCGTTGAACAGGCGCGATACCAGCTCCGACGAACCTGCCTCGGTCAGCACGAATGGATCGTTGCATAAATCTTTCAGCGTCACTGATTCGTGAGTCGCCAACGGGTGACCGAGCGGGAGCAGGGCGACCATCTGATCTTCGATCAAGGCAAAGGTGTCGAAGCGCTCCTCGGGCAGCACCACAAAACCGATGTCGATCCGACGCTCTTCCAGCCACTGGATGACCTGCCGATCCGGTCCTTCATCGATGTGCACTTCGATCCCCGGATGCGCCTCGCGATACTGCTGCAGAATCCTGGGCAACAATTTGATCGAGGACGTCGGCCCGAACGAGCCGATGCGCAACGTGCCGCGTTTCATGCCGCGCGCATCCGCGGCCTCCTGGCGCAAGGTGTTGGCCAGCCCGAGCATCGCCCGCGCGCGCAGCAGCAATTGCTCGCCGATGTCGCTCAGTTCCACTTGCGATTGGTGCCGGCGCAGCAGCTCGACGCCCAGTTCCTGTTCCAGAGATTTCAAGGCGTGGGACACCGCCGACTGGGAAATCCCCAGACGATGGGCGGCGAGGGTGAAACCGCGCAGTTCGGCCACCAGCGAGAAGATTTCGAGTTGGGTCAGGGTCATGAGTAAAGACTCATTTTACGATGATGAGGAATCAATCGAATGATACGTCATCCGTCAGTCTCATCGTTGGGAGCGTTATGAGTTGTCATGAACCTGTCCGTCCGGCCGCCTCGGACATGCCCGTCTACCTGAACCTGGCCCTGGTCACCATGATCTGGGGCGGAACGTGGGTGGCCGGGCGGTTTCTGGCCGGTAGCCTGAGCCCGGTCTTTGCCGCCAGCCTTCGGTTTTTGCTGGCCAGTGTGGCGTTGATCGGGGTTCTGCGGCTGGCGCGGATAGCGTTGGTGCGGCCTACGCCCCGGCAATGGCTGCAACTTGCGTTGCTGGGGTTCTTCGGGATTTTCTTCTACAACCTGTGCTTCTTTTACGGGCTGCAATACATCAACGCTTCCCGGGCTTCGTTGATCGTGGCGCTGAATCCGGCGGTAATCGGTCTGGCGTCATGGCTGCTGTTCAAGGAGCGACTGAGTCGATTGAAGGTGATCGGCATCGCAATCTGCATCGGCGGGGCGGGTGTGGTGATCGTCAGTCGCAATCCGCAACTGCTGAGCGAAACGCCGGACGCGTGGATTGGCGACCTGCTGATCCTCGGCTGCGTTTTGAGCTGGGGCGTCTATTCGCTGTTCTCCCGCAGCCTCAACCAGAGCATCGGCCCGGTGCAGACCGTGACCTTTTCGATTCTGCTGGGCACCGTGATGTTGTGGGCGCTGGCCCTGAACCGGGGCGAAGTGGACGTTGCAGCGCTGGCCGCGCTTGGCACGCGCCAATGGCTGAGCCTGGCCTATCTGGGCGTGCTCGGCTCGGCGCTGGCCTACATCGGTTACTACGATGGCATCCGCAAGATCGGCGCCACGCGCTCCGGCGTGTTCATCGCGCTCAACCCGCTGACCGCCGTGCTGGCCGGTGCAATCCTGCTGGGCGAACAGCTGACGCTGGCCATGTGCCTGGGCGGCGTGCTGATTCTGGCGGGCATCTGGCTGTGCAACAAACCCCTTGCACCGGCAGGAAAAAAGCGGATTTTATAGAGAGGGCAGACAACCCTATTTACGCTGTGTAGAATCGGGTTACGCATACAATAATAATCGTCTTCTGGCAGCAGAAGCCTCGCCCGCAAGAGCCTTGGGTCGACAATGAAGATATTCGGGTTTCAACTGATCTACGGTGACTTCCTCGCCCGCAGTGTGCGTGGCATCTCCTGTGCGCCACCCACCGGTCTCAGCATTACTGACAAATAACTCTGGTTAATTGATAAGAATGATGAGGCGCCAACCATGGCAGATTTATACGAAAACCCAATGGGCCTGATGGGCTTCGAGTTCATCGAGTTCGCATCGCCGACTCCTGGCACCCTTGAGCCGATCTTCGAGATCATGGGCTTCACCAAAGTTGCGACCCACCGTTCCAAGAACGTGCACCTGTATCGTCAGGGCGCGATCAACCTGATCCTCAACAACGAACCCCACAGCGTTGCTTCGTACTTCGCGGCCGAACACGGCCCGTCCGTTTGCGGCATGGCGTTCCGGGTCAAGGATTCGCAGAAGGCCTACAACCGCGCACTGGAACTCGGCGCCCAGCCGATCCACATCGAAACCGGTCCGATGGAACTGAACCTGCCGGCGATCAAAGGCATTGGCGGCGCGCCGCTTTACCTGATCGACCGTTTCGGCGAAGGCAGCTCGATCTATGACATCGACTTCGTGTTCCTCGAAGGCGTTGACCGCAACCCGGTCGGTGCCGGCCTGAAGATCATCGACCACCTGACCCACAACGTGTATCGCGGTCGCATGGCCTACTGGGCGAACTTCTACGAGAAGCTGTTCAACTTCCGTGAAATCCGCTACTTCGACATCAAGGGCGAATACACCGGCCTGACCTCGAAAGCGATGACCGCGCCGGACGGCATGATCCGCATCCCGCTCAACGAAGAATCGTCGAAGGGCGCCGGGCAGATCGAAGAGTTCCTGATGCAGTTCAACGGCGAGGGCATCCAGCACGTGGCCTTCCTCACTGATGACCTGGTCAAGACCTGGGATCAGTTGAAGAAGATCGGCATGCGCTTCATGACCGCGCCGCCGGACACCTACTACGAAATGCTCGAAGGCCGCCTGCCGAACCACGGCGAGCCGGTCGATCAACTGCAATCGCGCGGGATCCTGCTCGATGGTGCGTCAGATAAAGAAGACAAGCGTCTGCTGCTGCAGATTTTCTCGGAAACCCTGATGGGCCCGGTATTCTTCGAATTCATCCAGCGCAAGGGCGACGATGGTTTCGGTGAAGGCAACTTCAAGGCTCTGTTCGAATCGATCGAGCGTGACCAGGTGCGTCGTGGCGTGCTCGCTACCGAGTAATCCGCATCAGATGTAAAAAAGCCCGGCCTGCAGAAATGCAGGCCGGGCTTTTTATTGCGCGTCTTACGGGCGCCGTTGGCGCATCAGGTGCTTGAAGCCTTCAAACACCAGCACCACGACCGCGAGCCAGATCGGGATGTAGGTCAGCCATTCACCGGGTTTGATGCTCTCGCCGAGCAACAGCGCCACACCCAGCAGCAGCACCGGCTCAACGTAACTCAACAAACCAAACAGGCTGAATGGCAGCAAACGACTGGCGATGATGTACACCACCAGCGCCGATGCACTGATCAGACCGAGCAACGGAATCAGCCATGTCAGCGCCGGGTACTGATCGAACACGCCGAAACCCTGTTCGCCGCCGCGCACAAACCAGTACGCCACCGGCAGCATCAAAGTCATGTCGACCCACAAACCGCCGAGGTTGTCGGTCTTGAGGTATTTGCGCAGCACGAAATACAACGGGTAACCGACGACTACGACCAGCGTCGCCCAGGAAAACCCGCCGACCTGATACAACTCGTTCAACACACCGAGGCTGGCAAAAAACACCGCGACTTTTTGCAGGTATGACAGGTTTTCGCCATAAGCGATGCGCCCGGTCAGGACCATGGACAACGGCAGCAGGAAGTAACCCAGCGACACATCAAGGCTGTAGCCGTTGAGCGGCGCCCACATGAACAGCCACAACTGCACGCCGAGCAACGCGGACGAAACGATCAGGCCACCGATCAACTTCGGCAGCGCAGGGACCCGGCGCAGCAGCTCCAGCACCCGCCGCCATTCGCCGGACAGCAACATGAACACGGTCATGCAGGGCACGGTCAGCAGCATCCGCCAACCGAAGATTTCCACGCCGCTCAACGGGGTGAGCAGCGAGGTGTAGTAATACATGACGGCGAACAGCGTCGATGCTGTCACCGATAGAGCAATGCCTTTAGACAAACTGTCCTCGCGGGGGTGATGGTGAAACGGGGCGCGCAGGATACGTGGTTTTTGTGGTGAATATTGGCCGAGTGATCAATATTTCCAACATCCGACACAGGTCCCGTGAGAACAGAGACCTGTGTCGAAGCATAGGTGCTTAAGCCTGATGCGGCTTACGGCCCGACACAAAATGACTCACATCATTAAACCCCGGCGTAGACGCATGCCCCGGCGTCACCAGTGAGTCGATAAACGCCTCATCCTCCGCCGTAATCTTCACCGCCTGCGCCTTGGTGTACGCATCCCACTGTTCCTCAGTACGCGGCCCGACAATCGCCGACGTCACCGCGCCGTTGTTCAGCACCCAGGCAATCGCAAACTCGACAATCCCGACCCCACGCTCCTGGGTGTATTGCTGAATCTGCTGGGCAATGCGCAGCGACTCCACCCGCCATTCAGTCTCCAGAATCCGCTTGTCCTGGCGCCCGGCGCGGCTGTTGGCGTCCGGGGTCACGTCCGGTGCGTACTTGCCACTGAGCACGCCACGGGCCAGCGGGCTATAAGGCACCACGCCGAGGCCGTAAGTCTGGGCGGCGGTGATCTGTTCGGTTTCAGCCTGACGGTTGACGATGTTGTACAGCGGCTGGCTGATCACCGGGCGATCGACGCCCAGTTTGTCCGCCACGCGAATCACCTCGGCAATCCGCCAGCCGCGATAGTTCGACAGGCCCCAATAACGGATCTTGCCCTGGCGAATCAGATCGCCAATCGCCGAGATCGTCACCTCCAGCGGGGTGTTGTGGTCTTCGCGGTGCAGGTAATAGATGTCGAGGTAGTCGGTGCCGAGCCGGGTCAGGCTGGCCTCCAGACCATTGAAGATGTGTTTGCGGCTCAGACCGCTGCGATTCGGCACGCCATCCACTGGGCCGAAACCGACCTTGGTCGCCAGTACCCATTCATGCCGATGACGGGCGATGGCCTCGCCGACGATCTCTTCCGAGCGGCCATTGGTGTAAACGTCGGCGGTGTCGATGAAGTTGATGCCCTGATCCCAGGCCTTGTCGATGATACGCAGCGAGTCTTCTGCGCTGGTCTGCTCGCCGAACATCATCGTGCCGAGAGTGAGGGTGGACACCTGCAACCCCGAATGACCCAGTGTGCGATAGCTCATGCCGAAATCCTTTTGTCGGTGGGAAAGCTTCCATCAAATACCAGAAGCGCCCGGCGCGGCAAAGTGAATTTATCCAGCAGAGGCCCCGCAGTCTCCGGCGCAACGCCTACCGTTCATCGCCACTGTCAGATCTGACAGTAGGCAATTCCCCTATGAGTGGCGCCTGATCTGCTCTGACGGTGCGAGCAAAAAATGCCGGCGCCTTTCGTGAAATCAGGAGCGTTCTCATGGCCACTGAACCGATTGATCAAGGGTTAACCTCAGGCGACGAAATCAATCTCTACGCGCCTCGGTTGCCCGACGGCAAGGAAAATGTAGCGGGTGCGGATTATGGTCTTGCCATTCGTTTTTATGACGATAAACCCCAAGGGGCCGCGGTGATTGTTCGAGCCTTGTTGGAGCAGAAACCCAATATGTCGGTGTTCCTGAATCTGAACGGAGTGGCCAAAATCACCAGTGAGCTGACCGAGTCCGAGACGTCTGATACGACGCTGTACATTCCCCACAATCTGCTGCGTTCCGATCAGCTAAATACCCTCAATTACACGGTCCGGCGCCTTGACAGTAGCGAGGAGACTTATGAACCGCCCATTACAATCGCGTACAACGAGATTCCTCCAGGCGAGTATGACGAGAGCCCAGGGGACGGCGAGCATTCCCGGCTTATACCCATTCTGCCTAAACACGTGATTGACGACGGTATCGATGCCGAGATCGCGGAGCAGGGTGTGCAGGCGTACTGCATGTATCCGTATTGTCGGCCAGGTGACGAAATCACGGTGCAATGCAATGAGCATGGTCTTACTCGTGTGGTCCATTCGGATGAAGCCCCCTCTAGACCGACCATTGAGCCGACCATCATCGGGGTGTGGCTCGATAAAGCCTTTTGGGTAGCTGCTGGCGACGGCCTGCATTCCTCCTTGAAATTTACAGTGACGGACGTGCTCACCAATCCGGCAGACCCGAGATCGCCCTGGTCGAAGTCGATCCCTCTGGTGATTGATCTGAAGGGCGCCCGGATGGCTGCTCCCGACATGGCTGAGGACCCGGACGATCCCAATGATGCGCCGGACACCATCGATCGGAACAAACTCGGTACTCGGGATCTGACGGTCCAGGTACATGTTCTCGCACCCGTCTGGAAAATCGACGACACCGTGAGGGTTAAGTACACAGCGACGCCGGGTACCGGAAGCGCGATTGAGCACGAAGTTGAGGTTAAGGTGACCAGGCTTCCGTTTACCCACCGGATGATGATCCCTAACGCCAAGGTGGTTGCCGATAGTGCCGTCAAGGCTTTTTATGAATGCGTTCGTGAAAATGCCGTTATTGCAACTTCAAAAAATGCACGGGCGTGGGTCATTCAGAAGCCCGTGATAACTTTGATGAAGAACTCGTTCAACGTGGAACTGGAGAATGGCGGGACTGTTTCCGACAACAAGGTGGTGTTGTCGGGGTCTGCGCTGGCGGGTGTTGTGTTGCAAGTTTTCAATGCGGGTATATTGAAAGGGGAAGTGACTGTCGGGACGAATTACAAATGGCAGAGCACGTTTATACCAATAGCGGAAGGGCAACACCGTTTTACCGTGGAGGAAAAAACCGGGAATCAATTTAAGTCCGAACCTTGGGATATTAAGCGGTTGGAGTTCAGTATTGATACAACAGTGATGAGGCTGGCCGGGTTTTCGGCGTTGGTGGATGGGTGGGAGAAAACAGGGGAGTATTCGATTGGTAATACCGAAATCCGGAATCCAACCGGAGGTGTTCCACCCTACAGATTTGATCTAGGTACTCCGGGTATTGTATCGGTGATAGACCAAGGAAAAAACATCGGGTTGAAAAATGGCGCGACACCTGTTTATGTTACCGATCAGGAGGGGAAGATTCTGACTTATCTTGCTGTAGTGACTAATAAATACAAACTGCAAATAAGTACTGAGAAATTGCGTGCAGATGACGCAATCATTTGGATGAACTCGTTAGGAGGTAGTACTACTTATAACTTTACTTTTATTGCCGATGTTCGCCGGGTTTATATCCCGATAGTTCCCGAGCATGTCAATGTTTGTGCTCAATATGGGGGGAATTACGTTTATGCTCGACCAGACCTGAGTTTATTTACAAGCCCAGGACGCAACGTTCTTTTCTCGTGGTGCTTGATCCCTATCTAATTTGAACCACCGTTCCTTATCGGACGCTTGGATTCGGATGTCATCGGCTGAGCGCTCGGCAACGCACCCGCAAAAACGCCTGCAGCACTTTGACCCGTTCCGACACCTGCACCCGGTGCGGGCACAACAGATTGAACGGCACACTCTCGCCGTACCAGTCATCAAACAGCGTCACCAGCCGCCCGGCGCGCACGTCTTCGGCGGCGTCGAGCCAGGCCTTGTAGGCGATGCCGTGCCCGGCGAGCGCCCAGCGGCGGGCGACTTCGCCGTCGTCGCTGAAGTAGTCGCCGCGGACTTCGACCTCGACCGTTTCGTCCTCGCGATGGAAGCGCCAGGTGTTGTAAGGCCGGCCATTGCGCAGGTAGAGCAGGGCGCTGTGCTCGCTCAATTCAGCAGGATTTTGCGGTGTGCCGTGACGCTCCAGATACGCAGGGCTGGCACAGGCCACGCGGCGATGCTCAGGCAGAATCGGCAAGGCCACCAGCGTCGAATCACTCGGCACGCCAAAGCGCAGCGCGACATCCACCGTCTCGCGAAACAAATCCGCATGCCGGTCGTTGAGCAGCAATTGCAGCTGAATGTGCGGGTGCTCGCGCTTGAAATCGTCCAGCCACGGCAACAGCACATTGCGCCCGAAGTCCGACGGCGCCGCCAGTTGGAGTACGCCGCTCAGGCCTTCGGTCTGCTGCTTCAGCGCCTGTTCGCCCTCGGCCAGTGTGGCCAATGCCAAGCGCACGCTTTCCAGATAACGCCGGCCTTCTTCGGTCAGGCGCATGCTGCGGGTGGAGCGAGCGAAGAGGCGGATGCCGAGGCGGGTTTCCAGACGTTTAAGTGCGATGCTGGCGGCGGCCGGTGTCAGCTCCAGCGCCCGTGCGGCGGCGGAGATGCTGCCGGAGTCGGCGGTGCGGACGAAGATTTCCAGATCGAGGATCGAGCTCATTAGTAAAAATCCGTTGAAGATCCTTGGCGTTTTGCGGGATTTTTCCGGGATTGGCAAGCGCAGATACTGAAATCCTGAATAACCGCAGGAGACAGACATGACGTGGACATTTGATCATCTTGCTTTCAACACCGCTGACGGTCAGGCGCTGCAGGACGCTTTTGGTGGGTTGTTGGGATTGACGCCGGGGCGCCGGCCGCCGTTTCCGTTTCCCGGGCGGTGGCTGTATCAGGACGGGGAGGCGTTGGTGCATGTGATTGAGCAGCCTTTGTCCGAGGACGCTGCTTTGAGCCACATCGCGTTTCGTACTGATGAAGATGCGGCGGTGGTTTTGAAGCGGGTGCAGGGCAGTGGGTTGTCTTATCAGGTGGCGCAGGTGCCTGAGGATGGGATCTGGCAGATTTTTGTGCAGATGCCGGGTGGGTTGGTGCTGGAGCTGGATGCAAAAACCAGTGTGTGACGCTCGTTCCCATGCTCTGCGTGGGAATGCCTCCACGGACGCTCCGCGTTCGGCTTTGGAAGGGACGCGGAGCGTCCCGGGCTGCATTCCCACGCGGAGCGTGGGAACGATCTGGAGTGGGTGTTTAAGTGCAGTGTTTAAAGGACACTTCCAGACACGCACCCAGGCTACATAACCTTGCGCCGTTGCCTACGACTAAGCCAGAATCCGCCGGCTTGTGCGCTTAAGGGCCGGGTTTTATCGTTGTCCCGTCGCTGAAAAGAACAGCGATCGGGTTTGGTAGCCCGGGTCTTTAAGTGCAGATTGCTCCATTTTTTAGAGTCTTTTTGTCTCTGTTTTATGGTGGTCATTCGCAGGGCACCTTCGGGTGCGCCGTTTCTCCTAAGGCCCGGTCTACCAACCTGCGTCTGGCCACCACCATCGTTTGGTAGCGAGTGTGGTGGCTCCAATAAGCGCCTTAGGAGTTTCACCATGATCAAACCAACACCCAACCCACCCGAAGTCGATTCAACGTCCCCCTACGAAACCCTCGACTCCAAGAAATTCCACGAAGCCGCCGAACGCGCCCTCGATCACTACCTCAATCCGTTCCACCCCAGAAAGCCGCTGCTCAAACCTAACACCCGCTACCTCATCGCTCCCGGTATCCCAAGCGAAGAACTGTTGGCCGACGCCTGCGAAACCCTGACCTCGGCCAAAACCATGGCCAGCGATTTCGCCGGGATGATCGATGCGCCGCAGCGGCACGTCCTGCTGGGGATTGGGCAACTGATCATGCTGGCGGAACTGGCGGTGAATCGGGTGCTGGATAATCTGGAACTGAAGACTGAAACTCCCCTTTAGCTAGATCGTTCCCACGCTCCGCGTGGGAATGCAGCCCGGGACGCTCCGCGTCCCTTCCAGAGCTGGAACGCGGAGCGTCCCTTGAGGCATTCCCACGCAGAACGTGGGAACGATCAAACGAAAAACGGCCCGAAGTGGGCCGTTTTTGTGTGTCTACCAATAATCAGGCCCGCAACGTCCGCGTCATCCGCAACGCCAGCAAACTCCCGCCGACAATCACACCCGCCAGCAGATAAAGTGCCGCATCGGTCGACCCGGTGCTGTCCTTGACCCAACCCACGAGGTAAGGGCTGAGGAACCCGGCCATCTGCCCCATCGAGTTGATCAACGCCAGACCACCCGCCGCAGCACCCGCACTCAGCATGGCAGTCGGCACCGGCCAGAACATCGGCAAACCGGTCAGCGCGCCCATGGTCGCAATGGTCAGGCCGAGAATCGCAATCGCCGGATTCGCCGCGAAGTTCACCGCAATCAGCAGGCCGACAGCGCCCATCAACATCGGCACCACCAAATGCCAGCGACGTTCTTTACGCAAGTCCGCCGAACGGCCAACCACCAGCATGAACACAGCAGCCAGCAGGTAAGGAATCGCACTCAACCAGCCAATCACCAGGTTGTCGCTGAAACCGAGGTTTTTGATGATCGACGGCAGCCAGAAGTTGATCGCGTACACGCCGCTCTGGATGCAGAAGTAGATCAAGCCAAACGCCCAGATTGCCGGGTTCTTGAACACCGCGATCAACGAATCGGAAGTGGTTTTCGGCTTGTTCGCCAGGTCTTCCGCCTGATCGGCTTCCAGCACCGAACGCTCATGCGGGGTCAGCCATTTGGCGTTGGCGAAGTTGTCGCTGAGCAGGAAGTAGGCAAGTGCGCCCAGCACAACAGTCGGAATGCCTTGCAGCAGGAACATCCACTGCCAGCCGGCGAGGCCACCTTGACCTGCGGCGAAGTGATTGAGGATCCAGCCGGAAAACGGGCTGCCGAGCAGGCCGGACACCGGGATCGCCGACATGAACAACGCCATGATCCGGCCACGGCGGAACGTCGGGAACCACTGCGAGAGATAGAGCACAACGCCCGGGAAGAACCCGGCTTCAGCCGCGCCAGTGAACAGGCGCAGGGTGTAGAACTCGGTCGGTGTGGTGACGAACAGCAGGCAGGTCGACAGCGTGCCCCAGGTGATCATCATCAGCGCGATCCAGCGCCGAGGGCCGAATTTGGTCAGGGCCAGGTTGCTCGGTACGCCACACAGCACGTAGCCGATGAAGAAGATACCGGCCCCGAGGCCGTACACGGTTTCGCTGAATTTCAGCGCGTCGAGCATCTGCAGTTTGGCAAATCCAACGTTGACCCGGTCGAGGTAGTTGAACAGGTAGCAGATGAAGATGAAGGGGATCAAACGCAGGGTGATGCGTTTGTAGACGGCATTTTTATCGTCATCGATGGTCTGGGCGGCAGCGGCGCTCTGCGACATGGCGGCTCTCTCTTTATTATGATTTTTTGCGATGCAAAGGGTAACGTTGATCGCCCTGAGAGTCTCGGCCACCTTTGGCCGGATTGTCTTTGTGCCTGAGCACAGGGTTTGTTGCCAGACCCTGTGCGGGTGAACAACCGTCCGCGCCTGTTTTCAAGGATTCCAGCCCTTATGTTCGAACTCGATCACGACCTCGCCCAGGACATCGTCGACCGGGCCATGGCCATTTTGCCGTACAACGTCAACGTCATGGACAGCCAGGGCTTGATCCTGGGCAGTGGCGAGCCGGAGCGGATCAACACTCGTCACGAAGGCGCGCAACTGGTGCTGGCCAACGGGCGGGTGGTGGAGATCGACGCGCAGACCGCCGTGCATTTGAAGGGCGTGCAGCCGGGGATCAATCTGCCGTTGCTGCTCGATCAGCGGTTGATCGGGGTGCTCGGCATCACCGGTGAGCCGGAGCAATTGCGCACTTACGCCGAACTGGTGCGCATGACCGCTGAAATGCTGGTCGGCCAACGCAATCAGCAATCCGAGCAGCAATGGCGGCGGCAGCGTTGCGATGACTTGCTCGCGCTGCTGTTGAGCGAGGCAGGGGATTCACCAAGGCTGGTCGACGAGGCCCAGCAACTCGGACTCAAACCGCAACTGACGCGGGTGCCGTATCTGTTTGAGTTGGGGCTGGAACACGGGCCGGGGCAAACCGTCGAGGCGCTGAGTGCCTGGCTGATTACGCGCTATCCGGACAGCTGGTGCGTGAGTTCCGCGAAGTCTTCGCTGCTGTGGTGCCGGCCGGCGAGTCAGAACGTCGAGCATGATCGTCTGCTGGAAAAGCTCGATGGCCTGGGCTGGAACATCCTGCGCATTGCCGTCGGCGGGCAGGCTGATGGGCTGACCGGGTTGCGCCGTTGCTATCGGCGGGTCGGCGATTTACTCGCCTATGGCCGCGAAGTTCTGCCGCGCTCACGGCTGCTGACCCTCAATCGCTATCGCTTGCCGGTGATGCTCTGGCGCCATCGCAACGACGATGCGCTGGATGAACTGCTCAAACCGTTGCGCAAGGTGATCGCCAAGGACAGCAACGGCCAGTTGCTCGCGACCCTGCGCAGCTGGTGCGATCACGACGGGCAGAGCCAGGCCTGCGCCGATGCCTTGGGGATTCACCGCAACAGCCTGCGTTACCGAATGGAGCGGATTGCCGAGTTGAGCGGGGTCGATCCGCTGAAGCTCGACGGCATGTTGGCGTTGTATCTCGGGGTGCAATTGCTGCCACAGACTGACGATTTGTCGAAATGAACAATAAACGCCTGCGCCACTTGTGCAGCGGACAGGCGTCAACGCGCAAGGCGACTGGCAGCATGAGGGGCATTGGAACTGGAGAATTCGCATGAAAATCGTCATCGCCCCCGATTCGTTCAAGGACAGCCTGAGTGCCCAAGGCGTTGCAGAAGCCATTGCGCTGGGTCTGGCGCAGGTCTGGCCGCAGGCGACGCTGGTCAAATGCCCTATGGCCGACGGTGGCGAAGGGACGGTGGAGTCGATTCTCGCCGCGTGCGAAGGCGAGTTGCGCCGCACCCGTGTGCGCGGCCCGTTGGGCGCAGCAGTTGAAGCGGCGTGGGGCTGGCTGCCGCACAACCACACCGCAATCATCGAAATGGCCGAGGCCAGCGGATTGCAATTGGTGCCGCCGGGGCAGCGTGACGCGTGCATCAGCAGCACCTTCGGCACCGGTGAACTGATTCGCGCCGCGCTGGATGCCGGAGCACAACGCGTGATCCTGGCCATCGGCGGCAGTGCCACCAACGACGGCGGCGCCGGCGCAATGCAGGCGCTGGGCGTGAAACTGCTGGATGCTCAAGGGCAATTGTTGGTGCCGGGCGGATTGGCGCTGGCGCAACTCGCACGTCTGGACCTGAGCGAACTCGACCCACGTCTGGCGCAAGTCCGCTTCGACATCGCCGCCGACGTCAACAATCCGCTGTGCGGCCCCCACGGCGCCTCGGCGATTTTCGGCCCGCAGAAGGGCGCATCACCCGCGCAAGTTCAACAACTGGATCAGGCCCTCGGCCACTTCGCCGAACTCTGCGCGCAAGCGCTGGGCAACGACGTACGCGATGAACCGGGCAGCGGCGCAGCAGGCGGACTGGGTTTTGCCGCCAAGGCCTTTCTCGGCGCACGCTTCCAGGCAGGTGTCGAAGTCGTCGCGGAACTGGTCGGGTTATCCGAGGCAGTAAAGGGCGCCGATCTGGTCATCACCGGCGAAGGACGCTTCGATGCCCAGACCCTGCGAGGCAAAACCCCGTTCGGCGTTGCGCGGATCGCCAAACACCACGACGTTCCCGTGATCGTCATCGCCGGCACCTTGGGCGAGGGTTATCAGGAACTCTACGATCACGGCATCGACGCCGCCTTCGCCGTCACCAGCGGCCCGATGACCCTCGAACAGGCCTGCGCCGAAGCTCCACGTCTATTGCGCGAACGCGCCACCGACATCGCTCGCGTCTGGCGCCTGGCATCCCCGACCTGACCTGTCATCCATCATCTAAAGCTACGGGTGTTTCATCGCTGAAACACCCGCAACACTTTGAAAAATATTTCGTCTTTCCCCGCAATCTTCCTCAAGCCTGGCCGATACAGAAGTCAGGCGCACACAAGACTTCCTAAAACAGTGACGCCGGACTGAAGCCCGCCCCAAGGGCCAGTGATCACGGCATGGACGCTCGTAGTTTCATTCATCCGAGAGTCCTCCTATGTCCTTGCGTAATCTGAATATCGCGCCCCGTGCCTTCCTCGGTTTTGCCTTTATTGCCTTGCTGGTGATCGTGCTCGGCGTGTTCGCCGTCAACCGCATGTCGATCATCCGCCAGGCGTCGCTGGAGATGGAGTCGACGCAGTTGCCGAGCGTCACGCAACTCGCCGTGGTCACGGAAAACGTCCTGCGTCTGCGCATCCTCTCGTTCCGCATTCTGGTCAACCGCGACCCGGCCGGGTTGCAGGAAGCCCAGACCCGCATCGGCGTGCTGGTGGAAAAGGTGCGCGCGGCCCAGGCCAGTTACGCGGCACTGCCGGCCGGTTCGGAAGAGCGCGCGTTGTATCAGACCTTCGCAACGACCCTCGACAACTACCTCCAAGCGCAGAACCAGATGATGGAGCTGTCGCGTCAGGACAAGGTCGATGAGATGCGTACCCTGATCAACACGAAGATCAAGGACGGCACCGACAAAATGGGCGAACAGCTCAACCAACTGATTGCGATCAACTCGGCCGACGCGAAAGCCGCGTCGTCCCAGGCTGGAGACCAGTACAGCGGCGCGATCACCGGGATCATCGTGGTGGCCGTGATTGCTGCGTTGCTGACCGTGCTGCTGGCCTGGCTGCTGACCCGCAGCATCGTCACCCCGCTGAACCGCGCCGTCGCTGCCGCGCAAACCATCGCCAGTGGCAACCTGACAAAAAACATCGAAATCGATGGCAAGGACGAACCGGCGCGCCTGCTTGAAGCCTTGGCCGCGATGCAGACCAACCTGCGCAAGACCATCGAACAGATTGCCGGCTCCGCCACGCAACTGGGCGCCGCCGCCGAAGAACTCAGCGCCGTGACCGAAGAAGCGTCCCGTGGCCTGCAACAGCAGAACGACGAAATCGAACAGGCCGCCACTGCTGTCAACGAAATGACCGCAGCGGTGGAAGAGGTCGCACGCAACGCGGTGTCGACTTCCGAAGCCTCAAACCAGTCGACCCACGCCGCCCGCGAAGGTCGCGATCAAGTGGTGAAAACCGTCGACGCGATCCAGACCATGACCCACGACGTGCAGAACACCGCGCAAATGATCGAAGGCCTGGCGGCTCAGGGCCGGGACATCGGCAAGGTGCTGGACGTGATCCGCGCCATCGCCGAACAGACCAACCTGCTGGCGCTCAACGCCGCCATCGAAGCCGCCCGTGCCGGTGAAGCCGGACGCGGTTTCGCCGTGGTAGCGGACGAAGTTCGCGCCTTGGCCCATCGCACCGCGCAGTCGACTCAGGAAATCGAAAAAATGGTCGCCGGCATCCAGAACGGCACCGGCGAAGCGGTCGAGTCGATGCAGCAAAGCAACCAGCGTACCCAGTCCACCCTGGAAATGGCCCGCGCTGCTGGTGTTGCACTCGAGCAGATCACCCAATCGATTCACCAGATCAACGAGCGCAATCTGGTGATCGCCAGCGCCTCGGAAGAACAGGCACAGGTGTCCCGCGAGGTTGACCGCAACTTGGTCAACATCCGCGACCTGGCCACCCAATCGGCTGCCGGCGCGAATCAAACCAGCGCCGCGACCCACGAACTGTCGCGGCTGGCGGTGGATTTGAATGCGATGGTGGCGCGGTTTGTGATTTGACCTAGGGTGAAGGCTGGAGACCGCGCAATCAGGAGACGTACATGCGCTTTTCAGCCTTGACCCAACGAATCGCCGGGGAGGGAGCAGCGGCCTGGCGTATTCACGACCGAGCGCTGGAGTTACGCGCCGAGGGCATTGATGTGTTGCTGCTGTCCGTGGGTGATCCGGATTTCGATACGCCGCTGCCGATCATCCACGGCGCCATCGACAGCCTGCTGGCCGGCGATACCCATTATTCCGAAGTGCGCGGTCGGCTGGAGCTGCGCAAGCGGATTGCCGAGCGCCATCGGCGCAACAGTGGCCAGGAAGTGGATGCCGAGCATGTGATCGTGCTGCCCGGCGCGCAATGCGCGGTGTATTCGGTGGCGCAATGTCTGCTGGATCCGGGCGATGAGGTGATCGTCGCCGAACCGATGTATGTGACTTATGAAGGTGTGTTCGGTGCCTGCGGCGCAACCGTGGTGCCGGTGCCGGTTCGCCCTGAGAACGGTTTCCGCGTCGACCCGGTGGATGTTGCTGCGCGGATCACTCCGAAGACGCGGGCCATGTTGCTCAACAGTCCCAACAATCCTTCGGGTGCGAGTCTGTCGTTGCTGATCTGGCAAGAGCTGGCGGCGCTGTGCATTCGCCATGACTTGTGGCTGATCAGCGATGAGGTCTACAGCGAATTGTTATACGAAGGCGAGCACGTCAGCCCGGCGAGCCTGCCGGGCATGGCCGAGCGCACTGCGACCATCAACAGCCTGTCCAAATCTCATGCGATGACCGGGTGGCGGATCGGCTGGATGATCGGGCCGAAACCCTTGGCCGAGCATTTGGTAAATCTGTCGCTGAGCATGTTGTTCGGCCTGCCGGATTTTGTGCAGAAAGCGGCGCAGATCGCGCTGGAGAAAGATTTGCCGGAAGTGACGCAGATGCGCGAGGAATACCGGTTGCGTCGGGATCTGGTGTGCGAGCGGTTGCGCGGCTGTCCGGGGTTGTACCCGATCAAACCGGATGGCGGGATGTTCGTGATGGTCGACGTGCGCCAGACCGGGCTCGGCGCGCAGGACTTTGCCGAGCGGTTGCTGGAGGGGTATGGGGTTTCTGTGCTGGCCGGTGAAGCGTTCGGGCCGAGTGCGGCGGGGCATATTCGCATCGGGCTGGTGGTGGATCGGGTGAAGCTGGCGGATGCGTGTTCGCGGATTGCCCTTTGTGCTGCGCAGCTTCTCCAGGTGCGCAGTGCCTGAGGGTTTCCTCCTGATCGTTCCCACGCTCCGCGTGGGAATGCAGCCCGGGACGCTCCGCGTCCCTTCCAGAGCTGGAACGCGGAGCGTCCCTTGAGGCATTCCCACGCAGAGCGTGGGAACGATCATCAGTGGAGAGGACTCACCAGGTTGGCGGGTTTTTCACCGGCCAACGCCGCCAACAGATTTTCCACCGCACACTGCGCCATCGCTTCGCGCGTTTCATGAGTCGCCGAGCCCATGTGCGGAGTCGCCACCACGTTGTTCAGTTGCAACAACGGCGAATCGTGATTTAGCGGTTCGCGCTCAAACACATCCAGCCCCGCCCCGCGAATCCGGTTATGCCGCAAGGTGTCGATCATCGCCGCCTCATCCACAACCTTGCCCCGTGAAATGTTGATGAAGATGCTCTCCGGCCGCATCAACGCAAACTGCTCGGCGCCGATCAGACCTTCAGTCTGCGCCGTCAACGGCAGTGTCAGGCAAATGAAATCCGCCTGCCGCAGCAAATCCTCCAGACTGCGGTATTGCGCATCGAAACGTTCTTCGACCGCCGGTTTGCGCGACTGGCTGTGATAGATCACCGGCATCCCGAACCCGAAATGACCGCGCTGGGCCAGTGCCTCGCCGATCCGCCCCATGCCGATGATGCCCAGCGTCTTGCCATGCACATCGGTGCCGAAATGCGCCGGGCCGATGCTGCGATGCCAGTGGCCGCCGCGCACCAGGTTCGCCAGTTCCACCACCCGCCGGGCGGTGGCCAGGATCAGCGCGAAACCGGTGTCGGCGGTGGTTTCGGTGAGCACGTCCGGGGTGTTGGTCAGCATGACCTTGCGTCGGGTCAGGTAGTCGATGTCGTAGTTATCGACGCCCACCGAGACGCTGGAAATCGCTTCCAGCTTCGGCGCGAGATCGAGCAGCGCAGCGTCCAGTTTCAGGCTCGCGCCGAGCAAGCCGTGAGCGCCGGGCAGGGCGTCGCGCAGTTTCATCAGACCGTCGGCGTCGAGGCTGTCGATCAACGTCACGTCGACCTGTTCTTGCAAACGCGCCATCAAAGAAGGCGACAGTTTCTTGTACAGCACAACCTGCTTTTTCATCGCAGTCATCTCTCTATCAATTCAGGAATGGGCCGGCAGCGGGCGCGGTGCGACACGCTTGGCCGTCACCCGGTCACTCGCGCCGGGCTTGAGAAAAATCGTCAGCACCACCGAGAGCATCAGCGCGCCACTCATCAACAGATACGAAGCGCCGGGCGAACCGGTGGAACTGTTGAGGTAACCGACCAAGTACGAGCCGCCAAAGGAGCCGAGGGCGCCCATGCTGTTGATCAGCGCCATGGCGCCACCGGCAACGTTGGCCGGCAGAATCTCCGGCACGATGGCGAAGAACGGCCCGTACGGCGCGTACATGCAGGCGCCGGCAATCACCAGCAGCGTGTACGACCACCAGAAATGTTCCGCGCCCAAGGCGTAGGAGCCGTAGAACGCGACCGAGGCAATCAGCAGCGGTGGCCAGACGAAGCGTTTGCGCTTTTGCAGTTTGTCCGAGCCCCACGACACCAGCAGCATGCCGATCACCGCCGCCAGATACGGCAACGCCGACAGCCAGCCGGCCTCGATCATGTCCATCTGCGCGCCGGCCTTGAGGATCGACGGCAGCCACAGCACGAAGCCGTAGACACCGATGCTCCAGCAGAAAAATTGCAGCGCCAGAATGATTACCTTCGGCGAACGGAAGGCTTCGGCGTAGTTCTTCACGGCTTTGATGCCGACCTGTTCGGCGGCGAGCGCGCTTTCCAGATCGTGCTTTTCCTGGTCGTTGAGCCACTTGGCCTGGGCCGGACGATCATCGGCCAGCTTCCACCAGATGAATGCCCAGAGCACCGCCGGCAGACCTTCGATGATGAACATCCAGCGCCAGCTGAAATGCTGCACCAGATAGCCTGAAACCACCGACATCCACAGCATCGTTACCGGGTTGCCGAGGATCAGGAAGGTATTGGCCCGCGAGCGTTCGGCGCGGGTGAACCAGTGGCACAGGTACACCAGCATCGCCGGCATCACCGCCGCTTCGACCACGCCGAGCATGAAACGGATGACGATCAGCCAATAGGCGTTGGAGACCACGCCGGTCAAGGTGGCGAGCCCGCCCCAGAGGATCAGGCTGACGAAGATCAGCTTCTTCACGCTGTGCTTCTGCGCGTAGATCGCACCGGGCACCTGGAAGAAAAAGTAGCCGAGGAAGAACAGCGCGCCGAGCAGCGAAGACAGGCCTGGGGTGATCATCAGGTCCTCAGCCATTCCGGACGCAGCAGCGAATCCGTAATTGGCGCGATCCAGGTACGCCAGGCTGTAGGTGATGAACACGATCGGCATGATGTACCACCAGCGGCGGGTGGCGAGGGTTGCGGTTTTCATGGTCTTGCTCCTGAGCTTGTTGTTTTTGTCGCAGCAGGTTCAATTGATTGGTTGTTGCTCGTTCCCACGCTCTGCGTGGGAATGCCTCCGGGGACGCTCCGCGTCCCATGTGACGCAGAGCGTCACGTGCTGCATTCCCACGCAGGAGCGTGGGAACGATCAGCGGTGAGTTCGGATCGGGTCGGCAAACCCTCCATGTCGCCACGGCTCTGCACCGCCCGACTGCCAATCCAGTTGGCGCGTCTGACCGCCTCGGGAAAACTCTGGTGCTCCAGCAGGGCGCTGATCATCCCCACCGCAAACCCATCCCCGGCACCGACCGTATCGACCACGGTTTCGACCGGAACCCCGGCGACAAACCCCTGATCCAGTTGCGTGCGGTAATACGCACCCTGCGGCCCGAGCTTGATCGCCACGGCTTCAGCGCCATGATCGAGATAAAACTCGGCGATATCCGCCGGATCTTCAAACCCGGTTAGCAATCGACCTTCGCTCAACCCCGGCAACACCCAGTGGGCGAGGGCGGCGAGGCGGTTGATCTCGCTAATCATCTCCCGCTCGCTGGCCCACAGGCTCGGACGCAGGTTCGGGTCGAACGAGACGCTGCGACCGGCATTGCGCATGCGGGTCATCAGTTCACGGGACATTTCCCGGGCCGACGCGGACAACGCCGGCGGAATGCCGGTGGCGTGCAGATGCCGGGCGCTTAGCAGCGTCGAGGTGATTGATTGCGGTGACAGATGACTGGCCGCCGAGCCGCGACGGAAGTACTCAACCGTCGGATCGCTGCCGTCATCGTTGCGCGACTTGAGCTGGAAACCGGTCGGGTGCGCGTTGTCGACTTCGACATGGCTGCAATCCAGACCTTCGCGAGCCAGGGTTTCGACGACAAATCGTCCCAGCGAATCAGCCCCGACACGGCTCAGCCAGGCCACCTTGAAACCCAGCCGTGACAATCCGATGGCGACGTTGCTGTCCGCCCCGGCAATCCGTTTGTGAAACTGCTCGACGGAGGCCAGATCACCGCTCTGTTCGGCGACAAACATGGCCATGGTTTCGCCGAACGACAGAATATCGATCTCAGACATGAGCAGGCTCCAGACGGGACTGGCCGAGGCGGGCGAGGGCGGCGACGTGTTCTGTGGTGAGTTGCACCAGATCATCGCCCTGCAACGGGTATTCGGCGGCGCGCATGACCCCTTGGGCCATGTGCCGCAGCAGTTGTTCCCACAGATGCAGGTCAGTGGCGGCGGGCGGCACGGCCACCAGTTTGCCGTCGGCACGACGGGCCACGGCTTTGCAATGCACGTAACCGACATGACGGCCCAACAGTCGGGCAGCGCTGGTGGCGGACTGGTCTTGCCACTGCCAGTTGCCGATGTCGAAGGTCATCTTGATCGGCAGGTTGTGTTGCTCGACGGCGGCGAAGAAGCGCTGGAACGGTTCGATGCGACCGCCGTGCAGGGTCTGATCATTCTCTACCAGCAACTGCACAGGGCTTTGCGCGAGGATCTGCGCGAGCGTCTGCAGATCGTTGTTGTCGGTGAAGAAGCCCAGCGACACTTTCAGCCACTTCGAGCCGAACGCTTCGGCATTTTCCAGCGCGGTGATGAGTTCGGGATTGGGGCGCGACTGACCGGCCAGCCATAGTTCGGTGGGCGAGGAATAGATGCTTTGCAGGCCTTCGGCTTGCGTGGCTGCGGCGAGTTGTTCCGGGACTTCGTTGGTCAGCAACTCTTCGCGCCATTCGATGCGATGGGCGCCGGCAGCGGCCAGCACTTCGATGAACGAAGCCTGACCACGACGGCGAACGAGGTCGGCGCCGTAGCTGGAAAGGCTGATGGAAACGGCAGGTTTATTCATTGTTATCTACCTCTGAAACCGGTTTCATTTTTGTTCAAAAATTTTTGGGTAGTCCCGTAGGGCCTTATTCCGCCTTGCTGCGCGTCGAGCCGCGCTCGATCAGCACCGGTGCAAAATCCAGCGTCCGCGCCGCTTCATCATCCCCACGCAAACGCTTGAGCAAACACTCAAACGCCCGCGCACCAATCTCCTCCGTCGGCTGAGCGAGGGCAGTAACCCCGCTGCCCACCAACGGATACCAGTCCAGATCATCCAGCGCGATCAGCCCGACATCCTCGAACAACCGGCAGCCAATCTCGCGCAAGGCCAGGGTGCAAGCCAGCGCCGCCACGCCGTTGGCGCAGAACAAGGCTTTTGAGCCGTTATCGGTTGTGTTCAAAAAGGTTTGAAGATCGTTCGCAAGACTCGAACCGGTTTCCAGCACCGCGCCACACATGTCTTGGCGCTGACCGATCTGCTGCTGAAAACTGCTGACCCGCTCGATCCGCGAACTGGTGCCGTCATAGGGTTCAGTCACCAGTAGTACATCGCGATAGCCACGCTGCTGAAGATGTTCGAGCGCCATCTCGATGGCCTGCGGGTTGTTCAACCCGACCATATCGCTGTCGAGCCCGTCGACCTTGCGATCCACCAGCACCAGAGGCATTTCCCGCTTCAGCTCATCCAGCTCATCCCGGTGATGACCCAGGGTGTTCACGATCAGCCCTTCGATGTTGTACGAGCGCAACAGCGCCAGGTGCTGACGTTCCTGCTCGTCGTCGCGATCGGTGTTGCACACCACCAGGCTGTAGCCGTGTCGACGGCAGGCGGTTTCCACCCCGTGCATCACGGAAATCGAATAAGGGTTGCGGATATCGGCCACCAGCATGCCGATCAGGCGGGTGCGGCCACGCTTCAGGCCTCGGGCCATTTGATTGGGGCGGTAACCGAGTTCGGCAATCGCCTGCTCGATGCGCTGGGCAATGGCATCGGAGAGCAGGGCGCGGTCGTCGCCAATGAAGCGCGAGACGCTGGCCTTGGACACGCCAGCGTGTTCGGCGACGTCGAGCATGGTCACGCGGCTGCGCTGGGCGGCGGAAAAATCGTTCACGGTCTGAAACCTTATTATTGGATTTGTCAGGTCAGATCGCTGTAACAGGATCTGAAACCGGTTTCAGGAAACACCAGAAGCGATTCAATCGTCAAGTGAATGATCGGGAGAAAATCGTAAGTCGCCGACAAATGGCGCTCGGTTCGGAACCGCTGACTTCAGCCGAACAACCCGGCGGCGATGTTGATCGAGAATCCGAGGATGGCGGTGTTGAACACAAAACCGATCAGCGACTGTGCCAGCACGATCTTGCGTATTTCTCGCGTAGCCACGCCGACATCCGCCGTCTGCACAGCGACGCCGATGGTGAACGAGAAGTACAGAAAGTCCCAATAGTTGGGCGTCGTCAGGCCTTCGGCAAAGCGCAGCGCCGGCTCCTTGCCGTCCCAGGTGTAAAACAGCCGGGCGTAGTGGACGCAGAAAATCACTCCGATCAGCAGCCATGAGCCGATGACCGTCAGTGCGGTAAAACCGTAGTGCATCAATTTGTGGTGGGTATCCAGGTCCTTGCTGCCTGCCAGTTCAAGGGTAATGGTCGCCAGGCTGGCCAGCGCCGCTATACACACCACAAACAACACCAGCCCTGCATTTTCGTCCTCGATGACAGCGATCTGCTTGACGTCCGGTGCCTTGGCCCGGGCGGTGAGCCAGAGCATCAGGGCCAGATAGGTCCAGACCCCGGCGTTCCAGCCGATGAGGATTTTGCTGATAACGGAGTCGGCGGGCGTAAGCAGGCCGACAGCTAGCCCTAAAAGAGCGGCGGCAGACAGGCGAGGGTGGGTGCGGGCGAGGAAGCGCATGGGAACTCGATGGGCCAGGGTGTGCAGACAACCTTAGCCCAGCGCGGCGACCTGTGGCCACCGCGCAGGGAGTGGTCAATCAATCGGGCTTGGCGAACCTGCGCACAAGCTTGATAACCACTACGAAGAACACCGGCACAAAGATCACCGCCAACGTCGCCGTGATCATCCCGCCGATCACCCCGGTACCGATCGCCTGCTGGCTCGCCGAACTTGCGCCCGTGGCAATCGCCAGCGGCACCACGCCCAGAATGAACGCCAGCGAGGTCATGACAATCGGCCGCAACCGCAGACGCGCGGCTTGCAACGTTGCATCAATCAGATCATGCCCTTCGTCATACAGGCTCTTGGCAAACTCGATGATCAGGATCGCGTTCTTCGCCGACAGGCCGATGATGGTGATCAGGCCGACCTTGAAGAAGACGTCGTTGGGCATTCCGCGCAGAGTCACGGCCAGCACCGCACCGAGCACGCCGAGCGGTACAACGAGCAGCACGGAAGTCGGAATCGACCAGCTCTCATACAACGCCGCCAGACACAGGAACACGATCAGCAGCGACAGCCCGAGCAGGATCGGTGCCTGGCTGCCGGACAAACGTTCCTGCAGCGACAGACCGGTCCATTCCTGACCCAGACCTTTCGGTCCTTGTGCCACTAGCCGTTCGATCTCCGCCATGGCTTCGCCGGTACTGTGGCCGGGTTTCGGCTCACCGGAAATCGAGATCGCCGGGTAGCCGTTGTAGCGGGTCAGTTGCGCCGGGCCCTGGGTCCATGTGGCTCGGACGAACGCCGACAGCGGCACCATTTTCCCGGCGTCGTTGCGCACGTGCATTTTCAGCAGGTCATCGACCTGACTGCGGCGATCGCCTTCAGCCTGCACGACAACGCGTTGCATCCGCCCCTGATTGGGGAAGTCGTTGACGTACGAAGAGCCAATGGCGGTGGACAGCACGTTGCCGACGTCGGCGAACGAAACCCCCAGGGCATTGGCCTGCTTGCGATCCACTTCCAGCTGCACTTGCGGTGCTTCGGCCAGCGCGCTTTCACGCACGTTCATCAGGATCGGACTTTTCTCGGCGGCGGCCAGCAACTGGGTGCGCGCCTCCATCAGGGTCGCATGACCGAGGCCGCCGCGATCCTGCAAGCGGAACTCGAAGCCGCTGGATGTGCCCAGACCATCCACCGGCGGCGGCAGCACGGCGAAGGCTACAGCGTCCTTGATCTGGCTGAGGGCGATGTTGGCGCGGTCGGCAATCGAGCTTGCCGAGTCGTCGCTGCCACGCTGCGACCAGTCTTTGAGCGTAGTGAACGCCAGCGCAGCGTTCTGTCCGCTGCCGGAGAAGCTGAAACCGAGAATCACGGTGCTGTCGCCCACACCCGGTTCGCCGGCGTTGTGCGCTTCGATCTGCTCGACGACCTGCACCGTACGGTTCTTGCTCGCGCCGGGCGGCAGTTGAATGTCGGTGATGGTGTAACCCTGATCCTCGACCGGCAGGAACGAGGAGGGCAGGCGCGCAAAGCACAGGCCCAGACCCACCAGCAACACAACGTAGATCAGCAGATAACGACCGGTACGTTTCAGCGCGTAGCCAACCCAGCCCTGATAACGATCAGTCAGTTGCTCGAAGCGGCGGTTGAACCAGCCGAAGAATCCGGTTTTCTCGTGGTGCTCGCCCTTGGCGATCGGCTTGAGCAAGGTTGCGCACAGTGCCGGGGTCAAGGTCAGGGCAAGGAAGGCCGAGAACAGAATCGAAGTGGCCATCGACAGTGAGAACTGCCGGTAAATCACGCCCACCGAACCCTGCATGAACGCCATCGGAATGAACACTGCCACCAGCACCAGCGTGATGCCGATGATCGCGCCGGTGATCTGAGTCATCGCCTTGCGCGTTGCTTCTTTCGGCGACAGGCCTTCGGTGGCCATGATCCGCTCGACGTTCTCCACCACCACGATGGCGTCGTCCACCAGGATGCCGATGGCCAGCACCATGCCGAACATGGTCAGTACGTTGATCGAAAACCCCAGCGCAAGCATGGTCGCGAAGGTGCCCATCAGCGCCACCGGCACCACCAGCGTCGGGATCAGGGTGTAGCGGATGTTCTGCAGGAACAGGAACATCACCGCAAATACCAGCAGCATCGCCTCGCCGAGGGTGTAGACCACTTTGGTGATCGAGACCTTCACGAACGGCGAAGTGTCGTAGGGGATCTTGTATTCCACGCCCGCCGGGAAGTAGCGCGACAGTTCATCCATCTTCGCCCGGATCAAAGTGGCGGTGCTGAGGGCGTTGGCGCCCGGCGCCAGTTGCACGCCGACGGCGGTGGACGGCTTGCCGTTCAGACGGGTGCCAAACTGGTATTCCTGGCTGCCGATCTCGACCCGCGCCACATCCTTGATGCGCACGGTGGAACCGTCCGGGTTGGCCTTGAGCACGATGTCGGCGAACTCTTCCGGCGTCGACAGTTGTCCCTTGACCAGAATCGTCGCGGTGATTTCCTGAGTGCTCGGGTTCGGCAGATCGCCGATGCTGCCCGCCGAGACCTGGGCGTTCTGCGCGACGATGGCGGCATTGACGTCGGCCGGCGTCAGGTTGAAACCGATCAGCTTCTGCGGATCGACCCAGATCCGCATCGCCCGTTCGGCGCCATACAGCTGGGCCTTGCCGACGCCGTCGATGCGTTTGATCTCGTTCATCACGTTGCGCGCCAGGTAATCGCTGAGCGCCACGTCGTCGAGTTTGCCGTCGCTGGAGGTGAGGGTGATCAGCAGCAGGAAACCGGCGGAGACTTTCTCCACCTGCAAGCCTTGCTGGTTGACCGCTTGCGGCAGACGCGACTCGACCACTTTGAGGCGGTTTTGCACATCGACCTGCGCCAGTTCCGGGTTGGTACCCGGCTGGAAAGTGGCTTTGATCGTCGCGCTGCCGAGGCTGCTCTGCGATTCGAAATACAGCAGGTGATCGGCGCCGTTGAGCTCTTCTTCGATCAGGCTGACCACGCTCTCGTCGACGGTCTGCGCCGAGGCGCCCGGGTACACGGCATAGATTTCGATCTGCGGCGGCGCGACGTCGGGGTATTGCGCCACCGGCAATTGCGGGATGGCCAGCGCACCGGCCAACAGGATGAACAACGCGACGACCCAGGCGAACACCGGGCGGTCGATAAAGAACTGCGGCATAGAAAAGCGTCCTGCTTACTGACCAGAGGTCTGGGCAAGTGGAAGAGGGGTGTCGTCGATCTGCACCACTTCGCCCGGACGGGCGTGTTGCAGGCCTTCGATGACAATGCGGTCGCCGGCCTTCAGGCCGCCGGTGACGATCCAGCGGTCGTTCTGCACCGCGCCCAGTTGCACTGGCTGTTGGGCGACGCGCATCTGATCGTCGACGGTCAGGACTTGCGCCACACCGGCGCTGTCACGCTGCACCGCACGTTGCGGCACGGTCAGGCCGTGTTGAATCACGCCTTGTTCCAGACGCACGCGAACGTAGCTGCCGGGCAGCAGATCGAGATCCGGGTTGGGAAACTCGCTGCGCAGGATGATCTGGCCGGTGCCCGGATCGACAGTGATGTCGCTGAACAGCAGTTTGCCCGGCAACGGATAGAGGCTGCCGTCGTCCTGGATCAGCGTGGCCTTGACCTGATCTTGGCCGACCTGCTGCAACTGACCGGAGCGGAAGGCCCGGCGCAGCTCATTGAGTTCGCGGGTCGACTGGGTGAGATCGGCGTGGATCGGGTTCAGTTGCTGAATCAGCGCCATGGGCGTGGTTTCGTTCTGGCCGACCAGCGCACCTTCAGTCACCAGGGCGCGACCGACGCGGCCGGAAATCGGCGCGGTGACGGTGGCGTAACCGAGGTTCAGCTTCGCGCGCTCGACGGCAGCCTTGTTGGCGGCGACGTCGGCGGCGGTCTGCCGGGCATTGGCGCGAGCGTTGTCGTAGTCCTGAGCGCTGATGGCCTTGTCATCGATCAACTGGGCGTAGCGCTGTTCCTGCAGTTTTGCCTGGAACGCGTTGGCCTCGGCCTTGCGCAGGGCGGCTTCGGCGCTATCGAGGTCAGCCTTGAATGGCGCCGGGTCGATGCGGAACAGCACGTCACCCTTTTTCACGTCGCTGCCTTCGCGGAAGGTGCGTTGCAGCACGACGCCGGCCACTCGGGCGCGGACTTCGGCAATGCGCGGCGCGGCAACCCGCCCGCTGAGTTCGCTGCTGATCGACAGGGGGCGCGCCTCAAGGGTTTCGATCCGCACGGTGGCCGGCGGCGCCTGTTCCTCGGCGTTCGAGGATTTATCACAGGCACTCAGCGTCAACGCCAATGCGATCAGGCCGAGCCCGGCCAGCAGATTCTTCGACATGTAAAACCCCCAATATTGATCTGCGCATCCTACGGACAGTCGCCGAGGGTAGCGGTGAAGCTTTGTAGGCGCTGTGTGAAATTGTGTAAGGGTTTTGCTCAGGGACGAGTGAGGGCGTATATCCTTTAGCCCTTGAAATTTATTGCGACACAGCAGTCGCCACCGCCTGTTCTGGATCACCTCAATGCCCAACATTCTTCTGGTCGAAGACGACACCGCCCTCGCCGAACTGATCTCCAGTTACCTCGAACGCAACGGTTACTCCGTCAGCGTGATCGGCCGTGGCGACCATGTGCGCGAACGGGCGCGGCTCAATCCGCCGGACCTGGTGATTCTCGACCTGATGCTGCCGGGCCTCGATGGCTTGCAGGTCTGTCGCCTGTTGCGCGCCGATTCGGCAACGCTGCCGATCCTGATGCTCACCGCCCGCGATGACAGCCACGATCAGGTGCTGGGCCTGGAAATGGGCGCCGACGATTACGTCACCAAACCCTGTGAGCCGCGCGTCCTGCTGGCGCGGGTCCGTACTTTATTGCGCCGCAGCAGCCTCGGCGAACCGATGACCGCCAATGACCGGATCCTGATGGGCAACCTGTGCATCGACCTGTCGGAGCGTACGGTGACCTGGCGCGAGCAACCGGTGGAGCTGTCCAGCGGCGAATACAACCTGCTGGTGGTGCTGGCCCGTCATGCCGGTGAAGTGCTGAGCCGCGATCAGATCCTGCAACGTCTACGCGGCATCGAGTTCAACGGCACCGACCGTTCGGTGGACGTGGCGATTTCCAAACTGCGACGCAAGTTCGACGACCACGCGGGCGAAGCCCGCAAGATCAAGACCGTGTGGGGCAAGGGGTATCTGTTCAGCCGTTCCGAGTGGGAATGCTGATTCGATGTTCAGAATCCTGTTTCGCCTCTATCTGGTGACGATCGTTTCCTACAGCGCGGCGATCTATCTGGTGCCGGATCTGGTGGTGATGGCGTTCAAACAGCGATTCGTCACCTACAACCTCGACTATTCCCGTGGCCTGCAATCGCTGATCACCAAGCAGTTTCGCGCGGTGCCGCAGGATCAGTGGCCGGCGCTCGCGGCATCGATGGACAAGGATTTCCAGCCGCTGCACATCGTCCTTGCCCGTATTGACGACCCGGACTTCACCGCCATCGAGCAGGAACGTCTGCGGCGCGGCGAAAACATGGTGCGGGTGGGCGACTGGGGCTGGCGCACGCTGGCGGTCACGCCGCTGAACGACGAAATGGCGGTGCAGATGGTGGTGCCGCCGGATCCGATGGACGTGAACCTGTTGTACTGGAGCATCAACGTGCTGATCGGCGCGAGTCTGCTGGCGTGCCTGTTGCTCTGGTTTCGTCCGCACTGGCGCGATCTGGAACGCCTCAAGGGCACGGCCGAACGTTTCGGCAAGGGCCATTTGAGCGAACGCACGCAGATTGGCCCGAGCTCGAACATCGGCAGCCTGGCCAACGTGTTCGACACCATGGCCGGCGATATCGAAAACCTGCTCAACCAGCAGCGCGATCTGCTCAACGCCGTGTCCCACGAACTGCGCACGCCGCTGACCCGCCTGGACTTCGGCCTCGCGCTGGCGCTGTCCGATGACTTGCCGCAAGCCAGCCGCGAACGCCTGCAAGGGCTGGTCGCGCATATTCGCGAACTGGATGAGTTGGTGCTGGAACTGCTGTCCTACAGCCGTTTGCAGAATCCGGCGAAATTGCCGGAGCAGGTCGAAGTGTCGCTGGACGAGTTCATCGACAGCATACTGGGCAGCGTCGACGAAGAACTGGAATCCCCGGAAATCGTCATCGACGTGCTGCTGCACAACCAGCTGGAACGCTTCTCCCTCGACCCGCGCCTGACTGCGCGCGCGATTCAGAACTTGTTGCGCAACGCCATGCGCTACTGCGAAAAACGCATTCAGATCGGTGTGCAGGTTTGTCCGAAGGGCTGCGAGATCTGGGTGGATGACGACGGGATCGGCATTCCGGAGGACGAGCGGGAGCGGATTTTCGAGCCGTTCTATCGACTGGACCGGAGTCGCGATCGGGCGACCGGCGGGTTTGGCCTGGGGCTGGCGATCAGCCGGCGGGCGCTGGAAGCGCAGGGCGGGACGTTGACGGTGGAGGGTTCGCCGTTGGGTGGGGCGCGGTTCAGGCTCTGGCTGCCAACCCCCGTTTAGCGCCCCTGATCGTTGATGATCGTTCCCACGCTCCGCGTGGGAATGCATACCGTGACGCTCCGCGTCACAGTGGACGCAGAGCGTCCATGGCGGCATTCCCACGCAGAGCGTGGGAACGATCAGTGCTCTGGATTAGATGATCTCAGTCGACTGGATCAATCCAACCCCGGCCACCTGCATTCGCTCGACCGCCGTCGCCAGCGATCCATTCAAATCAATCGCCCGACACGCATCCAGCACCACAAACGCATTGAACCCCGCCGCCCGCGCGTCCAGCGCGGAGAACATCACGCAGAAATCCAGCGCCAGCCCGACCATGTACACCGTGTCGATCCCGCGTTCCTTCAGATAACCCGCCAGACCCGTGGTCGTGACGCGATCCGCTTCCAGAAACGCCGAATAGCTGTCGATGTCCGGGTTGCAGCCCTTGCGGATGACCAACTGCGCGTGGGGCAGATCGAGCCCCGAGTGAAACTCGGCACCGCGTGAACCCTGAATGCAGTGATCCGGCCACAGCGTCTGCTCGCCATACGGCAGTTGAATCACGTCATAAGGCTGACGGCCGGGATGGCTGGATGCAAACGAGGCATGCCCCGCCGGATGCCAGTCCTGGGCAATGACCACTTGCTTGAACTGCCCGGCGAGCCGGTTGATCAGCGGAACGATCAGGTCACCTTCTGGCACGGCCAACTGGCCACCGGGAATGAAGTCGTTCTGCACGTCGATGACCAGCAGGGCTGTGCGTGGCGAAATCGGCATAAATCCATCCTTCTTGGAAAATCACCCGAGCAGCATAGTGACAAAATTCTTTAAACGTTCAGCCGGGTCTTAAACATTTTCGCCATGTCTTCCAGCTCAGAAGCCGGGTGATGACCGATCAGCATCCAGGCGTGCTCACGCTCGGTCCAGTACACCACGTTCATCCCGTGCCGGCGTTCATGGGCCAGCGGCTGGCTGCCGCTGTTGGTGCGCGTGACGCACAGCGCCAGCGGGCCGTGGGTGGCGTCGAGCCAGGTCATCTGGGCGATGGGCACGCCGTCATATTCGAGCAATTGCGCGCGTTTGAACTGCGCGCCGGGCAGTTTCAGTTTCGCCGGCGACAGGCTCACGCCGAGCCGCGTATCGACGGTTTGCAGCTGCGCCAGTTGCGAGGCCTCGTCGGTAGGTAAATGCTCAAGTGTCTGCGACACATACAGCGCCATGTATTCGCCCACCAGTTCGCGCCAGTTGTGCGAATGCTGTGTTTGCCAAGCCAGAAACAAGCGGTCCGCCGCGACAGCCGCGAGTGCGACGCCCGCCGCCGCCGCGCCGATGAACCAGCGCCGGCTGAAACCGGGCTTCTGCGGTGACGGCGCGGCATCGAGCCGGGCCTGCAAGCGATCAAGCGGCGCCTGATGCGCCAGTTCGTCGTAGGCAGCCTTGAACGGCAGGTTGCTGCGGCTCAGCCATTGCACCCGCAAACTCAGCAGCGGATCGTCGGCGATGAGGCTGTCGAGTTGGCTGCGCTGTTCGCGGTCCAGTTCATCGTCCAGATACGCCACCAGTTGCTCGTCGGAAGGCGCATTCATTGCCGGTCTCCTGCGGGGCTGTTCGGTACCGCTTGCAGCGGCGGGTATTCGGCCAGTTTCAGGCGCGCGGCGGCCAGCCGGCTCATGACCGTGCCGATCGGCACTTGCAGGATCTCGGCGACTTCGCGGTAGGACAGGCCTTCGACGTAAGCGAGATATACCGTTTCGCGCTGGGTTTCCGGCAACGCATCGACCCGGCGGATCACCTGCGCTGCCATCACATGAGTCTGCGCGGCGTATTCGCCATCGAAGGTCAGCTGGCTGTCGGCATCCGCCACACCCTGGCCCTGGCGCACCCGGCGGGCGCGCACTTCGTTGAGCCAGATCGAATGCAGAATGCTCAGCAGCCAGCGATCCATGCGCGTGCCGGCCACGTACTGGCCCGAACGCTCGAGCGCCCGTACGCAGGTGGCTTGCACCAGATCCTCGGCCACGTGCCGATTGCGCGACAGCAGCAAGCCATAGCGCCACAGGCGCGCGAGGTGTTGCCCGAGTTCGGCTCTGAAGGCCTGATCGCTGAAAATGTTCGCCTCCGCGTGTCGTGTCAGGTTTTCGATGAATCGTTGATTGCTTCGGCCAGGTCCCGGTATTCCTCGCAGGTCGTGCCGCAGATCTTCTGGATGTGCTGCAACTGTTCCTGCGCCAGATCGACGCGGCCCTTGATCACATAGGCTTCGCCCAGGTACTCGCGGACTTGCGCGTACTGCGGATCAAGCTTGACCGATTGCAGGTAATAACCGATGCCTTCGTCGGTGCGCCCCAGTTTTCGTGTGGCGTAACCGCGATAGTTGAGGGCCTTGGCGGTGTTCGGTTGCTCCAGCGTGTCGAGCAGGGCCAGGGCTTCTTCGTAACGACCGGCCTTGGCCAGACGGTAGGCGTAATCGGTCCGGTCGGCGTCGGGCACCAGATGGCTGGTCTGCATCACGCACTTCTGCGTTTTGGTGTCGAACACCTGGCCTTTGGGACAGTTGGGTTTCTGCACCGGCGCCTCTTCATCGCCATTGGCGAAGGCGAGGGGGCTCGCGAAAACGGCGGCCACCAGCAACGGGGCGGCGAACATAACGGAACGGATAGTCATGGGCAAGGCTCCACAGGGGGTCATGTTTCACTTTGAACACCGCAGGGTGAAAATTTATTCATTGCTTTGTCAGGCTTTGTTAAAGGAAAGCCCTTTTTCCGGCGCTATGCTCGTCAGCATTCGTTGTCGATCTGCAGTTCTACCATGGGAGTTTGGCCATGAAAGATCAGGTTCACCACTCGGCCGCCAGCGGCTACAAGACCGCCGCCGACACCTACGTCAAAGGCCGGCCCGACTATCCGCCGGCCGTCAGCGAATGGCTGACGGGCACACTGGGTCTCGATGGCCACAAGACCGTTATCGACCTCGGCGCCGGCACCGGCAAGTTCACCGGACGGCTGGTGGCGACCGGCGCCCAGGTAATCGCCGTGGAACCGGTGGCGCAGATGCTGGAAAAACTGTCACTGGCCTGGCCGCAGGTGCTGGCCGTCAGCGGTACGGCGACGGATTTGCCGCTGCCCGATGCCTCGGTGGATGCGGTGGTGTGCGCGCAGGCCTTTCACTGGTTTGCCAGCATCGAAGCGCTGGATGAAATCGCCCGGGTGCTCAAACCGGACGGCAAGTTGGGCCTGATCTGGAACCTGCGTGACACCCGGATCGACTGGGTGCCCAAGCTGGACGCCATCGTCAATGCGCTGGAAGGCGACACGCCGCGCTTCTACACCGGCGAATGGCGCAAGGCCTTTCCCCATCCGGCGTTCGGGCCGTTGCAGGCTCAACACTTTCAGCATGGCCACACCGGCTCGCCGGAAGATGTGATTTTCAACCGGGTGCGCTCCACCAGTTTCATTGCCGCGTTGAGTGACCAGCAGCGCGCAAGGATCGACGAACAGATTGCTGAACTGATTGCCAGCGAGCCGCAACTGCGGGGCAGGGAGGTGGTGACGGTGCCATACGAGACCGCCGCCTTCGTCGCGGTGAAGAACGGCTAGAGTCCCGCATTTGGCCGAACCGCCGTGCTGATGCCTTGTTATAGTTCGGGCCTCATTTTCAGCCCGGTAAAGGATTTCTGCCATGACTCAATACACCGCCTTCAGCGTCGAACTGGCCGGCAACATCGCCCATGTGCAGATCAATCGTCCGGAAAAGATCAACTCGATGAACGCCGCGTTCTGGAGTGAAATCGTCGAGGTGTTCCAGTGGATCGACGACACCGACGAAGTGCGGGTGGTGGTGCTCAGCGGCGCCGGCAAACACTTCTCCTCGGGCATCGACCTGATGATGCTGGCCGGCGTGGCCAATGAACTGGGCAAGGACGTCGGCCGCAATGCGCGCTTGCTGCGCAAAAAGATCCTGACCCTGCAAGCCTCGTTCAATGCGGTCGACAATTGCCGTAAACCGGTACTCGCGGCGATCCAGGGTTACTGCCTGGGCGGCGCCATCGACCTGATCGCCGCCTGCGACATGCGCTATGCCGCCGAAGACGCGCAATTCTCGATCAAGGAAATCGATATCGGCATGGCGGCCGACGTTGGCACCCTGCAACGGTTGCCACGGATCATCGGTGACGGCATGCTGCGTGAGCTGGCTTACACCGGTCGCACCTTTGGCGCCGAAGAAGCGCGCAGCATCGGCCTGGTCAATCGCGTCTACAGCGACAAGGACGGCCTGATCGAAGGTGTGATGGACATTGCCCGGGACATCGCCGGCAAGTCGCCGATTGCGGTCACCGGCACCAAGGAAATGATCAGCTACATGCGTGACCATCGCATTGACGACGGTCTCGAGTACGTTGCCACCTGGAACGCCGCCATGTTGCAATCCAACGATTTGCGCGTGGCCATGGCCGCCCATATGAGCAAACAGAAACCCGAATTTCTGGATTGAGAAACCATGACATCTCGCTGGACCACTGCAGTACTGGACACCGATCAACCCGGCGGCTGGGCCGTGGCGCGCAGCCCCGAGGGTTTCCTGTTCGATGACAACGGCGCGCTGTTCCCCCGGGAATGGCTCAAGCGTCAGGACTTGTCGATCCTTGCCGAGCACGGTATCGGTCATCTCGATGGCGAACCGGTGTATCTGCTGGAACTGCGCAGCACCAGCGAGGTGCCGGGTTGCAACTGGAAAGGCCTGCGGGCGTTCATGCTCGACGGCGATCACACGATCTACAAAGTGCTGGGCTATGCCGCGCAAATCGGGACGTGGGCGCGCGAACATCGGTTCTGCGGCAATTGCGGTCAGGCCATGACCCAGGTGCCACGGGAGCGGGCGATGTATTGCCAGCCCTGTGACCTGCGCAGTTATCCGCGGATTTCGCCGAGCATGATCGTGCTGGTGACCCGTGGCGATGAAGTGCTGCTGGCGCGCTCACCGCGTTTCGTCACCGGGGTCTACAGCACGCTGGCCGGGTTTGCCGAACCGGGTGAGTCGGCCGAGGATTGCCTGATTCGCGAAGTGCGCGAAGAAGTGCAGATCGAGGTGAAGAACATTCAGTACATGGGCAGCCAGTGCTGGCCGTTCCCGCACTCGATGATGCTCGGCTTCCATGCCGAATACGCCGGTGGCGAGATTGTCTGCCAGGAAGACGAGATCGAAGACGCCCAGTGGTTCAACGTGCACGATCTGCCGCCGTTGCCGGCGTCCAAATCGATTGCCCGTTACCTGATCGACGTCTACGTGGCGCGGCGCTTAGGCCACGCTGAACCAGTGCTGCCAGGCTAGACGCACGGTCAACCCCAGCACCACGGTAATGAAAACCGGACGAATGAACTTGGCGCCGCCGCTGATCGCGGTGCGCGCCCCGAAGAAGGCGCCGACCATCACCGACAGGCCCATGCTCAGGCCGATGATCCAGTCCACCTGCCCGGAAAACACGAACACCGACAGCGCCGCAATGTTGCTGACGAAGTTCATGCTGCGCGCCACGCCACTGGCCTTGACCAGATCGATCGGGTAGAGCAACAAGCTGCTGACGGTCCAGAACGCGCCAGTGCCGGGGCCGGCCACGCCGTCGTAGAAACCGAGGCTGAAGCCTTGGGTCGATTGCCACTTCTTCTTGATCGGTGCGTCGCTGTCCAGCGGCGCTTTCGGCGTGCCGCCAAACAACAGGTACAGGCCGCAGGCGAACACAATCACCGGCAACATCTTGTTCAGCCATTCGGCCGGCAGATAGTGGGCGACGACGGCGCCGGTCAGCGCACCGACCAGGGTGCCGACGATGGCGTGCATCCACTGCCGTGGGTGAAACAGCTTGCGCCGGTAGAAGGTGAAACTGGCGGTGGCCGAACCGAAGGTCGAACTCAACTTGTTGGTGCCGAGCACCAAGTGCGGCGGCAGGCCGGCGGTGAGCAACGCAGGCGTGGTCAACAGACCGCCACCGCCGGCGATGGCGTCGATGAATCCGGCAATGAAAGCGACAAGGGCCAGAACGGCCAGGGTAGTGAGGTCAACGCTGAGTTCGAAAGGCATGGAATCGGCTTATTTCGGCAGGGCGCAGAACAGGGCTGCGGGGAGGGTGGTCATGTTACTCATTTCCGAATGTTGCGGCGACCCATAAGACTCGACCACCGACGGCTCAACTGTTGCCCACCCAACACGCACCCAACAAATCACCCTCCCACCATGCATTCCTATTACCTGAAACCCCAATAAAACCGGGTCTCCCGCCGCTGGCACGCTTGCTGCTCTGGCTCACTCATCTTCATCAATTGTCCCGAGGACACGCCAATGAGTCAGCAAGCCGTGAAATTTGCCTACTGGGTGCCGAACGTCAGCGGTGGGCTGGTGGTCAGCAAGATCGAGCAACGCACCGATTGGGGCATCGACTACAACCGCAAACTGGCGCAATTGGCCGAGGCGGCGGGTTTCGAATACGCCCTGACGCAAATCCGCTTCACCGCCGGTTACGGCGCCGAGTTCCAGCATGAATCGGTTGCCTTCAGCCACGCGCTGCTCGCCGCCACCAGCAAACTCAAAGTCATCGCCGCCATTCTGCCTGGGCCGTGGCAACCGGCGCTGGCGGCCAAACAGTTGGCGACCATCGATCAACTCACCAACGGCCGGATTGCGGTGAACATCGTCAGCGGCTGGTTCAAGGGCGAATTCCAGGCGATTGGCGAGCATTGGCTGGAGCACGACGAGCGCTATCGTCGTTCGGAGGAGTTCATTCGCTCATTGCGAGGGATCTGGAGTCAGGACAATTTCACCTTCCGTGGCGATTTCTATCGCTTCGACAATTACAGCCTCAAACCGAAACCGCTGGGCCGCCCGGAAATCTTTCAAGGCGGTAGCTCTCGTGCCGCGCGGGACATGGCGGCGCGGGTATCGGACTGGTATTTCACCAACGGCAACAGCGTCGAGGGCATCAAGGCGCAGGTCGACGATATTCGCGCCAAAGCGGCGGCGAACCAGCATTCGGTGAAGGTCGGGGTGAATGCGTTTGTCATCGCCCGGGATACCGAGGAAGAAGCCAAAGCGGTGCTGGCGCAGATCATCGATCAGGCGGACCCGGAAGCGGTGAATGCGTTCGGTGATGCGGCGAAGCAGGCGGGCAGGGCGTCGCCGGAAGGTGAGGGTAACTGGGCCAAATCGACCTTTGAAGATCTGGTGCAGTACAACGACGGCTTCAAGACCAACCTGATCGGCACGCCGCAGCAGATTGCCGAGCGCATCGTCGCGTTGAAAGCGGTGGGGGTTGATCTGGTATTGGCGGGGTTCCTGCATTTTCAGGAAGAGGTGGAGTATTTCGGTCAGCGGGTGTTGCCGCTGGTGCGGGAACTGGAAGCCAAAGCGCAATCGGCCCGGACTGCCGAAGTCGCCTGAAAATCCCTCCTGCACACTGTGCAGGAGGGATCGGCTACTTAATTACAGACCCAGCTCGGACAACCCCGGATGATCATCCGGGCGTCGGCCCAGCGGCCAGTGGAACTTGCGTTCGCTTTCCTTGATCGGCATGTCGTTGATGCAGGCGTAACGCTGGAACATCAGGCCGTTGTCGTCGAATTCCCAGTTTTCGTTGCCGTAGGAACGGAACCAGTTGCCCGAGTCGTCGTGCCATTCGTAGGCGTAGCGCACGGCGATGCGGGTGTCGGAGTAGGCCCAGAGTTCTTTGATCAGGCGGTAATCCAGTTCCTTGGCCCATTTGCGGGTCAGGAAACCCTTGGCTTCTTCGCGGTTGTTGGCGAATTCGGCACGGTTGCGCCATTTGGTGTCCAGGGTGTAGGCCAGCGACACGCGCTCCGGGTCGCGGGAGTTCCAGCCATCCTCGGCCAGACGAACTTTTTCAATGGCCGATTCACGGTTGAACGGTGGCAATGGCGGACGAACTTCGGCTGCAGTAGACATGTTTGTCTCCCGATCTATTAACAGTTAAACAACTTGTCAGGCTTATTAAGGCGTTACAGGTCCAATAACTTTCGCGCCATGCATTGCGCATTATCGGCGGCACTGTGATCACCCATCACAAGCGCTACGGTAATGGCGCCGTCAATCAGGATCAGCAGCTGTTTGGCCAACAGTTGCGGGTCCTCGGCTCCATGTTCGGTACACAGCTCGCACAGGTAGTCGAGCAGTTTCTGTTTGTGGTCTTTGGCGACCAGTCGGACCGGGTCCTCGGGATCGCCGGTCTCACCGCTGGTGTTGATGAAGGCGCAGCCCCGGAAACCTTCCGAGGCGAACCAGCCCTTGAGCACGGTAAACAGGTTGAGCAGACGATCAGCCGGGGTTTCGGCCTGATCGACGGCGCTTCTGTACCAGTGCATCCAGCGCACGTCGCGGCGTTGCAGGGCGGCGACGGTCAACTCCTCCTTGTTGGCGAAGTAGCGGTAGATGCTCTTTCTGGAAACACCGGCGGTTTTCACCAGAAGATCCATGCCGGTGGCCGCGATGCCACTTTTGTAGATCAACTTTTCGGTGACATCCAGAATGATGTCTCGGGTCGTGTCGTTGCTTGTGATTTCGTTCATGTGGCGAACAGTAGAACGATCGTTCTCCTTGGTCAAGCAGTTATTTTCTGATCGCTCTCGCGTTCTACTTGATCGTTCCCACGCTCTGCGTGGGAATGCCTCAAGGGACGCTCTGCGTTCCAGCTCTGGAAGGGGCGCGGAGCGTCCCGGGCTGCATTCCCACGCAGAGCGTGGGAACGATCATTCAAGAGCGCGGGAACGGTCAGTCATTACAGACACTCACAAGACCCGAAGGAGTTGATGGTGTAAGCTCTCGGGTTCTTCGGATTCGACCCATTGCGAGCCCTATGCCGTTGCTTTTCAAACGCTCTCTGCTGCCCAAACTGCGCAGCTTTCCGCTGACCGCCGAGGCCGTGACGATCCTGCCCGGCGCCGCCGATTTCCGCCGTTGCCTGCTGGAGAAAATCGCCCAGGCGACCCAGCGCATCTACCTCGTTGCGCTTTATTTGCAAAACGATGAAGCCGGCCAGGAAATCCTCGATGCCTTGCACGCCGCCAAACTCAAGCGTCCCGGACTTGAAATCGCGGTGGTCGTCGACTGGCTGCGGGCCCAGCGTGGCTTGATCGGCGCCGGCAAACAGCCGGGCAACTCGGCGTGGTATCAGGAAATGACCCGCACCCACCAGAGCGTGGTGCCGGTCTACGGCGTGCCGGTGCAGACCCGCGAGCTGTTCGGCGTGCTGCACCTCAAAGGCTTCGTGATCGACGATTGCGTGGTCTACAGCGGTGCGAGCCTGAACAACGTCTATCTGCACAAATTCGACAAGTACCGTTTCGACCGTTATCACGTGCTGCAAAGCCGCGAACTGGCGGACTCGATGCACCATCTGGTCAAGCACGGTCTGATCGAATCGAAGGCGGTGCATCGCCTCGACCTGCCGAACCTGCCGACCACCCGCAGCCTGCGCAACGACATTGGCGACCTGCGCAGTCGTCTCAAATATGCGGCGTACGACACCAGTGCCGGCAGCACGGCGCATACCGGCCTGTCGGTCAGTCCGTTGCTCGGTGTGGGCAAGAACAACCCGCTGAACCGGGTGATTCTGGAGCTGATCGCCAGCGCCCAGAAGCAACTGACCATCTGCACGCCGTATTTCAATCTGCCGCTCGGCGTGATCCGCGAGATCAACCGTGCGCTGGCGCGCGGTGTGAAGATCGACATCGTGGTCGGCGACAAGACGGCCAACGATTTCTACATTCCACCGACCGAGCCGTTCAAGGTGATCGCCGCGCTGCCGTATCTCTACGAGATCAGCCTGCGCCGTTTCGCCAAGCGGCATCAGCGCAACATCGACAGCGGCCAGTTGAACCTGCATCTGTGGCGTGAAGGCGACAACAGCTATCACCTCAAGGGGATGTGGATCGACCAGCGCTATACGCTGCTGACCGGCAACAACCTCAATCCTCGGGCGTTCCGTCTCGATCTGGAAAACGCCTTGCTGATCGATGACCCGAAAGGCGAGTGGCTGGAACCGCGCCGCGTGGAGCTGGAAAATATCTTCGTTCACACCACGCGGATCGCACGCTTCCAGGACCTGGAAGCCTTGCCGGATTACCCGGCGGGCGTGGCCAAGTTCCTCAAGCGCGTGAGCCGGGTGCGGGTCGAGCGGTTGCTCTATCGCATTCTCTAAAACCGGCCCACAAAAAATCCCCCGAATGCAGCACGCGTCCGGGGGATTTTTGTATGCGCGGACTCAGTTCAGACCGAGTTTGCCACGCAATGTGGAAAGATCTTCAGCCAGGGTATTGACCGGGCCGACCAGCGCCTTGCGGTCGTTGTCCTTCACCTTGTCGTAAGTCTCGAAGCCACCGTCCTTGGTCTTGTACTTGGCCAGGATCTTGTCCACGGTGGCGAAGTTCTTGTCGACTTTGGCGACGAAGGCCTTGTCCTGTTTCTCGATCTGCGGACGGAACAGGTCGACGATTTTCTTCGCGCCGTCGATGTTGCCCTGGAAGTCGTACAGGTCGGTGTGGCTGTAACGGTCTTCTTCACCGGAGATCTTGGTTGCGGCGACTTCTTCGAGCAGCGCAGCGGCGCCGCCGACGACTTTCTCAGGCGGGAAGGTCAGGCCGGCGACGCGGGTCTGCAGGTCTTTCACGTCTTTGTTCAGGCCGTCCGCCAGAGCGTCGAGATCCTTGGTGCTCTTTTCCGAGAACAGCGAGTATTCGATGCGATGGAAACCGGTGAAGTCTTCGGCTTTCACCCCTTGCTCGTGGTCGTCGACCCGGGAGTCGATGGACGCGTCGAGGTCACTGAACAGCTCGGCGATCGGCTCGATCGACTCGTAATAAACGCGGGTCGGCGCGTAGAGCTTCTGCGCGGTGGCCAGGTCGCCTTTTTTTACCGCGTCGGTGAACTGCTGGTTGTGGCTGGCCAGTTCATCCAGTTGTTCGGTGACGTAGATCTTGTAGTCCGACACCGGCCCCACCAGATCCAGAGGCGCGGTCGCGGCGAACGCCGACAGCGGGGTGTTGAGCAAACCAAGGGTCAGCAATAACGCGAGTGGCGTCTTTTTCATGGGGCGGCTCCTGATATGACTGTTGTTATGCAGTTGTTTTGGGTTGTGTGGCAGCCAGCAGCGAGCGACCGATGAAGTCCTTGTCGCCCGTGACACCCGGCAGGGTGAAGAAGTAACCGCCGCCGACCGGCTTGAGGTATTCCTCCAGCGGTTCGCCATTGAGGCGGGTCTGCACGGTGATGAAGCCTTTTTCCAGGTCGGCCTGGTAACAGATGAACAGCAGGCCCATGTCGAGCTGGCCGTTCTTGTTCACGCCGTTGGAATAGTTGAACGGACGGCGCAGGATCAGGTTGGCCTGGCTTGCGGCGGTGCGCGGGTTGGCCAGGCGGATGTGCGCGTCGAGCTTGGTCAGCTTGCCTTCCGGGTCCTTGCTGTAATCCGGGACTTCGGTTTCATGGCTGGCGCCCATCGGCGCGCCGGTGGTTTTCACTCGGCCAATGATGCTTTCCTGTTCCTGCAAGGGCGTGCGGTCCCAGCGTTCGACGAAGTTGCGGATGATCCGCACTGCCTGATAACTGCCGTGGGCCGCCCAGGCCGGTTCGTCGCTGCCCGGTTGCACCCAGACGATGCGGTCCATGGCTTTGCCGTCGTTGGAATCCGGGTTGGCCGAACCGTCACGGAAACCCAGGAAGTTACGCGCCGATTGCGCCGGTACGCCGGGCTTGGCCGGGGCTTGCGGCGGCACGCTGCCTTCCTGTTTCCAGCGCACCAGCAGCAAGTCCGGCAGGTTCTTCACGATGTCGCGCAGGGCGTGGATGTTGGTGTCGGCGGTGTTGGAACAGAACTGCAGGCTCAAGTCGCCGTGGCAGCAATCGGCTTCCAGCGCATCGTTGGGAAAACCGACCATGCGGATCAGGCGCTTGGGTTTGGCGGACGCGAGGCCGAAGCGCTCGTCGAATAATGATTCGCCCACCGACACGGTGATGGTCAGGTTGTCCGGCGTCACCACCGGGCCGAGGATCCCGGAATCCGGCGGCGGCAACTTCGGATCGATCTGCGCCACCGGGCCGCCCTTCATCAGGAACGCGATGCGCTCGTTGAGGGTGCGGAACAGGCGTTCGAGGTCTTCACGGTCGCTGGCCAGCACATCGAACGACACCAGCATGCCGGCCGCCGGGCGCGGGGTGACGATGCCGCTCTGGTGTACGCCGTGAAAGTCGTGATGATCCTGGGTCTTGTCGCTGCTCGGTGCTTCGGTGACTTGCGCAGGCGCGGCGGCCATCGCCGGGCAGCTCAAAGCCGTGCCGGCCAGTGCGACACCGGCGGCGCCCATGCCCATCAATACGCGGCGACGTTGCAGGTTGAAGTGTTCGGAATCGTTCATCGGTATTCGTCTTCTGCTTACAGGCCGGAGAGGCCGAGGGCGGGATCAATGGCGTCGAGGGCGTCGGCCAGGGCCTTGGCCTTGTCGGCGATCTGCTTGCGTTGCTCACCGTTGACGGTGTCGTAACTGGCGTAGCCGTCCTTGACCTTGAAGCCGTTCAGCGTGGTATCGAAATCAGCCAGCGCGCCGTCGATTTTCGGCAGCAGGTCGGCGGCGGATTTGCTCAGCAGCGGGCGCAGCAGTTCGACGACTTTGTGCGCGGTTTCCTGATTGGCTGCGAAGCCGTTCAGATCGCTGTGGCTGTAGCGTTCCTCTTCGCCGCTGGCGGCGCGCACGTCGGCGAGGGTGTTGAGATTGCGCACGACGATTTCCACCAGTTGCTCCGGCGGCAGCGACTGGGCCAGCAGCTGTTGTTTCAGCGTGGTGACGTTGTCGAGCAAGCCTTGGGCAATCGGTGTCAGCCCATCGAGGTTGCGTTGCTGGAACAGCGCGTATTCGAGGCGATGGAAACCGACGAAGGCCGGATCCTGCTCGCGTTTTTCGAAGTAATCGGCGCGGGCGTTGATGCTGTTGTCCAGCTCGGCCAAGCGTTGTGCGGCGGGGGCCAGACGCTGGTACGCGGCACGGGCCGGCAAATACGACGCCTGGGCCTGGGCCAGATCGCCGCTGTCGATGGCTTGATTCAGCGCCGTCACGGCTTTGATCAGCGCGCTGCCCTGGCTGGCCAGATAGACGCGGAACTCAGACAGCGGCCCGACGAAGGCAACCATCGACGGCTTGGCCTTGGCGGCGGCATCGGAGGCGGCGGTTGGCGTCACGTGCAGGGTGCCGCGCGGATTGCTCAGCAGGCCGCAGGTGATGACGTAATCGCCGGGTTGCAGGTTGGCGTTGATCACCTGGCTCAGGCCCGGGGCGATGTTCTCGCGTTCTTCGATCACCAGCACGCCGTCGAGGATTTCCCATTCCACCGCTCGGTCGGAGCGGTTGACGATGCGGAAACTGGCGCGACCGGCCGGGACGGTGAGGGCGTTCGGCTCGCAACTGTGCGGATGGATGTTCACCACCACTTCGTCGCGGTTGTGCTGACGTTTGGCGGCGGCCATTTTCGAGGCGTAGTAGAACAGGCCACCGGCGGCGATCATCACGATCACCGAACCGGCCACCGCCCAGCGCAAGGCGCGGGGAGGCGAGGCCTGAGGAGTATTAGGCTTTGACATGAAGGCCCTTATTGGCTGGAAACGGAAGACGATTGGGCAGCGGGCTTGGGTGCCGGCATGAAGAACATCACCAGCGCCACCAGCAGATAAATCAGGTATGCGCCGAGGGTGCTGACGGTCGGTGCATCCTGATAACCGAACATGCCGGCCAGCACCGAGCCCAGCGGGCCATCCATCGGCAGCGTCGCGCTGAAGTCGAAGAGCACGGTTTGCAGGTGATTCCACACTCCGGCCTCATGCAGGGCTTGCACCGAGTTGGCGAGAATCCCGGCGGCGACCACGAGGATGAACAGCCCGGTCCAGCGGAAGAACGCCGACAGGTTCAAACGCATGCTGCCGCTGTAGATCAGGAAGCCGACGACAATCGCCAGGATCAGGCCGAGCAGGGCGCCGATCGGCGCGGCCGGGCCTTCGCTCTGCTGGAACACAGCGAGCAGGAAGAACACGGTTTCCAGACCTTCCCGGGCCACGGCGAAAAACACCATGGCGATCAGCGCGATGACCTGATGTTTCGAAGACGTCAGCGCATGATCGAGGGAGGCTTGCAGCGAATGCTTGATCGAACGCGCCACCTTGCGCATCCAGAACACCATTGAGCTGAGAATCCCCACGGCCACCAGCCCGACCACGCCTTCGAACAGTTCCTGCTGCTTTTGCGGGAATTCGGCGCTGACCAGTTCCAGGCCGCCGCCAACCAGCAAGGCCAGCGCAGCGGCGAGAAACACCCCGATCCATACCGCCGGCATCCACTGCCCACGGCCGGTCTGTTGCAGGTAGCTGGCGATGATGCCAACGATCAGCGCGGCTTCGATGCCTTCGCGCAACATGATCAAAAAGGGAACGAGCATTCGACGATCACTGTGTAACGAAATGAGGTTACAAGTTGTAACATAATGAAAGTCATTCTCACATGGCATCCATTGACATTTACCTGAACCTCAGCTGAACGAGTCTGAACATCCACGCCGCCCAGCCAGCTGCGCTAAGATGCCCGCCACTCGAACAACAACAGGATTGCGCGCGTTCCATGTCGGAAAAAGACACCATCGCCATTCAACTGGTGCGCGAAGCACTGCTGCAAAGTTGTGCCCCGGGCGTGGCCACGGAAGAAGTCTTGAGCAAGGTCGGGATCGATCCGGCGCTGCTGCCCACCGATGACGCGCGCGTGCCGGCCAGCCAGTACGCGCGGTTATGGCGCCTGTTGGCCCGGCGCGGCGATGACGAGTTCTTTGGCATGGACCCGCGCAAGCTGAAATCCGGCAGCCTAGAATTCCTCTGCCGCAGCGCGATGGCCCAGCCGAACCTGGCTGCGGGGCTGAGCACCGGTTTGAATTTCCTGTCGCTGATGCTCGAACGAATGCCGGCGCAACTGGTGCATCAGCAGAGTCTGGCGGAAATCGTGCTGCTGGAAGACGACCCGGAACCGCGCCGCGCCTTCACCTATTTCACTTACTGGATGATCGTCCACGGCGTGGCGTGCTGGCTGGCGGGGCGGCGGATACCGATCCTGGCGATCGAACTGCGCTGCCCGGCGCCGGATTTCTGCGATGACTATCGGGTGATGTTCTCCGAGAACCTGCGCTTCGACCGGCCGCGTACGCGGATGATCTTCGCCGCCGACGTGCTGGATCTGCCGATCAAGCGCAGCGCCGAAGAGTTGAAACGCTTCCTCGCCCATGCCCCGGCCAACATTCTGGTGAAATACCGCGACCCGGAAAGCCTTGCGAGCCGGATCAAGCAGGATCTGCGGCAGCTGCCCGCCGAACAGTGGCCGGAAACCGATGCGTTGGCCCAACAGTTGTGCATGTCGGCTTCGACCCTGCGTCGGCGTCTGGCGGAAGAAGGGCAGACTTATCAGGGGTTGAAGGACAGCGTGCGCAAGGAGCTGGCGATCACCTGGCTGGCTGAGCCTTCGATCAGTTTTGCCGAGATCGCCACACGCCTGGGGTTTGCCGATGCGAGTTCGTTCTACAAGGCGTTTCGCAAGTGGTCGGGGACCAATCCCGGGCACTATCGCAGCCTGATCCTCAACGAAGCGTCCTGACCCACCACTGACATCCCCGACACCCGCTGACCCAACGCCAACTCTCGTTCCCACGCGGAGCGTGGGAACGATCAGTTGCAACCGGATTCTTGGCCAAACCAGTCATCCACTTTGAGGGCTTTGACCATTGCCGCCGCCGGCGTGCGGCGCGAGTATTCCTCTGTTGTTTACGGTTCCCCAACCTAATAAGAACAGAGGGATTCTGGCAATGCGCGATTACTTGTCTGCCACCGCACAGTTTGATTATCAGCACACCGTGGACGCCGCACTCAGCGGCACGCTCGAGGCGCTCAACGCCTGCGTCGAATGTTGTGACCGCCACGCGCTGCCGGGGCGCATCGCGCTGTTCTGGGAGGGCCGCGACGGCGCCAGTGCGACGTACACCTTCAGCGACCTGCAGGACAAAGCCGCGCGTTTCGCCAATTTCCTTCTCGCCCAGGGCGTGCAGAAGGGCGACAAGGTCGCCGGCCTGCTGCCGCGCAATATCGAATTGCTGATCACCGTGTTCGCCACCTGGCGCATCGGCGCGGTGTATCAACCGCTGTTTACCGCGTTTGGCCCCAAAGCCCTCGAACATCGCCTGAACAGCTCCGGCGCCAAAGTCGTGGTGACCGACGCCGCCAACCGGCCGAAACTCAGCGAGGTCGCCGATTGCCCGACGCTGGTCACCGTCGGCGGTCCGAAAGGCCAGGGCATCGTCCGTGGCGATTTCAGTTTCTGGGCCGAGCTGCCCAACCATTCCAATGTCTGCGAACCGGTGATGCTGACCGGCGAAGACCCGTTCCTGCTGATGTTCACCTCGGGCACCACCGGCCCGTCGAAAGCGCTGTCGGTGCCGCTCAAGGCTGTCGTGGCGTTCCAGAGCTACACCCGCGACGCCGTGGATCTGCGCCCGGAAGATGCGTTCTGGAACGTCGCCGATCCGGGCTGGGCCTACGGCATCTATTTCGGTGTCACCGGCCCGTTGTCGATGGGCCACCCGATCACGTTCTACGATGGCCCGTTCACCCTCGAAAGCACCTGCCGGGTGATCAACAAATACGGGATCACCAACCTCACCGGTTCGCCGACGGCGTATCGCCTGCTGATTGCCGGCGGCGATGAGTTCGCCAAATCGATCAAGGGCAAGCTGCGCATCGTCAGCAGCGCTGGCGAGCCGTTGAACCCGGAAGTGATCCGCTGGTTCGCCGACAACCTCGGCGTGGTCATTCACGACCATTACGGCCAGACCGAACTGGGCATGGTCCTGTGCAACCACCACGGCCTCGAACACCCGATCCACCTCGGCGCTGCCGGTTTTGCCTCGCCGGGCCATCGCATCGTGGTGCTCGACGAGCAGAACAACGAACTCGGCGTCGGCCAGCCCGGCATCCTCGCCATCGACCGCACCCAGTCGCCGATGTGCTGGTTCGCCGGTTACCAAGGCGCGCCAACCAAGGCCTTCGTCGGCAATTACTACCTGAGCGGCGACACCGTGGAGTGGAACCCGGACGGCAGCATCAGCTTCGTCGGCCGCAGCGATGATGTGATCACCACTTCCGGCTATCGCGTCGGCCCGTTCGACGTGGAGAGCGCACTGATCGAACACCCGGCCGTAGTCGAGGCAGCGGTGGTCGGCAAGCCCGATCCGGAGCGCACCGAACTGGTCAAAGCCTTCGTCGTGCTCAATCCGCAATACCGCGCGGAACCTGCGCTGGCCGAAGAGCTGCGCCAACACGTGCGCAAGCGTCTGGCCGCGCATTCGTACCCCCGTGAAATCGAATTTGTCAGCGAGTTGCCGAAAACCCCGAGCGGCAAATTGCAGCGCTTTATCTTGCGCAACCAGGAAATCGCCAAGGCTCAAGAGGCCGCGGCGCACAACGTTTCAGCTTGAATCCAAGGAAACTGTCATGCAGATCGAGAACAAGGTTTTTATCGTCACCGGCGGCGCATCCGGCCTGGGTGCGGCCACCGCTGAATTGCTGGTGAGCGCCGGCGCCAAAGTGATGCTGGTGGACATGAACGCCGACGCCGTCGCCGCCCAGGCCCAGCGCCTCGGTGCGCAAAGTGTCGTGGCCGACATAAGCAACGAAGCCGCCGCCGAAGCCGCCGTGCAGGCGACCATTAAAGCCTTCGGCAGTCTCAATGGTCTGGTGAACTGCGCCGGCATCGTTCGCGGCGAGAAAATCCTCGGCAAGAACGGCCCGCACGCCTTGTCCAGCTTTGCGCAGGTGATCAACGTCAACCTGATCGGCAGCTTCAACATGCTGCGTCTGGCAGCGGCGGCGATTGCCGAAAGCGAAGCCAACGCCGACGGCGAACGCGGTGTGATCATCAACACTGCCTCCGTTGCGGCGTTCGACGGCCAGATCGGCCAGGCGGCGTACTCTGCATCCAAAGGCGCGATCGCCAGCCTGACCCTGCCTGCCGCCCGTGAACTGGCGCGCTTCGGCATCCGCGTGATGACCATTGCCCCGGGCATCTTCGAAACCCCGATGATGGCCGGCATGACCCCGGAAGTGCGCGACTCGCTGGCCGCCGGCGTACCGTTCCCGCCGCGCCTGGGCAAACCGGCCGAGTACGCCGCGCTGGTGCGGCATATCATTGAAAACAGCATGCTCAACGGCGAGGTGATCCGTCTCGACGGTGCCTTGCGCATGGCCGCCAAGTAAGGAGGATTTCCCATGACCATCTCCAACGATCCGATTGTCATCGTCAGCGCCGTCCGCACCCCGATGGGCGGTTTCCAGGGCGAACTGAAAAGCCTGACCGCGCCGCAACTCGGTGCGGCGGCGATCAAGGCTGCGGTCGAACGTGCCGGTGTGGCCGCCGATGCGGTCGATGAGGTGCTGTTCGGCTGCGTACTGCCAGCCGGTCTCGGCCAGGCGCCTGCGCGTCAGGCCGCACTGGGCGCCGGGCTGGACAAATCCACCCGCTGCACCACGGTCAACAAGATGTGCGGCTCGGGCATGGAAACCACGATTCTGGCCCACGACATGCTGCTGGCCGGCAGCGCCGATGTGGTGATCGCCGGCGGCATGGAAAGCATGTCCAACGCGCCGTATCTGCTGGATCGCGCCCGTGCCGGTTACCGCATGGGCCACGGCCGGGTGCTGGATTCGATGTTCCTCGACGGCCTCGAAGACGCCTACGACAAGGGCCGCCTGATGGGCACCTTCGCCGAGGATTGCGCTGAAACCAACGACTTCAGCCGCGAGGCTCAGGACGCTTTCGCCATCGCCTCGACCACCCGCGCCCAGCAGGCGATCAAGGACGGCAGCTTCAAGGCCGAGATCGTTCCGCTGACCGTGACCGTTGGCAAAGAACAGGTGGTGATCAGCAACGACGAGCAGCCACCAAAAGCCAAACTGGACAAGATCGCTTCGCTGAAACCGGCGTTCCGCGAGGGCGGCACCGTGACCGCAGCCAACTCCAGCTCGATCTCCGACGGCGCCGCCGCACTGGTGCTGATGCGTCAGTCGCAAGCGCAGAAACAGGGTCTGAAACCGCTGGCGGTGATTCACGGCCACGCCGCCTTCGCTGACACCCCGGGCCTGTTCCCGGTGGCACCGATTGGCGCGATCAAGAAGCTGATGAAGAAAACCGGCTGGTCGCTGGATCAGGTCGATCTGTTCGAAGTCAACGAAGCCTTCGCCGTGGTCGGCATGGCGGCGATGACCCACCTGGAAATCCCTCACGACAAGCTCAACATCCACGGCGGCGCCTGCGCCCTCGGCCATCCGATCGGTGCCTCCGGCGCGCGTATTCTGGTGACCTTGCTCTCGGCCCTGCGCCAGAAAGGCCTGAAACGCGGCGTCGCGGCGATCTGCATCGGCGGCGGTGAAGCCACGGCGATGGCCGTCGAGTGCGTCTGAACCGATTTAAGGATTTGCCATGATTCCCAATGACGACCAGCAACAAATCCGCGACATGGCCCGGCAATTTGCCGAGGAACGGCTCAAGCCGTTCGCCGCCGAGTGGGATCGCGAGCACCGTTTCCCGAAAGAAGCCATCGGCGAAATGGCCGAACTGGGCTTCTTCGGCATGCTGGTGCCGGAGCAGTGGGGCGGTTGCGACACCGGTTACCTGGCCTACGCCATGGCCCTGGAAGAAATCGCCGCCGGCGACGGCGCTTGCTCGACCATCATGAGCGTGCACAACTCGGTGGGTTGCGTGCCAATCCTCAAGTTCGGCAACGACGACCAGCGCGAGCGCTTCCTCAAACCGCTGGCCAGCGGCGAGATGCTCGGTGCCTTCGCGCTGACTGAACCCCAGGCCGGTTCCGACGCCAGCAGCCTGAAAACCCGCGCGCGGCTGGAAGGCGATCATTACGTGCTCAACGGCTGCAAACAGTTCATCACCTCCGGGCAGAACGCCGGGATCGTGATCGTATTTGCCGTCACCGACCCGAGCGCCGGCAAACGCGGGATCAGCGCCTTCATCGTGCCGACCGATTCGCCGGGATATAAAGTCGCCCGCATCGAAGACAAACTCGGCCAGCACGCTTCGGACACCTGCCAGATTCTGTTCGAAGACGTGAAAGTGCCAGTGGCCAACCGGTTGGGCGAGGAGGGCGAGGGCTACAAGATCGCCCTGGCCAACCTTGAAGGCGGCCGTGTCGGTATCGCTTCGCAATCGGTGGGCATGGCCCGCGCCGCGTTCGAAGCGGCACGCGATTACGCCCGTGAACGTGACACCTTTGGCAAACCGATCATCGAGCATCAGGCCGTGGCGTTCCGCCTGGCGGACATGGCCACCCAGATCGCCGTGGCACGGCAAATGGTGCATTACGCCGCCGCCCTGCGTGACAGCGGTCAGCCGGCGCTGGTCGAGGCATCGATGGCCAAACTGTTCGCCTCGGAAATGGCCGAAAAGGTCTGTTCGATGGCGTTGCAAACCCTTGGCGGTTACGGTTACCTCAACGACTTCCCGCTGGAGCGCATCTACCGCGACGTGCGGGTCTGCCAGATCTACGAAGGCACCAGCGACATTCAGCGCATGGTCATTTCGCGCAATCTTTGAGAAGGAATCTGCACATGAGTTACGAAACGATTTTGCTGGAAACCCATGGCCGCGTCGGCCTGATCACCCTCAATCGCCCGCAGGCGCTGAACGCCCTCAACGCGCAACTGGTCAGCGAAGTGAACCGCGCGCTCGATGGTTTTGAAGCCGACGCGAACATTGGCTGCATCGTCATCACCGGTTCGACCAAAGCCTTCGCCGCCGGCGCCGACATCAAGGAAATGGCTGATCTGACCTACCCGCAGATCTACATGGACGACCTGTTCAGCGACAGCGACCGCGTGGCCAACCGCCGCAAGCCGATCATCGCGGCGGTCAACGGTTTTGCCCTGGGTGGCGGCTGTGAACTGGCGTTGATGTGCGACTTCATCCTGGCCGGTGACAACGCCAAATTCGGCCAGCCGGAAATCAACCTCGGCGTGCTGCCGGGCATGGGCGGCACCCAGCGTCTGACCCGCGCCGTGGGCAAGGCCAAGGCCATGGAAATGTGCCTGAGCGGGCGTTTGATCGACGCGGTGGAAGCCGAACGCTGCGGCATCGTTGCGCGAATCGTGCCGAGTGCCGAGTTGCTGGATGAAGCGCTGAAAGTCGCTGCAGTGATCGCCAGCAAATCGCTGCCGATTGCGATGATGGTCAAGGAGAGCGTCAACCGCGCGTTCGAAGTGAACCTGACCGAAGGCGTGCGCTTCGAGCGCCGGGTGTTCCATGCGGCGTTTGCGACGCAGGATCAGAAGGAAGGGATGGCGGCGTTTGTGGCGAAGCGGCCTGCCGAGTTCCAGGGCAAGTAATAGCGTTCGCCCCCACGCATTGCGTGGGGGCGATCAGTCAGAGCTGATAGTTCTTCAACTCCCGAGCAATCACCATCCGCTGTATCTCGCTCGACCCCTCATAAATCTGGGTAATCCGCGCATCCCGGTAGTACTTCTCAACCGGATAATCCTCCAGATACCCATACCCGCCATGAATCTGAATCGCTGACGAACACACCTTCTCGGCCATTTCCGAAGCAAACAGCTTGGCCTGCGACGCCTCCGACAGACACGGTTTGCCCGCCGTGCGCAGCCGCGCCGCGTGCAGGATCATCAAGCGCGCCGCGTTGATCTGCATCTGCATGTCCGCCAGCAGGTTGGCGATGCTCTGGTGCTCGACGATGGCCTTGCCGAACTGCACCCGATCTCGGGCATAACCCAGCGCCGCTTCGAACGCCGCGCGGGCGATGCCCAATGCTTGCGCCGCAATGCCGATACGTCCGCCTTCAAGGTTGGAGAGGGCAATCGCCAGGCCTTTACCGCGCTCACCCAACAGATTCGCTTCAGGAATGCTGCAATTGTTCAGCGTCACCGCGCAGGTATCGGAAGCGCGGATGCCCATCTTGTGTTCGGTCCGGTCAACGATGAATCCCGGCGTATCAGTCGGCACCAGAAACGCCGAGATTCCGCGCTTGCCCAGGTCCGGATCGGTCACCGCAAACACGATCGCCAGTTTCGCCCGCTTGCCGTTGCTGACAAATTGCTTGGCGCCGTTGATTACCCATTGCCCGTCGCGCAGTTCGGCGCGGGTGCGCAGGTTGTGCGCTTCGGAGCCGGCCTGGGGCTCGGTCAGGCAGAAGCAGCCGATCACCGCGCCGCTGGCCAGATCCGCCAGCCAGGTCTGTTTCTGTTCTTCGCTGCCGTAGTTGAGCACCGGCCCGCAGCCCACCGAGTTGTGGATGCTCATGAATGCACCGGTGGCGCCGTCACCGGCGGAAATTTCTTCCACTGCCAGCGCATAGGCCACGTAGTCGACGTACGTGCCGCCCCATTCCTCCGGCACCACCATGCCCAACAGGCCGAGTTCGCCCATCTTTGCCACCAGACCGTCATCGATCCAGCCGGCCTTTTCCCAGGCTTGTGCGTGGGGCGCGATTTCGCCACGGGCGAAGTCCCGGGCCATGTCGCGGATCATTACCTGGTCTTCAGTCAATTCGAGATCGTGCATGGCTCAGCTCCCGCTCTCTTCGAAACCGTGGAAGAAACTCGCGATGTGCTCAGCGTGCAGCGCGGCAAGGGTCGGCGGGTTCCAGCGTGGTGATTTGTCTTTGTCGATCAGCAAGGCGCGCACGCCTTCGATCAGGTCGCCACGGTCGAACCACTGGCGATCCAGATGCAGTTCGAGGGCGAAGCAGTGTTCCAGGCTCAGGTGGCGGCCGCGACGCAGCATTTCCAGGGTCACGCCCATGGCCAGCGGCGAGCGGGTTTCCAGCAGGTCAGCGGTGGTGGTTGCCCATTCGTGGCTGTCGGCGACGGTCACGGCGCGCAGTTGCTCGACGATGCTCGGCACATCAGGCAAGGCGAAGAAGTGGTCGATGGCCGGACGCAAGGCTTCGAGCGGCGCATCCGGCAGGGTTTGCACGGCGTGACGGGCCAGCAGGTTTTGCAGATCCTTCAGCGGCGTATCGTGCCACTCCAAGTGATCGAGCTGTTCGTCGAGGGTGCCGAGTTTGCTGCTGTCCAGATACCAGTCGGCGAGGCCGCAATACAGCGCATCTGCCGCACGAATCTGCACGCCGCTGACGCCCAGATAAATCCCCAGCTCGCCGGGAATCCGTGGCAGGAAATAACTGCCGCCGACATCCGGGAAATACCCGATCGCCACTTCCGGCATCGCCAGACGGCTCTTCTCGGTGACCACCCGCAGATCGGCGCCTTGCACCAGACCCATGCCGCCGCCGAGAACGAAACCGTCCATCAGCGCCAGCACCGGTTTGCGGTAATGGTGGATCGTCAGGTCGAGGGCGTATTCCTCGACGAAGAAATCTTCGTGCAGCGTGTCGCCGCTTTTATGGCTGTCGTACAGGGATCGAATGTCGCCACCGGCACAGAAGGCTTTCTCGCCGGCACCGCGCAGCACGACGGCGTGGATATCGGCATCGGCGGCCCAGGCATCCAGGTGTTGCTGGAGCTGGCGCACCATCTCGAGGGTCAGGGCATTGAGGCCGGCGGGGCGGTTGAGGGTCAGATGACCGATGTGATTGCGAACCTCGGCCAGCACTTCGTGCGGCGTGGCATCCATGGACGAAGTCCGCGGGGATGAAGCCTGAGCAGTCATCACTAACTCCCTGCTTTTATTGTCTTTATTCGAGAAGCTCGCGCGCGAGCGTTACCGGATCGTAACAGTGCAAATTTGCCGTGTACAACGGGGATATGTGCATGGGCTGTCTGCATTTTTGCAGGAGGCATCTGTAGGCAGGAGAAGGGCCCGGACAGCAGGTTCGGGCCTTGAATCATCAATTGATTCGTAGATGTTCTTGCAGGGATCGGGTACACCGCAGTAATGCCTGACGGGCCTCATCGTGTTGCGCCGGATAATTGATAAACCCGTGCTGCATGTGTTCGTACTCGACGTGTTGCACTTCGACACCCGCCGATATAAGTCGCTGAACGTACTCGCGTCCTTCGTCCCGAAGGACATCCTGCCCCGACGTGATAATCAGTGCCGGCGGCTGACCTTTCAGGTTTTTCTGCCGCACTGGCGACACGCTTGGATCTTCGCGAGAAACATGCAGCGGAACATAGTGGGCGATGTACCACTCGAGCATCTGCGCGCTGAGCCCACAGCCCTCGGCGAATGCACGGTGGCTGGGGCTGTCGGTGATGCAATCGAGCAAGGGATACAGCAGCAACTGGAACGCGATCGGGATGTTGCCTTTATCCCGCGCCCAATGGCAGATAACGGCGGCAAGCCCGCCGCCCGAGCCTCCGCCTGCTACCGCCAGGCGCGAGGCGTCCAGGCCAATGGCTGCGCCATGCTCGACAACCCATTGTGTGGCACAGCAACAATCCTCGATGGCGGCGGGGAACACGTGTTCCGGCGGTCGCGCATAGTCCACCGCCACCACGGCGCATCCGGCCCACTCGCACATCAGGCGGCAAAAACCATCGTGGGTGTCGAGATCCCCGGTGACCCAGCCGCCGCCGTGGAAAAACATCAATACGGCGTGAGGCCCATCGCCTGGCGGAATGTAGATTCGCAAGGGCAGGGGCCGGCCGCGATTGTGGATCGTCAGGTTGGTGACACGGACCACCATGGCATGGCGCAGTGCCATTCGGGTGTTTTCTACCGTCGGCTGTTCAGGCGCGGATGTACTCATGACTTCACCTTGCGGGAGATGGCTTCCGTCGTGAGTTCGACCACGTATTCCTTGGTGATCAGGTTCTTCACCGCGATGCACATCAGCGTGGGGGGGTGTCCCTCAAAAAACTCTTTGTGGGCCTTCGCAATCTTTGGCCAGTGTTTCATGTCGGTGGTGTAGATACGGATGCCGATGATGCTGCGGCGGTCGACGCCCAACTGCTGGATTGACCGTTCAATGATCTTCAGGCAGTGAAGCGTCTGCTTGTATGCGTTTCCCGGTTTATAGGCGGTGCCGTCCTTTTTGAAGGCTACCGTTCCGCCCATCAGAATCCGCTTCCCTGCACGAATCGCCCGGCAGTAACCGGCCATGGATTCCCAGGGTGCTTCGGAAAAAACTCGCTGGATTTTCATTGTGCCGCTCCTTGGCCCAGGTCGATGGGCAATGATTTCAAACCGCGAAATTGCAGGTTGTTGGTGCGCCAGATCGCTGGTTTCTCGGCAATCAGCGCGAGCTGCGGATAGCGATCGAACAGTGTGCTGAACACGATTTCAGCCTCGAGCCGGAACAGCGCGGTGCCCATGCAAAAATGGCCGCCGATACCGAAAGCCAGGTGCTTGTTGTCTTTGCGACGGATATCAAAGCGGTCGGGGTCGGGAAATTTCGCCGGGTCACGGTTGGCGCAGCCGCGCATGAGGTACACCAGATCACCTTTGCGCATCGTGACGCCATGAAGCGTCACATCCTCCATGATCACGCGGTGACTGAAGGAGCCGGCAGCGTCGTAGCGCAACATTTCTTCGACAGCGGACTTGATCAGACTCGGATCGGCCCTCAGTGCAGCGACTTGCTCCGGGTGTTCAAGCAAGTGCAGTAAACCGATACACAACTGATCCGCACTGGTGGTGTAGCCGGCAACCAGGATAAATACGATTTGCGCCAGAACAGCGTCGACACTTGAGTCGCTATCGATGCTGGCCTCCAGCACGTGGCTGACAAGATCGTCTTCGGGGTGTTCACGTCGCTTTTCGATCAGGTTCGCGAAATAGGCATACATTTCCTCGACACCCTTGAGCGCCTGTTCGGGCCCGTAGTCGGGGTCCAGACTCCCCACCAGGAAAATCAGGATGTCGTCAGTCCAGTTCCTGAGCTTCAACGCATCCTCTCGGGGAATGCCGTACAAGTGGGCGAGGATCAGCGCGGGAACACGGTTGAACAGCTTCGCCATCAAATCGGTCTGTGGTTCAAGCTCGTCGATTTCCCTGTCGGTGATCTCCTGAATGATCTGGCGCAAGGACTCGATAACCCGTGGCGTAAAGGCTTTGCCGAGCAAGTGCCGGCTGGCCTTGTGCATGTCGCCGTCTTGCGAATACATCCATTTAGAGGCGAGTTTGACAAAAGGCTTCAGTTGCTCGCGCTTGTCGGGTGGCAGTTGGGCATCGACCAATTGCTGCATTCGATCCGATGAGTAACGTATCGAGTCTCCCTGGGCAGCGAGTACGTCGTCATGTCGGGTCAAAAACCACGCATGAAAACGCTCACTCCAGTAAACGGGGAGGTGCTCACGTAGATAGGCATAAGCTGGATAGGGGTTGCGTACCGTATCGCGATCAGTGAAATCGAGCAGCGCCTGTTCCTTCTCCTCGATTGGATACAAAGGCTTCGTCATCTGCTTGATGTAATCAGCGCCAGCGATGGGAGCTGTCGCGACCAGCTCTTTGGGTGGTTTTAGCCAATCGGTCAGTCGTGCCAGTCGTTCCGGAGTAGCGCGATTGACATCGACACGGTCGACAGGTAACTCGCCCTCACGTAACGAGGGTTCAAATACGCCAATCAAGTCCTTGAGCATCGATGCCGACATTCGCGGATCGCGCCCTGCTTCATCCAGCACCAGATCCAGTGCGCGCGCATGGACGATCGATACCGCCTGACGATGGGAAATCTCGCCGGGATTGCGGCACTGCTCGACAATGTTTTTTTCGATTTGCTGTGCAATGTTGGACGTTGGTCGAGAGGCGAATCGAGGTCGGGTCACAGCATTCATGGCCACCAGAATGGCCATTAAAGAATTGTCACCGGCAAAGGTGACCGAGATCTCGCCGTCGACCGTGTGTGTGACGATCTGGTTGTAATGGTGGAAGCCTTGCGATCCGCATAACTCTCGGCATTTGCGCATCACATCGAGCCCCATCCACGTGCCCACGCTTTTGGCTACGGCCGCCAGCATGTGCAGCTCCTTGCGTTTGTCCAATTGATCCCACTGCGCTTCGAACCGTCTCAGGACGGCCTGCTCCATCAGCTGGAGCGCCAATGCCTTCAGTTGTTCTTCGTACAATCGCTGCCGGACCGGCGGTTTGTTCAACAGAGTCTGGCCGGCCGCCGCGGTCTTTCTATGGATGACGAAACGGTGCGCCAGCCAACTGCACAGTCCGGCGCTGCCGCGTGCGGCCGCCAACAGTAAAACCCGTTCCTGGATGAAAGTTTCCATGGCTGAAGTTGCACGCTGCTCACGCGGCACGTCGCTGGTGAATGTTCTTTCAGCAGTGAAACGTGAGTGGCGCTGCATCAGTGCATCCGTTGGCAGAATCATCTGGCTGAAACAAATGCCTGCCACTTGATTGGCGTGAATCCCGCCTTTCGGGTCACACGCCATGACATTGACCCCGGCCAATAAAGGACCGTTTTCCTTGTTTCGGATGCGAACCCGAAACCAGTGCAACCCCTCGTCTTTGCCATCAACAATCAGGCGTGCCAGAACCATCACCACCTGCGCGGCGTGCAAGGCGTTGCCGATCCAGAACTTGCAGGCCGACGGATCGGGGGTGTTGAGGATCAGACAGGCGTTTTGCGGATCATGAGTCACGGTCGTCTGCAGATTGCTTACATCGCTGCCGCTGCGGATTTCGGTGCATCCAAAGGAGTACACGGCGCGCAGTTCTATGATTTCCTCGCGATACCGACTGACTTGTTGCGCATCGCCATGGGCCACGAGCGCGTTGCAGGCAATGAGATGATCGACAATCGAGGAGTACAGCGCGTAATCGAAAGCGGCCACGATGGCGAGGTTTTCATTGAGCTGTCGAAACTCTTTCCCGCGAGGCTGCCCCAGCCACATGTCATTGGTGATGAGCCCGGATTGCATGATGTGCCGCAATCGTCGGATCGTCAGGTCCATATAGTCGCGCAACGGCAATGTATGACGCGCGCGGGCGTCGAACAGCGGCGTGCCAAGCATTTGCAACAGTGAGTCGGTCATCGTGATTCCCTCGCAGATTCGAATGAAGTTCGAAACCACCAGAGACGGAGGACTGAATGACGCAGCGCACACCGATACGCCCGGATCGGGCGTATCGCGTGCGCTGAATACTGAGGGAGGACGATGCTGTCAAAGCACGAGGCCAGCCTTGCCACTCACGATCCGTGAGTTTTCTCCATAGTCAGACATCCGGTGTCATCGCTACTGGGCATTACAGCGGGCCAGACTTCTTAGTGAAAGCAGACAACTCTGTGCGGTACAAAGATGAAATGTAGTCGTTGGTGAAAGCTTGGCAAGGGCGCCCGACAACCTTCGGTCGGAGAGCTTTTTATGTCCGGCCGCTCAAGACTTCACCAATGCTCCGCCGTTTGGCATGCAGTTCACTGGCATGAATCAACTGCTCCAGATCCTCCGGCGTGACATCGATGAACGCCTCCATATCGGCCAGTGCCCGTTTCAGATCCTCGGCCGTAATGGACTGAATATCCACCGGCGCCACGGCTGGCGCCGGTTCGGCAGGGCGTTTCGGGTAGCGGATGCGGGTCAGGTTGTTGTAGGCCAGTGCGGCGAGCAGCAGGCAGGCGGCGCTGAGCATCACCGGTTCCAGGGCTTTCCAGTCCATGGCGATGGTCATCGGATCGGCCAGCACCATGGTCAACGCGACGGCGCCGGCCGGTGGGTGCAGGCAGCGCAGCCAGCACATCAGGATCAGCGCCATGCCTGCGGCGAGGCACGCGCTGCCCAGGGTTCGGCCGAGTACGTGGGCCACCAGCAACGCGACGATGCCCGCGCACAGGTAGCCGCCGATGATCGACCATGGCTGGGCGAGGGCGCCGGAGGACACCGCGAACAGCAGCACCGCCGAAGCGCCCAGCGGGCCGATCAGGTGGTAGGCCACTTCAATGCCGAACACCTGACTGCACGCCCAAACACTGAACAACGTGCCCAGGGCCATGCCGATGGCGGCGCGGCTCCATTCGGTGGGGCGGGTGTTGATGGCGGCGGGCAACCAGCGAGCGAGCATGCAGAATCGATCCTTTGCGAAATTCAGGGCAAAAAAAAGGACTTGTCCGTAAACGCGGAAAGTCCTTCGAAGTGTTCCAACTATTGGGGGAGGAACGCGCACAGTGTGCCAAGCAATCACGATGCTGACAAATTCATATAAATGCAGTTTCAGTGCATTATTTATGCAGTAAAGCCACGCGTCGCCCGCTCATGAAACACAGGAAACCGCCCATCGCCGTCAATGCGCTGAGGGCATAGAACATGGTCGGCGCCGGCGTATGCATCAGCAGGAAGCCGCAAATTACCGGGCTCAGCGCGCCACCCAGCGCCGCCAGATTTTGCGCGCCGTAATAGCTGCCGCGCAGTTCTTCCGGGGCCAGGGTGTCGACGAACAGGAACTCCGACGGGTAAATGATCATCTCGCCGAGGGTGAAGATGAACATCGCGATGCACCACGTCACCAGGCTGTCGGCGAGGCTGAAACCGATCAATCCAACGATGAACAGGCTGGTGCCGGCGGCGATCCAGTAGCGCAGTTTTTCCCGGTTGAGGAAGCGGCCGATCTGGTATTGCAGCAGGATCACTGCGATGGCGTTGCAGGCCAGCAGGGCGGCCATGGTTTGCAGGGCGCGCTGCGAGTCTTCGACCACCAGCAGGTATTGCGACAGGTACAGGGTGAAACGCCCGTGAACCACGGTACTGAGCAGGCAGCCGCAGGTGAACATGATCAGCGTGCGGTCGTTTTTCAGGGTGATCAGGGTTTTCAGAAAGCTTTGCGGCTGGCCGATGGCTGCGATGGGGCTGGCGTCCTTCGGGATGCCGATCATCAGAAAGATGCTGCCGAAAGCGATGCCGGCGGCAATCAGGAACGGCGCAATCGGGTAGACCCCGGCGATGACCACGCCGAGCATCGGGCCCGTGGCGTAGCCAATGTTGGTCAGGGTATAGCGCAGGGAAAACGCCTTGGCCCGTTGGCCCATGGGCAGGTTTTCACTGAGGATCGCCTTGGAGCCGATCAGGAACAGCGCCGAGGCGGTTTCGGTGATGACCAGGGTGGCGGTCGTCAGGTACAGGTCTTTGGCGAAGGTCAGCAGCACGAAACCGATGGAGCTGGAGAGCATCGCCAGAATCAGTAACCGACGCTTCTCGAGCCGGTCGATGATGTAGCCGCCGTACAGCGCAAGCAGGGTGGCGATGAACACCGCGATGCCCAGCAACAACCCGACATCCTGTTGGTTGAGGCCGAGCTTGTTGCTCAAAAACAAGGTGAGCAACGGACTGGTGATGGCGCGGCTGACGACGATGGTCAGCGAGACGATCATCAGGCGGCGAATAACGAGCGAGTAGGTGGCCACGGAAAATCAAATGTCCTTATTCGGTTAACAGGTGCTCGAGATCGCGCACGGAATCCAGCGTTTGCAGTTGCCGCAGCTGCGCTAATAAAGGCTCTGCCTTGACCGGTGAAATCACCCGCAACGCCAGACTGAAAAACTTCTCCTCCAGCGCCGCCTCGCTCAGCGGATTGCCCGGCGCGCCCAGCGGCACCTCGACACACAGGCTCGCCTCACGCCCATCGCGGGTTCGCACCACGACCACCGGCTCGCCATCCTCCGACAGGCGCTCATCCACTTCAAGGCGAATGCGCGTCAGCCAGTGAGCGATGCGCGGATCGTTGCGTGGCTGTTCGTCGTAAGCCTCCAATCGGCAATGACCGTGCACCAGTCGCGCGGCGAGGGCGTAGGGCAGGCTCATTTGCGCGGCGGCCAGACTTTGGATGTCGCGACCGCCGCACATGTCGAGCAGAAACCCGCACAGTTTCACCTGGACGTCTTCCACCTGATCCGCGCCGATCTGCAATTGCTCCAGCAACAACCCAAGCGCATCGATGGCCGAATGGGTGCCACGACAGGCGGCGTAGGGTTTGATCGAGCAGCGCGCGAGTTTCCAGACCTGTCCCAGTTCGGCATCCAGCGCATCCGGTTGTGCGCTGCCCGGCGCCAGGGTCTTGAGGAAACCACCCCAGACATCCTCGAACAACACCGACGGCCCGCTGACGCCTTCACGAGCAAAACGCGCCGCGAGCAAACCACCCTCGGCCGCACGGCCACTGTGCAGTTTCTTGCTTTGCGAACCGTCATGGATGAACGCCCACAACCCGCCGCTGAAACTGCCGGCGATGCCCAGTGCCGACACGGTTTGCCCGACATCCAGCGCAAAGATCCGCGCACAGGCCGCCGCCGCGCCGAACACACCGCAAGTGGCGGTCGAATGCCAACCGGCGCCGTTGTGGGCCGAATAACTGCCGCAGGCTTCCAGCACCCGCCGGCCGATTTCGTAGCCGATCACCACGGCGGTGATGAACTCGCGACCGTCCACCGGCCGATTCACCAGCGACAGCGCCGCCATCACCGCCGGCACCACCACCGCGCCGGAGTGGTCGCAACCGCCGGTGTCGTCCAGCTCCAGCGCATGGGCGGCGATGCCGTTGAGCAATGCGGCATGCCCTGCGCCGACGCGCAATGACGAACCCCAGACCAGCGCGGTGCCCGGCTCGGCGCCGAACACCTGCCGCGCCTGAAGCGCCACCGCGCTGCCGGCCCCGGCCAGTGCTGCGCCGAAGGTGTCGAGAATGTGTCGCTTGGCCTGCTCCACCAACGCTGGCGGCAGATCTTCAAACCGCGTATCGACGCAAAACTGCGCCAGCCGCTGCATGCGTTCGGTCATACGAGGTAGTCCCGATAGTGGCGCTCATACACCGACGCCGGATGATCCTGCGCGACCGACGCCGCCGTTTGCGCCCACCACTGCGCGACTTCGGCGCCGGTGGCGATCCACACGTCGTCATGCTGCTGAATGCCTTGCAGCAATTGGCGCAGCACACCGATGCGCCCCGGCGTGGCGATGATTTCCGGGTGCAGGCGCAGCACGTAGCACAGACCGAAGCGGTGGAACCCGGCGAAGTCCATTTGCAGGTTGCCCAGAGTGTGGCTGTAGGAGGCGATCCGCGATTGCGCCGGCGGCACGGCCGGGCTCAGGTTGAAGGCGAAGTAAGGCTCGTCTTCCAGTTCGTAATGCAGCGGCAACTCGACCACCTCGGGGGCGGTTGGTTGCAAGAACGGCAGGTCATCGCCACGCCATGACGAAGACCAATAAATGCCGTGATCTCTTAATGCTTCAATGAAGCCCGGCGCGCCGTTACCCGCCGGAATCCGGAAACCGGTTGGAGGCACGCCGGTCAATGCTTCCAGCGCTGCACAACCCTTGGCGACTTCCGCACTTTGCGCCGCCAGATCCAGCGTGTCGTAATCCTGATGGCGGTAACCGGCGCAGGCTATTTCATGGCCGTCAGCCAGAATCGCGGCGATGTGCTGCGGGTTTTCCTCGGCGACGATGCCAGGCACGAACCAGCTACTGCGCACCCCGAGTTCCCTGAACAGGCCGAGCAATCGCTCGACGCCCCGTTGTGTGCCGTAGCGCCACACCGACAGCGTCTTGTCGCGCCCGGCGACTTCCGGGGCCTGGGTGAGGATGCCGTGGATGTCGTTGTAATCGACAGTCAACACCACCGCGCAGCGTTTGCCGGCGGGCCAGAGGTTGTCAGCGTCAGCCATGGTGATGCTCCTTCAGCCACCAGCGGGCGACGTCGCGGCACGTGGCGAACCACACGTCATCGCGCTGGCGCATGTGTTCGAAGAGTTTCTCCAGCAACAGGATGCGCCCCGGTTTGCCGGTGATTTTCGGGTGGAACAGGGTGGTCAGGCACAGACCTTCGTCCATCGCGCCGTCGTACTCGCGTTGCCAGTTGTCGAGGGTCAGCTCGTAGCTGGCGGTGCGGTCGAGTCCGGACGGGAAGTTCGGTGCGCGGGTGTAGGCGAGGGAGGCGTAGTCGTCCATTTCCCACCGGCCGGGGATTTCCACCAGCGGGGTGTCGTGGCCGGGGACGTTGACCAGATAAGGGCGATCGTCGCCGCGCATGCTGCTGGAATAGATGACGCCGTTGTCGGCCAGCATCGCCGGGGTTTCGGCGCGCCAGTCACCCGACGGGGTGCGAAAACCTTCGGCACGGATGTGCAGGTATTGCCAGAACACGTCGCGGGATTTGTGCATCACGGCCTGCTGCTGGTCCAGCGTCAGGGCGTAGAAGGATTCGTGCTTGTAGCCGTGGTAGGCGACTTCATGACCGCGCTCGACGATGGCCTGGCACTGTTTCGGCCAGTTTTCCACGACCCACGCGGGGACGAAGAAGGTGGTCGGGATCTTGAAGGCGTCGAGCAGGTCCAGCAGGCGCGGCAGGGCGCGGTACGGGCCGTAGCCGCCGAAGCCGAAGTATTCGGGCTTGTGCCAGATCGAGTTGTTGAGCATGGCATCGCCGGTCGGGCCGTCGAGGTCGAAGGCCAGGGCGAGGCAGGCTTTGTGCTGGTCGGGCCAGGTGGGTTGGGGTGAGGAGGACATCACAGCGCTCCGATACTCATCGTAGGAACTGCCGAAGGCTGCGATCTTTGTTCGGGACGCGGAGCGTCCCTGGCTGCATTCCCACGCAGAGCGTGGGAACGATCAATCAAAAGATCGCAGCCGGGCATCAGTGGCGAAGCGTTACTTGCCCGCGTTAATGGTCACGTCCTTGATCGCACCCAACTCCAGATCCCACTTCTTCAGAATCGCGTTATAGCTGCCGTCATCCACCATGCTCTGCAACGCCACCTTCACCGCTTCACTCAGCTCAGGCTTCTTCTTGCTCACCCCCAGCCCGGTGAACTGCACGGAGATCGGCTGGCCGACCGTCTTGTACATGTCCTTTTCCTGGGTCTTGAGGTACGACAGGGTCTCGCTGCCCTGCATCGCCGCATCGATGCGGCTCTGGCGCAGCTGCGCACGGGCGTCGGCCGAGCCTTCGGTGCCGATCACGTTGATCGCAGGTTTGCCGGCGGCCTCACAGTTTTCCTTGCTCCACGCGGCGATTTCCGCCGGGAAGGTGGTGCGGCGGCTGGTGCCGACTTTCTTGCCGCACAGGTCGATGATCTCGTTGGTCGCCGCGTTTTTCTGCAAGGTGTAGAACTGCGGGCCGCTGGTGAAGTAGTCGACGAAGGTCACGCTGGCCTGACGCTCGGCGGTGTCGGTCATGCCCGACAGGACCATGTCCACGCGGTCGGTGGTCAGGGCGTTGATCATTTGCTCGAAGCCGGTTTCCTGCCACTTGATCTTCACCCCGAGGCGTTCGGCCAGGGCGTTGCCCAGGTCGTAGTCAAGGCCGGTGAGCTTGTTGGTGGCCGGGTCCTTGAAATCCATCGGCGGATAGTTGGGCATGATCGCGACGACGATCTCGCCTTTTTCCTTGATGCTGGCCGGCAACTCGGCGGCCACGGCGAAACCGCAAGACATGAGGGAGGTGAGTACTGCTGGAATGACGAAGTTCTTCATGGACGTTCTCTTATGAGTGTTGTGAAGGCCAAAGGGGCCTCAGGTTCGAACGGCAGAAATGAAGCTTTGGGTGCGCGGGTTTTGCGGACTTATTAGTATTTCTTCGGGGCTTCCAGCCTCCACGATCTGCCCGCCGTCCATGAACACCATGCGGTTGGAAACCTCCCGGGCGAAGCCCAGTTCATGGGTGACGACGATCATGGTCATGCCGGTCTGCGCCAGATCGCGCATCACCGACAGCACCTCACCGACCAGTTCCGGGTCGAGTGCCGAAGTGGGTTCATCGAACAGCATCAGTTTGGGGCGCATGGCCAGCGCGCGGGCAATCGCCACCCGTTGCTGCTGACCGCCCGACAGTTCGATCGGGTAGCTGTTGCGTTTGTCGGCCAGGCCGACCCGGGCCAGCAGTTCCAGGGCTTCTTCGTGCGCCTCCTTGGGCGAACGCTTGAGCACCTGGCACGGGCCTTCGATGATGTTTTGCAGCACGGTCATGTGCGGAAACAGGTTGAAGCGCTGGAACACCATGCCGGTGGCCAGGCGCTGGCGGGCGATCTGCGACTCGTTGAGTTCGTGCAGCTTGTGCCCGACCACGCGGTAGCCGACCAGTTCGCCATCGACCCAGAGGCCGCCCTTGTCGATCTTTTCCAGCTGGTTGACGCAACGCAGCAGGGTGCTCTTGCCCGAGCCGGACGGGCCGATGATGCACAGCACTTCGCCTTGCTCGACCTCGATGTTGATGTCCTTGAGCGCGTGGTACTGGTCGTAATATTTGTTCAGGCTCACGGCCTTGACGATGCTTCTCATGACGGGTTCCTCAAGAACGCTTGCCGGCGCCGCGAGCGAAACGACGCTCCAGACGGCTTTGACCAAAGGACAGGACGGTGACGGTGGCCAGGTACCAGATACCGGCGACGATCAGCAGCTCCATGACCCGGGCGTTGGCGTAGTAAATGTTCTGGGCGTTGTAGAGCAGTTCCGAGTACTGGATGACGCTCGCCAGCGAGGTCATTTTCACCATGCCGATGAATTCGTTGCCGACCGGCGGAATGATGATCCGCATGGCCTGGGGCAGGATGATCCGGCGCAGCGCTTGCAGGCGCGGCATGCCGATCGACTTGGCCGCTTCGTACTGGCCGGTGTCCACCGACAGCAGGCCGGCGCGCACCACTTCGGCGGTGTAGGCACCCTGGTTGATGCTCAAGCCGAGCAGTGCGGCCACGAACGGGGTCATCAGGCTCACGGTGTCGAGTTCGAACAGGCCGGGAATGCCGATGGTGGGGAAGATCAGCGCCAGGTTGAACCACAACAGCAGTTGCAGAATCAGCGGCGTACCGCGAAACAGCCAGGTGTAGGTCACGGCCACGTAACGCAGGATCGGGTTGGCCGACATGCGCATGATCGCGGTGATCACCCCGAACACGATGCCCAGCGCCATGGCCAGCACGGCCATGATGATCGTGTTGAACAGGCCCCACATGATCGCTTCGGAGGTGAGGAACTGGCCGATGTACGACCATTCGATCTTGCCTTCGGCGAAGGCCCGCACCAGACCGATGATCGCGATGACGATCAGGGTGGCGAAGAAGATCCGCCCGTAATAACGCCGTGGCACGTGCTGGTACTGGGTAATGTCGAACTGGTTTTCCGCCAGTTTGCGCTCCGCCTGGAGTCGTTCTGCCTGAGTCTGGCTCATGGTGTTTCTCCGTACACTGTACTTTTCGATCAACCCCCTCCCGGTGGGAGGGGGACCCGGCTTAGAGGCGGAAGCCCTGGTAGTTTTCGGTCCATTGTTGCTGCGCTGCGAGGGCGGTTTTCAGGCGGCCGATCTGCTCGCGCACCTGTTGCGGCGCGGTGCCGCCCCAGCCGCTGCGGGCAGCAATGGCGGCTTCCAGGGTCAGGCTGTCACGCACGTCTGCCGTGAGGCGCGGGTCGATCTCGGCCAGCAATGCCGGCGAGGCTTCCCACAATTCGAGGTCGTGTTTTTCGCAGGCCTGCACCAGTGCACCGGTGATTTCGTGGGCTTCCTTGAACGGCACGCCGCGCACCGCCAGCCAGTCGGCGACTTCGGTGGCGAGGGTGAAACCCAGCGGCGCCTGACGGCGCAGTTCCTCGACGTTGACGGTCATGGTCGCGACCATCCCGGCCATCGCCGGCAGCACCAGCAGCAGGGTGTCGACGCTGTCGAGCACGCCGTTCTTGTCTTCGCTCAGGTCGCGGTTGTACGACAGCGGCAGGGATTTGAGCGTCGAGAGCAGACCGGTCAGGTTGCCGATCAGACGCCCAGCCTTGCCCCGTGCCAGTTCGGCGATGTCCGGGTTTTTTTTCTGCGGCATGATCGAGCTGCCAGTGGCGTAGGCGTCGTCCAAGTCGACCCAGCGGAACTGGCGCGACGACCACAGGCAAAACTCTTCGGCCAGACGCGAGATGTTGATCCCGAGCATGCTGGCGATGAACAGGAATTCGGCGACGTGATCGCGGCTGGCCACGGCGTCGATGGAGTTTTCGCAGACCCCGGCGTAGCCCATTTCCTTGGCCGACTGCTGCGGCTGGCGAGCGATCGCGGAACCGGCCATGGCCGCAGCACCGAGTGGCGACAGCGAGGTGCGCGCGTCCCAATCCACCAAGCGTTGCACGTCACGCAGCATCGATTGGGCGTGGGCCAGCAGGTGGTGGGCGAACACGATCGGTTGCGCTTGCTGCAAGTGGGTGAAGCCCGGGCAGATGCTTTCGACGTGCTGTTCGGCCTGATCCACCAGCGCCGTTTGCAGGGCCAGCACTTCCACGGCCAGGGTGCGGACGTGATCACGCAGGAACAGGCGCAGATCGTTGGCGGTCTGGTCGTTGCGTGAACGGCCGGCGCGCAGCTTGCCGCCCAGTGCGCCGAGGCGTTCGGTCAGCAGGCGCTCGATGAAGGTGTGAACGTCTTCGTCGTCCAGCGTCGGGGCGATGCGCCCGGCAGCGAAATCGGCACCGATGCCGTCCAGGGCTTCGATCATCGTGCGGGTTTCCTGCTCGTCCAGCAGACCGGCACGTTGCAGTTCCCCGGCGTGGGCCTTGGAGCCGGCCAGATCGTACGGCGTCAGGCGGAAATAGCGCTCGGGGCAACGGGACAGGGCCGCCAGGGCTGCGGACGGGCCGCTTTTGAAACGGGCACCCCAGAGACGGTCGGTGGTTTGAGACATTTGTTGTTTTCCTCGTCGGTAACGCGAACTGAAATCGGTGTGCTGGGCCCTGAAAAATCGTGCCGGCCAATTAGTGGACAGAAGCAGCAGACAGAATCAGGCCAAAGCAGTTTTCAAGAGGGCAGTTGCAAAGAGACAAGAGCTGATCGAAGTGTCAGCTTTTAATGTTTGGCGATCAGTGAGTTGGCACTGATGTTCGGGATTTTTTGGCGGTTGCCAAGGCTTGTTTTCTGTGATCATTATTATTAGCCGGCGATGTTTTTGTTGTTGGACACAGATTGTTGAACATTGCGCCAGAGGTAAATCAGCATTATGGAAACCCCACTTTCCAATTCCGGAAACCCACCGGTCAAAACCGCTCACCGGGCACCTTTGGCCCTCAGCGGACTGGATTTCAAACTGCTCAAGGTGTTCAAGGCGGTGGTCGAGGCCGGCGGCTTCAGCGCGGCGCAAAACGAGCTGAACGTGGGCCTGGCCGCGATCAGCAAGCAGATCTCCGACCTGGAAATCCGCATCGGCATGCGCCTGTGTACCCGGGGGCGCGAAGGGTTTCACCTGACCGAAGAAGGGCGTCTGGTGTATCAGGCGTCGATCGATCTGTTTGCCTCGGTCGACAACTTTCGTGACCGGCTTAGTTCAGCGCAGAACGAACTTATCGGCGATCTCGGAGTGGGAGTGATCGACAATACGATTACCGACGATAATTCACCGTTAGTTGCCGCGCTTAGAAAGATAAATGAACACTCGCCGAAAGTAAGGTTTCAACTTCAGGCCACCCAATTGGATGAAGTGGAAAGAGGCGTGGTGGAGGGGCGCTTAGTTGCCGGAATAGTCCCGGTTTATCAAAAGCGCGAAGAGTTCGATTATTACCCGCTCTACGAAGAACGCTCGCAGGCTTACTGCGCCGTCGGCCACCCGTTGTTCGAGATGCCGGCGGAGCAGATGGGCGGCAACGTGCTGCAGGATTACGAGTGCATCAACCACCGCTACGCAATCCATCGCGACAAGCTCAACTTTGCCCGCTACGACAGTTTTTCCGCCTCGGCGACCCAGGTCGAAGCGGTGGCGCTGCTGATCAAGACCGGGCGTTTCGTGGGCTTTCTGCCCCGGCATTACGCCGCCACGCTGGTGGCCGCCGGGCAGTTTCGCGCGGTGTGCCCGGAGCTGATTCACTTCGACACGCCGTTCAATCTGATCCTGCGGCACAACACCGTGCGCAGTCCGTTGGTCAAGGCGTTCGCCCAGGCGCTGGGGGTTGATCTCAAGGCGACGGCGTGAGGATCAGACGCATGGCGCAACGTCGCTCGCCGGGCAATCCGTGAGCGATTTCATCGCGCAATACATCGCTCAGACGTACGTCGCTGTCGTCGGCGTTCAATAGCGTAAAACCCATGCGTTGATAGAACGGCGCATTCCACGGCAGATCGCGAAACGTCGTCAGCGTCACCGCCCGAAGTTGCCACAGACGCGCCTGTTCAATCGCCGCCAACAGCAACTTGCGACCGACGCCCCGGCCCTGAAAGTGTTGGCTGACGGACAGTTCCTCAATGTGCAACTGTTGGTCGACAGTCACCGCCCTTAAAAAACCTGCAAGTTGCCCGTCGTTGTTTTCCGCGACCCACAGTTCGCCCCGCTCAATGGCCGGTAAATGCGCCGAAGCCTGCGGCACAGACGCATCCGCCAGCCAGGCCAGTGACGGGTCGAGGCGAAACAGTTCGGCGGCCGAGCGCTCGATGGCGGGGAGGGCGGTGGCATCGGCTGCCAGGGCCTGTCGCACGGTAAAGATCATCAGTCAGCGGTCCCTGTCGAAATCACGTCGCGCAGGTTAAGGCGTCAGCCACAGCAACACATAATCGTTTTTGTCGAAACGCCCGCTCAGCACCGGCTGCAGCGCACCGAGCGGCGTGCCTTGCAGGGCCTGCAAGTCGCTGCGATCCATCATCAGCCACGCCGGCCCCTTGAGCGCTTCGAGCGCTTGCGTGGTTTCAGTGAACAGCGGTTGCAGATCCTGCTCGACGTTGACCATGAACTTGATCGCCTTGGCGTCCTTGCCCATGCCGTGCAGCACCAGCGGCGCGGGGTGCTCGTGGATCCGCGCCAGTGCCGCCTGGCTGAAGGATCGCGTGTCATACAGCTGGCGCTCCACCGGCTCGAACACCAGCGCATACGCCGACCAGACCGCCAAAACAGCGCTGAGCGCGAGGACTTCGGTTCGCCAGCGCGGCAGCCACAACCGCGACAACGCGGCCAGTTGCAGCAATCCGAGCACGATCATTACCGGCGTCAGGTCGGTCAACGACTCGGGAAACCGCCGCTTCGCCACCCACAACAAAGCGATCAACAACGCGGGAATCAACAACCACAATCCCCGCATGGCGACACGCAGCCACGCAAACACCCGGCCATGCACTACCTGAAACGGGTACGCCGCAATGATCGCCGCCATGGGCAGCATCGGCAGCAGGTAACGGGCCTTTTTCGCCTGCGGAATCGACAGCCCGAGCATCACGATCAACCCCGCAGCAGCGCAATACTGCACCAGTCGCAAAGCCGGGCCGCGCTGGCTGGGCTTGCTCAGCCACGCCGCCACCAGTGCCAGCAAGGCCAGCGGATACGCCAGCGCGTAGTTGCCTAGTGAGCTGGTGAAGTAATACAGCGAACCGCTGACGCCTTCGCTGCCGTCCATGCGCCCCATGAACTGCATGCGGATCACGTCCTGACGAAACGCCGGCCCACCGCTGACCTCCGCCAGCCACAACAACAGCCCGACGCAGGCCGCCAGCAGCAGCGAGGCCAGCACGCCGAAGGTCAACAGGCGCGACCATTGGCGATCCAGCAGGTAGTAACTGCAGAGCATGCCGGTCGGCACCACCAGCCCGATCGGCCCGCGAATGCCGAACCCCAGCAGCAGCAGAATGAACACCAGCGGCCAGCGTCGACCGGCAGCGAAATGGTCGTGGGCATAGCCGAGGTAGAACACCGAAAACGCCACGGCGGCGAGCATCAGGTCCTGCGACACCGCGCGGGTCTCGGTGATGAAGGTGCTGGTGAGCATCAGCAGCGCGATGCTGACCACCGCCCAACGCACGGATGAGGGCGCGAGCAAGCGATACATCAACGTCACGATCACCGCGCCGGCGAAAGCGCTCGGCAGCCACGCCGTCAGGCTGTTGACCGCCCCGAACGGCAACGACAACAGCCAGATGAACAAGGTCGAGAGCGACGAATAATCGGCGTACGGCTCACCATAAGTGGTGGGAAAAATATTGGGCCCGTGGCGCAGCATTTCCTGGGCGAACAACACGAAGCGCGAGTCGAAACCGATGGGCGCCTGCCCGTACACGCCGGCGATGAACAGCAGAAACGCCAGCAGCCCTGCGATCAGGGACTGCCGGCGCAGGGCAGGGGTCAAACCGATCAAGCCACGTCCGAGGCGTGCGGCCATTGCTGCAACGGAATCGGCAGGGTGCGCGATTCGCCACGGCCCATCGGGAAGTAATGGAAACCGTTGCGGGCTAGGCGTTCGGCGTCGTACAGGTTGCGGCCGTCGAAGATCACCGGAGCCTTGAGGCGTTGCTGGATCAGGTCGAAATCCGGCGCCTTGAACTGCTGCCATTCGGTGCAGATGATCAACGCGTCGGAACCGGCGAGTACCGATTCCGGGGTGCCCATCAGCATCAGTTTTGATTCTTCCGGGTACAGATGCTGGGTTTCCTGCATCGCTTCCGGGTCGAACGCCCGCACACTGGCGCCGGCGGCCCACAACGATTCGAGCAGCACCCGGCTCGGCGCATCGCGCATGTCGTCGGTATTCGGCTTGAAGGCCAGGCCCCACAGGGCGAAGGTCTTGCCACGCAGTTCACCCTTGTAGAACGCGTTGATGCGTTCGAACAGCTTGTGCTTCTGCCGCTGGTTGATCGCTTCCACCGCTTGCAGCAAGTCGCTGGAGCAGTGCGCCTCTTCGGCGCTGTGGATCAGCGCGCGCATGTCTTTGGGGAAGCACGAGCCGCCGTAACCGCAACCGGGGTAGATGAAGTGGTAGCCGATGCGGCTGTCGGCGCCGATGCCCTGGCGCACCGATTCGATGTCCGCGCCCAGGTGTTCGGCCAGTTCGGCGATCTGGTTGATGAAGCTGATCTTGGTCGCCAGCATGCAGTTGGCGGCGTACTTGGTCAGTTCGGCGCTGCGCAGGTCCATGAACATGATGCGGTCGTGGTTGCGGTTGAACGGCGAGTACAGGTCACGCATCACGTCGCGCACTTCTTCGCGCTCGCAGCCGATGACGATCCGGTCCGGCCGACGGCAGTCGGCGACCGCGGAACCTTCCTTGAGAAATTCCGGGTTGGACACGATATCGAACTGCAACAGGCGCCCGGCCTTGATCAGCGCCTTGTCCAGGTGGGTGCGCAAGGTGTCGCCGGTGCCGACGGGCACGGTGGATTTTTCCACCAGAATCAGCGGTTTCTCACGGTGGCGGGCCACGGCGTCACCTACCGACAGCACGTAACGCAGGTCGGCCGAACCGTCTTCTTTCGACGGGGTGCCGACGGCAATGAACGCGACCTTGCCGTGCTGCACTGCGAGTTTTTCATCGCAGGTGAATTGCAGGCGCCCGGCGTCCAGGCCCTCGCGGACCAGACTGGCCAGCCCCGGCTCGAAAATGCTGACGTGACCCTGGCGCAGCAGCTCGACTTTCTTCTCGTCGATGTCCATGCACACCACGTCATGGCCGACTTCGGCCAGCACGGCGGCCTGCACCAGGCCGACATAACCGCTACCAAACACTGTGATTTTCATGGCTAACTCCTCAATTCGGGCGCACGGGCCGGACGAGTGTTGATGGTGATGACCCCGAGCATGACCAGCGCCACGCCCAGTGATTTAGAGAAACTGAAGGATTCGTTGAACAGCGGCAGGCTGGCCGCCAGCAGGTACACCAGCGCGTAGCTGATGCTCAGCAGCGAATAGGCCCGGCCCAGCGGCAGATCGCGCAGGGCGGCGAGCCAGCAGAGCATCGACAGCGCGTAGGCGAAGATCGCCGCGAGCACCACGGCCAGTGCAACTGAATCGACGCTGGGCCCGGCCAGCCACTGATCCGGCCGGGGCAGACGCGTCATGCTCCAGCGCATGCTCAGTTGCGCCACGCTGACCAGCAGCACGCTGGCCAGGGCGAAGAAGATTCCACGACGCTGGTTCATGACTGCTGCCCCAACAACGTCACGCCACCGATTACCAGAAGCACGCCGAACCAGTGTTGAACGTCGACGGGCTCCTTGAACACGAAGCGGGCGATCAAGGTGATGATCACGAAATTGAGGCTGAGCATCGGGTAAGCGATGCCGACCGGCAGGCGCTGCAACACCAGCAGCCACACCAGCAGACCGGTGCCGAGGGCAAACAGCGCCAGCCACAGCCAAGGCGAGCGCACTTTGCGCGACCACGGCAGGCTCGCGCCGCGCCAGCTCTCGACGGCGTATTTCTGCGCGACCTGGCCCAGGCAGGTCAGCAGGCAGGCGAGCAACAGCAGCCACAGGCTCATGACGCCTCCTGCGGAAGAATCATGATCACCAGGTTGCCTTGCTCATAACGAACGCCGTCCTTGGGCAGTCTGTCGAGTTCGTCCAGTTCGTCTTGCCCCTTGACCCGCATCACCACGCCGACCGAACCGGTCTTGCGGGCTTCGCGCATCCACTGTTGCACCTGATCGGGATCGACCCGTTGGTGAATGCCGTCAGGATAGGCAAGGCCATATTTCAATTCGCCTATCGTGTTGTACATCGCCACCTGCGGGCGTTTGACCCGCCAGGACAGGGCCGACGCGGCGCCCAGATCGTTGCTCAACAGGTGCGTGGTGGCCGCCAGTTCCGTCTGGTGGGCGAGTACGAACTGGTCAGGCATCTTGTTCGCCACCACCGATTTGGGCAGCGCCGCCGGCAGCAGCGCGATCAGCAGCAGACTGCCCACCGCCGGTGCCGCCCAGCATTGCAATGGACGGAAGGCTTGCAGCAGGTTGCTGATGATCCAGCCGGTCAGGGCGATGAACACCAGCACCAGGCTGTGCAATTCGTGGTCGTACAGCGGACGCTTGAGCTGCACGTAAACCAGTCCGATCAACGTAACCAGTCCCAGCAACAGGTTCAGCAGACCGTTGAGGCCCAGCGCCCGGCCTTGCTCCAGACGCAAGCGATCGGCCAGCGCATGGCCCAGCAGCAGCGCCAGCGGCAGAAGGCACGGCAGGATGTAGGTCGGCAGCTTGCCGTTGCTCAGGCTGAAGAACAGCAGCGGCATCAGCAGCCACAGGCCGAGAAACGCGATGCCGGTTTCGCGGCGGGTCTGCCACGCCTGCTTGAATGCCACCGGCAACATCCCGACCCACGGCAGACTGAACGCCACCAGCAGCGGCAGGTAGAACCACCAAGGCGCGTCATGCTGCGCATCGTCGCCGGCAAAACGGCGGATGTGCTCGTGCCAGAAGAAGAACCGCCAGTAATCCGGTTCCTGACCGTGCACCGCCAACACCCACGGCAGGCTGACGATGATCGCCACCGCGATGGCCACCGGGCCGTACAGCAGCATTTCTTTCCAGCGCTTTTGCCAGAGCATCCACGGCAAGGCGATCAGCACCGGCAGCAGCCAGGCGAGAAAGCCTTTGGTCATGAACCCCATGCCGCAGGCCAGGCCCAGCACTGCCCAACCGGCCAGGCGCTGGCCGTTGGAGCGGCTGTCGAGGGCAAACCACAGCGCCACCAGACTCAGGTTGACCCAAAAGGTGAATTGCGGATCGAGGTTGGCGTAACCAGCCTGGCCGGCGACGATGACGAAGCTCATGTAGAGCAGGGCGCAGACGAAGCTTTTGCGCGGGTCATTCCATAAACGGCGAGCGATGAGGAAGCACAGCAGCACGCTCAGCCCGGTGCTCAGGGCCGAGGCAAACCGCACGCCGAACAGGTTCTGGCCGAACACGGCCTGCCCGAGGGCGATCATCCAGTAACCGGCCGCCGGTTTTTCGAAGTAACGCAGGTTCATGAAATGCGGCGACACCCAGTTGCCGCTCAGCAGCATTTCCTGGCTGATCTGCGCATAACGGGTTTCATCGGGAATCCACAGACCATGACTGCCCAGCGGCAGCAGATAGGCCAGCAGGAAAATCCCCAGCAACAGCGGCAATGCCCAGCGTTTGCTCATGCGCCTTGCACTCCCAGCCAGCCTTCGCGGCCTTCGAGGGCACCGCGTTGCACACGGCCGACGGGCAGGGTGTTGAGAAACGCGGGCAGCAAGTCGCCCAGCGGCTGAAAGTTGATATCTCGCTGGCGTGCGTCGGCCAGCAGTCGACGAAAATCTTCGGCCATCAGAATCCCTTCTACTTCGGCGTGAATGGTGTAGACGTTGAGGTTGTCCGGGCGGAACCGGTCGAGGATGAAGGCGTTGAAATCCTTCGCCGCCACACTCGGCCCGACCACTTCATCGAAGGTCGGCAAGTCCACCGGAATCTGCGGCGCACCGACCGAGCCGTCAGACAGCAACGGGCGGAACAGCCGCTGCCCACGGCAATCGCTGTTGTAGCGAAAGCCGAAGGCCTGTTTGGCTTCGATCACACGCTCGTCCGCACGCCAACCGGCGGCGGCAGAACACGTGACCTTTTCGCCAAGGATGTCGCTCAAGGTGTCGACGCCCTGACGGATCTGCTCGACCAGTTGCGCATCGCTCCAGCGCCCGGCATTGGCCTGCCAGCCATGGTGATCCCAGGCGTGCAGGCCGACTTCGTGGCCGGCGGCCCGGGCCTGACGCATCAGGTGCCCGAGGTCGCGGCCGATCGGCTTGCCCGGCCAGGCCGTGCCGGCGAGCAGGATGTCCCAGCCGTACAGGCCGGCGGCGTTGGAGCGCAGCATCTTCCAGAGGAACTGCGGACGGATCAGGCGCCACAGGTGCCGGCCCATGTTGTCGGGGCCGACACTGAAGAAAAACGTCGCCTTGATCTGCGCTTCATCGAGAATTTCCAGCAAGCGCGGCACACCTTCGCGGGTGCCGCGAAAGGTGTCGACGTCGATGCGCAAACCGGCCTGCATCAGCGCTTGCTCTCGATTTCGAGCATCGCTTCACGCAAGAAGAAGTCGAGCGTGTTGCCGATGGTCTCGCGCATTTCCACGGTCGGCGTCCAGTCCAGCAGGCGCTTGGCGTTGGCGATGCTCGGTTTGCGGTGCTCGACGTCCTGGTAACCGGCGCCGTAGAACGCCTTGCTTTCCACGTCGCGGAAACCGGCGAACGGCGGGAAGTTGGAACGCAGCGGATGAGCCTCGAACTGGCGCAACAGTTCTTCGCCCAACTGACGAATGCTGGCTTCGTTGTCCGGGTTGCCGATGTTGATGATCTGGCCGTTGCAGACGTCGTTGTCGTTATCGATGATCCGCGCCAGCGCCTCGACGCCGTCGGCGATGTCGGTGAAGCAGCGTTTCTGCTCGCCGCCGTCGAACAGGCGGATCGGCGTGCCTTCCACCAGATTGAGGATCAACTGGGTGATGGCCCGGGAGCTGCCGATGCGCGCCGAATCGAGGCGATCCAGCCGTGGGCCCATCCAGTTAAAGGGACGGAACAAGGTGAAGTTCAGACCCTTGGCGCCGTAGGCCCAGATCACCCGGTCCAGCAGTTGCTTGGACACCGAGTAGATCCAGCGCTGTTTGTTGATCGGGCCGACGATCAGGTTCGAGCTGTCTTCGTCGAAGTGCTTGTCCTGGCACATGCCATAGACTTCCGAGGTCGACGGGAAGATCACACGCTTGTTGTATTTGACGCAGTAGCGCACCAGTTTCAGGTTTTCTTCGAAGTCGAGTTCGAACACCCGCAGCGGGTTGCGCGTGTATTCGATCGGCGTGGCGATGGCCACCAGCGGCAGCACCACGTCGCATTTCTTGATGTGGTACTCGATCCACTCCGAGTGAATGCTGATGTCGCCTTCGACGAAGTGAAAACGCGGATGGCTGCGCAGGCGGTCGATGGCGTCGGAACCGATGTCCAGGCCATAGACTTCGTAGCGCTCGTCACGCAGCAGGCGCTCGGACAAATGGTTGCCGATGAAGCCGTTGACGCCGAGGATCAGCACCCGTGTACGGCGTGGGCCACGGCCGGATTCGGCGCCGCGCAGCAGCGAGCCGTCCACCAGACCGAGTTCATTGGCCAGTTGCGGGCCGCTCAGGTACAGGCCGTTGTCGTTGCGCTGGCCGGCGTTGATCACCAGCGAATCTTCACCGCAGGCGATGCGCAGCGGATCGACACTGATGACCCGGCCCGGCGCCTGGCCTTCGTTGCCCTTGACGACCTCGGCGTTCCACACGATCAGCTTGTGCTCGCCCACGGCGCAGAAGGCGCCTGGGTAAGGTTGGGTCACGGCCCGCACGAGGTTGAACAGTTTTTCGGCCGGTTGCGCCCAGACCAGTTTGCCGTCCGCCGGGCTGCGACGACCGAACACCGTGGCCTGGGATTCGTCCTGCGGAGTTTCCCGCAGTTTGCCGTGCAACATCGCCGGCAATGCATCGCGCAGCAGGTCGCTGGCGGCGATCCGCAGTTTGCCGTGCAGGCTCAGCGCTGTGTCGCTGCGTTCGATGGCCACGCGTTGCTGGGCGAGGATGGCGCCGGCGTCGGCGCGCTTGACCATACGGTGCAGGGTGACGCCGGTCTCGGTTTCGCCGTTGACCAGCACCCAGTTGGCCGGGGCGCGGCCACGATAGCGCGGCAGCAATGAGCCGTGCAGGTTGAACGCGCCTTTTTTGGCGGTGGCCAGCAATGGCTCGCTCAGCAGGTTGCGATAGTAGAAGGAGAAGATGTAATCCGGATCGAGCTTGGCAATCCGTTCGATCCACAGCGGATGGTTGGCGTCTTCCGGTGCATGAACCGCGATGCCTTTGCTGGCGCACAGTTGCGCGACCGAGGCGTAGAACGCGTTTTCCTGCGGGTCATCGGCATGGGTGAACACGGCCGCAATGTCGTAGCCGCTGTCGAGCAGGGCTTGAATGCCGGCGCAGCCAATATCGTGGTAGGCGAAGACAACGGTTTTTGCGCTCATGAGAGAACCTGATCGGACGTGGAGTTGGAAGTGAGGCCGTCAACGGTGATGGCGGGGGCCGGCGAGGCGGGGTGCCCGCGCAGGACCTTTTCGATGAAGAAACGCGGGCGGGCGCGCACATCGCTGTACATGCGCCCCAGGTATTCGCCCAGCAGGCCCATGCCGATGAACTGGCCACCGGTGAACACGAACAGCACGGCGAACAGCACGAACAGACCATCGCCGGCCCATCCGGCACCAAAGGCCAGGCGCATGACGATCAGCGCCGCCGCGAACAGCACGCCGAGCCCGGCCATGGCGAAGCCGACGATGCTCAGCAGGCGCAGGGGCGTGGTGGTCATGCAGGTGATCAAGTCGAACATCAGGTTGATCAGGCGCATCGGGCTGTATTTCGAATCGCCGTGTTCGCGCTCGGCGTGGGCCACGGTGATTTCCGTGGTGTGGCGGGCGAAGCTGTTGGCGAGGATCGGAATGAACGTGCTGCGTTCGCGGCAGGCGAGCATCGCGTCGATGATGGTGCGGCGGTAGGCGCGCAGCATGCAGCCGTAGTCGCTCATGGCGACGCCGGTGGAGCGCTGCACGGCGAGGTTGATGAGTTTCGACGGACAACGGCGCAGGGCCGAATCCTGACGGTTGCCGCGCACGGTGCCGACCACGTCAAAGCCCTTTTCGGCCTCGGCCACCAGGCGCGGGATTTCTTCCGGCGGGTTCTGCAGGTCAGCGTCGAGGGTGATCACCACGTCGCCCTTGCACTGTTCGAAACCGGCCATGATCGCCGCGTGCTGACCGTAGTTGCGGTTGAGGATGACCGCCACGAACGGGCTGTCTTCAACTGACGCGGCGTCTTCGAGCAATTGCGCGGAGGCGTCGCGGCTGCCGTCGTCGACCAGCACGATTTCGTAGTCATGCCGCAATTGCTGGCAGGCGGCCTGGGTGCGGCGCAGCAGCTCCGGCAGACTGTCTTCTTCGTTGTAGACCGGGATGACGATCGACACGCAATGAATCGGATAAGGTCTCACGGGCGTTTCCCCATCAGGTGTTCAATGGCCCCGACGACCCGGTCCAGATCCTGGTCGGTCATGTCGGGAAACAACGGAATCGAGCACAGCCGCGCCGAGTTCCACTCGGTGTCGGGCAGGGACAGGTGCGGATCACGCTGGCGATACCAGGTGTGCAGGTGGGTGGCGATGAAGTGGATGCCGGTGCCGATGCCTTGCTCCTGCAAACCCTTCATGAAGGCTTCGCGATCGATGCCGCAGCGCTCGCTGTCGATGCGCAGGATGAACAGGTGCCAGGCGTGCTGTTGGGCGTATGTCGGCACGGCCAGCGGTTGCACCGGCAGGCCTTCGAGTTTTTGCAGGTATTGCGTGGCCAGTTCGGTGCGGCGGGCGTTGATTGCGTCCAGACGCTCCAGTTGCACCAGGGCAATCGCGGCGTTGGTGTCGGCCAGGTTGTATTTGAAACCGGGCTCGATCACCTGGGCCTGGGGTTTGCGGCCGTGGGTCAGGCGGTCGTAGGCATCGACGCCCAGGCCATGAAACTTGAGCATGCGCACGCGGTTGGCCAGGGCTTCGTCGTCGGTGACGAACATTGCGCCTTCGGCACAGGTCATGTTCTTGATCGCGTGGAACGAGAAGATCGCGGTGCCTTGCGAGCCCACGTGGCGGCCCTTGTAGCGGGTGCCGGCGGCGTGAGCGGCGTCTTCGATCACGGCGATGCCGTGTTTGTCGGCCAGCGCGTAGAGCGGATCAAGGTCGAACGCGGCGCCGGCGTAATGCACGGGAATGATCGCTTTGGTGCGCGGGGTGATGGCGGCTTCGATGCGCGCGGCGTCGGTCATCAGGGTGTCGCGATCGACATCGACGAACACCGGCATGGCGCCGAGCAGGGAAATCATGTTGGCGGTGGACACCCAGGTCTGCGACGGGGTGATGACTTCATCGCCGGGGCCGATTCCCAGCGCCAGCAACGTTACATGCATGGCGCCGGTGGCCGAGGAAAGAGCCACGGCATGGCGGCAACCGACGTACTGGGCAAACTGTTCTTCAAGAGCCTGGTTTTTCGGCCCGGTGGTGATCCAGCCGGAGCGCAGAACTTGCTCCACGGCGGCAATTTCTTCATCACCGATACTGGGGCGGGAGAAGGGGAGAAACGCCTGACTCATGCACACCTCATTGCAAAGAAAAAAGAAATAGATCCATTGAAGTATTGGATCCAATCAAAGCGTAGACGCGAAAAAATCCTTTGCATCAATAAGTTGCCAAGACGACATAACGTCGGGTTCGGTTGACTTTTCAGGCATTGCCCGGCAGCTTGGGCAGCGCCGGCACAGGACTCAGTGGAATTAAGGTTATGCCCGTTTTTGTGAAAGGAACATGAAAAACCGGTCGGCGAATCGTTTATCTGAAACCCATACAGCCACTGTTCAGACTTCTACCGTTTATCGCGGTTTTTAGTAGAAAAGTCCTACGGAAGTGTTCCCCTTATATTAAGAATGTTGCAGTTGTTAGTTGCTGTGTTGAACTGCTTTTACTCAAGGCCCGACGTTTGATTGACTTACCCGTTGCATCCCCCGACACCCTGAAAACCAACCCGATGACCGTGTATCTGGCGCGTTTGGCTCCCTCCAGCCAGCTCACCATGCGTTACGTTTTACAAGATGCCGCCGACCGTCTCGGCTTCGAAGACATGAACGTTGAAGACATTCCGTGGCACGCGCTGCAACCGGAAGATGTCGTTGCGTTAGTCGCGGCATTACGTGAAGACGACTACGCACCGAATACTTCTTCGCTGTATGTAAACGCCATTCGTGGTGTGATGAATGAAGCCTGGCGCATGAGTCTTATCAGCCAGGACCATCTATTGAAGATGCGCTCGGTCAAAGGCATCGCCGGCACGCGACTGTCTCAGGGGCGCAATCTGAAGCGCACGCTGATTCATGAATTGATGGAAGTCTGCGCGGCCGATCCGCGACCACAAGGTTTGCGTGATGCGGCGGTAATTGCGCTGTTGTACGGCACCGGCATGCGCAAGTCGGAGTCGGTGGATCTGGATCTGAATCAGGTCGACTTTACCGAGCGCAGTCTGTGCGTCACCGCCAAGGGCAATAAACAGCTGATCAAATACGCACCGGCCTGGGCGTTCGCCAAACTGAATGCCTGGCTGGAGTTCCGTCGCTCGGAACTCAAGGAAGGCGAGAGCGACGACGCGTTTCTGTTCAACCGTATTCGCCGTGGCAGCCACATCACCCGCGAGCGCATCACCAAGCACGCGATCTATTACATCGCCCGCCAGCGCGGCACTCAGGTCGGTGTGAAGATCATGCCCCATGATTTCCGGCGTTCGTTCATCACCCGGGTGATCGAAGAGCATGACCTGTCGATCGCCCAGAAGCTCGCCCACCACAGCAATATCCAGACAACCGCCAACTACGACGTGCGCGACGACAACGAGCGGCGCCGCGCGGTGGATCGCTTCGACCTGTAGTCAGGTTGTCTCGAAGACGTGGGCCGCGCCCAGAATGGACAACTGCACGGCGCTGCCGGCCGGTGGCGCGTGCATCCCGGAGCTGCGCACCAGCAGTGAGCGACCGGGGCGGGCCTGGGAGCGAAGTTCCACCGTCAGGGTGCAGACGTTACCGCCAAAGTCCCGATCAGTGACCACTGCGTGACAGCCGTCCGGATCGGCGGGGATGTCTGACAGTTGCAGCTGTTCGGGCCGCAGCATGATCTGCGCAGCACCGGAAAAACCGTTGGTGTTGACCGCCACCCGACCCAGATCGCAATGGGCCCAACCGGCTTCGATTCGGGCGGGCATGACCACGGCTTCGCCGAGAAAACGCGCGGTCTGCTCGTCATCGGGGTAGCGATAGAGGTCCATCGGATGCCCCGATTGCACCAGCCGGCCGTCACGCATGACAGCCAGCTGGTCGGCGAACGACAGCGCTTCGCCCTGATCGTGGGTCACCAGAATCGTGGTCACGCCGGCATCCTCCAGCAGGCGCGCGACCATTTTGCGCATGGCGCCGCGCAGGCCGGTGTCGAGGGCGGAAAAGGGCTCGTCGAGCAGCATCAGGCGCGGCCGTTGCGCCAGTGCCCGGGCGAGGGACACCCGCTGCTGTTGGCCGCCGGACAATTCGTGGGGCCAGCGCGCGGCCATGTCGGCGTTCAGGGCGACGCTGTCCATCAGCGACTGAATGCGCTCGGTTCGGGCGCTGCCGGTTTCCGCCAGCCCGAAGCCGATGTTGTCGGCCACGGTCATGTGCGGGAACAGCGCGCCGTCCTGCGGCACGTAACCGATCTGCCGTTGATACGCGGGCACGGCGTGAGTGCTGTCGACCAGGGTCTGGCCGTTCAGCGTCAGGCTGCCGGCGTCGGGGAATTCGAACCCGGCGATCATCCGCAACAGAGTGGTCTTGCCGGAGCCCGAAGGGCCGACGATCACTGTGCGGCTGCCGGTCGGGACGGACAGGTTGATGGAGTCCAGCGCCGTTTGCGCGCCAAAGGATTTGCTGAGGTTGATGATGTCGAGAGCGTTCATCGGCCGGCACTGCGCCTGGATTGGTGATAGAGGATGGCCGTGAGCGGCAGCGACAACAGCACCATCAGCAGCGCATAAGGCGCTGCGGCGGCATAGTCGATTTCGCTGGTCATGGCCCAGAAACCGGTGGCCAGGGTGCGCGTGCCGTTGGGCGCGAGCAGCAGGGTCGCGGTCAGTTCATTGGTGATCGCCAGAAACACCAGCGCCGCGCCCGCCGCCGCACCGGGCGCCGCCAGACGCAAGGTGATCAGCCACAGGGCGCGCAACGGCGAGCGACCGAGGCTTTGCGCGATGTTTTCCAGTTCCACCGGAGCCTGTGCAAACCCGGCACGCAGGCTGACCAGCGCCCGGGGCAGAAACATCAGCAGGTAGGCCAGCAGCACGGTGATCGTGGTCTGGTAGATCGGTCGGGCGAAGTGGATGGTCACGGTGACCAGCGCAAGGGCAACCACGATTCCCGGCAGTGCGCTGGTGATGTAATTGCAGCCTTCGAGCAGGCGTTGCAGCTTGCCGGGGGCGCGGATCGACAGCCAGGCAATCGGGATCGCCGCGAGGCTGGTCAACAGTGCGCCGGCCACGCCGAACGACAGTGTCTGCAGCAACGCCGGCAGCAATTCGTTACCTTGCCAGACCTCGGCACCGCCGGCGATCAGCCATTTGCCGAGGGTCAGCAACGGCACGCCGAGGGCCAGCAGGCAGGTCAGGCCTTGCAGGCACAAACCCAGCGCGGCGGTGCGTCGTTGCAGGCGCACGGTGCGTTGCTCGCGAGCGCTGCCGGAACCGACGCGGGCGTATCGCGCATGACCACGGGCGCCGGATTCCACCAGCAGCATCGCCAGGCAACACAGCGCCAGAACGCTGGCTAGCATGTTGGCGGCGGGGCCGTTGAAGGTCGATTTGAATTGGTCAAAAATCGCCGTGGTAAAGGTGTCGAAACGGATCATCGCGTACAGGCCGTATTCGGCCAGCAGATGCAGACCGACCAGCAATGCACCGCCGCAGATCGCCAGCCGCAGTTGCGGCAATACCACCCGGAAAAACACCGCCCAAGGCTTGAGGCCGAGGGATTCGGCGACGTCTTCAATCGCCGGATCGAGCCGACGCAACGTCGCGGCAATCGGCAGGTACAGGAACGGGAAATAGGCGATCACCGACACCAGCACCCCGGCCGGCAATCCATTGATCGACGGAATCAGACTGACCCACGCGTAGCTGTGCACGAATGCCGGCACTGCCAGCGGCGCGACGGCCAGCAATGACCACAAGCGTCGCCCCGGCAGGTCGGTGCGCTCGGTCAGCCAGGCCAGAGTGGTGCCGAGCACGATGCAGACCGGCAGCGTGATCAGCACCAGCAGCACGGTGTTGATCAGCAGCTCGGCGACCCGAGGACGGAAGACCAACGCTTCGATGGTCGCCCAGCCGGTGTACCACGACACGCCGATCACAAAGCCGATCGGCACCAACGACAGCAGCGACACCGCGATGGCCAGCACGACCACCCACGGACTCCCGCGTCCGTTGAGGGCGCGGGTCCGGCGTGACAAATGGGCGGAGGGCGCCGCAGCGATCTCCGCAGGCAGCGGTTCAGGCATCAATTACAGCAGTCCTGCCTGGGTCATCAGTTCGACGGCTTTCTTGCTGTCGAGCTTCGATGCATCGACTTTCGGCGCGTCCAGATCCTTCAACGGCACCAGTTTTGGGTTGGAAGCAGCGTCCTTGCCCACCGCGTATTCAAAGGATTTGCCGGTGCGCAGCACTTCCTGGCCCTGCTTGCCGGTGATGTACTGGAGGAATTTCTGCGCCTCCTCCTGGTGTTTGCTGGAAGCCAGCACGCCACCGCCGGAAATGCTCACGAACGCACCCGGATCCTGATGCTTGAAGTAGTGCAGGGCGGTGTTCTTGCTGTTTTCACCGGTCTTGGCCTGATCGACGAACGCGTAGTAGTGGTAGATCACGCCGCTGTCGACTTGCCCGGCGTTCACCGCTTTGAGCACCGAGCTGTTGCCACGGTAGGCGGTGAAATTGGCTTTCATGCCCTTGAGCCATTCGAGGGTGGCGGCTTCGCCTTTCTGTTCCAGCACGGCGGCGACGATGGCCTGGAAATCCGCACCGGCAGGCGACGCGGCCCAGCGACCTTTCCAGGCCGGGCTTGCGAGGTCCATCAGGGATTTGGGAAGGTCTTTTTCCGGCAACTTGGACGGGTTGTAGACGAACACTGTGGAGCGCGCGGCGATACCGACCCATTGGCCGTGGGCCGGGCGATACGCCGCATCGACTTGCTCAAGGGTGGCCGGAGCCACGGGCGCGAACAGCTTGGCGTTGTCCACCAGCACCATGGCCGGGGAGTTTTCTGTCAGGAACACATCCGCTGGCGACGCCGCACCTTCCTGCACGATCTGGTTGCCCATCTCCGTGTCATCGCCGTTGCGCACCGTGACCGGTATCCCGGTTTCCTCGGTGAAGCCAGCGACCCAAGCCTTGGTCAGGGTTTCGTGCTGGGCGTTGTAGACCACCAGGCCGACGGAATCGGCGGCAAACGCCTGCCCGGCAGCGAGCAGCGCGGTCGCCAGCGCGGCCTGTTTCAGAAAGGACGGAACGGATGGACTCATGGCGGGGCAGCTCCTGTTTTTAGACGTTATGGTTTGCGAGCACCCGCAGGGGATTCAAATGCGAATGCTTTGCAAAAATAGAGTCGCGGCAATGTAGGGCGACAAACGAGAAAAATACGTCAAAGAAATCGTTAATAAATGTCATTGCCATTCAGATTAGCAGCGTCTGGCCGCTTGCACGGCGGCCGTACGTCTTGCCGATTGAGGAGGGATCAGGAGGAGGGTGGGCAGCCGCGTGAGCCGGTGGAGGCCTGACTGATCAACGCAGCCAGGCGCTTGACGTTGTTCTGCTGGGCCACCACCAGATCGTCGATGGTCGGCCCGGACGGGGTTTGCAGCAGCGAACGGCAGGCGGTCAGGGCGTCGTCCCCGGCGTTGGCCTGGCGCAGGCGCCATTTGACGTCGATCAGCCCGTATTGCCCGGGAATCGAATCGAAGCGTTGCACATCGATGCGCACCGAGGTTTTGCGCGTACCGCCGGCATTGCTCAGCTGATCCACCAGTGCGCTGCGCAATTCATCGCTCAGGCTCGCGCCCCACCATTCAGTCTCAAGAATCGCCAGGCCGCTGTTGCCCTGGCGGATGACGATCTGCGGCCGGTCGACCTGCGGCGGCACGCTGATGCCTTCGATGGCGATTTCCGAACCGGCGCGTCCGGCCATCGGTTGCGTCGGCGTCAGGGTGTGAAAGCTGATCGGGGCGCTGCTGCAGGCGCCCAGCAACAGGCCGATCGCGAGCACGGTGAACTTCAGCTTTAAAGCCATGGGACAGCTCCTGTGCTCAATTGCGCGGCGGCCCTTTGAGGTCCAGCGGCGCGGCGTTGTCGGGGCGGCCGCGAATCAACGATTCCGGATGACGGCCCAGATAATCGGACAGCTCACGCAACGAACGGGACATGCGCCCGAGCTCGTCGAGGGTCTCGGTCAGTTGTTCGCGTTGCGGCGAGTCTTCGGCCAGGGTCGAACTGGCCGATTGCAGGGTCTTGCTCACGTCGGCGAGGGTGTTCTGCACGCCGGGCAGGGTCTTGGCGTTGAACTGGGTCAGGCCTTTGCGCAATTCCACCAGGTTGCTGTCGAGGTTGCCGGCAATCCGTTCCACCGGCAGCTTGTTGAGCTTGTCGATCATCGCTTCGAGTTTTTCCTGCAACTGTTCGAGGCTGCCGGGAATGGTCGGAATGCTGATCGGGCGGGCGGTCGGGTCAAACGCGACTTTCTCGGCTTTCGGGTAGAAGTCCAGCGCGATGTACAACTGGCCGGTCAGCAGGTTGCCGCTGCGGGCCTGGGCACGCAGGCCGTTGTCGATAAAGGTGCCGATCAGGCGCACGGCGGCGGCTTCGTCCTCCGGATTGTGATTGAGCACCTTGAGCATCTTCACGTGGGCCTGGCCGAGACGTGCCGGGTAGATCACGATCCCGACGTTGAGCGGGAAGCTGCGTTTTTTCGCATCGAAGTCCAGGTTGACGCTGACCACCCGGCCGATTTCCATGCCGAGGAATTCCACCGGCGCATCGACTTTCAGCCCGCGCAACGCCTGATCGAAACGCAGGCTCAGGTACTGCGCCTTGCCGTTGGGCGGGGCGAGGGCGGTTTGCTGGTCCTCAAACAGGTCGTAAGTCCTTTCTTCGGCGGCGGCAACGTCGTTGGGGCTGTACTCCGGCGCGCGGAAGGCGATGCCGCCGACCAGCAAGGTCGACAACGATTCGGTTTTCACCGCAAAACCGTTGGCACCGACGTTTACGTCAATGCCGCTGGCGTTCCAGAACCGGGTGTTTTCCGTGACGTAGGCATCGTTTGGCGCATGGATGAACACTTCGATGTTCACGCCTTTGCCATCGGCGTCCAGCGCGTAAGCCACCACCTGGCCGACCGGGATCTTGCGGTAATAGACCGGCGAGCCGATGTCCAGCGAACCGAGGTCCGAAGCGTGCAGGTTGAAGCGTTTGCCCGGCTCGCCGTAGGTGATCGGCGGCGGGTTCTCCAGACCTTTGAAGTGCTTGGCGCGCGAGTTGGACTGACCGATATCGGCGCCGATGTAGTCGCCGGACAGCAACGTGTCGATGCCCGAGACGCCGCCCGCACCGATGCGCGGGCGCACGACCCAGAACTGCGAATCTTCGCGGGTAAAGGTTTCGGCCTGCTTGGCCAGTTTGATCGTGGCGTTGACGCTTTTCTGGTCGTCGCTCAGCTCGACGTCCGTGACCTGGCCGATGACCACGTTGCGGTATTTGACTTCGGTCTTGTTGGCGGTCAGGCCGCTGCCGGTCTTGAAGGTGACGACGATGCTGGGGCCTTCCTGCATCAGGTTGTGCACCACCAGCGAGATGCCCACCAGCACCGCAATGATCGGCACGATCCACACCAGCGAGATGCTGAAACGCCGGGTCTTGACCGGCGCCTGGCCGGGCGCTCGCGGTTGATCGGCGGCTGACGACTCCATCCATGACCTCCAGAGTGTGTTGGGCACTGAGCGTCAGGAACGCAAAAGCACTTCATCAATATAGAAGTGCTTCGCGATAGAGCAAATGTGCAGGACGCATTAACCGCAAAGCGTCAGCCCAGCATTTCCCGCAGGCGATACCAGAACATGCCCAGTGCCAGCAGTGGCGAGCGCAGCGCCGGGCCGCCGGGGAATGTCATGTGCGGCACGTTGCTGAACACATCCATGCCCTGACTGTGACCGGCATGAATCGCTTCGCCCAGCAGCTTGGCGCACCAATGGGTGACGTTCAGGCCGTGGCCGGAATAGCCTTGGGCATAGAACACGTTCGGGTGCTGCTTCAAACGGCCGACCTGCGGGAAGCGGTTGGCGGTGATGCCGATCTTGCCGCCCCACTGATAGTCGATGCGCACATCCGCCAGCTGCGGGAAGACCTTGAGCATCTTCGGTCGCATGTAGGCGGCGATGTCGGCCGGATCCCGTCCCGAATAATGGCAGGCACCGCCGAACAGCAAGCGCCGGTCTGCCGAGAGCCGGTAATAATCGAGGCCGACTTTCTGGTCACACAGCGCCAGGTTCTGCGGAATCAACTCGGCGGCGCGCTCCGCCGGCAGTGGTTCGGTGGCGATGATGTAACTGCCGGCGGGCAGGACCTTGCCGCTGAGTTGCTGCTCGAGTTCGTCCAGGTGCGCGTTGCAGCCGAGCACCAGACTGCCGGCACGCACGGTGCCGCTCTGGGTGCGCACCTGAACGGTCGGGCCATGGACGATTTCCAGCACCGGGCTCTGCTCGAAAATCCGCACCCCGAGGGAGGCTGCCAGCCGCGCTTCGCCCTGCACCAGATCCAGCGGATGCAAGTGGCCCGAGCCCATGTCGATCAGGCCGCCCTTGTAGACACCCGCGTTCACCACTTGCTGACGAATCAGCTCCGGGGCGACCAGCCGCGTTTCATGGCGGTAACCCAGCTGCGCCAGGCTGTCCTGCTCGGCCTTGAAGGCGTCGAACTGTGCCGGTGTGTTGGCCAGCTCACAGAAACCCCAGCGCAGGTCGCATTCGATGGCGTTGTCGGTGATGCGCTGGCGCACCAGCTCCACCGAATCGATCCCGGCCCGGTGCAGGTAGCGCACGCCTTCGCTGCCGACATGCCGGGCAAAACCTTCGACGTCATGACCGATCCCGCGAATCAGTTGCCCGCCATTGCGCCCGCTGGCGCCCCAGCCGATGCGCCGGGCTTCAAGCAGAATTACCGAAAGCCCGCGCTGTGCCAGTTCAATGGCGGTGTTGACGCCGGTGAACCCGCCGCCGATCACGCAGACATCGGCGATCAGGTCACCCGCCAGTTCCGGATAGGGTGTGCTGGCCCGGGCCGACGCGGCGTAATAGGAGTGGGCGTGTTCCTGGGTGTGCTGATTCATTTGTTCGACTTCACTTTGCTCCAGGACCGGGTCATCAGACGCATGATCGACTGGGGCGGGGTAGAGGAAATGTAGAGCTTGTCGAGGACTTCCTGCGACGGATAGACCTCGGGGTTGTTGACCAGCTCCGGATCCATGTATTGCTTGGCCGCCGGGTTCGGGTTGGCGTAACCGACCGAGGCGCTGACCTTGGCGATCACTTGCGGATCGAGCAGGTAATTGATGAAGGCGTGGGCTTCCTTGGTATTGCCGGCGTCGGCGGGAATCGCCAGCAGGTCGAACCACAGGTTCGCGCCTTCCTTGGGAATCGAGTAGGCGATGTTCACGCCGTTCTTGGCTTCCTTGGCACGGTTGGCGGCCTGGAACACGTCGCCGGAATAACCGAAGGCCACGCAGATGTCGCCGTTGGCCAGGTCGGACACATATTTCGAGGAGTGGAAATAGGTGATGTATGGCCGGATGCTCAGGAGTTTCTCTTCGGCCTTCTTGTAGTCCTCGGGTTTCTCGCTGCGCGGGTCCATGCCCATGTAGTTGAGGATGGCCGGGAACACTTCATCGGCCGAGTCCATCATCGACACACCGCACTGGGTGAGTTTCTTCAGGTTTTCCGGTTCGAACAGCACGGCCCAGGAATCGATGTGATCGATGCCCAGCACTTGCTTGACCTTGTCGACGTTGTAGCCGATGCCGTTGGTGCCCCACAGGTATGGCACCGAGTGCTCGTTGCCCGGGTCGTTCTTCTCGAGCAGGGCCAGCAGTTTCGGGTCGAGGTTTTTCCAGTTCGGCAGTTGCGAGCGATCCAGCTTGAGGAACGCACCGGCCTTTACCTGACGGGCGAGGAAGTGGTTGGACGGTACCACCACGTCATAGCCGGTGCGGCCGGCGAGCAGTTTGCCTTCAAGGGTTTCGTTGGAGTCGAAGACGTCGTAGATCACCTTGATCCCGCTGGAGGACTGGAAGTCGGCGAGGGTGGTTTCGCCAATGTAATCGGTCCAGTTGTAGACGCTGACCTGGGGTTGGGCGAGGGCACCGGCACTGCACGCCAGGGCCAGCGCGGCGGGGATCATGGATTTCAACAGACGCATATCGACACCTCTTCGATTGATCGTTCCCACGCTCTGCGTGGGAATGCAGCCCGGGACGCTCCGCGTCCCAAAGCCGACGCAGAGCGTCCATTGAGGCATTCCCACGCAGAGCGTGGAAACGATCGTGGGTTGGTTTTTGTTGTTTTAATCAGACGCTCAGCAACAGGAACTCCCGTTCCCAGGAACTGATCACGCGCTTGAAGTTTTCATGCTCGGCGCGTTTCACGGCGACGTAGCCGCGCACGAATTTGCTGCCCAGGTATTGCGCGACGGTGTCGCACTCTTCCATCTGGGTCAGGGCTTCTTCGATGGTGATCGGCAGGCGCAGGTTGCGGCGCTCGTAAGCCCGGCCTTCGACGGCCGCGCTCGGTTCGATGCCTTCGACCATGCCGATGTAACCGCACAGCAGGCTCGCCGCGATGGCCAGGTAGGGGTTGGCGTCGGCGCCCGGCAGACGGTTTTCAACCCGCATCGCCTCAGGCCCGGAGGTCGGCACCCGCAGGCCGACGGTGCGGTTTTCTTCGCCCCATTCGACGTTGACCGGGGCCGAGGTGTCCGGCAGGAAGCGGCGGAACGAGTTCACGTTCGGCGCGAACATCGGCAGCACTTTCGGGATGTACTTCTGCAGGCCGCCGATGTGATGGCGGAACAGATCGCTCATGCTGCCGTCGGCATTGGCGAAAATCGGCTGGCCGCTGGCGATCTCGACCACGCTCTGGTGCAGGTGCATCGCGCTGCCGGGCTCGTCACCGATCGGCTTGGCCATGAAGGTTGCGGTCACGTTGTGCTTGAGCGCGGCTTCACGCAGGGTGCGCTTGAACACGGTGATCTGGTCGGCCAGATCCAGCGCGTCGCCGTGGCGGAAGTTGATTTCCATCTGCGCCGGGCCGTCTTCGTGGATCAGCGTGTCCAGGTCCAGACCTTGCAGTTCGCACCAGTCGTAGACGTCTTCGAACAGCGGATCGAATTCGTTGGCGGCGTCGATGGAGAACGACTGACGACCGCTTTCGGCGCGACCGGAACGGCCCAGCGGTGCCTTCAATGGCAAGTCCGGGTCTTCGCAGCGCTGGGTCAGGTAGAACTCCATTTCCGGTGCCACGATCGGCTTCCAGCCTTTGTCGGTGTACAGCTGCAGGACTTTCTTCAGCACGTTGCGCGGCGACAGTTCGATCGGGTTGCCGAACTTGTCGAAGGTGTCGTGGATAACGATGGCGGTCGGCTCGATGGCCCACGGGATCACGTACACCGCATCGCTCACCGGCTTGCAGACCATGTCGATGTCGGCCGGGTCGAGCAGGTCGTAGTAGATGTCGTCGTCGACAAAATCCCCGGTTACCGTTTGCAGCAGCACACTTTCCGGCAGGCGCATGCCTCGCTCATGCAGGAACTTGTTGGTCGGTGCAATTTTGCCGCGGGCGATGCCGGTCAGGTCGCTGACCACGCATTCCACTTCGGTAATCTTGTGATCTTTCAGCCACGTGAACAGCTGATCGAAAGGGGCATTCATAAAGACCTCGTCGTTGGTTTTGTTGACGCGGGGGAAGGCGATTTCATCTTTCGCAGACTTCCCCTGAGGCGCGTTGACGACTATCTTGGGCGGGCCTTGACGTTCCATCTATCCACTTTCAGCAGCACCAAAGCGCACCAAAAGAGTGCGCAAGGTCTCCCATGACAACGTGTAATCCGCTACAGGTTCAAGCTTTCAACACCGCCGATGTCACTGAGCAAATCCGCGCCACGCCGGGTTGGGTTCAGCATTACCAGCAGATGTCGCCGGGGCATTTCGCCGGGCAGATCCGTTATCTGGATTTGCAGGGTGTGGAGGTGTACGAAGAACAGATGAACACCCGGGTCGAGCAGAATTTCAGTGCGCCGGAAGGCTCGCTGGCGTTCTGTTTCGATCGCAGCGACAACGCGCTCTATCTGCTCAATGAAGAGAGCCGCAACATCTGGATCACCCCGGAGAACTACCAGGAAATCGCCGTGGTGTTCGGCCCGGAATTCGTCCAGCGCAACGGTCTGGACGTGGCCAGGCTGGAAGGTCTGTTCATGGCGCCGCTCAATGGCGCGCAGAACGGATTGTTCAGTCGCTGGTTAAGCTCGACCCTCACGAAGTTGTCGCAAACCCTTGATCAGCCAAGCAAAGAAGCACTGACTCAACAGTTGCTGGAGGACTGTCTGTTTATCCTCGACAACGCGAGCGTGTGCCTGGACGGCGGTGGTTTGCAGCGCCGCGCCGAAGAGCGAATCACCCTCAAGCGCGTGGGCGAGTGGGCGGCGGATTCGCCGGAAGAAACCCTCAATCTGCTGGAACTGTCGCGGGTGGCCGGGGTTTCCCTGCGCCAGTTGCAGCAGACGTTCAAGGCCTACACCGGGATGTCGCCGAGTCATTGGCTGCGTTTGCGCCGGCTCAACAGTGCGCGGCGGGAGTTGCTCAAACGCTCGCCAGCGGACACCACCGTGGCAGAAGTCGCGATGAACTGGTCGTTCTGGCATTTGGGCCGTTTTTCAAGCAGTTACAGGGCAATGTTCAAGGAGTTGCCGAGCGAAACATTGAAGCGCTCATCGTCCATGTGACGAGCGCTCTTCGCCTCAAACAAAAAAAGGCGGGAGAGGTTTCGGTATTCACCGAAACCTCTCCCGCCTTTTTCACCTGCCGATTTTGCCAAGCTTGTTGCACTACCGATTAATCGACTCTGAGACGATTGAAGGAAGATGAAAGCGATCTTTTCATCAGTCTGGCCATCGGGGTTTCTATTTCTTTATGGATGACATGGGACGCACCTATCATCAAAGCGATGGTGCCCCAGAGCAGCAAATGTGGATTGATGGCCGGATAAGCCATATTGAAGATCATGAAGCCGATCATTTGATGCAGCAGGTAAAGCGGGTAAGTCAGGGCGCCCAATGCTGTCCAGTCGAACTTCCCTATGGCTGACGTTTTATGCGTCGCGATAAACAGAAACGTCATGAAAAACAGGGCAATGACACCGCAGATGATCAAGGCGTCGTATTCGGTCGAATATTTCAGTTCGATCGACTCGGCCCAGGTGATCGCGTTGTAGCTGGCCAATGCCTGTGCAGCGGCCAGCAGGGAAATACGCGCTTTGGTAAAACCCTTGTCCCATATGATGTAGAACGTCGCACCGGCGATGAAATAGGCCGCGTAGTCGGTGATCAGTACCGAGCGCAGCTTTTCGAAAGCAAAGACTTCCGCTGTGGCTGAAACCAGCAGCCAGAGCACAAGGAAGGTTTCTATTTTCTCTATTTTCTTGAAAGCCAACAGAATGGCGATCATCAGGTAGAACTTTATTTCGACGAACAGTGACCAGTAGACCCCGTCTATGGGCGGCACTCCGAGCACGTCGCCGAGGAATGTCATGTTGATCACGTACTGATAAAGGTCAGCCGAAAATCTTGGCTGCCCAATGGCCAGCGTGACCAGAAAAGTGATCGTGCAGCACACCCAGAATGCCGGGCAAAGGCGGATGACGCGGGAAATGAAAAACACTTTGAGGTTGTTGCTCGAAGCCGTCATCAGGATCACGAATCCGCTGATCATGAAAAACAGCTCGACCCCCAGATAACCGTATTTGGCCACGTCAGCCAATAGTGGGTAGGGCATTACAGACATATCGCCCCTCGCATACCCGCGAAACGCATAGTGAAAAAACACCACGGCGATCGCTGCGAGGAAGCGCAACAAGTCCAGCTCGTTCAGTCGCCGGTTGTTCATGTACAGGCGCTCCAGACTCGTCAGCGCGGATTGATTACTGAGGACTGTGTCGTGTGAAATTCGACTCAAGGCCAAAGCGGCGTAAGGTGCTCAAGGACTGCGTAGCCACATACGGATGTAATCGACTTCGAACGTGGAGGGCAGGTCAGCATCGTCGACCACGCCGAACCATTTCCACATGGCCTCACTGTCAAAGACGATCTGCATGGGGTAGAAAAAGTGGTCGTTCTTCGACTCCCTGACCAGCACGCCATCGACGTACCAGCGCAGGGTATCGGGCTGCCAGTCGAAGCCGTAGACATGAAAGTCGCCAGCCAGCCGCCAGGGGCTGGTCCAGGTGCTACCGTTGGCGATATGTTCGGTGCTCTGTGGCGTGGCCCAGAGGTGGGCGTTCATGTTGTAGGCGCGGTCTGAAGCCGCGTCTTTGGTCTTGCCGCCGATTTCAAAGATATCGATTTCGGTGGCGTTGTCGGCCATCCCTGTCCACGCCAGCCAGAATGCGCTGGAACCCGCAGAGTTCATTGGTTTGGCCCGTGCTTCGTAATAGCCGTAGAAGCCACGTTCGAGGGTACGAACCATCGCCGAGGTGTAATCCTTGAAACCGAGCTGGACGTACTTCGGTGGCAAGGTTTCCTTGCGAAAGACAATCTTCAGATAGCCGTTGCTGACGCTTGCATTGCGCTCGGTGAACAACGCCGGCTTGCGTCCCAGCGACTCGTTGCCGATAGCATTGTTGACGTGCCAGCGTGTGCGGTCGAGGGTGGTGCCATCGAACTCGTCGGACAGTGTCGTGTTGAGCAACCACCGGCCGGCATTGGCCTGATCGGACAACGGCAGATCCGGATGGACGTGGGACGGCAGCGCGTCCAGGGGGCCGACACGTGTCCAGGTATCGGCCTGAACCGGTATGGCCACGGTCCACTTGTCTGCCAGGTACCGAAATACGCGCTGGCGCTCCGCGAGCGAGGCAAGCGGGCGGTCATACACCAGGACTTCGGCGATGTCGCCGCGAAAGTTTTCGGCATTGCCGACGGCATTGCGCCCCACGCCATACGGTCCCAGTGGCACGTCCTGCAGTTCAAGGACAGAAACCGTCGGTTCATAGGCACCGGTTTGCGGCAGGCTGACAGCGAAATTCGGCAGCACGTTATCGTTGCTGGCGGCTTGCGGCCGCGAACTGAACAACCGTTGCCAGGGATCGACCCCGGCCTGCTCTGGCAACCGGCGGGACACGATCAGTACGGTCGCGGACCCTTTGGCCGTGCGCAGTGCCCGGCCCAGTAATCCCGAGTTACCGCTCAAGCGCACCACCGCCTGGCCATTGAGGCTGTTCTCCATCCGTTGTGGCGGCAAAGAAGCGCCATCGACTGTCGCATCATTGGCCTTGCCTGATTTGTCGCTCCAGCGCTGGAGACGGTTCTGCGCATCCAGGCTCATCGTCGACGCGTCGGCGGCGTCCAGCCACAACACGAGCCCGGTACTCGGCACAGCAGGAGGCGCCTGCGCGGCGTTGCTTGCCAGCGAAACCGAAAACAGCGCGGCCAGCAGACATTCCTTGAACATCGGCATCACTTCACCGCAACGGGTGCCGGAATCTTGAATGACGATTGATACCCCTGCGGATTGCACGACTGCCAGCGCCAGCTATCGGTGATCATCTGTTCCAGGCCGCGCTGCGCGCTCCAGCCCAGTTCGCGTCCCGCCTTGGCCGGATCGGCCCAGCACTTGGCGATGTCGCCGAGACGTCGAGGGGCGAAGCGGTAGGGAATGCTGATGCCGGTGATGTCTTCGAAGCTGTGGATGATTTGCAACACGCTGTAGCCAACGCCCGTTCCGAGGTTCCAGAAGTGAATCCCGTTGTTGTGCTGCAGCACTTGCAGTGCCTTGAGGTGACCGATGGCCAGGTCGACCACATGGATATAGTCGCGCACGCAGGTCCCGTCGACGGTGGGATAGTCGCTGCCGTACACCGTGAGTTCGGGTATCCGGCCTATGGCAACCTGGGTCAGGCACGGCAACAGGTTGTTGGGGCGGCCCCGCGGGTCTTCGCCGATCATTCCGCTTTCGTGGGCGCCGATCGGGTTGAAGTAACGCAACAATCCAATGCTCCAGCGCGGATCGGAGTCGCACAGATCCGTCAGCAACTCTTCGATCATCAGCTTGGTGCGGCCATAGGGATTGACCGGTTTGCCGGTGCCGAAATCTTCGGCAATCGGCGTGCGCGTCGGCTCCCCGTACACCGTGGCTGACGAGCTGAACACCAGCCGGAATACGTTATTGCGGGCCATCGCCTGACACAGGCCAAGCGTGCCGGCAACGTTGTTGACGTAGTAATCCAGCGGCTTGCGCACGCTTTCCTCGACGGATTTGAGACTGGCAAAGTGCACCACGGCCTCGATGTCGTGCCGGCTGAAGATATCGTCGAGCAGGACCGGGTCGCGAATATCGCCCTTGATGAAGTCGACGCGGGTCAGGGTCAGTTGCTCAAGGCGCCGGATGCACTCTCGACAGCTGTTGCACAGGTTGTCGAGCACCAGCACTTTGTGGCCGGCGTTAATCAGGGCTAGCACAGTATGCGAGCCGATGTAGCCGGCACCGCCAGTAATCAACGTGGTTTTGCGCATGGTGAGGCCTTCCTGTCTCAGGGCTGAACTCAGCGGGAGGTGAAAACCGATTTGAATTCCTGCGGCCAGTGCGGGTGCAGGGCGCTGTAACCCACGGCATAACTCAGTGCGCCGAGCACGACGCTGCCGATCAAATGCAGGTAACCCTGGAGACCCAGCTGCGGTAGCACCAGCAGCACGGTTGCAGCCATGACCAGGGAAGCGATCACGCTGCGGTAACTGGCTTCGAAAAAGCCGCGCCAGCTGTAGCCGATCGCCGTGTTCAGGCCGCGGATTTGCAACGGCGTGATGACCAGCATGCGCGCCAGCAGAGCGACGGCTGCGGCCATGCCGCCGTACAGGTTGCCGAGGGTGTAGACCAGCGCCAGGGCCAGCGCGGTGGTCAGCACTTCGGCCTTGATCGTGAGGTGGCTGCGGTTGACCGCAACGAGTGCGGTGGTGGCGTACATGGCGCTGTTGCCGATGGCGGCGGTGCAGGCCAGCACTTGCAGCAGCGGGATGGCCTCTGCCCATTTGGCGCCGAAGATCAACAGGATCAGGTCGCTTGCCGTAAGTGCGAGTCCGACGAACAGGGGCGTTAACAGAAAACCGCTGACGGCGGTTGAATCGCCAACGATCCCGATCAATCGTTTGGGCTCTGCGCTGCGCCGGGAGAACGCCGGCAGCGCGTAGCTCAGCAGGCCGTTGTAGATTGCGGTGCGTGGCAGTTCGATGATGCGCATCGCCATGTTGAACATGCCGACCGCGTTCGCGCCGGCGGTGATGCCCAGCACCACGTTGACCCCGCGCTGCAAGGTTTGCGAGCTCAGCGCGTTGATGGCCACCGGTGCGCCGGACTTCAACAACTCGCGCAGGATCGGACCGTCGATGTGAAAGGGGATGCGTCGCGGGTCTGCGCGCATCAACACAATGATCGACACCAGTTCCATGATCAGCGCCTGGGCAATGACCGCCCACGCACCCAGTCCCCAAAGCGCAACGGCAATGCCGCCGACGCCACCCGCCACCTTGCCCAGCAGCGTGCGCGACGCCAGCATCCTGAAGTTGCTGCTGCGGCGCATCTGCGCCACATAGACCCGCGCCATCATGGTGAACAGGATCTTCAGCGAGGCTACCGCCGTCATCCATTGCAGCACCGGATCCGGGGTGTACAGCATGACGGCGCCCGAGATAACGCCGATGCTTGCCAGACTGACGAGCACCGCCGCCCAGTAGGCTGTGCTGATGTGTTTGTCTTCCAGCCGCTCAAGTCGTACCAGCGGGTCTTCCAGCACCGACGAATACACCAGACCGATCAGTTCGACGATGGCAATGATCACCGTGCCCACACCCAGCTCGGCTGGCGACAGCAGCCTGGCGTAAGCGACAAAGGTAATCATCGACAGCAGGATCAGGCCGAATTTCTCGGTGAAGATCCAGGTCAATGTCATCAGGCGATGGTTGGCCATGGCGGATACCGGTTCAATGAGCCGTGGTTGACGCCGTTGTATTGCGCAAGGTTCTGGCGCGGGCATAGAGGTAGCGCAAGGTCGGTTTGCCATTGGCGAAGAACAGCGTTTGCCATGAGCAATCCAGCATTCGCCGATACACACCGATGACCTGGTCATGCTCGCCACGTCGGGAAAACGCCTCGAGAAAATCGGTGTGGTTGCCCAGCACGAAATCGATCCGCTGCTGCCGGGTCAGCTGCGCGCCGTAGCGGGCGAGGTACACCTCGATGAAGCGGATTTTGTTCTGGTAGTACTTTTTCGGATTCGCGGTCATGTTGCCGCCATTGACCGTGCGCTCCAGCAGCACCTCCGGCACCGTGTGGATCTCCCAGTGTTCGGCGATCCGCGTCCACATGAAGCGGTCTTCGGAATAACGCAGGCTGGCGTCGAAGCCGCCCAGTTGCATGATCACGTCACGTTTGACCAGCGCGGTGGAGACGCCATTGACGACGTTGGCATGGATGAAATCGTAGAAGTGCCTGCCGTTCTTCAACCGGTCGTCCAGTTGGCGCCTGCCATCGCTGTAATTGACCTGCGCATAGCAGTCGATCAGCCCCACCGGCCGGCCTTGTCGCGTGAGCTCGTCATACAGTGCCAGCTGTAACTCCAGCTTTCGCGGATGCCATTGGTCATCGGCATCGAGCATCGCCACAAACGTTTCTTCGGAGTGCCGCATCCCATGATTACGGGCGCTGGCCTGGCCTTCGTTGGGTTGCTGTAACAACGTCAAGCGAAACGGCGCGACAAAGTCCCTGACCCGCTGTGGTCCGTCATCGGTGGACCCGTCGTCGATGACGATGACGTGATCGGGCAGTCGGGTTTGCCGGGCCAGGGACGTCAGTGTCTGCTCGATGCTGTCGGCGCCGTTGTACATCGGAATGATGACGCACACTGAATCTGCTGAACGGGGAGCTTGGTTGGGCACGGTAATTCTCCTTGGGTTACGCGCGGGCGGAATCGCGCGGCAGTGCGCTGCCCGACGAGCGCTGACGCAGCGCTGCCGGTGAGGATTCGGGGTAGGTCGCGTGGTGGTGCCGGAAGGTCAGGGCCAGGGTGCAGAACACCAGAAACTCGGCGGAGCGGTAGTTGGGAATCACGTACGCCACATAATTGGTGACGACGAACAGGCCGATGATGACCAGCGCACTGGCACGAAACCGGGCTGCCTGATTCGCCGTCACGGCGCGGTATTGCTTGAACAGTGCTTCACCCAACATCAGCGCCAGCGCCGTCAGCTGGATGAGGCCACCGTTGAGCAGGGTCTCCATGTAGCCGCTGTGGGCGTTGCCGATGTAACCCCAGCGGGTGATGAACGCATCGGCATCAGGGCTGGACCAGAAGGCGCCGAAGCCGTAGCCCTTGAGAAACTGGTTGTCGATAAAGGGCGCGAGCAGTTCCCAGATCAAGGTGCGATCGGTCAGTGACGGGTCGCGACCGGCCATTTCCAGCAGCACCGCAAAGTTGCTGTACAGAAACAGACATACCAACAGGTATAGAAGGGTGCATCCGAGGAACAGCAGCTGTGAGCGATTGATGCCCAGGCGGATCATCGTGAGGAAGTACCAGTAGCTGATCGTGCCGGAAATGATCAGCGCCACGCCTGTGGCTGACTGGGCAAGCAGGATCGCGACCAGCGAAAAGAATGAACAGAAGAGTGCCCAGCGATTGCGCTGCCGGATCATCGGCAGCAGCAGTACGATGGCGATCGCGTTGAGCCGGGCGCCGGCATTCTTTTCGGCGAAAACGCCTTTGAATGCGCCATCGCGAATGCCCCCGGAGAGAAACGCCACGTCGGGCATGACCACAGCGAGCAACAACCCGATCAACGCCGCTATGCCGATGGCGCAACCGAGCATGAAGGTGATTTTTTCAAGGGAGTAGTTATAGGCAAGAAAACCGGCAAAAAACACCACGCCGAGCAGGGCGATGAACCGCTTGAGACTGAGCATCGGGTCGTGGGACCAGCCGATCGACGCAATGACACAGAGCAGGAACACCAGCAGGAAGAAGTTGCTGCGATAAAAGGTCTTGCTGAGGAATACCTTGTTGCGGATGAAAAAGAATAGCGGCACCAGCAGGGTGATGAGGCCGCAGACCTGATTGGCGACGTTGCCTTCGAGGTCTTTATTGATATCGCCAAAACTGGAAGCACCGCCCAGATTGAGGACAAAGGTAATCACCTGAATGTAGAAAAGAATGCCGAACAAGGTGAAACCGTCGCGTAACGTCGAATACCTGATCGTCAATGTGCTCATGATGACGTACTCCCGATCAACGCTCTGAGGTAGGTCTGCACCGCACTGGCGCTCATGAATCGTGCGGCCGCATCGAGGCGTGACTGACGCTGCAGATCGCGCGGTATGGACAGTTGCTCGCCGATGGCCTGCGCCAGGGCGATCGGATCATCGACAGCGACAAGCGGCGCCACCAGACCACCGACGAGGATGTCTTGCGGACCATGAGGGCAGCGAGTCGCCACCACCGGTGTGCCGGTGGATAACGCCTCGACCAGCGCGTTGGGACTGCCCTCGAAACGCGACGACAGTACGAAGCAATCGGCTGCGGCCACTTCTGCCAGGGGATCATCGGCATAGCCCGGCAGATCGAAGCGCTCCGCCACCCCCAGCTGTTTCGCCTGTTCCAGCAGTGCGGCCCTGAGGGCACCTTCGCCAAAAATGATCAGTCGGGCACGGCGATCAGGCAGTGCCGCGAACGCTGTGATCAGCGTGTCGAAACCTTTTTGTGGCGCCAGACGCCCCACGGCGACAATCACCGTGCCGGACTTTTCCAGCAGCCAGCGGTGGCGGGGCAGTCCCGGCGTCTTCTCGCGGAAATCGTTGTCGAGCACCGGATTGTCGGCAATGGTCACGTCCTGCCGCCGGGCGAGGGTGGTATCGACCAGATCCTGGGCGACACCGCGCGATACACAGATCACCGGGTTGGGGATCAGCCGATACAGCAGCGGTGCCACCCGATAAGCCATCCGCACCATGAAGTCGGGGTTCACGTGCCGGTCATGGGAAAAGGCATTGCGCTCGCTGACGTGCAGCCGGGCCAGCGTGCCGGACAGGGCCGCCGCGACGATCGCCACCACGTTGACGTGGGTGAGAGCCGCCAGTTGGGCGTCAAAGCGATTGGCACGCAGAAATCGCGTGAGTGCCGGCACCGCACGGACGCTGCGCGGGCTGTGCAATTCAACCTTTTTCACCCGCGGGTCGAGATGGGCTGCGTGAATGCCTCCGCCGGTGAGCATCAGCAATGTCACGTCATTGCCCGCATCCACCAGCGCCTTGGCGAGGCGCGCCATCATTTTTTCAGCGCCGCCGGCGCTGAGGTCATGGAGGATGATCAGTAACTTTTTCATTGATTCCAGACCTGGTAATACGCCTGCGCCGCGTACTGACTGGTGTACGGGCGCAGGGTGGCAGTGAGCGTCTCTTCGCCGGGGGCGATGGCATGACCTGAGGTCAGGTTGCGCAGCATTCCCTCGGCCAGTGCCTGTACGTCGTTGACGATTACCAGTTGACCGAGTCGGCCGTGGTCCAGCAGTTCTCTGGGCCCGGTCTCGCAATCGCACGCCAGCACCGGCGTGCCCAGCGCCAACGCCTCGATCAGCACGGTCGGCATGCCTTCTTGCAGGGAGCTCAAAATGAACAGCCGGGCGCGCCCGAGCACGGGATAGGGATTGCTGAGGAAGCCGCTGAAGTGCACCCGTTGCGCGATACCCAATTGATTGGCCTGAGTGACCAGTGCTTCGCGCAACGGGCCATCACCGACGATCACCAGATCCGGCAGCGCTGCGCTGCGTAGCGCCAATGCATAGGCGTCCAGCAGCAGATGAAACCCTTTGGGCTCGACCAGACGGCCCAGGCCTAACCAGTAGTTGCGGGGGAAACCGGCGGGTTGCGGTGCCTGGGCGGCTTGGAACAGTTGATCGGTGACGACGGCATTGGGGCAATAACGGATGCGCTGCCGCCCCCAAGGCACAGCATCGGCGAGGGTCTGGCGCAGGGCCGAGGAAACCGTCACCACCTTGCCGCTGCCGCACAGGTACAACGTGTAGAGCAGACGCAAACTTGAAGGACCGGTTTTCTGTTCGCTGCAATCGAGTGTCGCGTGGCGGCTGTAGATGACTTTGCAGGCACTGCCCAGGGTGGCGAACCACGTGCAGAGGTTCGCCTGTTCCTTGGCGGAAATGAGGTGGGTGACGCCTTCACGCTGTATGAGCCGGCGCAACAGTACGATGGACTTGAACAGGCCAGCAATGCCGCTGCCACCACCGCTGAAGCATTGAATGTCCCGGGTGTCGGGCATGTCCGAGTTCATGACGAAAAAACTCACACGCCGGCCGTCCTTGAGAAACTGCTCGGACAACCGTTGCTGAACGCGCTCGACGCCACCGCCGGGCTTGAAATCCTTGAGGATAAACAGGATGTGCATGGTCATTCCCCAACGCTGATGGCGACTTTGTGTCGAACGATCATGTTCAGCAGGTGCAGGAAGTTGGTGGGGTAATCGATGAGGTAGCGCTTGATCGTGTGGGGCTCGCGGTACATGCGATAGAACGCGCGCAAGTGCAGGCGATTGATCAGCGCCGGGTAGTACTGCCGCGTCGCCAGGGCTTCTTGCCGGATGAACCCGCCACAGGTGAAGGCGACCCCGCGAAAGCCTGCGCGCAGGGCATCCAGCTCGAACTGCTCTTGCCGTCCGGCGCCCAGGCCGACGATCAGAATGTCCGCTGCACTGCGACAGATGTCAGCCCGAATGCCTTCGGCCTGGGCGGCGTCGAAATAGCCGTTGTGATAGCCGGCGATGCTCAGTTGCGGATAAAGGGTTTTGATCTTGCTGATGAACAGGTCGAGTTCAGCTTGTCGGGCGCCGACAAAATAGATGCGTTTGCCCTGTTGCTCGGCGCTGCGCAGCACGACGTCGGCTATCGAGGTGAAGTCGAAGCTGACCCGACCAATCGGTCTGCCGGTAATGCGAGACATGAAGGTCGACATCAGCATGCCGTCGCAAAAATAGGCAACGCTGCTCGGGTTTTGCTCGAAAAAACTGCCGATCGAGGCAAAGTTGATGAAGGAATAGGCCTGGTTGGCCTCCAGCAATTTCGCCGAGTAGTGGCCGACTATCTCCAGTTTGAACATGGCGCGGCTCCTCTCAGAGAACTGAAGGGGTCTGCCGACCCACGGAGACGTAGGTGAAACCGCGTTTGCTCAATCGCTGCGGATCGAACAGGTTGCGTCCGTCGAAAATCAACGGCTGTTTGAGCAACTGGCTGAGCCGGTCGAAATCCGGCGCCCGGAACGATTGCCACTCGGTGACGATGATCAGGGCGTCGGCATTTTTCAGCGCCGCCTCCTTGGTGCCTGTCAGGGTCAGGTCATCTCGCGAGCCGTAAAGGCGCTGGGCCTCTTCCATGGCTTTCGGGTCAAACGCCTGCACGCTGGCGCCGGCTTGCCACAAGGCCTCCATCAGTACCCGGCTGGGGGCCTCGCGCATGTCGTCGGTATTGGGTTTGAAACTCAGCCCCCACAGGGCAAACGTCTTGCCGCGAAGGTGACCGTCGAAGTGATCGAATACTTTGCGATAGAGGCTGGCTTTCTGTTCCTGGTTGCGCGCCTCCACGGCCTTGAGCACCCGGGCGTCGATGTCGACACCGTCGGCCGCGTGTATCAGCGCCTTCACGTCCTTGGGAAAACACGAGCCGCCGTAGCCCAGACCTGGGTAGATAAACTGGTAACCGATGCGCGGGTCTGCGCCGATGCCGTGGCGCACCTTTTCGATGTCGGCGCCGAGCTTTTCAGCGAGGCAGGCCATTTCGTTCATGAAGCTGATCTTGGTCGCCAGCATGCAGTTGGCGGCGTATTTCGTCAGCTCGGCGCTGCGAACATCCATGACGATGATTTTTTCGCGGCTGCGATTGAACGGTTCATACAGTTCGCGCATGACCTCCTCGGCACGCGGGCTGTCGGTGCCGATGATGATCCGGTCCGGGCGCATGCAGTCTTCGACCGCACAGCCTTCCTTGAGAAATTCCGGGTTTGAAACCACGTCGAACGTCAGATCGCCGCGACCGTTGTCGGCCAGCACCTGCTCGATACACGCTCGAACTCGGTCCCCCGTACCGACGGGCACGGTGGATTTGTCGACGATGATCTGGTGCCGATCCATGTTCAGCGCGATGGTCTGCGCCACGCTCAGCACGTATTGGAGATCCGCCGAACCGTCTTCGTCGGGCGGTGTGCCGACGGCGATCAACAGCACATCGCCATGGTGAACGGCGTCCACCAGGTCTGTGCCGAACCGCAGCCGGCCGCTTTGATAGTTGTCGCGCACCAGACTCTTGAGGCCGGGCTCGTAGATCGGCAGCGTGCCCTCTTTCAGCGCCTCGACCCTGCCCGCGTCGACGTCGACGCAGAGCACGTTGTGCCCGACCTCGGCCAATGCAGCACCCTGGACAAGGCCTACGTAACCAATACCGAATACGCTTACATTCATGGTCGAACCTCAGGTCGTCGTGACGGTTATCAACGGTCGGGCAGGGGAGCGGCAGAAGGGGGACAGGGGCTCAATAGATGTTTTTCGAGAACAGCGTGAAGGGGGTCTTGATAAGGATTTTGATGTCGAGCCACAGCGACCACTGGTTGATGTAGTTGAGGTCCTGGGCAACGCGCAGCTGCATTTTTTCCACGGTCTCGGTTTCGCCACGATGGCCGGTGATCTGGGCCAGGCCGGTGATCCCCGGCTTGAGGCGATGCCGGGCCATGTAGGCGCGCACCTTGCCGGTGTAATAAATGTTGTGAGTGACGGCATGCGGGCGCGGGCCGACCAGGGCCATCCGGCCGGACAGGACGTTGAACAGCTGAGGCAATTCGTCGATGGAACTGCGGCGCAGAAAGCCCCCGATCGGCGTGAGGCGGTCATCGTTGCGGGTGGCCTGGCGAACCTCCTGGTCGTCGTGGACGTGCATGGAGCGAAACTTCCAGACCTTGATCACTTCACCGTTGCAACCATGACGGTTTTGCTTGAACAGCACCGGGCCTGCGGAGGTGAGCTTGACGGCAACGGCCACCACAAGCAGCAAGGGGCTGAGCAGGGCAATGGCCAGGCCGGCGAGGCTGCGTTCAAACAGATCCTTGCAAAACAGGCTGGCAGGGTGCGAGCTGAGCAGGCTCTCGTTGAGGTAGATGGCCGGCATCCGCTCGATTTCCGAGATCGAATGGTTGAGCAACACCATGCTGCCGAAATCCGGGATCCACACCACGTCGACATTCATGTCCAACAGGTCGATGTAGAGCGCTTCGATGGTCGCGGCATGGGCCATCGGCAGCACAATATAGACGCGACGCACTTCCAGGCCCGTGATGATCTCGCGGATGGCGGAAACGTGGCCTAGCAACGGCAGAATGCTGGGTGCGGGGCCACTGCTGTCGGCAGCGGCGATGAAGCCCAGCACCAGCGCGCGGTTCGGCAGTGACAGTTTTTTCGCCAGTTCATGGGCCGTCGGGCAGGTACCGATGATCACCGAGCGACGCCCGTTGCAGACCCTGCGCGAATACAGGCGGGCCAGGTAATGCAGGGGCAAAAAGCTCAAGGCCTGAACCACGAAGCCCAGCACCGCCCAGACCATGATCACCTGGCGTGAATAAATGGCGCTGGTCTGGGTGAAGAACGCAATCGCCGCCAGAACGGCCAGCAGGATCAACCAACCGGCCAGCAACCTGCCAAGCCCGACCAGCAAGCCATGACGCTTGTGGTAGACCTGCATCACGCTGTAGATCGGCACCGAGCCGAGCACGGTCAGAATGATCAGGATGCGGTATTCACTGGTCAGACTGCCGACGCGCCACTGCACGAGCAGCATCAACAGCGCTGTCACCAGCGACAGTGCGCACAGCCACTGGCCCCAGAAAGTCAGGCCTCGGCGGTGTGTCATGTGAGCGGTATAAAGCGAAGTCATAGGCTTAACCTCAAGACAGCATTCATGCATCAGCGCGAATCGAGCAGACACGACGTGTCTCCCGATGGCTTTTCCGTAGCTCGGCGGAGGTGAAGCGAGTGGTGCGTTGGCAGAAGAGGGCGTAGCGGCGGGCGTATGCGCCCGATGTTACCTGGGCGCGAAATCGTAGTTATAGAACGCCCGGGAGTGGTGGTAGCCGTACTTGCGCGCTTTGCGCAGGTCGACCTGGTTGAGCACCGTGCCAAAGACCGGCACATGGCTTTGTTGCAACATGGCAATCCCTCGCTGAACCTGGCTGATCGAGGTGCTGTCAGCCTTGACGACATAGATCACCGCATCGGAATGTCTGGCCAGCAACAGCGCGTCACTGATCATCTCCGCAGGGGGTGAGTCGATAATGATGTGGCGATAGCGTGATCTGAGCGCCTCGAGCATGCGCGCCATGCGCGGCGAGCTGAGCAAATCCTGGGGTGGTGGCTGAACCGGGTTGAGCGGATCGCCAGGGGACGGCAGGCGCGGCGCAACGAACATATCCAGCGACGGCGGCAAGACCTTCCCGGCCGGCAGCATGTCCAGATTGCCCACTGAAACAATGCAGTCTTCAAGTCTTGCCGTGCCGGCAATGACATTCGCCAGGCCGGGGCTGTCCGGAGGGAAATCGAAGTTCAGCGACAGGGTTGGCTGACGCATGTCGGCATCGATCAGCAACACGCGTTCCAGCGGTGTCAGCGAACTGGCCAGATTGGTGGCGATGGTGCTTTTACCCTCACCGGCAACCGTCGAGGTCACGAGCACCACTTGCGAGGGCTTTTCGCTGCTTTGCAGCATCAGCCAGGTACGCAGGTTGCGAATGGTTTCGGAAAAGCGCGGGTTGTCGTTGTCCTCGAAGAGCCGCGCCAGTTGCCGGCGACTTTTTTTCACCACCAACGGCACGACGCTGAGCAGTGGAACATTCAACACGCTCTCGACCGTCTCATCGGTTTTGAAGGTATTGCTCAGACTTTCGAAGAGCAGTGCCAGCCCGACGCCGATGACCGCAGCGACCAGCCCGACGATTGCGACAATCAATGTCTTGCGGGGTTTGCTCGCGTCGACAGGAACGATGGCCGGGTCGACGATGCGCACTTTCGTCGAGTCCATGTCGGCGGTGGCCGTGGTTTCTTTCAGGCGGGTGACGAAGGTTTCATACAGCGCGCGCGTGCTGTCGACCTCACGCTGGAACTCGCGCAACTGGAACTCTTTGCGCGCGATGTCCTGGATTTGCGCCTTGTTGCTATTGAAGGATTGACGCAGCGACGCTTCACTCGCCGTGGCGAGCTGGTATTGCCGCTCGATACCGGCCACCACTTGCTGGACCTGCAATTGCAGGCTGGTGGTGGCGGTGCGCAACTCGGTTTGTGCGGAAATCAGGCTCGGGTGCTTCGGACCGTAGCGTCCCGCCAGTTCATCGACCTTGGCTTGAGCCACAGCGCGATCGGCCTGGAATTTCTGCACCAGGGGATTGCTCAAGACCGCTGGTACGCTGGAGAGTCGGCTCAGATCGCCGTTGCCCAGCGCCTTCGCCTGCCGATACTCACTTTCGGCTTCAGCGCGGTTGCGACGGGCGTCGACCATGCGGTTACCGGTCATTTCCAGTTCGTTGGCGCTGATGGTGGCAACACCGCCAACATCCACCAGACCTTGTTCTTCGCGGTAACCCTGCAGTTTTTTCTCGGCCGCACGCAGGTTATCGCGCAGCTTGATCAGGCGAGTGTTCATCCACGCCGTGGTCGTTTGCGACGATTTCTCGCTGGTATCGAGCTGGCTGTCGGTAAAGCCCTGAGCCAGCGCGTTGGCCGCCGCTGCCGCGAGAACAGGGTCTGGCAACTCGACTTCGATTTCGAGCAACTGGCTTTTGCCAACGAACTTGACGCTGGTGTGCAGCATGAGGTTCTGCGTGACCTGATTGAAGACCTCTGCTTCAGTGAGCTCCTCTTTCTTCGGCGGTAAAAATCGACCCAATCCCGGGATCCATTGATCAAGGTCCAGATTGGCCAGCCATTGGCGCGGAGCAAACCAGGGCTTTGGCTGCTGGCGCGGGTCGGTGACCGGGTGGGTCGTCAGGCCGAGTTTTTTCACCGCGCGTTCGGCAAGGTCCCGCGATTGCAAGAGCGCCTGCTGGGTCTGCAAGTAATCAGTGGCGTTACCGCCTGAGTCCTTGACTTGCTGGAAGGACATCAGAGGAGGTGTCTTGTCGTTGAACAGCAGGGTGGTGCTGCCAATGTATTGCGGCGTGATGCTGGAGACCACAGCGGCCGCCAATGCGCAGCTCAGCAGAACCAGCCACCCGATGCTCCATTTGGCGCGCCAGATGACCCTCCACAGATTGAGCAGATCCAGGGTGTCCTTGTCTTCGCCGTGCTGCGGATGCAGATGCGCTTGAAGAGGACGTTCGACGTAGTTGCTAGGGCTGTTGTCCATGATCAGAAAAAGCCTTGTGCAATGGAAATGGTATCGCCGGGGGCAATCGTGGTGCTTCGCGTAACGTTATCGGTCACGGTCGCGCCACCATCGCCGCGCAAGATGGTCACTCGCTTCATCGAGGCGCGCTCGGTCAGGCCGCCGCCCAGCGCGATGGCTTTCTCCAGTGTCAGTCCGGGCACGAACGGGTAGCTGCCGGGCTTTTTCACTTCGCCATTGATGTAGAACGAGCGGTATTCGATCTGGCTGAGACTGACTTTCGGGTCGATCAGATAACCCTGCTTGAGCCCGTCGACGATGATTTTCTCGACCTGGCCGGGAGTCAGTCCCTTGGCGGAAATCTCGCCCAGGAACGGATAGGAAAAGGTGCCGGCGTCACTGAGCCGGATCTTTTTCATGCTTAATTCCGGCTCACCGAAAACGATGATTCGTAACACGTCGCCGGCAGCCAGTTTGTATTGCGTGTCGGGATCTGCCGCGTAGGTATGAGGTATGAGAAACAACGCGAACAAAATAAAAACCATGCGAGCGTTCATGTCGAAACCCTCTTAAAGGCTGACGTTGAAGCTGATCTGGAACACGTTGCGGGTGAAGCTTTCATTGTCGGCATCGGAATCGTTGTCGCGATATCGATAACCCAGTTCGATATCCAGCCAACGGCGCATGGCGTACACCACGGCCAGGTTGTAGTCCTGAAGATTGTCGGTACGGCTTTGGCCTTCGTAGACATAGCGGCCGTAACCGGCCTGGGCCACGGTAGTAATCCGTTCAGTCCAGCCGTGACGCCAGCCGACCTGGGTGAAGGTCGACTTCACGGCATCAGCGCGGTCGTCACCCTCGGCAAGGGCCTGGCGAGCGACGAAGGTGAATGTCGAATAGGTCCGCGGTTTCCATTGCAGATCGACTTGCCAGGTCGGGTTGTCGAGGTCTTTGGATTCGCTGTTGTCGAAGTTCTTTTTCTCGTAACCGACGCGGACTTTACCCGTCGTGCGTGCCGTGAAATCCCATACGGCACCGGCCATGACGGCGTCGGATTTACTGCTGCGCGGGCTGTTGGCCTGCTGGTAGTCAAAGTCGGTGTGGTTATATTCCACCAGACCCCGGGTGTTGCTGCCGATGCGGTGATACCAGGTGCTCGTCAGGGCAGTGGTATTGCGTTCCTTGTCGTCGTTGATGCCATCAGCGTTGTCGTAGCGCAGTTGGGCGTAACTGGCCCCGAGATCGATTTGATTGTCAGCGCTTTTCGCCCCGAAGGTGTAGAGCCCCCCCACGCGTTTGTTGTTGAGCTTGTCGTTGACGCCTTCGACTGCCGTCGATTCCGTGCGCTCCCATTTCCGGTACTCGGCATCAAGCTTCAGACGATGCCTGTCGGTGAACTCCATGATGCTGTCCGCTCGCACGCGTTGTGCCGTGTTCGAGGCATCCGACTCATCGTGATAAATGTAGCGAGTAGGTTGCCAGATGAGCCGGGTGGCGCTGTTGCGATCCTCGGCCTTGAGCTCGAAAGAGGGCGCCAACTTGGTGACCATGGAGGACTGCTTGCTGTTTTCCAACTCGCGAAAGTTGTCGTCATAACTTTCTGAAAACAGGAAGGATGGCGTGAAATCGAATCCGTAAACATCAATGGCTTGCGGATTGATGCTCCAGGCCATTTCGGGATAGAGACAGGCCATCATCAGTGCGACGGGGCATCGTGACTTCAAAGCCATGTTATAGCTCCTGAGCAAGGGCATATAAGGCAAGTCGTTAGTTGTAGGGGTGAAAACCGGCTTGTTGTCGTTCAATCACGCTGAGTGGCAGGCAGACAGGCTGCTCACGGTTGAGAAACTGCAGGAGGATCATCACGCGGTCGGTTCCGTGCAATCCGAGGAACACGCCCTCCAGTGGCGCGAGCGGGCCGCTGACGATCTGCAGATTCTCTCCGGGTTTCAGCGCTTCATCCGGCTCCGACAACGTTGATTCGAGGCAACGTGCACGCAGGTGATCGATGACGTGCTCGGCCACTGTTGCGGGACCATGGTTGAATTCGACGAAACGACTGACTCCCCGAGTAGAGCGCAAGGGTGCCCAGTTGTCGTCACGACTGAGTTGGATGAACAAGTATCCGGGAAAGAGGGATTCCTGGACTCGCTGTCGTTTCCCGCGAATGACGCGCTCACTGACGAGTTGGGGGTGAAAGACCACGTAGTTCTGTTGAAGCAGGTTGAGGTGGGCACGCTCATCCTGACGTGGCTTGCATTGTAAAAGGTACCAATTAGGTTGGTCCGAGCTGATGACTGGCATGCTTGTAAACTCTTTGATGATCGAAAGTTTATGGCAGGCAGAAGCTCTAACGAAGGCTAAGTAATGGCAGGCTGTGAAAGTGCATTTCTTATTGTTGGGGGGAGTGAAGTGTTTCAATCATGAATCACAAGTGTTTCATTGGTGTACATCGCGCGGTGAAGTTGTGCCCTGTTATGCGGCGTCTTCGGGTCATTGTCGGCTTAACTTTTTAGAAGACAAAGCTACCGCACGGTCTGTTCGTCGCAGCCTTAAGGTTAGGTAACTAAGTAGTTGCCCCTGAAGCGACAGGGCGCGAGTAAGTGATTGCTCGCGCCCTGTAAAAAATCAACCTTGGTAGTTATCGGCCAGACTTTGCGGTCTGTCAAACGTTACCAGTCAAAAAACACGCCATCCATCCAGTAATGAATTTGCCAGTTTTCAACTTATTGTTTTCCAATGGTTTTTCCTTTTGTCTGAATGGCAGAAACTTTTTCTGGTTACTACGGTCGAGGCTGTCATATAGATCAGAAACTATCCCCAATATTGGGTGTTGTTATAAAGGCTGGACTCAATAAGTCGACCGAGGCTATAACTAATCGCCTGTCGGCTTAAGTGGAGCAGGGATTATGACCATTCTTGTTACAGGAGCTGCGGGCTTCATCGGGTATCACACGGTCAAACGACTGAGCCTCCAAGGACAGGAAGTTGTCGGTATCGACAACCTCAATGATTACTACAGCGTGGATCTCAAACGGGCGCGACTTGAACAGTTGAGTGGTCTGCGGGGTTTCAACTTTGAAACACTGGATATTGTCGACAAGCCTGCCTTGATGGCGTTGTTCAAAACGCATGATTTCACCGAGGTTGTGCATCTGGCTGCTCAGGCGGGTGTGCGCTATTCGCTCGACAACCCGGATGCCTATGCGCAATCGAACCTGGTGGGGTTTCTGAATGTGCTGGAAGCCTGCCGACATTATCCGCCCGCGCATCTGGTCTACGCGTCGAGCAGCTCGGTATATGGGGCCAACAGCAAGTTGCCATACAGCGTCGATGATGCGGTCGAGCACCCTGTCTCGCTGTATGCCGCCACCAAGCGAGCCAATGAGCTACTCGCCGACAGCTACTGCCATCTTTACGGCTTGAAGGCCAGCGGCCTGCGCTTTTTCACGGTTTACGGGCCCTGGGGCAGGCCGGATATGGCGCTGTTCAAATTTACCGAAGCCATTCTTCAGGGACGACCGATCGACATCTACAACCAGGGTCAGATGGCGCGGGACTTTACTTACGTCGATGACGTTGTCGAAAGCATCGTCCGCCTGTGTCCGAAACCGCCAGCGCCGGAGAAGGAGGCGAGTGGCGTCAACCGGATTTTCAACTTGGGGCGCGGCAAACCGGTCGCGTTACTGGATTTCGTCGACTGCCTCGAACAGGCACTGGGCATAAAAGCCCAGCGCAATCTGTTGCCGATGCAGGCAGGCGATGTCATCAAGACCTGGGCTGATGTTTCGGCATTGGACCAATGGATCGGGTTTTCTCCACGAGTGGAAGTTGCAGAGGGTGTGGCGCAGTTTGTGAGTTGGTATCGCCAGTACTATCGGATTTGAGCGGCGCTTTATGCTCCTGGACTACTGTCATGAGCCGAGACCCACCCGGTTGTTGCGCATGATCGAAAAATTAAGCGCCGCAGCGACACACAGCCAGGCCAGATAAGGAAACAGGATCAACCCGGTGATCACATCCAGGCGCAGGGCCAGGACCACCATCACGGCGACGACCAGCCACAGCAGCACGAGAATGATCATCGCGGCAACGATCCGCTGCGCACCGAAAAACACCGGCGTCCACAGCGTGTTCAGGGCAATCTGCGCCGCCCACAACGCCAGGACCATTTCGCTGCCTGGAATCATCGTCAAACGGTAACCGACCCAGGCCAGCAGTAGATAGATCGTCGTCCACGCCACCGGAAACACCCAGTTGGGTGGGGTGAACTTCGGTTTGTTGAGCTGCGCGTACCATTGGCCGGGCTTGAAAACCATGCCGGTGGTGGCCGCTGCACCGCAGGCGATCAGAAAAATCAGGAAATTCACCATTTATCACTCCTTGGCCGCAGCCAGTCTGCCTGGTTTATTCCGCCGCAGCGGTCGTTCATTCGGATCTTGAGCACATCAATTCACTGACCCGCGCCACCAGCGTGTCGACCGCGAAAGGCTTGGTCAGCACCTGCATGCCGGGGCCCAACTGGCCGGCGCCGATCACTGCGTTTTCTGCGTATCCGGTAATGAAAAGTGTCGTCAGGTTCGGGCGGATCTCTCTGCCGGCGTCGGCCAGTTGTCGGCCGTTCATGCCACCCGGCAGGCCGACGTCGGTGATCAGCAAGTCGATATGCACGTTCGATTGCAACGCCTTCAGCCCGGCGACGCTGTCGCCTGCTTCGAGCAGGTTGTAGCCGAGATCGCCGAGCACTTCGGTCAACAAGGCGCGCACGGTCGGTTCATCGTCCACCACCAGAATGGTCTCGTTGGCCTTGGGGACTACGGCCGGTGCGATGTGCTTGTCGTCGAGGCTCTGCACGGGTTCGCCACAGTGGCGCGGCAGGTAGATGCACATCGTGGTGCCCCGGTCGACTTGCGAGTGCACGCGCACCTGGCCGCCGGATTGCTTGGCGAATCCGTAGATCATCGACAGCCCGAGCCCCGTGCCCTGGCCCAGCGGCTTGGTGGTAAAGAACGGATCGAAGGCCTTGGCGATGACATCCGCCGACATGCCGGTGCCGGTATCGCTGACGCACAGACACACATACTCACCTTCGGGAATCTCCAGCGTGCTGGCGGTTTCGGCATCCATGGTGCGATTGGCCGTCTCGATGGTGATGCGTCCGCCATCGGGCATCGCATCGCGGGCGTTGATGCACAGGTTGAGCAGTGCGTTTTCCAGCTGACTGGCATCCACCAGTGTCGGCCAGAGCTGCGGCGAGCCAATGGTTTCCAGAAGAATGCTCGGGCCTACGGTGCGCTGGATCAGTTCGGTCATGCCGGTCATCAGCAGGTTGACGTCGGTGGGCCGCGGATCGAGGGTCTGGCGTCTGGAGAATGCCAGCAGGCGGTGGGTGAGGGCGGCGGCACGCTTGACCGCGCCCTGTGCGGTGACCATGTATTTGTCGACTTCGCTCAACCGGCCCTGACTGATCCGCGTCCCCATCAATTCCAGCGCGCCGGAAACGCCGGCCAGCAAATTGTTGAAGTCATGGGCCAGGCCCCCCGTCAGTTGGCCGACCGCTTCCATCTTCTGCGATTGACGCAGTTTTTCCTCCGCTTGCATCAACTCGGCGGTGCGCGCTGACACCCGTTGTTCCAGTGTGTCGTTGAGCGCACGCAAGGCGGCGATAGCCCCGTCGCGCTCCGCCTCGACGGTGCGGCGTTCCTCGACATCGATCAGTACGCCGGGGAAGCGCAATGGTGTGTTGTCATCGGCACACTCAACGCGACCGTTGGCTTCGATCCACTGGTATCTGCCGTCCGCGCGGCGCACACGGTACTGATGGGAATAGGCGCCACCGCGGCCAATGGCTTCGTCGATCGCCGTGGTCAGCCCGTCCCGATCGTCGGGGTGCACGCTGGTGATCACCTGTTCGAGGCTAAGGCCTTCGCGCCCCAGTGCCGGGTCGAGGTTGAACACCTGCGCGAAGCCTTCGTCGATGGCAAATCGATCGGTCAGCAAGTCCCAGTGCCAGGTGCCGATAATGGCGCCAGCGGCGAGGGCCAGTTGCACACGTTCGACGTTCTCCCGGGCGATCGCCTCACTGGCGCGCAAGCGTTCCTCGGCGTCGCGCCGTTCGGTGACGTCGTTGAACAGGATCGCGATCTGCCGGTCGGCCGGATCGCCGACCCGCACGGCGCGCACATCGAACCAGCGTTCAAAGGTATTGGCGTAATTCTCGAAGTTCGCCGGTTCCCCGGTCTTGGCCACGTGGCCGTAGGTTTCGAACCAGAAGCGTTCCAGATTGGGCGCGAATTCGGTCACCCATTTGCCGCGCAGGTTGACCCCGCACTGGCGCTCGAACGCCGGGTTGGCCTCGACGAAGTAATAGTCGACAGGCTCGTCGTTGGCGTCGAATTTGACTTTGACGATGGCAAACGCCGATTCGATGGTTTCCAGAATCGTGCTGAAGCGTTCCTCACTGCGGGCGAGCGCAGCTCTGCTGGCCTGCAGTTGGGCCGCCACATTTTGCTCAGTGTCGACTTCATTGCTCAGCAGCGCGGCGCGTAATCGCTTTACCTCGGACTCAAGTGCTTCGCGATCAAGGTGTTTGAGGGTATCCATTTCACCTGCTTTGTCAGGTTTTTCAGGGGCCGGATTCATGGGGCGGACAGGCCGGACTGGGGCAGTGGTCATCTCGAACGGTCTGGCTGGATGGTTGTTCATTCGTTGACCGGTGGCGTCGTCGGTAAGTTTCACGGATGGCCCCGGGCGAACGCTGATTTCAGATCGACTCCCCGTTATCCAGGCGGGCCAGCAGCCTCTGGCCGCGTTGCCACAGTGCCTCTTGCTTGGCCTGCGGCATGCGATCGAGGTTCTTGTATATCATGGCCATGCGCTGGTTGCCGCGCAGCAGCTCGCCGTGGCGCATCAGGAAATGCCAGTAGAGTGAATTGAACGGGCAGGCATTGTCCGCCGTGCTTTCGCTGACCTTGTACGCGCAACCGCGGCAGTAATCAGACATGCGATTGATGTACTGGCCGCTGGCGCAATAGGGTTTGGAACCGAGATAACCGCCATCGGCGTGCATGACCATGCCCAGCGTGTTGGGCAGCTCGACCCAGTCAAACGCGTCCATGTAGATCGCCAGATACCACTCGCAGATCTGGCTTGGCGCGATGCCGGCGAGCAGGGCGAAGTTGCCGGTGACCATCAGTCGCTGGATGTGATGCGCGTAGGCATGCTGCAAGCTTTGCCCGATGGCGTGGCGCATGCAGTTCATTTGCGTATCGCCGGTCCAGTAGAACTCAGGTAATGCCCGGGTGTTGCCGAACGAGTTGCCCAGCGCATAATCAGGCATCTTCAGCCAGTACACGCCCCGCACGTATTCACGCCAGCCAATCAGTTGCCGAATGAAGCCTTCGGCGGCATTGAGTGCAACGCTGCCGGCCCAGTACGCCGACTCCACGTCGCTGCACAGCTGGCGCAGATCCAGCAGGCCGATGTTGAGCGCCGCACTGATGCGCGCATGAAACAGGAACGGCTCATCACTGGCCATGGCGTCCTGGTAATCGCCAAACCCGGCCAGACCGTAATCGAGAAAGTACGCCCAAAGAGCCTGCGCATCGGCATGAGTGACGGGATAGTTGAAGTCATCGAGGGCGCCGTAATGCTGGCTGAAACGCGCCTTGACCAGCGCAAGTACTTCGCTGGTGATGGCATCGTTACTGAAGCGTGCCGGGTAGGGGGCTTTCACGCTTTTGGGCAGGGCCTTGCGATTATCAGCATCGAAATTCCACGCGCCACCCACCGGCGAGCCATCGCCATTGAGCAACAACCGGCTCTTGCGGCGCATCTCCCGGTAGAAAAACTCCATGCGCAGCTGTTTCTTGCCTGCGGCCCATGCAGCGAACTCTTCTCGACTGCACAGAAAACGCGTATCGGCGTGCCAGTGAATCGGCAAACCGCATTCCTTCATCGAGCGCTCCAGCCGCCAGTCGCCACACTCGGTGACGTGCACTTCCTCGGCCTGCAACAGCGCTTGCCAGCGACGTAACTCACCCGGCACCGAACCGCTGTTTTCCGGATCATCCAGCCTGACGTATTCAACGCGTACACCCTGGTCTTGCAGCGACTGGGCGAAATGGCGCATGGCGCTGAAGATCAGGGCAATCTTCTGTGGATGGTGGGGCACGTGGCTGGCTTCTTCCATGACCTCAACCAGCAACACCGTGTCGCGCTCGGCATCGAGTGCCTGCAAGGAAGCCAGGTCGAACGACAACTGGTCGCCCAGTACCAGGCACAAGCGGCGGGTAACGTTCATTCAATCAAGCTCTGCGTTGTGCGGTTCATTGGCTTGCTTCGGCGCCCTGACGACGGAAGAACAAAGTCACCTGACCGACTTCCACCCCGAACTTGGACATGCTGGTGCGGTTGATCAACGTGTCCTCGTCCATCAAGTACATCCAGTCGTCCATGCTCACTTCATAGGTCGAATCGTCGACCGCCAGGTTCAGGCGATAAACCCAGTGCACGGCGTTCCCGGCAACCTGGCCCTGGGCAGCGCCGATCACATCGCCGGCGCGACCGCTCCAGCGTCCCTGGCCTTCGGGCGTCAATGTCCATACGCGGTGCTGGCGGGTGCCGTCGCTGTACAGGAAGCGCTCGTCGAGAATCAGGTTGTTGCCTTCGCGGCGGCTGACGATCGTGACTTCAAAACGCTTGGTCACTTCGCCGCCGGGCTTCTGGAATATCCCCCAGGCTTTGACGGGCTGGCTGAAAAAGCGCTCCAGACTCAGTGCCGGTTGTTGATCGGCATAACGCGTGACATCCACGTTGCTGCAGCTTGCGAGGTTGAGCATCAGTGCCAGTAACAGCAGTAATCGAGTCATTGCCTTGCTCCCTGATCGCAGGTGTTGAGGGAGAACGTTCGAAGCATTTTCTTGTACGCAGTGAGGGGCGCGTACAGGGTTATGGGCGTCTCCATTAAGTTATCTCGCGACGGAATCTCGCGTGGGAGCGTATCCGTAGTAAAAGAAATTGTACGCAGCTAATGCGTTTGTATAGGTTTTAATCAAGATAGGCGGAAAAATGCCAGCTGACAATGAAGCGGCATTTTTTCGTGCAGAGAGGAAGACTCACTTCATAGCGTGAAGCTTTTCCAGAGTAGGGAGAGAGGGGCGGATATTGATCATTGCGCTGCCTGGTGCCATTGCCTGCACGCAGAAAAAGGCCCGGATTCATCCGGGCCAGTCATGCATGTCAGCGTGAATCCGCCTTGCTGACAACCTCGGCGGATGATCTTTTCCGACGTCTTTGAAGCCAGCTATGGAACGCATGTACGGGATGGAGGATGGCGGTCAGTACGCCAATCAGCAGGATGATGAAGAGGATGATCAGCGGGAGGCTTTCGTGCGAGAACATGGTGGGTTACTCCTGTAGTCACTATGTCGTAACCCGCAGACTAGACGCATCGAAGCCTGTTTTCGATGAATGAATGTTCATCCTTGAACGCTGCTGGTGTGCTACGGCGAATCTTCCGGGTGCATTGTCAGAATGATTTCCCCGACATTCCTTGAACACTCCATTCGCCGGTGGCTTACGCCAGTCGCACGGTGCCGGATTGAATGCCGCGCATCCCTGGCTGCGCGGCGAGATATTGTTTCGATACTCACGAAGCGACCGCGAGATGAACGGCGTTTTTACACAGCAAACGTAGTCCCGCGAGTATTCACAAAAAGCGAGTAGATCGAGTGACTACTTGCCATGAACAGCCTGTTTCCTTCGCGCCCCCCGAAGCACAGGTTCGGGCAGCGCTCTGGCAGCGAAATATGGCCGATGGCCTTGCCCTGTGGATTGAAAACACGCACGCCGTCGAGTTTCTCCAGATCGGCCCTGGGATCGCCATTGCCGCCCCAGCCGCACCACAGGTTGCCCGCTTCGTCGCACTTGATACCGTCGATTGCCGCGTAGTCCAGCCCCTCGATGTGCTTGCGGCGCTCGCCCAGTGTGCCGTCTTCCTTCACGGCAATGGCCCAGATCAAGCGATTGGGTTTGGCGCGGCCTTCGACGACGTACAGGGTTTTTTCGTCGGGACTGAAGCACAGGCCATTAGGGCCGTTAAGGTCGTCGATCACCCGAGTGACCTTTCTGCTCTCACCGTCAATGCGGTAAACGGCGTGGGGTTGGCTCGGGGTGATTTTGTGGCCTTCGTAGTTGTTGCCGGTCTGGAATGGCGGGTCGGTAAACCAGATCGATCCGTCACTTTTGCAGACGATGTCGTTGGGCGAGTTGAAGGGCTTGCCCTCAAAGCTGTCGGCCAGCACGGTGATCGTGCCGTTGTATTCGGTGCGTGTGACGCGGCGGCCTTCACTGGTGGTGGTAGAGCCTTCGCAGACGATAAGACGCCCTTGGCGATCCCGGCACATCCCGTTGGAGAAGTTCGAGTGTTCACGGTACACGGTGAAGGTCTCGGTGATTTCGTCCCAACGCATGATGCGATTATTGGGGATGTCGCTGACCAGCAAATAGCGGCCATCACCGACCCAGACCGGTCCTTCGGCCCAGCGCATGCCGGTGGCGAGTTTTTCCACACTGGCGTTGAAAATACGCAGCTCGAGGAAGCTGTCGTCGAGGATATGAATCAGTGGATCCGGGTAGCGTTGACTCAATGGTTCGGCAGCTTCAGAGAGACTGGGCAACAAGGCGCTGCCGGTGGCGAGCGTGGCGGAAACAGCGAGGGACTTCTTCAGGAAGCTGCGGCGTGTATTGCCTTTTACCTGTTCGAGGTTGTCAGGCTTGGCGGACAGGGATGAGTCCATGTAGCGATCTCCGTGGTTTTATTTTTTTTTTGGAGACGCAGTAATAGCCTGTGATAGGACATCGTACAAGTGAATTATTATCCAGCTCTGGTCGGGCTTGGAGATGAAGGCCTTCGCTCCATGGTGGTGGAATCCATATAGCCTAAGCGAAGCTTTTTATGCATAAAACGAAGTTCATATTAATTTTATAGTGCGTTTTAATCTAAAAAGGCTTTTCCTGATTGGAGCATTCGCACTTGAAGATCCCGACACATTTGACACTTGGCCTGGCGCTCGCCGTCAGTTGCGCCGCAGCATTCGCGGGGCCCACCCTTGATCGCGTGACGCAAAAAGGTGAACTCACCGGTGTCCTGATGGAGAGTTACCCGCCATTCTCTTTTCTCAATGACCAGAACCAGCTCGACGGCTTCGATGTGGATGTCGCTAAAGCTGTGGCCGAACGTCTTGGGGTCAAGCTGAAACTTGAAACGCCTTCCTGGGACGTGATTGCCGCCGGGCACTGGAACGGTCGATACGACATCTGCGTGTGCTCGATGACGCCGAGCAAGGCGCGGGCCGAAGTGTTCGACTTTCCCGTGGAGTATTACCAGTCACCTGCGGTGATCGTGGTCAATGCGAAGGACAAGGACATCGTCACTGGTAAAGATTTGTCCGGCAAAAAAGTCGGTGTGATCAGTGCGTCGACCTATGAGGCCTATCTGAACAAGGATCTGGTCATTGAAGGCGCCGAAGACAAACCGTTGAGCTATCCGTTCGACAATGTCCAGATCGCGCCTTACGACAACGAAACCGTCGCCTTCCAGGATCTCGCACTGGGTACCGGCGTGCGCCTGGACGCCATGGTCACCAACCTGATCACCGCGCGTGAACGCATCGCTCAGGATCCGCGCTTCAAGATTGCCGGAGAGCCACTGTATGCCGAACCGAACGTCGTGGCGGTCGAAAAAGGCGATCCGCAATGGAATGCGAAAGTCACCGAGGTCATCGCACAACTCAAGACTGACGGCACGCTGAGCAAAATATCCCGCAAGTGGATCGGTTCTGATATCAGCCAATGACAGCCATCAACCCGCATCCGGCCAAAGCGGCTGTCAGCCCGCAAAAGCAGCCGCCACTGACACGTCAGCTATTCGGTTTTCGCACGCGCCTGTATCTGACGTGGGCGGCGCTGTCGGGTCTGGGCGTGTGGTTTTTCATGCGCTTCGATCTGAAGTTTTCGATCATTCTGGAAAAGTGGCCAAACCTGGTCGGCCTGCATCTGGGGCCGAACGGATTCTTGCAGGGCGCCGCGCTGACGATATTCCTGTGTTTCTGCTCGATCTGGTTTTCGTTATTGCTGGGCTTTGTCACCGCGTTGGGCAGGCTGTCGAGCAGCGCCGTGGCGTTTGGTATCGCCAGCTTCTACGCCTCGTTCTTTCGCGGCACGCCGTTGTTGATCCAGATCCTGTTGATCTATCTGGGGCTGCCGCAGCTGGGCGTGGTGCCAGGTGCAATCAGCGCCGGGATCATCGCGCTGTCGCTCAACTACGGGGCTTATCTCAGTGAGATTTTTCGTGCGGGCATTCTCGCGGTTGCCCCTGGTCAGCGCGAAGCAGCCGCCGCACTGGGTCTGAGACCGGCCGCGACGTTTATCCATATCATCCTGCCGCAAGCCATGCGCACGATCATTCCGCCGACCACCAGCCAGTTCATTTCGATGCTCAAGGACTCTTCCCTGATTTCGGTCATGGGGGTTTGGGAAGTGATGTTTCTGGCGCAGTCGTACGGGCGTTCGTCCTACCGTTACATTGAAATGCTGACCACCGCAGCCGCCATCTATTGGCTGTTATCCATCGGTCTCGAACTGATCCAGCATCGCCTCGAACGCCATTACGGCAGAGGCTTCAAGCATCAGCGCTGAGCCATTCCGTTGAATGATTTCTTGCAGGAACCACGATGTCCGATCCTAAACCTCTGCTGTTTGCACTCTATGAACAAGCCAGCGTCGGCTGCGGCGGTGCGCCGAGCCTCTGGACGCACCCGGCTGACGAACGCCTGGCGATCAACTCGCTGGGCTACTGGTCAAACCTGGCGCGGATTGCCGATCAGGCGCACCTCGATATGCTGTTCTTTGGTGATGTGCTGGGCTTCTATGACGTGTTTGGTGGCAACGCCGATGCGGCGATGAAATGGGCGGTGGAAGCACCGGCCAATGATCCGTTGATGATCATTCCGGCGTTGGCGGCCGTGACGGAAAACCTGGCGTTTGGTGTGACGGTGACCACCAGTTATGAGCACCCGTTTACCCACGCCCGGCGCTTCAGCACGCTTGATCACCTCACCAATGGGCGAGTGGGCTGGAACATCGTCACCTCTTACCTGTCCAGCGCCGCCCGCAATTTCGGGCTGGAGCAAATGATCAAGCATGACGATCGCTATGAGCGCGCCGAGGAGTTTCTCGATGTGGTGTACAAACTCTGGGAAGGCAGTTGGGCCGATGACGCCGTGGTTGCCGACAAGGCCCGCCAGCTGTATGCCAGGGGCGACCGGGTGCGCCCGATCAATCACGAGGGGGCGCACTATCGCGTGGCCGGGCCGCACCTGACCGCACCGTCGCCGCAGCGCACCCCGTTGCTGATTCAGGCGGGCTGGTCGGGACGCGGTCGAGAGTTCGCCGCCAAGCATGCGGAACTGATCTTCATCGCTAAATCCAACCCGCAGGAAATCCGTCAGGGCCTGGAAGACATCTGGGCCCAGGCTGAGGCGCGGGGGCGTCAACGTGAAGACGTGAAATCGTTGACGGTATTGCGCATCGTCACGGCGAAAACCGAAATCGAAGCCCAGCGCAAATACGACGAGTTGCAAAGCAACTATCACTTGCAGGCACAACTGGTCAGTTACGCCGGCGACACCGGTATCGACATCAGCCGCTACGCCGACAGCGATGCGCTATCGACGCACACCGAAGGCCTGACCTCTTACGTGATGCGCCCCGATGGCAGTGGTCAGCCGCTGACGGCGGGTGATGTGAAAAAGCGCTTCGCCAGCGTTACCCGTGGCAGCGACCTGATTCTTGTCGGTACACCGCAGCAAGTCGCCGAACGCATCGAAGAACACGCGCGAATTTCCGGCACCAGCGGCTACATGCTCAACCCGTTGATCAGCCCAGGCAGCCTTGAGGACTTTGTCGAACTGGTTATTCCCGAACTGCAAAAGCGTGGGCTGTATCGTACTCAACCGCAGAGTGGCACTTTCCGCTCGCGGTTGCGGGCAGATCACTCCAGCCACCTGCCTGCCTCGGCCTATGGGGCTTCGTTCCGCTTCGACAAGGCGCTTTATGGCTGACGCTATTTGACCGCATACACTTTGCGTACATAGCGCGTGCTTTTCCACGCGCACGGCGCACCGAGCGCAACAAACACGCTGTCGCCGGTATTGACGGTCACGCTCGAGCCCTCGGGTGTTTGCAACGTTACGCTGCCTTCGATCAGGTACATCAGCTCATTGAGCTTGTGCGGGCGACCGTGACGTTCGTAGGGTGTGGAGTCCCACACGCCGACACGCAGATCGGTCGTGGCATCTTCGAAGGCATTACCTGACCGGCATTGCGGTGTTGCACCGATCAGAATCTGTTGCTCCGGCGCGGCGGAGGGGGACAGGTGTGCCAGCGGGTCGAGCGGGGTCAGGCCGGGCGTTGCGGCTTTGGTGGCCATGGCGCAAAACGCCCAGCGGGTGCCGGGCTGTGCTTCGATCCGCACGTCCGTGCCCCGGCCGATGACCGCGCTGGCGCCGACGGCCAGTTGCAGTGTCCGCTCCCGGGATTTCAACGTCACGTGCCCCGCATGAACCACGATCACCTCGGTGTGCGGGAAGTCCTTGATATCAAGGCTTTCGCCTGCTTCGACGATGCCTGCAGATATGCCGTCGCTCCCTGACCAGGCGATCTGACGTCCGCTCGAGAAGGGGTCTGCAGCGTTCAAGGATTGCTGCTTGAAAGGGGTGTCGACGCGACTGCCATCGGCACGAGCCAGCAGCATGATGCAAGGTTCGGACATACGGGTGACGCTCCAGATATTGAGAGGATTTATTGAGGGGCGGCAAGCGCCAGCACGATAGTCAGCCGATGGCTTGAGTGACCAGGGCAAACTGCCGAACGCCATTGTTTGCTTGCGGTGCTGCACCGCGGGACATTTGGGCCACGGTGTCGACCTTCTTCAGGCCGGCTGCTTCCAGCCAGTCGGAAAGGCCACAATCCGCTGGAATATCAATGCGCACAAAGGCATCCGGTATCCCGGCCAGCAATGTGGCGATCAGGTGTTGGGCTTGCTCAAGGTTTTCGGCGATCAGCGGGCCGATGCAACGGCCGCGACCGAATGGGCGCAGCAGGGCGAAGGCGTGCAATTGACCGTCACGCACAATGCCCACCGAATGCTCGACGACAGAGAACAGATCGCTGAGCACCGCTCGCCGATCCAGTCCGCTCCCGGCATTGGCCAGTTCCAGCACCCGCGCATGATCCGACTCGCGCAGTGGGCGGCATTCTTCACCGTCTGCCAATGGCCCGGGCAAAGGGGCTTGCGCCTGGCCCTGGTGCTGCTGAATCCGGCCAAACTCGACAAAACCCTGACTGGCATACAGCGGTGCGCCGGCCACGGTTGCATTCAACATCGCTGTGCTTGACTGGCAAGCCTGCAGCGCGTGGTCCATGAGCTTTCGCCCGATGCCCTGGCCCTGGTAATCGTCACTGACAATGACCAGGCCAATGGTTGTGAAATCACCTTGCGGACAGGCGAACGCAGTGCCGATCAAACGCTCGCCATCGAGTACGACAAAGCCCTTGCTGACCCGTTGCAGCATGGCCCAGTCGTCAAGTCGATGAGGCCACTTCAATTGCACGGACAGTGCATGAGCCTTGGGCAGGTCGTCGGCAGTCATCGGCCGATAGACGTAGGAAGGGAGCGGGGTGGACATGGCGATTCTCCGATCAAGAGTGTGCGCTGGCGCCGGGTTTTGCGGCGAGGTGAAGCCTGTATCCCATCTGGATGAAAGCCTGACAAGGGGGCAGGGAATATTCGGCAGATTCCGCGAAGCACAGCCCCGAGCACCACACTTACTACTTAATCCGGGCCTTGTGTCGGCAGCAAATGCTTGGGCCTTTTTACCCTATAAAAGGCTTGTACCCAGTCTCGTCGCTCAGGCGCAGGATGTAGGTTCAAATCGCCTCAATTCAGAACCGGGCTGACAGGCGCCGCAGCAACTGATGCCAAGGCTGCGATGGGGCGCAGTTTCTGCGGGCAACGTCGCTGTCGGAAATCAAAAGCGCCAGATAAAGGCCCATAAGTGCGCATAAACAGGGGCTTTGCCCAAGGCTGGAGCGCACCGCAAAGTCTGCTGAGTGGAATGACCAAAACGGTGATTTGTATCGAACGGAGGTCGCTTTTAACGCCATCTGCTGATTTCACGGTGTTGTAATGACGGTGTGCTGCAGCGTTGCATCGCTACTGCGCAAACCAGGCAAATGCTTGTAGCGCCATTGACCTCAACGAACTTCAGGAACGCACTCAATGAGCTTTCTTCGCCCCAAATTCATTACCTTCGACTGCTACGGAACGCTGACCAATTTCCACATGGGCACAATGACCCGCGAACTCTTCGCCGATCGCGTTCCCGCTGAGCAGATGGATCAGTTCGTCAAGGATTTCTCGGCCTATCGCCTGGACCAGGTCATGGGCGACTGGATGCCGTATGACGAGATTCTCAAGACCGCTCTGGCGCGTACCTGCAAGCGTTGGGGAATCGAATACCGCGACGAAGGCCAGCTGTATTACGACGCTGTTCCGACCTGGGGCCCGCACCCGGACGTACCGGCCGGCCTGTCGAAAATCGCCGACAAGATTCCCTTGGTGATTTTCTCCAACGCCAGCAACAGTCAGATCATGTCCAACGTCGAGAAACTCGGCGCACCTTTTCACAAAGTCTTCACGGCCGAACAGGCACAAGCCTACAAACCTCGTCTGGCGGCGTTCGAGTACATGCTCGACAACCTCAACTGCGGCCCGGAAGACATCTTGCATGTGTCCTCCAGCTTCCGTTACGACCTGATGCCGGCCCACGACATGAAGATCAAGAACAAGGCCTTCGTCGCCCGTGGTCACGAAGTACCGGGCAACGCCTTCTACAGCTACCACCAGATCCCGGACATCGGCGGTCTGGCCGGACTGGTCGGCCTGTAACGACATCCTCATTGGCAAAGGCGGGATTGAACATGGGCAGTGAATCCTACTGGCTCGACAGCGCACCGGCCTTCACCGGCGCACAGCTCGGCGGTTTGCCCGGGCAAGTCGATGTGGCCATCGTCGGTGGCGGTTTCACCGGGCTGGCGGCGGCCCGGGCGCTGGCGCTCAAGGGCGCCAGTGTGGTGGTGCTGGAAGCCGGGCGCGTGATCGGCGAGGCCTCGGGACGCAACGGCGGGCAATGCAACACGGGAGTGGCGCAGGATTACGCCAGCCTCAGCGCCAGTCTCGGTGCCGACCGAGCGAAAGCCTATTACCAGGCTTACGAAAGTGCCGTGCAAAGCGTTGTGTCGCTGGTCGAGCAGGAGCAGATCGCCTGTGACCTGCTGCGCAACGGCAAGCTGAAACTGGCGGCAAAACCGCTGCACTACGAAGGCCTGGCCCGCACCTGCGAGCTGATCCGCAACGAAGTCGATGCCGATGTTGAATTGCTGTCTGCCGAACAGACCCGCACCGAGGTCAACTCTGCGCAGTTTCATGGCGGCCTGTTGCAGCGCAATGGCGTGCAGATGCACGTCGGGCGTTTCGGCATCGGTCTGGCAGAAGCGGCGGTGCGTCACGGCGCGCTGATCCATGAGGGCACCTCGGTGCTCGACTGGAAAGCCCGGGCCGGCGGTTATCAGGTCAACACCAGCAAGGGTTCGCTGCACGCCGGGCAGGTTCTGCTGGCGACCGGTGCCTGTCAGCACGGTGGTCTGGGCTGGTATCGGCGGAGAATCGTGCCGGTGGGCAGTTTCGTGATTGCCACCGAGGTTCTGCCGCGGGCGCTGATCGATCAGTTGCTGCCGGCGCGCCGCGCTTATGTCACCAGCCGAATGATCGGTAACTACTTCCGCCTGACCCCGGATAACCGTTTGCTGTTTGGCGGGCGCGCGCGGTTTGCCATGTCCGACAGTGTCAACGATGCCAAGAGCGGCAAGGTGCTGCAGGCGGCGATGGTCCAGATGTTCCCGCAACTGGCCGGCGTCAGGATCGATTACTGCTGGGGCGGCCTGGTAGACATGACCTCCGACCGTTTGCCGCGAGCCGGCCAGCACGGCGGCGTGTTCCACTCGATGGGTTACAGCGGCCACGGCGTGCAGATGTCGGTGCACATGGGGCAGGTGATGGCCGACGTGATGGCCGGCAATGCCGAGGCCAACCCCTGGCGTGAACTCGACTGGCCGGCGATCCCCGGGCATTTCGGCAAGCCGTGGTTCCTGCCTTTCGTGGGCGCCTACTACCGCTTTCAGGACTATTTGCATTGAGCTGATGTTGTGGCTTTACCGTCGTTTGCGTTTCCAGGACGTTCCGGCCAACCGGAACACTTGAGCCTTCTTAATTTCGACAGGTAGCACTGAAATGACTGATCACAAGAACGACTCACCATTGATCTCAGGCGAAGCGAGCCTGCGGGTATTCGAAGGCCTCAATCGCGGCATGTCACGCCGTCACGCGTTGCAAATGCTCGGCGTAGCCGGTGTAGCGGCTGCCGGTGCCGGCAGCCTGTTTGGTGCCGCGGGCAAACTGTTGGCCGACGATACGGCGACGCCGGGCAAAGGCAAGCCGGGTGGGCGGATACGTGTCGCCGGCATGTCCAGCTCCACCGCCGACACCCTCGATCCGGCCAAAGGCGCGCTGTCCACCGATTATGTGCGGCACTACATGTTCTACAACGGCCTGACCCGTTTTGACGCGCACCTGGTGCCGCAACTGGAGCTGGCCGAACGCATCGACAACACCGACGCGACCCTGTGGACGATCACCCTGCGCAAGGACGTGACTTTCCACAACGGCAAAACCCTCAGCGCGGCCGACGTGGTGTTCTCGCTGTCACGACACAAGGATCCGCTGACCGGCTCCAAAGTCATGCCGCTGATGGAGCAGTTCGCCGAAATCAAGGCCACGGGGGCCAACGAAGTACAGATTCGCCTGACTGCACCGAACGCCGAATTGCCGTCGATTCTGGCCGTCTCGCATCTGCTGATCGTTCCCGAAGGCACCACTGACTTCAACCAGGGCATTGGTACCGGACCGTTCAAGGTCAAGGAGTTCAAACCGGGCGTACGTTCGGTGGCCGCACGCAACACTGGCTACTGGAAGCCTGGCCTGCCGTACCTCGACGAAATCGAATTCATTGCCATCGGCGACGAGCCGTCGCGGGTCAACGCGCTGCTGTCCGGCGACGTGCACATGATCAACGAGGTCAACCCGCGCTCCACCGACCGGATCAAGGCCAGCGCCAAACACCGGGTCGTTGATGCGCCGTCGGGCAACTACACTGATTTGATCATCCGTCAGGATCAGCTGCCGGGTCAGAACGCCGATTTCACCCAGGCGATGAAGTACCTGCTCGATCGCGAACAGATCAAGTCGGCGGTGTTTCGCGGCTTTGCCGTGGTCGGCAACGATCATCCGATCGCGCCCGGCTCGCGCTACTACAACAGCGACCTGCCACAAACGGTCTACGACCCGGAAAAAGCCAGGTTCCTGCTGAAAAAAGCGGGCATGGAAAACATCAGCATGGAGCTGTTTGCGTCGCCTGCCGCAACGGGTTCCGTCGATATCGCAGTGCTGTTGCAGCAGTCGGCCAAACAGGCCGGGCTCAAACTCGACGTCAAGCGCCTGCCGAGCGACGGCTACTGGTCCAACCACTGGATGAAGCACCCGATCAGCTTCGGCAACATCAACCCACGTCCGAACGCCGACGTGATGTTCTCGCAGTTCTTCCAGTCGAAGGCACCGTGGAACGAGTCCGGCTGGAAGAACGAACAGTTCGATCAGTTGCTGATGCTCGCCCGCGGCGAAACCGACGATGCCAAGCGCGGCAAGATGTACGCGGACATGCAGACCCTGGTGCACGACCACTGTGGCATCGGCATACCGGTGTTCATCAGCAACATCGACGGCGTCGATCAACGGATCAAGGGCTACGGCAGCAACCCGCTCGGCGGCTTCATGGGTTACATGTTCGCCGAGCAGGTCTGGCTGGACGCTTGAACAGAGCCGTCGAAATGAACGGCAAGCCAGGTGCAGGAGGGTAGGCGATGAATAGCAACACACTGTGGTTGATCGGACGGCGGCTGGGCGCCGCGATCGTGACTTTGTTGATCGTATCGATGGTCGTGTTTGCGATCACGGCGGTACTGCCTGGAGACGCGGCACAACAATCCCTTGGCCAGTTTGCCACCCCGGAACAGGTGGCGGCGCTGCGCCTGAAACTGGGGCTCGATCAACCCGGTGTGGTGCGTTACCTGCACTGGTTGATGAGCCTGCTCAGTGGCGATATGGGCGTGTCGGTATCGAACGCGATGCCGGTTGTCGAGCTGATGGCCGGGCGCGTGCCCAACACTTTGATGCTGGCGGCCGCCACGGCGCTGGTGTCGGTGCCGGTGGCGCTGGTTCTCGGCATCGGCTCGGCGATGGGCCGGGGCGGGCGGATCGACAGTGTCCTGAGTTTCACCACCCTGGCCATGGTCGCGGTGCCGGAGTTTCTGGTGGCGACCCTCGCGGTGCTGATCTTTGCGGTAAACCTGGGCTGGTTGTCGGCGCTGTCCTATGCCAGCGACATCACTTCACCGTGGCAATTCATGCGCACCTACGCCTTGCCGGTGATGACGCTGTGCTGCGTGATCGTTGCGCAAATGGCGCGGATGACCCGCGCGGCAGTGATCGACCAGCTCGACAGCCCCTACGTGGAAATGGCCCGGCTCAAAGGCGTCAGTCCGATGCGCATCGTACTGCGTCACGCGTTGCCCAATGCCATCGGGCCGATCGCCAATGCGATTGCGCTGAGCCTGTCGTACCTGCTCGGCGGGGTGGTGATTGTCGAAACCATCTTCAACTATCCCGGCATCGCCAGCCTGATGGTCGATGCCGTGACCAACCGTGACATGGCACTGGTGCAGGCCTGCACCATGTTGTTCTGTACGGCTTATCTGGGTCTGGTGCTGATTGCCGACCTGTGCGCGATTCTGTCCAATCCGAGGCTGAGAAACCAATGAACAATCTCATTGTGAAGTCGACGCCCGCGGCCCCCGATCTGTCAGCCGGCAAGGTGTCTCACGGGCCCGTATGGCTGGGACTCATCGGCGCGGCTATCTGCGTTATCTGGTTGCTGGTTGCATTATTCGGCCCGTGGCTGGCGCCGCATCCGGTCGGCGAAGTGGTCTCGGGCAACGTGTTTGACAACATCAGCGCGGTGTACCCGTTCGGCACTGATTATCTGGGCCGCGACATGCTCAGCCGGGTGCTCGTCGGCGCGCGCTTCACTGTCGGCCTGGCGTTGATTGCGGCGGTGCTGGCCAGTGCGCTGGGCACCGGTTGTGCGCTGCTGTCGGTGGTGTCGCCGAAGTGGCTGGACGAAGTGATCAGCCGCTTGATGGACGCCTTTATCTCGATTCCGAGCAAGATGCTCGCGTTGATCATGGTTTCGGCGTTCGGCTCTTCAGTGACCCTGCTGATCAGCACGGCGGTGTTGAGCTTCGCCCCGGGCGCGTTCCGTATCGCCCGCAGCATGGCGGTGAACATCGAAGCGCTGGAGTATGTGCAGGTCGCCCGAACCCGTGGCGAGCGGCGCTTGTACATCGCCTGCGTGGAGATCCTGCCGAACATGCTCAACCCGGTGCTCACTGACCTGGGCTTGCGGTTTGGCTTCATCGTGCTGCTGCTCAGCGGCATGAGTTTTCTCGGGCTGGGCGTGCAACCGCCGGATGCCGACCTCGGTTCGCTGGTGCGGGAAAACATCGGCGGCCTCAATCAGGGCGCCCCGGCCATCGTCATCCCGGCGCTGGCCATCGGCACCCTGACCATCGGCGTGAATCTGTTCATCGACAGATTGTCGTCGCGACGTAGTCGCCGCACGGGAGGCCATTGAAATGACCCAATTGATTCGAGTTGAAGACCTGCGCGTGGTCGCTTGCGGCGAGCACGGGGAAACCGAAATCGTCAAAGGCGTGAGCTTTGCCCTGGAACAAGGTGAAGTGCTGGCGTTGATCGGCGAATCGGGCTCGGGCAAGACCACAATTGCCCTCGCTCTGTTGGGGTATGCCCGACGGGGCTGTCGGTTGTCCGGCGGCGTGGTACAGGTCGGCGAGCACGACATGCTCGCGCTCAGCGAGCAGCAATTGCAGGGCCTGCGCGGTAATCGGGTGTCGTATATCGCGCAGAGCGCTGCGGCGGCTTTCAACCCGGCGAAGAAGCTGATCGACCAAGTGGTGGAGGGCGCCTTGATTCACGGCCTCGGCACCCGCGCCACCCTTGAGGCCAAGGCCATTGAACTGTTCCGCGATCTGGCCCTGCCGGACCCGGACCACATCGGTCAGCGTTACCCGCACCAGGTGTCCGGGGGGCAACTGCAGCGGGTGATGGCGGCAATGGCGCTGATCAGTGATCCGTTGCTGGTCATCCTCGACGAACCGACCACGGCGCTCGATGTGACGACCCAGATCGACGTGTTGCGTGCGTTCAAGCGCGTGGTGCGTGACCGTGGCGCGACAGCGGTGTATGTGTCCCATGACCTGGCCGTGGTGGCGCAAATGGCCGATCAGATCGTCGTGCTCAATGGCGGCCAGATCTTCGAGCAAAGCGCCACGGCGGCGCTGCTCAAAGGCCCGAGTCATGAATACACCCGCAGTTTGCTGGCGGCCGCGCGGCCGGACACGACGATCCGCCCACCTTGCGGTATTGCCGAAGAAACACCGCTGCTGACCATTCGCGGACTGACCGCCGGTTACGGCAACAAGAACACCCAGGGCATGCCGGCCATTCGTGTACTGGAAGATATTGATCTGACCGTGCGCCGGGGCCAGGCGATTGGCGTGATCGGCGAGTCGGGTTCGGGCAAGTCAACGCTGGCCCGCGTGGTGGCCGGCTTGCTCACGCCAGCATTGGGCGGGCTGACCTTCGACGGGCAACCGCTGGGCGGTTGTCTGTCCGAACGCACCGACGAGCAATTCCGGCGAATCCAGATGGTGTTCCAGAACGCCGACACGGCGCTCAATCCGATGCATACCATCAGCACGATTCTGAGCCGGCCGCTGAAGATGTATTTCAACCTCAAAGGCGCGGCGTTGCGCGAGCGTATCGGCGAATTGCTGGATCTGGTGCGTCTGCCGCGAGCCCTGGCCGAACGTCGTCCGAACGAGTTGTCCGGCGGGCAAAAGCAGCGGGTGAACCTGGCGCGGGCCCTGGCGGCCAAACCCGATCTGATCCTCTGCGATGAAGTGACCTCGGCGCTGGACACCGTGGTCGGTGCAGCGATTCTTGAATTGCTCCGCGATTTGCGTCAGCAGCTCGGCGTGTCCTACCTGTTTATCAGTCATGACATCTCCACTGTGCGCGCGCTGTGCGACGACGTGGTGGTGATGTACAGCGGCCACAAGGTTCAGGCCGGCAGCCGCCAGTCATTTGCGCAGGCACCGTACCATCCTTACACCGATCTGTTGATTCACTCGGTGCCGGAGCTGCGCCAGGGCTGGCTGGAAACCTGCGGGACCACTTGCGGCGAACTGCCGCCCATCGGGCCCAAAGCCAATGTCGCCGAGCTGTGCACCTTCCTCAATCGCTGCCCGGTGCGTGTCGATGGCCTGTGCAACCGTACGGCACCCGAGCGCCGAATCATCGACGGTGGCAGTGAAATTCTCTGCCACCACGACAGCGTAGAACTGCTGAAAACCCAGCGGGACGTGACCACCTTGAATCAGGGAGCCTATGCATGAGTGCTCGTTTTGTGAGACTGGCCGAGCAGGGCCGGGTGACCGTCGGGTTGACCGTGGATGGCGTGCCCATCAAGGCGTTGCAGGGCGACACACTGATGGTCGCATTGCTCACTCAGGGCAATGCGTTGCGCCAGTCGGAATTCGATTCCGGTCGACGTGCCGGGTTCTGCCTGATGGGTGCCTGCCAGGATTGCTGGGTGTGGACGCGCAGCGGCGAACGTCTGCGTGCGTGCTCCAATGAAGTCCGTGAAGGGCTGGATCTCGTCACCACACAACCGGAGGCGACATGGCCACTGCACGGGTAGTTATCGTCGGCGCCGGCCCTGCGGGGATTCGCTGCGCCGAGACGTTGGTGAAGGCCGGCTTCAAACCGGTCCTGATCGATGAAAATCGCCGCGACGGCGGCCAGATCTATCGGCGCCAACCCGAAGGTTTCACCCGCGACTACCGCGCGCTGTACGGCACTGAAGCGGCCAAGGCGCGCGACCTGCACGAGAGTTTCGAGCGCTTGCGCCCACACATCGATTATCGCCCCGACACGCTGGTGTGGAATCTGGTGCCCAGGCAGTTGAGCTGCGTCAGTCAGGGTCACCATACGACGGTGGACTTCGACGCGCTGATCCTGTGCACCGGCGCCACGGACCGTTTGATGCCCATTGAAGGCTGGCAGCTGGCGGGCACCTACAGCCTCGGCGGGGCGCAGATCGCGCTCAAGTCGCAGGCGGTTTCCATCGGCCATCGCGTGGTGTTCATGGGCAGTGGTCCATTGCTGTATCTGGTGGCCAGCCAGTACGTGAAGGCCGGCGCCAACGTCGCTGCGGTGCTTGATACATCGCCGATGAGTAAACGCATCGTTGCGCTGCCGAAGATGCTCGCGCGGCCCGGGGTGTTGCTCACCGGGATGAAACTGTTGGCGCAGTTGTATCAGGCGAAAATACCGGTGCATCTGGGGATCAAGCCGGAGCTCATATCGGGAGATGCCACCCACGGCGTCAGTGGCGTGCGCGTGCGCTCAGCCAAAGGCGAAACCCTGGACATCGATTGCGATGCCGTGGCCCTGGGGTATCACTTGCGTCCGGAAACCCAGCTGGCCGATCTGGCCGGGTGTCGCATGCGTTTTGATGAAGCGTCCGGCCAATGGTGGCTGGCGCTTGATGAGGAGGGCCGCACTTCGGTCAGCGGTGTGTATGCCGCCGGCGACGGCGCAAAGATTCGCGGTGCCGATGCGGCTGAACATGCCGGACGTCTGGTGGCGATGGCGCTGCTGGAGGATCAGCAACAACCGGTGGATGCCGGTTTGCGCGCAGAGCAACGGCGTGCACTGGCGGTGATGGATCAGTTCCGCCTCGGTCTGGCGCAGGCATTTCCCTGGCCCGCCGAACAGGCCGGCGCCTTGCCGGATTCGGCGATCGTCTGTCGCTGCGAGATGATCAGCGCGGGCGAACTGCGCCGTACGGTCAGTGAAAAGGGCGCGTGTGAAGTCAATCGGGCCAAAGCCTTCAGTCGGGTCGGCATGGGCCGTTGCCAGGGCCGATACTGCTCGCAGGCCGGCGCCGAAGTGATTGCCGCCGCGGCCGGCGTCAGTGTTCAGCAAGTCGGCCGCCAACGCGGTCAGGCCCCCGTCAAACCGTTGCCGATGGTCATCATCGAGGAACCGACATGAACCCGCAGAAAAGTGATGTATTGATTATCGGCGGCGGCATCATGGGTGCGGCGTCAGCGTTTTTTCTGCGCCAGCGAGGACACTCCGTGACCCTGCTCGAGCGCGACCAGATTGGCCAATACGCCAGCGGCGTCAATTTCGGTAACGTACGGCGTCAGGGCCGTTATCTGGGGCAACTGGAATTGGCCAACCGTTCGTTTGCGCTGTGGAAGCGCTTGCCGGAGCTGATTGACGACGATCTGGAGTTCATCGCCAGCGGCCACATGCGCGTGTGTTACCGCGAAGACGAAATTGCCGAGCTCGAAGCGTATGCCGCTGCACCGGAAGCGGCGCAACTGGATCTGCAGGTCTATCGCGGCGCTGAACTGCATCGGCGCTTTCCGTTTCTGGGGCCGGACGTGAAGGGGGGCTCCTACGCACCGCACGACGGTCACGCCAACCCACGTCTGGCGGCGCCGGCATTTGCCCGGGCGGCGCGGCGGATCGGTGCGCGTATCGAAGAACAGACCGAAGTGGCCCAGGTGCAGAAAACCGCAGGCGAGTTCAGCGTCACCACCACCGATGGCCGGCAATATCGCGCCGCACAACTGCTGATCACCGCCGGCGCCTGGGGCGAGAAACTGTCCGCGCAGTTCGGCGAACCGGTTCCGCTGGACACCCATGGCCCGCAGATGGCGGTGACAGAACCGGTGCCATACGCCTTGCCGACGGTGATTGGGGTGTTCACCAAAATCCCTGAGGAAGTCATTTATTTCCGGCAGATTCCGCGCGGCAACATCATCATTGGCGGCGGCTATCGCAGCAAACCGGACATGCTCAATCGCCGCGCTTATGTCGAGCCGCGCAGCATCCTCAACCAGATCCGGCAAATGCGCCGACTGCTGCCGGGTGTCGGCAATCTGAACATCATCCGGGTCTGGAGCGGCATCGAAAGCTATCTGCCGGACTCGCTGCCGATCATGGGGCCAAGCGGTACGGTCGATGGCCTGTATTACGCATTCGGCTTCTGTGGTCATGGCTTCCAGTTGGGGCCGGGCGTCGGTGACGTCATGGCTGAGTTGATCAGCACCGGCAGCACTTCCACGTTGATCGAACCCTTTTCCATACGCCGGTTCGCCCCCTTGGCCGAACAACGGAGCAAAGCCTCATGAAACCCCGTGTACTGGAGATTCTCAAACGATTGATTGCGTTCGATACCGTGTCGTCGGAGTCGAATATGGCGTTGATCGAGTACGTTCGCGAGCTGCTGCTGAGCAAGGGCATAGAGTCGCTGATCGTCAAGGACGAAAGCGGCAAGAAGGCCAACCTGTTTGCCAGTACCGGTCCGAAAGACCAACCGGGCATTCTGCTGTCCGGACACACCGACGTGGTGCCAGCAGCGGGGCAGGCGTGGACGGTTCCACCGTTCCAGGTGACGGAGCAGAACGGGCGGATTTACGGGCGCGGCAGTTGCGACATGAAAGGCTTTATCGCGCTGGCCATCGACGCCATGCTTGAGGCTGCCGAACATTCCCTCAGCCGTCCGCTGCAACTGGCGCTGTCACACGACGAGGAAATCGGCTGCGTTGGCGTGCGGCGTTTGCTCGATGTGCTGCATCTGGCGCCAGTGCGGCCGTTCCTGTGCCTGATCGGCGAACCGACCAACATGCAGTTTGTGCTGGGGCACAAGGGCAAGGGCTCGTACCGTACCTATTGTCGGGGGCTGGAGGCGCATTCTTCGCTGGCGCCGCGCTCGGTCAACGCAATCCACGTGGCCTGCGATTTCATTGCAGCGTTGCGTGAATCCCAGCGTCAACTGCAGGAGCAGGGCGCCCGGGATGCCGATTACGACGTGCCTTACACCACCGTGCACGTGGGCCAGATCGGCGGTGGCCGGGCGCTGAATATCGTGCCGAATCTGTGCACGGTGGATTTTGAAGTGCGTAATTTGCCGGCCGATGATCTGGAACAGATTCTCGCGCAGATGCAGGAGCGTGCTGAGGTGATCGTGCGCGAGGCGAAGAAGCTCTCGAGCGTGGCGGCCATCGAGATTGAAACGGTCAACGTCTACCCCGGACTCGACACCCACCCGAGCGTCGAAGCGGTACGGTTCCTGAAAAATTTCGCGGCGCCGGATACCGCGACGTCCAAGGTTTCGTTCGGTACGGAAGGCGGGTTGTTCAAGCAGCGTCTGGATGTGCCTGTGGTTGTCTGCGGGCCAGGTTCGATCGAGCAGGCGCACAAGCCAGACGAGTTTATCGAGATCAGTCAGATGGAAGCGGGGGAGCGCTTTCTGGAGGGTTTGCTCGGTTCGCTGAAACGATAGAAAACAGCAGTTCTGCTGTTCCACCGCCAATTTCAGCAGCCGACACTGTCCGCTACGCGCTTTCAGCATCCTCATCCGTCGAGTCTCCCTAGACTGGAATCTGTCTCGGATCAGGACTCGACCATGCTCAAGAATCGTTTGAAAGACCCCGGTCTTCTCGCAGAACTCGCTTATGTGAACGGCCAGTGGATCGGCGCCGATGACCGCGCGACCCTGGATGTCGTCGACCCGGCCAGCGGCGAATTGATCGGCCGCGTGCCCGCCATGCAAGGCGTGGAAACCCGACGCGCCATCGATGCCGCCGAGCGGGCCTGGCCCGCCTGGCGAGCACGACCGGCCGCCGAACGTGCGGCGCTGCTGGAGCGTTGGTATCAGGCGATGATCGACAACCTCGACGATCTGGCGCTGATCATGACCTGCGAACAAGGCAAGCCGCTGAACGAAGCCAAAGGTGAAATCCGCTACGGCGCGGGTTTCGTCAAATGGTTTGCCGAAGAGGCGCGGCGGATTTACGGCGAAACCATGCCGGCCCCCAGCGGCGACCGCCGACTGTTGACCCTCAAGCAACCGGTGGGTGTCTGCGCGGCGATCACACCGTGGAATTTCCCCAACGCGATGATTACCCGCAAGTGTGCACCGGCCCTGGCGGCGGGGTGCCCGATCATCGTCAAGCCGTCGGATCTGACGCCGCTGTCAGCGCTCGCATTGGCGGTGTTGGCTGAGCGCGTCGGCATTCCGGCCGGGGTGTTCAATGTGCTGACCGGCATGCCCGCCGGGATTGGCGAAGAGCTGACCGGCAATCCGACGGTGCGCAAGATTTCCTTCACCGGCTCCACGGCGGTGGGCCGATTGCTGATGCGCCAGAGTGCCGAACACATCAAGCGGTTGAGCCTGGAACTCGGCGGCAACGCACCGTTCATTGTGTTTGACGACGCTGATCTTGAGCAGGCGATTACCGGGATCATGCTGAGCAAGTTTCGCAACGCCGGGCAGACCTGCGTCTGCGCCAATCGGATTCTGGTACAGAACGGCATTTACCCGCGTTTTGCCCAGCGTCTGGTCGAGGAGGTCGGCAAACTCAAGGTCGGCAATGGCCTGCAGGACAACGTGACCATCGGCCCGCTGATCAACAAGGCGGCCGTGAGCAAGGTGGCCCGCCACATCGATGATGCCTTGAGTCAGGGCGCGCAGCTGCTTTGCGGCGGCGTTCCGCAGGGCGACAGTCAATTTGTGCAACCGACGGTGCTTGGCGATGCCCACGCCGGCATGCTCCTGGCCAACGAAGAAACCTTCGGCCCGGTCGCGCCGCTGATGCGGTTCACCGACGAAGCCGAAGCCTTGGCGCTGGCCAACGCCACGCCGTTTGGTCTCGGCGCGTATTACTTCACTCAAGATTTGCGTCGCTCATGGCGTTTCGGCGAAGCGCTGGAATTCGGCATGGTCGGCCTCAACACCGGAATCATCTCCATGGAAGTCGCGCCGTTCGGCGGCATCAAGCAATCGGGGCTGGGCCGTGAAGGCAGCAAATACGGTCTTGATGAATACCTTGAAGTCAAAGCCTTCCACATCGGCGGCTTGTAACTTCACAACAACGGGGAGCCACAACTGATGAGCAAGGTCTTCAAGATCGCCGCGATTGCCGGCGACGGGATTGGCAAGGAAGTGCTGCCCGAGGGGCTGCGGGTTCTGGAGCAGGCCGCGAAAAAATGGCAGCTGGACTTGAGCATTGAAGTGCTCGACTGGGCGCATTGCGATTACTACCTGGAACACGGGCAGATGATGCCCGATGACTGGTTCGAACAGCTCAAGGGTTTCGACGCGATTTACTTCGGTGCCGTGGGCTGGCCGGAGAAAGTGCCGGACCATATTTCCCTGTGGGGGTCGCTGCTGAAATTCCGTCGCGACTTCGACCAGTACGTGAATATCCGCCCGGTGCGCTTGTTCCCCGGGGTGCCATGCCCGTTGGCCGGGCGCGAACCGGGGGACATCGATTTCGTGGTGATTCGCGAGAACACCGAAGGCGAGTATTCATCGGTCGGCGGCAAGATGTTCGAAGGCACCGAGCATGAGTTCGTGCTGCAGGAATCGGTGTTCACCCGCCGGGGTGTCGACCGGATTCTCAAGTTTGCCTTCGACCTGGCCCAGACCCGGCCACGCAAGCGCTTGACCGCAGCGACCAAGTCCAACGGCATTTCGATCAGCATGCCTTATTGGGACGAGCGCACCGCGCTGATGGCTGCGCAGTACCCGGAAGTGACGTGGGACAAGCAGCACATCGATATCTTGTGCGCGCGGTTCGTTCTGCAACCGGATCGGTTCGATGTGGTGGTGGCGTCCAACCTGTTCGGCGACATCCTCTCCGACCTGGGGCCGGCGTGTGCCGGAACCATCGGCATTGCGCCGTCGGCCAACCTTGATCCGCAGCGACGTTTTCCGTCGCTGTTCGAGCCGGTGCATGGTTCGGCGCCGGACATCTATGGGCAGAACATCGCCAACCCGATTGCGATGATCTGGTCCGGGGCGCTGATGCTCGATTTTCTGGGCAACGGTGACGAGCGTTATCGCGCAGCACACGACGGGATCCTGCTGGCAATCGAGCGGGTGATCGCCGAGGGACCGATTACCCCGGACCTGGGCGGGAAGGGCTCGACCCAGGATGTCGGCAGGGCCATCGCCGAGTTCCTCTGAAGCATCGTCATCCTCTGCATGAGTGAGCCTGCTCGCTCGTGCAGAGGGTCTGAATCAGTAACCTTTGTCGCGGTCGATCTGACCGCTTATGGACTCGCCGCGTTCGAAGCGGCGGATATTTTCCAGCAGGACAGCAAATGCACTATCCGGCTGGGTCATTGCCGCGATATGCGGCGTCAGCAGAATCTGCGGGTGGTCCCAGAAAGGATGATCCGCCGGCGCCGGTTCGTTCTGCACCACATCCAGCACCGCGCCGCTGAGTTGCCCGCTGTCCAGCGCTTCGAGCAAGTCTTCTTCCACCAGATGCCCACCGCGCCCCATGTTGATCAGTGCCGCGCCACGCGGTAATTGGCGAAAAAACTCACGATTGAGAATGCCACGGGTCTGCTCGGTCAGCGGCAATACGCACATCACAATGTCGCACTGGCTCAGAAACGCCGGCAGTTGCTCGCGACCGGCAAAGCACTCGACGCCGGCAATCCGATGCGCACTGCGCGCCCAGCCCTTAAGGGCAAAGCCCAAGGGCTGCAAGGTGGCGAGAATCTGCTGCGCCTGAGTACCGAGGCCCATCACTCCCACCCGACGCTGATGCGCCGGCTGCAACAGATGCGCCTGCCAGCACCGCGCCATCTGCTGCTGGCGATAGCGCAACATATCCCGGTGCAAAGCGAGCACGGCAAAACTGGCGTACTCGCACATGCCTTGAGTAATCCCGGGATCGAGCAGGCGCACCACCGGAAGACTCGGCGGGATGCGGCTCAGGTCCAGTTGATCGACGCCGGCCGACAACGCAAACAACACCTGCAGATTCGGCAGCACGGTCTGCAGCTCTTCCGGCGCCTGCCACGCCGCCAGGTACTTGATGTCTGCGGGATCGCCGATGTCCGGCCAGGCGCGCCATTCGATGTCCGGGGCATGTTCGGCGAACAGTGCTTTCCACCGTTCGCCGCGCACGGGGTCAGCTTTGTAAAGCAGGGCCATGGTCAATTCCTGAGGAGGTTGAAGGTGCTCCCATGATCGCCCAACGCCAGAGCAGGATCTGTCGAAAGCAGCGCTGCGAACACTGCGCGTCACCTCATATCCGCACGCGGCCGGCAGATTCGGCGGCCTGAAGGAATCTGCCGTTTGGCAGGGTGAAAACAGTCGATCCGGATTTCTCAGGGGCCAAGTTCGGCGTTGTTCGTTCCGCACAAGTCTTAATCTTAAGATCCTCTGTAACCACCTCCTGCATTCACTCCGGGCTGCCGGATTCACGAAGGGAAATGCCATGAACAGCCAAGTCGACCAAACGCCTCATTTACTCCGTCAGCGCGATCAGTTCGTGCCACGCGGACTGGTCACCGCTCATCCACTGGTGATTGATCGCGCCCAAGGGGCTGAATTGTGGGACGTGGACGGCCAGCGTTATCTGGATTTCGTCGGTGGCATCGGCGTGCTGAACATTGGCCATAACCATCCCAAAGTGGTTGCAGCGGTGCAGGCCCAATTGCAAAAAGTCTCGCACGCCTGCTTTCAGGTGGTGGCCTACAAGCCGTATCTGGATCTGGCCCAGCGTTTGTGCGAAATGATAGGTGGCGAGGAACATTACAAAGCAGCGTTCTTCACCTCCGGCGCCGAAGCCGTGGAGAACGCGGTGAAAATCGCCCGCGCTCACACCAACCGCTCTGCGGTGATCTCCTTCCGCGGCGGTTTTCATGGACGCACCTTGCTCGGCACCACGCTGACCGGCATGAGCCAGCCCTACAAACAGAACTTCGGGCCATTCGCGCCGGAGGTGTTTCATACGCCCTATCCAAATGCCTATCGCGGCGTCACCAGCGAGATGGCGCTCAAGGCGCTGGACGAGTTGCTCGCCACTCAGGTTGCGGCGGAGCGGGTTGCGGCGATTATCATTGAACCGGTGCAGGGCGACGGTGGCTTCCTTGCGGCGCCGGCGCAGTTCCTTCAGGCATTGCGCGAGTTGACCCACAAGCACGGCATCGTGCTGATCCTCGATGAAATCCAGACCGGATTCGGCCGCACCGGCAAGTGGTTCGGTTTCCAGCACGCCGGCATCCAGCCTGACCTGGTCACCGTCGCCAAGAGTCTGGCCGGGGGGCTGCCGTTGTCGGGCGTGGTCGGCAGAGCTGAAATCATGGATTCGCCACTGCCCGGAGGCCTCGGCGGCACCTACGGCGGCAATGCACTTTCCTGCGCCGCGGCCCTGGCGGTGATCGACGCTTATGAAGAAGAGAAACTGCTCGAACGTGGCGATGCATTGGGCAAACGCCTGCGTGAAGGTTTGCTGCAGTTGCAGCGCCGTCACCCGCAGATCGGTGACGTACGCGGCACCGGTTTCATGCTGGCCATCGAGCTGATCAAAGACGATGAAGCACGCTCCCCGGATGCGGATCTGAATCAGCGTGTGATCGATGAAGCGCGCAAAGGTGGCTTGCTGGTGATCAAGTGCGGCGTCTATCGCAACGTCTTGCGCTTCCTCGCGCCACTGGTGACGACCGAAGCGCAGATCGATGAAGCGTTGCAGATTCTGCAGGCTGCATTGGCACGGGTATTGAACTGATGTCCGCCGGGTTCAGCCGCGCGGTCGCTGGCCAGCGTCGCTGAACCTTTTTGGCGCACGGATTGATGAAACGCATCATCGGAGGCTGTGTACACCATGGGGCTGACTGATTATCGAGCACTGCTCATCGATTGCGACGAAGTCCTGGTTGACCGCGATTCGGGTGTCTGGGCAGCGCTGCAGCCGTTGCTCGACAGCCGGGGCGGGCGCCCGGACAAGGAACAGGTGCTGGGCGAATTTCGCGAGGTGGTGCAGGGGCTCTATCCCCGCTTTGCCGAACTGGGCTTCAGTGGATTGCTGTGTTTTGCCCATCGCCAATTGGCCGAGCGCTGGAGCCTGAAAGCCAGTTGGGAGGAGGGCATGAGTTTCGCGCGTTCTGCTGCCAACTGGTCATTGTTCGAAGACGCACCGGGAGCGATGCTGTACTTGCGCAAGTTTTATCGCCTGTTGGTGGTGGGCGATCGGGATGCCGAGGATCGCGCCGTGTTGTGCGAGCATCTGGGGATTGTGGCCGATGACTTTATTTCGCTGGCCAGCGATCCGCTGCGGGACGAGGAATGGTTGAATGCCAACGAGCTGAAGCCGGTACACATCCTGCGGGTGACCCGACCCGCCGCCCGCGGCCCGGCGCTGACCGATGTGTGTCTGATCGGTCGCGAACGGGGTAAACAACCGACCCCATGCGCTGCGGATTATTGCATCAACAGCATGGCTGACCTGGTCGCACAACATCAGCTGTCTTTACGGCGCTGATTTTGCTAGTAGATTGTCCTACAAATGGCAGTCAAGAGGTTCGCAATGGAAGGTTTAGTCAAACTGGACCGCATCGACATCAGTATCCTGGTCGAGTTGCAGAAGGACGGGCGCATGACCAATGTCAGCCTGGCCGACGCCGTGGGATTGTCGGCCAGCCCCTGTCTGCAACGGGTCAAACGGCTGGAATCGGCCGGGTACATTTCCAGCTACAAGGCACACCTGAACCTGGCGAAGATCACCGAATCGGTAACGGTCTTCACCGAAATCACCCTGAGTGACCACAAGCGCGAAGACTTCGCCAAGTTCGAGTCGAACATTCGGTTGGTGGATGAAGTGCTCGAGTGCCATTTGATCAGTGGTGGCTACGATTATCTGGTGCGCTTCATGACACGCAGTATTCAGCACTATCAGGAAGTGATTGAAAGCCTGCTGGATAAAAACATCGGCATCTCCAAGTACTTCAGCTACATCGTTATCAAGTCCCCGGTGCTCAAGGACGGTGTGCCGTTGCGCAAGTTGTTGCGGCACTGAAGCTCCCTACATCCATCAGGCGCAAACAGGGGGGGACAGCTGACTGTCCCCCATTGTGTGCTAGCCACCAAAGCCGACGATGGCTTTGGTTTCCAGATATTCCTCAAAGCCGTAGACACCAAATTCACGACCATTGCCGGATCGTTTGTAGCCACCGAACGGGGCCATGGGATTCCAGGCCGGGTGGTTGAGCAGCACTTGTCCTGCGCGGATGCGTGAGGCAACGGCGCGTGCATGATCAAGGTCGCGGGATTGAACGTGGGCGCTCAGTCCATACACCGTGTCGTTGGCGATCGCGACAGCCTCATCGAGCGTTTCATAGGCAATGATGCACAGCACGGGCCCGAAGATTTCCTCCTGGGCAATGCGCATGCTCGAATCAACCTCGGAAAATACAGTCGGTCGGGCATAGAAGCCCGTTTCATGGCCGGGCATCCGTCCTGGTCCGCCGCAGACGAGTTTGGCCCCTTCACTCAGGCCCGATTCGATCATGGCTTGCACACGCTTGAACTGAGCCTCATTGGCTATCGGACCGAGTACCGTCTCTTCCGATTGCGGATCCCCCACGATGATCGCGTTGGCGGTTGCGGCGGCCAGCGCCTCGACTTCCGCGAGCCGGTCCCTTGGTACGATCATTCGGGTCGGGGCGCTGCAGGATTGCCCGACATTGCGAAATGCCGTCATCACGCCCAGTGGCACGACGTTGGCGAAGTCGGCATCAGGCAGCAGCACGTTGGGTGACTTGCCGCCCAGTTCCTGAGTGACGCGTTTCACCGTAGGGGCGGCCGCCTGTGCGACCAGCGCGCCTGCACGGTTTGAACCGGTGATCGAAATCATATCGATATCCGGGTGCGCAGCCATGGCGCCGCCGACCTCGGAGCCCGTGCCATTGACCAGATTGAAGACACCCGGTGGCAGGCCGGCGTCATGCACCAGTTGGGCGAAAAGAAGGGCGCTCAGCGGTGACAGTTCGCTGGGTTTCAGCACCACAGTGCATCCGGCGGCAATCGCCGGGGCCACTTTGGCGGTGATTTGATACAACGGCCAGTTCCAAGGGGTGATGAGACCACAGACGCCAATGGGTTCGCGTTCAATCGCGGTGCCGCTTTCAACCGTCTGGAAGCGATAGGTGGACAGCAGATCACGGGCAATCCGAACGTGTTCGGCCGCCAAGGGCACTTGCATCGCTCGGGCAAAACCGATGGCAGCACCCATTTCCAGAGAGAGTGCCTGCGCAAGCGACTCTTTTCGCTCAAGGATCAGGTCGTAAATCTTCCCAAGAAAACCCGCGCGCGCTTCGGCGGCGGTCGCAGACCAGCGAGGAAACGCCGCACGCGCCGCAGCGACGGCCCGATCAACGTCTGCGGCCGACCCGCTGGCAACCTCTGCAACTACGCTTTCAGTCGCCGGATTGACCACGGGCGAACTGCCAGGCGTTGCCGGCGAACACCAGCCACCATTGATATAAAACTGTTGAAACGTATGCGAATCCACGGGGTAGGTATTCGAAGATTGTGTTGTCATCCAACTAGCTCCTTAAAGGACTGATGGGGGCTGTTAACAGCAGGGGGAGGGAGGGCAGAGCGGCGCCAGGGCACCGGTACATGCGGTGCCCTGTGGTTTGAATAAGCTAACAAAAGGGCTCAGTCGAAATATGCCGTTCTTGAAGTCGGCAAGGGATAATCTGCTGTATCTCAGGGGCTGACGCTGTCTCTGTTTTATCTTTCCAACCTGACAGGTCGCACGCATTCATGCTCACCAATCTCTGGTACGTCGTTCTTCCATCGTCGCAGTTGACTGACGGACTGATGCCGGTTCGTTTGCTCGGACAGCCTTTTGTTGCGTTCCGTGATGACGCTGGCGTCGCTCACGTGCTTTCGGATGTTTGCGTGCATCGCGGCGGCTCGTTGTCGGGCGGCAAAAGGGTGGGCAACAGTGTGCAATGCCCCTATCACGGCTGGCGATTTGGGGCGGATGGGGTTTGCACGCATATACCTGCGCAACCGGACCTGCGAATTCCGGCCAAGGCCCGCGTTGACGCTTATCCGACGCTGGAGCGTTACGGCTGGATCTGGGCATTTCTAGGAGACCTGCCTGAGCCTGAGCGTCCGCCGCTACCCGCACTTGACTGGATCGACGATCCTGCCGTGCGGGTGGTATCAGGCCATTTTGACTGGGAGGCCAGTTGGGACCGGATTATTGAAAACGGTCTTGATTTTGCGCATGCACCGTTTGTTCATGGCTCAACTTTTGGCGATCCGGATCATCCCGAGATTGAATCGTTTGATGTCGAAAGCGATATGTGGAGCGGCAAGGCACAAATGCTTATGCGCAGGCCTGCGCGCAAAGGGCTGTTACGGCGCAAATCATCCACCGAGTTTGTCAGTGTGGTCACTGTGCCGGGGTTTCATTGGTCTGGTCCGTGTACAACGCTGGAGCTTGAGTTGCCGAATGGATGGCGGATCTCCATCGTCTCGGCGCATGTCCCGATTGACGCCAATCGCACGCGAACCTGGTGGATGATGGGCAGAACATTCCTGCGTTCCCGACTGCTTGATCGCAGGTTCATTGCCAGCAATATTCGTATTTTCGAGCAAGATCACGCGGTGCTGAAAAACGTTCGGCCCGAGCGCGTGCCGGACTCGTTTCAGCAGGAGGTTTCATTGAAATCCGATGCACTGCAGATTGCCTTTCGCAGAGGCGTGCAGGCACTGGAACTGCGTGGCTGGCGAATCGATGAAGAACGTCTCGCGCGCACGTTTACGGGGCGTATGGCGTGCGCGGTTCCCGGCCCCGAACGTCGTCATGTTCGCGCTTGGGCGATTGAGCCCATTCCGTTGGTGGACGTTACCCACGAACGAGAATAGAGAAGATCGAACACCTTGATTTTTTCTTCGCCTACTGGTGGCCAAGTTGACGGTGCCCGCGGCAAAGCGGGTACCGCCTCCTTTATGGGAAAAGGCTTACACACCGGTTTACCAGTTGTAACTCACTTTGGCGGTAATCTCTCGACCCGGGTTGTAGAAGTTCGCCGTGCCGGAGCCGACCACGTGTTGCTCATCCAGCAGGTTGCTGACGTTCACCGCAAGGTCGGTGCCTTTGGCGATCTTGTAATTGAAGGCGGCGTCGAACAGCGTGGTGCCATCGCTTTTGCCGGTGTTGGCTGCATCGAAGTAATAAGCGCCGACGTAGCGCGCACCCAAACCCAGGCTCACGTCGGTGCCGGGCACGTCGTAGTAGCTCCAGAGCGAAGCGGAATGCTTGGGTGCCGTGGTGAACTCATTACCCTTGAGGGAGCTGCCGTCGTACAACGAACCGCGCAGGACCTCGGACTCCATGTAGGAATAGCCGCCGATCAGGCTGAGGTTCTGTGTCACCTGCGCTTTGGCCTCAAGGTCGAGGCCACGCGCCCGCGATTCGCCCACCGTCTGCTGCTCAATGATGCCGCTCGGGAGCACGACGGCGATGGTGACGTTTTCCTGGGTCAGGTCATAAACGGCTGCGGAGAACAGGGCGTCCATCCCCATCGGCGCATACTTCACGCCCACTTCGTACTGCCGGCCCGTCTGCGGTGTTACGCCGACCTGCGGCGGCGAGACGGACTCCACCATGCTCACGTAGGTGGACACTTCATCGTTGACGATGTAAGTCAGCGCACCGCGATAGGAGGTTTCGGAGAAGTTGTCTTTCTCACTGGACTGCAAGCCTTTGCTGGTCAGATCCATCGAGTCGTTGCGCACACCACCGGTGACGATGAAACGCTCGTAGAACGACAGGTTCTGCTGAAGAAATACGGCCTTGGTGGTCGCGTCCCGTTTGTTGACGGCATACGGCGCAATCGAGCGGGAAACGCCGGTAAATACGGGGTTTGCAATGTCAATTGAGGTGGTCGGGGCGTAGACCGAGCTTTCCTTGGTGGTCGAATCGAGGTACTCCACGCCCACCAGGCTGCTGCTGTCGATGTTCTCGAAGCGGGCATCGTATTGCAGCATCAGATTGCCGTTGAACTGGTCGGCTTCGGTGTCCGTTCCAAAGAGAAAGCGGTCAACCGTAGTCCCAACACGTGCGGCACTGTCGCTGAGGTACACGTAGCCAAAATCATCGGTCAACTTGCTGTAACGCAGGTTGCTGCGCAGTACAAAGCCGTTGTCGAAGTCATGGGTGATGTTGCCGCTGAGGCTGGTGCGCTCGACATTGTGAAAGTTGTAGCTGGGCTCACCATAAAACTTGCTGCGGTCGTATTCCTTGTCCAGCGGATATCCGCCACTGTTGGGCGAACTGTCGGTTTTCAGATAGTCCAGAATCATGGTGGCCGACGTGTAATCTGTCGGTGCCCAGGTGAGGCCACCCATCACCAAGCGGTTGTCGTCCTGCGAGTGGTCGTACTCGCGGTCGCTGTTTTGGCCTTTGGCAGTGAAGCGGCCAGCCAGGGTTTTTTCGTCGTTCAGAGCATCGCCCACATCGATGCCAGTCTCGACATGGTCAAAGGAGCCGTAGGTCACATAGCCCTGGCCGAACTGCTCGAAGCGCGGCTGTTTGGTCACGAAGTTCACCGAGCCACCCGGGTCGGCCGGGCCAAACAGTGTGGAGTTGGCGCCACGCAGAATCTCGATACGTTCATAGGCGAATGGATCTTCGCGTACACCGCGCATCGAACTCAGGGTCAAGCCATCACGGTAGGTGGTGGCCTGGAAGCCGCGGATCTGGAAATAGTCGTTGCGGTCATCCGTACCATAGAAATCACTGACTACGCCCGGTGTGTATTGCAGTGCCTCTTCCGTGGTACTGACGCTGCGTTGCTGCATTTCCTTGTTGGTAACAACCGACACCGATGCCGGTGTGTTGAGAATACTGGTTGCCACCTTGCCGCCAACCCAGAGCTCCTTGGCGACCACCGAGTTGGTGTCGTCGTCGGCACTGGCCCTGACCTTGGCATTGATGATGAGGGGTGCAAGGCGGTAGTCCTCGACAGCCGTTGCGTCGAGTTCCAGCGGGCCGGCGGGCTTTGCTTGAGGAACCAGCAGGTAGGCATTCGGGCCTTGCTGTTCGATCTGCAATTCGCTCCCTTGCAACAACGATGACAGGGCTGCCGATGAATCGAGCGTGCCATTCACGCCAGCCGTGGTGCGGTTCACTACGCTTGACGCGTCGAAGGAAAGACTGATGCCAGCCTCTCGCGCAAATTGGTCAAGCGCCGGCGCCAGTGGGCCGCCAGCGATGTTCCACTGTTTGACTGGGTTGCTGTGGTCAGCACTCGATGTTTGCGCCAGCGACGGCAATGCGTAGCTGCTCACGATCAAACCCAACATCGCACCCTGTAAGGCACGATTGAGTGGATGGCGCTGTGAAACCGGGGACGAACTCATTTTCTCGCTCCAAGAAGGGACATCGACAGACTGGCCTGTATTCCGGCCTTCCTTAGAGGTCGAACGAGAATGAGAAACCACCTCATTATTTTTCAGGTGACGCAAGGTTCTGATGGACTCAGGTGGCTGCGGTAACGGTCACCCAATAACGGGTCCGATAATCAACGTGCAAGCGTAGTGACTGCGCAATCAATGCCAGGACTTGATCGTTGTCGGCGAGCTGGAATGTGCCCGAAACGCGACGATCAGCGACCTCTTCGGCGCAGCGCAGTACCCCTGGGCGATAACGCGACAACTCCACGATGAAATCACTGAGGCGCATATTGCGCGCACTGATCACCCCGTCACCCCAGCTCCATAGATCAAGGCCGTTGTCCGTGAACGCCCGGGCGCCGCTTGATGTGAACAGCAATTGATTGCCTGCCTGGACATTGCGGCTACCAGGCATTTGACTGGAGCCGGGGAACACCGTGACAGATCCTTCCTGCGCCGCGACCAGCGTGCCATCGTCACGTTCGCGTGCCAGAAAGCGACGACTCTGGGCGCGCATGACCCCGTCGCGTGTCTGCACCCAGAACGGTCGTGCCTGAGGCGAATGTTGATCCGCGCCGACATTCACGATGATTTCCCCCCGGCGCAAGATGAGCAGGCGCCGCTGCTCGTCAAAATCGCTGTCGACGGCGCTATCGCTATTGAGCTGGACAAGGCTGCCGTCATCGAGCTGGAAGCGTCGTTGCTCGCCGGTGCTACTGCGCTGCTGCGCAAGCATGGCCGGCACGGGCGTGTAGTCGCGGCCGAGCCAGGCTGCAGTGCCAACGGTAGCCAATATGCCCAGTAGCTTCAGGCTTTCCCGCCGTCGCATTCCATGTTGGGTGCCATTCAGGGTTTGCCGGGCTAATTGAGCTGGCACACCTGCGAATTCGTCCCCCAACGTTTCCACGCGCTGCCATGCCAACGCATGCTCTGGACGCTGCGCCAGCCAGTGCTCAAAAGTGTGCTGTGTTTGTTCATCGGCTTGATCGAAACGAAGGCGTACCAGCCATTGGATCGCCTGCTCGACAATGGCCGGATCCAGCGCCTGGGACTCACGCCTCGACATAACGCAAGCGATAGCAGTGTTGCAGGGCCGTGGCCAGGTCGCGCTCCACCGTCGCGCGGGAGACATCCAGCTTTTCGGCTATTTGCGCGCAGGTCAGACCGTCGAGCCGTGCCAATAAAAACGCCTGGCGAACTCTCGGTTTAAGCTTTTCGAGCATGCGGTCTATGCGCTCGAGCGCATCAAGAATCATCAGCCGGCTTTCTTCCGAGGGAACCTCGTGTTGAGGCAGCAACGCGACGCTTTCCAGATAGGCACGCTCAAGTTCGCGACGACGATACTGATCAATCATCAGTCCGCGGGCGATGCTGCTCAGATAGGCGCGGGGTTCGCGCAAGGGGCTGGATTGACGGGATTTGAGCAGACGCACGAAAGTGTCTTGCGCCAAATCTGCTGCGTTATCGCGACATCCAATGCGTCGGATCAGCCAGCCTTGTAACCACGAATGATGGGTGCGATAGAGCAGCCCTAGATCTGCAGTACCTAGTGTTTCGTCGCTGCGCATCGGCATCCCGCAAAATACATAATTGATAATGAATCGCATTCTACCTGCGCGACATGTCTCAGGCAAATACTTGGCGCTCAGCGTCTGCGTTTGGGCAAACGCTATCATTATGGGGAGAGTGAAAGAGTGCATCCAGGGTGTAGAAGCTTCGAATGCTAGATTTTTTCATTTGTGATCAGCAGTTAGAAAGACACTCAGCGGAGGCATGCATCAACAGCAAAGAAACTCTTTTTGACCAATGAATAAATGAAGAAGCCACCTGTCCATGGACAGATGGCTTCGAAGGTCATCTCAAAATCCGAATGAATCAGTTGATCAAACTCATCGCTCCGACAATTGCAATCACTGTAACAACCATCATTGCTGCGATCCGAACGGTTAGCATCTCAGCCAGATGAGCAATTTCCAGCCGAGTTCGATCGTTCTCCGAGCGTAACCTCGATATTTCGGCCAAAAGGTCGTTGTGAACCTTGGTGACGTCAAATTTGGTCGCAAGAAGGTTACGCATATCCGACTCCATGGCTTCAGCAAAAGCATGGGCTTTGGGTTCCGGAATATTGATTGCGATAAGAGCGCGGTACAGAGCCAGCTCTGTTTTCATCAGGACCTCTAAATTAACAAAGAGGTCTTCCCCAGGACGGGGAAGACCCGTCGAGGGTGGGAAAAGCATGCTTCCATCGACAAAAAGTCGACTGACCAATAGAGGAAGCGGTTGCGGTCATTGGGACAATCAAACGACTAGACGAACCGCCGTTTCAACCGGAGGAGTCACTCGTCTATGAACAACGGGTTGTCCACTGTGTTGACGGAAAGTATCAGTGAATGAACTTTATTCCTGCGATAAGAATGCCGGCGAGGGCAGACATCATAACGCCCATTCGGACAGTGAGCTTAAGCTCCAATTGGGATAAGTCTGCTTTCACGTCGCTACGTAGTGCAGTGAGATCAGTTTTCATATCGCCACGAAGCGTGGTCAGATCTGACTTCGTTGCAAGGAGATTATTCAAATCAGACTCCAGTGCTTGGATTACTGCTTCAGCTTTGGGCTCAGACACATCGATCGAAACCAGTGCCTGGTACAGAGCCAGATCCATTTTCATTAAGGCCTCCAAAAAACAAAAAAGGCCTGACCCCAACGACGGGGGAGGCCCGTCGTGGGTAGGTGAATCATGCTTCCATCGACACTGGGTCGACTGTTCATGCTGCCGGAAGCGTAACGAACATTGGGAAGGATCCTGCGGTAGTCCGCAGCGCCGCCTCGAAGATCCAAGCGGCTGGGCATGTAGCTGATCCTGTCAGCGAACACGGATCCAAAATGCTGATTGAGGACAAGCGTGTCAATTAGACGCTGGTTACATGTTGTTTCCTGCTGGCCCCATGCTCGCACCTTATCTACAGGTCCAAGAACCGGTTGCTACCGCAGCCACGACGGCTAATGGCGTGGAAATGTTCATCGGTCCAAGTATCATGGATACCGGACTGCAGCTTTAGGACTTTCCGGCTAGCAGAATATCAAAACGGCCGAACGCCCCGACCATTCCTGCAAAACGTTGGCAACCTGATACGGTTTTTTAAATAGGATCTGAGCCTTTTATTCATTGGCTGGTGCTCTATAGAGTGCGCGTCCGACGCACTAGTGGACAGTGTTCGGCCGCCACTATTTATGGTTCTCTGAAGACCGGACGACCTCGAGAGTCTTCAGGAACCCCCATGAATACTCGTCCAAGCTTTCACAGCAAGACCTTCCCCGAGTCGCAACGTGACATTCTCGGTATGATCGCGACCGATCATCACCTGGGCGACATACTCTGCGCTATCTGCCAGATGCTCGACGCACAGGCCCCCGAAACCGTCTGCTCAATCCTGCTCACTGATGCCGAGGGCAGACACTTGCTGAGCGGCGCGGCGCCCGGCCTGCCAGCCGAGTACAACGAGGCGATTCATGGAATGGCCATTGGTCCACAGGAAGGAACCTGCGGCGCCGCAGCGTTTCGGCGCGAGTTGGTGGTCACCGAAGACATCGCCCGGGACCCGAACTGGGAGCGTTTCCGAAGCCTGGCGCTGGGGCATAACCTGCGTTCCTGCTGGTCGGTACCTTTGTTCTCCCATCAAGGACGTGTGTTGGGTACATTTGCTCTGTACCAGAGCCGGACCCATTCGCCGGATAAAGCGCAGATTCAACGACTGGGCTGCGCGGCCCAGCTGGCAGTCATTGCGATCCGTCATGAGCGTGACGGCCAACGCCTGGAGGAAAGCGAACAGCGTTTTCGTTCATTGTTCACTTACAACCCCAACCCGGTGTTCGCCCTCGATCTGGCCGGCAACATCCAGAGTGTGAATCCGGCAGGCCTGAAGCTGAAACCGCACACCGCAACCGATTTCATTGGTCATCACTTTTCCCATCTGGTACTCGAAGAAGACCTGGAACGGGTCAGTCAGCATTTTTCCGCAGCCCGCGCCGGAAAACCTCAGCGCTTCGAGGCACGGGTTCTCGACGAGAGTCAAAAACTGCTGACCATGGACATCTCTAACCTGCCGATCATGGTCAACGGAGAAATCGTCGGGGTATTCGGCATTGCCCGGGACATCAGCGAGCAGAAGCATTACGAGCGCCAATTGAGCTTCAACGCCAGCCATGACCGGCTGACCGGCTTGCTCAACCGTGTTTCGCTTGAAGACCGGCTTGTTCTGGATTGTCACGTCAGTCGTCGGCGTAAGCGTCGTCTAGCGGTGTTGTGTATTGATCTGGATGGATTCAAATCCATCAACGATTCGATCGGACACTACTTTGGCGATCAGGTGCTGATTGAGGTGGCGCAGCGTATGACCCAGCAGATTCGTCCCGGCGATACCATCGTGCGCATGGGCGGTGACGAATTTATCGTACTGCTGCCGGACCTGCTTCGTGATGAGGACGTTGTCCCGGTAGCCGAGCGATTGATGGCCAGCATTGCCCGGCCCTACTGCATCCAGGGCATTGACCTGCACCTGAGTGCAAGCGTCGGCATCACCCTGAGCGATGGTCACATCGAGCAGCCGATGCAGCTGATCCAGCAGGCTGAGATGGCCATGTACAAAGCCAAGCAGCAAGGGCGCAACAATTTTCAGTGGTACACCAGCGATCTTAATCAGCGCGTTTGCGAGCACGCGAGCCTGCGCAATGATTTGCAAAAGGCTATCGAAACTCAGTCGTTCAAGTTGCATTATCAACCGCAGATAGAAGCGCGCACGGGGCGAGTGGTCGGGATCGAAGCGTTGCTGCGCTGGGAGCATCCGGAAAGAGGATTTATCTCACCCGCGGTGTTTGTGCCGGTGGCAGAGGACAGTGGTCAGATCATCCCACTGAGCCTATGGGTACTTGATACGGCCTGCGCGCAGCTGCGCCAGCTAGGCGTGCAGGGCATCACGGGCATTTCGATGGCAGTGAATATTTCGCCGATGCATTTCCAGCGTGGCCAGTTCGTGGAATGTATCCAGGCGGTGCTGAGCAAACACGGCCTCAGCGCCGGACAGTTGGAACTGGAGATTACTGAGTCGCTCTTGCTGCATAACGTTGAACAGGCGATCGACACGTTGCACCGGCTTAAGGCATTGGGGGTACGCATTGCTCTCGATGATTTTGGCACCGGTTTTTCCAGCCTCAGCTACCTCAAGCGTTTGCCCATCGACAAGATCAAGATTGACCGCTCGTTCATCCAGGAAATCGCCACCGACCATCACGACGCAGCGATCACTCAAGGCATTATTTCCATGGCTCATCACCTCGGCCTGACGGTGGTCGCCGAAGGCGTGGAAACGGCGTCCCAGGTGGATTTCCTGAAGGGCAGCCGCTGCGATATTTTTCAGGGGTATTACTTCGCCAAACCGATGCCCTGTGCAGAAATCGAAGCTTTCCTGAGCCATCCAGCGTCCCATCCCTGACCGGCCATTCTGTCGAGTCCCAGTCCTGAAAATCAGACGCTAAGGCAAATTTCAGACTCCTGCGAGCGCGCCACCGGCATTTATGAGGTGCTGGCCAACTTCCAGGGCCCCTATGCGTTGCACACGGTTATGGCCCGGGCACTGAATGTGCCCGGCAACCGCTTGCGTTTGCGCACACCGAAAGATTCCGGCGGCAGCTTTGGCATCAAGAGAGGTGTTTTCCCTTAGGGGGTGATGATGGGCCTGGCGTCTCACCCGGGTATTTACTGCCGAGACAGGCCAGTCACCGGCCAAGGCTGTTGAAAGCCTGCGTCTGGAGGCCGCTCGCGTGATGATCGAGCAAAGTCGTCACAGCCTGGATCGCGTGGCGAAGGAAACGGGGTTTAGAGACCGTCGCCACATGCGCGAAGTATTCATGCGAGGGTTTGGCGTTCCGCCGCAGGCGGTTCGAAGGGATGCCAGGCGGATCGGCCAGGAAAATCCATCTGATCGGGCCGCTCATCCGTAAGCGCTCCGATCAGCAGCAGTCAAAGCCAGGACTTGATTTGCGCGCAGACGGCGTCGGTGGAAATGCCATAGCGATCATGCAGTGTCGGCAGTGCGCCGGCGTCGAGGAACGCATCAGGCAACGCGATCTGCCTGAACGTCGGCGTCACTCCGTTGCGCAGCAGTAGCCCGGCAACCGCTTCACCCAGCCCGCCAATAATCGAGCTGTTTTCTGCGGTAACCACCAGCCGGCCAGACTTGCGGGCCTCGGCGAGAATGGTCTGTTCATCCAGCGGTTTGATCGTCGGCACGTGTAGCACGGCGACATCGACGCCATCAGTCTGCAGCGCCTTGGCGGCCTCCAATGCGCGCATGGTCATCAATCCGGTCGAGATGACCAGGACATCGTTGCCGGTGCGCAGGGTCTTGGCCTTGCCGATCTCGAATTGATACCCGTACTCATCCAGCACCAGCGGCACGTTGCCGCGCAGCAGCCGCATGTAGACCGGTCCCTGATGCGCGGCAATGGCAGGCACGGCCTGTTCGATTTCCAGTGCGTCACAAGGGTCGACGATCATCAGGTTGGGCATCGCCCGGAAGATCGCCAGGTCATCGGTGGCCTGGTGGCTGGGGCCGTAACCGGTGGTGAGGCCGGGCAATCCGCAAACGATTTTGACGTTGAGGTTTTCCTCGGCAATGGCCATGCAGATGAAGTCATAGGCGCGGCGCGAGGCGAACACCGCATACGTGGTGGCGAACGGTACGAAGCCTTCGCGGGCCATGCCTGCGGCCGCACTCATGAGCAACTGTTCGGCCATGCCCATCTGATAGAAACGATCCGGGTGGGCCTTGGCAAAAATGTGCAGGTCGGTGTACTTGGACAGGTCAGCAGAGAGGCCGACGATGTCCGGACGCTGATCCGCCAGTGCAGTCAATGCATGGCCAAAAGGTGCTGAGCGGGTGGCTTGGCCTTCAGAGGCAATCGAGGCAATCATCGCCGAGGTGGTCAGGCGCTTCTTGATCGGTTCGCCAGTCGAGGTCGGCGTGTTGGCGGCGTTGCTCATTGGTTTTTTCCTTCTTCAAGCGTGTTCAGTGCCAGATCCCATTCGTGTTCGTCGACGCGAATGAAATGGGTCTTTTCGCGGTTTTCGAGGAAGGGCACACCTTTGCCCATGGTGGTGTCGCAGATGATCACCCGTGGCTGAGTACCGGGGTGGTGGCGGGCGGCATCGAAGGCTTCGACCAGTGCGTCCAGATCATTGCCGTCGACGCGCTGGGTGAACCATCCGAACGCTTTCCAGCGATCCACGATGGGTTCGAACGACAGGATCTCGCTGGAATGGCCGTCCGCTTGCTGGTTGTTGACGTCGACGATGGCGATCAGGTTATCGAGCTTCCAGTGCGAGGCCGACATCACGGCCTCCCAGGTCGAGCCTTCATTCAGCTCGCCGTCCGACAGCAGGTTGTAGACGAACGATGTCGAGCCTTTGCGCTTGAGGCCCAGGCAGGCCCCGACGGCGATGCCCAGCCCCTGACCCAGCGAACCACCGGTGATTTCCATGCCCGGCGTGTAGGCGGCCATGCCCGACATCGGCAATCGGCTGTCATCCGAGCCGTAGGTTTCAAGCTCATCGAGCGGAATGATCTCGGCTTCGATCAGCGCCGCGTACAGCGCAATCGCGTAGTGACCGATCGACAGATAGAACCGATCACGCGGCTCCCACGCCGTGTCTTCGGGACGATAACTCAGCGCATGGAAGTAGGCGACCGCGAGCAGGTCCGCCGCACCAAGGGCCTGGCCGACGTAGCCCTGGCCTTGCACCTGCCCCATGCGCAAGGCATGGCGGCGAATGTTGTGGGCGCGCTCGGCCAGCGTCTGGGGTGTTGTGAATGAAAGGTTGGCAGTCATGGTGAATTCTCCTGTGAATCAACGATTGACCAGAGCGGCGGGAATGCGCAGAACCAGCGAGGCGCCGATCAGCAGCACGCCGGTGATCAGATACATGCCGATAGCGCTGGAGCCGGTGAGTGTGGTTATCCAGCCAATCAGGTAGGGCGAGCAGAAGCCGGCAAGGTTGGCGAAGCTGTTGACGGCGGCGATGCCGGCCGCGGCGGAGACACCACCAAGCAGCGTGGTGGGGAGCATCCAGAACAGCGAGGTCGCGGACAGGATGCCGGAAGCCGCCAGGCACAGACTGAGAATGGACAGCATCACATTGCCTCCCATCAGCGCCGCGAGGGTCAGGCCGATGGCCCCGGCGATCATCGGCACGATCAGGTGCCAGCGGCGTTCGCGATGTTTGTCGCCACTGCGTCCGACCAGCAACATGGCGGCGATGGCACAGAGGTACGGCAGGCTGGTCAGCAGGCCGATCTTCATCGGATCGGAGACCCCGGCATTACGCACAAGGGTCGGCAGCCAGAAGGTAATTGCGTACTGCCCCATCACCACACAGAAATAGATCCCCGCGAGCAGCCAGAGGCGACGGTCACGAATGAATTCGCCCACGGACGCATGCGTCACTTTCTGCTGGTCGTCCTCCGCCAGCTCACGAGCGATCAGGGCTTTTTCGTCGTCGTTGAGCCAACTGGCCTGATGCACGCCATCCTTGAGATAGCTGAGCACCAACAGTCCGACAACCACCGTAGGCACAGCCTCCAGCACAAACATCCATTGCCAGCCGGCCCAGCCGTGCATACCGGCGAAGTGGTTCATGATCCACCCGGAGAGCGGACCGCCGACCATGCCCGACAACGGGATGGCGATGAACCACAACACCGTCATGCGCGCGCGCCGGTAGGACGGAAACCAGTAGGTGAGGTACAGCAGCAGACCCGGCGCCAGGCCGGCTTCGGCAATGCCCAGCAGAAAGCGCAGGGCGTAGAACTGCCAGGCGGTTTCGACGAAGGCGAAGAGGGCGGAAACAATGCCCCAGGTGATCATGATGCGCGCGATCCAGACTCGCGCGCCGACCTTGTGCAGGATGATGTTGCTGGGCACTTCGCAGAGAAAGTAGCCGATGAAGAACATGCCGGCACCCAGCCCGTAGACTGTTTCGCTGAGCGCCAGATCGTTCATCATTTGCAGTTTGGCAAAGCCGACGTTGACGCGATCGAGGTAGGCGCACAGGTAGCACAGCATCAGGAACGGCATCAGGCGCCATGCGGTTTTACGGTAGGCGTTGGAACGCACCGCCGAAACGGCTTCGAGCGACAGGGTAGTCATGATGGTCTGATCTCTTGTTTTTATTGACCGCCGGGCAAGAATGCCCGTCCGTATCATCGATCCAGAACCGCACGGGCCGCGAGGCCCGCCACGTGTGTCAGTGAATCAGCATGCCGCCGTTCACATCCAGGGTGATGCCGGTCAGATAGGAGGACAGGTCGCTGGCCAGGAACAGCGCCGCATTGGCCACATCCTGCGCCTCGCCCAGACGACCCAGCGGAATGCCGTCGATGATCGCGTGGCGGCGTTCGTCCTGCATCAGGCCGCCAGTAATGTCGGTGTGAATCAGGCCGGGAGCAATGGAGTTGACGCGTACGTTGTCCGGCCCCAGTTCACGCGCCATGGCCTTGGCCAGACCCAGCACACCGGCCTTGGCGGCGCTGTAATGAGGCCCGCCAAAAATGCCGCCGCCGCGCTGCGCGGAAACCGAAGACATGCACACGATGCTGCCGCTGGCTTGCTGGCGCATGAGCGGAATCACCGCCTGGGACATCAGCAACGTACCGCGCAGGCTGACGTCCAGCACCTTGTCGTAATCACCGGGGCGGATATCGAGGGTCTTGAGGGGTTGGGTGATGCCGGCATTGTTGACCAGTATGTCGATCCGGCCAAAGTGTTCGATGACGGTGGCGACAGCCTGCTGCACCTGGGACTCGTCGGCGACGTTGGCAGCCAGGCCGAGATGACCCTCGCCCAAAGAGGCAGCGGCATCGCGGGCAGCGGATGCGTCCAGATCCAGAATCACCACCCGGGCGCCATGTTGAGCGAAGGTCGTAGCTGTCGCGCGGCCGATACCACGTGCGGAGGCAGCACCTGTGATGATCGCGACTTTGCCTTGAAGAAGCATGGGAGAAAACCTCTGATTGTTGTTATTGAGTCGGTCCGTGCAGAACCGATGACTCAGCTTGTCTCCCGTAACGACCCTGAGCAATAACGCAAACTTCACTGGATGCTGAAAAAAATTCAGCACTCGCCAACATGCGATTGCGGTGTTTGAATAGCCGAACGCCCGGCCTCAGCCACTTGCAGCGGAATAACCATCATCATGAGTTCATCTGGCGAAGCACCACCGATCCTGCCACCGCTGAAAGCCATTCAGGCCTTTGAGCAAACTGCGCGCTTTGGCAACGTCGCACGTGCGGCCGAAGTGCTGGACCTGACGCCCTCGGCAGTCAGTCACCAACTGGCCAAACTCGAGGCGATGATCGGGCGACAGCTGTTCCTCAGAACGGCCAGGGGAGTGACGTTGACGCCCGTGGGCGAGCAATACCTGTCCGAGATATCCGGCATCCTGCACAGCCTGGCGGTGGCAACAGAGCGCGCGACCAGTGATGTCAGCCTCGACTGTCTGCGATTGCATTCGTCACCCAGCTTCGGCCTGTTGTGGCTGATGCCGCGCCTGGAACAGTTTCGCGAGAGCCATCCCGACATTCAGCTCAATCTCTCATGCTCCTATGAATCGCTGCACTTCAGTCGGGACAAGATCGACGTGGACATCCGCCACGGCATGCCGAACTGGCCAAGTTTCGAAGTGCGCACGTTGCGCAACGAAAAAATCGCGGTCCTCGCATCGCCCAAACTTCTGGAAAAACGCCCGATCCGCGCCGTCGCCGACTTGCTGGACTGCAACCTGATCCTGTCGGAGGCGACGCTGATCAAGTGGCCGCAACTGTTTGCTCAACACGGGCTGTCGCGCCCTGAAAGCCCCTATACCTTGAGCTTTGACCGCTCCTACATGACCCTCGAGGCCGCCAGCCACGGTCTTGGTTTTGCACTGGAAAGCACGCTGCTGGCGCAGGACTACCTGGCGCGCGGCGAGTTGGTTGAAGTCATTCCCGGGTTGAGCGCCCCGATCACCGCACACCACCTGGTTTTCCCGAAGGCGCATGCGGGGTTTCCACGGGTGAGGCGTTTTCTGGAATGGATGCAGCGTGAGTTGGGGCATGACTTCAGTTACTGAAGCACATCCATATTGATCTTGCGCCAACACGCTTCTGAGAAACTGTAAACCGAGAACGCAATCAGCCCCAGGGCCATTACGATCAAAAGAAGCCATCCAGCGGGCAGATTCTGCAGCGCGTCCAGCGCTTCCTTCATGCCAGGCGGGTCCATGGCTTGATAGGCTGAACCGCTGACGGCCAGCAGCAAAGCAATCTCCATAAACACGACGCCGCGAGCGATCAGACCGAAGCGAGACACCGGACGGACATAGCGCATGACCTCTTCGTCGGCCTCAAAATACTTCTCGAACGAGGCCTTCCATCCTTTGATGATGTGAGCAACGCCAACCCCCAGCGGAATGAGCGCAATCAGGTACAACAATAAATTCGAGTGTTCCCACGACAAAAGATGCGCCAGCCAGTCTTTGGTCTGCTCTGCGGAATGGCTCGAACTTCGGCTACCACTCACAAGCAGTCCCAATGCAAAAAACGCCAGAGCACCGTTGACCAGACCTCCTGCAAACAGGCCTGCACGAATCACCAGACCTTTGAGCTGCGTGCCGTGATGATCGACATCGCGTATCGCTTGCAGGACACGCCAGGCTGCGAACGCAAGCAGACCCGCCACCACAAGGCCCACCAGAAAATAGCCGAACGGCTGGCTCAGCAAGGCTTCCAGACTCTTGTGACTGTCCTTGGGTTTTGTCGAATCATGGGCAGCCAATAACGCAAATATGCCGATGATCAAATAAAGCACTCCGCGAGCGGCGTATCCGCCCCGAGCGAGTATGACGAGACTGCGTTGCGCGGACATTGGAGAGATTTCCGAGGTGTATTAAGAGAGCTGACCCTTGTTGCTGAAAGGGGTTCTGTTACGAATCGGAGATCGTACGTTTTACCTGTAGCGCGATGGATGAAGGGGACGAGCTGACGTTGCGAGCGGGACGATCCTGACCCATCATTCAGATTCTATTGATGCCGTGGTGAAAATGGACAAGCAACTGGCTGGTTACTCGATTGTATTGACCATCATCTGGGTTTCAGCGGTTATCGCGGTCATGTACTGGATGTCTAATTGAACGTATTGGGTGGCGATGTGGAAGGCGTGGTGTTGGGCGACAAGATTCAGCGAGAAGCGGACCGGATGCTGGCGCAGATTGTCCGGGCAGACTCGATGATCATTGCTGTCAAGGCAGGGGCGCGGGCGGATGGTTTCGTGCTGGGACTGGAAACCGGCGGGGCCTTGCGTGCCGGCGATGCCGAGAGGCTGTACATCATTTTCGAAGCCGCGCTGGTGGAGCGTTTGAAGTCATTGTCGCGAGGCTGATCAGATCGGCTGATTGAATCGATATTCATGAACAGCCATCTACTTGAACTATAAGCTGATCACTCAATGTTCATTTTTGTACGGGGCGAGGGCATGGACTGGAGTGACATGCGGATCTTCCTGGCGATTGCCCGCAACGGCTCGCTGGGCGGAGCCGCCAGGGAGTTGGGGGTCAGTCACCCGACGGTTGGACGGCGCTTGCAGGTGCTTGAACAAACCAGTGGGCAAGCCTTTTTCCTGCGGACCGCTCAAGGGCTGGTGCTCACGGACAGTGGCGAGAGGATTCTCGATCTGGCGCAGGACATGGAGCACAGCGCGTTGGCCATCGAGCGGCGTCTGGCGGGGCATGGCGATCAGCCTGAAGGCCTGTTGCGGATATCCTCAGCCGACTGGTTCGCCTGTCATGTTTTGTCGCCGGTTCTCAGCGAACTGGTGCACCGCTACCCGTTGATCGTTCCCGAAGTCATCGCCGGGCATCGACTGTTCGACCTTGCCCGCCGGGATGCCGACATCGCTTTCCGGATCGTGCCTTTCACCGAACCCGACATAGTGCACCGCAAGCTGACAACTCTGTCGTACGGCCTATACGCGGCTTTGCATGCCCCGGCGCCGCAGCCGGACGGCGAAGGGCTTGGCCTGATCCTGATGAACATCGCCCAGTCTCATTACCCGGACGTGCAATGGCTGCAGCAACGCTATCCGCTGGCCCGCACCGTGTTCACCAGCAGCAGCCGTACAGTTCAGGCACAGATGTGCGCGAACGGGCTGGGCGTTGCCGTTTTGCCCCGCGTCCTCGGTGACTCCGTGTCGGGACTGCGACTGCTGGATGAACACGAGCCACCGCCAGGGCGGGATATCTGGATGGGGTATCACCAGGACATGCGTCAGATGGACCGGCTGCGCGCCCTGGCTGACCTTGCCTCCAGCATGATCGGTGCGGGGTAACACGACTCAGGTCGGGCGAACAGCCGAGGCTTGCGCTACCGTCGCTGGCTCGCGCGCTAACGTCAGGCTTATCGCTGCCCCTACGGCCAGGCAAACGGCGATGCACAGAACAGCGATCGTGAACGCATGAGTGATGCTGACCGCCGTCGCCGGTTCTCCCAGCAAGGTATAAAACACACCGCCAATCAGTGCGACGCTCAGCGATGTGCTGATCTGCAGCGTGGCGCTGGTAATGCCTGCGATCATCCCGGCATACGCCGGCGCTACCCGGCCCGTGACCATGCGCATCAACGTCGGCAGGCCGAGCCCTTGTCCCAGACCGATCAGGAACAGGATGACCGTCAGAGAAGTGAAGGGCGGGGCGAGGGTAGCCGGTGTCACTGACACGAGCCAGCCCAGCCATAGTAATCCGACTACTTCCAGCCCCATGCCTACCGGATTCACGTAGCCCCCGAGAACGCGCCTGAGGAGCGGAACCGACAGGGGACCGAGCAGAAATCCCGCGCCAAACGGCAGAAAGATCAGGCCGGCGTGCAGTGCGCTCATATGCAATGCGCTTTGCATGTACATCGAGAACATCAGAAAAAACACACCGATTGAATAGAAGCAAAGCGCGACCATAAGCGCTCGCCCCAGGCCCGGTGCATTCAGTACGGCCGGGGCGAGGATGGGAGTTCCTCCGGCCCGGTGCAAACAGCTCTCGTAGCGCCAGAACACTACCGCCAGCAAGGGGCTGGCGGCCAGCGACAGCCATGCCCACCACGGCCATCCCGCCTCGCGGCCTTCAATCAATGGCACGACCAGGGTGGTCAGGGTCAGCATCGACAACGCGGTGCCCACCAGATCCAGCTTGCTCGCGTGCTGCGCACGGGTTTCTTTGAGCACAGGGATGCCAAACGCAATCACCAGCAACGCGATCGGCAGGTTGACCAAGAAGATCGCGCGCCATCCCATGCCCAACACGTCGACCTCAATCAAAAAGCCGCCCAGTGCCTGACCGATCACAGACGCCAGTCCAAATACGGCCCCGTAAATGCTCAATGCCAATGGTCTTTCCGTCGCCGGGATAATCGCCTGCACCGATGCAAGTGCCTGAGGGGCCATTACGGCGGCGGTCACGCCCTGCAAGGCGCGTCCGAGGATGAGCATCCACGGCGAAACCGCCAGGCCGCACATCAGCGACGCGGCGGCGAAGCCCAACAGGCCAAGGAAAAACATCCGCCCGCGGCCGTATAGATCGCCGAGTCGTCCGCCGGTAATCAGCGTCACTGCATAGAGCGTTGCATAGGAAGAAATCACCAGCTGCTCGGCAGAGGAGCCTGTCGCCAGATCCTCCTGTATCGAGGGCAGGGCGACGTTGACGATAAAAAAATCCAGGGGCGGCAGAAACGCACCGACGAGCAAGATGGCAAACATCAACCAGCGCCGGGGTTCGGGCACTTCGATTTCGATTCGAGACATGACAGGCATCCTGTAGGGAAACTCAGGTTTGACGATGACTGAAGGGCAAGGCTTCGCGCCTGCCCGGGTCAGGTCGCCGCGTCCCAATTTAGGGAATCGCTCCTGCGTTTTCGCCTTACAAAACTGCACGGCCAACGTTCATTCGTGTCAGTGCCGCGCCGCTTCGATGACGCTCACCATGCGCAGGTCGTTTCAGACATTCCCTTCATCAACGACCGAGGAGTCAGACATGTCAGGTAAATTCAGTGATCAGGTTGCCGTCGTGACAGGCGGTTCCACAGGGATCGGGTTTTCCATCGCGCAAGCCTTGATCGCCGAGGGCGCCGAACGCGTTTACATCACTGGACGGGCAGCGGACAGGCTGGAGGCGGCAGTTGCCAGACTCGGCGACAAAGCTGTAGCGGTGGTTTCCGATGTCTCGCTTCAGGCCGATCTCGACACGCTCAAAGCGACAATCCAAACGCGCGACGATCGGCTGGACGCCGTGTTCGCAAATGCCGGGATCTGTGAGAAAAATCTGCTCGGAGAGACCAGCGAGGCTGCTTACTACGCCATGTTCGACGTGAACGTGAAAGGCGTTTTCTTCAGCGTTCAAACGCTTCTTCCGTTGATGAAAGACGCTTCGTCCATCGTCTTGACTGCCTCAATCTGCTCCAGCAACGGCATGGAAGGATTGAGTCTGTACAACGCGTCGAAGGCGGCGGTGCGATCGTTTGCACGCACGTGGGCCAATGAGCTCAAGGACCGCAAAATCCGCGCAAACGTGTTGAGCCCTGGCTTCACCCGCACACCGCTGATGGACAACGGGCTGAAAATGAGCGAGAGCGACATCGCCGCGCTGCGCCAGCACGTCGAGCAAATCACGCCATTGGGCTACATGGCGCAACCCGAAGAAATTGCCAGCGCAGCACTGTTTCTCGCCTCGGACGACGCCAGATACGTGAACGGCGTGGAGCTGATGGTCGATGGTGGTTTATCGCAAATCTGAAGCAGGGGATTGGTAAAGCTTCGGGCAGGCGTAAGGCGACTTGTTCCATCTGCATTGATCTCAAAGCGTGGTGGTCTGCCCGTTGCGATCCAGTTCATACACTTTTTTGCCCTGCAATTTCTCCTTCAACCACCGCTCCGCCTTACCCAGCGGCCGCTGCCGCGCCCAGAGCAAATCCACACCAATCTGCCAGTCCGTATGCGGATACGCCGAGAGCTGCAGTTCCACCAGCTCACCCTTGGCCAGTTCACGCTGAATGAGCTGGCGGGGCAGGGTGGCCCAGCCGAGTCCGGCGCGGACCATTTCCACTAACGCCAGATAGCTTTCCGCCTGCCACAACTGGGTCGAACGCAGGTATTCGCTGCTCGGCAGTTTGCTCGCGTGGGCGCTGAATGCCAGGCGGCGATGGACGTGCAGATCCTCGAACGTGACGTTTTCGAGTTGCGCCAATGGGTGCTGGGGATGGCAGACGTGCAGCATGATCAGTTTGCCCAGTTGCTGGAACGCCAGTTCCTTGGGGTAGCCGGGCTGTGAGAACGCCACACCGAGCACCGCTTCGCCGCTGCTGACCAGTTCGCTGACGTCGCCATGGACCGGATGACGAATGATCAGGTCGACAAAGGGGAAGGCTGCTTCGAAGGCTTTGAGCACCGGCATGATCGGGCCGTACGGCGTTTCAATGGCCAGTGTCAGGCTGGGTTCTACGTTGTCCGAGAGGCAGTCGGCGTGGGCTTCGAAGGTCATGCAGCGTTCGAGCACGGCTTCGGCCTGCACCAGCAATTTATGGCCGCTGGCGGTGAGGGCAGGGCTGCGGTTACTGCGGTCGAACAGGTCGACGCCAAGGTCGGTTTCGAGGTTGGCAATCGCTGCGCTGATGGTCGATTGGGTCTTGCCCAGTTTGCGCCCGGCGGCGGAAAACGATCCGCTTTTGACCACTTGGACGAACATCTGCAGTTGATCGAGTGAGAAGCGCAAGCGTTGAACTCCCGGTTCGAAATGAAGGTTTGGAGTGGCTAGCAGATGCCAGATTCGTGCCATCGGAAAAAGCGATGGTTGCTAATTTGTTTCATCGCAATAAACGTTCAAATATGGCCCCGCGTCAAAACGATCTCCGGGGCGGATCCTCCTTTCAAACGCCCCGAGCATGCCCGCTATCTCAACAGATGCCGCACTTTCAGGAGCGTGTGAAATGACCACACAACGCATTCATCCGGTGGACGAGGTTTTGCCACTGCGACAGTTGTTCACGTTTGGCTTGCAGCATGTTCTGGTGATGTACGCGGGAGCGGTGGCGGTGCCGCTGATTCTTGGCAGTGCGATGGGGCTGACCTCGGCACAGGTGGTGTTGCTGATCAACGCGAACCTGTTGACCTCTGGTGTGGCGACGCTGATTCAAACCCTCGGTTTCTGGAAGTTCGGCGCCCGCCTGCCGCTGATTCAGGGCTGCTCGTTCATTGCCCTGGCGCCGATGATCATGATCGGCAAGGAGTTCGGCCTCAATCAGATTTTCGGCGCGGTGATCGCGGCGGGTTTTCTCACCATAGCGCTGGCACCGGTGTTCAGCCGCTTGCTGCGGTTCTTTCCGCCGGTGGTGATTGGCAGCCTGATCACCATTATCGGCATTTCGCTGATGCCGGCGGCGGCGATCTGGCTGGGCGGCGGCAATCCCGATGCAGCAGATTTTGGTAATCCCGCCAACCTGTTGCTCGGTTTGGCCACGGTCAGCGTGACGCTGGTGATCTACGCCAGATTCAAGGGCTTCATCGGCAACCTCAGCGTGCTGATTGGCCTGTTTGTCGGCAGCCTGATCGCAGCGGCTTGCGGCATGACTCACTTCAATCGGGTCAGCGAAGCGGCGTGGTTTGAGCTGAGTGCGCCGATGGCGTTCGGCGCGCCGGAGTTCGCGCCGGTGCCGATTCTGATCATGACCCTGGCGATGCTGGTCATCATGGCCGAGACCACCGGCAACTGCCTGGCGATCGGCAAATTGACCGGAAAACCGACCACGCAACACACCCTCGGCAACGCATTTCGCGCCGACGGCTTGTCGACCATGCTCGGTGGCTTGTTCAACAGCTTTCCTTACAACGCCTTCACCCAGAACACCGGTTTGATTGCGCTTTCCAACGTGAAAAGCCGCTTCGTCGTGGCCTCTGCCGGGGCAATCATGGTGCTGATGGGCCTGTTCCCGAAACTCGGCGCGTTGATCGCCGCGGTGCCGACGCCGGTGCTCGGTGGCTGCGCGATTGTGATGTTCGGCATGACCACGGTGGCGGGGATTCAGGAACTGTCACGGGTGCAATTCGAGGGTACGCGCAACGGCATTATCGTCGCCGTGTCAGTGAGTGTCGGGGTGCTGCCGATGTCCTTTCCGGCGCTGTTCGAACACGTCGGCCCGACCCTGAAACTGGTGCTCGACAGTGGAATTTTCCTCGGAGCGATCACCGCCATCGTCCTCAACGTCCTGCTCAACGATGAAAAAAAATCGACCGAAATCATCGGCGCCACATCGGCTGAACTGGCCGACTGACTATTGTTTTCCACTGCCCTGGAGTTACCCATGAATCAATTGACTGAACTCATCCCGGCTGGCATCAGCGCGCTTGATCTGAAATTACTGCGCCAGACCATCGCCTTGTCCGAGGCATCGAAGCAACGCGGTCGCCATCCGTTCGCGGCATTGGTGGCCGACCGCAACGGCAAGGTGATTGTCGAAGCGGGGAACAACTCGATGCCCCCGGAAGGTGATCCGACGCAGCACGCCGAGTTAGTGGCAGCGGCGGCAGCGGCAAAACGGCTGTCGCCGCAGGAGTTGGAACTGTGCACGCTGTACACCAGTGCCGAACCTTGCTGCATGTGCGCCGGCGCCGTGTATTGGACGGGGATCGGGCGGGTGGTCTATGCCTTGTCGGAGCATGCCTTGCTGGGTTTGACGGGGGACCACCCGGAGAACCCGACGTTCTCGCTGCCGTGCCGCGAAGTGTTCGCCAAGGGGCAACGCAAGGTCAGCGTGCTGGGGCCGATGTTGGAGGGGGAGGCCGCTGAACCGCACAGAGGGTTTTGGTCCTGACAGGTTTGAAACGAAGCTTAAGCGGTGTGAGGTCGCGCACTCGCACGCGACGTCTGCGATAATGACGCCCCACTGAGGCGCGAAGGCATCGAGTGCTCGTCTCGGCATCCGGAATCAGGCTTTGGAGGGCTTTATGCGTGACATTATTGATGGCTTTCTGCGGTTTCAGCGCGAGGTGTATCCACAACGCGTCGAGCTTTTCAGGCAGCTTGCGACAGAGCAAAACCCAAAGGCGTTGTTTGTCACATGCTCGGACAGTCGTGTAGTGCCTGAACTGCTCACACAGCGTGAGCCGGGTGAGCTGTTCGTGATCCGCAACGCCGGCAACATTGTGCCGTCATATGGTCCTGAACCGGGTGGTGTTTCGGCTACCGTCGAATATGCGGTTGCAGTGCTCGGGGTACGGGACATTGTGATCTGCGGCCACTCGGATTGTGGAGCGATGGGCGCGATTTCACGCTGCACGTGTCTGGATCATCTTCCGGCAGTTGCCAACTGGCTTCGGCACTCGGACGCCGCGAAAGCGATCAACGCGGCGCATGAGTTCGATACGCCACGCGACAAACTCGATGGCCTCGTTCGTGAAAACGTGATCGCACAACTGGCGAACCTGCGCACCCATCCATCGGTGGCGCTTGCGCTTGAGCAAGGACGCTTGAATTTGCATGGCTGGGTCTATGACATCGAGGCGGGCTGCATCGATGCGCTGGATGGTGCAACTCGGCGCTTCGTCAAGCTTTCCGATTCACCGACCACCGTTGCCGTTGCTGCGCGCAATGCTGGTCAGTTGTAACTCGCGGAAGGACTGCACGTCGCTGATGACGAGAATTCTCTAAGCATGCGTTGAGTCAAGGGCTGGGCACCTTATGCCAAGCCTGCGCTCGCGCTATGCGTTTTGCCCGAAGCAGAGGACTGCCGAGGCCGTCGCGGCAGTCCTTTGCCTCTTTGTCTCAACTTACTCCTGGAGTGAGATCCAACCGTTCGCCTGTGCAAGAGTGGCACTGCCGGCGCCAGTGGAGCCTGGCCAGGCTTATAAGCGCTTTCCCTGTCTACCGCAGCGTTAACTTGGCTACGTCGTACAAATGCCAGAGGTCCAGCGGTTGTATTGGGTGCATCCAATGCCTCGGTTCGTCGATCATGAGCAACACTGGAACATCATCCGAATCGCACCTTACGCCGAGAGTTAATCAGGCTCTTGGAGCGAGCTGAACCATTCGGCATAAGGGGAGTTGACGACCAGCCGCCGGTTGAAGTCAGGGCTTCCATCAGCCCACCAGACAGGCCCCCGTTCCCCGAGGGCCACTTTGGCCATCTGTACCTTTTCCCGAGCGCGCTTCAGTTGCGACCCGTCTTGCGCACTCTTAGCGTTCTTGACCTCTCGTCGAGCGGCCATAAGCGCATCGACAAGACGCTGGCGCACATCTTCATCCAAAGACGGGTTGGAACATCGCCATAGCTGGCCTTTGACAACAAAGTAGCGACCGTCTGGTGTCACTGGATGCATTCCTGTCTCCGACCGTTCAAAGAGCACTTATCCAAAAAATCAGCAAGGACGGCTATCTCGGTTTTCGAGCAGGAAGGCGATTGGCTTGTTTGACTCCAAGCATTATTCCCAGTACTAGCGCGGCGCCTGCCGCCAGAAGTATTGGATATGGATGTTTACCTGACATCCGGACGCCCTCGACTCCGAGTTGATCGCTTGCCGGAGCAGGTCGATGCCGTGATAGCGATGGAGTAAGACTGCTTGGACTGGCAGGCGATTCGACCTCTGCCCTGTACGGCATTTCGTTCAAGGGCAAACGCGCACCGTCCGCGAGAGTCAGGATGAGGTCCTCGACAGTGCCGGCGAGCCGATCGGGAAACACCGGCTCACCCGTGGGACCAAGTTCATCGTAATAAAACTGCTTTCCTTCCAGCCAACCTATGGCCGTCATCAATTCCGGGCCAAGATAATATTTTCCGTCGAGGAAGAAACCCGGGAAATGTCGCGTGCGTTCGAGACTGTCTATGGTGTAGCGCTCGCCTGCCTTCATACCGGTTGCTGGATCGATCATGATGAAATCCTCAGATTCGCTGGTGTTGCGATAGAGGACGGGGCCTGGCGCAACGTTCCATCGACATTACCGAAAGGCTGTGCTTCGTCAGACCTTTTGAACCTAATTCGAAAACTGTTGCTCAACCGGGAAATGTTCGGGGGGAGTGAAATGAATGCTTTCAAGAATCAACTGACGCTTGAGCAGGAACCCAGATTGAAAGCCCTGGATGCCTGGCATCGTGCGTTGGAGAACCGAGCGTTACGCATGGAGTGTCCCGATGCCTATCACGAGGAACTATTGCGCCAGTCTGATGAGATGCATCGGTTGGGTATGTTGACCGATTCCGAATGGCGTGACCTGAGAAGGGAGGCAGATGCGGCCTATCTGCGTGCGGTCGCCGGTGAGGATTATCACTGAGGTCATTCAGCTCATGTCTGTTGCCGACGACACTGTTCACTACCCCCGCGGGCCGTGGAACGAAGGGGAGGACTGGGAGTTCGTAGAGAATCCAGCGCCGGCGGTGGATGGAGGCGAGGGCACCGCGACTGTGCAATTGAGCGCCGAGGATGAAGCGCTGCTCATGGACATGACGGGTGCGGACTTGGGGGCGGGTGTGCAAGGCGAACCACAACCTTAACGACGTGACCGCACGCCAAAGGGCGTGCGGTTTGTTCATCTCAAGACAACAGGAGGGTGCGATGTCCGAGCCGTTGACCTCATATGGCGCAACACTTCGCTCACGGTTTGTTCGGTTCTCAAAATCCGGATGGGGCGGGCTAGCCTTCTGGTCAATTCTGATTGGCGTGACGCTTTACTTGCTGATCAGCGGGTATGGTGCCTTTGTCGGCGCCAACAAACAAAATCTGCACTTTGCATTTCTAGGCGGCATGTCAGGCTTCGCTGCGACGGCCATAGGTGCGGTGGCAGCGATCGCGTTACGTGATATCGCCGCCAGAACGCAGGACATCATGCTGGGCTTCGCTGCCGGGATGATGCTGGCCGCCAGTTCGTTTTCGCTCATTCTTCCGGGTATCGAAGCCGCCCAGGAGCTCTGCGGTAACCAGCTGCTCGCAGCCTGTGTCGTCGTTGCAGGATTGGGATTGGGGGTAGCGCTGATGATCGGTCTGGATCGCTTCGTGCCTCACGAACATGAGAAAAGCGGTCGCCGTGGGCCCGAGGTGCAGCGCATCAATCGCGTATGGCTGTTTGTTCTGGCAATCACGCTGCATAACCTGCCGGAGGGGATGGCCATTGGAGTGAGCTTTGCCAATGGCGACATGAAGGTGGGATTGCCGCTAACCACTGCCATCGCCATTCAAGACATTCCCGAAGGCCTGGCTGTGGCCCTTGCGTTACGCGTGACCGGGATTTCAGCGCTTCGCGCTGCGCTTATTGCGGTGGGCTCAGGGTTGATGGAGCCCATAGGCGCCATCGTCGGCTTGGGGATTTCGAGCAGCTTCGCATTGGGATATCCCATAGCGCTCGGTCTGGCGGCGGGCGCGATGATTTTTGTGGTGTCCCATGAGGTCATTCCCGAGACCCATCGCAACGGTCATGAGACACCTGCAACCTTGGGGTTGATGCTCGGTTTCGGGGTCATGATGTTTCTCGACACGGCTTTGGGTTGACCCTTTACCTCCCATCCATCATTGGACGGTTTGGTTGAAGAAACTAGGAGCAAAAATCCGACGGTAGACGTCGCGATCCCACCTGCACTGCCTTTCAATTACGTGCAGCAAGGAGAAATCATGACAACGCACAGGCTGACAACGAAGCGCTTGCAGTTGAACGTGTCGATCTGCGGTCAAGGCTCTCCGCTGCTTTTGCTCAATGGTTTGGGTGGTTTGATTCGTACTTTCGATCCGCTGCGCAATGAACTTGACGACTTCATGACCATCACGCTGGACGTGCCAGGAGTCGGCAAGTCGCAAATGCCCCGTTGGCCCTTTCGCCTGCCAAGCCATGCCGACGTGATTGCCGGGATGCTTGAGCAATTGGGGATCGAGCAGGTCGATGTGTTCGGTGTGAGTTGGGGAGGTGCATTGGCTCAAGAATTCGCTCTGCGTTACCCGAGCAGGGTACGCAGGTTGATCCTCGCGGCGACCTCTCCCGGCCCATTGCTGTTGATGAAGCCTGCAGACGTTATGGATTTTTTCCGCAAGAGTAAAAACACCAAAACACACAAGCAAGAAATATCCGGCCATTCAGTTCAGACGCTACTGCGGTTCGGTGTGATGAAAGGCATGCTCTCTGTTAATCCGCGAACCTACTATTTCCAGCTCGCAGCCTTGATCGGATGGACAAGCCTGCTTCGCTTGTCCCGGCTGCTTCAACGCACGCTGATTCTTGCCGGCGACCGCGATCCGTTAATACAGGCGTACAACGGCCATATCCTGCGCCGCACAATTGGACGTTCAGAACTTCGCCTTCTGAAGGGTGAGGGACATTTCTTTGTGGTGACCAGCGCTAGACGAACTGCCGTCCTGGTTCGCGAATTTCTTTGCCGCCATTACGACGATGAAGAGAAGGCGCCGAGGATCGCGAACTGAAACACCAAGGCTGGCCTGGAGCGCACACAGGTCAGTTAATCCGCTCGTCTCATCAATAGTCGCTCTGCACCTGATAAAGAAAAGGGTAGACCCGCTATCGCGCTGCTGCTAAAGCAGCGCCTCACGCGTGCTCTTCAAGCCTGCGCACATCACCCAACGAATCACGTTGCATCGACTGCAAGTTCTTTTCAATGGTTTCGCACAGTGCTTCCATTTGAATCTGGTGTTCGCTGTGGCGAAACGGGCTTTGCAGATCGGTGCCGATGCGTTCGATGGCCAGCAGCATGAATCCCACCACGGTCGACGCCAGCGGCGTGAACCAGCCTAGGGATTCGACCAGTCCCACCGGCACGATCAGGCAGAACAGCGAAATAAACAGCCGCGGAAAATAGACGTAAGGGTAGGGCAGCGGGGTATTGGCGATCCGCTCCATGCCGCCCTGACTGTTGGACAGGTCGACCAGCGTCGACTCAAGCCGCGCCAGGCGAATACTGTCCAGATGCCCGGCCTTGTATTCCTTGGCGAGCAAAGTCGCGGAGCCGGTGAGGATATCGTTGGCAAAGTTATTGGTCGTGCCACTGCGGGCGAACTCTTCGGCGGGAATAAACGCCCGCACCTCGTCAGGACAAGGCTGGCCTTGCAGATGCGCGGCGAGGCAGTTCACATACGCGACATGGCGGCGCAGCAGAGTGGATTTGACCGGATTCACCTCACCGCCGGCGTCGTCCAGCAGCGTCAGCACCTGCCGGGCGAAGCTGCGGGAGTTGTTGATCATCGCCCCCCACAACGTCCGCGCTTCCCACCAGCGGTTGTAGGCGCTGCTGTTGCGAAAACTGATTAATACGATCAACGCCGAACCCAGCAAGGTCAGCGGCATCAGCGGCAGGTTCAGCTTGGCGTTGAGAAACAGCATGAAGTCGACGGTGACGGCGATGTCCCACAGCAGCAACCAGAACAGAGACCAGCCCACGTAGCCCAGGGTCTTGATGATCAGGCGGTATTTTTTGACGATGGCAGCTTTCAAACGGAAACCTCGTGGCGAGCAGTTTGCTTAAACGCTTAAGCTCGGACGATGCCTGGCACCGGCAGTTCCCTGGTGAAGCAGCCAACCGTCAGTCAATCTGCGAAGCCCGGACATCTGAATGGCCAATGCTTGCGAGAGAAATCCTCGTATGGCGCCTCGTTCCGTTTCGGCAACGTTGTTTGACGGGGACGGGAAGAATCGCCGCGAGCACCCCGTGCATCGTCGGTATTCAATGCCCCCGGCTGCTGCGAATCAACTCATAGGCCCGGCGCACCAGCGGATTGATCGTATTCGAACGGATCCACAGGTAGTAGGTGACGTCCGGCAAGCGGGGCAAGCCATCGCTTTCCCCCAGTACCCGCATATCCGGGCCCAACATTTCCATGCTTCTGGCGGTGACGCCAAGACCTGCGCGCGTCGCCGCTTTGATGCCAATCAGGTTCGATGCGAGATAAGCCTGACGCCAGGGAATGTTGGCGCGCTCCAGGGCCTCCAGGGCATACCGTCGATAGATACTCGGTTCGTCGACCAGAATCAGCGGCAACGTCTCGCCGGGGTTATGAATGAACTGCGCAGAGCAAATCCACCATACCGGCGAAGTGCGCAACGCAAAACCTTCCAGATTGGGTGCTTCGCGGGTGGAGATCACCATGTCGATCTTGCCCCGTTGCAGATCGTCCATGAGAAACGGGCTGCGGCCGACATCGATCTCCAGGCGCAAGCGCGGAGCCGAACGCGCGATGTGGCTGAGGATCGGGGGCAGGATGGTGTCGGCGATGTCATGGGGCGAGCCGATACGCAACACGCCGCTCAAGCTGCTTTCGCGCAGGGAGTTCAGCGCATCATCGTTGAGTGAAAGCATCTGCCGGGCATGGCGCAGCAACTGCTGTCCGGCTTCCGTCAGCTGCTTTTGCCGCCCGCGCTTTTCGAACAGGTTGACCCCGACCTGTTGCTCCAGGCGCTGCATGTGCTGAGTGACCGACGACTGGGTGCGGGCCAGTTGCACGCCGGCCTCGGCAAAGCTGTGGTGATCAACCACGGCAATGAACGTGCGCAGCAATTCGAGATCGAGGATCGTCATAGGCAGGTTTTATATCAAAGGGACGAACTTAAACATTACATATCTTTATGCATTGTAAGGAAGTTTTTTCTCTTTATGTTCTCTTTAGTCAATAAGTTCGGGCTTATATGCGTTTGGTAAAAAAGTGACGGCGCCTGAGTTATAACGATATTAGATATTTGTATTTCCGTTATGCCGGTGCTGTCAGCAGGATGCCCACTCACTGGATCGGGGTTTGCCGATCAATCACGAGGGGAAATCCATGTTGTCCGATCGCGCGCCTTCAAAACGTTTTTTGCCCCTGATGCTGGGCGCCTTCATATCGCTGGCCGCCAGCACCGCTGCCCTGGCTGATGCGACGCTGGACAAGATCGAGCAACGTCATGTGCTGGTGGTCGGCGTGCTGTTGTCAGGTGGCCCCTTTGGCGGGATTGATCCTGCCACACAGAAACCGCGTGGTTTGAACGTCGAACTGGCCGAAGAACTGGGTCGGCGGCTAAGCGCCGAGGTGCAACTGGTGCCGGTATTGCCAGCCAACCGCGTGCAATTCCTGCAACAGGGCAAAGTGGATTTGCTGATCGCCAACATGGAATGGACGGCGGAGCGCGGTGAGATCCTCGGTTTCGTACCCACACCGTTTTATCGAGTTGGCGGTACTGCCGCCGTGCTGAAGGACAGCAAGATCGCTCGTTGGGAGGATTTGAAAGGGCAACCGGTCTGCACTTCCCAGGGCAGCAGCTACATCAAGCCGCTCACTGAACTGGGCGTCGAGTTGAAAGCTTTCAAAAGTTCATCGGAGTCCTTGCTGGCACTGCGTGGCAACAACTGCGTTGCGGCAGTTCATGACGCCACCCTGATCAATCCGTTAATCGCCGACAGCGCCGAGTGGCGAGGCTACCGCGCCATCACCCCGGAGCTCAATCCGGCGCCTTCGGTGATCTGGACACGCCGTGGTGAAAACGACACTCAGGCCAGGCTCGACCCGATTGTGAAGGAACTGCACCGCAGCGGCTGGTTGATCGAAGCCCAGACTCGCAACCACATCACTCCCGCGTCACCGGCGCTGGTCGAACTGCAAAAACAGTTTCAAGCCAACGGGGCCTGAAATCCCTCCCTCAGAGTTTTCATCCGACCGTCGTGTCACTCGACGGTCGTCCAAGGTAGCCCTGCATGAAACGTCATTTTTCCGCTAAAGCCCTGACCACGTTTTGCCTCGGCGCCCTGGTTGCCATCGGCACCAGTGCCGTCCGGGCCGATGCCACGCTGGACAAGATCCGCCAACGCCACGAAATCAGCGTCGGGGTGATCCTCAGCGGCCCGCCGTTCGGCACCATAGATCCCAAGACCGGCGAGCATCTGGGTTACAACGTCGAACTCGCCAAGGGTGTAGCCAAGGCTCTGGGTGTGGAAGCGAAAACGGTGTCGGTGCTGGCGCCTAACCGGGTGCAGTTTCTGCAGCAAGGCAAGGTCGACATCCTGATCGCCAACATGCAGTTCACCGATGAGCGTGCGCAGATTCTCGACTATGTGCCGACGCCCTACGAGGAAGTGGGCGGGGCGGCGCTGATCCGCAAGGGCGCGGGCATCACTCGGTGGGCAGACCTGAAGGACAAGCCGGTGTGCGTGTCCCAGGGCAGCAACTTCATCAAACCGTTGCAGGAAACCTACGGTGCGCAGATCAAGGCGTTCCGCAGCCAGTCCGAATCGTTGCTGTCGCTGCGCGGCAACGGCTGTGTGGCGGCGGTGCACGTCAGCCCGACCATGCACGCCTTGCTCGGCGATGCCGAATGGGCCGGTTATGAAATTCCGCTGCCCAATGATCTGATTCCCTCCAACTCGGTGATCTGGCTGCGCAAAGGCGAGCACGACACTCAGGCGAAACTCGACGCCATCGTGCGCGATTGGCACCGCAGCGGCTGGCTGATTGCATTGGGCGAGCGCACCGGCATGGCGCCGTCCCGGGCCCTGCGTGATCTGCACGAGCACTATCGCAACGCTCAACCGCTGGCGTCGCAGCCATGAGTGAGGTTTTGTTTGCGCAGTTGCAACAACTGCTGGGCGAGCGTCATGTGCAGCGCAGCGAAGAGGCGAGCGCTTTTCTGACCGACAAGCAGGGGCGCTACGTGGGCGCGGTGATCGCCGCCGTGCACCCCGGCAATACCGAAGAAGTCGCGGCAGTGGTGCGGGTTTGCGTCGCTGCCCGCGCTCCAATCGTGGTTCAGGGCGGCAACACAGGCCTGATGGGCGCGGCGACGCCGGATGCCAGCGGGCGTTCGGTGTTGCTGTTGCTCGATCGCTTGAATCGAGTGCGCGCAGTGGACACCGACAACGACACGCTGACCGTCGAGGCCGGCTGCATTCTGCAACACGTGCAACAGGCCACCGAGGAAGCAGGGCGGCTGTTTCCCCTGAGTCTGGGGGCCGAGGGCAGTTGCACGATCGGCGGCAATCTGGGCACCAACGCCGGCGGCACGGCTGTCCTGCGTTATGGCAACACCCGTGAGCTGACCCTCGGGCTGGAAGTGGTAACGGCCGAGGGCGAGATCTGGCATGGCCTGCGTGGGTTGCGCAAGGACAATACCGGCTACGACTTGCGCGACTTGTACATCGGCAGCGAAGGCACCCTGGGCATCATCACTGCCGCAACCCTGAAACTGTTCCCGCTGCCCAAGGCGCAATCCACGGCCTTCCTCGCGTTCGATTCGCTGGTGCAAGCGGTAGCATTTCTCTCCCATGCCCGCTCCGGTTTCGGCGCCGGGCTTACCGCATTCGAGTTGCTCAACGCCGATTGCCTGGCGTTGCTGCGCGAGCAGTTTCCTGAAGCCCCGCAACCTTTTCTCGGCGCTGTACAGCCGTGGTTTGCGCTGCTCGAACTCTCCGACAATCGCGGTGAAGCACAAGCCCGCGAGGCCTTTGAAAGCGTGCTGGGCGAAGCCTTCGAGCAAGGCTTGCTGGCCAATGCACTGATTGCCGAAAGCCTGGCCCAGAGTCAGGCCCTGTGGTTGCTGCGGGAGAACATGAGCGAGGCGCAGAAGCGCGCCGGGCGCAATATGAAGCACGACATCTCGGTACCCATTTCCAGGGTCGTGGATTTCGTCGCCCACACCGATGCCCTGTTGCAGGTGCACTTTCCGGGCGTGCGGCACTTCACCTTCGGCCACCTGGGCGATGGCAACCTGCATTACAACGTCGCCCATCCGCTGCATTCGACCGTCGATGAACACATGGCCCATTACGCCGCGCTGAGTCTGCTGGTGCACGACAGTGCCCACGCCCATGGCGGCTCCATCAGCGCGGAACACGGGATCGGCCAGCGCAAGCGCGACATGCTGACGCGTTACAAAAGTCCGGTGGAGCTGGATCTGATGCGCCGTATCAAACAGGCGTTGGATCCGAACAACCTGCTCAATCCCGGCAAGGTCATTGAGGTGTCCCGCTCATGACGCTCCGTCTCTCCAGACGCGTGCAACGCGTCTCGCTGTCCGCCAACGCGGCAGCCAAATCCCGCGCGACCGAACTGCGTGACGGCGGTCGCGACATTCTCGACCTGACCACCGGCGAGCCGGATTTCGACACGCCCGAACACATCAAGCAGGCCGCTTGCGCAGCGATTGCCGCCGGCGCCACCAAATACACCCCGACGCCCGGCGTCAAAGGCTTGCGCCTGGCGGTGCAACGCAAGCTCGAGCGGGAAAACCACCTGAGCTATCCGCTGCCCTCGATTGTGATTGCCAACGGTGCCAAGCAGATCATCTTCAATGCCTTTGCTGCCACCCTCGACGACGGCGATCAAGTGCTGGTTCCGGTTCCGTACTGGCCGTCGTTTCCGGACAGCGTGCGGTTCAACGGTGGCGAGCCGGTGTTCATCGAATGCCCGCTGGAGCAAGGCTGCAAACTCACGGCTGCGCAGCTGGAGCAGCGCATTGGCGAGCGTACCCGCTGGCTGATTCTCAACGGGCCGGGCAATCCCAGTGGCGCGGTTTATACCGAGGCAGAATTGCGAGCGATTGCCACCGTACTGAGGCGGCATCCGCAATTGCTGATCCTGCTGGATGAACTCTACGAACACATTCGTTTCGACGACCGTCCGGCGCTGAATCTGCTGAACGTTGCGCCAGATCTGCAAGAGCGTTGCCTGCTGGTCGGCGGTGTTTCGAAAACCTATGCCATGACCGGCTGGCGCGTCGGCTTCGGCGCTGGGCCGCAGGCGCTGACAACGGCCATGACCGTGGTGCAATCGCAATCCACATCCGGCGCATCGTCCGTTGGCCAGGCTGCTGCGCTGGCGGCGCTGGAGGGTGGCCTGGGGTTTCTGCCGCCGCAGGTCGAGGCCTATCAGTTGCGACGGGATTTGCTGCTCGACGCGCTGCGCCCGGTGGAGGGGCTGCAGGTGCTTGAGCCACAGGGCGGCTTCTTTGTGTTTGTCCGCTGCGCCGGCTTGATCGGCCGATATCGCCCTGACGGGCAACGGCTGAGCAGCGACGCCGATGTCGTCGACTATCTGCTGGAGGAGGGCGTTGCCGGTGTGGCGGGAAGTGCTTATGGTCTGTCGCCGTGGTTCCGCCTGTCCATCGCCACGGCCACTGACAATGTCGTTGAAGCGGGACGCCGAATCGCACGAGCCTGCGCGCAGCTACGGAGCGAGCCATGACTCACTGGCTGGAGCTTTTCGTTCACTGGACGGCGGGGCTGGGTCTGAACTACAGCTTTCTCCTGGACGCGTACCAGCGCGGCACACTCGGGCAAGGCGCACTTACCACCGCATTGCTGTGTGCGTTCACCATCGTCGGCAGTTTGCTGGCCGGTGTCGCACTGGCGGCGATGCTGACATCGGGCAAGTCGTGGCTGGCGACACCGGCCCGAATCTTTGTCGAAGTCACGCGCAACACGCCGACGCTGGTGCAACTGTACTGCGCCTTCCTGGTGTTGAACATGCTGCTGACCCAGGCGGTGGGTGCGGCCAATCCGCTGACACCGTTTGCCTGGGTGGTGATCGTGATCTCTTTGCACAAGGGCGCGTTCCATGCCGAAGCCTTGCGCGCCGGCATCGAGGCGGTGCCTGCGGTGACACTGGAAGCGGCCAGTTCGCTGGCTTTCAGCAGCCGGCAGTTGTTGTGGAATGTGCAGCTCCCGCTGGCCCTGCGTTTTGCGCTGCCCTCGCTGATCAACAACCTGATCGACCTGGTGAAGATGACCGCCGTGGCGTCGGCCATTGCCGTGGGCGACATCACGTACGCGGCGATCATGATCTGGACCCAGAGTGACAACGTGCTGGAACTGATGATCCTGATCCTGAGTTTTTTCGGTCTGCTGAGCTTTATCGTCAATTGCGTGGGGCGCTACCTCGAAGCGCGCCTGAGGATGCCCGGTTATGGCCACTGAATCGACCGTCACTGCAATGACGGCCCTGCCGCGCCGACACCTCGGCAAGCTGTTGATAGTGGCGGGCATCGCACTGGCGCTGCTGTATTTCAGCGCGCAGAGCCCGGTGCTCAAGGCCTTGCTGCAATGGTCGCCGGCACTGGCGGCGGGCTTCGCGCAGAACATTCTGATCAGCCTGGTGGCCATCGGGCTGGGTTCTCTGCTGGGGTTGCTGGTAGGGGCTCTGGCCTTGTCGCCGTTGCGCCTGATGCGTCTGCCGGCACAAATCTGGGTGCAGGTGTTTCGCAATGCTCCTTGGCTGGTACTGATCTATTTCACCACCTACGTGTTTCCGTTCGAGATCCGTATTGCCGGCACTTACGTGGCGTTTCCGGACTGGGTCAAGGTCACCCTCGGCCTCGCGCTGCCGGCCAGCGCCAACGTCGCGGAGATCTTTCGTGGTGCCGTGGCGTCGATCCCGGCCACGCAATGGGAAGCCGCTCGTTCGCTGGCTTTCACGCGGGGGCAGATCTTCCGCTCGATCATCCTGCCGCAGTGTTTCAAACGCATGCTGCCGCCGTGGATGAACCTGTACGCGGTGATCACCATGGGCACGGCGCTGGCTTCGCTGGTGGGCGTGCATGACGTGATCGATACCGCACAGATCGCCAGCAATACCGTGAACATGACCGGTTTTACCGTGGTGATCTACTTCAGCCTGCTCGCTCTGTTCTTCGCCTACTGCTACCCGATATCCCGACTCACCCGACGCCTGGAGCGACGTTATGCCTTCTATTGAAACCGGCGGCGAACCGCTGATCCGCCTGCGGGATTTGCACCTGTCGTTCAGTGGCAACCCGGTACTCAAGGGCATCGATCTGGAGGTGCATCGCGGCCAGGCGGTGTCGATTATCGGCCCGTCGGGTTCCGGCAAGTCGACGATTCTGCGCTGCATCACCGGGTTGTTGCAGCCCCAGCGAGGCAGCATCCGGGTCGGCGCCACCGACGTCCACACCCTGACGCAGGAAGCGCAGCGCATCGAATTGCGCAAGCGCGTGGGGTTCGTGTTCCAGCAGTACAACCTGTTCCCGCACCTCTCGGTGCTGGAAAACCTGGTGGTGGCGCCACGCAAGGTATTGGGGCGCAATCGGGTCGACGCCGAAAAAGACGCGCGCGCCTTGTTGGCCAAAGTGCGTCTGGACCACAAGGCCGATGCCTATCCCGGCCAACTGTCCGGCGGTCAGCAACAACGCGTGGCGATTGCCCGTGCCCTGGCGATGCGCCCGGAATTGATCCTGTTCGATGAAGTGACCTCGGCCCTCGATCCGGAAACGGTCGGCGAAGTGCTGACGGTGATTCGCGAACTGACCGAGGAAGGCATGACCTGTGTGCTGGTGACCCACGAGATGCGGTTTGCCGAGGAAATCAGCGATGTCGTCTATTTCACCGAGAACGGGGTCATCGTCGAGCACGGCAGCGCCGCGCAGATTTTCCAGCACCCCGCAAGTGAGCGGACCCAGACCTTTTTGCGCCATGCCCTGGGCGATCCGGGGCGGCGCGCGGCGCTTGCCAATGATCCTTATCTGTTGACCAACCTCAGCCGCTACAGCCTGTCCGTCTGACCCGAGGAGATATTAATGAGTACCGTGAACCGTGCCGATGTCATCGAGGACTTCCTAAAGAAAGTCCGCGTCATCCATCAACGGGGCGTCGACCGCGCTGCGCTGGACGAAATCGTCAGCCTGCTGGAAACGCTCGCCGAACGCCGCGACCTGTTCAACTTCGATGAATTCCCGGCGCCGGTACCGGGGCAGGGCAGCACCGCGTTCCGCTACCGTCTCAACGATGACGGCGACACCCCGACGCTGTACCTGAACTCGCTGCTGCCGGGCAAAAGCACCATCCCCCACAACCACGAGACCTGGGCAATCATCAGTGCCATCGAAGGCCAGGAAATCAACTACGTCTATACCCGCAGCGATGAGGGTCGCGAGCCTGGTTTCACCACGTTGCACCTGCAAAAGGAAGTCATCGTGCAGCCCGGCACCTCGATCTCGTTTTTGGGTGAAGACTTGCACGGGATTCGTGTCGATGGCGAACAGCCGACCCTGCATTTCCATTTGTACGGCTTGCCGCTGGAATCCCTCAACGGGCGTTACGGCGTTGAGGCCGACGGGCGCATTCTCAACTACAACGCCTCGCAAATGGCACCGTCGATCAAGGCCTACGCATGATCGATCTGTATTACTGGCCGACCGGCAACGGTTTGAAAATCGGCATTCTCCTGGAAGAACTGGGGCTGGAGTACCGCGTGCTGCCAGTCAACATCCGTGAGGGTGAACAGAAGCAGGCGGCATTCCAGCGCATCAGCGCCAACGGGCGGATTCCGGCGATTGTCGATCATGCGCCTCACGGCTTGATTGAACCGCTGAGCCTGTTCGAATCCGGTGCCATCCTCAATTATCTGGCCGACAAGGCCGGGCGATTCCTGCCAGCGGCGGGCACTGCCGAACGTCAGAAGGTGCAGGAATGGCTGTTCTGGCAAGTGGGGCACGTCACGCCATACCTGAGTCAGTTGCAGCTGTTCAAGGAGAAGGCGCCGCAACCGCAGGCGTTTGCCCTGGAACTGCTGGCGGGCGAGGCGGCGCGCTTGTATGGCGTGCTGGAGCGACGGTTGTCCGAAGTGCCCTGCGTGGCCGGTGATTATTCCATCGCCGACATGGCGATATTCCCGTGGATTCAGCCGCAGCGACAGGGGCAGGAACTGCAGGATTTTCCGCACATTCGGGCCTGGCGCGAACGCCTCAAGGCGCGCCCGGCCATTCAACGTGCGTATGCCAAGGGCCGCGACGTGGCGGCCAGTGAACGCGCTCTGGCGCTTCAATAATTTTCTTTCGAGCGCAACCCCATGAGTCAGATCGTAACCCCAGCGCAATTGCAGCAGTGGCTGTTCGACGGGCAGGAAATTGCCCTGTTCGATGTGCGTGAACATGGCCAGTATGGCGAAGCCCATCCGTTCTTTGCCGTCAATCTGCCCTATAGCCGGCTGGAGCTGGAGGTTCGGCGACTGGCGCCCAACCCTCAAGTGCGACTGGTGATTCATGACCAGAACGGCGGCGATGTTGCCACGCGTGCCGCGAGGCGCCTTCAGGCGTTGGGGTATGACCGCGTGCATATCCTTGAGGGCGGTGCCGATGGCTGGCAGGCCGCCGGTCATCAGTTGTTTGCCGGCGTGCATGTGCCATCCAAGGCATTTGGCGAATTGGTCGAAGAGGTCAATCACACGCCCCATGTCACCGCGCGACAACTGGCCGAATGGCAAACCCGAGGCGAGCCTCTGGTGCTGCTCGACGGCAGGCCGTTCGATGAATACTACAAAATGACCATTCCTGGTTCAGTGTGCTGCCCCAATGGCGAACTGGGGTATCGCATCCATGACCTGGTGCCTGACGAAGACACGCCGATCGTGATCAATTGCGCCGGTCGTACCCGCAGCATTATCGGTGCGCAGACCCTGATCAACCTCGGATTGAAGAACCCGGTGTATGCCTTGGAAAACGGCACACAAGGCTGGTATCTGGAGGACTTCGAGCTTGAGCACGGCAGCACCCGGCGTTATGCCGAGTCGGTGACCGCAGCGCCATTGACCACACAGCGCCTGGCGGCTGCCCGACTGGCCGAAAGAGCCGGCGCAGAGACAGTGACGGCTGCACAGGTCGAGCAATGGGCCGGCAATGCTGATCGCAGTCTGTTTTTGTGTGATGTGCGCACCGCCGAAGAGTTTGCCGCCGGCAGTCTGCCGGGCGCGCAAAACACGCCTGGCGGTCAGTTGGTTCAATCGACCGATCTGTATGTCGGCGTGCGCCAGGCGCGACTGGTGCTGATCGACAGCGATGGTGTCCGCGCCCGGATTGTCGCGAGCTGGCTACGTCAGGCAGGGCATGAAGCCTATGTGCTGGCAGGTGGTGTGAGCAGCACGCTGTCGCTACCGGAAAGCGATGCGGTCGCCCACGAAGCATTGCCGCTGATCACGGCGCAGGCGCTTTCCGATGCACTGAAGGATGACGCCGTCGCGCTGATTGATCTGCGGCCGAGCATGACTTATCGCAAGGGCCACATTGCCGGGGCGCGCTGGTCGATTCGCTCCTTGCTCGCACAACACGTGTCGGGCGAGCAGCGGCCGCTGGTGCTGTTGGCCGAGGTTGCCCAACTGGCTGCGCTCGCCTCACAGGAACTGCCACAAGCTCAGCGCGCGCAGGTACGGCTGCTGGACGGCGGCCTTGATGCCTGGCGTGCGGCCGGTTTTGCTGTGCAGGAAAGTCCGGACGCGCTCACTGATGAGCAATGCATTGATTTTCTGTTCTTTACCCATGACCGCCACTCCGGCAACAAGGACGCAGCGCGTCAATACCTGACGTGGGAAATCGGTTTGCTGGCGCAGATGAACGCCGACGAAATCGCCAGTCTCAAACCGTTGCAGGTGCAGGCACGTCCGGGGTCGCACGTGCATACGCGGCTGGTGCATTCGGCACTGGCCCAGGGGGCCGGTGGCCGCGCAGTCAATGTGCCGGTGACTCGCTTGAGTACGGTGTTGTTCGACAACCTGGCGCAAATGCGTGACGCCCGTGCTCGTCGTGATAGCGAGCGGGTACTGAGTTATGGCGCGCGCGGCAATCCGACGGCGTTCGCCCTCGAAGACCTGGTCACCGAGCTGGAGGGTGGGTATCGCACGCGCTTGTACGGTACCGGGCTGGCAGCGATCGCACAGACGTTTCTTGCTTATCTGCGACCCGGTGACCATGTGCTGATCACCGAGGCGGTATACGCGCCGGTGCGACGCCTGGCACGGGAGTTTCTTCAGCCCTTCGGCATTGAAGTCAGCTATTTCGCGGCCGACGGCCGTGACCTGGAGGCCCGGCTGCAAGCCAATACCCGAATGGTCTACACCGAAGTGCCTGGCTCGTTGTTGTATGAACTGTGCGACTTGCCGGCCATGGCTGCCCTGTGCAAACCGCGAAGTATCCTGCTGGCTGTCGACAATACCTGGGGCTCCGGTTACCTGTACCGTCCCTTGGCGCTCGGTGCAGATATCTCGATCATGGCACTGACCAAATACCTGAGCGGCCACAGTGACGTGGTCATGGGCAGCGTCTGCACGACCGAAGACGCATGGCCCGCACTGGCGGCCATGAGCGACAGCTTTGGAGCGACCGTCAGCCCTGACGATGCGTATCTGGTGCTGCGTGGCGCTCGAACGCTCGCGTCACGACTGCAAGTGCACGAGCGTCAGGCTCTGGAAGTCGCCCACTGGTTACAGGCGCACCCGCAGGTGAAGCAGGTGTTTCATCCGGCCTTGCACGATCATCCCGGCCATGCCTTGTGGCGGCGGGACTTCACTGGCAGCAACGGCCTGCTGTCCTTTGAATTGCGTGAAACGGACGCCGTGTACGTGGAACGCTTCATCGATGCACTGCAACTGTTCGGATTGGGGGCTTCCTGGGGTGGTTTTGAAAGTCTGATCACCGTGGCCGATACCGGGGATCGCGACAGTGCGGCGGATCGCTTATTGAATCCGGTGTTGCGCTTGCACGTCGGTCTGGAGGATGTCGCCGACTTGATTGAAGATTTGCAGCGCGGTTTTGCGGCTTTGGAAAGGGATCAAAGTCGTGCCGTTTGATGTTCGCTCACTCAGTGAGGGGGCTCTGAGGTAGCGCCTGCACGGGCGCGGAACATTCCATCAAAACCGGGCTGAGTCTGCTGCTGGATGTCAGCCCGTCGATGAGTCGATCAAGCGTTGACCGGCACGGCTTTGGACCTGCGATACAGGATCGTTGTCGGTGTGCAGCACGTCCGGCCGTCGGCACGCAGCAAAACCACATCGCTTTGAAAAGCACCTCCGGAAACCGGGCGGGAAAGCCTAAGCTCATTCCAAAAAGATATTTATTTAATCTTTTTAAGATCGTTTAGCTTTTAGCAAAGAAAACGTGCAGCGCCTCGCTTGCGGCGTTTTTTTGCCTCAGGCCAACCCTGTCCGCGGTTATTGCCTGAGGCTCCTGTCCATTTTTTCTACCCTGAACGGCCATATATCTGGCCGTCAGCGGTTCGTTGCCGGGAGCCCTCGTGACACTTATTAAAACCTCTTTGGCAACGGTACAGGTCGACTTGCCTGAACGATTGGCCCCCCCCATCGACGATAGCGCAGAGGAGGGCGATGTTGTCCTCGAACTGCGAGGCGTCACTAAAGCTTATCTGCGCAAGGGCGGATCGCCGTTGCCGGCTGTCAACCATGTCAACTTGAAGGTCCGGCGCGGCGAAGTGCTGTGCCTGATGGGCACCTCCGGCAGCGGCAAATCGACCTTGCTTCGCCATATCAATCGTTTGATCGAACCCACCAGCGGTGAGGTCTTGATTGAAGGTCAGGCTATCAGCGGCCTGAGCCACAAAGCGTTGCGGGATTTGCGCTCGCGGCGAATCGGCATGGTGTTCCAGCATTTTGGTCTTTTGCCCCATCGCACGGTGCTGGACAACGTTGCGCTGCCTCTGGAGTTGCGCGGCGAATCCGAGGCCGTCCGGCACGCAGCGGCCACCCGACAGTTACAGGCGATGGGCCTTGAGGGATGGGGCGAGCATTATCCCCACGAGTTGTCCGGCGGTATGCAGCAAAGGGTCGGTCTTGCGCGGGCATTGGTGACTGATCCGGATATTCTCCTGATGGACGAGCCTTTCAGCGCACTGGATCCGACCATCCGGCGAGACCTGCAAAGGCATTTTTTGGCCTTGGTACGCGAGCGCGGGATCACCACGTTGCTGGTCACCCACGATCCTGCCGAAGCGGTCCGTCTCGCTGATCGGATAGCGGTATTGCGCCAGGGACGTCTGGTGCAGTCGGGCACCCCGAAACAGCTGCTTGAGACGCCGGCCGATGCTGAGGTCGCGGATTTTTTCCGAGATTGCCTTCCAGCCGCACCGGTATTGCACGATGCCGGTGGCGCGGTACGTCAGGTTCCCGAAACGGCACCGAAGGCGCAACCGGTTCAGCCGGGCTTGCGCAGCTGGCAAGCCCTGTTGCTCGGGCCGGCAGCGCTGGCGGCGCGGGGCCGAGGCGGGTTGTTCTGGCTCGGGTTCGCCGCAGAACTCGCGGCTCTGGCCACTGCGGTGCAGGGCATCGCGAGCGCATCCTGGATATCGGTCGTGGTGGGATTGGCCTTGCTGGCGGCCAGTCGTTTCACCGCGTATTCGCTGAGCCGTCAACCGGTGCGGCGCGCCGTTTCGAGTTGGGCGTTGCCGCTGGCGGTGCTGCTGGTCAGTCAGGCATTGGTGATCTGGCGCGTGTTGACGCCCGATACCACCCAGGCGTTCTTGCAGTTCCCGGCCAGCCGCCAGGCGCTGTTACTGACTGCACAGAGCCTGGATGATTTTATTGGTTGGTCACAGGTGACATTCGAGAGCGCTTTTGTCGGCGTGATCGTTGCGGTTCGCACGGTCATTGAAGGAATCGAATCCCTGCTTGGTTGGCTGCCTTGGCCGGTTTGCGCGCTGGCGCTGGTATTGCTGGCCTGGCGCTCGGCGGGCATGGCCCTTGCGCTCACCAGCAGCGCAGCGCTGTTGTATATCGGGCTGTTCGGGTTTTGGGAGCGGACAATTGCCACGCTGGCGCTGGTTGGTTCGTCGGTGCTGATCGCACTGGTGATCGGCGTACCCACCGGCATTTTGCTGGCGAAGCGGCCGTTTGCCCGCAGGCTGCTCACGCCTTTGCTGGATGTCATGCAGACCCTGCCGACCTTTGTCTACCTGATTCCCGCTGTGGCGTTCTTCTCGGTGGGCAAGACTCCGGCAGTCATTGCGACGGTGATTTTTGCCCTGGCACCGATGATTCGTCTGACGTCCCTGGGCATTCAGGAAGTCCCGAAGGATGCCGTGGAAGCGGCAATCGCCCATGGAGCAACCCCCTGGCAAACCCTGGTGAAGGTGCAACTGCCGCTGGCGCGACGATCCCTGTTACTGGGGATCAATCAGACCATTGTCATGAGCCTGTCGATGGTTGTGGTTGCTGCCCTGATCGGCGCTGGAGGGTTGGGTTACGACGTCATGACGGCGTTGCGCAATATCAAGGGCGGCGAGGGCGTGCTGGCCGGCGTGGCGATCGTGCTGTGTGCATTGATCCCCGATCGAATCATTCAATCGAGCTTGCGCAAGCAAGACCATCTGCATAACTGAACAGTGAGACTTATCGTGGCAAAACATCTATTGCGTAACTTGAGTGCGGCTGCAGTGCTGGCGTCCCTGATCGTGCCGGCCAGCGTGATGGCCAAGGACAAAATTGTCATTGGCGAGCAGAACTGGACGGGGGCTATCGCCATTCAACACATTTTGGGTGAGGTGATCAAAACCCGTCTGGACGGCGATGTGTCGTATCTGGCCGGGGACGTCCCGGTGCTTTTCAGTGCGGCGGCCAAGGGCGACGGTTCTGTGGATGTGCTGACGGACATCTGGCTGCCCAATCAGTCGGCGGCGTGGGCCAAGTACGTCACCGGCGGCACCCGCTCACTGGTGCCCAATGCTCACCCTTATGCCGGCGAACAAGGCTTCTACATTCCCGGTTATCTGCAAGACAAGTACGGCGTCAAATCGATCTACGACCTGAAAAAACCGGAAGTGGCCAAACTCTTCGAGCCAGTGGGCGGCGGCAAGGCTGAACTGCTGGTGGGGCCGGCGGGCTGGGAGTCGACGTATATCGGCCAGATCAAGGCCAAGGATTACGGCTTCGCCGATAAATTCGAATCCGTGTCGACGGAAGCCTCGGTGACCTACGCCAAACTGGCCTCGGCTTACAAGGCGCAACGCGGCGTGGTGTTCTACGCCTACACCCCTGACTGGATTTTCTCGGCCTATGATCTGCGTCGCCTGGAAGAACCCGCGTTCGATGGCTACGCCCAGGACAACAAAAAAGAAGATCCTCTCTACAAGGTGGATGGCTGCTGGAAATTCGTCAGCCCGACCGTCGATCCTGACTGGCTGAACAAGAGCCACATCACCTGCGCCTTCCCGGATGCCAAGGTGTACGTCCTGGCTTCCACCGCACTGCAAAAGCGCGCACCGAAAATTGCCGAGTTTCTGCACAATTTCGCCATCGACCCGGCACAGTTGAACGGACTGATCCAGAAGATCGAAAAGGAAAAACAGCCAGCAGACGTCGCCGCCAAGGCCTGGGTTCAAGCCAACCCTTCTACTGTTGACCAGTGGTTTGCAGGGCAGGCGCAGCAAGTGAGTTCAGCCCAATGACCAGAGCGAACGTACGTGTGCTCGATGGCGGTATGGGGCGGGAGTTGAAGCGAATCGGCGCGCCGTTCCGTCAACCGGAATGGTCTGCCCTCGCGCTGATCGAAGCGCCAGAGTATGTGCTGCAGGCGCATCAAGCGTTCGTGACAGCGGGCGCCCGGATCATCACCACCAACAGCTATGCGGTGGTGCCTTTTCATATTGGCGACGAGCGATTTGCCGAGCAGGGAAGAGCGCTGGCTGAGCGCGCCGGACGGCTGGCGCGGCAGGCCGCCGGTGAAAGTACCGACGCGGTCACCGTGGCCGGGTCGTTGCCGCCGGCGTTGGGGTCATACCGGCCGGATCTGTTCGATCATCAGCGTTCAGTAGCGATCCACCGCGAACTCATTGCCGGATTGCAGGCGCACGTCGATGTGTGGCTGGCCGAAACGCAAAGCTCCATTGCTGAAGTGCGGGCGGTGGCCGAAGCCCTCGGAACGGATCCCGCGCCACTCTGGGTGTCATTCACGCTGTTGGACGAAGAGGGCCGGGAACCGCGATTACGTTCAAACGAGGCTGTTGCCGATGCGGTTCGCGTGGCGGCTGGGCTGGGGGCCAAGGCGGTGCTCTTCAATTGCAGCCAGCCGGAAGTGATGGTCGCGGCCCTGATTGAGGCACGCGCTGTGATTGAAAACCTGGATCATCCTGTCGAACTGGGCGTTTATGCCAATGCTTTCCCCCCTGTCAGTGCCAAAGCCGAGGCCAATAGCGATTTGTTGGAAATTCGGCGCGATCTGGGCCCCGAGTCCTACCTGGACTGGTCGAAATCATGGGTTGCCGCAGGGGCCAGCATTGTCGGCGGATGCTGTGGAATCGGCCCGGAGCATATCGCCCAATTGCATTTGCACCTGCACTATCAAAAGGGTGAGGAGGCCGCGCATGAGTGATTTTTCAGGCGACGTTCTGTCAGAGCAGGCGACATTCGGTGCCGGCTGCTTCTGGGGGGCGGAAGCCTCATTCCGGGCATTGCCGGGTGTGCTCGACACCCGCGTCGGATTCGCGCGGTCAGACTTGGGCGACGCCACCCTGATCGAAGTCGTGCAAGTCGACTTCGACCCCCGACTCATTTCCTATAGCCGTCTCGTCGAGCACTTCTGGACACTGCACGATCCAACGTCAGTCGACCGGCGGGGTGCGGACGTCGGGGCTAAATACCGTTCCGCGCTGTTTTTCAACAGTACCGAGCAGTCCCGACTGGCACTTGTCGCCAGGCAGCAGCTGGACGCCAGTGGCCAGTTGGGCAAGCCAGTGGCTACGGTGATCCTGCCACTGGGTGAATTTCAAAAGGCGGATGAAGAACATCAGCGCTACCTTGAAAAGCACGGCGGCAGCGCCTGTTACATTTGATGCATAGGCAACGCTTTTGCCGTCTGGGCCGGGGCGTTGCAATTGCTCGGCGAGGTACTGGTCGCAGGGACGCGGATCGATCTGCGGAAAGGTGCCGTTTCAGCATTGCCGATTCTGGCGACCAGGTTGTCGGCTTGACGGCCGCTTTGAAGCCAGATGGCGTAACCGTCGAGAAAGCCTGGATCGCTCGCAGGTGCGCCGCAGCCATGTTGTACGCAGGGTGCCTGAGTTCAGTTGGACGTAGATGAATGGAATGAATATGGGCAGCGGCGCTGCATAACCAACTAAAATTTCAGTTCGACGAGATGGGGTCGAGCGCGTGCGCCTGGAACTGGGTAGGGGAAGTCCGGTTAGAGTCGGTGGGCTCCTCGATATTTGGTGGGCACGTTTGGCCGAACGCCTGAGCGGGGAGACCCGTTTGCCGGCGTTACCTAGTGAGGTGTCGCAGGCGTTTATCGCTGTGTGGCAGCAGGCGATCCACTTGGCGCAGGGCGTCGCCTAACAGAGTTTAGCGGAGCAGCGCCAAGTGCTGGACGCAGAACGTGAGCGACTCGCAGAAATTGAAGATAGAGCGCATCAGGATCTGGCAAAAGGGCGCCAACAGTTTTCAGAAGCAATGGCCGGGCGTCAGGCGGCGAATCTCGCTTCGCTGACCTGGACCTTCTGTTGGTGCAGCGGCAGGCCCAGATTGAGGAGCTCCAGCAACAGCGTGATGTCTTGAAGCGTGAACGGCACGATGCCCAGGGGCAAAATCAAATTCTCCAACAGGAACTCCACTTGCTACGACTCAAGGCCGAGCAGGAGCGAATCACACAGGAGAACTATTTGCGTGGCGTTGAGGATCCGGCTCACCGCGAGGCTGATCGGGCCCGGGAGGAGGGGAAAGCCGCAGTAAGCCAATCAAAAGTAGCCAGCCGCAGGTGCGACGACTTGCGACGTAGGTTGGAGTCGGCCCAGAGCGAGCTTAGCCAAGCGGAGCAACGTACTGCGGCGCAGTTGGCCCGCGCAGAAACTTTAGAACAACAGTTGATTCAGATACGCCAGCTGTCAGAGATCAAGCGCAAGCCGCGAGTCAGAAAAAACCGACATCAAGCAACCCTAAAGACTAACCGCAGGTGTCAGCTAGCGGCCATTAGAGACCCTCAAGAGCGACCGCTATCGGCCATAAGCGGACGCTCGGAAGCGACTGCTATCGGCCAATAGGAGACACTCAGTCACTAACAGCCAAGTTTTCTGGCTCGCCAGAACGCCGTTAGAAAGTGAAAAATGGAGGTCAGTAAGATGGATCTATTAAGCCAGCCTGGCCCAGAACTCTTCCGCAGATAAGCTAATGGGGGCTTTAGGTCGAGTGAGGTGAATCTCTAACGGTATATCCCAGCTTTCGTCGAGAGCTCTGACCAGCCGCCCATCAGCCATTTCCTGCTCGGTCAGGCTTTTTGGTAACCACGCTACGCCCTTGCTTTCCAGTGCCATGGACATCAGAACCGCCGCAAGATGGCTGCTAAAAAGCGGCTTGAGGTGAAGGTAGTCTTCCTTGCCGTGGAGTCGGTGAGCGACGATACGGCCTAGACCGGATTCCTGGGTATATGCCAAATAAGGCAGTGTTTCCGGGGACGTACCCAACGTGGCAGAGGCACTCGCCAAGGGTATGAGAACATCCTCTCCGACCTTTTTCCCGGTGAACTGATCAGGGGCCAGCAGGGGTGGAACGTCGGGGTGGCGATGGCAAAGCAGAAATTGAACCTGGCCGTGTATCAGCATCTGCTCGCAAACAGCCATGCTGTCTGAATGCAGACGTACGGCATCTATCGGCGCGCCATTTTCTGCACTTCTCAACCACCTTGGGAAGAAGGTAAATGACAACGAATGAGTGGCTGCAAACTGCAGCGTTTTGGCGGCCATCCCAGCCACTTCCTGTGCCTCGGAGCGCATCCGGTACAAGCGTCTGGCAGCCTCTTGGGCGCTAGGCAAAATCTGTCTTCCAGCCTCGGTCAACGTCGCCCCCTGGGGGGTGCGTATGAACAATTCGACACCCATCCAATTCTCCAGAGCGCGGACTCTGCGACTGAAGGCAGGTTGAGTAACGTGGCGCGCTTCAGCCGCCCGCACAAAGCTGCCGTACTCCGCAAGCGCTGAAAAATCCTCAAGCCAAACGAGTTCCAAGGGCAATGCCTCCTGTGCATAGGGCGCGGCATTAATAGCATTGGGCGGGTGTCATCGCAAAGCATAACGTGGGGCCACCAACAACAAGAGGAACCCGTCATGCGTATCGTAGACATCCGCGAAAAAACTGTTTCTATCGCTTCTCCCATTGCCAATGCCTACATCGATTTTTCGAAAATGACCTGCTCGGTCGTTGCTGTTGTCACGGATGTGATTCGCGATGGTAAACCTGTCATTGGCTACGGCTTCAACTCCAACGGTCGCTATGGTCAAGGCGCGTTGATGCGTGATCGCTTCCTGGCGCGAATCATGGAAGCTGATCCGGATACTCTTATCGACCATGAAAACAACAACCTGGATCCGTTCGCCATCTGGAAGACCCTGATGACCAACGAAAAGCCAGGTGGCCACGGCGAACGTTCAGTTGCAGTCGGCACCATTGATATGGCCGTGTGGGATGCCGTTGCCAAGATCGAAGGCAAGCCTCTCTATCGTCTGCTGGCTGATCGGTACCGTAACGGCGTGGCCGATGACAAAGTCTGGGTCTACGCAGCAGGTGGCTACTACTACCCAGGCAAAGACCAGACCAAACTCAAAGCAGAAATGCAGAGTTACCTGGATCGTGGCTACGACGTTGTCAAAATGAAGATCGGTGCAGTGCCACTGGACGAAGATATTCGTCGCATCGAAGCGGTACTCGAAGTGGTTGGGGACGGTCGTCGACTGGCGGTCGATGCCAACGGTCGCTTCGATCTCCAGACCGGTATTGCTTATGCGGAAGCCATCAAGAAGTACAACCTCTTCTGGTACGAAGAAATCGGCGACCCGCTGGACTATGCACTCCAGGCTGAGCTTGCCAATCACTACGAGCTGCCGATGGCTACCGGGGAAAACCTGTTCTCCCATCAGGACGCTCGTAACCTTCTGCGCCACGGTGGCATGCGCCCTGATCGCGACTTTCTGCAGTTCGACTGCGCGCTGTCTTACGGACTCGTTGAGTACATGCGCACCCTGAAAGTGATGGACGAAATGGGATGGTCTTCCCGTCGCGTGGTTCCGCACGGCGGCCACCAGATGTCCCTCAATATCGCAGCAGGCCTGCACTTGGGCGGCAACGAGTCTTACCCCGATGTGTTCCAGCCTTTCGGCGGCTTCGCTGACGGAATCAAGGTGGAAAATGGTTATGTCGGTCTGCCTGATATTCCAGGTGTTGGCTTCGAAGCCAAATCCGCTTTGTACGCAGTCATGCGTGAGCTAGGCGAAGGCTGATTTCCCTCTATCTGTGGCCTCCTTCAGGGAGGCCGCAGAGTCAGGCGTCACCCACTGACGCCAAGCCACATGCCCATCACAAAAATAAAATGAGGTGCTTCCGTGGAAACTTCCAAGTCCCGCTGGTATAGCCAGCTGTATGTGCAGGTGCTGATCGGCATCGTGATCGGTGCAGCAATCGGTTACTTCGTGCCTGATATTGGAGCCAAGCTCCAACCCTTCGCCGATGGTTTCATCAAGCTGATAAAAATGCTGCTGGCCCCCATTATCTTCGGTACGGTCGTCGTCGGTATCGCGAAAATGGGCAGTATCAAGGAGGTCGGACGGATTGGCGTAAAAGCGCTGATCTACTTTGAAATTCTATCGACTATCGCCCTGGTCGTAGGCCTTATCGTAGTGAACATCGTCAAGCCTGGCGTCGGGATGAACATTAACGTCAACGCGCTCGATGGAAATGCTATCAGCAAGTACAGCCAGGCCGCGAGTGAACAAGGCGGTACAATTGATTTCTTCCTTAATATCATTCCCCACACGTTCCTCGGCGCATTCTCCAACGGCGTCATGCTGCAGGTCATTCTGCTTTCGGTCTTGATGGGAGTTGCCCTGGTTCAGATGGGCGAAACCAGCAAGCCGCTGATCAACACTATTGATTTGTTCCTGCAAGGCCTGTTCAAGATCGTTGCAATGGTCATGCGCTTGGCGCCGATTGGTGCGGGTGCAGGTATGGCGTTCACTATCGGCAAGTACGGGATTGGCACCTTGCTGTCACTCGGTCAGTTGCTGATCGCGCTCTACATTACAACCTTGATTTTCATTGTGGTGGTGCTAGGCACGGTGGCCAGATGGTCAGGCATGCCACTCATGCAGTTTCTCCGTTATTTCAAGGACGAAATTCTCATCACTCTTGGCACCTGCTCAACCGAAGCAGTGCTGCCACGCATGATGGTGAAACTTGAAAAACTTGGCTGCAAGAAATCTGTAGTGGGCATGGTGCTGCCAACGGGATACACCTTCAACGCAGACGGTACCTGCATCTACCTCACCATGGCCGCGATCTTCATTGCCCAGGCGACCAACACGCCACTGACCTTCGTTGATCAGATGATCCTGCTAGGCGTATTCCTGCTGACATCCAAAGGGTCAGCTGGTGTCGCGGGTGCGGGGTTTGTCACGCTGGCTGCAACACTCACGACCATCCACTCCATTCCTCTGGTCGGACTCGTTTTGCTTTTGGGCATTGATCGTTTCTTGAACGAAGCGCGGGCCGTGACCAATCTGATCGGCAATGGCATCGGCACCATCGCCATTGCCAAGTGGGACAACTCGTTCGATGTCGAGGCTTGCGAGCGTGAAATCGCCGCAATGAAGCAAGAAAAGGCGGCAAGCAAGGCATCGCTGGCGCATAAATAAACTACAAAGCGATCCGGTCATTCCCATCTAAACGGTTATGACCGGTAGTGTTTTCCATGCCTTCTTCCGCGTGGAGAGACCTGATTGGAAAGATTGATGGAGCCAACATGATAGAGCGATCACATCATGATTTACGCAAGGTGTTTGGTGAGTTACTCCAGGGAGACACCTGCAAATTTGCAGCTTCCGTATTCGATCCGATCTCAGTTCGGATGGCATACGACCTTGGCTTTGACGTTGCCATTCAAGGCGGCTCCGTTGCGTCGCTTCAGGTGCTCGGCGCACCTGACATTGCATTACTCACGCTGGATGAATATGTCGAGCAGGTTTCCAGGGTCGGACGGGCAAGCCAGATTCCGATCATTGGGGATGCTGACCATGGCTTTGGTAACGCGCTGAATGTGATGCGAACAGTCACAGAGTTACAGAAGGCCGGCGTTGCAGCCCTGACACTGGAAGACACCCATCTACCGGCCAAGTACGACGAGCAGTCGCATGTGCTTATTGAAAGGGAAGAAGCCGCAGCCAAAATCTATGCCGCGCGATTTGCCCGGTCGGATGATGCACTCAGCATCATCGCCCGTACGAATGTGGCTGTGACCACTTTGGACGACTCCATCGCTCGCACTGCGGCTTATCAGAAGGCTGGAGCAGATGCTATTTGCCTGGTCGGTGTTAAGGACTTCCAGCACCTAGAAGCACTTACGGCACATCTCAGAGTGCCGATCATGCTGATCAACTATGGAAATCCTGCTCTGAGCAATGTTGAAAAATTGAGTGCTGCCAATGTGCGGATCGTGGTCAATGGGCATGCCCCCTATTTGTCCGCAATCAAAGCAACCTACGAGGCGCTACGCGAACAAAGCGGCACGGAGGGGAGCGAGCTATCCCTTCCTGAGCTGCTTTCTAAATACACACTCTCGGACAGTTATCGTGAGTGGGCAAAAACCTTTTTGAAGTCAGAGCACGATTCAAATTGATATTGGAACAGGTGGAATACGCCGTCATGAAAAAGACAATCCTGGCCTTCAGCCGGGTCTCCCCCAGCCTGCTTGAACCTTACAAAGACGACTACGACGTCATCATCATTAGCCCTGAGCTTGGTGATATGGACGCCCAGTTCGAGGCCGCTATTTCGAACGCTCACGGGCTGATTGGTGGAAGTCGTCGTCTGGGTGAAGCTGAGCTGGCTGCGGCTGTAAATCTTGAGATCGTCTCAAGCATATCGGTTGGCTACGACAACTATGACCTCGACTACTTCAACCGCCGAGGGATCATGTTGACCAATACACCAGATGTGCTGAACGAAACCACTGCTGACCTGGCTTTGGCCCTGATCCTCGCCACAGCAAGGCGCATTCCTGAGCTTGATTCCTGGACTAAAGAGGGGAACTGGACACAAACCATCGATGCATCCCAATTTGGGTGCGACGTTCATGGAAAGACGTTGGGCATTATCGGTCTAGGAAAAATCGGAGAAGCCATCGCACGCAGAGGCCGCTTTGGTTTTGGCATGACCATTTTGTATAGCGGCAACAGTCGTAAACCAAAGCTTGAACAGGAACTTGGTGCGAGGTTTGTACCGCAGGAAGAGCTTTTAAGCGCGTCTGACTTTGTTTGTCCGGTCGTGCCATTGACGGACGCCACGAGGAATCTTATCGGACGCAAAGAACTCGCTTTGATGGGCCCGGAAAGTATTTTGATCAATATCTCGCGTGGGCCTGTCGTGGATCAGGACGCACTCATCGAGGCTCTGCAAGAAAAGACAATCCGGGCGGCTGGTTTGGACGTTTATGTGAAGGAGCCCCTGACGAACTCCGAGCTCTTTAACCTGAGAAACGTCGTCACCGTACCTCACATTGGCTCTGCGACGACTGACACCCGCAACGCAATGGCCAAGCGAGCCTTGGAAAATTTGCTTGCGGGTCTGGAAGGTCGCCAGCCGAGAGATCTTGTGCACTTCAAGAAGTAAGAAGAAGTAGGGCGGATTGAGCTCAAAATCGCCGGCAATATGGCTGCTCTCCGGGTGACGTACATAGTTGGGGTGGCAAGCGTTTTCTGACGCAAGCCAGCTTTGCGCGACATCTGCTTCTGGTAAACGCGATCTGTTCCCAATTAGCTCTGACCCTCTTTTCCTGCTGGGTATTAGACCTTGTTTTTCAGGCTTTCAGGGCTCCCAAAACATAGGCCATCCATCACCAGGTTCATCAATCTGGACAAGCGAGATCGCCATTCGCTCTGAGTATCCATTTGCCAGATGCCGGCGATGGCTAGAAAAAAGTCATCGTTAGTGATCCCGGTACGAATCGTCCCCGCGTTTTCGTTCGCTCTTAAAAGCAACTCGGCTGCATCTTGAACTGGAGCGTAACCCGACTTGCCAGGGAAGTCGTAAACGGAGGCCGCTTGTTGGATTGCTGTAGCGAGTCCTGCCTTTGTCATTGCATATTCAGCAAGGCTATCCATCCACTCTCGGAGGGCTTCCTTCGGGGGTCTTGTTGCGAGCAGCTCTTGTGCCAACAAGGCGATCTGCTGCATTTCGAACTGATAGACCTCGAATACCAGCTTCTCTCTGGTAGGGAAATGGCGATAAAAAGTTCCCTGTCCTACTCCAGCCTTTTTCGCAATCGTACTCAGCGGAACTGCAGGATCGCTGGTCAGTTCAACCACTGCGACCTCCAGAATCCGCTCCCGATTTTTCTTGGCGTCAGAACGCATCACCAACTCGTCAGGCATGAATAATTTTCCCTCATTGCATTGCTAAGCGGACAACTGTCCGGTACGGTTTGCAAGTGGACACTTGTCCGCTTAAGTATCGTTTCTGGAGTTTACTATGAACAGCACTGGCAACACGATTCTGGTTACAGGCGGCACCTCAGGCATAGGCCTCGGGCTGGCGCTACGGCTTCATAAAGCGGGCAACAACGTCATCATCGCGGGACGTCGCAAGGCTCTGCTCGACAAAATCGTGTCGGAAAATCCTGGCATTGAATCAGTATTGCTGGACGTTTCTGATGCTCATTCCATCCAGCGCACCAGCGAAGCGCTTGCGATCAGCCATCCAAATCTTAACGTTCTCATCAACAACGCAGGGATCATGCATTGGGAGGATCTGACTGATCCGGGATACTTGAGTACAGCCGAAGATATCGTGACAACGAACCTCATAGGCACGATTCGTATGGTGTATGCGTTTACTCCGCAACTAATCAAGCAGCCTGGCGCGACAGTGATCAATGTCAGTTCATCTTTGGCATTTGTCCCCCTGCCAGCCACGCCTACCTACAGCGCAACCAAAGCGGCAGTTCACTCGTTCACTCAAAGTCTTCGAGTGCAGCTGGAAGCCTCGCCAGTTGAGGTTATCGAACTTGCGCCACCGGGTGTGCGTACCACATTGCTCGGCCAGGAAAACGACGAGCATGCGATGCCGTTGGAGGAGTTTTTGGATGAAGTCTTCGAACTGCTAAAGATTTCTCCCACTCCACCTGAACTCGTCGTTGAGCGGGCTAAGCCCCTGCGGTTTGCTGAGGCAAGCGGGTCACATGATGACGTGCTGAAAATGCTTGCGGGATACAAACCACCGGCAGAATGAGTCATTGCTCTGAAGCGCGCCCTGTGTCCAGGTGAGCAGATTGCATCTGCTTACCTGCAGGCCGAATCGCTCAATCGGTGTGTTCACAATTTCGCTGCCTGATCCAGGGCATTTCATCTGAAAAAAGATTGGAAGCTTCAGAAGCTGTTGACACCTGTAGGAGTCGAGCATAATTTATGTAGCACACTACATAATAGCAGGCGATATATATGAGTTCGACGCAACGAAGCGTGGCCACAGAACTTTCCTTCGCGCTTAACGCTGCCGCGAACCGGATGGTTCGATTGCACAAGCCGTTCCTCGAACCACTGGGCCTAACTTTTTCGCAGTACCTGGTCACGCTTGAGCTCTTGAACGGGTCGCCTCGATCTGTGAGCGACTTGTGTGAACGTCTCGACATGGAGACCGGCACGCTTACACCGTTACTCAAAAGGCTGGAAGCTGCCGGGGTGATTACACGCACACGTGATGCCGTCGATGAACGCCGAGTGCTTATAGACCTCACGGCGTCTGCTCGCGGCATGGAGGATGAACTTCGTAGCATCACTGACAAGATCAGAACGGCGTGCCAGCTCACGCCCGAAGACCTTCAGGAGCTTCATCGCACGCTTGAGGGTTTAGCGCGACCGGCTATCAGTTAATACCTGCCTCAGAAGCAGCTGACAAAGGCATAGCCTTTAAGGTGATGCCACAAACAAATGAAACACCGGCTCTCAGAGCCGCGATGTATTTGTAGAACAGATCGTGTAGGGAGAGGCTCTGTTTGTTAGCAATCGCTGAGGCTTATGTTGTGAACATCCAGCTCCAAAGATGAGGAATCTCTATGAACGTCGGAATTATCGGTAGCGGATTTATCGGGGGAACGCTTGCAAGACTGCTAAGCACTGCTGGCCATACAGTAAGAGTTTCAAATTCACGCGGGCCGCATACAATTGATCCTGATGTGCTCTCCACGGGTGCAATTGCAGTCACGAAAGAAGAGGCTTTGGTGGGTGCTGACGTCGTAATTCTCTCGATACCTTTTGTACGAATTCCAGATCTTAAAGCGCTTCTCGAAGGCCTTCCTGAAGACAGCGTGATCATCGACACATCCAACTATATACCTGCGCGGGACGATCGATTGGATGCAATCGAGAATGGTCAGCCCGACAGTGTATGGGCATCCGAACAAGTTGGCCGTCCCCTCGCAAAAGCCTGGAATACAATTTACTCCGCCTCGCTAAATGAAGCTGGCAGGCCAGCTGGCGATCCGGAGCGCATTGCCGTCCCTGTCGCGGCTGATCGTGATCATGACCGCGTTGTGACAATGGCACTCGTCGAGGATTCCGGATTCGACGCCTACTATGCTGGTTCGTTGGCCGAATCCTGGAAGCAACAGTGCGGCACGCCCTGCTATTGCACTGCGGTGACGCTTGAGTCCCTGCCCCAGGCACTGGCTGACGCGGATCTGGCGCGCTCGCGAAAGCGCCAAGATCTCTTCTTTTCGGTATATAACGAGAGATTCGGCAATGTTGGAACAAACCCAAGCCGCAACTACATTGTTCAGCTTTCCAAGCTAATTTATGCGTGAGCTCGTTATGACGACACATGGATGACGATCTGCAAGGTCGCCATGCATATCAAGTTTCTAAATCATTATGCAGACTAACAATGTCTCAGGCGCATATGCTTTTTAATAAAATAAGCGAGCCGTGTTTTTTCTGATGGTGCTTGATAGTCGAATACAATCCAATCAAACAGTACTCGGCCAGAACTTTTTTCAATTTCACATGAGTGCGAGGAGTTATTTAAATGAAAATCGGAATTATTGGCGCAGGTAACATTGGCTCTACTTTGGCCCGAAAGCTCGCTGCATGTGGACACGAAGTTAAACTGGCGAATTCGAAAGGCCCTCAGAGCATTCAAAGCCTTGCCAATGAAATCGGCGTGAATGCGGTGACCAGGGAAGAAGCGGTTTCCGGGGTAGAGGTGATTATCCTCTCGATTCCCTTTGCAAATTATCCTGATCTCGAACCGATCATGAGCAAGGTGCCGGAGAAGACAGTTGTCATTGATACATCAAATTATTATCCGGGGCGTGACGGGGTAATCAAGGAGGTCGAAGATGGCATGCCAGAAAGCATCTGGGTAAGTGAGCAGATTGGCCACCCGGTTGTTAAGGCGTGGAACGCCGTCCTCGCCGCGACCCTCGCAGACAAAGGTCAGCCGGTCGGCTCCCCAACGCGCCTCGCCATACCTGTGGCTGGAGGAAACACATACGCGGAAGCCATCGCGCAGGATCTTGTTGAGGATACTGGCTTTATCGCGCTTGCCGCTGGCAGCCTTGAAGAATCGTGGCGCCAGCAACCAGGTACACCAGCGTACTGTACCGAATTGACATTGCCGGAACTGAAATTGGCGCTGAACGCGGCAGACAAGGTACGGGCGCCTCAAAACCGCGACGCACTGATCGCCAGGTTTATGGCTCCCGGGAGTCAGTTTACGCACGAGCAAATAGTTGCCACCAATCGTGCCATGACAGCCTGAGCAGGTTTCTTCCAATGCCATGCCCCGTACGCCAATTCTCTATGGTGCACTAATGCTTAGGCCATGTGGCACTTCGGACGGATAGGTTGAACTGTTATTTACTCCCACCTTTTCTGAACGAATGTTGGTCGGGAGCGGAATAAATTGAACGTCCGCTTCTGGCCGATTGCTGCCTGTCACGTGCGCTGCAATCGGCAAGAAGCGGTCATTTAAAATCCATCAGAATGCACTCTCACATACTCGGTTTTTCGATTAGCTCATCCCAAGACGGCGTGGGAGGGAACAGCTCCACCAGGTATGCAATGAACGCTTTTACGTTTGGGCTACCTCGACGGCTTTCTGGCCATAAAGCAGTGATAGAAAATCGCTCTACGGTGAATTGTGGGAGGATCGGAACCAGTTCTCCCCGGCGCACATACGGCGCAGCCACATAGTGCGGTGAGATACCGATACCGCCCCCAGCAGCTATTACCACAGCAACCGCATCGCTGGCATCGACTGTAAAAGCTGTATTTGGCGACAATTCAAGCTGCTTACCATCCGCCTCATAAGGCCAATTCAAACTCTGCCCCGTGCTCTGATAGCGAAAATTCACGCATTCATGACCCGCAAGGTCTTCAGCCGTTACCGGAGTGCCTTTGCGCTGTAGGTAGTGAGGTGATGCGAATGCACCGATCCGATGCGGGCCCAGCGGGCGAGAAATCAGTCGCGAGTCGGCAAGATTGCCAACCCGAACCGCGACGTCGATGCCCTGTTCAATGATATCGGAATACTGATCGCCAAGCCGCAGATCGATAGCCAGGTTCGGGTATTGCTCGCGAAATCTTGGCAGGGCTGGCGCGAGAATATTCAGTCCAATCGGCAACGGCGCGGTGACTTTCAACACGCCCGAAGGCTCGGCGCGGGAAGCGACGGCGGCCTGATCGATATCTTCGACTTCACGCAGAATCCGCAATGCCCGTTCGTAAAGATCGCGGCCCTCCGGAGTGAGCACCAGTGAGCGTGTGGTGCGGGTGAACAGCATCAGCCCAAAATGCTCTTCGAGCCTTTGCACGCTTTTGCTGATGGCCGACGGTGATACCGACAGTGCCCTGGCTGCAGCCGTGTAGCTGCCCAGCGAAGCCGCTCGTGCAAAGGCAATGAGCCCAGTTAAACGATCCAATCCGATTTGTGCCTTCATGGCACTAGTAAAGCGAATTCTGCCCTAATTATCAATCTTGCTTCCAAGCCGTAGTCTTTGCCCATCGAACGCCATTCGGGTGTTCCAGACGGAGACTCAAGCATGAACATCACCGAAACCCTGCCAACCTCACTCACCGACAAAACCGTGGTCATTTTCGGCGGTACCTCCGGCATCGGCCTCGCCGCTGCCGTGCAAGCGAAAGCCGCTGGCGCCAAGGTCATCGTCATCGGTTCGAACGCCGCGCGTGCCGGGCAAGCCGCCATCGAGCATGGCCTCGACGACTGGCGCGCAGCAGACGTGACTGACAGCCAGGCTATCGAAACAGCATTGGCCGATATCCCCCGGGTCGATCACCTCGTTCTGCTCGCCGGCACGTTTGTGGCTGGCTCCGTGCTTGCGGCGGATCTCGCTTACCTGCACCGCGCGTTCGATGAGCGCATCTGGGCATCGATCAATGTGATTCGGATCCTTGGTGACAAGCTGGCAAAAGACGGCTCGATCACGTTCATTTCCGGCTCTCTGGCTGATCGCCCGAATGCCTACGGCACCGCCGTGCTGGCAGCCGCCTCGGCAGCGATGGAAGCACTGGCTCGCGGTCTGGCTCTAGAGCTGGCACCGGTGCGGGTCAACACGCTGTCGCCGGGCCCGATCAACACCCCGATTCTCGGCAAGGCACTGGGTGAGGGGCGTGATGCGTTTATCGCCTCGCTCGAGCAGGTTCTGCCTCTGCATCGCCTCGGCACAGCAACAGAAGCGGGTGCGGCAGCGGTGTTCCTGATGAGCAACACCTTCATGAACGGCGCCGTACTTAACATCGACGGCGGCGCACGCCTGGTTTGATCCTGCCCACCTTTTTGGAGAGCCTGAACATGACATCGTTATTTGATTCTCTGCGCCTCGGCGCGCTCGATTTGCCCAACCGTATCCTGATGGCGCCGATGACCAGAGCGCGTGGTACCCGCGAGCACATCCCGACCGAGATGATGGTCGAGTATTACCGTCAGCGCGCCAGTGCCGGGCTGATCATTTCCGAAGCGATCGGCATCAGTCAGCAAGGTTTGGGCTGGCCTTATGCGACGGGCATCTGGTCCGACGAACAGGTCACCGGCTGGCGCAAAGTCACCGATGCAGTTCATGCTACTGGCGGCCGGATCATCGCGCAGCTGTGGCACATGGGCCGGGTCGTACATCCGAGTTTTCTCGGCGGCGGCCAGCCGGTTTCCGCATCGGTCACCACGGCGCCGGGCCAGGCGCATACCTACGCAGGTAAACAACCGTATACCCCGGCGCGCGCGTTACCGCTGGAAGAAATTCCCGCATTGCTGGAAGACTTCCGTCAAGCCACGCGCAACGCAATCGAGGCGGGTTTTGACGGCGTACAAATTCACGCCGCCAACGGCTATTTGATCGACCAGTTCCTGCGCGACAGCAACAATTTTCGTAGCGATGCCTACGGCGGTTCGATCGACAACCGAATCCGCCTGCTAAAGGAAGTAACCGAGGCGGTAGCTGGCGTCATCGGCGCCGACCGCACCGGCGTACGCTTGACCCCAAGCAGCTATGAACAGGGTATCCGCGATAGCGATCCAGAAGCACTATTCATCCGTGCTGCCGAAGTGCTGTCATCGATCGGCATTGCTCATCTGGAAGTCCGAGAGCCACCGCTGGATGGCACCTTCGGCAAGTCCGAGCGGCCGCCGCTGGCCGGGATGATTCGCGAAGTGTTCAAAGGCGTACTGATCCTCAACTCGGACTACGGTTTTGCCAAGGCGCAAGCGCAATTGGACGCAGGACTCGCCGATGCGATTGCATTTGGACGTCCGTTTATCGGCAATCCGGACCTTCCGCTGAGATTCGCTCGGGGGTTGCCACTGGTGGAAAGCGAGATGAGTACCTGGTTCAGCCAGGGTCGGGAAGGCTATCTGGACTATCCGACGTCAGGTTCCGTTTGAGTTGACATCGGGGGAAGGACGATCGTCCGTTATTGGCCGGTTGCTGCCGGATGGCCGCTATTGGCCGATAGCTTCTCCCAGGAGAAAGGGCGACTGTTGGTCGGATGCGGTACATTCTCAACGGTGGCTCGTGTCCAATTGCTTCCTGTCACAAGCGTCCATTTTTTGCCGATAACTCCTCCTAACTGCAATCAACTTGCTACAAGTGCTGACTTCCAATACGAAACAGTTCCAGTTTCAATACGCTCAAGGTCGCTCTTTCACTCGATTTCGAAGCAGCAAGGGCTGTCTGTTCACACCGAATTGCCTGCACCACTCCAGCACCGACACCCCAAACCATCGATGAAAAGCCCGCGAGAATGTACTGACATCGGCGTAGCCCAGCAGGTGCGCTACCTGCGGCAGACTGATCGTCGGGACCTGCAGGTATTTGCGCGCCAATTGCTGGCGCGTCTCGTCCAGCAACTGCTGAAAAGAGGTCTTTTCCTCAGCCAGGTGGCGCTGCAAGGATCTCGGGGTGACGGCCATGCAATCGGCCACTCTGTCGATCGTCGCGCGTCCGCTGGGCAACAGATTGCGCAGCAATTGCCTGACGTATCCCGGCATGGCGTCGGTGGACAGACGTTCAATACCTGCCAAATGTTCAGCGATGAGCTGATGCAAGGCTTCACTGGCGCAATCCAGCGGCTGCGCGAGCACACTGGCATTGAAGAGCAATCCCGTGTGGGCGGCTGAAAACGTCGGCGTGATGTTTAGCGCCTGCCGATAGAGGCCTTCATCCGCCAAGGGCGCATGGCGGAGCATGATTGCCTCGGGTTGCCATGGTGCACTGGCCAGGGTTTGCATCAGGCGCAGACCGACCCCGCACGCCAGCTCTTCGGCCTGAGCGAGGCCGTCGATCTCCTGCTCATCGGCTCGATAACCCAGTAACGCGATGCCGTCGGCCACCTCCAGATAGAGATGCGCCGCGCCGTTGTACAGGGCGAAATTGGCGCGCAGTTCGCGCAGCGCGTCGCCGACGGTACGGGTGTTGTGAATCAGGAAAAACATGTCACCGAAGACGTCGACTCCCTGATGGAGGCCGAACTCCAAACCGAACAATGCGTTGTTCGAGCGCTGCCGGCACAGCGTCAACAAGCGGCAGTAATTGCGAAAGGACAGGATGTCTTCCGGGCGCTGCAGTGACGCTACGGACAGACACGCTTGGCGCAGCATCCGGTTCGGCTCCAGTCCCTGACGCCGGGCAAATGGATCGAAACCTGTCAGGCTGATGGCGCGAATGAACGGGTTGCAAGCCATGTCGATTTACCGAGGTAAGTGTTGCATGCGTTGTTTCCACTGCTGCGGGCTGACCCCGTTCCAGCGCGTGAATGCCCGGGAAAACGCGCTCAGGTCGGCGTAACCCAACAGACCCGCCACTTGCGTCAGGCTGAGCGAAGAATCGCAGAGGTAGCGCGCGGCCATCGACCGGCGTGTCTGGTCCAGCAGCGCCTGAAATCCAGAGCCCTGCGCTCGAAGATAGCGCTGCAAGGTGCGTGGACTGATCATCATGTACTCGGCCATGTCGCGCAGCGTGACCGGGCCGTGGGCCAGTTCATTGCGCAGCCTTTTTTGCAGGTAAGACGGCAATTCCTCCAGCGTCACGCGGGCCAGTTCGTCGATATGTTGCTGGGCCAATTGTTGGTATCTGGCGTCCGTCGTGCTCAGCGGTGTCGTCAGTAATGACTCATCAAACACCCAGGCATTGACCGGGCTGTCGAAACGCGGCGCTACCCCGAGCAAGGCGCGATAGGCCAGGCGGTTGGCCGGAGCACTGTGGCGCAACAGCAGCGATTTTGGTTGCCAGGCGTGCCCGAGCAGTTCGCGCAGCAGGCAACTGGCGATACCCATCGCCAGTTCCACGGTCTGGCGGACCGAAATAAAGGTGCCATCCGTAACGTCGTATAGCAGCAGGGCGTTACCGGCCTGACGCTCAAGCTGCACGAGCGCGCCGTCGCTATGGATATGGAAATAACGTGTCAGCAGGTTCAGCGCCTCGCCGACCGTGCCTGAACTGCGCATGGCGTAAAGCAGGGTGCCGAGACTTTGCGTGCCCTGGCGCAAGCCGAACTGCACGCCGAATAGCGGGTTGTGCGAGCGCTGGGCGCACAAGTCAATCAAGGTATTGAACTGCGCGCCGGACAGTCGAGCATCCAGAGGGTCTTCAGGCAGCTCAACCGCGGCCAGCGCCGAAGCCGGGTCGATGCCCTGGCTGGCACAAAACGCCTTGAACCCCAACAGCGCAGCACCTCGAACCGTGGACATCCGCTCAACCCTCAGAATGACCGGCCGCCGCTGGCCGGAAAGAACTGGCACGATTTGCAAAATCGCTGGCGCGATCTGCAAAGCTTTCACCTCGCTCGTAGGGCCAGACTCGAAGCACCCATAACAATAAAACTGCGTTCGGCCCGCGGCCGGACGATGGAGGTGTTCGATGCGTCGGTTCCTGTTTGCTTTGCTCGCGGTCGCATTGGTTTCGGGTGCGCTGTATTCGCAGCACCGGCCAGCTGGCCACACCGTTGTCCATCATTCCAGTCACCCTCCGGTCGCCAGCATCAGCGATGCCTTCACCCATTTTTGAGCGTTAGAGCATTTTTTCCGTCAAGCAGGCGTCCTCGCGCAATTGACCACCGGCCAGCGCGCCATGCAGGAACATTTGCTCAAGGGTGCGTGCCGAATCGGCGTTGGCGGCTCGCCCGCGCTGTTCGGCATCCACCAGGCCATACACCAGAGTGATGAACAGCTCGGTGAAAATCGCGGCGGTGATGTCGATGCGAAACAACCCTTGTTGCTGGCCTCTCAGAAAAAATCCGTCCAGCGCCTCCAGGTAAAACTGCCAGCGTGTGTCGCCCCGTTCGAAATCGAGAAAGTCGGGGCGGTAATGTGCCATCAGAAACGCCAACAACTCGCGATGGGCGAGGTGTTCGCGGATCAATCGACGTAACGCGTCCAGCGCCTGCAAATGCTGCAAACCGGCACGGCGGATAATCAGATTGAGCGTTGCTTCGGCGTGTTCTTCCAGTCTTTGCACCAGGTTTTCCCGTGTTCCGCAATAGCGGTGCAGGGTGGCCTTGCTCACGCCTGCCAATTGCGCCAGCTCTTTCATGGTTGCCCTCGGCCGGTTGACGACCGCCACGGTCAACGATTTGAGCAGGTGTTCTTCATGGAAAATCAGGTTCATCACCAAGCCTCAAGCGACCGTAATGTAAGATTCATATATTTCTCACATGAGACATTATTGACTCATTAGGATTTGAAAAGTAGCATTCGCACCAAATTCAATCAAGCCTCGGGTGAGTTATGGGCAATTTGCGTGCAGTAGGGATGGCGGGGTCGTTGGCAGTTGCCATTGCGCTGGCCGGGTGTGGACCAGCGAATGAACAGGCGGATATGGCTGAAGTGGCGCGTCCGGTAGAGGTGCTTGCAGTGAAGACTGAGCCACTGGCACTGACGTCAGAGCTGCCGGGCCGGGTGGAACCGATGCGCGTTGCGGAAGTGCGTGCGCGGGTGCCGGGCATCGTGATGCAGAAGCGTTTTGAAGAGGGCGCTGATGTCAAAGCCGGCGACCTGCTGTTCCAGATCGACCCGGCACCGCTGAAAGCAGCTTTGTCTCGCGCCGAGGGTGAACTGGCTCGTGCGCAATCCGTTGCCCTTGAGGCTCAGGCGCGGGTCAAGCGTTATGAACCGTTGGTGAAGATCGAAGCGGTCAGCCAGCAGGACTACGACAGCGCCATGGCCGATTTGCGCAGTGCTCAGGCGGCCAGGCGTTCAGCCCAGGCTGATCTGCAAAGCGCCCGGTTGAACCTGGGTTATGCCTCGGTGACCGCTCCGATTTCCGGGCGTGTCGGCCGCGCACTGGTCACCGAAGGCGCCTTGGTCGGTCAGGGTGACGCAACGTTGATGGCGCGGATTCAGCAGCTGGATCCGGTGTATGTCGACTTCACCCAATCGGCCGCTGACGCGCTGCGTCTGCGCGAATCACTCAAGGGCGGCAAACTCTCCGCCGACGACAACAAGGCCTTGTCGATTCGTGTCGACGGCACTGCTTACGAGCGTCAGGGCGCCCTGATGTTTACCGATGTCGCCGTTGACCGTGGCACCGGCCAGGTGTCGTTGCGTGGCAAGTTCGCCAACAGTGACGGCGTGTTGCTGCCGGGCATGTTCGTGCGCGTGCGCACACCTCAAGGCACCGACAATCAGGCCATTCTCGTGCCACAGCGCTCGGTGCAGCGCGGCAGCGATGGCGGGGCGCAAGTCATGGTGGTCGGCGCCGACGGCCGCGCCGAAGCGCGCACTGTGGTGACCGGTTCCATGCAGGGTTCGCGTTGGCAGATCAGTGAAGGCCTGAAGGCTGGCGATCAGGTGATTATCAGCGGCCTGAGTGGCCTGCAGGCAGGCGCCAAGGTCGCGCCTGCTCAGCCTCAAGCCCAGGCGCTGACGCCTGAGTCGAAACAGTAAGGGCGCCGTCGCCGCGAGGATATTCCGATGTCTCAGTTTTTCATCAAACGCCCGAACTTCGCCTGGGTGGTGGCGTTGTTCATCTCTCTGGCCGGTCTGCTGGTCATTCCGATGCTGCCGGTGGCGCAATACCCCAACGTCGCGCCGCCGCAGATCAAGGTGACGGCAACCTATCCCGGCGCCTCCGCGAAGGTGCTGGTGGACTCGGTCACCAGCGTGATCGAAGAGTCGCTCAACGGTGCGAAGAATCTGCTGTATTTCGAGTCGACCAACAACTCCAACGGTATCGCCGAGATCGCAGTGACGTTCCAGCCGGGCACCGACCCGCAGCTCGCTCAGGTTGACGTGCAAAACCGTCTGAAAAAAGCTGAAGCGCGGATGCCGCAAGCCGTGCTCACCCAAGGTCTGGAAGTGGAGCAGACCAGTGCCGGGTTCTTGCTGATCTATGCGCTGAACTATAAGGAGGGCACCCAGCACAGCGACACCACCGCACTGGGCGACTACGCCGCGCGCAATATCAACAACGAGCTGCGCCGGGTTCCGGGTGTCGGCAAGCTGCAGTTCTTCTCCTCCGAAGCGGCGATGCGCATCTGGATCGATCCGCAGAAACTGGTAGGTTACGGACTGTCCATCGACGACGTGAGTACCGCCATTCGCGGGCAGAACGTACAAGTGCCGGCCGGCAGCTTCGGCAGCACGCCAACCAGCAGCCAGCAGGAACTGACCGCCACCCTGGCGGTGAAAGGTACGCTGGATAATCCGGAAGAATTCTCACGCATTGTCCTGCGTGCCAACGAGGACGGCTCGACGGTCAAACTGGGTGATGTTGCCCGCGTGGAAATCGGCCAGGAGAGTTACAACTTCAACTCGCGCCTGAACGGCAAACCGGCCGTGGCAGCAGCGATCCAGTTGTCCCCCGGCGCCAACGCGATCCAGACCGCGACCGCCGTAAAGGAACGTCTGGCCGAACTGTCGGCGTACTTCCCGGACGACGTGGAATACTCCGTTCCCTACGACACTTCGCGTTTCGTCGACGTCGCCATCGAAAAGGTGATTCACACCCTGATCGAGGCTATGGTGCTGGTATTCCTGGTGATGTTCCTGTTCCTGCAGAACATCCGTTACACCCTGATTCCGTCGATCGTGGTTCCAGTGTGTCTGTTGGGCACGCTGATGATGATGTACCTGATGGGCTTTTCGGTGAACATGATGACCATGTTCGGCATGGTACTCGCGATCGGCATTCTGGTAGACGACGCCATTGTAGTGGTGGAAAACGTTGAACGGATCATGGCCGAGGAGGGGTTATCGCCTGTCGACGCCACCGTGAAGGCCATGGGGCAGGTATCGGGCGCGATCATCGGTATCACCCTGGTGCTGTCGGCGGTGTTCATGCCGCTGGCGTTCATGTCCGGTTCGGTGGGTGTGATCTATCAGCAGTTCTCCGTGTCGCTGGCGGTGTCGATTCTGTTCTCGGGCTTCCTGGCGCTGACATTCACGCCGGCCCTGTGCGCCACGCTGCTCAAGCCCATTCCACATGGGCATCATGAAAAACGCGGGTTCTTTGGCGCCTTCAACCGTGGCTTCGCGCGGCTCACCGAACGTTACTCGGTCCTCAACAACGGACTGGTCGCACGTGCCGGACGCATGATGTTGGTGTACCTGGGCATTATTGCGATGCTCGGCTTCTTCTACCTGCGCCTGCCGGAATCCTTCGTGCCGGTGGAGGATCAGGGCTACATGATCGTCGACGTCCAGCTGCCGCCGGGCGCGACTCGCACCCGTACCGAAGCGACCGGCGAACAACTGGAGCGCTACCTGGCTACCCGCGACGGGGTTCAGTCGACGTTCCTGGTGTCCGGCTTCAGCTTTTCCGGGATGGGCGATAACGCAGCGCTGGCATTCCCGGTGTTCAAGGACTGGTCGGAGCGTGGCGAAGATCAATCGGCCATGGCGGAAGTCAATGCGCTGAACGAGCAATTTGCCGTGACCAACGACGGTGCGGTGATGGCCGTGCCACCGCCGCCGATTGACGGGCTGGGCAACTCCGGTGGTTTCGCCTTACGCCTGCAGGATCGTGCCGGTCTGGGCCGCGAAGCATTGCTCGCTGCCCGTGACCAAGTACTTGGTCAGGCCAACGGCAACCCGAAAATTCTCTACGCCATGATGGAAGGCCTGGCCGAATCGCCGCAATTGCGCGTGGTGATCGACCGTGACAAGGCCCGCACCCTGGGTGTGAGTTTCGAGTCCATCAGCAGTGCGTTGTCCGCCGCATTCGGCTCCGAAGTGATCAACGACTTCACCAACTCTGGCCGCCAGCAGCGCGTGGTGGTGCAGGCCGAGCAGGGCGACCGGATGACTCCGGAAAGCGTGCTCAAGCTTTATGTACACAACACCGCGGGCGATCTGGTGCCGCTCAGTGCCTTCGTCACCACGCATTGGGAGGAAGGTCCGGTGCAGGTGGTGCGCTACAACGGTTATCCGTCGGTGCGCATCGTCGGTGATGCGGGGCCGGGCTACAGCACCGGTGAAGCCATGGCGGAAATGGAGCGAATTGCCGCGCAGTTGCCGGCAGGGTTCAGCTACGAATGGACGGGGCTGTCGTATCAGGAAAAGGTCTCCAGCGGTCAGGCGACGCAACTGTTCGCGCTGGCCATTCTGGTGGTGTTCCTGCTGCTGGTGGCGCTGTACGAGAGCTGGGCGATTCCGCTGACCGTAATGCTGATCGTGCCGATCGGCGCCATCGGTGCGGTACTCGCGGTGATGGTCGCCGGCATGCCCAACGACGTGTACTTCAAGGTCGGTTTGATCACCATCATCGGTCTGGCGGCGAAAAACGCGATTCTGATCGTCGAGTTCGCCAAGGAGCTTTGGGAGAAAGGTTACAGCCTGCGCGACGCCGCGATTGAGGCCGCACGGCTGCGCTTCCGGCCAATCGTGATGACGTCTATGGCGTTCATTCTCGGCGTAGTGCCGCTGGCACTGGCGACCGGGGCAGGGGCCGCAAGTCAGCGGGCGATCGGTACCGGGGTGATCGGCGGCATGCTCAGCGCGACGCTGCTGGGGGTGTTGTTTGTACCGATCTGTTTTGTCTGGGTGCTGTCGATGCTGCGCAGTAAACCTGCGCCCATTGAACAACCCGCTTTGACTCAGGAGTGACACATGCGTATTTCAGGATTTTCTACGCTGGTGATCGCCATGCTGCTGGCCGGTTGCTCGTTGGCGCCGACCTATGAGCGGCCCGTTGCACCGGTCGCGGACAACTGGGCGGGCGAGTCGCTGAGACAAGGCGCTCCGATCAACCAATTGGCGTGGCAGGCGTTCATCGTCGATCCCGACTTGCGCCGTCTGGTGGAGGTTGCGCTGGATAACAATCGCTCATTGCGCCAGACCCTTCTGGACATCGAGCAGGCTCGGGCGCAGTACCGCATTCAGCGGGCCGATCGGGTGCCGGGCTTGAATGCCGGCGCATCCGGCAATCGTCAGCGCTTGCCGGCGGATCTGGCCAGCAACGGCCGGGCAGGGGTTGCCAGCAGTTATCAGGTCGGCGTGTCGCTGCCTGAATACGAGCTGGATCTGTTCGGCCGGGTGAAGAGCCTCACTGACTCTGCGTTGCAGGAGTACCTGGCCACCGAAGAGGCGGCCCGCGCCGCGCAGATCGCCCTGATCGCCGAAGTCAGCCAGGCTTATCTGATTCACGATGGCGCCCAGCGTCGTCTGGAGCTGACTCAGCAAACGCTGATCAGCCGCGAGTACTCGTTCGCGCTGATCAGCCAGCGCCGCTCCAGCGGCACTGCGACTGCGCTGGATTATCAGGAAGCACTGGGGCTGGTGGAGCAGGCGCGGGCCGAGCAGGAACGCAATCTGCGCGAGAAGCAGCAGGCGTTCAACGCGCTGGTTTTGCTGCTGGGGACAAAGGATGCAGGGAAAGTGATTCCCGAGCGGCTGACGACGCAGCCGATGCTGGTGCAGGACATCGCCCCGGATACCACCTCGACGCTGATCGAGCGCCGGCCGGACATTCTTGCGGCCGAGCATCGGCTGCAAGCGCGCAATGCCGACATCGGCGCGGCACGGGCGGCGTTCTTTCCGCGTATCAGCCTGACCGGCAGCTTTGGTACTTCCAGCGCGCAGATGTCCGGTCTGTTCGACGGTGGCTCGCGCTCCTGGAGTTTCGTGCCGAACCTTTCGCTGCCGTTGTTCGATGCCGGTCGCAACAGTGCCGGGCTGAGTCTGGCCGAAGCCCGCAAGGACTCAGCCGTGGCGGTCTATGAAGGCACGATTCAGACAGCGTTCCGCGAGGTCGCCGATGCATTGGCCGCCACCGACACCTTGCGCCGGGAGGAAGCCGCGCGCCGCGCACTGGCCAACACCAGCACTGAAACCCTGAGTCTGGCCAAGGCCCGTTATGAAGGCGGTATCGACAGCCACCTGCGTTATCTCGATGCCCAGCGCACCAGTTTCGTCAACGAAACGGCGTTCATCGAAGTCAGCACTCAGCGCCAGATTGCCTTGGTCGATCTGTTCCGTTCGCTGGGTGGAGGATGGTCATCACAAACAAACGTCAGATAAATCCTGGCAAGAGCTCCTTTGGGTTGGCGCATCCAACCTTTTGCCCCGTAGACCGAGAGGTCACGGGGCTTTTTTGCAGGAGGACAGAGTGTGGATTATCGGGGTTTTACGTTAGCGGCACCGTGCAGGAACATCTGTTCCAGCACATTGGCCGAGTTGGCACTGGCCGCGCGCCCACGGCGCTCGGCATCGACCATTCCGAAGATCATGGTCAGGAACAACTCTGTGAAAACGGCTGCCGTGATATCGATGCGAAATGCGCCCAATTGCTGGCCGCGCAGAAAAAAAGCATCCAGGGCATCGGCATAAGATTGCCAGCGGTCGCCCTCGCCGTTGACTGGAAAAGTGTCGGGTCGGTACTGAAAGAGCAGGAAAACCAGCATTTCACGATGTGCCAAATGCTCATTGATCAAACTGCGCAACGCCTGCACCGGCTCTCCGTGCAGCAGGTCGGTTGTGGTGGTGATCTGGTTCAGCACCGTCTCACCGTGGCTTTCCATTATCTGCACCAAGTTGTCGCGGGTGCCGCAAAAGCGATGCAGCGTAGCCTTGCTCACGCCTGCCGCTTCAGCCAGTTCCTTGAGCGTCGCACGGGGGCGATCAACGATGGCCAGGGCAAGCGCCTTGATGAGTCGTTCGTCTTGAGGAGTCAGGGACATCAGTCGGTCTCGAATCGTATTTCAGTCCTCGGAATTGTGCAGGAAAAGCTCATTACTGCAATGAAAACCACAGAACTTGAGCAACTTACTTCATCTGAGACGAAATAAGCTCAACGCCCGGCTCACAAAGCTGAACGGATTTCGGGGTATTTGCATGTCATGAACTGCAAAATACCTGGCGTGATCTGCCAAGCTTTTGCATCGGTCGTTATCCAGAATCGAAACCCTCAATAACAAAAGACACTGCATTTGGCTCCCGCCAGATGACGGAGGTTATCGATGCGCCCGATTCTATTTTCCTGCCTGGCCCTGACTCTCGTCTCCCTCGCCATCTACTCGATTCATAGCTTCTACTCAGTGGGCTCATACGGTGTGTTTAGCCCGGTCAGCTGGAACCCGACAGCACAGTCGCAGCCAGCCTATCCCGTTGCCAGCATCGGTGATGTTTTCCGGAAATTTTGAAACGCCGCTGATATTCGATCTTCTAACACGCCCTCTCAACACCCTGAGTACGTCAGTAAGGGACACTCCATGTGTGACCTGATCCATTACCGCGTCGTAGATGGCCTGGCGCTGATCGGTCTTGACCGTGCGCCGGTCAACGCACTCGACCAGACCCTACGTGCAGCCCTCATCGAGGCGTGTGAGCGTGCCGCCAAGGACATAGCTGTGGGTGCCGTCATTCTCTATGGGGTGCAGGGACTGTTCAGTGCTGGTGCCGACATCAAAGAATTCGGGACCGAAGCGTGCTTCGCTGAACCTGACTTGCCTGGCATCCTGACTCGCTTGAGCGCGATTCATAAACCACTGATTGCGGCGATCGGTACATTTGCGTTAGGAGGAGGGCTAGAGCTGGCCCTGGCCTGCGGATACCGGATTGGTGCGCCAGATGCACGGCTAGGGTTGTCGGAAATCAATCTTGGTCTGATGCCTGGCGCCGGCGGTACGCAACGCTTGCCCAGGCTGATAGGCGCCGAATCGGCTTTGAACCTTATTCTTTCAGGTGAGCAGATCGATGCCGAGCGTGCTCGAATGCTCGGCATTCTTGACCGTATCTCCTCCAGCACCGAACAGTTGCTGGAAGAGGCGCGCGCTTATGCCAATGAGCTGATCGAATGTTGTGCTCCTGCGCGGCCAGCCGAAGCATGGCCAAACCCCGCCGAGGACTTGCCCGATGATTTCCTGGCGCGTTATCGCGTGGAGCATGAGCCGCGCTGGAAAAGTCGACTGGCGCCCAGGTTGGTGCTTTCTGCGCTGGAGGCCGCCTGTCTGTTGCCGATGGAGGAGGGACTGGTGCGGGAATTGACGCTGTTCAAGCAGGCTGAAGCATCACGTCAGTCGAAAGCATTGCGGCATGTTTTCTTCGCAGAACAAGACGCGCGGCGAACGCCCCGGATCGATACGGCTGATCCGTCGCGCAAGATCAACAAGGTTGCCGTGATCGGTGCAGGCACCTTGGGTGGAGGCATCGCGATGAGCTTTGCCGATGTCGGTATTCCCGTTGCGCTGATGGATCTTGATGGGCGCACGCTTGATCGCGGTCTCAAACGTGTTCGTGAAAACTATCAACTCAGCGTCAAGCGCGGAAAACTCAGTGCCGTGCAAATGCAGCAGCGGATGGAACTGCTGTTTGGCACGCTCGACTACGCAGACCTTTCAGATGCCGACCTGATCATTGAGGCGGTATGCGAAAAGATGGAGAGCAAGCATCAGGTGTTCCTCGCTCTGGAGAGCGTGTGTAAGCCAGGTGCCATTCTTGCGACCAATACGTCGTCGCTGGATATCGATGCGCTCGCGAAGATGGTCTCTCGTCCGCAGGATGTCATTGGCATGCATTTCTTTAGTCCGGCCAACGTCATGCGATTGGTGGAAATTGTGCTTTGTCAGACTACAGCGCCGGACGTCGTAACAGCTGTCATGGACATCGCCAGACGTATCGGCAAACTTCCGGTCATCTCCGGTAACAGCGCCGGCTCCATCGGTAATCGCATGCTCGAACCCTATGCCCGCGAAGCTCACCGTCTGGTACTGGAGGGGGCGACGCCGGTCCAGGTTGATGCAGTGCTGACCAGTCTGGATTTGAATATGGGCGTATTCAGCATGCTGGATCTGGCAGGTATCGATGTGAGCTTTCTAATGCGCGACGCCAATCGTGAAGCCATCGCCCATGACCAGAGCTACTGCTGCCTTGCCGAGGAACTGTATGCCTTGGGACGGTACGGGCAAAAGACCGGACGTGGCTTTTACCTCTACGAGGGACGTAGTCCAAGGGAAGACCGGGAAGTCATCATGCTGGCAGAGCAGCTTGCCCGTGAACACAACGTTACGCGTCGCAACATCGAAGATCTGGAAATTCACGATCGCTGCCTGTTTGTAATGATCAATGAAGGCATTCGCTTGCTGGACGAAGGTATTGCCCTGCGTGCCAGTGACATCGATCTGGTGTGGATTAACGGCTATGGCTTTCCCGCGCATCTCGGAGGCCCCATGCATTACGCCGAACAGTTGGGCCTGGAAACGGTGCTCAGCCGCATCCATCACTATCGCAGCGCGCTTGGCGAATACGGCGAGATGTGGTTTCGCCCAGCGGCGCTTCTGGAACGTCTGGTAGCCGCCGGCAGATCTCGCATCGAAATATTCTGAAAATTCCCTTTCTCCGGACGAGAGCGAGTCATGAGGACGACCACGCATCTGCCTCATGCTCGCCCGATTTCGGAGAAAGGGACCTGTTACCCGTAGAGCGCGCCAGCGCGATTCATTTCGAGGTGTGTTGATGACTCAAGATTTCATTCAGAATTTTTCGCTTGCCGGCCGAACGGTATTGATCACCGGCGCCTCCAGCGGCATTGGAGCTCACCTGGCAAGGGTCGCTGGGCATGCCGGCGCCCGGGTTGTGCTGACTGCACGACGCGTCGAAAGACTCGCACAGGTGGCAAAGGACATTGAATGGGATTGCGGGCAAGCGCTGTCCGTCGAACTCGATGTGACTGACCGGGACAGTGTCGAAGCGGCGTTCGATGCGGCCGAAGCACATTTTGGCGTGGTTGACGTGGTACTCAACAACGCAGGTATCGGTAACGGCCAGCGTCCACTCGAAATCAGTGAAGAGCAGTGGCGTGAGATGCTTTCAACCAATCTGGATGGCGTCTGGCGTGTCGCCCAGGTTGCTGCACAAAGGCTGGCAAAGGCCGGACGTAGGGGCAGCATCGTCAACGTGGCCTCGATACTCGGACTGCGCGTTAGCACCGGTTACAGCCATTACTGCGCTGCAAAAGCCGGGGTGGTTCAGCTGACCAAGTCACTGGCGCTGGAGCTGGCGCGGTACAACATCAGGGTCAACGCCATCGCGCCAGGTTATTTCAAGACTGAAATGAACGAAGCTTTTTTTGAGGGTGACAAGGGCCACAGCTACATCCGCGATAGGGTGCCCATGAGTCGACTGGGTCAGTTACATGAACTGGCCGGGCCCTTTTTGCTGTTAGCGAGTGACGCCGGTGCATTCATGACTGGCAGCGTACTGACCGTGGATGGAGGCCATCTGGTCAGCAGCATGTGATCGGCTCAGTGACTGGCCACCAGCAGGGCCAGTGCGGCGCAAGCCGTCTCGGTTTCGGCCCTCAATCTATGCAGGTCTCCATGGGCGGACCACGCGATAGTCAACCCGTCAACCAGTTGGACCAGAAGCCGACTTGCGGCCTTTAAAAACTTTTCCCCCAGCTCTGCGCCTACAGCTCGCTCCAGTGCCTGCTCAGTCGCTTCAATGGCTACTGAGTAAATCTTGCTTGCCATTTCGGGGTCATTGCGCAGTGCCCAAAAAAACAACTCACTCTGCGCCTTGGCCGCGTCCGGATGATCGATGAACCAAGTGATCAACTGTCGCAGGACTTCGGCAGTCGTATCAGCGGCAGTTGTCCCGGCAGGGACGTGTTCCAACGCTTGATGAGGCAGGTTAAACAGCGACTCATAGACGGCATAGAAGAGGTCGTTCTTGGTATGGAACACGTAATGCAGCGATGCCAACGGACAACCGGCCGCCGCCGCAATCCGTCGGGTCGTTGCATTGGCGACACCGTGCTCGGCAATCACTTTGATCGTTGCTTCGACGAAATCCTGCCGGCGTAATTCAGCGCCCATTCTGGCCATAAGTCAGCAATCTCCAATATTCCTGGCGCCCTTTATCGGTAAGGGCACTGTCGACGCTTGCGGATGCTACAGCAACGAATCGCCTTGCGTCAGGGAAGAAACGGTGGTCTGAAACTGTCGCACCATTATTGGTAACGACTGTTTCGCAAATTCCCGATTTGGTGCGAACCGAAGAAACACTCGGAAATGTTTAACGAAAATCTCGTGGCTCGAATCTATCCCGCGTTTCTGTAATCGATTGATTAAACGTGACTATTTCCCGCGCTTCAGACATTGGCACCAGCCTTGCTTTGATCAAGCGACTTGGTCAATTGATCAAGTCAGTTGATTAGGTTAGCGCAGGCAACGTGTTACTGCCGTCAAAGTGGCCACGGTGCCGATCAAGACCCACGAGGATCCTCCAATGAACACAGTGATTGAGCGCCCCGATAACAATGTTTCTAAAGGCGTCGTACGCAGATGTTTGATCGCGGCCGTCGTCGCATCAACCTTCATTTGCACGGCGCAGGCGGCAGATAAGGATCCTGCATTGCTCGGCACAAAACTGACCCCGCTGGGAGGTGAGGCGGCGGCCAGCGCCGATGGTGTCATTCCTGCCTGGACACCACCCGGACCACAAGGCGGCGGTTGGAGCCACGGCCAGGTGCGAGGTCAGCAGTGGAAGTTCAAGGATGACAAACCGCTGTTCAGTATCGACTCAGGCAACGTCGCGAAGTACACCGGCAAGCTTTCCCCTGGCCAAGTGGAAATGTTCAAGAAGATTCCGGGGTACCGGATGGATGTGTATCCGACACGGCGCAGCTGTGGCGTACCGGATTTCGTCGCGGAAAACACGAAGAAGAATGTCGGTTTCGCGAAACTCGACGGCGACGGTCTGGCACTGCAGGAGGCTTACGTCCCCGGTATCCCATTTCCGTTTCCAACCTCGGGTGCCGAGGTTATGTGGAACATGAAAATGCGTTATCGCGGCGTCGGCTTCGATATGTCGAAAACCGTTTCCGGAATTTCGCCGCGAAAAGGGAGTGAAGACTGGCTGCGAACCTCCACTGACTGGTTCATGTACACACCATGGGGCGTGAAGGGCAGTGCGTTGTTTTCTTCATTCGATCGACTCGAAGTTGCGACCTACTTCAGCTACTCCGACCCCGCAGCCCTTGCCGGGCAGGCCGGCGTGGTGACGACCAAAGCTGGCGAGCAAGCCACTACGTTCTATTACTTCCCGGGCCAGCGCCGGGTACGTCGCATGCCGGCATACTCCTACGACGCACCGCAGATCGGTCTGGACAATCAGTACACCATTGATGAGTCCAACGTGTTCTTTGGTCCGATGGATCGCTTCGACTGGAAGCTGGTCGGCAAGCAGGAAATGCTTGTGCCCTACAACTCGTTCGGCGCCTACGACAACTCGGCGAAGATTGAGGATGTGGCCAAGCGCGACTTCATCGCCCCCGAATCGCGTCGCTATGAGTTGCACCGCGTCTGGGTGGTTGAAGCAACCGTTCGCCAGGGCATGCGTCATCAGGCTCCGAAACGTCTGTTTTACATCGATGAGGACAGCTGGAACGCGCTGATGGCGGTGGACTACGACAAACAAGGGCAAATCTGGAAAGTCCGCGAAGGCTACACAATCCCGGTCTACGAGACTGGCACCTGCGATATGGAAGCCCAGGCGCAATACAACCTCGTTGATGGTCGCTACCTCTACGACATGACCTCCATTGGTTCCGGCAAGAACGACCATCGCTGGCTCACCGATAGCGCCAACAACCCTCGTCTGAAACGCGACTTCTACACCTCAGACAATCTGCGCGCCACCAGCGAACGCTAACAGCAGCTTTCGGGAACAGACATGAAAAAAATAATCAGTAAAACCTCAGGTCTTGTCATCGCGTGTGCAACCCCATTTGCCATGGCGTTCACCTTTGAAACCGAAAACATCCGAGGCTCATTCGATTCCACTCTCGCTGTGGGCATGGGGTTACGGACCGAATCTCGCGGATGCAATCTCATCACCAGCAGTCCAGGCGGTCACAATCCTCCCAGCGGTTGTCTGGCTCCCAGCGCCAATATTGGTGACCAGGGCGACTTGAACTACGACCGGGGGGATCTGTTCACCAACTACATAAAAGGCACCCATGAACTGGTGCTTAAATTTCCCGAGGACTACACGTTCATGGCACGCGGGAGTTGGATACGCGACTTTGCCGCGACCGACACCAGCGGTGCGCTATCGGCCAACCGGCCTGAAGGTGTCGGGAGCGACGGCCTCACCAGCAGCGCCCGGGACGATCTGGAGTTCAAAGCGCGCCTGCTGGACCTGTGGGTGAGCAAGAGTTTCGATGTCGGTGAACAGCGTGTTCGTGCTCGTCTGGGTAATCAGGTCATCAACTGGGGCGAGAGCCTGTTCGCTGCCGGCGGCATCAACAATACCAACGCCTACGATGTCATGGCGTTGTCGCGTCCCGGCACCCAGCTCAAGGAAGCCCTGTTGCCAGCGCCGATGTTGAGCCTTGCGTCAGGACTGGGTGCCGGCGTCAACATCGAGGCGTACTGGCAGTTCAACTGGAACAAAAGCGAACTGCCTCCCGTGGGCAGTTATTGGTCCACCACCCATGCACTGGGCGAGGGCAGGGGAGCTTACGGTTACGACGAAAAGGACGCACGCAATGGAGGCCAATGGGGGGTGTCGCTGCGCTGGCAGCCTGACAACACCGATCTCAACCTCGGCCTGTACGTGATGCGTTATCACGACAAACTGCCGTCGTTGAGCATGCAGGTACTGGATCCGGAAACCTTCGCTTTGGCGCAAACCTGGAAGTATCCGGAGGACCGCATGATGTACGGCATTAGTGCCAACATGCCGGTCGGCGACTGGGCATTGGGCACGGAGCTTTCATATCGCCCAAAGGATGCGGTGCCGCTTAATCCAGTCATCGACGCCTGTGCCAGCAACGGTGGCAAGTGCTGGACGGATGAAAAGAAACTGCAATGGCACCTGACCGGCATTTACAGCATGACCCCGTCCAACTCGCCGACGTTGCTCGACCTCACCGGTGCCAGCACCGGTACGCTGCTGAGCGAACTCGTGGTCGTGAAATACCCGGGGCTGCATAACGAGTACGCCGGTGAACCGATTGCCGCCGGTCTCAATACCTGGCAACTGGATCCGTCCATCCCGCCGAGCGCCAAGGGCAACAAAACCTCTTCCGGAATCAGCCTCGATTTCAGCCTGACGTATGACAACACGCTGATCCCTGGCTGGCAGGTGACGCCGGGAGTGTTCTATTCGCAATCTATCAAAGGACGCACACCCAACCTGTCGGCGACGTTCACCGAGGATGCCAGCAGTCTGAACCTGTACCTCAACTTCGTGCGCAATCCTGCGAGCTGGCAGATCTCGGCCAACTACGCCAAGTTCATGGGCGGCAAGACCCCTTACGATCAACTGCTGCGTGATCGCGATTACGTCGGCCTTGTGGTCTCCCGAACCCTATGAGGCACGCCGTGAATAGTTCTCTGAAAATGAAGGAAACCAAAGTGCGCGGTGTATTGCCGCGCATCGAACAGTGGTTGTTCACTCACCGCCTGCTGACGTTGTTGAGTTTGGCGGTGTTCACAACGGGCATGGCCTGGTTTGCCGTCCAGTTACGCATGGAAGCAGGATTTGAAAAGCAGCTACCCATTGGCCACGAGTACATCTCAACCTTTGAGACGTATCGCAACGACTTGCTCGGTGCGAACCGGCTGACCGTGGTGGTCAAGGCTCGCCAGGGTACGATCTGGAGCCAGGAAGGGCTCAAGCGCCTTTATGACGTCACTCAGGCGCTGATTTTCCTGCCGAACGTATCGCGCAGCAGTGTGCGTTCGTTGTGGACGCCCAACGCGTTCGTCAACGAAATCACCGAAGAAGGTTTTCGTGCCGATCCGCTGGTGCCGGGTACGGTGACGCCCGAAAGTCTCGATGAAACGAGCATTGCGATGATCGCCAACTCGACGGCGCAGGGTGGCTTTATCGGAACGCTGGTCGCTCGCGACCAAAGCAGCGCAATGATCACTGTCGATCTCAACGAATTCGATGCTGACGGCCAGCGCCTCGACTATGTGGCCTACAACCATGTGCTTGAGGAGAAAATTCGCAATCAGTTCGAGGACAAGAACTTCGAGATCCAAATCATCGGTTTCGCAAAGCAGATCGGTGACATTGCGGTAGGTGCCTCGGCCGTTCTGGAGTTCTGCCTATTGGCATTGCTGCTGACGGCCGCTGCGGTGTACTGGTATTGCCATTCGCTTCGTTTCACCTTGCTCGCGGTGGGTTGCTCGCTGGTGTCACTGATCTGGCAGTTCGGCGCCTTGCGTTTGCTCGGCTATGGACTGGATCCGCTGGCAGTGTTGGTGCCCTTTCTGGTGTTTGCCATCGGGGTCTCCCATGGCGTACAGCAAATCAACTTCATCATTCGCGAGATCGCCTGCGGCAAGTCGGTGGAAGGAGCGGCACGCGCCAGTTTCAGCGGCTTGCTGATTCCCGGCACGCTGGCGTTAGTCACTGCATTTGTTTCGTTCGTAACGCTATTGTTGATCCCGATTCCCATGGTTCGGGAGCTGGCAATCACCGCCTCGCTCGGGGTGGCGTTCAAGATCGTCACCAACCTGGTGATGCTGCCGATCGTGGCGTCAATGCTACGGGTAGATGCCGGTTACGCCGCTGCCGAGGAAATTTCTCGCCAGCGCCGGGCTCGTTGGTTACGCGGTTTTGCCCGATTGACCGAATGGCACAACGTCCGGTGGGTGCTGGGTATGGCCGTGCTGATATTTGTCACCGCGGCCTGGCAAAGCCACGATCGGGTGGTTGGTTCCCTGCAGGCCGGGGCGCCTGAACTGCGCGAGGATGCGCGCTTCAATCGTGATGCGGTATCCATTGCCGGCAATTACGACATCGGGCTGGATTGGCTCAGTGTGGTCTTCGAAGCTAAAACTGACGCCGGCGCAAACGCTTGTGAAGATGTTGCCCTTGGTCAGTATCAGGATCGATTTGTATGGGCTATGCAAGGTGTACCAGGTGTGGTGTCGGTCACCTCGTTCTCTAACAGCCTGCGGCAGTTTAACGAGGGCTATAACGAGGGCAACCCGAAAATGAACGCAGTGCCCATCGACCCGACCAACTACTCGTCGATGGCCGCCGAAGTAGCTCGAGTGCCAGGGATGATGCGTCCCGATTGCAGCATGACGGCGGTGCATCTGTTCCTCGCCGATCATAAAGCGACGACCATTCACCGAGTGATCGCCGCCGCCAAGGCATTCCGTACTCAGTTCATTCAGCCGGGCGTGAGCATACGCTTGGCTTCCGGTAACGCTGGCGTGATTGCGGCGATCAACGAAGAGGTGGAACGCAGCGAGCTGCCCATGATGCTTTATGTCTACGCAGCGATCGCTCTGTTGGTGTTTGTCGTCTATCGAGACTGGCGCGCGGTGTTGGTCTGCTGCCTACCGCTGACACTGGGCACCTTCATCGGCTACTGGTTCATGAAAGAGCTGCAAATCGGCCTGACCATCGCCACCTTGCCAGTCATGGTGCTGGCCGTCGGCATCGGCGTGGATTACGCCTTTTATATCTACAACCGTCTGCAACTGCACCAGGCTCTCGGGCAGCCAATTACCAAAGCGGTCGAGCACGCGTTGCTGGAGGTAGGCGTCGCTACGATCTTTACCGCCATCACCTTGGCGGTGGGCGTCGCCACCTGGGCGTTTTCCGATCTTAAGTTCCAGGCCGACATGGGCAAGCTGCTGGCCTTCATGTTCCTGGTCAACATGATCATGGCCATGACAGTTCTGCCTGCATTCGCCGTCTGGCTTGAACGAATGTTCCCACGGCGTCGTCCAGTGCGCCTGATTGGCTCACTGGTGCATTGAGGAGATCCCGATGCGAAATCTGATTGCTTTACTCGTTCTAATGTTATCGGCGTTATCGCAGGCTTCGCCCTTGCCGACCGTACCTGCAGCAAAAACTGCCAACGCCAGTGCCGCCACGCTGTTGAGTGTTGCCTGGGCTGGGGAGCGAACCGTTGCCGTCGGCGATCACGGGGTGGTGTTGCTGTCGGACGACCGAGGCCAGCATTTCCGTCAAGCGACATCCGTACCGGTGTCCACGCCTTTGACCGGTGTGTCCTTCGTCGATGCCAGACAGGGCTGGGCTGTCGGCCACTGGGGCGCAATTCTCGCCACCAGGGACGGAGGTGAGAATTGGCAAGTTCAACGCTTGTCCAGTGCAGAAGATCGGCCATTGTTTGCGGTGTACTTTTTCAACCCGATCCAGGGTGTCGCGGTAGGGCTGTGGTCGCTGGTGCTGACAACCGATGACGGCGGAAAGACCTGGATCGAGCAAAAAATCGATGCGCCTCCCGGAGCGAGTCGTGCCGACTTGAATCTGATGGGACTGTTTGCCGATGGAGCAGGGCATTTGTACGCAACGGCGGAACGCGGCCAGTTATTGCGCTCCGATGACCAGGGCAAATACTGGCGCTATCTGGATACGGGCTACAGCGGCACGTTGTGGACAGGGGCCGTGCTTGGCGACGGTTCACTGCTGGTGGGCGGGCAACGCGGCACCTTGTTGCACAGCTCTGCAGACGGTTCGAACTGGCAGCGCGTACCGTTGCAAAGCAAGAGTTCAGTCACAGCCATAGATGTTTCCGGGCGAGCAGTGATTGCGGTAGGACTCGACGGTTTGATGGTTCGCAGTGACGACGGTGGGAGCAGTTTTCACGAGCAACCCAGCAGCGACGGTGTTTCTCTCACCGCGATCCTGCTCAACAGTGACACCTCACCGATTCTGTTTTCACGGCGAGGCGTCGTCCCTCAACGCTGATGCCATCGATGTGTCGGAAGACAGGCGCCAGCCTGCTTTCCGGCATTTCAACGCGAAAAAATATCTAGAACCCTGCTGATTTTCGGCCGGATTTTCCGTGCCTGGAAGGCTTCCATTTACGTTTCGAACAATAAACATAACATGTGTTGCGTTAAATAATTTTGCTTGTTAGAGTCGATTGCAAATAACAAGACGCAGAACGTTGCAAAGCGCAGCGACCTGCGATTTCGATGGAGGTACTCTGATGATCTCGCTCAAGTCGACACTTACCCTGCCAGCCGCCGGACTCTCCGGATTCGAAACACCGCTGACAGAAGAGGAGGCTGCAATACAGGCCTCCGTCCACCGCTTCGCCAAAGAGGTGTTACGCCCGCTGGGTCGAGAGCTGGACCGGATGACCCCGGAAGAAGTCGTTGCCCCGGGCTCGCCTTACTATTCGTTGTTCGGCGAATTCGCCAAGCTTGGTCTTGACCCGGCACTGTTGGCGCAGTTACCGCCGGAAATGGCAGTGCGGATCGAATCTCTGATAGGCGAAGAACTCGGCTGGGGCGATGCAGGCCTGGCTGTCTCGCTGGGTTGCGCCGACTTCCCTCTGCAAATGGCCATCGCCGCTGGTAATGCCGAGTTGGTCGAACTCTGCCAAGGCCGGATCGGCTGCTGGATGGCCACTCAACCTGATCGTGGCAGCGACAACCAGATATTCGACATGGCGCGAGACTGGCCGGCAGGTAAGCTCGGCAATATCGGCAATCTGACCGCTAAAGTGGTCGGCGATGAAGTGATCCTCAATGGCCAAAGCTCCGCGTGGGTCTCCAACGGAGCCATTGCACAGGTTGCACTGGGCTTGATGTGCGCTGATTACGGCGACGGTTTCTACGATGAGAACGGCCGGCCGCACGGTATTGCGCTGATTATCCCCCTCGACCTCAAAGGCGTGTCCAAAGGCAAGCCCCTGGACAAGATCGGGCAGCGCTCCTTGCCCCAAGGCGAAATCTACTTCGACAGTGTACGAGTGCCACGTCGCTTCGCTATTGCCGAGCGCGACCAGTACTACGGTGCTGTCAGCTCCTCCTGGTCCTTCGCCGGCACCCACATGAGTCAGGTGTTCACCGGTGTCGCACGTGCCGCCTTCGAGATGGCGCTGCAGTACTGCCATGAGCGTCGCCAGGGCGGTCATCCGTTGATCGATCACCAGATGACCCGTCTGCGCCTCGGCGAAATGTTGCGTCGAGTCGAGGCAGCGCGTGCGGTCGCCCGACGTTCGTTGAGCTTCGCACGCCTGTCGCCGCAAACCCACCCGTACGCCACAGCCTCCGCCAAGGTCACGGTGACCGAAGAGGCAATGGCCGTTGTGCAAGAGGCTTTCCGCCTGTTCGGCGGCAATGGCACCACCCGCGAATACCCGATCGAAAAACTGCTGCGCGACACCCAGTCGTCATTGATCGAGGACGGCGAAAACCGGGTCCTGACCATGCGACTGGGGCTGCTTGCCCAGCAGCTGTATGCCGAAGGCTGGGCGAACAACTGACTCTGCAGATTCACCCGACATCACTCATCCAAAAACAACAAATGAGGTAAATCCCGATGGCCAAATATCCAGTAGTTGTCTACGGCGCCAGTGGTTACACCGGCATGCTGATCATGGATTGGTTGATCGACCAGCACATCCCGTTCACCGCCGTAGCTCGCAACGCTGCTCGTGCTCAGGAGATGATGGCGCAACGCGTTGTCGGTCTGGAGTCGGCGACCTACGAAATCATCGAGTGCCCACATGAGGTCGAGGCTTTGGTTTCGGTGTTCAAAGGTGCGCGCGTGGTTTGCAACACAGTCGGCCCATTCATCAATTTTGGCCTGACCGCCGTTGAGGCAGCCTTGAAGGCTGGCTGCCATTATCTGGATCCGGCCGGAGAGCAGGCGCACATTCGGGCCTTGCGCGATCAGTTCGGCGAGCTGTATCGCCAGGCGGGTCTGCTGCTGTCGCCATCGCTGGCATATATGTACACCTACGCCGAAATAGCCGCCGAGCTGGCCCTGGAAACTCCGGGCGTCGATTCGCTGGAAACCGCCACACTGACTCGTGGCCCACGCACCGGTGCCGCCGGGGTGACCGTCGGTTCAACGGCGACCATCTTCGAAGGCGTCCGCTACCCCGGGGCCTACCTGTGGGAAAAGGAACTCGTGCCCTATGCACCGAACGCCAGCTTCAACGTGGTTTGTCCCGATCTGCTGGAAGCGGTGTTTTGCCTGCCTTGGGGCGGTACCTCATTACCGGTGTTCTTTGAGGATGATGGCCGTGTCCGCAGTTGCATGTCCTGTGTCGGCTTCTACGACAACCCGGTAATGAAAATGGTCCACGGCCTGGGCGAGAAGTGGGAAGCGGAATACAAGCACTTGCCTAAGGAGCAGCAGGACGCGGTGATTCAAAGCCTCGTTCAATCGACCACTCCAAGCATGCCACCGCGTGAACGCAGCACCTTGCAACGCACCGTCGACTTCGCTATCGGTCGCGGTCAACTGACGGCCGTGCGTGCAACCGTGCATGGCATCACGCCTTACATCGCCACTGGCGCCTTGCACGCTGCAGCCGTGGTCAAGCTGTTGAATAACGACACCGCCAAGACAGGTTTCGCTTCGGCCTCCAAAGCCTTCGGTCATCGCTATCTGCTGGGCTTCCTCGAGCAACGTGGTCTGGCCCGCGCAACCGTTACTCAACTGTGAAGTGACTGACATGGCGATTATTGATTTCTTTGACCGTGGCTGGCGGATCAATCCGCATGGCGCGGCGTATATCCAGGACGATCGGGTGTTCACTTTTACCGAAGTCCGCAACTTGTCATGCCGGATCGCCAACGCACTGTTGGCGGCCGGTTTGCCCAGCGGCACCAAGGGCGCCATCTGGTCTGCCAATGATGCAGTGGCGTGGACCTGCACCTTGGGGTTATGGCGCGCCAACCTATGCTGGATTCCTGTTGGTGCACGCAACAGCGCCGAAGAGAACCGTCACGTGCTCGACGCGTTCGACTGCGAAGTGCTGTTTTTCCAGAAAGAGTTCGCGCCGATCATCGACGCGTTGCGTCCTGGCCTGCCGAAAATTCGTCTGTGGATCTGTATCGACGAGCACCTGCCGGGGGCACCGTCGCTCAAGTCCTGGATCGATGGTCAGCCGGTCACGGCACCGGAGGTCGAGTACCAACTGGACGATGTCGTGGCACTCTCGCCAACCGGCGGCACCACCGGGCTGCCTAAGGGGGTGATGAACACTCATCGCAGCATCCAGACGTTCTGCGCACACTTCATGATCAATTTCCCTTACGGGGATGACCATCCGCCAGTCAACCTGGCGGCGGCGCCGATGACCCACACCGCTGGCACGCTGTCGCTGCCGTGCACCTCCCGGGGCGGTACGGTTGTGATCATTACCAAACCGGATCCGGCGCTGATGCTGGCAATGATCCCGAAGTACAAGGTCACCGAAACCTTTTTGCCGCCTACCGTGATTTATCGACTGCTGGACGTGCCGGATCTGGCGCAGAAGGTCGATTTCAGTTCGCTAAAGTATTTCCTGTACGGCGCGGCGCCGATGTCGGTGGACAAACTCAAGCAAGCCATCGAGACCTTCGGCCCGGTGATGGCCGGCGGTTACGGCCAGACTGAAGCCCCAGCCTCGATCTCCAACCTGCCGCCCGCCGAGCATCTGCACGGTGGACGCCTGGCATCGGACGAGCGTCTGTCTTCGGTGGGCCGGCCCAATCCGCTGGTGCGCGTGGAAATCCTCAGCGACGCCGGGGACATCCTCGGCCAGGGGCAAACCGGCGAAATCTGTGTGCGCGGCGACCTGGTAATGAAGGGGTACTACAAGGACCCGCAGAAAACTGCAGAAACCATCATTGATGGCTGGCTGCACACCGGCGACATCGGCCACGTTGATGCGCACGGCTACCTGCACATTACCGACCGCAAGAAAGACATGATCATCTCCGGCGGATTTAACGTTTATCCCAGCGAAGTCGAGCAAGTGCTGTGGAGTCATCCGGCGGTGCAGGACTGCGCGGTCATCGGTGTGCCGGATGAGCAATGGGGCGAGGGCGTGAAGGCTGTGGTCGAGTTGAGCGCCGGGCTTACCGTCACCGCCGAGGAGTTGATCGAGCTGTGCAAGAGCCGGCTCGGCTCGGTCAAGTCGCCGAAGACCGTGGATTTCATTGATGCATTGCCGCGCAGCCCGGTCGGCAAGGTGCTGAAGAAAGATCTGCGTGCCCATTACTGGCAAAACGTTGACCGGCGTATCTGAGGGGAACGATCTGATGGAACCTATTTACATCGCCGGCATTGCCATGACCGAGTTCGGTCGCCACTTGGAACGCAGTCTCCAGGATCTAGCGCTGGAAGCTTTGCAGGGCGCACTCGCCGACTCCGGCGCCTTGCGCGCTGATATCGGTGCGGTGTTCTACGCCGGCATCACCAACGGTCATCTGCAAGGACAACTGTCGATTCCCGGGCAGGTGCTGTGCAGCAAGATCGGCCTCGAAGGGGTGCCGGTGTACAACGTCGAAAACGCCTGCGCCTCGGGCAGTACTGCGGTTCATCTGGCAGTGCAGAGCTTGCGCTCGGGGGCTACCGACGTGGCCCTGGCGTTGGGCGCGGAGAAAATGAACGTGCCGGACAAGGCGCGGGCGCTGGCCCTGTTCGAAACCGGCTGGGACGTTTCCACCGCCGAGGAAAACTACGCGACGCTGGTGAAAATGGGCGAGGGCATCGTGGTGCCGCCGGGCTCGGAATCCGAACGTCCGTACAGTAAATTCATGGCCATTTATGCTGCCATGTGTCGCTGGCATATGAAGACCTATGGCACCACTCAACGGCAGATTGCGGCGGTGTGTGCCAAGAACCATCAACACTCGGTGCACAACCCCTATTCGCAATTTCGCAAGACCTTCACCATAGAAGAAGTTCTGGCGGCGCCTCCAATTACCTATCCGATCACATTGCCCATGTGCGCGCCGTTGTCCGACGGTGCGGCCGCCGCGATCCTTTGCACCGAGGCGGGACTGAAACGCATTGGTGCCGATCCAAAACGTTGTGTGCGAATCGCCGCCAGCGTGATCCGCAGCTTCACCCTGCGCGGGCTCGACGAGCCGCACAAGCACGTCAGCCTGTTGGCGGCGCGTGAAGCCTACGAAATCGCCGGCCTCGGCCCGCAGGACATGCACGTGGCCGAGGTACACGACGCCTCGGCAATGGGGGAAATCATCCAGTCGGAAAATCTCGGACTTGCACCGCTGGGAGAGGGTGGGGTTTGTGCAGAACGGGGAGATTTCACTCTAGGTGGCCGTCTTCCGATCAATACCTCCGGCGGCCTGGAATCCAAAGGTCATCCACTTGGCGCGACGGGGATCGGGCAGTTGTACGAGTTGGTCACCCAATTGCGCGGGGAGGCCGGGCCGCGCCAAGTCCACGGCGCGCGGCATGCCATCCAGGAAAACGGTGGCGGTCTTCAAGGTGTCGAGGAAGCAGCAGTCGCTATTCACATCCTGAGTCGATAGGAGCGCATCACATGTCCATGGCCTATCAAGCACAAGAGTTGGAACGCCATTTTGCAGGCGGACATTTCCGTCGGTTGGGTGGCTGGGTCGAAAGTCCGGTTGATCTGCAGCCAGAGCTCGAAGGCGATGTAAGCGCGGACGTCATCGTGATCGGTGCCGGTTTCGCCGGGCTGTCCACCGCCCTGGAGCTTACGGCGCTGGGAGCGAAGGTCATTATCCTCGAGCAGGAGTTTGCCGGTTTCGGTGCCAGCGGTCGGAATGCCGGTTATCTGGGCGGGAGCATCGGCATTGAGTTCGAGTTGTTCCTGAAACGTGTCGGCAAGGAAAAAGCGCAAAATATCGTCAGGTTCTATGACGAAGCGGTCGCCTACGTCGAAGGTCGGTTGCGCGAACTGGGGATCGACTGCGACTACAACGCCTCGGGCATCATCAGGGCGGGGATCCATCCGTCGCAAGAAAAGAGGCTGCGCAAAAGCATGGCCGTGGGCCACGAATTGGGTTCGCAAACCGAGTTTCTGGATCAGGCACAAATGCGCGCGCGGGGGATTCCACCAGCCTTTCTGTTTGGCTGTCTGCAACGCCACGGCGGTACCCTGGACCCAGGCAAATACGTGATGGGCCTGCGCCGCGCTGCACTCCAGGCGGGGGTGAGGCTGTATGAAAACACCACGCTTGAGTCGTACTCCGACGGGCCGACGATCACCTGCCGGACGCCACGCGGTCGGGCGAGCGCGCCAATAGTGGTGCTCGCTACCAATGCCTATACGCCGCAGCTCGGTCTTTTGCGCGACAAAGTCGTACCGTTTCGGGTTTCGGCGGTCGAAACCGAGCCATTGACACCACAGCAGTTGGCATCGCTGGGCTGGGCAGGGCGGGAAGGGTTGACCACGCCGCACCTGGTGATGGAAAGCCATCGCCTGACCGCACGCAATACACTGCTGATGACCACCAAACGGCTGGGTTATGCCTACGGCTCGAAAACCCCGAACATTCCCGATGAGGTGACCTACCGCGCGTTGCAAGACAACCTTGGCGTGCGTTTCCCGACGTTACGCGGTGTCGGCATTCAAGCGTGCTGGAGTGGTTACGTCAGCATGGCCTACGACGCGTTGCCGGTGGTGGGCGAAACCGGGTCGCACCACAACATTCTCTACACCGCGGGTTGCTCCGGACACGGTGTCGCCTCGCAGTCGCTGATCGGCCATCTGCTGGCAGAAAGGATCGGCGGTATCGAGCATCCGCTGCTCGCCGCGCTGCGGCATAAAACTCCGAAAACCCTGCCCGAACCGCTGCAGTGGTGCGCCGTGAATGTGGCGCTGGAGGGAGCACATCTGCTGGACGAATACACCAACCGCAAAGTTGTGCACCCTCATGCCTGACGGTTGAGGTTATAGAACCAACACGCTGATTTTCCGTGGTGAAGCTGACCTTGGAGTCCTGGGGCCGGCAGGCGTTCGCCTGCAGAAAGACAAACGAATGTTTGCGTTCTCGTCACCCCTTTTTTACTGCCGCACCCACGCTCGGCCACGGGCGGTCAATCCAACAATAACGTGATGTAAGGCATCGAACATGAGTACTGACGCCCCTCCCGATCTGAAGCGAAGACAATTACTCAAACTGGCCGGTGCAACCGCCGCCGTAGGATCGATCGGTTTGAACCTTGGCCTGGCCAATGCCGCCGATGCGCTGCAAAAGGACAGTTCCGACGATGTATTTGATGTGGTGATCATCGGTGCCGGCCTGGCTGGTTTGACCGCCGCCCGTGATCTGCATCTGGCAGGCTGTGAGTCGCTGCTGGTGCTTGAAGCGCGTGATCGTGTCGGCGGCCGCACCCTCAATCATGACTTGGGCTCCGGCTACATCTCCGAAGCCGGAGGTCAGTGGATCGGTCCAGGACAAACCGCCGTAGCGGATCTGGCCCGTGAGCTTGAGGTAGGCACCTTTCCCAGTTTCTATGACGGGGAAACCGTGATCCTCGGGGGCGATGGACGTGTCGCTGTCGATTTGAAAGGCACCTTCGGTACCGACGAAAGCGTCTCGGCAAAACTCAGCGAGCTGTCGCGTGATGTGCCATGCGGTGCGCCATGGAAATCCCCCAGGGTGCCCGAACTGGACAAGCTCTCGGCGGGCGACTGGCTCGCTCAGCAAAACATCAAGCCGGAAGATCGCGCAGGGTGGAATGCCAGCTTCCTCCTGACCTGCGGTGTCACGCCGGCGAAAATGGGCTTCTTGCATTTTCTGTCGATGATCAATTCGGCCGGCAGCGAATACATGCGGCTCGATTCGATCAAGGACAGCGCGCAAGGCACGCGGATCGTCGGCGGTTCACAGGTTCTCAGCAGCAAAATGGCGCAATTGCTGGGCGACAAGGTTCGCTTGTCGTGCCCAGTGCGCAAAGTTGCTGACTGGAACCGCGACATCGTCAGACTGCAAACGGATCAGGGCGAGATCCGCGCCCGCCGGGTGATCATGGCGATTCATCCCGCGCTGTGCCAACGCCTGCAATTCGATCCACCGCTGCCCGAAGCTCGCGCCGCCCTGCAGCGGGCCTGGCCAGCGCACTCGCCGGCACGCAAGACCGCCATGGTTTACCCGCGGCCTTTCTGGCGCGACAAGGGCTTGAACGGCCACATCATTCAGGTCGGTGGGCCAGTCATCTGGGCTTACGACAACTCGCCGTCAAACGGCGAAATCGGCGTGATCAATGCATTCATTCTGAATGCCGCAGCCCCCACCGACCCCGAAGCCGCGAAGCGTTTGCAGACCGAAATCTATGCACGCGCCCTGGGGGACGCAGCGCTTGAGCCGGTTTCCTACCACGATCACGACTGGGCGCATTTCGACCCGTGGACCATCACGTGCGTGTCGCCGATTCCTCCCGGTTTCTGGTCGACACATGGCGAGGCACTGCGTCCGCCGTGCGGCAATCTGTTCTGGTCGGGCACCGAAACCGCTGACATCTGGGCAGGTTACATGGACGGTGCCGTGCGCGCCGGACGCCATAGCGCCTTGCAGGTGCTCAACGCGTTACGTCGGGCATAGGAGGCGGCAATGAAAAAAAACATAGCGCTTGGCGTCATCGCGCTCATTGCGGTGCTGGTGGTGGTTTTCGGCCGTGATCTGCTCGACCTGTATCGGCTGCAGACTTACATCACGACCTCCACGGAGGCCTATCAGGCCGAACGCGGAAACTGGCCACACCTGACCGATGCCTGCACCGGTTGCCATGGCAGCCACGGTAACTCGCTGAACCCGACGTATCCGAGCCTGGCCGGGCAACCCGCCGCATACCTGTCTGCCCAGTTGCGCAACTTTGCAAGTGGGCAACGGCTCGCTCCCAACATGGGGCCGCTGGCGATGACCCTGAGCCCGGATGAAGTTGATCTGCTGGCGAAGTTCTACGCCCGGCAATCGGTCGTTGCTCATGCGGCTGGCAGCCCTGACGAGGGGCTCAAGGACCAGGGCAAACAACTGGTGCAAACCCGAGGTTGCACCGCCTGTCATGGTGCCCAACTGATGGGCCACGACACCTTCCCGCGCCTGGCTGCACAAGGCCAGGACTACCTTTTGGCCCAGCTCAACGCTTTTGCCAGCAGCGAGCGCACTGAGCCAAGTGGCGCGATGCAAGCCATTGCAGCGGCGCTGTCAGCGCAGGAGCGCCAGGCAATTGCTGCTTACCTGGCTGCACTGGTTTCTCAATCCCACTAACCCATCAAATTTTCTGTCAGCTGTACCGAGGCTATCGTTATGGAACCGAGAAATATTGTGCTGTGCCTTGCCTGTTTCTTGCTGCTTGCCAATGGTCTGACCTTTGGCATCAGGTTTCTGAAGAAGAGAAACCTGCTACTGGCTCTGGAGTGGTTTGTGGTTGCCTTTTCGGCGACAAACTTCCTGATCTTTTTCCTGACAGGATCGGAGCATGCGTACCTGATTTCATACTTCTGCGACGCGTTCTCCAGAGCCTTCGGGATTCCGATTATTACGGTGCTCGGGCTGATGGCGGTAACGCATGCCTACAAGCCCTCGATGGGCAAGGAGCTCATGATATTTGCCGGCGCTCTGCTGGGCACACTCGCGTTGATCTCGACCAAGGTTCTGGTCACGCTCCTGCCGTATTTCTACGTGCTGATGTGGGTGATGTTTTCGGTCTACCTGGTGTATTTCGCAGTACGCCTTGCAAATGTCGGAGAGTCGCTACACGCGATCGGTGTGATGATTGGCATGCTAGCCTCACTGACCATTGCGTGCATCTACGATTTCTACAAGATCCCCGGCGACGACAGCAATGTGCTGCTCAACTTCTACGTGCTAGCACTGACGACCTGGGCTTATCTGCTGGTGCACCTGTATTACGCGTATTGCGCGCTGGAGCGCGCGAAGGGCGCAATGGCCGTTCTGCAAACGCGCTGAGGAGGATAGTTGAAGTGCTCGAAGCCGCCGTTTTGGCGGCTTTTTTGCGTAATGCAGGGTAGGGCGGTGGGCATCCTTGCCCGGGCAGGATCAAGGGTTCAGCTTGGCCAGATAATGCGCCACGGCCTTGATGTCCTCATCTGACAGGGTGCCCGCCATGGCATTCATGGCCTGCGTCGGATCGATGCGTTGGCCACGTTTGAAAGCGCTCAGTTGATCGATCAGATAAAGCTGCCCTTGTCCGGCGATACGCGGAGCCAGGGGGCCGCCAGTGAGTTTTTCACCGTGGCAGGCTGCACACCCATTGGCGGCGACCACACGCTGACCACGCTGGTCCAGCGCATCATCCTTGGCCGGGACTTCAGTCACGCCTGGTCGCTGTTCGGCAAAATAACTGGCCAGGCGCTTGATCTGCTCGTCGGTCAGATTGGCCGCCAGCGGCTGCATCTGGGCACTGTGGCGACGCCCTTCGGCAAACGCGCGCAACTGGTTTTCGATGTATGCCGCAGGCTGCCCTGCAAGCGCTGCGTATTGAGCATCGCGGGGTTGACCGTTGGCGCCATGGCAAAGTGCGCAGGTGTCCTGCAACTGTGGCCACGCACCGCCGTTGGCCTGGTATGCAGCGTCGTGCTGATCCACGGCCTGCATGAAACGATAGCCCGCCCACAGTTCCGGCCCGTAAATCGCTATTGATCCGGCCAACGCCGCGCTCACGGTGATGACTCCAAACACCACAGTCCGCTTCATCAGGCGCTCCTCCGTGATTGAAGCAACGCCTGCAGCGCTTCCATTGCCGCGCGATGTCCGGCGCGGACCGCACCGTCCATTGCCCCGGCCCAGATTTCCGCAGTCTCGGTACCCGACCAGATCAGGCGACCGACCGCCGGCGTCAGGTACTCGCCCCATTGCGTCCAGAAACCGGGGGGCATAGGGGAAATACAACTCAAACTCCACGGGTCGATCTTGCCCCAGTCCAGATCATGAAACTGAATCGGGTGCATGGCTTGTTCGCCCATGGCGCGGGCGTAAATCGCCGACAGGGTGTCCTGCGCCGTTTTCGGGTCATGGGGTAATTGGCCGGTCCTGACGAAGCCGCTGAGCACACCCAGGCTGCCGTCCGCCGGGGAGTTGTCAAAGGCCCAGATCAGCGGACCTTCCACTGGCACGATCTGCCCGTTGAGGCCTTGGTCGCGCCAGAACGGGCGCTCATAGACGTGCACGGTCTTGCGCATCGGTGCATGGGCCGGCCAATGCCGCTGCAGCTCGGCACGCCCGGACGGCAGCGGCGGATCGAAGAGGATCTGATTGCACAACGCCGGGCTCAGCGCAGCAATTACCTGCCGCGTGCGGATGATGCCCTGATCGGTGTGCAACTCGACGACATCACGATCCCAACCGACAATCTTGCGCACCGGGCACGCCAACCGGACTTTATCTCCCAGCGCCTGAGCCATCTTCAAACTGAGAATTTGCGAGCCGCCAGCCAGGCGAGATTCCTGCGCACCGCCCTGGACCCCTTCGAGCTTTTCAAGGCGGCAGTCCGACGAGTTGATCATCGCCAGGTAATGCAGGAGTCCCATGCCGGCCGGCGTGGTACCGAAGGTGAGGCTCACGGACATGTTGAAGCCGATCTTGTCGACGTTGCTGATGCCTTGACCGGCCAGCCACTGGCCGATCGACAGTTTGTCCAGCTCAGCCGCGTCCTTGGCTTTCCACGGCGCTTTGCTGGGGACGCCTTCGGCGAGCTTGTTCAGTTTTGCGACGACTTCTGTATTGGAATTCGGCCCGTCGCTGAGATCTTCCTGGATGTTGACCTCGTCCATCAGATACACCGCCTTGCCCTTGTAGTAGGTGGGGAAGGTGGCGACATCGAGCTGTCTGGCCAGGTCGGCGATCGACGTTTGCCCCGGGCCGATCCATTGGCCACCGGCCTCGGAGATCACGCCATTGCCCAGATCATGGTTAAGCGTGCGACCACCGACGCGGTCGCGGGCTTCAAGCACGACAAACGACTCGCAGCCGGCGGCCTGGAGGTCTCTGGCGGAGGTTAGCCCGGAAAGCCCTGCGCCAATGATCACCACATCCAGTATCGAGGTATCTACAGGTTCGATTTGCGCCATCGCACGCCCGGTGACACCGAACCCTCCGGCGAGGGCTGCGCCTCCGATCGCTTGCAATAACAACCGTCGCTGTCGTGATTGCGTCGACAGTTGATCGAGATCCGCACTCATCTTCACCTCCGTTTTTTATTTATAATCACAGATGTTATGTGAATATATGACGGATCAGGAATTCAGCAAAGTGAAATCGGCGCGATGTCGGTTAACCGTGGGTATGAGCGTAACGCGGGCGTGACAAAGCAGGGTTCGCCGCGCAAATGAAGCGAACCTTGTTGATGCTGGAGGGCAGGGTTTAGCGAGCGGGGCTGATCAGCGTGATGACCGCATCCATCAAGGCCTTGCTGCGTTTGGCTTCAAATCGCTCTGGCTCGATTGGCAGCATCATCATCCAGCCATCACTCAGCGCGCTGAGCTGATCGGCAAGCAGATCGGCAGCAATGTCCTTGCGGATGATGCCTTGGCTTTGTCCCTTGCGCAGAATGCTGGCGAGATCCTCGCGGAAGCGCGAATAACGTTTCTGGATCACGTCGGCAAATACCGGTTCGTGCCGAGCGTGGGCAAGCATCTGAAACAAGGCCAGCCAGCGCGCCGAGTCGTTGGCTTGAGTCAGGTTCAACCACTGCTCGATCATTGGCCTGATATCGACTTTTTCCTGATCGGAAACGAGCAGGTGGTCGAACTCGTCGAACAGACTCTGCGCGGCAGCCGTGATCATTTCTTCTTTGTTGGCAAAGTAATAGGTCACGGCCCCCGTGGTGCACCCGGCATGACTAGCGACCTTGCGTAGAGACGTCCCGGCATAACCTTCCTGGGCAATGACTTCGATGGCTGCGGTCAACAGTTCACCGCGTTTTTCCAGACGATTACCTACCGGACGACCGCGACGTGGAGCGGGCGCGGAATCACTGTCAATGGAGTGCTGACTATCCGTGGAAGGCGCTTGAGCATCATGCATGAGAGAAAGTGATTCCGTTGGTTGAAGGCGTTGAGTCGACAGTGGCTGCGAACGCCATTTTGGCTTGGCACGTCGCGATCATGCAATCGTTCAGATTCGACCGCTGCCAATCACCGCGACGGCCCGGACTTCCACGCGCAAGCCCGGCATTGCCAGTTGGGAAATGCCGACAGCGGTCCAGGCTGGATAACGTTCAGGGAAGTATTCGTCCTTTACCTGTCCAAAGGCGTGCACTTCGGCCTGCAGGTCTGTATGAAACGTCATCAGCTCGACCACGTCGGCCAGGCTTGCGCCCGCAGCTTCGAGGATGGTCCGCAAGGATTGAAATGCCAGATGGGATTGCGCCTGGATGCCGTCGGCCGGAACCATGGCCTCGTCGATACCGACCTGACCGGACACCCAGATCATGTTGCCGACGCGTGTAGCCTGGGAAAAGTGGAAGTTGTCGTAGATCGCCTGGGTGTGACCAGGGTTGAAGGACTGACGCTGCAGGTCTTGAGTGCTCATGGCGGTGCTCCTCTTATAGTAATTGGCGGAACGTTGGGTGGCGGAAGGCGTCTCCCGCTTTCAGCGTCGACAGCTCTTCAGTGAACAGCACGCCTTGTTGCGGATAACCGCCGGCGCTGTGTTCTGGCAAGGGATGGAAGGTGGCGTCGTCGCCAAAGAAACGGAAAACGAAGGTGTGACGGTCCGGGAAGGCTTCATCCACCGGAGCGCCGCCATGCAGCGAACCCGGATGCAGCAGGAGGATATCGCCAGGCTCGGTGGCCCACGAAATGATCTCGAATACCTCAGGATCGTTTTGCCGCAAAGCCTCGATGTCCGGCAGGCGTGGCAATGCATCGCCGCCATGCAGCGGTTGAGTCGGATCATTCGGGTCGCGAAACGTGGTGCCGTCGTAGCGTGGTCCTTTGTGCGAACCTCGAACGATTTCCAAAGCGTTTTTCTTCGGCACTGATTCAAAGCTGATCCAGGCATTCGCCCAATGGTTTCCGGCCCAAGGCAGATAAGACGTGTCCTGATGCCAAAGCGTGCGAGAACCGCGTCCACCTGCTTTGAGAAACACTTCTTCGGCGAAGTACCACACATTCTCCGAACCCCAGAGCTGCGCAAACAGCTCGCCAAAGGGTAGGGAAGCCACCAGTTCTTCGAGACGGGCCTTTGCAACGGGATTGGCGTTGTCGACGTGCGACTGTTGCTCCGTTCCGTCGAACATTCGAGTCGCATGAGGGCCATGATTCTCAACAGCCCAGTCGTAGGCTGCACGGCACTCGGCCAATTGATCTTTGCTCAGAAAACCTTTGATCAGGACGGCCCCGTCTTCCAGGAACGCCTTTCGCACAGAGAGTTGCATGAGAGCTTTCTCCTCGAAAATGCCACTTGGCGATTTCGATGCTAGCAGGCGATAAGATTAAACACAACAGTCGTTATCTTAATAATGTTATTATCAATGAAGGCCTATGCAGATGCTCTGCGGCGGGGCCCCGGTGATCACTCGCTGATGATCGGTCGCTCAACCGCACCGTGGGTCTGAGGCTGCACACACTTAATCAAGGTCCTAATGCTGAGCTTTTATGGAAAACCCAGGTCTCGTTAAAACACTGCTAGTTGAGGACGATCAGAGGCTGGCGAAACTCATCACTAAATTCCTGGCCCGGCATGGTTTTGCGGTGCAAGTGGTTCGCCGGGGTGACCAGGCATTGGCGGCCATCGCTGAACTCAAGCCACAAATCGTCGTACTTGAGCTCCTGCTGCCAGATCAGAACGGACTGCACCTGTGCCGTCGGATTCGTGATGGTTTCGATATCCCCATCATCATCTTGACTGCCAAGGGAGATGACAGGGATCAGGTTCTCGGCCTGGAATCCGGTGCCGACGACTATGTAGTCAAACCTGTCAAGCCATCGGTATTCCTGGCTCGGTTGCGCGCTTTACTGCGACGCCATATCCCCACGAAGCAACCGACAGCGCTCGACATCCTCGAATTCGGTCAGCTGTCGATCGATCGCAGTGGCCGGGTAGTGAGCCTGGCCGATCAGAGAATCGATCTGACAACCATGGAGTTCGAACTACTGTCCTTGCTGGCCAGTGCGGCGGGCACACTTTTTTCTCGCGACGAAATCCTCAACCGTATCCGCGGCATTCCTTTCGACGGGATCAACCGCAGCGTCGATGTTCACATCAGTAAATTGCGCGGAAAGCTCAATGACAACCCTCGAAATCCAGAGCTCATCAAGACGATCTGGGGCAGGGGCTACCTTTTTAATCCGTTTGCTTGGGAGGCATAGATAAGTATGAAAAAGGACGTGCTGATTTTGCTGTTTTTTGTCTGGATTCCGGCGTCGCTGTATTCAGTTTACGGCTGGCACCAAATGCAGGAAAGACAAATCATCGACCTCGATCAGTTAACAGGAGAGCCAGTTAAAACATACTTATTAAAAAATATCACACTGACTGCCAGTGATACCGCGACGTTCTCGTGCACGATAAAAAAAATTCACACGAAATAGAAACGCGGATGTATAAAATGCAGGAGGGCCGCTCTATATGTCAGGGGCAGACTGGGAATCCCGAGCCCCCGCGCTAATCTTCCCGGAAAAGCGGGCGTGAGCAGCCGCGAATGGAAGCTTGATCTTCATGTGTACTCGCCCCACGGTCGAGTTACTTAATGCCGTGAAAGTTATGCCTGAAAACGCAGTTCTAATCCGGACTGAGGAGCGTAAGCGATCATTGAAAGCTCATGCGCAACGGGAAAGTTAAGCATTAATGATGTACACGGATAGTTATGTTTTAGGCAGAGAGGAAGCATGCCTCAGCTTTAATAGAAACTAACTCGACTAAATGACCGTTTAGTCGAGTTATTACAGAATGTATTGAAAATCAATGGAGCAGGCCATGAATCCGAGTCAGATCAGTGCGTCGAACCTGATTGCATCACTGGACCTTGAACCTCATCTTGAGGGCGGCTATTTCCGCAGGACATACCAGGCTGATCACCGGAACATGCTTGAAACCACGAGCGGCTCACGCTTTCTGATGACGTCGATTTACTACCTGCTTACCGAAGATTCACCGGTCGGCCAGTTTCATTTCAACCATTCGGACATCCTGCATTATTTCCATCTGGGCGATGCCATTGAGTACAGTTTGATCCTTGAAGACGGTTCACTGCAGACGTTGGTGATGGGCAGCGATGTTCTAGCCGGACAACATTTGCAATTGCACGTACCGGGCGGAATCTGGAAAGCCTCCAGATTGCTGAATGGTTCGAACGGATTTGGTTTGATTAGCGAAGCAGTTTCACCAGGCTTTGATTTCGCCGATATGGAAATGGGGAGTCGGCAGAAACTCACAGCGCGGTATCCGCAGCATCGAGCGCTGATTGAAAAGCTGACGCGTGCCGAGGATTGAGAGCGGTGTGGCCCTCCTTTAAAAGTGGTTAAACGCTCAATCCCTTAGGATCCGTGGCTTCTAGCGATTCTGACTTCTAAAAATGGCTGAAAGCATAGATGCATTAGTGGATTTGATCATTTTATATTGAGTGTCATCTTAGCCCGTAAATGCGGGGGCGGGGCTGAAATAACCTCGATGTCCTGGTTTTGGAAATAGAATCCAACCAATTGATTTGTAGAGGTTTTTTTTAAAGATTTAAGCCCGGCACTCCCTGAGAAATGTGCCAGTTCTAAAAGTCCAGAAAGATCGCTTCCGGTTCCCTTTGCAAAGCTGTTTATTCAGGAGCGTTTGCTAACACGGGATATCAAGGAGTAATCCAAAGCCGCATAGGTTGCTGGAGGGAACATTCGTCAACGTTTACCTCAGTTGGCTACGAAAGGGGGGGGGAAAGGTGCTAGATGACCCCTTGCTATGCCATTGAATGAAGAGTGCGGCTCACAGGGTGAGATAACAAGCGCCTTGATAGACCGACTGGACTCGCTGTCAATATAAGTAAAAGCAGCTTTTTTTTACTCAATAGTGAGCCTTTTGGGCCGTCGAATGCGGCGTCTAGGACACCAATTTACAGAGTTGTGTCATTATCTTGGCGGTATTCCGAGTTGCAAGCTCCAAGAAGCGCTTCAAAAGCTGTCAATTGACTCGGGCCTAGCTCAGGAAATAAATCGTCCCAACATGAATATAGTTCATGCGCAAGGAGCTCCGGTTTGATATTTATTCATTTTGTTTGCATATATTGAATATATTGACACTTCAAGCGGCGAGCGGAAAATATTATTCAATAATAATGCATGAGTAGTGAACTCGGGACGCGCAGGTGCTTGGCTCGTTTATTGCTGAGCGCGGCTTTGTCAATTAAGTATATTTGTTTGAGCTTTGTGTCAATTAACACAATATTAGTTAAAATTCTTCGTGAATAAATGCAATTAATGTCAGTGGCTCACGAGAAACAGTTGATGTCTAACGCCAATTTAATGACCATTGACAAGCTCGTTAGATATGGAGCTATGCTTGAGCACCTGAAATTTAAAACAGTCGGTGTCGAGTCTTTATTTTGCAACCCATCGTCGAAGGAAACTTAGTTAGCTTTGAGGAGAAGGTATACCGTGTAGCAACTTGTGGTGCTGACGGTGTTATTACCCTAAAAAGCCTTGAAAGTGAGCACTCCTTTGATGTGCTATTTACTCAGGTAAATCTGGTTGAGGTCGATCAAGAAAAGCATAAGCTATACGATGATCGCCGATTGATTTGGTTGGAACAAACAGAGATCAATCCGAAAGAGTTAGCTATTGCCTCGGATCGGGCAAAAAACATTAACGGCTACTTACAGGGCGATGTATCGCGAGCAGAACTCATCGAGAAACTCGGCTCATCAGAAACAACGATTCGACGTCTATTGAAAAGATATGACCCAGAGCTTGGAGCTGTTTCTCTTGTCAGAAGTATCAGAGGGCGTAAAAAAAATTCGCGATTGCTGTCTGATATTCAAGAGAAAGTCATGGAGAAAGCAATTTCGAAACGCCTTAGTGACAAGACTAAAAAATTAGAGGCGTTTGCTTCTCTTTGGGAATATGTTGACTCTCTATGTCACACCATGGGCGTAAAAACCCCGAGTCTTAATGCTCTTAAGCGAAGGCTTGAATCGTTCGGGCAGAAAGCCGTTTACTCCCTTCTGCACGGCAGAGAGCCGATGCTTCAAAAGTTTGATCTGAAACCAGGGATGATTGATGTAGATACCATACTTACTATGGTGCAAATCGATCACACACGGGTGGACGTAATTATCTGCGATGAGCATGGTCGACCACTCATGCGGCCTTGGCTGACGGTTGTTATCGATCTTAAGAGTCGCGTTATTCTTGGTTACTATCTTGCACTCCACCCGCCGAGCTCCCTCAGCGTTGCCATGGCGATGCTTTCTGCCTGTTTTCCTAAGCAAGCCTTTCCAATTGCTCTCGGTGGTGGTCAGAATACTCGCCACAGGTTCTGGGGAGTGCCTGGTGCAATTGGTATGGATAACGCTGCGGAATTTACTAGCCCAGAACTTGAAGCTACCCTGCAATATTACAAAATCGTCCCCATGCTGCGGCCTGTTGGCAAAAAGCATTACGGAGGGCACGTTGAGCGAATTATTGGTACGCTGATGGGCAAGGTGCATCTTCTGCCAGGTACTACCTACTCGAATGTGTTGAAGAAAGCAGACTACGACTCTGCCAAGCATTCAGCTATGACCTTTTCAGCGTTTTGTGAGTGGTTCGCAAACGAAGTGGCGATCTATCATGGGCGTGCTCATGAAGGGTTGAACAGACTTGCGCCGTTCGAGGTTTGGGATGCAGAGATGTCCAAAAAGGGGCCGGATTATGTTCCTCCAATGCCGGGCAACTTTAAAACTTTTGCTCTCGACTTCTTTCCAAGTGTGCTACGAACCGTGCAACCAAAGGGTGTCGAGTTTAGTAGGTCATTTTACTCTTCGGCAATACTCAGTAGGTTGGTCGGATCACGACTTTCGTTTAAGTATAATCCATTGAACTTTTCAAAAATATGGTTACGCCAAGATGGCCGGTATCATGAAATTCCTTATTCTGATCTGACGAAAACACCTGTCTCGTACAGCGAGTACTGGGCATTTTCGCGACCGCGCGACCGTCGCCCGGGAACACTGGTGGACGAGGAGTTGCACCAAGTTCGCTTGGAGAATTATGAGTTAGTGGAAAACTCAAAGTCTACTACCAAGCGACTCCGGCAAAACGTCGCCAAGAAAGTTACGGCCGCTGAAACTATGTCTTTTCTTTCCTACGGCGGAGAAGGGGATTTGCTTCAGGGGAATACCAAAGAACTGAGCTCTGATCAAACTCGAAAAAAACTTAAGTGGGAAGACTGAGAATGGATGGGGAGCATTTACATGAGAGCCGGCGTTACGCTTTGAATCTGTCAGTTGACGAGCGCTGTCAGATTATTCGGCAGAATATTAAGGTCGACACCGAGCACCTGCTCACCGTGTCTAACATTGTCCACAACATGCTTAGCATCGTACGCGGCAGTATGGAGGCTCCGTGTCTAGTCGTATCTGCCGGATCTAATCATGGAAAGACCACGATTTGCGATGCGGTCAGGGGGATGGATGAATCATGGCGTCATAAAATCAGGTATGTAACCTTTGTAAAGGATACTAGTAAGACAAAGCCTATGGTGAAGCTTTTGACGGCTTTGGGCATGGAGCCTGGAAAGGCTGGGATACCCATTAGCATGGTAGCCGAATACTGTATCGCTAACGGTATCCGCGGTTTATTTATGGATGAGTTTCATGACTCTATCAAGGGGCTTTCTAAGGGCGAGCAGGATACATTTCTTTCCTTACTGAGGGGGTTATGCGGGGCACCTACTTACCTAAGTTTTTTTGTTTTCGGTACCGATGATGCTCTCAATGCACTCGCAATTGACGCCCAGTACGTCCGCCGATTTGAGCTCTATGAGCTTACTCCTTGGTCGAGAAACGATGCAGAGTATCTGAACTTTTTAGATACTTGGGAGGAGATCCTTCCGCTTTCAAAGAGGTCGCATCTTTCTTCTAAGTCGATGTCCGACTATATTTATACTAATACTCTGGGGGTTATAGGAAATATTTGCACGTTACTCCGAGCGGCTGCTTGCCTAGCAGTGACATGGGGCGATGAGAAAATTACACTTGAAAGCTTGCAGGCTGCTACACGTTCGAAGTGGAATACACGCGTACGACCAAAGAGTGCTGTCGAGTGAAATATCTATTGTGTCCAAAACAGTATCGAGCTGAACAGAATGTCTTGGCAGGTTTTTCCGCTAACGTACCAATTATTCTAGGTGGGGAGACTTGGACAGGAAAAACCACTGTTACCAAGCGGTTGCTTAAAAATGCCGATCGGGCACAAGTGTATACTGCTTATGTGCCAGGAAGGTTTACTAAGGCATATGGTAACGTCTACTTGGCATTTGCGGCAGCTCTAGGCCTTCCCTTGAACGGTCATTTTATGTCTTTTCGAAATATCGAACATGCACTTGACGATCTGATTGGTGGTCGAGAGTTTCGTCTGGTGTTTGACGATGCAAATGTTCACTTTGGCGGCGGTGCGGAGCAAAAAAATAATTCTATTGATTTAGTCGGGGCCTTGCTACAGCGATTTCAGAATTTAAAGATATTGGTTGTGTCTGGGCCTAATATTTTAGATGGAGATCTGAAAAAGGTCGTTACTAATGAGGCCCGCTATGTCGATATCGGCTTGTGGCAGGATGATCACCAGTTTCGAACCTTCATTTCACGCGTTGGGGAGGCATGTGGCTTCAAACGTTCTCAATTGCAAAATGACGATTTCATCGAGGATCTTTTGGTTACATCTCATGGTGCCAGTGGAGCTCTCATTCAAATCCTTCAGATGCTAGCGCGTAACGCCAGTTACAAAGCTTGTCCATCTTTACCAATCCAATGCCTGCGTAACACGTGGAGTTTCTAAATTGCTCGACGAGTTCTCATCAGGGGCAGCGCCTCGTTTCGTTCTGGGTGAAACGCTTCTTTCCTGGGTGATGCGGGGGCTTGTCCACAACAAGCTTCGAAACCCTCACCTATTTCGCGAGGCAATCAATCGAGGCCTGTCTGTCCCCAAGCGCGTGCTTCCCGGGATAGTGGGATCGTGGCCGTTCCCCGCATTCGAGGACATTGAGTTTGATTGCACCACCGAGCTTTTCAGAGTGATGCGTGCAACCTATGGTACCGATGAGGTCTTACTGCGGCAGCTATTTGCCGCCCGTCAGTCTCGTTTGATTCACATCCATTACCGACACGCCTACTGTTCTACATGTCTCAAAGAAAGTATGCGGAGAACAGGTTTTCCCATTTGGCGCCAATCATGGTGCTACACGACCACTGCATTTTGCGTTGATCACAGACGCATGTTGATCAGGCCTCGGAACACTTTAACCCCAGAAACGCGGATCTGGGATGCTTACATCTATTCAAAAGGGGAGCGGTCAGTGAAGCACTCTTTATCTGATCGGCGGATTGCGGGAATCACAATACGCGTACAGAAGTGGATTGAATCTCTAGTGGTTGGACAAGCACTCAATGACGGGGTGGAAATTCTGTATGGACTGCTGCTTGCGAAGAGGACGGCGTTTGCACCCGGTGGGATAGCCTCAGCAGGGTTTTCTCGCACGCAGCAACTCCTGTGCAAAGTAAACTTGGATCTGCATGAGCGCATCGAATTCGGATTGAATGACAGCGATCCGTACCAACGGATGGGAGCTTCACTATTGATCGGATGGTTGAGCGGTATTGTTTCACCAGCAGAAATAGTTTATTTGGGGCGCCATAACTATTGCGTCCGAAGCACGCTGCCGCCCTCACCGCGGCAATTGGGGCGCTTGGTAGCTCTAGCGCTGAGTGCAGAGGAAGCGATGGTTATTCGAGAGAAACTCGTCAACCTGAGGGAGATATCATCCACCATGATGTCGAGTTTTTTGGAGGGCTTCGGTGAAGCCGCATCCCGCTCCTTTCGTTCAAACCGACCAAAGCGTTAAATTGTCCACGCCTTAATGGGCCAAATCGTTCCGCAGGATATGAGGTCTTCAAGATCAACATTGTCGGAAGGCCACCTCCTGCGCTGGAAGGCCTGACATCCTCGACTAACCGAGGGGGGGGCGGTGTCGAAGCTCTCCAGCGCGCAATAACGCACCCCAAAGCTTCGTGAGCGCTTCTCCATGTCCACGGCAGATGCCTGAAGGTGGTCTACAGTGAGTTGGATTTTCAACAAATCCGGCCACGAGACCCCGATATGAATCGCAACGCCCGGCGCCGCTACGAAAAAGAATTTCCAAAGATCTTGCGCAAGGATGGGGACAACTGTGGCGTGTGCCGTGCACCGCTGACACACAACGCCCAGACCTTCGGCGGCCTACTGCCGAATGGGGAGACTGTGCTGACGTCGAACTGTTGTGTCCGCAAGCTCGAAACGGTCATGGGGTCTGGGGTTTACATCAACCAGAACACAGATGCCATCGTCAGCGTGCTGGAACAAGTGCCTGGTGGGCAGATGCCTGCTCCAGATATTTTCGCCGCTGTCGATCGCATGCGCTCAGGTGTTGATGCCATCGATGCCATGACGAAAGAAGTGATGCGCAAAGGTGGCATGGTCACCCAGCCTACGGGCATCTCGCTCAATGATACTCCCTGGAAATCTGACGACGCTGCCTGGTTCAAGCGAAATAAAGACCGCACTCATCGTATGCGGCCAATGCATCCTGGGGAGCGTGAGCAACTTCCGCCTAACCTCAAGCAGTTCCAGATACCCGATGGACATCGCTTCGAGATCTTGGTGCGTCAGATCGTTAGAGGTCAGCGTATTCGTTCGCTGTTCTGTCGGAACCTAGAAATCGACATCCCTGACAGCGACGAGGTTATCCATGCAATCTTCGACATGGTGACTGCGGGGAGAGGGGATGGTGTTATTCGCCCCGAGCGGATTGAGGCTATCGCCGAGGAGTACCGCCGTTCTGCGGCTGCTCCCAAGCATTGAATGATGCAAAGCTGCTTGCTCCGACCTCAGACCTGATCCACGACAGCTGTCGTCAGGCGGTATCTCCCACTGCCTGGTTTTCATGAGTGGGGGTTCAGTCGGCATAGGTTGGTGGAAGTGCGAGAGGTTGATCAGGTGCTTTTCAGCCTAGGGTATATGCGCCGAGCCCAACACTGCCGGCAACAATCCGGAACGCAAATCCCCATCGCTCGGCTGCTGATATGCTCGGTTACGACTCAGGCACGATGGGGCGTATCGTGCTGACGATTCTGCCTGTGAAGGTTTATCCCTTTTGCCAGTATCGTTGAACAGTCGATGTAGGCAAACCCAATTCGCGCGCAGTTTCAGCTTGTGTCAGGCCCTGCTTTTTCAGTTCAACAACGGCACTCACCTTCTGAGCATCCGCTCGAGTTCCTCGAGATCGTTTTTTCAATGCGCCGTCTTGAATCTGATCCTCCATGATTTTAAGGCCGCCCGACTCGATGAAGCTTTGAAGCTCTCTTTGCGCATTTTTTATCAAATGTTCAGGAGCCTCTTTGTCACGGATCGCCAAGCACAACGCCAATAGAGTCAGAAGGTTGATATCGAGCGCTTCGGCGATCTTGAGAAGGGTAGGTAGCGTCGCCTGGATTTTCCCTTGCTCGAGCAAGCTAAGGTTGCTCTGGCTGATGGTTCCCGCCAGGGCCTCATAACCCAATCCTTTCATTTGCCGGATGGCGCGCAGCGTGACGGCTAGCTCTTCCTTCACGTTCAATTTCTCAAAATGAAGGATAGAGCCATACTCGCGACGGCTCACCAAATATCTCTAATTGTTAATGGTGGGATATTTGCTTATGATGGCCATTCAACAGGATGCATAGCGCCAAGGAATCGCGTGCCTTTCGGCAGCATCCCTATCCGGTTGCCAGAAGCATGAGCAGGGTCAATCGAAGGCTGCCTTCGCTGAGCTTATTCAGAGCTTGGCAGGGTTTGAAATAGGGTTTATCCGCAGTGTTTGTAACCAATAGCAGCAATTTGCAGGGGCAATTTAGAACTCCGGACAGCACTCGAATGCTCTGGAAGTCGGTCGACATCAGTCGGTGCGAGTACTCGTTTCTGATTGAGGGAATGGGATTGGAGAATGGTGGCTTTAGCCCGGTTGCGCACCTCGTTTCAGATGTGGAGACCGTTGAGATGATGCGTGCAGCTGAGCAGGGTGAGTTCCTGATCGTGACGAACATCCATCTAATACTTCCACCCACAAAGCGTGAGCAGGGGTCATACGCAATGGAGCTTCTCTCTGAAATTCGCATCCAGGCGGGCACCGAGGCAAACCCGGTCTACGAGTTCATCACCGGAACGGGTCATATCTACACCAGTGCACGCACATGATGGTTCAAACACTGGAGGCTCCATGTCAGTAACACTTGATGAGATTGCTCAGTTTTTTTACGGAAGTGGAGAAGTCGTTCTTGGTTGGCATGGCGCGCAAGAAGAAATAATAGGGCTCGCCGAAAAGACTTTTCCGGGGAAACCTTTCTGCCTAGTGAAGCAATGGATTATCGCTGATCTCCAGCTCACTCAGGCGGAGCAGGATCGACTCGCATCAATGGGACTGCTACCAAAAGCTGTCTACTCCCATGAGGTCGTCCTGGATAGCCGCCGACGTTTTTCTCCCGGCCACTGGGTGCGCACCAACTTCGGAATTTCGCATGACCACCCATGCTTGTTTGAAACCAAAAGCACGGTCTACATGTTGCTTGGTGATGGGTTAAGGAAGTCAGCAGCACTTAGTACCGTTTTCTCGTTTCGACCGTAACCGACTCAACACTTCACCACGCTGCCATTCAGGCAGTGCGATTGACTACGCCTTTAAAAATTGCAGGAGCACGTTTTGATTCGATTTGATTGCCGGCAGGTCACTGGAGTGATCGAGAAGCCACGAGTGATTGCTACCGAGCAGGGGACTGTGACCGCGCGCATCGTTATCGATGGGCAGGTATTGCCGAATGTTTTGCTGCCAGGAAAGATTTTTGAAGAGATTGAGGCGGGGGAGCGAGTGACCCTGTACGGCATCTTCACGAAGAAAAAAGACAAGGCTGAAAACAAAGCCATCATCTACGCAGTAAAGGGTTCGAGCGGCAAGCTTGTCGCGGCGAAGCAGTACCAGATCAAAGTACCGATTCTAATGCTAGCTGCAGCGGTACCCTTGATGATTGCGGTGGCCGTTGCTGGTTGCTTCATTTCGCCTTATCCGATCCACCTCGTAACGGGTAGCGTCAACCCGAGTTATCTCGTTCCTGCGACGTTTAAGGCTGCGGCTTGGGAAGGAGTCGCTGCTGGCGTGTTCATGGTTGGATGTGCGATCAACTTTATTCGAAAAAGTAGCCAACCGGAAAGCTGGACGGTGATCGATGCTGCGACGCTTTCTCAGCGCTTCAGTAAGGTGTTTAAGTAAGCGCTTCATAGCAAGTCGTCCCCTGTGGTGAAGGCTTTCTAAGCGAAGGAGAGGTGGCACGTGGAGATCGATGATTTCGAGCGCGAACGACGTCGCAAGGCAGTGGCTGAGGTTCTTGCTTGTCAGGTACTCGATGGTGTGAGGCCTTCCTCTTCGCACCTTGCTGAGATGCAGCGATATGCGGATGGCCTAGTCAGTCTTGACGAGCTACTGACGGAGTTGATTGAGTGCCTACTGCAGTGCTCTCCAGGGGAAGCAGATTGCTTTCAGGAGGGCCGGCTTTGAGAGTTCTTTACCATGCTTGATTCGAACGGCCCGACAAGCAGCCGGCTGACGCCGAATGATCGAGTTCTATTTCTCGATTTTGATGGTGTGCTGCACCCAGACGACGTTTACCGAACCCGAAGTGGTTTGGTGTTGCGTGCACCCGGGCAACTCATGATGCATGCCGGAATCCTTGTCGAGATACTGAGGGAGTTTCCTCAAGTCAAAATCAGCTTATCGACAAGCTGGGTGCGCATCCTCGGTTACCGCCGTGCATGTGCGGCCTTACCGTCAGAGTTGCAGGTTCTCACCGTGAGCAGCACATGGCACTCAAGGATGCCCAAGGCGCCTCTCGATGGCTATGACATGTACAGCCGCTATCAGCAGATCCGTGCTGCAGTAACCAGGGCAGGCCTGACGAATTGGATCGCCCTGGATGATGATCCTTTTGAAAGCTGGCCAGATCACGATCGACGGTTGATTCGCACCGATCCTAACTTGGGCCTTAGCTCATTGCAGTCCCAGGAGGAGGTGCGGGTCAAGCTGAGAGCCTTGATGAGGACGTAAGAACACCCCTCAAGACGCTTTGGAATTGCTGCGAAGGCATGAGTTTGTTGCTTCAGTAACCGTATTCGTTCAGCAATTTGCGCAGGAATTCACGCCGCCATTGAGCGATACACAGAATTAGGTAATCACGCTCGTAGTCCTTGGTAGAGAGGTGCCCGGCATCTACAAGACCATGGATGTAGCCTTCCGCTTTGCCTCTCGCTTCGAGAAGTGCCTCTATTGTGGTGCTTTGGTAAATGTCTTCAGCCAGCAGTCACCACCGTTTCTTCTGGTGCTGCCAGATTGGATCGTCCGAAAATTTTGGTGCGTTGATCAGGGTGTTGAAATCAGCTCCTGCGTCGACTGGGTTCATAGCGGATTCTCAGAACAGTGATGTCTGTGCCGAGGCTACCATGCGCACATTTAATGGCTTGCTGTTGGCTGGTTTTTGTAGGCGCTGGCGCGAAGTAACGACTTCAATGATGGCGCAGGCTTTCGATGGCGCCTTTGAAACCTGGAGTTCGATATGGGACACTTCAGCCTAGAGGATATCTACCCCGATGACGTAGAAAAATATGGTCATATGCGGGTGGGAATGACCGACCTCTATGTAAAAGACAGTCACGCCATTTATGGCGTGGTTACGCTTGGCGAATACCGCGAGCTGACCAGCAGGTTACTGCGTGACGAAGCGGTGCAAGTGATCATCAGCGCTAAGCTCGCCGCGTTGCCCGAGGACTACGATCCGTGGATCAGGAGGATCGAGCGCAATCGCGCCTTACACGCCAGGTATGGGGACAAATTTGATCCCTGGAGAGACGACTGACAGCTCCCCGCGTCCAATCACGAATGCAGCGCTTCATCTTACTCGGCCGACCTGGTGATTACGCTCGTCGAAGAACCATCGATACTGTAAATCGCGGGACGAATACGGATAGGGACTTAGGCGAAAAGGCGGCTACATCAGCGCCGACGCCTTGTTGGAAAACAGAAAGTGCTTGGCTCTCAGGACTTGTTTCCGACCACACCTCAGAAAAATGAAGTGGGTGATTAGACATGATGACGACACGGCGTATTGCGATATTCAAATGCCGCTGGTTCAAGGTAAGGAACTCTTGCAGCTTGTGACGGCATTGCGTGAGTCGGGATTCATCCCAATCTTGATGTCGTCTTCACTCATATTCAGCTTGAGCTGACTACCTCGATTGATATTGTTGAGCATCCATTGACTTGAGGCGCGGGAGAGCCAGATATCCTGTGGCAGGAAACTCTGCTCCTGCTGAACCTATTGAGCTGGAGCCTTCGAGGTATCATTGTCTGAGGAAATTGTCAGACACTTGGAAGTAAGCAATGAGTGAGAAGGTAGTGGGTGCGCGTTCAGGGACTGAGTTTACGAAGGAGGATATTTTCAATCCTTTGCTATACCCGAGAATGAAGGACGAGCCATTGCTCAATGAGGATGATGAGCTCGTAGTTCCAGTGAGGAATGAAGGCGCTCCGCATTTTCGCAGGATGGGCAGGCGGTCGTTTGGCAGGGCGGTTGGACGGCGGGAGAACAACCCGACTCATAACGCATGCGTCGACTTTCTTCACCGGCTGCTTGCATCAGAGACCAACGGTGGTGTGGAGATCTCGACCTATGTCTTCGCGGATGACCGGACGTACGAGGAACAGGTGATTTTTTCCACGCTGCCAGGAACGCGATACGTCTGGTTTAAGGAAGGGGATGCTCGCGTGGCGTTTGAAGACGGCTCCTATATTCAGCCTGATTTGGCTGGCCGTGATGCGAATCGCTTTTTTCCGCGTTCGTCCTGTCCGAATGTGATTATTGAGGTGGTGCGCACGCACGAGCCAGACCCTGAGACCTTCAAGCGCTTGTGCCAGCTGTCACTGGAGAACACCCTTGTGGTGTTTTATGTGATAGGTGAGGGGAGTCGAGGAGGGCTGGTCAATAACCATCAGTACAACAGCGTACCGTCGCGTTTGCGGGTATCGATGTATCTGATTTCTGGACAGCCCTACTTGAACGGAAAAGCACTACCGCTTAAGGGCGAGAACGAGAGTATTGAGCACTGGTATCAGTATCTGGTAGATCGTTGGTTCATTGTCGCAAAAGAAAAGGCAAGTCAGCGTCGATAGTTGCGTGTAACGGGTTCTAGTAATGACGTGGCTTTGGCGACCAAGGCGGCCATTTTTGCGTGGGTTGTATACGCCCCTCGCCAGTAGCCTCTGCATTCGACGATGGCCAACGCAAGGGGAGTATTACCAGTCCGAATTGCTGCTTGCAGGTGTTGTTCGGCGATGAGGTTGTACCGTCCGGTTAAGGCTTGCTCTGCAGCTTCGATTGCCTCCGTTTCACTGCGAAAGGTTGATGGTTCTGGAAGGTCGTCGATCGAGAAACTCCAAATATCATCTGGAGAGATTCTCGATGAGTATTCTGTGTCTTGCCAGCTGATCGGTCGTGGCGTATCGGAGTTGCCCTCTTGTATACAGAGTGTGTCCAGCGATTCAGCCACCGTGCTTTTCCTTATCTTGATGAAGGGGATGGCGGGGTGCTCCGTGGTGTTTCGCATCGTGGTTCTCTCATCTGAGGTGTCCTCCACAGCCTTACTAGCTGGGGTCATAATTTAGTGTGCTGTTGGAGCGAGCGACATGGCAACAGCTTCAGTGTTGTTCCGTGGTAGTCCGTATGAATGGAACAGCATTGAAAGATGAATTCTGGCGTGCCCTTGGGTGGGCAGCTGGAGAGTCTCGCTCGCAGGGGAATACCAACTGAATGCATGCACGAACGGATACGCTTCGCTGGTCGCGCCCTTCGGCGTCTCATCCGGGCGGCTGCATCAATGGCTACCTATCTGTTTTAGAGGCGCAAGCTGATACGTTCAATGCTTGCCAGTGAGTAGTCTTCCTCAGGATAGTACGAGCTAGTGTCCTGAGCGGGTAGTTCGTTAATCACAAATGCCCGGAAACAGGGGGCGGATTAATTTAAATAGGTAAACGAATTAACCAATCTGGCCACTAGCGGTTTGGTTTCTCTTCACAAAGCACTGGCGGTTTGTGGAAGCGAGCGGACGGGAGTATGTGGCATTACGGAAGGCAGAGGAGCTGCTGGAAATGATATCTGAGTCAGAAATTGAACAGTCGCGCAGTGCCCAAGATTTGTTGCCTTGGGTTGAGATGAGGATGGACGAAATCGGGCAGACAAAAGAGGGTAAGGATGCACTACGTTATCTGAAAGGTGGGTGCAAGCAACTCGCCGAGGAAGTTTACCCGCTGGCGATCTGGGCATCTGGCTTGGAGAGACCCGAGCACGTCACGATTGAGCCGAAGGTCGGGTCGCAAAATTTCGATGCGGTTGTCACCATGCACGATGGCAATCACTCATTCCATGTAGAGGTCACGCAAGCTCATAAGGGTGACCAAGAGCATTACAGACGTCTGCTTGCTGAGCTGCAGGGGTGGGCCCCAGGGCCATCGCATGATGTGATCAAGCGTGGGACGAAGGCGAGGGGAATCGAGGTTGAGCAGGGCCGGATTTTGACGAGTGTTGAAGCAGTGAAGCGTAAATGTTTTGAGTTGATCACCGACGCTATCCAGCGCAAATTGAAGAAAGAGTATCCCGTAGGCTCGCGCTTGCTCGTCGCTTTTGAGGACATCGTGGTGGCGAGGGCGGATCGCATAAATGAACAGCTGCTTGAGGTGGTAGAGGCTGCTACAGAAGGCAGAGTCTGCTCATTCACGCACATCCACCTGGTAGGAATGAACCGCAGGTTGGCTGTTGATTGGCAGAATGGTAGAGCCAGCAGCTGAGCAAAACGGTCTCCTAATTACTCCCGACCGCGATTCTCGGAAGCTCAGCCGGGTGTGCGCAATGCATGAACAATCCACCTAATCTCTCGGCTCAAAAGTCCGGTTTCTTGATTGGTCATAGCCATGAAGGGGGAGTGAAACTTCAACGGCACTCCATCTATTATTGCTAGCGATCACGGTTCCAACGGCCACTCTCATCCTCACGGTCGGAGAACGGTGGCCACACAGATGCGTTTCGAGCAAGGCAGAGCAAAGTCATCGTGTACTCATATTTCTCCGACTGGATTTTCATTTCGCGGACGCTGGCACTTCGATCAGCGTGCGCAAACCACACCGATGCCGGCAGCTCAACTCCGTGACGTTCGTGCGCGATGGAAGAGGCCGCTGCTAGTGAGCCTGGGGGAATCCCTACAGCAGCTTGGCGCGTACGAAAAAAGGCGCCGTTTCGGCGGGCTGTAGCGCTAGAAAATGCCCATTTCATGAATCCATCGCGGGAAAGGATGAGCACTGCGCTCTCTTCGGTGCACTGAATCCATTTCAGCGCGGTAGCCGTCAGTGAAACACCGTAGCGAATGGCACAATGGCGCAGCAATTCAAAGTCCACACTCGTGGTGAGCTGATTACGGAAATCGTTGAGTGGCATCAGAAGGAATGAGGCGAACAGATCTGCTTCCGCCTCGATATTCTTCTCCTCCCAAGACAACATGTCGTCACTGCTGCACTTGAACTCGTCGCGCTTGAGTCGGTGGAGGATGTAGTGACCGAGCTCGTGTGCTTGGGTGAAACGAATCCGACCTGATGATGCCAGGCTGCTGTTGTAAAGAAGCATCCAACGACTCCGCGCTTCATTCGCGAAAAGCGCTCCATCGAATCCTTTTATATCGACGGACTCAACCTTGGCGATCGGGTCGGGCCATTTAAAGACTTCTGCGGTGCCCAAGGCGAGCTGTGCAACATCCATGGGAAAACGATCGATTCCATGAGCCATGCTGATCTGATCGCAGATCTTTGTCAGCCGTATCGCGGCTTTCTGTGGTGTCCATACCTCAGGCCCAGGCATCGTCAAAAATCCTTTTTGAACGTATCTAGAATTTTTCTGAGATGCGCCTTGGCATCCGGTTCGAGAGTCTTATATCCGCGAAAGAAAGCCTCATCGAGATGCCTTTCTTCAGGCTCTCTCAGATCATCCTCAAAAAAGTAGGCCGTTGCTACTCCCAGAACGTCTGCCAGGGCAGTGAGCTTTTCAGCTGATGGACGTTGGGACTCTCGATTCTCCAATTCCCATAGATAGCTCTTACTCAAGCCTGCCATGTCCGCGAGTTTTTCCAAGGTCAGCCCGCGTTGCTTGCGCAGCTCGCGCAGCTTCTCGCCAAGACGGGTAGCCATTGTCGTATCTCCTACAAAGGTGGTGAAAATATACCACGGTTCCGAACAAATCGTTTGACAATGACGGTGTTCGCGATCAGTCTGTCACAAAGTTCGCTACTCCGAACTTTTTGTTCGGCTCGCCGATATGCCTTTTGAGCACTTCGCCCAGCCTTAAGTGCCATACAGATCTCCTAGAGGGGGAGTCAGATGTCTAAAGAGCATGTTGATCACGCGGATATCCTCCGGTTTGCCGAGGATAAGGTGAACTTGCCGAAGGAAAAGGCCAAGGAGTATCGGGAACAGGCTGGGCGCTTACAGGACAAGCTTGAAAGCTATTTGTCAGACCACCCAGATTTTTCACTCAAGCGCATGATGGTGTCGGGCAGCCTTGCCAAGGGTACGGCTCTTCGGTCGCTTAATGACATCGACGTTGCGGTGTATATCAGCGGTTCCGATACCCCTCGTGACACCCGGGCGCTTCTGGACTACTTGGCGGAGCGCCTGCGTAAGGCGTTTCCAAATTTCAGTCCGGATCAAGTCCAACCTCAGACCTACTCGGTAACTGTCTCTTTCAGAGGTTCGGGGCTGAATGTCGACGTGGTGCCCGTGTTGTATTCAGGGCAACCGCAGTGGCGGGGCAACCTGGTTAGTCAGGAAGACGGCTCTTTTCTGGAGACGAGCATTCCGCTGCACATTGAGTTCGCGAAAGCTCGTAAGCGCGCATCTCCGACACATTTCGCTCAGGTTGTTCGGCTTACCAAGTACTGGGCACGCTTGATGAAGCAAGAGCGCCAGAACTTCCGGTTCAAATCTTTCATGATCGAGCTGATCTTGGCCAAATTGTTGGATAACGGGGTGGACTTCTCTAACTACCCCGAGGCACTGCAGGCGTTCTTCACTTATCTGGTCAAAAGCGAGCTGCGTGAACGTATTATTTTCGCGGACAACTATTCAACTTCGAAGGTAGGCGCCTCGACCGATTTGGTTCAGATCATCGATCCTGTCAACCCTGATAACAACGTAGCGCGACTGTATACCCAGCAAAATGTCGACGCGATCATCGATGCAGCAATGGATGCAGGTGATGCCATTGACGCTGCGTTCTATGCGCCAACCAAGCAATTGACGGTTGGCTATTGGCAGAAGGTCTTCGGTTCTTCATTTCAGGGGTGAGTAAACCATGTCGTCTTACAGTACTACGGTTGCTGAATCACAGACGTTCACCATCACGCATGCTCGACACATGGCTGCGAAGGTCGCAACTGATTTACGGCGCATGCAACGCTTTTACGGCCAGCCATGCGATAGCTCGATTGAAGCTTACGAGGCTGAACTGATCGTGTTGCTCAAGGCAGGGTATCTCAGAGAGGTTACCTACGGTTTCAAGCGTGGCGACGATTGGATTGAGCCCTCGCTGAGATACACCGCAGGGGATCTGGTGGGATCGGGCTCAGATGATGATCCGGGACGTGTTCGCCCGGGGCGAGATATCACGGGCGCTTCATTCTATAGCTTTCTGTCCTACAGCCAGAAATACACCAACGCCTCTTCGGCCGAAAGGGACGTAGCCCTCAAGGATTTGCCTTTTGAGCGGAGCGATGCAACGGCCCCTGGCATCAGCGGATACCTCGACAGCGACAAGACATATTCTGCGGGTAGTCGCGTCCTCCATCGTGCAACGGTAAGGAGCTATTGATGAACGTGAAACCTTCTCTGGACGAGCTGTTTGAGCGGCGTATGTCCTTTCCCGATTTCGAACCTCAGGAGCGTCTGGCTCGTCTGGTAGGTCTTGACGACCAAAAGGATCGGCTGACTAAGGTATTGGGCTTGCTGGTGAATCCATTTGGCCTGCAGGACTGGGCTGAGAGGCATCACCCGCAAGCTCGTCCCGCCATCGATACCGTATTGCGTCGTCCGCCGCTGGCAATTTTGGCAGGGGATGTTGGTTCTGGAAAAACTGAACTTGCAGAGACCATCGGGGATGCTGTCGCTCGGCAGGAAGGAATCGATATCACTCTTTTTCCGCTAAGTCTCGCGACTCGAGGGCAGGGGCGAGTCGGAGAGATGACTCAGTTGGTCTCGGCTGCTTTTGACTACACGATCGAGGCCGCTGAAAAGCTTAAAAACAGAAACGGAAAAGCCAAGGGCGCTGTGCTGCTCCTCATTGATGAGGCTGATGCCTTGGCACAATCCCGAGAAAACTCTCAGATGCACCATGAGGATCGGGCAGGGGTTAACGCTTTCATTCGCGGCATTGATCGCATCGCAAATCAGAAGCTACCCGCAGCCGTGCTCATGTGCACCAACCGTTTAAAAGCACTGGATCCGGCAGTTCAGCGGCGAGCAGCGGAAGTCCTGACTTTTGCCCGTCCTGATGAAGTGCAGAGAAAGTATTTGTTGACGACCAAACTGGACGGTTTGGGGCTGGGCGTGCAAGTGATTGAGGAGCTTGTAAAGCTGACCGGCCCCCGTGGTGTGGATACTCCGGGCTTTACCTTCTCCGATATCAACCAAAGGCTGATTCCAGCCATCGTGCTTTCAGCCTATCCGCGAGCCGCGGTGGACGCCAGAACTGCATTGCTCACAGCTAAAGCAATGGCTCCAACGCCTGCTTTCCAGGATCGCTAATCCCTCAAAGGTCGAGCAGCCCCCTCGCGGTTCTGCTCGGGCCCTTCAGTGCTTTCGGAGGCAATATGTCAAGCTGGTCACTTTCAACTCTTCTTGCGTCGCTGCATGACGACATTCAGCTCCGTTTGGGAACGGCACGCAAAGCCTTCTCACACCCTGGCGCTAAGGGGGATGCGAGCGAAGGGGTGTGGATCGATATGCTCGATACCTACCTCCCTAAACGTTATCAGGCGGCCAATGCCTTTGTAGTCGACAGCCTGGGCAACTTCAGCGATCAGATCGATGTCGTGGTCTTTGATCGACAGTACTCACCGTTCATCTTCAAGTTCGATGAGCAGATCATTGTGCCAGCGGAAAGCGTGTACGCAGTCTTTGAAGCGAAGCAGACCGCTACGGCTGATCTGGTAGCCTATGCCCAGCGCAAAGTCGCGAGTGTTCGCAGGCTTCACCGCACCAGTCTGCCAATTCCGCATGCAGGTGGTGTCTATCCAGCAAAACCACTCATTCCGATTCTAGGTGGATTGCTTACGTTTGAAAGCGACTGGAGTCCTGCACTGGGGGCGTCGTTTGATAAAGCCCTAAACGTGGACAAAGCTGAAGGACGGCTGGATCTCGGTTGCGTAGCCTCCCATGGTCATTTCTTCTTCGACCCGAGCGGCGATAAATTCACCTTCGAAAATGAAAACAAGCCAGCAACGGCCTTCTTATTCAAGCTGATAGCACAGCTTCAATTCAGCGGCACGGTGCCCATGATTGATATCGATGCCTATGGGAAGTGGTTGGCGCATTAATCGAGCGCCTCGCTATCTGGGAAACTGAGATGTCCATGGCAAGAAATGCTTATTCTGGTGGGTAGGGTAACTCTCAATGATCAGATTCTTCAAGCGACTGTGGCGCAGGCTTCCGAGCAATCTCTCATCGGCATCAGATTTTACTAACTACAGTGCCAATTTCGGCCAGGCCATCGCATTCACTCGGGAATGTGGATTCGCGACATGTGCCGGTGCTTCAGCCCTTAGTGCTCCGCACGAAATTCATGCTGATAACATTCGAAACGCCTTACGCGCAGCAGGAATCAAAGGTCTCTCGAGGTCAGCCTTTCAGTGCCTCAAATGGAGTTACTACCTAGCGCCTTACCTCGAAAGCGAACTTCAGCGCCCTGTACACGTGACGATTGGGCAGTTGTGGAGTGACAGTCAGCCGTTGTTTAATCCCACTTGGAAGAACTTGAAAGATTGGAGTGCGTCAGGGCTAACCTTCAGGCATATACGAGATGAAGGCCGACGTGGTGTCAATCTGCACGCTTGGCTTACCGTTGACTCAAGTGAAATCATTGACATCAGTTTATTTAGCTCACTCGCGTCAATTCTCCCCAGCATTTTTTCTGAGTGCAATGGTCGTGTGATTTGGGGGCCGGCCGCCGATATTCTTAGCAGCTACCAATACCTCCCGATGGCAGTTGGTCGGCCGTTTGCTGAAGCCTTGGATAGTGGTCGAGAGCTCGCGCTTCTGGCCCGCAGCCCATCAGAGCTTTACACATACCCTTTGGCTCTCCCTGAAAGCCAAATCTGGGCGTGGGGAACAAGCTTTCCGCGTACCTAATACACACGGTAGACGTGGCTTCATGTTTGATCCTGCGCAACGCAAAAGCCGTAAACCTTGTACATCCAAGGTGGCCCGTGCAGAGCTCAGATTATGCGTCACTTATTGTGTTCATCTATTACATTGCTCCTTGTGACGAGCTCGTATAAACCCTGCTGCCCATCGTTGATGAGCGATACCATTCAGCGTTAATGGAGAATCAATCAATGGTGCTTCATGATGAATGCCAAATGGCCACTAATCTGCATTTTTTGTGAGCGACGAGGTGCTAAAGATTGACCTTGCTCTCAGCAGGAAAGGAGCAGAGCCGCGAGCTTTCGATGATTTTGGCTTGAAGCGCTGAGCTGTGAAGCCTTCGTTCCGAGTGGGTAGAACTCGCTTGAGTAACTCTGACCAGATAGTACTACCATCGCATTTTGAGACGCTTAGGAGAATCAGGATGTCAGCTTCAGAAGACTTAGCTAAAGATAAGTTTTTCTCAATGTTGGAGAGCGCCAGCAAGGTTAAATTTTTTCTTTTGATCACCAGCTTTATGCTTCTTTTTGACTCACTGATGGTGCACTTCTCCGGCGTAGGCATTGTTGGGATGCAGCGAGTGGAATTCAGAACTGATCTCGTTCTGGGCATCAAGCTACTTGTCGCGTTTGTTTGTTTTTCCGGTCTGCTCTCGCTGGTTTTCACGTTGCTGTATCCACTAGCCGTGTCGGTTTACGCAGCTGCGATCGAGTTCCTAAAAAATCTCGAAGCGACACTTGCACGCGCTATGGGACTTTCAAAGCCCGACCAAGCCCAAGTGAGATGGACTCGGCGCACTGAGTGCGTGCGGCCATGGGAGATCAGCGAGGAGGCTCATGAAACCCAAAGCGAGTTCCTTATTGGGATCTACGACCGCTATCTGCAGGAAAGGGCTGCGCAGAATGCCGAGCTGCATAGGATTCAGCTTTACGCTTTCAGTGCATTAGTTCTCGCTAGCCTAAATTTTTACTGGTCGGGAATCGGGGATCCAATCTCGATTGTTGGCTGGATTGAAGGGCAGTGGTCAAGCACTCCGGTGTGGCTGGCTTTGAGTGTATTCTTTGTGTTGATGGTGGCTCCACTTCATCGTAACCCGTCTGACAGTGAATGGATTTACTGTCCCGTTCTGCATCGTCGGCTAGAAAAGGAGTCAAAGGAAGAATATGACAGGGCCCAAGCATTTAGCGAAAGGATGAAACGGGAAGCCCGGATACACCGAGCGATCCGTGAAGCTCAACAAACTCCAAGAGAGCGTTCTTAGCTTCCTGGACGCAGCAAGGCATTACTTTGTGCTCCTGGCTGTCGGGTCTTCGGGCCTAGGCCCGCCTAACCTGATTCGATTGCCCCAAATAGTCGGCGGTCATCTGTGTGGCGCGAGGTATGTAGACATCTGATTAAGAACGATTGCGAGCGGCCGTGACGATTCCGATTCATCAATCTCATCGTAGGTCGCCCCGAGGTCTACGCAATGGAGGTAGCGGTATGGCCAGATGCGGCAGATGCGGCAGATGCGGCAGATGCGGCAGATGATCAATCAAGCCACGGGCTTCAGGGTTGATCCATGCCTGGTAGCTTGGTGCTAGCATGCGCAATCTTTGTGACTAGATCTTTAAATAATTTTCCTCGGCAAGGGAAGCGAATGCGAACGCTGGATAACTGGGCTCAACGACTCTTGGCGGTACCCTTACAGATCGAGTGTCCCTCGATGCAGGTTCTTCGCTACGACAAGGAGGTAATTTTCACTGGGCCAGGCCACATCTCCATCAAATCCCGCAGTGAAATAGAATTCGTCATGCATGGACAGCCGAGAGATGCGGCTAGGGCGTTAGCGCGAATAGCGCTGGCAAAAAACGAACCCTACTCTCCGATCCATGCACTTAAGGTCTTGGCCACCGACTATGAAAATATTGAGTGGAATTGTGGCTACGTGGATATTCAGGTCGGCGAGGTTGCGCAAAGCACGTGGCGGCTCTCGGGCTCAATCCTAGGCATTCAAACGCTGGTGGATGATGCGAGCGTGTACCCCGAGCCTGGGATTGAGGTGATCTACGACGCCCAGCTCAACGTTCCCTTTCCGCTCACGAAGAGCGGCTCACCTTGGGGGCAAGGTGCTCATCAACGCATGGTTGAAGTGGAAGGAGGGGAAGTAGGATTTCTCTACAGCCATGAGCATGAACGGCTATGGGTAACTGCAGCCGGGTTTCCCTCATACTTGTATGGCTTCTTGCAAACGTGGATCGGTGAACCTCTCAACCTGCTGCTAGGGCACTTTCCGTTGGGCGTGGCTAGACCCAATAATGTGTCTGTCCATTTGCACATGTGGTGAGTTGTGCAATTGTGGATCGAAACAGCTATCAAGGAGTACGCGTAAGCGCACCCCTCACTTTCAGACGTCTGAGGTAGAAATGGCTTTTGTTACCAAAGAGCAGGCAAGGGCTGCTGCGCGGCGCGGAGAGAACATCTTCGACCAGGTTGCCGGCCTGGAGTCGTTCAAAGATGAGCGCTTCGACATTTTCTTGTCGCACTCGATCAAGGATAAAGACCTGGTCGAAGGCGTTGGTGTGCTGCTTCGTGAGAGGGGGTACAACGTTTATATCGACTGGATGAACGACGAAGAGTTGGATCGTGAGCACGTTGACAAGAAAACAGCCGACCGGCTGCGCCAACGCATGCGTAACTGTTCCAGCCTGATCTACATCGCTACTGGGCAGTCGGCGGAGTCAAAGTGGATGCCTTGGGAGCTTGGCTATTTCGATGGCTGCAAAAGTGGCGCAGTGGCTATCTTACCGCTGGTTGACAGCCTGAGTTCTGGGTTCAATGGCCAGGAATATTTGAGCCTCTATCCACTGGTCGAGTGGCAGAGTGAAGAAGTTTATGTTGATTCAGGTTCAGAGGGGCGCTCCCTGCTGTGGGCCTTCGTGAATGATACCTCCAGGTAAATTGCATTTGGTTTAGCCAGCCACTGTGAGTGGCTGTGCTACGTTGAGAAAGTAGAGTCGCATGGCCCGTAACGTTACTAGAGCTGAACTTAAAGGCTTTTCCGCCAAAGCCTCGCAAAGCCGCCACTTGACTAAGTCCTTGGCGGCTTCGTCTCAAAACTTGACGTTTATATCCCACTCCAGCAAAGATCAGGAGTTAGTATTGGGCGTCATGGAGGTCATTGCCAACCACGGTGGTGTCCCCTACATTGATGAAATCGATCCGGCGATGCCAACTCACACCTCGGAAGAAACGGCGGATCTTTTGAAAACCCGTATCACCGAGTGCAAACGGTTCGTACTGCTCACAACTCCGAATAGTAAAGATAGTCGTTGGGTACCTTGGGAACTGGGTGTTGCGGATGGGAAGAAAGGGGTTAACCGCATCGCGATTTTTGGTGCCTCGGACAATGTGGATGATGACAGTTGGTCATCCTGGGAGTACATGGGCCTATACCCAAGGATCATCTGGGGGATGCTGGAGGGTCATGAAAATGAACTCTGGATGGTTTATACGGAAAAAACGGATTCGGCTGTAACGCTGAGATCCTGGCTTCGCAGTTGATGCTTGATCTGCGGTATATATTAATCGTTGCTAGAATGGCTGCTGCTTAGAGGTTGGTATGTATATAGGTTTCGAGCTTGAGCATTACAAATCATTCGAAATGATCAGCGACGCTGCGATTGATGATTACCGCAAAAGGGCACATGACGTGACAGTCAATGACTTGGCCGATTACGTGATTGGTCAAATTGAAAATAAAGACGTCATTGATGCCAAGGAGCTTGCTCTAACGATTTTTCCCCAGCAGCACGCTCATGTCTTCCTATCTCACTCTCATCGAGATGAGCGTGAGGCTATCGAGTTTGCATTGTCGCTGGAGAAGCGAGGAGTTAAGGTTTTCGTCGACTCGTGTGTCTGGGGGTATGTAGGCAAGTTGCAGCTTAAAGTCAACGAGTACTACTCGGATAAGGAAGAGAAGGAGGGGGTTACGAATTTCTCTTATGATAAATGCAGTGAGGTAGCAGCGTCTCTGTATTTGATGCTGAACGAAGAGTTGCATCGCATGATTGACGCATCTGAGTGCTTCATTTTCTTCAACACCAAGAATTCGGTCAGTATCAAAGGCCATGAAGGTTTTGCAGTCGGTGATCGCACGCTGTCGCCATGGATCTATTCCGAGCTGGCTTTCAGTGCCAAGACGCGCTACCACAAGCTTACTCGCAAGCGCCTGCCAAGAGGTATCGTTGCTACGCTCGAATCCCATCGGGAACACAAAGCCCTCGGATCTGCTGCGTTTGCATTCGAGATCATCAACAAGCATTTGCCCAAGCTGACCGGCGAAGAGTTGAAATCCCTAGCGAAAAATACGGCTCATGAGGGGGCGTTTTGGCTTGATGCGCTGTATTACGAGTATGACCTCGAAGTCCAGTTCAAGGATAGCTGCAACGCTTCACTGCTAAAAATTGCGTAGCGGCTGGCTCTGGGCCATACACATCCTGGAACACCGCGACGAGGCAGGCGAAGCGCTATGCTCAGCAGACCATTGGAGGGGCCTCGTCATGTCTAAAAAAGCGCCGTGGGAAGCTGCGATCGACGTTGAGCCGAAGACCGACTCCGAGCGCTACCTGAGCAAGCTAGCGTGCAAAGCATTCCTCAGCCCCTGGTGCTATGGAAACGTCCACACCGATGAAGGCAAGAAGTCGGTATCTTGGGATGGCAAGAAACTCTGTGGTCTATTCGTCGTGTTCGGTGACCACATCCTGAGTTTCTCCGACAAACATTGCGAGTATCCGACCCACTCAGCCCTTTGGTCTCTGGGGGCAGTGGTACAAGCGGGCGATTCACGCCTCGGTGACACAGCTGGTTGGCGCTGAGAAGTTCATCCGTGAGAATCCTCGCCGGCTGTACCTGGACAAGCAGTGCTATGTGCCTTTCCCCTACCGCCTGCCTGACATGAATAAGGCAGTCTTCCATCGCATTGCAGTGACGCGCGGATCCTACGACGCGGCGGTAGCGCATTGGCGCGGGCAAAGCAGCGGCAGCCTGATGATCAATACAGGACTAACCGACAAGAAGCAGCATCTGGAAACACCGTTCACCGTGGGCTGGCCGGCGGGGAAAGATCGCTTTGTCCACATGCTCGATGAGCTGACCGTGGATATGCTCCTCTCAGGACTCGACACGGTATCGGATCTGGTCGGCTATTTTTCTGAAAAAGAGCGCTTCCTCAGCAGCGCAGAGTACGTACCTTGGCCTACTGCCCGTCAGCCTCGGCATAAGGACGCGTGCAATCGCCATAATCAGCGTGGGATGGAGTGGGTGATGTAGGCCCACTTTCAAGAAGCGTTTTCAGAGGCGTCCTCTCGAGTAACTCGGACTACCTGGTCGCGAAGTGCACGCACGCTGACCAAGAGCCTCCCCAGACACCTCCTCTGACATCAACCTATGTTTTGCGCCGTGCCGCCACCGTGCAGTTGGTAAAGCGACTCGAGTATGTCCATTGGAGTGGGTTGCTGTTTTTGCTGGCCGATCCAGCGTCGCAGCCTCAATCCGGTCAGGCTCTTCAAATGATCCGTTTTGGCTTCATGAAATACAGGTACCGAATCCATGGCATACGATTCGTTGGAGACGACCAGCTGCTTGGCTTGCCAAATGAAATAGCTGAACATCAGCTCCATATGAATCCAAGCAGACCCCGTTTTGTCTTCGTCCTCGATCGAATACTGCGTTGAGAGGGAGTGGTCAGTGTTCAAGAAGAACAGCGCGGTGGAATCACTAATCATTTGCTGCAGAGCCGTCGCTAGGATCATGTACACATGGGCGGTCGAGCGATTGCGCAGATCATAGTGATAACGCGAGGTGCCTTGGATTTTGCAGTGTTTCTCATCAATGGCCTTCAGAAGATCGTATGCTGATCCCCAAGCTGTTGAGTCGATGAAGGCAGTAATTCCTTTCTTTTTAAGATCGAGAGCGAGCTGGATGGCGAGATCCTGATCCTGATAAGAGTGGGATATAAAAATGTCGCATCGTTGCGCTGGGAATAGATGCTTGATTACCGTTTTTGCATCGATGCTGACGTTGTCTTCCAACAAGTAATTTTTAAGCTTGACCGTGGAGGCTTTAAGGGTGCGCTTGAAATCCCCTACCTCGTCCGTGAGTGGGAAGTGCTCAGGGTTGATGTCAATGTTGAAGCCGTATTCCATTTAATGGTTATCCTTTACCGAAAGTGTTGTCTGGATCGTGTCTTGGTTTCGAAGGTTTCAGTGAGAGATTTCGTTCGCTGTTTAACCCAATCTCCAGGCCGTTGGTGAACAGGCCAACGTAGTCGAGTAACTCGTCGTAGTCTTTTTCCTCAGGTGAGAGCGGTGAGCGCTCCTGCATTTGGCCTTTCAAGGGCTCAATCGATGCGGAGGCACCACCAGGGCTGCGGAGCGCTATCACATTTGCTTGGGGGTGATGAAGTTTGAACTGTGCGTGTTCGTCGAGGATGCCTTGTTGCCCGCCGATGAAGACAGCGGCCTCAAACTTATGGCGTTTAAACATGACTCTTCTCATAAGCTCCAAGCTCGATTCCCGGGTGCCGTTTGCATTTACTGGAACTAAGTTGGCAAACCTGGAATTTACCTTAGGAGCTTCCTGCTCGAAGAATGTGGACTGGTAGATCGTCACGGCAGCTCTATTGTCGACACGTAGATCTTCACAGACCGCGAGGATGAGAGGGGATATTGTGGGGTGACCACCAAACACAAGGTGTTTACGACCCAGTACGGTGTACAAGAACGTCCGAAGAGCAGCCTGGATCAGCATCGGGTCGCTTTGTTCATAGAAACTGCTGTCGCGGCTGGGAACGCTCGCAGAAAGGAAGATATCGCCCATGTCGTTGGCCTCTGATTTCGCTGTGTGGAGGGATGGTTGAGGCGTGTGCCCGCTCTCGAGCTGTCGAGTGATCATTCATCATGATTGCCGGCGGAGACGCTTGCAGGTCAATCTCTTGAAGGATCTAGTCGGACGAGCACGGGTCTCCTAATACCAATCTAGGAACCGATGGCCAGCCGCGTTCGCCTTCACCAAGCGCGCATGCCCATCAAGCCTGTCGCCGAGCCATTGCATATGGGCTTTCCAGGTTCTTTCTTCGATGCCTTCTTCGTTATAAATCACAGCAACTGGAGGAGAGTGCTCTTCCAGCGATGCCTCATAGAATGATTCGCTGGTGGGCACTCGAAGCTCAGGGTACACAACGATTTCTTCATTTTTTACTGAGACCACCAATCCTCTTCGGGACGAAGCGCCCAGAACTCTACCGCCGGCAGCCTCTACCGAGGATGTCAGCTTCCCGACGAGATCCCGATACCTGATCGATACGCTTTTGCTCCGATAGAGCTCGATTTTTTCGAGAATCTTGGCCAAAGCATCTGACTGAATATGTCCATTGTCAGCGAGATCTGAGTCCTCCAACTGGACTTCTCCGCTGATCAAATGAATGTTGGCTGCGTCAACTCTTGGCCATCCAACGCGAAGCATGGCGAGCTTCCTCAGCGAAGCCCTATGGAACTCCAACTCTGTCCAGCGGCCTTCGAAATACCCCGAGGTATCAAGGTAGACGAGTACGTCGGAGTCGCAGAGACGCTGCCACAGCACCTCTTGGAAGTGCTCTCCAGGTAAGATCCCGTGAGTGTCGAGGAATACGTCGTACTGACGGGCACAAAGTTCTGCATAGAGTTGCAGGGCAGCTTCGGTGGACTCTTTGCGTCGATAGCTGAGGAACACCCGGCGCTGACGTGGGATCAGCGAGCTTGCCTCCAAGAGAGACGCTGAAAGGATGGCCGGGCCTTGAGTCATCGCGACGCCGTTCAGTGTTCCAAGCTTCCCGGGGAATTCGGCTGTAAACGTGTCCGGATCGCACGCCACCGGAACCAGTGGAACTCGGCGGTCAATGAAGCGCTCAATGGCTGCCTCCTCAGTGACACTGATGCTTGCGCATAGCGCTGCGCAGCAGCGATCAAGCCTGGGACGAAAATCCCTAGGATTTCCTCGAAAGAGTGTCACATCTTTGTGAAGCTCTAAACCGAGATCTGAAATCCGCACCTTGATCGCGGCCTCAATCTCGTCGGCAATGGCAGTGGGGAAGTCGCCTAGGAGGGCGAGGGAGTAGCGGGCGTCCATGAAGCTTCCGAGCCTCTCTGTATCGTTGACGTGCACGTGGCCGGGGCGAGGACTTCGCCCACCCAAGGTCGTCTGGGCAACGCTCAGTTCTGCCGGCTACGTGCTTAAGTGTGGCGATAGGCTATCAGGTATCCGACGCGCATGCTCTTGAATGTCGCTAAAGAGGCGCAGCCCCCTCAGCGGTTTCATCCAGCTTAACTGGTAATTGACGATCCAGAGCTGTCTGGTCGCGCTACGAAAGCTAACAAATGGAAACCATAAAATTCGAGATGACCATGGCTGCTCCGTGCGAGCATTGGCGAGTCGTAAGCGCTCTATATCAAGGAGATCTTAAGCTGATGAGATTCGCCCCCCCGACCCGCATCACCTACATCGCGTTGACCTTAGCAATACCGTGCTTGGTGATCTTAGCGCTATGGATGCAAGGCGATTTGACGAATCTAACTGCATTTTCGGCGCTTACGCCTTCAAGCAGTAGATCAAGTTCGTGGGGGGATTCATAGCCTGCGGCGCTCGCGATATCCGCTACGCTGCGGGATTACGAATCCAGGTTCCGTGGTGGCAGACAAGCTCTCTGGAGGGCCAGCTGAAGAGCAGCTAAGACGCCTACTCAATGTCCAGGATGCACATCACAGCACCTCAACGCGCTCAACCTTCCAAAGGAGCAGGAAATGAGCATTTTTAGCTGGCTGTTCAAAAGACCCAAGACGACCAACGCTGAAGCCAACTCCAAACCTACCCAGGGGCGCCGTCCAAAGCTCGAGGTTTCGCGGGACAAGCATTTTTTGTCGGTAGAATCGCTTGATTTCTACGGACTCTATCAGCTGTCTAAATCAAAGCTATGGGCGATCGGGTGGCGAGACTCGGATCCGTCTGCGGGACGGGGAGGGCATAGGGAATCCGGGCTGGGGGTCTACGTACTTACAGATCTGAGCACCGGTACGGTTAGCTGTCACGGTAGCATGCCTAGGCCAAACAATGGCCACGTTTCTGACTCTGGGGTTTTCTGCTTGGAGGATTGGCACTTTGGCAGCTCTCTCTCGGGGACGTTCACTGTCTTCGACCCCTCTGGAGCCGTACTCATCACCAAGGAGCTCTCGGCCAATATCGTCTCCAGCGCGATCTCCATAAATGGGAAGTTCGCTGTCTGTGCCACAGCCAACAGCCCCAGCGAACATGGTAACAAGGTCTTCCTGTTCGACCTGCTCAAGCGGGTTGAGCTGTATAGCGTCACTCCAAAAGCCGGATGGCCAGAGCGCTATGAGGTCGACGAGAAAACGGGGGAGCTCATTGCACATTTCAAGGATGTTGGGAGCTTCCGGTACGATATCGATGGCCGATTCCTAGAGGCTGATCAGCTGAATAATGCCAATCTCGCCTCGTCTCGTTACGACCGCATCATCCTGGCTGCGGAGAAGATTCTGGAGGATGTCGATCTCACAGATGAGCGAGCCCAGGAAGTTTTAACCGCCATCCAGCGTGCCCGCTCGCTCGGCGCAGACGAAAATCCAGCGTGGAAACCAAGCGCCTTAAAAATCCAAGGGCTCGCTCATGAACAGTTACGCCAGTACGGAGAGGCTGCACGGGTCTACGAGGAGGCGCTTGCTTTGAACCCTAAGATTGGTGTGAAGCGCAGGCTGGCGTCAGCGAACAAAAAGATCAGTGTGGGCTAGGTAAGTGCTGCTCTGTTTGGGCTTCGCAATCACCTGTTGCTTCAAGATGGTGTCTATCCAGTTGCGCCGAAAGCACCCGGTCGCCAAGGCCGTTGGGTAGGTCGGGCGTTGCAATGCGCTGGCATCGTCCGTAGCATTGCGAGTTGACTACGTAGACAGCAGAAAATTTGTCGGCGGTGCTGCGTAGGCCCTTTAGCTGTGGGTCATATGAAGGGAAGTCGGGGGCGCTTGGGCTGTTCCGCTTCAGTGCGGGAGGCTTGCTTCTGAGGCCGTCCTTCCTCCGTAGTCACGAAATACTGCGTACCTTGGCCTCCGTCGCGTGGAAAACGGTGATGGGGGCCAAGTACTTTCTGGCACCGTCCTGGCACACCTTGATAACGGCCACTGCCTGGTAGCGTGTTTTTCCCACCAGCACTTTGCGCCCGCCACTGAGCATCACCACCTGCGCATGCTTAGGTTTGTTTAGTCCAACCTGGCTCTAGCTGCAGTAGGCGCTTGTTAGAATCTCAAGCACCTCATCAACTGTGCAGCCGTCTTTCATCTGTCGAGCGAGCAGTGCATGTCTAATCGCCTCTAGGTCGAGGCGAATACCTGGTAGATCCACGGCACGCCCCTGCGTCTTCCCGTGGCTGGCATGGTGATGTTATCGACTATTGCTTGGTGTAGTCTTGACGGTTTCTAACCCTCTCGAAGTCAGCTGACTCTGGTTTCGCGGCGTGCCCAGACTGGGCATGCAAAAGCGAGCAGTGGTCGCTTCGGCATGACAGGTGGTTGTAAACGTACGGGGAGCAAGGAATGGCACGAAGAACGTTTTTTTCCTTCCACTATCAGGAAGACGTATGGCGAGCCTGGAACGTCAGGAATTGCTGGGTCGTCAACGACGATCGACAATCGGTGGGGTTCTTCGACGGCAGCGTGTTTGAAGCGTCCAAGAAGGAAGGCGACGACGCGCTCAAAGCCTTCCTTCGAGATGGCCTCAACAACACGTCCGTGACATGCGTTCTGACCGGCCAGTTCACAGCATCAAGGCGCTGGGTGCGGTACGAGATTGTACGCAGCGTGTTGAAGGGCAATGGGCTGTTGACCGTTGACATTCATGGTGTGAAAAACAGAGCCCAGGCGACCGGAGTGAAGGGCGCAGACCCATTGGCTGAGGTGGGTGTCTATCGCTCTAACGACAAGATTTTCTTCGCGGAGCTAAAAGGCGGGAAGTGGGTGAAGTATTCGGACTATACCCTCGCCATCCCGGCCTCTGACCTGTGGTTTGATGCCCCTACCAGCGACACGGTCGTTCCGCTTTCTAGGCACTGCATGCGGTATGACTTCGTAGCGCAAAATGGCAGAGCCAACATCGCGGGCTGGATCGAGACCGCGGCAGGATTGGCCGGTCGTTGATCCGACCGGCTCGGTCGCAGAAACCTTCATTTCAGACTACCTAGGTACTAACTTATGGCAGCTACGCAGCGCCTGGCCGGCGTCAGGATCCACCTATCGGGTTCAAACCCAGAATCGCGAGACGATATTGCTGACTTCGTGCAAAAAATTGCCGCGAAAATCTTCAGCGAAGGCGGCTCGATTGTCCATGGGAGCCATCCCTCACTCATCGCACCGCTGCGCAAAGCCGCCGAATCGTTCATTCAGGCAGGCGGGGGCAGGGGAGCACTTACGTTGGTGCGAGCGAAACTCTTCGCGACTGACGAGTACGCCGCTGAGATTGAGGATCACAGAAAATTCGCTTCAGTGGAAATTGTCCCTGCGGATGTTAGCGAGGGCCAAGCCGCAGTTGGCCTGACACCGATGCGTGATTGGATGGCTGACCGTTCGGATGCCGTCATCTGCGTGGGTGGTGCGTGGTGGGACGTCAATAAAGCAAATGCGGGCGTTCCGAATGAGCTGGATACCATGCTCGACCTCGGTAAGCCCGGATTCGTCGCCGCTGGTTTTGGCGGTGCGATAGCAGGGTACCTCCAGGAAGATCCGTCGTTGCTATCTCGCCTGCGAAATGGCCTTTCCCTGGACGCGAACACCACCATTGCCAATGGCACATCGGTTGAGCAGGTCGTGGGCCTGGTCGTCGAGCAATTGAAGAACCTGCCACTTGCTCGTCGCAACATTTCGCGAGGCCGTAACTTCCGCATCTTGGCGCTTGATGGCGGAGGACTCAGGGGCACTTTCACTGCAGCGGTTTTGGCCAAGTGGGACGACATGCTCAAGGCAGGTGGTGGCAACGACCTCATTTCGCATTTCGACCTGGTCGCAGGCACATCCACGGGTGCCATTTTGGCTATCGGGCTGGCCTTAGGGATGAACCCCCGAGAGATCCTGGAATTCTACGAAAAGAAAGGCCCACAGATTTTCCCGAAAAATCGGAAGCTGCGGCACTGGCTCAAGTCCAAGCATGACTCGGCCACACTACGCGGACTGCTGACTGAAGTGTTTGGCGACAAAACCTTGGCGGAGGATTCGCGGTGCCGTTTGGTCATTCCTACGGTTAGGGCTAAGCATGGCCAAGCAGAGGCAATCGTCACGCCGCACAGCCCAGATCGGACGGCATATCGTGATATCTCAGCCGTGACTGCAGCGCTGGCTTCCTCCGCGGCCCCCACATATTTTGATGAAGCCGAATACGATGGGCCGATCACACTGGAAACCTTCCTTGATGGTGGCGTCTGGGCGAACAACCCCATCTTGCCGGCCTTGGCGGAAGCTGTTCGGTACCTGAAGATCCCTCTAGATCGAATCGACGTGCTGAGCGTTGGAACGCTCACCAGCGAGAGTGATTTCAGTGATCAGTTGGGTAAGGGCAAAGGGGGATGGGCGCCTCATAGCGTTGATCTCTTTTTTGCCGCCCAAGAACACGGTGCTCTTGCCCTGGCTGAGAGTTTTCTGGGCCCAACGCGGCACTTGCGTGTCAATCAGCAGACCCCTGCCGAAATCAAGCTTGACGACACCGAGGCTATCCAGGAAATGGCCCAGCGTGGCAACGACGCAGCTAAAGAGCACTTCGCTGAGGTGCGCTCCAGATTCTTTGATGGACAACATGCGGATGCATGGGAGCGCTTCTAAGCAGGAATGGATGCCTAGGACACAGTCTTGGGCGTCCGCTTCTCTTTATCGTCAAATCTCTAACCCACCACCCTGAGCTTAGAGGTGTATCGGCTCCTCAACACACGGCACGGGATGGCGGCTTTCTTTGATCGCTGAAGCAGAACTATCACTCGAAGGACTCGTAGCATGGCGTTTTTTACAAAAGCTGAAGCACGTGCAGCCGCAAAGCGGGCAATGAAGAACCGTAGCCTGGTCGACGTGATCAATGAGTCGATTAAAGCTAGCAAGCTGGCGACCCGATTCGACGTTTTCTTATCCCACTCCATCAATGACGCCGAGCTTGTGCTCGGGGTAAAGGTACTGCTCGAGGACATGGGAAAAAGAGTTTATGTCGACTGGGTAGACGACCCAGAGCTTGACCGTAACCAGGTTAACAAGCATACGGCTGAGAGGCTGCGCGGGCGGATGAACCAGTCCGAGACGCTGTTGTACATTGCCACCGAGAATGCATCGAGCTCGAAATGGATGCCCTGGGAGCTGGGCTACTTCGACGGTCGTAAACCGGGCAACGTATCTATCCTTCCGGTCTTGGAAAGGGCGGATCAACGCTTTGAAGGGCAGGAGTATCTGGGACTCTATCCAACCGTGGATAAGGAAAACCTAGGCGGCCCGGGCAAGCAGGGCGGGGATCAACTAAAGGATGTTGATGCTTTGCGACGAGCGCTGCGAGGCAGAGGGTATCCTTTCGGTGGAGTCGGTAAGATTTACCTCTGATGACCGAAGGCAGCATAACGTGATGTGCTTAAACCACCCAGGTAAGCCTCAGGCCTAGTAGATAAGGCTGAGGCATTCTGCTGGGTGGTAATCAGCGCGTCGTGTGCTACTGCCGTCAGCTTAGTCGTTACGCACTTTCGATCTCGTAAAGAAGGTTAATGCCATCAACAGCGCCGATACGCGATGTGGCCTCCACCCACATCATGAACTCTGGCTGTGCAAGATTCACCAGGTGGCGAACTGGGGCTTCGTGTGCAACGTTGTACGACTCTGTCCCGATGCTATCGTACATCCTGCCATCATGGGATTTGACCAAGTGTCGCCGAGGTTGTCTGCGCACCATCGAGCTGAACTCGAGCTCCATATGAATCCAGGGTGATAGGGTTTTCTTACTTCCATCCACAGAGTGCTTGAGTGAGATGGACTGTTCTGTATTGAGGAAAAACAGAGTGTCAGTGCTGTCGATCATGCGCTGCAGGGCTGTGCTCAAGATCATGTGAACATGAGCGGTGGAGCGATTTCTCTCGGCATAGTTGTAGTTGATCTCACCTGGCGATTTGCAGTATTTATCGTCAATTACCTGAAGCAGGTCATGCGCTGCGCCCCAAACGCATGAGTCGAGAAACACCTTCAAGCCGCATCTGCGCTCGAGTTCGATGGCGAGAGAGATAGCAAGATCTTGATCAGCATGAGAGTGAGAGAGGAATATGTCTGCAGAGACAGTCGGAAACAATGTTTTTATCACAAGCTCGGCGTCGACTGTATCTTTGTCGAGCATAAGCTGTGCCAAGCTTTCGACATCGCGCTTGTTCTGGGCTTTGTAGTTGGCAACTGCAGCGTTGTTAGACGCAAAGCTCTGAGCATCAATGCTCAGATTAAAACCGCGATCCATCAGATCTTCCTTAACTAGTGAAATCTCGGTTGGCTCTGGGGTCGATCCCCAGCACCGTTGAGTAGAGAGAGAAAAAATCACGCGAAAGCTCGAGGCCCTGGACTGCTGGGTCTTCACTGGATTGGGGCAGGGTAGCAGTTGCACCTCCGCCAGCTCTCACAGCAATGACCTTGGCATCGGGAAATGCCTCCCTGAACAGCGCGTACTCTTCGAGAATGCCTTTCATTCCTCCGATGAAGATGCCAGCAGAGAACTGGCTTTCACTAAACATTTTACGGCGCATCATGGCAACGCTTTCTGGAATAGTAGCTTCAGCAGGAATTAATCGGACGTCTGCAAATTCAGCATTCTCAAGGGGGAACTCATCCTTGAAAAACTGCGACTGATAAATGGTGGCGCAACGAATATCACTTAACCCAAAGTGGAGGCATGCGGAATAAACCATTGGAGTTATTGATGGATGCCCTCCGAAGACAATCTGGCGACGACCCAGGGTTAGCAAGAGAAGTGAACGCACGGCAGTATGAATCTGATAGGGATGGGCCGTATCATAAAATTCTCTACCGTGCTGCGGGACGCTCGCGGAAAGAAATATCGACTGGCTCATTGCCTCCAGCCCTCGAAATGCCATCCTGAGCCGTAAGGTTTGATCAAGCGAACTTTATCGTTTAAGAAGCCACCAATCCACTCCATGTGTGTTACCCACCTTTTTTCTTCAATACCGACGTCATCGTATACTACAGCGACGGGCGGGGTGTGATTGTCAAGTGTAGCTTCATGAAGCGTATAGGTGGTGGGCACTCCAAGCGTTGGATATACCGAAATGTATTCGTCCAAGCGAGTTTTGACGGTAATGGTGCGCCGCATCGAATAGCCTTCAATGGTGGCGTGCGAGCGTTGAAGCGATGCCCGGAATGCGTCCATCAGTTGGTAGTAGCGCGTGGCAACACCTTCGGCCCTCAAGCTTTCGACTGATCTGCAGATCCGATCCAGGCAGCCAGGAGTGAGAGACAGTCCGTCCGCTTCAAAATCTTCTGCTTCCAAGCGAAGGTCATCGCTTACCAAGCTCCGGGGATCTAGGGCCACATCTGGCCAACCGACGCGTTGAATCGGGATGGCGCGCCACGTCGCGCGTCCGAATTCCGATGTCGTCCAGCGGCTCTGGAAATAGCTCTCAGTGTCGAGATAGACCATGACATCGCTGTCGCAAAGCTTCTGCCAAAGCACCTCTTGGAAGTGCTGGCCTGGAAGGATTTCATGGGTATCCAGAAAAACATCGAAGAGCCGCTCTGACAAGGCTGCATAGAGCTGCAGCGCTACAGGCGTAGACTCGGAACGCCTGTAGCTCAGAAAGACTCGGCGCTGCCGCGGAAGCAGAGAGGCACACTCGAGGAGACAGTTAGCAATTTCGGGGATGTCACAGGTGCTAAGGCCGAGTCCATTCAGGGTCGATATGGGTGCAGCAAATTCGTCGCCGAGCTTAGCGAGGCTGCTCGCAACCGGTATGACAGGCATCCCGGCCTTCATCATGGTGACGATTGACTGAACCTGTTCGTTTTCCAGCGGGAAACAGAGCGCCGCGGTGCACTGTCCTCCATGAGCGTCGTATTCCCCAGGCGGGCCGACATACCATGCGACTTCTTTACCGAGCTCCAGTGAGAGAATACTCAACCTGGTTTTCAGCTCGTCGGTGAGGGCGGCGATGAACCCTTCAGGGGCTGTACCGAATACGGCCAGGTGATAGGAAGCGTCCTGCATGATTGTCCTCATTCTTCATCGAGTGGTAACGGCTCAATACTGTTTCCGGATCGCGATGCCTTCCTCGATCCAACGGCCAATATTTTCCGCGATGTATCCGTATCGAGCGCGACTATCGAAGCCGGGCGGATCGTAGGAACGCACCACATTGGTTAACGGGATTTGCTGCTGCCCAATGGTGAAGCCAGTGAAAGGGTTGGCGCCTTTGCTTGAAGTCATTCCTTGCGCATTCTTGAGGCCGTGGATGTGAATGCCGACCAATCCCAGCTTGTTATTCCACGCTGTTTCGATCTCGTAATTGATCCATGGTCTACCAGCGGTATTTTCACCAATCAGAACGATTGCGCAGGTGCGCCCCTTCATTTGCTGATCAATCCAGTTTTTGATGGTCTTGTCGTCGTAACGTCTGACCGACTCCCAATCGTTGTCCCGAGCAGCTTCTTCACCGTCGACAACGCCAATGGATCGAACCGTGGCGGCCCTCCAGTTATCGGGCACGTAATGGAAACTGAAAAAGCAGTTGCGCATGACCCTTCTCCCGGTGGTACCGAATACAGCGGCTGATTGCAGGACACTTGAGCGAAGATATCATAGGGCCAGTAGTGCCTGTTGGCCATCCGTGAGTAAGGGCGCAAATTCACCTACGTATGCGAGCCCGCTTGAGAAGGGTTCGCTACCCAGCCGTTGCCGCCCCTGAACAGCAGCACTCGACGCTACCAGAGGCGGCTTGCCCGGCAGCATGATATCCATGTGTTTCACCACATCCCAAGCTGACATCCTGCGAAACAACGCCATGCCGATGATGCACCACACCAGGCTTTCAAGCGGAAGTCGGCGTTTGCGAATGGTCGAGACGCCTGCTGTCATCAGCCAACCCCAGATCGCAGTGGTATGTAGTCACTACCTCTTGTATGGGGCGCTCAATGTTCGCCGACGCTCAGATCGTTAATGAGTGGGAAGGCCTGGTCGATCCCGAAGACGATTTCTTCGACTTCAACACGCAGATTCATGGTATTACCGCAGATATGGTCGCGGGCCAGCCTGGCAGGCCGTGTTACAAACGGTTAGATCGTTTGCCCTGGACACCTTGATGACCAGCTCCGGTCATTTTGCTCGGCATTCAGTCAAGCCTGCGACATTCGAAAACTGCCACCGGTGGGGAATCATTGGCTGAACATCAGGCTGCGGGAAGGCGTGCCTCAAGGCTGAGGAGCTCATCAAGGCTGGTCAGGATATCCGTATTATTGGTGAGTCCGATTTCGTCGTCATGGTTACCATTGACGAGGTAGACAGGCGGATTTCGAACTAGAGAAACTGCATCGCGGCACTTAGCGAGGGGCTTATGGGAAATCACCAACGACTCGTCGAGCAGGCATTGGGATACGAGCTGCCGAAACTGGCAATAGACTTCTTCATTGTTTTTTCGCGCTTCGAGTGTGCACTCAAACGATCCGGTATCTATGCCGTTTCCAATAACGGAAATGCGAGTGCTGCCTGGGACAGATTCGCCCGCGACCTAGGCGAAGACTTCATGAACAGAGTTGTCGCTCATGGAGGTGCCCCTGATCTGCTCAGCCGACCGCCGAAGCGTCAGGTGTTGCTACCCGACGAAGGGGGCTTGGGATGGGAGGAGGCTGCTCCGGTTACCACTGTCGTTGAGCTATTTCTTGCCATTCGCCGGGCCAGAAACAACCTTGTGCATGGCGCCAAATACCGAGATGGCGCCACGGGGCATGTGGAGGAAGTAGACGGTGCCGAGCGCGATGACGCTCTTCTGGATCAATCATTGACGGTGTTGGGATTGGCTCTGGAGACCAACACACATGTTCAGCGTTTTTTCGGACGGTATTGATTCCTCAACACCCTGCAACTGAAGGTGGCTCATCCAGTTCATGTAGAGATCAGAGCTCAACGAGTTCCATTGGACGCAGCGTTCGCCGCTACCATCACCCGAGCCGAGCGTGGTAACGTTTTCGTCACAGTTAGGTTCGGAACGTGGCAATGGCAAAGGTGTTTTTTTCGTACAGTCATGACGATGAGGCGCTGCGAGATCAGCTGGAAAAGCATCTGTCCTCTTTAAAGCACGAAGGGCTCATCGAATCCTGGCATGATCGGCGGCTGATCGCTGGCGAGATGGTTGATGCCGCCATCGATCTTCAGATTGATGAAGCAGACGTCGTCCTATTATTGGTTAGTGCCAGTTTCCTGAGCTCACATTACTGCTACTCCGTAGAAATGAAGCGTGCAATGGAACGTCATTCCCAAGGCAAATGCCGTTTGGTAGCGGTGATATTGAGAGCTTGCGATTGGAGTCGTAGCCCTATCGGTAAGCTTCTGGCAGTCCCGCAGGACGGCAAGCCAATCACCAGCTGGACGAACTTGGATGAGGCCTACACCGATGTGGTGCGCCAGGTACGCAGTTTGTTGAAGGAAATCTCTTCGAAAGCAGCGAAACCTGCGCCATCAGTAGAGCTTCGTACGGAGAGCTACGCCTTCCCGCTTTCCGGTGCTGTTCAGAGTGCGTTCGAGACCAATCGATCAAGCAACCTGCGCCTGCGCAAGACGTTCACTGATTTTGAAATCGATCAATTTGCTCACGACGGCTTTGAGTACATGCAGCGATTCTTCGAAAATTCGCTGCAAGAAGTGCAGCAGCGAAACCCCAGCGTCCAGGGGGCTTTAAGGCGCTTGAGCGACACTCGCTTCTCCGCGTCGATTTATATGAACGGTAGAATCGCTTCTGAGTGCTCCATAGCGCTGGGTGATGGGTTCAGCCGCACTGGGATCACTTACTCAGGGCAAATATCGAGTTCGGGCTTCAATGAAATGTTGTCGGTAAGCACTGACGACCAGTCCATTTTCTTCAAAACCCTGATGGGGCATGTTCGAAGTGGGCACGATCAAAAGCTCAGCCATGAGGGCGCAGCCGAACTTTACTGGGGGCGTTTGCTGGAACCCCTGCAGCGGTAGCGAGTACAGCGTATGCCGGCCTACCGACAGGAGGCCGGTATCGGTTCAACGGCAGAATTGCCTCATAGCAATCGGAAGTGGCTCTCGGCCATGTCAATCAAGGGAGTGCCTACCAGCCTGGCGTGGAAGTATCAATGGGGCATATGGCACTATCTCTAGGCTTCGACCAACCGGTCAAACAACCTAGGGGTGTCCATGGAAAACGTTCGTTGGTTCGATCCGTCGCTGGAAGGGAGAGAACATAAGATCACAAGGAATTACGCCTTGGTCATGGGTGGCCTTGGCTCAACGGCTTTCTCTGTTTCCGAATGGTTGACGATGACGCCTGTCACCGCTTTTCTCATTGCTGTGCCCTTGATGTTAGCCGGTCGCTGGGCTGGCACCGAGTATCGTTTGATGTACAAGGCGATATGCAAGAGCATGAGTCTGTCCCGGCGCTTGCGGCTGCTTTTGCCATCTGCGCCTTTCGTTCTCGTGGGCACGTTATCTGTGGGCGTTGCTGCCGGGCTGGGGGATTGGGACACGCTGGCAGCTCTCCCCAAAAATCTGGCTCACGCGTACATCCCGTTCATTTAAACGGCAGATGAGCACGGCTTCTCCTGCTGACTCAATGTCGGCAGGATGCCGTGAAGATAACTCACTCCGAGAAAGAGAGCTCAGTTTGATAGAGGCGAAGAGCAGATTGGCGACTGGAACGCTGCGGAGCACGATTTCCCACCAGAGCTTGGGGTAGGGATGGTAATAGGGGGCGTGGCAGGTTACTTACGCCCGGCAGGCCGCCCTCGGGCTCCAGCGCTTCGATTTCAACTTGGAGTGTGTTGACGAGCTCTCTGGCTGGCTTACCACCGTCTTCACTCAGCGTTAGAGCCAACAGCGTCAATGGACTCAACTCAAGACGCACACTTAGCTGCTCAAGCTTGTCCAGAGTGATGCTCGATTTACCACCCTCAAGCTTTGACAAGTAAGTACGGCTTGTCGCGTCGGCGAATTGCCGCTGGGTGATGTTGCGTTTGTTCCTGATCGCGCGAAGTACCGTGGCAAATGACGACTTGAGAGTCATGCGTACCGCCTGGTCTTTGACTTTGAATATGCATCCTGCTGAGTGTCCCCTAGTGGTTTCTGAGCTGCCTCAATGAACGATGAATTTGGATAGGGTGTGCTACCAAGGCGCAGGTTTCTGACGTCGGTGCCGACAGCACCTACCTCGCCTGGGGAGTGTATGGCGTGAACCCCTGGCCTTCGAGGTCTTGGAGCTGATAGTACTTACCGTTGGCTTTGAGCGCAGGTTGGAGCTGACAAACTGCGTATGGGGTGCCGTAGATGGTGTTCCGGCCATGGATGTTGAAGATGAATTCATCCCCGCGAAAATGCTCATGCTCGAGCTGGAGGCCGTCCAGATTTCCGGGCGTTTCTCCATGTTGTTCTGCGATCTCGATCACTAGGTTTCGCAGCTTGTCGCGATCTTTTTCGGCCAGCTCAGCCGAAAATTTTCGCGTACGGCACTGGCTACCGCTGAAACCACCGCCAAAGCTGGCGGATCCGATCCTATTCAGTGTGATGTGAGCGAGCAGGACGACTTCCATGGTGTGCCCTCGTGGTAGTGAATTGCCTCTTGATAGCAGAGATGCGCGAGGGAAGCGAGCCCGTGGCATTAGTAAATGAGTTTGCCTCCTTATACATCACCAGGCGCAATGACTGATCCTCCGCCAGGTAAATGGGGGGGGGCTCTAATTTATGCATCTCTATTTGAGCCTATCCAATGGCGTCGCCAACAAGGCTGGTGGAGCAGCTTTTGATCGCAGGATATCTGGTAGCACAGAACAACGATTAGTCGCGATTCAAGAGCTGGGTTAAAGAGGAAAGTCAGCTTTCAATTTCCACGGGCATAAGGCCGTGATAAATCTCACTCCCTGACTGGATGAAGCTTCGCGTCATGAAGCGTTTGTCGAGCGCGACGTCCGTCAGTACCTCGCAAACCACGCGGGCGGAGAGAGGGGAGGTTGTGTTCAAGTTATTTTGCATCCGAGGCTTGTCTAGCCCTAGCTGAGCTGCGGGGTGACATAAATGGAGAAGTCGCTTCTTCGGGCCAATGGGGCCGGCTCACCAAATCAGCCGAGCATCTCCTTAATGAAGGATGCAACGTTCTTGGCATCGTCGATCCCTCGATGATAGGTACCCTGCCAAACCAATCCCATCGACTCCACCGTTTGCTTAAGTCCTTTGGGGCGGTTGTCGTATAAACCAACATGCCATTTCCTGGCATTGAAATGTTGCAGGCCCTCGAGCAGGGAAGGGCACCCAGCTAAACCAGCATCGCGGTCAAGCTGTCTTGCATCATAGTCACCCCAAGATGCCCATCCCGCGTTTGGATACTGCGCAGCAAACGTCCGTGAAAGGGGAGGCTACGATTAACTCAGGTGCACGGCCGACGGACTGCGCCACTCGTTTAGCTTGTTCGATGCCCTTTTCGGTGAGCGGAATACTTGCGTGATCAAGGGTAGCTGCACCGACATTGGCCGCGCTTTCTCCATGACGCACTAGCCTGACATTCTTCATTGACTTACCTGTCGTTTCGCCGACGCACGACACCAGTATCGTTGCCAGGGGCATGGCTGGAGTTGAGTTGGGGGTGATGGGGTAACATCTAGGCTTCTGAAAGCTCGATCAAGTGAGCTCCATTATCGCCCGCATCCAGAGCGATGCTGCTAATAAAGCATGGAAGGGAGCTGGTCGACATACGACATCGTGGTTTCTTCCGTGAAAGAGAGACGCGTCGTAATCGCAGGGCTGTGAGTGGGAATTCGCCCCTTCGGGCCTCGTGCCCGCCTAAGACTGCCAACCCAAATGGCCTGCTAGGCGCCAACTTTGATAAGCGCAAACGCAACGCCTGCAAGGACGTCGAGGTCGTCACCTTTGACGAGTTGCTCGGTAAGCTGCGGATGCTGGCTCAGCACTTGCCCCCCCCCCCTAAATCCAGTCGACATCCCAGATATTTCTGAAGAGCAGGCTGCGCGCGATCTCGAATGAAGATACCCAGCGAGGGAACGTACTATCGGCACGTCTGGAGCTAAAGACGTTTACCCACGATCGCGTAAACCTAGGCGCTTGATTGAGTGCGCACGCTCCTGATCGTGTGAGTGGTAGTACGTGTTCTGGGTAGTGCTGAGATTGCTATGACGCAGATCGATCTGCAGGTCTTTGGCGCTCCGCAAGGGCGCGTCGAAGGTCGCAGATGTATGGCGTAACCAGTGAAGAGAAGCGACCTTTAAGCTTTCCATCTCGTGAACCGCACGCCCCTTGATGCGCATACTTTCAAGAGCCTTGTCGAAGACAATCTGGAGGAGGGCGCTTACCTATCGATCCGAAAGACCAGAACGTCCTCTGAGGGTCTTGATCAAAGGTGTGCTCTCGCCGATTTCAGAAAGTTAGGGCAGACCCAAGAACCGACGATAGCGCTTCAGGTAGAGATTGATATATTCAACCCTGACGGCAATCTTTCCGACCTTGTTGCCTTAACCTACGACGCGATACTGATGCGTTACGTGCCAGACATAGCAAAGTATTGATGTACTCATATTTTCCAGATTGGTTCTTCATCATTAGGCAAGCAGGGGCGTGGGATGAATTGGGGCGATTTTATAAAGCATGCGGCTTTGGGCGTTAGTGTGGTTACCGCTGCATACGCTGCTAGGAAGCTCCAGCAACGCATTGCCGAATACAAAGAGGTCGTCGCGCCCCGGGCAGCACAGCCGTTCCTACGACTCGGGTTCCGCTGGGTCGGGGATTTAACATTGAATATGATCCATCCTCCTGAAATCGTTTTTGACGTTGGCAACCGGGAACATCGAATGATTTATCTTGATCGGATTGACTGGTTCTCGCCAAGCAATCGGTTAAGCTGGGATGCCAAAACTCCGCTGGTATCGGGGCAGGTAGTGGCACCTGGTCAAGGCTTTACCCTAAAGCTAGATCCTCGCGATGTTCTTGAACCGATCGCCGGTTGCAACGACCTTTGGGGTAGCCCAATTTCGCAGATGCGCTTCATTTGCGGCCTTAGGCTTGCTATGCAATTGCAGAGCGGGGAGAGATTGACGATTGGTGCTCCTAGGATTCTGAAAATCTACCTCGCGCACTTACATGGTTTGCCATTACCGGCGCGATGTTTTATCCGATTCCATTCTTATGTTCGTCCATGAGTTCAAGATGCAGGTCTTGGCACTGGCGCGTGACGCAGATGCCTCAATCGAGCTACTCAGCCGCAAACAGGGGGCTCTCTGCGCAAAGCACATCTGTAGGAGAGGGTTAAAGAACTTCCATTTTGGGTGCAGATGATTTCAGCGCAAGCCCACCAAAAGAGGAGCCCGCATCCACGTACCTCAACGCTGACTTGATGTCTTTCCAGCCCACATAGCTCATCAGTCCTTTGATATCCCACCCGTTGGCCGACGCCCAGGTCGCAAAGCCTCGGCGCATCGAGTGGGTGCTGTACAGCTCCTGAGGAAGTCCAGCCTCCTTGAAGATGCGACGCAGCACCGGGATTAGGCTATGTGGCTGCATGGCTTTGCCTGACAGATTTCCCCAGCGATCAATGCGCTGGAACACTGGGCCTTTCGCAATCCCGGCAACTGTTATCCAGTTAACGTAGGCCTCCGCTGGGCAGAGCATCGTTAGCGCCGGAGTCTGGAACGTAGTCCCTTCATGCTGGCGGTCACCCTTGGTGTAGGGCAGGAAAAAGGTAATGCCTTCACCGCTAATGGCTTGGGTATCCTCGACCGTTAGCCTGGCCAACTCATCGCCACGAAAGCCACGCCAAAACCCAATCAAGATAATCGCTACCGAGCGACGATGACGCACCAGCGTCTTGTAATCTCCGCGTTCAATCGCAGCTGCGGCTTCCACTTCAAGCCATGTGACCGCCCGTTCCAGGTGCTTCAGCAGCAGCGGGGCGGCCTGTTTCACCTTTGCAGGGTGCACGACTCTGATGCCCTTGATCATCTGGCGAACGTCAGGCGTCTTGGTTGGATCAGGGAAACCCTGGGTGATGTGCCATTGAGCAAGGGCTGCCAAGCGCTGTTTCAAAGTATTGATGGAGAGCTTGTCAGCATACTCCGCCAAGTAGCGAACGACGCCGACTCCGGTCGTGGGCAAGTACCCGCCCCAAGTCACTTCGAAGTGGTCGATTGCCGCCCGATAGCTTTTTCGTGTGTTCTCCCGGGTGCCGGCGCTGAGGTACCGATCTGCCTTTTCCATCGTACTTTGCCTTCAAAATCGGAGCGCTTCTGCTTTCCGCGCCACATTGAGGTTTTCTGGGCGCAAGAAAGTATCAGGAAGCCATAAGTCTCCATTATAGCTTCCTATAAATTGAATTTTTCTTTTATCAATTTGGTGATAACATGTCACGTAATTACATGACACGTAACACAGTACGAAATCTTGAGAGGCTCCATGGCTCGTGGCGGCATAAACAAAGCGGTGGTGCAAAAAGCGAGGCAATCTCTACTCGCGAAAGGAGCGTACCCAAGCATCGATGCAGTGCGCGTGGAACTGGGGAATACCGGGTCGAAGACAACCATTGCCCGGTACCTCAAAGAGATCGAATCCTTCGATCCGCGCCCACTATCGTCCCGCGAACGCATGGGTGAAGAGCTTTCGGCGATGGTTGAAAGCCTTCTGGATCGACTCATGGAGGAGGGTAACGAGTCGATCGAACAGTCCCGAACTGCTTTTGATATGGAGCGAGTAGGGCTCGAGACGCAGATCGCCAGACTGCAAACTGAACTAACTGCTGCGCGCAGGCAGCTGGACACTCAGCAAGCAGCCATTGAGGCTCAAACCGTTGACCTTAAAACCACGCAGTCCTCGCTCCAGACAGAACTGGCACGCAATGCCGGACTTAATCAACGCTGTACAGACCTGGAAGTCTTGGTCAGCGACAGGGATAAACAGATCCATTCCCTAGAGGAAAAGCATGTTCATGCGCGCGGTGCGTTGGAGCATTACAGGCAATCCGTCAAAGAGCAGCGTGATCAGGATCAACGCCGGCATGAGTCCCAACTCCATGAGGCTCAAGTGGAGAAGCGAAAACTCCAAGAAACCCTGGTGCTGAAGCAGGATGACCTAACTCGTTTAAACCGTGACAACGAGCGCTTGCTTGGTGAGTCCAGGCAGCAGGTGAAACTGCTACACGGCCATGAGGCGCACATACAGACACTGACTGCCGAGACCCAAGGGTTGAAACTGGTAGCGGCGAAATCCGCCGGCGTTGCTGAGCAGCTCCAGGAACAGATCGCCACGCTTAGAAAGGACGCCACGGCACTGAATGAAGCTGCAGCCAAGAGCGGCGAGCGCGAGCTGGAGGTGAGACTGATGCTTGTCGCTGCCCAATCGGAGAATGACCAACTCCGGCGACTGCAGGCCACCGAGGTTGAGACAGTTGCAAGCGATTCGAATATCACATTTACGCCTGCATCAGAGAAGTCAAAGACAGCACCCACAAAACCATCGAGGAAGTGACCATGATCAAAGCCACGCTCACACCGATGGGCCCTAATCAAGAATGCTCCGCGCTTCAGTGGGCTCATCAGCGACTCACTTTGATGCTGGCGAATAGCACATTACCGCCAGCTTTCACAAAGCTCGACACCCGCACTCGATTGGGAACCGGAGATAATTCTATTTTCGAAGCGGCTGGCTCAAGTAAAGCAAACTAGCAGATGTGTACCGAGCACCACCGCAGGTTCGACAGACTTGAAAACCCTACATATTGGGTTATTATCAATGCATGACCACCACATGCGGTGATTTGCATGGGCATGCCAAGTATCGAACAAGAAGCATCCGAGCTGCTGCGCATGCTCTGGCGCGACCGATATTACCTGTGGGGCGATCTAGATATCACCCCGCTTCAGGCGCGTGATCCAAGGAAGGCGGCGCTAGCCTACGGCTTTGAATATCGGGAACTTCCGAATCTAGGTGATCCCAAATTCATCCAAGGCGGCTCCGGCCCCAAGATTGCAGGCCTGATTGATCGCCAAGCGAACCGCATTGCCATCTCCCAAGAATTCTCTCCGACGGTAAAACTGTTCACGGGTGCTCATGAGATCGGCCACCTCGCCCTACATAAAGGTGAGGTTATGCATAGGGATCGGGCGTTAGATGGCCGTCCAGTCGGTGGGCCGCGAAACCCTGAAGAACGGGAGGCTGATTTCTTTGCAGCGTGTTTTTTGATGCCTGCGAAGCTGGTCGCTGACCACTTCAGGCGTCTGTTCCTATGTGGAGACCAGCTTCACTTTAACGATACGGTCGCATATCACCTCGATGCGCATAACATCGAAGGTTTGTTGTATGCCTCGGCAGACTCCCTGGAACGAGAGCTGGCGCTGGCGCGATGCCAACGCTTCAATAATCTCAACGTCGTATCCCTTGCTACGCAGTTTGGAGTATCCGATTCGGCAATGGCGTTACGACTCAAGGAGCTTGGTTTAGTACGCTGGCCTTAGCTTTGCGCTCGAAACTAGGCGCTAGGTATCGATCGGAGTGTAAAAGAGTGGTGGGGTGATACAGGACTGTACGCTCAAGCACCGCCCAACCATGCGACATATACCTCCCGTCAGATGCAGATCAGTCAATCTTGCCGACCAACCTCGACCAGCAGTTCCAACGCCCTCATGCGCAAACGAATCGCTGTCTTCGAAACGTTAAAATATTCGCTCAGGGAATTGCACACAGCATGAAACTGGATGACGTTATCCCTCTGACTGTCCAGGTACAGATGGCCGTGACCACGGTTTCGGATGCCAAGATGCTGTAGTAACAACCCAAACGCAGCCTGAAAGTCCTCTTTAGGCATCAAGAGACATGAAGCGAATGTATTTGCTTGCCACTCCAACCGCTCGACTTCCCCTTTAGGGATGGTGATGAGCTGGCTCTGGTCAATGTCCTGTGCTCGGATGGCTTCTCGTGTCATGTAGCGCTTATGGCCTAGAAAGTGATGTCCCAACTCATGGGCGAGTGTGAATCGTGCCAAGTGGGATTGGCTATCTGCCCCGAAGATTTTGATCTCAAGCGGGTTGAACGTGATACTGCCGAGGGCTGAGCTCGAGTCCTCAATGAAGCTCACGGACAGTCCACTGTGATTAGCTTCCCTGGACACCAGCTTAGTAAGATCGACCTCTCCCCGGATGTATGAAATGGATTTCAAAGCATGCTGCGCCAAGCAATCTATTCCATCCCGGGAAATGAACGCGACCCTGGGTGCTGTGATAAGCGTGGGCTGACGAATTAGACTCAGGTCGTTCTTTTTAAAAGCACTCTCCAAGTCGAGGCCTTTCCAGATGCCTTCCCAACCATCCGTAAAGCCGGCAGGAGTTACGGCATAGGCGCTATAAACGGTAGGCCGAAAATCCGTCTGGGTTAGGGCGTATTCGATCTCTGCGCGTTTACGAGCTCTAGCGCTACGCGCCCCAGTTAGCAGCGCACGAGGAAGCTCCCATCGAAACTCAGATTGATCGAAGTAACGCAAGACACCAAAGCCTCGGTTTCGAGCAATGTTGAACGTGCCGGACTGAAAAGCACTCGCGGACGCAAAAATACCCTTAGCGTTGAAGCCGGCCACTTGGTTGATCTTTGATCCAAACTCTTCGATGTCCCCCACAGGCACTTTTCCGCTGTAATTCTTGCATTCGATGAGCACAAGCAATGATGGGGTCTCGAAGCCAGGCAGGAACACTTCGACAGAAATGTCAAAAACGATGAAATCCTCCCGGTCGCGCGAGTAGTAACCCTTCTTCCTAAAAATTTTGCAGCACTCAGGTCGGAAGACATAGAAGCGACCTTCATTGATCTCACGAGACAGGAACTCAAAGACCTGCTCCTCGAATCGGTCGCCCTTGGCATAGGTGCTGAGCGCTTCAATTTCCATATGTGGGGCAGGCTCCTGTTAACGGGTCAGAAAGTCAGTCGTACGTGAATAGATGGTGCTCAAGCAGCTTAGGTTTTAGAGGAGAAGTGTGTACTGCATGCTTCGCGTCACACAATTCGCCTTTTTTCCGCTGAAACTAGCCGAGCATTAAAGATATGCTGCCGAGAAGAAACATCAGGATGATGCCTACGAGGTTGACCAAAAAGCTCAGCCCTCGATGCCCTCCGTAAAGCGCTCGCAACCCTTCATTACTATTTCGGGTCGTCAGGTGCAGCAGTCCGCCCAAAGCACAAAGAACGGCTAAGTGAAACAACGGTTCGGTCAAGTTACTGGCGTCCGGCGCATAGGTAGGTTTTCCCGCACCGACCCACCATTTGATCGCTTGAAATAGGCCAAACCCGTATATCGCAAGCCACATCCCCCATCCCGACGTATTGACGACAAAGAAAAGGCAATGCGGCATGCTGATAGTGGGAAACCATCTCCTCAGCAGCCGGATCGCAGCACAGTGGAATCCCCAGCGTAGAACACTAACGCTATACAGCAATATTACGGTCGAAGCAGTGACCAACACCCAAGTCATATTTTTGAGGCGACCGAGGATCGTAAACGCCTCGGCAACCGACACTCCAGAGCCAGCAGAGTTTCCATAAGCCCACTCTAAAATCAGGCCGGCTAAAGCTGCCCACACACCTGCAACAACCAAAGGCAATCCCCAGAGCCCCTGGAGCCGCAAATGGATCGGTCTATTGGTAGAGCTAAAGTCCAAGGGTTTTACAACGACTGGAGTAATCAGAAGCAGGGCATATTTACTAGCCTTATGGTCGCGAACCTTAGACCAAGCAAACTTTAAAACGGACGGCGACATCGTTACCTCTCGGAGGGGAACAGTGGCTGAGCTGCTCGCGCAGCGCATTATCAGGCGTTCTCGACTGCCCGGTAATCAAGTAGAGGCAAGGAGGGCGTACCAGAATATGGCTGAGTCGACAACGAACCAGTTCGCTTATAGCATCATGCAAATCGGCCATCAAAACGCCATCTAGCGGAACCTCTGCCAAGGAACGTCGAACGTGATCACCAAAATCCGCATCCGTGGGTACCGCATCTACAAAGATTTCCTCCTGAAGCCCAACCCGGGCGTGAACATCCTGGTCGGTGACAATGACGCCGGTAAGTCCACGCTGATGGAGGCGATCTCGCTGGCGCTTAATGGACGGATCGGTGGGCGGGGGATCCTGGAGGAGCTGAACCCTCACTGGTTCAACACCGAGATGGTGGCTGAATTTCTTGCTCTCATGAATGCGGGAAAGAAGCCTAAACTCCCGGAAATCCTGATTGAGCTTTACCTGCAAGACACACTGGAACTCCAGGTGTTGCTCGGCGCCGTTAACGCGGACGTCCCAACGAACGCCTGCCCTGGAATCGTTCTTTCTATTGCCCCCAATGAGGAGTATCAGGATGAGCTGGATGAATGGCTGAAAGCCCCATCCGTACTGCTCCCCGTCGAGTATTACACCTACGAATGGCGCTCCTTCGCTGATAGAGAACTCACACGACGGCCACGGGCGCTCTCGGTGGCCACCATCGATTCTCGCACGGTCAAATCCGCCGCCGGCGTTGATTACCATCTCCGCCAGATCCTTAGCGACCACTTGGAAACATCCGAGAAAGCACAGATCTCGCTGGACTACCGCGGCATCAAAGCATCCATGACTGATGGTGCGCTGGCGCCGGTGAACAAGCGACTTTCCGGTCTGGGCGCCGCGCTACAGTCAGAGCCTATGGCGCTGGCAATGGATCAGACATCTCGTACGTCTTGGGAAAGCGTGGTTACTCCACATGTCGACGGGCTCCCGTTCGCGATGGCAGGCCAGGGGCAACAGGCTGCTATCAAGATCTCTCTTGCGATGAAGCGTCATTCCTCGAAGGCGAACATCGTGATGATCGAGGAGCCTGAAAACCATTTATCTCACACCAGCCTGACAACCCTACTCAATCGCATTGAAGATCTGGCGACGGAAGAGCAGCAGCTTTTCATTTCAACTCACAGCACCTACGTGTTGAACCGGCTCGGCCTCGATGCATTGCTGCTTCTTCACCGCAACAGTGCGTCCAAAATCACAGAACTTGATCCGGATACAGTGAGCTACTTTCAGAAGCTGCCTGGCTATGACACCCTCCGCTTAGTGCTAGCGAAAAAAGTCGTCTTGGTCGAGGGGCCATCCGACGAAATCATATTCGAACGTGTCTACAACGATTGCTTCGGTGCACGCCCGATGGCCCACGGGATAGATGTCATCAGCATGCGTGGACTGGCACTGGCGCGATGCCTTGAGCTTTGCGCTGCGATCAACAAGCCAGTAGCAGTGATGCGCGACAACGACGGCGTTGACCCAATCGACCTACGTGCTCCGGTTCTAAAGTGGCTGGACGTGAAGCGCAGAGAGCTGTTCATCGGCACCGTTGCTGACGGCACCACGCTGGAGCCCCAGCTTATTACGGCGAACGGCGAGCCTCAGTTGCGCAAAATGCTCGGCATCACCGCGGGAGCAACTCTATTGACATGGATGGCGCGCGAGAAGACAGAAGGGGCAATTCGACTGGCTGAGTCGGATCAGGTGCTCACCCCGCCTGGATACATGAAGGATGCGGCGGAGTTCATCCACAATGCCTAACCTTCTGACCTTGGCTGTCGCTGGTGGTAGAAAAACTCAAGGACTGGTCGATCACTGCAAAGAGTTGCCTACCGATCGACGTGTGCTCATTGTCACGTTCACCCAGACGAATCAGCGGGAACTGATCCATCGCCTAGGCTCCCAAGCCGGCGATCGCCACAACATCGAAGTTCTAGGCTGGTACACATTCTTGCTTCGCCACTTTGCAAAACCGTTCCTGCCATTCAAATTTCCACGGGAGCGGGTAGGGGGCTTCAACTTCGAAGGTCGCCCAAGCATTTACGCGAACGGCAAACAGAGATTTATGGATGGTAGCAACCAGATCTACGCATGCGAGCTCGGCCGTCTCGCACGCGAGTTGATGGCAGCCACACCCATGTTGTTACGACGACTGGAGTCTATCTACGACGAGATTTTGATCGACGAGGTACAAGATCTCAGTGGCTACGATTGGGAAATCGTCCATGAATTACTTGAGTCGAGGATCGACGTCCGCATGGTTGGTGACGTGCGCCAGGCGGTGCTCTCGACAAACCCGAGGGGACAGAAAAACAAACAGTATGGGTACGCAGGTGCGCTTGAATGGTTTCTTGTGCGCGAAAAAGTAGGGCTGCTTAGCATTGACTATGCGACCACGACTTACCGCTGCCGAACTGAAATCGCGACGTTCTCTGACACCATTTTTGATGCGTCATGGGGCTTCCCAGGAACCACGTCAGAGAACCACGCGGTCATTCAGAAACAGATCTGTTTGGAATCAACATCAGCGGCTGCCTTTTATGTTGCAGCTACTCGGGCCAAGCAAAGCCTGGCGATCATCATCGATAAACCTGGAAGCTCCAAACTGCCGGTTTGGGTGCCGTAACTGATAGCAGCAGGGCGCCTGAGAGGGGGCAAACTTTAGATCTAGGCAACAACCTATATTGTCTCTGGCGCGATCACTATATGGGGTTACCCCAGGACTGGTTAGCTAGATGCGGCGTTTAGGGTCGCAAGGGCTGACAGGGCAAGTCCCCCGACTCTTTATGCTGTAAGAGCATTGCACTGTCAGCTCAACCCGCCTTCGCCAGGCAATATCGCGGACAGTCCTTGGCATGTGAGCTTCATGTTCACCAACAAGCGATGCCAATAACAATCGTCATGGAGATATAGCAATGGAAGGGCCTAAGCAAACCTCGCAGGACATGTGGAATGGGGAGGACGTGCTTGAGCCTAGCTTCATCACCATTCGCCGGCCGTTGGAAAGCGGCTTTTGCGTTGACCTGTATCTTCAGGTCTTCGAAAAAGTCTCCATGGACAAATGGCGGTCACTGCCCGAAGACCGATGGCATCACCTAGCAACGATCGAGCCTGGCTGGATTACGATGTATCCCATCTACACCAACCCACACACTCAGCGCTATCGGAGCCCTAAGAACGGAAACGTGGGTTGCATCCTGTACAGCCATCAGTCGACGCGCGACTTTCCAGACACTCCGGATGATGCCGTGCTCTATATCGACGTCAGTCTCCCTCGCAAACTGTTTGATTCCTGTGATGAAGGGCTGGGACTTGTGAAACAGCTCACCCCGCTCTGGCGAGGCTTGCGATTCGCTCCTGGTTTAAAAACCCTAGTCATATCGGATGATAGTGACACCTCGATCACAGACGACATTGTCTTTGTGAGTGAGGCGAGGGTGGATGAATGCCGTAGAACATGCATGCGGATTACCCGGGCCCGAAAAAAGAGTGAGACGTCAGCCCAGTTGCACTGGGTGATGAGCCAGGTGTTTCCGACGCTGATGCCCAATGTGGTGTTCGAAGGCAGCCGCCCTGTACTGGTGAGCGATACGAATGCTCGTAAGGTCGGCAATACAATTGCACAAGCTGCTGTGCGAGCCCGGCGTCACCAGCTTAGGGAGATGAAGGTCGGTGTCGAGATGCTGGCGAAGGAAGCGCCTCGCGAACTTTTCGAACTGCGCGCTGAGATCGAGAGGGTTACCTTGGCTGTGATGATCGAAAAGTTCGAGACCATGCTTGGCCAGAACCTCAGCGAGGGGCACTGGCAGCAGTTCTTCGAGGCCAATCTGTTCATCCTAGGGATGGTGTTCGCGCGCCCGGTGGCACTTCTGCATACTCAGTTCCATGCCCGGGGATCCATGGTCAATGGCGCTGGCGCCCACATCGGCGACCTGCTTTTCGCGCAGGGATGCGAGCTGGCCATCGTGGAGATCAAGAAGCCTTCCACCCCACTCATGCAGAGCAGGGCGTATCGCAATCGCGATGTTTTCGGCCCACATCTGCAGCTCAGTGGAGCGATTACTCAGGTACTGCATCAGCAAGGCCTGATTCGCTCCAACTGGCTGTCACACCTGCAAGACCCGACGATGCGAGACTTGCAACCAGACACAGCGAGGTGCGTCGTCATTGCAGGTACCAAGCCAACCGAAGAGGGGCGCCGGCGCAGCTTCGAGATCTTTCGCAACGCCTGTAAGGACGTCGAGGTCGTCACCTTTGACGAGTTGCTTGGTAAGCTGCGGATGCTGGCTCAGCACCTGGTACCCGTAGATCCAGTCGACATCCCAGACATTTTCTGAAGAGCAGGCCGCGTGAGATCTCGAATGAAGATACACAGCTCGGAGAACTTCTGCAGCGCCTGGCTGAACTCGGTATCGAACCGACTAATGCGCTGGAAGAACTCCCCACTGTAGTAGAGCTACAGGAGTGGGTATCCACGGTTAGCACATCCATGGATCGGCGAGTTGGCAGTACTACCGGCTACCGGGGAGGAGCAGCGAGTCCTAGCGATCTGAAGATTTGAATGACTGCGCGCAAGAACAACTTGTGCGCGGCAGTCCTTGGCTGGCCGCTTCGAGGGAGCAGTTGGCGAAGAAGATTAAGCGTTGAGGCCAGCGGCAGTAGGTCAGACAATCTCAGTGCTATTAGGCAAAAGGAGTAACGCTCGCAGGGTTAAGACGGACGCCTTGCGGGCAGCTAGATTTCCGACAGCCGATCTCGAATAACAATTTGCTACACGTAAGTCTAATAAGACAAGTGGTGCCTAAACGACCTATCCCAGAAGTGGCTGAGGAGGAGCAATGCCAAGGCAAGATAGCGTTAATGAATTCGCATGGGCGATCCAGAAATTCAGCGCACGGGCTGAATAGTATATTTAGCTCAACTAAATAGTTATTTAGTTGAGCTAAAAAAGCTTACTGAAAATAACCCTGGTAAAGAGCAGGGCAGCTTGCTAAATGCTAACCACGCCACGCAATGAAACGTCGGTAGGCATTTTCGGCATTTGATTTTCGCACAAGTTTGATTACGTCATCCATCCCCATTGTCCTTGCGCTATGGTGCATACCTGTTTCTCTCAACCAGAACAGACTCGCTTTACGGAACCCTGACTCAGGCGAGACTTCATATCCGCTTTCGGTAAGCCGATCAATGACAACCTGACATACAGCTCTGAATAACAGTCTCGCGTGAGCTGAACTTATCGAACCCTTCCCACGAATCTTCCCGAACAACAATGTGTGATCACGCTCCAGTGGAAGGGATTTTCGGCCAAAATTTTCACGATAACGATTCACGTAATTAGTTACAAACTCGGGATGGATTTTCCACGCGCGATTGCCCGGAAAATGATCTTCCACTAAATCGTAAGTTCCATCGCGCATAAGCCCCAGCGCACTGAACGTTAGTTTACCCCCTAAGCTATCGATCTCAGATGGCTGTATCCTAAGATAATAAATTGATGCCATCATGAGTAGCGTACGTTCATTTTGTATGTCCTCATCCGCCATGTCACTGAGCGTCAACATCAAGACCGCAAACTCTTCGTCAGTGAAAACATTCCCACCTGTGTGAACGGGAAGACTTAAAGCGTAGAAGCCGGCAGCGTGGAGCCTTCGCGCAGGATTGACTGCTATAAGTTCACTGTAGTGCAGATGCAGAAAAAAAGTCGCAATCACAGACCACTGTTTAGCGAGCGCGCCACTACCAGCTATGTACGTTAAGCGAGTACCGTCTTCCCCAACAGACTTCTTATCAAAGCTAAACGGACGCCAGGCGGGGTTAATTCCTATCACCTGTTTCGTGTCGCCGAGAGTGAATCGCCGACATGACCTATCTGCCACCCAAGATTCGGGGGGAGATGTGCAGAAGCTCATAAAGTCCTGAATGTCGCCCTCATTCAATTCGGTTATGGGTTTTTTTACCTCCAAAATGCTCCAAAGCAAAAGTCGCTCGATATACCTTCGGTAGTTTGAATAGCGCGTAGATTCAGCATGCTTAATCAAAAACTGCTTAACCAGCAGGTAGCTTTTCGTCGGCAGACTGCTGGCCGGACAATTGTTGAGAAAACGCTGAATTACAGGCAGCTCATCATCAAGGGTATCTGGGTCTAGCCGTGAAAATTCTTCCAGCGCTTCAAAGCAAGGGCGGGGCATTGATTCCATTATTTTTCTACCAGTCTCTGAAAGTTATTCGCGATTTTTCAAACCCAGTTTTTTAAGCGAGTACGAGCGCTTATTTTCATAACTGCTGTAGTAGATGTCCTGGGTAGTGGACAAATTGTTGTGGCGTAGATCCATCTGCAAGTCTTTTGAGTCTCGCCAAGGAGCATCAAGTGTCGCAGCTGTATGCCTAAGCCAGTGTGTGGAGGCCACCCGCAGAGCTTCGATTTCGCCAGGTTGGCGATCTTCGTTAACCATTTCATTAACAGCCCGGTCGAATAGCTTTTGGATGATCAAATGAACCATTCGAGTTGATAAACCTGGACGACCATTCAGAGTCGCAATAAGAGGTGTCTGCTCATTAGGTAATGGCAGTTCAGAAAGTCCCATGAACCGTCGGTAGCGCTTAAGATAACGATCAATGTATTCGGGTCTCACAGCCACCTTGGCGGCTTTGTCACCCTTACCAACGAGGTGAAACCACCAGTTGCCTTCGTGATCTGTCTTGAATGAGCCCATTGTGGGCTGCCAATTCACCCGACCACAAACATCTGAAACGCGTAGGTACATCGAAAACAACGTGGCGGCAATGAATAGGGTGCGTTCGTGTTGTTCAGGAGCCATTGCTGCCATTTTTTCAGCGGTGGTGAGTACGAAGTCCCATTGAAGAGGCGTGAGCGCACGTCCGGTTTGCTCCATTGAGCGCGAAGTTTTGAAGCGCGATTTCTGTTTGATCGCCCTGAAGGGATTGGTTGACGTTAGGCCCTCATCGAGACCGTATTCGTACAAGCTGCTGCAAACCGAGAAAACTTGGGAAATGCTCCCTCGTGATGGCTGGTATGGAACGCCAGCAACGGAGCCATCAAGATCAGCTGCATTGCCTATGCGATTCGCTGACTTGACTGTGAATGGGTGCCAACGTGGATTTGGGCACAGCTCTAAAAATTTGTCGGATGCCACGATCAGAAATCTGCTACGTGTCACGGGGCCAAGTCAACCTATAGGTGGGGTCATGCAGAACTCCAAGAAGGCTTCGGCGTCTGCGCGACGCAGCTCCATCAGGGGCTTCTTTCTAATCAACAATGCCCAAAGCAGCAGGCGCTCGGCATGGGTGCGATATGAAACGAATGTCGCCTCGACGTTGGAGTACGAACGCAGAAAACCACGGACAGCTTCGAAACCATCCATGGGTTTGAGATGTGCATCAAAATTCGCCAGATAGTTCATCACCAGCGGTAGGCACGGGTCGGGTTCATCGCAAGTGTGATTGACGAATTCTTTATAGGTGTTAAACAGCGGATACGGGGCCGGCATCTTGTTATCCTTTACGGGATACTGCATTGCAGACTTCCGATTCTGGGAGTTATCGGAAGTAGGGGACTTACTCTTTCGTTTTTCGAGGCGAGCGCGTCCATCTGCCTGGATGAATCACTCATCACCTAGCCCTTACCATTTGATCGATGTCATGTAGGTTATACACAGCAAGCCTGGCTTTGCAAGTACGCTATTGGAAAGCTTCACAGGCGGCCAGGCAAATAACTACGCTTTAGTTATATGTTGAGAGTTATGGTCGAATCTGAATTAGGAAATCCCGACCCCACGGCTGCACGCCCTAAGCCGTGCGGGATCAGTACTTGAACTGTCCAGATCTTGAGAGGCGCCACTGCTGCTTTAGATGGATGGGCTGGCCTTCACGAAAGACGTGACCTAGGAGGTCACTTTTAAAAGATTCGGGCATTTTTAAAAGTGTTTATCTGTACATCTGCGTAAATACGGAGGCACGGCAATTCTTCGCCATATTTAACGGGCTTGACCATTTTTAAAAGTTTCGCCATTTTTAAAAGTTAACATTTTGAATGTGTAAGGGCTCCTTGAGAACGACCAGTTATCAGCCCATGAAAAAGACTATTGAAATTCAAAACCATTAGTGATTTATAATGAAGCTTCTTCGAAGCTTCAGCATTTAAGCCACCTTTAGATAGTCTCCTTCCGCGTATATAGCGCTGTTCTAAACGCTTGAATCTCTCCTGAGCTGACTATTGGTCACGCGCTCCAACATCTATCCACGCTACGCACGCCGACGAAGTTAGTCCGCAACCAGGCTGAGTCTTCACGCCGAGGGCGAGGTTCAGATCACCTCGGTATGGCTCCCGAGTTTTCTCCTTGATATTCGACCTTTGTAGATAATCGTGCATCGGCGGTTGAGACTGAAACGATCTGACGGTGAGCGATTGAGCCTATGCGGCTAGTCACGTGTTTCGAGCGCGTCTCAGCTCTCAGCAAATCGCAAACCGTTGCATTCATTGGGCTACAGGCGTGGTCACTTTTAAAGGGTTCAGCCATTTTTAAAAGAGGTCTCGCATCCTGGCGCTTTGTTGCACTGAACGAGCCTGGTCGAAATGGACGCTTAGCAGGACGCATGGAAGCCTTTTTGCTCGGCATACGGCGTCTCGATCCCACAAAAAATGACCAAACCATGCGTTATGGCCGATGCTGCCAGAATTAAAAAACACTGAAATGGAGATTGCCGAGGGGATTGATTGCTCGCGAAGGCGCGGAGTGCGAGGCTTTCGGGGTGGAAACGCTAGGCGCCATCTTAGGCGCCATCTTTAAGGGAGGGCCACAAGCGGCACATTTTAAATAGAGGGACCTACAGCCAACAAAGATCAGGTCGTTTGAAAGCGATGCTGGAGATCGAAATGGCGCGCGCAACCGGGCTAGCTCCGTAATATTTTGTTACGTGTAATGTATATTATGTTAAATTATGTGTCTGGACGGAACTTTACCAACCCCTACCTGATGTCACGCATCCTTAAAAAAAAGAAAAATCCTTAAAAATAATATTTAAAGGAAATCATACGGTTAGAGAAGTTTCGAACGCTGACTCCACTTAAGTTTAGAGAGTGGACCTTTAAAAAAGATACAACTTCTGCCCGTAGCCACACTAGTGCGTGTGATTTTCGTATCCTTATAAAGGATAATTTCCACGCAAATTATTTTTTTATACGGCTACATCCAAGCACTACTACTGCATCACGCTATAGATGAAGGCCTCACGGAAGCAAATCCGTTCCGTGCTACCGACTGAAATCAATCTACACAGCGGCATACATTGGGCGTGGCGTCTCGGTCCTTAGCGGTGTCAAAGATAGCCTTGTACCACTACCGTGATGTCATAGTGTATGTCTTAGCTCGACCACTCTACGCACCCGCCAATTTGCCGAAGCTCCTTCCTACGATTGGGCAGGATGATCGCCTCAACTTTTTCCCGATACACAGGCGCTGATCAAATTCCTGGCCTATCTTTGTCTGCGACGATTCGTTTATGCGCAAGCCTTGGGCCTCCATTTCATAAGGGATTTCGAATGAGTGCACTGACCGACCTCAACGCTTTGCAGGCCAATATCTCTGAGTCAGTGCTCGGGCAGAATCAGGTGATCCGTCAGATTTTGCTGGGGTTGCTGGCTAACGGGCATTTGCTGCTGGAAAGTCTTCCAGGATTGGCCAAAACTCGCACGGTGAAGGCGCTATCCAAGCATCTTGATGCAAAGATGAGCCGCATTCAGTTCACACCGGATCTGTTGCCATCAGATATCACTGGCGCAGAGGTACTGCATCAGGTCGAGGGTCGCAATGAAATCCGTTTCCAGCCTGGTCCGCTGTTTGGCAATCTGATTCTGGCAGACGAGATCAATCGCGCACCGGCCAAAGTTCAGGCCGCGTTGCTTGAAGCGATGGAGGAACGACAGATCACCGTAGCCGGCAACAGTCATCCTTTGCCAGAGTTATTTATCGTAGTCGCGACCCAAAACCCCATTGAGCAGGAAGGCACCTACCCGCTGCCGGAAGCGCAAATGGATCGTTTTCTGATGAAAGTCTTGCTCGATTATCCCAGCGCTGAAAATGAAAGTCAGGTGCTGCGCCTACTACGCGACGAAGAATTCACCAAAGGTTCGAACACAGCGTCCAAGAACAACTTCGAGCTCGCCCAGGATGTGATCTTCGCAGCGCGTAAGGAAGTCAGCGCCATACATGTTTCGCCCGCCATTGACCGTTATCTAATCGACCTGATCAATGCCACCCGCTATCCGGCTGACTATGACGAAGATCTGGGCCGCTGGATCAATATTGGCGCCAGTCCGCGTGGTGGCATCGGCCTTGATCGCTGCGCCCGCGCCGATGCGTGGTTGCTAGGCCAGGACTTCGTCTCGCCGGATAACGTGCGCGCCGTGGTGCATCCGGTGCTACGTCATCGTATACAGCTTAGCTATGACGCAGTGGCCGATGGAGTGACGGCTGACCAAGTGCTGGATCGGATACTGGACAAGGTAGCTATTCCGGCATGAGCAGTGACGGGTTTGTCTATGTATCTCTCGCCCAATTGATGGCGTTGGAGTTTCCGGCTCGAGGGCTCAGCTTTGCTGCGCGTCAACCTCAGGGCAGCATTCTCGCCGGCAATCATGCTTCGCGCTTGCGTGGCAGAGGCCTGAACTTTGACGAATTGCGCCGTTACCAGCCCGGCGACGATTTGCGGCATTTGGACTGGCGGGCTTCGTTGCGTACCGGCAAGCCTGTGGTGCGCACTTTCACAGAAGAACGCGACCGCCCTGCTCTGATTCTGGTCGATCAACGCATGTCGATGTTCTTCGGCTCTCAGCGCAGCTTCAAGTCCGTCGTCGCTGCCGAACTTGGGGTGCTGGCTGCGTGGATTGTATTCAACGCTGGCGACCGAGTGGGTGGTCTGGTGTTCAACGACTCCCGTATCGACAGCATTTCACCCCTCCGCAGCCGCAAGCGAGTGGAGGCATTATGCAGTCGTATCGCTGCGCAGAATCAGGAGCTTGATGCGTCCAGTCCCGATGCCGAAGACGCCGATCAACTCGACAAGGTTCTGCAGCGTTGCCTGGCGTTGGCCGGCCATGACCACTTGATATGCATCGTCAGCGACTTCGCAGGTGCGGGTGAGCGTACGTTGCAACTGATGCGGCAACTGGCGGCACACAATGATGTGATTGCCATGCAAGTCTATGACCCGATTGCGATAAATCTGCCAACCGACGGCAGGTTGTTGGTGACTCAAGGCGAATTACAGGTGGAGTTGGCGGTGGGCCGCCGTCAGGTGCATCAACCACTGGGTGACTATCTCGGCGGACGGCTCAAAGATGTTGCCACCCTGCTCCGCCGCAGCCAGATACCGTTGATGATGTTCAGTACTGCCGAAGAGTCGCTCACTCAATTGCGGGCAGAGCTGGGTAAACAACCGGGGGGACGACCATGAGCGCGAACGTTCCGAGTGTCGCGCAACTCAAGGAGTTGGCGCTGCCCCCGCCCGTCAGCTATTCGCCGCAAACCTGGGGGTGGTGGTTGCTATTGGCGACTTTACTACTGGCTGCCGTAATCATTGGCACCAGGCGCTTGATTCAATGGCGTCGTGATCGCTACCGGCGCGAGGCGCTGGCACAGCTAGAGCAGTTGCGCACCAATAGTGACGAGTTGTATGCGCTCCGGGAACTGCCTGAACTGCTCAAGCGTGTAGCACTGTCTATGCAGGGACCAAAATCGCTTACCTCGAGCGCCGCTGCTGCAGCGTTGCAGAGTTCTGAGTGGCAGATTTTCCTTCAAGCCCACGTCGATCAGCCGCTCCCCGAGAAGTTCGCGCAACAACTAGCGACGCTGGCCTATGCCCCGGACGCCACCCTGCTCGCCCTCCCCGCCCCCCGGCGCGATGCATTATTTGATACTTGTAGACTATGGGTGGAGCGCCATCATGTGGCAGCTTGAATATCCATGGTTGCTGATTCTTTTGCCGTTGCCTTGGGTTACTTACCGTTATCTGCCCGCCTACCGTGAAGCTCGAAGTGCTTTGCGCGTGCCCTTTTTCAACGCAATGAGCCGCGCGGTGGGTGAGACGCCGTCATCTGCTGGCAGCCGCGGCAATCGCTGGCAATTGCTGTTGAATCTGGTGATATGGGCGCTGCTACTGGTTGCCGCCTCTCGCCCCGTGTTCATTGAAAAGCCTATCGAGCGACAACAACCCGTGCGGGATCTGCTGCTGGCCATCGATATTTCGCAGTCAATGGAGACCGAAGACTTCACTGACGCCAATGGACAAAAGACCAATCGCCTGGCTGCGGTCAAAGCAGTCGTGCAGGGGTTTATCGACAAACGCAAGGAGGATCGCATCGGTTTGATCGTATTTGGCAGCGGCGCATACCCTCAGGCGCCATTGACACTCGATCACGCTAGCCTGTCACTGTTGCTGAACGACACTGGCATTGGCATGGCGGGGCCCAATACCGCGATCGGCGATGCCATTGGTCTTGGCCTCAAAATGCTGGAAAAAGCCCAGGAACAGGAAAAAATCCTGATACTGCTCACCGACGGTAACGACACCAGTAGTGCAATTACGCCGGGTCACGCCGCGGAAATGGCCGGTGCCAAGGGCGTAATGATTCATACAATCGGCATTGGCGATCCCGGTGCTACGGGCGAAGCCAAAGTCAATCTGAGCGAGCTGGAGCGTATTGCCAAAACCACAGGCGGCCAATTCTTTCGGGCCGAAGATCGCACCGCGCTTGATCAGGTGTACAGCACACTCGACCGCCTCACCCCGCACCAGGTCAAAACTTTTAGCCACCAATCCCAGCGTGAGTTGTTCTTCTGGCCGATGGGGGCGGCGCTCGTATTGTTGGCTCTGTATCACATATCCGCGCTGCTCGGGCCCCGTATGGTCAACTCGAGCCGGCGTCAGGAGGTGTGAGATGGACATAAACCTCAGCGACTTCCATTTCCTGCGTCCGCCATGGCTTCTGTTGGCTGCGTTCGGAGCACTGCTGCCGTGGATCTGGCGCCAAAGTCGCGATCTTCAGCGCAGCCTGCGTGGCAAGATTGCAGAGCATTTGCTGCCACATCTGTTACTCACGCCACAGGACCGTCAACGACTGCGGCCGGTACATTTACTGTGCGCCCTGCTGGTGCTTGGCGCAGTGGCTGCTGCCGGACCGACCTGGGAACAGGATCGCCCGGACTTTCTGGAAAATCGTGCACCGTTGATCATCGCCCTCGATCTGTCTCCGTCGATGGACGCCAATGATATTCAGCCTACGCGGCTGGAAGCGGTCAAACATAAACTTCATGACTTGATTCAGCGAAGAGCCGGCGCCCGCACCGGACTGATCGCCTACGCAGGAACCGCACATCTGGTCTTGTCTGCGACGAACGACCCAGAATTGTTGGACACGTTCATCCAGGCGCTAGATACGGGACTGATCGAAAAGCAAGGCAAGGACGTTGCGGCGGTGATCGAACAAGCGAAACGCTTGCTGGACGCTGAGAAAACCCCTGGCACCCTGTTATTGATCACCGACGGTGCCGACACCACCCAGTCAGAGAACCTCGGCAAACAGTTGCAGGGCGGCTCGCTTCAGGTTCTTGTGCTGGCAGCCGGAAATGAAAACGGTAGTGTGATTCTCGACAGCAACGGCCAGCCTCGTACCGCAGCTGACGGGCGCCCTGTAATCGGCAGTTTTGATCCGGCCGCGCTCAAGGATTTGGCTGCTGCCCTGGACGCACCGCTGGGCAGTCTGACACTTACCAATGATGATCTGGACTGGATCGAAGGACACGCTCAACAACACTTTCGTAGTGCCAGTGAAGAACAGCGAGTATTGCACTGGAAGGATGCCGGTTATTGGTTGTGCTGGCCGCTTCTACTGCTGGCGTTGTTCAGTGTTCGCAAGGGGTGGAGTGTCAACTGGATGCCGGCGCTATTGCTGACAATCGGGCTCGGATGGCCGAGCGCACCGGCGCAGGCAAACGCGCTGACAGATGCTTTTCTCACCCGGGATCAGCAAGGGCGGTGGGCGTTCGAACATGAGCATTTCCCCCAGGCAGCAGCGCTGTTTACCGACCCGTTGTGGAAAGGTATCGCAGCCTACAAAGCGGCCGATTACGACTTGGCGCTGACATCATTCGCCCGCCTCGATACGCCGCAAGCCTATTTTTATCTGGGCAACATTTATGTGCGCCGATTCAAGTTCGATGAGGCGATTGCCGCTTACTCTCAGGCATTGAAACTGCAACCGCAGTTTCCAGAAGCCAGCGCTAACCTCGCTTTGGCGCTGGCTTTGCAGAAAGATACCGAAAGCGCCGAGCAAAATGCCCCCGATACCAAACCGGACCAGGTCAAATTCGACAAGGCACCGGGAAAAGGCCAAAGCAAGACGATTGAAACCGAACAGGCAACCTCGGATGCTCTGTGGTTACAAAACCTGACAACCTCCCCTGCGAAGTTTCTCAAGCAGAAATTCCGCTTGCAGGACCAAGCAGGAGCCACGCCATGAGACTCACCGCCTCACTCGCGTTGACCTCCTTGTTGCTGTGCAGCGTAAGCGCCCTCGCTGCCGAGCCCCAACTCAAGGTCCGGACCCATTTGCAGCCTGCCGATGGTGCAATGGTCGGTGAGATGTTGGAGTTACAACTCGACATCCTGACAGACACCTGGTTTACCAGCGCTCCCACCCTGCCTGAGCTGGTACTTGATGGCGCGCGGGTATTACCTCCCGATGGCCAGGCCGAGCACCTCAATCAGACGCTCGATGGCCAGTCGTTCAGCGGCATGCGTTATCGCTATCTGATCACACCGAATGTCGCCCGCGAATTCACAATCCCGGCGCTGACCGTACGCGCCACACCGGGGCAAGCGACAGAGGAACAGAGCGCCTCCAGTCAAATAGTACAGTTCAGCGCGGCCCAACCGCCGGGCTTCGAGCCGGATGAAATACCTCTGGTTGCAACGGGACTGCGATTGAGCCAACGCATAATCAATTCAGCCTCGCCCTTGAAAGTCGGCGACAGCATTACTCGGCAGTTGACTCTACAAGCCGACAATGCCCTTGCCATGACGCTGCCGGTGCCACCGTTGGGCACAGTTGACGGCCTGAGCCGTTATCTGAAAACACCCCAGATACGCAATCTGGACGATGGGCGGGGCTTTTTGCTTGGTGGTGAACGGATCGACAGCGCCAGTTACCGTATCGATAGCGCCGGCACTCACATGTTGCCCGCTATCAAAGTGAAATGGTGGGACTTCGGCACCCATCAGGTCCGTACCGCTCAAGTTCCTGCGGTGACGTTTGAGGCCACCGCAAACAATGCCTACAAGCCTGTGTTTTCGATCGCAGAAGACCTGCGGCAACTCGGGCAAGACAGCCGCTTGCACCTTTCCACCCGGTGGCTGAGCTGGCTGGTACTTGTGAGCTTGCTGATCGCCGGCGTCTGGTTCACCCGGCCATTGCTGACTCGTGGCTACCGCGCCTTGCGAACCCGTCAGCAAGCGCGCCATCAGGCACGATTGCAATCCGCCGATTACGCCTGGCGGCAAATCAGACCACAGGTCGAAGGCCAGCCTCCTCAACTGACTGCTTTGTATCTGTGGCTGCGCCGAGGTCGACTCGGCGTGAAGCTCGCGGCACTCGACCCACATCTGCAAACGCTGTTAAGCGCGGTCTATGGCGAAAAAACCAATAAAGACCAAGCGTTGCGTGAACTTCCTCAATCCTTGGCTAAGCTGCACAGTCAGGCCAAAGAGAAACAAGGCTTGCCGAAACCAGCCTTGAGACCGCTTAACCCCGTTCATGACAAGGATTACTCATGAGTATCCCGAATCTGCATCTCCGTCGTTTCGGTCTGATCCTGCTGTTGCTCATTGCGCTGCCAAATCTGGTTCAAGCCGGTGAGCCACTGCCTTCGTGGAATGACGGCCCATCAAAAAAGAGCATCATCGAATTTGTCCAGTCGGTAACCGACCAGACGAGCAAGGATTTCGTCAAACCAGCCGAGCGTATTGCTGTATTCGATAATGACGGCACTTTGTGGAGCGAGCAGCCGGCGTATTTCGAAGTGTTATTCGCATTCGACGAGGTCAAACGCACGGCGGCGCAGCACCCTGAATGGAAAACCACTCAGCCTTTCAAGGCTGTGCTTGAAAACGACCATAAAGCGCTGGCTGCGACCGGCATGGATGGGTTGCTGAAAATCGTCGGTGCGACGCACAGTGGCATGACTACAGAAGAATTCAATGACTATGCCCAGACTTGGCTGACGCAGGCCCGACATCCAAAGACCGGTAAACCCTATACCGAGATGATCTTCCAGCCGATGCTCGAGATGCTTGATTATCTGCGCAGCGAAGGTTTCAAGACCTACATCGTCTCTGGTGGGGACACAGGCTTCATGCGCGCCTTCGCCGAAAAGGTTTACGGCATCCCGCCCGAGCAGGTCATCGGCACAACGTTCGACACGTCGTACCAGTTCAAGGACGGTAAGGCATCCATCCTGCGCAACCCGAAGTTGGCGCATAACGACGACGGGCCGGGCAAACCCGTGAGCATCGACAATATTATCGGCCGACGCCCGATTCTGGCATTTGGCAACTCAGACGGTGACCTGCAGATGCTCCAATGGACTGCTGCCGGCGCTGGCAAACGCTTCATGGGTCTGGTACATCACACCGATGCCAAACGCGAATGGGCGTATGACCGTCAGTCGCAGATTGGTCGTCTGGACAAGGCACTTGATGAAGCCAGGCAGCGGGGCTGGACGGTTGTCGATATGGCGACAGAATGGAAGCGTATCTATCCCGCCGATGCGGGCCAACCTGCTCAGTGACAAGCGCTTTGTCCTCCAGGCCCCCGGTAAAGCCCGAGTAACGTTAAGCACTTTCGAATCGGAATAAGGCTGTCGTGCAATGTCTTCACGAGTTACTAGCGAAATCCCGGATATGTCTGTTGCTGGCCCCTCTCGTATAGCCCTGATCGTCCCCGCGCTTTTGCTGTGCATATCCGGTGCGGCGGCATTGATCTATCAAGTGCTCTGGATCAAGCAGTTGTCATTGGTGGTTGGTGTTGAGGTCTATGCCATCACCACGGGCATCAGCGCATTTTTCGCGGGTCTGGCGTTCGGTGGCTGGCTGTTCGGCCGCTGGGCAGATCGCCTGCATCAACCTGTCGTGCTCTACGCCATTCTGGAAGTGCTGGTTGCCGCACTAGGTGTCGGCGCAACGTTCGCACTTAGCCTTTCTGCCCCGGTGTTTGCCTGGCTGCAGCAGTATGTCGGCGTGCTGGCATGGATACTCCCCTTCGCTCTGGTGGGCGTCCCTGCTTTGCTGATGGGAGGTACGCTCCCCGTGCTGGTGCGATCCCTGGCATCAGCCCCGGGCAAGGCCGGCGGCCAACTGTACGCAGCCAATACCCTCGGCGCGATTGCCGGTACTCTGCTTGCCGCGTTTGTACTGGTTGCCACCTTCGGTGTCAGGGGCAGCGCGCTATTCGCCGCCATGTTCAATCTGCTGGCTGCCGCCGGCGCGCTCTGGTGGCAGCATCAGCAGCCGGTAACGAAGGCTGCTGCGGTCAAGCACCTTTCCGAGCAATCCCCCGATCGCACAGCCTTGTGGCTCTACGCAGTAGCCGGCGGTGTGGCCCTGGGCTATGAAGTGGTGTGGTCGCAGTCGATCGTGCAATTCATGAGTACTCGTACCTACGCATTTGCCGTGGTGTTGGCGACGTACCTTGCCGGGCTGTTTCTTGGAAGCGCCCTGCTCTCCCGCCGCGTTGATCGGATCCGCGATCCATGGGGCGTGTTTGGTTTGCTTATCGTCGCCGCCGGGCTGATTGCGCTGCTGGAAATCGCTTTGCTCGGACGTTGGTTAGTGATGGCGCAGAGTCAGGCCGAAATTTGGCTGCTGGCATTGGGCGCCAGTGAACTGGCGGGGATGAGTGCCCGTTTTGCAGTTGCCGCAATGAGCATTGTGTTTCTCCCGACCCTGCTGCTCGGGGCGGCGTTTCCTTTGGCGTTACGCCTCAGCGTTGGTCATGACCGAGTTGGCCGAGACGTCGGTGCGGTGGTCGCCTTCAACACCCTTGGCGGGATCATCGGGGTGCTGCTCTGCGGATTTGTGCTGATTCCCTTGCTTGGCCTGGTGCGTACTTTGGGCCTGCTTGCGGTCATCGCGGCGGGCATCGGTTATCTGGCGGTACGCAAAGCACACGGAGTGAAAAAAGGACGGCGCCAGGCTGTGGTTGCGCTCGGCCTGGTATCGGTAGCATTCGCACTGTTAACGCCAGTCGATAAGCTGGCGAGCCTGTTACCCGGCGCTCGCAATGGAACGCTGGCATTCTACGAAGAGGGTCGCGGCGGTACGGTTGCGGTGGTCACCCAAGGTAAAGGGCAAAACGCATTCCGGCGCCTTTATATCCAGGGGGTTTCAAACACCGGCGACGCGATGCCGTCACTGCGCTACATGCGCATTCAGGCGTTGCTGCCGTTGCTCATCCACAATGGCGAGCCCCGCTCGGCTTTGGTGATCGGTTTCGGTACCGGAATCACCGCAGGTGCATTGCTCAAATATCCAGGGCTGGAGCATCGAGTAGTAGCGGAATTGCTGCCCTCCGTGATCAAGGCCGCCCCATTATTCAAAGGAAATTTCAACGCGGCCAGTGATCCCGGTGTCGACGTGCGCCTGCGCGATGGCCGTCAGGAGCTCCTGCGCAGTCCGCAAAACTACGACTTGATTACGCTCGAACCTCCACCACCCTCCGCCGCCGGCGTAGTGAATTTGTATTCCCGGGACTTCTATCAATTGGCCGCCAGCCGTTTGCAGAAACACGGCCTGGTCGCTCAATGGTTGCCTTTGCCAACACAAAATATTGAAGAGTCGCGCTCACTGGTGCGCAGTTTTCTCGACGTATTTCCTTATGCGAATATCTGGACCAGCGAATTTCATGAAATGTTGTTGGTAGGTTCGATGGAGCCGATCGAACTGGACGTGACAAAAATCAGCCAGCGTTTTCAGCAAGATTCGGTGCGTGGCACATTGCAAGACGTCGGTATTGGCTCACCCGCAGCGTTGCTGTCAACCTGGGTCACCGACCGGGCCGGACTTGAGCGTTTCGCCGCCGATGCACCTGCTGTAACGGACGATCAGCCGCACATTGAATACGCACCATGGGTGCGCGCCAAAGAGATCACCCGGGTACTTCCAGCATTGTTGGACCTGTACGTTTCGCCTCCTCTGGTAAATGGTGACGAAGGCATTAACCAGCGTATGGAAGCCCATCGCCAACGCCTGATGCAGTTTTACCGAGCCAGCCTGCATGCCTATGACGGTGACCGAGACGCCTGGGCACGCGACATCCGAGAAGTCATGAGTGGTGACGGAGGTAATCCGTATTTTCGCTGGTTCGTCGGCCAATGATTACCTATTGAACATTGACACTCGCCTGCCAGCAGGCTAAAGCTGCATCAGCTCGAATACTTGCCTGAAGGCACATGGACCTGGACTACGGAAGTCGCAATGCCCAAGCATAAAAACAGAGCCGCACCGAATCAGCCTGACACCACACAAACCTCAATTTCTCGCTACCTGTTTCCCGTCACTATCGGCCTGCTGCTGGCAGCCGTCGCGGGAATCGGCTGGTTTCTACTCAGCCCGGCACCCGCGTCGAGCAAGTATGTGGAGGTCAGCCCCCCCGTGGTGCAACCCGCCAAGTCTGTACCGGTGGTCGCAGCCAAACTGGCGACGATGGTCGATGAACAACAATGCCAGGGCTGTCACAGCGAACAGGTCAAGGATTGGCAAGGCTCACACCATCAATTGGCCATGCAACCGGCCACCGCCGAAACTATGCTGGGTGACTTTAACAACGTCACCTTCAAAGCCGAAAACGAGACCACCCGTTTCGTGCGCAAGGGCGACGAATTCTGGGTCAATGCACCGGGGCTCGATGGCAAGAACGCTGATTTCAAAGTCGCTTACACCTTCGGCATCGCGCCGCTCCAGCAGTACCTGATCGAGGTCGGCGAAGGCCGCTTGCAGGCACTGGGTGTCGCCTGGGATACCGAGAACCATCGCTGGTTTCATCTCTACGCCGGCCAAGGTGTGAATTTCAAGAATCCACTGCACTGGAGCAAGCCGAGCCAGAACGCCAACTTCATGTGCGTTGAGTGCCACACCACCGGTTTCAAGCGCAACTTCGATGCCGCCAGCAACACTTTCGCCAGTCACTGGAACAGTCTTGGCGTCGGTTGTCAGGCGTGCCATGGCCCAGCGTCGAACCACCTTGAGTGGACAGGGAAGCAAACAGATCTGATCCATGGTGGTTTCGACGTCGACCTTAAGGACAAGAACACCACCGTCGAAATCGAGACCTGCGCCCGCTGCCACGCTCGCCGCGCGCCCTTGGGTGATGGTTACACCGTAGGAAAGCGTTTGATGGACGATTACCTGCCAAGCGCCCTCACCCGCGAGCTGTATTCACTGGACGGCAAGATCAAGGATGAAGTGTTCGAACATGGCTCATTCCTGCAAAGCAAAATGTTCGACAAGGGCGTGCGCTGCAGCAATTGCCATAACCCGCATAGCAACGAGTTAAAAGCACCGGGTAACGGAGTGTGCTTGCAATGCCATAACACCGCTGGAAAAGCCGCCGTAGAAGGTGTCGATGGTAAAGGCCTCCAAGCAAAAAACTACGACTCGGTCGAACACACCCGACACTCCATGGGGCAGCCTGGTTCACAGTGCATCGATTGCCACATGCCGGGCAAGTTCTATATGGGTAACGATTTCCGGCATGACCACAGCTTCAGTATTCCGAACCCGGAACGCGCGGCAAAGCTCGGTACTCAGGACGCCTGTTTGACTTGTCACCAAGGCAAGGCCGGGGACAAGATCACCGCGCAATTCAAACTGTGGAACAGCTCGACTGCTCCGCAGGCGCCGCGTTACGACGAAAGTCTGCTATTGATTCGCAATGGCCAACCCGGTGCAGCGCAAGCGTTATACGAGCAGTTGCAGCGCAGCAATCTACCGTCTATTCAGCGCGCGACGCTGTTGGCGGAGCTGGTGCTGTATCCGAGTGAACAAGCGTTGAAACTGGCAACACAGGACCTGAAAAATCCGGAGCCGCAAGTCCGTGAAGCCGCAGTACGCGCAGTCAGCGCGTTTCTCCCGCCGCCCGAGCGGACCTCTCTTTTGACGCCGCTACTGGGTGATTCGGTCAAAGCTGTGCGCATCGTGGCGGCACGGGATCTGTTGAGTGTCGCTCGCAACGGACTTGGCCCGGCACAGGCCAACTGGGACGCCGCAATTGCCGAGTACGAAGCCGTGCAAAAGAGTCTGGCGGAGCGCGCGGAAGCCAACCTCAACCTGGCGATGCTCTATCAAGCCAATGGTCGTTCCAGCGAAGTAGAGATGCTACTGCGCACGGCAATCAAGCGCGATCCGGACTTCTACCCCGCTTTGGTCACGCTTGTGCAATGGCTGGAAGGCAACAGCCGCAGTCAGGAAGCACAAGCCCTGCTTGACGAAAGCCTCAAACAACACCCTGACGCCGCGTTGCTGCACCATACTCGCGGACTGTCCTTGATCCGCGCGGGAAAAACCGCCGAGGCCATGCCATCCCTCAGCAAGGCTGCGCAACTGGAGCCGCAGAATGCACAGTACGGTTACGTTCTGGCAGTTGCTCTGCACGAGAATGGCAAAGTGGATGAAGCCTGTGCGCAACTGGAGCGTTTGCTCAAGGTACAACCTGCCAATCGCAACGCGCGGCTATCGCTGATCGAGTGGTATCTCAACAGCGGGCAGGAACCCAAGGCACAGGTAGTCTTGCAGTCCTGGAAGAAAATGAATATTGCGGATCCGGCATTGAAATGAGTGCGGTTACGACTTGTAGCCTAAGGTGAAGGGGGCTGGCCGGTTCCAGGCCAGTCAATCACAGTTGCGCGCTACAGCCATTCATGAAGGAGCGGGCTATGTTCAAGTTCTTCAAGACTACAGTGCTCGGTGGCCTGATCTTTATCCTGCCGCTGGTTCTCATTTTCGTGCTGATCGAAAAAGCCATTCACCTTCTGCGAGGCCCGGTGCAAAAGCTTCTGCCAATGTTCTCCGGCTATGACATCGCCGGTGTCACGCTACTGAGCCTGGCTACCTTGGCGGGTCTGATTCTGCTGTGTTTTTTGGCTGGCCTTCTGGCGAAGACGAAAGCCGCGTCGCGTGCTATCGATGCGATTGAAAACAAGGTCCTTGGCAATTTGCCCGGGTATCAACTGGTCAAGGACGCCGCGAGTCGAATGGCCGGGCTGGAAAATGACGACGGCTCAAAGGTCGGGTTAATTGCAGAAGGTGAAGGGTGGCGCGTCTGTCTGGTGCTCGAAAGTGTCGGCGAATTCCTGACAATCTACATGCCTGATGGTGGGCCCGCTGGCGGTACTGCGGGTGAAGTGCGCTTGATTCCCGCATCACATGTGATCATTACCGAGCTGACATGGCTGACGCTGCTCACCAATTTGCGACGTGGAGGTCGTGGCCTCCTGGAAGCTGTACAACCCTGGTTGCCAAATCCTGAGTGCCAGCCCACCTGCCCTGCCCCTCATCATGGTTGACAGGACAGAAGGGTTAGCAAGTCAGTCCGACGTTACTTGTTTTTCAACTTCAGGTACGACTGGTGAAGGTCCGCTGCCCACTCGTCCAATACCTTGCGCGCATCTGTCGCTTTCATGATTTGGCTGTCGTTCTCCAGCGGCTGGCCAGTGCCTTTGCGCACAACCTGAGCAATCACCGCGTTATTGCCGCCATCCAGAAATACGGCTTCAGTGGCGATCGTAGTTTCCTGGTCACGAATACCCGTCGCAGTGCTTACTGCAGCGGCGACCAGCGCGATTGGAATCACTTCGTATGGCTTGAGCCCTTCAGTCTTGCTGCTGACAGCCGTGATAGCCGCTCGCACGACAATGGTGCCCGGGCCTGGGCCATTGGCCAAAGGCAGGGACTTGCCCAGCTCACGCTTGAGTGCAGAGTCGTAGTAGGACGTGATGCCATTGAGTGTGCTTTGCGGAATCTTGTCGGTAGGTTGTGGTTTGGGGTAAAGCTGGCTCGGCTCTACGTAAACGCTCGAGTATTTGTTCAGATCGAGCTTGGGATCAACCCAGCGCATCACGGCTGCACCCGAGGGGGATTTTTCCTCTTTCAAACGGCTGTAATCCTTGAGGAAACCCGAGTACTCATCAGGCTGAGTCAGCTTGCTTGAACATCCGGTCATGGCTAGCGTAGCCAGACATACCGACCCCATCAAAAGCGTTGCTCTCATTCTTGAATCTCCCTGGTGTGCGAAATTTCGCGAAGCCCATTCGATCAATGCATGGCTGCAAACGTCCTGGCTTTTGATGAGCCAATAGACGAGCCGTTTATGTATAGCTCAACTTTTTGCTCTGATCGCCAATCGAAGTAGATCTCGTGCTTTTCATCAGATACTGAAATAAAAAAAGTTGCTGAACCTTGAAGCACTTCTATTCTCATTGAAGTTTTTCCAGTCTCTAAAGTCCGCCGAGCGTACCCGATGGGAAATGACAAGGGATGGATCATTTGCGAGCACTGCGACGGTGTTTACGAGCGCAGCGTGCTCATCAAGAATCAGAAGACTTGGTGCGTGCGCTGCGGCGGCGTGCTCCAGCGCTATAACGGACTGACGATTGAGCAGCGTTTGGCGCTCACTCTCACAGCGCTGGTGGTGTGGATTTTCGCCAATTTTTATCCGGTGATGAGCATCAGCCTCAAGGGTCTGAAAAACAGTGCGACGCTATGGGATTCTGTCGTGGCGTTGAGCCTTGGACCGATCACTTTCATAGCACTCGTAGCCGCAGTAGCCATGATCATTGCGCCGATTATCCAGTTGCTGCTGCTGGTTTGGGTGCTGGGCTTTGCGCTGAAATCTCGTCGTTCCCCCGGTTTCCGCTTCTGCATGCGCTGGCTGGAAACCCTCAGACCCTGGAGCATGCTTGAGGTCTGCCTTCTTGGGGCCATGGTCGCGGTGATCAAACTTGCCGGGCTGCTGGACGTGTTGCCGGGTATTGGCCTGTTTGCTCTCGCCGTGTTGAGCCTGATGATGATCCGCATTGCCGGGCGCGATATCCGCGAACTGTGGGACATCCTATGAACATGCCGCCCAATGCCAATGACCTTAACTTGTGTCTTTGCCACAGTTGCGGCCAGGCGTGCGACATGACGGGCGAACCCCATGAGTGCGAGCGCTGCGGGTCTCCCCTGCATCGCCGCAAGCCCGATTCGCTGACGAGGACCTGGGCCTATATGTTCACGGCGCTGGCGTTCTATGTTCCGGCCAATCTGCTGCCGGTCATGAATACCAAAATGGTCGGCAACGGCGCTGACAGCACTATCATGAGCGGCGTGCTGGAGTTCTGGGAGGCCGGAGCCTGGGATATCGCGCTGATCATCTTCATTGCAAGTATCGCCGTGCCCGGTATCAAGTTTGTCGCGATCACGCTGCTGCTGGTCACGGTTCAGCGCGACAGCCAATGGGCGCTCAAGGAACGCTCCCGTCTGTACCGGTTCGTTGAGGTCATCGGGTATTGGTCGATGCTCGACGTCATCGTCGTGGCACTGGTCGCGTCATTGGTGAAGTTCGACGCACTGGCCGACATCGAACCACGTGCCGGCATTCTGTTTTTTGGCTTGGTGGTGGTCTTCACCATGCTCTCGGCGATGAGTTTCGACCCGCGCCTTATCTGGGACCAACACAATCGGCAAGACAGGGAGTTCATGGATGAAGTCATCCACCAATGACAAGCCGCATACCCCGGGACAGGCCCCGCTCAAGACGCGTCGATTCGGCGTCTCGCTGGTCTGGATAGTACCCATCATTGCAGTGCTGGTAGGCATTTCACTGGTGGTTCACAGCATTCTTCAGGAAGGGCCGACCATCACGCTGACGTTTAAAACAGGTGATGGACTCACCGCCAACAAAACCGAAGTCAAGTACCGCAATGTGGTGATCGGACACGTCTCGGATGTCAGTCTGAGCGACGATCAGAAAAGCGTGAACGCCACGATCAAACTGGCCAAACAGGCAGAAGGCTTCACTCGCGAAGACTCCAAATACTGGGTAGTGCGACCCCGTATCGGCGCGGGTGGCGTGTCCGGCATCGACACCCTGCTTTCCGGCGACTACATCGGCGCCGATATCGGTCAGTCAAACACGCGGGCAAAAACGTTCAAGGGGCTGGAAAATCCGCCTCCGATTACCTACGGCGAACCGGGCAAACGCTTTACCCTGCACACCGAAGATCTCGGCTCCCTGGACATCGGCTCCCCGGTCTACTACCGCAAGATACCGGTGGGCCAAGTCGTGGCTTATGCGCTGGACCCCGATGGTAAAGGCGTCAGTATTGAAGTGTTCATTCATACGCCGAACGACGCCTATGTCACCGAGAATACTCGTTTCTGGAACGCCAGCGGTATCGACGTAAATGTAGGTGCCAACGGTTTCGCTTTGAAAACCGAATCACTGTCGACCTTATTGGTGGGTGGCATTGCTTTTCGGGCGCCCGAGTTCAGTCCGAACGACACGGCCGCAGGCGAGGACAAGAACTTCGAACTGTTCGCGAATCAAGAAGCCGCCCTCGCCCCTCCCAATGGCAAGGCACAATACCTCAGTTTGCGTTTCGATCAGGCGATGCGCGGGCTCAAGGTCGACGCGCCGGTCGAGTTTCTCGGTGTCGAGATTGGCAAGGTTGTCTCGGTCAATCTTGATTTTGATGAGGCCAAACGCAGCTTTCCGGTCAATGTAGGCATCGTGATTTATCCGCAACGGCTGGGCCAGGCACACGCAAAACTGCTAAAGGTGCTGAAACACGACCCGGAGGACATAGCGGGGACTGCACGGATATTCAGCACCTTTGTCGGCAACGGTTTGCGAGCGCAAGCACGTAGCGGCAACCTGCTCACTGGTCAGTTATATATTGCGCTGGATTTCTTTCCAAAGGCGCCGAAGGTGGCGTTCGACATCAACGCACGGCCGATTGCGATCCCCACCGTGCCTGGCAGCCTGGAACTGCTGCAAGAGCAATTGCAGGCCATGGTCGACAAGATCAACAAGCTGCCGGTCGAGCGAATTGCCAGCAATCTTGATGGCAACCTGACCGAACTGCGCAAAGGGCTTACACAGTTCAATGCCAAGACGTTGCCGAGGGTACAGAGCACGCTTGCCGACATGAGCAAAACCTTGCAGTCGGCCAATGCGACGCTGGCTGAAGACTCGCCGCAGCGGGAAAAACTGACTGAAACACTTGATGAACTCGGACGCATGTCGCGCTCTCTGCGTGAACTCTCGGATTACTTGGGACGCAACCCCGAATCGCTGATTCGCGGACGCCCCGCCAATGCCGCGCCACTGGACCTGAAAGGGCCGCCACGTAACTAAGCGCAGGAGCGAAACCGATGAAGTCAGGACGTATTTCAGGATTGGCCAGTACGCTATTGCTGCTGGCTGCGCGCCGCAGCGATCCAATCTCGTTCCACACCTTGACCCCGGCGCAACCGGCGGGTCCTCCCAGCACTGCCGTTAGCGAAATTCAGATTGAAAGCATGACTGTGCCGCCGCAAGTCGACAGGCCGCAGATCGTGATTCGTCAAGGCGACAGCGGGCTGGCAATCCTCGAAACCCAATGGTGGGCCGCCAGTCTTTCCGAAGAGCTACGCAGTGCACTGATCGATCAGCTAAACAACGTCCGCGTTAATGGAAAAGTGCTACTGCGCGTGGAGGTGCAACGCTTCGATTCGGTTCCTGGCCAATACGCTCTCATGGACGCCAATTGGCGCTTGCGGAGTGCCGACGCGGCAATTTCGCTGAATTGTCGCAGCGTCCTGCAAACCGCATCCGGTGTCAGCATTGATGATCTGGTAGCGGCCCAGCAAAACAACGTCAAGCGACTGGCAGCGTTGGTGGGCCGAACTGCCAGCAAACCCAATAACGGTTGCCCTGCCGCCCAGTAAGGAGAGACCCTCATGTCCGTCACGATTTTGCGCCGCTCTGGATCGGCGCTCAGCATTAGAAACTCCCTACGCGAAGGCCTGTCACTTCTCGGTGCTACAAGTTTGTTGCTCAGCAGCATGTCCGCCCAGGCGGGCGGTATCATGATTTATGAAGCAGGCCACGAGGGCACGGGCCTTGCGAACGCCGGGGCGGCAGTGCTGGCCACAGACCCGAGTGTGCTGATGAACAACCCGGCCGGCATCAGTCAGTTGGCTGGCACCCAGGTCAACTTCAATGCCCAAGTGATCCTGGGTGACGTGAGTTTTTCCCGTGACGGAGACAATACCTTTAGTGGCAACGAGGGCGGCAATGCACTGAAGTATCTTCCGGGCAGTAGTTTTTTCGTCAGCCATCAACTTGATGATCGTTCGACTATCGGCTTCGGGATGTATGGCAATTTCGGTCTGGCACTGGACTATGACGACGACTGGGCAGGACGATATTTCACTCAAGAGTCTGCAATTATCGGCGTTTCATTCCAGCCGACCTACGCCTATAAAATTTCTGATGATTTGTCGATCGGCTTTGGACCACGCTTCATGCTGGGCTACTTCCGCACTGAAGTAGCGGTCAATAACAACGTGCTGGGCCTGGGCAACGCTGACGATGGGCAGTTACGTTACAAAGACACCGACTGGGGCACGGGCGCGAATATCGGTTTGCTTTACAAACTGAACGAAAGGACCAAGCTCGGGATTGCATGGACCAGCAAGGTCAAACTGGAATTTGAAGACCGGCCCGAGTTGAAAAACATCACCAATCCTCTGCTTCGAGTCGCGCTGAACCGTATTGACGTCGATCAACTGAATATCGACATGAATGTTCCTCAGACAGTCACCACCAGTATTTCTTACCAGCTCGATCCTCAGTGGACATTGCTGGGTAGCCTCGGCTGGCAAGACTGGAGTGATTTCGGCAAGTTGGGTGTCGAGGTTGACACCGATTCCGCATCGACCGCGCGCACTGCCGATCGGCAATACAAGGACACTTGGCATGTTTCCGTCGGCGCGCAAAACCAGATCAACCCCAAGCTGCGCTGGAATATCGGCGCCGCCTATGACTCTTCCGCCGTCGACGACAAGGATCGCACTGTCGATAACCCCATGAATGAGACATGGCGTCTGGCAACCGGATTCAACTACACGCTGCAAGAAAACCTGGACGTGCACATGAGCTACACCCTGATCTACCTGGGGGATATGGACGTGCAACAGACCAAATCACGCTCCGGAGGCACGGTATCCGGCGAGTATAAGAACGCAGCGCTGCATGTATTGGGTGGTGGTTTGGTCTGGCGGTTTTAAACCATTCGGTAAGAGTGGCTGTGCCGTGTGTCCCAAAAAGGCACAGATGACCGCAGATGACTTGGTAAAAGACGCCAGCTACTCCTACGCTTGATGTGTCCGTCGCACTGCGTCGGCATTCAATGGAATGATTCAGCACGTAGTACGAGGGCCGATCATGAATGGTTCACGGGGTGTATTTTACGGCGCACACCTGCGTCCGCAGCGTCAGTCGTTGGCTTTGGAGCCAAGGATCCTGTTCGATGGTGCTGCAGCCTCAGCGACGGTCGAGCAGCATCACACTGATCCTGCCGCCCAGCCGGCTGCGGTAGAGGCTCAAGTCCCTCACGCAACGCCCACTGAAGGCCGGGCCGATACCGAGCAAGCACCGTCTGCAGCGCGCAGTTTGTTGGTGATCGACAGCCGCATTGAAAATAGGGATCAACTGGTCGCGCAGTTGCCGGACAATGTCACAGCGATTGTGGTGAATGTCGGCGAAGACGGTCTGGCGGCGATCTCTGCGGCATTGGCACAACTGGGCAAGGTCGATTCGATCCAGATCATGTCCCATGGCGGCGCCGGACAATTCACCTTGGGTAACCGCACCGTCACCTCAGACAACATCGACTCGCTGGGCAAGACCCTCGAACAGTGGCGTAACAATCTGACCCAAGGTGCGGACATTCAGCTCTATGGTTGCGATGTGGGCGCCGGTGCGGCCGGGCAAACCCTGGTCAGCGAGCTGGCGCGCTGGACTGGCGCCGATGTCGGCGCCTCCAGCAACGACACCGGCAGCAGCAAGTCCGGCGGTGACTGGACCCTGGAAACCCGGGTTGGTGACCTCGATAAGAGCATTGCTATCAGCAGCCTCGCCATGGCCCATTTCGACGGCTTGCTGGCCGATGCGGCACCGACCGCCACGGTGTCCACTGGTGGCAGCGATGTGCTGCTCGGTGACCGCTTCACTTTTACCGTGAACTTCAGCAACACCTCGACCCAGGTGGGTTACGCGCCATTCATCAATCTGGCGATACCGGTCACCGGCAAGGATGGCGACGACGGCATCAATTTCATTTCAGCCACCTACTTGGGGCAAAACCTGATCAGTCACGTGGTGACGTTCGACGCCAACGGCAACGCTACGCATCCCTTGGCGAAAGACGCCAATGGCAACCTCCTGATCATCAACGCTGCCACCTACGGCATGCGCGCCGGCGACAAACTGGTGGTGATCGAGTTGCCCTTCGCCAGCGTCACCAACCAGCAGCCGGTGATCGGTGTGCAGGTTACCGCCAGCTTGAGCAATCTTGCCGACACGGCGTTTTCCAACGGTTCGCCTGACCTGACCATTCGCGCCAGTGGCGGCTTCGAATTCGGTAATGACGCGCTGGACAACCCGACCAATGATCCGAGCCTGATCCAGGCCGGCACCGCTGCCTTCGTCGTGCACCCGACGGTGATCACCGTCAGCGAAACCATCAATACTCCAGAAGGTGAAACTGCCACCGGCCCCAACTATGTGCGGACGCTAACCCTGTCGGCGACGCCCGCGCCCGGCCAGACGCTGACCAACGTCGTCGTTACTCAGCCCCTGCCAGACAATATTCAGGTCAACTCGATTACCCCCGGCGCTGGAGGCCGGCTGACCTCGATCACCCTGCACGACGGCACTGTGGTGACCAATGCGGCGCAAATCGCTGTGCTGATTGCGGCCAACGACGTTTATATCAATTCGTTCACCGTCGAGTACGCCAGCCTTTCTGGCAAGACCGACACCGTGGTTGCGTTCTACGTCCCTGAAGTCGACGCCAACGGCCAGCCCGTGATTAACCCGGTGACCGGTGACGCCGTGACCGTAACGCTTGGCCCGCCGACCGCTTCCGGGCAATGGGTGCCACTGGATCCGCGCGACCTCACCGCGCCGAACACCACCATTGATTTCAGCGGCACCGGCCAAGGCACGCAATTCATCGCCAAATCGATCACGCTGCTGAAAACCGCGACGATGCAGACCGACATCGGCCACAGAGGCATCAGCCCCGGCGACACCCTGCAATACACCCTGAACCTGGCAATTTCCGACTACTTTGCCTTCGGCAAGGACTTTTTCAATGAGGGCCAACTGGTCATCCGCGACCAGCTCAGCGATGGTCAGATCTTCAGCGGCACGCCGACCCTGACGGTGACCATCAACGGCGTCGCGCAGACCATTACACTGGTCACCAGCGTGGTGAACAACGCCGATGGCAGCACGTCAATGGTGTTCGACATTGCCCAGTCGCTGCGTAATGCATTCAACAACATTCGCGGCTGGCTCAACGGTGACCTGGCCTTTGACGACACGTTGCAGGGCGCCGTGGTTGCGGTGTTGAGCTATTCCGCCGTCGTCGGCCAGACCTACAAGCCGCCTTCAGGCAACCCGCATCCGGACATCAACGAAGGTGACGAACTGGGCAACACCGCTACCGTGGACGGCACGCTATTGGTCGATCGTTTCAACCTGACGGGCGAGAGTGAAACCGACGGCTCCGCCACCACCAGCGTTATTCCCACCAGCAATGTCGATATCAGTCTGGTCGAGGTCAATAACGGCGCACCGCCGGGCAACGGAGAACTGCGCCCCGGCGATGAAGTGACCTTCGAGCTGAGTTACGACCTGGTCACCGGCGATTACGAGCAGTTCAAACTCACCGCGTACCTGCCGCTGCCGTTATTCAACGTCAGCGCGATTACCTGGGGCTCGGGCAGTGATGTCGGCCAATGGGAGCTGGGCGCAGGCAATACCAATGCCGGTGGCGTGGTCAGCGTCACCAGCGCCGACGGCAATTCGGTGGTGTTCGATTTCGGCAGCTTTGCCACCAACACCACCACCGGCAGCCGCATCGTTATTCGCTTCACGGTCAGGGTCGGGGACCAGCCGTTTGCCGACCAGCGTTCGCTTGACGTCCTCGCGCAATCGAGCCAGCAGACCACCCTCACCGACCGCACGCTGATTTCCTCTGACGTCGTTGCGATCGTGTCGGTCGCCGAACCGGTGCTCAATATCAAGCACGGCGTGGTGTCCGGCTCCAACGGCACGGTGACCGGTACTTCCGGTAGCTGGAATCCACCAGGGACCGCGGGCAAACCGTTCAACGGCAGTGTCACCGACCTCTCGGCAGTCGACGGCAACATCAGCAATATCGACGGCGCCGACCGTTTGCGTTTGGTCACGGCCATTGAGAACAGCGGTGGTGGCGGCGCGTTTGACGTCAGCACCAGCATCACCCTGCCCTCTGGCTTGAGCTTCGTCGGTGGCAGTCTGGCGGCGGCCAACCTGCAGATTTATCGCGGCGACGGCACCTTGCTGGTGCTCGGTACCGACTACAGCGTCAGCGGCAATCAGATCACCTTCCTTGACGCCGGCGGCCAAGCCAGTCTGTTGGCAGGGCGCAGCGGTACGGCAGCCGATACCAGCGGTGCCAACGTTGTGATAATCAGTTATGACGTAGTGGTCAGTGCGACGATCGAGGCCAGCCGTAGCCTGCAATCCACCGCCACTCTGAGCAATTACGCCAGCGTCAACGGCGGCAGCGATTTCACCCCCACCGACCTCACAGACCTGGCCAGCCAGCAGATTGCCGCGCCGGTCATTAGCAAGGTCTTTGCCGACGGTACACTGGACAATGGCGACTCCAGCGCCAGTCACACCAACGGCAGCGATCTGGTGGTCGGCGAAAGCATGCGCTACGACATCGTGATCACCTTGCCCGAAGGGACCACACAAAACCTGCGCATCGAAGACCTGATCCCGCCGGGGATGCGTCTGGACACCAGTTTCAACGGTGGCCTCGGCTATCAGATCATCACCACCCGCGCCGGCAGTGGCGCTCTCGGCGCGGATTTCGCTGGAAGCGTACTGGTTAGCGGTTTCGCCGGGATTGGCGGCGCACTGGGGGGCGACGGTGTGGATGGGCGTTGGACCTTCAGCGTCTCGAGCGTGTCAGCGGACAACCAGACCGGTAACAACACCTTCGTGATTCGTCTGCAACTGGTGGCCAGCAACGTCATTGCCAACCAGGCGAACGTCTCACTGCAGAACAACGCACAACTGATTTTCAGTGACCCGGATGGTGACACGCCAAACGGTACCGTCGCGCTGGACCGCAACGTTGCCCTGAGCGGCGGTCAGCCCACCGTGACCCTGCGCGAACCGACACTGCAGATCAATCAGGTCATCACCTCGACTTCGGGTCTGGGCGGTTATGACCAGGGCGATACGGTGACTTTCAATATCACCCTTAGCAACGGCAACGGCAGCACCGACTTCAGTGCGTTCGACATCACTTTCCTCGACACCCTGCCGACCCAACTCAGCAACGTCACGCTGGTCGGCGTGCTGTATCAGAACGGTGCGACCAACAACGGCGGTGTTGCCTTCGAAATCGTCGGCGGCCAGTTGCGCACCGCCAGCGGCGCCAATATCGATATTGCCAAGGGCGGCAGCATCGTTTTGCAGCTTAGCGGCATCGTCAACGCCAGCGCTGCGGCCCTGTCGAATATTGCCAACGTGGCGAGCGTGCAATGGACCAGCCTCGACGGTGGCAATAGTGGCGAACGAACCGGCGTCGACGGCGCGCTCAATGGCGGCACCCTCAATGATTACCGCAACCTGTCGACTCTGCTGATTCCCGTGGCGCAGGCCATTCAGATCTCCCGTGTCGGCGGTTTGCCAGACACCGCCGCGCCCTCGCCTACCACCGCTGCCATCGAACAGGTGACCGTCGGCGAAGTGATTCGCTACCGCGTGGTGGTGCTGGTGCCAGAAGGCAACAACCCCAACTATCAAGTGCAGATCACCCTGGCCAACGGCTTGCAGTTCATCTCGCCGGACGCGCTGGTCAATGCCTTGCGCATCGCGTTCATCTCCAACGGAGGGCTGATCAGTGATGCCAACCTGATCGTCGGTGGCACGCTGAACATCGACGGCAACGAAAACAGCCCCGAAGCCCTGCCGATCACCGCCGACCTGTCAGGTCTGGCGCCGCAAGGCATTTTCGACTCGAGCCGGCTGTCCGTCGTCACCAACCCCGATGGCACCCAGGTAGTGACTTTCAATCTCGGTAACGTGGTCAACGGAAATGGAAACGACGATGATCTGGAAGGCATCTCGATCGAATTCAACGTGCGCGTAACCAACATCGCCGCCAACATTGCCGGCGCGCAACTGGCGGTGACTGCAAGGGAAATCGTCAACGGTGCCGGGCGTGCGGTCAGTGACACGGTGTTCGAACGTGTGGTCGAGCCGAACTTCAGCGGCCTCGACAAGCAGATCGTCGCGTTCAACCCCAATCCCGCCGGCAGTACCGGCAACGCCACCGTGCAACTGAGCTTTATCCAGAATGGCGGTCTGCCGGCGTTCGATGCGCGCGTCAGCGACGGCTTTGCCGGCGGCAGCAATTACACCTTGCTCAGCGTCAGCATCAACGGCGTCAGTTACGGCCCGGGCAACCTGCCGGCGGGGATCAGCTTCAGCACCAGCGGCGGTTTGAGCGTCAACTTCGATCAATTGGATGTCGGCGCGCAGATTCAGGTGCGCTATTCGGTCGATCTGCCGAACTCGAGCATTGTCGCCAGCAGCAATGCGACATTGACCTGGAGCAGCCTGCCTGAAGACTTCACCAGTTGGGGCGGCAACAGCGTCGGGGTCGATGGCACCACCACCGGTGAACGCGATGGCAGCGCCGTCGGCCCGAACCAGTACATTTTGCGCGACACCGCCGGTCTCGGCGTGATCACCGGCACCCTGTGGAACGACACTACCAGTCCAACTGCCAGCGCTACGCCAGACGGCCCCGGTCTGGCCGGGCAAACCGTGACCCTGACCTGGGCCGGGGCCGACGGACGCCTCGACACCAGCGCCGACAACCTGCAATTCAGCACCACGACCGATGCCAACGGTCAGTACCACTTCGGCGTCTTGCCGCTGGGCGTGTTTCGTATTGACGTGCCGGCGGGGCTGGTCAGTTATCCGCAACCGGTGGGTGATCTGCGCGTACGGGTTGACAGTGATGCCGGCACCCTTGGCCAGATCACTATCACGTTGGGCGACGCCGATACGCAAAGCGCCAATGCCGGTTACGTCGAACAGAACGACGCCCCGGTCAACACCCTCCCCGGCACACAAAATGGCCAGGAAGATGTGGTGCTGGCTATCGGCGGTATCAGCGTCGCTGATCCTGATGCCAACCGTGATCCGAACGTCAACGACCGCGCCATCAGCGTTATTCTCACGGTCACTCACGGGACACTGTTCCTCGGCGCGACCGTGCCGGGTGTCACGGTCAGCGGGTCTAATACCGCGAGCATGACCCTGACCGGCAACCTCGCCGACATCAACACCGCGCTGGCCGGCCTGCGTTATCTGGGTAATGCCGACTTCAATGGCACCGACACCCTGACGGTGCTGAGCAACGATCGTGGCAACTACGGCGATGCCGACGGCGACGGTCTCCCGGGTACGGCCGGAGATGCGCTGACGGACACTGACAGCCTGCAAATCATCCTCGACGCGGTGAATGACAACCCAGTGGGTGTCAACGACAGCGCCACGGCGTTGGAGGCTGGCGGCACCAACAACGCCTCCGCCGGTATCGACCCACGCGGCAATGTGCTGAGCAACGACACCGACGTTGACATCGCCACCAACGCCGATCAACTGCATGTGGTGTCGGTCGGCCCTGGCGCCGGCATTCAGACGCCAGTACTCGGCGTCACCGTGATCAATGGCCTGTACGGTCAGTTGGTGATTGGCAGCAACGGCTCCTATCAATATGTCGTCGATAACAACAACGCAGCCGTGCAGGCCTTGCGCGTGTCGGGCCAGACCTTGCAGGACAACTTCAATTACGTCCTCGCGGACCTTGCCGGGGCCACCTCGACAGCAACACTGACCGTCACCCTTCAAGGTGCCAACGACACGCCGCAGGGTATTGACGATGACGGAGTCGCCATCGAGGCCGGTGGGGTCAACAACGGCACGCCGGGCAGCGATGCCACCGGTAATGTGTTGAGTAATGATCAGGACGTCGACAGCGCGGCCAATGGGGAAACCCGCACCGTGACCGGTATCCGAGCGGTCGCCGAAGCCGGCGCCGGCAATTTCACTGCCGTCAGCGGCGCAACGGCCATTGCCGGGCTCTACGGCACCTTGACCATAAATCCCGATGGCACCTACAGCTATGTGGTCAACAACAGCAATGCAACAGTTCAGCGGCTCAGCGCTGGTCAACAATTGGTCGAGTTCTTCAGCTATCGCCTGACCGATACCGGCGGTCTGGATGATGTCGCGCAATTGCGCATCGTCATCCAGGGCGCCAACGACAACCCGGTGGCCAGCGATGATGCGGCGTCAGCACAAGCCGCGTCGACTAATGGCAACGCCTCGGAAAGCAATCCGAGCGGCAACGTGATTCAGTTCCCCAGCCGCCCCGGGCCAATCACCCAACCCGGTGGCAATGGTGTCGATCAGGACGTCGACGCCAATGACCAGCCGAGCAGCCAATTGCAGGTCAATGGTGTAATCAACAAAAGCGAAGCCAGTTACAACCCGGCCGTCGACGTGCTCAGTGGCGTGGCCACCGGTACCACCTCAGCCAACGGCACCGTGGTGGTCGGTCTCTACGGCACCTTGCGCATCGGCGCAGATGGCTCGTTTTTCTATGACGTCGATAGCACCAATGCGGCGGTCCAGGCCTTGACGCCGGGGCAGACTTTGACCGAGTTTTTCACTTACCGCGTGACCGACACCACCGGCCTGACCGACACCGCGCAACTGGTGATTACCGTGCACGGCGTCAACGATCCACCGGTGGCGCAAAACGTCGTCGCTATCGCCACCGAAGCCGGCGGGATCAACAACCTGACGCCGGGCGTCAATCCTTCGGGTGACGTCACGGCCAATGACACCGATCCCGATGGCGACCCTTTGACTGTCACGCTGATCAAGTCCGGCGCGAGCGGCGATCCGGGAACGCCGATCGCGGTGAATGTCGGCGGTACGGTGATTGCCGGACTGTACGGCACGCTGACGATTTTCCCCGACGGCAGTTATGTCTATGAGGTCGACAACAGCAACCCTGACGTTCAGGCCCTGCGCCGCAGCGTGGATCTGCTTTCCGAGCGTTTCACCTACACCGTCAGCGATGGCGTCGGCGCCACTCCGGAAACCGACACCGCCGAAATCATCGTGCTGATTCGCGGGCAGAACGACAACCCACAGGCCAACGACGACTCAGGCGTGGCCATTGAGGCCGGCGGTTTGAACAACAGCCAGCCCGGTCAGGATCCTACTGGCAACGTGCTGGATAACGACACCGACGTCGACGGCGGCGAAGTGCCCGGCGACCTGCCCAATTACGATTATGGTGAAACCCGCACTGTGTCCTCGGTGCGCACCGGTACAGAGTCCGGCACCGGAACTGCCGGCACTTTGGGCACTGAGCTGCGCGGTTCATACGGCTGGCTGACACTGAATGCCGACGGCAGCTACAGCTATCGCCTGGACAACAGTATGGCCGCCGTGCAGGCCTTGCGCGCCGGCGATACGTTGCTCGATGCGTTCAGCTACGAGGTGATCGACGCCGCCGGCGCGAGCGATCGCGCCACGCTGAACATCACGATTCAGGGGCGCAACGACACCCCGATCGCTCAGAACGACAGCAACACTGCAATTGAGGCCGGCGGCTTGAACAACACTACGCCGGGCACTGATCCGACCGGCAATGTGCTGAGCAATGACAGCGATGTTGACGGCAACGGCGAAGTGCTCAGTGTTATCGGCGTCAGTCAGGGCTTGTCGGTGGGCCTGATCGGTAGCGGTTTCAATGGCACCTATGGCGTTCTCACCCTGAATGCCGATGGCAGTTACAGCTACGTGGTCGACAATCTAAATCCGCAGGTCCAGGCACTGCGCAGCAATGCCGACACCCTCACGGAAACCTTTACCTATCGGATCCGCGACCTGGCCGGCGCCACCAGCAGTGCGACGCTGACCATCACCGTGCGCGGGGCCAACGACAATCCGATCGCCAGTGACGACAGCGCGGTGGCGGTCGAGGCCGGTGGAACGTTCAACGGCACGCCCGGGGTCAATCCAAGCGGAAATGTGCTGAACAACGACAACGATGTCGATGCCAACGACGCCAAACTGGTCACCGGTATCCGCACGGGCAACGAAGCGGCGGGTGGCGCCTTTATCAACGTCGTCGGCGCGCAAACCTTCAACGGTTTGTACGGCACCCTCACCCTCAATACCGACGGCACTTACAACTACGTGGTCAATAACAACCTCGCGGCAGTGCAGGCGCTGAAGCTCGGCGATTCGCTGGTGGAAACCTTCACCTACCGCCTGCGCGACATCGCCGGGGCCACCGACACCGCGCAACTGAGCATTCGAATCGACGGTGCCTGGGATGCGCCGGTCGCGGCCAACGATACCGTCCTGGCCGTGGCAGATAACGGCAAGGGCAACGGCGTCAACCCTAGCGGCAACGTGCTGCCCAATGACACCGACGTTGACCAGGGGGACAGCAAGACGGTCACCGGCATTCGTTTCGGCACGGAAGACGCCGGCGGCAGTCTGGCCGGGATCACGGCCGGCACCAACAACAGCAACGGCACACTGATCGATGGCCTTTACGGGCAATTGATCATCGGTGCCGATGGCAGCTTCACCTACAACCTCGACTCGAGCAATCCGGCGGTTCTGGCCCTCGGCCCACTGCAATTTCTCAACGAGCGCTTCACCTATCAGGTCAGCGACCGTGGCGGGCAAAACGATCTGGCGGAAATCCACATCATCATTCGTGGGCGCAACTTGGCGCCGGTGGCCAATGGCGACACGGCCACCGCCATCGAAGCCGGTGGTACCAACAACGATCAACCCGGACTCAACCCCGGCGGCAATGTGCTAGACAACGATACCGACGCTGAGAGTGATCCGCTGTCGGTGATTGGCATTCACGCAGGCACCGCCAGCGACATCGGTACAGTGGGCAGCGTCGGCACGTCGTTGCGCGGCTTGTATGGCGACCTGCTGATCAACGCCGACGGCAGCTACACTTACACTGTCGACAACAATCTGGCCGCCGTCCAGGCCTTGCGCCAGAGCGGCCAGACCCTGAATGAAGTATTCACCTACACCATCGTCGACCGCTGGGGCGCCACCAGCACCGCCGAATTGCGCATCACTGTCGACGGTCGCAACGACACCCCGGTCGCCGCTGATGACAGCGCCACGGCGGTTGAAGCCGGGGGTGTCAACAACGGCACGCCGGGCAGCAACGCCAATGGCAACGTGCTGGACAACGACAACGACGTCGACAGCGTCGTCAATGGCGAAAGCAAACAGGTGCAAAGCGTCAGCAATCAGGCCGGTCAGTCAGCAGGTGCCGGGCAAGTGCTGATCGGCCTCTATGGGCAACTGACACTGAATGCCGATGGCAGCTACACCTACGTTATCGACAACAATAATCCCGTGGTGCAGGCATTGCGCACGGCAGGTGAAACCCTCAGCGAAACCTTCACCTATCGCATGGTCGACACTGCCGGCGCGACTTCGGATGCGCGGCTGACCGTGGTTATTCAAGGCGCCAATGACGCACCGCTGGCGCAGAACGACAGCGGTTTTGCCAGCGACCAGTCTCCTGCCCCGCAAACCACCGGTAACGTGTTGCCCAATGACCGCGACGTTGACGGCAACGACATCCTGGTGGTGGTCGGGATCCGCACCGGCGCCGAGGCGGGGTCAGGGACTGCGGGTGTGATCGGCCAGCCGATCATTGGCCTCTACGGCACGCTGGTGTTGAACGCCGACGGCAGCTACACCTACACCATCGATCAGAACAACCCGGCAGTGCTGGCCGCCGCCGGTCTCGGGCAGATCCTGCGGGACGTGTTCACCTACACCATCAATGACCGCAGCGGCGCCAGCGATCAGGCTGAACTGACGATCACCCTCGACATCGCCACGCCGTTCATTCCGGCGCCGGGTGGCAACAACTTCGAGCGCGACCCGAACACCCTCAACGGCAACTTCCTCATCCCCGATCCACAACCGGCGGTTTTCGTCACGCCAGTGGTTGAGCGTGAGGCGCAAATCTCCGAGCTGTCGGCCTGGGGCGTCGATGGCAGCAACCTGCGTCTGGCGGCGGTCGGTGAGTTCACCAGTGAGTCGGTGGGCAATGGTCTGGGGCTGGTACCGGGGCAATTCGTCCAGCAAGCGGTGCGTACCAGTCGCCTGGAAAGCGAACTGGATTTTCTGTGGATTCAGGGGCGTCAAGGCCGTACCGGGTTGAGTGCCGATGGGCTGTTGAGCGATCCGTCGTTGTTCACCTTGAACCCGGCCGACCTGACGCACAGTCCGGCACACGCTGAAAACCAACAGGAAAAACCACGGGCCAAGGGCTTCAGCGCGCAATTGCGTGATGCAGCGCAGCGGCGCTCGCCACGATAGCGCCGCCGAACTGAAAAATTCCAAGAATGCAAAGGAATGAACATGCGTATACATGCGACCCGGCTTCTCAGTACCGCCATCGCTTCTGCACTGTTGCTCAGTGCTTGCTCTTCAACGGAGCCCAAACCCTCCACCGATGAAGAAAACCGCCAGCGCATCATCGCTGACCAGTCACGCATGTATTCAGGCCAAGAGCCGGTAACCGCGCCGATCACCTTTTACGAAGCGGCGGCGCGGGCGCTGAAATACAACCTGGACTACCGCCTCAAACTCATGGAAAGCGCATTGGCTTCAGACCTGCGCGATGTCTCCAGCCATGAAATGCTCCCGCGTCTGGTCGCCTCGGCCGGGTATGCCGGACGTGATAACGATTCCGGTGGCACCTCGATCGGCATCGAAGACCGCCAGGTCAGCTTGCGTCCGTCGACCTCGGAAGAACGTTATCGTGAAGTCTATGGCCTGGGTTTGAGTTGGAGCCTTCTGGATTTCGGCGTTGCCTATTACCGCACACAACAGAAATCCGATCAGATCCTGATGGCTGAAGAACGCCGGCGCAAAGTCGCGCAGAACGTTCTGCAGGACGTACGCAACGCCTATTGGCGCGCACTCGGCGCCCAGCGTTTGATGCCGGAAGTCGACAAACTTCTGATGCGCACCCATACCGCCCTGACCTCGGCCCGCGAAGCCGAAACCCGTGGCTTGCTGCCGCGCCAGGAAATCCTCGCCTATCAACGCGCCCTTCTCGACTCGATCTATCTGCTGACCGTGCGCCGCCAGGATCTGGAATTCGCCCAGGCCGAGCTGTCGGCGCTGATGTCGCTGCCCCCTGGCTCGAAAATGATCCTCGCCGACATGCCCGATCCACCGCTGCCGGAAGTTCGCCAGAGCATGGCGCGGCTGGAACAGTTGTCGCTGGAAAACCGCCCGGAAATCATGGAAGAGTGGTATCGCAAACGCGTCAACCAAAAGGATCTGGAAATTGCCAAGGCTCAGCTGTGGCCGAACGTCAGCGTCGATTTCGGCTACAAGTACGACTCCAACAAGTACCTCTACAACAACGACTGGATGAGTACCGGTTTGCAAGTGTCGATGAACCTCATTCGGCTGCTGCAATTGCCGTCGTTGAACGCCGCAGAAAAATCCCAGAGCGAAACCGACGACACCCGCCGAGTGGCGCTGTCGATGGCAATTCTCACGCAGGTGCGCGTCGGCACCTTGCGCTATCAACTGGCTCGTCAGGAAGTCGAGTTTGCCGAAGACAGCCTGCGCGTCGATCGCAGCCTGCTCGACTACGCACAAGCGGCGAAAACCGGCGCTTTGGGCTCGGAACTGGAAGTCATCCGCTCTGAAGGCCGTTATCTGCTCTCGCGTTATCAGCGTGAAGCGGCGTTCTCCAGTGCTCAAGCTGCATGGGGGCGGATGTACAACTCGGTGGGCCTGGACGTATTGCCAAAGGAAATCTCGCAACACGACATCAAGACCCTGGCCCGGGAAATCCAACGCACCTTGAATGAACAAGAACAACAACGTCTGCTCGCTGCCACTTCGCAAGGAACGCCGAATGCGCAAAATCGCCCTTGAGCCCCGTTTCGGGGCCCTGTTGTTGGCCAGTCTCATCTTGTCCGTCCACGCTCAAGACAATGCGCAAGCCCCGGCGCTGGAAAGTGCCAGTGCGATTCGTGTACTGCTGGCCGCCGAACTGGAAACCACCCTGTCCAGCCAAATGGCCGGCACATTGGGCGAATTGAAAGCCGGTTTCGGTGAACCGGTCGCCAAGGCCCAATTGCTCGCTCGCTTCAATTGCAACGAGGCCGAAGCGCGCGCGAAAGTTGCAGCGGCAGAACTGGCCATGGCCAAACAAAACCTTCAGGCCAAACAGCAATTGCGCCAGCTCAACGCGGTGGGCGATATCGAAGTTTCGATGGCCAACACCGAAGTGCAGAAGGCCGATGGCGCGCGGGCCATGGGCGCGGCTCAAAGCAGTTACTGTCAAGTGCTTGCGCCGTTTTCCGGACGTGTGGCCAAGGTTTACGTGAAACCGTATCAAACCGTCACGGCGGGCACGCCGCTGTTCGATCTGGTGAGCGATGGTGCCCTGAAAGTGCGCCTGAACGTGCCGTCCAATCTGCTCAAAGACCTCAAACCCGGCTTGCCGCTGCAAGTCAGCATCCACGAAACCGGCAAGACCTACCCGGCCCATGTCAGCGGTATCAACTCTCGGGTCGATGCGGTGGCGCAAACCGTCGAACTGGAAGCTCGGCTCGACAACAAGTACCCCGACCTGATGGCTGGCATGAGCGGCACCGCGCATTTCGACCAAGACGCACGCCCATGACGATGAATGAGCCGCTGCCGCACCCTCACCTGCTGCTCGAACTCGACGCGCTGCGAGACAAAGCCATGGCCGCCGACTCGCTGAACAACCTGGCGTTCAGCATGGCCAACGATCTCTACCCGCTGCTGCAGTTTCATCAGGCCCTGGTATTCGCCCAGCGCGAATCCTCACTGGAATTGCTCAATGTCTCGGGCTTGTCACGGCCCAGTGAGGATTCGCCGTATCTGGTCTGGCTGCGCCGCGCCAGTCGCTGGGTCGCGGCGCGGGTGCCAGACGCCGAGCCGGTATGGATCGCTCAGGACAGCGCCAATCCACCAGCAGACATTGCCGAAGGCTGGAACGAATGGTGGCCGTCGGGGCTGTGGTGCGTGCCGGTGCAGGATCGTGACAATCAACGATTGGGCCTGTTGATCATCTTGCTGGAGCAGGAACCGCCGGCCGTGTTGTGGCAACACCTCAAAGGGTTGGTGGCGACGTGGGGGTATTGCTGGTCGGCGCTGACCCGGCGCAAGCGTTTCAGTCGCTGGCGGCCGAATCGCAAGCAACTGCTGCTGGTAGCGATTGTGCTCGCTGCACTGCTGTTGTTGCCGGTGCGGCAAACGGCATTGGCACCGACGGAAATCGTCTCGCGGCAGGCGCAGATCATCAGCTCGCCGATTGATGGCGTGATCGAAAAGATTCAGGTGCGTCCGAATCAACCCGTCGATGCCGGGACAGCGCTGTTCTCGCTCGATGAAACCACCCTTCGCAGCCGCGCCGAAGTGCTCGGCAAGGAAGTTGCGGTCGCCGATGCCGAGTTGCAGGCGGCCAGCCAACGGGCGTTCGACAACCCGCAAAGCAAGAGTGAGCTAACGTTGTTGACCGGTCGCGCTCAGCAACGGCGGGCGGAACTGGCGGCGGTGCAGGCGCAACTGAAACGTACGCAAGTGCTGGCTCCTCGAGGCGGTGTCGCCGTGTTCAGCGACCCCAACGACTGGCTGGGCAAGCCGGTGGTGACTGGCGAACGCATCATGCAAGTGGCCGACCCGACGCAACCGGCCATGCTCCTTCAATTGGCCGTCGCCGATGCGATCGCTTTGGAACCGGGCGCCGAGGTCACCTTGTTCCTCACCGCGTACCCGCTGACGCCGCTCAAGGGGCAGATCCTCGAAACCAGTTATCAGGCGCGGCCCAGCGACGAAGGTGTGGTCGCTTATCGCCTGCTCGCCAGCATCGACGGCGCACCGGAACATGCGCGACTCGGCCTGCACGGCACGGCGAAAATCTACGGCGGGCGGGTGATGCTCGGTTATTACCTGCTGCGCCGACCGCTGGCGACGCTGCGTGCCTGGAGTGGCTGGTAATGCTCGATCCGGCCGATCTGCCCGTGCCGCCCCTGCGCGAAGACTTGCGCCTGAGCGAAGCGGCCCATGGCAGCACTGGCGAACCGGCGTGGGTGATTCAGGACACGGTGATCAACCGCTTCTACCGGATTGGCTGGCTGGAATTCGAATGCCTGCTGCGCTGGGGCCAGTCGCCACGCAAAATCAGCGAGCAGATCGCCGAGGGCACTGCGCTGAAACCGGATGTCGAACAGGTGCTCGACTTCCGCCAGTTTCTCGAACAACACCAGTTGTTGCGCGCCGGCCCTGCCGCGCTGGAGCGGCTGAAGAGTAAAAGCGAAGAAGGCGGTTGGCTGACGTGGCGCTGGTGGTTGCACCACTACCTGTTTTTCCGCATCCCGCTGCTGCGCCCGCAACGACCGTTGCAATACCTGGCGCGGATGCTGGATTGGCTGTTTCATCCACTGACCGGGATTACGGTGCTGAGCCTGAGCCTGCTCGGGATCATCCTGGTGTTGCAGCAGTGGGACGTGTTCACCAGTGCCGTGGTCGAGTCGTTTTCCACCGAAGGCTTGTTCAGTTTTGCCCTGGCGCTGATCGTCGCGAAAACCCTGCATGAACTCGGCCATGCCCTGGTCGCCACGCGCCTGGGGCTGCGCGTCGGACACATGGGCATAGCGTTTGTGGTGATGTGGCCGATGCTTTACACCGACACCGGCGAGAGCTGGAAACTCAGTCGCTCGCGGCAACGCCTGGCGATTGCTTCGGCGGGGATTGTCACCGAACTGTCGCTGGCCGGGTTGTCGACCCTGGGTTGGGCATTGTGCGATCCCGGCGCGTTGCGCAATGCCCTGCTGTATCTGGCGACCACCAGTTGGCTGCTGTCACTGGCGCTGAATGCCAGTCCGTTCATGCGTTTCGACGGTTACTTCATCCTCTCCGACCTGCTGGATTTTCCCAACCTGCACGAACGCGCCTCAGCGCTTGCGCGGGTGACGCTGCGGCGCAATCTGCTGGGTTTGCAGGAAGATTGGCCAGAGACACTTCCGACCGGTCAACGACGTTTGCTGGTGACCTTCGCGATCATTACCTGGCTGTATCGGCTGGTGCTGTTTCTGGGGATAGCGCTGGCGGTCTATCTTTTTTTCTTCAAGATTTTGGGGATTTTCCTGTTCATGGTCGAACTGTCGTGGTTTATCGCGATGCCGGTAATGCGCGAGCTGGGTCATTGGTGGAAAAACCGCGCGGTGATTCCGAACCGCCGCAAAGTGGCGTTTTATACCGTGCTGCTGACGATTCTGGTCGTTCTGGCGATCCCCTGGCGTACGCAGATCGATGCGGTCGGCGTGGCCCGTGCCGAACACCAGTTGCGTGTGTATGCGCCCTATCCGGCACGCCTGCAATCAATTCACCCGGACGGCCCGGTCAAGGCCGGGGAAACCCTGATCACCCTTGATGAGCCGGACATCGCCTCGCGTCTGCAAACCAGCGAAGCGAGCGCCCGTAGCTACGAGGCTCGGCTGTCCGGGCTGATCGCCGACCCCGGTGGTCTTGCTGAAGACGCCGTGACCCGCCAGCGCCTCAACGTGCAATTCGAAGAGGCCCGCGCCGCCCGCTCGGAAATCGCCCGGCTGAACTTGCAGACACCGTTTGCCGGCATGTGGCTGGACGTCAATCCAGACTGGAAGCCGGGGCAATGGATCGGTAGGCAGGAGCCGCTGGGCATGCTGATCGATCCGCGCAGTTGGCAGGTCGACGCGTATGTTGCACAGGATCAGGTACACCGCATATCCACCGGTGATCACGTGCGCTTCTACCCGGACGGCCAGACCACGCCGCGATTCGGTCGAGTCGTGCAGATCGGCAGCACCCGTGCCAGTCAGTTGGCGCACCGAATGCTGTCTTCACGCTTCGGCGGCCCGGTGCCGACGACCAATGCCGAACACTCGCTGATTCCCAGCAGTGCGCTGTTTCAGGTGTTGATTCAACTGGACGAGCCAGTGCCGAATCTGCGCGAGACACGGGGGCATTTGAAGATCGAGGGCAAACGGCGCAGTTTGCTGGGCGACGGTGCGACCCATGTGTTGGCGGTGTTGCTGCGCGAAAGTGGTTTCTGACTTGTTCTGTTAGCCGACGGCGACAAACACGATAATCGGCCCGCACACCGCCAATAGCACATTGGAAATCGCGTAGCACACCGTGAAGCCAATCACCGGCGTGTTGCTGCCGGACTGCTCGATGATCTTGTTCATCGACGCCGCTTCGGTCTGTGCCCCGGCCAGCGCGCCAAACAGAATCATTGGGTGCAGGCGCAGCACGTAACGGCCGAAATACAGCGCCACCAGCGGCGGTAAAATCGTCACCACCGCGCCGGACAACAATAACGCCAAGCCCTGCTCTTTCATCGCAGCAAACGCCGCCGGCCCGGCGAGCAAACCCACCACTGCGCCGAACGCAGTCAGACCGAACTCGGAAAAAGCCCATTGCGCCGCTGGCGGCAGAGCTCCGATTTCCGGGTGGCGCGAGTTGTACCAGCCAATCACCAGAGCAGCGACCAGCACACCGCCACCAATGCCCAGCTCCACCGGGATCATGCCGATGTGGGTCGACAACAATCCCAACAGCGAGCCGAGTACCATTCCCAGAGTGTGCATAGCGATGTCGCTTTTGTAATTGTTCTTTCGGATGCGCCCGAGACGTTTGGCCAACGCTTCGACACTCGAGGTGCGACCGGTCAACGTAAGCACGTCACCCCGGCGTAGTACCGTGTTGGGCAGCAACGGCAGTTCGTAGCCCTGTCGCGTGATGGTATTGAGGAAGCAGCCCAGTCGCCCGTCGCTGGCCAGCCTGGTTTTCGCTTCGTGGATGGTCTTGTCGGCAAACTCGGCCGACGTCAGGACGATGTCCACTTCGCGAGTGGAGAATGACAAGGACTCGAGGTGGTCGATTTCTGGGCCGACCCAATGGCTCAGCGTTCCTACCGATTCACGCAAGGCATACACGCCAAGGACATCGCCGGCCATGAGGACGAAATTTTCATTGCGCTCGATGATCTGTCCTGCCCGCACCACGCGCTCGACGGTCAATGAGTCATGCAATTTCTCAAAATCGACGATGCGCTGGCCATCCGCCTGGCCATTGTTCGCCACCTGGTGAGCCCGCACGACGATGCGCGTATAGGGCACGGTGATCGCCTCTTCCTCTTTGGCGATGCCCAGTTCCAGCTCCAGTTCGCGCGCCGATTCGCGCAAGTTCACCCCGAGTAGCTTGGGCGCAATGCTGCCGACAAACACGATCAAACCAATGGTGCCGAACAGGTAAGTAATGGCGTAGGCAATTGCCATGTGACTGTTGAGTTGCGCCTTGGCAGCGGCATCAATCGTCAATTGGTTGATTGCGCTAGTCGCTGTGCCCATGATCGCCGTGTCGGTCAGCGCGCCAGCACCAAGTCCTGCAGTAAACCCGGCGTCGAAATCGAACACCGCATACATCAGCAGAATTGCACCCAGGGCGGTGGCACACAGCACCACCGATAGCAGTACCAGTTTCATCGTGCCGCGATTAAGGCTGCCGAAAAACTCCGGACCACTCTTGAAGCCGACGGCGTAGATGAACATCACGAAAAACACCGATTTCAGCCCCGCCGGCACTTCCAGACCAATTTGCCCAATCAACAGCCCCATCAGCAACGCACCAGCCACCGAACCGAGGTGAAAACTGCCGATGTGAATCCGACCGACAAACACGCCCAGGGCAATCGCGAGGAACACGGCGATCTCCGGATCAGTGCGTAGCGCGTGCAGAATGAAATCGAGCATGTCGCGGACTCCTTGCAACGATCACTGATTTTTCGGTGGTTGCGCCGGTGCGGTGTACCACTGGTCCTTCGGCACCCACTTCTCTTGTTGCGGATCGCCCAGATAGTGCGGCGACATGATCTGCACGCTGTACTCGTTGAACACATCTTGAATATTTGCGTGCAGCATACTGAGCAATTCGGCACGCGGACGCGGCTGGCTGGGAATCGCCTGAGCGACGAGCCGGTACTCTGGATAAAAGTCGGACAAGGCCGTCTGGAAAACTTGCGGGGGGGGATTTTCAACTACACCGGGCGTGCGTCTGGCAGCTTCCAGCAGCATGCCCTCGACCTGGCGCCACGGTGTGTCGTACCCGATGGTTACCACGGTATCTACCACATACCCTGGACCCTGGACGGTACGTGAGTAGTTTTTGGTCACAGCACCGGTGATCATCGAGTTCGGTAAGGTGAGTACTTCTCCAAGACCAGTGCGAATACTGGTAGTAAACATGCCAAGCTCGGTCACCGTACCTTCATATTCGCCAATCCTCACGAACTCGCCGGGGCGCAGGGTGCGCGTATAGGTCAGGATCAGTCCAGCTGCCGCCTGACCGACTACGCTAGTCGCGCCCAAAGAAATCATCAGACCGATCAGCACGGACAGTCCTTTAAACGCGTCGGTACCGGCCCCGGGTAAATACGGATAGGCCATTGCCAATGCGAATAGCCAAATCGCCAGTGAGGTGAGTCGCTGGGTCGGGTGCAGGGTCTCGTGGTTCAGCCAGCTGAATGTTCCTGGTGTCGCCATGCGTCTGAGCACACGCCGACTGAAAACAGTTGCTCCTCGAGCCATGAAAAAGATTGCCAAGGCAATCACAAGTCCAGGAACCGCGTCGATGATGGCCTGAAGCAAATAGCTCGCGACCTCAACCAGGTAACTGTTGAGGCTTTCGCCCCAAGGGCGGGTGTAGGGAAAGCGTGACAGGACAAAACCCAGCCACTCGTAAGTCAGCAGCAGGATCACCAGCCAGCGCACGAGCCAAAACAGTCGATTGACCAGCGGATACAAGTAATTGGCATCAACCAGCTGAATGCGACCTACCCGCAGCGCTTGTGTATGGCGATGCATCAAATCGGGTAATTTGCGCAGCAATTTCTTGCGCAGCCAGGCAATTCCCCAGAGCAACACGAAGTAAATGCCTGTAGCAATCGCTACTGCGCCAAGCGAGCGCACCATAAGTTTCAGACTACGGGCTTCGCCAGTTTCCGCGACAACCTGACGCAATTTCTCGGCAGCGGCCTCCGCTGCCAATTGCACCGAGGGGTACTGGAGATTGTCGACGTCTTTGGGTGAAACGATGAACGCGCGCTTGGTCCCCAGCAATATCAGGTAACTGTCCTGAATAGAGTCAACGCTGACTGCAAGATCGTCGGCTTCTTCCAATGCTTCGCTGATCACTGCTTTTGCGCGCTTGACTCGAGATGTTGGTGCCTCCCCAAGCAATGTAGCGCGAAAGACCATGATACTGCGGTTCGCAACCTTGAGTTCAACAGCCTGCTCAGCCGACGCGCCATTCTCATCAGCCCAAACGAGCGCAGACCAGACGACGCTGAAAACGATCATCATCAGCACAGAAAACCGGTTCTGCATGCGTCTGTTCCTTAGGCATCAGGCATGAGTTCGTGAACTACAAAACGCAGCGTAGTTCAGCGATGAACGGTTGTCAGATATGAACACCCAGCTTTTTTCGCACCTTTGGTGCCCACAAATATGCGGTCATGACGACGAATCGGAATTCGCCCACTACGCTGGCTGGGATAAACGCGTTGATGCAAATTTGCAGATTGGTTACATACAAGGAAGATCATCATGTCCAGGCCGAGTCTACTGATGTTGCCGCTGACCTTGGCGTTACTGCACAGCGGTTTGACCTTTGCAGAGGATTCCGCCGAACTTGCCAAACAAGCACTCAACCCCGTCGCCGCTATGTACAGCCTGCCCGTGCAATACAACTGGGATCAAAAGACAGGTCCCACCGGCAAAGGAATGCAAAGCGTCACCAACATTCAACCGGTGCTACCGTTTACCCTGAACGAAAACTGGAACCTGATTTCCCGAACCATCCTGCCAGTGATCGACCAACATGGTCTTGCTGCAGGTGGCGCAGCCGACAAGTCCGGCGTGGGTGACATTACCCAGAGCTTTTTCTTTTCCCCAAAAAAATCCACCGACAGCGGCTGGATACTCGGCGCGGGCCCTGCGCTGCTGATTCCAACCGGTAGTGATGAACTGCTGAGCAGCAAGCAATGGGCGGCCGGGCCTACGATCGTAGCGCTCAAGCAAGCCAATGGCTGGACGCATGGAGTCCTCGCCAACCACCTATGGGGGCTAGAAGGTAGCCCGCCAGATGACAAGGACAAGGTCAATCAAACTTTCCTGCAACCGTTCCTTTCCTACACCACGAGCCAATTCACGACGTATGGCATTAATGGCGAGTCCACCTATAACTGGCGGCAAAAAGAATGGTCGGTTCCGATCAATCTTACGGTTACTCAATTGTTGAAAATCGGTGGCCACCCGCTGACAGTCCAGGCCGGGCCACGTTACTGGGTCGATAGTTCCGAAGACGGTCCTGAGGGGTGGGGATTTCGCGCGGCAATCACCTTTTTATTTCCGCGTTGACTATTGTTTTGTGCCGCTTATCCCAAAAGCGAGGCTCAAGATCGGGCAAATATCCAGTGCTGGACTATCGTCCTTATGGTTGTCGAATTGTGCTGTTCATTTCTGGACCCAGCTGAACTTACGCACCGCATTCGCAGCATAAACAGGACCGCATCTGACATAAAAGTCGCATTTGTGCGACCCACCGGCCAAGGAGCCAGTCTTATGACTAGCGTACGCAAGTGGTTACCCAAATTCGCCATCGTGGCGACCTCGCTCATTACGTTGTCTACAGCCGTTTCAGCCGCCGATAAACCTAACATCCTCGTCATTTTTGGCGATGACGTTGGGCAGACCAACATCAGTGCTTATTCCCATGGCGTCGTGGGCTATAAGACGCCAAACATCGACCGGATTGCCAAAGAAGGCATGATGTTCACTGACTACTATGCGGAGAACAGTTGCACCGCCGGGCGTTCGACATTCATCACCGGTCAATCACCACTGCGTACCGGACTTTCCAAAGTTGGTATGCCGGGTGTTCCAGTCGGGCTGCAAGCAAGGGACGTCACGATCGCTCAAGCGCTGAAAGCAAAGGGTTATGCGACTGGACAATTTGGCAAGAACCATTTGGGCGACAAGGACGAATACCTTCCCACCAACCATGGCTTCGATGAGTTCTTCGGTAACCTCTATCACCTCAATGCCGAAGAAGAGCCCGAGCGCGAACTGTGGCCAAAAGACGATGCGGCCTTCGTCAAGGCTGCCTCTCCTCGTGGCGTAATCCACAGCTTTGCCGACGGCAAGATCGAAGATACCGGGCCGTTGAACAAAAAGCGTATGGAAACCATCGATGACGAGACCACTCAGGCCGCCATCAACTTCATGGACAAACAAGCGAAGGCCGATAAACCGTTTTTCGTCTGGATGAACACGACGCGCATGCACGCATTCACTCATGTGCGTGAGTCGATGAGGGGCCAAAGTGGCATGCCGGGCAATGAGTACGCTGACGGCATGCTGGAACACGATGGTGATGTAGGCAAGCTGCTTAAAGCAGTTGATGATCTGAAAATTGCCGACAACACTATCGTGGTCTACACCACTGACAACGGCCCGAACCAATGGTCTTGGCCGGACGCTGCAACGACTCCGTTCCGTAACGAGAAAAACTCTAACTGGGAGGGTGCATACCGCGTGCCGGCGATTGTGCGCTGGCCTGGAAAAATCAAGGCCGACACGGTTTCTACTCAGATGATGTCCGGCTTGGACTGGTTTCCGACATTGCTTGCCGCAACGGGCGATACCGATATCAAGGAACGCCTGCTGAAGGGGGCCGACGTCGGTGGAAAGAACTTCAAGGTTCATCTGGACGGCTACAACCAGCTTGATTTTCTGACCGGTAAAACTGATAAGAGCGCACGGAACGACTTCTACTACTTCAGTGATGATGGTGATTTGGTAGCCATGCGTTACGACAACTGGAAGTTCGTCTTCTGTGAACAACGTGCACCGGGTGGATTCAAAGTGTGGAGCGAACCTTTCACCTGCCTGCGCGTACCTAAAGTTTTCAACCTGCGCATGGACCCTTACGAGCGCGCCGACGTTGTCTCCGATCAGTACTACGACTGGGTAGCGAAGAACGATTTTCTGATCTTTCAGGGCATCAGTAAAGCCGCAGCTTTCCTGCAGACCTTCGTAGATTATCCGCCAAGCCAACGCCCTGCCAGCTTCAGCATCGATCAGGTTCGCGCTGACGTAGACAAGAAAATCGAGGAAAAAATGAAGCAGCAAAAATAACCAGAGCCGCTTCCAAACGTCCGCCTGATGGCGGACGTTTCGGTTTTTGGACCGAGTTGCTCAACTGATCCTGGATTGAAGGAAAGCAAAGCAGTGGTAAGAAAGACTTTAGTTGCCAGCTTCTTGTTATTCATGTCTGCGTTTGGAATGAGTCCCGTACTGCTTGCGGCCGAGGGAGGCGTCGGGCGTCCGATTACGGGCCAACAGGTATTTTCCAACGCAGGGGTAGTGCCATCGGACCCTGGCTGGATCATGTCATTGACCAGCATCTGGTACGACGGTGATCTCAAGGGCAATAAGGGCGTGCCAATTGTTGGTAGAATCGGCGGGGATCTGGATATGAAAGTGTCCTATACCATCGCCAATTTCACCCACGTATGGGATACCGGCAAAGGTCGATGGAACTATGCATCGGCTATTGGCGTGCCGGTGCAATATACCGATGTAACCGTGGACATTACCCAGCCTCGGGGTCGCGTGCTGGGGGCAGAAGACACGGGAACACAGTTTGCCGATATTCTGGTGACACCCATTGCTGCCGGCTATCACTTCGACGCGCAAAACCACATCTCCTTTTCCCTTCCTGTTTACCTCCCGACAGGTGCCTACAACGATAATCGCCTGGCCAACCCTGGCCAGAATAATTACACGTTCATGCCCACCGTAGCTTTCACCCACCTCGACGGCTCGGGCGGCGAAATTACGCTGTCCTCCGGTCTGGAGTTTTACACCAAGAACGATGCCACCGATTATCGTAATGGCAACATCTTCACCTTCGATGCACTCTGGACGCACGGGTTCGGCAACGGTTGGAGCGCAGGCATCGTCGGTGGGTATGTGCAGCAGGTTACCGACGACAAAGGTCAGACTGCTGACTCATTTGGCGGCTATCGCGGTCGCTCCGTAGGAGCCGGTCCGGTGATCGGTTGGGCCGGTAAATTCAATGATGCCAGAGTGAATGTCAGTGCACGCTGGGTACCGGAGTTCGATACCAAAAATAGGCCGGAGGGCAACGGTTTCGCGGTCAATTTGACGCTGGCTTTCTTTTAAGCAAAGTTATTCTCGGCAACCGATTAGGTGAAGTTCGAGTCAGATTGAAAATACCTCCGTAACATTTTTGGGTATCGACGGCCTGGATGTCAATGCCATTCCAAGTAAGAGCCTGTCAATCGAGTAGTTAAAGTCTATTAATACGTACTCATCGGCCTAACTGGGGGGGGCGGTATTTTATAAGTCACCATGGGGCGGGGAGCAAATTATAACTTCTCTCCTATTCCGTACGTTGTGAAATTTAACGCTCAGAGTTAGGAATGATTACGAGGAGTAAGACGGTTTGATGAGCTACGCTAACGTTCTCTTGTTTCATAAGTTCGTTCCGAGCTGCTATCTGTGCCATTTAGAGGCATTTGCGCGGCTAGGCTGTCAATCGAGAGCGAACAAATATGAATGACTGCTTTCGGCCGATTCTGTTGAAAAAGTGGGATTTTCAGCTGGCCTGAACTCAGGCACGACCAGCACTGGAGAACCTACTCACCACATTGAGTGGTTTTTCGGCCCTTCGTTGAGCTTTGCCGCTCGGTTATTGGGTTGGTTTTGGGTTTTTTGTTTCGTGCAGACCAGACCTGCGTCCATGCAGCGACGCAGCACTTCATTGAACAACCAGCGAAACAGATCACTGTCCCGAAAGCGGCCATGTCGATTTTTGGAAAAGGTCGAGTGATTAGGGACTTCATCTTCAAGGCGCAACCGGCAGAACCAACGATACGCCAGGTTCAAGTGAGCCTCTTCGCACAGCCGTCTCTCGGAGCGAATACCGTAGCAATAACCCACGATCAGCATGCGAATCATCAGTTCGGGATCAATCGACGGACGCCCAATCGGGCTGTAGAAATCGGCGAGGTAATGGCGCAGGTCGCTAAGATCGAGCCACTGATCAATGCTGCGCAAAAGGTGATTGGCTGGGATGTGACCTTCAAGGTTGAACGAGTAAAACAGTCGCTCCTGTCCACTCGATAACTGTCCCATCATGCTGCGTGCTTCCCTGCTGGCCAATGCAGCAATTTTGCCGCAGGCCAAATAGGGGAGCTACTTTTTCAACAGAATCGGCCAAAAGCGGACGGTGTTCGACTGCCCCTCTACGAGGACGTGGTAGTAAACCTCCATCAATATTCCTGCATAGCCAAGTCTCACTTACGCTTCCTGTTTACCTCTATCACTCCCTTATTGAAGTAGTAACTACTTACAGTCTTCTCCCGTCGAAGACGATCCAATAGCTCACGATCAGCAAGCGTATCCGGAACTCGCAACCGACTGCGACCCACCTCAGTGAGCTTAGGGTAATCACCGTCAAGTGCTTGCAGGATAATGAAGAGCTGATCTCGGCTAATCACACCCAGGTGGGGTTTAAGTAGTAGTAAGATCTGCGCCATTGAGACATTTTCTTGCGCCATTTTCTGCACAACATCGGGCGATAGTTCGAATCCGCATCGGATGGCGAATCGTGCGAGTTCATTCAGGCCTTGCTGGTCCGCGACCTCCGCATACTTTGTAGCTTGCTCAACCACCAAATTCTTGATTGTCGTATCGATCTCATCGCTTTTCAGAAGTTCTGCCAGATCAGCGCCCACTAACGCCGGGGTCATGTAGATTGAAAACTCGCCCGACTCTCGGATAAACCCCCTGCGCGTTAACCAGTCAGTCGCTGCAAGGTGCTCATATGATGTGGCTTCATCCGCAATGATGTCGTGCTTGAGTAACTGCGCGAAAAGGTCGCCAACTTCCGCCGCGATATCGCCAATCGTGAGGTAGCAGCGCAGGCTTAGGCTAGCGACCAGCTTCGTACGGAGCACAGCGGATGGGAGCTGATCCCTTGCCGCTAGGATTGCTATTGCCAATGCAGTCTTCGACTCTTCGTCAGCGGTTTTAGTGTCTGTGATCTCGGCAACTGCCGTCAGTATTCTCGCAAGCTGAGCATCAATCCCAATAACCGCCACGTAGCGGCTAATGTTGCTGAAAGTTGCAGGGAACCGCCTGTGTTGGGCCAACGCTGGCCACGCGCCCTCAGACACTTTCGAGAGATCTACAACCTCGCAATCTAGAGCAGCGAGTTTGATTACGTCACCTAGACAAGTTGCTTCCGTCGAAAGTACATCTTCAATTACTGCGAGAAATTTCTCGTTCGCATCAATCGTCGTGGAAGTGCCATCGATAGCCTCCAGATACTTCTTCAAATGCTTGAAGACATAGTCGTACACCGCCTCGCTCCGATCCCGGATGACATCGAGCGCAACGGTTGTTGAATTGTCGATGGCGATCGCGAGATTCAGATATGTGATCTCATATAAATTGCGTGACACAAACGACGTACGAATATGGTGACCTAACAGTTCCAGACGAGGCACTGTAATACCCGCATCCTCGAAGAGTACGCTTATACGTTCAGCCTGGGCCGGGACGGTCGCGTCGGACTTTAGTGCTGCGAACTCGGCGTAGTGCGCAGACAAATAAGATGACACCGCTGAATCTATCCGCTGCTTTGAAGGCGTCACGTGTGCTAGGGCTACATTCAAAAGCTCTAGCCGTGAAGAGTCATCTAGGTCCGCCTGACTTACGAGATAGGTGAGCACTTGTGTGGAGGCGACCGTGAACCGTTCGATGAGCCGTGTGCACTCTTTCCCAGCGGTAAGGTACGCCTGCAGAAAATTGGCCTGAGGCGCCCCTAGACCAACTAGGGAGCGGATCATGATGTCGGCCTCCTCGATATGTTTAGCCAGTAGATGGTCTAGGATAGCGATGTTGTAAAGCGCAGGATCCTTCAGCGCACTCTTGCCTCGCTCGCGGACAACAGCGTCTACGTCTTCTGGAGTAAGCTGGAAGTGCAGGTCAGTCAGGTCTCGCTCGACGTGATGGATGATGAAATTCGTGGCAGCGGACCCGACGCGATCCCCGTGGAATGTCGACGTGTAGAGTGTGAAGTTGCGGTTGATATACCCGGCGCGAACAATCTGGTACGCCAAACCGGGCGTTAGGATGAACTTCGCGATCGCTTCGAAAGACAGCCTGTTATCCTCATACTGGACGAGGAATTTTGGTCGTTTGATCAGATCACCAAGGTCCGCGCTTCCCAAGAATTTAACTTCCTGCATCTTCTCTTCGATCTGCTCAGTGAACTCCTCACGATCCGTCTCGTTCCAGCTCTCAGCGTCCAGCGGATCACCAAGCGCAGCCGCAAGACTGTCGCGAGTGAACGACAGTTTATGACCCCGGTAGCTATCGTAATATTCAAGTGGCAAGTCTCGGTCCGGAGAGACGAAGCTTGTCCAGAACTGCGTTCCCTGAAGATCTCCCGAAGACTTCTCAGCACCAGCGAACAAGTACGTTGCATTCTGAGTCCGGAAGCCCGCAGACTCAGCTGTTCGTTGCACATGAGCAAGCAGACGTTCGCCCAACTGAGCACTGCGGCTGGCAGCTCCGTTGATCCGAGATATCTGCTGGCGAAGCGCCCTAATCTCGCCCTCGACTTGCCTGATGTTTTCAGTCACCAATTCACGGCTGAGCTTGTAGAGTATGTCCAGCTTGCTATGACCGAGCCGGATGGTCTCGAAGTCTGCTAAGTGCGTGCTCTTGTAGAGCATCATCGCAAACAGGTCAGTTTCACTCAAATTGAGCTGCTTGCCGTCGCCCGAAAATATTCGATCACGGAAGACGATGAATTCGTTACGGACGTTCTTGAGGAGTCGCATATCCGGCACGTATTGCGCTGCTAAGTCGAGTAGTTCTGGAGATACCTGGTGCTCAACTTGACTCAGTAACTGCAGTGCCAAGTTGCGCGCGCTCCGGTGCGTAATAAAGGGAACCACCGGGATGACCAGATCGAAGAATTTCGTGCGATTGGCGCGTACTGCTTCGGCCTGAGCAGGATCGTCCGTCGTGACTAATTCCGTATGACGGCTGCGCCCCTCAATCTCGAGGCCGATGCGATCAAAGATACTGTCTTTGATCGCATAGATGAATCGAATCGGCTTCTTGATCTGGGGCGAGGCGTTGAGCAAAGTGTTCAGCGCCCGGAGCGTCTCGAAGATATGAGAGTCGTTGAACCGGTCGACGTCCTCGAAGAGAACAATGTCCCGATCCGAGACTTCAAAGAAGTACACGATCTCGTCGAGATATTGGTCAAAGTACGAAACGGAGCTTTCGTTGAGCGTGACGGTTGCAGCCCCTGCGGAGAGCTGCTTGATATGCAGTTTTCCATAGAACAACCAACTCACCAGTAGGATAGTCAGCGCCGCAGTGCTCCAAATGACAAGGTGAGCCCAAACACCAATTACCACGTATGGCGTGAACACAGCATCAATCTTTAACGTCCATCCAGTCAGCAAGAAAATTACAGCAACGACAAAACCCAACAACATCGACGTTCCAATCGCCCGCCACCACCGGAAACGCTCAATACGCCGAAACCGTGAGCCAGGGGTTCTGCTCGGATATTCTCGATAGAGCAGTTGCTTGACAATCTCCTGCTGGATGCGATTGGTCGGGGTTGTCGCTTGGATAGGCACAGAATTATCAAGCTGGGAAGCTTCGATAGGAGCAAGCGTCGAGAGCGATAACTCTACGATGCGATTATCCTGCCGCCGAGCGACTTCTTGCATGATACTGCTCTTACCGACCCCGTAGTTGCCGGACAACGCAATGTTACGGACCTGATCTTTAGCAAGCGCAGCTTCGATTGCGGCGACATAGCCGCCATGCTCTTCTGCTAGGTACTCAGGGGTAAGCGGGACCAAGTTCCAAGATTCCTTGGCTGGCGCCTGTTCAGAACAGAAGATGCCCCGAGCACGATTACGGATGCCGCGCAAAAAATGAAAGGTCACATGTCCTCCTGGAAAAATCCCAAACTGCAGCACTACCACATTCTGCCAGAAAGCCGAACAATCCTACTCGCTCTGATATACACGTGCTGAAGCTCATCCTGCGTCCGTTTGCACGAAGGAGCACATTGTTGCGTTATGCAGAAGTGTTGGCTCAACTGGACGCTTAAGGCCAAGTGGCGTTAACTTGAATGCGGAAAACGGATGCCATAGTCCGCTTTTGGCCGATAACGGTCGTTCGTGAGCGCTGTTATCGGCCAAAAGCGGATGTTTGGGCACTGTGCTTCGACCCCGCAAAAGTTTAATGCCATAATCTTAGCGCCCTACTACTGTGAATTAATTAAACTTACTTATTGACTACTTGACCTAGCATCAGCCAAAAACTTATTTAGCTTTTTCCAATGGGAACGCAACTGTTTCCTAATTGATTGGGAATCCATAATATTCGCAGCCCTAAATCCATATGAAATGAAGTTTCTGCGCCCGAGGTAACTATAGCCTCTATAGATAGTACGAAGGAAAAGCTCTCTCGGAGGTTCCCCCCTTCCAGCCCGAAGCTCATTGCAACGATCCATTGCCTTCTTGCTTACCCAGATACGCTTGCGAAGCTTTTTATAATATCTCGTTATAGAGGAGGAGCGGATATGCTCACGCTGCCCATCAAATGAAAATCCTAGGTAGTGCAACGGTTTTTCAGAGCGAAGTTTGCCAGCAGCGTCAAACGCAAATTGTCTAATTTCCGTTTTCTTCTCTTGCAAATTTAGCCCCAGTTTTCTAATTTCATCATTCACATACTCATAAATCTCATCCTCCTTTTCGGAATCACATATGACGAGTATGTCGTCGCAGTAACGGTAGAATACTGACTCTGTCAAGGATAGTCTGGAAAGTAAAGCGAGATCAAACTCCAACATATAGATATTGGACAGGAGCGCACTTATTGGAGAACCTTGCGGAATGCCGCGTGACTCGGGATTAGTAGCAAGAAGCCCACCACCTCTCACATCATCACGAAATTGCTTGGCCGAGCAGAGGCGCTTATTCTCAACTCGTGGATTATGGATAGACACACCGAGCTTTTCATAGAGGGCGACTTTATCGACGCGAGAGCTTTTGGTGATCGATTTGAAAACCGCAAAATGGTCGACTGGAAGTTTTCCAACTCCAAGCAACTTTGCCCATGCTGCCTTCAACCGTGAATGGTCGAGGCGATCAAAGAACTTTTCAACATCGAATGCAAGAACGCAACATTCTCCCTTAGCCTTGATCTCGCAGAACGCATCATGTGCAAAATGAATGTTGCTCTTTCCATCAATGGAGCGAAAAGCCAATACCGACGTATGTAAGCCACGTCGCACCAGTTCCTTTTCATACAGCTGGCTTAAAATGAAGCAGTAATAAGCATATATGTGTGAGTCTAAGTGGGCTGAGTAACTGATTGGCCTAGGTTTGGGATTTTTTACGAACACACCACGATCATTATCTAGCCGATACTTCAATATAACTGAGGTGTAGGTGATAAAAGGATAAAACGAATGAGCTGCGACTTTCTGAGGGGATGAAGCATAATCCAGTGCAGCTTTCTGACCGACAGGACGATCAAAGTGAAGATATTTTCTAGGCTTGTACCACGGCAACTCGTCCATACTAGCACCTTGATAAGCCAACCGGTGGGACTAGGATGGCGGCAATCCCTAAACCGCCCCACCGGCTAAACTTAATGCTCTAAACATTATCCATCTTTTCAGACTAGGCCGCGTATTGCTAGAGTTGACGTATAGTGCCAGTATCACGATTACATCTGGAGGTTCTCAATGAAGAGATTCCGCGTGTTGTTGTTCGCCATGTGCTTCCCGCTGATAAATAATCATGGGTGGCTTGACAACTTGTGATCCACCTTATGGCCTAATGCCACAAGCACTCTGAATCTAGCACAAGGAATGCGATCGCGCCTAGGGATCAAAACATATTTTTTAGCCCTACCTGCACCTCGAAAAAATGGCCCTTTAAAAAATCGTAGTTTTACACCGAAAGATAAAATACGGCGCTCTCAAATGACTGAGCCCATGGTGCTTAGCAGTGTGCAACTGGCGTCATCGTGAGCCCGATACTTGAATCCTCCCGTCTTTTTAGACTCATTCGAACGTCTGCTCCTGGCCGGTAGCGGTACGTGCAAACGTCCGCTTTTGGCCGACAGCGGTCGCATGGGAATGTCCGCTTCTGGCCGATAGTAGCCGCTCGCGGATGAACGCTTTCGGTCAAAAGCATCCTTCCGAAAGGCTGAGCTTCCAGCAGGGGGTATCGCCACCTTGCCTAACGAATAGTGGTCACTGGATCACTCACTCGCAAATTCTGCAAAAAAACAGGCGCTACTGCATCCAATCCGAACGCCACCGCGTATATCAAGCACGGACAGACTTTCCTGGCCGATTTCCCCACAAAGGATCATCACGATGAAACGCATTTCGATCAAAACGCCATTGATTGCGGGCCTTCTGACCTTGGCGGCAGGTAGCGGATTAGTGTTCAACGCTGCGCATGCTGCATCGATGAGTCACGAGAGCGTCATGGTCGGCGGTCAAAGCATGTTGCCGAGCAAGGACATCGTCGACAACGCAGTGAACTCGGCCGATCACACCACCCTGGTCGCCGCCGTGAAAGCTGCCGGTCTCGTCGACACCCTCAAGGGAAAAGGGCCCTTTACTGTGTTCGCACCGGTCAATTCAGCCTTTACTGCTCTGCCCGCAGGAACCGTCGATACGTTGCTCAAGCCAGAAAACAAGGCAACCCTCACCAAGATCCTTACTTACCACGTTGTGAGCGGCAAACTGGACATGGCCACCCTTGCCGAAAAGATCAAGACCGGTGGTGGCAAGACCGAACTGACCACCGTCTCGGGCGGAAAACTGTGGGCAATGATGAATGGCCCGCACAACATCACCATCAAAGACGAGAAGGGCGACGTCGCCGACATCAGCACTTATGACGTATACCAATCGAACGGTGTGATACAGGTCATCGACAAGGTCCTGATGCCGAAAAGTTGACCGGCGTCGCCGGTCGATTTCAGCAGGATCGGCGAGTCTTCTGAGGAGCCCACCCGTGAATGGAACAACCGCGCGCCGTGGGCTAACCTCTGGCTGCAATCGACTTGTAGGGTCTCACGACCCAATCGTTTGGAGAAAGGCTATTCCCATCGCTGACACTGACCAACTCAAACACCTTCTAGCCCAGTGTTCCCTGGGGGACCGACGTGCTTTTGATGCGCTGTATCGTAGCGTGAGTCCGCGTCTGCATGGCGTGGCGATGCGTTTCATGGGACGCTCAGATCTGGCTGAGGAGGTGCTACAGGAAAGTTTCGTGCGTATCTGGAACAATGCTTCGCGCTACCAATCGCACCTGTCGGCGCCGATGACCTGGATGATCAATATCACGCGAAACCAGGCCATCGACCAATTGCGAAAGCATCGCGAACGTCCGCTGAGTGACCTCGACGCGCAGATGCTGGTCGACGACAGCCCCTCGGCACACGATCAGTTGAACAGCTCCCGTGAGAACACTTCATTGAATCGGTGCCTAGATAGTCTCGAAGGGATGCAACGCCAATCGATCACCATTGCTTATTTTGAGGGACTTTCCTGTTCAGAGCTGGCTGAGCATCTGTCAGCGCCGCTTGGGTCGGTAAAGTCTTGGATCCGCCGAGGCATGGAGCGTTTGCGCAGGTGCCTTGAGTCATGAACTACCAAACTCCGAGTCTGCGTCGTGCACTTGCTGCCGATTATGCCATCGGTTTAATGCCGCCAACCGCGTGCCGGCGCTTTGAGCAGTTGTTAATCGAAGACTCGGAACTTCGCGCGGAACTTGCGCAATGGCAGGACAGCCTCATGAGCCTTACTGAGCATCTGGCTGAACAACCTGTGCCGGATCGTGTATGGCGCGGAGTCACGGCGCGTATAGATCCGCAAACAGCGCAGCTCACTTTGAGGCAGCCATTCTGGAGCTGGCTCCGGGTGACGATTGCAGCATGTTCGTTGGTAGTAGTAACCCTGGGCGCTATCTACAACCGTGACGAAGTACGCTACGGCGCTACGTTGCGTAGTGCCGACGCACAGTCGTGGATGAGGATCGAAGCTCACGAGAATTACCTGAAAATTAAACTGTTGGCATTGGTAAAGGTCGAAAAGAATCGCAGCCTGGAAATGTGGGTTATTCCGCAAGATGGCAAACCCGTCTCCCTCGGGGTGATACGGCCAGGTGGAGATGGGGAGATCAAGTTGGGCAGCGCGCAGAAAGCTCTCATTGGTGAATCCATCACTCTGGCCGTCAGTCTTGAGCCCGAGGGCGGATCGCCGACAGGACAGCCGACTGGTCCGGTGCTGTACCAGGGCGTGCTTACGGCGCTATAACTTAGGGCCGGCAAATCTTTAATCTTTTTCGTGAGTAAAAACGACTTACTTATCTGCCTTGCAGAGTCCGAAGTCAGCGCAACTTACTCTTTAACATAAACGGCAGCTCCTCGCCGATAGCTGTAGCTTACGAACGACGTTTTTCGGCCAATGGCCTAGCGCTGGTCACAACTCCACACTGAATCCTTTCATGCCCACGCTGTCGGCAAAGCGCCCCACCGCCGTGAGGCTGGACCAGGTGCGCAGCGGCTCACGTCGCGAGCGTACCGGCACCCAGCGTGCGCCGCTGCCGCCCAGGCGAATCGACAGGCCCCAGTCGGGGCCACCCTCGATCCTGGCCACCAGGCATTCGCGCACCGAGTATTGTTCGACCAGGGCGCGCAACACGTCTTCATGAATACCGTCACCGATCACTGTGCATCCTCCTGCCGACGCGCCGTGGCGGCTCCGTCGAAGACGTCATACAACGCCTTAATGCGCGCCGCGTCCAGCACTTCGACCGTCTCCAGTCCCAAAACAAACCCGGCGGCGCGATCGCTGGCGCGCCGCAGCTCGTCGGCGCTGGCCGCCTGGCTGATACGGGCCAGCAGTTTGAGGGTTTGGACCTTCACCGCCGGCGGCAGGTCCAGCGCAGACAGGGTGTCACTCATGCTCACACCCATGTCCAGCCGTTGAGATTGGTCGGCGGTAGCAGAGGCAGTTCACGGTGTTCGACGTCGATCAGCAGCCAGCCGCCGGCCGGCTCGTTGCGCCCGTCGAGAATCGGGCCTTGCAACAGCACACCGTCGGGCAAGACCACCTGGAGGGCGTTGGCTTGCTTGGGGCCTAGCAGATAGTGGTCGAACTCGAGGCAGACGCGTTTCGGCCCGAGGTTGATCACCCGGACGTTCATTTCCAGCGTGGTCAACCGGTTGGGAGCCTGTCCCTCGTACAAGGCGAGCACGCCGACGGTGGCCAAGCCTTCATAGGCGTAAGACATGAACCCTGTTCCTTGTTCCCCTGAGATCGGCCTGGCGGTGTGCCAGAGCGTCAGGCAATGGTAGACCAGTCCCTGGGGGACTGGTTTCCACGCGGCGAAAAAAGGGCTCCACACCGCGGTCAGGTGTGGGGGCCGATTGAACATAGGCTGGATTTACAAGCAATGGCTTGTTACCCGCCGACAGGGACTAACACGCCGATTTCTCACCTGAGAAGGCTATTGTTCGGGGTTGACGCTCATTGTTTTGCGGACTAAAAAATAACTCCCGCGTGGCACTCTTGCAATTTAAAACAACAAGGAGGCCGTCAAATGATGCGAAGAGGTTCGAGGTACTGGCTCTGGGCGGATTGTGAGTTGCACTGTCGGTCACACGATGAGGTGTTGAGTGACGGCAGTGTGATTGACGTTCAGGCGCGTGTTTCGAGAAAGGGCAGAACTCAGCTGTTCATCGGTGTATATGACGGGGAGGGTCTCCCCAAATTTGAAGAAGCTCATGACGAATTACCCAATGACACGATGACAACGGCTCTCGCATGGGGCGTGGGTCGTGCTCGTGCAAAGGCAGCAGGCAATCTGGGAGCAACTTCCGTCAGCGAAAGCTCGCAGATACCCCCTGGCAACCAGCGAACATCTGCTGCTTGAATCACCGGCAACCGTCCCCCAGCCCTGCACCGGATAAAATCCGGTGCAGGGCTGCTTTACTTTCTAAACCCCCGAAGTCGCATGATTGCGTCTGTGAGTGCTTGTGCGTTCTTGTCCAGGTTTTCCATAACCATGCTCGCGTTAGCGGCAGCCTCCTCTGCGCCGTTCTCTGAAAGCCATTTCGTGACCTCATCTATAGCGGCGCCGATCGCATACTGATTGTCCAAAAGCAATGTCAGCGCATCTGCCGTAGCGACGTTGAAATCTGAGTGATCTGACACGGGATCCATCCTAGATTGAAGTGTGCTGGAAAGCCTAGTTCATGCGGCCGTCCGAGATTTGCAGACGTTGTCGTCATGTTCTCATTTTTTTGCACCAGAACAGTGCGCTAGTCCCATCTCAGTCCCATATGGACTTTTTTTTCAGAAGCCAAAAAACACAAGCCCCCCCCGATTCTCTCTAGAAAAATCAGTAGGTTGCGTTTGCTGAGTGTGGCGGTTAAGGAGAGATTCGAAGTCCCAACCTTTACAAGCCCTCAGCTGATATTTGCACACACGTTATTCCCCCTTCGCATACATGGCCGCTAGTACCCAGGGGCGCAGTGATCGTCGTATGCTAAAAATTGCTACAGGGGATCGCGGTATCGAAACCTGGCCAATCATTGCGGGTGTAAGGTGGGTTGCTGCACTCAATTCATCATCGGAGCCAGCCAGCGTCCGTTTTCGGCCAATAACGGACGATCGTCCTTCCCCCGATCGTCAACTCAAACGGAACCTGACGTCGGATAGTCCAGATAGCCTTCCCTACCCTGGCTGAACCAGGTACTCATCTCGCTTTCCACCAGTGGCAACCCCCGAGCGAATCTCAGCGGTAGGTCCGGATTGCCGATAAACGGACGTCCAAATGCAATCGCATCGGCGAGTCCTGCATCCAAGTGCGCTTGCGCCTTGGCAAGCCCGTAGTCCGAGTTGAGGATCAGTACGCCTTTGAACACTTCGCGAATCATCCCGGCCAGCGGCGGCCGCTCTGACTTGCCGAAGGTGCCGTCCAGCGGTGGCTCGCGGACTTCCAGATGAGCAATGCCGATCGATGACAGCACTTCGGAAGCGCGGATGAATAGGGCTTCTGGATCGCTATCGCGGATACCCTGTTCATAGCTGCTTGGGGTCAAGCGTACGCCGGTGCGGTCGGCGCCGATGACGCCTGCAACCGCCTCGGTTACTTCCTTTAGCAAGCGGATACGGTTATCGATCGAACCACCATAGGCATCACTGCGAAAATTGTCGCTGTCGCGCAAGAACTGGTCGATCAGATAGCCGTTGGCGGCGTGAATTTGTACGCCGTCAAAATCCGCCTCGATTGCGTTGCGCGTGGCTTGACGGAAGTCTTCCAGCAGTGCAGGAATTTCTTCTAGCGGTAGCGCGCGCGCCGGGGTATACGGTTGTTTACCGGCGTAGGTATGCGCCTGGCCCGGCGCCGTGGTGACCGATGCGGAAACCGGCTGGCCGCCACCGAGAAAACTCGGGTGCACGACCCGGCCCATGTGCCACAGCTGCGCGATAATCCGGCCGCCAGCAGTATGAACTGCGTCGGTGACTTTGCGCCAGCCGGCGACCTGTTCGTCGGACCAGATGCCCGTCGCGTAAGGCCAGCCCAAACCTTGCTGACTGATGCCGATCGCTTCGGAAATGATCAGTCCCGCGCTGGCGCGCTGACGGTAGTACTCGACCATCATCTCGGTCGGGACGTGCTCGCGAGTACCGCGGGCTCTGGTCATCGGCGCCATCAGGATACGGTTGGGCAAATCGAGCGCGCCGAGGCGCAGGGAATCAAATAACGATGTCATGTTCAGGCTCTCCAAAAAGGTGGGCAGGATCAAACCAGGCGTGCGCCGCCGTCGATGTTGAGTACGGCGCCGTTCATGAAGGTGTTGCTCATCAGGAACACCGCTGCCGCGCCTGCCTCTGCTGCTGTGCCGAGGCGATGTAGGGGCAGAACCTGCTCAAGTGAGGCGATAAATGCCTCACGCCCCTCACCCAGTGCCTTGCCGAGAATCGGGGTGTTGATCGGGCCCGGCGACAGCGTGTTGACCCGCACCGGTGCCAGCTCTAGAGCCAGACCGCGAGCCAGTGCTTCCATCGCTGCCGAGGCGGCTGCCAGCACGGCGGTGCCGTAGGCATTCGGGCGATCAGCCAGAGAGCCGGAAATGAACGTGATCGAGCCGTCTTTTGCCAGCTTGTCACCGAGGATCCGAATCACATTGATCGATGCCCAGATGCGTTCATCGAACGCGCGGTGCAGGTAAGCGAGATCCGCCGCAAGCACGGAGCCAGCCACAAACGTGCCGGCGAGCAGAACGAGGTGATCGACCTGGGGGATATCTGCCAATGCTGTTTCGATAGCCTGACTGTCAGTCACGTCTGCCGCGCGCCAGTCGTCGAAACCATGCTCGATGGCGGCTTGTCCGGCACGCGCGGCGTTTGAACCGATGACGATGACCTTGGCGCCAGCGGCTTTCGCTTGCACGGCAGCGGCGAGGCCGATGCCGGAGGTACCGCCGAAAATGACCACGGTTTTGTCGGTGAGTGAGGATGGCAGGGTTTGGGTGATGTTCATGCTTGAGTCTCCGTCTGGAACACCCGAGTGGCGTTCGATGGGCAAAGACTACGGCTTGGAATGAAGATTGATAATTAGGGCAGAAGTCGCTTTACTAGTGCCATGAAGGCACAAATCGGATTGGATCGTTTAACTGGGCTCATCGCCTTTGCACGAGCGGCTTCGCTGGGCAGCTACACGGCTGCAGCCCGGGCACTGTCGGTATCACCGTCGGCCGTCAGCAAAAGCGTGCAACGGCTCGAAGAGCATTTCGGGCTGATGCTGTTCACCCGCACCACACGCTCACTGGTGCTCACCCCGGAGGGCCGCGATCTTTACGAACGGGCGTTGCGGATTCTGCGTGAAGTAGAAGACATCGATCAGGCCGCCGTCGCCTCCCGCGCCGAGCCTTCGGGCGTGTTGAAAGTCACCGCGCCGTTGCCGATTGGACTGAATATTCTCGCGCCAGCCCTGCCAAGATTTCGCGAGCAATACCCGAACCTGGCTATTGATCTGCGGCTTGGCGATCAGTATTCCGACATCATTGAACAAGGCATCGACGTCGCGGTTCGGGTTGGCAACCTTGCCGACTCGCGACTGATTTCTCGCCCGCTGGGCCCGCATCGGATCGGTGCATTCGCATCACCTCATTACCTACAGCGCAAAGGCACTCCGGTAACGGCTGAAGACCTTGCGGGTCATGAATGCGTGAATTTTCGGTATCAGAGCACGGGGCAGAGTTTGAAATGGCCTTATGAGGCGGATGGTAAACAGCTTGAGTTGTCGCCAAATACAGCTTTTACAGTCGATGCCAGCGATGCGGTTGCTGTGGTAATAGCTGCCGGGGGCGGTATCGGTATCTCACCGCACTATGTAGCTGCGCCGTATGTGCGCCGGGGAGAACTGGTTCCGATTCTCCCACAATTCACCGTAGAGCGTTTTAGTATCACTGCTTTATGGCCAGAAAGCCGTCGAGGTAGCCCAAACGTAAAAGCATTCATTGCATATCTGATGGAGCTGTTCCCTCCCACGCCTCCTTGGGATGAGCTAATCAAAAAACCGAGTATGTGAGAGTGCATTCTGGTGGATTTTGAATGACCGCTTCTTGCCGATTGCAGCGCACGCGACAGGCAGCAATCGGCCATAAGCGGACCCTCGCAGGTGACAGCTACAGACCGGTAGTGGACGTTCGCTTAGCAAATAAAAATCATGAGAGGAATCGTACGCGAAGGTTGACCGCCTTCGCGTACCAGGGAGTCCCTGCGAGCAATCGAGTGTCATTATAGGCAGTGACTTTCATGGTTAACACGCAGTACTCATCCACTGCCGCGTTCCTGATGGCAGGGCAGCTTTACAGCTTGTAGCCACCACTTGCTTCAATGACCTGGGCGGTCACCCAGCGGCTTTCCTCACACGCCAGATACGCCACGACCGCGGCGATGTCTGAAGTTTCTCCGAAGCGGCCCAATGCGGTATCAGTTTCGATCATTTTAACCATGTCGACGTTCTCACGTACGGCCGCGTTCATGTCTGTCCGTACCCAGCCCGGCGCCACGGCATTCACCGTAATGCCGTACGGACCCAATTCCTGTGCAAGCGCATGGGTCAGGTTGTTGATACTGGCTTTGGCCATCGAATAGATCGGCACTGCCGACATGGCTCGCGCGCCGGCACCGGAGGTGATGTTAATAATTCGGCCGCCATCGCTTAGACGACTAAGTGCGGCTTGAACGACGAAAAACGGCGCTCGAGCGTGGACCGCGAAGATGGCGTCCCAATTGTCCGGTGTTGCATCCCGAAAACTGCCCCAACCAGAATTTCCGGCATTGTTGACAAGAATGTCGAGCGCTTTACTTCCGTTTCGTCTGATGAGTTCTCGGTCGAGTTGTTCGAACAGTGCGGGGATAGCCTGAACATCTGACAGATCAGAATGAAGTGCGAAGGCACTACCTCCGGCGCTCTCGATGGCATCAACCACCTCCTCGGCGGCGGACTTGCTTGCGTTGTAGGTCAAGGCGATTGTTGCGCCTTCTTTCGCCAAGCGCTCTGCAATTGATCGACCGATTCCCCGCGACCCTCCTGTCACCAGGGCCGTTTTTCTCATTAGCGATTGTGGCATCTGAAACTCCATTAAAACTCGAATTCTTGGTGGGGTGATCTACATGACGCTCAGGAGATCCGTTCGCGCACGATGGGACCAGGGAGAGCCTCCACAATCGAGACACCCAGCCGAATGAGATCGGTATCGCCGTTGTATTCGTGTTCGGCGATGTGGTGCAGCAGAACGCCGAGCTGCTCCAATTGGCGGGCGACTTTCAAAGGGCCTGCATTGATGGGCGTGAAGCCAGCGTCTTCAATCAAACCGCGCGCGATGTCGCCTGCCTCCTGGTCGTCAGTTGCGTAGAAAACGTTAGGTTTGGTCGCCGAGGCAGACCAGGCAGCACCCTCCAACACTGGCGCCGCCAACAGGCTGAAGGCCTTGACCACCCGCGCACGCGGAAGACGGTTTTGCAGATACTCGGCAGTCGAGTTGTCACGCATGAAAGCATGGTCATGAAAGTGCACAAACTCGTTAGTGACGCCGAGCGGATTCATGGTTTCGATCACGATCTTGTCGTCGAGTGCGCTGCCAACCGCGTCGATCACTGCGTCTGCCCTGGGCCAGTAGACCGAGAACAAAACAGCTTCGCCAAATTGAGCCGCCTGCTCGAAGGTGCCATGGCGGGCCCGATCGCCAAGTTCGGCAAGCAACGGCGCAATCTTGCGATCCTCGCCGTCCTTGGCGAGCACCAACTGGTGATCCACAGCACCCCAAGTCCGCGCTAGTCTGCTGCCAAGATTCCCGGTGTTCAGTATTCCTATCTTCATTACAGCCCCTCTTTCTTACGGTGAAAGACATCACTGTAAGAAGGCATGGAAAATAGATAAATAGCATGTGGAACGACAGACTGTTGTCTATAGATACATCAGTTAATATCTAAGATAGGACCGGTGTGACTTTAAAAGAACCGGACGCCAGCTTTAAAGACGCCCGGTTTAGAACCATTACCCCTCGACGGTGTTCGCACTCGCCAGCTCTAGGAACAGAGCAATATGGATGGGCGGAAGACCTTCCAGCGTTCCTCCGATGGGAGACGGACTCTTGGTACTGCTGATCAACTGACGAGCTTGTTCTGGCGAAAGCGGTTTGCCGCGCTGACGGTAGACTTCTTTGGCCTTCTCCTCGGTCAAGCCTTCTGGAACCGCAGGCGCGTAGGGCCAGAAGTAAATCGGCGTGTTGGGTTCGATACGCCAACTGTCGGCGAGTGAACCCGCATCGACCACGTTGTATCCAACGGCCTCTATGAAACGCGTGATGATTTCCTTAGCAACGGCGTCGTTGCCAGCGATGGGCAAGGTGGTACGTTCTGCATCACCCTTTGGACGAGCGTTGTACTGCATGTGGATCCAGCCAATGTTATGGATACCTTTAACCACCTTCGCGTCTTTGAGGTGTTGCTGGACCAGTTCACTGGAAGTTAATTTGCCCTGATCGAGATCGGCCCGGCGAAAATCGCCCATGCCTGGGTAGTAATTGGTTTGATCGATAACCACCTTGCCAACGAACTTGTCGGCCGGCAGAGTTTTGAAGTTCGCAAGCGGAATGGCCAGCGAGACGACATCGCCCGAGGCGATGGCCTCTTCGACAGAGCCCGCACGAGCGAGAGGTCCAAGTTCCTTTACCAACTTGGAAAGGGACTTAGGGCCGCGGGAATTGCTGATCACGACCTTGTAGCCTGCTGCGACCGCAAGATGGGCTACTGCTTTGCCCACCAAGCCCGAGCCAATGATTCCGATCGTCTGGGTCATCTTGAATATTCCTTCTATGGGGTTTCGGCGGGACCCGCCGAGAGACATTCAGCACCCTGTAGTGCCTGGAGCGGACTTTAGATTCGATCGGTCCATTGATAAATGGAGCCTGAAGTTACAGACTGTTGTCCATGAACACATCAATTGATTTGCCGGAAATGAAAGTCTTCGTCGCCGTTGTCACCGATGGCTCTTTCACTACGGCGGCGGACCGACTTGGCACGGATAAAGCCCGAGTGAGTCGGATCGTCCGGCGCATGGAAGAAAAGCTCGGTGCACAATTGCTCATCCGCTCCACTCGGCGTCTGAGCGTAACTGAAGTGGGACGCGATTATTTCGAGCGGGCCATGTGCATCTTGACCGCCGCCGAGGCGGCTGAAGCGGCTGTGGCGCAACAATCTAGGGAGCCAAAGGGCCTGCTCAAAATCACGGCCGGATCTGAGTTCGGAACGATGGTTGTGGATCGCTGGATCGCCACGTTTCTGCGCCATTTCCCGAAGGTGACGGTGGAGGCGGAATACACCAACCGTTTGGTCGACATAATTCATGAAGGCTTCGATGTCGCTATTCGCGTCGGCAAGCTTGAAGATTCAGGACTGTCGGCGCGCAAACTGGGCGAGGTGTTCTATGGGCTGTACGCAACCCCGGAATACTTGAAGCAGGGACCGAGGATTAAAGCTGTCAGCGACCTGAAGCATCATGATCTGATCATGAAAACTATGCGCGGCCGCTCGAACTGGAGCTTGGTAAACGGCACGAACTCGGAGAAAGTCACTGCTGTTCCCCGGTGCGCCGTCAATAGCACGATCGCCGCAAAAAACCTGGCGCTTGAGGGGCTGGGAATCGCACAACTTCCACGCTTCATGGCTGAGCCACATGTCGCGGAAGGCAAGTTAGCTTGCGTGCTGTCCGGATGGGCGGAGATACCTGCGCCGGTCCACGCCGTATTCGCATCGAGCCGCTATATGGACCCCAAAGTACGCAGCTTTGTGGACCTGAGCTTAAGTGCGTTTTAGGGCAACGAGCGATAGTCCAGTGTGCGACTTAGCAACGTCAGTGCGACGCCGGCACTTTTTCCTCTAAACGCGTCATTTTGGAAATGAACTCCATTGGCATGAGCGATCGAACTCACCGTCTATCTCGGCACGTCTTAACAATAGGAGGCCAGTGATGCGGCTGCCATTTGGTCGGAAGGTGCCGCTCTCAAACGTCCGCTTTTGGCCGATAGCGGTCGCTTTTGAGGGTTCGCTAATAGCCGCTAGCTGACACTTGCAGTTAGTCTTTAGGGTTGCTTGATGTCGTTTTTTTTCTGACTCGCGGCTTGCGCTTGATCTCTGGCAGCTGGCGTATCTGAATCAACTGTTGTTCTAAAGTTTCTGCGCGGGCCAACTGCGCCGCAGTACGTTGCTCCGCTTGGCTGAGCTCGCTCTGGGCCGACTCCAACCTACGTCGCAAGTCGTCGCACCTGCGGTTGGCTACTTTTGATTCGCTTACTGCGGCTTTCGCCTCCTCCCTGGCCCGATCAACCTCACGGTGAGCCCGATCCTCAACGCCACGCAAATAGTTCTCCTGTGTTATTCGCTCCTGCTCGGCCTTGAGTCGTAGCGAGTGGAGTTCCTGTTGGAGAATTTGATTTTGACCCTGGGCATCGTTCCGCTCACGCTTCAAGACATCACGCTGTTGCTGGAGCTCTTCAATCTGGGCCTGCCGCTGCACCAACAGAAGGTCCAGGTCAGCCAAGCGAGATTCGGCCGTCTGACGCCCGGCCATTGCTTCTGAAACCTGTTGGCGCCCTTTTGCCAGATCCTGATGCGCTCTATCTTCAATTTCTGCGAGTCGCTCACGTTCGGCGTCCAGCACTTGGCGCTGCTCCGCTAAACCCTGTTCGGCGACGCTCTGCGCCAAGTGGATCGCCTGCTGCCACACAGCGATAAACGCCCGCGACACCTCACTAGGTAACGCCGGTAAACGGGTCTCCCCGCTCAGGCGTTCGGCCAAACGTGCCCACCAAATATCGAGGAGCCCACCGACTCTAGCCGGACTTCCCCTACCCAGTTCCAGGCGCACGCGCTCGACCGTCGGCCGCTCACCACGCGCCAGCACGGCGTCTGCAGCCGCGAATACGTCATTTTCCGGTACGCCTACCGCCATACTGCACCTCAGGCTATATTAGGTCTGATAATAGAACGTTATCCGACGTTATTTTCTGAATATTGGAATTATCATACGTTGAACGTATTAAATATTACAGATCAGTTGACACTGGTCGACGAAACGCCGCTGGACCCGCAATCCCTGGCGCTCCACGCCCAGGAAGCCGCGGCGGCGTTTATCGCCGCCGGCACCGCCGCCAATACCGTGCGCAGTTATCGCAGCGCCCTTGCCTACTGGTCGGCCTGGCTGCAGCTGCGTTATGGCCGGGCGCTGGGCGATGCCCCGCTCCCCGCGGCCGTGGCAGTGCAGTTTGTCCTCGATCATCTAGCGCGTCCGCTGGCCGACGGCGGCTGGGCGCATCTGTTGCCGCCCGGCATCGACGCCGCGTTGGTAGCCGCCCGGGTCAAGAGCAAGCCAGGGCCACTGGCGTTCAACACGGTCAGTCACCGGCTGGCGGTACTCGGCAAATGGCACCGAATCAATCAGTGGGACAGCCCGACCGAAGCGCCGGCTTTAAAAACCCTACTGCGCGAAGCACGCAAGGCGCAGGCACGCCAGGGTGTTAACGTGCGCAAGAAAACCGCGATCGTCCTCGAACCCTTGCAGGCATTGCTCTCCACCTGCGACGACAGCGTGCGCGGCATCCGCGATCGCGCCCTGCTGACGCTCGCCTGGAGTGGTGGCGGCCGGCGACGCTCCGAAGTGGTGGGGCTGCAAGTGGGCGATGTGCGCCGACTGGATGCCGACACCTGGCTCTATGCTCTGGGCACCACCAAGACCGACACCGGCGGTATTCGTCGTGAAAAGCCGCTGCGCGGGCCGGCGGCGGTGGCACTGGTCGCCTGGCTGACGGTGGCACCGGCCGAGTCCGGTCCGCTGTTTCGTCGCCTGTATAAAGGCGGCAAGGTCGGGATGACTGGCTTATCGGCTGACCAGGTGGCGCGCATCGTCCAGCGCCGGGCGAAGCTGGCTGGCCTGGAGGGCGATTGGGCAGCACACAGCTTGCGCTCCGGCTTTGTCACCGAAGCCGGGCGCCAGGGCGTGCCACTGGGTGAAGTGATGGCCATGACCGAACACCGCAGCGTGAGCACGGTGATGGGCTACTTTCAGGCGGGCCTGTTGCTGGATAGTCAAGCTACCAGATTGATGGGGGAAGGCTGACTGGGACATGACAGAAACTCTGTCTCGTTTTGACATTGCCTCGACTAAGCGTTGGCCCCCTCCCCCTGGCTCGCTCAGGTATCCCGCTGCGGCTTCTCAACCTGCTCACCATCTTCCATCTGCACTTCCCTCCGCACTTGCGCTAGGAGAGTTTCAAGACTCTGGCGAGAGTCCAGCATTAGAAAACTTTCAGCAATCAAAGTGATTGGGTGCACCTTTAGAACGGACGCAAGCTCGACCACTTTTTCCAGCGTAGGACACTTCATACCGCGCTCTAACGTACTCAGATAGGTTCGACTGCTGACTTCAGAGAAATCCTCTTGAGTCAAACCGTGTTGCTGGCGGCGAGTCTTTAGGGCGCGGCCGAAGGCTTGTTTCATATCCATTTGTGCAGTTCACAAAAGGAATAATGAGGCCCTTTATGAATACTTTAGGGCTACAATCTATAGTGTTCATTTTCATCGATTGTGATTGGCATCCATAAGGCCTGACTGAATCAGCGAGCTTGTGTAACTGGGCCGAAGTGATCCCAGCAGGCGGCTCACGACTTGTGCTATCAGTGAGTCAGTTGGGCTTCAATGGCCCTCCGTTAGCAGGAGTCAAGCGGAAAACGACAAAGTACCGCGAGCTGGGTCGTGATTGAATCCTATAGAGCTACAGCCTATAGTGCGCATTCGTCGATTGCATGTCAGTGACTAACCGATCTGAATGAGGAATTAAATGCGCTTTCAAGACGATTTCACCCGTGAAGGTCGATGCCGGAGGGTCAAATCTTTGAACCGCTCGGTCGAAATCAAGATGGTGCATTGGCTGGAGCGTTGGCTGCTTGAGGGGAACATGGTGATCTGCCGGCAGTGTGGTGGTTGGCAAAACATAAGGGAGTCTGGCGCGCCCTTTCTAGGACGGCACAAAGCCGGCTGCGCGCTCTCCGATAACGTTTCTCAGGTACCGCTTGGCGAACTCGCAGAAATATTAACTGGTTGGCATTTTATATTGATAGATGACGAATAGTTCCAATGACGAAGTACGTATCCGCATGAGATATATCTCATCATCGCTTATCATCGGTTGTTCAGCTTTTAGATTATGTGGCGATGTGCAGAAAACCACATGTCAACACAACCCTCCTTATGATCGCTAAAGCATTGTCTGATGCGATGTAGCTGTGCCATTGCCCGTCCTTTTAAATCGTCTCGTACATCCTTCGCCGACATGCCTACGTTGAAATAGTCTTTTACTCCCCCTATCGCCGCTTAGCCTACCTGCCGGCGGCGCTCAGCCGCGAGCGTTAAGAGAAATCTGACGAAATGCACGGCGGGAGTTGCCAGATAGCACTATACACTTGTAAGTGCTGTACTAGAGCGGTCTAGCCTGTTCGTCACATCGCCGCCAACCATACAATGTGCCAGGCCATAGTATTCTGGTTAATTTTTCATCGTACAATATTATAAGACGTAGAAAACGCCGGAACCCATCAACCTGAGCACTTGCTCATTCCTGTCTCTAATGACATCGTAAGTTACCCATTGACTTTGTCGCTGGCAGAAAAAAATGAGTGAAAAAATAATAAGCGCAGGCTCAAAAATATTGCATGACGGGCAGATCTGGGAAGTCACTGCATGGCTGAGCTCCGACAGACTTCAGATCAAGAAATCGAACAGAGAGCAAAAAAACATAAGCCCAGATCAAATCACTACAGTTATTGATCAGGCCTTGTTAGAGAAATCTTTACAAATCGCAGAGCCTGATTTGGTATCGTTTACTGAAAAGCAGCTCGCTGACGCGGAGCGAAAATATGATGCACTCTCTCGACACCTTAATGGCGACCCGGAACTGTCGACTATTGAAACCCTTGCCTTAGAGTTAGGCCACAGCAAATCTTACACGTACGTTTTATTAAGAAAATTTTGTACTGGAACGTTAATTTCTTTGGTAAGTGAGCAGCGCGGCCGAAAGCGCGGCACCAAACTGCTTGGGGACGAAGTCGAGCAAATTATCAAGGAGGCAATAGATGCAAGTTCTGGAGCGGGCAGCAGCGTACGAGCGATCGCTCGGAAAGTTAGGGAAAAGTGTGAGAGCAGCAAGCTTCCGACACCATCAATTAAGGCAATTTATCTTAGGATAAAAGACAGGCCCGAACGAGAAAATACGAAACGCATATTTGGTTCAAAGAAGGCGGCGCAAGATCATGCAGTTCGTGGGCAAAAAAAACAGACATCCAAGCCGTTAGAATTGGTACAAATAGATCACTGCATTGTCGACATAGTTATCGTGGACTCAGTGCATCGAAGACCTATAGGACGGCCATGGCTGACGATTGCAATTGATGTTCACACTCGCAGCGTACTTGGCTTCTATCTAAGTCTCGATCATCCATCCGCCCTCTCCAATGCACTGTGCTTGATCCATTGCATTTCCCCAAAAAACCTTTGGCTCACTGAACTAAATCTATCGAACATTATCTATCCTATGTTTGGTTTGCCTAAACGGATTCATGTCGACAACGGTAAAGACTTTCGATCAAGAGCATTTGCATACGGCTGCAAAGAATACAAAATAAAATTGACCTTTCGTCCTCCAGGCTCTCCACACCATGGCGCTCATATTGAACGTTACATAGGAACGCTGATGCGCTCCATGCGTGGAGTTATCGGCTCTACCCTTTCCAGCGTAGCCGATAAGAAACGCTATTCAAATCTCAAAGAGCCAGGGATGACTTTTACGGAGTTGCGCGATTGGTTGATTGAACAAATCGGAATTTATCATATGACAGAGCACTCAGAGCTAGGCTGCTCGCCACTCTACAAATGGGAGCAAGCATTCAAGCAAACTGCTCAAGGTGTTTCCGCACCCGCACTAATCACAGACAGAAAAAAATTTTTTATCGATTTTTTACCTTACAGATCTGGCACGATTCAACGGGGTGGAGTTGAAATAAATACAATTCAGTATTATGCCCACACACTTAAGCGCTACAGCATAAAAAAACAGTGCATTATAAAATATAACCCTGCCTCCATAAAGAATGTATGGGTAAAACCAGCCGGCGATGATGAATATATCGAGTGTGGGTATGCAGATTTGAGTTTGCCCGACAGTTCGCTTGCGGAGTATAAGGCAGCCAGAAAGACTCTTTCTAACAGCAGTCGAGAGCGGATCCCTCCAAGCATCGTATTCGCCGCGATACAACGAAATGAACAGCGAGTATCCGACGCTGCGAAACTCACCAGTAAAGAACGACGCGCTCAAGAAAAGAAAAGACAGAAAGGAAACGTACACTATAAGCTACAAACTGACACAAAAGGCATAAGTGCAATTGACTATAGTCGACCACCAAAAACTTATGACGTAGAGTGATCATAATGGAAGACAATTTCTCGCATTTAAGCCAAGCCTGTAAAATATTAATGGAAGGGCCTGACGCCGCTAGAATTGATTTTATTCATCATGATCGGTGGATCAATCACGAAATCGGTTCGCAGATTCGAAAAAAGATTAACTCATCCTTATTTTTACCGCAAAATTCGCAAGCCCTGTGTATGCTAATTATTGGAATTGGGGGCGCCGGAAAATCGAGCTTGCTTGATCGCGTGATCAAAGATTGTGAGACGTGGGCTCAGCGCCGCGGTGAGCCCTTACCCTATCTACAATTAACACTCCCTCCCGAACCTACGCTAAAGACCACTATCAACGCGTTGTGCGAAACGTTCGATCTGACTGCGTCTTACGCCTCTAAAGGCAGCCTCCCGGTGCAGTTCCAGTTCCTTCTAAAAACCAAAAAAATTAGGGGGTTGTTCATCGACGAGTTCAACCATGTACTGGCAGCAAATAGAATGGAAGTAAGAAAACTTCTCAATTTTTTCAAAAATCTATCTGGCCCTCCCTGGTCTCTCGATTTAATTGCTTTCGGAACAAATGAGGCGATGCACGCTGTAAAAATGGACATACAATTATCCAGTCGATTCCAGATATTTGAAATACCGCTTTGGTCTGCAGATGAAGAATTTCGAGCATTTCTCGCTACATATGAAAAATACTTGCCCCTGGCTAGGCCGTCCAATCTGGCTTCGCGAGAGATCGTAACGTATCTGACGAAGAAACTTGATCCAACCACCCGAAACATCATAAATCGTCTAAAGTGGGCAGCCATGACAGCCGTGGTTGAAGGAGCAGAGTGCATCACCTTGGACATTCTGGACCGTTCAGAAACATTACCTGACTTACTATCGGTCTACGAAAATGAATCAGATATTTAGCGGAATGCTTCGCCCATTGTCTGGTGAGATTTTCAGTTCTTGGTTATTAAGGGGGATAAAGACCGGCGATGAAAAATTAACTGTAGCCGCCGGCATTCTAGAGCATCACGAAATAAATGATCCTGATGTTGATCAAATGAATGAAACAATTGGTTTGCTGCTTGAGCCTCTTGGATGCAGCAGACAAACCCTTCTTCATTTATTCCCAGCTCCATTTCTTTGGCTGCCACCTCAGAGCTATCGCACAAAGTATTGTGCTTCTTGTCTGGCCCAGGATTTTTCAACCGGGCATCTCGCGTACAGGACCCTCTGGCTGCATCGATGGATGGTGGGATGCCCTATCCACTTACACCCTCTGTCGTTCGTCGAACACCCTGTCACTAGTACTAATCAAACACTTAAATTTGGACTTTTAGCTGTCGCATCAGGAAATACGCATTGGGAAAAATTTGCGTTTCGAGATATGTTGCGAGCGTCCTCTATCCGGCCAGAATTGGGTTGCTTCCTGATTGCTTTATATTTTCAACGATGGTTGATATCCAGCTTCAAAGGGGAATCATGTACTTTGCCGACCGGGGAGCGTGTTGAGCACGTGCACTTCCTTCAAATCCTAGAAGCTGCGTCATTAACATTGCTTGACCCGAATCTCCCAAACAATTCACATACGAACTCCTCTCTTCACCAGAGTTTCTCTAAAAAGCAATTTGTATTAGACAGTAAAACTGGCACGAGCAAAATCTCCATTCATGATTTGGCGCGTTACGATCCTCTACACATTTCCACCCTCTTCGCCATTGCCGGGTTATTTTTTCAAATACCAGCCTGCGTCTCAACCTGGAAAGCTTTGAAGAAGAACCCGATATACCAGTCTTCGTTGCCGCAAATATTTTTCTTGGAAGAGAAGAAGAAACTTGATTCTGCGATTGTCGACATGCTGCGTTCTCAGAACAATCCATTTACATATTTGGTAGAGGAATGGATTAACAGACCTAGTCCTGGGCAATTAAGACCCCGCCCTTTCTCATTTATGCACCGATGACCTAAGATCATGGGGTAAAATAAAATGGACAGGATCCACTCAGCTCTTAGCAAAAGTCACGATAATTGTGGCGCGCCCCATTATTACTTGATGATCGGAAAAATAATAAAGTTATACTTGGCTCCATTTTCTAGTGCTAGCCAGGTTACAATGATTAGTATTCTAAAAAGAATTTCCCGTGATATAGGCTTCGGCCACTTATCTATCGAAAGGACTCCTTGGTCTGCTATAGATATCACCGTCGTAAGATCACTTGTTGAAAAGTGGGGCATGGAACTTTCCCCTGCAACGCTAAAGATTTACATGTTTGCGCTCCGAGAAATTTCTCGCTGTTGTTTTTTGGAGGGGGCAATTGACAATCTTCAATATTCCGACATCGAGTCATTTCGACTCGAATCTCTAGAGGATCGTGGATGCAGCGGTCATTACGTAAGTTTTGAGGAGCGTGAAAAACTAATATACAGCTGTATGTCAGATGATCGAAAAAGCATTGGCTTACGTGATCATGCAGCTCTTGCACTTTTGTTTAGCGCTGCGCTTCGGCGCACGGAGGCGATAAAACTAAAATTCAGTGATATTGAGTTTGACTCCGCAACTTTGGTTGTTAGGAAGGAGGACTCTTTGGAATCCGTACGATATTTGGAGGCCTGGGCGGTAATTGCTTTAAAAAAGTGGCTTGACGTTACTCGTGAATACCCAAATGCTGGATCAAATATCATCCAGCGAATCAATAAAAATGGGGATGCTGTAGGAGATATTGGAATTTCAGGTCTATACAAGATTTTACAAACTAGGTGTTTGTTGGCTCATGTTGAATGTATATCTCCGCAGGATGCTCGATATACTCGCTGCAAAGATCTGATAAAACAACATGGATTGAGCCATGCTAGTCAAGCGCTGGGGCATAAAAGCATTTTAACCACTGAAAGGTATATATCACGTTAGTTCTGGTACTGCTGATTTTTACGGCCACGCATACGCTTCCCCCTAAATGTCCCTTGGAACCATAATTCTCAGTTCTCGGGTAGGTAATTGAATTCCGATAGCCGGATCCTATGCCCCTCCGGCTCAAACCAAGGCTATTCGAAACCCGCAGCATCCGAACTAGGGATCAGTTGATCCCTCGCTCGTTTGAGCCTTGAGTGCCCCCGCTGCAATGAGGCGGCAGTTCGCAATTGATTGTCCTGCTTCATCGGTCACCCCGTCCAGGTAGGTAAGGGAACGACACGTGGCAATCCGTGGTGAAGAGCAACGGTGCCACGTCGAACTGTGCTAATGCTCAGCGTGCATGCAAAATTGCGTCAACAAAGTGATCCAGAGATGTGTAAGTGCTTCGACCCTGCCGGTCGAGCCAGTTACCGTACATACCGAATGCCGAGGGTCCTTCGCAGTCACAACGCTTTGAATCACCGACCATCCAGGCGTCGGCCGGCGACACCGCTAGCTGTTGCGTCACGTGCCGGTAGATGTCAAACGAGGGCTTGATAGCCCCCACGGCAAAACTGTAGCTGTAGCCGTCCAACCCTGGATAGAGGCGTTCGATGGCCGCGGCATAGGGTTTCGCCAAATTGGAGCACACCCCGACTTTTAAACCCGCGGCTTGGAGCTGTCGCACTGCGCGCAGTCCATCTGGATACGCTTGGATATCGTCCAGCTCACTACACAGATCGTATTCCCAAAGTGCCATCAGATCTGGATCAATCTGAATTCCAAAAAATTTGGCGGCTTGGCGCAAGTCTAATGGCAGTGACAATAGCGCCTCCGCATCCGTAGGTTGCGGCCGTCGACCTTGTTCAATCCCAAGTTTGAAGAGTTTCCGATAAGGGTGTGTGCCTTCGCTGATTTTTACCAAGGTACCAAAGGCATCAAAAATTGCGGCCAAAACAGGCATAAAGAACGTTACCTCGGGGGGGGGGGGGGCAACCGTTTGCGATGCGTGGGATTGATGAACAACCCACCAGGTAAGCCTCATGTCTATTTATTCAGAACAATCTAACGTTTGATCATGGTGTGGGCCGACGGCTTGGGTGCCCTTTTTGCCTGCTAATGGCCCTAAGGGCTCAAGCGAGGCATGGTCTGATTGCAGGTGGGCGATCAGCCGAAGATCAGTGCAATTGGAGCTTCCGAATCGGCGTTTCCTCAACTCAAAGGTCCGTTGTAGAAGCCTTGTGCGATGTTTGTTGAGGGGGCAAATTATTATCTTACGCATCACATTTTCCTCGGTCGCCATTGCTCTGGCTATCTTGAAAACGGTCGAGAGCTACGCTTTTTCGTCCATTTTTTGATAACTGAGAAAGACAGTGCTCTCTGGTGATCTTCGTGACGAATCGACCATCAGGATGTTAGCGCTGATGCGATTTTGAACCAAGCAGCTGATGTTACTGACCCACTTACGGCATCGAAAAACACCCGCACGTCCATTCATTTTTCCGTATTAGCGTGCGTCAATGAATTCCGGTAGATCCGTTCGATAGCATCAGCGCAAAAGATAGCCGGAGACTTGGCGGAAACACAGCTACAGGGAAGAAAACGGAGCTTATCGGTAAATCGTAAAATGCTTCAGCACAGATCTTTAAAAACAATAATTTGTGAAAATAGCCTTTTAAAAAGTGGAAAATGTGCACATTTTTATGTCTCTTCGACGTTGGTTTATTATTTTAATTATAAAAATCAAAGAGTTGATGATTATTTTTTTTAAGGTTTGCCGACACCTGAACCCGGCTGATCCACCTCGGCAATCAGCTAAACAATTTATAGATCTCAGAAACCACCTGCATCGTAGCGCCTTCGATCGTTCCTTCATTACGGCACAAAACCCAGCCGTGATCCGCAGCCGCTTGCTCGAACATCTCCGTACACGCGACATGCTCGGCGTGCTTCTGAATCACAGTACCGCCCAGTCCTCTGGATCGTGCCGTTGCCCTGGCCCATGAAACATCCGGCGTGGTGACGACTCCGACATGCAGGTCTGGGACCTGCACGTTTTGCTCGATATTCAACTGGAGAATCTCTGCAAACGGGACGGTATGGCGAAACGCGGCGTCAGACGGATACCAGCGATCGATCAAGACAATGCTGCCCAGCGGCTGCTTAGTCAGCACGTGCCGGGAGATCCAGCTCCGGCTATCAGCAAAGCGCTGACACACAGCCCACTCCAGATCCCGGGAGGGATTTCTGGCAAGTTCGTTAACGAGGGCCATGGTGGCACCCCGGTACGGATCGCTTTTTCTCTCGCAAAGCCGGATGACTTTCTTGTTGTCGGCCCTCAGTACTGCCGTAACGGCTTCCAATAATGTGGTTTTGCCAGTTCCTTTTGGCCCATCCAGAGAAATAAACAGCGGACGATTCATTTTTCACACAACGATTGAGGCATTGGCGACCACTCTATCCTCATTTCTGCAATTCAATCAGCTCATCCCTGCCCTTTGCCTAGACTTGCTTCCCAATGATGTTCGCCAGACCTTTTGACTGCCAGGGAATCACATAAGGAGCCACCCCATGTCAAAGCTATATCCCGGAATCGATCCTGAAGGGCTTATCGAGTACTCAGTGGTTTACACCGACCGCTCGCTCAATCACATGTCGCAGTCCTTTCAAGCGGTGATGAGGAACATTTCCCAGACCCTGAAACAGGTTTACAGCGCCGAGGCGGTTGCGGTGGTTCCGGGCAGCGGCACATTCGGCATGGAAGCGGTGGCACGCCAGTTCGCCACCGGCCAGCAATGTCTGGTGATACGCAACGGCTGGTTCAGCTATCGCTGGAGCCAGATCCTTGAGACGGGCAACATCCCGGCGGCCACTACGGTACTGAAAGCCCGACCGGTCGAAACGGGTCGCCAGGCTGCCTACGCCCCGCCACCTCTGGACGAAGTGCTGGCAGCCATTGCGGCTTCGAGGCCGCAGATTGTCTTCGCCCCCCACGTTGAAACCTCATCAGGGATTATCCTGCCCGACGAGTACTTGCGGGCCGTCGGCGACGCCGTGCACGCGGTAGGTGGTTTGTTCGTGCTGGACTGCATCGCTTCCGGCACGCTTTGGGTTGATATGCACAAATGCGCCGTCGACCTGCTGATCAGCGCACCGCAGAAAGGCTGGAGCGCCTCCCCTTGCTGCGCTCTGGTGATGTTCAGTGCTCTGGCCCTCGAACGCATCGAGCAGACGCAAAGCACCAGCTTCGCCTGCGACCTGAAAAAGTGGCTGCAGATCATGCAGGCCTACGAACAGGGCGGGCATGCCTACCATGCGACCATGCCCAGCGATTCCCTCGCGCGGTTCAACGATGTAATGAAAGAGACGCAAGCCTACGGTTTCGACAGGATCCGCGACGACCAGCAGGTTTTGGGTGATCGGGTGCGCGCCATGTTGACCGGCAAAGGCTTTAAAAGCGTGGCCGCAGCCGGTTTTCAGGCCCCAGGCGTCGTGGTGAGCTACACCGATGATGCCGATATCAAAAACGGTAAGAAGTTTGCCAACCACGGCCTGCAGATCGCCGCCGGGGTGCCGCTGCAATGCGATGAACCGGCCGACTTCCAGACTTTCCGTATCGGTCTGTTCGGACTCGAAAAGCTGCACAACATCGAGCGTACGGTCAGCACCCTTGAGCAGGCACTGGATGAGGTGATGATTAGCTAAGCCCTCACCTCGCCCGCAGCCAATACCGTTCCCGCCGATTCTGTCCGGCGGGAACCACCAAGCCTGAACAACCTGTCATAAATTCCATATCCGCTGGCAAATAGAAGACTTTTCCACCGTTCCAATAGCCGCTGAGGATCCGCAATGACAAGGCCAGCGTCGATTCGTCGCACCATTTAGCGCCAAAACCCCTTTCATTCTGAATTAGTGATTTAACTAGGTAGTTACCTAACTATATAATGCCCTCCTCATTTCAACGGGACATTCAACGTGAAGCAGAGTCAACGCCTCTCGGGCATATCAACATTCATTCTGGTCGGGCTGGGCGTGATCATCGCCCTGCTCGGCCTGGCACTGGCCGCTGGCGGTGTGAAATTGGTCAGCCTGGGAGGCTCCTGGTACTTCCTGGTGGGTGGTCTGGCGATGGCCATTTCCGGTCTGCTGATTGCACGCCGCAAGCCCGCCGGCGCCTGGCTGTTCGCGGCGTTCCTGCTGGGGACGGCGATCTGGGCAGTCATCGACGCAGGGCTGGTGTTCTGGCCGGTGTTCTCGCGTCTGTTCATGTTCAGCGCCGTGGGCCTGGTGGTCGCACTGGTCTATCCACTGCTTAAACGCGCCAATGGCGACGTTGCGGGCCGTGGTGCCTACGGTGTTGCCGCTGTTCTGGCGGTTGGATTGGCGGTAGCTGCCGGCAACATGTTCGTCGCGCACCCGACCGTCGCCCCTACCGGTACTGGCCCGGGCCTGACGCCGGTCGAGCCGGAAAAGGCGCAGAAAGACTGGGCGCACTACGGTAATACCGAAGGCGGCAGCCGCTTCGCCGCGCTGGACCAGATCAATCGCAGCAACGTCGACAAGTTGAAAGTCGCGTGGACCTACCACACCGGCGACATCGCCGAGAGCGACGGCAACGGCGCCGAAGACCAGCTGACTCCGCTGCAGATCGGCAACAAAGTCTTCATCTGCACCCCGCACAACAACCTGATCGCACTGGATGCCGATACCGGCAAAGAGCTTTGGAAAAACGCGATCAACGCTCAATCCAAAGTCTGGCAGCGTTGCCGTGGCATGGCGTATTTCGACGCCAGCGCCGCCGTCGCCAAACCGGCCAGCTCGCCTGTGACCGATACCCCGGCCGCTCCTGCCGCCAACTGCACACGCCGTCTGCTGACCAACACCATCGACGCCCGCCTGATCGCGGTCGATGCCGACACCGGCGAGTTCTGCCAGGGTTTCGGCAACAACGGCCAGGTCGATCTGAAGGCCGGTCTGGGTGATGTTCCGGACAGCTACTATCAATTGTCCTCCGCGCCGCTGATGGCCGGCACCACCGTGGTGGTTGGCGGTCGTGTGGCCGACAACGTGCAAACCGACATGCCGGGCGGCGTGATCCGTGGTTTCGACGTGATGACCGGTGCCATGCGCTGGGCGTTCGACCCGGGCAACCCGCAGGATAAAAAGGCACCGGCAGACGGCAGCACCTACGTGCGCAGCACGCCGAACAGCTGGGCGCCGATGTCCTATGACCCGGCGACCAACACGATCTTCCTGCCGATGGGCAGTTCGTCCACCGACATCTATGGTGTCGAGCGCAGCAAACTGGATCACACCTACGGCGCTTCGATCCTGGCGCTGGACGCCAACAGCGGCGAAGAAAAGTGGGTTTACCAGACCGTACACAACGATCTCTGGGACTTCGACCTGCCGATGCAGCCAAGCCTGATCGACTTCACCAAGGACGGTAAAACCGTGCCGGCGGTGGTGATCGGCACCAAGGCCGGGCAGATTTACGTGCTCGACCGCGCCACCGGCAAACCGTTGACCGAGGTTAAAGAAGTACCGGTCAAGGCGTCGAACATTCCGAACGAACCCTACTCGCCAACCCAGCCGAAATCGGTCGGCATGCCGCAGATCGGTGCCCAGCACCTGACCGAATCGGACATGTGGGGCGCCACGCCGTACGACCAGTTGCTGTGCCGGATCGATTTCAAGTCGATGCGTTACGACGGTCTGTACACCGCGCCGGGTACTGACAAATCCCTGAGTTTCCCGGGTTCTTTGGGCGGCATGAACTGGGGCAGCATCTCGACTGACCCGGTACACGGCTTCATCTTCGTCAACGACATGCGCCTGGGTCTGTGGATTCAGATGATCCCGTCGCAGAACACAGGCAAGGCAACCTCTGGTGGCGAAGCGTTGAACACCGGTATGGGCGCCGTGCCGCTGAAAGGCACGCCTTACGCAGTGAACAAAAACCGCTTCCTGTCGGTCGCCGGTATTCCGTGCCAGGCCCCGCCGTTCGGTACCCTGACCGCCATTGACATGAAAACCCAGAAAGTCGCCTGGCAAGTTCCGGTCGGCACCGTTGAAGACACAGGTCCCCTGGGCATCCGCATGCACCTGCCGATCAAGATCGGTCTGCCAACCCTCGGCGGCACGCTGTCGACCCAGGGCGGCCTGATCTTCATCGCCGGCACCCAGGACTTCTACCTGCGCGCGTTCAACAGCGGCAACGGTGAAGAAGTCTGGAAAGCGCGTCTGCCAGTCGGCAGCCAAGGCGGCCCGATGACGTATGTGTCGCCGAAAACCGGCAAGCAATACGTGGTCATCACCGCCGGTGGTGCTCGTCAGTCGACCGACCGTGGCGACTACGTGATGGCGTACGCTCTGCCGTAAACCGCAGCGCCCTCCTTCACTTCACTTGTGCGCGGCACCTTCGGGTGCCGCGTCGTTTCATGTCCTTCGCTCTGGATTTCAGCAATGTCATTGGCTGTTCGCTTTTCTCACGCCGGGGTCTTCACCGGCATGCTGTTCGGTCTCACCTGCGGCGCTGCCCTGCCCGCCCTCGCCGATACCGATTCGAACGTGTTCACCCGCAACACCCTGACCGGCGACTGGGGCGGCCTGCGCCACCAGCTCGATGAAGACGGCATCAAGTTCACCGGCGACTACACCGGCGAAACCGCCTACAACGCCGACGGCGGCCTGCATCGTTCGGCGCGTTACTCGCAAAACATCAAGCTCGGCGCGCAGTTCGACCTGAGCAAACTGTACGGCGTCGACAATGCTGGCAAGATCCAGCTGAGCATCAACGACCGACGCGGCAACAGTGCCTCGGAAGATCTGGTCGGCAACCGTCTGCCGATCCAGGAAAACTACGGCGGCCTCTATACCCGCCTCACCGAACTCAGCTACGAGCGCAGCCTGTTTACCCCGGCGTTGAACGTCAAACTCGGCTACATGGCCATGGGCAACGACCTCGGCGGGCTGGACAGTGGCATTCTCTGCAACTTCATGAACGCCGGCTTCTGCGGCCACCCGCTGAACATGTCCGGTGGCAGCGGCTGGACTAACTACCCCAACGCCCACCTCGGTGTGCGGGTGAAGTACGACCTCTCCCCGGCCTGGCAACTGCGGGTGGCCGCGTTCAATGTCGACCCGGAAAGTAACGGCAATTCCAGCCGTGCCTGGCACCTGGGCCCGAAACACACCACCGGCACCGTGGTGCCGATCGAACTGGTCTACAAGCAGGCAGGCAAACTGCCCGGCGAGTACAAGGTCGGTTATTACTACGACAGCTCCGACGTCAAACGTATCGGCAGTGACAAGGAAGTGTCCGGACGCGGCGGCCATTACGTCCTGATCGACCAAGCCGTCTGGGCTTCGGACGTCTCCGAAGGTCGCAGCCTGCACGCCTTCGGCCAATATTCGGCGGCCAGCGAAGCAGCTTCGCCGTTCAGCAAGTGGTACGGAACCGGCCTGGTGCTGTACAAACCGTTCGAAGGCCGCCCGCGCGACACCGTAGCGCTCGGCTACGGTCGCGCAGTGCCGAACCCGCGCAGCCGCGATGTGCTGCAGGACGCCGCACTGAACAATGGCGCAGCGTTTCCAAACCTGGACAGCGCCGAGCAATTGATCGAACTCGGTTACGGCTATCAGGCCACGCCTTGGCTGACGCTGCGCCCGAATATGCAGTACATCATCGAGCCGGGCGCGTTCTCTGGAAAGGACATCGACAATGCATTGGTGTTTGGATTGCAGATGAAAGCTGCGCTCTGATACCACCATTTGACGACCACAAAAAAAGCACCCGAAGGTGCTTTTTTTGTGCGTGCCGCCAAACGAATCAACCCGCGAAGCTGGCCCGCGCTGCGTGCAGTTTTTTGTAGCTTTCGATCAGGCGCAGATGGCGATCCAGCCCTTCCAGCTTCATGCTGGTCGGCGTCAGGCCGTAGAAGCGCACGCTGCCGTTGACCGAGCCGATCGCTGCATCCATACGCTCGTCGCCGAACATGCGGCGGAAGTTGGCTTCGTAGTCTTCCAGCTCCAGATCCTCGTCCAGCTCCATTTCCAGCACCACGTTGACCGCCTGATAGAACAAGCCGCGCTCGACGGTGTTGTCGTTGTATTGCAGGAAGGCTTCGACCAGATCCTTGGCCTGCTCGTACTTCTGCAAGGCGAGGTAGATCTGCAGGCGCAGTTCGAGGATGGTCAACTTGCCCCATGGCGTGTTGTCGTCGAACTCGATGCCGATCAGCGTGGTGATGTCGGTGTAATCGTCCAACTCGCTGTGTTCCAGGCCTTTGGCGAGATTGCGCAGACCGACCTTGCTCAGGTTGTGCAGGTTGAGGATGTCGGCACGGAATTGCAGCGCTTTGTTGGTGTTGTCCCAGATCAGGTCTTCTACCGGATAGATCTCCGAATAATCCGGCACCAAAATGCGGCACGCCTTGGCGCCGATGTGCTCGTAGACCGCCATGTAGACTTCCTTGCCCATGTCTTCAAGGATGCCGAACAGTGTCGCGGCCTCTTCGGCGTTGGAGTTTTCGCCGTTGCCGGAGAAATCCCACTCGACGAATTCGAAGTCTGCCTTGGCGCTGAAGAAACGCCACGACACCACGCCGCTGGAATCGATGAAGTGCTCGACGAAGTTGTTCGGTTCGGTCACGGCCTGGCCCGAGAAGGTCGGCTGCGGCAGATCGTTGAGGCCTTCGAAGCTGCGGCCTTGCAGCAACTCGGTGAGGCTGCGTTCCAGCGCCACTTCGAAGCTCGGGTGCGCGCCGAACGAGGCGAACACACCGCCGGTGCGCGGGTTCATCAGCGTCACGCACATCACCGGGAATTCACCGCCCAGCGACGCGTCCTTGACCAGCACCGGGAAGCCCTGCTCTTCCAGCGCCTTGATCCCGGCGAGGATGCCCGGGTACTTCGCCAGCACCTCTTGCGGTACATCCGGCAGGGCCATTTCGCCTTCGAGGATTTCGCGTTTGACCGCCCGCTCGAAGATCTCCGACAGGCACTGCACCTGCGCTTCGGCCAGGGTGTTGCCGGCGCTCATGCCGTTGCTGAGAAACAGGTTTTCGATCAGGTTGGACGGGAAGTACACGACCTCGTTGTCCGACTGACGCACGAACGGCAGCGAGCAGATGCCGCGCTGGGTGTTGCCGGAGTTGGTGTCGTACAGGTGCGAGCCGCGCAGTTCGCCGTCGCGGTTGTAAATGCCCAGGGAGTATTCGTCGAGAATTTCTGCAGGCAACTCATCTTTGGCGCCCGGTTTGAACCAGCGCTCGTCCGGGTAATGCACGAATTCGGCATTGGCGATGTCTTCGCCCCAGAACTGATCGTTATAGAAGAAGTTGCAGTTGAGCCGCTCGATGAACTCGCCCAGCGCCGAGGCCAGCGCGCCCTCTTTGGTCGCGCCCTTGCCATTGGTGAAACACATCGGCGACTGCGCATCGCGGATGTGCAGCGACCAGACGTTAGGCACGATGTTGCGCCACGAAGCGATTTCGATCTTCATGCCCAGGTCGGCCAGAATCCCCGACATGTTGGCGATGGTCTGTTCCAGCGGCAGGTCCTTGCCGGCAATGCAGGTGCCCGCGCCGGACGTGGAGGCCGGCATCAGCAGGGCCTGGGCATCGGCGTCGAGGTTCTCGACTTCCTCGATCACGAACTCAGGCCCGGCCTGCACCACCTTCTTCACCGTGCAACGGTCGATCGAGCGCAGGATACCCTGGCGATCCTTCTCGGAGATGTCCGCCGGCAGCTCGACCTGGATCTTGAAGATCTGGTTGTAGCGGTTTTCCGGATCGACGATGTTGTTCTGCGACAGACGAATGTTTTCGGTCGGGATGTTGCGGGTGCTGCAGTACAACTTTACGAAGTAAGCCGCGCACAAGGCCGACGACGCCAGGAAATAGTCGAACGGACCCGGTGCAGAGCCATCGCCCTTGTAACGGATCGGTTGGTCGGCCACCACCGTGAAGTCATCGAACTTGGCTTCGAGTCGGAGGTTGTCGAGAAAATTGACCTTGATTTCCATGCGGGTTACCAGAATAGCGGGCTAAACAAATTGGCCGCCATTATCCGGCTTTTGAGCGTGAAGTCTTGTGCTTTTGCGCAACGGGACCTGAGCGGTTCGACACGCTTGGCACAACTTCTGAACATCCCGAGGCTGGAGATGTTCTAGATTGAACAGATACCGGATCAAGGACGAGCAAATGGACATTTCCAGCCGCGCGACGTCGTTACCCACCCTGCAGGGCTCTGTTACCCGGCGTCTGGCCATTGCGGTGGGCGCGCTGTTCATTGCCGGAGTGATGGCGGCGACCGCTGCGTTGCTCGGCATTGCCACTCAACTGGATGAGGATGACGTCAATGACGTCCGGTTCTATTCGGGCCGGGCGCTGGAAAACCGGATTACTGCTTCCAAGAACTACATCACCAGTTACGCCTACTGGACAACAGCCTATGAACGTCTGAGCGACACGGTCGACACGAACTGGGCGTACACCGAGCAGAACATGGGCAAGACCCTGTTTACCAGCGACGGCTATGACGGTCTGTTCGTGCTGGATCGGGAACGCACCAAATACGCCGTCGTTCGCGGGCAAATGCTCGATGCGCAAATGCCCCAGTTCCTGCAGCTTTCGGCGAACAGTCTGGTTGAGCAAGTGCAGAGTCAGCCCGACCTGACCAAGCCCGTCAGTACTTATTCATTGTTTGAAGAATGGCCGGCGTTGGTCACCGCAGCGGCGATCCTTCCCAACGATGAGCGCCCGGTAGGCGATCCACAAAAGACCTCGGTACTGGTATTCGTCGACAAACTGACACCCACCAAGTTGCGCAAGATCGGCAGCGGGTACGGGCTGAACAATCTGTCGCTGGCACCGGACGACAGCATCGATCCGGGCCAGCCCCGCGTCCCGCTGGACAGCACCGGATACAGCCTCGTTGCGGATCTGGAGCGACCGGGCCTGCATCTGCTGTGGTCATTGTTGCCCACCCTCGGCTCCGCCTTGATTGTGTTGATGGCGCTGACGGCCTGGTTCTTTCGCCATGCATTGCGTTCCTCGCGCTATGTCGATAACAGCTTTGAAGCGATGCAGGCCTCGAATCAGGCACTGCTGGCGTCCAACCGCGCACTGGAAGCCAGCGAGGAGCGCTTCCGGGCGGTGGCCGAAGCCGCGTCCGACTGGATCTGGGAAGTGGATGAAGCGTTGTCCATCACCTATCTGTCGACCCGGTTCAGTGCGGTCACCGGCTATCCGCAGGCCCAATGGATCGGGAAACACATCGGGCACTTGCTGGTCTGCGACACCACGCCGCTGGATCTGTGGCTGAAAAAACTGGATGAGGAAAGCAATGCCAGCGACCTGCGCTGCACCTATCGCGACCGCAAGGGGCAACAGCGCCACTGCCGCCTTTCGGCCCGGCCCATCGTGGAAAGTGCGACAGCGGTCGGCTATCGCGGCACGGCCAGTGACATTACCGATGAAGTCGCCGCCCATGCGCAAATCCAGCATCTGTCCTTGCATGACGCGCTGACGGGACTGCCCAACCGCAACAAACTGTCGCGCTATCTGGATGACGCCCTGTTGCTCAAGGAGCACGCTCCGCCTTTATCGGTGCTGATGATTGACCTGGACAATTTCAAACCGATCAACGATTCGCTCGGCCACCCGGCCGGCGATGCTGTTTTGCAGGAGGTTGCCGGCCGACTGCGCGAATGCACGCGCGACCACGATATCGTCGCCCGTCTGGGCGGTGATGAATTCGTCGTTGTGCTCTGCGGCATGGACACGCATCAGGAGATCGACAGATTCTGCACACGCCTGATCGGCAGCCTGCATCAGCCCATCCTCTTCGAACAGCAACCGTTGCACATCGGCGCCAGTGTCGGCATCGCCCTGAGCCGGCGTCATGGGTACGTGGCCAGCGAGCTGATCCGCTGCGCAGACATTGCGCTGTACCAGGCCAAATCCGAAGGCAAGAACACCTGGTGCTATTTCGAAGCGCACATGAGCGATCAGATCCAGACCCGCCGGCAGATGGAGGACGACCTTCGAAGGGCCCTGACGAACAATGAGTTCGTGCTGCACTATCAACCCCGATACAAAGTCGATGGCAAGGAGATCGTCTCGGTCGAGGCTCTGGTGCGCTGGCAGCATCCTGCCAAAGGGTTGCTCGGGCCGGATTTGTTCATTCCGCTGGCCGAACAGACAGACCTGATTGTTCCCTTGGGTCGCTGGGTCCTGCGTGAGGCTTGTGAAACGGCACTGACCTGGCCGGCGGACATTCTCCTGTCGGTCAACCTGTCACCTGCGCAGTTTGCGATCAGCGATGTGGTCGAAGATGTACGCGAAGTGCTGGTCGGCACTCGCTTCCCGGCCAGCCGGCTGGAGCTGGAAATCACCGAGAACGTAATGCTCAACGACACGGACGGCGCGTTGACCACCATGACCGCGCTCAAGGAACTGGGCGTGCGCCTGAACATGGATGACTTCGGCACTGGTTATTCTTCCCTTGGCTATCTGCGCGCCTACCCGTTCGATGGCATCAAGATCGACAAACGTTTCATTGCCTCCATCAGCACCGGCGCCAATGATCGGGCGGTGGTGCAGGCGATCATCGGACTGGGTAAAGCGATGGGGCTGACCGTGACCGCCGAAGGCGTCGAAACCGAGGAACAACTGGACATCCTGGGCAAGGATCAATGCAACGAAGTCCAGGGTTATTACATGAGTCGCCCGATCGACAAGGCGGCCTTCGCCAGTCTTCTGCAAACATCAAGAGCCGCTGCTGTCGATCCTTCCAGACAGCGAAAAGGCCGGGTTACCTGAGGACGCTGACTCAGCACATCCGCTCAATCGCGGCGCGACGGTTTGCTTCAGTATCCGGCGACTTCCCTCACGGCCGGTCACTGACACATGAAAGGTTTCATGCAACCGCGTTTCGCCCTGGCACTGTTGTATTGCGCAATGGCCGACTCGGCATTCGCCAGCGGTTTTCTCGACGACGCCAAGACCGAAGTGCTCAGCCGCAATTTCTACCTGAGCAACGACTATCGCTCGCCCTCGCCCGCCGGTAAAAACTACAAACAGGAATGGGCTCAAGGGTTTATCGGCACTTTCGCATCCGGTTTCACGGAGGGAAGCGTCGGGTTTGGCCTCGATGCCCATGCCTTTTATGGTCTGAAACTCGATGGTGGCAAAGGGCACTCCGGCACGGGACTGTTGCCGGTGGACAGTGACGGCCGTAGCGAAAGCGACTATTCCAGCGCCGGTGGTGCGCTGAAGTTGAAGACTTCGAAAACCACCCTCGCCTTCGGTGAAATGACCGTGGAAACGCCGGTGTTCGACACCTCGGACAAACGCCTGCAACCGGAATACGCCACGGGTTTTCTGCTCGACAGCCATGAGTTCGATAACGCGCGCCTTGTCGCCGGGCGATTCACGGCGTTCAAGAACCAGGACAGCTCCTCCGGCAGAGGCGACTTTCAGGGCTATGGCGCCAGTACCCAAGGCGAAAGCATCAGTTTCATCGGCACCGACCTGTTCAGCGACAGCCCGGTGGGCGGCGCGTTGTATGCGTCCGATCTGAGCGACACCTGGCGCCAGTACTACGCCAACCTGCATTTCAAGCAGTCCGGTCTGTTGCTCGACGCCAACGTCTACCACACCCGCGACACAGGTCAGGCACTGGCCGGCGACATCGACAACACCGCGTTCAGCCTCTCGGGCAAATACACCTTCGGTGCCCACGCGGTGATGCTTGGATGGCAACGCATCAATGGCGACACGCCGTTCGATTTCGTCGGTGGCGACTCGATCTACCTGGCCAACTCGATCAAATACGCCGACTTCAACGGCGCCCACGAGCGCTCCTGGCAAGCGCGTTACGACCTGGATCTCGGCGCCTTCGGTATTCCGGGGCTGAATTTCATGACCCGCTACGTCGCCGGCAGCCACATCGACGGCACCCACGCGCCCAAGGGCGGCGCCTATAACCCGTTCGACGCGGACAGCGGTCAGTACCAGCCGCAGCAAGGGGACGGCGGCAAACACTGGGAACGCGACATCGATCTGCGCTACATCGTCCAGTCCGGCGCGGCCAAGGATCTGTCGCTGCAGCTGTCCCACGTTTCGCACCGGGCCAACAGCGCTCAGGCGGGCGATGACATCGACCGGATCTACCTGGTGATCCAGTACCCGCTGGGGTTTTGAAGGGGAAATTGGCGGAAGGCAGCCGGAGTCGAACCTGCCCGGGAACGGATGCCGTCCCCAACCGGGTTTGAAGCCCGGCCGCGCCACCGGGCGCGATTGCCTTCCTTGAACTCAGTCGGCGCCGGGGTTGGCCAGCGCACTGTCGGTACGGATTTGCCGGCCTTCACCGACGCGCCGGGTCAGGCCCAGCCGATCGAAGTATTCGAGGATCTGAATACTGCGCTTGCGTCCCAAGCCTAGCGCATCGCGGAATGCCGTGACTTCGATCTGCGGATTTTCTTCGGCCAGGCGCAGCAGCACCGCCGCCATTTGCCGCAGCGTGATGTCCGTGACAAACAGGTCACGCACCACTTGATGCATCACGCCAAGACGCGCGAGTTTGCGCAGCAGCAAACGCACGATCGCGTCTTCCTGACCGACGACTTTCGCCACGTCGCGTACCCACGGTGGATCGAAACCGGCCTGTTCGAACAATGGCTGCAGCGCCTGCCACAGGGTTTCGTCGTCGGCGCTCAGACGCACTTGATGGTCGGGCAAATGCAGCCACGGACCGCTGGCGACCAGTGAGCCGGCGCCGAGTAACTCTTCCAGCAGGCTGATAAAGGTCGCGCGTTCGAGGCTCAAACCGCTGAAACGCCGCAGGCGATCACGGTCCGGGCCCATTTGGTCGGGCTCCAGCTCATGAAAGCGCGCCAGCTGTTCCAGCAAAGTGAACTTGAGCATGCCCCAGCGCTGCGCATTGAACAGCACCGGACCCTGACGGGTTTCGATCAGGCGGACGTTGTCCGGCAGCGTCCAGCCGTCACGCGGACGATTGAACTGCCGCTCCAGGCGCTGCGGATCGAGGCCGCTTTCGCTGTATTCCAGCAGCGTCGGCAATGCCTGTTCCAGCTCGGAGCTGATCGCCAGCACACGCAGTTGCGCCAGCCGTTCCGGACTGCGCCGTTGGCGGGCCGGGGCGAAGGGATCAAGCACGCGCCCGCCGCCGAGCGTTCGCTGGGCGCTGGCATCACGCAGGATCAGCGGATCACCGTGGACGCCCTGCACCGGGACGTTCGTCAGCAGTTGCGCAAACATGCGCTCGCCGGGTGCCAGGCTTGAACCCTCCAGCAAGGCGACCCGGGCGATCACGTCCTGAGTGCCGAGATGCAGGTGCACCGGCTGGAAGTGCTGGAAAACCCGCTCGCCCGGCAGCAGCCGGAATTCGATGTCCAGCCGCTGGGTCGGTGCGTGCAGCCATTCGGCGAGCAACCATTGGCCGCGATGGATCTGTCCGAGTTCCAGACGATCCGCGCTGATGTTCAGGGCCACGCGCTGGCCGGCGAACGCTTGTTCGGCAGCCTGATTCTGCGCGTGCAGGCCCCTGACCCGCACGGTTTTGCCCGCCGGGCCGAGGCTGAGTTTGTCACCCACGGCGACCGAGCCCGAAAGCGCCGTCCCCGTCACCACGATACCGGCGCCGGCGACACTGAACGCCCGGTCGATGGCCAGGCGAAATCCGCCTTCGCGACTGCGCTCCTCTGCGTCTATCTCCAGCAATGTCTGGCGCAGCGCATCGACGCCCTCGCCCGTCACGCTGGAAACCGTCAGCAGCGGCGCTTCGGCATAGGGCCCGGACGACAGCAGGCTTTCAACTTGCCGGCGAACCTCTTCCACCCTGCCCGCCTCGACCCGGTCGCATTTGGTGATCGCCACCAGCGCCCGTGGAATGCCCAGCAGTTCGACAATCGCCAGATGTTCGCGGGTCTGCGGCATCACGCCGTCATCCGCCGCCACCACCAGCAACACCAGATCGATGCCTTGCGCGCCGGCGAGCATGTTGTGGGTGAATTTCTCATGGCCCGGCACGTCGATGAAACCGGTCAGCTCGGCGCCGGGCGCCAGTTCTGCGTACAGATAACCGAGGTCGATGGTCATCCCGCGCTCGCGTTCCTGCGGGCGGCGGTCGCCGGTTTGCCCGGTCAGCGCTTCGAGCAGTGACGTCTTGCCGTGGTCGATGTGCCCTGCCGTGCCGACGATCACGTTGGCAACTGCCCGAGTTGCGCCTGCCACGCCGGCTCATCGTCGAGTTGCCGCAGATCCAGCCACAACGCATCGTCATCAATGCGTCCGAGTACCGGGATCGGCAAGGCGCGCAGCGCGGCTTCCAGATTCAGCAGGCAACGCCCGCGCAGGCGCTTCGATACTTGCGGGCGCAGGCACAATGCCGCGCTTGGCAGACGCGCCACCGGTTGGCTGCCGCTGCCGATCATGCCCAACGCGGTCTGCGCCGTGACGATCCAGCCCTCGCCCAACAATTCGGCCAAGGCCGGTTGCAAGCGTTCGGCCTGGGCCAGAATCTCGGCTTGCGGGCGGGTCAGCAAACGCAGGCTCGGCAAGCGTTCGGCCAGACGATCAGGGTCGCGATAGAGTCCGAGCACCGCTTCGAGTGCGGCCAGGGTCAGTTTGTCGACCCGCAACGCGCGTTTCAGCGGGTTCTTCTTGATCTTCGCGATCAGGTCCTTGCGCCCGACGATCACTCCCGCCTGCGGCCCGCCGAGCAGTTTGTCGCCGCTGAAGGTGACGATGTCGGCGCCATCAAGCAGCGCCTGACGCACCGTCGGTTCCGCCGGCAGGCCCCAGCGGGTCAGGTCCAGCAGACTGCCGCTGCCAAGGTCTTCCAGCAGAGGCAGGTCATGCCGATGGGCCAACGCCGCCAGTTCGGCGGTCGGCACCCGGGCGGTGAAGCCTTCGATGCTGTAGTTGCTCGCGTGCACGCGCATGATCAGGCCGCTGCGTGGGCCGATTGCCGCCTCGTAGTCGCGGGCGTGGGTGCGATTGGTGGTGCCGACCTCGTGCAGGCGCACGCCGGCGCGGCTCATGATGTCGGGTATGCGGAACGCGCCGCCGATCTCGATCAGCTCGCCCCGGGAAATGATGCCTTCCTTGCGCGCGCCGAGGCTGTTGAGGGTCAGCAGCACGGCGGCGGCATTGTTGTTGACCACGGTCACGGCTTCGGCGCCGGTCAGTTCGCGGATCAGGCCTTCGATCAGGTCGTCGCGGTCACCGCGCTTGCCGCTGGCCAGATCGAACTCCAGATTCAAGGGATAGCGCGCCGCCAGTTGCACCGCTTCAATGGCTTCTTCGGGCAACAAGGCCCGGCCGAGGTTGGTGTGCAGCACGGTGCCGGTCAGATTGAACACCCGGCGCACCTGGCTGCGCTGCTTCAGCGCCAGACGTTCGGCGACTCTCCCGGCCAGCGCTTCAGGGCTGATTTCAACGGCGGTCAGTTGCCCCGCCACCACGGCTTCGCGCAAGTCATCCAGTAACTGGCGAAACCCCGTCAACAGCGCCTCACGCCCATAACGCTCGGCCAATGGCTGGCACGCCGGGTGGCGCAACAGGCTGTCAATCGACGGTAACCGCAGGGCAACACTTACGGACATCAGGCACTCCCGAAATCGAAATACGCCTGATGATGTTAGACCACCCTGCTTCTAGCGCAGCGCGGCCCTCTGAACCGGCACATAGGTTTGACTCAGGTCCGTGGCCCAGCCATCGAGTACGGCCTTGACGTTATCGGGCGTCATGACCTGTTTGTCGTTCTCCAGCGGCACGCCCTTGCCCTTGCGCACCACCTCGGCCACGACCTCCCCGGTCGAACCGTCCTCGAAGGACACTTCCGTGGCGATCTCACTGTCCCGGTCACGAATGCCTGTAGCGGTGCTCACACCGGCCGCGACCAGCGTCACCGGCAGCCATTCATAAAAGCGCAAACCCTGAGTGCTGGCGGCGACCTGGGTGATGGCCGGTTTGACGATCAGCGTGTTCGGGCCGGGTTTCGACACCAGCGGCAGCACCTTGCCCAGCTCCAGCCTGAGGGCAGCGTCGTAATAATGCGTCACGCCCGACAAGGTGCTTTGGGGAATGCGCGGCGAAGGCTGGGGCCGTGGATAAAACTCGCTCGGCGCCAGGTAAACCTGGGTGTAACGGCCTCTGGCCAATGTCGGGCTGACCCAGCTCAGAATCTTCTGCCTCGAAGCGGTCTGCCCTTCCTTGAGCACGCTGTAATCCCGTAGAAACCCGGCCTGCGGCTCGGTCGGAAGCTTTTTGCTGCTGCACGCCGACAGGCTGAGGGTGGCGGCAAACAACACGGCCAGTGAGCGATGGTTACTCATCGAGGGTGTTTCCTTTTTCAAGCGTGGACGTGGTTGTGCGGGGTGTTGTCTGAGCATTCGATGCGCAACTGGCCGTGGGTCATGATCCATTGGATGAATTCGGCGGTAGGAATCGTGTGCAGGTATTCGACCCAATGGGCTTCGGTCGGGCTGAATCGTTCGAAATAGCGGCGCAGGATCAACTGGCTCTGATCGTTGGCCAGCCCCAGGCACGTCTCCTGGAACAGGATCGGCGTGTCAGGGCCCGGTGCGGTGGTGCGCTGGGTCAGGATCAACGGGCGCACGGCGCCATGGTCCCGGGTGATGTAGCCGCTGTTCATGTCCTTCATGTTGAGCCCCCTTGGTTGGAAGGCGTGCAGAGTGCCTGCGGATGTTTGCCCGACGATGTCCGGCTGATGTCCGCGCTGAAGGAATGTTGCAGGATTGAAATATATGACCGGCGCATCGAAATGGTTTTAGATGCGCTTCTTTTGGGTTCATGGATTGCGCAAACGTGAGCAGATTGCTGATCGTCGATGACGACGGGGAAATTCTGTCCTTGCTGAAGAAGTTCTTCGTTCAGCACGGCTATCAGGTCGATGTCGCCGCCCATGGCGAGGCCATGTGGGCGGCTATTGCGCAGGCACGGCCGGACACGATCATCCTCGACCTGATGCTGCCCGGCGAGGGTGGCCTCAGCCTGTGCCAGAAAGTCCGGGCGCAGATGGGCATCCCGATCATCATGCTCACGGCCATGGCCGAGCTGAGCGACAGGATTGTCGGCCTGGAGCTTGGGGCCGACGACTACCTGACCAAACCCTTCGCCCCACAGGAACTGCTGGCCCGGGTGCGCGCCCTGCAACGTCGGGTCGGTGACAACACCCCGTCGATTGGCGAGCCTTCACGACCAGTCATGGCCTTCGCCGGTTGGCATCTGGACATCACCTGCCGTGAACTGCGCTCGCCCGAAGGCGTGATGATTCCGATGTCCGCCGGCGAATTCGACCTGCTGCTGGTGTTGCTCGAACATCCGCAACGCATCCTGACCCGCGAACAATTGATCGACCTGACCCACGGCCAGGGCCACGACGCCTATGACCGCAGCATCGATGTGCAGATCAGTCGGCTGCGCCGCAAGATCGAACCGGACAGCAAACGCCCGGACCTGATCCGCACCGTGCGCAACGGCGGTTACATGTTCACCGCCAAGGTCAGCCGCTCATGATCGGCCGGATGCTGCGACGCGACACCCTCAGTCGGCGGATTGCCCTGACGATCGTCGCGGCCATGCTCGCTTCGCTGCTGCTCAATGCGCTGTTCGTTCAGGTCGCCGGCATCTGGGCCCGACCGCCGATCGAGCGCACCGGGCTGCTGGAACAGATCGCCGCCACTACGCGAGTGATCGAGGCCGCGCCGGCAATTTTGCGCCCACAACTGGCCAGTGCCGCCAGCAGCCCGATGCTTGAAGTGGTGTGGAAACCCCGTCGGGTCGACTTCGGTCTGCCGGGGGAAGGCGAACAGGTCGAAGCCGGAAAAGTGCCGGCGCTGCGGCAGTTGCTCGGCGATGACCGACAGATCGACGTGTTCAACCCCGACGACTGGCCCGCCGGCAGCCCTCGCGCGCATTACATGGCACTGGTGCGGTTGGCGGATGACAGCTGGCTGTCGTTCACACCGCCGGAGCGCAGTTGGGGCTTGAGCCTGAACGTGCGGATTGCCGTGATCGTTGCCTTGGGGCTAGTCGCCACGCTGCTGGTCGCCTGGCTCGCCACACGTCAACTGGCCCAGCCGTTACAGCGCTTTGCCCATGCGGCGCGGCGTTTTGGTGGGGACCTGAAAGCGCCGCCGATCCATCTCGAAGGCCCGCACGAAATCCGTCAGGCCATCGTCGCCTTCAACACGATGCAGGCGCAGATCCAGCATTTCATTGGCGAACGCACCCACATGCTCGCCGCCATCTCCCACGACTTGCGCGCCCCGCTGACCCGGATGCGTCTGCGCAGCGAATTCATGGAAGACCTCGACCATCAGGGCAAACTGATCCGCGACATCGAGGAAATGCAATCGATGATCAACGCCGCCCTGGCGTTTTTTCGTGAAGACACCCACCTGGAGCAATCCACGGCGTTCGATCTGTCGGAGTTGCTGCAAACCATCGTCGATGACTACCGCGATCAGCACCTCGACATCGACTTCACCGGCCCGGCGCATGTGGTGTACGACGGCCGGCCACTGGGCATCAAGCGGGTCATCGTCAATCTGCTGGATAACGCCGTGAAATACGGTCAGCGCCCGAGCGTGGTGCTGAGCAGCGATGACACGTCGATCCGCATCGAGGTCATTGATGAGGGACCGGGGATTGCCGAGGACGCGCTGGAGCGGGTGTTCGATCCGTTCTTCCGTCTCGAGACCTCGCGCAACCGTGACACCGGCGGTGTCGGGCTGGGTCTTTCGGCGGCACGGGGGATCATTCGTGAACAGGGTGGCGAACTGAGTTTGCGCAATCGCCGCAGTGGTGGATTACGCGCACGGGTTGAACTGCCCCATCGCTAAGGGCCTATTCGTCGCCGGGCGCCAGCAACAGATTTGGCGCCAGACGCTGATAACCGTCCTGAGCCAGGCGCATGTCGAGCAACAGACTGCCCAGATCCGCCGACAGCGCCTCGCCCTCCCCTTCGTTTTCCAGATACAGCAACTTCAGATAGCTGTTGCAGCCCGGGCAGACTTCGGCGCGCAGCGGCGCCTGATTGGCGGCGTGGCGGTCATCCTCGAGGCTCAGGTATTCAAGCCCTTTGCTCTGCTCGCAATACACGCACTTGACCCGCACCACGTGCCATTCGCACGCGCACAGCGAACACACCAGATAACGCAGGCCGTTGTGCTTGCCGCGATGGCGGATCACCCCGGCCATGGCCGGCGAACCACAGGCCGGGCACTGGCTGAGGCTGTCGCCGGGCGTCAGTTGCAGATTCGCTGCGCTGAGCAGCCAGTGACTCCACGCCGCTTGCAGCGCCGCCCCGAGAAACGGCACCAGCGCCGCCGGCACCAGCGAATACTGGCCGCTCACCAGCGCCACGGCCCACGCCCGTAGCTGACCGGGGCTGGCGATGCGCAGCGTGGTCACGGCTTCGACCACTGCCGGTTGCTCGGGGGCGACATAGCGCTGGAGCAAGGCTTCGAGATACAGCTGCCAGGTGTCCTCGCGAATCAAAGTGTCGGCGGCGAACGGTGGCATGCCGTGTTGCCGACAGACTTCCAGCCGCTGTTCATCAAGCGGCGCGGTCGAGGGCGGATCATCGAGGATCTGCTGCTGGACATGGCACAAACCGGCGATCAAGCGCAGGTAATCGGCCAGCGGATGCTCTTCGGCCAAGCGTTCCAGACGCTGGGCCCGCAGCATGAACAGGTTGTGCGGCGGCAGGTGCAGAAACGGCGGTGAACTGGCCGCCGCTTCGATTTCTCCGGGTTCAAGGATCGTTGGCAACTGTCAGCCCTTTTTTGTGACCGGTCGCTCTGGCGGATCTTGGCTTTCCACCTCGCGATACCAGAGTGCATGGTGTTTCCTGGCCCAGGCGCGGCTGACCCAGCCGTGCATCATCGCGTCCACCGAGCCCTTGATCCAGATTCCGGCATAGATGTGAACGATGATGCTCAGGATCAGCACAAACCCCGCCAGAGCGTGCAGCAACATCGCCCAGCGGATCGTGGTGATGCCGAAGTAATGACTGAAATACGCGCGCCAGATCACCAGTCCCGTGAACAGCAATCCGAGCATGCACAGCAGTAAAGTCCAGAACAGCAGCTTTTGCCCGGCGTTGTACTTGCCCACCGCCGGCACGGTTTCCTCGTCGTTGACCAGCACCCGGTCGATGCGTCGCAGCCATTTCCAGTCGTTGTCGATGAAAAAGTTCGAGCGCCAGAAACGAAACACCAGGCCAAGGAAGAACACGAACATCAGCACGCCCATGAACGGGTGCAGGATCCGCGTCCACGGCCCGCCACCGAACAGGTTAGTCAGCCAGAACATCGACGGATGAAACAGCGCCAGCCCCGACAGCCCGGCCATGAAGAACAGAATCGCCACCAGCCAGTGATTGGTGCGCTGGTTGGCGGTGTAGCGCAGGATCGTCTTGTTGCTCATGGCCGGCCCTCCCCGCGTGGGTCGAAGGTGTGCACCGCCGGATCGACGACGTGTACCGAGGTGTCGGGCGGTTCGGGATGTTCATCTTCCTCGACCCGGTTCGGGCCGATCCGCACGTAATGGAAGAACCCGGCCAGCACCGCCGCGCCCATGGCCAGCAACGCCAGCGGTTTGCTGATGCCTTTCCACAGACCCACCAGCGGGCTGATCTCGGGATTGTCCGGCAGACCGGCGTAGATTTTCGGGGTGTCCGCATGGTGCAGCACGTACATGACGTGGGTGCCGCCGACGCCTGCCGGGTCATACAGGCCGGCATTGTCGAAGCCACGGCTTTTCAGGTCGATGATGCGTTCGGCAGCGTGGGTCTTCATGTCGTCCTTGGTGCCGAATACGATGGCCCCGGTCGGGCAGGTTTTCACGCAGGCCGGTTCCAGCCCCACCGCCACCCGGTCCGAACAGAGCGTGCATTTGTAGGCCTTGTGATCTTTTTGCGAAATGCGCGGGATGTTGAACGGGCAGCCGGTGATGCAATAACCGCAGCCGATGCAATGATCCTGATCGAAATCGACGATGCCGTTGGCGTGCTTGATGATCGCGCCGGTGCTGGGGCACGCCGCCAGGCAACCGGGTTCGGCGCAGTGCATGCAGCCGTCCTTGCGGATCAGCCATTCGAGGTTGCCGGCGTCGGTTTCGTGCTCGGTGAAGCGCATCAGCGTCCATGAATCGGCGCTCAGATCCTGCGGATTGTCGTAGGTGCCGTGGTTGTGGCCGACCTCGTCGCGCAGCTCGTTCCATTCCGAGCACGCGACCTGACAGGCCTTGCAGCCGATGCATTTGGTGGTGTCGATCAGCTTGGCCACCTGTTCCTGGCCGCGTATCGAAGGCGCCGGGGTCGTGGTGGCCGAGCGGGCAATGATGTCTTGGCTGGCCATCTAAAGATTCTCCATCAGAGCTTCTCCACGTTGACCAGGAATGACTTGGATTCCGGGGTCTGTGTATTGCCATCGCCGAGGAACGGCACCAGGGTGTTGGTCAGGTAACCGTGGCGCGTCAGGCCGGTGAAACCCCAGTGCAGCGGAATGCCGATCTGGTGCACCACCTGATTGTTGACCTGCAACGGCCGGATCCTTTTGGTCACCACCGCCACCGCCTCAATGAACCCGCGCTTGCAGCTGACCCGCACCCTGTCGCCGGCAGCGATGCCCTTCTCCTTGGCCAGCACTTCGCCTATTTCCACGAACTGCTCGGGTTGGGCAATCGCGTTCAACTTGCAGTGCTTGCTCCAGAAGTGGAAATGCTCGGTCAGCCGGTAGCTGGTCGCTGCATACGGGTAATCCTTGGCCACGCCGAGGCTGTCCCACACCGAATCGAAGATCCGCGCCGCCGGGTTGCTGGTGGCTTTCTTGTTTTCCGGATGCAGCGGGTTGATGCCGATCGGCGTTTCGAACGGCTCGTAATGCTCGGGGAATGGCCCTTCGTTCATCTTGTCGACGGCGAAGAACCGCGCCACGCCTTCGGGGTTCATGATGAACGGGTTCATCCCGGCATCCGGCGGTACGTCGGCCTTGTAGTCCGGCACGTCGGTGCCGCCCCACGTCTTGCCGTTCCACCAGACCAGGCGTTTTTTCGGATCCCACGGCTTGCCGGCGACGTCCGCCGAAGCGCGGTTATAGAGAATCCGCCGGTTGGCCGGCCAGGCCCACGCCCAGCCCTGATGCTGGTGCATGCCGTACGGGTCGTTGTTGTCGCGGCGGGCCATCTGGTTGCCGGCTTCGGTCCAGCTGCCGCAGAAGATCCAGCAGCCGGACGCGGTGCTGCCGTCATCCTTGAGCTGGGCGAACCCGGCCAGTTGCGAATTGCCCTTGATCGCCGCACCTGTGGCGTCGGTGAAGTCAGTGGTGGCGTAGCCGTTGACCTCTTTGGCGATCTCTTCCGGCGAGGGTTCTTCGGCGATCTTGTACGGCCACGACAGTTTCAACAGCGGATCGGCGAACTTGCCGCCCTCGGCCTGATAGCGCTCACGCAGGCGCAGGAACAGCGCACTCATGATCTGCACGTCAGTGCGCGCCTCGCCGGGGCCGTCGGCACCTTTCCAGTGCCATTGCAGCCAGCGGCTGCTGTTGACCAGCGAGCCGTCCTCTTCGGCAAAGCACGTCGTTGGCAGGCGTATGACTTCGGTCTGGATGTCGGCGCTCTTCACATCGTTGAATGGCCCGACGTGTTCCCAGAACTGCGAGGTTTCGGTGGCCAGCGGGTCCATCACCACCAGCCATTTGAGCTTGGCCAGTGCCGCCATCACCCGGTTCTTGTCCGGCAACGCGGCGATCGGGTTGAAGCCCTGGCACATATAGCCGTTGACCTTGCCCTGCCCCATCAGGTCGAACACCTTGAGGATGTCGTAGTTGGGAATGTCGAGTTTCGGCAGATAGTTGTAGGCCCACTGGTTCTCGGCGGTGGCATTGGCGCCGTACCAGGCTTTCATCAGGCTGACGTGGAACTTGCTGTAGTTCTGCCAGTAGGACAATTGCCCCGGCCGCAATGGAACCTGGGTGCGTTTATGGATGTAGGCCGCGTAATCCTGCTCGGCGTCGGTCGGCAAGGTCAGGTAACCCGGCAGCGCGTTGGACAGCAGGCCGAGGTCGGTCAGGCCCTGAATATTCGAGTGTCCGCGCAAGGCGTTGACGCCGCCGCCGGGCATGCCGACGTTGCCCAGCAACAGTTGCACCATCGCCGCGCTGCGGATGATCTGCGAGCCGATCGAGTGCTGGGTCCAGCCCAGCGCGTAGAGAATGGTCATGGTCTTGCCCGGGATCGAGCAAGTGGCGATTTCCTCCCAGATTTTCTGCATCGCATCGACCGGCATCCCGCAGATCTGGCTCGCCAGGTCGATGTTGTAGCGGCTGTAATGCTGCTTCATCAATTGGTAGACGCAGCGCGGGTCCTGCAGGGTCGGATCGACTCTGACGAAGCCGTCATCCCCCAACTCGTAACCCCAGGTGGATTTGTCGGTGTAGCTGCGTTTGGCCGCGTCGTAACCGGTGAAGAGCCCGTCCTCGAAGCCGAAACCGGCTCTGACGATGAACGACACGTCGGTGTAGTTGCGCACGTATTCTTGCTGGATCTTGTCCTCGGTCAGCAGGTAATTGATCAGCCCGCCCATGAACGCGATGTCGCTGCCGGTGCGGATCGGCGCGTAGTAATCGGCCACGGACGCGGTCCGGGTAAACCTCGGATCGACCACAATCAGCCGCGCGGCGTTGTGCGCCTTGGCTTCGGTCACCCATTTGAAGCCGCAAGGATGGGCTTCTGCTGCGTTGCCACCCATCACCAGGATCAGATTCGCGTTGGCGATATCGGTCCAGGTGTTGGTCATGGCTCCACGGCCGTACGTCGGGGCAAGACTTGCCACCGTCGGACCGTGTCAGACACGCGCCTGGTTATCGAACCCCAGCATGCCGAGACTTCGCACCACCTTGTGGGTGATGTAACCCGCTTCGTTGGACGCCGCCGACGCCGCGAGGAATCCGGTGGTCAGCCAGCGATTCACTGTCTGCCCTTGCGCGTTCTGCTCGACGAAATTGGCATCGCGGTCGGCCTTCATCAGGTCGGCGACGCGGTCGAGGGCTTCGTCCCAGGTGATCCGGGTCCATTCGCTGCTGCCGGGCTTGCGCACCTGCGGGTACTGCAAGCGGCCGGGGCTGTGAATGAAGTCCAGCAGGCCGGCGCCTTTCGGGCAGAGGGTGCCGCGGTTGACCGGGTGGTCGGCGTCGCCCTCGATATGGATGATGTTTTGCGCAACGTTCTTCGCGGCATCGCCCTGGCTGTACATGATCAAGCCGCAACCGACCGAGCAATACGGGCAGGTGTTGCGGGTTTCATGGGTGTGGGCAAGCTTGAAGTGGCGCACCTGCTCGGCGAAGGCCTGCGTCGGGGCCATGCCCAACGCGCCCAGGCTAGAGCCTGCAAGGCCGATACCGGCGACCTTGAAGAACTGACGACGGCTGAGATCCATCGTGCACTCCTGATCAGGTGGAACCCGGTACTTGTGCCGGGTTTGTTCTGGACAATCACGGTTGCGGCACACGAGTGCCGACCTTTTCACTGTAGACAACGCCCCCGCCGCCTGTGTGAAAACCGACCGTCGGCCACCCTCGGGTCACAAGTTCGCGCCCGCAGGGGATGGGGGTTTATCATCGCCGGCACGACCCATCTCCGCCTTCAGAGACCGCGCATGACTTTCGATTTTGATCAGGTATTCGACCGCCACGACACCGGCAGCACCAAGTGGAGCCGTTATCCGGCCGACGTGTTGCCGATGTGGGTCGCTGACATGGATTTCGCCGCGCCGCCGGTGGTCATCGAGGCGCTGCAACAACGCCTGCTGCACCCATTGGTTGGCTACAGCGTGGCCCAGGACAACCTGCGCGAGGCCATCGTCGCCGACCTCTGGAACAAGTTCGCCTGGCGGGTCAAACCGCAAGAGCTGATCTTCCTGCCGGGGGTGGAATCGGGTTTCAACATGGCGCTCAAGGCGCTGGTGCAACCGCCGCAGAACGTCGTGGTGCAAACCCCGAACTACCCGCCGCTGCGCCATGCGCCGGGCCATTGGGGCCTGAACAAGGTCGAACTGGAATTCAACGCCCAGGCCGACGGCACCTACGCCACCCCGTTGGACGCACTGCGCGAATCCCTGACCGGTGGCGGCGCCCTGCTCCTGAGCAACCCGCACAACCCGATCGGCAAGGTCTTCGGCCGTGAAGAACTGCAAGCGGTGGCGGACATCTGTGTGGCGCAGGACGCCTGGATCATCTCCGACGAAATCCACGCCGAACTGTGCTACGACGGCCGCGTCCACATTCCGACCGCGTCTCTGAGCCCGGAAATCGCCCGCCGCACCATCACCTTGATGTCGGCGAGCAAGGCCTACAACATTGCCGGCCTCAAGACCTCGTTCATGATCATCCAGGACGCCGCCCTGCGCGAACGCGTCAACCACGCCCGCTGCGGCATGGTCGACAGTGTCAACCCGCTGGGCATGGAAGCCACGCGCGTGGCCTACAGCGAGGCCGGCCCGTGGCTTGAAGCGCTGAAACATTACCTGCAAGCCAACCGTGACTGGCTGGTGGACGCCGTGCGCAGCCGCTTGCCCGGCGTGACCATCAATGTGCCGCAAGGCACGTACCTGGCCTGGCTCGACTGCTCGGCGCTGGATCTGGACGACCCGCAGAAATTCTTCCTGGAACACGCCCGCGTCGGCCTCAGCCCAGGCCTGGATTTTGGCGATCAAAGCCAGCAATTCGTGCGCCTGAACTTCGGTTGCCCGCGTTCGATGCTGGAAGAAGGCATTGCACGGATGGAACGGGCCCTCAAGTCCCGGTAATCAAGTCAGGGCAAACCCAAGCGTCAATCCGATCGAACTCACCGCAAACGGGCCGGGTCAACCGGCCTACCTGCCCTGAGACCCGGAGATTGACGATGACTGACTATCCAAAACCCCCGTTCCCTAAACAGGCGCAACCGGTTCCTGGCTCCCAGCGCAAGATGGAGCCCTACCCCGATTGCGGCGAGCAAAGCTACACCGGCTCCGGTCGGCTGGCCGGCAAGATCGCCCTGATCACCGGCGCCGACAGCGGCATCGGCCGTGCGGTGGCCATTGCCTTCGCCCGCGAAGGTGCTGACGTAGCGGTCGCCTATCTGAATGAACATGAAGATGCCAAGGAAACTGCGCGCTGGGTCGAACAGGCCGGTCGCCAGTGTCTGTTGCTGCCCGGTGATATTGCCCAGAAAGCCCAGTGCCAGGCGCTGGTGGATCAAACTGTCGAGCGTTTCGGCCGTATCGACGTGCTGGTCAACAACGCGGCCTTCCAGATGACCCACGAAACTTTCGAGGAGATTCCCGACGACGAATGGGTGATGACCTTCGACGTCAACATCACCGCGATCTTCCGCCTGTGTCAGGCCGCCATCAAACACATGGGCCCCGGCGCTTCGATCATCAACACCAGTTCGGTCAACTCGGACATGCCCAAACCCACCCTGCTCGCCTACGCCACTACTAAAGGCGCCATCGCCAATTTCACCGGCGGTCTGGCGCAGATGCTCGGCCCGAGGGAAATCCGCGTGAATTGCGTGGCACCGGGGCCGATCTGGACGCCCCTGATCGTCTCGACCATGCCGGATGAGGAAGTGCAGAACTTCGGCGAGCAAACGCCACTCGGGCGGCCCGGCCAACCGGTGGAAGTCGCGCCGATCTACGTGCTGCTGGCGTCGGACGAAGCCAGCTACATCACCGGTCAGCGCTATGGCGTGACCGGCGGCAAACCGATGCTCTGAACCGTCCGCCGAAAAAAGTGAACCGCTGGGCAAGACGGCCTCTCCATACCTTCATGGCCCGTTCGGGTTGCGAGAGATCAGGAGGTCGTCATGTCCGCACCTATCGTCAAGCTCTTCACCCAGCCGAACTTCGCCTGGACCGACATCCGCCGCGAAGAAGAGGCGCATCCGCGTCATTACCTTGCTCACCTGTTGTTGCTGGCCCTCGTCCCGGCGGTGTGCCTGTTCATTGGCACCACCTATGTCGGCTGGAGCCTGGCAGTGGGTGAAACCGTCAGGCTCAGCAGTGCCAGCGCTTTGCAGCTGAGTGTCCTGCTCTACATCACCATCGTGGTCGGCGTGGCGATTATCGGCGGATTCATCCGCTGGATGTCACGGACCTTCGATGCCCGGCCGACGCTCAACCAGTGCATCGGTTTCGCGGCGTACACCGTCACCCCGTTTTTCCTTGCCGGTCTCGCCGGCCTGTACCCGAGCCGCTGGCTGGCGGTGCTGGTGCTTGGCGCGGCCTCGATCTATTCGACGTTTCTGCTGTTCGTCGGCCTGCCGACTTTCATGCACGAGCGCAAGGAACAGGGTTTGCTGTATTCGGCCAGCGTCTGGGGTGTCGCGCTGCTGGTGCTGGTGACGTTGTTGGTGTCGATGATTCTGCTGTGGTTCAACGTGCTGACGCCGGAATACCTGCGCACACCTGTGAGCTAGGCCGGTCATGTCGCGGCGCCATCCAACCGGCGCGGCGGGCCGCCCGTCGTGACCTTCATCATTTGGGTCGCCGTGCTCGGCGCCGTGCTGCTGACCCTCGCACTGACGTCGTCCTACCTGCGCTGGATGCCGGTGACGACGTCAGCGGTGTGTCTGTTGCTGGGTATCGGCATCGGCCCAGTCGGACTCGATCTGCTGGAGTTGCCGCTGGATAAAGCCTCTAAGTGGATGGAGCACCTGACCGAAGTCGCGGTGCTGTTTTCCCTGTTCGTCTGCGGTTTGAAACTGCGTTTGCCGTTGCGCGACAAGCGCTGGCGGATCGCATTCGGCCTGGCGGGGCCGGTGATGGTGCTGACCATCATTGGCGTGTGCCTGCTGTTGCACTTCGGCCTGCACATGCCGTGGGGGCCTTCGTTACTGATCGGTTCGATCCTCGCCCCGACCGACCCGGTGCTCGCGGCGCTGGTACAGGTCAACGATGCGCGGGACGTCGACAGCGTGCGCTTCGGCCTGTCCGGCGAGGCCGGGCTCAATGACGGGATAGCCTTTCCCTTCGTGATCCTCGGCCTGTTACTGCTGAACGGTGAAGGTTTTGCCGCCGAATGGCCCGACTGGGTGCTGCGCAGCCTGCTCTGGGCCGTGCCCGCCGGATTGCTCTGCGGTTACTGGATGGGCCGCGGCATCGGCCGCCTGACCTTGTCACTGCGCATCCGCAACGATGACAGCACCCTCAGCCCCAACGACTATCTGGCGCTGGCGTTGATCGCGCTGGCCTATGTGGTGGCCGAATCCATCGGTGGCTACGGGTTTCTGTCGGTGTTCGCCGCCGGCCTGGGGTTGCGGCAGGAGGAAGTCAAATCCACCGGCGCCCACCAACCGCCCGCCGAGCATCTGGTGCAACCGGTGGTCGGCCATCAGAACGTCGAGCCGCAGCACGCGGTGCACGGCGATACCGAACGACTGGAAGACAGTCAGGTGGCCGCCGGCATCATGATGGGCGACATGCTCGCCTTCGGCAGTCTGGTCGAGCGGGCGATGGAGGTGTTTCTGGTCACCCTGCTCGGCGTGGTGCTGGTCAGTCACTGGGACTGGCGGGCGCTGTTGGTCGGCGGCGTGCTGTTCTGTGTCATTCGTCCCGTGTGCGTGGCGTTGATGCCGTGGGGGTCGCTATTGGCGGGACGCCAAAGATTGCTGATCGGCTGGTTCGGCATTCGTGGCATCGGCAGTCTGTTCTACCTCTTCTATGCGCTGAACCATGGGCTGGGCGACAGCGTGGCCACGCTGTGTACCGACCTGACCCTGTCGGTGGTGGCGCTGAGCATTCTGCTGCACGGCGTCAGCACCCAGCCGATTCTCGCCCGCTACGAGCGGCGTCAAAAACCGGGCAAACCCGAAGAGCACGGTGGTGCTTCAACTGCCCGGGTTGGTCACCTGAATGTAGAAGGCATAGCTGCCGAGCAACATCCAGAACGTGGCAAAGATCCACGGCGTACGAATGGAAAACAGCAGTGACTTGCGATACCCCTTGTGGCTCGACTCCATTTCGCTGAACAGCGGCGATTCGTCATACGCCAGGCCCATCAGGGGTTCGCTGCGCAGCAATTCACTCTGCTTGAAATGCCAATGATCGATGATGTCGTAGGCGGCACGAATTCCCGGCCAGGCATTGAGCGAACTGAGCAGGCCGAGCAAGGCCAGAAACGGTGGCACCACCAGGGTGAACAACTTGCCCCACTCGGGGTTGAGGTTGGCCATGCAGGACGCGAAGGCAATCACCAGAAACGATTGCGCCGCCAGGTAGGCGTCGGTGCGGTTGGCCAGGATGCTGGTTTCGTACTGGATTTCCCGTCGGTAGAAATCCAGCCGCTCCTTGGGTGAACCGAACATTTTGGCGTTATGTTCGTTCAGGGTCTCTTCGGCGGTCGGTTGGGTCAATATGCGTGGCACGATGGAACGCTCCGAAACAAAGCGTTTGGAGGCGCCACGTCTCGGACAAGTTCAGCCCGATTGTGCCCCCGGTTCACTTCATCGACTGGGCAATGATCTCTACAAGATTCAGCTGATTGAACGGTTTCGACAGTCGCGGCAAGCCCGCTGCAAAACCTTCGAGGCGCTCGGCATAACCGGTGGCGAGGATGATCGGCAGATCCGGCTTGAGCAGGCGCACGGCATGAGCCAGTTGCGCGCCGCTCATCTGCGGCATGGCCATGTCGGTGATCATCAAATCGATGACCTCGCCCTGATCGAACAGCTCCAGCGCCTGTGCACCGGAGGTGGCGCTGATCACCCGATGGCCGAGGTCTTCCAGCAGCAGGACCGTGCTGGTGCGCACCAGACTGTCGTCGTCCACCACCAGTACGCTGAGGCGCGGCACTGTATCGGTGGACACCATCGGGCCAAGCGGTTTGGCGACAACACCGTCGACGGCCACCGGCAACCACAGTTCAGCGGTGGTGCCCTGCCCCTGGGTGCTTTTCAGAATGAAGCGGCCGCCCAGTTGTTCGATGAAGCCATGGACCATCGACAACCCCAGCCCGGTGCCCTTGCCCAAGCCTTTGGTGGTGAAAAACGGATCGGTCGCCGACGCCAGCGTTTCAGCGTCCATGCCCTCACCGGTATCGGTCACCCTCAGGCAGACATAGCGCCCGGCCGCCATCGTCGAATCGTGCTGTTCAAGCACCACTTCGGGTTCGGCACTGATGGTGACGCTACCGCCCTCGGGCATGGCGTCGCGGGCATTGGTCGCCAGGTTGAGCACCGCAAGCTCCAACTGGTTGCTGTCGGCCAGCACCGCTTGCAGGTCTTCGGGAAACTGCGTTTCGATGCGGATCCCCGGCCCCAGTGAGCTGCGCAACAGCCCGGTGATGCCCTGCACCAGTTTCGGGATTTCGATCGGTTCGGTCTTGAGTTCCTGACGTCGGGCAAAGGCCAGCATGCGTTGGGTGAGCGACACACCGCGCAACGCGCCCTGCGTGGCGTTCTCCAGCAGACGGCTGACTTTCGGGTCGTCGCCTACGCGTTTGCGCACAATTTCCAGGTTGCCGAGGATCACCGTCAGCAGATTGTTGAAGTCGTGCGCGATACCGCCGCTGAGTTGGCCGATAGCCTGCATTTTCTGCGCCTGGAACAGCGCTTCACGGGTTTTCTCCAGGGCCTGTTGCGCCTGGGTAGCCTCGGTCACGTCGCGGGTGATCTTGGCAAAACCGAGCAAGGTGCCGGTGTCGCCGCGAATCGCATCGACCACCACATGCGCCAGAAACCGCGTGCCGTCCTTGCGCAGGCGCCAGCTCTTGTTCTCGAAACGGCCCTCGCGCACCGCTGTTTCCAGGGCACGCTGGGGTTCACCGGCCTCACGGTCTTCCGGGGTGTAGAACATCGAGAAATGCTTGCCGATGACTTCATCCGGCTTGTAACCCTTGATCCGCTGCGCGCCGGGGTTCCAGTTGGTCACCCGGCCTTCGGGGCTGAGCATGTAGATCGCATAGTCGGTGACGCCCTGCACCAGCAGGCGAAACTGCTGTTCGCTCTGCTTGAGGGTTTCTTCGGCCATCTTGCGGTCGGTCAGGTCGCGGGTGATCTTGGCAAACCCGAGCAGTTGCCCGCTCGGGCTGAAAATCGGATCGATCACCACGTGGCACCAGAAGTGCGTGCCGTCCTTGCGTACCCGCCAGCCTTCACCCTCGAACCGGCCTTCGCGGATCGCCGTGTCGAGTGCTCGCTGCGGCAAACCGTTGGCACGGTCTTCATCGGTGTAGAACCGGGAAAAGTGTTCGCCGAGGATCTCCGCTTCTTCGTAACCCTTGAAGCGCTTGGCGCCGGAGTTCCAGCTGGTAATGATCCCGTCGGGGTCGATCATGTAGATCGCATAATCGACCACCGCATCGATCAGCAAACGAAAGCGCATCTCTTCGATCGCAGCGGACTTCTTGTTCTCGCTCATCAGGCTTGGCTCAAAGCAAATTCTCAATGACAGGAGTATGCGTCAAACCGGTGGAATGGACAGCCGCTTCTGTTTGATCGATTTGCCACCAGCGCGGCAGCAACTGCCGGATACGACTTTCGGCGAAGCGATCATCGATCAGCATCACCACGCCGCGATCCTGCTGGGTGCGGATTACCCGTCCGGCGGCCTGCACCACTTTCTGCACGCCGGGGAACAGGTAGGTGTAGTCGTAACCGGCACCGAAGATCGCGGCCATGCGCCGCTTCATCTGTTCATTGACCGGGTTGAGCTGGGCCAGCCCGAGGGTGGCGATGAACGCGCCGATCAGCCGTGCGCCGGGCAGATCGATGCCTTCACCGAACGCGCCGCCGAGCACGGCGAAGCCGACGCCCTGGCTGTCGGCGGTGAATTGATCGAGGAAATCCTGCCGCGCCCCTTCGGTCATGCCTCGGGATTGCTGCCAGCGGGTGATGTGCGGGTGCCGCTCGGCCAGCAACTGCGCGACCTGTTGCAGGTAATCGAAACTGCTGAAGAACGCCAGGTAGTTGCCCGGACGTTCGCTGAACTGGCGGGCGATCAGCTCGACAATCGGCTCCAGCGATGCCTGACGGTGCGTGAAGCGAGTGGAAATCCGGCTGACGATCTGCACCTGCAATTGTTCGGCGCTAAATGGCGACTCGACATCGATCCAGACCGTGTCGGCCGGCGTGCCAAGCAAATCCGCGTAATAGTGGCGCGGGCTGAGGGTTGCGGAAAACAGCACGCTGCTGCGCGCCGCCGTCAGGCGCGGGCCGATGAACGCCGCCGGCACCACGTTGCGCAGGCACAGTTGCGATAACGGGAGTTTGCGCTCAAGGTCGCGTTTGCTGATGTCGAACAGGTAATGCGCGTCGAACAGTTCCGCCACCCGGCCGAACTGCAGCATCTCGAAGTAGAAGTTCTGCAAGGCGCTGTCGAGCCCTTGCGGGTGATCGTTGAGGTAGTCGCCAATGCTCGCCGTGCAGGATGAAAGCGCCTGCAACAGTTTTTCCGGCGCCTTGTCGTAGGCCTGATACGGCGCCAACTGGTCATTGTGCAGGGCGTTCCATTCGCGGTTGACCCGTTGCAACGACTTCTTCAACGCCTCGGGGGCGGTTTTGCGCACGCTGCCCAGTGTCGCCTGATCGAGGGTGGCGCTGTACATCTGCCGCCCGCGCTCGACCAGGTTATGCGACTCGTCCACCAGCACCGCAACGTTCCATTGATTGAACTGGGCCAGACCGAACAGCAGCGCGCTGAAATCGAAGTAATAGTTGTAGTCCGCCACCACTACGTCGGCCCAACGGGCCATTTCCTGGCTCAGGTAGTACGGACATACACCGTGCTGCGTCGCGACGTCTCGCAGCGCGGCCTGATCCAGCAGACGCAATTGGCTGGCGGCTTCGCGGGCAGCGGGCAAGCGGTCGTAAAAGCCCTGGGCCAACAGGCAGGACTCGCCGTGACAGGCCTTGTCCGGATGTTCGCAGGCCTTGTCCCGGGCGACCATTTCCAGCACCCGCAGGGGCAAGGTTTCGCTGTGATCGAACAGCACTTGCGCCGCATCCAGCGCCAGTTTGCGTCCGGGTGTCTTGGCGGTGAGGAAGTAGACCTTGTCCAGTTGCTGCGGCGCCAATGCCTTGAGCATCGGAAACAGGGTGCCGAGGGTCTTGCCGATCCCGGTCGGGGCCTGGGCCATCAGGCAGCGGCCGGTGCTGACGGCCTTGAACACCGATTCGGCGAGGTGACGCTGGCCGGGGCGAAATGCGGCATGGGGAAAGCCCAGTTGCTGCGCCGCCCGGTTGCGCGCGTCGCGGTGGGCCATTTCCTGTTCGGCCCACGCCAGGAACAAACCGCACTGTTGTTCGAAGAACTGCCGCAGCGCTTCGGCGCTGAAAGCCTCGACCAGACAGGTTTCCTTTTCCGTGACGATGTCGAAATACACCAGCGCCAGATTGATCTGCTCAAGCTGCAATCGACAGCACATCAGCCAGCCGTAGATTTTCGCCTGGGCCCAATGCAGCGTACGGTGATTGGCCGGCTGCTTGCTCAAATCGCCGCGGTAGGTTTTGACTTCTTCCAGGCAGTTCTGCGTCGCGTCATAGCCGTCCGCCCTGCCCTTGACCTTCAATGGCCCGAATGCGCCGTCCAGTGCCACTTCGCTCTGGTAGGCGTCGTTGCGCCGGGACGCCACGGTGCGATGCCCGGCAATCCCCTCCAGCGCGGTCGGTGACGGGGTGAAGCGAAGGTCGAGGTCACCGGTTTTCGCGGTGAATTCGCACAACGCCCGCACCGCGATGCTGTAGCTCAAGCGCCCTGCTCCGCCCATTGCACGTAACACACGGCGACCGGCATCCGGTGCGTGTTGCAGAACTCCAGCCAGCGCAGTTGGTTGTCCTGCAAGCGATCGCCCGGGCCTTTGACTTCGATCATCCGGTAGGTCTTGTGCTGCGGCCAGAACTGGATCAGGTCGGGCATGCCGGCACGATTGGCCTTGATGTCCACCAGCAGACGGCTGAACCAGTGCTTGAGGTGTTCGGCCGGCAGACAGGCCAGCGCCTGTTCCAACAAATCCTCATTGAGCGCGCCCCAGAACACGAACGGCGACTGCACGCCCCATTTGGTGGCGAACCGCGCGCGAATGGTGTCGGCATAACGACCATCGTCGAGTTCGGCCAGACAGGCCTGAAACAGCTCGGCGCGTCGGGGCTGGAAGTCCTCGTTGAGCAGATCCACCGGCCCGCGCTGGAACGGGTGAAAGAACGCGCCCGGCAACGGCGCGAAGATCGCCGGCCAGCACAGCAGGCCGAACAGTGAATTGATCAGGCTGTTTTCCACGTAATGCACCGGGCCTGTTTCTTCGTGCAGGTGCGCCTGAACGTGATATTCCACCGACAACGCCGGATCGAGACGCGGCAGGTGCAGGTCCAGCCGCTCCACCAGACCGGGTGCCGTGCGCTTGATGGGTGGCCCGCCGAGCTTGCGCCGCAGGCGCGGCAACACCCGTTGCAGGCCCTGCTGTTCGGTGGCGGTTTCCGGCGCCTGCTCGGCAATGAGCGCCAGTTCTAGGGCCAGCGCGTATTCGGCGCTGCGCTCCAGCACACGGATCATCCGCAATCGTGCGCCGGGATAGGCGCAGTCGCGATAGATCTTCAGGGCCAGAGCGAATTCGCCGAGGCGCTCGCAGTATTGGCCGATCTGGAACAACAGCTTGCCGCGCCGGCGTTGCAGCCACGGGTTGTCGAAATGCAGCGCCGCGACCTGTTCGACGATAGGTTCCAGCGGCTCGCCGGCTTCAAAATACAGCTGGCAGTCGTGCAGAAACAGGCAGGCATCGACGTCCGCGCGGCTGCGCAAGCCCCGGGAATCGGCGCTGAATTCGACTTTTTCATAAGTGAAGATACCGAGGTCGGCGAGCACGAATTCCGACCAGTCCTGATAGAGGTTGCCGAAGAACATCAGGCGAAAACGGTCGCACAGGTCCATCAGCGTCAGGCTGAACAGCCGATCCGCCAGCGTTGGGCACCATTGCACGAAACTGCGGGGCTCGGGGAATTGTTCGTGCAGCAGCGGCAACCAGTCGACCTTCTTGCCTTTAGGCTGATCGATGGCCGGGCCGAAGGCTTGCAGGATCTCGGCCTTGAGCAGCACCTCGAACAGTTCCGCCATCGACAACGGCGCCTGTTCATCGAGCCAGCCATGCGCCAGCAGCGGATGCGCCGCCTCGGCGATGTCGCCGATTTCCGGATAATTCAGCTTGCCGGCACGAAAATGCACGCCCTTGCGCATCACCATCCGCACCAGCAATCCCTGTGATCCGCGCGGCAGTGTATTGAAGTCGCGGATGAAGGCGTGCTCCGCTTCGTTCATGACGTCGGCGTAACGAAGCTCAAGCCAATCAAGCACCTGGCGGAAGTTGTTGAGGTAATAGAACGGATCGTCGAGGGGATTGGCAGTCACGGTGATTTCGGGGCCATGGCAAGCGAGTACTGGTTATGCGTACAGATACCAGCCTGCCCCGGCGGGCGCAAACGGAAAAAGATCAGTGGCACCTTCATTGCGGATTTTTTCAGGTGGCCATCGAACTTTTCCCGGCGTAATGGCACCAACCGCGTTAGAGGCCGACAATGGTCGAAATGAACAGGAATGCTGCTTATGAAAATCAAGACTCTCGGGATCCCGTTGGCTGTTGCGGCCCTGCTGACCCTGGCCGGTTGCTCGACCCCGACGGTGGTCACCCTGCAGAACGGCACCCAGTACCTGACCGAGGACATGCCCGATACCAAAAACGAGGATGGCTTCTACGAGTTCAAGGATATTTCCGGCGCCAAAGTCCGCGTACGTGCCGACGAAGTGGCCACGGTGCGCAAGGAAGACTGACGGTTACCCCATCAAAAAAGGCTGCGTTCCTGTAGGAGCGCAGCCTTTTTTGCATTGATCAGCGGGGTAATGCCATGCCCGGGAGGGAGTCGTCGCAACTGAAGGGCCGCTCGCCCCGGCGAACCAGTTCTTCCTGCAAGCGCTGGCAACGCTGACGCTCTTGCTGTGCCATGCGGTCGATGCTCAGGTTGCCGGTCATCTCCGGCGTTTTGTCTTCGCCGATGCGAACGGTCACGAACGGTTGTTCGGGCTGGATATGAAAGCGGCTTTTTTCTTCGACGGGTTTGACGTCATCACTCTCGGCCGGCTTTGGCAGTTCGTCGGTGGTGACGCCATAGCGGCTCAGAATCGAGCTGTGAGGCAGATCGGCCCAGGCATTGGCCGACAGCAGCGCCAGTCCCGCGATACCGATAAACCTCTTGAAACCTTTCACGTGTGAATCTCCTGTACTCGTTGGCGACCCTTAGATGACGAACGTTGCCGTCATGGCTTTAGGCCGCATTTCCTGTTGGTGCAGGGATTGGAGTCAGGGAATGGCTGGTGAGTCACTTTTGATATGGGGAGGAGCGCGCCCCTCCCCACCCTTACCGTCAGGCGATCACGATCCCGTCGGCACTGAGGCTGTTCAACGCAACCCCGACCAGCGTTACCGAATCGCCGCCAAATTTCAGCACCGTATCCTGCCCCACCGCCGTGGCATGGGCGCGGAAGTCGTCGTTGGGCAACACCCCTTGCACGCCGAGGAACACCAGTTTGTCGTTGGCGGTGTAACCCACCACGCGATCCTGACCGAACGCGCCGCTAAACAGGAAGGTATCCGCCCCGCCGCCCGATTCCATCAGATCATTACCGGCGCCGCCGACGAATACGTCGTTGCCCGCTCCGCCGATCAAATGGTCGTTGCCGTCCAGGCCGAACAGCCAGTCACCGCCAGCCTTGGCCTTGAGGGTGTCGGCGCCGCCGGTGCCCTTCACGCTCGATTCGTACTGGGTGACGTTGTTGCCGACCTTAAGACCGGTCGCCGTGACGCTGTGGGTCACGTCATCCTTGAACAGGCCCCAGAGGAAGCCCGGCTCCTTGGTGACGATGCTGCCGATGTCGCGGGTGATGCTGATCCCGCCGTTGGCATCGCGGATGTACAGGTTGCCGGCGCCGTCGTTGGCGAAGTCGAAGCTATTGACCGACTTCTGCAACTCCAGGGTGTTGTTGCCCGAGCCGCCGAGCAGGATGTTGTAACCCCCGCCATCACGGAACGTGTCGTTGCCGGCGCGGCCTTCCAGATAGTCGTTGCCGCTGCCGCCCTGGATCAGGTCGTTGCCGTCGCTGCCGATGATGAACGTGCTGCCCTTGTGGGTTTCGGCGTTGCGGTTCAGGTCCTGCACCCAGGTGTTGGCCCGCGCCGGATCCGACAGGTTGGCGACGATAATCGTCGAGTCCTTGCTGGTCAGGTCGTAGAACTTCGACTCGATCACCCGGTTCATGCCGTCGCCGTAGGCGGTCGGCAGGTGCGAGATCCAGGTCGGAATGTTGACGATCGAGAACGGCAGCACGTTCCACGCCGCCGAGGCGTAGTGGTCGTTGAAGCTGACGATGTTGTCGGTCGCCGACTCCTTGGGTGCGTCGTGCACACCGAGCGAGGCGCCGGTGAAGGTCGAGCCGTCGAGTGCGCGGAACACCGGATCGTTTTCGTAGCCGACGTTGAGCACCTTGTCGGTGCTGCTCTGGGTCGGCGAGGCGTAGGCGATGTAGTTGGAGTCCTGGAAGAACCCGCCCCATTTGCTGGTGCTCAAGTCCGCCATGCTGTTGACCGCCAGCCCGCCGAGGCTATGACCGCTGACCAGCACGTCCTTGCCGGTCAGGCCGTTGGCCTTGGCGAACGCCACCACATCGTTCATCAGGTTGCCGAAGGCTTCGCCGACATAGTTCTTGGCGTAATCCTTGGGCCCGAACGCGGCGAGCAAGTCGTTGATCACGTCACCGATGGAATCGCCAATCAGGATTTCCCGCGGGCCGCTGGTACCGCGAAAGGCGATGCCGATTTCCGTCAGATGGCCCTGAGCGTCGTATTTGCCGAGGATTTCCACTTGGGCGCTGGTGTAACCGGCTTTTTCGCCGAAAAAGGTGCCACGGGCATCGGTCTTGCCTTCGTAGCCCAGTTGCGAGGCGGTGATCGGGGTCCAGCCGGCTTTTTTCACCGCGTCGAGTGCGGCTTTTTCCGAATCGGGGTTCCACGGAATGCCGGGAATCACCCCTTGGGAATCCGTGCCGCCGATCAGCGCGGTCACCAGCGTGGCCGGCAAACCGAGGCCGAAGCCGTTGTGCTGATAACCGACGGCAAAGCCGTTATCGAGGTTGTGGTAGGAATACAGCGTAATGGCCATGGCGTCGCTGAATAGCGCCTTGGATTCCGCCGTACCGAAGTTCTTGTAGTCATACACACCCATTGCTGTTGCCTCTCTCTTTGTTGGAATTGTTCAGAGATAGCTCACAACCAGAACGCCCCTTCCGAGGCGCCCCGGAGCATTTCAGTACAACTTTCGTTTGTCAGGCGAAGACGAAACTCGAATCCGACAGGTTAGCCACACCCACCCCGATCAGCGTCACGGCAAAGTCGCCAATCTTCAGCACGGTATCGCTTCCGGACTGCGACGCGTGTTGCTTGTAGTCGTAGCCCTGCCCCGCGCCCTCGACGCCCATGAACACCAGTTTGTCGCTGCCCTGGTAGCCATTGATCGCGTCGAAGCCGAAGGCGCCGCTGAACAGGAAGGTGTTGTTGCCACCCACCGCGCTCATCACGTCGTTGCCGGCGCCGCCGACGAAGGTCACGTGGGCCTTGTCGCTTTGCAGGTGATCGTTGCCGCCCAGGCCGAACAGCCAGTCGCCGTCGGCGGTGGCTTTGAGGGTGTCGCCCATGGCGCCGCCGCTGAGCGAATGGTTGTACTGGGTCAGTTCGGCACCGTTGGCCAGGCCTTTGGCGGTGACGGTCCAGGTGATTTCCTTGCTGCCCCACCACGACCCCGACTCCTTACTCACCAGCGCGCCGATGTCACGGGTCATGCTGATGCCGCCGTAGGCGTCACGCACGTACAGCGTGCCGTCGCCGTCGTTGGCGAAGCTGAAGTTCTGCAACGGCTTTTGCAACTCGAAGGTATTGTGGCCCTGGCCACCGAGCAGGATGTTGAAGCCGCCGTCGTCACGGAAACGGTCATCGCCGCCCAGCCCTTCGAGGAAGTCGTTGCCCGCCCCGCCCTTGAGCCAGTCACCGCTGTCGGTGCCGATGATGACCGTGCTGCCGGTGTGCGGCTCGCCGCTGCGGCCCAGATCCTCGACCCAGGTCTTGCCCCGCGACGCTTCCTCAAGGTTGGAGACGATGATCGTCGAGTCCTTGTGAGTCAGGCCGTAGAACTTCGACGCGATCACCCGGTTCAGGCCGTCGGCATACCCCAGCGAGCTGTGGGCCGACCAGTTCAGCGGATTGGCGATGCTGAATGGCACCAGGTTCTGCGCGGTGGACGCGTAGTTGTCGTTGAAGTTGACGATGTTGTCGGTGGTCGAATCGTGCGGCTTGTCGTGCTTGCCCATCGACGCGGTACTGAACGTGGTGCCGTCGAGCACGCGGAACACCGGGTCGTTCTCGTAACCGATGTTCAGCACGTTGGTGCCGGTGCTGCTCTGGGTCGGCGAGGCGAACGAAATGTAATTGGCGTCCTTGAAGAACCCGCCCCAGTTGCTCGCGCTCAACTCCGCCACGCTGTTGACCCCGAGACCGCCGAGGCTGTGGCCGCTGATCAACACATCCTTGGCCGCGATGCCGTGGGCGACAGCGAAAGCCGCCACCGATTTGAGCAGGTTGTCGAAGGCGTTTTTCGCGTACTGGGTGGCGTAATCCGTCGGGCCGATGGCGGCCAGCAGGTTGTTTTTCATGTCACCAAAAGTGTCGCTGTAACCCAGCCCGCCGGTGCCCCGGAAGGCCACGCCGATGCCGATCAGCTTGCCCCCGGCGTCGTACTTGCCGAGCACTTCGGCTTCGGCGCTGGTGAAGCCGTCCTTCTCGCCGAAGAACGTGCCCTGCGTCCCGACCTTGCCCTGATAGCCCAGCGCCGTGGCGCCGATCGGCTTCCAGCCGGTGCCGGGCAAAGCCTGCCCGGTCGGCGTGTAGGCATACAGCGTCAGGGCGATGGCATCGCTGTACAGCGCTTTGCCGTCGGCATTTTTGTAATCGAACAATCCCATGTTGTGCTCTCTCTTCCTTTCAAAAACGGCAGTTCTCTAAAGAACTGCCGCTACCCCTTAGAACTGCCAGTCCAGCGTCAGGCCCACACCGTGGTCCTTTTCGTTGGAGCCGATCAGCCCGTTATAGTCCAGGTTGACCCGGACATCGCGATTGAGCGCCAGCCCGGCGCGCACGCCGACTACCGCTGCATCTCGATCCATCGACACACTTTGCACGGTGAACGCACTGTTGCCATTGACGAAAGCCAAGTGACTGTCGGCATCCACGCTGCTCAGATTGTGCTGCCAGCCCAGGCTTGCGCCCAGTTCCAGCTGGTGTTTCTCCGACAGGGCAAACGTGCGTTTGGCCCGCACACCGAGGGTCGACAACACCACATCGCGGTTGTCATCGCCGCCCTTCAGTGCGGCGGCATCACCCTTCTCGGTGAAGCTGTCGCTGTTGAGGTGCACGTAGGCCAGATTGGCGAACGGCTCCAGGTTCATCGGTTGCAGGCCCAGGTCGTAGGCCGCTTCGGTGAACAGTTGCGCGGTGGTCGCATCGCGCTTGGTTTTCTGTTTGCCGCTGACGCCAGCGAACTGCAGGTCGCGTTTGACGTCAATGCGATGCCAGCTGTAAGCCGCACCGGCGGTCAGACGCAGTGCATCAATCTGATGCCCCAGGTACGCGCCCAGGTGATAGCTATCGACCGAGGCGGACGAATGTGTACCCTCGCCCATGCTCAACGAGCTGTCGCTATAACCAGTAACGAAACCAAGACGGGTATCTTCAGCGATCAAGCCGTCGACACCGGCCAGCAGGCCGCCGATGGAGCTGGTGGAATCGGCGTATTTCGACCCGCCATCGCTCTTGCCCCAGGCGCCCAGCACTTTGAGCCAGGCGTTACTGCGGTCATCGGTCGGTGCGCCGGCATCGAACAGATCACGCTCACGCAGACGTTCGCCCACGGCATCGCGCAGGTAGCGGCTGTCGTTGATCAGCAGCGTGCCGATGGCCGGGTGAATCTCGCCGGACAGTTGCTGGAAGGCATCCTGCGCAGCGGCCGCCGACGGCGACAGCAACAGGGTTTCGAACAACGCATTGCCGGCGCCGAGGCGTTCGGCGGCAGCACCGACCGCGCGCTGGTTCGGGGTCAGGCCGACGCTGGCGAACGAGGCGCCATTGCGGCCGACGTCCAGTTGCACACCGCTCGCCGAGTACGCCAGGGTGCCGCCGAGGAACGCGTAGTCAGGCAACACTTGGCCGAACTGCCCTTCAATGCCACCCGCTGCCTGCAAGATGTTGAACTGGGTGCCGAGCAGGCTTTTCACTTCGCCCGTGGTCAACAGCGTCGGGCTGTTTTCCAGCGACATGGTCACGGTTGCGCCTTCGATCACCGCTTTGCCACCGGCGACGATCCGGTCGCTGCTGGTCGGCGACACTTCCACCGCATAGGTCGAACCTGGCGCGAAGGTCACGTCACCGGCCACGTTCAAGGTGCCGATGGAATTGCCCGGCGCCACGGTGCCGCCGCTGTTGGCGGTCAGTGCGGCGATCCGGCCGTTACCGCCGAGGATGCCGCCGTCATTGACCGTGACCGCCGATTGCAGCGAGCCATTGATTGCCAGTCGCCCCTGATTGACCAAGGTCGGGCCGCTGTAGGTGTTGTTGCCGGTCAGCACCAGGGTGCCGATGCCTTGTTTGGTCAGACCGCCATGGCCGGAGATGTTGTTGCGCCAGGTATCGAGCCCGCAGGTGATGTCGTTGCACACGCGCTCGGTGGGTTTGCCCGCATCGATGATCGCGCCGATGCCCGGCAGATCGGCTACGAACTGACCGGAACCGTAGGCGCCCTGAATGCGGAATTCTTCAGGAATGTCCTGCTCGGTGACGAACATGGCCGGGCCGTCGATGCCCTTGCGCAGGTTGATCATGCCCCAGCCATACAGGGCGTCGATGCCCGGTGCGCCGAGGTCGGTGGCCGTGGTGCGCAACACGCTGGCGACCTGATCGCCGGACATGTACGGGAAGCGCTCCATCAGCACCGCCATGGAACCGGCCACGTGCGGCGCGGCCATCGAGGTGCCGTTGTAGTTCTTGTAGCCGGTGGTCAGGTTGTCGGCGTTGGTGCCTTCGATGATCGAGCTGAAGATTTTCGTGCCCGGTGCCGAGACGCAGAAACTCGCGGTGTAGCCGCATCGCGAAGAGAACGTACTCATGATGTACGGATTGGCGCTGGCCAGATCCGGGTTCTTTTGCAGGGCGGCGACGGTGACCCAGTTCGGCGCGATGTCCGGCACGAAGTAACCGAGACCGGCGATGGCGTCCGGGTTGTTCAGGTTGTAGTCGTTGCCCGCCGCGAAGATCGTCACGATCCCGCTGCGTGCGGCGGCGATTGCGCCGTCGTAAGCGCCGCCGGGTTTGGTGCCCAGCAGTGTGCGGATTTCGTTGAACTGCAATTGCGCGTCGTTGACGGTGAAGTGCGGGTACGCAGGGTCACGGCCGCCGAGGTCAAAACGGTCGGTGATGCCGATGCCCCAGCTGTTGTTGATGATCCGCGCGCCGCTGGCGATCAGCGCATCCCAGCCGGCCTTGTACACCGCGCCGTCGTTGCCGCGCACGATGCCGTCTTCCGGGCCCGGGTCGCCGTTGTCGGCGCTGATGATCTGCGCGCCGAACGCCACACCGTGCATCGGGCCGCCGTCTCGGCTGCCGGCAGCGATACCGCCGACGTGGGTGCCGTGGGCGCCGAGCTTGCCGTCGGAGCCGACCGAGGGCGAACCGTCATAACGGAACGCGTCGCCGGCTTTGACCGGGATGTACGGGTCGGTGTATTCGCGGATCCCCGAGGTCACCAGGGTGATGACCTTGTTGCTGCCGGAGAACTCCGGGTGCGCGGCGTAGACCGGCTGGTCGAAGATCCCCAGTTTCACGCCTTTACCGGTATAACCTGCGGCGTAGGCGTGATCCGCGCCGATGGCGCCCAGGCCCCAGTCGGCCTGGAATTCGGCGCTGCGCCAACTGCCCGGATCCCCTGCCCGACCGCTTTCCACGTAGGGCGCCGCGTGCGCGCTGCCCCAGGTGGCCAGTGCGCAGAGCAAGGCAACGTTGAGAGTTTTCAGGCGAAAGCATCCACCCGATTGCGCGGGGGTGTTGTTGTTTTTCATCCAGCGACCTTCCTTAGTGATGTTGCGAAAAATCCGTCTATTAAAGTGATCGTTCCCATGCTCTCCCCGCTGATCATTCCCACGTCGAGGCGTCGAACCGTCTGCGTGGGAATGCCTCTAGGGACGCTCCGCGTCCAGTGACGCGGAGCGTCACGGGCTGCATTCCCACGCGGGAGCGTGGGAACGATCAGTTGCGATCAATCAAAACTGCCAGTTCAGGCTCAGGCCCACGCCGTGCTGCTTCTCGCGGCTGGCCAGTTGTCCGGTGTAATCGAGGTTCACCCGCACGTCGCGGGTCAGTGCCAGGCTGGCCTGCACGCCGACCAGCGCGGCGTCGCGCACCAGTGGCGAGCTTTCGACCGTGTACGGCGCGCTGCCGCTGGCGAAACGCAAATGCTGTTCGGAGTCGATGTCGGTCAGGCTGTGCTGCCAGCCCAGATGCCCGCTCACTTGCAGCTTCTGCGCGGACGGCAGGTCAAAGGTCTTGATCGCCCGCACGCCGAGGGTGCTCAACACCGCGTCGCGCTGGTCGTCGCCGCTTTTCAGCGCGGCGGCGTCGCCCTTCTCGGTGAAGCCGTCGGTGTCGAGGTGCACGTAGGCCAGGTTGGCGAACGGCTCCAGGGCCAGCGGTTGCAGATTCAGTCGATAAGCCGCTTCGCCGAATACCTGAGTGGTGGCGGCATCGACCTTGGCTTTCTGCTTGGCGCTGACGTTGCCGTACTGTAAATCGCGCTTCACATCGGCGCGGTGCCAGCTATAGGCGGCGCCGGTACTCAGGCGCCAGGCGCCGATGTCGTGACCGGCGTAGGCGCCGAGGTGATAGCTGTCGACCTTGGCCGAAGAATGCGTGCCCGAACCCATGCTCAGTGAGCTGTCGCTGTAACCGGTGACCAGACCGATGCGGGTCTGCTCGTCCAGTGCTCCGTCAACACCGGCCAGCAGGCCGCCAATTGACGTGCTGTACCGAGCGGTGTCATGGCTCGAATCGGTGCTGCCCCAGGCGCCGAGCGCCTTGATCCAGCCGTTGTTTTGCGTGGCTTGGGCATCGTGCAGGCGTTCGCCGATGGCGTCGCGCAGTTGCCGGCTGTCGTTGATCAGCACCGAACCGAGGGCCGGGTAGATTTCACCGCTCAACTGTTGAAAGGCTTGTTGCGCATCACTGGCGGTGGCCGACAACAACAGGCTTTCGTACACGGAATTGCCCGCGCCCAGACCTTCGACGGCAGTGGCCACGGAGCGCTGATTCGGGGTCTGGCCGACGCTGGCGAACGATGTCGCGTTGCGCTCGACGTTCAAGCCGATGCCGTTGTCGCTGTAGGCCAGACTGCCACCGATGAACAGATAATCCGGCAGCACCGCGCCGAACCGCCCCTGAATGCCACCCGCCGCTTGCAGAATGTCGTACTGCCGGCCGAGCAGGCTTCTGGCCTCGGTGGTGCTGAGCAGCGTCGGGCTGTTTTCCAGCGACAGGCTCACGGTGGCGCCGTTGATGGACGCAGTGCCGCCGGCAACGATGCGGTCGCTGCTGGTGGGAGACAACTCCACGGCGTAGGTCGAACCCGGCGCGAAGGTCACGTCACCGGCGACGTTCAACGTACCGATCGAATTGCCCGGTGCCACCCGGCCGCCGCTGTTGGCGGTCAACGCGCCGATCCGCCCGGAGCCGCCGAGGGTACCGCCGTCATTGACGGTCACGGCCGAGGTCAGCGATCCGTTCACTGTCAGCAGACCGCCATTGACCGTGGTCGGCCCGCGATAAGTGTTTTCACCGGTCAGAATCAGTCGCCCGTCGCCGGACTTGATCAGACTACCTTGATAAACCCGAGCGGAAGCCGCTGCATCGCGAGCTGTGCCCACGGCGTAATCGGTCTGATCCTGCTGGCTGGCGCCGGCCGGCACGCCGTTCTGCCAGCCTTTGCTTTGCAGGGTTTGCTGCCAGGCGCTGTGCTCGGCGAGGTCTTCGCTCTGGCGCTGGATCAGCGCTTTGTCGCTGATGTCATTGCTCCAGACATCGCTCTGCCCGGCCGCCAGGTTGGCGTCGAAAGCACCAAGCAATTGCCCCGGCCCGCGCATCGCCCGGTACAGGTTGGCCACGCCCCAGCCGACTCGCTCGGTCGGTGCGTCGGTCACCGATCCATCAAGTTGGGTGGCTGTGGTCAGCAGTACTTCGAGAGCCTGCTGGTTGTTCATGTACGGGTAGCGCTCCATCACCAGCGCCAGTGCGCCGGTGGCGTGCGGCGCGGCCATCGAGGTGCCGGACTTGATCGCATAACCGCCGTCGGGAATGGTGCTGTCGATCTTCGCCCCCGGCGTGGTGATGCACCAGTATTTGGCGATGCCGCACTGGTTGTACTTCTGCTGATTGCTTTGATCGAGTCCCGAAACCGCCAGCCAGTGGCCTTCCAGATCCGGCTGAAAGTACGGCAGCGCCGAACGCACGCTGGCATTCGGGTAGCCGCTGTTGCCGGCGCTGAACACGTTGATCACGCCTCGACGGGAAACGTCCGCCGCTGCGTCGAGCCAGGTGCCTTTGTTCCAGTGCTGGGCGTAAGCGGCGTGCAGATCCGCGAGGGTTCGATAGCTGACATCCGGCGGCTGGCTGCCCCAACTGTTGTTGATCGCCCGCACACCGGCGTCGGCCAGGGCGTCGTACACCGCTTTGAAGTAGCGCGGATCGGGGTTGGGGCCGAACAGAAAACTGTCGTTCTTGTTGGTGTTGCCGACGTAGATCTGCGCGTTGTACGCCACGCCATGCATGCCGGTGCCGTCACGGGATGCGCCCATGGTGCCGACCACGTGGGTGCCGTGAGAGTCGTTGTTCGGGTTGAGGGTGCCGTTGACGTTGAAGAGCGAGCCGTCGAGGTAGCTGCCGCTGGCCAGTACCGGGTGATAACGGTCGCTGGCGAACTCGGGATGGGCCGTGTCGAAACCGGAGTCCAGCGCGCCGATCTTCACGCCCTTGCCGGTGATGCCGGCGGCGTAGGCCTGGTCGGCCTGCATCCGGCCCAGTCCCCAGTCACGCAGGAATTCGGCGCTGCGCCAACTAGCCGGATCGCCCGGTTTGCCGGCTTCGAGGTAGTGGGCCTGAGCCTGGGTTGCAGAAATTACAAACAGCAGGGTGCCGACCGAAACCGGCTTGATGCGTACGTCCATGTTCACCACTCTTTTTGTTGTTTTGGGTCGAAGCTTTTTGCGTTGAAGCTACGGTGTTATTGCGTCCGTGGGCCCTGTCCGAAGGCCTCATCCACCCGCGCCAGATCCTGTTCGCTCAAGGTGCCCGCGTAGTAATGCAATTTGGTCCAGGCCATGAGGTAGTCATAGCGTGCCTGGGCCAGGTCGCGGCGGGTGGTAAATAGTTGTTGTTCGGCGTTCAGTGCGTCGAGGTTGGTTCGCTCGCCACCGAGAATGCTTTGCTTGGTCGACACCACCAGCGCTTCGGCCGAGGCCAGGGCCTTTTGATAGGCGCGCAGCTTTTTGACTCCGGACAGGCACGCACTGAACTGCCGGCGCAATTCGATCAGCGTCTCGCGAGTCTTGCCATCCAGCTCGTACTCGGCCTGTTCCATGGTGCGGCTGGCCTGACGGGTCGAGGCTGAAACCCCACCGCCGGCATACAACGGCACGCTGACTTCGAAACCAATCGTGTTGGTTTCGTAACGCTGGTTGTAGGTGTTGCCGCTTTCCGATTCGTTCTGGCGCATCGTGGCGTAAGCGCTGACTTTCGGCAGGTGCCCGGCGCGATTGCGTTCGACTTCGTACCGCGCCACTTCCACCGCCTGACGCTGGGACGCGAGGTTCGGGTTGTTGCTGACCGCCAGCTCGTGCCAGGTGTCGTAATTGGCCGGCATCAAGGCGAATGTCTGGAAGTTCTGATCCAGCGGTGCCAGATCACTGATGTCCATCGCCGGCACGCCTACCAATGCGCCCAACTCCCGTAGCGCGGCGTCCTGCTCGTCGCGGGCCTCGATTTCCTCGGCGGTCGCCAGTTCGTAACGCGACTCGGCTTCGAGGATGTCGGTGCGAGTGCCCTCGCCCTGCTTGAACATGTGCTCGTTCTGCTGGAACTGCTGCTCGTACGCCTTCTTCTTGGCCTGCGCGATGTCGATCTGATCCTGGGCAAACAAAGCCTTGGTGTAGTTATCCAGTACGCGAACCAGCAGTTCCTGGCTTTTGCCGCGAAAGTTCTCGTCGGCAAACAGCGACTGGGCCACGCCCTTGCGATACGCCGCGTAGGCTTCGTAGTCGAGCAACGGTTGTTGCAGGGTCAGGCTAGAGCCGTAGCTGCTGTAGTTGCGATCATCGGTGCGATTGCGCGCGCGTTCGTCGAGAGACGTGGCCTTCGACGAGTTGCGGCCCTTGTTGTAGTTGTAACCCAGTTTTGGCAACAGGCCGGCGCGGCCGATGGCGCGGTTTTCAAGGCCGGCGTCGCGCTCCTTGATCGCACCGAGGAACACCGGGTCATTGCGCAACGCCTGTTCGTAGATCTCGAACGGCCCCATGGCCGCCACTGCACTGTTGCCCGCGAGCAGCGCGAACGCTGCCGCCAGCATGGAAAGCTTATTCATACAGCCGAACATCCTTATTCTTCGGTCAACGCGGAACCGGCGCGGTCGAGCAGCGGCTTGAACAGGTAGTTGAGGAGTGAACGTTCGCCAGTGCGCACGAACATTTCCGCCGGCATGCCGGGCTTGATCACCAGACCGTTGAGTTTTTCCATGGCCTGATCGCTGACGCTGCTGCGCAACACGTAGTACGGCACGCCGGTTTTCTCGTCGACCATCTGGTCGGCGGAAATCAGGCTGACTTCGCCGGGCACCCGTGGCGTCTTGCTCTGGTTGAACGCGGTGAACAGGATGTCGACCGGCAAGTGCGTGCCGACCTTGTCGATCAGGTTGATCGGCAGGTGCCCTTCAACTTCCAGGCGCGTGCCTTGCGGGACGATTTCCAGCAGGGTTTCGCCCTGACGGACCACGGCGCCTTCGGTGTGCACGCCGAGGTTGACTGCCACGCCGTCGGCGGTGGCGAGGATTTCGCTGTGTTGCAGGTCGAAACCGGCGGAAGTCAGTTGCTCCGACAGTGTGACGCTTTTCAGTTGCGCGTCGGCCAGTTGGGTGCGGACTTCTTTCTGGTATTCCTCACCGTGCTGTTGCAGCTTCAGGCGGGACTCAAGGATGCCCTGCTCCACCCGGCCGCTTTCGCCGGTGTTCTCGGCCAGTTGCTGCTGAACCTGCGACAGCTGACGCTGGTATTCCATCAAGCGATTGCGCGGGATGTAGCCGTTGTCAGCCAGCGGTTGCAGGTTGCTCAACTGCTGTTGCAGCGAGTCAGCCTGCGCGTTGAGGTCGGTACGCGCGCGGCGCATGCCTGCCAGTTGCGCGGTGGCGCCTTCGATGCTGGCGCGCAGTGCGGCTTGCTCGCGGGAGAACGCTTCGCGGCGGCTGCTGAACAATTGCCGCTGGCCTTCCAGTACCAGCGCCAGGCGCGGATCGGCGTTGTCGCTCAGTTCTGCCGGAAACGTCACTTGCTTGAGGTTGTCACGCTCGGCCTGCCAGCGCGCCAGGCTGGCCCAGGCCATGCGGTATTGCGCCTGCAGCGATTGCACGTCGGCGGCGACCTGGGTCTGGTCGAGGCGGAACAGCGGCTGGCCCTGCTTCACGATCTCGCCTTCGCGCACCAGAATTCGGCTGACCACGCCGCTGCTCATCGACTGCACGGCTTTGCGCTTGCCTGATACCACGACGGTGCCTTGTACCGGGATCCCTTGATCCAGCGGCGCCAATGCCGCCCAGGTGAAGAAACTGCCAGCGCCGACCAGCGCCAGAATCCAGCCCATGCGGGCGAAAAACTTCGCATCGCGCTCCGGGCGTTCGGTGATGTACGCGTGTTCCATGTTTGCTTCGTTTTGCGTGTTCATGCTCGCGCTGCTCATACACCCGAATTCCTTGTCGTCGGCTGATACTGTCGGCTCATGCTGAGCCCGGCCGGTGCTTGCGCAGGTTTTTCATTTTGTTGTGATGGGTTGCCGGGCTGATTGCCGGGCTGGTTTGCGGACAGCGCCTTGAGCACATCGTGGCTCGGGCCGAAGGCTTGCAGGCGACCGTCGTTGAGCACCAGCAGCTTGTCGGCCTGGGCCAGCACCGAAGAACGGTGGGTCACCAGCACCACGGTGGTGCCCTGGGCCTTGAGTTGCACGATGGCGCTGGACAACGCGGCCTCGCCGACGGTGTCGAGGTTGGAGTTCGGCTCGTCCAGCACCACCAGGCTCGGGTTGCCGTACAGCGCACGGGCCAGTGCCACGCGCTGTTTCTGGCCGCCGGACAAACCGCTACCGTCCTCGCCCAACTGTGTGTCGTAGCCTTGCGGCATGCGCAGGATCAGTTCGTGCACGCCGGCCTGTTGCGCGGCGGCCACGACCTTTTGCGGATCGGCTTCGCTGAAGCGGGCAATGTTCTCGGCGATGCTGCCGCTGAACAGTTCGATGTCCTGCGGCAGATAGCCGATGTACGGGCCAAGCTGATCGCGGTTCCAGCGGTGAATATCGGCGCCGTCCAGGCGCACCGTGCCACCGAGGGCCGGCCATACGCCGACCAGCACCCGTGCCAGGGTCGATTTGCCGGAGCCGGAGGCACCGAGCACGCCCAGCACTTCACCGGCCGCCAGGTTGAAGTTGACCATGTGCAGGGTCGCAGCACGTTGACCCGGAGGGCCGGCGCTGACTTGTTCAAAGGTGATCTGGCCTTTCGGCGCCGGCAGCGCCATGGCGTCATCGCTCGGCGGGAAGGCTTGCAGCAACGCATCGAGGCGACGATAAGCCAGCTTCGCCCCGCTCCACTGCTTCCACACGGCAATCAACTGGTCGATCGGGCTCAGCACCCGGCCCATCAGAATGGAGCCGGCGATCATCATCCCGGCGGTCATGTCGCCCTTGATCACCAGCAGTGCGCCAAGGCCCAGCACCAGCGATTGCAGGCACAGACGCAGGGTCTTGCTCAGCGAGCTGATCACCGCGCCGGTGTCGCTGGCCTGATTTTGCAGACCGAGAAAGCGCGAATGCACCTGGAACCAACGTTTGCGCAAGGCGCCGAGCATGCCCATGGCTTGAATGGTTTCGGCGTTGTGCAGGTGGCTGGTGGCCAACTGGCTGGATTTCTGCGAGAAGCCGGCGGCTTCGCCCAGCGGCTTTTTGGTCATGTATTCGTTCAGGCACGCAAGCGCGATCAGCAGCAGCGCACCCGCCGTGGCGAGCACGCCGAGCCAGACGTTGAACAGGTAAATCACGAACAGGTAGACCGGGAACCACGGCGCATCGAAGAACGCGAACAGCGCGGGCCCGGTGACGAACTGGCGAATGTGGGTCAGGTCGCCCAGAGACTGCCCGGCGTTGCCCTCGCCCTTGAACAGGTTGCGCTCGAACGCCGCCTGATAGACCCGCAGATTGAAACGGCGCTCAAGCTGGCTGCCGATGCGGATCACGATAAAGCTGCGCACCACTTCCAGCAGACCAATGAAGGCGAAGAAACCGACGACCATCAGCGACAGCATCGCCAAGGTGGTTTCGTTCTGCGAAGAAAGCACCCGGTCATAGACCTGAAGCATATAAATGGAGGGCACCAGCATCAGCACGTTAATCAGTGCGGTAAAGCATCCGACGCTGATCAGAATGCTTTTATAGTCACCCAATGCCTTGAATAAGGGAGCGGTGGCTGGGGCCTTCGCCATCTTCATTGATTATTCCTGAAATGATATTTCCCGCCCTGCTTGGCGAGACTTCCAATTAATTGCCCGCGTTGAGCGCGGCACATACACCGTCAATACTTGCTTACACTTCAATAACAACTTCGGCGATTACAACCGGCCTGTATGTTATTGCAGTGTCGCTTATAACTGTAACGGGGTGCTTTATATTTAAACGGTCAGTCGGTTCCGGTCATTACGGCTGCTGCGCAGCACGCTTGAGTGTAATCACCAGGCCCGACTTCAAAGTGCTCAGATAAAGCCCGTCACGTTGTCGGCTGAAAAACTGGATTCTTGAGCCTTCCTTGCCGGTGATCGACAGACCGTCCGGATCGGGGAACCAGCCGATGGCTGCGTCCTGCAACCACGCGCTCAGGCAATCGGCGCCCTTGCCCAGGGTTTGATTGGGTTCGAGGTCGATCTGGCAGGTGTTCGACGGCTTGTCTTGCATCGCTTGCGCGTCGGGACTGTCACTGCGGGCGCTCAGGGTGGCGTGCCACTGCCCGGCAAATACCGATGGGTCTTCGAGTCTCAGGCTGCTTGCCATGGTTGTTTCTCCAGAAATCATCATCAGCACCGGCAACAGGTACGCCGCCGCTTTGCGGGTAAAAGCGAATTGGATCATAGGAAATTTCACTCCGGCACGTAGCCTTGCTTACCGGTCACGGCGATGCAAGTGAAGAAAGCGGCGCATGACGCGCCGCTTTCCCTTGTTACATCACGCCACGATGTCGCTGGTGGCTGCCTGGCCAACGGTGCTGACCTGGAAATCAGCCACGCCGTGCCCGGAGAAGTCCACCGACAACAGACTGTTGCCGCCCGAGGACGTCAGAACCGCATCACCCGCCGCACCAGTGAAGGCGCTGACGAAGTGCAGGCCCGCGCCCTTGGTGATACCGGTCAGGTCGATTTTGTCGAGACCGCTGACGAAATCGAGGATCTGATCGATCGCACCCGGCTTGGAGTCGGAGCTGGCCGCGAACACAAAGGTGTCTGAACCTGCGCCGCCCCACAGCTTGTCCGCACCGCCGGCGCCCCAGATGATGTCGTTGCCGGCACCGCCCTTGAGCTCGTTGGCCGCGCTGTTGCCGATCAGCAGGTCGTTGCCCGAACCGCCGATCGCGTTCTCGATGGTGACGCCCTTGGCGATGGACACGTTGCCCACCAGGCCGCCAACGTCGGAGAACGAGGCTTCATTGAGGTTGATCTTCTGGTTCTGGGTGAAACCCGAGAAGTCGAAGGTGTCCTTGCCGCCCGCATCCCACACCGAGAACACCAGCTTGTCGGCCGACGACGAGGCGCTGAGGAAATCGCGACCGGCGTTGGAGTTGAAGCCGTAGGTGGTGTCACCGGTACGGGTGGTCAGGTTGGCGCCGTAGAGCTTCTGGATCGCTGCGATGTCATCCATCAGCGGGCCGGAGGAATAAGCTTCCACGCCGCCCTTGCTGAAGTTCTGGCTGGTGTTGCTTTCGCTCCAGTAGCTCATGACGCTGTAGCCGCGGGTGTCTTGCCCGTAGGTCGCGTCGTTGTAGGTCGGGTTGCCGTTGCCGGCGTTGTAGTCGCCCGGGTGCGCCAGGCCAAGGGTGTGGCCGATTTCGTGGGTCAGGGTCTGACGACCGTAGTTGTTCAGATCCGGGGTCTTGTTCTGGGTGTAACCACTGCTGATCAAGTACCACGAAGTGCCGTCATAACCTGGGCCGGTACCCGGCAGGTAGGCGAACGCTGCTGCGCCGTCCACGCCACCGCTGTAGTTGGCGAAGGTCATGTGGCCGTCACCGCCGGTGGCTTTCTCGGTGAAAGTGACGTTGGCCACATCGGCCCAGGATTGCATGGCGAGCACGGCCTGGGTTTTCTGTTGAGTACTGAACTGACTGAACCCGGTGATCCCGTGCTTGTTCATCGTGCTGGACGATACCGAAGTCAGGAACGTGTAGGTGAGTTCGATCTTGCCGCTGCCATCCTTGTCCTGGTAGGCAGCGCCGTCGCGCAGCAACTGGGTTGCGGCCTGGTCGACGGAAAAGGAGGGTTTGCCATTGACCGTGAGGTTGCCGCCACGATCGTACTGATGGCTGAAGCTGTTGATCTGGTTGAACGCCGAGCTAGACGCAGCCAGAGGATCCGCGTTCAGCTGGAAAGCCTGTTCGGCGGTATCAACAGCGTTAGCTTTTACTTTCGACATAAACACACTTCCTTGTTTAGCAATGGAACAGTTTTTGTCCGATAGCGACAACCTCTGGCGAGATTGTCCTATCACTCGCCCAATGAAGGCGTAAGAAACCTGACACAATTTGAAATCTAACGTCTAGCGTTTTTTTGAGATCAAATTGAACTGTTCCGGGAAACTCCCGTAAACAAAGCGCGTGCCGCCGAAAGAAGTTTGTAAGAGTGGTGAATTGGCCTAATTGTCTGACGATTTCTTATTTAAATATTAAATATCGGTAAGTTATATTTTGTTAGCAGCGTCTCACTTTGCTGCACTTTATCAGTGCAATGCCAGTGGTTTGATATCAAGTTGATCCAACAATACATATTCAGGCGAGGGCTGTACCGCCCTCGCCTGTTTTTTTCAGCTGCCAGTGCGAATCTTGTTCCACACCCGCGTGCGGATCCGGTCGATGTTCAGCGGCATCGCTTCCAGTGCAAACAGCTTGCCCATCATTTCCGGGCTCGGATAAACCTTGGTGTCGTTCTTGATCGCCGGATCGATCAGGCTGTCGGCCTGTTCGTTGCCATTGGCGTAGCGCACGTAGTTGCTGATGCCGGCCATCACTTCCGGGCGCAGCAGGTAGTTCATGAACGCGTAGCCGGCCTTCTCGTCCGGTGCATCGGCGGGCATGGCGACCATGTCGAACCAGATCGCGGCGCCTTCCTTGGGAATCTCGTAGCCGATTTCGATGCCGTTCTTCGCTTCTTTGGCGCGGTTTTCCGCTTGCAGGATGTCGCCGGAGAAACCGACCGCCACGCAGATGTCGCCATTGGCCAGGTCGCTGGTGTATTTCGAGGAATGGAAATAGCTGACATACGGCCGCACTTTCATCAGTAGCGCTTCAGCTTTCTTGTAGTCCTCGGGGTTCTTGCTGTGATGCGGCAAACCCAGGTAGTTGAGCGCCGCCGGCAGCAGTTCCGGGCCGTTGTCGAGGATGGCTACGCCGCATTTCTGCAGTTTTTCCATGTATTCGGGTTTGAAGATCAGATCCCAGGAATCCACCGGCGCATTGTCACCCAGCACGGCCTTGACCTTGGCGACGTTGTAGCCGATGCCGGTGCTGCCCCACAGGTACGGAAAGCCGTGTTCGTTGCCCGGATCGTTGGTCTGCAGGGCTTTGAGCAACACCGGGTTGAGATTCTTCCAGTTCGGCAACTGGCTCTTGTCGAGCTTCTTCAGCGCCCCGCCCTCGATCTGTCGCGCCATGAAGTGGTTGGACGGAAACACCACGTCGTAACCGGATTTGCCGGTCATCAACTTGCCGTCGAGGGTTTCGTTGCTGTCGTAGACGTCATAGGTGACGCCAATGCCGCTGGCCTTTTCGAAGTTCTTGGCGGTGTCCGGCGCGATGTAGTCGGACCAGTTGTAAACCTTGACCGTATCCGCCGCCTGAGCGAGGGAAACGGCGAGCATCAAGGTTGCGAGCGCGAGGGTCTTTCGGATCATGGATCGATTCCTGTATTGGCTATTGTTGTTGGCAGGCAATCAAAAGGATCAAAACGTCAGAAAATCAGGACATAGGTCTTGCGCACGGTTTCTTCGATGTCCCAGATCCCGAGCGTGTTGGCCGGCAACATCAGTGCGTCGCCACCTTGTATGTGCAGGATTTCGCCGCCGTCGTCCGGGGTGAACGTGCAGCGACCGGAAATGAAATGGCAGAACTCTTGAGCAGTGATCTGCCGGCGCCAGCGACCGGGGGTGCATTCCCAGACGCCGGTTTCGACGCCGTCGTCGCGCTCGACACTGGTGGTCGAGGCAATCGCAACCGGCGTGCCGAGCGGCACGGCCACCGGGTTGGACTCATCCAGTTGCAACGTGGCGGTGTTCTTGAATTGGGTGATGCTCATGGCGTTACCTGTCTGCTAGTAAACAACGGTTAGTGCATGAAACCTTCCATGAACCCGGCCACCTGGCTGGCAAGCTTGCGCCGCCAGGGCGCGGTCGCCGGGTTGGCCAGGGTCTGGTCTTCGTGGACGAAGCTCTTGATGATCGCGTTGTAGCCGAGCCAGCGGCATGGCTCCGGCTCCCAGGCCCGCAGCGCGTGGATCCCGCCGTCGGGCAGCACCCACGGTTGATGCGTCAGCTCGGTGTCGCGCTCGAGAATCAGATCCGCAAGCGTCCGCCCGCCCAGGTTGGAAGCGCCGACACCCTCCCCGCCATAGCCGCCGGACAGCGCGATGCCGTTGGCCCGGTCACAGAGCATGTGCGGTTTGAAATGCCGGGACATGCCGAGGTTGCCGCCCCAGGCGTGGGTGATCTGGACGTTTTTCAGTTGCGGGAACAGCTCACCGAACAGGTAGCGACGCAGCTCGACTTCATCACGGGTCAGGTCGAAGTTGTGGCGCAGCTTGCCGGCAAACTGATAACCGCCACGGGCGCCGAAGATCAGACGGTTGTCGGCGCTGCGCTGGCCGTAAGTGACCTGACGGCTGAATTCGCTGAAAGCCTGGCCTCGACTGAGGCCGATTGCGTCCCAGGTCGCGGCGGACAACGGCTCGGTGGCGACGATCAGGCTCTGCACCGGTAGTTGATAATGGCCCAATGGTGGCAGCGTGACGGAATAGCCTTCGATGGCCGGGACGATCCAGCGGCTGCGTACGCTGGCGTTGTCGGTCCGCAGGCTGCCGGCCTGCCAATGGGTCACCGGGCTGTTTTCGTAGATCTTCACCCCCATGCTTTCGACGGTTCGCGCCAGGCCGCGCACCAGTTTCGCCGGGTGAATGGTCGCGACATGCGGGGCGAAGATGCCGCCGTAAGGCTTGGCGATGCGAATCTGCTGCGCGAGTTGTTCGGGGCTGAGCCAGCGGTAATCGTCGTCGGTCAGGCCCTGAGCGTGGAGTTTCTTCAGGTAGTCGCGAAGACTGGCTTCCTGCTCGGGATAGCGCGCGGCGCAGTACAGCACTCCGCCTTTTCGGTAATCGCAGTCGATGCCTTCGCGTTCGAGGACGACTTCTACTTCATCAGGAATGCCGTGCAACAGGTCGAACGAAGCGCGGCGTTGTTGTGGCGACAGTCCCGCCAGCAGGCGATCTTCACCCAGCAGGTTGCCCATCAACCAGCCGCCGTTGCGACCGGATGCGCCGAACCCGGCGGTTTGCGCTTCGATGATGGCGATGTTAAGGCTCGGCGCCTGTTGTTTCAGGTAATACGCAGTCCAGAGCCCCGTGTAACCGGCGCCGATGATCGCCACGTCGACGTCCAGATCCTGCGCAAGCGACGGGCGCGCGGTCAGCGGCTCGTCGAGTTGGTCCATCCACAAACTGATAGTGCGCCACGCCGGCATGCAAGACTCCGCCAATCCAGGTTTCGATGGCGTCGATCCTAGAGGCAGAACTCAGGGATTGTCTTGCGCGCGTGTCCGCAAAGAAATTTGCTTCGCGTAGGCCTTGGGCGACTGGCCGGTGTGCTGGCGAAAGCAGCTATAGAAAGCCGACAGCGAATTGAAACCGGCAGCGAAGGCCAGTTCATCGATGCGCAACGGCGGCGTGGCGTTGTCCAGCGACTGCAATAGATGTTGCAGACGCGCCTGATTGACGTAACGGTAAAAGCTTTGCCCCAGCACCTGATTCAGCAAATAGGAAATCTGGTTGCGGCTGTACCCGCACTCCTTCGCGACCCGCTGCAGGTCGAGTTCGGGGTCGAGATAAGGCTGCTGACGCTGGAAATACTGCTGCAAGTCATCGGCCATGAAACTCAGCTGACGCGGCGACAGGCCCAGTCGACTCACCGCCGGACGCTGGCTGCTTGCCGTCGGGCTGTCGGCCTGTTCGCGTACCAGCGAAGCGTATTCGTTGACCCGCCAGATCTGCCCGTCCTTGACCGTGATCGCTTCGCTGGAGCGAAACGACACCAGCCCGTTGCCGCCGCGCAACGTCACTTCGTACTGAATGAAGGCGGTGTTGCCGTCGATGCGGATGCGGTCGCAATGCTCCAGCGCTTCGTCGGATTCGCGCGGCATGCTGACCCGGACGTACTCGCGCAACTCGTCGAGGCCGAGCACGCGGTTCTGGAAGAAATCGTTGTACTGGATGTCCGGGTGGTACAGCGCCATCACGCCATCCAGGTCCCGGTGTTTCCAGCACAGGTGATAGCGCATGACCGTTTCGGCCGTGGCCCGCGTCTGTTCCGGGCCGTCATCATCGGCGTGCATAAGGGACTCTTGGAAAAAGAACCGAGCTTGCCCAACTTCTGGCGCTGCATCAACAACCCGTCGTAATGGCACTTTGGCGACGATTGGCGTGGAGCGTGACTTACATCAAAAAAATCCGCGCAATCGCTAAATGAACTGAAAATTCTCACAGGAATTTCACATCCAGATGCTACTTTTAAAGGCAATCACCGGTTGGGCCAATGAAGGCTCTTCCCACCTACCATGAGCAAACGGAAGCGCTCGATGAAGAAGGCGGGCAACACATGAATAAAGGGTCAAGCAAGGTCACGTTCCCCAATGCCTGCCAGCTGATGCGCTGGCATTTTCATCCCATGGGTTTCGAGGCGACCATGGATGCGCCGGGCAGTCTGGTCGCGCGCCTGTTCGATCGGGCCAGCGGCGAAACCCTGATCGCGATCGCCGGCATTCCCTGTGCCACGGTGATGAACGCGGCGGATGTGGAACGAATAATCGAAGCCGTCGAGGACGAACTGGAGGCTTTCATTCCTCCGGAATCTCTCAAGAGTTACGCATAACTAGCTGATTTAAAATAAAAAAGCCCGCTTTGTGCGGGCTTTTTCATGGGCGTTGGATTCAGGCCGTTTTCTTTTCCGGACGATGATCGACGAAGAACGGTTTGCCTTTGGTGACCCGGTCTGACGCCCGAGGCATGTTGACCGCTTGAGTGTCCTGCGGCTCGACATACCAGTAGCAATGGCTGACTGCACGGGTGATACCGACGTAGGCCAGGCGCAGGATTTCGTCTTTCTGCGCGCTGTCATACGGCTCGCTGTCGCCAGCCTTGCCCAGTCCAGCCATGCGATACACCTGATTCTTGTACGGCGAGCTGGTCAAGTGCTGGCAATCGCCCAGCAGAAAAACCGCGTCGGCCTGCAGACCTTTGGCGCTGTGATAGGTCAGTTGTTTCAGTCGACGGGACTCGTACGGCAAGCTCGAATCAACATTAACTACAGACTGAATATGCTGCTCAATCAATAACTTATCGCTGCTTTTTCGATAGAGCATCAGGATTGAATCGCCTTTTCGATAGTGTTCTGCAAGGCGCTGGCCGAGTGCCTGATCGTCACGCTCCAGCACGTTGACTGGCTGCAACGGCCTCTCCTCGCCGCTGGCCTTGGCCTTCTTGCCCGGGATCGCCGGTGCTGCCCGGACGATGTGTTCTGCCGCGTCGATGATGTGCTGATGGCTGCGATAGTTGTCGCTGAGCATTACCCGGGTCGTGCTCGGTGACGGGAACTCCTTGTTGAATTCCATGAAGTAGCTCGGCGAACTGCCGCGCCAACCATAGATCGATTGCCAGTCATCGCCTACGCACAGCAGCGACGATCGCTGCGCGCCTCGTCCAACGTGCATGGCCGGGCCGCGACTGCGGATTTCCGAGAGGCCGGCGCGAATCCACGAGACGATCTGCGGCGAAACGTCCTGAAACTCATCGATCATCAGGTGCGACATCGGCCGCAGCAACTCATCGCTGAGCAGCTTGAAGTTTTCCGGCGAATGCTCGCTGAACAGCGCGAACATGCGGTTGTAGGTCATGACCGGCGGCTTCTGATCCAGCAAATGGTCTTCCAGCGCTCGCCAGAACAGGCTCAAGGCTTCGAAGAAAAACCGGTCCGGATCGTCCTTGGCGAAACTCATGCGGCCAACGGCGTCCGGCACATCCAGGCCCAGGTTCTCGATGAAGCCTGCGGCGGCGACAAAACAGTCGAGCAATGGCGCGGACGCCAGCTCACCCTTGACCTTGTAGTCGAAGCCGGGACCGGCGCTGACATCACCTGCCAGAGTGGCCAGTAAACGTTTTGACGACTCGTAACTATTTAGCCAAATCAATGGTTTACGACAGAAAGCTTGAAACAGAGTGCGCTTGACCGCCCACTCTGCACGCACCGTCAGCTTGGCGTTTGGACGGCAGACCTGCGGATTTTCCCGTGGATCGAAGCCCAGCACGACCCAGGCGTCCAGGCTCGGAATGTAGCCGTGGCAATGGAAGGACGCGCCGTTGATTTCGAAAGTCTGGCGGCTCGGTTCGATGCCCTTGATCGGCCAGGCGCCGGCGCGAAGCCACATGTCTTCGATCATGTCGCACAGCTCTTCGTCGCGGCGAGCTGCCAGCTCCGTTACAGCGACGCGCTTTTGCACGTCCGGGTGATCGCGCTCCAGCTCCTTGAGCTGCAAGGCGTGCCGAGACAACGGCTGGATCAGTTGCGCAAAGCGCGGGTCTTCTTTGTAGAGCCGGTGGTAGCAGGCGTTTAGCTGCTGGCGTTGCGCGTCGTTGATGCGCAGATCGAACGGATTGCTGTCGACGTCTTCATCCCCGCCAGGCGCGCGGTGGCTGAGGTTTTCGAATGCCTGCAAGCGCTCGAATCCCGGCAGGCTGCGGACCATCGGCAAGATCCGCGAGTGAAAGGTGCGCACCAGATCCCGCGCGTCTTTCTGACTCAGTGCCCGGCCCCACAACGCGAACAGTTCGATCAGTTTGTTGATGAAGTCCTTGCGCGACTCGCGGGTGAAGGTCACCACGGTCATCGAATCCAGCTCAAATCCCAGGTAGTGAGTCAGCAGCAGGATCCGCAGCACCAGCGTGGTCGACTTGCCGGCTCCGGCGCCGGCAATCACCGAGGTTGACGGGGTATCGCTGAAAATCATCTTCCATTGCGCCACGCTTGGCTGGGCATGGGCCGGCAACAGACGCGCGACGTCGGCTTTCATGCGCTTCTTCAGCTCTGCGCTGAGTGGCAGGCGCCAGTCGTCGAACAGGTGATTGTCGATACCCGGTGGCCGGTGTTCGGTATTACGGCTGTCGCGGATCAACAAGACCTGGCGGCCCTCTTCCAGCCCGTCAGCCTTGCCTTCCTTGTACCCGTAATCCACGCCGGCGGTATGCCCGCTGCGAAAGCCGTCGGCCTGGCCGTGCAGCCACGAAGCCCGGTGCTGGGCGCGCAGTTGCGTCAGGCCGTGCCCAAGGAAGCGCGCCGCCAGGCGTTTGAACCAGGGCATCTCGGCCAGGGGACGAAGTTCGGGAGGAAGATCGGGGGTGTGTTGCGCCACGCTGACGGACTCCGGATGTGAGGCTGTTGAGGGCTATGGTGTCTGCATTTGCTTTTTTGTTCTAGCTAAATGCTTACAGGTCATTGGTTTAGGCGATGAACTGAAGGTCGGATGAGACGATTTCGAGCTTTTTTAACATCAATCGATTCGATGGGAATGCCGCACTTTTTACGCTTTTTCTCGATGGTTGACTGATAGATGATGCCTGCCATCAATCACCGGTCTCGCTTCGTGGCTCAGGCATCACGCCCCATGACGAACCTTTTGAGGAGACGATCATGCTTGAACTCAGACCTTTCAGCTCGCTGGGCGGTGCCCACCACGGCTGGTTGGATGCCCATCACCATTTTTCGTTCGCCGAGTACTACGATCCGCAACGCATGAGCTGGGGCAACCTGCGCGTGTGGAACGACGACATCATTGCCGCCGGCACGGGCTTCCCTACTCACCCGCACCGCGACATGGAAATCATCACGTACGTGCGTGAAGGTGCGATCAGCCACCAGGACAACCTGGGCAACAAGGGCCGCACCGAGGCTGGCGACGTGCAGGTCATGAGCGCCGGCACCGGAATCGCCCACAGTGAATACAACCTGGAAGCCACGGACACCAAGATCTTCCAGATCTGGATTCTGCCGACCGAAACCGGCGCACCGCCGTCCTGGGGCGCCAAACCGTTCCCGAAAGGCGATCGCGAAGGCTTCGTGACCCTCGCCAGCGGCAAGGACGGTGACGATCAAAGCCTGCGCATCCGCGCCAACGCGCGTTTGGTGGCGGCCAATATCAAGGCCGGGGAAACCGCTGAATATCGTCTCGATGCCGGACGCCGTGCTTATCTGGTTCCGGCTACGGGTGTCATTGAAGTCAATGGTTTGCGCGCACAAGCTCGCGACGGTGTGGCGGTGGCTGATGAACAGGTGTTGACCGTCACGGCGCTGGAAGACAGCGAAATTGTGTTGGTGGATCTGGCCTGATCGGCGAATCGCGGGCACAAAAAAGGGCGACCTCAGGGTCGCCCTTTTCCGTTGTCTGGATTTATTTGGTGCTGATCGCACCGTCTACCAGGGTTTGCGCTTCGGCCACCAGTTGCTTGAGGTGGTCGTCGCCGATGAAGCTTTCAGCATAGATCTTGTAGATGTCTTCGGTACCCGACGGACGTGCAGCGAACCAGCCGTTTTCGGTCATCACTTTCAGACCGCCAATGGCCTGATCGTTGCCTGGAGCCTTGCTGAGAATGCTCTGGATCTTCTCGCCCGCCAGTTCGGTCGAGGTGACCTGCTCCGGCGACAGTTTGCTCAGCAGCGCTTTCTGCTCAGGATTGGCCTTGGCGTCGACACGCACCGAGAACGGCTCGCCCAGCTCATCAGTCAGTGCACGGTAGGCCTGGCTTGGGTCGCGGCCGGTACGGGCAGTCATTTCAGCGGCCAGCAGGGCTGGAATCAGACCGTCCTTGTCAGTGCTCCAGACACCGCCGTCCTTGCGCAGGAACGAGGCACCGGCGCTTTCTTCGCCGCCAAAACCCAGCGAGCCGTCGAACAGACCATCGGCGAACCATTTGAAGCCGACCGGCACTTCGTACAGGCGACGGCCCAGACGCTTGGCCACGCGATCGATCAGACCGCTGCTGACCACGGTTTTACCCACGGCTGCGTCGGCACGCCATTGCGGACGGTTCTGGAACAGGTAGTCGATCGATACCGCCAGGTAGTTGTTCGGTGCCAGCAGGCCACCGGACGGTGTGACGATGCCGTGACGGTCGTGATCCGGGTCGCAGGCGAACGCCACGTCAAAGCGCTCTTTCAGACCGATCAGGCCTTGCATGGCATGGCTGGACGATGGGTCCATGCGGATCTGCCCGTCCCAGTCGACGGTCATGAAGCGGAACGTCGAGTCGACTTCCTTGTTCACCACCTCCAGGTCAAGACGATAGTGCTCGGCAATCGCCGACCAGTAGCGCACCCCTGCTCCACCCAGCGGATCGACGCCCAGGCGCAGTTTGGCGCCGCGAATGGCATCGAAGTCGATGACGTTGATCAGGTCGGCCACGTAAGTGTTGACGTAGTCGTGACGGTGGGTGGTTTCGGTCTTGAGCGCTTGCTCGTAGCTGATGCGTTTGACGCCAGCCAGTTTGTTGGCCAGCAGTTCGTTGGCCTTGGCTTCGATCCACTTGGTGATGTGAGTGTCGGCCGGGCCGCCGTTGGTTGGGTTGTACTTGTAGCCGCCGCTTTGGGGCGGGTTGTGTGACGGGGTGATGACGATGCCGTCGGCAAGCCCCGTGGTTCGACCACGGTTGTAGCAAAGGATGGCGTGAGAAACCGCCGGGGTCGGCGTGTATTCATCGCCTTCGGCGATCATTACGGTCACGCCGTTGGCCGCAAGCACTTCCAGGGCGCTCGCCCCGGCCGGGGTCGACAGTGCATGCGTGTCGATGCCAACGAACAGCGGCCCGGTGATGCCCTGGGCCTCGCGATACAGGCAGATCGCCTGGCTGATGGCCAGAACGTGCCATTCGTTGAAACTCAAATCAAAGGAACTACCCCGGTGCCCGGAGGTGCCGAACGCCACGCGCTGTGTGGAAACCGAGGCGTCGGGTTGACCGGTGTAATACGCCGTAACCAGTCGCGGGATGTCGACCAACAATTCTGCCGGTGCCGGTTTGCCCGCAAAAGGACTGAGTGTCATGCAAAACCTCTGAAATAGAGTGGTTCAGGAAATTACACCGGAGTTTACTGGCAGTTTGTCCGGAGTGCGATGGGGTCTATTGCGTACACGCCGAGTGTTTTCGCGCATCTGTCCGCGGAGCCAGTCGCAACGCATCCCCAAGCAGTCCGACAAGTCTTAACAACTCGTGTTCCGTGCCACCAATCGCGCTCAAACGCATGTGCTGCGCGTGCAACCCTCTGAGGCTGAACAACTCCCCCGGCGCAATCAGCACATGTTGCTTGAGCAGCCGCTGAAACACCGCGTCCATCACGACCGGGCGCGCAGAATGCAGCCAGATCGTCGCACCGCCCTCAGGTTCGATGACGTGCAGAATGTCCCCCAGACGTTCGCGTATCAAATCGATCCATTGCGTCCGGCGCTCCTTGAGCAAGCGCTTGAGCATCGGCAGATGCTGGTCGACCCGCCCGCTCGCATAGAGTCGTGCAATCGCTTTCTGGCGGATTGGTGAAAGGCGAAACGAACGCAACAGAAAGTGACGCTGCAGGTCCGCACGCCATTGCCGCGACAGGACAAAACCGTATGGGGCTTCGACCCCGATGATTTTTTCGAACATGGAAAACACCAGCAGGCGGTCGGGATCCACCAATTCGCGCAGCGGCTCCCCTTCGGCGTCGTCCAGCAAGTCGCCGTGGCAGTCATTTTCCAGCAACCAGGTGCCATGACTCAGCAGCAAATGCGCAATGGCCTCACGACTGGCCGGCGGGATACGACTCCCGTGGGGCATGTTCAATCGGGAGGAAAGCAGGATCAATCGGACCCGCTCGCTTTCAAGCAGTCTCTGGAGTTTCTGCGGATCGAATGCCCCGTCTGGCTGCAGCGGCAACTCGATCACCTGAACCTCGGCGGACTGAAACAAGCGAAGGATCATCCAGTCACACGGCGATTCGATCACCACGGTTGCGTGACGCAGCTCAAGGACGGCGATCAGGATCTCCAGCACTCCTCGCAGATCGGCACCGATGTAGACATCTTCGGCGTGCCAGCAATGGGCGGCCGATGACGTGTAGCGGGCCGCCAGCAGCGTGCGCAGCTCCAGCTCGCCGCAAGGCTGAGCCGGCGTCTGCAGGTGCCGGGGATACTGGCGCAGCAGCTCTCGTTCAAGCATCAGCAACGGACGATCGAGGGGCTGGATCGACGCCGGCTCATCGGCGCTCAATACCTGCATGCCAGTGCATCTGGCATTGACGTACACCGTTTCCAGCAAATCACCTCCGCGTCCGGGAGGCATGACCGACGATGCAGGCTGCGCGAAATATCCGGATTTGGCCACGGAATAGACCCGGCCTTCTTTCTCCAGTAGCGCGTAGGCGTATTGAATGGTCGATATCGACACGTTCAACCGCTCGGCCAGCTGCCTTAACGATGGCAGTCGAATCGCTCCCTGGTTGCCCGGCTCGCTGATCAGTTGCGTCAGGTAGCGATAGACCGCCTGGTAGGCAAAATCAGATTCCCTCGGCTCACTCATGAGCGTATGTCCGCATAGACGTCCGTGTGATCGGGCAACAAAATCCCATTCAACCTTCCGCCGAACGGTCGCCCAGAGTGACCTCGCGCTCGGGCAACTCCTGCGCTTGTGCGACGTGTTCTCCCGTCCGGACAGCCCCCATTGCATACAACCGGCAGATCAGTCGCAGGGGCAAACCGCTGACATCGGTCATCCATTGCAAGACCTGCTCCGGTGCGTGCAGGCCCTGCATGGCGCGGTGCAGGTCCGGCATGGCGACCAGCATGCCCGGATGGCAGGTGCGCAGGAATCGCTCGAGACCGGCACCGGCATCGTTGAAGGGAGCGAACAGCAGGCATACCAGTTGCGACTCGTTGAGGCCGAGATTCTTTTGCAGGGACGACGCTGCCAGCGACCGTTGCTCGGCTAGATCGGAAGAACTGCCGAATGTGGAGACAAAACGTTCGCAAACCTGCTCTGGCGTGTTTCTGCGGCGCATCGTCGCCAGGTATTGCTGCAGATAGTCCGATACGCCGGTCTCATAGGTCCGGCCTTCGGTGTAACTGGCCTGCAAACCTTTCAGGAACGCACCGACCAGGGGATCAGCGCACTCGCCGGTGCGCGCTTCAAGCATCAGATCGTCGGCCTGAAACCCGAGGAAATCGCTGAGCAAGGGCCAGCGTTCCTCCATTTTGCCGACGACCATATCGTCGATACCGATGTAGCTGGTGCGACGACAGGCTTCGAACTCGCCGAGGGGACGCCAAGGCACCCGATCTTCTTGCGAGTAAAGTTCGCGATAACAATCGCCGCCGAGGCTGTCGAGCAGACTGAACAGCTCATCGAACCCACCGCCCTTTCGCGACAACTCGCCAATCCCGACCTTGCGCACTGCCCTGTCCAGACCATCGAGAAACTGCTCCTGACGGCGCGCGTTGTCGCTGCTGATCAAGGCATCGACACCGTTGCTCCATCGGGCGACCTGGCCATAGAACTCAGCGGTGGTCAGATACTGGTCATCCCACAATGTCAGATCCTCATCCCATTCACGGCGATGCCCCACCATCAGCAGGTCGAGTCTGCCGGCCTCGCGCCCTTCATCGCAGATGGGCGCCAGATGGTTGAAGGGCAGGATTTCCCGATGATCGACCATCAACAACTCGACCCTCGGGTCATCATGCAGAAACAGTGCACTGAAACTGCGATGCAGGTTGTGCAACGCCGAAGCCGGCACGCCGTTGCACCGCAGGGTCGCGACTCTCAACTGAAACGTGGCAGGTGCGCGGCCGGCGATGCTCAACTGCGCCGCGCGCAACAGGGCCAGGCTGTAGCAACAGTCGCGTGTGCCGGATTGAATCACCAACACCTTGAATTCACCGATGCGATCCATGCCCCCGGCAGCGACCGCCAGACGCTGGATCAACAGCTGCAATGCCGTGCGTTCGGCACGGGAAAAGAAACTCAGCAGTCGTTGCAAAACTTGCTGGTAGACATAGTTCATTGCCTGATCATGGATCGTGCTCATCAGTACTTCACCCGGTATCAAAGGTTTTATATCGCGCGGCCGAAAATGGCGGACGCGCAATCATTCTTCATTAATTAATAGACGCTTAAATGCTAACACTTATGTTTTTGTAGTTATTTGAAACAGTTGAGCGCATGGCATTTGAGAATCACGAACGATATGGCTGAAAGCCCCGTCGTTGCTGGACTCCTCGCAAGGCAGGGTTTTCCTAGGAAACTTCTTACAAGCCCCTGCACATAATGAGCACAAGAAAAAAAGAAGGGATTACATGGCAGCCCTACAATCTTTAAACAGAAGTTTGAGGCGCGATGATAAACAGCCGTTTGATACTGCACAGAACAAATAGAATGCACAGACATAGCTCATTCCTTGAGATGAAAGTAGTCATTCAATTATCAGGGTCTGGAGGGCAATTAGAAGATACAGATCGAGAGCAAAAACCAGTTCAGTTGCTGAACGTCCCCAGGCGTCTGGCCCAGGGGTTTCTCGATATCTGAAGGATTAAACGCACAAGAGTCCGTGGGGCCACGGACTCTGAATGGGAAGGTCAGGCAGTTTCGATTTGCAGGGCAACCCGCTCGCGACATGGGCATTCGTCCATGTAGCGGTGAGCTTCGACAAACTCGTTGAACGGAAACACACGAGTCTTGAGCGGCAGCAGCACACGGTCGGCAGTGAGCTGGTTGATATCACGCAAGGCACGTTGCAAGGCGACGTGATCCTGAACGATGCCGAGCTCCGGTTTGCCGGTGAAGTTGCCGATGCAATGCACGAAGAACTGAATGTTCTTCTGGAACGCTGCGCAGGCCGGGAATGGCGTCTGGTTGCCGCCCTGCAGGCCGTACAGCACCAGGCTGCCACGCGGTGCCAGCACATCGCCGAGTAGCGACATCTGCGGCCCGCCGAGACCGTCGAACACCACGTCGACACCACGGTTGTCGGTGATCTTGTTGATGCGCATCAACAGGTCTTCTTCTTCGGTGACGATCACTTTCTCGGCACCGAGAGACAGCAGGTACTCACGCTCCTCTGCCGTTTTGGTAGCAGCAATCACCCGCACACCCAGCGCCTTGCCCAGCTGGACGAAGGACGGACCGGCACAATGGCTGGCGTCGGTCACCAGGGCGAACTGCCCGGGTTTGACCCGTGCCAGATCAACGTAACCGAAATAGGCGATCAACAGCGGCGTGTAATGCACGCTGGCTTCAATCGGGCTGAGCACGTCGGGATAACGGGTCAGCGCGGTGCGCGGCAGAACGATCAGTTCGCCGTAGACCGGATAATCATTGGGGCTCTCGGCCGGAAAGCTGGCCACCTTGTCGCCCACGGCCAGATCTTCGACGCCGTCGCCGATGGCCGTGACCACGCCGGCCATTTCATGACCGAGGCCTGAAGGCAGACGCGCCTGGGACGACGCCAGATTCTGGCGCCAGAGCGTGTCATACCAGCTGATGCCGATCGCCTCGACACGCACCTGCACTTCGCCAGGACCTGGCTGAGCAGCCGCATGCTCTTCGCATTTGAGCACCTCGGCTGGACCAAACTTGTGAAAACGGATCGTGCGGGACATCGCAAACCTCGTCAAAGTAACCTCTAATGCCATGAACTCTATCTGGGCTTTCCAGCCAAGACTATCAGTGGCTATTAATAGTCGACATGCCTGTCATTGATTCCGCAGCATGGTCAGCATTGAGAAAATCCATGAAAAAACTGCTGCCGCCTTCTCAGTAAAGCTGAATTACCCGGTGCAGACTACCAGCCTTTCCCCGTAAGATTCATGCCGGCCATTGTTCTCATATGGTCGCTCTCGTCAAGCTTGATGACTCTGCCAGGACTCCAGATGAATCGTAATGACCTGCGTCGTGTCGACCTCAACCTGTTGATCGTGTTCGAAACGCTGATGCACGAGCGCAGCGTGACCCGTGCGGCGGAAAAGCTGTTTCTCGGCCAGCCGGCGATCAGCGCGGCGCTTTCACGCCTGCGCGGCCTGTTCGACGACCCTTTGTTTGTGCGCACCGGGCGCAGCATGGAGCCTTCCGCCCGCGCGGTGGAAATCTTCGCCCTGCTCTCCCCGGCCCTCGACTCGATTTCGACGGCCGTCAGCCGCGCAGCGGAGTTCGACCCGGCGACCAGCACTTCAGTATTTCGCATCGGCCTGTCGGACGACGTCGAATTCGCGTTGCTGCCAATGTTGCTCAAGCGCCTGCGTGCCGAGGCACCGGGCATCGTGCTGGTGGTGCGCCGCGTCAACTACATCCTGATGCCCGGCCTGCTCGCCTCCGGCGAAATCTCCATCGGCGTCAGCTACACCACCGACCTGCCGGCCAACGCCAAACGCAAGGTCTTGCGCCGCAGCGCACCCAAATTGCTGCGCGCCGATACTGTGCCGGGGCCGTTGAGCCTGGACGATTACTGCGCCCGGCCGCATGCGCTGGTGTCGTTTGCCGGCGACCTCAGTGGTTTCGTCGATGAAGAGCTGGAAAAACTCGAGCGTAAACGGCATGTGGTCCTGGCGGTACCGCAGTTCAATGGACTGGGTACGCTGCTGGCGGGCACCGATATCGTCGCGACCGTCCCCGATTACACGGCGGAAGCACTGACGGCGGCGGGTGGTCTTCGCGCGGAAGATCCACCGTTGCCGACGCGTACGTTTGAACTGCATATGGCCTGGCGGGGGTCGCAGGATAACGACCCGGGGGAAAGGTGGTTGCGGTCGCGGATTCAGATGTTTTTTGGGGATCCGGATAGCCTGGCATAGCCTTTGCCATAACGAGTCATAGAGATTGTTGAATGTGGCAGTGGCTTGCGGCATTCTTCGCGACGAAATTTCCAGGGACGGTAAATTCCATGCGTGCTGCACGTATACAGACACCCGTCCCCTTCGCTATTTCGAACACCATCAAGGTGATTGAAAGCGAACACGCGCAACCGTCGCAGTTGCTTGGTCTGAAATATTGAAACGGAACTTCACATGAGCGGAAAACCTGCTGCGCGCCTGACAGATCCCACTAGTTGCCTCTACCGGGACATGGAACAAATCCGATCGCCAGTGGCTCGCCCAATGTCAACTTTGACGGGCTTGCTGCGGCCCGGATGAGCGACAAGTCCGCTTGCGGTAGCCCCATCACCGGAGGCGTCAGTGCAACGGTTTTTATCAATGGTTTGAACGCTGCGACGAAAGACAGCACGGGCGGACACGGCAATGTGGTTGTGGGTGGTTCCGGAACAGTCATCATCGGAGACACATTCGTCCCGGCACCTTTCAGCGGCCTGCTACCGATGCCTGTGCACTTCAGCGACAAGATCAAATTGATCGACGAAAGCACCGGTGAACCGATGCCCAATCATGGCTACGCGATTCAGCGTGCTGATGGCAGCTTTGAGTATGGAACCAGTGATGCGTCGGGATTCACACACGTCGTGAGTTCACACTTGGCAGAAACCATAAAACTGTTTTTGGAAGATTGACAACCATGCCGGCAGAGCAAATCAAACTTCCCAATGGCAATACCGCAAGCCTGTCCGTCACACCGACATTGACAGTCGTGAAAGATCAGACTGTCAAGACGGCCCCCGTTCCAGCGAAGAAGGCTATTGTCTTTTTCATTGGTGGAGCTGCCGACCAGGAGAAATACTATTTCCAGGGAGCTTTCCACAATATCGATGACGCCCAAAAACTGCTCGATGCAAAAATCGCCGGCAACAAAAAGCTGAAGACGAAATATACCGGACTCCCCAAAAGCTATAAGGATGCAAGGGGTTCCGGCGACATTCAGACTCACTTTATAGACAACATACCCAGTAAATCCTGTCCGGTTTACATCGTTGGTCATAGCCTCGGTGGATGGAATGGCGCGCATCTGTCGCAGATCCTGTCCGAGGCCGGTTACACCATTAAATTTTTGGTGACGCTGGATCCAGTGGGTGAAGGTTTTTTTGTATGGCTGGGTTCCGACATCTACTTTTCTGAACCAACACCTGTCGCTGAAACATGGATCAACATCCGGGCGAATGCCAGCAAGCCTGATAATTCTGATGGCGTCGCTGATTTCGGGGAGCGCTGGATAATCGAGGCAGGTCCGACCGTCAATAAAACCATTGATCGACACCATGCCTCGGCTGACTGGATGTTTATCGAGCCTGTTCAAGGGACCAAGTCCGCCTGCGACCTGATTTTTGATTCAATCAACGGTATCTTCGGCCAATGAACGGACTACGCGGTGTCATTTACCTTGCATTGCTTCTCTGTAGTGGCTGTGTCAAAACGGCCAGCATTCCACCGGCCGATCTCACGTTATCGTCCTTCAGAATGGGTTCGAGCAATCTGTTCACGGCACACTTCAGCTCCACTGTGGATTTGCAGAACGCTTTCAGTGATTACGAACAGTCCAATCAGCTCTCACCGACCCTGATTTGTTCCCTGAATCGAGACACGGAGTTCTCATCCGAGCATCCAATTGCCGTAAAAGCCGAAGGACGAGTAATCGCCAGCAATCAAACCAAACCCAATTACAAGTTTTCCTCCGAACTCATCTTTTACTACACCAACCCGAATGGAACTCAACGCGACTTGAATGACTATGACGCCATCAAGCCGTTGCTCGAGTCGCAAAATTCGATCCCATGCAAAGTTCGGATAACCGCCTATGGGTACGAAGCCTATTACTCGAATACGCTATTGATTCCGTCCAGGGTCATGATTGAGCAGATTTTCAGATAGACGCCAATCGAAGGTCTATTGCCGGTCCTTTCGCAAGGCGGGTCGGCATTTTTAATCCTCGCGTAATCACCACCGTGCAGTTTCACACCCGACCTTTGCGTCATGGGTAACAGAGAATTGCTCTGAAACCAATTGATAGCCTCCTAACGAAAGGTGCATGCTAGAGGGCTTCCCTCGCGCTTATATCATTCCGAATGATAGTTACCTTCGTGTCATTCGATTCGTTTGCCATCTACCCGCCGAGCATCATCCGCCCATCTTCAATACATTGGCGGATGCATCCATGGAACAATCACTCAAACATTTGCGCTTCCCGTTGGCCATGTTGGCCGTGCTGGTGATGAGCGCGTGCGGCAAGACTCCGGAAACCGCCGCCACCATGCCTGCTGCCAAAGTCAGCGTGGCCAAGGTGCTGGAACAACCGGTCAACGAGTGGGACGAATTCACCGGGCGCCTCGAGGCGCCGGAAACCGTTGAAATCCGTCCGCGGGTCTCCGGCCAGATCGACGAAGTCGCCTTCACCGAAGGTGCGCTGGTCAAGAAAGGCGACCTGCTGTTCCAGATCGACCCGCGTCCGTTCCAGGCCGAGGTCCGCCGCCTCGAAGCTCTGGTTGCCCAATCCCGCGCCAATGCCACACGCAGTGAAAACGAAGCCGGCCGGGGCGAACGCCTGCGTGCCAGCAACGCCATCTCCGCCGAGCTGGCCGACTCGCGCACCAGCGCTGCACAAGAAGCCCGTGCTGCTGTCGGTGCCCTGCAAGCGCAACTGGATCTGGCCAAACTGAACCTGAGCTTTACCCGTGTTACCGCACCGATCAGCGGCCGCGTCAGCCGTGCCGAAATCACCGCCGGTAACCTGGTGACCGCCGACACCACTGCGCTGACCAGCGTGGTTTCCACCGACAAGGTCTACGCCTACTTCGACGCCGACGAGCGTGTGTTCCTCAAATACACCCAACTCGCCCGTCAGGGTCAGCGCGGTGCAACCACCCCGGTGTACATGGGCCTGTCCAATGAAGACGGCAACCCGCACCTGGGCCAGATGAACTTCGTCGACAACCAGGTCAACCCGAAAACCGGCACCATCCGTGGTCGCGCCGTGTTCGACAACAGCGACGGCACCTACACCCCGGGTCTGTATGCACGCCTGAAACTGGTCGGCAGCGGCACCTACAACGCCATGTTGATCAACGACGAAGCGGTCGGTACCGACCTCGGCAAGAAGTTCGTGCTGGTGATGGATGGCGACAACAAGACCGCCTACCGCGCCGTTGAACTCGGTCCGAAGATCGAAGGCCTGCGTATCGTGCGCAGCGGCCTGAACAAGGACGACACGATCATCGTCAAGGGTCTGCAACGGGTTCGTCCTGGCTCCCCGGTTTCGCCTGAAGTGATCCCGATGGCCAGCGAGCAAACCATTGCCGCTCTCGCTCAACAACGACAAGCGCTGGAAGCCAGCAACCTGCCCAAAGTCGCACCTGCCAAAGGCGCGCCGGGTTCGGTTGTGAAACTGGCTGCTGCGACCCCACGCGGTTAAGGGACGACAACTCCGATGAATTTTTCCCAATTCTTCATTTCACGGCCGATCTTCGCAGCGGTGCTTTCGCTGCTGATCCTGATCGCCGGTGCGATTTCGCTGTTCCAGTTGCCGATCAGCGAATACCCGGAAGTCGTGCCACCGACCGTGGTGGTGCGTGCCAACTTCCCGGGCGCCAACCCAAAAGTCATCGGTGAAACCGTGGCGGCTCCACTGGAGCAGGCCATCACCGGCGTCGAGAACATGCTGTACATGTCCTCGCAATCCACCGCTGACGGCAAGATCACCCTGACCATCACCTTCGCCCTGGGCACTGACCTGGACAACGCGCAGGTGCAGGTGCAGAACCGCGTGACCCGGACCGAGCCGAAACTTCCAGAAGAAGTGACGCGCATCGGTATCACCGTCGACAAGGCTTCGCCCGACCTGACCATGGTTGTGCACTTGACCTCGCCGGACAAACGCTACGACATGCTGTACCTGTCCAACTACGCGATCCTCAATATCAAGGACGAGCTCGCTCGCCTCGGTGGTGTCGGTGACGTGCAGTTGTTCGGTATGGGCGACTACTCGCTGCGTGTATGGCTCGACCCGAACAAGACCGCTTCGCGCAATCTGACCGCGACTGATGTGGTGACCGCGATTCGTGAGCAGAACCGTCAGGTGGCCGCCGGTCAACTGGGTGCTCCTCCTGCCCCGACTGCGCAAAGCTTCCAGTTGTCGATCAACACTCAGGGCCGCCTGGTCACCGAAGAAGAGTTTGAGAACATCGTCATTCGCGCCGGTGACAATGGTGAAATCACCCGCCTGAAGGACATCGCCCGCGTCGAACTGGGTTCCAGCCAGTACGCCCTGCGTTCGTTGCTGAACAACCAGCCGGCCGTAGCGATCCCGATCTTCCAGCGTCCTGGCTCCAACGCCATCGAAATATCGAACGAAGTTCGCGGCAAGATGGAAGAACTGAAGAAAAGCTTCCCGCAAGGCATGGACTACAGCATCGTCTATGACCCGACGATCTTCGTGCGCGGCTCCATCGAGGCGGTGGTTCACACCCTCTTCGAAGCACTGATCCTCGTGGTACTGGTGGTGATCCTGTTCCTGCAGACCTGGCGCGCCTCGATCATCCCGTTGGTGGCGGTGCCGGTATCGTTGATCGGTACGTTTGCGGTGATGCACCTGTTCGGCTTCTCGCTCAACGCGCTGTCGCTGTTCGGCCTGGTATTGGCGATCGGTATCGTGGTGGACGACGCCATCGTGGTGGTTGAGAACGTCGAGCGGAACATTGAACTGGGGCTCAACCCCTTCGATGCGACCAAAAAGGCCATGGGTGAAGTGACGGGCCCGATCATTGCCACGGCGCTGGTGCTGTGTGCGGTGTTCGTACCGGCGGCATTCATCTCGGGCCTCACCGGTCAGTTCTACAAGCAGTTCGCACTGACCATCGCGATCTCGACCGTGATCTCGGCCTTCAACTCGCTGACCCTGTCGCCAGCGCTGGCCGCTGTGTTGCTTAAAGGTCACGACGCACCGAAAGACCGCTTCTCGCGAGTGCTGGACAAGATCTTCGGTGGCTGGCTGTTCCGTCCGTTCAACCGTTTCTTCGACCGCGCCAGCCATGGCTACGTCGGCACCGTGCGCCGGGTCATCCGTGGCAGCGGCATCGCCCTCTTCCTGTACGCAGGTCTGATGGTGCTGACCTTCTTCGGTTTCTCCAGCACCCCGACCGGTTTCGTACCCGGCCAGGACAAGCAATACCTGGTGGCCTTCGCGCAACTGCCGGACGCCGCGAGCCTGGACCGCACTGAAGACGTGATCAAACGCATGTCCGACCTGGCACTGAAACAGCCTGGCGTGGAAAGCGCCGTAGCGTTCCCGGGCCTGTCGATCAACGGCTTCACCAACAGCCCGAACGCCGGCATCGTTTTCGTGACCCTGAAACCGTTCGACGAGCGTAAAGACCCGAGCATGTCCGCCGGTGCGATTGCCGGTGCCTTGAACGGCCAGTACGCCGGGATTCAGGAAGCCTACATGGCGATCTTCCCGCCGCCGCCGGTACAAGGTCTGGGTACCATTGGTGGTTTCCGCCTGCAAATCGAGGACCGGGGCAACCTGGGCTACGAAGAGCTGTACAAGGAAACCATGAACATTATTGCCAAGAGCCATAACGTTCCGGAACTGGCCAACCTGTTCACCAGCTACACCGTGAACGTGCCGCAGGTCGATGCCGCCATCGACCGGGAAAAAGCCAAGACCCACGGCGTGGCCGTCAGCGACATCTTCGACACCCTGCAGATCTACCTGGGCTCGCTGTATGCCAACGACTTCAACCGCTTCGGTCGTACCTATCAGGTCAACGTTCAGGCAGAGCAACAGTTCCGCCTCGAATCCGACCAGATCGGCCAGCTGAAAGTACGCAACAACAAAGGCGAAATGATCCCGCTGGCGACCTTCATCAAGGTCAGCGACACCTCGGGCCCGGATCGCGTGATGCACTACAACGGCTTCATCACCGCTGAAATCAACGGTGCGGCAGCCCCGGGCTACAGCTCTGGCCAGGCCGAAAAAGCCATCGAGAAACTGCTCAAGGATGAACTTCCGAACGGCATGACCTACGAGTGGACCGACCTGACCTACCAGCAGATTCTGTCCGGCAACACTGCGCTGTTCGTGTTCCCGCTCTGCGTATTGCTGGCGTTCCTGGTGCTCGCGGCCCAATACGAAAGCTGGAGCCTGCCACTGGCGGTGATCCTGATCGTACCGATGACCCTGCTGTCGGCCATCACCGGTGTGATCATCTCTGGCGGCGACAACAACATCTTCACCCAGATCGGCTTGATCGTACTGGTGGGCCTGGCGTGTAAGAACGCGATTCTGATCGTCGAGTTCGCCAAGGACAAACAGGAAGAAGGCCTCGATCCGCTGGCCGCCGTACTGGAAGCCTGCCGTCTGCGTCTGCGGCCGATCCTGATGACTTCGTTCGCGTTCATCATGGGTGTGGTGCCACTGGTGTTCTCCAGCGGTGCCGGTGCCGAGATGCGTCATGCCATGGGTGTGGCGGTGTTCTCCGGGATGCTCGGTGTGACCTTCTTCGGTCTGCTGCTGACCCCCGTGTTCTATGTGTTGATCCGCAACTTCGTTGAGCGCAGCGAAGCGCGCAAAGCGGCCAAGGCGCAAAATCTTCAAAAGCCACTGGAGGCGCACCAATGAGTCTGAAAGTCTTCCTGCCGAGCCTGCTGGTGCTGGCCCTGAGTGCCTGCGCCGTCGGCCCTGACTACAAGACCCCGACGACGGAGGCGGCGAACATCACGTCCGCCACCGACGGCGCCGCCGGCCAGAAGAACTTCGACCGTTCGAAATTCGAAGGCATCTGGTGGCAGCAGTTCGACGATCCGACCCTCAACCAGTTGGTGACTCAATCGCTGCAAGGCAACCGTGAACTGCGCGTGGCATTCGCCCGCTGGAAAGCCGCCCGGGCGATCCGCGACGACGCCAGCAACGATGCGATGCCGACCATCACCAGCCGCGCCAGCAGCGATCTGGCCAAAGGTCAGATCCCGGGTCAGACCACCAACCGGGTCAATAGCGAGCGCTATGACCTGGGGCTGGATATGGCCTGGGAGCTGGACCTGTTCGGACGCATCCAGCGCAATCTGGAAGCCAGCGACGCCGACCAGCAAGCGGCCGAAGCCGATCTGTACCAACTGCAAGTCACCATGATTGCCGAACTGGTGGACGCTTATGGTCAACTGCGCGGCGCTCAATTGCGGGAAAAGATCGCCCTGGCCAACCTGAACAACCAGCAGGAGTCGCGCAAGATCACCATCAGCCTGCGTGACGCCGGTGTTGGCGATCAGCTCGATGTTGAACGGGCCGATGCCCGTCTGGCTTCGGTCGAAGCCAGCGTGCCGCAGTTGCAGGCGGAACAGGCGCGGCAGAAAAACCGCATCGCCACTCTGCTGGGTGAACGTCCGGACAAACTGACCGTCGACCTGAGCCCGAAAGACCTGCCGGCGATTGCCAAGGCCTTGCCGATCGGTGATCCGGGCGAATTGCTGCAACGTCGTCCGGACATCCTCAGCGCCGAACGCAAACTGGCGTCGGCCACGGCGCGTATCGGTGTGGCCAAGGCCGACCTGTTTCCTCGGGTCAGCCTGAGCGGTTTCCTCGGCTGGACGGCCGGGCGTGGTTCGCAGATCGGTTCCTCGGCGGCCAACGCCTGGGCACTGGGCCCAAGCATCACTTGGGCAGCGTTTGACCTGGGCAGCGTGCGGGCCCGTCTGCGCGGCGCCGATGCCGATGCCGAAGGCGCACTGGCGACCTACGAGCAGCAAGTATTGCTCGCGCTGGAAGAGTCGGAAAACGCCTTCAGTGATTACGGCAAGCGTCAGCAACGTCTGATTTCGCTGATCCGTCAGAGCGAATCCAGCCGCAAGGCTGCCGACCTCGCCGAGATTCGCTACCGCGAAGGCACCACCGATTTCCTGGTGTTGCTCGATGCCCAGCGTGAACGTTTGAACGCCGAAGACAGCCAGGCCCAGGCCGAAGTGGATCTGTATCGCGGCATCGTCGCGATCTACAAGGCCCTCGGTGGCGGCTGGCAGCCAGAGACGGTCGCCAGCAAGTAACAGGTTTTTAAAGAGCTCCTTTGGTTGGCCGCAACCAACCAAATTTTTTGCCCCGCGTATCATTCGGTCGCGGGGCTTTTTTGTACCTGTCTTTCATGGTTTTCCAGCACGGTGACCGTGGCGGTAGTGCCGGCTCTCAGTCGGTCCTTGCCGGCGTAATCGGGATCGATGCCGATCCGCACCGGTACTCGTTGCGCCAGTTTCACCCAGGTGTAGCTGGGGTTGATGTTGGCCAGCAATCGACTGCCCGGCGCGTTTTCCCGGTCAGCAATGGCGAAGGCGATGCTTTGCACGGTGCCGCCGAATTTTTCCCCGCTCATCAATTCGATCCGCACCCGATCACCCTCCTCGATCCGTGGCAGTTTGGTTTCCTCGAAATAGCCGCTGACGTAAAAGGAGCCACTGTCCACCAGCGCCAGCAACGCGCCGCCGGCCACCGCGTAATCCCCCTGACGGGTCAACAGGTTGGTGACATAACCGCTGACCGGCGCTTCGACACGGGTGCGTTGCAGATCCAGTTCAGCCTGGGTCAACGCAGCAATCGCCAGTTGCACGTTGGCTTCGGCCAGACCGAGATTCGCCTGATTGCGCAACAGATCGGCCTGGGCCACTGCGACGTCGGTGCTGGACTTCTCCCACTCTTCCCCGGAAATCGCGAACCCTTGCTTGAGCGTACGTCGCCGGCGCTCTTCACTCTGGCGTTGTTTGAGCAATGCCTCGCTGGCGACGATGGCTGCTTGTGACTGACCGAGTGTGGCCTTCGAGACCTCCACCGAGCGCTTCGCATGCTCGACGGCGAGGCTGTAGCGCGCCGGATCGATCTCAAGCAGCAACTGGCCCTTGTCGACATGCTGGTTGTCCTGCACCGCCAGTGTGACGATGCGGCCCGAAACATCCGCCGACAGCGTCACCACATCCGCCCTCACCCGCGCATCCCGCGTCCACGGGGCCCGGGTGTAATGTTCCCAGGCGAACCAGCCAAGCACGACTGCCAGCAGCACCACCGCCAATGTCGTCAATCGAGTGAGCAACGTCTTCAAGGTTTCAGGCTCCCATCAGCAATATCAATGCGGCGCATACACAGGCGTACAAGGCGCCTTCGAACAGCGCCTCGTGCCAGACAAAACGCAGGACGCCAAGCCGGCGCAAACCCCAGTCGAGCAGCAGAAAAACCGGTATGGCCAGTAACAAAGCCTGGGCGATGGGTGGCAGGTAAACGCCGCCGATCTCGAAATCAATGGGCAAGGACGGGTTCTCCTTCAGGACGGTCGGGCTGCAAATGCTCGCCATGTCGCTCCAGAAACGACACCACGATCAACAGGGCCACACGCATGCGAAACACCGACCACAAGTGCTCATGGGTGGCGACATGCAAGGCATCCAGCTCATCGCCGAGCGCATGCAGCGTAGTCAGCAACGGTGTCAGGCGCACGTCCGGTCGGCCAGCGACGAAACGGCCGGTCTGACGCAATGCCGTCGACAGCTGCCGACCGAATGCGTCAGTGAGCAGAGTATTGTTCTGTGCCTGTTGCCTGAGCTGGTGCATGGCCACGCCCAGCGCTACACAGGCGAGACTGATTTCATACAAACGCTGCATATCCCGATCATTGGCGGCCGGCAGCACGCCCAGCATCGAGGTCAGGCGATCGACCATTCGACTTTCGAAGGCGAATTGCTGCTCATCGGTGGCCGGACTCTTGATCAGTTGGTAGACCTGCTCCCGCGCCTCGTTATAAAAGCGCCTGATTCGAAAGGCTGGACGGAACGGGAAGATCCAGGCATAGACAATCAGAGCCAGCATCGCTGCACTGACATAGGCTCCGGCGAATTCGAACCATTGAATGGCGGTGTTCTGCCCGGTGCCGACGTTTTGCGGACCGAGCATCAGGAAACTCGACAGCCCCAGCCCCATTCCGATACCGGCAGTGGCCGGGCTGGACAGTCCGACCGCGATCACATACAGCAAAGGCGCGAGCAACAAGGCCAACATTTCGAAATCGCTGATCGCCGGAACCAGCATGAATTGATAGAAGGCCGACACCACCAAGGCCAGTCCCAGCCCTCGGGCGTAACTCTGCGCGGCAATTAAAGGACGTGGAAACGTCGCCATCAATGAACACAGAATCCCCACCAGAATCATCCCGCCCCGCGCGCCGTCCCACGCGGTTTCGATCCAGATCAGCCCGGCTACCAGCAACGCGCTGAAGGCGCGAATGGCGTTCATCGTTGCGAGGGTGAAATCCAGGTGCAAGGGGCTGGACTGGCCACGGAACATGCAACTGGCCTCCCGCCCTTCCTGTATCGCGTCGCTCAGTTCGAGAATCTGCTCCAGCTGCTGCAACAGCCGCGCCTGTTCCCAGCGCAGCGCCCATGCCAGCGAGCGCAGGGTTGCACTCATGTCTTCCGTCAGTTGTTCGGCCTTGTAGGCCAGCGCTTCGAATTGCTGTTGCAGCGCGACGAACTGGTGCCGCACCTCGGCCGGCAATGAGCGCCCTTGCTGTGCGAGCTGATCAAGAAGTGCCAGCTCCTCGGCGCGCAATTGCTGGATGTCTAGCGGCAGATCGCCCTCCCAGCGTTCGGTGAGCAATTCCCGCTGGTGGCGCAAAGCGGTCAGGCGCGAAGTCAGCAGCATCAGCTGATTGCCCAGCAACAGCACCAGATTGTTGGCACTGCGCAGGCGCGGAGCATCGAAATACAAATGCCGGCGCAGCCCTTCAAGGGCGCTGATTTCCCCCAGCAGTTGCATTTGCCGACGCTGAAAGTCCGCTTCGCTTTCTTCAGTGCGAAGAACAGCGGCGGCATGGGTGGCGGCGAGCTTGATAACCTGATCAACCTTCGCGAAATAGTTCCGTGATACCGCTTCGGGCCGCGCCGTCAGCAGGCTGACCACGCATACGCACGCCACCGCCAGCAAGGTTTCGGTAACCCGGGTGACCGCCAGCAGAAAGGTGCCGTCCTGATCCGGAATCGCCAATAGCGCCACCACCACGGCGGTGTATCCGCTAAGCACGAACGCCTGGGAACTGGTGTAGCGCAGCAGCGTGCCGCCGGCCGTGCACAGGGCCAGCCATAGCGCCAGAGTCGTGATGAACGGCAACGGCGCCTGGGGGAAAATCGCCATCAGCAGCACCGCCACCGCCGCACCGAGGGTCGTGCCGATGATTTGCCCGAAGCTGCGTGCCAGCGCCATCCCGGCCAGTGGCTGGCTGATGATAACGACGGCCATGATCGACCACTTCGGTTGATCCAGATCGAACAGGAACGCCAGATACAAGGTCAGCAATCCGGCGGCAATGGTGCGCAAACCAAACAGCAGCACGGCCTGGCTGGGGTGGATCACCGCCTTGAAATAAATAAGCAGGGATTGCATGGGTAGCCTCTTCGAAACAACTTCTGAAAGCGTAGACACTGCATGGAGGGCATGACGGCGAACAGGGTCGACACGAGTTGTAGGTCGATTCAACGCCTGTAGTAGGCCATATCGGGCAGAGGGTTTGACTCACGGCGCGAGCTGACAGAAGCTTGCGACCTCCGCTACAAAACGAAAGTTTCGGAAATTCGCATGCCTCAGTCTCGCCGCTATTTGCTCATCAGCCTCGGCCTTGTGCTGGTCCTCTTCGTGGCCTGGCTGTCATTGCGCAGTACCGCGCCCGTGGTGCCGGAAGCGATCAAGCATGGGTACAGCGAAGCGCTGGCCGCCGCTCGGGCTGGCCAGCCGGGTGCCGCGCGGGTTTTGTATCAGCAACTGGGGCGTCCGGATCTGTCGGTCAAGCGGCGTGTCTGGCTGCATGCCGAGTTGCCCAATTACCCAAGCCCGCAGGCCTTGAAGCTGGCGGACGCGGATCTGCAAAACGAGTCGCCGGATGTGCGGCTGGCAGCAATCAAAAGCGTGACCGGCCTGGTGCCGGGCGGGCAGCGCAGCCTGCTGCTGGGGCCGTTGCTCGACGATGAAGATCAAACCGTCCGCTTCGCCGCGATCAACGCCCTGCTCGGCTTGTCTCCGGATCAACTGGGCCTGTATTTCGCGCCGCTCCAGCAAGGCATCGACGTGTGGGAACAGGCGCTGAAGGCCCAGCCGGAAAGCGCCGCCAACTATGCGCAACTGGCGCGCCTGTATCTGCACAATGCCGAATTGAAACAGGCGCAGGAAGCGCTGGAACAAACCCTGCGCCTCGACCCTGGCAACCTGCCGGCACTGGTGATGCAGATCGAAGTGCTCGACCGCCAGGGACAAAGCGATGCCGCACGACAATTGCTCGCCCGACAATTGAAGGCCCAACCCGATTCGGCTTATCTGCAACACGCGCTTGGCCTCTGGCTGCTGCATCACGATCAACGCGAGTACGCCCTGCTCGGTTTGTCCAAAGCCGTAGAACTCGAGCCCGACAACAAGGACTACCGCTACGACCTTGCTACCACCCTGCACAGCGCCGAAGAACTGGAAGCGGCGCAAAAGCAGTTGCAGGAAATCGTCCAGCGTCACCCTGCGGATCGCAAGGCGCGCGTGTTGCTGATCAATTACTGGAAAGAAAGCGGTCAGTTGCAGAATGTGCAGATTCTGTTGGCCCAGCTCGAACAGATGAATCCCGACGATCCCTCGCTTCAGCAAGGTCTCTAGCGGCCTTCGCGACACATCCCGCAAGAAAATCGGAACCGCCGTCACGGCAAAAGGTCAAGTAAACAGGCAGTGCCAAAACGGCGTCCGGCGCCCGCTGCCGCGTTTCCCCTAGTCATGAGAGGGCATTTTTTGTCTACATCGAACGCGTTGATCAGTGCAAAAGCCGCCACCGGCATCGAGGGTCTCGACGATATCCTGGCCGGTGGTTTGTCCCGCAGTCATGTTTTCTTGCTGGAGGGCGAGCCTGGAACCGGTAAAACCACAGTCGCGTTGCATTTTTTGCTGGCCGGCGCCCGTGCCGGCGAACGTTCGTTGTACATCACGCTGTCCGAAACCGAGCGCGAGTTGCGCCAGGGCGCGGCGTCCCACGGTTGGGAACTGAACCAAAACATCGAAATTTTCGAGCTGACGCCCCCGGAAAGCCTGCTCAACGCCGAGCATCATCAAAGTCTGCTGTACTCCTCGGACCTTGAGCTGGGCGAAGCAACCAAGCAGATTTTCGAAGTCGTCGAGCGCTTCAAACCCACCCGGGTCGTACTCGACAGCCTCTCGGAAATCCGCCTGCTGGCGCAAAGCTCCCTGCGCTACCGTCGACAGATCCTGGCGATCAAGCATTACTTCGTGCGCTACGACGCCACGGTATTGCTGCTCGATGACCTGACCACCGAATCCCTCGACAAAACCGTGCACAGTGTCGCTCACGGCGTGATCCGCCTCGAAGAACTGACCCCCAACTATGGCGCTGAACGCCGTCGCGTGCGGGTGATCAAGTACCGAGGCCAGAAATACCGTGGTGGCTTCCATGACTTCACCATCATGGGCGATGGCGTACACGTCTTCCCGCGTCTGGTGGCGGCCGAGCACCGGGGCGATTACCCACGGCTGCAACTGTCCAGCGGCATCAAGGAAATGGACGCCCTGCTCGGTGGCGGTATCGAGACCGGCTCCAGCACGCTGATTCTGGGCCCGGCGGGGACCGGCAAATCCTTGATCACCATGATTTTCGCGGCAGCCGCCGTGGCGCGTGGTGAAAAGGCTGCGCTGTTCATTTTCGACGAAGAGCTGGGCCTGCTGTTCGAACGGATGAAGAACATCGGCATCGACCTCAAGGCCCTGCAAGCCACCGGCAATCTACTGATCGAACAAGTGGACGCCGCCGAGCTGTCGCCCGGCGAGTTCTCCCACCGGGTGCGACGCTGCGTCGATGAAGGTGACATCAAGACCGTGGTGATCGACAGCATCAACGGCTATCAGGCCGCGATGCCGGAAGAGAACGCGCTGGTATTGCACATGCACGAACTGTTGCTGTACCTGAACCGCAAGGGCGCCGCGACGTTCATGACCGTCGCCCAGCATGGACTGGTCGGCGACATGCAGGCCCCGGTAGACATTACCTACCTCGCCGACACAGTGATTCTGCTGCGTTATTTCGAAGCCCTCGGCAAGGTACGCCGGGCGATTTCGATCATCAAGAAACGTACCGGCAGCCATGAATCGACCATTCGTGAATACCGCATTTCCAAGCAAGGCATGACCATCGGTGAACCGCTGGAAGCCTTCCAGGGTGTGCTGCGCGGAGTCCCCACCTACCTCGGCGCGAGTAACCCGCTGCTCAAGGATGACAACTTGTGACCGTCACCGTACCGCTGTCGGAACGGGCGCTGATCCTTGCGCCCCTGGGTCGCGACAGCCAGGTTGCGCTGATGATCCTCAACGAGGCCGGCTACGGTGGCCTGATCACGCCCGATCTGGCCACCCTGTGCACCGAACTTGAACCCGGCGCCGGGCTGCTGCTGATCGCGGCCGAGGCCCTGAATGGTCCGGAACTCGAAGGCCTGCTGCTGTATCTGGAGCAACAACCGGCGTGGTCGGACTTGCCAATTGTCTTGCTCACCCATCACGGCGGATCCGGACAAGGACCTTCGTCGCAGCTCAGCAAATTACTGGGCAACGTGACGTTCCTTGAGCGCCCTTTTCATCCGGCAACGTTGGTCAGCCTGATTTCCACCGCCCTGCGCGGGCGACGACGACAGTACGAGGCCCGCGACCGCCTGATCGATCTGAGCAATAGCGAGCGACGCCTGCAATCGACCCTCGAAACCCTCGAGCAGCAAGTCGAAGAACGCACAGCGCAACTACGGCACAACGAAGAAGCCCTGCGCCAGTCGCAGAAGATGGAAGCGGTCGGCCAGCTCACCGGCGGTATCGCCCACGACTTCAACAACATGCTGACCGGCATCATCGGCAGTCTTGAATTGCTACGCCGTCGGTTGGCCCGTGGCCGCCTGGATGATCTCGACAGCCTGATCGACCTCGGTGTGACTTCGGCCAACCGCGCCGCCGGCCTGACCCATCGGTTGCTGGCGTTCTCCCGTCGCCAGTCGCTGGACTCCAAAGCCGTGCAGATGAACGAGCTGGTGCAGTCGATGGGCGAACTGCTGCAACGCAGCCTCAACGAAAGCATTCAACTGGACATGCGCCTGCACGAACAATTGTGGGTGGCCGAGGCCGACCCCAACCAACTGGAAAGCGCCCTGCTCAACCTGGTGATCAACGCACGCGACGCGATGCCCGACGGCGGCAATCTGGTGGTCGAGACGGGCAATCAGGTGCTGGATCGCGACTACACCGCGACCTATAGCAATCTTGAGCCCGGTGATTACGTCGTATTGAGCGTGACCGACAATGGTTGCGGCATGCCGGAGAGCGTGATCAATCGCGCGTTCGACCCGTTTTTCACCACCAAACCGATCGGCCAGGGCACGGGACTGGGTCTGTCGATGATCTACGGCTTCAGTAAGCAATCCGGTGGTCATGTGTCGATCGACAGCAAAATCGACGAGGGCACCACGGTCAAACTCTATCTGCCGCGCTTCCAGGGCGAATCACTGCCTCACACGCCAGCAGATACGGAGCAGGCGCCGAACGCCGTGGAAGGCGAAACCGTCTTGATCGTCGAAGACGATCCGGCCGTGCGTGTGCTGGTCAGCGCGGTATTGAGTGAGTTGGGTTACGGGTTTGTTGAAGCCGGCGATGCTGACGGTGCCATGCCGATTCTGGATTCGGAGCAACGTATCGATCTGCTGATCAGTGATGTCGGCCTGCCGGGCATGAATGGTCGGCAACTGGCGGAAATCGGCCGGCAATACCGGCCAGACTTGAAGGTCCTGTTCATCACAGGTTATGCCGAGCACGCGGCGGTGCGCGGCGGATTCCTCGACCCGGGCATGCAGATGATCACCAAGCCGTTCACCTTCGATCTGTTGACGGCGAAGGTGCGGGAAATGATCAAGAGCTGAGGCGGTTAACGCCTCAGGCCAGCAATTCCTGAATCTTCTCCTGCAACACATCCAGATCGAACGGTTTTTCCAGGATCGGCGCCCGACGGGTAATAGGGCTGCCGGTCTCGCGGATTTCCTGCGGATAACCGCTGATGAAGATCACCTTCAGATCAGGGCGCAACTTGACGGCGGGTTCGGCGATCTGCACGCCGGAGATCCCGCCAGGCAGGCGGAAATCAGTAATCAACATGTCCAGATGCGGCTTGCTCGCCAGAATCTCGAACGCCTGCTCGCCGTTTTCGGCCTGCAATACGCGATAGCCCTGGCCTGACAAATAATCGGTCAGGACCATCAGGATCACCGGTTCGTCCTCGACGACGAGTACTACATCTTGTGCATCTACGCTCATGGGAAGCCTTTGTTCGGTCAATAGCTGCTGATACGACCGTGTGGTCACTCAGAGGTTGCGTTTGTTTTGCCGTTTTCCTGGAGCGGCAGACAAACGCGAAACAGGGCGCCCTCGTTGATCTTGCTTTCGACGACGATGGAGCCGCCATGGGCGGCGACGATCTGCTCGGAAATGAACAGACCCAGTCCGAGACCGGCCACCACCGTCTTGGCAGAGACCCGTTCGAACTGTTGAAAAATGCGTTTCTGGTTCTCCTCGCTGATGCCGATGCCCTGATCCTGAACTTCGACCCGAGCTTCGTTTCCTTCGCGATAAACCCGAACCTGGATCGGACTTTTACCGCCATAACGCAAGGCGTTGGTCAGCAGGTTCGACACCACTTGCTCGATACGGAATTCGTCCCACTGCCCTTCCACCGGCTCGGTCGCGGTGAAGCTGACTTCGGTCTCGGCAGCTTCGATCTGCTGGGCGAAATTCTCCAGCAGAGTGCTCACCAGTTGCGCGAGATCGAAGCGACTCGGTCGGATCGACAGCTTGCCGGTGCGGATCCGCGACACGTCGAGCATGTCCTCGATCAGGCGGATCAGGCTTTTGATCTGGCGCTCGTCGCGGTCGACCATGGCGTGCATCTTGTCGAGGGTGAAAGCGGCGGCGTTGTCCCGGGCCAGGTGCATCTTGCGCAGTTGGGTTTCGAGGATAAGGCCGTTGAGCGGCGTGCGCACTTCGTGGGCGACGATCGACATGAAGTCGTCACGCATGCGCACCGCCTGCTCCAGTTCGCCCTGGGTGCTTTGCAGTTGCTGCAACAGCGCTTCCTGTTCGCGACGGCTCTGCTCGAGGGCTTCGACCTGTTGCTTCATCGCCTTGCTCTGGCGGTACAGGTCGACGAAGACGTTGACCTTGCTCTTCACCGCGTGGATATCCAGCGGCTTGTGCAGGAAATCCACCGCACCGCTTTCATAGCCCTTGAACGCGTAATTGAGTTCACGGCCGGCGGCGCTGACAAAGATGATCGGGATGTTCTTGGTTTTCTCGGTGCCACGCATCAGCTCGGCCAGCTCGAAGCCGTTCATGCCAGGCATCTGCACGTCGAGGATGGCCATGGCGAATTCGTGTTGCAGCAGCAGCGACAGCGCTTCGTCCGCCGACAGCGCTTTATAGACGGTGCGGTCTTCGCGTTTGATCAGCGCTTCGAGGGCCAGCAGGTTCTCGGGCAGATCGTCAACGATCAGCAGTTTTGCCTGGATATTACTCAGCATGCGATTCGTTCCAGCTCGACAAGCAGACGGCCGATGCCGTGGATGGGAAGAATGTAATCCGGTTGATGAATCTTCAGCGCCGCGCGGGGCATGGTCGCGACCTGCGCCTCGTCCGGGTCTTGCACGATGGTCAGCCCGCCCTGGCGTTTGACTTGCGCCAGGCCCCGCGCGCCATCGTGGTTGGCGCCGGTCAGCAACACGGCGGCCAGCGCCGGCCCGTAGGCATCGGCGGCGGATTCGAACAGAAAGTCGATCGAAGGCCGCGAATGATGCAGACGGTCTTCAAGGCTCAGCGACAGGCTGAAATCCTGTTCTACCGACAAGTGATAACCCGGCGTCGCGAAGTACACGGTGCCAGGCGTTATGTCCTGCTTGTCGATGGCTTCAGCGACCGGCAGGGCCAATCGGCGGGCGAACACATCGGCAAGCTGGCTGCGCCGCTCTTCGGGCAGATGCAGGACGATGATGATCGGCAGCCCGAACCCGGCCCTCAATGAACCGAGCATCGTCAACAAAGCCTCGACGCCACCGGCGGAAGCTCCGACCACAATCGCCTCGACCCGAGGCAAATCCGCTGCACTGTTCATGATTTGCGGTAGATCCGTTCTTGTTTCACCAGCGGCTCGAACTGGTTGGAGTAGCCGGAAAAGTCCAGAGTTTCCTTGCTGCCCAGTACCAGAAATCCACGGTGGCACAACGACTCATGGAACAACCCGAATGCTCGATCCTGAAGTTTTTTGTTGAAGTAAATCAACACGTTACGACACGAAATTAATTGAGTTTCGGAGAATACACTATCGGTCGCCAGGCTGTGATCGGCGAAGGTCACGTTCTCGCACAGGCTCTTGTCGAAAATCGCGTAGCCATAGGCTGCAGTGTAGTAGTCGGCGAACGAGCGCTGACCGCCGGCCTGCTGATAATTGGCGGTGTAGGCACGCACGTTCTCCATCGAAAAGATCCCCTGCTTGGCCTTGTCCAGCGAGCGCGGGTTGATGTCTGTGGCGTAGATGATCGTGCGGTCGAGCAGGCCCTCTTCGCGCAGCAGGATCGCCATCGAGTAGACCTCCTCGCCAGTGCTGCACCCCGCGATCCAGATCTTGATCGACGGATAGGTCTTGAGCAGCGGCACCACCTCCTGACGGATCGCCAGGAAGTGCGACGGATCGCGGAACATCTCGCTGACCGGGATCGTCAGCAATTGCAGCAACTGCATGAACGCCGTCGGGTCGTGCAGGACTTTCTCCTGCAAGGCCGAGATGGTCGCGCACTCGAACTGACTCAACGCATGTTGCACCCGGCGCTTGATCGAGGCGCCGGAGTAATCGCGAAAGTCGTAGCTGTACTTGAGATAAATCGCCTCGATCAGCAGCCGCAGTTCGATTTCACTGTTTCGTTCAACGGGATTACTACGTTCCACTAAATGCGTTCCATCTTCGGTAACCACACGCGAATCAGCGAGAACAGGCGATCCAGATCGATGGGCTTGGCCAGGTAATCATTGGCGCCCGCCTGCAGGCAGCGCTCCTGATCGTCCTTCATGGCCTTGGCCGTCACCGCGATGATCGGCAGCTTGCGCCAGCGCGGATCCTTGCGGATTTCCATGGTGGCTTCAAAACCATCCATTTCCGGCATCATCACGTCCATCAGCACCAGGTCGATGTCCTCGACTTCATTCAGTTTTTCAATCGCTTCGCGACCGTTACGGCCGATCACCACGACTGCACCCTTGGTTTCCAGCGCGCTGGTCAGGGCGAAGATGTTGCGTACATCGTCGTCCACCAGCAGCACTTTGCGACCTTCGAAGACCTTGTCGCGACTGCGGGCGGTCTTGAGCATCTTCTGCCGTTCATGGGACAACTGCGATTCGACTTTGTGCAGAAAGAGTGTGACCTCGTCCAGCAGACGTTCCGGCGAGCGCGCGCCCTTGATGATGATCGAGCGCGAATACTTGCGCAGGTCGGCCTCTTCGTCGCGGGTCAGGTTGCGCCCGGTATAGACGATCACCGGCGGGAACGAGCAGATGTCCTCGGTGGACATGCGCTTGAGCAGGTCGTTGCCGAGCATGTCCGGCAGCTTCAGGTCGATGACCATGCAATCGAAGATCGTCGTGCGCAGCAGCTCCAGCGCGTCTTGCGCCAGGCCCACAGCGGTGATTTCGATGTCGTCGTCGCCGATCAGTCGGGCGATGCTTTCCCGTTGCAGATCGTCGTCCTCGACCAGCAGCACGCGTTTGACCTTCTGGGTCAGCTTGGCTTCAAGACGGGCGAACACGTCCTTGAGCTCTTCGCGGGTGGTCGGCTTGACCGCGTAACCGATCGCGCCCATGTGCATTGCCGCTTCGACGCGGTCTTCCACGGAAATCACGTGCACCGGGATGTGCCGGGTTTCGGCGTGTTCTTTCAGGCGTTGCAGGACGGTCAGGCCCGAATGGTCCGGCAGGCGCATGTCCAGCAGGATCGCGTCCGGCACGAACTCTTTCGCCAGGTCGTAACCTTCATCGGCGCCGTGGGCGACCAGGCACTGATAACCCAGTTCATGGGCCAGGTCGTAAAGGATGTGAGCGAAATTCGGCTCGTCTTCCACCACCAGAATGCAACGGGTAGCGAACGGTGCCTTGTTGCGGTCATCGTTGAAGCGCGGGATGTCGACAGGCGCCAGAGGCGAAACCGCTGCGACAGGCGCGATGACCGGCGTAGAAGCCGGCGGGCTGAAGGTCAGCGGCACAACCGGCGTGTCGCCCGGCTCGCTGTATTGCTGCGGCAACACCAGCGTGAAGGCACTGCCCTGCCCCGGCGCGCTGCTGACGCTGATCGAACCGCCCAGCAAGGTCGCCAGATCCCGGGAAATCGACAGGCCCAAGCCAGTGCCGCCGTATTTGCGGTTGGTGGTGCCGTCGGCCTGACGGAAGGCTTCAAAAATGCTTTCCTGTTGATCCTGCGCAATCCCGATCCCCGAGTCGCGCACGATGAAGGCGATGCGATCGTCCGGCTGGCCGGCGATGGTCAGGCTGACTGTGCCCTGTTCTGTGAATTTCACCGCGTTGGATAGCAGGTTCTTGATTACCTGCTCCAGACGCTGGCGATCGGTAAACAGAGTGATCGGCGCATCAGGCTGCAACTCGACGGTGAACGTCAGTTTCTTGTCCGCCGCCAACGGTTCGAACACGCTGCGCAGGCCGTCGGCCAGGCGCGCGACACTGGTGTTTTCCGGCATCACTTCGAGTTTGCCGGCTTCCACCTTGGAAATGTCGAGAATGTCGTTGATCAGGTTGAGCAGATCGTTGCCGGCGGAGTAGATCGACTCGGCAAACTTGACCTGCTCGGCGCTGAGGTTGTCCTGCGGGTTTTCCGCCAGCAGCTTGGCCAGGATCAGCGAGCTGTTCAGCGGCGTGCGCAGCTCGTGGGACATGTTGGCCAGGAACTCGGACTTGTACTTGCTCGAACGCTGCAACTCTTCGGCGCGTTCTTCGAGCTGCACCTGGGCCTGATTGAGCTCGGTGTTTTTCTGGTCCATGGCGTCGCGCTGCTCGGCCAGGGTCTGGGCCTGTTCGGCCAGTTGCTCGTTGGTCTGTTCCAGCTCGACTTGCTGGGTTTCCAGATGCGCCTGGGACTCCTTGAGAATCCGCGACTGTTCTTCCAGCTCTTCGTTGGCGGTTTTCAGCTCTTCCTGTTGTACCTGCAACTCTTCGTTGAGTTGCTGGGTTTCGGCCAGTACTTCCTGCAAGCGCTGGCGATAACGCGCCGCTTCGATGGAGGTGCCGATGTTGCCGGCGATCAGCTCCAGCAGTGCAACATCGCGGTCGGTAAGCGGCCGCAGGAAACCCAGTTCGATCACGCCGTTGACCCGATCGTCATCGCTGGTCGGCACCACCAGCACGCTGTGCGGCAGGCCTTCACCCAGACCGGAACTGACCTTGAAATAGTCGGACGGCACCGAATCCAGACGAATCAGCCGCGCCTGCTGGGCGACCTGGCCGACAAGGCCTTCATCGCTGTAGATCGATTGATCCTGTTGCTCCTGCTCGCGGGAGAAACCGTAGGTTGCCACGCGCTTGAGGCCGCCATGTTCTTCGCGTACATAGAGCGCGGCCACAGCGGTGCCAAGGTACTGTGCGCAGAACTGCAGAATGTTGCGTCCCAGCAGGTTGAGCGTCAGTTGCCCCAAGACCTGCTCGGCAAGCTGGGTCTGACCGTTGCGCAGCCAGGCTTGCTGCTCCAGACGATGGGCGCTGGCTTCTTGTGCCGCCAGGGTCGCGCCATAGCTTTGGGACAGGGTGAGCAGATCGCGCCGGCCTACATAGGCCAGCAGACCGCTGATGCCCGCCACGAACAGCAGATAAAGGCTGATACTCCAAATCGTGGTGCGGCGCACGTCTTCGTTGCGTGAGGCGCGCAGCAACTGTTCGGTTTCAATCACATCGTCAAACTGCTTGCGTACTTCATCGGTCAGGCGCTTGCCCTTCCCCGCCTTGACCGCGGCCTTGTAGTCACCGCTGGTGCGTTGCAGGTCGATCATCGATTGCGCATAGGTCGCCCACTCGGCTTGCAACGCCTGAAGGCGGCGCAGGCGATCGGTCTGCGCGGGATTGTCGGCGGTCAGCTCGAGCAAAGTACTCAACGCCACGGCGATGCGCGGCTTGGCCGTCTCGTACGGGTCGAGGAAATGCTCGTCGCCGCTGAGCAGAAACCCGCGCATGCCGGTTTCCAGGTCCACGGTGAGTTTCACCGCTTCGTTGGCGTTATTGATCACCCGGTCGGTGTGCTCCACCCACTGGATCACGGACAACAAATAAGTGATCAGCGAAATGAAGAACACGGCACTGACGACGCCGACGCCCAACGGCAAACTGACGTTGCGGCTCAGGAGTTTGCGAAACCGTTGCTCATCAACCGAAGACGGAGAGGACATGTGGCAGCCTTGTCGAACTGTTGAAAACCAGGGAGTTTGCCCCAAAACGGCGGCATGGATCCATTTTTCTCACAGTTTTAGTACTGTTTTCCCACAATTGCCTGCGCCGAATCCTAGGCCAACGGTTATCCTTGCCCGCCCGTTTGCGCCTATGCTTTTTTGTATCCATCCGGGAACTTGTGGCTATGCGCCACTTACTCATGCAAGAGCCCGGCATTTTTGATCGACCGGCGCCCCATCACCCATTCTTGAGAGCCGCCACTATGTCCAGCACCGCGTCCACCATCCTTGTAGTAGAAGACGACGCCATCGTGCGCATGCTGATCGTCGACGTGCTGGAGGAATTGGAGTTCAAGGTCCTGGAAGCGGACGGCAGCGAACAGGCGCTGGAAATCCTCAAGGACGTGAACCAGCACATCGACCTGATGATGACCGACGTCGGCCTGCCGATCATGGACGGCCGTCAGCTGGCCACTGAGGCCCGCAATATTCGTGCTGGCCTGCCGATTCTGTTTGCCAGCGGTTACGCCGAGACCATTGAAGTGCCGGCGGACATGCATGTGATCGGCAAGCCGTTTTCCATTGATCAATTGCGTGACAAGGTCAAATCCGTTCTAGAGCAATCCTGAGCACGAGACGTCGATGCCTGAGTAAAGCTTTCACGCGCCCTGACGGTGGCTTTCTCGTTCGGACTTGCCCGACGTACACCCGATAAAAACGGATCACTCGACACGTGGGTTATGGTCTAATCCGCGCGCCTTTTTTTCGTCAATTCGTCCCAGGAACCGTTTCTCATGAGTCAGCCCGCAACCAAAGTCCTCGTCATTGGTTACGTCTGGCCGGAACCCCGATCCTCCGCTGCGAGCGGGCATGTGATGCAGATTCTCGAGACGTTCCTGCAACAGGGCTGGCAAATCACCTTTGCCAGCCCGGCCGGCACCGGTGAACATCGCGCCGATCTGACTGCTCTGGGCATTCGCGAAGTCCCGATTGAACTGAATAACAGCAGCTTCGACATCTTCATCAGCGAACTCGCCCCGGATATCGTGCTGTTCGACCAGTTCATGATTGAAGAACAGTTCGGCTGGCGCGTCGAGAAGCACTGCCCAAATGCCCTGCGCGTTCTGGAAACCTCGGATCTGCAAAGCCTGCGGCATGCGCGGCATCAGCGGCTGAAGGACCGGCTGAAGCTCAGCGATGACGCCAACGACTTCGCTGAGCTGTTTGCTCCGGCGCTGGCTGAAGAGTTCGAGCTGATGGCGGACACCGATCTGGCCAAACGCGAGATTGCCGCGCTGTATCGCTGCGACTTGAACCTGATGATCTCGCAGGTGGAAATCGAGTTGCTGGTGCAGCAGTTCAAATTGCCACCCGAGCTGTTGCACTGGTGCCCCTTGATGGTCGAGCCACCGAGCACGCCAGCGAAACCCTTCGAGGAGCGCGCGCACTTCCTGAGTATCGGCAACTTCCGTCACGCGCCGAACTGGGACGCGGTGTTGTGGATGAAATCCACCGTCTGGCCGCTGATTCGCGAGCAACTGCCAAAAGCCCAACTGCACCTCTACGGCGCCTACACGCCGCCCAAGGCAGCCGCCTTGCACAATGCCGCCCAGGGTTTTCACATCATGAACTGGGCCGAGGATGCGTTGCAGGTCATGTCCGATGCGCGTATCTGTCTGGCACCCTTGCGTTTTGGCGCCGGAATCAAGGGCAAATTGATTGATGCGATGCTCTGCGGCACGCCGAGTATCACCACGCCCATCGGCGCCGAGGGTATGCACACCGACCAGCCTTGGCCGGGCGCTGTTTGCCGCACGGCGCAGGAACTGGCCAATGCCGCGGTGGAACTGTATCGCGACGAAGCCCGTTGGCATGCGGCCCAGTCTCAGGGGTACGCGCTACTCAAGAATGTTTATCCGCAAGCCATTCATGGGCCGGCACTGATCAATAAACTGCTGGAGTGCCGAGACAACATTACCCAACTAAGACGTAAAAATTTTACTGGAAGCATGTTGCGACATCATTCACACAAGAGCACGCAATATATGGCTCAGTGGATCGAGGCCAAAAACCAGAACAAATAAATGTTCTGGAAAACTATAAATACAATACCCAACAACTTGCATCACTCCTCGAATAGCCAGCCAAACGCTTAAACCTTATAAACATCCTGCAAGTGGCGTCTTGAATATTCAACAAGACGCCATTCTTATTCAATAACTTATGCAGGATGTAATCATGAGCACTTCCAACTGGATGGGGACGACCCCCGCTATTGACTCGCTGAACATCAGCGAACTGACGTTGCCCGGCACTCACAACGCAGGCAGTGACTGGAGCGCCTCCTACCCGGTTTTAGGCCCTCCGCGGCACTGGTTGGCGTGTCAGCATGACAGTTTTCATGCGCAGCTGAATCATGGGGCCCGGGCGCTCGACATTCGCCTGACCTATAACGCCAAGGCCGAAGGCCTGGAGAAATTCGTCATGCACCACAATGGCCATCGAAACTCCCGAACGTTGGGAAATCTGGTGGTAGACATCAATACTTTTCTTGAAAACAACCCCGACGAGTTCATTGTTCTGGATTTTCACAGCCTGGACGGTGATAACTTCGATTACGAACACTTCAACAAACTGATGGTGCAGTATCTGGGACATCGCATGATCCCGCGCAACAATCAGTCCCTCAGCCTTGGAGACCTCAAGCAAGTCAACAAGACACAACGGGTTTTGGCTGCAGCTATCTCGCACTGGCAACTGGACCACAAGTTATTCCACAGCCATATCGATCATCAATGGTCCGGAAACGGCATCACCAGCCCCGGTGAGTTGAAGAAGTTCATTGAGCGTGTTCTGCAAAACCCGCCAGGCAGCTGGAGACCTTGGTCCCTGTCCGCCACCAGTTACACCGCGCTGGGCGGCCCCGTCGATATCCATGGTTCGCTTAACGACTGGTTCGATCTGGATAAAAGTGATTGGGCATTGAAGTGCAACATCATTAACGTCGACTTCATGGAAGAGTCCGACCTGATGGAGTTTTGCCGGGTCGCCAACGTGATCAAGGCCGAACAACGCTCGCGCTGATCCGCAATGGAAACTGGCGCAACCGGCGCGACAAGAGGCATGATCGCCGGGCGATAACAAAAAAGCGCCCGATCATGAGCCGAACAGCCCGCGTCACCGACCCCTCTTATGAACTGATGGATGACCACAACGGGTTGTCCATCATCTATCGCCAGCACGGTTTCCCCTGCCCGCTGGTGCGCTGGCACTTTCACAAGGAATACGAGCTGCACCTGATCGTGGCCAGTTCGGGCAAGGTGTTCATCGGCGACTACATCGGCAATTTCTACCCGCAGACGCTGTTCCTGACCGGCCCCAATCTGCCGCATAACTGGATCAGCCAGGTGGCCGAAGACGAAGTGGTCGAGAAGCGCGACATGCTGGTCAACTTCACCGATGAGCTGTTCGAAAGCGGTCATCAGGTGTTCGCCGAGCTGAAGACCCTGGCACCTCTGCTGGAGCGTGCGCAATACGGCATCGAGTTCCGCTGCCCGCGCACCATTCGCCAAGCGACGAACCTGCTGCAGAAGATCGCCGATACCAAAGGCATCACCCGCCTCGGCCATTTTTTCATCCTGATGGAATTGCTGGCCGCCACCGACGACTACCAACTCCTGTCCGGCGCAACCACCCCGCAACTGGCCGACGAGCACAACATTGACCGCACCAACCGCGCGGTGGATTACATCTTCGCCCACTACGCCCGCGAATTGCCGCTGGAGGAAGTCGCCGAGCATCTGGGCATGAAGCCCACCTACTTCAGCCGCGTGTTCAAACAGGCCACCGGGCGCAATTTCATCGAATTCGTCAATCGTCTGCGCATCAGCAAATCCTGCGAACTGCTGGCGGACGGCGACAAACCGGTGACCGAGGTGTGTTTCGAGTCGGGCTTCAACAATATTTCCAATTTCAATCGGCGCTTTCAGCAGCTCAAAGGCATGACGCCTTCGCATTATCGGCGTCTGGTGGTGCAGCGCCTGACCGAGCAAAACCACGGCTGACTGGGCAAAACCTGTACGGATTCATGGCTGCCGCCCTGCTGAAACGCCCTTCCCTGCGTTTATCACGCCAATCCCGAGTGCAAAAAAGTATCGATTCAAGTGCTAGGGATGATTTGTCAGCCCTGCGTTAGAAGGCTGTAATCAGTGCACATTCTTCCCCTGCCGGAAGAACACAAAAACAATAACTGTCCTTCTGCCCCCGCCGGGTGCAGAAAAGGAGTGCACGATGCAACCCACTGCAAAAGCTCTGCTGGCCCTCACCTGCATGACCCTCAGCAGCGTCAGCCTTGGCGCCCAGACCCTGACCATCGCCACCGTCAACAACAGCGACATGATCCGCATGCAAAAGCTCTCGAAAACCTTCGAGACCGAGCATCCGGACATCAAGCTCAATTGGGTGGTGCTGGAAGAAAACGTTCTGCGTCAACGCCTGACCACCGACATCGCCACCCAGGGCGGTCAGTTCGATGTGTTGACCATCGGCATGTACGAAGCCGCACTCTGGGGTGCAAAAGGCTGGCTCGAACCGATGAAGGATCTGCCGGCCAATTACGCCCTCGACGATGTGTTCCCGTCGGTGCGCGAAGGTCTGTCGGTCAAGGGTTCGCTGTACGCCCTGCCGTTCTACGCCGAAAGCTCGATCACCTATTACCGCACCGACCTGTTCAAGGATGCCGGCCTGACCATGCCGGAGCGTCCGACCTGGGAACAGATCGCCGGCTTCGCCGAAAAACTCACCAACAAGGACAAGGAACAGTACGGCATCTGCCTGCGCGGCAAAGCCGGCTGGGGTGAAAACATCGCGCTGATCACCACCGTGGCCAACGCCTATGGCGCGCGCTGGTTCGATGAGCAGTGGAAACCGGAATTCAACGGTCCGGAATGGAAAAACGCGCTGAACTTCTACGTCGACACCATGAAGAAGTCCGGCCCGCCCGGTGCATCCAGCAACGGTTTCAACGAAAACCTCGCCCTGTTCAACAGCGGTAAATGCGCAATGTGGGTCGACGCCAGCGTCGCCGGCTCGTTCGTCACCGACAAGACCCAAAGCAAGGTCGCCGATCACGTCGGCTTCACCTACGCACCGCATCAGGTCACCGACAAAGGCTCGGCGTGGCTGTACTCGTGGGCGCTGGCGATTCCGACCAGTTCCAAGGCCAAGGACGCCGCCAAAGAGTTCAGCGCCTGGGCCACTTCCAAGGAATACGGCGAATTGGTCGCCAAGACCGACGGCATCGCCAACGTTCCGCCGGGCACCCGCGCCTCGACCTACAGCGACGCGTACATGAGCGCCGCGCCGTTTGCCAAGGTCACGCTGGAATCGCTGAAAGCCGCTGACCCGAGCAAACCGTCCCTCAAACCTGTGCCTTACATCGGCATCCAACTGGTGACCATTCCTGAATTCCAGGGCGTGGGCACCCAGGTCGGCAAGCTATTCTCGGCGGCGCTGATCGGCCAGACCACGGTCGACCAGGCGTTGACCGCCGCCCAGCAAACCACCGAACGCGAGATGAAGCGCGCGGGTTATCCGAAGTAACTCGCAAAGCTCGCTCCTGCCTCCTGTGGGAGCGGGCTTGCTCGCGAAAGCGGTGTATCAGTGAAACATTTGCTGTCTGACACGACGCCTTCGCGAGCAAGCTCGCTCCCACCGGGGATCTCCATAGGTCTGTATGACTCGGTTGTGATCACCATGAATACTTCAACTGCCAAAGCCCACATCGACCTGTCGCAGCCCCGGCGCAAAAGCCGTGTGGCCAATCCCGGCTGGTTTCTGGTCAGCCCTTCGGTGGCCCTGTTGCTGCTGTGGATGATCGTGCCGCTGGGCATGACCGTCTATTTCTCGATGATCCGCTACAACCTGCTCGACCCGGGTACCAACGAATTCGTCGGGCTGGAAAACTTCACCTACTTCCTGACCGACTCCGGCTTCATGCCCGGCGCCACCAACACTTTGCTGCTGGTGGGCAGCGTGCTGCTGATCAGCGTGGTGTTCGGCGTATTGATCAGTGCGCTGCTGGAGGCCAGCGAGTTCTTCGGTCGCGGCATCGTGCGGGTGATGCTGATTTCGCCGTTCTTCATCATGCCCACGGTCGGTGCACTGATCTGGAAGAACCTGATTTTCCATCCTGTGTCCGGGATCCTCGCCTACATCTGGAAACTGTACGGCGCGCAGCCGGTGGACTGGCTCGCTCACTACCCGCTGCTGTCGATCATCATCATCGTCTCGTGGCAATGGCTGCCCTTCGCGATCCTGATCCTGATGACCGCCATGCAGTCCCTCGACCAGGAACAGAAAGAAGCCGCCCGCCTCGACGGCGCCGGCCCGATCGCGATCTTCTGGCACTTGACCCTGCCGCACCTGGCGCGACCGATTGCCGTGGTCGTGATGATTGAAACGATCTTCCTGCTGTCGGTGTTCGCCGAAATCTTCACCACCACCAACGGCGGCCCCGGCTACGCGTCGACCAACCTCGCCTACCTGATCTACAACCAGGCGCTGGTGCAGTTCGACGTCGGCATGGCCTCGGCCGGCGGCCTGATCGCCGTGGTCATCGCCAACATCGCCGCGATCATTCTGGTGCGGATGATCGGCAAAAACCTGACTGACAAAGCCTGAGGCCTGCCATGACTCTTCAACAATCCCGCCGGCTGCAAAGCCTGCTGCTCGGCACGCTGGCCTGGGCCATCGCGATCATCATTTTCTTCCCGATCTTCTGGATGGTGCTGACCAGTTTCAAGACCGAAATCGACGCCTTCGCCACGCCGCCGCAGTTCATCTTCACGCCGACGCTGGAGAATTACCTGCACATCAATGAGCGCAGCGACTACTTCAGTTTCGCCTGGAACTCGGTGGTGATTTCCTTCAGCGCCACGGCTCTTTGCCTGCTGATCGCGGTGCCGGCAGCCTACTCGATGGCGTTCTACGAAACCCAACGCACCAAAGGCACGCTGCTGTGGATGCTCTCCACCAAGATGCTGCCGCCGGTGGGCGTGCTGATGCCGATCTACCTGCTGGCCAAGAGTTTCGGCCTGCTTGATACGCGCATCGCGCTGATCGTGATCTACACGCTGATCAACCTGCCGATCGTGGTCTGGATGGTTTACACCTATTTCAAGGACATCCCCAAAGACATCCTCGAAGCCGCCCGCCTCGACGGCGCCACCCTCGCCCAGGAAATGCTCCGCGTGCTGCTGCCGATCGCCAAGGGCGGCCTCGCGTCGACCGTGCTGCTGTCGCTGATCCTGTGCTGGAACGAAGCGTTCTGGTCGCTGAACCTGACCTCGTCCAAAGCCGCGCCGCTGACCGCGTTGATCGCCTCCTACTCAAGCCCCGAAGGATTGTTCTGGGCCAAGTTGTCGGCCGTCTCGACCCTGGCCTGCGCGCCGATCCTGATCTTTGGCTGGATCAGCCAGAAACAACTGGTTCGCGGCCTGTCGTTCGGCGCCGTCAAATAAGAATTCGCATGAGGAGCGCCACCATGGCCAACCTGAAAATCAAGAATCTGCAAAAAGGCTTCGAAGGTTTTTCCATCATCAAGGGCATCGACCTTGAGGTGAACGACAAGGAGTTCGTGGTGTTCGTCGGCCCGTCGGGCTGCGGCAAATCCACCCTGCTGCGACTGATCGCCGGCCTTGAAGAAGTCAGCGGCGGCACCATCGAACTGGACGGGCGCGACATCACCGAAGTCAGCCCGGCCAAGCGTGATCTGGCGATGGTGTTCCAGACCTACGCGCTGTACCCGCACATGACCGTGAAGAAAAACATGTCGTTCGCCCTCGACCTGGCCGGCGTGCCGAAAGCCGAAGTCGAGAAGAAAGTCGGTGAAGCGGCGCGCATTCTGGAACTTGGCCCGATGCTCGAGCGCAAGCCGAAGCAACTGTCCGGCGGCCAGCGTCAGCGCGTTGCCATCGGCCGGGCAATCGTGCGCAACCCGAAAATCTTCCTGTTCGACGAGCCGCTGTCCAACCTCGACGCCGCCCTGCGGGTACAGATGCGTCTGGAACTGCTGCGCCTGCACAAAGATTTGAAAGCAACGATGATCTACGTGACCCACGATCAGGTCGAAGCCATGACCATGGCCGACAAGGTCGTGGTGCTCAATGGCGGCAAGATCGAGCAGGTCGGCTCGCCGCTGGAGCTGTATCACAACCCCGCCAACCTGTTCGTCGCCGGTTTCCTCGGCACGCCGAAAATGGGCTTCCTCAAGGGCCAGATCACGCGGATCGATGGCGCGAGCTGCGAAGTCTCGCTGGACGCCGGCACCCGCATCACCCTGCCGTTCAACGAGTCGAACCTGAGCGTCGGCAGCGCCGTGACCCTGGGCATTCGCCCGGAACATCTGGAACTGGCGCAAGCGGGCGACTGCACCCTGCAAGTCACCGCCGACGTCAGCGAACGGCTGGGCAGCGACACCTTCTGCCACGTCAAGACCAACGCCGGCGAAGCCCTGACCATGCGCGTGCGCGGTGATCTGGCGAGCCGTTACGGCGAACAACTGAACCTGCACCTGGACGCTGCCCACTGCCATCTGTTCGATGCCGACGGTGTGGCGCTGACCCGCCCGTTGCGCGCGGCCGCCTGATTTCGAGACTGACCCGATGAAACTGAACAAGCAAAATCTCAACCGCCTCGCCGCCGAAGTGAAACTGCCGGCCTACAGCCTCAGCGACACCCGCCAGGGCATCGCTCACATTGGCGTCGGCGGTTTCCATCGCGCGCATCAGGCGTATTACACCGATGCGCTGATGAACACCGGCGAAGCGTTGGACTGGGCCATCTGCGGCGTCGGCCTTCGCGCCGAGGACCGCCGTGCCCGGGACGACCTCAAGGAGCAGGACTACCTGTTCACCCTGTTTGAACTCGGCGACAGCGACGACACCGAAGTCCGCGTCATCGGCGCGATCCGCGACATGCTGCTGGCCGAGGACAGCGCCCAGGTGCTGATCGACAAACTCGCCGACCCGCAGATCCGCATCGTCTCGCTGACCATCACCGAGGGCGGTTATTGCATCGATGACAGCAACGGCGAGTTCATGGCGCACCTGCCGCAGATTCAGCACGACCTGACGTACCCGCAACAGCCGAAAACCGTGTTCGGTTTCCTCTGTGCCGCACTGGCCCGACGGCGTGCGGCGGGCATTCCGGCGTTTACCGTGATGTCCTGCGATAACCTGCCGCACAACGGCGCTGTCACCCGCAAGGCACTGCTGGCCTTCACCGCGCTGCTGGATCCGGACCTGCGCGAATGGATCGACGCCAACGTCAGTTTCCCCAACGCCATGGTCGACCGCATCACGCCGATGACCAGCACCGCGCATCGCCTGCAACTGGCGGACAAACACGCCGTCGACGACGCCTGGCCGGTGGTCTGCGAACCGTTCGTGCAATGGGTGCTGGAAGACAACTTCGTCAACGGCCGACCGGCCTGGGAAAAGGTCGGCGTGCAGTTCACCGACGATGTTTCGCCCTATGAAGAGATGAAGATCAAACTGCTCAACGGCAGCCATCTGGCGCTGACTTATCTGGGCTTTTTGAAGGGTTACCGCTTCGTTCACGAGACCATGAACGACCCGCTGTTCGTGCGCTACATGCGCGCCTACATGGACCTGGACGTGACTCCGCAACTGGCGCCGGTGCCGGGGATCGACCTGACCGAGTACAAGGACACGCTGGTGGCGCGGTTTTCCAATCAGGCGATTGCCGATCAGCTTGAGCGGGTTTGCTCGGATGGTTCTTCGAAGTTTCCCAAGTTCACCATTCCGACGATCAATCGGTTGATTGCCGATGGGCAGGAGACCAAACGGGCAGCGTTGGTGGTGGCGGCTTGGGCGCTTTACTTGAAGGGTGTGGATGAGAATGGCGACACTTATTCGATTCCGGATCCTCGGGCGGCGTTTTGTCAGGCGTTGGTGGCGGAGGATGCCTTGATCACTGAGCGGTTGTTGGGGGTTGAGGAGATTTTCGGCGTGGCGATACCGCGTTCGCCAGAGTTTGTTGCGGCGTTCGAGTGGTGTCTGAACAGCTTGCGCGAAGACGGCGTGACACGAACTCTGGAAAAAATTCTCGTCGCCTGATCGTTCCCACGTCGAGGCGTCGAACCGTCTGCGTGGGAATGCAGCCCGGGACGCTCCGCGTCCCATTCAACAGCGGACGCAGAGCGTCCATTGAGGCATTCCCACGCGGAGCATGGGAACGATCTTTGCGGAGTGCACATGACAACTCAACAACTGTTCCTCGGCATCGACTGCGGCACCCAAGGCACCAAAGCCATCATCCTCGACGCCACCAGCGGTCAGGTGTTGGGCCAGGGCGCCGCCGCCCACACGATGATCAGCGGCGCCAACGGTCGTCGCGAGCAAGACACCGCGCAATGGCTGGAAGCCTTCGCCCTCGCCACCCGCCGCGCCTTATTGGCGGCAAATGTCGACGGCCAGTCGATCCTCGGCATCGGCGTTTCCGGCCAGCAACACGGGCTGGTGCTGCTCGACGACCAAGGCCAGGTCTTGCGCCCGGCCAAGCTCTGGTGCGACACCGAAACCACGCCTGAAAACGACCGCCTGCTGACTCACCTGGGCGGTGAACAAGGCTCACTGGAACGCCTCGGTGTGGTCATCGCGCCGGGCTACACCGTCTCCAAACTGTTGTGGACCAAGGAACAGCATCCGGATGTGTTCGCCCGCATCGCACGAATTCTGCTGCCCCACGACTACCTGAATTTCTGGCTCACCGGCCGTGCGTGCAGCGAATACGGCGATGCATCCGGCACCGGCTATTTCAACGTGCGCACCCGTCAATGGGATCTACAGCTGCTGCGCGACATCGACGCCAGTGGCCGTCTGCAATCCGCGCTGCCGGAACTGATCGACGCCCATCAAGCGGTCGGCACGATCCTGCCCGCAATCGCCGAACAACTGGGCCTCAACCCCAACGCATTGGTGTCCAGCGGTGGCGGCGACAACATGATGGGCGCCATCGGCACCGGTAATATTCAACCGGGCGCGATCACCATGAGCCTCGGCTCTTCCGGCACGGTGTACGCCTACGCCGAAGCGCCGAAGGTCAGCCCGGATGCGTCGGTCGCGACGTTCTGTTCGTCCAGCGGCGGCTGGCTGCCGTTGATCTGCACCATGAACCTGACCAACGCCACCGGCGCGATCCGCGAACTGTTCGACCTCGATCTCGACGCCTTCAATGCCTTGGTTGCCCGGGCCCCGATTGGCGCAGAAGGCGTGAGCATGCTGCCGTTCCTCAACGGCGAACGCGTGCCTCCCCTGCCCCACGCCACCGGCAGTCTGCATGGCCTGACGATCGATAACCTGACGCAAGCCAATCTGTGCCGCGCCGCCGTCGAGGGCACCACCTTCGGCCTGCGCTATGGACTGGATCTGCTACGCCAGAATGGTTTACAAAGCCGCAGCATTTGCCTGATCGGCGGTGGTTCGAAAAGCGCGGTATGGCGGCAGATCGTCGCCGACATCATGAACACCCCGGTGATCTGTACCGAGCAAAGCGAAGCCGCAGCACTGGGCGCGGCGATTCAGGCGGCGTGGTGCAAGTCGTGGTCGAACGGCCACGAAGACACCCTGGCCGACTTGTGCCAGCGCTGCGTGAAGCTCGACCTGAACAGTGAAACCCTGCCGGTTGCCGCGAATGTCGCGGCCTTCCAGCAGGCCTATGAACGCTATCGACTGCATGTCTCAACCTTATAAAGAGCAAACAACTATGTACCTGGTGTGTGGCGAAGCGCTGTTCGATTTCTTCAGCGAAGACGATGCCGGCGGGCAGGCATCGAAAGTCAATTTCAAGGCGATTGCCGGTGGCTCGCCGTTCAACGTGGCGGTGGGTTTGCGCCGTCTGGGCGTGGATTCGGCGCTGTTTGGCGGGCTGTCCACCGACTACCTCGGCCGGCGCCTGCAGCAAGTGCTGCAGGATGAAGGGGTACGCCCGGATTACCTGGTGGATTTCGCCGCGCCGACCACCCTGGCGATGGTCGCGGTGGGCGCCAATGGCTCGCCGCATTACAGCTTCCGTGGCGAAGGTTGCGCCGACCGCCAGTTGAGCCTGGCGCACCTGCCAACGTTGGGCCCTGAAGTGCGTGGTTTGCACTTCGGTTCCTTCTCGCTGGTGGTGCAGCCGATTGCCGATACCTTGCTTGCGCTGGTGCAACGTGAAAGCGGCAAACGCCTGATCAGCCTCGACCCGAACGTGCGCCTCAACCCCGAGCCGAACATCGACCTGTGGCGCGAACGAATCGCTACGCTGGTGCCGTTGGCGGACTTGATCAAAGTCAGCGACGAAGACTTGAGCCTGCTGTACCCCGAGCAGGATCCGGCGCGCGTCATCGAAGGCTGGCTGCAGCATCGCTGCCAGGTGGTGTTCCTGACCCGTGGCGGTGAAGGCGCGACCGTGTTCAGCCGCGCTCACGGTTCATGGTCGGTGCCGGCAAGCTCGGTGAAGATTGCCGACACCGTCGGCGCCGGCGATACCTTCCAGGCCGCGTTGATCACCTGGCTGACCGAGCATGAGCTGGATTCGGTGGAAGGCGTGCAGCACCTGAGCCGCGAACAGATCGACGACATGCTCGGGTTTGCCGTACAGGCCGCCGCCCTTACATGCAGTAAAACAGGTCCGGATTTGCCTTATCGCCACCAGTTGACCTGACCGCGTAGACTGGCGCCCTTTTTTGCACGACGGGATGACGGCTTTTGAATTCGGGGCGCACGGTTGGACTCTTGGTATTGGCGGCACTGTTGACCGGTTGCGGAACATCGCCACCGCGTTCACCGGAAAACCTCTGCGAGATTTTCCGCGAAAAAAGTGATTGGTACGACGCGGCGCAAGTCACGCAAAAACGCTGGGGCGTACCGATCCAGGTGCCGTTCGCGATCATGTATCAGGAGTCAGGCTACCGCTACGACGCCAAGACGCCGCGCAAATACCTGCTGTGGGTGATTCCGTGGGGCCGTGTCACGACGGCATCGGGTTATGCGCAGGCCAAGGATGAAGTCTGGTCCGACTACCAGAAAAGCACCGGCCGATATGGCGCCGATCGCGAAGACTTCGACGACGCCATCGACTTCGTCGGCTGGTACATGGACAAGACCACCTCGATCAACGGCGTGTACAAGTACGACGCCTACAACCAGTACCTCAACTACCACGAAGGCTGGGGCGGCTTTCGCCAGAAGACCTACGCCAGCAAGGCGTGGCTGCCGCCGGTGGCGCGCAAGGTGCAGAACCGCTCGGACATGTACGGCCAGCAATACGCGGCGTGCAAGGATGATCTGAATCGCGGGTTCTGGAGCCGGTTCTGGCATTGGCTCTGATCGCAGGCCAAAAAAAACCATCACGAGTTAACTCGCGATGGTTTTTTTTCGGCCCGGATTTACAACACCGAAAAGTTGTAACTCACAATCAACCGGGTCTCATCCACATCCCGGGCGAACTTCTCGTAGTTGGTGCGGTAAGTCGCATTACGCAAACGCAGGCTGACGTTCTTGAACGTCCCGGTCTGAATCACATACTTCAACTCGCTGTCGCGTTCCCACTCTTTGCCTTCCTGATCGCTGCCCGGGACCTTGATGTGATCGCCGTTCACGTAACGGGTCAGGAAACTCAGGCCGTTGATGCCGATCGCCTTGAAGTCATAGTCATAACGCAACTGCCACGAACGTTCCTGTGCGGCGGCGAAGTCGTTGACCTGCACGTAGTTCACCAGATACGGATTGCTGCCATCCAGATACGGCATCGAGTTGTCGCCGTTCATGCGCTGCCAGCCTGCGCTGAAGGTATGACCGCTGATGCCGTAGGACAGCATGCCGCTCAAGGCGCGGTTGTCGATGGAACCGGCTTTCGCATCACCGCTGTCGGCGCTTTTCAGCAAACGCAGATCGGCTTTCAGCACGCCGTCACCCAGCGGCTGGTTGGCCAACAGACCCACGAAGTGCTGGCGATAGATGTCTTCCAGCTCGGCGTAGTGATACTGCGCGGTCAGGCGATCGTTGATCTTGTAGTCGAAGCCGTACATGTCGAAATGATCGGCGGTGGTGTTGCACGCATAACGCTTGTTCTTGCAGTGCACGCGAATTTCTTGCGAATCGGTCGAATCCCGCGCGGTGTATTTGTCCAGACGCGCGGCCATGAAGGTCAGGTCCTTCACCTCTTTGGAGGTCAGCATCGCGCCGTTGAACATGGTTGGCAGCAGGCGGCCGTCGTTGTACTTGAGCAGCGGCAGATCCGGCAGCAGTGCGCCGTATTTCAGCACGGTGTCCGAGACTTTTACCTTGGCGGTCAGCCCCATCTTCGCGTACTGACCTTTCGAGCCGCGCGGGTTGTCGCCACTGGACGGCAGCAGGCCGCTGTTGCTGCGATCCGGGCTGGAATCGAGCTGGAAACCCGCCATTCCCAGCGCATCGATCCCGAAACCGACGGTGCCTTCGGTGTAGCCCGATTGCAGATTGAGAATGAAACCCTGCGCCGACTCTTCGCGCTTGGACGCGCCCTGATCACTGGAGGTGTGCCCGTCACGGAAATCGCGGTTGAAGTACACCGTGCGCGACTCGATCTTCGCCGTGGTGTCTTCGAAAAAACCGCTGGCCTGGACCTGCGCGGTAAAACCGGCGCACAGCACAAAGGCTCCGAAGCCAAGCGACTGGCGCGGGGTGATGAGGGGAAATGGGGGACGCATTGAAAACTCCAACAGAACAACGATTGCGCAGAGGCGCAAACAACCAGAAATAGCTCCCGTCCCGGATCGATAAAGAACCGGGAGGCAGTGAACACGCGGGGGTGAACGGCAATGATGGCAGATGGCTTTGACGTGCCACAGACGACTTTAGTCTGAAACTGACTGGTTGTTCCCGAATGCCGGATGCGGCTTTCGCGGCAGACCGGTCCATCCGCAAGTACCGGTTTTACTGGGCCAAACCGTGTGTCTAAGGGTTTTCCCTATGGGCTCGGAGCACTGCCTCTACGGCATTTGCGCCTTGAACGAGGCGGTTTAATCCTGCACCATCCGCCCACGCTAATCCAAAGGACGGAAAACAAGGCATGCTGGACGCCAATGCTACCCACATTACCCTCACGCTCGAAGGCGCTTCCGCCGACCTGCAAGTCCTCAGCTTCACCGGTCGCGAAGCCCTCAACGAACCGTTCCGTTTCGACATCGAACTGGTCAGCGCCCGTCCCGACCTCAATCTTGAAGAACTCCTGCACAAGCCTGGCTGCCTGACCTTCGGCACCACTGGCGAGGGCACGATTCATGGCCTGGTGTATCGCATCGAACAAGGCGATTCCGGCAAGACCCTGACCCGTTACAGCCTGAGCCTGGTGCCGCAACTGGCCTACCTGCGGCACAACCATGACCAGCAGATTTTCCAGAACCTCACCGTGCCGAAGATCATTGCCCTGGTGCTGGAAGAACGCGGGATTCTGGGCAACGCCTACAGCTTCCAGCTCGGCGCCGAATACCCGGAACGCGACTACTGCGTGCAGTACGACGAATCCGACCTGCACTTCATCCAGCGCCTGTGCGAAGAGGAAGGCATTCACTTCCACTTCCAGCACAGCAGCAGCGGCCACAAACTGGTGTTCGGCGACGACCAGACCGTGTTCCGCAAACTGAAACCGGTCAACTACCAGCAAGACTCCGGCATGACCGCCGACAAACCGGTGATCAAGCGCTTCAACCTGCGTCTGGAAACCCGCACCAGCCGCGTCAGCCGCCGCGATTACGATTTCGAAAAACCGAAGATCCTGCCCGAAGGCGCCGCCAAATCCGAGTTCATGCCGGATCTGGAAGACTACGACTACCCCGGCCGCTTCACCACGCGCGAGCGCGGCAAGTTCCTCTCGACCCGCGCGCTGGAACGCCATCGCAGCGACTACAAACTCGCCGAAGGCAAAGGTGACGAACCAACCCTGACCAGCGGCCACTTCATGACCCTGGCCGAACATCCGCGCGCCGAATGGAACGATTTGTGGCTGTTGCTGGAAGTCTTCCACGAAGGCAAACAGCCGCAAGTGCTGGGCGAAAACGTCACCAGCGACGTCACCGACAACAAGAGCGATTTCCACCAGGGCTATCGCAACTCGTTCGTGGCCACCCCGTGGGACGCCCACTACCGCCCTGCCCTCGAACACCCGAAACCGAAAGTCCTCGGCAGCCAGACCGCCATCGTCACCGGCCCCGCCGGCGAAGAAATCCACTGCGACCAGTACGGCCGCGTGAAAGTGCAATTCCACTGGGACCGCGACGGCCAGGCCGACGACAAGACCACCTGCTGGCTTCGCGTCGCCAGCGGCTGGGCCGGCGCAGCTTACGGCGGCATCGCCATTCCACGGATCGGCATGGAAGTGCTGGTGACCTTCCTCGAAGGCGACCCCGACCAACCGCTTGTCACCGGCTGCCTGTACCACAAGGAAAACGTCGTCCCCTACGCCCTGCCGGCGAACAAGACCCGCAGCACCTTCAAGACCCTGAGTTCACCGGGCGGCAAGGGCTACAACGAGTTCCGCATCGAAGACAAGAAAGGCGCGGAACAGATCTACATCCACGCCCAGCGCGACTGGGACGAAAACATCGAGCACGACCAGAAAATCCGCGTCGGCAATGAACGGCATGACACCGTCGAAGCCAACACCTACAGCGAGTTCAAGGTCGAGGAACACCGCATCACTCACCTGAATCGCATCAGTGAAATGCGCGCCAACGATCACCTGACCGTCGCCGTGACCCAGCACCTCAAGGTCGGCACGGCGCAACTGGTCGAAGCGGGAACCGAGATCCACTACTACGCCGGCCAGAAAGTCGTGATCGAAGGCGCAATGGAACTGACCGCCAAGGCCGGCGGCAGCTTCGTCAAAGCCGATGCCGGCGGCGTGACCATCAGCGGCGCTGAAGTGAAGATCAACACCGGCGGCGCGCCCGGCGTGGGGACACCGGCAGCACCTTTGTTGCCGGGGCCGATGAAGGTGGTGGATGCGGATAAGGCCGGGAAAGCACCGCTGCCCGCCCGCCTGAACGAATCAGGCATCACGCCGCTGTGCGGAAAACAGAGTAACGGCGCTTGCAGCCGTAAGGATTGCACATGCATGTAAAAGCGCTGAGTGCTTTGTTGGAAGAGCCTCGCTACAACTTCTCGGACTTGCCGGCAGCGAACCCATCGCTGTGTTTCATCATCGACCAGGGGCTTCAGCCACAAGCCATGAGCCGGCTCTACCGGGTGGGTGAGCCCGTAGTTTGCGAAGGGCTGTTTTTCCGAACGGAATTCGTCGAGATCCCCGATGGGCCCTTGTGGCTGGTCGCCCCCCGAGGCAGCAAACTGGCTGCAGAAGCTGCAAAACTCTGTGAAGAACACTTTTCGGGAATTGCGATCTCGACACCTGACCCGGAAAAAGCCCTGGCTCATGCACGCTGGCTGCTCAAAGCCAACGACGGTTCCGGAGGGCAAAGTTTGCTGAGTTACCACAAGCCGAGCCTGTGGGCAGCACTGGCCTACACCGCCGAAAAGACCTTCGATCAGTTGTTGGGTTGCTGGTCGGCCGTTTACGCCCCCGCGCCAGGAAACTTTGGCCAGCAACGTGGTCCATGGTTAGCCTGGGTGGCTAACGCGGAATCGACATGGTCGGGTGACCAGGCGGCATTCAACCTTCCGATGGCGGCCGCGCAAGTTCAGGCGCGCCTGGGATGGGTGTATTGGGTGGATGAAGAGTACGAGGCGTTTGGCGAACCCGGCGATGATCGTTTGAACGATATCGCTGACAATCTCGACCTGCTGCTCAACAACAACATTTATGACGGCGACCACCTGCTCAAACTGGGTCATGCCGTAAACGGTCCACTGTTTGAAACACAGCCTGAGATCATGGCGATCCTGCAATCAAAGGACGAGTCGTTTATCAAAGTAGATCGGCTCCTGGAATCAGCCGCCGTCGCCCAACGTTAACGGCGACGCGACAACAGAACGGAATCACCATGGAAATCACGAATCACGCCGTCATGCCCGGCGAAACCCTTGCCCAGATTGCCTCGCGCTACAACAGCACCGTGGCGCAACTGCGCCAACTCAATCCCTTCATTACCAATCCGGACAACGTCAAGGTCGGATGGAATCTGAGCGTACCGAAAAGCGCCCAAGCCGCGTCAGCCAAACCGGCCGCTCAGGCCCCCGCTGCATCACAAGCGCCCGCACAGGCATCCACCAATCCGCCAGCTCAGTGTTCGGCCGAAGACCTGGTTGAACTGGATCCCGTCAAGGACGCTCCAGAGGGGTCCTCAAAAACCTACAAACCCTTTGCCCGTGCGTGCGATCAAACGTATGCCAGCGCCATCTATGCAACAGAGGAACAAGAGTTCTGGCTGCTGCCTGAGCGTGCAGTGTCTGCCATTAAAGAATCGATGTTCGCCCTGGAGAAAATGATTGCGCCGAACAAGGCCCGCGATGCGCGCCTCAACGGGCTGCAAGAGTCAGGTCTGCTCGAGTACTTCCTGGAACCCAAGTTGAGCAACTTCCTCACAGGCGCAAAGCGTGCCCGCATGGAAGAGTTCGAAGCGATGGGCGATGAGATCGAAATCGATCCCGCCACCGCCAAAAAGAGACAGAACGAAGCCAATCGAAACAAACCCGCGGCCGCTCCCGCGCAACCTCCTCAAGAAGACACTGCGCAATCTCGTATGGACCGTTTGAATGCGGACATCGCAGGTCAGGAAAGTATCCGCAAAGAATTTGTCGACTTTCACAAACGGCGGGCTGAGTGGCTTGCGCTGAAAAAAGAGGCTGTAGCGGCTGCAAAGCTTGAAGGCTACTCCTACGAAAGCGGGACGTTGTACTCCAAGGATGCCATTGAAGCCCGTGCCCGCGTGCAAGCGTATCTCGAGGCCCGGAAAAAGCTATTCGCCAATAAAGACTTCAAGCAGGTGTCACTCGAAGATGTCGCCAAGGCCCTTGCTGAAAAGAAAAAAAGTTACGAGAACATCTGCACCGGCATGACCGACTGCACCGCCGACCTCTTCGCTTACGTTTACACGTTGCACAAGAACGCCGACGCGCTGAATTACCACGATTACACCGAATCCATTATCAGAGTTTCAGAATACGGTATCGCGCTTCCAGAGTTCGCGCTGATCAGTGACGGCCTGCCATCGGGCATTGCGCAATTCAAGTTGTACATGGACACCGAGAAGAAACAGGCGGAAATAACCGCACAGCTCCAGGAAAAATACAAACGCTGGATCGAAGCCACCGGGCAAAATGCCCAGGCACCGGCGGGCCTGGTTGATGTCGAGCGAGCCGAGTGGGATCGCCTGCAGAAAATCAAGGACGACCTGCAGGCAACAGCCCAGCGGAATGTGATCGCCGCCAAACCGGGACGCCATCTGATCTGGGAACCGGAAGAGTTCCAGCCAAAACCCGTCGACCGCATGGTTAAACCCGGTTTTCCTTTGCGTGAAGTCAGCCTCTCGGATGCCAAGGGCACGCCTCTGGGCTGGTTCAGCATGACGAACCTGAAAGACTTCAAAAAAATCATGGCGGAGGATGCACAAAAAGCCAGTCGCTCCTACAAGAAGATGGGCGAAAGCTTACCGACCGATGCCACGGAAGACTCGGATAAAAACAGCGAAACCAGTTCGTTCCGCCAGTGGCTTATCGCGCAGGGCGCGATGAAGTTCAGCGATCAGACAGGTGACTGTTTTGATGAAAAAGGCTGGTTCAAGGCCAATGACTTTTACGCTTATCTGAAAAAGCAGGGCTACAAGGTCACTGAGCTGGAGAACAGTGCAACATTGACCAGTTGGGGTAAACACCTGCAGCAACTGGTCTTCAAGAAAAGTGTGCGCGGCAAAATCCGACTGTTCGATAACAGCCCTCAGGCTCAATTTGTCCGCTGCCTGACCCCTCCCCAGCCAAGCATTCACGGTGAAGTGAAGCTGGAAGGTCCAAAAATGAGCGCCGCCGAAGGCTTTCAGATGTCGGCCAACATGGGTTTGAGCCTCGACCTGGCCCGCGGCGAAGTCCAGTTGATGAAAGTCGATATGCCCGCCAAGGAAAGCGCCAAAGACATCACACTGGATTACCTTCTGGACGGCAAAGCCCAGCAGATGAGTTTTGGCCGGTTTTCCTTTCACTTTGGTGTAAAGGCCTGGGGCTACGCTGGCGCGTCGCTGTTGCTGGCCGGTACCGTCGAGTTGAACCCCATCCTCGGCAACGTCAAATACGGAGCCTCCCTCAGCCCCGTCAAACGCGCACAGCGCGAGGACGCCTCGGCCAAAGAAGAACGTGCAGATCACGATGCGGCCAAGAAGGCCAAGGCCGACAGCGGTGACAACAGCCCTACTCCCGATCTTGAACACAAATCAACGTCCGGCACCTATGTCGATACCAAAAGCACTGACCAGGTACTCACCGGCAAAAAAGCCAATGTGCAAATTGAAAACGGGGCAAAGGCCACCTTCAACGTTTTCGGAGGTATGCAAGCGGCCATCGAACTCACCGGCGCACTGAACTGGGCCCCACCCAAAGACCTCGTCGCACTGCGCACTGCACCCACCATGGGTATCGGCAGCGACAAAGACGCGAAAAAAACCAACCCATGGCTGACCCTCGCCAAGCTGAGTGGGTCTGTAGGGGTTGCGCTGGGTGCGGGATTCCAGGGAACCGCGCAGATATCACTCGATAACGGGCGCTTTATTCTCAACCTGAAAGCGGCAGTGGTACTGGGGCCAGGTGCTAACGGCAGCTTTAAGTTCGAGATTGGTTATGAGGCGGTGGTTGACATCATCAACTTGTATCGCAAAGAACTGCATAAAACCAAAGGCCGTAAAGTCGAATGGATGGACCCTGAAGCGAGCGAATATGCTTCAGCGCTTAACGCATTGGGCGCCGCAGGGTTGAACGTGGCGATGGCGTATATGATGCGTTGGGATGTTGTGATGAGTCTGTATGAAGCGTTGACTCGGAGTGGCAAGGGTGGGCCGATTGCGGACACAATCATGTATTACAGTGACAAAAAAGCTCTTGAGGAATGGTGCATCAATGCCATTCCGGATGCTCTAGGGCCCTTGTTCAGAACCTTAATTAGCACTCCGGAAGCGTTCACTATCACTGCGGCATCAGGAACTAATGGAGTAGCTGATGAAAAGCGGGTGTACAACCAAGCTGAGGCTCACGTTCTGCAACAAAAAGCCATTGAACGAATTCTTGATTGGATCGTTACCAACGCAAAAAAAACGAACACTATCGACAAAGCACAAAGTCAGTTTGAGTTTGCATGCATGTCTATGAACGAATTCGGCATTAAAGATACTAACGCAAAAATGTCTTACTGCAAAAATCGGATGCTACTGGATAGCTTCATGTCCGAAAGCGTACGCGCGCTCTTCGATGATACCGGCGTTGAAGCCCGAAAATACTACAAGTCCCATGTAAAATTGCTTGGCGCCAATTCTGCCGAGTTCTGCGAACAAAACTATATTCCGCAGCCCAACTACTCTCCTAGTGGCGCGACACCATTTTTAAAGAGTTATTAATAAATGGCACCTTTACAATTGAAAGCAAAAAAAAACACAACACTAGCAATCAAATATTTGTTTCTGACAGTCTTGAGCAGTGCCGTATTTGCCAGCCCCATCTCAAGCGCCGCACAAAAAGAACAGAAAGGCATAGTTCTGTACAATCAATTAAAGCTGGACTCTGCAATTCAAGAACTAGAGCGCGAGGCCAGCAGTGGGAGTATTGATTCACAATATTACCTAGGAGAAGCGCTTCGCAAGAAAAGTCGTTACATGTCTCCAGAAGCGCAACACTGGTATGAGACTGCAGCAGAAAACAATAACGTATATGCAATGATACAACTGGGCCGAACAAAAAATGACCTTTGTGAAAAAATTGGAAATTGCCCTCCAACCAAAAAAACACAAGCCGAATGGTTTTCACTCGCTAAAGACTTAGTTCTACCAAGGGCGGAGAAAGGTGATCCTGAATCGCTATACCTAATGTATGAAATCACACTGAACCGGGAATGGTTGGAAAAATCCGCTAACGCCGGATATTCGCTTGCACAATATTGGATGGCTGTCAGCGAACGACAAGGCGAAGGATTCTTTCTGATTCCCGGAAAACGTGATGCTTCTGTTAAAAAATGGTTATTACTGTCCTCTGAGGGCGGATATCCAAAAGCCATGATGGACTACCTTCAAATTCTATTCGAAGAAGGAGATATGGCAAATATTCGCCATTGGCTAGAGATTGCCGCAGCAACTGGTGATCAGGCTGCCATAAGCAATTACGGTGCCTACGTAGCGCATACGCCTGACAAAGTTGGTTACTCACTAGACTTGGTCAAAGGCTACGCACTGTTTACCTTACTTGGAGAACTTGATGACAGCGGTGGAATTGGAAGGTATGTTGAGCGAAAAAGTGAAGAGATTCGTGAAAAAATGACTCCCGCACAAATCGAGGAGTCAAAGATAATGGCTAAAGAGTGGAAGGCAACTCACCCGCCCCTCTCTTTTTTTCCTGACAAGCTAGGTAACTAACACCAGTGCTGCTGATACGCCACCTTGCTTTGGCATTAACCATTGCCACCTATACTGCGACCGGCTTAGCAACGCCACAAGGAAGCGAGCTAACTTTAGGCGTGAGTTTGTACAACCAGCTTAAAATCAGCTCAGCCATCTCCGAGCTGGAAAAGGAAGCACAATCTGGAAACGTGGAGTCACAGTATTACTTGGGCGAGGCTCTAAAGAAGCGCAATCGCTATATGACTTCCGAAGCGCAACACTGGTATGAAACAGCTGCGAATAACGGCAACATTTACGCGATGATCCAGCTGGGCCGAAGTAGCCACGACCTCTGTCAACAAATGAAAAATTGCCCCTCAAGCGAGAAAAACCCGGCTGAGTGGCTTGATAAAGCCAAAGGCTCAACATTTCCCAAAGCTAATGAAGGTGATCCCGAGTCTTTGTATTTAATGTACGAAGTGACACTGGATCGCGAATGGTTAGAAAAGTCCGCGCGTGCGGGTTATGCGCGTGCGCAGTACTGGATGGCTATCGGCGACCGGCAAGGTGAAGGATTTTTTCTTATACCGGGAAAACGTGAAGAGGCCGTCAATCAGTGGTTGAAAATGGCTTCTGAGGGTGGAAACTCAAAAGCAATGTTGGAATACATTGAGGTTCTTTATAAGAAAAATGATCTTGAAGGTGTCCGATACTGGCTTCAAGCCGCAGCTGAAACTGGGGATCAAAAAGCAATCAGCAGCTATGGCTCTTACATTGCCCATGCACCTGATCAAGTTGGTTATCCATTGGATCAAGTCAAGGGTTATGCGCTAATCAGTCTACTGAAAGAGTTGGATGGGGGCGGTGCCATTCAGGAATTCGTCGAGGATACACTCGAAGAGATTGGAGGCAAGATGACTGCCGAACAGATTGAACGGTCAACAGGCGTGGCAAGGGAGTGGAAAGCCACCCACCCACCACTCTCCTTCTTCCCGGACAAGCTGAGCCGCTAATTTCTATGAAATTTTTTACATGCCTTTTTTTCGCTTCACTTTTAATCCTCAGTGAAACCAGCCTGGCAAAACAGCAGGATCAGGCGCCTTCTGAAGGAGTGATTCTCTACAACCAGCAAAGATTTAATGCTGCCTTTCCCGTATTGGAAAAGGAGGCGTTATCTGGAAATGTCGACTCACAGTACTACCTGGCAGAAGCTCTGCGAAAACGCAATCACTATATGACACCGGAAGCGCAGCATTGGTATGAAACAGCTGCGGCGAATGGTTCCATATACGCAATGATTCAGTTAGGTCGTAAAGATACAGACTTATGCAAGATTATGGAAAACTGCCCCGCCAGTGCCAGGACTCCTGCTGAGTGGCTAAGTTATGCAAAAGAACTGACGCTGCAGAACGCCAACAAGGGTGATGCTGAGTCTTTGTTCTTGATGTATGAAATAACACTTGATTACGAATGGCTTGAGAAGTCTGCGAAAGCTGGCTATGCACCTGCACAGTATTGGATGGCAGTGGGCGAGCGCCAAGGGCGAGGATTCTTTTTTATCCCCGGCAAACGCGAAGAATCCGTTCGTAACTGGTTTAGGCTTTCGTCAGAAGGCGGCTACCCTCAAGCAATGAATAACTACTTGGCAATCCTTGAGAATGAAGGAGACAGGCAGGCTGTCCATTACTGGCTTAAAGCTGCCGCGGAAACTGGTGAGCCAGAAGCCATGAGCAACTATGGCGCATACATTTCGCATACGCCCGATAGAGTGGGCTACCCACTGGATTTAGTGAAAGGCTATGCGATGTTCTATTTACTGAAAGAGTTAGAGGATGCCGGTGGAATTAAGGATTATGTTGACCAGAAAATAGAAATGATCGCTGAAAAAATGACAGCCGAGCAAATCGAAGAATCAATAAAGGTGGCAAAGGAATGGAAAGCCACCCACCCGCCGCTCTCCTTTTTCCCTGACAAGCTTGGAAACTAGTTCGAAGTTCTCCTACGGAATTCGGAAGGTCGCGTATAGAAAAAGCGGAAGGAGTGAAGTGCATTGATGCCTCACTCCTTCCGCTTTTTAGTTACAGCGTCAAACCGGCGCCTGCCAGTTCAACATTTTCTGCTGCGCAACCTGCAGCAAATCACTGCCGTCCTGCGTCAGCAGGTACAGCGCATGGGTGATGTGGGGAATGTCCTGGACATCGGCGTGTTTGAAGCACAGGCAGTGCAAGGTTTCGAGCAGGTCGCTGGCGGCGCGGATGCGTTGCACGGCGGCTTCGAAGAGGTCTTTCGGGTTGGCTTGGGTGTCGATGACCAGCGGTGCGCTGTCGGTGACGCCGCTGTTGAGCGGGAGATAGCGGGCGGAGCTTAATTTCAGGATTGGCATTGGAATTACTCAAGGCAGCTTGAAAGTAACCGCCAGCACCGTGACCAAACGATGGGGAGGCGGACTGTGTACAGGCTTGGTCAACCGAGAACCACCTGACTCGGCTCGCCCGAAGGCGACCCTGCACACAGCCGCCACAGCAATGCACTCCACGGACACGAATGTTCGTCGGGGCGAATAATGGCACACATGCACAGGTGATTACGTTAGGTGACCAAACCTAAGCCGCTGATTTTGCAGCGACGCCAAACCATAACCGCCCCACTCCAATAGCCGAAAGCAGACAAGGCATCCACCCTTGTAGGAATCCGCCGAGACTCCCCCGCGAAACAATCCCCGCCCAGACAGCCGGCGTTCAGCCCGGTTAACCATCGCTTAACGCCGCGGTCAAAAACTCTACTGAACCGCACACCCTCAGCCCCTGGCTGACGCCCAGTGCGGCAGGTTTGGCTTGCAACATGCCGAACTCAATTTCCGTCGCACCGGAGTCCATCATGAACATTCGTCCGTTCCTGCTCACCACCGCCCTCGCCTGCACCGCGTTTGCGGGGCTGGCCCAGGCCAATGACACCTCCAAGGCTGTTCCCTATGAATACGGCATGCCGCTGCATGTCGCCAAAGTGGTTTCCCTGACCGAGCCACAGACGCAGGAGTGCAAGGTCATCACCGCCGACATGAAGTACCTCGACAACACCGGGAAACCGGAAGAAATCAGTTACCGGAAATTATCTGACGCGTGCAGCTTCCAGAACTGACAGAAAGCTCTGATTTGCGGCTTTGCGGTAGGCGAGCACGGGTCTCGAAGAGTATGCTCGGGGCCCTCCTCACTGCCGCAAGGATTCGCCATGCAGTTGTCGTTCCGCACGCTCTCGACCCTCACCTTCTCCCTGTGTTTTCTGCTTTCCTTGGCGTGGGGTCTGGCACCACAGATGTTGCTGGCGATCTGGAGCATCGAGTATTCGGAAGCAGCCGGATTCGTCGCACGGCGCAGCGCAGTGCTGTTTGCAGCGTTAGGAGTGATGTTTTATCTGGTGCGCAACGCGCCGGTGTCGATCGCGCGCAATGCGCTGAGCAACGGCTTTATCGTCGGCTGTTTCGGCCTGGCGGTGCTGGGGTTTGCTGAATGGCTCAACGGCCACGCCGGCCCCGGGATTCTGCTCGCGGTGCTGGTCGAGTTCGCGCTGGGCCTTGGCTTCTTGCAGGCCCGGCGCGTGACGGTCGAACTGGGTGAAACAGTCGGTTAGACGACTCGGGATCGCGGCACTGAATGAGTTGCCGAATGTTGCGCAAGATCCGAGCGCAACCCGGCGATCAGGCCGTTGATTTCGCGACAGCTGTTCAAGTGACTGGCATCGATGCCACTCACCAGCAGCTCAACCTGATCGGTCTGGTGATCGCCATACACTTTGACGGTCATCGAAAGATCCGGGGACAGCGTGCATTGGCAGCGTTTCGGTAGAAAGCTGCTTTCTATGATGTTGCGGAGTTCCAAGGCAGACAGAAACATGGCGAAACCTCTCCTTACTGTGAGACTGCCAATCAAGTATTCACGTTGACCGTTGCCACGGCTTCCCACGGGTGTATCCCCGCTGAATCCCTGGGTGTGACAAGCGGCTGTACTGCGAAATGCCCATTGGAGTGTAGGCGCCCAGACTCGGTGCGCCGCACCAAATCAACGCATAAAACGTGCCTTTCATCGGGTCGCTTTCACCTCCTTGCAAATCAATGACTTGTGGAAAAGGCAGGCCACTAGCCAGTTGCAAAATGCAAGATTCGATCGTGCAGGCACTGCAATTTGCATGCGGCTGGCGGTTTGCATTCATCGCCTTTGACAGTGAGAATGCCCGTCAACCAACGTACACCCGCCAGGAGGCTTCAATGGGAAATTTCACTGTTTACGCGACCGCCGGCCTGATGCTCGCCAGCCTGTCCACCATCGCCCACGCCGCCAAACTTGAAGACACCGCGCCTTATCCGAAGGCCGAAGCGGGCTTCACGCGTCAGGTCATCCACCTGCCGCAACAAGCCCAGGAAGAAAACTTCAAAGTAGAAATCCTCGCTGGCAAGACCCTCGAAGTCGACTGCAACCGCCAGCGTCTGGGCGGCACCCTCGAAGAGAAAAACCTCGAAGGCTGGGGCTATCCGTTCTACCGCCTGGAAAAAGTCAGCGGCCCGATGAGCACGCTGATGGCCTGCCCACCCGGCACCCAAAAAAAACGCGCATTCGTACCGGTGATCGGTGACGGTTTCACCGTGCGCTACAACAGCAAGCTGCCGATCGTGATTTACGCACCGCAGGACGTCGAAGTGCGCTTCCGCATCTGGTCGGCCTCGGACAAGGTTGGCGTGGCCATTCCCGAGTAACTTCAAGCCACAACACCGCACGCCGCCGCTCGCTCGGCGACGTGTCGCAAGCTGTCGAAATTGATATTGGCGCCAGAATCGATGGCGATCAGCGTCTGACTCCGTGCGCCGCTTTGCGCCACGTACTTTTTAATGCCCGCCACCGCCAAAGCACCGGAAGGCTCGGTGATCGAGCGGGTATCGTCGTAAATATTCTTGATCGCCGCGCAGAGTTCGTCGTTGCTGACGGTGATGACCTCATCCACGCAGAAGCGGCAAACCTCGAACCCGTAAGCGCCGATCTGCGCCACCGCCACGCCATCGGCGAATGTGCCCACGTTGGGCAGCACCACTCGCTCATCCGCTTGCATGGCAGCCTTCAGGCAGGCCGAGTGCTCCGACTCGACACCGATGATCCGCACCTCCGGTCTTAGGTATTTCACATACGCCGCGATGCCGGCGATCAAACCGCCACCGCCCACCGGGACGAAGATCGCGTCCAGTGCGCCCTGATGCTCGCGCAGGATTTCCATCGCGACCGTGCCTTGACCGGCGATCACATCGGGATCGTCGAATGGCGAGACGAAGGTTCGGCCGGTCTGCTCAGCCAGTTGCAGCGCGTGGGCCAGAGCAAAGGGAAAGCTTTCACCATGCAATAGCGCCTCGGCTCCGCGACTACTGACGCCCAGCACTTTCAACTCCGGGGTGGTTGCCGGCATGACAATGGTCGCGGCAATGCCCAGTTCCCGCGCCGCCAGCGCTACGCCTTGCGCATGATTACCCGCCGACGCCGTGATCACCCCACGCGCCTTCTGCTCGTCGCTCAATTGCACCAGTTTGTTGTACGCACCACGGATCTTGAAGGAGAACGTCGGTTGCAGGTCTTCGCGCTTGAGCAGGATCCGGTTGCCCAGCGCTTCGGACAGCGCCGGCGCCGGTTGCAGCGGCGTGCGCACAGCCAGTTCATACACCGGCGCGGCGAGGATCTTTTTCACGTACTGCTTAAGCAGGGCTTGCTGGGCGGGATTGTAGCGCATGGTCGTCTCCTGACGTTTGATTCAGAACCCCGGAGACAGAAAATGAAAACCCGCCTCTAGGGCGGGTTGGGTGCTGCAGTCGTGAGCTAGCCCGCCAAATGAGGAATGGCGGTAATAATGCTTGGCTGGCAGCGCAGAACGGTGGAAGTCATGGGCCCGAAATTAGCCCGGGCGCTGCTGGCAAGTCAATGGCGAATTTTGTGGCGGGTCTGTAGGCTGGCCTTTCGCTCATCTGCCCCAAGGAAGGAATACCTGATGTCCATCGCCCTGCCCCTCACTGCATTGATTGCCTTCAGCGGCTATACCGTTTCCGTGATGCTGCAAGCCGAGCAATCGCTGATCGATTTCGGCATCAGCCTGATGTCGCGGCCGGACACTGCGCAGGTGGTGATCGATCTCTATCTGCTGGCAACCCTGGCAGGCGTCTGGATGTTCAAGGACGCGCGCAAGCGTGGGCAGTCGGGCTGGTCGGTGGTGCCGTATCTTTTGCTGACGGCGGTGTTTGTTTCAGTCGGGCCGTTGTTGTACCTGGTGGTACGGGGCCTGCAGGATCGCAAACGCCCGGCCCCGGTCAGTTCGCCAGACGCCTGAGCCCTAACAGCATCCCGCCCGCCCCCAGCAGCATCGCCGCCAGGAACAACGGGTACGACACCCACCACGGCGTGCCGGCGGTCATCATGCTGAATTCCGACATGCCGCCGATGCTCGCAATCAGGTTGAGCGGCAGGAACACCACGTTGATCAGCGTCAGTTTGCGCAGCAGGTTGTTCATGCTGTTGTTCATCAGGTTGCCCCGGGCGTCGATCAGCCCGGAGAACACCGTCGAATAGATTTCCGCCTGTTTGTAGCACTGGTTGTTTTCGATGATCAGGTCGTCGATCAGGCCGATCGCTTCGCTGCCGAAATGCTGTTTTTCCGCGTGATTGCGCAGCCGCGTCAGCACCGCGCCGTTGCTGTGCAGGGCGTTGATGTAATAGATCAGGCTTTCGCTGAGGTTGAACATCTGCACCAGATGCTGGTTCTGCATCGAGGCGTTGAATTTCTGCTGCAGTTCCCGGGCGACCAGTTTGATCACCTTCAAGTGCCCGAGGTAGTGATGGATGTTGTTGAACAGCAAATCCAGCAACACATCCAGCGGCGTGTTCAATGGCTGACGCGTACCGACACCGTGCAGCGGCGTGTCGTCGGTCGCGATTACCAACAACTGGCCCGGTGAGAACAGCAAACCACAGGACGACACCTCGAACGCCAGGCTGCCACCGCCGGAATAGTTTTCCGGGCGTTTCCAGATAAGAAACAGGTGATCGGGGTGAAACTCGATCCGCGACACCTCGTCCGGATCCAGCGCCGAGGCCAGCGCGTGTTCATCGAGTTTGAAGTGACTGTGCAGCAAGTCGCGCTCGGCGGCGTCGGGGTCGCTGAATAGCATCACCTCGGCGTCCAGCCGCTCGACCCGCTGCAAGGCGCCGTGATTGAGTGCAAAGCTGTTGATCATCGGCCGGTCACCAGGCCTGGCCGCGGCGTTTGAGTTCGAGGCGCCGCACGAATTCTTCCAGCACCAGCGAATACAGATCGTCCTGCAAATAAGCGTCTTCGATACCGGCGTCGAGGTTCGGGTTGTCGTTGACCTCGATCACCACCACCTTGTCGCCGGCCTGTTTCAGGTCAACACCGTACAAGCCGTCGCCGATCAGGTTGGCGGTCTTCACCGCCAGTTCCACCACTGCGCGCGGTGCTTCGTGGATCGCCAGCGTGCGGCATTCGCCGTTGACGTCCTGGCCCTTGGCCTTGTGGTTGTAGATCTGCCAATGGCCCTTGGACATGAAGTACTGGCAGGCAAAGATCGGTTTGCGGTTGAGCACGCCGATGCGCCAGTCGTACTCGGTGTAGAAAAATTCCTGGGCCAGTAATAGCACCGAATGCTCGAACAGTTCGGCGGTGGCTTCCAGCAAGGCCTGTTGGCTCTCGACCTTGATCACGCCACGGGAGAAACAACCGTCGGGGATCTTCAGCACCAGCGGAAAACCGAGGCGTTCGCCGACCCGTTCGAAGTCTTCGGGTCGCTCCTTGTAGAGAATTTCCGTGGCCGGCATGCCCAGTTGATGGCTGTTGAGCAGGTCGGTGAGGTAGACCTTGTTGGTGCAGCGCAGGATCGACGTCGGGTCGTCCATCACCACCAGCCCTTCACTTTCGGCTTTCTTGGCGAAGCGGTAAGTGTGGTTGTCGACACTGGTGGTCTCGCGGATCAGCAGGCCGTCGTACTCGGCCAGCCTTGCGTAGTCCTTGCGTTCGATCAGCTCGACATCGATGCCCATGCCCTTGCCGACCCGCACAAAGTTTTCCAGAGCGCGGGCATTGGACGGCGGCAACGCCTCCTGCGGATCATGCAGGATCGCCAGGTCATAACGCGCCACTTGCGGCGAACGCGGAACACGCCAGATCTTGCGACTGAAGCCGTCCAGCGCATTGGCGAACTGATCTTCCTGATCGTCGCGCAACTTGTGCAAGGCGCCGGATTTTATACCTTCGATGTGCCAGCCGTTAGTTCTGCGGAACTCAACTAACAGAATCGGACACGGGAACACTTCAAACAATTGCCGGGCCAGATCCTGCAACGGCTCGATATGGGTTCTGCCGAAATAAAGTGTCAGCGTAAAACCTTCGGTGTCGCTGTAGAGATGATGGCTGAGGGCTTTTTCCAGGGTTTTATCCAGGTCGTCCAGCGCCAGACCGTAGAGGGATTTTCGGGTCAGTTCGCTGATGGTGCGTACCGACGGAATTACCTTGTGCCCCCGGGCTTCTGCCAGCAGCGAGCAGTAATAGCCGTGGCCCAGATACTTGTAGCTGCGGCAAAGGTTGATCACCTGCACTCGTTTTCCCGGCTCGCCGTCGCGTGGTTGTTCGAGGTATTCCTGGGCCGTCAGGATGTCTTCGCTGGGGAAATACGAGGCCCAGTCTTCCTTGCGTTCGACGATGATCAACACTTGACTGGAAGTTCTGATCTGCGGTTTTAAATAAGTTGCCGGTGGCAAACTTTGACTGGATACTTCGCGCCAATGACCCTGTACCGCTGACATAGAAATTGATCCGTTGGAGAACAAGACCTTTTCTATTAAGCACGAAGTTTTTCGAAAGTCCCGTTTCGTTACGCAACTTTTACGGTGGTCATATGAATGCTGTTTTTCGCCTGGCGGTCGTTGATGATTTGCCAGCGTTGCTCACGCTGGAAATGCACTGTTTCACCACGGACCGGCTCACCCGCCGCAGTTTCCAATGGATGATCACCCGGGCCCACGGGCAATTGTGGGTGGCCGAACGTGAGGGCCAACTCGCCGGTTATGCGCTGGTGCTGTTTCATCGCGGCACCTCGCTGGCCCGGCTGTATTCGATTGCGATTGCTCCCGAGGCGCGCGGCGGTGGCCTGGGCAAGCAATTGCTGCATCGGATCGAGGCCTGCGCGCTCGAGCACGACTGCGCCTACCTGCGGCTGGAAGTGCGCACCGACAATCCGGCCGCCATCGCCCTGTACGAGCGCAACGGTTACCGGCGCTTTGCGCTGATCCATGACTACTACGAGGATCACGCCGACGCGCTGCGTCTGGAGAAACGCATTCTCCAGCACCGCGACTCACGCAACATCAAGGTCCCCTATTACCGACAAACCACCGATTTCACCTGCGGCCCAGCCTGCTTGTTGATGGCCATGGGCGCATTGCAGGCCGATCGTTTGCTGGAGCGGCGCGAAGAGTTGCAGTTGTGGCGCGAGGCAACCACGGTGTTCATGACGGCTGGCCATGGCGGTTGCAGCCCGCAAGGCCTGGCACTGGCGGCGTGGCGCCGGGGTTTTAAAGTGCGTTTGCAACTGAGCATGACCGGACCGCTGTTTCTCGACGGCGTGCGCGATGCGCATAAAAAAGACGTCATGCGCCTGGTCCATGACGAGTTCATGGCGCAACTGAACGACACCGATGTCGATCAAGCCATCGGCGTAGCGCTGGATTTACCCACGTTGCTGGCCAACGGAGGACAGCCTCTGGTGCTGATCAGCAGCTATCGGCTGACCCGTTCCAAGTCGCCGCACTGGGTGATCGTCACCGACTGCGATGAGGACTTCGTTTACCTGCACGACCCGGATGTCGATCACAGTCAGCATCGCCAGCCCATGGACTGCCAGCACGTGCCGGTCAGCCATGGTGAATTCGAGAAGATGTGCCGCTTCGGTCGTGGCAAGTTGCGGGCGGCGGTGGTGCTTTACGCTCGCTCACCCGCATGAAGGCTTCATTTGAGTCCGATCTTGTACAGCGAGCCGTCGGACTCATCGGTCAGCACATACAGGTAACCATCCGGCCCCTGACGCACATCACGAATCCGCTGTTTCAGTTCGCCCAGCAAGCGTTCTTCATGTACCACCTTGTCGCCGTCGAACTGCAAGCGGATCAGCTCCTGCGTCACCAATGCACCGATGAACACGTTGTGCTGCCAGGGTTTGAAGCGATCGGCATCGTAGAACGCCATGCCGGTGACACCCGGAGATTTTTCCCAGACATGGTGCGGCCCTACCGTGCCTTCGGCGGTCTTGCCCTTGGCTTCCGGGATCGGTTGCATGGAGTAATTGATGCCGTGGGTCGCCAGCGGCCAGCCGTAATTCTTGCCGCGTTCGATGATGTTCACCTCGTCGCCGCCGCGCGGGCCGTGCTCGTTTTCCCACACGGTTCCGGTCCACGGATTGAGCGCGGCGCCCTGGGGATTGCGGTGCCCGTAGGACCAGATCTCCGGGCGCACACCGGACTGGCCGACAAAGGGATTGTCATCGGGTACTTTGCCGTCGGGGTAGATCCGCACGACCTTGCCTTGCAGCTTGTCCAGATCCTGCGCGGTCGGGCGATCATTGTTTTCGCCCAGGGTGATGAACAGATAACCGTCCCGGTCGAACACCAGCCGCGAGCCGAAGTGGTTGCCGACCGACAGTTTCGGTTCCTGACGGAAAATCACGTTGAAGTCCTTCAGGGTTTTCAGGTCATCCGACAGACGCCCGCGCCCCACCGCCGTTCCGGCCTTGTCACCCGCTCCGCCGCCCTCGGCGTAGGACAGGTACACGAGACGATCCTGTTTGAAGTCCGGTGACAGCACCACGTCGAGCAATCCGCCCTGCCCCTTGGCCCAGACATCCGGCACACCGGTGATCGGCGCAGACAGTTTGCCGTCAGCGCCTACCACACGCAGGTTGCCGGGGCGTTCTGTCACCAGCATGCCCTGGCGATCCGGCAGGAACGCCAAGGCCCATGGATGCTCGAGGCCTTGGGTAATCGTTGTGACTTCAAGGGTGCCCTGCTCGCTTTGCAGCTCTTTGGGAGCGGCAGCGAACGCTGGGGCGGCGATCAGTGCACTGGCACACAGGCCGGCCAGAAAGGTTTTACGCAACATGCACGATTCCTTTTGTTCGTTTGAAGGGCTGACAGAAGCGGTTCTGCCATTCAACGGTTGCTCCCGCTGTCACGGGCTGGAGGGTTGGGGATGAAGGTGGGTGGCGTGCTCGGCACGGAGCGCAGCGGCTGGCCATTGCCGATGCCGCGGTTTTCCAGGGTCGGCGGCCGTGGCACGGGCACCGTATTCGGCCCGCGAACAGGCGGAGCACTGGGCTGGGTGCCCTGCATGCTGTTGGGGTTCGCCCGGCGGATCGGGCTGTTGTAGGGGTTGTTGCTGTTGCCGGTCGGACTTTGTGCCAGCAACAGCGATGTATGGCTTATTGCGCCATCGGCGTGAACCAGCCCGCCACTGAGGGCGAGCAACGCAATGCCAAGCAGGAAACGGTTCATGAACGGCCTCTTTCGGTGCGCAGGGACTAGAGCCTTCGAGTCCACGCTACGCCGTGGGTTCGGATTTGTTAACCCGTCACCGCTAAACAAGATGTAACACGGCTTGACCTGCCGTTTACCGCCGCCCCCGCAAACAACGGAAACTTTTGCACCGGGCCACGGGTCACCCGAACATCACTCGGAGAACAGCACCATGGCTCGGGCAATCTGGAAAGGCGCAATCAGTTTCGGTCTGGTGCACATCCCCGTGGCGCTGGTTTCGGCGACCTCGTCCCAAGGCGTCGATTTCGACTGGCTCGACAGCCGCAGCATGGACCCGGTCGGTTATAAACGGGTCAACAAGGTCACCGGCAAAGAGGTCACCAAGGAGCACATCGTCAAAGGCGTGCAGTTCGAAAAAGGCCGCTATGTGGTGCTCAGCGAGGAAGAAATCCGTTCGGCGCACCCGGTTTCGACCCAGACCATCGACATTTTCGCCTTCGTCGACAGCGAGCAAATTCCGTTGCAGAACATCGACACGCCCTATTACCTGGCCCCGGACAAGCGCGGCGGCAAGGTCTACGCCTTGCTGCGTGAAACCCTGAGCAAAACCCAGAAGGTCGCCCTCGCCCGCGTGGTTTTACACACGCGCCAATACCTGGCGGCGTTGATGCCCCTGGAGTCGGCGTTGGTGCTGGTAAAGCTGCGCTGGCCGCAGGAAGTGCGCAGCCTCGACGAATTGGCGCTGGGCAGCGAAGTGACCAAGCCGCAGTTGGCCAAGGGTGAACTGGACATGGCCAAACGGCTGGTGGAAGACATGACGGCGGACTGGACGCCCGAGGACTACAACGACGAGTTCGAAAACAAGATCATGGCGCTAGTGGACAAAAAGGCTCATGAAGGCAAGATCGAAGACGTTGAGACGGTTTCCGGTGAAGAAGAGCGCAAATCGGCCGATGTTATCGACCTGACCGAACTGCTCAAGCGCAGCCTCGGCGGGAAAGCCCCGGCCAAACCGGCGAAGAAGACCGCCAGCAAGACCACAGCGGCGAAGAAGACCAAAAAAGCGTCGTGAAAATGAAATCGGGCGACTGTCTTTCAACAGTCGCCCGATTTGTCAGATCAGAATGAAGATCGCCAGCAGACCGCCGAAGATCGCCCACTTTTCCATGTAATAGAGCTTACGATTGCGCTTTTTCAGTTCTTTGCCGCGCAGGCGAATCTTGTAGATTTTGGTAAACAAGCGGTTGATGCCACCGGTGCGGTCACCCGCATCGTTCGGCGCACCGGCCGCCGACATCACGTTGCGGCTGAACCAGCCGTTGAACGCCGCTGCCCAGCGATACTTCATTGGACGCTCGACGTCACAGAACAGGATGATGCGGTTCTGGTCGGTGGTGTTTTCCGCGTAATGAATGAAGGTCTCGTCGAACATCACCGCTTCGCCATCACGCCAGTGATAGTTCTCGCCATCGACGTTGATGTAGCAACCGGCGTCGTTCGGCGTTTCCAGGCCCAGGTGATAACGGTAGGAACCCGCGTACGGGTCGCGGTGACGCACCAGTTTCGAGCCCGGCGGCAATTCTGCAAACATCGCAGCCTTGATCGAGCCGATGCTCTGCACCAGTTCAGTGGTGCGCGGGCACAGTTGCAGCGCCGACGGGTGGCTGTCGCCGTACCACTTCAGGTAGAAACGCTTCCAGCCGGTCTTGAAAAACGAGTTGAAACCGACGTCGTCGTACTGGTTGGAACGTTTGATTTCGCCGGCGCGCAGCAGGTTGCGGCCTTCCTCGCGGATTTCTTCCCAGTGCGCCTGCAATGGGCTCAGATCGGGAAAGTCCTTCGGATCCAGGTACGGCGTGTTGGGCTTCTTCGAGAACAGATAAAGGAAGCAGTTGATCGGTGCCAGAAACGAAGAGTGATCGCTCAGTTGACGACCGATTTTGTGGCGCACGCGACCGCGCAGGTGAACGTATGCAATGGAAATGACATATACAGCGGCAATGATGAGTTTCACGGAAATCGTCACACGTCAGAAGTGAACAAACTGCGCGCCTTTAGGGCTGTGGCCCAAGGTCTGTGGCAGTGGTCTGAAATCAAAAAGCGTCCCGGTGGCGCATCCTTGAGCCCATGCCGTACAAGGCATTGGGTGAATGGATGGCATTTTAGCCACAGTTTGTAACCAATAGTGAACACTCATCTGTGAAAAACTGTCCCGCGATCGCGCCAAACGGCAATCGGGATGTCACTGCCCTATCGTTTAAAGAGCCAGACCAGTACAATCGCCGCCAAACTTTACGCGCCCCCCTTGGTTGATGACGGGATTGTCCCGCCTCAGCGCACTTCGACTCGGGCCAAGCGCTCCGGCTGCACCCTCGCTACTCAGCACGCTTCGCAGGAAAAACCTTTGATTTCTACAGCTAACATCACCATGCAGTTCGGCGCCAAGCCGCTGTTTGAAAACGTTTCGGTCAAATTTAATGGCGGCAACCGCTACGGCCTGATCGGCGCCAACGGTTGCGGCAAGTCGACCTTCATGAAAATCCTCGGCGGCGACCTCGAGCCGTCCGGTGGCCAGGTCATGCTGGAGCCGAACATTCGCCTGGGTAAACTGCGCCAGGATCAGTTCGCCTACGAAGAATTCACCGTAATCGACACCGTGATCATGGGTCACGAAGAGCTGTGGAAGGTCAAGGCCGAGCGCGACCGCATCTACTCGCTGCCGGAAATGAGCGAAGAAGACGGCATGGCCGTGGCCGAGCTGGAAACCGAGTTCGCCGAGATGGACGGCTACACCGCCGAATCCCGCGCCGGTGAACTGCTGCTGGGTCTGGGCATTCCGCTGGAACAGCATTTCGGCCCGATGACCGAAGTTGCACCGGGCTGGAAACTGCGTGTTCTGTTGGCCCAGGCACTGTTCTCCGATCCGGAAGTGCTGCTGCTCGACGAACCGACCAACCACCTGGACATCAACACCATCCGCTGGCTGGAAACGATTTTGACGGCGCGTAACAGCACCATGATCATCATTTCCCACGACCGTCACTTCCTGAACAGCGTCTGCACCCACATGGCCGACCTGGACTACGGCGAGCTGCGTCTGTTCCCGGGCAACTACGACGAGTACATGACCGCGGCGACCCAGTCCCGCGAGCAACTGCTGTCGGACAACGCCAAGAAGAAAGCCCAGATCGCCGAACTGCAAACGTTCGTCAGCCGCTTCTCGGCCAACGCCTCGAAAGCCAAGCAGGCCACTTCCCGCGCCAAGCAGATCGACAAGATCCAACTGGCAGAGGTCAAGCCATCGAGCCGCGTGAGCCCGTTCATCCGTTTCGAACAGACCAAAAAGCTGCACCGTCAGGCCGTGACCATCGAGCAGATGTCCAAGGGCTTCGACGGCAAGACCCTGTTCAAGAACTTCAGCTTCACCGTTGAAGCCGGCGAGCGCGTGGCGATCATCGGCCCGAACGGTATCGGCAAGACCACTCTGCTGCGCACGCTGATGGGCGAACTGACCCCGGACGCAGGCACGGTGAAGTGGACCGAAAGCGCGGAGCTGGGCTACTACGCTCAGGACCACGCCCACGACTTCGAAGACGATGTCAGCCTGTTCGACTGGATGGGTCAGTGGACTCAGGGCGAGCAAGTGATCCGTGGCACTCTGGGTCGCATGCTGTTCTCCAACGACGAGATCCTCAAGTCGGTGAAGGTGATTTCCGGTGGTGAGCAAGGTCGCATGCTGTTCGGCAAGCTGATCCTGCAAAAGCCGAACGTACTGGTGATGGACGAACCGACCAACCACCTGGACATGGAATCGATCGAAGCGCTGAACCTGGCGCTGGAAAACTACCCGGGCACGCTGATCTTCGTCAGCCACGACCGTGAGTTCGTATCGTCCCTGGCCACGCGCATCATCGAACTGAGCCCGAACGGCGTGACCGACTTCAGCGGCACCTACGACGATTACCTGCGCAGCCAAGGCGTAGTGTTCTAAGTCGAATCGAGCGATAAACAGAAAGCCCTGTCCTTGTGACGGGGCTTTTTTTTACTCATTCCTGATCGTTCCCACGCTCTGCGTGGGAATGCCTCAAGGGACGCTCCGCGTTCCAGCTCTGGAAGGGACGCAGAGCGTCCCGGGCTGCATTCCCACGCGGAGCGTGGGAACGATCAACGGGGAAACGATCGTTAGCCTGCTTTCTTTTATTTCAGCGCCACGCCATGATGCGGACTCTCCCACCGCCGCCCGCGAACGAGTCCTCATGTCTGCGCAGCAACAGCCACCGCAAAGCTCCATGGCGATCACCCTGCAGATCGTCTCCATCGTTTTCTATACCTTTATTGCCTTCCTCTGCATCGGTCTGCCGATTGCGGTGCTGCCCGGCTACGTGCACGAGCAATTGGGTTTCAGTGCCGTGATCGCGGGGCTGGTGATCGGTTCGCAATACCTGGCCACCCTGCTCAGCCGGCCGATGGCCGGACGGATGTCGGACACCGTCGGCACCAAGCGGGCGATTGTGTATGGCTTGTCGGGGATTGTGCTCAGCGGCGTGTTGACGCTGGTTTCGACGCTGCTGCAGAGCTTGCCGTTGTTGAGCCTGTCGATCCTGATCGTCGGTCGCCTGTTGCTGGGGATCGCGCAGGGTTTGATCGGCGTCGGCACCATCAGTTGGTGCATGGGCCAGGTCGGTACCGAACACACCGCGCGCTCGATTTCCTGGAACGGCATCGCGTCCTATGGTGCGATTGCCATCGGTGCACCACTGGGCGTGGTGATGGTCGCCGATTACGGTTTCGAAAGCCTTGGCATTGCGTTGTCGCTGCTCGCAGCCGGCGCACTGCTGCTGATCCGCAACAAGCCGTCGGTGCCGGTGGTGCGCGGTGAACGGCTGCCGTTCTGGGCGGTGTTCGGGCGGATTGCACCGTTCGGCGCCAGTCTGAGCCTGGCGTCGATTGGCTACGGCACGCTGACCACCTTCATCACCCTGTATTACCTCAATCGCGGCTGGTCCGGTGCGGCGTACTGCCTGACCGTATTCGGCGTTTGCTTCATTCTTTCCCGGCTGCTGTTCATTTCGGCCATCGGGCGTTTTGGCGGATTCACCTCGGCGATTGCCTGCATGACCATCGAAACCGTCGGCCTGGTCATGCTGTGGCTGGCGCCTTCGACCGCGTATGCCTTGATTGGCGCCGGTCTGGCCGGATTCGGTCTGTCGCTGGTGTACCCGGCGCTGGGCGTTGAGGCGATCAAGCAAGTGCCCAACTCCAGTCGCGGTGCCGGGCTGAGTGCCTATGCGGTGTTTTTCGATCTGGCGCTGGCGATTGCCGGGCCGTTGATGGGCGCGGTGGCGCTGAATCTGGGCTATTCGTGGATTTTCTTCAGTGCCGCCGTGCTGTCCGTGACCGGACTGGGATTGACCTTGTTGCTCAAGCGCCGGGCCATGGCGTAAAGGCTCACTGATCGGCCGTCTGCATCCCCGCGCGGGTCGGCCTGCCCAAGGCATGGGAGAAGAACCGCCCGGCCTCGGAAATCAGGTTGCGGTGGATGTCTTCGCGGTCGACGCCATCGGCATCAGTGCACAGCGCCGGCATGGCGAGGATCTGCTCTTCTGTGCACGGCGCCATGAACACGAAGTGCCCTGCCCCGGCCAGCAATTTGAAGTCGGGCGCCGTCGGCAGTTTGCGCGCCAGGGCGGCGGCGTTTTTGTCGAAGGCCACCAGTTTGTCGCCATCGCCGCTGTACAGCAGCACCGGCACATGCACATCGGCCAGGGTGTGACGACCAAACTTGAGACTCAACGGTGCCATCAGCAGCAACGCATGCACGCGCGGATCGGCCACCGGTTGCAGATCGTCGCGATCGACGATCAACTCACCCTGGGTGTTGCAGGCGTCGCGGTCGTCCGGGCGCTCCTGGCAGTAACGGCGCAAGCGATCCAGATCCGGCTGTGCGCCGGACAGAATCAATGCCGTTTCGCCGCCCGCCGAATAGCCGATCACGCCGACCTGCTCGGCGTTCACATACGGCGCGAGCATGCGGTCGCCCAGCGTGGCGGTAATGGCTTCGGAAATCTGGATCGGCCGGCCATAAAGGTTGCTCAGTGTGCCGAGGCGGCTGTGATCCTTGGAGTTGTCGCCGGGGTGAATCACCGCCACCACTACAAAGCCCTTGCGTGCCAGTGACGTGGCCAGGTCGTGCAGTGCCAGTGGCGTGCCGGTGTTGCCGTGGGACAGCATCAGCATCGGGAAGCGGCCGATGGCGACTTTGGTGTCTTCGCCGGCCTCGACCGAATAGCCTTCGAGCAGGCTCATGTGTTCGCGGTCGCTGGAGGGATAGAACGCGATGGCGCGCATCGGTTGCAGGTCGAGCGGATCGAGGAACATCATCTCGTGATAGCCGACGCTCCAGCGCGGGTGCTGCCCGGGCGCAGCGTGCACTGAATTCAGGCTGCCGAGCAGGCAAATCAGTAACGCTGCACAAAGACGCATCATGGGATGCCCCACCCTGTTGTTACTCAATCGAAAGATCCGTTGTGTTCGACGCCCGAAACTCCGAGGTTCGGTGATCCGGCGCGACGTTGCACTCAGACGTTGATCATCAGACTGCATAACCCGGGCCAGATTATGTAACAGTCAGAAACAAAAAACTCCGTATCTGGCCCTTGCGGAACCAGAATACAGAGTTTTTTGGGGTTTGCCTGAACAGGAGCTGTTCTTTACGCAAGCCTTACGCAGCGGCGAACAGTTGCTCGCTGATCTTCGCCTGAGCGGCGCTCATGGCGTTGTTGCGCACTTCTTCGCCGTAGGCCAGGCCTTCAGCACGTACGACTTCGATGTCGGTGATGCCGAGGAAGCCGAACACCAGTTTCAGGTAGTCTTCGTGCGCGACGCCCGAAGCTTGACCGGCGTGGATGCCGCCAGCGGTGGACACGATCACCACTTTCTTGCCACCGCACAGGCCTTCAGGGCCGGCTTCGGTGTAACGGAAGGTCTGGCCGGCAACGGCGATGCGGTCGATCCAGGCCTTGAGCTGGGTCGGCACGGTGAAGTTGTACATCGGTGCAGCAACGACGATGGCGTCGGCGGCGATGAATTCGGCCAGGGTGGTGGCGCTCAGTTCAGCTTCGTGCTGTTGGGCGGCGTTGCGCAGTTCAGCGGTGGTGCCGGCGGCAACCAGGGTGGTCGATGAGAAATGGCTGATGGCGTCGGCGGCCAGATCGCGATAGGTCACGACAGCGCTTGGCTCGGCGGCTTGCCAGGCTTGAGTCACCTGACTGCTCAGCTGACGGGAAGCGGAGTTGTCGCCCAGAATGCTCGAATCGATGTGCAGCAGTTTCATGTGGAATCTCCTGGAATGAATCGCCGGTGGCGACGGAATGGAGACAATCCTACCGACGAAACCAATAGCTGATTAGACGGCAACAATGCGATAGTTCGTCCCACTGATAGAACAGTCGGATTTCCAGATGCAAGACCTCAACGATCTCTACTATTTCGCCAAAGTGGTCGAAGCCGGCGGATTCGCCGCCGCCGGCCGCTTGCTGGGCATTCCCAAGTCACGTCTTTCGCGGCGCATCGCCGAACTGGAAGAACGCCTCGGCGCGCGCTTGCTGCAACGCACCACTCGCCAATTGAAGCTGACAGCCGTCGGCGAACGCTATTTGCGTCACTGTCAGGCAATGCTGCTGGAAGCGGAAATGGCCGACGAGACAGTGGCCAGCATGTCCAGCGAGCCTCGTGGACGCCTGCGGGTTTCAAGCCCGACGGGCTTGGCCCATGAAATGCTCCCGGTGGTGATCAGCAATTTCCTTGGCAAATACCCTCAGGTGCAATTGGAAGTCACCCTGATCAATCGCCGGGTCGACCTCATCACCGAAGGCATCGACGTCGCCCTGCGCGTGCGCGAACACGGTGATGAAGAACCGATGCTGGTAACCCGTCGCCTGCGGCAGGCGCAAATGGTGGTGGTGGCGAGCCCTTCCTTTATACAGGGGGTGGAAATCAATCATCCGCAGGACCTGAAGAACCTGCCGGTGCTGGGCGCGCTGGAGGCCGATCGCATGGTGCATGTGCGCCTGCTCGATCAGCATGGCAAGAGTTGCGACCTGGCGCTGGAAGCCCGGCTGGGCATCGACGATTTCATCGTGCGCAAGGCCTGTGTGCTGGCCGGCCAGGGTTTCACCCTGTTGCCGATGATGTATTGCGAAGCGGAGCTGAACAACGGCACGCTGGTGCAGTTGCTGCCGAACTGGTTACTGCCCGGCGGCTGGCTGCAAGCGGTGTATCCGCACCGGCGTGGGGTGATGCCGGCGGTGCGCGCGTGGATCGATCATCTGGTCGAATCGTTCAATGCCTGTGGAGAACGGCTGTTATGAAACAAGGGAAGATGAGCGAGCAGGATGTCGCGGATTTCTGTCTGGCCTTGCCCGGTGCCCGGGAAGACTACAAGTGGGGTGGCGTGCGAGTGTTTTCGATTGCCGGCAACAAGATGTTCGCTTTGCAGGGATTGCGCGGTGATTCACTGGCGTTCAAGGTCGACAAGGATCTGTTTCTCGGTCATTGCGACCGGCCGGGCATTCACCCGGCGCCGTATCTGGCCCGGGCGCAATGGATCATCATGCATCCGCCCTACCCGCTGGGCGCCGAGGAACTGCAAGGGTTGCTGCAGCGTTCCCACCAACTGGTGGTCAGCAAGCTGCCCAAGCGCGTGCAGGTCGGGCTGTTGCTCTAGAACAGCGCCAGCAGGTTCGAACCAAGGAACAACTGATCGATCCAGAACACCTGGTGCAACGCCACGATCATCCAGAACAGCACCTGAAACGACACCTTGCGCGTCTTGTGCCGGAAAACCTGTTGAGCGATCAACGCGCCCGGCCAGCCGCCGGCCAGTTCCATCGCGTGCAGGATGTTTTCCGGTGTGCGCCAGGCGTCGGCGCGGGCCTTGCGTTTGTCCGCCCAGTACAGGAAAAACGCCAGCACGCTGACCAGCCCATAAGCCGTCAGCGGTACCAGGGAAATCCCGCGCAGCCACATCGATAACGAGCCGAACAATGGCAACGCGCAGACGATCAGCAGCACCACCAACTTCAATTTCAGATGCTGAATATTGCCACCGGAAGGCCTGCGATCCGGGCGGCGTGCGCGGGAATCACTCATGGCTGGGCGGCCGTCCAGTCGATCCAGCCGAACTGCCAGGTCGCCAGGATCACCAGACCGAAGGCAATTCGGTACCAGGCGAACGCCGCGTAGCTGTGGCTGCCGATGAACTTGAGCAGGCCACGCACCGCGATCATGGCGAAGATGAACGCCGTGACGAAACCGATGGCGAACACCGGGAAGTCGGCCGGAACGAACAGGTCGCGATACTTGTAGCCCGAATACACCGCCGCACCGACCATGGTCGGCATCGCCAGGAAGAACGAGAACTCGGTGGCGGTCTTGCGCGACAGGCCGAACAACAGGCCGCCGATGATGGTCGAGCCGGAACGCGAAGTGCCGGGGATCATCGCCAGGCACTGGGCGAAGCCGATTTTCAGCGCATCCGTCCAGCGAATCTCGTCGACCGTTTCGGCGTGCACTTCATGCTGACGCTGCTCGGCCCACAACATCACGATCCCGCCCACCACCAGCGCGGCGGCCACGGTGATCGGGTTGAACAGGTAATGGTGAATCAGATCCGCGAAGATCACGCCCAGCACCACGGCGGGCAGGAAGGCGATCAGCAGGTTGGCGGTAAAACGCCGTGCACTCGGCTGAGTCGGCAAGCCGATGACCACGTCGAGGATCTTGCGGCGGAATTCCCAGACCACCGCGAGAATCGCGCCGAGCTGGATGATGATGTTGAACGCCATGGCCCGCTCGCCTCCGAAATCGAGCAAGTCGGCAACAATGATCTGGTGTCCGGTACTGGAAATGGGCAAAAACTCCGTCAGCCCCTCTACAACTCCAAGAATCAGTGCCTGCAAGGCGGTCCAAAGATCCATCAATCCCCCAAAGAGCGATGCCCGGCGGCATGCCCCGATAGTATTTTTTTACGTTCACTGCGTTCAGCGTAGCTGGTTAGAGCTGTACCGATTCCGCACGCACAGGATCCACACGAAACAGTCAAAATTCCGTGAAAAATCAATTTGGATTCAGGTTTTCACGCGCGGCGCCGAAATCCTAACAGACAAGCCGTAATAGCGCTGCCGCGTTATACGACTTGGGTCGCGTATGCCCGGTCACCGAAACGTGGTTGGATGCTGGCGGTGGTTTATTACAAGAAAAAGAATCCGGAGTGACAGCGTTATGAACAGCTTGCGCAGTGTGTCGATCAGCCGACGCTTGTGGCTCATCTTGATTGTGGCAGTGGTCATGCTGCTGACGTTGGGCGTGTTGATGCTCAAACAGATCCACGATGACCTTTACCACGCCAAGGCCCAGAAAACCCAGCATGTGGTGCAGACCGCCAGCGGTTTGTTGACTTACTACCAAGGCCTCGAAGCTGCGGGGACCCTGACCCGCGACGTGGCGCAGAAACAGGCGCTGACCGCCATCCGTGGCCTGCGCTATGACCAGAACGATTACTTCTGGATCAACGACCTCACGCCCGTGATGGTCATGCACCCGACCAATCCCAAGCTTGAAGGCCAGAACCTTTCGGCGATCCGCGACCCGGACGGTTTTGCGGTGTTCAATGAAATGGTCGCCATCGCCAAAGCCAAGGGCGCCGGCATGGTCGATTATCGCTGGCCCAAGCCCGGCGCCAGTGAGCCGGTGGCCAAGACTTCCTACGTGAAACTGTTCGAGCCATGGGGCTGGGTCATTGGTTCGGGCGTATACGTCGACGACGTGCAGGCCGAGTTCCAGGGTCAGGTGATCAAGGCGTCCGTGGTGGGTTTGATCATCGCAGTGATCATGGCGCTGCTGGTGATCCTGATCGCGCGCAGCATCGTCCGCCCGTTGCAGGAAACCGTGAACGCCATGGCCAACATCGCCAGCGGCGAAAGCGATCTGACCCGCAGCCTCGATACTCACGGCCAGGACGAAGTCACTCAACTGGCCCATCACTTCAATGCCTTCACCGCGAAGCTGCGCCGGGTGATCGGTGACTTGCAGGTGTCCGCCAGCGCATTGGGCCAATCGTCCAGCGAACTTGGCAATGATGCGACGCAAGCGCAGCAACGCAGCCAGCAGCAGTCGCAGCAGATGGAACTGGTGGCTACTGCCGTCAACGAAGTGACCTACGGCGTACAGGACGTGGCGAAGAACGCCGAACACGCCGCCAGCGAAATGCGTGATGCCGAGGCGCAGGCCCAGCAAGGCCAGATCAACATCGACGGCAGCCTGCAACAGATCGACAAGCTGTCCGGCACCATCGATCAGGCCGTCGAAGTCATCCGCACGCTGGCGACCGAAAGCACGCAGATCGGCAGCGTGCTGGAAGTGATCCGCTCGATTGCCGAGCAGACCAACCTGCTGGCCCTCAACGCCGCGATTGAAGCGGCTCGCGCTGGCGAACAGGGTCGCGGGTTTGCGGTGGTGGCTGACGAAGTGCGTTTGCTGGCTCAGCGCACGCAGAAGTCCACCGCGGAAATCCAGACGATGATCGAACGTCTGCAAAACCATTCCGAAGCCGCCGTGAAGGTCATCGGCGACAGCAGCAAGGCTTCGCAACTGACCATCGAACAGGCGGGTCTTGCCAGTGCCAGCCTGAATGCCATTGGGCAGGCCCTGCGTAACCTCAACGGCCTGAACGCCTCGATTGCCAGCGCAACGCTGCAACAGGCGCACGTGGTCGAGGACATCAATCAGAACGTCACCCAGGCGGCGGGGTTGTCCCACAGCACCGCGCTGGCGGCCGAGCAATCGAGCGTGGCCAGCGTGCGTCTGGGCCAACTCAGCGAGCAACTGAACGGTTTGCTGCGTCAGTTCCGCGTCTGATCGTCCTTGCAGGTGGGAACTCGTTTCCCACCTGTTTTTCGGTACAATCCGCTCCCTCTTTTATTCCCCCCAAGGATCCTGCATGTCCGGGCTTGAACTGTTTGCGGCCGCTCTCGGTGTGATCGCCGTGTGGCTCACGGTCAAACAGAATCCGTGGTGCTGGCCGATCGGGCTGGTCATGGTGTCGCTCTACACCTGGGTGTTCTTCGAAGTGAAGCTGTATTCGGACATGCTGCTGCAGGTGGTTTATGCCGGCCTGCAAATCTATGGCTGGTGGCAATGGACGCGGGCCGGGACGATGCATGACGGACGTGAGGTCACCCGGCTCGACACGCGCTCGATAGTGCAGGGCCTGGCCATCGGCGCGGTAGGCAGTCTGCTGCTGGGCGCGGCCATGGCCCATTGGACCGACGCTGCGCAACCGTGGCTCGACGCCGCGCTGACCGGTTTCAGTCTGGTCGCGCAATTCTGGATGGCCCACAAACGTCTGCAATGCTGGGCGTTGTGGTTTGTGCTGGATGTGATCTTCGTCGGGCTGTTCCTCTATAAAGGGCTGTACCTCACGGCGGCGCTGTATGCCCTGTTCACCCTGATCGCGGTGCAAGGCTGGCGCGAATGGCGTGCCGACCCGGCGTTGCAACGATGAAAGTGATTGTCCTGACCGGCCCCGAGTCCACGGGCAAGAGCTGGCTGGCGGCCGGAATCCAACAGCAGTTCGGCGGTTTGCGGGTGGACGAGTATGTGCGCTGGTTCATCGAGCAGAACCAGCGGGATACTTACCTCGCCGATATCCCCGAGATCGCGCGCGGCCAGTTGCAATGGGAAGACGAGGCACGCGCGCAGCAGCCGCAATTGCTGATTCTCGATACCCATCTGTTGAGCAACATTCTGTGGAGCCAGACCTTGTTCGGCGACTGCCCGCCCTGGCTGGAAGCCGAGTTGCTGGCGCGTGAATACGACCTGCACCTGCTGCTCTCCCCCGAGCAGATCGAGTGGACGGACGATGGTCAGCGCTGCCAGCCCGACGCGAATGAACGGCTGGCGTTCTTTCAGGCCACCTGGACCTGGCTGGAAAAACATCGCCAGCCCTTGCAGATCATTCAGGGCAACTGGGTCGAACGCCAGCAGCAAGCCTTCGACGCGGTGCGCGCCCTGCTAGCGGACTGACCCGGTTTTCAGGGCGTTTGCCCCGCCTTAGCCCCCTGATTTGGGGCCAAAGTGTCCGTTCCTGAAACACTCCTGCGGGTGCAAAGTGCCCGTCTCAGCGCCCTTCATGCCTTTGTCATCCGACTTGTTACGCGGTTGAAACACTGCCCTGCAAACCCTTGTTCCAGAGCTTTGCAATGGCTATGGGGGGCGGGGAAGGTCCTGGCCTGTTTCAGCGTTGAAACAGTTTTTGTATCAGCCCTGCGCTAATCCAACCCAAGGCACTGAAATTAAAAGACATTTCAAAAGCGGCACAGCTTTCGCTCTCTCCTTCACAACGCTGACCAGGCCCAGCCCACTGAAGAAGGAATTGCCGCCGTGGGAAATATCAAAAAAGCCTTTACCTGCCTTCTGCTGATCGGATCAGCCGCCAGCCCGTTTCTCAGTTTCAACGTTCAGGCCGAAGGCAATGGCGTGATCGTGCTCAATCGTGACGTCCAGCCGATCCCGATCGGTCGCAGCGGCGGCAAAGACCCCTACCCGACGACCGTCAATGCCAACCCTTCGGGCCGCATCGATCAAGCGATGACCAGCACCGAACTCAACGACGGTGAATTTGCCAGTGTAGCCAGCGGCTCCTCGATTCGCGGCAGCATCACCACCCCGACTTCGAACATCCCCGGCATGAACACTGTAACCAACCCGAATGGTTTGCCAGGCATGGGAGGTGGTCACGGCGGCGGCGCCGGCGGCTCGATCTCCAATACCGTCAACCGTGCCATGAGCTCCGGTCTTGCTCCGCTGACCCGTATGGCTGGAGGCCAATAAATGAATCGTTCTCTGCTCCTGCTCGCCCTTCTCGGCTGCACCAGCGTCATGGCCGACCCCAGTTCCGTGAACAACGCAAACATTCAGGAAACCGGCATCCAGTATCGCGGCAACTACAACGTCAACCAGGCGGCCGGCGACCAGATGCAACAGACCAACACCAAAGCGATCGCCATTGGCACCAATGCCAGCGCGACCACCAGTGTCATTCAGCGCATCAACACACCCGCCGACCGCACTGGCAATGCCAGCGCCACCATTGGCGGCAACGCTTTCACTAATGGCAACGGGGTCCTGGGCGTGAACCAGGGCGCCGGGGCCAATAACCAGATGGCCAACGTTACGCGCGTCAGCATCAGTGCTGCCCCGCAGAGCGTTGACGATAGCGCCCTTTCCCAACAGAACGTGGCGTTGTTACCGAGCTCAGGAGCAACTGGTACCTCACCCGGCAGTCGCCAGGTCACGACAAGTGATCAGGCCTTCACCGGCAGCCGAGGGGTAATCCAGGTGAACCAGAGTGCCGGGGTGGGGAACCGAATGGCTAACACCCTGAGCATCCGGGTCGCAGACTGACCCAAATAAAAAGCAGTGCAATTAGAAAGTACCAACACTTAACCAACTAATAAGCACGGAGAAACACCATGAAACCTACAATGGCCCTCAAACCACTGGTTTTCGCACTCGCAGCAGTGATGGCAATCGCAGCACAGGCAGGCGGTCGTGATGATAATGATCACGGTCATGGTAACGGGCACGGCAACGGTCATGGCAACCATGAACCAAAAGGCCCAACCCTGGAGCAACTTCTGCAAATCGGCGCTGGCGCCGGCGCAGCAGTACTCGACACTCAAAACAGCGATGGCAACCTGGTCGGCAACCAAGGCACCAAAAATGATGCCTCCGTCCGCGACTCGGCCAATGGCACCAACGGCAACGTTGGCATGAACAACACCGCCGGCGATGGCAACCAGCAAGACAACGCCGCTGCTCTGGCAACTGCCGACGAAAGCTTCATCTTCGGCTCTGCGGTGTCTGTGTCCAGCGCCACTCAGGTCAACAACAACAACGCTGTTGCGAACTACTCCACCACCAACAACGCCAACCTCAACAACGTGGGTAACGGCGGTTCCGGCAACATTGGCGTGAACAACAGTGCCGGTAACTTCAACCAACAGAAAAACAACCTGGCAATTGCTGTATCGGGTGGTCGTGTAGCTAACGCCGCTGCTGCTGCGAACCAAAGCTCCACTGGCCTGACTGTGTCCAACTACGGCACTCAAACCTGGAAAAAAGACACCCTCACCGGTACTTTCGCCGGGGCTGGCGCGTTCTACGCGAAGGGCACTGCAAAAATCGAAGACGACGATCACGGTCATGGCGGATATGGCAATAACGACAGAGGCCATGGTGGCGGCAAAGATCAAAAAGCCAAATTCGAAGCAGTAGGTGTCTTCGGCCTGGCAGGTGTGACCACTCAACAAGTGATGACCCCTGATGGCTGGAAAAACCCTGTGACCAACAACGCTTCCATCTCCAATGTTGGTAACAACTTCTCGGGTAACGCTGGTTACAACAACGCCGCTGGTGTTGGCAACCAACAAAGCAACTCGCTGTCCATCGCCGCAGGTTGCAAAGCCTGCATGTAATCGCGATCGAAACGAAAGCCCCGGAAACGGGGCTTTTCCTCAGTCCCAAAGGCGTATCGATCATGCGTAAGACTGCCCTCCTCGCTCTGCTTTGCTTCTGCGGCCTGACCCAGGCTGCCCAGATGCCCGTTGCCGCCCTGCCTGGCGGCACACTCGTCTACAAGAACGTGCAAAGCATTCGTGAGCGCAAGTTTGCCGACATCGTCGAACAGAAAACCGACTTCAGCTGCGGCGCCGCCGCACTGGCGACGGTATTGCGCCAGGCCTATTGGCTCGACGTCGATGAGGAGCACATCATCAAAGGCATGCTGGTCAACGCTGACCAGGACCTTGTTCGTACTCAGGGTTTTTCCATGCTGGACATGAAGCGCTACATAGAAAGCATCGGCATGCGCGCCAGGGGCTACAAGATTCCGCCGGAAAAGCTCGACGCAGTCACGATCCCGGTGGTGGTACTGATGGAAATTCGCGGCTACAAGCATTTCGTGGTGATGCAGCGTGCGGACAAGGATTGGGTTTACATCGGAGACCCGGTTTTAGGACACAAACGCTACTCCCATGATGACTTTGTCAAAGGTTGGAACGGCATTGTCTTTGCCATCGTCGGCCCCGGATATGACAAGGCCAATGCCTTGCGCAGCCCTCCGGTACCGGTGACGGCCAAAAACAAGCTGGATGCCTTCAACCCGGTCAAAGATGCTGAATTGATGGACTTCGGGTTCATACAGAGCGACTTCTTTTAATCGCCGATTACAAGAGTGGGGCTGGATGTCCCGGGAGCAGCAGATGAAAACCTCATACTGGCTGGCCGCCGCCTGCCTGGCAGCGAGCGCGTCAGGCTATGCCAATGCAGGATTCAAACCCATCGAAATCAAGGACCAGGAGCTCGCAGAGCTGCGCGGTCGTTATGTCATGCCGGGGCGGATCATCAGCTTCGGTGTCGTCATGAGCAGTACCTGGCGCAACGCCAGTGGAGATCTGATCGGGGCATCGGCCTCGATGCAATTGCAGGCCGCTTCGGTCAAACCTGAATTCTACGTCTCGACCATCAAGGAACACGGCAATGGCAGTACTCCTGAACTGGGTACCGGTACGGTCGTTGGTGGCGCGGGACTCAACTCCAGCCAGGGCGTGACACAGAGTGTGCGCGCCGCCGGCGATGGCAACACCGCTTACAACAACGTTGCGATCAACGTCAAAGAGGCCAGTCAGGCCCCGGCCCTGGTGCCTGCCCAAGGGCAAGCCCTGACAGCCGGTCAGACCATCACCGGCAGCAACGCCGCCGGGAGTGTTGCAGTCTCTGCCACCGGCGGCGGCGTTCAGATGGCCATTCAGGCCAGCGGCAACCAGGGCACTGCGCTGCAGCAGGTTGCTCAGAGCGGGTTGCTGCAGAACACTCGGCTGCTGGGCAATGCAAACGTAGTCAACAACCTGACACAACTCAACGTTGTCCTGAACAATAACGGCAGAAGTGCCGGTGCACTGGACTGCAACCTGACTCAACTCGGGGCGCTACGCAATATCGGATATTGAACTACGCTGAGTCTCGATCATTGGGCTTAAAGGGACGGCTTATTCATGTATCGATCAGTATCACTGCGTGCTGCTGTATGTTTGAGTACTCTTCTACCCGCGGCGATGCTGCAAGCAGCACCAGATGCGGATGTAGAAGCCCTGAAACAGGAACTTCTGGAGCTGAAGCAACGATACGAAGTGCAGCAAAAGGCCCTGGCGGTACTCGAACAACGGGTCCGCCAGGTCGAAGAGCAACCCGCCTCCCCACCCCCAAAACGCCTGGCCAAATCGCCTTCGGACATGAAAGGCAACCGGGTCGCCACCGGCACCGGGGCAGCAGCAGCGTCGGGGGGCGCCGCCGGGGGCAGTGGCGCGTCCTATGGCCAGTCGCTGGCCGACGATTCGCAACCGGCACAGAGCGTGTCCAACCTGTACGACGAAGCCAGCGGCTTCTTTGGTGGCGGCAAGTTCAGCTTTGAAACCGGCGTGACCTACTCGCGCTACGACACCCGCCAACTGATCCTCAACGGCTTCCTCGCCCTGGACTCGATTTTCCTCGGCAACATCAACCTCGACCGGATCAAGGCCGATACCTGGACCCTCGACCTGACGGGACGCTACAACTTTGACAATCGCTGGCAGTTCGACCTGAACGTGCCGGTGGTCTACCGTGAATCGACCTATCAGTCGGGCGGCGGCAACGGAGGCGCCTCCAACGTCACCACCGAACAGGACGTAAGCCGCGATCCGACCATAGGCGACGTCAACTTCGGCATTGCGTACAAGTTCCTGGACGAGTCGGTCAACACGCCGGACGCCGTGGTGTCCTTGCGGGTCAAGGCGCCTACGGGCAAGGATCCGTTCGGGATCAAACTGCGCCAGACCGATGCCAACTCGAACCTGTTCGTGCCTGACACCCTGCCCACCGGCAACGGCGTCTGGTCGATCACCCCGGGCATCTCGCTGGTCAAGACGTTTGACCCGGCCGTGCTGTTCGGCAGCCTGTCCTACACCCATAACTTCGAGGAGTCGTTCGACGACATCAGTTCGACCGTCAACCAGAAAAACCCGGGCAAGGTACGCATCGGCGACAGCTTCCAGATCGGCGCGGGTGTTGCCTTCGCACTGAACGAGAAGATGAGTATGTCGTTCTCCGTCTCCGACCTGGTGCAACGCAAGAGCAAGCTGAAACAGGATGGCGGGGATTGGGAATCGGTGGTGTCCAGCGACGCCAACGCCGGTTACTTCAACGTCGGCATGACCATTGCGGCCACCGACAACCTGACCATCGTGCCCAACCTGTCCATCGGCATGACGGACGATGCCCCGGACTTCTCCTTCAGCCTGAAATTCCCGTACTACTTCTAAACCGCGACATCAAAAAAAGGCCCGCTGCGACTTGCATCGCAGCGGGCCTTTTCAGCTTCCTGTCTTCAGGAAGCACCGCGCCCTAGCGGATCTGGTGCTTGTGCAGCAAACGGTAGAAGGTCGGTCGGGAAACCCCCAGCACTTTGGCGGCAACGCTGAGATTGTCGCTGTGCCGGTTCAATACATCGCACAACGCCTGGCGTTCGGCGCGGGTCTTGTAGTCTTCAAGCGTGCCCATGGGAGCCGCGATCGACTGCTGGCTGATCAGGCCGAGATCACGGGCCTCGATCTGCCGCCCTTCCGCAAGTACCAGGCCTCGACGCACGCGGTTGGCCAGTTCGCGGACATTGCCCGGCCAGTCGTGCTTGCCCATGGCGATCAGCGCGTCTTCACTGAAGCTGCGCGGACGGCGCCCGGTTTCATGGCTGTAGAAGTGGGAAAAATGGTTGGCCAGCATCGACAGATCGCCGTGGCGCTCGCGTAACGGCGCGGTCACCACCTGCAACACGTTGAGCCGGTAGTACAAATCCTCACGAAAGCGCTTCTTCTCGATGGCGGCTTCGAGGTCGACGTGAGTCGCCGCCAGTACCCGCACATCCACCGGGATCGGTTGACTGCCGCCGACCCGTTCAATGTGTTTTTCCTGAAGGAAGCGCAACAGATTGGCTTGCAGTTCCAGCGGCAGATCGCCGATTTCATCGAGAAACAAGGTGCCGCCATTGGCCGCTTCAATACGCCCGACCTTGCGTTGATGGGCGCCGGTGAACGCACCTTTCTCGTGACCGAACAGCTCGGACTGGATCAAATGCTCGGGAATCGCCCCGCAGTTGATCGCCACAAACGGTTTGCTGTGGCGTTGCGACTGCCGGTGCAGGGTGCGGGCGACGAGTTCTTTACCGGTACCGCTTTCGCCACGAATAAGCACTGGCGACTCGGTGGGTGCCAGTTTGCTCAGCAGCTTGCGCAGCTCACGGATCGGTTTGCTGTCGCCCAGCAGCTCGTGTTCCGGCTGATCCACGTGAATCGTGCCCTGACCGCGCAGGCGCGCCATGCCGAACGCCCGGCCGAGGGTGACCTGCACCCGTGACACGTCGAACGGCAAGGTATGGAAATCGAAAAACCATTCGCAGACGAAATCGCCGACGTTCTGCAAGCGCAGCACTTCCTGATTCAGCACGGCGATCCATTCGGTGCCACTGCGGCTGATCAGCTCTTTTACGGCTTCGGGACGTTCCAGGTGAAAAGGCTGTAACCGCAACAGGCCGACATCGCAGCTTCGGTCGGCTGCATTTTCCAGGCTACAACTGTCGACGTCCCAACCCACGGCACGTAAACCCGGGAGCAATCGGTGACAGTCGTCGCACGGGTCGACGACCAATAAACGTCTTAATGCAGGCGCTTCGCTCATGACTGTTCCTTGGCGCCAAATTTTAGGAAATGATCGTAAAAACAGTCATTTGGCAAACCTGACTGTTACATTAGCAAGAATTTGACGGCGTCTTGTATCGATTGCTTATAGGTGTACAAGTGAAGCAGTTATAAGAACCCGCTTTATTAGTTAGCTATCGACTTGATTCTTTCGCCAGGCTTTCAAAACCTGTCTGAATATTGAGTGTATGAAAGAAAGTCGAAATTTCTTCAGATTCTGTGTGACCTGCCAGCGGGTTGCGTGCATCAGTACAAGTAACTCGCCGAACGGTAAGCCCAACCGACGGCACATCACTTGATTGGGCACTAATAGAGAGAAGAACCCATGACCGCCCCGCTCCGTATCAACGAAGCTCTTTTGATTGCCAACCGCGCATTTAAACCTTTTCAATGCGTCGCCTGGGCCCCACAAGACGGCAATGGCGAACTGAGCCTGACCGTCATTGACCGTACCAACTCCCAGATCGGTCGCACCCAGATCCCGAGCAGCGCCTACTCCGATCCGGCGCAACTTGAATACCTGCTGCAACAGGCCCGCGCCGAACTGAGCGAAGAAGGTTACGCGTTGCAATCCTGGTCGATGCCACACTGATATTTGCGGGTAATGCGGATGACGCTCAAGTCATCCGCCCTCTTCTGTTAGTTGTGAATCTTTTTCCAACTTCAGTCTTTTTGTACAACTTTCTTCATTACTTTCGCGGCTGAATGCTTGGCAGGCTTGCGACTGGTTCAAAAAGACACTGTTCTGGCACAGTGCGACCCTCCACCTGTTAGTTCTTACAGTTGTACTAACGCGTATTCAGGGATTGAATGTTTCGCTCATGCAGTTACCCGTTCCGCCTCCCGGAAATCGGTCGACTCGCAAGGAGAAGCATGCATGTCATCCCAGATCGCCATAGCGCTGCCGACGCTTGCGAATAACGCCGGACAACTCGACAAGACCTTTTCCAGCAACGGTGTGGCGCAGGTCTACTTTGCCGGCAGTACGTCGAGCCTGACCCAGAGCGTGGCGCTCGATGCGCAAGGCCGGATACTGGTCGCCGCCAAGGTGGGCACTGCTCAAGGCAGCCGTTTCGGTCTGGCCCGCCTGCTTGAGGACGGCTCGGCGGATCTGGGATTCGGCTTTCAAGGCAGCGTGATCGGCCGGTTCGCTGCTGGTTTCGAAGCCACCGGCAGCAAGGTGCAGGTCTTGCCAGACGGGCGGATTCTGCTGGCGGGCCTGCATTACGAATCAGAACATTGCACTCTGCCCGCGCTGGCGATGTTCAATGCCCAAGGCCGACCTGATCCGGATTTCGGTGACAACGGTCAGAAAATCGTCCATCTGCCCGGCGACCTTTCCATGGGCACCCGTGACGCCTGGTTGCCGCCGGGTGTTCCGGGCGCCGAAGCCTGTGATTTCGCAGTACAGCCGGACGGGCATATCCTGCTGATTGCCAATCACCACCGTGCCCTCGCCGATCACGTCGGCATGCTGATTCGCCTCAAACCCGACGGCCACCTCGATCCGTCCTTTAACGGTCGCGGGTTCGTCATGGTTCGCCACTTGCTGCTCAATACCTGGCTCGGCGGCCTGCTGTTGCAGGAAGACGGAAGAATCGTGGTGGCCGGCTCCATCGATTTCCCACAGGAAGGCCTGCTCGCCCGCTATCTGCCGGACGGGCGACTCGACGAACGTTTCGCGGTAGACGGTTTCATGGCCTTCAAAGTCCAGGGACGCAGTGCGCTGGTCAATCAAGTCATCGAATCTGCGGAGCATCTGCATTGTTTTGGCAGTAGTCGCGATCCGATTCGATGCATGGCGCATTCTGTTCATGGCAACGGTCGCCCCGATCTGCACTGCAACGGTGGTCAGCCGCATTTGCTGGAAATCGGCCCCAGCGGCTGCCAGTGGAGCGCAGCGCAAGCGATGCCGGACGGCCGCACCCTCGCGGTCGGCGCGACCATCGGCGGGGTTGAAGCCGACTTCATCGTCGCCCGCTATCTGGCCAACGGCAGCCTTGATCGAAGCTTCGGCTCCGGCAATGGCTGGTTACGTACGCGGCTGGGCCGCAGCCTCGATACCGCCACTTCAGTGGCGATACAAACGGATGGCGAAATTCTGGTGGGCGGTTATTCGCTGGATGGCAACTACCGCGCTGTGGTCGCGCGTTATCTGAATCAATGATGCGAACCTTCCTGCACTTGATCTTGCCCATCGCTTACGGCAACTTGCGCGCTTCTTAAAACAAGGAGCAACCGATGTCCGGTTCGATGGCCCAGGCGTTCGCGCACAATTTTCTCGGGCATTCGCCCCGCTGGTACAAGGCGTGCATCGTCGGGTTTCTGATTATCAACACACTGGTGCTGTGGACCGTCGGCCCGGTCGCGGCCGGCTGGTTGCTGGTGATCGAGTTCATTTTCACCCTGGCCATGGCGCTCAAGTGCTACCCGCTGATGCCCGGCGGCTTGCTGCTGATCGAAGCGCTGCTGCTGAAAATGACCACACCCCAGGCGCTTTACGAAGAGCTGCAGCACAATTTCCCGGTGATTCTGCTGCTGATGTTCATGGTCGCCGGCATCTACTTCATGAAAGACCTGCTGCTGTTTCTGTTCTCGCGTCTGTTGCTGGGCGTGCGTTCGAAGGCGCTGCTGGCCCTGCTGTTCTGCTTTCTGTCGGCGTTTCTCTCGGCGTTTCTCGATGCACTGACCGTTACCGCAGTGATCATCAGCGCTGCCGTAGGCTTCTATTCGGTTTACCACCGGGTGGCCTCCGGCAACGATCCGCGCCAGGACAGCGAATTCAGCGATGACCAGCATCTGCCTCAACTGCATCACGAGGACCTGGAACAGTTTCGCGCCTTCCTGCGCAGCCTGTTGATGCACGGCGCCGTCGGCACTGCATTGGGCGGCGTCTGCACCCTGGTGGGCGAACCACAGAACCTGCTGATCGGCCATGAAATGGGTTGGCACTTCGCCGAATTCTTCCAAAAAGTCGCGCCGGTTTCCCTGCCGGTTCTGTTCGCGGGGCTGGTGACCTGCGTGTTGCTGGAGAAACTGCGCTGGTTCGGCTACGGCACGCTGCTGCCGGACAACGTACGCGCCGTGCTGGCCAACTACGCCGCCGAAGACAACGCCGAGCGCACCCCGCGCCAACGCGCCGCCCTGCTGGTGCAAGGCTGCGCTGCGTTGATCCTGATCGCCGGGCTGGCGTTCCATATCGCGGAAGTCGGCTTGATCGGCCTGATGGTGATTGTGCTGATCACGGCTTTCACCGGCATCACCGACGAGCACCGTTTGGGCAGCGCATTCAAGGACGCCATGCCGTTCACCGCACTGCTGGTGGTGTTCTTCGCCGTGGTGGCGGTGATTCACGACCAGCAACTGTTCGCGCCGCTGATCCAATGGGTGCTGGCGCTGCCGGCCGATCAGCAGCCGGGGATGCTGTTCATCGCCAACGGCCTGCTGTCGGCCATCAGTGACAACGTGTTCGTCGCCACGATCTACATCACCGAAGTGAAACAGGCGTTCCTGTCCGGCCACATGAGCCGCGAACACTTCGAGACGCTGGCGATCGCGATCAACACCGGCACCAACCTGCCGAGCGTGGCGACGCCCAATGGTCAGGCCGCGTTCCTGTTTCTGCTGACGTCGGCGATTGCGCCGCTGGTGCGGTTGTCCTACGGGCGGATGGTGTGGATGGCGTTGCCCTACACCGTGGTGATGGGATTGCTCGGCTGGTACGCCGTGAGTTACTGGCTGTAAAAACGAAAACGGGAGCCCTGGGGCTCCCGTTTTTTTATGCCTCGATCAGCGCGGCAAGAGGTACTTTTCGATGGCCTGTGCCACACCATCCTCGGTGTTCGGCCCCGTCACCATGTCGGCCTGACGCTTCACCGCATCCTCAGCCTGCCCCATGGCAATCGACAACCCGGCAACATGGAACATCGCCGGATCATTGCCGCCATCGCCAATTGCGGCGGTCTGCGCCAGCGGTACGCCCAAGTGCTCCGCCAGGGTTGCCAGTGCGGCACCCTTGTTGGCGTCCATCGCAGTCACATCCAGAAAAACCGGTTGCGATCGCGACACCTGCGCCAACCCTTCGACCTTCGGCAGCAATTGCGCCTCCAGTTCGATCAGCAATTGGGTGTTGTTGCTGGTCGCCACGATCTTGTCGATGCGTTCCAGATACGGCTCGAAGCTCTCCACCACCACCGGCGGATAACCGAGCCCGTGCTGCTCGCGCGGCACCATCGGCCCGTGCGGATCCTTGAGCAGCCAGTCGCCGCCGCTGAACACCCAGATTTCGACATCCGGCTGATCGGCGAACAATGCCAGTGCAGTCAACGCCGCCGTTACGGGCAGGTAATGCGCAACCAGAATGCTGCCATCCGGGTTGACGATCGTGCCGCCGTTGAACGCCGCCGTCGGCAGATCGACGCCCAGCGCTTCGATCTGCTGCAACATGGCTTTGGGCGGCCGCCCGGTGGCCAGGCTGAACAGCACGCCCGCCTCGCGCAGCGCACGAACCGCGTCAATCGTGCGCTGGCTCAGGCTGTGATCGGGCAGCAACAGCGTGCCGTCCATGTCACTCAACAGAAAACGGATCGGCTCGCTCATCCGAGACCATGCCAGACGCGACCATCGCGAGTCAGCAGATCATCGGCGGCTTTCGGCCCGTCTTCGCCGGCGGCGTAACCCTGCACGCTCGCGTCCTGTTGCCAGGCGTCGAGGAACGGCTGAACCGCGCGCCAGCCGTTCTCGATGTTGTCGGCGCGCTGGAACAGCGTCTGGTCACCGGTCAGGCAGTCGTAGATCAGGGTTTCGTAGCCGGTGGACGGCTGCATTTCGAAGAAGTCCTTGTAGGCGAACCCCAGCTCGATGTTGGCCATGTTCAGCGCCGGCCCCGGCCGTTTGGCCAGCAGGTCGAACCACATGCCTTCATTGGGCTGGATCTGGATACGCAGGTAGGTCGGCTGCAATTCGTCGACCTCGGTGTCCCGGAACTGCGCATACGGGGCCGGTTTGAAGCAGATGACGATCTCGGTGTCGCGCACGCTCATGCGCTTGCCGGTGCGCAGGTAGAACGGCACGCCGACCCAGCGCCAGTTGTCGATCATCACTTTCAGCGCCACGTAGGTTTCCGTGGTGCTGTCGGGCGAGACGTTGTTCTCGTCGCGATAACCGGCCACCGGTTTGCCGGCGACTTCACCGGCGCTGTACTGGCCGCGCACCGAGTTTTCCCGTGCTTCTTCGGTAGTCCAGGGGCGAATCGCGCCGACTACCTTGGCCTTCTCGCCCCGCACCGCATCGGCGCCGAACGCGGCCGGTGGCTCCATCGCGACCATGGCCAGCAACTGGAACAGGTGATTGGGCACCATGTCCCGCAGGGCGCCGGTGTGTTCGTAGAAACTGCCACGGGTTTCGACGCCGACGGTTTCGGCGGCGGTGATCTGCACGTGGTCGATGTAATGGTTGTTCCAGAACGCTTCGAACAGGCTGTTGGAGAACCGGCTGACGAGAATGTTCTGCACGGTTTCCTTGCCCAGATAGTGATCGATCCGGTAGATCTGCTTTTCCGACATGACCTTGAGCAGGCAGGCGTTCAACGCCTCGGCAGTTTGCAGGTCGGAGCCGAACGGTTTTTCGATCACCACCCTTCTGAAGGCTTCCGGGGTTTCTTCGAGCAACCCGGCGCTGCCGAGACGGCGCACCACTTCGCTGAAGAAACGTGGCGCGGTGGCCAGGTAGAACACCGCATTGCCAGTGCCGCTGTCGGCGATTTTCGCCGCCAGGGCTGAATAAGTGCTGTCGTCCAGGAAGTCGCCCTGGACGTAGCTGATGCCTTTGGCGAGCTTGGCCCACAAGGCCGGATCAAGTATCTGATCGCCCTTGCCGACTTTCGCTGCCACTTCGGTGCGGATGAAGTCTTCGAGCTTTTGCGCGAAGGCTTCATCGGTGATGGCGTTGTGGTCAACGCCGACGATCCGCAGGCCATCATCCAGCAGGCCGTCGCGACTCAGGTTGTACAGCGCCGGCATGAGCAGGCGCTTGACCAGATCACCGTGGGCGCCGAACAGAAACAGCGTGGTCGGTGGCGCGGGTTCTGCCTTGGATTTCCTGCGGATCGTATGGGTCATTTCTTCGGTGTCTCCACGTGGCCGCCGAAGCCGAAGCGCTGGGCCGAAAGAATCTTGTCGCCGAAAGTACCCTGGCCGCGCGAGCGGTAGCGCGAGAACAGCGAGTTGGACAGCACCGGTACCGGCACCGCTTGTTCCATGGCCGCTTCAATGGTCCATTGACCTTCGCCGCTGTCCGCCACGGAGCCCGAGAAACCGTCGAGTTTCGGATCGCTGGCCAGCGCGTCGGCGGTCAGGTCCAGCAGCCAGGACGACACCACGCTGCCACGACGCCAGACTTCGGCGATGTCGGCCACGTTCAGGTCGAAACGCTGATCTTCCGGCAGACGCTCGCTGGACTTGGTCTTGAGGATGTCGAAACCTTCGGCGAAGGCCGCCATCATCCCGTACTCGATCCCGTTGTGGATCATCTTGACGAAGTGACCGGCACCGGCAGGACCTGCGTGGATGTAGCCGTGCTCGGCACGGTGGTCATCGGACTTGCGGTCCTTGGTGCGCGGGATGTCGCCCATGCCCGGCGCCAGCGCGGCGAACAGCGGGTCCAGACGTTTAACGGTCTCGGCATCGCCGCCGATCATCATGCAGTAGCCGCGCTCCAGGCCCCAGACGCCGCCGGAGGTGCCGACGTCGATGTAGTGCAGGCCTTTCTCGGCCAGGGTTTTGGCCCGGCGGATGTCGTCCTTGTAGTTGGTGTTGCCGCCATCGATGATGGTGTCGCCCGCCTCGAGCAGATTGCTCAGGGTTTCGATGGTGTCTTCAGTCGGTGCGCCGGCCGGCAGCATGACCCACACCGCACGCGGCTTGGCCAGGCCTGCGACCAGTGCAGGCAGGTCGGCGACGCCGGTAGAGCCCTCGGCGGCCAGGGTGTCGACAAAGGCGGTATTGCGGTCGTAAACAACGGTGGTGTGACCGTTGAGCATCAGACGTCGCGCAATATTGCCGCCCATGCGGCCCAGTCCAATAATCCCGAGTTGCATGTGCTGATGCTCCTTACTACAAATAAAAGTGTGTCAAAGGTATAGCCCAACGCGACTAATGGAGGTTAGTCCAGAGCGTCGGGTTGAAGTTTCCGTGCATTGTGCCCGATCCAGACTGATAACGTCTGGAAACGTGCCGAAGACACAACGACCATGAAAAATAAAAAAGTTCCATTCACGAGCAAAAGAAATCAAAATCGGCGCCGATAGCAGGTCAAGGTCCGAAACCGGGGCTGATCTGCAGTTGAGACACGCCATTTGCGAGGTGAGCAATGGGCACAGTACACACAGCAATGCCGCCACAAACCCTGTACGTCACCATCCGTCGCGATGAATTGCGGCAGTTGAAAGATGAACGCGATCAGCTCAAGCAGGAACTCGCGCAATTGCGCCTGCTGACCCAGGGCGCCGAGCCAAAGCCCTTGCCGCGCGTACAGCGCTCGCCCCACGCCTGATCTCCCCGCCCGTTTCGGGAGCGGCCATTGCCGTTCCCGACATGCTGCACCTCTGGCCATTTTCGGCAACTAACAAAGTTTTCACATTCGCTTGTTGATACTCCGGCGCATTCTGGCCATGCGTGTGTGCGCATGGCCTCCGTTCGTCGGGTTCATGCGCCGGTTGCATGAAGCGCCCGGCGGTGGATGTGACGACTGAGCTGGAGTGCTGAATGGCGGTGTTCAAACGCAGCAATACGACTGCGACAGGTTTCGACTGGGCCGGTTTTCTCTGGCTGTTCGTGTTTTTCTGGTACTTCTCCGGTATCACCCAACTGCTGATCCAGTTGACGGGCACCTCTGGGTTCACCGGGTTCCGCCAGGCCTTCGTGATGAGCGCCGTGTGGCTCGCGCCGATGCTGCTGTTCCCCAAACGCACCCGTCTGCTCGCCGCACTGATCGGCGTGGTGCTGTGGGCCTGCTCGATGGCCAGCCTGGGTTACTTCTTCATCTACCAGCAGGAATTCTCCCAGAGCGTGATCTTCATCATGTTCGAGTCGAACGTGTCCGAAGCCGGCGAGTACATGACCCAGTACTTTGCCTGGTGGATGGTCCCGGCGTTCCTCGCGCACACCGCGTTCGCCTATTTCCTGTGGACCCGCCTGCGTCCGGTGTACCTGCCCCGTGGCCGCGCATTCGTCGCCGCCATGGCGATTCTGGTGGCCGTGATCGGTTATCCGCTGATCAAGCAGACAATGCGCACCGGCAGCTTCGCCCAGGGCTTCGAGAAATTCGAAACCCGTATCGAGCCGGCCGTGCCGTGGCAGATGGCCGTGGCTTATCACCGCTATCAGGAAACCCTGGCCGACATGCAGGGCATGCTGCACAGCGCGAGCAAGATCCCGCCGCTGAAAAACCTCAAGGACTCGGGCGCCAACCAGCCGGCAACCCTGGTGCTGGTGATCGGCGAATCCACCAACCGCCAGCGCATGAGCCTCTACGGTTACCCGCGTAAAACCACGCCGGAACTGGACAAGCTCAAGGATCAGCTGTCGGTCTTCGATAACGTCATCACCCCGCGCCCTTACACCATCGAGGCGCTGCAACAGGTGCTGACCTTCGCCGACGAAGAAAACCCGGACCTGTACCTGTCCACGCCGTCGCTGGTCAGCATGATGAAACAGGCCGGCTACAAGACCTTCTGGATCACCAACCAGCAGACCATGACCAAGCGCAACACCATGCTCACGACGTTCTCCGAACAGGCCGACGAGCAGGTGTACCTGAACAACAACCGCAACCAGAACGCCGCGCAGTACGATGGCGACGTGATCGAGCCGTTTAACAAGGCCCTGGCCGACGCGGCGCCGCGCAAGTTGATCGTCGTGCATCTGCTCGGTACGCACATGAGCTACCAGTACCGTTATCCGCCGAGCTTCGACAAGTTCCAGGATCGCAACGGCGTTCCGGCCGGCGTGCGTGATGATCAGGTGCCGACCTACAACAGCTACGACAACGCGGTGCTGTACAACGATTTCGTGGTCTCGAGCCTGATCAAGGACTACGCCAAATCCGATCCGAACGGCTTTTTGCTGTACCTCTCCGACCACGGTGAAGACGTGTTCGACTCGGTGGGCCACAGCACGCTGGGCCGCAACGAAAACAAGCCGACGGCGCCGATGTACACCATTCCGTTCATGGCCTGGGCGTCGCCGAAGTGGCGTGAAAACCACGACTGGAGTTTCGCCGGGGATCTGAGCCGCCCTTACAGCAGCTCGCACCTGATCCACACTTGGGCGGATCTGGCCGGCTTGAGTTTCGATGAACTCGACCGCACCAAAAGCCTGGTCAGCGACAGCTTCAAGCCGCGTCCGCTGTTGATCGGCAACCCTTACGAACGCGAACAGCGGGCCCTGATCGACTTCAGCCTGATGAAGCCGAAAAAACCCGCCACCACGACCACGGAAGTGGTGCTGCAGGAATAACAAAAAGGGCCGGAAACGGCCCTTTTTTCATTTCGGCGAAACATCTTCAAATAACAATATTTCTCGTTTGACACTAAATCGCACTGCCCGCCTTCGTCTTTGAGCAAACGGAATTTTTCCCTCGAAGACAAGGAGTCGGCTGCGATGTTCGCGCCCATCACCCGTTCCATGACCCTCACCCTCGGTCTGTGCAGTGTTGCACTGAGCCCGGATCTGCTGGCTGAAACCGACACAGAAAAACAGTCGCCCCCCGCTGCGCCGGCCCTGGAGCTGGCCTCCACCAGCGTCACCGCCCAAGGCCTGGGCAACACCACCGAAAACACCCACGCCTACACCACCGGCGCCATGAGCACGGCGACGCGGTTGAACCTGTCGATCAAGGAAACCCCGCAATCGGTGTCCGTGGTCACCCGTCAGCAGATGGATGATTTCAAACTCGGTACATTGTCCGAGGCCATGAGCCAGACCACCGGCATCGTGGTGCAGCACAACGACTCGGATCGGGTCAGCTATTCGTCCCGCGGCTACTCGATCAACAATTTCCAGATCGACGGGATGCTCAACACCTTCCAGTACATGAAGTCCGATTCGGACACCATCATCTACGACCGCATCGAAGTCGTGCGCGGCGCCACCGGCCTGACCACCGGCGCAGGCGATCCGTCGGCAACCATCAACATGGTGCGCAAACGCCCGACCGCCCAATGGCAGGCTCAGGCCGGTGCGAGCGGCGGCAGCTATGACGATTACTACAGTTACGTCGATGTCGGCGGCCCACTGGCGTTCGATGGGCGCCTGCGCGGTCGCAGCGTGCTGGCCTATCGTGACCAGGGATCGTTTCGCGACAAGTACGCCCTGAAACGGGAAGTCGGCTACGGCATCCTCGAAGCCGACCTGACCGACTCCACGGTGCTGGCAGTCGGTTACGACTATCAGGACAAACAGGTACAAGGCTCTTCGTGGGGCACCTTGCCGTACTGGAACGCTGATGGCAGCAAGGCCAGCCTCGGACGCTCGACCAACATGGCGACCTCCTGGAGCTCCTGGCCGCTGCGGGACAAGACCGCGTTCGCCACCCTCGATCAGGCCCTGGCGGGCGACTGGCACCTGAAAGCCGCCTACACCCACCGCAAGAGCGATACCGACGGCAAGGTCTACTACGCCGGCGCCGGTTTCCCCGAGCCCGATCGCAGCGGCATGACCGCCTACAGCTCGCACATGATCGGCCCGCAGCGCATGAAGGCGTACGACTTCAACCTGTCCGGCCCCTACTCGCTGCTGGGTCGCGAACATCAGATGATGATCGGCTATGGCGAAGCCGAACGCAGCTCCAGCTCGCCGTACACCGTTGACGGTCCGGTGGCGCGCAACTACAGCACCATCCGCGACTGGAAGTACATGGGCGACATCGCCAGATTCCCGGACACCGTGACCGGGCTCACCAGCTCCAAAGACAGCACGCAACAAAAAGCGGGTTATCTGGCGACCCGCCTGAGCCTGACGGACGACCTGCACGCCGTGCTCGGCACCCGTTACGGCAGCTGGAAGGCGTCAAAAACGGCCAACACCTTCGACGACAACCTGCAACTGGAAAGCGTCGATGCCAGCCGTCAGCAGCACAACGACATGTGGACGCCCTACGCTGGCCTGCTCTATGACCTGACGCCGGAGTACACCGTTTACGCCAGCTACACCGACATCTTCAAACCGCAGACCTACCGCGACGCCAACCGCAAGTTCATCGAACCGATCGTTGGCAGCAACTATGAAATCGGACTCAAGGGCAGCCTGCTGGACGAACGCCTGAATCTGGCCACTGCCATTTTCTGGAGCAAGCAGGACAACGTCGCCGAAGTGGATGACTCGGTGCCGCCGGATCCGGTGACGCTGGAGGAGTTCTACAAATCCGGCGGGAAAGGCAACAAGGTCAACGGTTTCGAAGCCGAGGTCTCGGGCGAAGTTCTCGACGGCTGGAACATGACCGCCGGTTACACCTACACCCACTCGGTCAACGGCGAGAAAAACCGCACCAACACCAACCAGCCGCTGAACCTGTTCCGTTTGTCCACGGCCTATCGCTTGCCGGGCAACTGGAACGCCCTGACCGTGGGCGGCGCGGTGAACTGGCAGAGCGACGTCTACGGCAATTCCAACCGCCCGGTCGGACGCAACGCCAATGGCCGGATCATCACCGAGCGGGCGCGAATCAGTCAGGACGCCTACACGGTGGTCAAGTTGATGTCGCGTTATGAGTTCGACAAACACCTGTCGGCGTCCCTCAACGTCGACAACCTGTTCGACAAGAAGTACTACGACAACGTCGGCTTCTACAACGGCGTGTTCTGGGGCGATCCTCGCACCGTGACGCTGAGCCTCGACTGGAAACTCTGACGCCCTTCCCTTACGACCTGCGCGCGTCATTCACGCGTGCAGCGTTCGTCCGATATGCCGTGGAAACACCCGGTAAAACCTACACTGAACGAGCGTTAACCTCTCGTTAATGCCCTCGACGGACACTGCGCCCCGAGGACCAGATTCATGGACGAACGGCTCCGACATTTTTCGTAGGAGGCACCATGAAAACCACGACTGCAATCCTTGCAGGTCTACTCACCCTCGCATCCGCCAGCGCATTCGCCGAAGGCGGCGCCGAGCGCATGAGACATTACTGGGCAAACTTCCCGGTTCATTCCGCACAGAGCCAGCAGGCTGACGCGAAGACTAACGAACTCAAGGTTCCGGACGACCAGACCGCCCAGGTCACCGAGTCCTATCGCCCATGAGCGAACGCTTTACCGATGGACCTGCGATGGCTCCGCTCTGGCCCCGCAGATGACAGTTGGGCGCCCTTTCCGGGCGCCTTTTTTTATGCCTGCAGATCCTTGATCCAGAACAGCATGCGCCCGTGACTCGGGTCGAACATGCCCGGCGCGAAGCCGAACTTGGCGTAGGAATTTTGCGCCACGGCGTTGCCTTCAAGCACTTCCAGAGTGATCTTGCAGCACCCGCGCTGACGGGCGATGTCCTCGACCTTGCGCAGCATTTTCTGACTCAGCCCCAAACCGCGAAACTTCGTCACCACCGACACGTCATGCACGTTGACCAGCGGCTTGCAGGCAAACGTGGAAAACCCTTCAAAGCAGTTCACCAGCCCTGCCGGCTCGCCACCGACAAACGCCAGGACGCTGAATGCGTGGGGCCGCTTGGCCAGTTCGGCGGGCAGTTGCTGCAACAGTTCGGGAGCAATGGGATGGCCGCCGCCCATCGGGTCTTCGGCGTAATGATTGAGCACCACACCGATGGCCTCGGCATGCACCGGGTTGGTGTAACTGGCTTGAAGCACAAGAATTTCTGCGGAATCCATTTCCTTCCTCGATCGCACGGGGCCCCGGCGCGTTTGATACGCACTGATAGGCCCAGCGACCTTAGCGCGAGGCAGGTCCGGCCACAACCCGGCGTTTTCAGTGCCCCCAGATAAGCTCTTCGGTCCAGCCCAGTTCGGCGAAATCCTCGGCTCGCAAACCGGACTCGCCGGCACAAAAAAACTCGTCCAGTTGCGGCGGCTTCACCGGCGTGTCGCTGAGCATGGCGTGGACCTGGCCACGGTGGTGGATCTGGTGTTCGAACAGATGCGAAATCATCCGCAGACGGCTGTCGTGCTGCGGCGTGTCGCGGGCGATGGTGACGATGCGCCCCAGATCGGCATCGCGCAGTTGCTCGCAGTAAGCGATCAGCCGACGGTCGACATGCGCCTGTTCACGGCGCAAGGCCTGCGCCTCGGTGAAGGGTTCGTCAGCGTTGAAGAACACGTAGCAATCGGGATGCGGCTCGTCACCGCGCAACTCGCGTTCCAGCGCATCGACGTAGAACCAGTCGCAGGTGAGGATGTGATTGAGGGTCAGGCGGATGCTCGGGAAGAAACTCACCCGTGGCGCCGTCAGCTGCGCGTCATCGAGCTGGCTCCAGGCCTTCGCCAGTCGATGGTTGGCCCAGGCATTCTGATAGGCCATGGTCAGCAAATGGTGGGACAGTGGCTGAGTCATGTCGCGCCCTCCGTGTTTCAGGTCTCGGCGAAGCGTTGCAGCTGCATCTCCTGCAAGCGGCTGAGGGTCCGGCGGAACGGAAATTCCAGGTAGCCCTCGGTGTACAGCGCGTCCATCGGCACTTCGGCCTCGATGTACAGCGGCACCTTGCGGTCGTAGCACTCGTCGACCAGCGCGATGAAGCGGCGCACGCCGTCGTCGTGCACCGACAGTTGCGGCAATTCGCGATCGCCGGCCACCACCCGTTCCGCGCCGTCCTCGGTGCCACGGGCAATCCGCCCTTCGCGCTTTTTCGCGCTGAGGTTCGGCACCTCGCTCAACAGGATAGCCCGGTAGGTGTCGCACAGCGCGATGAAGTCCATGGCGGCGAACGGTTGCTCGCACAGGTCGGCGTAACGGCACCACAGCACCGAATCGCTGGCCTGCACCACGTTCAAGGCGCGGTAACCGACCGGCACCGGTTCGGCACTGACGGTTTGCCCGGCGGTCAAGGCGTCGAATACCTGGATTAGCGCGCTCTCCTGCCCCGGCAGAGCGACCCAGTAACGTTGCTCGATGGCGCCGGGATGCAGCCGGTGATCTTCGGCGCCATTCACCGCGACCACTTGCATGTGCTGCTTGATCGCGGTGATTGCCGGCAGGAAGCGGTCGCGGTTGAAGCCGTCGGCATACAGCTGATCCGGCGGCAGGTTGGAGGTACAGACCACCACCACGCCTTCGTCGAACATCACCTGAAACAGCCGCCCGAGAATGATCGCGTCACCGATGTCATTGACGAACAGTTCATCGAAACACAACACCCGCACCTCGGCCGCCAACTCACGTGCCAGCGCCCGCAATGGATCGGCGATCCCGGTCAGTTGAAAGGAACGCTGGTGCACCCAGCCCATGAAGTGATGAAAGTGTTGCCGCCGCGCCGGCACTCGCAGGCTTTGATGGAACTGGTCCATCAGCCAGGTTTTGCCGCGCCCGACCGGGCCCCACAGGTAAACGCCGGTGACCGAACGGGCACCGGCATGCAGGGCTTCATGGCATTTTTGCAAGGCCCAGACCGCGTGTTCCTGGGCTTCATCCTGGATGAAGCCCTTGTGGTCGACGGCGTATTGCCAGGCGCTCAGGGGGGAGTCGAAAGTCATGCGCGGCAGTATGCCACGATGGCTACAGGGAAATATCCAGCCGAGCGATTTTGCCCTGTTCGTTGAGCCGGAACGTGTAGCGCAGCTCCAGCGGGCTGCCGGGAAACGTTCCGGAGATCAGCCCTTGCACCAGCACTTTGCCGGTGCGCTGCTGAACGCCCAGCACTTCGACCCGCGGCTGATAGCGCTGGGCGGTGTCTTGCATCCAGTTGGCGATGGCCTGCGGGCCGACCTGATGATGGCCTTCATCGAACACATGGGCATCCTCGGCAAAAAAACTGCCGACCCGGGACGTATCGCGAGCATTGGCGGCGTTGATGTACTCAACGATGGCCGGGGCGAGGATCGAGGTGGGATGGAACATGATTACAGCTCCTTTTTTCGGGTTCTGTCGCCATCCTAGAACAGCCCTGCGTCAGTTCCTGTCAGGAGTGAAACGGCCATTTTCGTCCAGTTGCATCTGCCGCTGCCAGGTGCGCAGCAGGTCGCTGCGACGCCCCGGATAGCGCTCGCCCTGCAGGCTGGCGGCGGCAATCCGGTCGGTGCGAAACGTGCGATAGGCGCCGCGCAATTCGCACCACGCGACGATGATCCGCACCTCGTTGAGAAAGCCCAGCGCCAGCGGCCAGATCAAGCGCTGGCTCTGCACCTGCTGCGCATCGGCGTAATCGATGTGCAGCTTGGCCTGATCGCGGATCGCGTGACGGAAAACGTTCAACGGCACCGCGTTTTGCGGAAAGCCGTAGCCCGAAGGCCCGGGCATGACGGTTGGATTGCGCAGCGCTTCCTGGGCCTGCGGGTCCAGCACCGCAGCGATTTTCGCCAGTGCATCCGCCGCAGCCTTGCTCAGCACCTCGTCGCCGCGCTGATCGACATAACGCAGGCCCAGCACGATGGCTTCGGTCTCGTCGGCGTTGAGCATCAGCGGCGGCAGGAACAGGCCGCTGCGCAGCACATAACCGATGCCCGCCTCGCCATGGATCGGCGCGCCGAGTGCGGTCAGTTCGGCGATGTCGCGATAGAGGGTGCGTTCGGAGATTTCCAGCTCGGAGGCCAGCGTTGCTGCGGTGACCGGGCGTTTCTTGCCGCGCAGCACTTGCAACAGGGTCAACAGACGAGTGGTTCGCGACACGGTGTAAGGCTCCGGGCAAAAATTTGCCGGAGCTTAGCAGAGCCTGGTGTCAGAAATTGTCAGGAGCTTTCACCAGGCTCGGAGAGGATCACGCGTCGACTTTGTGCCGGGCCGCGTACAGACAAAGCATTTCCATGGCCAGGGTCGCCGCCGCCAGCGACGTTACGTCTGCATGGTCATAGGCCGGCGCCACTTCCACCACGTCCATGCCCACCAGATTGATCCCGCGCAGGCCGCCAAGGATCTCCAGCGCCTGCACCGTGCTCAGGCCGCCGCACACCGGCGTACCGGTGCCCGGTGCAAAGGCCGGATCGAGGCAATCGATGTCGAACGTCAGGTACACCGGGTTATCCCCGACCCGCGCGCGAATGGCCTCGACAATCGCTTCGCAGCCACGGCGATGCACCTGCCGCGCGTCCAGCACCTGAAAGCCCTGATGATCGTCATTGGTGGTGCGCAAACCGATCTGCACCGAACGCGACGGATCCACCAGCCCTTCCCGCGCCGCGTGCCAGAACATGGTGCCGTGATCGACCCGTTTGCCGCCCTCGTCCGGCCAGGTGTCGCTGTGGGCGTCGAAGTGGATCAGCGACAGCGTGCCGTGCTTGCGCGCATGGGCCTTGAGCAGCGGATAGCTGATGAAGTGGTCGCCGCCAAAGGTGAGCATCGCGCTGCCGGAGCTGAGGATGTGCTCGGCGTGGGCCTCGATGCTTTCCGGGATCGTATGCGGCGAGCCGTAATCGAAGTCGCAATCGCCGTAATCAATCACCGCCAGATGATCGAACGGGTCGAACGCCCACGGCCAGTGACGTTCCCAAGCAATCCCGGTGGACGCCGCACGAATCCCGCGCGGCCCGAAACGTGCGCCGGGACGGTTGCTGGTCGCGGTGTCGAACGGCACACCGCTGACCGCCACGTCCACGCCGCGCAGGTCGCGGCTGTAGCGCCGGCGCATGAAACTGGTGATCCCGGCGTAGGTGCTTTCGGCGGCGGTGCCGAAAAGGCTGTCACGGGTCAGGGCCTGATCGTTTTGCATGGGCACGTCCATCGGTGTGTTCCTGTTGTTATGAAGGGCTATTGACGGCTACGGAAAGTGGTCCACAAACGTGTGCGCTGGCGCATGTCCTTGAGGCTCATGCTGTGGTCGGCGTACAGCCGCTCGCGCACTTCGGGTTTCGGGAAAATGTCCGGATCGTTGCGCACTGCTTCATCCACCAGCGGCGTGGCGGCCTGGTTGGCGGTGGCAAAGAACAACGTATTGGTAAGCGCCGCCACGGATTCGGGGCGCAACATGAACTCGATGAAGGTGCGTGCCGCTTCCGGATGCGGCGCGTCTTTCGGGATGGCGAGGTTGTCCTGCCACACCAGCGTGCCTTCCTTCGGGATCCGGTAAGCCACTTCAAACGGCTTGTTGGCCTTACGCGCCTGATCGGCGGCCATGCTCGCGTCACCGTTGTAGGTCAGCGCCAGGCAGACGCTGCCGTTGGCCAGATCGCTGATCTGCCGGCCGGTGGCGACGTACAGCACCGAAGGCTGCAACTTCTGCAACAAGGCGTCGGCGGCGGCCAGATCGTTCTTGTCGGTGCTATAGGGATCTTTACCGAGATAGTGCAGCGCGAGGCCGATCACTTCCTGCGGCGAGTCAAGAATGGCGATCCCGCAATCCTTGAGTTTGCTGGCGTATTCAGGCTTGAACAGCAGATCGAGGCTGTTGAGTGGCACATCCGGCAGCCGCTGTTTGACGGCTTCGACGTTCATGCCCAGCCCCAGCGTGCCCCAGGTGTATGGCACGCCGTAGCGGTTGCCGGGATCGACCGCCGCCAGTTTTTCCAGCAGATCGGGATCGAGATTGGCGTAACCCTTGAGTCCTTCGTGATGGATTTCCTTCAACGCGCCGGCGGCCAACCCACGGGCCAACACGCTGGACGACGGCACCACCACGTCATAACCGCTGCCGCCGGTGAGCAATTTGGTTTCCAGCACCTCGGACGTATCGAAGGTGTCGTAGCGCACGTGGATGCCGGTTTCCTTTTCGAAGCGCTGCAAGGTTTCAGGCGCCACGTAATCGGCCCAGCTGTAGAGATTGAGGGTTTTCTCTTCGGCCTGGGCGGCGATGGAGACGGTAAGCAACAAAGCGGGCAAACACAGCTTGAAGACGGGAGCCATGACGAACACCTGACCGAAGGAAGTGGTGGCAGGATGCGCCGTCGGATACATTCGAGAAATATCAAGTTTGTTAACCTGACTTTATCTCGGAGTAATGTGATGCTCGGTCAGCTCCACGATGTCGATCTTCAGCTTCTGCGGCTGTTTCTCGGCGTGGTCGAATCCAATGGTTTCAGTGCTGCGCAAGGTGAACTGGGCCTGAGCCAGTCGAGCATCAGCCAGCAAATGGCCAAGCTTGAAACCCGTCTCGGCTATCGCGTGTGCAACCGTGGCAAGGGTGGTTTCAGCCTGACGCCCAAGGGCGAGCAACTGCTGATTGCGGCGCGGGCGCTGTTCGACTCGATCGAAACCTTCCGCCATCAATCCAACGGCGTCGCCGGACGCTTGATCGGCCAAGTGCGCCTGGGACTGTCGGAAGCGGTCGATCAGTCGGTGCTGCAACGGGTGGCGGATGCGATCCGGCGGTTTCGCGAACGGGACGAATCGGTGCGTATCGAGCTGATCAGCGCCATGCCCGGCGAAATGGAGCGCCTGCTGCTGCAGCAGCGGCTGGACCTGGCCATCGGTTACTTCTCCCAGGTGCAGAGCGCGTTCGACTACCGCGAGCTGTTCAGCGAAACCCAGCATCTGTATTGCGCGCCCGGCCATCCTCTGTTCACCAACGATGCTCCCGATGATGCAGCGTTGCAGGCCTGCGACCGAGTCGATCACCCCTACCGGTTTCTGCGCAGTGACGAGCCGTTTCAGGGCAAGGTCTGCTCGGCGCGCTCGGAACAGGTCGAAGGCACCCTCGCCTTCATTCTGTCGGGTAAACATCTCGGTTATCTGCCCGACCATTACGCCCGCCAATGGCAGGACAAGGGCCTGTTGCGACCGGTGCGCGAAGGCGAGTTGAGCTTCGACGTGGCGTTCCATCTGGCCCGCCATCGGGCGCAGGTGCCCGGTGATGCGCAGAAGGCTTTTGAAGAAGATCTGCTGTCAGCCTTTGGTCGAACCTAATCATTTTTTGGAACGCGGAGCGTCCCCGGCTGCATTCCCACGCAGAGCGTGGGAACGATCATGCGTTGCCCTCGCTCCCCTCTTACGGCATCCTGCGCACCCATTTTCCGACCCGGCCCCGCATTGCGGCACGCAAACCACCATGACCGTCTCTGAAAAAGCCCCGCGCAACAACGATCTGATCTACGGCCTCAACGACCGTCCGCACTTCACCGCAACGGTGTTTGCCGCCCTGCAACACGTGCTGGCCAGCTTCGTCGGCATCATCACCCCGACCCTGATCATGGGCGGCGCCCTCGGCCTGCAAAGCGAAATCCCGTACCTGATCAGCATGGCGCTGTTCGTCTCGGGCCTCGGCACCTTCGTTCAGGCCAAGCGCTTCGGCCCGGTCGGTTCTGGGCTGCTGTGCCTGCAAGGCACCAGTTTTTCCTTTATCAGCGTGATTCTCAGCGCCGGTTTCATGGTCAAGGCCCGGGGCGGCGGCACCGATGAAATCCTCTCGACTATTTTCGGCGTGTGCTTCTTCGCCGCCTTCATCGAAGTGGTGTTGAGCCAATTCATCGGCAAGTTGCGCATGCTGATCACCCCGGTGGTGACCGGCACCATCATCACCCTGATGGGCCTGTCGCTGATCAAAGTGGCGATGACCGACATTGCCGGCGGCTTCGGCGCGGCGGATCTGGGCGCGGCCAGCCATGTATTCCTGGCGGCGCTGGTGCTGGGCACCATCGTGGTGTTGAACCGGGTTGACGTACCGTTCCTGCGTCTGGGCGCGATTGTCATCGGCCTGACCCTCGGCTACGTGGTGGCGTGGCTGATGGGCACCGTGGATTTCGCCAACCTGCCCGAAGTGCCGGTGGTCAGCGTGCCGGTGCCGTTCAAGTACGGCTTCAATTTCGACTGGGTGGCGTTCGTGCCGGTGGCGGTGATTTTCCTGGTCTCGCCGCTGGAAGCGGCCGGTGACCTGACTGCAAACTCGATGATCTCGCGGCAGCCGGTCAAAGGCCCGCTGTACATCCGCCGGATCAAGTCCGGGCTGCTGGCCGACGGCCTCAACTCGGCCATGGCGGCGGTGTTCAACAGCATGCCGATGGTGACCTTCGCCCAGAACAACGGGGTGATTCAGCTCACCGGCGTGGCCAGCCGTTACGTCGCGTTCTTCATTGCCGGTCTGTTGGTGCTGCTGGGGCTGTTCCCGATGATCGGCGCGGTGCTGCAACTGATGCCGAAACCGGTGCTCGGCGGCGCAGAGCTGGTGATGTTCGGCACTGTGGCGGTGGCCGGGATCAAGATCCTCGCCGAGGCCGGTCTGCATCGGCGCAACATGCTGATCGTGGCGATTTCCCTCGGCATGGGCCTGGGCATTGCCGCCGTGCCGGAAGTGCTGCGCGAACTGCCGCAGGCGTTGCGCAACATCTTCGAATCGCCGATTACCGTCGGTGCGCTGTGTGCGATCGTGCTGAATATCTTCCTGCCGGAAGAATTCATCGAGCTGGAAGAAGATGACTTCGACCCGGAAGCCTCTATCCTTCAGGTCATGGAAAACCCCGACCTGCCGGCCAAAGCTGAACCCGCATCATCGGCCGCTGTCGCACAGTTGAACCGTTGATCCTGTCCGCTCGATGAAAAAAGGGCTGATACCGGCGACGGCTCAGCCCTTTTTCAATGAGAGAGCATCAATGCGTCGTATCCAAGCCGTCATCCTGTCCCTGCTACTGCTCTCCCTCAGCGCCTGTGCGCTGTTCCCCAACCGCGACCCGGTGAACATCAACGTGGTCGGCCTCGAACCGCTGCCGAGCCAGGATCTGGAAGTGCGCTTCGCGATCAAGCTGCGGGTGCAAAACCCCAACGAAACGCCCATCGACTACAACGGCATCGCGCTGGATCTGGAGGTCAACGGTCACTCGCTGGCGTCGGGTGTGAGCGATCAGAGCGGCTCGATTCCACGGTTTTCCGAAACCATCGTCAGCGTCCCGGTGAGCATTTCCGCGTTCTCGGTGCTGCGCCAGACCTTGGGCCTGAGCCAGACCCAAACCCTCGACAACCTGCCCTATGTGCTGCGCGGCAAACTGGCCGGCGGGTTGTTTGGCACGATGCGCTTTGTCGATACCGGCAAGCTGAGTCTGCCGAGGGCCAGTGCCGCAACCTGGTAAAGATGCGGTAGCCTGCAGCGTTTAATCAGAAACATGGAAGCCGCAGGTTTATGGAAGACACCCCTACGCTGTACACCGAACGACTGATCTTGCGCCCGCTTGAACTCGCGGATGCCGAGGCCATCCAGCAGCAATTTCCCCACTGGGAAGTGGTGCGATATCTGAACGCCTTAGTGCCCTGGCCTTATCCGGACGACGGCGCCCTCACCTACTTGCGTGACATTGCGCTGCCGGCCATTGCGGCAGGCAAAGAGTGGCACTGGACGATTCGCCTCAAATCGGCACCGGAGCAATTGATCGGCAACATCAGCCTGATGGACGAGCCGGACAACCACCGTGGGTTCTGGCTCGCCCCGGCCTGGCAGGGTCAGGGCCTGATGACCGAAGCCAGCGAAGCCGTGACCCGGTACTGGTTCGAAACCCTTGATCAGCCGTTGATGCGCGTGCCGAAAGCCGCACCGAATCTTGGCTCGCGAAAGCTATCGGAACGCGCTGGCATGCGCTTGATTCGCACCGATGAGGACGACTTCGTCGGCGGCCGCTTCCCACGGGAGATCTGGGAAATCACCCGCGAAGAATGGCGGCGCCGACAGTCCGTCAAACCGTGAACCGCACGCCCGGTTTAGCCCGCTCATCGACGCTCAACTCGAACACATCCGGCCGCGCATAGTGGCCGACCACGTCGTAGTCGTAGCGGGCGCGCACCAGTTCTGCGGTGTCGATCTCGGCGGTGAGCAGCCCGGCCTCGCCGCGCAACGGCCCGGCCAACACATCGCCCATCGGCCCGACGATCACGCTGCCACCGGCGATCAGCGGTCGATCCCCCGGCCAGTTGGCAATCTCCACACCCAACTCATTCGGCGAGGCCTGCACCTGACAGGCGCTGACCACAAAGCAGCGCCCTTCATGGGCAATATGGCGCATGCTGACCTGCCACATCTCGCGCTCATCCACGGTCGGCGCACACCAGACCTCGATGCCCTTGGCGTACATCGCCGTACGCAGCAGCGGCATCATGTTTTCCCAACAGATCACCGCGCCGAGTTTGCCGACCTGCGTGTCGAGCACCGGTAGCGTCGAACCGTCGCCCTTACCCCAGATCAGCCGTTCGGTGCCGGTGGGCATCAGTTTGCGGTGTTTGGCCACAAGGCCGGCCTGCGGGTCGAAATACAGCGCGGTGCAATGCAAGGTGCTGCCGGCCCGCTCGATCACGCCGATCACCAGGTTGGCCCCGGTGCGCGCCGACAGCCCGGCCAGCGCTTCGGTTTCGGCGCCCGGCACGTCGATGGCGTTGGCAAAATAACGGGCGTAGGCCTCGCGCCCTTCCGGCAAGCGGTAACCCAGCTGCGTGCCGAAGCCCTCGCCTTTCGGGTAACCGCCGAGCAACGCTTCGGGCATCACCACCAACGCGGCGCCGGATTCGATGATCGCGGTTTCCCAGCTCAGGATCTGTTCCAGGGTGTCAGCCTTGCCACCGGGCAAGGCGCCGATCTGCAGGGCGGCAACGATTGATTTGGGCATGGCGGTCACTCCGTGAAGTTCAGGTGTTGCTCATTCTCCGGCGCCACGGGATCATGAATAAAGACCGATCCACTGCTGAATGATATGAGCCAGATGAATATCGCAACCGTCGACCTCAACCTGTTGAAAGTCTTCGAAGCCCTGCATGAAGAGTCCAGCGCCAGCCGCGCGGCCTTGCGTCTGGGCGTGACCCAGTCGGCGGTCAGCGCGGCTCTGCGGCGATTGCGCGAGGTGTATGGCGATCAATTGTTCGTGCGCACCGGCCGGGGGCTGGCGCCGACGCTCAAGGCCAATCAGTTGAAACCGGTGGTCAGCGATGCGCTGAACAAGTGCCGGCAAAGCCTGGCCATGGTCGACCCGACGGCCAATCACTACGAAGGACGCTCGGTCACCGTGGGCCTCTCGGACGATTTCGAAATCGCCTATGGCCGCCGGCTGATCGAGGAAATCGCCCGCCGCGCGCCGAAACTGCGGCTGATCTTCCGCCAGACCCACAGCCAGATCGTCGCTCGGGCGCTGATGGAGCGCAGCATCGATCTGGCGATCACCGCCGGTGGGTTTGCCGAGCGACTGCTCAGCCGTCAGGTGTTGGGTGAAGGGGGTTACGCGTGTCTGGTGGATCCGGCGAGCCTGGCGCCGGGCCAGCAGCAGATCGATCTGGAGGAATTCGTCACCCGCGAGCACCTTCTGGTGTCGTCGGGCGGCTTTATCGGGATCACCGATGAAGGGCTGGCGGCGCTGGGCCGCAGTCGCCGGGTCTGCGCCTCGACCACGCATTTCGCGGCGTTGCCGCATCTGCTCAAGGGCAGCGATGCGGTGGCGACCATTCCGACCCACGCGGCGCAGGCGATTGCTGCAATGAGCGGGCTGGCACTGCTGCCCTGCCCGCTGGCGCTGCCGCGTTACCCGATCGAACTGGGCTGGCGCACCAGCACCCAGATCGATCCGGTGGTGCTGACGGTGCGCGAAGCGATTGGCGCCAGTTTCAGGGCCGAGTGATTACTTGTTGGCCGCCATCAGGCGATTGACTTCACTGCGCACCATGTTGGCGAATTCCGGCGGCGACATGCCGTCCAGTTCGGCGCGCACGAATTCGGCCCACTTGCCCTTGCGCTTGGAGCGCTCGCCGAACAACCGCGCGGCTTCGCCCTTGGCTTTGCCCAGATTGTTCTGCCAGAGTTCGAACAGTCGGGATTTCTCGTCTTCCAGCGCGGCGCGCTCTGCGAGGGATTTGTCGGCCAGATTGAAACTCATCGGGAATTACCTGCTGCATGAAATGGCGACATCTTACACGCTGGACGGAAACCTCTGACGCTGGTTTTTGCTCCGGATGGAAAATCGCTGCAACTTTTCAAGTCGCGCCACACTCCATTGTTCACTGTCCATTCACCTGCAAGGAGTCACCCAATGGCCCGGAAAACCGCCGTTCAAGCCGCCGAAGACCAAATCAAGGACCAGGCCTTCAGCGAACTTCAGGCGCTGATCGAAGAGTCGGAAAAACTGCTCAAGAGCAGTGCCTCGCTGGTCGGCGAGGAAGCGGAGACCCTGCGCGGGCAAATCGCCCAGAAACTGCAGCAGGCCCTGGATTCGGTCACCAGCGTGCGTGACCGCACCAAACCGGCGGTGGACGCCACCGAGAGCTACATCGGCGGGCACCCGTGGCAGACCGTGGCGATTTCCGCCGGGTTCGGTCTGGTGGTCGGATTGCTGCTCGGTCGCCGCTGAGCGCGAACAAAAAAGGCGAGCCCTCGGGCTCGCCTTTTTCATGTCCGGCAAACACTCATTCGCCGGCCAGTTCACGCAGCTGCGACAGGGTCTGTTGATCCAGCTCGATCCCTTTGGCCAATGATTTGGCCCGCTGCAAATGCCTCCGATCACCCGGCAAACGCTTGAGCCCTACCCCGTGCATCTGCCGCACGAGTTCCTGACTGCGTTCGGCGAAGCTTTGCCCGGCGGTCTTGCTCGGGTCGATCACGATCAGCAACTGACCGGTCCACGGGGTCTTGGCCCCCGGATGGTTCTTCCAGTCGAATTCGAACGAGAAATTGCCGCCAGTCAGCGCGGCGGCCAGCAGCTCGACCATCATCGACAGCGCCGAACCTTTGTGCCCGCCAAACGGCAGCAATGCACCGCCTTCCAGAATCGCTTTCGGGTCGCAGGTCGGCTGGCCAAGGCTGTCGACGCCCATGCCTGCCGGCAGTTTCTCGCCCTTGCGCGCGGCGATCTGCACGTCGCCATGGGCGATGGCGCTGGTGGCCAGGTCGAACACGATCGGCGCACCGTCGGCCCGTGGTGCGGCGAAGGCGATCGGGTTGGTGCCGAACAATGGCCGGTCGGCACCGTGGGGTACCACGCAGGTCATGCTGTTGACCACGCTCAACGCCACCAGACCCTCATCCGCGAAAGGCTCGACGTCCGGCCACAGCGCGGCGAAGTGATGGGAATTACGGATCGCCAACACCGCGATCCCGGCACTCCGGGCCTTTTCCACCAGCAGTGCACGCGCCGCCGCCAGCGCAGGTTGAGCAAAACCGTTGCCGGCATCGACGCTGACAAACCCTGAAGCCAAATCCTCGACTTTCGGCACGGCCTGGCCGTTGACCCAGCCGCTGTTGAGCGTCGAGACATAACCGGGAATCCGGAATACGCCGTGACTGTGCGCACCGTCTCGTTCGGCGTTGGCGCAATTGGCGGCCAGCGTTCGGGCGACTTCGGCCGAGGTGCCGTGACGGGTGAAAATCGTTTCCAGCAATTGAGTCAGCTCGTCCAGGGACACCGTGGACGAGACCGCATGATCGTGTGGCGCAGACATCTGAAGCTCCAGAGTAATTATTGGAGGGAACAACAGCGAACGAACAACCCGCCAGAGGATTAACCATGGCCGGCCGGTTGCCTGTCAACCCCGCAATATTTATCTACCACCTTCGCCAGCGTCACCCGCCCTAGCCTTGCGTCTCGACCCACCGGCGCCTGCCCGCATGCGCCCCTCATCGAGACTCGATCATGTCAGCCCCCATCAAACCCTTGTTGTTCCCCGAAGTCTTCGACTCCCCCGGACTATGGACCGAACTGGGCAAGACCCACAGTCTGTCCGAACACGAATTCAGATGGCTCGTCCACGCCAGGCTGTCCTCCCACAACTTGCGCAGCCAGCAGACCCCGGCCATGCGCGCCGAGCGGGTACTGCTTAACGTTGGCAGTGAAATCCCGGTGCCGCTTCCGGGCGCGTTTGTTCTCAGCCAGACACCCGTCAATCAGGCCCATATCCTTTACACCGCCTTCGACGGCATCAAGAAATACGCTGACCGCGCCGACTTGAAGCAACAGTTCGAGCAAAGCCTGAACGACGCCGACGACCAGACCTCGCTGTTTGCGCTCCTGTCGTTGCCACAACGTAAACGGCTGCTCGACGCGGAAAAGATTTCCGTGTCGTTCACACTGATCGAAGGTGATGTATTCGATGAGACCACCGAGGCGATCAAACAGAGCCAGTTGTTGAATGCGCAGGCAATGCGTACGGAGCTGGAGAAACTGCCGACGCTGACGCACCTGCTGGAAAACATTCTCGACGAATTGCTCAAGCCCCACTTCGGCAGCTTGCAGCAGAGCCGAACCCGCGTCGGCTTCTACACCCTGGACGGCGCCACCGGCTCCGACCGTGCGGCGCCCGACAGGCATTGGCTCGAATCCATGAGCCTGAGCGACGCAGTGCTGTTGTATTACCGCCACCAGCAATGGCCGACCGCTGCATTGCGTGAGTTCACCCACCCCGACAGAACGGCCACTCAGGATGACCAACTGCAATGGGAAGACGCCGTCAAAAGTGCTGCCGGCAAGCTGTCGGCGCTGTTGTTTCAACATCTGGAACGCTATTGGGATGCGCCCTCCAGCGACGGCTCGTCGCGTCGGACGTTTTTTGCCGAAGTACTCGAGGATCAGGCGCGCGCCGAATGGATGATCAAACGCGAAACCGGCATTCTCGATGCACCGCAATTCAACGCACTGCACCAGTTGATACGGCCCCGCAACGACGGCTCCATTCGTCCATTGACCGAAACCGTGCGTCTCTGGGAACGTGAAGCCAACTACGTCGAACTGGCGGGTTCGCTGATGATTAGCGGCACCCACGCCTTCCTTTACACGCCGGTGCAGGGCCTGCAGGTACTCACCGACTACAGCGATCTGAAACAGACCCTGCTGAGCAAGTTCATGGCCAAGGGGCATGAAGACGAACTCTACAGCCTGCTCAGCCTGGACGAGCGCAATCGCTTCATTGGCTTCGATCAGCCGCAGGTGTCGGGAGAGCGGGTCCTGGGAGAGGTCTTCAAGATCCTCTTTGAATCCATCATCACCAAGCAACGGCAAAACATCGAGTACGCCTTGCAGGTGTTTCGCCACAGCGATGGCGCGGTGAATCTGCACGCCCTGTTCGACAAGAGCCTGGACATTCGCTCGATGATTCATGCGCGTCTGCTCGAGTTCGACAGCGCTGGACGCTGGAGCACGCACCCGGTGTTGTTGGGCAATCAACAGCCGTCCCTGGTCCTGGCGGACAAGGCGCGTGCCGCGATCAAGACGTTCAGCAGCGTTGAAGCTTCGCTCGGCGAATTACTCAAGACGCAACCGATGGCAACCCTGGAAGTCCAGCGACCGTTTCTCGAAAACCTCAAGTCAAACCTGGGCCATGCCTGGTTTCTCGGGGTGACCGGCGAAGCCCGGCTGCGAGCATTGAACGGTACGCTGCAAGCGTCGGCGCGGGCGATCGTCGATGCCGTGGTCAACCCCGACCAGCCGACCCGCGTGCTGCGTCGGGCGCTGGAGGGTTTTCGCCCGGACGCCTATGGGCTCACCCTGCAGTCTGCCGGCCAGCAAAACCTGCTGCCGCTCGCCCATTGCCTGCTGATGACCGAGCGTGGCGGCCTCGACGCCCGGCACTCCGGTCGCACGGTACTGTGGACACCCGCGCTCGGGCTTGAAGTATTCGACACCGTCGCGGTTGCCCGGCACAGGCTCGAGCAACGCCTGCTGCATAACGTGCAACGCCTGTCATTGCTGGAGAACATTCTGCCTGCACAGTTTCAGCTGCATCAGCGCTATTCCCTGGGGGCGTTTCAGTTCATCGAACACAACGTGCTGCACAACCGCATGCAATCGGCCATCGAGCATTTTCTCGGGCGCTGCGAGCAGGTGCGCAGCCGCGTCAAGGATCCCGCCCGGCGCAGCAAGACGCTGACAGCGTTGAGTGAGCCGGCTTTTCACACCAACCTGAAACTGGCCACGGCCCATGCCCGGGCAATCGCTGCACAGCAGACCTACCCGGCCTGGCTCGGCATGGCGGCGGTTGCGGAGCAGAAACTGCACGTCGAACTAATGGAGCAATGGCGCCAGAGCGTCGTCGACGACAAGGACTACCTGACAGGTGTGCCGACACTAGTGACCCATGTCGAACAAACCCTGAAATCACTGCTCGACAGCCGCTTCCCCGATAGCCGGATCAATCCTCGCCACATCCGGATATCACCCAATCTGGCCCTGGCCGGCCCTGCGCGCAACCTGGTCGAGTTTGCCCTCAATCACATCAACATCGCCCAAGGCACCGGTTTCAAAGTCACGTCGATCAACGCCAGCGCCTTGCCCAAAGGGCTGGATCAGAGCGCCGTCAGGCAACTGCTGCTGTCGCTCGAAATCCCCACCCGCTACAGCGAAAAAGTCATTCAGGCACTGGCGACGACTACGGTTGCCGGGCTCGCCCGGCAGCAGGTTTTCTTCCGTCAGTTGCCCTGGCAATTGCTGCAGCATGCTCACGCGCTGAAACTGCAGCAGCATTTGTCCGAAACCGCATTCAGTTACATCCGCCAGGTGCTGGACATGCCGGATGCCATCGCCCGTGCTGCCGTGGCCGGCACACACGCCATGGTGTGTCCACTGTCACTGGTCAAGACCGCCGGAGCTACTGCCGTCGAGGCATGCGGACTGTATGTGTTGGCACCCGGCACCGCCCACAAGGGGCCAGTGCTGCTCTATACCCCGTTTGCCGAGCAGGCGTTTCACGAATTCTTCGACGAAAAAGCCCTGATTGCCGCTCTGAATACTCCGGGACTTCTGCAAAACCTGTTGCTTCGCCGTTTGCCGCAGACGCAGCGAGCGACCTTCCGCAGCCTGCTTGCCAGCAGCCTGGGACAGACCAGCGAAATGACGCTGGACTACCGCCCGATTGGCGGCAACCTGCTGGAACGTCTGTATCAGGACAATCTCGAGCTGTTGAAGCAGATGCTCGCTTCGCAAAGCGACAGCGACGGGCAATCCGACTGGGAAAACGCCAAAGTCCTGTTCAGTGATGACATCCAACAGGTCGCGGACATGTTGCAGGGCAAACTCGCCTATGGGCGCTTTCTCTGGCAAGCCTACGATGACTTCAAGGATTCGGCCGAGGCCCTGCAGAATCATCATTGGAAGAAGGCGCTGAAGTCGTTTATCGATGGCGCAGAGCAAATGGTCACCGTCGGCCTTCTGCCTGAAATGTCCGCCGAAAGCGCAGTTGTCACCGACGTCGGTGAACAGGCAACCGAAGCCGGCGCCACACAGGTCGAAAAGATTGTTGCGCCGAGTCTGGACGAAATTGAATCCACCTCGCCACAACGCACACTGCTGCAGCCTTTCGAAGCAACCGACGTAGCGCTCAAGGACCTCACCTTCAGTGCGACCCAGGGCGTGTACCAGAAGACATCCAACAACCGCAGCTATGCCGCGGTGGACGGCAAGGTATACAGGGTCGTCAAAAACGGCTCGGACTGGCAATTGGCAAAGGGTGAAGAGCGCGGCCCGTCACTGCGCAAGACCGACTCACGGATGGTGCGGATCACGCCGGGCCAGACCGTTCATTACGGCAAAGCCTTTTCCAGAATGCTCGAGCACAGCAAATACACTCGGATTCGTCGCACGATGCTCAACATAGAAGCCCACGGTATGGAAGAAATCACCCGGCGCTACCCTGAAAAAGCCCGGGTGTTGGGGCGTGCAGTGGGACTGGCCCGGGATTATGCGTTCAACTGCCTGCATAACCTGGCCATCCTGGACATCAACGTTGTGCCCGGCGGACGGGTCAACCGGTTTCTCATGGAGTTCTTTGATGTCCCGAAAGTCACAACGCAGATCCTGTCCAGGATCAAGACCGCGATCCTGCCGATCTGCAATGCGTTGGTAGACCCGACGGACGATCTGCTCAACACCGACCGCTTCATCGTCGGCTCCACCAGGTGGTTTCACGACGTGATCGCGTTTGTCCTCGATGGCGACCAGCAGAACAAGGTCCATTTCACCCAGCACTTCTTTGACCAGGACCTGGGGGACTACGTGCCCGTCACTGCGCCTGGATTTGATATCGACGGCCACGCACAAGCCGAAACCCTGATCCACGAACTGGCTCATCAACTGAGCAACGCCTGGGATATCGCAACCGTACGCGGGCGAGAGCCTTTCTGTGACCTGATTTCGTCCGTGACACCCGACGGCGCTAAACTGCTTCAGGAGTTGCAGGACGAACGAAGAATGGCGCTTTCACTGGCCACTCCCCGGGCGCAATTGTTTGCGGAATGGAACCCGGAGCGCACGGTCTGGATTGACTTTGACAGAATTCCCGGAAAAGAGACCACGGCCGCGGAGATCTTCAGGCAAACGCACAGCACCACCATGAACGAGGCGCGCAATGCGTTCATGGATCAACAAACATCGGATGCCCGCGTCGGTGTCATCTTGCACAACGCCGATTCGATCGCGCTGCTGATCTGCGAAGTGGGCCGGCAGCTGGAAGTTGCATCGTCCCCTTGATCCACACAAAAAATGCGCAGGCTCGATACCTGCGCATTCCGTTCAACCGCGTTGAATTCAGTCCTTCTGGTCACGAAGGACATTGCCCGATGCGCCGTCGATACGGAATTCGTACACCACGCCATCAGCCTTGCGCCCTTCCCCTTTCCAATAGCCGTTGTTGTCGGCCTCGATCTCGTAGACCTCGACATAACCGGCCTTGGTCTTGACGATCTCGATGGCTTTTTCGATGGTGATCCATCCAGCGCCCGGGCGGTCGGCCAGCGCCGCACCGGCACTCAGGAGACTGGCGGTTGCGACGAAAGCGGCCAAGGTTCTTTTGATCATTTTTTTACTCCATTTATGGTTAATGTTCGCGGGACGTCCTGTTTTTTGGGGCGTCCGAGCGAAAAAAAGTTCCACGTTTGATGGGTAAATGCCATGACGGTTGTTCTCGACACCTCCCCCCCAAGGTTAGAATGCGGGAAATCAGGATGAGTCAATGACCCAGAACACCCTCTCGGAAGCCGAATACGATGCGATCACCGATGCCGCCGCGCATTGGTGCATGCGTCTGCACGCCGTCGACTGCACCGCCGAAGAGCGGCTGGCGTTCGAACAATGGCGCGATGCACACCCGCTTCACGCGTTCGAGTATGAGGCGATGCTGGAAATCTGGGACGTGGCTGAACACTTGCCGCGCCCGGAACCCGCACCGGTTGTGCCGATTCGCCAACCCGTCAGCTCATGGCGCCATTACGCCGTGGCGGCGTCTGTCTGCGCACTGGCTTTGCCACTGGCGGCCTGGACCGGCTGGAACCTCGGCTGGCTGCCCAACAGCTATCAGCATTTCGCGGCCACCGATAACGTCCGCCATGTCACCCTGGGTGACGGCAGTCAGGTCGAGCTGAACCTCAACACCGAGCTGACCTACAGCAACTTCAAGGACGAGCGTCGCGTCACCCTGAAAAAAGGCGAGGCGTTCTTTGAAGTCAGCCACGACCTGAGCCACCCGTTCATTGTCAGGGCCGCCGAAGGCAGGATTCGCGTCACCGGCACTCGCTTCAACGTCTGGATGTATGAGGATCAGGTGAAGGTCAACCTGATCGAGGGTTCCGTGCTGGTCACCAGCAATTCCCGACTGGCCGGTGACGGCTTGCGTCTGGGGCCCTCGATGCAGGCGCGCTACAAACACGGCGACGACATGCCGCAAATCAGCCAGACCTACGCCAACGACAACTCGCTGGCCTGGCGCAGCGGCAAACTGGTGCTCGACAACCTGTCGCTGAACGAAGCGTTGCCGCAGATCAACCGTTACCTGGACAAACCGCTGATGCTCGCCGACAACTCGACTGGCTCGATCCGGGTCGGCGGGATCTACAACATCAAGGAACTGAACAGCTTCGCCAGTTCCCTGCCCAAAGTCCTGCCGGTGTTCCTGACCCGCAACAAGGACGGCAACCCGGTCATCAATCCGATGCCGCAGCAACCGGTAAAAAACTGAAGGCCGTTCCCGTGAGGGAGCGGCCTTCTGCTTTGGCACTTGTCAGCGATGTTTACCGTTGATTACTGCGCCGCGACTTTCCCCGCCTTTTCCAAATCATCGCGCACGGTCTGCACCTGATACTGCGGATCAGCCTTGATCTGCTGTTCGGTGAATGGCAACACGCTCCACTGTTTCTTCGAGAACGCCTCGGTCTGGTCGCGGGAATACTTCGACGCCGGATCGCTGGACAACGAGAACGCCAGCAAACCCTGGGCATGCGGCCCCTTGTCGTCGAACGTCACGACTTGCAGGTAACTGGTGCCGCTGACTACCTCCAGCTTGCCGTCTTCACGAGGCACGCTCTGGATCGCATTGTAAATGCCAAGCGTACCCGGGCCACCGTGGATCGGCGTTTGCTGGCCGCCACTGCTGACCACCTGCACATCGCCCCAACGGGTTTTCTCGGTCAGGCCCATTTTGGTGGCGGACTCGGCCGACGCCAGCATGGCCTCGCGCAATGCCTTGGCCACTTCCGGCTTTTCAATGGCCAGCCCGCGTGGTGTGTGTTGCGCATCCTTCGGATCGAACGCCACACGCCAGGCCTGCGGCGATTCCTGCATCGCTTGCATGATGGTCTGGAAATGCACCAGCCCGACGCCCGATTCCAGATTCGCCCGGCCGTCCCACGCCTTCAGGCTGCTGCACACCGATTTCAACGCTGCATCAGGCTGGGAAGCACAGAACTTCAACAGATCCGGCACCACCTGCGTTGCCAGGAACACCTGATCGTCCATCACCATGTGTTGCAGGTCCTGCACCGACACCGGGCCTTTTTTGCTCAGGGTCGCCAGACGATCCAGCGCAAAGCGCGAGCGCAGGCCCAGCGGCTGGCCGTCTTGGCTGATCAAAGGCGAGAACCCGGTCAACGGTTGCGCCGGGTTGGCCAGCCACGCCGAATCGTTGGAGTGCTGGACGAAGTCCTTGCGCAACAACTGTGGCAACTGACTCGAAGCGTAAATGCCCTTTTGCGCGGCTTGCGGATCGATGTCCCAGGCGCAGGCGCTGTTGGAACCGTCGAGCACGATCATTTTCAGACCGGCGCGCGGGTCGCTGCACTTGGCCAGTTTGTCGGCGCTGACGTTCGGCACCACCGACAGGTTCATGTACAGCGTCTGGCCCTTGTCATCTACCGCCAGAGTGTTGACCCACGGGATGCCCTGAATGGTGTGCACCGAATCTTGCAGATCCTTGAGATTGCCGGCGCGGTTCATGGCGTACCACTGTTTCAGCACTCGATCATTGTCGAGGTTGGCATCGCGCAGGCTATAGGCGAACTGATTGTTCCAGTCCAGTTTTCCGGGCCACTGCACGATCGGGCCGAACTGCGAACTGTAGACATCCCGCGACACCGGCACGACCTGGCCGTCCGCCTGTTTGACCTGCACCGTGACGGTCTGTTTGTTCATCGGCAACGACTGGCCGTCGAGCAGGTAACGGGTCGGATCCTTCGGATCGAGTTGCAGGCGATACAGGGTGAAATGCTTGGACGAGTCGACGGTGTGGGTCCAGGCCAGGTGTTGGTTGAAGCCGATGTTGATCATCGGCAAGCCCGGCAGCGCCGCGCCCATCACATCCAGTTTGCCCGGAATGGTCAGGTGCATCTGATAGAAGCGCATGCCGCCGACCCACGGAAAATGCGGGTTGGCCAGCAGCATCCCACGGCCATTGAACGAACGCTCGCTGCCCACCGCTACCGCGTTGCTGCCACGGTCCAGGGCGAAGCGCTGCTGGCGCGTGTCCGCCAGTTGGTAAGCCCGCGCATCGTTTTCAATCTGCGCAGTGGCCTGCGGCGGAGTAGCACCCGCCAAAGCTTCGGCGAACTGACCAACACCGCCCTCGACCAACAGACGACGGGTCAGCTTTACCAGGTCTTCGGCGGCGATATCGCGCACCCATTCACCCTGGCACTGTTGCGGCAGCCCCTGCTGACGGCGCTCGGCCAGGTAACGGTTGTAGCCGGCGGCATAACCTTCCACCAGATCACGCACTTCGACCGGCTGGGCCTGCCAGAAAGCGTTCACTGCCTGCGGCGTGTTGAGCCACTGGAAGAACACGTCGCTGACGCGGTTCTCGCGCTCTTCGACTGTCAGTTGCTCCGGCCCGAAGTACCGCGACCGCTCGCCGTTGACCGTCACGATCTCGTTGGCCAGCAGGCACAGGTTGTCCTGCGCATAGGCATAACCGATGCCGAATCCGAGACCGCGTTCGTTCTCCGCACGGATGTGCGGTACGCCAAAACCGGTGCGGCGGATGTCGGCACCGGTCTGAACGGACGGGCTGAACGCCTGCGCCGACAGACTCAGCCCGAGAAACAGGCCGGCAAGGGTCAGTCCGGTGAATTGCCTGGAAATAGTCACGCTCGCTCCTGATCGAAATGCCGTAGAGCGAACCGCCCGCCACCGTGAACACGTCGGGCCCGGCTCGCTCTGAAATCACCCACGCGTCACGCGCAATGAGCCTGTCCAGAAAACGAAGCCGCGGAAAAAAAATTTAGTCGGTCACACAGCCCTCTCGCACCGTAATCACGGGGAAAAGACAAAACGGCGACAAATTTTCTACATTTTTCGCTTCATGATTTGTCGAGCTGAAACGTCTTGTTTAGAGAGAGCACAAAAAACCTTTCCTGATCAGGCTCTGAAAGGAGTAACCGCATGTACAACCCACCCCTACCATCGGAAGGTAGCCAGACCCCACAAGGAGCGCCCATGGGTTCGCACGTCGACGTATTCGGGCAACGGATCGAGCGTCACGGCAATGAGCGCATCCGTTTGCTGCTTAAAAGCTTCGGCCTGCGCACCAGCCTGATTCGCCTCAAAGTCATCGACACCCTGCTGGTCGCCGCCGAGGACGACCGTCGTCTGGGTGTGCGTGGCGTGCACAGCCAACTGCTGGATCTGGACATTCCGTTGTCCTTCCTCAGCGTTCGTGAAGTGTTGAAGCGTCTGTGTGCCGAAGGCGTGATCACGTTCAACGACGACAAGAGCTACAGCCTCCATCCCCAGGCTGCCGCGGTGCTCAACAACGATTGAAGCACCCGGCAGACGCCGTCAGGGCTTGACCTTGCGGCGCATCACACCGTTGATCACCACGACCACCACCGCCACACCGATGGCGATGTACTGGAACGTTTGCTCGCTAAGCTTGCCGGCGTTTTGCAGCCAGGACAGGCCGAGCATGATCAGCAGTACGGCGACGGCGATCAGAATCGAATATATCAAGCGTTGCTTATGGGTCATTACAGGTTCCTGAACCGTTGGAATGTATCGGGTTTGTATCGGCGTTGATGCCATGCGCATACCGTTTGACGGGGATGCGCCGCGGTAAACGGGGTCTCATGTTACAGCCGATGAAGAGCTTTGGCTTCAAACGGCGTTAACCATGAGGATCCTTGAAATGCTGCGTCGAATCACCTGGCTGATTCCTGTCCTTGCACTGCTCACCCTGAGCGGCTGCATCATCTTTCCCCACGGCGGCTGGCATGGCGATCATCGCCACTATGGGCCTGGCCCCGGCTACTACTACCATCGTTAAGCCATCTCACGGAAAGGATGCCAGCGTCCGTCCGTTCAAATGCAACAACGGATTTAAGCGTCAGGAAAAATGCCCACAGGAATGTGGGCATTTTTTATGGCTCGGCCATCAATGCCGTAGGGCGTTTCACCTGTGCAAGCAAGAAAGTCTCCCTCCGCAACATCACGCATAACCGCGTCATAGACCGTCACACCAATGGCGTAGGAACAATCCCTGCTCATCCCTACCCTTTGCGCTCCCTCTCGACGATCGTGAAAGCGCATGCAAAGAACTCTCATCCCCCTCCCCCCACTCCAGGCACTCGGTTTCTGTCTGGCCATTACCCTGTTCGAATGGTTGACCTACATGGCCAGCGACATGGTCATGCCGGCCATGCTGACCGTCACCCGGGATCTCGCAGCCGAGGCCGCTCACATCCCCAACGCGTTCAATCTGTATCTGATCGGCGGCGTCTGCCTGCAATGGCTGATCGGGCCGCTGTCCGACCGGTTCGGCCGGCGCCCGTTGCTGCTGGGCGGTTGCGCACTGTTCGGCGTGACCTGCGCGGCGGCTGTCGCCACGCCCGGCATCGAAGTGTTCAACGCCCTGCGCCTGTTGCAAGGCATGGGCCTGGGGTTTGTCGTGGCGGTCAGTTACCCCGCGCTTCAGGAAGTCTTCTACGAGGCCGATGCGGTGCGCCTGATGGCGTTACTAGGCAATGTCGCGCTGCTTTCACCCCTGCTCGGCCCGCTGCTCGGCAGTCTGCTGCTGGAGTGGCTGAGCTGGCGCGAGCTGTTTCTCGGTCTCGGTCTGATCGCGACACTGACCTGGATCGGTCTGTATGCCTGCATGCCGGAGACGATCGGCGTTGTCCGCCACGATGGCGGTCAGCAAGTGCCGATTCCCTTTTCGTTTCGCCAGATCGGCAGCCGTTACCGGGCATTGCTGTGCAATCACCGGTTTGTCGGCACCTGCCTGGCCCTGGGTCTGATGAGCCTGCCACTGATTGCCTGGATCGGTCTTTCGCCGCTGTTGCTGGTTCAGTTGCTGGGCCTGACCACGCGCGAATATGCGCTGTGGCAGATTCCGGTGTTCTCGGCGGTCATCGTCGGCAATCTGATCCTCGACCGACTGCTGGCGTCGCGGGAGCTGTCGCAATTGATTCGCCTGGCGCTCTGGCCGTTCTGCCTGGGTTTGCTGACCTTGATCGCCACCGCACTGACCAGCCTTTCGCTTGCCGGATTGATGACCGGCCTTGGGCTGTATGCCGTGGGGCTGGGCATGAGCAACGCCGCTTTGTACCGACTGGCACTGTTTTCCAGCGATGACAGCAAAGGTCTGGTGTCTGCCGCGATCGGCATGATTTCGATTGCCGTGATGGGTGTCGGTGGTTCGTTGATCGCAGCGATCGGCGGCGGCACCCGTCTTGAATCCTTCGCTATTTGGGCGGCGCTGGGCGGGCTGCTCAGCCTGCCCCTGCTGTACCGGTTTCTGCCACACGTCCCGGCAGACACCGCTTCTTCAACATAACGACAAGGACGCCTGATGAACCACTTCCCCTACAGCGACGCACTCTGTGCGTTGACGCAACCCTATTGCCCGGATTCCGTGCCGGACGGGCTGTTTAACCAGGCCATGGCCGAAATGAGCCGGTTCCACTGCCAGCACACTCCGGGCTACGAACACTGGCTGAACGCCAATGGCCTGATCGTTGGTGACCTGGATCACCTTGATGACTGGTCGCGGCTACCGCCGATTTTCGCCAGTTATTTCAAGCGCCAGGCGTTGCTTAGTTCCACCGCAGCGGACGCACTGGAACTCACTTCCTCCGGCACCAGCGGCGAAAAAAGCCGCATGCGTTACGACGAGCGCAGCCTGGGCGCGGCCCAGAACATGGTCGAGCGGATCTTCCAGCACTATGACTGGGACACCCTGCACACGCCGTGCAACTACCTGCTGCTTAGCTATGAACCCGAGGGCGGCATCAGCCTGGGAACATCATTCACCGATCAGTTTCTGTGCGGCTTCGCGCCCGTCAATCGCGTGGCCTACGCACTGCGCCGAACGGGTGGCGGTCATGAATTCGACGGCTTTGGCGTGATCGCAGCCTTGCAGTCCTTCGCCGAAGAAGGTTTGCCGGTACGGATCTTCGGCTTCCCGGCCTTTCTCTGGCAGACCCTGCAACGCATGCAGGCGACCGGGGTGGCTGACCTGCAACTGGCGCAAGGCTCGCTGACGCTGTTTGGCGGCGGCTGGAAAACCCACGCGGCGCAAGAGATTCCCCGCCAGCAACTGTACGAACGCATTCACCGCCAACTGGGCATCGAGATGTCCCGTTGCCGTGACGGCTACGGCGCAGTCGAGCATGCGGTGCCTTATCTCGAATGTGCTCACCACCGTTTCCATGTACCGGTCTATTCGAAGGTTTTCGTGCGCCATCCCGCTGACTTTACGGTTCAGCCTTACGGCCGTCAGGGCTTGCTGAGTTTTGTCTCGCCTTACATTTCTTCGAGCCCCGCGCACGCGGTGGTCATGAGCGATCTCGCCACCCTGCATCCCGGCGCCAGCTGTGGCTGTGGTCTGTCCACCGACTGGTTCGAACTGCATGGCCGCGCGGCCACCACCGCTGGCCGTAGCTGTGCCATGGCCGCCTCTGAATTGCTGGGGAAGCACTGATATGCACTTGATCAACGGACAGCTTCACGACGACTGCACCCTCGACGGCGCACTGCAACAGCTTTACCTGGATTTGCCGGAACGATTGGCCAAAACACTCGACACAGCGACCGTGCTGGGCGCAGCAGCCTCTTTTGCCAAACGTCTGCAGGATCCGGACACGGCATTGCCCATCGATCCCGAGCAACGCCAGTCACTGATCGAGTTCTGCCAACCCGCTGCCCTGCGGCGCAAGCTTGAGCGCGAACTCGGCGAACAGCCGGGCAGCCTGCGTCGCCTCGACTATCGCCAGTCACGCTTTGAACGCTGGAGCCCGCTGGGCCTGGTGGTTCACATCACCCCCGGCAATGCAGCGCTGCTGGCTTTCTGTGCGGCGATCGAAGGCCTGCTGGCCGGCAACGTCAATTGGTTGCGCCCCAGCAGCAGCGATCAGGGTGTGACCGCTCAATTGCTTCATGGATTGGCGAAGTGCGATGCGACCGGCCAGATTGCCGGGCATGTCGCCGTCGTTCCGGCCAGCACGGCCCAGATCGGTCAGTTGTGCCAACAGGCCAACGGGGTTTCGGCGTGGGGCGGGGAATCGGCGCTGCAAGCCATCCGCCAGCAACTGGCGCCCGGATGTCGCTGGATCGACTGGGGCCACCGCATCAGCTTCATCTACCTGACACCGGCAGCGGTCACGCCAGACGCGTTGGACGCCGTGGCCGATGAAGTCTGCCGCCTCGATCAGCAGGCCTGCTCCAGCCCGCAATGGCTGCTGGTGGACAGTGACGATGAAAACACTTTGCGTTCAATAGGCGAGGGACTGGCCGAGGCGTTCGAGCGTCGATCCCGGCAATGGCCAGTCCTGCCACCTTCGATTCAGGAAGCCTCGGAAATTACCACCCGAACGGCGATGGCGCGGCTGGCCCAGAGCTTTGGCGGGGCCAGCGGTCATGTGTGGCAGGCGCCAGACTGGCGGGTGATCTGGACCCACGACCAGCAACTCGGTCCCTCGCCGCTGTTTCGCAGCCTGCTGCTCAAACCGATGCCGCGAGCACGGATCGCCGAGGCGCTGTTGCCCTGGCGAAACGTGTTGCAAAGCGCCGGGCTGATGTGTGCCGAACAAGAAATGGCCGAACTGGCTCAAACGCTGATCGCTGCAGGTGTCACACGGGTCACTCCGGTGCAGGCAATTCACGAGGGCTATGAGGGCGAACCCCATGACGGCGTGTATGCCTTGCAGCGCTTGAGCCGACGGGTATCGGTCAGTCTGCCGGCTACAGAGCTTGCGACCCGTGCCACGCTCGATCCGCTGCCGACGCCACCCTGCGTGGCCAATCTGCCGATCATGAGCAAGGACGCCTTTGTCACCCGCCCGATCCATCCGGCGGCCCGATTGTATTTCCGCTCCGGCGGCAGCAGCGGCACCCCGGCGTTGGCCGGTTACAGCTACCGCGATTTCGATCGGCAGATGCGTGCCAGCGCCGACGGTTTGTTCGCGGCGGGCCTCGACCCGAACCGCGACCGGGTGATGAACCTGTTCTTCAGTGGCGGGCTGTATGGCGGTTTTTTCAGTTTTTCCAAAGTGCTGGAGCTGCTGGGGGCCACGCACCTGCCGATGGGGGCGCCGGCCGATGACGATTACCGCGAGATCGCGCAGATAATCATCGACCAGCGCGTCACCGTGTTGGTCGGTATGCCCAGCACCCTGCACCGTCTGTTCCTCAATGAGCAGGCACGGCTACGCGAATATGGCGGGATCGAAAAAGTCTTCCTCGGCGGCGAACACCCCGGCGAACAAAGCCTTGCGCTGATGCGCAGCTGCGGCGTCGGGCTGATCCGCTCGGCCATTTACGGCAGTGTCGACGCCGGGCCGCTCGGCCATGCTTGCCCGGCCACCGGCGATGGCGTGTTTCATCTCATGAGCGATATCCAGCATCTGGAGATCGTCGAATTCGAGGCCGATCGACCGGTCAACGACGGTGAAACCGGGCGCCTGGTATTCACCTCCATCGAGCGCGAGGGTCAGGACGTTCAGCGCTACGACGTCGGCGACAGCGGTCGCTGGCTCCCCGGCGTGTGCGAATGCGGACTGCCCACGCCGCGCTTCGAGCTGCTGCAACGTCACGGCAGGCTGATGCGCATCGGCACCGACTTCATCTGCCTGTCGCAACTGGCAGAGCATCTGCAGACCGAGTTCCAGCTGATCCTCGAACATGTCCCGGACGGCCTGGAGCGCATGCGCTTTCGCAGCCCACGGCAAGCCGATGATGTTCAGCGCCGCCTGCTGGACTATCCGACCCTGGCGACGCTCATCCACACCGGACTGCTGACCGTTGAGGCAGAGGTTTGCGGCAGCGGTCGGTTCACCCGCAACAAACACAGCGGCAAGACGCCGCTGCTGATCGACAATCGGGGCGTTGGTCCCTGCGCAGACAGGCAAGGAGCCGAACATGAACACACGATTTGAACTGCAAGAACTGGTGACGTTGGCACGACGGCACTCCAGCTTTTATGCAAGCCACTTCGCCGATATTCCCCCGCACATCTCATCACTGGAACAACTGCCGGTGATTGACCCGGTGGAATACTGGAAAGGCAGTCATGACCTTGACCAGTGGCCTGTCCTGACGGCGCCGCTGAATGACGCACTGGTTTTCAAGACCGGAGGCACCACCAGCGCCGGCAAGTTTTCACTGTTCCGGCGCGAGGAATGGCAGACGCTGGTGACGGACTTCGGTCGCAGTCTCGACGCGCAGCTGAGCGCCGGGGACCGGGTGGCCAACCTGTTCTTTGCGGGTGACCTGTATGCCAGTTTCATCTTTACCCACGATGCGCTGGCGCAGGTTGAAACCGAGATCGTCGAGTTTCCCTTCACCGGCCATATCGACTCGAACCTCCTCGCCGATGCGATCGACCGGCACCGGATCAATGTGCTCGCGGGTATACCGGCCCATCTGCTGAGCTTTGCCGCGTGGCTCGAGCAGAATGGCCGGGCCCTCGAGGGTGCCACCGCCCTGCTCTACGCCGGCGAAAGCCTGTTTGACGCACAGTTGCAACGGCTTGAGCGGGTGTTCCCCAATGCCCGCGTGGCCTCGATCGGCTACGCCAGCGTGGACGCCGGATTCATCGGTGCCAGCCATCGTGACTGTGCTCTTGGCGAACACCGGGCTCCCGAAGGCCACGGTGTGCTGGAAATTCTCGACGAACAGACCGGTGAAGTGATCGAAGAATGCGGTCGGGTCGGGCGCCTGGTCATGACCAACCTCACGCGCCGGTTGATGCCGTTGATCCGCTACCCGGTCGGCGACCGTGCGTGCTGGCGAGAGCCGCCAGGCACGTCGGGGCGCAAGTTCGCGCTGATGGGCCGCTGTGCCGACAGCCAGAGGGTGCGCGTGGGCATTCTGACTCTGCTGCCGCAATCGATTGGCGAGACCGTGCGGCGCATCACCGGCAGCGACGAATGGCAACTGGTCATCGAGCAGGATGACGCCATGGATATCCTGCGCCTGAACTGGGCGCCGGACGCCCTGACACCGGCAAACGCTGAAGCCGACCAGACGCTGCACAGTGCCTTGATCGAAGACTATCCGTTGATCAGGCAACTGAGCGCCGATCACCTGCTGGCATTGCAGATTCGCTGTTGCAAGGTTCAGGAGCTGGCACGCCATCCACGCTCCGGCAAGCGTCAACGTGTGCTCGATCGGCGCGTCTACAACGGCTCTGGCCAGGGGACCTGCTGATGGACGCGATCACCCTGCGGGGCTACCGCACTAGCGACGCCCCGGCCGTCAGTCGCCTGTTCAGAAAGATCTATGGCGACCATTACGCTCAGCCGCATGTTTATCTGCCCCGCATGATCAGCCAGAACCATGCCGACCGCCGCTGGCACTCGTTGGTAGCGGTGGCGAACGGTCAGGTGGCGGGTCACTCCGCGTTGATTCTCGACAAAGGATCATCCCTCGCCGAACTGGCCCTGAGCGTGGTAGATCCGCAGATCCGTGGGCAAAACGTGGCCACGCAAATGGGCCGGCATTTGCTGATCCATGCGCAGGCGCTGGGTTATCAGGGGGTCACGATCAAGCAAATGACCCATCACCCCTACACCCAGAAAATGGCCGCTGGCCTTGGTTTTCACAACACCGGCGTGTTGCCCGATCACGCACCGTCGCCCTTTGGCGGCGCGGTGACCGAATCGCTCGTGCTGGGTTACGCCCCGGGCGATGGTTATCAGCGCCCGTTGCCGGCTTTGACCTGGCCGAATGAATGCCGTGAGTTCATGCAGCAGATGTGCGACATGTTCGGAACGCGCTTGAACGTGTCGCCCTGGGTCGGCGCACCGGCGCAGCTGGAACAGCGCTGGGGGCGATACGACGGGGTATTCAACGAAGTGGACGACAGTTTGCTCAAGCAGCTGCAGCAACTGCCCGACCATTGGCTGATTTCGATCAGGCTCAGGCTGGCGCAGGGTTTCGACAATGCCTGGCGCCGGTTATCGGCGAGGGGTTTCGTGTTCAGCGGACTGGCGCCCGATGACAAAGGCGCTGGATGGCTGGCGTTGTTTCATCGCGGGTTCCAGCCCAAACCCCTTGAACTGCATTGCCCGCAAATGCAGCGATTGCATGACGATATGCAGCGGCAGATCGCCTCGCCCTCTAAATTCCACGCTTGCGGCAATCGCCCATAAACGAAAGAGCCCGCCCCGTTACCGGGGCGGGCTCTGTCTGTCATGCCTTGGCTTTTATACCTTGATCGGTAGGAGGCTTGCGTTCTCCGCCCTGACCGTAAGTCTGCAGGTTCTGCAGTACATAAATGGCTTTCTTGTACTCCGGAATCAACGTATTCGCGTACTTGTTGCCCTTGAGATTGTTGTTCTGGATGGTATCGAGTTGCGTCGCGAAATATTCCAGCGCATTGAACTTGGCATCCGGATCCTTCTGAATACCGAAGCGATCGAACTTGTCGCCGGCGTTGAGCAAGGTCATGGACGTGATCTCGGAAATCAGGCCCCGGCCACGCAGCATTGCACTCAGACTGCCCAACTGTTTGGCCGAAACATTGGTGGGATCGAAACCCTTGATGTTCTTGTGCAGCCCCTGCTTGTCCATTTCCGCGGTACTGATCGCAGTGGGGTCGTTGCCGACCAGGGCCAGCATCTGCTTGACCTTCACACTTTGAGAAACCGGTTTGCTCGAGCTGCCTGTATCTCGAACCAGCAAACCCGCCTTGGGTTGCCAGGCACCGGTATATCCGATAGTCATGAGCAAGCTCCTTGCGAGGAAAACATGAAAAATTCCTTGTTGAACGACTTTTGAGTTGCCCGGAGTATCGGCCGGCAAACCAATGGCACCAACTCCTTTGTGCACTTTTTTACAATTTTCGTACATTCACGATACAAACCAATAACAGCCCCGTAAATGCGGGACTAGAGCCTTCATGACAATGTGATGAAAGTGGGGTTGTTGCTCTAACGTTCGGGACGTTTAGTTCCAATGTATCAGGCCAGATACCTTCCTTTGGTCGGGATCGGCTCTTTTAGGACGAAAGTACCTAAAGCTTCCCGAGTACCCGACGATACGTTAGGAAACCCGCGCTGTTTTTCCCCTGCCCACAATAAGAATCCCTGCTCAAGGACCGGTTTCCATGCCCGCATTCCGCACCATTCAGGCTCGCTACACGCTGTTTCTGGTTCTGTTCATTTTGTTGTTGTCGGTGCTGACCGTGGTTGGCATCAGCCAGTTGGTCGCGCCCAAGCTGCGCCATACCGAAGAGCAAGTGGTGCTCAACCGCATCGCTGAAGTGGCCGAGCAGATCCAGGGCGAATTGAACAAGGTCCAGGCGCAACAGCGCAGCATCACCCAGACCATCCCGCTGCTCGACAGCGCGGCCATCGACACCGTGTTGCCGGGGCTGGTGGATCAATACGGCGAACTGAAAGTCTTCGGCGGCGGCATCTGGCCGTTGCCCGGCCAGCGTGAGGCCGGACGCAACAAGTTCAGTACGTTCTGGCACCGGGATGCCTCCGGCAAACTGGCGGTGAACACGTTCTGGAACAGCGACGCAGCCCCCAACTATTACGACCAGAGCTGGTACAAGGGCGGCATGCAGACCCCGCGCGGCCAGTGCGCCTGGGCCGCTGCCTATAAAGATGACGCCAGCGCCGAACCGCGCACCAACTGCGCCATGGCCATCCAGAAAAACGGCAGCGCCTGGGGCGTCTCGACCATCGACGTGACCTTGGGCTTCTTCAACGATCTGGTGGCGCGCAAGGAAAAAGACCTCAACGCCGAAATGCTGATCGTCGAGGCTGACGGCAAGATCATCAGCAACAGCTCGCGCATCAGCGGGCCGATCGTGCTCAAGAACATCAGCGAACTGGCCGGCGGCTCGACCTTTGCCAGCCAGGTCAAGGCCGGGCTGCAAAACCGTGAGCAGGCGCAGCGCGTCGAATTCGACAACCACGGTGAAGCCAGCACCTTCTTCATGCGTCCGATCGAAGGCACCCCGTGGTTCCTCGCCACCGCGCTGCCGACCAAAATGCTCACCGCCCAGCGTGACGACGTGCTCAGCAGCCTGAGCCTGTTGCAGATTCCGCTGGTGATCCTGCTGGTGCTGTTGCAGGTCTACGCGATCCGCCAACTGGTTTCGCGCATGAAAGCGCTGAAAGCCAATATCGATTCGTTGTCCAGCGGCGATGCCGACCTGACCCGACGCATCACCATTCGCGCTGAAGATGAACTCGGTGCCATCGGGCATTCGGTCAACACTTTCATCGCCTACCTGCAGAACATGATCGGCGAAGTCACCCAGGCTACCGGCGCCATGGCCTCGAGCCTCGACAACCTGCAACGCACGTCTACGCACACCAGCCAGATTCTGGCGCGCCACGCCTCGGAAACCGACCAGACCGTTACCGCCATCAACGAAATGAGCTCGACCGCCGAAAGCGTCGCGCAAAATGCCGCCGAAACCGCCGCTTTCACCCAGCGCGCCAACGAAAACGCCGATCGCTCACGTGTGGTGGTTGGCGAAGCGTCAAGCAGCGTGGTCGCACTGATCGACGAAGTGGCCAGCGCCACCCACAAGGTCGAAAGCATGCAGCAGGACGCCCAGCGCATCACCGAAATCCTCGGTGTGATCGGTGCCATTGCCGGCCAGACCAACCTGCTGGCGCTCAACGCCGCCATCGAAGCAGCGCGGGCCGGTGAGCAGGGTCGCGGTTTTGCAGTGGTGGCGGACGAAGTGCGTGCCCTCGCCGCCCGCACCCAGGCCAGCACCTCGGAAATCAACGAAATGTTGAGCCGCTTGACCCAAGGTGTGAGCTCGTCGGTCAGCGCCATGGAAAACACCCAGGCCAGCTGCCAGTCGGCTGCGGACGCCACGGCGCGAGTCAACAGCGGTCTCGACGAGATGGCCGGCTCCGTCAGCCACATCAACAGCCTCAGCACCCAGATCGCCACCGCTGCCGAACAGCAAAGTGCGGTCACCGAAGAGATCAACCGCAGCATGGTGCAGATCCGCCACATGGTTGATGAGCTGGTGGAAAGCGGTCAGGCCAGCGAACTCAACACCCGCCAGCTGCTGGAAGCCAACAGCCGGGTGAGCGCGATCATGGGGCGCTTCAAGGTTCGCTGACCGTTTTGTCATCTTGCGCTCAGTGGCCTGTCAGCTTTGATCTACGATCATGTTGGCAGGCCTGCCTCGTATCACTTGGAAACACTCCGTTGATGCCCGGCAGGAAAAACCGGTCAAAATGCCTTCCTTTTTTGACCGTTCCTCCTTCGAGCCGAGAGCCCTCCATGCGAAACCACCTGCGTCTGGCCGCCCTGAGCGCCCTGTTCATCTCCTCCCTGGCCCAAGCCGCCGACCTCATCCCGATCGAAGTCCACCGCGACGCCAACTGTGGCTGCTGCAAAAAGTGGATCAGCCACCTGGAAGCCAATGGTTTCAAGGTCGAAGACCACGTCGAATCCGACATGAGCAGTTTCAAGCAGCAACACGGCGTTCCGCCACGTCTGGCGTCCTGCCACACCGCGATCATCAACGGCAAATTTGTCGAAGGCCATGTGCCGGCGGAACAGGTGCTGGCCCTGAGCAAGCGTGACGATCTGCTGGGCGTTGCCGCACCGGGTATGCCGATGGGCTCGCCGGGCATGGAAATGGACGGCATGAGCGATGCGTATCAAGTGATCGGCCTGAAGAAAGACGGCGCCGATGTGGTGGTGGCGGATTACCCGGCCCATTGATGACGGCGGGTTATCTCGGGCTGTTCCTGGCCGCGTTCGGTGCTGCGACGCTGTTGCCGCTGCAATCGGAAGCCGTGCTGGTCGGGCTGCTGGTCAGCGAACGCTATTGGCTTTGGGGGCTGTTGGCCGTGGCGACGCTGGGCAACGTCCTCGGTTCGCTGGTGAACTGGTGGCTGGGGCGCAGGCTGGAACGGTTTCAGGACCGGCGCTGGTTTCCGGTCAGCCCCAAGCATATGGAGCGTGCCCGCGTTCACTATCAGCGTTACGGTCACTGGTCGCTGCTGCTCAGCTGGCTGCCGGTCATTGGCGATCCGTTGACGTTGATCGCCGGGGTCATGCGCGAACCTCTCGGGCGCTTTCTGTTGATCGTCACCCTCGCCAAAGGCGCCCGCTACGGGGTGCTGGCAATGCTCACCCTCGGCTGGCTCGGTTGAACGATCGGGCCCGGGGATTGCCTGTGTTTAACGTCGCCCTAATCCGGCCGTTCCAGCATCGGCCGATTTCTTGTGGAGTTGTCCTATGTCTGTGTCGCTGAACCGCTGGCTGCCCGGCCTGTTGCTGACCGCCGCCCTGCCCCTGCTTGCTAACGCCGAAGGCCCGCAATACGGCCCGGAGCTGCAAGGCTTTGATTATCCCTACACCCTCAAGCACTTTGCCTTTCAGTCCCAGGGCAAGTCGCTGCAGATGGGTTACATGGACGTCGCCGCCCACGGCAAGGCCAACGGACGCACCGTCGTGCTGATGCACGGCAAGAATTTTTGCGGCGCAACCTGGGACAGTTCCATCAAGGCCCTGAGCGAGGCCGGTTACCGGGTGGTCGCCCCGGATCAGATCGGTTTCTGCACCTCCAGCAAACCTGATCACTACCAGTACACCTTCCAGCAACTGGCGGCCAACACCCAGCAACTGCTCAAGACGCTGGGCATCCAGAAAGCCACCCTGCTCGGCCACTCCACCGGCGGCATGCTCGCCACCCGTTACGCGCTGCAATACCCGGATCAGGTCGAGCAACTGGCGCTGGTCAACCCGATCGGCCTGGAAGACTGGAAAGCCCTCGGCGTGCCGTATCGCAGCGTCGATCAGTGGTATCAGCGCGAATTGAAAGTCACCGCCCAGGGCATTCGCGACTATGAGCGCACGACCTATTACGACGGCCGCTGGAAACCTGAATTCGACCGTTGGGTGGACATGCTCGCCGGCCTGAGCAATGGCCCGGGCAAGACTCAGGTCGCATGGAACTCGGCGCTGATCTACGACATGATCTTCACCCAGCCGGTGTACTACGAGTTCAAGGACCTGAAGATGCCGACCCTGCTGCTGATCGGCACTTCCGACACCACCGCCATCGGCAAGGACATTGCGCCGCCGGAAGTGAAGGCGAAAATCGGCCACTACGACGTACTGGGCAAGCAGGTGGCAAAACTGATTCCTCAGTCGACGCTGGTGGAATTCCCCGGCATGGGCCACGCCCCGCAGATGGAAGAGCCGGCGAAATTCCACGAGGCACTGCTGGGCTGGCTGGACAAAACCAATCCCGTTCGTTGAAGAGGTAACGCTGATGGCGGTGCAGATTGCGGTGATCGATGACTGGCAGGACGTCGCGCGGGGCGTAGTCGACTGGTCGGTGCTCGACAGTCTCGGCGAAGTCACCTTCGTCCATGAGTACCCGGCGGACAACGCCACGCTGGCCGAACGTCTGGGCCGGTTCGAGGTGATCTGCGTGATGCGCGAACGCACGCGCTTCGATGAAGACCTGCTCAAACGCTTGCCGAACCTGAAGCTGCTGGTCACCGGTGGCATGCGCAACGCAGCGCTGGACATGCCGGCCGCCGCCCGTCTCGGGATCAAGGTCTGCGGCACCGACAGCTACAAGCACGCAGCGCCGGAACTGACATGGGCGCTGATCATGGCCGCCACCCGCAATCTGGTGAACGAGGCCAACGCCCTGCGCGCCGGCCAGTGGCAGCAAGGGCTGGGCGGCGACCTGCACGGCAAGACCCTCGGCATTCTCGGCCTCGGCAGCATCGGTCAGCGAGTGGCGCAGTTCGGTCAGGTGTTCGGCATGCGCGTGATCGCCTGGAGCGAAAACCTCACCGCCGAGCGCGCCGAACAGGCCGGCGTCACCTATGTCAGCAAGCAGCAGTTGTTCGAACAGGCTGACGTGCTGTCGGTGCACCTGGTGCTCAGCGACCGCAGCCGGGGCCTGGTGGATGCCCAGGCCCTGGACTGGATGAAGCCGACCGCGCTGCTGATCAATACGGCGCGCGGGCCGATTGTCGACGAAACCGCGCTGATCAAGGCCTTGCAGAAACAGCGCCTCGGCGGTGCGGCCCTCGACGTGTTCGATCAGGAACCGCTGCCGGCCCTGCACCCGTTTCGCACCCTCGACAACGTGCTGGCCACGCCCCATGTCGGCTACGTCAGCCGTCAGAACTATGAGCTGTTCTTTTCGCAGATGATCGAAGACATTCAAGCCTGGGCAGCCGGGGAACCGATCCGCCTGCTCAACTGAAACCCCTCGCCTTCGCGGGCAACCCTGCCCGCGAAGCAGCACCCGCTGTTCGCCCGCCAACACAACTGTCCGCACCGCAACAGTGCGCCCGCACTTTCCCGGCGCCCGAAATCGTGACCGGCCGGTCACCATTTTGCATCATCGACCCCGCCAAACATGCACTTCGTCGGGGCGCACCCCCTCCCGAAGCCACGGATTTCGTGACCCTGCAACAGATTGTCGAACAATTCATCCGATTGGCCTGGCCCGCTCTAGGATCTGGCCTAGACTGGTTTTCGCGGGGTAAAACCGGCCGGTCACAAAGCGGAAAATTTGTCGAAACTTTTGCTGATCGCGACGTGTCATCTGATAGGCAGGGCCAAAGCGACTGGTTCAAGTCTTGCAATGGTCCCCTCACCCATTCTGCTTGCGCGTGTTGGGTAGCGTTTGCTCACCGATGCGTGGCGCGTTTGCGCCCGGCCACAGGACTTGGCCATGGACATCGCTTGTTTAACACAAGAATCAGATCAAAAAGACGGGAGATTCATATGATCAGTGCGGCATTGGATATTCAGGGAGAGCGTGCTCACCAGCCGGTCGGCGAGTCGAGCACCGTGAGCGTTCCCGGCAGCCGGTCGATCAACGTCCCGGGCACCAAGACGCTGACGCCGGTAGCCAGTCAGAACCCCAACAAGAAGAAAGTGTTGTTCGTGACCTCGGAAATCGCCGACCTGGTGAAGACCGGCGGTCTGGGAGACGTTTCTGCCGCCCTGCCCCGCGCCATGGCGCACCTGCATGACGTCCGGGTGTTGATCCCCGGTTACCCGCAAGTGATGAACAGCGAGAATCCGATCCACATCATCGGCGAACTGGGTGGCCACGCCGCGCTGCCACCCTGCAAGATCGGGCGCATGGACATGCCTGACGGCCTGGTCATCTATGTGTTGATCTGCCCTGAACTCTACGCCCGTGACGGTGGCCCGTATGGCGCCAACAACGGTCGCGACTGGCCGGACAACCACATCCGCTTCGCCCGTCTGGGCCTGGCCGCTGCCGATATCGCCGCCAACCTCGCACAAATCCACTGGTGCCCGGATCTGGTGCACGCCCACGACTGGCCAGCCGGGCTGGCACCTGCCTATATGCACTGGCGCGGGCAACGCACGCCGACCTTGTTCACCATTCACAACCTCGCCTATCAAGGCGTGACCAGCCTCGGTTCGTGCCCGGAACTCGGGATTCCCGCCCATGCCCTGCAACAGGAAGGCATGGAGTTCTACGGCAAAATGTCGTTCCTCAAGGCCGGCATGGCTTATTCAAGCCACATCACCACGGTCAGCGCCACGTACGCGCAGGAAATCACCACTCCGGATTTCGGCTGCGGTCTCGACGGTTTTCTCGCCGCCAAGACCCAGCAAGGTTTGCTCAGCGGCATCCCCAACGGCATCGATGAAAGCTGGGACGCCGCCACCGATCCGCATCTATTCGCACCGTTCGCCATCGGCGACTGGGAAGGCAAAGCCGTCAACGCCGCCCACGTGCGCGAATTGTTCGGTCTGCAAGACTCCGAAGGCCCGCTGTTTGCCGTGGTCTCGCGCCTGGTCTATCAAAAAGGCTTGGACCTGACCGAAGCCGTCTCGGAATACATCGTGCAGAACGGGGGCCAGATCGCGATCATCGGCCGTGGCGAACCGGAAGAAGAGCAGGCCATGCGCGAACTGGCACTGCGTTTCCCCGGGCAGATCGGCGTGCGCATCGGCTTCAATGAAACCGACGCCCGACGCATGTTCGCCGGCAGCGATTTCCTGCTGATGCCATCGCGTTACGAACCGTGCGGTCTGAGCCAGATGTACGCCCAGCGCTTCGGCTCGCTGCCGGTAGCACGCAATACCGGCGGGCTGGCCGACACCATTGAAAACGGCGTCACCGGTTTCCTCTTCAACGAGTCCACCGCCGACAGCTACCGCGAAGCCCTGAGCCGCGCGTTCAAGGTGTTTGCGTTCCCGGACCTGCTGCACGCCATGCGTTGTCGGGCGATGGCCGCGCCGTTCAACTGGTGCAAGGCGGTCGAACCCTACGCCGAACTCTACGAACAACTGGTGGCCAAGGCGCTGGGTAAAACGCACCACAAGTAACCAGGGAGGTTTTTAACGATGCCGTCACGGACACCTGAAAGCTGGCCCCACGGCGCGATCATGCTGGATGCCGACCACACGCAATTCGCGTTGTGGGCGCCGGATGCGTTTTACGTCAGCGTCGAGTTGGACAACGGCCAGTCCCTGCCCATGCTGCCCCAGGGCGATGGCTGGTTTGTCATCAAGACCCGCTGCCCTGCCGGCAGCCGCTACCGTTTCAACATCGATGGCGAACTGGAGGTGCCCGACCCGGCCTCCAGGGCGCAGGACGGTGACCTCGACCGCCACAGCGTGGTGGTCGATCCGCACCTCTATTCCTGGCGCAACACCACCTGGCAAGGTCGGCCGTGGAACGAAGCGGTGATCTACGAATTGCATGTCGGTGCGCTCGGCGGGTTTGCCGAAGTCGAGCAGCATCTGGCACGTCTGGCCGGACTGGGCATCACCGCCATTGAACTGATGCCGATCGCGCAGTTTCCCGGCGATCGCAACTGGGGCTACGACGGCGTGCTGCATTACGCGCCGCAGGCCAGTTACGGCACGCCGGAACAACTCAAACACCTTATCGACAGCGCCCACGGTTATGGCCTGGCAGTGATTCTCGACGTGGTCTACAACCACTTCGGCCCCGACGGCAATTACCTGCATCGCTACGCCAAAGGCTTTTTCCGCGAAGACAAACACACGCCATGGGGCGCGGCCATCGACTTTCGCCGTCGCGAAGTGCGGGACTTCTTCGTCGAAAACGCCTTGATGTGGCTGCTGGAATACCGTTTCGACGGCCTGCGTCTGGACGCGGTGCACGCCATACAAAGCCCCGATTTTCTGCCTGAACTCGCACATCGCATCCGTCAGCAGATCGACCCGACCCGCCATGTGTGGCTGACCATCGAAAATGAACTCAACCAGTCGAGCCTGCTGGAAGAAAACTACGACGCGCAGTGGAACGACGACGGCCACAATGCCCTGCACGTGTTGCTGACCGGTGAAACTGACGCCTATTACGCGGACTATGCGCTGCAACCCACAGAACAACTGGCCCGCTGCCTGAGCCAGGGTTTCGTGTTTCAGGGGCATATCACCCGCCACGGCGAACCCCGCGGCGAGCCAAGCGAGCATCTGCCCTTAACCGCGTTCGTGCTATTCCTGCAGAACCACGACCAGATCGGCAACCGCGCCTTCGGCGAACGCCTGCATCAATTGGCCGACCCGCGCGCGGTGGAGGCTGCGACAGCGCTGCTGTTGCTGTCGCCGATGATTCCCCTGATGTTCATGGGCGACGAATACGCCGCCGAACAGCCGTTCCTGTTTTTCACCAGCCACCATGGCGAACTGGCGAAGCTGGTGCGCGAAGGTCGGCGCAATGAGTTTGCAGCTTTCAGTGCTTTCTCCGATCCGCACAAGCGCGAGCAGATTCCCGACCCGAACGCCGAGCAAACCTTTCACGCCTCGCAACCGCGACTGATCGGCAGCGGCACACCCCGGCAACGGGCAACACTGGCGCTGTATCGCCAGCTTCTGCAATTGCGCCATCAATACATCATTCCCAACCTGTCCGGCACACAAGCGCTTGGCGCCCAAGTGCTGGGGCCTGGCGCCGTCAGCGCGCGCTGGCGGCTGGGCGATGGCAGCGAGCTGCGAATCGACCTGAACCTCAGCGATACGCCAGTGGTCAACCTTCCACAGGCTGATTCGGTGTGGCTGTTCCGCCAGCCGTCCCCCGCCGGCCTGTCGGATGAGGGGCAACTGCCCCCGTATTGCGCGCTCGTCAGCCTCACGGCCGCAACCCCTTTGCCACCCCTGGATGGAGAGCGCCTATGAGCGATGCGCAACTGGAAATTCTCGCCAGCCGAGCCGGCCTTGCCGTCGACTGGATCGACGCCAACGGCCGACCGCAAAAAGTCGCCCCGGCGGTGCTGCGCAATGTTCTGACCGGTCTCGGTCACCCGGCCGGAACGGCCCAGGAAATCGACGCCAGCCTGCTCGAACTGCAACAGGTGCAGGAAAATCGCCATCTGCCGCCGCTGCTCACCGCAGACGCCGGCGTGGGCCTGGATCTGGCCCGCTATTTCGAACCCGAAACCCCTTGCGAGATTCACCTTGAAGACGGCTCACGCCTGAGCCTCAAGCTGGATGCCGAGGCCGTGTTGCCCGGCGAGATTCCGGTCGGCTATCAGCAAGTGCACATCGCCGATCAGCAATTCACCCTGGCCGTGGCACCGGAACGCTGCTTCAGCGTGGGTGACGCGGTGGACAGCCCGATCCCGCGCGCGTGGGGCCTGAGCGTGCAGCTTTATGGCCTGCGCCGCCCCGGCGATGGCGGTTTCGGCGACACCCAGGCCCTGGAAGAACTGGCCCGGGTGGCCGGCGAACGCGGCGCCGATGCGTTGGCGATCAGCCCGCTGCACGCGATGTTCAGCGCCGACACCGGGCGCTACAGCCCTTACTCGCCGTCCAGTCGGCTGTTTCTCAATTCGTTGTACGCCGCACCCGGTGCGATCCTCGGCGAGCATGCGCTGCGCGATGCGATTGACGCGGCCGGCCTGACCGATCAGTTCGAGCAACTGGAAAACCTGAAACTGATCGACTGGCCGAAAGCCGCCGAAGCCAAACTGAAACTGCTGCAAGCCCTGTACGACGGCTTCATCAGCGGCGAGCACCCGTTGCATGCCGACTTCTCCAGCTTCCGCGATGCCGGCGGTGAAGCGCTGGAAAACCACTGCCGCTTCGAAGCCATTCAGGAAATGCGCGCCGCCCGTGGCGAAAACCTCGACTGGCGCCAATGGCCGGAACACTGGCACGACCCGCGCGGCGCCGCCCTTGGCGCGTTTGCCGAAGAATACGCCGAGCGCATCAGTTACTTCGCGTTCTGCCAGTGGTTGATCCACCGCTGCCTCGAACGCGCCCAGACCGCCGCCCGCAGCGCCGGCATGGGCATCGGCCTGATCGCCGATCTGGCGGTGGGTGCCGACGGCGCGGGCAGCCAGGCCTGGAGCTTTCAGGACGAACTGCTGGCCTCGCTGACCGTCGGCGCGCCGCCGGACATCCTCAATCGGTCGGGCCAGGGCTGGGGCATTTCTGCGTTCTCGCCTGAAGGCCTGGTGCGCAACGGTTTTCGCGCGTTCATCGACATGCTGCGCGCCAACTTCGCCCACGCCGGCGGGCTGCGCATCGACCACGTCATGGGTCTGCAACGGTTGTGGGTGATCCCCAACGGCGCGGTCCCGGCAGACGGCGCCTACCTGTATTACCCGGTGGATGACCTGTTGCGTCTGCTGACCCTCGAATCTCATCGCCATCAAGCGATCGTGCTCGGCGAAGACCTCGGCACCGTACCCGATGGCCTGCGGGAAAAACTCATCGCCCGTGCCATGCTCGGCATGCGCGTGTTGTTGTTCGAACAGGACAACACTCATTTCAAACCAATCCTCGACTGGCCGGACAATGCGCTGGCCACCACCAGCACCCACGATCTGCCGACACTGAACGGTTGGTGGCATGGCCGGGACATCGACTGGAATGCGCGACTGGGACTGATAGACGCCAACGGCGAAATCGACTGGCGCCGTTACCGCGAACGCGAGCGTGAAGGCCTGCGCGGCGCCTTGAGTCAGGACCCGCAAAACTTCCGCGAGGAATCCCACGAGGCCGATCAGGTGGTCGACGCCGCTGTGCGTTTCCTCGGCCACACCCGGGCGCCGCTGGTGCTGCTGCCACTGGAAGATGCGCTGGGGCTCGACGAACAGGCCAACCTGCCCGGCACCATCGACACCCACCCGAACTGGTCACGGCGCTTGCCGGGTACCAGCGAGGCGCTGCTCGACGGCGTCGACGCCGCACGACGCCTGGAACTGCTGGCTTGTGCGCGTCTTCAGGCAGCCGAGCGTGACCGATGAGTGCATTGCCTATCCAGACACTGCGGGCCACGGTCCGCCTGCAATTTCATCGCGGTTTTACCCTTGATCAGGCCGTGCCGCTGGTGCCGTATTTCTCTCGACTCGGCATCAGCCACATTTACGCCTCGCCGCTGCTCGCCGCCCGCGCGGGCTCGATGCATGGCTACGATGTGGTCGATCCGACCCGGGTCAATCCGGAACTCGGCGGCGAGCCGGCCTTGCGTCGTCTGGTCGCCAGCCTGCGCGAACACGGCATGGGGCTGATCCTCGACATCGTCTCCAATCACATGGCCGTCGGTGGCGGCGACAACCCGTGGTGGCTCGATCTTCTGGAATGGGGTCGACTCAGCCCCTACGGCGAGTTCTTCGACATTCAGTGGCACTCGCCCGACCCGTTGATGGAAGGCCAGTTGCTGCTGCCATTTCTCGGCAGCGATTACGGCGTCGCGCTACAGGATGCGACCCTGCCGCTGGTGTTCAACGCCGAGAGCGGCACCTTCCACGTCGAGCATTACGAACATCACTTCCCGATCTGCCCGGGCGATTACGGCGAACTGCTCAAATCCGATGACGCCCCGAACGAGGCGCTCAAGGCCGTCGCCGACCGCTTCAGCGCGCTCAGTTATCAGACCGACGCCCGCTCGCTGGCCATCCCGCTCAAGGAAGAACTCCAGCAACTAGCCAGCGACTCGCAGATCCTCGAGGCTATCCAGCGCAACCTGACCCACTACGACTCGAAGACCGAAGAAGGTTTTCAGCGCCTGCATCAATTGCTGGAGCGGCAAAGCTACCGCCTGGCGAGCTGGCGCACGGCGGCGGATGACATCAACTGGCGGCGGTTCTTCGACATCAACGAACTCGGCGGTTTGCGCGTCGAGCGCCCGGCGGTGTTCGAGGCCACTCACGGCAAGATTTTCCAGTTGATCGGCGAAGGCCTGATCGACGGCCTGCGCATCGACCACATCGACGGCCTCGCCGACCCGCGCAGCTACTGCCGCAAACTGCGCCGCCGCCTCGACCACCTGGCACCGGGCCGGCACTTGCCGATCTACGTCGAGAAGATTCTTGGCGATGGCGAAACCCTGCCCACCGACTGGTCCGTGGACGGCAGCACCGGTTATGAATTCATGAACCAGCTGTCACTGCTGCAACACGATCCGGACGGCGAACATGTGCTCGGCGATTTGTGGAAACGCCGCACCGAACGCCCCTCGGCGTTTATCGAAGAAGCGCAACTGGCGCGCCAACAGATCCTCAACGGCTCGCTGGCCAGCGATTGCGAAAGCGTCGCCCAGGCCCTGCTGCAAGTGGCGCGCGATGACCTGATGACCCGCGATCTCACGCTCGGCTCGATCCGCCGGGTGTTGCAGGCGCTGATCGTGCACTTCCCGGTCTATCGCACCTACATCACCCCGATGGGCCGCTCGGCGCGGGACGAGGTATTTTTCCAGCGGGCCATGGACGGTGCGCGACAGACATTAAGCGAAGCCGATTGGCCAGTGCTGGACTCCGTAGCCGGCTGGCTCGGTGGCCAGCCGTGGCGGCGCAAACCCCGTGGCCGTTCGCGCAAGATCCTCAAGCATGCCTGCGTACGCTTTCAGCAACTCACCTCGCCGGCCGCCGCCAAAGCGGTGGAAGACACCGCGCTGTATCGCTCGGCGGTGCTGCTGTCGCGCAATGACGTCGGCTACAACACCGAGCAGTTCAGCGCGCCGGTCAGCGACTTTCACGCGGTGAACCAGCAACGTCTGGCGAGCTTTCCCGACAACCTGCTGGCCACCGCCACCCACGACCACAAACGCGGCGAAGACACCCGCGCGCGGCTGGCTGTGCTCAGCGAACGCAGCCACTGGTACGCCGAACAGATCGAGCTGTGGCGCGCCCTCGCCCGGCCGCTGCGCCATGACGATCAGCTGCCGTCGTCGGCGGACGAATTGATCCTCTATCAGGCGCTGCTCGGCAGTTGGCCGCTGGACCTGCGCGACGACGATCAGGCCGGTTTCGCCGACTACGCCAAACGTGTCTGGCAGTGGCAGCAGAAAGCCCTGCGCGAAGCCAAGCTGCAAAGCAGCTGGAGTGCGCCGAACGAGGCTTACGAAAACGCCGCTCAAGCGTTCACCGAACAATTGCTGCTGGCCCCCGAAGGCGAACTGCTGCGCGGGGCGCTGGCCAAGACCGTCAACAGCATCGCTGCGGCCGGGGCCCTTAACGGTCTGGCGCAAACCTTGCTGCGCATGACGGTGCCGGGTGTACCGGATCTTTATCAGGGCAACGAGTATTGGGATTTCAGTCTGGTCGATCCGGACAACCGCCGGCCGGTGGACTACGGCCTGCGCGAACAGACCCTGACGGCGACGCCCGCAGAAGAACTGTTGCCGGGTTGGCGTGACGGGCGAATCAAGCAGGCCTTGATCGCCCAGGTGCTGCAGGTGCGCACCGAACACAGCGAATTGTTCCGCCGCGGTTCGTACCAGGCCCTCGAGGTGCTGGGCAGCCAGGCGCACAACGTGCTCGCGTTTGCCCGCGAGCATGGGGGGCAACGGGTCATCGTGATCGTGCCGATCCGTTGCGCAACACTGCTGGAAAACAGTGCCCTACCCATGGTCGATGCGCTGCGCTGGGGCGATACACGGGTGGTTTTACCGTTCGACGCCTCTGACGAAAATCTGAAGGGACTTTTTTCGAGCACCGCAGTCACAAAAAACAGGGAGCTGCACGTCAGCGCCGCGCTGGGGGATTTCCCGGTCAATCTGCTTATCCAACACGTCTAGCAGCATGAGTTCAGTCCAGGAGCATTGCGATGAGTACCGACGATAAACGCATCCGCGAATTCGCCTATCAGATCTGGGAATCCGAAGGTAAACCCGAAGGCCAGGAAGCGCGCCACTGGGAGATGGCGCGCAAACTGGCCGAATCCGAGGCGCTGGCACCAAAAAAATCGCCCAAGGCTGCCGGCAGCAAAACCGCCGGCAAGACCGCCACCAGTAAAGCTGTCGATGGCAAGGCGCCCGCCGCCAAGCCCAAGGCCACGACGGCCAAGGCCAAGCCAGCCAGTGCCGCCAAGGTCATTCCCCCGGGCGAAAAAGCCGCCGAGAAAAAGCCCCGCGCGCCGCGCAAGCCGCCAGCGGTCTGACGCTCCCCGAACCATTGATTTGAATAACCGTGTGGCGGGTTCGCCCGCCACCGAGGGCGCACTCGTCCTCGAAAAATGCCCATCCCCGATTTTTTGCAGGAGCACCTATGACCCGTCCAAAGAAAGCCGAGCCCGCCGCGCACGCCGAACCCTCGCGCATCCGTGAAGGCCTGCCCTTCCCGCTCGGCGCGACCTGGGATGGTCTGGGGGTGAACTTCGCGCTGTTTTCCGCCAACGCCACCCGGGTCGAACTGTGCATTTTCGACGATGCCGGCGAAGTCGAACTCGAACGCATCGAGCTGCCGGAATACACCGACGAGATCTACCACGGCTACCTGCCCGATGCGCATCCGGGGCTGATTTACGGCTACCGCGTCTACGGCCCGTACGACCCGGCCAACGGCCACCGCTTCAACCACAACAAATTGCTGATCGACCCGTACGCCAAACAACTGGTCGGCCAGCTGAAATGGTCCGAAGCGCTGTTCGGCTACACCATCGGCCACCCGGATGCCGACCTCAGTTTCGACGAGCGCGACAGCGCGCCCTTCGTCCCCAAGTGCAAAGTCATCGACCCGGCGCACACCTGGGGCCACGACCATCGCGTCAGCGTGCCGTGGGACAAGACCATCATTTATGAGACCCATGTGCGCGGCATCAGCATGCGCCACCCTTCGGTGCCGGAGAACGTGCGCGGGACGTTTGCCGGTTTGATGGTCGACGATGTGCTGGAACACATCCGCAAACTCGGCGTGTCGACCGTCGAATTGCTGCCGATCCACGCCTTCGTCAACGACCAGCACCTGCTGCACAAAGGCATGACCAATTACTGGGGCTACAACAGCATCGCGTTTTTCGCCCCGGACCCGCGCTACCTGGCCAGCGGCAAGATTGCCGAGTTCAAGGAAATGGTCGCGCACCTGCACGACGCCAATCTCGAAGTGATTCTCGACGTGGTCTACAATCACACCGCCGAGGGCAACGAGCAAGGCCCGACCCTGTCGATGCGCGGGATCGACAACGCCTCGTACTACCGCTTGATGCCGGACGACAAGCGCTTCTACATCAACGATTCCGGAACAGGTAACACCCTCGATTTGAGCCACCCGTGCGTGCTGCAAATGGTCACCGACTCGCTGCGCTACTGGGCCAGCGAAATGCACGTCGACGGCTTCCGTTTCGATCTGGCGACCATCCTCGGTCGCTATCACGACGGTTTCGACGAGCGTCACAGCTTCCTTGTGGCCTGCCGTCAGGACCCGGTGCTGCGTCAGGTGAAAATGATCGCCGAGCCTTGGGACTGCGGCCCCGGCGGCTATCAGGTGGGCAACTTCCCGCCGGGCTGGGTCGAGTGGAACGACAAGTTCCGCGACACCGTGCGCGCCTTCTGGAAAGGCGACGACGGCCAGCTCGCCGACTTCGCCAGCCGCATGACCGCCTCCGGGGAAATGTTCAATCAGCGCGGTCGCCGGCCTTATTCGTCGGTGAATTTCGTCACCGCCCACGACGGCTTCACCCTCAACGATCTGGTGTCCTACAACGACAAGCACAACGAGGCCAACGACGAAAACAATCAGGACGGCAGCAACAACAACCTGTCCTGGAACCACGGCGTCGAAGGCCCCACCGACGATCCGGAAATCAATGCGCTGCGCCACCGGCAGATGCGCAACTTCTTCGCCACCTTGCTGCTGTCCCAAGGCACGCCGATGCTGGTGGCCGGCGACGAATTCGCCCGCACCCAGGACGGCAACAACAACGCCTACTGCCAGGACAGCGAGATCGGCTGGGTCAACTGGGACCTGAGCGAGGACGGCAAGGCGCTGCTGAAATTCGTCAAACGCCTGATCAAGTTGCGCCTGGCCTACCCGATCCTGCGGCGCGGGCGTTTTCTGGTCGGCGAATACAACGAGGACATCGGCGTGAAGGACGTCACCTGGCTTGCGCCGGACGCCACCGAGATGACCACCGAGCATTGGCATGACGCGCACAACCGCTGCATGGGCATGTTGCTCGACGGCCGCGCCCAGGAAACCGGAATTCGCCGCAAGGGCGCCGACGCCACGCTGCTGCTGGTGGTGAACGCCCATCACGACATCGTCAACTTCACTTTGCCGGAAGTGCCTGAAGGCAGTTTCTGGACCTGCATGATCGACACCAACCAGCCATCGATTCGGGGGCAGGAACGCTTCACGTTCGGCCACGAGTACTCGGTCACCGGGCGCTCGCTGCTGCTGTTCGAACTGCAACGCGAAGAAGAGGACTGACATGGACTTGCCCGGCTATCTCTCACGGCACACCCCGGATTACCGCGACACGGCTGCCCTCGGCACGTGCCTGCGGGAAATGGTCGAGGCCGGCCTCGACCGTCTGCCATTGCCGGGAAGCGGTCGTACGCTGGAGCGCTGGCAACGGCTGTCCGAGGTCGGCGGGCATGATCTGGGGCTGTGCAAACTCTACGAAGGCCATACCGATGCGCTGGCGATCATCGAGCAACTCGGTGGTTCGCCGACGCCGGGCAGCACGTGGGGCACGTGGGCAGCCGAACCACCGCAGGCGCGGGTTCGGGTCAGCCGTTCGGGGCAACTGGTGCGGCTGAACGGGCGCAAGGCCTGGTGCTCCGGGGCGGCGGTACTCAGCCATGCCCTGCTCACGGCGTGGGATGAGGATGATCGTCAGCAACTGGTGGCCGTGGCCCTCGATCAACCGGGCGTGACCGTGACCGATCAAGGCTGGCAAGCGGTCGGCATGGCCGCCACCGGCAGCGTCGAGGTGCTGTTCGATGATGTCGAGGCCCAGGCGATCGGCGACCCCGGCGACTATCTGCAACGTCCGGGTTTCTGGCACGGCGGGATCGGAATCGCTGCGTGCTGGTACGGCGCCGCGAGGGAGATCGGCGAGCGCTTGCGCCAGCAATGTGCGCGACGTGAAGAGCCCCACGCGCTGGCCAGTCTCGGCGCCGTCGACTGTGCCTTGCACGGTGCAGCTCAAGCGCTGCGCGTCAGCGCTCTGGACATCGACAGCAACCCCCACAGCAACGCCGAATTGCTGGCCCGCCGCGTACGCGCGGTGGTCGAGGATGCCGCCGAACAGGTGATCCGCGAGACCGGTCGGGCCCTCGGCGCCGGGCCGTTCTGCAAGGATCCGCACTTTGCCCGTCTGGCGGCCGACTTGCCGGTTTATCTGCGCCAGAGCCACGCCGAACGTGATCTGGCAGCACTGGGGCAACTGATTGCGCAACAACCGCGCGAGGGTTGGGCCCTATGAAACGCAATCCGATCGTCGGCGAAGGAACTTCCCTGCAGGAATGGCAAGGCTCACGGCATCTGGCGGCGGTGGACAGCATCGACATTCTGGATCTGGTACCGCCGGGATCGCGGGCCGTGGTGATTGCTCCACATCCGGACGATGAAGTGCTCGGTTGCGGCGGACTGTTGCAACGTCTCGCCGAGGCGGGACGTACCCTGCAACTGATTTCGGTCACCGATGGCAGCGCCAGTCATCCGGGCTCGGATCGCTGGCCGGTGCAGCGTCTGAGTGTGGTGCGCCCGCAGGAATCCGCCGAAGCCCTGCGCCGTCTCGGCCTGCCGATGCACCAGTTGCAGTGGCTGCGCGGCGGTTTCCCCGACACCCAGGTCGCCGCGCGCGAGTCGATGCTGTGCGAATACCTGACCCGCTACCTGCAACCCGACGACGTGATCTTCACCACCTGGCGCGAAGACGGCCACAGCGACCACGAAGCCGTCGGCCGCGCCAGCGTCGAGGCGGCGCGCCGTGTAGGTGCGATTTGCCACGAACTGCCGGTTTGGACCTGGCACTGGGCAACGCCCGAAGACGCCATCGTGCCGTGGGAGCGGGCGCGCAAAATCCTGCTCAGCCCGGCGCAGGTTGCGCGCAAGCGTCATGCGGTGCATGCGTTCGCCAGCCAGCTGGAAGGCGATCCCGAAGCCGGCCTGGCTCCAGTGCTCAAACCGTATGTCATCGATCGACTGCTGCAACCATTCGAGCTGATCTTCCTATGAGTATGTTTCTATGAGTGTCGAGGATCGCTACTTCGAAGGCCTGTTCAGAGGCAATAACGACCCCTGGGGCTTCCGCCAGCGCTGGTACGAGCAGCGCAAACGCCTCGTGACCCTGGCGGCCCTGCCCCGGCCGCACTACCGGGCCATCTTCGAGCCCGGGTGCGCCAACGGTGAACTGAGTGCAGCACTGGCCGAACGCTGCGACCGGCTGTTGTGCTGCGACACCAACGCCGCCGCAGCCAATCTGGCGCGTACCCGGCTGAGCCTGTTCGACCACGCCGAGGTGCGGCAAGGTCGCTTGCCGGGCGACTGGCCTGAGGAAAAATTCGACCTGATCGTCTTCAGCGAAATCGGCTACTACCTCGATCGACAGGATCTGACAGAGGTCGTCCGTCGCATCAGCGATTCATTGACGGCGGACGGGCAATTGCTGGCCTGTCACTGGCGCCCGCCCATCGAAGATTGCCCGCTCAATGCCCGACAGGTTCACGACCTGATTCACGAACAGTTGCACCTGCCGCGATTGGTCCTGCATCAGGAAGCGGATTTCCTGCTGGAAGTCTGGAGCCGCGAACCCCGCTCGGTGGCCGCGCTGGAGGGGTTGCGATGATTGGCATCCTGATTCCTGCGCACAACGAAGAAGAATGGCTCGATGACTGTCTGCACGCAGCTTTACGGGCTGGCGGGCATCCCATGCTGGCGGGTGAACCAGTGGAAATCCTGGTGGTGCTGGACAGTTGCACCGATCGTTCGGCGCACATCGTCAGCCAGTATCCGGTGCAAGCTTTGAGCATCGAAGCGCGCAATGTCGGCCAGGCTCGCGCGATTGGCGCACAACAATTGCTTGAGCGCGGTGCGCGCTGGATTTCCTGCTCGGACGCCGACAGCCGCGTTGCCGAAGACTGGCTGGTGGCGCAATTGGGGCTGGGTACCGATGCCGTGTGCGGCACGGTGACCGTTGACCGATGGCATGACGGATTCGATGAAGCGGCGCAGATTCGCTATCACCGTGACTACCGGGCCTGCGAAGGTCACCGGCACATCCATGGCGCCAACCTGGGCGTCAGCGCGCAAGCTTATGTTCGCGCCGGCGGCTTCGAGCCGCTGTCCTGTGATGAGGACGTGCAGCTGGTGCGTCAACTCGAGCGTTCAGGGGCCAGCATCGCCTGGAGCCATCGCCCGCAAGTCATCACCAGCGCCCGTCTGGACAGTCGCGCACGCGGTGGTTTTGGCGACTATCTGCGACAGCTGGCACAGACTGAATAAAAAAAAGCGGATCAGGTTGATCTGTGACGCGACGAACCGCCCGTCTTGAGCAATACTCTGCTGCGCAGCAATCCAGGGTTCGGAGCGCTGCAGGGCTATCCACCAGCCTTCACGGGTCGAACACACCTGGTATCACCAGCGTTTGGGCGACTGAGGGCGAGACACAACAAGGACGTATCACTCATGAAACCGTTATCCCTCAGCGAGAGCGGCCTGCCGGCGCAGATCTGGAACAGCGCCCCGCAGCTCGACAACATTCCCGTCATCAACACTCACACTCTGGTGCCACCCGGTGCCCGCGCCGTGGTCATCGCCCCGCACCCCGGCGATGAAGTGGTGACCTGCGGCGGCCTGCTGCAACTGCTTTCCAGCCTCGGCCATCCCTTGCAACTGCTGTCGATCACCGATGGCAGCGCCAGTCATCCGGGCTCGCGCCAGTGGTCGGAGAAACGCCTGAGCGTGTTCCGCCCGCAGGAAAGCGTCGAAGCCTTGCGCCGTCTGGGCCTGCCGATGCACAGCCTGAAATGGGTGCGCGGCGGTTTCACCGACAAAGCCCTGCTCGACCAGGAAACCCAACTGACCGATTTCATTGCCCGCTACCTGCGCCCCGGCGACGTGGTGTTCAGCACCTGGTGCGAGGACGGCACCGCCGATCATGAAGTGGTCGGCCGGGCTAGCGCCAAAGCGGCACAACAAATCGGCGCGACCTACCACGATGTGCCGGTCTGGGCCTGGCACTGGCCGGAACGGGATCAGGCGCAGATCCCGTGGCATCGCGCACGCAAGCTGCGCCTCGACACCTGGACCGTCGCGCGCAAGAGCCACGCCACCCACGCCTACGCCAGCCAGCTCAATGGCGAACCGGCGATCGGTATCGCGCCGCTGCTGCCCAAGTCGATTCTGGAGCGCATGCGCCTGCCCTACGAGATCGTCTTCGTCGACTGACGACCCGTCGGGCGCGGGCAGCCACTCAAAGTGAACTGCCCGCGCCCGGATCAGTCGCATGAACAGGCAGTCATGATTCAGAGGAGTGAACGTGTCCGGCGATCCCAAGCGTCATGCCGTCGACGCACAGACCTCGACCCCGTCCGCCATCCATCGCCTGCGGGTGCTGACGGTCAATACGCACAAGGGTTTCACCGCGCTCAATCGACGTTTCATCCTTCCGGAACTGCGTGAAGCGGTGCGCAGCACCTCGGCCGATCTGGTGTTTCTGCAGGAAGTGGTGGGCGAACACGAGCGGCATTCCAGCCGCTACAACGAATGGCCGCAAACCTCGCAGTACGAATTCCTTGCCGACAGCATGTGGAGCGATTTTGCCTACGGCCGCAATGCGGTGTACCCCGATGGCCATCACGGCAACGCCCTGTTGTCGAAATACCCGATCCGCGAATACCGCAACCTCGACGTCTCGATCACCGGCCCGGAACGGCGCGGGCTGTTGCACTGCGTCCTGGATGTGCCGGGGCATGCCGAAGTGCATGCCATCTGCGTGCACCTGAGCCTGCTCGAAAGCCATCGGCAATTGCAGTTGCAGCTGCTCTGCCAGTTGCTCGAATCGCTGCCGGACGATGCGCCGGTGATCATCGCCGGCGACTTCAATGACTGGCAGTTGCAGGGCAACGTCGCCCTCGCCCGCCGCGACTACCTGCACGAAGCCTTCGAACGTCATCACGGCCGCCCGGCCAAGACCTACCCCGCGCGGTTCCCGTTGCTGCGACTGGATCGGGTTTATCTGCGCAATGCCAGTAGCCACGACCCGCAGATCCTCGGCAACAAGCCCTGGACGCATCTCTCGGATCATTTGCCGCTGGCGGTTGAAGTGCATTTGTAGCGCGATACTGACAGCTGTCTTCACCCACAAAGCGCTGCGAAACCGATTGCCACATTCGGTTTCGCAGACCGACTGTCGGCTATAAAACGTCTCTGCCTTGCGGGTTTCACAGCCATTGGCTCTACAAACAAGCACTTAGATAAATGCGCAAAAACAGAAACTTGCATCATCTGTTTTGACCCGACCGCTCATCGTCCAATTTCTTGACGCAAGGGCTCGGGTCTTCTTAGCTCTACCTTACTACCCCCGGAAATACTACTCGGGGCGAACCTCAGGTCACTCGTCAAAACGAGCGGCCACGGGCTCGCCTCGCTCCATTCGGTCGCCCCTCGTTCGGGGTAGGAGAGACGCCAAGGCGAGATATCACATGCGCTAGCAAGGTAGAACTCCATGAAAACCTCACTCACCTCACAAGAGATCAAAGTCACGTTCTGCACCGTTTCAAGTTCTATCTTGCTGTGCTCGTCCATGGAGGCGCAGGCGGGTCCTGTGGCGGACGAGGCGACGCCCTGGTATCGCCAGGACATTCCCGTCATGACCCTCCCCGCCACGGTCGTGACCCCGGGCCCGCAACGGCTGAGCCCACAGCCGGATCTGCGCGGAACACATCTGATCACCGAAGACCTCGCGCCCTCGGCCTGGGATCAGCTTTACGGAGCGACCTCCCGCCAGGCACAAACCGACGTCCTCAGCCCGGGCTTCGCGATGCCCGGCACCGGCGACTTCAAGGGGCCCGCCGTACTGACCCTGAAAAGCAGCAGCGGCCACATCCAGCAGGTCGGCCTGATCGGCGGGGTCAATCAGATTCAGGGCAACAGCAACGGCCTGATCACCAGCCGCGCCCTCGCCGACCCGAACACCGACACCCTCAACCTGCAAGGCCAGAGCCTGGGCGCTTACTACAGCCTGATCGGCCCGCAGGGCTGGCACGTCGACCTGTCGGCCAGTGGCGGCCGGGTCAGCGGTTTCAGCCGTAACGAGCAAGGCGCACGCCTGGCCACCGAGGGCAGCGCAATGACGCTGTCGGTGGAAGGCGGATTCCCGATCGGTCTGGGTGAAAACTGGGTGGTTGAACCGCAAGCGCAATTGATCAACCAGCGCATCACCCTGGACACGCCCTACGCGGGCTCGGGCAATGCGTCCTCCAGCGACATTTCATCGTGGAGCGGCCGGGTCGGTGCACGCTTGAAAGGGAGCTACGATCTGAACGGCCTGCCGGTCGAACCCTACGTGCGCACGAACTTGTGGCACACGGTGTACACCGGCAACACGGTAACGCTGGATCAAGTGGACAAGATCAGCAGCAGCCGCAAATCCTCGACCGTTGAAGTCGGACTGGGGCTGGTGGCGCGAATGACGCCGAGCGTGAGCCTGTACGTCAGCGCCGATTACAGCAGCGACGTGGATGACAATGACCTGAACGGGTTGATTGGCAGCCTCGGCATTCGGATGCGGTGGTGAAGACAAGCCTCAGATGATCGTTCCCACGCTCCGCGTGGGAATGCAGCCCAGGACGCTCCGCGTCCCTTCCGGAGCTGGAACGCGGAGCGTCCCTAGAGGCATTCCCACGCGGAGCGTGGGAACGATCTACGTCGTGGCGATCCGTTACGCGCTTGGGCCTTCGGGTTTAAGGATCAACACCGCCAACGGCGGCAAATTCAGTTCCAGCGACAACGCCTGCCCATGGCTCGCCACCTCTTCGGTGAACGCCCCGCCGCCGTTGCCATAATTGGAACCGGCATAGGTGTCGGCATCACTGTTGAGCAATTCCTTCCAGCGCCCGGCAAACGGCACGCCCACCCGATACGACTGACGTGGCACCGGGGTAAAGTTGGCCACCACCAGCACCGGCGTTCCATCCTTGCTCCAGCGCAGCCATGCGTAAACGCTGTTGATCGCATCGTCACCGATCAACCACTGGAAGCCTTGCGGCGCATCGTCCTGCTCGTGCAGCGCCGGCTCTTCGCGGTAGAGCCGGTTGAGGTCGCCGACCAGTTTCTGCACGCCTTTGTGCTCCGAGTATTGCAGCAGATACCAATCGAGTTGCTGATCGTGATTCCACTCGCGCCACTGGCCGAACTCGCAGCCCATGAACAACAGCTTCTTGCCCGGATGGGTCCACATGAAGCTCAGATACGCCCGCAGGTTGGCGAACTTCTGCCAGCGGTCGCCGGGCATCTTGTCGATCAGCGAATGCTTGCCGTGCACCACTTCGTCGTGGGAAATCGGCAGGATGAAACGCTCGGACCAGGCGTAGACCAGACCGAAACTCAACTCGTTGTGGTGATGGGCGCGGTACACCGGATCCTGCTGGATGTAATGCAGCGAATCATGCATCCAGCCCATGTTCCATTTATAGGCAAACCCGAGACCGCCCTGCTGGGTGCTCTGGCTGACGCCCGGCCACGCCGTGGATTCCTCGGCGATCACCAGCGCGCCCGGTGCTTCCAGCTCCACTACATCGTTCAAGTGCCGCAGGAAGTCGATGGCTTCCAGGTTCTCGCGACCGCCATGGCGGTTCGGCACCCACTCGCCGGCCTTGCGCGAATAATCGCGATAGAGCATCGACGCCACCGCATCGACTCGCAGGCCATCGACGTGGAAATGCTTCAGCCAGTGCAGCGCCGACGCCAGCATGTAGCCGTGCACTTCGGTGCGGCCGAGGTTGTAGATCAGCGTGTCCCAATCCTGATGGAAGCCTTCCAGCGGGTTGCCATATTCGTACAGCGCCGTGCCGTCGAACTGCGCCAGACCGTGAGTATCGGTCGGGAAATGCGCCGGAACCCAGTCGAGAATCACCCCGATATCGGCCTGATGGCAGGCGTTGATGAACGCCGCGAATTCATCCGGCGTGCCGTAACGGGCGCTCGGGGCGAATTGCGACAGCAACTGATAACCCCAGGAACCGCCGAACGGGTGCTCCATGATCGGCATCAGTTCGATATGGGTGAAACCCAGTTCCTTCACATACGGAATCAAACGCTCGGCCAGCTCCGGCCAAGTGTACTGGCGCGCCACTTCACCGAGATCGTCGAGTTCGCATTGCCAGGATCCAGCGTGCAATTCATAGATCGACAGCGGCGCATTGTGTTGCTGGCGCTCGCGACGGCTGCTCATCCAGTCCTGATCCTGCCAGTCGATCTGCAACGGCGAGGCGACTTTCGACGCGGTGTCCGGCGGCAGGCTAGTGGCCAGCGCCATCGGGTCGGCCTTGAGCGGCAGGATGCCGTGGGCGCCGAGGATTTCGTACTTGTACAGCTCCCCCGCCTGCAAGCGCGGAATGAACAATTCCCACACGCCAGATGGATGCCGCAGGCGCATCGGATGCCGCCGGCCGTCCCAGACGTTGAAATCGCCGACCACCGACACCCGCCGGGCATTCGGCGCCCACACGGCAAAGCGCACACCGTCGACGCCATCGACGGTTTTCAGCTGCGCGCCGAGGCAGCTGCTGAGGTCGCGGTGATTGCCTTCGGCGAACAGATACAAGTCCATTTCACCGAGCAACTGACCAAAGCTGTAGGGATCTTCCGCGACCTGTTCACCACCGGCCCAGCGGGTGCGCAACAGGTACGGCCGTGAGCCTTCGAAATGCCCGACAAACAGCCCCGGCGTTTCGGTGGCCTCCAGCGGACCGAGCTCTTCGCCACTGTTTTTATCGACGACAGAAACACTCAACGCGCCGGGCAGATACGCCCGGATGAACTGCCCGCCGGCGCCATCGCCGTGGGGGCCAAGAATGGAAAACGGGTCGTGATGTTCTGCGCGCACCAAGGCATCAATGTCTTTTGCAGTGGGCAGCAATCTTTCTTTAGCGTGACCCTGTTCCCTGTTCGAGAAACTCATGACTACTCTCCACCAAGATCGGAAAAGGGTTTGAGCCCCGTCAATAACCCATACAGACCGTGCAGCGGCACGGGCAGCCAGGTGGGGCGATTTTCGGCTTCATAGGCCACTTCGTAGGCCGCTTTCTCCAGACCGAACAACGCCAGTGCGGCGTCGGCACCTTCAGGATCTTGCCAAGCATGATCAAGACTAGCTGCCGCTTGGCGATATGCCTGGAGAAATGCTTCCCGGGCTTCACGCAGGTAACGCTCGGTGACCCGCCGACGCGCGGCTTCGGCCTCGGGGCTGTTGTCGACGTTGTGCACATTCAGGGCCATGGCCGCTGCGTAATCGAAGGAACGCAGCACCCCGCTGACGTCCTTGTACGGACTGTGCTTGCCTCGGCGTTCGGCCAATGGCCGCGCCGGTTCGCCTTCGAAGTCGATCAGGTACGCGTCACCCTTGATCACCAGCACCTGCCCCAAATGCAGGTCGCCGTGCACGCGGATCCGCAGGCCGCCAGCGGATTGCTTCGCCAGTTCCTGCACGTGGGCAAGAATGGTTTTCTTGTTGTCGAGCAACCGAGCAACAAGCTTCTGATCCGCCGCGTCGAGCTCGCCCTGATGCTGCTTGAGCAACTTCAGCGCATGCTCGACCTGCGCCGCGACATCTTTGCCCGTCGCCTGAGCATCCTTGGCCGAACTGACCTGTGGCGCGAAGTCCTTGCTGTCGCTCGGCGCTGCCAGCACCTGATGCATTTCCCCCAGACGCTGGCCGAGCATGCCGGCGAAATCCTTCAGTTCACCCAGGGCGTTGTAGTGCTGCGCCTGCTCGGACACGGCGTCTGCCAGCTCGTCGCGCAGCGCCCGTTCGAGGTTGTTCTGCGTCCATTCCCAGGCATCGCCCTGATTGCTCAGATAACCCTGCGCAATCATCAGCAGGTTGTCTTCGCCCTTCCCGTCCCGGCGAATCACCGAACCGAGCAGCGGTGAGATATTGGCAAATCCGGCCGCGGTCAGGTAAGCGCTCATCTCCAGTTCCGGGTGTACGCCGGACGCGACTTTGCGGATCAGCTTGAGCACCAGACTGTTGCCGATCACCACCGAACTGTTGGATTGCTCGGCGGACAGATAGCGCACTTCGGATTCCGCACCGAGGCCGAGTTTTTCCAGTTGCGGCGTTGCCTCGAAACGGATCTCGCCCTCACTGGATTCCAGTACCGTCCCGCCCTGCATGCCTTCGAGCACCGCGCGAATAAACGCTTCAAGACTGAAGGCGTCGGTAATCAACCCGACCTGACGCACTCGACGCACTCGGGCCAAGGCCAGTTGTTGCGGCAACGCCGGCCCGACCTGATCTTCGGCAATGAAGCCGAACGGCAATTGATAACGGCTGGTCTGCCCGCCGCTCTGCACTTCGATTTCGCTGAACAGCACCGGATGCTGCGCGTCGCCGAAGCGCACGCCATAAGCCAGTTTGACCTGATCGATGGCGGCGTCCTTGCCGGCGAACCAGCGGCGGTTTTGCAGCCAGCTCGGCAGGATCGCCTGTTCGAGGGTGGCCCGGGAAGGCGCTTCGAGCAGTTCTTCCATGCGCTTTTTCAGCACCAGCGTGGTGAAGTCCGGCAGGCTCTGCGCCGGCTCAACGTGCCAGCTCGGCATCTGGTTTTCCGCCGCCAGACCGAACCAGTAGAAACCGTAAGGCGGCAGGGTCAGCAGGAAACTCAACTGGCCGATGGGCGGGAACGCGTTACCGCCGAGCATTTCCACCGGCACCATGCCGACGTAGGCCGACAGGTCGAGCTCCACCGCTTGCGCGCTGCGCGACACGTTGGCCACGCACAGGATAGTTTCGTGCTTGCCGTCCGGTCCGGTGTATTCGCGGGTGTAGGCCAGCACGCGACGGTTGGCCGGCGACAGCATCTTCAGCGTGCCGCGACCGAACGCCTTGGATTGCTTGCGCACGGTCAGCAGGCGCCGGGTCCAGTTCAGCAGCGAATGCGGATCGCCGGCCTGGGTTTCGACGTTGACCGACTGATAGCCGTACTGCGGATCCATGATCGGCGGCAGCACCAGACTGGCCGGATCGGCGCGGGAGAATCCGCCGTTGCGATCGATCGACCATTGCATCGGGGTGCGCACGCCGTCGCGGTCGCCGAGGTAGATGTTGTCGCCCATGCCAATTTCATCGCCGTAATACAGAGTCGGCGTGCCGGGCATCGACAGCAGCAGGCTGTTTAGCAGCTCGATACGACGGCGATCGCGCTCCATCAACGGCGCCAGACGCCGGCGAATGCCGAGGTTGATCCGGGCGCGGCGGTCAGCGGCGTAGTAGTTCCACAGGTAGTCGCGCTCCTTGTCGGTGACCATTTCCAGCGTCAGCTCATCGTGGTTGCGCAGGAAGATCGCCCATTGGCAATTGGCCGGGATCTCCGGAGTCTGGCGCAGGATGTCGGTGATCGGGAAGCGATCTTCCTGGGCCAGCGCCATGTACATGCGCGGCATCAGCGGAAAGTGGAACGCCATGTGGCATTCATCGCCATTCACACCCTCGGCGTCGGTGTCGCCGAAGTACAGCTGGGTGTCTTCCGGCCATTGGTTGGCTTCGGCGAGCAGCATGCGATCCGGGTAGTTGGCGTCGATCTCGGCGCGGATCTGCTTGAGGACGTCATGGGTTTCCGGAAGGTTTTCGTTGTTGGTGCCGTCACGTTCGATCAGGTACGGAATCGCATCCAGGCGCAGGCCGTCGATACCCATGTCCAGCCAGTAGCGCATCACCGACAGCACGGCTTTCATGACTTGCGGGTTGTCGAAGTTCAGATCTGGCTGGTGCGAATAGAAGCGGTGCCAGAAGTACTGGCCGGCAACCGGGTCCCAGGTCCAGTTGGATTTTTCGGTGTCGAGGAAAATGATCCGGGTGCCGTCGTATTTCTGGTCGTCATCCGACCACACATAGAAGTCCCGCGCCGCCGAACCGGGCTTGGCCTTGCGCGCACGCTGGAACCACGGGTGCTGATCCGAGGTGTGGTTGATCACCAGCTCGGTAATCACCCGCAACCCGCGTTTATGCGCCTCGGCAATAAACCGCTTGGCATCGGCCATCGTCCCGTAATCGCTGTGCACGCCACGGTATTCGGCGATGTCGTAACCGTCGTCGCGACGTGGCGAGGGGTAGAACGGCAATAGCCAGATAGTGTTGACGCCGAGTTCGGCGATGTAATCGAGTTTGGCGATCAGGCCGGGAAAGTCGCCGATCCCGTCGTTGTTGGAGTCGAAAAAGGATTTGACGTGAACTTGATAGATAACCGCGTCCTTGTACCAGAGCGGATCCTTGATGAAGGTGGCTGCCTTGGGTTTCTTCGCCATGTGAAACTCCTGTTCAATTCGTTGAAGCCAAACCTGCTACTGATCGTTCCCACGCTCCGCGTGGGAATGCATACCGGGACGCTCTGCGTCCCAAAGGCGGACGCAGAGCGTCCATGGCGGCATTCCCACGCAGAGCGTGGGAACGATCAAGGGGAAGTAATGCGCCAGATCCCGAACGGCTGATAAGCCGGGTCGATCCGCATGAACTGGTACTTGCCGTGCCAGTCCCAGCGATGGCCGTTCATCAGGTCTTCGCCGTGGGTGGTGGCATCGTCCGGCAGGCCCATTTCCCACAGCGGCAGCTCGAAATTCGCCTCCTGCACGTTATGCGGATCGAGGCTGACGGCCACCAGAATGAAGTTGCTGCCGTCCGCACTGCGCTTGCCGAAATACAGAATGTTGTCGTTCCAGGCGTTGTAGATCTTCAGGCCCAGATGGCTGTGCAGCGCCGAGTTCTGGCGGCGGATGCGGTTGAGCTGGGCGATCTCGGCAATGATGTTGCCGGGCTGGTTGAAGTCGCGGACGCGGATCTCGTACTTCTCGGAATCGAGGTATTCCTCCTTGCCCGGCACCGGCGCCGATTCGCACAGTTCGAACCCCGAATACATGCCCCACAGGCCCGAGCCCATGGTCGCCAGCGCCGCGCGGATGAGAAATCCGGGACGCCCCGATTCATGCAGGAACGCCGGGTTGATGTCCGGGGTGTTGACGAAGAAATTCGGCCGGTAGCACTCGCGCCACGGCGATTCATTGAGTTCGCTGAAGTAAGTCGCCAGTTCAGCCTTGGTGTTGCGCCAGGTGAAATAGGTGTAGCTCTGGGTGTAACCGACCTTGCCCAGCCGCGCCATCATCGCCGGGGTGGTAAACGCTTCGGCGAGGAAGATCACTTCCGGGTAAAGCGTGCGCACATCGGCGATCAGCCATTGCCAGAACGGCAGCGGCTTGGTGTGCGGGTTGTCGACGCGAAAGATCTTCACGCCCTCCTGCACCCAACCGACCACGATGTCGCGCAGCTCGACCCACAGGCTCGGAATCGCTTCCGGCGCATAGAAGTCGACGTTGACGATGTCCTGGTATTTCTTCGGCGGGTTCTCCGCGTATTTGATCGTGCCGTCCGGCCGCCAGTTGAACCAGCCAGGATGCTGCTTGAGCCACGGGTGATCCTGGGAACACTGGATCGCGAAGTCGAGGGCGATTTCCAGACCATGGTCAGCGGCAGCAGCCACCAGCCGGCGGAAGTCATCGCGGGTGCCAAGTTGCGAGTGAATCGCTTCGTGGCCGCCCTCCTCGCTGCCGATCGCATATGGGCTGCCGGGATCATCCGGGCCGGCGGTCAGGGAATTGTTGCGGCCCTTGCGATGGCTGCGGCCAATCGGGTGGATCGGCGTGAAGTACAACACGTCAAAACCCATGTCCTGAATCATCGGCAGGCGCGAGTGCACGTCATTGAAAGTGCCGTGGCGGGCGGGATCGTCGGTGATCGAGCGGGGAAACAGTTCGTACCAACTGGCGAATTCCGCCAGTTCGCGCTCGACGTCCACCGGGAATTCCGGGCTGAGGCTCAGGTAGGCGCGGTGATCGGCTTCGGCCATCAGTTGCGCACTGCGCGAGTGCAGAAACAACGCGACCTGCTCGGTTTCGAGCAGGCCGGACAATTCGTGGTGCAAGCCGGCCAGTTGTTCGCTGAGCTGACCTTCGCTGCGCTCGGCGGCCTGTTGCACCATGGTGCGCCCCTCTTGCAGCTCGAGGCTGACCGGGACGGCGGCGGTGTGCTTTTTCTCCAGTTCGTACTGAAAACTGGCGAACTGGTCGATCCACGCCTCGATCAGGAACAGATAGCGGCCCATGCGCTGCGGCTGAAACACCCCGCGCCAGCCGTTGTTGCCCTGATCGCTCATGACTTCGGTCTGCCAGGTCTCATCGCCCTCTTCGCGCCAGCGGATGCGCACCGCCAGCTTGTCGTGACCGTCGGCGAACACCTTGCTGGTGACCACTATTTCCCGGCCGGCAATTGCCTTGACGGCAAACTGTCCGCCGTCGAGGGTCGGTGCGGTGTTTTCGATGACGATGCGCGGCAGCAGCAAGGCCTGCGACAACGGCATGTGCGGGTTGTAGCTCAGTTCGGAGGGTTTTTCAGCAGTCATTGAGCATCTCTCCTTAACGCCCCAAGGACGCTCGTTTGCCTGTTTGGCGGTCACGACCGGGCCTGCGCCCGGCGATGAACTCTCTCAGTTTCCGAGCGACCGTTGCCGGGAAAAGTTCACAGGGATTTGCCCCGCCACAAAATCGGATCGATTTCGCAGTGAAGTGGTCAACCCACTTAAGCACTTCCCACGCCAAGTGCCACACGGAGGTTCAACCGATGACTATTCCGATTCCCGCTGAAACACCCGATCCGAACATCGATAAACCGACGCTGCCCGAGACCGAGCCGCAGCCGATCCCTGAGCAGGAACCGCCTGGCACCACGCCACCACCCAAGGAGGAACCGCCGACGACCATGCCGCCGGTGATTGTCTGATCAGCGTGGGTCGTTGTGGTCCTTCTCGATGCGATCCTTATCCAGATGATCGTTTTCGAAGACTCTGACGATCCTCGGCATCACGCTGAAAATCCCCAACGCCAACAACGTACTGAGCACCGCCGTCGCTTCGCGTCCCAGACCGGCCGCGACGCCGATGGCGGCGGTCATCCATAAACCGGCGGCGGTGGTCAGGCCCTTGACGTGGCCTTCGTCACCTTCGTGATTTTTCAGGATGGTGCCGGCGCCGAGAAAACCGATCCCGGCAATCACCCCCTGCACCACCCGGCTCATCGCGTCGGCCTGGGAACCGGACAATTGCGGTACCAGCACGAACAACGCCGCGCCGAGCGCCACCAGCATGTGCGTTCGCACCCCGGCGGCCTTGCCTTTGTGTTCACGCTCGAACCCGAGAATCCCGCCCAATATCGCTGCCATCAGCAGGCGCACGGTGATCCGCGTCAGCTGCGATGCATCGCCGATGTCCGCGAATTCGGCTTGCAGGGTTTCCCACACTTCATGCCACCAGGCGTTCATCGTGCAGTCCTTGTGAAGGGGTTATAGAAGGTGGACAGCGGCGACCATTAATCGGTTGCGTAGAACGATCTGCTAAATCGCGCACCCTAACTGTTCAGATCCCCTGTGAAAAAGGACAGCCCAATGCCCCTTCGTATCGATGAAAGCAATCCGGAATCGAAAGTCTGTTTTTTCACCGTGGAAAATGGTGAAGAGATTCGGATCTGCGACACGCTGGAAGTCAGGACAGATAGCGAAAAAGCCATGTCGTTCGTCGAAGTGGAAGGACGGCGCATCTACGTCACCGAAGCGGAAGCTGATGCATTGACCGTCGCAGGCGCCCGGGATGGACGCAAACACCTGAAGGCCGACGACAGTGATTCGGTGATTTGACTGACCTCGATCAACAAGCGGCGCAGGCGTCTGGGATAGGCATCTGCGCCTTGGCCTGCGGGCTGCTTCAAGTTGTCGCAGGCATTGCTTTAAAACTCATCTGATACGCTTTTTATTGAAATACCTGAGTCTGTTATGCAAACAGATCGGCGCTCATAGTTCCCTGGCCTGATGGAGGCTGATGAGCGAACGACCATGAGCGAACGAATCCCCGTCCGAACCGTAGAAGCATCTCCCCAGATAAAAAAAGTACCGGCGCGCCCAATGAAGGCGAAACACGCCACCAGCGACAACCAGATTTTCACCCGCAGCTTCACCGGCCTGTTCCGCACCTTGCGTATGAGCGGCGCGGGGTTTCTGTTCCTGTTGTTTTTCGGCACGGTGTGGCTGAACTGGGGCGGGCGTCAGGCGGTGCTCTGGGACCTTTCCGAAAGCAAGTTCCACATCTTTGGCGCGACCTTCTGGCCGCAGGATTTCATTCTGCTGTCGGCGCTGCTGATCATCGCCGCGTTCGGCCTGTTCGCGATTACCGTGTTCGCCGGCCGGGTCTGGTGTGGCTACACCTGCCCGCAGAGTTCGTGGACGTGGATCTTCATGTGGTGCGAGAAGATCACCGAAGGCGAGCGTAATCAGCGGATCAAGCTGCAAGCGGCGCCGTGGAGCCTGAACAAACTGGCACGGCGTGCGGCCAAGCATACGCTGTGGCTGGCGATCAGCGTGCTGACCGGGCTGACCTTCGTCGGCTATTTCACCCCGATCCGGCCGCTGGCCGAAGAACTGCTGACCTTGCAGATCGGTGGCGTCAGCCTGTTCTGGGTGCTGTTTTTCACCGCCGCCACCTACATCAATGCCGGTTGGCTGCGCGAAGCGGTGTGCATGCACATGTGCCCTTATGCGCGGTTCCAGAGCGTAATGTTCGACAAAGACACGCTGGCGATTTCCTACGACGTGGCCCGTGGCGAAAACCGTGGCCCGCGCAAACGCGAGGTGAAACCGGCCGAAGCCGGACTCGGCGATTGCATCGACTGCCAGTTGTGCGTGCAGGTCTGCCCGACCGGCATCGACATCCGCGACGGCCTGCAAATGGAGTGTATCGGCTGCGCGGCGTGCATCGACGCCTGCGACTCGATCATGGACAAGATGAATTACGCCCGAGGCCTGATTCGCTATACCTCCGAGCGTGAGTTGCAGGGCGGCAAGACGCATCTGCTGCGCCCGAGATTGATTGGCTACGTCGCGGTGCTGGTGGTGATGATCGGCGCCCTCGCCCTCGCGTTGGTCGAGCGACCGATGGTGTCGCTGGACGTGACCAAGGACCGTGGCCTGTTCCGTGAAAACGGTCAGGGCCAGATCGAAAACATCTACACCCTCAAGGTCATCAACAAGACCCAGCAGCGCCAGGACTACAACCTGACGTTGGTCGATGGTGAAGGTTTCCAGCTGCAAGGCAAGACCGAACTGAGCCTGGCACCTGGCGAGATCGTCGATGTGCCGGTGTCGGTGGCGATGACCACGGAACGCCCGGCCAGCAGCTCGCAGACCTTGAGCTTCAAGATTGCCGACAGTGATGAGCCAGAGATTTATAGCGTGGCGAAGAGCCGGTTTGTTGCGCCGATGAATCGCTGATCCCTTAGACTGCGGCGCAGCCATTCGCGAGCAAGCTCACTCCCACAGGGGAATGCGGTCAACTGTGGGAGCGAGCTTGCTCGCGAATGAAGGCGAAACGGTCTTTCAGAATGAAATCAATCCGGACCCAAGATGAAACGCTACGAAAAATTCGCCGACGACATCGCTGAACTGATCCGCTCCGGCGTCCTCGGCCCCGGTCAGCGGGTGCCGTCGGTGCGCTACGCAAGCCAGACTTACGGCGTCAGCCCGTCCACGGTATTCCAGGCCTATTACCTGCTGGAACGCCGAGGCCTGATCCGCGCCCGTCCGCGTTCCGGCTACTTCGTCAACACCCACGCCCCGAGCCCGTTTTCGGAGCCGGTGATCAGCAGCCAGGTCAACGAGTCCACCAAGGTCGACGTCAGCGAACTGGTGTTCTCTGTGCTCGAGTCGATCAAGGACCCGAGCACCGTGCCGTTCGGCTCGGCGTTCCCCAGCCCGACCCTGTTCCCGCTGCAACGCCTGTCCCGTTCACTGGCCAGCGCCGCCCGGGAAATGGACCCGCGCATGGTGGTCACCGACATGTCGCCGGGCAATCCGCAACTGCGGCGGCAGATCGCGCTGCGCTACATGGTCGGCGGGCTGATGCTGCCGATGGAAGAACTGCTGATCACCAACGGCGCCCTCGAAGCGCTGAACTTGTGCCTGCAAGCGGTCACCGAACCCGGCGATCTGGTGGCCATCGAAGCCCCGGCGTTTTACGCCAGCCTGCAAGTGCTCGAACGCTTGAAGCTCAAAGCCGTGGAAATTCCCGTGCACCCGCGCGACGGCATCGACCTCGGCGTACTCGCCCAGACACTCGAGCGGCACCCGATCAAGGCCTGCTGGTGCATGACCAGTTTCCAGAACCCGATGGGCGCGACCATGCCCGAGGCCAAGAAACAGGAACTGGTGGAACTGCTGAAACAGCATCAGGTGCCGCTGATCGAAGACGACGTCTACGCCGAGCTCTATTACGGTCAGCAAGCGCCGAAGCCGGCCAAGGCCTTCGACACCGAAGGTCTGGTGATGCACTGCGGCTCGTTCGCCAAAAGCCTGGCCCCTGGCTACCGCATCGGCTGGGTCGCCGCCGGCCGCTACGCGCAAAAGATCGAACGACTGAAACTGATGACCTCGCTGTGCGCCTCAATGCCCGCGCAAGCAGCCATCGCCGACTACCTGCAACACGGCGGCTACGACCGTCACCTGCGCAAACTGCGCTACGCCCTCGAAGAACAGCAAAGCGCCATGCTCGCCGCCATCGCCCGCTACTTCCCGGCGCAGACGCGCGTGAGCCAACCGGCGGGCGGCTACTTCCTGTGGCTGGAACTGCCACCGCAGATGGACTCGTTGAAGTTGTTTCAGATGGCGTTGGCGCAGGGGATCAGCATTGCGCCGGGGCCGATTTTTTCGCCGACACAGCGATTCAGGAATTGCATTCGATTGAACTACGGCAGCCCGTGGACCGAGGACGCGGAGAAAGCAATGGAGACGTTGGGGCGGATTGTGCGGTCGTTCTGAAAGACCGCTGATCGTTCCCACACAACCAGTTCAACGCCTAGACGATGATCGTTCCCACGCTCCGCGTGGGAATGCCTCAAGGGACGCTCCGCGTTCCAGCTTTGGAAGGGACGCGGAGCGTCCCGGGCTGCATTCCCACGCGGAGCGTGGGAACGATCATAGAGGTTTAACGGCCGCCACCAAGATCGACGAAAGTCCCCGTCGCATACGAAGCCTTGTCCGACAGCAACCACACAATCGCCTCTGCCACCTCATCCGGCCGCCCGCCCCGGGCCATCGGGATTGCCGACTCCAGCTTGCTGACCCGGTCCGGGTCGCCGCTTAACGCGTGGAAGTCGGTATAGATGTAACCCGGACGCACCGCATTCACCCGAATCCCCTCGCCCGCCACTTCCTTGGACAGGCCGATGGTGAACGTATCCAGCGCGCCTTTGGACGCTGCGTAATCGACGTACTCATTGGGCGAGCCCAGCCGCGCAGCAACCGAGGAGACGTTGACGATGCTGCCACCCTGCCCGCCATGTTTTGGCGACATGCGCAGGATTGCGTGCTTGGCGCAAAGGATCGGCGCCAGTACGTTGGTTTTCATGATTTTGAGGATGCGGAATTCGGACATTTCGTCGACCCGGGATTTCTGTCCCACGGTGCCGGCGTTGTTGACCAGGGCGGTGACCCGGCCCAGTTCGCTGTCGACCCGATTGAACAGCGCGATCACTTCGTCTTCGATACTGACATCGGCACGGACCGCAATGGCCGTGGCGCCGCGTTCACGCACCTGATCGAGCACGTGGTGAGCGGCCTGTTCGTCCGTCTGGTAATTGATGCAGATCCGGTAGCCTTGCTCGGCAGCCAACAACGCAGTGGCGGCGCCGATTCCACGACCGCCGCCGGTGATCACAATGACTTTATCCATGCTGGCCTTTCCCCCGATGCACACGTAACAGTCGGGGCAAGAATAACCGTCATTGCAGGGTTTTGCATGACCTGCGATTAGTGACTCAGTTCACCGCCAATGGTTTGCCGCGCACGATGTTCTGCAGGAAGCGATCCGCCGGCATCGGGTGACCGAGCAGATAACCTTGCAGCGAATCGCAGCCCAGTTGCGTGAGGAAATCCTGCTGCGAATCGGTCTCCACACCTTCAGCCACGATGCGCAGCCCCAGCGCCTGACCGAGGGCCACGATCGCCGAGACGATGGCCGCGTCATCGCTGTCGTGTTCCAGATCGCGGACGAAACCGCGGTCGATCTTCAGCTCGTTGGCCGGCAGACGCTTGAGGTACATCAGGCTCGAGTAACCGGTGCCGAAGTCGTCGATAGACAGGTCGACGCCCATGTCGGACAGCTCCTGCAACACCGTCATGCTCGCATCGGCGTCGCTCATGGCGGTGGTTTCGGTGATTTCCAGGGTCAGGCTGTTGGCCGGCAGATGGTGGGTGGCCAGCGCCTTGGCCACGCTGCGCACCAGTCCTGAATGGCAGAACTGCAACGCCGACAGGTTCACCGCGATCCGCCAGTCGGTGTAACCCAGCACGTACCATTCGCGCATCTGCCGGCAGGCTTCGTTGAGCACCCATTCGCCGATCGGAATGATCAGCCCGGTCTTCTCCGCCAGATCGATGAACTTGTCCGGCATCAGCATGCCGTGGGTCGGGTGTTCCCAGCGCAACAGCGCCTCGGCACCGACCGGGCGACCGTCGGCCGCATGGAATTTGGGTTGGTAATGCAGGCTGAACTCGCCGTGTTCCAGCGCCGCGCGCAAGTCCTGCAACAATTGCAGTTGCTTGCGCGCGTTGCTGTTCATCGAGGCGTCGAAGAAGCTGTAGCCGTTTTTGCCGCCGCCCTTGGCGTGGTACATCGCGGCGTCGGCGTTCATCAGCAGTTCCTGGGCGCTCTGGCCGTTGCCCGGGTACAGGGCGATGCCGACGCTGGCGGAAATCTGCAGCTCATGTTCGGCGACCCGGAACGACTGCGCGATCAGGCCGACCTGACGCGCCGCCAGGCTCAATGCATCGTTGGGCTCGGTCAGGCGCACCAGCAGGACAAACTCATCGCCGCCGATCCGCGCCAGCGTGTCGAGACTGCGCAAATCTTCACGCAGGCGTATCCCCACTTCGCGCAGCAACTGGTCGCCCATGTGGTGACCGAAGGCGTCGTTGACTGGCTTGAAGCCGTCCAGATCGATGAACATCAGCGCAAAACAACCGCCCTGCTCGTTGACCTTTTTCATCGCCTGATTGATCCGGTCGTCCAGCAGCATGCGGTTCGGCAGGCCGGTCAGGGTGTCGTGCAAAGCCAGTTGAGTCAGTTCGCGGTTGGCCACGGTCAACGAATGGGCCAGATCCGCCGTGCGGGCTTCGAGGCGCGCGTCGAGAATCGAGGTCAGCAGCGCGATGGCCAGCACCGCCAGCGTGGTGATCAGCACTAGATTGTCGAGGCCATTACCGTTCAGGCCGCTCAGTGCCGCGCCACAGAAACTGCCCTCGGGAAACCGCGCTGCCGCCATGCCGGTGTAGTGCATGCCGACAATCGCCACGCCCATGACAATCGCCGCCCCGGCACGGAAAAGCCGAACGTAAGGCGACTGCTGACGCAATCGGAAGGCGATCCATAACGCTGCCGCCGAAGCGCCCACAGCGATCAACAAGGAGGCGCCGAACAGTGTCGGATCGTAGTCGATGCCCGGCTGCATGCGCATCGCGGCCATGCCGGTGTAGTGCATGGCGCTGATGCCGGCGCCCATGATCAGCGCGCCAAAGGCCAGTTGCCAGGCCGGCAGTTTCGGCTGGCTGACCAGCCACAGCGCAAAACCGCAGGACAGCACGGCGATCAGCAATGAGAGCGCCGTGATTGAAATGTCGTAACCGAGGCTGATCGGCAGCTTGAACGCCAGCATGCCAATGAAGTGCATCGACCAGACGCCGATGCCCATGGCAAACGCCCCGCCGGCCGTCCATAAATGCACGGCGCGGCCCTTGGCAGTGGCAATGCGCCCGGTGAGATCGAGCGCGGTGTAGGAAGCGAGGATCGCCACACACAGCGAAATGAAAACCAGCGTGAAGGAATAGCTACCGATGAGCATGAGAATTCTCGTGACCACCCCGCCGTACTGCGTCCGTTCTCAGCGGGGCCAAATGCGCCGATTGTACTGATTGCACAGAAGAACGCACTGACAAAGTAATCAAATGGCCATCAACCCGATGAAACGCTTGTTTGATCGTCTGACAGGGCTCTAATTCAGGGTCTTGAGAAGCTCGTCCGCCTCGCCGGCAGATCGTTCCCACGCTCTGCGTGGGAACGCCTCAACGGACGCTCTGCGTCCTGCCGTGGAAGGGACGCGGAGCGTCCCGGGCTGCATTCCCACGCGGAGCGTGGGAACGATCAACGTGAGAACGACCGGCGTGGGAACGTTCAATGAGGCTAGCGGTTATCAGTGGTTTCCAACTGCCCATCCCAACCACCACCAAGCGCCGTAATCAATTGCACGCTGGCAATCAGTCGACTCTGCAGGATGTTGAGCACGGTGCGCTCATTACTCAGCGCCGTCGCCTGCACCACCACCACATCCAGATAAGCAATCACCCCGGCCTTGTACTGGTTCTCGGTCAGACGCAACGAATCCCGTGCCGCATCGAGCGCTTCCTGGCGCACCGCCGCTTCGTCTTCGTACACCTTCAACTGCACCAGATAGTTTTCCACTTCGCGGAAGCCATCGAGCACGGTCTGGCGGTATTTGGCCACGGTCTGGTCGTACACCGCTTCGGTGCGGTCGACTTCGGCCGAGCGGATGCCGCCGTCGAACAGCGGCAGGGTCATTTTCGGCCCCACCGACCAGAAGCGGTTCGGCAGGCTGATCAGGTTCTGCGAGGTACTGCTGCTGTAGCCGCCGCTCATGCTCAGGCTGAAATCCGGGTAGTACGCAGCCTTGGCCACGCCGATGTTGGCGTTGGCGGCAATCACCGAACGCTCCGCCGAGGCGATGTCCGGGCGGCGTTCCAGCAACTGTGATGGCAGGCTCAGCGGGATCTGCGGCAGCTTGGGAATGTCCTGGGTTTCGGCAATGTTGAATTCGGCAGGCGGCTGACCAGTCAGCACCGCGATGGCGTTTTCGAACTGCGCCCGTTGCCAGATCAGGTCCACCAGATCGCCCTGGGTGGTTTTCAGCTGGGTCTGCGCCTGCGCTACCGCATCCCGCCCGGAAACCCCGGCGTTGTACTGATTCATGGTCATTTTCAGCGAGCGCTCGTAAGCCGCCACTGTCGATTCGAGCAAACGTTTCTGCTGATCGATCACCCGCAATTGCAGGTAGTTCTGCACCAGCTCGGACTGCTGGCTCAGACGCATCGCCGCCAGATCGGCGTAGCTCGCCTGGGCGCTCGCTTCATTGGCTTCCAGGCCACGGCGCAACTTGCCCCAGACATCCGCCTCCCAACTCACGCCCAACTGCGCGTTGTAAGTGTCACGAATACCGCTGGAGGAACTGCTCAGGCTTGAACTGCTGCTACCGGTGCCCTGACTGGAGCGGGTCTTGCCAGCGCTCAGATCAACGCTCGGATAAAACGCCCCGCGCGCGCTGCGCACCAAGGCCTGGGCCTGACGGTACTGGGCTTCGGACTGGGCGACGGTCTGGTTGGAACTGTTGAGTTTCTCGATCAGCTCGTTGAGCTGGCGGTCGCCATACAGCTCCCACCAGGCGCCGCGTGCCAGGGAATCGCTCGGGTTGGCCTGACGCCAGCCTTCGGCTTCCTTGTACTGGGCGATTTCGGCGGTCTGCGGGCGCTGGTAGTCCGGGCCGACGGCGCAGGCACTGAGCATCGCCACGCACAGCGACAGGCTCAGCAGACGCGAGCCGCGAACGGTAGCCAGATTGATAAGCGAACGGTCAGTCATAGCGGAGTTTCCAGAGCGGCATCGGTGCGCACGCCACGCCATTTGTTGAAACGATGGCGCAGCTTGTCGAGATAGAGGTAAACCACAGGCGTGGTGTAAAGGGTCAGCACCTGGCTGAAAACCAGCCCGCCGATGATGGTCAGGCCCAGCGGCTGGCGCATTTCCGCGCCTTCGGCCCGGCTCAGCAGTAACGGCAAGGCGCCAAGGATCGCCGCCAGCGTGGTCATCAGGATCGGCCGCAAGCGTTGCAGACAGGCGCTGCGGATCGATTCCAGCGGCGCCATGCCTTGATGACGTTCAAGTTGCAGCGCCAGGTCGATCATCAGGATCGCGTTCTTCTTCACCACGCCAATCAGCAGGAACAGCCCGAGCAGCGAGATCAGGCTGAACTCGCCGCCCAGCACGTAGATCGACAGCAACGCGCCGACCCCGGCCGACGGCAGCGTCGACAGGATCGTCAGCGGGTGAATGTAGCTTTCATACAGCACGCCCAGCACCAGATACACCGCCAGCAGCGCACCAAGAATCATGAACGGCTGGCTCTTCTGGGTGGCGGCGAACGCATCGGCGGTGCCGGCCATTTTCACGATCACGTCTTCCGGCAGGCCGAGCCTGGCAATCGCCCGCTCGATGGCGGCGCTGCCCTGCTCCACCGTCACACCTTCGGCCATGTCGAAGGAAATGCTCTCGGAGGCGAACTGGCCTTCGTGGCTGACCCGGTCGTCTTCCAGGCTGTTTTCATAATGAGCGAAGGTCGACAGCGGAATCCGCGCACCGTCCGCGGTAATCACCTGAACCTGCTTGAGCGTCACCGGATCCTGGGCGTATTTCGGATTGACCTCCATCACCACCTGATACTGGTTGAGGCTGTCGTAGATCGTGGAGATCTGCCGCTGGCTGTAGGCGTTGTTGAGCACCGCCGTGACCATTTCCATATCCACGCCCAGGCGCTTGGCCTGATCGCGGTCGACGATCAGTGTCACCTGTTGCGCACCCGCCCCTTCGCGGGCGTCGATCGCGGTCAGCTCGGGCAAGGCCCGCAGCGCGGTGACCACTTTCGGGTACCACTCGCGCAAGGCGCCCAGATCGCCACTTTGCAGGATGTAGCTGTATTGCGAAGTGGTCTGCTCGCGACCACCACCGAATTGCAGATCCTGGTCGGCCATCAGCATCAACTGCGCACCGGCCACCTTGGGCATTTCCTTGCGCAGGCGCTCGATGACTTTCTGCGCCGACAGGTTGCGCTCCTTGATCGGTTTCAGGCGTACCAGCATGAAAGCGTTGTTGGTGCCGTTGGTGCCACCGATGAACCCGGCCACACTCTCCACCGCTTCGTCCTTGAGCACGGCGCGGCGGAAGACTTCCATTTTCGGCTGCATCACGCTGAACGACAGACCGTCGTCACCGCGCACAAAACCGATCAACTGGCCGGTGTCCTGCTGCGGCATGAAGGTTTTCGGCACCACCACATAGAGAGCGACGTTTACCCCGACGGTGATGATCAGGCTCAGCAACGTCAGGCGACGGTGGCGCAACACCCAGTCGAGGCTGGTGGCGTACTTGCCGACCATCCAGTCGTTGGTGCGGCGGCTCCAGCGTTGCAGGCGGTTTTCCTCGCCCGGTGTATGAGGTTTGAGCCAGCGGGCGCAGAGCATCGGGGTCAGCGTCAGGGAAACCACCAGCGACACCACGATGGCAGCGGCCAGGGTGATGGAGAACTCGCGGAACAGGCTTTCGATGATCCCGCCCATGAACAGGATCGACAGGAACACCGCCACCAGCGAGACGTTCATCGACAGCAAGGTGAAACCGACTTCCTTGGCCCCGAGGTACGCGGCCTTCATCGGTTTGACACCTTCGTCTATGTGCCGGGAAATGTTTTCCAGCACCACGATGGCGTCGTCCACCACCAGCCCGGTGGCGAGAATCAGCGCCATCAGCGACAGGTTGTTCAGCGAGAATCCGTAGAGGTACATCACCGCAAAGGTGCCGACCAGCGAGACCGGCACCGCCAGCGTCGGAATCAGGGACGCGCGGAAGTTACCGAGGAACAGGAACACCACCAGAATCACCAGCGCCACGGCGATCAGCAGGGTCATTTCCGCTTCGTGCAGGGTGGCCTTGATCACCGGCGAACGATCCATGGCCAGGTTTAGTTTGACACTGGCCGGCAGCACCGCCTGCAACGCCGGCAACTGCGCCTTGATCTCGTTGACCGTCTCGATGATGTTGGCGCCGGCCTGGCGGTTGATCACCAGCAGCACCGCCGCGTCGTCGTTGAAGAAACCGCTGTTGTAGCGGTCCTCCACGCCGTCGCTGACCTTGGCCACGTCTTTCAGGCGCAAGGCTGCGCCGCCGTTGTAGTGGATGATCAGCGATTCGTAGTCCTTGGCTTTCTCCAACTGGTCGTTGGCCTGGATCTGCCACAGACGCTGGTCGTCCTCGACCGAACCCTTGGGCCGGCGCACGTTGGCTTCGGCGATGGTCTTGCGCACATCGTCGAGGGCCACGCCGTACTGGTTCAGCGCCTGGGGTTCGAGTTCGATGCGCACCGCCGGCAACGAGCTGCCGCCGATCTGCACTTCGCCGACGCCCTGCACCTGGGACAGGCTCTGGGACAGAATGGTCGACGCCAGGTCATAGAGCTGGCCTTTTTCCAGCACATCCGAAGTCAGCGACAGCACCATGATCGGTGCCTGCGACGGGTTGACCTTCTTGTAGGTCGGCATGCTGCGCATCCCGCTCGGCAGCAGGTTGCGCGAAGCGTTGATCGCCGCCTGCACTTCCCGCGCCGCGCCGTTGATGTCGCGGTCGAGGTCGAATTGCAGAATCACCCGGGTCGAGCCCTGGCTGGAACGGCTGCTCATGGTGTTGACGCCGGCGATGGCGCCGAACGAGCGCTCCAGCGGCGTGGCCACGGTGGACGCCATGACTTCCGGACTGGCGCCGGGCAGGCTCGCCTGCACCACGATCACCGGGAAGTCCATTTGCGGCAGCGGCGACACCGGCAGCAGACCGAAGCTCACACCGCCCAGCAGCATGATCGCCAGGCTCAGGAGCATGGTCGCCACCGGGCGCTTGATGAAAGGACCGGACAGGTTCATGGCTGTTCCACCGGCTCCACGGCCGAAGGAGCGCGGCCCCAGCGCCGGCCGAGACGATCGAAGTACAGGTAGATCACCGGCGTGGTGAACAGCGTCAGCACCTGACTCACCAGCAACCCGCCGACCATCACCAGACCCAACGGTTGACGCAATTCAGCGCCGGAACCGGTAGCCAGCATCAGCGGTACCGCACCGAACAGCGCAGCGAGCGTGGTCATCAGAATCGGCCGGAAACGCAACAGCGCCGCCTGATAGATCGCCTGCTCCGGCGCCATGCCCTGAGTGCGTTCGGCGTCGAGGGCGAAGTCGATCATCATGATCGCGTTTTTCTTAACAATACCGATCAGCAGAATGATGCCGATGATCGCGATCATGCCCAGGTCATTGCCACTGAGCAGCAACGCCAGCAAGGCCCCCACCGCCGCCGACGGCAAGGTCGACAGGATGGTGATCGGGTGAATGTAGCTCTCGTAAAGCACGCCGAGCACGATGTACATGGTCACCACCGCCGCCAGAATCAGCAGCAAGGTGCTCGAGAGCGACGCCTGAAACGCTTCGGCCGCGCCCTGGAACTGGGTCTGCACGCCGATCGGCATGCCGATGTCCTTCTGCACCTGCTCGATGATGTCCACCGCATGCCCCAGCGCCACGCCGGGTGCGAGGTTGAACGACATCATCACCGCCGGGAACTGGCCGATGTGGGTGATCGCCAGTTGCGCCTGACGTTCCTCGACGTGGGCCAGACTCGACAACCGCACCTGCCCGCCATCGGTGGTCTTGACGTGAATCTGATCCAGCGCCTGCGGACCGATCTTCTCCCCGGCCTGAGCCTGCAGCACCACGCGGTACTGGCTGGCCTGGGTGTAGATGGTCGAGATCTGCCGCTGGCCGAACGCGTCGTACAGCGCATCGGTGATGTTCGAGACCGACACGCCCAGCCGTGAAGCGGCGTCGCGGTCGATCACCAGGAACACCTGCAATCCCTTGTCCTGCAAGTCGCTGGCGACGTCGGTCAGCTCCGGACGCTGAGCCAGGGCCTCGACCAGACGGCCGCTCCACAGGCTGAGCAATTCGGAATCCGGCGAGGACATGCTGAACTGGTACTGCGTACGGCTGACGCGGTCTTCGATGGTCAAATCTTGCACCGGCTGCATGAACAGACGGATGCCAACAAGCTTGTCCAGTTGCGGTTGCAGGCGGGCAATCACTTCGGTCGCCGTCAGATCACGCTGGCCATGGGGTTTGAGGTTGATCAGCAGCCGGCCGCTATTGAGCGTGGCGTTGTCACCGTCGACACCGATGTAGGACGACAGGCTTTCGACCGCCGGATCTTCCAGAATCACCTTGGCCAGCGCCTGCTGACGCTCGCCCATCGCCGCGAAGGAAATCGACTGCGGCGCTTCGGAAATGCCCTGGATCACCCCGGTGTCCTGCACCGGGAAGAAGCCCTTGGGCACCACCATATAAAGGAACACGGTCAGGGCCAAGGTGCCGATGGCCACTAGCAGGGTCAGCGGCTGGTGCTTGAGCACCCACTGCAACTTGCGGCCGTAAGCGGCGATCATCCAGTCGATGAACGCACCGCTGGCACGGTAGAAACGGCCCTGTTCATGTGCTTCCGGCTCACGCTTGAGCAGCCGCGCACACATCATCGGCGTCAGGGTCAGCGAGACCACCAGAGAAATCAGGATCGCCACTGCCAGAGTGATGGCGAATTCGCGGAACAACCGCCCCACGACGTCGGCCATGAACAGCAGCGGAATCAGTACCGCGATCAGAGACAGGGTCAGGGAAATCAGGGTGAAGCCAATCTGCTTCGCACCCTTGAGCGCAGCCTGCATCGGGCTGTCGCCCTCCTCGATGAAGCGCGCGATGTTTTCCAGCATCACGATCGCATCGTCGACCACGAAACCGGTGGCGATGGTCAGTGCCATCAGCGTCAGGTTGTTGACCGAGAATCCGGCGAGGTACATCACGCCGAACGTGCCGATCAGCGACAGCGGCACGGCCACCGACGGAATGATCGTCGCACTGGCGCGCCGCAGGAACAGGAACGTCACCATCACCACCAGCGCGATGGCGATCAGCAATTCATGCTGCACGTCGGTGACCGAGGCACGGATGGTCTGGGTGCGGTCGGTCAGCACGACCACATCGAGACCGGCCGGCAGGTTGTCAGTGATGCTCGGCAGCAGCGCCTTGATCCGGTCGACCACTTCGATCACGTTGGCGCCCGGCTGACGCTGGATGTTCAGCAGAACAGCCTGATTCTGATTGGCCCACGCCGCCAGACGCTCGTTCTCGGCGCCGTCGACGATCTGTGCGACATCCTTGAGCCGCAGCGGCGCGCCGTTGGCGTAGGCCAGGATCAGGTTGGCGTAATCCTTGGGCGAGGTCAGCTGGTCGTTGGCGTCGAGCATCGACACCCGAGTCGGGCCGTCGAAGTTACCCTTGGGCTGGTTGACGTTGGACGCACTGATCAGTGTGCGCACGTCCGACAGGTTCAGGCCGTTGGCCGCGAGCGCCTCGGGGTTGACCTTGATCCGCACCGCCTGACGCTGGCCGCCGGCAATGCTGACCATGCCAACGCCGCTGATCTGGGCGATCTTCTGCGCCATGCGCGTATCGACCAGATCATTGAGTTTGGGCAACAGCATGGTTTTCGAGGTGATGGCCAGGGTCAGCACCGGGGTGTCCGCCGGGTTGACCTTGTTGTACACCGGCGGCGCCGGCAAGTCGGTCGGCAACAGGTTGGTCGCGGCGTTGATCGCGGCCTGCACTTGCTGTTCGGCGACGTCCATGTTGATGTCGAGGCTGAAACGCAGGGTCAGCACCGACGCGCCGCCGGAACTGGTCGAGGCCATTTGCGTGAGGCCCGGCATCTGCCCGAACTGACGTTCCAGCGGCGCGGTGACGGCGCTGGTCATCACGTCCGGACTGGCGCCCGGATAAAGGGTCATGACCCGGATGGTCGGGTAATCCACCTGCGGCAAGGCCGAGACCGGCAGCAGGCGATAGGCGATCAGACCGGCCAGAACGATGGCCAGCATGCTCAGCGTGGTGGCGACCGGACGGAGGATGAACAGACGCGAAATGTTCATGCGCCCTTCTTGGCCTTGTCAGTGACGGCGGCGTCAGGCGCGGTGGCGGCGGACTTGCCTTGTAGGTGTTCGGTCGGGGTGGTCGGCACATCCTTGCTGTCGTTGACCACTTCCACTTCGCTGCCTTCCTTCAGACGGTCAGTGCCTTCCAGCACCACCCGATCGCCGGCGGCCAGGCCTTCGGTGATCACGGTGTTTTCACCATCGCTGGCGCCGATCTTCAATTGGCGGATGGTAACTTTCTTGTCGCCGTCCAGCGCGTAGACAAAGGTGCCGTTGGTGCCGAACTGAATGGCGGCCGACGGAGCCAGCACCACACCTTTCAGGGTGTCAGCCAGCAAATGAACGTTGACGAACTGGTTGGGGAACAGCGACTGATCGCGGTTCTCGTAGCGCGCCTTGAATTTCAGGGTGCCGGTGGTCACGTCGATCTGGTTGTCGAGGCTTTGCAGTACACCGGTGGCTTGCAGTTTGGTGTCGCCACGATCCCAAGCCTCGGCCGGCAGTTTGGCGCCGCTGCGGTAGCGGGCGAGTACGGTTTCCAGGCTGTTTTCCGGCAAGGTGAAGGCGACGCTGATCGGCTGGGTCTGGGTGATGACTGCGAGGAACGTGGTGTCGTTGGCCGCTACGAGGTTGCCAACGTCGAGCTGACGCAGGCCGACGCGACCGGCAATCGGTGCGCGGATCTTGGTGAATTCGAGATTGAGCTTGGCGTCGTTGACCGCCGCCTGATTGGTTTTCACGGTGCCGAGGTATTGGCCGACCAGCGCTTCGGCGGTGTCCAGGGTCTGCTTGGCGATGCTGTCTTCCTTGTACAGGCCGCGATAGCGCTCGACATCGACCTGGGCGTTCTTCAGCTGCGCCTGATTCTGCAGCAAGGTGCCTTCAGCCTGGAGCAAGGCGTTCTGGTACGGACGCGGGTCGATCTCCGCCAGCAGGTCGCCGGCCTTGACCATTTGCCCTTCATCGAACCAGATCTTCACCAGTTCGCCACCGACCCGACTGCGCACATTGATGGTGTTGAGCGCCGTCACCGTGCCCAGGGCTTTGTAGTACAGCGGGAAGTCCCCAGTAACTGCCGGCGCCACGCGCACCGGAATCGGCCCCGCCGCCCCGCCGAAGCCCGGACGCATCATCCCCGAACGGCCGGTATGGCCGGCCTGCGCCTTCTCGCCGCCCTCCTTGTGGGCCGAACCGGCGGGCCAGAATTTCCAGCACAGACCGGCAATGACCAGCAGGACAAGCAGGCTCAGCAGCCAGCGACGGGAGTTTCGGGAAGACGATTGCATGGAGTGATTAACCATTGGGCGCGTGGGCTTCTTTTACGGGAGGCTGAACGATAAGCACTGGCCGGGATTTAGCAAAGCAGCTTTACCGGCAATTTACCTTCCACTTACGTTTCAAGGTGTGAGGCAAAACACTGATACACAAATGAAAACGGCCTGGACAGAGCCAGGCCGTTAACAATTGTAAAAGCGCTTATTTCAGAACGGACAGTGCCGCTTCGTAGTTAGGCTCTTCGGCAATTTCCTTGACCAGTTCGCTGTGCAGGACGTTGTCGTTTTCGTCCAGTACAACCACCGCACGGGCGGTCAGGCCTTTCAGCGGGCCGTCAGCGATGGCCACGCCGTAGTTCTCGAGGAACTCGGTGCCGCGCAGGGTCGACAGGTTTTGTACGTTTTCCAGGCCTTCGGCGCCGCAGAAACGCGCCTGGGCGAACGGCAGGTCAGCCGAGATGCACAGCACCACGGTGTTGCTGATGTCGTTGGCCTGAGCGTTGAACTTGCGCACGGAGGTGGCGCAGGTCGGGGTGTCGACGCTTGGGAAGATGTTCAGCACTTTGCGCTTGCCGGCGAAGTCTTTCAGGGTGACGTCGGACAGATTGCCGGCTACCAGGGAAAAGGCTGGCGCCTTGGAACCGGCTTGTGGCAGTTGGCCGTTGACTTGAACCGGGTTGCCTTTGAGAGTGACTTGAGCCATGAACGGAGTCCTTCTTAACGTTGTTGGGAAAGCATGCAAGAGGCGGAAGTTAACCACGAAATTGTCCGACGACCTATGCCTGAACCGAAATTGTCATGTGCTGGCACGCAAAACTGGATACACATTCTCCAGTAGCCCCACATCCCCGCCCTCAAAGAGGGTGATGCTTGTTAAAACGCAAGTCTGCGTCTTTTCTTTAACAACCTGTCGATCCAGACCTCAGCCGTTCGACTAAGCCATGAATCCCTCACTCACCTGCGGAGAAACACCATGCGCTTCATGATCATTGTCAAAGCCAGCCACGACTCCGAAGCCGGCGTGATGCCCAGCGAGCAATTGCTGACCGACATGGGCAACTACAACGAACAACTGGCCAAGGCCGGCATCCTGGTGTCCGCCGACGGCCTGCACCCCAGCAGCAAAGGCGCCCGTGTGCGTTTCAGCGGTGAAAATCGCAGCGTGATCGACGGCCCCTTCGCCGAAACCAAAGAGTTGATCGCCGGCTACTGGATCTGGGACGTGAAGTCGAAAGAGGAAGCCATCGAGTGGGTCAAGCGCTGCCCGAATCCCATGCCGGGCACTGAGTCGGAAATCGAGATTCGCCAGGTGTTCAGCCCGGAAGATTTCGGCGCCGAGTTCACCCCGGAACTGCGTGAGCAGGAAGAACGCATCCGCGAACAAGCCAAAAAACACTGAGGCCCCGAATCGGGAGCGTGAGCATTTTCTGCATGGCCGATGACGACTGAGCGAGACACGAGGACTTTTCGACGCGAAACAGGTAGGGTGCGCAGCATCAGAATGCCACCACTGGATCGCGTCGCGGTTTTTATGGAGTTGTCATCGCAATGAGTTGCTGGACCGTCCTTGGCCTGTCGGCCGACGCCGATGTGCGCACGATCAAACGCCAATATGCCGTCCTGCTCAAACAGACCCGTCCCGACGACGACCCCGAGGGCTTCCAACGACTGCGCGATGCCTATGAGCAGGCGCTGGCGTACAAGGAATGGCAGCAGTATCACGAGCAGAATCAGGACGAAGAACAGGAACAGGGTATTGAAGAATCCTGGGACCTGACCGGCCTCACCGTGGTCGAGGTCGATGCCCTGCAACTGGCGACCCGTTCGCTGGACGGGCTCAGCGTTGAAGAGCTGAATCATCGTCATGCCGTCACCCTCGAACAGGGTTGTGCGCATTTCTTCGAAGACACGGTGCTGCATCATTGCATTGAACACCCTGAGACTTCGCAGACGCTGGTGGACTGGGCCATCCCGACCTTCTTCTGGTTCAGCGCCTGGCAACGCCTCGAGCTGGACGAGATATCGATCGACCTGTTACTGGATCAACAACGCGCGCGCATTGCGCAACCAATGCGTGATGCGCTCGAACGGGAAGACGTCGACGGATTTCTCCAGGCCTACGCCCGCTGCGCGGATTTCAACTGGCTGGCGATTGAACAACATCGGCAATGGTTCAACCGTGCCCTGAGCCATTTGCTGCTGGATGCGCCGGTCTGGTCTCCCGAGATTTTCGAACGGGTGCGCACCGGTCAGGGCTGGCACGGCTGCACCGGAAATCCCTGCCCTGACGGCGAATGGCAACGCCTGCTGGCTCGCCAGAATGCGCCGTTCTTTGTGGCCCGCCAGCAACAGCTCGCCCTGGAACCGCCGGCCACCCCCGAACACCGCGCCGCTCGCCTGCTGCTGGGCACCGGCTCGTTCAGCGCCCGCCGCGCACTGGCCCGACGCCTGCGCGAAGAAGACTGGGCGCAGTGCCGCAAGTTGAGTTCCGAGCTGTACGCCAATCACCCCAAGGTCTGCGCGCAGATGCCCGGCGGCACGGCGTTTTTCTGGCGTGACTGGGAACTGAGCTTCAATGACTGGCCGACGTATGTGGGCGTGGTGCTGGCCTGCCTGATCGGTGCGTTCACCCATTACATTCCGTTGGGCGTGCGCCTCAGCGGGCTGATCAATATCGTCATGATTTCGACCGTGGTGTTCGGCGTGATCGTGGCCGGGCTCAATTGGCTGGTGCACAACGTCGCTCATCGCGTATGGCGGCTGGATGACCGGCTCAGCGCTGCTCTTTGCCCCGGAGTTTTCAAAGACTCGCCGCCGTTCGGCGTGCTGCGTGACCTGGTGCCCGGCGCGTTGATGGTGGCCGGGCTCGGCTGGTTTTTCGGCCCGATTGCCGGCGGGGTGTACGCCGCGACCCTGACGACCTTCGGACTGGTGCGGCGCTGGCAGTCCAGGCCCCGGGTGTCCTGGGAAGAAAGCCGACCTGCCGTGAAAGTCGGCGTGACGATCCTCGGAATTCTGGTGCTGGCCCTCGTGCTCGGCGTATTCAAAGTGGTCGCCAGCCAAGGCACGGTCAATCGCAATCAGGGTCTGCAACCCTGGACCGAACGCCTGTGCAGCCGCTTGCCGGCCACCACCGCCGAATGCAGCGCACCGGCCACCGTTGAACAGTGGTACGGCAAGGAGGCGCGCCCATGAGCACCAGAGTGATGTTTTGCGTCGGTATTTTCTTCGCGCTGGTGGTGATGGCGCTGACCAGTGCGACCCGCCCTTTCCTGCAACTCGATCTCTGGCTGGACGGGCGCGATGCACCGATCACCGCCCAGGCCAATGCCCTGAGCCCGGTGATCGCCTGCGTCAACCGGATCGATGTGCAATGGCGAGTGGCCTATGACCGCTACAAGAACCCTCAACCGCCCTTGCCCCGCGACCAGCGCTGGTTGAAGAGCCTCAAGGATTTCGACGACAGTGACGCGTTCAATGTGCGCGACATTCAGCGCGATGTCTGCGGTCAGGGCCTCACGGAAAAACTCGATCTTCTGGCGTGGCAGCCTGAACTGGCGCGACAGGCGAACGAGTACGTCCGGGCGCTGAATCACGTCACGACCACCATTGCACCCACGCGGTTTTACCGAGAAGCGAGCTTCACTTCGGGGTCGCAACAGCCCTCCCCTGGAGAACTGGCGGCGATCGAGCGCGTTTCACAGGAGTACATCGGCGCCTCGACGGCTCTGCGGCAAAGCCTGCTGCCGCTCGACGCTGCGCAACGTCCCGAACAGCTCAAGCTGATCGAAGCGCGTCTGGGCAGGGACATTCACTGGGACTTGCTGGCTTACATGATTCAGGCGCGGGAGACCGTCGATGTGCTCGACGAAGCGATGAAAAACCGCACCCTGACGCCGAAATTGCTGGCCGACACTACCGCCAAACTGCAACAGGCGTGGAACCGTCGCGAACCCTGGCTCGCACCGCGCACGGGTGGATTCCAGAACAAGACCGATGGTGCACGGGATCTGTGGTTGCGCATCGGCGAGCCGGGGCAAGACTATCTCGAAGCGTTGAACACGCTGCACACCGACTGGCAGAACCACGCACAGCCCCAGCGTTTGAGCGAGGACTACTACACCGTGACCCGCCGTTACGACGGTTTGCTCAGCCATTACAACCGACTGGCGCGCGCCAGCTTCTGACGCAGTGCACACACCGGATCGCCCTCAGGGGCGACCCGGCGTGCCGGTCTTACTTGGCCTTGAGCTTGAGGTAGGACTGATGCAGATCCGCCGCCCAGCCATCGATAACGCTTTTCACGTCATCGGCCTTCATCACCTGCGAATCGTTTTCCAGCGGTTTGCCGGTGCCCTTGCGCACCACCTGCGCCGCCACCTTGTTGGTGCCGCCATCGAGGAACACCGCTTCGGTCGCCAGCGTGGTTTCCTGATCGCGAATGCCGCTGGCGGTGCTGACCGCTGCGGCGACCAGGGCAATCGGAATCACTTCATAGGCGTGCAGGCCTTCGGTCTTGCTGCTGACGGCGGTGATGGCCGCGCGCACCACAATCACGCCCGGCCCGGGGCCCGAGGCCAGCGGCAGGGATTTTCCCAGCTCACGCTTGAGCGCCTGATCGTAGTAACTGGTGATGCCGTTGAGGGTCTGCTGCGGAATCTTCACGGTGGGTTGCGGTTTTGGGTAGAGCTGGGTCGGTTCGACGTAGACGCTGGTGAATTTGCCGATGTCGATTTTCGGGTCAATCCAGCGCATCACTTCAGCCCCCGACGGGGATTTGGCCTCCCTCAACTGGCTGTAGTCCTTGAGGAAGCCTGAGTACTCGTCGGGTGCGACGGTTTTGCTGGAGCAGCCCACCACGCCCAGCGTGGCAATGCACAGGGTGCTCATCATTACGGCTAGCTTCATGCTGTAACTCCTGTCGGAAGGCCGGATTTATTGCATTGGGGGAGTTACAGGTATAGCTAAATTCGCGCCGTTTGCGATCAGAAATCCCAACATTGCACAACGTCGGGTCCGGACCTTTGAAAGGTCCGGACCATCACAGGTGCTCAAGGCTTCCTTCTACCAGCTCGAAGTCTCCCCACTCCTCAACGCCATCTCCCGCCGACTGTTCGCCCGCATCGCCTTGATCAGCGACACCGTGCCCACCAGCAAAATCGCCGCACCGAACAGAAAATCAATGTTGTACAGCTGGAAATCCTGCACCGGCCCCACCAGCACCGTGCGCACCACGCCGATTCCCACCAGCGTGGCAAGGAAGTCGATCCCCGGCTCATCGCGGTAGAACACCAGCAGCAACGGCAGGCACAGCACCAGCAGCATCAACAGCACCACGACCTTGAACGAACCTTTGCGCTCGACGCTGAACGCGCATTCGTGGGGGCCGTAGGCTTTGTAATCCTCGTCGCGGATCATCGAGTTTTTCTCGTTGATGTAGTCGGCGCGGTTGTATTTCTGAATCGGCGTGAAGGTGTTGGACATCTCCATCAGCGTGGTGATGTTCTTGAAACGCAGGTCGATGCGCTCGCTGCCCTTGAGGTAATACAGGACTGGCTTGTAGCCGTAGCGATAGGTGTCGAAAGGAAATTCGGTGACCCGGCCCTGAACGCTGATCGGGCGCGATTCGAGTTCGGCGAAAGCGCTCTTGTCGGTCGAGGCGAGGTTGCGGCTCAGGGGCAGGACCTTCACCTGTTCAAGGAAGATCGGCGTGACGCCAAACGACCACTGCAACGGTTCCAGGCGCAGACGCAGCTCGTTGCGGCCCAGGTCATAGCGGTTGAAGGTGCGTTCGGAGACCACCACTGCGCCGCTGAGCATGAACTCGCCGCGCAGGTTGTTGGTGATGCGCAGGGTCAGTTGATCCTTGCCCAGCAGCGCCGCTTCGGTGTTCGGCGGCGTGCCGCACCAGGCGGTGCTTTCGCCGACGCCGCCGAGCTGGCCGCCACGGTTTTCGTTGAACACATAGATGTAACCGGCCCACAGCGTCACCATCAGCAGCAACGCGGTGATGCCCAGTATTTTTTTGCCCGGACTCACTGATCAGACTCCCTTCTTCGTTCCGTCGTCCAGCCGAAAACCCGCTGGCGACGGGGACTCTACCAAAAGGCCACCATCGACCCAAGGAAAAATCCCCGATTCATCAGGGTTCTAAGGGTTTCCCCTGCATCACCTGCGCCGGAACAACGGTCGTGGCTCGATCACCGAGCGCCCGTACAACACGCTCATCCCGGCCAGGCCCTTGAGCGCATCCTCGGCGGATTTGTCTTCGCGCACCGCGAAGCTGTCGAAACCGCACTGGCGCATGTGGCTGAGCTGGTCGCGCAATACATCGCCGATGGCGCGCAACTCGCCTTTCCAGCCGAAACGGCTGCGCAGCAGATAGGCCTGGCTGTAGGCGCGGCCGTCGCGAAAGCTCGGGAAGTCGAGAGCGATCAGGGGCAGCGAGGCCAGCCATGGCAGCAGGCTTTCGACGCCGTCGTCCGGTCCCAGCCAGACCGCATGGGTCGAGGGTGATTCGAGCCAGTGGGCCAGCGGCAGAATCAACATCCCGGCGCTGGGCTCTGTTTCAGGTGAGCGAATCAGCGTCCACGGATCATCCAGCACGATCCGCGCCCCGCTCTCCTCCATTCTCAGCAGATTGTTCATGCCGGCACCTCCAGCGCTTTCGGATAAACCCGTTCCTTGAACGGCTCCAGCCCAATGCGCGCCACGGTGTCGACGAACAGTTCTTCAGCTTCGCGATAACGCACGAAAGTGCCGATGATCCGCTCAATCACCTGCGGCACTTCGGCGGCGCTGAACGATGGGCCGATGACCTTGCCCAGTGCGCTGTTCTTGCCTTGCGCGCCACCGAGGGTGATCTGGTACCACTCGCTGCCGTTCTTATCGACGCCGAGAATCCCGATGTTGCCGATGTGGTGATGGCCGCAGGCGTTCATGCAGCCGGAGATGTTCAGGCTGATGTCGCCCAGATCATGCAGGTAATCGAGGTTGTCGAAACGCGCCTGAATCGCCTGGGCAATCGGGATCGACTTGGCGTTGGCCAGCGCACAGAAATCACCGCCGGGGCAGGCGATGATGTCGGTCAACAGGCCGACGTTGGCGGCGCCCAGGCCCTGCTCTTTCGCCAGTTGCCACAGCGCGAACAGCTCGGACTTGGGCACGTCCGGCAGGACGATGTTCTGCTCGTGGGCGATGCGGATTTCACCGAAACCGAAGCGCTCGGACCAGTCAGCCACGGCCTGCATCTGCGCATTGGTAACGTCCCCCGGCGGCGAGGCCAGACCCGGCTTGGTCGACAGCACCACGCTGGTGTAGCCCGGCACCTTGTGCGGTTGCACGTTGCGCGCGACCCAACGGGCGAACGCCGGGTTGTCGGCCAGGTGCGTGCCGAAATCCAGATCGGTGCCCGCCAGCGTGCGGTAGCTCGGCGGCACAAAGGCACTGGCGACCCGCTGGAATTCATCTTCGGTCAGTTGCGCCGGGCCGTCCTTGAGGTGTTGCCATTCCTCTTCGACCTCTTTGGCGAACGCCTCGATGCCCAGCGCCTTGACCAGAATCTTGATCCGCGCCTTGTACTTGTTGTCCCGGCGACCGTGGCGGTTGTAGACCCGCAGCACCGCCTCGACGTAGGACAGCAAATGCTGCCACGGCAGGCCATCGCGGATCTGCAATCCAAGGATCGGCGTGCGCCCCAGACCGCCGCCGACGATCACCCGCAGCAGCATCTGCCCGTCGCGGCCGGGGTAAAGGTACAGGCCGATGTCGTGCATCATGATTGCCGCGCGATCCTGCTTCGCCGAGCAGATGGCGATTTTGAACTTGCGCGGCAGGAACAGGAATTCCGGGTTGATCGTCGACCATTGCCGCAAGATTTCCGCCAGCGGACGCGGGTCGATCAACTCGTCCGCCGCGACCCCGGCGAAGGCTTCGGTGGTGATGTTGCGCACGCAGTTGCCCGAGGTCTGGATCGCATGCATGTTGACCTGCGCAAGACATTCGAGAATGTCCGGCACTTCGTGCAGTTCGATCCAGTTGAACTGCATGTTCTGCCGGGTGGTGAAGTGGCCGTAACCACGGTCGTAGTCACTGGCAATGCTCGCCAGTGTGCGCATCTGCTCGGCGCTCAAAGTGCCGTAGGGAATCGCCACCCGCAGCATGTAAGCGTGCTTTTGCATGTACAGGCCGTTCTGCAGGCGCAGCGGCAGGAACTCGTCTTCGCTCAACTCCCCGGCCATGAAGCGCTCGACCTGATCGCGAAACTGCGCAACGCGCTCGAACACCAGCGCCCGGTCGTAATCATCGTACTGATACATCGGCCTACTACCTCATCAGGGATTACATGAATTCCTGTGGGAACGGGCGAACCGGAGATAGCGCCAGTTCGCGCCTGGCGCTATCTCGGGTTCGCCCGTTCCCACAGTATTTTCCCTGACTATGGACGAACGGCGCAGTGCACAACAGATTCACCTGATCGCATAAAAACCGTATCAGGGCGCGGCAGATGGCCGCAGGCAGCGCTTTGATCTGATCCGCATAAATGAACAATTCCTGAGCCTGTTTTGTTTCCGGAGGGGTTTCTACAGTGCAGCTCGTGCCAGACCGGGTGGCCTGGCAAGACTTTGCAACCGTGGATGAACTGACCATGAGCACAGCAACAATCGGACAGGCTTATAACTACAAGGTCGTCCGCCAATTCGTCATCGCGACTGTTTTCTGGGGTGTCGTGGGCATGGCGATGGGGGTATGGATCGCCTCGCAACTGGTATGGCCGGACATGAATCTGGACTTGCCGTGGACCACCTTCGGCCGCTTGCGACCGTTGCACACCAGCCTGGTGATTTTCGGTTTCGCCGGCAGCGCGCAATTCGCCGCCAGTTACTACGCCGTGCAGCGTACCTGCCAGGTGCGGCTGTACTCGGACAAGCTCGCAGCGTTCACCTTCTGGGGCTGGCAATCGGTGATCGTGATCATGCTGGTCACCCTGCCGATGGGCTACACCACCACCAAGGAATACGCCGAGATCGAATTCTCCGGTGCGGTGTGGATGGCAGTGGTCTGGGTCGCGTACGCCGTGGTGTTTTTCACCACCGTGGTGCAGCGCAAGACCAAACACATCTACGTCGGCAACTGGTTCTTCGGCGCGTTCATTCTGGTGATCGCCATGCTGCACGTGGTCAATCACCTGTCGATTCCGGTGGACTGGTTCAAGTCCTATCCGGTGTACTCCGGCGCCACCGACGCCATGGTGCAGTGGTGGTACGGGCACAACGCGGTGGGCTTTTTCCTGACCACCGGGTTCCTCGGGATGATGTATTACTTTGTGCCCAAGCAAGTGAATCGACCGGTGTATTCGTACCGGTTGTCGATCGTTCACTTCTGGGCGCTGATCACCCTGTACATCTGGGCCGGCCCGCACCACTTGCACTACACCGCGCTGCCGGACTGGGCGCAGTCGCTGGGCATGGCGATGTCGCTGATCCTGCTGGCACCGAGCTGGGGCGGGATGATCAACGGGATGATGACCCTGTCCGGCGCTTGGCATCAGTTGCGCACCGACCCGATCCTGCGTTTCCTCGTTCTGTCGTTGGCGTTCTACGGCATGTCGACCTTCGAAGGCCCGATGATGGCGATCAAGACCGTGAACGCCCTCTCCCACTACACCGACTGGACCATCGGCCACGTACACGCCGGCGCCCTAGGCTGGGTGGCAATGATCACCTTCGGCGCGACCTATCACATGGTGCCCAAGGTCTTTGGCCGCGAGCGGATGCACAGCACGCCGCTGATCAACCTGCACTTCTGGCTGGCGACCATTGGCACGGTGTTGTACATCGCTTCGATGTGGGTCAACGGGATTACCCAGGGCCTGATGTGGCGGGCGATCAACGAGGACGGCACGCTGACTTATTCGTTCGTCGAGGCGCTGCAGGCCAGTCATCCGGGGTTTGTCGTGCGGTTTGCCGGCGGGGTGTTCTTCCTCAGCGGCATGCTGTTGATGGCCTATAACGTGTGGCGCACGGTGCGGGTTGCCGACGTTGCACTCGCCCACCGTGAAGCGCAGATCGCCTGATAAAGGGAGCCGGTCATGTTCGATGTTTTCTTGAATGTGTTGGGTGTGGTGTTTCTGTGGCTGGCGGTGGAGTACTGCTTGCGGCACGAGACGACGGAGAGCCTGGATGAGGCGAGTCTGACGCCGTTTGCGGATGATCCGGAGGTGGCGCGGCGGGTTGAGATGGCCACCGGTAAGACCGTGAAAGCGGTGGCGCCGGAGGTGGCGAAGCCGGGGTGGGTCAACCTCGAAATGTGAGCTACTTCCGTTGATCGTTCCCACGTCGAGGCGTCGAACCGTCCGCGTGGGAATGCAGCCCGGGACGCTCCGCGTCCCTTCCAAAGCTGGAACGCAGAGCGTCCTTTTAGGCATTCCCACGCAGAGCGTGGGAACGATCAGCTAGGGTTGGCTTTTGATCTTAGGTGCGGTCGCGAGGGATGAGGCTCTGCAATTGCTGCGCGAGAAAATTCGCATCGAAGGCAAAGGTATCCGGATCCTTCAACCCATTGGTCTTACGCCACTGCCAATCACCATTGGGCAACCCCACCAACGAAACACTCCCGTAACGCGCCGCCGTCAGCCCCATCACCGCCAGTGAAATCTGCCCGCCACTGCCCATCACGTCCGGCACAAACTCCACCGGTTTGCCGGCAATCACGATGCTCAGTTTTTCAGTCTTGAAGGTCGAGGTCTCAACCGGGGTGCTCGGCCCGAACGCCACATAAGCCTCGCGACTCACCTCTAGCAACCCCGGCGCCTGCACCGGTTCCAGCCATTGCTGAATCTGCCCGAACAACTCGGTAATCCGTGTAGCCCAGGTCGCCGATTGCGTCTCGAACAATTGCTTCTTGTGCGCTTCGCTATCGGCATAGTGGCGAAGCATTTCGCCCAGTTGCTGTACGTCGTCCATTGCTGTGTTCCTTCAAGGAGCGGTGCTGCGGACTCCGAGCATGGCAGATGCCGATGACGACCGTGCAAGTCATTTGCCTGCACGGTCGCCTCGTCGGCCATTGACGGACAAAAGGTCAGCGTTTGCGCAGCCGCGCCATGCTCAGGGTGTTGACCCATTGCCCGTCACGCACCGCGTAGTCGCGGAACAGGCCTTCGGTTTCGAAGCCGAACTTGCGGTAGAGCCCGATGGCGGCCTCGTTGTCGGCGTACACGCTCAGTTCGACCCGGTGCAGGTTCATCCAGTTGTCGGCGATGTCCAGCGCCGCGGCCAACAGCTTCGAACCGACACCCTTGCCCTGCCACGCCACCGCGACGGCCATGCCGACACTGCCGGCGTGACTGCGGCGAATCCGCGAGAACTGCTCCAGCCCCAGATTGCCAATCACCACCCCCTGATGCAGCGCCACCAGTTGCACCACCCGCTCGTTGTCCGGCGCCAGGCGTTTGCGCCAGACCTCGGTGGTCTGAAACGGCATCTGCAACACCTGCCGGGTCACGGCCGGGTCGTTATAGAGCGCGGTAATGCCCTCGACGTGGGACTCGCTGAAGCGTTCGAGGTGAATGGCGGGGTTGTGCTCAGGCATGAAAGATCCCTCCTGGATCAGTGCGTGGCCGGTCACTGTAAACCGCTTCTTCACGGATTCGCCATGACTGTTTAAAGCCTATACATCCCCTTAGCCTGATTGGCTGATTGTTCCCACGCTCTGCGTGGGAATGCAGCCCGGGACGCTCCGCGTCCCTTTCGGAGCTGGAACGCGGAGCGTCCCTTGAGGCATTCCCACGCGGACGGTTCGACGCCTCGACGTGGGAACGATCTAAGAAAAATTACTCGAACCACTCCTGTCGCTCATTGAACGTGCGCTGAATCAACTCAACCAAGGTCTGCACCTCCCCGACCGCCTGCGATTCACTGTTCACCGCCAACCACGCCTGCAACCGCATCGCTTCCTCAAACAACCCCGGCAACGCCACCAATCCGCGATCAAACCGGCTCATGTACATCGGCAGCAAGCCAATGCACGCGCTGCAACGAATCATCTCCAGCATCAGCTCATAGGACTGCATCTGCACCACCCCGGCCAACCGCTGTTCGACCAGCTCATTCCACGGCCGGAAGCTGTCGATCTGCCGATCATGCTGCCATTGCACCAGCATGAAGTCGGCGAGGTCGTCCGGGCTTTCCGGTCGAGCAGTCACGCGGGAGTAACGTTTGGCGATATGTGGCTGATATTCCAGTTGCGCCAGGCGTTGCGGTTCGCTGGTGGCGAAGGTCGGGCCGGGATGCGGGGTGTCGCCGTGTGCAAGCCACAGCACGATGTCGGCACTGACGGCGCGCAGGGCCAGTTCGCTGTCGAGGGCGATGATCTCGAGCCGCACGCTGGCGTTGCGGCGCAGCAGTGCGATGAGGTCGCGGCCGAGGATGTCGTGCAGGATCGATTCGGCGACGGCCAACCTAATCAGCGGTTGCTCGATCACCGGCAGTTTGCGCTCGTGAGCCAGGGCGATCAGTTGCGCCTGCAATTGCTGGCCTTCGCGGGTCAGGCTGAGCGCACTGCCCTGAAAGCTGAACAGCGCGCATTGCAGTTGCTGTTCGAGCTGCGCCAGTTGTTTGCGCAGCAGGGTCGAGCGCACGTTGAGGCTGCGGGCGGCCTGCATGAAGCAGCCGCAACGGGCGCTGACCAGAAAGTATTGGGCGACGTCGCCATCGATGGTCGCGGCTTGCGCCAACCAGGGTTCTTCCTTGTCCCGGGCCCAGCGGAAATCGGCGCTGCTCTGTCGTGCTGCGGGTTCGGTGAATGACATCGATGACTCCCTGTCGATCTTTGTTTTGGTGTGCAGCGCTTAAGGTTTGGTCTCCAGCACCTTGTTGAGCTCGGCCCCGTCGATGCTCAGCGTCGCGGTGTTGAGCATGCCGTCCAGGTACGCCTGGGCGATCTGCTCCTGACGCTGTGCCCGCAAGGCCTGGGTCAGTTGATCGCGCAATTCGTCGAGTGTTGCGGTGCGGGCCGGTTGCTGTTCGGTGAGCTTGATCACGTGGAAGCCGGCGCTGCTTTGAACAGGATCAGAAACCGCACCAACCTTGAGCCGTGCCACGGCGCCACGTACTTCCGGCACCAGTTGCTGCAACGGCTGCAACCCTGTGTCGCCGCCACGTTCAGCGGTGAGGCGATCCTGGGAAAACTCCTTGGCCAGCGCAGCAAAGTCCCCCGACGCTGCCTGGGCTTTCTTGCTCAACTCCGCCGCCTGCTTGCGCACAGCCTCAAGATTCTGCGGCTCATTCACCCCGAGGAAAATCTGGCTGACCCGATACAGCGCCGGCGTCTGCCAGTTGGCCTTGCCCGCGTCATACGCCTGCTGCAATTCGGCAGCGCTCGGATAATCCGCCGGCACCTGGCTCACCGACTGCAAATAGTCGCGAAACACGATCTGTTCGGTGGCGGCGCGGGTCTGCCGTACCACGTCTGGGCGCTGCGCCCAGCCTTGAGCATCAGCCTGTTCCAGCACGGCTTTTTCGGCCAGGCGTGAACGAATCCAGCGCTCCAGCGCCTCACGATTACCGCGCAGTTGCTCGCGGGTTTGCGGTGGAACAGCCGCCAGCAGCGCCTGCAATTCCTCCGGTGAAACCTGCTGATTGCCCAACCGCGCCACCGCAGGCCCACTGTTCGCCGCAATCACCGGCGCCGGTTGCTGGGCGGCGACCGGGTCATTGCCCGGCCGCACCACCAGCGCCACGGCCACCACCAACAGCGCCACCGCAGCGGCGCTGATTACCATGGCAGGTTTCGTCACAGCGCGACTTCCTCTTGCTCAACCTTTGGAGCCTGGGCGGCAGCAGCGTTCTGGGTGAAATCACGCAGGTAAACGATGAACTCCTGCAACAGGCGATCCCACAGTTCCAGGTTGCCGCGCAGGTAATCGCTGCTGACGCCAGCGGCCACCACCACGTCCATTTCCATCACCAGAAACTCGCCCTGCAACGACAACCGGGCAAACCGGCGTGTCGCGTTCCACTGCTCGGCCACACCCGCCGGCAACTCACCCTGCACGCGCAAGGCGCAGCTGAAGGTGAAGTCGACGTAGCTGCCCTGCTCCGCCACCGCCGGGTTGCCGAAACGCACGGCATAACCGATGCCCTGGCTGGCGCTGAGCAACTGGACGATGCCGTTCTGTTCGGTCTGGTTGACGCGGTAACCGGCGGCTTGCAGCACTTCGGTCAGGGATTGCGGGGATACGTGGGAGATCAATTGAGTCATTACTTCTTCCTTGTCCATGAGTCTTTTAATCAGTGCGCGATCGCGGCTTGCGGCGCATCGAATTGAGTCTTGTACAGTTCATCGCCGAAGCCCTGAGCCAGTTCATCGAACTTGACCCGGGCACTGCCGGCGAAGGGCTGGCGGATCTTCATCACCTCGGCCACATCGATGTTTTCGTAGGCGGTGAGAATCTGCTTGGCCACGCCGTACATCTGCTGATTCTTGACCGAACATTGCTGCACTTGTGTGTCACGTTCAGTCAATTGCGCTTGAAGCTTAGACCGTTCTGCCTCTTTGGCACGGGCCATGACCAACAACTCGTCATAGGCTTTCTTGAATTTGCCGGTCTGCTCGTTGCTGGCCGCGACTTGCGCCTGGGCCTGGCTGTGCAGGGCTTGCTGCTGCCCCGCGATCTGCTCGGCGAGGCCTTTGGCCTTGGCCAGTTCGGCGGTCAATTGTTTGATCTGCGCCTGCGCAGCCTTGGCTTCGTTCTGCGCCGCCAGTTGCGCGGCGCTGGCCTGGGCCTGCTGACTTTGCAGGGTTTGCAGCTGCTGGGTGGTGCTGCGCAACTGGGTGCGCAGGCGTTCTTCCATGCCTTCGGCGCTCGCCCCGGTGGCGATCAACATCCCGAGCCCAAGCCATAAAAAGCGGATTTTCATAACCCTCTCCCGGCGCTTTAGAAGCGCGTGTTGATCTCAAGCTGCATGACGTCGATGTCGAACGGCGCGCCATACACCGCCTCCGAACTCAGCCAGCGGCCGGTGGCGTAGACGTTCTTCGCCAGACCGTAATTGCCGCCCAGGAAGTAGCCCTTGGCGTTGGTGCCGCCGAGGTGGAACGACGAGTCGTTGAAGCCGTCCGGCAAGGCATCCGGCTGGATGTACTTGTAGCCGGCGAACAGGTTCCAGTCGCCCTGCTTCTTAAGCTCCAGCGCATTGCCGAGGGTGAACTGGACCATCCACGCATTGGCGCCACTTTCGATGTTGCCGTTGCTGTCGAGGTTGTTGACGAGTTGACCGGCCGAACGCTTACGCATGTCGCCTTCGTCGTAGCCGAGGTTGTGGATGTAGTTGCCCTGGCTGTGCAGTTTGAAGTCTTCCGGCAGGTCGGCGTCCCACACCACGTTGAGGTCGAGCAGGTTGAACTCGGACGCCAGGCCAACGAATTGCGGTTGCGGCGTGGTGGTTGGGTTGAGCGGGTTCGGCGTGATGTCACGCAGCAGGAACACGCTGTTGCCCTTCTGCATGAACGCCGCGCGGGTGCCGTCGCTGTCGCAGCCCGGTGCGCCGGCCCACGGTTCGCAAGGACTGGAGCGCTGGCCTTCGATGTCGTCGAAGCGGTAGTAAGCCAATGCACCTTTCAGGCGGTTGTTGCTGTTGATCGCCCATTTGGCGCCGATCTGCGCGCCGTACAGCCATTTGTTGTCGCTTTCTTCCTTGTCGAAGCCGTTGCTGGTGGTGGTGTCGTTGGTGTAGTCCACCGGGAACGCGCCGACGGTGCCGAACACGCCCCAGTCGCGACTGAGCTTGTGGTCGAAAATCGCCGCCACACCGTCGAAGTTCAGGTCGTTGGAATACAGCATGTCGGTGGACATGAACGGGTTGGCGAAGCGGCCACCGGTCAGGGTCAGTTCATCCGACGGCTTCCAGGTCAGGTAACCCTGATCGAGCCAGATGTCCTTTTTCGAGAAGCCGCCGCCGAGGTTCTGGGTGGTCGACACCGGGTTGTTGTCCGAGCCGGTGCCGATGCGGATGCCGGCGGTCCATTCCGGCGAGATCACTGCTTTCATGCCCAGCCGGGCGCGCAGGCGGAACAGGTTTTCGCGGTCTTCACGGGTGTTGAGCAACGGCGGCAACGCGGTGCTGCTGTTGGGGTTCACGTCGTACGGGCCGTTGTTGTTGAGCTTGGCAAAGTCGACGATTTCGTTGCTGTTGCTGCCCGAGTAGTAGCGCGACTCGTCACGCAGACGGATGTCGCCGTCGAAGCTGATGCGCGACGCCCAGTCCGGGAACGTATTGGGCGCAGCCCAGTTTTCCTGTTTGGCGGTGGCCATGACTTCGGCCTTGACCTGATCGCGGATCTGGTCGCGCACTGCGGCCGGCACGTATTGCACCCGCACATCGCCCGGTGCTGCGACCGGCCCGGCCGCCACAGCGGTGGATGCCGCAGCCTGCTTGGCCTGGGCCGCTTCGCTCTGGGCCTGGGCGATCAGTGCGTCGGCCTTGTCCTGTTTCAGAATGCCCTGCTCGACCAGCAAGCGGATCAGATTGATCGTGGCGTTCTCCGAGGGCGCAGGCGCTGCCGCGGCCTGACCGACCAGGGTCGCGATGACCATGCCGACCGCCAGGGACAATCGATTCACGTTGGAAATCATCTGCACACAACTCCTTTTCATACAGCTTTATGAATTCGGTTAACCCGGACGCCGCCCTTGCAGGGACATGCGCACAGGCAAGGTGATGGAGGCCGGTGGCCGCTCGCTCAAAGCAGGCGCATTGCGCAGCGCAGCGAGCACTTGCGTATCGATCTCGGGGTTGCCGCTGGACTTGATCAGCTCGACCCGGGTGATCTCGCCGACACTGCTCAGCCACACATCGGCCTGCAGCGAAAACGCGAGATTGCGCAGGTCGGGGTTCTCGCGCAGCAGCTTCTGGAAGGTGAAGGCGAGGAACTGGCTGTAGGTACCGTTGCCCAGTCGCCCACCGCCGGAACCGGCCATGCCTCCGCCCTTGCCCGCGCCGATGTTGAACGCGTCGCTGCCGCTCTGGGCGTCGCCGTCAATCTGCATCGGATTGGCCAGGTCGTCCGCTGGCGATGGCGGTGCTTCTTCCTCAGGCTTGACCTCTTGTAGCTCGGGTGTCGGCTCGGGCTCGACGATTTTTTCCTCGACCGGGGTTTCCGGCTCCGGCGGTTTTTCCGGCGGCGGAGGTGGCGGTGGCGGCAACGGAATGATCGTCGGCACCTTCGGCGCTTCCCGGCGGATGCCGCTCATGTCGTTGGCCCACTGCCACAACAGGAATGCCGCGACGGCGCCCAGCAGCAGCCCGGCGCCCCACTTCGCGTAACGCAGTGGCGACTTCTTCACCGGCAAAGGCTCGATTGGCAGTTGTGCAGTCATCACTCAGCCCTGCGTCGGTTTGCCGGTAACGAGACCGACCTGGGACAGTTCGAGCCGGCGCAGCAGATCCAGCACTTCGATGACCTTCTGGTACTGCACCGTGGCGTCGCCGCGCACGATCACCGGGAAGTCCGGGTTCTGCGCCTTCTCGATGCGCAGGCGTTCTTCCAGCTCCGGCAACGTCACCGGGTAGGCGTCGAGGAACACCTGGCCGCCGTCGTTGACCGAAATCGCCTTGGTCTTGGCCTCGGACAGCGACACCGCGGCGCTGGCCTTGGGCAGGTTGATCTGGATCCCGGAGACCTGCGCGGTGGCGGTGAGGATGAACATCACCAGCACCACCATCAGCACGTCCACCAGGGGCGTGATGTTGATGCTGTCCACTGCGGCATCTTCGTCATCGTCGTGGGAGGCATTTACGGACGCCATGTCAGTGCTCCTCAGGCCGGTACGGAGTGGTTGGCGTGATGACCGCGCTGATGCGCCGCTTCACTGGACTGACCTTCGCCGTGCATCTCCGCCAGACGGGTGATGAACTCGTCGACGAACACACGCATGTCGGCGCTGACTTCCTTGTTGCGGGTGATCAGGCGGTTGTAGCCAAACAGCGCCGGGATCGCGACGAACAGGCCCATGGCCGTGGCCAGCAATGCGGCCGCCATGCCCGGCGCGATGGCGTTGATGTTGACGTCGCCGGCCATGGCCGTGCCGAGGAACACCACCATGATCCCCAGCACGGTGCCGAGCAGGCCGATGTACGGGCCGCCGGCGATGGCGTTGGACAGGGTCGAAAGTTTCGAGCTGAGCTGCTGGTTTTCACGGGTGCGCACGCCGTCCATGGAGCAGCGGATCGCTTCGATGGTTGCGGCGGAAACCGACGAGGTGTCGGCGCCCTGTTCGCGGCGGGTGCGGATCTCTTTCACGGCGACCAGGTACAGGCGCCACAGCGGCGAGTGCTGCAAACGCTGAGCGAGCTGGGTGTCGTCGGCGAACATTTCCAGGCGGGTGCCGACCTTGGCGAACTGCACGCGGAAGTCTTCGTTGGCGGCGGTGACGCGGCTGAGGGTACGGTTCTTGCGCAGCATGATGATCCACGACTGGAACATCATCAGCACCAGCACCGCGATGATCACCCAGGCATCCACCGGCACGGCGTTGAGCAGGAAGCCGAGGCTGCCGAAACCGAAGCCGGACTGTTCTTCATCGACGCCGTAAGCCACCAGTTTCGACTCGGCGCCCTGGGAGGTGGCGTCGGCCAAAAGCAGAGGCGCCGGGCGGGCGACTTTCGACAGGCGCAGTTCATCGATAGCGCCCACGAACGGTTGGAAAGGACCTTCGTGCAGATCGGCACCGATGGCCATGACCGAGTTGAATGCCGGCATCGCTTGAGCGAGCGCTGCACCTTCGCGACCGTTGATGTACAACGTCACTTTCGCGCCTTCAGCGGTTAGTGCGACGTGCTGCCATTGACCCGGATTCAGTGGCTGCGTAGCGACGGCACGCTGGCCGTCGATTTCCACAAACGGCACGCCCTGGTTCACACCAACCAGCAGGCTGTTGGCGCCTTCGCGGCGGGCCAGGATCATTTGTTCGCCATTGGCCTGATCCAGTCGCAGCCAGGCACTGAAGGTGAACGCGCTGCCGGCGTTGTGCTGCAACGACGGACTGGCCGGCAGCAGCAACGGCTGGCCGCTGAACTGCAAAGCCCGCCCTACTACGCCATCAATGGCGGCGCCGGTCGCGCTCTGCGCGGTGTTGCCGTAAGCGGTGGTGTCTTTGGCCGGGGTGCCAGTGGCGCCGTCGAAGTGATAGAGCGCGGTGTAATTCGGATCGAACGTCAGCTGGCCGTTGCCGGTCGCCGGCGCCTTCTGGTTGCCGTAATACATCCAGATGTCCTGACGCTGACCGCCCTCGACATTCGGTACATCGACCCAGATCAGCGCCATGCCCATCAGCGCGTCGAAGCTTTCGATCTGGTGGTTGAGCACAGTCTTGTCATCGGCGCCGACGAAGCGCAGGTCCGAGCCGTCCTCTTTCACGCCGTCGAAGGTGAAGTTGCCGGTGTGCAGGCGCACCAGCAGCGCGGTGCGGCCCAGGGCCTGATTGATCGCGGCACCTTGCGGCGTGGTGTCGACGGCGATCTGTTTGCGGTAATGCCAGTCGTCCTGCCACCAGGCCTGAGCCGTGGCCGGGAGCACGAAGCCCAGGCAGATCAACAACGAAAGGAAAAGGCGCTGCATGGAAGTGCTCCTTGTTAGAAAGTGGCCTGAAGGTTGAAGTGCAGGCGCGATTCCTGTTTCGAGGTGTTCGGCCCTTCGAGTAGCGGGTAGCCCCAGTCGAGGCTGCCGGACAGCCATTTGCTCAGGCTGGCGCGGGTGCCGAGGCCGACGCTGGCCAGGGCGTAATTGGCGTCCTGGTCCGGCAGCTCGTCGCGCAGATAGAGTTGCGCGCCTTCGGCGAAGGCGTAGAAGCGCCAGTCCTGCATCCAGCCGCCGACGTACTTGGCCAGCGACGGTGTGCGCAGCTCTTCGCTCAGCAGGAAGCCGTCATCGGCGGTGCGTTCGGCGGCCAGATAACCGCGCACCGAAGTGGCGCCGCCGGCGGAGAATTGTTCGTTGGAAACCAGTGGCCCGGACGCCAGCTGGAACGCGGCTTTGCTTGCGCTCTGCCAGTCGCTGTCGAAGGTCCAGGTGAAGTTGGTATCGCCCTTGAGCACGGCGAAACTCGGGTTGGCGCGGTAGCGTTTGTAGTCGAAGTCTTCGTCGGAGCTGCCGTAGCCGAAGATGCTGCGAGTGGCCGCGACCAGGCTCAGGCCGAGGCCGAGCTGGCTCTTTTCGCTGTAGCGATAGCCGTTGTAGGCGAAGGTGAACGGCGCGTATTTGAGCGGCACCTTGTCGCTCTCGCCGGACAGGGTCAGGCGCTCGTCGAAGTCCTTGAAGTCGATGCCCGCCGACAGCGAGTTCGACCAGTTGCCGCTGGACGGGATCGTGTAGATCGCCGCTACGCCGTAGGAATGGCCCTTGCCGAGCACGTTGCTGCCGCCGATGGTGGCGACGTTGCTGTCGGACTGGTAACCGGAGAACTGCACGCTCCAGCGCTCGGTCAGCGGCGCGGTGTAGGAACCGGACCAGACCTTGGCGTTGTCGGTTTCCTGTGGCGCGGTGAAGAACGTCAGGTTGACGCTGTGGCCGAGTTGCCAGAGGTTGTTGTAGCCGAGGCTGGTGACGGTGCGCAGTTTTTCGGTGTCGGCGCTGTAGTCGTTGTTCAGACCCACGCTGGCGGTCCACGGGTTCTGGTCTTCGACCTGCAAGTCCACGTCCATGGTGCCGGGGCGCTGGCCTTCGCGCACCAGCGGCATCACCTGCCGGCCCGGGGTCTTGTTGAGTTGCGCCAGTTCGCCCTGGACCTTGGCGAAGTCCGGCACCTCGCCTTCTTTCAGCGCCGGGACGTTGTCGCGAATGTCCAACGGCGAATAGTGTTTGGCGCCGACCACGCGGACCCGGCCGACCTTGGTTTCACTGACTTGCAGGTAGACGATACCGTCAGCCACCGCTTGCTCCGGCAGTTCGACGAACACCGATTGATAGCCGCGTTCCTGATAGGCCTTCTGCAAGGCATCCCGCGCACCTTCGATGTCGCTCAAGGCTTTTTGCGGTCCGAGGAACGGGTACACCGCTTCTTCGATGGCCCGCGCGTCGAGCACGGTGTTGCCGCGCACGAAGTATTCGTTGACGTCCACCAGACGCTGCGCCGCTGCATTTTCGGCTTCATCGGCGAACGCCGGCTGCGCGCCGGCCGTCACCAGCAGCCAGCCCCACAGCGCCAGCCGTGACGTGAAAATCTGCTCCACACTACCCCCTGAAATTCGCGATGACCTGTTGGCGCTCATGCGCCTTGCGTGTGCGTCAGTTACTGGCGTTCTTGATTGCTGAAGTGCAGGCCCCGGTGTGCTTGCCCAGCCAGGTGTGCAGCAGCGCGAAGTTCAGCGAGAACTCGGGCATTTGCAGCAGCGCGCCGCAGAACACTTCACCGATGATTTTCTGGATGAGCTGCACCGCACGCGGCTCGTTGAGCAGCGTGGCGATGTCGCGACTGAGGACGTTGAAGCTCCAGACTTTCTGGTTCAGACCCAGGCCAACGAACCAGCGGAACAGCAGGTTGTAGTTGAGCTGTTCGTAGAGCTGCTGCTCGCTGGGCACCGAATACAGCAGTTGCAGCAGCAGAATGTGCATGACCGTCTGCGGGGCGATCAGCATGCCGGGTTGGGCATTGAGGTCGTGCAGGAGGTCGCGGTGGGCGTCGAGCAGGTCATCGATCTGCGGGCGCAGCAGCACCAGCGAATGACCCGGCGGAATGTAGCTGGAGACCTCTTTCAAGGCGCCCTGCCAGTCATCCTGCGACACGATCCAGACCCACGGCGCGCCGTAGCGATACACCGAAACCGGCTTCTTGCGCGCGGCTTCGACGATCTTCGACAGGCGTTGATCGAGTTCCTGCATGCCCACTTTCGAGTAGCGTTCCATAGTCCCCATTGCCTCACTCCCGGCGTCCCGCCTCGGCTTGTGAAAAGCGCCCAAAGGGCCCCTCAAGCGCGTTACATAGGCATGACCGGACTGGCGATGTGCTACCGAACTTTTGTCATAAAAGCTTCATTACAGAATTGGAGTGAGATTGATCGGGCACCACAAAAACCTGTGGGAGCGAGCTTGCTCGCGAAAGCGGTGTGTCAGCCGAGTAAAGGGTGACTGACAGGACGCCTTCGCGAGCGAGCTCGCTCCCACAGGGAATGGGGGTTGTTTTTGGTCAGGAATAAACCGGCCAGGTATCAACGATCTTGCCGCCACGCACCGCCAGCAAATCGCCGAATTGCAGAAGGACGGCTTCGGTCTGGGTCGGCCGCAGAAAGACTTGATCCTCCACCGTCAGCCCCACGGCATTCGAACCGTTGACCATCTCCTGATTCGAGCTACGGCCGTAAACCCCATTGCTCTGCAATCCGGGCGGTGATTCGAACTCGGCCATCCAGTTGCCGCCGTAGATGAAAAAGGTCTGCCGCTGGTTGGTGTCCCACCACGAAAACAGCTTCGACTTGTCATCCAGCGCCGGAATGTTCACCGCCCCGGTGCTTTTCAAGACTGGCGTGGCGATGTACGTGGCAGGCTCGTGTTCAACCAGTGACGGCAAGTCGTAATGAGTCGGCTTGAGCATCGCCGTCCCCACCGATACTTCACTGCTCAGGTGCTCGTTTTCATGCATGCGATAACTCGGACTACCGGCGGTGTTCAGGCACAAGCCGTCATGCCACAGCGCCGGATATTGCTGCCGGGTGAAGTCGACGCAGCGCTGATAAATCACCATCACCTTGGCGAACAGTTCTTCGGGCGAACCGAGAATCCCCGGCACGCCCATGCCCACGAACGGGTCGTAGCCCATGAACCCGGCGAACTCCAGGTGCTGCGGGTTGGCGGCGATCAGCGCGAGCATCTGCCCGAGCACGTTCAAATCGCTGACGCCGCCCCGGTGCAGGCCGACATCCAGCTCGATGTTGATCCGCATCCGCGTGCCCAAGCCCTGGGCCAGTGCGAGGTATTGCTGCAAGCGTTCGGGGTTGTCGATCAGCCATTGCAGTTGCTTCGTCGGGTCGAACGGGCCTTTGTGGGTCTGGTAGAAAATCTCGGCGGAGCGCACCGGCAACGGCTTGCCGAGCAGAATGTCGGACTGCGGGTAAACCTGTGCATCGTGATTGAGAAACGGCTGATGAAACGACATCAGTCGCTGCGTCCCTGCCCTTTGGCCGATGTAGCTGAGCAGGCCTGGTGACGGCAGGGATTTCTCCACCAGCCGTAACTGCTTGCCCGCACGTTTGACCGAGCGCATCACCACGTCGATGTTGTGATCCAAGCGATCCAGATCGATCAGCAACACCGGGCGCATCGGGCCTTTGGTCTTGAGCTCGTTGTTCAGCGCCCGGAAATATTCGCTGTAAGGCCCGCCGCGATCCCCCGGCCGCAGACATGCGCCAACACCCACCAGCAAAGCGCCGATACCCAACGTCCCGAGCACGAAATTACGTCGATTGACCGCCATCAGCTCACCCCCAGAATCGACGACAGATGCCCGTTGAGAAACTTGCCGCTCGGATCCAGCGCCTGGCGTACCTGAATGAATTCCTGCCAGCGTGGATAGAGCGTTTGCAACGTGCGGGCATTCAGCGTGTGCAACTTGCCCCAGTGCGGGCGGCCGTTGTACTTCCAGAAGATCGGCTCGACGGCGGCGAAAAAGTTGTGATGGTCCATCTGGTAATGCTGGTGGACCGAGATCGAGCAGCTGTCGCGGCCTTCGAACATGCTCAGCGGAATGTCGTCGGCCTTCACATAGCGGTACTCGATGGGAAACCAGGTGCGCAGGTCCTTGTCGCGGATCTGCTTGAGAATCTCGCGCAGACAGGCCGGGCCGTGTTCGGCGGGCACCGAATATTCCATTTCATTGAAGCGCACGGTGCGCACGTTGGCGTAGATGTCGAACGAGTCGCCGACCCGGTCATCGAAACTCGCCAGATGTCGCAGGCTGTTGAGCAGCGAACTGCGCAGGTTCGGGAAATCGCTGCCGTACTTGTCGATCTTTTCGATCAGGGTCACGAACTCGTTGCCGCCCTCCTCTTCGGGCGGGATCGGCGGCGTGGGCGGATCGGTGGTTTCGTTGAGGGCGATCGACAAGGCGTAGTCGGAATGGGTGACAACGAGCATTTCCCAGTGCTGGTTTTCGCGGGTGTTCTTGTCCAGGTCTTCGAGCAGCTCTTCGGTCTTGGCGATCCACTGGGTTTCTCGCAGGCGATAGGCCGGGCGGTTTTGCAGGCGGATTTTGGTGGCCACGCCGAGTGCGCCGAGTGACACCCGGGCGGCGTTGAATACCTCGGGATGACGCTCGCTATCGCAATCCAGCACTTCGCCGCTGGCGGTCACCAGCTGGATCCCGCAGACATGGGCCGAGTAAGACTGAAAGGTTTTTCCGGTGCCGTGGGTCGAGGTGGAAATGGCCCCGGCGAGGGTCTGGTAATCGATGTCGGCCATGTTCTGCAGGGCCTGGCCGATGTCTTTGAGCGGCGTGCCCATGCGCGACATTGGTGTACCGGCGGCGAATTCGGCTTGCAGGGTTTTCGGGTCGTGGTCGAGCAGACCGTTGAAGTAGCTCAGCGACAGCAACGTGCCGTCGGTGGGCACCAGCGCGCTGAAGGAATGCGCCGAGCCGACCGGGCGAATCTTGCCGGGGGCCTGCTGAATGATCGTCGTCAGTTCATCCAGATTCTTCGGCGCCACCCGCGCCGCCGGCAGGCAACTCTGCCCGCCCGACCAGTTGCGCCAGGGAATCAGTCGCGGTGCGCGCATCAACTGGCCCAGCGCCGGATTGGAAGCCAGCGCGCTGAACGCGCCGACGATGCTTGCCCGGTGCAACAACTGCCGGCGTGTCAGATCTATCGGCATGCCAGGATCCTTATTGTGGGAGCGGCTGGTCGGCCATGAAGCCGATCAACTGAAGGAATTGTTCTTCCGAGCACTCGACGCACTGGCCCATCGGCGGCATGCCGTTGTAGCCATTGATGGCGTGGTCGAGCAGCGTGTCGGCGCCCTGCTGGATGCGCGGCTCCCAGGCCTTGCGGTCACCGGTGAGCGGCGCATTCGCGGCGGGGTTGGCGTGGCAGAGCTGGCAGCTGTTGGAGTAGATCTGCGCCAGCGCCGGGTCTTTGGGAATGGAGTTATTGGTGCTGGCCGGGGGTTTGGGGTCTTCGCCGCAGCCAGGCAGCGTCATGGCCAACGCCAGTAATAATGTGAGTCGGATTGCCCGCATAACGGCCTCGCTTATTGTTGTGGTCACACCTTAAGGCAGGCGGGTCGGCGGGTTGAGGGCATTGCGGGACATTGAGGGGGGCAAACGGGGCCAGCCCATTATCTGAAGACGATCGTTCCCACGCTCCGCGTGGGAATGCAGCCTTGGACGCTCTGCGTCCGCTTGGAACGCGGAGCGTCCCTTGAGGCATTCCCACGCAGAGCGTGGGAACGATCATGTGTGGATGCCCGCTCTGCTGTGCGGTTTCGCGTGACATTCGCGTGACATTTGCGGGTTTAAATTTCCGCGCATTCAGGCGTATAACCTGTTGAGACTTTTTGATCTGCATGCGGACATCAACACGGGGTAGCGACATGACCACAGCAAACATCCTTGGCAACCTGTTCCCTTCTGTCAGCGACATCCCGGAAAAATACCGCCTCGACGGTCAGGTCGAGCAACGCGAATACCTGGTCGATGGCGAGTTGCGCCGCTGGGACGGCCCGCTCGCCACCGTGCGCAGTCCGGTCTACCTGCACGGCGACAACGGCGATGAACAAGTGATCCTCGGCAGCACGCCGCTGCTGGACGCCGATACCGCCCTCACCGCTCTCGACGCCGCCGTGCGCGCCTACGACCGGGGCCAGGGCCTGTGGCCGACCATGCGCGTGGCCGAACGCATCCAGCACGTCGAAGCCTTCCTTGGGCGCATGCGCCAGCAGCGCGACGCCGTGGTGAAACTGCTGATGTGGGAAATCGGCAAGAACCTCAAGGACTCGGAAAAAGAGTTCGACCGCACCTGCGACTACATCGTCGACACCATCAATGCGCTGAAAGAACTCGACCGCCGCTCCAGCCGTTTCGAGCTGGAACAGGACACACTCGGCCAGATCCGCCGCGTCCCGCTCGGCGTGGCGCTGTGCATGGGGCCTTACAACTATCCGTTGAACGAGACGTTCACCACGTTGATTCCGGCGCTGATCATGGGCAACACCGTGGTGTTCAAGCCGGCCAAGCTCGGCGTGCTGCTGATCCGTCCTTTGCTTGAAGCCTTCCGCGACAGCTTCCCGACCGGCGTGATCAACGTGATCTACGGCAGCGGCCGCGAGACCGTCAGTGCGCTGATGGCCAGCGGCAAGATCGACATCTTCGCGTTCATCGGCACCAACAAGGCCGCCAGCGACCTGAAGAAACTGCACCCGAAACCACACCGCTTGCGTGCCGCGCTGGGTCTGGATGCGAAGAACCCCGGCATCATCCTGCCGGAAGTCGACCTGGACAATGCGGTCAATGAAGCGGTTACAGGTTCGCTGTCGTTCAACGGCCAGCGCTGCACCGCGTTGAAAATCCTGTTCGTGCATGAAGATGTGGTGGACAGTTTCATCGAGAAATTCAACGCCAAACTGGCCAGCCTCAAACCAGGCATGCCGTGGGACAGCGGGGTTTCGCTGACGCCGCTGCCGGAGTCGGGCAAGGTCGATTATCTGCACGGGCTGGTGGCTGACGCGCAGAGCAAAGGCGCCCAGGTGGTCAACCCGAATGGCGGCGAAGCGCGGGCCTCGTTCTTCTACCCGGCGGTGCTGTACCCGGTGACGCCGCAGATGCGCGTGTATCAGGAAGAGCAGTTCGGCCCGGTGGTGCCGATTGTGCCGTACCGTCATCTCGATACCGTGATCGATTATGTGCTGGAGTCGGACTTCGGCCAGCAACTGAGCATCTTCGGCACCAACCCGGTGGCGGTCGGCCGACTGGTCGACACCTTCGCCAACCAGGTCGGGCGGATCAACCTCAACGCCCAGTGCCAGCGCGGTCCGGACACTTACCCGTTCAACGGGCGCAAGAACTCCGCCGAAGGCACGCTGTCGGTACACGATGCGCTGCGGGTGTTTTCGATCCGTACGCTGGTAGCGACCAAGTTCCAGGAACCCAACAAGGATCTGATCAGCGAGATCATTCGCGGACGCGATTCGAACTTCATCGCCACCGACTACATCTTCTGAGGAGGAATCAGAGCTGAGCACTTTCAGCCCCCACCGCTGGCCGCCGCTGTTGCGGCGGATCCTGCGGCCGTTGCTCGACCCGTATCGACGTTATCGCCATGCACGCACGATTCACGCGGTGCGGGTGGCGTTGGGGTTGCTGGCGACGATCCTGCTGACCACCGGCATCAATCTGCCCCACGGCGAATGGGCGTCGGTGACCATGCTGGTGGTGATCGGCGGTTTGCAACATCACGGCAACATCGGCAAGAAAGCCGCCGAACGCGCTACCGGCACCTTGATCGGCGCCGGCGTCGGTTTGTTGATAGTGGCGCAGCAAGCGTGGCTGGGCATGCCGTGGCTGACTTATTTTGCGATGGCGGTGGTGTGCGGATTTTTCTCGTATCACGCCATCGGCAAGGGCGGCTACACCGCCCTGCTCTCGGCCATCACCGTTTTCATTGTCGCCGGGCATGGCGACAACCCGATCACCGACGGGCTGTGGCGCGGGGTCGATATCCTGATCGGTATCGCCCTGGCCCTGGCCTTTTCCTTCGCCTTGCCGCTGTACGCGGTGTACTCGTGGCGCTACAACCTGGCCGACGCGCTGCGCGATTGCGCCACGGTGTACGGAAGGATCATCGGCGGCCAACCGGTGAACGCCGACGAACACTTGAAGTTGATGAACCGGCTGAACGCGGCGATGGTGCAATTGCGTTCGCTGATGCCGTCGGTGTCCAAGGAAGTCAAAGTGTCGATGACCGAACTGGACGCGATCCAGCGCAACCTGCGCATGTGCATCAGCACCCTGGAAATCCTCGGCAATATCCGCCCGGACGCCAACGACCCCGACGCCATGGCGCACCTGCAAGCGGCGCTCAAGGCTGAGCACCGGCATATTCGCGTGCAATTGATCGGCATGGCCCGGGCGTTGAAAACCGGTGCGTCCGGTCGATTGGGGCGTCCGGTGGAATTGCCGGACGCCAGCCTCGACACGCCGGTCTACAGCCCGTTGGACGGCTACCGTTTGTTGACCCGGCAACTGGCGGCCAACGTCGGCGAGATGCGCCAGCGCCTGGCGAAGACTGCGCCGCGCTGGAACATCTGATCAAGGCCATCAGTACATTTGTGCGACAGCGATTGTGACTGACGACGCGAAGTTAGTTACTCCGTAACAATCGCCTGAGGTACAGCAACCACCTGCACCTCACAGATTAGCGTTGCCGAATCAGTAGTGAATAGACACGCTTGTTTGCCTTCCTTGATCTTGATAGCGGCGTAATAACCCGAGTGCTCCGGTGCAGTGTCGAGCATGACGTTCTTAACAGGGTTAAATACTCCCGGCAGGGAGTTGATGTACCACCAGCCGACCAGGCACACACCGATAAAAGTCGTCAGATCCTGTAGGAATTTGTAGGGTGCCAGCAAGCTCAGACTCACCAGCAGCAGACCGTAAGCTGTCACCATATAACCCATGGAAACACCGAAACCGAACACGACTGTTAACGTATATCCGAATAAAAGAATCAGTATCGCCAACCCGAACGTTTTCCTCAGCAGGGCTTTCTTCCATGTGTTTTCCCACCTGTTAAGGCGTTGCTGAGTATTTTGCAATTTCACCTTGATCCGATCCCAGATGGACATCGAAGAGGTGTCCAGCGGCGGATCAGGCAATACGGCCGTGGATTGTTCATAGGAAGTCCGTGCCTGTAGCAAATTGGCGGCAGCCGCTGTCATGTCGGCAGGCCGGGCGGCAGCGACGGCCTCAATTGCTTGGTTTAGATTCCGCCATGCTATTGAAGATTCCGATTTCATAATTGACTGTCATTCCTTTGATTCACGGATCTGATTTTCCAAGGTTTTCAATCGAGCAGATTGGTAATACTCACCACTCGATAGACGTATGCGGTCTCAACTCCAGAATCTGTATCTGTTCGAATGACTTCCTGTCCAATCGACAATGGATGATTAGGGAATCTGAAAGTAACCTGGCTGGAGTCACCATGACCCCACTCCCCTGTGTACAGGAGATTCTCGCCTGTTTCGTCGGTTAGGATGCCGGGGTAAATTGCCAATGCTCCGTCATGAGACCATTCCCTAAGATGCCCATACATTTCGGGAGAGTGAAGTCGGCCATCCCGCAAAATCGCATGGACACGAAAGGTTTCTCGCTCGTTGTCCGCGTACACCAAATCGATTGCAACAGCAGTCTTTGCCATGATGCTTTCCATAATGAGGATTCACACAGACTGAGTCTGCTGATATCACAGCGCCACTGCAACTTGAAATCATCGTTTATAAATAATTGCGGTGGTCGTCCAGGGCTGTGCTTATCAACTCCCCTGCCCGACCGAAAACATCAGGATTACTGCGCCGCCAAGCGCCGCGCCTTCAGGCCCCAACCCTGTTGCATACCCGCAGCAGCCAACAAAATCGCCGCCACGCCGATCCATTGCAGGGTTTGCAGTTGGTGGCCGAAGGCAAACCAGTCGACGAAAATCGCCGCAATCGGGTAGATGAACGAGAGAGCGCCGGTCAATGCGGTCGGCAATTTCTGGATCGCGCCGTAGAGCAGCACGTACATCAGACCGGTGTGGACGATGCCCAGCGTCACCAGACTGGCCCAGGCACTCGGTGCCTCGGGCATCGCTGAAAAATGCGCGAATGGCGCGAGCAGCAACACCCCGGTGCAGACCTGGATCAGCGCAATCAGATGCGGTGGCGTGCCGGTCAGGCGCTTGATGATCAACGCGGCGATGGCGTAAAGAAACGCCGCCCCCAGCGCCAGCGCGATCCCCGTCAGGTAATCATTGCCGCCCTCGCCCTGCCCGCCGTGGGCACTGACGATGGCCAGCATTCCCATGAAAGAAATCGCCAGCCAGAACAGCTTCTGCAGGGTGATCTTCTCGCCCAGAAACAGCGCCGCCAACCCCACCAACATGAACGGCTGCACGTTGTACACCGCCGTGCCGATGGCGATCGAGGCCCGTGAGTAGGAGGCGAACAGCAGCACCCAGTTGCCCACAATCGCTACACCGCTGAGCACCGCCAGCAGAAACGTGGTGCGGGTCAGGATGCCCGGACGCAGGAAGCCGAAAGCGGCGCAGATCAGCAGCAAGGTCCCGGCGCCGAACACGCAGCGCCAGAACACCACGTCCAGCACCGGTTGCCCGGACACCAGCACAAACCAGCCGATGGTCCCGGATATCAACATGGCGGCGGTCATCTCAAATGAGCCGCGACGGATTGTTTTGTCCATCATCAATCTCCTTAATGTGTGGCAAAAGTATGCCAAGCGCGACCGGGGCTTCTCCAGCGCAAAAAGCAGGCTAAACTCGATTTCTGCCTTTTTTATCAAGGTTGGTTTGCGTCATTCGCCTAATGCGGGAGTTATTTGTATGACCGACGATATCGACCAGATCCTGATCGGGGCCTTGATGGAGGATTCGCGGCGCTCGCTCAAGGCGCTGGCGCAGATCAGCGGGTTGTCTTCGCCGAGCGTCGCCGAGCGTTTGCGCCGCCTGGAAGAACGCGGTGTGCTCAAGGGCTACACCGTGGAGATTGACCCGAAGTGCTTCGGTTATCAGTTGCAGGCGATTGTCCGGGTGCGGCCATTGCCGGGTCAGTTGCAGGAAGTCGAGCGGCAGATTATGTCGATTCCGGAGTTCACCGAGTGCGACAAGATTACCGGCGAGGATTGTTTTATCGCTCGCTTGCATGTGCGTTCGATGGAACAGTTGGACACCCTGCTCGACCGTCTGAACACGCTGGCGGAAACCAATACTGCGATCGTCAAGAAGACCCCGGTGAAGCGTCGATTGCCGCCGATGGCGTGAGCGGCGTAAATTGGGTTTTTCCGGCGAAGGATTGGCGGTATGAAAATTTGGGCAATGATGCTGGCGGTGTTGATGCTGGCAGGGTGCGGGACGGTGCAGACCGTGGCGTTCAGTGACAAGTTTTCTTCCGACCAGTTGAAGACCCAAAAATCTTACTGCGGCGCCGTACCACGTATCTACAGCGGCGTGACCTACGACTTCTGCATGCTGCACGCCGAAAAACCGGATGACGTCGATGCGTTCAACTACAAGAACGCGACGCCGGGTTTGCTGGTCGATGCGGCCGTATCGGGCGTGCTCGATACATTGCTGTTGCCTTACACGATCTACAAGCAACAGGCCGATGGCAGCATCGTGATCAATTGATTGCCTGCTCGCTTTTTCGCAGGCAACAAAAAACCCGCTTTCGCGGGTTTTCTGTTTATTGCAGTGCAGCGATCAGTCGTCGCGGCTCATGATGCCGAAGATCTGCAACAGGCTGACGAACAGGTTGTAGATCGATACATACAGGCTGATGGTCGCCATGATGTAGTTGCGCTCGCCGCCGTGGATGATAGCGCTGGTCTGGAACAGGATGCAGACCGACGAGAACAGCACGAAACCTGCGCTGATCGCCAGTTGCAGGCCGCTGATCTGGAAGAACATGCTCGCCAGCGTCGCGCCCAGCAGGACGAAGAAACCAGCGGTGATGAAGCCGCCGAGGAAGCTCATGTCCTTGCGGGTGATCAGCACGTAGGCCGACAGACCACCGAACACCAGTGCGGTCATCGCGAATGCGGAGCTGACCACTTCAGCACCGCCCTGCATGCCCAGGTAACGGTTGAGGATCGGGCCAAGCAGGAAACCCATGAAACCGGTCAGGGCAAACGCCGACACCAGGCCCCAGGCGGAATCACGAAGCTTGTTGGTGAGGAAGAACAGCCCGTAGAAACCGATCAGCACCACGAAAATATTCGGGTAGCCGACCCGCATCTGCTGGGCCACGAACGCCATCACACCGCTGAATGCGAGGGTGAGCGCCAGTAGACCGTAAGTGTTGCGCAGGACGCGGCTAACCTCTAGCTGCTCAGCCTGCACGCTGTTGTGAACTGCGTAATCCTGTTCGCGCATGGCGACACTCCTGTTGGTTTGAAACGTTCAGTCGCAAAGATCATAACAGACGCTCTGTAACAAGCCATGCACAGAGTTTGACAGTGTGTTTCATTCAGGTATTATGGCGCCCGCAACGCAACGGAGGTGTGGCCGAGTGGTTTAAGGCAACGGTCTTGAAAACCGTCGACTGTAACAGGTCCATGAGTTCGAATCCCATCGCCTCCGCCATATTTAGTACTTCAAAGCCCTGATTATTCAGGGCTTTGTCGTTTCTGGAGCTCGCGTTTTTTGAACCTCCATTTCTGGATCGTTTCCGCATCTTTTCAGCTATTTCCGCAACCCTCCCGTTCCATTCCAGCGTTCCAGCCTAGATCAAGAAACTCAGAACTCATCCACAATGAGTATTCGGTGACGTCCGTAGGCAGCTTACGGCCAGAAGCGGATCAGCGTGGATGTCTGCCACGGCCAATACCGCACGTTCAGATAAACGACAAAACTGTCCGTGACCCTGCCAGACGTGATCAGTCAAAAGATGAGTAGCAAAGGGGGCCAAAGAGGCACGACGAAGCGGGCCTCGATTTCAAGCTTTTATACCTGTGCCGGTTATATTTTTTCAGTTTGCCCCTTATCGTCAGGACGGATCTTGAACCAGATCGAGTACATCGCGGGCAGGAACACCAGCGTCATGATGGTGCCGACGAGCGTGCCGCCAATCAGGGTATAGGCCAGCGTCCCCCAGAACACCGAGTGTGTCAGGGGAATAAACGCCAGGATCGCCGCCAGGGCCGTCAACAGTACCGGTCGCGCACGTTGCACCGTGGCTTCGACGACAGCGTGAAACGGATCCAGCCCTTCTTGCGCGTTGTGATGAATCTGCCCGATCAGAATCAGCGTATTGCGCATCAGGATCCCCGACAGTGCAATCAACCCGACCAGCGCATTGATGCCAAACGGCTGATTGAAGATGAGCAGTGTCGGCACCACACCAATCAACCCTAACGGCGAGGTCAGGAACACCATGATCATCGCCGAGATCGAACGGACCTGCACAATGATGATGACCAGGGTCATGGCAATCATGATCGGCAACAACGGCAGGATCGCCTTGCCGGCCTTGCCGGACTCTTCGATCGCGCCCGCCTGCTCGATCCGGTAACCGGAAGGCAGCTTCTCGATGATCGGCTGCAGTTGCTTCAGCAGCGCACTGGAAACATCCGGTGGCTGCAAGTCCTCGGCAATGTCGCCGCGCACGGTGATGGTCGGGGTGCGATCACGCCGGCGCAGGATCGGATCTTCCATGCGCACATCGACCTCGCCTATCTGCGACAAGGGGATTCGCTGTCCCGACGCACCGACTAAAGAGAAGCCTTCGATTTGTTGCGGATCGAGCCGTATATCGCCCGCTGCACGCCCCATGATCTGCACTGAACGAATATCTTCACGCACCGCCGTAATCGGTACTCCGCTGAGCAGGAACTGCAACTGCTGTGCAACCGCAGTCGATGTCAGCCCCACTGCCTGCAGACGGTCCTGATCCAAATTGAAATGCAACGACGGAGACCGCGGGCCCCAATCAGTGTTCACGGTTCTCATCATCGGACTGTCTTGCATCACGCCCCGCACCTGCTCGGCGATCACGCGCAACTTTGCCGGATCAGGCCCCATCACCCGGTAAGCCACTGGAAATGGCGAATAAGGACCAAACACAATCTGCGATGCCCTGAGGCGTGCCTCAGGGGCAAGCCCTTGAGCGACCGCGTCACGAAAACGCAACTTGAGGGTTTCCCGTGCCTCCTGACTGTCGGTCAGCACAACGATCTTGGCGAACGACGGATCGGGCAGCTCCGGCGCCATCGCCAGAAAGAAACGCGGCGCCCCTTGGCCAATATAGGCCGTGACGATTTTTGCCTCGTCTTGCTGGCGCAGCCAGGCTTCGACTTTGGCGGCCGTGGCGCTGGTCTGCTCGATGGAAGTGCCGTAGGGCATTTGCACCTCGATCATGACTTCGGGACGGTCAGAGGTTGGGAAGAACTGTTTCTTCACCAGACCCATGCCCGCCGCCGCCACGAAGAACAGTCCGATAACCATGCCCGCGACCCACCATTTGCGCGCGATGACCCGGGTCAGAACCCGGCGGAAGCGGTTGTATCGCGGCGTGTTGTAGATGGCCGCGTGCCCACCCTCGACTGCCTTGATGTCTGGCAACAGTTTCACGCCCAGATAAGGGGTAAACGCCACTGCCACGACCCACGAAGCGATGAGAGCAATGCCCACGATCCAGAACATGTTACTGGTGTATTCGCCGGCGGTTGACTGAGCGAAACCGTTCGGCAAAAAACCGATCGCCGTCACCAGCGTTCCCGCCAGCATCGGTGCCGCCGTGTGGCTCCAGGCATAGGCAGACGCCTTGATGCGATCGTAGCCCTCCTCCATTTTCACCACCATCATTTCAATGGCAATAATCGCGTCATCGACCAGTAGCCCCAGCGCCAGGATCAACGACCCGAGGGTAATACGGTCGAAGTTCTTGCCGGTGGCTGCCATCACCACAAACACGATCGCCAGGGTCAAAGGCACGGCGGCGGCGACCACCACGCCGACACGCCAGCCCATGCTGAGAAAGCAGACGAGCATGACCACCAGCAGCGCGACGAAGAATTTGACCATGAACTCGCCGACGGCAGAGTCGATATTCACAGCCTGGTCGGTGACCTTCGAGAGGCTCATGCCCAGTGGCATTTCCTCATTGATCCTTGCGGTCTCGGCATCCAGCGCCTTGCCCAGATCAAGACCGTTCCAGCCCTCGCGCATCACTACGCCGAGCAACAGCGCCTCTTCGCCGTTATTGCGCACGAGAAAGGTGGCCGGGTCTTCATAACCGCGTTCGACCGTCGCCACATCAGACAGCTTGAGTGTCCGCCCTTGCACGATCACAGGGGTGTCGCGGATTTTCTGCAGTTTGTCGAACGCACCATCGAGACGCAGAAAAACCTGTGGCCCGCTGGTGTCGATTGATCCGGCCGGGGTCAGTGCGTTCTGACTGTTCAGCGCGGCGAAGATGTCCTGCGGTGACAACCCCAGGGTCGCCAACCGGTCATGCGAGAAAGAAACAAATATCCGTTCGGCTTGTTCACCGATGATGTTGACCTTCTTCACCCCCGGCACATGCAACAGGCGCTGGCGCATCAACTCCGCATCGCGGACCAGCAAGCGCTGGGGCTCACCTTTGGCTTTCAGGGCGAACAGCGCAAAGGTCACGTCCGAATACTCATCGTTGACCATCGGCCCGATGACGCCCGCCGGCAACTTGATGGCTTCATCGTCGAGTTTTTTACGCGCCTGATAGAACTCCTCCTGCACTTGCGCAGGGGGCGTGCTATCGAGCAACGAGACCATCGTGAAAGCGAGCCCCGGCCGCGTATAGGTTTCGGAGCGGTCGTACCATTTGAGCTCTTGCAGGCGTTTTTCCAGGGGTTCCGCGACCTGATCCTGCATCTCTTGTGCGGTCGCCCCCGGCCACGCCGTGATGACGGTCAACTGCTTGACTGTAAAAGGAGGGTCTTCGGCACGCCCCAACTGGAAGAATGCCAGGGTGCCGGCAACGGCAATCAGGAAAATCAGAAAGACTGTAATCGCCCGCTCGCGAACGGCGATGGCGGAAATGTTGAATCGTCCTTCGCTCATGGACGACTCCCGGCAACGGTGGCCGCATCAGGCACAGGCATTCTTACAGGCTCACCTTCGCGCAACAGATGAGCGCCCAGCGCAACGATTTGCTCGCCGACGCGAAGGTCGCCGGCCACTCGGGCCGATTCGTCGCTCAATCCTAGAACCTGAACCGGTCGCCAGGTCACGCTTGGCGGGGTGCTGGCGATAACCCACACCCCAGGGCCTTTACCGGCGTCGTAAAGCGCGGCAACAGGCACTTGCAACGATGCGGCAGGTGTCGAACCCTCGGCGATTCTGAGGGTGACTGTCGAACCTATCGGCGCATTGGCCAGCGCGCCTGCCAGTACGTAGCGCGCCTCGAACGTACGCGTCGTGCGATCTGCCGAATCGGAAAGCAACCTCAGTTTCGCGGTAACAGCACCCGAGGCGTCGCCATAGAGCGTGGCTTGCGCGGTGGATCCTGCTGCGGGGCGCAACGTCTCGGGCAAGTGCACGATGGCCTCGCGCTGCCCTGCCCGCGCCAGTCGAACCACCGGTTGTCCAGGGCTGACGACTTGTCCGGGTTCGGCGAGTGTTTCCACCACAACGCCGTCGGCATCGGCGACCAGCACCGCATAACCGGAAGCGTTGCGGGCTACGTCCGCTTGCGCTTCAGCAGCGCTGAGTTGCGCCTTGGCGGTATCTGCGGCGGCTTTGATCTGATCGTAGGCCGATGCGGAAATGGCGCCGGCGCTGACCAGAGTGCGATAGCGGGCTTCGTCATCGGCTGTCTGCCTGGCCCGGGCCCGGGCGGCGGTGACCGACTCCTGCTGCGCGCGTGCCTGCAACCCCAGGTCGATGGGGTCGAGCCGCATCAGCGGCTGACCGCGTTTGACGCTCTGCCCCGTGTCAACCAGACGCTCGAGCACCTTGCCCGAAACGCGAAACCCCAGATCGCCCTGAATGCGCGCCGTCACCACTCCCGTGAAGGTGCGAGAACCGTCAGCCGCAGCCTGAACGGCGGTGAACCTGACCAGAGGCGCCTGTGTGCGCGGGTCTGCAACGGATGAGGAATCACCGCACGCCGCCAGGGCGAGTGGCAACAGGCATGCGGCAATGGGGAAAATTCGGAGCCGGCGCATAGGTTCCCTTACTAAAAATAGGATGGTCATCATATTCTCAGTCTTGTGACCACATCAGTCAATAGTCACGATATTTGAACTATACGACGCTCAAGCATTATCAATTTTGCCGAAACTGCCTTTTTAATAGGCCAATAAGCTCTATCGCCCTTAATTGACACGTTGTGACCAATACGTATTATGGTCACTAAAATCTCGTTAAGGAACGCCGATGCCTCCTCTCCGCCCAATTACTCTTTTGGTTACCGCCAGCCTAATGGCAGGTTGTGCGGTGGGTCCGGATTACCATCGTCCAGACGCCCCGCTTTCGGACCATTTCCTGGGCCAGTCCGCTGTCGAACCGCGATCAGGATTGACACCGGACGGTCTCGCCGACTGGTGGAAAAACTTTAATGATCCGCTGTTGACCGACTTCATCAACCAGGCGCTGCAGCAGAATCTGGATCTGGCACAGGCGTCGGCGCGCGTCACCCAGGCAAGGGCCGGTCTGGGAGCCGCAAACGCAGCACTGCTGCCCTCGGCGAACATCAACGCACAAGCGGCACGCGCTTATCAGTCCGTCGAGACGCCACTGGGCCAGGTGTTGAATTCAACACCGGGCTATGACCGTTACGGCAATTCTTACGAGGCCAACTTCGAGGCGAGCTGGGAAGTCGATGTCTTTGGTGGGCTGCGCCGTGGACGTGAGGCAGCAGTAGCCGAGTACCAGGCCTCAGCAGCGGGTTTCACCGCTACACGGCTGGCGATCGCCGCGCAAACGGCCGATATCTACACCACCCTGCGCGGATTACAGGCACGGCTGGACATTGCCAACCGGCAAGTCGACACCCGACGCGCGTTGCTGGAGAAAGTCCGGTTGCTTTACGGCAAGGGCCTGGCCGCGGAGTACCAGGTACGTCAGGCCGAGGGTGAATTGTCGCAAGTCCAGGCGACCGTTCCAGTACTGCAAAGCGGTCTGGAAGCAGCAATGAATGCGATGGACGTACTGCTCGGCACGCCTCCCGGCACTCATCGCACGCAACTGGCACGTGAGGGCGAAATTCCCGATGTGCCGTCGTTGACTGCGCTGGGCACACCGGCAGATCTGCTGCGGCGCAGACCGGACCTTATCGTGGCCGAACGCCGTCTTGCGGCGTCCAACGCGCGCATCGGTGAAGCGATTGCCGAGTACTACCCGAAATTTTCCCTCAGCGCCTTGCTCGGCAGCGCGACAGCCGTATCCGGTGGCAATCTTTTCACCGGCGGCGCAAGCCAGTCGGCCGGCGTGCTGGGTTTACGCTGGAGGCTATTCGACTTCGGACGCATCAACGCCCAGATCGATCAGGCCAAAGGTCAGGAATCTGAAGCGTTGGCGGCCTATCGCCAGTCGGTACTGCGCGCCACTGAAGATGTAGAGAACGCGCTGTCCTCACTGGTGAATCGGCAAACCCAGACCACTACCCTTACCGGCGGCGAAGCGGCGCTGACTCAAGCTCGCCAGTCCTCGTTCACCGCCTATGAAAAAGGCACCGCCAGCCTGATCGATGTCCTGCACGCCGACGAAACACTGTTGCAGGCCTCCGACGCCAGAGCGCAGGCACGGACGGAATCGGCCCGTGCGGCGGTGGCGGTATTTAAGTCGCTCGGTGGAGGATGGCAACCCGTTGAGCCGGGTTCTGTAGCGGCACGCTGAGCAGCAACCCCAGATCGCTTCAAGAGTCGGGAGACGCGTGTACTCCCGACCCGTATTTGGCTTAATAGCGCTCAACTAGAAGCGGTAGCTGACCGACGTACCGAACCCGCTGGCACTGTTCTTGTACTTGGCACTGTAGGCACCTCTCGCTGCCGAGGTGTCGTTGACCTCCACGCTTTCCTCCCAAAGATAGGAATACGCAAGATCGATTGTGACATTGTCCACCGGCGTCCAGCCGGCACCGAAGCTGACAACCTTACGGTCGCCTGTAGGGATTCGCGGCCCCCGATTGGTGTTGTTGGCGGGTGACTGATCGACCGAAAACCCGCCACGCAGCACCCATTGGTTATTCAATTGATAGGCCGCACCGATCGCGTGAGCCCAGGTGTCATGCCAGTTCTGTTCTTCGCTGATCGTCCCCAATTGACCGCTGAGCAAGGGCGGCAAGCCGCTGTTCTCAATCGTCAGCTCCTTGAAGCGGCTCCAGCGTGTCCAGGTGCTGCCCACATAGAGGGTCCAGTCGTTGTTGAATTGATGCGTCACCGAAAAGTCCACCGACTCCGGCGTGTCCACATCCAGCGATGCGTCATAGCTACGGCCGCTGACGCCCAGCACGCTGAAGATGCCATCCGTGACCTTGGTTTTGGCGTCCAGGTGGTAACTGACTTTGGAGTGATACGTCAGGCCCAGACGGGTCTGGTCGGTCGCCTGCACCAGCACGCCGGCGTTGAAGCCCAGTGCGGTGTCATCGCCGGTGCTTTTGAGCTTACCGTCATTACGCCCCGGGCTGAGTGGATTGGGCACCATGCCCGATATCTCTCCGCCGATACGGTTGATGGTCGGCCCGAACCCGATCGACACCTTCTCGTTAAACGCGTAGCTGATGGTCGGTTGAAAGGTCAGTGTGGTGACTTCACTTTTGTTGGCGTAATAGCGTCCGGCAAAACCACTGCCGTAGTCGGTGATCAGCCCGAAAGGCACATAGAACCCGACACCGAATGCCCAATGCTCATCGATCGGTTTGACGTAATACCCCATCGGTACTGTGGTGGTGGGCACCATGTCGCCGTCTTCCTTCCCCCCAAACGTACTGCGTGTGTGGCTGATGTCCGATTTGGCGAACAGCGTCGCCGCCCCCACGCTCACTTGCTCTCGTTTAAGCCGCGCCATGCCTGCCGGGTTGCCGTAGAGCGTACTGGCGTCCTCCGCCGATGAAGATCGCCCGGCAAAACCGGAACCCATCCCGCTGATGCTCTGTTCGTTGAGGGCAAAACCACCGGCCAACACATTGGAAGACGCCAGCAAGACGGCGAGGCCGACGGGATTCTTGAGCATTATTTTTTTCATTATCTGGACTCTATGGGATCACTGAAAAACAACATCGAGAACGACAGCGAAGCCATACTATCCAAGTGACCAACTCAGTCAATGGTCACATAAAGCAAAATTGAACGCCGCCCCGGCACACATGTGTCGGGAACAGGTGAGCTGAGTTGGTCAGGGCATCAGGCTACGCAGAATGAGGTTGGAGGTCAGCGTGGGCGCTACCTCGATAAAGTCCAGATTGTGCTGCAGCAACAGCGGATTGACGAAGGGGCGCAGGGCCAGATGAATCGCCTCGACGGTCTCGTCCAGCGGGGTCTTGCGCTCGAACTCTCCGAGCTCCCGCCCTTCACGCACGATGTCGAAGATAAAGCGCTTGATCTGGTCTTCATACATCTGGGCACTGGGCCAGCGCTCCCCGGCGGAGAATGCAGCGATGTCGTAGAGCTTGCGATCATTGAAGAACAGGTCCACACCCGTTGCTATCACGGTTTTCACCAGTCGGCGGAAACGCTCGGTCGGCGAAATCGCCTCTGCGTTAACAGCCCGCTCTACCGCTGCAACGATTTGGCCCAGACAATTTGAGCAGATCGCTTCTCCGATCGCCTGTTTGGAATCAAAGAATTTATAGATGTACGCCTTGGAAAAACCGATGGCCCTTGCCAGATCGGAAACCGTGGTTTTGCCATAGCCGTATTGGCTGAAGTGTTCATTGGCTGCCGCGACGATCTGATCACGAATGTCGTGATCGACTGGGCCACGTGGGCCGGGCGAAGATAGGGATGGCTGATTCATGGGCGTAGCTTACTCACCCTGTCGAGGACTTACAAATCGTGACCAATTTAGTACATAGTCACGAAAAACTGGCGAATCGGCTGAAAACGGGCTGACGTTCAAGTCATCGAACACCCTTCTACGGCGTTTCCACTTCATCGACCGGCAATGAAGCAAACATTTCAGCGCGGCATACCTCAAGGATCTCATCCGCCAAGGCAGAATCATCCGGGCAGGCGCGTGACAGGACAATCGCGCCGACCGCACGCGACAGCAAGTCGATCATTTTCTTTCTCCCCTCACCCTCCGCGGCATCCGGCCCAGTCGGGTATTTATCCCCCAGGGTTTGCAGGGTGTGCTCAATGCCTTCGGCAAACGTTGCTTTCACATCGTCCGACTGACGCGCCGCGTCGCCACACAGTGCGGCCATGGTGCAACCGCTGCCGCGTCCGTCGCGATGTTCTCTGTTCACGTAGACGTCGATGAAACCCGGAACATCGAGCGCCTGGGCGCCGGTCAACGATTTGCCGAGACTGCAGGCCGAAGCTTCGGCCATCAGGTCAGCCTTTGACCCGAAGTGCTTGTAAAAGCCTCCGTGGGTGAAACCGGCAGCCGCCATGAGATCCGCCACACCGACGCCGTCAAAGCCACGCTCACGGAACAGCCCTGAGGCCGTCTCGACGATGTGCTCTCGATTGGCCTGCGCCTGGGCCTTGGTCACTCTCACGTGCAATACCTCGTGTTTAGCGGGAATTCCTGCGTCCGATGATACATAGATGTTGGCCATAATCAAAACTGTTGACAGCTTAGATTTCGATCATCATCCTATTTTCGCACCCACCGATCTCCATCAACGGGCACGGAAGATTCATCAGATGACCAAGCAGACTCTGTTCACCCCATACACGCTAGGCAGTCTCACGCTGTCGAACCGCGTCGTTCTCGCACCACTGACACGCAACCGCGCAGGCCAGGGCTTTGTCCCCAGCGAATTCGCGGCCGTCTATTACAGCCAGCGCGCCAGCGCCGGTTTGCTGATCAGCGAAGCTACACAGATTTCCCGACAGGGCCAGGGTTATCAGGACACCCCCGGGATCTACACGCAATCGCAGATAGACGGTTGGCGCACCGTCACCGATGCCGTCCACGCCAAGGGCGGCAAAATCTTCCTGCAGCTGTGGCATGTCGGCCGCGTCTCACACGTTGACCTGCAAGAAAACGGCGCCGCACCGGTGGCTCCTTCTGCGCTGCGTGCCGCGACCAAAGTGTTCGTCAACAACCGCTTTGAAGACGTCTCCGAACCTCGCGCCCTGGCAACCAGCGAACTGCCGGGGATCGTCTCCGATTTCCGCCAGGCTGCGGCCAACGCGGTCGCCGCCGGGTTCGATGGCGTGGAGATTCACGGTGCAAACGGCTACTTGCTGGATCAATTCCTCAAGGACAACGCCAATCTGCGCACCGACGCTTACGGCGGCTCGATTGAAAATCGTGCGCGTCTGTTGCTCGAAGTGACGGCGGCCGTCGTCAATGAGATCGGCGCGGATCGCACTGGCGTGCGCCTGTCTCCCGTGTCGCCGGCCAACGGCGTATCCAGCAGCGATCCGCAGGCGCAATTCAATTACGTCGTCGAGCAACTCGACGCCCTCGGTGTGGTTTATCTGCACATGGTCGAAGGCGCGACCGGCGGCCCGCGCGACGTGGCCCCTTTCGATTTCGGGGCCCTGCGCCAACGCTTCAAAAACACCTATATCGCCAACAACGGCTATGACCTGGAGCTGGCGAACGCGCGGCTCGCCGAAGACCAGGCCGACCTGATCGCCTTCGGTCGACCGTTCATTGGCAACCCGGATCTGGTGGAGCGACTCAAACAGGGTGCGCCGTTGTCCGCGTTCAATCCCGCCACCCTGTATGGCGGCGGAGCGGCGGGCTACATCGACTACCCGACACTGGCTGAATCGAGCGTCAGCGCAAGCTGAGCGCGTTCCGTTTCTCACCTCCTGAAAGAGAGATACCCCATGAACACCCGCCCTACTGTTCTCATCACCGGCGCCTCCACCGGCATTGGCGCCGTCTATGCCGAACGCTTCGCCAAACGTGGCCACGATCTGGTACTGGTCGCCCGCGATCAGGCTCGCCTGGACGCACTCGCAGCGCGATTGCGCAGCGAGCACGACGTCGCCGTCGATGTCATCCCGGCAGACCTGACCCAACTCAGCGATCTCACCACCGTTGAAAGCCGCCTGCGCGACGACGCCCGCATCGGCATTCTCGTCAATAACGCCGGCGCCGCGCTGTCCGGCCACTTCGTCGACCAAAGCACCGACAGCGTTGCGCAACTGGTGGCCCTAAACACCACGGCATTGGTGCGGCTCGCCAGCGCCATCGCCCCACGCCTGGCCAAGGCCGGCGACGGTGCGATCATCAACATCGGTTCGGTGGTGGGTCTGGCGCCGGAGTTCGGCATGACGGTCTACGGTGCGACCAAGGCCTTCGTGCTGTTCCTGTCCCAAGGACTGAGCCTGGAGCTTTCGCCTCAGGGCGTCTACGTGCAGGCCGTGTTGCCCGCCGCCACCCGCACGGAAATCTGGGATCGCTCCGGCGTCGACATCAATACCTTGAGCGAAATCATGGAAGTGGGTGATCTGGTGGATGCCGCATTGGTCGGTTTTGATCGTCGCGAACCTGTGACCATCCCGCCGCTGCACGAAGCGGAGCGCTGGGATGACCTGCAGGGCGCACGCCAGGGCCTGCTAGGGCAAATCCGCCAGTCTGCGGTCGCCCAACGCTACCAGACGCCACAGTGATTTTTTGCTAGCGAGCATTCGCGGCAGATTCGATGCAGGCACCTGGCATTGCATCGAATCCTGCCCGCTGTCCGGAGTGACAATGAATTCAATGCAGACGAATCCCCTCTCGGGTGCGCCGCCGTCATTCGTCGACGCGGCGAACCAGTCGATCACGGTCAACGGCATTCCCTTCGCCTACCGCGACACCGGGCCCGCAACCGGCGTTTCCCTCGTGCTGTTCAATCATTGGGGCGCGGTGCTGGACAACTTCGACCCCGCGATCATCGATGGCCTGGCGCAAACCAGACGCGTCATCACCACCGACTATCGCGGCATCGGCAACTCGGGTGGAACCGCGCCACTGACGGTGGGCGAAATGGCCGACGATGCCATCCAGCTGATCAGGGCGCTGGGGTTGAAAACCGTGGATGTGCTCGGATTTTCCCTCGGAGGTTTCGTCGCTCAGGACATTGCCCTCAAGGCGCCTGACTTGGTACGCCGATTGATTCTGACCGGTACTGGACCGGCGGGCGGCACCGGCATCGACAAGGTCGGCACAGTGTCATGGCCATTGATCCTCAAAGGCTTGCTGACCCTGCGCGATCCCAAGTTCTACCTTTTCTTCACCTCGTCGGCCAATGGGCGACGGTCTGCCTCGCAGTATTTAAGACGCCTCAAGGCACGCAAGAACAATCGCGACAAGGGCCCGACACCCCGCGCCTTCCTGCGGCAATTGAAAGCCATCACCGCGTGGGGCAGACAACCGCAACAAGCGCTTGGACGCTTGCGCACGCCGACGCTGGTCGTCAACGGCGACAACGACATCATGGTGCCCAGCGTTAACTCGTTTGAACTGGCCAGGCTTATCCCCAACGCACAGTTGGTGATTTATGAGGATGCCGGGCACGGTGGAATTTTCCAGCATCACGCCGACTTTGTGGCCAAGGCGCAGGCGTTTCTCGATGCTTGACCACGTCACGCAGCAACACCGCAACCCACCGACTACCCTCCGTACAACCAGCAAGAGCCGCACCACGATGAAAGCATTTCTGATTGATGGCTATGGCAAGAATCCCGGACGCATTGGCGAAGCGCCCGCCCCTGCAGTCGGTGCCCACGACGTCTTGATCGAGGTCCATGCGAGCAGTGTCAACGTGCTGGATTCGAAGATCAGCAAAGGCGACTTCAAGCTGATTCTGCCCTATGCCTTTCCGTTGATATTGGGCAATGACCTGGCGGGGGTTGTGGTTGAAGTCGGCCCGCAGGTGACACGCTTCAAACCGGGAGACGAGGTATACGCTCGCCCGCCCGAAGCGCGGATCGGGACGTTCGCCCAATTGATCGCCGTGAACGAAAACGCGATCGCCCTGAAACCCGCCAATACCGACATGGCACAAGCCGCATCCCTGCCCTTGGTTGCACTGACCGCCTGGCAAGTACTGGTTGAAACCGCCCGGCTGCAAAAGGGCCAGAAAGTGCTGATTCACGCGGGTTCCGGCGGCGTCGGCACAATTGCGATTCAGCTTGCCAAACACCTCGGTGCGTTTGTCGCCACAACTACCAGCACCGCCAATGTCGAATGGGTCAAGGCGCTGGGGGCCGATCTAGTCATCGACTATAAACAGCAGAACTTCGAAAATGTGCTGCGTGACTACGACGTGGTGCTGAACAGCCTTGGCGCCGACGTGCTGGAGAAATCACTCGCGGTCCTGAAACCCGGTGGTCAACTCATTTCCATCTCGGGCCCACCCACTGTGCAGTTCGCGTGGGAGCAAGGATTGTCCTGGCCATTGCAGCAAGTCATGCGACTGCTGAGCCTTGGCATTCGTCGCAAAGCGCGCAAGCAGGATGTCAGCTACGCGTTCGTGTTCATGCGGGCCAATGGCGCTCAACTGCAACACATCACCGCGCTCGTGGAGGACGGGATCATCAAACCAGTGGTTGATCGTTCCTTCCCCTTTGAATCAACGGCTGAAGCATTGAAGTACGTTGAGCAGGGACGCGCCAAGGGCAAGGTCGTTGTTTCGCTCAAATGACCACGCCGCCTATTCATGAGTCGACCAGAGAAACTGCACAGCTTTTACTGCTTGAGCGCTCATCATCCGAAGTGATTTCGCCAGAGCTGCAGGAACAGCAAGCGCCGCAACCGGATGTTGCGCGGGTTGAACCGCCCGTTATCGCTTGGCGTAGTTTGATGCTTGAGCCATAAGGCGAAACCGTTTGCAGGTGATCTCGTCAGGCTGTCGCGTTCGGCTCGACAAGATGAACTTCCGTGGCATTGCGTCCGGCCAGCCAGGCCAACACAGACGCGGCGACCAGGACAGCGGCGCTAAGCTCGAAGGTGGCTTTGTAGCCGCTCAAATCAAAGGCCAGACCGCCAACGATTGCGCCGCCGGCGATCGCCAGTTGGACGATGGCCACCAGCAAGCCGCCTCCGGCTTCCGCATCATCCGGGAGCGTCTGCGCCAGCCACGTCCACCAGCCAACCGGCGCGGCCGTGGCGACCAGCCCCCAGATTCCGAGCAGCACCGCGGTCAGCAGCGGTGATTTACCGAAGCTGACCAACGCCAGCGCGATCACCGCCATGATCAGTGGAATGGCGGTCAGCGTGCGGTAGAGGCCGCGACCCATAAACCGTTCGATCAGAAAGGTGCCGATAAAACCTGCCACTCCAAGCCCCAGCAGCATGAAGGACAAGGTTGAGACACTGACGCCAGTCACGCCTTCAAGAAAGGGCCGTAGATAGGTGAACAGCATGAACTGCCCCATGAAAAAGACACTCACGGCGACCATGCCCAAAGCCACTGGCAATTGCTTCATCAGACGCAGAACGTTGCCGCTACCTGCCTGGCGTTCGGCCTTGAAGGACGGCAGGCTGATCAGCAGCCACACGGCGGCAAGCACCGCGACCGGAACCACACAGAAGAATGCACCGCGCCAGCCGATCAACGAGCCGAGAAAGCTGCCCGCCGGAGCGGCGATGACCGTGGCCAATGCGTTACCGCCATTGACGATGGCCAGCGCGCGGGAAACCTGTTCAGGCTTCACCAGGCGCATGGCGGTCGCCGCCGACAACGACCAGAAGCCACCGATCGCAATCCCGATCAGCGCACGTCCAAACATGAATGACGGGTAGCCCGGAGCGAGTGCGACGACCGTTCCGGAGACGATCATCAGCAGGGTCAGGCCCAGCAGAAGCTGCTTGCGTTCGATGCGAGCGGCGACCGAGGCGATCAACAAACTGGTGATCAAGGCAAAGGCACCGGACACGGAAATCCCCTGCCCGGCCTGGCCCTCAGTGATGTGCAGGTCCGCCGCAATCGGCGTCAGCAGGCTGACGGGCATGAACTCGGAAGCGACCAGAGCGAATGCGGCCAGCGACATCGCCAGCACGGCGCTCCAGCCGCCTGTTCTTTTAGAAGGATCTGTAGAAGGAAACGTCATGGGAACTACCTGTGGTGCGAAAAACGTGTGGGGGGGGTGATGCGCAGGGGCAAACTGTTTGTCGCCTATCCGGGCAGTGCCCCTGTAACAGATAGACACATTCTCCCGGTCAGTCCGGTGCTTCCCTAGCGCATTCCTCTTGAATGCTTGCCTGATCCTCTGGCGATGCAGGGTGATGGATAGGAAACGTCGCGCGCGCGCATTAGAGTTCGGTCAAAGGAGCGAGCCCACATGATCCCGACCCCTCTGCCCCAGGAATCACCTTTGGCACGGCACATCGACCCGCGTGTGAACGCGCCGGGTGACTTCGCCACGTCGATACCCGGGCTGTCGCTGTTTCGTCGCGACCAGCCGGCGCCTCCCGTTGTGTGCATGATCGAGCCCAGCCTGATTCTCGTGGGCCGCGGCGAAAAGCGCTTGTGGGTGGGCGGTGAGGGTTACAGCTATGACCCGTCGCGGTTTCTGGTCACGTCGCTGGACCTGCCCGCCAACTCCGAAGTGATGCTCGCCAGTCCCGGACAACCCTGTGTGGGCCTCGTGCTGAAGCTGGATGTCAGCATGCTTGCCGAGGTCATTACCAAGAGCGGCTTGCCGGCCAAGCGGCAGCCATCAACGGGTACGGGCGCCGCGATTGGCAGCCTGTCGTCTGCCCTGGAAGACGCGCTCGATCGCTTGCTGGCGTTGCTCGATGAACCCGAGGCGATCCCGGTCCTGGCACCGCTGATTCTGAGAGAAATCCACTATCGACTGCTCCACACCGACCAAGGCCCGCGGCTACGGCAGATCACTGCCGTCGACGGTCAGGGTTATCGCATCGCCAAGGCGATCGACTGGCTCAAGGTCAACTACACCGATGCCCTGCGCATCGACGATCTGGCCGCGCGGGTGCAGATGAGCGCGCCTACTTTTCACCATCATTTCCGCCAGCTCACCGGTATGAGTCCGCTGCAGTACCAGAAATGGCTGCGGCTCAACGAGGCACGGCGGCTGATGCTGGTAGAGCGCTTCGATGTGTCGCGGGCGGCGTTTGCGGTCGGCTATGAAAGTCCTTCGCAATTCAGCCGCGAATACGGCCGGCTGTTCGGCACGGCTCCAAGTCGTGACATTGCCCTTTTGCGCGGGCAGCCCTTCGAGGCAGAAGCGCTCGGCACAGTCCCGAATTGAACGAACAACCAGCGTCACCGGTGATGCGCCCCGCCGCGTGTCACCGCTCATAACAATGCACGTCAACCGATGATCAGCGGGTGAACCATGGAACTACGAATCAACCAGAAGACCTATCAGGTCGATGCCGACGCCGATACGCCCTTGCTGTGGGTGATCCGCGATGATCTGGGCATGACCGGGACCAAGTACGGCTGTGGATTGGCGCAATGCGGCGCCTGTTCGGTGCTGGTGGACGGCAATGTGGTGCGTTCCTGCGTCACGCCGGTGGCCGGCGTCGTCGGCCGCGAGGTCACCACCATTGAAGCCATCGAAACCGATGAAGTGGGCAAACGGGTGGTCTCGACCTGGGTCGATCTGCAGGTCGCCCAGTGCGGCTACTGCCAGTCCGGGCAGGTGATGGCCGCCACCGCACTGCTCAAGCAAAACCCCAAACCGAGTGATGCGCAGATCGAGGCGGCGATGGTCAATCTTTGCCGCTGCGGTACTTACAACGCCATTCATGCTGCCGTGCATGAGCTTGCCGGCAAGGGAGAAGCGTGATGAACGTTCGAATCGACCCCTCACTTCAAGCCTCAGCACTGGACCTGCACGAACCGATCAATGTTTCGCGCAGACGTTTTCTCACCGGTACCGCTGTCGGCGCACTGGTCCTCGGCTTCGGCCTTCCGCTGGGTGTGACGCGCGTACAAGCGGCTGCAGCAACTGCAACTGCCGATCGCGGCACGCAGGTCCCGGCGTTTCTCGAGATCCGTCCGGACAACCGCGTGCGTCTGCTCTGCCCATTCATGGAAGGCGGACAAGGCACGTTCACTGCGATGGCGCAGATTGTCGGTGAAGAACTGGATGCCGACCCGGCGACCTTTCTGGTCGAGGCCGCGCCGCCCGGCGAAGCCTATGTGGTGATGGAAAACGGCATGCGCATCACCGGCGGCAGTATGTCGGTGCGCATGAGTTACCCGGTCATGCGCCGCCTCGGTGCCCTTGCCCGCGCCATGCTGTTGCAGGCGGGCGCTCAGCAACTTGGCGTGCCGGTGAGCGAGTTGAGCACCGAGCCAGGCAAGGTCGTGCATGCCAAGTCCGGGCGCTCGTTGGCCTACGGTGAACTGGCAGAGCGTGCGATGGATCTGCCGGTTCCCGATCCGGCCTCTGTGAAACTGCGTGATCCGAGTCAGTTCCGCTGGATCGGCAAACCGGTGAAGCGCCTCGATGCCTACGAAAAGTCCACTGGCAAAGCGCTGTACAGCATCGATCTGAAGATCGACGACATGCTCCATGCTGCCGTTCAACATGCCCCGCGTCTGGGGATGACGGTGGGCAATCTGCGCAACGAAGACCAGGTCAAGGCAATGAAAGGTGTGCATTCCGTGCATCGTCTGCCGGGGGCCGTGGCGGTGGTTGCCGAGCGCTGGTGGCACGCCAAACGTGCGGTCGAGGCGATCCAGGTCGACTGGCAAGAGCCAAAGGCCGATAGCAAAGTGCGGCCGATGCCCGCCGACTTTTCCAGCGATGCCTGGTTCAAGCGCCTCGCCGAAGACAAGGGCCCGGCCAAAGATGACGAAAACGAAGGAGACGTGGCTGCGATGCTCCAGGGAAGCAAAACCCTGATCGATGCCACCTACCACAACCAGTATTTGAACCACGGCCAACTGGAGCCTCCGTCGGCATTGGCCCGATTCAATCCGGACGGTTCGCTGGAAGTCTGGCTGCCGAATCAGGCGCCGGACATGTTCCGTGCCGACATCGCCAAACGCACGGGCCTCGATCTTTCGCGCATCACCTTGCACTCACCGCTGCTGGGAGGGTTCTTCGGCCGGCATTTTCTCTACGACTCGGCCAGTCCCTACCCTCAGGCGATCACGCTGGCGAAAGCGGTTGGCCGTCCGGTCAAACTGATCTGGAGTCGCGAAGAAGAGTTCCTGCGTGATGTGCTCCGTCCGGTTGCCGCAGTGAATTTCCGTGGCGCTCTGGACGCCGACGGCTGGCCGCTGGCAATCGAAGCGATAAGTGCCACCGAAGGCCCCACCGAAGCCCTCGCCGGCAAGCAAGGTGAAAAGCTCGACCCGACGGCGCTTGAAGGCTTGTCGGGCAAGTCCTACGCGATCCCCAACAAGCGCATCGCGCAGATCTACGTCAAAGGCCCGGCCATGCTCGGTTACTGGCGCTCGGTGGGTAATTCGCTCAACGACTTCTTCTATGAATCGTTCCTCGATGAACTGGCCGACAAGGGGGGCAAAGACCCATTCGAGCTGCGCCTGCATTTGCTGCGTGACAACAAACGCCTGACCACGCTGCTGCAAGCGGTGGGTGAACTGTCCGGAGGCTGGAAGCGCGGTCCGTTTACCGCCGAGGATGGCAGCAAACGTGCGCGCGGCGTGGCCATGGCTTCGCCGTTCGGTACGGAGACGGCGGTGATCGCTGAGGTGTCCATCGAGAACGGCCAGGTCAAGGTGCACGACATCTGGCAGGCGATTGACCCCGGCAGCATCGTCAACCCGGCGATTGTCGAGGCTCAGGTGAACGGCGCCGTGGCGTTGGGACTGTCGCAAACGCTGGTGGAGGAAGCCGTGTGGGTGGATGGCAAACCCCGGGCGCGCAACTACGACTTGTATCCGATCCTGCCGCCTGCGCGGATGGCACGGGTTCATGTGCGTGTGGTCGAGAGCGGGGAAAAAATGGGTGGCATCGGTGAACCGCCGTTGCCTGCGGTCGCGCCCGCTGTCGCTAACGCGGTGGCAGCGCTAACCGGTCAGCGGGTGCGCAGCCTGCCCCTGAGCCGACACTCCTTCACCTGATCAGCGCCGGAGCATTCATGAATAACAGCCGATTCGCAAGAACCGCTGGCTGGCTGGCCGTGCCGTGTCTGGTCGCGGCAGGCCTGCTGGCCTGGTATGTCACCCGCGAGCCCGTCTCGCGCCTGGAAAACCACCAGATCGCCGTGGCCGACATCGACCCGGCATTGGTCGCTCGGGGCGAATACGTCGCCAGGTTGAGTGATTGCGTGGCCTGTCACAGCGTGCCGGATGGCGCGCCGTTCGCCGGTGGGCTGGAAATGGCCACACCGCTGGGCGCGATCCATGCGACCAATATCACCCCGGACACGGAAACCGGAATCGGCCACTACAGCTTGGCGGACTTCGACCGTGCCGTGCGCCACGGCGTAGCTCCCGACAGTCGCCGTCTGTACCCGGCGATGCCCTACCCGTCCTACGCCAAGCTCAGTGATGACGACGTGCGAGCGCTGTATGCGTTTTTCATGAAAGGCGTAGCGCCGGTCAAACAGGCGAACATCCCCAGTGCGATTCCGTTTCCGCTGAACCTGCGTTGGCCAATTGCGCTGTGGAACGGTGTATTTGTTGACGCCGAACCTTATGTGTCCAAACCGACGCAGGATGAACGATGGAACCGCGGCGCTTATCTCGTGCAGGGCGCCGGGCACTGCGGCAGTTGCCACACGCCGCGCAGCCTGGCGTTCAACGAGAAGGCACTGGATGAGTCCGGCAAGCCATACCTGGCCGGCGCCCTGCTCGATGGCTGGTACGCACCGAGCCTGCGTGATGATCACAACACCGGGCTGGGCCGTTGGAGCGAGTCGGAAATCGTGCAGTTCCTCAAGACCGGGCGCAACCAACATGCGGTGGTCTACGGCTCGATGACCGAGGCGTTCAACAACTCCACGCAGTTCATGAGCGATGATGATCTGACCGCGATTGCCCACTATCTGAAGTCGCTTCCCGGGGATCGCGAACGAGATGGCGCGCCGTGGCAGTACCAAGCGGTTTCGGCAGCGCAACGTCTGGATTCGCCCGGTGCGCATACCTACGTGACACGCTGTGCGTCTTGCCACGGTCTGGACGGCAAGGGTCAATCGCAATGGATGCCGCCGCTGGCCGGCGCGACTTCTGCACTGGCCAAGGAAAGCGCCTCGGCGATCAACATCACCCTCAATGGCGCGCAACGTGTGGTGGCGGCCGGCGTGCCGGATGCCTATCGCATGCCGGCCTTCCGTGAGCAGCTGTCGGATCAGCAGATCGCCGAAGTGCTGACCTTCATGCGCAGCACCTGGGGCAATCACGGCAGTGCCGTTGATGCACAGACGGTTGGCAAACTGCGTGAACACACCGATCCGGCCAGCAGCAGTCCGATCATCCTGCAGATGCGCTAGAGGAGAGATTGATAAAACATCGACTTGCGGGTCCCGCGCACGGCGCGGGACTGGCTAGCCGCCGGCGAGCGCGCCTTGTCCCCAGACGGTTCAGTGTGGACTGGCGGTCGGGCGAACCACAATCTCACTCACATCGACATCGTCAGGCTGCTCGATGGCATAGGCGAGCGCTCGCGCAATGGCGTCTGCATTGAGTGCCACACGACGGAAGGCTTTCATTTCCTCGCGTGCCACCTCATCGGAAATCGTATCGGCCAGTTCGGACTCGACCACACCCGGGCACACCACGGTCACCCGAATCTTGTCCGTTTCCTGGCGCAGGCCATCCGAGATAGCCCTGACCGCGAATTTGGTCGCGCAGTAGATCGCAGCGGTCGGAGAAACCGCCAGGCCACCAATGGACGAGATATTGATGACCTGCCCGAAGCCCTGCGCCTGCATGTCCGGCAAGACGGCGGCAATACCGTGCAGCACACCGCGAACGTTGACATCGAGCATCTGGTTCCATTCGTCGACCTTCAACGAGGCCAGCGGAGACAAAGGCATCACCCCCGCGTTGTTGATGATCACATCGACCTTGCCATGTTGCGTCTTGGCGAATGCCACGAAGGCGTGCATCGATTGCAGATCCGTAACGTCCAGTGCGCAGGCACTTGCGGAGCCCCCTTCGGCCTGGATCTCGCTGACCAGTCTGTCCAGACGCTCGGTCCGGCGGGCGCCGAGAACCACATGCGCGCCTTTGGCAGCAATCAACCTGGCCGCTGCTTCGCCAATACCACTGCTTGCACCGGTAATCAGGACGACTTTGTTTTGAATGTTCGACATATCCGTAGCTCCTGCTGTCTGCATTGAAGTTCAGCACCGACCGCTGAAGACGCGTTCGTTACTGCGGGGTACGTCGAAAAGATTAAGGGCACGAGCCTTGTGGACGCGTGCCGAAACCTGCGCAACTTTTGCCTATTCGTGTTTGTGTGCATCGCCTGCAAACCTTTAACGCTGCGGCGCTCAAGCCCCACGGAACTCGCTAGGCGTTACGCCCACTTCACGCCGAAAGATCTGAGAGAAGTGACTGGGGCTTGAGTAGCCGACTTCCAGTCCGACATCGATGACGTTAAGGCGGGTTTTCAGCAACAGGTGCCGCGCGCGAGCCATGCGCAAGCGAATGAAGTACTGCGACGGCGAAAGCCCCGTCGCCCGCTTGAACAGGCGGCTGAAGTGGTACTCGCTCAGCTCGGCAAGACTGGCCAGTTTGGCCAGGCTGAATTCAGCGCTCAGATGCGCGCTCATGGCGTCCGTGACTTTGCGCAATTTGTAGGCTTGCAAGGCGTTGACCCGACGCCCGGGCTGGCCTTCATCGAGATAGCTGCGCACCAGATGCACGGCCAGTGCCTGCGCCAGAGAGCGGGTGAAAAGACCGCTGGGTGAGCCGCCTACACCGCGTCCAAAGGCGCGCGTGCCCAACTGACGCGCACCCTGGCGCTTGAGGTCATTGGCCACGGCATCCGCGTCAACGCTGTCGGTGTCGGCGATGTGGTGACCAACATCCTCAACAACGTGGTCGACGACGGCCCTGCCTTTCTCGCCCGACATGGCGAAGCGGCGCCGATCGGCCGCGCCGCCCAACCGGAAGAAATCGCCGAAGTGGTCGCGTTCATCGCCTCGGATCGGGCCAGCTTCATGGTCGGTTCGGTGGTCATGGCCGACGGCGGGATGACGGTCACGGCCGGCTGAGCCGCAGCACAAACGCGCCGCAGGACATGCCAGACAAACCACTCAGGATCATCGTTACGCAGGCATGTGGGTCACCGCGGATGGATTCATCCGTCATGAGCTTCTGACGACTGGTCGTTACGACGAGGCCCGTGGTAAAAACAAGAGCGCCTATCAGGGCCGCTACGAACTGGTTGGTGATTATATCCAGTACTGGGACGACACCGGCTTCACCGCTGATGGCCACTTTCATGACGACGTGCTGTATCACGCCGGAATGATCCTCTATCGGCAATGAGTACTTTGATGATGTCGGGTGAATATCGTCTGCCCGGGCAGTTCCGGGCAGACGCTCATGAACACTTGTGAGAGCCTTGAAATGGAACAGAGCGATGCTTTCATCCTTCAAAACACAGCCGTCTACCGTGACGAACTGGTTCGCCTGCTGACGCAACGCTTTACCACACCCGGGATCTATGAGACCGCCATAGCTCCCCTGCATGTCATCCGTTTCGATGCACCTTCGGAGCTGATCCATACCGTGCACAAACCGGCACTTTGCCTGATCGTGCAAGGACAAAAAGAAATCAGCCTGGGTGATGATCATTACCTCTACGACCCGCTCAGTTACCTGGTGGTCTCGGTGACGCTCCCGGTTGCCGGGCGCGTGCTAAAGGCCAGTCCGGAAGCGCCCTACCTGTGTATCCGGTTCGATTTCGAGGCCACCGAAATTGCGCAGGTCATCGCCGACGCTCCGCCATCGGGCGTACCGGACGAGCCGGAATTGGGCCTTTTCCTTGAAAGGGTCGATGTGCCCCTGCTGGAAACCATGCTTCGACTGGTCCGACTGCTGGACACCCCGAAAGACATCGGCATGCTGGCACCTCTGGCCCTGCGGGAGCTGTATTACCGCCTTCTACGCGGCATGCACGGCCGTCGTCTGTATGAGCTTGCCCTCGGCGACTCGCAAACACGGCGAGTAACACGGGCAATCGATTGGTTGAACAACCACTACACCCAACCCTTGCGCATCGAAGAACTCGCCCGGGTCGCCAATTTGGGCAACTCCACATTGCATCATCGCTTCAAGGCAGTGACGGCCATGAGCCCGCTGCAATATCAGAAACAACTGCGCCTGCAGGAAGCCCGCCGTCTGTTGCTCGGCGAAGGGGTGGACGTGGCGAGCGCCTGTTATCGTGTGGGCTACGAAAGCCCGTCGCAATTCAGCCGGGAATACAGTCGCCAGTTTGGCTGCCCACCTTCCAAAGATGCCAGCCGCACGCGTCGCACTGGGTAAATCCCGCACTTTGACGCAGACGCGGGGAACGGTTATCCGCCCGGATCGCGAAAGAGGCAGGCAGACGCAAGCCTGCCCCATTGCGCAATGCACAGCGACGCCTGTACGCCATCAATGCGTATCGCCACGTGATAAACGACAGGAACCAATGGCCTGCCTCGTCCCCGACGTCCAGGCCAGGCTACAGAGCGATACAAAAACGCCGCCGCACGACACATCTCGGGTACATGCCAATGCAAAAGTGTGGGCCATCGGAACCTTCGCTGTCCGACATCACCCATCACTCAGGCAGGTATTTCCATGATCAATCAACTCGACACCGTGCTGTACACCGGCAAGACCCGCACCACTGGCGGGCGCGATGGCGCCTCACGCAGTTCGGACGGCAATCTGGACATCAAGCTTTCGCCACCGGGTTCGAATGGCAGCGGCACCAATCCGGAACAACTGCTGGCAGCCGGCTGGTCGGCCTGCTTCATCGGCGCCATGGGCAAGGCAGCCGCGGCGCAGAAGATCAGGCTTCCGGCGGATGTGGCGGTCGAAACCGAAATCGATCTGGGCAAGGCCGGCGATGCATTCTTTCTTCAGGCGCGCTTGAGTGTCAGCCTGCCGGGGCTGGAGCCTTCGGTTGCCCAGGCGCTGGTGGACGCTGCGCATCAGACCTGCCCTTACTCAAAGGCCACTCGCGGCAACATCGACGTCACCCTGCGGCTGATCTGAATCAGCCCTGTTTGATCCTGCAAACCGCCCGATGCACGGCTTCGGGCGGTTTTTTACAGGGTTGAGCGATGCCGTTCCTCCGGTTCAAACAACCAGAGGAACGAAACGGTCATTGAATGGTTTACGCGAACGATGTCTCGTGCTCGCTTTCGTGGACGTAAATCCACGAAATACCCGATGGCGAATCCGGGTCGAGGCGCATGAGCGCCGAGTCGACTTTCTTCTTGGTGATCCCGTTCTTGACCAGGTCGAAAACCGTCAGGAAGAAATCACCGGGAAGCGGTGTGATCGAGAGATTGATGATGTGCGATTCGGGGCTGCCGGCACGCTGGCCGTGAAGGCCCCAAAGGCGTTCCCAGTAGTTTTCCCGGTCCATGATCTGGCCGTCCGTGAGTACCACCCGGAAATCGTTCGCCAGGGCATCGTACAAAGGCTTGATCGCGTCTTCCGACTGGGAAGCCACACCGCGCGACCACGGGAAAAAGAGGTTGTACCAGCGGTACACCTCGGCTTTGACGAGTGCGGTTTTATCGGTTGTTTCGGTGACTCGGCTGATTGCCATCTGCGTTCTCCTTAACGAGCTCAAAGGCGCGGGTTCTCCGTTACGCATCGCCTGGGCGATGCTCCGCGCCTCATTCAAGATCCATCCTGAAATCAACGTCACGGGGTCAACCGAATTCGCTTCAATGACTTCAGAATTTCTCCTGTCATTTGGCTGACCCGGCCACAAAAGTAGACGCCAACCCGTTGGTTTGCATTGGAAACTGACAAACGGCTTTTCGGCTGTCTGCGCTGCAACGTCCGTGCTTGAGCGATTCCATAACGACTCCAGCCCATCGCCCTCTCCCGTTGCGCGATTTCACATTTTTTTCACGAACCGCTTTGTCGCTGTAAAAAACCCTGACACAATTATTGGCAATGATTCTCAACTGCTCTTTGTTTGCTATTTAAAATCAGGAAGCCTCAATGTCGCGTCCCACCTCGCAGAGTCGTTTCAACCCGTCACGCAATCTCCTGTCCATGGCCATCTGCATGGCCGTCATGACCCCGGCGCTGGCCGATGAAACCCGCGAGGCGCAGGACACTGCCCCGCCCGCCACCCTCGAACTCGGCGCGACCGCCATCACATCCACCCAGTTGGGCAGCACCACCGAAGGCTCCGAGTCCTACACCACCGGCACCATGGCCACCGCCACCAAACTGCCGTTGACCCTGCGCGAAACGCCGCAAGCCGTCACCGTCATCACCCGCCAGCGCATGGACGATCAGGCGATGACCAGCATCAATGACGTGGTCAACGCCACGCCGGGTCTGTTCCTCGACTACTCCAGCGGCCCAGGCCGACAGGCCTACAAAGCCCGAGGATTCAACATCGACAACCTGATGTACGACGGCATTCCGAGCGGCTACGACGGCGTGAACGTCGGATCCCAGCCGAATCTGGCGATGTTCGATCGGGTCGAGGTAGTAAGGGGGGCGACCGGTCTGGTCACCGGTGCCGGCAACCCTTCGGCGGCGATCAACCTGGTGCGCAAACGCCCATTGGCCGAGCAGCGCGTCACCCTGACCGGCGCCGCCGGGACCTGGGACAACTATCGCGGCGAGCTCGATGCTTCCAGCCCGCTCAACGACAGCGGCACACTGCGCGGCCGGGTGGTTACTTCCTACCGCGACGCCAACAGTTTCATCGATGACGTGGGCGAGCGACACAACCTGTTCTACGCCGTCACCGAAGCCGACCTGAGCGATGACACCACGCTGACCGTCGGTTTCTCCAACCAGAAAGACAAGACCAACTACTTCTGGGGCTCGTCGATGATCGGCCTCGACGGTCATCACCTCGACCTGCCGCGCTCCTACAACCCCGGCACCTATTGGGAGAACAAGGATCAGGAGATCAACACGGTCTTCGCCGAGATCCGTCAGCAACTGGCCAACGACTGGAAACTGCAGGTCAACGCCAACTATTCCGAGCAGAACGCGCTGTTCTCCGGCTCGTACCAGTCGCGCTGGGTCAACAACACCCTGGCCCGCACGGTTTACCAGTCCAAGGCCGATGAAAACCAGGCCGGTCTGGACGCCTTCTTCAGCGGCCCGTTCGAAGCCTTCGGGCGCAGCCATGAACTGGTAGTCGGCGCCAGCAAACGCATCTACGACCTGACCACCCACAACTACTCGCCGTACGACACCAACTGGCCGATCAACGCCGGCAAGCCGGACTTCGTCCACACCGACAACACGCGTGAAGTCACCACTCAGGACGGCGTCTACCTGACGACTCGCCTGAGCCTGGCCGACCCGCTGAAGCTGATCCTCGGCGGGCGTCTGGACTGGTACGACTACGACAACCGCGATGGCGACGGCGATTACAAAGTCACCCGCAACGTCACCCGCTATGCCGGCCTGATCTACGAGCTGGACGACCATCATTCGGTGTATGCCAGCTACAGCGACATCTTCACCCCGCAGAGCAACAAGGGCACCTCCGGTAACCCGGTCAAGCCGATCGTGGGCAAGAACTACGAGGTCGGCATCAAGGGCGAATACCTGGGCGGCGCGCTGAACGCCAGCCTCGCCGTGTTCCGCGTCGATCAGGAAAACCGCGCGGTGCAGGTGTTCGTGCCGAACTGCCCGCAGTCGTCCTGTTATGAGGCCTCCGGCGAGATCCGCAGCCAGGGTATCGACTTCGAACTGCAAGGCGCGCTCACCGACAACTGGCAGATCGGTGGCGGCTACACCTACGCCCGCACGCACACCATCAAGGACGCGGCGAACCCGCAGAACGTCAACAAGCAGTTCGACACCGACACCCCGGAGCACCTGTTCAAACTCACCACCCGCTACAACTTCCAGGGTCCGCTGGAAAAACTGCGCGTGGGCGGCAACATCTCCTGGCAGAGCCGCATGTACAACGACATCGAACTGCTCGACGGCGGCAACTACCGCCTCAAGCAAGGCGCTTACGCCGTGACCGACCTGATGGCCGGCTACCGGGTCAATGACAACCTCGACCTGCAACTCAACGCCAACAACATCTTCGACCGCAAGTACTACTCCACCATCGCCAACTCCGTCAGCTACGGCGGCGACAGCTATGGCACGCCGCGCAACATGATGCTGACGGCCAAGTACACCTTCTAGGTCTTCTGAGCGCAGGGACGCGCCAGAATGTCTTCCAGAAAATCAATGAACACATTGATACGACTCGAGCCCCGGTGATTGGGCAGATACAACGCATTGATGCAGCAGCTCGCATTACCGGGGTTGACTTCATAACCCTCCAGCAGCCGCGTCAACCGACCCGCCTCGACATCAGCGCGCACCAGCCAGTCCGCCAGCAGGGCCACCCCGCGCCCCGCCACCGCCGCTTCGCGCAGGATATCGGCGTTGTTGCTTTGCAGGCGGCCATGCACATTGAGCTGGATGGTTTCCTCGTCGCCCTGGAACGTCCAATGCTGGTGCGAACCCGCGTAGTCAAAGCGCAGGCATTGCTGCTCGAGCAAGTCTCGCGGATGCGCCGGCACAGCGTGCCGGCTCAGGTAATCCGGACTCGCCACCACCCAGCGCTGGAAGCCGCCCACCCGCTTGCTGACGATATCGTCACTGACCACCGATGATCCCAGTCGCACCGAGACATCGATCTGCTCGCTCAGCAGATCGCTGACCTGATCACTCAAAGACACGCTGATTTCAAGCCCCGGATGACGGTCGAGCAATACCCCCAGTTGCGGTGCAATGATCTGTCGACCGAACTCCACCGGCACACTGATGCGCAGGCGTCCCTGCGCTTCGTTGCCCCGGTCGGCGACAACCGCGTCGGCCTCATCGATGGCATCGAGAATGGCCACCGCTTTCTCGAAATAGGTTTGGCCGGCGACCGTCACGCTGGTGTTGCGTGTCGTGCGGTTGAGCAGGCTGGCGCCCAGTTCGTTTTCCAGCCCCGCCACCTGGCGTGTCACCGAGGACGTCGAGATGCCGAGTTTGCGCGCCGCTGAGGAATAACCACCGCAACGTACGGTTTCAACGAACATCTTCAGTGCCAGCAACTTGTCCATAAGTGGAGCCCGATCGAAAGGAAACGGTGATGATTGTGCATCACCGTTCGCCAATCGTCTTGTAGGACCGTGCTTCATCGGACTCAGCGTTGCCTGCGGTTCAGGCATCGGCCTTGCGGCTCAGGAACAGCGCCAGGGCCAGTGCTGGCAACAACGCCACGGATACGGCGGACAGGTTCCAGCCAAAATGCTCGTAAAGCGGACTGGCGACCAGCGATCCCAGCGCGCCGCCGACAAAGATGCTGGTCATGTACACGGCATTCAGACGTGCCCGGCTGTGCGGGTCGATGGCGTACACCTCGCGCTGGCCCAGCACCATGTTCAGTTGCACGGCGAAATCCAGCAGCACCGCGCAAACCACCAGCCAGACATAGCTGCTGCCCGGCAGCGCGGCGATCAGCAAGGAGGCTGGCGCCAGCAACAGTGCAACGAGCGTCCCGCGCCGACCGTGCCCGGCATCGGCCAGCCGCCCGGCAATCGGCGCTGCGACCGCGCCGACAGCGCCGACCAGGGCAAATATCGCCACCTGAGCCTGACTGAAACCGTGGTGCCGCATCAGCTCGATCGGTGCGAGGGTCCAGAACAGGCTGAAGCTGGCGAACAGCAAGCCCTGATACAGCGAACGCTGACGCAGAACTGCGTGGCGACGGGCCAGCGCAAACACCGAGCCGATCAGCGCCACGTACGTGGCCTGATGCGTGGGAACACGGCGCGGCAAGGCAATCGCCGTGATCAGTGCGATGACGGCCATCAGTGCCGCCGCGCTGAAAAACACACCGCGCCAGCCGAACACTTCCACCAGCAGACTCGACAGTGGCCGCGACAGCAGAATGCCCAGCAACAGGCCACTCATGATGTTGCCCACCACCCGCCCACGGGTCGCCTCGGGCGCCAGGTGCGCGGCCAACGGCACCAGGATCTGCACCGCCACCGAAGTCAGGCCGATCAGTAATGACAGGACCAGGAACATCGACGGCGAGTGCGTCAGACCTGCGCACAACAGCGTCACGCTCGCCGCCAGGGTGAAGCCCACCACAAGCCGACGGTTTTCCATCAGGTCGGCCAGCGGCACCAGCAACAGCAGGCCCAATGCATAACCGAACTGCGTGAGTGAAACGATCAGACTGGCATTGGCGCTGGACAGGCCGATCTGCGGCGCGATCAGTTCGACGATCGGCTGAGCGTAATAAAGGTTGGCCACGACCGCGCCGCAGCAGAATGCCAGGAACGCGACCATCAGGCCGGAAAGAGAAGCGGATTGTTCGGCCTTGGCCGCCGCTGCCGGATTGCCCGTAAGCATGATGACACCTCGATGAGTTTGGAAAAGTGACGCCAAGGCTAAGGGTCGCGCAGGCCTTCGAGTATCCATCCCAAAGGCAATTGAGTGATGCGCCAAATGCAACGACTCTCGGCGTTGCACTTGGCGCAACGTGCTATTGCGCAGGCTGGCAATACTCGGACGGATGCACCTTCTCTACCCTTGGGCACCAGGCGCCGGGCTTTGCACCGGCCCCCTTCCCCGGTCGTTCAAGGAGTTGCCGAAGATGCCGAATCCGTCCCCCATGCCCACCGCGTGCCGCTTGGATAACACCTGCTCATGAACGGCCAATTCATGAAATCAAGAGCGCTGTGGGTCAGCGCGGCAGCCCTCGCGTCGATCGGCGCAATCGCTGCCCTGGCGCTGATGTGGCGGCCGGCAATTGCGCCGGTCGAACGCCCGCAAGCCTTCGACTCCGCGCAACGGCAACGCGGCGCACGAGTGGTCGAGGCTGGCGACTGTGCGGTGTGTCACACGCGGCCCGGCGGCCAATACCTGGCCGGCGGACTGCCGCTGGTGACGCCGTTCGGCACCCTCTACAGCACCAACATCACCCCGGACCCACAGACCGGCATCGGCCAATGGTCGTTGCCGGCCTTCGAGCGGGCGATGCGTGAAGGGATCTCCCGCGACGGCCACTTCCTGTACCCGGCCTTCCCCTACGTTCATTACCGGCGCATGAGCCAGGACGACATCGCCGACGCCTATGCGTACCTGATGAGCGGCCCGGCCGTGGACTCGCCGCCACAACAGAACCGCATGAACTTCCCGATGAACATCCGGCCACTGGTGTCGTTCTGGAACCTGCTGTTCCTGCACGGAAAGCCGCTGACGCCACTGGCGGAGCAATCGCAGACGTGGAATCGCGGGCGTTACCTGGTCGAAGGTCCGGGTCACTGCGCGGGCTGTCATTCGCCGTTGAACCTGATCGGTGCCGAGAAATCCGGCGAAAACCTGGCCGGCGGCAGCGTGGATGGCTGGGACGCGCCGTCACTGCTGGGCATGGCGCACCGGGCAAACCCGTGGAGCAGCGAGCAACTGGTGAGTTACCTGCGAGCCGAAGTGGTCGACGGACACGGCACGGCGGCCGGCCCGATGCGCCCGGTCAGTCTCGGTCTGGCGCGCTTGCCCGTGGAAGATGCACTGGCGATTGCCGAATACCTGCTGAGTCTGCCGGCGAAAACCGCGATCAACGAAATTCCGAGCGCCAGCGCTGAACCTGCGGATCGATCCTCTGGCGCGTTGCTGTTCGCCAGTGCCTGCGCCGGCTGCCATGCCCAAGGCGCTCCGATGCGTGACATCGACGGCCGCCCGGCACTGGATCGCACCTCGGCGCTGCAGGCCGCCAGCCCGCGCAACTTTGTGAAAACCGTACTCGAAGGCATCCCGGCAGAACCCGGCCAGCCCGGTCCGGTGATGCCCTCGTTCGCCGCCAGTCTCGACAACGCTCAACTCGACGCCCTGGCCGTCTACCTGCGCCATCAGGCCAGCCCCGATCATCCGTGGACCGACCTTCCTGCCACCCTCCAAGCGCTACGTCAGGAGACGAAATGACTCAGATCACCCTCAACGTCAACGGATCTTCCCGGGCTCTCGAGCTGGAACCCGACATGCCGCTGCTCTATGCGCTGCGCAATCACCTGGGCCTCAACGGCGCCAAGTACGGGTGTGGTCTGGGCCAATGCGGTGCCTGCACCGTCATCGTCGATGACCAACCGGTGTTTTCCTGTCTGACACCCTGCACCGGCCTCGAGGGCAAAAAGGTGCGGACGGTCGAGAGTCTGGGAACCGCCGAACACCCCGGCTACCTGCAGCAAGCGTTCATCGACAAGCAGGCCGCTCAATGCGGTTACTGCATCGCTGGCATGTTGATGCGTGCACAGGCGCTGCTGGAAAGCAATCCGCATCCCGACGAGCAGACCATTCGCGAGCACATGGCAGGCAACCTGTGCCGCTGCGGCACGCACTTGCGCATCATCGAGGCGATCAGCCTTGTCGCCCGGCAAAACGGGAGCGTGCAATGACGACGATCAATGAGGTCGATCAAAGTCGCCGCGCGTTCCTGCGCGGCGGCGCTCTGCTCGTGGCGTTTGCTTTGGTGCCGGTCTCGCGCCGCGCCCTGGCCGATACCGAAGTCGATACCCTCGGCACGGTCGTGCTGGCGCCGGACCTGCCCGGTAGCCTGCGCACCAACCCCTGGCTCGATGCCTGGATCCGCGTCGGCCCTGACGGCATCACCGTCTACACCGGCAAGGTCGAACTGGGCACCGGGGTCAAAACCGCGCTACTGCAAATTGCCGCTGAACGGCTGGAGGTGGCACCGACCGCGATCAACTTGCTCACCGCCGACACCGCACTCACGCCGAACGAAGGCTACACCGCCGGCAGCCACACGATTTTCGACAGCGGCACCGCGCTGTTCAACGCGGCGGCGCAAGTGCGCGAGATGCTGCTGGAATCGGCCGGGCGCAGCTGGAACGTCGCGCCGGCACTGCTGACGACTCGCGACGGCAGCATTCTCGGCCCGACCGGGCAACACATGTCCTACGCCGACGCCGTGCAGCAGGTCGATCTGCACCGCTATGCAAAATCCGAGTCACCCTCGATGCCACCGGCGTCATTCAAGCTCATCGGCCATTCGCTGCCACGTCTGGATATCCCGGGCAAAGTCAGCGGCGGCGCTGCATTCGTGCAGGACATTCGCCTGCCGGGCATGCTCCACGCCCGGGTCATCCGCCCGCCACGTCCCGGCTGCACGCTGGAAGCCATCGATATTGAGTCGATCAAAACGCTGTCGGGGGTGGTGCAGGTGATTCGCGACGGCAATTATCTGGCCGTGGTGGCGCGGGATGAATGGCAGGCGATCAAAGCCATGCGTCATGGATACGCATCGGCGCGCTGGAGCGGCGGACAGGCGATTCCCGAATCGCGCGACATCCACACCTTGCTCAAACACCTGCCCTCGCGTCGTTATCCGATCAGCCATGAAGGCACCCCACAAGGCGCGACCGACAACGAATATCGCGCCCGGGTGACCAAGCAATACCTGATGCACGGTTCGATCGGTCCGTCCTGCGCCGTGGCCTGGTTCAAGGACGGCACCCTCACCGTCTGGACCCACACCCAGGGCGTGTATCCGCTGCGCGCCGGAATCGCCGAGATGCTGCGGCTGCCACCCGAGCGCGTGCGCTGCATCCACACCGAAGGCTCTGGCTGTTACGGCCATAACGGCGCAGACGATGCCGCGGCCGACGCGGCGCTGATTGCCATGCGCGTGCCGGGCACGCCGGTGCGGGTGCAATGGATGCGCGAGCAGGAAAACCTCTGGGAGCCCTACAGCTCGGCGATGGTCACTGAAGTGCAAGCCAGCCTTGATGCGCAAGGTCGGCTGCAGGACTGGAACTACGAGCTGTGGACCACGCCGCACAACGAACGCATCGTCAACGCCGGGCGCTTGCTGCCCGCACGACTGCTAGCCCGGCCGTTCGCTTCGGCACCCTCGGTGCCGATCGCCCAGCCCGAAGGCGACGGCGATCGTAACGCGGTGCCGCTGTACACACTGGGCTCCTCGCGGATCGACATGAACTTCGTCACCGAAATGCCGTTCCGCACTTCAGCCATGCGCTCGCTCGGCGCGCACATCAACATCTTCGCCATCGAAGGCTGTATTGATGAGCTGGCCGCCAAGGCCGCAGTCGATCCGGTTGCCCTGCGCTTGGCACACCTGACCGATCCTCGGGCCCGGGCTGTTGTGGAAAAGGTTCGCGATGCCGTCGGCTGGCCGCAAAAAAGCAGTGAACCCGGCGCAGGCCTTGGCTTCGCCTTCGCGCGCTACAAAAACATCATGGGCTACTGCGCCATTGCCGTGCGTCTGCGGGTGCATCCGCAGACCGGCGAAGTGCAGATCGATCACGTCGTCACGGCGGTCGACGTGGGACAGATCGTCAGTCCCGATGGCCTGCGCAACCAGGTCGAGGGCGGGATCGTGCAATCCACCAGCTGGACGCTGTATGAAAAGGTCGCCTATGACGCCGGCGGCATCCGCAGCTACGACTGGAGCGGCTACCCGATCCTGCGCTTCTCGCAAGTACCCAGAAAGGTCGACGTTCACCTGCTCGACCAGCCGGGGCAACCGTTTCTGGGAGCCGCCGAAATCGTCCAGGGCCCCATGGCCGCCGCCATCGGCAATGCCGTGGCGAATGCCACCGGACGGCGCTGGCTGAACCTGCCCCTGACCCGCTCGCAACAGCCTTCCTGAACCGCGCCCCGTTGCATTTCACGCAATGCAGCGTGGCGTCGTGTGTGGATTATCAAGCACCGGTCAGCCGCTTAACGTAGGGCCATCCGGTGTCGGGCCAAATGTCCCGACACCGCCCTGCCGACCCTTTTCGAAGACTGGAGAACACCCATGACGCAACATCTGTTCCGCCCCATCGCCCTCGGCCCCTACACACTTCCCCACCGGGTGGCGATGGCGCCGTTGACTCGCTCTCGTGCCGGGCAACCGGGCGACATCCCGACATCCATGAACGCCGAGTACTACCGCCAGCGGGCGAGCGCCGCGCTGATCATTACCGAGGCGACGCAGATTTCCCGTCAGGGCCAGGGTTATGCGTGGACGCCTGGCATCTACAACGACGAACAGGTGCAAGCCTGGCGCGAAGTCAGCCGCCAGGTACACGAGGCTGGCGGGTTGATCTTCATGCAACTGTGGCATGTGGGCCGCGTATCGCACCCAAGCTTTCAACCGGACAACGCCTTGCCGGTGGCGCCGAGCGCATTGCCTGTGCCGGGCAAGACCTTCATCGTCGACGACGAGGGCAACGGTGTCTGGGGCGACGTACCCGTACCCCGTGCACTGCAAACGTCGGAAATCGCCGACATCATCAGCGACTACCGCCGGGCCGCGCGCAATGCGCTGAACGCCGGGATGGATGGCGTGGAAATTCACGCCGGCAACGGCTATCTGCTGGACCAGTTCATCAACAGCAACAGCAACCAGCGCACCGACGGTTATGGCGGCACCCTGGAAAACCGTGCACGCCTGTTGCTGGAAGTGGTGGCTGCCGTGGTCGACGAAGTCGGTGCCGACCGTGTCGGCGTGCGCCTGACACCCATGGGTCGCTTCATGGGTATGGGCGATGAATCGCCGGAAGCCACGTTCGGCTACATCGTGAGTTCGTTGAACCGCTGGAAATTGGCGTATCTGCATCTGGTCGAGCCCGCCGTGGTCGGCACCGTCAAGGATGAAAACTTCGATCCGCGCTGGGACGCGATCATCGCTCAGTTGCGTGATGCCTGGGCTGGCGTGTTGATGATCGCCGGCGGCTACGACCCCGAGTCGGCGGAACAGGCGCTGGCCGACGGTCGCGCCGACATCATCGCGTTTGGCCGTCCGTTTCTGGCCAACCCCGATCTGCCTCGACGAATCCGCGAAGGGCTGACGCTCAACGCACCGGACCCGAGCACGTTCTTTGGCGGCGATCAGCGTGGCTATACCGACTACCCGGTGCACGCCCACTGATACGCTGAACAGCGGACGCAAAAAGGCCTGCCACATCGGCAGGCCTTCTTCGTTTTCGCGGAGCGTTACTGCTTGAGAATCAGCAGCGGCTCGCCCTTCTTGACGATATACGTCGCCAGCTCGGAACCCTTCTCGTTGCCGACATTCTTCGCGATATGCGCCACACCCGCCGGAATGAACAGCGAATCCCCCGCCTTCAGCGTCACCGGTGCCTGGCCTTCAAGCCGGTATTCGAACGTGCCGCTGATCACGTAAGCCACTTCCACACCCGGATGCGCATGGTTGGGCGACGTGACGCCCGGTTCGAAATCGACACGGGCCTGGATCACTTCGCGATCCGCAGCGCCTAGATCCTGACGAACCAGATCGGTACGGCTCAGGCCCTGCTGCCAGCTTTTTGCCGGGGCGGCGGTTTGGGTGTCAGCCGCGTGGGCGAGGCCGGTCAGCGAAACGAGTACGGCGGCAGCGGTCATCAGAAGTGTGCGGCGCATGGTGTTGCCCTCTTGGAAGTAGTCATCTGTTGGCAACTACTTTGGGCGAGGCATGTACGCAGGATGTGTCCTGAGGTCGGGGTTTGTTACCCGATTGTGTACGGCGGCGGGATTGATACACGCGCATACAACTCACAGCACTTCTGACAGCCATTGCCTGAATGCCACGATCTTTTTCGACTCGGCATTTTCATGGGGTGTGACAAAGTAGAAACCCGACGTGGACTTCAGCCGCAGATCAAACGGCGCCACCAGTCTCCCGGCACGCAAATCGTCATCGACGTAAGTCGAGCGACCGATGCACACGCCCTGCCCGTCAATCGCGGTCTGCACGGCCATCATTGCCAGATCGAAGGTCAGTCGCGGGCCTTTGGCCGTGAGCGGTGGCAGGCCTGCCGCGTGCAGCCAGTCGTTCCAGTCATTGGCGGTCAGGCCGCTGACTTGCAGCAAAGGGTGATGGGCCAGATCCGCCGGCGTCTTCAAAGGCTTATCGCCGTTCAGCAGTCGCGGACTGCACACCGGGAAGATCTCGTCGGACATCAACCAGTCAGCCCGCAGCCCAGGCCATTCGCCGTTACCGTAGCGGATCGCCGCGTCTATCCCGGCCTTGCGAAAGTCCACCAGCTCGGTGGAGGCGCTGATCCGCACATCAATCTGCGGATGCGCTTCGCGAAACGACGGCAGACGCGGCAACAACCATTTGGACGCCACCGACACCAAAGTACTGATGGTCAGGACACTGTTGTTGCTCGATTCCAGCAGCTTTTCAGTCGAGTAACGCAACTCAAGAAACGCCGAGCGGATGCCGGGAAAATAAGCATTGCCCTCCTCCGTCAGCGCCAACCCGTCCTTCAAGCGCATGAACAGACGCACGCCAAGTTCATCTTCGAGGCGCCGGATCTGATGGCTGATCGCGGTCTGTGTGACGTTCAGTTCTTCGGCGGCGCGGGTGAAGCTCAGGTGCCGGGCCGCACATTCGAAGGCGCGCAATCCATTGAGCGATGGCAGTCGCGGGAGCATATGACCTCTTCAGTCCATGAGATTTTGTCATACGCTAGCACTGGATTTGTCCTTTGCGAAGCGCCGTGGCGATAGCGGATTCTGAGGCTCTACCTGCAAGGAGATCCCATGAAACTGTACTTCGCCCCCATGACCTGTTCACTGGCGCCGCACATCGTATTGCGCGAACTGGCGCTGCCGTTCGAGCTGATCCGGGTCAACAACCAGACCAAGCAAACCGCCGACGGCCGGGACTTTCGCCAGATCAATCCGAAGGGTTACGTGGCCGCGCTGATGCTCGACAACGGTGAAGTGCTGACCGAGGGGCCGGCCATTCTGCAATACCTCGCCGACCTCGTACCCGGCCATTCGCTGGCCCCGGCCAATGGCACCTGGGAACGCTCGCGCTTGCAGGAGTACCTGAATTTCATCAGTTCGGAAATTCATGTCGGCAGCGCGCCATTGTTCAGCAGCGAAATCCCGGAAACCACCAAAACGATCTTCAAGCACAAACTGTTCAAGCGTCTGGATTACCTGAATCGCATCCTCGCGACACAGCCCTTTCTGATGCAGGCGTTCGGCGTAGCGGATGCCTATCTGTTCACGGTGCTGAAGTGGTTGCCGACATTCAGTATCGCCATCGAAGACTGGCCAGCGCTGGCGAACTACATGACGCGCATCGCCGAGAGGCCCAGCGTGCGGGCGGCCATCGCGGCAGAGGAAGCCACGCAACCGGTCGTCTGACATGACCGGTTGCGCCAAGCGCCCTTGATGGTCCGGCGCGCAGTCAGGCGCCCGACTCTGGATCACTTGCCGGCAGGCCACGCGCTTCTCGGTCCTCATCATCCTTGGCGGTGCTCTGCGGGTTGGCGTCGGTGCTTCCTGAGCGGTTGCCGTCCTGCGGATGCTCGGATCCCACCGAATCGTTGGCCGCCACATCGCTCATGTCTTCTTCCAGTGGCGCTTCATCGTCCGGCGGCAAGGGGACTGGCGACTCATCCTTGCGGGGATCATGGCCGGCTTCGTTGTCGGTGGTGCGCGTCACGGCCTGTTGTGACAGGTTGCCGGGTGCACTTTCATCAATGTCCATGGGGTTCTCCGTTCTGCTGCGCAATGTTCGTACCTGAAGGTGTGAAACACCCGGGTGAGGGTTAGTGCCCGGCATTGGACGAATGGCGCTCCGGTTGCCGAATGCCCCAGCGCTTCTATAGTGAAGGGGTTCAAGCCCTTCTCCCGTCGAGCGCCCCATGGCCAGCACCGATCAACTGATCATCTGCGAGCATTGCGACTGCGTGTACGAAAAAGTCACGCTGGCCAAACACCAGAAGACCCTCTGCGTGCGTTGCGGCGGCGTGCTCCAGCGCTACAACGGCCTGAATGTGGAGCAACGTCTGGCGCTGAGTTTCACGGCGGCGATGCTGTGGCTGTTCGCCAATTTCTACCCGGTGATGAGCATCAGCATGAAGGGCCTGAAAAACAGCGCGACCCTATGGGATTCAGTGTTGGCCCTGAGTCAGGGGCCGATCACCTTCATGGCGATGGTCGCGGCGATCTCGATCATCATCGCCCCGGCCTTTCAGCTGGTTTTGTTGATCTGGGTCTTGAGCTTCGCCCTCGCCTCGCGCCGTTCGCCGGGATTCAAACTGTGCATGCGCTGGCTGGAAACGCTGCGTCCGTGGAGCATGCTTGAAGTGTGTTTGCTCGGCGCGATGGTCGCGGTGTTCAAACTGGCGGGCATGCTCGACGTGATTCCCGGCATCGGCCTGTTTGCGCTGGCCGTGCTCAGTCTGTTGCTGATCCGCATCGCCGGGCGCGACGTGCGCGAACTGTGGGACATCCTATGAAACGACCACCGACGGCAACCGAACTCAACCTCTGCCTGTGCCACAGCTGCGGGCTGGCCTGCGACATGACCGGCGAACCGCACCAATGCCCGCGCTGCGACGCCCCGCTGCATCGGCGCAAGACCAACTCGCTGACCCGCACCTGGGCCTACATGTTCGCCGCGCTGGCGTTCTATGTGCCGGCGAATCTGCTGCCGGTCATGAACACCACCCTGCTCGGCAGCGGCGCCGACAGCACCATCATGAGCGGCGTGCTGGAGTTCTGGGAACACGGCGCGTGGGACATCGCCCTGATCATCTTCGTCGCCAGTATTGCGGTGCCGGGCGTGAAATTCGTGGCGCTGACCTTGCTGCTGGTCACCGTGCAACGGGACAGTCATTGGGCGCGCAAGGAGCGTTCGAAGCTGTACCGATTCGTCGAGTTGATCGGCTACTGGTCGATGCTTGATGTGCTGGTGGTTGCGCTGGTGGCGGCGCTGGTGAAATTCCAGGCGCTGGGGGATATCGAGCCGCGCGTAGGGATTCTGTTTTTCGGCCTGGTGGTCGTGTTCACCATGCTCTCGGCCATGAGCTTCGACCCGCGCCTGATCTGGGATAACGCGCCGGACGAAGAAACGGAAATGCCCCGGCACTCGACTGAACAAGTGCCGGGGCATCAAGCGATTTAAATCAGATCAGATCTGCGCAGTACCGCCGTCAACGAACAACTCGATACCGTTGACGAAGCTGCTGTCATCCGAGGCCAGGAACAGCGCAGCCTTGGCAATCTCGCTCGGTTCGCCCAGACGGCCGATCGGCACGATTGACGCCAGTTGATCGAACAGCCCCTGCGTGTGTTCCGCCGGCACCAGCCCTGCCAGACCTGGCGTGCGCACCGGGCCAGGGCTGATCGCGTTGACGCGGATGCGCCGTGGTTTCAGATCCAGCAGCCACGACCGCGCGAAGTTGCGCACCGCCGCTTTGCTCGCGCTGTAGACGCTGAAGTTCTCCGTGCCCTGCACCGAAGTGGTCGACGAGGTCAGCAGAATCGAGGCGCCATCGCGCAGCAGCGGCAAGGCCTTCTGCACGGTGAACAGCGTGCCCTTCACGTTGGCGTCGAAAATCCGGTCGAAATGCTCTTCAGTGATCGAACCCAGCGGCAGCATGTCCCCGCCGCCGGCGTTGGCGAACAGAATGTCGAGGTGCCCGGCCTTCGCGGCGATCTCGCTGTAGATGCGATCCAGATCGTCCAGCTTCGCCACATCACCCTGAATGCCGATGGCTCGCGGGCCGATGGCGGCGACCGCTTTGTCCAGTTCGGCCTGACGACGGCCAGTGATAAATACGGTGGCGCCCTGGGCGACGAACTCCTGCGCCGAAGCCAGGCCGATGCCGGTGGTGCCGCCAGTGATCAGTGCGATTTTGCCTTCAAGTCTGTTGCTCATGATGAATCTCCAGTAACCGTTTCGAGGTAGGTGACGGGTCGTAGGTGAGCCGTTGGAAGCGACTTTAGGCCGATCGATTGAATTGAAAAATCCGCAAAATCGGTTTTGTTTGTGCACAGACATGCACAATACTCAGCGACATCTACATCACTGAGCCCGAGCCGATGAATCAGTTAATGGCGATCCGCACCTTCGCCCGCGTCGTGGAAAGCGGTTCGTTCACCAAAGCCGCCGATTCGCTGAACCTGCCGAAAACCACGGTCAGCAAACTGATCGGCCAACTGGAAAACCACCTCGGCGTGCGCCTGCTGCAACGCACCACCCGCCGCCTCACCGTCACGGCCGACGGCGCTTCCTACTACCAATTGACCCAACAACTGCTGCACCAACTGGACGACATCGATCAGGGTTTCAGCCAGGCGCAAGGCCTGCCGCGCGGCCGGATTCGCGTGGACATCGGCGGCTCGACCGCGACGATGCTGGTGATCCCCGAGCTGCCGAAATTCTTCGAACGCTATCCCGACATTCAGGTTGATCTGGGCGTCAGCGACCGCCCGGTGGACTTGATCAGCGAGCGCGTCGACTGCGTGATTCGCGGCGGCCCGCTGACCGAACAAACCCTGGCCGTGCGCCGCCTCGGTGAAGTGTCCTGGACCACCTGCGCCACGCCCGATTATCTGCAACGTCACGGCACCCCGAGCCACCCGCTCGACCTGGCCAGCCATCAGCTGATCGCCTACCGCTCTGCCTCCACCGGCCGCATCCTGCCGTCGAATTTCCAGCGCAACGGCGAACGCCATCAGATCGAAGGCAAAGGCCTGATGAGCGTCAACGAGAGCAACGCGCACCTGGCGGCCGGGCTCGCCGGGCTGGGGATCATCCATACCTTCAACTACACGGTGAGGACAGCCATCGAGCGCGGCGAACTGGTGCCGATCCTCGAGGACTGGCGCCCGCCGGCGTATCCGTTTCATGTGCTGTATCCGCCGAACCGTCATTTGAGCAATCGGGTGCGGGTGTTTATCGATTGGCTGGTGGAGCGGTTTGCGCAGGTCGATTAAGTGCTGCGCGAGCATTGCTGACTTTTACGCAAAACACCTTTGACCCAACGCCGGTTCTTCTCATGCCCGTTGCCACCGATACTGGCGGCCATCGACTGTCATGGGAAACCGCACAATGCAAACCGATTACGCTGCATGGGCCTGGACGTCCGGCCAAGGGCTGGATGGCCTGACACTGACCCGCAAACCCCTCGTGCAACCCGGCCCCGGGCAAGTGCTGGTGGCCAACCGCGTCATCGCCTTGAACCCGGTGGACTGGAAGATCATCGAGTGGGGCCATCCCGCCTGGAGCACCGGCCGTGTGCCGGGTGTCGACGGCATGGGCGTGGTAGTCGCGGCCGGCGCCGGCGTGACACTGCAACCCGGCAGTCGCGTGGCGTATCACCAATCACTGGCGAACGATGGCAGTTTCGCCAAGTACTGCCTGCTGGACGCCGCCACCGTGCTGTCAGTGCCCGCCGCGCTTGATGATGCCGCGGCGGCGTCACTGCCCTGCCCCGGACTGACCGCGTGGCAAGCCGTGGAAAAAGTCCCGGCGAATGGCGCAGCCGATGTGCTGGTGATCGGCGCCGGCGGCGCGGTCGGCCTGCTGCTGGTGCAACTGGCGGTACAACGCGGATGGCGGGTCTGGGCGACCGCGTCCGGCGCGCATCATGAAAAGCTCAAGGCCCTTGGCGCAGTCGGCGTATTCGATTACCGCGAACCGGACTGGCAAACCGCACTCGCAGCCAGCCTCGGCGAACGTCGTTTGCACGCCGTATTCGACACGGTCAGCGGCGCTCACGCGGCGAAAATGGCCGACCTGCTGGGCTACAACGGCCATCTGGTGTGCATTCAGGATCGTCAGGAAAGCGCGCCGCTGCCGGCGTTCACCAGCGCGATTTCGCTGCATGAAGTGGCATTGAACAGCTTCCACGTCCACGCCAGCCTGCACGATCGCCAGACCTTGCGCCGCAACGGCGAGCAGTTGCTGCAAGCGCTGCTCGACGGCAGCCTGATCGGCCCGGCGCTGCAGATGTTCAACTTCGATGAATTGCCCCAGGCCTTGCGCGCCCTGAAGGACGGCGCGGGTGGCGGGAAATGGGTGACGCGTCTGCCCAGCGCCTGACAAGCAACCACGGCCCGACTCCCTCGCAATCGCGCCGTTTCGTCTAACCTGACGTTGCACCCGACGATGATTGCCCATCGACGGGTGCATCGACCTTGATGCCCACGAAACGGAGAATTCCATGCTCAAGCGAACCCTGGCACTGACCGCTGGTTTGGCCCTGTCCCTGTCCGCCGTGCTGGCGCAAGCCGCGGAGGTGTTGAAGGTCAGCGCGATTCCCGATGAAGCCCCGACCGAGCTGCTGCGCAAGTTCGAGCCGCTGGGGTCTTATCTGGAGAAGCAACTGAACATGAAAGTCGAGTTTGTGCCGGTGGCCGACTACCCGGCGGTGGTCGAAGCGTTGGCCACCAACCGTCTCGACATGGCCTGGCTCGGTGGCTTCACTTTCGTCCAGGCGCAGTTGAAAAGTGATCCAAAGGTCATTCCGCTGGTGCAGCGTGAACAAGACGCCCAGTTCACCAGCAAATTCATCACCGCCGACCCCAACGTCAAAAGCCTCGCCGACCTCAAGGGCAAGACCTTCGCCTTCGGCTCCGTGTCGTCCACCTCCGGCAGCCTGATGCCGCGCTATTTCATGCTCAAGGACGGCATCAAACCGGAAAGCTATTTCAGCCGCGTCGGCTATTCCGGCGCCCACGACGCCACCGTCGCTTGGGTGCAGGCCGGCAAGGTCGACGCCGGTGTGCTCAACGCCAGTGTCTGGCAGAAACTGGTGGACGCCGGCAAGGTCGACACCAACAAGGTCAAGGTCTTCGCCACCACCCCGGCCTACTTCGATTACAACTGGACCGTACGCGGCACCCTCGACCCGACGCTGGCGGCGAAGATCAAAAAAGCCTTCCTCGACCTCGATCCGGCCAACCCCGAGCACAAAAAAATCCTCGACCTGCAAGCCGCCAGCCGCTTCATCGAAACCAGCCCGGACAACTACAAAGGCATCGAGGAAGCCGCCCGCGCCGCCGACTTGCTGAAATGACGCTGCGCCTCAAACAGGCTTTTCTGCACCACACCAATGGCGTGGAAGCCCTGCGCGGCGTGGATTTGCAGATCGAAGCCGGCGAACAGGTGGCGATCATCGGCCCGTCCGGCGCCGGCAAATCCAGCCTGCTGAACCTGCTGGCAACCGCCAATCGGCCCAGCAGCGGCGACATCGAAGTGCTGGGCGAGCGCGCCTGGCACTTGTCCGCCCGCCAGCGGCAACGTCTGCGCGCCCGTATCGGTCTGGTGCATCAGGCGCCACCCTTGCCGCCCCGGCAACGGGTGGTGACGGCGGTGCTGGCCGGCAAACTCGGCCAATGGAGCCTGGGCAAAAGCCTGATCAATCTGCTGCATCCGCTCGACGTGCCCGGCGCCCGCGCCGCACTGGCGCGACTGGATCTGGCCGACAAACTCTTCAGCCAATGCCAACAACTGTCCGGCGGGCAATTGCAGCGGGTCGGCATTGCCCGCGTGCTGTATCAGGCGCCGGAGGTGTTGCTGGCGGATGAGCCGGTCTCGGCGATGGACCCGGTGCTGGCCGGGCACACGCTGTCGATCCTGTCGCGCCATGCCCGCGAGCACAACGTCACGCTGGTGGCGAGCCTGCACGCGGTGGAGCTGGCGCTGGCGCACTTCCCGCGGATCATCGGTCTGCGCGAGGGGCAAATCCTGTTCGACTGCCCGTCCGCGCAAGTCAGCCGCGACATGCTCGACACCCTCTACGCCAACGAACAACTGCAATCCCCGGCGCCCGCCGTCCCCCCGCTGATTGTGCAGATTCCCCGATGCTGAGCGCCGACACCCGCGACCCCGCCGCACTGCCACGGTTGCTGCTGACCGGGCTGGCGATTGCCTTGCTGTGGCCCGGCATCCAGCTCAGCGAACTGGATCTGGGCGTGCTGTTTCACGCCGACAGCCAGAGTGAAATGGGCCGCTTCGTCTCGATGTTCTGGCCGCCGGAGCATGATCGCGAGTTTCTTCAATTACTCCTCAAAGCCACCCTGCAAACCCTGGCCATCGCCACCGCCGGCATGGCCCTGGCGCTGCTGTTGGCAGTGCCGGCCAGCCTGCTTGCCAGCCGCGCCCTGTCGCTGACCGCCGCCTCCCGCAGCGGCCGCCCGAGCCTGTTTGGCCGCCTGCTGCGCTGGCCGGTGCGCGGGCTGCTGATCTTCCTGCGCAGCGTGCCGGAAATCGTCTGGGCCCTGCTGTTCGTGCGCGCCGTCGGCCTCGGCCCGGCGGCGGGCGTACTGGCCATCGCGATCACCTACAGCGGCATGCTCGGCAAGGTCTACGCCGAAATCTACGAATCCACCGACCAACGCCCGGCCCACGCCCTGCTCCAGGCCGGCAGCGGCCGCCTCGCCAGCTTCGCCTATGGCGTACTGCCCAACGTCGCGGCGGAACTGCTCTCCTACACCGTCTACCGCTGGGAATGCGCCATCCGCGCCTCGGTAGTCATGGGCTTCGTCGGCGCCGGCGGCCTCGGCCAACAGATCGACCTGTCGATCCGCATGTTCGCCGGCGGCGAAGTCGCCAGCATGCTCCTGACCTTCCTCCTCCTCGTCCTCGGCGCCGACCAACTCAGCCGCCTGCTGCGCTGGAGGCTGGCATGAAACGCCTGATCAATCCGGTGCTGATTCTCGCCATTGTCGTGGCCGTCATTGCCTCGTTCGCCTACCTGGGTCTCGATCTTGAAGAACTCGGCAGCGCTACCAGCCTTAAACAGATGGGCCTGTATGTGGCGCGCTTTCTCAGCCCTGACCTCAGCGCTGACTACCTAAGCGCCATTTTGCGCGGGTCGATGGAAACGTTGGCCATGTCTGCGCTTGGCACCCTGCTCGCTGCCGTGCTGGGGCTGTTATTGGCGCTTCCTGCCGCTGGCCGGTTTGGCTGGTTTTTTCAGAGTGCCGCGCGCCTGCTGCTCAATGCGCTGCGCGCGATACCTGAACTAGTGTGGGCTGCGTTGATGGTGCTTGCGGCTGGGCTTGGGCCGAATGCCGGGACATTGGCCCTGGCCCTGCACACCACGGGCGTGTTGGGACGGTTGTTTGCTGAAGCGCTGGAGAACACGCCGCCGGAGCCGGCGGATGCGATTCGGTTGCAGGGGGGGAATCCGGTTTTGGCGTTTTGTTATGGGACGCTGCCGAACCTGGCGCCGCAGTTGCTGGCGTACTGTTTGTATCGGTGGGAGAACAATATCCGAATGGCCAGCGTGCTGGGGTTTGTCGGGGCTGGGGGGTTGGGACAGATGTTGTATGTGAGCTTGAGTCTGTTTCAGGAGGCGCAGGCGGGGACGGTGATTTTGGCTATGCTGATTTTGGTGTGGGGGGTGGATTGGTTGAGTGGTTGGGGGCGGGAGCGTTGGGTTAAGGCTTAAGCTGGATAGTCTTTGAAGTCAGTTAACACAAATATTCGTCGAGGTTCGCTTCCGACCAGAAGCGGACATCAGCCCAATAAATATATCTTTCCCTTTCTCACGCAAAATTGAGGCCGCTGGTGTGCTAGAGATGTTGTTCGAAGTTGTGATCCCGGATTTTGCCTAAACGATTGAATAAGACTGTCATGGTCAGCGAATTGAGCGCGTCTCGGCGTTATTCAGACCGGAATGTACGCTTCGATGTTCAAAGCTCTGCAACCAAGCCAGAACGAACAGGCTGTCACGCTTTGCGTCGGGCAACATTGAGCGACGGAGTCTGTGGCTTCCGGGCTCTGAAAACGCCATTCGGGGCGTATCTTGCGTGTTCAGCTCTGCCGTTGTGACACAACCCTCTCAACCCTAACGGAAGGACCCTTATGACAAACCCATTCCAGGACCGCGAGCCACACATCGAGAACAACGAACGTATCCGCACGCCCCAGAAGGGTGTTTTCCTCGCCCTGAACGAGGTTTTCGTGGCGGGCGGCGAAGAGCGTGAGTTCGCGGTCATACTGCCTGTCGGATGTGGCAAGTCAGGGAGCATCACGATATCGCCCTTTGCCTTCCGCTCGCGGCGGACGCTGGTGGTCGCGCCAGGCGTGGCCATCGCTCAGCAGTTGGCCAGTGATTTCGACCCGTCCAATCCCAATATGTTCTACCAGAAGTGCGCGGTGCTCGCCGGCGCGCCCTATCCTGAACCTGTCGAAATCCGAGGGACGACGACCAACCGGGCAGACTTGGACGACGCGCACGTCGTCATTACCAATATTCAGCAGCTCCAGGGCGGCGACTCAAACCGCTGGCTACGTCAACTGCCGGCCGACTATTTCGACCTGATTCTGGTCGACGAGGGTCACCACGGCGTAGCCGAGAGCTGGCAGGCCCTCAAGGCTCAGTTCCCCGAAGCGCAGATCGTCAACTTCAGCGCGACGCCGATGCGCGCCGATGGGCAGCTCATGGAGGGGCGCGTCATCTACACGTACCCTATCTTTGAAGCGATCCGCGAAGGCTACGTCAAACGCCTTAAGGCCGTGCAACTGAACCCGCGCACGCTCCGTTACGTGCGCCGCGAAGACGGTCAAGAGATCGAGGTAGGGCTTGCCGAGGTACGCAGGCTGGGCGAGGAAGACGCCGATTTCCGGCGCAGCATCGTAACTTCTACCGAAACGCTGAACACCATCGTGGATGCGTCTATCCGTGAGCTACGCCGGCTGCGCGAGGAAACTGGCGAGGTCCGACTGAAGATTATCGCCTCGGCTCTCAACTACGAGCACTGCCGAGAGGTCGTCGAAGCCTACGTCGCACGGGGCCTGCGCGCTAGCTACGTGCATTCGCGAGAGAACGCGCCGGCGAACCAGAGAGTGATGCAGCGGCTGGAAAGCCACGAGCTCGACGTGATCGTCCAGGTGCGTAAGCTCGGCGAAGGGTTCGACCATCCGTACCTGTCCGTGGCCGCCGTGTTCAGCATCTTCAGCAACTTGTCCCCGTTCGTTCAGTTCGTCGGCCGCATCATGCGCGTCATTCGGCAGAACTCTCCCGGCCACGTCCTCAACCAAGGCGTCGTCGTGTTCCATGCCGGCGCGAACATCGCCAGACGCTGGGCTGACTTCCAGGAGTTCAGCGAAGCCGACCGCGACTATTTCGACCAGTTGCTGCCGGTGGAGGATGTCGATCCAGATCATGCTCCCGTCGAGAGACAGGTGGAGCCGGTTCCCCATGACTTGGACGGTGTGGAGGTGCGCAGCCAGTCCGATGTCCACGTCGAGGAAATTCCACTTCTGCTGGACGATGAGGCACTAGCAGCCCTTCGCGTGCTGCAGGAGCGCGGCTATACCACGAACGACGTTACGGCTGCTTACGAGACCCTGCAGCCACTGCCGACAACTCGAGTACGCGAGCGGCAGGCGATGCGTGACGGGCTTCCGATTCGGGTTCGAACGGCAGCTGGACGGATTCTCGGCGAACGGGGCATCAACCCGAATGGTCGCGAGCTCGACACGCGCCGTCTCGGTAGGACGAACTTGATTGTGATGATTGCTGCCATCAACAATCAGGTAAATACCTTTGTCGGTATGGGAACGGGGCAACGGCACGAGTTCTCGCGAGAGATGCACGAGCGGATTGACCAAGGATTTGACGGCATCCTCGCGGCAGCCGTAACGGAGGTGTTCGGTGGCAATTAAGTCGCTCGTTACCCATGTCGAAATAGACACCGCTGGCAGGGCCCATAACTGTCAAGCCAGTGCCAAGCACCGTATCGAGAAGGGCGATGTGCGCCTGAAGGTCAGAAACGGCCGGAGCTGGGATCACTACTGCCTGGACTGTGCGAAGAAAATAATTGGACGGGACATAGAGAAGCTCAAGGCGATCCAAGACATGCGGCCTCCTGCGTAGCTGTTATCGAAAGAGGCCGGCTGGAATCGGGGCAATATATGGCCCATGACAGCTGCGAGAACAGGCGCTATCGGCACCGAGTTAGTCCGGTCGGGGGGACAAGGGCCGCCGGGCTGATCCAAAGCGCCCTGACTAGGTTGTCGCGCTGCGCAAGTCCGGCCACAGCATCAGCAAGACTGCTGCCCCCCATCCGCCTACGCGACGCACTGGGGCGCATGACTCATATCCAGCTATCATTGCTGCCGGGCGAGATCACTAACCTACAGCGATATCGCCGACGGCCCAAGTTGTATTCAATCTCATAATCTGGTCATGGCGAGGTTGGCTGGTTCCACCTGGTGGCCACAGAATTAGGATGACTGAATCCGTTCTTGACGGTTTCAGTGGCAAACTGTCTCGTGAATGGAGGAATGATGACGCATGATACTGACGTGATTGGAGAGTTCGATCCCGAATCCTCTATTCTCTTCCTTGGCTCTGGCTTCAGCCTCGGCGCGAGCAACATCGCGAATGGTACTCCGCCCAACGGCAGAGGATTGCGGCGCCACTTTATCGAGCAACTCAACCTTCCAGCAGATACGGATTACGATCTACAAGTCCTCAGCGAGGAATTCGCCGAGCATGACTCTGGGAAGCTTCGTGACGAGCTCTATAGGATATTTCGACTGACCGAGCTAACTGCTGGACAAACGGCTGTGTTGAATGAGTCTTGGCGACGCATTTATTCGACCAACTACGATGACGCGGTCGAGTTGCATCGGTTAAAAAAGAAAGTGCCGCCGAATGCCTACGATGTCTCGGAGCCAGTTCCGAACAAGCTTCCTCACGGCGCAGTAGTGCACCTCCACGGCAGCATCCGACTGATCACGCCTGATAATGTGATGAAAAGCCTGGTTCTCGGTGAAGGATCTTACGTGAACCAGTATGTCGTGCGCTCACGCTGGTACGACCAATTTCAGCGCGATCTGGCTTTCGCAAGCACCCTTTATATCGTTGGATACAGTCTCGCCGATTACCATATTGCAGGCCTACTGATGGCCAACCCTAAGTTGGCCGAGCGAACCATCTTCATACAAGGGCCCACCGTCGACGAAACGTTCCTGCGACGCACTGCACAGTACGGGCGCACTATGTTTATAGGCACCGACGGCTTCGCCGAGATTCTAGCGCGCGCTCCACGCTCAGTTGCTCCTTCACTGGATAACCTGCGCTCTTTCCGCTCGCTGTCACCCGTACGAGATAAGAAAGCAGTCGCTCGTCCGACCGCTACCGAGGTCTTTGATCTTCTAGTCTATGGCGATTTCGATCCTGGTCGCCTTGCTCGCTCGCAACCCAGTGAGGAATACGCGATTGCTCGGACGGATTCGGTGCGCGCGGCGGCGGATACTGTTGAGAGTAAGGCATCGCTCGTTGTAGATGGTCGCCTTGGTAACGGCAAATCAATTTTTCTTCATCTACTTGCGTTCGAGCTTTCATCGAGAGGATGGACCTGTCTACAGCTCCAACTCGGCCACCCGGACCTTCAGCGAGAGGTTGCAGCACTGGCCGGGGTCGAGAGATTGGTCGTGTTTGTCGACCAATATTCGGCCGCCCAGGACAGTTTGCGCGGCCTTCGCGATGCTCTTCCACAGGCTAAGCTCGTGGTGGAAGTGCGGACGGGGACGTTCGAGGTCCGCTTTCACGAATTCGTAAAGCTTCTGCCCCAACCGTTTGACCGGGTGAGCCTTAACGCTCTCACACGATCCGAAATAGCCTCGTTTGGCCGGTTGTGCGAGAGTGCTGGGCTTCGTGCACCTGATCTCGATCACCGTGGCGACCTACGTGACCTTTTGCTTGATCTTTTCGAAAATGCCGCAGTCCGCGACCGTGTGAAAGTGGCTCTAGCCCCCCTGTTTGAAAATAGGGCTACTCGGCGAATTTTGACTATGACCATGTTGATCGCCACTCATCAAGGCTCCGTCGGCGCCTCATTCGTGAGAAGCGTAGTCGGCGAGGACCCCTTTATGGCGCTCAAACCGCTGGAGGATCTATCGCATGAAATTTTCGAGACGTCAGCTGATGGTTTTAGGGCTCGATCGTCTATCTTCTCCTCGTTTGTGCTCGCAGCGTTCATTGGACCAGAGGAGATCGCTGACGCTGTTGTCGAGGTGACGCTGGCCGCTGCCCAGCGGAGAAGCGAGCGATCGTATCGAATTCTCATGTCGAACATGATTGCGTATTCGAGCTTGCGGAGAACCCTGCGCGGCAAGGGAGATCCGGACACCGTCATCGCGAGCATCTATGAACGTCTGCGATACGACGAGCGAGTGAATGGTGAGCCGCTCTTTTGGCTTCAATATGCGATCGCGATGGCGGAAAATACTCGGCTCGATGCAGCCGACGAATTCATCGCCACGGCCTATAGAAAGGCCGAAAAACTTCCCGGTTTCCAAACCTACCAGATTGATACCCAAGCTTTCCGCATCGCTCTGATGCGCGCGATAGAGGAGAGCTCGGGTCAGACTGTTTTCAACATTGATGCAGTTCTTCTTGGGATTGAGCGGATTGATGCCATGCTCGGCGACGGGAGCCACCGATTCTACGCTGTGAAAGTGCTTGAATACGTTCAGCCGTTTGTGACGGCACGGCTTGGAGATTTTGTAAATGGCGAGCGGACCGCTTTGCAGTTCTGGCTTCTAAAAGTGGAAAAGTCGCTCTCTTTGCTGCCAGATGACTTCAAGGCAGCAGCTGGTTCTGAGGTAGTCCGTAGGAGCGTCGAGGCGGCTGCCAAGATGTTTATCGACCAACGTTAATCTTATGAGTGTCCGGTAAGCCTCGAGTTTTTCTATCGCCTTGCGCCGGACGCTCTTTATCCACCGCCCCGAAAAGAGCGCAGATTTTTAAAGGGATTAAAGTCTGCATTTGGCCGATTGAGGACATTTGCAACGAAAATAGTGGACGTATTTATTTTCAGATGAAGAGCTCACTTTTCTTGGCCAGTGAAGGCACTGTGATAGCATGCGTCCGCCCCCCGGATAGGGGGATTTTTTCTACATCCCGCAAGGAATATGCCCCGTGAAAGACTTCGTCATCAGCGTCAACAACACCGTCCTCTATCTCTCCCTGGCATTCATCTGGTTGGTCGCTATCGTCGCGATTTTCACCAGCGGGTTCTTGCCGGCGCTGGGTATCTTCGTGGCCGGCACCCTGTGCTGGTGCATCATTTCCGGCTTCTGGTTCGTCCAGTCGGCGACCTACGAAGAACTGCGCAAGCTGAACGCCAGCAAAAACTGAAACATCCGGGTGGAGCCGCAAGTGCCCCGCCCTACCCTGAGCGCTTGGTTCCGTGCCAAGCGCTTCTCTCTGCTGCGAACTACTCGTACGCCCCCGCCTTCTCCGACCTCCACATCACTTCGCCCTTTTCCCTTTCAGCCAACGAGGGACCGGACTGTTTCTCAAGAATTAAGCCCCATCTTTGAACGCTTAAACAGGCCCGTTTAAAGCAACCCGCCGTACCTTCCCCAAGGCTACAACGCCTTGCGTCATTGCCTACGACTACGCCAGAATCCGCCGGCTTGTGCGTCTACGACGCGGGTCTTATCGTTTCCCGGTCACTGAAAAACAGTGATGGGGTTTGGTAGCCCGAGACAAACACAAGATGCAGAGCACACCATCGCGGCGGTCAATGCCCCGGTTTTATGGTGGCCATGCACAGGGCGTCTTCGGGCGCGCCGGTCTTCCTTGTGTCCCGGTCTACCAACCTGCGTATGGCCACCACCCAACGTTTGGTAGCGAGTGGGTGATGGCTCCTAAGGACGACACAAGGAGTTTCATCATGATCAAACCAACACCCAACCCACCCGAAACCGACCCCACCTCCCCCTACGAATCCCCCAACTCAAAAAAACTCCACGACGCCGCCGAGCGCGCGCTGGATCACTATCTCTTCCCCGCCGCCGGGATCATGTCGTCCTTGAACGAGCCCGAGCGGATGTACCTGGCCAATCCGAAGTACAACACCGAATGCCTGCTGGCCAACGCCAGCGAAAACCTCGGGGCGGCCAGTGAGATGCTCAGCAATTTCGCGGCCACGCTCGATCCGTCGCATCGCAAGACGGCGATCGGTATCGCGCAGGTGGTGATGATTGCCGAGCTGGCGGTGAATCAGGCGCTGGATCACGTCGAGGTGGCGTAACCCACGAAGTTCTGTAGAAGCGGTATTTGACTGCTTCTACAGAGGGGCTCCGTTCAACACGGGACCACCCGAACCTACCGCAATTAGGGGGCGTCATTTCCTAGTGTTGCTAATAGACGTTGCGTTCGTGATAGGTTGTGCCACTCACAAGGAATTGTTGACAGGAAGTCATCATGGCTAAGCCAGCTGCACGCAAGACTGATCCATCGAGTTGCCCCTTGCCTGGGCATGGCACCAACCCGATCGCAACAGGTTCTCCCGACGTTTTTTTCGACGGCCTACCTGCCGCACGCCAAGGTGACACCTGCACGTGTGGCAGTGCATTGTCGTCTGGTCTGTCTTCAACCGTTTTCATCAATGGCAAGAATGCCGCCACCATCGATACCGGCGGAACCCATGGCAGCATTGTCATTGGTGGGTCTGGGACGGTGATTATTGGTGACTCACACACTCCCTGCGATTTTGTTCCTCCGACGCTCCTGGCCGGTCACGCAAGGTGGATCGGATTCAGAATTCCTGCGGACGAAAGCTATGAAGGCTTATCCTGCACCGCTCATTTTGAGGATGGTTCAACGCTTCCGGGTGTGTTCAATAAAGACAATGCCGTCAAATTCTCGAACCCATCAGGCAAGACCTGCCTCATGCTCAAATTCGACGATGAACCGCCTGCCGACTCCCCTTCTCTCACCGATAGCTTGTTGAACAAAATTCTAGGATAAGGAACGTCCTATGACAGAGCCGTACATCGTCACTGGCAGCTATGTTGTTCAACGCGAACACGCCTTGAAAGACTCACCCCTCGACCGGGCGCTGGAGTTGATGGAAGGGGCCGCCCTTAGATTTTCGCTGGATGCAATCTCTGATGAAAAAGTCAGGGCGAGCTATCTCAAGAACATCAAACGCATGTCCCAACAAACTTTAGATGACGTGAAAGCAGGCAAAATTACCGCGCAGGAAGGTGTGCAATTCAGTCATGAAATGAGAAACAAGATCATGATGGAACACCGCAAATTCACCTCTGCGCAGGGTTTAGCGATCGTCCAAAAGAAGAAAGCCGATGGAAGAACACTGCAATCGCTTTTTGATCGCTATTCGGAGCGGCTTTTCAAAAAGCCCTACAGCAGCCTTTCAGCAGCAGAGCAGTCGAAGGTTCATTACACCATTTTGGAAGCTGCCGGCCGGGACGATGTGAAGTTCACGAAAGGCACTCAAAAAATGCTGATCATGGGGAAATTAGGCGTTCTCGTGACGGCCGCACTTGCGACGTATCAGATTTTGAACGCCGATAACAAACCGAAAGAAGCGGCGCGACAAGGCATCATCGTTGGCGGGGGCGCCGTAGGCGGGATCCTTGCAGGTTTGGGTGTCAGCGCCCTTTGTGGTCCCGGCGCCCCAATTTGCGCGATTGCGGTTGTCTTGGCTGGTACGGTTGCCGGTGGTGTCGCAGGCGGTGCGGTTGCGGACTCGCTGGATGAGGAACTGGAGGAGTTTTCACATTGGGATATTTTCTGAGTGAACCGAAGCTGACAGAAGTCAGAACCGTACTCTCCGATCCGTTCAACGATTTCCCGACCGACTACGACTACATCGCAAGTAAAGTCGGCGGCGTCGATCCGGAAGTGCTGTATGAGATTCTCTATTCAGAGGTCGCACCGGTATGCTTTACCAATCTCGCAGCTGCTGTGCCCACTGTCTGGACTGGCTTCGATCCAGACTCACTCAGAATCATGATCGAGGAAAGGCTGGCAGCCAGGGAGAACAGCTGGTTTCGCAGGCAGTTTGATAAGGCGTTGGTTCGCTGGCTGCAGTACAACTATGGCTACATCTGGAAGGAGATTTCCTCCAGGCTTTGAGCGCTTAAACAGATCCGTTTAAAGCAACCCGCCGTAACTTCCCCAAGGCTACAACGCCTTGCGTCATTGCCTACGACTACGCCAGAATCCGCCGGCTTGTGCGCCTGGCATGCGGCTTTTATCGTTCTGGGGTCACTGAAAATCAGTGATCGGGTTTGGTAGCCCGGTATTTCCAGGCGCATAGCGCCACCTCTTTGCAGGGATCGTTCTCGTCTCTGCTTTTTTATGGTGGCCGTGCGCAGGGCTTCTTCGGAAGCGCCGGGTTCCTGGACCGGTCTACCAACCTGAGCATGGCCACCACCTTACGTTTGGTAGCGAAGGGTGATGGCTCCTAGATTGCTTTCCAGGAGATACATCATGATCAAACCAACACCCAACCCACCCGAAACCGCCCCCACTTCCCCCTACGAATCCCCAAACTCCAAAAAACTCCACGATGCCGCCGAACGCGCGCTGGATCACTACCTCTTCCCCGCCGCCGGGATCATGTCGTCCTTGAACGAGCCCGAGCGGATGTACCTGGCCAATCCGAAGTACAACACCGAATGCCTGCTGGCCAATGCCAGCGAAAATCTGGGCGCGGCCAGTGAGATGCTCAGCAATTTCGCGGCCACGCTCGATCCGTCGCATCGCAAGACGGCGATCGGTATTGCGCAGGTGGTGATGATTGCCGAGCTGGCGGTGAATCAGGCGCTGGATCACGTCGAGGTCGCGTAACCCGGCGATGGCTGTAGTAGCCGTTCGTGGCGGCTTCCATAACGCGATTTGTTGAGTCTCCCGCTGCTGCAGAAAAAAGCGCGGCTCAAGAGGTTATGGAATGCAAAACAGCCCGGGCCGACACCCTCGTTAACTACGAAGGGCGTCGGCCCGGGCTGTTTGCGTTCAAGTGAGAGGATGGCCGAATCGATTGCCGTAAGCAGCTCCGACTCAACCGTCACCACACCTTTCACAAATCCCCAAGCTACGTTAGCTTGCAGGCTTTTCATGCTGGGAAAGCTTCAATGAAAGCAGTGACGGAACGACTTGAAAAATGGTTGGAAGCCAACATCCCTGAAACACTTGAGGATCTGGCGCCGGGATGTTCGGACGCTGAAATCGCCGAGTTCGAAAGCCTTGTAGGCAAGTCTTTCCCGGACAGCCTGAAGGAACTCTACAAGTGGCGTGACGGGCAACGCGGTGCTGCGAATTCGGGTCCCTTCTACGGTCTTGAATTTCTGTCGCTGGCAAAAGCCAAGGACAATTGGGAATCCTGGAAAAGCATTATCGATGGATGGTCGCCCGAAGAAATGACCGAGGCGAGTGCCTTCTGCACGTCGGGAACTCCCGATGCTGTCCAGAAGCTGTACGCCAGCAAATACTGGATTCCCTTCGCCTACGACTACGGTGGTAACCATCTCGGCGTCGATCTGGACCCGGGAGCGCGCGGCACCGTGGGTCAGGTCATCAACTTTGGCAGTGACGAAGACGACAAATACGTCGTGGCCACTTCCGTTGCCGCGTTTATGGAGTGGCTGGTCGATCAACTCGAAAGCGGTAACTTCATGATCGAGGAGGAAGATGACGGTTCGCGAAGCTTGAACACAAAGACGCCTGAGATGTTTCATTTTCTGGACGCGGTTCCCATTCTGTTCGGGGCGCAATCTGCTTAACGTAGTGGGGCCTAATTTATTTTCGTGTAATGAATCAGTCCCATTTCTACGGTATCGACGTGCATTCATGGAGGAAACAGTGCGGATTTACATCACAGGAGCGTCGTGTGTGGGCGTGTCTACCCGGAGTCAAAATCTCGCGATTCAGCTAGGTGTCCAACAGGGACACCTGAAAACCAAAACACTACTCATCGCCTTGCTAGGGTTCTTTGCCCTCCCCCAAACAGCCATATCCCTCGCGGATACCGCCAATGGAAAAGCCCTCTATTCACAGCGATGCGCCGTGTGCCACGGAGCCGACATCAAGGGCACCGGGCCGTTGGCCAGGAAAAGCAATCCGCCAACGCCTGACCTGACGACGGCCGCCTTCAAGAAGCGACTGAGTGATTATCCGGGCGTTATCGTGTCCTCGGTGATTCTTCGTCCCAACGGGGATTTGATTCCAAAGACCTTGCGGGAGAATGGCGTGAAGATCCCGCCGCACGCCTGGAGCGTTAACGACTTTCGCGACTTGCACCAATATATGAGCGGTGTGATTTCCCATACGGACAAATAAGAATGAGGCAGATCTGTTATCTGGTGACGGGATAATGGGTCTGCCTCATTTTCACAATCAGGCTGCATCCACCATGACCGATACGTTCCAAGGCAGTTGTCTCTGCCGCGCCATCAAATACGAAATTACCTCGCGACCCAAAGCGTTTTCGCACTGCCATTGCAGTCAGTGCCGCAAAAGCCATGGGGCTGCGTTTGCCAGTTATGGCAGCGTGCCATACAAGGATTTGCACCTCATCCAGGGTGCGGATCACATGATGGCTTACCGCTCTTCTGAATCAGTACTTCGACAGTTTTGCAGCCAATGCGGCTCGTCGTTGTTTTGGTCGAAAAGCAATGGCGATCATGCCGATTGGGTTTCCATTGCACTGGGGACTTTGGACACTCCTTTTACGTCCGAAAAGCAACGCCATGTCGAGGTCGCGTCCAAGGCCTGCTGGTATGAGATTCAGGATCAGTGGCCGCAGTCGCAATGACTGCGATGAATCAAAAGCTCGGTTGAATCTACAAGCGTTATGACTCCCCCTCTGCGCGCCCATGGATCAACTACAGTTTGCTTTACCAATCTCCAAGGATTGTCATCTATGGCTGCGGATCAGGATCGTTTTTCACGCGCGTTCAGCTTTGTTCTTAACAACGGCACCGAACTGTTTCCGGTGCAAATGAGGCGCAGGAGTACCGGAATTATCGCCTATCGAATTTCACGTGGGGGGGCTAACGGAAACACGCTGGAGGTAGGCGAGGAAGTTGATGAAGCGACAATGATTCATAAGGTCCTGGACCTGGGTTTTGCCGTTCGCTGCTCATCGCTGGATGGAAAGACCAAAGGCTTGTACAAATCAAATCAACGAGCTGTACGCGACGTACGTCGAAAATGAATCAAAAATGGGGACAGATCTATTTATCCGTGGCGTGAAAATAGATCCATCCCCATTTTTGCCCCCCCCGCCGTGCTGCATTCCTGACAGGAATGCCCCCATAAAAAACATGAATTTTATTTAAAGCGTCGAATCTTTTAGCGTCGTCCACTCTGCATATGGAGATGACGCTATGAATGACTCAAGCCTGCGCCTTTACGTCGATACTCAATTCACCAGTCCCTACGCAATGTCGTGCTTTGTGGCCCTTCGAGAAAAGGGAATCGAGTTCGAAATGAGCAACCTGGACCTGGACAAACTGGAGAACCAGGCCAGCGATTACGCCCGTCTTTCGCTGACTCAGAGGGTGCCTACCCTCGTGCATGGCGACTTTGCGTTGTCGGAGTCATCGGCGATCACGGAATACCTGGAAGATGTATTCCCCCAGACACCTGTTTACCCTCGGCATCCACAGAAGCGCGCGGCGGCGAGGCAAGTTCAAGCGTGGCTACGCAGTGACTTGCTCCCGATCCGACAGGAGCGCTCTACCCTTGTCGTGTTCTATGGTCAGAAATATGGACCGTTGTCAGCGTCGGCTGAGGCTGCCAAGAAAAAGTTGGTTGAGGTCGCTCAATGGCTGCTTACCGACAATCCGGACTACCTTTTTGGTGAATGGTCTATCGCCGACGTTGATCTCGCCTTGATGCTGAACCGATTGATACTCAACGGGGACACGGTGCCGGCTCAGTTGGAGGATTACGCTCAACGCCAATGGCAGCGCCCGATAGTACAAGAGTGGATCAATCTGCAACGACTCAAGTTTAGGAAAAATGGGGACCGATCTACTAATCCCAAACGTGAAAATAGATCTGTCCCCATCAAGTAGGCCTCGTGCCTCTCTGCACTCTGGGGCGCTACAGCTCCAATGCCTTCGCCATGATGACCGTACGCTCCGCCCCGTGAAACTCGTCTCGAACCTTTTCAAACCCTAGCGAAGCATAGAAGCCTTCTGCAGTGATTGAAGAAGGCACACGTAGCCGTTTCAGATCTGCATTGATGGCAAGTGATTGAAGCCTCTGCATGAGCTGTCTTCCGATACCCTTTCCTTGATGGCGCGGGTCGACAAACACACTTCGGACAATGTCGTGATCCAGACTCGCGGTTGCAACGATATGACTGCCGGCTGTAGCCACCAGGACTTGACGCTCAGCCAACAGATGAAGGATCGCCGGAGGAGAGAAGCTTTGCGCCACTTGCTCGATGATTTCGGCGGAGTAGTCCTGAACGTTGGATTCGCGCAAAGCACTGAGGATCGTTCGACTGATCGCTGGCGCATCTGCACTTGTAGCGTTTCGAATCAGGTAATCCATCAAGGGCCGCTCCTTGCGCGTCTTCACTTGATCGTAGCGAAAAATGGGGACTGATCCATTAATCCGTGGATCAGCCCCCTTTTTTTGAAGCATGGACAGCAACGGCTTTCACCCCAACCGCATCGACACCTCAATATCATCCGCAAACGGCACGCTCACGTAACCGTTCCCCGGCGAGCGCACATGCGCCAGATACTCCGGGCAGTAATCGGTGTTATCCGCTACCACCAGAGCGCCGGGGCGCAGGTGTTTCTCCACGAGTTTCAGCACGTCGCCATACAGCGCTTTCGCACCATCGAGCAGAAGTAAATCCACAGTCGGTGGCAGGTCGCGAGCCAGAGTGACAAGCGCATCCCCTTCCCGAATTTCAATCAGATCACTCACCCCGCCTTCAGCAAAATGATGCCGAGCCAGTTCAATCTTCGACGGTTCAAACTCGCTGCCAATCAGCACGCCGCCACCGTTGTCCCGCAGCGCTGCCGCCAGGTGCAGGGTGGACAGGCCAAACGAGGTGCCGAATTCGACGATGGCTTTGGCCTTTGTGCTGCGCGCCAGCATGTACAGCAGTTTGCCGGTGTCGCGGGAGACGGGTAGCCACAGGTCTTTGAGCATTGCGTAGAGCTCGCGGTATTCGGTTTTGCTGTGCATCAGGCGTTCGCGCTCTTCGCCGGATACGTTGTTCAGCGCCGGGCTGGTGGCGGCGCTGGCCTGGGTGTAGAGGCGTTCGATGAGGGTCGCCAGCGGTTCGGTGGTCAGGGTTGTCATGATGGTTTTCCGTGGGTTGAGAGCTAATATGCGAATGATTCGTCGCATTTAAATGATGCGAGCGAATGGCCCTGTTCGCTATTCGCATTCCAACCCGACGCCCGAGCTAGCCATGACCGATCGCCAGACCGCCCGTATTTCCTCACGCAAACAGCCGCAGCAGGCACGCTCCGCCGAGCTGGTGGCGGCGATTCTGCAGGCGGCTATTCAGGTTTTGGCCAAGGAAGGCGCGGCGCGTTTCACCACGGCGCGGGTCGCGGAAAAGGCTGGCGTGAGTGTCGGGTCGCTGTATCAGTACTTCCCGAACAAGGCGGCGATTCTGTTTCGCTTGCAGAGTGATGAGTGGTTGCAGACCACCGGGATGCTGCAGCGAATTCTGAAAAACCATGACGAGCCGCCGCTGGAGCGCCTGCGCACGCTGGTGCATGCGTTCATTCGTTCGGAGTGCGAGGAGGCGCAAATGCGCGGCGCGTTGAGTGATGCGGCGCCGCTTTATCGCGATGCGCCGGAGGCCCATGAAGTGCGGGCGGCGGGCAAGCAGATCTTTGCGACGTTCATGAAGGAGTTGCTGCCCAGGGCCAGCGAAGTCGTTCGCACGCAGGCCTGCGATCTGATCCTGGCCACGCTCAGTTCGGTAGGGAAGGATTTTTCACTCAGCCCGCGCACCGACGCGGAAATCACCGCCCGCGCCGAGGGGATGGCGGACATGTTCAGCGCTTACTTGATTGCGCTGAACGCATGAAATCTGCAACGTTAGATAACCCTTGCAGATCTCGTGCAATTAAAGGACATATGGCTTGAGCATATTTAGAAAGTATCTTTGCCTTGAAGCTTTAATATGGATATATCTCGGCTGTTGGAATGCAACCGTGCCCCTTATTATCGTTCAGCGTGGAAGCTTGTTGGAGCTGGCAACCTATGAAACGGGGCTGGCCCTTGCCGCCGTCATTTCCATACTGTTTTTGGCGTCCCGCGTCGAAGTCATGCGACGCAGCACCGCTCTAAGGACAGGCTGTATTGCCATTGCGTTGACCGGCATCCTGCGCTACGTGTCTGTTTCCGCTTCGTATTCGATAGAGGCTCTGCTGATAATTGACATCCTTGCGGTCGCGGCTTTCGGCGTCGTTCAATCTCTTTTCGGTGTTTATCCGGCTGAAACCGTAGAAAAAGTTCGAATAGAACATGCCTTTCGCATCCGGCGCATCATCGTAACCATAAGTCGCGTTATTGGCCCGCTGCTGGCGGGCGTTGTCATTGGATTGTTTTCGCCACAAGCCTCTCTTCTCTTTGCAGCCATTGTGGGTGTGTTCGCAATGGGGTTAGCGTTCGTATTACCGCACAGCGTCAAATCCGACTCGACACAGATAAAATCGCCGGTACAACGAGTTCGGGAAATGTTTTTGGGAATTAGACTTAAATTAATTCTTCCACCTGAAAGATTCCTGACTGTTGCTGGTTTCATGTTGAGCCTGGCAGTTACTGCCACAGTACCCATGCTGGTTCCAATTCAAATTCACACCCATAATCTCGCTGAAAGCAGTGTCGGCCTGTTCAACGCCATATTTGCCGGAGGCGCAATCGGTGGCCTGTTATTTTTGAGCCCGTTTGTTGCCAGAAGACACAACCAGCGAAAAAAATATATTGGACTCTGGACTTTATTAACCGCCTCCCTCGTCACAGCGGCTCTCTCTGTCGAAGTCTGGCAATTGGCTCCATGCCTCTTTATTGCTGGAGCTTCCAGTGCTTCGCTTTCACTGATCGGGATGGATAAGAGAACTGTCTCGGTGCCGTCTGGAGTTCGTATCAGATTAATGGCCGCCACACTTATTGTCGGCCAACTTGCAAATTCGGCCTCTTATATGATGATGGGAACAACGATGACGCAGTTCGGCACCCATGGTTTGCTATTGGTTTACTGCGCAATTTTCCTGTTTGTCTTGTTTCATGCAGCACTTTCGAAGTCCATCTGGTTTTTCCTTGAAGATGCGGCAGACTCCGAACTGTTTTATAAAAATAACCATCCCGGACTGGAGTCGATCATGGTTTCGGTTGCAAAGTGATGGATGCCGGATACCCGCTGCCGCCAATAAGCCCGGATTGATTCCGCAGAACACCACGTAAAGGTCTTCGGTCAGGATGTCTTCAAGTCCCATGTGCCCCTATCTCTCCAAACCGAACTTTGCCCAAGGCCCACATTCGATCCAGTTGGCAACTGGTCTGTGGATCGGCCTCGAAACTGTAACTGTTCATCCTGCAGACCGTGAGCGAAATTAAGGCCACTCCCCGCCCGAAATGAAGTGAGCACACGCCGTGGATCTGACCGTCACCACCCTCCTCGTCACCTTCGCCGGCGTGTTCCTGATCTGCTTCATGAAGGGCGCGTTTGGTGGCGGCTTTGCGATTGTCGGGATTCCGCTGCTGTCGCTGGTGATGGACCCAATCACGGCTGGCGGGCTGCTGGCGCCATTGTTCGTCGCCATGGATCTGTTCAGCCTGCGCTACTGGAAACCTTCCACCTGGTCAAAACCCGACCTGAAGTTGTTGGTACCAGGTTTGATCGTCGGCATCGGCGCCGGCTATTTGCTTTTCCGGGTACTGGACCACCGCGCCATCGCCATCGTCATGGCGGCGATCACGCTGTTGTTTGTCGGTTTGTGGTTCAAGGCGGGCGGAGAAGTCCGAGTGCGGCCGCGCTCCTCACCCAAAGCCGTGGCTGCCGGCATTACTTCGGGTATCACGACGATGGTGGCGCATTCCGGCGGGCCGCCACTGGCGATCTATCTGCTGCCGCTGGGGCTGAGCAAGCAGATGTATGCCGGAACGACCAGCCTGTTTTTCACCGTGGGCAATCTTCTCAAGGCGGTGCCATGGCTGCTGCTGGCCAAACCTACCGGCAACGTGCTGACACTGATGCTCGTCAGCTTGCTCGCTGTACCCTGCGGCGTCTGGCTGGGTTGGCGGTTGCACGCCCGACTGGACCAGCGTCAGATGTACCGCGCCTGTTATGGCTTGCTGGTGGTCACGGCATTGAAGCTGTTGTGGGATGGGGTCAGCGGATACCTTTCCTGAAGCGTTGCCAAAATCCAGTTCACAAACCGATCTGTGCCCATTATTCGCACTTCAGCGACAACAAATCCGTCTACGCTCCAGCCACCCCCTCTGGAGTGAACGCCATGATCCGCGCCCTGCTCACCGCTTCCCTGATGCTGGCCCTGAGTGTTCCGGCCCATGCCGACGTGACGCCCTTCCCTGCCTCGTTCCGCACGCAGGACATCGCCGTGGACGGTGCAAAAATTCACACGCGCATTGGCGGCAAAGGCCCGGCGGTGGTGCTGTTGCACGGTTTTGGCGACACCGGCGATATGTGGGCGCCGCTGGCGGCGGATCTGGCGAAGGATCACACCGTGGTAGTGCCGGATTTGCGGGGCATGGGCCTGTCGTCGATCCCGGCCGATGGCTATGACAAGAAGACTCAGGCCGGTGATATCCGCGCGGTGCTGGCTTCGCTGGGCATCGAGCATTCGGTGGTGGTCGGCCATGACATCGGCACCATGGTCGCCTTCGCCTACGCCTCGCGGTATCCGCAGCAAACCGATCGCCTGGTGGTGATGGACGCGCCCGTTCCGGGGATCCCGCCGTGGAACGAAATCGTTCGCTCGCCGATGCTCTGGCACTTCGACTTCGGCGGTCCGGATGCAGAACGACTGGTGGCCGGGCGTGAGCGCATCTACCTCGACCACTTCTGGAACGAGTTCGCCGGCGACCCGAAAAAAGTCGACGAAGCCACCCGCCAGCACTACGCCAAACTCTACGCCCGGCCCGGCGCCATGCACGCGGCGTTCGCCCAGTTCCGCGCGATCCGCCAGGACGCGGTGGACAACGAAGCATCGATGAAGACCAAACTGAAAATGCCGGTGCTGGCGGTCGGCGGTGAAAAGTCCTTCGGCAACAACGAAGCCATCGTGATGCGCAATGCCGCCGACAACGTCACCGAACTGGTGATCGCCGGCGCGGGGCATTGGCTGATGGAGGAAGCGCCAGTGGAAACCACTCAAGCGATTCGCAGGTTTATTGCGCAGTGACTGGCAAGCGAGTTGTTGTCATCGGTGCCGGCATCGTCGGCGCGTCGATCGCTTATCACCTGGCCGGCAAAGGCGCGAAGGTCACCGTGGTCGATGCCGCAGAGATCGCGAGCGGCGTGACCGGGCGTTCGTTTGCGTGGATCAACACGTCGCACAGTGGGCCCGATCCCGTTGCGCAACTGCGCGCTGCGGCGATCAGGGAATATCACCGGCTCGAAACAGAGCTGCCGGATTTGAAGATACGCTGGACAGGCGCCCTGACCTATCCACCCGGCACCGATCGGCGACCCTCAACACCCCTGCTCTCTCGCCCACAGGTACTCGGCATTGAGCCCCACCTAAAAAACCCTCCCCAGCAGGCTGTTTACGATGCAACCCAAGGTGCGCTGGACGCTGTACAAGCTACCCACGCGTTGATCGCCGGGGCTCAGGCTCATGGGGCACACGTTCTTGAGCAGACTCAAGTGCTCGGCCTCACCACCCACAAAACCGCTGTGACCGGCATCCAGACTGCATCGGGCACCATTAAGGCCGATGTGGTCGTACTCGCCGCGGGGACCGGCATCACGCAACTGACCGAGACTTTGAACCTGACCCTTCCCATCGAGGCCTCGCCGGCCATTTTTATCCGCTACAGAATGCAACCCGATCGGGTGAACACCCTCATCTCCAGCCCGGAAATGGAAGTCAGACAAGGTCCGGAAGGAATCTTGCTGGCGGCAGAAGATTATCTGGACGATACGCTGGAGAATCGCCCGGAGGCCATCGCACGAAGAACCGCAGCGGCTATTCAAACCGAGTTGGCCGGGATCACTTCCATCGAGCCAGAACAGGCTTGTATCGGGCTCAGACCCATTGCGGCGGATGGCACGCCCATCATCGGTTATCTGCCAGGAATCGACGGAGTGTACGTTTGCACGATGCACCCGGGCGTGACTCTGGCAGCCATTGTGGGTCGTCTGGTCAGTGAAGAGTTGATCGATGACCAAGCCTCCCGTGCCTTGAGCGCATGCCGTCCTGAGCGTTTTTTTCAGGTGTGAAGCGCCGACGGGGTTCATCACTCCCTTGCTGGCCGATTCCCTGGGATTGGCGCAACAGCTCAGAGCACTTCGGGCGATCGAGCCCAATCATTGACTGCATCAATAACAACCATTAACTCAATGAAGTTCTCATATCGAATCCAAAGCGTAGGATCTGCTCCATACCAACCCACTGCACACGGAGTACAGAACCATGAAACGCCAAACCCTCCTCGGTATCGCCTTCTCGCTCTTCGCCCTGAATGCTTTTGCGGCGACTGAAACCGATCCACTGTTCAGCGATGCTGTTGCCTCTGCGACTCAAACTGATCCATTGTTCAGCGATGCCGTAGCCGCGACCGAAACCGATCCGCTGTTCAGCGATGCCGTCGCCGCGACTGAAACTGATCCGCTGTTCAGCGATGCCGTAGCCGCGACCGAAACCGATCCGCTGTTCAGCGATGCGGTTGCCGAAGGTGGTTCTGACCGTCTGATCGAACGTCGGAACGTCTGAATGCAGGGTTTTACCGCAGTACTCGACAAAAGCCCGGACTTAACCGCCGGGCTTTTTCATGCGGGTTATTCCACGCATTTCTTGGGGGTCATGCGGATGTCTTGAGTCAGATTTTCAGCGCTCTGTAGCTCAGTTCCCGACACCGCTTCTTTTTTCGCCGTCAGTTCGATCGGGTATGGACCGGTCTGCGCCAGAACTGCCTGTGTCCTGGCAATGAATGCTTCGTCGCTTTGTGTGTAGAAGATCCATTCACGTTGCCCTCCTCCCGTCACCGTGCATATCCATTTGGCCAAGCCTTTATCCTGTAAGGCCGGCAGTATCTGCTTCTCCATTTCGGCCATGCGCTTGCCGACCCGATATCCCGGCGCGTGAGTCGGGGAGGAATATTTCCAGGTGATTCGGGCTTTGAATGGCTACGCCTGTTTTTCAGTTGCCGAGATGGAGTCCACTACGGCGAAAGTCCCGGGAAGAGGCGTAGCTGGAAAATCAGATTCCTGGAACTTACTTTGGATATCGGTGCGTGCTTGCATCCTTACCGCGTCGTTATCGAGAAGCTGTTCAAGCGCTTCCGCTTTTCTGATCTCCCGATCCTTTACGCACCTGTCGTACTCGGTGCTGTTGACCGGGCCTGCAATCAGGCATTGATCGGGCGCGACCGGGAACCGAGTCGGTTCATGGCTGGAACAGCCTGCGACCAGCAGGCTGGCCAATGCCAGAAACGGAAGTTGTTTTGTAAAGTACTGCACGCCCGAAGCGGATGTCATCCGTGAGCGCCCGGATCCTTCAGTGACCATGAATCTTTTTCCTTGAACCTTGAGCGGTTTTACCTATTTCAGGACTGGGGTAGTTATCGTCACTGCGAGCACTTTCTTAAGAAGAGATAGCAACGCCGCATCAAAGTCGGGACTAGAAAGGGGACAGATCTATTTTTCTGTCTTCAGCTGAAAGATCTGCACTTTTGCTACGCTGGCGCACCGCTTGCCCCAGGACCAATGGCACATGGAAATTGCCCCGCACTTCATTCTTCATGAAACCGAGCACTGGATCATCAACCACCATCTGGCCAGTGCACTTCCCGGCTATCTGATGCTGGGGACCAAAATCCAAACCAATTCACTGGCCGAGCTGTCGACCGAGGCACTGGCGGAGCTTGGAGGGCTGCTCGCAAGAACTCAGCAAATCATTGAGCGCCATCTGAAGCCCAAGCGCCTTTATATCGGCCGCTTCGGTCATGAACCCGGTCTTCCCCTCCACTTCCATTTCATACCGGTCTATGACTGGGTCGAAGACTTGTTCTGGAAAGACTCCCGCTATCGCTTGCTCGAATCTTTTGCCTACGCCGAGAATCCCTTGCCATCGACCGATGGCGCAGAACTGACGCTGTTCGTTTGGCGAGAATTTGCCGAGAACCCCACACCGCCAGCGATTCAGGGGCGCTCTGTTGAAGAGGTGATTGAGGAACTGCGCAGCGCCTTCAAATGATCAGTTCATCGAGTCGCCCGCTGCGCGGATGACTCAATCGAAGGCGCCATTGAGCACTTCATAAATCAGCCCGGTGGCCAGCGCGACCAGGATCAGATCGGTGCCGACCTGCTGCCATTCGTAGCCGTCGTAGTGCGGCAGTCTGCCAACCAGTCGACCATCGAGCTTCTTTGCGATCCCGGGCGGCAGCGGCTTGCCCCGGGCCAGGTTTTTCTGGATGCCGGGCGGCAGCGCCGGGCCCGGGGTCCAGTAGCCGCGATAGCCGTCCACAATCCCGATCACCCCGGCGTGGTCAATACTCGGGCCATGCCCCTGATAGCCGCCCCCGCCTTTTTTCCCCTGATTGCCATGATCCTGGCTGTTATGCGGATTGCCTTTGCCCTGCCCCTTTCCGTTGCCTGGATCGGCCAGCGCTGTCAACGAACTGCTCAGCAGCGCAATACAGGTCGTGGTCGCAATCAATGTGCGTAAACCGGACATCGGCCGTTCCTTGAATGAATGGGTGTCTGTGGATTCTAGTCAGTTTTTTTTACAGGTATGAAGAGACGGCCCTGTCATCGCGGTTTGTGACGATTTTCGATGCGTGCAGCTTTCGGTGCTCCCCGATTCGCGCTTATCATCCGTGCGACTCGTATTACCGCGGCTGCTGAACCCGGTATTCACGAGGACAGACCATGAACAGAACCCGCGCCTGGAGACGCACCCAGGCCCGCAAACACGGCAGTGACAAAGCGGCGCGCCCGCAAGTGTTCAAGCCAGAAAAGAACTGGAAGTTGTTGTACACCCGCTCCGCCAAACTGGTCAGGGCTCGCCAACTCGGTATGAGCTATCCCGTTCGCTCTACCCGCCAATTGTTGGATCAATCGTGACGAATCTACTGTTCATTTGCAGTCGCAACCAATGGCGCAGCCCGACGGCCGAAGAAGTCTGGCGTCGCCGTCCCGGCTTCAATGTCCGCTCCGCGGGCACCAGCCCCAATGCACGCAAAACCGTCGGCCCAGCGGATATTCGCTGGGCCGATTTCATTTTTGTGATGGAAACCAAACACCTGAATCGTCTGCGGGCCGAGTACGCCCGGCTGCTCGAGCACAAGCGGATTCACTCGCTGGATATTCCGGATGACTATCAGTACATGGATCCCGAGCTGGTAGACGTTCTTGAAGAGTCGGTGAAACCCTACCTCGCCACTTGACCCTCTGTGCCTCCTGGCAACGTACCGAACGAAAAGGAATTCACCCCATGTTTGAACGGAACAAACTGGTTCCAGAATTGATGGTCACGGACCTGCAGGCCAGCCTCACTTTTTGGGTATCCTGCCTGGGATTCAACATCGCTTATCAACGCCCTGAAGATGGCTTCGCCTACCTCGACCTGAATGGCGCTCAAGTCATGCTCGAGCAGGTTGAACCGGATGCAGGCCAGTGGCTGACGGCGGATCTGAGCAAGCCTTTCGGAAGAGGCGTCAATCTGCAGATCGACGTTGAGGTGGTTGCTCCCATCATCGAAAAACTGGGCGTCGCCCAGATTCCACTTTATAAAACCTGCAAAGACACCTGGTATCGCTCTGACGATGTCGAAGTCGGCCAGCGTGAATTTCTCGTTCAGGATCCGGACGGTTATCTCGTAAGACTGGTAGAACGTCTGGGCGAACGTCCTGTTTGTCCGATTTGATCAAGGACGATAAAAACAATGAAAAACGGCAATTTGGCACGGCCTCGAAGGGGCGAATTGCAGTCGCCGACCATTCCCCTGCTCGAAGAGGATTCGCCAGGCGACGGCATCATTTGCGCGGACGGCGGCGCGCGTTCGCGTGAGGTTATCCAGCAACAGGTGGTGGCGTTGATCGACGGTTTTCTGAGTCGGTCGGTGCAGAACTGATCGCGCTGTTGCCTGCACATCGTTGATACGTCAGGATCCCTCCCTTTTTTGACTGGCAGGAGCAATCGTGGAACGTCTCTTCGTTTATGGAACCCTGGGCCCTGGGCGGCCGAATGAGCATGTGATGCTGAACATCGGCGGCACGTGGCAAGCCGCTTCGCTGAATGGGCGCCTGTCGCAGGCCGGATGGGGCGCGGCGATGGGCTTTCCCGGGCTGGTGATTGCCGAGGATGGCGATGTGATCGAAGGTTTCGTCTTCGCCTCCGAGAATTTCCACCTGCATTGGGCAGCGCTGGATGAGTTTGAAGGGGCTGAGTATCAGCGGGTGTTGACCAAAGTGACGCTGGATGACGGCGCCGTCGTTGAGGCTTTTGTCTACGCTCTGCGGTAGCCAACAAAACCGAGGACATCTGTGGCTGATCGCGAGCAACTCCACCGAAACGGCTACGTGTTGCTGCGCCAGGCAATTGCGCCGGCATGGCTGGACAATCTGCGTGCAGTCTTCGATGCAGGCGTGAAACCTTCCGGTGAATGGCCCGTGCCCCGAGGCATCGACTGGCGCCATTCGCAGCTGGACACTGACCCGACCGTTCAGGCCGTGTGCCGATTGCCACAATTGCTGACCGTGGTGGGCGAGTTGATCGGCGAGCGCTTCTTCCTCTCTCAGGTCGAGGGCCGCGAACCGCTCACCAATGGCGGCCACCAACAGTTACACCGCGACTTGTCGGCGCAACGCCCCGGCGACACCGTCAACGCGCTGGTGTACCTCGACGATTACGGCGCGGAAAACGGTGCGACCCGCATCGTTCCCGGCAGCCATCGCCCTGCTCTGGGCGAGCCTCCGTTCGATTTCACTGACGAGTCCCGATCCGTGCAACTGGCGGGCAGCGCGGGCGATATCCTGATCTTCGATGCCGACCTGATCCACGCCGGCAGCCTGAACGCCAGCGGCGCACGCCGGCGCACCCTGTTGATCACCTGTTTTTCCGAATCGCTCTACACCACACACCTGGAAACGGTGGGCCTCAGAAGCATACAAATGGACACGACTGAGCGGTTCGATCCGGAGGACGTTGCGTTCGGGATCATGAAATCATTCATTTGACTTGATTGCCTTAGGCAACTATATAGTTGCCCAAGGCAACCATATGAGCATCCCGCCATGTCCACGATCACCGACCGCGCCGACATCGTCCGGCAATTCAACCGTTTCTACACCCATCAGATCGGCGTGTTGCAGGAGCATCTGCTGCAAAGCGACTACTCGCTGACCGAGTTGCGCATCCTCTACGAACTCGCTTCCGGCGGCGACCTGACCAGCGCCGACCTGCGCCAGATGCTCGGCCTCGACGCGGGCTACATGAGCCGCCTCATCAGCGGTTTCGACAAAAAGGGCCTGATCCAGAAAGTCCCCTCCGCCACCGACGCTCGCGCCAGTCAATTGCACATCACCGACCTCGGCCGCGAGATCCTCGCGCCGCTGGAGCAAGCCTCGCGGCAAGAGGTCATCACCCTGCTCGAACGCCTGGCCGAACCGCAGCAACTGCAACTGATCGCCTCGATGAAGCAGATTCAAACCCTGCTCGAAGGTGGCCAACCGACGACCTATCTGCTGCGCGATCCGCAACCCGGTGACATGGGCCTGGTGGTGCATCAGCAAACCGCAATCTACAGCCGTGAATACGGCTGGAATTCAGAGTTCGAAGCACTGGTGGCCGAGATCGTCGCCAAGTACCTGCGCGAATTCGACCCCACCGGCGAGCGCTGCTGGATTGCGGAGAAGGATGGCAAGGTGGTGGGCTCGGTGTTCGTCGTCCGCCATGACGAGAGCACCGCGAAACTACGCATGCTCTACGTGGATGCCAGTGCGCGGGGTTTGGGGATCGGCAATCGGCTGGTCGAGGAATGCCTGCGGTTTGCCCGGGATGTCGGCTACAAAAAGATGATTCTGTGGACCACCAGCAATCTGGTGGATGCCCGCCGGTTGTATCAGCGGGCGGGGTTTGAGTTGGTCGAGGAAGAGCCGATTCACAGCTTCGGCAAAGAGCTGGTGAGTCAGACCTGGGCGATCGAGTTGTGAGGTTTATGCTCGCGGTGAGTCGTCGTAGTCAGGCAGGACGATGGCGTCGGCTTTCGGCGAAAGGATTTTGCCGAACAGTTTCTTGAGCCCCGGCGCAGTGGCCATCCGCAGCACGGCATGGCCGAGTGCAATGCCCAGACGCGAATGCGGCGAGGCCAGCCTTGGGGCGAACTTGGGCACGCTTTGCGCCTGAGCCACGAATGGACGCATCAGCGCTTCATAGGCGGCGAAGGCCTGATGGTGATCGGCGTGGCGCCCGAGTTCTCCGGCCAGCACGTAGGCGCCGCACAGTCCAAGGCTGGTGCCCATGCCGCTGATGGGCGACGCACAATACGCCGCGTCCCCGAGCAGCGCGATGCGCCCCTTGGACCAATGGGGCATTTTGACCTGACCCACCGCTTCCAGATAAAGGTCAGTCGTGTCATCCAGCGCGGCGAGCACGCGAGGCGTCTCCCAACCCGCGTCGGCAAACAGTTTTTTTAACAAGGATTTCTGTTCGTCCTGCGACAGCTTCTCGTATCCGCTCGGCGCCTGCTGAAAAGACAAAAACGCGCGCGTGGTGCCGAGGTTGTCAGGACGTAAACAGACGCAGCGACCGCCCGGCAAGTTGTGCCAGCGCATCACCTGGCCGTCGCTCGGCTGTCGAGGCACGGTGAAATAGGCCGTGTAGAGATCGAGGGGGCGCCGCTTCACTTCATCGCCGAACACCTGATTGCGGGTTGTCGAACCGATCCCTTCGGCCACGATCACCAGATCGAACACCTGCTCTCCGCCCTGCTCGAAACGCACGTGAACCTGCTCGCCATCGTCCTCGATGGTTTCGATGCTGTCGCCGAACCGGTACGTAACTCGGTCTTCGCTGTGCTGGATCAACAGCTTGGCGAGCTCACCACGCAGGATTTCCAGCTCCGCGATCGGCCCGTCACCGTCAAACGCATCGACCCCGATGAACGCCTTGGTCTGGTTGTCGCGGTCAACGAAAGCGATGCCCTGCTCGTGCGTCGTGTTCGCACGAATCAGCTCCTCCAGCCCCATGCGCCGCACCACTTCACGCCCGGCGCCGCGCACATCGATAGTTTGCCCGCCATCGCGAAACGCCGGCGCCCGCTCGACCACTGTGACGTCCATACCCTGACGCGAAAGCCAATACGCCAACGCGGGGCCGGCGATGCTTGCACCGGTGACGAGTATTTTCTGTGGTTTCATTCTGCGTCCTGCGTTTCAGAAGTGACGGTCGTGCTGCCCGGCAACGTGTTGCGGTAGACCTCGATCACCCGGCCCAGAAAGGTCTCGATGACTGCACGATCCCGGTCGTCGAGCGCCCCCAGCACCGCGCTCAACCCATTGAGCATGGGCGCGATATGCCGATAGGCCTGCGCCACTGACGCCGGCACCGGGCACACCAGTACCCGGCGCTTGTCGTTGAGCTGTCGCTCGCGCACCACATGCCCGGCGCGCTCCAGCCGGTCGATGACCTGGGTGATGCCCGCCGTGGTCACGGACAGACGCGAAGCAAGCTCGGTCGGCGGCAACGGCCCGTCGGTGATCAGATGCTCCAGCGCCGCCACGTCGGTCTGATTGATGCCCAGCACCACGCCCAACTGGCCGGCAGCAGCACGGGTCAGGATGGCGATCTGTTGCAACTGCTGGCCCACGGCATCGCTGGCGATCTGCAGGCTGCGCGGGTCTTCGGCGGGATTGGGCGGAGATGTGGGTGATGACATGCGCTGGATATGTCCGGGAATTGAGGGTGGGTCGATGTGAGACGAGCGACACTAGCATATAGCTAACTTGCTTAGCTAGTTTTGCAAAAGTCGCCCTCCGCCGCTCAATTCTTCGAGAAAAAATGGCGCGCTGCTGGCTGTTGCCTACGCTCACCCATGCTGCGGACTTTTTCAGCTATGGGTGATGAGCATGGATTTGAAAGAGCGATGGAGATCCACCTGCTGGGCATCGGCTGCTTCGATATGCCTCGTCCCCATGGCCCAGGCCGAAGACTCTGCCGAGCTGGCCAAAAAAGCCCTCAACCCCGTGGCCGCCATGTACAGCCTGCCGGTGCAGTACAACTGGGACCAGAAAATGGGGCCGACCGGTGAAGGCATGCACAGCGTGACCAATATTCAGCCGGTGCTGCCCTTCACGCTCAATGATGACTAGAACCTGATTTCCCGCACCATTCTGCCGGTCATCGATCAACACGGTCTGGCACCCAACGGTGCGGCGGACAAGTCCGGGGTCGGCGATATCACCCAGAGCTTTTTCTTTTCGCCGAAAAAGCCCACGGACGGTGGCTGGATACTCGGCGCTGGCCCGGCCATATTGATTCCCACCGGCAGCGATGAATTGCTCGGCAGCGAACAATGGGGGCTCGGCCCTACCGCCGTCGCGCTGAAACAGGAACATGGCTGGACCTACGGCATACTCGCCAACCACATCTGGGGGCTGGGCGGCAGCCCGCCGGATGACAAGGAAAAGGTCAACCAGACGTTCCTGCAACCCTTCCTGTCCTACACCACCCACAGCCTCACGACGTACGGGGTGAATACCGAATCCACCTACAACTGGCAGTCCCGCGAATGGTCCGAACCCGTGAACCTGACGGTCAACCAACTGTTGAAAATCGGCGGGCATCCGCTGACGCTGCAAGCCGGGCCACGTTACTGGCTCGACAGCCCGAAAGATGGCCCGCAGGGATGGGGGTTTCGTTTTGCGGTGACGTTGTTGTTTCCGCGTTGATCAGGCTGCGGCTACAGAATGGGGACTGATTTATTTCTCGGAAAATAGATCAGTCCCCTTTTCTATTCATTTGATATCAGCCAAGGTATCGAACGGCAGAAACTGAACAATGAAAACCGGAATGGAAACCGAGCATGCACCAACGAATAGCAAATGGATTGACTGTTATCTGCATCGCAATACTGTGCTCTGGCTGCACTTCATATACATCCCAGCCCACAATCGACGAACACGCTGGAGCCGGAAAAGCAGAAATCATCTCCAGCTACAGTTACGAAATGGACACTCCATTGAAAGTCAGTCGCTTTGGCAAGGACACATACGCAGCGACACAAAAAGCCATTCCAGATGCAAAAGACGTTAGCGCCAGACCTACCAATTCGCCTCCCCCTACGTTAGAGATAAAAGTTTCAGAGTTCCCATTTGGCGGGGCTTGCGGACAAGAATATTTTACCGGCTTGAGTTTTGGTTTGATTCCGAGCTGGTGTACAAGGGAAAATCTGTTCAAGTTCGATTTCACGCTAAACAGTGACCACGGCTTTTGCAGGAAAAAAACCTACTCAATAGGCTCCAAGTCATTTGCACATCTGATATTGGTGCCCTTTGCCCTGTTCGAGGCAGAGAATCGACCGTTAACTATTTACCAGACCGCTCTAAAAGATTTCCTTCAGGAAAGCCAATGTACAACGATATGAAAAACAAAAAAGAAACCAAAAAGGGGACTGATTTATTTACTGAGAAATAAATCAGTCCCCTTTTCTGTAGTCCCCTTTTCTGCCCCATACCTGAGTGCTAAGTCACTCATACGCATGTATCTCCCACCAATACCCGTGCATGACAGACACCCACAGTCAGGTCTTTAAACTTGCGCCATGGCCTTGCGTTATCGGCCCCATCGGCGTCCAAGCCAAACAAATACCTTTCTGGAGCAACACCCATGAGTGCAGCACAAAAGGTTGTCATCGTTACCGGTGCGTCACAGGGCATCGGTGCTGAAGTCGTCAAGGCCTTTCGAGGGCTCGGCTACAGGATCGTCGCAACGTCCCGCAAGATCACGCCATCGGACGACCAATACCAGTTGTAGGTGGACTCAACCACGACGCCAACTAATTCAGCACGGTGAGGCTCGAGCAGCGAAAGGATTGGCGTTAGCTGGTTGGGACAGCGTCGACTGACCAGTACTCGATCCGTTTCGTCGGTAACCACCACAACACTGTTGTTCGAATGCAGGTCTATGCCACAGAATTTCATCACGGCCTCCTACGCAAAAGACTAAGTTCGCACCTTGAATTTTGCGCCACCTCCGTGAGGTGGGGAGGCCGGCCAGATGATTCTCAGATTTATTTCTCAGATCGGAAAATAAATCAGTCCCCTTTTCCCTTTTTTCTGGGTGTCAATTTCCGCCGTGAGGCAGGAACACACCACGGAATCGCATCTTCCCGGAGGACAGGCGGTCATAAGCCTCCGTTGCCTGGTCAAGCGAGAAGGTTTCGACAATAGGCTTGACCTTACCCTTCGCGGCCAAGTCGAGAATTTCGGCGAGGTAGTGCTGTCCTCCATGTGTGGAGCCAACCACTCGTTGGCGCATCATATGGAATGGCTTGCCGTCGGACGGAATCGAGAACGGCTTGCTGAAGTCGAGCCCGCAAAGGACGATTCGACCGTCAGGATTGACTCCCGCGAGCGCCTTTTCGGCGGTTTCGAAGTCGTTGGTGGTGATCAGCAGCACGTCGGCACCACCGACTGCCAATAGCTCCTCGGCATTGGTGACGACGTGGTCGGCACCCAGGTCGGTCGCAAGCTTATGCTTGTCTGGGGAATGCGTGATCGCGATGGTCTCGAATCCGCACGCCTTTGAGAACTGCAGGGCGACGTGGCCCAACCCGCCAATACCCAGCACCGCGACCCTGTCACCCGGTTTCGGCTCCGCGTCTCGCAGGCCGCTCCAGGTGGTATAACCCGCGCACATCATGGGCGCGGCGTCCGTGTAAGAAAGCCCATCGGGCAACAATACGGTGCCTTCCGCAGAAATTGCGATGTACTCCGCGTGCCCGCCCTGCGATGCGAAGCCGGTCGTTCTGGGCGAAACGCAGTTCATGGCTGTCTGGCCGGTCAATGGGCGGTTCTGGCGGCAGTACGGGCATCGCCCGCAGGAGGACTGTACCCAGGTGGTGCCGACTCGGTCTCCAACCTTGCGCGTGTGGACGCCCGCACCGACTTCGACGATTTCGCCGACCACTTCGTGACCCGGTGTCTGGGGGTAAATGTCACCGCCAGCCCCTTGAGTTGCCCACACATCGGTGTAGCACATGCCGGAGGCGTGAACTTTCACCAGGACCAGCCCTGGCTCTGCCTTGGGCATGGGAACCTCGTGAACCTCCCAAGGCTTGTTCGCGCCGGTCATCACAACAGCCTTCATCTTCATCGCATTTTCCTTTCGATCAGGTGGTTATTACTCGGGCTGCGGACGAGATGCTCTGAGAGCGACACTGGCCATTTAAGACCCGCTTTGCTGCAGCTTCATTCGAGTCTATGGCTCATTGACTGTCGCAACAATCTGGTCAATATTTGATTCCATGATGAAATCAATTCACCAATCCAAGGGCAATGACCTGTCAGCCTTTGTCGCATTCCTGGCGGTCGCAGCCCACCGAAGTTTCCGCAGCGCCGCAATCGAACTCGACATGACGCCCTCGGCGATCAGTCATTCGATCAAGGCTCTCGAGCAACGGTTGAACGTTCGCCTTTTCAACCGGACGACCCGAAGCGTCTCCTTGACCGAGGCGGGAGAGCGCCTGGCCATAAAACTAAGGCCGGCAATGGCCTCGGTTGAAGAAGCCGTTCGAGAACTGGAGGGCGATGACCACACTCCCAGCGGCACGGTGCGAATCAATGCCAGTGAGGGCGCCATCCGGTTGGTACTGTGGCCAATACTTGCGCGGTTTTTGCGCGAGTATCCTCGCGTCCATCTCGACATATTCAATGATGGCAAGTTGAGCGATATCGTGGCCGATGGTTTCGATGCGGGTATCCGATTAGCGGAAGCTGTACCCAAAGATATGGTGGCCATCCCAGTCATGGGAGAGGTCCGCTTTGCGGCAGTGGCGTCGCCCGATTATTTCGAGCAACACGGATATCCAGTGGTGCCGCAAGATCTGTATGACCATCATTGCATCCGCTTCCGGTTTGAAAGTGGTGCAATCTACCGATGGGAGTTCGAGCGCCATGGCGCTGTCGAAAGGATCAACGCTCCCGGCCCTCTCACGTTGACTGATCAACCGCTTATGGTGGAGGCGGCAATCGATGGAATAGGCATCGCCTTCGTGCCCGACCATCTTGCAGCAAATGCGCTCAAGGACGGCCGACTCAAACGAGTTCTGGAAGAGTGGTGTCCCGCGTATCCGGGGCTGTGCCTCTATTACTCGGCGAATCGCCATGTACCACCCGGCCTGAGAGCGTTGATCAATATGATGATTGAAACGCGGTCCGGCAATTAGACGACCATGCGCCGAAGAGACGGCGCGTCGGTTGTAACACCTCTTGGCATACCTCGATGACCGCGATCGGGATTGCGCAGTTGGTGATGTTGAGCGAGTTGGCGGTGAATCAGGCGTTGGATCATGTTGAGGTGAAGAGCTAAACGCTTGCCCTCTTTGGTGACCGGCTAGTTCGGAACGACAGAGGGAATGAGCGTTGGCCGAAGCTGCCATGGTGAATGGCAGCTTTCGGCCAAAAGCAGTCGGTGGACAGACTACGGGCAAATAGATTGTGTCCTGCTACCCTCTTTATCGTAGTCGGGCTTGCCGTCATCCCTATCGCGTTATCCCTCGATAGATCTCGCGCTTACCACGACATGGCATGTCAACTAATGAGAGAGTGTCAGGATAGCGCCATGAACGTTCGATGCCCTAGCTGCGGTTATATCGCAGACAAGCTTCCCCCAAGCCTTAGGTGTCCTGAATGCGACGTTTTTTCACACGACTGGCTGATTTATGATTGGGAAAGCTTTGCTTCAATGAAACGTCGACATATTAGATACAACTTATTCATTATTGGCATGACTCTAATCAATTTACTTGTGGCGATCACCTTGAAATCAACGGACGTGTTTCAATGGTTGTTCACCTTGTTGTTTATCCCAGCCATTATCAGTTTGTTTTATTGTCGAAAACAGCTTGATAGTAAGTCGGAGTATGAGGGGCATAGAGGCAGAGCTTTACCTTTCTGGCTTTTCGGTTTCGGGGGTATCTAAAGCGGCTAACAAATCGCATATGGACGATCCCTACACGTCAAAAAAAGCCCAGAAAAGGGGACTGATTTATTTCTCAGAAAATAAATCAGTCCCCTTTTCTGGGCTTTGTTGGAGCATCGGCTCAGTCGAAGTGGATCGCCCCACTCGCCTCAGGCGTCCGCCACTTCGATTCGGGTGATTCCGACCAGACTCGCCTGCTTGATAATCTCCTCGGGGGTGGAGTCTGCATCAGGCATGATCAGGCTGTTCTCGCCATCCCCGAAATGTAACTGCAACAAGTGCATGGCCGCGTCCTGGATGGGCAACTCAGGCTGCTTCAGTTCGAGCTCATGGGTACGGGGCTGGTCGTTGAACAGGTAAGTGATCGTGTAGTTGCGCATGGATGACACCCTCGGAATAGTAATAGGCACCTACCCTGACTGAGTGGTCAGCTTATAGTTCAAGCAGATGACTGTTCATGAATTTAGAGAACCCTCTCCACAAGGGACGGTCTGCTCTTTTATGACCTCTCGGAAGCAAATCCAATGTCCGCGCAGCGCAACCTGGTAATACTCGCTCGGGGTGGATACGCCTCCCGCGGAATGCTCTATTTGATCATCGGCATATTTGCCTTGATGGCAGCCCATGACTCGACAAAACCAAAGGACAGTCACAAGAGCCTGGAGGCCTTGCTGAGCCAACCGTTCGGCTATTTTCTGGTGGGACTTGTGGTCGCGGGTCTGCTTGCATTTTCGGCTTGGCGTGTCCTGCAAGCCGTACGCGATGTCGATCATCACGGCGTGCAACTCAAGGGGCTGGTGATTCGTGCAGGCCTGTTTGCAGGAGGTTTGGTCAACGGTGCTCTGGCGTTTTTCGCATTGGGCCTGCTCGTGAGCGGCACCCGAAGCTCGAGCCATTCAGGAGAGCAGACCAAAGACTGGCTGGCGCATCTTCTGTCGTGGGAACACTCGAATTTATTGTTGTATCTGATCGCGCTCATACCACTGGGCGTTGGAGTGGCTCACATCATCAAGGGATGGAAGGCTTCGTTCGAAAAGTATTTTGAGGCCGACGACGAGGTCATGCGTTACGTCCGTCCAGTGTCACGATTCGGCCTGATCGCCCGCGGAGTCGTGTTTATGGAAATCGCTTTGCTGCTGGCAGTCAGCGGTTCCGCTTATCAAGCCATGGACCCACCCGGCATGAAGGAAGCGCTGGACGCACTCCAGAATCTACCCGCTGGATGGCTTGTCTTGATGGTGATGGCTCTGGGGCTGATTGCCTTCTCGGTTTACAGTTTCTCTGAAGCGTGTTGGCGCAAGATAAACATGGATGTGCCAGGCGTAGCCAAATGAAAAGCCCGGCATTAAGCCGGGCTTTTGATTGCGCCGCAGGTCCGTCTATCTATTCGTTCAGGCCGCCATATTCGAACCGCTGAGGCTTTTCTTCAGTGAAGCCTTCATCACTTCCATTTCCTTGCCCAACTCCTCGAGCTTGGCATTGCCCAGCAGCTTTTTGGCTTGGGGAAACATCTCTGTTTCCTCTTCCTCGATATGGTGTTCCAGAAGCTCCTTGACTACCTTCACGCGACCGGCGAACTCGGGTGTAGAAGGATCGGTAGACTTCAGGTCTGGCAATACCAATGAATCTACCGTGCGGTGTTCTTCTTTCGCCTCGTAGTACATCTCATCCTGCTCCTTACCGCCTGCTTCCTTGAAAGCCGGATACAGAATCTGCTCCTCGAGCTGGGTATGAATGGTAATTTCCAGCTCAAGCTTTTCCAGCAACTCCGCACGTTTTTTTAATGCGCGATCGGTGGATTCACTGAGTTGATTCAGGATGCCTTTAACTTTTTCGTGGTCAGTTTTCAGAAGGTCGATGGCGTTCATTTGAGGCCTCTATCACGGATTATTGTTCGCCGATCCAAGTCGGCAATTCTCGCGTCATTCCAAACAGACATCGCATATTTTGTGCCAGCACTTCAAATTCTAAATGTCATTAAACATCAACGGTTTGTGCAGGATGATGGCCAAATAAAAGCATGCACTCTGCATGAGTAGAGGCTGAGATTCTTGCAAATAGCGGAAGCGCGCCAGTAATCGGCAATTGCTGCGAGAGGTAATAGCGATTGGATACAGACGGAGGACGCTAGGGCCAGTAGCCCTAGCTGATATCACTTTTTCTTGTTCGCCGGTTTTTCTGCTTTTTCTGATTTTTTAGCCTTGGTTGACTTGCTATCAGATTTTTTCGCAGATTTTTTTGGTTCGGCATCTTTTTTCTTGTCTTTCTTTTCGGGCGATTTGGCAAGAGCCGAGGCCGCCGCTGACTTTTTCGCCGGGGACGATTTTTTGTCTTTCAATTCCTTGGCATTTTTCGAGGACTCACCTTTATTTTTCTTTTCTTCTTTAGCCACGTCGACCACCTCACGAAGTGCCGGTATTGGCACATTGCCTATGAAATTTTCCACAAGCTGATCATTAGGCGAGAGCGCCCTGAAGCGGTTCAAATTATTTGATACCGTTAAATGGCTTCATATATAACCGAACCAACAATTCGTCTTTCAAAACATCATCGGAGATATCCATGAAAACCGCCCTGATCTCCGACACCCACAACCTCCTCCGCCCCGAAGCCCTCACCGCGCTCCAGGGCTGTGACCAGATCATCCACGCCGGCGACATCGGCAACCCGGACATCCTCGCCCAACTGGCCAAAATCGCCCCCGTCCACGCCGTGCGCGGCAACAACGATCTCAACAGCCCATGGGCCGAAAACCTCCCCGACCTCCTGACCTTCACCCTCAACGGCTGGGCAGCACTCCTCGTTCACGACATCGCCGACGTTCCCGCCGATCTCGATCCAGGCATAAGGCTCATCATCACCGGCCACTCCCACAAACCCCGCATCGAATGGCGCGGTGAGTGTCTCTACGTGAATCCCGGCAGTGCCGGCCCTCGGCGTTTCAAGTTGCCGGTCACGCTGGCGATCCTCGAGATACAACCCGACCGCATCGAACCGCGCCTGATTTCCCTGCTGGATCCCCCCGTCTGAAACCGCTACCGTTCCCGGATCCAGAACAGGGAACCCACGCACCATGTCCATCGCCGACAACCTCCTCGCCTTCACCCTCGCCGCCACGCTGTTGACCCTGACGCCCGGTCTCGACACCGCGCTGGTGCTGCGCACCGCCACCGTTGAAGGCAAGCAGCAGGCATTCCGTGCAGCGCTGGGGATCAATGCCGGTTGTCTGTTGTGGGGCGCGGCGGTGGCGTTTGGGTTGGGGGCGTTGATTGCGGTGTCGGAGCTGGCCTACAACCTGTTGAAGTATTGCGGCGCGGCGTATCTGGCGTGGCTGGGGTTGAACATGTTGCTACGCCCTCGCCGTTCGCTGTCACCGGCCGAGGCCGACGGCAAGCCGGGGGCGAACTGGTTTTTCAAGGGCATGTTGGGGAATGTGCTGAATCCGAAGATCGGGATTTTCTACGTGTCGTTTCTGCCGCAGTTCATTCCGCAAGGTCAGCCGCTGGTGCCGTGGACATTCGGGCTGGTGAGCATTCATGTGGTGCTCGGGCTGATCTGGTCACTGGTGTTGATTGGCGCGACGCATCCGCTGTCCGGGTTTCTGCGCCGGGAGAAGGTGATTCGCTGGATGGATCGCACCACCGGGATGATTTTCGTGTTGTTTGCTGCGCGGTTGGCGTTCAGCAAGCGTTGAGGCGCCTGCGTTAAACACACCTTCGGTCGAGAGCTGCCACTTCATCAAACTCAAGACTTGCCCAATACATATGGACATCCGTATATTCGGACAACCATATGTACTGAAGACATCCACATGCTCAACCCCGCCTCCGTTTTCAAATGCCTCGCCGACGAAACCCGCGTCCGGGCCACGCTGCTGATCACCCGTGAAGGTGAGTTGTGTGTCTGCGAGCTGGTCTGCGCGCTGGACGACAGTCAGCCGAAAATCTCCCGCCATCTCGCGCAGCTGCGCACCTGTGGGCTGCTGCTGGATCGTCGTCAGGGTCAGTGGGTTTATTACCGGCTCAACCCTGATTTGCCGGCATGGATTCGCACGCTGCTCGATACCACGCTCGCCGCCAACACCGCCTGGCTGGAAGAAAACAGCGCGCGGCTGGCGGTGATGGGCGATCGCCCGCTCAACACATCTGCCTGCTGCTGAGGAACGATCATGCGCGTTCTATTCATGTGCACCGCCAACAGCTGCCGCAGCATTCTCTCGGAGGCGATGTTCAATCACCTGGCGCCACCCGCTTTCGAAGCAGTCAGTGCCGGCAGCTTCCCCAAGGGCCAGGTGTTGCCGCGCAGCCTGACCACGTTGCAAGCGGCCGGCATTTCCATCGCCGGGTTGAGCAGCAAGGGCAACGAGGCCTTCGAAGACAACCCGCCGGACATCGTCATCACCGTTTGCGACAAGGCTGCCGGAGAAGCCTGCCCGGTGTACTTCGGCCCGGCCGTGAAAGCTCATTGGGGGCTGGAAGATCCATCGGATGTGGTCGGCGATGAACGCACCATCGATGCTGCTTTCCGCGCCACCCTCGCCCAAATCGAAACCCGCTGCCGGGCATTTCTCGCCCTGCCCTTCGCCGAACTTGACCGTGATGCCCTCAAGCGCGAGCTCGACCGCATCAGCACGCTGTAACCGGAGCCGATATGACCGACCTGCCCAACCTCGATCCTTCACTGGTTCAAACAACCACGCGTGACGAAGGCGCGCACAAACCGCGCATCCTGCTGCTGTACGGCTCGACCCGCCCACGCTCCTTCAGCCGTTTGCTGGTCGAAGAAGCCGCCCGCCTGCTGGAACACTTCGGTGCCGAGACGCGGATCTTCAATCCTTCAGGACTGCCACTGCCGGATGACGCCCCTGGCGATCACCCGAAAGTCCAGGAACTGCTCGAACTGATGCAATGGTCGGAAGGCCAGGTCTGGTGCTCGCCCGAACGCCACGGCGCGATGTCGGCAGTGTTCAAGGCGCAGATCGACTGGGTGCCACTGGCCCTCGGCGCGGTGCGTCCGACTCAGGGCAAGACCCTGGCGGTGATGCAGGTCTGCGGCGGCTCGCAGTCGTTCAACGTGGTCAATCAACTGCGCGTGCTGGGCCGCTGGATGCGCATGTTCACCATCCCCAATCAGTCGTCGGTGCCCAAGGCTTATCTGGAATTCGACGAAGGCAACCGCATGAAACCCTCGGCGCTGTATGACCGGGTGGTGGACGTGATGGAAGAGTTGGTGAAATTCACGCTGTTGCTGCGTGATCGCCCGGACCTGGTGGATCGTTATTCCGAGCGCAAGGAATCGGCGGAAGAGTTGATGCAACGGGTCAATCAGCGGTCGATCTGAAAGATTGAATAAAAACCGGCGCGATGATTCGCGCCGGTTTTTTTTACATCACACGCTTACTTGTTGATCGACACGATGGTCGCTTTGCTGCCCTCCATCTGGAACGAAAACTTCACCCGATCGCCCACCGCCAACCCGGCCAGTTGTTCCTGAGTTGCCGCGAAGCCCATGGTCATCGGCGGCCACTGCAACGCCGCAACGGCGCCATGGGCGATGGTCACGGTGCGCTTCTCGACATCGATGGACTTGATCGTGCCCTCAGCATTCGCGGTCGGAGCCTGTTGAGTGGCGGGTTGCATCTGCATGCCCTGCATGTCGTCCATCTTCATGCCGGGCATGTCCTCGGCGTGGGCAGTCAGTGCAAACGCAACCAGCGTGCCCGCAACAGTGATCGGGATCAGTTTCATGAGGTTTTTCCTTCAGATTGGAGGGTTTCAACGGACAACTGCCGACGGCGCATCAGGCGATACGCCGCCGGTATGACAAACAGCGACAACAACGGCGCCGTGACCATACCGCCCACCATGGGCGCGGCAATGCGGCTCATGACTTCGCTGCCGGTGCCGCTGCCTAGCAGAATCGGCAACAGGCCAGCGATGATTACCGCTACGGTCATCGCCTTGGGGCGCACACGTTGCACGGCGCCTTCGCGAATCGCCGCGATCAACCCGCGCTCGGTGTGATCGCCGAGGTCTTCGCGTTCGGCCCAGGCGTTCTTCAGGTAGAGCAGCATGATCACGCCGAACTCGGCCGAAACCCCGGCCAGTGCAATAAAGCCAACCCCGGTCGCGACCGACAGGTTGTAGCCCAGCAGATACAGGAACCATGCACCGCCGCTCAACGCGAACGGCAACGTGGCCATGATCAGCAGCGCTTCATCGAAGCGAGCGAACGTCAGGTAGAGCAGCACGAAGATGATCAGCAGCGTGGCCGGCACCACCAGTTTCAGCCGCGCATTGGCCCGCTCCAGAAACTCGAACTGCCCCGAATAGCTCAGGCTCATTCCGGGCTGCAATTTCACCTGTTCGCTGACGGCGTGACGCAGATCAGCCACCACCGAAGCGATGTCCCGCCCCCGCACGTCGATGTACACCCAGCCGGACGGCCGGGCATTCTCGCTCTTGAGCATCGGCGGGCCGTCCGTGACCTTGATCTTCGCCAGCATGCCGAGGGTGATCTGGCTGCCCGAAGGTGTGTAGATCGGCAATTGCTCCAGCGCGCCGGGCGAATCACGCCACTCTCGCGGGTAGCGGATGTTGATCGGAAACCGCGCCAGCCCCTCGATGGTTTCCCCGACGTTTTCCCCGCCAATGGCACCGGCGACGATGGATTGCACATCGCTGATGTTCAGCCCGTAGCGGCCAGCGGCGTTGCGGTCGATATCCACGTCGATGTAGCGGCCACCGGTCAGGCGCTCGGCCAGTGCCGAACTGACGCCGGGCACACCTTTGGCCACCCGCTCGACAGCCTGGGTCGCGGCGTCGATCTGGGCCAGATCGTTGCCGGCGACCTTCACGCCGATGGGGCTTTTGATCCCGGTGGCGAGCATGTCGATGCGATTGCGGATCGGCGGAATCCAGATGTTGGTCAGGCCCGGCACGCGCACCACTCGATCCAGTTCTTCCACGAGTTTTTCCGGAGTCATACCCGGACGCCATTGATCGTGGGGCTTGAACTGGATCGTGGTTTCGAACATTTCCAGAGGTGCCGGGTCGGTCGCAGTTTCCGCGCGGCCGGCCTTGCCGAACACATGCTCGACTTCGGGCACGGTCTTTATCAGCCGATCGGTCTGCTGCAACAGCTGCGCGGCTTTTTGCGCCGACAAACCCGGCAAGGCCGAAGGCATGTACAACAGATCACCCTCGTCCAGCGGCGGGAGGAACTCGCCACCGAGCCGCGAAATCGGCCAGGCCGCGCTGACGAATACCAACAGCGCCACCAGCAAAGTGAATTTCGGCCGGCGCAGTACCACGTCCAGCGCCGGCTGATAGATCCGGATCAGCCAGCGGTTGAGCGGGTTGTGGCGTTCATCCGGAATCCGCCCGCGAATCCAGTAGCCCATCAGCACCGGCACCAGCGTCACCGACAATCCCGCTGCTGCCGCCATGGCGTAAGTCTTGGTGAACGCCAACGGACCGAACAGCCGCCCCTCCTGGGCCTGCAAGGTAAACACCGGAATGAACGACAGCGTGATGATCAGCAAACAGAAAAACAGCGCCGGCCCCACCTCCGCCGCCGCGTCGGTCATCACCTGCCAATGGCGCTCGCCCTTGAGCGCCTGCCCCGGATTGGCCGCGTGCCACGCCTCGATTTTCTTGTGGGCGTTCTCGATCATCACCACCGCCGCATCGACCATCGCACCAATGGCGATGGCGATCCCGCCCAACGACATGATGTTGGCGTTCAAGCCCTGATAACGCATCACGATGAAGGCGATCAACACACCCACCGGCAACGAAATGATCGCTACCAGCGACGAGCGCAAATGCCAGAGGAAGATCCCGCACACCAGCGCGACGACGATGAACTCTTCGAGCAGTTTGTGGCTGAGATTTTCCACGGCGCGATCAATCAGCTTGCTGCGATCGTAGGTGGTGACGATCTCCACGCCGGGCGGCAGGCTGCTTTTCATGTCATCGAGTTTGGCCTTGACCGCCGCAATGGTCTCGCGGGCGTTCTTGCCGCTGCGCAGGATCACCACGCCGCCAACGGTTTCGCCTTGGCCATCCAGTTCGGTGATGCCCCGGCGCATGTCCGGCCCGGTCTGAACCGTTGCGACATCGCCCAGAGTCACCGGCACCCCGCCAGCACCGAGTTTTAACGGGATCGCCCGAAAATCATCAAGCGTCTTGAGGTAGCCGGAAGCGCGCACGATGAATTCGGTTTCGGCCATTTCCAGCACGGCGCCACCGGTTTCCTGATTGGCCTTGCCGATGGCTTCGCGCACCTGCGCCAGGGTGATGCCGAGGCTGGCCAGCCGCACCGGATCGGGCTGCACCTGATACTGCTTGACCATGCCGCCGACGGTGGCGACCTCGGCGACGTTGGGCAGGGTCTTGAGCTCAAACTTGAGGAACCAGTCCTGCAACGCCCGAAGCTGCGCCAGATCATGTCCACCGCTGCGATCCACCAGCGCGTACTGATAGATCCAGCCCACCCCGGTGGCATCAGGACCCAGTGCCGGTTTGGCGCTGGCCGGCAGGCGACTCTGGATCTGGCTCAGGTACTCCAGCACCCGCGAGCGCGCCCAGTATTGATCGGTGCCGTCCTCGAACAGCACGTACACGAAGCTGTCACCGAAGAACGAATAGCCGCGTACGGTTTTCGCCCCCGGCACCGAGAGCATGGTGGTGGTCAGCGGATAGGTCACCTGGTTCTCGACAATCTGCGGCGCCTGTCCGGGGTACGGCGTGCGAATGATCACCTGCACATCGGACAAATCCGGCAGCGCATCGATAGGCGTGCTCTGCACCGACCATACGCCCCACCCCGTGACAAACAGCGTCGCCAGCAGCACCAGAAAACGGTTGGCGACGGACCAGCGAATCAGCGCAGCGATCATGGCTGACTCCCCGAAACGTTCCCGCTCGTTTCAAGCGGCTCGGCGACGATGCCCTTGAGACTGGCCTCGGAATCGAGCAGGAACTGGCCGGACGTCACGACGCTCTGCCCTTCTGTCAGGCCGTCGAGGATCACAGTTCTGCCGGCGCTTTCCTGGCCGAGCCGCACCTCCACCGGGCGATAGTGCCCCGCGTCTTCCGCGAGCATGACCAAGGCGCGCTTGCCGGTGCGGATCACGGCTTCACTCGGCACCCACAATTGACTCTGCCCGGTCGAACGGTTCAGCCGCACTTGCGCCGTCATCCCCGGCCGTAAGCTGCCATCGGCATTGGCCAGTTCGACCCGCACGCGCAGGGTGCGGCTGTCCGGGTTGTTGTCCGGCAGAATCGCGCTGACCGTTCCGTGGAACACCCGGCCGGGAAAGGCCGGCAGGTGCGCTTCAACGGCCTGCCCCACGGCAACTGAACCGGTCTCCGATTCCGGCACCGCCACGGCAAGCCAGACACTGTTCAAACCGTTGACTCGCGCCAAGGTTTCACCTGTCGCAACGGTCATGCCCGCCCGCACATCGAGTTCTTGCAGCACGCCGCCCAAAGGGCTGGTGACCGTCAGTTCGGACTGCACCTTGCCGCTGCGCTCCACCTGAGCGATCAGGCTTGATGGTATCCCGGTCAGCCGCAACCGCTGGCGCGCCGCCGCGATCAGGTCGGCATCGCCGCTGCGCCTGAGCGCCAGAAACTCGCTCTGGGCCGCCGTCCATTCCGGCACGAGGAGGTCGGCCAACGCCGCGCCAGCCGTGAGCACATCCCCCGGCGCACGGGCGTAGACCCGCTCGACAAACCCGTTGGTACGCGCCTGGATCACCGCGACATCGCGCTCGTTGAACGCCAGCACGCCGCTCACATCGAGGCTCGAGGTGAAGGCGCCGCGACTGACCGGCGCCACACGCAGACCGAGGTTCTGACTCAACCCCGGATCGATGCTGACGGTCGCACTGTCCTCCGCGCCGCTGGCGTATCGCGGCACCAGTTGCATGTCCATGAAGGGAGACTTGCCCGGTTTGTCGAACTTCTGCTGCGGGAACATCGGGTCATACCAGTACAAGGCCTTAGGCTCAGTGCTCGGCGCCGGAGCTGCAGCCGTTCCACCATTCATTCGTTGATAGGCCAATCCGTAACCGCCACCCACGCCCACCGCCAGCGCGAGGCCGGCCAGCCACACACCGTTCCATTGTTTAAGGTTCACAGGCTGGTCTCCCCATAAGCGAAATGCAGGCGCGCAGCAGTCAGTGCGCGCTGTTCTTCCATGTCGATCTGTTTGAGGCGGGCCTCGATGAGTTCGCGGCGGGCGCTGACTACCGCGTTCAAATCGCCCTGGCCGGCGCGATAACTGGCCAGGCTCAGATCGACTTTCTCTCTGGCCAGCGGCACCAGGCTTTCCTCGGTGCGGCGCACGGCCCGATCGAGGCGCTGGTAATCGGCCAACTGGTTCTCAAGCTGTTCGGTGTGCTCGCGGGACAGGGCCTCGCGCTCGGCTTGCAGCTGGCTGACCTCGGCCTGTCTGGCGGCGATTTTCGGGTTCTGCCGCGTCTCGGGAAACAGCGGCAGATCCCAGGAAAACTGCACACTGACCATGTCGCCAAACTCACGGCCCCGGTGCTGGTAATCCACTTCCCAGCTCCAATCGGACTTTTTCTCGGACATTGCCTCTTGCACCTTGGCCTCGGCTTCGCGGGTCATGGGGGCGAAAGCGGCCAGTTCGGGGTGGTGTTGCAGTTGATGATTGAAGGTCGAGGCATCGACCGGCCACACGGGCAACCCGCCTTCGGGCTTGTCGTTGGCGGCGGTGCCGATCCAGCGTTTGAGCGCGGCTCGGGCCTGGGCACGCTCGAGGGTCAGGTTGTCCTGTTGCTCGGCGAGTCGGGCCGCTTCCTGCTTCGGCGTCACCGCGTCGGCAGGTTGCGCGCGGCCACCGGCAATCTGCGCCCGGACGGTCTCGCTCAGCAGGCGGTTTTCCTTGAAGAGGTCCTGGAATAAAGCCTCTTTGCGCTCGACCGAATAGCCGCTGATCCACGCCAACGCCGTCGCCTGGCGGACCTTTAAACGCTCGACACGTCGCTCGGCCGCCGCGCGTTCGATGGCTGCGTCGGCAACCTCAACGCGCGCCTTGCGCTTGTCTGCGTTGGGCATTTCCTGCCGGTAACCGACCATTTGCATGGTCATGAAGTCCTGATCGACGCTCCAGCGATCCGGGCCGCCCACGGGGTAGTTCTGCACCCCGAGCAACAGCTTGGGATCGGGCAACTCGCCGGCCGGAATGGCCGCGCTGCTGGCGGCCTGGATTTTCTGATCTTGTGCGGTCAGCGACGGCGCATTGTTTTCGGCCAGACGCAGCGCTTGATCGAGTGTCAGCGCGGCGGCGAAACCCGGCCACGCTAGCACGCTTGCCGCAAGGCCGACCACCAGAGGCCAACCCGTGCAATTGCACTTGAATGTCATGTTTACGATTCCTGTGATCGTCCACTGCGCGCGGCGAAAAACACGCGCACAGCCAAATCACTCCGCCTGGACGGAATGAGCTTCAAGAGGAGACAAGAATCAGGTGCGGGGCGGTCGCCAGACCCCGGACGGGGCCGCTACGGGCAGGGAATCACTGAAGAACGAATGCGTGACGGGACTGAACACGGTAACGGGCGGCTTGAGGATCGCGACTTGCAGCAGGCCGCCGGTCTTGCACTCCTGGCCGGGTTTGCAGGGGGAACCATGGTCGGCAGGACTCTTCATGTCCTTGCAGCAATCCATGTTCATGCCGTCCATCATCGCCATGCCCATGGCTTGCATCGGGCACGGTTCTGTCGGTGCCTGCACGCCCGCCATCCCGCTGAGGGGAAGCGCCAGGCTGATCAGGAAAACGAGACAAAACCGCAGATAGCGTTTCATGGCCGGGAGTCTAGTCGTGAAAACGGGCGCCTACAATTGGCTGCCCGGCGATCTCACCGGACACGCATTAAGCCAGGATTAGCAGCAGAAAATGATGCAGCAGGCGCCCGATCACCTAACCTCAATGTTTGTGTGATCAACCGGAATCGGCCAGTCCCATGCGTAATGCATTGAAGTCATTGATGTTCGTCGCTCTGCTCGTGCTCGGTTCGGGGTTCGTGGCGGTGTCGGCTGCCGACTTGCCTGGCACTCCCGATGTCAGCACCGGCGCCCCGCTCCCCGGCGTCACGCAAAGCGATCTGCAGGCCTTGCAACTGCGCCTCGACGGCCTCAAGCAGCAGATCTCGTCCGCCAACAATTACAACCAGCTCGAAGGCCCGCAGGATCGGGTGCAGACGTTCATTCTGGACATCGATCGGCTGTCGGCGTCGCTGTTGCCGCAGCAGGCGCAACTGACCGTGCAACTGGGCGTACTCGGTGCCGCGCCGGCCGAAGCGGTGGCTGCCGAACAAGCCGATATCGCAGCGCAACGGGCGACGTTGATCGAACAGAAAACCAAAGTCGATACCGCACTCAAGAACCTCGCCACCCTCAAACAAAGCGCCACGGACCTGATCACCCAGATCGCCGGCATCCGCCGCACGTTACTCGAAAGCGAGCTGACGCTCAGCACTCACAGCATTCTGAATCCCGGCTTCTGGTCGCCTCTTGTCAATCCATCGGCCGATGACCGCCAGCGCCTGCGGTTTTTCGTCGAACAGGTGCAACAGACCGGCGCCGAAGCCTGGCAACCCGGCCAGCGCTTTTACACCGCCCTGCTGGTGGTGCTGGCCTTCATCGTCTGGACGCTGGGCCGGCGACTGGCCGACCGCTGGCTGGCGTGGGTGTGCATTCATCGCATGCCGGAGGGTCGGCTGCGCCGCAGTTCGCTGGCGTTCGCCTCGGCACTGGCGACACTCGCGACCACCGCCATCGCCCTGCAATTGCTGTACTACGCCTGCACCCGTCACGTGCCGTTGCCGCCGATGCTGGCGACGTTTTCCGATGAGTTCGAGAAGGTCGTTTACGCCTGCGTGCTGATCACCGGCCTTAGCCGCGCGTTGCTGTCCACCGAGCACCCGTCGTGGCGGCTGCCGGCGGTGGCCGACGAGGTCGCACACACGCTCCAGCCGTTCGCGCGGATTCTGGCTGCGACGCTGCTGGTGCTGGTGACGGCGGTGCAGGTCAGTAATGCCTCCGGGATGAGCAGCCAGATCGTAATTGCCGGCCGGGGCATCATTGCGCTGGTGGTGCTCGGCATCGTCACAACGTTGCTGATGCGTGTCGGCAGGGTCCGCAAGGTGTTGGCGGCGGCCGGAGACACGCAGGTGTCGGGCAACACCTTCGCCGGCGTGATTTACACCGTCGCCACCCTGGCGATGGTGCTGTCGTTCGGCGCCCTGCTGACAGGGTATGTATCGCTCGCGCGGTTCATCACCTACGAACTGGTGTGGGCGTTTATCGTGTTTTCCGGGTTTTACCTGCTGATGCAGTTGCTCAAGGACAGCTGCGAGTATTTCTTCTCACCCCGCCATTCAAGCGGCAAGGCGCTGAAACAACTGCTCGGCGTGGGTGATCGACGTCTCGAACAGGCCTCGACCCTGCTGGCCGGCTTCGGTCGGGCTGCGCTGTTGCTGTTGGCGGTCATCACGCTGTTTGTCGGCGGGATCGGCACCACCCTGGGCCAACTGGTCAACAACATCGGCACGATCCTCGGCGGCGCCGGCCTGCGCAAACTGAACATCGTCCCCGGTCATTTGCTCAACGCGATGCTGGCGCTGCTGATCGGCATCTACCTGATCCGCGCCCTGCGCCGCTGGCTCGACAACGAGTTCCTGCCCAAGACCGACATGGACCCGGGCATGTGCGCCTCGCTCAGCACGCTGTTTTCCAACATCGGTTATGCGGTGGTGATTCTGCTGACCCTGTCATCGCTGGGCGTGCAATGGACCAACCTGGCGTGGATCGTCAGCGCCCTGTCGGTGGGCATCGGTTTCGGCTTGCAGGAGATCGTGAAGAACTTCGTCTCCGGGCTGATCCTGCTCACCGAACGCCCGGTCAAGGTCGGCGACCTGATCAGCATCAGCGGCGTCGAGGGCGACATCCGCCGGATCAACGTGCGCGCCACCGAAATTCAGCTCAGCGACCGCTCGATCGTGATCGTGCCCAACTCGCAACTGATCTCGCAGAACCTGCGCAACGTCACCCTCGGCGGCAGCGCACAGGGCGTGGCGACGCTGGAGCTGATGTTCCCGCTGGATATCGACCCCGAACAGGTGCAGAACCTGCTGTTCGACACCTACAAGGAACACGAAACCATCCTCGAAAAACCGGCGCCGTTCGTGCGCTTCAGCAAGCTGACGCCAGACGGGATTACGTTGACGGTGACCGGGTATGTCGCCAGCCCGAGGATTGTCGGGACGACCAAGAGTGATCTGTTGTTCGAGATTCTCAAGCGGCTGGGGGCGGCGGGGATTGAGCTGGCGAAGCCGCCGAGTACCTGAGGAAAGATCGACTACCAGAGCACCTGTATGTGAAACGTGCAAAATCTCTTGCCTCAAGAGATCATGGGCACTACGCCACTATTCATAAGGACAGACTCTGTGGAAGCCTCAACGACCATCCGTAACATGATGGCCAACAACCGAATTGTTGTTCCTGCCTACCAACGCGCCTATGCCTGGGAAACGCCCACCGAAGGCTCAAGCCGTACCACGCAAACGGATGTGTTTCTCCACGACCTTGAGTCGTACCGGCGCAGCAAGACCCGAAGTCCCTATTACTTCGGCCACTTCCTGTTTGAGGAGACGCAAGGAGAGTTCAGGGTGATCGACGGTCAGCAACGTCTGACCACGATCAGCCTCTTCCTCGCAGCGCTATTTGCATGCCTGCAGAGCAAGCGGCCGCTCACCGAAGATGAACAGGACTGCTACAAGGACCTGATCAAGCGAGAAAGGCAAATCCGCTTCAAAACTGTCGACTATGACAATCAGGTCTATGTCGACTATGTGATCAACCAATCCAGGCAGGACATCCCGGTTTTACAGACCACCTCAGCCAATCGGCTGATCATGGCCTTCGATTACTTCAAGAGGATGTTGAGCGGCGAAACTGAAGAGTACATGACGGACATGCTAAGAATCGTTTCCCAAGCCTCATGCAGCACGCACCCTGTAAGGGATGAAGCTGAAGCGATTCAAATGTTCATTTTCCAGAATAATCGCGGAAAACGACCATCCAATCTGGAAGTGGTAAAAGCGCAGTTCATGTATGCCATCCACCTTCACGGAGAGGACCAACAACAAAAAGACAGCGTTATCGACGAGATCAAAAATCGCTTCGAGACCATTTACAAGTCGATATCGGCGGTTGAGTACAAAATCAATGAAGATGAAGTGCTGCAATTCACTCTCCGTGTTCACTTCAACTCCCTCTGGGAGAGCGGGGCATTGGACAGAGTAGAGAAAATGCTGGCCGGGCCCTCACCACTCGACTTCGTACAGGCGTTCACTGACTCCCTGGCCATCAGCTTTGAGCACTTATCGGTATTCTTTGGCGAGGACGAACAAAAAAATTTTCCGATCCATTCATTGGTGAGCCTTGGCGGGATCGCGATCGCACTGCCATTCATTTTAAAAGCCTATCGATTTGGTCTGAGTCTCTCTGACAAAAACAGGCTCTGCGTGGCTTTTGAGAGCCTTATCGTCCGTCATCGCCTGATTGGCACGCGTGCGGACGTTACCTCTCGCATCAATGATGTTTACGAGAATTTTTTAACCGAGAGCTCATCGATAATCCCCATCCTTGACCGGATCGAGCGACTGAAAACTGCGAGTGATTGGTGGTGGGCCTATTGGAACAACGAAAAACTGTTGGTTGTTCTGGATGGTGAAATCAACCACAGAATCGCGAAACATCTGCTGTGGAAATATGAAGTTCACCTTGAAGGGGATGGACACCGTGGCTATGCACAGCGGCGCTACAGTGACACTAAGCGACCCGAGTTGGAACACATCGCCCCTACTACCGAACCCTCGTCCCTACCCCACGGCTATGACACCTATGACGATACCTTCAAACATGAATACCTGAACTGCCTCGGTAACTATCTACTGCTTTCCAAATCCCATAACTGTGCAGTAGGCAACATTCCATTCAAGGAAAAGCTGAAAACCTACACCCATAACTTTCAACAGAGAGAGATCAATAGTTTTGTCAGCGATGGACGCGTCTGGGGGCAGGATGCAATTCAGGAGCGGCATGAAAAAATCGTTGCCGCACTGATGACGATGCTTTGAATGTGGAAATGAATCGGATCGGACTTCGACGACACTTCGAATGACCGCTTCCTGACCGACAGCCTCAGGCTACTACCTGAGGTTGACACGTCAGTTCAAGCGAAGTCAGGTCCCACAATTTCAGGATCACTGCCCTGCTACAGCGAAACGGGTTCAGACTTCAGTGGATTCAATCGATTCGGGGCCCGCTTCAGCCTCCAGCTTCAAGCGATCCGCCTTGCTGATGTACTTCGGTTTGTTGCTCTTGGGTGCCAGTTTGGCGTTGGCCTTTCTGGATTTTTCCTTAAAGAGCTGTTGCAGTTTTTTCTGACGGTTCATGGTGTTTTTTGGCCTGCTTGAAAGTGGTTGGATGATATCAGCGTTGGGCCTGCTTCACCCCAGCACGTCACTAATCCAGCGCACCTGCTGCTTCAGATCCTCCACCTTCTGCTCGCATACCCCATGCCGAGCCCGAGCGAAGTGGCTCAGCGTCTGCTGCTTGTGCCGCAACCGATGCTGCCACTTGCTGACAAACGCAGGACTGCGCGTCTGCAACTGCAGCGGCCCGAAGTACAGTTCTTCGGCGGTATAAGTCACCGGCTCGCCTCGCTCGGCTACGATGATTTCGTAGTCGAAGCGGTTTTCGTGCAGCACGTCTTCGCAGAGGATTCGATAGCCGTTGTCCATCAGCCATTGGCGCAGCGGTTGTTCGCCGCCGTTGGGTTGCAGGATCAGACGTTCGCGGCCGCTCAGGCGCGCCTTGCCGCCTTCGAGAATGTCGCGGATGGTCTCGCCACCCATGCCGCACACGGTAATTGCCGTGATCCCGTCCGCCGGCTCGACGGCCATCAAGCCATTGGCCAGGCGCACAGTGACCTGCTGCTCAAGATCGTTTTCGCGCACGGTGCGTTGTGCCGAACGGAACGGCGTCTCGGCCATCTCGCCCGCCACCGCCGCCGCGATCGCGCCACGGCGCATGAGGGCCACCGGCAGGTAGCCGTGATCCGAGCCGATATCGGCCAGCCGAGCACCGGCGGGCACGTGCGCCGCCACCCGCTCCAGGCGCATGGACAGTGTCTGTTCGTTCAACCACAACCCCTTTTACTCTGAACGCCCGGCGCTGGTGGCCGGAACGGGGCGCGATTCTGGGGGGCAACGGCGGGGATTTCAAATGCGTGTGGTCGGATTCGTCACTCAGCCCCGGATCAACCCGTTCTACGCGTCAACCATGCGCCCCAGAACAGACTGCTGAAAAAACGGGTGGCGTCACCGAATCCGGCCTCATGCAACAGCTCTTGAACCGCCGCCTCGGAATGGGGAGGATCGGCGCCCTGAAGGATTTTCCCCAGTTTGGCCTTTACCTCATCGGCGCTGGCACCGTTCTGGCGCCAGCGTTGTCCCCACGCTTCCAGCAGCAACGGCTGGCTGGCATACGCGTAGTGATTGCCGGCCACGATCAGCGGAGCACCCGGTTTCAAACGCGCCCGAATGGATTGCAGAAGCGCTCGCTTGGCCTCATCGCCTTCCAGATGATGCAGAACGCCGATCACCGTGGCGGCGTCGTATGACTCATCGGCCGGCAAATCATCGACCGGCCCCAGATGCAGACCCGTTCGTTCAAGCAAGTCATGCGACCGCAACTGCTCGGTCGCCGCCGCCAGCATCGGCTCGGACGGGTCAACCGCCATGAAACGCCAGCCTGGCTCCAGACTTCCCATCGCGATGATTTCCTGGGCGGTCCCGCCAGCGCCAACCGCCAGAATCCGCGCCGAACCGGCGTTACCGAGGCTGGCCGCCAGCATGCACGCGGCAAGGTCATGGCAAGCGTCATAGCCCGCCAGGGCAATTCGGCTTTGCTTGCCATAGTCATTGGCGCGGGAGGTGTCGAATTTTTCAGTAGAGGAAGCTTCAAGGGCATTTCTCCGTGTCCTTGAATCACCCTACGTCACGATGATCGATAATAGAAATTCATTGATTTTATGCGGTGCATTCCTGTCAGGAATGCGGAAGGCATCCCTGTGCCGTGCACGAACGAAATGACAGTTACGCCTGCGACCGCAGAATCAGTAAAGTGGCAACCCTGCACCCGGGCGACTACAGAAAGGATCAATGCGTGACATCTCCAAAGGACTGGTGGGACCGGCTCAGGAACAAACCCGTGACCGAGCACACTTGGGCAGATTATCGGCGTAACGAAGCGCTGGAACTGCTCGCGAATGCCAATGGCAGCGGTACGTGGATAGAACTCAGCACCCACTACAACGGGTTCGTCCGGGAAGTCGCGGTGAGGGAGCTCAGTTGCGATTGCTCGCCGCAGGCACTTGTAGCCCTGATAGAACGGCTCAACGATTGGGTGCCGCAGATTCGCGATCTGGCGTTGTCCGGGCTGAACAACTACCTGAATCCCACCCAGGCGCCCGCGTTGCTGTATGCGCTGGACTCAATCATGGCGCTGGCGGCGCGGCAGCGGGTTGATCACGCTCCCACCTACACCGCCGCACGCACTGTTCTTCAATCACCGGATATCCGCGATGAGGTCTTCGCAAACTTTCTCACGCGGCAAGGCAAAGCCGCGCGCTACCTGTTCAGTTTGCTGCTGGAAACGGATTTCGACCCGGAGAGACTCCTGCGTAGCGCCCTGGCTCATCGGGAGCTGACCGTAAGGTTGGCTGCGGTGTCGGTCTGTCAGGATCTGCCGCCAGCACAGGCTTCGCCTTTGCTGCTTGAGGCACTGGCGCGGCCGGGTGCCAAGGTACGAGTCAGCATACTGCGCGCCCTCCTTCCGCTGTCTGACGATCCAGTCCATCTGCTGCGATTGGCTTTGCTCGATCCTTCGCCCGCGATTCGCAGCCTGGCGCGTTGGGCAGCACCTCGTCACGGCGTCGATGCATCTGAGGTACTGGCGCAGCGGCTCAGCCTGGATTTCCCCACCCGCAAACGCGAATGGCTTGGCGTGCTGGGCCTGGCTGCCGAGCTGGAAATCAGACTCCAGAAGCACTGGCTTACTGAAGCGCTGAGCTCGATCTACCCCTCTGTGCGGCAGGCTGCGGTTCGCCTGCTGGGCGATGGAGATCTGCCGCAAATGCTCGGGGCGTTGAGTGATCCTTCGGAAAAAGTGTACCTCGCCGCCTACGCGCTATCGGACAAACAGCCTTGGGCCGTGCTGAACACCGGGGTCGCCGCAAAACTGGAGTGCGAATGGCATGACCTGCCCCCGCAACGCAGCTGGGCGATCTTGCGCTTGATGTCCAATTGGCAGCAGATCGCCTATCTGTTGAAACGGCTGGAGGCAGAACCCGTGGTTGAGACATTCTGGCTGCGGCAGGTGGATCTCTGGTGCGATCGCCAGTATCAGGTTGTCGACCCGGTCACCTCAAAAGACCAGCGCAGCGCGTTGGTGCAACAGCTCAGAGCGCTGGCCGCCAGCGGCCTTATCCAGAGTCCCAAGGTTGCGCTCTTTACCGATTGATGCCTGAACCGATCTAGACCAACACCGTCAACCAAGCCGACAGCAACAACAAAAACGCCAGCCCGGCATTCATGCGCCGCAATGCCCGTGGCGAGCCAAAGAACCGCGCACTGCCCACGCCCAGCAGCGCCCACGCCGTCATGCACGGCACGCAGACCATTAGAAAAACCGCCGACAACAGCAGCATCCGCGCGCTGTCGTCGCCGTTGCCGCCAAACACACTCACCACCGCCACGGCCATCATCCAGACCTTGGGGTTGATCAATTGCAGGCCGGCGGCGCCGAATACGTTGAAGCCGTTATCCCCTGCTGTCGCCGGGTCCAGCGACGGCGGCGAACTGCGAAAGATTTGCCACGCCAGCCAGCTCAACCACAACACCCCGGCCCAGGCCATCGCCTGCTGCACACGGGGATAGCGCAGCAAGGTTTCCCCCACGCCAAGCCCGACCACCAACACCACCAGCGCCGCCGACACACACGCGCCGAAGATGATCGGCACGGTGGCCGTCAGACCGCGCCGCGAGCTGTGGCTCATCACCAGAATATTGGTCGGCCCCGGGGTGATCGAGGCGACGAAGGAAAACAGCAGAAAAGGCAGCAACGATTCCATGACAGGACTCCCGGATCAGAACAGGAAGTCATGGTCGCGGTTGTGCGGGGTTCAGTCTGGAAGGTTTGAGCAGCGCTTGCGGTAATCCGCCGGCGTCAGGTGATAGGCACGGCGGAACCAGCGCCCGAGGTGGCTCTGATCGGCGAAACCGAGGGCGCTGGCGACGGTGGCGGGTGTTTCGCCGCGCGCCAGCAACTGGCGGGCGCGGGCCAGGCGCAGCTGAATCAGGTAGGCATGGGGCGCCAGTCCGAAAGCGACCTTGAAGGCCCGGGTCAGGCGAAAGCGATCAACTCCGCAGGTTTGGGCCACGTCGTCCAGCCCGATGTCCTCGAAGGCATGCGCATGCAGATAGTCCCGCGCCACCTGGGCCACCCGTGGCAGGCGCGGATCGAACGGTTGGCGTTTACGCCAGTCGAGGTGCGACGTCAGCGAACCGAGCAAGGTGTCGATGGCGGTCTGGCGCACGATGCGCAAGTCGCCTTGATGCAGGGCGTTGAAGGCCTGATTGATGGCGGTGGACAGGCGCGAATCCTGACTCAGGGTATCGGTGAACCCGAGTTGGCTGTTGTCCGGCGCATGCTCGAACAGCACGCGCAATTCGCGCTCCAGCCAGTGCGGGTCGAGGTAGAGCATGGAATAGGTGAAGCCCTCCTCCGTCGGCGCGTGCCCGTCGTGGATCTCCCCCGGTTCCAGCATGAAAATCTTGCCCGGCGTACTCAGATGCCGCACCCGCCGGCAATGAAACTGCTGCACGCCCTGCTCGGTGACGCCCACCAGAAAGCTGTCATGCCAGTGCGGATCGTAGGCGTGGCCCTGGAAATGGGCACGAATCGACTCGATCCCGGTGTCGGCATCCTGGGACAGCTCAATCCAGTTGCGTTTGTCCACGCAAGGCTCCGAAGGCAGTGTTGGTCGTTGAGGACGTCTACGTTACCGCGACTTTGGCGATCGGTTTAGAACATTTGTGCACGTGACCCACGCAAGCCACCCAGCAAATTTAATGAACCCTGAGTGGCATGCCCCACCTAAACCAATGACCATCAGGAGGTAGCCCATGCAACTTGAAACCACGTGGATCGTACTGGCCGTCGTTCTTTTGCTCATCGAATTGTGGGCGATCAACCGGGTGCGCAAGAGTGAGGGGAAAGCCAGCAACAAAGGCGTCTGGATCGTATTGATCGTGTTTGTGCCGCTGTTCGGGCTGATCGCCTGGGCGCTGGCCGGGCCCAAACACGTCACTCAGGCCTGAAACCCAACGCAAGCAAGAGCCCCGAACATTCGGGGCTTTTTGTTGGCCGCAGGTTTGTATCGCAGTGTGTACGAACGCCTCCCGGATACATGCCCGCGCATCAGCCCACGAAAACGGAAACAGCGCAGATACGTGGCCAGTCTTTAATGAACGCCAGATACGAAGGGTTCAGCCAGAACCCGGCCCTCGCCGATCATAAGGAGACTTGCCATGAAGCACGCACCACACGCCACCGTCACCACCGGGAAAAACCGTCGCCGCCTGCTGGGCTTGTCGATTCTCGCCACCGCGCTGCTGCAGTTCGGGGCCTTCGCTCAAGCGCAAACTTCAGCACCGGAGCCGATCAAGACCGAAGCCGCCAGCGTCAAGGCCGACCTGCCCTTCGGCCCGCTCAAGCATGTGAAGGCCGGCCTGCTGGACGTTGCCTACGCCGAAACCGGCCCGGCCAATGGCCCGGTGGTGATTCTGCTGCACGGCTGGCCCTATGACATTCACAGCTACGACGACGTTGCGCCGCTGCTGGCGGCCAAGGGTTATCGGGTGCTGATGCCGTACGCCCGGGGTTATGGCGACACGCATTTCCTGTCCGACAAGACTGTGCGCAACGGTCAACCGGCGGCGCTGGCCAGTGACGTGATCGATTTCATGGACGCGCTGAAGATCAAGCAAGCCGTGCTCGGCGGCTACGACTGGGGCGCGCGTTCGGCGGGCATCGTTTCGGCGCTGTGGCCGGAGCGGGTCAAGGCGCTGGTGTCGGTCAGCGGCTATCTGATCGGCAATCAGGCCGCCGGCAAGAATCCGCTGCCGCCCAAGGCCGAGCTGCAATGGTGGTATCAGTTCTACTTCGCCACCGACCGTGGTGAGGCCGGTTACACCAAGAACACCCATGATTTCGCCAAGCTGATCTGGCAACTGGCCTCACCGAAATGGGCCTTCGACGACGCCACCTTCGACCGCAGCGCCAAGGCGTTGCAGAACCCGGATCACGTCGCGATCACCGTGTTCAACTACCGCTGGCGCTTGGGTCTGGTGCAGGGTGAAAGCCAGTACGATGCGCTGGAACAGAAACTCGCCACCGCGCCGTCGATCAGCGTGCCGACCATTACCCTGGAAGGCGATGCCAACGGCGCACCGCACCCGGCGCCGGAGGACTACGCCAAACGCTTCACCGGCAAATACCAGTTCCGCCTGATCAACGGTGGCATCGGCCACAACCTGCCGCAGGAAGACCCGAAAGCCTTCGCTCAGGCGATCATCGACGCCGATCACCTCTGAAGGAGCACGCCAGACGGCTCGTCATTTGACGAGCCGTTTTTCTTTGGAAGGTCGATAACCGAAATAGGCGCTGTAGCACTTGCTGAAATGACTCGGCGACACGAATCCGCACGCCACCAGCACGTCCACCTGGGACAGCTCGGTGTGTTGCAGCAGACGCCGGGCCTCGGTGATGCGCAGTTCCATGTAATAACGCTGCGGCGTGGTGCCGAGTTGTTCTTTGAACAGCCGTTCCAGCTGACGTCGGGAGCGGCCGGCATACACCGCCAGTTGTTCCAGCTCCAGCGGTTCCTCCAGATTGGCGTCCATCAGCTTCACCACTTCACGCAACGGCGCGCTGACGCAGATGTTCTCGGTCGGTTTGATCCGCCGGTAACGCGATTCCTCGAACGCCAGAATGTCTTCGATGCCTTCGACCAGCGCCTTGTCGTGCAGGCCCTTGATCCAGTCCAGCGCCATGTGGAACGCGCCGGACGGACTGGACGCGGTCAGCCGGTCGCGGTCGATCACATAGGGTTCGCTGCTGACCTGCGTCGCCTTGGAAATCTCCGCCAGCGCCGGCCGATGCTCCGGGTGAATCGCACAGCGATAACCTTCCAGCACCCCTGCCCGGCCCAGGAACCACGCGCCGTTCCACAACCCAGCCAGTATCACGCCAGCCTCGGCGGCCATTTTCAGCAGGTTGATGAACTCGTCGCTCGCCTTCAATTCCGTGCGGTAACCGCCGCAGATCACCAGCAGATCCAGCTCCTGCAGCACGCTGGTTTCCAGCCGCGAATCCGGGCGGATCACCAGCCCAAGGTCGCTGATCACTTCGCCGTCGCTCAAGCCGAAAGTTCGCGTGGAAAACAGACCGGGGCGCAGCAGATTGGCGGTGACAAGGGTGTCCAGCGCCTGGGTGAAGGCCGGCAGGGAAAAATTCTCCAGCAGCACGAACCCGGTGCGGGTCATGCGTCCCGGCCCGCTGGCGGGCTCGTTCAGGTAGCGAAGGTTCTTGCCCTTCATGCCACCGCTGAATTGGCGTCGTTCGATCAAGGTGTGGTCCATCGTTTCGTTGTTATGGCGCCATGCTAACTGGCGCCGCAGCAAATTACTCGCAAACGACGCTAGCACTGCACGGAACGATCAGCCTGAACGAATGTGCCTGCGTCCCAACGTCGCAGGCCCGGCACCTTGGCAAACGCCACACAAGGCTTAAAATCGCGCCTCCTCTTGCAGTCGCCCGAACGGCGCCTGCCCGCAGCCATGACAACCCTCAGGTTTGAACAGCCGGCCACTTTCACGAAGTGCGCCAGGCTCAATCGTCCTGCCCGTTCGGCGGTCGTTTGTCTTCAACACACTTCGGCTTGGCACTCGCATGCGCAGAGGCGCACGTTCCGCTGTTCGATCACTTGAGGTTTTTATGACACCGCGTTTGCTGGCCATGGCGCTGGCGCCCCTGCTCGGGCTATTCATTGTTGCCCTGGGCAACGGCTTTCTGTCTTCTTTGACCACCCTGCGCCTGGGCGCTGCCGGCGAATCGGCAACGATGATCGGCATCGTGTCCTCGGCCTATTTCATCGGCCTGACGCTTGGCGCGATCTTCAACGACCGGCTGATCCTGCGCATCGGCCACATCCGCGCCTACAGCAGCTTCGCCTCGCTGATCGCCGCGACCATCCTGCTGCAAGGGCTGTTTTATGACACCTGGGGCTGGGTCGTCCTGCGTCTGATCAACGGCTGGGCCACGGTCGGCGTGTTTCTGGTGATCGAGAGCTGGCTGCTGCTGGCCGGTGACGCGAAGATTCGCGGTCGTCTGCTGGCGCTGTACATGATCGTCCTCTACGGCGCCGGCGTGCTGGGTCAGGCATTTTTGGGAAAAATAACCGGGCTGGGCGACACGGCGCCGTTCATGGTTGCCGGCATGCTCGCGACCTTGTCGGTGCTGCCGATCGTGATCCTGCCGCGCGTATCGCCGTTGCTGGAACAGGTCGAACCGCTCAAGCCACGGGCCTTGCTCGGCGTATCGCCCACCGGACTGGTCGGCTGCTTCGGCTCCGGCGTCACCATCGCCGCGATCTACACCCTGCTGCCGCTGTACCTGCAACGCATCGGCCTGAACGTCGGCGAAGTCGGCAGCATGATGGCCTGGACGATCCTCGGCGCGATGCTGCTGCAGTACCCGGTCGGGCGCTGGTCCGACCGCAAGGATCGCCTGCAAGTGCTGACCGTGCTGTGCGCCGCGTGCACCGTGCTGTCGCTGGTGATCGTGCTGGTGCCGCTGTCCTCGGCCATGCTCGCGGCGATGCTGTTCCTGTTGGGTGGCGGCGTGTTCGCGTTGTACCCGGTGGCGGTCAGCCACGCTGCCGACCGTGCGCCGGTCGAAACCCTGGTGCCAATGATTCAGGGAATGTTGCTGATCAACTCGCTGGGCTCGGCGATGAGCCCGCTGCTGATCTCGCCGGCGATGAACGCTCACGGCGAAACCGGCCTGTTCTGGGCCTTCGCGCTGGTCAACCTGGCCATGGTGACGTTCTTCTTCTGGCGTCGTGGCAAGCGTCCGGTGCCGGCCAATCCGGCGCCGTTTGCGGCGGCAGCGACCTTCTCACCAACCGGCGCCGAACTGCGGGTGACCGAAGATCTGCGTCAGGCCGCACAGGATCATCCGCCGATGGTCGATGCGTTGAGTGGCGAAGCAGCGCCGCAAACAGGATCGCGCTACGAAGCCAGTTGAGTTTCTGGCGGGCATAAAAAAACCGGTGACTTTCGTCACCGGTTTTTTATTGCCTGCTAATCAGTGTGGAGCCCGAGGAATGGTCTTCATCAGATCCTCAGGGCTGATATGCCCCACCACACTGCCCGGCTGCGGCAGATTCAGGATGTGGCCCTTCATCTTGCCGATCACGTGCATCTCGCACGGTTTGCAGTCGAACTTCAGGGTCAGCACTTCGTCGCCGTGGATCAACTGCATCGGCGCGACTTTGGTCTTCACGCCGGTCACGCCTTTGGCCTGTTTCGGGCACAGGTTGAAGGAGAACCGCAGGCAGTGCTTGGTGATCATCACCGGCACTTCACCCGCCTCTTCGTGGGCCTCGTACGCCGCGTCGATCAGCTTCACGCCGTGACGGTGGTAGAAGTCGCGAGCCTTCTGGTTGTAGACGTTGGCCAGGAACGACAGGTGCGCCTCCGGGTACACCGGCGGTGGCGTAGTTTCGGCCTTGCGCCCGCCACGTGGGTGAGCGGCGACGCGGGCGGCAGTCAGCGCTTCGATCACTTCGCGGCGCAACGACTTGAGCTGCGAGTTCGGGATGAAGAACGCTTGCGGCGCATCGAGTTTGATCGAGGTCGCGTGGTACTCGGTGGTGCCGAGCTGGCCGAGCAGGTCGTGCAAGGTGTCCAGCGCCTGTTCCGGTTTGTTGGCGACGCCGAACGGGCCTTCCAGCGCAACGCTGGCGCTGATGCCCTCTTCGCTGGTCACGGTCAGTTCCAGACGCTCTTCACGCAGCTTCGCCAGCCAGCTCACGCCGATCCGACGCTCGGCGGAGGTCTTGAGCAAGGCCTGCTGCCAGTTGTGGTCGAGGTTGCGGTTCAGTGGGTGGTTCGGGCGCAGCTTGTACAGGCCTTCCGGCATTTCGTTCGGCTCGACGCGGTAGCGGTAGCGCTTCTCGCCTTCTTCCTCGAACTCGCCCTTGGCTTCGGCGATGTTGGCGCGGAAACCCACCACTTCGCGCTTGACCAGCACGTTGAGACCGTCGCCGTTGGACAGCGGCTCGTGAGTGATGACCTGCATGTCACGCTTGCCGACTTTCTCGACCGTGCCCACCGCCAGACCGGTGAAGGTCGGCGAATCGAACGCGCCGATGTCGATCTTGCGCTCGCTGACGAAGTAGTCGGTGCTGCCACGGTGGAAGGTCTTTTCCGGGTCCGGCATGAAGAAATGCGCGGTGCGGCCGCTGGAAGCGCGGGCCAGGTCCGGACGGTCGTTGAGCACGTCGTCCAGGCGCTGGCGGTAATAGGCGGTGATGTTCTTCACATAGCCCATGTCCTTGTAGCGACCTTCGATCTTGAACGAACGCACACCGGCCTCGACCAGTGCGCGGATGTTGGCGCTCTGGTTGTTGTCCTTCATCGACAGCAGGTGTTTTTCGTAGGCGATCACGCCACCCTTTTCGTCTTTCAGGGTGTACGGCAGACGGCAGGCCTGGGAGCAGTCGCCCCGGTTGGCGCTGCGCCCGGTCTGCGCGTGGGAAATGTTGCACTGACCGGAAAACGCCACGCACAACGCGCCGTGGATGAAGAACTCGATGGCGGCATCGGTTTCATCGGCGATCGCGCGGATTTCCTTGAGGTTCAGTTCACGGGCCAGAACCAGTTGCGAGAAACCGGCCTGATCGAGGAACTTGGCCCGCTCAAGGGTGCGAATGTCGGTCTGGGTGCTGGCGTGCAGCTCGATGGGTGGAATGTCCAGCTCCATCACGCCCAGGTCCTGGACGATCAGCGCATCGACGCCGGCGTCGTACAACTGATGGATCAGCTTGCGCGCCGGCTCCAGTTCGTTGTCGTGCAGGATGGTGTTGATGGTGGTGAAGATGCGCGCGTGATAGCGACGGGCAAATTCCACCAGTTCGGCGATTTCGCTCACCTCGTTGCACGCGTTGTGGCGCGCACCGAAGCTCGGGCCGCCGATGTACACCGCGTCGGCGCCATGCAGGATGGCCTCGCGGGCGATGGCCACGTCACGGGCGGGGCTGAGCAGTTCCAGGTGATGTTTGGGCAAGGACATATGTTTTTTTAGTCAGGCTGTCACGGTTGAGGCGCGCATTGTACCTGCGAAAGGCCTGACCGGCACGCATGGGGCGATGTGATGCAGGAAGTCGCTAGCACAGTTTCGAGGATGGCATAACTGTAAGTTCTGTCAGTTGTTGAACCGAGTTATATAAAGCACGCTTCCGCCAGGCGTTCCGATGTGCTTTAGCGCCTGGTGTACTTACTGACTTACAAAACAAAGGTATATGACAATGGATAGCCAATATTACAAGGCACTCAACATCGATAAGGAGACAATGAAAGGCGAAAACGCCTATACAGTCATTAACAATTCTTACACCGCTAATTTCACTCCCCCATTCCCGAATATAGAGGATCCGTTTGTAGCCACCGCGTTTGCCTATGCTTCATTGAGTGATGGCTACTTCACCCTCATGGGACGCATTCCATTCCCCGAAGTTCTTGTGCAAATTACGTTCCGCGTACCTTGTTCGATGAAAGACGGAACGCACCAGATTGTTGAATATGACAAGGGAGTTTCGGCCGTTTTTATTAACGGCTATGTAGGAATAATTAATGTAAAAGAAGGTGAAATCACATTCAAAAGAGACAAGGTGAAGAAAACCATTGAAGCAAACTTTAAAATGTCCATCCCGTACAAACACGAAGAGGAGGAAACAGAAGAATATCTCGCCGAGGGGAAAATTTTTCTGAACGTTACAGGTCCGCTTTGTGGGGAAAGTTAATCAAGGTTGTGTTAGAGGAAACCGAAGCGCTGCCGAACCTTGAATATCCCCGTTCGGCGCACGCTTCTTTTTTTGCGGCGTGAATCAGGCCTTGGCAGCCATCGCAGTCACTTCCACCTTCATCCCTTCAACCGCCAGCGCCGCCACGCCTACCGCCGCGCGCACCGGCCAAGGTTTGGCGAAGTAGCGCTTGTACACCTCGTTGAACGCAGCGCGATCAGCCATGTCGGTCAGGTAGATGGTCAGGTGCAGCACGCGGTCCATCGAACTGCCGGCCTTTTCCAGCGCGACTTTCAGCGCCTGCAACGTGCATTCGCTTTGCGCGGTGACGTCGCCCAGTTCCAGGCTGCCGTCGGCACGGGTCGGAATCTGGGTCGACATCAGGATGCCGTTGAATTCGGTGACGTCCGAAGAGATCGAGTCTGCATCCGGATCCGGGGTGTAGGTGATGTCTTGGTTGGCCATGGGAAAGTCCTTCGCTGGCAGTGAGGACGGCGCCATCGCGCGCCGTTTCGGGCGGCCAGTTTACAGACACGCTCGCCGGTTGGAAGACCAGACATCGAGTGTCAGCCGTGCGCCAGTATCCGCCGCAGCTCCAGCGCATTGCCGATTGCCGCGCCGCTGGCGGTATTGTCGAAGATGCACCAAGTGTCGACGCCATCAATAGCCGCCACCCGCAAATCGCCGGCGAGCCTTTCCAGATACACCGAGTCATAGGGGCTGTAATAAATGCGCGGCGAACCGTGCAGCCGCCAATAACGCACGCTGGGCCAGCCGCGCGGAGCCGCATCGGTGCTGATTCGCGAGGGATCGACCACCGCTTGCGCGATGCGGTACGCCATCAACAACATTTCGGCGGCGGCCCAGGACTCGTGACGCGGCTCCAGCACCACAGCCCCGGAATAGCGCTGGCGCAACTCGACGAAAAAGACCTCTGCAACTGCTTCGTCGAACGCCAGCGACGGCGGCAACTGCAGCAGCAGGCAACCCAGGCGATCGCCCAGCCCCGCGCACTGTTCAAGAAATGCATCGAGCTCCTGTTCGCAGTCCCGCAGGCGCCGCTCATGGCTGATCGACTTGGGCAGCTTCACGCAAAAACGAAACCCGTCCGGCACCGACTCGGCCCATCGGGCGTAGGTTTGGGGTTTGTGCGGACGGTAGAAGGAACTGTTTATTTCCACGCCATTGAGGTGTGCGGCATAGCGTTGCAGGTGGGTGCCCTGCTCCGGGAATGTCGGCCAATATTCGCGGGGCAAGCTCCAACCCGCGCAGCCGATGAAGATCGACGACGCACTCAAAACAGCACCTTGCCCGCTTCGCGCATGAAGATTTCAACGGTTTTCGGGCCGATGCCGTCGAAGGCTTGCAAACGCTTTTCGAAATCCTGGAGGTCGGCGCTCGCCTCGACCATGTTCATTACGCGTCCGGCGTACTCGTCATTCAGTTTGGCAGCCAGCGCCAGCAGTCGCTCGGCGGTGGTTTCGTCGTAACGCACGTAATGCGCCTGGCCGAGCATTTGCACCAGTTCGCGGTGGGTGCAATGGCCGAGTTTGCGCGGCGTATCGCGCTGGTGTTGGTCGACTATCACTCGGTAGGCTTCGGCGGCAATCTCGGCCTGGATTCGTTTGCCCATCAGGAAACTGGCGAGCAGCCATTTGAACAGCGCTGATTCGCTCAACGGGTGGAGGCTGATATGCAAGTCTTCGGCGCTGATGGTTTTGGTCATGCAGTTTTAGAGCGAGGGGCGGCGTGATGAGTGCGAGGCTGGCGACGAATGGCCCGGAGGTGTGAAGCGTGAGGCGTCTCCTCGTTGGGTGATGGTAGATAAACAGGTTTGGATCGCGCTGTTTAAAGACATGTCGGAATGCGTCCGGATGCCTACAAATCCTTGCGCCAGAGCCTACCGCTACGCCAGAATCCGCCGGCTTGTGCGCCTTGGGGTCGGCCGGTAACTTGGATCGGGTCACTGATTTCCAGTGATCGGGTTTAGCAGCCCGTCGAGTCAAGCCGTACAAGCCTCTATCAAATCAGTTATCTCTGAGCTTGATGGTGGCTGTGCGCAGGGCACCTTCGGGTGCGCCGATTGCTTGGCTCATCGGTCTGCTAACCTGCGCGCAGCTGCCACCCTAATTCGTTTAGCAGCGAGATGGTTGCAGCCTCACTCCTTAGAGAGGTTAGAGCCAATGATCAAAATAACTCCGAATCCCCCGGTCACCGAACCGGCCAGCATCACCGACCCAACCTCCCCCTACGAATGCCCTGACTCCAAGAGATTCAACGAAGCCGCCAACCGCGCCCTCGACTACCACCTCGGCCCGATATCAGCCCACATGATGGCCGCGCCCTACTACCCCAACCGCCTCTACCAGGCCAACCCGGCCAGCAACAACGAATCCCTGCTCGCCGACGCCGTCGAAACCTTGGGCTCGGCCAACGTCATGCTCAACAACTTCGTCGACCTCCTCGAAGGCCCCCACCGCAAGACCGCACAAGGCATCGCGCAGATCGTTATGCTGGCGGAACTGGCGGTCAATCAGGTGCTGGATAACGTTGTGCCGACGGAATAATTCGCAGCGGCGAAGCTTATCTTCGCTAACACATAACATCAAAGGGGACGATTAAATAAATCTGTCCCCTTTGATTAAACTCTATCATTCAGTACGTAAATGTGCACACCGTGGTTTGCTGCATTGGCAAACTCACACTTGAACCTAAATTCATGAAAACTCCCGTCGAGCAGGTATCCGGATACCCTACACCACCGTAATAAGTGCTCCACCCCGAGCTTGTGTCATTGACCTCGAATGATAAATCCGGGCCGTTTACAAAATTTCCAGCATTCGCACATGCTGCATTAATTTGATCCAAGGTTGCCGCGGTCCTCAACCCTTTTAATAGCCGAGACTCAGGTCCAGGGCACAACGTTAAAGGTTGCGATATCGCGACAGATCTGGCCGAATTAACTCGTGGCTGCCGACCAGGTGTTATTTGAATTTTTATCGATTTAACAGGGCGCGCAATCGTACCTGCCCAGCTGCAATTTGCTTGAACACCACCCTCTGCAACTTCGGTTATAGTGATTGTTCTGATAGTTTCGTTTGCATTCCATTTGACGGCCGGCGGCGTGCAACCAATCGCAAATGCCGCAGCGGGTAACATACTGAAGACTATCGCCGGTAAAATCACTCGAACAAAAGCGTAAAATTTTAGGTTCATAGTGGTCACCTTCATGAACTTATCCTCACATTCAAAATATGTGAAAGAAAGGGGACAGATTTATTTTCCAACCCCGCCTACCAAAAGTATCAACACAAACATCCACAACCGCACCTGACAGAAATGACAGTTTTTAATACTTATTCAGAACAACCAAAATCCTGAACAGCCATAAGAAACGTTGGACGCGGACTCATTTAATTAATCCCCTCAGCTCAGACGGATACATTCCCTGACAGATCCCGCCAGCCCCAGCTTCGCCACCTTCTAAACTTCATCTGTCAAAACAAGGACGTAGGAACACTCATGCCCAGAACGGGACGCATCGTGCTACCGCACTACCCGCACCATATCGTGCAGCGCGGCCACAACAGACAGGTCGTTTTCGCTGAGCCAAGAGATTTCGAGCGCTATCTCTCTGACCTATGCGAGCTCAAGGAAGCATTGGGTATAAAAGTTTATGCCTACTGCCTGATGACCAATCATGTGCACCTGCTGCTCGCCCCAGGGGAATCAACGTCCAGCCTTGGACAGCTCATGAAAGCCCTCGCCGCAAGGATGACTCGGTATCGCAACAAGGTTGAGGGGCGGACTGGCACGCTGTGGGAAAGTCGCTACAAATCCAGCGTTGTTCAATCCGACACCTATCTATTGGCTTGCAGTCGCTACATCGAGTTAAACCCCGTAAGAGCCCACATGGTGGCGCGTGCGGAAGACTATCGCTGGTCGAGTTCTGCGCTACGCGTGAACGATTTTTCAGAAAATACCTGGCTGGACAAAGACCCTTGCTTCCTGGAACTAGGACCTAACGATTCCATCCGGCGTGAGCGCTATAAGTCATTTGTTGAAATGGCTACACCCACCAATGAATTGCAACTCATCAGAGGTGCACCGCAGCGCGGCCAACTGACTGGTGACATGAGATTCGTCGACGAAATCGAAAAGATCACCGGAAGATGTATTCAATTCAGAGAGCGAGGACGGCCAGAGAAAAGTGCTTAAAATCAAAAGGGGACGATTAAATAAATCTGTCCCCTTTTTTCTTTACTTCATCATTAGTAAAAACTCATTGATCTGTTCGAATATTTTTTGCGACCTTCTCCATCGTTCCATGCGCCTCGAAAAATACGACCTGTCCATTTTTAAGCGCTCCCCCAAATATCACATCTACATTGGTAAAAATATGCGGATCCGCATACCCCTTTACGTTAGGCGTAACTAACCCAGTATACGAACCGTCGGGAAACGTGACTAACGCCCCTACCGTTCCAGAAATCCTAGTAGCCATCATCCGCCTCACTCTACTAACAAAGGTTAAAGAAAATTCAAAGGGGCAGGTTTATTTTCCACTCCCTTTCCACGAAAAAAGCGAAAAAAGGGGACAGATTTATTTTCCACTCCCTTGACAGATAAAAGTATCAACACAAAAATCCAAAATCGCACCTGATAGAAATAACAGTTTTTAATACTTATTCAGAACAAACGAAATTCTGAATAACGATAAGGAACGGAGGACGCGGACTCATTTAATTCATTCTCTCCCCAAACCAGCCAAACCCTCTCCGCCACTGCCCACATCCGCCCCCACTGGATATCCCCCCAATCCCAATTATGCTCAATGAAACCCCGCCCTCCCGCGCGGGGCGGTGATTCTGTGCACGCTCCACGAAACACCTGATACGGCATCCGCCACAGGCCTCGGGTACGCGACGTTGATGAAGTGCTCCGGCCTACAAAAACAAGCACGACGGAGAACACCCATGGCAGTACTCGACAGCATGTCCACCGGCAGCGCGCCGCCCACTAACCACAGCATCAGCCGCGAAAGAAAGGGGACAGATTTATTTTCCAACCCCACCTACCAAAAGTATCAACACAAACATCCACAACCGCACCTGACAGAAATGACAGTTTTTAATACTTATTCAGAACAACCAAAATTCTGAACAGCCATAAGGAACGTTGGACGCAGACTCATTTAATTAATCCCCCCTGCTCAGACGGATACATTCCCTGACACATCCCGCCAGCCCCAGCTTCGCCACCTTCTAAACTTCATCCGTCAAAACAAGGACGTAGGAAGACTCATGCCCAGAACGGGACGCATCGTGCTACCGCACTACCCGCACCATATCGTGCAGCGCGGCCATAACAGGCAGGTTGTTTTCGCCGAGCCAGCGGACTTCGAGCGCTATCTCTCTGACCTGCGCGAGCTCAAGGAAGCATTAGGTATAAAAGTTTATGCCTACTGCTTGATGACCAATCATGTGCACCTGCTGCTCGCCCCAGGGGAATCAACGTCCAGCCTTGGACAGCTCATGAAAGCCCTCGCCGCAAGGATGACTCGGTATCGCAACAAGGTTGAGGGGCGGACTGGCACGCTGTGGGAAAGTCGCTACAAATCCAGCGTTGTTCAATCCGACACCTATCTATTGGCTTGCAGTCGCTACATCGAGTTAAACCCCGTAAGAGCCCACATGGTGGCGCGTGCGGAAGACTATCGCTGGTCGAGTATTGCGCTACGCGTGAACGACTTTTCAGAGAACACTTGGCTGGACAAATACCCTTGCTTCCTGGAACTAGGACCTAACGATTCCATCCGGCGTGAGCGCTATAAGTCATTTGTTGAAATGGCTACACCCACCAATGAATTGCAACTCATCAGGGGTGCACTGCAGCGCGGCCAACTGACTGGCGACATGAGATTCGTCGACGAAATCGAAAAGATCACCGGAAGACGAATCCAATTCAGAAACCGAGGACGGCCAGAGAAAAGTGCTTAAAATCAAAAGGGGACAATTAAATAAATCTGTCCCCTTTTGATATGCCAACTTTTAATTAGAGAATAATCCATATGGCGCAAGAAACTCAATTAAATCATCTTCAGGAAAAGGATATAGCTGCTCAATCCTGACAATTGCAACGTCATCTCTTGCCACTCTCAACTGCATTTTCATTTTTAGCCTCACCTCACTGTTCGATATAACCTCCGCTCCAATCACATCTACACCAAATCTCTCACTCACCTTCCGAACCAGCTCTGGAAGAATATATTCCGACTCACCCAAACCCGTCACTCTTAAATTAATACTCATAAGACACCCCGCAAAGAAATCAAATAATCAAAGGGGCAGATTTATTTTCCAACCCTCCACCCCAAAGAGTATTGATATAAACACCTAAAACCACAGCTGATAGAAATGACAGTTTTTAATACTTATTCAGAACAAACGAAATTCTGAATAACGATAAGGAACGGAGGACGCGGACTCATTTAATTCATTCTCTCCCCAAACCAGCCAAACCCTCTCCGTCACTCCCCCCATCCACTGCCACCACTGGATATCCCCCCAATCCCAATTATGCTCAATGAAACCCCGCCCTCCCGCGCGGGGCGGTGATTGTGTGCACGCTCCACGAAACACCTGATACGGCATCCGCCACAGGCCTCGGGTACGCGACGTTGATGAAGTGCTCCGGCCTACAAAAACAAGCACGACGGAGAACACCCATGGCAGTACTCGACAGCATGTCCACCGGCAGCGCGCCGCCCACCAACCACAGCATCAGCCGCGAGGAGCGCAAGGTGATCTTTGCGTCGTCCCTCGGCACGGTGTTCGAGTGGTACGACTTTTACCTCTACGGCTCCCTCGCCGCGATCATCGCCAAGCACTTCTTTGCCGGGGTGAACGAGACCACGGCGTTCATCTTCGCCCTGCTCGCCTTCGCCGCAGGCTTTGCGGTGCGGCCGTTCGGGGCGATTGTGTTCGGGCGGTTGGGCGACATGATCGGGCGCAAGCACACGTTTCTGATCACGATTGTGATCATGGGTGTGTCGACGGCGATTGTGGGGTTCCTGCCGGGTTACGCGACCATCGGGGTCGCGGCGCCGATCATTCTGATCACCCTGCGATTGCTGCAAGGTCTGGCGCTGGGCGGTGAGTACGGCGGCGCTGCAACCTATGTGGCCGAGCATGCGCCGAAGGGCAAACGCGGGTTCTTCACCTCGTGGATTCAGACCACCGCAACGCTGGGGCTTTTTCTGTCGCTGCTGGTGATTCTGGCCTGCCGCACGGCGCTGGGCACCGAGGCGTTCGAGGCCTGGGGCTGGCGGATTCCGTTTCTGCTGTCGATTCTGCTGCTGATCGTGTCGGTGTACATCCGCCTGCAACTGAGCGAGTCGCCGGTGTTCATGAAAATGAAGGCTGAAGGCAAAGCGTCGAAAGCGCCGCTGACCGAGTCCTTCGCCCGTTGGGACAACCTGAAAATCGTGATCATGGCCCTGCTCGGCGGCACCGCAGGGCAAGCGGTGGTCTGGTACACCGGGCAGTTCTACGCGCTGTTTTTCCTGCTGCAAACACTGAAGATCGACCCGCAGACCGCCAACCTGCTGATCGCCGGTTCGCTGCTGATCGGTACGCCGTTCTTCGTGATTTTCGGCAGTCTGTCCGACCGCATCGGGCGCAAGGGCATCATCATGGCCGGGTGCATTCTGGCGGCGGTGACCTACTTCCCGATCTTCCACGCGCTGACCCAATACGGTAACCCAGACGTGTTCATCGCCCAGGAGAAAAACCCGGTCAAGGTGATCGCCAACCCCGACCAGTGCTCGTTCCAGTTCGATCCGGTGGGCAAGGCCAAATTCACCAGTTCCTGCGATCTTGCAAAAACCATCCTGGCCAAACGGGCGATCCCGTACGAAAACGTGGTGGCGGAACCGGGCACTGTGGCCCAGGTGCGCATCGGCGACAAGGTCATCGAAAGCTTCGAAGGCACGCCCCTGCCGGCCGCCGACTTCAAGACCCGCAACGACGCCTTCACCGCCAGCCTCACGACCGCGCTGAAAGAAGCCGGTTACCCGGAAAAAGCCGACCCGGCCAAGACCAATTACCCGATGGTCTTGCTGCTGCTGACCATCCTCGTGATCTACGTGACCATGGTCTACGGCCCGATCGCGGCGTGGCTCGTCGAGCTGTTCCCGGCGCGCATCCGCTACACCTCGATGTCGCTGCCGTACCACATCGGCAACGGCTGGTTCGGCGGGTTCCTGCCAACGGTGGCGTTCGCGATGGTCGCGGCGACCGGGGATATCTACTACGGCTTGTGGTACCCGATCGTGATTGCGGTGATGACGGCGATTCTCGGGATTTTCTTCATGCCTGAAACCAAGGATCGCGACATCCATCACACCTGACCCGCTTCGCTCGATGCTGTGCGTGACGTTCGCGCACAGCATCGAGCGTTGTCACATCGGCGTCATTCTCCCTTGGTAACGTCGTCGCGCCCCGATGACCCGACCACCAAGGTGACCCTCCCGGTGTACTCAAACCCGACGCGCCAGACCCTCATCCTGCGATCCGACAACATGGCCAGCGACGACTTCGGCGTCCTGTTCTCGCGAATGTTTGGCAACCGTTATGGCGACACACCGCCGCCACCCAAAGACATCATCATTGGCGGCGTTTACGGGCGGTACGAAGGGGTGAGTTTCCGGCGCATGCATTATCGGGGTGATTTCACGGTGGCGTTTCCCGAGCCGTTCGACGAAATCACCTTCGTCATTCCCACCGCCGGCAAGATCGTTTTCAACCATGAATCCGTGGGGCTGAGCGATGTGGGGCTGGCCATCGACAAGGCGGATCTGCGTTCGATGCGTTTCGTCGACAATCACGCCCAGCACGGCATGTCGATCAGCCGCGCGGCGCTCACCGAACGGCTGTCGTCACTGCTGGGACGACCGATCGTGCACAAACTGCATTTCGAGCCGAGGGTGGATCTGAACAGCCCGGCGTTTCAGGGCATTCGTGCGCTGATCGATCTGGCCACCGGCACCGAGTTCGATCTGTTGTTGAACGCCGGTTCGCTGATGCCGTCGCGCCTGCGGGAGATGCTGGTAGACGCGGTGCTGGAAGCCTGGCCGCACAACTTCAGCGAGGCCTTGCGCCGCCCCGAGGCGCAGATCGCGCCACGGCATGTGAAGCAGGCCATCGAATACATTCAGGCGCATCCCGAGCAACTGGTCAGCGGAACGGATCTGGCGGGTTTGGTGAACGTCAGTTTGCGGGCGTTGCAGGAAGGTTTCCGGCGATTCGTCGGCACCTCGATTGTCGCGTACCAACGCCAAGTACGCCTGGAGCGTGCCTGTGATGCATTGAAGCAAGGCCCATCGTCTTCGGTGACCGACGTGGCCCTGCAATTCGGATTCAGCAACGTCGGCCGATTTTGCCAGTACTTTCAGGATGCCTACGGCGTGAGCCCTGCAGAAATGCGAAAAGGACTGCGCTGAGGCAGTCCTTTTTCTTCACTTTCAGTTGATCAGAACTGATAACTGGCCTTGAGACCGCCGCTGAAACCGTGGCTGTCGCCGCCACCGCTGGCACCGACTTCGGCGCCCAGGCTAAGCGCACCGAGGTTGGCCATCAGGTTGACGCCGCCGCTGAACTGATCGCGGTTGTCGAACGCCGCGCGCTGTTCGATATCCAGCCCCAGCAGGTGCCCTTCGCTGTCGACCTGATGATCGCCGAGCACACGCTCATAACCGACCCGCACGCCCGGCACCAGTTGCCACGCGCCCATCGGCATCGGGGCGAACGAGACGTCGAGATTGGCCACCGCGCTGCGCCGGGTTTCCTGAATGTCATCGACATTAAGGGCCAATTCGCTGCCCTTCTCCTGGAAGCCGGACAGGTCCAGACGGCTGACGCGCACGCCAAGGCTCGGTTCCAGAATCACAGTGTTCAGCGGCATGCGATAACCCAGCGCCAGCGTCGCGCCGCTGAGGTTGCCGTGGGTGTCGCCCTTCGCCGAACCGAGGCCGCCGCCGAGGTCGCGTTTGCTGTCGTAGTCGACGTAGCCGGCGCTGACGTTGGCATCGACAAACAGGCCACGTTCCAGGCTGGTAAAGCCATAACGGGCGCCAAGGTCGAGGAAGGTGAAATCGGTATCGGCCTCGCCGCCTGCCCCGCCCACCGAGCCTTTGCTGTAACCGATGCCGCCGCGAGCGCTGAATTGTTCGGAGAAGCGCTGCGTGACGCCAACCATCAGGCCCTGACTGTGTTCGTTGCTGCTTTGCGCATGGGCCGAGCCGTCGGTGCCGAGGTAACCGGCGAGCGCGGTGCTCCACAAGCGGTATTGACCGACCTTGAGGTCAGTGCCGCTGGCGAATGGCGCGGCGGCCTGCTCGATCATCGCGTTCTGACGCAGCAGATAACTCGCCGCGTCCGCATGTACCTGACCGCCGACCGTGGACTCGACACCGCCCAGAGTGCCGGCGTCGATGGCCGATTGCAGGTAGTAGTTGTAGGCGCTGTAAATGCCCGAGAGTTTGCTGTTCTGCAATTCCTGCAACAGTTGCGCGCCAGCGGCGGCGTTGCCGATCAGCCCGGCCTGACCGGGCAGGCTGTTGTACTCGACCATTTTGCCGCGCAGCACGTAAATGGTTTCTTGGGACAGACCCAGCCCCTGCTTGAGGTAGTTGTCCATGCTGCCGTATTGCGCAGTCACCTGATCCAGGCCCGCTTGCAGGTAACTGGCCTCGACGCCCAGCAGCGGCGCGTAGATCGCGGCCATGCTCGGCGGCATCATCGCCAGGGTCTTGGCCACGCGGTCGGCGGTGTAGTCGTTGGTCGCCAGGTAGTTGCTCATGATCGTCGCGTTGTCGACCCCGGCGATGCTTTGCAGCACGGCGGCGGTCCAGCCGGTGCGATCCTTGCCGGCGGTGCAATGGAACAGCGCGGCGCCGTCGACACCGGCCAGTTCATTGAACAGCACACCCAACTGCCCGCGCATGCCGGCGTCGCTGACGAACGCACGGTTGGTCTCCTGCATCATCGCAGTCGCATCGGCCGCGCTTTTGAACGAGACCGTGGTGATGTTCGCGCCGGAGGTGGTGCTGCCGATGATGTCGATGTTCTGGTAGGTCGCACCGCTTGGCATCGTGTCCGGCGTGCTGGCAATTTCGCTGGGCGTGCGCAGGTCGTACACCGACTTGATCCCCAGACCGTTGAGGGTCGCCAGGTCCGCCGCCGTCGGCGTCAGGGCATTGGAGCGGTAAAACACACCGGCGCGCATTGTGCCGTCATGGGCCGTGGAATAGGCGGTGGTGGTGCCTGCGATATCCCGAAAATTGTCGATGCCTGCCAGGCGCGGGGTATCGAGATCGGCGGCCTGGGCGGCAGCAATGGACAGACTCAGCACGGACAGCGAACACACAAGACGTTGAAACACGGGGCAGCCTCACTGGAAACAGGTTGGGCTGCCCACTATCTGCATTGAAATTTGACGGAATATGACAATTGCGAAAAGGCCAGAAATAGCGGCGCGATCTGTCCGTTTGCCGCGTTTTCTGTCCGTTTTATACGCACTGATCGTTTAAATCCTCGACACGTTTTGACGTTTTTTTTGCAAGCGGCAACGTAAAATGCCCTCCCCAGCCATCGTGGAAGCCGTCAATGACCGACGCAGACGAAGAAATCCTGAACCAGGCAGCGCACTGGTGCCTGCGCCTGCAAGAGGACGATTGCACGCCCGACGAACGCCAGGCGTTTGAGCAATGGATTCAACTCAGCCCGCGCCAAGCCTTCGAATACGCGAAAATGCTGGAAATCTGGGACATCAGTGAGCAATTGCCGAACCACTCGACGACTCGCAAAAAACTGCTGATCGATCCTCCCCGGCCCGCCGCGAAGGAGCAATCCTCACGGTGAGCATTCGGGGTTAGAATCCGCGGGGTTCGGCTTACAGTTTAAGGATGATCCCGGCATGGCCACCCCCGACATTTCCCTGCAAGACACCGCCGCCCCCGAGGGCGTCTGCTTTGGCTGCGGCAGCAGCAACCCACACGGTTTGCACATCAAGAGCTTCTGGCACGAAGACGGCGTGCACGTCATGGCCGAGCACGTGCCCGAGGCCAAATACTGCGGCTGGCCGGAGCTGGTCTACGGCGGCCTGATCGCCATGCTCGTGGACTGCCACTCCAACTGGACCGCGATGGCCTATCACTACCGGGCGGAGCAACGCGAACCCGAAAGCTTGCCGCGCATCAACTGCGTCACCGGCAACCTCGGCATCAAGTTCATCAAACCGACGCCAATGGGCGTACCGCTGACGCTGAAGGCCCGAGTCGACGGTGAAGTCGGGCGCAAGACCCGAGTGATCTGCGAGGTGTACGCCGGCGATGTGCTGACGGCGGTGGGCGATTCGGTGTTTGTGCGAGTGGATACCGAGCAGTTGGCAGCGGCGGCGCATGGACGGAATGAAGATCAATGAGTAACCGAGCAATAAACATTGTGGTGATTATCGCGATCAGCGTGATGGTGGTTGGCAAGCTGGAGTGGCTGACGAATTCGTATTTGCTGGCCCTGGCACAAGCGGGCGGTGATTTTGATCAGATGATTATCGACATCTGGTTTGGGGTGGCCTTTCACTCTCTGGTAGTGATCGTCGTGCCGCTGCTGCTGGCGTACTTCAAACAGACGCTTGCCAGTTATGTCGTGTTGATACTCGCGTTGTCGATCTACATTCTGCTCATCACAGGTGTCAATACTATTGCCCTGGTCATCGCCGGGCTAATGATCGCAGCAGTGGTATATGCGGTATTCACGCAATCGATCAACCTGATCCGGTACTTTCGCGCGAAGTGACCCGACTTACCGTTTACCTGGAGCCCCGGCCATGCCCGATCGCAAAATCATCATCCCCGACTCCATGAAAACCATCGTCGAACGCGCCGGATACGCCCCGGCGGTTCTGGTCGGCGACACGCTTTACTGCGCCGGCCAGGTGGGCCGCACCGCTGATCTGCAAGTCATCGAAGACCCCGAGCAGCAATTCATCCGCGCCTGGGAAAACCTCGACGAAGTGCTGAAGGCCGGTGGCTGCACGTTCGACGATGTGGTGGAGATGACCACCTATCACGTCGACATGAGCCAACACATGCCGGTGTTTCGTGACGTGAAAAACCGCGTATTCCCCAAAGGCTTCTGCGCCTGGACCTGCATCGGCGTCAGCCAACTGGCCCATCCGGGGCTGCTGGTGGAAATCAAATGCGTGGCGGTGCGCAGGCGCGCTATACCTGAGTAACGCCATTCCCCTCATCGAGGTGTTGAACGATGGACTTGACCCTCTATTACCACCCGTTGTCGTCCTACTGCCACAAGGCGCTGATCGCCCTCTACGAACACGGCGTCGCGTTCGAGAAACGCTTGATCGACCTGTCCAGCGAAGCCGAACGGGCCGAGCTTCAGGCGTTGTGGCCGCTGGTCAAATTCCCGGTACTGCGCGATCACGCGCGCCAGCGCACGGTGCCGGAATCGAGCGTGATCATCGAGTACCTGGATCATCAACCGGGGCAGTCGCAGCGACTGATTCCCGAAGACTGGGAGACCGCGCTGGACGTGCGTCTGTGGGACCGGTTCTTCGACCATTACGTGATGACGCCAATGCAACAGATCGTCGCCGACCGCATCCAGTCCGCCAATGGCGACCTGAGCAGTCAGCGGGCGCTGCTGGCCACGGCGTACGGCATGCTCGAACAGCAGCTGACCGACCGCGAATGGATCGCCAGCGCGGATTTCAGCCTGGCCGATTGCTCCGCCGCGCCGGCCCTGTTCTACGCCAGCACGCTGGTGCCGTTTGCCGCCGAGCAACCGCGCCTCAGTGCCTATTTCGAACGGCTGGTGCAGCGCCCGTCGTTCAGCCAAGTCATCGAAGAAGCCAAACCGTGGTTTGACTTCTATCCCTTTGCCGAGGCCCTGCCCCAACGTTTCCGCTGAGGCTTAGCCTTACGCCGGCTGGTGACTAGTCACGCAGTGAATCCCGCCACCACCGGCCGCGATGGCGTCGATGTTGATCTGCACCACGTCGCGGTTCGGGTAAAGTTTTTTCAGCAGATCGAAGGCCTTCTTGTCCGCGTCCTTGTCGCCAAATTCCGGGGCGATCACCGCGCCGTTGATCACGAAGTAGTTGATGTAGCCGGCCGCGAAGTCGTCGTTGTCCTTGTTGAACTTGGTCTTGCGCGGTTTCAGCGGTGGCGACACGGTGTGGATCTGCAACGGGCGACCGTCGGCGTCAGTGGCCTTTTTCAGGATTTCCAGGTGCGCCAAGGTGACCTTGTTGTCGTAGGAGCGCGGGTCGGTGTCGAGGTTGGCGATCACCACGCCGGGCGTGACGAAGCGCGCATAGAAATCGACGTGGGCGTCGGTGATGTCCTTGCCTTTGATGCCCGGCAGCCAGATGATCTTGCGCAAACCGAGGCGTGCTTTGAGTTCCGCCTCGACGTCAGCCTTGCTCCAGCCGGGGTTGCGGTTTTCGTTGACCCAGCAGCTTTCGGTCATGATCGCGGTGCCGTGGCCGTCGACTTCGATGCCGCCGCCCTCGCCCACCAGTTCGCTGCGCTGATAGGTTGCCTGCGCATCGGCCGCCACGCGCTTGGCGATCTTCGCGTCTTTCGAGTGCTGCTGCTTGTTGCCCCAGCCGCTGAAGTTGAAGTCCACCGCGCCCAGGCCATTCTTGTCATCGATGACGAAGTTGGCGCTGATGTCACGCATCCAGATGTCGTCGAGGTTGGCGATCTGGTAGGTGATGTTGGACGTGCCGCAAATCTCTTCGGCCAGGCTGCGTTCGCCGCTGCGGCAGTAGATGGTCAGCGGTTCGTAACGGGCGATGGCGCGGGCGATCCGGCCGAGGGCTTCCTGGACGTCTTCGGTGAAGTCTTCCCAGATCGCGTCCTGCGCGCCGAAGGCCATGTAGGCGCGTTCGTGTTTGTCGCCCTCGTCGGGCATGAACCAGCGACCTTCGCTGGCCGCCAGCACGCGCGCCGGTGACAGGCCGAGGCCCATGACGGCAGCGCCTACGCCGGCGGCGACTGAAACCTGTTTGATGAACTCGCGACGAGTTGGCATGTGTAACTTCCTGATGTGTAAGGGGCTGCCGCAGCAGCCCGGAAAAATCACTGTGCAGTGGCGGTCTTGAACTTGGTCCAGGTGCGCATGCGGGCACGCATGTCGGCCTGGGGAATATCCTTGCCCGGTATCAGACGAGCATAGGTCGCTTCGTCGAGGTAGATGTCCGGGTTGTTGCGCATCGCCTCGTCCACGTTTGGCCGGGCCTTGGCGTTGGAGGTCGGGTAGCCGGTGAAATTGCTGATCGCGGCCATGTTCTCCGGACGCATCACGAAGTTGATGAATTCGTAGGCGTATTCCGGGTGTTTGGCATCGACCGGAATGGCCATGGTGTCCATCCACACCGTGGTGCCCTCGCGCGGCACGCGGTACTGGAAGCGGGTCTGCTTGCCGGCGCTGTCCGAAGTGCGCTGGGCCTGGGTCATGTCGCCGCTGTAGCCGAGGGACAGGCACAGGTTGCCGTTGACCAGATCGGTCACCGGTTGCGACTGGAACTTGCGGATATACGGCCGCAGTTTCATCAGCAAGTCACTGGCCGCTGCCAGATCCGCAGGCTTGGCGCTGCGCGGGTCGCGGCCCAGATAGTTGAGCACCACGGCCAGCACTTCGTCCGGCGAGTCGATCATCGAAATCCCGCAATCGGCGAATTTGGCCGCCAGTTCCGGTTTGAACAGCATGTCGAGGCTGTTGACCGGGGCGTCGGCCATGCGCTGTTTGATCTGCTCGGCGTTGTAGGTCAGGCCGATGGTGCCCCAGGTGTACGGCACCGTGGCCTTGTTCGAATGCTCGTAATGGCTGCGCAGCTTTTGCAGGCCCGGTTCGATGTCGCTCATCGCCGTGATCTTCGAAGGATCCAGCGGCAACAGGCTGCCGGCGCGCATCAGGCGTTCGGCCACGGTGTCGCCGGGGAAGATCAGGTCGTAGCCGCTGCCGCCAGAAAGCATCTTGGCTTCCAGGGTTTCGCTGCCGTCCATCACGTCGTAGATCACCTTGATCCCGGTTTCGGCGGTGAATTTGCTCAACGTGTCTTCAGCGAAATAATCCGCCCAGTTGTACAGCCGCAGGGTCTTGTCTTCGGCGTGTACGGCGGGCATCAGACCGGCCAGCGCCAGGCCCAAAGCGCCCAGCAACCATTTGTGTGAAGTAGGCATATCAGACTCCTTGAGGATTCCAGCGGGCGTTAAGGTGACGGCCGTCCTGGCTCAACAATGCGCCGTACATTTCCGGACGACGGTCGCGGTAGATGCCCCAGCTCAGGCGATCTTCACGCATGGCTGCCAGGTCCAGGCTTTGCACCAACACGCCGGTGCTGGCGCGATCGGCTTCGGCGAGCATTTTTCCCTTGTGGTTGCAGATGAACGACGAGCCGTAGAAATTCATTTGCAGCGTTGCATCGGTGCCCGCCACTTCGCGGCCAACGCGGTTGGACGCGATCACCGGCAGCAGGTTGGCAGCCGCGTGGCCACGCATGGTCATCTGCCAGTGGTCCCGCGAATCCAGATCCGCGCAGCCCGGTTCCGAGCCGATGGCGGTCGGGAACAACAACACTTCGGCGCCCATTAACGCCAGGCAGCGAGCGGTTTCCGGGAACCACTGATCCCAGCAGATGCCCACGCCGAGGCGGCCGAAGGCGGTGTCCCAGACTTTGAAACCGGTGTCGCCGGGGCTGAAATATTCCTTCTCCTGATAACCGATGGCGTTGGGGATGTGGGTCTTGCGGTACACGCCCAACAGGCGCCCGTCGGCATCGGCCACGCTCAGGGAGTTGAAGTAGGCGTTGCCGGCCTTCTCGTACCAGCTCAGCGGCAGCACCACGCCGAGCTCACGGGCCAGCGCAGCGAAACGCGACAGCACCTGACTGTCGCGGTACTCCTCGGCCAGCCCCATATGGTGGTGGCTCTGTTCGATGCAGAAATATGGCGTGGCGAACAGCTCCTGCAACAGGATCACTTGTGCGCCCTGCCCGGCCGCTTCACGCACCAACTGCTCGGCGCGGTCGAGGTTGCTTTTCAGATCCCAGGTGCATGGCATCTGGGTGGTGGCGACTTTGAGCAGCGTCATCGATCAACCCTCCACCGGCCAGGCTGGCTGTTGCTGGGTAATGCAGTGCACACCGCCGCCACCGTGGGCCAGATGATTGATCTGCACCGGCACCACTTCACGGCCCGGGAACGCCTTGGCCAGGGTTTCTGCCGCGACATGGTCGGCCTCGATGCCGTACGCCGGCATGATGATCGCGCCGTTGGCAATGTAGAAATTGGTGTACGAGGCGCAGAACACTTCGGCTTCGGTATCCACCGCATCGGTGGCTTCGTACAGCTCGATCAGCTCGAATTTGCGGCCCTGAGCATCGGTGGCCAGTTCCAGCGCACGACGGTTTTCCCGCACGACTTCGGCATACACCGAACTGCGATCATGAGTCGCGTCCACCAGCAACACGCCAGGACGGGCGAAGGCGCAGACGCCATCGACGTGGCCGTCGGTCATGTCGCCGGTGACGTAATCCGGATCGCCCGGCAGCCAGATGGTTTTCTTCACGCCGAGCAGGCGGCTGAAGATTTCTTCCATCTCGGCCTTGCTCACGCCGGGGTTGCGGTTGGGATTGAGCAGAACCGATTCGGTGGTGATCAACGTGCCCTCGCCGTCAACGTGGATCGCGCCTCCTTCGTTACTCAGCGCGGTGCCGAAGCATTCGCCGCCCAAATGATTGAGCACTCGGCGGGCCAGGCTTTCGTCCAGATCATGGGCCGACTTGCCGCCCCAGGCGTTGAAGCGCCAGCTCACCCCGGCCAGACCTTGTTCCGGGTGAACCACGAAGCTTGGGCCGGAGTCGCGGCACCAGCTGTCGTTGACCGCCAGCGGGATCAGTTCGATGTTCGGCCCGCACAAGGCTTTGGCACGGGCGATGGCCGACGGATCGACAACCATTTTCACCGGTTCGAAACGGGCGATGGCATTGGCGACGCGGGCGAAATCTTCCTGCACCAACGGCAAAGTGACACCCCAGCCCGACTCCCACAGGGCCTGATTGTGTGGCCAGACCATCCAGGTCGCCGCATGCGTCACCCACTCTGCCGGCATCATCCAACCGCTGTTGTTGTTTTTGTTCTGCTGCATGGTAAAAAGCCCTTTGAGTTAAGCCATTGTGTTCAATGAAAACAGCCTTGGCGGCGTTGACGTGCATGCTAATGGCGGCCTTAAGGGCAAACAAACGATGGATTTAGCGGAAAACCAATTAGAGGAACTTATCGATCATGCTGAAACACTGGCCACCCCTCAGCTCGTTGCGCGGCTTCGAAGCCGCCGCAAGGCTGGGCAGTTTTCACAAGGCCGCCGAGGAGCTGAGCCTCACGCAGTCGGCCATCAGCCAGCAGATCCGCAGCCTTGAGGCGTATCTGGAGCAGCCGCTGTTTTTCCGCAGCGGGCGCAGCGTCAGCCTGACCGACGCCGGCCATGACCTGCTCAGCACCACTCAGGCCATGCTGCAGCAATTGTCGGTGGGCATCCGGCGCCTGGGGCAATACCAGAAACCCAATCAACTGGTGCTCAACACCACGCCGGCGTTTGCCCGGCACTGGTTGCTGCCGCGTCTGGGGGATTTCCGCCGTCAGCATCCGAATGTGGATCTGTGGATTTTCAGCACCGATGAAGTACCGGACATGGCCACCCAGACCATCGATCTGGCGGTGCGCGACGACATCAGTTCGCAGGCTGAATGCAGCTTCAAGGTGCTGCATGCCGACCGCCTCTACCCCGCGTGTCATCCGAGCTTGTTGAGCGTGCCGAGCGCCCAGCGGACGACGCTGCACGGCGAGCGGGAGATGGACTGGAGCCATTGGGCGGTGGAATCGGGAATCGACGTCGGCCAACAGGATCAGGGCCTGAACTTTTCCGATCCGGGCCTGTTGCTGGACGCAGCCTGCGGCGGGCTCGGCATCGCGCTGGTCAGCCAGCTGCTCAGCCGCAAGGCCCGGGCCGACGGGCTGCTGCAGCCCTTGGTGGACGAAACCATTCGCGGCCCGAACTGGGCGCTGCTGACCCACCGCGACAGTGAAAACGATCCGATGGCCCGCAGTTTTACCGAGTGGTTGCTGGCGAACCTGAGCGATCCATGACCGGTGCGTGGCGGGCCATCACTTCGGCGATCCAGTCGATGAACACCCGCAGTTTGCGACTGATGTGGCGGTTCGGCGGGTAGGCGACGTAGAGCGGCATGGGATCGAGGCGCCAGTCTTCAAACAGCGGCACCAGATCACCGCTCGCCTCGTGTGCTTTGGACATGTACCTGGGCAGCCACAACACGCCCAACCCCGCAAGGCCCGCCGACAAATAGGCATTTCCGTCATCGACCGCCAGCACATGGCGGCCCTTGATCTGCAAATCTTCGTGTTCGTTGTGCAGGGCGTACGGCACCGGTTTGCCGGTGCGCGCCCAAAGGAAACCGACTACCCGATGATGGCTGTCTTCCAGTTCACGGGGATGCATCGGGGTGCCGGAGCGGGCCAGATAACTCGGCGCGGCGTAAACGCCAAGCTGAAGATCCGCCACCTTCCGGGCCATCAGCGACTGATCCCGCAGCTCGCCGCCACGCACCACGCAGTCAACGTTTTCATCGATGATGTCGACGATCCGGTCACTGACGCCCATGTCGATCTGGATCTCCGGGTAGCGCGCGTAAAACTCGGGCAGCGCCGGCACCAGAATCAGATTGGCCAGGGGGCTGGGTACGTCGACCCGCAAGCGCCCCTTGGGCTGGGCTGCGGCGCCAGGAAGACTGGTCTCGGCGTCGTCCATGTCTGCCAGCAACTTGATCACCCGCTCGTAATAGGCCGCGCCGTCCGCCGTGGCGTTGACCTTGCGCGTGGTGCGGTTGAGCAACTTCACTCGCAGCCGCGCCTCCAGTTGCTGAATGAGCTGGGTCACGGTGGTCTTGCTCATGTGCAGGGTCTCGGCGGCCTTGGTGAAACTGCCCGCCTCCACCACTCGGGCGAAGGCTTGCATCGCGTCAAAACGGTCCATATCCCACCTCTGATAGCGGCTCGATTGTTTGGGATTTGCAAACAGTGATCGCCAAGGTTGCGCGTTTATCGCGCCGAGGCAAGCCCATAAAGTTGCTCCATCACCGGTTTTCAACCCATTGAAGGAGACACCCCATGACCCGTGCCCAGCCAAAACGCGACGTGGTTTTCCCGCCCGGACGCCATGCGCTTTACGAGCGCAACCGTTATTCCCCGGCGGTTCGTTCCAACGGATTTCTGTTTGTCTCAGGCCAGGTCGGCAGCCTTGAGGACGGCTCACCGGAACCCGATCTCAAGCAACAGGTGCGACTGGCCTTTACCAACCTCAACGCTATCCTCGGCTCGGCCGGCGGCAGCTTCGATGACGTGGTGGACGTGACGGTATTCATGGTCGATCCGCAATCGACCTTCGAAACCATCTGGGAAGTGGTGCCGGAGTTCTGGGGCGAGGCGCCGCACCCGACGATTACGGCGGTCGGCGTGACGTGGCTGTATGGCTTTCAGTTCGAGATCAAGGTGATTGCCAGGCTACCGGAAGCGTAAGTCGATACGCAGGGAGCGCTCACACTTTTGCAACACACTCGGGAGCGCAATCCGCCAGACTTTGGTGGGTTCTCCCGAGAACGAATGAACATGACCCTCACAATCCGCAACGAACGCCTTGAAGACTTCGACGCCATCGCCCGAATCACCGAGGCCGCGTTCCAGCACGAAGAACACTCCAGCCACACCGAACAATTCATCGTCAACGCCCTGCGCCGCGCCGACCAGCTCAGCGTGTCGTTGGTGGCAGTGGAGAACGACACGGTGGTCGGCCATGTCGCCATTTCCCCCGTGACAATCTCCTCCGGCGCTCAAGGCTGGTACGGCCTCGGCCCGATTTCCGTGTGCCCGACCCGCCAGCAGCAAGGCATCGGCTCGGCGCTGATGAAAGCCTCGCTGGCGGAGTTGCAGCGCATTGGCGGGGTTGGCTGCGTGGTGCTTGGCGATCCGGGCTACTACGGCCGTTTTGGCTTCAAGGCCCATGCCGGCCTGGAATTGCCGGGGATTCCGGCGGAGTACTTTCAGGCGCTGGCGTTTGGCGGTGAGTTGCCGGTCGGTGTCGTCAGCTACCACGAGGCTTTTGACGCCACCGCGTGATCGCTCACCGCCCTCGATTACTCACAATCCGTGTTCAACTGCTTCACCAAAGCGCTATTGATGCCATTTCTGCGATCAATATTCTGTCCTCATGTTGTTTTTGCCCCGGACAGAAAAGAGCGCAAGCCATGCCCAGCCCGAGAACGCTGTACCAGAAGCACATTGACAGTCACACCGTCTGCACCCTCGACGATCAGGGCCACGTGCTGCTTTACATCGACCGCCAGGTCGCCAATGAATACACCAGCCCACAAGCCTTCAGCGGCCTGCGTGATGCGGGGCGCACGGTGTGGCGGCCTGCGGCGACGCTGGCGGTGGTCGATCATGTAAACCCCACCGCACCGAAACGCATCGCGACCATGCCCGACGCCGGGGGCGCGCGCCAGGTGTCGTACTTCGAAGAAAACTGCCGCGACTTCGGCATCGAGCTGTTCGATGTGCTGGACAAACGCCAGGGCATCGAACACGTCGTGGCGCCGGAACAGGGTTTCATTTTGCCGGGCATGGTGGTGGCGGCCGGTGACAGCCACACCACCACTTACGGCGCACTGGGCGCCTTCGGTTTCGGCATCGGCACTTCGGAAATCGAGCACCTGCTGGCAACTCAGACTCTGGTCTACAAACGTCTGAAAACCTTGCGTGTGACGGTCAACGGTGAGCTCGGCGCAGGCGTCACCTCCAAGGACATCATCATGGCGCTGATCGAAAGGATCGGCGCGTCCGGCGCCACTGGTTACGCCATCGAGTTCACTGGCCCGGCCATCAGCGCCCTCAGCGTCGAAGCGCGCATGACCATCTGCAACATGGCCGTGGAGGCCGGTGCCCGGGGTGCCTTCATGGCACCGGACGACAAGGTGTTCGCTTACCTGCAACGCAAGCCGCGTGCGCCCAAGGGCAAGGTCTGGGAGCAAGCCGTCGAGCGCTGGAAAACCCTGCACAGCGATGACGGCGCGGTGTTCGATCGCGAAGTCGTCCTCGATGTCGCCGCGTTGGAGCCGATGGTGACATGGGGCACCAGCCCCGATCAGGCCGCGCCAATCAAAGGGCACGTGCCGGACCCGGCCGCCCAGCCCGATCCGATCCTGCGTCAGGGCCTGCAGCGCGCCCTCGACTACATGGGCCTGACACCCGGCATGCCGCTGAACGAAGTGACGATCAGCCATGCCTTCATCGGTTCCTGCACCAATGCGCGGATCGAAGATTTGCGCGACGTTGCCCGCGTGGTGCGCGGCAAGCGTGTGGCGGCCCACGTGCGGGCGATGATCGTTCCCGGCTCGACGCTGGTGCGCAATCAGGCCGAGGACGAAGGCCTGGCGCAGATTTTTCTCGACGCGGGTTTCGAGTGGCGTCAATCGGGTTGTTCGATGTGCCTGGCGATGAACGATGACGTGCTCGCGCCGGGTGATCGCTGTGCGTCCAGCACCAATCGAAACTTCGAAGGCCGTCAGGGCGCCGGTGCGCGCACCCACCTGATGAGCCCGGCGATGGTCGCCGCCGCCGCCATCAGCGGCCATTTGACTGACGTGCGCACCGTCGCGCTGGAGGCTTGAACCATGCAACCTTTCGACACTGTCAGCGGCAGCGCCGCGCCGTTTCTCGCGTCCAACATCGACACCGACGTGATCATGCCCAAACAGTTTCTCAAGGGCATCGATCGTCAGGGGCTGGATCGCGGGCTGTTCTTCGATCTGCGCTTTCTTCCCTCCGGCGAACCCAACCCTGAATTCGTGCTCAACCAGCCGGCCTGGCAGGACGCGGCGTTTCTGGTGACCGGCCCCAATTTCGGCTGCGGCTCCAGCCGCGAACACGCGGTGTGGGGCTTGAAGCAAGTGGGGATCCGGGCCTTGATCGGCACCACGTTCGCGGGGATTTTCTACGACAACTGCCAGCGTAATGGCGTGTTGGCGATTCAACTGGACGACGCGCAGTTCAAGCGCGTGGCCGAGGCGATCAGCGTCCCGAAGACCGCGCGGATCAGCGTGAACCTGGCGCAGCAAACCATCGAGCTGGGGGACAGCACGCAGATCGGATTCGAGATCGATCAGCTGCGCAAACAGTCGTTGCTGCTGGGACTGGACGCCATCGGCACCACGCTGCAACGCACCGAGCAGATCCGCGCCTTCGAGGCACGGCATCTGGCGGACAATCCTTGGCTGGGTTGATGGCAAAAAAACGGGCGGTTCATTGAACCGCCCGTTTTCATTCCACAGACAAATCGCGGAAGTACTCTTCCAGAAACTCCACGCACACCCGCAATTTCGCCGACTCGCTGAGCCGGGTCGGATAGACCGCCCAGACGTTGGCGCTCTGGGTGTAGCCGTCCAGCACCTGCACCAGCCTGCCCTGCTCGAGCATCGGTTTGACGTCCCACATCGAGCGCAACAGAATTCCGCCACCGCTCAAGGCCCACTCCAGCACGATCTCGCCGCTGTTGGAGGACAACGGGCCATTCACTCGCACCGTTTCCTCTTGTCCGTCCTTGCTCAGGGTCCAGATGCCGAATGCGTTGTTGCGCTCCTTGAGCACCAGACAATCGTGGTCTTTCAGGTCTTCGAGAGATTGCGGCGTGCCCCGGCGTTTGAGGTATTCCGGCGTGGCGCACAGCACGCGCCGGTTGCTCACCAGTTTGCGCGCGAGATGCTGGCCCGGCAGGTCATCGCCGACGAGGATTTCCAGATCGAAGCCCTCGCCCACCAGATCGACCACCCGGTCGAACACGTCCAGCCGGATGTCGAGTTTCGGGCACGCCCGGGACAGCTGGCTGATCGCCGGCGCCACATGATTGCGGCCGAAACCGAAGCTGCTGCAAATGTGCAGCGAGCCCGCCGGCTGGTGCCGGGCCTGGGAAATCTCGCCGAGAAACTGATCGAAATCCCCCAGCAGTTTCTCCGCCCAGATCCGCACCCGCTCTCCATCGTCGGTCAGCGCGATGCGCCGGGTGGTGCGGTGCAGCAGCTTGGTCGCCAGCGTGGTTTCCAGCACCGAGATGCGTTTGCTGACGTAGGCCGGTGAGAAGCCCAGCTCGTCAGCGGCGCTGGCAAAGCTGTTCTTGCGGATGACGGTGAGGAAAACCTTGAGGTCTTCAGGCAAGGGAAATTGGTCACGATTCGTGTTCATAGGCCGCGCGCCTTCGCTATTTGTCACACATTCTGCGAAGGATAACATCGAATCAACACCTCGCCAGCCGGGGCCCGGTGCTTGCTGGAACCCCGGCGCCGTGATCAGGGTTGTCGATTGCTGGCGGTTTGCGTGCCCGGCTCGAACATCGCCTCGAACCGCGATTTGTTGGCCGCGTAATAGGCCGCGACCGCCTGATCCGATGAGGTCTGACGCGCCCGCATCATCAAGCTTTCCAGATCTGCCTGCGGGATCGAATAGTGAGCGAAAAAGTACGCCACCTGCGGGTATTCCTGACTGAACCCCTTGCGCGCCATCGCATGGATCTGCTCGGCGCCACCGAAAATCTGCTTCGGATCATCCAGATAGCGCAGCGACCATTTGGAGAACATCCAGTGCGGGCTCCAGGCATTGACCAGTGACCATTTGTCCCGTTTCAGGTTGCGATCCAGTTCATTGAGCATGCCGCTTTCCGAAGACGCCACCAGTTTGTAGCCATCAAGCCTGTATTCCTCGATCGCCTTGACCGTGAGTTTGTACTGGCCGTTGCCCACCTCCGAGGTGAGGATCTTGCCTTCGAGTTTTTCCTTCACTTGCGGCTTGTTCAGATCCTCGACACTGGCCACTTCACTGATCGGCACCGATGTCGGGACGGCCATGCCGATCCGCCCTTCGTACAGCACGCCGAGGTCTTCGAGGCGATCCTTGTATTTGTCGTAGAACGCCTTGTGGGTACTCGGCAGCCAGACCATCGGGATCAGGTCGATGTTGCCGTTGGCCAGGGCCTGGAACTGAATGCCGATATCGGCCATCACCAGTTTCACCGGTTGTTTGAGGTGATCCTGGAGCGCCGCGCTGGCGAGTTTGACGGTGATTTCGGTGTCCGACCAGTTGACCCAGCCAATGCGCACGGGGGCAGGTTCGGCGGCCTGGGCCTGTGCAGCGAGCGTGGCCAGAATCAGGGCGAAAAGCGTATTTCGATAAGGCGAATGAGCGTTCATCAAGCGTCTTCCTGGGGAGGTGGGATCGGCAGGTATGTCTCAATCTGGACGGCCTTGCGGTTGAGGCGTCTGGCGCAATCCTATGCCTGGGCGAAGCACCGCGCAAGCAAAATGTACACCTGTGTCAGCGATGATTGACACGACTGTACAGTTGACCTAATTTCAAGTCGCCGAGCCTGATGAAGCCCACCCCGGAGCGCACCACCATGTCCAGCGATCCCCTGTTGCAGCCTTACAAAATCAAGAACCTGACGCTCAGAAACCGGATCATGACCACCGCTCACGAACCGGCCTACCCGGTTGACGGCATGCCCAAGGATTTGTATCGCGCCTACCACGTCGAACGCGCCAAAGCCGGTGTTGCGCTGACCATGACGGCCGGTTCCGCCGCCGTTTCCAGAGACAGCCCGCCGGTGTTCAACAACGTCCTCGCCTACCAGGATGAAGTGGTGAAGTGGCTGAAGGACCTGACCGACGAATGCCACGAGCACGGCGCGGCGGTGATGATCCAGTTGACGCATCTGGGTCGCCGCACCCGCTGGGACAAGGCCGACTGGTTGCCGGTGGTCTCGCCGTCGCACCATCGCGAAGCAGCGCACCGCTCCTTCCCGAAGAAAATGGAAGACTGGGATATCCAGCGCATCATCAAGGACTATGTGGACGCCGCCGAGCGGATGCACGCCGCCGGCATGGACGGTCTGGAGCTGCAAGCCTACGGGCATCTGATGGACCAGTTCTGGTCACCGTTGACCAACGAACTCGACGGGCCGTACGGCGGCTCGCTGGAAAACCGCATGCGCTTCACCTTCGACATTCTGCGCGGGATCCGCCAGCGGGTCGGCGAGAACTTCCTGCTGGGCGTGCGCTACACCGGCGATGAAGGCCTGCCCGGTGGCTTCGACGCCCGCGAAGGCTTGCAGATTTCCCACCTGCTGAAAGACAGCGGGCTGGTGGATTTCCTCAATGTCGTGCGCGGCCACATCGACACCGATGCGGGTCTGACCGATGTCATTCCGATCCAGGGCATGCGCAATTCGCCGCATCTGGATTTCGCCGGTGAAATCCGTGCGGCCACAGGTTTTCCGACCTTCCATGCGGCGAAAATCCCTGACGTCGCCACCGCTCGCCATGCCATCGCCTCAGGCAAGATCGACATGGTCGGCATGACCCGGGCACACATGACCGATCCGCATATCGTGCGCAAGATCATCGAAAAACGTGAGGAAGATATCCGTCCCTGCGTCGGCGCCAACTATTGTCTGGACCGCATCTATCAGGGCGGCGCCGCTTACTGCATCCATAACCCGGCAACCGGCCGGGAAACCACCATGCCCCACGACATTCCCAAGGCAGCACGCAAACGCAAAGTGCTGGTGATCGGCACCGGTCCTGCGGGACTTGAGGCCGCACGGGTAGCGGGCGAACGCGGTCATGACGTGACTGTGCTGGAAGCGGCGGATCGCCCCGGCGGGCAGATCCGTCTGACCGCCCTCAGCGAACGGCGGCGGGAGATGATCAGCATCATCGACTGGCGCATGGCGCAGTGCGAACGTCTGGGCGTGAAGTTTCATTTCAACACCTGGGCCGAAACCGACACGGTGCTGCAGCATGAACCGGATGTGGTGATTGTCGCCACCGGCGGCCTGCCCCACACGGACGTGCTCAGTGCAGGCAACGACCTGGTGGTTTCGACCTGGGACATCATTGCCGGTGACATCAAACCAGGCCGGCATGTCCTGATCTATGACGATGCCGGCGACCACGCTGCGCTACAGGCTGCCGAGGTCATCGCCGCCAGCGGCGCGAGTGTCGAAATCGTCACCCCTGATCGCAGTTTTGCTCCGGAAGTCATGGCGATGAATCTGGTGCCCTACATGCGCAGCCTGCAGGATCTGGATGTCACCTTTACCGTCACCTTTCGCGTCGATTCGGTCGAGCGCCGCGACGGGCGACTGGTGGCAACGCTCGGCAGTGATTACGGCACGGTGCACAAGCAACGGGTGGTGGATCAGGTGGTGGTCAATCACGGCACGATTCCGCTGGATGACCTGTATTTCGACCTGCGCGCCCATTCGAGCAACGGCGGCGCGGTGGAACAACACAACCTGATTGCCGGCAAGACGCAGGACATCGTCACCGACCCGCAGGGACGTTTTCAGCTGTTCAGGATTGGTGACGCCGTAGCCGCACGCAACACCCATGCGGCCATTTACGATGCGCTACGGCTGATGAAAGACCTCTGAACCTGGCCTTCCCTTCTGTGTCGGGAGGGAAGTCGCTGAATCTGCCACCTACAGGCCGCGCCGGGCAACCTCGGCGCCGGCCTGTACGGCCCGCCCCACGATGTCTTCGAGGTTTTGCCAGGTCATCGATTGCAACGCAGACGCCGTGACCCCGCGATAAGCCATCAAGGCATCCAGCAGAGCTTTCGGTTCCCGCGTCGCCAGCAGTTGACCGCCGCCCACCACAACCGCCCGTGCCGCCCGCTGCGCAATGCGCGCGGGGATGCCGGCCGCTTCGGCCTGACTGGCGAGCGCAGCGCACAACAGCGCCGGAAATGCCGGCCCGGTACCGGACAACGCGCTCAAATAATCGATGCAGTCTTCATCGGGCACCTCGTCCGCGGTGCCCACGCATTCGAACAATCGCTGCAGCCAGTCGCGCTCCTCATCGGTCAAGGAGCCGGCCACGAACCACGGCGTATAGGATTGGCGGATCTCCACCGCCGCGTTCGGCATGGCCCGCACCACCACTCGCGCGCCTGTCGCGGCACTGAGGGTGGACGCTGAAATGCCGGCCATCAGGGAAACCAACGTTTTGCCTCGGGCATCAATCTGTAATTCACGGAACTGCTCGGGCCGGACCGAGAGCACGACGATATCGCTGCTGTCGACCAGCGACTGGTTGTCACTCAACACGCGCACTCCCGGCGCAACATCAGCACTGCCCGAGCGGTTGGAGATCAGCAGATCACTCGGCCTGATGAAGCCCAGGTCCAGCAACGATTCGGCAATCGCCTTTCCCAGCCAGCCCGTGCCGCCGATGATCCCCAGCGTTCTATTGGTCATCGGGCAGCGCCTCTTCGAAGGTTTCCACCAGTGGAACAAACACCCCCGGCTCCGTCTCGGCATAACCGAACTGACCGAAAAACCGGTCCAGCTCGCGTCGCTTGGGGGACTTTCCGGTGAACACGGTGACGTACTGCGGGATTCGCCGGAACCGCACGATCACGTCTTCGGTGGTTTTCATCGAGATGTAGCCGATCTGCGTGAGATAGATCGTCCGGGCACGGGCATCAGCCGCCCCCGGCTCATAACCGAAACGGCGAAACATAGCGGCCAGCGCATTGATCCGTGCGTCATCGGCGAGCGCGATTTGCCCGGCGACTTCATCCGATTGCAACGCCCAGCTGCGCACGGCGAATTCAAACTGCGAATCGAACAACGCGGGGTTCAGCCAGCATTCGAAAACATTGAGGATCGCCTCGGACACGCTTTCGGCATAACGCTCGCACTGCCCCACCAGACCACCGGTGTTCTTGTCCCGCCAGCGGGCCAGCAGCGCCGCGAGCAGTTGCTCTCGATCCTCGTAGAACCAGTAGAAGCTGGTGCGCGACAGGTTAAGGCGCTTGGCCAGCGGCATTACCCTGACCGCATCGATTCCGGATTCCTTCAAAGCCTCATACGCGGCGTCCAGCCAGACGTCCACAGAACCGCGCCATCCTGAATCCTGAGCCTTGTTTTTTGTCCGTCCTGCCTGCGTCATTGCAATGCACCTGTCTTTGAGACTTTGACCGGACTTTACACGGGGCGTACACGCAATGTACATCGGCGTACATTTTTCATTTTCGAACGCGCTTCAGCGCCCATGGCGATCTCGATTCAATCGCTTGAAAACGCTGCCGAAAGGTCGGGTGTGCGTGCGCCAAAATCCCTGCATTGGACAGACATGACCGTTCGGCGCTTTTTCTGGCAGCCCCGCACAAACGGGTCTAGGGTTGCGTGGCTGGCAAAATGCTGGCCACTTGGCAAACGTCGCTCGACGAGCGCCATCAGCGGCACTGGAAGAAAAATCAGGGATGGTTTTTGTGCTTGCGCGGGTATTGCACTCTTGAAGAGTGAACGACCTATCCCTGTGTTTCGTTGCTTTCTATCAAGGACAGAAAGATGAACAACGTACAGGCGAGATTCCCCCGTTTGCCCCAGCGGCAACCCCCTTCTTTGACGCCCGAGGCCAGGCCCGACGGTTTTGGCTGACGACGCTTGCGCGTGAGCCGGCGCTGCGGCGTCGAACCTGCGCGAACCCAATTTACGGATTGATCAGATCCCGACGGATCAGGCTGTCACGTCACCGAGAATCCCGGTTGCCGGAATTCTGGCCGATGTCGTTCGCCTGCCTGTCAGGAAAGGCGCCCCTTCTGCGCAAGGGGTCGAGCGGCACACACCCACGAGGAAGGCCTCGATATGACCGGTTCAAACCACAACATCCCGCCCTACGGCGTCGCCATCCAGAGCGCGATCACTGGCGGCGATCTGCAGCAGATGAAGACTTTGTTGAAGCAGCGCGATTCAACGAAGCCGGAAGCGAAGGAGCTACAAACCGCGTACGAAAAACTGGCCAAAGAAGTTTCTCGACTGGAAAAACCTTAAGGCCATTTCCCACATTGCAATGGAGGCAATCAACATGTCAGCAACTCAGCAAAATGTCGGCTTGTTCCCGGTGAGCTACCGGATCGGTACGGGCCAGCCAGGGGCGCAGAATCTTGCGCTGAACCTGCTGGTGTCCACGCCACAGCAGCATGTCACCGGCAACGCCGCGGTGACTCAGGCGACCAATCCGCCGCTCGACATCGACTCGGACGTCTGGGGCGAATACACCTACATGACGGTGATGAAGCCCGGTGTCAGCAAGATCCTGATCACCGCTCAGGGCAACCACGGCGGCCCCGGTTCCAACTCGATCATCAACTTCAAGATTCATCTGGTGGTCGGCACCGACTGGCGCGAAGGCGTGGCCAACTATGAGTACTTCGACGGCCAGCGCTGGCACGAACTGAACAACGTGCCGGCGCATCTGGTGGAGGTGCCGTCGAACGTCCTTCAGCCGTTCAATCCCGGCCCGGTGATCGAGCCGCACAAACCGGTCCTGCCGCTGTATGCCGCGCCGATTCAGGGCGCCATCGCCAGCGGTGACCTGGCCCAGATGAAGAGCCTGTCCGCACAGGCCAGACAGCAGCTGGAGCAACTGCCGCTGCTGCGCAAAGCCGTGGACGACGCCAACAAAGAAATCAGCCGCGTGCAAAGTCGCTGATCGGCCATTTGGAACCATCACTTTCACAAGGGAGCAGCATCATGTCGATCGGACTTTTTCACACCCGCCTCATCGCCAGTAACTCACTGCTGGGCGCACCGGTTCTGACCCTCGATATCGTGGTCGATACCGTCCGCAAAAAAGTCAGCGGAACCGCCAGCGTCTTTCAAAGCACCTGGCCACCGGTGAATTTCCATGCCCGGGTCTGGGGCGATTACTCCGAGGCCAGGCTCACGCCATCCACCGAGACCTACCTCATTCTCACCCTCGACGGCAGCCCGAGCGGCCCGCTGAGCCAGATCGCCCAGACCTTCCACCTCAAGGGCATTCTGAACGACTGGACCAGCGGCTTTGTCGATTACCGCTACAACGAAGGCGGCCAGTGGCAGGACGTGCGGCACGTTGCCGTGCATCAGGCGCCGAGTGTCGAGCCTCTACCGCCCGAGCATCATGTCCAGCCGCTGTATGCGGTGGCCATGCAAACGGCTCAGGAAAGCGGTGATCTGGCGCAGTTGAAAGTCGCGGTGCAGCAGGGCGAACAACAGCTGGCCCACGAGGACGCCTTGCGCGGTGCCCTTGCGCAGCTGAACGCGGAAATCGCGCGACTGGAAGCGCGCTAAGCGGTACGGCCCGGGCGCGGTCATGGGTGACCGCGCCCGGTCCTCCAGCCAATCGAGGTCAGTCCACTCGTGCCGCGCACAGGCCCGTGCGCAAGGATCTCCCATGACAGACAACCGCCCTGCCCGCTACCTCAGCGACACCGATCTCAAACGCTACGTGCCGGTGCACGTGGTCTGGGAAATCACCCTCGCCTGCGACCTCAAGTGTCTGCATTGCGGCTCCCGCGCGGGGCATCGGCGCCCTGATGAACTCAACACCCGCGAATGCCTCGACGTGATCGATTCCCTCGCCGCCCTCGGCACCCGCGAGATCACCCTGATCGGCGGCGAAGCCTATTTGCGCAAGGACTGGACGCAACTGATCCGCGCCATCCACGACCACGGCATGTACTGCGCGATCCAGACCGGCGGGCGCAATCTGACCCCGGCGAAGATGCAGGCAGCGGTTGATGCCGGGCTCAACGGGGTCGGCATTTCCCTGGACGGACTCGCGCCGTTGCACGACAAGGTGCGCAATGTGCCCGGCTCGTTCGACAAGGCCGTCGACACCCTGCGCCGGGCAAAGGCGTCGGGGCTGGCGGTGAGCGTCAACACCCAGATCGGCGCGGCCACGTTGCCCGACTTGCCGGAGCTGATGGACACCATCATCGAACTCGGAGCCACCCATTGGCAGATCCAGATCACGGTGGCCATGGGCAACGCCGTCGACCATCCGGAACTGTTGCTCCAGCCGTATAAGCTGCTGGAAGTGATGCCACTGCTCGCCCGGTTGTATCGCGAAGGACTGGATCGCGGCCTGCTGATGAACGTCGGCAACAACATCGGTTATTACGGCCCTTACGAACATCTGTGGCGCGGCTTCGGTGACGAGCGCGTGCACTGGAGCGGCTGCGCGGCCGGCCAGACCGTGCTGGCGCTGGAAGCAGACGGCACGGTGAAAGGTTGCCCGTCACTGGCGACCGTCGGTTTCTCCGGCGGCAACGTGCGCAACATGAGCCTGCACGATATCTGGCACTACAGCGAAGGCATGCACTTCGGCCGCCTGCGCTCGGTCGATGACCTGTGGGGCTACTGCCGAAGCTGTTATTACAACGACGTCTGCCGGGGCGGCTGCACCTGGACATCGCATTCGCTGCTGGGCAAACCCGGCAACAATCCCTACTGCCATTACCGAACCCTGGAACTACAGAAACAGGGTTTGCGCGAGCGCATCGTCAAAGTCGAAGATGCCGCCCAGCGCTCGTTTGCCGTCGGACGTTTTGACCTGATCACCGAACGCATCGACACCGGCGAAAAAGTCAGCAGCGTCAGCGACAGCGGGCAAGTGATCAAACTGGCCTGGATCAATCAGGGCCAGTCCTCGCCCGAGGAAGGACGCCTGCCGACGCAACTGGCCCTGTGCCGCGACTGCCTGCAATACATTCAGCCGCACGAATCGATCTGCCCGCACTGCCACGCCGATGTCGCCGCCGCCGAGGCCCGGCACCTGACCGACCGGGCCCGGCAGCAGGCGATCATGAAGACGCTGACCGGTTTGCTGGCGGGAGTGCCAGGTTCGATGAGCTGAAACGGTGGTGGCTGCCGTTTGCCCGCTCGCCGCGAAAAATCTCGAACTCGCTCAGTGGCGCTGCATCCAACGTTTAAGCCAACGGAGGTCAGCGCCATGAACAACGACAGCAAAGCTCCACCCACCGATACGTCCGGCAAACCGGTCAATGTGGTGAAACGCGATCTTGAGGATCCAGACGACGACACCCGCGGCGTGGATGAGGTCATCACGCCCTCGTCGACCCGCACCAAGGAGCAGGACGCTGAGGAGTTGCAACGCAAGGTCGACGAAATCGAACGCAAGGTTGCGGACGGCAACTGATCGGTTCGTCGAGGCAGGTCTTTGCCAGGTTTTCGGGCTACAGTGGTCGCGTCGGTTTTCATGGCGATCGCTGAAAAGCCCGAAAAACCTGACCGGCGATGCCGTCCGGGAAATAAGTAGCTGTTTTCCCTGAAATTTATTTGCTTCAGGGGTTCACAGAACGCAAGAGCGCTGGTAAAGTGCCGCCCACTGTTGCAGAGGTCCTCTCAGGACTGAAACCAATAGCTACAGGGGCGTCGCCAAGCGGTAAGGCAGCAGGTTTTGATCCTGCCATGCGTTGGTTCGAATCCAGCCGCCCCTGCCATTTTTTTCCTCGTTTCACCCTCCTCCGCTTTACCTCCGCCTCAACGGCAAATCATTTCTTTGAATTCAACGTAATCGCCGAACGCACCAGCGCTTTCAGAGCCTTGGCATCGATCTTGTCGTCTTCGTGAACATCAATCGCCCGCCGGGTGTTGCCTTCAAGGCTGGCATTGAACAGTCCAGACGGATCCTCCAGCGCCGCGCCTTTGGCGAAGGTCATTTTCACCACGGCCTTGTAAGTTTCCCCGGTGCAGATGATGCCGTTGTGTGACCAGACCGGAACGCCCCGCCACTTCCATTCCTCGATGACTTCCGGATCCGCCTCATGAATGATCGCGCGGATCTCGGCCAGCTTCTGGCCGCGCCAGTCGTTCAGTTCCTTGATTCTCGCGTCGATCAGCGCAGAGGGATTCTCAGTCGCCGCGCCGCTGCTGTCCTTCTTCATATCCTTGTTCTCCCGAAAACCTTTTCCGCTATCCAGCGTAGCGCCGACTGAGCCAAACGCCGGGCAAAAAAAGCCCCGCAAGGTGCGGGGCAAAGGAATTGGTTGGTTGCGGCCAACCAAAGGAGCATCGTCAAAAAGCGTTAATCGTCAGGCGTTACAGGCACTCCTGGGCAGCCCGTTCAAAACTCGACGGCATGAAACTCGAAGCCAGCAAGTGGCGCTCATACAAAAACACCTTGCCGCCGTCCTGTGCCTTGTAGGCTTCCAGGACGTTGTCTGCCGCCACCTTGCTCGGCACCACGATCCGGTAGCTGCGCTGGGTCTGCGACACGGTCGGGTTCAGCGCACTGCCCTGCAGTTTCGGCACCACGCATTCGGCGTACTGGGCGGGCGTCTTGTGCGTCTGCAGGGTCAGCGTCGGGTCGTTCGGCGCAGAAGCGCATGCGGTCAGCAACAAACTGGCAGAAGCCATGGCAGGGATAAAAAAGGCACGCATGGATAAAATCCTGAAAATAAAAGGTTCGGTTCTTCGGCAACGTTCAGTGTCACGGGCACTGCCGTTGCCGTTTTTGATTAGGCTGTTCAGCCTGCACTCACCAGGGCCTTGAGCGAGTCATCGAACTGCTTCAAGGCACTCAGTTGCAGGTCGCGCTGCTGTTCAATCCCGGCAGCGATTTCGGGCGCTGCCTTGTTGTGTACCCACACCGAAGGCAGTTGCTTCTCCACCGCGCCTTCGGCCTTGCCGATGTATTGCAGGTTGGCGTCGTAGAAGCGTGCGGCAAACCGCGCTTCGACCTGACTGTTGCGTTGGGTCAGCAGCCGGTTGTGGGTGTCGAGCATCACCAACACGTCCGGATGAGCCTGCACCAGCGCATCGAGGCTGTCGTAGACGGTCACCGAGAGAAACTGTTGTTGCAGCGAACTCATCAGCCAGTCGATGGCCAGCTCCGGATCGGAGCTGTCGACGAAGGCGTCACGGATCCGCGCATCGAGCGCATCCTTGGCACCGTTCACCGCCACATCGTGGTAACGCTCGAGGTATTGCAGGTTGTCCAGGGTGTTTTCGCTGTACAGCACACCGACGGTTTGCGAGTGCTGCAGCGCGGCGCTGCTGCCGGCGACGGGCAGAAAATGGCACGATTTGGCGTCGTCTGCGTAAGCCGGGGCTACGGTGGCGGCCACCCCGCCCATCAGCAGGGCGACTACAGCCAGTCGGGTCAAAGTCTTCATCGCGCAATTCCTTCAGCGGCGTGTTCGATGGAAGCGATTTTCCGCCCATCGGCGCCAAAGCAGAACTTGCGTTTCTTGATGGTCACTATTACTTGAACCAATAGTTGCGCGGCGTGCAGACTGCTGCACACTCAATCACAACGAAAACAGATGAGGATTACCCGTGCGAACCTTTGATCTGATCCGCGATGCCGTCCTGCCCGAATTCCGCGACCGGGTGGCCGAATACCTGGTCGAATACGAAACCGTGCTGGGCCAGTCAGCGGACAATTCGGAGTCGGTGCGGGCCGCGGCCAATCAGTTGCGCGGCTATTTGCGCGGCCTCAATACCACGCGAGTGCTGGGCATGGCGGACTGGGAAGAACTCGACCGGCGCGTGCTGAACACCTGGCTAGCGCCCGCTTGATGACACGCTAGACTCTTCAGGCTGCGCCCGCAGCGCCAGACCTGGAGGTGTCCCATGAGCAATAACACCGAACCCACGACATTCACCGGCTGGGCCGCCACCTCGGCCGGCGCGCCGCTGGAGCGCTTCAGTTACGACCCCGGCCCGCTGGGAGATGAAGAGGTCGAAGTCGCCGTGGAGTACTGCGGCGTCTGTCACTCCGACCAGTCGCTGATCGACAACGACTGGGGCATCAGCCAATACCCGTTCATTCCCGGCCATGAAGTGGTCGGCCGCATCGTGCGCACAGGCCCGCAGGTACGCGGCCTGGAAGTCGGCCAGCGTGTGGGGATCGGCTGGTACAAGGGCAGCTGCATGCATTGCTCGTCCTGCATCGGCGGTTCGCATCACCTTTGCGCCACCGCAAAACCGACGATCATCGGCAGCCATGGCGGCTTCGCCGATCGGCTGCGCACCCACTGGGCGTGGGCGCTGAAACTTCCGGACAACCTCGACCCGGCCCTCGCCGGTCCACTGTTCTGCGCCGGCTCCACGGTCTTCAATCCGCTGGTGGAATTCGACATCAAGCCGACCGACCGGGTCGGCGTGGTGGGCATCGGCGGCCTCGGTCACCTGGCGCTGCGTTTTCTCAATGCCTGGGGTTGCGACGTCACGGCCTTCACCTCTTCGCTGAGCAAACAGGACGAAGCCAAACGCCTCGGCGCCCACAAGGTCGTCGCCTCCACCGACAGCGATGCGCTGAAAGCGATTGCCGGCACACTCGACTTCCTGCTGATCACCGCCAACGCCAACCTCGACTGGACGGCCATGCTCGCCACCCTGCGCGGCAAGGGCCGGCTGCACTTCGTCGGCATCGTGCCCGACGCGATTCCGGTGCACGTGTTCAATCTCATTCCTCAACAAAAATCCCTGTCCGCCTCACCGGTCGGCTCGCCTGCCACGGCGGCGACCATGCTCGAGTTCTGCGCGCGGCATCAGATCCTGCCGCAGGTGGAGGAATTTCCGATGAGCAAGGTCAATGAAGCAGTCGACCATCTGCGCAGCGGCAAGGCGCGGTACCGGATTGTGTTGAACGCCAGCAAATGAAGAATTGGCGCGCCGGTTGCCATCGGCGCGCCAATCATTTCATATAGAACCCAATTGAATTAACAAATAAACAATCAGTATTTATCGTTATAAAAATCTCGGCGTACTCTCACCTCATCCCGTCATTGAACACAGTGAAGTGCGCCATGAAACCGACTGATAACCTGATCGACTTCGCCGTCTACCGCAAACGCCGCCACGCCCAGCAACAGGCCCGGCTGATGTGGGAAATGTATGCGCGCAATGCCGGTTATCAGGCTTACCAGTGGGTGCAGGCCGCTCGTTCCAGCGAGACGCGTCAAGCGTGAACGCGCGTGAACCCTCGCGCTTTCTGGCGAGCGCCGATGAACCTGTGCTGGACCTGAACAACCTCGACTCCCTCGAAGAAGACCCGATCTGTGAACGCGTCGCGCAGAACCTGCAACGTCTGCGCGGCAAGCGGCACCTGTCGCTCGATGCACTCGCCCGCCAGTGTGGCGTGAGCCGGGCGATGCTGGCGCAGATCGAGTCCGGGCGCAGCGTGCCGTCGATCAAGGTGCTGTGCAAAATCGCCAAAGGTTTGAAGGTGTCGGTGGCGGCGTTTCTCGAACATCGCGCGTTTGAAGGCGTGGCCGTGTTGTCGGCGAATCAGAGCAAGCGACTGGTCAGCGCCAGTGGTGCCTTTGTCAGCCGCGCGCTGTTTCCCTTTGATGTGGCGCGCCAGTCGGAATTCTATGAACTGCGCCTGAGCCCGCTGGGCGAAGATCAATCCGAGGGCCATGGCCCGGGCGTGCAGGAAAACCTGGTGGTGGCTCAGGGCGTGCTGGAGATCAGCGTCAACGACGAGCGTTATCTGCTGTCGACAGGCGACTCGATCCTGTTTTACGCCGACCAGCCCCATCGATACCGCAACCCTGCCGACAGTGAAGCGGTGGCGTACCTGGTGGTGACCTACCCCGAACGCCTGGACTGACGAACAGACAACAAAAAGCCCGACCGGGAATCTCCCGGTCGGGCTTTTTCATGCTTGAAGACTTAGCAGGTGCAGCACATCATCGGCATGCCGTTGCAGCTCATCATCATCGGCATGCTGCAGTCGTTCATCATTTTCATCATCAGGGCGCAGCAGTTTTTCATCATGTCCATGTTCATGCCCGGCATCGGCATGATTTTGCACATCATGCAGTCGGCCATCATGGTGCATTCCATCACGCACTTCATCGATGGCATCGGCATGCCCATCATCGGCATTGGCATCATCATGTTCATCATCGGCATGGCCATGGCCGCCGGGGACATGCACATCATGCTCATGTTGCCGCAATGCATCATCATCGGCATGCCGCAGTCCATCATCATCTGCATCATTTCAGCGCTGTTCTTGAACATGGCCATGTCCATGCCAGCGGCCGGCATCATCTTGCACATCATGCCGTCGTCCATCATGTCGCAGCTCATGGTCGCCATCATCATCGGCATGCCCGTCATCGGCATCATCGGCATGTTGGCGTTCATCGGCATTTGCATCTGCATGGCGTTCATCATGGTGTAGCTCCCTGAGGATTAAGAACTGGATGAGAAGTTGATGGAGCGGATTCTAAGGATTGGGAAATCCGCAACAAGCTGTCCATCGAGCAGCAAAAAGTGCTGTTCAAACGCTTCAAGTGCAGCGTTCCGTGCGACTTGAACCGTTGCAGCAGCAGAGTAGACGCCATGACAGATCCGGCAAATGCGGGAGCAGGTTTTTAAATGTCATGGATATGCGATCCAACACCAAGCAAATAACTTAAAGAAATAATCGTTCTAACCAGCGGGCATTATTTTCACTCTGCGTGCTTATTCCATTAGTTCAGCGGCGATCCACTTTTTAATCTTTTATGGCTATTAACCGTCCCCTCTATAATTCGGGACAGTTCTTAACAATAAGGAAGTTCCATGCCGCAACGTTTTCTATTGGCAGCACTGTTCCTGGCGGTCGCCGGGTGTGCCAGCCCTCCTCCGGTTTCCGTGCATACCAAAGATCCCGCCAGTTCGACCCTGCAAGGCGATGCCACGCGACCGGCGCAGGCGCAGTGGGTGCGCACCGAGTTGTACTTCTCGGTGGGGCCGCTGGAAGGCAAGGAAGGTGTGGTGAGCCCGGCGCGCTGGCGCGAGTTTCTCGATCAAGAAGTGACGACGCGGTTCCCGGACGGGTTCAGCGTGTTCGATGCCTATGGACAGTGGAAGGACCACGACGCGAAAGTGCCCGAGCGGCTGGCGACCAAGGTGATTGTGATCCTGCACGAAAGCGGGCCGAAGCGTGAGAGTGACATTGAGGCGATTCGTTTGGCGTATAAGCGGATTACGGGGGATTTGTCGGTGTTGCGGTTGTCGCAGCCGGCGGTGGTGTCCTTCTAATCTACGCTCCGTTGCAGAGCCTGCCGAGGTGTCGACACCAGGCGGCTCAACCCGGCCAGCAACAACGCGCCAACCATCAAAACCCCGATCCCCAAAAACGCCCCCAACCCTACCACCGTCACGCTGGAATACAGCATGTACACGCATAGCCCAAAAAACAGCAGCGGCAACAGCGGATAAAGCGGCACCTTCACCGGCCGTGGCACCTCGGGAAAGCGCCTGCGCAGAATGATCAACGCCAGGCTGCTCAGACTCAGAAACAACCAGTAAACCGGGGTCAGATACTCAACCATGGTGTTGAAACCGCTCTGGGTAAAACTGCCAAACAACACCAGCAACAACGCCACCGCCCCCTCGGCCAGCAATGCCTTTCGCGGTACACCGTCACGCTCGTCCCATTCGCCAAAGTGGCTCAATTGCGGCACATCGCGGGCGGCGGCGTAGGTGGTGCGGGCGCCGACCAGCAAGGTTGAGTTGATGGTGGCGATGGCCGCGATGCCGACCATCAGCAGGATCAGCAATACGCCCGGGGCACCGAAGGCGCGGTTCAACAGTTCCACCGCCGGCGCGTTGCTCGCTGCCAGACCTTCGAATCCCAGCCCCTGGACGAACGCCCAGTTCAACGCCAGATAGATCGCCATCAGCACCGTCAGCGCACCGAGCATGGCGATGAAAATACCGCGTCGACCATCGCGCACTTCGGCGGACAATGTCGCTGCATCGCTCCAGCCGCCGAAAGCCAGAAACACGAAGATCATCGCCGCAGAAAACCCCGCCGCACCGGTGTGTTCGGGCATCACCGGATCACTGGGCAGCGTCGGTTCGATCCCTTGCCACGCCAGCCAGACCCCGGCGCTGGCAATACTCAGGAACCCGAGAGCAAGCAGCCCGACCAACACAGTCTGAGTAATGAAACCAATGTGCTTGCCCGTCAGATTCAGCAGCACCAAAGCAGCAATGATCGCGCCGGCAAACACCCCCGATCCGTAATGCCCCAACGGCACGACCGCATTGAAGTAGTCGGCAAACATGAACGCCGACAACGCGATCCACCCGGTGTGCATCACCGAAAATCGCGACCAGGCAAACAGGAAGCCCATGCGCTCGCCGTAAGCGGTGCGCAGGAAATGATAGTCACCGCCCGGATGCGGGAACGCGGTGGCCATCTCGGCAAAGCACAAGGCCCCGGCCATCGACGCCAGTCCGCCGAGCACCCAGACCCAATAGAAATGTTCCGGCCCGACGTTCAACGCTACGGTCGGCGCGGTTTTGAGGATGTCGGTGGTGATGACCATGCCCAGCGTGATCAGCAATGCCTGGAACACCGGCAGGTGCCGCTTGGGGCCATTGGTTTGAGTCATGAAGGTTCCCGCTGATGATCCGCCATCCATGGCGGCAAAACTCAGAAGCCGTAAGTGGCGGTGGCGTAGTAATAAGCGCCGTTGGTGCCGATCGGCGACAGCACGTCATACGGCAGGTTGCCGCCGTAGTTGATGGCCGAGCCGGAGCGTTCCGGGTAGTTGTCGGTCAGGTTGTTGCCGCCCAGGGCGATGCTGAATTTCGGGGTGAATTTGTAGGTCACCTCGGCGTCCAGCTGCCACACCGCGCCATAGGTTTGCTCAGGCTGCGAATCGCCGAAATCGAACACCCGAGTGGTCTCGCCCTGACGGGTCAGACGCCCGAGCAGGCCCCAGTGTTCGCTGGTCCAGTTGGCGGAAAACACGAAGCGATCCTTGGGCGCGGCATCGGTCAGGGTGTTGCGTTCCTCGACGCCGACCAGCGCGTCATTGCCGATCCCTAAGGCGGTCAGCTGCGACGGCGTGCCCTTGGTGCTGGTGACCTTGGTGTGGTTGTAGGTGTACGCGGTGGTCAGGCCCAGTTGCCCGTCGTAGAACGGCTGATGGTAGTTGAGCACCAGTTCGGCGCCGTCGGTGCTGGTGTCAGCGGCGTTGGTGAAGAAGTTGACGTCGTGTACGCCCGCCACGCCGAAGTTGTCGTTGATGTAGCTTTCCAGCGCGTCGCTGCCGATTCGTTGAGACAGCGTGATGCGGTCTTTGACGTCGATGCGGAACACGTCCAGCGACGCATCGAAGCGTTCGTTCAACTGGAACGTCAGGCCGAGGCTGAAGTTCTTCGAGGTTTCCGGATCGAGTTTTTCCGCGCCCAAGGCACGGGCAATCGGATCGTTGACCGACAGCACGCGGATGTCGGTGAGCGTACCGCCGTCGCCGAAGTTGCTGGTGGTGTTCTGGAAGCCACTCTGGGCCAGCGACGGCGCGCGGAAGTTGTTCGACACCGCACCGCGCAACGCCCATTGATCGGTCAGCTTGTAGCGACCGCTGAGCTTTCCGGTGAGTTTGCTGCCAGCGTCATCGTAATGTTCCCAGCGCGTGGCGGCGTCGACGAAGAAGCGGTCGGTGAGATCACCGGACAATTCGGCGTAGGTGCCGAACACGTTGCGATCCAGATCCGACTCTTCACTCGGGCGCAGGCCGTTGGCGCCATCGGCCCCGGAGCCGATGTAGGAGGCCTCGTCCCCGGCAAATGTCAGGTAGTTTTCGTAGCGATATTCACCGCCCACCGCCAGCACGAACGAGCGGCCGCCGAGGCGCAATTCGCGGCTGAAATCCAGGTTGGTGGTGGTCTGGCGCAACTCGTAGTCGCCAGTGTCGAAGCGGGTCGGCGAGTCCGCGCCGAGGCTGACGTTGAGGGTGCGACGGGTCGCCGATTCAAAACGGTTGCGACCGTGGGTGACGCTGCTGTCGAAATCCCAGTCGTCGCCGATCAGGCCTTTGTAGCCGGCGGTGGCGGAGATGTCGGTGTTGTCGCCCAGCGATTGCGGCAGGTAGCCGTTGGGGTAGAACTGCGGCTGCTCGGACGGATAGCGATAGAACTCGGCGCCGGTGGTGTGGCGTTCGTTGTAGGTGCCGAAACTGTAGGCCTTGCCGCCGGCCACCGGCAATTCACCGTTGAACCAGGCGTTGACGTCCCGCGCCACACCGTCGCCCATCACGTAGTTGCGCTGGCCCGGGGTGTCGGCGAAACCGTCGTAGCCGGCGCGGTTGGTCGGGTTGCGATCCTTGTACTCGGTGCCGCCGCGAATGAAGCCGCCCTCCTCGCCCAGCCGCGTGCCGATCTTGGCGGTGGTCACGCTGTTCTGGCCGTCGGTGGTGGTTTTGCCGATGGCGTCCTGGTGGGTGTGATAGGCGCCGTAGCTGGTGGAGACTTCGCCGCCTTCGGGGGCGTCGTCGAGGATGATGTTGATCACCCCGGCAATCGCGTCGGAGCCGTACTGCGCGCCGGCGCCGTCGCGAAGTACTTCGATGCGTTTGATCGCGCTGATCGGGATCGAGTTGAAGTCCACCGGCGCCGTGCCGCGACCGATTTTCGACGAGTCATTGACCACCGCCGAGGTGTGCCGGCGCTTGCCGTTGACCAGCACCAGCACCTGATCCGGGCTCATGCCACGCAGCTGCGCGGCGCGCACGTGGTCGGCGCCGCCGGAGTTGGACTGGCGCGGAAAACTGAACGACGGCAACAGCGTCTGCAACGCCTGGCCCAGCTCGCCGCCACTGGCGCCGGCGGTCTTCAGGTCCTCGGCGGTCAGCACATCCACCGGCACCGGCGAATCCAGCACCGTACGCGCGGTGCCCCGGGTGCCGGTGACCAGCACGGTACCCAGCCGTGTGTCATCGTCGACGCGCGCGGAAGTCTCTTCAGCTTGTGCAGGAAGTTGCCAGATTGCACTGACAACAGCGATGGCGAGTAATGAACGCGAACGGTGAATCATGCGACAGCTCCTTGAATCGCAGTTAATAACCGGCCGCTGCCGAATCATGAAGTGTCGGCAATCGGTGCACGGCAATTTCTGCTGTAGTTTTGATATTCAGAAAGGCAGCCAAGTGTGTTGGACAACTATCGGCTGTTAGAGCGCAAGAACCCCAAAGTTAGTAGAACCCCCTGATTACTGATGCTAGACGAGCGGTCGCCTGCCGCAAAAGAACCAATAACGCTTAGGTTATGCCCGACGAACGGAGTGTTGCCTGAGCAACACTTGTGTTTGCGCAACAACATGAACACCCAACTAACCAACAACTAATCACGCAGCAAAACGCACTCCACGTTGTTGTAGAGAGCGTTATTAATCTGTGTTTTTTCGGTGCGAAGTTAGATGCCGTCAGTCGAAGTCCTTTTCCCGCCAGGCATCTTCGGCAATGTCCAGCGCGTCGCCGCTGAAGCGCTGCTCAATGAACGGATCGGCGTGCAAATGAAAGCCGTTGCGCTCCCAGAATCCCGGTTGTTCCTGATCGGTGAACTCGAGCCCGCGCAGCCATTTCGCGCTCTTCCAGAAGTATCGCCCCGCCACCACCAGCCGCAGCGGCCAGCCATGTTGGGCGGTCAGCGGCTGACCGTCGTAATGGGTGGCCAGCAGGCTGTCCGGGTGCAGCAGGTCATCGAGACGCAGGTTGGTCTGGTAATCGTGATCGGCGTGGGCCATGACGAAGGTCGACGTGGGTCGGATGTCCAGGGATTGCAACAGGTCTTGCAGGTGCACGCCGCCCCAGCGGGTGTCGAACTTCGACCAGCGTGTCACGCAATGAATGTCGCATTGCAACGAGCGTTGCGGCAGCGCTTGCAGATCGGCGTAGGTCAGCTCGACCGGATCAGCCAAGGTGCCGAACAGGCGCAGCGACCACGTCGCCAGGTCATACGCCGGCACCTCGCCTTCGTGCAGGATCGGGAAACGCTCCGTCAGCACCTGCCCCGGCGGCAGCCGTTCGCCCAGTGCCAAATCGGCTTTCGGCGAACGGCTCTTGCGCAGGCGCGCAGCCTTGTCGTGCATGTCGGCTCCTCAGTTCGCCACGGGAATCCACGATGCCCGCGCGACATTGGCGGTGTCACCGAAGGCCGGCAGTTTCTGCCCCAGATCCCGCACGTTTTTCACGTCCAGATCCAACAGTTGTTGACGGGTGATCAGGGTCGGTGGCACCAGCACTTTATGCCCCGGATTTTCCCCGGCGATCAGCATCGCCAGACTGCGCACGCTGATCGCGCCGGCCACTTGCGGATTGACCGCAGCGGTGGCGGCCCAGGCGCTGTCCGGCTCTTTCATGATCTGGATGTCGGCGGTGGAAATGTCGGCGCTGTAGATCTTCACCTTGCGGCTCAGACCGGCCTCGTCCACCGCGATTTTCGCGCCCTTGGCGAATTCGTCGAACGGCGCGAAGATCACGCTGATCCCCGGATTGGCCCGCAGCACGGCGCTGGCCTGATCCGCCACCGAGTTGGCAATCGGCGGATTGAGCGTGCCGAAGCGCGCCTTCTCGACGATCCCCGGATTGCTCGCCTTGACCTGGCTCCAGATCTCGTCGCGGCGCTCCATCGGCGTGAAGCCACTGATGTAGACGTAACCGGCGTCGAAGCGGGTGCCGTTGTCCTTCACCGCTTGATCGAGTGCCAGCCGCGCCAGTGCGTGGTGGTCCTGCTCGACCTGGGTCACTTGCGGCGTGTTCAGGTCGACGTCGAATGCAACGACCTTGATGCCTTTGGCGAGCGCCCGGTCGATCGGGCCTTTGAGGGTTTCCGCCAGACCCAGTTGGACGATGATGCCGTCAACACCGAGGTCGGCGGCCTGATCGATCATTTCACCCTGACTCGCCGCCTGTTGCCGAGCGTCGAACACCCGCAGGTTGGCGCCCAGCGCTTCGGTCTGTTTCTCGACGCCGCGCAGATAGGCTTCAGGGAAATCCCCGGAAAACAGATAGCCCACCAGCGCGATCTGTACCTGACCTTTATCGAACGGCGCCGGTGCGCCGGGCAAGGCCTTGGCCTGCGCATTGAGGGCCAGTGCCGAGAGCAACGCCCCGGCGAGGCAATGACGTGCGAACTGTTTGATTGAACCGTGCATGGATCTTTCCTTGAAGCATCAATAAAACGGCTCAGCGCGCCCGATGCGCGAGGCCGAAGGTGAACATCAGGGCCAGCACCAGCACCAGTCCCTTGACGAAATCCTGCGCGTAATACGGCGCGTTGAGCATGGTCAGGCCGTTGAGCAACGAAGCCACCAGCAGCGCGCCGACCAGCGTGCCAAACGCGTTGGGCTTCTTCGCCCCGAGCACGGCAAAACCGATCAGCGCCGCGCCCAGCGCATCGAGCACCAGCCCGTTGCCGGAGCTGACATCCCCGCGCCCCAACCGCGCCGCCAACAACAACCCGCCCAGCGATGCCAACAGCGCCGAGAGCACGTAAGCCAGCAACTTGAAGCGCTGCACCGGCGCACCGGCCAGACGCGCCGCCTGCTCGTTGCCGCCAATCGCATAGAACAACCGGCCGATGCGCGTGCGTTCGAGAAACAGCCACACCGCCACCGCGACCACCGCCGTGATCAACACCGGAACCGGCACGATGTCCCACAGTCGTCCACGGCCCAGCGCCAGAAACAACGCACTGAACGAACCCTCGGCTTCATCGCCGTTGGGTAAAGTCATGCCCACCGCAATCGAGCGTCCGCCCGTGGGAATCAGTTGCACGCCGATCACCAGGAACATGCTGCCGAGCGTGGCGAGAATGTCCGGCACGCGCATCTTCACGATCAGCCAGCCGTTGAGCAGCCCCACCAGCGCGCCACCCGCGAGGCTGATCAGCACCGCCGGCACCGCGCCCCAGCCGAGCACCACCATCACGTAACTGGCGATCATCAGGCTCATGGCCGCCACTGCGCCGATCGACAGATCCAGTCCGCCGACAGCCATGGTCAGCGTCACGCCCAGCGCCAGCAGCGCGACAATCGACACTGACTGCAGAATGCTGAACAGATTGCCAACGCGCAGGAACGCCGGTTCCGCGACACTGAAAAACACCACGATCAACGCCAGCACCCACAGCAGGCCGTAGCGGATCAGCGCTTGCACGAAGCGCTCGGACGGAGCCGGGGCGGATGACAACAGGGAACTCGAATCAGGCACTCGCTCTACTCCTTGGCGCGGCGTGAACAATAGAATTTTGCGGATCGCTGCCGGCCAGCGCGGCGACCAGGGTGGCGCGATCCAGCCCGGCACGCGGGTACTCGGCCACCACCGCGTGATCGCGCACCAGCAGAATCCGGTCGGCGATCTCCAGCGCCTCATCGACGTCCGAGCAGATCACCAAAGTGGCGTGGCCAGCGGCGCTGTCGCGCAGCAACTGGCCGATCTCGCGCCGGGCACGCACATCGACGCCCTGAAACGGCTCGTCGAGGATCAGCACCCGGCCCTCGCCGAGCAGCCAGCGACCGAGCACGACTTTCTGCTGATTGCCGCCGGACAACGCGCTCATCGGCACATCGATGCCGGCGGTCTTGATTCCAAGTGCTGCGACTTGCGCCTCGACCGCTGCTGCTTCGGCACGGTTGCGGATGAAACCACCACGGGTGAAGCGCTCGAGGAACGGCAAGGTCAGGGTTCGACGCAATGAAAAATCCGGCACCAACGATTGGCTCGCGCGATCCTCGGCGGCGAAGAACACACCGCTCTGGATCGCCTGCCGGGGCGAGCCCGGTTGCCAGTTGGCTCCATCCAGTTGCAGTGAGCCGGACAACGGTTTGCGCAGCCCGAACAGCACTTCGGCGATTTCGCTTTTGCCGGCGCCAAGCAATCCGGTCAGCACCACCACTTCGTTTTCGTGCAGGGTCAGATCGAAAGCCTGGGTGCGCGGCAGGATTTTCACGTCGCGCAGTTTCAGCACTTCGCGCCCCGCCGCTCGCGGAACGTAGACGTGAGCTTCCAGCGCCTGACCAAGCATCGCTTCCAACGCTTCGGGCAGTTGCTTGGCACTGAACTCACCGGACAGTTGCCCGTCACGCAAGACCACGGCGCGGTCGGATACCCGTTGCAGATCGGACAGCCGATGAGAGATGTACAGAATCGCCACACCACGACTGCGCAAGGTGTCGATCAGCCCGAACAGGCGCTGCGCTTCGGCATCCGACAGGGCTGCCGTGGGCTCGTCGAGAATCAGCAGTCGCGGTTGCAGGGCGAAGGCGCGAGCCAGCACCACCAGTTGCCGTTCGGCCTGGCCGAGGTGTTCGATCGGTTGCTCCAGCGGCAGCACCAGACCGAGGCCGGCGGCGATGCTCGCGGCGCGCTCCAGCAGGCGTTTGCGGTTGAGCCAGAAGTCGGCGTCGGGGCGGCACAGTTCATCGAGCAGCAGGTTTTCCGCGACGCTCAATCCTGGCGCAATGCCTTCATTGATCTGCTGATGAACCGCGACGATGCCGAAGCGTCGCGCCGACAGCGGCGAACTGAAATGCCGGGGCTGGCCATCGATCCAGATCTCACCGCCATCGTGGGTCTGGCTGCCGGCGAGGATCTTCACCAGCGTCGATTTGCCCGCACCGTTGGCGCCGAGCAGCGCCACCACTTCGGCGGGAAAAATATCCAGGCTGACCCGGTCCAGTGCCCGGTTCGAGCCAAAGGTCTTGCTCAGTTCACGTACACGAATCAGTGGTTCGGAGACCACGGCGACAGGCGCACCCATAAAATTCCTTAACGTCGATGAGCCAGCGACCGCACCAGTCGATCGCCCAGGCTTTGCACGCCCTGGACGAGGATGACCAACACCACGACGGTGGCGACCATCACTTCATTGTTGAACCGTTGATAGCCGTAGCGGATCGCCAGATCGCCCAGCCCGCCGCCACCGATGACCCCGGCCATGGAAGAAAAACCGATCAGCATCACCAGCGTCAGGGTGATGCCCGCCAGCAAGGCCGGCAGCGCTTCGGGCAACAGCACTTTGAAAATCACGTGGCGGATGTCACCGCCCATGGCGAGAATCGCTTCGATCCGGCCCTTTTCGACTTCGTCGAGGGCGTTCTCGACGATCCGCGCAAAAAACGGAAAGGCGCCGATGGTGATCGGAACCACGGCAGCGGTGCTGCCCAGGGTGGTGCCGACCACCAGCCGGGTCAGCGGGATCAGGGCAATCAGCATCACCACGAACGGCAGCGAACGCCCCAGATTGATGATCGCGCCCAAGGCTTGATTGAGCCTCGGCAACGGGTACAGACCCTGACGGCGGCTGATGAACAGCAACACCCCCAGCGGCAGGCCGATCAGCAAGGTGAACAGCCCGGCGAGCAGCACCATGTACAGGGTTTCGCCGGTGGCGTTGAGCACCAGTTGCAGGATTTCATTCCAGTCGATCACGCGGTTCATGAGTGGGCCGCCCGTACGCCGTATTGCCGCAGAAAGCTCAAACCGGGCGCATCGTGCCCCAGCGGCAATCCGCAACTGGGCCGCAGTGAAGCGCCGAGGGTGGACTGCGGATCGGCGAGCAATCGGGCCACCGGCCCCGCCTCCACCAGTTTTCCGTTGGCCATGGATGCGGCGTGATCGCAGATCGACTTGACCACGTCCAGTTCGTGAGTGATCAGCACGATGGTCAAACCGAGCTGGCGGTTGATGTCGCGCAACAGTTCCAGAATCGATGCGGTGGTTTCCGGGTCGAGGGCGCTGGTGGCTTCGTCCGACAGCAGATACGCCGGCCGAGCCGCCAAGGCCCGAGCGATGCCCACTCGCTGCTTCTGACCGCCAGACAGTTGCGATGGAAACGCTTCGGCCTTGTCGCCCAGGCCCACCAGATCCAGCAACACCCGAACCCGTTCATGGCGCTGTGATTTGGCGACTTTGGCGATTTCCAGCGGCACCGCGACGTTGTCGAACACGTTGCGCGAATGCAGCAGGTTGAAGCCCTGGAAGATCATGCCGATGCGCTGACGCTGGCGGCGCAGTTCGCTATCGGACAACGCCGTGAGGTCTGCGCCGTCCAGCAAAATCCGTCCGGCATCCGGGCGTTCGAGCAGATTGAGGCAACGCAGCAGCGTCGATTTACCCGCGCCGCTGCGCCCGAGAATTCCGTAGATCGCGCCATCGGGAATGCTCAGCGACACTTGGTCCAGCGCCGGGGTCGACGCTGACGGATAGGTCTTGCTCAACTGCTCGACGACGATCATGGCTTGGCATCCGCCACCGGGATCACCGAACCCTTGAAGTTCTCGGCGATGTATTTGGCGACTTGCGGCGAGGTCAGGTCCTTGGCCAGTTGCTGAATGCGCGGATCGTTTTCCAGTTTCGGCGTGGTCACCAGAATGTTGGCGTACGGGTTGTGCTCGGCCTTCTCCAGCCCCAGCGCATCCTTGGCCGGCACCAGCCCGGCTTCCAGCGCGTAGTTGCCGTTGATCACTGCCAGGTCTACGTCATCCAGCGCACGGGGCAATTGCGGCGATTCGATTTCGAGGATCTTCAGGTGTTTAGGGTTTTCGGCGATGTCCTTGGGCGTCGCCTGATCGGCCGCCGGATCATTGAAGCCGGGCTTGAGCTTGATCAGGCCGTTGTCCTGCAACAGGTACAGCGCGCGGCTCAGGTTGGTGACGTTGTTCGGCACCGCGACCGTGCCTTTGTCCGGCACCTGGGCGAAGGTTTTGTGGCGATGGGAATAGATGCCCAGCGGTTCGATGTGCACCGTGGCGGCCACCGCGAGTTTTTCACCGAGGGCCTTTTCCTGGGATTGCAGGTACGGCAGATGCTGGAAGTAGTTGGCGTCCACATCGCCGTGCACCAAAAGTTCGTTGGAGTTCACGCCCTGCGGGATTTCGATCACCTTGAGATTGAGCTGTGGATCGAGCTTTTGGATGTACGTCAGGATCTGCGCGTGTGGCACCGGGTCCGCTGCAACGCGCAATGGTTCGAGCGCCTGGGCACTGAACGAAGTCACCAGCGCGCCGAGGACGGCCAGGGTCAAGCCTGCTTTTTTCAACATGGAAAGAGTCCTTCTGCGAGTGATGGATCAGGCGTTGGCGGTCTTGCGAAGCGGTGTCTGGGTATTCGACGCATCGGCGTAGAAGCGCTGCGCGACATCGGGATGGGAGCGCAGTCGGCCCTTCAGGTAATTCCAGCCGACATCGCGAAACAGCGGATTGAGCGGATCACTGGCCGGGCCGCGCGCCTCACGCAGCAACGCCGTCGGCAAGGGATAAAGCGGCACCACTGCATCCAGTTGCGCGCCGAGGAAAAACGCGATGGACAAGCGCTCGCTGCCCACCGGTGGCGAGACCACCCGATGCACCGTGGCACGCAGGTAACCGTTGGTGGCCAGCTCCAGCAACTCGCCGATATTCACCACCAAGGTGTTGTCCCGAGGCAGCGCATCGATCCAGCGTCCCTCTTCAATTTCCACTTGCAGGCCGGCCTGCTGGTCTTGCAGCAGGAAGCTGAGAAAACCCGAATCCTTGTGCGCGCCGACGCCCTGATTGCTCGCCGTCGAGGCTTGCCCCGGATAGCGCATCAGCTTGATGTGTTCGTTGGGTTTGTCGCCGTACAACCGGTCAAAAGCGTCTTCCGGCAGCGACAGTGACTGGGCGAAAGCGCGCAGCAGGCGCAGCGACATTTGGGTCATCGCCTGCTGCCAGTCGAGCAGCAGCGGCTTGAGTTGCGGCAACGCTTCGGGCCATTGATTCGGCCCTTGCAGCCGCGCCCACAACGGACTGTCGGCGTTCAATGGCAAGACGTCGCGCTCGGCGCCCAGATCGAATTGCTCACGTTGATCGGGCTGACCGCGAGTGATCTCGGAAGCGGCGCGGTTGTACCCGCGAAAGTGCGGCGAATTGATCATGCCGACGGCGGTTTTCTCGCTGTCAGGCAGGGCGAAGAACTGGCGTGCGTGATCCTGCACTTGTTCGAGCAGGTTGGCGTCGATGCCATGGCCGGTCAGGTAGAAAAAACCCACATCGCGGGCGGCGTGACGCAAGTCATCGAGAAAGGCCTGGCGTTGCGACGGCGTACCGTCGAGCAGGGACAGGTCGAGGATGGGTAATACGGTGATGTCTGAGGTGTGCGGCATGATTCACTCCCGTGTGAATCAAACCTGAAGAGTCCGTGATCGATTCAGCGTGTGCCGTCATGGCAATCGGGAGGTCTATCGGTTTGATGCTTTTGATTCGTCTATGAAACAAAACTAAACGATATTAAAAACACCGAACAAATATCTTTTTTGCATTAGCTTAGGTCTGTCTTTCGAAGAGGCTCCACTGACATCAGGACCGATCGCGGCAATCGCGTCGGTCCTGAGTCAGCTGACGGTTACAGACCGACGCGTTGCAACCCTTCGCGCATACCCTGATCCGCCTGTTCGCACCATTGTTTGAGGGTGAGGTTCGGCGGCAGATTGCTTTCCAGGCTCTTGTATTCCCCATCCGTGAACACTTCGCCTTTACGGCCAGACTGTTCGCTCTTGTCGCCGTCACGCTTGTCGAAATCGCCAGGCATGTTGCCCACGAATGCGGCCATCTTGTTGGCGTTCTCGGTGCTGTCCGCTTTCAGGAATCCCTTGTCGACGCAGCTTTTGATCAGGCCTGACATGTTGCGACCGTTGTCGTATATCCCTTTCAAAGTGGCGGCGTCTTGCCCTTCGGCGTAGGCAAGCGTGCTGGTGCCAAACGCGGCTGCCATGGCGAGAATCAAAGAAGCGGTCTTCATATTTATTCCTTTAAATGTTGGAGCGTTTTGAGCTCTTTTTGAGGTGAAGCATGTTTTGGGTGAAGCATGTCTTGTTCAAATAACGCGCCGAAAAGGCCGCGTCATGGAGACGGCAATTACAAATATCGATTTAGCTGACAACGGCCCCTTTGGGCCCGCTGGCAATCAGCGCCGCCCCACAGGCTGTTTTCATACCGTCCAGTGCAATGGGTGTGCCATCGACGGTGTAGGTGCTGCTGCCCTCGGCAATCGGGAATACCCCTTTGCACAATGGGCAACTGACCTTGTGACCGACCCCGGCAATCGGCTTGCCGTTGAGGTTGGTTTGGGAGAAGGCTTCGAGGACCTTGCCACCGTGGGTGGTGGAGTCGCCGAGGCGGATTGCGTCTTTCATGTTGTCTCTCCTTTGACCTGGTTACTCAGCCATCCACACGTCTTCGTACCCTTGGGTATCGATGATGAATTTTGCGCCCGTGGCGCAGGGTCGTCAGCCTTCGAGCCACCAGTTCAACAGTGTCTCGTCATCATCGTCATCCAGGTTCTGATAGATGTTGGCGTAATACCATTGAATCCCGGTTCTATCGCGAAATCGGTCAAAAACCTCGCTGATCTTGTTCATCCCGTTGCTCGCTGGAACAGCTAGCGAAAGATTGCCCTCGAACACACCGTCCAGCGTTCCACCCAGTTCACACCGGACATCGCCTTCCAGCTCAGCGATATCCGCAGCATGAATGTTATCGGCGTAGATGTGGATGCAAAAGTTACCACCTCGTTCAAGCACTACCGCATGGGTGTTTTTGTTTTCGATTGAGATGACGTCTCCGCGGGCCATATTCAGCGCCAGCCCGGGCGAGGACAGCAGTTCATAGGCTGTCGTGCCTAAATGACGAGCCGGGAGCTCCTCGTATACCGGGCCATCAGAGCTATTACCTGCAAATACGTGAATATGAACAGGACTGGTTTTATCGACCAGGCGAAAATCCGGTTTTACATCTTTCATATTCGTCTAATCCCAGACCAGACAACCGTTTCCAAAAGAGTGAAATCAATACCCTTGAAATCGATTGCCGCATCCCTGAACGCCTGAGAACAGATCAGGCTATCACTTCCTGATACCTGTCTCCTATACTTGAAAAGATCGAATTTCCAATCATCAGCGAGCACTAATTTTTTGAATCTGATCGGCCTGCCCTTTTCCTCTACAAACGTAGAGGCTGGATCGCAGTTTGTCCGTACATCCAACTCGTCGAACAACACCGCATTTTTGTAACGCTTTGAGGAAATGCATTTTCCGCCCTCCGAAACCACGTCAATCCTGACGCTATCAACCACATCCACGTTGAAGCTATTGCAGGCGGCTAAAAATTCGTCACTCACCACATAAAAAAATTTCGAAACGCTGCGAATATCGAATTCATAGTTTTCATCTTTGGAGATTAAAACCATGCCTTCCGGAAAGGGTGTACGCGGCCCGGGCTTCCCCCTTTCCGCGTACCAGGGAAAAAAACCAAATTCAACATCTCTTGTGCAAGAATAATATCTGTCGAAAAGATCAGCACGTAAGATCCCGGCAGGACAGCCCTGCTCCTCTTTCTGTGAAAGCACATAAAAATTCATAAACTCTGTGCTCGTAGTCAAATAGGTTTCACGCCCGACCAGATCACATCCTTCAGAGGAGTGAAATTTACCCCTTTGATCCCTTCCGCGAGCTTCTTGAACTCACTGGAACAGATAAGCGTATTACTACCAGAAATCAGCCCCTTGAACTTGAACAAATTCCGATTAAAGCCTGCTGGCAACACAAGCTTTTTGAATCTGAAGATCAACCCATCCTCCTCTATAAAAGTCGATGCCGGGTCAGTTTGCGAGCGCGCATCCAGCTCCTCAAATAGAACAGCATTGTAGTTCCTGGATGAAATACTTTCTCCAGCTTTGGAAACCACCTTGATTGGCACCGAATCAGTAACAGCAACATCCATCTCGCTGCAAACAGACATGAATTCGTCACTGACTATATAAAAGCGGGCAATGCTACGTATATCAAAGTCATAGAACTTGTCTTTGGAAATAAGCACCATGCCTTCTGGATAAGGCGTGTGCGTTTTGTAATGAATTTTCTCCGCGTACCACGAAAAAAAACCATGCTCGACGCCCTTGGTATCTGAATAGAATTTATCGTATAGATCCGCCTGCAAGAATCCGACCGGGCAACCGGACTCTTCTTTTTGAGAAAGCACAAAGTATTCCATAACCCCTTCTCCCTGCTTATCTAAGTCTGCGCTGTGTTGTGCCAGGTACGGAAAGACTGGCTCTCAGTCTTGGATGAATCGCTGACCGGAGATCTGATTCCTTATCGAAATTCAGTGATTCAACTGACAACCGCCCCTTTCGGGCCGCTGGCAATCAGCGCGGCACCACAGGCAGTTTTCATACCGTCGAGCGCGATGGGCACCCCATCGACGGTATAGGTGCTGCTGCCCTCGGCAATCGGGAAAATCCCCTTGCACAATGGGCAACTGACCTTGTGACCGACTCCGGCTGTAGGCTTGCCATTGAGGTCGGTGCGGGAGAAGGCTTCGAGGACTTTGCCACCGTGGGTGGTGGAGTCGCCGAGGCGGATTGCGTCTTTCATTACGTCACTCCATTGACCTGAAATTGGGCTGCTGTGATTGACTGGCGGATCAGCAAGCAGACTTTTCTTTTTTTACTCAACCCGCTTGGTTATACAGCTCGTCGCGGACACTGCTCACGAGCGCCGAGAACTCACGAGCATCTTCCGGGTTCTCGTAGCGATCGAATGTAACCAGTTTGTCTCGACACACTTTGAACGCTTGGTCATTCATGGCTTGTACTGTTACTCAATCGCAGCCCCTAAACGCTGTCTCTCATTCCGTTGTTCGAGCAGTTGAAAATTTACTGACGGAGTAAGCCATATTCGTAATCGAGCCACCCCTTTTCCTCACACACAACCAACTTTTCTATCACTTCATCAAGGGAAACGTCAGCCGGAATATTCACAGAAAAGAAGTGTTCGCTCATTCCTTCCCACGTGCATCCAATGTTGACCAGTGACGCCAAGACAGCCGACATGTGTGGTTTTCCCGCATCAAATAAAATGATCCTAATGGTGCTGTTACCACTGCTCGTGGTAACCCGTTCAAAATAATGCTCACCGTCGACACCAAGTTTGACCAGCACCTCGTCATCAAGGCAAGACTCCTTCGAATAGAACGGGATGTTCCTCACAATGAACGCCCCGGAAGCTAGTCGCTCTGCCCAAACGCTTTCGCTAGAGACCGGCGGATAGTCGTCCGTTATCACCAATCTAAAAAAGAGCTTTTCCATCTCAGAGCCTTAAGGTGTGTAGGTATCACTTTATCGAGGTTACATATACGAGGAGGCCGGCCAGATGATTCTCAGTTTTATACAGTACAGAAATGATGAAAAAACAAATTTCTCTTTTTCTCAATCAACTAAAACAGTACCAACTCAACACGACCACAAAAACCAGCCTTGAAATCAGTGCGTCGCAAATGGAATGGACGCTAACAACAAACATTCAGTCATACGAGAGGGTTCGATTTCACGGTGCTGAAGGCAAGCATCCTCATAGGCAATATTTTCTCCATCCGCAATAGAAGAAAGATACTCGTCGAGCGCTGAAAAATCACATCCGTCAGGAATATCCACTGTAAACAATGACATTTCTTCATTAGATGAGCACGAAGCGCCCAGTTGTTCAAGCGTCTTGATAATGCTTGATTTTTTCCCGACATCGCTTGCAAACACTCTGACTGTCGAGTGCCCACCTTGCTTTACAACCTTCGTCGCTATCAGTTCATTCTCATTCGATTTTGCCTGTACACAATCACCCTTACTAACACCATAGGCGTAGTACGGTGTGTTATCGATTTGGTAAAGATCGTTCCCCTTATAGATTCCCCAAATCGACTCAGCAGAGACTGGCGGATAATCATCTTCATCCGGTGTCAACTCAAAAATAATCTTGTGAAAAATATCGCTCATAATAGATCCGCTCAAGGTTTTGATGCGCCAAATATTAAAGGGGACAGATTTATATAGACCACAATCAATATCTATCAGAGGCGAATAGCGCTATTCAATTGGCAACTCCGACCTGCATCCTTTAAACCCTTCGAATCCCAGACCAGACAACTGTTTCCAATGGAGTGAACTCAACGCCCTTTAAATCGATCGCCAAATCCTTGAACGACTGAGAGCAAATCAGACTATCGCTACCTGAAACGAGTCTCCTGTACTTGAAAATATCTAGATCCCATTCATCGGGGAGAATTAATTTCTTGAACCTGACGGGTCTACCATTTTCCTCGACGAACGTAGAAGCTGGATCACAGTTCTTCCGAACATCCATTTCATCGAACAGTACAGCATTGTAATTTTTTGAAGAAATACGCTCCCCTGCCTCGGAAACCACTTCAATTCTGACGCTATCAACTATATTCACATTAACCTTATTACATATAGCTAAAAACTCATCACTCACCACATAAAAAAACTTCGAAACACTACGAATATCGAAGTCATAGTGCTTATCTTTGGAAATTAAAACCATTCCTTCTGGAAAAGGTGTACGTGGCCCGGGCTTACCCTTTTCCGCATACCATGGAAAAAAGCCGAATTCAACCCCCTTCGTGTTGGGATAGTACTTATCAAAGAGATCGGCAAAAAGAATCCCTATAGGGCAACCAACATCTTCCTTTTGAGAAAGCACGTAATAATTCATTCGGCACAACTCCTGCTTCATCGAACTCGACGTTGTTTTGTTCCAGGGACAGACAAACTCGCTCTTAGTCTCGATTGGATTGCTGAAATCTGAGCGCGGGCCTGTGCCTTATCAATATCGCCAGAATCGTAATCATCACGAACTTTTTCAACCATATTTTCAACCATTGGCGTATAGACCTTACCATGCGACCCACAATGGTAAAAAACACGTTTGGTTTTCTTGGCCTGATCGGCACTGTCGGGCATCAATAATCCGTTTTCCTTTTTATCGCGTTCTCCACCCATCCCGATATCCGAGAAGAAGCTGGCCTGCCGTCCCCATACTTCCTCGGGAATCAGGTGATGGGCCTGCATCTTGTCATGGGTTTTTCCGCCCAGTGCCCGATTGAGTGCAGTGCTGCAAAGACCGTTCGGATCGACCCACTGGGTCGGACTGATTGCATATTGATAGAAGTTGATACCACCTGCGTACCCGATCGGATCACGAGAAACGAAGCGACCGACGTCTGGATCGTAGTACCGGTGACGGTTGTAATGCAGTCCGGTCTCATGGTCGTGATACTGACCCTGGAAGCGAATAGGGTTTTTCAACCCTTGCAGCAGCGCTGATGATGAACGCTGTTCAACCGCCCGCCCCCATACTTTGTAATGCGCGCTCCAAGCCACATTGCCTTGCTGATCGGTCATTTCCTGGGGTGTACCGAGGTGATCGCACTGATACCAGGCAATCGCATCAAACGGGTGCGGAACCGGAGCATGATTCCACAATGGATCTTCGTCCGCAGCGTAAACGTCACCGTATTCAGGTTGAGGCACCAGACGAACAGGCTGCTGACTCAGCGCCTGTGCCACGGGATTGTAGGTGCCCGGTTCGTAAATGTAATGAACCGTGCGACCAGTATCGCCATCCAGTTGCGGGGGACTGCTCTCCCACGCGAGATTGTCACCATCCCAACCGAACATCGTGAAGCCACAGTCATGCTCACGCTGTTTGCGGGCATGTTCATTACGGTTCCACAGAGAACCTGCCTCTGGACGATGCTTGTAGTGCGCCCGAGAGTTTTTGTACAAGCGGCGACCTAACGGGTCGTACGCATAATCCATCGACAGACGATCATCTTCGAAATGCACCAGGCGATCGAACAGGTCCCATCGCATTTCGCAGACGCTGTCGTTACTCCAGCGTTTGATCTGATTGCCGCGTTCGTCGTACTCATAATTCGTTCCCACGTACTCACGCAACACGTTATCCAGCAGCTTGCTTCGCGCCGGCTCTTGGTCCAGAGGCCGGCGGATTTCAAAGGCTCGTTCATCCAGGAGATTCCCGGCAGGATCGAACGCAAAGGTTTCGACTCCTAGACGCGTAGCGGCACTGATCAAACGACCGACAGGATCATAACGATAGGAAAGCGGGCCCCGACGACTGTCATTGATGTCCGTAAGTTGGCCAGCGGCATCGTATTGGTAGTCGCGCTTGAGCAGCACGGACTTATCGGCACTGCGCTCCAGAACTTGCGCTTGTAGGCGCCCGGCCGGGTCCCATTTCTGCGTATGCAGCAGATGGTTTCCCTGATGGCGAGCGACTTCACGGTGCAAATCGTCACGCTCGAATCCGGCCAGTTCATGGTCATCCAGACGCAATCCCAGCAGGTGGCCGCTGCCGTAGGTCAGCCAACTGACTCGATGACCATCGGGGCGCAGTGTTGCAACGCGTTGATTGAGTGCATCGTACTCATGCTGCCATATGGCGACCATCGGGCTCTCGAGGCCCAGATAGTGTTGATGCTCACGCAGGATGTTACCCGCCGGATCATGGAACCACTGCAAGCGGCTATCGGCGTTGCAAGCCATGATCAGTTTGCTGTTGCCGTCGTAATCGAAGGTTTCGCTTTGCTGCTGATCACCCAGAATTGCTCTGCGTTCGATCAAACGATTCATTGAGTCAAAACGCACCTCGACGCAATGTTCACCGTTGTAGATTTTCGCGAGCCGCCCGGTTTCGGGCTCGTACGAATAACGGGTTGAACGCCCGTCAAAAGCGGTTTCTTCTAACAAACGACCGACCGGATCGTAGTTGAAGTGAGCACGACGTTCGTTCTCGTTCTCCAGCGCAATCAGTCGACCGAGTTTATCCCAGCGATAACGAACAGCATGCTCCAGCGCATCCACCCGCTCAGCGATCAACCCCGCCGCACTGTACTTCCACGTTGTACAGCGATCCAGACCATCGACATGAGCCAGCAATCGCCCCTCGGCATCACGCTCGAAGCGTTCTTCGGTCTTGTCCGGGTGCATGATCAAGGTCAACTGCCCGGCACTGTATCGGTATTCGGTACTGTGGCCGACAGCGTCTGTGAAGCAAATCATCTGGCCTCGTTCGTTGTACTTCCAGGCACTGGTCTTGCCAGAACAATCGACGTACTCCACCAATTGCCCGGAAGCGTTGTAAGCCAGTTTCTTTTCATTGCCGTTGGCATCTTTGACAGAGGTTGGCATCCCGGCCGGGTTGTAAGCGTATTCGGTCTTGTTGCCCAGTGGATCGACGCTCTCGACAAGGTTGCCACCGTCGTCATAGGCCCTTGTCCATTGCCCGCCCTCGGCATCGCTGATCTTGATCAGTTGGTCGAGATCGTCGTAGGCGAAGTGCACCACCGTGTCATCGGTGCGAATGTGTTCGAGAAGATTGCTTCGCTCATCATAGCTATAGCGATCCGAGCGCCCATCGGCACGGACATGGCGGACCACGTTTTTTGCGCTGTCGCGGAAGAACCAGTCAGAGCGATCATCCGCGTGCCGAATACGATAGGTGTAACCAAGACTGTCAAAGTAATGCCAGGTCTCATGACCGAGCGCATCCGTGACGTACACCAGTCGAATGTTTTCATCCCATTCCAGGCGGGTATCGAAACTACCGTCATCCGCCCACTCACGAACTGCCTTGGCGTCTGCACCATGACCCAGCCATTGCAGGTTCATGCCGCGACCGGTGCGGTCGGTGTAACGGGTGATCAGGTGATGCTGGTATTGATAACGCCATGCAGCACCGTTTTCATCCTGTGCCTGGACCAGATCCCCCGTGGAATCATAAACATAGGAGCAAAGCTGACGCAGAGGCTCACCGTCACGGATTTCCCAGAGTCCGGTCAAACGCCCTTGTCCATCTATCATCGTGCCGAGGTGCAGATGCACTTTGCTCGGATCACCCTCATACGTAATCAGATCGGATAGAACTGTTCTATCACCGTAGCGGTGTTCGTAATGCAGCATGATGCCAGTGCCACTTCGCAACTCCACACCGACCAGCACAAACTGCTGGCCACGACGAACATAGGTTTCCTTGCGTTCGAAACCACGGCAGAGCAACAGCTTGTCGTCACTGACGCGGACAACCGTGAGGTTTTCGATCGCGTCGTAATGGAACAGGTCAACTTTGGGCAACGGATAGTCATGGCTGCGGCCATCCGCATCATGGAACTGCAAGGCACCGTCAACGAGGTCGAATCGTGTGGTGAACGAAGTGATCCATCGTGCACCCAGATCGCCTTGGTCATAGGCATCCAGATCCGAGCTGTAGATACGCGTCCACTCGATCGGGAACGGGCCGGTCAAATTGAAATCCGTGTGAGCAATACTTTCGGAGCCCACTGCAAAGCTGATGCTGTCGCAGGTACCCGGGCAGGTACCGTTTTTTTCGGCATTGGGTTTCTTCTTCGCCGGGACTTCCGTTTTCCTGACTTCGGTTCTGCCCTCACCTGCCCTGTGTTTGGCCTGGCTCGTTCCGCCGACTTTCACGTGACCAGCGACACCACGCCTGTTACGCAAGTTCCAGGCCTCGACAGCCTTTGTCAGTACGATCAGCAGCGCGCCAATGGAAAACGGCATGTTCGGATTACTGAGCTTTTTCAGCTGAGCCTTTAACTCCGGCCCCATGGCAACCAGTATCTTGGTTTGATCGTGAACGAGCTTCTTGGCTTCCCGAGGCAACAGATGCTTTGCAGCGCTATTGACTACGCCCTTTCCCGCGGCCTTGTAGACATCGAAGGCTGCGTCAAAAATATTGCTGATGGCCTTGCCGGGATCGTGCAGGAGTTGCCCCCCCACACCGTCCATTTTTTTCCCTGCTCGCTTGAGGTCAGCACCGGCATCAAGTTCAGCATCGACAACAGCGTTCAATCCCGTGGCAATCTGCTTGAGGAACTCTTCACCCTTTTGCCCGGCTTTATCCAGCAGATCAGGCAAGGCGGATTGCGCGGTCTTAACGAAGTTATCAATCTCGCCAACAATCGTTGCGTTCAAGTGACCGGCAATCACGTTGATCAACGCGTCGCCCAAAAGCGCCTTGCCAGCCACCTTCATTTCCTGCCGAACCAGGTAAAGCGTCGGTCGAAGGCTCATGCGTGCGGCAGCCATATTCGCAGGGACAGGTATTACACCGATAAGGTCGATGCCTAGGCTGACCCAGTCCAGCGGATCGCGCTTTTCACTTCGAGATAAAACGGCAATGTCATTCAAGACATCGACCAACGCCATGATGTTGCCAACTACCGGCAGGGCTCCGGCGACATATTTGATTCGCTCGAGGGTGACGTAACCGCCACTGACCTCCTGCAGCCATGCATCAAACTTGGCAGCATCGCGTCCGACATCTGCTACTTGAATCTGATTGAGCGGCACAACCGCGACCTGGGACTCTCGTTTTACCGCAGCAGTTTCAGTCGTCATGACAGCATCCAACAGGTCCGATTCTTATCGGGGGGGGTATTGAAGGCGTAGACCTCTGGCGACCGGGCGATACAACGCCACAGATCAGAGATCTGGCTCCTTATCGAAATTCAGTGATTCAACTGATAACCGCCCCTTTCGGGCCGCTGGCAATCAGCGCGGCACCACAGGCAGTTTTCATACCGTCGAGCGCGATGGGCACACCATCGACGGTGTAGGTGCTACTGCCCTCGGCAATCGGGAAAATCCCCTTGCACAGAGGGCAACTGACCTTGTGACCGACCCCGGCAATTGGCTTGCCGTTGAGGTCAGTCCGGGAGAACGCTTCGAGGACCTTGCCACCGTGAGTGGTGGAGTCGCCCAAACGAATGGCGTCTTTCATGTTGTCACTCCTTTGACTGAAATCGTTTCCGTTGTCATGACAGCATCTCACCCGCCGGCAGGCCCGGGGTTTTCAAGGAAGTTTTTGGAAGCGTCGGCGCCGGCAGACTCGGCAACTTGCCCGCCTTGCTTGCCGCCCCGAGAATCCCCGACGCACTCGGCAACGCCGCACTCGCCAGCTTCGGCAGTCCGGCCGCTCCGCCCTGCATCACGCCTTTCACCTGCTGCGCCGTTTGCATCGCGCCTTGCGCGGTCTGCACGGCGCCCATCCCTGTCTGTGCCAATTCCTTGCCCTTCTCCAACATGTCCCAGTTTTTGCTCGGCAACGCCTGCGCGACCATCGCCTGCACCTGGCTCGGGATGTCTTCCGCGCCCGGCGGACTCAACGGCCATTCCGGCTTGCCGATGTAGCTGCCATCGCTCCAGGTGTCCGCCGGATCCTTGCCGAACAGCACCCGCGCTGGCCCCGGTGCGGCGCCGGCAACGCTGGCGAAACCCTTGGCGTCGAGCTTGCCCTTGATGCTTTTGCCCAAGGCGTCGATGACTTCGTAATCGCCGTCCTTGATGCCCTGTCGCCCGGCGTACTGGTTGAACAGCTCCAGATTGCCCTTGCCCGGTTTCGGCGGTTCCGGGAACACACCGGCCAGGGATTTCGCCCCGGTGTAGGCGAAGTTCGCTGCGTGGGCGGTGTACGGGCCGCTGGTGGCGTGGGTGATGCCGCCGGCGTTGTAGGTCGTCGCGCTGCCGCCGCCCTGGATCACCAGTTCGGTCTTGGCGGTGATGGTGATGCGGTCAGCGTTGGCGGTGATGTTGAGTTTGGCCAGCAGGTTGATGCTGTCCTTGAGCGCCTTGACGTCGATGTCGCCGGACGCCGCCACCAGCCGCCAGCCCATGCTCTGCACGAACAGGCGCATGCCGCGACTGGCGCTGGCCAGCAGACGTTTGCCGATGGAGAAACTGGTGTGCCCCGTGCTGCTCAGCGCCAGGTGTTCGCCAGTGGCGATATGGCTGGAGCGCGGCGTGGTCAGGGCGATACCGGCCGGGCTCGCCAGTACCAGATGCGGCTCGGTGAACTCGGGGAATTCGTTGGCGGTGAGGTTCGCCGGACCGCTGCCGAGTACGCCTTGGTGCTGGGCGTGCAGCGCTTTGGCCACGTCGTCCTGATCGCCGGCCTCTTGAGCCTGAAGCTCTTTGGCCTGCGTGGCGAACCCGTCCTGTTGATCGCTGGCGGTGGCCAGGCGCTCGGCGGTTTCCGGCAGGTCCTTGTGGTGCTTGGATTCGTTCGGTCGCGGTTCGGTGGTGATCAGCAGACCGGCACCGGCACGCACGGCGCCGTGACGGTCGGTTCTTAACTCAAAACCTTCGCCGCGTGGCTGCCCACCTGAAGGACGTGGATGGGTCAGGTAACCAAGGTTGATCGCGCTCGCGCCGTGATCGCTGCGCAGCGCGATGCTGATCTCGCTGGTGGTGTCGTCGATGCGCAGTTCGTTGGCGCGGCTGCCCTTGTATTCCTTGCTCTTGACCGTGGCCAGGGTCTTGAAGTCCGGCAGCTTGTACGGCGGCAGGTTGGCGCCGTGGTACAGGCAACCGGTGATCAAGGGCTGGTCGGGATCGCCTTCGAGGAAGGTGATCAACACTTCCATACCGATCCGCGGAATATTGATCGAACCGAAGGTTTCAGCGGCCCAGCTGGAGGCAACGCGCATCCAGCAGGTGGTCTTGTCGTCGTGCTGGCCTTCGCGGTCCCAGAAGAACTGCACCTTCACCCGCCCGTATTGGTCGCAGAAGATTTCTTCGCCTTCGGGACCGGTGACTACGGCGCTTTGCGAACCGAGAACCTTGGGTTTCGGGTGGTCCAGTGGCGGACGGTACGGCACGTCCCACGGGATCGCGTTGAAGCGGTTGCGATAGCCCTGATGGAAGTCATCCTTGTCGTCGGTGGTGTCGCTGGTCACCGACTCTTCCAGCACTTGCGGCTGCTTGCCTTCGTGGAAGATTTCGGTGAGCAGCCACAGGTCGTTCCACGTCGGGTTGGCGTGGTCGGTCAGGGCCAGAAAATGCCCGGTGACCAGAATCGGCTGATCGCTGTTGCCCTCGGCCAGGCGATAGTCGCTGCGATGGCGTTCGAGGTTGCGATTGGCCAGGTGCTTGCCACGCTCGCGATCCACGAAACGACCCGGGTAATCGTAATCTTCCAGGTCTGGCTGGGCGCTGCTTTTGGCGTCGCTTTCCAGCTCGATTTTCGGTTTGACGAAGTCGTAATCGCGCCGCGTGGTGCGGCTGGTGCGGGTGGCCAGACGCAGGCCGAAACGCTTGACCACCGGCTTGTCCGCCACCAGCCCGGAGTCCTGCTGATAGGCCACCGGCGCGAGTTTCGGGAACACCGTCTGGTCATCGCCGAAGGTCAGTTTGTGGCCGCTGGCCGTGTGCTGAAAGTGGTAGTGGATCCCCTCCTCTTCACACAGGCGCTGGACGAAATGCAGGTCACTTTCATCGTACTGCGTGCAGTAGATGCGCTCGGGATAGATCGCGCTGAGCTGGAAGTGGTAATCGCTGGCGAGGATGCCGTGCTCTTCCAGCACCTGACTGATGATCTGCTGCACGGTCATTTGCTGGAAAATGCGCTGGTTGAAGCGGTGCGCGAGATACGAAAGCTGCGGTCGCAACGAGATTTTGTAGCGGGTCAGGCGCTTGCCCGCCTCGCCCTGGGCGATGCTGTAGATCAGCCCGTGGATCCCGCTGCCGCTCGGCGACAGCTGAAGAAACGCCAGTTTGTGCAGCAGGCTTTCGAGGTTGATCGAGGCCTTTTCGCTGACCAGTTCCAGCTCGAATTCGAAGGGAGTGTTGAGGGCTTCCCGACCGGTGAACGACAGCACCTGAAAATCGCTGTCCGCGCCATCGATGGTCAGATTGAAATGGGGCTGGTTGGCCGGTGAGAACATTCCCTTGTCCCTTGCGCAGTGCTGCGATACGCGCCAGATCGCTAAGGATCTGGCGGCAAAAATTCTTTGAGTCGTAAAGATGCCTCGACCGGCTAAACCGGCCGAGGCGGTACAACCATCAGCCGCGATTAAACGACTGGAGCACGCCAGTCATCGGAACCCGAAGTACCGGATACTTCGTGGGTCCAGGTGATTTTACGGTAGGTGAACTGCACTTCTTCCAGGTGGGTGAAGTGGGCGTTCGATGGATCCTGGCAGTTGTGCATCTTGTTGTTGATGGCGACGATGATCGCGTCTTCCAGTTTGGTGGTGTAGTAGTGCTCTTGGGTGCCTTGCGCCGAAGTGCGATACCACTGGATAACGATTTCGCTCATGCGCTCGCCGGAAGTCAGTGCTGCTTGCAGCAGTGGCGAAGCCTTGTCGTAGACCTTGGTGATCACAACTGGCTTGTGAACGCGCTGACCGGTTGGCTGACCGGATTGCGGGTCACGCGGGATGATCACGTCGTGGGTAAACGCCTGAACCATGACCTGGTCTTCGTGACCTTCCTGGTAGGTGTTGCCAACGGAGTCGGCGGTGAAGGCGCCGGCAGTGATCAGGCCTTGTTTTTCGCCGGTAACCGACATGTACGCTGGTGTTGCCATGGGGCGTGCTCCTTGCTCAAAAGACAAAACCGGACGGCGTGATTGCCTGCCCAGGTGGCGAAGGAGTTATCAAAAGTCGTGCCAGCTATCACATGGCCACTATCCATCAAGGGTTTACGGAGCTCGCGTGGGATTTTTTCGATTTTTTCTGTAGGAAACATCGAAAAAGTGCGCAAGAAGTTGCGCAGTGCTGCGCAACTTCTTGCGCACTTGGCTGGAGGCCTTTATCGGTAAGGCCTCCAGCGATTTTTACCGTGGTTTTATGACGGACTACTGCGCAACTTCTTGCGCAACTCAGCCAATCCGATCAGAGCTCCGAAATCAGGCTTCCTGCAATGCTCTCGGCCGTTGACTGCGCTGCTGCGCCGCCGCATCCGGCGCCTGCTGCAACTGGAAGTCGAACTTCAATTCGGCTCGACGTCCCGCTGCATCTTCCAGAAACTCGACCTCCCCGACCAACCCCTCACGGGTCGCATACGCAAAGTCATCCCACAGGTATTTGTCCCCCGACAGATTGATCTGCGTCGTCAGGTGCCGATGCCCCGGGGCGGAAATGAAGAAGTGAATATGAGCCGGGCGCTGGCCGTGGCGGCCGAGCAGGTCGAGGCATTCCTGGGTCGGGCCTTGCGGGTCGCAACCATAACCGGAGGGCACGATGCTGCGGGCGCGGTAGCGGCCTTCGGCGTCGGTGATGATCCGCCGGCGCAGGTTGTATTCGGACTGGCTCTGGTCGAAAAACGAGTACGTGCCCTTGGTGTTGGCGTGCCACAGGTCGACAGTGGCGCCAGCGAGCGGTTGACCCTGCGAATCGAACACCTGGCCTTCGAGGAACATCACGGTGGCGACGCCCTCCTCGCTGCCATCGTCCATCCGGCATTCACCTTCGTACAGCGGCGCGCCGGCCACGTACAACGGGCCCTCGATGGTGCGCGGCGTGCCGCCGGTCAAGCCGATCTGCGCATCCTTGGCGTCCTGCAACAGGTCGAGGAAATGTTCGAGGCCGAGACCGGCCACCAGCAACCCGGCTTCCGAGCGGCCGCCCAGGCGGTTGAGGTAATCGACGGCTTTCCAGAATTCGTCTTCGCTGATCTCAAGGTCTTCGATGATCCGGGCGGTGTCCTGCAACACTCGCAGGACGATGGTTTTCAAGCGCGAGCTGCCGCCATCGTTGGCAAAACCGGCGGCTTCTTCGAAGAACTTCTGCAGTTCGGCAGTGTGGGCAATCTTCACGGTCATGGTGTTCACCTCATCTTGTTGTGGGGTCGAGTCCGGGCTCAGCGGTCGTCGGTGTGGATCGACGAGGGGTGGCGGCAGAGGCCGTCGATCTCGATGTCCATGTAGGGAAACAGCGGCAACAGCATCAGGGTGTCGTGCAGCGCTTCGACGCTGGGCACGTCGAACACGCTGTAATTGGCGTAGTGCCCGGCGATGCGCCAGAGGTGGCGCCACTGGCCTTCGCGTTGCAGGCGCTGGGCGAGTTCCTTCTCGTCGGCCTTGAGCCTTGTGGCCACGGCCGGGTCCATGTCGGCGGGCAATTTCACGGTCATTTTTACGTGGAACAGCATGGCGTTCTCCTTGGGGAATCAGTGCCGGCGAAAACGCGCCAGACGCTCTTCATCCAGCGTCAGGCCCAGGCCCGGGGTGCGTGGAATGTGCAGGTGAAAGTCGCGGTATTGCGGGCGCTCGGTGACGATGTCTTCGGTCAGCAACAGCGGGCCGAACAGCTCGGTGTCCCAGGTCAGTTGCCTGAGCGTGAGAAACGCATGGGCCGAGGCGAGGGTGCCGACGGAGCCTTCGAGCATGGTGCCGCCGTACAGGGCGATGCCGGCGGCTTCGGCGATTTGCGCGGTGCGCAACACGGCGCGCGGGCCGCCGTTCTTGGCGATTTTCAGGGCGAAGACGCTGGCGGCGCCGTCGGCGGCGAGGCTGAACGCGTCCTCGACACTTTCAATGGATTCGTCGGCCATGATCGGCGCCGGGCTGCGCTGGTTCAGGCGAATCTGCCCGGAGCGGTTGACCCGCGAGATCGGCTGCTCGATCAGGTCGATGCCGTTGTCGCCGAGCACCTGACAGCCGCGAATCGCCTGGGATTCGTCCCAGTACTGGTTGACGTCGACCCGCACACTGGCGCGCTCGCCCAAGGCTTTCTTGATCGCCACCACGTGTTTCAGATCCTGTTCCAGCGGGTTGGCGCCGATCTTCAATTTGAAGATCCGGTGCCGCCGCGCCTCCAGCATTTGCTCGGCCTCGGCGATATCGCGGGCGGTGTCGCCGCTGGCCAGGGTCCAGGCCACTTCGAGGCTGTCGCGGACCCGGCCACCGAGCAGTTCGCTCACCGGCATACCGAGGCGTTTGCCCTGGGCATCGAGCAATGCGCTCTCGATGCCGGACTTGGCGAAGGTGTTGCCCTTGGCGATCTTGTCCAGTTTCTGCATCGCGGCGTTGATGTTGTCCGCGTCCATGCCGATCAGCGCCGGCGCCAGGTGCGCGTCGATGTTGGCCTTGATGCTTTCCGGGCTTTCGTAGCCGTAGGCCAGGCCGCCGATGGTGGTGGCTTCGCCGATGCCTTCGATACCGTCGCTGCAGCGCAGACGCAGGATCACCAGCGTCTGGTTCTGCATCGTGTGCATCGCCAGTTTGTGCGGGCGGATGGTCGGCAGGTCGACGATGATCGCCGACAGGTTTTCAATCAGGATCCGGTTCATTTCAGTGTCCCTTCAAGCGTGATCAACCGAGGTCACCGCCACCGACCGGCAGGGTCACGCCGGTGATGTAGGAGGCGTCGTCCGAGGCGAGAAACAGGATCGCGCCGACCTGTTCGTCAATGGTTCCGTAACGTTTCATCAGGCTGCTATCGAGGGTTTGCGCGACGATTTCCTGATACCAGGCCTGCTCCTGCGCGGACTGTTCGGCGGCGTTGCGCGGGATGCGCCGGGGCGGCGCCTCGGTGCCGCCGGGCGCGGTGGCGTTGACCCGGATCCCGCGCTCGGCGTTCTCGAAGGCCAGGCAGGCAGTCAGTGCATTGATCCCGCCCTTGGCCGCGCCATAGGGAACGCGGTTCAGGCTGCGGGTCGCAATCGACGACACATTGACGATCGCGCCGCGCCCCTGCTTGAGCATGTAAGGCAAGGCGGCGTGGCAGCACCACAGCGTCGGAAACAACGAACGGCGCACTTCGGCCTCGATTTGCTCGACGTCGTAGTGCTCGAACGGCTTGGCCCAAATGGTGCCGCCGACGTTGTTGACCAGCACATCCAGGCGCCCGAACGTATCGACGGCGGCGCTCATCACCCGGGCGCAATCGGCGTATTGCTCAAGGTCGGCGGTCAGCGACAGCACGCCCTCGCCTTGCAGTTCGTGAACCAGTTCGGAGCGGTCGACGGCGATCACCTGCGCGCCCTCCTCCAGCAATCGCTCGCACACCCGGCGACCGATGCCCTGCGCCGCGCCGGTGACCAGCGCGACCTTGTTGGCGAATCTGTTGTTCATGACAACCTCGCAATTCAAAAAAAGACTCAGGCCGCCGCGAATTTCTCGTAGTAGAAGTTCGCCGGCGTGATGCCCTGCTCGCGGATGTACTGGCTGACGGCCTCGACCATCGGCGGCGGGCCGCACAGGTACACGTCGACATCGCCTTCATTGAGGTGGCACGGCTCGATGTGCTGGGTGACGTAGCCCTTGAGCGGGTGCTGACTCTGCGGATTGGCCACACAAGCGCCGAAGCTGAAATTCGGGATGCGCGCGGCGAAGGCGTCGAGGCGGTCGAGTTCCACCAGATCAAAATCGTTGGTCACGCCGTAGATCAGGTGAACCGGGAGCTCGCTGCCCTGCTCGGCGATCTTCTCCAGCATCGCGGTGAACGGCGCCAGCCCGGTGCCGCCGGCTAACAAAAGCAGCGGACGCTTGATCTCGCGCAGGTAAAAACTGCCCAGCGGCCCGGCGAGATTCAGGCTGTCGCCGGCCTTGGCCAGCCCGGTGAGGAAGCTGCTCATCAAGCCGCCGGGAACATTGCGGATCAGGAAACTGACCTCGCCGTTCTTCTGCAACGAGCTGAAGGAATAGGCGCGGGATTGCTCGCTGCCCGGCACTTGCAGGTTGACGTATTGCCCCGGCAGGAACGCCAGTTTGCTGAGGGACTCGCCCTTGAGCGACAGCGCGATGGTGCTCTCGGAGAGCTGCCGGACATCGCTGATCGACGCCTGATAACTCGCCTGTTCGGTCTTGCACACTTGCGAGCCGACGGGCACCCGCACCACACAATCGCTTTCGGCGCGCATCTGGCAGGTCAGGACGTAACCCTGGGCCAGCTCGTCTTCACTCAAAGCGTCTTCGATGAAGTTGTCGCCCATGTCGTAACGCCCGGCCTCGGCGAAACACTTGCAGGTGCCGCAGGCGCCGTCGCGGCAGTCCAGCGGGATGTTGATGCCCTGGCGGTAGGCCGCGTCGGCAACGGTTTCGTGGCCCGAGGCCTCGATGAAACGGGTGACCCCGTCTTCGAAATTCAGTGCGATCTGGAAACTCATGGTGCACCTCGCTCACAGCGTCGAGCCCGGCTCGCCGCCGTCTCGATCAGATGTGGTAGATGTCGATGACCTGACGGACGTAATCGTTTTTCAGCACGACTTTCTTGGCCTTGATCAACGGCAGGTCGCCGCGCAGGTCGAGGGTGTAGAAACTCGTGCCGAAGTAACTGTCGGTGACCTGATAGCGAAAGCTCAGGGTGTGCCAGTTGAAGCGCACCCGGCATTGCCCTTCGCCCTGCTCGACGATCTCGATGTTGCTGAGGTTGTGCGAGGTGCGGGTGTCGGGGATGGTTGCGCTGGAACGCTCGGTCTTGATCCGGAACACCCGGTCTTCGAGGCCGCCACGGTTGCCGTACCAGATCAGCGAGATTTCGCTTTGCGGGTCTTCGGTCAGGGTGTCGTGGTCGTCCCAGGCCGGCATCCAGAAACTGGCGTCGGCGGCGTAGAGTTCCAGCCACTGATCCCACTGGCCGTCGTCGAGGTAGCGCGCTTCGCGGTAGAGGAAGTCGCGCACGGTGTCGTAGAGGTTGCTCATCACACGGCCTCCACGGGGATCAGGTTTTTATCGGTGGAAGCAGCCTTGAGCATGGTTTCCTGCCAGTACTTGTGTTGCAGCACGAACAGGCCTTCGTCCTCGGTGCGCATGCCGGACAACAAAGGTTTGAGGTCGATTTCCTCGGCCGCCGCGTCCGCGCCTTCGACCCAATGGGTCGCGCCACGGGACATATCGTTCCAGCCGCGCCCAGCGCCGTAGCCGGTCTGGCACGAGCGGAATTCTTCGAGGTCATCCGGGGTGGCCATGCCGCTGACATTGAAGAAGTCTTCGTACTGGCGGATACGCTTGGCCCGGGCCTCCGCGCTTTCACCTTTGGGGGCGATGCAATAGATGGTGATCTCGGTCTTGTCGACAGAGATCGGCCGGGCGATGCGGATCTGCGAGCTGAACTGATCCATCAGGTACACGTTGGGGTACAGGCACAGGTTGCGCGAGTTCTCGATCATCCAGTCGGCGCGTGCCTGGCCGAAGTCCCGGGCCAGTTCATCTCGACGCTCGTAGGCCGGGCGATCCTCGGGGTTGGCCCAGCGGGTCCAGAGCAGCAGATGGCCGTGGTCGAACGAGTAGAAACCGCCGCCCTTCTTCGCCCAGCTGCCGGCGCTCATGGTCTTGATTTCTTCGCCGGCGTCGCGCTGCTGACGCTGGTTCTGGGTGGCGGCGTAGTTCCAGTGCACGGAGCTGACGTGATAGCCGTCGGCGCCATTTTCGGCGGTGAGTTTCCAGTTGCCTTCATAGATGTAGGAGCTGGAACCGCGCAGCACTTCCAGGCCCTCGGGGGACTGATCGACGATCATGTCGATGATCTTGGCTGACTCGCCCAGGTGCTCGGCAAGCGACTTCACATCGGCATTCAGGCTGCCGAACAGAAAGCCGCGATAGGACTCGAAACGCGCGACTTTGGTCAGGTCGTGGGAGCCTTCGCAGTTGAAGCCCTCGGGATAGCCGGCTTCGCTTGGGTCTTTGACCTTGAGCAGTTTTCCACTGTTGTTGAACGTCCAGCCGTGGAACGGGCAGGTATAGCTGGAACGGTTGCCGGACTTGTGCCGGCAAAGCATGGCGCCGCGATGGCTGCACGCATTGAGAAAGGCATTGAGTTCACCGGCCTTGTTGCGGGCGATGAACACGGGCTGGCGACCCATGGTGAGGGTCAGAAAATCGTTGGCGTTGGGGATCTGGCTTTCGTGGGCGAGGTAGATCCAGTTGCCTTCGAAGATGTGCGCCATCTCCAGTTCGAACAGCCGCGGATCGGTAAACATCTCCCGCTTGCAGCGGTAGGCACCCTTTTCGGGGTCCTCTTCAAGCATGGCATTGAGGTAGTCGATTCCCAGGGACATGGCCGGGGCCTCCATTGTTATCGTTCAGGCCAGGTCAGATTAGGGAGGCAACGCGGGCGGCAATATCCGAATCCTGCAGAGCGCTATCCGTTTTGTGCAGGACGGCGCGGCAGGTGCTTCAGATTGTTTCGGGGCGGGAATTCAGTGACGGCGTTTGAAGGTCACGGACGGCAATTCGCCGAACTGCTGGCGATAGCTTTCGGAGAAACGCCCGAGGTGCAGGAAGCCGTAGTCCAGCGCCAGTTCGGTGAGGTTGCGCACCGGGCAGCTCGGATCGTTGAGACAGGCATGAATGCGTTCCAGCTTGCGCTGGCGGATGTACTGCATCGGGGTCACGCCGAGCCGGCGTTCGAACAGCGCGTAAAGTGAACGCGGGCTCATGTTCGCCTGGGCCGCCAGGTGTTCGGCGGGCAAGTCCAGCTTCAGGTTGCGCTCTATATAGTCGAGGATCCGCTCGAAGCTGACGCTCGGCGAACTCAGGCATTCACGGCTGACGTTGGTGTTCATCAGCGAAATCAGTTTGCTGCCGACGATCTGCGCGTAATGCTCCTGCACCCGCAGCAACGGATCGCTGGCTTCGGCTTCCTGGCAGATCATGCCCAGCAGATTGGTAAACCCTTCCAGCTCGTCGAGCCGGTAATGATTGCGCAGAAACCGGATGCCGCCGGCAGGATGCAGCCAGCGCTGCTCGTCGCACACCGACTCCAGCACGCTGACCGGCACCTTGAGGATGAATTTCTCGCAATCGTCGGAATAGGTCAGGTCGACCGGATCGTCCGGGTTGATCAACAGCAATTCGCCCGGCACCAGATGATGCTCGCGCTTGTGCCCGCGCCACAGGCAGTTGCCTTGCAGCAGGACTTGCAGGTGATAGACCGTTTCCAGTGCAAGTGAAGTGACGCGAACGCTGCCGCCGTAGCTGATGCGGCACAGATCGAGGTCGGCGAGTTTGCGGTGGTTGAGGCTGGCTTGCGGGTGGGAGGTTTTGGACAGGCCGATGAAATGCTGGCCGACGTGCTGGTTCACATAGTCGGAGACGGCATACGGGTCAGCGTGGCGAAACACGCTGCTGCGGTCGCTCAGCAGGCGGCTGTCCATGGGCAAGGCACTCGATCTTGTCGTTATGGTGATGGTCACGGTTTACGCCATCACCGGTCACAGTACGCCGGCGTGCCGGATCGGGCAATTGGACGAAGGTTTGGCCGTGCGGTGATCGAACGCTTTCAGCGAATCAGGATTGACGGCCCCAACGGAAAAACCACCTGCGAACAGGTGGTTTTGGTCAGAACGGCAAACGCGATCAGTCAGCGATCGGCATGCTGCTCCAGCATCGCGTAGGCCTCGCCGGTGAAACGGTAGCTTTTGTCGGGCTGAAACACGATGACGCCCTCCTCGCACAAACGCTTGAGCACTTCCCTGACGCTGATGAACTGGATGCCGCTGACAAACGCCTGCAGATACCCATGCACCCCGCGCCCGCCAACGGCGCGCCCTTCCCGTGCGGCAACCAGCAAGGCATCGATCACCTTGATCCGGATCAGGCTGGTGCGCAGCCCGTAATAATGCAGCAGCTCACGGATATGCTCATTGGTGCTGCGCTCGAAATCGAAGGCCCGCTGGCCTTTCGGGATCGGCAATGGCGTACCAGAGGAAGTCGATGCCGGGCTGGTTAACATTCGAATACTCCTTTTCCTTGAAGGCTCTGTGATCAACCGCTGTGCGTAGCTATATAGAAGAAGGCGCACTCGACTGTCCTGCCATCAAGTGCGCCCCCCGATCAGAAGTCGACGGTCGCCGACAACTGCAACGTGCGTGGATAGCCCGGGGAGAACGCGCCGTAGGACGCCACACCCGACCAGTACTCACGATCAAACACGTTCTGCACCGTGGCGCGGAACGTCGTCGGCCGACCTTCGATCTTGGTGGCGTAGCGAGCGCCGGCGTCGATGCGAGTCCAGGAAGGCAGCTCCTGAGTATTGGCCTGATTGACGTATTGGCTGTCGGTGTAGATCGCGCCGCCGGTCAGGGTGAAACCTTCGACCCACGGTGTATCCCACTCGGCCCAGAGGTTGGCCTGGACATCCGGCACGCCGACCGGTTTGTTGCCACGGTTGGCGGCGGTGGCCGAATCCGTCAGTTCGCCATCGAGCACGGTCACGCCGCCCATCAGGCGGGTGCCCGGCGCGACTTCACCGAACATGCTCAGTTCGACGCCACGGTTGCGTTGTTCGGCTTGCACCGAGAACACGTTGCCTGCGCCGATTTCGCCGCTCGGCTTCTCGATCTGGAACAGCGCCAGAGTCGTCATGAACGTACCGTGTTCGTACTTCACGCCGATTTCGTGCTGCTTGGACTTGTAGGGTGCGAAGGTTTCGCCGGAGTTCGCCGCCGTGCCCGGAGCGATGTCACCTTTGCTCAGGCCTTCGACGTAGTTGTAGTACAGCGAAACGTCGTCCCACGGTTTGACCACCACGCCCGCCAGCGGCGTCGTCGCGTTGTCGTCGTAACGCGAGCTCACCGAACCCGAGGCGTTGTAGTTACGCGACTCGATGTCCTGACGGCGCACGCCGAGGGTCAACTGAATCCGGTCATCGAGAAAGCCCAGGGTGTCGGTCAACGCGATGCCGGACAGTTCCGATTCGGAAATGCGCAGCACTTTCGGCGAGTTGATGTACTGCTTGGGCACGTCCACCGGGTGGTAGATGTTCGAGCGGATTTCCGTGCCGTTGTTGATGCCTCGGGACAATTCGTCCTGGTAACGGGTCGCCATGACCGTGGTGGTGTGGGTGACCGGGCCTGTGGCGAACAGCGCTCGCATCCCCACGTCCGCCGTTGAACGGTCGACGTTGAATTTGTAGTAGCCGGGAATGTTGCTGGTATCACCGGCTTCGTTGAGGATTCGCGGCACCTGGTCGGACATGCGTTTGACGTCAGAGCGACCGCCACCGGCGTGGGCGAACACCGTCAGGTTATCGTTGAGGTCATACTCGCCGCCGAGCAAGGCCGACTGCTCCTTGGTGTCCGACCAGCCCCAGTCCTGCGGCAGGTTGGTGCGGCCATTCGGCGCCGATGGAACCTCGACGCCCGGCGCGATGGTGAACGGGCGCGAGGCCGCATCGAAGCTCTCTTTCTGGCTGATGAAATCCAGGTTCAGGCGCAAGCGCTCGCCCTGGTAGTCGAGGGCGATGGCGCCGATGTTGAGATCCCTTTGCTGATCATCCACCGCAGTGTCGCCGCCCTGAAGGCTGCCGTTGAAACGCACGCCAAACTGGTTTTCGTCACCGAAACGCCGACTGATGTCCAGATGCCCGCCCACTTGCGAGTCCGAAGCGTAACTGCCGGTGAAGCGGGTCAGGTCTTCGGCCAGCGGGCGCTTGGGCACGATGTTGATCACACCGCCGACGCCGCTGTTGGGTGAAATCCCGTACATCAGTGCGCCCGGTCCTTTGAGCACTTCGACGCGCTCGGCGTATTCGGTGAACACCCGATAGTTGGGCGCGACGCCGTACACACCGTCGTAGGCCAGTTCGCCGAGGTTGCCCTCGCCTATCGCAAATCCACGGATGAAAAACGAATCGACGATCCCGCCGGTCTGCCCGGTGGAGCGTACCGAAGGGTCGCGTTCCAGCGCATCGGCCACGGTTACCGTTTGCAGATCCGCGAGGGTCTTGGCGGTGTAGCTGGTCACACTGAACGGCGTGTCCATCACGTCCTTGTTGCCCATCATCCCGAGCCGCGCACCACGGGCGACCTGGCCTCCGGCGAGGACTTCCGGCAATGCGGTCGCGCCGTTGTAACGGGCGTTGACGTTGGTGGTGTCCAGCGTCAGCCCTTCGGTGGCGACGGCGTCCTGTTGCTCGGGTTGCTTGGGGTCTGCTGCCCAGGCAGTGGCGCTTCCTGCGGCCAGAATGGAACTCAGCATCGCGGTGCGAATGGCCAGTGTGAGTGCGCGTTCACTGCAGGGTCGGCTTGCAACAGACATGACGATTGGGTCCTTCTCGAGTGGCTGAAAATGGTAATGACTCCTATTTGCCAGTCGACAATCGAAAAAGTATCAGCAGGATCGGATATTTTTTTGAGCGGATCGCCCGGAGGGGAAAACGCCGGAGGATGAGTTTGCGAAACCCACCCTCCGACGCGGGTCAGTCATACAGGCATTGCAACGGGATGGAGACCACCGGCAGCGCGGGGTCGAACGCGTGCCGGGTGGTCTTGTACGGGAACAGCTCGCCGCGCTCGATGGTGGTGAAAATCTGCGCCACCTCGAACGCCTGCCCGGTTTGCCAGTGCCGCACACGAACACGTGGGTCGGCGTAGTCGAGCTGGATGCACGGCACCCGTTTCAACCCCAGTGCCCGCGCTGCGTTGAACCGGTGATTGCCGTCCATCACGATGCCTCGGGAGCGCTCGACGATGATCGGTTCGAGCCAGTGCCCGGCCTGGATGATCGCCTCGCGCAGGCGCTGCACGTTAAGCGGATCGACCTGCTCGGATTGCCGCACGTCGCACAGTGGCCGCAGGGCAATCTGGTAACCATGTCCCATGATTCGTCCCCCGTTTCAGCAGGCATCCGCGTTGGCGACCAGCGCGTACTGGCTGGCCATGTCCCGCAAACGCTGGGCCTGCTCGATGAGCGGCAGATCGACCATTTCGCCGTCGACTTGCACCGCATGACTGCCCCCCGCCACCGCGTTCAGGACCCGGTCCGCCCACGCCAGTTGGCGGGCATTGGGCAGGAAGGCTTTCTGCACCGTGGCGATTTGCGAAGGATGGATACACAGCTTGGCGCCGAACCCAAGCGACCTTGCGTAACGCGAGTCGCGCTCGACCACCGCCATGTCGCTGATGGCCGGGGTCACCCCATCGATCGGCGCCGGCAAACCGGCCACCCGCGAAGCCAGCACGATGCGATTGCGGGCGAACAGAAACGCCTCGGGAATCTGGCTGCAATCGATGTCCAGGGAGAAATCCAGCGAGCCGAATGCCAGCCGCGCCAACCCGGGAATCGCAGCAATCGCCTCGACCTGATGCAGGCCCTTGGCGGTCTCGATGATGGCGACGATTTGCAACTCGGGGTTCCATGCCAGCAGGCGCTCGACCACACGCGACAGGCTCTCCGGGCATTCGGCCTTGGGCAGGAAAATCCCCGCGCAGCGCTCGGGGTAGCGCATGTCGCCCAGCCACGTCATGTCCTGGCGAAACAGCGAGCTGCCGACGCTGTTCAGCCGGATGTAACGCTGGCAGGCGGTTTCGGGCGTGCTCTGCTGCCAGGCCCAGATCGATGCCCGGGCCACGGCTTTGCTGTTCGGATGAACGGCGTCTTCGAGGTCGAGAATGATCGCGTCCGGCCCGGCTTCGACCGCTTTGGAGAAACGCTCCGGACGGTTGCCGGGAACGAACAGGTAGCTGATGGGAAGCGTGGCGTTGGTGCTGTGACGAACAGTCATCGGGACTCTCCTGAGCGTGCTTCAGTCGTGGGTTTTCAAAAAAATTCGAACACCTGTTACAGGGGAAAAACCGGGTTGATTCCAGGCGTATTGAATCAACCGTCAACACCTTGAATAACAAGGTGTTAAGGGATTTTTTAATCAATACACGAGCGCTTACTTGAGCAGGCGAACAAACGGCTTCGCACTCCCCTGTTGTGTGTGTTCATTCAAAAATATTTGAAAACCTTACTTGATAATCGTTCCTGTTCGCAATATTGTTCGAGCCGCTGACAGGGTCGAGACTCAAATCAAGACCTGCGATTTTGTTCACGGAAAGTTCGGCGCAATGATGTCACTTACATGTCAGGTAATGGCACTTCAAAAGCGACAAGGCCACATTTTATTGGCCTTCTCCTTGCCTGCCTGAGCCTTAAGGAGTGGGGTACTCATGAAACAGATTTGTGAAAATTTTATGAAAGAACATGCCCCTTGTTTAATTCCAGAGCGGATCTGTCATCCGCCTCCACCTCTTTAAAAATTCGTATCTGACGAGCAGCAAAAACACGCAACATACATATGGCGATTATTTACGCCAGAGGTTTTCTATGCCTGAATTAATTGCGCCGCCCATTAAAGAAACAACTGTAGCTCAGTACACAAAAGTGCTGAAACCGTTACTTGACCCTGTTATCGAAAACTTTCTTCAACATTCACCGGGGAAACTTGTTGAGCTTGTTAAACAACATGGATCGCCGCTGAATCTGGTGTGGCCACATGCCTTTGAGGCCAACGCCCAGGCGCTGCAATCGGTGCTGAAAAAGCACGACGTTGACTACGCGATTTTTTACGGTGCCAAAGCCAACAAGTCCCAATGCCTACTGGTTGCGGCTGCGTCTTCGGGCATCGGCACTGACGTATCGAGCCTGTTTGAGCTGCAAGCCGCGCTGCGCGCCGGGACCAAAGCGGAACATTTGTGCGCAACCGGGCCGGCCAAAACGACCGCGTTTCATCAAGCACTGGTACAAGGCGGTTCGCTGATTTGTGTGGATTCACGGGAAGAGTTCAGCCAGCTCAAAGCACTGCTCAACAAATCTCCACCATCGGCCAAAGCCCGAGTCCTGCTGCGTTACAGGCCGACAAGTTGCCCGACTAGCCGTTTCGGCATGGGCGCCGATGACGTGTTTCAGTGCCTGCAATGGTTGACTGAATCTAGTGAGTCGTTGCGCTTCGAAGGTTTCCATTTCCACCTCGGCGGTTACGGCTACGAAACCCGGGTGCAGGCTTTCCGCGAAGTGACCGGGTTCATCGATGCAGCCAGGGAGATGGGGCTCGACCCGGTCATGATCGACATCGGTGGTGGCCTGCCGATGCGCTATGTCGACCCGCAGGAGTACGACAGCTTTTTGCAGAACGACAACAACCCTGGTCATTATCAGAATCGTCGAGAGCCCAACTCTTTCTATCCCTATGGCAGCAGTCTGACGGCTTGTCAGTGGCTGGACTTATTCCTTGAGTCGGAGCATTCCCCGGGAAAAACCATTGCCGGTTACTTGAAGAGCCAGAATATAAAACTGGCACTTGAGCCCGGTCGAAGTCTGGTGGATCAAGCAGCCATTACTGTCTTTCGCGTGACCCGTACCAAACAACTGGCCGATAACAAAGTTGTGATCTTTGCCGAAGGCAGCAGTTTCAGCGCGTGCGAAACCTGGTTCGCGTCTGAATACCTTGTCGATCCAATCCTGATCACCTCAAAGGAATCAAGACAAGTTCCGATGCAAGCCTATATCGCCGGTCATAGTTGCCTGGACGATGATGTGATCACTCATCGACTGATCCACTTCGAAACAACACCACAAACCGGCGATTTATTGATCTACGCCAACACCGCCGGTTATCAGATGGACTTGCTGGAAAACGAATTTCATCGCCACCCGTTGCCACGGCGACTGACGGCGACTTGTTGTACGGAAGGTAACTACGCATTCACACCTGACTATTAAGGGAAGACGTCCAGATGATACTGAATAAAGTTTCGGATCTTATTGGCAATACACCAATGTTGGGCATCGATGTTCCGGATACCAACGCCCGACTCTTGCTCAAGATAGAGAAGAACAATCCCGGCGGCAGTATTAAAGACCGTATGGCGCGCAACATGGTATTGGCGGCGCTCAAGTCCGGAAAGTTGAAACCCGGTGGCGTGGTCGTGGAATCGTCCTCCGGCAATACCGGCATCGGCCTGGCGATGGCAGCCGTCGAGTTTGACCTGCATTTCATTGCGGTGGTCGACCACCATGCGGCGCAGGACAAGATTGCGGTGATGAAGGCCCTGGGCGCCGAGATCCGTTTTGTCGCCGGCACTTACCGGGAAGACGAAGTGGCCGTGGTCGAACGTCAACGGCTGGCCGCCGAACTGGCCTCGCAGATCCCCGGCGCGGTGTTCATGAACCAGTCCGACAACGCGGCCAACGCCGGCGGCTACAGCGATTTCGTCCGTGAAACCATCGCCCAGGCCGGTGGCCACATCGGCGCCTATGTCGGTTGCGTCGGCACCGGCGGCTCGATGACCGGCATCGCCCGCGGCCTGAAACTGCACAACCCGGACATCGTCACCGTCGCCGTCGAACCGGCCGGTTCCATCGTCTTCGGCCATCCCGGATATCCGTATTACCAGTCGGGAACCGGCACCCCGGCCGGCGACACTGTCGGCCTGGTGCTCGACTACAGCTGCATCGACCTGGGCTTGCAAGTCACCGACTCTCAGGCCTTCGAAACCGCCCGCTACATCGCACGCAATCTGGCGCTGCTGGTCGGCGGTTCGACCGGCGGAGCGATCTTCAAGGCGCTGGAGCTGATCCACAAAGGCACGCTGACCGGCAACGTTGTGGTGCCGATTGCCGACGGCGGCGAGAAGTACCTGCACACCGTGTTCGATGACAAATGGCTGGAAGAACGCGACCTGCTGGACCCGGGCGTCGCACCGCAACTGGATCGCTGGCTGGGCAAGACCCGCTGGCTGGAATCCGACGCCACTCCCCTGCAATTGAGCGTCGCCTGACGCGTCTCCCACACAGGAAAGTCTCTGTATGAAACCGCTGAAAGTCGCCATCTGCGGCGCAGGCCGGACCGGGCATCTGAATGCCATTCTGTTTAAACAGCTGCCCAATGTTCAGGTTTCGATGCTCACCAACAATCAAGAGGTGATCGACCGTCACCTCGCCAACTCGCCAATGCAAGCGCTGATGCCGGACAGCTCGACGCTGAGCGCACGACCGGATCAGGTCAGCACCGATGCCAGCGTCGTGGTTGCCGACGCCGACATCGTGATCATCACCGTACCAGCCCATGCACGACCGCAAACCCTGCAAGCCATCGCGCCGCATTTGAGTTCGAGCAAACCGGTGTACGTCGGCGCGATCCCGGGTTTCTGCGGCTTCGACTGGCTGGCCGAAGCTTCGCTGGGCGAGCGCTCGAACGTGGTGATCTGGGGCATGAAGGATGTGCCGCACACCGCGTTCGATCTTAAGCCGGGTGTGTCGGTCAAGATGGGCGGCGGCAAGAGCCAGTTGTATGTCGCGTTGCACGACCGGGAATCAGCGCAATCACGGCAACACCTGGAACAAATCCTCACCACGCTGTACGGCCCCTGCGTGACGATGCTCGACCACTATCTGGAAATCACCCTGACACCGGGCAACCCGATCATGCACAGCTCGGTGATCTACGGCTTGATCGGCCCTTACGGCCAGTGGCACCGCAAGATCTTCCCGCAACGCATGTGCTGGTGGACCGAGTGCCCCGAACTGGGCGCCTATTTTCTGGAGCGCATGGATCAGGAAAGCCAGGAGCTGTGCAGCGTGATCAGCCAGCGCATGGGCATCGACCTGTCGTCAGTCAAATCCCTCAAGCAGGAAATCGTCGAGGCCTACGGCGAGCAGATCCGCGATCAGAGCAGCATGCTGTCGATCCTGCGCACCAACCAGGCCTACAACGACATCCTCGCCCCGATGATTCCGGCCGACGACAACCGCGCCGGCTATGTGATCGAGCGCGAAAGCCGCGCCTTCAACGAAGACGTGGCCTACGGCTTGGTGCTGCTGGTGGAAATGGCGCGGCGCTTCGAATTGAAAGTTCCCTACATAGAAGAAGTCCTGCAATGGAGCGTTTCCTATATGCAGGGCCTGCGCGACTCGGCGCTCGACTACTTCCCCCGCCAATGGCCGCGCACAGCATGAGCGGGTTCAACTTTTCATTAATTTCTCGACGAGCAGATAGCTGATATGGATGACTTCAAGACACTCATCGCCTACTCCCGCAAAAATGCCATGCGACGGATGATCCGTTGCCTGTTTGCCGAAAACATTCTGGATCGCTCGGGGCTGCGCTTCTCCGAGGCCGGCAACGAGGCCTCGTACGCGCTGAAAGACGGCCGTTCCCAGGTGTTCTTTTCCAACATCGCCAAGGGCCCGGCGGACACCGTGGTCAATGACGGCGACGTGATTCTGATGACCGATGAAGGCGTACGCCAGGTGATCTACACCCATCAGGACCTGCTGGATGTACTGCGCGACAGCTTCGATTTCGAGCCGACCGATGAAGGCATCGCCGGGCTCAAGTCGGACATGGAAAACAGCCTGATGAACGACGCCCACGCCCGTCAGCATCGCCAGCAATGGAACGCACGACTGGCCAACGCCGCCCGGGAACAGGGCCTCGACAGCCTGACCGACTATCTGCGCAAGCACGCCAGCACCAAGGACGCTGCGATCCTTCTCGACCAGTGGGGCTCGTTGGAAGGTCACCCCTACTATCCGACCTGGAAAGCCCGCCCGGGCCTCAGCGATGAGGAAGTCGAGCAACTGTCGCCGGAATTCAACGCCCAGGTGCCACTGCGCATTGCCGCGCTGCGGGCCGACATGGCGAAAAGCGAAAGCATGCCCCACGTCACCGATTACCGCAGCTGGTTTGCTGGCAACTTCCCGACTCAATGGGAGCAATGGAAGGCGTCGCTGAACGACAAGGGTCTCGACGAATCCCAGTGGTTGCCGCTGCCGATTCACGCGTGGCATTTGCAGGCCTACGTCCTGAAAAACTTCGCGGCGGAAATCGCTGAAGGCATCCTGATCACCGACGGCCCGGACATCCAGACCCTGCCGACCATGTCGTACCGCACGATGATGCCGGTGCTCAAGGAGAGCGCGCCGCTGATCAAGTTACCGATTGCCGTGTGGATGACCAGCGAGCTGCGCAGCCTGCAAGCCAAGTCGATTCATATGGGGCCGCGCATCAGCACCGTCATCACGAAGATCCTCGAGGTCGAAAACGGTTTCGGGCAGCGCCTGGAAATCTTCCCGGAAGAAATCGGCGTGCGCTACAAGAACGCGATCACTCAGGACGACCACCCCGGCCGGCATCTGTCGGTGGTGTTCCGCGCCAGCCAGCAAGCGTTCGAGCGCAGCGACGAGTGTTTGCCGATCACCGTGGCGTCACTGTTCACTCGCTTGCCGGGCAGTGGCCGACCGTTGTTCACCGAGCTGATCGAGCGCGACGGCGTTCGAGCCAATGCTGCGCAGGTGGAAGACTGGTTCCGTCAGTACGCCAAAGTGGTCACCCATCCGGTGGTGGCGATCTACCTGATGTACGGGATCGGGCTTGAGGCGCATCAGCAGAACACGATGGTGCTGTTTTCCCCGGATGGCAAAGCACGTAGTCTGCTGATCCGCGATTTCGGCGACGGCAGGACCTACGCTCCATTGCTGGAGGGGCGCGGCTACACCCTGCAACCGCACGTGCAGCCAGGCATTCTGCCGACGGTGTTCGAGGGCGATATCGAGCCGGTGCGCATGTTCGTGCTCGACGCGGCGTTCCTCACGCACCTGCATGAAATGGCCCTGTGGCTGACCAAGGAGTACGCGCTGGACAACAACCGGATGTGGGACATTCTGCGTGAAGAAACCGAGCAGGCGTTCGCGGCGGTGCGCGAGCGTGTCGCGCCGGATCTGTGGGAAGTCGAACGCAAGGCCTTCCTCAATGATCCGTGGCCGACCCGTTCGTTGCTGCGCATGCACATGATGCAGTACTCCAACTACCGGATTCAGCACACGCTGACCAACCCGCTCAATGTCGTTCAATAACCGAGGCTGACTCATGACCCAAGCAGGTGCCATCGCGGGTTCGCGCGTAAGAGTCCTGATTTATCTTCTGTTCGCGATCCAGCTCATTTCGATGGGCGCGATGGAAATGAGCGGGCCGTTCTGGCCTGTCCACCTGCGCGGGCTGACTTCGTCTGACTCGCTATTCAGTTTCGCCAGCATCGCCGTGTACGTCGGGCCGATGCTGGGCATTATTCTGACCAGTGCATTCTGGGGCCGTATCGGTGACCGCTACGGCCACAAGTTGATGATGATCCGCGCCCTCGCCGGCCTGTCATTGACCCAGCTTGGGCTGGCCCTGTGCAGTGACATCTGGGTGATCCTGATCCTGCGCTTCCTGCAAGGCGCCTTCGCCGGCTACATCGCCCCGGCCCAGGCTTATGGCGTGAGTATTGAGGCGCCTTCGCGGCGGGCGCGACTGTTCGCGATCCTGCAGATTTCCACCAACGTCGGCTCGTTACTCGGTGCAGTGGTTGGCGGGCTGATCCTCGATTACGCGACGTTCTTCTGGATCAACATGATCGCGGCGGTGCTGTGTGCCATCTGCACCGTGGTCGCGGCCGTCACGTTGCCGGACGTACCGCCGGTGAAGAAAGCACCGGTCGCCGACAACACCGCCCCGGCCAGCCACACCGCCAGTGTCTGGCAAGGCACGCCGCTGCTGTCGCTGCTCGGCGTCATGGGCATTTTGCTGCTGGCACGGATGCTGCCGCAGACATCGTTCTCGCTGTATGTCAGCTCAGTGTTCGAGGTCAGCAACTCGGTGGTCGGCCTGTGTTATGGCTTGCTGGCATTGGGTTTCATTCTGTCGGCAACCGCGTGGTCGCGTTACTTCGAGCACCGTTCCCAGCAGGACACCTTGCAACGCATCACTTATGTCGTGATCGGCTGCATCGCACTCACGGCACTCGCCGGCGTCACCCGCAACCCGATCGTATTCGTCGGGGCCTACTTCATCTGGGGCGTATTGCTCGGCGCTACGACGCCGGTGTTGATGGCGCTGATCTCCAAAACCGCCGACAGCTCGCGCCAGGGCTATGTGCTGGGCATCGCCCAAAGCATCGCACAGTTCGCGTCCATCGCCGGGATCTCGGCCGGTGGTCTGCTCAGCCAGGTCTATGGTTTGCAGTACACCTACCTGTTCGTATGCCTCGCCTACATCCTCGCGCTGATTCCCATCGTTGCGTTGCGCTACCGGCCGATGGTCATGCAACCGAGCCAGATCCCGCCGGGCGACTGATCAAGGAGTCTGCTTTGAACATTGAACAACTGCGCGCCGACACCCCGGGTGTCGAGCAACTGATCCACTTCAACAATGCCGGTGCGGCGCTGATGCCCGATCCGGTGATCGACGTGATGACCCGTCACCTGCAACTTGAGGCGCGGATCGGCGGTTATGAAGCCGCCGGCCAACAGGCTCAGGAAGTGGAGGACGTTTACGACGCCCTCGGCCAACTGATCAACGCGCGGCCCGAAGAGATCGCGGTGATCGAAAACGCGACCCGCGCCTGGGATATGGCCTTCTACTCATTGCCGCTGCGGCCCGGCGATGTGGTGCTGACGTCGACCACCGAATACGCCGGCAACTACATTCCTTACCTGCAACTCAAGCAGCAGCGCGGGATCGAGATCAGGGTCATTCCCAATGATGAACAGGGCCAGGTGTCATTGCCGGCGCTGCGGGACATGCTTGAGGATGACCGGGTTGCCCTGGTGTCGCTGCCGGTGATTGCCACCAACGGCGGCCCGGTGCAGCCCATCGAGCAGATCGGCGCCCTCGCCCGCGCGGCCGGGGTTCTGTTTCTGCTGGATGCCTGTCAGGGCGTCGGACAGATGCCGATCGATGTGCAAAAAATCGGCTGTCATATGCTGGCGGCCACCAGCCGAAAATACCTTCGCGGCCCTCGGGGCATGGGGTTTCTCTATGTCGAAAAGACTTTGTGCGAAAGCCTCGAACCGGCGTTTCTCGACCTGCATGCGGCTGCATTACTGACCCCGGACACCTTCAGGATTCGCGGCGATGCCCGGCGCTTCGAAAACTGGGAATGCAACGTCGCGGCGAAACTGGGCATGGGCGCGGCGGCCCGTTACGCACTGGCGCAAGGCATCGAACCGATGTGGCAGCGCATTCAACGATTGTCGGCACACCTGCGCAATCGTCTGGCTGACGTGCCGGGTGTTACGTCGCAGGATCGGGGGGCGGTCAAGTCAGGCATCGTCACCTTTACCTGCCAGGACGCCAGCGCGGCGCAAGTCCAGGCGTGGCTGGCGAAGCAGGAAAAACGCATCAACGTCACCACCTCGACCTTCCGTTCGACGATGCTCGACATGCAGCAACGGGACCTGCTGGAGGTCAGCCGCGCATCGCTGCACGCCTACAACACCGAGGCTGAAATTGATGCCATGGTAAACACGTTGTTGAGAATGCCCCGCGCCTGAAAACGGATGCTGATTCGCGCTTGCGTCGCGGGCTCTTTGTAAACTAGCATTGGGAATACTTCTCAATTGCAAAACACTGCAGCCATGAGCGAAACCCTTCCCGCGAACAACGACAACCATCTGCGCGTGATCGAAGCGCTGTACAGCGGCCATCACGGCTGGCTGTACGCCACGCTGAAGAAAAAACTGGGTAACGCCATGGATGCGGCGGATCTGGCGCAGGATACCTTCACCCGGATCCTCGCCTCCCAGGTCACGACCATCGAGCAGCCCCGGGCGTACCTGAGTTGCGTGGCGAAGGGCATCCTCATCAACTGGTATCAGCGCAAGGCACTGGAACGCGCCTACCTCGATGCCCTCGCGCATTTGCCGGCGCCGGAAGTGCCCTCCCCCGAGTTGCGCTTCGTGGTGCTGGAAACCCTGCACGAAATCGACGCGATGCTCGACACCCTGCCGCCGCTGGTCAAACGTGCGTTCCTGCTGTCGCAGATCGGCGGCTTGAAATACGCCGACATTGCCGAGCAGCTGGACGTCTCGCTGATCACCGTCAAGCGCTACATGAAACAGGCTTTCGTGCAGTGCCTGATGCTGGTGGAATGAATGCTCACGCGCCGCAGTGAACCGCCGCTCGATCCGAAAATCCTCGAAGAAGCCGCCGAGTGGCTGATGCGCCTGAGTGAAAACGACCTCAGCGAAACCGAGCGTGCAGAGTGGGAATACTGGAAAGTCAGCAGCCCCGAGCGCAACCGGGCGTGGGCCCGAGCGCAGTTGCTGCAAAGCAAGTTCGGCGGCCTGCCGCCGTCGCTGGCGATGTCGGCGCTGGATCGCCCGAGCAACCCGGAACGTCGCGCAGCCCTCGGCAAACTGGCCTTGCTGCTGGCAGCGGTGCCCGCCGGCTGGGGCAGTTGGAAACTCGCGCAATCGCAGCAATGGTCCGCCGATTACCACACAGCCGTCGGCCAGCGCCGCGAACTGACCTTGGCCGACGGCTCGCAAATCACCCTGAACACCGACACGGCCATCGACGTCCTGTTCGACACCCGGCAGCGGCTGATCCATTTACGCGAAGGCGAAATCCTGGTGCAGACCGCGCCGGACAACGCCGCGCAACCTCGACCTTTTCTGGTCAGCACCCGTCAGGGCCGGATGCAGGCGCTGGGCACGCGATTCACCGTTCGTGAATGGCAACCGCGCACCCAACTCGCAGTGCTTGAAGGCGCTGTGCGGGTCGAGCTGGCCGACAGTCCTCAAAGCGCGCCGATCATCGTCAACGCCGGGCAACGTACCGACTTTTCATCTCAAGCCTTTGGCGAAATGAACCCGACCGACCGCAACGTCGGTGCCTGGACTCAAGGCATGTTGATGGCCGACAAGATGCGGCTGGCGGATTTCGTCGTCGAACTGGCGCGCTATCGCCGAGGCTTTGTGCGCTGCGACCCGGCCATTGCCGATTTGCGCATTTCCGGAGCCTTTCCCATCAGCGATACCCAACGCTCGCTGAACATGCTGGCGCAAACCTATCCCGTGCTCGTTTCCGGGCACTTGAGTGGTTACTGGGTGACGCTCTCACCCGCCTGAGCAAAAAAATCACCGCACGGGTGATACTTTTTTTGATCTCGGCTGGCAATGAAAGGAACAACCATTCCACCTCGTCCATAGGGTCACCCCTTCATGCTCGTTGCACGACCCTTGTTTGCGGATCGTCTGCTAAAGCCCGTTATGCGCAGTGTGCTGCTCAGCGTTGTACTGGGCCTGGGCAGCAGCGCGCTCGCCGAGGCAGCCGGGCCGACGCAGCTGGACGCGGTCACTGTTCGAGCCTACAACATCGCGCCCGGCCCGCTGGGCGTGACCCTGTCGAGCTTTGCCGTGGACGCCGGGATTGCCCTGTCGTTTCAGCCGTCGGTCACCGAAGGCCTCGTCAGCCCGGGATTGTCCGGCAACTACTCGGTGCAGGAAGCGGTGTCCCGACTGCTCGAAGGCAGTGGTCTGGAGATGGTCGCCCGCAGCGACGGAACGTGGACGCTGGTGGTGCGCCGGGTCACGTTGTCGGACACCACGGTCGAAGGCATCGATAAGCGCGCCGACAGCTTGCCGCCGGTGCTGGCGGGCGGTCAGGTCGCGCGCGGCGGACGCCTCGGCATTCTGGGCAACCGCGATGCGATGGACGCGCCGTTCAGCGTCAGCAACTACACCTCGACGCTGATCAAGGACCAGCAGGCTGTCACGGTCGGCGACTTGCTGGAACGCGACTCTTCGGTGCGCTCCACCGGGCAGACAGGCGGGATTGTCGACTCGTTCTTCATCCGGGGTTTTCCGGTCGGCGAAGGCAATCTCGGCGAACTGGCCTTCGACGGCGTGTACGGCGTGGCTTCCAACTACCGGGTGTTCACCGAATACGCCGAACGGATCGAACTGGTCAAAGGCCCCGGCGCTTTGCTCTACGGCATGTCGCCCAACAGCGGCGTCGGCGGCGTGATCAACGTGGTGCCCAAGCGTTCGCTGGACGAAGACCTGACCCGCTTCACCACCAGTTACGCCTTGAATACCCAGCTCGGCGGGCACCTCGATGTCAGCCGACGCTTTGGTGAAGAACGCCGCTTCGGGGTGCGAGTCAATGGCAGCGTCCAGCAAGGCGATACCGCCATCGACAAGCAATCCCGAGAGGTCGGCATCGGCGCAATTTCCCTCGATTATCAGGGCGAACGCCTGCGCACCACCCTGGACCTGATCAATCAGAAAGAAAGTTTCGACGCCGCATCCCGCCCCTTTCTGATTGCCTCTGGCGTGGAGATTCCATCCGCAGCCAACGGCCGCACCAGCGTCAGCCAGGAATGGGGCTGGTCGGAAACCCGCGACAAATCGGCGTTGCTCGGCGGCGAGTACGACCTCAACGACAACCTGACCGTGTTCGCCCACGCGGGTGGAGGAAAGTCGGATGTCGCGCGCATGTCCGACCAGACCCCGACCATCATCAACGAAGCGGGCGACACCTCGTCGATTCCCGGCTATTACAAGTTCGAAGTCCAGCGTTACACCGTCGATGCCGGTGCGCGCCTGCGTTTCGACACCGGGCCGATCAGCCACAGCACCGCGCTGCAAGTCACCCGCTACCGCGATCATTTGTCCCGGGGGATTATTTCCGGCCCGGCGATCCTGTCGAACGTCTATCACCCGATCGACCGCCCCAAACCCGCGATCGCCAAACCGGATACACCGAAGGTTTCCGAAAGCGAACTGTCGGGTGTGGCCCTCGCCGACACCCTGTCGGTGCTCGACGAACGCCTGCAAGTCACCCTCGGTGTGCGCCAGCAGAACATCAAGTCGGATAACTACAACGCGGCCGGTTTCGTCACCACGTCCTACGACAAAAGCCAATCCACCCCGCTGTTCGGGGTCGTCGCCAAGCCCTGGGACCATGTCTCGTTCTACTACAACTACGTCGAAGGCCTGAGCAAGGGTGACATCGCGCCGTCCGCCGCCGCCAACGCGGGCGAGATTTTTTCCCCTTACGTGTCCCGCCAGCAGGAAGTCGGAGTCAAGCTCGACTACGGCCGTTTCATGTCCACCATCGCCCTGTTTCAGCTGGAAAAGCCCAGCGGTGAACTGACATCCGGGGTGTTCTCGGTCAATGGCGAACAGCGCAACCGTGGCGTGGAACTGAACATGGCGGGCGAGATTGCAACAGGCACGCGCCTGATCGGTGGCGTGACGCTGCTCGACGGCGAACTGACCCGCACCGGCGTCGCCGCCAACCGTGGCAACAAACCGGTCGGGGTTCCCGAGGTGCAAGCCAACCTCTGGGCCGAGTGGGACGTCCCGCAGGTCGAAGGCCTGACGTTGACCAGCGGCGCGATCTACACCGGCAGCCAGTACGTCAATCAGGCCAACACCCAACAACTGGACGCCTGGACCCGCTTCGATGTGGGCGCCCGCTACGCCACGCGCATCGCCGAACGACCGACCACTTTCCGGGCCACCGTGCAGAACGTGTTCGACCGTGAATACTGGTCCGGCGTCGCCTCCTACGGCGCGTTCTCCCAGGGCGCGCCTCGTACCTTGTTGCTCTCGGCCACTGTCGATTTCTGAAACGTCCGGCCCGGTGCGGCGCCTGGCGTCGTGGTCCGATCCGGCTTTTGCAAAGGCATACACCATGGTTAATGTTTTTCGCCGCCGCCAGACCTTCGCCGCCCTGCTGTTCGCCGGGTTGCTGGGTTTGTCGATTTCTTCATTGATGCCGAACCGCGCGCAAGCTGCCGAAGCGGATCCGGCCCTGGGCACCGTGACTGATTTGCAAGGCCGCACGGTCAAGGTGCACCTGCCGGTGCGCCGGGTGATTCTGGGTGAAGGTCGCCAGTTGTATCTGGTGGCCGCGCTGGATACGCAGAACCCCATCGAACGCATCGTCGGCTGGCGCAAGGACCTGATCCAGTCCGACCCGGACACCTATAACGCCTACCTGCGCAAATTCCCCGACATCGCCAAGATCCCGACCTTCGGCGGTTTCGAGAGCGGCACCTTCGACATTGAACAGGCGATCTCGCAGAAGCCTGACGTGATCATCCTCAACATCGAAGCGCAGCACGCGACCGAAGATGCCCGCTACATCGAGAAACTCGACGCCTTGGGGATCCCGGTGGTGTACGTCGACTTTCGCAACAACCCCATGCAGAACACCGAGCCGACCATGCGCCTGTTCGGCAAGTTGTTCGGCAAGGAAGAGCGTGCCGAGGCCTTCATCGACTTTCGTAACCAGCAGATCCATCGCGTCACCGACGTGATCGAGAAGCGCCACCCTGCCCGCCCCAGTGTGTTCATCGAACGTATCGGTGGATACACCGACGATTGCTGCCTGAGTTTCGGCAACGAGAACTTCGGTCTGTTCGTCGACATGGCCGGCGGCAACAACATCGCCCGACGAATCATTCCGAGCACCTTCGGACAGCTGAACCCCGAGCAAGTGATCGTCGCCAACCCCGACCATGTCGTGGTCACCAGCGCCGACTGGGAAGCCTTTGCACCGGGCGGCCATTGGGTCGGTGTCGGCCCGGGCGCGGACCTGACCGAAGCCCGACGCAAACTGGCCTGGTACACCCAGCGCCCGGCCTATGCCGCCATCAAGGCGCAGGACACTCAGGCGTTTCATGCGATCTGGCATCAGTTCTACAACAGCCCTTACCAGTTCGTGGCCATTCAGCAATTGGCCAAATGGTTTCACCCGGAACTGTTCGCCGATCTTGATCCCGACGCCGCATTTCGCGAGATGCACGAGCGCTTCCTGCCGGTGCCGTATGAGCCGGGCTATTTCGTCAGCCTGCAAAAAGCCGAGGCCAAACCATGAGTTCGCTGGGCGAAGCACCGATTGTGCAGAGCGTCACTTACCGGCGGCTGGTGCTGCGTAAACGGCTGATTCTGCTTGGGCTGGCCGTGCTGCTGATCTCCAGCGTGCTGCTCGATCTGGCGCTGGGCCCGGCTCGCTACAGCCTCAGCGAAGTGCTCGGTGCATTGTTCTCGCCGGACACCGCTCCGGCCCAGGTTCGGGTGGTGATGTGGGACATCCGTCTTCCGGTGGCGTTGATGGCGGTCGCTGTCGGCGCAGCGCTTTCACTGGCCGGGGCGCAGATGCAGACCATCCTCAACAACCCGCTCGCCAGCCCTTTCACCCTCGGTATTTCTGCGGCGGCCGGTTTCGGCGCAGCGCTGGGGCTGGCCTTCGGCGTGGCGCTGTTTCCGCTGGCGGCGCAATACATGGTGCCGCTCAACGCATTCATCATGGCGATGCTCTCGGCGCTGCTGATTCACTTCATGAGCATGCGCCGTGGCGTGACCGCCGAAACCATCGTGCTACTCGGCATTGCGCTGGTGTTTACCTTCAATGCGCTGCTGGCGCTGGTGCAGTTCTTCGCCACCGAACAAGCCGTGGCGGCCGTGGTGTTCTGGACCATGGGTAGCCTGACCAAAGCCACGTGGCCGAAACTCGGAGTCATCTGCGTGGTGATCCTCATCACCCTGCCGATCTTCGCCAAACGCGCGTGGGCGATGACGGCCCTGCGCCTGGGTGATGACAAGGCTGCCAGCTTCGGTATCAACGTGCGCAGCCTGCGTTTTCAGACGCTGATCATGGTCAGCCTGCTCGCGTCGTTTCCGGTGGCGTTCGTCGGCACGATCGGTTTTATCGGGCTGGTCGGGCCGCACATCGCGCGGATGCTGATCGGCGAGGATCAGCGGTTTTTTCTGCCGGCCTCGTTGCTGACCGGTGCGCTGATCCTGTCCGCCAGTTCGGTGGTCAGCAAGACGCTGATCCCGGGAGCGATATTCCCCATCGGCGTGGTCACGTCACTGATCGGAGTACCGTTCTTCATTTCTCTGATTCTCAACGGTAAGAAAAACTCATGGTGAAGATCCGGCTCGACAACCTCGGCGCCCGCTACGGGCAGCGCGAGATCATTTCCGGCGTGAGTACCGCGACGTTTACCGGTGGCCAGGTCGTGGCGGTTGTCGGCCCCAACGCGGCGGGCAAATCGACGTTGTTCAAACGCATGGCCGGGCTGATCGACGGCCCGGGCGAAGTGATTCTGGAAGGTTCGAAAAAAGGCACGCAGGGCATCAGTTACATGCCGCAAGGCCTGAACGCCAGCGCCCGGCTGACGGTGTACGAATCAGTGCTGCTGGCGCGCAAGCAACTGACGCCCAACTGGTCGGTTCACGATGATGAGTTGCAACTGGTGGACGAGATTCTCGATGCGCTCGGGATCACCGAACTGTCGTTCCGCAACCTCGGGGAATTGAGCGGCGGTCAGCAGCAATTGGTCTCAATCGCCCAGACGCTGGTGCGCGAACCGGAAATCCTGCTGATGGACGAACCCACCAGCGCACTCGACATGCACCGGCAGGTTCAGGTGTTGAACTTCATGAAAGCCTTGGCGCGCCGACGCGAGGTGATCGTGTTCATCGCCATCCACGACCTGAATCAGGCGCTGCGTTTTGCCGATCAGGTGCTGGTCATCGCGGGCGGCACGGCCCATGGCAGCGGACCCAGCCATGAAGTCATCACCGAGCCGATGCTGCGCACGGTGTACAAGGTCGAGGCGCGGATCGAGCAATGCAGTCGCGGGCAGCACCATATTCTGATCGATGACATTGTTTGAGGCTGGCCCTCAGAGCAGGCTCCACGACACCCCGACATACATCGCCATGCCCTCACCCGGCGTGGAGCGTGCGGCGTCCAGTCCTTTATCGTCATAGCCCGGCGTAACGGTAGCGGCGTAGTGCTTGTCGGTCAGATTGCGCATGTCCAGCCAGGTCTGCCAGTCGCCCTTGGGGGCGTTGTAACCCAGCGTGGCGCCGAAGGTGGCGTAAGGATCGGCGTAGTAGCTATTGGCGTAATCCACTGCCGTTTTCGAGACCAGTTGCGTGTTGACGGCCGCGAAGAAACCTTGCGGAAAGTCGTAGCGCAGTTCGCCCTGGTAGTAATGCATCGGCAAGCCCGGCAGGCGGTTGTCGCCGAAGCGGTCGTCATCGCGGTAGTGGAAGTCGCTGAAGGTGTAGGCCTGACGCAGGCTCAACTTGCCGCCATCGTTCGCTGACCACAGGTTGCTGTTCAGGCTGGCTTCGACACCTTGGTGTACGGTCGGGCTGGCGTTGAGTTCGTATGGCGTGGTGGCGTTGGCGTCCGGCAACACCGAAAGCAATTCGTGGCGCACCTGAGCGTAGTACCACGCCAGGCTCCATTCGCCGAGCGCGCTGTCGCCACGGCCGCCGAGTTCCAGGGTGGTCGCGGTCTGGTTCTGCAGCTTGACCGGATCACGCTGGGTGCCGGTGGCGGCGCCGCTGCCGGCCGGGAACCGTACGTTGGAGCTGTAGATCAGCGACCACGGATGCGGCGCTTCGACCGAGCGGCTGAGGTTACCGAACAGTTGCAGGTCCGGCGTCACCTGATAGCGCAGGCCCAGACGTGGCGCGTAATCCCAGTCACCGAGGCTGGTCTTGCCGCCACCTTCGGGATAGGTCACCGCGCTTTCGCGGCGGGTGTAGATCGCGGCGAGGCCGGTGGTCAGCCACAGGTCGTCGGCGATTTCCAGGTCGTTGCCCACGTGCAGGACCGAATCCGAGCCCTGATAAGTGAAGTTGCGCATGTGCGTGCCCGGCGCATAACCGGCGGTATTGCCGGTGGGAATCCGCACCCGTTCGCTGGCCCCGTCGTTGGGCAGGTGTTTGGTCACTCGCAGGCCCACGGTGCTGTTGCTCTCCATGCCCCAGAGCGTGTCGCGGCGCTTGTAGTCGAACGTGCCGCTGACATCGGTGTAAGCGACCTTCAGGCGGTTGGGGCCTTCGCGCAGGTCCATCGGATAATCGTGATAGACCAGACCGGCCTGAATGCTCGAATCGTCATCGATGTAGTACGTGGTCTTGTTGCCGATGAAGGTGCTGCCGGGCTGATCGCGGCTGTCGTTGCGCGTCACATAGGCCGGGTTGGCCGCGCGCGGATCGTGCTCGATGGAGTGCTTGGTCACCCGGCCGGCGAGGTCGTTGTCGGTCTCGCGGTGACGGATGTAGAAGCGGGTTTCCAAATTCGGATTGAAGCGATAACCGAAGTTGGCGATCACGCCCTGGCTCTTGCTGGCGGTGTGATCCTGATAACCGTCGGAATGCGCATCGGTCATCGACAGGTAGTAATCGAAATCGCCCAGCACCTGGCCGGAGCTGACTTGTCGCTGGGCATAACCGTGGCTGCCCATGACATAGCGCACTTTTAGCAGCGGCGCGTTGTAGCCGGTGTGGCTGACGTAATCGACGGCGCCGCCAAGGGCCAGCGCGCCGCGATCAAAACCGTTGGCACCGCGCAGCACCTCCACATGGTCGAGCCACAGCGGCTCCAGTAATTCGTAAGGCGTGCCGCCGGGGCCGGTCAGCGGCAGACCGTCGAGCATCGTGTACAGCCCCGACGCGTGGGCGCCGGGAGCACGGTTGATGCCCGAGCCACGGATCGAGATTTTCGTCCCTTCGTTGCCCGCTGACTGGGCATAGACACCCGGTTGATACGCCAGCACGTCCTGATTGCTGGCAACCCGGCCCTGCAATGGCTGGCGCATATCGACCACGTTGCTGCCACCCGGCACTTGGGCCAGACGAGCCTTCGCCTCTTCCACCGACACATCTTCACCGCTCTGATCCTCGGCCCCGATCAGCACTTGCCCCAGTTCCAGCCCCTGGGATTGCGCCTTGACCGGGCAGACAAGGGCCAGCCCCAGCAAGGCAGCGGGCAGGGTTTTGAGCGAAGGCATCGGGTGAACTCCAGACAGGCGGGAACGGACAGTGACAACTGCGACGTATGAAAGAACGAAGGAAACACATGGCGATTTTGTTTTTTGTCAGGTAAACAGGCGGCTGAAATTCCGGGCTGTGATTTGAACAAGGAGATGCAGGGATGGCCGAAGAAGTTCTGAAGTCGAAGATGGTCAACTTTCTGGTGACCGATGCTGAACTGAACTACGAAGATGTGGGCGAATTCTACGAGGTCGTGGGAAGCGGCAATGTCGGCGTACTGGCCGGGGTGCTCGAGGGATTCAGAAATCACTATGGCGGATTGTGGGTGGGCGGCAGAGTCACCGTCACCGAAAACGCCGTTCACTTGAATGCCAATGCCATGAACCGCATGGCTCAGGACGGGACACTGGATGTCGAGATACCGATGCCGGCGATCCGCAAGGTCACCGTCGAAGGCGGTTTCGTGACGAAGATCGTCCGTCTCGACACAGACGCCTACAGTGTCAAATTCCGTTGCTATGGTGCCAAGGACGTCGCCTCACTGATCGCCAGACAGGCCCTTTCGCAATCATTGAGACGCTCGCGGTAGTTTTGTCGCAAGACAACAGCGCCACCGGTCTTTGAGGTGGCGACTGAATCCCCCGTCAATTCTTGCACTTGGCCAACACCACCTGACAGGTGTTGGGCGTTCCGCCCGAACGTCCGGCATAGCGCACGCAGTTATTCATGGATTTTTTTTGCGCGATACCCAAGGTCGCTCCCCATGCAAGACCACCCTCCCCTGACGTCGGCACCGCTTTGGCATAGCAGCGATCACCGGTGGTCGCGTAGTGAGCCTTGCTCGAACAGGACGCCGTCAGCGTCAGCAGGATCGCGCACAGGCCATACGAGCATCGGCGTACCCAGAATTCGCTCATCTCGTTTCACCTGCAGCAAGTGGGGCTGACCTGTTCAGTCTAGCCGCAATGACTCGCAAACCGCTCATTACTCTGTCGCCTGCCGATACTGACGCGGGGTGAACCCGGTCGATGCCTTGAATTGGCGAGTGAAAGCGCTGTGATCGGTGTACCCGCATTGCAACGCCACCTCGGTGATCGGCAGCTCGGTGTGCAACAGGCGATGGGCATGTTCCAGCCGCACTTTCTGGATCATCTGCCTCGGCGTCAGGTGGAACACCCGTTTGCAATAACGTTCCAGCTGCGCCACCGAAATACCAGCGATCCGTGTCAGCTCGCCCAATGTTACCCGACGATTGAAATGCGCCCGGATGTGTTCGTCGACCGCTGCCAGGCGCTGAAACGCCGGGTGGGTTTCGCTGGCCGATTGCAGGTCCACCGAAATCCCCGCGAGGCCGATGATCTCGCCGTCACGGTTGTACAGCGGACGCTTGTGCGTCAGGCACCAGCCCGGTTCGCGACTGCCGTACAGATGCAGTTCCAGCTGATCCTCCAGCACAAAACCTTCTTCCAGCACCCGCCGGTCCTGCTCGGTATAACCGGGCCCCAGTTGCGCCGGAAACACCTGCGCACTGGTTTTCCCGAGCAACGGTTTCAGGTCTTTCAGGCCACAGCGCTGCACCAGCGTGCGGTTGGCCAGGACGTACCGCGCCTGCACGTCCTTGATGAAGATCGCCGCGTTCGGAATAGCGTCCAGCATCGGCAACAGCGGTGCCACGCCGCCCAGCAGTGCATCGAGAGTATGCGGCCGATGGCGCTCATCGCCCTGACAGAGGATCGCAAAGGCGTTCTGCATGTGAAGGTCTTCTCCGGTGACTGGATCGGCCTGAAAACGAGTCCGCCCTGAGGCGTTCGCGTGCAGATTGCAGCAACGTTTGCGACGTGTCGAGCGCCGCTGTCTTTCTTCGCAACTGTGCCGATTTCGTCATCCGCAGCTGCGCAAAACATCAATCGCCCGACGCCTGATGAGTTCACTGTTTAGCCGTTCCAGTGACTCACACCTGCCTATCCAATAACTCACAAGAAGGCGATGCCATGTCAGGCCAAGGCAAGTTCAAAAAACAACTTTCATTGATCGACCTCACCTTTATCGGGCTGGGGGCGATCTTCGGTTCCGGCTGGTTGTTCGCGGCCAGTCACGTCTCGGCAATTGCCGGGCCGGCGGGGATTTTTTCCTGGTTGCTGGGCGGGTTCGCCGTGTTGCTGCTGGGCATCGTCTACTGCGAACTGGGCGCGGCATTGCCCCGCGCCGGCGGTGTGGTGCGCTACCCGGTTTACAGCCACGGGCCGCTGCTCGGTTACCTGATGGGATTCATTACGCTGATCGCCTTTTCCAGTCTGGTGGCGATCGAGGTAGTTGCTTCGCGCCAATACGCGGCGGCCTGGTTTCCGAGCCTGACCAAGGCCGGCAGCGGTGATCCGACCCTGCTCGGCTGGCTGGTGCAGTTCGGCCTGCTGTGCGTGTTCTTCCTGCTCAACTACCGCAGCGTGAAGACCTTCGCCAAGGCCAACAACCTGGTCAGCGTGTTCAAGTTCATCGTGCCGCTGCTGGTGATCGGCGTGCTGTTCACCTTTTTCAAACCGGAAAACTTCCAGGTTCAAGGCTTCGCCCCTTTCGGACTCTCGGGCATAGAGATGGCTGTCTCCGCCGGCGGCGTGATCTTCGCCTACCTCGGCCTGACCCCGATCATCTCGGTGGCCAGCGAAGTGAAAAATCCCCAGCGCACCATCCCGATTGCGCTGATCCTGTCAGTGCTGCTCTCCACCGCGATCTACGTGTTGCTGCAAACCGCATTCCTCGGCGGCATCCCGACCGAATTGCTCGCCAATGGCTGGGCCGGGGTTTCCAAGGAGTTCGCCCTGCCGTATCGCGACATCGCCCTGGCACTGGGCGTGGGCTGGCTGGCGTATCTGGTGGTGGCGGACGCGGTGATCTCCCCCAGTGGCTGCGGCAACATCTACATGAACGCCACGCCTCGGGTGATCTACGGCTGGGCGCAGACCGGCACGTTTTTCAAGGTCTTCACCCACATCGACGCGAAATCCGGCATCCCGCGTCCGGCGCTGTGGCTGACCTTCGCCCTGTCGGTGTTCTGGACCCTGCCGTTCCCATCGTGGGAAGCGCTGATCAACGTGGTGTCCGCCGCGCTGGTGCTGAGCTATGCCGTCGCCCCGGTGACCGTCGCCGCGCTGCGTCGCAATGCACCCGACATGCCACGCCCGTTCCGGGTCAAGTGCATGGGCGTGCTGGGGCCGGTGTCGTTCATCATCGCTGCGCTGATCGTTTACTGGTCGGGCTGGAACACCGTGTCCTGGCTGCTCGGCCTGCAAATCCTGATGTTCGTCGTCTACCTGCTTTGCGGCCGTTTCGTACCGACCGCCCACCTCAGCCTGTCCCGGCAGGTGCGCTCGTCCGCGTGGCTGATCGCCTTCTACGCGGTGACCATCGTCCTGTCGAAACTCGGCACCTTCGGCGGCCTGGGCATCCTCACCCATCCGTTCGACACCCTGGTCGTCGCCGCCTGTGCGATGGGCATTTATTACTGGGGCGCGGCCACCGGCGTGCCGGCGCATCTGCTGCGCCTGGAATCGGAAGAGGATGAAAGCGAAGTCGCTTCGCCGTCACCCGCCTCCGCCGCCAACCCGCGCACTGCCGGCGCTTACTGAAATCACTCAACGGGACCTGTCCATGAAACGAGTACACGTCATTGATTCCCACACCGGCGGCGAACCCACGCGTCTGGTGATGAAAGGTTTTCCCGACTTGCCCGGTCGCACCATGGCCGAGAAGCGCGATGCCTTGCGCAATCAGCACGATCAGTGGCGCCGCGCCTGCCTGCTGGAACCGCGCGGCAACGATGTGCTGGTGGGCGCGCTGTATTGCGAGCCGGTGTCGCCGGACGCCACCTGCGGCGTGATTTTCTTCAACAACGCCGGCTACCTCGGCATGTGCGGCCACGGCACCATCGGCCTCGTTGCATCGCTGCAACATCTGGGGCTGATCGCACCGGGCGTGCACAAGATCGACACGCCGGTCGGCCCGGTCAGCGCAACGTTGCATGAAGACGGCGCCGTGACTCTGGGCAATGTGCCCGCCTATCGCTCACGCAAACAGGTGGCGGTGGAAGTGCCGGGATACGGCCGCTTCCTCGGTGACGTGGCCTATGGCGGCAACTGGTTTTTCCTGGTCTCCAAACACGGCCAGACGCTGACGATGGACAACGTCGACAACCTGACCGACCTCACCTGGAAAATGCTCAAGGCCCTCGAAGACCAAGGCATCCATGGCGAGAACGGCGCGGTCATCGACCACATCGAACTGTTCGCCGATGACGCCGAGGCCGACAGCCGCAACTTCGTCATGTGCCCCGGCAAAGCCTACGACCGCTCCCCTTGCGGCACCGGCACCAGCGCCAAACTGGCGTGCCTGGCCGCCGACGAAAAACTCGCGCCGGGCGAGCGCTGGGTGCAGGCGAGCATCACCGGCAGCCAGTTCGAAGGCCGCTTCGAATGGGAAGGCGATCGCGTCCGCCCCTACATCACCGGCCGCGCCCACATGACCGCCGACAGCACGTTGCTGATCGACGAAACCGATCCGTTCGCGTGGGGCATCTGAGCCGCTGCGCTGCACTTCAAACCCCTCTGAATGACCGTTCCAAGGAGAACAATAATGAGCGACAACATCTTCACCGGCTGCATGCCCGCCCTGATGACCCCGTGCACCGCCGCGCGCAAACCGGACTTCGATGCGCTGGTGGCCAAGGGTCGCGAGCTGATCGACATCGGCATGAGTGCGGTCGTGTACTGCGGCTCCATGGGTGACTGGCCGCTGCTCACCGAAGCGGAGCGTCAGGAAGGCGTGGCGCGGCTGGTGGCCGCCGGGGTTCCGACCATCGTCGGCACCGGCGCGGTCAACACCCGTGAAGCGGTGTCCCATGCGACCCATGCGGCGAAAGTCGGCGCGCAGGGTTTGATGGTGATTCCTCGGGTGTTGTCCCGTGGCGCTTCGGCGGCGGCGCAGAAAGCCCACTTCGCGGCGATTCTGCAAGCCGCGCCGAACCTGCCGGCGGTGATCTACAACAGCCCTTACTACGGCTTCGCCACCCGCGCCGACCTGTTCTTCGAACTGCGCCGTGAATACCCGAACCTGATCGGCTTCAAGGAATTCGGCGGTGGCGCCGACCTGCGCTACGCCGCTGAAAACATCACCTCCAAGGATGATGCCGTGACCTTGATGGTCGGTGTCGACACCCAGGTCGTGCACGGTTTCGTCAACTGCAACGCCACCGGCGCCATCACCGGCATCGGCAACGCCCTGCCCCGCGAAGTGCTGCAACTGGTAGCCCTGAGCAAGCAGGCGGCCAAGGGTGACGCCAAGGCCCGACGTCAGGCGCGCGAGCTGGAATCGGCGCTGGCAGTGTTGTCGTCCTTCGACGAAGGCACGGATCTGGTGCTGTATTACAAACACCTGATGGTGCTCAACGGCGACAAGGAATACACCCTGCATTTCAACGAAACCGATGCCCTCAGCGACTCGCAGCGTCGTTACGCGGAAGCCCAGTACGCGCTGTTCCGCCACTGGTACGAAAACTGGTCGGCGGAACAGAACTTCGCCTGACCTGCCGCTGCGCTCAAGCCCGCCGCCACCCACGGCGGCGGGCCTTATTCGTGACCTGCTTTATTGATAAGGAATGCGCCATGACTCTGACGGGCCAACTGCTGATCGGTCAGCAAACCCTCACCGGCGACCGCGACGTCATCCACGGAATCAACCCCGCCACCAACTCGCCTTTGGAACCGGGCTACGCCGGCGGCTCTGCCGAGCATGTCGAGCAGGCCTGCGCACTGGCCTGGGCCGCGCTCGACCGTTATCGCGAGACATCGCTCGAGGCACGGGCCAAGTTCATTGAAACCATCGCTGGCGAAATCGAAGCGCTCGGCGACGAACTGATCGACCGCGCCATGGCCGAAACCGGCCTGCCGCGTCCGCGTCTGCTGGGTGAACGGGGCCGCACCTGCCAGCAACTGCGGCTGTTTGCCCTCACCGTGCGGGCCGGTGAATGGCTGGATGTGCGAGTCGACACCGCGCAACCGCAACGCCAGCCAATGCCGCGTTCGGATCTGCGTCAGCGGCAGATTCCACTGGGCCCGGTGGCGGTGTTTGGCGCGAGCAACTTTCCACTGGCGTTCTCGGTGGCGGGCGGCGATACCGCTTCAGCGCTGGCCGCCGGTTGCCCGGTGATCGTCAAGGCCCACGGCGCCCATCCCGGCACCAGTGAACTGGTTGGTCGCGCCGTAGCGCGGGCGGTCAAGGCCTGTGGTTTGCCGGAAGGTGTGTTCTCGTTGTTGTACGGATCCGGCCGTGAAGTGGGGATTGCGCTGGTCAGCGATCCACGGATCAAGGCAGTCGGCTTCACCGGTTCGCGCAGTGGCGGCCTCGCGCTGATCAAAGCGGCCCAAGCCCGGCCCGAGCCGATTCCGGTGTATGCGGAAATGAGTTCGATCAATCCGGTGTTGCTGTTTGCGGCAGCGCTGCAAAATCGCGCCGAAGCGTTGGCCCAAGGCTTCGTTGCTTCGCTGACACTAGGCGCCGGTCAGTTTTGTACCAATCCCGGTCTGGTCATCGCCCGCAAGGGACCGGCGCTGGACGCCTTCATTGGCGCCACCACCGAACTGATCCAGCGCAGCCCCGCGCAGACCATGCTGACGCCGGGGATCTTCAACGCCTACGAATCCAGCGTGAATGCCCTCGCGGAAAATACCCGGGCGCGTATTGCCGCCGCCGGCCAGCGAGCAACGGATCCGAATCAGGGCCAGGCCCATGTGTTCGTCACCGACGCCGCCGATTTCCTTGCTGATCATTCGTTGCAGGCCGAAGCCTTCGGCGCCGCGTCCGTGATCGTGCAATGCGCCAGCGACGCTGAAATCCGTCAGGTGCTCGAACAGCTGGAAGGCCAACTGACCGCCACACTGCACCTGGATGACGAAGATCTGCAACAGGCCCGCGCATTGCTGCCGACCCTGGAGCGCAAGGCCGGGCGCCTGCTGGTCAACGGTTGGCCGACCGGCGTTGAAGTCTGCGATGCGATGGTGCATGGCGGACCGTTCCCGGCGACTTCCGATTCGCGCACCACGTCGGTGGGCACCGCAGCGATCCTGCGTTTCCTGCGCCCGGTCTGCTATCAGGATTTCCCCGACAGCCTGCTGCCGACCGAGCTCAAACACGCCAACCCACTGTCGCTGCGTCGCTTGCTCGATGGCCAAAGGGAAACCGCGAAAAATGCCGAATAACCCGCACGACATCGCCGTGGTCGGCGCCGGCATCATCGGCGTCGCCAGTGCCCTGCGCCTGGCACGTCAGGGCTTGCGGGTGGTGGTGATCGACCCTCAGGAACCGGGCCACGGCGCCTCGTTCGGCAACGCCGGGCACCTGGCGACCGAGCAAGTGTTTCCGATTGCCGACAGCTCGATCCTCAAACGCCTGCCGGCCATGCTCATGGACCCGATGGGTCCGCTGCGCCTGGACTGGAAATACCTGCCTCGCGCCCTGCCCTGGTTTACGCGGCTGTTGCTGAACCTGCGCTCGGGGCCGTTCCAGCGCACCGTCGCCGGGTTGCGGGCCCTCAATGAAAGCTCGCTCGACGCCTGGCACCGCTTGCTCAATGACATTCAGCGCCTCGACCTGCTGAAGATGGAAGGTTCGCTGCTGGTGTTCGAACGGCCCGACTCGCGTCCGGCCCTCGAAGCATTGCAGCGACGCATGCAACAGCAACAGGTGCCGGTCGATTGGTGGCAGGCCGGTGCGGTACGCGAGACCGCGCCGCAACTCAGCGAACAGATTCAGGGCGGACTGTTTTTCCCGAACACCGGGCATTTCATCGACCCCTACCGCGTCGTTTGTGAGTTGGTGAAAGCGGCGAAAGCCAGCGGCGTGCAGTTTGTGAAGCAGGCGGTTCAGGACGGGCAACTGCACGAACATGGCGTCAGCCTGATGACCGGAACCGGCACGCTGTCCGCTCGCCAGGTGTTGATCGCCTGCGGCGCGCACTCGGCAAAACTCACCGCCGCACTGACCGGCAAAAAGGTCCCGCTGGACACCGAGCGCGGCTATCACCTGATGCTGCCTCACGAACACAACCGACTGCCCTTCCCCGTCACCTCGCTGGAACGCAAATTCATCATGACCCCGATGTCCGAAGGCCTGCGCCTGGCCGGCACCGTCGAATTCGCCGGCCTCGACGCCCCGCCGACCATGGCCCGAGCCTGGCAGTTGCATCGGTTGAGCAAGGGGTTGTTTCGTGAAGATCTGAACACCGAGGCAGCCACACCGTGGATGGGGTTTCGGCCGTCGCTGCCGGATTCGTTGCCGGTGATTGATCGGGTGTGTGACGGGAAAGTGCTGCTTGCGTTTGGGCATCAGCACCTGGGGCTGACGCAGGCGGCGGTGACGGCGGAGATGGTTAGGGGGATGGTTTTGCCATCGGCGCAGGACGCGGCTCGTACTCTACCGTCGAGTGAGCCCTATCGGCTGGATCGCTTTTGAGTGGCCATCTATCTGGCGCCCTGCTGATATTCACGGGGCGTACACCCGAACTCTCGGCGAAACACCGTGTGCAGATACTGCGCGGATTTGAAACCGCACGTGCGGGCAACGTCCGCAATCGCCGTGTCGGTTTTTTCCAGCCCGCGAGTGGCCGCCGCCAGTTTGAAACGCAGAATCTCGTCATGCACGCTGCAACCTCGCACCGCGCGAAAGTGCGACTCCAGCGAGGAACGCGACACGCCGACATAAGCCGCCACTTGCGCGGTCTTGATGCCCTGACAGGCATATTGGCGGATGAACAGCAGCGCCTGCATGACGTAGGGGTTGCCCAAAGGTTGATGCAAGCTCGACACCTGGACGTTGATCGCTTCAGGCGGGATCAGGAAATGCGCACCCGTTGACGGTTTGCCATGCAGCATCTGGTGCAGCAGTTGCGCGGCGGTGCGGCCCATGGTTTCGGTGCCCTGGATCACCGAACTCAGCGGGACCCGGGTCAGGCTGCGGGTCAGCGGGTCGTTGTCGATGCCGATCAACGCCACCTGCTCCGGAACGGCGATTCCGGCGGTCAGGCAAGCTTGCAGCAACTGCCGGGCGCGGGCGTCACTGACCGCGATGATGCCAATCGGCTTGGGCAGGCTCTGCAGCCAGGCGATCAGTTGTTCGACGGCGCTGTCCCACAGCGGCGCGCTGGTGCCCATGCCGCGATAAACCTCAGCGTGCAAACCGTCCCGCTGCATCAATTTTAGAAAAGCCTTTTCGCGCTCCTGGGCCCATCGGTTCGCCTGCGCCTCAGGCAGGCTGAAGCAGGCAAACCGTTGCAGCCCGGCCTCGATCAAGTGCTCATAAGCCATGGTGATCAGCGCGTTGTTGTCGGTCGCGACGTACGGGATGCCTTTGGGATAGGCCCGCTCATCCTGATAAGAACCGCCCACCGCCACCACGGGCATCTTGATGTCGGCCAGCGCCTCGCCAATCAGCGGATCGTCGAAGTCGGCGATGATCCCGTCACCTTGCCAACGCTCGATGCCTTTCAAGCGGCAGAGAAAATCCTCTTCCAGGAACAGATCCCAGGACGCGCGCGTGCTGCTCAGGTAGTTGCCGATGCCGCTGATGATGCCGCGGTCATAGATCTTGCTCCCGTTGAACAACAGGGCGATGCGGTGAACAGGCGGTATGGTTTTCATTGTTTTCAGGCTTGTTCCGGGCCTCTTGCCGTAGAGGCGGTCTGCACAGACTAGGCGCGCAGAGGGCGAATCTCAATACGCAAAATCGCACTCCGTGTTGGTGATTTTCGTAATCGGCAGGCACAGGGCCGTTGCTAGTATCGGGACACGCCCAAGCACAACAACCAAGAACAACAAGGACATTGCCAATGCCGTACTTCCCCGATGTCGACCGGATTCGCTACGAAGGTCCTGCCAGCGATTCTCCCCTTGCCTTCCGTCACTACGACGCCGACAAGATCATCCTCGGCAAGCCCATGCGCGAACACCTGCGCATGGCCGCCTGTTATTGGCACACCTTTGTCTGGCCGGGCTCCGACGTGTTCGGTGCAGGGACGTTCAAGCGTCCGTGGCAACACGCCGGTGACCCGATGGAGCTGGCCATCGGCAAGGCGGAGGCCGCGTTCGAGTTTTTCTCCAAGCTGGGTATCGACTACTACTGCTTTCACGACACGGATGTCGCCCCCGAAGGCCACTCGCTAAAGGAGTACCGCAACCACTTCGCCCAAATGGTCGATCACCTGGAGCGCCATCAGGAAGAAAGCGGAATCAAGCTGCTGTGGGGCACCGCCAACTGTTTCAGCAATCCGCGCTTTGCCGCCGGTGCCGCCAGCAACCCGGATCCTGAGGTGTTCGCCTGCGCCGCCGCCCAGGTCTTCAGCGCCATGAACGCGACTCAACGCCTCAAGGGCTCCAACTATGTGTTGTGGGGCGGTCGCGAAGGCTACGAAACCCTGCTCAACACCGACTTGAAACGCGAGCGCGAACAACTGGGTCGCTTCATGCGCATGGTGGTCGAGCACAAGTACAAGATCGGCTTCAAAGGTGACCTGCTGATCGAGCCCAAACCGCAGGAGCCGACCAAGCACCAGTACGATTACGACAGCGCCACGGTGTTCGGTTTTCTCCAGCAGTTCGGTCTGGAAAAGGAAATCAAGGTCAACATCGAGGCCAACCACGCGACCCTGGCCGGTCATAGTTTCCATCACGAGGTAGCGACGGCCGTCTCGCTGGGGATTTTCGGCAGCATCGACGCCAACCGGGGCGATCCGCAAAACGGCTGGGACACCGATCAATTCCCCAACAGCGTCGAGGAAATGACCCTCGTCACTTATGAAATCCTCAAGGCCGGCGGGTTCGGCAATGGCGGATTCAACTTCGACTCCAAGGTGCGCCGCCAGAGCCTCGATGAGACCGATCTGTTTCACGGTCACGTCGGCGCCATGGACGTCCTCGCCCTGTCGCTCGAGCGGGCCGCCGCCATGGTCCAGAACGATCAGCTTCAACGGCTCAAGGATCAACGCTACGCCGGCTGGCAGCAACCGTTCGGCCAGGCGGTTCTGGAAGGTGAGTTCAATCTCCAGTCACTGGCCGAGCACGCCTTCACCAACGAACTGAATCCGCAGGCCGTCAGCGGCCGGCAGGAAATGCTCGAAAACGTCGTCAACCGGTTTATCTATCGCTGATCGCCAACGAGGACTGCGGGCGCTGTGACATTTGCGCGACAAATCTGTAGTCCGTTGCGTCAGCTGATTCTCTACAGTTCCACCAGCCCGATATTCATCGTCAGGCCGTGTCTTTCAAACAAAAATAAAAGGACGCACCACCATGAAGAACGTAAAACGCACGCTGTTTGCCGGCGCCCTGGCGTTGCTTTCGTTGCCGGTTATGGCCGACGCTGCCCACCCTAAAATCGGCTTCTCCATTGATGACCTGCGGCTGGAGCGCTGGTCCCGTGACCGGGATTACTTCGTTGCGGCAGCGGAGAAAATGGACGCCAAGGTCTTTGTGCAGTCGGCCGATGCCAACGAACAAAAGCAGATTTCGCAAATCGAAAACCTCATTTCCCGTGGCGTCGATGTCATCGTCATTGTGCCGTTCAACGCTACCGTGCTGACCAATGCGGTGGCCGAAGCGAAGAAAGCCGGGATCAAGGTCGTGTCCTATGACCGCCTGATACTCAACGCCGATATCGACGCCTACATCTCCTTCGATAACGAAAAGGTCGGCGAGATGCAGGCCAGCGGCGTGCTGCACGCAGCGCCCAAGGGCAATTACTTCCTGCTGGGAGGTGCGCCCACCGACAACAACGCGAAAGTCCTGCGTGAAGGTCAGATGAAAGTGCTGCAACCGGCCATCGACAAGGGGGACATCAAGATCGTCGGCCAGCAATGGGTGAAGGAATGGAACCCGACCGAGGCGCTGAGCATTGTTGAGAACGCCTTGACCCGCAACGACAACAAAATCGACGGCATCGTCGCCTCCAACGACGCCACGGCCGGTGGCGCCATTCAGGCCCTGGCCGCTCAGCAACTGGCCGGCAAGGTGCCGATCTCCGGACAGGACGCGGACCTGGCAGCGGTCAAGCGGGTGATCTCCGGCACGCAAACCATGACGGTCTACAAACCGCTGAAACTGATTGCCTCCGAAGCCGCCAAACTCTCGGTGCAACTGGCGCGCAACGAGAAACCCGCCTACAGCTCGCAGTACGACAACGGCATCAAAAAAGTCGACACCATCCTGCTCACCCCGACTCCGTTGACCAAGGACAACATCGACCTGCTGGAACAGGACGGCTTCTATACCAAGGCGCAGCTCGCCGGAAAGTGACACTCAGTGAGTGATGCCCCCGCAGGCGTTTTGCGCCTGCGGGATCAGTCCAGTATCTGTCGCTTATGAGTCTCTGCCATGTCCGACTTTCTGCTGCAAATGAACGGCATCGTCAAAACCTTCGGCGGTGTCAAAGCGCTCAATGGCATCGACCTCAAGGTCCGGCCGGGTGAGTGCGTCGGGCTGTGCGGCGAGAATGGCGCCGGCAAGTCCACGCTGATGAAAATCCTGTCTGCGGTCTATCCCCATGGCACCTGGGACGGTGAAATCCTCTGGGACGGTCAACCGCTCAAGGCGCAATCGATCAGCGAAACGGAAGCCGCCGGCATCGTCATCATTCACCAGGAACTGACGCTGGTTCCCGACCTTTCGGTGGCCGAAAACATTTTCATGGGCCATGAGCTGACGCTGCCAGGTGGGCGGATGAATTACCCGGCGATGATCCACCGCGCCGAAGCCCTGATGCGTGAACTGAAAGTGCCGGACATGAACGTGTCACTGCCGGTTTCACAGTACGGCGGCGGTTATCAGCAACTGGTGGAAATCGCCAAGGCCCTGAACAAGCAGGCACGCCTGCTGATCCTCGACGAGCCGTCTTCGGCCCTGACCCGTTCGGAAATCGAGGTGTTGCTGGACATCATCCGCGACCTCAAGGCCAAGGGCGTCGCCTGCGTTTACATCTCGCACAAGCTCGATGAAGTGGCCGCTGTCTGTGACACCATTTCGGTGATCCGCGACGGTAAACACATCGCCACGACCGCCATGGAGAACATGGATATTCCCCAGATCATCACCCAGATGGTCGGTCGGGAAATGAGCAACCTCTACCCCACCGAACCACACGATATCGGCGAGGTGATTTTCGAGGCGCGCCACATCACCTGCTACGACGTCGACAACCCCAAACGCAAACGGGTCGACGACATTTCGTTCAGCCTCAAACGTGGGGAAATCCTCGGCATCGCCGGGCTGGTCGGTGCTGGTCGCACGGAGCTTGTGACCGCGCTGTTCGGCGCCTACCCCGGTCGCCACGAAGGCGAAGTCTGGCTGGACGGTAAACCCATAGATACCCGCACGCCGCTCAAATCGATCCGCGCCGGCGTGTGCCTGGTGCCCGAAGACCGCAAGCGTCAGGGGATCATTCCCGACCTGGGTGTCGGCCAGAACATCACCTTGGCCGTGCTGGACAGTTTCTCGAAACTGACCCGCATCGACGCCGAAGCCGAACTGGGCAGCATCGATCGGGAAATTTCGCGCCTGCACCTGAAGACCGCGAGCCCGTTCCTGCCGATCACCAGCCTGTCCGGGGGCAATCAACAAAAAGCCGTGTTGGCGAAGATGCTGCTGACCAGGCCCCGGGTGCTGATTCTCGACGAGCCAACCCGAGGGGTGGATGTCGGCGCCAAGTACGAGATTTACAAGTTGATGGGGATGCTGGCCGCCGAAGGCGTGTCGATCATCATGGTGTCTTCGGAACTGGCCGAAGTGCTCGGCGTTTCCGACCGCGTACTGGTGATCGGCGAAGGCCGGTTGCAGGGCGATTTCATCAACCATGAACTCACACAGGAACAGGTGCTTGCCGCGGCACTCAGCCAGCCTGACAGCCATAACAATAAAGATCGGAAATCCGCGTAAATGAATCAGGTCAAACAACTTTTCACCCGCTACAAGATGCTCGCACTGGTGTTTGCCGTGGCGCTGATCTGGCTGTTCTTCAGCTGGCAGACCGAGGGCGGATTCCTGACACCGCGCAACCTCTCCAACTTGCTGCGCCAGATGTCCATCACCGGGATCCTCGCCTGCGGAATGGTGCTGGTCATCATCAGCGGCGAGATCGATCTGTCGGTCGGCTCATTGCTGGGCCTGCTCGGTGGCGTGGCAGCCATTCTCGATGTTGTCTATCACGTACCACTGCTGGCGAACCTGAGCCTTGTGGTGGTGTGCGGATTGCTGATCGGCCTCGCCAACGGTTACATGGCTGCGTACCTGCGCATTCCGTCATTTATCGTGGGGCTGGGCGGGATGCTCGCGTTCCGGGGGATTTTGCTGGGAATCACCGGAGGCACGACCATTGCGCCGGTGTCTCCGGAGCTTGTTTACATTGGCCAAGGTTATTTGCCACATGCGATCGGCGCCGGCCTGGGCGTCCTGCTGTTCGCACTGACGTTGTTCCTGACCTGGAAACAACGGCGCAATCGCGCCCTTCACGGCCTCGCGGCACACTCACTGGTGCGTGACGTGGCACGCGTGTTGTTGATCGGCGCGGTGCTGGCCGGGTTTGTCCAGACCCTCAACAGCTATGACGGCATTCCCGTGCCGGTCCTGCTTCTGTTGATTCTATTGGGCGGATTCAGCTATGTGACCAGCCAGACCGTGTTCGGCCGACGTGTCTACTCCGTGGGCAGCAACATGGAAGCGACGCGCCTGTCCGGTATCAATGTGCAGGCCGTGAAACTCTGGATTTTCGGGATCATGGGCGTGATGTGCGCCCTCGCCGGCGTGGTCAACACCGCGCGCCTGGCCGCCGGCTCCCCCTCGGCCGGCAGCATGGGCGAACTCGACGCCATTGCCGCCTGCTTCATCGGTGGCACCTCGATGCGCGGCGGTTCCGGCACAGTCTATGGCGCCCTCCTCGGCGCCCTGGTCATCACCAGCCTGGACAACGGCATGTCCATGCTCGACGTCGACAGTTACTGGCAGATGATCGTCAAGGGCAGCATTCTGGTGTTGGCGGTTTGGGTGGATGTGAGTACGCGGACTGGGCGGCGTTGAAATGAAGGCATCTCTGAAAATGCGAAAAGCCTGCTTTTGAAGGCAGGCTTTTCGTTACGCCTGGAGCTTTTCGATATCTAGGAAGGCATCAGCCAGTGCCGCTCAGTGGTCCACCCGAGAAAAACCTTACAACCCTCCCGCTCTTGGTGAGCTGAAGTCAACCGACATCCAGATACCGCCATGCGCAACCCGATCATGGCGGGAAGAAATCGCCCCTGAAATGCGCTGGATTGAGCGGCGAAGTGCACTTCAATGTTTCCAAGCGCACTCTCCAATCGAGACTGATCCAGCATCGACAGATAAAACATCATCTGGCGCCACGCATACGCGGTGTTTTTCAACATGACCAGACGTGCATGGTAGAACTTGATCTGCATCTGCTGCCGACTGCATATCCATTTGAAACATGCCTCGGCCATTGAGCCCAAACGATCATGTAACAGCGTCTTCAGGTCCAGATCATCAAACAGGATCGCCAGGTTTTGCGTGGTCAATATCTGTTGCTGTTCGATGATCGTGCCGTTGTTCGCTGGACTCCATCTACCGATATCGGCATTCGCCCGCCGTGCGCACAAACCAGCCAGCACACCACTGTTGCTTCGTGAATTCCGCTGCTTGGGTAGTGCAGCCAACTGATCCATATCGATATCGTTATAGCGTGCGTAAAGAGATCCGGCCATCAAACGGACTGAACGCTTGGCAGCCTTCACGAACTTGCCGGAGAAAGCGCCCATGAAAATGTCAGCCGCGATCTCCTCTACGAAGGGAAGATCCAGCTTGGCCGATTCGGCAAGCGAGGAAAACTCCTGAAGCAACTTGTTCGGCAGAATGGCCTGAGGAAATGCAACAAGGGTCAATGCGGACGCCTCGACCAAAGCCTGTCTGGCACCTTCAATCGCCAGAGCCCCCGCCTCGTACTCGGTCTCCAGAGCTTTCACCCAAGGCAAATCATCGACTCTCACCTGACGCTGCATGTTCAGCAGCAATAGAGAGCGTCGACGCCTGAACGCACGATAAGTAGCGACAGACAGTGCCCGCAGCGCTACGTCTCGATATCCGGCGCTACAGATTTGCGCCGTCATCGCTGGCAGCACTTTCGCCACTGTATCTGCGGATGTAATGACCCCATGTTCAATCAACTCTGCAACCGTTCCCTTTCGGCAGCGTTCGAGGCGTCGACGAATCGAAGGAGGAATGGCCTCCCCCTCCTTCAATGAATAAACCTTCGCCTCTTCGTTGGTGATGGGCGTCAGTAACGGCGCGAAATCAGAGATGCCTTCCGAGACTGGATATCTCGCCAGTCGCGCGGAAGCAGCCTTGGCAATCAGATAGTGTGCCGAGGCTGATACGTGATGACGCTGCTGTGCGCGCTTGCTGGAATGTTCTTCGGACTCAGGGTGTCCATGCTTGCCTACAAAGTCATCGACAATTCTGCGAATGCGCCCAACCTGTCGCCCCGTTAGCGATGCAGGATCGATAGAGCACTGCTTGAGCAATGCCAGCAACTCCGCCGCCCGATCACTGGAGTTACCCGCGCGGCGGGGATCAGCCTCAGTGGCGATATCAAATTCTTTACCGAGCACCGAAGCGCGCTCGAACCAGCCTTCAGGGTAATGCCTGCAAGGCCAACCATCATTGTACGTCAGCAGGAACAGCGAGACCGCCGTGTCGTAGAGAGGCAACCTGCGTTCAACAACGTGCTTTTGAACCGTTAGACGAGGCTGGCGTGAGAGGACGGAAAGACGCAGGCTGATTTGGCCAGCGTTGAAAACTTCAACTTCAGCCATCGAGAGCGGGCGCGAGTTGGCTGCCGCGGGAAAGAAACGCACTCGTTCGAAGAAAGGTGCGATCTGCTCGATCAACGTCCTGGCTTCTTCGACGCGTTGTTGCCCCAGAAACCAGGCCACTGTCGGCAACGCGGCCTCTTCCGGTACATCGATCCGATAGTCTTCGTTCGTCAATCGCTCTTGCAGCGTTCTGACGCCTTCGTCTGAAAGATGCCACCTATTCAAATCGAGTCGTTCGTAACCCGCTCGAATGCCGGGAATCGATGACGCCAACAGGCGCTCATGAGCGGTCAACTCGCCACCGGCCAGAAGGTTGCCCGTTGCAAAGCCGCCAGTGGCCACTTCCAGCGTGATCCATTCTGGCAGGTCGGCAAACGGCGTCCGCGAGCCATACAGTGCACGGCCATGCATCAGGTTTTCGAGAACCTTTTGCCAGCGTTCGATCCGGGCAAGTGCTTGCGGACTGGCGTCGTTGTCGCGTGCAGTGAGCGCGCGAGACAGTTGAAAGTGTGCATAACCGGCGTTTATTTCGCCGAGCGCACCCGATTCACCCTCAGGCCTGGACATACTTCCTTGTGACCTACTATGTAGTGGGTCCGGGGGCTGGATTCGAACCAGCGCCCACCCGGTTAAGAGCCGAGTGTTCTACCGCTGAACTACCCCGGAACAGAGCGCGCATTGTCGATGAGTCGCGAAAGTATGTGAAGCTCGGATTCAGGGATTTTGTTGCGACAAATCTCTGATCGTTAAGCCTTCATCACTCAATGCAGCTCTTATCCGAACGCCCCTCTCACGAAATCGATAAAGCTCCGCAGTTTGGGCGTCAGCCTCGGATCCGGCGCATACAACAGATTCATCGGCGAAACCGGCACCTTGTACTGCGGCAGCAGACTCACCAGCGTCCCGCTTCGCAGCGAATCCTTGACCAGCTCCAGCGGCAGCATCACCACCCCCAGCCCCGCGACGGCCCCGGACAGTAACGGATCGCCCTGATTAATCGTCAATCGGCTTTTAATCGGCACGTCGATGCAGCCTTCCGGGCCTTCGAATCGCAGGTGTGAGCGGCCGTCCGAATAGGCGAACGCCAGGCATTCGTGTTCCTGAAGATCCCAGGGTGTCGTGATCGGTGGGCGGCGTGCGAGGTAGGACGGTGCCGCGCACAGCACCATTTGATAGGGCATCAGCGGCAGTGCCTTCAGGCCGCTGTCGGCGAGTTCGCCGATGCGAAATACAGCGTCGTATCCGCCGTCCACCAGGTGGACCAGTTCGTTCGACAGCGTCAGGTCCACCGACACTTGCGGATAACGAACCATGTACTCCAGCAGCTTCGGCGACAGCGTGCTGACGCCGAACGTGACGGGCGCATTGATCCGCAACCGGCCGCTGGGTACGCCCCGGGTCACGGCGGCCATTTCTTCGGCGGCGTCCATGTCGGCCAGAATCAGCTTCGCCCGCTGATAGAAGGTGCGGCCGAAATCAGTCAGGCTTTGCTTGCGGGTGGTGCGGTTGAGCAGCGAAACGCCCAGATGTTGTTCGAGCATCTTCACTTGCTTGCCGACCATTTGCGGGGACAGGTTGAGTTCGTCCGCCACCGCGCTGAAGGAGCCCAGCTCCACCGCTTTGACGAAGGTGGCCATGAGTGTAAGGCGATCCATTGGAAACTCATTGTTTCTAGTGTTGCGTCATCCTAGGCCTTTATCCGGAGCAGGCCAAAGCCTAAATTGGCCTCCATGGCACCGGATCACGCCGGTGCAATTTCATCGATAACCGAGGAAGTACAGATGGCACGCATTGTCAGAATTCATGAATACGGTGACGCGAGCGTCCTGAAACTGGAAAACGTCGACGTCCCGGCACCTGCGGCGGACGAAGTGCAGATCGAGGTCAAAGCCTTTGGCCTGAATCGCGCCGAAGTGATGTTCCGCAACCACGCCTATCTACAGGAAGCGGAGTTTCCCAGCCGTCTCGGCTACGAGGCTGCGGGTGTGGTGGTCGCGGTTGGCGTCAACGCCAGCGAGTTCAAGATCGGTGATGCCGTCAGCCTGATTCCACCGCTGGACATCGCGCGCTGGGGCACTTACGGCGAGCTGGCCAACGTGCCCGCTCACCTCACGGTCAAGCACCCGCAGAACCTGTCGTTTGAACAAGCGGCGGCGTCCTGGATGCAATACGTCACCGCGTGGGGTGCGCTGGTCGAACAGGCCAAATTGCAAAAGGACGATTTCGTCATCGTCACCGCCGCCTCCAGCAGCGTCGGCCTGGCAGCCTTCCAGCTCGCCAAAATGGTCGGTGCCACCTCGATTGCCGTCACCCGGACCCGCGCCAAGAAACAGGCCTTGCTCGACGCCGGCGCCGCACACGTGATCGTCAGCGACGAAGAAGACATGGTTGCAGCCGTCATGGCGCTGACCGACGGCAAAGGCGCGCGAGTGGTGTTCGATCCGGTGGGCGGCCCGTCGTTCGAACCGCTGACCCAAAGCATGGCGCGCGGCGGCATCCTGCTGGAGTACGGTGCCCTGAGCCCGGAACCGACGCCGTTCCCGCTGTTCACCGTGCTCGGCAAATGCCTGACCCTCAAGGGTTACCTCTACACGGAGATCGTCTCCGACCCGGCCATCCTGGCGCGCGCCAAGGCTTTCATCGGCGACGGGCTGGCTTCGGGTGCGCTGCAACCGATCATTGCCAGGACATTCGCACTGGATGACATTCAGGGAGCGCATCGTTTTCTTGAGGCCAATCAGCAGGTCGGGAAGATTGTCGTCACGGTTTAAGGTGACGAGTCCCCTGCTCTGCTGTTTGCGGTAGACGACGAAAGCCTGCTTTTTTCAAAGCAGGCTTTCGTCCATCCGGCATCCGGTTATTTCTGATGCGCCGTCAGCGCTGCATAACCGTTCATCAAGTTGCGGTAGTTCGGGATGCGCTGGGACAGCAGGTTGCCCAGGCCTTCGATGTCGTTGCGCCAGTCGCGGTGCAGTTCGCAGGCTACCGAGAACCAGTTCATCATCTGTGCGCCGGCCTGGGTCATGCGGTTCCACGCGGCTTGTTGCACGGTGGTGTTGAAGGTGCCGGAAGCGTCGGTCACCACGAACACGTCAAACCCTTCTGCCAGCGCCGACAGGGTCGGGAACGCTACGCACACGTCGGTCACGACACCGGCAATGATGATCTGCTTGCGGCCGGTGGCCTTGATCGCCTTGACGAAGTCTTCGTTGTCCCAGGCGTTGATCTGGCCTGGGCGAGCGATGTACGGCGCGTCCGGGAACATTTCCTTGAGTTCCGGCACCAGCGGGCCGTTCGGGCCTTGTTCGAAGCTGGTGGTGAGGATGGTCGGCAACTCGAAGAATTTGGCCAGATCGGCCAGCGCCAATACGTTGTTCTTGAACTCGTTTGGCGAGAAGTCCTGAACCAGAGAAATCAGACCGGTCTGGTGGTCGACCAGCAGAACTACGGCGTCGTCTTTGTTCAGGCGGTTGTAGGTTGGAGTGCTCATGTTTGAATCCCTTTTTAGTTGTGGAAGTGCGTTTGCGTTCAAGATGGGCACAGATTACTGACTCGCCTGAAAGCGATAAATCGGCTGAAAAGCGTTTCACCGTCAACTCAAAACGGACAATCCACTCAAACTGCCAGGTAGTTCACACAGCCACCCCGACCTTCGCGCCTATCCTTGTCATAATGCCGACCCGCTCAGAACGACCTCCAGGGAAATGTTGATGCCCGGACGCAAGACGCAAGCGCCCACTCCAGATGAAGCACCGCGCGCGCCCCGCAAAGGGGTGAAGGCCGGCTCGACCTTTCGGCTGACCGTCAGTTTCATGCTGATGGTGGTCGTGGCCTTTCTGGCGGTAGAGAGCTGGCGGACTTGGCGCGACTATCGTTCGGTCTTTGCGTCCGCGCGTGATTCGGTGACCAACCTCGCCCGCGCCACGGCGCAGCATGCCGAGGACACCATCCGCCAAGTCGATGTGCTGACTGCGGGGCTGGCCGAGCGGGTCGAAGGCGATGGTCTGCAGAACCTGGATGTGGCGCGGATTCACAAGCTGCTCATCCAGCAGTCGAAAATCATGCCGCAGCTGCACGGCCTGTTCATCTACGGTCCGGACGGCCATTGGATCGTGACCGACAAGGAGGTCACGCCCGAGACCGCCAACAACGCCGACCGTGATTATTTCCAGTACCACCGCACCCATGAAGACCGGCGCGTGCGCATCGGTCAGGTGGTGGAAAGTCGTTCCACTCATGACCTGATCATTCCGATCTCGCGCCGCTTGAATAACCCCGACGGATCGTTCGCCGGCGTATTGCTGGGGACGGTCAAGGTCAGTTATTTCGTCGACTATTACGGTGACTTCCGCATCGATGACAAAGGCGCGCTGGTGCTGGCGATGCGCGACGGCACGATTCTTGTGCGCCGACCGTTCATTGCCTCGGTGGTCGGCAAAAGCCTGGCGAACAGCGAAATTTTCAAGACCTACCTGCCCAGCTCCAACCAGGGCATCGCCCAGATCAGGGCGGTGGTTGACGACACTGAGCGGCTTTACGGCTATCGCGCACTGACCACCTACCCGCTGGTGGTCGAGGCCGGTTTGTCCCGGGATTCCATCGTTGCGCCGTGGCGCCAGGACCTGCTGAAAAACGGCTTCGTGCTGGTGTTCCTGATTCTGGTGCTCGCCTGTTTCGGGCTCATCGTCCTGAGCCAGTTGCGCCAGCGGATGGCGATGGAACGGGAGATTCGCTCGGCGCACAAAACGATGCGCGACATGGCGCTGACTGACAGCCTCACCGGTCTGGGCAATCGTCGGCGCCTGGATGCGGCACTGGCGGACGAGATTCGTCTGGCCCGGCGTCAGGGTTCGTCGCTGTCGTTGATCATGCTCGATGTCGACTACTTCAAGCGCTACAACGACCAGTACGGCCACGCCGCCGGCGATGACTGCCTGATCGCGGTCGGCGACGGTATCCGGAAAGCGGTCAAGCGGCCTTCGGATCTGGCTGTTCGCTACGGTGGCGAGGAATTCACCGTGCTGCTGCCCAACACCGACAGCGCCGGGGCAATTCAGGTGGCCGAAGACATTCTGCAGACCATTCGTTCGCTGGAGCTTGAACATGCCGGGCATCCGCTGGGGTATGTCACCGCGAGTGCGGGGATCACCACGCGTTATCCGGTTGACGATGGGGTGACCCCGGCCAGTTTGCTCAAGTCAGCCGATACCTGTCTGTATCAGGCCAAGCAGCAAGGGCGGAATCGCTGGTGCTCGGCGCAGGCATCCCGGCAGATCCAGCCCATTGCGGCGATGCCGCGGACGGATCGCTGAGTGCAATTACAAGGAGTTGGGATCATCAACGCACGCTATTTCAAAGGGGCGGGAAAGCCCCCGGCGCATCTGGCTTCGATCAATTATGAAGGTGCTGAATCGGGCAGTTTGATACTCACCGACACCTCTGGCGCGACGTATCGGCAACCCTTCACTTCCCACGCTGCACTGCTTTCACTGTTGGGTCGCCTGATGCATGAACGCGTGCCCTTTGCGGTGGGCGGCATGTGTCCGGGGCCGGCGGATGAAGTGGCGTTGTTGATTGAGCAAGGAGAACTTGAGGGGGACTGGGTGGAGCTGTCGTGGTCGGGCGCGCAGGAGTGGATGCTGCGCGAGATCAGGGCCTCCACGAGCGAATGGGAGATACAGGCTGCTCCCGATTTGATCGTTAATACATCATTCGATCCGGGCCAATTCCAGCGTCCTTCACGCACATAAGCAGCGTCCTACAGCAGCCGTCCCTCACGCCTGATTACGTGGGCACCCTCGCCTTCGATACCGTCTTCTGCCTGATCCGGACAGAACACAGACGATGCGAAGAAAAGGCAAAGGTACCGAACTCCGAAACCAAACGCTCAAATCAGAAGCCCGCAAACTTGCGCACGAAACGCTTTCCATGGATCCAGGAGCTCTGGCAGCCGGGATTGATGCTCAGTTGCTCAGGATCGACCCGATCACGCCCTTGGCAATCAACGCATATCATCAGTGGAGCGGGACCATTGGGTACCCATGGGATGATGTACTTGAGTGGAAAACAAAAGATGCAAAAGGTCTGGACTTGGCTTTCTGGTACGAAGATGAGCTGTGCGGCTTGTGCTATGCAACGCCACGAAAAAGCACAATCTGCATAAAAATCGTTCTTTTGCAGGGTCACACCAGCAAGGCCCATACCCTGCGAGGCTGGATCGCACCAATGGCACTACTGACAACAGAGTTCTATGCCCGAAAGCTGGGATGTACCGAAATTGAAGTACAAGAACCTGACTCAGGTGCTATCTCTTACTACCAAACGCTTGGATTTTATTTTGACACGACTGACCGCCTTGTCTTTCCACTGGACCACCCATAAGATCGACTCAAGCAACCCGGCACGAGAGGTGTCCATGAAACACAAGAAGCCAAAAGCCCAATCAGCGCCTGCTTCCAGACTTCGTGCCGAAGAACCCTGTTTGCCCAACAGGGTCTCCGCCAGTCAGCGGCATTTTTTGAAAGTAGCCGCAGCCTGTGGCAAAGAAATGGAGCCTGATGGTTGGCTCGCCGGTGGCAGAACCTGAACCCCGCTTTGAAAAAAACCGCCTGATTGGCGGTTTTTTTCGCTTCAATATTGGCGCGCCCCGCGCCGGGCGCTCCAAAAACAGTGACGTGAAGCAAAAGCAGGAGAATTCCGAAGGCCCGCGCTTCACGATTTATTTACCAACTCAACCTTGGAATCGGCCCACACTCCCTCATATCAAGAAACATCTGCGACCCACTCGAGAGGAAGGACATGCCATGACCACTCAAACCGAAACTGCCATTCTCGCCGGCGGCTGCTTCTGGGGCATGCAGGATCTGTTGCGACGCTACCCCGGTGTGCTGCAGACGCGGGTCGGTTATTCCGGCGGCGATGTGCCGAACGCCACTTACCGCAATCATGGTAACCACGCCGAAGCCATCGAAATCGTCTTCGACCCCGCCGTGATCAGCTATCGGCAGATCCTCGAGTTCTTCTTCCAGATCCACGATCCGAGCACGCCCAACCGTCAGGGCAACGACCTTGGCCCGAGCTATCGTTCGGCGATCTATTACCTGAACGAGCAGCAACGCGATATCGCCGAAGACACTGCGGCCGATGTCGACGCGTCAGGCCTCTGGCCAGGCCGCGTGGTTACCGAAATCGAACCGGCGGGGCCGTTCTGGGAAGCGGAGCCGGAACATCAGGATTATCTCGAGCGCATTCCGAATGGCTACACCTGCCACTTCATTCGCCCGAACTGGAAGCTGCCGAAACGCGGTTGAGGTCCAGCGGGGGTCGGTGCAGTAACCCGTTCATCTATTGCTGCAGCGACACCTGACTGCTTGTATCCTTGCGCACGATGAGGACGAACGGCTGCCGTTATTGCCTTGATCCAATAGCCTCTGGAACGGAAAAACGGACTTTCCATAAGGTAGTGACGTGAAGCGAGATACACACCTGGTTGTGCTTTTGCTGTTGGTTATCGGCTGTTCCCTGGCCTCACTGACTGTGTGGAAGGTGCTGGCCTCTCGAGAGCGAGCGCTGGAGGAAGTGGACGTTCACGGGTTGAACCTGACCCAGGCGCTTGTCACCTATTCCGAAGGCATTGTCCGCCAAAGTTCGGCGCTTTTGCTCGGGCTCGTCGAACGCCTGGAAACCGAAGGCAGTGGCCCCGTTCAGATCCAGCGGATCAGTTCGCTGATCGACCGGCAGGAGCCGCTGATGCCACAGCTCAGCGGCATCACCATCTACGACAGTCAGGGACGCTGGCTGATGTCCTCCAACCGGCCGATTCCGGCCGGGGCAAATAGCAGTGATCGGGCCTATTTCATTCATCACCGCGATGATCCCTCCCCCGAGACCTTTATCGGTCCGCCCATTCAGAGCCGCTCCAATCAGGAATGGGTCATCACCGTCAGTCGACGCTTCAATGATGTTCGCGGTGAGTTTGCCGGAGTGGTCGCGGTGACCTTGGGCATCGAAAACTTTCTGCGGCTGTTTGGAAAGATCGATGTCGGACAGGAGGGTGCCATCGGGTTGTCCTATACCGATGGTACGTTGCTGGTTCGCTACCCCTTCCGCGAGCAGGACATGGGGCGCAATTTTTCAAAGTCACCGATCTACGCCAAGTACCTGGTGGATCGCTCTGTCGGCACCGCCTCGTTCACCTCCAGCCTGGACGGTGTGGAAAGGCTCTACGCCTTTCGCAAAAGTGACCGGCTGCCGCTGATCACGACCGTCGCACTCGGGAAACGCGAAGCCCTCGCCGCGTGGCGAACGGAGGCGCTGCTATCGGCCGTGGTGGTGACGGGCCTGCTGGCGCTTACTGGTCTCATCGGTTGGTTTTTGATACTGGATATCCGACGCAGAACCCAAGTAGAAGCGGAGTTGATGGGCACTCAGCAGCAGTTGCTTTCGTCAAACAGGCAACTCGAGCTGTTGGCGATGAAGGACGCCCTGACCGGTCTGGCCAATCGACGCTGCTTCGATGTGACGCTGGACCTGGAGGCGCGACGAGCGCAGCGCGACGGCACGTCCTTGGCATTGCTGATGATTGATATCGACTACTTCAAACTGTTCAACGATTCCCACGGGCATGTTGCCGGCGACGATTGTCTGCAACGCGTTGGCAACGTCGTGGAGACGTGCGTGCGCCGTCCCTCGGATCTTGTGGCGCGGTATGGCGGTGAAGAGATGGGCGTCATCATGCCCAATACCGACAGCGAAGGTGCGCAGATCGTGGCGCAACTGATCCTCGACCGGTTGCAGCAAGCGAACATTTCCCACGAATCCAGTCCGTTGGGAAGAGTGAGTGTCAGCATCGGGATTGCCACTGCCGCCGGTTCCCGACTCACCCCCGTGCAAGGTTTGATCGAGGCCGCCGATGAGGCGCTGTACAGTGCCAAGGCCTTGGGGCGAAACAGGTCGGTGAAACTGCCCGGCTTGATCTAGCCTTAAGTGAAACCACGCGGGAGAAAACCACCATGCCCCTCCTCCCCAAACACCTGTTCGCCCTTGCCATGGGTGTCGTCTCTTGCATGACGGCGCATGTTCACGGGGCTGACACACTACAGCCACCCGCAATACTCCCGGTGCAATCCGAATCGGCGCCGCAGCTCATCGCCTACCCGCCCCTCCCTGCGCCACTTGCCCGTGGTGTTGTCATCATCCAGTACCGAACCGAACATGCCCGGATCATGCCGGTGTTTGGCAATGCGGCGGCGGATGTATCACCTCGCCTGGGTCACCTTCACGTGACCGTCGACGACTGGAAAGGTACCTGGGCGCACACCAGTGAAGATCCGATCATCCTGGTGGGGCTGACACCCGGCAATCATAAGGTTCTGCTTGAAGTGGCGGATCCGACTCACCGGGTTCTCACCAGTGCGACAGTGAATTTTGTCGTTCCCGAGAAGACGCCCTGAAGAGGCCATACATCGAAAAGCGCCCATGCCCTCCACGCTTATCAGCCTCGTCACCTGGCTTGCCCTTGTAGCGCCCGCCCAGGCTGACACCTGCCCCGCCGGCGAAAAACAAGTGTGCCTCGACAGCTGCATTTGTCTGCCGGACCCGGGGCGTCTCTCTGAAGACCTCTTTCGGATCGCGGCTCCCGCGCTGGCCATGGGATTGACTCAGGCCCGCGCCGAAGCCGCCAGCACCGACATCAAATCGATTCCCCCGCATATCCGGGAGCAACTGCTGCGCTGGTATGAACCCAGTTTCCTCGATGCTGTGCACTACAAAATCACCGACGACGGCCAATACAACGCCGCCACGGCCATTCTGCAAAACCCGGATGTCGGCGCGGTGACGCTGATCGACATCATCCTGTTCCGCGACGCTGAGACCGCAGAGCAGAACGTGGCGCTCTGGGCGCACGAACTGAAGCATGTGCACCAGTTTCAGGAATGGGGAGTCGAAGGGTTTGCTCAGCGGTATACGCAGGATTTCAATGCGGTCGAGGCTCCGGCCTACGCGATACAGGGCGAAGTCAGACGTTGGCTGCGAGCCGAAGCCCGATGATCGGACATCCCCTGCGTCCATGCCGGGGATAGCCCCACCGTTCAAGCACCAGAAAAACCCTAGGCCTTGCCCGCCGAAACCGCCGCCCTCACCTGCCCATGTTGCCGCGTGGTCACCAGCCCGATAAAGGAAATCGCCAGCGCCAGGCCAATGGTCGATGTCACTTCCAGCCGATGCTCGGGCGTCACCATCATCACCGCCAGCGCAGCGCAAATGAAGACGATCACCAGCCACGTCAGCCACGGAAACAGCCACATGCGAAACGTCAGCTCGACGTTCTGCCGACGCAGCATCCGGCGCATGCGCAATTGCGAAACCGCGATCACCAGATACACCAGCAACGCAATCGCACCGGAGCTGGCGAGCAGAAACTGGAACAGCCCGGCCGGCATGAAATAGCTGAACAGCGTCACCCCGGCACCGATCACGGTGCTGGCGATCACCGCCGCCCTCGGCACGCCCGCCGCGGAGGTCACTTTCAGCGGTTGCGGGGCATCGCCGCGTCGGCCCAGCGAGAACAGCATCCGCGAGGAAATGTAGATCGAGGAATTCATGCAACTGGCCACCGCGATCAGCACGACCACATCGACCAGAAATTTGGCGTTGGGAACATTCATCAGCTCCAGCGCGCGCTGGTAAGAGCCGACGGACGCCAGCAGCGGATCGTTCCAGGGCACCACGGAAATCACCACGAAAATCGACAGCAGATAAAACACGCCGATGCGCCAGATCACCGAGCGCGTGGCCTTGGCGATGTTCTGCGCCGGGTTGCTCGATTCGGCGGCCGCGATGGTCACCGCTTCCGTCCCGATAAAACTGAACATGATGGTGATGAAAGCCCCGACCACCGCCGACAAACCATTGGGCGCAAACCCGCCGTGCTCTTCCATCAACCGGCTCAAACCGCTGGCCTCACGCTCCGGAATCCAGCCCATCAACACCGCAAAACCCAGCCCGATGAACCCGATGATCGCCACCACCTTGGCCATCGCAAACCAGAACTCGAACTCGCCGTATTTGGACACGCTGAACAGGTTGGTCACCACCAGCAAAATGATCGACAGCAACGCGAACAACCACGCATCGACCTGAGGAAACCACTGATTCAACACATGCCCGGCGGCCAGCGCTTCAATCGGAATCACCAGCACCCAGAACCACCAATACAACCAACCGATGGTGAACCCCGCCCAGCGCCCGATGGCCTGATCGGCATAGGTGGAAAACGATCCCGTGTCCGGGTGGGCCACGGCCATTTCACCGAGCATGCGCATGACCAGCACGACCAGCAGACCGGAGAAGAGATAAGCAAGCAAGACTGCCGGGCCGGCGGCGGCAATGGCGTGGCCGGAGCCGACAAACAGCCCCGCACCGATGATGCCGGCAATGGAAAGCATGGTGACGTGACGCGGCTTGAAGCCCTGCGCCAACTGACCGTTCGAGTCCTTCGAGTTCAGACTATTCATTGTTTTTGTTGTTCTCTGGTGATCGACGTTTGGGCGTACTGACGACGTGTCAGGCGATCATCATTTCTTCCTGTTGCCCTGCTCCAGAGCGGCGCACCTCAAGCGCTGCAGCGTTACAAATCGGTCGGACGACGACGCAGGGCGATGAAATGATGCGTCACCTTACGTGCCTGGAGTTGATGGTAAATAGCCTGGGAGCGGCATGGGGGCGTCTGATTTCGACATGGCGCGAAGCGACCGGACTTCTGTCGGAGAGCCGATTCCTGCACAATCGCCGGCTTTTTTCGCGACAGGAAGTCCCCATGCAACGGATCGTCATTCTGGGCAACGCCGGCAGCGGCAAATCCACCCTCGCCCGCGCCCTCGGTGAGCGCCTCGGCCTGACGGTGATCCACCTCGACAAACTGTTCTGGGAACCAGGCTGGATCGAGCCCGACGCCGAGCAGTTTCGCACCCGCGTACGTCAAGCCGTCGCGGCAGAAACCTGGGTCTGTGAAGGCAACTACGCCCGACGAACCTTCGACATGCGCCTGCCTCGCGCCGACCTGATTATCTGGCTCGATACTCCACGCCTGACCTGCCTCGTCCGCGTGATTAAACGCAGCGTGATGAACCGCCCTCGCCCGGATCTTCCTGCGGGGTGTCGAGAAAAAATCGATCTGGCGTTTTTGACCTTTCTGAAGTTTGTGTGGAATTTCGACCGGGGCTACCGGCCGGGAATCGACGGAGTGCGCCAGGCCATTGGGCCGGAGATTCCGGTGGTGCACTTGCGTGGGGCGCGGGAGATTGCGAATTTCGTCGAACGGCTACCGGTAACGGGCAACGACTTGTTGGTTTAAAAAAGGGGACTGATTTATTTAGGAAAAATAAATCAGCCTCCCTTTTTCTGGCCGGTGTCAGCCCTTGGTCAGATCAACCAACGGTGCCTGCCGCACCTCGGTCTCCCGCCCGCCCTGAATGTCGCTCACCTGCTTCAAGGCCTTGTCCACTGCCGCCTTATCCGCCAACAAGCTGTAACTGATGCGGAACTGTTTGTGTTCCTTCGGCCCGATGGTGGGCACCAGGTTCAGTGGCCGCTGATAACGGCGGTTGTAGGAAAAGCTCGTCCCCGGCTCCAGCCCGGTGACGTAACCCTGACCTTGGGTATCGGTGTTCTTCCACAGGGAAAACACCGGCAACGTCTGCGTATTGAAGCCAACCGAAACGCCCAGGCTGCCGGCCTTGTTATGCAACACGGTCAACGTATCGCCCTTGGCATCGGCGTACGGCACGACGTTGTAAACCGTTTCGTCGTAGTCCTTGGTCGGTGCGCGGTAGGTTTGCCATTCAGCCAAATCGCCCTTGGCCTTGTCGTTGAACGGCGACACTTGTTTCACCGGCGCGGCGAAACGAGCGCCCTGCTCCAGGAACGGGGTGCTGAAGTTGCTGTGGTACAGCGCCTGGTATTCCTTCGGATAGTCGCCGTTGTTGGTCAGGGTGTCGTTGAGGGCGAACACTACGCTGCCGGGTTCGGTGACCAGTTCGGTGGCGACGGAGAAGTCGACTTTCTTGAACGCCTGCTCTTTCAGCTCACCGCGCAGGGTGATGGCGTACGGTGGCGTTTCATCGATGTGCAGAGTGACTTTGTTCGCAGGAATGTTGGCGGCCCGGCCGTGCAGGGTCAGCAGTTCGCCGTTGTCGACGCCGGGGTGGCCGACCCATTCGTATCCGCAGCGGGTCACCAGCTCATTGAAACCTTCGAGCCAGCCCAGACCACCGCGCCCATTGAGTTCGATGAAGGACGGATTGACCACCTCCTTGACCGGCGAATCCCAGCCCATGCGCACATCGCCGACCGAGGCCTGCAAGACGTTCATTCCCCGCGTCGGCACCACCGAGAGTTTCATCGTGCCGTTATCGATGTCGACAATGCTGACGCCTTCCTGCCGCCCGCCGTGCAAAGTGCGCAGGCTGACGCTGAAGGGTTTGTCGGTTTTCAAGCCGAGTTGCTGGCTGGTGATTTGCCAGTTCTGAGCGGCTTTGTCGGTGTCGAGCAGAACATAATCCCAGGCCATGGCGTGGGAGGCAGCGGACAGTGCGCTGAGGGCAACAACGAGTTTGAGCGGGGTCATGGGAGCAGCCTTTCTTGGAGTTGTGCCGTTTTTATAAACCTGCTGAAACGTTTCATCAAGCTATGTTTCCAGCCAGTCAGAATGAAGCTGCGGAAAACGCTTTTGCAGCCATTCGATAAAAACCTGAACCTGGGGTGCCAAATGCGTCCGACTTGGGTAGAGCAACGAAACAGGGCGAGGAGCTGGCCGATAGGGCTTTAGAATTTCCACCAAACCGCGACTGGCCAAATGCTCGGCAACGGTAATCCCAGGCGCCTGGATTATTCCGAAACCCGACACGCCGCACTGGACATACGCATTCGACTCGGTGACGGTGATGCCGGCGTTACTCACAAAGGATCGATCCTGACCTTTTAATGTGAAATGCCAAGGCAATGTCCTGTTGTTCTGACCGGACAAGAAGTTGACGCCTCGATGGGAGACCAGATCGTCGAGTGTCGCGGGTTCCCCGAACTGGTGCAGATACTCGGGCGCGGCACAGGTCACCATGGTCGCCATTGCGATTGGGCGAGCGATCAAGGTCGAATCCGGTAGATCGCCAATACGCAACGCACAGTCGACGCCCTCTCCGATCAGATCGACAGCCCGGTCAGTCACGCCCAGAACCATGTTGATACCTGGGTAGGAGGCGGTGAATTCTTTAAGGCTTTTGATGAATTCCAACTGCGCGAAAGCGGTCGGGATATCGACGCGAAGTCGGCCCGTGAGCGTTGCTCCGGATCGGTCGAACATTGAGGTCGCAGCAGAAATATCCGCCAAAATCTCCTGAACCCGCTCATAGAACCTCTCGCCCTCGGCGGTAAGGGCCACCTTTCTCGTGGTGCGCTGAAACAGGCGCACGCCCAATGACGTCTCCAGTTCCTGTATATACCGGGTGACCTGGGGCCGCCCAATGTCCAGCGATTCGGCGGCTTTGGTAAAACTGCCGAGTTCCGCAAGCCTGGCAAACAGTCGCATCGATTGAAGCAGTTCCATGTCGCTACCCTATGAACCCCGCTTGACCGCGAGTTGAACATGATTGTTGCTAAAGGATAGAACAATAATGTCTTTTTCCACGCATTTATTGCGCATCGTCAAAAGCGAAAAATGCACCCGGGGCAGAACCTGTCTGGTTCGAGGCCATTGACGTGCATTTGGAGATTCGCAATGAAAGCGTGGTTATTGAAAGATTTCGGACTCGACAACCTGCAATTGGAAGAGGTCGCGACGCCGCAACCCAAGGCGGGCGAATTGCTGGTGAAGGTCGGTGCTGTCTCGCTCAACTTTCGCGACAAGGCAATCGTCGACGGCATTTATGAACCGCACATGGTGCCCAAACCACTGATCCCGGTGAGCGATGCCGCCGGCACGGTGGTAGCGATCGGTGACAACGTCACACGCTTCAAAGTCGGTGATCGGGTCAACTCACACCTTTACTCACGTTGGCTGGATGGCGAGCCAGGCCCGAACGAACCCGATTACTGCTTCGGTTCACCGCTACCCGGCGGCTTGGCCGAATACATGATCATCCATGAAGACAGCGCCGTCGGTGCCCCGGACAACATGAGCGACGAAGAGGCGGCCACACTTCCGATTGCTGCGCTCACCGCCTGGTATTCGCTGGTGGACTTTGGACAGATCCAACCGGGCCAAACCTTATTGGTTCAAGGCACGGGAGGTGTGTCGATATTTGCCGTGCAGATCGCAACTGCGCTTGGCGCGAAGGTCATCGCAACGTCGAGTAGCGATAAGAATCTGCAAACCGTCAAGGGGCTGGGGGCCGTGGCAGGCATCAACTACAGAACGACGCCGAACTGGGCGGACGAAGTGCTGAAGCTGACCGAAGGCAAAGGCGTGGATTTACTACTCGATGTGGCCGGCGGCAGCGGCATCAATCAATCGGTCGCAGCAACCAAGGCATCGGGGCGCATTGCGCAGATCGGATTTTTAACGGGGCAAACCGTAGAACTCAATCTGATGCCACTCATCTTCCGCCAGACGACCATTCGCGGAATCGCCGTGGCGCCGCGCTCATCATTCGATCGAATGAACACATTCCTCAACCAGCACAAGATCCGCCCCGTGATCGATCAGGTGTACCCGTTCGAGAAAGCACGTGAGGCTTATGAGCATCTCGCGAGCGGAGCATTTGGGAAGGTTGTGATCAAAATCGCTTGATAACCGTAAGGCGCCAATCTGGCGCCTTTTTTTGCCTGCCTCAGCGCTCAGAGGTGTGTCGAATTTCGACATCGCGAGCCGAAATCAGAGTTCTGTAGCGCAGCCGATGCTGCACACAACAGATTACGGCTGGTTTCCAGAAACGAGTAAACCGGGCAGAAAGCCGACGTGTTTAAAGGCTTTTTGGGTTCGTGTTTAGAAACGCCCGGCATTACTTCCCCACGGCTACAGCGTCTTGCGTCATTGCCTACGACTACGCCAGAATCCGCCGGCTTGTGCGTCTGGGGTGCGGGTTTTATCGTTTCCGTGTCACTGAAAAACAGTGATCGGGTTTGGTAGCCCGGATTACCTGTCGCATCGCAACACCAGATTGCAGGGACTCTTTCGCCCTCTGTTTTATGGTGGCCATGCGTAGGGCGTCTTCGGACGCGCCGGGTATCCAGGTGACCGGTCTACCAACCTCCGTATGGCCACCACCCTCGTTTGGTAGCGAGGCTGATGGCTCCACTTTCTCACCCTGGAGTTACATCTATGTTCAAGCCAACACCGAACCCACCGGAAACCGATCCGGTTTCTCCCTACAAATTCCCCGACTCCCGAACCCTTAACGAAGCGGCAGAACGCGCGCTCGATCACTACCTCACCCCGCAGCAACGGATCATGGGTAGCCACCACAAGCACGACCCCATGTACCTGGCCAACCCGGCCTACAACACAGAATCCCTCCTGGCCAACGCCAGCGAATCATTGGGATCGGCCAGTGAAATGCTCAACAACTTTGCAGCCACGCTGGAACCGGCTCATCGCAAGACTGCGATCGGGATTGCGCAGTTGGTGATGTTGAGTGAGTTGGCGGTGAATCAGGCGTTGGATCATGTTGAGGTTAAGAGCTAAACCCCTGCCCTCTATAGCGTCCGGATAGTACGCATTGACAGAGGGAATGAGCGTTGCCTGTAGCTGCCATGGTAAATGGCAGCTATTGGCCAATAGCGGACGCTCCTGTTAGTAATGACCGATACGACAAAACTTAGCTCTTCAAATAAAGAACGTATCGGCTCACATCAAACGGTTTTCCACCCACCGTCGATATTGACGAGTGCGAAATGCCATACCGAGCTGTTGCAGGATAAGCGCACGCAGCGGTGAAACGTTCGGATCGGGCTTTTTCTCTCGACTCAGCTTGCGTAACTGAAACTTCACTACCGCCATGTTTGCCAAGGATGCGATGGCTTTATTTTTCCAGGTAATCGGCGGCAATTGCGGAGCATTGTCTTTGCCCAGCAGCCAGTCCCGAGGCAAGTTGGGATCGATGGCTAACGCTGTTCCGATCCCAACCATATTAACGCCGCTCTGCACGACGTTTTCCGCCACCGCGCGGCGACGTATACCACCGGTGACCATCACCGGCATTCCGGCAACTGTTTGGATATCACGGGCGAACTCGACGAAGTAGGCTTCGCGAGCCAGCGTGCGACCATCGCGCGCCTCCCCCTGCATAGCGGGCGCTTCATAACTGCCTCCGGATAATTCCACCAAATCCACACCAAGGCCATTGAGCAGCTCAACGACCTTCTTCGCATCATCGGCGGTAAACCCTCCCCGCTGGAAATCGGCGGAGTTGAGCTTGACCGCCACTGCGAAATCCGCAGAAACCACAGCCCTGACCGCCTTGACGATTTCGAGTAACAGACGCGCCCGATTTTCTAGGGAACCGCCCCATTCGTCCGTCCTTTGGTTGGTCAACGGCGAAAGGAACTGGCTCAACAAATAGCCATGGGCAGCGTGGATTTCCACGCCGGTGAATCCGGCTTGTTCGCCGAGGCGCGCGGTGTTCGCAAAGCGTTGGATAACTTCCCTAATCACGCCGGAGGTCATCGCGTGAGGCGTGGCGAAACGCTTGGACAGTTTGCCCAAGTCCAGCGGCACGGCCGACGGCGCCCATGTTTTTTGCCCAAGATTGGACTGCATCTGCCGCCCTGGGTGATTAATCTGCAACCAGAACTGCGCACCGCCGGATCGACCAATACGCGCCCAACGCTTGAACTTGGCCAGTTGCTGATCGTCCTGCAAAACTACGCCACCCGGTCCGGTCATGGCGCGGCCGTCGACCATCACGTTGCCGGTGATGATCAGGCCTGCACCACCATCGGCCCACGCTTGGTAGAGACGCATCAGTTCTTCGGAGGGTGCCTGATCGGCGTCCGCCATGTTCTCTTCCATGGCGGCTTTGGCGATTCGGTTCTTGATAGACGAACCGTTTGGAAGCATCAGGGTGTCGAACACATTCATGGGGCAGTCCTCAACTGGATATGAGGCCACCTTAAGATTGAAGTCAACTTTAAGGTCAACATCTTTTTTCCGAATCAGTCGATGTTCATCGCGCCAGATCCTGGCAATTGCGTCACCAGCTCAGCACCTAACAACAGTGCGGGTGTGTAAGCCCCGCCAGTCGGACGCATTTGCAACAGGTAATCAACCACCGCCAATGCAGCGTCGATCGTCAGGCTGTAGACGTTCGCGGTATGCAGGCGCGCGGTTCTGCACTCACCACGGGCGTTGCGAGCCTCGCCCCAAACATAGGTGCCTTGATCTGCGCGTTTTTCCTGATCTGGGCCGACCACGGTTTTTCCAATTCGTGCTTTGAGCAACCGCTGCACGAACGACAAACCCAGCAACGGACGAATCCAATTAGCAAACCGGGCGCCGCGGATCATGCCTGCGGAACCAGGGATGAAAACTTCGATGTTGGCAATGCCGGTGGTGTGCCAAGCAGTGGAAACGTCGCCCCATGGAATAGTCATTGCCAGCTTTTCTCCGGCACCAAAGTCGATGCGACGCACCCGGTAGGCCAGCGGCACCGAGGTGATTTTGCCGTCACGGCGAACCTTGCCACCCTGCGCCATACCCTCAATTGAAGTCTTGGCAGTACCGGGCGAAAAACTTGAGCGCGAATCAAAACCCAATGCCAGATGCGTGGCATCCGGCATCGCATTTTTCAATGCAGCGGCAACACAGTCCGTAGGGACCACATCGAAACCGACGCCTGGGCAAATGACCACGCCCGCCGCCCGCGCACGTTCATTCAGGGATTGAGCGTGCTCGAATACGGCAATCTCGCCGGTGATATCCAAATAATGTGCATTGGCACGCAAGCATGCTTCCATCATCGGAACGGCGGTCGCTGAGAACGGCCCTGCACAATGCAGAACCAAGCCATGGCCTTTGATCTGAGCAAGTAAACGTACTTCGTCTTCGAGTCCAAACACCCGAGCTTCAAGACCCAACTCCCGAGCCAGGGCTTCAACTTTGTCTCGGCTACGTCCCGCCAGCACAGGTTTAAGCCCACGTTTTACAGCATCACGAGCGATCAACTCGCCGGTGTAGCCGTTGGCTCCATAAATCATCCATTTCATCTGCATATCAAGGTTGTCTTGCTGACTCATGCATGGCTCCCGAGTGGATTAGTGACGAGCGTTATTGCCTTGCTCATTCAGCATCAGACGCTAGCGTTAAAGTCAGGTTGAGGGTCAAGTTGAAGTGAGCAGCTACCAGTGGAAATTATTTGCAGCGGCGGGGTTGACCTTAAAGCGAGGTTTAAGGTGAGCATGCGCCGACCTGCTTGATTGATGGAACCCGGATGATGCTCAAGACCTTTGTTTCTTATGCGTTGGTACTGATAGGTAGCGCTTTCATGACATTTGCAAATGCTGACACCGCCCCTTCCACAATGACTGCCAAAAATCGCCAAATTCTGGTGATTCTGACCAACCACTCCAGCTATCCCTCACGAGCCGATACGACGGGGTTGTGGCTGACTGAGCTGACGCATTTCACCGACGTAGTGGAGGCAGCTGGCTACAGCACAGTTTTTGCCAGTCCCAAAGGCGGTGCGGTGCCTCTAGATGAGCGCAGCCTCGGTTGGCTGTACATGGACAAGGCCGCCCGAGAGCATTTGCAGTCCCCTGCCTTTCGCGCTCGCCTGCAAAACACACTGCCTATCGCCGATGTCGATCCGTCCCAGTTCAGCGTCATCTACTTCACCGGGGGCCATGGGGTGATGTGGGACTTCCCCAATAATCCCGACCTGCGGCGTGTCGCCGAAACTATCTACAACCAGGGTGGCATCGTCTCGGCCGTCTGCCATGGCGTTGCGGGTCTGTTGGATCTGAAGGATGAACAAGGCCAGTTGATCATCAAAGGGAAGAACATCACCGGCTTCTCTGATCGCGAAGAGCTGTTCTCCCGCATGAAAAGCCAGGTGCCCTTCTTCCTTGAGGACAAGTTGGTGAGCCAAGGCGCGCGGTACCGCAAAGGCTGGCTGCCATTCACGTCATTCGCCATCACTGATGGAAGGCTTGTCACCGGCCAAAACCCTCAATCGCCCAAAGCCGTAGCTGAAGCCGTGATGGCGGTGCTCTCTGGCGACAACAACGTAGCTCGCTGAGCCCTCAAGTAGTTCCCACCACCCGGAGAAAGACCGATTGAAACTTGCAAGCGCCGTAGCAACAGGATTGCTGTTCAGCTCAATTGCCAACCATGCGTTGGCGGGGACGCCTGAAATGCTCAGCCCGAATGAAACCAACACAATCGATATCGCAGGCCACACAGTGCCGGTCGTCAAGGGCGGCTTGTACGACCGTTATCGCTCGAATCCTCCCTTGTCGGTGATTGCAGCAGAACTGCCGGGTGTTGATTTGAGCTGGTTCAAAGGACTGGAAAAGCACAAGGTAGACATTGGCTTCGAGTCATACTCTCCGAACTTTTATTACCAGAACAGTCGGGTAACGGCTGTCTACACGGCCGACCTGGACGCACTTCGGGCATTGATGCCGCCGGAAGTATTGGCAACCGTACACCCCCTGCAAATCTGGCCGGGTCGCGGCTTGATTGCCTTTACCGCGTACACCTATGAGCATTGTGATAACGACGCCTATAACGAAGTGGCCGTGTCGATCATTACCAACAAGCCAGGCAAAGCCAATCTGGGCCCGTTCACACTGATTGGCCAGTCGATGTCTGGCGACTTCTGGGGCTATGTGCTCAAGCTGCCGGTCAATACCGAGCTTGCACGGGTGCGCGGTGTCGTCGGTTACAACCTGCCTAAATGGCTGACCGGTATTGACCGCAAAGAAGATGCCCAATCTGTGGTCTATGACATCACCGACAGCCAGACCGGAAAAGTTGACGTGTCCTTCAAAGCGAAGAAACTCGACAACCTCTCTCGCGATGTCGACATCGTCACCAGCAGCTTCACCAATCTCGATCATCAGGGCCAACTGGCATACGGGTATGCGGTTTCCCGCCAGCTCAGTCACGGCTCCAGCCGCGACGCTGATTCGGTCACCCTCACGCTGGGCGACGGCAGTCTGTCGAATTACCTCCGTGCCCTGAAGCTGGGGAAAATGATGAAGTACGAATACGTGCCAGAGTTCCAGAGTGCGCTTTATGCGCCCAAGCCACTCGCCAGCCTGATTGGCGAGCGCTGAGACCTTTTGCGCCTGTCAGGCTCCGGAGGCCTGACGGGTGTGTTTTTTTGTAGAAGACGTTACCGCGGGCCTATCTGAAGCTTTGCCAACCCCCTCTTCACGCAGACGATTTATCAGCATTTGAGCATTATCCCCACACGCCATGCCCTCGGGTTTATCTTCGATGCCCTTGATGACGACCAGAAGTTGAGCTTTGTTTTGCGCTAGCCGTTCCTGCAGAACACTGATTTCCTCTACCTTTTGCTTGAGTCCAGTGAGCAACTCGTCGTGCCGCCAGACACCAGCATTCATCGGCATCAATTGCCGAATTTCTTCTAACGAAAAACCTGCCGCCTGTGCGCCGGTTATGAGTTCTAGAACCCATTCGGTATCGGGCGCGTAGTCCCGGTAGCCATTAGCCTTGCGCTCAACGGAGCTGATCAAGCCACTGGCCTCATAGAAACGGATGCGTGACGGTGCCAGTCCGCTGATTTTCGCCAGTTCGCCTATTCTCATACATCACCCTGAAAAATCTATTGACCTTAAAGTTGACTTTAAACCTAAAGTCATCGAGCGGCCAAGCGCAACGTGTGACTTGGTCGTCATGGCGTTCGTGAGTAAGCGCAGGCTAATCCAGCAACGCACTCTGAACTGCCTACCGGAAGGGCTGCATGCTATTAACTCAAGGCCATGATCGGAACGCGATTCGATGAAGGCCTCCACTTCATTCAGGAGATACGAACATGGGGTATGTCACTACAAGAGATGGTGTTGAAATCTTCTACAAAGACTGGGGGCCACGCGATGCCCAGGTCATCTTCTTTCACCACGGATGGCCACTGAGCGCGGATGATTGGGACGCGCAAATGCTCTTTTTCCTGGGTGCCGGTTACCGGGTTGTAGCACACGATCGGCGCGGTCACGGGCGATCCAGCCAGGTCTGGGATGGACACGACATGGACCACTACGCCGACGACGTCGCGGCCGTAGTTGATCACCTGGGTGTACAAGGCGCAGTTCACGTCGGGCACTCCACCGGCGGCGGTGAAGTCGTTCACTATATCGCTCGCCATGGCGAAGACCGCGTCTCGAAAGCGGCCATCATCAGTGCCGTGCCACCGCTGATGGTCCAGACACCGACCAATCCTGGCGGCCTGCCGAAGTCAGTGTTCGACGACTTGCAGGCACAACTGAAAGCCAACCGGGCACAGTTTTACCACGACGTTCCTGCAGGGCCTTTCTATGGCTATAACCGCCCGGGTGCAAAGACCTCCGAGGGCATTGTCTTGAACTGGTGGCGACAAGGCATGATGGGATGTGCACAGGCACACTATGACGGGATAGTGGCGTTTTCTCAGACCGACTTCACCGAAGACTTGAAGAGCATCAAGATCCCCGTCCTGGTAATGCATGGTGATGATGACCAGATCGTGCCTTATGAAAATGCAGGGGTTTTGTCGGCCAAACTTCTGCAAAACAGTACGTTGAAAATCTACCCGGGCTTCCCTCATGGAATGCCGACAACCAACGCCGAGACGATTAACGCAGATCTTCTGGCATTCGTGCGGAGCTAAAAAATGGGGCGGGTTAATCCCGCCCTTTTTCCCCTTGCGACTCCAAGATCAGATTTTGAATTTCGCAAAGTGCATAAGAATGCGTTAACTGATTGTCCGCTATTGGCCGGTTAGCGACCCGTTCTCTGGTCAGCCATCCTTGTCCTTCGACACGTGGAGGACTCGTCATGAACACCTTCGATACCTGCAGCCGCCAGCCTTGGAACAAAGGAAAACTGGTCGGGCAGAAAGCTCCACTCAGACTGAGAGATATCTGGGCCATCCGGGTAAGGCTTCAAATTGCAGAACGAACCCGTGATCTTGCGCTCTTCGATCTGGCCATCGACAGCAAGCTTCGGGCTTGCGACTTAACCAAGCTTCGTGTGCGCGACGTCGCCCATGGCGAGCACGTATCACCACGCGCCATGGTGATGCAGCAGAAAACGCTACGGCCAGTGCAATTCGAGATCACCGAACAAACACGGTTTGCTATTGCGGCCTGGATACACCAGGCCCAACTCCGGAGCGAGGACTGCCTTTTTCCGAGTCAGCTGCGTACCTCAGACCATCTATCAACACGTCAATACGCACGTATCGTCAAAGGCTGGGTGGAAGCAGTTGGCCTTGATCCAGCAATGTATGGCACTCACACAATGAGGCGTACGAAGGCATCGCTGATCGATCGCAGGACGAAGAATCTGCGAGCGGTTCAACTGCTGCTTGGCCATACGAAGCTGGAGAGCACCGTTAGATATCTGGGAATTGAAGTCGACGACGCCCTAGAGATGGCGGAACAGACCGAGGTTTGAAAATGCATAGCGACGGTCGAGCCTTGACCGTCGCTAACCGGCCAGTAGCGGCCGTTCTGGAATGGCAGGAAACGACCGATAACTGCCTTCGATACGCGACTTTCACCCGCCAGCGACTCGATTGTAAGAATATGGCGGAGAGCTGCAAAACCGCCTACGCTTATAAAATGATTCCTCGAACGCCTTGCCCATCTGGTGGTATAGAGCCGAGAGATCTGACTTCCTTTGACCGTCCGCTTAACACCCACCCGGACCAACCCGCGCCTATCGCCAGCAACTGCCCCCTGAGTCCGGTCCACACGACCAGCAGTACGGCGCAACGGGTAAAAGCCAGACCCAGTCCCCCCACCTGCCGTTCAAAAGCGACCGATGCCGCAGCACCTCTGGAAACGGGGGCGCTCTTCACGTTCTGCCATGAGGTCAATCCGTATGTATCGGCCGAGCACGATTCCTTACCAGCAGCATCGAGGGTTCAGCCGAACCTTCACTCAGGGGCATTTGAGCCTTGGATTATTTTTTCCCATGGAGGCGTTCGACGGGGACACTCCGAGCATGCTCAACCAGGTCACACTGGCTAAACAAGCCGAGGCGCTGGGCTTCTGCGCGCTCTGGTTTCGCGACGTGCCGCTTCGCGACCCTGGCTTCGGCGATGTCGGCCAAGTCTTCGACCCCTGGGTTTACCTGGGTTATATGGCCGCCCATACCTCGGAGATTGCACTTGGCACCGCCTCCATCGCCATCCCGCTGCACCATCCCCTGCACACGGCCAAGGCGTCAGCCAGCGTCGATCAGTTGAGCACTGGTCGCTTGATTCTGGGGGTTGCTTCGGGAGATCGGCCAGTGGAGTTTTCGGCGTTTGGCGTCGATCCCGAAAGGCGTGGAGAGATCTTTCGAGAACACTACGAAGTGATTCGCCGCGCCCACAGCACCAGTTTTGAGCCCATCCACTGGAGCACTGGTGAAATGCAAGGCGCAGACCTGATTCCGAAACCTACCACCCAATTCATTCCAATGCTCGTGACCGGCAACAGTCGCCAGTCACTGGATTGGATCGCGCGTGAGAGCAACGGATGGATCAACTATCCACGCATTCCGAACATGCAGCGGCTGGTCGTGGAAGATTGGCGACTGGAGGTCACGAAACAATGTGGCTCTGTGTATAAGCCCTTTACTCAGTCGCTGTACATCGATCTCGATGAGAATCCGTCCACGCCACCCACACGTATCCATTTGGGTTTCAGACTGGGACGTTACCATCTACGGTTTTTGCTGGAGTCGCTTGAGGAAATCGGCGTGGACCACGTCATTCTCAATCTCAAATATGGCAAGCGCCCTGCGGCGGAGGTTATCGAGGAATTGGGTACGCACATCGTTGCGCAGTTCGGAGTGCAGCCGCGTCCGGCAGCCCATTGAACATCGGTCACTGCTACGCCGACGAATGCTCACTTGACGAAACCATAAGGTGTCACGGCGCGGATGACCTCCGGTTCTATATCAATGATGGAGATCTTCGCGCCATGAGCGACCGGTGCCCGGCAAACAATCTACCCCACCCAGCCTAAACCCGTGATGAGCACGTTGCCTTGCAGATTCTGTGCGGCTTCCACGCCGTCCATGGACTCGATTTGCGCGCGTATCCTTTCAGGGTAGCTTGGCCGCAAGGACGTCAACCTTCTCGATTGATGGCGGTTCGGCAAACAGCTCGGCAGCGTTTGCCATAAGCGCCGCCGCGACCTTGCCCGAAAGATGAGCCTGCCGGCCCGCTTCATCCGGGAATGCGTCAAAGATGCCAAAGGTAGACGGCCCCAAGCGGATTCCAAACCAGGCTGTAGTGGCTGGCTCCTCCTCCACTAAAGGAAGGCCGCTCAAGAGAAAGCGCTCCACCTCTTTCTCTTTCCCAGGTTTTGCTTCCAGACGAACGAACAACGCTACTTTGACCATGACGTGGCTCCTGTTGTTACGATGCGGCTGGTGCTATCTGGTCGCAATAGCTAAAAGGGGCATCCGGCTATTAACTATGGTCGACGACACCAGGATTACAAACCCAAAGAGACCAAGGGTAGCGTCGCATGTCGCTCGGACACTGAGAATGACGTAGTAGGCAGCGCGCAAACCGCAGACCAGCCGCGTGATCACTTTTCCCGAGCTGTGGCCTGATAATCAAGACTCAACGATATCTGAAATTCAGGAGAACATAACAAATCATGGTGACTGTCAAGCCGACCAATATGTACTCGACACGTGGTAGAAATATAACTAACCCACCTAAAGAAAACACGATCAAGGTGTTTTGCAGTATGTATTTCCTTATTCGACTCACAGCTATGAAATAGCCATATTGCTTCCCCAGGAAAAACAAGACCATGCCGGTGATCGACATAATCTGGAAATCGCGCATCGCAATGTCGTTCAGGATCGCATGCCTGATCAAATTTGCCAGAAGTGCCAGCCCCATAAAAAGAAAAAGGTGCGAGTAGATCAAGGCGTGCCCACTCATACTGCTTTGATGTTTGTTCAATAAGTAAAAACTATCAAAATAGATCCACCAGATACTGCAAATCATGATGAATCCGGTGATGGCCGCCATCACATTGTAATAACCCCATTGAATGTTAGATAAGCCTCCGGAAAGGCTAATAATTGACTCCCCCAATAAGATTAGGGTGAGTAGGCCTATGCGCTCAACCAAGTGCTCTGTGTGTGCTGGCAACGGTTTTAATTTAGTCCAGAAAAATACAGGAAACAGAATATCAAGAACAATCCCAATATAAGCAACAAGGTAACGCAAGGGCGGGTCAAAAATAACGGATGAAAGACTAACAACCGCGCTAACTAACAGGGCGAAACCAAGCCTTGAGGAAAGTTCGCCGCGAGAATCGAGTTTACTAATGGATGAAATGTACATAACACTGATGATCGCTCGTATACCAAAATAGCAGGCAATAATAAGCGGGTAGTTCACTTCCAGGTCTTCCCCAATCCGTGCCGATAGCACAATGAGCAGGAGCATTATGAATAATGTTGCCAAACGGTGAAGATTACTGTCTGTATCGAACCTGTTGGAGTAAATCGTGTGACTGGACCAGATCCACCACAACGGTACAAAAAGCAGTAAGAATGTCCATAATTGCTTATGTTCAAAATGGCCATCATGAACATGTCCGAGAGTGTGCGTAACCTGGCCTATCGTAACAACGAAAGTCAGGTCAAAAAACAACTCCAACCATGTGGCGTGTCGATTTTCTTCATAATACTTCAAAGATTTCATTAGTTGCCGGCTCCGTGTCCACCTCTTTAATGTAAAAGGAAGCTAACGTTGATTTTTCCTCGGCTCCGATGCGGGTGATGCCAAGCCGATTTGGCTCTCTAGCGATTTCACCCACGCACTAACAAAAGCTCAATCATCTGACTCATCCCGATGAACTCTGGAACTCCGTCATAGCGAAGCCCGTCAATGTAAAACGCTGGGGTGCCATTCACGCCGCTGCGTACACCGCCATTGAAATCGGCTTGTATTTTGGGAATGTAAGTATCCTCTTGCATTGCAAGATCGAATTCCTCCCTGGGAAGGCCGTGTTTGAGAACGATGGCGCGATACAGCGGCAGGCCCAATCGATCCTGATTTTCGTACAATTCGTCGTGGGCCTCCCAGAAGAATCCTCGACTCCCGGCATACTCAGCGGTGACCGCTGCACCCAATGCATGGGGGTGAGCGGTGGTCAGAGGGAAGTTACGGAACACAAACAGCAAGTCATCGCGAAAATGCTGTTGCAGATTCTTGACCATCCAATAAGCTTCACCGCAATAGGGACATTCATAGTCGCCAAATTCCACCAAGGTGACCTTGGCATGCGCACTTCCCTGGCGATGGTCGTTGGCACTTACCGGGACTTTGAGAGTGGCCATGTAATCACCTGTTAATTTTTGGTTGGCGTGCTTTGTGGCGAATTCGCCAGAGCATCCAGCGCATCCAGAATGCCGTCCGCCCCAGGGTTGATTGCCATTGGTGAGACGTAGCTCCAGGCGACCACCCCCTCCTTGTCAATCACGAACAGTGCCCTCTTACAAACTCCGAGCTGGGATTCGTACGCTCCATACTGTCGTGCCACCGCCCCTTTGGGCTCGAAATCGGCCAGCAGGCTGAAGTGAAAATTCCTATCTTTGGCAAAGGCCTGATGACACCAGGCGCTGTCAACCGAGATACCCAATAGCACCGCACCGTATTCTCTGAAGGTGGGTAACAACTGGTTGTACAAGGTCAGTTGGTCACCACACACCGAAGTCCAGTCAGCGGGATAAAACGCCAGTATCACGGGGTTCCCCTTTAACTCGCGCAGCGACAACTGTTGATCAGGGGTTGCGTGAAGAGTGAAGTCGGGCGCGACAGTGCCGGCCGGCAGCGGACCCTGAACCAGGTCGCCATTGGTTTTTTGTGCATCATCGAACTCTAAAGTATTCATTGCTTGAACCTTGATAGATGGGTGGTTGGGACGTGCTCAGTGGGATGCGACGTGCCCGGCGGGATAACTCCATCCACCATCAAGGGGTTCAAAAAAAGACAACGCTGCCTCGATCTCAGCCTGAGCCTGAGTGATTTCGGCAGCGAAACGTTCACGTTCCGCATCGAGGAACACAAGAAGATCCGCCGTGTAATCGCGGAATTGGATTAGGCCAGGTTGGCAGGGGAATGGTCAGATTCGCTCTGGCTCACCAATGACTATAGTCGTTGATGACGCTTGCCGTAGTCGCTGAACGAATTTTCGATACCCTCCAGTGCCAACAACACTCACGCGCTTATCTTGCTGCCATTTCAGGCGGCGTTTTAACACGATGATTTTGGCAGTTATTTTGCCACTTCAGACAAATCTACATCTACTTTCTGGACGACAACTGCTGCCCATTACGACAAGCAGAAATCGACCAGAGGCAGACAATGAACCGCCTTCAGGTCGACAGAATGAAGGTTGATATGGGAATGCTCTGGGCAAACGAGTCGTTGTCATTAGTGTCGGCATCGTGGGCGCTTCGCTGGCGTATCACGTGGCTGATAAAGGCGCGAATATCACCTTGGTTGAGGCTGAAGGTAATCAAAGATGCGGCTCGTGCAGCGATGGTGCTGTACCTAACGAATAGTCGAGATCGGTCTTCGGGAAGCTGAGCGGTAGCCTTTGAGAATATTGTCACTGACCGCTTTTGGCCGGAAGCAGTAGTTCCCGGATGTCCGCTACTGGCCGGTAGCGGTCGCTTGTGAGCGTCCGCTAATGGCCGAAAGCTGTCACTCGCAAGCACCGTCAATCCCGCTCAAACCGCCCCACCGAAAACAACGAAAGATCCAGCTCACTCTCCCCCCGCAAACACCACTGCGCAAACGCCTCCCCCAGCGCCGCCGAGTGTTTGAAGCCATGCCCGGAGCACGCCGACACCACCAACGTATGCAGCAACCGCGGATGTTCATCAATGATGAAATGCCGATCCGGCGTAACGGTGTAGGCGCAAACCGCTGACTTCACCACCCGATCCGTCAGCCCGGCAATGCGCCCTTTCACCTGCTGCTCGTACATCTCGCGCTCTTCCTCGGCCGAGACTGTGCGATCCAGTGTCTCAGGCGTAGATGTGCTGTGATACTGCGCCGTAGCCACCTTCAAACTGCCCTCCCCCGGCAACGCGGGAAAGCCATAAAAATCGTCGTCCGGGCCGTGAGTGAAGATGAACGTGGGTGAGTGGCCGACCAGTTCTGCATCAGGCTCGGTTTCGAACCAGAACAGTTTTTGCCGATAGACGCTGAGCAGTCTGTCGAACGGTGCGCCCAGCAAGCCGCCCGCCCAGTTGCCGGCGGTGACTACCAGTTTGTTCGCCCGCACGGTGCGCTGGTCGGTGGTGACGGTGACGCCCTGTTCGTGCGAGCTGATGTGAGTCACGGTTTCGCCCTTGTACAGCGTGGCGCCGTGTTGTTCGGCCAGTCTTAGTTGTACGTCGATGCAGCGTTCGGGCCGTACAAAACCGCCTTCGGGCTCGAAGTAGCCAATGGCGTCGTCGCGCACCTGGGCAAACTGCGGAAAGCGCTGGCGGATCTGGGCAGCGTCGAGGACTTCGTGTTCGATGCCGTAGGTCTGTGCCAGGGCGATGGTGCGCAAGGTGAAGTCGGTTTCGTCGGCGGGATCGAAGTCGGGGCTCGAGGTCAGCACCAGCAGGCCGGTCTGTTCGAACAGGGACTCGCGAGACAGCGCTTCCAGTTCGCGCCAGATGCGGTGGGAGTTGCGCACGATGGGCACGTATTGCGCGCCCTCGCCCACAGACAGCCGGGTGATGCGGGTGTCGCCATGGCTGGAGCCGAATGTGTGCGGCGGATGGTGGCGGTCGATGCCGACCACGTTGACCCCGGCCTTCGCCAGTTGATAGACCGTGGCCGCGCCCATGGCGCCGAGGCCGATGACCAGTGCTTCGCATCGTTCCATGATTGATTTCCGCTCAGGCAAAAGAGCCACAGTGAAGCGGATCGGGCGCTGGAAAACAATCCGCTGAAAGCCGCGCTCTGGCAAAAACGCGAAAAACCAAAAGCCGTGCGATTACCGGCCAGACTCGTTTGTCCCGCCTTGCATCGCGGCATACCCTCTGACGCCAATAAAAACCATAAGAGAGAGTCCCGCCTTGATCCGTTTCTGCAAAACCTCGTTGTGCCTCGCCGCTCTGTCCTCGTTCGTTGCCACTGCCAGCCATGCCGCCGATGCGCCCTGGGTCGATAGCGCCGTGAGCGCGGTCAATCAGGAAGTCGTCGACCTGCGCCACACGATTCATCAGCATCCAGAGCTGGGCAATCTTGAGTTCAAGACTGCCGCGCTGGTGGCCGAGCGGCTGAAAGCATCGAACATTGAAGTGCGCACCGGGATCGGCAAGACGGGTGTTGTGGGGGTGCTGAAAGGTGGATTGCCGGGGCCGGTCGTGGCGTTGCGCGCCGACATGGACGCATTGCCGGTCAAGGAGATGACGAACCTGCCGTTCGCCAGTCAGGTCACTAGCACACGACTGGGCAAGAGCGTGCCGGTGATGCACGCCTGCGGGCACGACACCCACACCGCGATGTTGCTGGGCGCCGCGAAGGTGCTGGCCGAGCATCGCGATCAGGTGCGCGGGACGGTGGTGTTTCTGTTTCAGCCGGCTGAAGAAGGTGCGGCCGATGTCGATGAATTCCAGACTGATACCCTGATTGGCGCGCAAGCGATGATCCGCGATGGCGCGCTCGATTCGCCCAAGGTGGAAGCGGTGTTCGGGGTGCATGTGATGGCGGGTTATCCGACCGGGCATCTGTTCTACAAATCCGGAACCGTGCTTAACAGCAGCGACTCGTTCCGCATCACGGTCAAGGGCCAGCAGACTCACGGCTCGGCGCCCTGGAGCGGTGTCGATCCGATAGTCGCCAGTCAAGGCATCATCAGCGGATTGCAGACGCTGGTCAGTCGGCGCGTCGACCTGACCCAGGGCATGGGCGTGATCAGTGTCGGCACGATCAACGGCGGCTCGGCAGCCAACATCATTCCCGAGACCGTGGAAATGACCGGGACCATTCGCACCAACAACGCCGACATCCGTGACACGATCCTGAAGAAGATGCCGCCGCTAGTGAACAGCATCGCCAGCGCCTACGAGACCCAGGCCAATCTGCTGCTGGTGAACAATGCGCCGGTGACCACCAACGATCCGGCCCTGACCGAAGCCATGATCCCGGCCCTCGAACTGGCAGCGCCGGGCAAGGTCGAGCGCCTGCCCGCCTCGCTGTCGCCGAGCGAGGACTTCTCCTACTACGCACGCAAGGTGCCGGGGTTGTTCGTATTCCTCGGCGCCACGCCGGAAGGCCAGGACATGAGTAAAGCGCCGAACAACCACAGCCCCTACTTCACCGCCGATGACGCGACACTGGCCACCGGGGTGAAAGCGCATGTGCAGTTTGTGCTGAATTATCCGGGGCGGGGTCAGCGGGGCTGATTGGTCTATGTGAAAAGGGGGCGGATGTATTTTCGTGAATACATCCGCCCCCCTTGGCTGTCCGCAGTTTCAGTACTTCGCACAGGTGCCCATGAAATACTCCAGACCGTCCGGGAAGCTGACATTCAGCAGGGCTCCCAGTGCCGCTACCTGATCCTCGCGCAGTAACAACTCACCTGGTTCCAGTTCGCTCAGGGGCTTGGACTCAATGAGCTGTGCAACTTTTTCAATCATTTCGCTACCGTCGATATCCAGCTCGAACTGCAACGTGTCGTCTTGGACGTGATCGGGGTAAAAGCCGGTTATTGAAAGGAAGAGCATGGCTTGCTCCTTCATGCAAAAAGGGGCGGATATATTTTCGTGAATAGATCCGCCCGCTTTACTTCTTCTTTCTATACGTTGCATGTCAGTTGGAAATAAAAACTTCGATCCGCAATCGACCTACCGACAAGCTTTTCGATTGCTTGCATTTGTGGCTGGCTCAAATCATAGCCCTCCCACCCCTGCGGTTCTTCTTTCCAACCCATGATGGCTTTGATTTGCTCATCACATCCCTGTGGCAACTCGATAACGAAAGCCTGAAAGTCTGTCTCGATGTCAAAAGCTTCTACTAAAAATCTCAAGGTTCAATGCTCCTTTTCTTGCCTTTTTTAGATTTTTTATTCTTTTTTGTAGATGTCGGCTCGCCTGTGTTCGGATCGAACTCTCCGAGGTGTTTACCTCTCGCATCATATTTTTCGACCGTACCGTGCATAGAGTCCCACTCAAGAATCAAGCCCTTTGCAGTTTTCCATCTTTTGCGCTTCGCCCCACCACCTTGTACAGCCGTTTTACGGCCTACGATTCTTGCATCAGGAAAGGCTGGGAGCACGTCAGGAGCCGGATGGTACTCGTGGTCCCCCGCGTGGGTGCTGACAACAATGTAAAGCGGCTTAACCCCCAACCGCACCGGAAACACCAGAATGAAATCCCGATACTCCGGCGGATAAACCGGATTCACCAGAATCCCGTCCGCCGCTTTCTTCGGCGGATACACCCAGATATGCGGCGCCTGCGGAGCAGCCTCCAGTGCAGGAATACCGAGGATGTCGGAACCGTCCACGGCAGGCGTCCAGACCAGCTCAACACCTTCGCCAAGATCCGCAATAAACCGGCTACCACGTGCAGCGAACTGCACGACATCAACCATCTCCCAATCGCGATTCTTGCCGGTGTAGAAGCCGTAACCCTTGAGGCTGCCATCGGCCTGCTGTTCAACGCGCAAGCGCACACGGGTTCGGGCCTGTTTGAGGGCGAGCAACTGGTCTTCGGTGTAGAGAGCGCTGTCGCCCAGGTTCGAGGGCATGAACATCGCCACCAAACCGAGCAACGGGCTGATGACGGCAGCAGAGGCCATCGCGGGCAATGCCTTGAACGCCTCACCGGCAAGGGCGAAAGTGCCCAGACCCGCAGGAATTGCCGTGCCGCTGATTTTCTTGAGTGCAACCCCACCGCTGTCATCGGCCTCACGGCCACCGAGCAAAATCAGCTCGCCGTAATCCTTCAGGCTGTCAGTCGGCACCATCCCCGAAGGATTCGAGTAATCGATAATCGCGTCCGGCAACTTGCAGGACTTGGCAAACACGCAACCCGCGCGCACCGGCTCAGGCTTGTTCACCGCCACCTCACGGCTGCGCTCGAAGGCGTCCTGTCTCGCCAGCATGGCGTCGTACTTGTCTTGTCGGTCTTGCTGATCGGCCAGTTCGGTGGCCGTCATGTAGCGGTAGGTAACGTGATGCCCGTCGCCTGCCGGTGGGTTGGGAACCCGGGGAATGTCCTTTTGACCAGCCACTGATTGTCCTTTCGTTCATGCATCGGCAGCCCCTCGCAAGAGGCTGCACGACGTTAACGAAGCAGGAAAATCGTGGCTGTAGGACGTATCTCTAAAGACGTGGGGATTGTTCGACGTGAATGGATTGCATCTCGGCAACCACCGCCTCAATCACATACAAGGCCGTCGGCGACAAGCTTCTGCCCTGCAAGCTCACCACACCAATTTCGGAATGAAATCCCGGCCTGTCGACAACATGAAGCTCGATCAAACGCCCCACCCGAATATCTTCAGCCACAGCGCCATGAATGACGCCGAGGATGGTGTCAGTCGAACCAGCGACGGTCTTTAGCAACGCCACATCATCACACTCCAGCACGATGGGCAGCGCCTGGCGGGTGGAGATGCCGAGGGTTCGGGCGGTTTCGAGTTTCACCACTTCCGGCAGGCGCGTCGTGGCGATACCGTAGCCTTCCAGTTCGCCCATCTGCACTTTACGCCCGGCCAGCGGATGCTCCGGTCGTACGAAGAAGCCTGCCGAGACCTGGCCAAGCGAACGGATCAGCAGATCGGATTCGGCCGTGAAGTTACGGATATCGGCAACAAAAAATTCGATCGCTTCAGCGCGCAGCCGCGCCTCGAGAATCTGCCAGTTGTTCACTTCAACACGCAGGGTGACCGCCGGGTGATCCAGGCGCAGTCGCGGCACGACTTGATGCATCAACATGGCCGCCGGGAACGGGCCGACGCCGAAGGCGAGGCTGCCCAGTTGGCGATCGCTGTAGAGCGCCATGTCCCGCTCCAGCGACCGGGCATCGAACAGCAACCGCCGCGCCCGCTCGATCAGAAACTGCCCTGCCGGCGTCGGGCGGACGTCGCCGGTGTCGCGATCGAACAGGCGCTGCCCGGTTTCGCTCTCCAGCGCCTGAATGCTGCGGCTCAGGGCCGGCTGGCTGAGGTGAACGCGTTCGGCGGCGCGGCCGAAATGACGTTCATCGGCCAGCGCGAGAAGGTGTGACAGTCGTTTGAGGTCCATTCGCCCGATGCTAGCGACGCATTATCCAGATGTAAACAATGCATTGGATACATCACCGCCCTACCCCTAGGCTGGAGCGCATTCGACCCTCGGAGAACAACAAGAATGAAACCGACCCTCTACACGATCATCGCCCTGACGCTGGTCTCCCTCGGCGGCTGTGACAACAAGCCGAGCGTCGCTGCGGGAGATGCCACGCCCGCCACGGCAGCGGTGATCAAGGCGTCGATCAAGGGCCTGGACCTCAGCGACAACCGCGACATGGAAGATGCCCAGCGTGGTTTCATTGCCCGCCCCACCGGCAAGATCCTCGGCGCTGACGGCAATGTCCTGATCGATTTCGATGCCTACCGCTTCGTCGAAGGCCAGGCGCCGGCCACCGTCAACCCGAGTTTGTGGCGGCACGCGATGCTCAACGCGCAGATCGGTCTGTTCAAGGTCCGCGACGGGATTTACCAGTTGCGCGGTTTCGACATCGCTAACATGACGCTGATCGACGGGCAAAACGGCTGGATCGTGGTCGATCCGCTGACCTCCCGGGAATCCGCCGCCGCAGCGCTGGCATTCGCCCGCGAGCATCTGGGCAACAAGCCTGTCACCGCGATCATTTTCACCCACGACCATGCCGACCATTTCGGCGGTGTGCTGGGCATCACCTCGAGCAGCGAAGTGGCCCAGCGCAACATTCCAATCGTCGCGCCCGCCGGGTTCATGGAGGAAGCCACCAGCGAAAACATCCTGGCGGGGCCGGCGATGGCACGGCGTTCGATGTATCAGTTCGGCAAGAACCTGGCGCCGGGCGCCACCGGCATCGTCGACACCGGTCTGGGCAAAAACGTCGCCTACGGCAGCATGGGCATCCTGCCGCCGACGCAGATCATCGACCAGCCGATCCAGCCGCTGGTGCTCGACGGCGTCAGCTTTGTGTTCCACAACATGCCCGGCGCTGAGGCCCCGGCCGAGCTGACCTTTTCGATCCCCGCGCTCAAAGCCTACGGAGGTGCGGAGCTGCTGGCGCAGACCATGCACAACCTCTTGCCGATCCGTGGCGCCAAGGTGCGCGATGCGCTGCGCTGGTCCGACTACACGCAAATCGCCCTCGACGAACTGGGCGACACCGAGGTCTATTTCGGTCAGCACAACTGGCCGATCTGGGGCAACGAGCGGATCCGCGAATTCATCACCAAACACCGCGACGTCTACAAATACCTGCACGATCAGACCGTGCGCCTGATGAACGCCGGTTACACCCCCAACGAGATCGCCGACAAGATCCAGCTGCCGGATTCGCTGGCGTCGTACTTCGGCACCCGTGGCTATTACGGCGACCTGCGCCACAACGTCAAGGCGATCTACCAGATGTACCTGGGCGCCTACGACGGCAACCCCGCACACTTGAATCCGCTGGTGCCCAAAGAGTCCGCCAAGCGCTACGTCGAATTGATGGGAGGCAACGCCAAAGTGGTCGAAGCCGCCCGCGTGGCCTATGACAAGGGTGAATATCGCTGGGTCGCCGAACTGCTGGATCAGGCCGTGCTCGCCAAACCCGACGACACGGCCGCCAAGGAACTGCTGGCCCGCGCGTACGAACAGATGGGCTATCAGGCGGAATCGGCAACCTGGCGCAACAGCTACCTGACCGCTGCCATGGAGCTGCGCAACGGCCCGCCGACCAAGGGCGTCAAACGCTCCGACCTGATCGAATTGATGAAGCAGACGCCCACCGAACGCTTCCTCGAAGCCATGGCCGCAAGCCTCGACGGGCCGGCGGCGGATGGCAAGAACTGGACGTTCAATCTGGTCCTGACCGATACCAATGAATCGTTCGTGCTGTGGATCGAAAACGCCGTGCTGCACTACCGAAAAGGCCCGACGGCGGCGAACGCCAACGCAACGCTGACTGTCACCAAGGACCTGTTCGTCCAACTGCTGGGCGGCACCGCCGGGCTGAAGGAAACGCTCACTTCCGATGATCTGAAGGTGGATGGCAGCAAGGTCGATCTGGTGAGATTTCTGGGGTTGCTGGAAAAGGCGCCGGGGAATTTCGCGATTGTCGCCCGGGCAGGAAACTGACCCAACGAGGCCATCGATCGAAGGAACACGCGTTCGATGGCCTCTGGACGGTTACCCAAGAAAAATCCAATGAAAACCGGAGGCTCGGGCAAAGTTTTCCATTGAGTTGTTCAGCATCCTGCGCAACCCGATCGCCGCGAAGCCATCCAGCGTATGGAAGTAGAATCAGCACCCGACCAAAACCCGGAACCCATCGTTTTCATCATCGATGATGACGCACCTCTGCGCGAGGCCCTTGGCAGCCTGTTGCGCTCCATCGGCCTGCAGGTCGAGCTGTTCGGATCGGTCGCCGACTTCATGAAATTCGAGCGACCTGACCTGCCCAGTTGCCTGGTGCTCGATGTGCGATTGCAAGGCACCAGCGGGCTGGTCTTTCAGCAGGCGCTCGCCGAAGCCAAAATCGGTTTGCCGATCATTTTCATGACCGGGTACGGCGACATCGCCATGACGGTTCGCGCCATGAAAGCCGGTGCCGTCGACTTCCTGGAAAAACCGTTTCGCGAGCAGGCAATGATCGATGCCGTGGTCGCCGCGCATACGCGGGACAGGTCGCGCCGCGAGTGCGAACGCCGCCATCATGAATTGCGCACACGCCACGGGACACTGACGGTCAGAGAGCAATCGGTGATGGCATTGGCCGTTTCGGGCTTGATGAACAAACAGATCGCCAGTGCCATCGGCCTGAGCGAGATCACCGTGAAAATTCATCGCAGTCAGGCCATGCGCAAGATGCGCGCGCAGTCGTTCGCCGATCTGGTTCGAATGGCCGAACGTCTGGGTATCAACCATTAAATATATAGTCGTTTATATACGTTGGTATGACTTCTCCATACGCTGGAAGGATAAAACCAGACTTATGCAACATGGTTGACCCCTACCGCCAACAGTAAAATCCCTCCATCAAATGCAACGCCCTGCAAAGTCATTGACTTCGCGGTTTCCGTTCGCGCCGAAACTTGTCCACCCACTTATTAACGCAGGGATGGCTGAACAACATGTATGACTTTTTTGAAGACTCGCATCGCGTGCTGAAGCTGTCCCACGTATTGCTGATCGGCGGTCTGGGCATGTTGATGGCGGGGATTTTCCTGGCTTATGTGTTTGACGCTCACCTGACCTTGCCCACGCTGGTCGGTGCGCACGGGATGACGATCCTCGGGCCGACCGCGATCAAGCTGGGTTATGTGATGCGCCTGATTGCGCACAACCGCATTCGACTGGCCGCGCAGGAACACGGCATTCCTCATTAGAAGAATTCGATTGAATTCAAACCTGTCTGGTTGCAACCCGGAAGTTCATTAACGAAATCCCACTACGACTCAGGAAGATCACGATGAAAACTATTGGATTGGTATTGCCCGTCGCCATTGTTTCAGCTACCTGGATAGTTGCCACTCATGCATTCGGCGCAAGTTGCCTGCCCGATATGCCAGTGGCGAACAGGCAGGAAACCAGTGCTCCGGATTCAGAAACTTCATCGGTGCAACAGCACCGGGCCAGAAAGGCGCCTACGCAGATTGCCGAAGGGGGTTCGGATCGGCTGATGGAACGGCGCGTCGCCGAGGGCGGATCGGACCGACTGATCGAACGTCGCGTTGCCGAAGGTGGCTCCGATCGCCTGATCGAACGCCGTGTTGCCGAAGGCGGCTCCGATCGCCTGATCGAACGCCGTGTTGCCGAAGGCGGCTCCGATCGCCTGCTCGAACGCCGCGTCGCCGAAGGCGGCTCAGATCGCCTGATCGAACGTCGCGTTGCCGAAGGCGGATCCGACCGCTTGATCGAACGCCGGGTAGCCAGCAATCAGTACGACGCCGCGATGAACATGCGAATGCATTTCTCGATGGACTGACGTGATTTCACCGAAATCGATCCCGCAGGATCAGGCAAGTAATCGGTAGAAATGCACTACAGGCTGTGCGAGCAACCCGGGAAGAATGGTCCTTCGACACATTCATCAAGGACTACTCCCATGCTCGTACACGCCTACGGTGCCCACGCCGGCGATAAACCCCTTGAGCCGATGCAGATCAATCGCCGCGCGCCGGCGGCCCATGATGTGCAGATCGATATCGCCTTCTGCGGCATCTGCCACTCCGACCTGCACCAGGTGCGCGCCGAATGGGCCGGGACGCAATTCCCGTGCGTACCCGGGCACGAGATTGTCGGGCGCGTGTCGGCGGTCGGCGCCCATGTGTCCGACTACAAGGTCGGTGATCTGGTGGGGGTCGGCTGCATCGTCGACAGCTGCAAACACTGCGACGACTGCGAAACCGGTCTGGAAAACTACTGTGACGGCATGATCGGCACCTACAACTTCCCGACCCCGGACGCACCGGGCTGGACCCTCGGCGGCTACTCGCAAAACATCGTGGTGCATGAGCGCTACGTGCTACGCATCCGTCATCCGGAAGCTCAATTGGCCTCCGTCGCGCCGCTGCTGTGTGCGGGCATCACCACGTACTCGCCGCTGCGTCAGTGGAACGCCGGGCCGGGCAAAAAGGTTGGTGTGGTCGGTATCGGTGGCCTGGGCCACATGGGCATCAAACTGGCCCATGCGATGGGCGCGCATGTCGTGGCGTTCACCACCTCCGAGTCCAAGCGCGAAGCCGCGAAAGCGCTGGGCGCCGATGAGGTCGTGGTGTCGCGCAACGTCGAGGAGATGGCCGCGCACACCAAGAGCTTCGACTTGATCCTCAACACCGTCGCCGCGCCTCACGATCTCGACGCGTTTCTGGTGCTGCTCAAGCGCGACGGCGCCCTGACGCTGGTCGGTGCGCCCGCCTCGCCGCATCCGTCACCGAACGTGTTCAACCTGATCATGAAGCGCCGGACCATCGCCGGTTCGATGATCGGCGGTATTCCGGAAACTCAGGAGATGCTGGATTTCTGTGCCGAGCACGGCATCGTTTCCGACATCGAGCTGATTCGCGCGGACCAGATCAACGCGTCCTACGAGCGGATGCTGCAGGGCGATGTGAAATATCGTTTTGTGATCGATAACGCGACGCTGGCTGGCTGAACCGTTACTCCGGCAACCCCGCCAACCGCAGACCTTCGGCAAACCGGGCAACATCTTCAGGCCGTTGAATGGGCAGCCACGCGCTCAGGCTGGACACCCGCAAGGTCGGGTCCAGCTGACGCACCCGTTCCATGGCCTGCCCGGCTTTGTCGGCTCGCCCGCCCAGCGCATTGCTTGCGGCGATCAAGGCCGGCGCTGCCAATAGACTGGGCAGGTTTCCCTGCGCTTTCTCGGCCCAGGAAGCCGAGAGGTCAAAACGACCGGCGAAGAAATGCGCCAGCGCCATCCCGACCTGCATGCGGAACATTTCCGGATCCAGCGGGCTCAGACGCACGGCATGTTCGAGGTTGGCAATGGCGGCGTCGGTTTCGCCACGCAAGGCACGCAGGATACCGCCGAGAAACCACGCCGGGGCCAGGTTGGGATTGAGCAGTCGAGCCCGATCGAGCAAGGCGATGCCACAGTCGACATCCCCGGTCAGATGGGCCAGGGCATGACCGCTGCGGGTCAGCGCCACGGCGTCGTCGCGCCCCAGTTCCACACCCATTCGTGCCAGCCGCGCACCTTCGGCGATTTCCCGGGGCCGGTCGGTCATCCAGCCGTTGAGCTTGCGCCAGAAGTGGCACCACGCGGCCATGCCATACGCCGAGGCAAATTCCGGATCCAGTTCAAGCGCCCGGTAGAACAGCGCCAATGACTGCTCGATCGCCTCACGGGTGCCGATATGCAGCTTGGCCGTACCACGCAGGTAATAATCGTAGGCATCGAGGCTGTCAGTGGGCTTGCGTTTGGCCCGCTCGATTTCCGCGCGCTCCAACTGCGGCGCGATGGCGCCCACGACGCTTTCGGCCACTTGATCCTGGAGTTCGAAAATATCGTCGAGCAGGCCTTCGAAGCGCTCGGCCCACAGGTGCGTTCCGCTGCAGGTATCAATCAACTGGCCGGTGATGCGGATCTTGTTGCCGCACTTGCGCACGCTGCCTTCCAGCACATAACGCACACCCAGTTCCTGACCGACACCTCGCGCATCCACCGCCCTGCCCTTGTAGGTGAAGCTGGAGTTGCGAGCGATGACGAACAGCCAGCGCAGGCGCGACAACGCGGTGATGATGTCTTCGACGATGCCGTCGGCGAAGTAGTCCTGTTCGGGGTCGCCGCTGAGGTTCTGGAATGGCAGAACGGTGATCGAAGGCTTTTCCGGCAGGACAAGTGTCGCGGCCACCTCGGGTTTCGCAGGCGCTTCAGGCGTATTGACAGGGCTATCGCACGGGATGATTTCACCGACAAAGCGATAGCCCTTGCGCGGCACCGTGCGCACCAGACGTTGTTGCTCACCGGTGTCGCCGATGGCCTTGCGCACGGCGTTGATGTGGCTGGTGATGGTCGATTCGGAAACGATCCGGCCACTCCACACCGCGCTCAACAGTTCGTCCTTGCTGACCACCCGCTCGCGGTTGCTGACCAGCAGCAACAGCAGATCGAAGACCTGCGGCCCGACAGTCACAACCTCCCCGCGCCAGGTCAGTTCCCGGCGCTGCTGGTCGAGCACGTAGTCTTCAAACACGAATGGCACGGTGGCTGTTCTCTGGTCTGGCGCCCCCGACTCCGTGTCCGAGCGGGCGATTGTCGTGCGCTCAATGATACGGCAGACCCTGGGCCACCGCACCGGTCTGCACGCTGGTCTACGCGTCTGCCGACGGATTGGCCTGTCTGGACAAAAAACCAAGGCAAATCCAAGGTCACCACAAGGATTCGCCCGAGCGCCACAGGCATGCTCAACCCACATCGACAGCAATGGTTGCCGTCGGCAAATGGAGAGATGCCATGAAGATCGTCGTTATCGGAGGCACCGGCCTCATCGGATCGAAACTTGTGAACAATTTGCGCGAACGCGGCCACGACGCCCGCGCCGCCTCCCCTAACACCGGCGTCAACAGCATCACCCGCGAAGGCCTGGCCGAAGCGATGGACGGCGCCCAGGTGGTGGTCGACGTTTCCAACGCCCCTTCGTGGGAAGACCAGGCTGTACTCGACTTCTTCGAGACCTCCACCCGCAACCTGCTCGCCGCCGAAGCCGCCGCCGGGGTTCGCCATCACGTGGCGCTGTCGATCGTCGCCAGTGAGCGCTCGCCTGCCAACGGCTACTTCCGCGCCAAGGTCGCGCAGGAGAACCTGATCAAGGCGTCGAGCATTCCGTACACCCTAGTGCGAGCCACGCAATTCTTCGAATTTGTCGGCGGCATCGCCCAATCCGCCACCGTCGGCGAGGAAGTGCGCCTGTCCCCGGCGTTGATTCAGCCCATGGCTTCTGACGACGTCGCCGCTGCACTGACAGATGTGGCACTGGCAGCGCCGATCAACGGCACGCAGGAAATTGCCGGCCCCGAAGCCATGCCGCTCGACGAGCTGGTCCGGCGTTTTTTCCGCGCCACCCACGACACCCGCAAAGTGATCCCGGACGTGCACGCCCGTTACTTCGGCGATGTGCTCGACGACCAGTCGCTCACCCCCGGCAGCAGCAATCCACGCCTGGGCCCAACCCGCTTTGAAGACTGGCTGGCGAAATCGACCCAGCGCTGAAACACCCCACCTGATTTGAAGGAGTATCGCCATGTTCAGCCGAATCCTGCTGGCCGCCACGTTTGCGGCCCTTTCAATCTCATCCGTCTCGGCCGCCGAGCCGCAGGGGGGCAAGGTCACCGTGGTGTTCGACCGCGCCCTGCCCAACGTCCCCGGTAAATCCATGAGGGGCGTGCTGGTGGAATACGCGCCCGGTGGATCTTCGCCGGCGCACTTCCATCCGAAGTCCGCGTTCATCTACGCCACGGTGCTAGAAGGCGCCGTGCGCAGCAAGGTCGGTGACGGGCCGGAGAAGGTTTACAAGGCCGGGGAAAACTTCGTCGAACAACCGGGTGATTTCCACGCGGTGAGCGCCAATGCCAGCACCACTGAACCGTCCCGTCTGCTGGCAGTGTTCGTGCTCGACAGCAGCGAGACCGACCTGGTTAAACCCGTCAAGCCGTAACCGATCCATTCGACAATCCACCTTCGGCAGCCCGACTGCCGGAGGTGTCGGCCTTGCGCAGGACCCCGATCATGAACGCGCCCCAGCCCACCACCGCCAGCACGGCGCAATCCGAACCGACGCCCGCGACACCGCGCCAAGGCAAGCGCAAGGCGGCAGGACTGCTGTTGTGCGCCGCCGCTCTGGCGATTGTGGCGGGCGGTTATGTCGTGCTGTACGGCGGCAAAAACATCTCGACCGACAACGCCTATGTGCGTGGCGATGTCACGTCCTTGGCGGCCAAGGTCGCCGGTTATGTCACCACCGTCGAGGTGCGCGACAACCAGTCGGTGCAGAGCGGCGATGTGCTGTTTCGCATTGACGACCAGGACTATCGCGCCCGTCTTGCCCAGGCCGAAGCCAACTTCAAATCGGCACAGGCGCGCCTCAACGATGTCGATGCCCAGACGCAACTGCAACATGCGCAGATTCGCCAGGCCGAGGCCGAACGCCGCTCCGCCGCCGCGCAGATGAACCTCGCCGGCAAGACCCACGACCGCAACCGCAAACTGATCGCCAGCAATGCCGTGAGCATGGCGCTGGTCGATGAGACGGCGGCGGCCCAGACGCGCGCCTCTGCGGCAGTGGACGCTGCCTCGGCGTCGGTCGAGGCCCAGCGTCAGCGCCTCGCCGTGTTGCTGGCCCAGCGCGGCGCGGCCCTCGCGGCCATGGCTCAGGCCGAGGCGGCGCAGGATCTGGCCCGCATCGACCTCGACAGCACTGTGGTGCGCGCGCCCGTGACCGGGGTGGTCGGCAACCGTCAGGTGCGGGTCGGCCGTTACGTCACGCCGGGGGTGGCCTTGCTCGACATCGTTCCGGTGCAGAACGTTTGGGTCGTGGCCAACTTCAAGGAAACCCAGCTGGAGCATCTCCAGACCGGCCAGGCGGTACGCATCACCGTCGACGGCTACCCCGACGATGCGCTGCAGGGCGTAGTCGACAGTTTTGCCCCCGGCAGCGGCTCGGCCTTCAGCCTGTTGCCGACCGACAACGCCACGGGCAATTTCGTCCGGGTGGTGCAGCGCGTGCCGGTGAAAATCCGCCTCGCCAACAACCCTTTGCCGGGGCGCATCGTGCCGGGGCTGTCGGCGCGGGTCGATGTGGAGCGTGGAGACGGCTCATGAACCGGTCTGCCGCAGCCCGGCCCGGCGTGCTGCTGATGATCGGCATTCTGCTGGCCAGTCTCACCGAAGCGATCGCCGGCACCGCGCTGGTGCTGGGCCGCAACGACATCATCGGTGACACCGCCGCCACACCTGACGAATTTGCCTGGCTGGACATCGGCTACACCGGATTCAAGTTGATCGGTTTCCTTACGGCGTCGTGGCTGCTGGCGCGCTTCGCCCCGCGCAACGTGATTGTCGCTGCGACCCTGGCCATGGGGTTGGCCTGCGCCATCGCTGCCGGCAGCACGTGGCTCGATCTGCTGATAGCGCTGCGCATCCTGCAAGGTTTTGCCGGCGGCACGCTGCTGGTGGCCGGTCAGGTGCTGATCTTTCGCAGCTACCGGCGCCAGCTGCAACCCGCGCTGCAAGCGCTGTTCGCCATCGGCGCAGTGGTCGCTTCCGCCACGTTGACGCCCGCCCTGCAAGGCTGGCTGGTCGACAGTCAATCCTGGACGTGGATTTTCCTCAGCGTCGTGCCGCTGGCATTGGTGGCCAGCGGACTTTTACTCGTCACCGTCACCCCGACACCCGCCCGAGCCAGCCAGCGTCCATTCGACGGTCTGGGGGTGTTGCTGAGCGCCACCGCCCTGCTCTGCTTCACCTACGTGCTCAGCCAGGGCGAACGCTGGGACTGGTTCGAAGCGCCGCGCATCGTCTGGCTGACGCTGCTCGGCAGCGCGGCCCTGCTGGGGTTTCTGGGTCAGCAACTGTTAAGCAACGGCAAAGGCGTGCTCGACTTCAGTCTGTTCAGGTCGAGCGATTTCTCGTTCGCCTTCATTGTCAGCTTCGTCGCAGGTGCAGCGCTGTTCGGCAGCGCCTACCTGATTCCAGCCTTTGCCGTGTCGGTGCTCGGTTTCACCCTGACCGACGCCGGCCTGCTGTTGTTGCCCAGCGGCGCACTGTTTGTCGGCGCGCTGCTGATCGCGGCCTGGCTGATGCAGGCGCGCGGCGTGGCGCCGTTTGCCACGGTGCCGTTTGGCATCCTGATGATCATGATTGCCATGTGGCTGTTGTCCGGTTCGACCCGCGAAAGCGGCAGCGCAGACATGATGGGCGCCATCCTCCTGCGCGGGCTCGGGCTGGGCTTTCTGTTTCTGTCGATCACCTTGATCGCGTTCACTCACCTCAACAGCCGCAATCTGGCGGCCGGCATCGGTCTGTTCAATACCGGCCGGCAGCTGGGTGGCCTGATAGGCGTGGCCGGGCTGCAAACGCTGATCGAGCACGGGCATGCGGCCAACGCCGTGATACTGGGCAGCAGCGTCACGCCGGGCAGCCCGGCACTCATCGAACGGCTGGCAACCACCGGCGTCTGGCTGACGGGCAGAGGCATGGAGCCTGCGGCGGCGGCCCGTGCCGCGACCAGTCTGCTGGGGCGAACGGTGTCGGAGCAGTCGCTGGTGATTGCCTTCGACAGTGCGTTCATGGCGGTGACGTTGCTGTTTGCGGTGGCGGCACCGCTGCTGGTGGCGATCAAGATCGGCTTTGCGAAACACGCCGGATCAAACCATTGATCTTTCGCCCCACACCCAGTAAAAAACCGTCTTCCCTTTTCGCCCTTGCAAGGAGCAGCGGATGCTCGAGCTCACCACGCAACGCCTGGACCTGCGCACGATGGTCGAATCCGACTGGCCGCTGTTCCTCAGGCTGCATTCCGAGCCGCAAACCATGCAATACGTGTTCGGTGAAATCGCCGAGGACCAGGTTCGCAAAGGCTTCGAGCATCGGCTTCCGGCCTGGGGGCCGCAGTCGGATCACTGGTTGTGTCTGGTGGTGACAGACAGGGCCAGCGGGCAGGAACTGGGCGTGACCGGATTCCGCATCCTGTCGCCGGGGCATGCCGAGGTGGGTTGCCTGCTGTTGCCCGAGCATCAGGGCAAAGGCTTTGGCACCGAGTCGCGCCAGGCGATCATCGACTATGCCGCCGCCATCGGCCTGGACTCGTTGGAGTCGACCGTGACCGACGGTAATATCGCGTCCTGCAAGGTGTTGGAGAAATGCGGTTTTGTATTCGAGCGCCGCGTGCCGCAGGCCTATCAGATTGGAGATCGGTGGTTTGACGACCTGATCTACCGCTATCAAATCAGCTGACCCCGTTTTATCAGCGACCGCCAAGGAGGCCCTCGTCGTGAATCCTTATCAATGCCTGCCACCCCGCGCTTTCTGGCGCACCGCCGTGGCTGACAAGCCCGCGCTGCACATCGATCAACTGTGGACGCCGCAGTTCGAAATCGGCAACAAGGACGCCATCGTCACCGCCGGCTCGTGTTTCGCCCAGCACATCGGTCGTGCGCTGGTGGAGCGCGGCATGAACTGGCTGGATGCGGAACCGGCCCCGGCCGAATTGCCCGAAACCGACTGGAAGGCCCACAACTACGGGGTGTTCTCGTTCCGCACCGGCAATCTATACACCCCGGCGATGCTGTGCCAATGGCTCGAATGGGCGCTGGGCGTGAGTTTGCCACCCGACGAAACCTGGGCCCATGACGGGCGTTTCTTCGACCCGTTCCGCCCCGCCGTGGAGCCCGACGGTTTTGCCAGCGCGGACGCGCTGTTCGCATCGCGCGAAGCCACTCTCGACGCCATCCGCACCGCCCTGCGCCGGGCCAAAGTCTTCGTGTTCACTCTCGGCCTGACCGAAGCCTGGCAGAACCGCCAGACCGGTCTGGTGTATCCCGTGTGCCCCGGCACCGTGCGCGGCACCTTTGATCCGCAGCTGCACCGCTTCTGCAATTTCGGCTTCATGGACACCTATGGCGACATGGTCCGGGCGCTGGAGTTGATGCGTTCGATCAACCCGCAATTGCGCGTTCTGCTCACCGTGTCACCGGTGCCCCTGACGGCGACGGCCACAGGCGAGCATGTACTGAGCGCCACCACCTATTCCAAATCGGTCCTGCGTGCCGTCGCCGGGCAGCTGTGTGAAGACCTGCACGACGTCGACTATTTCCCCTCCTACGAAATCATCACCGGTACACCGTTCAAGGGCGCGTTCTACCAACCCAACCAGCGCGAGGTCACGCCCGAAGGCGTGGCGTTCGTCATGCAGCAGTTTTTTGCCGGGCTCGACGCGGTTCAACCCGTGCACACGCCGGCCAGCGTTCCCTCCACCTGCGTGTCCAGCGAGGAGCTTGTCTGTGAAGACGCCGTGCTCGATTACTACGCCTAGGTTTCTGCTGCTGGGCGACTCCCATGCCGGGGTCATCGGCAAGGCGGCGCAGGCCCGCGGGTTGCCTTTCAGCGGCGGGCCGCTGGGCACCGGCAGGGATTTTGCGGTCGATTTTTTCAGCCTGACCCGCCATGACGTGGTGTTTCGGGAGGCCGAGATGGAGCGCCTGTATCGCCAGGCCCTTGAGCCGTTCGAAGTGCCGCAACTGGCGAAGGTCGGTGTGCCGCTGGTGAGTACCATTGGCCTGAGCCTGCACTACCTCGCCACCGCGCCGAACTGGACGTGTTACCAGACCCCGGACGGCGAGTTCGACGAAGGTTTTCTCGCAGGTCCCCTGTTCAAATCCATTGTCGACACGCTGTCCGGACCTGCGCTGGCGTTCTATGAACAGGCCCGGGCGATGAAGCTCAAGGTGTTCGCCATACTGCCGCCGCAGCGGGTGCCGGAATTGTCCGACTCGCGAGTGTTCATGGCGGCGCAGGCGCTGCTGATCGAGCGCCTGCAAGGACTCGGCATCGAGCTGATCGACGTGCGCGCAGCGGCGAACGATGAGCAGGGTTTTCAGCGTTCGGCGTACTGCGAAGTGGATGACCCGCTGCACGGGAATCTGGCGTTCGGCGAGTTGATCGTCGAGCAACTGCTCAAACAAGGTCTGTGAATGACCGGTGGGAATGGCATCGCCGCTCCCACCGGTTTATTTAGGCTCAAGCCTTCGGCTGCGTCCCCAGAATCGTCACCCGCTCGCCATACCGCGAATGCGGGAAATAATCCCAGACCGCATGGTGCTGGGTGCAACGGTTGTCCCAGAACACCAGCGTATTCGGCGCCCAGCGCACGCGGCAGCTGAGGACCGGTTCGCGGGCGACCAGATCGAACAACATGTTCAACAGCACCTGGCTTTCGCCGCCGGACAACTGGACGATGTGCGACGTGAAACCTGAATTGACGAACAGCGATTTGCGCCCGGTTTCCGGGTGGCGAACCACCACCGGGTGTTCGGTTTTCGGCAAGTTGGCCGGCGCCTCATAACCCTTCCATGGGATCGCGCCGTCGTGGATCGCCGTCAGTTCGCCAAGAAACTGCTGCATCGTCGGCGACAGCATTTCCAGCGCCAGGTGCATGTTGGCGAACAGCGTATCGCCGCCGGTGCCGATGGCCGGGGTTTCCTTGACGTACAGCATCGAACCCATGGACGGCGCGAGGTCGGCGGTGCCGTCGGTGTGCCAGGTTTCGCCGGCCACGTAGCGCGATTGCGCATTGGCGCGGATCACCACCAGTTCCGGGTCATCGCCGTCGATGTCTTCCACCGGCAGCGCCCGCAGCTCACCGAACAGCCGGCCAAACGCCTTGTGCTCGTCCACCGTCAGATGTTGATCGCGGAACACCACCACGTGGTTCTCCAGAAAGGCCCGACGGATTTCCGCGAGCTGCTCGTCGCTCAGCGGTTGCGACAGATCGACGCCGCCGATCTCGGCGCCGATGATCGGCGTGATCCGCTCGACCGTGATGTGCTGATACGGCGCGCGCCGTTCTGCGGCGATGCGCTCGATTGCCTTGAGTGCCAACTGATCCATGTTCCCTCACCCTTTTTATTGGAACGACGCTGATGACTGCTCGCGCAGCGAACGCGGGCGCATGTCGATCCAGTGTTCGTTGATGTAATCCAGACAGATTTGGCGTTCGCCGCGCATCCCCGCCTCGCTCCAGCCGCTGGCCATCGGCTTGCCCGCCGGCCACAGGGAATACTGGCCCTGAGCGTTGATCACCACATCGAATTGCAGTTGTGCGTCATTCATGTCGTTCTCCTGTTGAACGGGATTGCAGTGTGGCCAGACTTCGCTCGAGCCCGGTGGCGAGATGGTTGAATACGGCATTTCGTTGTTCATCGGTCTGCGCGCAAGCCCCGACGTAAACCCGTACGGATGCCCCGCAAATCTGCGCGCAGGTGTCTGCGTCGTCGTCCGCAAAGGCCCTGGCCGACACTTCGGCGTTGGCACTGGCATGAGCCTGGGCAAACGTGGTCGCGGCGGCCTCGGTATTCAGTTGCGCGTAGTACTCGGCGAACGCCTCGGCATCGCCGAAGTGCTCGACAATCATGGCGGTGTTGGCCGGTGCGAGGCCGTAGGTCAGCGCACTGGCGTGGGCCTTGGCGTACGCCGCGTCGAAGGCGTAAGCCTTGCGATACAGCGCCAGCAACACCGGTTTGAGCGTGGCCCGCCACTCGCCCTGACGCCCGAGCACGCCGAGCGCCGCTCGCTGATGCAGGCTTTGCAGAGCGAGCAGCGCTTGCTGATGTTCTGGCAAGGCTTCGCCGAGCATCGGCATGACCACATCGGCCTGCCAGAGATGGAACAGCTGAAACGGCACCTGCCCGTGGAGTCGGCTCAAGCGCAGACGCAAGGCCTCGTCCGGTTCGGCTTCACACAACACCTTGGTCAGGGCCAGCCACCATGGCGGCATCGTGATCGGTTCATTCATGGCGCAGGCTCATCCGTACCGATGACTTCGGCCAGCAACCGCGCCCAGCGGCCCGCCACGATGCCGTAATGATCGGTATCCAGGGTTTGCCAGCTGCGCAGTTGCGGAAGCAAGGCCTGCCAGTTGCGTTGCAGGTCATCCGGATTCCAGGCATTGCCCAATCCATAAGGATTGGCGTGCCCGGCGCTGAACAGCCGCACCGCCGTGGTCGCCAATACCGGCGGCTGGAAGTCGATCATGCTGGTCATGTTGTTGCGGCAGCACACCGTCAGCCGTTGTAGATAGGCCTGGCGCTCCTCGGCCATGCCCTGCACTTCGACCGCCGGCCAGCGCTGGGCAAACTCGCGCTGGAACACCTGCTCGATGGTCTGCTCGTCGATGCCGGCCAGCTCCGCACCGGCATCCGTCGCGGGCGGGTCGATCAGGTACAACAACGGTTGTCTGAATCCGTCAGCCTGGGCCTGATGACACAGCGCCTGCGCCACCCACGCACCGAACGACCAGCCTGCCAGACGCCAAGTGCTGCCGTGCGGAAGGTGGGTTTTGATCGCTGCCAGATACCAGCGTGCACGCTCCTCCACGCTGATGTTCGGCAACTGCGGCAGGCGCAGCGCCGGGTCGGCGATCACACACACGCCCAGTTCCGCCGGCAGCGCCGACACCAGTTCCCGATAGGCCTGAACATCGCCGCCCACCGGGTGGATCAGGTACAGCCAGTCACGCCCGGCTCCGGCATGCCATTGATCGATCCGCACTGCGTCGCGCCAGCCGTGGGGCACTTCTTCAACCGTAGCGGTCGAGACCAGTCCCAGCACCTCGCTCAGGCTGACCTTGTGGCTGAATTGCGACAGCTGGAACACCTCACTGGTGGCCGCTTGCAGTTCGTCGATCAGGTCGAGCAGCGTCAGTGAATCCGCGCCCAGGTCGTACAGCGAATCGTCGTCTGCCAGCTCGGCCACACCGAGCCACTTGCAAAGGCACTCACGCAGGCGCGCCGACAGATCCACGCCCTTCGGCGCCTCGACCACTGCGGCCACGGCACCATGGCGAACCGGATAAAACCGCCGCGCCGTGTCGATGCCGGTGGTGGAGATCAGCAGCTGCGGCAACTGCGTCGCCATTGCCAGATCGAACACCCGACAGCCCTCTTCGGCCGACAACCCCACCGTCAGATGCTCCAGATGCGCGGCGTCCCCGCCATTGCTGGTGGTGGCCATGCCGATGTCGCGCCAGATGTCCCAGTTGATCCCCAAACGCAGGCACGTGTCGGCCGGACTTGGACGATAGTGGGTGAAGCCATCGAGCATCCCGCTGGCCGCCGCGTAATCCAGATGTCCCGCGCCGCCGAACAGTGCCGACATCGACGAGCAGTAGAGGACAAAACCCGGCGTCAGGTGTTCGATCAAGGCTTCTACCGCCAGCATGCCGCGAGTTTTGGCGGCCATGGCCTCGGCCATTTGTCGGGCATCGCGGTGGCGAATCAGGCTGCCTGCACCGACGCCCGCCGCATGAATCACCCCGCTCAGGCGACCGTAACGAACGGCCAGTTGATCGAGGATCTGCGGCCAGTGCGGCAGGTCGGCGATGTCTGCTTTGATGCAGTCGATCCGCGACGCGTAGGCCGCCAGTGACTCAGGCAATTGCCCTTGGCGCGAGATCAGCACCACACGGCGCGCGGGGGCCTGTAGCAGGTGTTCGCACAAGGTCCGGCCGATGCCGCCGCTGCCGCCCAGCACCAGAAACGTGCCGTCTTCTGGCAGAAGTCCGGTTGTGGTTGTTGGGCCGGTTATTGGCTGAGGCATCAAGCGTGGCTGCCAGAGGTAACCGTCGCGCATCGCCATTCGCCGAGGCAACGAAACCGGATCGGCAAGCAACGCTGCCAAATCGCTGCTGTGCGCTTCGAGGCGCGACGAGGGCCAGTCCAGCCAATGGCAACGCACCGGGTATTCCTGCGGCACCACTTCGGTGATGCCGGCCAGCGCTGCCAGCTCGGGACGCTGAACCGCGCCGTCCACCGGGCACGCCTGCCATGACATCAACCACAGTCGCAGGCGTGTCGTGCGCGCGGTCTGCCCCCAGGCCTGCATCAGCGCACTGACCGTGTCCAGACAGGCCCACTGCGCCAGATCCAGCGATTGCTCGTTGACCGCGCCCGACACCGCCAGCGGCAAGGCATGCAGCCAGTCGAGTTCGCCGAGTTCAGGTTCTGCGACCTCGGCGAGCAACCGGTTCAGGGCTTCGGTGTCCAGGGGATCAAGCTCGAAACGGTCCGGGTTCAAACGCTTGAAGCCGTTGCCGGCGCGCACATGAATCACGCGTCGGTATACAGCGTTCAAGCTCGTCAGCAAGGTCGATTCGGGCGCGTCATGGCTGCACAGGATCAGCACTTCACGGGATCCAACCGTGGTTACTCCGTTCAGGCGCCGGGTGCGAACCCACTGACGTTGGTGGAACCAGTCCGCCAGCGGTTGTCGCTCAAGGGCTGTCACATCAGCTTGAGCGGCCACAGGGGTCTGGAAACGATACGGCTGAAGATCGAACGACGACGGCGGCAAATCCCAGGGCGGCGGTGCCGAGCGCTGCGGCCATTGGATATTCGCGCCTTCGTACCAGGCGTCCAGCAGCTCCTGCGGTGATTGATCAACGATTTTAAGTTGCGCGCCCGAAGCGGTGACTTCCTTGATCGCTGTCGGCTGCGATGGAATGTCGTCACCCGGCCGGCACACCATCGCGAAGCGCCAGCGCAATTGTCGGCGACCTGACTGCAAGTACCGCAGCAACGCAGTGTGCTGCTCAGGATTCGTTTGCAGGTATTCGCGGATCGCTGCGATATCGCGCAACAGCTCCGCCCGGCTGTGAGCCGAAATCATCAGCAGCGGCAACGTTTTCTCGACACTTTCCTGCGCCGTGGGCGCAGCACCGACGATGACATGCGCATTGGTCCCGCCAATCCCGAAACTGCTGACACCGGCCAGTCGCCGCCGCCCTTCCGGCCATGGCCGCGAGGTGGTCGGCACATAGAACGGCGAATGCTCCAGATCGATCTGCGGGTTGATCCGGCCAAAACCGAGGTTCGGCGGCAGCACGCCATGGAACACCGCGAGGCTGGCACGAATCAGTCCGACCACCCCCGCCGCCGCGCCCAGATGACCGATCTGGCTTTTCACTGAAGCCAACGCGCAATGGCCGGCCGGCGCATCGCCGAAAGCCTTGGTCAACGCCGCAACCTCGATCGGATCGCCCAGCAAGGTGCCGGTGCCGTGGGCCTCGATGTAGCCGATGTCGGCACCGGTCAGTCCGGCGCGGCTCAAGGCATCGCGAATGACCGCGCTCTGCCCGGCCACTGACGGCGCGGTGTAACTCATTTTGGCCCGGCCATCGTTGTTCAACGCCGAGCCTTCGAGCAGCGCATAGATCCGGTCGCCGTCGGCCCGCGCCTTGGCCAGCGGTTTGAGCACCACCACGCCGTAACCACTGGCGCCAAGGGTGCCGCTGGCGTCATCGCTGAACGGACGGCACAGACCGTCGGCGGAGAAGATGTGCTGCGAGCGATGCCGGTAGCCCTCGGTCAGGGTCGGATCGATCAGCACCCCGGCCGCAAGCATCACGTCACTGTCGCCCTGACGCAGCATCGAACTGGCCAGGTGCACGGCGATCAGCGAACTGCCGCAAGCGGCCTGCACGCTCAAGGCCGGGCCGTTGAGGTCCAGGTGATACGCGGCTTTGGTCGCCAGAAAGTCCTTGTCGTGATGCAGCGCCAGCTGAAAGCCGTCCGGCAGATCCTCGTCGGAGGTCTCACGCAGCATCTGCTGGAAGTAGGTGGTTTCGCCGCAACTGGCGATCAGGCCGATGCGAGGGCCGTCCGCCGACGGAACGATGGCCGCGTGTTGCAGGGCCTGCACGCACGCCATCAACAAATGCCGCTGTTGCGGGTCCATCAGCCGCGCTTCCTGGCGGCTGATGCCGAAGTACTCGGGATCGAAATCGAGCATGCCCGCCAACTGACTGCGGGCACCGACCAGGCCTTCTTCAGCAGCAAAATGCTCGATGCCCAACCCGTTGCCTTGCACCATTGCCCAGAACTCGGACAGGTTCTGCGCCCCGGCCACATTCACCGACATGCCAATGATCGCCATCGGCTGATGACCTGCATCGGTCTGCCGTACACGCTCCGCCGCTGCCACCGGCGCGGTGGACAGATGCGCCGCCAGACGCCGCACCGTGACGTGTTCAAACAGATCGGCCATCGTCACCTTGTGCGGCAGCTCTTCGGCGTAACGGCCATGCAAACGCATCAGGCCGAGACTGGTGGCGCCGGCCTCGAAAAAGGTCTGCTCCGGCTCGATGTCACGGCCGATCACGGCCTGGAACAACTCGCTCAGTTGCCGCTCCAGCGCACTCAATTGAACAACCGGTTGTGGCGTGCTGCGCCGCTCCAAAGCCTCGCCCAGATTCGGCAAGGCCTTGCGGTCGATCTTGCCGCTGGGGGTCCGTGGCCAGAGGTTGATCCGTCGATACTCATCGATTCGCACATGGGCCGGCAGCCGCCGCGCGACCTGTCGGTCCAGCGCTTGCGATGTCGCAGGTTCGCCATCGAGTTGCAGCCAGGCGATCAGCCGTGGCGGATCAGCCTGAACCGCCACCACCGCGTTGACCACTTCCGGCACCTGCATCAGCGCCGCCTCGATCTGCCCCAGTTCCAGACGATGGCCGCTGAGTTTGATCTGCTGATCGTCACGCCCCAGATAATGCAGGCAGCCCTGGGCATCGGCCCACGCCAGATCGCCGGTGCGGTAGTACAAACAGCCGTCCGCCAGCTCGACAAACCGCGCGGCGTTCAGCGCAGGATCAGCCAGATAGCAACGGGCAACCATCGGCCCAGCGACCAGCAGATAGCCGCGACTGCCGATCGGCACCGGGCGGTCGTGTTCATCGACCAGCAGCAACCGCGCATTGCCGACGGCATGGCCGATCGGCGCGCGCAACGGCCAGTCCCGCGCCACGGGCGGCAGGCGCAAGGCACTGACCACGTGGGTTTCGGTCGGACCGTAGTGGTTGAACAGCGACGCGTGCGGCATGCCGCCGAACCAGTTGCGCAGCGCGTCGGTGCAGAGCAATTGCTCGCCGGCCGTGATTACCTCACGCAACGCCGACGGGTAAATGCCCCTCGCCACGGCGGTTTGCGCCAGATGCTGCAAGGCCACGTACGGCAGGAACAGGCGCTCGATCCGCGCCTCGACCATGTAATCCAGCAACGCCTCGGCATCCTGACGCCAGCGCGGTGTGATCAGGTGATAACAGCCGCCGCCGCACAGGGTGCTGAAAATTTCCTGAAACGACACATCGAACGACAGCATCGAGAACTGCAGGGTCACCGCTTTCGCCGGCAACTGCCCTTCGGTGCGCTGCCATTGCAGCAGGTTGCACAGGGTGCGCTCGGACACTTGCACACCTTTGGGCGTGCCGGTCGATCCGGAGGTGAACAGGGTGTACAGCGGCCGTTCGCCGGCGTGGCGTGTAAGTTCGAACGATCCGGCATCGGCGTGCAGATCGACCCGATGCGTGGTGAATCGTCCGGCGTTCAGGTCGTCGAGTGCGGCCGCCGTCGTGTCGCTGAACAGCACACACAGAGGTTGCGCCTGTTCCAGCACCTGACGCTGGATCGCCACCGGATAGGCGGGATCCAGCGGCACAGCGGTCAGGTTTAGTTTGGCCAGCGCCAGCAAGGCGACGATGTGTTCTACCGAGGCATCGAGGAACAGCACGACATGCAGCGGCGCGTTACCGACCGGCAAGGGATGACGCTCGATCAGGGTGGCTGCCAGAGTATTGGCCAGCGCATTCAGTTCGCTGTAGCTGAGGCGGTGCTGCCCTTGAACCAGCGCAACCGCCTCAGGTGTGCAATGCACTTGATGCTCGAACCCATCCGCCAATGTGTTGAACGGCAGCGCGATCTGAGGGCCCTCGCTGGCCGGTGGCAGGTTGCGTCGATACGGGCCGAGCAAATCGTCGAGCTTGGCCGCCGGGCTTTCCAGCAACAGGTCCAAGCCTCGGCGGAACAGTGCGTTAACCGCCTGCATCTGTTCGGCATCGAAATAGCTGCACTGATATTCCCACCAGCATTCCAGTTGCGACCCACTTCCCACCATCAACAACGTCAGCGGACACTTGGCGTGCAACTGCTCGTTGAATTCCAGCGTGGCGCGCAGGCTGGAATCGGTCAACGCCGCGTAATCGGTGTTCTCCAGCACAAACATGAAATCGAACAGCAAGGGGCTCGACGACAGCCGCAGGTCTTCCACCAGATCCGCCAGCGCCACGTCCTGCAACGCCAGCACTTCGCGCACGGTGGCGGTCTGTTTGCGCAACTGCTCGTCCAGGGTCAATACCTGTTCGACGGCGGTGGGAATCAGCACGGTGTTGGCAAACATGCCAACGGTGTCTTCGAACTCCGCCAGCGGCCGGTTGGACACCGGGCTGGCGATGCGTGGTCGCTCGCACCCGGTCAGGGCGTACAGGCTCCAGGCGAAGACACTGAATAGAACTTCGAATCGGGTCAGTCGTTGTTGCGTGCAAAAGCGTTCGAGAGCAGCGCTGCGGATCGTGCCCAAGGGTTCCCGGTGCAGGCGGGCATCCGGGCTGATTTCGCGCATTGGCATCAATGCAGGCGACGGTTCTTCCTGACGGCGATGCAGCTCGGCCAGGGCGCGGCGCTGGTCGCGATAATGCGGATCGACGCTCCACTGGCGCTGCCACTGGCCAAACTCCAGGGTCGTCAGTCGTGCGGTCGGTTGCGGGCTGTCGTGGCCTTGCAGGACATCGGTGTAAAGCTGCGCCAGGTCATCGAACAGCAGGTTCACCGACCAGCCATCGACGATGATGTGATGCAGATTCAGCAACAGCCGGCAGCTGCCATCGGCAAACGGCAACAGCCAGGCCTGAAACAGATTCGGGGTGGTCAGGTCGAACGGCGCGGCGAACACCAGTTCGGCGAAGGCCTGCCAGTTGTCTTCGGTGAAATGCCCGAGCGCGAAGGTTCGACAGGTCGGTCCTTGCTCGGCAATTACCTGATCGAGTCCATCGCTAGCGGGCGCAAAAGCCGTGCGTAACCCCGTATGACGCTGCACGAGACGACCCACGGCCTCAGTCAGTGCCGCGACATCAACGCCCGCCGCCAGATGCAGAATAAGCGGCACGCTGTAGGCGCTCGAGGTGGGCGAGCGTTGTTGCAACAGCCACAAGCGGCGCTGTTCGGCGGTGGCTGGCAGGCGTTTGGCGCTACTGATCGGGGGCGCAGGTGGGTAGATCGAATCGCAGTTCGTTTCAGCAGTAAGTTGTTCGGCCAACGACAAGAACGACTCGTTGAGCAACGTGTCGAGAGCGATCTCACGCTGCCAACGAACACGAATTGCCGAACGCAGGCGCATGGCCTTTAGCGAATCGCCGCCACTTCCCAGCCAGTCATCCTGCGCACTCAGGGCCGGTTGGCCGAGCAGCGAGCGGGCCTGACTCAGCAACCAGTCCAGCGCCGGTGAAACGCTTTCGTTATCCGTAGCCGCCAGGACTGGATGCCACGGACTCAACCCTTGGGCCAGCAAGCCGTCGCGGTCGATCTTGCCATTGGCCGTCAGCGGCAGGCGCTCCAGCAGGAACAACTGATGCGGCCGCATATACGGCGCCAGTTGCGCCCGCAGATGGTTTTCGAAGGCGTGATAGTCCAGATCCCCGCGAGGCACGATGAACGCCAGCAACTGATGATCCTCCGCCGCCTGACGCCGGGTGCAGACGTACGCCTGCGCCACACCCGGATACTCCAGCAGCCGTTGCTCCACCTCCCCCGGTTCGATCCGGAAGCCGCGAATCTTCACCTGCCGGTCGACCCGCCCCAGATACTCGATCAAGCCCTCGGCATTGCGCCGCACCAGATCGCCGGTGCGGTAATGCACCTGCGCACCACCGTCGAGGTCGGGCAAACGAACAAACTGACGGGCGGTTTCTTCGGGCCGGTTGCGATAGCCACGGGCAACACCGCTGCCACTCAAATACAGCTCGCCCACCTCGCCCGCCGGCACCGGACGTTGCTGCTCATCCAGCACCAACACGCCGGTATCCGGCAACGGTCGGCCAATCGGCGCCGAGTCACCGGCAAAGTCACGGCTGATCGGCCAGCACAGGGCAAACGTGGTGCATTCGGTCGGGCCGTAAACGTTGAAAATCCGGCACCTGCTCTCAGGATTGCCCCGATACCATCCGCGCACGGCGGCAGCGCTGATCTGCTCACCGCCGATCAGCACCTGCCGCACGCTGGAAAAGCACGACGGCCACTCGGCGATTAAGGTATTGAACAGCGACACCGTCATGAACAGGTTGTCGACCTGCGTTCGCTCCAGCACCTCGGCCAGACGTCGCGCATCCAGCACGTCCTCGTCGGCAATCATCACGCAGCAACCGCCGTTGAGCAGCGGCGCCCAGAGTTCAAAACTGCAGGCGTCGAACGCCGGGTTGGACAGGCAGGCAAACCGGTCCGTCGGGCGAATCTCGATATAGCCGTCGGTGTGCGCCAGCCGCAGCAAGCCGCGCTCACCGACCTCGACTGCTTTCGGCGTGCCGGTGGTGCCCGAGGTGTAGAACAGGAACATCACCTCGGCGAAGTCTTCGGCCAGTGTTTGCGGCGGAGCGTCCGGCTGATCGAGCAAGGCTTCGACGCCGGTTTGCCACAAAGAAGGCGACCACAGCGGTTCTTCATCCAGGGTAATCAGGCCGACACACGCCGCATCCGCCAGCATCAATTCCCGGCGTTTGAACGGGCTGGCCCGATCCAGCGGCACCACCACCGCGCCGACTTTCAACGCACCGAGAATCGCCGCCAACCATTGCCAACAACGCGGCATGCACAACGCCAGCGACTGGCCGGGCTCGACGCCGCGCGCCAGCAACCCACGGGCGATGCGTTCACTGGCGCTGGACAGTTCACCGTAAGTCAGCGTGAGCGACTGATCGATCACCGCCGGGGCTTGCGGATTGCGCGCCACTTGCTCGGCAAAACGCGCAAGCAACGGCATGTCTTTGGACGCACTCATCATTTCGCCTCCTGCGCGTCGAAGCGTTGCAGCTCCCGACGGATGATTTGCGAGACCCGATGGATTTCCGCGCTTTCGAGCATGTCCCAGTGCCCGCCGCCGACCAGTTTCGCCAGATAACCGCTGCCTGCGCGGCGTCGCCAGAAGCCGCGCAGTTCATGCAGTTGATGGCGACTGAAATCTTCCCGCGCCTGGATCAACACCACGCGACCGGCGCGCGGCGCGCACTCATAGGCGGCCATGGCCAGCCGGTTGTGGTTGTAGATGTTGAAGTAGCGTTCGACCTGGGCGTCTTCGATGCCGGGGTACATGCCGTTGAAACGCACCAGTTTGTCGCGGAACTCGGCCATGTCCACGGTGCCGATCTGCTCGCGGAAACCCGGGTCGTCGCTGCCCTGGGTGTCGAGCAACACCACCGTCACCTGACGATGCCCCGCCGCCGTCAACCGTCGCGCCATTTCATAGGCCACCAGACCACCGAACGACAGCCCGGTGAGGATCAGCGGTTGCTGTGTCAGCGGTTCGATCTGGCGCAGGTACGCATCGGCCATCGCTTCGACCGTCGGCTCGGTGCTCTCCCCCGGATTCAGCCCCGGCGATTGCACCCCGTACACGCCGGTTTCATCCGGCAGCACCTTGGCCAGCGACAGGTAACAGAACGCCGTACCGCCCGCCGGGTGAATGCACACCACGTTGTGCTGACCGCTGCCGCGACGGAATTCGATCAGGTTGCTCTGGGCCAACGCCGGATTGGCCCCGACCCGCAGCCAGCCGCCCAAGGCTTCGATGGTCGGGTAGCTGAGCACCACGCGCACCGGCACTTCGACTGCAAACTGCTGGCTGATTTCGTGGGCCATCTTGATCGCGGCGATCGAGGTGCCGCCGACATTGAAGAAGTTGTCGCGAATGCCGATCTGCGGCGCCAGCAACAGGCTTTTCCAGATCTGGTACAGCGCCAGTTCGATGTGATCGCGCGGGCTGCTCAGGTTGACCTGACGGTTGACCATTTCTTCGTCCGCCAATGCCGTCAGCGAGGCGCGATCAACCTTGCCGTTGGCGGTCAGCGGCAGCGCGTCGAGCCACAGATAGCTGCCGGGGATCACCGCTCTGGGCAGTGTCGTCGCCAGATGGGCGTGCACCGCTGCTTCGTCCACGGGCTCTGCCACCACGCAACAAGCCACCAGCCGCTGATCCTGCGCCACTTCGCCGACCATCAACACCACGGCGCTGCGGATACCGGGAAACGCTTCGAGCCGGGCTTCGATCTCGCCCAGCTCCAGACGCACACCGCGCAACTTGACCTGGAAGTCGTTGCGACCCAGAAACTCCAGCTGACCGTCCGGGCGGTAACGCGCCAGATCGCCGCTGCGATAGAGGCGATCGCCTGCCACGAACGGATTGTCGATAAAGCGTTCGGCGCTGAGCTGCGCCAGCCCCAGATAACCCCGGGCCACGCCGACGCCGCCAATATGCAGATGCCCGGTCACGCCCACCGGCACCGGTTCATCGCGGTCATCGAGAACATAAAAGCGGTTGTTGGAAATCGGCCGGCCAATCGGCAGTTGCCGGGCCGGGACCTCGGCGCCGGGCTCCAGGGTCCAGATGCTGTTGATCACCGTGGTTTCGGTCGGGCCGTAGACGTTGTGCAGCCGCGCATGGGGCAGACGTTCCTGAAAGCGCCGCGCCAGCGCTGGCGGCAGCTCACCGCCGCCGCTGAACACATCGGTCAGCGACGCACACTGAATGACCTCGTCGACTTCCAGAAACAGCTGCAACATCGCCGGCACGAACACCAGCGCCGTGACCTTCTGCTCGCGCACCTCACGGGCCAGATACGCCGGCTCGTAATGCCCGCCAGGCCGCGCGATCACCAGCCGTCCGCCGGTTGCCAGCGGCCAGAAGGTCTCCCAGGCCGAGGCATCGAAACCGAACGGGATCTTGTGCAGCATCGCTCCCGCTTCGCCGCAGACCTGCAAACACCACAGCAGCAGGTTGCTCAAGCCACGATGAGCGACCATCGCGCCCTTGGGCAACCCGGTGGTGCCGGAGGTGTAGATCACGTAGGCGAGATGGTCAGGGGTGACGCCGACATTGCGTGGATCGAGATTGTCGGCAGGCAACGACGCCCAGCTCGCGGCATCTTGTTCGAGGTCGAGGATTGGCGCTTCCCAGTTCGATCCTTGCACGGCCTGACGCAAGATTCCGTGCGCCGAACCGAGGGTCAGCAGCACCGCCGGCGTGCTGTCGCCGAGCATATGGCTCAGGCGCCCCAGCGGATAATCCGGATCCAGCGGCACGTAGGCGCCACCGGCCTTGAGCACCGCCAGCAGCGCCACCGGCAACTCCAGCGAACGCTCGATGCACACCGCCACGCGCACGTCCGGGCCGACGCCCAAGGTGCGCAAATACCGCGCCAGTCGGTTGGCCCGGGCATTGAGTTCGGCGTAGCTCAGGGATTCACCCTCGAATACCACCGCGCAGGCCTGAGGGTTGCTCGCGGCCTGCGCTTCGACCAGTTGATGCACGCAGGGCGCCGTTTGCGTCAGTGGCGCGGCGCGGTTGAAATCCACCAGCACCTGCTGACGCTCAGCCTCGTTCATCAACGGCAAGGCATTGATCGGTTGCTTGGCGTCGGCGGCGATCTGTTCGAGCAAGTGGCGGTAGTGCCCGCTCAGGCGTTGAATGGTCGCGACGTCGTAGAGGTCGGTGTTGTATTCCACCAGCAGGTCCAGCCGCCCTGCCCGTTCGACCCACTCGAACGCCAGATCGAACTTGGCCGTGGCGCTGCTGGTGCCGTACGGCGCCAGTTCCAGGCCAGGCATCTGCACCGCATTACCTGGCGTGTTCTGCAACACCAGCATCACCTGGAACAACGGCGAATGACCGGGATCGCGCTGCGGGTTGACGGCCTCGACCACGCGGTCGAACGGCACGTCCTGATGGGCGTGTACGTCGAGCATCTGGCCGCGCACCTCGCGCAACAGCTCGGCAAACGTTTGCTGCGGATTCAGGCGCTGACGCAGCACCAGCGTGTTGACGAAATGGCCGATCAGCGGCTCGACTTCCGGACGATTGCGGTTGGCAAACGGCGTGCCGATGCACAGATCCTGCTGACCGCCGTGGCGCCACAGCAATACCGCCAAAGCGCCCAGCAACACGTTGAACAACGTGCCCTGAGTCTGCCGGGCCAGCGCCGTGAGTTCGCGCAAGGTGCCGCCATCGACGGAGGAACTGAACGTGGCGCCGACATAGCGCTGCACCAGCGGGCGCGGCCGGTCGGCGGGCAAGGTCGACAACAACGGCGCGTCGTCCAGGGTGCGACGCCAGTATTCGATCTGTGCGTCCAGCGCCGCACCGCCGACGCGCTGTTGCTGCCAGCAGGCGTAGTCGGCGTATTGCACCGGCAGCGGCGCAAGCGTCGGGGTTTCGCCACGCAGATAATCGCCGTACAGCGTGGCGACTTCATGCAGGATCACGCCCATCGACCAGCCGTCGGCGATGATGTGGTGCACGCTGTACAGCCACAGGTATTCATCGTCGGCAACGCGCAGTAGCGACGCCCGCAGCAACGGCCCGGTGGCCAGATCGAACGGCGCCCGGGCGTCCTGTTCGACGGCGGTTCGCACTTGCTGCTCACGCTCGTCGGCAGACAACTGGCGCAGATCCCTCACCGACAATGACAGCCGCATCGACGGGTGCACCACCTGACGCGGTTCACCGTCCACGCTGCAAAACGTCGTGCGCAGGACTTCGTGGCGGGCCACCAGTTGGTTCAGCGCTCGTTCCAGTTGCGCGACGTTCAACTGCCCTTTGAGCGTCACCGCCGTGGGCACGTTGTAGAACGGGTTGCCGGGTTCCAGTTGATCGAGAAACCACAATTGCCGCTGCGAGAACGACAACGGCCAGGACGCGTGCGCGCCGGCGCGGCGGGGAATCGCCGCGTCATCGTGCCCACCGAGCAAGGCGATCAGTTCCTGTTTGTGATGCTTGAGCGCCTGGGTCAGTTCTTCGGTGAGAAACCCGCGCGGCGCCTTGCAGCGCAGCCTGTCACCGTCCACTTCGAGCACCACGCCATGGCGAGCGAACAACGCCAGCAATTGATCGGCATTCATACTTCGAACTCCTCCATGTCTTCGTCGTCCTGGCTTGCGGTCGCAGGCTCGATGGCAAACGCCTCGACCGGCGCGCGGTGTTGTTCATCGGCCGTGCGCAGCCCGCCGATCATCGAGTAGATCAATTCATGGCTTGGCCCCAGATCGAACAGCGTCGTCAGTTGTTGTTCCTCGACCGAGCCGATACCGCACAGGCCCAGGCCGTGTTCGACGGCAGTCATGCTCAGCAACTGGGCCATGGCGCCGCTTTCGATGTGACAGAAGTCGCGGCTGCGCTCGCCATACAGCGGGCGGATCGCGGCCATGTCGGCGATGAAAAACAGCGAGAACGCGGCGTTCTCGTACACCGGGCGGTTGACGAAATAGTCGTAGGTGTCCGGGTCGAGCAATCCGCTCTGGAGCGCCAGCAAACGATGCTGGCGGGGATCGTAGTAATACGCGCCACCGGCCACGCCGAGCACGCGATCCGCTTTGATGTAGAGGTACGCCTGAATCGGGTACAGACCACCCGCCGACGGGAACTGGTATTTCACTTCACCGTCTAGTTGCCCTTGGGCCAGCGCCGCCAGTACATGGGCGAAGGCCTGGGTGGCGATCGGTTGCAGATCGTATTGACGCACCGAGCGGTAATCGCTCAAACGCCGGGTGAAGACCGGGTCCTGCGGCAGATCCAGTGCCACTGCCGGCAAGGCTTGAGCGAAGTCGCGGCGCCCACGCTGTTCGGCTTTGAACTGCGCTCGCTGCTGGGGATCCTCGATGATGTCCTGCGCGGGCTCCGGAGCCTGCTGAACATTGCCGAGCAGATCCTGACGCGCCCGGTTCTGGCGGTACATGCCGAGCAGATGAAGCATCGTCGGCTGGGCCAGCAGTTGCGCCACATGGGGACGGAACTGCAAGGCGCCGGACAAGGCGTTGCTGATCCTGACGATATCGATCGACGTTGCGCCCAAATTCAGCAGGTTGGCGTTGGCGGCGATGGATTCGCGCTTGAGCACGTCCTGCACGATCTCCACCAGCCGCTGTTCCTGCGGGCCCTCGACTTCCAGCGCCGGCCCCTGCTCCTCGATTTGCTCCGGTTCCGGCAGGCGTTTCTTGTCGACCTTGCCGTTGGACGACAACGGCCAGGCGTCAACGAAAGTGAACGACGCCGGAATCATGTAGGCCGGCAGTTTGTCGCTCAGGTACGCGCTGAAATCGCTGGCCTGCAACGCCGGATCGGCCTTGAGCACATATCCCGCCAGACGTTTCTCGCCCAGCGTGCTGCCAAGAATCCGCACCACCGCACTCTGCACGCCGGGATGGCGATTGAGCGCGGCTTCGATCTCGCCCAGCTCGATGCGATAACCCTGGACCTTGACCTGATTGTCTTCGCGACCGAGGAATTCGATGTTGCCGTCCGGCAGCAATCGGCCCAGGTCGCCGGTGCGGTACAGCCGTTCGCCGGTCAGTGGATGATTGAAGAAACTGCCTGCGCTGAGTTTTTCATCGCGCCAGTAACCTTTCGCCAGACCGATGCCGCCGATGTACAGCTGCCCCGCGACCCAGGTCGGGCGCACTTGCAGCGCTTCATCCAGCACGTAGAAACGCTGATGATCGAGGGCCTTGCCGTAGGGAATGCTGCGCCAGGCCGGATCGACCTGTTGCACCGGGTAATAGATCGACCAGATCGACGCTTCAGTGGCGCCGCCCAGACTGATCAACTGCAACTCCGGCTGCAAAGCCCAGGCCCGCTCGGGCAGGGTCAACGGAATCCAGTCGCCGGACAACATCGCCACTCGCAGGCTGGCAGGCAACGCGCCGTCCTCACCCTCCACGTACTCGACCAGCATGCCGAGCAGCGCCGGCACCGAGTTCCACAGGCTGACGTGATGGCGCTTGATCAATTCGAGCCAGTGCGCCGGATCGAGGGTCAGTTGCGGGTCGAGGATGACCACCGCCGCGCCCACCGCCAACGTGCCGAAGAAGTCATAGACCGACAGGTCGAAGCTCAGCGACGAGATCGCCAATACGCGGTCGCTCGGGCCGACGGCAAAGCGCCGGTTGATGTCGAGCAAGGTGTTGACCACACCGCGATGGTCGATCACCACACCTTTCGGCTGACCGGTGGAGCCGGAGGTGTAGATCACGTAAGCGAGGTCGCTTTCGTTCACCTGCACCGGTTGCAGTGGCAAGACATCGTTCGAGACATCATCGGTCACGGCGATGGCTGTGACCTGCGCCGGCCATTCGATCCTGTCGAGCAGTGCCGGTTGGGTCAGGGCCAGATTCGCCTCGGCCCGCTCCAGAATATGCCGCATCCGTTCCGCCGGCTGAGTCGGTTCGATCGGCAGGTAAGCGCCGCCGGCATACAGAATCGCCAAGGTTGCGACCACTTGCTCCCAACCGCGCTCCATCACCACCGCGACCAATCGGTTCGGCAGTACGCCCTGCGCTTGCAGGCGGGCACCAAGCTGCCGGGCTTCATTGCGCAGTTGCGTGTAAGTCAGCTGTCGCTCGCCGATCACCGCCAGTGCATCCGGTGTGGCGAGGGCCTGACGTTCGAACAGTTCGTGCATCAGCGGCAGGGTTTGCTGAATGTCGACCGGCGCTGGCAAGCGTGCCTGCGGCAGCAGTTGTGGCGTGTTCGCGCTCCAGGCTGCCGGTTCGCAGAGGCTGTCGAGCAGGGTGTTATAGGCGACGAACATCTGTTCGATCATGCCTTGCGGGAACAGCTCGTCGATGCTGTCCCAGTTGAACAGCAGGCGTCCTTCCAGCTCCAGCAAGGTGTGGTCGAGCCACACTTGCGGGGTCTGGGTGATGCTGTGCATGTGTTTGGCGTTCAATGCGTCGGCGAGGTTGAACTCGGCCAGTTCCGGCGCTGCTTCCGATAATGTGCTGTTGAACACGATCGGCATCGCCGTCTGTTGCACACCCCGGGCCTGGGACAACTCGCGCAGCACCCGCACACCGCTGACCACCGAATGGTCGATGTCGCGCCACAGTTGCGCCTGCACCGCGCGGGCCTTGTCGGTGAAGCTCTGCGAACCGTCGATACCGACTTCCAGCAGCACCAGCGAGGTGAAGTCGCCGATGATTTCGTCGACATCGGTGTGCAACGGCATACGGTTGAACAGCGGCAGGCTCAGGGTGAAACGCGGCGTGCGGCTCCACAGCGCCAGCACTTCGCTGAACGCAGTCAGCAACATCACCGACGGCGTCACCGCAAACTGTTTGGCCACCGCTTTGAGTTGCGCCCACTGCGCCGCCGACATGTCGCGGTTGCGGCGGGTGAAGTGCGGATTGGCGATGCTTTCGGGTTGGCGCACCAATGGTAGGTCTGGCGCCGGGGCCAAAGTAGTCACTCGTTCGCGCCAGTAGCCCAGCGCCTGCTCGTAGCGGCGACCGTTACGCAGCTGTTGTTCGGCTAGCACATAGTCGCGAAAGGTCAGGCCCGGTTCGGCCAGCTCAAACGTAGGGTCGACGTAGAAGGCCATGAGTTCGCGAGCGAGAATCTGCGTGCTCGCGGCGTCGACGATCAGCGCGTCGAGGCTGATGTGCAGATGAGTGATGCCGTCATCGAGCAACGACAGGCTGAACTCGAACAGCGGCCAGCGGCTGGCGTCCAGCACCTGATGGGACTGGCGTTCGCGGGTCGCTTCCAGCGTGCGTTGCGCCACTTCGGCGGGCAAACCGCGCAGATCGCTGCGGGGCATGCGATAGGTCGGCACCTGCGCCAGCACTTGTTGCGTACCGTCGCTGAGGAACACCACGCGCAACATGTCGTGGCGCAGGATCATGCGGTTCAAGGCTTGTTCGAAACGCTCGGCGTCGAACCCGGGAATACGCAGCTCTTCGTAGCCGTGAGCACTGACGCCACCGAGGCTGACCGTGGCCTCGCGACCGAACCAGTAGGCTTGCTGGATATCGGTCAGAGGGAACGGTTCATGTCGATTAGCGCGATCCGGCTCGATCTGGATGAACGCCGGTTCAGCGCTCTGCTCTTCACACGAAACCTGTGCCGCCAGATCCAGCAACACCGGCGTCTGGAACAGGCTGCTCAAGGACAGGTGCGCGCCCATCCGCTGGTTGATCGCGTAGATCATCCGCGTCGCCAGCAGCGAGTGGCCGCCGAGGTCGAAGAAGTTGTCGTGGATGCCGACCCGCTCGCACTTGAGCACTTCGGCCCAGATCTCGGCCATTTGCCGTTCTGTATCGTTGCGCGGCGCTTCATAAGTCGCCCCGGCGCTGCGTTCCGGCGCCGGCAGCGCCTGGCGGTCGAGCTTGCCGTTGCGGGTCAGCGGCAATTGCGACAGGCGAACCCAGGCACTCGGGATCATGTGTTCGGGCAACTGGCGTTGCAATTCGGCTCGCAGGAATTCACTGGTCGCAGTGCCGACCACGTAAGCCACAAGACGTTTGTCGCCAGCCACGTCCTCACGCAGCAACACGGTGGCTTCCTGCACGCCGGGTTGTTGATGCAACAAGCTGTCGATCTCGCCGAGTTCGATGCGAAAGCCGCGCAGTTTCACCTGTTGGTCGATGCGTCCCAGGTATTGCACGTTGCCGTCGGCCTGGAATTTCGCGAGGTCGCCGCTGCGGTACATCCGCGCGCCAGGCTCTTCACTGAACGGGTCCGGCAGGAAGCGTTCGGCGGTCAGGTCCGGGCGGTTCAGATAGCCCCGGGCCAGGCAGGCGCCGGCGATGTACAACTCACCCGCCACGCCGACCGGGACCGGATTCAGATGTTCGTCCAGCACGTAGAGCCGCGCATTGGCGATGGGACGGCCGATGGGCGGCGCGTCCGGCCAGGATTCGGCCTCGTTGCAGTCGAGGCTGAACTGGCTGACCACATGGGTTTCGGTCGGCCCGTACTGGTTGTGCAGCCGCGCCCCACCGAGCCCACGGACAAAACCGCGCAGCTCGTCATTGATTTGCAGGGCTTCACCGGCGGTGATGATTTCGCAACCACCGGACGGAATCGGCGCATCGGGCTCGGTCAGGCCGGCAAGTTGCTGCAACACGGCGAACGGCAGGAACGCCCGCTGCACGCCTTCGGCCACCAGCGTCGGGCGCAGCGCGGCAAGGTCCTTGCGGCTGTCTTCGGTCATCAGCAACAGGCTGCCGCCCTGGCAGAGCGTGCTGCAGATTTCCTGGAATGAAACGTCGAAGTTCAGCGAGGCAAATTGCAGCACGCGTTGTGGTGCCGTGGCTTGATCGAGCTGCCAGCCGATCAGGTTGTCCAGCGCGCGACGGCTGTGGGCCACGCCTTTCGGGCGTCCAGTGGAGCCGGAGGTGTAGAGCACGTAGCCGAGGTTTTCCGGGCTCACCGTGACGTGCGGATCATCCGTCGGGTGTTGCGCCCATTGCGCTGCGTCGGTGTCCAGGCAGCAGATCTTCGCCTCGTTGGCCGGCAGTCCGGCCCTCAGGCTTGATTGCGTCAACAGCATGGTCGGCGCGGCATCGCTGAACATGAATGCCAGACGTTCACTCGGGTAAGCCGGGTCAAATGGCACGTACGCCGCGCCAGCCTTGAGGATTGCCAACAGGCCGATGACCATCTGCGGCGAGCGTTCCAGGCACAAACCGACGCGATGCTCGGGGCCGACGCCTTGTTCGATCAGATAATGCGCGAGGCGGTTGGCCGCGCGATTCAGGTCGCGGTAACTCAGCTGCTCACGGTCGGCGAGCAGCGCCACGGCATCGGGCGTTTGCCGGGCATGGGATTCGAAGCGCGCCACGCAACAGGGCAACGACGCGGTATCCCGGGCGGTGCGGTTCCAGTCATGAACGATCTGCTGGTGTTGCTCGGCGCTCAGCAGCTTGATCCTCGCCAGCGACTGTTGGCTGTCCTCGACCATCTGCGTCAGCACCCGACGCAGGTACTCGCCGAACTGCTCGACAGTGCTGCGCTCGAACAGGCCCGAGGCATATTCCAGACCGCCGACGATCTGCCCGTCTCGCTCACTGAGCGCCAGTTGCAGATCGAACTTGGCCACGTGATGGCTGCTCTCGACCGGCGTGACATCCAGCCCGGTCAGCAGCAGATCGGAATCCTGATCCTGCTCCCAGGCAAACAGCACCTGGAACAGCGGACTGTGGGCCAGACTGCGCGGCGGATTGAGCACCTCCACCACTTGCTCGAACGGCAGGTCCTGATGTTCCTGAGCCTCCAGCGCCACCCGCCGCGCCTGTTGCAGCCATTGCGCCACCGACGGCGTACCCGACTGAGTCATGCGCAGCGCGAGGGTGTTGACGAAGAAACCGATCAGCCCTTCCAGTTCCTGTTGCGGACGGTTGGCCGATGGCACGCCGATCACCACATCGCCCTGCCCCGACAGGCGCGACAGCAGCAGCGAAAAACCGGCCAGCAGATTCATGAACAGCGTGGTGCCTTGCTGCATGCCCAATGCTTTCAGGCGTGCGGTCAGGGCGGCGTCGAAGACCAGCGGGACAAAACCGCCGAGGTAGTCCTGCACGGGCGGACGCTTGTGATCGGTCGGCAACTCAAGCAGCACCGGCGCGCCCGTGAGGGTTTCACGCCAGTAACGGCTCTGCTGCTCCAGCACGTCGCCGGTCAGCCACTGCTTTTGCCACACCGCGTAATCCACGTACTGAACCGGCAAGGGCGGCAGCGGATCGTCGCGGTCCAGCAACGCCGCCGCGTACAGCTGACCCAGCTCGCGGGTGAGCACGCCCATCGACCAGCCGTCGGAGATGATGTGATGCTGGGTCAGCAGCAACACATGGTCATTCGCCGCCAGCCGCAGCAGGTTGACCCGTATCAGCGGGCCACGGATCAGGTCGAACGGTCGGGCGCCCTCCTCGTCGATCAAGCGGGTCAGGCGTTCTTGCGCATCGTGCCCCTGCACGTCAGTCACCGTCAGCCGGACGCTGTGCGCCGGCGGCGAAACCAGTTGACGCCCTTCCCCTTCAACGGCGATGAACGTCGTGCGCAGCGCAGCATGGCGCGCCACCAGTTGATTGAAGCTGCGTTCGAGTGCCGGCACGTCCAGCGAACCACGCAAACGCAGGTTCAGCGGCATGTGATACGCCGCGTTGCCACCCTCCATCTGTGCCAGAAACCACAGGCGCTGCTGGGCAGACGACAACGTTTGCGCACCCGAGCGTTCAAGGGCCGTGATGGCCGGGCGAGCCGCAGCCTGACTGGCTTGCAGCCGTTTGGCGAACTCCGCCAGAACCGGTGCGGCAAACAGCGTCGAAGGCGCGACTTCCAGCCCCAGCGTGTGACGAACCTGCGCCAGCACCCGCATCACCAGCAGCGAGTGACCGCCGAGGGCGAAGAACTGATCCTGACGCCCCACCCGCTCGATGCCGAGCACGTCGACCCAGATCGCGGCGATTGCGGTTTCCAGCGAGCCTTGGGGTGCCTGATATTCCTGCTGATCAAACGCCTCGGCGTCTGGTGCCGGCAGACCGGGACGGTCGACCTTGCCGTTGGCGGTCAGCGGCAACGCGTCGAGCCGCACGAATGCAGTCGGCACCATGAAGTCCGGCAGGCTGACTTGCAGCTGTTCACGCAGTGCGCGCGGGCGCAAAGTCGTGTCTGGTTTTTCGCAGTAGTAGGCGACCAGACGTGGTTCACCATGACTGTCCTGGCGCAGTAGCACCACGCTGTCGCGCACGCCCGGGATGTCCGCCAGCCGGGTTTCGATTTCACCCAGTTCCAGACGCAGGCCGCGCAACTTGGTCTGGGAATCGTTGCGGCCAAGGAATTCCAGTTGCCCGTCGGCCCGATACCGCGCCATATCCCCGGTGCGGTAAAGGCGTTCGCCCGCCACGAACGGGCTGTCGAGGAAACGTTCGGCGGTCAGTTGCGGCAGGTTCAGATAACCGCGCGCCACGCCGACGCCGCCGATGTACAGCTCGCCCGCAACACCTTCGGCAACCGGTGCGCCGTCAGCGTCGAGCAGGTAAATCCGGGTATTGGGCAGTGCCCGGCCGATGGGCAGCACCGCGTCGATCTGGCTGCTGTCGGTGAACTCGAAACAGGTGCTGTCGATGCTCGCTTCGGTCACGCCATAGGCCTGGACGATCTGCACGCGATCACCGCAAAGCCTGCGCAATTGCCGCGCGCTGTGGGCGGTCCAGATGTCGGAGCCGCAGACCACGGTGCGCAGGAACGACAGGTCATGGCCGCTCTCTTCGACCCATGCCAACAGCGGATTGAGCAGCGCCGGCACGAAGTCGGCAAAGCCAATCTGCGCCTCACGCATCAGGCGATACAGGGCCGGCGGGTCCATCAGGGTGTCTCGTGGACAGAGCACCAGTGTGCCGCCAAAACCCAGCGCCCGGATCAGGTCGGCGCTGAACACGTCGAAGGAAAAACCGGCCATCTGCAGGTGGTTGATCGGTTCGCCCAAACCATAGAGCCGGGCCCAGTCGGCGCTCACGGCGACCGGTCCGCGATGCTCGACCATCACGCCTTTCGGGGTGCCGGTGGAGCCGGAGGTGTAGATCACGTAAGCCAGGTGCCGGGGTGTCAGACCGATTGAGTGAGAATCGAGGTTGTCTGCCGGGAGCAAAGCCCAATCACTGGCGTCGGCCAGATCCAGCACCGTAGGTGCAGTCGCCGACTGTTCGAGCGCCGCCCGCAAAACATCGCGCGCCTGGCCGTGAGTCAGCACCACCGGCGGTGCGCTGTCAGCCAGCATGTGCGCCAGCCGCGCCTGCGGATAGGCCGGGTCCAGCGGCACATAGGCGCCGCCAGCCTTGAGCACCGCGAGTACGCCGACCAACATCTCCAGCGAACGCTCAAGACACAGCCCGACTCGCACGTCCGGCCCGACCCCGAGGTTGCGTAAATGATGGGCCAGCCGATTGGCGCGGGTATTCAGTTCACGGTAACTGAGCGTCTCCTGCTGCCAACGCGCGGCGATGGCCTCGGGGTTGCGCAGCACCTGCGCTTCAAACAGACCGTGCACGCACAGGTCCGCATCGAACGGTTTCGAGGAGCAAACGTCGGGCTGCGCGGGAGTCGTCCCACGCAAGGAAGTGTTGTCGAGCATCGGAGGCTACCGTCCATGACTACATTATTTTTGTGATCAGGCAGGGACAGCACGCGCCCTGCCAGTCAGGCCCCGGCATCAGGTGCCGGTACGGTCATTCGAATTCAGGAGGATGGCGCGGCGCGCGCGTGCAGACTCGCGTTGAACGCGGGCACACGCAGAAATCCGGGGGGAGACAGGCTGGAGAAGAACACCGCCGCGCGGTCGGCGCAGGCAGCGGGAAAGTGGGCTGAATCACTGGCGACATCCGTCGCATCGTTCATTGCATCGTCGATTGCAAACCGCGTGACCAATTGAAACCTCGACTTCCATTTGAGGGTCAACGACGAGGAACAACCTGCGCGGGGATGACAGCGCCAGGGTGGTCCCGATCGGCTGCGACTGCCGGGTCTGTAGACGCACGGCAATCTTCTGGCGCCGGGTTTGTGACCCGAAGCGCCGGCGGATAATAACCACGTTTTTTGCTGGTGAGGCAAACAAAATGTAGGAATTCGGTGAAATAAATATCAGCTGTTTCCTACGTCATTGTGACGGTGGCAAAGAGACAGGGATGTCAAAAATGCTCGTACACCGCCCCGCCATTTCTTCCAGACAAAGGGCATGAAAAACCCGCGCAGGGCCTTGATCGGCCAGCGGAAAAATCACCCTTTCAAGCGCTGCAACAGACGAACGCTAACAAGCGCTAACAACGCATAACTGGCAGTCATTCAGCGCAGAAGGCAGGCTTGAATCTCACCGCTGAACGCCAGGCCACCTGCGAACCTTTTCGCTCGCCTCGCTCAGTCGAACGATGGTTTTGCGAGGGATTCGACCATGGCTGAAGGTTATCGCGACAATTGCCTGTGCGAGGCCGACCGGCTCGGCAACGACGAACTGTATGCCTTGGTCGCGGGCGCCGTCAGGCATGGCCGGGGTGAGGCGCAACAGCTGTTCGCGACGGTGACGCCGTTGCTCATCGCCTTTTACGAAGGTCAGGTGCAGGCCGGGCGGATCCGTCGTGAAGACACCGGCGGCCTCGTTCAGCAAGCCTTCAGGGCGCTCTATCAGGAACAGGCCGCCCATGACCCGAGCTTTCCGTTTCGCGCCTGGCTGATCGAGATCGCCCGCACGATCCTGCTCGACAACCTGGGCCATCGCGGCACTGCCGCCGTGGCCACCGCCGACGCGCTGGCGGGTGCGTCTGCAAGTGAATGTCATGAACCCACACGGGCAACATGAATCGCCCTTCTCGCTGTGAAATGCTCTTCAGGGAATGCCCATGATCGATATCGAAAAAACCCTCTACTCCGCGCATACCTGCACCACAGGAGGCCGCGAGGGCACAGGACGCAGTCACGATGGCCGACTGGATCTCAAGCTTTCTCCACCCGGCGCACCCGGCACCGGAACCAACCCCGAGCAATTGTTCGCCGTGTGCTGGTCGGCCTGCTTCCTCGGCTCGCTGCGCCATGCCTGCAACGCGCGCAAGATCGGTTTTCCTGCACAAGCGATGGTTGATGCGCAAGTCGATCTGGCTCATGGGGAACAAGGGTTCTTCCTGCAGGCCCAACTGGCGGTGTCGCTGCCAGATATCGAACCGCAAGTGGCGCTCCAGCTGATCGACGCAGCGCACCAGAACTGCCCCTACTCCAAGGCCACGCGCAACAACATCAAGGTCAGCATCACCCTCGCCTGATCCGTCTTTTGCCGACAGCAAAACGCCCAATCTTCCAACCACACCTTCGTACTATCCGGCGACACCAAGGTGCAATAGATCGCGCCCAAGGCTTTTGATGTGATGGCGGGAAACCGACAAAAGCCAGGAGTTGCGCATGAACAAGCTGACAACTGCTGCGGGCGCGCCCGTGGTTGATAACAACAACGTACAGACGGCGGGCCCGAGAGGCCCGATGCTGTTGCAGGACGTCTGGTTGCTGGAAAAACTGGCGCACTTCGATCGGGAAGTCATACCCGAGCGGCGCATGCACGCCAAGGGTTCCGGTGCGTTCGGCACCTTCACCGTCACCCATGACATCAGCCGCTTCACCAAGGCCAGATTGTTCTCCAGCGTAGGCAAGACCACCGATGTGTTCGTCCGCTTCTCGACCGTGGCCGGTGAGCGTGGCGCGGCGGATGCCGAGCGTGACATCCGCGGATTCGCCATCAAGTTCTATACCGAGCAAGGCAACTGGGATCTGGTGGGTAACAACACGCCAGTGTTCTTTCTGCGCGATCCGTTGAAATTCCCCGACCTCAACCATGCGGTCAAACGCGACCCGCGCACCAACATGCGCAGCGCCCGCAACAATTGGGATTTCTGGACCTTGCTGCCCGAGGCGCTGCATCAGGTCACGATCGTCATGAGCGACCGTGGACTGCCGCGCACCTACCGCCACATGCATGGTTTCGGCAGCCACACCTTCAGTTTCATCAGCCCGGCGAACGAACGTTTCTGGGTGAAGTTCACCTGGAAGACCCAACAAGGGATCGAAAACCTGACCGATCAACAGGCCGCGACCCTGATCGGCGATGACCGCGAAAGTGCCCAGCGCGACCTGTACAGCGCCATCGAGGAAGGCCACTTCCCGCAATGGAAGCTCTACGTGCAAGTGATGCCAGAGCTGGACGCCGACACGTACTCGATCAACCCGTTCGACCTGACCAAGGTCTGGCCTCACGCAGATTACCCGCTGATCGAAGTCGGCATGCTCGAACTCAACCGCAACCCTGACAACTACTTCGCCGACGTCGAACAGGCGGCTTTCAACCCGGCCAACGTGGTGCCCGGCATCAGCTTCTCACCGGACAAAATGCTCCAGGCGCGCCTGTTCTCCTACGGCGATGCACAGCGCTATCGCGTCGGCGTCAATCATCATCAGATTCCGGTGAATGCCCCGCGCTGCCCGGTCAACAGCTACCACCGGGACGGCCAGATGCGCACCGATGCGAACGCGGGCAGCACAATCGGCTACGAGCCCAACAGCTATGGCCAGTGGGCCGAGCAACCGGATTTCAGCGAGCCACCGCTGGCCCTGAAAGGCAGCGCCGGGCACTGGAATCACCGCGAGGACGACGACTACTTCTCGCAACCGGGTGCGCTGTTCCGGGCTATGTCGCCCGCCCAGCAACAGGTCTTGTTCGAGAACACCGCGCGCTCGATCCATGGCGCCAGCGCCCAGACCCGACAACGCCACATCGATAACTGCACCCGCGCCGATCCGGCGTACGGTGCAGGCGTTGCGCAGGCCATCGAAGCGCTGGGCTGATCCGCAATGACGTAAGCAGAGCAAGCAGGATTGATCCTGTTTGCCCTGCCGCCGTTGTCAGTCCTCTACGATGCTTTTTGCTTCAAGAAACGCTTCCAGCCCCGACACCCCGAATTCCCTGCCGATCCCCGACTGCTTGACCCCGCCAAACGGCGCAAGCAACTCCGGTGCGATCCGGTTGATCAGCACCGAACCGGCCTCCAGCCGCGCAGCGATGCGTCGGCCACGTTCGACCTCGCAGGTGAACACATAGGCCTGCAAACCGTAGACGCTGGCATTGGCCAGGCGGATGGCGTCTTCCTCATCGTCATAGGCGATGATCGACAGCACCGGGCCAAAAATCTCTTCCCGGGCGATGTCCATGTCGTTGCTGACATCGGCAAACACCGTGGGCTTCACGAAATAGCCATGGTTCAACCCGGCAGGCCGGCCCTCCCCGCCGACGATCAATCGCGCACCCTGCTCCAGCCCGCGCCGGATAAAGCCCTGCACGCGATCAAACTGCGCCTGGTTGACCAACGGGCCGATGGCGGTAGTCGGGTTCCGAGGATCGCCGACCACTGTCGCGTCGACCAGGGTTTTCACCCGTTCGATCACCGGCTGCAAGAACCCGCGCGGCACCAACAGCCGTGTGCCGGCGACACAGGCCTGGCCGTTGTTCATGAAGGCAGCATTCAGGGCCATCGAGATGGCCGCTTCGAGATCCGCATCGTCGAGCACGATGGACGCCGACTTGCCGGTGAGCGACAGACTCACCCGCTTCATCGTCTCGATGCCGGCGCGGGCGATGAGTTTTCCGGTGGCAGTGGAGCCGGTAAACGAGACCTTCGCGACGTGCGGGCTGGTACTGATCTCGTCGCCCACATCGCTCCCACGGCCCAGGACAATGTTGATCACCCCGTTGGGCAGTTCCGCACGGTGCAAGGCGAGCGCGAGCACCTGGGTCTGCAACGGGCTGAGTTCGCTCGGTTTGATAATCGAGGCGCAACCGCCGGCAATCGCTGCCGCCAGTTTGCTGCACACCGTACCGGCGGTGCTGTTCCAGGGGGCGAACAATGCCGACACCCCGACCGGTTCCATCACGACCCTTGCACGGCCCACAGGCCGGACCAGTTCGTAGTTCTCCAGCACCTGCGCCGCGTTGGCAAAGGACTGCGACGCGTACTGGCTCACCCATTGCGCACGGGCCAACGGTGCGCCGTATTCCTCGATGGCGGTGTCGCGTATGTCTTCGGTGCTTTCCAGCACCGCTGTCTGAAGGCGTTTGAGCATGTCGATGCGCTCGGCTTTCGAGGTGCGGCCCATCGTGACTTGCGCACGCCGTGCGGCAGCGATGGCTTGCCTGGCATCGTCGCGATTGGCCAGGGTGACCGTTCCGATGACGGATTCCGTCGCCGGGTTGATGCATTCGATCGTTTCGCTGCCCTGAACGGGCACGAACGCGCCATCGATGTAGCTGTGACGGATAGTCCACATGGCGATATTCCCAAGGTGTTGAAACAGCAACGCCCGGAAAATCCGGGCGTTGATCAGGGTGACGCTTCAGTCGGGTAACGATTCGCGGCTGAAGGCTTGCACCTCCTGCACCAGACCGCGAGCGGCCATTTCCACCAGTTGCCGACCCTTTTCCGGCGAAGCCTGGGCCGGGTCCGAGCCCATGCGGCCGTCCGGATGACGGGCGCGGAAATCCGCCGCTTCACGGATCGGCCCCCAGTTGGCGATCTGCGGCGAATAATCGGCCGACTTGATGGAATCGGGATACGCCCATTGGGTCACGGCGATTTCCGAAGGCGTGGCATGAATGCCGTGGCCGGTCGGGAATTGGTCACGCGCCAGCTCGTTCACCCCTTCCAGATCCCACCAGTTGCACAGCTTCAGGGCGAACCCGGCCTTGCGCCGGGCGAAACTCGCTTCGGCGTACAGCTCCGAAAACGCTGCTTCGATTGAGGCGATGTTGCCGCCGTGGCCATTGAGGAAAAAGATCTTTTCAAAGCCGTGGGCAGCCAGGGAGCGGGTCCAGTCGGCGATGGCGGCGATGAAGGTCGAAGGCCGGAGCGAGATGGTGCCGGGGAAGCCGAGGTGATGCTGCGCCATGCCGATGTTGAAGGTCGGGGCAATCAGGATGTCAGCGCTTTTCTGCGCTTCATGGGCAATGATTTCCGGGCACATCCAGTCGGTGCCCAGCAGGCCGGTCGGCCCGTGCTGTTCGTTGGAGCCGATCGGGATGACGATGGTGCGGCTGCGTTCGAGGAATTGCGCTATTTCGGACCAGGTCGATAGGTATAAAAGCATCAGGATTTCTCACTCTTCGAAGGTTCCTCGCGGAACGCGGGTGGGTGTTCAATGCACCTGCAACAGCAGCGTCATTGATACCACCCGCCTCCCTTCGACGACAGAATACGAAGGTATCGGAATCGCCAAAACGCCCTAATCGCGAACGAGAAATTCACGGGGCGATTCACCCATCACCCGTCTGAACATGGCACTGAAGGCACTCTGGCTGGCGTAGCCCAGATCCCGGGCAATCACCCCGACGGACTGTCCCTTGTCGAGCCGGTCGATGGCAGTCGCCAGCCGCACCTGCTGCAGCCAGTGGCGGAAATTCAGGCCGGTTTCATTGACGAACAGGCGTATCAGCGTGCGCGAACTGGCACCGACCCGGTCAGCCCAGTAACCGATCGAATGGTCTTGTCCCGGATCCTGCAGAATCGCCTCGCACACCGTGACCAGTCGCCGGTCCACCGGCCACGGCACTTCGATCGGCAACGTCCGGGCTCCCTGCAACTCACTGAGTATCAACGCCACGATGTGTGCGTTACGGCCTTCCTGTGGGTATTCGATCGGCTGCTCGGCCAGGGCCAGAATCAACTCGCGCAGCAGTCCGGGGATCTCCAGCACTTTGCAGTGATGGCCCAGCCCTGCGCAGACCTGCGGATCGATGTAGATCGAGCGCATCTTGACCGCGCTCAGCATCAACTGGTCGTGGATCATCCCGGGCGGAATCCACAGCGCGCGCTTCGGCGGCAGGATCCACAATCCGCGCTCGGTGGCCACCCGCATCACCCCGTTCGAGGCATACAGCAATTGCCCGTGCCGATGCACGTGCGGCTCGTTGTATTCGCCGGTGGCCTGATCGCGCACCAGCACGGTCATTACACGCGGCACGTCCTGATAGTCGGGATAACGTTCGCTGCGCGGCGCGGACTCACGCTGGGCGATGACCTTGCGCACCTCTCGTTTCATCGGCTGGCGTCTCCTGAAAACACACCTTGATCGTGGTAAAGCAGCGATTGTCACTTTGACGACAAACCCTGGCATTTGCCATTACCGGCCCATTGTTAGCCTTGCGCTCATTGTTCATCAATGAGGCTTTTCCCATGGCAATCACCCGCAATCTCTCCGGCCACCAGCAGAGCGTCACGGCGGTGATCGGCCTGCTGATCCTGTCCATCGCCCTGCGGCCGCCGATCATTTCGGTGGGGCCGATTCTGCTGTTGATCCAGCAGCACTTCCAGTTGAGCTATACCCAGGCCGCGCTGCTGACCTCGATTCCCGACATCTGCATGGGCGTGTTCGCGCTGGTGGTTCCGAGCCTGGCCAGACGCTTCGGGATCGATCGCAGTGTGGTTGTCGCACTGACGTTGCTGGGCGCCTCGACGTTGCTGCGGGCAATCTCGCCGAATGCATTCTTCCTGCTCGGCAGCACGTTCTTCGCCAGCATCGGCATTGCGGTTGCCGGCGCGATGACCGGCGCGTGGATCAAGACCCACTTTGCGCAACGGCCGGCGATGCTCATGGGCATCTATGCTGGCGGCCTGAGTCTGGGCGCGACCCTCGCGGCGGTGTTCAGTGCGCCGATTGCCGAGCTGGCGCAGGACTGGCGGGTCAGCGCCGGGTTCTGGAGCGTGCTGTGCCTCACCGCCATCGCCAGCTGGGTGTGGATGGCGCGGCGTTTTGCGACACCGACACCCGCCGTGAAATCGCCGTCGAACCCGAGCAAACGTCTGCCCTGGGGCAATCCGCAAGCGTGGCTGATCGCGTTGAATTTCGGTGCCGGTCAATTCGTGGTCTACGCCCTCTTCGCCTGGATGGCGCCAGCGTCGGTGGAAGCGGCCACATCGAGTGTTTCCCCGGGCGTCCTGCTGGGCATTTTTACGGCGGTGTTCGCCGTGGCCAGCGTGGGTGCGGGGCTGATACCGGGCAAGGCCCACGACCGGCGCGGTTTGCTCGGGTTGTCGGCGTTGCTGGCCCTGCTGGGGGTGGGCGGCATGGCGTTCCTGCCGGCGTACTGGCCGATGCTGTATGTGGTGCTCGCGGCCATCGGCCTGGGCATGGGTTTTACCGTGGCCATGACCTTGCCGCTGGATCACGCCAGCACCAGCGAACAGGCCGGATTGTGGACTGTGTTCATGTTGTTCATCGGTTACCTGATCGCCGCGCTCGGGCCGCTGTTGTTCGGTGCCCTGCGCGAATACGCCGGACACTACGGCCCGGCGTACACCTTGCTGTTCGCGGTACTGCTGTTGATGCTCGGCATCACCCCCCTGCTCAGATTGGCACCGGCAACTTCGCCGCAGGTGTCCGTTGCCTGAGCGGGAGGTGACAGCCCTGCGACGCGCCTCGGCACGTCGCAGGGTTTCAGTTGGCCGCCGCAGCTTTTTCAATCAGCCGGGCCACCGGTGCCGGGTTCGACACCATCACCACGTGCGACGCGCCCTTGACCACCTCAACCGCCTTGGCATCCGCACGCTTGGCCATGAACGCCATCGCCTGGGGCGGGATGTTCTTGTCCTTGTCGCCGTAGATGTACCACGACGGAATGTGCTTCCAGGCCGGCGTTCCGGCCTGCTCGTTCAGCGCCGCTTCGGTGACCGGACGTTGAGTAGCCGCCATCAGCGCCGCTTGTGCAGCCGGGACATCGGCGGCGAACTGGTCGTGGAACTTGCTCTGCTGGATGTACAGGTCCTTGCCGCCGTCGGCCAGCGCAACCGGTGGTGCCAGCGTTGGTCCGAGGGTGCTGCCGGGAAACTTGCCGGCCAGCCCGGCGACGGTTTCACCGGCTTCGGGGGCAAAGGCGCTGACGTAGACCAGCGCTTTGACATTGGCATGATCGTTGGCCGCATCACTGATGACGTTGCCGCCATAGGAGTGACCGACCAGCACCACTGGCGACTGGATGCTGCTGAGCAACGCCGATACCGCTGCGCCATCGCTCTTGACGCCGCGCAGCGGATTGGCGGCGGCGATCACCGTGTAGCCATCCTTTTCGAGAATCTTCGCCACGCCGTTCCAGCTCGACGCGTCGGCAAATGCGCCGTGCACCAGCACCACCGTGGGTTTGGCGGTTTGGGCGAAGGCATTGGCGCCCAGGCACAGGCCCGCAGCGATGCTCAGTGCAATCAGTGTTTTTTTCATCTGGATGTTCCTCGTATGACGGATTCAGGGGGCGTATCGAGTGAAGACAAAATCGTGGTTCTGCACCCGCGCCTGATGGCAGGCAAAGCAGGTCTGGTGCTGGGCTTCATCGGCGGGTTTGCCGTTGATGAACCGGCCGAATCCCCAGCCACCGGTCGAAGCGTATTTGCGCGAGTCCTTGACCATCACCTGAACAGTGGTGGCCGCCCCCGGAATCGAGGCTGGCTCGAACTCCGGCGACTGCACGTGTTTCCACGCCAGCTTCACCAGCACCGTGCCGTCGGGAAACGGCAGCGTCTTGCTCTGGTAAGCCTTGATCGCCCGGTCATTGCCCAGCACCGCGCGCAGTTCATCCAGCGGCGCGGCTTCCTGGGCCGGGGCAATCAGCGCCCACTGGCGATAGTTTTTCGGCAGCTTCACGCCGTAGATCGGCGAGGCATCGCCCTCATCGGCCTCGCCCAACGCGACACCGGTAGCCGCCAGTGCCGCGAGCGCAATGGCCGCTGGCAACACGGCCCAATGGTTGAGTTTCATCGTCGGATCCCCTCAGGCCAGCAGTCAGAGATGATCGGCATCGATCACCGCCTGAACGAACGCCTGCGGCGCTTCCTGCGGCAGGTTGTGGCCGATGCCGCCGCTGATCAGCCGGTACTCGTATTTGCCGGTGAAGCGTTTGGCGTAGGCCTCGGCCGGTGGGTGCGGCGCGCCATTGGCGTCGCCTTCGAGGGTGATGGTCGGCACGCCGATCGAGGGGAATGTCGCCAGTTTTTTCTCCAGCGGATCGTATTGCGCTTCCCCTTTGATCAGGCCCAGGCGCCAGCGGTAGTTGAAGATCGACACGGCGACGTGATCCGGGTTCTGCAACGCGGCGGCGCTGCGGTCGTATGTCGCGTCGTCGAAGTTCCACTTCGGCGAAGCCAGCTGCCAGATCAGCTTGGCGAAGTCATGGGTGTTCTTTTCGTAACCCAGGCGACCGCGCTCGGTCGCGAAGTAGAACTGATACCACCACTGCAACTCTGCAGCCGGCGGCAGCGGCGTCTTGCCGGCGTCCTGGCTGCCGATCAGGTAACCACTCACCGCCACCAGCGCTTTCACTCGCTCGGGCCAGAGCGCGGCGACGATGTCGGCGGTGCGCGCACCCCAGTCGTAGCCGCCGAGCACGGCCTGCTTGATTTTCAGGGCGTCCATGAAGTCGATCAGGTCTTTGGCCAGCGCCGCCGGCTGACCGTTGCGCACGGTTTTGGCAGACAGGAAACGTGTGTCGCCATAGCCGCGCGCGTAAGGAATCAGCACCCGATAGCCCTTCTGCGCCAGCGCCGGCGCCACGTTGGTGTAGCTGTGAATGTCGTAGGGCCAGCCGTGCAGCAGGATGACCACCGGACCGTCGGCGGGACCGACTTCGGCGTAGGACACGTCGAGCAATCCGGCCTTGACGTGTTTCAGCGCGCCGAACGAAACATTGGTGCCGGCGGTAATGGCGTCGATCTTGCCGGCGGGCACTTCGGCGGCGCTGGCGTATGCCGAGGCGATACCCAGCGCAAGCGTCAGGATCGAAACGGCGAGCACGCGCCGGGATGGGGTTACAGCGTTAGAGTCAGTCATGCCGAGTCTCCCTCGTGAACCGCCGGGCGGCGGTTCCGGGTTGGTGGTTAAAGGGCCTGCGGATTGAAGGACTAGCGCGCTGCCTGAGCAGCGGTTTTCTGCGCAGCCGCGCGCAGTGGACGGAAGGCTTCGCGCAGTTCTTCGCTGAACAGTTGCGGTTGCTCCCATGCCGCGAAGTGACCGCCCTTGCTGACTTCGCTGAAGTAGGCCAGCGACGGATAGGCGCGTTGCGACCAGACTTTCGGCGCGCGGTAGATTTCGTGCGGGAACACAGTGATCGCCACCGGCACCTTGATGTCGGCAGTCTTCTGCGCGGCGGCGCTGAAGTTATTGTTGTTGTTCTCCCAGTAGAAACGGGAGGACGACGCCCCGCTGTCGGTCAGCCAGTACAGGCTGATGTCATCGAGCATTTCATCGCGGCTCAGGACTTTCTCGGGCTGACCGTCGCTGTCAGTCCATGCGGCGAATTTTTCATACATCCACGCGGCCGTACCGGCGGGCGAGTCGGCCAGCAGATAACCGATGGTCTGCGGCCGGGTCACCATCATTGCGCCGTAAGCGGCGTTGCGGCCGAAGAACTGGCTGAGCGAGTTGAAGGCCGTCACCTCCGGTGCGGTCAGCCCGGCCGGGGCCGGGTCGCCGCTGTTGATCGGCTTGACCAGTTCCGGCGGCACGGTGGCCGGCATGTTCAGGTGGATGCCCAGCAAACCGGGCGGCGCCAGACGACCCAGTGCATCGGAAATCACCGAACCATGATCGCCACCCTGGGACACGTAATGGCTGTAGCCCAGACGCTTCATCAACACATCCCAGGCCTTCGCCACCCGGTCAGGGCCCCAGCCGAGCTCGGTCGGTTTGCCGGAAAAACCATGGCCGGGAATCGACGGGATCACCACGTCGAACGAGTCCTCGACCTTGCCGCCGTACGCCACGGGGTCGGTCAGCGGGCCGATGGTCTTGAGAAATTCGAACTGCGAACCCGGCCAGCCGTGGGTGAGGATCAGCGGCATCGCATTGGGATTGCGCGAACGCACATGGATGAACTGGATGTCGACGCCGTCGATGGTGGTCACGAACTCCGGCAACGCATTGAGCTTCGCTTCGGCCTTGCGCCAGTCATAGCCATTGCCCCAGTACTTGACCAGTGCTTCGACTTGCGCCAGTTGCACACCCTGGGACACGTCGCTGACCGTTTCCTTGTCCGGCCAGCGGGTGTCGGCGATGCGTTTGCGCAGATCGCTCAGTTTCGCTTCGCCCACATGGATGGTGTACGGGCGAATGGCTTGCGACGGATCCGCAGCCCAGACGCCGCTGCTGCCAGCGAGTACGGCAAGGCCGAGCACACCGCCCCTGATGGATGACGCCAGGCAATGGCGCCAGGTAAGACCGGACGAAAGCGCAACCATGATGGATCTCCTTGTAGTCATTATTCGAAAGGCATCGCCAATCGGATCAGACCACTGCGCTGGCACCGGGGCGATTACACGATGGTGTCGGTCGATACCTTGGTATGACGCGCTGGCCCGGTGCGCAAAATCGCGCTCGAATTCAGCAGCGGTTAACGGGCAGAATGCGGCGGGGAAACGGCCCATTTGAATGACAGATCGGAACAAGGATTGCGGATGCGTGGGGAGACAGCGCTCGAACGCCTGAGCAGTACGCCATCGACCACATCGCAGTGGTGGGTGATCGGGCTGTGCATGCTGTTCAACGTGATCGACGGACTCGACGTGATGGCCATGGCCTTCACCGCCGCCCGGGTTTCGGCCGAGTGGGCGTTGAGCGGCGCGCAACTGGGCCTGCTATTGAGCGCAAGCCTGGTCGGGATGGCGCTCGGTTCGCTGCTGGCCGCGCCCAGGGCCGATCGCTTCGGACGCAGGCCTTTGCTGCTTGCCGGCCTGCTGCTTAGCGGCCTGAGCATGTTGCTGTCGTTCTGGAGCCCGGATCATCACGTGTTGATGCTTTTGCGACTGCTGACCGGCATCGGCACTGGGGCGGTGCTGGTGGGGGCGAACGTGCTGACGTTCGAACACGCCAGCCCGCAGCGGCGCAATCTGGCCATCGCGTTGCAATCCCTCGCCTTTGCCATGGGAGCCAGTCTGGGCGGAGTGCTGGCGCATGTATTGAATGATTTGATGGGCTGGCGGTATGTCTTTCTTGCCGGTGGCTGCATGACGCTGGCGGCAGCGCTGGCCGGCGTCTTCTGGCTGCGAGAGTCGCCGTCATTTCTGGCACTCGAACATGGCGCGCCCGTCGCTTCAGCGTCGCCTGACAACACCAGCCGACCGTTTTCGCCCGATCAGTGGCAACAAACCACATCGCTGGCGCTGGCACTCTTTCTGCTGATGTTCTGCTTTTACTTCGTCATGAGCTGGACCCCGAGCCTGCTGGTCCACAACGGCTTTACCGACCAACAAGGCGCCCGGATCGGGGTGTTGTTGGCGTTTGGCGGCATGCTCGGCGCCCTGCTGCTGGGACTGGCGGCCAATCGTTTCGGCTGCCGGCGATTGTTGTCAGGGTTTCTGCTGCTCAACGCCGTCCTGCTGCCTCTGATGGTGCCGGCCTCGTACGTACCCGGTCTGGCCGCGCTCGTGGCGGTCACGCTTGGCCTGATGCTCAATGGTGCGGTCGCCGCCCTGTATGTTCTGGCCCCGCAGGCGTTTTGCACCTCGGTTCGTACAACCGGCGTCGGCGTGGTGCTGGCGATGGGTCGTCTCGGGGCGATCATTTCGCCGGTGGTCGCCGGTTTTCTGCTGGATGCCCGATGGACCGCACAAGAGCTGTTCACCTTTTTCGCCGGTAGTCAGCTCTTGGCGGCCCTGCTGATCTGGCGTGGCATCAGGGAACGATGATCAGCTTGCCCGTCGTGTTGCGCGACTCGATATCGCGATGGGCCTGTTGCGCGTTCTCCAGTGAATAACGTTTGCCAATGACAGTTTTCAGTTTGCCGGTGCTGACCCACCCGAACAGTTGCCGGGACTTTTCCAGCAGCACTTCGCGGTTGCGCACGTAGTGCATGACCGAGGGATACGTCAGCTTGATGCTGCGCGGCACGCTGAAGATATCGATCGGCGGGATCGGGTTCATGAACGGCCCGTACAAGGCCAGGGTGCCGAAGTAATCCAGCATCTCCAGCGAGTCGGCGAAGCCTTCCGCGCCGGTGCCGTCGTACACCGCATTCACCCGCTGCCCGTCGGTCAGGCGCATGACCTGTCCGGCAATGTTGTGCGCCCGCCCGATCACCACATAGTCAGCCCCGGCCGCGAGCACCGCCTCCACCTTGTCGGCGTGAGACACCCGGCCAATGACCCTGCCGCCCCGCAGCTTGATCAACTGGGTCAGCATCAGGCCTACGCCCCCCGCCGCCGCGTGCACGAAGGCCACGTCACCCGGCTGGATCGCATGCACCTTGTCCACCAGATTGCTGGCGGTCAGGCCCTGCATCATCAGGCTGGCGGCGGTGGCGAAGTCGATCTCATCGGGCAACGGCACCAACTGGCTGACCGGGGCGATCACCTGTTCGGCGTAGCTGCCCGGCACGTAATGCCAGGCCACGCGGTCACCGACTCCGAACTCCGTCACCTGCGGGCCGGTGGCGAGGACGATGCCGGCCCCTTCCGCCCCCGGCGTCAGCGGCAACGCCCAGGCACCGCCGAGCCCGCGTCGGACACCGGTGTCCATGAAATTGATACCCGCCGCCATGACCTTGACCAAGACTTGCCCGGGCCCTGGTTCTGCCAGTTGTATGTCTTGCATCGTCAAGACTTCAGGCCCGCCAAAGGCCTCGATTACCACTGCTTTCATAATGTTCTGCCCTGTCATCGGGACGACCGGTCTTGCTGCCTTTCGGGTGGCAGGAGCGCGGACGTCACGTTGCTTTCACTCAACGTCGAAGGACGTTGAAACCAGGGCCAAGAGTGAGCGGGTGGTGTATCCGCGCAGTTTCGCGAACAGGCTGATTTGCATGCTTGTATGGCTCGAAGGGCCGTAGATACAGTGGCTTACAAAAGCGCCACTGTGATGCCCGTCGCAGTGTGCGACGCCAGCCGATATTCGCTACAGGCGACACCAAAGTATGATGGGCGAGTGCCAGCAGAAGGCGCATCTTTGTTCAACGGTGACTGCACACAATGAGAATCGGTATGACGAACGAGCAGGAGCGCGTCATCGAGGACGGTCCGGACCGCGCCAGTGACGAGATCATGCCCATGCCGGGGGTCGAAGCCATCATCGACAGCATCCCGGCCATGGTCGCCTTCATGACGCCTTCCGGTGAGCTGGAACAGGTCAACCGGCCCATCCTGGATTACATCGGCGCCCCGCTCCACGAGCTGAAAAACTGGCAGGCCAGCGTGACCGTGCACCCGGACGACCTGCCCTCGGTCATCGCCGCGTGGATGCATTCGGTCGACACCGGCACGCCCTATGAAGTCGAACATCGCATCCGTCGCGCCGACGGTGTCTATCGCTGGTTCCATGTGCGCGGCCTGCCGATCAGAGACAGCGAAGGCACCATCACACGCTGGTGCGTTTTGCAGGTCGATATCGATGAGCGCCGGCGGGACAAGGTCTTGATCGCCAATGCCCTCGCCGAAGTCAGCGCTTCGGAAGAACGTCTGCGCGGGATCATCGATGCCGTACCCGGTTTTGTCTGGAGTGCCTCGCCCGAAGGCAGCGTCGGCTTCGTCAATCGACGCTGGTGCGACTACACCGGCATGTCACTCGAACAGGCCTGCGGTGACGGCTGGACGGCACCCACCCACCCGGACGACGCCCCGGGCCTGGAGGATTATTGGCAAGGGATTCTGCAATCGGGCAGCGCCGGTGAATACGAGGCCCGACTGAGACGCTTCGACGGCGTTTACCGCTGGTTCCTGATTCGCGCCGTGCCCCAGCGTGATGACACGGGGCGGATCGTGCGCTGGTATGGCGAGAACACCGATATCGAAGACCGCAAGCGGGCGGAAGTCTTTCTGGCCAAGGCCCAACGCCTGAGCGCCACCGGTACGTTTTCCTGGCGGGTGAGCACCGACGAGATCACCTGGTCGGACGAGGTCTACCGCATCCTTGAACTGGACCCGGACACCCCGCCCGGTTTCGAGGCGATCTATCGTCGCGTGCATCCGGACGACATCTCCAGCCATCGGGAAATGATCAAGCGCCAGCGCCGCAAGGGGCGTGACTTCGAACACGAACATCGGCTGCTGATGCCCGACGGCACGGTGAAATACGTGCGGCTGGTGGCGCACTCGATCGCCCATGCGCCGGACGGTTTCGAATACATCGCCGCCCTGCAGGACATCACCCAGCGCCGGCTCGCCGAAGAGGTCCTGAGCAAGGCGCGCTCGGAGCTGACGCACCTGGCCAGGGTCGCCAGCCTTGGCGCGGTCACGGCGTCGATTGCCCACGAGGTCAATCAACCGCTGGCCGGCATCATCACCAACGCCAGCACCTGCCTGCGCATGCTTGGTGCGGACCCGCCGAATGTCGACGGCGCCAGGGAAACCGCGCGCCGCACCATTCGCGACGGCAATCGCGCGGCCGATGTGATCAACCGACTGCGGGCACTGTTCTCAAAGAAAAGCATCACGATTGAAGACGTCAATCTGAATGACGCGGCACGGGAAGTCATCGCCATGCTATTGGGCGAGCTGCAACGCAACGGCGTGGTGCTGCACCCGCAATTTGCCGAAGCCCTGCCGCTGGTCAGGGGCGACCGGGTCCAGCTTCAGCAGGTGATCCTCAACTTGATCATGAATGCCGCCGAGGCCATGAGCGCGATCCACGGTCGGCCCCGACAATTGATCGTCAGCACCGGCCTTGGGGCGGACGAGAGCGTTTACCTGGCGGTGAAAGACAGCGGCAACGGCGTCGATCCGCAGGACATCGAGCGCATTTTCAATGCGTTCTACACCACCAAAAGCTCAGGCATGGGCGTCGGTCTGTCCATCAGTCGATCGATCATCGAGCGCCACGACGGCAAACTCTGGGCCAGCGCCAACGACGGCCCGGGTACGACGTTTACCTTTGCCATCCCGAATTCGACGGACTTGCCGCAAACCGATAACCGCGACCTCGCCGATCGCACCGTGGAGAATGATTGATGGGTACGCATTTGCTCGTATCGGTGGTCGATGACGACGAATCGGTTCGTGAATCACTGCCTGACCTGATCAAGGAATTCGGTTTTGCCGTCCAGGCGTTTTCCTCGGCGCAGGCGTTTCTGTCATCACCCTATCTGGACCTGACGCACTGCCTGATTCTCGACGTGGCCATGCCGGGCATGTCGGGCCCGGATCTGCAACGGGAGCTGCTGCGCCGTGACTATCGCATTCCGGTGATTTTCATCACCGCGCACGGCGACGCCAGCGAACAGGCGAAGCTGCTGAACAGTGGCGCCGTGGAATGCCTGTTCAAACCCTTCAGCGAAGCCCAATTGCTCAAGGCCCTGAGCGCCGCCCTGCCCCTCGACTGAGTGTGAAGCCGAACAGAACAAGGAATCGATATGTTGAACGCGAACAACGCAATCGCCCCTTCCCGTGGAGCATTACCGATGAGTGATGTCACGCCCGTCGTATTCGTTGTCGATGACGACATTTCCGTGCGCGAGTCGCTGGAGCTGATGATCCGCTTCGCCGGATGGCAGCCACGGCTGTTCGAGTCCGCGCAGGATTTTCTCGACGCACCCCGGGCGCTGGTGCCCAGTTGTCTGGTGCTGGACATCAACCTGCCCGACCTGAGCGGCCTCGATCTGCAGACCGCCCTTGCCGATGAACGCCACAACATGCCGATCATCTTCATCACCGGCTACGGCGATATTCCGCGCACGGTGCGGGCCTTGAAGGCCGGCGCGGTGGAGTTTCTGACCAAACCGTTCAATGACGATGTGATCCTCGCCGCCATGGCCGATGCGCTGCAAAGCAGTCGTGTGGCGCTGGAGGGAGAAAAGAACCTGCGCTCACTGCTCGAGGCCTACAAGACCCTGACGCCGCGCGAGCAGGAGATCATGGCTTCGGTGGTCAGCGGGCGGCTGAACAAACTGATTGCCGCCGACCTCAACATCAGCGAAATCACCGTCAAGGCGCATCGCGGCAAGGTGATGCGCAAGATGAAGGCCCGCTCGCTGGCGGACCTGGTGAAAATGGCCGCCCTGATTACGCCTGCGTGACGGGCAGGCTCTGCCAGAAACTTTCCAGCCGACGCAGATCAAGGCTGTCGAAGCCTTCCGAAGCCCGCTCGCGGCAGGCACCGAGCAACGTCCGGGCCTGATCCGGTTGACCCTGTTCAAGCCAGAACCGGGCCAGATCCATCGATGACCGCAACTCCCACGCCCAGGCGCCCTGCTCGCGGCTCAGCGCAATGGAATCCTCAAGAACCGCCAGCATGGCCTGAACATCATCGGCCTGGATGACCTTGAGAATACCGGCCTTGATTCGCAGCAACTCTGGCAGTGCAAAGGCATCACCGCTTCGCCGGCAGTGATCGATGGTGCCGTCGACCAGGGTCAGTGCCTTTGGGTGTTGGCCCACCAGCATCAGGCCTTCGGCCAGTGCGATTTCGAATGAGGTCGTGAGCAGTTCGTAACGCATGCCCCGCAACCGCGCCAGACTTTCCTCCAGCATGGCAACGGCATCCCCCGGCTCCTCGGCGCGGATGGCGATCGCCGCGCGCAACCCGTGACAGGCGGCAATGTAGGGGCCGAGCGCGTTGGTTTCGGCGATGGCGCTGAACCGTTCAAGACTCGCGGTGGCCTTCGCCAGATCACCGGTCCAAATATAGATGCACAAGATCCAGACCATGGCGATGCAGTAGGTGACCGGATGCTGCAGCGCTGACGCTTCGGCCTCTATCTGCTCGGCCCAGCGCCGGGCCTGATCGGGATAGCCCTGCAGCCAGAGTGAACGCGCCAGCGCCAGCCCCGTGCGATTGCGGTGATCGAAGCCGTAGTAAATCGTGTTGCTGGGATGGGACGGCAAGCTGTTGCGCAACGAGCTTTCCAGTTCCTGGCGGGCCAGACGCTGATTGCCGAGCAGATGATGGGAGATGCCGGTCAGCGATGAAGCAATCGCGATGGCGGCGGGCTCGTTGAGGATGTTGCCGACCACGGCTGCCTGCTCTGCCCAGGCCAGCGACGAAGGGAAATCACCGATGCGCTCGTAGAAAATCTGCAAGCGGCCCAGCAGTCGCAATTGTGAGCCGTAGTCGTTCAGCGCGACGGCAATGTCTTGCGCCCGGAGCAAGGCTTTTTCGGCGGCTTCACTGTTGCCACGGGTGAACATCAGCACCAGGCCGAGCGCGGCTTGCAGTTCCATTTCGGTGGGCGTGCCGTAGTACCCCAGTTCCAGCAGTTCCACCGCCCGGGAACACCAGGTTCGGCACTCGACCAGCAATGAAAAATGCAGGAACAACGGCGCGCTCCCGGCCGCCAGCGGCAACGCCAGACCCGGATCACCGTGGGGGCCGAAGCTCCATTCCAGCGCACCGCGAACATTGCCCAACTGACTGGCCAATCGCGCCGAGTGACGGAAAATCTCGTCGGGCGAAGTCCCCAGATGCCCGAGCAGGTCCATGTAAAACGCCGCGTGCCGGAACGCCAGCGCATTGACCTCGGTCTCGCCTCGCGCGGTCAATTTCTCCCGGGCGTAGGCGCGCGTCATCTCCAGCAAGCGATACGAATCCGTCGAGTCGCTGTGATCGACCGTGACCAGCCCCTTGCACACCAGATCATCAAGGATCGCCGCCGCCGTGGCGCTTTCGTGTTGCGACTCGGCCACCACCTGAGCGGCGGCTTCCTGGGAGAACGGCCCGACGAAGACCGAAAACCGCTCCAGCGCCAGACGCTCTTGCGGCGACAGCAGGTCATAACTCCAGTCGAGCATGGCGCGCAGGGTCTGATGGCGCGGCACCGCCGTCCTGCGCCCCGACCAGCCCAGTGAGAAACGCTCGCCGAGCAACGCGTGGGTGGCCTTCAATCCGTGGCTGGCGACCCGCATCGCCGCCAGTTCGATCGGCAGCGCCATGCCCTCCAGCCGTTGGCAAATGTCCGCAATCATTTGCCCTCCGCTCGCTTCCAGCAATAGCGCCGCATTGCTCAACGACGCACGCTCGACAAACAGCTTGATAGCCGGGAATGCCAGCAGTTCCTCAACGGAAAGGTGTTGCGGCTCACGGGGAAATTCCAGCGGATTGAGCCAGTGCACGTATTCGCCACGTACTCGCAGCGGCTCGCGACTGGTGGCCAGAACCCCGACATCCGGCGCGGTGTCGCTGATCTGCTCCAGGAGGGTCGATACCGCGTCGATCAGGTGTTCGCAGTTGTCGATCACCAACATCAGTCGCTGCTCACGCAAATGCGCGAGCAGGACAAACATCGGGTCCTCGGCCTGCACCGGGATATCCAGTGACCGGGCCAGTGCCGACGGCACCAGCGCGCAGTCTTCCACTTGCGCCAGATCGACGAAGCTGACGCGCTCGTAGCCTTGGGCGGCGATGCGGTGCGCCACTTCGATGGCCAGGCTGGTCTTGCCGACGCCGCCGGGGCCGACGATGGTGAACAGCCTCGGTTGCTGCATGTGGTCGATGACCAGTTGCAGATCGGTCTCGCGGCCGATCAGTCTGGCCCGGGGCGGCAGACTGCACACGCCCTCGATGGCCCGGGGCGCGATGGGCGCCGGTTGAACGGCGGTCTGTTTTCTTTCCAGCGGCGCGACGAAGGCATAACCCACGCCCACCTGGGTCGCGATGTAGCGCGTCTGCTCCTCGCCATCGCCGAGAATCCGCCGCAGGCCAGTCATATGAAAGCGCAGGCTGCCTTCGGCCACCACGCTGTCGGGCCACACCTTGTCGATCAGGTCGTACTTGGACAGCACGCGTCCCGGTTGCTCGAGCAAAGCGATCAACAGGTCCAGCGCCCGCCCGCCGATCTCGACCGCCACCCCGTTGCGGGTCAGCAGCCGTTTGCCTGGAACAACACAGAAAGGACCGAAAATGAATTGGGTCGTGAGGGATTCGTGCAATGCGTCCGGAAAAGACTCCACGAGGATCGATCTCTCTTAAAAACGTAGGGGGCGGCGCCGGTTACAGACAGCCGGCGCAGGCCCTTTGCATCATAGGAGTTTTGCACCGCCGTTCAAGCACGGGACCGGCAGAGTGAGAACCTCACCCCTTTATTTCACCCTTGCGAATGGCAATCTTGATGGCCTGGGCGGTGGTTGCCACGCCCAGATGTCGACGGGCCGAACGCAGGTGATTTTCCACCGTGCGCCCGGACAGGCCGAGGGTGGCAGCAATGTCGGCCTGCCGCCGACCGGCAGCGACCCACGCCAGCACTTCGCGCTCGCGGGTCGAGAGTTTTCCGGCCGTCTCGTCCAGCGGCGCTTCGAGCAAGCGTCGTGCAGAGGAAAACGCCACTGTGGCGAGCATGCCCAGTGCCAGACGAATCCGCGCCGACGCATCGATCTGTTCGCCCCCCAGACTCATGGCGCCTTCAAGCCCCTGCGGGCCGAAGACCGGAATCTGCAAGCCATGCACGCCCGGGCCACTCGGCACGCGAACCACTCGATACAGTTCGCCGCTCTCCTCCTGCACCTTGCTCCAGAAGAACGATTCGCGGGTGTCCAGCAGGTGGCGGGTCACGGGGCAGCGCTGAACGTAGGTCTGGGCGTCGACAGCGATGCCGTCGCCAAACCAGTCGCCTTCCACCCAGTAAATGCGCTCGACCACGTCCTCCGACGCCGAGGTGGCGGAGAACAGAACGAATCGATCGTAACCATAGGCCCCGGCGAAACTGCGGACGGCCTTCTGGATCGCCACCAGCGTGGGCGCCGCCTCGATGTCGAGGGCGGCGCGCAAGAGCGCTTCGGCAGGTCCGGGGTTCACCCCGACGTGACCTCTTTCAGGAGCGCTGCCGCCGCCAGTTTGCCCAGCGCGTTGCCCGCCAGTGGACTGTCACCGGTCAGCAGTTTGCGATCCTGAAGCGTGGCCCCGGAAATGTCCTGGTTGGTGATTTCCACACCGAGTGCCTGCAACTGCTCACCGAACTTCCAGGTCAGGTGGCCGGGCATGTAACCGATGTCAGGGGTTGTCGCGTCCAGTGCATCGGGAAACGCGCAGATCCGGTAGCCATTGAAGATGCATGAATCTTTTGTTTCACCGAGGCCGGCCGCCAGCAGCGCCGCCGGGCCGTGGCACAGAGTGATGACGAATTTGTCCTTGGCGACGGCCCATTGCAGGACTTTCTTCACGTCCTCGCTTTCCGGCAGGCCGATCAGCGCACCGTGGCCGCCGGGGATGAACACGCCGATGTAGTCCGAGTTCTCGCCCAGCGCTTCTTCGATCACCTGGGACAGCTTGAGTGGACGCTTGAACTGATCGCGGTATTGCTCGTAGAAGTCCTTCACTTCGGCGTCTTCCGAGGGCATGGCCCAGAATTCGAACTTGACCGGATTGCCCGACAGCGTCGCGACGTCGAAGCCAAAACCGGCCTTGTCGAGGTGATACATCGGCAGCAGCGTTTCAACCGGGTGATTGCCCGTGGAGAACATCGTGCCGTTGTCGGTCAACAGATAGCGCTCGTCCGCGCCAATCATCAGGACCTTCCAGCGCCCGCCCTTGTAGCGATTGGGGTACTCGGCATCACTGAGATCGGATTTGGGCGAAGTGAACTGGCTGAGGGAGTACGGCGAGGGGAAAAACGCGTTGTCCTCGGCCGGATCGGGGGTTGGGCGCTTGTCGTCAGTCTGCGTGGTAGCCATGGTGCTCTCCATCGAGTGGGTCAATGTCGGAGTTCATGCTAGTAAGGCGTCAGCGTTACAACAATGAGGGTTTTCCCTCAAAAAATCATGCGCTGAACCTGCAGCCCCTCAATGTGATCGATAAGTGGCAGAATCCCCGCAACTGATGAATTCGGAGACCCACAATGCTTCGCCTGTTTGAACAACGGCTCGACCCCTTCCCGCCCGACGAAGCGCCGCCACCGCCGGTCGGTCTGGCGCGATTCCTGTGGGCCTGCACCCGCGGCGCTCGCGGTTATATCTTCGCGCTCGCGCTGCTCAGTGCCGGTGTGTCGATCTACGAAGCCTGGTTGTTTTCCTTTCTGGGTCAGGTCGTGGACCTGCTCTCGGCCTGGCAGGCCGGCGGCGATGTGAACGGCCAGGAGAGCCGCGTGCTGTGGGGCATCGGCATCGTATTGCTGACCAGCGTCGGGCTGGTGGCGCTGCGCACCATGGTTCAGCATCAGGTGTTGGCGATCAATCTGCCGCTGCGCCTGCGCTGGGACTTCCATCGGCTGATGCTGCGGCAGAGCCTTTCGTTCTTTTCCGATGAGTTTTCCGGCCGGGTCACGACCAAGGTTATGCAGACGGCACTTGCCGTGCGCGAGGTGCTGTTCACCGTTATCGAAATCGCACCGGGCATCGGCGTCTACTTCATTGCGATCATCGCCCTGGCCGGCGGTTTCGCCCTGAAACTCATGCTGCCGTTCATTGCCTGGGTCGCGCTGTTCGGGCTGGCGATGCTGTATTTCGTGCCACGCCTGGGCCAGGTCGGGCAAGAACAGGCCCATGCGCGGTCATCGATGACGGGCCGGGTTTCGGATGCCTACACCAACATCACCACCGTGAAACTGTTCTCCCACTCCAAACGTGAAGCGCACTTTGCGCGGGCGGCAATGGAGGACTTCAAGCAGACCGGTTTTCGCCAGATGCGTCTGGTCAGCCAGTTCGAAATCGTCAATCAGGCGCTGGTCGTCGGGCTGATCATGGGCGCCGGCGGCTACGCGTTGTGGCTGTGGCATCAGGGCGAAGTCGGCACCGGGGCCGTGGCAGCGATTACGGCCATGGCGTTGCGCATCAATGGCATGTCGCACTGGATCATGTGGCAGATGACGTCGCTGTTCGAAAACATCGGCACCGTGCAGGACGGCATGGACACCCTGACCCGTGGCCCCAAGGTGCAGGACGCGCCGGACGCCGGCGTGCTGGTACCTTCCGGCGGCGCCGTGGAATTCGACAACGTCAGCTTCAATTACAACGGCGAACGTCAGGTGCTCGACGGCTTGAGCCTGAGCATCCAGCCGGGGGAGAAAATCGGTCTGGTGGGCCGTTCCGGTGCCGGTAAATCCACGCTGATCAACCTGCTGCTGCGCTTCTATGATGTGGACCGTGGCGAGATTCGCATCGACGGGCAAAACATCGCGCAGGTGACACAGGACAGTCTGCGCAGCGCGATCGGCATGGTCACTCAGGACACGTCCCTGCTGCACCGCTCGATTCGCGACAACATCGCCTACGGCCGTCCGGACGCGACTGACGCACAAATCCAGCGCGCTGCCGCCAACGCCCAGGCCGACGGTTTCATCAACCAGCTCAGCGACCGCCAGGGCCACACCGGCTACGACACGCTGGTGGGCGAACGCGGCATCAAGCTTTCCGGCGGCCAGCGCCAACGCATCGCCATCGCCCGGGTGATGCTCAAGAACGCTCCGATCCTTCTACTGGACGAAGCGACCAGCGCCCTGGATTCCGAAGTCGAAGTCGCCATTCAGGAAAGCCTCGATGAAATGATGCAGGGCAAGACCGTGATCGCCATCGCCCATCGACTGTCGACGATTGCGGCGATGGATCGACTGATCGTCATGGATGAGGGACGGATCATCGAGCAAGGCACCCACACCGAACTGCTGGCGAAAAACGGCACCTATGCGCGGCTGTGGCAGCATCAGAGTGGCGGGTTTCTGGGTGAGGATCAGGGCGTGGCCGAGGCGATGGATCAGGCGTAAACGGTGCTGCCCCGGTACTGCCGGGGCAGAAGACGAGGACTCAGACGCTCGGGTGCGTGTGGTAGATCTTGCTGACGATCGTCCACTTGCCGTCTACCTTCAGCAGGTTGAAGAAGTCGGTGAAACGGAACCCCGACACGTTGTCGGTATCGACCCGGGCACTCGCGGCCGTGCCGACGATGTCGATGCGGACGATCGCGGCTTCGGCTTCAGGAGATGGACGAAACGCGCTGTCGATGACGTCATACAGATTCTGGATCGCGCCGCCGACGAGCTTGCCGTCGTCAACCCCGAACATGGTCGCCTGCGCATTGAACGCGGGCTTCATCAAGGCGCTGTCAGCCTTTGCTCCACCTTCGTTGTACTGGCTGAGCACTTCGACGATTGCGTTGTATTCCTGCACGTAAGTTGGATGGCTCATGATGAACTCCTGTTTGCTGTGAATGTTTTTTCAATCAAGCCGCCCTGCGCCGATCCGGTGCAGGGCGCACAAATCAATGGTCAGCCGTTGGCCAGTCGGTGTAGCCCTTGGCGCCGCCGCCGTAGTAGCTCTCGCGTGGCGCGATGGTCAGTTCGGTACCCCGACGCAGACGCTCCACGAGGTCGGGGTTGGAAATGAACAGGCGCCCGAACGCCACCGCGTCAATCCGGCCCTGTGCCCGGCGCTTCAGTGCCATCTCGAGGTCGTAGTTGTTATTGCCGATGAAGGGGCCTTCGAACTGCGCGCTCAATGCATCCAGATCAACGCCATCAGGAACCGTGCGCGAAGTCGCGGTGGCGCCTTCAACGAAGTGCAGATAGGCCAGATTGAGTCGGTTGAGCTGCTGAATCAGATATCCGTAAGTCGCCATGACATTGCTGTCGGGAGGCGTGTTTCCGGCATCGGGCGTTACCGGCGAAAGACGGATGCCGACGCGGTCACTGCCCCTGATCGAAATCACCGCTTCAGTGACTTCAAGCGTCAGTCGGGCGCGGTTCTCAATGGTGCCGCCGTACCGGTCAGTACGCTGATTGGTCGAGTCACGCAGAAACTGGTCGAGCAGATAGCTGTTCGCCGAATGAACCTCCACGCCATCGAAACCGGCACGCCTGGCATTTTCAGCGGCGCGCTTGTATTGCTCAATGATGCCGGGCATCTCCGAAGTCTCCAGCGCCCGGGGCGTCGACACTTCGACGAAGCCGTTCTCGGTGTAGGTGCTGCCTTCTGCCTTGATCGCCGAGGGCGCAACGGGAGCGGCGCCGTCAGGCTGTAACTCGACGCTGGAAAAACGCCCCACGTGCCACAACTGGCTGACAATCCTGCCACCTGCGGCATGGACGGCGTCCGTGACTTTTCTCCAGCCCGCCACCTGCGCGTCCGACCAGATCCCCGGCGTCATGGCGTAGCCGCGCCCCTGCGCCGAAATGTTTGTCGCTTCGGCAATGATCAGGCCGGCACTCGCGCGCTGTGCGTAGTAAGTCGCGTGCAGTTCGTTCGGAACACCGTCTTCAGCCATCCGGCTGCGAGTCACGGGCGCCATGACAATCCGGTTGGCCAATTGCAGGGCGCCCATTTGCATGGGAGAAAAAAGATCCGTGTTGCGACTGTTATCAATCATGTTGCATACCTTCAATATCAGACCGGTCGTCTAGTAACTTGATGAAAAAAATCGCCTGTACATCAGCAGGCGTTTACTCGTGCAGCGCCGTCAGTGCTCCTTGTGATCGTCAGGCCTTTTGTACGTCCGGGCGGGTACGCGAAGGCTCAAGAGTCACCCTCTCCCACTTGGCGATCACCAGGGGCGCAATCGCATTGCCCAACACATTCAGGGTGGTGGTGCCGCTGTCGATAATCCTGAAGATACCGGCGATCAGTGCCACGCCCTCCAGCGGAAGACCGGCAGACGCCAACGTGGCCGACAGGATGACGATGGCGAATCCAGGCACCCCGGCAGCGCCTTTGGAGGTCAGCACCATGGTCACCACCAGCAGGATTTCCTGAGAAAGCGACAGATCGATTCCATAAAGCTGGGCGATGAAAATTGTCGCCACGCCGAGGAAGATCGACGCGCCATCGAGGTTGAACGCGTACCCCACTGGCACCACAAAACTGACAATGCGCCGTGGTACGCCGTAGTTCTCCAGCTTGCTCATCAACTGCGGCATGACCGCTGCAGAGGCAGCACTGGAGAACGCAAGAATCAACTCGTCGCGGAAATACCTGATCAACTTGAAGATGTTCTCGCCGATCAGGTAACTGATTCCTCCGAGTACCACCAATGCAAAGACGATCAGCGCCAGATAGACCACTCCAATCAACTTGAGCAAGGGCAGCAAAGAGGCAAAGCCGAAGGTAGCGACGGTCGCACCGATCATGCCGAACACCCCTATCGGGGCATAGGCCATGACGATCGAGACGATCCTGAACATCGCATCCGAAATGCCTTGGACCAGCGCAACCACAGGTGCACTTTTCTCCCTGGGCAATGCGTTGAGCGCGACACCGAACAACACCGCGAAGAACAGCACCGAAAGCAACTTCGCCTCGGACATCGCCACCAGAACGTTATCCGGAACGATGTTTTGCACAATCACGAGCGCGCCCTTCGAAGGCTCCATCGTGATGGCGGCAGCACCGTGTGCGATGCCCGAAATATCGGTGCCCGTACCGGGTTCGAAGAGGTTCGCGAAACACAGGCCGATCACGATGGCCAGGCCGGTGATCGCAAAGAAATAGCCCAGCGACTTGATGCCCATCCGGCCGAACGACTTGTTATCCCCGCCTCCGGCGATACCCAGGATCATGCAACAGAACACGATAGGCACGACCACCATCTTCATCATCTTGATGAAGATATCGCCAAGCGGTTTCAGGATCTCCGTGCTGACCCACGACTGGTACTGCGGATGGGTATTGAAGTACCAACCAACGAGCACGCCAAGCAACAGCCCGGCAACGATTTGCCACACCAGGGGAATACGTTTCATGTCTAGCCTTCTTGTTGGAATGAAAGGACTGCATCAATCGGCAGTTGCTAGAGTCATGAGCTTCCAGCTCACTTGAGATCAAATGGCACAACGCCGTTGTGCCATTGCGTTTCTTACTTGGCGAAGAGCTGGCTCATATCCTTGAAGGCCTTGAATTCGAGGGCATTGCCGCAAGGGTCGAACAGGAACATGGTGGCTTGCTCGCCAACCTGTCCTTTGAATCGAATGTAAGGTTCGATCACAAATTCGGTACCGAAAGACTTGAGGCGCTCTGCCAGCGCTTCCCATTCTTCCCATCCCAGGATGATGCCGAAGTGAGGAACAGGAACGTCGTGCCCGTCGACCGGGTTGCTGTGAACGCTCTCCTGAGAGGCGGTTTTCGGGTGTTCGTGAATCACCAGTTGATGCCCGTAAAAGTTGAAGTCGACCCATTGGTTGCTGGAACGACCCTCTTCCAGGCCGAAGACCTCACCGTAAAAAGTGCGGGCTGCAGCCAGGTTGTAAACGGGGATGGCGAGGTGGAATGGCGAAAGGCTCATCAGGACTCCGATACGGTTTTTGTGGTTGGTGAGCACATCGTAGGGCGACACTGACAGCAAAAAAATCAATATATATTTCTCAGAAACACAACTAATATTTGTGAATGATCAAAGAACTCAAGACCCTCATTGCCGTCGCGCGGGAAGGCACTTTCGCGGCTGCCGGCAACCGGATCGGCCTCACCCAGGCAGCAGTGAGCGCCCAGATTCAACGTCTGGAAGCCGAGCTCGGCTTTGAGATATTCGACAGAAAAGGACGCTCGGCCCACCTCAACAGAATGGGCCAGCAAGTCCTGCTTCAGGCGCAGGAGCTGCTTCGTCTTTACGACAACCTGGGATCGACCACCGTCGGTCTTTCCACCAGCATTCTGGTCAACGTCGGCGCAATCGCCTCAGTCCAGCGATCGTTTCTCCCGGACGCACTCGCCAGGTTTCACCAGCAGTGCCCGGAATGCCGAACGCGTGTCGTGCCCGGTCTGTCAATGGAGCTGGTGAATCTGGTGGACACCGGCGAAATCGACATGGCAGCGATCATTCGGCCGCCCTTCTCGCTTCAAAGCGATCTGCGCTGGACCACGCTGGCGCTTGAACCCTACCGTCTGATCGTGCCCAAGGACGTACCGGGAGAAGACTGGATCGAACTGCTCTCAAGCCTGCCGTTCATTCGCTATGACCGCTCCTCCTTCGGCGGCAGGCAGGTCGATCGTTTCCTGCGACAGATGCATTTCACTTTGCGTGAAGTCTCTGAGCTGGATGAGCTGGAGGCCATCATCAGGCTGGTGGAAAATGGCGTAGGGGTCGCGCTCGTGCCGCAGACGGCCACCCATCAGCAATGGCCGTCAGGTGTGCGGGCGCTTGATCTCGGCCAACACACCTTCCATCGTGATATCGGACTGGTGCACAGGCCTCGGCGAAGTTTCACCGAGCCTGTCAGGACATTGGCTGAACTTATTCTCGAGCAATTCAAGGTGGCGGCTGAGTGAGGGTCGATGGCTCACCCCTCAACAAGCCGCCCCGCAACCCACGCACGACTATACCCAAGCACTTTCCCCGCCAAACCCAGCGGAAAATGAATCACCCCATGTGCGGTTTCCGGCAACAGATGCACCTCCACTTCCGCCGCTCTACCCCAACGCTCAGCCAACTCAAGCGTGTCATCACTGAGCGGATCCAGTTCCGCAGCAAACATCAACGCTGGCGGAAAACCGGTGAAGTCACCGTACAGCGGTGACAACGGCGCCTGCCGGCGTTCTTCATCGTTCAATCCCGGAGTGAGCATTTGCAGCGCTTCAACCATCCCCGGCCCGTCCAGCAGCAAGGTATCGGGCCCGGCGTTGCGTACGCTGGGGGTTCCGGTCAGGTCGTAGACGCCGTAATACAGCAGCGCCCCGCTCACCCGTTCGAGCAGGTCCGGCCACTGTTTGAGTTGCAGCAGGGTCGCGGCGGCGAGGTGGCCGCCTGCCGACTCGCCCACGACGATGACGGGCAGGTTCGCAAACTCGCGGCAGTCATCGCTCAGCAGCCAGCGGGTCGCCGTGAGGCAGTCCTGCATGACGCCCTCGATCGGAGTCGAGACCACAAGCCGATAGTCGACCGAGACCACTGCCACGTCGCAGGCTTTCACCATGGCGATGTTGAGGGGATCGTTCATCTGCGCGTTGCCGATGACCCAGCCGCCACCATGGAAATCCAGCACTACGCCTTTGGCCTTTGTCTTTGGCCGAATAATCCGCACCGGCACTGACGCGCCGTCGACACCCACCACTTTTCGCTCGGCCTCGAGCCCGTGCTTGAGCAACTTTCTTGCACCGCCCAATTGGCTGAGGCGCAACAGCAACTGAATCGCCCGTGGGGTGATGCGATTACGGATGCGAAAGCGCGGCAGCCGGGCAAGCTTGCGGTTGAACGCGCGCAATTGCGCCAACTCGTTATCGTCTGCGGGCCAACGGGTTGATGTCTTCATTTCGTCCTGGCTCATCGGCGGTTGTTGCGCAGGATATCAGCGGTTGCGGTCTGTTCCAGCCTGGATGCCTGGAGCAACGCAAAAAGCTCATTGGCCGTCATCTCGCCCCGTTGATAGGAATAGGCAATGATCAAAGACAAACCGACATAGGTGAGTGTTTCTTCGATGGATACCATGAGTTGAAACCGCATGAACTGGAGCCCGTCATGACCACCACCAAAACCCTCTTCATCACCGGCGTCAGCAGCGGCTTCGGCCACGCGCTGGCCAAGGAAGCACTGGCCGCCGGACACCGCGTCATCGGCACCGTGCGCAGCGAAGCCGACCTGCAAGCCTTTCAGGCGCTGTCCATCGACAATGCGTACGGCGTGCTGCTGGATGTCACGGATTTCGACCGGATCGAGAGCGTCGTGGCAACCGTCGAAGCGACCCACGGCCCGGTCGATGTGCTGATCAACAACGCCGGCTACGGGCACGAAGGCATTTTCGAAGAATCACCACTGGAGGACATGCGCCGCCAGTTCGACGTGAATGTGTTCGGTGCGGTCGCCGTGACCAAGGCGTTTGTGCCGTTCTTTCGTCAGCGGCGGGCGGGTCATATTCTCAATATCACGTCGATGGGTGGCACGATCACGATGCAGGGCATTGCCTACTACTGCGGCAGCAAGTTTGCGCTCGAAGGCATCTCCGATACCCTGAGCAAGGAACTGGCGCCGTTCAATATCTTCGTGACCGCCGTCGCACCGGGTTCATTTCGGACCGACTGGGCCGGTCGCTCGATGCAGCGCACGCCCCGCAGCATTGCCGACTATGACGCCAGCTTCGACCCGGTGCGCAAGGCGCGCGAAGACAAGAGCGGCAAGCAGCTCGGCGATCCGCGCAAAGCGGCGCAGGCGATGTTGCAGATCATCGCCAGCCCTGCTCCGCCAGCGCATCTGTTGCTGGGCAGCGATGCATTGAGCCTGGTGCGCGACAAGCTGAAACGCGCCGCCAGCGAGATCGACCAATGGGAAACGCTGACCCGTTCCACCGACCATTGAACGGCCCACAGAGAGAACGCAATGAAACAGGCCGACCCAAGCACTTCGCGCATGGTGCAGCTCATGGAGACGCTGGCACCGGTCGAGGGCTATAACCTCAGCGCGCTGGAGGGCGTGCGCTTCCTGCGCTCGAACCGGCCACTGACCCGCACGCCGGTGCTGTACGACCCCGGTATCGTGATTCTCTGTCAGGGCCGGAAGCGCGGCTATCTGGGCGATGACGTCTACGTCTATGACGCCCAGCATTACCTGGTGGTGTCGGTTCCGATCCCCTTCACCATGGAGACCGATGCCTCTGAAGACGAGCCGATGCTCGCGATCTATATGCAACTTGATTTCCAGGTGGCCAGCGAGTTGATGCAGCAGGTGGATGAGGTTCACGGCCCGAGTGATGCGCCACCCAAGGGCATGTTCGCCTCGCCGATGGACGACCGCCTGCGCGCATCGACACTGCGTTTTCTCGAAGCCATGAGCAATGCGTGCGAGGCGCAGATATTGGGGCCGTCGCTGTTGCGGGAAATCTACTACCGCATCCTGACCGGCGAACAAGGCGGCTCGATGCGCGCCGCACTCAATCGACAGGGACACTTCGGCAAGGTGACGCGGGCGATCCGCAAGATCCACAGCAGCTATCAGGAGCGCCTGGACGTCGAGCAACTGGCCCGCGAAGCGAGCATGAGCGTGCCCAGTTTTCACCTGCACTTTCGCAGCGTGACGGACGCCTCACCCATGCAATACCTGAAGTCGACACGCCTGCATCAGGCGCGACTGTTGATGTTGCGCCACGCCATGACCGCGTCAGCGGCGGCGTTCAGTGTCGGCTATGAAAGCGCTTCGCAATTCAGCCGCGAGTTCAAACGGTTCTTTGGCCGAACGCCGCAGGCGGAGATCGAGTGGATGAAGGCAACATATGCGTTGCCTGCGCCGACGTCGGCCTCGGTTTATGTTTCGTCGCATTAGCCGATCAGGCATCTACAGGTGACTGCGGGGTGTCGGGGTCCAGTTGCCGACGGCGGAACTGTCCAGGTGGCTGGCCGTGGATCTGGCGAAAGCGCCGGGAGAAATAAGCTTCATCCGCAAAACCACACAGCCTCGCCACCTCGCCCACGGGCCGGGCTCCATTGAGCAGGTAATTGCGCGCCGCGTGCATTCTGCGTTCCAGCACCAGCTCGGTGAAGGTCTTGCCGATTTCCTTGCGCAGCCAGTGCGTGAGGTAAGTCGGTGACAGGTAGGTCGCCGCCGCCACCTTGATCAGATTGAGATCGGGGTCGGCAATATTCTTGCGCAGGTACTCGAACATCCGGCTCAGTGCATCCCGTCGACTGGCCTGTGCTGCGTTTTCTTCCGCCAGGCGTTTGAGCGGTTCGGCATACAGGACGCACACCTTGCCCACCAGTTGCAGCAGCAATCCCTTGAGCACTTCGCGTGTACCGAACTGACGATTCTCGTCCAGGCTGCGCATCTGTTCGATCAGGCCACAGACCTCATTGAAATCTTCGTTCCCCAGAATGAAATCCAGATGTTCCTGAAAGCGGAACGGCGACAGTTCGGGCGCCAGGAGAATCGATACCTCCTCCAGATCCATCGGGTCGCACTGCAAATGCGGCAACAGAAAGGTCTGGGAAAAGTTGATCACCATGAAATTGCTGTCCGCCGGATGCGGGATCACGTGCACACGGTGCGGCAGGATGAATGCCAGTGCGTTACGCGGAAACGGACGAACCGCGTTGCCAATGTGCTGCACCGTGTCGCCGCCGAGGTTGATCTGGATCTGGAAGTATTCGTGTCGATGCGGGCTGGTCTCGGCGCGGCGACCTTTTTTGTCACGAATATAGAAGTCCATCATCTCGCTGCGTTGCTGCATGACGTAGGTGGGCACACGGCATTGTGATGTCATTTGTTGAACATCCTCGACAGGTACTTGGGCAGGTTTTCCTGGCGTTGCCGAGCAATCGGCATTGCTCATCTTGAAGGTTCGGCGCCAGCCCTTCAAGCAGTCATACGATGACATCAAGCTCAGTGGATTTTCTACACTTCCATTACCGATGATGCCTGTCCAAAAAAACAGACCGGACAGTCATTGTTTTTTCCATTTAAAAACAGACAGATAGAAATAAAATCAGGGCGCACCTTAAAAATCCACTGTGTGGTTTTTTTTGGACAGGTTTATCTGGCGCTGCCTTCTCCGGAAAAAATGATCTAACACCTTGATTGATTTCAAGAGGTTGTACGACCACTGTATTTCCCACGCCCAACCTCTTTCAAAAACAACAGAAGGTGCGCACGTCATGAATCCGCTATTGCTCCCCGCCGCCCCTCCCCAGCCTTTACCGACGATGCCAGCCGGGAGACGTACCTGAACGTTTGACCCTGGCCGTTTGTGCCATTCGTTTCAATTTCGATTGCCTTGCCCCGGACAGCGGGCAACGGCGTCGGCTGTCCGCAAACAACTCGACACTTCTAACAATAACGAGGTCCACTCATGTCGAATTCGCACACCTCCCCGACCACCGCCCCGCCACTGATTGCCGGCGACAGAGACGCCGCCTCTTCCCGGCGACTGCCGACGCGGCGACGCTGGTTCATGCTCTCGCTGCTGCTGATTGCGACGATCATCAATTACATCGACCGGGTGAACATCTCGATCGCCGCCCCGTTCATGGCCAAGGACCTGGGTCTGGACAAGATCGAAATGGGGCTGATTTTCTCTGCCTTTGCCTGGACGTACGCACTGGCGCTGGTGCCGGCCGGGTTTATCGCCGACCGCTTCGGTTCGCGTTTTACCTACGGTGTTTCACTGATCAGTTGGTCGACCGTCACGGTGTTTCAAGGCTTCGCCACGGGTTTCGCTTCGTTGTTCGGCCTGCGCCTGGCCGTCGGGGCGATGGAAGCGCCGGCGTTTCCGGCCAACAGCCGTGCGGTAACCGTATGGTTTCCGGCGCGGGAACGGGGACTGGCCAGCAGCATTTACGTCTGCGGGCAGTACCTGGGAACGGCACTGTTTACCGGTGCCTTGCTGTGGCTGGCCACAACCTTTGACTGGCGCCATGTCTTCTACAGCACCGGCGCGCTCGGCATCGTCTTCGGTGTGCTGTGGCTGTATCTGTATCGCGATCCGCTGAACTGCAAGAAGGTCAGCAAAGAAGAGTTGAAATACATCGAGGCCGGTGGCGGACTGGTCAAGAGCAGCCAGGAACGCACTCGTTTCAACTGGCGGCAGATCGCCGAGCTGTTCAGCTATCGCCAGGTCTGGGCCATTTGTATCGGCAAGTTCGCCAGCACATCGGCGCTGTACTTCTTCCTCACCTGGTTCCCCACCTACCTGATCGAAGAACGCCATCTGACCACAATCAAGGCCGGGATCTTTGCCGTGATGCCCTTCGTGGGCGCAACGGTCGGCATCCTGCTCGCCGGCATCGTGTCCGACCTGCTGATCCGTCGTGGCTACTCAATGTCCTTCGCCCGGAAACTGCCGCTGGTGATCGGATCGATGCTGGGCATGTCGATCGTGCTGGTGAACTTCACCGACTCGAACGTCATCTGCATCGCCGTGCTGACCATTGCCTTCTTCGCGCAAGGCATCGCGTCGTCTTCGTGGGCGGCGGTGTCGGAGGTCGCGCCCAAGGAACTGATCGGACTCACCGGCGGGATTACCAGCCTGGCCGCCAACATTGGCGGGATCGTCACCCCGATCGTGATTGGCGCTATCGTCCACGCCACCGGCTCGTTCGCCTGGGCGTTCTGGTTCATCGGCGCCGTGGCGCTGATCGGCACCCTCTCCTATTCATTGCTGCTCGGCCGCCTGTACCGCATCGAGTTGAAAACACGCTGAAGCAAGAATCACCGTTTTCTCCAACAGGAGGCGGCTTTCGTCCAACTTCGCCAACGATTGCCGCCGTACGCTGACCTTTCACACAGGACTTGCACCAGGATGAACATGACCGAGTACGTCTTTACCCCGGATCTGCCAGTGACCTTGCCGGTTGTCGGCAGCGAGCAACGCTTTCCCGTCGGACGCGTGTTTTGCGTCGGCCGCAACTACCCGTGGCCGGACACGCTGGGCCAACCGCGTCAGCCACCGGTGTTCTTCATGAAACCGGCCAGCAGTGTCGTCGACGCTGCCGGCGAAGTGATCTTCCCGTCACTGACCGAAGAGTTCGCCCATGAAATCGAACTGGTCGTGGCCATCGGCGAAGGCGGCTCGCAGATTCCCGAGAGTCAGGCGCTGGCCTATGTCTGGGGCTACGCCGCCGGGCTGGATCTGACCCGTCGTGACGTACAGCGCCTGGCCAAGCGCGACGGTTTGCCATGGGAAGGTGCCAAGGTGTTTGACGGCGCCGCACCGATGACCGCCATTGTGCCGGTCACTCGGGCCGGTCGGCTCGAAGGGGAATTATGGTTGAGCGTGAACGGTGAAGAACGCCAGCGCGATCGTCTCGACAGCCAGATCTGGTCGGTGAGTGAAGTCATCAGCCGCATCTCGCAATCCGTAACACTCAAGGCCGGCGACCTGATCATGACCGGCAGCCCCGCCGGCGTCGATGTCTTGCAACCCGGCGACGTCATCAGCGCCGGGATCGACGGCATTGGCCAACTCGAAATGCGCGTCGGCACCCGGCCTTGAGTCTGTCCTTAAGTGATTGGAAAAAAGGAGAACAACAAAATGTCTGACACTCAATCCTTGAAAGTGGCCCTGGTGACCGGCGCCGGCAGCGGGATCGGCCGTTCCGTAGCCCTGGGCCTGCTGGCCGACGGTTACACCCTGGTGCTGGCCGGGCGCCGGCCCGAACCCCTGCAGGCCTTGGTCGATCTGGCGGCCGGCGAAGGACGCGAAGCCCTGGCGGTGCCTACCGATGTACGCGACCCCACCAGTGTCGACCAGCTGTTTGCAACCATTGCCGAAGTCTACGGACGCCTGGACGTGGTCTTCAACAACGCCGGGGTAAATGCCCCTGCCGTGCCGCTGGACGAACTGACGTTCGAGCAGTGGCGAAACGTGATCGACACCAACCTCAATGGCGTTTTCCTCTGTGCCCGTGGCGCGTTCGGGCTCATGCGCCGGCAACAGCCACAGGGTGGCCGCATCATCAATAACGGTTCGATTTCGGCCCACACCCCACGTCCTTTCAGCAGCGCGTACACCGCCAGCAAACACGCGGTACTGGGATTGACCAAATCACTGGCGCTGGATGGTCGGGAATTCAATATCGCCTGCAGCCAGATCGATATCGGCAATGCCTTGACCGAAATGTCGGTACGCATGACCAAAGGGGTGCGCCAGGCCAATGGCAGCATCGCCGTGGAGCCGATGGTCGACGTCAAGCATGTCGCCGACGCCGTGCGCTACATCGCCGGTCTGCCCCTGTCGGCCAACGTCCTGAACATGACCGTCATGGCCACTGCCATGCCGTTTGCCGGCCGCGGTTGAGCCGACTTTTTTATTGCGTAAGTGAGGTTTACATGAAGCCAGAAGTCTTGCAGCTGAGCCCGATCCTGATTCCGCAAATCAATGCGCGTCTCGGCGAACTGTTCACGATCAGGCGTTATTTCGAGCAGGCCGACAAAGCGGCGTATTTGCAGGAACACGGCGAAAACATTCGCGGCGTCATCACGGGTGGGCACACGGGTATCAGCCAGGCGTTGATGGCGCAATTACCCAAACTGGAAGTGGTGGCGGTCAACGGTGTCGGCACCGATGCGGTCGACCTGGCCTACGCCAGGGATCGCGGAATCCGCGTGACCGCGACCATCGGCGCACTGACCGAAGACGTGGCCGACCTGGCCATCGGTTTGCTGATCGCCGTGTGTCGTGGGCTGTGTACCAGTGACCGTTACGTTCGCTCGGGCCAGTGGCCGCAAAGCCCGACCCCATTGGCACCGCTGCCTTTGGCGCGGCAAGTGTCCGGCATGCGTATCGGCATCGTGGGCATGGGCCGGGTCGGCCGAGCGGTCGCCACCCGGGCAGCCGCGTTTGGCTGTCCGATCAGCTACACCGATCTGCAACCGATGAGCGATGTCAGCCACACCTTCATCGCCGACCTCAAGCAACTGGCCCGCGACAGTGATGCCCTGATTCTCGCGGCAGCCGCCGACAAGGCCGAGGCCATCATCGATGCCTCCGTGCTGCGGGCTCTGGGCAAGGACGGCTACCTGATCAACGTCGCCCGAGGAAAACTGGTCAACGAAACCGACCTGGTGGCGGCCCTGACGGCTGGCGAGATCGCGGGTGCGGCAATGGATGTTTTCGTCGACGAGCCTAACGTGCCTGAAGCCTTGTTTGCCCAGGAACAAGTGGTGCTGCAACCGCATCGCGCCAGCGCGACCCTGCAGACCCGCACCCGCATGGGCGAGATGGTTGTGGCGAGCCTGGTGGACAGTTTTGCCGGAAAGACTCCGCAAGGATGTGTGAGCGGCTGAGCCTCACAGTCATCGGGGGCCGCTGCCCCTGATGATGGATTTCAGACCCGATCGGACTACAACGTGTAGGAAATGCCGACCTGCACCGTTCTCGGTGCCCCCGGATAGGCGTAGACGTTACCGAATGCGCCCTCGTCGTAGTCCCGGTCAAACAGGTTCTTCAGGTCGAGGTTGAGGCGCACCTTGTCATTGACCTTGTAGTAGCTGAGCAGGTCGACAACGGTGTAGCTCCCCATCGAGAACGCCGTGTTCGCCGTTTGACCGGCGCGCTCATCGACATATTTGACGCCTGTCCCCAGACCCAGACCACTGAGGGCACCGTCCTTGAACTCATAGACGTTGAGCAGGCTGAAGCTGTTTTTCGGGATGTTCATCAGTCGCGTGCCGGAGCGGATCACGTTGTCCTTGGTCACCTCGGCATCGACGTAGGCGTAACCCCCGATGACACGCCACTCGGGAGTCAGGTTACCGGCGACATTGAGGTCAAATCCCCGGCTGCGCACTTCCCCGGCAGCCACGCTGAAAGTCGAGTCCACCGGATCAGTGGTCAGGACATTGCGCTTTTCAATCTGATAGATCGCCGCGTCAACGCTCAACTGATGATCCAGCGCTTCCCATTTGACGCCCATCTCCCAGGACTTGCCTTTCTCCGGTTCAAAGCCGCCGCCCTGTCGGCTTGCGCCGGTATTGGGCTTGAAGGAACGCGCGGTGTCCGCGTAAATCGCGAGGGTGTCAGTCAGGTCGTAGGTCACACCGACGCGGGGCGTGACGGCATTGTCACTGGCCTGCCAGCTCTTGCCGCCGGGCACGTAGGTTTCGTAGTCGTGTTCAAAGCGTTCGAAACGTGCGCCGGCCAGCACTTTCAACCGATCGGTAAGCGCTACCTGGTCCTGTACGAACGCGGCGTAGGTCTTGAGATTTTCCTTGTCGTGGGTCGGGGTGCGCGTCAGTGCCGGACGGGGCTGCCCATAGACCGGATTGAAGATATCGATCGGATAGGCACTCACCGCGCCGCTGGAGCGCTGGATGATCGACTGGTAGTCGTAATCTTCGTATTCGATACCGGTCAGCAATGTGTGCTGCAGGCCGCCGGTGGAGAAGTGACCGGTCAGGTTGAGTTGGGTGTCCTTGTCCGTCCACTCCAGCTTGCGGTAGTTGAAATTTCGTCCCAGAGTCCGGCCGTCGGCGGCAATGCCGTTGGCTTCAATGGCATTGCCCTGCAAGGTACCGTCGAGCCACTGAATGCCACCGCCGAGCGTCCAGTCCTCATTGAGCACATGCTCGAAGCGCAATTGCGCCATGTTGTTGTCGTTGTGCAACTTGCCGGCGTCCGGTTCACCGAAGAAGGTGTCGCGGGAGGCGGTGCCAATCTGCCGGGGATAACGCGTCGCGCCCCGGTCCAGCGGATGGTTGTTGCGCATGAAGTCACCCTCGAAGATCACTCGGGTGTCATCGCTGGCTTGCCAGGTCAGCACGGGGGTCACGCCGTAGCGTTCGGTTTCGACGTGATCGCGGAAGGTATCGCCGCCCTCGCCCACCACGTTCAGGCGATAGGCCAGACGCCCCTCTTCATCGAGCGGACCGGAAGCATCCAGGGTACCGCGGCGCATGCCTTGGTCATTCAGCTGGCTGCCGAGTGTGACCGTGCGCTCGGGCAACGGTTGTTTGGATACGACATTGAAAGTACCGCCCGGATCACCACGGCCGTAGAGCATGGTCGCCGGCCCGCGCAGGACTTCCAGACGCTCGATGGTGTTGGCATCCGGCATGTTCGGATAACCGCGGTTGATCGGGAAACCATTACGGTAGAACTCGCCGGTGGTAAATCCGCGCACGGTGAACGTGGTCAGTCCCTGGCCGCCAAAATTGTTGGCTCGCCCTACGCCGCCCGCGTAATCCAGTGCGTCCTGCAGCCGGGTAGCACCGATGTCTTCGACCGCGTCTTTGGTGACGACACTGATCGACTGCGGGGTTTCATGGATCGAGGTGTCGGTCCGCGTGGCACTGGCCGAACGGGTCGCGCGATATCCGTGTACCGGACCGTCCGCTTTTTCGTAATCCGCGGTACCGACCACATCGGTTGCCTCCAGCTCCAGCGCTGACACCGTTGACTCGGATGGCTCGGCCCACGCAAAGGGAGACAACGTTTGCAACACACAGATGGACAGCAGAGTTCGACGCATGAGGGGAAAACCTTACGGATAGGCCAGAACGAAGGGGATAACTGCCAGCAAAACGCGGCGGATGGTATACCACCCGCCGCGCAATTGATAGGCATTCCCATTCGTTTGTGCAGCTGACTCTCAACCTCTTGCGTCTATCGCTTTCTCACACGCTCAACAGGCGTTTCGTGGTCGCCATTGACGTACTCAACGACTGTCCTGTGCGTTGCAGTTTGTTCAGCAAACTGGCCCCCAGCCACAGCTGATACAGCGTTTCGGCCAGTTGTCGGGCATCACCCTGTGGCAGGCTTTTTTCGACCTGGCCCTGTTCGATGCACTCGCTGATGCGAGCCACCACTCGCTCTGCACCATCACGCAAGGTCAGGCGCATGGTTTCGGAAAGGTCAGCCACCTCGGCACTGAGTTTCACCACCAGGCATTCGTCGCCATGGCCTTCCAGAGTGCAGCGATCCTGCCAGCCCTGCCAGTAATCCATCAGCCGCTCATGGGCGCTCAGGCCGGGCAGCGTCAGGCGTCGCTCCATGTCGGCCAGATAGTCGACAAAGTAATCCTCGAGCAAGGCCTGGCCGTACAGTTCCTTGGATTTGAAGTAGTGATAGAACGAGCCCTTGGGCACGCCGGCGGTCTGCAGGATCTCGTTCAGGCCGACACTGGTGAAGCCTTTCTCGGCCATCATCCGGTGGCCGGTGTCGAGCAAATGTTGGCGGGTGTCGTCGTAGGTCGGTTTCATGGGGCACGAATTACCAGGCAATAGACCAGTCGTTTATCTCAAAGGAACGCGAGTTTGCCACACCTGTCCATGAAAAACCCTCGAAGAAAAAATTACTAGACGACTGGTCTAATTGGAAACTATGCTGCGCCCCGACAAACCTTTTCCCGGTGTCGATCCTGTGCGAATCCCTTGCTCATGAACGCCGCCAGACCAACCCAGGGTGCTCTATGAAAATCTTGATGGTTTTGACTTCCCACGATCAACTCGGCAACACCGGCAAGAAAACCGGCTTCTGGCTCGAAGAGTTCGCCGCCCCCTACTACGCCTTCAAGGACGCCGATGCCGATGTCACACTGGTTTCGCCCGCTGGCGGCCAGCCGCCGCTGGATCCGAAGAGCGACGAGCCCGACGCTCAGACGACTGAAACCGATCGCTTCCGCCAGGACCCTGCGGCCCAGCAGGCACTCGCGAGCACCGGCCGCCTGGCCGACGTCCGCGCCGAAGATTTCGATGCGGTGTTTTATCCAGGTGGCCATGGCCCGCTCTGGGACCTGGCCGAAGACAAGCATTCCATTGCCCTGATCGAAGCCTTCGCGCGCAGCGACAAGCCCCATGGTTTTGTCTGCCACGCACCGGGGGTACTGCGTCATGTGGTCGATACGGACGGTAAACCGCTGATCCAGCATCGCGAAGTGACCGGTTTCACCAATTCCGAAGAGGCGGCCGTCGGTTTGACGGATGTCGTACCTTTTCTGATCGAAGACGAGTTTCAGCGTCTTGGCGGTCGCTATTCCAAAGTTGCGGATTGGCAAGTTCATGTCGTGACGGATGGAAAACTGGTCACCGGCCAGAATCCTGCCAGCTCGGCGGCTGTCGCCGAAAAACTGCTGAAGCTGCTGGGCTGAAGCTTTCCGCTACATCCTCGAACAACTGATCCGGACACCGTGTGTGCGTTGCACGGTGTTCTTTTTTCGCCACTTTAATAGTCGACTGGTCTAATAAGGCCATGATCAAGGTATTTCCATGAACCACAGAAGTTTCTTTACACCCGTCACCCTGGGCCGCCACATTCTGAAAAACCGCATCGTCCTGCCGCCCCTCACCCGCCAGCGCAGCACCCAACCGGGCAATGTCGCCAATGAATTGATGGCCGAGTATTACCAGCAACGTGCCGGTGCCGGTTTGCTGGTGACTGAGGGCACCCAGATCGAGCCTCGTGGGCAGGGATACGCCTGGACCCCGGGCATTCATACACCTGAGCAAATCGCCGGGTGGCGCAAGGTCACCGAGGCTGTCCACGCCAGTGACGGCGTGATTTTCGCGCAGCTATGGCATGTCGGTCGCGTATCCCATACTGCCCTGCAACCCAATGGCGACGCACCGGTCTCGGCCTCCGCCATCGCCACCGACCGGGTCAGTGTGTTCATCGAAACCGCACCCGGAGTGGGCGCTCTGGCTCCCCCGTCCGCGCCTCGAGCGCTGACCACCGAGGAAGTCCAGGAACTGGTTCAGCTGTACATCCAGGCGGCGCGCAATGCCATGGACGCCGGTTTCGACGGTATCGAACTGCACTGCGCCAATGGTTATCTGGTAAACCAGTTCATCTCCGCCCACAGCAACCTGCGCACCGATCAGTACGGCGGTTCGTTGCACAATCGCCTGCGTTTTCTGCGCGATGTAGTCGCCGGGGTCGCCGAGTGCATCGGCAAGGAAAAAATCGGTGTGCGCTTCGCCCCCCTGTTCACCACCACCGATGAAGCGCGGACTTACCTGGGCATGGTCGAGGAAGATCCGCACACCACTTACATCGAAGCGATCAAGGTGCTGCAAGACGTCGGCATTGCTTACCTGTCCATCGCCGAAGCCGACTGGGACGACGCGCCAGTGATGCCGCAAACCTTCCGTCGAGCGGTACGCGACACCTTCGCCGGCGCGATCATTTACGCGGGTCGCTACAACGCCGAAAGCGGTGCACGGTTGCTGGAATCAGGACTGGCGGATCTCGTGGCTTTCGGTCGTCCGTTCATGGCCAATCCGGACCTGCCCGCGCGCATCGCCAATGACTGGCCGCTGAATTCTCTGAACCCGGCTACGGTGTATGGCGGTGATGCCGAAGGCTATGTGAATTACCCGGTGTACGCAGAGTAGCTTTCGTTGCTGCGTCACGCTTCGCCCGGCGCGCTTCCATCGTCAGGGTCTGATCGAAACATCGCCGATTGGCCAGGCCTGTCAGCGCATCTTTGACGCAGTGCAAACCGATTGATCCACCAGGTACTTCGCATAGATCGGCGATTTGGAGAAGTTGCGTCCCATGTCCTATTCGCTGAAAGCATAACGGACCGGCAGCGGGCCGTCGGTGTAGGACAAGCCGATGGCGCTCTCCTGTCCTACATCGAGCGGGCCGAACAGACGCAGAAAGTTTTCCACTCTCAAGGTGACCGCCACCACACCGGCAAACTCACCGCGAGCGTCATTGAAACGCCGGCTGATGGTGATCACCCATTTCTGATTCGAGCGACTACGGATGGGCGGGCCGATGAAGGGCTCGCGGGATGGATCATCGCGGTGTGAGTGAAATAGGCACGGTCGCTGCTGTTGGCACCGACAGGAATCGGCCGGTTGGATGACATCAACCAATGACCTTTGTTGTCGTAGAGAGTGATGCCACTCAGCTGCGGCATCAGCGGTCGCTGCCTGTTGATCGAAGTATTGAGCCGTTCGATCTGCGCCGGACCACTGCCCTCGGTTTCCAGGCGCCCGACGAGTCCGAGCAGAAGTAGCGAGCTCTGCCGGACAATGCCTTCGGAATACGTCGCAAGTGCCTGCGTCAGGTTCAACCCATGGACGTTCACCTCGTCAAGTGCTCAATCTCGAGAACCCAGCACCTTCCAGATCGTGAGCGATGCCAGTGAGCAGCCGATAACCAACAGCAAGGGCACTACAAGGTGAGTATCACGCTTCACATCAGTACCTTATGCAAAGTCCGGTTTCCGTTGACGCTGTTATTTGACCGGGGCATTACATCGACCGCGCGTCCTTGTCAGCACGTCAGCCGCGGTGCTGTCATTCTGGTTTTGCGCATGAATCCGAAATGCCCCGGACGACGGCAGGCAACGCGAGAACGTCCTGCCGTCCCTCGTCTCGACTAGACGATTTTCAAAGCCTTGAGAATCACCAGCGTACTCTCGGCAAACGCTTGGGCCTGCACGGTCAGTTCGGCAAGGTTTTCTTCCGCGGTGGTCAGGGCCCTGCCGTCCTTGAGGAGACCTTCGCCCTGGCCGCCGATGATGCCCCATGCCAGTTGCGCCCATTCAGCCGGGTGTTTTTTACCTTGCTTGATAGATATCAGGAACAACTGCTGGAAGCGACTGACCGTCACGCCACCACCGGTCACCGGGCTCGCCAGGGTCTGAATCTTGTTGCCATACAACGAACGCTTGCACAGCTGCAGGTTGAGGGTATTGCAGCGGGCCTGCACCAGCTTTTCATTCGCTTCGCTCTGACAGGGCGCCACGACCCCCATGCCGATCAACACGTTTAGGGCCTGCTCCACGTCGCCGTACGTCAACGAGGGCACGAGATCCAGCAAGTGCCGCAAGGTCTTCGGCGCATAGGCGTCATCCGCCAGTGCCGCAAGCACCGGGCCATAGATCTCTGCCTGCAACGTGGCTGCGCCTGCCGGACCGGTGACATTGGCCGGCACGCTTTCAGCCGCCTGCAACAGAACGAAGCGCGTGCTGAGCATGCGCTCGCGGTGCTCGGAGGCGGACAGCCTGTTGGCGCCACGCACATAGAGGTCCCGACGGAAACTCTGGTTCACAAAGTAGTCACGCGCCTGCTCGCGCATGACGGGATGCTCGATACCTTCCAGAAAGTCCATGCCTTCGGCGCTCAGGTTGAGCGGGTCGACGGAGTCCACCGGCACGGCTGTCGTGGCGTAATCGAGCTTGGCGGGTGCCAGGGCATCAACCACGTCGGTGAAATACATGCAGTTCCAGTCGCGGTTGAAATACTCATGGGCGACGTACTGGCGGTCCTGACCCTTGATGCTCTGGAGCTTGGCGTCCAGACCCGGTGCGGAGTTGGCATATTTGGGGTTGGCCGCCAAGAGCGCTTCGGAAAATTGCAGCGCAGCGTCGATACGTTGATCAGGACGCGCAGAAGCCTGACTGGCGAAACGGTCGTGCAGGCTGAACAGTTGGCGCAGGGGTGCTTGAGGCGACCAGCCCGGGAAGCAGTTGTAGCTGACGTAGAGCAGACCACCAGGCTTGAGATGACGACGGACGAATTCCACGATCAGCTTATGGTTGTCGCGGCTGACCCAGGTCCAGATGCCATGCAGGCTGATGCTATCGAACTGAGGTAAGTCATGGCGGGCCAGCAACTGCTCGAAGCTGTCGTCATACAGTCGCGCATCGCTGCCCCAGTCTCTGGCCAGAGCGATGGCATGGGACGCCTGGCCCGGGTGAAAGTCGGTACCGACATAGGAGCCCGGATTGCCCGCGGCATGGATGTTGATCGAAACGCCCTGACCGAAGCCCAGCTCACAGTGGTAACCGTCGGTACTCTCCAGCGTGGCGAAACCGCGCAACAGCAGACAATAACGCTGGAAAACCGGATTGATTTCCCGGCTGTACCCGTAGGTGTAACCTTCGTCCGTGAAATATCCCTCGTTCCAGGCATTGCTCATGCGTGCACCCTACTCTGATATCGGAAATGAAAGTCGCTCTTATACGGGGTAGTCGAGGCGTATCACAAGAGGAAAAACGTCAGGCAAACGCCTCCTCGATAAACGCCTCCAGCGTTTTTTCTTCGAGGATTTCGATCGAGAAGTGGCCAAAGCGTTTGGGCAGCCAGATGATGCGCGCCCCTGCCTGCGATTGCAGGTATTCGCGGGCCAGCGGTTTACCGTTTTCATCTTCGGGCTGTACGCCTTCAGAGACCAGCTCGTCGTAGGCTTTTTCGATATCGGGAGTCGAATAGCAGTGACGGTAGATCATGCCCTCGCCCGCGCTATTCAGAAGCTCCCGCAGATTCCCGGCCAATGGCTGAACCAGCATGAAACGCTCCTGCCCGATCAACGCAATCGCATAACGCACATGCAGGCCGCCCCGCTCCCACACCAGCGTCCTGGAGATTCTCGCCTTTAAAATCTTCGCGTAATACGCACAGGCCTCTTCGAGGTTGTTGACGAGTACATCGACGTGACTGAACTTGAGTTGCATGGCCTGCCTCCTGCCGAACGGAGGCTCATGGTAAACATCAACGGGCTCTCTGACGCGAGCAAAAACTTTCCTGCGGGCAAAACAAAACCCCAACTGCTTTCGCAATTGGGGTTTCGGAATTTAATCTTGACGATGACCTACTCTCACATGGGGAAACCCCACACTACCATCGGCGATGCATCGTTTCACTTCTGAGTTCGGGATGGGATCAGGTGGTTCCAACGCTCTATGGTCGTCAAGAAATTCGGGTACTGAGTCGTGACCGGATGGCCTCGCTTCAGCAAATTGGGTATGTGACAGCTTTCGGTGTTTTGTGAGCGTCGAACTTTCGGTTCATTTTCGTCTTCACACACCGCAATCTGGTCTCTTTCGAGTCTACAGATTGCTTGGGTGTTATATGGTCAAGCCTCACGGGCAATTAGTATTGGTTAGCTCAACGCCTCACAGCGCTTACACACCCAACCTATCAACGTCGTAGTCTTCGACGGCCCTTCAGGGAACTCAAGGTTCCAGTGAGATCTCATCTTGAGGCAAGTTTCCCGCTTAGATGCTTTCAGCGGTTATCTTTCCCGAACATAGCTACCCGGCAATGCCACTGGCGTGACAACCGGAACACCAGAGGTTCGTCCACTCCGGTCCTCTCGTACTAGGAGCAGCCCCTCTCAAATCTCAAACGTCCACGGCAGATAGGGACCGAACTGTCTCACGACGTTCTAAACCCAGCTCGCGTACCACTTTAAATGGCGAACAGCCATACCCTTGGGACCGGCTTCAGCCCCAGGATGTGATGAGCCGACATCGAGGTGCCAAACACCGCCGTCGATATGAACTCTTGGGCGGTATCAGCCTGTTATCCCCGGAGTACCTTTTATCCGTTGAGCGATGGCCCTTCCATACAGAACCACCGGATCACTAAGACCTACTTTCGTACCTGCTCGACGTGTCTGTCTCGCAGTCAAGCGCGCTTTTGCCTTTATACTCTACGACCGATTTCCGACCGGTCTGAGCGCACCTTCGTACTCCTCCGTTACTCTTTAGGAGGAGACCGCCCCAGTCAAACTACCCACCATACACTGTCCTCGATCCGGATAACGGACCTGAGTTAGAACCTCAAAGTTGCCAGGGTGGTATTTCAAGGATGGCTCCACGCGAACTGGCGTCCACGCTTCAAAGCCTCCCACCTATCCTACACAAGCAAATTCAAAGTCCAGTGCAAAGCTATAGTAAAGGTTCACGGGGTCTTTCCGTCTAGCCGCGGATACACTGCATCTTCACAGCGATTTCAATTTCACTGAGTCTCGGGTGGAGACAGCGCCGCCATCGTTACGCCATTCGTGCAGGTCGGAACTTACCCGACAAGGAATTTCGCTACCTTAGGACCGTTATAGTTACGGCCGCCGTTTACCGGGGCTTCGATCAAGAGCTTCGCGTTAGCTAACCCCATCAATTAACCTTCCGGCACCGGGCAGGCGTCACACCCTATACGTCCACTTTCGTGTTTGCAGAGTGCTGTGTTTTTAATAAACAGTCGCAGCGGCCTGGTATCTTCGACCGGCGTGGGCTTACGCAGCAAGTGCTTCACCCTCACCGGCGCACCTTCTCCCGAAGTTACGGTGCCATTTTGCCTAGTTCCTTCACCCGAGTTCTCTCAAGCGCCTTGGTATTCTCTACCCAACCACCTGTGTCGGTTTGGGGTACGGTTCCTGGTTATCTGAAGCTTAGAAGCTTTTCTTGGAAGCATGGCATCAACCACTTCGTCGCCTAAAGGCAACTCGTCATCAGCTCTCGGCCTTAAGATCCCGGATTTACCTAAGATCTCAGCCTACCACCTTAAACTTGGACAACCAACGCCAAGCTGGCCTAGCCTTCTCCGTCCCTCCATCGCAATAACCAGAAGTACAGGAATATTAACCTGTTTTCCATCGACTACGCTTTTCAGCCTCGCCTTAGGGACCGACTAACCCTGCGTCGATTAACGTTGCGCAGGAAACCTTGGTCTTTCGGCGTGGGTGTTTTTCACACCCATTGTCGTTACTCATGTCAGCATTCGCACTTCTGATACCTCCAGCAAGCTTCTCAACTCACCTTCACAGGCTTACAGAACGCTCCTCTACCGCATCACTTACGTGATACCCGTAGCTTCGGTGTATGGTTTGAGC
>NZ_CM148568.1:1052500-2830000 GCF_056113135.1 Pseudomonas sp. HD57-3 | reverse complement strand
CCAGTCAGCGATCGGCTTTGCCTTCGACAGCCAGCACGGCGTGCACGCCATTGGTACTGACCGGATACGCCCCTTCGATGCGATGCCCAATGGCCTGGCGTTTGTTCCGGTTGGATGTGACGTGCTGTCCGAGTCGCCCATGGGCGGCGAGTACCTGCGAGTGATACGCACCGACGGCACAGCACTGGCGGGTGACCGGGCGTTCAACAATCGCATCGACCCACAGGCCATTCACCTCGCATCGCGAATGCGCAGTGCGCTGCTGCAAGCCTCTCTGGATGATGACTGGGAAAGCTGGGCGCTCGGTCTGGCGGAACGGGTCGAAGGTCATGAAGCGGTGTCGCCTCCAGGCTCGATCACCAGCAGCCGCATGCGCCTGCTGGATGAATTCATCGACGCCAGTCTCGGCAGTCCGCTCGCCGTCCCGGCGATGGCGCAATTGTTGGAGTTGTCCGAGGGTTACTTCATGCGTGCCTTCAAGCAGGCAACCGGCAAAAGCCCCCACAGTTACCTGATCGACAGACGACTGGCCAAAGCCCGAGCGTCAATGCGCGATGCAACGGACAGTCTTTCGCAGATCGCCCTCGCCTGCGGCTTCAACTCGCAGGCGCATATGACCACAGCCTTCAAACAGCGCCTCGGCGTGAGTCCGGCACAATTGCGCACAGATTCGCGCCATAGCTCTGTTACCGACAAACAACATTCTTCTATATAGAAGAAGCGGCCACATGAGACACCTTGAGTGACAGAAGCCCGGCACCTGCCGGGCTTGTCTTTTACCCAAACCATTTCAGCGAACAACCAGTGGCATTCAAACGCCCTTCTATGGTGTCCTGTTCGACAAGAGCCCGGCACGCTCCCCGTCCGGCTCACACCATTCCGGCATGCAACCGATGAGGTCCGTTTCATGAGCAAGGCGCCCTACGCTCCACCCAAGGTCTGGAAACACATCGCTCCGTCCGGCGGCCAGTTCGCCAGCATCAATCGCCCGATTGCCGGGCCTACACACGAAAAGACACTGCCGATCGGCAAACATCCGTTGCAGCTGTACTCACTGGCCACGCCCAACGGCGTGAAAGTGACCATCCTGCTTGAGGAGCTGCTGGCGCTCGGACACACCGGCGCCGAGTACGACGCCTGGCTGATCCGCATCAACGAGGGCGACCAGTTCTCCAGCGGCTTTGTCGAGATCAACCCCAATTCGAAAATTCCGGCGCTGCTGGATCGCAGTGTAGAACCGGCCATTCGCGTCTTCGAATCCGGCTCGATCCTGCTCTATCTGGCGGAAAAATTTGGCGCCTTCCTGCCCACCGACCTGGCGGGACGCACCGAAACCCTGAACTGGCTGTTCTGGCAGATGGGCTCGGCGCCGTATCTGGGCGGTGGCTTCGGGCATTTCTATGCGTATGCGCCGGACAAGCTCGAATACCCGATCAACCGGTTCACCATGGAAACCAAGCGGCAGCTTGATGTGCTCGATCGCCGCCTGAGTGAAAGCCCCTACCTTGCCGGCAACGACTACACCATCGCCGACATCGCGGTCTGGCCATGGTACGGACAACTGGTGCGCAACAACGTGTACTCCGCCGCCGAGTTTCTTTCCGCTCACGAATACACCCACGTGCAACGCTGGGCGCAAGAGATTGCCGAACGGCCTGCGGTGATTCGTGGCCAGCGCGTCAACCGGACATGGGGCGATGAAGCGAGCCAGGTTCCAGAGCGACATCAAGCAAGCGATCTGGATTGAGCTTCGCCTGATACGACGCGACGCCCGGTGCGGCTGAGCATCGGGCGTCGCGTTCGCTACACCAACAGGTTGACCCACTGCCTCGGCGTCATCTTCGTCACCATCAGCAGCACGATCACGAACATCCCCAGAAAACCGGCAACGCCCATCCAGAACCACTTTCGATACACGCAGCGGTAGTCATCAGCGAGCCCTGCCCCAGTCTCGACTGCGCTTGAAGCCATCACGTACAAACGCTTCTGAAGCACCAAAACCGGCAACCAGAGCGAGCCGACGCACAGGAAAATGATCAAGGACGTCAGTACCCACTCCGTGGTCAGGGGCAGTCCGGCAAGCTTGGTCAACCCGTATCCCGTCGCTATCTGGATGAAGCCCGCCGGCGTGGTGATCCAGGCGTCGAACCGTACGACCATTCTCGCCACGTGCGTGATCACCAGAGGGTTGGCTGTACGGCTCGCGGCGATCAGGTAGAGGTACGACCCCATGCCGAATCCGAACAGAAAAACCGCGGCGATGATGTGAATGTATTTGAGGCACAGATAGAGCACGGTCAGTTCTGCCCGTCAGAGAAATGCATCGACAGGCTCAGATTCTGCGGATCGTTGATGGCCGCCATGTATTCCGCGACGGTAATCTCGCCCACGCAGGAACGCGCGCCAGCCTCGGGCTGGTATCCCCGGGCGATTTTCGCAGCCAGGGCAACCGCTGCGCAGCTGGGGATTTCCGGCCCCTTGTCATTCCGAGCGGTGAGCTGCACCGTCATGGCCAACGGTTTTTGGTCGAGACCGAGTCCTGTCACGTCGATATACATCGCGCTTTTGCCATCACCGAATCGCTCGAACCAGGTACCCCAACGGTGAAGCCGCGCCGCCCAGGGAACATGATCACGAAACGCACCGAACCTGCGGGCCAGCGCGAACAGACCGTTGGCCAGACCACCCAGCTTCAGGCCCGCACCCGCCTTGAAACTCAAGGTTTGTGCACCATAGCGTTTGGCGAAGATATCCATGTCCGGCACGTCGACATTCGCCAGCACCCGAACGCCCAAGTGAGGCATTTTGCGCAACGTCAGGTCCAGCCAGCCTGCCACCTCATGAACCTGGCCATTCCTGAGTTGCCTGATCGGCTTGCCGGCGTAGGCCAGAACACCTTCAACCGTCGACAGGCCCGGCATTTTCGCCGACGAGGAAATACCATGCTCGATCGAATCGATGCGGGAGAAGCGATGCCGCTGTTCATCGATAAGGGCCGATGAGAGTGTCGGCACCGAACTGCAACCGCTGAGAATCGCCACGGCGGCCTGTTTCGCGCGGGCATCGAGGGTTCCGATGCCGTTGACGAAAGTTCGGCAGTCGGACAGGTCGCAATAATACACACCCGCGTCGATGCAGCGCTCGGCGACCGCATAGGATTGCCCTTGAAACGGGCCGCCGGTGTGGATGACCAGCTGAATGTTCATCGATTTCAGAGCCGCCTCAAACCCGTCCCCCATCGCATCGCCGCACCAACTTTCGCAAACGACGCCCGACCGGGTTTTCAGCTCGTCGACTTTGCGCACCAATTTCTGCGGGTCGCGGCCGGAGATCACCAGCTCGATGTCCGGCATCTCAATCAAATGCCGGCTGACAATGCTGCCGAAATTTCCATAACCGCCGACCACTAAAACCCTGAGTGCCACGCAATACTTCCTTGAAATAAATGACTGATTCAGTCGGACATCTGTTACTTACGCAGCCTGCCGACGCATCGTCAGAATCGCAGCCCCGAAACCAATAAACGTAGTCCCCACTACGCGACTGACCCATCGGGACAGTGCAGGCCGGGTCAGCACGCCCTTGGCGCGGGAGGCAAGCGCCGCGTAGAGCGTCAGCGACGTCACCGACAACGCCATGAAAATCGAGGTGAGGATCAGAAACTGCGGCAGCAATGTCGCGCCCTGATCGATGAACTGCGGAAACAGTGCAGTGAAGAACATTGTCGCCTTGGGATTGGTCACGGCCGTCAGGAACGCTGACTTGTACAGTTTGCTGCGAGTGGGCCGGACCTTTTTCGACTCATCTTCAACGCTCTCGGGGAGCATCGAACCTTTTTTGAACAACTGCCGGATCCCGAGGTAGAACAGATAACCGGCACCGATGACTTTCACCGCGTTGAACAGCATTTCGGAACTGGCCAGCAGCGCCCCCAGGCCGAGCATCGCCGCAGCCGACAGACAGAACAGCCCGCAGGCATTGCCGAGAGATGACCAGATCGCGCTACGCTGACCGTGGGCCAGGCTGTTGTTGATCGCCATCAGGGTCGCAGGCCCCGGGCTTGCGATGGCAATCGCGGCAACCAGGGTAAAGGCCAGAATCGAGTGAGAATCCATTTTTCATGCTCGTTGGGGTGAGGTGGCCGCATATTACAGGAGCACGCGGGACAACGGACCTCCAGCCGCTACGCTTTACTTCTCGGTGTCAGCGGCCCAATGATGGAAAACGGCACCGGCCTCGAATAACGACAACGGAGGGTCGTCCACCGATCATGAACATTCTTTACGACGAACAGGTCGACGGCGTTCTGCCCGACGTCGACAAAGCTGCACTGTTGCAAGCCCTGCAGCGCCAGTGGCCGGATCTTGAAGTCCTGCATCAGCTTGAAGAACTCAAGCCGTATGAATGCGATGGCCTCTCCGCCTATCGCACCACGCCCTTGCTGGTGGTACTGCCACGGCACATCGATGAAGTTCAGGGTGTGTTGCGCATCTGCCACGAACGACGGGTGCCGGTGGTAGCCCGGGGCGCCGGGACCGGTTTGTCTGGCGGTGCCCTGCCTCTGGAAAAAGGCGTGTTGCTGGTGATGGCGCGCTTCAACAATATCCTGCAGATCGACCCCGAAGCCCGCACCGCGCGGGTTCAACCCGGCGTGCGCAACCTGGCGATTTCCCAGGCCGCTGCGCCGTTCGGGCTGTATTACGCGCCCGATCCGTCTTCGCAAATCGCCTGCTCCATCGGCGGCAACGTGGCGGAAAACGCTGGCGGCGTGCATTGCCTCAAGTACGGTCTGACCGTGCACAATCTACTCAAGGTCGAGATTCTTACAGTCGATGGCGAACATCTGACGCTGGGCTCGGACGCGCTGGATTCCCCCGGTTTCGACCTGTTGGCACTGTTCACCGGCTCCGAAGGCCTGCTCGGAGTCATCACCGAAGTCACGGTCAAACTCTTGCCCAAACCGCAGACTGCCAAAGTGCTGCTGGCGGCGTTCGACTCCGTGGAAAAGGCCGGCCGCGCAGTGGCCGACATCATCGCCGCCGGCATCATCCCCGGAGGCCTGGAGATGATGGACAACCTGGCGATCCGCGCGGCCGAAGACTTCATCCATGCCGGTTATCCGGTGGATGCCGAAGCCATTCTGCTTTGCGAACTCGATGGCGTTGAAGCCGATGTCCATGATGATTGCGCGCGGGTCCGGCAAGTGCTCGAACACGCCGGCGCCACCGAGTTGCGCCAAGCCCGGGACGAGGCCGAGCGCGTGCGATTCTGGGCCGGACGCAAGAATGCCTTCCCTGCCGTGGGCCGGTTGTCGCCGGACTATTACTGCATGGACGGCACCATCCCGCGCCGCGAGTTGCCTGGCGTACTGCACGCGATTGCGCAGCTTTCAGCCGAATATGGCTTGCGGGTTGCCAATGTCTTCCATGCCGGCGACGGCAACATGCATCCACTGATTCTGTTCGACGCCAATCAGCCCGGTGAACTGGAACGTGCCGAAGCGCTGGGCGGCAAGATCCTCGAATTGTGCGTGAAGGTTGGCGGCAGCATCACCGGTGAACACGGCGTGGGCCGGGAAAAAATCAACCAGATGTGCGCGCAGTTCAACCGTGATGAGCTGACCCTGTTCCACGCCGTAAAAGCAGCCTTCGACCCCGGCGGCCTGCTCAATCCCGGCAAAAACATTCCGACCCTGCATCGCTGCGCCGAATTCGGCGCCCTGCACGTACACCACGGGCAATTGCCCTTCCCCGAGCTGGAGCGGTTCTGATGGGTGAATCGAAGGATTTCGATGACAGTGCCGCGCTGCTCGAACAGGTCAACCGTGCACTGGAAACTGCTACGCCGCTGCGTATCCAGGGGGCGAACAGCAAGGCGTTTCTCGGACGCATCATCGGTGGCGAGATTCTCGACACCCGCGCCCATCGCGGCATCGTCAGCTACGACCCGACCGAACTGGTGATCACCGCACGCTGCGGCACTCCGCTAACAGAATTGCTGACCGTGCTGGACGCTTCGCAACAGATGTTGGCGTGCGAACCACCCGCATTCGCCGACGACGCCACGGTCGGCGGCATGATCGCCACGGGCCTGTCCGGGCCGCGTCGCCCCTGGTCGGGATCGGTGCGCGATTTTGTGCTGGGCACGCGGATCATCACGGGACGTGGCAAGCATCTGCGCTTCGGCGGCGAAGTCATGAAAAACGTCGCCGGCTACGACCTGTCGCGCCTGATGACCGGCAGTTACGGCTCGCTGGGCATCATCACTGAAGTATCGCTCAAGGTGCTGCCCAAACCGCGTGCGTGCCTGAGCCTCAGCCTGGAAATGACCGGTGAACAAGCTTTGCAGCGTCTGGCCGAATGGGGCCAGCAGCCGTTGCCGATCAGCGCCGCGTGTCACGATGGCCGGCAATTGCGCTTGCGTCTGGAGGGTGGTGAAGGTTCAGTGGCGGCCGCCCATGATCGCCTCGGCGGCGAGTTGATCGACAGTTCCTTCTGGGCCGGCCTCAACGAGCAACGCCTGGGCTTCTTCGATGAAGACCAACCGCTCTGGCGCCTGTCCGTGCCGCTCAACACGCCGCCGCTGAACCTGCCCGGCGAGCAGTGGCTTGACTGGGGTGGCGCGCAACGCTGGCTCAAATCGACAGCCGAAGCGGCGACCATTCGCAAAGTGGTCGGCGAAGTCGGCGGACATGCGACCTGCTACAGCCACGGCCTGATCGATGAACCGTTCCATCCTCTGACGCCCGCCCTGCTGCACTATCACCGCCAACTCAAACGACAACTCGACCCCCGGGGCATTTTCAATCCCGGGCGTCAGTACGCGGAGCTTTGAGCCATGCAGACCACCCTCAGCCCGCAAGCCCGACAATTGCCCCGCGCCGAAGAGGCCGAACGCATTCTGCGCACCTGCGTTCATTGCGGATTCTGCAACGCGACCTGCCCGACTTATCAATTGCTCGGCGATGAACTGGACGGCCCGCGCGGACGCATCTATTTGATCAAGCAAGTACTCGAAGGCAGCGAAGTCACGGCGAAAACCCAGCAACACCTGGATCGCTGCCTGTCATGCCGTAACTGTGAAACCACCTGCCCTTCCGGCGTGGACTATCACAACCTGCTCGACATTGGCCGAGCAGTGGTCGACGCTGCCGTCCCGCGGCCGCTCGGGCAACGCCTGTTGCGCGAAGGGCTTCGAAGCGTCGTGCCCAATCCACGGCTGTTCAAAGGGTTGGTCAATGGCGGTCAGATGTTCCGGGCGTTACTGCCCGATGCCTTGCAAGACAAACTGCCACGCAACGCGGTGATGCCTGCATCACGTCCCGTCATCCGCCATGCAAGGCAAGTGCTGATGTTGGAGGGTTGCGTGCAGCCGGGTTTGTCACCCAATACCAATGCAGCAGCGGCACGGGTGCTGGATCGTCTGGGCATCAGCGTGATCCCGGTCCGCGAGGCTGGCTGTTGCGGCGCGGTGGATTATCACCTCGACGCCCAGGCCACCGGCCTTGACCGCGCCCGTCACAATATTGATGCGTGGTGGCCGGCCATCGAGCGGGGTGCAGAGGCGATCGTGCAGACCGCCAGCGGTTGCGGTGCGTTCATCAAGGACTACGGGCATTTGCTCGGTGCCGATCCGGTCTACGCCGAGAAGGCAAGACGTGTCAGCACGCTGGCCCGGGATCTGGTGGAAGTGCTAAGAGACGAACCGCTCGAATCCCTCGGCATCCACGCCGATCAGCGCCTGGCCTTTCACTGTCCCTGTACTTTGCAACACGCGCAGAAACTGGGCGGTGCGGTGGAGTCGGTGCTGACTCGACTGGGCTTCAACCTCACGACTGTGCCGGACGCACATCTGTGCTGTGGCTCGGCGGGCACCTACTCACTGACTCAGCCAACACTGGCCCGGCAGTTGCGCGAGCAAAAACTCAATGCCCTGGAAAGCGGCCATCCGGACGTCATCGTCACCGCCAATATCGGCTGTCAGGCGCACCTCGACGGTGCGGGGCGCACGCCGGTCCGGCACTGGATCGAGTTGGTGGATGCCGCGTTGCCTTCGCTGACCGAGGCGTAGGATCGCTGGCGAGGGCCAAACGATGGGCGAAAAAAAACCGCCTTTGCGGGGCGGTTTTTCGGTAAGCCTCAGTTTGCGGCTGGGCTTGATGCATCTCACGGACAGCACTGACGTAGCGGAATACTATTTATCTTTGGCTTTCGTTGCAACGTTATTTTGCACGTGTATTGAATGTCGTTATGTGAAGCCAAGGGCGGTCCTGACGGGCATTCAAAAGGCCTGATCATGCTGACAGAAATAACGAATTACAAAACTTGTCAGGTCTTTATCCAGGATCCTCAAAATCCCGTCATAAGACAGGTTAGTATGCGGACGCTCACTCGACAGTGCATACGTGAGGTTTGGCTGGAACCATAACGGTTTCATGCCCTTCGACACGGTTTTGCACCCGTGCCGGAATGATGGCTCGGAGGGATCACAACCGGCCGCCTCACGGACAGCACTGACCTGCCTGTCCGAAGGCACACATGATCCGGTAAGTGCGCCGGAGGTTTGGCCCCCGACCTGGAGGCCAAAACGTATGAAGCTGTTGCTGCGTACGCTGAGCCTCGTATGGAGATCGTTTCAAGCGTTCCGCTTTTACGAATTCCTGCGAGACCATTTCAACGATCTGAAGTAACCGGTCGTTGATGCGGGAAGAAGCCCGTTTCAGTTTCGGCTGAAACGGGCTTTTTTATGCGCGTTAATAGCTGTCATAAGTAGGACTTCTCTGAAAGCCTCTGTAGGACATTTCATTAATCACTTCGAAGACCTACGAACTTATTACCGCGACACGGGCAGCACCCTTCGCGCCACGCCACTCAGCCTGGTTATGAGCTAATAACCCCTTCATTAAACGGTCGCTCAAACGTTGTACTAGGATAGGATCCAAATTTCCCGATTTTTGGTCGCCGGCCAAGGACATCAGCCGGAGAGTCGGGAAAGCGCAATTCCCCCATTGCTACTCATGGATGAAACACATGAACTCACATCTGTTCCCTCACATCGGCAAGGTCATCGCCAGCACCGGCAGCCGGCATTTTCCGCGGATGCTGCATGACCTGATCCTCACCCAACTGGCCGTGGATGCCACACATATCCGGCAGATGCGCGTGGAGCCGGTCGGACGTGCGCAACCGCGCACCGATCCTGAATGCCCCAAAGAGGCGACGCTGACGGCCGAGACGGTGTATTCCGAACTGAGCACCGATCCCGGCAGCAGCGACGTGCCCGCCCCCGAACCCTCCACCGTCACCGATGCTTCGCAGTTGCACCTGACCCGTCGCAAGGACGGTTACCGTTATGTGATCTCCGTGTACCGCTGCGGGCCGTCGAAGCGGTTTTCCGCCCGGGAGCGCAGCCTGTTGCAGGACATCTCCCCGGTGTTGCTGCCAATGGTGGAAAAGCACATCCACGCGCTGCAACCGGCGAATGCGGATCCCGAGGCGCAAGCCGCAGCGACCGAAGCATCGCTCCAAGGCCTGGAAACCCTGCGATTGCGTTTTTGCGAGCGCGTGCAGCAACTGGGCCTGAGCCTGTCAAACCGTGAGATGGAAGTGTGCGTCGGCCTGCTTGCCGGGCGCACCGCGCCCGAACTGGCCGAGCAGTTGCAGTTGAAGGTCAACACCGTCGAGAGCTACCTCAAGCGTGCCGCCATCAAACTGGGAATCAGCGGCCGCCATTCGCTGATGCGCTGGATGTATTCACCTGAAGACTGCCCGGCCGCCTGCGATCCGTCCAACGCGGCCTGATCGTTCTCGCGCCTGTAAAAAACCGCCGCCCTGCCAGGGACGGCGGTTTTTTCATATCCACCTTTCAGTCGCGCGCCAACGCCTCGATCGGGTCGAGCCGCGACGCATTGCGTGCCGGCACGAAGCCGAACACGATGCCGATCAGCGTCGAACAGATCACCGCCGTGAGCACCGAGGTCAGCGAGAACACCATTTCCCACTCCTTGATGAACAACGAGAACAGATGACCGATGGCGTAACTCAACGAAATACCGATGGCCCCGCCGAGCAAACAGACCATCACCGCCTCCACCAGAAACTGCTGACGGATGTCCGACTGCCGCGCCCCCACCGCCATGCGAATGCCGATTTCACGGGTACGCTCAGTAACCGACACCAGCATGATGTTCATCACCCCTATGCCGCCGACCACCAGCGAAATCACCGCAATCAGCGACAGCAACAAGGCCAGTGAGCGGCTGGTTTTCTGCACCGTCTGCATCACGCTGTCGAGGTTGTTGGTGAAGAAATCCTTGGTGCCGTGGCGCTGCAGCATCAGTTTGTTGACGTTGTCTTCGACAACCTTGCTCGGCTGGCCGTCCTTGATCCGCACGCTGATGCTGTCCAGGTAACGCTGGCCCAACAACCGCCCGGCTGCGGTTTCATAAGGCACCCAGACATTCAAGGACTTGCTCGCCGAGAAGATGTTCTTCTTTTCCGCCGCGACACCGATCACGGTGCACGGCAGGTTGCCGATCAGGATCACCTGCCCCAACGGATCGACGCCCTCACCGAACAACCGATGGCGGGTGTTGTGATCGATCACCACCACCTGCGCCTGGCGCCGGGCATCGCTTTCGCTGAATGCAATGCCCGACTCCATCTTGATCCCGCGCACCTGAAAGTACAGATCGCTGACGCCGTTGACCTGGGCATCGAGGTCAATGTTGCGATAGCGCAGCAACAGATTGCGCCCGACCACCGGCGTGGCGCTGTCGACGTAATACAGCTGATTGAGCGCGGCCACATCCGCCGGCACCAGGGTTTCGATGGCCGCCGAACGGCTGTCGCCGAAACTGGTACCGGAATAGATATCGATGGTGTTGCTGCCGATGGCCTGAATGTCCTTGAGCACATAGCGCTTGGCCCCTTCGCCGATGGCCGAGATCGACACCACCGAGGTGATGCCGATAACGATCCCAAGCATGGTCAGCAGAGTGCGCATCCGATGGGAGATCAGCGCGACCCAGGCCATGTTGAACGCTTCCTTGAACAACCCGAGGCTGGCCACCAGACGCCGCGCTGCCGTGGACTTGGGCACCGCGTCCTCATTGGTCAGTGCCGTGGTGTCGCGCTCGTTGCGACGGTCGCTGAGGATTTCGCCGTCGCTGACTTCGATGATGCGCTCGGCGTTGGCCGCGACCTTGGGGTCGTGAGTCACCAGAATCACCGTGTGCCCGGCCGCGTGCAGCTCCAGCAGAATCCGCATCACCTCCTTGCCGCTGGTGGTATCGAGGGCGCCGGTGGGCTCGTCCGCGAGAATCACTTCGCCGCCGTTCATCAGCGCCCGGGCGATACTCACCCGCTGCTGCTGACCGCCCGATAGCTGGCTCGGGCGATGAGTCAGATGCCCTTCCAGCCCAAGGCGCGCCAACAATTCACGGGCCCGCGCATGCCGTTGTGGCTCCGGCGTGCCGGCGTAGATAGCTGGCATCTCGACGTTGTGCATCGCGCTCAGATGCGGCAGCAAGTGGTAGCGCTGGAAGATGAAGCCGAAATAGTCACGGCGCAGTTCGGCCAGCGCCTGATTGTCCAGATCCCGGGTTTCCCGGCCATTGATCCTGTAGCTGCCGGCCGTGGCGTAATCGAGGCAGCCGAGGATGTTCATCAGGGTCGACTTGCCGGAGCCCGAGGCGCCGATGATCGCCACCATTTCCCCGGCGTGGATCGTCATGTTGATGTTTTTCAGCGCCAGAAATTCACGGTCGCCCGCAGTGAAACTGCGGCTGATGCCGGTCAGTTGCAGCAGAGGTTCGGTCATGCTCATGCCCCTGCCACTTTCGCCACCGGATCACCGATCACCACCCGGTCACCTTCGGCCAGACCGTCGTTGACCTGCACCTTGACGTTGTTATTGATCCCGGTCTGCACATTACGCGACTGCGCCTGGCCCTTGGCGTCCAGCACCCGCACCGGGAAACTGCCGTCGTTGTTGCGCGGGCCCAGCGCGGCCACCGGAATCGTCAGCACCGATTTGGCGGTGTCGAGCACCACCCGCACCTGAGCCGTCATGGAAATGCGCAAACGGTGATCGGGGTTGGGCACCTCGAACAGCGCGTTGTAGAACACCGCCGTGTTCTGCTTCGGCGTGCCGGCGGGCGGGGTTTCGAGGAAGTTCTGCGGCGCAGGCTCGGTGCCGCGCAGCTTGCCGTAATAGCGCTTGTCCTCGCCGAGAATGGTGAAGTAAACCTCCTGCCCCGGCGCGATGTGAATGACGTCGGCCTCCGACACCTGAGCCTTGACGGTCATCGTGTCCAGGTCCGCCAGTTTGAGCAGGATCGGCGCCAGTTGGTTGGCGATCACGGTCTGGCCTTCCTGAGTCACGATGCCCACCACGTCGCCATCGATGGGCGCGACGATTCGTGTGTAGGCCAGATTGACTTTGGCGGTGTCGATCTGGATATGCGCACTCTTGATCTGCGCGTCCAGCGACAACAGATTGGCCTGCTGCACTTCGTAGTTCGATTGCGCGGTTTCGAAATCCTGCCGCGAGATCGAGGCGTCTTCCTGCAGATTCTGATAGCGCTCGTAGATCGCCTTGGTCTGGCGCAACTGAGCCTGCGTCGCCCGGCGCTGGGCTTGCAGATTCTCCTCATCGACCTGTGCCTGACGCAGGGTGTTCTGCAGCACCAGCGGATCGATTTCTGCGAGCCACTGGCCCTTCTTGACCTTGTCGCCGACCTTGACCTTGAGCGACTTCAACTGGCCCGAAACCTGGGCACCGACGTCCACCTGCTTGATGCCCTCCAGCAAACCGGTGGCCAACACTGCGTTTTCAATGTCAGCGCGTTCGACCGTGGCGGTCAGGTATTGCGGTGCCTCGGCCGGCGCCTGCACCGTGTAGAACACCAACCCGGCCACCAGCGTCAACGCGACTCCCAGACCGACTTTGCGCAACTTCGACTGTTCCATAAATGACCACGATTCCGTTCAGGGTTGAGCCCGGCCAACGGCCGGGTTCCAGGATGAAAACTTCACTCAGGACAACACTTGACCCGCCGCCACCGTCAGCCCGTCATGCCACCACGCCGCGAGGCTGAAGACGTTGGGCGCCTTGAGAATCGTGAAGTGGTTGCCGGGGCCGTACCACACCGCCAGATCCCTGGCCTCGCGCTGCCAGCCTTCGAGCATCGCCGCCTGTTCGCGCTGGTTGCCTGACGCGTCCAGCGTCGGGTCGTCTACCAGCGCCAGACGCACCGGCCCGGTGTAGGCCAGAGCCGGCCGATAGACCGTGCGCAACGCGGTGGCGAAGGTGCGCACCGGGCCCTGCATCGCGTCGAATGACGCGCGTTCGGACAGCACACCCGCGTGCACCATCCCGTCATGCAGCAGGCGCATTTGCGTGGCGCCGTCGGCTTCGGCGAAGGCCAGCGCATCGATGCCCAGAGACTTGCCACTGGACAACTGAAGCGACTCGATCAGCCGCAACAACGCCGCCGTTGTGGTGTAAGGCTTGCCCACGACGCTGTTGCCGCCCGGTGATTCGCTGTCGATCAAGGTCAGGGACGCCACCTCGCGCCCCGACGCCTGCAACTGCGCCGCCATGGCGTAAGCCACCCAGCCACCGAACGAATGCCCGATCAGATGCACCGGTCCTTGCGGATACAACTGCTCAAGTGCCCGCAGGTAGAACGTGGCGGCGCTTTCGACCCGGCTGTGCGGCACCGTCGCGCCGTCCAGGCCTCGGGGTTGCAACCCATGAATCGGCCACTCCGGCCCCAGTGCCTCGGTCAGGTGGAGGAACCCGGTGACACTGTCGCCAGCTCCCGGCACACAGAAAATCGGCGCATGCCCGGTGTGACCGGTCTGAATGGTCAGGATCGGCTGATAAGCCGTTGGCGCGGGCGCAGTTGCCGTTTCCAGCGCCTGCGTCAGTGCCTGCCCCAATGCCTGAACGTGGGGTGCTTTCATCATGCTCTGGTGGTCACCTGGTACGTCGATGCAGTTCAACTCCGCACCGGGCAATTCTTCAGCCCAACCGCGGGTGAGGCTGAGTCGCGACATTGCCGCCGAACGCTCCGTGGCACGCAGCAGATGCAACGGCAGACCGATCGGGTTGATCCGGTAATGCGCCAACGCATGCCCGTGGGCCACTTCACGGTCGAGGTAATGCCAGGCATCCTCCGACGAGACAGCCGCGAGCTCGGGTCTGAGCAACTGCTGCTCGTGACAATGGTTGAACAAATCGGCGAACGCCCACTGCTCAAGTTCGGTCTGCAACACGGCCAGACGCGCCAGTGCTTGCTGCCCCTGTGTCTCGTGCCCGGCCCAATGCGCCGTGCAATGCAAAAGCAATTGGCGCTTGTGCACATGTGCATCGTTCCACTGCGCCTTGTTCGGATCGGCCAGGCGTGGCACGTAAGTATCGATCAGCCCGACGAACGCCACTGACTCGTCCATCCCGAGCAGTTGCGCCGCGATTTCATAAGCCAGCACGCCACCGAACGACCAGCCGGCAAGCCGATAGGGGCCGTGGGGTTGTCTGGCGCGGATCACCTCGACCAGTCGGGTTGCCAGGCATTCCATGGTACGCAGTTGCGTCATACCGGAATCGATTCCCGGCAAGCCGTAAATCGGGAACTCACCGCCGATGTGCATGCCCAGCGCCGGGAAATACAGGTCACGACCACTGAACTCATGCACCAGGAACAACGGCGTTCCTTGGTCACTTGCACGCACCACGACCACGCCGTCATGGAGCGGCACAGCGTCACTGCGCTGGCACAGCAGCGTGGCAGTCCCCTCGACAGTGGGATGCTGGAACAGCTCGGCCAACGAAACCGGCATGTCGGCCTTTTGCATCAGATCGACGAGCCGCACCGCCAGCAGCGAATGCCCGCCCAGTTCGAAGAAGTTGTCATGGCGCCCTACCCGCCCGACTTGCAACACTTCAGCCCATAGCTCGGCCAGTGATTCCTCAAGAGGATTGGCCGGCGCTTCATAGTCACGCATGACCAGCGCTTGGTGTGTCGGCGCCGGCAGGGCTTTGCGATCGACCTTGCCGTTGTTGTTCAGCGGCAGGCTCGCCATCGCCACCCAGGCGGTCGGCACCATGTACTCCGGTAACCTTGCTTGCAGCAGCGCGCGCAGAGTAGCGCTCTGCAATTCCGAATCGTGCGCGGTGTAATAGGCCACCAGCCGCGTTGGCTCCTGTTCGTCGCGTCGGGCCAGGACCACCGCTTCCTTGACTCCCGGACAACTCAACAGGCGGTTTTCGATTTCTCCGAGCTCGATCCGGAAGCCGCGAATCTTCACCTGGTCATCGTTGCGGCCGATACATTCCAGTCGCCCCGGCGCCTGCCAGCGCACCAGGTCACCCGTGCGATACATCAAGGCTTGCGGAGTGTCGCTGAACGGATCCCGGAGGAACTTCTCGGCACTCAGTTGAGGCCGATTCAGATAACCCAGCGCAACACCCTGACCACCGATGTACAACTCACCGGTGACGCCGAACGGCACCGGTTGTTGCCGGTTATCCAGCACATACACGCGGGTATTGCCGATGGGGCCGCCAATCGAAACACTGTCCGCATCCGGCGCCACCTCACGCACTTCGAAGGTGGTGGCGTACGTCGTGGTTTCGGTCGGGCCATAACAATGCACCAGGCGCAGGTCCGGCGCTTCGGCGAGCAGCTTTCGAAACGCCGCCGGATCGCCACGCTCCCCACCGCACAGCAGGATACGCAGCCCTTTGAGCGCCTCGGGAATCAACTGCACGTACTGATTGAACAACGCGGTGGTGACAAAGAGGATCGTCGCCCCGCACCGGTCAAGCTCCCGACCGAATGCCTGCGGGTCGAGCAAGGTCGCATGATCGATCACGGCCACTTGGCCACCGTTGAGCAAGGCGCCCCAGATATCCATGGTGCTCGCATCGAACGCCGGGTTCGAAGCGAATGCCACCCGGTCACTCGGGTTGAAATCGGCGTAGCCGCAGTCGATCACAAGGCGGGTAATGCCGCGATGCGGCACCATGACTCCCTTCGGGGTGCCCGTGGAGCCCGAGGTGTACATGATGTACGCCAGCGCCTCCGAGGACTGAGGCAGATCCGGGTTGTGCGAAGGACTTCCGGCAAGCGCCAGGGTATCCAGATCCATTCGCCGTACCGGGTACTCGATGGCCTGATCGCTGCCGGTCAGCAGCGCGACCGCCTGACAATCCTGCACCATGAATGCCTGACGCTCGGCGGGTGCGTTGATGTCCAGCGGCACATAGGCCGCCGCACACTTGATGATCGCCAACTGCGCGATCAACAGTTCCAGCGAGCGTGGCAACAGAATCGCCACATGATCGCCAGGCTGCACACCTTGAGCGATGAGATGATGTGCCAGGCCGTTGGCGCTGCGGTTCAGTTCTGCGTAACTCAACACCTGCGTCCCGTGCACCGCGGCAACAGCTTGCGGATGCTCGGCGGCCTGCATCTCGAAGACCCGGTGCACGGTCAGCATTTGCGGACTGTTCCGCGCGCTGGCGTTGAATTCGTCGAGCAACTGCGTGCGTTCCTGATCCTCGATTATCTGCGCGTGTTCCAGCACTGCCTGGTCGTTGTTGACCATGGCCTGCAACAAACGCTTGAAGTAACCGACATAACGCCGTGCCGTCGCCTCATCGAAGAGCGCTGTGGCGTACTCCATCCAGCCACTTATCCCGTTGGGCGACTCCCCCAGGGTCAGGGTCAGATCGAACTTGGCGAAGTGACTCGGCTCGGCCACCGCTTCCAGGGTCATATCCCCCAGCGCCAACACCGGTCCGTCGCTGTTGCGCCAGTTGAACATGGTCTGGAACAGCGGGCTGTGGGCCAGGCTGCGGGCCGGTCGGGCGATTTCCACCACTTGCTCGAAGGGCAGGTCCTGATGGGCCTGGGCCTGCAGGGTCAGCGCCTTGACCCGCGCCAGCAGCGCTTCGGTGCTCAACTCACCGGAGGTATCAATGCGTAATGCCAGGGTATTGACGAACAACCCGATCAGTCCCTCGATTTCGGCCCGCTGACGGTTGGCCACCGGCGAGCCGACCACGACGTCCGATTGCCCGGCCAAACGACCGAGCAGCATCGCCCACGCGCTCAGCATCGTCATGTACAGCGTCACGCCATGGCGCTGGCTCAAGGCTTTGAGCCCGGCGCTCAAGCGCTCGTCCAGGCACACTTCGACGCTGCTGCCGGCGTAATCCTGTTGCGCCGGCCGCGGTCGGTCGGCAGGCAACGTCAGCAAGGCAGGCGCATCGGCCAGCGTGCGTTGCCAGTATTCGCTCTGGCGCTGCAATACCTCCCCGCTCAGCCAGCGTCGCTGCCAGACGGCATAGTCGGTGTATTGCAACGCCAGCGGCGGCAAAGGGTCCGCCAACCCCTGACTGAAAGCCTGATACAACGCCATCAGCTCGCGGGTCAGCACCTCCATCGACCAACCGTCGGAGATGATGTGATGCAAGGTGATCAGCAGCACATGGTGATCGTCGGCCAGGCGGACCAGTCGCCCGCGAATCAACGGATCGTCCTGCAGGTCGAACGGGCCTGAGGCTTCCCCCTGAATCAGTGCCTGCAAAGCTTCGTCGGCCAGCGGGTGCTGGCGCAAGTCTTCGACACGCAGCAGCACACCGCTGTCGGGCGGGGTAATCAGCACCTGGGCTTCGCCATTGCAGGGAGCGAAGCGGCTACGCAGGCTTTCGTGCCGGGCGACAATCCGGGCCAGCGCACGCTGCAGCGCATCGGCGTCGAGCACACCGCGCAAACGCAGGCCGATCGGAATGTTGTAAGCCGTGTTGGCACCTTCCATCTGCGCCAGAAACCAGAAGCGCTGCTGGGAAAACGACAGCGGCGATGCGCCTTCCCGTGGCACCGGCAGGATCGGCGGCTGCGTAGAGCGTCCGGCCAGGGTCAGCGACTGCGCCACCGACGCCAGTTCGGCATTGGCGAACAGCTCGCCGAGCGCAAGCTCTACACCCAGTCGCTGACGCACCTGCGCGACCATGCGCATGGCCAGCAACGAATGGCCGCCCAACTCAAAGAAATGATCCTGACGCCCTATCCGTTCGACCTGCAGAACCTCGGCCCAGATCTGCGCCAGTGTGCATTCCAGTTCGCCTTGTGGCGCCTCGTATTCGCGTGTGAGCAGCGCCGTGCGCTCCGGTAACGGCAAGGCCTTGCGATCGAGCTTGCCATTGGCGGTCAACGGCAAGCTGTCGAGCCTGACGAACGCGACCGGCACCATGTATTCGGGCAACTGGCCCAGCAAATGCTCGCGCAGCTGCGCTACCGCCAGTGGCTGCACCTGGGCCTGCTCGGTGAAATAGGCCACCAGCCGTGGTTGTCCTGGCTCGTCTTCACGAGCCAGGACAACCACTTCCTGAAGGCCGGGAAGCTGATGCAGACGGCTTTCGATTTCCCCCAATTCGATGCGCATGCCGCGGATTTTCACTTGATCATCGTTGCGCCCCAGATAGTCGATCGTCCCGTCCGGGCGCCAGCGAGCTAGGTCGCCAGTGCGATACATACGCGCATTCGGTCGTTCACTGAAGGGGTCCGGCAGAAAGCGTTCAGCGGTCAGTTGCGCACGGTTCAAGTAACCGCGCGCCACGCCTGCGCCACCGATATACAGCTCGCCGGATACGCCGATCGGCACCGGACGCTGTTGGTCGTCGAGCAGGTACACCGAGGTATTGCTCACCGGTTTGCCGATGTGCAGCGCCTCCCCCGCCTCGATCCGTCCGGACGTGGCGACTACGGTGGCTTCGGTAGGGCCATAGTTGTTGATCACATCGAAATACTGATTGCGCGAAAACTGACGCAAGCGGTCGCCGCCGATCAGCAGGGTACGCAATGTCGGGTGCTCGAGATGCCGGCTGAAGGCGTATTCGGCGACGGGCGTCGGCAGGAAACTCACGTCCAGCGGTTGCGCGCACCACCAGGCCAGCAGCCCGTCGACGTCTTCGCCGCCGTCCTGCGCAGGCGCCAGGTGCAGGGTCGCGCCGACGGACAGCGATGGCCAGACTTCCCAGGCCATCGCGTCGAAGCCGAACCCGGCCAGACTCGACGTATGGCGGCCGGCACACAGGTCAAACGCGTTGCTGTGCCAGTCGACCAGATTGGCCAGTGTCTGGTGTTCGACCATCACGCCCTTGGGCAAACCGGTGGAGCCGGAGGTGTAGATCACGTAAGCCAGGTTCGCCTCGGACAGACCCGGTACCACGGGGTTTGCGTCATTGCCTGAGCGCCAGGTGCGCGGGTCGAGATCGATCACCGGCAGCTCCTGCGTCGGCAGCCGTGCAAGGAGGTCACGTGAAGTCAGGATCGCCACCGGTGCGCAATCACCCAGCAGATAGTTCAGGCGTTCGGCCGGATGCGCGGGGTCGATCGGCACATACCCGGCGCCTGCCTTGAGGACTGCGAGCAATCCGGCCAGAGTATCCAGTCCTCGCCGGGCGACGACTGCGACCCGGTCATCCGGCAGCACACCCAGATCGATCAAGCGATGCGCCAGACGGTTGGCCTGGCGGTTCAGTTCGTCAAACGTCAGTTGCTTGTCCAGATGCACCGCTGCCAGCGCTTGCGGTCGCGCGACGACCTGCGCCTCGAAGCGTTGATGAATGGTCTGTCCACGAACGTATTCAACATCACTGGCGTTGAACCCCGTCAACAGCTGTTCGCGCTCCAGGGCGGGCAGAACCGAGAGTTGGCTCAACGGCGTATCCGCAGCTTGCTCCAGTGTCTGCAACATGTTTTCCATGGCACACACCATATAGCCGCAGATCCGCTGCGCCTCGACCTCACGGGTGGCCAGCAGCGTCAGGCTGAAGTGATCGCCAAAGTCATCGATGCTCAAGGTCAGCGGGTAATTGGTGCGTTCCTCCGCATGCAGGACGCTGATCCCCTCCCAGGCCGAAAGCGCCTCGGCACTGGCATTGGCACTCGAGGTGCTGTGCCGATAATTGAGCAGCGAACTGAACAGCGGCGATGACCCGACCACCCCGCTGCAGCGCTGGGCCAGCGCCAGTGGTGCGTGCTCATGGCGCATCAGGCTCGTCAGACGTGCCTGTGTGGCCTTTACCGACTCGCTTGCTGCCAGCGCGCTGACCTCGACCCGTAGCGGCAAGGTGTTGATGAAAATGCCGAGCGCGCGATCGGTAGACTCCGCTCCTTGCATCCGCCCCATCAGCACAGTACCGAACACGACAGGAGACTTGCCGGTGAGTGCATTCAGGACCTGCCCCCAGCCAAGATGGAACAGACTCGCGACACTCACGCCGAGCGAACGGGCACTGGCTCGCAGGCGCTGCCCCAGCACTGGGTCAAGTGGCACATTGCATTCTTCGATGTCGCTGCCGTCGCCATGCACGCCTTGCAGGCCGAACGGCAACGTCGGTTCGTCGATGTCACCCAGCATCTCGCGGAAAAACGCCTCGTGCTCCGACTCGCTGATGCCAAGCCGCGCCTGGGCGACATAATTGCGAAACGGTACGGGCGCTCCCAGTCTGGCGCTCTGCCCTGACAGGCAAGCCTGCATTTCTTCGCTGACCACCGCCAGCGCCGAGTGATCCATCGCCATGTGATGAAACAGCAACATCGCGACGATACGCCCGGTCTTTGCATCCCGGGCATGGGCCAGCTGCAATAGCGGCGCACGTGTCACGTCGAGACGAAAATGCCGGGCGTCGAATCGCGCATGCAACTGCTCCAGGACATCGCCTTGAGCCGCATCGAGCTGCACTTCTTCCACAGGCAACCCGACACTTCGCAGGACCACTTGCACCGGCGTATCCAGTCCTTCCCAGACGATGGCGGTGCGCAGAATGTCGTGGCGTTCGATGACGGTCTGCAGGGCCTGGACGAATGCCTCGAACCGCTCGGGTCCGCTGAACGCGAATTTCGCCTGCATCACATACGGATCACCCTGTGCAGCGCTCGCGTGGTGGTAGAGGATGCCCTCCTGCAACGGCGTCAGCGGATAGATGTCCTGGACATTGGCGCCGCCGCCAGGGATGTGCGCGACAATTTGATCGAGGGTGTCCTGGCTCAGGTCAACCAGCGTCAGCATCGCCGGAGTTATCCGTATCGTGCCCGGTGAAATGCCATTGACCGGCACTGCAACCTGCCCTTCCCGTGCGGGCGAGTAACCGCCCGCCTCGATCAGCTCGATCAATGCCGGTTTGTGCTCGCGCAATGCGGCCAGCAAGGCCGGTTCACTCAGGGCCTGCTTGTTGCCATTGACCCGTAATTGCCCGTCCGTGATTGCCAACTGGATGTCTTTTGTCTTCAGCGTCGCCAACAGTTCATTCAGGTTCACAGGACGATCTCCATTCTTTCCGTGATAGCCGCGTAACCAGCCAGAGTCGGTTGCTCGAACAACGTCCGGACATCGGCTTCGATACCTTCCTGTTGCAGGCGCCCGATCAGACTGACCGCCAGCAACGAATGCCCACCCAGCTCAAAGAAATGGTCTTGTCGCCCGACGCGCTCGACTTTGAGCAACTCGCACCACAGTCGTGCGAGGAGGATTTCCATCTCGCCGACCGGCGCTTCGTATTCGCGAATGCTGACCGCAGCCGAATCCGGTGCGGGCAGCGCCTTGCGATCGACCTTGCCGTTGGGGCTCAGCGGCAGGCTGTCGAGCGCGACGAATGCCGACGGCACCATGTAATCGGGCAAGCGTGCCAGCAGGTGTTCGCGCAACGCCTCGATCCCCGGCTGCCCGGCTTCGGCGTGCCAGGTGAAGTACGCCACCAGACGCTCATCACGCACCAGCACCACGGCTTCGCGCAGCGCCGGATGACTCAACAATTGCGCTTCGATTTCACCCGGTTCCAGGCGCAGGCCACGCAGCTTGACCTGGAAGTCGTTGCGCCCGATGAATTCGAGCTGACCATCGGCGCGGTAGCGCACCAGGTCGCCCGTGGCGTACAGCCGATCGCCGGCCACGAACGGGCTCGGGATAAACCGTTCGGCCATCAACTGCGGCAGGCCCAGATAGCCCCGCGCAACCCCGGCACCGCCAATGAACAACTGACCAATGACGCCCATCGGCACCGGCCGTTCGGCAGCATCGAGTACATACAGACGGGTGTTGTTGACCGGCCGTCCGATCGGCAACGCGCTGTCCGGCACCTGCATCGACGGTTCCAGGGTCCAGACCGTGCTGTCGACCGTGGCTTCGGTCGGGCCATAGACGTTGTGCAAGCGCACTTGTGGCAAACGCTCACGCACAAGGCGAGCCAGCGCCGGCGTCAGGTCGCCGCCGCCACAGAACACATCGGTGAGGCTGCTGCACTGGCTGACGCCGTCCTGCTCTAGGAACTGTTGCAACAGCACCGGCACAAACTGGATCACGCTGATCCGCTGCTCGCGAATCACCTGCGCCAGATACGCCGGTTCGCGGTGTCCGTCAGGACGTGCCAGCACCAGACGCAAACCGGCGCTCAACGGCCAGAACAGCTCCCAGACCGAGGCATCGAAACTGAACGGGGTTTTCTGCAACAGCGCGCCGTCCGTCACGGCGGGACATAGCTGCGAACTCCAGTGCAACAAATTGCCAACGCCACGATGCTCGACCATCACGCCTTTCGGCGCACCGGTCGAACCGGAGGTGTAAATCACGTAGGCCAGGTTCGAAGCACTCAGGCCCGGCACTTGCGGGTTGTCGTCCGGATTGAATGTCCAGTGAGTCTGATCCAGATCGATCACCAGCGCAGTGCTCTCGCCCAGCAACTCACGCGTCGCCCCGTGCACCAGCACCGCTATCGGCGCGCTGTCCTTGAGCATGTAATCCAGACGTTCTGCCGGGTACGCCGGATCCAGCGGCACATAGGCGCCGCCAGCCTTGAGAATGCCGAGCAGACCGACCATCAGTTCCAGCCCGCGCTCGACGCAGATTGCCACCCGAGAATCCGGCCCCACGCCCAGCTCGCGCAGGTGATGGGCCAGACGGTTGGCCTGTGCGTTGAGTTCGGCGTAAGTCAGCCGCTGCTCACCAGCCTGCAAAGCAACGGCTTGCGGCGTGCGTTGCACTTGCGCCTCGAACAGCCCGTGAACGGTTTGCTCCAGATTGTCGTCAGTGCCGGTGACATTGAGGTCGTAAAGCACCCGCTGACGTTCTGCGCCGTCAAGGATCGGCAAGCGGTTCAGCGGCTGATCCGGTGCCTGTTCCAGAGCCTCCGCCAGTGTCTCCAGCGCGGTCTGCATGTAGTCGCAGATCCGCTGCGAACCGATGCTCGCCGGGGTCATGGCGGTGAGCACAAAACCGCTGCCCAGATCATCGACGCCCAGACTCAATGGATAGTTGGTGCGTTCTTCGCTGCTCAGGGTCTCGATGCCTTGCCAGGCCTGACGAAGGTTTTGCTGTTGAGCTTCATCAGCGCTGTGCCGGTAGTTGAGCATCGAACTGAACAGCGGCGACGGCGCGGCCACGCCGCTGCAACGCTGGGCCAGTGCCAGTGACGCGTGCTCATGGCCGAGCAATGCGCTGAGTCTCGCATGCGTCGCCCGAGCCCCTTCGCGCACCGGGGTTGCCCCCAGATCGACCCGCAGCGGCAAGGTGTTGATGAACATCCCCAACGCCCGGTCGGCCCCCTCGCCGCCCTGCATCCGGCCCATCAGCACCGTGCCGAACACCACCCGCTCCTGCCCGGACGTCGCCGCCAGCACCTGTGCCCACGCAAGGTGGAACAGGCTGGCCACGCTGATGCCCAATTGCCGTGCGAGGCTGCGCAGACGCTGGCCGGTCGCTTCGGTCAGGGCCTGTCGCGTTTCCTCGATGTCGCTACCGTCACCTTGCACATCCTGCAAACCGAACGGCAAGGTCGGCTCGTCGATGTCGCCGAGCATGTCGCAGAAGAACGCTTCGTGCTCCTGCTCGCTGACACCCAGCCGCGCCTGCGCTACGTAGTTGCGGTAAGGCACCGCCGCGCCCAGCGAAGCTTCGTGCCCTTGCAGGCAGGCGAGCATTTCGTGCTGCACCACGTCCAGCGCGGTGTGATCCATCACCACATGGTGGAACAGCAACATCGCGACCACCCGGTCGTGGGCCGGATCACGGGCGTACACCAGACGCAGCAACGGTGCCTGACTGATGTCGAGGCGGTAGTGACGGGCATCGAAACGCCCATGCAATTGCTCGAGGATGTCGCCATCCGGCGGATCAAGCACGATCTCCTGCACAGGCAGATCTGCGTGACGCCAGACCACTTGCATTGGCTCGGCCAGTTTCTGCCAGACCACTGCCGTACGCAGGATGTCGTGACGGGCAACGACCTTGCGCAGCGCCGCCGCGAACGCTTCCACACGCTCGACGCTGTCGAAGGCCAGCCGCGATTGGAGCAGGTACGGGTCGCCCTGCTCCGCGCTCAAATGGTGATAAAGAATGCCCTCCTGCAACGGCGCCAGCGGATAAATGTCCTGCACGTTCGCTGCACCGCCCGGTACGCTGGCGACGATCCGGTCGATGCTCGGCTGATCCAGTTCGGCCAGGCTCAGCAGGTCCGGGGTGATATGGGCGCAATCAGCAGGAATGCGATTGGCCGGCACTTCGATTTCGCGACCGCTGCCCACCGCCGCAGCCAGGGCTGCCAGGGTTGGCTGGCTGAACAGCACACGCACGTCAGTGCTCAGACCGATCTGGCGCAGGCGTTCGATCAGGGTGACGGCCAGCAGCGAATGGCCGCCCAGTTCGAAGAAGTTGTCGTGGCGACCGACTTTTTCCAGCTTCAGGACATCGGCCCAGATCTGCGCCAACGCGGTTTCCACCGGGCCTTGCGGGGCTTCGTATTCGCGGCTGAGCCAGGCGTTCTGATCCGGTTCCGGCAAGGCCTTGCGGTCGAGTTTGCCGTTGGCGGTCAGCGGCAAGGTGTCGAGGCGCACGTAAGCCGCCGGGATCAGCGCTTGCGGCAAACGGGTTTGCAGATGATTGCGCAGGGCTTCGATATCAGTCGGCGCTCGCTCGGTGAACCACACCAGCAACTGCCCGTCGCGCACCAGCGCCACTGCGTCCTGCACCGCCGGATGGCTGGCCAGCGCCGCTTCGATTTCCCCCAGTTCAACCCGCACGCCGCGCAGTTTCACTTGATCGTCGTTGCGGCCCAGGTACTCGATGTTGCCGTTTGCAAGCCAGCGTGCGAGGTCGCCGGTGCGGTACATGCGCCCTTCGTTGAACGGATCATTCAGGAAGCGTTCGGCGGTCAGGTCGGGACGGTTCAGGTAGCCCCGCGCCACGCCGGCGCCGGCGACGTACAACTCCCCCGTCACACCTACTGGCACAGGGCGTTGCTGCTCATCCAGCAAATAGACCTTGGCGTTGGCCATCGGCCGGCCGATGTGCAGCGTTTGCCCGACATCTACCGGGCCGGAGGTGGCGACCACCGTGGCTTCAGTCGGGCCATAGTTGTTGATCACCGCGAAAGTCTGTTCGCGATTGAACTGACGCAGCTTGTCGCCGCCGATCAGCAAGGTACGCAGGGTCGGATGCTGCAATTCGCGGCTGAACGCATATTCGGCCACCGGGGTCGGCAGGAAGCTGACCTGCAACGGCTGCCCCCGCCACCAGTCGAGCAGTTCGTCCAGATGCTCGTTGCTCACCGATTCCGGCGGCAGGTGCAGGGTCGCGCCGACGCACAACGCCGGCCAGACTTCCCACGCCATCGCATCGAAACCGAACCCGGCCACGCTGGCGGTGTGGCTGCCGGCGTGCAGGTCAAAGGCTTCGGCGTGCCAGTGCACGAGATTTTCCAGGGTCGCATGTTCGACCATCACGCCTTTCGGCTGGCCGGTGGAGCCCGAGGTGTAGATCACGTAGGCCAGGTTGTCCGGCGTAAAATCGGCGACCTGCGGATCAGCAACCGACAGGTCTTGCCAGGTCTCATGGGCAAGATCAATCAACGGTACGCCAGCCTGATTCGGCAAAGCTACGTCGCGAACCAGTACCACCCTCGGCGCACTGTCGGCCAGCATGTAAGCGATTCGCTCGGGTGGATAAGCCGGGTCGACCGGTACATAGGCGGCGCCGGCCTTGAGGATCGCCAGCAAACCGACCAGCATTTCCGGGCTGCGTTTGAGACAGATCGCCACTCGCGTATCGGTGGTAACACCCATCCCTTGCAGATGATGGGCCAGGCGATTGGCGCGCTGGTTCAATTGCCTGAAAGTCAGGCGCTGCGCGCCCGCCTGAACCGCCACGGCATCCGGCGTGCGCGCAACCTGCGCTTCGAACAGATGATGAACACCTTGCGCTGACGGGTAAACGGCGGAGCTCGCATTGAAGTCGCCAAGCAGTTGCTCGCGCGCCGCCGCGGACAGGACGTTGAGACGTTCAAAGGCCTGTCCGGGGTTGTCAGCCAACGCTGTCGCCAGCTCCGTCAGAGCGGTGTGCATCAGCTCGCAGATCCGCTGCGCGCCCACATGATCCGGGGTCAGCACCGACAGATTGAAGCCATCGCCCCGGTCGTTGATGCTCAAGGTCAGCGGATAATTCGTGCGCCCGTCCTGGGCCAGGAATTCGATGCCTTGCCAGACCGGATCAACAGGCTCTCGCGCAGCGTCGTGGCCGCCATGCCGATAGTTGAGTACCGCGCTGAACAGCGGCAAAGGGGCGGCCACGGCGCTGCAACGCTGAGCCAGTGCCAGCGACGCATGCTCATGTCCCAGTAAAGCCGCCAACCGCTCATGAACCGTTCGAACCGCTTCGCTCAAACTTTGCCCGGCAACTTCCACGCGCAGCGGCAAGGTGTTGATGAACATCCCCAATGCCCGATCCGCGCCCTCACCGCCTTGCATGCGGCCCAGCAGCACCGTGCCGAACACAACGTCCCGGCGTCCGGAGGTCGCCGCCAGCACCCGTGCCCAGGCGAGGTGAAACAGGCTCGCGACGCTGACCCCGTATTGCCGTGCCTGGCTGCGCAGGTGCCGATTCAATTCCACCGGCAGCGCCAGCGAATGCTCCTCGATATTGCGGCCGTCGCCCTGTACGTCCTGCAAGCCGAATGGCAGGGTCGGCTCGTCAATATCACCGAGCATCTCGCGAAAGAAGGTTTCGTGTTCTTCCTCGCTGATGCCTTGGCGAGCCTGATGGACGTAGTTGCGGTAGGGCGCGGCAGGCGGCAAAGACTCAACCTGCCCCGGCAGATACAACTGCATTTCCCGGCGAACCACCTCCAGCGCGGTGTGATCCAGCACGACGTGATGAAACAACAGCACGCCTGCCACCCGGTCATGCAGCGGATCTTCGGCATACACCAGACGGATCAGCGGTGCCTGACCGAGGTCGAGGCGATAATCCCGGGCATCGAAGCGTGCGCGCAACTGATCGAGGATATCGCCATCCTGCGGACTCAAATCGACCGATTGCACCGCCAGCGCGGCTTCTCGCCATACCACTTGCTGCGGGTTCGGCAATCCTTCCCAAACCAGACTGGTGCGCAGGATGTCGTGGCGCGCAATCACCTTTTGCAAGGCGTTGGCAAAAGCGCGCAGGCGCTCGACGCTGGCAAAGGCCAGACATGATTGGAGCAGATACGGATCGCCCTGCTCCGCGCTCAAGTGGTGATAGAGGATGCCTTCCTGCAACGGCGCCAGCGGGTAAATGTCCTGCACGTTGGCGGCGCCGCCGGGCACGCTGGCGACGATGCGGTCGATGCTCGACTGATCCAGCTCGGTCAGGCTCAGCAACTCCGGGGTGATGCGGGTGCAGTCGGCAGGAATGCGATTGGCCGGCACTTCGATTTCGCGACCGCTGCCCACCGCAGCCGCCAGGGCTGCCAGGGTCGGCTGGCTGAACAGCACACGCACGTCAGTGCTCAGGTCGATCTGGCGCAGGCGTTCGATCAGGGTGACGGCCAGCAGCGAATGGCCGCCCAGTTCGAAGAAGTTGTCGTGGCGACCGACTTTTTCCAGCTTCAGGACATCGGCCCAGATCTGTGCCAGCGCGGTTTCCACCGGACCTTGCGGGGCTTCGTATTCGCGGCTGAGCCAGGCGTTCTGATCCGGTTCCGGCAAGGCCTTGCGGTCGAGTTTGCCGTTGGCGGTCAGCGGCAAGGCGTCGAGGCGCACGTAAGCCGCCGGGATCAGCGCTTGCGGCAATCGGGTTTGCAGATGATTGCGCAGGGCTTCGATATCGGTCGGCGCACGTTCGGTGAACCACACCAGCAACTGCCCGTCGCGCACCAGCGCCACTGCGTCCTGCACTGCCGGATGGCTGGCCAGCGCCGCTTCGATTTCCCCCAGCTCAACCCGCACGCCGCGCAGTTTCACCTGATCGTCGTTGCGGCCCAGGTACTCGATGTTGCCGTCCGCCAGCCAGCGTGCGAGGTCGCCGGTGCGGTACATCCGCGCCTGCGGCTGATCGCTGAACGGGTCGGTGAGGAAGCGTTCAGCGGTCAGATCGGGACGGTTTAGATAACCCCGTGCGACACCGGCGCCGGCGACGTACAACTCCCCCGTCACACCTACTGGCACGGGGCGTTGCTGCTCATCCAGCAAATAGACCTTGGCGTTGGCCATCGGCCGGCCGATGTGCAGCGGCTGGCCGACTTCGACCCGGCCGGAGGTGGCGACCACCGTGGCTTCAGTCGGGCCATAGTTGTTGATCACCGCAAAGCTCTGCTCGCGATTGAACTGGCGCAGCTTGTCACCACCGATCAGCAAAGTGCGCAAGGTCGGGTGTTGCAGCTCGCGGCTGAAGGCGTACTCAGCCACCGGTGTCGGCAGGAAACTCACCTGCAACGGCTGCGCCCGCCACCAGTCGAGCAGTTCGTCCAGGTGCTCGTTGCTCACCGATTCCGGCGGCAGGTGCAATGTCGCGCCGACGCACAACGCAGGCCAGACTTCCCAGGCCATCGCATCGAAGCCGAACCCGGCCACGCTGGCGGTGTGGCTGCCGGCGTGCAGGTCAAAGGCTTCGGTGTGCCAGTGGACAAGGTTTTCCAGGGTCGCGTGTTCGACCATCACGCCCTTCGGCTGGCCGGTGGAGCCGGAGGTGTAGATCACGTAGGCCAGATGTGCCGGGGTCAGTTCCGGCGACTGTGGATTGCTGTCCGGCAGGTGCTGCCAGGCGTCGCTGTCAAGATTGATCACCGGCACGGCGCCCAGCAGGTCGCGAGTGACTGTCTGTGCCAGTACCGCCACCGGGTCGCTGTCCTGCAACAGATAAGCGATCCGTTCCGCCGGATGTGCCGGATCGACCGGAACATAACCGGCGCCAGCCTTGAGAATCGCCAGTAGCCCGACCAGCATCTGCGGACCACGCTGCACGCAGAGCGCAACGCGATCGTCCGGTTGTACACCGAGGCCGATCAAGTGATGGGCCAGGCGGTTGGCGCGGCGGTTCAACCCGTCGTAGCTCAGACTTTGCCCGCCCTGCACCACTGCCACAGCGTCGGGTTGGGTCGCCGCTCGCGCTTCAAACAATTGGTGCACCACACGGCCGTGGGCAAAGTCGCGACCGGTGACATTGAAACCGACCAGCACGCGCTGGCGTTCGGCCGCCGACAGGATCGACACCTGATTCAATGGCGCATGGCGATCCTGTTCCAGCGCGCTCAGCAAATTGTGCAATGCCGCTTGCAGGTAGTCGCAGACCCGCGCGCCATCCACTTCGGGCACTGCCTGGACAGAAAGCCGGAAGCCATGTCCAAGGTCATCGACGCTGACCACCAGCGGATAGTTGCTGCGCTCACGAGAATCGAGAATCCGAATGCCTTCCCATCCCGGCGTCGCCGTCTGCTGCGCGCTGTGGCGATAGTTGAGCAAGGTATTGAACAGCGGTTGCGAACCCGTCACGCCACTGCAACGTTGAGCCAGTATCAACGGCGCTTGCTCATGCACCAGCAGTTGCGCCAGACGTTCGTGGGTAGACCTGACACCCGCCTCCACCGTCGTTGCCCCGACATGGACCCGCAGCGGCAGTGTGTTGATGAACATACCCAACGAACGGTCGGCGCCCTCTCCCCCCTGCATGCGCCCCAGCAGCACAGTACCGAATACCACCTCCTCGCGCCCGCAGACCTGTGCAAGTACCTGACCCCAGGCCTGATGCACCAGACTCGCAACACTGATGCCCAGCGTGCGGGCCTGTTGGCGCAGGCGCCCGGCAAGATGCTCATCCAGTGCCAGTTCGCTGTCCACGATGTTTGTGCCATCGCCGAGTACGTCTCGCAGGCCGAACGCCAGGGTCGGTTCGACGATGTCGCCGAGCATCTCGCGAAAGAACGCTTCATGTGCCTGGGCATTCGAACCGAGACGGGCCTGAGCGACATAGTTGCGGTATTGCACGGGGGGCGGCAGCGCGCCGACTTGCCCGTCAAGTGCGTCGCTCATCTCGGCCACCAACACCTCGAGCGCGGTGTGATCGAGAACAATGTGGTGCAACAGCAGGATTCCGACCCAGCGGTTTTGCAACGGGTCTTCGGTGTAGGCGAAGCGCATCAACGGCGCACGCTGCAAGTCCAGGCGATAGTGTCGCGGATCGAAGCGCGCCTGCATTTGCTGTAACACATCACCGTCCTGCGGATCGGCATCCACCCGCTCCAGTGCCAGCGGCGCCGCACGCCACACCACTTGCACTGGCTCCTCAAGGTTTTCCCTGACCACGCTGGTACGCAGGACGTCGTGCCGGGCGATGACACTGTTCAACGCGCGAACGAACGCCTTGATCTGCGCCAGTCCGTCGAAGGCGAATTGCGCTTGCAGCACGTACGGGTCACCGTCGGCGATGGCCAGATGGTGATAGAGGATTCCCGACTGCAACGGTGCCAGGGCGTAGATGTCCTGCACGTTGTCGATACCGCCCTCGACGGTCTCGACGATACGGTCGATGGCCGCTTGATCCAGCGTGGCCAGCGGCAGCATGTCCGGGGTGATGCGGGTGCATCCGGGTTCGATGCGGTTGGCCGGCACGCTGATCGTGGCGTCCCCTCCCAGCGTCGCGGCGAGTGCCGCCACGCTTGGCTGGCCGAACAGCACACGGACGTCGCACTGCATGTTTTGCTGACGCATGCGCTCGATCAGCTTCACCGCCAGCAACGAATGCCCGCCCAGCTCGAAGAAATTGTCATGCCTGCCCACCCGGTCCAGCCCGAGCAAGGTCTGCCAGATCACAGCGATGCGGGTTTCGATTTCGCCAAGCGGCGCTTCGAATGCCCGCCGAGCGAAGGCTTCGTTGTCCGGCTGCGGCAACGCCCTGCGATCGAGCTTGCCGTTGGCCGTCAGCGGGAAGGCATCGAGGCGCACGAACGCGCCCGGCACCATATGCTCGGCCAGCGATGCCAGCAGGTGATCGCGCAATTGCGCAACGCTCGGTTCGACACCTTCGGCGGCCAGCCAGTAGGCCACCAGACGCGTGTCGCCGGGGCTGTCCTCGCGGGCGATCACCAGCGCATCGCGCACGCCGTCGCAGACTGCAAGACGTGCCTGAATCTCGCCAAGTTCGATACGGAAACCACGGATTTTCACCTGGTCATCGTTGCGTCCCAGGTATTCGAGTTCGCCCTCCACCGTCCACCGTGCCAGATCGCCGGTCTTGTACAAACGCGCTTCGGCATGCTCGCTGAACGGGTCGGCAATGAAGCGCTCGGCGGTCAACGCCTCACGATTCAGGTAACCACGGGCAACCCCGGCGCCGCCAACGTACAACTCACCGGTCACCCCGGCTGGCACTGGCTCCCGCCGGGCATCGAGGACGTATAGCTGCAGGTCGGGAATGCGCACGCCGATCGGGCTGCTGGCGGTCAATTGCGCGTCTGCCGCCACCAGCGGACGGTAGGTCACATGCACCGTGGTTTCGGTGATGCCGTACATGTTCACCAGCCGGGTGCCGGCGTTACCTACCCGCGCATACCAGGGTTTGAGCGATCCTGGCTCCAGCGCTTCACCGCCAAAAATCACTTCGCGCAGCGAATGCTGTAACGGGCTGCGGCCCTGGGCGACGATCAACTGACGGAAAGCGCTCGGCGTCTGGTTGAGTACGGTGACACCCGTGCGGCAGAGCAACGCATAACACTCGTCCGGCGAGCGGCTGATGTGTTGCGGCACCACCAGCAACTGACCGCCGTAAGCCAGCGCGCCCCAGATTTCCCAGACCGAGAAATCAAAGGCAAACGAGTGGAACAACGCCCAGACGTCTTGCGCATTGAACCGGAACCAATCGTGGGTCGCGCCAAACAGGCGTGCCACGTTGCGGTGCTCGACCATCACCCCTTTGGGCAGCCCGGTGGAGCCAGAGGTGTAGATCACGTAGGCCAGATGCGCCGGATTCAAGTCCGGGATCTGCGGGTTGAATTCAGGTTCGGTCTGCAAATCGTCGTTATCGAGGTCGATCTGCGGCACGGATAGCCCGGCAATCCGATCCAGAGTCGCTGTCTGCATCAGCACCGCCACCGGCGCACTGTCTTGCAGGGTGAAGGTGATCCGCTCCAGTGGATAAGCCGGATCGATCGGCACATAACCGGCGCCCGCCTTGAGCACACCGAGCAGGCCGACGATCATTTGCGGACCGCGCTCAACGCAGATCGCTACCCGGTCATCCGGACGAATGCCGAGGGCGAGCAAACGATGGGCCACCTGGTTGGCCTGTCGGTTGAGTGCCTCATAACTGTAAGTCCTGCCCTCGAACAGCAACGCGACTGCCTCGGGCCGGGTGTGCGCATGCGCTTCGAATTGCTGATGGATCAACGGCGTGTCGGGAAACGTTGCCTTCGGTGAGTTGACGCCATACAGCCAGTGCTCACGCTCGGCGGGCGGCAGTATGTTCAGGCTGTGCAATGCGGCTTGCGGGTTGTTCTGCAGCGCATCGACAAGACTGTCCAGTGCCGTGCGCAGGTAGCCGGCGATTCGGGAGGCGCCAAGCGTCGCGTCGGCCAGCACCGTGATGCGCAGGTCCTGACCGAGGTCATCGATGTTGACCGTCAACGGGTAATTGGTGCGCTCGCGGGCGCCCAACACGTGCACCCCCGGCGACAGCTCGATCACCTCGGCAACTTCCTCCACGCTGCTGTGGCGGTAGTTGAGCATGGCGCTGAACAGCGGCGTCGGCACCGCCACGGCGCTGCAACGCTGAGCCAGTGCCAGGGACGCCTGCTCATGGGCGAGCAGTGCGGTCAGGCGCCGGTGCGTCGCCAGCACGCCGTCATGAACGCTCGACGCGCCTACATCCACCCGCAAAGGCAGCGTATTGATGAACATCCCCAATGCCTGTTCGACACCGTCAGCCGCGTTCATCCGTCCCAGCAGAACGGTGCCGAACACCACCGCCGAGCGCCCGCACAACTGCCCCAGCACGCGTGCCATGGCCAGGTGCATCAGGCTCGCCACGCTCACGCCTGATTGTCGCGCCTGGGTACGCAGGCGCTGGCTCAGATCGCTGTCGAGCATGCACGAGACTTCCTCGATGCCCTGACCGCCACCTTGTACATCGTGCAAGCCACCGGGCAGCGTCGGCTCGTCGATGTCGCCGAGCATCTCGCGGAAAAATGCCTGGTGCGCTTGCTCATCCGAGCCCAGACGTGCCCTCGCCAGGTGGTCGCGAAACGGCACCGCCCTCGCGACTTCGGCATCGCGCCCGGACAGGTAAGCCTGAATTTCCCGGCGTACCACATCGAGCGCGACGTGATCCATGATCATGTGATGGAACAGCAACAATGCGACCACCCGGTCGTTGGCCGGATCCTCGGCGAACACCAACCGCAACAACGGGGCCTGTTGCAGGTCGAGGCGAAAGTACTGCGGGTCGTGCCGTGCCAGCAATTGCGCGAGTACGTCCTCGCAATCATTCAGATCGACTTCCTCACTGACCAGCGGGGCTTCACGCCAGACCACCTGCACGGGATCGTCCAGATGTTCCCAGAGGATGGCGGTGCGCAAAATGTCATGGCGCCCGATCACCCGACGCAGCGCGTCGGTGAATGTATCCAGCCGTCCGCGACTGTCGAACGTGAACCGCGCCTGCGACACATAAGGATCCCCCTCCGGCGCGGAGAGATGGTGATAAAGCAGCCCCTCCTGCAACGGCGCCAGCGGATAGATGTCCTGCACGTTCGCCACGCCGCCCGGCACGGTGGCGACGATGCGGTCGATGGCCGGCTGATCCAGTTGCACCAGCGGCAGCATGTCCGGGGTGATGCGCAGCGCCGGGCTCGACCAGTCGCCGCCGTGGCTCGCCACCAGCTCCAGCAACTGCGCCTTGTGTTTGGCGAGGCTGTCCCACAACGCGTCGTCCAGCGCGTCGTCGTTGCCCAGAATGACCAGGTCTTCATCGTCCTGTTGAAGGCGGATCGCATGGGTGGAAATAACAGCCATCAGCTCGCGAAATTGCATGGGGGTAACCTGCTGTAAATTCGGGAAAAAGGAGCGCGCAGCGGCGAGTCCGTGCGGCCGCGCGCAGCCTGGAAAAGCTAAAACATCGGGGCTTGGGTGTCTGACATGGGAAGCAGGGACAAGCCCCGTGACCGGACAGTCATGGCGTCGATCCGCGGGAACCGCGAATCGACGCCGATGTCGCCTCAGAGCCGACGTTTGCGGTTGAGCGTCGGTATGGTGGTTTGCGGGACTTCCACCTGTTTTGCCTGCGCCGAGGTCTGCGCCGCCAGCGCGGCCAGGGTCGGCTGGCTGAACAGCGTCCGCGCATCGACGTGCAGCCCGGCCTGACGCATGCGCGCCACCAGACTGACCGCCAGCAACGAATGCCCGCCGAGCTCAAAGAAGTGGTCGTTGCGCCCGACCTGCTCCAGTTGCAGCACCTCGGCCCAGATCTGCGCCAGCCGGATTTCGACCTCGCCCTCGGGCGCCTCGTAGCGGCGACTGAGCACCGCCTCCGCCCCCGGTGCCGGCAAGGCCTTGCGGTCGACCTTGTCGTTGGGGGTCAGGGGCAGCGCGTCGAGTTTCACGTAAGCGCCCGGCGCCATGTACTCCGGCAAACGCTCCAGCACATGGGCACGCAAGGTTTCGATGGGGGGCGCGTCGAATCCTTCGCGCACGGTGAAATACGCCACCAGTCGCTCGTCCCGCACCAGCACCACCGCTTCACGCACCGCCGGGTGCTCGATCAGCCGCGCTTCGATTTCCCCCGGTTCCAGACGCAGGCCGCGCAGCTTGATCTGGAAGTCGTTGCGGCCGAGGAATTCGAGGTTGCCGTCCGCCCGGTAGCGCACCAGATCGCCGGTGCGGTACAGGCGATCACCGGCCACGAACGGGCTGTCGATGAAGCGCTCGGCCTGCATGTCCGGCAGTCCCAGATAACCCCGCGCGACCCCGACCCCGCCGATGTGCAGGTGGCCGCTGACACCGAATGGCACCGGTTGATCGTGGGCATCCAGCACATAGAGCCGGGTGTTGCTCAGCGCCTTGCCGATCGGCACCACGGTTTCCGGCACCGGTTGATCCGGCTCCAGCGTCCAGCCGGTGCTGTCGACGGTGGTTTCGGTCGGGCCGTAGACGTTGTGCAGACGCACCCATGGCAGGCGCTCGCGCACGCGCCGGGCCAGTGCGGCGGTCAGCTCACCGCCACCGTTGAGCACGTCGGTCAGGCTGGTGCACTGGCTGACATCGTCCTGTTCGATGAACTGTTGCAGCAGCGCCGGCACGAACTTGACCACGGTGATCTGCCGTTCGCGAATCACCTGGGTCACATAGGCCGAATCGCGGTTGCCGTCGGGACGCGCCAGCACCAGCCGCAGGCCGGAACACAGCGGCCAGAAAATCTCCCACACCGAACTGTCGAAGCTGAATGGCGCCTTCTGCAGCAGCGCGCCGTGCTCGGTCGGCGGGCTGATCTGCGAGCCCCAGTGCACCATGTTGCAGGCGCTTCGGTACTCGATCATCACGCCCTTCGGCGTGCCGGTGGAGCCCGAGGTGTAGATCATGTAGGCCAGGTTTGAAGCGTTCAAACCCGGTATTTGCAGGTTGTCGGCGGACGCGTGCTGCCAGGTGCAACGGTCGAAATCGATGACCGGCACACCCGGCTCGCCCAACAGATTGCGGGTGGTCTCGTGTACCAGCACCGCCACCGGAGCGCTGTCCTGCAGCATGTAATGCAGGCGTTCCAGCGGATAGTCCGGATCCAGCGGCACATACGCACCGCCGGCCTTGAGAATGCCGAGCAGGCCAACCACCAGATCCAGGCTGCGTTCGACACAGATCGCCACCCGCGAATCGGGCTGCACACCGTGCTCGCGTAGATGATGCGCCAGACGGTTGGCCTGTTCGTTCAGCTGGCGATAGGTCAGTTGTTGCTCGCCAGCCTGCAACGCAATGGCGTCGGGTCTGCGCTGAGCTTGCTGTTCGAACAGCACCTGAAGCGGCTGATCGAGCGGGCAATCGACTTCGCTGGCATTGAACTCGACCAGCAGTTGTTCAAGCTCCGTCGCCGGCAGGATCGGCAAGCGATTCAGCGGCTGTTGCGGGGTTTGCTCCAGGGCATCGACCAGTGCCTGCAACGCGGTTTGCACGTAGTCGCCGATGCGCTGCGCACCTATGCTCATCAGGGTTCGCGTGGTGATCTGCAAAGCGCTGCCCAGATCATCAACGCTCAGGGTCATCGGGTAATTGGTGCGCTCTTCATTTTCCAGAGTCTGAATGCCTTGCCAGGCTTGGTCCGACGCCGATTCCTGCGCCTCTAGTTCGGAGTGCCGATAGTTGAGCAACGCACTGAACAGCGGCGCCGGCGACGCAACGCCGCTGCAACGCTGGGCCAGCGCCAGTGACGCATGTTCGTGCCCGAGCAAGTCGGTCAATCGGGCGTGGGTGAGTAGCACCGCATCGCGCGCGCCCCGGTCCATGTCCACCCGCAATGGCAAGGTGTTGATGAACACACCCAGCGCCCGGTCCGCGCCCTCGCCTCCCTGCATCCGGCCCATAAAAACGCTGCCGAATACCACATGTTCCTGCCCCGAGGTCGCCGCCAGCACCTGCGCCCAGGCCAGGTGAATCAGGCTGGCCACGCTGACGCCCGCCTGCCGCGCCTGAAGGCGCAAGCGCCGATCAAGTTCCGGCGCTAGCGTGCGTACGGCTTCGTCGATGCCGCGCCCGTCGCCCTGCACATCCTGCAAGCCGAACGGCAAGGTCGGCTCGTCGATGTCGGCGAGCATTTCGCGGAAGAACGCTTCATGTTCCTGTTCGCTGACACCGAGCCGGGTCTGGGCCACGTAATTGCGATAAGGCACCGCTGGCGGCAGCGGTTTATCGAGCCCCAGCAGGTTGGCGCGCATTTCCTGACGCAAGACTTCCAGCGCGATGTGATCCAGCGCCAGGTGATGGAACAACAGAATCGCCACGATCCGCCCTTGGGCCAGGTCGCGCGCATACATCAGCCGGATCAGCGGCGCCTGACTGACGTCGATGCGATAACGCCGGGCATCGAAACGCGCGTGCAGTTGCGCGAGGACATCGCCCTCGGCCGGATCAAGGGTGACTTCCTGCACCGGCAGTTCGGCTTCGCGCCAGATCACCTGCACCGGGGTGGTCAAGCCTTCCCAGACCACCGCAGTGCGCAGGATATCGTGGCGCGTCATGACCTGACGCAGCGCGGCCGCATAGGCCTCGACCCGCTCGACGCTGTCGAACGCCAGCTGCGATTGCAGCAGGTACGGATCACCCTTTGCGGCGGTGATGTGATGATAAAGGATGCCTTCCTGCAACGGCGCCAGCGGATAAATGTCCTGCACGTTGGCCGCCCCGCCCGGCACGGTGGCGATGATCCGGTCGAGGGTGGCCTGATCCAGTTCTACCAACGGCAACAGGTCCGGGTTGATCTGCGTGCAACCTGGCGGAATGCGGTTGGCCGGCACTTCGACCTCGCGGCCAGTGCCCACCGACGCGGCCAGTGCCGCCAATGTCGGCTGGCCGAACAGCACGCGCACATCGCTGCTCATGCCGAGCTGCCGCATGCGTTCGATCAGGTTGACCGCCAGCAACGAGTGCCCGCCCAGTTCAAAGAAGTGATCGTGACGCCCGACCTTTTCGACTTGCAGCACCTCGGCCCAGATCTGCGCCAGGAGGATTTCGACATCGCCTTGCGGGGCTTCATATTCGCGGCGGATCAACGCCTCAGGCCCCGGTGCCGGCAACGCCTGGCGATCCAGTTTGCCGTTGGCCGTCAGCGGCAACGCCGTCAAACGCACGTAGGCCGATGGCAGCATCGCGCTGGGCAGACGGGGCTTGAGGTGAGCATGCAGTTGCGTGATATCCAGCGGCTGGCGTTCGGTGAACCAGGCCAGCAACTGCCCGTCGCGCACCTGCACCACCGCATCGCGCACGGATTCATGGCTGCTCAACGCCGCTTCGATTTCGCCGGGCTCGATGCGCACGCCACGGATTTTCACCTGATCGTCGTTGCGGCCCAGGTATTCGATAGTGCCGTCCGGGCGCCAGCGTGCGAGATCGCCGGTGCGATACATCCGCGCGTTGGGCCGGGGGCTGAACGGATCGTCGAGAAAGCGCTCGGCAGTCAACTCCGGACGGTTGAAGTACCCCCGCGCCACCCCGGCGCCACCGACGTACAGCTCGCCGGCCACGCCAATCGGCACCGGACGCTGTCGGTCATCCAGCAGATAGGCCGTGGCATTGCTCACGGGTTTGCCGATGTGCAGCGTCCGGCCCGGTTCGATTCGGCCCGAGGTGGCGACGACTGTGGCTTCGGTCGGGCCGTAGTTGTTGATCACCGCGAACGTCTGCTCGCGATTGAACTGGCGCAGGCGATCGCCGCCGATCAGCAGCGTGCGCAAGGTCGGGTGTTCTAGGTGGCGGCTGAAGGCGTACTCGGCAATCGGGGTCGGCAGGAAACTCACGTCCAGCGGCTGCGCGCGCCACCAGTCGAGCAGCGCGTCGATGTCTTCGCCGCCATCGCGGGAAGGCGCCAGGTACAGGGTCGCGCCGGCACACAGCGCCGGCCAGACTTCCCAGGCCATGGCGTCGAAACCGAAGCCGGCGAGGCTTGAAGTGTGGCGACCGGCACACAGATCGAAGGCCGCGCAATGCCAGTCGACCAGGTTCGATAACGTGTGATGCTCGACCATCACGCCTTTGGGCTGGCCGGTGGAGCCGGAGGTGTAGATCACGTAGGCCAGGTGCGCGGTGGTCAGCCCCGGGACGTCGGGGTCGAGATCGTTGATCGGCCAGCCGCGCGGATCGATTTCGATCACCGGCACGTCCAGCACCGGCAAGCGTTCGCGCAGATCGCGCTGGGTCAGAACCACGACCGGAGCGCTATCGCTCAACAAATAGCTCAACCGTTCCGCAGGGTGAGCCGGATCGACCGGCACGTAACCGGCGCCGGACTTGAGGATCGCCAGCAGCGCGACCAGTGTGTCCAGCCCTCGGCGGGCGACCAGCGCCACGCGGTCATCGGGTCGCACGCCGAGCCCGATCAAATGATGGGCCAGAGCGTTGGCCTGTCGGTTCAGGTCGGCATAGGTCAGCCGCAAGCCCTGGAACTCTGCCGCCACTGCATCCGGTCGCATCGCCGCTTGCGCTTCGATGCGCTGGTGGATGGTCAGGTCATTGGGGAATTCAACGCGCGTGTCATTCCAGTGCTGCAGCAACGCCGTTTCGGCCGGCAGGCTCAGGCTGAAATCGCCCACCGCCAGCGCGGGTTCTTCAAGCCCCTGCTCCAGCACCCACAGCAAGCGCCCGCTCAGCGCCGCGATTTCGTCGGCGTCAAAGGAGGCTTCGTTGTACACCATGTACAAACTGTCCTCGTCGTCGCCCCGGCTGCTCAGCAGGTGCACGGACAGCGGCGTGCCCTCTTCGTGGTTCGACACTTTGACCACCCGCCCCTGCGCATCGCCGTAGCGGTACTCATGCGCGTCGCGCTCATAGGACACGGTCACTTCGAACAGCTGCGAGCGATCCTCGCGCAGCAGACCGAGTGCACGGTTCATTTCGCTGAGGGGGAAACGCTGATGGCGGAAATCCTGTTTCAACTCATCGCCAATCGCCTTGACCAGCGCCTTGAACGACAACTCGCGGCCGAACCCCATGCGCACCGCGCTGACCTGGGTGAACAGCCCCAGGGTCGATTTGAACCGGGCGCCGGAGCGGTTGAGCAGCGGCACGCCCACCACCCATTCGTCACGCTGGGCGCTGCGGCTGAAATACACATGGATCGCTGCCAGCAACACATGAAACGCCGACGCGCCGTACTCTCGGGCCACCTGCTTCATGCGTTCATGCAGGCGTGCCGGAAAGACTTGCGAGAAAATCCGGGTCGGTGCCGCAGCGCCGGCAAAGCGTTCCTGATAACGCGGCAACAACAGCGGCTCGGGACGGTGCTGGTATTTGTCCAGCCAGTACGCACGGTCACGGGCATAACGGGCGGACTGAAAATACCGCGCATCATCACGGATGAAATCGACATAGGACGGTGCCGAATCGGGCGGCTGCTGCCCGAGCGCCAGCGCGTTGTAAATCTCGTCGAGGGATTTGAGCATCTCGCCGAAACCCCAGCCATCGACGATCAGGTGATGTGCCTGGAGTGACAGCCAATGGCAGTCGTCATCGAGGCAGATCAGGCAAAACCGGAACAACGGCCCGCCGTTCAGTGTGAACCGCTGCTCAATGCATTCCTGAGTCAGTTGGCGTGCGGCGGAATAAGGGTCGGGATGGCTGCGAAAATCGTGCACCGGCATCGGCACCGGCATCGATTGCGCGAAACGCTGCAACGGCAGCCCATGCTCGCCGGCCCCCGGCAGCAGGCTGGTGCGCATGGCGTCATGCCGGGCCACGAGCCCTTCAAGCGCCGCCTGCATCAGCGCCGGATCCAGCGGCCCGGTCAGCTCGACATAACCACCGATGTTGTACATCGGCGAATTCCCCTGACGCACTTGATCGAGCCAGATATCGCGCTGGGCAGCGGTCAGCGGGAAAGCCTCGGAAATCGCGGACAGACCGTCCGCCGCGTCGGCAGCAAATTGGTTCATAAGATCCATCTCACGTGATTTGGCGCGTATTCAAGCATCGGCCCCGAAATCGGCGTGACACGTGAAACCCGGACAACCCTGCTCACTTTGTACAGTCCTGCGACCCAACAGGGCCGGACAGGTCAGCGATCCCCCTAAAAGTTCGGAAAGAAATGGCTGAAAATCCTGTAGGACAATCGCCACTCGTTGCTACCGACTAGCGCCTTGCAATTGTGGGACGCGGCGGCTCAAGCCCCGGATTTCGGGGTTCGCACTAGACCGTACAGTCACGGACTACGTGACCTTACACATTGACCTGACAGAAACGTGACGCCATTTTTTCGGAAATGGTGGCACTTTGTGTCCCTGTTTTCCCCTACAGACGTAGGACAAATGCATAGGCTTAAATCCCGCTCCAGATCGATTTCAAGGAGAAAAGACTGGGTGGGCGTTTCACGGGTTCATGCACGGCAGACGATTCGGCAATGGCTCTAAATCAGGGATGACAAGGATATGAATCTGACCGGCAGTCTTCGCAACATGGAAAATCCGCACTTTTACTGGCAACTGGGTGAACTGATCGCCAGCACCGGCAACGAGCGTTTTGCCACGAACATGTTCCAGTTGGTCGACAACCTCGTGCCGGTCAATCGCGTCCATCTCAGTGAGTGGACCCTGGATGAGCGGGAAGCCAGCGTGGTCGAGATCAAGGCCTTGGGCAGTGCCGGTTTGCCGGACACTTTCCCGCCCCCGGATCCGTTGCAGCACCCGGACGACCATCCGCTGCTGCAACAGATGATCGAGATGAACGACTCGCTACTGATTCAACTGAAAGCCTCGCTCCAGCATCGACACCCGCACCACAGCGTCCACCAATGCAATCTGGTGTCCCGCACGTCCAACCGCCGTTGCGTCATTTCGTTCTACCGTCCCCACACGCATCGGGTGTTTTCCCTGCCGGAACTGTCGTTCCTCAAGCGTCTGTCCGACACCCTGTTGCCCTTGATCGAGCGCCACGCGCACATCAGTCGCCAAGCCATCGCCCGCCAACCCCGCGCGCCACAAGCCGATCAACCCCAGACGCCGTTGCAACAGGTGTTCGACGAACGCCTGGCGTTGGGCGATATCACCTTGTCGGTGCGTGAGAAAGAGGTCTGTCTGGGCCTGCTGACCGGCGGCACCGTGCCGCAGATGGCAGAAAAGCTGCGGGTCAAGAACAGCTCGATCGAGACCTACCTCAAGCGCGCGGCCGCCAAGCTTGGGGTCAGCGGCCGTCACGGTCTGGCGAAATGGATGGCCGGGGCCTGATCCGGCATTTTTCTCACTCCGGGCGCCCGGCGTCCGCTCTCATTCGTGAACGAGGCTGGTTGATGTCCAGGTTGCCGATTTCCCTGCTGTCCGCCGCGCTGCTGCTGGGCGGTTGTTCGTTGATTCCCGATTACCAGCGACCGGCATCGCCGAGCGCGGCGCAGTATCCCCAAGGTCCGGCGTATGCCGCGCAATCCCCGGTCACACCCCGGGTCGAGGACTGGCGCGCGCTGTTCAATGACCCGGCGTTGCAGCAATTGATCGAAAGCGCACTGGTCAACAACCGTGATCTGCGGGTGGCCGCGCTGAACGTCGAGGCGTTTCAGGCGCAGTACCGCATCCAGCGTGCCGATCTGCTGCCGGCGGTGTCGGCCAACGCCAACGAACTGCGTCAGCGGGTGCCGTCCAGCGTGACCCGCACCAAGGCGGCGATCACCTCGACCTATTCGGTGAACCTGGGCATCAGCGCCTATGAACTGGACTTCTTCGGCCGGGTGCGCAGCCTCAGCGAGCAGGCGCTGCTGACCTGGCTGTCCACCGAAGAGGCCCGGCGCAGTGCGCAATTGAGCCTGGTGGCCAACGTCGCCAACGCCTACCTGACCTGGCGCGCCGATCAGGAGTTGCTGGCGCTGGCCCAGGAGACGCTGGCCGCCGACGAACGAAGCCTGCACCTGACCACCCGCAACCGCGAGGCCGGCAAATCCTCGGCGCTGGATCAGATTCAGGCGCAGACCAGTGTCGACAGCACCCGCGCGAGCCTGGCCCGTTATCAGCGTCAGGTCGCCCAGGACTTGAACAGCCTGACGCTGCTGGTGGGCGCGCCGGTGCCCGAGCACCTGCCAGCGCGTCCGCTGGACAGTGATCTGGTGGCAACCGTGCCGGCCGGGTTGCCGTCGGATTTGTTGCAACGCCGGCCGGACATTCTCCAGGCCGAATACAAGCTGCGTGCCGCCAATGCAAACATCGGCGCGGCGCGGGCGGCGTTTTTCCCGAGTGTCAGCCTGACCGCCAATGCCGGGACGTCCAGCCGTGATCTGTCCGGGCTGTTCAAGGGCGGCTCCGGGGCCTGGACGTTCCAGCCGCAGATCAACCTTCCGATCTTCAATGCCGGCAGTCTGCGCGCCAGCCTGGATTACGCGAAGCTGCAAAAAGACATCACCATCGCCGAGTACGAAAAGACCATTCAGACGGCATTCCAGGAAGTGTCCGACGGCCTCGCGGCGCGCCAGACCTACGAACAGCAACTCCAGGCCCAGCGCGACCTGGTGCAGGCGACCCAGGATTATTACGACATGGCGCAGCACCGCTATCGAAGCGGCGTCGACAGCAGCCTGACGTTCCTCGATGCCCAGCGTTCGCTGTTCAGTTCCCAGCAAGGACTGATTACCGACCGGTTGGCGCAACTGGTCGCGCAAGTGAACCTGTACACCGCGCTGGGCGGTGGCTGGAGCCCGGTCGAGCCGCTTCCGCCATCTCCCTGAGTCATTTTTTCTTACACCTTTTGTCGCCAGATCCCACATTGCCCGGCGATCGAAAACCGGCGCAGCGGATCATTTTGGTATCATGCGCCGCTTTTACGGTTAACCCGCCTGCCTGTCCTGCCGACTGGCGGGCTCCAAAGGGCGGTATGAAATGACGGCTTTGTTGACTCGCCGCAAGGTGCTTGCGGGAATGGGCGTACTCGGTCTCGGCCTGCTCGCCGGCTGCGACACCCGCGGCGAACTGTCGTACAAGTACGGCAAGGATCTGAGCGACAAGATCCTCGGACGCACCTTCAAGCTCAAGGACACCGAAGGCAACACCGTGTCGCTGTCGAGCTTTCGCGGCCTGATGCCGATGATCTTCTTCGGTTTCACCCAGTGCCCGGCGATCTGCCCGACGACGCTGGCCCGCGCCGCGAAAATCAAGAAGCTGATGGGCAAGGACGGCGACATCCTGCAAGTGGTGTTCATCACCCTCGACCCGGAACGCGACACCCCGGAAATCCTCGACGCCTACGTCAAGACCTTCGATCCAAGCTTCGTCGCGCTGTACGGCACCCTCGAAGAAACCAAGGCCACCGCCAAGGAATTCGACGTGTTCTACGAAAAAGTCCCGGCCGGCGACACCTATACCCTTTCCCACACCGCCACCAGCTATGTCTACGACACCCGGGGCAACTTGCGTGTGGGCCTGTCTCAATCGCTTTCTGCACAAGAGTGCACGGAAGATTTGCTTACCGTCATGGAGGTCTGCTGATGAACCCTTTTCTGAACAACATCAAACGTGCCGCACTGGGCCTGTCCCTGCTGGGCCTGGCTTTCCAGGTATCGGCGCAGACCAAAGTCGACGACGCCTGGGTGCGTGCGACCGTGCCGAACCAGTCGGCCAGCGGCGCGTTCATGACCGTCACCGCCGACAGCGACAGCAAGCTGCTCAGCGTTGCCTCGCCTGCGGCCAAAGACGTGCAGATTCATGAAATGACCATGAAGAACGACGTGATGAGCATGGGCCCGGTGAAATCGGTCGACCTGCCGGCGGGCAAAGCCGTTAACTTCGACCCGAATGGCTACCACGTGATGCTGATGGGCCTGACCGCTCAGCTGAAGGAAGGCGACAGCGTGCCGCTGACCCTGACCGTCGAAAACGCCAAGGGCGAAAAGGAAACCGTTGAAGTGAAAGCGCCGGTCAAGGCGCTGACCATGGAAGGCCACGATCACAGCAAGATGCATTGATCGCTGACTGACAGATCTACGGTTTCAAAAAACAAAAGGGGCGGCATGATCGATGATCATGCCGCCCCTTTTGCATCTGGATATCAGACCAGTTTCAATTCGACCTCGATATTGTTGCGCGTAGCCTTGGAGTACGGGCACACCTGATGCGCCGCATCCACCAGCTGCTGCGCCGCGCCACGCTCCATTCCCGGCAGGCTTACATTCAGTCGCGCCTGCAGGAGATACCCTCCCGAATTAGTGCCCAGGTCCACTTCGGCATCCACCGCCAGGTCTGCCGGCAGGCTGATTTTCTGCTGCCCCGCCACCGCTTTCATCGCGCCAATGAAACACGCCGACCAGCCTGCGGCGAACAATTGTTCCGGATTGGTCCCGCCGCCACTGGAACCGGGCGACGACAGTTTTACATCGAGGATCCCGTCGGAACTGCGCGATGCGCCGTCACGTCCGCCGGTGGTGTGGGTTTTCGCGGTGTAGAGGACTTTTTCGATCTGACTCATGGCGATCTCCTGAATGAAAAACAGCAGATTGTTCACTCGGCGCCTCCCGTCGCAGCCTTGAGGTGCGCCACCCGTTTCACACAGCCCTCTCACTATAGACGCGGGTTTACCGCTCACCCGGCCGGCGGACGTGCGGGCACCCAGACCATCCACGGCCTCAGCAAAAAACCGTTGCTGGAATCCAGCCTCCTCACCTCGACCTCATGGAAAGCATGCTTTACATTAGCAAAAGCTTCGACGACTATGTAAAGCGTCTTTTACATAGGAGTTTGGACATGAACCGATTCAATCGAGAGATGGCCGCGGCCATGGTTCTGTACGCAGTGGTGCTGCTGGCATCGCAATTCGCACTGATTTATCTGGCGGATGCCAACGTTTACCTGCGCGGCGTCATCGTGCTGATACCCATGATTCCGGTCGGTTTGTTCTGCTGGACGGTCGTACGTGACATGCGACGTCTCGACGAAATGTATCTGCGTATCCAGTTCGAAGCGCTCGGCTTTGCTTTCGCAGCATCGGCCCTGCTGACCTTCACTTACGGTTTTCTGGAAACGGTGGGCGCCCCGCACATCCCGTGGCTTTGGGTCTGGCCGGTGATGGGCGCGATGTGGATGATCGGCCTGCGCATCGCGCGGCGCCGCTACCAATGAAGAACCGGCTCAAGGAACTGCGCGCCGAGCGCAAGTGGTCGCAGGTGGATCTGGCCGAACGCTTGAACGTTTCGCGCCAGACCATCAATGCGATTGAAAACGAACGTTACGACCCGAGCCTGCCTCTGGCGTTCCAGATTGCCCGGGCGTTCGAGATGCCGATTGAGAGTATCTTCGATGACACAGTGAGTTGATTCGAAAACTCCGCCCGTCAGCACAGGCTGCCGGGCGGGCCGTTCAGAAAGGACGAGTGTTCAGCTCCCCGCCCCGCCATGCGCCTCTTCAAAGAAATAATCCTTCCAGCTGTCCGCCTTGTTCTTCAGCACACCCAGCTCCTGCAATTTCTCTGCATAGATAAAGGTGCGTTGCGGCACCACGGTGAAATCGATTTCCGGGTCGGTGACGATTTTCTCCACCAGCGCCAACGGCAGTTTCGACTGCTCGACACGGATATAGGCCTGGGCCGCCGCAGGTTTGTCGGCCTTGATGATCTTCTCGGCCTCGGCCAGGGCGTCGTAGAACGCCTTGTAGGTTTTCGGGTTTTCGTCGTGGAATTTTTCCGTGGTGTAGAGCACGTTGAACGTGGCCTGGCCGCCGAGCACGTCGTAGGAACTCAGCACTTTATGTACGTTGGGATTCTGCAACGCCTGGTACTGGAACGGTGGGCTGGAGAAATGCGCGTTGATTTCCGAGCCGCCGGCGATCAATGCGGCCGTGGCATCCGGGTGCGGCAGGCTGACGGAGATGTCGTCGAATTTCTTGTATTGGTCATTGCCGAATTCCTTGGCCGTTTCGATCTGCAGCGTGCGGGACTGGAAGCCCACACCCGCTGCCGGTACGGCGATGCGATCCTTGTCGCTGAAGTCCTTGAGGGTTTTCACGTTCGGGTTATTGGTCAGCAGGTAGTTAGGCATCGAGCCCAGCGAAGCGATGGCCTTGACGTTCTGCTTGCCCTTGGTGCGATCCCACACGGTGAGCATCGGCGGCACGCCGGCCGAGACCACGTCCAGGGATCCGGTGAGCAGCGCTTCGTTCATGGCGGTGGCGCCGGAAATGCTGTTCCAGTCGACCTTGATGTCCAGGCCCTGGGCCTTGCCGTGTTTCTCGATCAATTGCTGATCGCGCACCACATCCAGAATCAGATAACCGATGCCGAATTGCTGGGCGATGCTGATCTTGCCTTCGGCTTGAGCAGTGTTTCCGAGCAGCGCACCAGCCAGCGAAGCCGCCAGCAGCGTCAGTGCAGAACGTTTGAACGGTAGGGCCATGACAACCTCGCAGTGATTTACCGGGAAATCTGTGAGGCCGGACTCTATCGCTATAAAAAACGAAATTTAAATACCGTTATCGCATATTGATATCACCTGAACGTCAGCCTTCCAGAAACGCGTGCAATTCCGACCCCAAGCCATCGAACACCGCTGAAACCCGCTGCACCCGGCGCATGTCCTGATGCAAGGCGATCCACACATCCACCGTAAAATCCACGTCTGCGGGCAGAACTCGTATCAGACCATGGCGCTCGGCCAGTTGCCGGGAACATACGCCAATCCCCAGCCCGGCACGCAACGCCGCCCACTGCGCCAGATGATCATCGGTGCGAATGGCCGTGTGCTCGGCTGAACAATCGAAGCCGCGCTCGCGCAGGAATTCGATCTCGCCCGCATTGCGATCCGGGCCGATCAGCGAAAAACGGCGCAAGTCCTCAGGCGTTTCAGGCACGCCCTGCTCCGCCAGCAATTCCGGCGTGGCGTACAGGCCGACGTGCAGGTCGCCGACCTTGCGCGCCACCACCGAAGCTTCGGTCGGGCGGCGGATGCGCACGGCGACGTCGGCCTCTTGCTGTGAGAGAGTTTGCAGACGATTCGACACGTTCAGTTCCAGCGCCAATTGCGGGTGCTGCTGACGTAAACGGCGCAACATCGGCGGCAGGATCTCGACGCCCAATAGCTTGCCGGCCGTCAGGCGCACGGTGCCGCCGGTTTGCGCCACGTCGGCGGAAGCGGCGCGGTTGAAGGCGTTGGCGGCCAGGGCCATGGCTTCGACGTGGCCGATCAACTCCCTGGCGGTCTCGGTCGGCAACAGCCCCGAGGGCGAACGAATGAACAGGCTGACGCCGACGCTCTGCTCCAGCGCCTCGATCCGCCGCCGCGCCGTGGCCTGGGCGATTCCCAGCAAACGCGCGGCGCCCGACAGACTGCCGGTGCGCAGTACCGCGAGAAAGGCACGCTGGGTTTCCCATTGAAGTTGTGGAGCGTTCATACATTTCCTGTGAGCGGTTGGGCAGTTTTGGCCGATGTTCATTCACCGGGGTCTGCGGCATGCTGCGCGAGCATACCGCACGGGCCTTGCGCCCGGCATCGAACCCGCAGTTGAAGGAGCCTTGCCCATGACACTCACCGGCCAATGTCGCTGCAGTGCCGTCCGCTATCAGTTGAACACCGACGTGCCGCCGGCGATCTACGCCTGCCATTGCACGGATTGCCAGACCTGGAGCGGCAGCGCCTTTGCCCTGCACGCCCTGCTGCCCGCCGACGCCCTGACGTTGACCGGGCCACTGACCACTTATGCCTACGATCTCAATGGCCAGCACGCCGAACATCAGGTGTGCAGCGTCTGCCACACGCGTCTGTGCAACACCACAACGGCCGCGCCGGGGATGAAAGTGCTGCGCGCCGGCACGCTCGATGAAAGTCGCTCACTGCAACCGATGGCGCACATCTGGGTGAGTCGCAAACAACCCTGGCTGACGCTGCCCGAGGGGCTGCCGAGCTGGCCGCAGAGCCCCACCCCGCAAGCCTTCGGCGAAGCCCTCATGGCGTACGCTGGTTGAACCGAGTTCTGAGCCCGTCGGCGTTCGACGACAAACGCTTCGCGGTGTCCACAAACGGGGTGACGATCAGGCTGTACAACGTCAGATAGCGCGTGCGGTCCTGCTCGCCCGTGCCGAAGCGCAAGACTTCGGGCTTTGAAGTGGTGACGTACAGCGTGCCGAACAGCCAGTCCCACAGTGACAGATTGATCGCGAAGTTCTTGTTGAAATGTCGTGGGGCGTCGCTGTGGTGGATCTGGTGCTGGGCCGGGCTGTTGAGCACATGTTCGACAGCCGGCCCGAACGACAGCCAGACATGGCTGTGCCGCAGATTGGAACCCAGGCTGTTGATGATCAGCACCAGCCAGGTCACGCCGAACAGCGTATAGCGGCTGACCTCGCCGCCGCAGGCGTACCAGACCACACCGGCAAACGCGCCGAGGCCAGCGGTGATGACGGTTCGTTCAACAATCGATTCGACAATGTGAATCCGGCTGGCCGTGGCCGGCACCAGCACCGGCGCCGAATGGTGAACCTTGTGAAATTCCCACAGATAGCGGGAATGGAAGGCGCGGTGAATCCAGTAATGCAGAAAATCCCTGAACAGGAACACACCCAGTCCGTAGAACAGCGCGATCATCGGGTGATCCGGCACTTGCGCGCGCGCGCCCCAGAGCTGAGTGAAAAACTGCGCGTAGTCGCCCGAACGCAGAATGTGCGGATCGACGAGGCCGACCACGGGCAACACCAGCGTCAACCGAAGAATCGCCTTGATGAAGTAATAACGGTAATCCAGCCAGGCCGAACGATGCCCGTGGACACGCCCGCCGCCGACAAATTGCCAAAAGGATCGGGCCTGCGTCAGATGTCGGGATTTTCGGTGGCGATAGAGGCCGTAAGCCACGCCGTACGACGTGAGCAGAAACACCACACCAAGACGACCGTTCAAATCGAACAGGCCAAGGAACTGCTGGGTGACCGGATCGATCACCCAGCGGCTGAGCTGCGCAAAGAGTTGCGTGAGGACATCCACGGAGCTTGATCTCCATCAGAGGTCGCGCATTGTAAATCGCACTGGTTCGCAAATGCAGCACGAACGGATCAAAGGCCGGTTAAACAGCCTGAAACAATAAAACCGCCGCCGCACTCGGGACGGAAAACCGCCAGCACGGCCTCCGATCAAGGCCCCGGCTCATTCGGGTGGCTAACACCACTTTCCGGGACCCGATCACCCAGCCGTTTAAAAAGGCGATCAGACAGCCCACCCTTGGTATCATCGCCCACACTTTTATGACGATTTGATGGCTGGAAGGTCTTTTTGTGAGCGCTCTTTTTCAACGGCTGCGGCGCCTGGATGCCCGTCTTCTTTCTCTGGTTTTCCTGGTACTGATCGTGCCGGTGTGCCTTCGCGCGGCACTTGGCTGGTCGAGCCTGTTCGGTTACCTGTCGGATCTGGCCATCGGCAGTCTGCTGGTGGTGCTGTTGCATCGTCGCCCCTGGTGGCTGGCGCTGCCGGTGCTGCTGTTCTGGGGACTGCTGGCGGTGGCGACCGCTGAACTGGTCAGCGCGGTCGGCCGCCTGCCGACCGTGGCGGACCTGCATTACCTGATCGACCCGCAGTTCGTGGAGAACTCCACCGGCGGCGGCTTCGCCCATCCCGGTGTGGCGGTTGCGCTGCTGGTGGCTCTGGCCTTGTGGTTGCTGAGTCATTGGACTCGACGCGCGACAACCACCCCCGCTCTGCCCCGCGCAGCCTGGGCGACGCCGGTGCTGCTGTTCTCCGCCTACTGGGGCGCGCAGCACTTAAATCCGAGCGATGCCGATCCGTGGCGCCTGTACAACCTGCCGCACCAGTTGCTGGCCGCGCAGGTCGCCGACGTGCAGATGCAGGCCGAAGAATGGCTGGACGGCGATACTCAATTCGCACCCCCACCCATGGCTGGCCTCACTGATGTCGATCTGAACGGTCACCCGTTACTGGCGGCCAAGGGCCAGGCGCGCAATGTGCTGATCGTCGCCCTCGAAGGCATTCCGGGCGCCTACATCGGCGCCAATCGCCAAGCTATCGGCAGCCATTATCAGGAAGACCTGATGCCCAACCTCAGCCGCTGGGCCGAGCGCGGCATGAACACCCCGGATTACGTGTTGCACACCCACCAGACCATTCGCGGTCTTTACGCCATGCTCTGCGGAGATTACGACAAGCTCGACAACGGCACACCCAAAGGCGTGGAAATGCTGACCCAGCACGAGCGCAATCAGGCCTGTCTGCCGGCGCAATTACGTCAGCACGGTTTCGCCACGCACTACCTGCAAGGCGCAGGGCTGCGGTTCATGGCCAAAGACAAGATCATGCCGCACATCGGTTTTGACGCGACCCATGGCCTGGAGTGGTTCACCAACGCCAACTACCTGGAATTCCCTTGGGGCAAGGATGACAAGGCGTTCTTCGAAGGCGCGCTGAAATACGTCGGCGAACTGAAAAAACAGAAACAGCCGTGGATGCTCACGCTGCTCACAGTCGGCACTCACCAGCCCTACTCCGCGCCGGAGGAATACCTGCAACGCTACGACACGCCGAAGCAGGCCGCCGTCGGTTATCTGGACGATGCGCTGGAACAGTTTCTCAGCGGCCTCGAACGCCAGGGCGTGCTGAAAGACACGCTGGTGGTCATCACCTCGGACGAATCCCACGGCATCGACGGCGTCCGCCTCGCGTCGTCCTGGGGCTTCAACCTGACCCTCGCGCCGGAGCAGGCGCAACTGCCGCGCCTGAACGCCGGGGTCTACGGTCACGTCGATCTGAGTGCGTCGATTCTGGATTACTTCGACTTTCCGGTGCCCTCCGCCCTCAGCGGTCGCTCGCTGTTTCGCGATTACGATTCGGGCCGCGAAATCATGTCGTTCACCAACGGCAAGCTGCGCTATCACGACGGTCGCGGCCTGCTGACTGAATGCGACATGCCGCGCCGTTGCCGCAATTACGCCAGCGAAGGTTTCATCGCCGAAAGCGCCACGTTCAAGGGCAACGCCAGCGGCCAGAACGCCCGGGACATCGCCGCCCGCGCCTCGGCCCTGGATCTGTCGCTGCTGCGCACCCCCCTGAACCAGCGCTATCAGTTCGGTAGCGCCAACGTCATCCCGCTGCAAGCGCAGATCAAGGATGACTGGGCCGACAACCTGATCGGCGCGCAGTATCTGGAAATGCCCAAGGGCTCCCACACCCGCGTGCGCCTGACCGTGCGTTCGGTCGATCCGCAGCAGGCCGCGTACATTCAGCTCAAGGCCAAGGAGTTCGAACAGGACGTGCAACTGGGCCTGCCGACCGAGATGGTCGCCACGGCGGATCAGCCGCTGGAGATGGATTTCAGTTTCGACAACCCGCAACCGCGCAAGGCGTTCTCGTTCCACTTGTTGGGGTATGGCCTGGGCGCCGTGGAAGTCAGTGATTTCAGCGTGATCACCGAACTGCCGGGGCAACAGGATCTGCTGGACGAGATCCCGGAAGAAGACACCGCTCAATCGAGTTGAGGTCGACGCCAGCGTCGCAACGACGCTGGCGCTTGTCCGGTGTGAACGATCAGAACGTGGTGCGCAGACCGACCTGAATGCTGCGCCCTTCTGCCGGCGCAATATCGCGCAGGATCGAGCTGGCGTAACGCACGGTCTGGTTGGTCAGGTTCTCGGCATTGACAAAAGCCAGCCATTTGCTCTGGCCGACATCAAAGTGATAACCCACATTCGCCCCCAGCGTGGTGTAGCCGTCGGTGCTGCTTTCATTGTCCGGCACCCGGTGCTGGGAACTGGCGTGTTCCACATCGATACGCGCCTGCCAGCGATCCAGCTCCCACAACAGACCGGTGTTCAACCGCAGCGGCGCAATGCGCGGCAGGTCCTGGCCGTTGTCGAGGTTCTTGGCGCGGGTGTAGTCGCCCGACAGTTCCAGCGCAAACTTGCCGTAGGCGTTTTCGCCGAGGGTCCAGCGATCCTGCGCTTCGATGCCACTGAAGCGCGCCCGCACGCCGGAGTAGGTGTATTCGGGGATGCCGTCGGCGTCCTCCTCCCCTTCGTCATTCAGCGTGCGTCCGGTGCTGAGCAGGCCGATGTAGTTGGAGAAATGGCTATAGAACACGCCAACGCTGCCCTTGTGCGTACCGTTGTCGAAACGCAGGGCCAGGTCGCTGGAGACGGCTTTCTCTTTCGACAGCCCCGCGTCCCCGACTTCATAGGTGCCCGTGGCAACGTGGGCGCCGTTGGCGTAAAGCTCATAGAACGTCGGCGCGCGCTCGGTGTAACCCAGCGTGGCGGCAACCGACCAGACCGGCGTCAGCGTGTACACCGCACCGGATGACAGGCTGCCGGCGGTGAAGCTGCTGGAGCGATCGGCATTGGCGAAACGCTCGTTGCCTTTGGCGTCCGGGTCGACCGTGGTGTGTTCAAGGCGTCCGCCGAGGGTGAACAGCAGACGATCCGTGGCTTGCAGCTCTTCGAGAATGAACAGTGCACCGGCATCGGTATCGGTGTGCGGCACGAAGGCTTCTTCGCCCAGCGCCGAGAATTCGTTGCGACTGACTTGCGCGCCAATCACCCCGTTGAACGGCCCCAATGGCTGATGCCGGGCCTCGACCCGCGCCTCGTAACCCTTGTTCTTGAACGTGGTGCCGACCTCGCCACCCTCGATTTCCCGGTGCTGGTAATCGGTGTAGCCGGCGTCGAGTTTCACCGAGCTGAACGGGCCGTCGAGGTTGCGGATTTCCGAGGCGAACGCGTAGTGCTCCTGCTCCATGCGGATGCGCACATCGTCTTCGGCCGGCGAGCCGTAGTTCGAATCGTAATTGCTGTACGACAGCCCCGCGTAACCGTCATCCCAGGTGTACGACCCGCCCACCGCACCGCCGTCCTGACGACCGTCGCTGTTGGCCAGCCGATGTTTCTTCGAATCACCATCGTCGTTCGCCCGCTCACGACTGGTCTTGGCGTAGCCGGGAATCTTCAGGTCATTGAACTCGCGGGCGCTGGCGTCCAGGTGCAAGGCGAACTGGCCGTTACCGGCTTCGAGCTTGCCGGCGCTGCTGCGGGTGGTGTCGGCGCCGCCGTAGCGCAACTCGCCGGCGCCGTGAATGCCTTCGATGGCTTCGGTCGGGATGCGGTTGTCGAAGGTGTTGACCACCCCGCCGATGGCGCTGCCGCCGTACAGCAAGGCCGCCGGACCACGGACGATTTCGATGCGCTCGACGTTGACCGGGTCCAGCGGCACCGCGTGATCGTAGGACAGCGACGAAGCGTCCAGCGCGCCGACGCCGTTGCGCAGGATGCGAATGCGATCACCGTCCTGCCCGCGAATGATCGGGCGACTCGCACCCGGACCGAAGTACGACGACGACACGCCCGGCTGCTTGTTCAGGGTTTCGCCGAGGCTGCCCTTTTGTTGCAGTGTCAGGTTGTCGCCGCTCAACACGGTCGAGGGCGAGGCCAGGGTCTGACTGCCCAGCGGATTGCCGGTGATGACTTGCGGTTGCAGTTCCAGCGGGTCGGCGGCGAATGCGGGCGAAGCGATCAGCAGCGCCGAGGCCATGAGCGTCAGGCGGGGTTGGAAGGTGTGGAAACGGGAAGGCATTTCAGAAATCCGTCAGGCAGAAAAGTGAGGATCGATGCCGGCGCTACAGAGGGTGTGTTGCCGGCATCGATCAGATGAAATCATTTTTATGTTATACAATAACATTTCTAATGGCCATCACGTTTCTTCCACACAATTGCAAACCATCGCTCAAGCACGGGTGTTTCAGCGCCCTGCCCGGCACCGGATCACGAGACTTCGCGTAAGAGACTGCGCCTATCACGCACCAATAGTCGGCCTATTAGCTGACTCGCCGAGTCGGGTCTAGCCTTACTACTCCGAAGTCGGCACGAGCCGGCCGCAGAAGACCTGATAAGGACCCGAACATGGCAAATGAATCGAAATGCCCGTTCAATCACGCCGCCGGCGGTGGCACGACGAACCGCGATTGGTGGCCGAATCAACTGAACCTGAAAATCCTGAGTCAGCACTCGCCCGCATCCGATCCGCTGGGCAAGGACTTCGACTACGCCAAGGCTTTTAAAAGCCTGGATTTCCAGGCCCTCAAACGCGATCTGACGGCGCTGATGACCGACTCCCAGGAGTGGTGGCCAGCGGACTTCGGCCACTACGGCCCGCTCTTCATCCGCATGGCCTGGCACAGCGCCGGCACCTATCGCACCGCTGACGGCCGTGGTGGCGCCGGCTCCGGCCAGCAACGCTTCGCCCCGCTCAACAGCTGGCCGGACAACGTCAGCCTCGACAAGGCCCGCCGCCTGCTGTGGCCGATCAAGCAGAAATACGGCCGCAACATTTCCTGGGCCGACCTGATCGTGCTCACTGGCAACGTCGCGCTGGAATCCATGGGCTTCAAGACCTTCGGTTTCTCCGGTGGCCGCGCGGATGTCTGGGAGCCGGATGAAGACGTGTACTGGGGCTCGGAAAACAAATGGCTGGGCGGCGACAACCGCTACGGCAAGGATCCGGAATCCATGCAACCGCCAGGCGAAGGCACACTGGTGGCCGAGCCCGCCGAACACGGCAATGAGGAAAGCCGCACCAACCAGGGCGAACGCAACCTCGAGAACCCGCTCGCCGCCGTACAGATGGGCCTGATCTACGTGAACCCGGAAGGTCCGGAAGGCAATCCCGACCCGGTGGCCTCGGCCAAGGACATCCGCGAAACCTTCGGCCGCATGGCCATGAACGACGAGGAAACCGTCGCCCTGATCGCCGGCGGCCACGCCTTCGGCAAGACCCACGGCGCCGGCCCGGCCGATAACGTCGGCCCGGAACCGGAAGCCGCCGGCCTCGAAGAACAAGGCCTGGGCTGGAAAAGCACCTTCGGCACCGGCAAGGGCGCCGACACCATCACCAGCGGCCTGGAAGTGACCTGGACCACCACCCCGACGAAGTGGAGCAACAACTACCTCGAAAACCTGTTCGGCTTCGAGTGGGAACTGACCAAGAGTCCCGCCGGCGCCCATCAGTGGAAACCAAAAAACGGCGCCGGGGCCGGCACCATTCCCCACGCCCACGACCCGAACAAACGCATCGACCCGACCATGCTCACCTCCGACCTGGCCCTGCGTTTCGACCCGGCCTACGAGAAGATTTCGCGGCGCTTCCTGGCCAATCCCGATCAACTGGCGGACGCCTTCGCCCGGGCCTGGTACAAACTGATTCACCGCGACATGGGCCCGCTGTCACGTTATCTCGGCCCGGAATTGCCCCAGGAAGAACTGCTGTGGCAAGACCCGATTCCCGATGCCAAGCATCCATTGGTGGACGACAGCGATGTCAGGGCGCTGAAAGGCAAAGTACTGGCGTCGGGGCTGTCCGTCTCGGAGCTGGTCTCCACCGCGTGGGCGGCCGCATCGACCTTCCGCGGTTCGGACAAACGCGGCGGCGCCAATGGCGGCCGTCTGCGTCTGGCACCGCAAAAGTTCTGGCAGGCCAACCAGCCGGAGCAACTGGACAAGGTGCTGAAAGTCCTCGAAGGCATTCAGAACGAGTTCAACGCCGGGGCGGCAGGCAAGCAAGTCTCGCTGGCGGATCTGATCGTGCTGGCAGGTAATGCCGGTGTCGAGCAAGCGGCGAAAAACGCCGGGCATACGGTGACCGTGCCGTTCAATCCGGGGCGCACCGATGCGACTCAGGAACAAACCGATGTCGAGTCGTTCGGTTTCCTTGAACCGCACACCGACGGCTTCCGCAACTACGCAGCCACCACCTATCGCGTGCCGGCCGAAGCGTTGCTGATCGACAAGGCGCAACTGCTGACCCTTTCTGCACCGGAACTGACCGTGCTGATCGGCGGCCTGCGGGTACTGGACACCAACGTCGGCAAGACGAAACACGGGGTGTTCACCGACAAACCCGGTTCACTGACCAACGACTTCTTCCGCAACCTGCTGGACATGGGTGTGGAATGGAAACCGACGTCGAAAACCGAGTTCGAAGGCCGCGACCGTAAAACCGGCAGCGTGAAATGGACGGCGACCCGGGTCGATCTGGTGTTCGGTTCCAACGCGATACTGCGGGCGCTGGCCGAGGTGTATGCCAGCTCCGATGCGAAGGAGCAGTTCGTCACGGACTTCGTTGCGGCTTGGGCGAAGGTGATGGATTTGGATCGGTTTGATTTGCGGCAATAAGCCTTTTTCATCCACCCACAAAAAACGCCGCTCATTGAGCGGCGTTTTTTATTGCCCTGAAACAGCGTCAGGCAAGGCTTTTGCTGACCACTTCATACACATCACTGGACAGCTGCCCCGAAGCCAGAATCCGCTCCAGCTCCCCCTTCATCAGCGCCTGACGAGCGCCGTCATACTTGCGCCAGCGTGTCAGCGGCGCCAGTTGACGCGAAGCGATCTGCGGGTTGAAGCCGTTCAGTTCGATCACCAGATCCGCAAGGAAGCGATAACCCGAGCCATCCGCCGCGTGGAAATTGATCAGGTTCTGCCCGGCGAACGCACCGACCAGCGCGCGCACCTTGTTCGGGTTCTTGATGTTGAACGCCGGGTGCTGCATCAGCGCTTTCACGCGCTCCAGACCGCCCGGCAAGGTGCTGCCGGCCTGCACGCTGAACCACTGATCCATGACCAGCGGATTGTCCTTGAAGTGCTCGGCAAAACTGGCCAGCGCGGTGGCTTTCTGCTCGTCGAACGGCGAGTTGACCAGCACCGCCAGCGCGGTCAGGCGTTCGGTCATGTTGTCGCAGCTGTCGAACTGTTCCAGGGTTGCCGCCAGTACTTCCGGCTTGCCGCTGAGCATCAGGTACGACAGGGCGATGTTCTGCAAGGCGCGACGGGCGAAGTGCTCGGCCTCGGCCAGGTACGGGGTTTGCTTCGACAGGTCGCGGTTGGCCTGATAACGCAGCCACAGCGCCTCGAACAGGTTGTCCGCCAGTTGCTGACGGGCAAACTCACGGGCGGTATGGATGGCATCGACGTCGGCGATTTCGCTGATTTCGGTCAGGTAGGCTTCGCTTGGCAGCGAGAGCATTTCCGCGACCATCGCCTGATCCAGCGACTCGTCCGACAGCACGGTACGCAGCGCGGAAACCAGACGTGGGTCGAGCACCAGGCTTTCGCCCTTCTGCTGCTGGCCGATCAACTCTTGCAGCACCTGCACCGACAGTTGCTGGCCGGCATCCCACCGGTTGAAACCGTCGCTATCGTGCTGCATCAGGAACATCAACTGATCGCGGTTGTACGGGAAGCTCAGTTTCACCGGCGCCGAGAAGCCACGCAGCAAGGACGGCAGCGGTTGTTCGGCGATGTCGACGAAGGTGAACGTCTGCTCGGCCTCGGTCACCGAGATCACTCGGCTAGTGCCCTGGGCCGAGGCTTCGCCGGCCAGACGCAGGGCAATCTCGTTGCCCTGGCTGTCGAGCAGGCCCAGCTCCACCGGGATCACGAACGGCAGTTTTTCAACCTTGTCCGGGGTTTCCGGGCAGCTCTGGCGGAAAGTCAGGCTGTAGGTTTTCGCAGCGGCGTCGTAAGACTCGCTCACCGCCAGACGCGGTGTGCCGGCCTGGCTGTACCAGCGCTTGAACTGGGTCAGGTCGACGCCGTTGGCATCCTCCATGGCCTTGATGAAGTCATCGCAGGTCACGGCCTGGCCGTCATGGCGTTCAAAGTACAGGTCGCTGCCTTTGCGGAAGCCTTCGGCGCCCAACAGGGTGTGGATCATGCCGACCACTTCCGAGCCCTTTTCGTACACGGTCAAGGTGTAGAAGTTGGAAATCTCGATGAAGCTGTCCGGGCGCACGGCGTGGGCCATCGGGCCGGCATCTTCGGCGAACTGGTGGGTTCGCAGGTACGCCACGTCCTGAATGCGCTTGACCGTGGCCGAGTTCATGTCGGCGGAGAAGCCGGAATCGCGGAAGACGGTGAAGCCTTCTTTCAGCGACAGCTGGAACCAGTCGCGGCAGGTCACGCGGTTGCCCGACCAGTTGTGGAAGTATTCGTGGGCAACGATCGCCTCGACCCGCTGGTGCGCAGCGTCGGTGGCGGTTTCGGCACGGGCCAGCACGGCGCTGGAGTTGAAGATGTTGAGGCCCTTGTTTTCCATCGCGCCCATGTTGAAGTCGTTCACGGCGACGATCATGAAGATGTCCAGATCGTACTCGCGACCGTAGACCTCTTCGTCCCAACGCATCGACTTCTTCAGGCTGTTCATCGCGTGCTGGCACTTGTCGATGTTTTCCGGCTCGACGTAAATGCGCAGCGCCACGTTGCGGTTGGTCATGGTGGTGAAAGAGTCTTCAACGCACCACAAATCACCGGCCACCAGCGCGAACAGGTACGCCGGTTTCATGAACGGGTCTTCCCAGGTCGCCCAGTGCCGGCCGTCTTCGCCGGGGCCGCTGGCGATCGGGTTGCCGTTGGACAGCAGCACCGGATAGCTGTGCTGCTCGGCGACCACGGTGGTGGTGAACTTGCTCATCACGTCCGGGCGGTCGAGGTAATAGGTGATCTTGCGGAAGCCTTCGGCCTCGCACTGGGTGCAGAACATCGTGCCGGACTTGTACAGGCCTTCCAGTGCGGTGTTGGCTTCCGGGTGGATCTTGACGCTGGTGTCGACCGTGAAGGTTTCGCTGGCCGGTTGCAGGGTCAGGTGGTTCTCGGTCAGTTGGTAATCGTCGACGCTCAGTTCCTGGTCTGCCAGGGTCACCGAGAGCAATTCCAGCTGCTGGCCATCGAGCACCAGCGGCGGCAGGCCCGGGCCACGAGCCGGGTTGCGGCGCATCACCAGTTGCGCGTGGACCAGACTGTGGTCCTCGAACAACTCGAAGGTCAGGTGTGTTTCATCGATCAGGTACTCGGGCGCCTGATAGTCCTTCAGGTAAATCATCTTCGGTTGTTCGGTGCGCATGCTGAAGTCCTTATTGATGCACGGCGAGCTGATAGGCCGTGTACTTGCGAATGTTGATCACGCCGGTGTCAAAGATCAGGTACTGGCCCTTGATCCCCAGCAGCGTGCCTTCGGCAATCGGGTTCTTGTCCAGGTTGAAGCTGACAATCTTGGCCGGGTACTGCTCGACCGGGTAACGGATTTCCAGCGGCTCGACATCGGCGATTGTCTGAATGGCCTGGAGGCCGAAACGTTCCTGCAAGCCTTGCAGGCCTTCGGCGCAGCTGTCGAACAGCTGATCGCGCACCTGCGCCAGATCCACCGCCGCCGCATCGCCCTTGAGCAAGGCGCGCCAGTTGGTCTTGTCGGCCACCTGACTGCGGAACAGGTCTTCGACGAAACCCGACTGCTGCCGCGTGGAAACGCGCATGATCGGCAACGCCTGACTGGCCCCCTGATCGAGCCAGCGGGTCGGCAGTTGAGTGGCGCGGGTGATGCCGACCTTGATCCCCGACGAGTTGGCCAGGTAGACGACGTGGTCGGTCATGCAGAACTTCTCGCCCCACTCAGGCTCACGGCAGGTGCCGGCCTCGAAGTGGCAGCGTTCCGGGCTCATGATGCAGATGTCGCACTGGGCCAGTTTGGTCATGCACGGGTAGCAGTAACCCTGACTGAAACTGGTCTTGGTCTTGCGCCCGCAATGGGTGCAGTGAATCGCCCCCAGGTATTCCAGACGCACCGTCGTGCCGATCAACGGGTTGACCGGCACCTCGACGTCATCCAGACGAAACGCGTACTGCACGTTCGGCCCGTCCAGGCGCGCCGACATTTTGCTGATTGCACCGCGGCCGATCTCGATCAATGGAGGGCGTCCGACTTGAACAGGATGTTCGGCACTTCGATCGACTTCGACGCACATTCCTGCGGGCCCATGTAACCGGTGCGCTCTTCCTCGGGCAGGTTCTGCATTTCCCAGGCGATCATCGCCTGCAACGACAGTTCACGCTGTTCGGCGGTGAGTTTGCCACCGTCCGACCATTTGCCGATCTCTACCGCCAGCTTCAGGCTCTGGTAGATATCCGGGGTGATGTTCTTGATCAAATCGTTAAAAGAGGACATCAGGGTCTCCGTGCTCTTTATTCAAAAAATTCAGGCGGCCAGTTTACGGCGGTTGTACAAACCGCCCAACAAACCGGTGAAGCATCCGATGAGTAACCCGCCGACGTGGGCGGCGTTGGCGATTTCGCCGAAGCCGATCATCGAGATCAGCCCGGACATGCAAACCAGCAACCACACCAGCATCATCACCAGCACGCCGCGCGGCAGGCGATAGGCCGGGTTCGGCGCCAGCAGCTGGAAGATCCAGCAGTGACCGAGCAACCCGTAAAGTACGCCGGACAGGCCGCCGAACAGGCTCGGGCCGCCCCACGCGAACTGCGCATAGTTGGAAACGAGGCCAAACAGCAGCGTCAGGCCGATCAGGTTGACGCTGCCCTGACGCGACTCGATGCGCCGCCCCAGCTCCCAGTACCACATGCCGTTCATGGCCAGGTGCAGGATGCCGAAGTGAATCAGCATCGGCGTGAACAGGCGCCACCACTGCCCCGCCGCCAGGCTGTCGGCCAGCGGTGTGAAGTGGATGTAGTCGCCAACCACGCGAAAATCGAGGAAGGTCAGCCAGCGCATCGTCTCGAGGTTATCGCCGAGGAAGGTCAACCCGCCGACGATCAGGCTCAGCAGCAGAATGAACCCGGTGGCCTTGGCATGTTTCAGTTGCTCGGCAAAGCTCGGGCGCTTGAACGTCGGCGCCGCTGGAATCTCCAGTTGCTGATCCGGGTCGCCCGCCGGGAAACGCTCGTACAGCGAACGTACGTCGTCGCTGATTTCCGACGGCACCCACAACACCTGCTCGCCCGCCTCCTCGCTGACGCGGTGAGGCACTTGCATGCGTTGCAGCAGTTTGACGAAACCACTCAGGTCCGCCGCCAACGGCACACGCAAGACGGCTATGGCACTCATCGCAGCACCTCCGGCCGCTCGACGTCGACCCAGACAAATTTATGCGGATCGAGGCGGGTTTCCTGATCCAGACGATAGGCCACCAGTTTGCCGTACAGCACCGCGCTGTAATCCAGACACGCGAGGTTCGGCCGGATCGGCGCCGGTTTGCCGCTTCGCCAGTAGTGGCCGACGAACAGCAATGGCTCATCGACGCCGTAGCGCAGCAGGGAATTCTTTTCGCTGGAGGTCAGCGGCTTTTGCGCCACCGGTTCGGGCAGTGCATCGGGCTGGAACACGATGTCGCCATAGGTTTGCGGGTCGTCTTCCCAGAACTTGGTGCGGAAGAACGAACGCACCAGGCCGTCGCCGCTGGTCATGGTCAGGCCATCCGGCAGCCGCATATCGGTGCCGCGCAGCAGGCGATCGAACACGGTGCAGGCGAAACTGCCCGGCACCGCCGAGGCCTGAAGGAAGTGCTCGTCGATGCAGCCATCGGGGAACAGCGCGCGCAGCGGCTCGATCAGGCCGGCATCCCAACAGGCATGCACCACGCGGAAACGTCCGGCGTCGACGAACAACGGCAGTTGGTAGAACCACTGCTGGAAGTCGTGCCAGTCGCCCGGATGGTTTTCGAATTGGGTCAGGGTTTCATGCAGCAGGCGGGCATGGCGCGGCGTGTGTTCACGGACGAACTGCTTGCCGCTGCCCGGTGGCGCCGGAGTGCTCCAGCCGAGCGCGTTGAATTCGTGGTTGCCCATGATGCACAACGCCTGACCGGCCTCGACCATGTCATGGACGATGTGCAGCGCCTCGCGAATCCGCGGGCCGCGGTCGATGATGTCGCCGACGAACACGGCCATGCGCGACGGATGTCGCCAGACCCCGCCCTGCTTGTGGTAACCGAGACGGTCCAGCAGGTGTTCCAGGGTCAGGGCGCATCCGTGCACGTCACCAATCAGGTCATAACTGCGCGCGGGATCGAGCATCAGTCGCCTCCACCACCCAACTTGCTGCCCCAGCCGAGCTTGGTGCGGCAGACTTCGTAGTAGTTGTGGTCGAGCGGATGGATCAGCCGCAGCTTCTGCGCTTTCTTGCTGACGGTGATGGTGTCGCCCGGCGCGCAGGTGAAGTGGTTCTGCCCGTCGCAGGAGACCTGCGGGTAGATCTGCATATCTTTGGACACGACGATTTTCAGCTCACTGTTGCCATCGACCACGATCGGTCTGCCCGACAAGGTATGGGGGTACATCGGCACAATCACAATAGCGTCAAGCTTGGGATGCATGATCGGGCCGCCGGCGGACAGTGCATATGCGGTGGAACCGGTGGGGGTCGACACGATCAGGCCGTCGGCCTTCTGGCTGCAGACGAACTGGCCGTCGATGTACAGCTCGAACTCGATCATCCGCGTCGATTTGCCCGGGTGCAGCACCACGTCGTTCAGCGCATCGCCCTGGCCGATGGCCTCGGCGTGGCGACGGACTTCGGCTTGCAGCAGGAAGCGGTTTTCCACCAGATAATGGCCGTCGAGTACTTCGGCGACCTTGATTTCCAGTTCGTCGGGGCGGATGTCGGTGAGAAAACCGAGGCTGCCACGGTTGATCCCGAGCACCGGAATATTGTGCTTGGCCAGGGCCCGCGCGGCGCCGAGCAGGCTGCCGTCACCGCCGACCACGATGACCATGTCGCAGACTTCGCCGAGCATCTTGCGCGACGAGGTTTGCAGGCCATGGCCCGGCAGGACTTCGGCGATGGTGTCTTCGAGAATCACATGCAGGTGACGATCGAGCAGGAAGCGTTTCAGTCGGCGGACGGTATCCAGCACCTGGGAGCTGCCCAGGCGACCGATGATGCCGATATTACGAAATTGCTCCATGGGACTCCTGCGGGGGACTGAGACGGCGAAAAGCACGATTATGGGCGAAAGCGCCGGATAGACAAAATCCTTTCAGCCCCGAGGATGCACCGGTGTTTGAGGCTATGCTCGCAAGATGATCCTATTTCCCGATTTGCTTCAGCTGCCCCACCAGTTACGCCACCCCGAGGTGCGTGATCTGGCGTGGGTGATCCTCGCCCCGCCGATGCTCGCCGCCACCCCGTGGCCGCAGCGCCATCCGCTGGCGGGCAGCGACTGGGTCAGCGACCCCGAGCGTCTGGAACACTGGCTGCGCCAGCTCGACCGCGACAGTTACGGCCTGCTGCACTGGCTGTCCCAGGCCCGCACCCGGCGCCTGGGCCTGTATTACGAGCGGTTGTGGCAATTTGCGGTGGAACACGCGCCGGGCATCGAGCTGATCGCTGCCAACCTGCCGATCCGCCGCGAAGGCCACACCCTCGGCGAGCTGGACATGCTGCTGCGCGACCGCGACGGCGTGCATCACCTGGAACTGGCGATCAAGCTCTACCTCGGCCCGCAGAACGGCGACGGCCATGATCCGGCGTCGTGGCTGGGGCCGGGTTGTCATGATCGGCTGGATCGCAAACTGGCACATTTGAGCGAACATCAACTGCCGATCTCCGCGCGCCCGGAAAGCCGCGAAGTGCTGGCGGCGCTGGATGTCGGGACGTTCAGTGCGCAATTGTGGCTTGGCGGGTATCTGTTGTATCCGTGGCCCGGTCAGTCCGTGCCGCCCAGCGGCGCCCACCCGCAGCATTTGCGCGGCAGCTGGCTGCATCAGAAAGACTGGCCGGCGTTTGTCGCCCAGCGCCCGGTCGGACGCTGGCAACCCCTGCCCCGCCACGCCTGGCTGGCGCCGGCGCACTACCCGGCGGATCAGACCTGGAGCAACGGCCACTTGCAGGCCTGGCTCGATGAACTCGAACCGCTGGCCCCGGCGCAACTGATGGTGCGCCTGACCGAAAATGCCCAGGGCGAGTGGGAAGAAGCCGAGCGGCTGTTTCTGGTGTCGGATCTGTGGCCGAACGTGCCGGGGCAGAATTAAACCGACAACCGCACCGCCAGTGCGGCCAGCGTCACCAGCAACACCGGCACCGTCAGCACAATCCCGACCTTGAAGTAATACCCCCAGCCGATCCGGATATTCTTGCGCTCCAGCACATGCAGCCAGAGCAAGGTCGCGAGACTGCCGATCGGGGTGATTTTCGGCCCCAGGTCGCTGCCGATCACGTTGGCGTAGATCATCGCCTCCTTCACCACAACGCTGGCCTGGCTGGCATCGATCGACAGCAACCCGACCAGCACCGTCGGCAGGTTGTTCATGATCGACGACAACAAGGCCGTCAGCACACCGGTGCCCATCGCCGCGCCCCACACACCGTACCCGGCGAACACATCCAGCCACCCGGCCAGATAATCGGTGAGCCCGGCGTTGCGCAGTCCGTAGACCACCAGGTACATGCCCAGCGAGAAAATCACGATCTGCCACGGCGCCTCTTTCATCACCTTGCGCGTGGAAATCTTGTGCCCGCGCGCGGCGATCGCCAGCAACAGCGCAGCGCACACCGCCGAGATCGCACTGATCGGAATCCCCAGCGGCTCCAGCGCGAAACAACCGATCAACAGAATCAGCAGCACCGCCCAACCGGCGTAGAACGTGGCCTTGTCGTGGATAGCGGTTTCCGGGTGTTCAAGCTGTTCCGGGTCATAGCTCTTGGGAATGTCACGGCGGAAGAACCACAGCAGCATGCCCAGCGTGGCCGCGACGCTGACGAAGTTGACCGGCACCATCACCGCCGCATAGCGGTTGAAACCGATGTGGAAGAAGTCGGCCGAGACGATGTTCACCAGGTTCGACACCACCAGCGGCAGGCTCGCGGTGTCGGCAATGAACCCCGCGCCCATGACGAACGCCAGAGTCGCCGCCGGGGAAAAGCGCAGGGCCAGCAGCATGGAAATCACGATCGGCGTGAGGATCAGCGCGGCGCCGTCATTGGCGAACAGCGCCGACACCAGCGCGCCGAGCAGCACCATGAAGGCAAACAGCTTGCGCCCGCTGCCCCGCCCCCAACGTGCTACGTGCAACGCGGCCCAGGCGAAAAAACCGGCTTCATCGAGCAGCAGACTGATGATGATCAGCGCTACAAACGTGCCGGTGGCGTTCCAGATGATCTGCCACACCAGCGGGATGTCGCTCAGGTGCACTACGCCGAAAATCAGCGCGATGATGGCGCCGAATGTTGCACTCCAGCCAACCCCGAGGCCTTTGGGTTGCCAGATCACCAGGGTAATGGTCAGCAGGAAAATCAGTGACGCAGCGAGCATTCGCGACAGCCTTCAGTCAGGTTAAGAAAACAAGCCACAACAAAAACCTGTGGGAGTGAGCTTGCTCGCGATGGCGGCGTGTCATTCAACTGAAGTGTCAGCTGATACACCGATATCGCGAGCAAGCTCGCTCCCACAGGGTCGATATCTTGTCAGAAAACTCAGTGGTTCACTTCTTGTGCTGCGCCACCCACTCACCAAAAGCATTGATGAAACTTTGCAGGAACGGCTTCACCGATTCGTTCAGCTTGCCCGCCTCGTCGAACGCCGTGCCCGCGCCGCCCAGATAGGCTTCCGGCTGCTGCATGCATGGCACGTTGAGGAAAACAAAGGACTGACGCAGATGCTGGTTGGCGCCGAAACCGCCGATGGCACCCGGCGAAACGCTGATCACCGCCCCCGGTTTGCCGCTCCAGACACTCTTGCCGTAAGGCCGCGATCCGACGTCGATCGCGTTCTTCAAAGGCGCTGGCACCGAGCGGTTGTACTCCGGGGTAACAAACAGCAGAGCGTCGGATGAACCCACTTTTTGCCGGAAAGTGCTGTAGGCTGCCGGCGGTGAATCGCCGTCGATGTCTTCGTTGTAGAGTGGCAGATCGCCAATTTCGACAATGTTCAGCTTGAGATTGGCCGGTGCCAGTTCCGCCAGCGCCAGGGCGACCTTGCGGTTGATGGACGCCTTGCGCAGGCTGCCGACCACTACTGCGACGTTATAGACATTGCTCATTGGAAGACTCTCGACTGTCCGTGGGAGGAGCCAGTAGTTATAGATGATCCGGCGACGATTCCACCAGACGCCGAAGGTTATTTCCTGCGTCTGGAATATTTTTTTCCTGTAGGAAAACTTACCAAGCTCGATGACGGTCTACCAAGCCGCAAATCAAGCGTTTTATCTCCAGAGGTTCTAAGCAGATGGCAGCAGTACTCGTCGGTCAGTTCCATGCAAGAGATGCGGAAGGCCGCGTTTATTCCGTGCATGAGTTCCAGGAATCCAACCCGTCGGCAGACGGTTTCACCGGCACGGAGCCCGTTACCACCTACAAGCTGGCGATTGGCGACCGCGTCAACAAGATCGACGACAACGAGTTTTTGCTGGTTCAGTCGGGCATCACCCTGATCCGCGAACCCGAGCCATCGGTCGCTTCATAACCGATCGTTATGAGCAGAAGTCATCCGCGCCGAGTTGGGGTAGGATTCAGCCACTGACCCCAACGGCCGGACATGGACTTCACGCATGCGTTTACGTCATATCGAAGTGATTCAGGCGCTTTTGCAGACCGGTCACGTGGGCACCGCCGCCGAATGGCTGCAACTAGCGGCGCCCGAGGTCGAGGAGCGTTTGCGCGAAGCCGAGAGTCAGCTCGGGTTCATGCTGTTCGCCAGCGTACGCGGACGACTTCAGCCAACCCCGGAGGCCCGGGCGCTGCAAATCGAGATCGGCCACATCTATGAAGCGCTGGAGCCGGTGCAACGGCTGGCCAGCAGCCTCAAGCAATACCTCGCCCCGCCCCTGCGGATCATCGGCACCCCGCCGCTGGCCCAGCAGCTGCTGCCGCAAAGTCTCGCCGCCCTGCGCCGTCGCTTGCCAGACGTGCCCTGCACCCTGCTCAGCGAACCGACCCGCGACATCGTCCGCCACCTGCTGCTGCGCGACAGCGATCTGGGCCTGAGCCTGCACGACCCACAACACCCCGACATTGATTGCCAGCCACTGGCCCAGGGCAAGTTGCAATTGCTTGCGCCGCACGGCTGGCTGCAACCGAAACAGAAGTACATTTCCCTGCAGGATCTGGCCGGCCAGGCGATGGTCGGCCTCGAAGGCCAGGACCCACTGAGCCCGGCCCTGGAAAACAAGCTCCAGGCCCTGCGCCCGGCGCCGACCATTCAGACCCGGGTGCAAACCCACCAGATGATGCGCAGCATGGTCGAGGCCGGCGAAGGGCTGGCGATCGTCGACCCGTTCACCGCCCTTGGCGCACGGGCGGGCGGTCTCGACGTCTGCCCGCTGTCGCCGGCGGTGCCGATCAGCCTCTATGCCCTGACCTTCAAACACACCGCGCCGTCAGCGGCGATTCAGACGCTGCTCGGGATCGTCACGGAACAAGCCGAGGCGATGCTGGCGAACTGATCGGATGCTCCAGCGGGTTATCGAACAATCGATACCAGAACAGCGCCACTTCAGCGGTGTTCGGATCGATGCCGCGATAACGCAGGTGGTCGATGCCGCCGATCACATACCCGCAACGCTCATACAGGCGGCAGGCGCCGAGGTTGTTGTTCTGGGTTTCCAGCATGATCCCCGGCAGCTTTTTCTTGCGACTCCAGAACTGCGCCACGTCGAGCAAGGCCTTGGCCACCCCATGGCGCCGCGCCGGGGCGTGCACCGCCAGTTCATCGATATGGGCGAAGCCGTTCCAGTTGGTGCTGATCACCAGATGACCGACCGGTTCGTCCTCCAGATACGCCATGAAAATCGCACTGTCGGCGGCGTCGCGGAAACTGCTGAACTCCTCCGGATCGATGCCGTAGCACTTGCGATACGGCACGATGGGTGTCACGGCCCATTGCGCCACGGGCTTGCCGATTTCCGCCGCGCCGTAGGCGGCCACCTCGAAACTGAAATCGCTGCCCCAGATATATTCGGCAAAACCCTCGTCGGCGACCCGCACCGACAGCCCTGGGTATTTCGGATTCATGACCGGTTGCATACTTGGAAAAGCCCTCATTCCTTGACGCAATCGACGGTGTATTGCCGCCCATTGCCCTCATCTTCGTGTTGCAGACCGTGCACATCGACCACGAACCCCGGAAACGTTGCGTCGAACGTGCGGGCAAACCTGAGGTATTCGATGATCGAGCGCGTGGATTCGGTAAAACGTTCGCCGGGCATGATCAGCGGAATACCAGGCGGGTACGGCACCAGCATCACCGCCGCCACCCGGCCTTCCAGCTCATCGATCGGCACCGCCTCGACTTCGCCGCGCACCAGTTGATCGTAAGCATGGGCCGGTTTCATGGCGATTTCCGGCAGCACGGTGTACATGCGCTTGAGGTGCTTGGCGGTGGCGTTGCTGCGATAGCAGGCATGGAGTTGATCGCACAGATCGCGCAGTCCCATGCCGCGATAGCGCACAGGATCTTCCTGGGCGACACACTTCAGGCAGGTGTCGAGGCTGACGTTGGCGTCGTAGCTGCGCTTGAACTCCAGCAGTTCGGTCAGCAGCGTGCTCCACTTGCCCTTGGTGATGCCCATGGAGAACAACACCAGAAACGAATACAGGCCGGTTTTCTCGACCACCAGTCCGCGCTCCCAAAGGAAGCGGCTGACCACGGCCGCCGGGATGCCCTTGTCGCTCAAAGCGCCGCCGGCGGTCAGGCCCGGCATGACCAGGGTGACCTTGATCGGGTCGAGCAGTACGTAGTCGTCGCTGACCTCGCCGAAACCGTGCCAGTCCGCATCCGGTTGCAGCAGCCAGTCCTGGGTCTGCACCCGGTCGATGCCCTCGACACCCGGTGGCTGCCAGATCGAGAACCACCAGTCATCAGCGGCGATGTGCTGGCGCAGATTGGCCAGCGCCCGGCGAAAGCTCAGGGCTTCGTCGAAGGTTTCCTGTAACAGCGAGCGTCCGGCCGGGCCTTCCATCATCGCCGACGCCACGTCCAGCGAGGCGATGATGCTGTACTGCGGCGACGTCGAGATGTGCATCATGAACGCTTCGTTGAACCGGTCGCGATCCAGCTGCCGCGCGCCGCCGTCCTGCACATGAATCATCGAAGCCTGGCTGAACGCCGCCAGCAGTTTGTGGGTGGAATGGGTGGTGAACACCAGCGGACTGTTCTCGCTGCGCGAGGTGGCCATACCGTAACGGCCGGCAAAGAATTCGTGAAACGCCGCATAGGCGTACCAGGCTTCGTCGAAATGCAGGACTTCGACGCTGTTGCCCAGGCTCTGTTTGATCAGTTCGGCGTTGTAGCAGAGGCCGTCGTAGGTGGAGTTGGTGATCACCGCCAGTTTGACTTTCGGCTCGCGGCCCTTGGTCAGCGGGCTGGCGTCGATCTTGGCCTGGATCGATTCGCGACTGAATTCACTGAGCGGGATCGGGCCGATGATCCCCAGTTCATTGCGTTCCGGGCACAGGTACAGCGGAATCGCGCCGGTCATGATGATCGCGTGCAGCACCGACTTGTGGCAGTTGCGATCCACCAGCACCAGATCATCGCGCCCGACCATCGAGTGCCAGACGATCTTGTTGGCGGTCGAGGTGCCATTGATCACGAAAAAGGTGTGATCGGCGCCGAAATTGCGCGCGGCTCGCGCTTCTGCTTCGGCCAGTGGCCCGGTGTGGTCGAGCAAGGAACCCAGCTCCGGCACCGACACCGACAGATCCGAGCGCAGGGTGTTTTCCCCGAAGAACTGGTGAAACGCCTGCCCCACCGGGCTCTTGTGATAAGCCACACCGCCACCATGCCCGGGGGTGTGCCAGGAATAGTTGGAATCAGCCGTATGCTGCACCAGCGCCTTGAAGAATGGCGGCAACAGCCCGTCCAGATATTTACGCGCAGCCCGCGCCACCTGCCGGGCGAGAAACGGCACGGTGTCTTCGAACAGGTAGAGAATGCCGCGCAACTGATTGAGCTCAGCCATGGCATCGGCCGGGGCGTTTTCCAGGGTGACTTGCTCGCCGAGGGCAAAGATCGGCAGATCCGGCGCCCGCACCCGGGCCAGACCGATCAGTTCGGCCATGTTCTGCAACAGATGGGAGTTGGTGCTGGCGTCTTCGGCGGCGATCAGCATGCACGCCAGACCATGATGGGTCGACGCCACCAGCCGGCCTTCGGTGTAGTCCGTGGCCGAAACGATACTGAAACCTTCCAGCTCCAGCTCTCGGGCGATTCCGCGGATGCGGTCACCGGCAACCGTGTCGGCCTTGATGTCGCGGTGGACGATCAATACCGGGAACTTCAGATCTTTGTACATGGGGCTCAGTGTCCTGAGGCGGCGGAGAGTGATCTGCCAATGTCCTCAGGGTAGAGGGTCGGAGCGAATGTGGCGAGGGTGGCCAGTTGTCAGTACTGCCAAAAACAAAGGATCGTCCGGACACGGCTTGGGTGTCTGGACGATCCTTTTTTTGTATTACGCCTGGGCTTCGGCTTCCAGCAGCTGAGTCCACAGCGCAGGGGCGCCGGCCGACTTGGCGATGATTTCCAGACGCACCTGGTGTTCGGCCAGTTCGGCTTCGGTGGCGCGAATGATTCGCCCCGGTTGACGATCTGCCGGCAGACGACGGATTTCGGTGGCGGAGTTGTCCGCGCCCTCACCCGTGCCATTGCCATCGGAGGCGTTGCCGGCCAGCGACAGGCTGGTCTGGCCACCGGTCATGGTCAGGTAAACGTCGGCGAGAATCTCCGAGTCGAGCAATGCGCCGTGCAGCTCACGGCCGGAGTTGTCGACGCCGTAGCGTTTGCACAAGGCATCGAGGCTGTTGCGCTGACCCGGGTGACGTTCCCGGGCCATCATCAGGGTGTCGAGGATCGTGCAGTGCTGCGTGATGTCCGCACGATCCTGCTGGCCCATCAGGGCGAATTCGTTGTTGATGAAGCCAACGTCGAACGCCGCGTTGTGGATGATCAGCTGCGCGCCGTTGATGAACTCGAAGAACTCGTCGGCCACCTCGGCAAAACGCGGCTTGCCGACCAGGAATTCGTTGGTGATGCCGTGAACGCCGATCGCGCCTTCGTCACTCTCGCGATCCGGTTGCAGGTAAACGTGAAAGTGCCGGCCCGTCAGGCGTCGACCGATCAGCTCGACACAACCGATTTCGATAATCCGGTGGCCGTCGGTCACCGGCATGCCGGTGGTTTCGGTATCGAGTACAACGGATCTGGTGGCCATCAGTGTTCAGCTCTCAACGGGGTCAATCGTGCAAAAGCGGCGATGTTAACACGCTCGCCGGGAGTGTTTCAGTGGTAAGGACTCAGCTCTGCTTGTAACCGCGAACCTCATCCACCCCACGATTGGCCAACTGGTCGGCGCGTTCGTTGCCGTGGTGGCCGATGTGACCGCGGACCCATTTCCAGGTGACCTTGTGGCGGTTGACCTGCTCGTCGAGCTCTTTCCACAGGTCGGCGTTTTTCACTGGCTCCTTGGCGGCGGTTTTCCAGCCGCGCTTTTTCCAGTTGGCCATCCACTCGTTGATGCCTTTCATCACGTATTGCGAGTCGGTCACCAGCAGCACTTCGCACGGACGCTTGAGGGCTTCCAGGCCGCGAATCGCGCCGAGCAGCTCCATGCGGTTGTTGGTGGTGTTGGCTTCGCCGCCCCACAGTTCCTTTTCGACGCCCTTGCACACCAGCAAGGCGCCCCAGCCGCCCGGGCCGGGGTTGCCCTTGCAGGCGCCGTCAGTGAACAGTTCTACGCTATCGACGCTTTCGCTCATGCCAGTCTATCCAGAAAAAATGCGCGGCCTCGCCGATCACGGATCGACAATGGCCGAGGCCGGGGATTAACCCGGCCATCAATAAAAGAAGGTTTACGGTTCGATGCGCCGGCGGTTGACCTTGGCCATCGGCAGCGGAATCAGCTTGCCCATCGGCTCGCGGCGTTCCTGACGCACCGGACGCAGGCCGACCACGATCTTGCGCGCGACCAATAAATAGAAGCCGCCGCCCGACAGTTGCCAGTCGCCGGCCTTGCGTTCCCAGCCGGCCAGACGGGCCTGCCACTTGGGTGACGCGAGCGGCGGACGATAGCACCCGAAGCGGCGTTTCTCCAGCGCGAAGCCCAGCAGGTTGAGCCAGTCCGCCACCCGTGACGGCGAGATGCAGCGCGCCTGGCGCAAGGCATCATGGGCGAACACATGGCGCAGCCCCCAGGTGCTCCAGGGGTTGATGCCGACGATCAGCAGATGCCCGCCGGGGCGCACGCTACTGGCCGCTTCGCGCAAAAGACCGTGGGGCGACAGGCAGAAATCCAGGCCATGCTGCAACACCACCACGTCGGCGGCGTGCTCGCTCAACGGCCAGGCCTGTTCTTCGCAGACGATCTCCACGCCCGGCAACGGCGCGCCCAACCGCACATTGCGCTGCACCTGCGGCGCCGACGGCGGTGTTTCGGCGGACGGGCCGTAATGCACCAGATAGCCGCCGAAGAATCGGCCCAGCTCGTCTTCGAGCATGCGCCGTTCTTCGTCCAGCAGAAATTGCCCGAGGGGGCCGGACAGCCATTCACGGGCTGCACCGATCAGCGCGAGCCAGTCAGGATCGGCCTGAGCGAACGCTTTATCGATCATTGCATTCTCCAACACGCCAGGAACCTCTAAGATGCGCCAATGTTACCCGCTTGGCGAATTCGACGATGATACAGATCAGTGCCCTGCCCGCCTTCACCGACAACTACATCTGGTTGTTACAGGATCATGCCACCCAGCGTTGCGCAGTGGTCGATCCGGGGGATGCCGCCCCCGTGCAGGCGTGGCTCGACGCGCATCCGGGCTGGGTGCTCGGCGACATCCTCATCACTCACCATCACCACGACCATGTCGGCGGCGTCGAAACGCTGAAAAAGGCCACCGGCGCCACGGTCTACGGACCGGCCAGCGAAAGCATTCCGGGGCGCGACGTGGCCCTCAAGGACAACGACACGGTGCGCGTGCTCGGCTGGGACTTCGACGTCTATGCCGTGCCCGGCCACACCCTGGGGCACATCGCCTACTACCATCATGGCCTGCTGTTCTGTGGCGACACCCTGTTCGCTGCCGGCTGCGGCCGCCTGTTCGAAGGCACGCCGCAACAGATGCACCATTCGTTGAGCCGTCTGGCGGCGCTGCCGGAAGACACGCTGGTCTACTGCACCCACGAATACACCCTGAGCAATCTGAAATTCGCCGCCGCCGTGGAGCCGGGCAACCGGGACATCGCCGCCCGTCTGGAAAAAGTCGGCCAGCAACGTGCCAGCGGCGTGATGACCCTGCCCTCGACCCTCGCGCTGGAAAAGCTCACAAACCCCTTTTTGCGCACCGGTGAAATATTAGTTACACAAAAAGTGGACGAACGGAACGGCCCTCAAAACCGGGCGCCGAGTGAGGTTTTTGCGGCTCTGCGGGCATGGAAAGATACGTTCTAAGTGGCTCACCGCCTGGTACAAAAATTCTGAATGGTTGACCGCAGGGGGTGCGCTTTCTAGAATCGCCCGACATTTTTGCCCGGAACTTACTTCCAGCCAATGTCGTCATCCATACGTAAGTCCGTCAATTCAGATGCTTTGACCCGCCTGGCGCAAGCCATCGCGGTGGCTGTGTCCGCCACACTGGCGGGCTGTTCCAGCCATGCTCCGCAGACTGAAGCGACACATACGCCGAACATTGCTGCGCGAGCCAAGCAGAAGCCTATCTGGTTGTCGGAAAAGCCCAGCCCGCAGGTGCCTCAGGACATCTGGGAGCGCATGCGCGGCGGTTTCCAGCTGCAGGAAGGTCTGGGCGTGAACCCGCGCATCGAGCAACAGCGCCTGTGGTTCGCCAGTAACCCTTCCTTCCTCGAGAACGCCGGCGAACGCGGCAGCCTCTACATTCATTACATCGTCGAGCGCCTCGAAGAACGCAACATGCCGCTGGAACTGGCACTGCTGCCGGTCATCGAAAGCGCCTACAACCCGATGGCCTATTCCCGGGCCGACGCGGTGGGCCTCTGGCAGTTCATTCCTTCCACCGGGCGTTACTTCAACCTGCGTCAGACCCGTTTCTACGATGGCCGTCGCGACATCACCGCCTCGACCACCGCAGCGATGGACTACCTGACCCGCCTGCACGACATGTTCAACGGTGACTGGCTGCTGGCACTGGCCGCGTACAACGCCGGCGAAGGCACGGTCAGCCGCGCCATCGAGCGCAACGAAAAGCTCGGCCTGCCGACCGACTACTGGAACCTGCCGCTGCCGGCGGAAACCCAGGCTTACGTGCCGAAGCTGCTGGCGCTCTCGCAAGTGGTCCTGACGCCTGAAGCCTATGGCGTGAACCTTAACCCGATCGCCAACGAACCGTATTTCCAGGTCGTCGAAATCAACCAGCGCATGGACCTGTCCAAGGTCGCAGCGGTGGCCAACATCGATGAAGACGAGCTGTTCCAGCTCAACCCGGCCTTCAAGCAGCGCACCACCATCGACGGCCCGCAGCACCTGCTGGTGCCGACCTCTAAGGCGCAACTGCTGACCGCCAGCCTGCAGACCATGCGTCCTGAAGAGCTGATCAGCCCGCGTTCGCTGAAACCGGTGTTCGAAGGCGCCGACCCGAGCGAGATCGCCCAGGCCAAGCGTGCCTATCGGGTCAAGCGTGGCGACAACCTCGGCTCCATCGCCAAGGCCAACAAGGTCGAGGTCAAGGACCTGCAACGCTGGAACAAGCTGACCGGCAAGAACCTCAAGGTCGGCCAGACCCTGGTCATGCGCGACACTACCCAGCGCACGCCTACCCGCAAGAGTGGCGGACGCATCAATACGGTCGTCGCTGCCAACAGCAAAACCAGCAGCAAGGCCAAAGACAAGGACGACAGCAAGCAGCAGACCCAGTACAAGGTCAAACGCGGCGACACGCTGTACGTGGTGGCCAAGCGCTTCAACGTCGAGATGCAACACCTCAAGCGCTGGAATCCGGGCGCCGGCAAGGCACTCAAGCCTGGGCAGATGCTCACGGTCTACCAGCCGCACTGACAAAGAGCCCCTGAATTTCAGGGGCTTTTTTTCGCCTGTCATTTTTTACCTTCGGCGCAGGCAACGCCCACAATTAACCGCGCATTAAGCCCCTGTCTTTTTCCTGTCCATACAAGCTGTTACTGTACGGCCCACAAAGCCCAAGCCGCCTGGATCGGATCTGACTTGAAGCGTCCCCTCCTCCTGCTCCTGATCAGCCTGGCCTTGAGCTCCCCCGTCAGCGCGACGATCACCGAAAGCCACGGTTATGCGCAGTTCGGCACGCTCAAGTACCCGGCCAGATTTACCCACTTCGACTGGGTCAACCCGCAAGCGCCCAAGGGCGGCACCTTGCGGGTGATGGCGTTTGGCACCTTCGATACGCTCAACCCCTACACCTTCAAGGGCACCAGCCCGGTCACCACGGCGAATTTCCTGCAATACGGCATCAACGAGCTGAACGAGCCGCTGATGGTCGGCACCGGGCAATACGCGCCGTCGGGGGACGAGCCGGCCTCCAGTTACGGCCTGATCGCCCAATCGGTGGAATACAGCGAAGATCGCAGCTGGGTGGTGTTCAATCTGCGCCCGCAAGCGCGCTTCCACGACGGCACGCCGATCACCGCGTACGACGTGGCGTTCTCCTATCGCCTACTGCTCAAGGAAGGTCACCCGCTGTATCGCACCGCCCTTCAGGAAGTGCTCCGCGTCGACATCCTCAACCCGCAGCGCATCCGGTTTGTGCTCAAGCGCAGCGGCAATCCGCTGCTGATCCTGCGTCTGGGCGAATTGCCGGTGCTGCCCCAGCATTACTGGAAGGGTCGCGACTTCAAGGCCACCACCTTCGAGCCGCCGCTGGGCAGCGGGCCGTACCGCATCACCTCGGTCACGCCGGGCCGGCAGCTGATTTTCGAGCGGGTCAAGGACTACTGGGGCAAGGACCTGCCGGTCAATCGCGGCAAGTACAACGTCGACCGCATGGAAGTCGAGTTCTACCGCGACAGCGATGTGGCCTTCGAAGCATTCAAGGCCGGCGAGTTCGACATCTATATTGAGCACCAGGCGAAAAACTGGGCCAACGGCTACAACTTCCCGGCGATCCGTCGCGGCGACGTGATCAAGGCGCAGATCCCGCACCAGATCCCGACCCAGAGCCAGGGTCTGTTCATGAACACCCGGCGCCCGGCCTTTGCCGATATCAAGGTGCGCGAAGCCCTTGGCCTGATGTTCGACTTCGAATGGACCAATCGCGCCCTGTTCAGCGACGCCTACAAACGCACTACCAGCTACTACCCCAACAGCGAATTCAGTGCCGTCGGCCTGCCGGTCGGCCATGAATGGCTGATGCTCAAACCGTACAAGGATCAACTGCCGGCGCGCCTGTTCACCGAACCGTTCACGCTGCCGCAGACCGATGGGCGCGGCATTCCCCGGGAAACCATGCGCAAAGCCCTGGCGCTGCTGGCCGAGGCCGGCTGGAAGCTCAACGGCCAGCGCCTGCAGAACGCCGCCGGCCAGCCGCTGCGTTTCGAGCTGTTGCTGGTCAATCCGAATCTTGAGCGGATCCTCCAGCCGTACATCGAGAACCTCAACAGCATCGGCATCGACGCGCGCCTGCGCACGGTGGATCGCGCCCAGTACAAACAGCGTCTGGACCAGTTCGATTTCGACATGATCCTGATGACCCTCAACCAGACTCTCAGCCCGGGGCTGGAACAGTGGCAGTACTTCCACTCCAGCCAGGTCGGGGTCAAGGGCAGCAAGAATTACGCGGGCATCGCCAACCCGGTGGTCGATCATCTGCTTGAGCAACTGCTCGCCGCCCGCACCCGCGATGAACAGGTCGCCGCCGGCAAGGCACTGGACCGCGTGCTGCTCTGGCAGCACTACAGCATTCCCAACTGGTACCTCAATTATCACCGTCTGGCGTACCGCAACCGGTTCGCCTTCGTCACTACGCCGCCCTACACCCTGGGCCTGAGCGCGTGGTGGCTGAAATCTTCGGAGAAAGATCGATGAAGCCTATCCGCGCCCTGCTCGTGCAGGCCAGCGGTCTGCTGTTCGCCGGGCTGGCCTTGGCCGCCCCGCAACACGCCGTGACCCTGTACAACGAGCCGCCGAAATACCCCGCCGACTTCAAGCACTTCGATTACGTAAACCCCGACGCGCCCAAGGGCGGGATCTTCCGCCAGGCCGGCTTCGGCGGTTTCGACAGCCTCAACCCGTTCATCAGCAAAGGCGTGCCGGCGGACGATATTGGCCTGATCTACGACACCCTGGCCAAACAGGGTCTGGACGAGCCGTTCACCGAATACGGCCTGATCGCCGGCAAAATCGAAAAAGCCCCGGACAACAGATGGGTACGCTTCTACCTGCGTCCCGAAGCGAAGTTTCATGACGGCCATCCGATCCGCGCCGAAGACGTGGTGTTCAGCTTCCAGACGCTGACCAAGGAAGGTGCACCGATGTATCGCGGCTACTACGCCGACGTCGAGGAAGTGATCGCCGAAGATCCGCTCAAGGTGCTGTTCAAGTTCAAGCACACCAACAACCGCGAACTGCCGCTGATTCTCGGCCAATTGCCGGTGCTGCCGAAACACTGGTGGGCCGAGCGTGATTTCAACAAGGGCAACCTGGAAATCCCGTTGGGCAGCGGCCCGTACAAGGTCACCCAAGTGAAGGCCGGGCGTTCGGTGCGTTACGAGCGGGTCAAGGACTACTGGGGCAAGGACCTGCCGGTCAATCGCGGTTTCTACAACTTCGACGTAATGACCACCGACTATTACCGCGACAACACCGTCGCACTGGAAGCGTTGAAAGCCGGGCAGTTCGATTACTGGCTGGAAATGGCCGCGAAAAACTGGGCCAACGCCTACAACGTGCCGGCAGTGACCGAAGGGCGGCTGATCAAGGAACAGATTGCCAACAGCAACCCGACCGGCATGCAGGGCTTCGTCTTCAATCTGCGCCGCCCGGTGTTTCAGGACGTGCGGGTACGCCAGGCCCTCGGCCTGCTGTTCGACTTCGAATGGACCAACAAGCAACTGTTCAACGGCGCTTATGCGCGCACCCGCAGTTACTTCGAAAACTCGGAAATGGCCGCCACCGGCCTGCCTGATGCAGAGCAGGTGGCGATCCTCGACCCGTTCCGCAGCAAGCTGCCGGCGCAGGTGTTCAGCGAAGCCTTCGAAAATCCGAAAACCGACGCCAGCGGCATGATCCGCACGCAACAGCGCGAGGCGTATCAGTTGCTGCAAGAGGCTGGCTGGAAAATCGTCGACGACAAAATGGTCGACGCCACCGGCAAACCGGTGGTCATCGAATTCCTCCTGGCGCAGACCGAATTCGAACGCGTGTTGTTGCCGTTCAAGCGCAACCTCAGCGACCTCGGCATCGATCTGGTGATCCGCCGTGTCGACGTATCGCAATACGTCAATCGCGTGCGCTCGCGAGACTTCGACATGATGGTCGGCAGCTTTCCGCAGTCCAACTCGCCGGGCAACGAGCAGCGCGAATTCTGGATGAGCGCTGCGGCCGACAAGCCCAGCAGCCGAAACTCGATGGGCCTCAAGGATCCGGTGGTCGATCATCTGGTGGAGAATTTGATCAACGCCGATTCGCGCAAAAGCCTGGTGGCCCACGCCCGCGCCCTCGACCGTGTGCTGCAATGGGGTTACTACGTGGTCCCCAACTGGCACATCAAGACCTGGCGCGTGGCGTACTGGAACCACATCGGCCACCCGAAAGTCTCCCCCAAATACGACATCGGCATTAACACCTGGTGGGTCAAACCCGATGCGAAACCGGCGGTAGAAGTCGAAACCCAACTGCAAGCCGACCCTGTGGGCACGGAGTAATCAGATGCTGGCGTACATTTTTCGGCGACTGCTGCTGATCATCCCGACCCTGTTCGGCATTCTGCTGATCAACTTCGTGATCATCCAGGCCGCGCCCGGCGGGCCGGTGGAGCAGATGATCGCCAAGCTCGAAGGCTTCGAAGGCGCCACCAGCCGCATCGCCGGCGGCGGTGCCGAAGTGTCGGTGGCCGGCTCTTCCTATCGCGGTGCGCAAGGGCTGGACCCGGCGCTGATCAAGGAAATCGAGAAGATGTACGGGTTCGACAAATCGGCCCCGGAACGTCTGTGGATCATGGTCAAGAACTACGCGAAGCTGGATTTCGGCGACAGTTTCTTCCGCGACGCCAAGGTCATCGACCTGATCAAGGAAAAGATGCCGGTGTCGATCTCGCTTGGGCTGTGGAGCACGCTGATCATGTACCTGGTGTCGATCCCGCTGGGGATCGCCAAGGCCACGCGGCACGGCAGTCATTTCGACGTCTGGACCAGTTCGGCGATCATCGTCGGTTATGCGATTCCGGCGTTCCTGTTTGCGATTCTGCTGATCGTGGTGTTCGCCGGCGGCAGTTATCTGGACTGGTTTCCTTTACGCGGCCTGACCTCGAACAACTTCGATGAACTGAGCCTGGGCGGCAAGGTTCTCGATTACTTCTGGCACCTGGCGCTGCCGGTGACGGCGCTGGTGATCGGCAACTTCGCGACCATGACCCTGCTGACCAAAAACAGCTTCCTCGACGAAATCAACAAGCAGTACGTGGTCACCGCCAAGGCCAAGGGCCTGACCCGCCACCGCGTGCTCTACGGTCATGTGTTCCGCAATGCGATGCTGCTGGTGATCGCCGGTTTCCCGTCGGCGTTCATCGGCATCTTCTTCACCGGATCGTTGCTGGTGGAAGTGATCTTCTCCCTCGACGGCCTCGGCCTGATGAGTTTCGAAGCGGCGATCAACCGCGATTACCCGGTGGTGTTCGGCACCCTATTCATCTTCACCCTGCTGGGGCTGGTGGTGAAACTGATCGGCGACCTCACCTATACCCTTGTCGATCCGCGTATCGACTTCGCCAGCCGGGAGCATTGAGATGAACCTGTCCCCTCTCAACCGCCGGCGCTTCGAACTGTTCAAGGCCAACAAGCGTGGCTGGTGGTCGCTGTGGCTGTTTCTGATCCTGTTCGGCCTGAGCCTCGGTGCCGAGCTGATCGCCAACGACAAGCCGCTGGTGGTGCACTACGACAACAACTGGTACTTCCCGGCGATCAAGCGTTACCCGGAAACCACCTTCGGCGGCGAATTTCCGCTGGAAGCCAACTACAAAAGCCCGTACATCCGCGAACTGCTCAAGGCCAAGGACGCGTGGGTGCTGTGGGCGCCGATTCCGTTCAGCTACCAGAGCATCAACTACGACCTGAAAGTCCCGGCCCCCGCCCCGCCGTCGGCGGACAACCTGCTGGGTACCGACGATCAGGGCCGCGATGTGCTGGCACGGGTCATCTACGGCTTCCGGGTGTCGGTGCTGTTCGCCCTGACCCTGACCGTCCTCAGCTCGATCATCGGCGTGATCGCCGGCGCCTTGCAGGGTTTCTACGGCGGCTGGGTCGATCTGGCCGGCCAGCGCTTTCTCGAGATCTGGTCGGGTTTGCCGGTGTTGTACCTGCTGATCATCCTCGCCAGTTTCGTCCAGCCGAACTTCTGGTGGCTGCTGGGGATCATGCTGCTGTTCTCGTGGATGAGCCTGGTGGACGTGGTGCGCGCCGAGTTCCTGCGCGGGCGCAACCTCGAATACGTGCGCGCAGCCAGAGCGCTGGGCATGCAGAACGGCGCGATCATGTTCCGCCACATTCTGCCCAACGCCATGGTTTCGACCATGACCTTCATGCCGTTCATCCTGACCGGCGCCATCGGCACCCTCACCGCGCTGGACTTCCTCGGTTTCGGCTTGCCGGCCGGCAGTCCGTCGCTGGGTGAGCTGGTGGCCCAGGGCAAATCCAACCTGCAGGCGCCGTGGCTGGGCATGAGCGCGTTTGCGGTGCTGGCGCTGATGTTGAGTTTGCTGGTGTTCATCGGCGAGTCCGCTCGCGATGCCTTCGACCCGAGGAAGTGACATGAATCAGGACAATCTGATCGAAATCCGCGACCTGGCCGTCGAGTTCGGCATCGGTGATCGCGTGCAACGGGTGGTCGAGGGCGTGAGTTTCGACATCAAGCGCGGCGAAACCCTGGCGTTAGTGGGCGAGTCAGGCTCGGGCAAGTCGGTGACCGCGCATTCGATCCTGCGCCTGCTGCCCTACCCGCTGGCGCGACATCCGGCCGGCAGCATCAACTATTCCGGGCAAAACCTGCTGGAGCTGGGCGAAAAGACCATCCGTCACATTCGCGGCAACCGGATCGCGATGATCTTTCAGGAGCCGATGACCTCGCTCAACCCGCTGCACTCGATCGAGAAGCAGATCAACGAGGTGCTGGGCATCCACAAGGGCCTGACCGGCAAGGTCGCGACCAAGCGCACGCTGGAGTTGCTGGAGATGGTCGGCATCCCCGAGCCGCACAAGCGCCTCAAGGCCCTGCCCCACGAATTGTCCGGCGGCCAGCGTCAGCGGGTGATGATCGCCATGGCCCTGGCCAATGAGCCGGAACTGCTGATTGCCGACGAACCGACCACTGCGCTGGACGTGACCGTTCAGCTGAAAATCCTCGACCTGCTCAAGGAATTGCAGGCCCGATTGGGCATGGCGCTGTTACTGATCAGTCACGATTTGAACCTCGTACGAAGAATTGCGCATCGAGTATGTGTCATGCAGCGCGGTTGCATCGTCGAACAGGCATCGTGCGAAGAGCTGTTCCGTTCGCCGCAGCATCCGTACACTCGGGAACTGCTTGGCGCGGAGCCCAGCGGAGGCCCGGCGAGCAATAAAATCGGGGCGCCGCTGCTTGAAGTCGAGGATCTGAAAGTCTGGTTCCCGATCAAGAAAGGCCTGCTCAAGCGCACGGTGGATCACGTCAAGGCAGTGGACGGCATCAATTTCAGCCTGCCTCAGGGTCAGACTCTGGGGATTGTGGGAGAAAGCGGTTCCGGTAAATCCACCCTCGGCCTGGCGATCCTGCGGTTGATCGGCAGCAAAGGTGCGATCCGTTTTGAAGGCAAGCAGCTAGACTGCCTGACGCAAAGCGAAGTCCGGCCGTTGCGCCGGGAGATGCAGGTGGTGTTTCAGGATCCGTTTGGCAGCCTGAGCCCGCGGATGTGCGTGAATGACATCGTTGGTGAAGGCCTGCGGATCCACAAGATGGGCACCGCCGCCGAGCAGGAAGCGGCAATTATTGCGGCATTGAAGGAGGTAGGTCTGGATCCGGAAACCCGGCACCGCTACCCCCACGAATTTTCCGGTGGGCAACGGCAGCGAATTGCCATAGCCCGGGCTTTGGTGCTCAAACCGGCGCTGATCCTGCTGGACGAGCCGACTTCGGCCCTCGACCGGACGGTGCAGCGGCAAGTGGTGGAGCTGTTGCGTTCACTGCAAGCCAAGTACAACCTGACGTATTTGTTCATCAGCCATGATTTGGCTGTCGTCAAAGCGCTGAGCCACCAGCTGATGGTGGTCAAGCATGGCCAAGTGGTCGAACAGGGAGACGCGCAAAGTATCTTTGCCGCCCCCCAACATCCGTATACACAGCAGTTGCTGGAGGCCGCTTTCCTGGCACCAGCCACTGCGCAATAACCTGAAAGAGGAGCAACACATGGGTTTTCTCGCCGGTAAGCGCGTACTGATCGTCGGTGTCGCCAGCAAGCTGTCCATCGCATCCGGCATCGCTGCCGCCATGCATCGCGAGGGCGCTGAGCTTGCCTTCACTTATCAGAACGACAAACTGAAAGGTCGCGTAGAAGAGTTCGCACAGGGCTGGGGTTCGAGCCCTGAGCTGTGCTTCCCGTGCGACGTGGCCAGCGATGAAGAAATCGCCAAGGTCTTCGAAGAACTGAGCAAGAAGTGGGACGGCCTGGACTGCATCGTGCACTCCGTCGGCTTCGCCCCGGGCGACCAACTGGATGGCGACTTCACCGAAGCCACCACCCGTGACGGTTTCCGCATCGCTCACGACATCAGCGCCTACAGCTTCGTGGCTCTGGCCAAAGCTGGCCGCGAAATGATGAAAGGCCGCAACGGCAGCCTGCTGACCCTGTCGTACCTGGGCGCCGAACGCACCATGCCGAACTACAACGTGATGGGCATGGCCAAGGCTTCGCTGGAAGCCGGCGTACGTTACCTGGCCGGTTCCCTGGGCCCGGACGGCACCCGCGTCAACTGCGTATCGGCCGGCCCGATCCGCACCCTGGCAGCTTCGGGCATCAAGAACTTCCGCAAGATGCTGGCCGCCAACGAAGCGCAAACCCCGCTGCGCCGCAACGTCACCATCGAAGAAGTCGGCAATGCCGGCGCCTTCCTGTGCTCCGACCTGGCGTCGGGCATCAGCGGTGAAATCATGTACGTGGACGGCGGCTTCAACACCACTGCCATGGGCAACATCGAAGAGTAATCTTCGCGCTGCCGATAAAAAGCCCGCCTATTGGCGGGCTTTTTCATGCCTGCGATTTCGTTAACATCGTCTTTTTCAGTGGGAGCCAGCCTGCTGGTGAATGCGGTTTGTCATTCAATGCCCCGGTGCGCCGGATACCGTCATCGCGAACAGGCTCGCCCCCCCCCCCATTGAAAAACACAGCGCTAGACTCGGTTCACCCCAACCGTTGATAGAGACCGCGCCTATGTCACTCAGCCCTTTCCACTTGGCCATTCCGGTGTACGACCTCGCCGCCGCCCGGCATTTCTACCGTGAAGTGTTCGGACTCGAGGAAGGTCGTTCCAGCGATCACTGGGTCGGATACGGCCCTCGATGGTAGCCAGATTAAAGTCGGATCCCCAGTACTTGCGGAAGTCGGGGTGTATTTCCCAAGTCACTGGCGACAAGGAGCCTCTGCCGATCCGATTGAATGCACACGTCGTACACCAGACTTTCCTCAACCCGCTGGAAAAGCCCTTGATCGCCGAAGCCAGAATCAATCGCCCCACTCGCGCTGAGGCGCCCCACGTAAGCCTTTATACTCACCCCCGCCTCTCCAGCGAAGACAATGCCCTTATCCGACTGCACAACGACTGACCGGCAAATCACATATAACCCGGGAAAGTCCGCCCGAATATCAATAGTCGCGGCTGTGCCATTATTGAAGGCAGGATCTGTCACACCTTCAGCCGTCACTCGGGATACGGCTGCGACTGAACTACCATTCACCTGTGCATTGCCCACACAGATAATCGTGTCTCCGTCGACAATCATTTTCCCCATCGCGAGACCGCTTGCCGACTCCCAATACCCTGCTCTGCCGAACGACGAGTCAAGAGCACCTGTAGAGTGAAACCTGCCCACCGCCTTCGTTGTTTTGGTGTCTCTTGTGACGGTGCCTCCCACGAGGATTTTTGCATCGTCGGTGACAGCAACGCTTTTGCCGTCAGATCGCTCGTCATTGAAGAGGATATTCACAAAGCCCTGCCCACCGAATGCGCCATCAGGATCTCCGGTGGACATAAAGCGATATAGCACCAGTTCGTGCTCGGTAGTGCTGCTGTTGAGCCGGTTCACCAGTACCAGTATTTTTCCGTCAGCCTGAAGACATCCCGCAGGAAGCGACATATCAATATCCGGTAACACCCTGGTGCCAAAGACAAGGTCAGGACTACCGCCCACGTTGAACCGGGTAATCGCAGTCTGGCGCTTAAACGGATCATCCCCCACTTTCCCAAGCAAAATAACCTTGCCATCCGGCTGCATGATGAGTTCGGTCGGCAGGGAATCAACACCAGGAACAAACGACCATTTGCTGACCCCGTTCTGGCCATACTGAGTATCCAGCCCGCCGTCTGAAAAAATGCGATAGAGCCAACACTGACTTGAAACCCAGACAGCGACCAGGTAAGCACCTTGGCCATCTGCGACAATCGCTCTGATTGATCCTTCACCGCTTGGAATATCGAGAACACCCTGTGCTGCGAATAGCGGGTCAAGCTCGCCGGGACCGGCAACAAGGATCGAATTACTCTGACTGGTCATATCGTTCTTCTCCTGAAAGACAATCCTTTCTCTCTTCCGAAGAACTTCATCTATATCTCGGGGAGTTCGAAAGGGGCAACGTATGCGCTGCACCCTCGTACTATTACGTTGACGCGGTCACTTCGGCACCTGTCAGGAATGACAGTAAAAGTACCTTTTAATGCCAGATCGATGTCGTTACAGGCCTTGAAAGTACTAACAACGCTTCAACGCCTGCTTGTGCTCATACATCGCTGCATCCGCATCCGCCAGCAGCTTGTCCACGGTGTCATGTCGCTGCGGGTTGTATTCGATCTGGCCGACGCTGAAGCGAATCGCGTAGCCCCGGTGCAACGTGGCATTGCGCTCTTCGAGGATTTCCTTGAGGCGCGCCATGATCGCCGTGGTTTCGACGTGGCTTGAGCCGGTCAGCAGCGCCACGAACTCATCGCCGCCCAGGCGCCCGACCACATCGCTCTCGCGAAAGGCGATGCGCAGCACATCAGCGAAATTCTTCAGCGCGCTGTCGCCCTCGGCGTGCCCATAAAGGTCGTTGATCTGCTTGAAGTCATTGAGGTCGAAAAACAGCAGCGTCGCCGGCTTCTCCAGGCGTGCGCAGGCGTCGAGCGCGTGCTGGGCCAGCATCTTGAAGCCGCGACGGTTGGACAGCAGCGTCAGCTCGTCCATGCTCGCCATCTGCACGGCCATCAGTTCCTGCTCGGCCATGCCGGCCAGATCACGCAGCAAGGCGCGCTCTTCGTCGTCGAGTTCACGGGGCTTGGTGTCGATCAGGCACAAGGTGCCCATCTTGTTGCCGTTGGGCACGGTCAGCGGATAACCGGCGTAGAAGCGGATGTTCGGGTCGCCGATCACCAGCGGATTATCGTGAAAGCGCTCGTCCTCGCGGGCATCGCGAACCAGCAGCAGTTCGTCCTGGAGGATCGCATGGCCACAGAACGACGTATCCCGTGGGGTTTCGGTGGCGTCCAGGCCCACGCGAGATTTGAACCACTGGCGATCCTTGTCCACCAGCGTGACCAGCGCGATCGGCACGTTGAACAGACGCTTGGCCAGTCGCGTCAGCCGGTCGAAGCGCTCCTCCGGGGCGGTGTCGAGCAGTTTCAGGTCCTGCAGCGCTTGAATACGGACAGCTTCATTGGCGGGTTTGCCGGGTACCAGCATCACACACTCCTTTGTCGTCGATGCAGTTGAGCGTAGACCGAATCAGCGATGACTCAACCTCTCATCCGCCGGCCACCGGACATGGCCCGCCCGCATCGGCCCACAGTTTGAACTGGGTCACGAAGATATCGTGCGGCACCGGCACCGGCGCGCGCCCTGCCCCAGGATTCCAGCCCCAGAGCACCAGTTTGTCTTCGTTGACGTGTTTGATCAGTGCGGCGAAGTCCCGGTCGCCGTTGCTGGCGCGGTCCTTGATCATCGCGCACAAACGATCTGGCGGCAGACCGATCCAGGCCATTTTGTGGGCGGCTGGCGGCAGGCTCCAGTGCGGCGCGCCCGGTGGCGCGTGAGGGCCGTAACTGGCTGGCGGATTGCTTTCGGCGTGACACGTGGCACACGGCAAACCGGCGGCGCCCTTGCCATCCATGCCGCGCACCACGCTCATGGCGTGAGGAATGCCGGCGTCGAACTGCAACGGGGAATCGCCGGGAATGTGACAGTTCTGGCAGCGCGGGCTCTGGAAGACTTTTTGCACCGTGCCGAAGGCTTTCAAGGCTTCCTGATCGTCAGCGAACAGATCCGACGCGTAACCACCCAACCCAAGCAGAATCACCGTGCCCAACAACAGATGTCGTTTCATCTCACACCCCCGACAATAACAGCGGCAGTTCCCGCAGGCGCTGCCCGGTCAGGGCGAACACCGCGTTGGCTACCGCCGGCGCCGTGGGCGGTACGCCGGCCTCGCCGATACCGCCGGGTTTGTCGGTGCTCGGCACGATGTGCACCTCGACCACCGGCATTTCATTGAGCCGCAACACTTGATAATCGTGATAGTTGGACTGCACGACATGCCCGTCCTTGAGCGTCAGTTTGCTGTGCAGCGCCATGCCCAGGCCGAAGGTGATGCACGACTCCATCTGCGCCGCGATGCTCTGCGGGTTGACCGCAATTCCGCAGTCCACCGCGCAGACCACGCGATGCACGCGGATTGCCAGATTGTCCTGAGACACCTCGGCCACTTGCGCCACGTAACTGCCGAACGATTCGTGCACCGCCACGCCCAGCGCATGGCCGTCCGGCAGCGGGGCTTTCCAGTTGGCCTTCTCCACCGCCAGATTCAGCACGCCGAGATGCCGGGCGTGATCCTTGAGCAGCGTTCGTCGGTACTCCACCGGGTCCTTGCCCGCCGCCGTGGCCATTTCATCGATCAGCGACTCCATGACAAACGCGGTGTGGCTATGGCCCACCGAGCGCAGCCAGAGCACGTTGATCCCGGTGGTCGGCGAGTGCAGATCGACCTGATGATGGGCCAGTCCTTTGATGTACGGGCTGTCTGAAACGCCTTCGACCGACGTCTGGTCGACGCCGTTCTTGACCATGGTTTTCTCGAGCATGGTGCCGGCCATGATCGACTGCCCGACCAGCACATGCTGCCAGGCCAGCGGCATGCCGTCGGCGCCGAGGCCGATCTTCGCCTGATGCAGGAACATCGAGCGGTAGTAACCGCCGCGAATATCGTCTTCGCGCGACCACACGGTTTTCACCGGCATCGCGGCAGCCTTGGCCACTTGCACCGCTTCGGCGACAAAGTCCGAAGTCGGGTTAGCCCGCCGGCCGAAACCGCCGCCGAGGAATTCGGTGTGAATCTCCACCTGCTCCGGTTTCAGCCCGGTGATCTTGCCGGCAACCATCTGATCCAGCGTCTGGAACTGGGTGCCGGTCCAGATCTCGCATTTGTCGGCGCTGATCTTCACCGTGCAGTTGAGCGGTTCCATCGGCGCATGGGCCAGATACGGCACGCTGTATTCGACGTCGATTTTCTTCACTGCCTTGCCGAAATTGCCCTTGGCATCCCCGGCCTGCGCCGCCGAAGTGCCCGGCGTGGCTGCCAGTTTGCGGAAACTCGCCAACAGCTTTTCACTGCTCAGATCAGCGTTCGGCCCCAGGTCCCAATCGACCTTCAGCGCATCGCGACCAAGTTTCGCCGCCCAGTAATGCTCGGCGACCACCGCCACACCGGTCGGCACCTGCACCACTTTGTGCACGCCGGGGATCGCCAGCGCCTCAGCGCCTTCAAAGGATTTCACCGTGGCGCCAAACGCCGGCGCCCTAGCGACCATCGCGGTCATCAATCCCTCAAACTGCACGTCCATGCCGAACTTGGCGCGGCCGGTGATTTTTTCCGGGGTGTCGAGGCGTTTGGTGGGTTTGCCGATGACCTTCCAGTCCTTGGCTTCTTTAAAGGTGATCGACTTCGGATCCGGCACCGGCAGTTGCCCGGCGGCGTCCGCCAGTTCGCCGTAGGTGGCGCGGTTGTCGCCGGCAATCACTACGCCGGACTCGGTGCGGATCGTCGACGGTGCCACGTTGAAACGCTTGGCCGCCGCCTCGACCAGCATCTGCCGCGCCGTGGCACCGGCGAGCCGGTAACGGTCGAACTCCATCCAGGTTGAAGTCGAGCCGCCGGTAATCTGCATCCCGCCGAAACCGGGCATGCCGTAATCGGCGGCCGAGGCCGGCGAGTGCTCGACGCGGATCTTCGACCAGTCGGCGTCCAGCTCTTCGGCGATCAACATGGTCAGGCCGGTCCAGATGCCCTGGCCCATTTCCGAATGGCCGAGCAGCACGGTGACGCTGTTGTCCGCTGCAATCCGCAGGAACGCGTTCGGCGCAAACACCTTGCCTTCATTCTCGGCCGCCATGGCAAAGCGGTTGCCGCCGGGCACCACGAACGCCACCACCAGACCACCGCCAAGCACGGCGCTGCCCTTGAGAAATCCGCGACGGGATACAGGACTGTTCATCACTCACCTCCCCTCGCTCAACCGATGTCGGCGGCGCGTTTGACCGCCGCGCGGATTCTTGGATACGTGCCGCAGCGGCAGATGTTGCCGGAGAGCGCCTGATCGATATCGCTGTCGGTGGGTTTGGGGATTTTCGCCAGCAACGCGGCGGCGGACATGATCTGCCCGGACTGGCAGTAACCGCACTGCACCACGTCCAGTTCGGCCCAGGCCTGCTGCACCGGGTGCGAACCGTCGCTCGACAGGCCTTCGATGGTGAGGATCTTCTGGCCATGGGCGACGGCCGTGGCCGGGGTGATGCAGGAGCGCAGCGGTGCGCCATCGACATGCACGGTGCAGGCACCGCACTGGGCCATGCCGCAACCGAATTTGGTACCGGTCAGGTGCGCGACATCGCGCAGGACCCAGAGCAACGGCATGTCCGCGGGGACATCGAGCTCCTGATCCTTGCCATTGATGTTCAAGGTCAGCATCGGGGACTTCCTCAGACTCACGGTGTTCTGAAGGGCGCTGCTACAGCTCTTGAACGCTGCGCGCGCCTCGGCTTATCCCTTTCAGCTAAGCGCATTTTGACCCGACGACCAGCCGCTGCGACCACCGGTCATGCAGCACCGTTCGAGAATTCTTCGATCAAAGTGCCGACTTTGCTCCTACAGTTGATCCGGTTGTCATCGCAAGACCTGCCCCTTCACACTTTCCAGGAGTCGCGAACATGGGATATGTCACAACGAAAGACGGCGTCGAGATCTTCTACAAGGACTGGGGCCCGAAAGACGCCCCGGTGATCCACTTCCACCACGGCTGGCCGCTCAGCGCGGACGACTGGGATGCGCAGATGCTGTTCTTCCTTGCTCAGGGCTTCCGGGTCGTGGCCCATGATCGACGGGGTCACGGGCGTTCGAGCCAGGTCTGGGACGGTCACGACATGGATCACTATGCCGACGACGTGGCGGCGGTGGTCAACCATCTGGGGACGCAGAAAGCCGTGCATGTCGGCCACTCCACCGGTGGCGGCGAGGTGATTCATTACATCGCCCGCCATGGCGAGGATCGAGTCTCTAAAGCCGCGATCATCAGCGCCGTGCCGCCACTGATGGTGAAAACCGAGAGCAGCCCCGGCGGCTTGCCCAAGTCAGTGTTCGACGATCTTCAGGCGCAACTGGCGGCCAATCGTTCGCAGTTCTATCACGATGTGCCGGCCGGCCCGTTCTACGGCTACAACCGCCCCGGGGCCAAACCTTCGGAAGCGGTGGTTCTGAACTGGTGGCGTCAGGGCATGATGGGCGGCGCCAAGGCCCACTACGATGGCATCGTCGCCTTCTCGCAGACCGACTTCACCGCCGACCTGAAAAGCATCTCGATCCCGGTGCTGGTCATGCACGGCGACGATGACCAGATCGTGCCCTATGAAAACGCCGGTGTGCTGTCGGCGAAACTGCTGAAGAACAGCACGCTGAAGATTTATCCGGGCTTCCCCCACGGGATGCCGACCACCGAGGCGCCGACGATCAACGCAGATCTGCTGGCGTTCATTCGCGGCTGATCATATCGGCCGGGGTAAGGCGCCCTGCCTGACCCCGGCTATTCTTCGGTTCGCCCCGTTCCCTCGCGATCACGCACGTAATGTCTGGCCAATGGAAAGGCCGGCAGCCACGACTCGCGACGCACCGTCCACAGCTCATAGGTGGGCTGGAACTGATCCGGTGCATCCAGCGCACCGAGATTGACCTCGACTTCATCGCCACTGCGACCGAACACCGACGAACCACAGCGCGGACAGAAATGCCGCCCCGCATAGTCATGGGTCTCGCCGCTGATCGTCACCGCATCCTCGGGAAAGATCGCCGACGCCGCAAACAGCGCGCCATGGTGTTTACGGCAATCCAGACAATGGCAAACGCCAACCCGGTAGGGTCGCCCTGACGCCTCGATCCGCACTTCGCCGCACAGACAACCGCCGGTCAATCGGTCCATGGGACACCTCGTCTGAAAATGGAATATCCGGTGAGTGAAAATAGCAGCCCACTGGGGGAACGCTTACAATCGTGGCCCATTAATACTATTCAGGCAGAACCGTTCTTTCATGGCGCTCGATCCTCTCACGATGCTCACCATTTCCACCGCCCTGGCCGCGGCGGCCGCCCTGTATCTGGCGGTCGAATGGCGCAGCATCCGCGAACCTTCCCTGCTGTTCTGGAGCGCCGGTTTCGCCACCATCACCGTCGGCTCGAGCCTGGCCCTGTTGCGCGCCAACGGTTATCCGCTGATCGGCATCTGGTTCGCCAACGGCTTGCTGGTAGTTGCGCACTGGCTGTTTCTGCTGGGGGTCGCGCGATTTACGCAGAGACGGTTGTCGCGGGCCTGGTACTTGATGTTCCTGCTTTGGCTGGCGTTGTTGCTGCTACCGGAAGACCCGTCGTGGTCGAAGATCATGCTGATGGCCAACTCGCTGCTGGTGGCCGCGTTGATGCTGCGGGCCAGCCTGTTGCTGCGCCCGCACGGCAAATCGTTGAGCGTCGGCGCGGTGCAGTTGCGTTATGTGCTGCTGATCCACGGCGCGTTCTATTTCGCCAAGGCGATCATCGCGGTGATTCCGGGCACGCTGATCGATCTGGCGTCGCTACGCGGCGAAATCATTCAGATTTCCCTGGTCGAAGGCGCGATGGCGATCATGCTGATCGCGCTGTCGATGACCGGCACCGAGCGCTATCGCCGGGAAAAACAGATTGCCGAACTGGCCGCCCGTGACCCGCTGACCGCGCTGTACAACCGCCGCGCCCTGGAAGTCCGCGCGCCGCGCCTGCTCGATGAAGTGTCCAGCGCCCGCCCCGGCGCCCTGCTGCTGATCGACATCGACAACTTCAAACTGATCAACGACCTGTACGGCCACACCGCCGGCGACCGGTTGCTCATCGCCCTCAGCGAAATGATCCGCGCGGTGCTGCCCAAAGGCGCGCTGGCGGCACGGCTGGGCGGTGACGAATTCGTGATGCTGCTGGGCGATGCGTCCCACGCACAGATCATGGTGCTGGGCAGTGCGCTGCGTGAGCAGTTCCAACAGATGACTTCGCAGACCTACACCACCCCGCAGGCGGTCACCCTGAGCATCGGCGCCAAGGTGTTCGATCAGCCGCCGGCCAGCCTCGCGGCGTTGATCGAGCAAGGTGACAGCGCCCTCTACGAATCCAAGCGCGGTGGTCGCAACCGGATTCAACTGGCCGACTACACCTGACCTATCCTTGCCTGCATCCCGTGATCCCGGAGTCCGTCATGTCCTCGCCTGAATCCACCCTCCTCCAGAGCTGGCACCACAACGCCCGGGCCTGGACCGAAGCCGTGCGCAGCGGCGCCATCGAGAGTCGCCGGCAGGTCACCGATCAGGCCATTCTGCTGGCGGTGATGGGGCGTCAGCCGGAGCGCGTGCTCGATCTGGGATGCGGCGAAGGCTGGCTGTTGCGGGCGCTGGCCGAGCGAGGGTTTGACGCAGTCGGCGTGGACGGTGATGCGACGCTGGTCGAGGCCGCGCGGGTGGCCGGTTCAGCGCCCGTGCATGTCGCCAGCTACGAAGATCTGGTTGAGGCGAAGGTCGACATTGGCCGCGACTACGATCTGATCTGCGCCAATTTTTCTCTGCTGCATCAGGACATCATTCCGCTGCTCGCGTCCATGAACGCCCTGCTTGTGCCCGGCGGTGCGCTGGTGATCCAGACGCTGCATCCGTGGTCGATGGCAGCGGGTGATTATCAGGATGGCTGGCGGGAAGAAACCTTCGACGGATTTCAGGGCAAATGGCAGCCGATGCCATGGTATTTCCGCACCCTGTCCAGTTGGCTGAATGCGCTGGACATGGCCGGCCTGCAATTGACCGGCCTGCGCGAGCCACAACATCCGCAAAGCCCGGTGCCGCAGTCGTTGTTGATGATTGCCGAGCGTCGCGCTTAAAACGCTTAGAGCCTCGGCTGGAGCAGAATCCCGGTGTAGTGCCGCAAAAACAGCGCGAACCCCGCGCACCAGAGCACCACGGACAGCCCCAGCCCCAGACTGGAAAACGGCACCAGCAACACCCGGCAACCCGCCGCGATCAGCACCAGCGCAAAGCCCAGCACCATGCCTTTCGAGGGCTGTAACAACCGGCCGGTATGCCCAAGGCTGACCCGCGCAATCATCGCCAGAATCAACCCGCCCACCCCGCCCACCGCCAGCGCATGGGTGGCCAGGCTTTGCTGGCCGATCAAACCCAGATGCCACAGCGCCATGGCCCAAATCGCCAGCGCCATCCAACCGTAAGCCAGGTACAGCGACCACAGCAGCGGCACCCGCCACATCCCGCGATCATGCCAGCGGATCAGCCGGATCAACTGCAGAATGCCGGTCAGCACGAACAGCCCCGCCAGCCACCGCCGTGGAGAATCATTGAGGCCTGCCGCGAAGGTGACGGCGGTCAGCAGGCTGCCGATCAACAGCAAACGGGTTGGCCGTGGATTGGCGACGGGTGCCGGCGGACGGTTCAAGCCGCGCTGAATAAAGAACGGAATCACTCGCCCGCCGATCACGGTCATCAGCGCCGCCACCAGCCACAACGCGCCCAGCACACCCTGGCGTTGCAGGCCGGCGTCGTCGTTGTACAGGCCGATCAAAGTCAGTGCCTGACAACCCGCCATCAACCCAAGCACCAACACAATCGGATAGTTGTCGCGTTTACGCGCGGCGACCAGATCCCGTCCCAGCATCACTGCCAGCAGCGGTAGAAACCCCCATTGCAGCGCCAGAATCAGCCCGGTCGGCAACGGCAGCCACCAGGCCACACGCCCGAGCAACCAGACCGAGACCAACGCGATCAACGCACCGCCCCGAACACCGGGAATGCCGGTCCAGTTGGGCACCGCCGTCAGCAGAAACCCGGCAACGATCGCCGCCGCGAAACCGAACGGCATGTCATGCCGATGCCAGGCGAGCATACCGCCCGCCGGTTGCAAGTCGAACCAGTGGCCGTAAAGCCACAGGCCCCAGATCAAAATCGCCAGCGCGGCGAATCCGGCCCCGGCCAGAAACAGCGGCCGGAAGCCCAGGCTGAACAGCGGTGCATCAGCGAGTCTGCGCATGTTCAAGCCACTACGGCGGCGTGATGCCGGCCCAGCCGATATTGAGACAGGAGCCGCATCACGTAGCCGATTTTCAGCAGTGTCGGGCCGATGATGGTCATCGCGTGCATGGCCACCAACAGCGCAATCGGCATGTGGCCCTGATAAAGGTAGGCGCCGTAGATGCCTGCCAGCAGCATCACCAGACCGGCAACGAGGATCTTGCTCGACAGGTGCAGAACGTTCAGCGGACTTTCGAAGAAAGCGAACATGGTGGCGTACTCCTGATCGGTTCAGTGGGTACTTTGGATGTATCAACTCTCGTGCCATATTTTTAACCCAGCAGAATCAGTAGGTTGAGGATGATGTAGTCAATCAGACTTCATACATAATTAGTCATAACGACCAACCAAGAAGTCCAATTGACTACAAATAAACGCCACCACCCGACACCCCTCCCAAAAGCAAACCAATATCATTTGCACAGCTTCGACCCATTTGCTTTAATCGCGACCCATTCTTATTTGGACCGCTGACAACGGTCGCCCTGGACGCTTGCTCAGAATGACGGTCGCCGACACCTCTATCGTGCAGAACCTCTACGTCAGCCATCACCGCTGGCTGCACGAGCTATTGCGGCGACGGCTGAGCAACGCGATGGATGCCGCCGATCTGGCGCACGACACGTTTATCCGCGTGCTCAAGCGTCCGCAGGCGTTCAACGGTGAAGTCCACGAGCGCTCGCATTTGGCGACCATCGCCCGTGGCCTGTGCGTCGATCACTGGCGTCGCCGGCAACTGGAACAGACCTGGCTGGAAACCCTGGCCAACCGACCGCCGGCCTTGCAACCGTCGCCGGAACAACAGGCGATCATCGTCGAGACCCTGCACGAAGTGGACGCCATGCTCGCGCGTCTGCCGCAACGGGTCAGCGAGGCGTTCATCCTCGCGCAACTGCACGACATGCCTTACCGGCTGATCGCCGAACAGATCGGCGTCAGCGAGCGGATGATCAAGAAATACCTGGCCCAGGCGATGATGCATTGCGCAATCCTCGAGGCCGAACTCGACGGTCTGTTGATTGAGTAAGGTCATGAACCGACTCAGTCACGCCAGCCTCGAACAGGCCGCGCAGTGGTACGTGCAACTGCATGACGAACACGTCGCCGACCACGAACGCCAGCGCTGGCAAGCCTGGCTGGCGCAAAGTGCCGAGCATCAGGAAGCGTGGCGCTACGTGGAACGGGTCGGCCAGCGGTTCGCGCCGTTACAGGGCGAGAACGAGGCCCATGCCGTCAGCCACACGTTGCGCACGAGCCCGCGTGCCTCGATCAGCCGTCGTCAGTCGCTCAAGGGTTTGCTGATACTTGCGGCCACCGGCCTCAGCGGCTGGGCCGCATGGCGCGGCACGTCGTTGCCGGGCACCTTCGAACGCCTGAGCGCCGACCTGTCCACCGGCACCGGGGAGACCCGCGAAACCACGCTCGCCGACGGCAGCCGGGTCTGGCTCAACGCCCTCAGCGCCCTCGACGTGCGCTTCGATGCCACGCAACGGCTGCTGCAACTGCGCGCTGGTGAAGTGCTGATCGACACCGCGAAAGATCCGGGCCGCGCGTTTCTGGTCGACACCGTTCATGGCCGGATGTGCGCCCTCGGCACGCGATTCAGCGTGCGTCATGACGATCAGCAAACCGTGCTCAACGTGTTCCAAGGCGCGGTGGAAGTGCGCAACCGCAACGATCAGATCGAAGTGGTGCACGCCGGTCGGCAACTGGCCTTCAACGCCGAACAACTTCACGCTACAGCCCCGGCCAATCCCTCCCGCGAAGCCTGGCGTCAGGGCCTGCTGCTGGCGGACAACCTGCCGCTGGGCGAACTGATCGAAGAACTCAGCCGCTATCGACCGGGGCATCTGCATTGCGATCCCGCCGTTGCGCGGTTGCCGGTGATGGGTTCGTTCCCGCTCAAGGACACAGATCAGGCGCTGCGATTGCTCGAGGCGGCGTTGCCGATCCGGGTCGACAAGACATTGAGCTGGTGGGTCAACGTCGGGCCCAGAGGCTGATTATTTTTCATTTCACGGTTCCCTTTCGGCCGTCTCGTTCGGTTGATCCTCAGTAGCCCCTCTTCTGCCTTCGGGAACTCCATGCTGCACTCCACGTTTGCCCGCACCCGTTTCACCCTGGCTCTGGCGTGCACCACGCCGGGGTTGTGCGCGCCGAATGCCTTGGCCGAAGCGCTGCGCGCAGCAACCCATCGCTACAACATCGCACCCGGTCCGTTGGTCAGCGTCCTCAACCGTTTTGCCGAACAAAGCGGCGTGTTCCTCGCCGGCCACAACGACCTCGCCGCCGGCAAACGCAGCCCCGGCCTGAGCGGCGACTTCACCGAACAACAAGCCCTGCAACGCCTGTTGCAAGGCAGCGGGCTGCAAGCCCAAGCACAGAGCGCAGGTGGGTACGTGTTGCGGTCCGGGCAAGATCCATTGGAACTCGACACCACCACGGTCTCCGGCCGACAGCTCGGCGCCATCACCGAAGACACCGGCGCCTACACCACCGACTCGACCGCATCGGCCACCGGCCTGCCGCTATCTCTGCGCGAAACCCCGCAGTCGGTCACCGTCATCACCCGTCAGCAACTCGACGATCAGGGCGCCACCGGCATCGCCGACATCCTGCGCCGCACCCCCGGCATCAGCGTGCAGAACTACGACAGCGAGCGTTGGGAGTTCTCCGCCCGGGGCGCGCCGATCACCAACTTCCAGTACGACGGGGTCAACACCGACTACGACGGCGTCTACGATTACGGCACCACCAGCACCGACATGGCGCCCTACGACCGGGTCGAAATCATCAAGGGCGCCACCGGTTTGATGACTGGTTCCGGCGACCCGTCGGCCACGGTCAACCTGATCCGCAAGCGGCCGACGCAGGCATTCAAGGCTTCGCTCAGCGGCACCGTCGGCTCATGGGACAACTACCGCAGCGATGCCGATATCGCCGGGCCGCTGACCGACAGCGGCAATCTGCGCGGGCGCTTCGTCGGCGTCCATCAACAGCGCAGCGCCCATGCCGACCACTACCAGAACACCCGGGACATCGCCTACGGCATCCTCGAAGCCGACCTCAATCCGGACACCCTGCTGACCGTCGGTTTCGATCAGCAGAACACCCGCTCGCGCGGCGCCAGCTGGACCGGTTTCCCGATGTTCTACAGCGACGGTTCACGCTCCAATTTCTCGCGCTCGTTCAACCCGGCCACCGACTGGAGCCGCCGCGATTTCACCAACCAGACGCTGTTCGCTTCCCTCAACCGGCAACTGGCCAACGACTGGACGCTGAAGCTCAGCTACGACCGCAAACACCGCCAGCACGACACCCTGCTCGGTTCCGCCAGCGGCGGCAATCCCGACCCGGTCAGCGGCGACGGCATGTTCCTGTACATGGGCAAATTCAAGGGCGACGAAGTTCAGGACAACATCGACCTCAACCTCAGCGGCCCCTTCAGCCTGCTCGGCCGCGAGCACCAGTTGATCGCCGGTTTCATGTCGATGAACACCCGCCAGGACATCCCGGTCTACGGCTCGGTCTACCCGGCGCTGAACGGCAGCATCTTCGACTGGCGCGGCGAGTTTCCCAAACCGGACATACCCCAGGTCGGGCGTGACCACATCGAACAACGCCAGACCGGCGCCTACCTCGCCACCCGCCTCAAACCCACCGATGATCTGGCACTGATTCTCGGTGGCCGGGTCAGCGATTTCACCGCCAGCGACCATCTCGATTACAGCGACCCGAACACCCCGGATGTGCGCGACGGCTACCGCCAGACAGGCGTAGTCACACCCTACGCCGGCGTGGTCTACGACCTCGACGAAACCTGGTCTTTGTATTCCAGCTACACCCGCATCTATCAGCCGCAAACCAGCAAGTACGCCTCGCGCCACGTGCTCGACCCGGTGCAGGGCAACAGCCTGGAAGCGGGAGTGAAAGCCGGGTTCTTCGGCGGCCGGCTCAACGCCAGTTTCGCGGTGTTCCGCATCGAGCAGGACAACATCGCCGAATACGTCAGCGGCTTCGACAGCCAGTCCGTCTACCGCGCCGTACAGGGCGCAACCACCAAAGGCTTCGAATTCGAAGTGGCCGGCGAACTGCGCGAAGGCTGGAACCTCTCCGCCGGCTACGCCTTCAACCACACCCGCGACGCCAACGGCGACCCGGTCTACGGCGCGATCCTGCAAACCACCGCGCCCGAGCAGATCGTGCGAGTGTTCAGCAGCTATCGCCTGCCGGGCATCCTGCAAAACCTCACCGTGGGCGGCGGCGTGAGCTGGCAAAGCGAATTCTTCGGCAACGTATTCCAGCCCGACCCGAACGGCACCGGCCAGAACGTACGCATCACCCAGGACAGCTACTACCTGGTGGACGCCATGGCCCGCTACCGTTTCAACGAACACCTGAGCACCACGCTCAATATCAAGAACCTGCTCGACAAGACCTACTACACCGGCCTCGGCAACTTCGGCACCGGGTTCTACGGCGAGCCGCGCAGCGTGCAGTTGAGCACACGCTGGGATTTCTAAGGATTGGCGATCGAGCGGGTCAGGGCTGCTTCAGGTAGGTTCCACTCAACTCGTAGACATCCCCGGCGGCGTCGACGCTCACGACCCCGTCGAACAGGCGCAGACGGTAGAGCGGCTCAGCGATTTCTTTCTGGCCAATGATCAAATTACCGGCCAGCAACGGCCATTGATCAACGACCTGTATCGGGGGCTTGCCGGGCCGCGTCATGACCAGCTGAATCGACGCAATCTCGCCTGCGGATTGATCAGTGGCCGGTGTGATTTTCACTGTCAACCAGGCTGAGCGCTCATCCGACGTCACCAGCACATAGCGTCCCTCACGCAGACTGCCTTGCGCCGCAGAAAATCTTTGCGGGGCAATCCTGAACGCTGTCGGGCGCGCCTCGATGATCCGGCTTGTGTCGCCACTTTTCCATATTCCACTCTGGAACCCGTGCTCATCAGGCTCGCCCTGTACAAACCAGTCGCCGGTCGAACGCCCCTGATCGTCGAACTCGTGCAACGCCACGCCACCGTCTTCATAGGTCTCGCCGAACAACCGGATCGGTTTGCCGCTGCCCGTGCCGGTGTAGCGCACCTCACCGACATAAACCCCGCCCTGCATCTGCCACCACAACGCGAACGCAATCTTGTCGTCAAGCGTGCCCCGCAACATGACCGGGGCATCGCCGACCGGCCCTTCCAGATGACGCTGCTCAGTCCATTTTCCGTCCTTCAACGTTCGGTCAGTAATGTCTGTGTAACCCGCCGGCATTAACGGACTGCCCTCGGACGGTGCCTGCTTCACCTCGATTTTTTCCGCCACTTTCACGGGTGAGTTGCCCTGCAGCGCCCATGTCGCACTCTGCCGCCAGCAGCAACCGCTCTTCGAGCGTGTCTTCATATGTCGGGTCGATGGATCAATCTCGAACAACCCCAGTTGCGGCTCACGGGTCAAGGCGGAAAGGCCTTTGTCGAGGACCAGCAGCGGACTTGAAGGATCGGCCAGATAGATATCGTAAGACGCGGCGGCGTACCCGCCCTCATTGCCATTGCGCACCGCCAGATCCTGTTCGCCGTCAAAATTGAAATCGGCAAACACCACCAGATGCTGATCGTCACAGCGCAGCGATGGCACCGTATCACCCGCGGGAACCAGGTCAGAGACGTCGGCAGAGTCGATGCGTTGCAACACTTCACCACTGGCCTTATCGCGCACAATGATCTGCGCCGGCGCGGCGTCAAAACTTTTCAATGGCGGCTGCGCGACCATCACATCAATCAGGTATTTCTGCGCCGGATCGGAGAGCTGACAGGCCAGCGGTGCAGCCGTCGCCGAGGCTGAAGCCAGCAGACAGGATAAAAACAACAAACGAGGGGCAGCCATATTGCAGAGCGTCCTTGCGGCAAAATCGGGGCGGCAAGTCTAACGACAATCGACCTGGCATGCACTTGTCGACCTGTGGCACCGACAGTCGACGACAGACTGACTACGCTGTTAATCCAGCGTGTCTAACCTGCCGAGGATGACTGCCATGCAACGCTTTCAAAAGCTGACTCCGTGCCTGTGGTTCGACGATCAGGCGGAAGCTGCGGCGAAGTTTTACTGCTCGATCTTCGACCACTCGAAAATCACCGCCCTCACCCACTACAGCAAGGTCGGCCAGGAATTCCACGGCCGCCCGGAAGGCTCGGTAATGACCGTCAGTTTCGAACTCGACGGCCACACCTTCACCGGCCTCAATGGCGGGCCGATTTTCAAATTCAATGAGGCGATCTCGTTTCAGGTCAATTGCCAGAACCAGGAAGAAGTCGACCATTTCTGGGGCAACCTCAGCGCCGGCGGACCGGTGGAGGCGCAGCAATGCGGCTGGCTCAAGGACAAGTTCGGCGTGTCGTGGCAGATCGTGCCGGTGGCCTTCATGCACATGATGACCGACCCCGACCAGACCAAGGTCCAACGGGCGATGCAGGCCATGTTCGGGATGAAAAAACTCGACATCGCCGAACTTGAGCGAGCCTTCGCCGGGCAGAGCTAATACACTCGGGCATTGGCCTGCCGAGGACCCCAACGATGAAACACGCTGCCGCCAAGAACCCCGAACAAGCCCCGCGCTTCTGGCGCGACGACGCCCTGCCCTTCATCGAAGCGCGGGCCATCGCCGACGGGCGTGAGGTCTGCTATTCACGGCACTCCCACGCGCACTTTTCCATCGGCGCGATCACCGCCGGGCGCAGCACTTACGTGCATGAGCAATCCTCGTTCGAAGTGGCGGCCGGCACCGTGGTGCTGATGAACCCGGGGGACGTGCACGCGTGCAACCCGATCGATGATCAGCCGTGGTCGTATTTGATGTTGTATGTGGAAACGCCGTGGCTGACAGATTTGCAGCATCAGCTGGGGTTCAGTGCGGAGCTTGAGTTTCGGCGGTTTTCCGATACCCATTTGAATGACGCTCGCCTGTTTCACTACTTGAATGCGTTGTACGCAGTGTTGGTCGACGAGCAGCAAGACGTGCTGCGCAAACAGAGCGCTGCGGTGGAGTTTTTCAGCGACCTGCAACTGCGCCTGAACCCTATCCAACAACCTCTGCGAGAGCCGAACTTCAAACTCGAACGCGCCGCCGACTTCATTCGCCAGCATTGCACCGACCTGCTCAGCCTCGACGACATCTGCGCCGCCGCTGAACTGTCGCCGTCGTACCTGATCCGCGCCTTCAAACAGCATTACGGCATGACGCCCCATGCGTTTTTGGTCAACCAGCGCATTCAGTTTGCCCGAGAGTGTCTGCGGCGCGGGCAATTGATTGCGGATGTGGCACTGGAAGCCGGCTTTGCCGATCAGGCGCATTTTCAGCGGGCGTTCAAACAGCATCTGGCGGCTACGCCGGGGCAGTATCGGGGGTAAAAGCAAAAACGGCCTGCAATGGGCCGTTTCGGTTTAATTCTACATACCCGGAAAGATATACATATTTATCGCCAACAGTGCTTCAGGCCTTTAAAAACAGCCACCCCTCTCATTCACGCCACACCAAAGAAACACTTCGAACATTAATCCACGCCAACTTTTCGCCTTGGCGCCTTACTCTAAAAACCTGTCTACCGCACAAACACGACAATCAATAAACAACCACCACATTTTATTTATTTCGCTATCAGAGAATGGATTCTGAATCATGAAGCCAATAGACAACTTTGCTTACGACTCCAAAAACACACTTCAGAAGAAGACAGTAAGCCAGACCATTACAAACTTTATCGGTGATAAATACGCCATCGAACGTCTTGGCTGGAAATGTAACGAAATCCTTGTTCCGTGCGTGGAGGACAGCGCGTTCGACCAAATCCACCGCAGCGGCAAAATCTCGCTTTCCATACTTCTGCGCCACGACGATTTTCTGTTTGTCCGCGCTCGACGCAAGATTCCGGACAACGCGATATTTCTACTGGATGAAAATGGCCGACTCTACTTCAGCCATCGAAACATCGTATCCAGTAACGACCGGCCCGCTACTCCGTTTGTATCTCCGCAGGAGATCACCGCCGATGTCGCGGGTCTGGCGGATTTCGACGACAACCTTCCGCTATTGGCCAAGGTCGCCGCCTCCAGTGGCGGCAGGATCATTACAGGAGACGAAGTTACGGTCGGCCAGTGGCTGCGTTTCAACGGGCTGCAAGTGCCGGACAACGAACAAGACACCTGCAACCTGCTCGACCTGTTGAACTTCTCGACATTGCCCGAGCCACCGAAGTACGGAAACTATTGGCAACTTCTGGACGCACCCGACGAGTCGCCGTTCAAACTTGAGGGAAACAACCGGGCAATCATTCTTGATCTGATACAAAGTTGCACGCTGGATTTTGAGGCCATCATCAATGGCCTCGGCAGACGAGTGCAGATTGAAGACACGCCGGGCGATGGCGCTATAACCAGCACGGACTATCGCCTGCAGCAATTGATCGAAAGTGCGGCGTCCCGGCACGGACAGTATTATCTTTCCAAACTTGGCTGGCTCACTGAAGCAGCCGCAAAAAAACAATCGACTGAACTCATGGAGCAACTGACGGTTGCCGTGATACTGCTTGACCTGGACCCGGCGCTCGATATTGCCAACACCCACTTCGCCGGTTTCGACCTGTATTCCAAAGATTACTTCAAACAGCGTCCGGCCCAGGTTGGAACAGACCTGGAAGTGCATCTGATCAAGAACCTTCACGTCGAACCCTCGCTTGCCCCACTGGTGACGCAGATGATTCTGGCAGGCATGGCGCCGGAGTATCTCTTCACCGACTGGCCGTCCAGCCTGCAGATGGGGACGCCAGCCTGGGTAATCGCTACGCAGGCTGTGCATCTGGTTGAAGCGCTGGTTCCCGGCGCCAGCCGCAAAATGACCTATCAGCATCTGATGGGATTCAGCCAGTCGACGAAATCCCTCGCGCCACTGGCAGCTTTGCAAGCCGAAGGCTCGGTGGATCCGGTAGTGACCTGGGCCTGGATGAACGGCCTCATCACGCGAGATGCGCAAGGCAATCTCGACGCAAAAGAGATCGAGCGCGCCACGCTCGAATACGATCAATACATCGCCATGATGCTGGAAGCCGCCGAACGGTTTTCCAGGCCGTTGCCCGATCGCATACAGCTCGCATTGCAAGAATTGAAGTCCCAGGAACGGGATTGTGACCCCGATGAACTGCTGGTCAAACATCGCGGCAGTGGCGGTGGCGCGGGCCGTAAAGTGTCGGTGCTGGACCTGTACATGGGTGACGAGCTTCACACCAAGGACTGGGATCGCCTCAAAGGCACCAGCATCTATAAATCCTTTCCTGAACTGCCTTTTCTGTTTCCCGTTGCCGACCTCTACGAAACCGCGACCTCCAGTCACTTCGACGCCGTTCTCGGTGGGCTGGCGCGCAACATCCAGATCGCCATTTCACAGGTGCTCCCGGAGGATGCAGCGTCCATCGAATACGGGGCGATCGGTGTCTATTGCGTTCAGAAGATGAACTACAAGCCGGCACGAACCAACGGTCGCGGCGGCGTCAGCCCTGCCAGATACATTCCGGGAGAAACCGGGCGTTACGGGGTCATTCTCTGCGTACAACTCGGTTACGCCATCAAATGCTTCGAGCTGTTTGCGCTCCGGATGGAGTGTCGGTACAACCCGGAGCTTGAAGCATTCTTCGAGCCACTGGTTTCCGGAAGTTTCTTCAAGCTCGACACTCGATTCAGCGATCAGGAAGAGCTTGAAAAAGCCCCCGTTGATCTGCAGGCCTACCTACAAAACGTCGCCCCTAGGGCCAGCATCAAATCCAGAATTCAGGTGCGCAAGATCGGTGTGCTGGAAGCGCCCCGCGAGCGCAGCGATGGCACACCTCTTTATCGCTCTCCTCGCATGGAAATCCTGAGCCGGATGATCGCCGAAAAAAATCCGTACATCACCGAGCAGGAAATCCACCAACTGGGCCTGCAGCAAACCGTACGGGAGAAGGCGATTGAAAAGACCGATGCCATCTTCAATATGATTCTCAACCTGATCATTCCCTTCAAGAGCTGTGTGGAAGGGCTGACTTCCGGGGATCCGAAGAAACACGGTGGCGCAATATTCGACTGCATTGTCGATGCCGCCGTACTGGCGATGACCATTTTCGCCGCACCTGTGGCAATCGCTGCCGCCGCCAGCAAAGCCGCGAGCATCGCCGGTAAACTGCTGTCGGCCTCGCGGATTCTGGCAAGCGCAGCCCTCAGCCTGTTCAACCCTTTGTCGGGCTTGCCGCAACTGCTCAAGGCCGGAGGCAAATTAGTCGGCCGAGGCGTCGCGAAGCTGAGTGGACATGCCCTCTCGCTGGCACATCAGGCCAAGCAGCAACTCAGGTTCCTGACCGGCGCAAACAGTTACGACCTGCTCAAAGTGATTGATCACACCGGCTCGGCAACCCACGCGCGGATGTCGCTGGACACGATTTCACATGCTCGGGCGCTGCTGAAAAGCGATGCCATCGAAACCGCTCAACACATCGTCACGCGCTTGAGCGACAAGCACTTCAAGTTGCCCAAAGGGGCTACCGAAACGGAATTGCGCCATCTTGCGAACAACGCCGTGAAGGAAACGGCGTACCAGTCGAAACAGGCAGTTGATCTGGAGTCGCTGATCGGTCGCAAGGCTTTGGAAGAACTGACGGAAGCGTTCATCAAGGGTCACCCCGTCCAGCTCAACGATGCGCGCAGCACGGCGCAGGGTTACACCGAAACGCTGGCAGTCCTGTACGAACTCGAGAGCAAAAAAGCCCGATTCATGACGGGCTATCAGCAAGACATTCTGAAACTGGATCTGGGCAAACCACCCTACAACGACATCATGCCCGATTCGCTGTTCAACCCGCAGGGGTTCACCGATCCTTCACAACGCGCGACCGCCTGGATGTTGAAAGGCTCGACCTCCAACGGCAACGACTTCGAAAACATCCTTGGCGTATTGCGCGAATACACCGCGAACAAGGCCTCCCTGACCGATCCGAACGTGATCAGGGAGATTCATCGCAAACTGGTGCCGGAAGCTGTCGGGCGCGTGCGTGACGCCGGCGCCCCGACCAAGTACGGCAGCAGCCCAACTGGATTTGCCTTGCTCGAACAGCACCTGAAAAACCTGGACCCGAGACATCCGCATTTTGATAAACAAGTGCTGGGGGCTGTGGTCGGCTTCCAGGGGTTCGGTGACGGCAACGGCCGTACGGCCAGCGCTTTGTATTCGATCAGCCAACTGCGCGAAAACCGCTTCACGGCCATGCCACCCCATGTGTTCAGGGAGCTCAACGGCATTTTCTAAGGGATTTCGCATGAATTGAACTCAGGTCCGTACTTCGTTTGCCGGAGTACGGATCAGGGCAGCAGCAAATACCCCGCACTCACCGCCAACAGCAGCGCCATCACCCGGTTGAACAAGCGCATCCCTGCCGGATTCCCCAGATAGCCACGCAAAAACGTCCCGGCATACGCCCAGCACCCCACCGACAGATAACAAATCACCAGATACACCGCTGCAAACTGCCACACCAGCCGCGCCTCGCCATCGGCGACAAACGCGCCCATCCCCGCCACGCAGGCCAGCCAGGCCTTGGGATTGAGCCATTGCATCACTGCGCCGTAGAGCATCGACGGTGCCCTGCCCGACTCTCCCGCATTCAACCGGCCGTCATCGGTCGCCAGTTTCCAGGCCATGAACAACAGAAACGCCACCCCGGCCAGTTGCACCACGCGGGTCAGCGAGGGCCAAAGTTTCAGTACTTCGTGCAGCCCCAGTCCCATCAACACCAGCAACAGCACAAACCCCAGCGTCGCTCCGGCTACATGCCGTTGACTGGCGCGAAAGCCGAACTGCGCTCCCGAGCTCAACGCCACGATATTCACCGGCCCCGGGGTAATGGACGCGGCCAGGGCAAACGCCGCCATCGACACAATCAGACTCATCGCACACCTGCTTCAAATCGAGGAACAAGGCGCTCACAGTAACCAGCACACAGCGGACGGTATTGAAGGAAATTACCCCCGCTCGCGCAGACCCACTACGCTCTGGCTATGCGATCACTTTTGACCAGGAAGTCTGCCCTTGATGATCTTGATTCTGCTGCCCTCTGCCGATTACGACCCCACCGAAAGCAGCGTGCCCTGGCAGGCACTGCGCAACGCGGGCATTGAAGTACGTTTTGCCACACCGCAAGGCTTGCCCGCCCACGCCGATCCACGGTTGGTGGATATCGGCTTCGGCCTGTTGAGTTCGATGCTGATGACGCGCAAGGCCGATCTGGACAGTTACAAGCAGATGATCGAGTCCGATGCGTTCAGGCAGCCGCTGGCGTATGCCGATGTCGACACGAACCAATTTGAAGGTCTGTTGATTCCCGGCGGACATGCCAAAGGGATGCGCACGCTGCTGGAGTCCACACAGGCTCAGCAGATCGCCCTGCAATTTTTCAAGGCCGAAAAACCCGTGGCGGCGGTGTGTCATGGCGTGCTGTTGCTGGCCCGCACGCTCGATCCCGACACCGGGCGCTCGGTGTTGTTCGGGCGCAGGGTGACGGCGTTGCTCGCGGCTACCATGGAATTGCCGGCGTGGCTGATGACAGCTGCCTGGCTGGGGCGCTACTACCGCACCTACAAGCAAACGGTCGAAGCGGAAGTGAAAACCGCGCTGGCCCGCAAATCCGACTTCATACGCGGCCCGCTGATCGCCAAACGCGATGGCGCGAATAACCTTCAAACGGGATTTGTGGTGCGCGACGGCCAACTGCTGACAGCGCGCTGGCCCGGCGACTGCCATCGATTCGCCGCAGAATGGGTGGCCATGTTGCAGGCCCCCCAACGCTGATCGGCTTTTTCAGTCCTGACGCGGCACGGTGAAGCGGAATTCACTGCCCTGCCCCGGCTCACTCTCGGCCACGATCCGCCCGCCATGGGCCTCGACGATGCCTTGCGTGATGTACAGGCCCAGCCCGGTGCCGTTCGGATTGCCTTCCTTCACCGTCCAGTAACGGTCGAACACATGCGGCAAGTGATCCTTGGGAATGCCTTCGCCGCTGTCACGGACCGTGAAGACGATGTCGTCACCAACCGATTTGGCATACACATCGACCGTACCCAAACGCGGAGTGAACTTGATCGCGTTGCCGACCAGATTCGACAGCACCTGAAACAGCCGCTCGGGATCGGCATGGATGCTCAGGTCGGGATCGGCCTCGAACGAGATGCTGATGTCCTTGTCCAGCGCCAGCGGTGCCAGCAGCGATTGTGCCTCTTCGAACATCTGCGCGACATCGAGTTTCTGCGGCGCGATGGTGTAGCGGCCGGCGTCGATTTTCGAGGTATCGAGCAAGTCTTCCAGCAGCGTGTTCATGCGCCCGGCGGCTTGCTGCATGGTGTCGATCGCGGTCGAGATGCGCCGCGAAGTGTGCGGCCCGTCGGAGCTGAAAGCCTTTTGCATCATGCCGCACAGCATCGAGATCACGGTCATCGGGTTCCGCAGGTCGTGGGACACCACCGCCACCAACTCATCGCGAGCACGCACCGCTTCCTGTTCACGGCGCACCTGGCGGGCCAAGTCATTTTCCAGCGCCGAGCGACGCAGGTCGTTGGCGGCAAACAGATCGCCGTGGCTCCACTTGGTGGAAATCCCGGCCATCTCGACCTTCCAGATTTCGAACGAAGTACGCGGCCGCAGGCGCAGGCCGGCGTCGGAGTTTTCCAGGTCCAGCGGCTTGCGCGGGTCGCCGCTCCAGTTGATGTTCTCTTTGACTTCGGGGCGGAACCACAGCACGCCGTTGTCCACCGGTTTCGGCAGGCTCATGGCGAGCACGCCGCTGGCGACCTGCTGATACTGCGCGGCCGGCGGATAAACGCTGGCCAGGTGATGGCTGGCAAACACCGGCTCGCCGCGCTCCTGCAACCACTTGTGCAAAGCGCGAATCTCTTCCGGCTCCGGGCAGTTGCCGTAACGGTGCAATTGCTTGTCTTCGATGATCGCAATGCCGCCGGCATTGGCCAGCGCCATCAGGACTTGTGGCTGGTTGGCCAGGCCATCGAAGACGTTCTGTGGCGAGTCGATCATCGCCTGACTGAGCAGCGCCAGCGCCTCGACCTTTTCCTCGCGTTGACGGCTGACTTCCAGCGCTTCCATCGCGCTGATCTGCAACGACAGCACCTGGCCGATGGTCTGGCACGCCGTGCGCAACTCGTGCGGAACGTGCAGCGGCTGGCGGTTGCCGCAACTGATCAGGCCCCAGAGCCGGTCGCCCTTGAGCAGCGAAATGCTCATCGAGGACAGCACGCCCATGTTCTTCATGTACTGGCAGTGGATCGGCGACACGCTGCGCAATGTGGCGAAGCTCAGGTCCAGCGGGGTCTGGGTGTCCGGGCGCAACTTGGGCACCAGCGGCACCGGTTGGTAGTCGGCATTCGGGATGATCCGCAGCCAGTTGGTGCGGTACAGCTCGCGGGCCTGCTCGGGGATGTCGGAGGCCGGGAAAAACAGACCGTTGAAGACTTCCATCGACGGATCGGACGCTTCGGCGATGACCTGACCGTGGCCCTCTTCTTCGAAGCGATAGATCAGCACCCGGTCGTAACCGGTCATGGCCTGGATTTCCTTGACGCTGATGTCGTACAGCGCCTGCAGGCTCTGAGCCTTTTGCAGACGCGCGAGCATCCGCCCCAGGTGGGTTTCGGTGCCGGCGACGTTACGCGGCTGGAAGTTTTCGACGTGGATTTCCAGTTCCAGGATCAGCACATCCTGATGCCGGTGCAGCAAGCCTTCGAACGCCGTGCCGTTGAGGCGAAAGTGCAGCGGCGGCGCATCGGACAAGGCCGGTTGCTGCAAGGCCTCGCGAACCTGCGCGGCATGGGCATCGCCGATCAGGCTTTGCAGTGGCTGGCCGATCAGTTCCTGTGCCGGCCGGGCGAGCAAAGTCTCGACGTTGGCGCTGATCTGGATGATCGAAAGGTCCGGCTCGCTCAGGGTCAGCAGCAAACCGTGCGGCTGGATCGCGCCGGGAAAGCGGATCGGCTCGTCGGCGCAGTTGGCCAGCAACTCTTCAAAGGCTTCTTTGTCTTGCGGGGTCATACCAGAACCTCCTGGCTTTCGAGCCAGCGCTCGAAACAGCTGAATGTAGTGTGGGCGGCCGCCACGACGGCTTCACGCTCGTCGGCGTCCATCGGGCGACTGCCCAGGTATTCGATGAAATCGCGCCAGCGTCGGCCGGTGGCAGCGCCGTAAATGTCCAGAAACGCTGCGCCGTTGTCCGCGCCTAGGCTCAACCGCGTGGCGATTTCCCGGCGCAGGATCTGCCCGCCGAGGGTTGCACCTTCCAGTACGTACAGCACACCCAGGCACGCGGCGGCGGAGTCGATGGTGGGCAACTGGCGGCAGACCGGAAAGTCCCTGCCGTTAGCATCCAGCGCTTGCAGATCGCGTTGCAGGGTCGGCGCTTTGAGGCGTGAAACCAGATCGAAATCGGCGGGGATCTCGCCGCTGCCCTGCAACGCAGCCTCCAGTGGCTGATAGAAGCCGTAATAGGCGCGCATCAATCGCTCGAAAGCCTGCAGATCAAGGGTGTCGGAGAAGAAAGGAAGGCGTTTTTCCAGTGCAATGTGCAGTTCGGCCGTGCCGGCGCGCAGATCCTGCAACACCGGTGGTACATGAACCTCGCGGGCCTTTGCTTGCATGTAGTCGCTCGTACAGTGGGCCGCCTGGGGCCATGGGGAAATGGAAAAGCATTGCGCGAAAGCTTACACGGCAATTGTCCTTTCTGACCCGCCAGATGATTTTTTTCTGGCGGATTCATCACCCTGTGACGAATTCAGAGTTGACGGGACGGCAGAAAGTTCGAACGGATTTACGCCCGATCATCGCTGTACCGCGACACTGCTGCCTGACTGTACGGTTCAGGCCCGCACGCGCGCGTGATAAAAATACCGCTCCCGTCACCGGAGCCCGCCCCATGGATCTCGCCACCCTCTCCCTGTTTCTGCCCGCCTGCTTTGCCTTGAACATGGCGCCTGGGCCGAACAACCTGCTGTCGGTCAGCAACGCCACCCGCTACGGCTATCGCCGCGCCTGCGTGGCGGGTGTCGGGCGATTGCTGGCGTTTGCCGGAATGATCGCCCTCGCGGCGGCGGGGCTGGCGGTGGTGCTGCAAACGTCCGAACTGTTGTTCTACGGGATCAAGATTGTCGGCGCGGGGTATCTGCTGTATCTGGCGTGGCAGCTGTGGCGGGCCAATCCTGCCGCCGAAGACTCGGTTACTGCGCCGGCGAATGGGCCTCTGGCCCTGGCGCGTCAGGAGTTTTTAGTGGCGGCGGGCAATCCCAAGGCAATTCTTATATTCACCGCTTTTCTGCCGCAATTCGTCGACCCGACCCGCGCCATCACCCCGCAGTTCATGCTGCTGGGCGTGCTGTTCCTGCTGCTGGAATGGATCGCCATCAGCGCCTACGCCTACATGGGGCTGCACATGCGCCGCTGGTTCGCCGAGCCGCGCGGCAAACGGATTTTCAACCGTTGCTGCGCGGGATTACTGTCGGCGGCGGCTTCGGTGTTGCTGATGGCCAAGCGGGCCTAAGCTTCGGACGGGCCTTTGAGTTCGACCTGATTGCCGTCCGGGTCGAAGCAGTACAGCGACAGGCCGTAGCCCTCGGCGCCAAAACGGGTGGCGGCTTTTTCGACGGTCAGGCCGCAGGATTGCAGATGGCTGATCAGTGCCGCTTCATCGAACGGCTCGATGCGCAGGCAGAAGTGATCGACGTTGCGCCGTTCGCTACCGGCAGCGGCGCCGCCCTTGCGGCCGATTTCGCCGTCGAGGTCGACCAGATCGATCATCGACGTGCCGGCGCGCAGGTGCACCAGACCGAACTTTTCGTTGCGTTTGACCACTTCGGCGCCGAAGACCCGGTCGTAGAAGTCAATGCTGCGTTGCAGATCGGCGACGCGCAGCACGATGTGATCGATGTGTTGAATCGTGAACGGTGGCATACCTTCATTTCCCTAGTTGTAGCGACCCGATCACTGTAGTGCAGCGGCCCGAAAATTCACTGTCGATTTTTCGGTGGAGCCATCGAATAACTGGTTTTATCCTCGGCCCATGAACATACAAGCCGCTGTCCTGCCCCCTCACGCCGAAATGGTCCGCGCCATGCTCGCAAGCGACACTGCCTATGAAGGCGTGTTCTTCACGGCCGTGAAAACCACCGGGATCTTTTGCCGCCCTACCTGCACGGCGCGCAAGCCGAAACCGGAAAACGTCGAGTTCTTCGCCCACGCTGATGACTGCCTGTCCGCAGGCTATCGCGCCTGTTTGCGCTGTAAACCGCTGGACGCTGCGGCCATCGCCCCGGATTGGGTGCAACGACTGTTGAAAGCCGTCGACGCCGATCCTGAGCTGCGCTGGAGCGATGCGCAGTTGCTCGCCGAGGGCATCGAACCGCTGAAACTGCGGCGCTGGTTCAAACAGCATTTCGGCATGACTTTCCATGCGTGGCTGCGCACCCGGCGGCTCGGCATGGCGCTGGGCGGGATCAAGCAAGGCACGTCCATCGACCACGCCGCGTTCGACTCCGGCTATGAATCCCTCAGCGGTTTTCGCGATGCGTTCCAGAAGTCGTTCCACATCACGCCGGGACGCGCGGCATCCAGCGAGCCGTTGCTGTTCACCCGCCTGACCACGCCGTTGGGGCCGATGATCGCCATGGCAGAACGACGCGGGCTGGTATTGCTGGAGTTTCTCGACCGCCCGGCGCTGACCCGCGAAGTTGAAGAATTGCAGAACCGCTACGGCTATGTGGTCGCGCCAGGGTACAACGCGCATTTGCAGCAGATCGAAAACGAGCTGGCGCTGTACTTCGCCGGCAAGCTGAGCGAATTCAGCGTGCCGCTGCACCTGCCCGGCAGCGAGTTTGCCCGCCAGGTCTGGAGCGAACTGCGGCAAATCCCCTACGGCCACACCAGCACTTACGGCACCATCGCCGCACGGCTGGGCAAACCCGGCGCCAGTCGCGCGGTGGGGCTGGCCAACGGGCACAATCGGCTCTCGATTGTCGTGCCGTGCCATCGGGTGATCGGTGCGGACGGCTCATTGACCGGCTATGGTGGTGGGCAACCGCGCAAGGCGTTTTTGCTCCGGCTGGAAAACGCCGCCGTGCAGCTGACGCAACCTCTGGCTTTCTGAACAACCGACAAGAAGGGATCTCGATGAACGCGCTCGACACTCAGTTTCACCAGTTGCACCACGATGGCCTGCTGATCCTGACCAACGTCGCCGACGCCACGGGTGCGCGGCTGGTCGAGCAACTGGGTAGCAAAGCCGTCGCCACCAGCAGCGCCGCTGTCGCCTGGGCCCACGGTTACCCGGACGGCAACACCCTGCCGCTGGAGCGTTTGATCAGCACCGTGGAATCGATTGCCCGAGTCATCAAGGTGCCGTTGAGCGTGGACATCGAGGCCGGTTATTCCGATGACCTCGGCCGGGTTGCTGAAGTGATCGATGCGGTCATCGCGGCAGGCGCGGTCGGGATCAATATCGAAGACGGCAGCGGCACGCCGGAACTGCTGGTACGCAAGATCGAAGTCGCGCGGCAAGTGGCCGAGAGGCGCAATGTGAAGCTGTTCATCAACGCTCGCACCGACGTTTACCTCAAAGGTCTGGTGCCGGCCGAGGATCGTGTCGCCGAAACCCTGCGTCGTGCCGCGCTGTATCAGGCGGCCGGGGCCGATGGATTGTTCGCTGCCGGGGTGACGTCGGCCTACGAAATCGAAGCGATCTGCAAGGGGACGACGTTGCCGGTCAACGTCCTGGGCTTCGCTTGCCTGCCCTCCCCCGAAGAGTTGATAGCTCTCGGCGTGCGCCGCTTGAGCGCCGGCTCCGGGATCGCCGAGTTCATGTACGGCGCCATGGGTTCGCTGGTGAAAAGCTTTCTCGCCAGCGGCAAGCTCGACACCCATGACCTCAAGGCCTTTACCTATGGCGAAGTCAACGGTCTGTTGAAGTAATCGATGTCCGATCCCTACCAACCGGCCAGCGAATTTCTGGCCAGCCTCGACGCCGACTGGCAGCGCCACATTGCTGCGGTCGGCCCCTGCCTGCATCAGCCGCATCCGGCGCGCGATCCCTATGAGTCGCTGGTGCGGGCGATCGCCTATCAGCAACTGCACGCCAAGGCTGGCGATGCGATTGTCGGGCGGTTGGTGGGGTTGTTTCCCGGGCAGACGTTTCCGCGTCCGGAGCAGATTCTGGCGACGGACTTCGATCAATTGCGCGGTTGTGGGTTTTCGGCGGGCAAGATTGCGACGATTCAGGGGATTGCCCAGGCGACTCTGGACGGTGTGGTGCCGGATTACTCGACTGCGCTGTCGATGGAAGATGAGGCGTTGATCGAGCGGTTGGTCAGCCTGCGCGGGGTTGGGCGCTGGACCGTCGAGATGTTGCTGATCTACAGCCTGGAGCGGCCGGACATTCTGCCGGCGGATGACTTTGGGGTTCGCGAGGGGTATCGGCGGTTGAAGGGGCTGGAGGTGCAGCCTGCGCGCAGGCAGATGATTGAGATCGGGTTGGACTGGAAGCCGTTTCGGACGGTGGCGGCCTGGTATTTGTGGCGGGTGCCGAAAAGCCCCTCGCTGTAGCCCTCACCCTTCGGGAGAGGGCTTTGGCCCTTTACGGGAAGATCATCTTCATCTCTCTGTCCGAATAGTTGTAGTTCCAGCGCAACTCGGTTCCCGCCGCAATATCCTCCGAGGCAAACAGCGCGTTCAACATGTAGGGCCGGTTGACCAGCCGGTCGCCGATCAGCATGTCCGCTTCGACTTTGAACCCGACGATCTGCACGTTATAGCCGTCTGGCGATTGATGGATCGGTTTGCCGGTGGCGTCGTATTCGAAGTTCGAGTTGATCCGCGAAATGATGTTGTCGCCGATGACCACAACTGGATCTTCAACAAACTTTCCTGGTGTGTAATGCACGCTGAAACCCGCCAACATGGTGAACGTCTGTTCTTCGCGTCGTACCAGACGCACCGGGCTGAGCGTCCCGCCGTAGAGGCCCAGCGCCTCGCCTTTGCTGATTCGTTTGTTGGCGACCACCATGAGTTGTCCGATCAGCGCTTTCTCGCCAGGGACCTTCATGTCGGCCTCGGTAAAGGTGCGCAGCTCGAGTTTCTCTTCGTAGAGCCTCGCGACGTCTTCATAGCCTTCGAACTTGATGTAGGGCTTGATCGGCTCCGAGCGGAAACGCTCCCCGGTGGTCAGTGTGACCAATGTCTCCAGCTTGCGGATCCGCACCGGTCTGCCCAGGGTGTCGCGTAGCGGGTATTTGCCGTTGTTGGCACGGTCGTAGGTGCCCAGGCGATTGCCACGAAAGGAATAGCGCACTTCATCGCGCATGGTCGCCAGTTCCTGATCGGTGTAGGGCTTGACCGGCATCGATTCGGAGGCAAGCTCGAATTCGTCGTCGGCGTCATCCGCACGAGCCCGTCCTTCGTCGCCCTCCGGATGCGGCATGGCCTCCAGTGTCGAGGCGGCTTCGCTTCGCGGGTCGGGGGTGCGAAAACGGTCGGTGGCAAATTCTTCCAGCGGGTGCCAGAGCTTGCCGTCGCTGTCGCGCTCCAGCACCGGGCCAGAAGGGTTGAGTTCGCTGGGCAGTCTGGCCCGGTACAGACCGGTTTGCGGGTCGGCACCTACCTGGACGATGCCCTGACCGGGCAATTCGGCGAACTGACGGCCCTTGAACGTCCTGAAGCCGTCGGCGTCGATGTCTGTCAGCCGGCTCGCCGCCGGCACGTGGTACGCCTCCAGCGACCGTCGCCCGCCGGGGGGCGCAACTTCCACCACTGGCAGTGCATCGCGAAAGGTGATCGATGACGGAGGACTGACAACCTCGCCACCGCTGTGATGGGGCGTCCGTACGCCACTGGAAATTGCCGGCGGCTCCGGCAGATTGCCGTGGACACTCGGTCGAATCACCGGCCCCGACACAGTGCCGTCGGTGGAAGGTCTCAAATGAACATCGGCCGGGCCCGAGCCCTTGACCGGCGGTTTGATTGGCATGTTTTTCTTCCTTGAAAAGTGGCCGTCCCGGATCCTGAAAATCAGGAACCGAAACGGCATCCGGCGTCATTGCCGGTTCAGATTCATGGCGAAAAAACTACCAGACTCACCCCCACACGCCCACGCACAAACCGCTTCAAGATGATTCCCGGCGCCCGTTCACAACCCCGACTTCAACCGGCTGAATGCCCGAATCAATGCCCGGTTGAACGCCTTGCCATTGTCATTCTTGCTGTACAGCGAAGCCCTCACCGCCTGCGGTGGATAGGTCCCCGGATCATTGCGAATCGCCGGATCGATCAAGCCATCCGCCGCCGTGATCGCGTTGGCGTAGTGAATGGTGTCGGTGATGGGTGCAATCACCTCCGGCGTCATCAGGTAATCCATCAGTGCCAGCCCGGCCTCGGGGTGCGGTGCATCCTTGGGAATGACCATGGCATCGAACCAGATCAGCGTGCCCTCCTTCGGAATCCGGTAATTCAACTTGAACGGTTTTTTCGCCGCTTCAGCCTGACCGGCCGCGATGGCAACGTTGCCGTTCCACGACATCGCCACGCAGGTGTTGCCGTTGGCCAGGTCGCTGATGTTCAGGTCATTGTCGAAGTAGCGGATGTACGGGCGAATCTTCGCCAGTTGCTGCTCGGCGAGTTTCAGGTCGTCAAGGCTCTGGCGGTTGATGTCCAGGCCCATGTACTTCATGACCGCCGCGAACACTTCGTTCGGGTCGTTGAGCAGGCTCACCCCGCAATCGGCGAATTTCGACACCACTGCCGGATCGAACAGCATCGCCCAACTGTCCCGTGGCGCCTCCGGCAGGCGCTGCTTCACGGCCTCCTCCTGATAGCCAACGCCGGTGGTGCCCCAGGCGTAGATCCCGGCGTAGCGGTTGCCCGGATCGAACACCGCCATGTGCTGACGGAACTCCTCGCCGACTCCGGCAAAGTGCGGGAGTTGCTGCTTGTTCAACGTCTGGATCGCGCCGCTCTCGATGGCCCGCGACAGGTGCTGACCGGCGGTCAGCACCAGGTCGTAGCCGCTGCGCCCGGTGAGCAGCTTGGTCTCGACGGTTTCCAGTGAGTCGAAGTGATCGGCGACCACCCGAATCCCGGTTTTCGCCTCGAAATTCTTCAGGGTATCCGGGGCCAGGTACTCGCCCCAGATGTACAGGTTGACCACCGGCTTCGCCGTTTCGGCAGCCTGCACACACAGGGGTGCAAGCACCAGCAATAACGCTTTACTCAGTTTGTGCAGGCCCATGGTCAGGCTCCTTTTTTCTGGCCGGCGTATTGCGGCATGGTGATGCACGCGACGTTGCCGCCACCGAGCAGGATTTCCCGGGAGTTTTCGATGCCGACGATCTTGTGCTGCGGGAACAGTTCGGCGAGGGTCGCCAACGCCACCTGATCGTTGCGATCACCGAACAGCGGCACCACGATCGAGCTGTTGCCGGCGTAGTAGTTGATGTACGAGGCACAGATTTTGGTGCCGGCCTGACGGGTGTGGGTGCTGTCCTGCTGATCGAGGCCTTCGGCTTCTTCGGCGGTCCACTCCAGCACGTCCGGTTGCGGCAGCTTGTGCACGATCAGTTCGCGACCACGGCTGTCGCGGGTGCTGCGCAGGATGTCGTAGGCCTCCTGATAGATTTCCCACTGCGGATCGTCGCGGTTGTCGGTCCATTGCAGCACCACTTCGCCGGGGCGCACGAAGCACGCGAGGTCGTCGACATGGCCGTCGGTTTCGTCGAACTTGCAACCGCGCGGCAGCCAGATCACTTGCTCGGCGCCGAGGTAATCGGTCAGCCGGCGGGTCACTTCGTCCTTGCCCAGATGCTGGTTGCGATTGCGGTTGAGCAGGCATTGTTCGGTGGTGAGGATGCTGCCCTGACCGTCGCTCTGGATGCCGCCGAGTTCGGCAATCAATGGCGCGCGATAGCGGTCGAAGCGTTCGATTTCGAGAATTTTGCTGGCGATCTGGTCGTCCTTGTCCCACGGATAGTAGAGCCCACCGTCGAGGCCGCCGTAGGCGTTGAATTCGAAGTCGACGCCACGCACTTCACCGCTCTGGTCGTTGACCACGAAGCACGGGCCGCTGTCGCGGAACCAGGTGTCGTTGCAGGTCATCTCCACCACCCGCACTTGCGGAGGCAACTGGCGGCGGGCGGTGGCGAACTGGGATGCCGAGGCGCAGACCGTCACCGGTTCGCTGTGGGAGATCGCGGTGACGATCTGCACCCAGACTTTCTGCGCAGGCTTGGCGCCGTTGCGCCAGACGTCGGTGCGCTCCGGCCAGCCGAGCCAGCAACCGGACTTGGCTTCGAATTCGCCGGGCAGACGGAAGCCGTCCTGTTTCGGGGTGGTGTCGAGCAAACGTGCCATGGTCAAACCTCGTCATCGGGATGGGAATGACCTCAGGCTACGGTCGTGGGCGGTCGCGCCGCCAACGATGATTATTTCGGAACAGTTGAACTCAACTCATCAATCGGCCAGCTGATCGTTGAACCATTCCAGCATCTGCGCCACCGCCGGACGCTCCAGCCGCACCCGCTCGCAGACCAGCGCGTATTGGCCCAGCGCGGTCATGCTGGAGGTGAACGGGCGCACCAGACGCCCATTCTGCAAATCCTCCTGCGCCGTGAGGTTGTCGCCCATCGCCACGCCCTGCCCTTGCGCCGCTGCCTCCAGCGCCAGACCGGCGTGGGCGAAATACAACTGTCGTTCCGGGCGCAAATCGCCGGCATGGCTGGTGAGCCACGCGGTCCAGGTCTTGCCGTCCTGATCGTCGTGCAGCAGGCAATGTCGGGCCAGGTCCTTCGGGGTCTTCAGGTTGCCCTGGTTGAACAGGCCGGGGCTGCACACCGGGAAGAACTGCAACGCCGGCAACGGACGGACGAAATACGCGCTGCTGTCGACCGGGCCGGTGCCGTAGGTGATGGCCAGATCGATGTCTTCGCCGGGCGCCGTGGCGTCGATCGGTTGCTCATAGAGATGCAAGGTGATGTGCGGATAACGCGCGTAGAAATCGGTGAGACGGTTCATCAGCCACTTCTGCGCCAGCTCCGCCGTGACCGCCAGCCGCAACACGGCGAGCGAGGACGGATCGCGCAACTCGTCGCAGGCATCGCCGATCAGCTCGAAGGCCTGTTGCAGGCTCTGCATCAGGCGCCCGGCGGCGATGGTCGGGCGAATCTGCCGGCCCTCGCGGATGAACAACGACACGCCCAGTTGCTCTTCGAGCTGGCGGATCTGATGGCTGACGGCGCTGTCGGTGACGCACAGCTCGGCGGCGGCACGACCGAAATGCGCGTGGCGGGCGGCGCATTCGAAGGTTCGCAGGGCGGCAAGGGAAGGTAGTCGGCGCATGGGTTTGGGTCCCTTTTTTTGCGGACATGCTGACCGGGCTTTGCGCGGGCGTCCAGTTGCACCGCGTTATCGTTCTTCGCGAGCAAGCCCGCTCCCACACTTGAAATGCGCTCCCAATGTGGGAGCGAGCCTGCTCGCGATGGCGGCAGCACATTCACCCCATCTCCTCTAGGCTGAACCGCATCGACAAAAACATTGGAGGCCACTCATGCACCTCGAAGGCTCCTGCCACTGCGGCGCGGTTTCATTCACTCTCGACAGCGCCCACCCCTACCCTTATCAGCGCTGCTACTGCTCGATCTGCCGCAAGACCCAGGGCGGTGGCGGCTTTGCGATCAACCTCGGCGGCGACGCGGCCAGCCTCAAGGTGCGCGGGCGCAAACACATCACGATCTACCACGCGAAAATGAAAGGCGAAGGCGATGCCCGCGCCCACCGCAGCACCGCCGAACGGCATTTCTGCTCGCTGTGCGGCAGCGGTCTGTGGCTGTTCAGCCCGGAGTGGCCGGAGCTGATCCACCCGTTCGCCTCAGCCATTGACACGCCGCTGCCGGTGCCGCCTGAACACACTCATCTGATGCTCGGCTCCAAGGCGCCGTGGGTCGAAGTGCAGGCGAGCGCCAGGGATCAGCAATTCGACGTCTACCCCGAAGAGTCCATCGCCCAGTGGCATGAACGCCTTGGCCTGACTCGCTGAGCATCGATTCCGTTTATTTTTCAGACCCCGGTTCCCTTTTGCATCGCTCGTTCGGTTAACCCACCAGAAACACTTCAACTACCGATCGATTCGATGCAAAGGGATCTCCATGTCGCACGTCCGTTTCCGTTTTGCCTTGCGCCCGCTGGCGCTGGCCGTTGTGAGTTTTGCCGCCACCGCCCACGCCGCTGAAATCCCGGCGAAAAAAGAAACCCTGCAACTGGGCGCGACCAATATTTCCGCCCAGGGCCTGGGGGCGACCACCGAAGGCACGCAGTCTTACACCACCGGTGCGACGTCCTCGGCCACCGGTCTGCCGCTGTCACTGCGCGAAACGCCGCAATCGGTGACGGTGATCACCCGCCAGCAAATGGACGACCGTGGAGTGCAAAGCATCGGCGATGCGCTGCGCAACACTCCAGGCATTTCGACCCAGAAATACGACAGCGACCGCACCGAGTTTTCCGCTCGTGGTTTTGCCATCACCAACTTCCAGTACGACGGCGTCAACCTGCCCTACGACGGCGTCTACGGCGAGAACCCGAACAACGGCGACGACGCCTCCAGCATCGACCGTGTGGAAGTGATCAAGGGCGCCACCGGCCTGATGACCGGCTCGGGCGATCCGTCGGCCACGGTCAATTTGATCCGCAAGAAGCCGACCAAGGAGTTCAAGACCTCGATCAGTGGCACTGTCGGTTCGTGGGACGCTTATCGCACGGTGGGCGATATTTCCGGTTCGCTGACCGATTCGGGCAATGTGCGCGGCCGCTTTGTCGGCGCGTATTCGGACAAGAATTCCTATCTCGATCACTACAGCCAGAAGAAGGATCTGTTCTACGGCATCCTCGAAGCCCACCTGACCGACGACACCCTGCTAACCTTCGGCATCGACAAGTCCAGCACCACCCCGCGCGGTACGTCGTGGACCGGCAATCCGGTGTATTTCGCCGACGGCGGCCGCACCGACTTCCCGCGCCACTTCAACAGCGGCGCCGACTGGAGCCGTCGCGATTTCGACAACATCACCTACTTCGCCTCGCTGGAACAGGCGCTGGCCAACGACTGGAAATTCAAGGTCAGCCTCGACCAGAAAACCACCGACCACGACACTCGACTGGCCTCGGCCAGTGGCGGTAACCCGGATCGCGCCACCGGCGAAGGCATGTTCCTGTACTGGGGCCGCTGGGAAGGTCATCGGGTGCAGAACACCGCTGACGTCAACGTCTCCGGCCCGTTCACCCTCGGCGGCCGCGAGCATGAGCTGATCGCCGGCGTGATGACTTCGCACTCGCGCCAGACCGGTTCGACCTACGACACCAGCGCTTTCGAACTCGTACCGGGCAGCATCTACGACTGGAACGGCGACCTGCCGAAACAGGACTTCCCGAAGAACGGCAAATACGAGCGCACCCAGAGCCAGAACGGCGTTTACCTGGCCACCCGCCTGCACCCGACCGACGATTTGTCGGTGATCCTCGGCAGCCGCCTGAGCACCTTCAAATACAACGAAGACTACCGCTACAACGCCGGCGCCGGCCTCGACGACACCAATGCCAGCTACAAGGAACACGGCGTGGTCACGCCGTACGCCGGGCTGGTCTATGACCTCGACGACACCTACTCGGTGTACGCCAGCTACACCAGCATTTATCAGCCGCAGACCTACAAGGACATTAACGGCTCGACCCTGGCCCCGGTGGAAGGCGACAGCTACGAAGCCGGTCTGAAAGCGGCGTACTTCGACGGTCGCCTGAACGCCAGCCTGGCGTTCTTCCGCATCGAACAGGACGGGGTCGCCGAGTCGATCGGCACCAACGCCGTCACCAACGAAGGCATCTACAAAGCCATCGACGGCGCCACCACCAAGGGCGTCGAGCTGGAACTGGCCGGCGAACTGGCCGACGGCTGGAACGTCTCCGCCGGCTACACCTACGCCCGCACCCGCGATGCCGACGAACAGCGGATCTACGGTTATCCACTGTCCACCACCAAACCGGAACACGTGGTGCGCACCTTCACCACCTATCGTCTGCCGGGCATGCTCGACAAGGTCACCGTCGGTGGCGGCATCAGCTGGCAGAGCGCGTTCTACGGCAAGATCTACAGCGCTCCGGCCGGCGATTACACGCGCATCAAACAGGGCGGCTACACCCTCGTCGACCTGATGACCCGCTATCAGTACAACGAGCACCTGAGCTTCACCGTCAACGCCAACAACGTGTTCGACAAGAAGTACCTGACGGGGCTCGGCAACTTCGACACCACGTTCTACGGCGAGCCGCGCAACTTGATGCTCACCACCAAGTGGGACTTCTGATTCAGCACAACCGGCGGCTTCACAGTCTTTGACAGTTTCCCGACAAAGCTGCCAAAGATTGCCGGCCGCCACCTCACTAGCATGGGCGCATCCAACCTCCCCCTCGGGTGCCCCATGCCGGTTTCGTTACGCACATTTTCGCTGTCCCTGACTTCCCTCTGCCTGCTGCTGCCGGGCGATTCGCTGCGCGCCGAAGACTGGCACGCCACCCTGCGTGCTGGTGCGGCCAGTGCGCCGCGTTACAGCGGCAGTGATGAACGGGTGATGGCGCCTTTGGTGGGTGTGGAAATTGTCAGCCCTTACGGCGTGTTTCTCGACAGCAGCCGAGGCCTCGGCTGGGGGGTCGACGAAGAGGATTTCGGCCTCAGCGTCTACGTCGGCGCCAGCGATGTGCGCAAGGATCGCAAGACCGGATTCAAAGGTTCGGACGAGCTCAACGGCATGGGCTCGATCAAGTCGCGCCCGGTGATCGGGCTCGACGGGACCTATCACATGGGCCCGATCATTCTCGGCGCGAGTTTCGAGCATGCGCTGGAAAAGGACGACGATGACCACGATACCGGCTCGTCGTGGAACCGCCTCAAGCTGAGCATCAGCGCGCCTTTCTACGAAGGCCGTTACGGCAAGGTTACCGGCGGCCTCAACAGCCAGTTCGGCGACAGCAATTACATGCGCACCTGGTACGGCGTCAGCGATGCCCAGGCCTCGCGCAGTCAGTTCCGCGCGTACAAGGCCCGGGCCGGGTTGGTCAGTCGCGGTGCGGACCTGACCTGGTCGTTGCCGCTGGATGAGCAATGGAGCGTGTCGACCGTTCTGGCGGTGCAGTACCTGAGCCACGAAGCGGCCGACAGCCCGATAGTCGAGCGCCGGTTGCAGGCCTCACTCGCCGGGCAAGTGGTCTACACCTTTTGATCGCGCTCAGAACAGCTCGCTGAACGGGATGAACCGCAGCGGATCGCCCCTCTGCAAGGTGCTGTTCTCGGGGATTTCCACCAGCCCGTCGGCCCAGGTCGCGCCTAGCAGAACCCCGGAACTCTGGTTCGGATACAGCGCCGCCTGCCCGCCCTCCAGGCGCACCCGCAGGTATTCACGACGGCTGCCGGGTTTCGGCCAGTCGAAGCCGGCGTTGACCGTGAAGCTCAGCGGCACCACCTCTTCCACGCCTTGAATGCGCAGCAGGTACGGGCGCGCCAGCAGGCCGAAGGTCACCAGCGCCGAGGTCGGGTTGCCCGGTAGGCCGATCACCGGCACTGTGCCGAAATGGCCGACCGTCAGCGGTTTGCCGGGTTTGATCGCGAGTTTCCACAGCAGCGGTTTGCCGTTGTCGCGCAGCACTTGGCCGAGGCAGTCGGCGTCACCGGCAGACACGCCGCCGGTGGTCAGAATCAAGTCGGCCGCGACCTGCAGTTGCTCAAGTTTGAGCCGGGTCTGCGCCGGACGATCGGGAAGAATCCCGGCGTCGATCACTTCGCAACCCAGTTCGCGCAACCAGTGGTCGAGCAAGGTGCGGTTGCTGTTGTAGATACTGCCGGGGCGCAACGGTTGCCCTGGTTCCACCAGTTCATCACCGGTCGACAGCAATGCCACGCGCGGGCGACGCACCACCGGCAGATGAGTCATGCCCTGTCCTGCGGCGACGGCCAGTTCGAACGGGCCGAGGCGTTTGCCGGCGCGCAGCAAGGTGTCGCCGACGCGGTTCTCCTGGCCCTGGGGACGGATGTTCTGCCCGACCTTCAGAGGTTGCAGGAAATGTACGCGACCGTCCTCCAGCACTTCGACGTTTTCCTGCATCTCCACGCAATTGGCGCCCATGGGCAACGGCGCACCGGTGAAAATCCGTGCGCAGGTGCCGGACAGCAAGGCGTCCGGCGCCATCCCGGCATAGATCCGTTGCGACACGCTCAACGGCTGGCGATGTAGGTCGGCGAGGTTCAAGGCGTAACCGTCCATGGCGCTGTTCGGCCACGGCGGCAGATCGAGTGTGGCGACCAGATCGCTGGCCAGCACTCGTCCGCGCGCCTCGTTGAGCGGTACCGATTCGCTGTCCGGCAGACGTTGTTCATCGGCCATCGCCAACAGTTGGTCGAGGGCGTCCTCGACCGGCATCAACCCCGGCTTGCTCATCCGCGCGGCCCGCAGGCTTGCACCGGTTTGAGGTGCGGAACGAAGTTGCACGGGCGATGGCGGTTATCCAGTTGTTCGGCAAGGATGCCTTCCCAAGCCGTGCGGCAGGCGCCGGTGGAACCCGGCAGGCAGCACACCAGCGTGCCGTTGGACAGCCCGGCCAGCGCGCGGCTTTGTACGGTGGAGGTGCCGATGTCGAGAATCGAGATGGCGCGAAACAGCTCGCCGAAACCGTCGATCTGCTTGTCCAGCAGGCAGGCCACGGCTTCCGGAGTGCTGTCACGCCCGGTGAAACCGGTGCCGCCGGTGATCAGCACCACTTGAATGTTGTCGTCGGCGATCCAGTGCGCAACCTGGGCGCGGATCTTGTACAGATCGTCCTTGAGCAGATTGCGTTCGCTCAAGGTGTGGCCGGCCTCCAGCAGGCGGCTGACCAGCAACTGGCCGGAGGTGTCGCTGGCGTAATCGCGGGTATCGCTGACCGTCAGCACGGCAATATTCAGGGGAACGAACAAGGCATCCGATTTAACACTCATGGCACTCTCCGGCCGTCGTCAATTCAATGGATGACGAGCCTAAGTGCCGCTTGTGAGGACTGTCTAATCACTCTGGCCAACCACACTATCGACCTGCTCTATCGGTGAATTTTTTCAGCGCCTCGACCGCAGTCCGGCCCAATGAAACCGGGCGTCATCGAAATCCTCGATAGGCTCTTAAACACTGCCGATTGGACGAAAAAAGCCCTCGATGGGATCGTCGCTTCCTGCGCTTTCCGTGCGCCGTACGCATCTGCGTCAATACTCAATCAAAATTCCTTATCGAGCAGGTGCCGTCGTGGACATCAAACAACTCAAGTTCCTGATCGCGCTGGACGAAACCCGCCACTTCGGCCAGGCCGCCGCGCGCTGCCACATCACCCAGCCGACCCTGTCGATGCGCCTGCGCAATCTGGAAGACGAGTTGGATCTGGTGCTGGTCAATCGCGGCCAGCGCTTCGAAGGTTTCACCCAGGCCGGCGAGCGCGTGCTGGCTTGGGCCCGCACGTTGCTGGCCGCCCACGACGGGCTGTTTGCCGAAGCGGCAGCCTGCCGCGGGCAACTGGTCGGTAGCCTGCGCCTGGGGCTGGTGCCGCTGAGCAACTTCAATCCGGTGAATTACATTCAGGGTTTGTCCGGGACTTATCCGGAGCTGAAATACAGTCTGTCGTCGCTGAGTTCGGACGAGATCATCGAGGGCCTCGGCAACAATCAGCTGGACCTGGGCGTGTGTTATCTGGACCACGTCAACCCGAACTATTTCGAGTTTTTCGAGATTGGCGAGACCCGCGTCGGCCTGCTCTACGACACCCGTCACTTCCATTTCGAAGGCCCGGAAATGAGCTGGGAAGACGCCGCCGAACTGCCGCTGGGGATGATCACCACCGGCATGCACTACCGAAAATCCATCGACCTGAGTTTCCGCAGTCGCGGGTTGAATCCGCAGCCGATCATGGAAAGCGATTCGACCTATCAATTGCTGCAGGCGATTCACCAGGGCTTCTGCTGCTCGATCATGCCGCTGGACAGTGGCCTGGAAGAACCGATCGAACACCTGGCCTTCATCAACCTGCCGGATGCCAGCGTGCTCGCGCCGCTGGGGCTGGTGATGCGCAAGACCGAACCGCGCTCGGCGATTGCCGAGAAGTGTTTTGCCGAGGCGCGCAAGATGTTCGGGATCGAGGCGCCTGTCGTTTAATTCTTTGCGCTTGAGTCCGCCTTCGTCGGATCGCCGCCCGGAGCAAGCTCGCTCCCACAGGTATCGAGTCGCGCCACAGATCTGTGCGCGCCACAAAACACTGTGGGAGCGAGCTTGCTCGCGAAGGGGCCGGAACGGTCATCGACCAATCCAATCACTGCATCGGAACAAGCGATTGGACGCACTTTTCCCTGCCCCGTAGCCTGACTCCACTTCAGCGCTTCGGGGACTTTTCAAGATGCTGTGCCAAGTTGAACAACTCATCGAACCGGGCGACGCCAACGCCCCCGCGCCACAACCAGCGCAAGTGGCCTACCGCGAATACCTCGACGACGCGCCGGTGTCCCACGCGGCGCTGGCGGCCGAAATCGCTTTGGCCATCAGCTACAACGGCTTGAATCAAGCGGTGATGATGGTCTCGCCAGGCAACATCGAAGACTTCGTTCGCGGCTTCAGCCTGAGCAACGCCATCGTCGACCGCCTCGACGATATCCATGACATCCGCCTGACCCATTTCGACCAGGCCTGTCAGGCCGACGTGCAGATTTCCAGCCGTGCGTTCTGGGCGCTGAAGGATCATCGCCGGCAGATGGCGGGCACCAGCGGTTGTGGCCTCTGCGGCGTGGAAGCCCTTGAACAGGCGCTGCCGCAACTGGAGATCCTGACCCCGACGCCGCTGCCACCAGCAGCGCATTTCGACGGTATCCGCCAGCGCATCGAACAGGCCCAGCAACTGGCCCGCAGCAGCGGCGCCCTGCACGCAGCGTTGTACTTCGATGCCGACGGCGAAGCGCTGCTGTGCCGCGAAGACATCGGCCGCCACAACGCCCTCGACAAACTGATCGGCGCCCTGCAGTTCGAAGGTCTCGATGCGCGTCAGGGCTTCGTCGTGGTCACCAGCCGTTGCAGCCTCGAACTGATCCACAAAGCCGTGCGCGCCCGCCTCGGCACCCTCGTAAGCCTGTCCGCCCCTACTGCGCTGACCGTGCGCTGGGCGCTCAAGCACCACTTGAACCTGATCCACGTCCCGCACCGCAACGCCCCCCGAATCTACAGCCCGATCCAGGAGCCCACCGCATGAGCAACAGCCTCACCCACCTCGACGATCAGGGCCGCGCCAACATGGTCGACGTCAGCGACAAAGCCGCAACCCGCCGCGAAGCCACCGCCCAGGCCTGGGTGCAGATGCGTCCGGAAACCCTGCAAATGATCCAGTCCAACGGCCACCCCAAGGGCGATGTATTCGCCGTGGCGCGGATCGCCGGGATCCAGGCGGCAAAACGCACCCACGAGTTGATTCCGCTGTGCCACGCGCTGCTGCTCAGTTCGATCCACGTCGAGCTCAAGGCCTGCGAACCGGACCGCGTGCAGATCACCAGCACCTGCCGCCTCACCGGCCAGACCGGCGTCGAGCTCGAAGCCCTGACTGCCGCCAGCGTCGCCGCGCTGACCATCTATGACATGTGCAAAGCGGTGGACCGGGCGATGGTCATCGGCGACATCCGCCTGCTGAGCAAACAGGGCGGCCGCTCGGGCCACTTTCAATGGGAGAACCCGCAATGATTCTGATCAACTACTTCGCCAGCTACCGTGACCGGCTCAATCTGGGCGGTGAAAAGATTCCGGCCAGCGACACCCTCGTTTGTGTCGAGGACGTGCGGCAGCTGTTGATGCAACGTGGCGATATCTGGCGTGAGGTGCTCGGCGCCGGCAACCTGATGTGCGCGGTGAATCAGGAGCTGTGTCAGCCGGATCAGGTGATCGAGGATTTCGACGAGATCGCGTTTTTCCCGCCAGTTACGGGGGGTTGAGGCATGGGTGTTCGAGTCCAGCGTAAAGGCTTCGATGCCGGTCAGTTGATTGCCGACCTGCATGCGCGCAATCCACGGGTGGGCGCAGTGGTGGATTTCATTGGTTATGTGCGGGATCTGAACGTCGGGCAATCGGTGACCGAGCTGTTTCTGGAGCACTATCCGGGCATGACCGAGAAGGCTCTGGAGCAGATAGCCGAACAGGCTCGCGAGCGTTGGCCGTTGCTGGCTGTGGAGATTGTGCATCGGGTCGGCGCGCTGTCGGTGACCGAGCCGATCGTGTTCGTTGGCGTCAGCAGCAAGCATCGGCATGCGGCGTTCGAGGCCTGCGCGTTCATCATGGATGTGCTGAAGACGCGGGCGCCGTTCTGGAAGCGTGAGACTACGCCTGAGGGTTCGCATTGGGTCGAGGCGCGGGAGAGTGATCAGAATGCGGCGTTTCGCTGGAGTCTGGCGCATGCCTGACCGGGTACTGTCGAATGCGACAAAAGCCTGATTAGATAGCAGCTCCCGCCGATTCGAACGTGGAGCCACACTTGAGCCAGACACCAAAGGACTTGCCCCGCCCGCAACCCATCACCCTGCGCCAGGCCTGGCCCTTCTGGCTGAAGCTCGGCTGCATCGGCTTCGGCGGCCCCGCCGGGCAGATCGCGATCATGCATCAGGAACTGGTGGAGCGCCGGCGCTGGATCTCCGAACGACGTTTCCTGCATGCGCTCAACTACTGCATGTTGCTGCCCGGCCCCGAGGCCCAGCAACTGGCGACTTACATCGGCTGGCTGCTGCACCGCACCCGTGGCGGCGTGCTGGCCGGGGCGCTGTTTGTGTTGCCTTCGCTGCTGATCCTGATCGCTCTTTCCTGGGTGTACATCGCGTTTGGCGACGTGCCAGCGGTGGCCGGGGTGTTTTACGGGATCAAACCGGCGGTGACCGCGATTGTGTTGCACGCGGCCCATCGCATTGGCTCGCGAGCCTTGAAGAACAGCTGGCTGTGGGCGATCGCCGGGGCGGCGTTCGTGGCGATCTTTGCCTTCAACGTACCGTTCCCGCTGATCGTGCTCGGCGCGGCATTGATCGGCTATTTCGGCGGACGCTGGGCGCCGCAGCGGTTCAGCAACGGCGGTCATCGCGGCAGCGAAAAGTCCTTCGGCCCGGCCCTGATCGATGACGACACCCCGCCACCCGAACATGCGCGGTTCAGCCTGCCGAGGCTGCTGCGTCTGCTGCTGATCGGTGCGTTACTGTGGAGTCTGCCGATGGCGCTGCTGACGGCGCTGTTCGGCTGGGGCGGCACCTTCACGCAGATGGGCTGGTTCTTCACCAAAGCGGCGCTGCTCACCTTCGGCGGCGCTTACGCTGTGCTGCCTTACGTGTATCAGGGCGCGGTCGGGCATTACGGCTGGCTGACGCCGACGCAGATGATCGACGGCCTGGCCCTGGGCGAAACCACGCCGGGGCCACTGATCATGGTGGTGGCGTTTGTCGGGTTCGTCGGCGCTTACGTGCAACCGACGTTCGGCCCGGAACACGCGTTCGCCGCCGGCGCGCTGGCCGCGACGCTGGTGACCTGGTTCACCTTCCTGCCTTCGTTTCTGTTCATCCTCGCTGGCGGGCCGTTGGTGGAGTCGACGCACAACGAACTGAAATTCACCGCACCGCTGACGGCGATCACCGCAGCGGTGGTCGGGGTGATCCTTAATCTGGCGTGTTTCTTTGCTTACCACGTGTTCTGGCCCAACGGTTTTACCGGTCAGCCCGATGTTTTTTCGATCGTGCTGGCCCTCATGGCCGCCCTCGCCCTGTTCTTTTTCAAGCGCGGCGTGATCGAGGTGTTGATCGTTTGCGCCCTCGTCGGGCTGGGGTTTTACCTGCTGCGTTGAACCGGGGGGCACGCCACCGCTCGCGGAATCAGGCGTTTACTTATCCGGGGATTCCCCCTTACTATCCAGCCACACCGGCATGGCGGGACTCTCCCGCCGCCGACGTTTTCCGCCAACGGAAACACGCGTCATGAGCACGTCACTCCAACAATCAGAATCGTTGAACGTCTCTGCACTGTGCGCCCTCCTTCACAGGGGCCGCGCATGAATCGCATCGTCAATCTCCCCATGGCCCTGAGCCGTTCCAAGCTGCGTCACTCCGCACGCCCGCCGGATATCTGCCTGCCCGTCTGATCGCGCCGCTAAAAATCGCGACAGCTCCCCCTCTTTTTTCGATATCCCTGCCAGGACGCCCGCGCCTTTTGCCGAGCTGCGTCCGGCCTGAATCTGCGCGCCTGTGCGGCGCCATCGTGAGTGATTGATTATGAAATTTGCAGCCATTGAAGACGCCCGTCATTTCCTCGAGCAGAACCCCGACATCGACATGATCGAGCTGTTCATCCTCGACGCCAACGGCGTGCCGCGCGGCAAGCTGTTGCACCGCGAAGAACTGCTCGCCGTGTACGAAAGCGGACGCCCGCTGCCAAGCACCATTCTCGGCCTGACCGTGCACGGCGAGGACGTGGAAAACTCCGGTCTGGTCTGGGACGTCGGCGATATCGACTGCCGCGCCTATCCGCTGGAAGGCAGTCTGGTGCGCTTGCCGTGGCGGCAGATTCCGACCGCTGCGGTGCAGGTCAGCATGCACCCGGAACAAGGCATGCCGGCGAGCATTGCCGACCCTCGCCACCTGTTGATCAAGATCATCGACCGCTTGAAAGCCGAGGGTTACCACCCGGTGATGGCCTGCGAGCTGGAGTTCTACCTGCTCGACGCCAAACGCGATCACAACGGTCGCCCGCAACCGGCGCTGGATGCCGACGGCGGTCGACCGAGACACACCCAGGTCTACGGTTTGCGTGAGCTGGAGCAGATCGAACCGTTCCTCGCCGATCTTTATAGCGCCTGCAAACTGCACGGCATTCCGGCGCGCACGGCGATCTCGGAATACGCGCCGGGCCAGGTGGAAATCACCCTCGAACACGGCGATGCGCTGGAGGCGATGGACCAGGCTGTGCGCTACAAGCGGCTGGTCAAAGCGGTGGCGCACAAGCACGGCATGCAGGCGACGTTCATGGCCAAGCCGTTCGATCACCTGGCCGGCACCGGCATGCACATGCACGTCAGCCTCGCCGATGCCGAGGGACGCAATCTGTTTGCCTCCGAGGACCCGGCCGGCACCCCGCTGCTGCGCACGGCGATTGGCGGGATGCTCGCCTCGTTGCTCGATTCGCTGCTGCTGTTCTGCCCGAACGCCAACTCCTACCGGCGTTTCCAGGCCAACAGCTACGCGCCACTGGCGCCGACCTGGGGCGTCGACAACCGTACCGTCAGCCTGCGCGTGCCCGGCGGCCCGGCCAACACCCGGCACATCGAACACCGCATCTGCGGCGCCGATGCCAACCCGTACCTGGCAGCGGCGGCGATCCTGGCGGGCATTCATCGCGGGATAAAAGAAGACATCGATCCGGGCGAGCCGGTGGAAGGCAACGGCTATGCCCAAGCGAAAGAATTGCTGCCGACCGACTGGCTGACCTCGCTGACCGCGTTGGAAAATTCGGTGTGGGCGCGGGATGCGCTGGGACAGGAATTTCTTGGGGTGTATCTGGCGGTGAAACGCGCGGAATACCGGCAGTTCATGGCCGAAGTGGGCGAGCAGGACTGGCGCTGGTACCTCACAGAAGCCTGATAAATCACTCCGCCCCCTTGTGGGAGCGGGCTTGCCCGCGAAGGCGTCGTCACATTCAACACTTCAGGTGACTGACACATCGCTTTCGCGAGCAAGCCCGCTCCCACAGGGTTCGTGCACCGACTCCCGAATCTGGACACTGAAATGACTGAACGCAGCAATTCCTACTACACCGCAACCCTCAACCGCGACACCGACTACCCGACCCTGGAAGGTCGGCACAAGGTTGATGTGGTGATCATCGGCGGAGGTTTCACCGGCGTCGCCACAGCCGTCGAGCTGGCCGAAAAAGGCCTGAAAGTCGCCATCGTCGAGAGCCACAAGATCGGCTGGGGCGCCACCGGGCGCAATGGCGGTCAGGTCACCGGAAGCCTGTCCGGCGACGGTGCGATGCGCAAACAGATGCGCAACACCTTGGGCGATGAGGTCGACGATTTCATCTGGCACCTGCGCTGGCGCGGCCACGAAATCATCAAGCAGCGGGTCGAGAAATACGCCATCGATTGCGACCTCAAGCACGGCCATTTGCACGCCGCTTATAAGCCGAGCCACATGGCCGGTTTGCGCAGCGACTACGACGAAGCCGTGCGTCGCGGCATGGGTGATGAAGTCAGCCTGCTCGACCGCAGCCAGGTGCGCGACCTATTGCAAAGCGAGCTCTATCACGGCGCAATCAAGAACACCCGCAACATGCACCTGCACCCACTCAACCTGTGCATCGGCGAAGCGCGGGCGGCGGAAAGCCTCGGCGCGCTGATCTTCGAAAACAGCGAAGTGCTGGAGATCATTCACGGCGACAGCCCCGGCGTGCGCACCGCCCACGGCCAGATCGACGCCAATCAGGTGCTGCTGGCCGGCGACGTCTACCACAAGCTCGAGCCGGCTCAGCTCAAGGGCAAGATTTTCCCGGCCATGGGCGGCATCGTCACCACCGAACCGCTGGGGTATCTGGCCAAGCAGATCAACCCCGAAGACCTCGCCGTTTACGACTGCCGCTTCGTCCTCGATTACTACCGCCTCACTGCCGACGGCCGCCTGCTGTTCGGCGGTGGCGCCAACTACAGCGGCAAGGATTCACGGGACATCGCTGGCGAACTGCGGCCGTGCATCGAACAGACCTTCCCGGCGCTCAAAGGGGTGAAGATCGATTACCAGTGGAGCTGCGCGATGGGCATCGTCATCAACCGCATCCCGCAACTGGGCAAGCTCTCGGACAACGTCTGGTATTGCCAGGGCTACTCCGGCCACGGCATCGCCACGACCCACATCATGGGCGAGATCATGAGCCGGGCGATCACCGGGCAGATGCAGCAGTTCGACACGTTTGCCGCGTGCTCGCACATTCGCGTGCCGATGGGCGAACTGCTGGGAAATCCGATGCTCGCGGCGGGCATGTGGTACTACCAGATGCTGGAAAAACTGCGCTGATTTATCCCTCAGCCGCATGCCGGTTTATGCATTGGGGCGACTGGCCTCTTCGCGGGCAAGCTCGCTCCCACAGGGTTTGGGGTGTACCTGCGTTTTGAGTACGCCTCGGACACTGTGGGAGCGAGCTTGCTCGCGAAGAGGCCTTTAAATTCACCACAAAACTCAATCCTGCAGTTGTTCGACCTCAATCCCCAACCGCCGATAATCCTCGACACTCCCCGACGCCACATGCCGTTCGGTGATCAGCGTGTGCAAGCGCTCGCACGGCGCCACCACAAACGGTTCGACCGCACCAAGCTTGTCCGCCGTGGTCACGGCAATCACCCGCGCCGCACAGTCCAGCAGCGCCTGCTTGACCGGCACTTCATCGAAATGCAGCGAGGTGATACCCACCTCCGGATGAATCGCACAGACCCCGGTGATCGCCAGATCAGCCTTGATCCCCGACAACAGCCGCAGCGCCTCGTGACCACCGGCGGACATGGTTTTCGGATTCAACTGCCCGCCCGCCAGAATCACCTTGATGCCCGGGTATTCGGACAACGCAATTGCCGTCATCGGTGATGCCGTGACCGCCGTGAGGCTGATATCCCTGGGCAACGAGCGCGCCACCTGCAAAGAGGTGGAACCGGAGTCGAACATCACCGTTTGCCCATTCCGAATCTGCTGCGCCGCCAATTGCGCCAGACGAATCTTCACCTCGTCGATCTCGTCCAGCCGGGTGAAGTAGTCCTTGCCGGTGTCCTTGGGCCTCGGCAGCGCGCCGCCGTGCACGCGCTGCACCAGTCCGGCGTTGTCCAGTTCAGCCAGATCGCGGCGAATGGTGTCTTCCGACACCGCAAAATGCTGGCTCAACTCGGACGCCATGACCTTGCCGTCACGTTCAAGGATCAGAAGGATCTTCTGCCGGCGCAGAGAGGGAAGCTCGGAAGCGGAATGATCGTGCATGGTTTTGCCTGTTTGTGCTTTTAATTGCAGGTTTGCGCGAGCTTAGCCAAGCAAACCTGCAAACACAACGCCGGTATCAATGGCTTCGATCATTGGAATCACGAAGCCGAATTTTTTCTTTTGACCCGCCCCCGGCAGAATGGCCCCACTTTCAAAAGGACCAGGATGAACACCCCATGAACCTCAATTTCGCTTTCGCCTGCATGGTTGTCGTATCGTTTGCCATCGCGCTCGGGCACGCCTGATCAGACCGACGCCGCCAGATGCTCGCGAAACCATTTGTGCGCCGGGTCGCGGTGCGAACGCTCGGCCCAGAGCATGGCCATTTCGTAGCCCGGCACTTGCAGCGGCGGCTCGACCACTTGCAGCGCGGGATTGCCGCGCGCCAGCCTTGACGGCAGCATCGCCACCAGATCGGTGCTGGCCAGCACCGACATCAGCAACAGAAAGTGCGGCACCGACAGCACTACGTTTCGCGTAAGCCCCACCTCCGCCAGCACCTTGTCCGTCACCCCGAAAAAACCTCCGCCCTCCGGCGACATCAGCACATGCTCCAGCTCGCAGAATTGCGCGCGGGTCGGCTTGCGTTGCAGTTTCGGGTGCCCGGCGCGACCGGCCAGCACATAACGTTCGGTGAACAGCGCACGCCGGTGCAGTTCCAGCGGCGCGTCCTCGCTGGTGTGCAGCGCCAGATCGATCACACTCTGCTCCGTCTGCTTGACCAATTGCCGAGGCGACAAATCAAGCACCGCCAGCCGTGTGCCCGGCGCCTGACTGCGCAGCCCGCCGAGGGCCGGCAGCAGAATGGTCGATTCACCATAGTCCGAGGCCGCAACTTTCCAGGTATGGGTCGCCTGCGCCGGGTCGAACGGACTGGCCGGTGCCACCGCCCGCTCCAGCGCTTCCAGCGCCTCGCGCAACGGTTCGCGCAATTCATCGGCCCGCGCCGTCGGGCGCATGCCGCGAGGACCCGGCAGCAACAGCGGATCACCAAAAATCTCCCGTAACCGGGCCAGATGCACGCTCACCGACGGCTGCGACAGATGCAGCCGTTGCGCGGCGCGGGTGACGTTGTGCTCGGACAGCAGCACATCGAGGGTCAGCAGCAGGTTGATATCCAGCCGTCTCAAATTATTCATGGCTATACCAGACATATCAGACATTCATTTCCAATATACCTGCCGGGCGCCGATCCTGCTGTCACTCAGCAACGGAGCCTCACCATGAATGTGCTACTGGTCTACGCCCACCCCGAACCGCAATCGCTCAACGGCGCGCTCAAGGACTTCACCGTCCAGCGCCTGGAAGCCGCCGGCCACACCGTGCAGGTTTCCGATCTCTACGCGATGAACTGGAAAGCCAGCCTCGACGCCGACGACAGTCCCGGCCGCGACAGCACTCGCCCGTTCGACGCGTCCCTCGATTCGAAACTCGCCTTCGAACAAGGCCGGCAAGCCGCCGACATCACCGCCGAGCAGGCAAAACTGCTGTGGGCCGACACCCTGATCCTGCAGTTTCCGCTGTGGTGGTTTTCCATGCCGGCGATTCTCAAGGGCTGGGTCGAGCGCGTGTACGCCTACGGATTTGCCTACGGTGTCGGCGAGCATTCGGATTCTCGTTGGGGCGACCGTTATGGCGAAGGCACCCTGAAAGGCAAACGGGCGATGCTGATGGTGACCGCCGGCGGCTGGGAATCGCATTACAGCCCGCGCGGAATCAACGGCCCGATCGATGACCTGCTGTTCCCGATTCATCACGGGATTCTGTATTACCCCGGCTTCGAGGTGCTGCCGCCGTTCGTGGTGTATCGCACCGGGAAGATGGATGAAGCGCGGTTTGCCCAGACGTGCGAAGAACTGGGCGCGCGGCTGGATGAGTTGCGGAGTACGCGGCCGATCGGATTTCGGCGGCAGAATGCCGGGGATTACGAGATTCCGGCGTTGACCTTGAAGGACGATATTGCGCCGGGCAGCGAAGGCTTCGCCGCCCACCTGAAATAGCCGCCCACCTCAAAAAACAGGGGGCCTGGCCCCCTGTTCTTTTATTCCACCACCACCCGCGCCTTGCGCACGAACAGCGCATGCACCTTGTCCCAGAAATTGCCGCCCAGCACGAAGAAGCTGCCGATGAACATCAAGTCGCCCAGCGCCTGCATCTGCCAGAGGTTGGGTCGTACGCCCGGGAAAAAGTTGTCGAAATAAGGTTCCAGAAAGGATGACAGCAGCGGCAGGCAGAACATCACCACGCCGATCTTGTGGCGCATCGGGCTGACTTCGGCCACCGGGGTCGGAATCACGCCGGAAATATAGTGGCCGATCGTGCGTTTGAGTTCGGCGAACCCGGCCTTGCCCATCACCGCGATCACCAGCAGCAACAGCACTTTATTGCTGATGAACAACACCCCGGTCAGCGCCGCGACTTTCGAGCCCGGCACGTCGAGGGCGGCGGCGATCGGCACCATCAGCCACGAACCGAGCATCAGGCAGATGATTGCCACGCCGACCTTGAAACGCCAACTGGCGCTGATGGGGGCAAGCGGTTCTTGAGCAGTGTCCATGGCTTCCTACCTTTTTATCCGGGGCCGGGTTCGGTGGCGTTCGCCTGAAAAAGCGTAGCAGCTGATTGCTTCGAACAACCCGCAATCTGCGGTCTATGCTCCAGTGACATTTCCCGCTGGGGCCTCCCGGTATGCCTGCAACGCCAGCCCTGCTGATCCGTCCCGGCCACCTGCTGCTGCTCGGTGCGCTGAGCCTTGGCGGCTGCCTGCGGCTGGGCCCGGATTTCCAGCCACCGGCGGAGGCCTGGAGCAAGCAGTGGCAAAGTCCGGCGCTCGAGCAGGCCAGCGAACGCGGCACCGTGCCAGATCTTCGCCAGTGGTGGCAGGTGTTTGCCGATCCGATCCTCGACCGTTTGATCAGCGACGCCGAAGCCCGCAACAGCAGCCTGAAGATCGCCGGCCTGCGAGTCCTCGAAGCCCGCGCGCAACTGGGCATCGCCGACAGCGGACGCTACCCGCAGCTGCAACAGGCCAGCGCCGACAGCCTGTACATCGACCGCCACCAGTCCGGCGGCACCAACCCGCAGGACTTGCACTTCTGGCAGCACAGCGCCGCGTTCGATGTCGGCTGGGAGCTGGATTTCTGGGGCCGTTTCAGCCGCGCCATCGAGTCCGCCGACGCCAGCTACTTCGCCGCCCAGGCCAACTACGAAGACGCCCTCGTGCTGCTGCGCGCTCAAGTGGCCGACACCTACTTTGCCCTGCGCACCACCGAAGCCCGGCTGCGCGTTGCCCGGGAAAACGCCGCGCAGCAAAAGCGCAACTTCGAGATCACCGAAAAACTCTTTCGCAGCGGCCAGACCGCCGAACTCGACCTGCAACAGGCCAGAACCCAGTACCTCGGCACCCTGAGCAGCATTCCGGCGTTCGAAGACCAATTGCTGCGCACCCGCAATGCGCTGGCGGTGCTGGTCGGCCAGCCGCCCGGTGGCGCGGCGTTTCTGGCGGAGCAACCGGGGCTGATTCCGCTGGTGGATCGCGCCGTGTTGCAGGACGTCCCGGCCAACCTGCTGCTGCGCCGTCCCGATGTGCGCGCAGCGGAACTGAACGTTGCCGCGCAATCGGCGCTGGTCGGTGTGGCTGAAACCGATCTGTACCCCTCGCTGACCTTGCTCGGCAGCATCGTCTGGTCCAGCGACACCCTCGGCGCCACCCCGCGCAGCCTCGACCTAATCGGCGGCCCGAGCCTGCGCTGGAACCTGTTCGACTACGGCCGCATCCACAACAACATCCGCGTACAGGACGCGCGCTTGCAGCAACTGATCGAGGCCTATCGCGACAAGGTCCGCCAGGCTGCCCGCGAAGCCGACGACGCCGCCAGCGGCCTGACCAAAGCGCTGGAACGCGAGCGCATTCTCGGCGAGGCCGAAGGCGCGGCGCGGCGTTCGCTGGTGCTGGCCAACACCCAATATCGCGAAGGCTATTCGGACTTTCAGCGGGTGCTCGACGCCCAGCGTGCGTTGCTGGAGCTACAGGACAACTATCTGGTCAGCCGCAGCAACGCCGTGAGCAACCTGATCGCGCTTTACCGCGCCGTCGGTGGCGGCTGGCAAAGCGCCGGGCCGCAGATCGATCCAGCGACCCGGCAGCAAATGCAGCAGCGCACCGATTGGGGCGAACTGCTGAGCGCCCCGCCGCCCCAACCGACCTATCCGATTCCCTCGCAGGTAGACCGCCATGAGTGATGAAGCGCCGCCGGATCCGGCGAAAAAAGGCATCCGCTGGGTGCTGCTGGTGATTGTGCTGAGCCTGGTCTGGTATCTGCTGGCCGACCGCTTTACGCCGTATACCCAGCAGGCGCGGGTCGGCGCGTTTGTGATCCCGGTGGCGACGGAAGTCGCGGGCCGGGTGATCAAGGTCAACGTGCGCAACAATCAGGACGTGCAGGCTGGCGACATCCTCTTCGAGCTCGATCCACAGCCGCTGCAAATCGCCGTCGACCGGGCCCGCGCCGATCTGGAAAACACCCGGCGCACGGTCGGCGCCAGCACCGCCGGCATCGCATCGGCACAGGCGTCTTTGCGGGCCGCGCAAGCCAATGAACTCAAGGCGCGCCAGGACAATCGACGGCTCGAGGGCCTGTACAAAGAAGATCCGGGCACGGTGTCCGTAAGGCTTCTGGAAGTCTCCCGGGCCAACCACGAAGCGGCGGTCAGCAAGGTCGCCGCCGCCAAGGCCGAAGTGCTGCGCGCGCAGGAGCAGGAAGGCGGCAACACCGACACCAACGCCAAACTGCTCAGCGCCGCCGCCACTTTGGCCAAGGCTGAACTTGATCTGGCCAACACCCGCATCGGCGCGCGTTCGGCGGGGCTGATCACCGACCTGCGTACCGACGTCGGCCAGTTCGCCGCTGTCGGCAGTCCGGTGATGACGCTGATCACGATCCAGGATGTGTGGGTCAGCGCCGACCTCACCGAGAACAACCTCGGCCGGATCAAGCCCGGCACGCCGGTATCGATCATCCTCGACGCCCTGCCCGGCGAAGTGCTTGACGGCCGGGTGCGCAGCGTCGGTTATGGCGTCAGCGTCGGCCAGACGCCGCCGCCCGGTACCCTGCCGACGATCCAGAACAGCCGTGACTGGCTGCGTCCGGCGCAGCGTTTTCCGGTGATCATCGAGTTCAGCGAAGAGGCGAAAAAGCGCTTGTTCGAGAGCCGTTCGATTCGCGCCGGCGGGCAGGCGGAAGTCATGGCGTTTCCCAGCGAAGGCAATCTGCTCAATCCACTCGGGCGGCTGTTTGTCTGGCTGATGAGCTGGCTGTCGTATGCCTATTGAACGCAGCGTCCCGGCGCAACGGGCCTTGCGCCTGGCCTGCGGTACGGCGTTGTGCACCGCGGCGAGTTACGGGCTCGCCTTGCCGCTATCGTTTCTGTCGCCGGTGTTAGCGGTGTTGCTGCTGGCCAGCATGCCTCGACCGTTGCCAGTCAAAATGGCGCTGGTGCTGACGTTGGTCGCCGCATTCACAACCAGTCTCGGGCTGTTGCTGGTGCCGTTGCTGCGTTATTACCCGGTATGCGGCGTGCTGCTGATCGGTGTCGGGCTGTTTCTGGTGTTCACCTACGGCTTGCGCGGCGGCAACGTGCTGATCATGACGTTTCTGGTGATCGGCATGACCATGATTTCCGCCGCAGGCTTCGCCTCATTCGAGCTGGCGATGGCGGTGATCGGCGCGCTGGTCAAAGGCCTGTTGCTGGCCGTCGTCATCGTCGGCCTGAGCCACGTCCTGTTCCCGGAACCGGCCAACAGCCCCGCGCCACCACCCGCTCCCGCCCTGCCCGCCGAAGACGTGCCCCGCGTAGCGATGCACGCAACGCTGATCGTGCTGCCGACCTTCCTGCTGGTGCTGATCGACCCGGCCAGCTACCTGCCGATCATCCTCAAAGCCGTCAGCCTCGGCCAGCAGAGCACCACCACCCGCACCCATCACGCCGGACGCGAACTGCTCGGCTCGACCTTATTGGGCGGACTGCTGGCGGTGCTGTTCTGGTGTGCGTTGAGTCTGTTCGTGCACCTGTGGATGTTCTTTCTGTGGATGCTGCTGTTCGGGCTGTTTGTAGCGCGCAAACTCTATCGGCTGCACCCGACGCAACTGACGCCGGGGTTCTGGCTCAACACCCTGATCACCATGATCATCCTGCTCGGCCAGTCCGTTGAGGACAGCGCGGCGGGCAAGGACGTCTACACCGCGTTCGCGGTGCGCATGGGCTTGTTCATTCTGGTGACGCTCTACAGCGGCGTGATGATGCTCCTGCTCGTCGCGCACCGGGAAAGCCGTCAGGGCGTGACCTGATAACCCCGCCCTTGCAGGCAACCTATGTAGGCGCTTGAACTGGCTGAAGCATCGTTCCGGCGCTGCTCGCGCCGATCCTGCCGCTGCCGCGCACCGCCAACCACCGCACCGGCGGCAGCCGTCTCTTTGGCTCGGTTCTGGCGGTAATCCTGCTTGCGATCATCGTCCACAGCTTCGTAGAACTCGTCGTGCTGACGACCGCGCACTTCCGCGGCGGTGGCGCCGGCAGCGGCACCCACGGCAGCGCCCTTCAACCGACCGCCGGCCTGGGGTGTCGACGTGGTTGAAGTGGACGCGATGGAATGGCAGTCGTTGATGTCGATCTGGGTTTGCTGGGAAGTCTGGCCTTTGAGCGGGACGACGGATTCAGCGCTGGCCTGTGTGGCGCACAGGCACGCTGCGATGAACAGTGAATGGCGGAACATGATGACCTCCGACGCGGCGGGGTTTGCATCGGGGGCGGGGTAATCTGGGAGTGTAGTTCATGGGGGTTCACAACTCCGGGCGAACGCATCAATGGTTCACACCCCGCTTGTTGGGTACCATCCCGACACGCCAATCTCTTTGTGTCCCCCATCCCGATGAATCTACTCAGCCGAATCATGGCTTTCGCGAAACCCGCAAGACGAAAGCTTTTTGCCGGTTACAGCGAGCAAGCGCTCAAGACCCGATTCGCCTCACCGTTACCAAGCGCCAGCCTGCCGAAACTATCGACGGTGGTATCTGTAGCAGCGTCCGGGATCAATGCTTATTACAGCTCCCTTCTGATGGTCGCCGATGACTTTTGCAAGTTTCAGCGACTGGTGGAATCACATTTCCAAAAGATCGACGAGCGCAGATTCAAAGACCTGACCGTTTTTGAATACGAAGATGTCACGAAGCAGGAGCTGTTGATTTACTTCCCCTCCACCACCGAGTTCAACGCGCTGACCATTCGTATCTTGACCAACAGCGTCGAGTTTCTGAGTAGCCTTGGAAATCAGACCTTTTGCGTGCCTCCGCCCTGGATTGCCTTCGACGATTACCCCGCCTCGTGGTGGGGCGGCAATATGCAGGGCACGCAGGGTTTCTATAACGACAACTACTTTCTTCCGTATTTCATCCGACTCGGTGACGCTGAGAAACAAGCGTACTTTGCAAGATTCCAAGCCCCTACCGAGTGGATTGAACAGTTAGCACTGATGTATGCCGACGGATGTTGAACCCTGAAGGTGGCTATCGAAGTCCCGGTCAGACGCCCTCCCGCACCCGCCGAACCTGCACCAACAACGCCGGTGCGAAGTGCAGCACCACCATGCGCGCCAGATGGTGAGTCAGGATAAACACCACATTCAGCCCGCCGGCAAACGCCACAATCGCGATGGTTTCGATGGCCCCCGGCATGTACGCGAGCCACAGCGACAATGCATCGCTGCCCAACAATCGCGCGGCCGCCAATGCAAAAACCGCCGCGACCAGAATCATCAAACCCACCGAGACCAGTGCCGTGCGGCCATGACGTCCCAGTTCCGCGAGGCCAAGTCCCTGGAATCGCGAACCGATCCGCACACCCAGAATCAGCGCCGCCAGATTCAGGCTCCAATCCGGCATGTGAAAGCCCTGCAGCCATCCTGATTTCACGAATACGGCGGTGATGATGATTGCCGTCAACATGAACGGCGCCGGCACGCCAACGGCCAGCAGCAAACGCCCGACCACCACGCTCAAACCGATCACCGACAGCACGGTCAACGCCATGCCCGTCGACAGCGGCTCGACCTCGGCCACGGCAACCGGTGCCATTCCGGGAATCAGCAAACTCACCAGCACCGTGATCAGCAGCAGCCGCATCAAGTGCACGATGATGACCTTGCTCGATGCCTGATGCGATTCCAGCAGATCGAACACCGCCGCCAACGCCCCCGGATACACGGCCAACAAGGCATCCGTGCGATTCCACCCTGCCCCGCGCGACAGCCACCACGCGGCCAGCGCGACTTGCACTGCCAGGCACAGCAGCAATACGCCGAGGCTCGGTAACATCGTCGAAACGGTCGCGCTGTCCCACGCTTCGAACATCAACCCGGTGGCAATGCCCAGCGTGACCTGGATGTAGCCCAAACCATAGGGCGTCGCTGGCGCGAATTTGAATTTGGTGACGACCAGTGCCGTCACAAGAATCGAGCCCAACAGCAAACCGTGGGGCACGCCTTCGAACTGCAACAGTGCGCCGAAGCCGGCAGCAATCAACAAACACAGAATGGATTTCATGGTCGCCTTCCTGGCTATTAAAAGGAGTTACGAGCGCAACCGTCCAATCGCCCGCCGATATTTTTCGATCCGTTCCAGATCCTCCCAACTTGGCGAGGCGATCCGCGACAGGTCGCTGTTTTCTTCCAGATCCGCCAGCTTCACCACCCGCCCGATCGGGTTCTGCGCCGCGCGCTCGACGAAGTCCTCGTAGGATTCACCCGGCACTTTGGTCACCGATTCGATGGCGGACAAAACGACTTCGCTGAAGCCTTCCTTGCGCAAATCCTCCAGGCTGATGCCGCAGTCCTCGACCACATCGTGCAGCACCGCGACGATGCGTTCTTCCAGGCTGCTCATGCGCAACATGACCTTCAGCGGATGCAAAATATACGGCGCACCGCCCTTGTCCACCTGCCCCGCGTGGGCTGTGGCGGCAATGGCGATGGCGCGTTCCAGTGTCTGAGTCATGGGCTTTCCTCGGGTCAGACGCCGTACCGGCCGCCAATATAGAAGTGACGCTTGAACCAGCGCCCAATCGCCTGCAAACGCCCGGCTGGCTGCGCCGGCTCGGCGTAGCGCTGAAGGATCAGCGAGACCAGATCAGCCTGGCTCTCCCTCGGATGAGCATCCAGCAACTCAACCACCCAGGTGCATCCGGCCTTCTTCAAATGCTCACGCCACTCGCCGGGCCAGCCATCCAGCTCATCCAGCGCCAACCACCGCGCACCACCCTGCTCGACATGCCCGCCGCCAATCGATTGCTCGAAACAGAACGGCGTCGCCGGGCGGGACAGGTCGATGCTGAAGACGTAGATGTCCTGGGTTTTGTGTTGCAGCGTGGGGGCGTTGTTGCGGCTGCCGATTTGAATCATGCGCACTGCTCCAATCCTTGGGTGCCAAGTGTGTCCGATTGTTTCTCACTCTGTGCGCCCGGCGCAAATCAAAATCCTGATGGAACCTCCCGAGCCCGCCCCATCTCGAAACCATAAGCGCCCCGCTCAAGATCAAACACGGGGCCATGGGAGAGTTCCGCGATGAACATCCGACTGTTGCTTCTGATCGCCACTTTCAGCGTCATCCCCACCTGCGTCATGGCTGAGGGCTGCGACGTCAAGACCCGCTCCTCCAGCCCCTCGGTGCCCGCCGTCGAGACGCACAGCTGCTACGAATACGAAGGCATGCCGGTCAACGCCATCGACTGGTCATGCAGCAACGAAAGCAAGGACATGCTCAACAGCAGCAAAACCAAGGTCGAACACTGCGCCGACCACTATCAGGCCTCGTGTATCGCCACCCTCACCCAGGAATCCCTGGCCAACCCGCACTCCACCAGCAAGGACAAAAACGCCAAAGCGCTGAACATTCCGGACAGCGCACAAGTGACCACCTATTACTACGACGTGGAGCATCTGGCGCAGGCGCGGATTGATTGCGAGAACGGGGGTGGGCATTGGAAGGCGAAGTAACGTCGTCTAAGTGCGCATGAAAAAGGGACGCCTATGGGTGTCCCTTTTTGTTCTCAATGGCGGGTGGATTCAGCGTTTCATGGCCTCACACTGACTGCGCAGATCATGATCGCCGATTGACGAACAACTACTGCCCTTCTTCGCTTCACAAAGCGCCCGCTGGTCATGATCACCAATGCTTGAACATGAACTGCCCTTCTCCGCTTCGCAGGCCGCGCGCAGGTCGTGATCGCCGATGGAGGAACAACTGCTGCCCTTTTTGGCTTCGCAATAAGCGCGCTGGTCATGATCGCCAATGCTTGAGCACGAACTGCCTTTCTCCGCTTCGCAGGCCGAACGCAAATCGTGGTCGCCGATGGAAGAACAACTGCTGCCTTCCTCCCTGGCCTGGCAGTAACTGCGTTTGTCGTGATCACTGATGCTGGAGCAACTGGCGGAAACATAACCGCTGAACAGCAACAGCATCGCTAGAATCAGTTTCATCTCACACTTCCTTGGGCTTGCCGGGAAACAGCCTGGCACTGGTTGACGCAATCAAAACCAGATCAGCGCTTCATAGCCTCACACCGCGTACGCAAATCATGGTTGTCGATATTCCCGCAACTGCTGCCGCCCGTGGTGGCATTGCAGTAGGCACGCTGGTCGTGGTCGTCGATGTTGCCGCAGGAACTGCCACCCTGCTCCGCGTTGCACCGCGCACGCAGGTCATGATCATCGATGTTGCCGCAGCTGCTGCCGCTCTTTTTGGCGTTGCAATAGGCACGCTGGTCATGGTCGTCAATATTGCCGCAGGAACTGCCCCCCATTTCCGCGTTACACGCCGCCCGCAGATCGTGATTATCGATGTTGCCGCAACTGCTGCCGCTCTCCCTTGCATTGCAATAGGCACGCTGATCGTGGTCATCAATGTTGCCGCAACTGGCAAAGCTGTAGCTGCTGAACATCAACAACATTGCGAGTAATAGTCTCATCACACACTTCCATGGTTGACCAGGAACCAGCCTGGCACTGCTTGAGCCGATGAATGAGCGTCGCGACACGCCATCAAATTGACATCGGCTTTGTGGAAAGTTCCGGGGCGGGGATGCGTGATGATTTTTTGGATCTGAAAATGCCGTAGGAAATCACTCGATGTTGTGAGGGAGCTTGTTCTTGCGGGGATGCGAAGCGGGCCGAAATCTGGCAAGTCGCTTTCCCCTGTTACTCCGCAGCCCTTGATTTACGCCGGTTGCGCCGCCGAACGCGAGCGAACTCTCTGGCCAGACGTGGTGATTTAGCGTCCTACAGGCTGATTGCGACGGTGGGAGTCGGTGCCTAGAGTGGGTCTGTCGCTGAACAAATTTGGCGATAGGGTTTCGCAGCCCTTAAGATTGACACCCTGTTCCGTCTGGCACGGCCGACTCTCGGCTGCGCAATCTTTATGGCGGTTGTGCGTGGGAGACCTTCGGGTCTGCCGGGTCTTGGTGTTAATCCTCCGGTCTGCGAACCCGCGCATAGCTGCCACCCATTTTGTTTCGCAGCAGAACGGTGGCAATTCTTCTCATTAAAGGATTAGCACCATGGCGAACAAAAAACCGCTCTACTACTGCGCTGACATGTCCTATCCGGCTTCGGATCACCCTGTCCTGCTGATTAATGCCGAAGCCCCCTTAAGTGACCTACATGCCTGCGCATCCGAACGCCTTGAGGCAGTCCTCAAGTATCTAGATCTCATGGCGTGCACCAGCCTCCCCGACCATTCCGAACACGACATCAGCACCATCACCACGATCGCGAGGATACTGGTGCAGGACGTTAGGGATGTATTTCGGGTAATTGGGCAACGAGCAATTGAATCCTGACCCAAGCGCTCTGCCCCCCCTTTGAAACCATAAAAAACCGCGATACCGCGGTTTTTTAGTCCCTTGGATGGGTCGGAGTAAAAACTCAGTCGCAAAGTCGGCTGAGCCTCCGCCGGCTATCGACTTTGGTCTCAGCGTCTTCCACTGACAAAAACTTAGTGGCACTCTGATATCCAGCAATTGATCGGTGTACTGAGGATCTTCGATCCTGATCAGCGACAATCACGGCAACAGTAGACTAGGGAAGGATATCTCCATGAAAAAACTGCTCTTCATTCTCACACTCTTCAGCTCATTTTCTTGCACCGCCGCGACAATTCTCAATCCGATGGATTTCGACGGTTCAGAAGCACAGAAACAACAGGTCATTGATTCCATCACCGCAACGGTGAGGAAGGATTACTGCGAAAAAATCGACATGTGTCAGGAAAGCACTCTTCGCATGATGGAAAAGAAGAATCTTGACTCCTTCAAAGAAGCGACCAAAGCCACAGATCGAAAAATAATGAACGCAGTTATTCATGACTACTGCGAGAAAATTGACATGTGTAATTACAGCACTATATGGATGATGTATAAGAAAAATTTTGAAACCAAGAACAAAAGCCTTACATGGTAATTAAAGTAAGAAACTTAAAGGTGACAGACCTATAAAACACCACACAAATAAATCTGTCACTTTTTCACTTTTTCACTTTTTCACTTTTTCAGCAAGAATACAAGCGATCATAAGTCAGCCGAAAAACGGATATTAAAATGAGCAATAGTTCTGAAAAAAACTGGTGGGAATTTTACGGAATAAGATATGCACAAGGAACTGTAATTGGTGCAATGATCGTATATTTTTTATTTTCACAAAACAGCAACTTAAAAAAACTTCTATTCATGCCCACAGAGGCTAAAAGACTTCGGAGTGGCTCACCTCACACTGCTCGCGATATATGGCCTGACATATTGCTACATTGCAAGCGCGCCAATTCTAGTAATGCATGCGGGTCGAGCCTTAATATTTAAAAGCGCTGTGAATCCCAAACCTTATAAGGGAGCATCAATACGCACCCTATCGTTACTCACAATATCAATAGGTATCCCCGCTTTTCTTTCCTCAACCAATAGAATAAGCAATGCAGAAACCGGAGCACTAACCGCGTACCTAATACTTGTATTACTTCAACTGCAAATCGTTACAAGAATTATAAGTGGCAGCTGGAGCATAGCAATAACATTTTACACAGCAATCATAGACAAGAGAAAAGAGCCCAAACACGCCGAATACATCGAATCCTACAGACACATGAGAGAACACGGCAATTCTTTTCTAATTGTTATATTTCAAATGCTACTCGCAGTCCCTTTATACATACTTGCATGTTCCCCAGAACTCCCAGCAACAACCTCCATAACCAACTTATTTATGATAATTTTTTTCTGGACGGTTCCCGCCGCTTTCATTTGGGCGTACGCCACGAAAATCGAAAACAATATTCAAAATCTATAACCGCACACCCAAAAAAGCAAAAACATGGAAGACAACATGACAGATGAAACCGAAGAAACCCCTAACAAATCTCATTACGAACTATTGCTTAGATGTGCACAAAAAGAAGACTTTAGCGAGTGGAACGACTTCGTATCTATTAGTGATGACGTTATAAAGCTTCGTGGAGCTGACTTAAGCGGGCTCACGTTAACATCCATTTTACTCACAAACAAAAAAGGCAAAGGCGCAGATCTTTACGCCGCAAACTTAGAAAACTCAAAAATTGATACAATCGACTTCTCAAAGGTACACCTTTCAAAAGTAAATTTTCGAAATGCTAAAATTTCAAACTGTTTATTTTCAGAAAGCACCTGCATAAAAACAAATTTCACAAGCGCAACATTTGTACTTGTAAACTTTTCTCGGGCAAACTTACATCAAGCAGACTTCAGAAACACTGAATTTTATGAATGCGACTTTTATGAAGCATTATTTACGATGGCAAATGTGGAGAGTGCAAAATTCATGGGAGGCGGACGCAACCCTTTTTTAAAAAAAGAGCAACGACGAAACATGTGCGGAGCATCGTTCAACAGAGCGAAATTTAACAACGCCACTTATTTCGATTTATTTAACATATCTAAAAACACTGATTTCAGATCTAGCACTTTCGAAAACTCGACATTTTCGTGTGGCCTTAAACAATCACTACAATACTGCAATCGCCGACACAATTGGATAGATTGGTATAGAGATCAAGGACACCTTAAAAGCTTTCTGGTGAGAACATTCTGGTTACACTCCGACTATGGAAGATCAGCAAGACATGTTATCTATGCCTTCCTAATCGCCTCCATATTTTTCGCCTCAATATATTTTCTCTTTCCAGGACTCATCAAAGGTCTAGGCACGCACGAACCCGTACAATCTCTTTATTTCTCCATAGTTACGATGACAACATTAGGCTATGGAGACATGTCAGCATCTCTAGGCAGTTGGACAGCCCAATGCGTAATAATCGCGCAGGTTCTTTATGGGTATGTATTACTAGGCGCATTAGTATCCCTTTTAGCAAATATTTTCATTGCAGACGGACCTCCTCGCGGCCTGATCAAACATCCGGCTCCTCCGGTAAAAATAATGATAAAAACAATAAAGTCTATTTAGCGATCAGCCCACGAAAGCGCATGTAAACTTAAAAATAAAAGACGTCTAAAAAATATAGCCTAGAGGCAATTAGCCGACAGCAAGAAACCATCTATTGTAGTAGCTACGAAAAATTTAGCCGGCAGTATTTGCACGCCGGCTTTTACTTTAAACATAAAATTATTCACGCGCTGCAGTTGTACGAATCAAAAATTCGCCGGCGTATTCGCACTAATAATCTCCGCCTCATCCGCCCCAATATTCCGGAACTTATGCGGCAGCGTCGTCGGAAAATAATACCCATCCCCCGCACTCAACACGCTCACCTGTCCATCCACCGTCAACTCCACGGTGCCACGGGTCACCAACCCACACTCCTCACCTTCCGAGTGCACAATCGGCTCTTCCCCGGAACTCGCGCCCGGCGCGTATTGCTCGCGCAGCAAGCGCATCTGGCGGCTGGGGACCGAGGCGCCGATCAGGAGCAAGCGCAGGCCGTGGCGGCCGAGGTCGGGTTGTTCGCTGGCGCGGAAGACGTATTGGTGTTCGCGGGGGGGCTGGTCGAAGGTGAAGAAGTCGGCCAGGGACATCGGGATGCCTTCGAGCAGCTTTTTCAGTGAGCTGACGGAAGGACTGACACGATTCTGTTCGATCAGGGAGATGGTGGCATTGGTCACGCCGCTACGCCGGGCCAGCTCGCGCTGGGAGAGTTTGTAGCTTTCGCGTACTAGTTTGAGTCGAGAACCCGTATCCATGACAGCCTTATGTGAGAACGACTTAAGGGTAATGGGGGTGGGTGGCGGGTGCCGCGCAGGTCGCGCGGATCACGTTGCTCCCGTGTCCCGGAACCGTGAAAGGCGGCTATTAAATCACGTTTGTCGGTGTTGCTCAGCAGGTTCGATGGACGGCACATGAAAAAGCCGGCGACGCCCTTTTTGGGGGCGCCGCCGGCGAGGTTAATCAGATGCCGAAACGGTCGCGCAGCGAGTAGTACACGGCGCCGAGGGCGGTCAACGGCGCGGAGAAGGTGCGGCCGCCGAGCATTGGCATGTGCGGAAGCGAGGCGAAGGCGTCGAAGCGTTCGGCGTCGCCGCGGATCATTTCCGAGATCAGTTTGCCGGCCAGGTGCGAGCAGGTGACGCCGTGGCCGCTGTAGCCTTGCATGTAGTAGGCGTTTTTCTCGATGCGGCCGAATTGCGGCATGCGTGACATGGTCAGCAGGAAGTTGCCGGTCCAGCGGTAATCGATTTTCACGTCCTTGAGCTGCGGGAAGGTCTTGAGGATCTTCGGGCGGATCAGGGTTTCGATGTCATCCGGTTCACGGGCGCCGTAGACCACGCCGCCGCCGTAGAGCAGACGGTTGTCAGCAGTGAGTCGGTAGTAGTCGAGCAGGTAGTTGCAGTCTTCGACGCAGTAATTGTTGGTGATCAGGCTGCGGGCCTGCTTCTCGGTCAACGGTTCGGTGACGCAGATCTGCGAGCCGCACGGCATGCTCTTGGCCGTCACGCGGTTGTCGAGGCCTTGCGGCAGGTAGGCGTTGCCGGCGATCAGCAGGTACTTGGCGCGGACCTGGCCTTTGGCGGTGCGCACAACGTTGGGCTCGCCGTATTTGATTTCCACCGCAGCGGACTGCTCATAGATCTTGCCGCCCAGACGCGCGATGGCCGCGGCTTCACCGAGAGCCAGGTTCAGCGGGTGAATGTGGCCGCCCTGCATGTCCAACAGACCGCCGACGTAGGCGTCCGAGCCGACTTCGCGACGGATGTCCGCAGCGTCGAGCATCTTCAGGTTTTTATTGCCGTAACGTTCCCAGCTACGTTTTTGTTCGGCCAGGCCCTTGAGCTGTTTGTTGTTCATCGCTGCAAAAATGCCGCCCGGGCGGTAGTCGCATTTGATGTCGTATTCCTTGATGCGCGAACGGATGATGTCGGCGCCTTCGAAGATCATGCTGCCGAGGATTTCGGCGGTCTTGTCGCCGTAGCGCTCTTCGATCACGTCGACGTCGCGGCTGTAGGAGTTGACCAGTTGGCCGCCGTTGCGACCGCTGGCGCCATAGCCGACTTTCGCCGCTTCCAGCACCGTCACTTTGTAGCCGGCTTCGCTCAGGAACAGTGCCGAGGACAGGCCGGTGTAACCGGCGCCGATGATGCAGACATCGCACTCCACCGACTCTTCGAGGACCGGAAAATCGATCACTTCGTTGCGGGTGGCGGCGTAGTAGCTGTTCACGTGTTGTTGTTTCATTTTTTTATTCTCCGAGGGTCACCGGTTGCAGGCGACCACCGCTGTAAAAGAGTCAGAGCTTGATCCAGGTCGCTTTCAGCTCGGTGTACTTGTCGAACGCATGCAGCGATTTGTCGCGACCGTTGCCCGACTGCTTGAAGCCACCGAACGGCGCGGTCATGTCGCCGCCGTCGTACTGGTTGACCCACACGCTGCCGGCGCGCAGGCCACGGGCGAAGGTGTGGGCCTTGCTCAGGTTGCTGGTCCAGACCCCGGCGGCGAGGCCGAAGATGCTGTCGTTGGCGATGTGCAGTGCTTCTTCAACGGTGTCGAAGGTGATCAGCGACAGCACCGGGCCGAAGATTTCTTCCTTGGCGATGGTCATGGCGTTGGTCACGCCGTCGAAAATCGTCGGCTCGATGTAGGTGCCGCCGGTTTCTTCGAGAGTGCGCTGACCACCGGCGATCAGCTCGGCGCCCTGCTCGCGGCCGATGCTGATGTAGCGCAGCACGTTGTCCAGTTGACGCTGATCGACCACGGCGCCGACGGTGGTCGCCGGATCCAGTGCGTGACCCGGTTTCCAGGCTTGCAGCGCTTCCACCAGCAGCGGGATGAATTGCTCGCGGATCGAACGCTCCACCAGCAGGCGCGAGCCGGCGGTGCAGACTTCGCCCTGGTTGAACGCAATGGCGCCGGCCGCTGCTTGTGCTGCCGCGCGCAAGTCCGGTGCGTCGGCAAACACCACGTTCGGGCTCTTGCCCCCTGCTTCGAGCCAGACGCGTTTCATGTTGCTTTGGCCGGCATAAATCATCAGTTGCTTGGCAATCGCCGTGGAGCCGGTGAAGGCCAGCACGTCGACGTCCATGTGCAACGCCAGCGCCTTGCCGACGGTGTGGCCGAAGCCTGGCAGGACGTTGAACACGCCTTTCGGAATGCCGGCATCCAGCGCCAGTTGCGCGATGCGGATCGCGGTCAGCGGGGATTTTTCCGAAGGCTTGAGGATGAACGAGTTACCCGCCGCCAGGGCCGGGGCGAATTTCCAGCTGGCCATGATCAGCGGGAAGTTCCACGGCACGATCGCAGCAACAACGCCGGACGGCTCGCGGGTGACCAGACCGAGTTGGTCGTGCGGGGTGGCGGCGACTTCGTCGTAGATCTTGTCGATGGCTTCGGCGCTCCAGCGGATCGCGTTGGCGGTCGCCGGGATGTCGATGCTCATCGAGTCGCTGATAGGTTTGCCCATGTCGAGGGTTTCGAGCAGCGCCAGTTCTTCCTGGTGTTGCAGGATCAGATCGGCGAAGCGGATCAGGATGCGCTTGCGCTCGGCCGGGGCCTTGTTCGCCCACACGCCGGAGTTGAAGGATTGGCGCGCGGCTTCGACGGCCAGGTTGGCGTCGGCTTCATCGGTGCTGGCGACGGAGGCCAGGAAACGGCCGTCGACGGGGCTCAGGCATTCGAAGGTTTCGCCACTGATGGCCGGACGATATTCGCCGTTGATGAAGGCACGGGATTCGAGGGTCAGGGACTGGAAGCGTTGTTCCCAGTCGTTGCGGGTCATGGTCATGGGGGTGACTCACACAGAGAAAGAGGTGACCGCCGCTCCCACGGGAGCGGCGATGCTTGTGAGGTGAGCGCTTGAGCGTCAGACGGTATGCAGATACCAGTTGTACTCAAGGTCAGAGATCGAGTTTTCGAACTCGGCCAGCTCGCTTTCCTTGCACGCGACGAACACGTCGATGTACATCGGGTCGATGTAGCGGGCCATGACTTCGCTGTCGTCCAGCTCACGCAGGGCGTCGCGCAGGTTGTTCGGCAGGCTCTGTTCGTTCTGCTCGTAGCTGTTGCCTTCGACCGGGGCGCCCGGCTCGATTTCGTTCGTCAGGCCGTGGTGGATACCGGCCAGCACGGAAGCCATCAGCAGGTACGGGTTGGCGTCGGCACCGGCTACGCGGTGCTCGATGCGCACGGCATCCGGCGAACCGGTCGGCACACGGACGGCCACGGTGCGGTTGTCGATGCCCCAGCTCGGCGAGTTCGGCACGTAGAACTGTGCGCCGAAGCGGCGGTACGAGTTGACGTTCGGGCACAGGAAAGCCATTTGCGCAGGCAGGGTCTCCAGCACACCGCCGATCGCGTGGCGCAGCGCGGCGTTCTGCTCGGGATCCTCGCTGGCGAAGATGTTGTTGCCTTCTTTGTCCAGAATCGAAATGTGCACGTGCAGACCGTTGCCCGCCTGGCCCGGATACGGCTTGGCCATGAAGGTGGTGTCCATCTCGTGGTCGTAGGCGATGTTCTTCACCAGACGCTTGAGCAGGACGGCGTAGTCGCACGCCTTGATCGGGTCGGACACGTGGTGCAGGTTGACTTCGAACTGCGCCGGGGCGCTTTCCTTGACGATGGCGTCGGCAGGAATGCCCTGCTCTTTCGCGCCTTCGAGGATGTCTTGCAGGCAGTCGACGTACTCGTCGAGGTCGTCGATCAGGTAAACCTGGGTCGACACCGGACGCTTGCCCGACACCGGCGAACGCGGCGATTGCGGACGGCCGTTCACGTTGTCCTGGTCGATCAGGTAGAACTCAAGTTCGAACGCGGCGCAGATGGTCAGGCCCATTTCGTCGAACTTGCGCACCACGTTGGCCAACACTTCACGCGGGTCGGCAAAGAACGGCTCGCCTTCCAGTTCGTGCATGGTCATCAGCAGTTGTGCGGTCGGGCGCTTCTGCCAAGGCTCGATGCTCAGGGTGCCGGGGATCGGGTAGCAGATACGGTCGGAGTCGCCGATGTCCAGGCCCAGACCGGTGCTTTCCACCGTGGAGCCATTGATGTCGAGGGCGAAGAGCGAGGCCGGCAGATTGATGCCTTTCTCGTAAACCTTATGAAGACTGGTGCGCTCGATGCGCTTGCCGCGCACCACACCGTTCATGTCTGCAATCAGAAGGTCGACGTACAAAACCTCAGGATGTTTCTTAAGGAATGCGTTTGCTTCGTTGAGTTGAACGGCACGCAGAGGGACCGACATGATGCACCTATTTAGCTGTTAATTATTATGTTCACTGCTGTTTCGCCGAGCCAGTCAACCCGAACGGCAAAGTGAAGTCAATAGCGAACACAGGGCCGCTCAGCGTTTATTTTTCGGGCTTTTTTTAACACTACCGTGCCAATGCAGGCGCCAGAGCCCCGGTCTTGATGAAGATTTGATGAACGGCGTTTAGAATTTTTTACATGGGAGTTGTTAATTAAAATCAACGAGGCTAAGCTCCGGAAAAGCTCGTTCAAGTGTCAAACTTCGAGGTGAATAAAAATGGCATTCAAGCCATTGATCGGCGTTACTGCGTGCGTCAAACAGATTGGCCTGCACCCCTATCACATCAGCGGCGACAAGTACGTTCGCGCTGTCAGCGTTGCGGCGCTGGGGTTGCCCGTCGTCATTCCTTCCCTTGGCAAACTGACTGAAATCGAAGACCTGCTGGGTCAGCTCGACGGTCTGTTGCTGACCGGCTCGCCGTCCAACGTGGAACCTTTCCACTATCAGGGCCCGGACAGCGCTCCCGGCACGGATCACGATCCGGCGCGGGATGCCACTACCCTTCCTCTATTGCGTGCAGCCATCGCCGCGGGCGTTCCGGTACTCGGCATTTGCCGGGGTTTCCAGGAAATGAACGTGGCGTTCGGCGGCAGCCTGCACCAGAAGGTGCATGAGCTGCCGGGCATGCTCGATCACCGCGAAGCCGACAGCCCGGATGTCGCCGTGCAGTACGCCCCGGCCCATGCCGTGACGGTGCTGGCCGGTGGCGTGTTCGAAGCGCTGGAGTTGCCGGGTGAATTCCAGGTCAACTCGATTCACAGTCAGGGCATCGACCGCCTCGCTCCCGGCCTGCGCGCCGAAGCCGTGGCGCCGGACGGCCTGATCGAGGCGGTCTCGGTGGAGCACAGCCCGACCTTCGCCCTCGGCGTGCAATGGCACCCCGAATGGCAAGTGCTGGACAACCCGAACTACCTGCGGATTTTCCAGGCGTTCGGCGAGGCCTGCCGCCAGCGTGCGGCGCGACGCAACCAGCGCTGACGCCACCCAACGATTGCAAAACCATTTACTGCCCCCGCGGGGTCGGCGGCTGCGCGTTTGCGCATCCGTCATCCGCGATCAGCAACACACCGCGAAAACAAAAAGCACCACCCGGCAGCCAGGACGGCGGCGCCGAACAACCCGCACGGTGCGGGTCTGCAATCCACTCTTAAGCCAGGCCGCGTTGGCCCGGCGACTGAAACCTGTTGGGAGTTTCACATGGCAAACGCCTCCAGCACTTACAGGAAGGCTCTTGAAGGTCATCAGCAACCGAAAAAGGTTCTGGTGAAGGTCGATCGAGTCACCAAGAAGTTCGACGAAACCACTGCGGTGGACGATGTGTCCCTGGAGATCCATCAGGGCGAAATCTTTGCCCTGCTCGGCGGCTCCGGCTCGGGCAAATCGACCCTGCTGCGCATGCTCGCCGGTTTCGAACGGCCGACTGAAGGACGCATTCTGCTTGACGGTGTCGATATCACCGACATGCCGCCGTACGAGCGGCCGATCAACATGATGTTCCAGTCCTACGCCCTGTTCCCGCACATGACCGTGGCGCAGAACATCGCCTTCGGCCTCAAGCAGGACCGTTTGCCGGCCAGCGAAATCGATGCCCGCGTCGAAGAAATGCTGCGTCTGGTGCACATGACCCAATACGCCAAACGCCGCCCGCATCAACTGTCCGGCGGCCAGCGCCAGCGCGTGGCCCTCGCCCGCTCACTGGCCAAACGTCCGAAGCTGTTGCTGCTCGACGAACCGATGGGCGCACTGGATAAAAAACTGCGTTCGCAGATGCAGCTGGAGCTGGTGGAAATCATCGAGCGCGTCGGCGTGACCTGCGTGATGGTGACCCACGACCAGGAAGAGGCCATGACCATGGCCGAGCGGATCGCGATCATGCACCTGGGCTGGATCGCCCAGATCGGCAGCCCGGTCGACATCTATGAAGCGCCGGTCAGCCGCATGGTCTGCGAATTCATCGGCAACGTGAACGCCTTCGACGGCACCGTGGTCGAGGACCTCGAAGGTCACGCGATCATTCACAGCCCGGACTTGCAGCAAAAGATCTACGTTGGTCATGGCGTCAGCACGTCGGTGCAGGACAAGTCGATCACCTACGCGATCCGCCCGGAAAAAATGCTCGTCAGCACGATCAAGCCCGAGACCCGCTACAACTGGTCCGAAGGCAAGGTGCATGACATCGCCTACCTCGGCGGCCACTCGGTGTTCTACGTCGAATTGCCGAGCGGCAAGATCGTCCAGTCGTTCATGGCCAACGCCGAACGCCGTGGCGCGCGTCCGACCTGGGACGACAAGGTCTACGTCTGGTGGGAAGACGACAGCGGCGTGGTACTGCGCTCATGAGAACCTTCAATCAGCAATTCCTGCGCCTGGTGCCCAGCGGGCGAAAGTTCGTCATCGGCATCCCGTTCATCTGGCTGTTCCTGTTCTTCATGCTGCCGTTCTTTTTGGTGATGAAGATCAGCTTCTCGGAAGCCGCGCTGTCGATCCCGCCGTACTCGGAGATCTACACCTACGCCGAACAGAAATTCCAGCTGTTCCTGAACATCGGCAACTACACCATGCTCGGCGAAGACGAGCTGTACCTGTCGGCCTACCTCGGTTCGCTGAAAGTGGCGCTGCTCAGTACGCTGATGTGTCTGGTGATCGGTTTCCCGATGGCCTATGCGATCACCAAGACCGGCAAGGAAACGCAAAACGTCCTGCTGCTGTTGATCATGATGCCGACCTGGACCGCGATCCTGATCCGCGTGTATGCGTGGATGGGCATCCTCAGCAACAACGGTCTGCTCAACGCGTTCCTGATGTGGACCGGGCTCACCGATCACCCGATCGAGATCCTCAACACCAACACGGCCGTGTATATCGGCGTGGTCTACGCCTACCTGCCGTTCATGGTGCTGCCGCTCTACGCCAACCTGGTGAAGCACGACGGCAGCCTGCTGGAAGCCGCGCAGGATCTGGGTTCGAGCAACTTCAACAACTTTTGGAAAATCACCGTGCCGCTGGCCAAGAACGGCATCATCGCCGGCTGCATGCTGGTGTTCATTCCGGTAGTGGGCGAGTTCGTGATTCCGGAACTGCTGGGTGGCCCGGAGACCCTGATGATCGGTCGCGTGCTGTGGCAAGAGTTCTTCAATAACCGCGACTGGCCGGTGGCGTCTGCCCTGGCGGTGGTGATGCTGTTGATCCTGATTGTGCCGATTCTGCTGTTCAACCGCAGCCAGGCCAAAGAGATGGAGGCACGGGGATGAAACGCTTCGGTTTTGCAAAGTTCATGTTGATCTTCGGCCTGACGTTCATTTATCTGCCGATGCTGATTCTGGTGATCTACTCGTTCAACGCATCCAAACTGGTGACGGTCTGGGGTGGCTGGTCGGTGAAGTGGTACGTCGGCCTGCTCGACAACACCCAACTGATGGGCTCGGTGGTGCGCTCGCTGGAAATCGCCTGCTACACCGCGATTGCCGCCGTGGCGCTGGGCACCCTCGCCGCCTTCGTGCTGACTCGTGTAACGCGCTTCAAGGGTCGCACGCTGTTCGGTGGTCTGGTCACCGCGCCGCTGGTGATGCCTGAGGTGATCACCGGTCTGTCGCTGTTGCTGCTGTTCGTGGCGATGGCGCAACTGATCGGCTGGCCGCAGGAGCGTGGCATCGTCACGATCTGGATCGCCCACACCACGTTTTGTGCCGCTTATGTGGCGGTGGTAGTCTCCGCCCGCTTGCGCGAGCTGGACCTGTCGATCGAAGAAGCGGCGATGGATCTGGGCGCGAAACCGTTCAAGGTGTTTTTCCTGATCACCATTCCGATGATCGCGCCGTCGCTGGCGGCGGGCGGCATGATGTCGTTCGCCCTGTCGCTGGACGATCTGGTGCTGGCGAGCTTCGTGTCCGGCCCGGGCTCCACCACCCTGCCGATGGAAGTGTTCTCGGCGGTGCGTCTGGGCGTTAAGCCCGAGATCAACGCCGTGGCCAGCCTGATTCTGCTGGCAGTGTCGCTGGTGACCTTCCTGGTCTGGTACTTCGGCCGCAAGGCAGAAGCCAGCCGCAAGCGTGCGATTCAGGAAGCGATGGATCAGACCGCCAACGAATCGTGGCAGCAACCGCAACCTCAACGAGTGGCAGCGACGGCCTAGGGCCGTCGCGTTTACGGCTTTGCGCTTTTGCTTAAAAGCTTTTGAATAAAAAGAATGGAGTTTCACCGATGAAAATGTTTGGCAGGACTCTGCTGACACTGTCCTTATTGGGCGCAATCGCCACGGGCGCCCAGGCCAACGACAAGGTGCTGCGCGTTTACAACTGGTCGGATTACATCGCCCCGGACACCGTCAAGAAGTTCGAGGACGAGACCGGCATCCGCGTGACCTACGATGTGTTCGACAGCAATGAAACCCTCGAAGCGCGTTTGCTCGCGGGTAAATCCGGCTACGACATCGTGGTGCCGTCCAACAGTTTCCTGGCCAAGCAGATCAAGGCCGGGGTCTATCAGACCCTGGATAAATCGAAGCTGCCAAACTGGAAAAACCTCAACCCGGTGCTGCTGAAAAACGCCTCCGCCAGTGATCCGGACAACGCCCACGCGTTCCCGTACATGTGGGGTTCGATCGGCATCGGCTTCAACCCGGACAAGGTCCGCGAAGTGCTCGGCAAGAATGCGCCGACCAATTCCTGGGACCTGCTGTTCAAACCGGAGAACGCCGAGAAGCTGAAGGCCTGCGGTATCAGCTTCCTCGACTCGCCGACCGAAATGCTCCCGGCCGCCCTGCACTACCTGGGCTATCCGGTGAACGACAAGGACGTGAAGCACATCGCCGAAGCCGAAGCGCTGTTCATGAAGATCCGGCCGTCGGTGGCGTACTTCCATTCCTCCAAGTACATCTCGGATCTGGCCAACGGCAACATTTGCGTGGCGGTCGGTTACTCGGGTGACGTGCTGCAGGCCAAGGCCCGCGCGGTCGAATCGGGCAACAAGGTCGAGATCGACTACAGCATTCCCAAGGAAGGCGCCGGCAGTTTCTATGACATGGTCGCCATCCCGCGCGATGCCGCCAACGTCGAGAACGCCTACCTGTTCATGAACTTCCTGATGCGCCCGGACATCATCGCCGAAGTCACCAACAGCATCGGCTACAGCAACGCCAACGAAGCCGCGACGCCGCTGGTAGACGAAGCGATCCGCAACGACCCGGGCTCGTACCCGCCGCAAGCGGTGATGGCCACGCTGTATGCGGTGCCGGATCAACCGATTGCCACGCAACGGATCATGACCCGGGGCTGGACACGCGTGAAACTCGGCAAATAAATCCGGAGTGCTCGCGGTAATCGTTCCCACGCTCCGCGTGGGAATGCAGCCCGGGACGCTCCGCGTCCCAAAGCGGACGCAGAGCGTCCATTGAGGCATTCCCACGCAGAGCGTGGGAACGATCAGTCAGAAAGAATTGATGATTTTCCGTTCACGTAGCGCCTTACCACCGCTGCCCCCTGCTCTGAACGGCCTCACCTGGCTTCCTCGGTTCAGGTGAATTCAGGCGCCCTCGGGCGCCTTTTTTTGTGGGCTCAGATCAGTGGCCAGTCGGCCAGCGAGCGGTAGCGGCCCTTGTGGGATTCGAACAGCGCAAAGCGTTCCGCCCGCAGAAAGAACTCCGGTGGCGTGGCGGATTCCGGTTCCGGCGCCCGGTAGTCCCGGGCCAGCGTCAGGTGCGGGCGATACTCGCGCGTCGCCTCTTCAAACCCGAACGGCAACATTGCCTGCTCCAGCGCATACACCAGCCGCAACAATCCCTGCGGCGCCTGTTCCGGCGCCAGCGACAACACCCCGGCGCGCCGCCAGACCTGCAACCGATCCAGTGAAATCCTCAGCGCCTCACCCGGCGTGCGCACCTTCGCCGCCGCCTCGCAGACTTCGCCAATCTGCGCCAACGGCACCGCGCCGAGAAACAGCAGCGTCAGGTGAAAGTTGTCCGCCGGTACCGGTTTGCCGGTGCGCAACCCCAGTTCGCTGCGCCACTGGGCAATCGCCTTGCGCTGCGCCGGCGGGCAGTCCAGGGCGAAGAACAGCCGCTTGACCGGTTGATCCCCGCGCGTTTCGTCCGTCATGGCCACGCTCCTTCGTTCGTCGAGATCCGTGGATTCTACACGCCCGTTTCTGGCGACTCTCGGCATGGGGTTTATAGTTCAACGATTGCCATCAACCGGAGGACGTCATGCGCGAGATCCTCAGCAAAGAACCCTGGTGGGCCCGACCGCCGAATCCCGGGCAGGATGAAAGCGAACTGGAATGGGGCTGGCTGGTGCATTACAGCGAAGGTGAGCCGCGTTTCGAATTCGTCCGCGAGCGGCCGACGGACGAGCAGATCCGCAACCGCAAAGGCTGCCGGATCACCCCGTCGGCGGAGTGACCCGGCAACGCGGCATCAAGGCTCGAGAATGTCCTTGAAGCCACCGAAGATCATCCGCTGCCCATCGAACGGCATCGGATTGACGTCCGGCTGCATGCGCGGGTCTTCCATCATTTTTGCCATGCCGGCATCGCGGGTGGCCTTGTCCGGCCAGACCAGCCAGCCCGCCGATACGGTTTCGCCTTCCTTGAGTTTCACCGCCATCGGGAATGAGGTGACCTTGCCGTCCGGCACGTCATCGCCCCAGCCCTGAATCACCTCCAGCGCACCGTATTCCTTGAACAGCTTCGCGGCGATCTCGCAGTGTTTCTTGTACTGCTCGCGATTGGCATTGGGCACGGGCGCCACGAACACATCGATGTAAGCCATGATCATTCTCCTTGCAGGGTGGGTTCGATCTGCTGAGTAGTCGACTCGGGCGGCCGCCATTCGACACGATTGACGCCCAACCCGACCGACGGCTCATCCCGCCCGCCAAGATTGCCCTCGACCTGCGCCGCCATGTGCAGCGTGCCGGCCATCACGCCGGTGGTCGGGTTCTGCACCAGTTTCACCCAGGCCTTGTCGAACGTGTTGCCCAGGCTGCTGCGGATCAAGGCCTCGCTGTCGGGGCGGTCATTGGCCTGAATGATCGCGCGGATGCCCGCCACACCGACCGAAATCAGCGCCCCGGCCAGTTTGCCTGCCGCTGCCGCCACCGCGCTCGCGGCGCCGCGCGGGGCAATTTCCGCCTCCATGCGCTGACTGGCGCGCTTGGCCACCGGCGCCATCGCCGTATCGGTCGAGGCCACGCCTTTCGAGCCGCCGTCGGTGTGGATCTTGTCGATCAGCGCGGCGTAGGCCGGCAGCGTGTTCAACGGCTGCGTGCTGACAACCTGGTACAACGAGGCGTCCCGGGCTGGCGGCGGGCCAAGGGCGATGGCGGGGATTTTCTGCAACCGCCCGTTGAGCTGGGCGATGGGCACGCCGTGGCGCTGGGCGATGACCGGCATTTGCTGCGCCATCAGTTGCGCGTAGAACGCGGTGGACTGGCCGAGGATCGCGTCCGGGTCGATCTCCACCGCCACCGGCGCCAGCACCCGTTCCTGATATTGCTCCAGCAGATAGGCCGCCAGACGCTTGGCCGAGGCATCCTGCTCGCCGCTGGCACTGATCGTGTACCAGCTGACCTTCATCGACAGCCATTCCTGGGTCCAGTAACTGCTGAACCACGGGATGAAATTTTCTTCAGTTTGCTCATAGACCCGAATGCGCCAATGTTCCATCGAGCCACGGGCGAACAGCTTGACCTGCTCGGTGGCCTGCTTCGAGGCGCTGACGATTTCCCGGTCGATCTGCTGCCAGGTGGCCGGCGAGACCACCACCGCCGGCGCGCTCACCGGGGCCCGCGCCGTGGTGGCGCAGCCGGCCAGCAACACCAGTGCGGCGACGAGCAGCGCACGCAGGTTCACGGTGGCGGTCCTTATCTGTTCTTCGGGCAGGAGACCTGAAGAATCCGGGAGAGATGAAATGAGTATAGGTGCGTGCGGTGCGCCGTTTATCCGCTGGTCAGGGCTGCATCAGTCCAACCATCAATGGCGTCGATATTCACCATTGCGACGATTGCCTTCCGCCGACCGCTCGCCAAAGGCACGATTAACCCATCCGAAACACACAGCACGAGGAGTTCACATCATGATCAGTACCGTCACCCTCGCCGTGAGTTTCCCGGTCTTCGGCAGCAACTACTACGATCAGCACGCCGTGTCGCGCAAGACCCAGGCGTTGGTGTTCGACGAAGCTTTCGAAGATCTGTTGATGCCCGCCGCGAGCAATCATTTCAGCAATGAAGTGGTCGGCCTCAACGATCAGTTCCGTTTTCTGAGCGACATTCTCGCCACCCATTTGCTGGACATCGAGGCCTCCGTGCCTGCGCGATCCAGCGTCCGGGCGAGCGCTCATTTTTAATGCCAGAGGGCGTTCCGGTCGGGGAACGCCCTCTTCGTTTCAATCAGTCATCATCCCGGTCGCGGTGATAACGACGCCCGTCGCGGCGATCGTCGTCGCGGTCGTCCCAGCGTCGGTCATGATCGTAGTAACGGCCATGATCGCGGTCGTAATGCCGGCCATGGCGATGGTCATCATCGAAATCCGCCACACAGCCGCCCAGCAATACGGCGGCGGAAACAGTCAGCAGCAGGCTTGTTGCACGCATCATTCAGAATTTCCCTAAAACCAAGGTCTTGACGTCGGAGACAGTCAGCGCGGGTGCACGCTGGCGCAGATACGACCGGGGAAAAAGGCTTTGATTCACTGGCCACCAATGACCGTTCATCGCCCATCCTCCCGCGTCCGGCCCATTCACCCAGTGGCCATTTGATGGCTTTGACTAGGGCGAAATCCGACAAAACCTTTTCCTCCCCCCTGCGGTCACTCCTAGAACAGACCAAGACTGGCTACCACGCCGGCGTGCCCTGGCGGGTCATTTGCAACCTGCCGACCTGATCAGAGGAAGCCCAGCCATGAACGACCATCCGCCGTTGGCGATTTCCCGACGCCGTTTCCTGATTCTCGGGGCCGTGACCGCGACTGCGTTCGCGATGCCGCCCTTCATCAGCCTCAAGGCCTACGCGGCCACTCTGGAGCAACCGGCCATGGCCAAAGTGACCCTTGAAGTCAACGGCAAGCCGCAGACGCTGGAGATCGACACCCGTACCACCCTGCTCGATGCCCTGCGCGAACACCTGCAGCTGACCGGCAGCAAAAAGGGCTGCGACCACGGCCAGTGCGGCGCCTGCACGGTGATCGTCGATGGCCGGCGAATCAATTCGTGCCTGACCCTGGCGGTAATGCAGGACGGCGCCAAAGTCACCACCATCGAAGGCCTGGGAATGCCAGACCACCTGCACCCCATGCAGGCGGCGTTCGTCAAACATGACGGTTACCAGTGCGGCTACTGCACGCCGGGGCAGATCTGTTCGGCGGTGGCGGTGCTTCAGGAAATCCGCGACGGCATCCCCAGCCACGCCAGTCCCAGCCTCACCGAAGCACCGCAACTGATCGCCAGCGAATTGCAGGAGCGCATGAGCGGCAACATCTGCCGCTGCGGTGCCTACTCGAACATCATCGAAGCCATCAGCGAAGTCGCGGAGGTGCCAGCATGAGAGCGTTCAATTACAGCCGCGCCGACTCCCCTGCCGCAGCCGCCGCCCAAGCCGCGCAAATCGAAGGGGCGCGTTTCATCGCCGGCGGCACCAACCTGTTGGACTTGATGAAACTCGACATCGAAACGCCACAGCAGCTGATTGACGTCAATCACCTGGGTCTCGACCAGATCGAAGCCACCGAGGACGGCGGCTTGCGCATCGGCGCACTGGTGCGCAACACCGATCTGGCCGCGGACAGCCGCGTCCGAAAAGACTACGCGCTGCTCGCTCGCGCCTTGCTTGCCGGTGCATCGGGCCAGTTGCGCAACATGGCGACCACCGCCGGCAATCTGCTCCAGCGCACGCGCTGCCCGTATTTCTACGACACCAATCAGGCCTGTAATAAACGCAAACCCGGCAGTGGCTGCACGGCAATTGGCGGTGTTAGTCGACAACTCGGGATCATCGGTGTCAGCGACGCCTGTATTGCGACCCATCCGAGTGACATGGCGATTGCGATGCGTGCGCTCGATGCCCAGATCGAAACGCTCAAAGCCGATGGCAGCACCCGGCGCATCGCCATCGCGGATTTCCATCAATTGCCCGGCGCCACCCCGAATGTCGAAACCAGTCTGACGCCCGGCGAACTGATTACCGCCGTCACCCTGCCCGCGCCGGTGGGCGGCACCCATGTCTATCACAAGGTGCGCGACCGCTCGTCGTACGCCTTCGCCCTGGTTTCCGTCGGCCTGATCCTGCAGAAGGATGGCAGCGGTCGCCTCGCCGTCGGCGGCATCGCGCCGAAACCCTGGCGGGTCGAAGCGGCGGAAGCGCTGTTGCCGCAAGGCGCGAAAGCCGTCAGTGCACGTCTGCTCGACGGCGCCACACCGACCCCGGACAACCAGTTCAAAGTGACGCTGGTCGAGCGCACGATTGCCTCGGTGCTGGCCCAAGCGAGGGACGAAGCATGAAATTCGACACGCCCGCCACGACCAACCCGATTGATCAGCTGAACGTCATCGGCAAACCCACCGACCGCATCGAAGGTCCGCTGAAGACCAGTGGCCAGGCGCCTTACGCCTACGAGCAACATGAAGCCGTGAAGAATCAGGCCTATGGCGTGATGGTCGGTTCGGCCATTGCCAAGGGCCGCATCACCCGCATCGATCTGGAGGCCGCCCGCGCCGCGCCGGGGGTGCTGACCATCGTCACCGCCGCCAACGCCGGCAAGCTTGGCAAAGGCAAATACAACGCCGCGCACCTGCTGGCCGGGCCGCAAGTGCAGCACTATCACCAGGCCGTGGCGCTGGTGGTCGCCGAAACCTTTGAACAGGCGCGGGCCGCCGCGCAGTTGGTCAACGTCGAATACGCGACCGACAAAGGTCAGTTTGATCTGGCCAGCGTGCGCGATCAGGGCGTGGAGCCGAAAGACGAATTGCCGGACGTCACACACGGCGATTTCGCCACCGCCTTCGCCGCCGCGCCCGTGCAGTTCGACCAGACCTATACCACGCCGGATCAATCCCACGCGATGATGGAGCCCCACGCGACACTCGCCGCCTGGAAAGGCGATCACGTGACGCTCTGGACCTCCAACCAGATGATCGCCTGGAGCGTCGGCGACATCGCCGCCACTCTCGGTCTACCCAAGGAAAACGTGCGGCTGATCTCGCCGTACATTGGCGGCGGTTTCGGCGGCAAGCTGTTCATTCGTGCCGACGCGATCCTCGCCGCCCTCGGCGCACGTCTGGCGAACCGACCCGTGAAGGTCGCCCTCGCGCGCCCGCAGATCGCCAACAACACCACTCACCGCCCCGCCACCGTCCAGCGCATCCGCATGGGCGCCACGGCGGACGGCAAACTCACCGCTATCGCCCATGAAGGCTGGTCGGGCAACCTTGCCGACGGCAAGGTCGAAGTCGCGGCGCAGCCAAGTCAGTTGCTCTACGCCGCAGAAAATCGCCTTGTGAGCATGCGCCTGGCACCGCTGGATCTGCCCGAAGGCAACGCCATGCGTGCCCCCGGTGAAACGCCGGGACTGATGGCGCTGGAGATCGCCATGGACGAGATGGCGGAACAGCTCAAACTCGACCCGATCCAGTTCCGCATCCTCAACGACACGCAGGTCGATCCGGTGAAAACCGAGCGGCCATTCTCCCAGCGGCGACTGATCGAATGCCTGCAAACCGGCGCCGAACACTTTGGCTGGGATAAACGCAATGCAACGCCCGGCAGCCGTCGCGAAGGTCGCTGGCTGATCGGCATGGGCGTCGCGGCGGCGATTCGCAACAACCTGCTGGTGAAGTCCGGCGCGCGAGTGCGGCTGGAGCGCGACGGCAAGATCAGCGTTGAAACCGACATGACGGACATCGGGACCGGCAGCTACACGATCATTGCCCAGACCGCCGCCGAAGTGATGGGCGTGCGTCTCGACGATGTGGCTGTGCATTTGGGCGATTCGAACTTTCCGGTGTCGTCCGGCTCCGGCGGCCAGTTCGGCGCCAACTGTTCGACCGCCGGGGTCTACGCGGCTTGCATGAAACTGCGCGAAGCGATCACGGCCAAACTCGGCATGAGCGCGGGTGAGGCGCAGTTTGCCGATGGCCACGTGCGGCTGGGCAGCAAGAACGTGCCGTTACGTGAGGCCGCGCAACACGCCCCGATCGAAGTCGAGGACAGCATCGAATTCGCCGACCTCGCCAAGCAGTACCAGCAGTCGACCTTCGGCGCGCACTTCGTCGAAGTCGCCGTCGATGCCGCCACCGGCGAAGTCCGCGTAAGGCGCATGCTCGCGGTCTGCGCCGCCGGGCGGATCCTCAATCCAAAATCGGCCCGCAGCCAGGTGATCGGCGCGATGACCATGGGCGTCGGTGCGGCGTTGATGGAAGAACTCGCGGTGGACAAGCGCCAGGGCTTTTTCGTCAACCATGACCTGGCGGGCTACGAAGTGCCGGTGCACGCCGACATCCCGCATCAGGAGGTGATTTTCCTCGATGAAACCGACCCGATTTCATCGCCGATGAAAGCCAAGGGTGTCGGTGAACTGGGGATCTGCGGCGTGAGTGCGGCGGTGGCGAATGCGATCTACAACGCCACGGGCGCGCGGGTGCGGGAGTACCCGATTACCTTGGACAAGATTCTCGCGTCACTGCCGGAGATGATTTGATTTGTGGACTGGCCCCACGGTGAAGACGTTCGGTCTCACCGTGGGCGACTTGTTGATTATCGGACGTCGGGATACTCCGACTCTCCCACCTGCTCCATCCAGTCCACCACTTTGCCATCCAGCATTTCAGCAATGGCGATATGCGTCATGGCCGTGGTCGGCGCCGCACCGTGCCAATGCTTCACGTCGGGCGCGATCCACACGGTGTCGCCTGGCCGAATCACCCGCACCGGCTGCCCCCATTCCTGCACAAAGCCTGACCCAGCGGTAACAATCAGCGTTTGCCCCAACGGATGGGTGTGCCACGCCGTACGCGCTCCCGGCTCAAAGGTCACGGTGGCGCCGCTTATCCGCGCCGCATCGCTGCCCTTGAACGGCGCATCGACCCGTACCGTCCCGGTAAACCAGTCGCTCGGGCCTTTGGCCGACGGTTGTGAGCCGTTGGGGGTAACGGTCACGCGAGATGTTTCGCTGGCCTGGACTTCGCCCGCCAGCAGGGAAAGGGTCAGCGCCGAAGCGGCGATCGGATTCATGTTGAGGCTCTCCAGAAAAGGGACAGCCTCCACTTTAACCAGCCCGACTCTTCAGATAATCGACTAGAATTCAAAAAAACTTATGCAGGGTACTCATTAATGCTTCGGGAAAATGCCAGTGATCTGCTCGCTTTCCTCGCCGTGGCGCGTGAGCGCAGTTTCACCAAAGCAGCTGCCAAACTTGGCGTTTCGCAGTCGGCGCTCAGTCATACGATCCGCAGCCTTGAAACCCGGCTGGGCCTGCGCCTGCTGATCCGCACCACCCGTAGTGTCTCTCCCACCGAGGCTGGTGAGCACTTGCTGCAAACCATCGGCCCGCGCTTCGAAGAGATCGAATCGGAACTGGCCGCCCTCAGCAACCTGCGGGAAACGCCCGCCGGCAAGATCCGTCTCAGCGCCACCGATCACTCGCTGAACTGGCTGTTGCGACCGGTCCTCAAAGAATTTCTTATGCAATACCCGGACATCTCCGTCGAAGTCAGCTGCGACTACAGTTTCGTCGACATCGCAGGTCAGGGTTTCGATGCCGGCGTACGGCTGGGCGAGGATGTCGCACAAGGCATGATCGCCACTCGTATCGGCCCGGACATGCGCATGGCGGTGGTCGGCTCGCCCGCCTATTTCGCCAGACGTTCCGTACCGAAAACCCCGCGTGATCTGACCGACCACGCTTGCAATAACTTGCGCCTGCCTACCAACGGCGGTCTATACGCCTGGGAGTTCGAGAAGAATGGCGAACGCTTGAAGGTGCGAGTCTGCGGACAGGTCACCCTCAACGGCGTCTATCCATTACTGGACGCCGCACTCGACGGTTTCGGCCTGAGTTACATCCCGGAGAACATCGTCGCCCCCTGTCTGGCTGAAGGTCGCCTGATACAAGTACTGGAGGATTGGTGCCCGGTGTTTTCCGGATATCACCTCTACTACCCGAGCCGGCGCCAGACAGCGCCGGCTTTTGCATTGTTGCTGGCGGCGCTGCGCTATCAAGGCTGAAACCGTCTAGTCCACCAGCGCAATCAACTGCTGACGCTGCGCATCGGTCAGCATCAGCCCGAACCCGGCGCCGGCGTTGTCGGCCATGTACAGCGGATTGCTGGTGCCGGGAATCACACAAGTCACCGCTGGGTGCGCCAGCAGGAATTTCAGTGCCAGTTGCGGCCAGCTCTTGGCCCCGACTTGCGCGGCCCAGCCCGGCAACGGTTTGCCCTTGAGCCGCGCGAGCAGGTCACCGCCGCCGAACGGCCGGTTGCAGATCACCGCCACCCCGCGTTCGCGGCACAGCGGCAGGATGCGCTTCTCGACCCCGCGATCATCCAGGGCGTAGTTGATTTGCAGGAAGTCCAGCGGCTCGGCTTTGAGTACCGCTTCGACCTCTTCATAGGCCGACGGCGTGTAGTGGGTGATGCCGATGTAGCGGATGCGGCCCTGCTCTTTCCAGTCGCGCAGGGTCGGCAGGTGGGTTTGCCAGTCGAGCAGGTTGTGGATCTGCATCAGGTCGATGCGCTCGGTGCGCAGCAGACTGAACGACTGCTCCATCTGCGCGATACCCTCCTCGCGGCCTCGGGTCCAGACCTTGGTCGCCAGAAACGCCGGCGAGCGCGGTTCGTGGATCGACAGCAATTCACCAGTGGTTTCCTCGGCGCGGCCGTACATAGGGGAGCTGTCGATCACCGTGCCGCCCTTTTTGAACAGCTCGCCGAGCACCGCCGGCAATTGTTTGTAGACCGGATCGCCGGGGGCGACATCGAAACCGCGATAAGTGCCCAACCCCACCAGCGGCAGTGGCTCGGAGCTCGAAGGGATGGCGCGGGTCTGCATGGTCTGGGCTCCTGTGGCGTTCGGCAACGAAATGGCGGCCAGCGCCCGGTCAAAGGTGAAAACCGCTGACACCCCGGCTGCCAGCGTCAGCAACCGGCGGCGGGAATATCCCTCAGTGTGGTTCATGCTGGCGCCCTTGCCCCGTGGATCTGTTGCACCTTGTGTTTTGATGCAGCCCGCAAAACCGTTGGACTACACTGCGACAGCCAACCTGCGCGCCCGGTTAAAGTTAGTCGAATGTCCAGAACCCTGTTGTCACTCGTCGCATTGATCGTCGCCGTGTACCTGATCCTGTGCGCGGCGCTGTTCGTTTTTCAGCGGGCGCTGATTTATTTTCCGCAGCCCGCCAGCCTCGATTCGCCAGAGTCACGGCTGACGCTGGCCATGCCCGACGCCGACGTCCGCGTGACGGTGCGCGAGCGCGCCGGGCCCAGAGCGCTGATCTATTTCGGCGGCAATGCCGAAGACGTTTCGCGCAATCTGCCGGAGTTTTCCGAGGCGTTCCCTGACTATTCGTTGTATTTGCTGCATTACCGGGGTTTTGGCGGCAGTGGTGGCTCGCCTTCCGAAGAGGCGATCGCCGAGGATGCGCTGGCGCTGTTCGATCAGGTGTACGCCAGTCATCCGCAGGTCGCGCTGCTGGGACGCAGCCTCGGTTCCGGGGTCGCGGTGCGGCTGGCCAGCCAGCGGCCGGTGGAGCGGCTGATTCTGGTCACGCCCTACAACAGCCTCGAGGAAATTGCCGCCCGTCAGTACCCGTGGGTGCCGGTGCAGTGGTTGCTCAGGGATCGTTTCCGGTCAGGTCAGTACGCGGCGCATATCCGCGTGCCGACGCTGTTGCTGGCGGCGAGCGATGACGAGGTGATTCCAAGGGCCAGCACCGAACGCTTGCTGCACAGTTTTCCCGACGGTGTGGCCACGCTCAAAGTGGTGAACGACTCGGCACACAATTCGATTTCCGAACGGCCGCAATATCTGCAATGGATCGAAGATGTGTTGAATCGCTGAGCACTTCGTCGGCGGCCGTTAAAACCCGCCAGCGCTTCGTGAACCAAGTGCAAAAAGGCCAGTCCTACCCGCGCCGCGTTCTGCGGTTCACTCCCCTTCTGTTTTGTCCTTTTTCAGAGCTTTGCGTCCCATGCGCCACGCCGTTCGTTCGTCTCGCTTCGTTTCGCTGTGCCTGTTGATCCTTTCTCCCCTGCTTTCTCCCTCTGCCCACGCCGGCGCCGAGCGGCAACTGGTGGCTGCCATCAACGACTACCGCGCCCATCCGCAACGATGTGACCGACGCCCGGCCCAACGGCTGGCGCCGCTGACACTGAAGTCGAACCTGGCGTTACCGGTCGGCTATGGCTACGGCGGTGGATTGCGCGAACGATTGAAAGACTCCGGCTATGCCGCCGTGGCGGTGCGCAGCATCCGGATCGTCGGTGCGCAGGACGCCGAAGAGGCGTTCGAAATGCTGCAAGACGATTACTGCGGTGCGCTGCTCGACGGTCAATACGCCGACATCGGCATCAGCCGCGCCCGCAGCGAATGGCAAGTGGTGCTGGCGCGGCCAGTGCTCGACAGTCGCGTCGGCGACAACCGCAGTGTCGGCAAGGCCTTGCTGGCCGAGGTCAACGCCGCCCGCGCCCGACCGCGCATGTGCGGTCGCCAGCGCTTCGCCGCCGCCCGCCCGTTGAGCTGGAACCCGGCACTCGGCGCCGCCGCTCAGGGGCACAGCAAGGCCATGGCCTACGGCAATTATTTCGCCCACCGCGACCCGGACGGCGACGGCCCGGCAGATCGCGCCCGGGCGGCCGGCTACCGTGGCCGACAGATCGGCGAAAACATCGCCGCCGGGCAAAGCTCACCGGGCAAAGCCATGGCCGGCTGGCTGGCCAGCCCCGGACACTGCGCCAACCTGATGAACCCGATGTTCACCCAAGTCGGCGCCGGGTTTGCCAGTGAGACGCGCAGTGATGAAGGGGTGTATTGGACGATGCTGTTCGGGGCGCCTTGATCCGGTTCCTTTCAAAACGTTGAAGAACGCTGCATGCCGCAACGCAACAGCTGATCGTCAGACCGGAGAAATCGTGGCAAGGACGCCAATCATGATGGTCAACACAAGAAAGCCGCCGAGGAAAATCGCCATCTTAGCCATGAAGGCCTCCTGAATACTGAATGTCCGGCGCACCGGGCGCTCCGGAATGAAGCGCGTCGCGTATGGCCGAACGGCAGGGGTATTTTGGGCGCATGGCTGAGATGGTTACAGATGCAGATTCGACAGGAAAAAGCGGATCAGATGGATCGGGCTGGCGCATGGGTCGACATTCAGATCGGTACAGATGGTTTCCATTGCGCCGCTTTGATCTAGAGTCATGGGCGCCGCGCAAAGAACAACAAAAATACAGGAGTGAAACCATGTCCGACCTGAACCTGCACCCCCACGCCGCCGAATCCCTGAACCGCTGGCACGAGATGATCCGCACCGGCAACCTCAAGGCCCTGCCCGAGCTGCTCGATTCCAAAGCGGTGTTCCGCTCACCGATGGCCCACACACCTTACCCGGGCGCCCCCGTGGTCTCGATGATCCTCAACACCGTTTTCGAGGTGTTTGAAGACTTCAAATACCACCGTGAACTGGCCACGGCCGACGGTTTGAATGTGGTGCTGGAATTCAGCGCCAAAGTGGGGGCGAAAGAGCTCAAGGGCATCGACATGATCCGTTTCGATGAACAGGGCAAGATCGTCGAGTTCGAGGTGATGGTACGGCCGTTGAGTGGGTTGCAGGCGTTGGGCGAAGAAATGGGCCGGCGGCTGGGGGCTTATCTGGCGGCCGCCAAGGCCTGAAACCCGGACACAAAAAAGCCCACTGACCGTCGCCGGTTCAGTGGGCTTCGTGTGTCAGGCGTCTAGTTACAGAGCCATGTCACGTGCAGCGCTTTCTTTTGGAGCCGGGGCTTTTTCAGCCGAGGCGTCCGCCGCTGGAGCTGCAGCCTGGCCAATCACCGGAGGGGTTGGCAGTTGCAGGATCTTGGCGGTGTAAGCCCACTCTTCAGCCACTTTGGCTGGATCGTTGTTCAGCTGGGTGCCGTAGCTTGGAACGATCTGGTGCAGCTTGGCTTGCCACTCAGGGCTGGCGACTTTGTCCTTGAAGACTTTCTGCAGCACGCTCAGCATGATCGGTGCAGCGGTCGACGCGCCTGGGGATGCGCCCAGCAGACCGGCGATGGAGCCGTCTTTGGAAGCAACGATTTCGGTGCCCAGTTTCAGCACGCCGCCAGCAGCTTCATCACGCTTGATGATTTGCACACGCTGGCCGGCTTGCCACAGGCGCCAGTCTTCGGCCTTGGCGTTCGGGAAGTATTCCTTCAGCGCGTTCAGACGGTCTTCATCCGACAGCATCAGTTGACCGGCCAGGTACTCGACCAGCGGGTATTCCTTGATGCCGACCTTGGTCATAGGCCAGATGTTGTGGGTGGTAGTGCTGGTCAGCAGGTCCAGGTACGAACCTTCTTTCAGGAACTTGGTGCTGAAAGTTGCGAACGGGCCAAACAGGATGACGCGCTTGCCGTCAAGGACACGGGTGTCCAGGTGCGGAACGGACATCGGAGGCGCGCCAACCGAAGCTTTGCCGTAGGCCTTGGCCAGGTGCTGTTCGGCGATGGCCGGGTTATCGGTCACCAGGAACGAGCCGCCTACCGGGAAGCCAGCGTATTCCTTGGCTTCTTCGATACCGGACTTCTGCAGCAGGTGCAGGGCACCGCCGCCGGCACCGATGAACACGAACTTGGCGTCGGTTTCAGTCTTGGTGCCGTCTTTCAGGTTCTTGTAGCTGACGCGCCAGGTGCCATCGGCATTCTTGGTGATGTCCTGCACTTCGCTGGACAGCTTCATGCTGAAGTTAGGCTTGGTCTGCAGGTAACCGGCGAACTGGCGGGTGATTTCGCCGAAGTTCATGTCGGTACCCAGCGGGCTCCAGGTGGCCGCGATTTTCTGGTTCGGGTCACGCCCTTCCATCATCAGCGGGACCCACTTCTTGATCACAGCCGGGTCTTCGGAATACTGCATGCCGGCGAACAGCGGGCTCGCCTGCAGGGCTTCGTAACGCTTTTTCAGGAACTTGATGTTGTCATCGCCCCACACGAAGCTCATGTGCGGAGTGGTGTTGATGAACGAACGAGGGTCCTTCAGGACGCCTTGACGAACCTGCCAGGCCCAGAACTGACGGGAGACCTGGAACGCTTCGTTGATCTCGACCGCTTTCGGGATCGTGACGTTGCCCTTGTCGTCTTCCGGGGTGTAGTTCAGCTCGGCCAGGGCGGAGTGACCGGTACCGGCGTTGTTCCAGCCGTTGGAGCTTTCCAGGGCGACGCCGTCGAGGCGCTCGACCATTTCCATCGACCAGGTCGGTTCCAGCTCATTGATCCACACACCCAAGGTGGTGCTCATGATGCCGCCGCCGATCAGCAGGACGTCGACTTTCTTTGCTTCTTCGGCATTGGCGGAAGACATCCCCATCGCCAAAGCCAGCCCCAGCAAGGCTGTGTTCACTTTTTTAAACATCTGTTGCACCTATGATAAAACGCCTTCCGCCCGCCGCTGTTGTACGTATGAGGTCCCCTTTTTTCGCGACACTCAGGCCAGCGTCGCGGGTTCCGGCACACTTCAATTTTGACGGGTGGGCACACAAGGCCGACAGGCTGCGTCGACCTCAGTTATATGTCCCTTCTGAACTGACTTCTTATCATTATTGGCTTCAGCTACTTGAGCGACAGGGGTTCTGTCTGGCCCGCCGAAAAGCGCGCCAGACTGAATTAGGTCAAACCAAGTGGGGCGAAGAATATCACGTCATGGCAAACCCGCGCGTCTGTTCGCGACCGGATAGTTTTCAATAGGTTCCTTGAGCGCTTTCTAACGTTGGTGCATTCCTGCTAAGTTGTACGACGACTGACAAATTAGCCAGTCGTCTTCATTACCTACAACAACAAGGAATACCCATGAACAAATCCAGACTGCTGCTCGGTCTCATCTGCCTCTTCAGCGGCTACGCCGCCGCCGCCCCGGCGGAACAGGACGTCGCCCAGGCCGTTGATCACCTGACCCAGGCGATGTTGCACAAGGACATCGCCGAACTGAACGCGCTGACCGCCGACAACCTCACCTACGGCCACTCCAGCGGCAAGATCCAGGACAAGAAAGCCTTCATCGACGATATCGAAACCGGCAAGAGCGCGTTCAAGACCCTGGAGATGCAAAACCAGACCATCACCCTGTCCGGGGACACCGCGCTGGTGCGCCATCATTTTTCAGCACAGGCCCTTAAAGGCACCGAGGTCGTGCCGACGGAAATCGAGAACTTCCAGATCTGGCAGAAGCAGGCTGGCAAGTGGTTGCTGGTGGGGCGTCAGGCGTACAAGTTCTGATGCATGAGTTCTGCCGCCAATGCGGCGGCAGAGCCTGCTCTCACAACCGAAACCGATCCACCGACTGCGCCAGCCGCCCCGCCAGACTCGACAGCTCGTCCGTGGTATTGGCCGTCTGGCCGATCACCTTGCTGTTGCCCTCCGACATGCCCGCGATCATCTCCACCTGATGGGCGATCTCGTTGCTCGCCTGGCTCTGTTCGCCGATGGTGCGGGTGATGTCGTTGACCAGTTGCGTGGTGCTGAGGGTGGCGTCGAGGATTTCGCGGATGGCGCGTTCGACGTCGGCGGTGACCGCCATGCCCTTGTCGACCTGGGCCACACCGGCCTCCATGCTGCTGACGGCCTCGCGGGTGCTGTTCTGGATGCGCGCGACCATCGCGGCGATTTCCTGGGTCGAGGCGCTGGTGCGCGCCGCCAGACTGCGCACCTCATCGGCCACCACCGCAAAGCCCCTGCCCTGCTCGCCCGCCCGGGCTGCCTCGATGGCTGCATTGAGCGCCAGCAGGTTGGTCTGGTCGGCGATGCTCTTGATCACCTGAATGATGTTGAAGATGCCCTCGGATTCCTGATCGAGGGTGCGGATCACCTGCGCCGACTGCTGGGCGGAACGGGCGATGTCGTCCATGTCGCTGACCACCTGATGGATCACCTGCCCGCCGTTTTTCGCCAGTGACTCGGCCTGGCTGGCCATGTTCAGCGCGCGCTCGGCGTGACGTGTGATTTCCTCGATGCTCGCGGTCATCTGGCTCGCAGCGGCAGCCATGGTCCCGGCGGCGGTGCTTTGCTGCTGGCTGCTGTCGGCCACCTGATGGCAGCCGTGGCTCAGTTGTTCGCTCATGCCGCTGACGCCGTGGGCGTTGCGTCGCACCACGTCGATCATGTCCCGCAGGTCGCGCTGCATGGTGGCCAGCGTGCGGATCAGCGCACTGGCTTCGTCCTTGCCGGACGGTTCGACGATCGGTTCGCTGAGGTTGCCGTGGGCGATGCTTTCGGCGATACGGCTGGCGGATTTCAGCGGCCCCATGATGCTCAGGATCACCCAGCGGCCCTGGGCCAACAGCAGCAACAGGCTGGCGATCAGAACGATGCCGAGCGCGACATTGGCGTTGTGGATCGCCGCCTCGGTGCCTTCACTGGTCTGCCGGGTATTGGTTTCGATCAGCTCGCTGAGGGCGGCCATCTGTTCTTCGAGCTGGCTGAATGCGGTGCTGAAGGTGCCGAGATGCTGCTGGGCGCTGTCCGGGTTTTCCAGTGCAAGGCCGACGATCTGCTCGCCGGCGCTGATATAGGTGTCGAGGCTGGGCTTGATCTGCTCCAGCGCGGACCTGATCGTCGGGTTCACCGGCAGCTTGAGGTTTTCACCCAGCACCTCGCGAAAATGCGCCGCATGCTCTTCAACCGAATTGCGTACCTCGTCCGCCGAACTCGTGCTTTTGCCCAGCCCCACCAGCATTGCCGAATACACGTCGGCACGCAGGGCGTCGTGCATCATGTCGGCTTCCATGTGGTTGCGCAGCGCGCTCATGCTGACCGCATTGTCACTGACCGCCGAAGCCATCCGCTGATTGCCGACGTAACTGACCAGGCTCACGATCAGCGCCGTCAGCAGGCTGGTCGCAATCAGCAACACCAAACGCAGTTTGATCGACACCGTGATTTCCTCCCTGGTCGCGCCACACGGCGCCTTTCAACGCTTCAGTTAAGCCTATTTGGGTAAATCCGCCGCTTTAGAGCGTCGCAGGGTGTGTCGTTACATCCGGTAAAAATGAGGACTGTGCGGCGGTTCTCGTTCTGTGCCCGCTACCGCTTGGCCCGGCGCATGGAACTCCAGCGCCGTCCGGCACCTCTCACATTATGTGGTACTTCCTTTTCGCTTTACGCTGCTGGAGGAACACCGTCATGCGCCGTTTATTACTCGTTTCGTCTCTCATGCTGTGCCTGCCGTTCGGCTCGGCCCTTGCCCGCGTGGACGCAGGGGATGTCGCCACCTCGGCGGGGGTTTCGGCCTCGCTGTACTCGACCTTCAAGGATCACAAAATGGTGATTCCGGCCCGTGACGACTTGTCCGCATTCGTCGCCAGCGGCGGAACGATCCGTGGCGTGTATCTGGAATCGGTGCTGCAACAGGTGCGTCAGGAAAATCCCGGCCTGAACGCCAGCGATGAAGAGCTGGCCAATGCCATCCTGGTTCACTACGAAGGTTTGTCGCAGTAACCACGGCACGTTCGATGATGGTGGCTGACGGACTCGCCACCGTTGTGCCCTGCCGATGGACGGCTGGCGAACGGCCATGGGCAAAACCGTCGAACGGCCTCTATGATGGAGGCCATGACGATTTCCGCCTCCCTTCGCTCCCCTTGCCCGCCGGGTCTTTGCATTTGCGGGCGTGATCCGCTGCTGGATACACCCGGCGCGGACGTGCGCATCTTGCTGCTGACCCGCGAGGAAGAAAAGCGTCTGCTTGAACGTCTGGAAAACCTCAAAGACCTCGCCGACCTCGAGCGCCTGCAAGGCAAGATGTTCGATCAACTAGGGATTCGCGTTCTGATCGCGCCGAAGTTCGGTGAGGTGCGGACCGTTCGCGGAGGCATCGAAATCGAGGTCCAGGACCTGCCGGGACTCTGCCGCAAAACCCGCAAAACCATCCCGGCCGCCATCCGCCGTGGCCTGGAAAACAATCCGCAAGTCGCCTTCGACCTGCTCAACGCCCACGACTTGCTGCGCGGCACCTGATCATTTCTTCATGCCCACCCGCTTGCGCATCTCGGCCGTGATGCTTTGCCGGGTTTTCTTAATGTCCGCCCAGGGCTTATCGCCCACTTCCGCCAGCCGTTCGTGAACGTTGCGCACGTTCCATTGATCGGCGCCTTTGATCTCGCCGACCTCTTCCCGAAACAACGGCACCGACACCGGCAGCCCCTCGCGGGTGCGCGCTGCGTAGGCACAAATGGTGGTGGCGCCCAGACCGTTGCGCAGGTAATCGATGAAGATCCGCCCGACACGATTTTTCGGCCCGGACACCGCTGAAAAACGCTCCGGCAAAAGCTTCGCCATGTGAGTGACGATGGCGTGGCTGAAATCCTTGACCTCCTCCCAGCCATGTTTGCGGGTCAGCGGCACCACCAGATGAATGCCCTTGCCGCCGCTGGTCTTGAGAAACGCCTTGAGGCCCAGTTCATCGAGCACGGTCAGGGTCAGCGCCGTGGCTTCGACCATGCTTTTCCAAGGCAGCGCCGGATCCGGGTCGAGGTCGAGGACAAAGCGGTCGGGCTTGTCCAGATCCGTCGTGGTGGCGTTCCAGGTGTGCAGTTCGACCGTGCTCATCTGCACCGCGCCGATCAAGGCTTCGGCGTTGTTGATCAGCATCACCGGCTGGCCGGTCAGCTCTTTGTCGAGCGTGCGGATGCCGGGGATCGCCAGGTTTTCGGCGTTCTTCTGGAAGAACAGATCACCGGCGATACCGTCCGGCGCACGAACCAGCGCCACCGGGCGATCCTTGAGCTGCGGCAGAATCCATTCGGCGACGCTGGCGTAATACTCGGCCAGCTGCATTTTGGTGGTGCCACTGCTGGCGTCGATCACCCGGTCGGGATGAGTGATCCGAACCTTGCCGTCGGCCAGATCGGATTGGGACGGCGCGGTAGTTTGAGCCTTTGAAGTCTTCATGGGTTTGGCGCGCTCCTCGGTGATGTCCTTGGCCGGTTTGTCCTCGCGCAGGCCATGGAACACGGCGTGGCGCACCGAGCCGTCCTGGGTCATTTCGGCAAACGCCACTTCCGCCAGCAGACTCGGCTTGAGCCAGTGCACACCCTTGGCCTCGAACCCCGTGGGCGGATTGACCACCGCCGGTTTCTTCACCCGCAACGGTTTGAGTTGCGCGAGGATGCTCTTGAGGGTGGTTTCGTTGAACCCGGTGCCGACCTTGCCGGCGTACCGCAACTCGCCGCTGTCACGATCATGCAGACCCAGCAGCAACGCGCCGAACGAACTGCGCGCGCCTTTCGGATCGGTGTAGCCGACGATCACGAATTCCTGACGATGCTTGCACTTGAGCTTGATCCAGTCGCTGCTGCGGCGCGACACGTAAGGCGAGCCGAGGCGTTTGCCGATCAGCCCTTCCATGCGCATCTGACAGGCGCTGTTGAGCAATGCCTGCGGGGTTTCGTCGAATGCTTCGGAAAAGCGCAGCAACGGATCTTCATGGGCTTTCAGCACCGTGCCCAGCGCCGCGCGCCGCTCCTGCACCGGCACTTCACGCAGATCGACACCGTTGAGATATGGCAGATCGAACAGGTAATAGAGGATGTTTTCACTGCGGCCCGCATCAAACGCGTTTTGCAGGGCCTGGAAATCCGGCACGCCGTCCGCGTCGGCGACGACCATCTCACCGTCGAGCCACGCCGACTCCAGGCCCAGTGCCGCCAAGGCTTGCGCCTGCTTCGGCAACTTGTGCGTCCAGTCATGACCATTGCGGGTGAACAACTGCACTTCGTCCTGATCGATGCGCGCCATGATCCGATAGCCGTCGAACTTGATTTCGTACTGCCAATCCCCTTCCGGCGCACTCTCCACCAGGGTGGCCAGTTGCGGTTTGAGTTGCGCGGGAATCCTGGCCTTGTGCGCCCCGGCGAGTTTGCCCGAAGCCGGCTTGCGCGGTGCTTTCGGCGAGGCTTTCAGCGGCTTGACCTGCTTCGCACTGAGGCTGGGTTTGTCGACAATCGTGCGTTCACTGAGCACGCTGTCGGGCTCGGCGACCAGCACGTCGTAATCGCTTTGCGGGCGCGCGGCGCTGTCCTGATGCTTGATCAGAAACCACTGCTCTTTCTTGCCCGGCATGTGGGTGCGCACCAGATTCCACACCCCGGCGAGCTTCTCGCCTTGCAGTTCGAATTTGAGTTTGCCCTTGGCGTAGGCCTTCTCCGGGTCTTCCAGCGGAATCCACACGCCGCGATCCCAGACGATCACATCGCCGGCGCCGTAATGCCCCTCGGGAATGCTGCCCTCGAACGTCGCGTAGTCCAGCGGATGGTCTTCGACGTGCACGGCCAGGCGCTTGACCTTGGGATCCAGCGACGGCCCCTTGGGCACCGCCCAGCTCTTGAGCGCGCCGTCGAGCTCCAGTCGAAAGTCGTAATGCAGGTGCGAGGCATCGTGCTTCTGAATACAGAACTGCAGGGCATGGTCGCCGGCGGATTTTTTGCCCCGACGGCGTTCAGCCGCCGGTTCAGAGGTCGCGGAAAAGTCGCGCATCCGGTTGTAGTCGTCGAGATTCCTGCTCATCCTGCACCTGCCTTGTTTCAGCCTGTTCGAGTCACAGTCAGTGCGACCACGGCAATCCGGTCGACGCGCTGATAGCCTGGATTCAGCAACTCTTCACCAAACACATCGGGATCGAGTTCGCGGTAGGTCCAGCCGAAGCGTTTTTCATCCAGCCGTGGCAATACGGTTTCGAGGAAGGGATCGCGGCCATCGACCATCGCCACACCGGTGTACAGCAGCAGCGAGCCGCCGGGTGTCAGGCGATTGAGCGCCTGCTCGACGATCCGCAGCGACAGGCCCGCCCCCAGCGTCCCGCCACCGTGGCGGTAAGCTCGCCCGGCCGGATCGGCCATGTAGGGCGGGTTGGCGACGATCAGGTCGAATTCGCCGTCGACGCCTTGCAGTACATCACTGGCGCGCACTTCGACATTGGCCACTTCAGCCAATGCCGCGTTGATCGTGGTCAGGCGCAACGCGGCGGGGTTGATATCCACCGCCAGCACTTGCGCTTCTCGCCGGGCACGGCCAATCAGGATCGCGCCCACTCCGGCGCCGCAACCGATGTCCACCGCACGGTGGATGGGCGCAAAGTTCTGCTGCAAATGGCTGTGGATCAGTTGAGCAAAGCGATAGGTGTCCGGGCCGAAGAACACCGAATCGGCTGCGTCGGTGGGAAACCCGGAATGCACGAAAAGCAGGTCATTCAGGCTCGACCAGCGCACCCGGCTCTTCAAGTGCCCGTCGAACTCATCGATCACCTGGGCTTCCTGCAATTGCCGCTGTTCATCGGCAGACAGAAGGCCCGGTTCGAACGGACGCGACCATCCGAACACATCCCGCAGGCAATCGGCTGGTTGTCCTTCGTCGCGCTGGTTGACCCGTTGATGAGTCAGCGGCGTCGGGGTGATGAAACGATAGCCGTCGGCCTGCAAGCGCCGCCCCAGTTGCAGCAGCACGAGATCGTTGGCAGACAGTTGTTCTTCCTGATTCATTGATGACTTCCTTAGCGCAGGCCGGATTTGAGTTGGATGAATCGGCGAGTGGCAAGCAGCCCGGCCGGATGCGCATGGCGTGCCGGTGCGAGCCAAGGGATCAACGTTGCGATTTGGGTGTGAGCGTCCTGCCCTTGCAGTGCCGCATTCAGGCGCTGCACATCGGGGTCCTGTTCGGGCACCTCGATCGGTGCAGGGACCGAGGGGCGGCGGCGGAACGCGACGGTTTTTTCTGCAGAAATCCAGTCACCGGCAATCCAGTCGTGAACCAGTTGCTTTTCATAGGCGCTGAACACGCCGAACATCGCCGCACCATCGCCATCGATCAATTGCCAAAAGCGGCTGCCCTGCGGATCTTCGTTGCGCTTGATCCAGCCCTTGTCCTGCAAGGCTTGCAGGAACCCGGGCAACTGCTGCGGATCGGCCAGCCATTGATTGACGGTCTTGCCTTCGAAGCGGCAATAGTCGGAATGCATGTGCTGAGCGAATGGACACTTGCGTTCAAGCATCGCCAACAATTCGCGCTCCAGATCGAACCCCTCGATGATTGCGCGGCTGCCCTGCCCCAGGTCATTGAGCCGATAACCCAGCGATACCCGGCGCAGAAAATCGCTGCGATCGGCCTCCAGAGGCAGAAGATCAAGAACGGCCTGAACGGCTTTTTGCGCATGGCCCGTACTGGCGTTGTCGATGGTCACGTGCAGGGTGAAATAGTAAGGATCGATCCCCAGCTCACTCAGCTCGTAACTGCTGATCAGCAGGTGCAAGGGCAGTTGCTCGTAACCCAGGTTGTAACCGATCACCTCCGGCAGAAAATCCATGCCGCCGGCACCGAGGGCCAACTGCAGCGCGCCTTGCAGATAGCGCTCGTCGGGCAGCGGGCTGCCGGGCTCCAGACCGTGTTCGGCGAGCAGTTGCCGGTAGATCACCACGTGATTCTGCGCCGGATTGCCCTCGCCCAGTTCTTCCAGATAGGTGCTGATCAGACTGCTGAATCGCGGATCGCGCCATTGGGCCAGCAAGCCGTAAAGCCAGGCGCCATCAACCAGTTTGGTGGGCGCCACCGCTTGCAGGAAATACAGCGCATGAGCCTTGCAACTGAAGAATTGCCGCGATCCTCCAGCCTTGCGCTGTTGCAGATAGTCGGCATATTGCTGGGCAACATCGGCACAGTGCTGCGCCACCCAGGTGTGCCAGAGCGCTGGATCTGACGGCAGTTCTTCCTTCAATTGCGCGGCGTGCTGGAGATGGTGTTGCAGAAAAGCGCGCGCCAGTGGCTGCGGATGCTCGTCGGATAAAAGTGCTGCGTGGATGCGCCGCCACTCACCCAGTGAATCGAGCGGTTGCGATTGGGCAGGTGCACCTTGCAGGCGTGTCAGGACAGTCATGGCAATGTTCTCGGTCGATTGGCAGGACGCTCAGTCACTCGCCTCTAATGCAGCAGAGAGGCGGCGCCTGCCGAAAATTCAATCGACGTTAAATTTGCCCGGACGGACGGAACCTTCGGCACGTCACTGGCTTGAACAGAAGCGGTCGAAGGCTGCGAGGTTTTGCGGTCAGGCCGTGCCCTTGGCCTGCTGCTCGAGGTGAACCTGCAACTCGGGGTCGATCTGCAACGCCGCCGCCAGTTCATCCAGATAATTGCGCTCGGCGTCCTGCTGATCGTCCACCAGCATCACGCTGGCCAGGTACATCTCGGCGGCCATGGCCGGATCGTTCTGCGCCGCCTGCGCCACTTCGGTGGGATCCAGCGGTTTGGCGACTTCGTCGTCGAGCCATTGCTGCAGGTTCGGGTCATTGGTGTGCTTGCCGATTTCACTGCTGATGAGGTGTTTTTCCGACTCGTCGATCCGCCCGTCAGCCTTGGCCGCCGCGATCAATGCACGCAGGACGGCGTGGCTGTGTTCTTCGACTTGCGGGCCCGACAGCAGATCCGCGGTTTGCGGGGTTTGCTGCGGCGCAGCAGAAGCCTGACTGCGTTGCCAGGCCTGATACGCCTGGAAGGCCATCATGCCCAGCGAGGCCAGTGCTGCGTAATTGGTGCCACCGGAACGACGCTGAGCCCCGCCGCCCAGCGCCCCGCCACCGCCGAGCAATCCGCCGAGCAGCCCGCCCAGGCCACCCAGTCCTCCGGCAGGAGAACCGCCGCCACTGCCGCCGCCCAGCAGACCACCGAGCAACCCGCCAAGCCCACCCGCTCCCCCGCCGGCCGACGCGCCACCTTGTTGTCCCGCCGAGGCCTGGCCTCGCAGCAGTTGTTCGAGCAGATCACTGGTGTTCATGACGTCGTCCTCAGGCAAAGGGGTATGACTGCGTCAGGCAACGATAGCCCTCCTTATGCGTTGCGCCAGCACCGTTGGGCTGACGTGGCCATTGGCGAGTGATTCTCCAGAGAAATTTTTCCCCAGGCAGCTAATCTTCACGAATGGGTGAACCTTGACCCGGCCCGACCGGTCGATAGCTGCAACCCCGACCCGGTTAGTCGCCGCCCTTGCTGCCCAAGGGTCTACGCGGCTTGCTGCACTTTCTGGAGAACGCCTTCGTGATATCGACCGTCCACATCGCCAGGCTCAAGGCCTGGGGCGCCCATGGTTTCACCGCGACCGGCGTGGTCACTGCCTTTCTGGCCACCCTTGCCCTGCTGGAAAACCAGCCGACCCACTGCCTGATGTGGCTGGGCGTGGCGCTGATCGTCGACGGCCTCGACGGGGCGCTGGCGCGCAAGGTCAACGTGCAGTCGGTGCTGCCGAGTTTCGACGGATCGATCCTCGATCTGGTGATCGACTACCTGACCTACGTGTTCATCCCGGCGCTGTTCATCTATCGCTACATTCCCCTGCCCGACTACACCCTGCTGCTGACCGTGTCGCTGATTCTGGTGTCGTCGCTGTTCTGCTTCTGCAACGTCAACATGAAGAGCAAGGACAACTATTTCGTCGGTTTCCCCGCTGCGTGGAACGTGGTTGCGTTGTGTCTGTACATCATCGATCCGGGGCCGTGGATCACCTTTCTGACGGTGATCGGCCTGGCGCTGTTGACCGTGACCCGAATGAAGTTTTTGCACCCGTTCCGGGTACGCCGGTTCATGCCGATCAACATTGCGGTAACGGCGATCTGGCTGCTGTGCAGTCTGTCGCTGGTGCTGAACCACCCGGTGATCAACCCGCTGGTGATGGGCCTTTGGCTGCTGGCGTCGGCGTACTTCCTCGGCATCTGCATCTGGCGCACGGCGCTGGAATGGTTTGACAGTGCGCATCTGAAATAGAAAAACCTGTGGGAGCGAGCCGGCTCGCTCCCACAATGGCTTCAGCGTTTGGTAATCACCACCTCCAGATATTCACTCGGCAGCACCATCGATTCCGCCCCCGCCCGATTCAGTCCGTCGATCAGTAGCGTCAAATCCCCTTCCAGCGCCAACCCGCTCTCCGGCGGCAACGCCGCGAACGCCTTGTGCACCGGGCCGTACCAGTGGCGAAACACATCAATGAAATGCGCCGCCGAGCGGTAGCGAAAGTTGAAGTGGCGGCGAGTCACCTGCACCTGGAACTGGCGATCGTCGAAATGCGAATGCAGCCAGGCTTCCGCGCCCCAGTTCGAGGGCGGTTGCGCACCGGGTGGCGGTGGCAGGTGCCGGCCAAGGGTCTTGAACATCTGGCCGACGAAGCCTTCCGGCGTCCAGTTGGCCAGACCGATCCGTCCGCCGCGACGACAGACCCGCGCCAGCTCCTTGGCCGCTTTCGCCTGATCCGGGGCGAACATCACGCCGAAGGTCGACAGCACCGCGTCGAAACTGGAATCGGCAAACGGCAGCGCTTCGGCATCGGCGACCTGAAAAGTCACGTCCAGATGCTCGGCGCGCGCCCGGTCTTGGCCGCGTTCCAGCAGCGCCGCGACATAGTCGGTGGACGTCACCAGACAACCGCGGCGCGCCGCCGCCAGCGTGGCATTGCCGTTGCCGGCGGCGACATCCAGCACTTCTTCATCGCAGCGCAGGTCGCAGGCTTCGGCGAGGGTTTCGCCGACGATCTGCAAGGTGGTGCCGATCACGGCGTAGTCGCCACTGGCCCAGGCGACTTTTTGGCGTTCCTTCAGGGCAGTGAGATCAATGGGGGTACTCATGAATGGGTGCTCCACGGCAGAGGGGTCAATCGGCGGTGGTCGGGTCGATGATGCTCGTCACCCGGGACACGCTGTTGGCCGGAAATCCCCCACGCTTGGCGTGTTCGCGCACCAGCTCTTCGTTGGGTGCGATGTACACGCAATAGATCTTGTCGGCAGTCACGTAACTCTGCAGCCACTGCACCTCTGGCCCGAGCTCACGCAGCACGTTGCAGGACGTTTGCGATACGGCCTTGAGTTCTTGCTCCGATAGCTTTCCGGCTCCTGGAATCTCGCGTTCAATCACGAACTTCGGCATGGCAACCTCGCTTTCTTCTTATGGATGTCAGAGCCGTGGCGGCCCTGCTCGCCCACTATCGCGCGGGCGCTGTACGGCGTCCCTGCCAATCGTCCGGAGAGCCCGTAAAACCGGGCGCTGGCCGATGAATGGCGTGATTCTGTAAAGGCCCCGAAACACTGTCGGGGGGTTGCCAACGCGCCGGCTGATCGGCTCTCATGCAGGCCCTCCCCCGGAACGGAATTCGATCATGTCCTTGCGCTTCGAATGGCTCGCCGATCACATGCAGCACAGCGACACTTACGCGGCATGGATCCACCAACAGTTTCATTACGAATATGCCGAGCAGCCACTGGCCGAATGGCAGCGCGAATTTGCCGAGGGCCAGACCAATGGCGACTGGCGTTGCCTGATTGCGCTGGACGGGGATCGACTGCTGGGCGGTGCGGCACTGGCCCGGGCGGACCTTGCCCTTCGACCGGATCTGGGGCCGTGGCTGGCCTGTGTGCTGGTCAGCCCCGAATCACGCGGCCAGGGTCTGGCAGAAAGGCTGATCGAGGGCATTGCCGAAGAAGCGAAACACCGGGGCCTGCCGCGTTTCTACTTGCACACTCAAAGCAAACAGGACTATTACGCCAAACGCGGCTGGACGGTGCTGGAGCGTTTTCACGCCTGGGGCAACGAACAATGGCTCATGGTGCGCGACCTGTGAGCCATTGAGTTTTGCGGTTTACGCAGCCGGCGCCTTGGCCTCTTTGAGCAGTTGCTGAATCATCTGCTCCTGCGCCTGATAACTGCCCTCACCAAAGTGGGTGTAACGCACTTGCCCCTTGGCGTCGACCAGGTAATGCGCCGGCCAGTACTGGTTATCGAAGTTGCGCCAGATCGCGTAGTTGTTGTCGATGGCCACCGGGTAGGTGATGCCGAGCTTCTTCACCTGATCCTTGACGTTGTCGATGATCCGCTCGTAGCCGTATTCCGGGGTGTGTACGCCGATCACCACCAGGCCGTCCTTGCCGTACTTCTTCTCCCACTCCTTCACATACGGCAGGGTGTGCTGGCAGTTGATGCAGTCGTAGGTCCAGAAGTCCACCAGCACTACTTTGCCGCGCAGGGATTCAGCCGTCAGTTCCGGTGAGTTCAGCCATTGCACCGCGCCGGACAGCGACGGCATCCCACCTTTGCCGGCCTCGTCTTCAGTCGAGTCTGCACGGACTTTGCTGACAAAGTAGTCCACCACCTTCGGCACGTTTTCCAGCACGCTTTTCTCGACCGACGCCACGCCTTGGGACGAGGTGTTGGCCAGCAGCAGATTATCGGCACCGGTGGCGATCACCGCCGCCGTCGCCAGCACCGCGACACCCGCACCGCGACGGAACCAGCCGGTGAACGGAATCGACGGTTTCAGCCGATTGACCAGGCCGCGACCGGCGAAGATCAGCGTCCCCAGCGACAGCGCACTGCCCGCGCCGTAGGCCAGCAGCAACAGACTGGTCTGGGCGTTGGCGCCTTGCAGCATGGCGCCGGTAAGGATCACGCCGAGGATCGGCCCGGCGCACGGCGCCCACAACAGACCGGTGGCCACACCAATCATGATCGACGCCATGGGGCCGGTCTTTTTCCGGCTGTCCGGGTCGAGGCGATTGCCCAGCAGCACGAAGGGTCGGGCCAGCCAGTCACCGATACGGGCGGAAATCAGCGACAGCGCAAACAGCACCATCACCGCCAGCGCAATGTGGCGACCGGTGTTGCTGGCCTGGATCACCCACTCGCTGCTGACCACCGCCAGACTGGAGATCAGGGCAAAGGTCAGTGCCATGCCGCCGAGGGTCAGCAGGATCGAAGAACGGGTGCGGTCGGCACCGGCGAACAGAAACGGCACCACCGGCAGGATGCACGGACTGAGGACAGTCAACAGACCGCCCAGGAAAGCGATGAGAAACATGAGGTTCACCTTTTGAATGAGGGGTGGTCTGTCGACTGGATCGGGGACCGTCTGTTACAGGCAGCACCCTTCGATCCTCAAGCCGTCTGGCTGTCCAGCCATTGGCTTTGTGGCGTACGGCTGGCACCGTTTTCAGCCACCATCTGGCCTTGCGGCGTATGGCTGGAACCGTCGGCGGCCAGTGTCTGGCCCTGTGGCGTGCGGCTGGAGCCGTCGGCAGCCAGTGTTTGGCCTTGTGGCGTACGACTGGAACCGTCGGCGGCGATCAGGCCGTCGCTGCCCGGCTTGGCCACCGGAGCCAGTTGGAAGCAGGTGCTGCTGCCACAGCTGTTCTGTTCGACGGCAGCGTTGGCGTGGGCTGCGACGCCGGCGAGGGAGAAGGCAACAGCGGTCAGATAGCGCGATACGTTGTTCATGGCGATGTTCCTTTTATAGAGGTGGGTAATCAGTTGTCTTCGTTGCAGCCGTCGGCGAATTTGCGGTAGTCGAGCACCTGGGTCTTGCCAGCCGAGTCCAGGTAGGTCAGGCGGGCGTCGACGATGCCGCAGGCCATCGAGTTGTCCTGTTTCAGCGACAACACTTTCTGGATGTCCAGGTGGCTGCCGTAGGAGTAGGTTTGCGGGGTGACATCGGCTTCGGCGCGGGCCGACAGGGTGCAGATGTTCAAAGCGGCAAACAGGCAAGCGGCAGCGATGGATTTGGTCTTGGTGTTCATGGCGTTTTCCTCGGGCTTCAATGGTTGAATCGTTGATTTGGCCGAGGCGTTCTGTGTGTGCCTCGATGGAGCTCATTTAAAGCTCGCGAGGTATCGCGCATGTGTCGGCAAATGCCGTGTATAAATCGCTACGTATCCGCACGCGCCCGGGATACACAGCGATACAAAACCCTGTAAAAATCCGCTTTTTGCGTCGGCGTGTATCCGTCACAGCGCTGGATACACTGCAATACAAAGGCAGGCAGGCGGCCTCGCGCAGGCTCGATAGACTGCCCGGCAATCCCCTTTGATTGAGGTTTGGCCCCATGGAACATGTCGATCACATCCTGATCGTCGACGACGACCGCGAGATTCGCGAACTGGTCGGCAATTACCTGAAGAAGAACGGCCTGCGCACCACAGTGGTTGCCGATGGCCGGCAGATGCGCAGTTTTCTGGAAGCCAACACCGTCGACCTGATCGTGCTCGACATCATGATGCCCGGCGACGACGGCTTGCTGCTGTGCCGCGAATTGCGCTCGGGCAAACACAGGGCCACGCCGATCCTGATGCTCACCGCGCGCAATGATGAAACCGACCGCATCCTCGGCCTGGAAATGGGCGCCGACGATTACCTGACCAAACCCTTCGCCGCCCGCGAACTGCTGGCGCGGATCAACGCCGTCCTGCGACGCACACGGATGCTGCCGCCGAATCTGGTGGTCACCGAAAGCGGTCGGCTGCTGGCGTTCGGTCGCTGGCAGCTCGACACATCGGCCCGGCATCTGCTGGACACCGACGGCACCATGGTCGCGCTGAGCGGCGCGGAATACCGTTTGTTGCGAGTGTTCCTCGACCATCCGCAACGGGTGCTGAGCCGCGATCAATTGCTGAATCTGACCCAGGGCCGCGACGCCGATCTGTTCGACCGATCCATCGATCTGCTGGTCAGCCGCCTGCGCCAGCGCCTGCTGGATGACGCCCGTGAACCGGCCTACATCAAGACTGTGCGCAGCGAAGGCTATGTGTTCTCGCTGCCGGTCGAAGTCCTCGGAGCCCCCGCATGAATGTCGCCCTGCGCTGGCCGCGCACCCTCGCCTCACGTTTGTCGCTGATTTTCCTGGTCGGCCTGATCCTCGCCCAGGCGCTGTCGTTCGGCGCGCAATATTACGAGCGCTACGAAAGCGCGAAAAACACCATGCTCGGCAACCTCGAAACCGACGTCTCGACCTCGATTGCCATCCTCGACCGCCTGCCCGCCGAAGAGCGCCCGATGTGGCTCAAGCGCCTGGCCCGCAAGAATTACGGCTATCTGCTGAGCGAAGGGGAACCGGGCACCCCGCTGGACCCGCAGGACGTGCCGATTGCCGTCACCTCGATTACCGATGCAATTGGCGAGGCCTATCCGCTGACGTTCACCGACATTCCCGGCCCGAAAAAACACTTTCAGGGCCACCTGCGCCTGAGCGACGGCAGCCCGGTGACCATCGATGTACGTCCGTCGATGGTGCCGCTGTCGCCGTGGCTGCCGGTGGTGTTACTCGGGCAACTGGCGCTGATGCTCGCCTGCACCTGGCTGGCGGTGCGCATCGCCATCCGCCCCCTCACCCGCCTCGCCAACGCGGTGGAAACCCTCGACCCCAACGCCCACCCGATCAACCTCGACGAAAAAGGCCCGAACGAAGTGGCCTACGCCGCCCGCGCCTTCAACTCGATGCAGGCGCGCATCGCCGCGTACCTGAAGGAGCGCATGCAACTGCTGGCAGCGATCTCCCACGACCTGCAAACCCCGATCACCCGCATGAAGCTGCGGGCGGAGTTCATGGACGATTCGGCCGAGAAAGACAAACTGTGGAACGACCTCGGCGAGATGGAACATCTGGTGCGCGAAGGTGTGGCATATGCCCGCAGCATCCATGGCTCGACCGAAGAAAGCCGGCGCACCAATCTGGATTCGTTCCTCGACAGCCTGGTGTTCGACTACCAGGACATGGGCAAGGAAGTGCAGTTGAGCGGCAAGAGTGAGGCGGTCATCGACACCCGCCCCCACGCGTTGCGTCGGGTGCTGGTCAACCTGACCGACAACGCACTGAAGTTCGCCGGGGCTGCCGAGTTGCTGATTCAACGGGACAAGAACGGCCTTTCGATCAAGGTCATGGATCGCGGCCCTGGCATCGCCGAAGAAGAACTGGCCCAGGTGATGGAGCCGTTCTACCGCGTGGAAAACTCGCGCAACCGCAGCACCGGCGGCACCGGGCTGGGGCTGGCGATTGCCCAGCAACTGGCGATGGCGTTGGGCGGTTCGTTGACGCTGAGCAATCGCGACGGTGGCGGATTGTGTGCGGAGCTGAAATTGCCACTGAGCTGAGCGCCAGCGGTCGCTACTGTCAGATCTGACAGTAGCCGGCCCGGCAGAATTATTGTGGGATGACACCTCGCTCAGCCGTCGCGTGGTGGCCCATGTCTCTGCTCGAAATTGTCAATCAAGCCTGTCGGCGGCTCGCGCCGGGCGGCTGGCACTCGCTGTTGCTGGCCCATGGTCTGGATATTCTCGCGGTACCGCTCAAGGCCGAACTGCTCAAACCGCTGCGTATCGACCGGTCCGTTCTCGGTTTCGAAGACTTTTGCCCCACCGGCAATCGGGCGATCGAGCCTGCCCGGCCGGCTCAAAGCCTGCTCTTTCATGCGCTGGCGTCACCACGGGTCACGCGCGACTCGGGGGGGCAGCCTCTCCAAACGTACCCAACCCCTACCGAAATCGAGGCGGTTCTGAACTATGTCTTTGGCGTCCGCCCGCCCACGCTCAAAGATTTGCAGCGACAAGTTCAGGGCGAACCGCTGGCCGTGGCAGTGTTAGCCTGCGAATACCGTTGTGCCGCCGACACGGTGCATGGTGAGCACGCCGATCTGTGTTACTCGCGTACAGGAGTTGCCCGGGTGGGCAATACCGACGCACTGTACTCCCCCGGTCTGCGCTCTTTCCTGCCGCTCGTAAAGAATGACGCCCATGGCATTCGCATAATGCCGGTGCGTTACAGCGCCTATATCGCCGTGCAACGGCAAGGGAATCACAAGCAGTTCGGACCGATGGATTTTCAGCCGGACGTCGATCCCGCACTGAAATTCTGGGTGCCGATACACAAGCTGTTCGATGGCAAGGAATGCCTTGCGGGACTGGATCTGGACGTGAGATTCAAAGCTTTTCATATCAATGAAAAGATTCGCCACATCCATCTGCGTCACAGCGGCACCGGCTGGCAAGAGCCGGATATTTCCCAATACCCCTTTGTCATCACCGATGGTCTGGCAACGCTGGAGGTGGAACCCGGATCGGGGTCGGGTCTGCTGCTGCCCCGGCCCAGACCCCGGCTCACCGAGCAGGCCCATTATCGGGGCCAGTTGTTGTCGTTCACGATGCCCAGGGACTCGGGAGGCATGATCAACGGTCGATCAATGCTCCACGACGATGGCACCATCGAAGATCTGAACCACCGCGAGGGTGTCGCCGAGCTGGTGAGACAAGGCGGCTATCGCGCCCTGCACTATCGGGACGGCACCGCCGACGGTTATATCCGTGCGCGCTGCACGTCGCTAGGGCACCTGCACTCGATACCGGCCTATTCGATCATTGCCCCCCCGGATTTCTTTCCGTTTTGCCAGCCGCGCCGCCTGATGCACTGGGCCAGCCAGGTGCCGGCCTTTACCGACCCGAACATCTGGCATGCCCGACTGCAGGCGTTATCGAATGTGCGCTATTGCGCCAACCTGACACTCGAGGGTCAGCCATTCTCCCCGGAGGATCGGGGCGTCACCGCGATTGTCGGCTTGCCGCGCAAACAGGGCTCACCGCCGTTGGCCGGCACACACCCTGCGGGCATTGACCGTCCTGTCACATTGCCGGACGGCGAGGCCGGACTTTTTGCTCCGGGGTGGGGGGTAGGCTGGGTTCGTGAGCAAAGTCCGGACGGCAGCTGGATCAACCGTCTCGCCGGTTACCAGATGGCCAGCCCTTTTCCCGAGGACGCTAAAATCTGCGCAGCATTGGGTTCTTTCTGGCCAGGCCTGGCACCCGATTCCGCTCGCACGTTCGAGCCCCGATCCAGCCTGCACACCATCATCCCGTTGACCGATGCGGAAACCGGAACCGGCAACGTCTCCTGGGACAATCAGCCTCCCCCGCAACTGATCCAGGATCAGGGCCGGACGTTCGTTCGTTACCGCGCCTACGAATACAGCGATTACACACAAGTCGCCCTTGAAAACAGACTCTCCCTGCAACAGACCGGCGCAATCACCCAGCAGGAATACCAGAACCGGGTGCTCTCGATGTACCGCGTATACAACGTACTCGGCGCAGGAACCGACAAGCCCCTGCGTCATGCGTGGCCGTTGCTGTCTTTCATCCACGTGCAGCGCCCAGACCCGGAACTTGATTCGGCGCAACAGCAGGTCGGCATAGTGTTGCGCGGCTGGGTCTTCCGCTTCCTGATGTACGAACGAGGAACCGAAAGCATCCCTGCCGAAGACTTCAGATGGAGGGATGTGCAGGTCACGCAACAAGTTCGACTGTTCGTCAGCGCCGAAACGATACTGGTCAAACACGAAAATGCTGCGTGGCAACTCGCCCTTGAAGCCCTTTGATGTCGTGGTGATCGGCGGCGGTCCGGCAGGGTCTGCTGCGGCGATCAGCTGCGCACAGCGTGGCCTGCGAGTGGCCTTGATCGAGCGTCATGACTTCCCGCGTTTTCGCCCCGGTGAAAGCCTGCATCCAGGCGTCGAACCTGTACTGCAGCAACTGGGCGTCGCCGGAAAACTGTGCGCGCAAAGTGCGTTGCGTTTCGACGGGTACTGGGTGGAATGGAACGAGCCGTTGCGTTTCATCGGTTTCGGTAGTGACGACAAGGGTCCATGGCAGGGCTTTCAGATTCCCCGTGAAACGCTGGACACGACGTTATTGCAGCACGCCGCAGCGCTGGGAGTGATAGTGCGTCAGCCCTGTCACGCACTCGCAGTCCTCAACGAAAAGAATCGCGTGACCGGCGTGCGAACCGATTCAGGCCCGTTGCACGCCGACTATGTGATCGATGCCAGCGGCGCCTCCGCCTGGTTGCATCGACAGCTGGGGTTGACCATTCGCCGCTGTTCACCACGTCTGATTGCCCGGTACGGTTATGTCCGGGGTTGTCCACCCGGTTATCAGCATGCACCGCACTTATCGGCGGGCCCCGAGGGGTGGACGTGGATCGCAAAAGTGCAGGCGCAATTGACGCACTGGACGCATCTGGCATTCGACGCGCCAGATCTGCGCTGCCCGGCCGTTCCCGAACCGCTGCAACACTTGCCCACGCAGGGCGCCATGCACGGCGCCGATGTGACGTGGCGCATCAGCACGGCAGCAGCCGGTGTTGGTTACTTCATGGTCGGCGACGCGGCCAGCCAGCTCGATCCGGCGTCTTCGCATGGTGTGATCAAGGCCTTGATGACCGGAATGCAAGCCGCACAGGCGGTGTACGACTGCCTCGGGCAACCCTCTGTGCAAACGTCAGCTCAGCGGCAATACAAACAATGGCTGGGCGACTGGTTCGAGAAGGACATGGCACAACTTCGTTGTTTCTATCGCCTTCATCCCGATCCGCCACGCTGGCTGCAACCTCACGACTGACTCAGACAATGCCGATCACCCCGTCCTCATGCAGTTGCTGCAACAGCGCCAGGCCGCTGTCCATGAACGACACCGTTGCCGGCAACCCCGCCTCCAACGCCAGCCCTTGCAGTTGCTCGCGACCGCTCAGCAACGGGAACTCCTCGATCCGCTGCAACAACCGCCACGCCAGCAGACTCAGCTCGGAAAACTTCACGCTCCAGTCCACCGTTCGCCGAACCAGCAAAAGCGTCGGCTGAGCTGGCGGTGTGGCCGGTTGATGATCCGGCCCGAGCATCTGCACCGGCCAGGTGTACGCTAATGGCCAGGCCAGTGCCGAAACCTGCAACGGCTTCTCCAGCAACTGCGCCGGATCGCTCGCAGGCAAAGGCTCGGCGTCGGACTGCTGCAACACCATTTCCACCCATTCGTAATGCGCCAGTTCGACGAGAAACGCCGGCCATTTTCCGTCGTTCAATACGGCCGGCTCCGAGGCGAGGTAACCGACGAACTCCTCGGCGATCTCGCCGAATTTCGGCGTCTGCGCGCGGTAGTCCCGCAGGAAACCGCGGATCAACGTGCGCCAGCGTTCCTGGCCGATGATCCGGATCAGCACCGGAAACGTACCGCCCAGCAGTTGCGAGACGTTGTTGAACACCAGATCGCGATAGACATTGACCCGCGCCGCGTTCATGTCGGCTGGCGGCGCTTCGTGTTCTGGATCGCGCAAATAGCGGGTCAGGGCCTGTTGTTGCAGCAGAAGATTATCCACGCGAGCCCCCTTCGGCTTGCAGGCGGCGGATGGTTTGCAACTCGGCCACCAGTTCAGAAAACGCCGGGAAATTGAAATCCCGCTCCAGCAAGGTCGGCTGCGCGCCGAATCGCGCATAGGCGTCGGCCAACAACGACCAGACAACTGGTTTGACCGAGGCACCATGGGTGTCGATCTTCAACGTGTCGGACTCGTCGAAATGCCCGGCCACGTGCATCCCGACCACCCGGCCCGGCTCGATGGCAGCCAGAAATGTCTGCGGATCGAAACCGTGGTTGATCGAGTTGACGTAGACGTTGTTCACGTCCAGCAGCAAGTCGCAATCGGCCTCGCGCAGCACGGCGTTGGTGAAGGTCACTTCGTCCATGTCCTGCCGGGGCGCGGCGTAGTAGGAAACGTTTTCCACCGCCAGCCGCCGGCCGAGAATGTCCTGTGCCTGGCGGATCCGTGCGGCGACGTGGTGCACCGCTTCTTCGGTGAACGGCAACGGCAGCAGGTCATAGAGGTGACCGTCATCGCTGCAATAACTCAGGTGCTCGCTGTACAGAGGCACTTTGTGATGATCGAGAAAGGTCCGCACTTCCCGGAGGAAACCGACATCCAGCGGCGCCGAGCCACCGAGCGACAACGACAACCCGTGACAGGACAACGGATACCGCTCGGCCAGGTCGCGCAGCGCAGCGCCGTGGGCACCGCCGACGCCGATCCAGTTTTCGGGGGCGACTTCAAGAAAGTCGAAATCGCCAGTACGTGCGGCCTGCAGGTCTTTCATCAGGCCGCGACGCAGGCCGAGCCCGACACTGGCCTGCAAGGTGGGGTGGGGAATCTGCATGGGCAAGGTCTCTGCTGAGGAGCCGCCGGGCGTGGCGACTGACAGGCTCAGTTAAACTGGCGGGTGTATCGCAGCTGTGTGGGTAATGCGCGGGAAGTGGCGGGATTTGTATCGGAGGTGAGCCTGTACACAATGGGATACAGAACCACTGCCTTCTCCTGAACGGCGAGTTCATCGGTTTAAACCAACTCAAAAACTGCACACACAACCCTGTATATCCAGAGCTTACGGATGACACCTACAGATGCAGACGAAATGCCCTACCTTCGCACGAGAACCAGCTGCGACATCAGGTACTGAAAACACTGCCCAAGATCTCAAACTTACCTGCTCATGGTGGGTAAAAATTGCATTGCAAGGACAGAAAAAGCTCAATAGCATGACTTCCACGCCAGTGCTTCCGGTGAGACGCACTAAGCCTCAGCCGCAATCTGAGGCTTGCTAAAAAACCGCCCCGCAAGGCGGTTTTTTTTCGCCCATCATTTGCTCCAGGCGGACATGGGCCAGCGCTTTGTCTTGGCCTCTTGGCGAGATCGCCCTTAGTCGGATCGTTTCGCATAAGACAGGAACCGTCGGCGAAAAAATCGGGAGCCCACGCTGGAGTGGGAGAACGCACCATGGCGATACGAGCCCCGAAATCCACACAGCCCGCTCCCACCGGCGCCAACAGCGGCTAGACTCAATCAGTACCCAGTCGAGGGGGACGCAGGACAGCAGTGTCGCCCTGCCCGTTTCCACGACCACCGCCCGGTGGTGAATGCCTCGACCCCCAACGCCACCGGACTGTGATCCTGTCAAAGGAGCACATGAAATGGACGAGGCCAGACTCAACGAATTCATGGGCAAACTGGTCAACGACATGGGCGGCGCGGCGATGCTGGCCAATGTCATTGTCGGCGAAGAACTCGGCCTGTATCGGGCAATGGCCGACAGCCAGCCGGTCAGCCCCGAAACCCTCGCTGCAAAAACCACCTGCAATCCGCGCCTGGTGCGCGAATGGCTGAGCGCCCACGCGGCGTCCGGCTACATGGAACACCACGAAGGCAAATTCCGCCTGCCGGAAGAACAGGCGCTGGCGCTGGCCAAGGAAGATTCGCCGGTGTACGTGGCCGGCGGCCTCGGCGTAGTGGCGTCGTTTTTCCATGACAAGGACAAACTGGTCAAAGCCATGCGCGGCAACGGCGCCCTGCCCTGGGGCGATCACCATCCGTGCATGTTCACCGGTACCGAGCGGTTCTTTCGTCCAGGTTACAAGGGGCATTTGATCGCCGAGTGGCTGCCGGCGCTGGACGGCGTGGTGGCCAAACTTGAGGAAGGCGCCAAGGTCGCCGACATCGGCTGCGGTCACGGTGCGTCCACGGTGATCATGGCTCAGGCCTATCCCAACTCGCGGTTCGTCGGCTTCGACTATCACGCGCCTTCGATCACCGTTGCCACCCAAAGGGCCGAAGAAGGCGGCGTCAGCAGTCGCGCGCGGTTCTTCCAGGGCACGGCGAAAAGCTATCCCGGCGATGACTATGACCTGATCTGCTATTTCGACTGCCTGCACGATATGGGCGATCCGGTCGGCGCTGCCAAACATGCCTTTGAATCCCTGAAAGACGACGGCACGGTGCTGCTGGTCGAGCCGTTCGCCAACGACACCCTGGACGAAAACATCACGCCGGTCGGGCGCTTGTTCTATGCCGCGTCAACGTTCATCTGCACGCCAAACTCGCTGTCCCAGGAAGTGGGACTCGGTCTCGGTGCGCAGGCGGGCGAGTCGCGCTTGCGCAAAGTGTTTACCGAAGCGGGCTTCAAACACTTCCGGCGGGCGACGCAGACGCCGTTCAACCTGATTCTGGAGGCGCGTAAATAACCGCCCCACGTTACCCGGTCAACAGGACGTGACCGGGTAAACACTTGCTCCCGTCATTTGTCGCCTGGAATGTAACCATTGACGAACCAATGGTATTCACCCTCAAACGCCACCGTTTCCAGCACGACATCCCCCGGCTCGCTTGCAATGGCCTGCAGGACAACTTCAGGTATCACGATTTTGCCGCGTTTGAAGATTAACGCAGGTACCCGGCGGGAGGTGCCGACATCGGCTTTATATGCGTCAGGCACAGGGTCCTGCCTCCATGTGGTTTCTCCGGCTTTGCGTCTGAAAACCAGATTGTCTCGCATGGAAAACTCATTCATGACGCTTGTGTCGAACAAGGGGCTGCTGGTCAAGGCTCTTATCCGTAAAAACAGCGGCAATGCCTGCTCTTTTTCCATTGGAGCCATGCGGACAATCGCATCATCTTCGCGCTTGAATCCTTTGGAATAAGGCGAAGGTGCCCCTAACAGGTGGTCGAGTTTGCCTCGTGAGTCGTGCAAACCATCGCTGACCAACCGCATGGCACTCGCCCCGCCGAAACGCCCGCTGGCCCACTGCTTCTTCATGACTGCATTGAGATCAGACAGATCGTCAGTGCAGTTATTCAGACATGGGGTCTTGAGTCCCATGACTTCGATGATGTTGGTGGCTATTTTGGTAACCTGCGGCCCCGAACCGGAATCGTAGGAATCGCCCAGGTCGGAATGAGCGCCTGGCAGACGAACCGTGAAGATCCGTTTGCCCAGCTCTCTGGACATGTATCCGGCGGCATACCCCTCATACTCGGAATCGTCGTCGATAATTGGATGAAACAGGGTTCGCGTTTCATTCTTTGCCACCAGGTGAAGGCCGAATTCAAGGTTGGGTGGAAACGCAAGGTTCAGCACATCGCCCTGGCCGGTTGCCACGGTATCAATGAGGATTGCCGACGACCAAACAGGCGCGTCAGTGCCTAACACATGCTCCACAGACGCTTCGTAAACCTCATTCAAGAAGTGCTTGGCGGTAGCGGCACCCCGACTGAAACCGATGACCACGACCTTGACCTGAGTCGCCGATGGATTCTGCGCAATGAATTGCTTGAGTTGGGAGAATGCGTCGGCTGCAACACTTCGAGAGCTGAATGCGAAGGCTGCATCCAGGGCGCACAGCCAGCTGTCGGCGCAACCCGGACCGCGAATATAGGCTTTGCGGATCGCCGAGCCCGGGTACTGAACCGGTTTGTCGGCCAGGTTGCCCTCAATCCTGTCAAACAATTGGGCAACAACAGTTTGAGTTTCGCCATCAGGGACTTGTTCGCGGTCGTTGTTGGTTCCGTCGAAACTCATGACAAAGACGATCGTACCGGGCTGTTTGTCATTGACCCTCGGTATCTTTTCCAGAAATCCTTTGGTTGCCAGGACGTTGGTCAAGTCCTCCATGGACGACTGGCTGATCGGGACATTGCGAGAACCTGAGAAAAAACCGCTGCAGCCACTGAGTGCCCCCAACAGGATCAAGGCTCCAAGCGTCCGTCCACCGATTGAAAAGGCATTAAAAGTCACTGGACCTTCCATGATTAAGGAGAGAGAGTTGCATCCATGCAAACCTTTGGTCGGCCTGCAAAACCTGCGTGCTCGCTTATCGGCCGGACACCGGCAAACTTAACGATGCAATATCATCCGCCGCATGGCTGGAGAGCGCTCTGGAGTTGACTGATGTCCCATCAAGACCACCTGAATGAAGTCGAAAGATTCCTCGATCAAGGCGCGTTTCTCGTCCTCACCGGTGCCGGCATCAGCACGCCGTCAGGCATTCCGGACTACCGCGACACCGACGGCGTACGCCGTGGCCGGCAGCCGATGATGTACCAGGAATTCCTCGCCGCCCCGGAATCGCGCCGCCGCTATTGGGCCCGGGCCATGCTCGGCTGGCCGCGCGTGCGCCAGGCACGGCCGAACGCGGCCCATGAGGCGTTGGCCAGTCTGCAAAGCCAAGGGCGGATCGGCGGTTTGATTACCCAGAATGTCGACACCCTGCACGATCAGGCCGGCAGTCACGACGTCATCGAACTGCACGGCAGCCTGCACCGGGTGCTGTGCCTGGATTGCGGTCAGCGCAGCGAGCGGGATTCGATTCAGCACTTGATGGAAACGCAGAACCCGTATCTGGCCGGCGTCGATGCCGTGCAGGCACCGGACGGCGACACCCTGCTCGACCCGGCTTTCGAGGCGCGCTTCCAGGTGCCGCACTGCCCGTATTGCGCAGGCGAGCGGATGAAACCGGACGTGGTGTTTTTTGGTGAGAACGTCGCGCAGCCGACAGCGGCGCGGGCCATGGCGCTGGCGGAAAATGCCGCCGGGATGCTGGTGGTCGGTTCGTCGTTGATGGCGTATTCGGCGTTTCGCCTGTGCCGGGTGATTGCGGATCGGGGCAAGCCGCTGATTGCGATCAATCTGGGGAAGACGCGGGCGGATGAGATGCTGGATTTGAAGATTGAGGGGTCGTGCGAACAGCTATTGCCGCTACTGGCACAAAGCCTCAATGCTCAGCCTTAAGGATGTCGAACAACGCCTGCGCCGCCGCCGACAATTCATTCCCCGGATCCGTCAGCACGCCAATCGCCCGCTCCACCACCGGCTCGTGCAATGTCAGACACCGCGCACCCAATTCGCGCATCTGCCCGGCACACAACGCCGGCACCGCACTGACGCCCAACCCGCTCGCCACCATCCGCCCGACCGTCGCCAGCTGATGGCTTTCAAACTCCACCGGCAGTTTCATCCCTCGGGCCTGCAAGTGTTCCTCCAGCATCACCCGCACCGTGGACGGTCGTTGCAGGGTGATGAACGGTTCCTGCAGCAAGGTCTGCCAATCAATGTCGCTACGGGCGGCCAGCGGCGAATCCTGCGGCACCACCGCAACGAAGCGATCCTTATAAAGAGGCGTGAAGGTCAGCGAGGTGTTTTGCATCGGCTCGAAGGCCACGCCGAGTTCGACCTGGCGATCGCGGACCATCTCCAGCACTTGCTCATTGATCACGTCATTGACCGTGACGTTGACGTTCGGATAACGCGCGCGGAAGGTCTTGAGGATCGGCGGCAGCAGGTTGCCGGCAAACGATGGCATCGCCGCCAGCGTCACCCGCCCGCGCTGAAGGCTGAAGCGCTGGCGTATTTCGTCTTCGGCGTTGTCCCAGTCGGCGATCAGGCGCCGGGCCAGCGGCAGCAGCGATTCGCCCTCCGGGGTCAACGCCACGTTGCGCGTGTTGCGGCTGAACAGACGCCCGCCCAGACCTTCTTCCAGCGCCTTGATGGTCAGGCTCAACGCCGATTGAGAAAGGTGCAGGCGCTCGCAGGCCACGGCAAAGCTCAGGCTCTGGGCCACGGCGAGAAAAGCGCGGATCTGTTTGATGGTCATGAACGATTCACTCAAGGGACTAGGCTGAACACCTCATTGATCGTTCCCACGCTCTGCGTGGGAACGCAGCCCGTGACGCTCCGCGTCACTGGGACGCGGAGCGTCCCCGGAGGCATTCCCACGCGGAGCATGGGAACGATCAACGAAGCCAATTGTTGAGCTTTATCAATTAATCAACCTTAAAAATCAACTTAACAAATATATCCTTCAGCGCGACACTCCAGTCATTCGGCTAGCCAGCCGCCCGACAAACAATAAAAGAGGTGCATATGGCAGGTTTCGACAAGCGCGTGTATTCCTACGAGGAAGCCATGGCAGGTCTTGAAGACGGCATGACCGTGATCGCCGGCGGCTTCGGCCTGTGCGGCATTCCGGAAAACCTGATCGCCGAGATCAAGCGCAAGGGCACCCGCGACCTCACCGTCGTCTCCAACAACTGCGGCGTGGATGGCTTCGGCCTCGGCGTGCTGCTGACCGACCGCCAGATCAGCAAGGTGGTCGCCTCCTACGTCGGCGAAAACAAACTGTTCGAAGAGCAACTGCTCAAAGGCGACATCGAAGTCGTCCTGACTCCGCAAGGCACTCTCGCCGAAAAAATGCGCGCAGGCGGCGCCGGCATCCCGGCCTTCTTTACCGCCACGGGCGTTGGCACTCCGGTCGCCGAAGGCAAGGAAGTGCGTGAATTCCACGGTCGCAAGTACCTGATGGAAGAGTCCATCACCGGCGACTTCGCCATCGTCAAAGGCTGGAAAGCCGACCACTTCGGCAACGTCATCTACCGCCACACCGCCCAGAACTTCAACCCGCTGGCCGCCACCGCCGGCAAGATCACCGTGGTCGAAGTCGAAGAAATCGTCGAACCCGGCGAACTGGATCCGGCACACATCCACACGCCCGGCATCTACGTCGACCGGGTCATTTGCGGCACGTTCGAAAAACGCATCGAACAACGCACCATCCGCAAATAATCCAGGCTGACGGAGAACAAGAACATGGCACTTACCCGCGAACAAATGGCTCAACGCGTCGCCCGCGAAATGCAGGACGGCTACTACGTGAACCTCGGCATCGGCATTCCGACCCTGGTCGCCAACTACATCCCCGAAGGCATGGAAGTCATGCTGCAATCGGAAAACGGCCTGCTCGGCATGGGCCCTTTTCCGACTGAAGACACCATCGACGCCGACATGATCAACGCCGGCAAGCAGACCGTGACCGCGCGCATCGGCGCTTCGATCTTCAGCTCTGCCGAATCCTTCGCAATGATCCGTGGCGGTCATGTCGACCTGACCGTGCTCGGCGCCTTCGAAGTCGACGTGCAAGGCAACATCGCCTCGTGGATGATCCCCGGCAAACTGGTCAAGGGCATGGGCGGCGCGATGGACCTCGTAGCCGGCGCCGACAACATCATCGTCATCATGACCCACGCCTCCAAGGACGGTGAGTCCAAGTTGCTGAGCCAGTGCAGCCTGCCGCTGACCGGCGCCGGTTGCATCAAGCGCGTCCTGACCGACCTCGCCTACCTGGAAATCGAAAATGGCGCTTTTGTCCTCAAGGAACGCGCACCTGGCGTCAGCGTCGAGGAAATCGTCGCCAAAACCGCTGGTAAACTGATCGTCCCGGATCACGTACCGGAAATGCAGTTCGCTGCCGAGTGAGGAATTCGAAAATGCAAGACGTCGTCATTGTTGCCGCCACGCGTACCGCGATCGGCAGTTTCCAGGGATCGCTGGCCACCGTCTCCGCCGTGGATCTGGGCGCAGCGGTCATCCGCCAGTTGCTTGAGCAGACCGGTCTGGACGGTGCTCAGGTCGATGAAGTGATCATGGGCCAAGTGCTGACCGCCGGCGCCGGCCAGAACCCGGCGCGCCAGTCGGCGATCAAGGCCGGCCTGCCCCACGCCGTACCGGCCATGACCCTGAACAAGGTCTGCGGCTCGGGTCTCAAGGCCCTGCACCTCGGCGCCCAGGCGATCCGTTGCGGCGACGCTGACGTGATCATCGCCGGCGGCCAGGAAAACATGAGCCTGGCCAACTATGTGATGCCGGGCGCGCGCACCGGTCTGCGCATGGGTCACGCGCAAATCGTCGACACCATGATCAGCGATGGCCTGTGGGATGCGTTCAACGATTACCACATGGGCATCACCGCCGAGAACCTGGTCGAGAAGTACGAGATCAGCCGCGAGCAGCAGGACGCCTTCGCTGCCGCGTCGCAACAGAAAGCCGCCGCCGCCATCGAGGCCGGCCGGTTTGTCGATGAAATCACCCCGATCCTGATCCCGCAGCGCAAAGGCGATCCGGTGGCGTTCAAGGTTGACGAGCAGCCACGCGGCGACACCACCGCCGACTCCCTGGCCAAACTGCGCCCGGCTTTCAAAAAGGACGGCAGCGTCACCGCCGGCAACGCTTCGTCGCTGAACGACGGCGCAGCTGCGGTCATTCTGATGAGCGCCGAAAAAGCCAAGGCCCTGGGCCTGCCGGTGCTGGCGAAAATCGCCGCTTACGCCAACGCGGGCGTCGACCCGGCGATCATGGGCATCGGCCCGGTGTCAGCCACTCGTCGTTGCCTGGACAAGGCCGGCTGGAACATCGGCCAACTCGACCTGATCGAAGCCAACGAAGCCTTCGCTGCGCAATCGCTGGCGGTGGCCAAGGATCTGCAATGGGATCTGGACAAGGTCAACGTCAACGGCGGCGCCATCGCCCTCGGTCATCCGATCGGTGCGTCGGGCTGCCGTGTGCTGGTTACGTTGCTGCACGAAATGATCAAGCGTGATGCGAAAAAGGGTCTCGCGACCCTGTGCATCGGCGGCGGCCAAGGCGTGGCCCTGGCGCTGGAACGCGCGTAAGCGCAAAGAGGTTCAACAGCGGGCAGTGGATCCACGACATCCATGGCCCGTTGGCAACAAACCCGGTACGACTCACGTCGCACCGGGTATTTTTTTGCCCGGCCGTCAGCCAAATTTCACCAGATTCAGCACCGGCAACGGCCCGCCCGGGAACTGCACCAGTCGTGCACCCACGCTCAACTCACCCAGATCGATACCGAAGAAGCCGAGCTGATCGATCAGCGCACCCACTTCAGCCTTGGCCTGCGGATCATCCCCGGACAGGAACAACACGCGCTTGCCACCCTCCGACGCCGGATCCGCTTCCAGCAATCGCGCCAGCAAATGGTTGAACGCCTTGACCACCCGCGCGCCCGGCACCCACTCGGCGAACACTTCGCTGGAAGGTCGACCCTGCAAGTCCACCGGTTTGAACGATGGCGCTTCAATCGAGTTGTTGGCGTCGATGACGATCCGCCCGCCGAAGTCCGGCAGCCCGGCCAGTGCCGTCGGCAGTTTCGACCAGTTCACCGCGACCAGCACAATGTCCTGGGCCGCCGCTTCTTCACGGGTAACGGCACGGGCAGTCGGGCCGAGTTCTGCGACCAGTTCAGCCAGGGTCTCCGGCCCGCGACTGTTGGCGATGACCAACGGGATGCCCTGACGCGACAAGGCTTTGGCAAACGCTGAACCGATGGCGCCAGCGCCGATGATTCCGATAGTGCTCATGGTGTTCTCCTCAAAGTGGGGTAAGACTCGAAACGAATCTTGCGCTTGCCATTCCCACTTGATTAGCCGGCAATGCCTTGAATGATCTTCAAGCATCGCTATCAGGTCGAAACCATGGAAACCCTCGCCAATCTTGAATCCTTCGTCCGCAGCGCCGAGACCGGCAGCTTCTCTGCTGCTGCGCGGTTGCTGGCGCTGACGCCGGCGGCGGTCAGTCGCAACGTGGCGATCCTTGAGCGCAACCTCGGCGTGCGGCTGTTTCAGCGCTCGACCCGCAAGCTGTCGCTGACTGAGGCCGGTGAAGGTTTTCTGGCGAGCATCGGCGGCAACCTCGACGCCTTGCAGGCAGCGATTGCAACGGTAGCGACCGAGCGCAGCGAGCCGGCGGGTGTGCTCAAGATCAGCCTGCCGCCGACATTCGGCATCGATCACATGCTGCCGCTGCTGCCAGAGTTTCTGGCGCGTTATCCGCTGATTCGCCCGGAATGGCACTTCGAAAATCGTCAGGTGGATCTGATCGCCGAGGGCTACGACGTGGCGATTGGTGGCGGCTTCGAACTGACGCCCGGCGTGGTCGCCCGGCCATTGTCGTCCGCCGAAGTGCTGGCGGTGGCGTCGCCGGCGTATCTGGCCGGCCGCACACTGCCGCGACATCCGGCTGATCTCGCCGATCACCACGGCATCGTCATGCGCGGCCTGCGCACCGGACGCCTACGCCAATGGCAGATGCACAACGAAGCCGGCGAACAGGCCAGCGCCCTGCTCAACCCGAACATCGTCCTGAATGACCCGATGGCCATGCGCAAGGCTGCGCTGCTGGGCTTGGGCGTGACGATGCTGGTGCTGCCCGATGTCAGCGCGCAGATCGAACGCGGTGAACTGGTGCGGCTGCTGCCCGACTGGCAATGCGATGCCGGGGCGATTTCGCTGTACTACCCGAGCAGAACCTTGCTGCCGGCCAAGACCCGGGTGTTCATTGATTTTGTGGTCGAGGCGTTTGGCCGTTAGGCCGCTAGCTGCAGAATCAGCCACGCATTCGCGCCGCTGATCACCACAAACAATCCCCACGCGAGAACCTTGGTTGGCAACCGATTCACAAACGGTCCCATCAGTTGCTTGTCGTTGGTCATGCGAATCAGCGGATACAGCGCAAACGGCAGTTGCAGGCTCAACACCACCTGGCTCAGCACCAGCAACTTGCCCACCGCGCCGTCGCCCATCAGCCACACGCCGATGAATGCCGGGATCAGCGCCAGCCCGCGGGTGATCAGGCGCCGCTGCCAGCAAGGGATTCGCAGGTTCAGATAGCCTTCCATGATCACTTGCCCGGCGATGGTGCCGGTGAAGGTCGAACTCTGCCCCGACGCCAGCAGCGCCACGCCGAACAGCACGCTGGCCAGCGCGCCGCCCACCAGTGGGTCGAGCAAGTGATAGGCGTCCTGGATGTCGACCACGTCGGTGTGTCCGGACTGATGAAAGGCTGCCGCCGCGAGAATCAGGATCGCCGCGTTGACCAGCAACGCCAGCGCCAGCGAACCAATGGTGTCGATGCGCGCCAGTTTCACCGCGTCTTGCTTGCTGGCCAGATCCTTGCCGATCAGTCGCGTCTGTACGATCGAAGTGTGCAGGTAAAGATTGTGCGGCATCACCGTGGCCCCGAGGATGCCAATGGCCAGATACAACGGCGCGGCATCGCTGATCGCCGACAGCGACGGTTTGAAGCCTTGGGCGACGTCCGGCCAGTACGGTTTGATCAGCAACAGCTCGACGAAGAAACACGCGCCGATGGTGCCTACCAGCACCAGCATGATCGCCTCGAGCCGGCGGAAACCACGGTTTTGCAGGGCCAGCACCAGCAACGTATCGAATGCGGTCAGGGCGATGCCGAACGTCAGCGAACAGCCCAGCAACAGGTGAAACGCCAGCGCACAGCCGAGCACTTCAGCCAGGTCAGTGGCAATGATCGAGATTTCCGCCAGCACCCATTGCAGCCGCGCCGTCGGAGTGCTGTAGCGTTCGCGGGACAACTGCGCCAGATCGCGTCCGGTGGCGATGCCCAATCGCGAGCACAGGCATTGCACGACCATGCCCGCCAGACTCGCCAGCAACACCACGAACAACAGGCTGTAGCCGAAGCGCGAACCGGCCTCGATGGCGGTGGCCCAGTTGCCCGGATCCATGTAGCCGATCGACACCAGCAAACCGGGGCCGGCAAAGCGCAGCACGCGTTTGAAGAACGAGGCGTTGGGATCGACCGGGACACTGCCGGCCACCTCCGGCGGGCAGAACGGCGCCGTGGCGATTTTGGGCAAGCTGAATTTCACGCACACATCCAGAAACAAGTCGAAAGACGCAGCTTAGACGTTTCAGTCGATGTGCCCAAGCGCAGATGTGCTGCGCTCAGGGTTTGGCGTTGCCGAGCAATTGCTGGCGCAGCTCGGGACTGCGCGTGCGCGGGTCGAGCCAGATGTCGAAAAACGCCCGGGCAAACTGCGGATCATCGATTTCATGCTGCAACTGTTGGCCGACAAAGAACCGTGCGCCCTGCCCCGGCAGATATACCCCGGTGATCCGTGTGCCGGCCTGGACGTCGACGAACGATTGCTGCATCTGGGTTTGCCACACGGCCAGTTGCACCGGGCTGAGGGAAGCACCGGCCAGACGCCTGATCTCATCGACGCTGGCCTTCACCAGGTCATCGCGGGAAATGGAGCGACGGTAGATCAGCTCAAGGGCAAAGGGCTGTCCGTCGGCCAGCGGTCGCGCCGCGCTCCACAACCGGGCGTTGTAGACGTCGAAACCGAACACGCTGAAATCGCCGGTGCCGATGATCTGTGCGCCGGGCACCGCGTCCTGCCAACTGGCCCAGGTGGGGGTCAGCAACAAGGCCCACAAGCCGATCCCGCAGCATCCACGCAACACCTTCGGTGTACTGCTCATCGCGGCATCGACTCCGGTAAACCCTGATACTCAGAGCATAGCCCGCTATCGCGCTCGGCATTTTGTATACATCTTTTGCATACAAGTGCAGCAATCCGTTCACGACAATGCTAACGTGGCCCTCATTCAACCCCACGGAGACACCTGCGTGCTGATCCTCAAACTGCTGCTGATTCCCGGTTTTTTGCTGCTGATTTCCCTGGCCGGGAAGCGTTGGGGCCCCAGCGTTGCCGGTTGGCTGTCGGGATTGCCGGTGGTGGTCGGGCCGATTCTGTTTTTCCTCGCCATCGAGCAAGGGCCGGCGTTTGCCGCGCAATCGGCGGTCGCGGCGCTGTCGGCCATGTTTGCGATGATCGCGTTTTGCGTCACTTATGCGCAGGTGGCGCAGCGGGCGAACTGGCCGCTGGCATTGGTGGTTTCGTTATCGGTCTGGGCCGTGCTGGCGTTGATCCTGTCGCTGATACCGGCCTCTCTGCCCTTCTCGATTGCCGCCGCTGCAACTGCCCTTCTCGCCGCGCCATACCTGTTCCCCAAGGTGCAACCGGTGGTCGGTGGCTCGGCGCCGAAGTCGGACAAACTGGTCTGGCGGATGATCGCCGGGGCCGCGTTGACGCTGGTGGTGACGATGCTGGCCAGCACCGTCGGCGAACGCTGGAGCGGTCTGCTCGCGGTATTCCCGGTTCTGGGCAGCGTGATGGCGGTGTTTTCCCAACAAACCCGTGGTCCGGCGTTCACCGCTGCGTTGTTGCGGGCGACAGCGACGGGGATGTATTCGTTTTCGGCGTTTTGTCTGGTGCTGGCGCTGACGGTTCCCAATCTGGGTTTCGGTGGCTTCGTGGTGGCCGTGGCCGTTTCGGTGGCGATGCTGGGCGTCACCCGGCAGTTGCTGGCCAAACCCGCGCCGGCACCGTCGCCGAACTGAGCCCGCCCGGACAAACCGCTCTGGAGTGCCGGGTGTGCTCCGTGGGATGATCGCCGCCCAAGCGCGACCATCCCTCGGAGATTCGAATGTCATTGCTTAGCAAGAAAGCCGTCGTCCTGTTGTTGGCGGCGGTGGCCGGTTTCGGCGCCATCAATGCTCAGGCAGCCAAGGCCAAAGAGAAGGCTGTCACCGAGAAGGTCTCGATGCTCGACGGCAAATTCAGTTTTGTCCTGCCCAAGGGCTTTGTCGGCGACCCGCTGCCGGCCGGGCCGACCGGTGCCAAGGGCACCATGTACAGCAACGATGCCACCAAGACTGTGGTCATCGTCGCCGAAAACCAGATTCCCGAAGGCAACAACGTCAAGGACAACGACAGTGCGTTCCTCGACGGCACCGTCTCCGATTTCATCGACGCCCAGCGCAAAGCCCTGCCGGACTTCAACAAACTCAGCGAAAAGAGCCTGACCCAGAAAGGCAATGGTCTCGGTCTGCGTCAGGTCGACAGCACCGCCACCCAGGGCGGCGGCCAGACTCTCAACACCACGTTGCTGGCCGGTTCCGGCACGCGCATGGCGCTGGTCCAGGTGATTTCCCGGGCCAGCGACAAGAGCGGTCACGAGGCATTGGTGAAAACCATCCTCAAGGAAAAGTGATTTTCAAGGATTGAGTTGCTGCAACCAGTCGTTCAAGTCCCGAAGTTCGGCCGCGCTGATGCTGTGGCCGACGCCGGGATAGGCATGAAATTGCGGTTTGTACGACAGCTTCTGCAACAACGCATCGGCCTCGGTGCCACCGCTGTACGGCACTCGGTCATCCGCGGTGCCGTGGCCGATGAAGATTTCCAGCGGCGGATGCTGTTGCTCTGACTTCAGCTCGCTCTTGAGCACCGGCAACACCCGCCCGCTCAACGCGGCAATGCCACCCACCGCCGCTGGCTGCCGCAGCCCGACCTCGTAGGTCATCATCGCGCCCTGGCTGAAACCGATCAGGTACACCTTCTCCGGTTGCGCGTGATATTTCTGCGCCGCAGCGACAATAAAGGCCCGCAGTTTCTGGCTGCTGGCCTTCAGATCGTCGGTCTCGCCGTTGTAGGCACCTTCGCCTTTCTTGCGAAACCACTGGAAACGCCCTTCCCCCAACGCCATCGGTGCCTGCACCGACAGGTAGTTGTACTGCTTGGGCAGCTGAAATTTCATACCGATCAAGTCTGCTTCGTTGCTGCCATAGCCATGCAGGAAAATCACCAGCGGACGCTGTTCGGCGTCCGGGTGCACCTGGGCCAGGTAGTTGAGCGGCAGATCGTTTTGCAACGAGGTCTGAGCCTGAACGGCAGTGGACGCGAGCAGCGTCAACAGCGCAAACACCTTCAACATAAGCCTTCCTTCACACAGTGCAGGGTTCGGGGCAGAGCCTAACACTGTGATCCGGAGGATGGGGTGTCAGTCGTTGATCAGCTTGCCGACTCGAATCGGCTCGCGCCCCGCCACTTTCGCCTGCCAGATGCCCGGCTGGGTGTAGCGGCCGCGATCGATGGCGAACAACACGCCGCTGGTGCCGGCGCGCACGGTGGTCACGCGATCGTTCAGCGGATCGACCACTTCGAATAGCGCATCGCCGCGCTCGACCCATTCACCGGCATTGCGCAGGAAACTCACCACGCCATGATGCGGTGCGAACAGGTATTCGGTGCCTTCGAACGGCATGCCTTCGCAGCATTCGTCCGGCGCTTTCGGCCAATCGCCGCTGATGAAGCCCTGCTCGGCCAGGAAGCCGAGGATCGCCTCGCAATTGGCCTGAGCTTGATCGACGCGGGTGTCGCCCATGCTGCCCAACTCAAGGGTGGTGGCGAGGTTGGCCGGTGGAATCGCCGCGTCCGGGAAGGCCCGGGCCAGGCGCAACCACGGCGAAGAGCAGGACTCATCGAACGAGCTGCCGCCGGAATCTTCACACAACAGCGCCACGCCAGCCTTCAGGCGTGCGGCGAGGGACTGCCACTGCGGCCAGTGTTGCGGCAGTGCGTAAATATGAATCGCGGCGTCGAAATCGCAATGCAGATCGAGGGTGATGTCGGCCTCGCAGGCGTGGCGCAGCAACAGGCGGTGCAGCGCTTCCAGTTGCGAGGCCGGGGCTGGCAGTTCGTCGAGGACCTGGCCCATGGTCTGGCGGATCAACGCAATGTTGGCTTGGGCATCACCACCCAACTGACTCCCGATGCGCTCGGCCACCGGCGCGCTGAGCTCGACGAAGGAGCGGTTGAAGTTCTTGCCGCTGCCCAGCTCGAAACGCCCCATGTGGCTGCCTTGCAGGTGCTGATCGAGGCCGATCGGGTTGGCCACCGGCACCAGTTCGATCACGCCTTGCAACTGACCGTTGCTTTCCAGCTCGGCCAGGCGCTTTTTCAGTTCCCACGCGGTGCGCATGCCCGGCAGTTCATCGGCGTGCAGGCTGGCCTGGATGTAGACCTTGCGCGGGCCGGCGCCGTAACGGAACACGCTCAGAGAACGTTCGCTGCCCAAGTGGCTCCAGGGCAGAAGATGATCGATGCGTTGCATGGGGAACTCCGGGAATTCTGTGGTCGTTGCCGGGGCAATGACTGCATTGAAAATGTGCTGACAGGATAAATCACGGGCGAAAAAAAAGTGGCCACCGCGCAAACGGGGCCACTTTTTTCTACGGCGTATTAATGGCCGTACACGTCAAAGTCGAAGTACTTGTCCTGCACTTGCTTGTACTTGCCGTTGGCGCGGATTTCGTTGATGGCGGTGTTGAATTTCTCCGCCAGCTCGGTATCGCCTTTACGCACGGCAATACCGGCGCCGCCGCCGAAGTACTTGGCGTCTTCGTAGGTCGGGCCGACGAATTCGAAGCCTTTGCCGGCGTCGGTTTTCAGGAAGCCGTCGCTCAGGTTGACCGAGTCGGCCAGCATCGCGTCGATACGACCGGACACCATGTCCAGGTTGGCTTCCTGCTGCGAGCCGTAACGCACCAGCTCGATCCCGGCCGGCACCAGCACTTCGGTCGCGTAACGGTCGTGGGTACTGGCGCGCAGAACGCCGACTTTCTTGCCTTTGAGCTCGACCAGCGGGTCTTTCACGCCCGAGCCTGCCTTCATCACGAAGCGCGCCGGGGTGTGGTAGTACTTGATGGTGAAATCGACGTTTTTCTTGCGGTCGTCAGTGATGGTCATCGAGGACAGGATCGCGTCGATCTTCTTCACTTTCAGCGCCGGGATCAGGCCGTCGAATTCTTGCTCGACCCAGGTGCATTTGACTTTCATCTGCTCACACAGCGCATCGCCGATGTCCACGTCGAAACCGGCCAGTTTGCCGTCAGGGTTTTTCATCGAGAATGGCGGGTAACCGGCTTCGATACCGATACGGATCGGTTTGGCGTCTTCGGCCACGGCGGTCAGGGACAACATCGACAGTGCCAGGGCACCGAACATAACCAGCTTTTTCATTTATTACTCCCGTGTGCGGAGGCTTTTATTGGCAGCTTTCGATTGTCAGGTTCGGCCTTGAGCTGTGTAGCGCAAAGAAACCGAAGTGGCCGGCAGTCTATGGCGGCGCGCACGGGGCAAATTGTGTTTGAGCGACAAATACTTACAGAAAATCGGCGAGTGCCATCACGTGGGAAAAGTGTGCGCCAGAGCGGTGCAAGGGTTGTAGGACAAAGCCGACAAAACTGCCGCCGAAGCGGCAACCCTCCGGCTATCAGCAATCGCAGGCGATCGGTGCTGTGGCGACACGCGGTGTCGCGACACTCAACTGAAATCCTTCATCCAGCCATCCAGTCACCCCGCCGATCATCTCCTTGACCGGATAACCCAGCGCCGCCAGTTTCACCGCAGCCTTGTTGGCGCCATTGCAGTGGGGGCCGGCGCAATAAACCACGAAAAGTGTGTTTTTCGAGTAGTCCACCAGCCCTTCCGCCGTCAGCAAACGCCCCGGAATATTGATCGCGCCTGGCACGTGACCCCGCTCGAAGGCCAGCGGCCCGCGCACGTCCACCAGCACAAAGTCGACTTCGCCGGCTTCCTGGCTGCTGAGGACGTCGGAACAATCGGTTTCGAAGGTCAGACGGTTGCTGAAATGCATCAGGGCAATGGCCGAAGGGGCTGCAGGAATTTCGCGAACCAGGCTGGGCATGTTGAATCACTCCGTTGTCTGTGGGGATGAACAGACTTTATCGAGCCGCCGCTTGCCGCTACAGTGGCGCACAAGACACTTACCGGGAATTTTCCGCCAAATGCCTGATTCACCTGGATTGGTCGCGATTCTGGCCTACGACGGCCTCTGCACCTTCGAGTTCGGCATCGCCGTGGAGATCTTCGGCCTGGCCCGGCCGGAGTTCGATTTCCCGTGGTACGAGCACTGCATCGCCGCCGTGGATCAAGGGCCGATGCGCGCCATGGGCGGGATTCAGGTGCTGGCGGACGGTGGCCTGGAATTGTTGGCGGATGCGCGCACCATCATCATTCCCGGCTGGCGTGACCGAAATGCGCCGGTGCCGGAAGTCCTGCTCGACGCATTGCGTGATGCACATTCACGCGGCGCCCGATTGCTGTCGATCTGCTCCGGGGTGTTTGTTCTGGCCGCCAGCGGCCTGCTCGACGGGCACGGCGCCACCACCCACTGGCGCTACACCTCGGAGCTGGCCGAGCGATTCCCGGCCATCGATGTCGACCCGGACGTGCTTTACGTCGATTCCGGCCAATTGATTACATCGGCCGGCAGCGCGGCCGGAATCGACGCCTGCCTGCACCTGGTGGCGCGGGACTTCGGCACCCAGATCGCCAACTCGGTGGCGCGACGGCTGGTGATGTCGCCGCAACGTACCGGCGGCCAGGCGCAATTCATTCCGACACCGGTCAGCCCAACGCCGCGCAGCGACCTGTCGCGCGTGATGCAGTGGGCCCGCGAGCGTCTGCACGAACCGCTGGAAGTGCGCGATCTGGCCAGCGAAGCGGCGATGAGCGAACGCACCTTCCTGCGAAGATTTACCGAAGCCAGCGGCCAGTCACCCAAGGCTTGGCTGCAACATGAACGACTGGCCCGGGCCCGGGAATTACTGGAAAGCACACCGCAGAACACCGAGCAGATCGCCCTGCGTTGTGGCTATCGCTCGGTGGAAAGCTTTCGTGTGGCGTTTCGCAGCGTGGTCGGAGTGCCGCCCTCTGTGTATCGCGAACGCTTTGGTCGCGAGATCAAGGCTTGCGCAGAAGATAAGTGTCCATGATCCAGCCATGCTCGGCTCGGGCAGCCTTGCGCACCCGTTCTATCTCATCGGCAACTTCGCCGAGCTTGCCATGGATGAGGATTTCATCCGCCGTGCCGAGGTAGGCGCCCCAGTAAATCTCGGTCTCCTGATCCGCCACGTGGTGGTAGGAATCTTCCGCGTCGAGCATCACCACCAGACTGTCGGTATCACTCACCTGCCCCGCCGCCAGGCGTCGGCCGGTGGTGATTTCAATCGAGCGGCCGATGGTGTTCAACGGCACCTTGTGCTGCGCCGCCAGAGCCTGAACGCTGGTGATGCCGGGAATGACTTCGAATTCAAACGCACATCGCCCCGAGGCCAGAATCGCCTGCAGAATACGAATCGTGCTGTCGTACAACGCAGGATCGCCCCACACCAGAAAACCGCCGCACTGCCCGTCAGACAATTCGTTATTGATCAGGCGTTCGAAGGTTTGCTGCTTGGCGCGGTTCAGATCATCGACGCTGGCGCTGTAGTCCACATCGCCGCGCTCGCGTTCCGGGCTGTGGGCTTCGGCGAAACGGTAGGTACGATCGGTGATGTAGCGCTCACAGATTTCGCGACGCAGGTCGATCAGCTTGTCCTTGCTCTGGCCCTTGTCCATCAGGAAAAACACGTCCACCTGATTCAGCGCCTTCACCGCCTGCATCGTGATGTAGTCCGGGTTGCCGGCACCGATGCCGATCACCAGCAATCGCTTCATTGCTCTGCTCCTTCCAGGCTCATGCCGGACAAGCGTAGCCGCCAGCGCCCGGTAAACTGCAGATCGACCGCCGCCAGCGGCTCGACGTCGATGCTGTGAAACGCCGCACCCTGCACGACCTGCATCAATGCAGCACGAATCACGAACGGATGGGTGACCGCCACCACGTGTCCCGGCGTGGCTTGCAGTGAAACCAGCCACGCCGCCACCCGTTCACGCAGTTGCGCCACCGACTCACCGCCGTGGGGTGCGGCGTGCGGATCCTCGAGCCAGGCTTGCAATGCCTCGGGTTCGTGTCGTTGCAAGTCCTTGATCGACTGACCTTGCCAGCGTCCCCAGTCGCAATCACGCAGGGCCTGATCGATTTGTGCTTCATGGCCAAACCACTCCGCTGTCTGGCGGGTGCGCAGCTCCGGGCCGCAAATCAGCCGTGAAGCTGTGTTGAAACGCGAAGCCAGCGAGCAGGACGCCAGCCCCGTTTCTTCAACAGGTTCGTTCGTAGGAAAACACGCCAATTTTTGTGCGACTGTTCTGGCATGGCAGATCAATGTCAAACGGGTGGTCTGCACGGGAAGTCACTCGGCTGGAAAACAGGACGGTCATCGGTGTAATCGCGGATAGAGCGGCAATTGTGCCGTAAACCGGGAGATTCCGGGCAAGTCGATTGGGCGACTCGAGCGTATGAAAGCGGCAATGTCTGACACCACTATGGGCAATGGACTACAAGACTGATCGACATCCGTGTAACCCTTGCGTTACGGGCTTCCCGCCCCATTTTGGGGCTTGGTTTAAACGCCGAAAAATTCGCTAGACATGTAGCATCAGTTACATAAATACTGTTTTAACGGATTATGAAGCGAATTCAACACCCCATCCAGCAGGAGCCCGGATGCCCCCTTTAAGAGACCTGATCACCGACCCCGGCCTTGACCTGACGCCGTCGGAGCGCAAAGTCGTTCGCGCCTTGCTCGATCAGTATCCACGCAATGGGCTTGGCCCGATGGCGCGCCTGGCCGAACATGCCGGCGTCAGCGATCCGACCATCGTACGGCTTGTGAAAAAGCTCGGTTTCGGTGGTTACGCCGAATTCCAGGACGCCCTGCTCAGCGACATGGACCATCGCCTGCGCTCGCCGCGCACGCTGTTGCAGCCGCGCTCGCATCAGAACAAGGACGATGCCTGGAGCCATTACCTGGCTCACAGCCACAACCTGCTGGCCGAAACCCAGGCCCTGACCCAACCGGAAGACGTGCGAATTCTGGCCGACTGGCTGCTCGACACCCGGCATCAGGTGTACTGCTTCGGCGGGCGCTTCAGCAGTCTGATGGCGACTTACCTGCTCAATCATTTGCGCTTGCTGCGCCCCGGTTGCTTTGCGCTGGAGGACAACGCGCAACTGCCCGACCGCCTGTTCGACCTGCAACGTCAGGATGTGATGCTGGTGTTCGACTATCGCCGCTACCAGACCCAGGCCCTGCGCGTAGCGAGCGCGGCGAAGAACAACAACGCTCGCGTCGTGCTGTTCACCGACATCTATGCCTCGCCGCTGCGCGAACTGGCCGACATGATCATCAGCGCTCCGGTGGAGTCGGCCTCGCCGTTCGACACCATGGTCCCGGCGCTGGCCCAGGTCGAGGCATTGATTGCCTGCCTGACCCTGCGTTGCCCGGACCTTGCCGATCGCCTGGAAGGCATCGATGCCCTGCGCAACGACTTCGACACCCATTTGCTGGAGGATAAATAAGGATGTTCAGCCTTCCCCATCGCTCGCCGCGGGACTTGCCGTTTGTCACCGACCACACCGCTCTGTTGCTGGTGGACATGCAGCGCGCCTGGCTCGAGCCGCAGTTCGACCCGCACCTCGAAGGCCCGGATGCCGCGTACTTCCTCAACCGCACGCGCTCGCAAGTGGTGCCCAATCAGGTTCGGCTGCTCAACGCCTTCCGCGACGCACGGCAGAACGTACTGCACACCCTGATCGAAAGCCTGACCGCCGACGGCCGCGACCGCTCGCTGGATCACAAACTGTCGGACATGCACCTGCCCAAGGGCAGCCCGCAGGCACAGGTCATCGCCGAACTGACCCCGGCGGAAAACGAAATCGTGCTGCCGAAGACCTCATCCGGAGTCTTCAACTCGACCAACGTCGACTACGTGCTGCGCAACCTTGAAACCCGTCACCTGATCATCGCCGGCATCGTCACCGACCAATGCGTCGACATGGCCGTGCGCGATGCCGCCGACCGTGGCTACCTCGTCACTCTGGTGGCGGACGCCTGCGCGACGTACACCGAAGCACGCCACGACGCCTGCCTGAACGCGATCAAGGGCTACTGCTGGATCACCGACACCGACACCGTACTCGGCCGGTTGCAGGAGATGCAGCCATGAGCGAACGCCTGTCGCCGTTGCCGATGACCACCATCGTCACCACCGACCTGATCGGCGTCACCCGTGGCCGTTCGTTTCCCACCGATGAGCTGGAGCACTATCAGGCCGCCGGTTGTGGCTGGGTGCCGGCCAACAGCGCGCTGACGCCGCAGGACATCATCGCCTCGACCAGTCCGTGGGGCGCTTATGGCGACCTGCGGCTGATTCCCGATCTGGCCAGCCGTGTCACCGTCGGCAATGGCCCGGACGCCGCAGCGCCAGCACTGGATTTTATCCATGGCGACATCCGCGAAACCGATGGCCGGCCATGGGCGGCGTGTCCGCGCACCCTGCTGCGTAACGAGGTCGAGCGCTATCGTGATGAACTCGGCTTGCAGGTCAACGCCGCGTTCGAACACGAATTCAACCTGCACGCCGGGTTTGCCGAACATCTGGCGTTCTCGCTGGAAGCCCAGCGCCAGGGCGCCGAATTCGGTGGCTGGCTGCTCAGTGCGTTGCGCGCCGGTGGCGTCGAGCCGGAAATGTTCCTGCCCGAATACGGCAAGCATCAATACGAAATCACCTGCCGCCCGACCCTTGGCGTGGCGGCGGCGGATCGCGCGGTCAACGTGCGCGAGATCACCCGCGAAATCGCCCGGCAGATGGGTCTGGATCTGAGCTTTGCGCCAAAAACCGCTGCCGACGCGGTGTGTAACGGTGTGCACCTGCACGTCAGTCTGCTCGACTTGGCCGGTCAGCCGATGCTCTACGACGCCGGCACCAGCAATGGCCTGTCGACCCTCGGCCAGCACTGGGCGGCGGGCGTGCTGCATTATTTGCCGGCGCTGTGCGCGTTCACTGCACCGACACCGGTGTCGTATGAACGCTTGCAACCGCATCACTGGAGCGCGTCCTACGCCTGCCTCGGCCAGCAAAACCGCGAAGCGGCGCTGCGCATCTGCCCGACCGTGAGCCTGGGCAACAAGCCCGTGGCGAAACAATACAACCTGGAATTCCGCGCCATGGACGCCACCGCCTCGCCGCATCTGGCAATGGCCGCACTGCTGATCGCCGGACGCCTGGGGATCGAGCAGCGTCTGGCGCTGAACGCGATCACCGATGAAATTCCTGATTCACTCAATGACGAACAACGCAAGGCCCGGGGCATCGTTGCCCTGCCCGCCTCTCTGGCTCAGGCACTGGATTGCCTGCGTCGCAGTGAAGCGCTGGTCGAAGCGCTGCCAAGCGCGTTGCTCGAAACATTTTTCGCCCTTAAAACCGAGGAACTGGCGCTGACGGAACAGCTCTCGCCCGCTGACCTTTGTGAGCACTATGCACGCCTGTACTGAATCCGCCGAGCTTGGGTTGTACACCCGACCGGTCTACAACCTGAGCCGTGAAGATTCGACGCACCCACTGATTCTGGTGTGCGAACACGCCAGCCGCTACATCCCCGAGGCCCTGAACAATCTGGGCCTGGATGACACAGCCGCGCGCGAACATATCGCCTGGGACATCGGTGCCCTGGCGCTGGCCGAGCAACTGTCGGAGCAACTGGGTGCGACGCTGCTGAGCGCCAACTACTCGCGCTTGCTGATCGACCTCAACCGCCCCCGGCATGCGCCCGACAGCATCCCGGCGCAGAGCGAGATCTATCAGGTGCCGGGTAACCGCGAGCTCGACGAAGCCACCCGCGAATACCGGCGCCAGTGCCTGTTCAAGCCGTTTCACACGCGGCTGCAACAACTGATCGATGCCCGTCTGGCCGAAGGTCGGCCGGTACGGGTGGTAGGGATTCACAGTTTCACCCCGGTGTACTACGGCCAGCCGCGTGAGCTGGAAGTCGGCGTGCTGTTCGGTCAGGCCAAGGCCTACGCCCAGCGGATGCTCGACGGTCTGGAACGACACCCGCTGAAAGTCGCCGGCAACCAGCCGTACAGGATCGACCCGCTGGGCGACATGACCGTACCGGTGCACGGCGATGCACGGGGCCTGGAGTCGGTGTTGATCGAAGTGCGCAACGATCTGCTGCGCAGCCCGGAAGCGGTAACCCGCTGGGCGGATTATCTGGCTCCATTGCTGTAAGGATTGTTGTAACCACTGCTGACGCTGTAAACGACGGACCGATATAACAACTAAAACGACCGATTGGCTGACAAGGAGTTGCGCTTCATGGAAATAGAAGAGTTCGGCTACAAACAGGAGTTGAAACGTAGCCTGACACTAACCGACCTGGTGGTGTACGGGATGATCTTCATGATCCCTATCGCCCCGTTCGGCGTGTATGGCTACGTCAACGCCGAGGCACCGGGGATGGTGCCTCTGGCTTACATCATCGGCATGGTGGCGATGGTCTTCACCGCGCTGAGTTACGGCAGCATGGCCCGGGCCTTTCCGATTGCCGGATCGGTGTATTCCTACGCGCAACGGGGCCTGAATCAACACGTCGGTTTCATCGCCGGCTGGCTGATGCTGCTCGATTACCTGCTGATTCCGCCGCTGCTTTATGTATATGCGGCGATGGCGCTCAACCATTTGTATCCGGACATTCCGAAAGTCGGCTTCATTCTGGCGTTCCTGGTCAGTGCGACCTTCGTCAACCTGCGCGGCATCACCTTTACCGCGCGCATGAACATTGTGTTCCTGCTGGCGCAGTTGGTCGTGCTGGGGATTTTCCTGTTCTACGCCTGGAGCGCCCTGCACAACGGTGGCGGCAACGGCCAGTTGACCCTCGCGCCGCTGTATCACCCGGAAACCTTCAACTTCGCCCTGCTAATGCAAGCGGTGTCGATTGCGGTGCTGTCGTTCCTCGGCTTCGATGCGATCTCCACCCTTGCCGAAGAGATCAAGGGTGATCCGGGTCGCAGCGTCGGCAAAGCGGCACTGATCACGCTGGTGGTGATGGGTGTGATTTTCGTCGCGCAAACCTGGATCGCTACCGATCTGGCTGCGGGCATGGGATTCAAGTCCGCCGACACCGCGTTCTATGAAATCGCCGAAATCGCAGCTGGCAGCTGGCTCGCAACCTTGACCGGTGTAGCCACGGCCCTGGCCTGGGGTGTGGCGGTGGCGATCACTTCGCAAGCGGCGGTCTCGCGCCTGCTGTTCGGCATGGCCCGCGACGGCAAGCTGCCGAAAGTGCTGGCCAAGGTGCACCCGAAACACAACACGCCGTACCTGAGCATTTATCTGGTGGCCGTGCTGTCGCTGGTGATCTGCTACTTGTTCATCAATTCGGTGGACACCCTGACTTCGCTGGTCAACTTCGGCGCCCTGAGCGGCTTCATGCTGCTGCACCTGACCGTGATCAACTACTACTGGCGCCGGCAGAAATCCGGGCAGGTGATCCGTCACCTGATCTGCCCGGTGATCGGCTTCATCATCGTCGCGGCCATCATGTACAACATGGGCGTCGATGCACAGAAACTCGGCCTGATCTGGATCGTACTGGGTCTGGTGTACCTGTTCTTCCTGAACAAGCTCGGCGCCAGTACCGCGCTGCCTGACCCGAGCAATGGCTGACAAGAAAAAGAGCGGCGTCTGACAACAAATCAGGCGACCGCCGCTTTAACGCGTGGAAACCGACAGTGATAGTCAGGTTCGGCGAATGGGCCGAACCTTTTGATACAGGAGTGCATCCATGCTGGTCTTACGTCCAGTCGAGCCAAACGACCTGCCTCAATTGCAACAATTGGCACGCGACAGCCTGGTGGGCGTCACATCCCTGCCGGACGACAGCGAACGCCTGGGCGAAAAAATCGCCGCGTCCTGTGCCTCGTTCGACAGCGATGCGGCGGTTCAGGGCCCGGAGAATTACTTCTTCGTGCTGGAGGACATCGACAGCCATCGACTGGTCGGCTGCTCGGAAATCCTCGCCACCGCAGGTTTCAACGAGCCGTTCTACAGCCTGCGCAACCGCCACTTCACCAGTGCCTCGCGAGAGCTGAACATCGAGCACGGCGTGCCGGCGCTGTCGCTGTGTCACGACCTGAGCGGGCATACACTGCTGCGCGGTTTTCACATCGATGAAGCGCTGGTGCGCACGCCGTTTTCCGAATTGCTGTCGCGGGCACGCCTGCTGTTCATTGCCGCCCACGCGCCGCGCTTTGCCGAAGCGGTGATCACCGAAATCGTCGGTTACAGCGACGAACAAGGCCATTCACCGTTCTGGGATGCGCTGGGCAAACATTTCTTCGACCTGCCCTACGTCGAGGCCGAACGTCTGTGCGGCTTGCAGAGCCGTACGTTTCTCGCCGAACTGATGCCGCAATACCCGATCTACGTGCCGATGCTGCCGCAAGCCGCGCAGGACTGCATTGGCCGCATCCACCCGGACGGCCAGGAAGCCTTCGACATCCTTGAGCGCGAAGGTTTTGAAACCAACAGCTACATCGATCTGTTCGATGCCGGCCCGACCTTGTATGCCCGCACCGCCAACATCCGTTCGATCGCGCAGAGCCAGACAGTCACGGTTCAGGAGGAACCGCTGATCGATGCTCGCGGTCGCTATCTGGTGAGCAACGATGCTCTGCATGGCTTTCGGGCGGTGGTCGCCGAGCTGGATTTCCAGCCCGGTCAGCCCCTGGCGCTCGATCCGGCCCTGTGCGCGGCGCTCAACGTCCGCGCTGGCGGCACGATCCGGTTGATCGCCCTGTGAACCGCGCCCCTACCCAACGACAGTGCCTGAGCAGGCGCGCAAAAGGAGTTGCAGCATGATTGTCCGTCCGGTCCAAGTCAGCGACCTGCCAGCGTTGATGACGCTGGTGCAACAGGCCGGGCCGGGGTTCACCACCCTGCCCGCCAACGAAGATCGCCTGGCCCACCGGGTACGCTGGGCACAGCGCGCCTTCGCCGAGCAGGTCGAACGGGCCGATGCCGATTACCTGTTCGTGCTTGAAGACGACGAGCAGCGAGTGGTCGGGGTCAGCGCTCTGGCCGGGGCCGTCGGCCTGCGTGAGCCCTGGTACAACTATCGCGTCGGGCTGACCGTCAGCTCGGCGCCGGACCTGGGCATTCAGCGGCAGATCCCGACGCTGTTCCTCAACAACGAACTGACCGGCCAATCGGAACTGTGCTCGCTGTTCCTGCGCCATGACCAGCGCCACGGCAGCAATGGACGTCTGCTATCGCTGGGGCGCTTGCTGTTTGTCGCCGAATTCCCGCACCTGTTCGGCGAGAAAATGATCGCCGAACTGCGCGGCAGTGCCGACGAACAAGGCTGTTCGCCATTCTGGGACAGTCTGGGCCGGCACTTCTTCCAGATGGACTTCAGCCATGCCGACCACCTGTCCGGGCTGGGCAACAAGGCGTTCATCGCCGAACTGATGCCGCGCCAGCCGCTGTACACCTGCCTGCTCACCGAGCAGGCTCAGGCCGTGATCGGCCAGGCCCATCCCAACACCGAACCGGCCCTGAAAATTCTTCAGTCCGAGGGTTTCGCTCACAAAGGCTACATCGACATCTTCGACGGCGGCCCGGTGATCGAAGCACCGATCCGCAGCATCCGCACCGTGCGCGACAGCCTGGAACTGACCCTGAGCATCGGCACGCCGGACGATCAGGCGCCGCTGTGGCTGATCCACAACCGCCGCCTGGAAAACTGCCGCATCACCGTCGCGCCGGGACGTCGGGTCGGCAGCAGTCTGGTGATCGACCGCCTCACCGCCAAACGCCTGCAATTGCAGCCGGGCAACTCGGTGCGGGCGGTGCCGCTGCCCAATCAACAGCAGCAGGCGGTTGCGGCCTGAGCGCCTCTGCCTGCTGCAAGAAAGCCTGAACAGGATTTTCCTGGTTAACTTCCTCGTTAATTCGTCATGATCCTTGACCCATTGGCGTGATAGCCTTTTCACCTTCGGCGTTGACACCTTTGCTCAAGCCTTTCCATTCCTTTGTATTGGTGGAACTCGTATGACCAGGCTTTCTCATCAAGATTTGCGCCGTAACTTCCGTCAGCTGCTGGCTTCCGACACCTGCTATCACACCGCCTCGGTGTTCGATCCGATGTCCGCCCGCATCGCCGCTGACCTGGGTTTTGAAGTAGGGATTCTCGGCGGCTCGGTCGCCTCGTTGCAGGTGCTGGGTGCCCCGGACTTTGCCCTGATCACCCTCAGCGAATTCGCTGAACAGGCCACCCGCATCGGCCGCGTGGCCCAATTGCCGGTGATCGCCGACGCCGACCACGGCTACGGTAACGCGCTCAATGTGATGCGCACCATCGTCGAACTGGAACGCGCCGGCGTCGCCGCGCTGACTATCGAAGACACCCTGCTGCCGGCTCAATTCGGCCGTAAATCCACCGACCTGATCACCGTCGCCGAAGGCGTCGGCAAGATCCGCGCGGCACTGGAAGCACGGGTCGATTCGGAGATGGCAATCATCGCCCGGACTAACGCCGGCATCCTGCCGAACCAGGAAATCATCAGCCGCACGAAGCAATACCAGGCCGCCGGTGCCGACGGTATCTGCATGGTGGGTATCCAGGACTTCGATCAGCTCGAGCAGATCGCCGAACACCTGACCGTCCCGTTGATGCTGGTGACCTACGGCAACCCGGCACTGCGCGACGACAAACGCCTGGCCGAACTGGGTGTGCGCGTGACCATCGACGGCCACGGTGCTTATTTCGCGGCGATCAAGGCGACTTACGACAGCCTGCGCGAACAACGCCAGATCTTCACCCAGGCCTCGGACCTGAGCGCCACCGAACTGACCCACACCTACACCCAGCCTGAGGAATACATCCTCTGGGCCAAGGAATACATGAGCGTCAAAGAGTAACCTCGCAACACGCTACAAAGAGGCAGAGCGGCCCGACGCCATCACGAGTCCACTCGCATGGCGCCCGCCGCGAAACCGCTGCCTGCCGTTACCGTTTCGCCAACTCCATAATCATCCGCGACAACAGATAAATTCGCGGCGCCACGCTCTCCACCTCCGCGTATTCCTCCGGCGTATGAATGTTGCCGCCGACAATCCCGAACCCGTCCAGCGTCGGCGTCCCAACCCCGGCCGACAAACTGGCATCCGCCGCCCCACCGCTGCCTTCTTCGGTCAACTTGCGGCCAATCTCACCGTAAATCCCCTGGGCCATCGCCATCAAACGATCCGACTCCGCCGTCTGCGGCATCGGCGGCAAGCCGCGTTGCAGCGAGGTCTTCACTTCGGTATCGGGGATCAATTTGTCCTGCGACACCCGCGCCAGATCCTTCTCGATCCGGTCGAACTCTTCCGGCACCGCCGCCCGCACGTCAGCCTTGGCCGTGGCCTGATCCGGGATCACGTTGGTGCGGTCGCCGGCCTTGAGCACGGTAAAGTTGATGGTGGTTTTCTTGGCCTCGTCGCCGAGCTTGCCCAGTTGCAGGATCTGGTGCGCCGCCTCCATCGCCGCGTTGCGCCCCAATTCCGGCGCGACGCCGGCGTGGGCGGCCTTGCCCTTGACCTCGACCAGCGCGGTGGCGCTGCCCTTGCGCCACACCACCAGACCATCCGCCGGACGGCCCGGCTCAAGGTTGAGGGTAACGTCGTGGAGTTTGGCGGTTTTCTTGATCAGGTCGGTGGCGACGTCCGAGCCGGTTTCCTCGCTGGCATCGAGCAGGAAGGTGATTTGCGCGTAGTCCTTGAAGTCGAGGTTCTTGAGGATTTTCAGCGCGTAGATGCCGGCGACGATCCCGCCCTTGTCGTCCATCACCCCAGGCCCGTAGGCGCGGCCGTCCTTGATGTGGAACGGTCGCTCGGCGGCGGAGCCTTCCTTGAACACCGTGTCCATGTGCGCCATCAGCAGGATTTTCGCCTTGCCGGTGCCTTTGAGCGTAGCGAGTACGTGGTTGGTTTTTTCCGGGGTGTTGGGCACCAGCTCGATGGTGGCACCGAGCTTTTTCAGCTCATCGATGGCGATGTCGCTGACTTGCTTGAGCCCCGGCTCATAGCCGGAACCGGAGTCGATATTGACCAGGCGTTCGAGCAGTTTCAGGGCTTCGGGTTTGTACTGTTCAGCGTCGGACAGCACCTGTTTGTGCGGTTCGGCGAAGGCGCCAGCGGTGGCGAAAGAAAGGGTCAGGCCGAGACCGGCGGCCAGCAGGGAACGAGGGAAATTGAACGTCATGAATCAATCCTTGTTTCGTGTCGGGTACTGAACCGTACCTGACATCGCGCCAAGGCTCTATCCCGGATGCGACACCCAATCCGTTCAAACCGAATCGAATACCTCGCGCCGCGGCTTGTCGTCGCTGCAGCAGATCACCCGGTTTCGCCCGCCGGCCTTGGCTTCGTACAGCGCCTGATCGGCGTCATCCAGCCAGCGTGTCGCGTCGCCGTGAGCCGGATCGAGCGCCGCCAGACCAATGCTCAGGCTGACTTTCAGCGCCGGGTTCTGTTCGTACACCAGAAAGGAAAAACGCTCACGCAACGCTTCCATCGCCTGCGCCGCGTTGAACAGCGGCAAGTCCGGCAGGATCACGCAAAACTCGTCGCCGCCGTAGCGCCCCGCCACATCGGCCATACGCAGGTTCTGCTTGAGCATCTTGCTCAGCTGGCGCAGGACGATATCGCCGGCCACGTGGCCGTAGGTGTCGTTGATCGCCTTGAAGTGGTCGATGTCGATCAGCGCAATCGCCGCACCTGTCTGCTGGCGTTTGCAGCGCTCGAATTCGACTTCCAGTTGATCCTTCCAGGCGCCGTGATTGAGCAGACCGGTCAGGCTGTCGGTGCGGCTCAGGGCCAGCAATTCACGTTTATGCAGACCGAGGGTGTAGGCCTGGCGAAAGCAGATCCAGCCCAACGCCAGCGGATACAGCATCAAAAGCGGCAGACAGGCATAGAGTTGCGCCGGCGTGGTGATCGGGACGAACGCGGGGGCAAACACCACCAGTCCAACGCCGACGCCGAGCAACTGCGCCGCCGCCCCGGCCAGTAGAAAACGCACGCCGCCGATGGCGACGTTGTTCATCGCCATCATCGAGATGGTCGTGGCACTGGGCAAGGGATTGAAGTGCATGGCGGCGACCCAGAAGCCACCGAGGAAGGCGTCGATCAACAGGTTGCGGTGTTCGGCGTGGTAAGGAACCTTCGCCCGGCGGGCCCATTGATACGCGAGGTGCGGCCAGACCAGTCCGTTGAACAGCATCAGCGCCCAGACCCAGGCCGGCGGGTCGAGCGGGTACATCGCGACGCTCACGCACAAAAGCCCCAGGACCAGCCCGAGGGTTCGCGATGTATAGAGCCTCCTGGCCAGTGAAAGTCCCTTTCCTCCCGTTCTTCCCATAGGGGCCTCGACCACTCGACGGCACTGCGCAGACCGCAGACCGGATGTGCTGGGAGTCTATCAGGGCGACGTTAAATAGCCATCACCGGCCAGCGGGCCGAATACCCCGTCGTTACCGCCATACGGCAGGCAAATGTTTGGCTATACATGAAAGTAGGAAAATGGAAAAAAGACTCTAAGAAGGAGGCCCATGCAAACCTATCGAGTGTTGATCATCGGCAGCGGTTTTGGCGGCCAGTGCGCGGCGGTCAATCTGCTCAAGGCCGGTATCGACGACTTTCGCTTGCTGGAACGCCGGGACTTTTTCGGCGGCACCTGGTGCCAGAACACCTACCCCGGCGCGGCGGTGGATGTGCCGTCGCCGCTGTATTCCCTGTCGTTTGCGCCTTACCGCTGGACTCAGATGTTCGCCGAACAGGCCGAACTGCACCGCTACACCGACCATGTGCTCGAGCGTTTCGGCCTGCGCGACCGGGTAGAACTGCAGGCCAACGTCGAACGCGTCGAATGGGACGACACCGAAAAACGCTGGGTCGTACACACCGGCACCAAAGGCATTTTTTATGCGCAGTTCCTGATCAATGCCACCGGGCCGCTGAGCCAGCCTGTCGTCCCACACTTCCCCGGCCAGGATCGCTTTCAGGGCAAGACCTTTCATACAAACAATTGGGATCACAGCTACGACTATCACGGTAAACGGGTGGCGATTGTCGGCAGCGGCGCCAGCGCGGCTCAGGTGATTCCGGCGATTGCGCCGAAGGTCAACCGATTGCATGTGTTTCAGCGCACCGCGCATTGGGTGCTGCCCCGCGCCGACCGCACATTCGGGCGATTCCAGCGCTGGTTGCTGGGTCTGAAACCGGCCTACAAACTGCTGCGCTGGATGATTTACTGGCAGTTCGAAACCCGAGTCATCGCCTTCAAGTATTCGAAACCGGCGATTCACATGGTGCAGCGCCAGGCCCTGAAGTTTCTCAAACGCCAGGTGACGGACCCCGAGTTGCGGAAAAAACTGACACCGGACTTCACCATCGGCTGCAAACGGATACTGCTTTCCAGCACCTATTACCCGGCGCTGACACGGCCCAACGTCACGTTGCACAGCCGCGAACAGGGCATCGCCAGCCTCGACGAAACCGGCATCGTCACCACGGACGGTCAGCACATCGACGTCGATCTGATCGTCTGGTCGACCGGATACGACGCCACCGATGGCGTGATTTCCTACCCGGTCAGCGGAAAAAACGCTGTGCAACTGCGCGACGTTTGGGCGCAATACCCGCGCGCCTACCTCGGCACCAGCCTGCCGGACTTTCCCAACCTGTTTATCGTCACCGGGCCGAACACCGGCATCGGCCACACCTCGGCGCTGTTCATCATCGAATCGCAGATGAACTACATCCTCGACTGCATCCGCACCTTGCAGGCCAAAGGTCTGTGCAGCATCGAAGTTCGCCCCGAAGCAGAACGTACCTACACTCAGATGATTCACCGGGAAATGGAACGCACGGTCTGGAAAACCGGCGGCTGCCACAGTTGGTATCAAAGCAAAAGCGGTCATGTGATCGCGATGTTCCCCGGCTTCAGTTTCAGCTACCACCGGTTGACCCGGGCGCTGAAACCGGCTGACCACATTCTGTCTTGAACAAGGAAGACCCACGATGCTTTTGCTGTTTGTCGCCCTCGCGGTTTTCGTGGCCTGGAGCTGGTTGAGCTACCCGGCGGTCGGCCACTGGCTTTACGATCTGAGCGCGGCCCTGGAGGCCAGGCTGTACCGGTTGCACAAGATTGAAGTGCCGATTGCCGAAATGACCGTGTCGACCTGGCAAGGCGGGCCTTATGAAGCGTCGAGCAGCATTCTGATGCTGCACGGCTACAGCGCCGAAAAGAACCTGTGGCTGCGCTTTGCCCGGCATTTTGTCGGGCAGTACCGGGTGATTATCCCGGACCTCGCCGGCCACGGAGAAACCGGCTTCAAGGCCGGCGGCGGTTACGATATTCCGGTGCAGGCCAAGCGCATGATTCAGTTGCTCGACGTCTGCGGCGTCGAGAAGGTCCACGTGATCGGCAACTCCATGGGCGGTTACATCGCCGCGTGGCTGGCGGCGACCTACCCGGATCGCATCGCCTCGGTGGCGCTGATCGACCCGGCCGGCGTCACCGCACCTGAAGCCAGCGACATGGAGCGCCACCTGGCCCGTGGGCACAATCCGTTCCTGATCAATTCCCGGGAAGAATTCCGACGTTTCTATGCGATGACCATGGCCTCGCCACCGTGGGTGCCCGGTCTGGTGCTCGACGCGATCGCCCAGCGCTACGAACAATGCCGCGACGAACTGGAAGAGATCTTCCGGGATTTTCGCGCCAGCCCGCCGATGGAACCGAAACTGCCGGACATCAAATGCCCGGCGCTGTTGCTCTGGGGCCGCAAGGACCGGTTGATCGACGTCAGCAGCGTGCCGGTGTGGAGCAAAGGCATCAGCAATTTGCGGGTCGATGTCTGGGATGGGGTCGGCCATATGCCGATGGTCGAACAACCGTCGAACACGGCACGTCTGTATCGGGAGTTTCTGGGGGAGAATTCGCGTCAGGACAGGTAAACGGTCAGTCGTTGGCAGAATGAAGTTCGTAGGATTCTTCGTTTGCCCGTGTCGGCGAAGGCTGCGATCTTTTCCGACATCCTTTACGTGACCGCGCCAGGAATTTTTTTCATGACCGTGCAGCCTTTCGTCAGCCCCGACCTGATTCGCCAACGCTTCTCCAAAGAGATGTCCGACATGTACCGCGAAGAAGTGCCGCTGTACGGCGCCTTGATGGAACTGGTGGAACAGACCAACCGCGACGTGCTGGCACGCGAGCCGCAAATCGCCAGTCAACTGCACAGCACCGGCGAAATCGAACGGCTGGACATGGAGCGCCACGGTGCGATTCGCGTCGGCACCGCCACCGAACTGGCCACCCTCGCCCGCCTGTTTGCGGTGATGGGCATGCAACCGGTGGGTTATTACGACCTGACCCCTGCCGGGGTGCCGGTGCATTCCACGGCGTTTCGCGCGGTGCATGAAGATGCGCTGCAGGTCAGCCCGTTCCGGGTGTTCACTTCGTTGCTGCGACTGGAGTTGATTGAAGACCCCGAGCTGCGGGCCTTTGCTCAATCGGTGCTGGATAAGCGTTCGATCTTTACGCCTTCGGCGCTAAGGCTGATCGAACAGGCAGAAGCCGCTGGCGGCCTGAATGAATCCGAGGCCGAGGAATTTGTCCTGCAAGCGCTGGAGACTTTTCGCTGGCACCACAGCGCCACCGTCACCGCCGCGCAATACCAGACCCTCAGTGCTCAGCATCGTTTGATCGCCGATGTCGTGGCCTTCAAGGGCCCGCACATCAACCACCTGACCCCGCGCACGCTGGACATCGACATCGTCCAGGCACAGATGCCGCAGCATGGCATCACGCCCAAAGCGGTGATCGAAGGTCCACCGCGTCGGCAGCACCCGATCCTGTTGCGTCAGACCAGTTTCAAGGCGCTGGACGAGCCGATCGCCTTCACCGACCAGACGCAAACCCGCGGCAGCCACAGCGCCCGCTTCGGTGAAATTGAACAACGCGGCGCGGCGCTGACACCCAAGGGCCGTGCGTTGTACGACCGCCTGCTGAACGCGGCGCGTGATGAGCTCGGCGACTTCCCCAACGAAGCCAATGCCTCACGCTACAACGCGCTGATGACCCAGCATTTCAGCGAATTCCCTGACAGCCTCGATGGCATGCGCGAGCAAGAACTGGCGTACTTCCGTTATTTCCTGACAGACAAAGGGCTGGCGGCGGGTCATCCCGCTGATGTTTCGCTGCAGGCATTGTTGCGCGACGGCTATGTGAAAGCCGAACCGCTGGTGTACGAAGATTTCCTGCCGGTGAGTGCAGCGGGGATTTTTCAGTCGAACCTGGGAGACGCAGCGCAGACGCACTATGGCGAGCATTCCAACCGACAGGCGTTCGAGCTGGCGTTGGGGCGTTCGACCATTGATGAGTTGGGCCTGTATGCCGAAACCCAGCAACGCTCGATCGAGGAATGCCTCGCTACAATCACCCGCTCCGTGTGAAAAGCGGCGATTGGCCATACTGCGCAAGAAGTTGCGCACTTGCTCCCTGAAAACGCTCACCGATTCCGCTGGAGGCCATGTTTTTCAAGGCCTCCAGCCAAGTGCGCAAGAAGTTGCGCAGTACTGCGCAACTTCTTGCGCACTTCCAGCCATTTCGCTGTTCAAAAAACGCTCAATGCCGCGAAACAGAGCGGCGAAGTCCCCAGCTCCCGGGGATGTGCCAAAAGCTGGCACGCTCCTTGATAACAGTCAGCCACCCACCGGGCGATTTCGCCTCCCGGGCACCCTAACTTTATCCGCAAGGAGCACCTCCCATGGCAACACCAGCGTACATGTCGGTTACCGGCGAAAAACAAGGCCTGATCACTGCCGGCGCTTTCACCGCCGACTCCGTTGGCAACACCTACCAGGAAGGTCACGAAGACCAGGTCATGGTTCAGGCGTTCAGCCACGACGTGATCATCCCGCGTGACCCGCAATCCGGTCAGCCAACCGGTCAGCGCGTTCACAAGCCAGTGATCATTACCAAGGTCTACGACAAGGCTTCGCCACTGCTGCAAGCTGCTCTGACCTCCGGCGAGCGCATGAGCGAAATCGTTATCCAGTGGTACCGCACTTCGGCTCAAGGTACCCAAGAGCACTACTACACCACCAAACTGGAAGACGCGATCATCGTCGCCATCAACAACAAAATGCACAACTGCCAGGATCCAGGCAACTCGCACTTCACCCACCTGGAAGAAGTGCAGTTCACCTACCGCAAAATCACCTGGACCCACGAAGTATCCGGTACTTCGGGTTCCGATGACTGGCGTGCTCCAGTCGTTTAATTACGGCTGATCGTTTCAAGCATCGGCCAGCTCTGCTGGTCGATGTTGTTTACGCCCCTCCAGAATTTCGCGTGCGTTGAACCGCCTGGCGGTCGTCGACACACGCCGTATGCAGCACGAGGAACAAGGGATGTTCGCGCCGGCCAATGAAACCCACTTTGCCCTGACCATCGAAGGTCTTTCCGCCGATTTCCAGGTGTTTACCCTCACCGGTCGGGAAGCCGTCAGCCAGCCTTTCGTATTCGAGGTGGAGCTGGTCAGTGAGCAGCCGTCGCTGGACCTCGAAACCCTGCTGCACAAACCGGCCTTCCTGCAACTGTCGCCCGACGGCAGCGGCATCCACGGCCTGATCTACCGCGCCGCGCAAGGCGATTCCGGCAAGCGCCTGACGCGCTACTCCGTGACCCTGCGCCCGCAACTCGCGTACCTCGCCCACCGGATCAACCAGCGGATCTTCCAGAACCTCAGCGTGCCGAAAATCATCGGCAAGGTGCTCGAAGAACACGGTATCCAGGGCAATGCCTATGAGTTTCAGACCGGTTCGATCTACCCCGATCGCATCTACTGCGTGCAGTACGACGAATCGGACCTGCATTTCATCCAGCGCCTGTGCGAAGAAGAAGGCATTCACTACCACTTCCAGCACACCGCGACGGCGCACAAACTGGTGTTCGGCGATGACCAGACGGTGTTTAAGAAACTGGCGCCGGTGGCCTATCAGCAGGACTCCGGCATGGTCGCCAGCGACCCGGTGATCAAGCGCTTCGACCTTCGCCTGGAAACCCGCACCAGCCGCACCACCCGCCGCGATTACGACTTCGAAAAACCGCGGATCACCCTCGAAAGCGAAAACCGTGGCGACGCCCTGCCCGACCTCGAGGACTACGATTACCCGGGCCGTTTCGTCGACCGCGAACGCGGCAAACACCTGGCCAAACGCGCCCTCGAACGTCATCGCAGCGACTTCCAGCTCGCCGAAGGCAAGAGCGACCAACCGTTGCTGGTCAGCGGCCATTTCCTCGCATTGAAAGAGCACCCGAAAGCCAAGTGGAATGACCTGTGGCTGCTCACCGAAGTCCTGCACGAAGGCAAGCAGCCGCAGGTGCTGGAAGAGTCGGTCACCAGTGACACCACCGCGCTGAAAGACGATTTCCATCAGGGTTACCGCAACCGCTTCCAGGCCACCCCGTGGGACGTGCCGAACCGTCCGCCGCTCAATCATCCAAAGCCGCGCATCCTCGGCAGCCAGAGCGCCGTGGTCACCGGCCCGAAAGGTGAAGAAATCCACTGCGACGAATACGGCCGCGTGAAAGTCCAGTTCCACTGGGACCGCGACGGCCTCGCCGACGACAAGACCAGTTGCTGGCTGCGCGTCTCCAGCGCCTGGGCCGGCGCCCAGTACGGCGGCATCGCCATCCCGCGCATCGGCATGGAAGTGCTGGTGACCTTCCTCGAAGGCGACCCCGACCAGCCGCTGATCAGCGGCTGCCTGTACCACAAGGAAAACACCGTCCCCTACGCCCTGCCGGCGAACAAGACGCGCACCACCTTCAAGACCCTGAGCTCCATGGGCGGCGGCGGCTTCAACGAACTGCGCATCGAAGACAAGAAAGGCCAGGAACAGATCTTCCTCCACGCCCAGCGCGACTGGGACGAGAACATCGAACACGACCAGAAAATCCGCGTCGGCAACGAACGCCACGACGTCGTGGAAAAGAACAGCTACACGGAATTCAAGGCCGAAGAACACCACACCGTTTACGCAGACCGCAAAGTCGAAACGCGAGCCAACGACCACCTGACCGTGGGCGTAAACCAGCACATCAAGATCGGCACCGGACAATTCATCGACGCCGGCCAGGAAATTCACCTGAGCAGTGGCATGAAGGTGGTGCTGGAGGCTGGGGCTGAACTGACGCTGGTCGGCGGTGGCAGCTTCATCAAGATCGATGGCGGCGGCGTGACCATGAGCGGGCCGGCGATCAACATCAATTCGGGCGGTGGACCGGGCAGCGGCACAGGTGCCGCGCCATTGATGCCGGGCGTGCTGAAACAGGCGGATGCCGACAAGGCTGGCGCCGTACTCACGCCGGCGCAAATCAACACCCTCAAACGTAATGCGCCGTTCTGCGAAGAGTGTGAAAAATGCAAGGCAGGTGCCTGTGCCATCTAATCGACTGACACCCAAAGACTGGCTGGCGCAACAGCCACTGCAGAAAGACGAACGTCTGTATCTGGTCATCAGCGCCGCGAGCGATGCAGAAGCGCTCAAGGCCTTGTATCAGAGCGAACCGTCCGTGCAGGCCATTCCCGTCTGGGGCGGAACGCCCTACTCCACCTGGCAACCGGTGATGCCTTACGTCGCCGAGCTCAAGGCCAACTCGGCCTTCCTGCCCTGGATCACCGAAACCGACGCCCTCGACTGGGGCTGGCTGGCGGTCTCCCGCTCGGAGCCCAACGAAGTTTTCGAACACCTGCGCAGCTTGACCCAAGTGAAGATGCCGGACGGGACCGAAGTGTTTTTCCGGTTCTGGGATGGGCGGCATATCTATCCGATTCTTGAAGGGTTGGGTGAGACGGCCGGGGAAGTGTTGCCGGTGTTTGAGCGGTATCTGATCAATGGGCGGAGGCTGGAAGTCGGGCCGCGGGTGGTGCCGAAGGCGAAGGATTGGCCGTGGTGGGAGGTGCCGAAAGACCTGCTGGACAGCTTGATGGCCGAAAACCCTTCGACCGTGATCGGCAACATGATGCAGTGGCTGCTGGACGAACATGCCGACCTGTACTTCTCGTTCCCTGAATCGAACCTGCAAAAGAAAGTGGCGCGTTTCGTAAAACGCACGCCACTCACGGAAGAAAATTTTACCGGCCTGCTGAAGGCCCATCTGGAAAGTGAGGTGGCTGTATGAGCATTTTGATGGGTGAGATTGTTGCCAATCTCAATGCAAAACAGCCTGATGCTCAGGCCATCATCAGCGACTTCAAGAAGTGCCTGAAGGATTATCGCGAGCATGCCGAAGCCTGGTACGGCGGCATTCTGGACGCAGAGCAACAGTTCAAGGTCGGTGACGAAGTCGGTACGGCGGACAAAGACAGCAAAAAGGAAAATACCCTTTATGCCAACTGCCCTGCCAACGGCAAACTCAAACTTGTACATAGTTTTGAGTCTGCGCGTTTTGTACCTATCGGCAATACGCCGGTGCGACTGGTGCCGGTGGAGAATGGCAAGCTCTACGGAAAGAACGAAGTCGGTCAACCGATCAACGTCAAAATCGGTCCAAGCGGGATTCTGGAGGTCACTGGCCTCAAACCGCATCAGCAATATGAAATCACTTTTTTCCCGAATCCCACCAAGGCTCAGATCGATAGCCTGTTCAACTCCTATCAAGGCGTAATCGGGGACCTTAGCGGCTGGCTGCAAACAGAGTGGACCACCGACTTTCTGCCACTTTGGCAAGCGCATACCAATGCATCCATGGCTGGACGGGCATTGCAGCAATTGGAGTCGGCGTGGAAGGGGTTCCTCAAGGCGATTATGGGGCTGTGGGGGGACATCAAAAGTCTCTACGACCTGGTTGCACACCCTCGGGAAAACTACGAAAAACTCAAAAAATTCTTCACCGAAGAACAGATAAAGAAGATCTATAACGCTTCAAAAGAAGCCATTCAAACAGCCCTGCTGATCGCCAGTGACGAGCCACTTATGTGGATCTACGTCGCAGCTATCGTAGCGTGGGTCAAAATGCTGCCTCCGCAGACCTGCACTGAAGTGCTGGCAGAACTGACTACGGAAGTACTGCTGAACATCCTGATCGGTATTGTTTTGACGGGCGGGATCGGTTTGGCCGTCCGTATTGGCACCAAGGGCCTTAATGCTGCAAGGAACAGCGGCAAGGTCATGACACTGATTGAAGACTTCACGTCGATGCTGATGAAGATCAGCAAGAAGAATGCGACAGCACACGCCGATACGGCGAAACCGTTGATGCTCAACGGCAATTCGCCACTGAACCAGGCGAGAAAGGCGAGCGTAGAAATTGCGCCTCCAAAACCCGCAGAGACCGCCACACCACCAAAGAAAAAACCACCCGTTTCCGGAGGTGCTGTAGAGACGGATGCGCAGATTCATGCACGCGGCAAGAAGGAAAACAGCACCCGCGCTCAACAACAGGAAAAAGTAGACAACGCGCCCAACCAGTCCAAAAACCCAGCGGATCAACCTGCTCAGTGCGCCGATAAGACCTGCACTAACGGTGAACCGGTATCGATGGTTACCGGCGAGGAATTGCTGACGCTCACTGACGGCGTATTGGGTGGGCTGCTACCCATTGAATGGACACGTCTCTATCGCAGCAGCGCGGTTGAAATCGACGGGCGTCTCGGCCATGGCTGGAGCCACTCCCTATCCCATCGCCTGCAAATCAACGATGAAGGCGTGTTGTGGACTGATAACGAAAACCGTCAGACCCGCTTCCCGATGCCGACCGAACAACGTCCAGCCATTACCAACAGTCTGGCTCAGGCGGCGATTTATCTGGGCAGCGCGCCGGGTGAACTGATCCTCACCCAAGCAGGGGCAAAACCACGCTTTTATCACTTCCGCGCAGACCGCCTGACGACGGTCAGTGACTCGTACGGAAATCAGGTGCATATCAGCTATGACCTCGTGGGGCGGATCCAGCGCATCGATAACGGTGCTGGCCGCGCGTTGCTGTTGCGCTACGACGATCGCCATATCGTTGCCGTGGATCAGCAACAACAGCGTTCCGAGTATGACGAGCGTGGTGAGCGCCAGGATCCGTGGCTGACCATTCAGACCCTCGTCACCTATCGCTACAACGCTAGCAATCAATTGGTCTCGGCCTCCAACGCTGCAGGCGAAACCGAGCATTACCGTTATAACGATCAGCACGTCATTCTTGAGCGGCAACTGGCCGGTGGCGCCAGTTTCTTCTGGGAATGGGAACGTGAAGGCAAACTCTCCCGCTGCGTACGTCATTGGGCCAACTACTCCCAACTGGAAGCTCGCTACGAGTGGGATGACAAGGGCACGGTAACGGTTCACAACGCCGATGGCAGTGAACAGGTTTACTTGCATGACGAAAATGCACGCCTGATCAGTGAAACCGCTGCCGATGGTGCTGAAACGCAAAACGCCTATGACGCTGAGGGGCGTCTTGTTGCTGTAAAAGATCCAATGGGGGCCATCACCGAGTATCAATACAGCGATGCCGGACGATTGATGGCTGTCATCCCGCCGGAAGAAGAACCGACCCACTACAACTATTTCGATGGTCAACTGATTGAAGTCAAACGTGGCAAGGCCCGTTGGCAGTACGACCGCAATCAACAAGGCGACATCACCCAGCAAATAGACCCACAGGGCAACGAAACCCGCTACAGCTACGACCGCCAGGGCCGCTTGCTAGAAATTCACCATCCTGATGGCAGCCGCCATCAACTGGGCTGGAACAACCTCGGCCAATTACTGGAGGAGCGCCTTCCGGACGGTGGTCAGCGCAAGTATCGCTATGACGCACTCGGACGCCAGATCACCCGGCAGGACGAATTCGGCGCCATTACCCATTACCAATGGGACGCCGTCGATCGCCTGACCCAGATCACCCTCCCCGGCGGTGCCACCCGGGCTTTCACCTACAATCCCTACGGACGCGTCACCGCTGAACGCGACGAGCTCGGCCGCATTACACGCTACGAATACGCCGACAACCTGCATCTGGTCAGCCGCCGCATCAATCCCGACGGCAGCCAGCTGCGCTATCGCTACGACAACGCGGGCCTACTGCTCACTGAAATCGAAAACGAACGCGGCGAGCACTACAAGCTCGACTACTACGCCAACGGCCTGATCCAGCAGGAAACCGGATTCGACGGCCGCCGCACCGCGTACGAATACGATCTCAATGGCCAGTTGCTGAAGAAGACCGAATTCGGCGATGACGGCAGCGAACTGGTTACCGAGTATCAGCGCGATGCTGCCGGTCGACTGCTGGTGAAAACCCTCGCCGATGGCGAAGAGATTCACTACAGCTACGATGCCCTGGGCCGTCTGGTGAATGTCAACGACGGGCACTGGCCGCTTGCCTACGAATACGACGTGCAGGATCGCCTGATCACCGAACACCAGGGTTGGGGCACCACACGTTACGAATACGACAGCGTCGGGCAACTGAGTCACTGCCGCCTCCCCGACGGCAGCACACTCGACTACCGCCATTTGTCAGGCGGACGTCTGAGTAGCATCGACCTCAACGGCTCACGCCTGACCAGCCACCAATTCAATGCCGGTCGCGAGCAGCAGCGTCAGCAAGGACTGTTGCTCAGCCAGTACCAGTACGACGAACAAGGTCGCCTGCAAGCGCACAGCTTCAGCCAGCGTGAAAAAAACCTGTTCCAGCGTAGCTATAACTACGACGCAAACGGCAACCTCGCCGGCATCGACGACAGCCGAAAAGGCAACCGCAGCTTCCACTACGACCCGCTGGACCGCTTGACCAGCGTACGTGGCGCGACACCTGAAACCTTCGCCCACGATCCGGCCGGCAACCTGCTCGGCCAGAACAACGAAGGCACAGCCAACCTCGCCAACGTCAAAGGCAACCGTCTGCTGATGCAAGGCGACCGCCACTACGACTACGACGCCTATGGCAACCTGATCCGCGAACGTCGCGGCACCGGACAGAAACTCGTCACCGAATATCGCTACGACTGCCAGCATCGTCTGGTCGGTGTCAGCCTGCCGGGCGGTAGCACTGCATCCTATAAGTACGACGCCTTCGGTCGTCGCATCGAGAAAACTGTCGATGGCCAGACCACCGAATTCTTGTGGCAAGGCGAACGCCTGATCGCCGAAAGCGGTGAAACCCGTTATCGCACCTATATCTACGAACCCGCCAGCTTCCGCCCGCTGGCGATGCTCGACGGCGAAGGCCCGCGCAAGGCGACGCCGTTCTATTACCAACTCGATCACCTCGGCACACCGCAGGAACTCACTGACTACAGTGGCGAGATCATGTGGTCCGCGAAGTACCGTGCATACGGCAACCTCGCTGCGCTGGATGTCAGCGAAATCGACAACCCTTTGCGGTTCCAAGGTCAGTATTTTGATGCCGAGACGGGCCTACACTACAACCGTCATCGCTACTACAATCCGGGTACTGGGCGGTTTTTGACACCGGATCCGATCAAGCTCGCGGGTGGGTTGAATAGCTACCAGTACGTGCCTAACCCTACGGGGTGGGTGGATCCGTTGGGATTGAGTTCTAATTGCCCTGGAAAAAAAGATAATCCAGTAGAAAGCAAACAGAGTGAGCCTTCACCACCAGAACTTTCTCGTAGCGGCGCCTTTAGGCAGGCAAAATCAGAGGCTGGGATTCCAAGATCGCAAAACCCTGACCCAGTATTTGACCCTACGACAGGAAAAACACAACAATACAAGTACGTGCGAATGACGGACAAGTCTGGAGAGAGCATCTTAAACAGTGATGGGAAACCAGTTCTTACTAGAGAATATCAATTCACACGTGCTGATGGTTCCAAAGTAGTCATCCAAGATCACTCAGCAGGGCATCAGTATAATGAGCCGGGAAATAAAGGTGACCAAACAGCACACTTCAATCTCAGGCCAATTGAAAATACGAGAACAGGCAAGGTTCCTGGTGCAAGAGATCACTATTATTTCAAGGAAAAAAAATGAATTCCTGGAACGAATTAGACGGAAGCAATTTTTTTAACAAGGTATTCACCTCACCCATCCCAATCGGGGAGATAGAACTGTTCTCCATAAATATTGACAACAGTAGACCAGTTATAATAATGGAGTTTGATATTCCAGATTACCCAGATGCACCGCCAGCCAAATGGAAGCAATCTGGATTTAACACCTGCCGCATAGGTTTAAATTGCAGCAACATCGAAGACCTTTTAATAAAAAATATTCCCACCCATGAAAAAATGACAATCAAAATCACATCCAACGAACAAAAATTCAGAGTAATTGCATCCAGTGAAAATTCATTAATTGAATTCACTACTAAACATCCGCTACTTTGCGGCCCATCCGCCTACTTGAACGCCCCAGAATAACCAAAAAACCAAAGGGGACGAATAAATATCAAAACGGGGGCAGATTTATTTTCTTTTAAAAATGAATCCGCGCCCTTCCCAGTTAACTTGAAGAACAAAAATGAGCTTCCAGAAGACAATCCTTAGAAAAACATGGTGGGGGTTTGGACCAAAGAAGGGGACAGATTTATTTTTCTTCGGACAAAATACGTCCGCCCTCCTTTCAATATGTAACACACGGATTTCCGGCATCTCCAGATCAAGTTCAAAAACAAATGGAAAATACCAAACAATATGAGAAGAAAACTTAAATACGAACTCCAACCCCACCGAGTACCCAGCGGATGGACAATCACAATCAACAACCTTTACGAGGTTGATCTCACCCCCGAAACTGCAGATTGGTTTAGTAGCTCAGTTTTACTAGGTGGTGCACGACAAACTACGGGACACTGCTTTGACTCCAGAGTTGAACCAGAAGGAGATCCATCGGGGGAGTTTGTAGTTGATTTCCTGACAATCAAGTATGACAACAAAGGAAAACCTCTAAAAAACTCTGAAATATTCCTAGGGGAATTCAGAACAAAGGACAAGATGGAATACATTAAGAAAATCGAAGACTTTATGCTTGAAGCATAAATTAAAGGAGACCGGTTTATTTTTCGCTGAAAAAAAAATAGAAAATCAACCTGCCCCCTATTCAGCCCCATATGTCGCCTACTATTAAAATTGAGTAACAATCATGAATAGCAAGGCCTTCGATGAATACAACTACTGGCTGGGACAAAGCGAGGATTCTAACTGGAATGAATACATTACAGAGCAGGTAGCCAAAGGAGTTCTAGGAAAATTCAGCGCTGAAGACTGGAACCGACTTAATGACACGATCCTATCAAGGAAAGAGTATTGGCAGGAGCGAAGTGCTGCGGCTCTTGGAGAGAATCGCTCCACTCAGGCAATTGAAATTCTAAAGAAACTTTTGGACTCTCCATTTACCGAAGTATTAATAGTCTCTGCCTCAGAACTGGATTGGAGCGAAGTCCCGATCGAGAATAAATACGCAAAAAAAATACAAGCTATTATTAACTCCCTAACCCACGAAGAACTTGAATCCTACCCCGAACTTGAAAACCTTCTAAAAAAATCCAGCAGCGCGCAACTTTAAATAGAACCAAATTGAAGAGGGCAGATTTATTATTCGTTAAAGAAAATAAATCTGCCCCCGTCCCTTTTCCGCATTTCAAAACCAACAGGCAAAATGAAAATTTCTCTCAACATTGAACACCTGAAAAACTTCAACTTCCCTAGTACATTCATAGAATTCGCGACTACGGAACCTGAACCGGACATTGAGCCTTGGTGGTTACTAATATATCAAGAGGGAAAAATAAATTACTGGCACAACACGCTAAAAAACCTTTACCCAAACCGCACTAGTTCCTTTCGCTAAATTCAATGCGAATGATGATATTGCTTGCTTTGACGGAGATGATTTATCCGGCAATCCAAAAGTGCTAATAATACATGCATATGCTTCAGAGGGATGGAAGCTTCACGGAGAACATCCTGACTTTAGCGCATGGCTAAAAATAGCCATTGAGCCCCATGCGGAATGGAATGAAGAAGATTAAAAACATCTACATCCAACATCTTATAGGTGTATTCAGTTCTCGCTGGAGAGCGCAATGATTTTCTCAATTGATATCACAGAGTGCTTTGGCGCAATCGACTCCGATAACGCAGGCGGGATTATAAGCTGTATCAGCATCCCACCCATCGAGAATCCTCAGGAAAAATTTCGCCTTAAGCTATCAAATTTTGTACTTAACCTGATCGACGAGCCCCTCATCGAGTCGATCAACAGGCAGAATTCAACGTTTTTGAAGAACATGACCGAAGACGGCTTCCTTATAATAAGACAAGCCAGCATTTCCTTTGAGTCAATAAAAGGCTACGAAAAACTACTGCGACGATCAAACCAAGATCACGGATACTTAATCCACGAGTGCTACGGTCAAAAATTAAATACCGGAGACAAGATTTACGACATCAGCGGAAGAGCTTTTTCGACCCCTGAGCTTTTGATTAACTTCGCATTCATTTCACCCAACACTGTAACACTTGAATTTAACTCATCAGACCACACATACATAGAAAGCTACCCAGAGTTTCAAAAGGCTTTAGAAAAATTAAACTCAAGAGAAAAACCTACTCAACCACCCCTCACAGGCCTATTCGACCCCACATATAGCAACACTCACACCACTATCAACCTTGACGCTGGCTATCGAATTTACAATCAATAATTAAAACACTTCAAAAAATGGAACAGGCTCACTTCTATTTATGCTTCAAAAAACAACAGGAATACCTCGATGAGTTACTTGGAAAAAGAAATCATATCTGCACTTGAAACAAACCATCTAAAAAACCAGCAACTCAAAGACAATGAATTAGAAAAAACAATCTCAAACATAAAAGCCTGTTTCCTTTGCTCCAACACAAATACCCTTGACCCCTTGAATCTAAAATCCGTAACAAAACAACACGACCCAGACTTTTGGAAAAAGGTCGATCTCCTATACCCTTCTGAGAAACCAACACTATTAGTCCTCGACAACCAAATCCATGCCTGGACGCTTCAGTCATCATCCGATTTGAAAATATTGCTTTCAGAAACAACTGGCTTTCCATTCTGGATAACCAATACAGCCCTTAGCTTCTTAACTTATGTAGACGACCACAATTGCGTACATACAGCATACCCTTCGTTTCCTCCCGCGATTAAAAAATCATGATCTTCAAATCCGAAAACAAAATCATTGACCCAATCTCTGTAACCTACCGCAGCCTTGGCTTCAGTGAACCTCACTCCAACAATGCCAAAAAATATACTTTATCAATAAAAATTCACGAACTGCCCGAGCAATTCTACGAGCTGACAAATGCATTCATCGCCGAATGCATACAAGACGATAACGAACAAGGCTACGCCGACATCCCGGCATTACGAGATTGCAACTACCCGCCATTTTCAACCCTGATAAGAAACCACCCAGACGTAGCGGTAATTCTCATCAAGGACTATTTATTCTTTGAGCTGTTCTATTTGCTATTTCCATCAAAGGAAAAACTCGAACTGGTAATAAACTCGATTTCCAGAGTTTATTATCTGGACGATACGTTTCACCTATGCGGCGAAACGTATCCCTACAGAAACCTGTAATTGCGTTATTTCCTTCACACGGTAGAAACCCTAAGGCAAAAAACACAACCTACTGCTGCCTTTCAATGACTTGTTCCCTCACCTCATACATAACCACCACCCGATTCCCATACAACCGCTCCCTCTCCACCAACGCCCCCACCTGCCCCTTTTCCCTCACCTCCCGCCAAATTTCATTCTCCCGATAAACCCGCTCCCCCTCCCGCACAAACCGATGCCCCACCTCGAACACGTGATACCGATAAGCCCGCTCCCGATCACACAACAATTCCCCCTCCAGCTGCGTCTCCCCGACCTTCAGCTTCAGCTGAAAGCTGCGATCCGTCGGGTTGTGCAGTACCAGGTCGATGTAGTTGTAGAAGATCGCCGCGCCGGAGCCGAATGGCAGGACGCGGCCGTCGTCCGGGAAGGGGTCGAAGCTGTGGTTGGCGCGTTCGATGACGACCAGCGGTGAGTGAATGGCCATCCAGTGGATGAGGTTGCTGAGTTGGCAGATGCCGCCGCCGATGCCGGTGCGGGCTTCGCCGAATGAGAGTTCCATGCCTTCGAGGTAGCCGCGTTGGCGGGTCGGGCGGCCGACGAGGCGGCAGAAGGAGAAATATTCGCCGGGGGCGATGGTGACGCCGTCGATGGCGCCGACGGCGAGTTTGAGGTTGATGACTTTGTTGTGTTGCAGCGCAAGGTCGGAGTCGCCGAGTTTGCGAATCAGTTTTGAGGTGTGTTTGAGGTAGCGGTAAGGCAAGCGCTCGGACGTCGTGGCAGGCCGCGCATAGCGTTTGCTCGAGCAGTGCCAGGCGATGTGGCGGAACAGTCTTTTTTGCCACACGCGCAGCCAGTAAAGGGCCGGGTGGTAGAGGGAAAGTGGTTTCATCCTTGGCGAACGGCGCGGGCCGTTGTCTTCCTTGAGCTTGAAATGGCGGCGCATCTTACCGTGTAACCGCGCTTGGTCGCCAAGCGCCTCGCCGTCGTCGCAAGCGGTAACAAGTCGCCCGGCCCGGGCGCTCGAAAATTAAGTTTCAACTAAGGTTGCGTCCCTACCATCCGGGCCACAAAGCAGCGGTTCTGTGTGCTGATTGCCGTCAGCAGAACCCTTCAACTTGAAGTGAGCCCGGACCATGAGTGCGATCGATTCCACCTCTAAACAACTGCCCGCCTTCAGTCTTGTATTGGTCAATTACAAGACGCCGGAAATAACCCGGATGTGCCTGGAGTTTCTCCAGCAATACGTCAAGGAGCATCAAATTCCGGTGTGGGTGGTGGACAACGATTCCGCCGATGAAAGCCTGATTTACTTGCGGTCTCTGGACTGGATCAACTTGATCGAGCGCCCTTCTCCCGGCAAGGAAGCGGGGCATATTGCTCATGGCAAGGCACTTGATCTGGCACTTGCGAAAGTTGAAACCGATTACCTGTTTTTGCTGCACACCGACACTTTCGTTTTTGACAGTACTGTCTTTTCAATGATGATGAATGAGTGCATGCAATCTTTGGATACCGCGGCGGTCGGTTGCGTCGAGCAATTGGATCGCGGCGTCCTTAGAGACACCTGGCGTTTGTCTTCTCGTTATTTCAAACACTATTTCCGCCGGGCAAAACAGCACTTGGGGTTGCCGTCCCGAGATCCAAAACCCTACCGGGAAACTCACCTGAAAAGCTTCTGCACCTTGTGGAATGCACGGTTGATCAAGGCTCACAGGCTGCATTTTTCGATGGACGACCGGGTCCCGGGATACACGCTGCAGGATCGTTTAAGCAGCCTTGGCTACGGCGTCAAATGCCTCTCTCCGCGGACGATCTTCCGCTACCTGGATCACATCCAGGCCGGCACCGTGGCCGCGATCGGTGGATACGGCAAACAGCACCGCCGCACCACCATGTATCAGGAAACGCTCAAGCGCCTTCAGTTACAACAGGGCATGCGACCCGCCAAATCGTAAGACAATAAAAAAGGGCGACTTCAAAGTCGCCCTTTTTGCATCTGAATTCTTTGGCCTCCATTCCGAGGAGGTGTTCGCCCAGTGTAATGGCCTGGCAATCCATGCACCGGTAAAGAGCCCTGACACTGGGCGAACGGGAGGGATTTTAATGGAAGTTGGCGGATATGTCGTGCTAATTGAAGATGAAATTTATGTACTGAAAAGTTAAAGGACATTGCTTACCGATTTTTCCCGACAAACTTTCTGACATCATCACCTCGAATACTTCATATGACTGTTCTCATACAATTACTTGTACAAGAACAGCCATTCTGTAGAGTCAATACTCAACTTTCATGCTGACTGGTCACTTTTAATACATCGGTGTAAGTGACCACGACGCTTTGCCCGACTTTCAAATCTTTCAGTTTGGCCTGAATCTCAGGCTTTTCGACGTTGAGGGTTTTCGACTGGCCCGACGGGTTTTCCAGGGTCACCTGGTTTGTCGCCAAATCAATTTTGGTGATTTTCAACTGGACCTGAACCTGGCGGAAAGCCTCGCCACCGGGGTTGCTGCTACCCACGGCGTTGCGCAGTTCACCGGTGCGCTCGGTGGAGCCAGGCAGACCTTTATCCACGTCGGTGTCCAGATAAGCGGCCACAGAGCGGGTCACTTCGATCTGTACCAGATCGCCCACTTTCAAATTACCGAGGTTTTTCGCCTTGTCGCTGAGCTGAATGTGCACCTGGCGACCTTCCGCGCCTTCCAGAACCACTTGATGATTGGCCGGGTCAACCGCCAGCACTTTGGTGGTGACCCGGTCGGCCTCGACAGCGGCCGAAAGCGGTATATCGGCGGCCACCGCCGAAAAGCTGGCAGTAGAAAGGACAGTGGCAAGTGCAATGGCGTGCGTCAGTGCTTGGAGCTTCATAAGCGGTACTTTCCCTGTGATGGATGGCAACACCCGGCGCCAACGTGGTCCGCGACGGATGTGCCAGTGAGCATAGACGCGCTTCAGGGTTTGTTCCGCGATCGTTGCGCAGTGTCCTGCGCCGTGGACTCGCCACTGGGGGTGCCTTTACCGGAGCTCTGCCGCTGTTTGGGATCGGTGGGGCGCAGCGCGTCGTTGTCGCGCTCGGTTTCACCCGGCGGACGAGGTTCGTCGGGGTGCTCGTTATCAGGAACAGTCTTCATGTCGGACCTCCTCAGGCTTCCGGGTCATCGAGTTCCCGCGTGACGTTCACAGCAGGTGAGTCCTTGTGCAGGTCATCGGCTTTGGCTCTAAGGATCTGCCACTGCTCAAGATCGATTGCACCTTGACCAAGCAAATCGTCAGCAATGCGCTGCAGATCGAAGTAATGGGCATCCGGGGATTGTTGCCAGTACGTCTGATCGTCAAACATCTGCTGCCAGGTCGTCAGGTCTGGAGATTTCAGCTCCTCGCTCATGGATCGGATCCTCGGCCATGTTCCTCGGTAGAGGTGGCATCCCGGACAGAGTTCCAATCGATTCCTTCGCGGCACGGCGCGCGGAATCAATACCCGGTCATCTCCAGATAACCCTGCCCGCTCCGATTGCCGCTCAGGCGCACCGGCCCTTCCCAATACGGAATGCGCAGGTTCATCCAGGCGTCGGGGTTGATTGCATCGAGGGTGATCTGCAGGTTTTTTTCCGGAATGCCGATCGACCAGCGCACCGGCATCGAACGGCCGGCGACCTTAGCAGTGTCCTGCGGGGTCAGCTTGATCTGGTCGGCGTGCAGGGTTTCGGTCTGGCCATCGGCGGCAATCCACGTGCCGGTGAGATATGGCGCCCCTTCCTTCTGGCGCATGCGGTACAGCATGACGTGTTCGCCGCTGTCCAGATGCAGGGAGAACCAGTCCCAGCCCGTCTGGTTGGCGGTCAGCGGTTGACTGCTCCATTCGCGATCAAGCCACGCCGGGCCGTTGACGGTGTAGGTCTGGCCGTCGATCTGCAGGGTGCCGCTGGCCTGGAAAAACGGTTGGCTGTAGTAATACGACGCCTGGCCCTGTTCGGATTTCTGGCTGAAACCCTTGTCGCCCTGCAGCACCAGCGGGCGGCTGGAGGTCAGGCGCAATTGATAGCTGAAGTTCTTGTCCCGGGCGCTGAGTTGCAGGTCGGCCAGCGGATCGCTCGCCTGACTGATGAAGCGCCAGTCATCGATCCACGCCTCGAACGGCGCCGCACGCACCCCGGCCTGCCCGACGCCGCCACGGGCGTAACGCTCGGCGGCGTGGTGGACGCTGGCCGAGGTCACTGCCGCATGCCCGAGCCAGATCGTCTGGTTGGCCCAGCCCGGCTGCTGCGGCGAGGCGTTCAGAGCGCTGCGAAACAACGTCCACTGCACACCGAAATCGTTGCCCTGGGCATCCTTGAGATTGGCCGTCACGTACCACCATTCAATGCGAAAACCGTCATGGGCGCCGTGATCCGCCGGAAAACTGAATACCCGCCCCGGCACCACCGGCGTGAAGGCCTGTGCCTGAGCGCCCATCCCGGCGAAACCCTTCTGCTCCGCTGTGGGGTTGTCGCAACCACTCAACAACAACGCCAGAAACACCAGCGCAAACCTAGTCCTCATGGGCAAACGTCCTCAGCAGGTCCGCCGGTTGCGTGCGGTACAGCGAATACAGCGGCCACGCCGAGGCCAGCAACGTCGCCAGCAGCGCCAGCCCCATCAGTTGCAGCAACTGCAATGGAAACACCCGCAGCGGCAGACGCCAGCCGAAGGCCTGAACGTTGATCACCGCGTCCAGACACCACGCCAGGCCGATGCCCAACGGCAAGGCCAGCACCAGCGTCAGCAGCGCCAACAGCCACGTTTGCCCGAGGTTGAGCAGCATCAATTGCAGTCGCGTCACGCCCAGGGCCCACAACGGTGCGAGCTGGCCGAGACGGCTCTGGCTCTGGGTCAGCAGGCTGATGAACAGCGCCACGCCGGCAACGGCAAGCGTCAGGCTATTCAGCGCGGCAGTCGCGGCGAAGGTGCGTTCGAAGACTTGCACCGACCAGCCCTTGAGCCGCGCCTGATCGACGATCCGGCTGTCATCGAGCTGGAAACGTGCCTGCAAGGCCGTGAGCAACGCCGGGATGTTCGGCGGGTCGATGCGCAGGTTGAAGCGGTTCGGCGTCAGCTGCGGCCAGCCGCGCAACAGGTGATTGCTGTTGACCAGCACATGACCCTTGGGATTGCCGTAATCGGCGTAGATCCCGACGATGCGCGGCGACCATGACCCGCCCGGCGTGGGGATCGTCAGGTGATCGCCCGGCGTCACTTTCAAGCGACGCGCCAGTTGTTCGCTGAGCATCACTGCATCGTCCTTGGCCAGCGCCGCCCACGAGTCGTCTCCTCGAGATTCGAGCAACGGCCAGTGCTGGCGATAGTGCGGATGATCAATGATCCCGAATACGTCCGCCGGCCAGCCTTGCAGCGTCACCGAAACCTGCCAGTTGGGCATGATCGCGGTGACGCTCGGTTGCTGTTTGAGCCAGGTGTACAGCTCTCGCGCCTGCGCCGGGTTGCTCGGGTTCAGATAGAGCTCGGCGGTGAGCCGTTGTTCGAGCCAGTCGTTGAAGGTCTGGCGGAAACCGGCGGTCATGCTGCCGGCACCGATGTTCGCCGCCATCGCCAGCAGCAACGCCATCAACGCCAGGCTCAGCGCCGGCAATTGCTGGCGGCAATCGGCGAGAAACCATTGCCCGAGCACCGAGCGGCTGCGACCGAGCAAACCGTTGAGCAGCGCGCTGAGCAACACCGGCAACGCCAGTGCGGCGCCGAGCAGAAGCCCCGCCATCAACACAAAACCGCTGGCCAGGCTGTTGCCCCATACCAGCGCGGCCAAGGCAATCACTGCACAGATACCCGCGACCCAACCCTGACGCCGCAACCAGCGCGCATGTTGCTGATGCCAAGCCTGTGGATCCGCCACCGCCAGCAACGGCAGACGCGCCGCCCGCAGCAGACTGTTGGCCCCGGCCAGCAACGCGCCGAGCAGGCTCAAGCCGATACCGCTGAACCACCACCACGGACTCAGGCGCAACTGCCCCGCCACTTCTGCGCCGTACAGACCGCGCAGGCTGGCCGCGACGTCCGGTAACAGCACGCTCGCCAGCCAGTAACCGCTGACCACGCCGAACAATCCGCCGATCAACGCCAACGCGCCAAGCTCAACGATCAGGCAAGTGATCAGCATTCGCGCGCTGACCCCGCAGGCCCTCAAGGTGCGCAGCAATCCCCGGCGCTGCTCCAGCGCCAGACCGATAGCCGCGTGAACAATGAACAAGCCGACGATGAACGAGAGAAAACCGAGGGCATCGAGGTTGAGGTGGAAGCTCTCGGTCAGTCGCGCAAGGTTGTTTTCCTCGCCACTGCTCTTGAGCTGCAACTGGCCTTTGAACGCGGCCGGGACGTCGGCGTGAAAATCCTTCGGCAACAGCAGGCGCGACAGTTGATCGGGTTGCTCGAGCACGCGCTGAGCAACGCCAATATCCACCAGCAGCACGCCGGGGGCCATGTCGGTTTGCGCGCGCAGCGGCGGCAGCGTCTGACCGGTTTCGGTGGCCGGGGTCGCGCCCTCGGCGAGGTTCAGCGCCCGCAAGGTTTCGGGAGAAATCCAGGTGCTGCCCGGTGGGCTGAAGAATTCGACAATCCGCTCGATCGGCATCGCCTGCCCGGCCACTGCACTGTCGCCGGGCAAAGACAAAGGCTCGATGCCCATCAATTGCAGACGCTGGTTTTCGTGGTCCTTGAGCGTCAAGCGCCCTTGCAGCACCGGCGACGCCGGCCAGCCCAGACGCCGCAGGTCAACGAACCATTGTTGCGGGAACGTCGCGCCGTTCGGCGTGCTGAGGCTGGCCTGAGGTTCGCCGCCGATCAACTGGCTGGCCCGGGCGTAACTGTCCCGCGCCTGACTGTTGAGCGCTTCGACTCCGGTCAACAGACTGGTGGCCAGCCACAACCCGGTCAGCACGCTGAAAAACTGCACCGGATGGCGCCGCCAGTGACTGAGCAGCGCCATCAGCGCGGGGCGGAAAACCTTCACGTCAACCGACCGCTGGACAGCACCACGCGCTCCGCCAGCCGCGCCGCCACGCGCTGACTGTGGGTGACCATCAGCAAGGTGGTCGGCGTGTCGTCGAGCAATTCCAGCAACAGTCGCAGCACTTCGTCGCTGGTGGCTTCGTCGAGGCTGCCGGTGGGCTCGTCGGCCAGCAGCAGTTTCGGTTGCGCCGCCAGCGCCCGGCCGAGCGCAACCCGCTGTTGCTGGCCGCCGGAGAGTTGTTCGGGATAGCGCTTGAGTAATTCGCCCAGCCCCAGACGCTGCACCAGATGACGCTGCCAGCGCGGATCATGCCGCCCGGCCAGCCGCGCCTGAAACGCCAGATTGTCTTCGATGCGCAGGCTGCCAATCAGGTTGTACTGCTGGAACACCAGACCGATTTCGGTGCGCCGCCAGTTGGCCAGTTGCGCCTCGTTCATCCGGTCCAGCCGATGTTCGCCGCTGCTGATGCTGCCGCTGTCGACTTTGTCGAGCCCGGCGATCAGGTGCAGCAGCGTGCTCTTGCCGCTGCCCGACTCGCCCATCAGCGCCAGGCTGCTGCCGGGCTTGAGCGTCAGGTCGATGCCTTGCAGCACCGGCAACGGGCCTTGCGGGGTGAGGTAGCTTTTGAAGACGTTTTGAACCTGGAGCATGCCGCCATCCGATCGATCCGTGTCGGCCAAGGATAGCGGATACAAGGAATGGATCTGAACTCTACTGTGTTTGATCCGCCCTCATCGCGAGCAAGCTCGCTCCCACAGGGAACTGCATTCCAAATGTGGGAGCGAGCTTGCTCGCGATGAGGCCAGCCAAGACAACCAATAAATCACTGCCCCACCGCCACACTCGTCGGCGCCTCACCCGGCGTCACGATGCTGTTCAGGTCGATGTGCTTCCACTCGGGTTTGGCCCCCAGCCGTGCGTTGAAGCGGTAGTTGAAGGTGAATTCGTCCGCCGTCGCCACGCTCAGCGGTTTGCCGTACACCGCTTCGATTCCCGGCAGGTCGTAGCCCATCAACTGCAAGAGGGTCGGGAAGATGTTGTAGTGACTGGAGCGATCCTTGTTCGCCGCCAGTTGCGCCGACCAGTCGAGTGTCTGCAACTGATCGCCCTGAATCACCACCAGCGGCACCAGCCCTTCTTCCTCCACCGGGTCGCCGCCGCAGTGGGTGTTGAGTCCCGGATTACCGCGCTCGTGCAAATCCTGGCCGTGATCCGAGGTGTAGATCAGCAGCGCGTTGTTCAGATTGGCCTGGGCAAACACCCGCGAGAAGAACTCGCCGACGTTCCATAGCACGGTGTTCTTGTAGGCATTGCGATACAGCATCCAGTCATCCGGCTGGCCGTTGAAACCGGTGCGTTCGCCGGTGTCGGCGACTTCCGTGAACTGCCCGCGCGGCAAGGTCGGGCGGTAGGCCATGAAGGCGTCCGGGTATTTGTCGTGCACCGGAAAATGCGCGCCGACCTTGTTGATCAGCACCAGCTCCGGTTTGTCGTCGTTGAGCAGTTCGATCAGCTTGGCGGCGGCGGCCATGTCGCGGTCGCGCACGCTGGTCTGGTCGAATTGCACGAATTCGTCGATGTCCTTTTTCTCGGCATCGTTCATCAGGTTCTGCAGGTTGCCGCCGGTGCGCTGAGCGTCGATGTAGACCGTGCGCATGCCGGCCTTCTTGGCGTACTGCCAGATCGACGGCAGCGTGCTGTTGATCCGCATGTAGTCGGCGCGGGTGCCGCCGTAGCGCAGGGTGATGTTGGTGTCGGCGCTGCAATTGGCGATGGACGCCGCGTAGCCGTAATTGAAGATCTCGACGCCCGGACGGGCCTGCTTGAGGTTGCTGTGCACACCGAACGGCGCGTTGATGTCCAGGTAATTGCCGGAAATGCTCTCGTCGATGATCAGCACGATGTCGTGGCCGACCGCAGGACCATTGCGCGCCAGGGTCACCGGCTCACGCGGGCCGACGGTGTTGTGCAGCGCTTCGTAGCCGAACAGGTTCAGATAGGCCAGCGGCGTGTACATGATCGGCAACCCGCGCGCGCCCTCGCCGGCCCGCACGAACAACACGGCGCTGAGCAGCAATACACCGCACAACGGCGCAGCGATCCGCAAGGCATTGGGCACCGGGATCGCGTGCCGGGGCTTGAGACCGATCCCGAACAACAGCAACAACCCGTTGAGCAGCCCGTGGATAATCGCCCCCCGGTACTGATACGCCGCCTCCTGGATGAAGCCGCCGGAGTACACCAGCGAGACGAAACTGCTGTAGGTCAGGTAATCGGCGGTCACCCTCGTATAAACATCGAAGAACACCGCCGAAACAAACAGGGTTAATGCGAACAAATGCCGAATGAAAGTCTGACGTATATAGGCTGTTAGTAATAATGCGAAAGTCAGCGTCAAAAACATCGCGCCAAAAAGAAGTACTGCCAACCCCATACCCATCGCATTTAAGCGGTCAAGGTAATATTCGAAATAAAGCAGCAGATAAATAATTAAAAGCAGTTCTTTCAGGTATCGAAACATGGCAATTCCGGGGCGCGTCCGACGAGACATGGTCAATCATTTGTCGGTCAAAATCTGACACTAGCACCGGGCCATCAAAGCGCAAGAAATGTCGGACATAATGCAAAAGCGTCAAAAAACTGTTGACTCAAATCTGACACACCCAAGTCGTTAAAACCCTTGAATTTCGCGGCCTACGACCGTTTATCGTTTTCTTCGGAATGTGAAAAACCCGTCAAGAACGGGACAAATCCATCTACAGCAAGCACTTGATGGCCTTTCGCCCCCAAAAATGGGGGTGTTATACCCTTGCAACATGTCATTTTGCTGACACGCTTTCCCCACGCTGCGCTATACCCCTTTTGACAGTTCCATTTCGATCTTCCATCACCGTCTTACGAGGCACGCCAATATGGACGTGAGCGTATTTGGTACGGGCTATGTTGGCCTGATACAAGCAGCCGCACTTGCCGATGTCGGACATCGCGTATTGTGCGTCGATATTGACCCGAACAAGATTAAACAACTGCAACAGGCAGTACCGCCTATTAGCGAACCGGGTCTTTCGGCAACTTTGGAAGAAAACATCAAGGCCGGGCGTTTGCTGTTCAGCACCCAGGCCAGCGATGCGGTGGAACATGCCGCACTGATCTTCATCGCCGTGGGCACACCGGCCGACGAAGACGGCTCCGCCGACCTCAGCCATGTACTCAACGTGGCGCGGCAGATCGCCAGTTTCATGGACGACGATCGCACGCTGATCATCAAATCCACGGTGCCGGTCGGCACGGCGGATCAGGTGCTGCACACCGCTGAAGAAGAACTGCAACGGCGCGGCAAAAGCGCGCTGGCGGTGCGGGTGGTGTCCAACCCCGAATTTCTCAAGGAAGGCAGCGCCCTCGCCGACTGCATGCGGCCGGACCGGATCATCGTCGGCACCCAGGACGATGAGGCACGGGCGCAGATGAGCGAGCTGTACGCGCCGTTCTGCCGCAACCACGAAAAACTGATGTTCATGGACAACCGCAGCGCCGAGCTGACCAAGTACGCGGCCAACGCGATGCTCGCCACCCGCATCAGCTTCATGAACGAGCTGGCCAACCTCACCGAACTGCTCGGCGCCGACATCGAAGCGGTGCGCAAGGGCATCGGTTCCGACCCGCGCATCGGCTATCACTTCATCTACCCGGGCTGCGGCTTCGGTGGCTCGTGCTTTCCCAAGGACCTGCGCGCCCTGCTGCACACCGCCGAACACAACGGCATGCCGCTGAAACTGCTGCGCAGCGTCACTGACGTCAACGATGCGCAGCGGCACATCCTGTTCAGCAAACTCAGAGCGCAATTCCCACAAGGCCTGGCCGGCAAGTCGATCGCGATCTGGGGCCTGGCGTTCAAGCCGAACACCGATGACATGCGCGAAGCCCCCAGCCGTTATCTGATGGAGGCGCTGTGGGCCGAAGGCGCCAGCGTGCAGGCCTACGATCCGGAAGCCATGTCCGAGTGCCGGCGCATTTACGGTTACCGTAATGACCTGCACCTGTGCGCCACTCGCGACGACACCCTGGAAGACGCCGACGCTCTGGTGATCTGCACCGAGTGGAAGAATTTCCGCGTGGTGGATTTCGAGCTGCTGGCCAGCAAGCTGCGCTCGAAAGTCATCATCGACGGACGCAACCTCTACAACCCGGAACAAGTGGCGGCCGCCGGCCTGCACTACAGCGGCATCGGTCTGCGCCACATCGCGCCTGACGGATTGCGGCCATGAAAATCCTCGTCACCGGTGCGGCCGGGTTCATTGGTGCTCATGGCGTGCTGCGGCTGGTGCGCGACGGGCATCAGGTGATCGGCCTGGACAACTTCAACGGCTACTACGATCCGCAGCTCAAACACGATCGGGTGGACTGGGTGCGCGAGCAGGTCGGGGATTTCCAGCTCGCCACGATTGATCTGGCGGATGCGTCGGCGCTGGAAGCGCTGTTCGTCCGCGAACGGCCGCAAGTCGTGGTGCACCTCGCAGCGCAGGCCGGGGTGCGTTATTCGCTGGAGAATCCACGGGCCTATCTGGACAGCAACCTCGACGGTTTCCTCAACATCCTGGAGTGCTGCCGCCGGCACCCGGTCGAGCACCTGATCTACGCCTCGTCCAGTTCGGTGTACGGCGCCAACCAGCGCACGCCGTACTCGGTACAGGACGGCGTCAATCACCCGCTGTCGCTGTACGCCGCGACCAAGAAAGCCAATGAATTGATGGCCCACAGCTACAGCCACCTGTTCGGTATTCCTTGCACCGGGCTGCGGTTTTTCACGGTCTACGGGCCGTGGGGCCGGCCGGACATGTCGCCGATCCAGTTCGCCAAGGCGATCAGCGAAGGTTCGCCGTTGAAGCTGTTCAACTACGGCGAGCATCAGCGCGATTTCACCTACATCGACGACATCATCGAAAGCATCGCACGCCTGATCGAGCGGGCGCCCCGGGCCAATCCCGAGTGGAACCGCGAGCAACCCGACCCGGCCAGCAGCATGGCCCCGTGGCGCCTGTTCAACATCGGCGGCCAGCACCCGGTGGCGCTGAAAACCTACCTCGCCCTGCTGGAAAAACACCTCAGCCAGAAAGCCGTGGTCGAGTTGCTGCCGCTGCAGCCGGGCGACGTACTCAACACCTGCGCCGAGGCCAGCGACCTGGCCCAGGCCACCGGGTTCCAGCCCCGGATCGAGCTGGATGAGGGACTGGGGCGGTTCATCGCCTGGTTCCGCGATTACTACCCCACTGCCTATCGCCCACGCGCCGCACGCGGCTGACCATCAGCGGAGGACTCCATGACTGGACATGAGAAAGGTGTACCGATCCAACAATTGGTGCGTGACAAACGCATGGATCCGGAACAGCGAATGCGCCTCGACGCGGCGATCCATCGCCAGGGTCAGGGCTGGATGACCGGCCGCGAAGGTGGCCGGCCGTGGCAACTGTCGCGCACCAATCGGGTAGTCGCCTGTCTCGGCGCACTGATGATTCTGCTGATGATTTCGCCGCTGCTGATCGGTCTGGCGCTGGCCATCAAGTTCACCAGCAAAGGCCCGGTGATGTTCGTGCAAAAGCGCACCGGTTATCGCGGGCGCAAGTTCGGCATGTACAAGTTCCGGACCATGGTCGCCAACGCCGAAGAGCTCAAGGAGTCGCTGCGCCACCTGAACAAGCACGGTGCCGACGCCATCGACTTCAAGATCGACCAGGACCCGCGCATCACCGGGATCGGCGGCTTCCTGCGGCGCACCAGCCTCGACGAGCTGCCCAATCTGATCAACGTAGTGACCGGCGACATGCGCCTGGTCGGCCCTCGCCCGACCTCGTTCAACGCCTACCGCTACAAGGACAGTCACCTCGCCCGTCTGGCGATCTACCCCGGCATGACCGGCCTGTGGCAGATCTCCGGACGCAGCAATATCGACTTCGACCAGCGCGTTGAGTTGGACCTCAGCTATATCGCCGAGCAGAGCCTTTTGCTTGATCTGAAGATTCTGTTGAAAACCCCCTTCAAAGTATTCAGCGGCCACGGAGCAAGCTAATGGACGGTTCAACCAACAAAAGCCTGAGCATTGCCAGCCCCAGCGAGTCGAACCTGACCTCGACCGTGCTGGACCTGGATCTGCGGATCCTGTTCCTGACCGCCGCCAACCCCGGCGCCGGCACCACCACCAGCGCCCTGGCGCTGGCCAGTCAACTGGCGCAGATGAGCAGCGGCCAGGTGCTGTACGTCGACGCCAGCCAGTCGGCGAGCAACCTGACCCAGCAACTGAACCTGAGCAAGGAGCGCGGCCTGCGCGACCTGCTGTTCAACCCGGACAACCCGCCGCTGCTGCAGGACTGCGTGGTGCAGGTGTCGAGCCTGCCGTTTCATGTGCTGCCCAATGGCCGGCCGATCCGCACCATGGAACACCTGACCGCCGAGCGCCTGAGCCCGCTGCTCGATCAACTGGGCGCTCAGTACCGCTTTGTGGTGATCGACGGCGACGCGGTGTATTCGGCCGCCGACACGCTGGTCATCAGTACTCAGGTCGACGGCGTGGTGTTCGTGGTACGCGCCGAAGACACCCGTTGGGAAGTCGCGCAAGCGGCGGTGCAGCGGTTGACCCAGGCCGGGGCGAAAGTGGTCGGCAGCGTGTTCAACCGGCGCAAGTACTACATGCCCAAATGGCTCTACAAAAACCTGTAAGCAACCGCAAAGGATGACGCCATGAACGCCAGGATTCTTGTGCTGCTGATGCTGCCGCTTGCAGGCTGCTCGAGCACCTCCGAAACCCAGAACATGCCGGTGAACATTCTCACCGCCACCCCGGCCAACGCCCAGGCCACCGACATGCCGAAGATCGAGCAGACCCTGCGCCCGCAGGATGTGCTGGACGTGATCTTCCACATCAGCACCAGCGGCTCGGACGCCTACCGCGTGCAGTCGGGTGACCAGATCGGCCTGAACTTCACCGCCGCCAGCCAGCTCAACGGCAACCAGTTGGTGCTGCCGGACGGCACCATCGAACTGCCGGGCGCCAACACCTCGGTGAAAATCGCCGGGCTCACCAGTGAAGAAGCGCGCCAGGAAATCCAGCGCGCCTACCAGCGCAAACAGCTGTTCCAGCCCAACCGCAATCAGTTGACGGTGCAGATCATCAGCCCGCTGACCAACGAGCAGAACCTGAAAAACGCCCTCAACCACCCGGCCACCGGCATGAGCCGCGAGATCACCGTCGGCACCGACGGCTACGCGAGCTTCCCGGAAATCGGCGCCGTGCCGCTGCAAGGCATGACCGTCAACCAGCTCGAAGCGTTCCTCAACAAGAAGTACGCGCAACTGCCAGGAAGGATGACCGTGGACGTGCTGCTCAAGTCCACCGCCGGTAACGAGATCTACGTGCTGGGCGAAGTCGGTCAGCCGGGTTCCTACCCGATCCGCCGGCCGGTGTCGGTGCTTGAGGCACTGACCCTGGCACGCGGCACCAACGTCAAGGCGCGGCTCGATTCGGTGGTGATCATGCGGCGCAACGGCAATCAGGTGCAGGCCGTGCGTTACGACGTCGAGAAAGCGTTGTCGGGCGAGGCGCCGCAAATCGCCTACCTGCAACCGGACGACATGCTGTACGTGCCGAAAACCAAACTGGCCAGCGCCGGCGAACTCGCCCGGCAACTGGCCGACGTGGTGCTGTTCCAGGGCGTGGGCTTCAGCTTCGGCTACCGCGTCGACAACAAAGACAGCAACAACAACTGACTCTCAGGTGACCGACCATGAATCCAAAGGAAAACTACCTGCATGAGTTCTTCAGGATCTTCTTCGCCAACAAGCAATTGGTGAAACGGGTCTTCCTGGTCTTTGCAGTGATCGCGCTGGTGCTGCCGCTGCTGCTCAAACAGAGCTTCGATATCACCGCTCAGGTGATCGTGCAGTCGAAAAAACTGTCGCAGGGCGACGCCACCACGTCGCTGACAGTGGACAACGCCACCTTCATCCCGCCATCGCTGGCGGACATGGAAACCGAGAGCAACATCCTGCGTTCGCCGGCGCTGATCCGTCAGACCATCAGCGAGTTGCGCGACAAGGGCGAATACACCCCGTCGCCCGGGATGTTCAACAAGCTGGTGAGCGAGCCGTTCAAACGCTACATCAGCTCGCCGCTGCGCCAGTACGTGATCAACCCCGTGCGCAACGCTTTGGGGCTTGAGACCGATCCGGTACGCGACACCGCGCTCGATGCACTGACCCAGCAAGCCATCGACAGCCTGAAAATCGAGACCCTGCCCGGCTCCAACGTGATCTCGATCGTCTACAGCTTCCCCGATCCGCATCAAGGCACGACTTTCGTCGCCGCCCTGTTGCAGAACTATCTGGTGAGCCGTCAGGCGCTGCAATCGATCGACCTCCCGCAGTCGTTCTACGAGTCCAAGAAGCAGCTTTATCAGGTGCGCCTCGATGGCCTGGAAGGCAACCGTCAGGCACTGCTGGAAAGTGTCGGCTCGTCGGATCCGAAGGAAGAAATCACCTTCCGCCTGAACGCGATCAACACCGAAGAGCAGGCGCTGAACCTGTACCAGGATCGTCTGCTGCAAAGCCAACGCTGGCTGGAGTACCTGAAAACCAGCCTGGCCGCCGCCAGCAACAACAAACTCAATGACTACACCTTCCCCTACACCTTCACCACCACCGTGGACAACGTGGCGTTCGAGGACCGGGAAATCAAACAGCTCGGCGAGCAACTGACCACTCAGGTCAGCCGCTACATGAACGATCTGGCGGTGTTCCAGCCCGGCAGCGAGCCGATGCTGCTGACCCGCGAGCAGATCGCCCGCACCCGCCAGCAGTTCCTCAAAGTGGTCAGCAACCGCATCCAGGAACGCACCAACGACCTGGCCGTGGTGAAACAGGTGATCGATCAGAAAACTGCGCGCATCGCCGAGTTCAAGAACCGCATCCACGAGCTGCAGCAAACCCAGAGCAAGCTGCGGCAGATGGACACCGAGATCGACGCCATGCACGCCGCGTTCTCGACCTACGCCCAGCGTTTTGCCGAAAGCAGCACCACCCGCTCGCTGAACGACGACTTGTCCAACGCCCGGGTCTTGAGCCCGCCGTTCGAACCGACCGAAGCGGCGTTCCCCAAACCGATGCTGATCATTCCGTTCGGGCTGTTCACCGGTCTGTTGCTGGCGATTGCCCTGGTCTATGTGCGTGAGTTCTTCGATCACCGCTTCAAACACCCGGCGCAAATCAGCCACGAGCTGGGCCTGCCGGTGCTGCTGGTGATCAACGACCAGAACGCGCTGCCGAGCAATCCGCACAAGAACTGGACCGTACCGAGCTTCCTGCACTGGGTGCGCAATTGAACACGCCCTCCACCCAGAACGCCGCGCTGCCGATCATGCATTTGCTCAGCAGTGGCGGGTTCTACGGGGCCGAGCGGATGTTGCTCGATCATTGCCTGGCGACGCCGGGGCAGCACCAGGTGCTGTTCCTCGACGCGCCACCGGAACTGATCGCGCGCTTTCGCGAGGCCGGCGTCGATGCACAAGGCTGCGCAGGGCTCGCTGCCCTGCTGCGGCACTTGCGTCAGCGGCGCGGTGAACGGCCGTTGATCAACACCCACAATTTCAAAGGCCTGTTGTTCGGCTGGGTCGGCGCCACGCTGTTGCGCCTGCCGCTGGTGATCACTCAACACGGCTTTACCCCGCGCAGCCGCAAGCAGAAGTTCTACACCTGGCTGAGCCTGCAACTGTGCCGCACGGCGTCGGTGGATCGAGTGGTGTGCGTCGCCGAGAGCATTGCGGTGTTGCATCGTCAGGCCAGCGTGCGTGCGGAGAAGTTGCAGGTGATCCCCAATGGATTGCCGGCAGCCGCTGCCCTGCTTTCCGATGCGCCAAGACAACGCTGGCTCGCCGGCTACGTCGGGCGTCTGAGCAGTGAGAAAGGTCCGGATCTGTTTCTCGACGCGCTGATCCCGCTGTGTCACCAGCACCCGCAACTCGACGCGGTAATGCTCGGCGACGGCCCGGAACGCGAAGACTTGCAGGCGCGAATCGACGCTGCCGGTTTGCAGCAGCGCATCCGCTTGCCGGGTTATCAGACCGACATGCGGCACTGGTGGCAGCAACTCGATGCGCTGGTGATCAGCTCGCGCACCGAAGGCACGCCGATGATTCTTTTGGAAGCGATGCAGGCCGGGGTGCCGGTGGTGGCATTCGGTGTCGGCGGAATTCCCGATGTGCTGGAGCACCGCCACAACGGCTTGCTCGCTGCCCCGACCGACAGCGCCGCCCTCGCCCGCCAGCTCGACACGTTGCTGTCAGAGCCGGGACTGGCGCGGCAACTGCGCGACAACGCAAAACGCACGCAACAGGACCGCTACGACCTCAAGGCCCTGGCCGAACGCTGGTCGCAGCTGTACATCCGCACGGCACGGGAGGCACGCGCATGATTTTCCCGCTCTCGATCGTCAGTCTGCTGGGCCTGGCCTGCATCGCTCTTTTGGCCAGCCCCTGGCCCTACCTCGCACCGGGCGCAGTGCTCGGTCTGGTGGGGTTCGCGGTGTTGTACCGCAAACCGACCTGGGGCCTGCTCGGCATTGCCACGCTGGTGCCGTTCGAGGGCTTCTTCAAGGACAGTTCACTGTCAGGCAGCAAGCTGATCGGCGCTTCGCTGGCGGTGATCCTGATGCTGCAACTGGCGATGCACCAGATTCCCTCGGATCGACTGCGCAGCAATATCTGGCGCTTTCTGATCGCCTTCATGACCCTGTACTTTCTGAGCCTGCTGAACACCGATGACATGGGCATGTCGCTCGGTCACCTGCGGGAAATCAGCGTCGGCCTGATTCTGTTTGTCATCACCCTGCTGATCGGCCGCGAGCTGAACCTCGACCTGTTCGCCCGACTGGTGACCCTGGCTGTCAGCACGACCTGCGCCATGGCCATGTTCTCCACCAAATTCCAGGATCAGGGCCGCGCCGCCGGCCTGCTCGAAGACCCCAATGCCTTCGCCCTGCTGATCGCCTTCGCCATACCGCTGGGGCTGCTGCTGGTGATCCGCAGCCCGAACCTCTTGCATCGGCTGTTCTGGGGTGGTTGCTGCCTGCTGTTGCTCGGCGGCATGACCAAGACCGAATCGCGCTCCGGGCTGGTGGTGCTGGCCTTGAGTCTGGTGATCGGTTGGTGGCACTACCGTGCGCAACTGGCACGGATTCGTCCGCGTCACCTCGGCTTCGCCATGCTCGGAGCAGCAATCGTGATTCCACTGGCGATCTACGCGATGCCTGCCGGTTACATCGCCCGTATCCAGTCCCTCAGCGTATTGAGCGCCGGCGCCAAGGGGCACAATGACGAATCCCTCGGCCGCCGCGCCTCGTACATCGTGGTCGGCAGCCAGATGATCCGCGAGAACCCGCTGCTCGGTTCCGGCCCCGGCACCTTCCCGCTGCACTACGCCACCACCGGTTATGCCAAGGCGTTTTCCGCCAACCGCAAGATCGGCGACCTGTACCGTCGGGCGCACAACACCTACCTGGAAATCTTCAGCGAACTGGGGGTTCCCGCCGGTTTGATGTTCGTCGGCATGCTCGGGCTGGGCCTGTACAACCTGGCGCGGGCACGCAAGGAATGGATGCTGCGCCGCAACTGGCAGCAGGCGGATCTGATGACCCACCTCGGGGTGAGCTTTCTGTCGCTGACGCTGTTTCTGATGTTCCTCAGCGCGCCGAACCAGAAATACCTGTGGATCATGCTCGCGCTGACCAGCGTCCTGCGCCTCAAAGCCGAGCAGGCACCGATGACGGAGGCCAAAGCATGAGCCGGATCAGTATCGTCATCCCGATGTACAACGAGGCCCGGCACATTGGCCGCACCCTGCTGGCCGCGCAAAAAGCGGCGCATGCGGCGGATGTCGAATGTGAGCTGATCGTGGTCGACAACGGTTCGAGTGACGAAGGTCCGCAGATCGCCCGGCAGTTCGGCGCCCAGGTGCTGGTGATGCCCGGCCTGCTGATCGGCGCGCTGCGCAATCGCGGCACGGCAATCGCCACCGGGGAATGGCTGGCGTTCATCGACGCCGACATCGAAATGCCCGAAGACTGGCTCACGCAACTGTTCGCCCTCGAAGCCGAAGGCCAGGCCGATGTGTTTGGGCTGGACCTGCACACCCCCGCCGCCGCGCCGTGGTACGCCACCGCGTGGCAACGCCGCACATTACGCCCGACCACCCAAACCAGCCATGTCGTCGACTGGCTGCCCAGTGCCAACCTGTTGATGCGCAAGCGCTGGTTCGACAAGGTCGGCGGTTTCAACGAAACCCTGCGCACCGGCGAGGACAAGGAGTTCACCTTGCGCCTGAGAGAACACGGCGCGCGGCTGCTCTCGATCAATGAAAGCGTGGCCCTGCACTGGGGCTACGAAATGAACTGGCGCGAGTGGATGGGCAAGGAACTGTGGCGCCAGGGCAGTCATCTGCAATTGCTGCGCAGCCACGGTTTCAGCCTGCGGCTGCTGCGATTTCCAATGTTGTCGATCTTCGTCTGGATTCTCGATTTCCTGGCGATATCCGCGCTGCTCGACGGTTTTCCCCATCACGCCGCGATCATGGTGATGTTGACGCTGGTGCCGGGGCTGGTGCTCAGCGTGCGTCAGAGCGCCAAGCATCAAAACGTCTGCCTGACCCTGCAACTGTGGGGCCTGCACTGGGTGCGCCTGCACCTGGCGGGCGCCGCGTTCATTCTTAGTCTGTGTCATTGGAACGCCAGGAGGCCTGCCCGTGGCTGAATTCATTTTCTGGATGTGCCTGCTGCTGCCGGCGTACGCCTATGTCGGCTATCCACTGCTGCTGACGCTGCTGGCGCCGCTGTTCCCGGCGTGGCGCCACAGCCCGGCACCGCCGCTGAACATCAGCATCGTCATCGCCGCCCACAACGAGGCGCGGCATATCGAACACAAGCTGCGCTCGTTGCTGTCCCAGGATTATCAGCCGGCTACCCTGCAAATCATTCTGGCCAGTGACGGTTCCACCGACGACACCGTGGCCTGCGCGCACAAGGTTGTCGACCCGCGAATCACCGTGCTCGACCTGCCCCGCCAGGGCAAGGCCGCCACGCTGAATGCCGGCGCGGCGCTGGCGACGGGCGACATTCTGGTGTTCACCGACGCTGACAACCAATGGTCGCGGGAAACCCTCGGCTACCTGCTGGCGCCCCTGAGCGATCCGCAGGTCGGCGCCTGCGCCGGGCACATGGTGATCCCGGTCACCGGTGGCGGCTTGAGCATCGGCGACAGCCTTTATCGGCACTACGAAGGCTGGTTGCGTCGGGTCGAGAATCGCACAGGTTGCATGGTTTCCGCCGACGGCGCCCTGCTCGCCCTGCGCCGCGAACTGTTCGAGAATGTGCCGGCCGAGGTCAACGACGATTTCTTCATCAGCACCTGCGCGCCAGTGAAATTCAAACGCATCGTCTACGTGCCCGAAGCGCAAGTGATCGACCACGGCGTGGACGAAGCGGACAAGCAATTCCGCCGTCGCCAGCGGGTCACCGTCGGCGGCCTGCAAAGCCTGGCGCAACGCAGTGAACTGCTCAATCCGTTCAAGCATGGCCTGTATTCGATTGCGTTGATCAGCCACAAGCTGATCCGCCGCCTGGCGCCAATCCTGTTGCTGCCGCTGCTGCTGAGCAATTTCTGGCTGTGGGAAGAGCACGGTTTCTATCGCCTGAGCCTGATCGCGCAACTGGTCGGCTACGCCATCGCGATTGCCGGCCTGCTGGATTCGCAACACCGCTTACCCAAACCGTTCCGCCTTGCGGCATTCCTGCTGGTGACACTGGCGGGCATGAGCATCGGCCTGTGGCAGTTCCTGCGCGGCCAGCGTTACGCCCAGTGGAACCCTGACCAAAACCGTTGAAAGGGACAGAGCCATGGCGATCAAACAACTGATTAAACGCACCAGCGGCTGGCTCTATCTCAACTCGTCCGTGGGAAGAAACCAGTTACACGGCGCCGGCGTGATCCTGATGTTGCACCGGGTGCTGTCCAACGACCGCGCCGCCGACCTGCCGCACCGCAACGAACTGTGCGTCGGGCCCAAGGCCTTCGAGCACTTGCTGGTGTGGCTGCGCAAGCATTTCGATTGCGTGCCACTGATGGAAATCCTCCAGCCCAACGCCTTGCGCACCGAGCGCCCGCGAGTGGCGCTGACCTTCGACGACGGCTGGCGCGACAACGCCGCCAACGCCTTCCCGTTGCTGCAGAAACATCAGGTGCCGGCGAGCATTTTTCTCTCCACCGATTTCATCGGCAGCCGTCAGCGTTTCTGGTGGGAAAGCATCGGCGAAACCCTGTGGGGCAGCCACGGCGAAAAACCGCGCATGCACCTGATCGAATATTTGCAGTCGATCCATCATCCCGTGCCGGTGCTGCTGGATGACATCGACGTGGACCGGCGCAGTCTGACCCTGTTGCATTACCTGCAAGGGCTTAAAGCGCTCGACCCGATGATGCTCGAACGCCTGACCGACGAATGCCCGCAAGAGTCGCAGCCTCAGGCACTGGACTGGCATCAGGTGCGGGCGATGGAGTCTTCCGGCCTGGTGCGTTTCGGCCCCCACGGCGCCAGTCACGCGATCCTCACCGGCCTTGACGATGTACGCCTTGGCGAAGAAATCAGCCGCAGCCGCGATGCCATGCTCAACGGCTGCAACCGGCCGCTGCCGGTGTATTGCTACCCCAACGGCGACAACGATGAGCGGGTGCGCGAACAGATCGCCCATCACGATTACCCGTTCGCCCTCGGCACTGGCAGCGGCATCTATCGCGGTATCGGCGATCCGCTGAACCTGCCGCGCTTCGGTGTCAGCCAGCGCACCGCGCGCAATCCGGAACTGCTGTCGTGGCGGATCTATCGCGGGGCGCGGCCATGAGTCGAAGCAGTTACCTCAAGCATCTGGCGCTGAGCATGGGCACCAAACTGGCGATGATCGCCCTGCGCCTGCTGAGGAATGTGCTGCTGGCGCGAATTCTCGGGCCCAGTGAGCGCGGGCTGTTCGCCCTGCTCAGCACCCTGCCCGATCTGATCAGCGCGGCCACCAGCGGCGGCTTGAATTCTGCTGTTGGTTATCAAGCGGCCAAGCAACGGCCGATGGGTTTGTTACTCGCGCAGGTGCTGGTGTTCGGTTGTCTGCTGGCGGGTCTGCTGACCTTGTTGGTTGTGGCGCTGGTGCGCGAGTTCGGCAGTGAACTGGACGTGACGATGCAACTCGGGCTACTGGCGTGGCTGTTGCTGCTGGCGGTGCCGTTGACCGTGCTCAAAAGCGGTCTGCTGACCTTGCACAATGCGTCCGGCGGCGTGGTCGCGTTCAATGCCTTGCGACTGGTGGAATCTCTGGCGCCACTGCTGCTGTTTCTCGCGCTGTTCTGGATGTGGAAAGAAGCGGCCCTTGAAGCGGCGCTGATCAGTTGGTTGGCCGGCATCAGTCTGGTGGTACTGGTCGGCTGGTTGTGGCTCAAACGCGCGCAGCCGTTGCAGCTGCAATGGGATCGCGCCAGCCAGAACGAACTGCTGCGCTTCAGTGCGCGCAGCCACCCGGACTTGCTGTTCCAGCAAGTGATCCTGCGCTCCGATTACCTGTTCATCGGCGCCCTGCTCGGCAGCACAGCCCTGGGGCATTACGCGATGGCCAGCGCCGCCGCCGAGTTGCTGCTGATCGTCCCGGAAGCGGTGACCACGCCGCTGATGAAACGCCTGCTGCAACAGGACGAAGGCATGGACAAGGTCACGCCGCTGGCCCTGCGCCTGACCGCCACGGTGATGCTCGGCGCCTGCCTGACCATGGCCGTGATCGGCGAATGGCTGATCGTCACCCTGTTCGGCGTCGCCTACCAACCGGCATATCCGGCGCTGCTCGCGTTGCTGCCGGGGCTGCTGGGCCTGTGTTACGCGAGCATCCTGCGCCTGGACCTGATCGGCAAGAATCGCCCCGGCACGGTGTCGCTGCTGATGGGAATCGGTGCGCTGCTCAATCTTGCGCTGAACCTGCTGCTGATTCCGGCCTACGGCATCGTCGGCGCGGCGGCGGCTTCGTCGATTGCCTATCTGGCGGTGACCGTGGCGATGCTGGTGTTGTACTGCCGGTTGAGCGGCGTGGCGTTCTGGCAAACCCTGATCATTCTGCCCAGCGACCTCACGCCGATGTGGCTGATGTTGCAGCGTCGTTTTTTACAACGGAAATCCGCATGAAAGGCCTGGCCCTGCTGCTCGGTCTCGGCCTGTCGCTGGACGCCTTCGCGGCGTCGATGCGCTGGGGCGACATTCGCGACGGCAGCCTGTACCTGCAAGCCGATCGCCCCGACACGGTGACCGTGCGCTGGGCGCCGGCGTGGCAGGCGGAGGCCAACGAAGAGCACATTTTCCTGCTCGACAGCCGGGGCCAACTGCAGGGCGAGCGCTTCATCAAGGCCAGTGAAACCCGTGGCAGTCAGAGCTGGCCATTGGCGCCGGGGGCCGCGAGTTATCAGCTGGAAATCCCCGGCTACAGCTTCCGCAGTTACCGGGTCGAACACGACGAAAACACCGTGGCCCTGTTCGCCCCGGCCAAGGTGCATTTCAGTGCGGAAACCCATAACGGCGATGAACTGTATTTCAAGGTCGCCGCCGGTGAGCACGCGATATTGGCGGGCAAGTTCCACGGCGGGGTCAGCGCCCTGCAAGCGCAGCGGGTCGGTGACGGGCAGCCCCTGACATTGGCGCTGAAACCCTATCGCGCCTATTGGCAGTTCGATCAGGTGGCGTTGCCGGTCAGCGAACGCGAGCAGGTCTGGCGCCTGCGTCTGCAAGGCAGCGGCAAAGCGGCGTTCTGGCTCGACGGCACGGCCAATCTGTTCGCGCAAACCCCGCAACAGCTCAAACCGTTGCGTGAAGACGACGGCCAGACGCGCCTGACCCTGCACGACAAAGTCCTTGGCCGCACCCCGGATCTGGGCATCGCCCTGCCCTACGTGATGCCGCCGCCCGCCAGCCATCCGGTGCTCGATGCGCTGAAACCGACGGCCGCCAGTTACTACAGTTTCGTCGACGTGACGGCGAAAAAGCCGCACTTCGAAGATGCGTTTCGCCAGGTCTATCAGGATCGTTTCGGCATTCGTCAGGACATCACCTTGCTCGCCGGCAGTCAGCGCCAGGCCGATCTGCGCGCCGACGTGCAAAGCAACAGCGGACTCGACGCCTGGCTCGCCGGCACCCGTGCGCTGGGCGGCAAAGGCACGCACTACATCGGCTTCGCCGACGAGCCCAACCTGAATTATTCGAGTTACGAGCAATACCGTTCGATCTTCACCAGCATGGCCCGGCAAGTGCGCAGCGATCCGGCGAATGCCAAGGCCGGCGTGCGCATCGCGATGCCGGCCAGTTCGCGATTGGTCAACGGGCCGTTCGCCGACAACGCGGCGAACAAGCGTGGCATCGACTGGGCCCGGCGCCTGCTGAGCGAATCCGCCGATCAGGTCGATGCGCTGGCCTGGCACGAATGGATGATTCGCGACCTGCTCGCCACCCGGGTCTACCGCGACAGCGTGCGCCGCGCGGCCGATCTGGTCGGCCTCGACGCCAAGGGCCAGCCGCGCAAAGCCTTGCTGCTGGACCAGACCAACCTGTCCAGCGGTTCGAGCCTGAGCCCCTACGATCAGGAAACCCATTTCACCTCGCTGTGGTGGGCCTCGGTGGTGATCAACGCCTCCCAGGACGGTTTGCTGACCATGCTCAACTGGTTCCAGGCCGCCGATGAGCCGCAGTACCCCAAAGGCATGTTTCGCGTCTCCGCGGATTTACAGCACTTCGAACTGAAACCGGTGGGTCTGGCCCAGCAGTTCATCCAGCAACACTGGCTGCACAACGTGCTGTGGCTGGAGAACGATGCGTTCGAAGTCGATGTGCTGGCGATGGCCGGCGACGATCAACGCGGGCTGCTCGGCGTGAACAAGGGCACGCGTTTGCAGCGTGTCGATCTGGCAGGCGCCAAATGCCCGCTGAACAACGGCGCGCTGCGCTACTTCGGCGCCGACAACCGCAGCCGCGACGCGCCTTTTCGCTGTCAGGACGGTCGCGTGCGCTTCGAGCTGCCGGGACAGACTTTGTTTGCCCTGAGCTGGAGCGCCTCATGACCGCCCTGTTGATGTCCGGCCGCGCTGGCCTTTGGCTGCGCGATGACTCGTCATCAGGAGCAACGACCATGAACATGCTGCGCAAACTGACTGAAAACCTACGGCAGAAAGGACTCACTGCCACCGTGAAAAAGATCTGGAAGCACTGCATTTTTTCTCACCAGGAACTGCTGTGGATGGAGCGCGATCTGGTCAGTCCGGTGCCACCCCACAGCCTCAAACCCTATCCGCCGCTGCGGGTGGTGAAGATTACCCCGGACAACGTCAGCGCCTTCGCCCGCCACTTCGGTGACCGCGTCGGCACCATGGCGGAGCTGGCCCGGGAACATCACACCGGGCACATGCACCTCGACGATCAGGGCCATGCGGTGGCCTTCATCTGGGGCAGCGCCCGGGATTACTTCGACCGGCACTACTACGGCTGCATGTTCCCGGTGAAACCCGGCGAGTTCTTCGAGTTCGGCGGCGAGCTGACCCGCTCGTACTGGGGCACCGAGTTGTCGGTGGACCTGCAACTGGAACTGTGGAAAGCCATGGCCGCCCAGGGCTGCGACAAGGTCGTGGACGTCTGTGAGTTCCACAACATCCCGGCGCTCAAGCTGCACCTGCGCATGGGCTATACCGAACAGGGCCGGATCATGAATGTGTATGAGTTGTTCGGTCGCTGGCGCTTCTACCGCGAAACCCGCTACAGCGGCTCGCGCCTGGATGCGCTGCGCAAACCTTCCCGTCCACCTGTCACAGCAACGGCGACCTGAGCCTATGGCGCAATTCGAATGGCGCACCTCGTTGTGCGCACCTGACTTCCCGGCGGCGGCCTATGAAGCGCTGCGCCTGCGGGTGACGGATCACACGCCGTTCAACAGCCTCGACTGGCTGTGTGCGGCAGAGCAGGCGCTCGACGCGCACGAGCGGCTGCATGTATTGCTGGGTTGGGAAGCAGACGAATTGCGCCTGTGCCTGCCACTGGTGGCGAGCCGTGAGCGGTTTTTCGGTTTGCCGTTTCGGGTGGCGCATCACCTCGGTTATCCGCTGGCCGATCGCCTCGCGTTGCTATCACTGCTGGACGCCGAAGACATGCGTCAGGCCCTGCGGCTGATTCGCCAGCGAGTGCCCCACGCCCTGCTGCAACTCAACGAAATCGCCGAGCCGGTCGGCGACGAAAGCGTGCTCACCGAATGGATGGCCCACAGCTCCACCGGCGAACGTCGCTTGAGCTGTCGGGTGCCGGTGCACCTGATCAGCGACACCGACCGTCAGGAAGTCTCGGGCGATCCCCGCTACAAACTGCGCCGAGCCCGCAAGCGGATTGCCGCGTGCGGTGCCGAAGTCCGGCGGATCATTCCCGATGCGACCAGCATGGGCCCGTTGCTGCAGGCCATCAGCGAAGTCGAAGCGGTGAGCTGGAAAGGCGACGAAGGCGTCGGGATCTTTGCCAGCGAGCGCAGCCGCCGTTGCATGGAAAACGCCTTCACCGCCCTCGCCGCTTCGGGCCGGGTGCGCGTGGTGATGCTGGAGCTGGACGGACGTTGCATCAGCTATCGACTCGGCCTGTTCGAGCAGGGCCGGCTCTACGATTACAACCTCGCCTTCCTGCCGCAGTACGCCGACCTGGGCAGCGGCCGGGTGTTGCTGGAGGAATGGATTCGCTGGGGGCTGGACGATAACTGGCGCTGGATCGATGCCTCGCGGGTCAGCCTGGAAAACTCCAGCCATCAACTGCACGAACGCATGACCGGGCAACTGGAACACTGGCGCTGGAGCTTCTACTCGTGGCGCCCCAGCGGCCTGTTGCTGGGGCTGGGGCTGCGTGTCTGGCACCGGCTCAAGCCCTCGTTGCAACAATGGCGGGCGAAGCGTGCGGCGGCCAAAGCGGCAGTCATTGCGACACCTGTGATCAACCCCACCAAGGAGGGCGAACATGCCTCGCCAAGTCATTGTCAACGCTGACGATTTCGGCCTGAGCCCGAACGAAAACGCGGTGATCCTCGGCGCGTTCGAGGCCGGGGTCATCAGTTCCGCCACCGCCATGGCCAACATGCCGGCGTTCGAAGCGGCCTGCGCCATGGCCCGGCTGCCGTTGCTGGAAGGCCGGATCGGCCTGCACTTCAACCTGACCTACGGCCGGCCCTTGAGCCGGGCCATTCTCGAACGTCGCACCTTCTGCGACAGCCACGGCGTGTTCGACCTCAACCTGCCTCGCCACAGCCTGTGGCTGGGCCGGGAAGATCGCGAGGCGGTGCAGGAAGAATTGCAGGCGCAGTGGCAACGCTGCGTCGATCACGGCGTGCGTCCCAGCCACCTCGACTCGCATCAGCACGTGCACAACATCTGGCCGATCGGCGAGATCGTCGCGCGCTTCGCTGCCCATCAAGGGGTGCCCGTGCGCCTGGCGCGCAACCTGGGGCAAAACCTCAGCCTGCCCAAACGCGTGTTCAAGGGTTTGCTCAACCGTCGGTTGCAAGGTCTGGCCGGGGCCACGGCGGATTACGTCTGCACGCCGGTCGACCTGCGCAACGCTGGCGCGCCGACCGACGGCGTGCTGGAAATCGTCGCCCATCCGAACCAGCTCGGTGCGGATTTCGGTGACGCCTATCTGCAACCCGGAGAGTCCCTGAGCCGCGTGCTAGAGCAGCGGCTTGCAGGCGTCCCACGGGTTTCCTATGCCGATCTGAACAAGGATTTTTTGCGGGGTGCCGAAGCGATCTGAGCCGTTACACAACTTGCAATATTTTCAAAGCCGGCGCTTTGACATGCATTTGCCGGCTTGATCTATACCCACAACAGCGTCATCCACAACACCCGGGCTCCGGCCTCGGAGGGCATCATGAGCGTCATTGAAAAGCTGCGCGAACGTATCAAGCAAAAAGGCCTGGGCCGTACCTTCGGCACGTTGTGGAAACGCTACGTGTTCTTCCATTGGGAACTGTTGTGGATGGAGCGCGACCTAGTCAGCCCGGTACCGCCGCACAAGCTGCGCCCCTACGACGGCCTGCGCAAAGTCGACATCACCGCCGAGAACGCCGGCGCGTTCGCCAAGCACTTCGGTGACCGCGTGGAAACCATGGCCGAACTGGCCAACGAGGGCCACACCGGGCACATGTACCTGGACGCCGACGGCCATGCGGTCGGTTTCATCTGGGGCAGCATTCGCGACTACCACGACCGCCACTATTACGGCTGCACCTTCCCGGTCAAACCCGGCGAGTTCTTCGAGTTCGGCGGTGAAATGATTCGCGCCTACTTCGGCAGCAGCCTGTCGGTGGACGTCCAGGTCGCCCTCTGGGAAGCCATGGCCGCCCAGGGTTGCAACAAGGTGGTTGACGTCTGCGAAACCCACAACATCCCGGCGCTGAAACTGCACATCCGCATGGGCTACCACGAACAGGGCCGCGTCACCCACGTCTATTGCCTGTTCGGCAAATGGCGCTTCTTCCGCGAAACCCGCTACGAAGGCTCACGCCTGGACCCGCTGCGCAAACCGGGACGGCCGGTGGTGACGGCGGCTGCGCAGGCTTGAGGGGTTTAACCTGCGGCGGCCGGGACGGCGCCGCAGAATCTTCCTACTCTCGTAAAGGAATCAGCGTCATTCAGTTTCGGCTCCATCTGGGTGATCGCAATCATGTGAATGAATACATTCATGCAGAAACGCAGAGACAAACCGATGGAACAAAACACATCCGATTTTGAAATGACGGCACTTCTGGTTGATCTGAATACCATCCGTGAGTACCTCTCTCAGGTACTGGCAGAAGGTGACGATGAAGAGTTGTTTCGAGCAATCGGATACGTGACGCAAGCCCGTATCCGACTCACCGAAAAAGTAACAGCGCCTCTCGCCTCCCCCTCTTGTACCTGCCTCAGCGCTTCACCCCCACCCACGTAAAACACATCGGCATCTGCGCCTCGCGGTTCTGGTACTGGTCATACACTTCTTCCCGGTTCGAGTGCGGGTGCTCCTTGAAGTGCGTGATGTTCAGGCCGGCCTCGATGGCGGCGGTGAAGATTGCGCCGAGGGTGTGCACGAACCAGTAGGACTTGGCCGCCGGCTGTTCGACCTTGCCGACGTAGACGATCGGTTTTTCCAGCACGAAAGGTTCTTCCCGAAAGTAAGAGGTGGCGAGGCGAAACGGGTCTTCGGCCTCGGGGTCGACCATTTCCAGGAACGGGTGGGTTTCGTAGATCACCAGTTGTCCGCCCGGTTTCAGGGTCGAGGCGACGTGGCGAAAAAACTCGCCGATGTCGGGCATCCAGCCAAAGACGCCGATGGTGATCAGCGCGACATCGAAACGGGCGCGCAGCGATTCAGGCAAATGATGAATATCGGCTTCGATGAACTCGGCACTGTGCGGCGAACGCTTGTTCAGTTCCCGGGCCTGTTCGAGAAACGCGTTCGACTGATCGATACCGACCACGCTCCGTGCGCCGAGGGCGAACAGTGACAGGCTTTCGCGGCCGTTGTTACAACACAGCTGCACGACGTCTTTGCCATCGACACCGACCTGCTCGAGCAAGCCGCGAAGGGTGTCGTCGAGGCAGGAAAAGTCAGCCTGCGTGACTTCGGTCAGCAACGCCTGCCAGTCGGGGGAATCCTGGTGATGACGGGCGGAATCGTTCCACGCCTGACGATTGCTCTCGACGGCATTTTTATTGTTTGGCACTTCCATGGCGCACTCCGGGCGATGCTCTTGATTTAGCGTCCCGAGTCTAGTTCAGCCTCGCGCAACAGGTTGTTGCGAACTTGTAAGCCGACAACGCCTGCAACAACGCCGTGCACCACGGGCAGCTATAGTTAATAGCCTTGGGGAAATCCGCTTCCACAGGTGCTGCCATGGGAATGTTCAATCGACTGCTGTTATCCGCCTGTCTGCTCGCCGCCACCCAGGCGCAGGCGCTGGACAGCAACTTCAACTACTACGGGGCGGACCAGCCCTTTGCCCACCCTGCTCCACCGTCGCTGTCGGCCCAGCCGCCCCGGCCGTTCGATGACACGCCGCCACAGGACTTCATCGTCATCCCGGATCGCCACGTGTTCCATGACTCGCAACTGCCGACCGTGGCCGATGCGACGGTGCGGGTGTTTATCCGCACCTACGATGCCGAACGCGGCATCTACGTCAACGACGAAGTGCTGGACCCGACGTGCGTGCTGGAATGCCTCGGCACACCGAGTCCGCGCAGCAACGCGGTCTACCACTGACGCTTGTCCGGACGGGCCAGGCCGAGCTTTTCGATGCGGTAGCGCAGCATGTCGCGGCTCAGGCCCAGCAGGCGCGCCGATTTGGTGACGTTCCAGTCGGTCTTGTCGAGCATCTTGCGCACCATGTCGCGCTCGACCTCCGGCAGGTTCATCGATTCGGTGTTGCTCGCCGGGCGCGGTTCGAAGTGCGTGTGCGGCACCTCGTGCTGATGCTGCGGTGGCAGCTCATCGCACAGGCTCATGCACACGTTCAGTTGATGCGCGGCGATGGTGTCGCTCGGCGCCAGTAGCACGGTCTGTTCGAGCATGTTGCGCAATTCGCGCACGTTGCCCGGCCAGGTGTAACTGAGCAGCAGCTCTTCGGCCTGATCGCTGAAGTGCAGGTTCGGTTTGCCATAGCGCTTGCCGTGGCTGGCGAGGAAGTGCCGGGCCAGCAGCAGGATGTCTTCGCCACGGGCGTACAGGCGCGGCACCTTGATCGAGATGATCCGCAAACGGAAAAACAGATCGCGGCGGAATTTGCCCTGCTGGACCATCTGCTCAAGGTTGCAATTGGTGGCGCTGATCACCCGCAGGTTGACCTTGCGTTCCTTCACCGAGCCGACCCGGCGAATAGTGCGATCTTCCAATAGCTTGAGCAGTTTGGCCTGCAGCAACAGGTCCATTTCGCCGATCTCGTCGAGAAACAACGTGCCGCCGTCCGCCGCTTCCACCAGCCCGACCCGGCGATCCTTGGCGTCGGTGAATGCGCCTTTCTCGTGGCCGAACAGTTCCGATTCCACCAGGTTGGACGGAATCGACGCGCAGTTGAATTCAATGAACGGGCCTTTGCTGCGCGGGCCGTCGAAGTGCAGCGCGCGGGCCACCAGTTCCTTGCCGGTTCCGGTTTCGCCCTCCACCAGCACCGGCGGCAGATCGGTGTTGGCCATGCGCCGCTCGGCGTCGAGCAACTGGCCGATGGTGTTTTTCAGGTACTGCATCGGCGACGACTCGCCGATCAGCGCCTGCACCCCGGACTTCTGCGCCTCGCGCTCCTGATAGAACGACAGCGTGCGCTCCATCCGTTCAGTGGCCAGGGCCTTGTCCAGCAGCAGTTTGAGTTCCGGCAGCGCGACCGGTTTGGTGACGTAATGAAAGGCGCCCTCCTTCATTGCGACCACCGCGTCTTCAACATTGCCGTAGCCGGTCATCATGATCACTTTCAGGTCCGGCGCGCTGATGCGCAGCTTCTGGATCAGATCGTGACCGCTCATGCCCGGCAGCGAGTTGTCGGTCAGGACGATGTCCGGCATGAAGCTTTCCAGTTGCCCCAGCGCGTCCTCGGCCGAGTGGCAGACCGTCACCTCGAAGTCTTTGCGCTCCAGGTAGGTCTGAATATTCTCGGCCAGCAGTTCGTCATCCTCGACCAGCAGAATGCTGTGTTCCATATTCCCCTCCCGATGCCACTCTAAAGTTGAGACTGACGCGGGTTCCTTCCTGCTCCCGGCTGGTCAGAATGACCGAACCCTGAAACCGCTCCATGATTCTTTTGACCAGCGCGAGGCCAACCCCGAGGCCGCCCTGCTTGGTGGTGAAAAACGGCTTGAACACCAGCTGTTGCTGCTGCGCGCTCATGCCTTTGCCGGTGTCGCTCAGGGTCATGCGCACATGACCGGTGTGCGGTGTTTCAATCTCGACAGTCAGTACGCCCCCCTTGGGCATCGCTTCCAGGGCGTTGGCAAACAGGCTATTGAGTATTTGCGTCAGCAGCACCTTTTGACTGACGACCGGCGGGCAATTTTGTGGCGTGAATCGCACTTCGACGCCATTGCGCCGGATCAGCGCGTCAAACGCCCCCAGGGTGTCCTCGACCGCCGCCAGCAATTCCACCGCCTCGCCGTCGTCACTCATCGGGCGCAACGACACCAGCAGTTCGCGCACCCAGCGCGACATGCGGTCAACCTGGCTGATGATGTCGCCGATGTTGCGTTGCGCGCCGGGGCTGGCGATTTCCTGGGCCAGTTCGGCGCTGGAACGAATGGTCGCCAGCGGATTGCGCAGGCTGTGGGCCACCGCCGAGGACATCTCGCCCAGGGCGACAAAGGTTTCGTTGCTGATCAGCTGCTGTTGCTGGCTTTGCAGCAGCGTCGAGGCGCGCCGCACGATCCAGAACAAGCCGAGATAAATCGCCGCGCCGCCAAGAATGGTCGCGGCCCAGATCGAAGCGAACCCACGGTCGATACGGTCCACCAGATCCGCCGGCTCCTTGTAGATCTCGACCATGGCGACGACTTTGCTTTTGTCGGCGTTGAACATCGGAATGTAGTTTTCGATGAACAGGTATTTCGGTTCGCGGGACAGCTTCTGCTCGGGCTTTTCGTCGTCGATCTTGTGGTAGCTGGAAGAGACCGGCACCTTCATTTCGAACGACTCGTCCAGCTCGTCGTCGTCTTCGATCCTGACGTTGATCAGCTCTGGGTTGGTCGACCAGATAATCGTGCGGTCCAGGGCGTACACCGTGGCCAGCAACACGTCGGGCAAGTGTTCGACATGATCGAGAAACTCGGCGCGGGCCGACGCATGGGCCAGCGGGTCGACGTCGGGGTAGTTCCCGTCCTGGCGCGGGTCGAGCATCTCGCCCATGGTTCGTTGCGGCGTGATGTTGGCGTGGCGCATTTCCGCATCGCCGATGGCCTGCACGAATTGCGCGGTGAGCAGCGCATCGCGCTCCACGCTTTCGGTGACCACGAAGCGCGTGGAGATATACCCCAACCCCAGCGCCACGGCCGCGATGATGAAAAAACTGGCCAGCGAGAACCAGCGCAGCAGATTGAACTGCCCGCCCCAACTCTTGATGGCTGCCAACGCCACGTTCGGCGCTGCTGTTTTTTGTTCTTCCAGTCGCTGCATGGGAATGCCCTGGCGTTTTTGTGTCGAGCCCGTTACAGCCGCCTTCTCGAATGAGTGTAGGTGGCAATGACCGTGACACACGGTTCAATGATGCTATTTAGCCGCTACTGCATACGACTCACCGCGTCGCTCGCAGAACCCGGTTTTACTGGCGTCAACGCCCCGTCGGCCAAGGGTTGCACGGACGGATGCTGACGCTCGGTTTCGGCACTCAGAAAGTCGATGATCGACTGCGCCGAAGCTTCATCCAGACGCAGGTTGGGCATCGGGATGCGCTCGTATTGCTCGAACAGTTGCAGCGCGATCGGGTCTTTCTCTGCCAGCACGCGATCCGGTTCGCGGATCCAGCGATTGAGCCAGGCCGGGTCACGCTGGCGGGTCACGCCGATCAGATCCGGGCCGATGTTGCGCATGCCGATGCCTTCGCCATCCTGCGGGCCGAGGCTGTGACACGAAGCGCAGCGGGTGCGGAACAGTTCTTCGCCATTGCTCGGCGGACGAATCTGCGGAGCGTCGGCGTAGCTTTCTTCGGTGCTGGCCTGTTTCCAGTTCTGCAAGGTGTTGGCGAGCTGGTCGGCGAGGATCCACGGGTTCTCGAACGGCGAGGCTTTCATCCAGCGCCCGGTGCTCTGGTTGCCGACGATCAGGCTCAGGTTGTGATCCTTGGTGCGGCCGTTGTCGACGCCTTCGATGAACAGCCCGAGCTTCTTGCGCAGGTCGGTGACGTCTTCGAACTCGCCGGTGAGGAATTTCCAGCCGGGGCCGACCTTGAAGCGTTGCGAATAAGCCTTGAGCACTTCGGGGGTGTCGCTCAGTGGATCGATGGTGATCGAGTAGAAAAAGATGTCTTTCCCGACCCGGTCCCCCAGCAGTTTCTGCACCTGGCGCAGGCGCGCGGTTTCCAGTGGGCAGGAGTCGCTGCACGAGGTGAAAATGAAGTTGATCACCACCACCTTGTCTTTGATCAGGTCATCGAAAAAGCGCACCTGCCGACCGTCCTGGTCGGTCAGCAGGGTGTTGGGGAAATAGTCGCCACCCCACGGGGTGGCCGATTCACTGGCGCCTTCGGGCTGCGCCTGATGGGCGATGAGCACCTGACTGCCGAGCAGGCAGGTGACCAGCACCAGAATCAGGTGCATGCCCAGGGCGCGGGAGCGCGGCGTTGGCTGTGTCATGTCGGCTCCCTCCCTGCTCATGGTTTCACGGTCACTTGCGGGCCGAAGCCGTCGCCGGTGCGGAAGGTTGGCAGCGCGGCGGAGTTGACGTAGCGCACGCCATCCCAGCTCGGCAGCGGCGTCGGCATCAACTGCAGTTGCCCGGGTTTCTCGAGGTCCCAACGCAGCAGCATCGAGTTGTCTTCATGCTGGGTGTTGTGACAGTGCTCCATGTAAGTCCCGGCAAACTCGCGGAAGTTGATCGCCATTTCCACGCTGTCCAGCCCGTCGGCCTCCGAACCGATGCGATAGACGTCCTTGCGCGCCCATCTTTCCCACTCAGGCGGGGCCTTGCCGCCACGGCTGAGGATGATCCCCTCCTCGAAGTGCACGTGTACCGGATGGCTCCAGCCCGTGCCGCCGGCCTTGATGTTCCACACTTCCAGGGTGCCGATGCCGCTGACTCCGGCGTCGGTCGGGCCGCTGGCCAGTTTGGTCGAGGCATTCAGCCGGCGCGGGTCCATGTGGAAGCCGAAACCGCCGTCGGTCTTGATCGTCCATGGCGCTTCATCGGTGCCGTCGGAGCGGCCGAAGATAAAGGTCCGGTGCAGCGCCTTGGCGAGCAAGGCCTTGTCGGCAGCGTTGTCGCGATGGATCTTCAGCGGAATCATCACCATGCCTTCGGCCTTGCCCGGTTTGGCCGGTTCGTAGGCCGCCGGGTTCATCGACAGATCCTGGCCGGTATAAGCCTTGACGTTGAGTTGCAGAACCTTGCCTACCACCGGGTCGCCCCGGTCCCATTGCGGGCCTTTGCTGGTCTGCTTGATGACCGCCAGATATTTCTCCGAAAGCACGTCGGCCAACGGGATCACTTCTTTCGGGCCCTTGCCGTCGTCCTGGGCTTGCAGGTTGACGAAGAACAGCTTGTCACCCGGCTTGATGCCGTTTTTCGCGAAGTTGACGATGATGTCGAACCGCTCGGCGATGCCTTGGGTCGGCAGGATCGCGTTGTGGTTCTGTTTGTCGCCATCGGCATCGAGGTCCATCGAACCGTCGAACGGCACGCTGTGCTCCATGATGTTGCCGTCGTTGGCGATCATGTGGAACGGCACGCGGGTGTACGAAACGCCGGAGTTTTTCGGCCCCTGGAATTCGCCGCCGCTGCCTTTGACTTCACGCACCAGTGCAAGCTTGAAGTAGCGCGATACCGAACCGTTGAGGATGCGGAAGCGATAACTCCGGGCCCGCACGTCGAGGGTCGGTTTCCACTGCCAGTTGACCAGCACCTGATCGCCGATGAAGCCGTCGGTGTTGAACGGGTTGAACCACAGCTGACCTTGCTGATCCCAGGCCTTGTCGGCGAACACCAGGTTGACGTCGTAGTCGCGGTTGCCCCACGGCAAGGCGCTGCCGCTGGGGAAACGCAGGTTGACGCCGTCGTTCACCGATTCGTTGCCACGGTCCAGGGCGCTGTAGTAGTTCATCATCGCCGCGTTGCCCTTGTAGACGTTCTGCGCGGTGAAATCGAGCATGTGGTCGTGGAACCAGTGGGTGCTCATGGTTTCGCGCCAGTCGCCGCGAATCTTGATGGTGCCGTGGTCGCAGGTCTTTTTCGCAGGCTGCAGGTCGTTGACCCACAGGGTTTCCCCCGGTGCGCACGGGAACGCCGCGCGTGGATCTTCAGCCTTGGTGTTGATGCTGTCGTAACCGGCGAGCTGGATCGGCCAGCGATAATCGTAGTACTGGCCGGGGAAGAAGAACGCGTTGGCATAACCGTCGCTTTCCGCCGGCGCGTGGCCGTTGTGCTCGTGGGTGCTGATGGTGTGCAGACCGAAACCACGGTTGGCCGACGGATCGATCGGCAAGCCGTTGTAGTGACGCATCAGCACCGGCTGGCCGTAGCGCACCATCAACAGTTTCGGCGGCAGCGTACCGTCGAAGGTCCACACCGAGTTGTGGTCCTGCACCGGCATTGCCGGGTGGAAGCGTGGGTCGACACCTTTGGCCGTGCCATCCGTCGCCGGCACGCCCGCGACGTTGTGGTACAGACCGCCGGGGCCGAATTCGCCGAGCGCATAACCGTGCATCTGTCGGCTGTCACGCAGGCCGCCGTTCAGGCGCGCACCGGTCTGCACGGTCTTGTAGGCGACTTGCGGGTAGAACTCGTTCCAGCGCTGATGGGCCCAGCCTTTTCCCGGTGGCCGGCCTTCGGCAGACGAACCGATGTGCCGGTTGAGGAACAGTTCGATCTGCGCCTGCCAAGGGTTGCGGTCGACCGTGTTAGCGAACTGACTCGGAAACGGCGTGAGCCCCGGTTGACGCAGGAACGCATCCAGCGCGGTGCCGGGAGGCGCACTGCGGGCGATGTTGTTCGGGTCTTGCGCCGGCGCCGGGCCGATAGCCGCCGGCGGAAAACTCAACGGCGCGGCCGGTGTGGTCGGGTCGAGTTTTTCCGGGCCGAACTCTTCGAACAGCACCAGTTGCTGAGTGAACGGCTGGGCACCGTACAGCGGGCTCGGCTTGCCGTTCGTTGGGTAATTGAAACTGGTCTGGACGGTGGGCGGCAGGATGTTTTCCGTGCGCGTCGTGTTCCGCGTGCCTTTGATGCCATCGGGCAGATCGAAGGAGTCTTCGTTGGCCTCGGGCATCGTCAGGATCGCGTTGAGCGCGCCGGCGCGGTCTGCGGGCTCGTCGTAATAGGCCGACGGGTCAGACGTTTCCGGCTGATTCTCGTCGTCGATCGGGCTCGCTCGGACCGCGGACATCTGGCCTAGGGTCAACATCAGAAAGACGCTCAATGGCGTCAACAGGAACAGCTTTTTGGGGTCACGCATTGCTCTGTCCATCACCAGCCGCCTCATCTAAGGAAGGGGTGATGGTGTTTTGCAATTACCTCGCCAAAAAATCATTTCCAGTTGTTACAGGGACTTGGACGCGCTGTTGCATTCCCCACTCCCCGGTGACCGGGGCCTGACACCCACTGCTGGGGGAAAGTTCACCCCAATTTACTGGATGAGCTGAAATGCCAGACGAACGGTGGTGCCCTCGCCTTCGCGGCTGTCCAGGCTCACGCCGCCGCCGAAGCGTTCCATGATCCGTTTGACCAGCACCAGCCCCACGCCGAGGCCGCCCTGCTTGGTGGTGAAGAACGGCCGGAAGGCCATGCTGCGCTGCTCCTCGTTCATGCCTTTGCCGGTGTCGCTGAGCATCACGCTCACGCCACGGCTGTCGCTCGGTTCGAGGGTGATGGTCAGCGTGCCGCCCTTGTCCATCGCCTCCAGCGCATTGGCCAGCAGGCTGTTGAGGATTTGCGTGAGTTGTACCGGCTGGCTCAACACCATCGGCGTCTGCTGGGGTTGAAACACCACCTGCACGCCAGCCCTGGCGATCTGCTGCTCGAACGCCATCAGGCTGTCGTGCAGCGCCGCCACCAGGTTCACCGGTTCCGGTTCGTCATTGAGCGGGCGCAACGATTGCAGCAGTTCGCGCACCCACTTCGACATGCGGTCGACCTGGCCGATGATGTCCTTGATGTTCTTCTGCGCCGGCCCCGCGTCGAATTCCAGCGCCAGTTCGGCGCTGGAACGGATGGTCGCCAGCGGGTTGCGCAGGCTGTGAGCCACCGCCGATGACATCTCGCCCAGCGCGACAAAGGTTTCGTTGGCGATCAGTTGTTTTTGCTGGGCCGCCAGCAGAATCGCCGCCCGCCGCACGATCCAGTACAGCCCCAGGTAAATCAGCCCGCCGCCCAGCGCGGTGGCCAGCCAGATCAGCGTCAGCCCGCGCTCCATGCGGGCGATCAGGTCTTTGGGCTCTTTATAGATCTCGACCATCGCCGTGACGTTCTTGCCCTCGGCGTCGAACAGCGGGATGTAGTTTTCGATGAAGATGTATTCCGGCGGCACCACGAACTTCTGTTCTTCACGGCCCTTGTCCACATCGTGATAACTCGCCGACACCGGAATCTTTTCATCGAACGCCCGGTCGAGGTCTTCGTCGGCATGAATACGGGTGTTGACCAGCGCGGGGTTGGTCGACCAGATCACGGTACGATCCGGCGCATATATGTTGGCGAGGATCACGTCCGGCAAATGCTCGATGTGATCGAGAAATTCGCCCCGGGCGCTGGCTCGGGCTTGCGGGTCGACGTCGGGAAAGTTCTTGTCCTGGCGCGGGTCGAGCAATTCGCCCATGGTGCGGATATTGGGGATCGAGACGTGGCGCACTTCCGCCGACGCGATGGCCTGAATGAACTGCGCGGTCAGCAAGGCATCACGCTGCACGCTTTCTTCGATCACGAACCGTGTCGACACCGCTCCGAGCGCCACGGCCACGGTGCCGATCACTGCCATGCTGATCAATGAAAACCAGCGCAACAGGTTGAACGGCTGCTTGCGCGAGTTCAGCCGCTGGCTGCTCTCCTCGATCGGTAGCGATTTTGACTGCATGTTCATGGCGGCGACTTCCCGATACGTCCCTATAGGGTTATAGCCCACGGTTGGGTGTTTGCCCGGATCCGGGGGGTGAACGGCCCCACGCTCGGCCGATTTCCCGGTCATGCAAAAACCGCCAGGCGTTCATGCCCCCACAATCCCCAATGCTGGGGACAGTCGCCCTATCCGGGCTTGCGCCCTTTCCCCCCACGACAAGCCGCGAACCCTTGCGCCACGGGCGTTTGCGGCCGGTTGGTCCGTCGTTGGTATGGAAGTTGTAAAGCCCTCTGCAACTGACCCATCCCCAAGGGGCAGGTACTTTGATAGAGGGATTAACTCATGCACCCTTTACTGTCCAAAACCGCGACCGTCCTGGTCGTGAGCGCCTTGGCCCAGGGCATTGCCCAGGCCGCTCTGTTCGCCGTCGATCCGGGTCCCTACACACCGGCCAATGGCGGTTTCGCCAGCTGGTATCAGGACACCCACGGTCGCACCCTGGATCTGTGCCTGTCCAAAGCACTCAGCTCCCGCGTGCCGAGCACCCCGGGCGCCCCGTCGTACATGTGCTCGCTGCTGCCGACCCCCGGCGTGTTCGATGACGCGCAGCCGATCGTGTTCCCCAGCAACTTCCCCGATGAAGCGTTCTGGTTCACCGGCGAGACCTCGCTGGTCGATGCCGCGCGCGGAATCAACCTCGGTTACGTGAGCGCCATCGAAGCCGCGTTCGCCGCCGAAGAACCGGTGGAAGGTGATCAGGTCAGCTTCGCGCGGATCCGCATCCGGGTCGACGTGCCCACCGCTGGCACCTACGTCATCACCCACCCGTACGGCGTCGATGTGTTCACCGTCGATACCCCCGGCCGGCGCGCGATCAACATGACCCGCGACATCGGCATCGGTACCCCGCAAACCTACGACGGCGCGCTCAAGGGCGACATCGGTCCGTTCCTGCGCAGCGTCAACGGGCCGTACACCGAGACCAACCCGGTAAGCGGCGCGGCCGAGCAGTTTGTCGGCGACCCGAACCTCAACGAAGCCGTGACCGGCAGCCCGTTCAACACCAACTACGTGCGCATCGAAGGCCCGGGCGGCATTGACCTGCGCACCACGACCTTCGCCGTGTCCGGCAAGTTGTCGACGGTGGTGCGGCCGACCCCGCTGATCCCGCAGCGCAGCACCTACTCGCGCAAACCGGGCGACAGTGCGCCGGTGGCCCAGCAAGACGTGTTCGTCCAGGCCCCGCCAGCGCCGGGCACCGCCGCCATCACCAGCAGCACCCCGGTGGTGAACATGAAGGAAGCCGACAGCACCGGCAGCTGGTACGCGCAATCGGCGGTCAACCCGACCTTGCCGACCGTGCTGCAAGTGACCGCCGACAACCACCTGGCCATTGCGACCAGCTCGCCCACCACTTTGCCCATGACCCTGACCGACCTGGTGGTGATCCAGCGCGCCGAGTACAGCCTCAGTTCCGGGCAATTGACCGTGGTGGCCTCGACCAGTGACGAAACCTCGCCACCGGTGCTCACCGCCACCTCCGGCACCGGCGCCACCATCGGTGCGCTGGGCGGTGACGGCGCGGTGAAAACCCTGGCCACCGGGATCACGCCGATTCCACCGGCCAAGGTTCGGGTGACGTCGTCCAACGGCGGCAGCGATACCGAAGAAGTGGTCATCGTGCAATGAACGCTCACATGCCCAGATCCGCATCAGGAGGCATCATGAACAAGTGGCCACGCTTCGCGCTCAACGCGCTCGGGCTGACAATCTCGCTGACCGGCAGTGCGTTCGCGCAACTGGCCGCCGTCGATCCCGGCCCTTACACCTTCGCCACCGGGAAATTCCCGATGTGGTACCAGGACAACAACCTGCTGTCGATGGAACTCTGCCAGTCGCGCGCCGCCAGTTCGCGGGTGCCGGTCAGCACCCCGCCGGCGTACATGTGCACCCTGCTGCCGGAACCGGGCGTGTTCGATGACACCCTACCGATGGTGTTCCCCGACAACTGGCCGCCGGAAGCTTTCTGGTTCCTGGCTGAAACCGCGATCCCCAACAACGGTGCCGGTTTCGGCGTGGACGCCTACGTCGCCGGCATCGAAGCGGCGTTCGCCTCGGAGAATCCGGTCGATGGCGATCAGCAAAGCTTCGCGCGGATCCGCATCCGGGTGAACGTCCCGGTGGCCGGCACCTACACCATCACCCACCCGTATGGTGTTGAAACCGTCAACGTCACCACACCGGGGCGGCGCGCGATCAACATCACCAAGGACATCGGCATCGGCGCGCCGGGCAACTTCAGCGGTGCGCTCAACGGCGCCATCGGCCCGTTCCTGCGCAGCATCAACGGCCCGTACACCGAAGTGAACCCGGACACCGGCGGCATCGAAACCTTCGTCGGCGACCCGAACCTCACCGAAGCGGTGACCGGTAGCCCGTTCAACACCAACTTCCTGCGGATCGATGGTCCGTCGGGTGCCGGCTCGATTCAGACCAACCTGTTCACCGTCGCCGGCAAGGTCCTCGACAATCGTCAGCAAACCCAAGTCGCCATCGACCGCGCCACCTATCGCCGGACCTCGGCCGGTGTGCGTGCCGAGGTGTTCGCCAAGGCTGACAGCAGCTCGACCCTGTGCTTCCGCGAAACCGTGGCGCTGCTGCCCGGCCCACCACCGACGCCGTGCCAGACCAGTCTGCTGGGCGACAACAACGGGCTGTTCTTTGGCCAACGCCTGGGCACCGGCACCCTGCCGTCGGTGGTGGTCGTGACCGCGACCAACCCGGCCGGCACCACCCGTCCGACCGCCGTCTCGGCCAAGCTCACCGACGTGGTGAAAATCCAGACCGCCCGCTACAGCTGGGCCAACCACAGCCTGCTGATCGAGGCCACCTCGACCGATGAAGTCGCGGTGCCGGACATGGTTGCCCAAGGCTACGGACGCCTGTCGAAAACCGGCACGCTGCAAAAAATCACCGTCGCCGACCTGACCCAGCCACCCGCCACCGTCACGGTGAAATCCGCCGCCGGCGGCAGCGATACCGAGCCAGTCGTAGTGGTCGGTGCAGCACCGGACACCGGTGAGAACCAGGCGCCACTGGCCAACGCCGACACCGGCAGCACCAGCTTCGGCGTGCCGATCACCCTCAGCCTGCTGACCAACGACAGCGACCCGGACAACAACGTGCCGCTGACCATCACCGCGCTGACTCAACCGGCCGCCGGCCAGGGCACCGTCGCGCTGAGCGGCACCACCTCGGTGGTCTACACCCCGCCAGCCGTGGTGACGACACCGTTGACCACGACCTTCACCTACAAGGCGCAAGACAGCAAAGGCCTGGCCTCGGCCAATCCGGCGACCGTGACGGTGACCGTCGCGCCTAACCGGCCACCGACCGCCGTCGCCGACAGCGTCGCCACCCTGGGTGTCGCAATCCCGATCAACGTCCTGGCCAACGACACCGATCCGGAAGGCAACACGCCGCTGGGCGTCGCCAGCCTGACCCAACCGCCGGCAGGACGCGGCACGGTCAGCACCGACGGCACGGTAATCACCTACACCCCACCGGCCACCGTGACCACGGCCTTCACCACGACCTTCACCTACATCGCCCGGGACAGCTTCAACGCCCAGTCGACGCCGGCGACCGTCACGGTGCAAGTGTCGCCACGGCCAGCGGCGGAAACCTTCACGATCACCACCTCGACCGTGCAGGCCCGTTCCGGCGGACGCTTCAACTGGGACTTCGCCGGCACCTCGTCGGTGACCACCGGCAACACCATCACCGTGCAGGTCACCACCCCGACCGGGCTGGTAACGCTGGGCACCACCACGGTACCGGTGACCGGACGCTGGCGGCTGACGCTGAACAACACGCTGGTCGTGCCATCAGCCAACCCGACCGCCACCATCCGTTCGTCCCAGGGCACCGTTCGCACCATCTCGGTGACCACGCTCTGAGCCCACGCCCCACCCGACCCACACCGCCTGGCGCGGGGTGGGTGGGGCTGACTCAGCCGCGATTCCGGATTTGAGCAACATACAACACAGGACAACGCCATGAACACGCCGACCGCCGCCCTGCTTTGCCTGCTCGCCCTGTGCGTCAGTGCGGGCGTGCGCGCCGACGACCTGATGGAAAACGATGACCTGGCGCCCAACAGCGCCGATCTCGGCGAACTGCCACCCCCCGTGGGCCAGCAAGCCCTGATCGACCAGAACGGCCAGGTCAACCTCGCGCTGCTCTCGCAGAACGGTCAGTCGCTTCTGGGCAAGATCGTGCAGTCGGGCAGCAATCAGGAGGCGTACATCCTGCAACAAGGCAGCGACCTGATGGCCTTGATCACGCAAAACGGCTCCGGCAACGCCGCTTCCATCACGCAAACCGGCAGCCACAACCGTGCGCAGATTTCGCAAAACGGCAACAACAACGACGCCAGCATCGAGCAGGCCGGGACGGGGCTGCAAAGCGCCGTGACCCAGTCGGGCAACGGCATGAGCGTTTCGGTCAAGCAATATCGCTAAGCACTGCAATCATCGGAGAGTTCATCATGTTCAAACTGACGCCCCTCACCGCCGCCATCCTGGTCATGATCAGTGCCCAGGCCATGGCCGACGACAGCCTTTCCACCCAGAGCCAGCTCGGCACCGCCAACATCGCCAACGTCAAACAGACGCAGGCGCCGTTCAGCACCGCCACCCAGACCCAACTGGGCCAGGGCAACGACGCCGCCGCCGTGCAAGACACCGCCACCAGCGTCATCACCCAGGACGCGGTCGGCGACTACAACGCCGGTTACGCCGAACAGCTTTACGAAGACAACAGCACCATCACCCAGCAACAGGTCGGCGCCTTCAACACCACCCACGCCAGCCAGTCCCTCGGTTTCGGCGCCGGCAACCAAGCCCTGCAACAACAGCAAGGCACCGGCAACTTTTCGTTCGTCTATCAGGACTCGCAGAACGGCAGCGAAGGCAAGACCTTCCAGTTCGGCGACAGCAACGAAGCCAACATCGAGCAACTGTACGAAGGCACCGGCAACAGCTCGGTGATCACCCAGTACGGCACCGCCAACTACGGCACCGCCGAACAAGTGCTACACAACGGCGGCCAGATCGGTATCAACCAGGCCGGCGAAAACAACTACGCCTACGGCGACCAGCGCAACGGCACCGGCGGCAACATCACCATCAACCAGTTCGGCAACCTCAACGGCACCGAAATCTGGCAAGACTCGCAACTGGCCAGCCAGGCCACCGTCAACCAGTACGGCGACAGCAACGAAACCGTGGTCGACCAGAGCTTCGGCGAAAACAACACCGCCGCCGTCACCCAGGTCGGCAACACCAACGCCATCTATGCCGACCAGTTCGAATCGGTCAACTCGACCCTGGCGCTCTATCAGGTCGGCAACGGCAACGTGCACTTCACCTACCAGAACGGCGACAGCCACACCCTCAACGCCACCTCGGTGGGCAACGACAACAAGGTCTACGCCAGCAACTGGAAAGGCCCGCAACTGGGCGGCCAGTTCGGCAGCAGCCAGCGCGCCACCGTCACCCAGGCCGGCAACGGCAACATCGCCAGCTTCAAACAGGACGGCATCGGCCACATCATGACCACCAACCAGACCGGGACTGGCAACAAGACCACGGTCAGCCAGGCTGATTCCTACAACGAGCTGTACTTCGATCAGAACGGCAGCGACAACATCCTCATCGCCGACCAACGCGGCACCACCAACCTGGTCCAAGGCTCATCGAACGGCTCGGGCAACAGCGCCGAATTCGATCAATCCGGCACCGGCAACCAGGCCTACACCGCGCAGCTGTATGGCAGCGACAACATGATCACCGTGAAACAGGCTGACACTATGAACGTGGCGTACGTGACCCAGGGCGGGACCGGGAACATTGCCAATGTGGATCAGAGCGGGATGACGCAGACCGCGACGATTCAGCAGTTTGGGTCGGCTAACCAGGCGACGGTTTTGCAGCAGTAAGTGTTGGGTGTTGGAAAACCGCGATCTTGAGGTCGCGGTTTTTTTTGCGCTGATGATTGGGTATTGATCGTTCCCACGTCGAGGCGTCGAACCGTCTGCGTGGGAATGCCTCGAGGGACGCTCCGCGTTCCAACTCGCGAATTTGACGCAGAGCGTCAGGGGCTGCATTCCCACGCAGAGCGTGGGATCGATCAACAGCTAAATCATCTGCGCCTGATAGCGAATCAATGGGTTGATAGAATGCCGACAGGACAGTGTCTTTTTGACATCATCAAATTTTGCTCAATAATGTGCAGCGCAATCTAATGAAAAACCTGTCGGGTTGGCGGGTCTGTCCACCCAAGAAATCTCTAATAAAGGGCTTTTATGCAATCAGTTCCGGTTTATCGATTTTGGCAGTTTGGAACGACCGTTCGGTTCCTTCAGGATGCTAGAGAGGGTTTCTCCATTCATGGAAGATCCTTCATCCTTCCAAACATTGAGGCGCTGCTTCGAAAGCTGGATGAGTTGGAGCTCAGAGTTACAGTACGTGCGGCCGATACACTTCGCAAAATCCAGAAAGAGCTGAAGGAAACACCACAGGACGCCAAGCTGACGCAAGCTCAGGCGTCCAAGTTATCAACGGCAATTCAAAGATTGAGAGAAACTATGGAGGCGGAGCTTAAAGGACTAAATGCCTATACCATTTCTCCCAAAAGATTGGATATCGACAAGCTTCTATCAAACATTCCCTCCTTATTTGCTCCGGACACGTTTGACTCCTTAACTGCAGTAGCTCAATACGATCTTTCTGAGGCAGGACGTTGCATAGCTTTTGAGCGCCCTACTGCCGCAGCCTTTCATCTCATGCGAGCAACTGAGGAGGTCCTACGTCGATATTATTGCTACTTTGTGAAGCGAGATCGTATGAGTCCTATGTTGTGGTATCCAATGGTTCAGGCTTTGCAGAAACATCGCCGCGCCAAAACAAACGATGTTCTTCATCGAAATCTCGACAATATTCGTCTTTCGTTTAGAAATCCCACACAGCATCCCGACAAGGTATATGACATCCAAGAAGCTCAAGACTTATTTGGTCTATGTGTGGACGTTATTAATAGAATGCAGCGGGCAATGTCGGTGGTTTGACCATAGTGTGCCAGTCGGATTAACTGACCCTGTCAGACCTATGCTTACTGCACCCTAGCGAAAACTGAGTCCTTACAGAAAATCCAGGTGTCTGACGCATTTCAGAAATGCTATACACCATGCTTGCGAACTTGCTACGGAGTTCACTCAGCGATTTAGGAAAACGTCCAAGTTCGACAAGGTAATTTGATCTGTACCAGCATAGGAGCGTGGCTATACACGAGTAGCCTGACTCAATAATGTGGCTTTGATAACTCAAGGAGGGCCGGGTAACGTAATCAAATGGGAATAACCGGCTCGATCGGACTCCCGGCACTCGAGAAGCTGTAGTACATTCAAGCTATCTGATCAACTATTGGGTAACTAATCGATTAGAAATCGTGAACGTACTGCACACGCGTCAGGAATATCCGCGAACTTGTTGTTTCTAATTCGTTTGTCGCTCCGTTCCAAACAAAAACCGCGCTCCTGTCAGGGAGCGCGGTTTTTTCGTATTGCCGCTGCAAGAGCGTCACCCCGTCTCATGCTTTCTTCGTTTTTCCTCCATCAGGGCCGACATTTCAGCCATCACCTGTTCATTCGGAATGCTGGGTCGTGGGTCATCGATTGAAGCCTGTATTTTGGCAATCAACCAGCGGTCGTAGCTGTCGGCCTGCTCTTCGCTTTCGAAGTCTGAAACGATTGTGGAGATGAGGGAATCCATGGTGACTCCAGTTTGAATGTGAAAAACGCGACCCATTGCAGGGCCGCGTTTTTTATTGGGCATGTGCTGGATCAGCCCTTCAGTTCGACGTGATCCAAGGCCTGATTTACGGCCAGTTCACCCAGCATGAGGATCTGCGCGATGCCCAGGGCGGTCTTGCGGTGGGCAGGGTCGAGGGTGGCGGCGAAGTTGTTGAGCATTTCGCTGGCCGAGCCCAGGGATTCGCTGGCGTTGGCGAGCAGGGATTCGGTGTTGTAGACCGGGTTGGCGAGGTACATCGGGGCGGGTTCGTTGACGCTGCCCATGATGTGGGCGCCGGGGCAGAGGTAATGATCGAGCGCGCGTTCGGCGGCTTCGTGGAGTTTTTTGGAGTGGGTGGAGGTGTATGGGGAGGTTGGGTCGGTTTCGGGGTTGGCTTGGGTTTCGGGTGGGTTGGGTGTTGGTTTGAACATGGTGAATCTCCGATCCTGAAATGAAGCTGGCCCATTCGGTTTCCGAACGAATGGGTGGCAGCTGTACGCAGGCTGGAAACCCGGGGAACGGAGAACCCGGTTGACCCGAAGGTCTCCCGCGCACAGCCGCCATAACGGAGTGCACACTTTTCAAGGTGCGCAAGCATACGTTATGAAAAGCGCTTGTGCGCTCGGTTCTAGTCGGGGTTTCCAATCCCGATCGCTGAATTGGCAGCGACAGAAACAGGCTAGAGCCCGCGCTTCCGACGGACAACCTGAAAACCTTGTGGGAAGGATCGGCAAAACCGAAACAACTTTTAAACATTCGAGAATGGAACGCGGAGCGTCCCGGGCTGCATTCCCACGCGGAGCGTGGGAACGATCAAAGCAAAAGCAATCCGCTTTCTGCTTTCTGCTTTCTGCTTTCTGCTTTCTGCTTTCTGCTTTCTGCTTTCTGCTTTCCGCTTTTCGCTTTTCGCTTCCCACCACTCAACACGATGAGCGTTAGCTCGAGTAAAGCTTTTGACGTGCTGGCCCCTTCGGAAGGCTGAGTGGAGGGATTCATCCGGGGGTGGGAGCGCAGCGACCGTGCGGCGAAGCCGCATGCATCGAGAGGAGGTGCAGCGAAGCAAACCGTAGGCGATGCCCCCGGATGAATCCCGGAACGAAGGAACCCCGAGCCCCAGCGAGGGGCCGAACGCCGGGGCCAAGCCTTTTGCTTACTTTTTGGCGTTTGAAAAAGTGAGCCGCTGTAAGAGCGGAACCGCCAGCGGCAACACCCGAAGAAACGGATATTCACCCAACCCAATAAGAACCTGGTCGGCCCGAAGGCCGCCACGTTCACTCGGCATCCGGGTCAATCTTGTTCTGAGTCAGGTACCGATTCAAAACATCATCCTGCGAAGGCGTAGAAGCATCCCCCGCCACCTGCCACAACCGCCGCTCAATCCCCTGCGCCACCATATGCCCCACCGCCGCCTCAATCGCCGACAACACACACAACTGCGCCGGCTCATTGGTCGTATACCCGACCTCAGCCTCAAGCAACTTCTTGAACTCGATAAACTTGAAAATCCCCGCACTGCGCGCAACCGAATAAATCGTCTTGCTGGTCATCACATTCGCCAACACCTGCCCGCTACGAACATCCACCGCCCGCAAGTTCACAGTCACCTGATCCACCCGGTACTCACGGGACAAATCGATCCCCAGATACCGCGCCCCTTCCCCACCGCTGCGCACGTTGGTGTCATAAGCGATGATCCCGCCCTCGAGCATCATGTTCGCGGCCTGCAACGGTGGCAGTTCACCCTGAATGTTCACCGGCGTATTCGGCTTCTTCTGCGAAGCCCGAATGATCTTGCGTTCAGTCAGCAGGTTCTGCAGCCCTTCCCGCTCGAGCACCACAAACCAGCCGCTGGCCTGCATCGCGTCCATCAACATCGACGCCGCGCCCTGGGTGACGCTGGTGGAAAACGAACTGGCCGGCGTCGGTTTGTACTGCCCGGTCTGGTCACGGAAGCCGTACACCACCGCCATCAGCCGGCCCTTGGGTCGCGGCATTTTCAGCAAGTCGTAGTAGGTCGAGGCCCTGGGGGTCAGGGTCGGGGTATCGGTGTCCTGCTCGGCCGGCATCGGCTCGCGCAGACTGCACCCTTGTAATGCTGCCAACATCAGCCCTAGCGCTATTATTTTTTTCATGTCCATCACTCCCCGGAACCGTCATCCCGTCATGGGTTGAGGCCGTTCACCTGAATTTCGGAAACTTCGCCGCTCGCTCGGTCGGTCACTTCAATCGTGAGTGCCCCCGAGTCATCAACGACGTTGACGATAAAAGCGTCGGTGGACAGGCTCCCCGTGTTGCCGGTGGAGATGTTGTCCAGCAGTTGCCCTAGCAACCGCGACTGCAATTGACTGGTGAAACGTTCGAGGGCCGAAGTGCCGGCCACCGTCGAGCGTTTCTTGAGGTCCGGATCGTCGTGGTCGTTTTGCGCCTGGGCGTTGTTGAGCAACCAGGTGCCGTTGAGCGGGTTACCGCCGAACGACGGGTTGACCGGCGTGTAGACCAATTCGGTGGCCTGGACGGCAGCGGCGCTGGCAAGCCCGATCAACAACCCCGAGATCCAGAATCCGCTGCGCCGTGAGAACGTTGTCGTGTTCATAGTTCGTCCTTCTCAAGGTCGGTGGTGTCCTGCAACAAGGCTTCCAGCTTGCGCCGGACGACCTCCAGTCGAACCGAGTCGGCGGCCTCGTAGGCCTCGTCCTTCAGTTCCACGGTGTTCGGCGGCAGGAAGCGCCGATACACCAGGCGTTGTTGATATTCGACGGTCACAAGGCTCCCCCAGCGCGCGTCGGGGCGCTCGCGCACCACCAGGTTGAAATCCATGCGGCTGGTGTCGCGCAGGCGCTCGCTGAACGAGTAGTAAAAGTCGTGGCCGATGTGCGAGATCGTGTCGTCGACGATGAAGCCCATCATTTCGTCTTCTTCACTGGCGCTGGCGAAAGACGCCACGGCCGCGAGGATCAACGCGCACCACCATTGGCGGCTCATGGCTGCAACGCCTGCGGCAGTGTCGACTGGCCTTTTGCAGGGCCCCCGTTGCCAGAGCCGGTGCCATCAAGAAAGGCTTTCTCGGCCACGAACTGCCAGTCCGAATAACGCTGCATGCCTTCGAAATCCGACCACTGCGACGGGAAGTCCGCCTGCTTCAACGGCACCTCGGTGGAGGCACTGTTGATGCCGGTGATGCGTCCGTCGAAACCCCGTTGCAGTGCCCATTCACCGCCGCCGATCGGGTCCGGATAGAGCTGACGCAGATGGTGGCGGGCTTCCGGAAAACGCTCGTCCTGCAGCAGGTCGACCAGTTCTTTCGGGTACTGCGCCAACCCTGGCGAACTGCGGTAGTAGCTGCGCAGCGCCTGGGCGTACTGGGTGCCGACCCACAGCAGTTGCTTCTCGCGATCGCGGCGCGACACGGTCGACCACAGCTCGCCGGCGCTGGCCAGGCCCATGCCCATGATCACGATCAGGAACAGCACGCCCAGGTAGGTGAACCCACCCTGCTCCACGTGCTTACCACTCGGAATACTGGCTGCCATCACGCGCCCTCCCGGTAGCTCCGCTCTTGATATCGGCAACGCCGCCCGCCACGCCGTCCGGCGGAGCGATCAGCACCCATTGGTCATTGCGTTCGGTGATCGGGTCCAGCGGCGCATTGCGCAGGTAACGCATCTCCACCAGTTGCTCGATGGAATCGGGATAGCGCCCGGTGTCGCCGTAGTAGTGATCCAGCGCCTCGCGCATGGCCGACAGGCTCTGGTGCAACGTGGTCTCTTTCGAGGCCTCGAGGCTGTTGAAGTAGCGTGGCAAGGCGATGGTCATCAGGGTCGCGATGATCGCCATCACCACCATCAGCTCGAGCAAGGTAAACCCCTTTTCCCGGCGCATGAGAATCACCACTCGCGGTAAGCGATGCCGTTGAGGCCTTTACCCCGGGCGTGGGAGTAGACGTCGAACACGTCCTCGCCATCGCGCGGGTTCTGGGCCGAACTGTTGTAGGCCCGCAGGCCCCAACCGCCGTTGTCGTCACGTTTGGCCGGCACCAGCGGATCCCGCGGTATCCGGCGCAGAAAGTAGAACTTCGCACCCTTGGCACTGCGCACGTCGCGCACGCCTTCGACCAGCACTTTCAGGTTCGGCGGATAGCCGCTGCTGTTCAGGGATTTCTCGATGTAGCCGGCATCGAAGGCACGCTTGTAGGCGTCGATGCCATCGCGAATCTGATACAGCGCGGTGCGCAGTTCCTGCTCCTTGCCACGCCGTACCAGGGTCTCGGTCAGCGGCGCGGCCATACCGGCCAGCAGGCCGATCAGGGCCAGCGTCACCACGACTTCGATCAAGGTAAAACCGCGCTGGGAGGCGTTCATGATCAAGGCTTCTCGACGGTAACGTGAGTGGTTGCCACGGCCGCTTCACCGACTGCACGAGGCTGCACGGCAGGCGCTGGCATGGTGTAGTTCTGCGAACGGTCCGGCGCCTGGATGTGCATGCTGGTTTCGGTGCCGGTCGGGAATTCCATGTCCGACGGGCTCTGGTACGGCAGGTTGCGCACGATCCGTGGGGTGATCGAGAGCACCAGTTCCGATTTGCCGATGGTGTCCTTGTTGCTGCCGAACAACCGGCCCAGACCCGGAATGTCGCCGAGGCCCGGAATCTTGTTGCCGGTGGCGCCGTGGTCGTTGCGCATCAGGCCGGCGAGGATCTGGGTTTCGCCGTCATGCAGGCGCAGCGAGGTCTGGGCATTGCGGGTGTCGACCTGCACCGGAATCGTCCCCTGGCGGGTCGGTTCCAGCGGCGTGGCGTTACTCACTTCCAGAGCAATCTTGATCGCCACTTCGTTGTTCAGGTGCACGGTCGGTTGCACTTCGAGCTTCAGACCGACGTCGAGATAGGTCACGCTTTCAGTGATCACCGGGCCCTGGGTCGAAGGCACCGAGGTGGCGCTGATGATCGGCACCCGCTGGCCGATGTGGATGCGCGCCTGTTCGCGGTTGCTGACGCGGATCACCGGGCTGGCCAGGGTGTTGATGTCGTTGTCCTGCGCGTTGATCTTGGCTTGCGGCGACGGCGAGATCGAAATCCGGCTGGAGTTGATGCCTTTCAGTTGATCGAGAAGGGTCACCGCCGAACCGTCGCTGTTGACCACACCGAAGGTGTTCGGCCATTGCAGGCCGAGGTCGAGAATGCGCTGGGTGGCGACTTCCATCACTTCCACTTCCAGCACCACTTCGGGGTTGGACTGGTCTTGCGATTGCAGGAGTTTCTCAGCCATGCGCACGGCGTCTTCGGTGTCGCGCATGGTCAGGGTATTCAGGCGTTCGTCGACGAACACGTCGCGGGTCTTGAGCATGGTCTTGATCATGTTCAGCGCGGTGTTGGCGTCGATGCTGGTCAGGTAGAAGGTGCGCATCACCAGCTCTTGATAGTCCTTCAGCTTCTGCGGCGAGTCCGGAAAGATCAGCAAGGTGTTTTCGTTCACCACTTTCTGGTGCAGCTGGTTCTGTTGCAGCAGCAGTTGCACGGCGTCTTCGATGCGCACATCACGCACGAAGATCGTGGCTTTCATGTCCGGGCGCAGGTCCTTGTCGAAGATGAAATTCAGGCCGGCAACCTGCGACAGCACTTCGAAAATGGTCTTGAGGTTGGCGTCGCGAAATTCCAGGGTCACCGGGCGATCGAGCCGGGTACGCAGTTGCGGGTACTGGATCACGTTGCGGCTCTGCACCAGACGGATGTTGCCTTGCAGTTCCAGCGCGCCGTCGTTTTTCGGGTCGAGTTCGAGGATCTGTTTGACCTGACGGTCGGCGCCGTAGATGTCACCCCGGCGCAGATCGCCACGGGCCAGCTCCAGCTTCTCGTCCATGCTGCGCAGGTAGTCGAGCTGGCGCAGGGCATCCTGGGCGCGGCGGTTGTTCGGCTCGATGGTCAGCACCCGGCTGTAGGCGGTGCGGGCCGAAGCGAAATCGCGGCGGGCGCGGTCGGTGTCACCGGAGGTCAGCAGCGCGGTAATGGCTTTGGCCCGTCCGCTGTTGAGCAGCAAATGCAGTTCGGTGTCGCGAGGATCTTCGCGCAGGCCTTCTTCGATCCGGGCCAGCCCGGCCTCGTATTGACCTTGCTCGATCAGGTCGGAAGCCTCCTTGTTGGCGACCTGCGCGGAACTGCACGCGGCCAGCCCGGCACACAGGCCGAGGCTCATCAGCAAACGGGATCTGTTCATTGCGTACTCCCCACAGACAAGGTCTGCGACAAATGCAAAGGCAGGTAGACCAGGCTCAGTTCCACATCGGAAATCGCCGCAATCTTCCAGGTGTCGTCGATCACATCCCCGCTGCGCACGACGTAGATTTTCTCGCCGTCCTGCAAGAACACCTGCAGGTCGCTGCGGTCATGCAGCCTGCCGACGAACTGAAACGGCACCGGTGGCAGGCTCGGGGCTTGCACCACCGGGGTTTGGTTGATCGCTTGTTCGGTGACCGTCGCCAGGGTCGGCGCGGCCTTCCAGGATCTGCTCGCAAACAGGTCGCCGGCCGGGCTCAGGTCCTTGATCGGCGCCGCATTCGCCTTGGCGCTGCTGGCGGGCAAGCCGCCACGGGCGCTGGCTTTGGCCGGGCTGGCCACGGCGACTTCGGTCAAGTCAGCTTCGTCGCTCGGCGAGAAATATTCCGGTAACCAGGCCAGCGCCGCCGCCACGCCGAAGAACCCCACCCAGCCAGTTATGCGTTTGGTGTCCATCACGACCTCGACAGATAGAGGGTCATACGGATCCGGCCGCTGAGGTCGGTATCGGCAATCTTCTTGCGTTGAAACTCGACGTCTTCCACCACCACCGCTGGCAACTGGCCGAGCAAGGCGTGCAGGAAACGGCGCAGTTGCGGGTAGCTGCCGCGCACCGGCAACAGGATCTGGTAGCGCGCCAAATGGGTCTTGGGATCGACGCCGAGGGCGTATTCGCCGCGCGCCAGGGTGATGTGTTCCTGCGCAGCCAACGCGTAGATGCGGTCGATGGCGACGGTGGCCTGCGGCTGGGCCGGCAGCTTGTTACGGAAATCATCCAGCTGACGTTGCGGCACCACCGGCGGCGCGATGCTGCCGTCCTCGACCTTGGCCAGGTATTCGGTGGCTTCCTGGGTTTGCTGGCTGAGCTGTTGCAGCGACTGCCAGCCCGGCAGCAAACCGCCGAGTGCCCAGGCCAGCGTGACCAGCAGCAGCGCCAGACCGGCCAGGCCCGGAACACCGAGGCCTTGCAGGTATTCGTGAACGATCAGTCTAGGGATTCGCATCGCCTATCTCCCAGGTCGCCGACAGGTTGAATTGCACCGGTTGCTCCGGCGATTTGACGACGATTTCGTGGCTCAGCAGCGACACGTCGGACAGCTCGTCACTGGCCTCCAGCCGTTTGTGGAAATCCAGCATCGCTTGCAGATCCCGCGCCTCGGCGCTGATCCGCACCTGGCCCTTGCGTGCATCCGGGGTCAGGGTCAGCAAGGCGATGTCGTCGCGCGGCATGGCTTCGAGCATGGCGAACAGGCGCTCCCAGGGCCGGCGCAGTTGCTGCGAGACCTTGCGCATTTCAGCAAGGTTCTGCGCCTGCTCGCGGGTTTCCGCCGGGCTCAAGGTTGTCTTGGCGCCGCTGTCGCCGGTGAGCTGGCGCTGGGTGTGCTGCAGGTGACCTTGCTGTTGTTCGGCCTGATCGCCGAGGTGCTGCTGCACGCCGAAGCACACCAGCGCGAGCAACACACCGCCGCCGAGCAGGCTCCAGCCCAACGGGCCGGAGCGAGGACGAGGCTGGAAGTCGAGGTTCAAGGCGCGCATGTCAGGCCACCGCCCGGGACATGACGTACAAGGCGTCACGCACGGTCATCGAGTCGTCTTCGAGGGTGCGCAGGTGCACCCCCGCCACATCCGGTTGCGCATCAAGGCGCGCCGGGGCGTGCAGATAAACGTTGAAGGCGCGTTCGCTGGTGGAGGCTTGCAGTTGCCGTTCACGACCGATCAGCGCGCTGAGTGCCGCGTCGCTGTCGCTGCCGCCCACCGAACGCACCGACGACCAGCGCCCTTCCCGCGCCAGCAGCAACACGCTGCGTTGCGGTTCGGCGACGATGAACAGGAAGTCGCCGGCGTCGAGGCTTTTGTCGAAACGGTTGAACGCGGTCATCAGGTACGGCTGCACCGAACGCAGACGCAGGCCGCGAGCGCTTACCAGCGTGCGCAGGCGTTCCAGCAAATCCTGCGGCAAGGCACTGGCGATCCGGTCATGCCCGGCGGGCTCAGCCGACAGCACCAGGCTCCAGGGTTGGGTCGGGGCGCCGAACAGGTCTTCGAAGCACAGTTGGGCGAAGCCGCGCAGTTCGTCAGGGCTGCTGATCTGCTCGCTCCACGGCACCAGGCAGAAACGGCTGAAGTGGCCGGAGATCACCACGCTCAGCTCGGCGCCGGCACGGGTGTGTTCGCCGAGCAGGCGGTCGAGGGTGTCCAGCGCCACCGCGTAGCTCTGAAAGCCTTCGTCGATGTAGCCGACGCTGCCCAGCCACAGGGTGTCGCAGCCCCGGCGCTGGCCGAGGCCGACACCGCTGGCGCCGAGCACGGCGATAAATTGATCACGCGATAAAAGTGACACGATTGATCTCCTCCAGCGTGGTCCGACCGTGCTCCACCAGCTCCAGCGCCGATTCGCGCAACAGGCGCAAACCACGGGCGCAGGCCAGGGCTTTGATCTGGGTGATGGGTTGGCGCTCGACGATCATCTGCCGCAGTTCGTCGTCCAGGTGCAGCAGCTCGGCAATCGCCGTGCGTCCGCGATAGCCGCTGCCCCGGCAGTGGCCGCAGCCCTTGCCGTGGACGAAGTGGTAGTGATCGACTTTCTGTGGATCGAGGCCCGATGCGCGCAGCTCTTCATCGCTCGGGTTGACCGGCGTGCTGCAACTGCTGCACACCAGCCGGATCAGACGCTGGGCAAGAATCGCGTTGAGCGCCGAGACCAGGCTGTAGGGATCGATTTCCATCTGGGTAAAACGACCGATCACGTCGAACACGTTGTTGGCGTGAATGGTGGTGAATACGAGGTGACCGGTGAGCGCCGATTGCACGGCGATCTGCGCGGTGTCCGGGTCGCGGATCTCGCCGACCATGATCTTGTCTGGGTCGTGGCGCAGGATCGAGCGCAGGCCACGGGCGAAGGTCAGGCCTTTTTTCTCGTTGACCGGGATTTGCAGCACGCCGGGCAGCTGATATTCCACCGGGTCTTCGATGGTGATGATCTTGTCCACGCCGTGGTTGATCTCGGTGATCATCGCGTACAGCGTGGTGGTCTTGCCGCTGCCGGTGGGGCCGGTCACCAGCACCATGCCGTAGGGTTCGGCGGCGAGGCGACGCAACTGGCGCAGGGTTTCGTCTTCAAAGCCCAGCGCTTGCAGTTGCACGCCGCAGACCTTGTCGGCCAGGTCCTGTTTGTCCAGCACCCGCAGCACCGCGTCTTCGCCGAAGATGCTCGGCATGATCGACACCCGGAAGTCGATCTGCCGGCCGCTGATGCCGATCTTGAAGCGACCGTCCTGCGGCACGCGTTTTTCGCCGATGTCCAGTTCGGCCATGACCTTGACCCGCGAGATCACCTGCTCGGCGAACTCGCTGCCCTGGATCTTGCCGATGTTGTTCAGCACACCATCGATACGGTACTTGATCACCAGGCCCTGGCCGGTGGTGCCGAGGTGGATGTCGCTGGCGTGCATTTTCAGCGCGTCGTACAGGGTCGAGTTGACCAGTTTCACCACCACGCTCGAGTCTTCGCTGATGCTGGTCAGCGACAGGCTTTGCAGGGTGTCGGTCTCGCTGCCGGCGTCGGCCTGGGCGTTGAGCGATTCGACGGCGTGGAAGCTTTCTTCGTGGCGGGCCAGATAGGCCTTGAGGTCGTCGGCGTGCACCAGATACAGCGGCGCGCCGTGCAGGCATTCGTCGATCCAGGCCAGGCGCGCGGTGTCGAAGGGGTCGGCGAACACGCCGATGACTTCGTCGTTGTGGCGCAGCAGGATGAATTCACGTTTGAGGCATTGCGCGAGGGTGACCCGATCGAACACCGGGGTCGCCAGAAACAGCGTGTCGGTGTCGAGCACCGGGTAATGCAGGGTGGCGCCGAGGCTGGCAATGAACGGCATCGGCGCCAGTTCGCAAAGCACGGCCAGTGCATCGAGCACCCGTTCCCCGGAAGTGGTAGCCCGTGCCCGGGCCTGGGCCAGTTGTTCACTGGAAAAGCGTGGCGGGGTCTGTGCCTCCTGTGGAGGATTGACCGACAGCGGTTCGACGACAACGGACAGACGATCCATGGCTTGCTCTCCAACACCCGGGGCTTGAGGCCCTGACGGCGCGGGAGGCGAATTCGGCGAGTGCCGGAACGTCTATCGCGCCATTACTCCCCGGTGAGCATTTGATCGTCGTCCGGTGCCATGGCCTCCGACCTGTTTCGTCGGCGGTCCGCCAGCACCCAACTGCCATCGTACAACTGCAACGGGAAGCTCTCGGTCCTGCTCTGGCGTCGTTCGACAAAGCCTTCGGATGGGCTCGCACCGGGTTTCGCTTCGCGCTGGATCCCCAGAAGGTCGCAGACAGCTCGGGCCAGTTCCGCCAAAGGAAACGGTTTGAACAGGATGTGACTGACCCCCAGTTGCCGCGCCCGCTCACAGACTTCAGCGGTCGGGTGACCCGTTATCAGCACGAAATGACACGTCCTGTTCTGGCGAACCGCGTCGAGCACCTCGAACCCTTCCATATCGGGCAAGCGGTAATCGAACACCAGCACGTCGGGGGCGAAAGTCTCGGCCTGGCCGATTCCGTCTGCGCCGTCATGTGCAATCCGGACTTCCAGCCCTTGCGCCGACAGATAATCCTGAAGGTTCTGTGCAAGCAGCTGTTCGTCTTCGACAACCAGTACTTTGTTAACCAAGGTGGACTCCCTGAAACCTCAAGTGCCGGCAATTGAAATTCAATGACCCGAACCTGCTGGAGTGCGCCTCACAAGAGGTAACGCACACTTCATGCCAGGCTGAATGCCGGTAATTTTTTGTCTTCATGTCCTTGAATTGAATGGAAATGCCCGCTCGTCCCGGTACCCCGTTCCCCAGAAACGGGGAAGCACCTGAATGGGCATCGAAGCCATTCCCCACTATTGGGGGGGAACCTTCAGTCGTCGTCAATTCGTTCGATCCTGTTCTCTGCCCGTAATTGCGCGAGCACCTGACGACGAGCCTGGGTCTGTTGCTGTCGGGCGAGGTACGCCCTGACTGTTTCCAGCCCTTGCTCCTCTGGGACATCGGCCGCCTCCTTGTGGTTCTCGACAAAAATCAAATGCCAGCCGAACGGTGTGCGCACCGCCGCGCTGACTTCGCCAGGCTTGAGGGCAAAGGCCGCCGTTTCAAACGCCGGCACCATTTGCCCACGGGCGAAATACCCCAGGTCCCCGCCCTGGCTGGCGGTGACATCTTCCGATCCCGATTGAGCGACGCTAGCAAAGGTTTGCCCCCCTGCGATAGCTGCGCGCAACTCTTCTAAGCGTAGCCGCGCCGCTTCAACCGTGGCGGCATCGGCATCGCCGGCAACCTTGATCAGAATGTGCCGGGCCTGCACCTGCTCCGGCGCGCCCATTTCAGCGCGGTGTTCTGCAAAAAACGCCCGCACCGTTTGCTCGTCCGGGGCCTGGACTTGGGTCAGCTCGGCAAACATCCGCTGCGCCGCCAGTTCGCGGTGGGTGTACTCGGTGAACGAGGCTTCGTCGAAACCGGCGTCCTGCAAACGCTGGAGGAATTTATCGGTGCCGCCAATGGCGGTGCGGGTCTGTTCGACCTGTTCGCGCACGGCTTGCGCATCGATCTTCACCCCGCGCTTGCGCGATTCCTGCCAGAGCAGTTCCTTGTCGATCAGCGTGTCCAGCGCGGCCTGACGCAGTTGTTTATAGGCCTTGGGGTTGCGGATGCTCGCCACGGCGCGGCCCTGATCTTCCAGGTATTCGGCGAAAAAGCGTTCCAGGCGAAACTCGGAAATCGCCTCGCCGTTGACCCGGGCGGCCACCGGTTCATTGTTCGCCAGCGCCACCGGCAACCAGCATGTCAGCAACAAACACAGGGTTTTGAGCTTCATGATCAGGGCCTCCGGTCAGGGCGTGGCAATAATCGGTTTGTAGGGAGCGACCAGATAAAAACGCTGGTCGGGCAAGTCAACGGTCACCACATGCGCCCCGCTCAGGCCCAATCGTCGGCCGGGGCCGAAGCTCAGGCGCGGGGTCAGGCCGGTGTCGAAGTCGTGCAGGCCTTCGAGCGCCGCCACCAGTTTTTCGCGGCTGGCGTCGCGGCCGGCCTGCTTCATGCCTTCGCTGAACAACAGCATCGAGGCGTAGGCGCCGACTTGCAGCACCGCGTGCTGGGCGCCGAGGCCTTGATGCTCGCGCAACAGCGTCAGCGCCATGCGCCCGGCCTGGGTCCAGTCGCTGGGCACGAACGGATACGCCAGAAACACCCGCCGGGAAAAACCCTCCGGCACCTGCAACAGATCCCCCGCCACCTGGCTCGAAGCGGCAAACAGGTACGGCACCTGCCCGGCGTTCTGCAACCCGGTCGCCAGCCGGCTGAAACCGCCGCCGCTGCCCAGGTAGAACACCGAGCGCGAGCCCAGCGGCAAGCTGTCCGCCGTCGGGTCGTAGGCCTGCAAATGGACTTTTTGCCAGCCGTGATCCTGCAGATAGCGGCCAAGGGTCTGTGCCGCCAGCACCTGGGCCGGGTCATCGGGATAGGCAATCAGCGTCGGCCCTTGCAGCACCCGCAAACTGGCGGTGGCGTAATCGGCCAGCGCGATCAGTTGCTCGCGCAGCCCCGGCAGCGGTTCGAAAATCTGCGGGCTGGCCTGCACCGGGCCGAGCAGCGACATGGCCCCGATCAGCGGCACGCCGGACTGTTCCAGACGTGGCGCCAGTTCGCTGTCCAGCGCCGGCGCCAGCGGTGCGATCAGGGCGAAGACTTGCTCTTCCTCGATCAGCCGTTGCAGGGCCTGTTCGGCGCTGGCGCGATCCGGGCCGGGATCGGCCACGGTCAGGCGCAACTGCCGGCCGTGAATGCCACCGGCCTGATTGATCCGCGCCACACTGCCGTTGAGCACCGCCGCGATGGTTGCGCCCTCCTCGGCCAGCGGCCCTTGGCTGGGCAGCAAGGTGCCCAGGTGCAAGGTCTGGTCATCGAGCCCCGGATCGCGGTCATCGGCCAGGCGTTTGAGGTACGCGGTGAGGTTGCGCTGATCCTTCATCGACAGCAGGAAGCGCGGCATGCTCGGGTCGAGGCGATTGTTGCCGGGGTCGCGGCCCTGCTGGATCACCCGCGCCAGGCTGTTGTCGGTATAGGCCGGGTAGTTGCGGCCATTGACCTGCTGCTGACCGTGGATGCTGGTCAGCCGCGACCAGTTCAGTTCCGGCGGACGCACTCCGCCTTCGGGCCGGCCCAGACCATCGGCGCCGTGGCAGTTGGCGCACGGCAGGCTGGTGGCCGGCAGCAACACATCCGCCGCGCCGACCCGCGCCATGATCGGCTCGCCGCTGGCGGACAGGCCTTCGCGGTACAGGCGCTTGCCGGCGCTTTCCTCATCGGTCAGCGGCAACGCGGCCGCGCCGAGGCTGACGCCAGCGAGCAGGATCAGGGCGAGGACGCGGCCGAGGTTCATGGCGCGGACTCAGCGGCCGGCCACGGGCATTGTCAGCAGCTGCAAGCGCTGGGCAATGGCGGCGGCCGGGGCGTCGGGACGGATTTTGCTCCAGCGTTTGTTGGCCACATCGCCGACGATCAACTGGGTCGAGTGCTGCTCGGGCGTCGGCACGATCTGGCCGATGCGGCCCAGCACCAGGTCCATCTGCGCCTTGTCGCCGGTGAGGAAAAGCCAGTGAGGGTCATCGGCACCCTGCTTCAAGGTGTAAGCCTTGAGCACCGCCGGCGTGTCGCGCAGCGGATCACTGGTAAGGGAAATGAAGGTGATGCCGTCGGCCTTGTCGCCCAGCAGCTCGCGGACTTCCTTGAGCTTGCGGGTGATCAGCGGGCAGGCGTCATTGCAACTGGTGAAGATCACGTTGAGCAGCACCACGCGGTTGTGCAGCGCATCGCTGTAGAAACGCTGGACGTCGCCGTGCTGGTCGAGCAACGGGGTGTCGGTGAACCAGGTTTTCGCATCGTGGGTGCCTTTGGCCGGTGCGGGCGCAGCGCTGGCTGTGGCGGGTGCGGGTTGCTCGTGGCCTTCGTGAGCCAGGGCCATGGCGCTGAAAATCCAGAAACAGACCGTCAGGGTGATCCAGTCCAGGGTTCTCATGGTTGTTGCTCCATGGCAATCGCGGTGTGTTTGGCGTGGGTGCGCAGGCCGCTGAGTTTCTCGACTTCCTTGGCCAGCAATGCCGGGTCGGTGAAGCCGTAATAGCGCGTCCAGTGGCGACTGTTGCCGTCACCGACGAGGATCAGCGGCTGGTGATTCTTGAAGTCGCCGCTGAAACTGCCGAGGCCCTTGAGGGTGGCGGTGATCGATTGCGGCGAACCGGTCAGCCAGCTCCAGCCCGGGCCTTTCTGGAAGGTGCGGGCGTAATCCTGCAGACGTTTCGGGTCGTCGCGCTGCGGGTCGATGCTGATCGACACCAGCTGCACTTCCGCGCCGACCCGGGCACCGAGCTGTTTCTGCACCTTGCCCATGATCGACGAGACCACCGGGCAGACCGTGGTGCAACTGGTGTAGATGAAACTCATGACGACGATCTTGTTGTGCACCAGATCCTGCTCCAGGTGCACGGTCTTGCCGTTCTGGTCGAGCAGCGGCACGTCGGCGAACTTGACCTGGGCGTGCTCCTGGCTGTTGGCGGCGGGTGCCGTGTGCCCGGCATGCTCGTCCGCCGAGTGGGCGCTGGCCTGCTGGATACCGACGGCCAACAGGCACAGGGTCAGCAGGCCACGGGATGCAAATCGGTTCATGGTCTTTTCCTCGTCACTGAGTCTGGCCGGGCAGCACCCGGACACTGGCAAATGTCTTGTCGTCGAAACCGGCGCCCAGCGAGGCCGCGCGCACATGCAGGTACCAGGCGCCGCTGCGGTCGAGAGTCACCGGCGCTTCGTACACGCCGTCGGCGACTTCCCGTGCGGCCACTTCACGGGGCCGGGAAGTCGGCGCGAGGAAGTAGCGCAACTGCACGTCGGTCACGCCGCTGCGCTGGATCTTCTGTTTGCCCTGGACGATGCGAAAACGCACCACGTACGGGTCGTTGAGGGCCACGGCGGTCTTGTCCAGCAGGAACTCGACTTTTGCCGCGCCCAGGTGTTTTTCCGGCTCGCCATCGGACCCCACCTGGGCGCTGAAGCAATGGATGATGTTCGGCTGGTTGAGCAGGAACGCCACGTCGAAGCGCCCCGCCGCCGGCAGCTTGACCCGGGCGCTGTAGAGTCCCGGCGAGAGTTCGCGCAGGCTGCGGTCGATCACCAGCGCGGCGCGGGCGATTTGCCCCCGGTTGGGGTAACCGGACATCGGCGCGTTCATGCCTTCGGCGTAGAAATAGGTGGTGTTGTCCACCGGGTTGACCACGAACACCGCGTTGTCATCGCGCGATACCGCGAGACTCGACGCCAGCGGCAGGTCCCCGGCCAGCCGTGGCGGCTGCGGCCCGGCCTCGAAACCCTGGGTAATCGGCTGACGCCCTTCGCCCAGCGAAGACAGGTTGATCATGGTGACTTTCGGCGAGGCCAGTCCGCGCACATAGGCATACGCCTGGGTGAACACCACTTGATAGGGTTCGGCCGAGACTTCCAGATCATGGATCGCCGAATCGTTGGCCGCGTCGATGACCGTGGCACGGTTTTCCACCGTGTTCAGCACCACACCAAAACGGCCGTCGGCGCTGAAGCCCATCGGGCCGAGGCCCTGTTGCAGCTTGATCACCCGGCGTACGGCTCGGCTGTTGCTGTCGATCACGGTGACAGTGCCGTCCTTGCCATCCGCAACGTACACCGCGCCGGACAGCGGCGAGTACGCCACCGACAACGGGCTGGCACCGGTCTTGACCTGTTGCAGCAGGCTCAGGCTGGCGATGTCGATGACGCTGAGGGTGCCGTCGTCGCGGTTGCTGACGAAGGCGAAACGGCTGTCCTTGCTGAAGGTGATTTCGTGGTGGCCGCGCCCGGTTGCCAGGTGTTTGAGCGGTTTGAGGCTCTGGGTGTCGATCATCGTTACGCCGGATTCTTCAGCCTTGCTCGCGTTGTTGCCGACCCACAGCAGGCGCTCGTCCGGTTGCAGCGCGACCCGCACCGGTTGGCTGCCAGCGGCCACCGAGTCGATCACCTTGAATTGCTCGCTGTCGATCACCGCCACTTCCCCCGCCATCGGCATCGACACGAAGACCTTTTTGTTGTCCTTGGGCGTGACCCAGTCCATCGGCGATTGCTTGAGTTCGATCCGCGCCAGGGTGCTGGTGATGCCGCCGACCGAGACTGACGGATCGACCACCGAAACGCTGGCATCGCGGTTCATCACCAACAGGAAATAGCTGTTGAGGTCGAGCAGCGGCCGCGCGCCGATGTTGGATTTGAGGAACGTGCCGACCCGCGACTTGCAGCTCTGATCACGGCCCTGGGCCTGATCGGCGGCGACGGCTTGCGGATCGATCCACGCCCCCGGCGCCACACCGGACAACGGCTGGCCGGACGCACCGTCGGTGACGCGAAACTGCACGTCGGCGAACTCGCCCTCACGCAACTGGCCGTCGCTGGCCAGCGGCTTCAGATCGAAGGCGATCGACACGCCGTCGCGGGTCAGCACCTGCCCGGCGCCGGTTTGCGCCAGGGCAATCTCGCTCAGCGTGAGCAGCGCGCCGGCCATCGCCAGCAGGCAGACGCCAATGATGTTGATGATCCTGTTCATACCTCTCTCCCCTACAAACCTTTCCCCACCTGTGGGAGCGGTTTCACCGGTTCCCACAGGTCGCGCATTGGCACCTACTGAGCAGGCGGCGCCGGCTCCGGCTCATTGGTCACCCGCAGCAATCCCCACAGCCCCGAGGTGTTGCCATAGGCGGCGTAATCGCGGAACAGGTAGTCCCCCGGTATCGCGTTGCTGCCCCCGGCGCTCGGGATCATGAAGCTGAAGTGCGCCGCCGGCAGGATGCTTTCGTGAGCGCCGATGTACATCGACATCGGGTTGTAACCGAAGCGCACCGAACCCACGCCCGGCGCACCCATTGGGTAGCCGCCGGTGTCGCTCTTCTCGGCCTGGAACGGGTTGAGCGACCAGACGTGTCCGTCGAGCTGGAACGTCGTGCCGCGACTGCCGCCGCTCGGCATCAGGATGTGCGTACGGAACGGCTGACCCGGTTTGGCATACAGCACCGGCGTCTGCGGATCGCCCCCCACCAGCGCATTGCTGTAGGCCATGTGCGCGTTGGTCATGTCGCCGTAACCCGCGCCATCGGCGCGGCCGAACGGCGCATCCGGGGCGAGGCCGAAGCGATACCACAGCGGTTCGGTCTTGTAGTTGATCGCCATGCTCGAGTTGTCCTGCGGATCGGTCGGCACGCCGAAGCCCTCGGCTGCGATGCCTTCGACCGGCCGGCCATTGGCCCAGCGGGTGTTCAGCGCCTTGTGCCAGACCATCGCGAAGTCGCGGTAGGTCGTCTGCCCCGGTGCGGTGACCGTGGCGTTGACCTTGCGTGCATCGTCGACCCAGGTCGCGCCGATCGGCAGGATGCTCATCGCACCACCCAAACCTTTTTGCGGTTGCTTGATCACATCCGCCGGGGTGAAGTTCAGGCCACCGAACTCCACGGCCGTGGCGTTGATGTTGTCGACACTGCGGCCCAGTTGCGTGACCGGTTTGCCTTCACGCTCCAGGTGCCCGGCGTAGTACTGATAGGTACGAGTCGGGTAGGCGCCGCTGCTGCCCACCCGTGGTGGTACGGTCTGGGTCGGGTTGGCGCCGACGTTGGTGCCGTCGGATTTGGTGATGTCGTAGGCCAGCAGTTGGGCGTGCAGCCCCACGTGGCTGGACGGCCGCATCAGGTTGTTGCTGAAGGTGGTCGAGCCCAGGCCGCTGTTGCGGTCGCGCTTGACCATGCCTTGCATCACCGCAGTCTGGGTCAGGTCCGGCATCACGCTCGGCAGACGGTTTTCCAGGGTGATGTTGATGCAGTCCCCGGCCGCTGCGCGCAGCACCAGCGGTTCGACCGGAATGCCGGGTTTGAGCTTGCCGCTGACCGGATCGAGGTCGGATTTACGCACGTACAGGATCGCCGTCGGATCATGCAGCGGCCCGCTCTGGCCACCAATGGTGATGGTCTCGCCGTCCTCAGGATCAGTCACCGTGACCTGCGGAATGCTCACCGTGCGCGAGTTCAGCACCAGGGTGCCGCCCGCCGGATTCAGCGGCCCGCCGACATGCTGACCGAGCCCGGCCGAATCGCCGATGCTCAGGCCCAGCGGATTGCCGAGGATGTCGTTGGCCAGCGCGGCGACCACTTCATAGTTGCGCTGCACCGTCGGCCGGGTGCCGATGCCGTTGGGGTTGGCGCTGATCCGTGGGCAACTGCCCTCGAAGGCCACGGTGTTGCGCATGCCGGCCGGGCTCGGGTTGTTCGGGATGGCGAACAAGTCATTGCGTTTGGCCGTGTAGTTGCGCATCACGCCCCAGATCCCGCTCCAGTAGCCTTCGATCGAAGCGTCCATCGAGTACAGATAGTCACCGGTGGTCGCCGCAGAGCTGGACAGCATCGACACAGGTGCGATGAAGCCCATCTGTTCGGAAATGCCGATCATCTGCGAGGCGCGCCAGCCCGAGTTGGAGCTGTTGCCGAAACCGGAACCGCTCTGCAGCCATTTCACGCCGTGCAGGGTGACGTTGTGCTCTTCTTCGTGGCCGCCGGCATGCACCCGCAGACGCACGTTGTCGCCGGTGTAGGTACGCAGCATCGGGGTGAACGGGTCGCCCGGCTCGCTGCCGCCCTTGTTGATGTGCGGCGGGAACAGTGTGGTGCCGCCGGTCGGGCCGGTGGCGGCCGTCACCAGGTTCGGTGCCAGGTTCATCGCCGGGATCGCGCGGTCGGTGCGGCTTTGCATGGCGTACGCCAGATCACCGCCGAGGCCGTCGGCCTGCATGCCGCGCTTGCCGTCCGGGCCGACCTTGTTCGGGTCGTAGACCCGCAGGGCCAGCGGCTCGTTGCGATAGTTGACGACGAACATGCCCGGATCATCCACGGAGATCGCTTGCGGGCAAGGCCGGCTCGGGCAGCCCGGCACCTGACCGCCCTGCACTTCCAGCACGCCTTCGAGCAGGGTGCTGGCGTTGTTGCGCACCGGCGGGTTGATCGCGTAGCGGAAGCTGTCGGCGGTCGCCGGGAACGCTTGCGGATTAGGCACGCCGTTGGGGCCGGCGCCCACGTACACACCGGCTTCATAGGCATGCTGGAAGTCGCTGTATTCGAGGAAGAACTCACGGAAGCTGTCGTTCTTGCCGTCGCCGTCAAGGTCGCCGGTGTTGATCACCGCCTGCCATGAAGTCGGCCCGCCGTCCTGGCGCGCGCCGCTGTACAGAGGCTCGCCGGTTTCGGCGTGGAACCAGGTGGAACCGGCCGGTTCCGCCAGCACCGTGGCATACAGGCCAATCTGCTGGTGAGTCGATGGGCCGAGGTGGTCGTGGGTGAAGATGGTGCCGAGCCCACGATCCACGCCCTTGGCGTTGACCACCGGGTCGACGAACCAGCGTTGCATGGCCGTGCGCGCGCCCATCCAGTCACTGCGCCCGAACTGGCCGAAGAACGGATGCGCCTTGGCTTTCGGGCACGCCTGGGTGCCGTCGCGCGGATCGGTGCCCTCGCACTGGTTGAATTCGCGGATCGCGTGAATGCGTTCCTGAACGGCGCCCGGGGAGAGCACGCCGTCCTCGTAGTTCCAGCCGTTGGAAGAACCGTCGGCAGCTGTCAGGTCCCACTTCGGCAGGTGAATGTGCTGGCCGATTACGTCGGTCGGCGTGCGCACCTGATAGTCGTCCATCTCGTAGGTGGCGGGCACCAGGTTGGTTTGCTGGTATTGCACGCAGTCGAAGGTGTTCATGCGCATCACCAGAGGCTCTGGCGGACGCTGTTTGGTGATCACCGGCCAGGCGTCTTCCCACAGCGCCAGAATCCGGGCTTGCGGGAAGTGATAGCCGACCTTGTTGTAGACCGCGTCGAACTGAATGTTGGCAGCCTTGTAGATGCGCGGGCGGTCGGCGGTGAAGGTCGAGGCGCCGACGAAGGACATGCCGTCCAGCCGGTCGCCGCTGGCGAATTCACCGGTGCCGGCGCTGCTGGTCAGGCGTTTTTGCCGGTCATCCATGCACGGTTCGTAGTACGGCGCACCGGCAATCGGCAAGGCGCCGTTGGTGCGGAAGGCCTTGGCCACGATCTGGTTGCCGGGCAGCAAGGCAAAGCTTGGGTGATCCTTTTTCGCGTGGAACGCCATCGCGGCCTGTTCCACTTCAGTGCCCTCTTCAGGCAGGTAAATCGGTTTGGCGCGGGTGACTTCCTTGGAGAAGTCCAGCGAGGTGGTCACGGTGTGCGCCGCGCCTCCGGCCGACACCCCGTCGAGGGTGTGACGCTGCAAGCCGCCGTCCCAGCCGCCGGACTGATTCGGGTCGAGGTTGGCCCACAGCGCTTTGCCGCTGGCTTTCAACGATTGCGCGGTGGCGGCGTCGAGCATGTCCAGCGGTGGGGTTGGCGGACGCTGACCCACCGAACTTTCCATGCCGCCGATCCAGAACGGATAGCCAGGGTTTTTCAGGCTGCCGTCGGCGTTGCGGTTGGCTTCGCTGCGATCGACCAGTGCCAGGGAACCGATGGCTTGCGATCCACCGTTACCGCCATGGTGTTCGCCGTCGTCATCGCCCTCTTCTTCCTCATCGTCGTCATCGTGGCCGGCGACCAGGGTTTCACCGATTTTCGGCACCACCACCACTTTGCCCGGCATCGGGGCCATGGCTTTGCCGGGCAGCGGCACAACGGCAGGAATCGGCGTGCCGGCAATGATCTCGCCATCCGGCAAGGCGCGGGCACCGGCGGCCGGTTTACCGCTGCGCAGTGCGTAAGGTTCGCTGTGATAACCATCGGCGCCCTGTTGCGAGACTTCCAGCCGGGTGCCTTCTTCGAACACATCGTGCACCCGCCACATCGACCACATGCCCTGGGCGAAGTGCGGGTAGAAGTGGCAGTGATAGATCGCATCGCCGGCCACCCGGTTGCGGTTGCCGGAGCCGCCGTTGGCGATTTCGTAGGTATAGCCGGCGCCTGGGCCGATGCCTTGGGCATCGACGTAATCGGAGTTGTCGTCGTTGGGGTTGAACAGCCACTGATGGCCGTGCAGGTGGAAGATGTGCTGCTCGTGGCCGTTGTGGGTGTTGCGGAATTTGACGAAGTCACCGATGTAGCTGTGGTTGACGTTCGACGGCTCCGACGGATACAGGGCCATGGTGGCCTTGACGCCGATTTGATCGGCGCTCGGTGTCTGGCCGGGGGCGATGTTCTCAAGCCCGGTGTTGGCCGGCACGTCCACCAGCATCGCCACGTCGCCGACGGTGTGCGAGCTGAGGAAGAATTCTTCGTAGGCACACGACAGGCAGTCGTGCATCGGGCCCACGCCGAGACGGTTGGCGACCACTTCAGCGCCCATGCCGCCGGAACCGTAGTTGATCATGAACGAGTCGCGGGTTGGCTCCAGCACATGGGCCATGACCGGGTCGGCCCAGTAGGCGGGGAATGCCTGGGTGGCGGCGGTTTCGTCCTGGAACTGCGAGGCGAAATCGCGAAACGGCTCGAGGCGGTTGGGGATCGCCGGGTTGCGTTTGCCCACTGATTCCAGCGGATAGGTGCTGGGCGCAAAACTGCCATCGGCGTTGCTGCCCATGACGATCGCGTCGCTTTCGCTGGAGATGATTTCGTTGCCGTCGACCATGCTGATGATCGGCGTGCCGGCCTTGCCTTCACGCAACCACGGTTCGCGCTGCGGGTAACGGGCCTGGTAATCGACGATGGGGTGACCGGCCGGTGTGCGGCCGGTGGTTGCCAGGCGCATTTCTTCTTCAGTGAGGGTGTTGCGATAGGTGCGTCCCGATTTCGGCACCACCACGACCTGGCCGAACAGGCCATTGGCGACGTTGCCGGCCGCGCCCTCCCCGCCGAATGTCGCGCCACGGCTGCTGACGGCAAACGCCCCTTCGCGCTCGGCGTACAGCACGTACGAACGGCTCGCGCCCGGCGGCACCAGGGTGTTGGCGTTACGCCCGGTGTAGGAGGAAATGTCGTCGATGCTGTTCACCGCTTGCAGGCCGTTGACCTGGAAACCGACATGGCGGTCGGCAACCTGCTCGTCGACCTTGAAGTCTTCCGCGCCGCCGGCGTTCTCGATGCCCTCCTCGCCTTCTTCTTCGCCTTCAGGCCCTTCGAAGTGCTTGTTGGGGTTGGCCTGATAATCGAGCAGGTTCTGCAGATTGATCGTCAGGCAATCACCGGCGGCCACCCGCAGCACCAATGGCCGTGGACGCTTGTCCGCACGCAGCGACACTTTGCCCGGCACCGCGCTGCCGCCATAGGCCAGCGAGACGTCATGGTCATCGACCACATCGCGGCGCAGCGCGAACATCATCCCGTTGACGTTCTGCGCACCGAGGCGGTTGAACATCAGCGGTTGATCGAAGGCGACCACATTGGCCACCAGATTGCGCTCGCAGCGCACGGCCGAGCTGGCGACCTCGATGCTGAGCATCGAGGCGACAAACACCAGCAGGTTGAAAAGGGACGGAGCGTGATGAAGGCCGACCATGATCAGAAACCTCGTAGTGGGTGCTCACGGGAATGATTCTCGACAAAAACCTTGGAGCAATCCGCGTGCCACAAAAATTTGTCTTGCTGTTCAACCAGTTACACAAACCACTTGAGAATCCGGGGGATATTCCCCACCCGATTCCCCACTTTTTCCGGGGCCATCGGTTTGCCCCGATAGTGGGGAAACCGGGGACATCCTTTACAGCGGTGCATCCACCGCCAGCCCCTGCAGGCGCCGGTACTGACGCAGCACGCTCGGGACATAACGCTGGGTTTCGGCGAACGGCGGAATCACCCGGCCCCGGCTGAGCACCGCGTCGGGCCCGGCGTTGTAAGCGGCCACGGCCAGGGCGATGTCGTTGTCGAACATCGTCATCAGGCGCTTGAGGTATTTGGCCCCGCCCTGGATGTTGGCCTTGGGGTCGTAGACGTCGGTGACGCCCATGTCCCGCGCGGTGCCGGGCATGAGCTGCATCAGCCCGCCGGCACCCTTGGGCGAGGTGGCGCCGGGGTTGTAGTTGGATTCGGACTTGATCACCGCATGCAGCAAGGCTTCGGGCAGCTGATTGGCGGTGGCGGCGGCTGACACCAGCTCGGCGTAGGGCTGGTTGGCGATCAATTGCGGTTGCCGGTCAAGGCTGACCAGCGGCGCATCGGCTTCGCGGATCACCCGCTCGTAAGTGCGTCCGGGACGGTGGACGTTGGACAGCACGTAGCTGCCCTTGGCGTCCACGGATACGAAGACATCGGCTTGCGCGACACCGACCGACAGCACGCAGCCGAGCAGTCCTGCAGTGAATGAATGGATCATTGGGCCTCCCCTGACAGGCCCCGAAAAATTGGGGGAAATGCCCCACTGACCCGTCGTCAATCAGCCGTACGCAAGCACTGTGCCGACTCTTGAAAAGCCCGTAATACAAGGGCTTCAGCCCGACAGCCGAAATTATCGGGGGCTGAGCATGGCAATTGCATAAGCCCTTTCGGCGACACGGCTGCCACTCACGGGAGGTCATCATGAAGCTGCATTTTCGTCCGCGTGCCCAACGCGGTTTCACCCTGCTCGAATTGCTTGTGGTGCTGGTGGTGCTCGGCCTGTTGGCCGGGATCGTCGCGCCCAAATATTTCGCCCAGCTGGGGCGTTCCGAGGTGAAGGTCGCCAAGGCGCAGATCGAAGGCTTGAGCAAGGCACTTGATCTGTACCGGCTGGAGGTCGGCCATTACCCGTCCACCGAACAGGGCTTGCAGGCGCTGGTGACCGCACCGAGCGACGAAGCCAAATGGACCGGCCCGTACTTGCAGAAAAAACTGCCGCAGGATCCGTGGGGGCGTAACTACACCTACCGCTATCCCGGCGAAAACAGCGAGTACGACCTGCTCTCGATGGGCAAGGACGGCCAGCCTGGCGGCGAAGGCGAAAACGCCGAAGTCACCAACTGGCAATAAGCGGAGCACACGGCATGCGATTTCAACTCAAAGCAGTGGGCAAGGCCGGGGTGGTGTCGCTGAGTGTCGAGGCGCCCGGTCAGAGCGAAGCGCGGCGCATCGCCGAGGATCAGGGCTTGCGCGTGGTCAGCCTGCACGCCGAGCGTCACTGGCGTTCGTTGCGCCTGAGCAAACGTGAAACCTTCAACCTGGTGCTGTTCAGCCAGGAACTGACCACCCTGCTCAACGCCGGCCTGCCGCTGATCGATGCGCTGGAAAGCCTGGCCGAAAAAGAAACCGCCCCCGCCGCCCGCAAAACCTTGAGTGAGCTGGTGCGGCTGCTGTACGAGGGCAAATCCTTCTCCCAGGCACTGGGCCAGTTGTCGGCGGTTTTCCCGCCCTTGTACGTTGCGCTGGTACAGTCCAGCGAGAAGACCGGCGCGGTCGGCGATGCACTGGGCCGTTACGTGAGCTATCGCCAGCGCATGGACGAGGTGCGGCAGAAGATCGTCAGCGCCTCGATCTACCCGCTGCTGTTGCTGGTGGTCGGCGGTGGCGTGGTGCTGTTTTTGATGGGCTACGTGGTGCCGCGCTTCAGCCTGGTGTTCGAAGGGCTGGGCTCGAACCTGCCGTGGCTGTCGCAAATCCTGATGAGCAGCGGCATGTTTCTGCACGCCCATCAGGGTGAGTTTTTCGGCCTGTTGGCGACAATCGTCATCGCCCTCGCCGTGCTGCAAAAACAACCGGCGTTTCGCCGTGGGCTGGATCGGCTGGTGGAGAAACTGCCCGCCGTGCACCAGCGGATTTTCATGTATGAGCTGGCGCGGTTTTACCGGTCGCTGGGGATTCTGCTGCAAGGCGGGATTCCGCTGGTGACCGCCATGGGCATGGTGCGCGGCTTGCTCACGGTAGCCTCGCGAGCCCGCCTGGATCAGGCCTGCGAGCGGGTGCGCGAGGGGCAGTCGCTGTCCACTGCGCTGGAGCTCAACCGTCTGGTGACACCCGTGTCCCTGCGCCTGCTGCGCGCCGGCGAACAGTCCGGCAACCTCGGGCAAATGATGGAACGCAGCGCCGATTTCTACGACGAGGAAATCAGCCGCTGGATCGAGTGGTTCGTGCGCTTGTTCGAACCGCTGCTCATGACCTTCATCGGCCTGTTGATCGGGGTGATCGTGATCCTGATGTATATCCCGATCTTCGAACTGGCTTCGAGTATCCACTGACCTCGGGAACGGGTCGGATCACACGCAAAAACAAGGCACATCCACGTTCCCAATCAAGACAACAAAGACGGAGAACGATATGCACATTAAAAAGCTCGTGCTCGCAATGGCCATCGGCGCAGTCCTGTCGGCGTCTACCGTACTGATTCCGGACAGCCTGTCCGGGGTGTCGAGTGTTCAGGCCAAGGATGGGGGAAGTGGTGGTGGCGGCGGTGGTGGAGGTAGTGGCGGAGGCGGAGGCGGTAACGGCGGGGGTGGCAGCGGAGGCGGTGGTGGCGGCAATGGAGGCGGCGGTGGCGGCAATGGAGGCGGCGGTGGCGGGAATGGAGGTGGCGGCGGCAGCGGTGGCAATGGTGGTGGTCACGGCGGCAGCGGCAGTGGCGGCAACAGTGGCAGTGGCGGCGGTGGCAACAGTGGCCACAGCGGCAGTGACCATGGCTCGGGCCACTCCGGCAACACGGCATCATCCGGTCGCAGTGGCGCGCATTCAGAACCTGGCGACGACCATGGTGTTCATCGGTCCGGAGAGATCGGCGATGACCACGGTGTGCATCGCGCCGGTGAAATCGGTGATGACCATGGTGTACACCGCGCTGGCGAAATCGGCGATGACCGTGGCGTACACCGCGCCGGTGAAATCGGTGATGACCATGGCGTACATCGTGCCGGTGAAATCGGTGATGACCGAGGCCTGCATGCTGCAGGCGAACCCGGTGATGATCGCGGCGTACATGTCGGCGGCGAGCCTGGCGATGACAAACGCGCCAACTGACTCACGTTGAAACACACCACCTGTGGGAGCGAGCTTGCTCGCGAAGGCGTCGGCACACACAACCTCATCGCTGGCAGACAGAAAGCTTTCGTCGGAACGCCGCCCGGAACAAGCTCGCTCCCACAGTTATCGGCTACTGAATCTTTGAGCGGCTACAAAATCGCTTGTGCCTTATCCAGCCGCTCCCGCAAAAACTCGATCAACGCCTGCACCGGCCGCGACGCCTGGCGATGCTGCGGATACACCGCCGACAGCGTCAGCGGTTCCGGCCGAAATTCGTCCAGCACCGGCACCAGCCGCCCATCCTTCAGCGCCGCGCCGACAATGAACGTCGGCAGATAGGTAATCCCCATCCCCGCTACCGCCGCATCCCGCAGCAACTCACCGTTGTTGACGCGCATCCGCCCGGTGACATTCACCAGCAGCGGCTTGCCCTGCCCCGCGTTGAACCGCCACTGCACCGAGCGCCCGTGACCGTAAGGCAGGCAGTCATGGCCGAGCAGATCTTCCGGTTTGACCGGCGTACCGCGTTCGGCCAGATATGCAGGACTGGCGCAGTACACCCGCTCGATTGACGCGATGCGTCGGGCGATCAGGGTCGAGTCCTCCAGCACACCGATGCGCAGCGCCAGGTCGTAACCCTCGCCCAACAGATCCACCGGCCGATCACTCAGGTCCACCTCAACCGTGACCTCGCGGTAACGCTGCAGAAACGGCGGCAGCAAGCAGCCCAGATGGGCCAGCGCAAACGACAGCGGCGCACTCACGCGAATCGCCCCGCGCGGCTCGGCGGTCTGTCCGGCGATGCCCTGCTCCACCGATTCCACTTCGCCGAGCAAGCGCAGCGCCGACTCGTAATAACTCTGGCCCAGCGGCGTCACGTCCAGGCGCCGGGTCGAGCGGTTGAGCAATCGCACGCCGAGGCGCTCCTCCAGTTGCATCAACCGACGGCTGACGAACTGCTTGGACAGGCCCAACTGATCGGCCGCCGCCGTGAAGCTGCCGGAGTCCATGACCTGGCAAAAAATACGCATGTCTTCGAACGGGTTCATTGTCACTCTCTGGTTGACAGTTAAACGCTTTATAGCCGCTTTTTCACTTTCCGGCACCTCATTAATCTGTGCTCACGGTGTTGCTGAGGCCTGAAGCCCAGCGCCACAGCAGCCCGATCCCAAGGCATACAAAAACTCAAACGACTTAAAAAGGAATTGCACATGAACATCAAGAAAACCCTCGCCGCTTCCCTCCTCGTCCTGTCCATCGGCAACGCTTTTGCCGCTGAAGGCACTGGCGTCGAACACAACACTCAGGCCTTCCTCGACGCCCTCGCCGCCGGGGGTGGCAAACCCCTTGAGCAACTGAGCCCGAAAGACGCCCGTGCGGTGCTGACCGGCGCCCAGGCTTCGGTGAAGGTTGACCTGTCCGGCGTTGAAGTCAGCGACAAGGCGATCAAGGTCGATGGCCAGACGATCAACCTGAAAGTGGTGCGTCCGGCCAAGGTCAAAGGCGAGCTGCCGGTGTTCATGTTCTTCCACGGTGGCGGCTGGGTGCTGGGCGACTTCCCGACGCACCAACGCCTGATTCGTGATCTGGTGGTGGGTTCTGGCGCGGTCGCGGTGTACGTCGATTACACGCCGTCGCCGGAAGCGCAGTACCCGACCGCGATCAATCAGGCTTACGCGGCAACCAAATGGGTGGCCGAGCACGGCAAGGACATCGGAGTCGACGGCAAACGTCTGGCGGTGGCCGGCAACAGCGTCGGTGGCAACATGGCGGCGGTCGTGGCGTTGATGGCCAAGGAACAGAAAACCCCGGCCCTGCGCTTCCAGTTGCTGATGTGGCCGGTGACCAACGCCGGGTTCGATAACGGCTCGTACCAGCAATTCGCCGAGGGGCACTTCCTGACCAAGGGCATGATGCAGTGGTTCTGGGACAACTACACCACCAACCCGACCGAGCGTGCGCAGATCCATGCCTCGCCGCTCAACGCCAGCGCCGAACAGCTCAAGGGCCTGCCCGCCGCGCTGGTGCAGACCGCCGAGTTCGACGTGTTGCGTGACGAAGGCGAAGGCTACGCCCGCCACCTCGACGCGGCCGGTGTACCGGTGACCTCGGTGCGCTACAACGGGATGATTCACGACTTCGGCCTGCTCAACCCGCTGAACGGAATTCCTGAAGTGAAAGCCGCCGTGCGCCAGGCCGCAGCAGAACTCAAGACCCATCTGAACTGAGTGCAACCCCTCGCCACACCTTCGGGTGTGGCGTTTTCTTTTGTGCCCGCCGGAGTTCACCTCATGAGCCTTTTTTCTGCCCACCTGCTGTCCTGGAGTGCCCTGCTGCTGGTGCTCGACACCTTGCTCTGGCATCTCGTGCCGTTCAAGCATCGCGCGCAACGGGTCGCTGTGCGACTGGTGCTGTTTCTGGCCTTCAACGCACTGGCCATCAACGCCGGTGTCAGCCCGTTGCAGGCGCCGTTGTTTGCCGAAGACCCGGTGGCGCAACTCGGGGCGACGGCGCTGGGGATTCTCTGGTGGCTGTACGCCGCGCGGGTGCTGACCGAAGTCATCGGCCTGATCCTGATGCGCCGCATCGGCCACAGCGGCCGGCTGTTGCAGGACGTGATCGGGGCGCTGGTGTTTCTCGCGGCCATCGTCGCGGCGGCCGGTTATGTGCTGGATCTGCCGGTCAAAGGCTTGCTGGCGACCTCCGGCGTGGTGGCGATCGTCATCGGTCTCGCGCTGCAAAGCACCTTGGCCGACGTGTTTTCCGGCATCGTGCTGAACACCACCAAGCCGTATCAGGTGGATGATCTGGTGGTCATCGACGGCGTCGAAGGCAAGGTGCTCGACATCAACTGGCGCGCCACGCACCTGCTGACCAGCACCGGCACCCTGGCCGTGGTGCCGAACTCGGTGGCGGCCAAGGCCAAGATCGTCAACCTCAGCCGCCCGAACAACCTGCACGGCGTGTCGATCAGCATCAAGGTGCCGAACCACATCCGCCCGCGCCGGGTACTCGACGCCCTCGACCGCACGCTGCAAGGCAGCAGCAGTCTGCTGCTGTCGCCTGCACCGAAAGCCGTGCTGAAGGAGGCCGGCGACGAAATGTCGGAATACGTGGCCAGCGGTTTTATCGCCGAGTTGGGCAAGAAAAGCGAGGTGCGCAATCAACTGTTCGACCTCGCCCACCGCCATCTCGAAGCGGCCGGCATTTCGCGGCACCCGGACGGCGTGATCGAACCGTCGACCCGCGCCCGTGCGTTGCTCGATGAAGTGAAAATCTTCCGCTCGCTGAGCCATGAAGAACGCGATCGCCTCGCCGAATCGATGGTCGCGCAGCAGTACAGCGCCGGGCAGGTGGTGCTCAATCTGGAGGAAGTCCCGGACAGCCTGTTCGTGATCGCCACCGGCGTGGTCAGCGCCAGCGTGCCGGACGGCAACGGCTTCACCGAGGCCGGGCGCATGGGGCCGAGTGAGGTCATGGGCGAGCAGAGCATTCTGGCGGATACGCCTTCGCAAGCGACGTTCACAGCACTCACCTCTTCGATCATTTATCGCCTCGACAAGAACCTGACTCGCGCTTGTATGGAGCAGCGCAGTGAAGTGGGTCGGGCGTTGAACAAGTTGCAGGCGGTACGGCAGCAGAACAGTCGGCTGGCGTTGATGGCGAAGCCTGTGCCGGTTCGCAAGGGTGGGTTTTTGGGGTGGTTGCAGAAGCGCTGAGCCCTTTGCGACAGACGAAAAAATGCCCGCTCTTCAGCGGGCATTTTCTTCAGCCAATTACTGGGCAGTGAACTTGGTGTAGCTGTTGATCAGATTGCGATAGTTAGGCAGACGCTGCGACAGCAGATTCGCCAACCCTTCCATGTCGTTGCGCCAGTCGACTTGCAGCTCACAAGCCACAGCGAACCAGTTGAGCAGGTGCGCGCCGGCAGCCGACATCCGCGCCCACGCTGCTTGCTGCACGGTGGTGTTGAAAGTGCCGGAAGCGTCGGTCACCACGAACACTTCAAAACCTTCAGCGATGGCGGACAGAGTCGGGAACGCCACGCATACGTCAGTCACCACACCGGCGATGATCAGTTGCTTGCGGCCGGTGGCCTTGATGGCCTTGACGAAGTCTTCGTTGTCCCAGGCGTTGATCTGGCCAGGGCGGGCAATGAACGGTGCGTCCGGGAATTGCTCTTTCAGCTCAGGCACGATCGGGCCGTTCGGGCCGGAATCGAAGCTGGTGGTGAGGATAGTTGGCAGGTTGAAGAACTTGGCGATGTCGCCCAGTGCCAACACGTTGTTCTTGAACTCGTTCGGCGAGAAATCCTGTACCAGCGAGATCAGACCGGTCTGGTGGTCGACCAACAGTACAACGGCATCGTCTTTGTTCAGGCGGCTGTAAGGAACGTTGCTCATGTGAAACTCCTCGATGGATGGTTGTTGCGGGGAGCGCCGCTCACACAGAGCGGCGCTTTTTCAAAAGCATCAGAACGCGAAGCAGGAGCAACCGAACGCGCCCCAGAAACCGGCGAAGTCGCTGACCGGCGCATTCGACATCCGCGCTTTTTCATGGCTGTGGGTATGTACTGCGCACGGGCCGCTGCACTGGTGAACCTGGGCCTGCAAGGGCGAATTAGGGCGCCAGTGGCCCGGGACTTTCACCACTGGCGACCAGTCCGGCAGCACCGGCACGCTGGCCGGCCCGAGTTTTTCGAAGTCACCGGCGGCGTAAACGATCTTGCCGCCGACCACGGTCAGCACCGACTCGATCCACTTGATCGCTTCTTCCTCGACATGGAAGAAATCCGCGCTCAGTGCCGCCAGGTCCGCCAGTTGCCCGACCTTGATCTGGCCCTTCTTGCCCTGCTCGGACGAGAACCAGGCGCTGCCGTGGGTGAACAGTTCCAGCGCGGTGGTGCGTGGCAAACCTTCTTCGTACAGCGCCAGACCGCCAACGGTGCGACCGCTGACCATCCAGTACAGCGAAGTCCACGGGTTGTAGCTGGACACCCGCGTGGCATCGGTGCCCGCGCCGACCGGCACGCCTTCGGCGAGCATGCGTTTGATCGGTGGCGTGGCTTCGGCGGCCTGCTTGCCGTAGCGATCGACGAAGTATTCGCCCTGGAATGCCATACGATCCTGAATCGCGATGCCACCGCCCAGCGCTTTCACCCGCTCGATGTTCTGCGGAGTGATGGTTTCGGCGTGGTCGAAGAACCACGGCAAGCCGTTGAACGGAATGTCGCGGTTGACCTTCTCGAACACGTCCAGCATGCGGCTGATCGATTCGTTGTAGGTGGCGTGCAGACGGAACGGCCAGCGCTGCTCGACCAGGTGGCGCACCACCGGCTCCAGTTCCTGTTCCATGGTTTGCGGCAGGTCCGGGCGCGGTTCGAGGAAGTCTTCGAAGTCGGCTGCCGAGAACACCAGCATTTCCCCGGCGCCGTTGTGACGCAGGAAGTCATCGCCCTGATGCAACTTGACGCTGCCGGTCCAGTTCTGGAAATCGGTCAGTTCTTCTTTCGGCTTCTGGGTGAACAGGTTGTAGGCAATGCGCACGGTCAACTGATCGTCTTTGGCCAGTTGTTCGATCACCTGATAATCGTCCGGGTAGTTCTGGAAACCGCCGCCGGCATCGATGGCGCTGGTCAGGCCGAGGCGGTTGAGTTCGCGCATGAACTGGCGGGTCGAGTTGACCTGATATTCCAGCGGCAGCTTCGGCCCCTTGGCCAGTGTCGAGTACAGAATCATCGCGTTCGGCCGCGCCACCAGCATGCCGGTCGGGTTGCCGTTGGCATCGCGCACGATCTCGCCGCCCGGCGGGTTCGGCGTGTCGCGGGTGTAACCGGCGACGCGCAATGCGGCGCGGTTGAGCAGCGCGCGGTCATACAGGTGCAGGATGAACACCGGGGTGTCCGGCGCCGCCTGGTTGATTTCTTCGAGGGTCGGCATGCGCTTTTCGGCGAACTGGAATTCGTTCCAGCCACCGACCACGCGTACCCATTGCGGGGTCGGCGTGCGGTCGGCCTGATCCTTGAGCATGCGCAGCGCATCGGCCAGCGACGGCACGCCTTCCCAGCGCAGTTCGAGGTTGTAGTTCAAGCCGCCACGGATCAGGTGCAAGTGCGAGTCGTTGAGGCCGGGAATCACGCAGCGGCCCTTGAGGTCGACCACTTGAGTGCCGGCGCCGCGCAGGGCCATGGCTTGCGTATCGTTACCGACGACGACAAAGCGGCCGTCCTTGATCGCCACGGCACTGGCGAGGGGTTTTTCGCGGTCTACCGTATGAAATTGGCCATTGAACAGAATCAGATCGGCGTTCATCGCAGTTCCTTCGAGATAAGTGAAACGGAGCGAAACCCGCCGGCTCAGCGCGGCGGGTTGGCGTTGGATTCGTGGTGTTTGTGTGACTGCCCGGCTTCCAGCCACGGCGCGAACAGACGGGTCACGGGCGGCATGAACACGTAGACCACCGACACTACGATGGTCAGGGTGATCAGGAACGTGGCGACCACGTAGTTGGACAGGAATGCATTGAGTTGCAGCAGCGGCCCCCAGATCAGCGGCACCAGCAAGGTGTGCGGCAGAATCACCAGCAGCGTGACCACGGCCTGCTTCCAGCGCGGTGGCGGCGAACCTGCCTCGGCCGTCGGTGTGAACCAGAATTCATTGGCTGCGTTGACTTCGGTCTGGTCGCCGTCGGCGAGCATCGGCGCCGCTTCATCGATCAGCTTCTGACGCTGCGGCGAATCGAGCCAGCGCTGCATCGCTTCTGTCGAGCAATAACGCAGCACGCAGGTGAACAGTGCGAGCCCGCCCTGCTGACTGCGCATCACGTCCACGCCCAAATGCCCTTCTTCGCGCCCCGCCACGCTGACGATATTGCGCAGCCAGGCTTCGTAAGGCTGCTCGAAACCGGCCTTGACCCGGTGCTTGACGATCAGCGTCACGGTTTCTTCGGGTCCCGGTTTTTTCAGGGTCTGGGCATCAGGCATAACGGAGTACTCCGGGCAAACGAACATTGAGCGCCAGCCGTCCCGGCCCGGCGATCAGAACAGTGGTGAAGAGGATCAACAGCAACCAGCCGAACTGCCCTTCGGCCACACTCCATTGCGGATGCACAAGCAGCAGCGCTACCAGCAGCACAAACAGAATAGGCAAGCACGCCAGACGCGCCAGCACCCCGGCGACGATCAGCAGCGGACAGAGGACTTCGGCGAAGATCGCCAGAATCAAAGTGAGGTGGGCCCCGAGGTGAAACGGGTCTTCGATCAGTTGCAGCTGCGCGGTGAAATCCAGCAGCTTGGGCAAGCCGTGGACGAACAGCAGAAACAACCCGCCGGTCACCCGCAGGAACAGCAGGCCAAGGTTTTGCGCCTGGTCATCGCGTTGTACAGCGTTCATGGGCCCACCCTTGATCAATCATTGCAGGGAATAGTGCAATGATTGATCGGGGGGAAATTGGATGGGTGTGCTCTCTTTGCGAGAACACGCAGAACCCACGAACGACACAAATTATTGTGGGAGCGAGCTTGCTCCCACAGGGTTATGAGGCGATGAACGAATTGTGTTTCAGGTCTTGTTACGCCGGAATATCCAGCGTCACCGACATGAACTGACTGATCCGCGACCGCAGCCATTTCTCCGCCGGGTCGTTGTCATGCACCCCGCTCCAGGCCATCGACAGTTGCGCCGCATCAATCGGAAACGGCGGATCCTCGGCCCGCAACGCACAGCCTTCGACCAACGCACACGCCGCGTAATCCGGCACGGTGGCGATCATTTCGGTGCCCGCCAACAGCGCGCGCAACCCACTGAATTGCGGCACTCCAAGCACCACGCGGCGGCTGCGGCCAACCTTGGCCAGGTCCACATCGATGTTGCCGCTCAGATCCCCCGAAAACGAGACCATCGCGTGGGGCCGCTCGCAGTATTCGTCGAGGGTCAGCGGGCCCGGGCGGTTGTCGCCGCGCAGGACCTTGCAGGGAATGTCGCGCAGTTTCTTGCGCTTGGCGTTGGCCGGCAGATCGGTGGTGTAACTCACGCCGACGGAGATTTCCCCGGAAGCCAGCAAAGTCGGCATCAGCAGGTAGTTGGCACGGCGCACCACGACTACGATCCCCGGCGCCTCTTCCTGCAACTGGCGCAATAGCGGCGGGAACAGACCGAACTCGGCGTCATCCGACAGGCCGATGCGGAACACGTCGCAGCTGGTGGCCGGATCGAATTCCTTGGCCCGGCTGACCGCGCCGGAAATCACGTCCATCGCCGGTTGCAGCTCCCGAAGAATCGCCAGCGCCCGCGCCGTCGGTTCCATGCCGCGACCGTTGCGCAGCAACAGCGGATCGTCGAACAGATCGCGCAAGCGGCCCAGCGCCGCGCTCACCGCCGGTTGGCCCATGAACAGTTTTTCGGCGACGCGGGTCAGGTTCTTTTCGAACATCAGTGCTTCGAAAATCACCAGCAGGTTCATGTCGACGCGGCGCAGATCGTTTCGGTTCATGGGGCACGTTTTCCTTGTTTGAGCCTGACGTGAAAGGTGGGCACTTTACTCGATGAGCGGTACTTTGGCCGCGCGTTTGTAGGGACCGTATTCGACCGGCACCCACTGGAAGTGTTTGTCGACCGCGGTGATATGGCCGATGCCCGGGAACGGCAAGTGCGCAGCCGTTACCCAGGTCTTGCTGGCCGCCGCTGCACTGAACACCGCATTACGACTCTTGATCGCTTGCTGGCTGTTGACGTCGAAGCTGATCGCTACCTCAGGATGATCGAACTGCACCGCGAGGTTGTGCACCAGATCCCCCATAAACACGATGCTCTGATTCTGTGAAGTAAAACGGTAAGTGGTACTGCCCGGCGTGTGCCCGGCTTCCAGCGTGGCTTCGACCAAGCCCGGCAACGGCGACTGGCCCACCGCGAATGTCTTGAAGCGCCCGGCGGAGACGTATGGCGCGGTAGAGTCCTGAGCGATCTTGAAGAACTCCCGCGCGCCGGCTGGTGCCTTGGCGAGGGCCTGCGGGTCGAGCCAGTAATCGGCTTCTGCCTTGGCGGCGTAAACCGTCGCATTGGCGAAGATCGGTTGTTGCTGGCCGTCGACCAGTCCACAGACGTGATCCAGGTGCAGGTGAGTCAGCAGAATCGCATCGACCTGCTCAGGCTTGTAACCCGCTGCCTGCATGTTCGCCGAGAGCTGGCCGGCAGTGGCGCCGATGCACTGGCCCGCGCCGGTATCCACCAGAATCAGTTGTTTGCCGGTGTTGACCAGGAACGCATTGAACGCGGTCTGCACACCCGGCGTTTCAATCGAGCGGCGGGCCAGCAAGGCGCGAATCTGGCTCTGGCTCATGCCCTGCAGCAGCTTCGGCGACAAATCGTTGTAGCCGTCGAAAAGCGCCGTCACTTCGTAATCGCCCAACGCCAGTCGAAAATAGCCCGGCGCCTGCGTGCCGACCTGCGGCGCCTGCGCCATGGCGGTGGACATCACACCGACCAACGCCACGCCGATTGCGCCGTTGAACAAACCTTTCATATTCATCCCCTCGAACGAGCCCGATTCTGCGGCCCTTATGGCCCGCTCCCCATCGTCGCCATCCTGCCCGGTTCCCGTCATGGGGACTTGCAGCGGTGTGCTGAGTTGAAGCTGACAGTGGAATTAACAACGTTTAACTCGTCAGCCTTCGCCCCTCGCCAAACAATGAATCCCTCTGCGCAGCGTTGTTTTATTGACCTGAGGGAAAGCGCTGACCGTGCGTTCCCCACCGACACGGACCTTGGCCATGGCTCACTTACAGCAAACCGTCGCCCGCGCCCCTGCCAGCGAACCCCGCAAGACCAGCACCGGCGGCCTCAGCCCGCAGCGCGAGCGGCTGGTGAAACAACTGATCCTCGAACGCCTCGGCGACAGCCTTGAAGTCACCGAACTGGCCAGCGCCTGCTCACTCTCACGCAGCCATTTTTCCCGGGCGTTCAAGTGCAGCACCGGGTACTCGCCGCAAGACTGGATCCGCACCCAGCGCATCGCCCGGGCCAAGCTGTTGATCCAGCACACCAACCACAGCCTCACGCAGATCAGCCTGGAGTGCGGCTTCTGCGATCAGGCGCACTTCTGCCACATCTTCACCCGCAGCGAAGGGATCAATCCGTTTGCGTGGCGTTGTCAGGTCATGAAAAACCGCTGAGGCGGTTTCAGCCTCGAGCCATCCGCTGAGCCAGTCGCGCCACCCGCTCGCCCAGGTGCGCGGCGGTTTGTTGGTCCTCCAAAGGCGGTGCCTGCTCGGGCGGTTGTTCGACACTGGATTGGGACATCGCACCGAGGGAGCTGCCGAGGCGATTCAACTGGCCGTCGAACACACCTTCGCACGCACGCGCCGGCAACAGATCAAGCCCGACCCAGATCATCGAATGCTGGGCCGCGAACACCGCCATCTGCACCAGGGTATTGAGCTTGTCGCCGCACAGGCTGCCGGAATTGGTGAAGCCCGCCGCGAGTTTGTCGCGCCACGGCCGGGCGAGGTAGAACGAGGCCGTGGCCTCCATGAATTGCTTGAACGCCGCCGAGGCGCTGCCCATGTAGGTCGGCGCGCCAAAGATGATGGCGTCGGCGCGGTGCAGGTCATCCCAGTGGGCTTCCACGTCTTCCACCGCCAGCAGCAGGCAAGTGCTGCCCAAGTGGCGTTCCACACCTTCGGCCACTGCCTGCGCAATGACGCGGGTGTGCCCGTAGCCACTGTGATAGACCACCACTACCTTGCTCATCGCAGCGTCCTCCGGACGTATGCATTCCATTGCCCCGGAGTTTTGGCTCTGAAGCGGGCGCGGACGAGTTAATCGTTGTTAATTTTTCCCGGCTGTCGGGTGAGCCGGCACAGGTTCCGGCCTTTAAATACAGTAGTGACGGCACTGGATGCCGAGCGATGCCGGGGCGCGTGCACTGCGCGCACGTTGCACTGGCGACAAATCCTGAGGAATATGCCCGGATACTGCGGATTAGACGGCTTGCGTGACCCTCGAGTCGCTCCCCGCCCTGCCCGTCACGGATTCTTCACCGAGGCGGACCAGGATCATAAAAAACGTCGAAGGAGTGAGCGGTTGAGTCTTTCCCCGAATCAGGCCATCGGTTTCGGCCCCTATCGGATCCACCCCGGCCAGCGGCTGGTGCTTGAAGGCGACCAGCCTTTGCGCCTGGGCCGCCGCGCCATGGACATTCTGCTGATCCTGCTGGCCCACGCCGGCGAGGTGGTGAGCAAGCAGCAACTGATCGCCGGGGTCTGGCCGGACAGCGTGGTGGAAGACATCAATCTGCGGGTGCACATGGCCGCGTTGCGCAAGGCGCTCGGCGACGGTCAGGCCGGGCAACGTTACATCGTCACCGTGGCGCAGCGCGGCTACAGTTTCGTCGCGCCAGTGGTGATGCAATCGATTGAACAACGTCCCACCGCCGCCAACCTCGGCCGGCACAACTTGCCATTGCGTCGTACGCGGATGATCGGGCGCCAGTCGGTGGTCGACAGTCTGATGACGCAGCTGCCACGCCAGCGCTGCATCACCCTGGTCGGCCCCGGCGGCATCGGCAAAACCACCGTGGCCCTGCGCGTCGCCGAACAGCTGATCGGTCGTTATCGCGACGGGATTCGTCTGCTGGATCTGGCACCGCTCAACGATCCCGGCTCGATCTGCTCGCACCTCGCCGCCCTGCTGGATCTTTCGCTGCACGACAGTGAACCGATGACCTGCCTGATCAACAGCCTGCGCGAGCGGCAGATGCTGCTGGTGATCGATAACTGCGAGCACTTGATCGACGCCGTGGCGTTGCTCAGCGAAAGCATTCTGCGTGGCGCGCCGCAGGTGCATATTCTGGCCACCAGCCGCGAAAGTCTGCGCGCCGAGGGCGAGTTTGTGCAGCGTCTGGAATCTCTTGATTGTCCACCACCGATTGCAGTGCTCGACCGCGATCAGGCGATGGGATTCTCTGCGCTGCAACTGTTCGTCGAACGGGCGATGGCGGCGCACGAACACTTTGAGCCGGGTAACGCTGATCTGCCGTTGATCATCGACATCTGTCGACGGCTGGACGGCATCCCGCTGGCACTGGAACTGGCCGCCGCGCAGGTGGCAGGTCTTGGGCTGGACGGTTTGCTGAGTCAGCTTCAGGGGCGTTTGCCGGCGGGCAATCAGACTCGCCTCGGTCGGCATGAAACCCTGCGCGCTACGCTGGACTGGAGTTTCAATCTGCTCAACGCCTGCGAGCAGACCGGCCTGCGCCGACTGGGCGTGTTTCGTGGCGCATTCACGCTGGAATCTGCGGCGGCGGTTATCGTCGGTCAGCACATCGAGTCGAACGAAGTGTTTGCCTCGATCACGCAACTGGTCGCCAAGTCGCTGCTCAACGTCGAGGTCGGTGATGAAGAAGTGTTTTATCGCCTGCTCGACACGACTCGTCGCTATGCATTGGAAAAACTCGACCAGGCCGCCGAGCTCGGCGAAACCCGCGAGCGTCATGCCGAACGCAGCCTGGCGCTGATGCATCAGGCCCAGGCCGATTGGGAAAACACGGCGACCGAAGTCTGGATCGAGCGTTATGCCCGTGGTCTTGAAGACCTGCGCGCGGCGCTTGAGTGGACGCTGAATGACCAAGGCTCGCGCGCTCTTGGCGTGCGCCTGACGGCGACCTCGGCGCCGTTGTGGCAGGAGCTGTCCCTGCTCAAGGAGTACGGCGTGCATGTGCGCCGGGCACTCGCGTTGCTGGCGTCATCCGACGAGCCCTGCCCGCGACTGGAAATCGCCTTGAAACTGGCCCTCGGCAGCGCCTGCTACCACACCTGGGGTGGCACACCGGAAACCATCGAAGCCTTTGCCAGTGCCCGTCTCTTGGCGCAAAGGCACGACGACAAGGCCGGACAATTGCGCGCCGTGTCGGGGCACATGGCGGTCAACCTCAGTTGCGGGCATTACCAGATGGCGCTCGAGCAGAGCGAGCAATTCGAAAGCCTCGGAGTGCACGGCGATGCGCAGTTGTCCCTGAGTACCCATCGCTTGCGGGTACTCGCGCTGCATTACGCCGGCGATCAGCATCAGGCGCGAATCCACGCCGAACAGGTCATTCAGCGCATGGCCCACAGCGGCCATCTCAACCGCTTCACTCACGGTTTCGGCGTGCAATACGACCAGAGCGTCGCCTCGCTGACCGTCCTCGCCCGAGTGTTGTGGCTGCAAGGTTTTCCCGAGCAGGCCTGGCGCACGGCACGGCAGGCGCTGGACATCGCGGTACAGATCAACCACGGCACCTCGATCTGCTACACCCTGGCACTCGCCTCGTGCCTGATCGCGCATTACAACGGCGACGTACAAAACGCCCGCGCGCTGCTGCAACTGTTGCTCGAACAGGCGCAAAAGCATTCGGTGCTGCTGTTCTACACGTGGGCGCGGCACTACGCGCAGGTGATCGACGCCGACAAGGCCCCCGCCATCCCGCCCGCCGACAGCGGTCTGGTCAGGGAAATCATGGTCACGCTGGATCCGGGTTTCGTCGATGACGCGTTGCTGGAACGGGCGCAAAGTGGCGCGGCCGGCTGGAGCACGGCGGAGATTTTGCGGGCCCGGGCCGAGCGATTGCTGGCGGCTGAATCGCACTGTCATCACACGGTCGAAAGCGCCTTGCAGCAATCGCTAGAGATTGCGCGGACACAAGGCGCCCTGGCCTGGGAACTGCGCAGCGCGACGTCGCTGGCGCAGTTGTGGCAGCGTCAGTCGCGCTACCGTGAGGCACTCGAATTGCTGACACCGATCTACCAGCGCTTCACCGAAGGCTATGCCACCCCGGACTTGCGCAAGGTGCGGTTACTGCTCGACGAACTGCGCGGTCAGTCGGCCGCTTGAGGCTGGCCGGGTGCGACCCAGGTAACGCGCGTGCCGACGCTCGACATCACTCAGTTCGCCGCCCTGCTCCAACTGTTCGCGGGCATAGCGGCGCGTGGTGTTGAGCATTTGATAGCGCAGTGTTCCGCTGGATCGATCTGTGGTCAGCAACGACTTGGCCGCGAGCTGTTCGACCACTGCCACCAGTGTCGAGGGTGGTAATTGCGCGCAACTGATCACGCCGATGGCGGCATCCAGGGTGAATGCCATCTTGAACACCGACAAGCGTTGCAGCACGCGTTGTTCCCGCTCGCTCAAGCGCTGATAGCTCCAGTCCAGCGCAGCCTTCATCGACTGGTGGCGTGTCACGGCGGTGCGACGACCGTGACTCAGAACTTGCAGGCCTTGATCCAGTTGGGTCTGAAGGCCGACCAGCGCCAGCGCATCGATCTGCGCCGCCGCCAGTTCGATCGCCAATGGCAGACCGTCGAGCCGCCGACAGATATCGCGCACCGTTTCCAGATCCTGCTCACGCAGACAAAAACCGTGTTGACGCGCACGGGCACGACTGACAAACAGCTGCACCGCTGAATAGCCCATGACCTCGGCGACACTGTTGAGGGCCGAGGCTTTGGGAAGGGTCAGGGGCGGCAGTGGCTGGAGGACTTCCAGAGCGAGACGCAACGGCTCGCGGCTGGTGGCCAGGATCGACAGACGAGGTGCGGCGCCGAGGAGTGTTTGCAGCAGGTTCCGGCAGGCTTCGTGCAGATGCTCGCAGTTGTCCAGCACCAGCAAGGCGTGACGCGCGGCCAGGGTGGGGAAATCGATGTCGAGGGTTTTCAGCAGGTGATCGAGGAGCGGGGTGTCTTCGTCGATCTGCGACAGATCCACCTGCCACACGCCGTCACGAAAATGCTGCAGCAGCAGTTCCGCTGCACGCAGTGCCACGGTGCTTTTGCCGACACCGGCAGGTCCCGTCACCGTCATGAGCCGGGACAACGGCAGTTGCCGGACCAGACCACCGACCAGTGAATCGCGCCCGGTGACCGGCGTCAGCCGTGCGGGCAAGTTGTGTTGGGGCGCTTGCAGACTTTCGAACACCACTTGGGCGACGCTGTCGCCCTGCACCGGTGCCACGAAGCTGTACCCGCATTGCGGCACATTGACGATGTAGCGCTGACCGTTTTCACCATCACCGAGGGCCCGGCGCAACGCGGCGATGTGCACCCGCAGGTTGATCTCCTCGACCACCGAGGTCGGCCACACCAGCGCGATCAATTGCTCCTTACTGACCACCCGCCCGGCGCGCTCGACCAGCACTTGCAGAATGTCCAGCGCACGACCGCCCATGCGCAATTGCCGATCCCCTTCGAGGATCAGCCGTTGGCGCAAATGGAACGCGTACGGCCCGAAACGCAGGACCGACGCCGAGTTCAATTCGTTGAGGCTGTTCATGTCCGTTATCTTCGCAGGCCTCGATGACGGTACAACCACCACGCGGGGTCCAGCACGGACATCCGGATGCCCGTAACGGACAGAACCGCTCTAGCTGAACTGTTCGCGATATTGCGTCGGGGTCAGCCCGAGCTTTTCGCCGAACAGAAACCGCATGTGCCGCACACTGCCAAAACCGCTCTTATAGGCCACGGTTTTCAGCGGCAGATCGCTGGTTTCCAGCAGATTTCGCGCGCAATCGATGCGCGCACTTTGCAGGAATTCCATGGGCGTCATGTTGACCTCGCGAGCAAACACACGGGCGAAGTGCCGTGCACTCATGTTCGCAAGCCCCGCCATGCGCTCCACAGTGAAGGCTTCCTCCAGATGCTCCAGCACATGATTCTGCACCCGGGTGATCGGGGTTTCCTGGGGCGCCACTGCCGCCATCAACGGGCTGAACTGCGCTTGCCCGCCCTGGCGTTTCATCACCACCAGCAGCACCTTGGCCACGTCCTGGGCAATCTTTTTGCCATGATCACGAGCCACTACCGCCAACGCCATATCGATGCCGGCCGTGACGCCTCCGGAGGTGATCAGGTTGCGATCCTCGACAAAAATTTGGTCGGTCGCGACGTTTGCCTTCGGAAAGCCCTTGATCAGGCGTTCGGTGTAATTCCAGTGGGTGGTCACACGGTAGCCGTCGAGCAAGCCGGCGTGACCGAGCACGAAGGCGCCGGTACAGATCGAGCCGTATTGCCCGGCGCGCGTCACCGCGCCTTGCAGCCAGTCGAGCAACGGCGGGTGTTTTTCGTTGTAGGCGCCAGGACCACCCGGCACCAGCAGCAAGTCGTAGCGCTCATCGGCTTCGTCGATATGCCGATCGGTGTGCACGAGGACGCCATTGGACGCACGCAATGGCCCGCGCTCGGTGCCCAGGGTGGTCAGGTGATAGTGGGCTTGCGGTTTCAGGTAACGGTTGGCAACCGAAAAGACCTCCAGCGGCCCGGCCATGTCGAGCAGCAGAAATTCCGGAAACAGCACCATTGCCACGGTCTTCATGGGGGTATCACCAAAATCTATGTGGAATCATAAGTCTGCGCATTATGGCCAGATACGGTGGAACCGTTGGAAAAGAATGCGTGATCCAGTGCTCACAACTGTCAACTAAAAACGGACAGTATTTCAATTTTCATCTACTTATTGCATCGAATGGTAACCAGTAACCTTCTCCTCACTCGGACGAATCAACGTCCTGAAAGGAGATTTCATCATGCTGACCCTTCGTAAAGCTTCCGACCGTGTTCTGGCCAATCATGGCTGGTTGAAGTCGTTCCACACCTTTTCGTTCGCCAGCTACCGTGACCCGCGTGAACAGGGTTTTTCCGACCTGCTGGTGATCAACGATGACCGCGTCGCCGCCGGCAAGGGCTTCGGCCAGCACCCGCACCGTGACATGGAGATTTTCTCCTATGTGCTCGAAGGCGCCCTGGAACACAAGGACACCCTCGGCACCGGTTCGGTGATCCGCCCCGGCGATGTGCAACTGATGAGCGCCGGCAGCGGCGTGGCCCACAGTGAGTTCAACCATTCGGCGACCAAGCCTGTGCATTTCCTGCAAATCTGGATCGTGCCGGACGTCAGCGGCGCGAAACCGCGTTACCAGCAAGAGCACTTCAGCGAACAGAAAAAACGCGGTCGCCTGCAACTGATCATTTCGCCCGAAGGCAGCCACGGCTCGCTGAAAGTGCGCCAGGATGCACGAGTGTATGCCGGACTGTTCGATGGCGAGGAAAGCGCCACCCTCAAGCTGCCTGCCAACCGCTATGCCTACGTGCACGTTGCTCGCGGCAGCGTTGAACTGAACGGCGTGCAGTTGAAGGAAGGCGACGGCGTGCGGGTTCGTGAAGAACAGGCACTGACCCTGAGCAATGGCCAGGATGCCGAAGTCCTGGTGTTTGATCTGCGCCCGCAAGAGTTGCCGGAAATGCCATGAGTCGGTGGTTTTCATCACTCGAAAAAACGGCCTTCGTTGAAGGCCGTTTTTCATTCTGCAGGCAAGGTCATCAGCACTGCCGGCGCAGGGTTTCCAGCCTCTTTCACCGATTGAATCATGGCCAGGGTGGTCTGCATCGTGACGAGCACGTTTGCCTGATTGGCGTAGTAAGAACCCGCTAGTATGGCAACCATTCCGAGAAAATGTACGGCCGTTGCCGCCCAGTAATTCGCCTTGATCGTCGAGACCTGCCTGACGGCTTCGTCAATTCGCTCCAGAGACCTGTCAATGCGAGCCGAGACGATCGCGTAACGCTGGTCGCGCTCCAGGTGAGCCTTTTCTTGCTCCAGTCTGACCTTTTCGTAGGCTTTCTCGCGCTCGACCCGGGCGGTCTCCCGCTCCTGTCGGGCCGTCTCCAAGACCTTTTCATGCCCCAGCCGAGCCTTCAAGCGCTCCTGCCGCAGGTTTTCCAGATTCTTCTCGTGCGCCAGCTGAATTTTTTCCAGAGCCAGCTCCCGCTCCTGGTGAACCTTCTTCTGAGCCGCCTCCCGCTCAACGCGCAACTTCTCCTGGGCTTCCTCCCGCTCAACGCGCGAATTTTCCTGAGACTTCTCCCACGCCTGTCGCGCAGTCTCCTGCTCTCGCTTCTGCTCCAGCCGCGCCACCGCATGAGCCTTCTCCCACGCCTGCCGCGCCGTCTCCTGCTCTCGCTTCTGCTCCAGCCGCGCCGCCTCCTGAGATCGCTCCCACTCGAAGCGTGCCTCCTCCATGGAGCGTTTCTGCTCCAGCCGGGCCTGCTCCTGACTTTTTTCGAGCTCCAGCCGTGCCTGATCCCGCTCGGCTTGCTGGGTCAGAAAGCCATCGATCTTGGCGGACATGGATTCGATCCGTGCATCGATTCTTGTCTCGATGACTTCGATCCTGGCGCTGAATTCGTCTCGCGTTATGTAGGTCATAGACTCAGTTCTATCCGTTTGCCCGGCCATGTCGCTTGCTTGAAATTGGCTGACTTCCCTTGCAATCAATTCCACACCTCTGACGTTTATCAATACTTCCCTGGATTGATCACCTCGGAGCATTTCACCTGTTCACTCCGGGCGTGAGAAACGATAGGGCCCGGCCAAAAAACTCACAAGCCAGCGGATTCTGGCGCTGTTGTAGGCAAGATCGTCAGCTGATGTAGCCGTCCTACACGGCATCAAGGACTACTCATTCTCCAGCGCAAACGCTTCGACAATCTGCTCGATCACCGCCCTGACCCGCGCGGTATGGCGCAGATCCGCATGGGTCACCAGCCACACTTCATAAGGCAACGGCCGCGTACGCTCCGGCCACAGCCTGACCAGACCATCGCGCTCGCCCATGTAGACCGGAATTTCTCCTACACCCAGCCCGGCGGCAATCGAGCGTCGGACCAACAGACTGGAGCTGAGACCGGCGACGATCCGCCCGCGAGTCACGGGTTCAGTCACCAGGGTCAGGTCCTTGTTGCCTTGCAGATATGGCTGGTACACCACCAGATCATGGCCCTCGAACGCACTGCCCGGCGCCGGCACGCCATGCCTGTCGACATAAGCCTGCGAGGCAAACAGCCCCACCGGCCAACGCGCGATGCGCCGGGCGATCAGGTCCGGGTTGTCCGGGCGGGTATTGCGTACGGCGATGTCAGCTTCGCGTTTGGCCAGGCTGAGGATCTGCGTGGAGGCGTCCAGTTGCACGCGCACGTCCGGATGCCGTTCGTGCAACTGCGCGATGGCCGGGATCAGGAAATCGATGGCCAGCGAATCAGTGGTGCTGACTCGCACGCTACCGGTCAGGCGGTCGTCCAGGCCCTGGATACGCCGCTCCAGCTCCAGCGCCGAATGCTCCATTTTTTCCACCGACTTGAGCGCCGCTTCGCCGACGGCCGTCAGTGCATAGCCCTCGGAGGTGCGCAGGAACAAGGTCGCGCCCAGCGACTTTTCCAGTGCCGTGATGCGTCGCCCGACCGTCGCCTGATCCACGCCCAGTACACGCGCGGCGCCGCGTAATGTCGATTCGCGGCAGACCGCAAGAAACACCCGTGCATCATCCCAGTTCATATCGTCCTCTATTGATGCATAAACGCATCACAACAACGCAAACTCGCTGCATTAACGCAGCAACGATAGTCGATATGCTGGACGCCATAAACCTTTCCACAGGATTGCCGTCATGCGCACTTCAACTGCTTCGCCCGAACGTCCGGACACGAGTGTCTGGCTGGCGATCTTCGCCGGACTCTGCGCCAGCCTGGTCAGCATCGGTCTGGCGCGTTTCGCCTACACGCCGCTGATCCCTTCGCTGATTCAGGCGCAGTGGTTTTCCGCCCATGATGTGGTCTATCTCGGCGCGGCCAACCTGGTCGGTTACTTGATCGGCGCCCTCCTCGGTCGCCCGCTGGCACGCCGGCTTACCCAGAGAAACGCTCTGCGACTGATGATGCTGGCGGTGACCGTGGCGTTTTTCGCCTGTGCGTACCCGGTGTCGGTGAGTTGGTATTTCGGCTGGCGCCTGCTGTCCGGAATCGCGGGCGGCGCGATCATGGTGCTGGTGGCCGCGACCGTATTGCCCCATGTACCCGCCGCGCGCAAAGGCCTGGCCAGCGGGGCGATTTTCCTCGGCATCGGTCTTGGCATCGCTGGCTCCGGCACGATCGTCCCGCTGCTGCTGAGTCTGGGCCTGCAAGCGACATGGCTGGGATTGGGCGTTTTGTCGCTGGCGCTGACGGCATTGAGCTGGTTCGGCTGGCCTTCGGAGCTGCCCCATGCAACCACCGCAACGGCTCAGGCGGAACCGGTCGAGCCGACACCGCCTGCTGTTTATCTGCTGTTTGCCCAGTACGCGTTCATGGCCGCCGGGCTGGTGCCGGCCATGGTTTTCCTGGTGGATTACGTCGCCCGTGGCCTGGGCGCCGGGGCGCACGTCGGCGCGCTGGTCTGGATCATGTACGGTCTGGGCGCCATCGTCGGTCCGGTGAGTTATGGCTTTCTCGCCGATCATCTCGGTGCGCGGACCGGCATTCGTCTGGTGCTGGTGGTGCAGGCGATCACCCTTGGTTTGCTGGCCATTTCGCATTCGTTCCTGGCGCTGGCACTGCTAGCGGTGATCCTCGGTTCGTTTCCGCCGGGCATCGTTCCGCTGGCGTTGGCTCGGGTGCATGAGCTGGTGCCGGATCATCATCGCCAACAGGTGGCGTGGAGCCGGGCCACGGTGTCGTTCGCCACGTTTCAGGCGCTGGCCGGATTCGCCTATTCGGCGCTGTTCAACGCCACGGGCGGACACCATGTGCTGCTCTTTGTGATTGCCGGCGGTGCCATCGTGATCGCGCTGATACTTGAGCACGCCATGAAACTGCTGCCCTCCTCAATCGAACAACGCTGCTGCGCCCAATGACGGGAATCATTGGGCCCTGACGGTGCTCCCATCTACTGATCACTTTTTCAAGAGGAATCGAAAATGACGTTGCCCACCGAAATGACCCGAATCGAAATCACCGAACCGGGCGGGCCCGAGGTTCTGCAATCCCGACGTGTGCCGCTGCCAATCGCCGCAGAAGGCGAAATACTGATCCGCGTGAAGGCTGCCGGCATCAATCGCCCCGACGCTCTGCAACGCGCCGGCAAATACCCGATGAAGCCCGGCATGAACCCGATTCCGGGCCTTGAAGTGGCCGGCGAGGTCGTGGCAATTGGCAGCGGTGTCAGCACATTCGCGGTCGGTGACCGGGTCTGCGCGCTGACCAATGGCGGAGGTTACGCCGAATACTGCACGGTCCCGGCCGGCCAGGCCCTGCCGATTCCCGATGGGCTGGACTGGATTCAGGCGGCTGCAATTCCGGAAACCTTTTTCACGGTGTGGGCCAATCTGTTCGGCCTCGGCGGCGTCAGCCGTGGCCAGCGCGCCTTGATCCACGGCGGCACCAGCGGCATCGGCACCACCGCGTTGATGCTGTGCCGCGAGTTTGGCATCGAAGCCTTTGCCACCGCCGGCAGCGCCGATAAATGCGCAGCGATCCGCAAACTGGGCGGCGAAGCGATCAACTACCGGGAACAGGATTTCGCGGCTGTCATCGCCGAGAAGACCGCCGGCCAGGGCGTGAACGTGATCCTCGACATCATGGGCGGCTCGTACCTCAACGGGAACATCAGCGCCTTGGGGATGGATGGGCGGTTGGTGATGCTCGGTTTCCTTGGTGGCGCGCGGGCCAATGACATCGATCTGCTGGCGATCCTCGGCAAGCGTGCGGTGGTTACCGGCTCCCTGCTTCGCGCCCGTACCTCGGCGGAAAAAGCTGCCATCGCCGATCATTTGCGCGAACACGTCTGGCCGGTGCTCGCCGCCGGCCGCTGCCTGCCGATCATCGACAAGGTCTACCCGCTCGCCGACGCAGCCAAGGCCCATGCGCACATGGAAGCGGGCGACCACATCGGCAAGATTGTGCTGAAGATCGACTGAGTCGTTGCAGTATTTTGTAATCGTTGCAGGCGTGCGGTGGTCGAAAATGTCACGCACGGGTCAAGGCATCTGGTAAAAAGCGTTCTTTGTCCACGCCGTGGTGAAACGTTTAATGTTCCTTGCCTTCATGACCCGACTTCGACGCCGCCGTCTGGCGTTCGCCTGCATGGCCGCCCTGATCATCGGCGTGCCGGCGAGTTGTGCCGTGCTGGAACACACCGAACGCAAGCTGTTGTTTCGCATCGAACCGGGCACCGCCGGCTGGTATCACGGATTGCCCGGCAGCGTGGAAGAACTCGACCTGCAACCGAAGAGCTTCAAGGCCGGGCAAAACATTCACGCCTGGTGGTGGCCGGCGGAGCGCGCCGATGCTCCGGCCATCCTTTATCTGCACGGCGTACGCTGGAACCTCACCGGGCAACTGTTTCGTATCGAGCAATTGCGCGCAGCAGGTTATTCGGTACTGGCCATCGACTATCGCGGCTTCGGCCAGAGTCATGGCGACCTGCCGTCGGAAAGCACGGTGTACGAAGATGCGCGGGTGGCCTGGGAACGCTTCCAACTGCTGCAGCCCGATCCGAACAAACGCCTGATCTACGGGCATTCGCTGGGGGGCGCGGTCGCCATCGACTTGGCCGCAGAGCTCGGCCGCGATGCAGCCAGAAATCACACCCCACTGCCGGTGCGTGGGCTGGTTATCGAATCCACATTCACCTCATTGGCAGATGTCGCGGCTGCCGTGGCCAACACCTCTCTTCCGGTGCGTTGGTTGCTGTCGCAGAAATTCGATTCCATCGACAAGATCGCCGAGATCCACATGCCGCTGCTGGTGGTGCACGGCCTGGCCGACGCCTTCGTGCCGTCACGCTTTAGCGAGCAACTGTTCGCCGCTGCCCGACAACCGAAACGCCTGCTGTTGGTGCCCGGCGCAACGCACAACAACAGCATGGCGCTGGGCGGACAGAACTATCGCAAGGCGATTGATGCGCTGATGCAGACCCGACCTGCCCCCCGAGTGGCGGGCGCTGCGGTGCAAAAGAACCCGCGCGACTCCTGACGTCCCTCCCCGCAGACCATCGGTCACTCCGAAAGGAAATTCTTGCAGCATCGGCTGGCAATCCAGCTTTCTAACGCTTTGCTGGATGGAGTCAATCCATGACGCTGCTTCGGCACACCCGGCCGCGCGGCGTTCCACTGCCTATTCGGGAGCACCACCATGAAAATCAACCCGTACCTGATCTTCAACGGCGACTGCCGCGCTGCCTTCACGTTTTACGAGCAATGCCTGCAAGGCAAGCTCGAAGCGATGATGACCTTCGGCGAAACGCCGGCCGCCGAACATGTCCCCAAAGAGCATCACAACCTGATCATCCACACCTGCCTGAAAGTCGGCGATCAGATGCTCATGGCTTCGGACACCACGCCCGACCGCCCGACCCAAGGCATGAGCGGTTGCTCGATTTCCCTGAATGTCGACAGCATCGCCGAGGCCGAACGGGTGTTTAACGCCTTGGCCAAGGATGGTCGCGTCGACATGCCGCTGGAAGCCACCTTCTGGGCCGCGCGCTTCGGCATGCTGGTGGATCGTTTTGGCGTGTCGTGGATGGTCAATTGCGAAAGTGACAAGTGACGCTGTCATTGCACCGGACATGAAAAAGCCCGGCCTCTTCAGGTCGGGCTTATGCGTTTAACGCTGGGCCAACTCGTGCCGGACGCACTGTTCGTAGTAGGTCTGCTTGACGGCCGCCGGCTTTAGCCGCGACGCGCTGTCGTAGGTCTGCTCGGTGATGCCCATGGCGGTCATACGCATCCACGGTTGCTGGAACTTGCGCGCCTGCAAGCGCTTGCGGGCACCATAAAGAGAAATACCCGAAAGCTTCGATTGTTGCGCACCGGCGGCAATGTCCGAACCCCAGGTACACGCAAAACGATGGCTCTTGCTCAGCTCCCTGGCCTGGGCCTCCAACGCGAACAGAGCGAGGGAAAGCGTTGCTACGGTGATGACAATCGTCCGCATATGGCCCACCTAACCTTTTGAAAAAAGGCGAGTTTGCCGGGACTTGAAACATTCGGGGGCCAGCAATTTGCCGCCTATTGCTCCCGGTCGCGAACTTCAACCCTCAACCGTTCTGCACCTTCTTCCTCGCACTGGATCGTGATCGGTACAAAACGCTCAATGACCAAAATGTTGCTATGCAAATGCTCGGTCATCCTGGGCGTGGTAAACGATCCGCCTCCGGCCAGCACCATCGGCAACAGCAACTGGTCGGCCAGATGCTCTGCCACCGCTGCACCGCTGTGCAACCAATCCGCCGCCTGATCGATAGCGGCGTCCGCCACTTTCTCCGAACGCAGTGAAGCCTGACCGAAAGCGCTGAAAACCTCCGTGACGTGTTCAAACGCATACTCCAGCAGCAACACGTTGCCCGGGCCACAGGCCGGATCAAGGATGACGGCGTTCAATTCTGCTGACGCCATGTTCAAACGACGCGCCACCCGGTCAAGTTCGCGTATGCCGACGTTCGGTGCCAGCCCGGCCGTCAGCGCAAACGCCTGTTGCGAACGCGGCAAGCCGCGCTCACACAGGTGCAGTGCTGACAGTTTCGATGGTTGCACTCTGACATCGATTTCGCCGCCTCCCGCCGGTACGAAACCGTGGCGCAGCAACGTCAGTTCAACCTCCGCGCCCATGCGTCGCAACAACGGTAGCCAGCTGCGGCTGAGAAAATCGGTCGGTGGCGCCAGCGGATTATGCGTTCCGCCGCTGATCCGCACCCGACTGGTTTGCGGCGCCAACAACAACGCGGGCAGCAAGGTCTGCAACACCAATGTGCAACTGCCGGCGGTTCCAATGGCAAAGCTATATTCGCCACCACGAATCGACCCCGGCTCGAAGCTCAATGTCTGTGAGCCCAGTTCAGCCCCCTGGATCTTTGCACCGCAGACCTGCGCCGCCGCCATCACGGCGGTCAGGTGCTGGCGCAACAGGCCCGGACGACTGCGCCGGGCCCGAATCCGCTCAATCCGAAACGCCTGGCCCGTCACCATCGACAGAGTCAGCGCACTGCGCAACACCTGGCCTCCGCCGATGGCGCCGTCCAGTTCAATAACGTCCTGTTTCATTTTTTTCCTTATGCGTACAAATCAACGGTTTCCCGCAGGTATCGATCGAGCTGCCGCGAATCCTCCCGGGTTCGGGGCAATGCAGGTACCGCACGCTCGAGTTCCGCCTCGATGAACGCATGCAGCGCCGGACGACGCGGACCGTAAGCGCTCTCGTCGACATTGCGTTTGAGCGCGAGCAGTTCGTCGACTTCATCGAGTAACGCCCGGTCATCGACGGTGCTCAGCAGATCGCTGAACGTCATCGGCGGCCGACCGCGCCCTTGGTCGATCCAGCGCACCGCGAGCAGCGGCCGCAGTACGTAGAAATACTTCTTGAACCGCACGCTGTCGCCTTGCAGATAACCACGAAAGTTCTTCTTCGCCATCGACAAATAATGATTGCGCGCAGCCGGCGGGCTGTAGAACGCCTCGGCCAGTGCCCGCAGTTGCGAAACCGCGGCGGTCTCGCTGCGATAAACCAGCGGTGAGTCGAGCCATTCGAGCAAGGTCGGGTTGGATTTGCGCAACAGCCCGAGGGTCTTGCGCAGCTCCCAGCCACTGACATCCAGCTCGTCATCCAGCGGCCGCTCGATCACATCACTTGGCGCATCGACCTGGACGAACCATTCCGGTTTCTCCACATAAACGAAGCGCACATCGTAATCACTGTCCGGCGAGGCAAAACCCCAGGCCCGGCTGCCCGATTCGCAGGCATACAGGACCGTGACATTGCGTTCGCGCTCTATGCGCGCGAGTTCTTCCAGCACCCGGGCGCGCATGGCGCTGCACAGCGGGTGACGTTCTCCGAATTTCATGTCCTTCAATCCTTGTTCCGGCGTGCCTTGCGGCACGCGTTATCCCTTGACGCACACCACCTGACGCAGGGTGTGCAGCACTTCCACCAGCTCACGCTGGGCGTGCATGACTTTGTCGATGTCCTTGTAGGCCATCGGAATTTCATCGATCACCGCAGCGTCCTTGCGGCATTCGACATGCGCGGTGGCGCGGATCTGGTCTTCGACGGTGAACATGTTTTTGGCCTTGGTACGGCTCATGGTCCGACCGGCACCGTGGCTGCAGGAGCAGAACGATTCTTCGTTGCCCAGACCGCGCACGATAAAGCTCTTGGCGCCCATCGAACCGGGGATGATCCCCAACTCGCCCTTCTTCGCTGACACAGCGCCTTTGCGGGTGACCAGAATGTCCTCGCCGAAATGCCGCTCTTTCTGCACGTAGTTGTGGTGGCAGTTCACCGCTTCCAGCGCGACTTCGAATGGCTTGCGGATGATCTGCCGCGTGGCCTGAATCACCGCTTGCATCATCAGCGCGCGGTTCTGTTTGGCGAAATCCTGGGCCCAGCCCACAGCCTCCACATAATCATCAAAGTGCCGGCTGCCTTCTTCGAAGTACGCCAGGTCACGATCCGGCAGGTTGGCGATGTGCTGACGCATATCCGCCTGGGCCATCTGGATGAACAGGTTGCCGATGGCGTTGCCGACACCGCGCGAGCCACTGTGCAACATGAACCAGACTCGGTTGGCCTCATCCAGGCACACTTCGATGAAGTGGTTACCGCTGCCCAGTGTGCCGAGATGCCCGCGGTTGTTGGTGTTGGCCAGTTTCGGGTACTTGTCGGTGATCGCCTTGAACCGTGGATTCAGCGCCGCCCAGGCCTGATCGGCCTGTTGCGGGATTTCATCCCAGGCGCCTTTGTCACGGCGCGACCGGGTCGAACTGCGGCCATGAGGCACCGCTTGCTCGATGGCACTGCGCAGGCCATGCAGATTGTCCGGCAGATCGGCCGCCGTCAGCGAGGTTCGTGCGGCAATCATGCCGCAACCGATATCCACCCCGACCGCTGCCGGGATGATCGCGCCGACCGTGGGAATCACGCTGCCGATGGTCGAGCCCTTGCCCAGATGGACGTCCGGCATGACCGCCAGGTGCTTGAAGATAAAAGGCATCTTCGCCGTGTTCATCAACTGCTCGCGCGCTTCGTTTTCCACCGGGACGCCTTCGGTCCAGAGCTTGATCGGTTTGCCGTTGGCGACTTCCAGCAGTTGGTAAGTGTGTTCTTTCATCATCTCGATTCTTCAGGTCGTTCCACCGGCATTCGCCGGCAGATTCAAAAAAGGTGGCACGACAAAGGTTGATGACTGTTGCGCGTTGCCGCGCACCGGGGTTAGCCGGCCTCAGATGTACAGCCATCGGCATTCGTGCCGTCACGCGCACTGACAAGGGTTTGGTGAGACGTCTTGGATGTAGTCCCACCGGCATTCAGTGCCCGTGACAAATCAATTCTTTGGGCGGCTCATCGCCTCATCCCATGCTTTCAATCGCTTCGACCCAGTGCTGCGGCCCGTACCGGCCGGCAGTGAACTGCTCGATCACATCGAACACCGCGTCACTGAAACCGCCGACATTCAGGATGTCGTCACGATCCGCCGCCGGCGTCGCCCAACCCGGTTGCAGGTCAATGCAGATCAGGCGTGCCTGCGGGTTGATCCGCTTTATCCGTTCCCATTGCAGCATCGTCTCGCTGGCGCCCTGACGTCGCGCATCGATCCAGGATTCGTTGTCCGACACCATGATCAGCGTATCGACCTTGGCCTTGCTGTCCGCCAGCTTCTTCAACGGCGCCGAGCAGCAGGTTCCGCCGCCGAAAATGCCTGCAAGCTTTTCGGCATTGCTGATCACACTGTCGCGCGGGTTGAGGGTGATATCCACCACCTTCCATTCGAACGGCATCACCCGCGCCGTCGGCTGTTTACGCAACACCGCCGCCGTAATCAGCGCCGCCACATCAATGCAGCGCACCGCCGTGGTCGCGCCCTGACGGTAACCGGTCAGCGGGCTGCCCATCGAGCCGGAAACATCCGGACAAACCACCACCGCACCCTGAAGCTTCGGCACATTGGTCAACGACAGCTCCAGCGCATCCTGCAAAGCCTCGCGAATCAGCGCCGGCACGTCATCGCCGACCATCCGGTACGCTGCCAGCAATTGGTACGGATACACCCGCGCCTTGGCAACGGCTTCAGGATCCGCCAACCGCGCGGCCACGTATTCGGTGCAACCCGGCACTTCAAAAGCACCGTGGCGCGCCAGTGTATTGAGGTTGATGCGCAGCCCCTGCCAGCCCATGTTTCGCGCCTGCGCTGCCCATTGTTCCTTGCTCAACGTTTCGTTACCGAGCAATTGAAAAGGCACTTCAGGCACTTGCTCACTCGCACCGCTGCGAAAGGCCAGCAGATCGCGAGTCAGTGCGGGCAACGCCTGAGCATCCACCGGTTTGCCGATCACCCAGGCGAAAAACGCTTCGCGCCAGGCCTCGGACGGTTTCGGGTGAACCATCTTCACCACATCCGCCAGCGAAGGCTGATTGCCGATTGATGCCTGCAACAGCTGTCGTTCGGTTGCGCTGTTCAGCCAGTTCTGCACCAGACGCTTGGGTTGGGAGCCGAGGGAGCGGCGACCGGTGGCGCCACTGCGCAGGATCTGCACGAAGTTGCGCAGCATCTTGCCGCTGTCCACCACCTGCCCGAACACCTCCGGCACCAGCGCCGAGCGCTGAGCCGCCAGCGCCGCCAGCAACAAGGCCGGCATGTCTTTCATGTGGCCCTTCTGGCGAGCGTAAAGAGCGGCATTCGCCACAAAGCGGCTGTCCAGTTCCGCCACCAGCTTCAACACCTGATCCAACTGACTTTGAGCGGATGCGTAAAAGGTCGAATTCAGGCAACCGGTGACTGCCAACTGGGCCAGTTGATGCTTGGGCGTGTAGGCATAAGCCGCAGCTCCGGAAGCATTCAAGGTGTCGCACGCCGGCAGGTTTTTCGATTGCGTATTGAAGAGGTTGAAGTTGGCCATCGTGGCGTCTCGCTGTGTTGTCCTGTTCGTTGTGACAGGTATTGCAGCCGCTGTGCCAGTTTTTGAAAACGCTCGCTAAATATTTCTATCTAGTTGATTTTAAAGGTTTTTATTCTAAAAACGAGCATCCTTGAATTTTCGTCACGACAAATAACGCCCTCGAACACTATCATTGGTTATCGTCATTTATCTTTCAGGATAATAAATGTCCAGCAAGCGCACTGTCGCCATCGGTTTCATCGGCGCCACCCTCGATCGCGTCGGCAAAGGCGCCAACCGCTGGAACCATTGGCGGCCTAGCGTGGGCCTGTGCCAGCAACCGGACGTCTTGATCCATCGACTGGAACTGATACACGGCACGGACGCCCGGGACGCGAGCCTGGCCGAACGCATTCGCGAGGACATCCGTCAGGTGTCGCCGGGCACGGAAGTGCGCCTGCACCCGATGGCGTTGCGCAACCCCTGGGATTTCGAAGAGGTCTACGGCGCACTCCACGACTTCACCTCCGAATACACCTTCGATACCGAGCGTGAGGACTATCTGGTGCACATCACCACGGGGACCCACGTCGCGCAGATCTGCTGGTTCTTGCTGACCGAGGCGCGCTACCTGCCGGCGCGCCTGATCCAGACCTCCCCCGCCCGCCGCCAGAGCGAAGAAGAACCGGCCACCGGCACCCACGCCTTGATCGACCTGGATCTGTCGCGCTACGACCGCATTGCCTCACGCTTCACCCACAAACGTCTGGAAGGCCTGGAATTTCTCAAGTCCGGCATCGCCACCCGCAACACCGCGTTCAACCGCTCGATCGAGCAGATCGAACGCGTGGCCGTGCGCTCCAAAGCGCCGATGCTGCTGATCGGCCCGACCGGCGCCGGCAAGTCCTTTCTCGCCCGACGCATCTACGAGCTCAAACGCAGTCGCCATCAAATGCAGGGACGTTTCGTTGAAGTCAACTGCGCCACCCTGCGTGGCGACGGGGCAATGTCCGCGCTGTTCGGCCACGTCAAAGGCGCCTTTACCGGCGCACAAAACGCCCGCGACGGCCTGCTGCGAGCGGCTGACGGCGGCATGTTGTTTCTCGACGAGATCGGCGAACTCGGGGCAGACGAACAAGCGATGCTGCTCAAGGCCATCGAAGAAAAGCGCTTCTTCCCGCTAGGCTCGGACAAGGAGGTCGACAGCGACTTCCTGATCATCGCCGGCACCCACCGCGACCTGCGCAGTCGCGTCGCCGAAGGCCTGTTCCGGGAAGATCTCTACGCACGGATCAACCTCTGGACGTTCGACCTGCCAGGCCTGGCGGGACGCCGCGAAGACATCGAACCCAACATCGATTTCGAGCTTGAACGCCACGCGCGCGAACACGGCCAACTGGTGCGCTTCAATCTTGAAGCCCGACGGCGCTACCTGGGTTTCGCCAGCTCGCGGGAAGCTGCGTGGCTGGGTAACTTTCGCGAACTCTCGGCCTCGATCACGCGCATGGCGACGCTGGCCGACAGCGGGCGAATCGATGAAGCGCAAGTCGAAGAGGAAATTGATCGACTGCGGTATGCGTGGGGTCTGGCGCAACCGGCCGGGATGACAAATGAGCTGCCGGGCGATGCCGAGACGCTGGATCTGTTTGATCGATTGCAATTGAAGGCAGTGCTGGAGGTTTGCAGACAGGCAGACAGCTTGTCGGATGCCGGCAGACGACTGTTCGGCGTGTCGCGACAGGCGAAAGCACAGCCCAACGATGCGGACCGATTGAGGAAGTACCTCGGACGGTTCGGCATTGACTGGAGCCAGTTGCGCGAGCAGTGAAACATGACCGTGACCAATTGAGTCGATGAGATAAACTGCGCCGCACCGCGATACCGGCACCGAACGAAGGACAAAAACGGATGGACTTACTGGATTTTTTTTCAAACCTGCTATCGATTCTTGACGGCCTCCAGACGTCCGGCCAAAAGCCTCGCAGAGTCTTCACCCGCGGATTTGTCGTGACCTGCGTCTTTGTGGCAATCATCGAGCTGTTCTTACTGAACCACATCTACAGCGGGCGCCCGTGAACGAATAGATACGAGTTCCCGCCGGTCAGTTGACCGGCACTTTACCCCGCGTCAGAACTTCCAACGCCTACCCACCTGACGCGGAAGCCCGACTATGAACAGAACCATTGCAGCCCTCATGCTTGGAAGCCTTTTATCCGCCACCGCGCCGCTTGCGATGGCGGGCAGCAGCGTCCCGCCAACCGGCATTCCCGGAGTCAATCAGGGAGGCACCGAATCCAAAGAGGACAAGGCCGACAAGAAGGGTGAAGAAGCCTCGGGGTCGAACTCCGGTGCAGAGTCCCATGAAACAGAGAAGGATGCGCAAACCTCCAGCGGCTCAAAGGATGGGATGGAAGAAAAGAAACCCTGAACGACTTAGCCGCCTCAGCAGTTTTCGCAGGCATTAAAAAGCCGATCTTCCGATCGGCTTGACTGTTTTACGCGCATCCCTTTTCCAAGGCCGGGATGATGGACTTCAGCGTTTGAGCTTGCGCTTGTTGCGGTATTGGTCGATCACCACCGCGACCACGATGATCAGCCCCTTGATGATGTCCTGGATGTAAGCATCGACCCCGACAAACGTGAACCCGCTGGCCATCACCCCAAGAATCAGAGCGCCAATCACCGTGCCGGTGATGCGCCCCACTCCGCCCGCCAGACTGGTACCACCGATAACTGCGGCGGCAATCGCATCCAGCTCATAGGACATGCCCATCCCGGCCTGCCCGGTGGCGGCGCGGGCCGAAGCCACTACGCCTGCCAGCCCCGCCAGCAATCCGGCGATGCTGTAGACGATGACCAGATGGCGTTTGACGTTGATACCGGATGTGCGCGCCGCCTGCATGTTGCCGCCGATGGCGTAGGTGTATTTGCCGTACTTGGTGTAGCGCAGCGCGATGTGGAAGATCACCGCCACCACCAGAAAAATGATCACCGGCATCGCGCCGTGGCCGATGGCCGTGTAGGAATCCGAGAGCATGCTCACCGGCTGGCCTTCGGTGTAGTAACGCGCCAGGCCACGGGCCGAAACCATCATGCCCAGCGTGGCAATGAACGGCGGAATCCCGGTGATGGCGATGATGCTGCCATTGATCGCCCCCGCCAGCAGCCCGACACCGAGCCCGGCAATCACCGGAATCCAGACCGGCAAATCGGTCAGTGACGGGAACACCGCCCGAGCGAAATCCGAAGTCTGCGCCAGACTGGCCGCGATCATCGCCGACAACGCGAGCACCGAGCCCGACGACAGGTCGATACCCGTGGTGATGATCACCTGAGTCACGCCAATCGCCAGCAGGCCGATGATCGACACTTGCAGGATCATCAACACCAGCCGCTGGGAGTTCATCAGGAAGCTCTGGTCGCGCACGATCCAGCCGAACAGTTCGAACACCAGGCCAATGCCGATCAGCACCAGGAAAATGCTCAGTTCCGTCGGAAAGCGCCGGCGACTCTTGACCGGTGCCGTGGCCGGTTTGTTTTCCAGTATCGCGTTCATAACCACTCACCTTTCTATCGCATCATCGACGGCGGCCTCGGCCACCAGCGGTATCCATTAATGAACCGAGGACAGGCCCGAAGCCAGTTGCATCACCCGCTCCTGAGTCGCCTCGCTGCGGTCGAGGGTGCCCATCAGGTCGCCCTCGTGCATGACCATTACCCGGTCACTCATGCCGAGCACTTCCGGCAGTTCCGAAGAAATCATGATCACCGCCATGCCTTCGCTGGCGAGGTAGGCGATGAGCCGGTAAATCTCGGCCTTGGCGCCTACATCGATGCCACGGGTCGGCTCGTCGAGAATCAGGATGCGCGGGTTGGTCATCAGCCAGCGGGCCAGCAAGGCTTTCTGCTGATTGCCACCTGACAGGGTGTCGATGCACTGCTCCAGCGACGGGGTTTTCACCCGCAGCTTCTTGCACATGTCTTCGCACAAGGCGCGCAAGGCTTTTTGCTGGATGAACCCGTGGCCGGCGTAGTGCGGCAGCACTGCCATTTCCATGTTTTCCAGCACCGAGAGGCACGGGAACAGACCACTGAGCTTGCGATCCTCGGTCAACAGCGCGAAGCCCTTCTCGATCGCCATGTGCGGATCGCTGATGCGCACCACCTCGCCATCGAGGCGGATCTCGCCACCGTCGCTGGGCGTGATGCCGAAGATCGCTTCGGCCACGTTGGTCCGGCCGGAGCCCATCAACCCGGCGATGCCGAGGATTTCCCCGGCGTGCAGGTCGAAGGAAACACCCTTGAAGATGCCATCGAGCTTGAGGTCGCGCACCGACAGCAACAGATCGCCGATCGGCTTTTCCCGCACCGGAAACAACTGGCTCAACTCGCGCCCGACCATCATCGAAATCAGGCTGTCGCTGTCCATGGAATCGGCCCGCTGCAGGCCGATGTAGGCACCGTCGCGGAACACCGCCACTTCATCGGCGATCGCGAACACTTCGTTCATTTTGTGGGTGATGTAGATGATGCCTTTGCCCTGGCTTTTCAGGTCGGCAATGATCGAGAACAGATGGGCGACTTCCTTGTCGGTGATGGCCGACGTCGGTTCGTCCATGATCAGGATGTCGGAATCGTAGGACACGGCTTTGGCGATCTCGACCATCTGCCGCTCGGCGATACTCAGGTTGCCGACCAGCTCTTCAGGGTCGAGGTTGATCCGCAGGCGCTCCAGCAGTTTCGCCGTGCAGCGGTGCATTTCCCGGTGGTCGATCATGTGCAAGCCGTTGAGCTGCTCGCGGCCGATCCAGATGTTTTCGGCGATGCTCATGTGCGGCATCAGGTTGAGTTCCTGGTGGATCATCGCGATCCCGGCCTGAAGCGCTGCCAGTGGCGTTTCGAACACCACCGGCTTACCCCGCAGGCGCAGCTCGCCGGCGTCTGGCTGGTAAATGCCGGCAATGATTTTCATCAAGGTGGATTTGCCCGCGCCATTCTCGCCCATGAGCGCCAGCACGGAACCGGGGCGTACCCGCAGTTGCACATCGGACAATGCCACCACACCGGGAAAACCCTTGCTGACGTTGACGATCTCCAGCAGGTACGGCTCTTCGACAGGTGTTGCAGTGGGCGGGCTCCCCGTCAAAGGGGTGCTCGAAGCAGTCGCTGAAGCGAACATGATCAGGTACTCCATCAGCAAGGTCGCGATCGCCACCTTGCGGGCTTATTGTTGTTATTGAACGGACGGACTATTTGAACTGGTCAACGTTTTGCGGCGTGATCAGGCGGAATGGCACCCAGACTGCCGGCTCGACCGGCTCGTTCTTCGCCATTCTCACCGCGGTATCGATGGAGCCGTCGGCCTGACCCTTGGCGTCCTGGAACACGGAAGCGGCCAGGGAGCCCTTCTTCACAGCGTTCAAGCCGTCCGGCGTACCATCGACACCCGCGATCAACACGCTGCCTTTGGCGACGCCGGCCTGTTGCAGGGCCATCGCGGCACCGATGGCCATTTCGTCGTTGTTGGAGACGACCGCGTCGAACTTGCGGCCCTGGGTCAGCCAGTCATTGACCAAGGTCATGCCCTTATCTCGCAGCCAGACGCCGCTCTGTTCCTGCTCGACCTTGATGTCCGGGTATTTGGCCAGCACCTCTTTGACGCCCTTGGTGCGGTTGGTGGTGGAGTTGTTCGCCAGATCGCCCAGCAGAATCACGATGTCGCCCTTGCCGCCCATTTTGTCGGCGAGGTACTGCATCTGCATCTCGCCGGCCTCCAGGTCGTTGGAGGCGACAGTCACTACACCTTTGGGCAGGTTCAGGTCATCGGGGCGGCGGTTGACATAGACCAGTGGGATGCCGGCCTTCACTGCCGCTTCAGTAATCTTTTTGGTGGCGGCGGTATCCACCGGATTGACCACGATGGCGTCGACCTTCTGGCTGATGAAGCTTTCGACCTGGCTCAGTTGCTTGACCACGTCGCTGCGGGCGTCTTCGAACTGCAGCTTGACGCCGTCGGGATAGGACTTGGCTTTCTTGTCCATGGATTCACGCAGGTAGGTCAGCCAGGTGTCATCGAACTGGGACATGCTGACGCCGATCTTCATATCGGCCAGCGCAGCGCCGCTGGCGAACATCAGGGACAAGGCCAGTGAGGCAAAACGGGTCTTGGTCTTCATGAAAAGTCTTTCTCCACATTCTTGTTGGTTTTATGGATAAGGCATGACGATTTCAGTAAGCGGACAAGCAGTCGAAGCGTTGGAACGTATCCCGAGACAGTGAATCTGGAATCGACTTTATTGGAAAATATTTTCCATATCAACCCGTTTTAGAATTTTATTATGATTTTATTCCATGGCTTGCAAACTCGCTCAGCTCCACCACCTGATGACGCTTGAAACTCAGTCGCGCAGCGTCTAGCACGCGGGTTGTCGCCAGTGCATCACGGGCGTCCACGGGCAGTGGGCCACCGTTTTGCAACGCGATTTGTAGCTGCAAATAGAACTGACTCCAGCAGCCGCGCTCAGACGGAACCCGTTCGCGTTCTTCTCCGTGCTCGAACCAGCCCCAACGGCGGTGCTCCTCGACGCCCCAGCGCTCGCCTTCGGTTTTCGGCGAGAGCCCGGCCAGTGCCTGGGCCTCCTGCCCGTCCAGCCCCTCGACGCTGTAACAACCCAGCGTACCGCTCACCCGAAAGCGCGGGCCGGGGCTGTTCTGCAGGCAACTGCCGCCCAGGTGCGAGGTCACGCCGCTGGCGTGGGTCAGGGACATGAAGAAGCCGTGATCGAAGGTCTGGTCTTTTTCCAGGTAGTCCAGTTCGGCGTAGACCCGTGTCACCGGGCCGAACAGCAACAGCGCCTGATCGACCAGATGACTGCCAAGATCGCGCAGGAAACCACCGCCGCTGCCGTTGTGAACCGACGACGGCGAGTAACGCTCGATCCGCGACTCGAACCGGCTGACCTGGCCCAGCGCGCCGGATTCGATGAGTTTGCGCACGGTTAGAAAGTCCGAATCCCAGCGCCGGTTTTGATAGACACTGAGCGGTACATTCTGGCGCTCGGCCATGGTGATCAGGGTTTGCGCCTGCTGCCAGTCGGCGGCGAACGGCTTGTCGCTGACCACCGCCACCCCGTGTTCGATGCCGTCCAGCACAAGTGCCGGCCGCCCTTTGAGGGGCGTCGATACCACCAGCACATCGATCCCGGCTTCCACCAACTGGCCGATGCTGTCGAAGGCCGGCACACCCGGATGCTCCGCCGCCAGCAACTGTCGGCGCTCCGCTGAACGGGTGACCACACCGACGAACGTCGCCGCCGGCAGGCTGCTGATCAGCGGAGCATGAAAAAACCGGCCGCCATGGCCGTAACCGACAAGTCCGATGCGCATGTCTGAACTCCTTCTTATTGTTATGTCACCGCGTTTCGGGAAAACGCGGTGGTTGTGGGAGCAGCGTTAACCGTAGAACCTCGGGCGGTCTGGCAGTGCGACCTTGACGATCGCGCCGCTGTTCTGCGCTTCGATGCACGCATCGGCGGCAACCGCTGCGGCAAAGCCATCCCACGCCGACGGCCCACCGACCTGCCCTGCCCGCACGCCATCGATGAACGCCTGCAACTCGACGTCATAGGCCGCGATGAAGCGATCCTTCCAGTCCATCAGAATCGCGTTGGACAGCTTGGCCCCGCTGCGCAATTGCACCTGGGACGGCTCCGGCAGCTTGGCGATGCCGGTCTCCCCCACCACTTCACACTGGATGTCGTAGCCGTACTGGCAATTGACGAAAACTTCCACGTCGATGCGCGTGCCCTTGGCGGTTTCCAGCAGCACAATCTGCGGATCTTTCAAATGTGCGAGGGCCTTGCTGCTCTTGCGCGGGAACACCACCTGCACCGAGACGTAATCGTCGTCGAGCAACCAGCGCAACACGTCCAGTTCATGGATCAGCGTGTCGGTGATCGCCATGTCGGTCTTGTAGTTTTCACCCACGCTCGGGTTGCGGTGGGCGCAGTGCAGCATCAACGGTTCGCCGATCTGGCCACTGTCGATCACCGACTTCAACGCGCGATAACCTTCATCGTACGGACGCATGAAACCGACCTGCACCAGCCGTTTGCCGTGGGCCACTTCGGCCTCGACAATTTTGCGGCAGCCTTCGGCGGTGACGGCCAGCGGCTTCTCGCAGAACACCGGTTTGCCCGCCGCAATCGCGGCCAGCACGAACTCTTCGTGGCTCGGGCCCCAGGAGGTGACGAGGATCGCGTCGACGTCCGGCGCCTGGATCAGCGCGTGGCCATCGGGATAGACCTCGGCGGTCAGTTTCAGGTCAGCCACGACCTTGGCCGCCTGCTGCAGATTGATGTCGGTAACCGCCACGACCTGACTGTTGAGCAAGGTCTGGCTGCAACGACGGATGTGATCCTGGCCGATGGCCCCGGTGCCGATGACGCCTAGCCGCAACGCTTGGGAAAGCAATGACATGAAAGGATTCCTTGTGGTTGTTCGATTCAGGGCAATCAGTACTGACGGGCCTTGGCCAGTCGTTCGTTCAGGGTTTTGGCCACCGCGTCGGTGCGGGCGCTGGTGGAGACTTGCGCCACGCCGACCCGCCACCACGACAGGTAACCGTGAATCATGGTCTTGGGCAGAACCTTGATGTCGATCAGGGTCGAGACCGTCTGCAAACGTGCATCGGCCAGCGCCGCCTGCAACTCTTCAACGGTGTTCACCTTGTAGGTCTTGCAGCCGTAAGCCGCCGCGCTCATGGCGAAATCCACCGGCACGAAAGTGCCGTCGAGCTTGCCGCTTTGCGGGTTACGGAAACGGAACTCGGTGGCAAAGCTGTCCATGCCGTTGCCCATCTGCAGGTTGTTGATGCAACCGAAGGTCATGTTGTCGAACAGCACCACGTTGATCTTGCGTCGCTCCTGGATCGAGGTGGCGAGTTCCGAGTGCAGCATCATGTAAGAGCCGTCGCCCACCAGCGCATAGACCTCGCGCTCGGGTTCGGCGAGCTTCACGCCCAGCGCGGCATTCACCTCATAGCCCATGCACGAATATCCGTACTCGACGTGATAGGTGTTCACCCCCTTGCTGCGCCAGCTGCGCTGCAAATCGCCGGGCAGACTGCCGGCAGCGGCGACGATCACCGCGTCGTCGGCGAGGGTTTCATTGAGTACGCCGAGCACGCGGCTCTGGGTCAGGCAGGAACCGGTCAGCTCGATGAATTCGCGCAACACCGCCGGATCGAGGTGGTCGTTGATTTCCGGGACGAAATCCCGTGCCTGGTAGTCGATCTGATACAGGCGGTCCACTTCCTCATCCAGTTGCGCCCGGGCCTGAAGGGGTTGATCGCCCCAGCCGGAACGGTAGTCGCCCAGCGCTTCAGCCAGCGCCGACAAACCTGTCCGGGCATCCGCCAGCAGTTGCACGCCGTCGAGTTTCAAGGCATCGCACGGACTGATGTTGAGGTTGAGAAATTGCACGTCAGGGTGCTGGAACAAGGATTTCGACGCCGTGGTGAAATCGCTGTAGCGAGTGCCGACACCTATGATCAGATCTGCGTCCCTGGCCAGCAGGTTCGCCGCAAGGCAACCGGTTTCGCCGATGCCGCCCACGTTCAGCGGATGGCTGGATACCAGCGCGCTCTTGCCGGCCTGGGTTTCGGCGAAGGGAATATCGAAGCGCTCGGCAAACGCCTGCAACGCCGCGTTGGCGCCCGAGTATTTGACGCCGCCGCCACAGATGATCAGCGGTTTGCGTTTAACTTTGAACAACGCCACGGCATCGCCGAGCATCGCTTCAGTGGCCGGGCGACGCTCGATCCGGTGCACGCGTTTTTGCAGGAAATAATCGGGATAGTCGTAGGCCTCGGCCTGCACGTCCTGCGGCAAGGCCAGGGTCACGGCGCCCGTTTCGGCGGGATCGGTGAGCACGCGCATGGCGTGGATTGCCGCCGTCATCAATTGTTCGGGACGGTTGATGCGATCCCAGTATTTGCTCACGGCCTTGAACGCATCGTTGGTGCTGATGCTCAGGTCGTGGAACTGCTCGATCTGTTGCAACACCGGGTCCGGTTGACGGCAGGCATAGACGTCGCCCGGCAACAGCAGCAAGGGAATCCGGTTGGCGGTCGCGGTGGCGGCAGCGGTCAGCATGTTCGCCGCGCCCGGCCCCACGGACGAGGTGCAGGCGTAGATCTTGCGTCGCAGATGCTGCTTGGCGAAACCGATCGCCGCATGGGCCATGCCTTGTTCGTTGCGACCCTGATGGACAATCAGGTCACCGCTGTCCTGCTCCAGCGCCTGCCCCAGACCCAGCACGTTGCCGTGGCCGAAAATGGTAAAGATCCCGGCGACAAACTTGCTCTGAACGCCATCGACCTCGATGTACTGGTTGTCGAGGAATTTCACCAGGGCCTGGGCCATGGTCAGTCTTGTTGTGGTCATAACCGCACCTTTCAAATTCAGATCCGATCCCTGCGAGGGGCACTGTCAACTCAGGGATTTGCTCAGGTAGTCCATACTCGCGCCGAGCGCCGTCTGGATATCCGCCAGACCATGGACGCTGTCGGCGAACGGCTCAAACGACAGGTAGCCGCTGTAGCCGCCAGCGAGCAGGCTGTTGATTTGTGCCGCGTTGCCGAGAATGTCATCCGCGCCCACCAGCACCCGATGGCCATCGCCAAGGGTCGCCAGCGGCGCCTCGGTCTCCTCGACACCGGAGATGTGTACCAGCCCGGTCAGCTCAGGGAAAAACTCCTGCTCACCGGCCAAATGGTGATGAAAGGTGTCGTGCACCAGACGGAACACATCCAGCCTGCCGACTGCCTTGATCGCCTCCACCGCCGTGCGTTTGCGGCGCAGCGAGCAGGCTTTGAAACCCAGCGGCTCGATGAACCCCAGCAGGCCGTGATCACGCAGGATCGGCGCCAGCTCGCTCAACGCGGTGCGCAGGCCCGACGCACGTTCGGCGACGCTGCGCGGATCGGCGCGGTCGTTCAACGGACACATCACCAACCCCCGCGCACCACAATCGCGGGCATACGCAGCGAGCTTCAAGGCTTGCGCGCGGCGCTCGTCATTCCACACATCAAACGGATACAGCGCGTTGATCGACAGCACGTTGATGCCGTGGGCCGCGCACAACTCACGCACGTGTCCGGGCGCGGTGCCGTCCTCGATCTCGATGCCTTTGAGGTCGTTGCGGATCTCGATGGCGTCGGCCTTGAGGGTCACCGCCAACTCGATGAACGCCGGCAGGGACAAACGTGGAGCGACCATTCGGTTCAGGGCAAAACGCAGGGGAGTACTCATTCTTGTTGTTCTCCGCGTAGATGATTTATTTGGCCGTCGGCATGCTGAATTCCGGGCCCTTGGCAATGCTGTCGGGCCAGCGCTGCATCACGCTTTTGTAGCGACTGTAGAAACGAATGCCTTCCTCCCCGTAGGCATGGTGATCGCCGAACAGCGAGCGCTTCCAGCCACCGAACGAATGCCAGGCCATGGGCACCGGAATAGGCACGTTGATGCCGACCATCCCGACCTTGATGCTGCGGGCGAAGGCGCGGGCGATCCCGCCATCGCTGGTGAAGCACGACACGCCGTTGCCGAATTCATGGGCGTTGATCAGCGCCACGGCACTGGCGAAATCCGGCACGCGCACGATGCCCAGCACCGGGCCGAAGATTTCCTGCTGATAGATGCTCATGTCGGTGGTGACGTGATCGAACAGCGTCGCGCCGACGAAAAAGCCCGCCTCGGCCCCCGGCACCTTGAAATGGCGGCCGTCGACAATCAGCTGCGCGCCCTGGGCCACGCCCTGATCGATAAAGCCTTCCACCCTGGCCTTGTGTTCGGCGGTGACCAGCGGCCCCATGTCGTTGTCGCCTTGCAGACCGTTGCCGACTTTCAATTGATCGATGCGCGGCAACAGTTTGGCGATCAGTTGATCGCCGACTTCGCCGACCGCCACCGCAATCGAAATCGCCATGCAGCGCTCACCGGCCGATCCGTAAGCGGCGCCGATCAAGGCATCCGCCGCCTGATCCAGATCCGCGTCAGGCATGACGATCATGTGATTCTTCGCGCCGCCCAGCGCCTGCACTCGCTTGCCGCGCGCGGTGGCCTGCTGGTGGATGTATTCGGCAATCGGCGTCGATCCGACAAACGAAATCGCCTCGATGTCCGGGTGCTGCAGCAAGGCGTCGACCGCCGTCTTGTCGCCCTGAACCACGTTGAACACGCCGTCCGGCAAACCGGCTTCGGTCAACAGCCGAGCCATCAGCAAACTGGCGGACGGATCGCGCTCGGACGGTTTGAGGATGAAGCAGTTGCCGGTAACCAGCGCCAGCGGAATCATCCACAGCGGCACCATCACCGGGAAGTTGAAGGGCGTGACCCCGGCGCAGACGCCGAGTGGCTGCCGCAGGTTCCAGTTGTCGATGCCGCCGCCTATGTTGTCGCTGAACTCGGTCTTCAACAGGTTCGGCGCACCGCAGGCGTACTCGACGATTTCAATGCCTCGGGTGACTTCGCCCTTGGCGTCGGAAAACACCTTGCCGTGTTCGCGGCTGATGATTTCGGCCAGTTCGTCGTGATGACGATCGAGCAATTCCTTGAACTTGAACATCACCCGCGAACGGCGCAGGGACGATTGCTCGGACCAGGCCGGGAATGCCTTGAGCGCCGAAGCGACGGCAGCGTCCACGGTCTTCTGGCTGGCCAACCCGACCCGCGCCTGAACGCCGCCGGTGGCCGGATTGAAGACATCGCTGAATCGTTCGCTACCGCTGTCGTGCACCTGACCGTCGATGTAATGGCCTATGACCGGGGCGTCGCTCATTGTTCTTGTTCTCCGTGCGAAAGTTGGAATTCAGTGATCCAGCAGCCAGCTGTGCTGCGGGTCGTTATGGAATTGCCAGACGCGTTTCGGCCCGGCCATCACGTTCAGGTAGTAGGACTCGTAGCCATACGGCACGCTGACCGGGTGATAGCCCTTGGGAACGACGACGAGGTCGCTGTTTTCCACGGCCATGGCCTGATCGATGCTGCGGTCGTCGGTGTAGACCCGCTGGAACACGAAACCCTGGGGCGGGTTGATCTGGTGGTAGTAGGTTTCTTCGAGAAAGCTCTGGTGCGGCAGGTCGTCGGTGTCGTGCTTGTGCGGCGGGTAGCTCGAGGAATGCCCCGACGGCGTGCGCACTTCCACCACCAGCAGCGAATGGGCCGGCTCGCTGTCCGGCAGGATGTCGCAGACATAGCGGGTGTTGGCGCCCTTGCCGCGCACGCTGCGCTTCATGGTTTCAGGCCTGATCAGGCGCGGGCCGAGGTCCGTGGTGGTCGAACCGGGAGCGGCGCAAACCGCCACTTGCGCATCACTCAATGCCACCACCTGCGCCTGACTGCCGGGTGGCAGGTACGCGGCGAACGGGGATTTGTCTTCGAACACCGACTGGCGATCACCGAGGTTGTCCCAGTTGAAAGCCCCCTGCCCCGGCGCTTCGCCGTGGATGCCGACCCGACCGCTGAGCAGCACCAGGCACAGCTCCTTGTCGCCCGCTGCGACTGGCAAGGTTTCACCCAGGCTCAACCGGTAGGCGGCGAATCCCACGTATTGCAGTTCACCTTCAGCCAGCTCGACCATGGTCCGGCCACGGGCATTGCTTTTGACCAGCAGGCTCATCGCGCAGTCCTCTCGTCGAGCAAGGCACGCAAGGTGTCGAAGCCTTTTTTCGCGTAGACATAACTCGGCGCCACTGCCGGATCCTGCTCGGCCTCGACCACCAGCCAGCCGTGGTAGTCGGCCGCCAGCAGCACGTCCAGCAACTCGGCGAAGTCGATGTCACCATCCCCTGGCACGGTGAAGGTGCCGTTGATGATGCAGTCGGGGAAGCTCCACAGGTTGTTGCGCGCCAGTTGCACCACCGGTTTGCGCACGTCCTTGAAATGCACGTGGCAGATGCGCGACAGGTGTTTGCGCAGCACCTGCAAGGGCTCGCCGCCGCCCATGTAGCAATGGCCCGAATCGAACAGCAGCCCGACTTCATTACCGGTCAACGCCATCAGGGTGTCGATGTCCGACGGCGATTCGACGTAGGCGCCCATATGGTGGTGATACGCCAGACGCACGCCCTGGGACAGGGTGAAGCGCGCCAGTTCGGTCAGCTTGTCGGCGTATTGCTGCCACGCCTGCTCGGTGTGAAAACGCGGGCGCTCGACCAGCGGAATCCGTTGGCCCTGAATGGAATCGGCGACTTCACCGTAAACCAGCACGTTCGCGCCGTTCTTTGCCAGCAGCTCGACATGGCTGGCAATCGCGTCGATTTCCTCGGCTACCGAACGGCGCGCGAGGCGACTGGAATACCAGCCGGACACCAGCGCCAGGTCATACGGACGCAGCACGTCGCCAACGCCTTTGGCGTCCTTGGGAAACTTGCCGTTGAGTTCGAAACCTTCATAACCGATGGCCTTGCCTTCGCTGAGGGCGGTGCTCAGCGGCGTTTCACCGCCGAGGGACGGCAGGTCGTCGTTGCTCCAGGAAATCGGGTTGATGCCAATTCGGATAGCGGGCATGGCTGCACCTTTTATTGTTATTTCTAGAATGTTCAACCGCGGCTCAGGCCCGGGCCGTACGCCAGGCATCGATCAGCTCGACGAAGGTGCCCTGTACCTGGCGGATCAGCGTTTCGTCGCCGATCTCCCCGGCCAGCCAGGCGCGGCTCGGCTCCTGGAAAATCGTCCGGCCCACGGCGAACCCGCGGCAGGTCTGGCTCTGACTGGCCTGTTGAAAGCCCTCTGCCAATGCGGATGCCGGGGCATTCAGGCCCAGCAGCACCACACCCCGGCAATAGGGATCGCGCGCCTGGATCAGTTTGTCGAGCTGTTGCCATTCCTCGGCGCTTTGCGCTTCGATCTTCCACCACGCCGGGTAGATGCCCAGGTTGTAGAGGCGTTTGAGCGCGCGATACAACACGTCGGGATGCGGTGAGGGGTGATCCTTGGGCGGGATGATTTCCAGCAGCAATTCATGACCGCTGACCTGCGATGCCTGATACAACGCCTTGATTTGCGCTTCCTGCTCCAAGCGCAGCATCGGTTCGTCGTCCGGGTGGAATTGCACCAGGCATTTGATGATTTGCTCTTGCGGCCAGGCGATCAGGTTGCTGCCGATCGAGCGCCCGTGCTCGAAGGCCAGCGGCCGCGAGCCCTGCACCTCGACCGGCCGCGCCACCCACCAGCCACGACCGGTGGCGGCATTCAGCGAGTCCTGGCCGAAACGCTGATCCGCCAGCAGCCCGACATCGGCTTCGATGCCCTGCTCGCGCAAGTCGCTTTCGACCCGTTCCACGGCCTTGATGAACAGTTGCTTGAGTTCGCCGATGGCGCCGAGGTCGCGTCCGCCCTTCTGGGCCAGTTCCACCAGTTGCCCGCGATGGTCGAAGGCAAAGATGAACAGTTGCTTCCACTGTTTGCGCGGCACACTGACCTGATGCAGGCGTTGCAGGGTGGCGTCCTGATCCGGCCGGGTAATCGGCACCGGGCTGCTGAACAAGTAATCGAGTTCGGCACGGGTCGGCATCGCCGGCGCGCAGGCATGGCGCGACACCACCAAACCACCGCAGGCATTGGCCAACTGGCAGCAACGCTCGTCGCTGGCATCCTCCAGCCAACCGCTGAGGAAACCCGACATGAACGCATCGCCGGCGCCCAGTACGTTCAGCACCTCGACCCGCACGCCGGGATAAATCGCGCCGTCTACAAGACGTTGTGGAATCTCCCCGTGGATCACTGTGCAACCTTGCGGGCCGAGCTTGACCACCAAGGTCGCAGCGCTCAATCGCCGGACATTGCGCAGCGCAGTGAGCAAATCCTCGGAACCACCGGCCATCAGAAACTCTTCTTCCGTCCCGACCACAAGATCGAAGCGCGGGAGAATTTGTTGCACATGTTGAGTGACGTTCTGATCGGCAACGAAACGGGTTTCGCCGTCCGCCTTGCCGGCGAGCCCCCACAGGACCGGCCGGTAGTCGATGTCCAGCACCCGTTTGACGTTGTGCTTTTCGGCGTAGTCCAGCGCCTGGATGCTCGCCTTGTAGACGCCATCGGTGGAGAAATGAGTGCCGGTGATCAGCAAGGCTTTGCTGGAGGCGATAAAGGCTTCACTGATGTCTTCGGCCCGCAGCGCCATGTCGGCGCAATTTTCACGGTAGAAGACCAGGGGAAAGGTTTCCCGATCCTTGAGACCGAGCAGCACCATGGCGGTCAGACGCTGCGGATCGACCTTGATGCCACTGACATCGCAGCCTTCACGAGCCAGGGACTCGATCAGGAAACGCCCCATGTGATCGTCGCCGGTTCGGCTCAGCATCGCCGACCTGAGCCCCAGCCGGGCGGTGCCGAACGCGATGTTGGCGGACGAGCCACCGAGGTATTTGGCGAAGCTGCTCACATCCTCCAGCCGTGCCCCGACTTGCTGCGCATAGAGGTCGACGCCGAGGCGCCCGAGGCAAATCAGATCCAATTGACGTCCACTGGCAAAACGAGTCTGGCCCATGCTGGCTCCTGTTATTTTTATCAGCCTGTGCCCAACGCGATGACCGCGCCGGACACTCTTGGTGGATGCAGACTAAAACGAGCCGGATCGAACAATCAATAAATATTCCAATTATTTTTCATGTGGAATATTTTTTCCAATAAACTTCAGTACAGGCGCTCCAGAGGCAGTGCATCGTTTCAGCAGGCATCCCGCTGGCGCAAGCCCAAGATTTTGTCCGGGCCGAGCCTGTAGACTGCGCACAGCCAAACTATTGTCAGGGGACGAGACGTAACCGTTCCTATAAGAACAAGCCAGAAGGATTATTTATGTCCCGCACCGATCAGCCGGCTACCGCCGAGAGCACGCCCGAGAGCGATCTTGCCAGCCCCCCGATCAATGCCGAGCGCCTGCTGCAGCTCATCACCACTGAATACGAAAGCCTGCCGCGCCAGCTCAAACGCATCGCCAGTTATATGAGCCAGCAAAGCGACCGCATCATGGTCGACCGTATCAGCGACATCGCCCGCGAGTGCGAAGTGCATCCGTCGGCCATCGTGCGGTTTTCCCAGCGTTTCGGTTTCAGCGGATTCAGTGAAATGCAGGCGCTGTTCCGCGAGGCGTATACCCACAAAGCCACGCCGGTACAGAACTACCAGCAGCGCATTCGCAGCATGATCGCCAACAAGTCGCAGAAAGCCAGCGGCGGCGACCTGGCCCGCGAGTGCATCGACGCCACCCTGTCGGGCATCGAACGCCTGGGCCAGGAACTGGATGACCAGGCCTTTGAAAAGGCCGTGGATCTGGTGGTCAATGCCGACAATATCTATGTGGTCGGGGTGCGACGCTCGTTCGCCGTGGCGGACTATCTGGTCTACAACCTGCAACACACCAACAAGCGCATTCACTTGGTCTCGGGCCTCGGCGGCAGCTATCGCGAGCAGATGCGCAGCGTGCGCGCCAATGACCTGGTGATCGCCATCAGCTTTACGCCGTATGGCAAGGAAACCCAGCATTGCCTGCGTATCGCCCAGCACCATCAGGCAAAAACCCTGATCATCACTGACAGCAATCTCTCACCGCTGGCAAAGCGCGCCAACACTTTGCTGCTGGTCAACGAAGGCAGTTCGTTTGCATTCCGTTCCCTGAGTGCGACCTTGTGCCTGTGCCAGGCGTTGTTTATCGCCGTGGCCTATCGACTGGAGTTGAAGGTGGATGAGATTCACGAGCAGGTCGGGTTTGAAGACTGACCGGAACACCGGCATCCCAGCGAATGCGGCAATTCAAAATATTTATTCCATTATTTGAATGCAGGGAATATTTATTCCATAAACAGGATCTCTGAAAACAAGAACTCAAAGGATCCTGTCATGCGTGAACTCGGAATCGGCCTTATCGGCACGGGCTTCATGGGGCGTGCCCACGCCTTGGCCTTTCGCAACGTCAGCGGAGCATTCGAACTGCCCTTCACCCTTCGCCTGGCCGCCCTGGCTGACGCCGATCCCGCACGCGCACAAGCCTGCGCCACCGCCTGGGGTTTTGAGCAGGCCCATGGCGACTGGCAGCGATTGATCGATGACCCCAAGGTCAACCTGATCGCCATCACCACACCCAATCACCTGCACTACCCGATGGCCATGGCAGCCCTTGCTGCCGGCAAACCGGTTTACTGCGAAAAGCCATTGGCGGTGAATCTTGAACAAGCTCATGCCATGCACGTGGCGGCGAAGCATGCCGGCGTCGTCACCCGGGTCGGCTACAACTACCAACACAACCCGCTCATCGGCCTGGCACGCGAGCTGATCCTGAGTGGCGAACTCGGCGAGATCATCAGTTTTCAAGGTGAATTCAGCGAAGACTTCATGGCCGATCCTGCCTCCCCTTGGTCGTGGCGCTGCGAACCCGAACATGCCGGTGGAGCACTGGCGGATCTGGGCAGCCACTTGCTCGCCATGGCGCGCTATCTAATGGGTGATGTCGAAGCGGTGTGCGCCGACTCCCAGACCGTCCATGGCCAGCGCCCGGCCACAACCGGCAGCCAGGAACAACGCCGCATTGCGGTCGACGATCAGGCCCATGCGCTGCTTCGCTTTGCCAGCGGCGCGCGCGGCACCTTCAGCAGCAGTTGGCTCAAGCATGGCTACAAGAATCATCTGAGCTTCGAAATCAGCGGCACCCGAGGCACCCTGGCGTTCGATCAGGAGCGTTTGAACGAGCTACGCCTGTGTCGCGCCGGCCAGGGCGGCTTCCAGCGTTTACTCGCAGGACCGGACTTGCCCGGCTACGCAGCATTCAGCCCGGCGCCGGGACATCAGCTGGGTTACAACGAGCTGAAAACACTGGAAGTGCATGAGCTGATCATGGCGTTGGCCGGGAACGGGCAAACGGGCACTGATTTCGAGAAGGCGTTTGAAGTTGAGAGGCTGGCGACGGCGATTCGGGTCGCGGCTGAGGAGCGGCGCTGGGTGTCTGTCAGTGAAATCACTGACTAGTTTTGTGCGGGCACAAAAAAGCCGATCTGGATGATCGGCTTGAGTGTCTGACTTTGATGAGGAGGGAAGCTGGATTCCCCTGCAAAAGTCACTGCGCATGAAAAAGCCCAACTCGCTAAAGTTGGGCTAAGTCATTGAATTATATGGTCGGGACGGAGTGATTCGAACACTCGACCCCTAGCACCCCATGCTAGTGCGCTACCGGACTGCGCTACGCCCCGACTAGGTTTGAAACTCGTTCTCCATCTCGAAGAACGCTCAAGAATATATCGCAAGCTTTTGAAAACTGGAAGTATTTAAAAGCAGGAAATTATTTCTTGAGGACCACCAGAACATCTTCGAGCTCGGCGATCATCTGGCGGATCATTTGCTTGTATTGGGTGGTGTCGTCTTTGGCTTCATCGCCGGACAGACGCAAGCGCGCGCCGCCGATGGTGAACCCCTGATCATAAAGGAGCGCACGGATCTGCCGGATCATCAGCACGTCCTGGCGCTGGTAATACCGGCGGTTTCCGCGGCGTTTGACGGGGTTGAGTTGAGGAAACTCCTGCTCCCAGTAGCGCAGCACGTGTGGTTTTACCGCACACAGCTCGCTGACTTCACCAATGGTGAAGTAGCGTTTGCCCGGGATAACGGGTAGTTCGTCGTTATGACTTGGTTCCAGCATAAGCCTCAACTCGGGCCTTCAACTTCTGCCCTGGACGAAAGGTGACCACACGGCGAGCCGTGATCGGGATTTCTTCCCCCGTTTTCGGGTTGCGGCCAGGCCGCTGGCGTTTGTCCCGAAGGTCGAAATTGCCGAAACCCGACAATTTGACCTGCTCGTTGTCTTCAAGAGCGTGCCTGATTTCCTCGAAAAACAGTTCAACCAATTCCTTGGCTTCCCGCTTGTTCAGGCCCAGCTCTTCATACAGACGTTCCGCCATCTCAGCTTTCGTCAAAGCCCCCATACGTCACTTCCTTAACGTGGCGTTCAACCTTTGTTCGAGCGAGGTGAGGATATTTTGCGTCGTCGAATTCACCTCATCGTCATTAAGAGTGCGCGATGGATGCTGCCAGGTCAAGCCGACTGCAAGGCTTTTTCTATCAGGATCAATGCCTTTACCCTGATACACGTCAAATAGCCTGAGGTCTGTCAGCCATTCGCCTGCATTTTCACGGATTACGTCCAGTACAGCCGAGGCTGCAACGTCTCTGTGCGCAATCAATGCCAGGTCACGACGCACTTCAGGAAAGCGCGACAACTCGTGGAATTTCGGCATTTTACCCAGAGCGACTTCAGCCAGGATCAGCTCAAAGACGAAGACCGGACGGTCGAGACCCAGGGATTTCGACAGCTCAGGGTGAATCGCGCCGATAAAGCCGACTTCACGCCCTTCCCGTTCGATGCGCGCGGTCTGACCCGGATGCAGTGCAGGGTGTTTGCCCGGTGCAAAAGTGAACTGATCCAGCGCACCGGCAAAGCCCAGCACCGCTTCTACGTCAGCCTTGACGTCGAAGAAGTCCACGGTATCGCGACCTTGCGCCCAGCCTTCCGGCAGACGGCTGCCGCATACCACACCGGCGATCATCGGCTCTTGCTTCAGACCTTCCAGCTGACCGACAAAGCGCAGACCGCTCTCGAACAGACGAACACGATCCTGCTGACGGTTGAGGTTGTGCTGCAACGCCTTGACCAGACCCGGCCACAGCGACGAACGCATGGCGGCCATGTCATTGGAGATAGGGTTCGCCAACAGCAGCGGCTCCACGCCCGGGTTGAACAGCTCGAACTGCTTCGGATCGATGAAACTGTAAGTGATCGCTTCCTGGTAACCACGAGCAACCAGCAGACGACGCAGTTCCGGCAGATCGCTGCGCGCTTCGGCCTTGGCCTGTGGCGCCAGACGAGCTTGCGGGTAACGAACCGGCAAGCGGTTGTAACCGTACAGACGTGCCAGCTCTTCGATCAGATCGACTTCCAGGCTGATATCGAAGCGATGGCTCGGCACTTCTACGCGCCACTGTCCTGCTCCGTCGGCGGAAACTTTCAGACCCAAAGCGTTGAGCAGACGCTCGACTTCGGCCGAATCCATTTCCATGCCCAGCATCTGGGTAATGCGCTGAGCACGCAGGGTGATCGGCGCGATCGACGGCAGATGCGGCTCGCTAACGGTCTCGATGATCGGGCCGGCTTCGCCGCCGGTGATTTCCAGCAGCAGGCCAGTGGCGCGCTCCATGGCTTCACGGGCCAGTTGCCAGTCCACGCCACGCTCGTAGCGGTGCGAAGCGTCGGTGTGAAGACCGTATGAACGAGCCTTGCCCGCCACCGCGATCTGATCGAAGAACGCACTTTCAAGGAATACGTCGCGAGTGGTCGCGGACACGCCACTGTGCTCGCCACCCATCACGCCGGCAATGGCCAGAGCGCGAGTGTGGTCGGCGATCACCAGCGTATCGCTACGCAGGCTGACTTCCTGACCGTCGAGCAGCACGAGCTTCTCGCCCTCTTCCGCCATGCGCACACGGATGCCGCCATTGATTTCGGCGAGATCGAAAGCGTGCAGCGGCTGGCCCAGCTCAAGCATCACGTAGTTAGTGATGTCGACGGCGGCGTCGATGCTGCGGACTTCGGCGCGACGCAGACGCTCAACCATCCACAGCGGCGTCGGCCTGGACAGGTCAACGTTACGTATGACACGGCCCAGGTAACGCGGGCAGGCAGCAGGTGCCAGGACTTCTACCGAGCGCACTTCATCGTGCACCGCCGGAACGGTCATCACCACCGGGCGAGTGACCGGAGCGTCGTACAGCGCGCCGACTTCACGGGCCAGACCGGCCAGAGACAGGCAGTCGCCGCGGTTCGGAGTCAGATCGACTTCGATGCTGGCGTCTTCCAGGTCCAGATAAACACGGAAATCTTCACCTACCGGCGCATCGGCCGGCAGCTCCATCAGACCGTCATTGCCTTCACCGACCTGCAACTCGGATTGCGAGCACAGCATGCCGTTGGACTCGACACCGCGCAGCTTGGCCTTCTTGATCTTGAAGTCGCCCGGCAGCTCGGCACCGATCATCGCGAACGGAATCTTCAGGCCCGGACGCACGTTTGGCGCACCGCACACGACCTGGAAAGTTTCCGCGCCGTTGCTGACCTGGCACACGCGCAATTTGTCGGCATCGGGGTGCTGCTCGGTGCTCAGCACCTCACCCACGACCACGCCACTGAAAACACCGGCGGCCGGCGTAACGCTATCGACCTCAAGACCGGCCATCGACAGACGTGCAACCAGCGCGTCGCGATCTACCTGCGGGCTGACCCAGCCACGCAGCCATTGTTCACTGAATTTCATCCTGCTCTCCTAAGAATTCGTTACGACTAGCGAAATTGCGCGAGGAACCGCAAGTCGTTGTCGAAGAACAGACGCAAGTCGTTCACGCCGTAACGCAGCATGGCCAGACGCTCAACGCCCATGCCGAAGGCAAAGCCCGAGAACTCTTCCGGATCGATCCCGGACATGCGCAACACGTTCGGGTGAACCATGCCGCAGCCCATCACTTCCAGCCAGCCAGTCTGTTTGCAGACGCGGCAGCCTTTACCGCTGCACATCACGCATTCCATGTCGACTTCGGCGGAAGGTTCGGTGAACGGGAAGTACGAAGGACGGAAACGCACGGCCAGTTCTTTTTCGAAGAACACCCGCAGAAACTCTTCGATCGTGCCTTTGAGGTCGGCGAAGTTGATATCGCGATCGACCAGCAGGCCTTCGACCTGGTGGAACATTGGCGAATGGGTGATATCGGAGTCGCTGCGGTACACACGGCCTGGGCAGACGATGCGGATCGGCGGCTTTTTCGATTCCATGGTGCGGACCTGTACCGGCGAGGTATGGGTGCGCAGCAACATGTTGGCGTTGAAATAGAAGGTGTCATGCATCGACCGGGCCGGGTGGTGGCCTGGGATGTTGAGCGCCTCGAAGTTGTGATAGTCGTCTTCGACCTCAGGGCCTTCGGCAATGCCGTAGCCAATATGGGTGAAGAACTGTTCGATACGTTCCAGAGTCCGGGTTACCGGATGCAGACCACCGGAGGTCTGACCACGGCCCGGCAGGGTCACGTCAATGGATTCGGCAGACAGTTTGGCAGCCAGTTCGGCTTCCTCAAACAGAGCCATGCGCGCATTGAGAACGCCTGTGACACGCTCCTTGGCAACGTTGATCAGGGCGCCGACCTGCGGACGCTCTTCTGCCGGCAAATTCCCCAGGGTCTTCATCACCTGAGTCAATTCACCCTTTTTGCCAAGGTATTGAACCCGGATTTGCTCCAGGGCATTGATATCTTCAGCGCTTTGCACAGCCTCTAGTGCTTGAGAGACCAGCGCATCCAGGTTTTCCATGTACAGACTCCAGATACAAAATAGGGGAAGAGCTTGAAGGCTCTTCCCCTATTTAAGACGTTTACCACCTGGCCCCACGGAGGTGGGGCCGGGTGATTGTCGGGGGTACTTAAGCCAAGGTGGCTTTAGCTTTCTCGACAATCGCAGCAAACACCGCTTTTTCGTTCACTGCCAGATCAGCCAGAACCTTACGGTCGATCTCGATGGACGCTTTTTTCAGGCCAGCGATGAAACGGCTGTAGGACAGACCGTTAACACGAGCACCAGCGTTGATACGAGCGATCCACAGAGCGCGGAACTGACGTTTTTTCTGACGACGGTCACGGTAGGCGTATTGGCCTGCCTTGATTACCGCTTGCTTGGCAACACGGAATACGCGGGAGCGTGCGCCGTAGTAGCCTTTAGCAAGTTTCAGAATTTTTTTGTGACGTTTACGGGCAATGACGCCACGCTTTACACGAGCCATGAGTTACTTCCTCTATTCTTGATCCAAAAATTAACGAAGGCGCAGCATGCGCTCGACTTTTGCCACGTCAGACGGATGCAGCAAGCTGCTACCGCGCAGTTGACGCTTACGCTTGGTCGACATTTTGGTCAGGATGTGGCTCTTGAAAGCGTGCTTGTGCTTGATACCGTTAGCAGTTTTCAGAAACCGCTTAGCAGCACCACTTTTGGTTTTCATCTTTGGCATGTTCGGATACTCCGCATTCAGTTGATAAACATAATCAGAAGGCCTGCCGTGCCCTGTTGATTACTTCTTCTTTTTCGGGGCGATGACCATGATCAGCTGGCGTCCTTCCATCTTAGGATGCTGTTCGACCGAACCGTACTCGAGCAGGTCAGCTTCAACCCGCTTGAGGAGTTCCATCCCCAGCTCCTGGTGGGCCATCTCACGGCCGCGGAATCGCAAGGATACCTTGGCCCTGTCCCCGTCACTCAGGAAACGTACCAGGTTGCGCAGTTTTACCTGGTAATCCCCTTCCTCCGTCCCTGGACGAAACTTGATTTCTTTTACCTGAATCTGCTTCTGGTTCTTCTTCGCCGCAGCAATCTGCTTCTTCTTTTCGAAGATCGATTTGCCGTAGTCCATCACCCGGCAAACCGGTGGGACTGCGTCGGCAGAGATTTCTACCAGATCAAGCTTTGCTTCTTCAGCAATACGAAGCGCTTCATCAATCGAGACGATGCCAATCTGCTCGCCATCAGCGCCAATTAACCGAACCTCGCGTGCCGAGATATTCTCGTTGATCGGGGCTTTCGGTGCAGCTCGTTTATCTTGTCTCATTTCACGCTTAATAATAATTACTCCGAATCTGGGCGACCACGCCGGGAAACCGCTTGCGCGAGAAACTCAGCGAACTGGGCGACGGGCATCGAGCCCAGGTCAGCACCTTCACGAGTACGCACAGCGACAGTCTGCATCTCGACTTCCTTATCCCCAATAACCAAGAGATATGGAACCTTGAGCAAAGTATGCTCGCGGATTTTAAAGCCGATCTTTTCATTTCTCAAGTCGGACTTGGCACGAAACCCGCTTTCGTTGAGAGTTTTTTCGACCTGAGCGACGAAATCTGCCTGTTTATCAGTGATATTCATGATCACTGCCTGGGTTGGCGCCAGCCACGCAGGGAATGCACCTTCGTAGTGCTCGATCAGAATCCCGACGAAACGCTCGAACGAACCGAGGATCGCACGGTGCAACATCACCGGATGCTTGCGGCTGTTGTCTTCGGAGACGTATTCGGCTCCCAGACGCACAGGCAGGTTGAAATCGAGCTGCAAGGTACCACACTGCCACACACGGCCGAGGCAATCTTTCAGCGAGAATTCAATCTTCGGACCGTAGAACGCACCCTCACCCGGCTGCAGATCGTACGGCAGGCCAGCGCTATCAAGGGCTGCAGCCAGGGCTGCTTCGGCGCGATCCCACAGCTCGTCGGAACCGACGCGCTTTTCCGGACGAGTGGACAGTTTCATCTCGACATCGGTAAAGCCGAAGTCGCGGTAAACATCCATGGTCAGCTTGATGAACGCAGCGGATTCAGCCTGCATCTGCTCTTCGGTACAGAAGATGTGGGCGTCGTCCTGAGTGAACGCGCGCACACGCATGATGCCGTGCAACGCACCCGACGGCTCGTTACGGTGGCAGGCACCGAACTCGGCCAGACGCATCGGCAGCTCACGGTAGCTCTTCAGGCCCTGGTTGAACACTTGCACGTGGCAAGGGCAGTTCATCGGCTTGATGGCGTAGTCGCGGCTTTCCGACTCGGTGGTGAACATATTGTCGGCGTAGTTGGCCCAGTGCCCGGATTTCTCCCAGAGGCTGCGGTCAACGACTTGCGGCGTCTTGATCTCGAGATAGCCGTTGTCACGCTGCACCTTGCGCATGTACTGCTCAAGTACCTGGTACAACGTCCAGCCATTCGGGTGCCAGAACACCATGCCCGGCGCTTCTTCCTGGGTATGGAACAGGCCCAGGCGCTTGCCGATCTTACGGTGATCGCGCTTTTCAGCTTCTTCGATACGCTGGATGTAAGCAGCCAGTTGCTTCTTGTCTGCCCAGGCAGTGCCGTAAACGCGCTGCAATTGCTCGTTCTTGGCATCACCGCGCCAGTAGGCGCCGGACAGTTTGGTCAGCTTGAAAGATTTCAGGAAGCGGGTGTTCGGCACGTGCGGACCGCGGCACATGTCGACGTATTCTTCGTGATAGTACAGGCCCATGGCCTGCTCGTTCGGCATGTCTTCGACCAGACGCAGCTTGTAGTCTTCGCCACGGGCCTTGAACACTTCGATCACTTCGGCACGCGGAGTGACTTTCTTGATGACGTCATATTCTGTATCGATCAGCTGTTGCATGCGCTGTTCGATGGCCGCCATGTCGTCCGGCGTAAAAGGACGTTCGAAGGCGATGTCGTAATAGAAGCCTTCGTCGATAACCGGCCCAATGACCATTTTGGCAGTCGGATACAGCTGCTTGACCGCATGGCCGACCAGGTGGGCGCAAGAGTGGCGAATGATCTCCAGCCCCTCTTCATCCTTTGGCGTGATGATTTGCAGCGTCGCGTCGCTGTCGATGATGTCGCAGGCGTCGACCAGCTTGCCGTTGACCTTGCCGGCCACGGTGGCCTTGGCCAGACCTGCACCAATGGATGCGGCGACCTCGGCTACGGAAACCGGGTGGTCGAATGAACGTTGACTGCCGTCGGGAAGAGTAATAGTTGGCATGGCGCCTCCTCTCCTAGTGGTGACCCCTACCAAAGGTCACGTGGGTTGGGATGAGCCAGTACAAGATCCGATCCAGGCCATTCAATGACGAACGCCTGCCTTACAGCGGCAGGAGCCTTGCGGCCAACCGGAAAACCGAACCAGAGTGACTGGGATTCAAATCAGAAAATTCGTGCACTGCCGCTACCGGGACTGAAGGTCATCCGGAGCCTGCGAACGCCCGAGCCAGGCATGCTAGCACAGATGAACGGTCACCGATGCACTCTGGTTTTTACCGAGAGGCAAATCGTCTGTTTTATGCCAGAGTGCTGAACTTGATCGGCCTTTGAGCCCTCAGATAACAAGACATTGACCCACAAGGAGCATCCTCGCATGCGTCTTAATACCCTGCTTGCTGCAGTCGCCCCCCTCGTTTTGCTGCTGCCGCTGAGCGCCCACGCTGACTGGCCAAAGGGCGAGCGTGAGAAATACATGGCTCAGTGCACCCAGGCGGCCACTCCGCAAATCGGTGCCGCTGCCGCAAAATCCCACTGCGCGTGCGGTGCCGATGCCATCAAGTCCTACCCGGCCAGCGACATTCAGGCATTGATGGACAACAAGGCCACGCCTGAACTGCAACAGAAAGCCTTGGGGCAAATTGCCAAATGTAAGGCCAATACCCCGGCGAAAAAATGATGAAACAGGCCTTTTCAGTGCCCCCAGCACTGCTAAAAGCATCTGAATCAGGCCTTTTCGTACGATTTATGCAGGTTTTACAGGTTTTTTTGTTGTCTTTATTTTTCGCTCGAGGCCTTATAAACCGGGGCCTCCAGCCGAAACAGGCAGTAAAGAAAACACGACTGATTGGCAAACAGCACGTCCGGGGGGCTACCAAAGCGAACATTTCGACTATGATACCCCGGTGTGCCCAGTTGGCCTGAGCAGCACAGTACTACTGAAAATATATGTTTCTTGGAGATACACCATGTCTAATCGCCAAACCGGCACCGTTAAATGGTTCAACGATGAAAAAGGCTTCGGCTTCATCACTCCTCAAGGTGGCGGTGACGACCTGTTCGTACACTTCAAAGCTATCGAAACTGACGGTTTCAAAAGCCTGAAAGAAGGCCAAACCGTTTCCTTCGTGGCTGAGAAAGGCCAAAAGGGTATGCAAGCTGCACAAGTTCGCCCAGAGTAATTTCTCGGCGCACTAAAAAAACCCCGTCCATGTGACGGGGTTTTTTATGGGTGAAACAAAAGTCCGAAAGGCTCAGCCGCAGTTGACGCGGGTAACCACCAGGTTCTGATCGGTATTCAGGTTGAGGCGATCGGAGCGGTACTCCAAAGTAATCATGTCATTCGGCTTGAGGAATCGGGCGTTCTGCGCACCGGCTTTCTTGCGTGCTTGCTCCAACAGCTCCGGCGAAGCTTTCTTGCCCAGAGCGAACTCCGCTGCCGACGCTTCACAACGACCATGTCCGGCCTCAGTCGCCACGGGTTCCTTCTGCGACTCGCTGGAGGTCGTAGAGCAACCAGCCAACAGAGCAACGGCCATCAGTGCACCCAGTGACGCGAACTTCCAAGGCATTGAAGCCTCCTTATTTCAATTTTGAGCAGAGATCGTGCGACCGCCAATACGGCGTTTGGTTTCACGGTGAGTGCTATCACCCTGCCCCACGATCGGAAAAACGCCGAGTGTGCCTGAGCAACACCTGAAGCATCACCCCGTAAAACGTCACTGAATATTAATGACGCTCAGTACACATCAATGTAGTCGTAGGGCGGATTCGGCCAGTTGTCTTTGAGCGCATTGAAAATCTGCATGACCCAGACTTCATCGCTGGCCGCGACATTTCCCACGTACCCCGAGCCTTTTGCCCAGGTCTCCAGACGAAACAGCAGGCCATCGATGTCCTGACCGCCAGTGACACCCGAAGAGATATAGGCAATCCCGCCCTTGGTCACGCGCAGTTGGGTGTGTTCGTCATCACTGGCCGACGCCAGCATCCGGCGGACAGCATCAAGGGTCAGGCCGTCGGGACTATTCAAATCGATCTGCACAGCGCAATCCTTGTTTTTTGCGGAAACGACCAAGTGTCGCATAGCCCTGCGCTCATGCCTAAGTCGCAGTGCCAAACGCTCGGCAAAGTGGTTAACTCAAAACTCCGATCCCGCGACCGAGCCTTGCCATGACCACCGTAAGCATTACCGCCGACATCAAGGCCACCTGGCCACAAGGGCACAGTTCTTACAGTCCGGGCAGTCCGGAGGAATTGGCATTGATCAGCATTGACTTGCTGGTGAAGACGCTGGGAACACAGGGCGCGCAATCGTTCATCGCCCAGCTGTTCGAGAAGTATTCCGATGACTTCAAAGGGACATCGGACACCGAGAGGGAGTAAAAGCCCGCAAGCTGGCACCTGCGGGCATATGGCTTACTTCAGACGTTTGAGACGTTCGGTCAGCAGATCGAAGAAGCCCTGGGCATCGCCGTTCTCCACCCAGAAGGCGTTCTTCGGCGCCTTGAGGCCGTCATACCAGTCGACAATGGTCTGGCCGAAGGTCGGGCCTTCGCGGCTGTCGACCACCACATTTACCGACCGGCCAGTGAACAGCTCAGGCTTGAGCAGATAAGCCACGACGGTGGCGTCATGCACCGGGCCACCCGGAATGCCGTAGTGCTCCATATCGCCTTTGATGTACTCGTTGAGGATGTCGCCGACAATCTTGCTCGCATTGTTGTTCAGCGCCGCGATCTGCTTCAGGCGCGCATCACTGGTCAGGATCTTGTGGGTCACGTCCAGCGGCAGGTAAGTCAGTTTCACACCACTTTTTAGCACCACTTCCGCTGCTTGCGGGTCGGCGTACAGGTTGAACTCGGCCACTGGCGTAATGTTGCCGCCATTGAAGTGGGCGCCACCCATGATCACCACTTCCTTGATCCCCTGAACGATCTCCGGCTCCTGAATCAGCGCCAGGGCGAGGTTGGTCTGCGGGCCGAGCATCGCGATGGTGATGCTGTGCGGCTTGGCTTTTTTCAGGGTGTCGATCAGGTAGTTGACCGCATTGCCTTCAGCCAGGCCTTTCTTCGGCTCATGCACGGTGACACCCGACAGGCCTTCCTTGCCATGGATGTTTTCGGCGTAGATCGGCGTGCGCATCAGCGGTTTCGGCGCGCCGGCGTACACCGGAATCTCTTCCCGCCCTGCCCACTCACGGGCCAACCGCGCATTGCGCGAAGTCTTGTCCAGACGCACGTTGCCGGCCACGGTGGTCAACGCGCGAATGTTTAGTTCCTCCGGGGAAGCCAGGGCAAACAACAGGGCGACCACGTCGTCGGCGCCCGGATCGGTGTCGATGATCAGGTCGATCTTTTCCGCCGCCTGGGCGCCGGTCGCGGTTATCACGGACAAAAGAAGCAGACTCCGAATCAGTTGATGCATTTTTTGAGCATAGCGGTGCATGGCGCATTCCTTGTGCAGATGAAATCAAAAGGGGCGAACCCTGTTTAGAACGTAACTCCAGACACCAGCACGATGTTGCAGTACGGCTGGCATTCGCCCGTACGAACAATCGCTCGTGCCTGTCGGCTGAGTACTTTGAATTGCTCGTGACTGAGCAGGTCACGCCGCCCTAGCGAGCCTTCGTCATTCAGCTCGTCCAGCGTGGACAGCGCGGTCGGTTGCTTGTCGAAAATCTCCTTGGCCAGTGCGTGGCTTTCCACCTGCATCTCGCTAAGCACGACTTTCAGGGTGCTGACGAAATCCGGAACGCCGTGCGTCAACGCGAGGTCGATCAACTCGACACCCGGTGGCACCGGCAGGCCGGCGTCGCCGATCACGACCATGTCGCCATGCCCAAGGGAAGCAATCAGCCGCGACAGGGCGACATTGAGCAAAGGAGTCTTTTTCATGCGGGTTTGAAGGCCTGTACGTCGGAGGTAGTGGGAATGGAGGGCTGGGCACCTGCCCGGGTAACCGACAGGGCCGCAGCGACCTGCCCGAAACGAATGGCCTCGTCCTCGGTTTTGCCAGCCGCCAGCGCCGCCGCAAATCCGCCGACAAAGGTATCCCCGGCGGCAGTGGTATCGACAGCCTTCACTTTGGGTGCAGGAAAATGCTGGTAACCCGTGCCGTTGGCGAACAATGAGCCTTGAGCCCCCAGCGTGATGATGACCTTTCCGGCGCCCAGTGAAATCAGGTGCGCCGCAGCTTTTTCAGCAGTCGCCAACGAGTCCACCGGCAAACCGCTGAGGGCGGCGGCCTCGCTCTCGTTGGGAATCAGGTAATCGATGGCGGCAAACCAATCCGCCGGCAGCGGTCGACTGGCGGGCGCCGGGTTGAGGATGACAGTTTTGCCCAGTTCACGTCCGCGCTTGAGTGCATGGCCTACCGTGGCGTCGGGGATTTCCAATTGGCAGATGATCACGTCGGCCGCTTGCAGCACAGCGTCGAACCGGTCGATGACCGCCGGGGTCATCGAGCCATTGGCACCGGCCACGATGACAATCGCGTTCTGACTGTTGTCATCGACCACGATCAGCGCCACGCCACTGGAATCATCCACCACGCTGACCGCCTGACAATCGATCTGCTCGGCCAGCAACGCGTCGCGCAATTGCACGCCATAGTCATCGTTGCCGACACAGCCGACCATCGACACTTGCGCACCCAATCGCGCAGCGGCTACTGCCTGATTGGCGCCCTTGCCACCGGACACGGTCGTGAAGGAATGGCCGATCAGCGTCTCACCACCCCGGGGCAAGCGCGGCGCCCGGGTGACCAGGTCCATGTTCAGGCTGCCTATTACCACTACATTTGCGGACATACATCACTACTCTTCAATTTGTTTCAGCGGTATTCGGTGAACACGCCGGACAGCGGTGCAGTCGATTCGCGCAGGACAATACTCGGGGTCACGATCCGCTGATCCGTCGCCAGAGCCGGGGTGGCAATTCTTCGCAACAAGACTTCCGCCGCCATTTCCCCCAACTGAAGGATCGACTGGCCCACGGTCGTCAACGCTGGATACACATAGCGACTCATCTGGATATCGTCGAAGCCGATCACCGACAGCTCGGCGGGCACGCGCACGTTACGTTCCGCAGCGGCCCGCAACACACCTATGCCAATCATGTCGTTACCGGCAAAGATCGCGCTCGGCGGGTTGCGCTCAAGTAGGACCGAAGCCGCGTTGTAACCGCCGGTGCTGGTGAAGTCGCTTTCCAGCATGCGCGACGGAGATACTTCAACACCGGCCTCTTTCAGCGCTCGAGCAAAACCGGCCTGACGCATTTGCGCGACACTGGTGCTGGCCGGACCACCGATCGTGGCGATATCGCGATGACCGAGCTCAAGCAGATGCCGCGTCGCGAGGTACGCGCCATATTCGTGGTCGATGCGCACCAGGTCGGCGTCCACGCCTTCGAGTCCACGGTCGACCATCACCATCGGCGTCTTCACGCCCGCCAGTCCTTGCGCCAGACCGCTGTCGCCACCCGCCGAGGCGACGATCAAGCCGTCGATGCGCTTTTCCAGCAGGACCCGCAGGTAGCTGCGTTGCTTGTCCGGGTTGTCGTCGGAGTTGCAGAGAATCACGCAGTAGCCGTTACGCTCGCAATAATCCTCGATCCCGCGCGCCAGTTCGGCGAAGTACGGGTTGAGGCTGTTGGGCACCAGCAAACCAATGGTGGCGGTGGTTTTCGCTTTCAGCGAACGGGCCACCGCGCTCGGCACATAGTCGAGACTCTTGATTGCCGCCTCGACCTTGAGCCGCACTTCTTCGCTCACTGGTCGGGTCTTGTTTACTACGTGGGACACGGTCGTGTAGGAAATTCCTGCAAGTGCCGCCACATCCTTGATCGTTGCCATTTATCAGCCCCGTCGGCTTGCGCGTTGACTGCGATAGGTGTCGAGCACCACGGCGATCACGATCACCGCACCGGTGATGATGCGCTTGGTCGGCTCGGTCGCGCCAATCTGCGCCAGACCGGCCGCCAGCACGGAGATGATCAACACGCCGAAAAAGGTGCTGATCACCGAACCACGCCCACCCATCAGGCTGGTACCGCCGATCACCACCGCAGCGATGACTTGCAGTTCAAGGCCGGAACCCGCATTCGGATCGGCCGCTTCCAGTCGGGAAATCTGGAACAGCGCCGCAATGCCGGCGAGCAGGCCCATCAGGCTGAACACCAGGATCTTGTAGGGCTTTGGATTGATCCCCGCCAGCCGCACCGCTTCTTCGTTGGTACCAATACCGATCAGGTAGCGACCGAACACGGTACGGGTCAGAACGGCCTGGGCAATGAAGATGACCAGCAAGGCGATGATGAACGATGGCGAAATACCGAAGGCGATCGGGTTCGACAGCCAGGCGAAGGAATCACCGATGTAGGCCGTGCGCGAACCGGTCATCTGATAGGCCAGACCACGGGCCATCTCCAGCACACCGAGCGACACGATGAACGACGGAATTCGCCACGCCACGGTAATCGAGCCGGTAACCGTGCCGGCCAACGCCGCAACGGCCATGCCCAACAAGGCAGCCGGCAATACGCTCCAGCCCCAGCCAAGAATCGCCACGCTGACCGTGGAGGCCGCGAGTGCCAGTACCGAGCCTACCGACAGGTCGATCCCGCCGATGATCAGGACGAACGTCATGCCCACCGCCAGAACCATCAGGTCGGGAATCTGGTTGGCCAGGGTGCTGAAGGTGTTGTACGACAGGAAATGGCTGCTCATGACCGAGAACAGCGCAATCATTGCCAGCAACGCGCCAGCCAAGCCCAGATAAGTGCCGAGGCCGTAGAAATTGCCACTGGATTTGCCGGCGGAAGATGCAGTTTTCATGGGAGATCCCTAGGCGCTGCTTCGTTGAGCAACGCATCACGTTTCTGGTAGCCGGCGAACGCGGCGGCAAGCAAGTCATCCTGGGTCCAGCTGTCGCGCTCAAAGGTGTCGATCAGGCGCCCCGCCGACAACACACCGATGCGGTCGCAGATCAGCATCAGTTCGCGCAAATCGCTGGACACCACGACCAGCGCTTTGCCCTGACGGGTCAGTTCGCCGAGCAAGGCATAAATATCGAACTTGGCGCCGACATCGATACCACGAGTCGGCTCATCAAACAGCAGCACCGAACAGTCGCGCTCGAGCCAGCGACCGATCACCACCTTTTGCTGATTACCGCCGGACAGCTCGGACACCAGTTGCGTCGGGCTGGAACTGCGGATGCGCATGGCGTCGATCTGGCGTTGCGCGAGCTTCGTTTCATCGCCGTTGTTGACGAACCCGCCGCTGGAAATCTCCGGCATGTTGCCCAAAGCAATGTTGGCGCTGATCGATTGACTCAACAGCAGGCCTTCGCCCTTGCGATCTTCGGTGATCAAGGCGATGCCATTGCGCACGGCGTCGACTGGCGAGCGAATGCTCACCACCTGGGCCGGAGAACCGAGTGCCACCGTGCCGCTGTCCGCGACGTCGGCGCCGAAGATCAGCCGCAAAAGCTCGGTGCGCCCTGCCCCGATCAGCCCCGAAATGCCAAAAATCTCACCGGCGCAAACCTCAAAGGACACGTCGCGAACCTTGTCGGAGCGGGTCAGGCCTTTGACCGTCAGGGCCGGCGCGCCGATATGGCGAGCCCCCAGATCGATATGCTCGCCCAGCTCGCGACCGACCATCAGGGTGACCAGTTGCTCGCTGTTGTAATTGGCCATCGGCTCGACGCAAACGAGGTTACCGTCACGCAGCACGGCAATGCGCTGTGCGACCCGGGCGAGCTCTTCGAGGCGATGGGAGATGTAGATGATCGAGACGCCACGCGCCTGCAACCGGGTGATCTGCTCGAACAACATCTCGACTTCGCGCGCGGTCAGCATTGCGGTCGGCTCGTCGAGAATCAGCACGTGACAATCGCCGATCAGGTTGCGAGCGATTTCGACCATTTGCTGGTGACCGATACCCAGCTCGCCGACCAGTGTGTCCGGATCGATGGCATCGAGGCCGACTTGAGCCATGGCTTCGATCGCGGCCTTGCGCAGCTGCTTGCGGCTGATCCAGCCACCGTTGCTCGGCAGATTGTCGAGGAACAGGTTCTCGGCCACCGACAGCGTCGGCAGCAGATTGAGCTCTTGCATGACCATGCGCACACCCAGCTCTTCAGCCTGCGTGCGACTGCCGGGGCGATACTCCTTGCCCTGGAATTGCATCTGGCCGGTGGTGGGTGTGACCAGACCGCCGATGATCTTCGACAGGGTGCTTTTGCCGGCACCGTTCTCTCCGGTCAACGCCAGCACTTCACCACGCATCAACGTCAGGTCGATGCCGGTCAGAACCGGTTGCGCATAGGTCTTGCCGATACCGCTGACCGAGAGGACAGCGTTCGGAGCGGAAACTGACATAAAAATCTCCATGCGCTCGCCCGGACGGACGAGCGCCATTGTGTCGCCAGTGGACTTATTTGGTGACCAGCTCGACCGGCGTTTCGATCACACCGTTCGCACCACTGTCGACTTTCTCGCCCTTGATGATTTTCAGCGCGGTCTCGATGCCAAACACCGCTTGCTTCGCGGCGTACTGGTCAGCAGTCGCCAGAACGCGGCCGTCCTTCAGCATGGGTTTGATGGCATTGATGTTGTCGTAACCGACAACCTGCACCTGACCGGCCTTGCCGGCAGCGCGCACGGCGGAAACGGCGCCCACGGCCATGCTGTCGTTGCCGGCCAGCAGCGCCTTGACGTCCGGGTATTCGCTGAGAATCGAAGCGGCCACCTTGTTGCCCTTGTCGATTTCCCAGTCACCGGACTGCAGGGAGACAACCTTGATCTGTGCAGCCTCCATCGCATCCTTGAAGCCAGCGGTACGCTGCTGGGCGTTGGTCGTCGTGGAGACACCTTCAATGATGCCGACTTCGTCACCGGCCTTCAGTTGCTTGGCCAGGTACTCACCCACCAGACGCGCACCTTTGCGGTTGTCCGGGCCTACGAACGGAACGCTGATGTTCTTGCTTTTGATCACAGCCGGATCGAGTTGGTTATCGATGTTGATCACGGTGATACCGGCATCGACGGCCTTCTTGATCACTGGCACCATCGCCTTGGAATCAGACGGTGCGATGACCAGTGCGTTGACCTTTGCCAGAATCATCTGCTCGACGATGCGTGTCTGCCCCGCCGTGTCGGTTTCGTCCTTGATGCCGTTGGAGATCAGGTCGAAATCGGCGGAATGTTCTTTCTGGTAGGCCTTGGCGCCATCTTCCATGGTCAGGAAGAACTCGTTGGCCAGGGATTTCATGACCAGGGCGACTTTTGGTTTTTCAGGGGATTCGGCGAAGGCCGAAGAGACAGGCAGTGCGGCGGATGCGGCAGCCAGTATGGCGACAGCAAGAAGACGTCCAGCGAATGGCAGCTTCATGGGTTCACTCCGATCTTATGATTATTGTGAGCAACGCTTGCGCTGGCGTAAGCTCGCTGCACCCCACGACAATTCAATCTATCGCGAAGGCCGCGCAAACGTTTGCGTAGACCGAACTATGCGAATCACGCCTTCATTTGTCAACAATCAGAAATCGGTATTGCGTTGCAGGGCGAATCATCGATCCGCCCCTTGAGCGCTCAAGCCGTGGTGTTGACCACGTTACCAGCAGAAGAACCCTTCGACATTTCCTTGACCAGTGCAGCCGAGACTTCCAGCAGTGCACCGCTGGTTTGAGCGATCTGCCCCTGGATGGACATCACCGCTTGCGACTTGGCTTCGGGCGTCGGGTAACTCGCAGCTTGCGCGGCAGCCAGTTGCTGTTGCTGCTCCTGAAGCTGCTTTTGCAGTTCCTGCATCCGTTTCAGCAGCGTCTTGATAGTGACGCTCAGATTGTCACCGCCTTCAGCCTCGCTTGCGCTTGCTTCCTGGGCAGGACCACCGGTTCTGACCTGATTGGTTTCAACCTTCTCGGTACCCAGTGCCTCGGCAGACGCGTCGGCTTCAGCTTCACTCATTGCATTGATCGTAGCAGCCGTTTTGCCGCCGATCGTGACCGAACCGGGATTTGAAAAACCGATAGTCAATGACATTTGAACTCCTGAAAAATTGGATCCCTATAAAGGCGCATCGGCCAGCGCGCCGTTTTCTTTAGCAGATATCTGGAAAGCAGCCAGTTCAGTCTGTGGACGAGGCTCGTAGTCCTTTTCGGTGAGCCGAACGAGAAAACATCCCACGTTCGGAAACCCGGATGAGCGAGGGAAGCTCAGAGCCAATCTTCGAATAAATCTTGATTTAAATCATAAGGTTAAACATTTATCTCAAGCACAGTACGACTGGTACAGATCCTGCTCCCTTCCTGCACCCCTGGCATTCAGATCGGCCCGGGGCGCATCTAGATGAACCTGCATCAGCACCGTCTCACTACTAGAGAGAAAAATAATGACATCTGCTTTGAAGAGTTTCGTTCCGGGCGCTTTGGCCCTCCTCCTGCTCCTGCCAACCGCCCTCCAGGCAAAAGAAGCTGAAACCCAGGCCAAACTGGCCAACGTTGTGGTCTTGGCCACCGGCGGCACCATCGCCGGCGCGGGCGCAAGCGCAGCCAACAGCGCGACCTATCAGGCTGCGAAAGTGGGCATCGAACAATTGATCGCCGGCATTCCCGAACTGAGCACGCTGGCCAATGTGCGCGGCGAACAGGTCATGCAAATCGCCTCGGAAAGCATCACCAACGAAAACCTCCTGCAATTGGGTCGTCGTGTTTCCGAACTGGCCGACAGCAAAGACGTCGATGGCATCGTCATCACCCACGGCACCGACACCCTGGAAGAGACCGCGTACTTCCTGAATCTGGTGGAAAAAACCGACAAGCCGATCATCGTCGTCGGCTCCATGCGTCCGGGTACCGCCATGTCCGCAGACGGCATGCTGAACCTGTACAACGCCGTGGCCGTCGCCAGCAGCAAAGAAGCTCGCGGCAAAGGCGTACTGGTCACCCTGAACGATGAAATCCAGTCGGGTCGCGATGTCAGCAAGATGATCAACATCAAGACCGAAGCCTTCAAAAGCGCCTGGGGCCCGCTCGGCATGGTGGTAGAAGGCAAATCCTACTGGTTCCGCCTGCCAGCCAAGCGCCACACCATGGATTCGGAGTTCGACATCAAAAACATCAAGAGCCTTCCTGATGTAGAAATCGCCTATTCCTACGGCAATGTCAGCGACACGGCCTACAAGGCCCTCGCCCAGTCCGGCGCCAAGGCGATCATCCATGCCGGTACCGGCAACGGTTCGGTTTCCTCCCGCGTGGTTCCGACCCTGCAAGCGCTGCGCAAGGACGGCGTGCAGATCATTCGCTCGTCTCACGTCAATGCCGGTGGTTTCGTCCTGCGCAACGCCGAACAGCCTGACGACAAATACGACTGGGTGGTTGCTCACGACCTCAACCCACAGAAAGCCCGCATCCTGGCCATGGTCGCGTTGACCAAGACCAACGACAGCAAAGAGCTGCAACGGATGTTCTGGGAATACTGATTTGACCTCGCCTGATCCTTTCCTGATCGGGCACTGACTTCACCCTTCGTCAATTTGACGGAGGGTGAAGCTTGCGCCTCCTCCAAAGAAAAATTTCACCTGAGTGACATCAAAACCGGAAAACCGCTGTCAGAGGATTTTCTTGAATTTTAAGCAGTTGCGAAAATGCCTACAGTTAAATACTGTATGCACGTACAGCTTAATAAGGATAACCTCGTGGCCACCTCCCCTGATGCTCCTGACGCTTACGAACGCATGGGCATGCGCGTTCAAAAAATCATCAACTCCCCCACCGCACAAAAAGCCAAAGCCGCACTGATCTTCCGCCTTCCGGACGAGCCGGTGGATGACTGGGAGCGCTTGCTGGAAGAGATCGACGAGAACGACAACGTCACCCTTGCCTACCGCGACGATGGCGGCGTACAGATTTTCTGGGTTGTGCCGAAGGAAGATTGATTCAATGATTCTGCGTTTTGCTGCTGTGCTGTTGCTGTTCATTTCCCTGGGTGCGCACGCCGGCGCACCGCGTACATTCACCGAGGCCAAGAAGGTCGCCTGGAAGCTGTACGCACCACAATCCACCGAGTTCTATTGCGGGTGCAAATACACCGGCAACAAGGTCGATCTGGCCGCGTGCGGCTATGTCCCACGCAAGAACGCCAAGCGGGCGTCCCGCATCGAATGGGAGCACATCGTTCCCGCGTGGCAGTTCGGCCATCAGCGTCAATGCTGGCAGGAAGGCGGTCGCAAGAATTGCACCCGCTACGACCCGAGTTATCAGAAAGCCGAAGCCGACCTTCACAACCTGGTGCCGAGCATCGGCGAGGTGAATGGCGACCGCAGCAATTTCAGCTACGGCTGGCTGCCGGTCGAAAAGGGTCAGTACGGCTCCTGCCTGACTCAAGTCGACTTCAAGGCGAAGAAGGTCATGCCCCGCCCTTCGATCCGCGGCATGATCGCCCGCACCTACTTTTACATGAGCAAACAATACGGCTTGCGCTTGTCGAAGCAGGATCGGCAACTGTACGAAGCCTGGGACAAGACTTATCCGGTGCAAGACTGGGAACGTCAGCGCAACCAGAGCGTGGCGTGCGTAATGGGACGCGGCAACGAATTTGTCGGCCCGGTGAATCTGAAAGCCTGCGGTTGATCGCCTGATCAAAAGAAAAGGCCTTGAGCGATAAACTCAAGGCCTTTTTTTGTGCTCAACCGCCGGACTTGTTGTAACGCCAGTAGCCCATCAGATTGAGCGACTCGCGAGGGATGCCACGCTCCTTGATCAGGTATTTGCGCAGACTCATGACCGCAGCGGACTCTCCGGCGATCCAGCCATAGAACCCCTCGCTGGCCGCATCGGCGATCTCCCACAGAATCTCTTCTTCGATGTCGACATCCGCCAGTTCGACCGCTTGCCCCACCGGCGATGCATCGACAGGCAACGTCGCCTGCCGCACGGCTTCCACCATCAACGTGCCGGCAGCTGCGTGATCGCGGATCAGCCATTGCACCGAAAGCCCGGGCCAGTCAGGAACCGCCAACATGTCTTCACGACTGTCGACTTCAAAAAACGCCTGGGTCTGCGGCGGTTCAGCCAGTGCCGCCAGCTCTTCCAGAATCCCCATGGCGGCCGGCAACGCTGTGGCGTCGGCGACCAGCAGAAGTTGCTTGAGCGTTTGCGGAGGTTTCCATTCAAATCCCCCCGCCTCTTTTGCCGAGAATCGGCTGTCGGGCGCCAGAATCTGCATCGACTCGCCAGGTTGCGCTCGCAACGCCCAACGGGAGGCGGGGCCGGTTTCGCCATGCAGGACAAAATCGATATCGACTTCACCTGACTCAGCTCGCAAATGACGGATGGTGTAGGTGCGCATCGCCGGGCGACGATCGATCAGCATCGAGCGGAAACGGGCGTACCACCCCTCGCCCTGAGAAAGCCTGGCGGGTGAGCCGTCTGCGGCAGGAAAAAACAGCTTCACTCGCTGATCCGGCGCCCAGGTCGCCATCTCGGTGACCGTGGGGCTTGCGAGCGTGATCCGCATGAGATGCGGGCTCAACTGCTGCTTGTGACGCAAAACGACGTCGAACAATTTGTAAGGATTGGCGGAGGCCATGCGGAGCTCCTTCTGGGTAACTTCAGTGACTCCTTGAAAAACGAATCACGCGGGACACCCTTTAGTCAGCTCCGCCGAATGGATCCTTATTGTGTCGCCGTGCGCTCGATCACCAGCGTTTCGATGTTCTGCTTCTTCGCCTTGACCAGCGCCGCATTCACATCCGCCTGACGCGCCTCTGCGTCAGCCTTCGAATTGAAAGGGCCGAGGAGGATCCGGGTCTTGCCGCTGGCGTCCTTGATGACACTGGCCACAAAACCATGCTCGATCAGCCAGCCGCTGAGGTCGCTGACGGCCTGAGGGGTTTCACCGCGCACTTCGAGATCCCACTGGGGGCCCACCGCAGCAGGTGCCGTTACCACCGCCGGTTTCGGCTTTTGCGCATCCACACTTTTGCCTTCGCCACATCCTGCAAGTGCCAGTGCCGCGACTACCCAGACCAATTTGCGCACAACGCTTCCCTCTGAATTTTCAAAGCGGCGATCTTAACATTCGAGGATACTTTCCGAGCCCCGCAAATTGCGGCATAAAACTACGAGATTGATGCCGACGGCCCCTGTATAGTTACGCGCTGGGAATTAATGCCGCTGCTGCGCGTCAGAAAGAGGCACCCAAACTGTAAGACTTCGCACTAATCTATACGTACCACCGACCTCTGCACTGTCTGAATCAGGTGCCCTACAAAGCAATCAAGGAGAAGACCATGCTGATACTCACCCGCAAAGTCGGTGAAAGCATAAACATTGGTGATGACATCACGATCACCATTCTCGGCGTCAGCGGCCAACAAGTTCGAATCGGCATCAATGCTCCGAAGAACGTTGCAGTGCACCGGGAAGAGATCTACCAGCGCATCCAGGCTGGCCTGACCGCTCCGGACAAGCCACAAACGCCCTGAGCCCTACCGCAGTCAGTAGCCAGTTCGTTTGCCTGCGCGCAATGACTGGCTAAAGATTCAAGCGCCGTATTGCCATTCCCCCACCTCCTTGGTGACGGCGCGTGCCACGCCCCTTCCTGCCTCAACCCTTCTCGCAACCGATACTAACCGTCATTCAACGGGCTGGCTGTCGGACATTTCCGAATAGCGGCCGGGAATCTCGCCCGCCTAGCCGAATGTAACGCCACGCGCCATCCCGGTGGCCGCCACGACCATCAATATCAACAGCAGCGCTTCGGCATGACTGATCCGCGCGAATACCTTCGCACGTCCTGTATCAGGGGCAGCGCCGCGCGCCTTGGCCATGCGCCACTTGATCAGGGTGATCATCGGAACGAGCTCCAGAAGCAGAATAAGCACAAACAGCGTCATCTTCAGATGGAACAGCGGCTGGTGCAGGTAGTAGTCGGTTCCCTTCTCATAACCTCCGAAGGCGCGCATGCCGCCGGTGATGAGCAAGACCAGCGCCGAAAGCCCCCAAAGATTGTCGGCAAGCAATACGCGCCCGACCTCACCGGAGCCGGACGCCAGACGGCTGAAGGCCGTTCCACGCGTCAACACCGCCCAGAAGCCCAAGGCAAACGCCAGTAAATGAATCGCTGCAAGAAACCAATGAACCAGCATCGATGAACTCCTGTCCGGCAGAGTTGAAATCAGCCAAACAGTAGTAGTCGAAAAAGTGTGGGCTTGCCTGTCACCCTTCCCGTAAAACAGAAGCGGGCGAGAGGAGAGAATGGGCGGAGGTGCGGGAAAGGCAAATCGCGGGCAAAAAAAATCCCAAGCAGCTGATGGAAGCTTGGGATTTAAAAATGCATAAACCGTGGTGGTGAACGCGGGGCGGATATTACTGATTTTTCCAGTATGTAACAACGTATTTTTGATAACCGGATGGTTAATAAAATCCGTAACCCCTTAAATATCCACACTATTTAAAAGGTCGCTCGCGACGGTCGGTGACGAATGGATCAAAATCCATCACGATCAATACGCGCCCGGCTCAAGAATTTTACAAAAATGAGCTCGGGATCCCCCGGATCAAGGTTCTCCACCATGCCGCTGTGCTGATATCCAAGATTGGTCAGCAGCTGTCGCATCGGCGAATTGGACGCATTGGTCGACGTGAAGATCTTTTCTGCACCGGCATGCTGCTCCAGACCGCTCACGATCTGCCGCCCCACGCCGGAACGCCTGTTCGCACTGGAGACGACCACGAGAGGTATGAACCACTCTCCAAAAAAGCTTCGATCCAGACATCCGTAGCCGAGGGGAACGCCAGGATCGTCCGCCTCGCAGACAACCCAGCACTCCCCTGCCCTAACGGCCCTCGTGATGTACTCGCGACGATAGGTATCTTTTTCAGCGACTGGATCAATCTTCAACAGGCTTTCGATTTCGCCTGGTCCGGCGCGCCTGAATTGGCGACTCATGAATACACCTCTGCAAATGTGCCGAAGTGTAGCTGCGGTCGACCAAACCGAAATTTTGCAAAGGTTCTGAAAATCGCAGACAACAAAAAAGGGCCCACCTTTCGGTGGGCCCTTCCAGACCGCCCAGCAGAGCGGATTTTGTTTGGTAGGCGCGATTGGACTCGAACCAACGACCCCCACCATGTCAAGGTGGTGCTCTAACCAACTGAGCTACGTGCCTGCTGTGAGGCGGCATTCTACGGAATTCCGGAGGGGTGTCAACACCTTTTTTTCACCTAACCCTATGAATATGCAAAATATTTAATTTCGACCCGGCGCAAGAAGATTTCCCGGTGGCTGGCGGAGGTTTTTCAACTGGGGTAGGATCGCTGCACTCGTAAAATATATTAAACAGAGGCTGCAGGATGGCGAACACCCCTTACCCAGAGTCTTATTACGCTGCGTCGGCCAACGCCGTACCACCACGCCCTGCCCTGCAGGATGATGTGGAGACGGATGTCTGTGTGATCGGCGCTGGTTATACGGGACTTTCCTCGGCCCTGTTCCTGCTGGAGAACGGTTTTCGCGTGACCGTGCTGGAAGCCGCCAAGGTCGGCTTCGGCGCTTCGGGGCGCAATGGCGGGCAAATCGTCAACAGCTACAGCCGTGACATCGACGTGATCGAACGCAGCGTCGGCCCGAAACAGGCGCAACTGCTCGGGCAGATGGCGTTCGAGGGCGGCCGGATCATTCGTGAGCGCGTCAGCAAGTACAACATTCAGTGCGACTTGAAAGACGGCGGTGTATTCGCTGCCATTACTGCCAGGCAGATGGGTCACCTGGAATCGCAGAAGCGCCTGTGGGAGCGCTTCGGCCATACCCAACTGGAACTGCTCGATCAACGCCGCATCCGCGAAGTGGTCGCCTGCGACCAATACGTCGGCGGCATGCTCGACATGAGCGGCGGTCACATCCACCCGCTTAACCTTGCGCTGGGCGAAGCCGCCGCCGTGGAATCCTTGGGCGGCACCATCTATGAACAGTCACCAGCCGTGCGCATCGAACGCGGCGCCAATCCGGTCGTGCACACACCGCTGGGCAAGGTCAGGGCCAAATTCATCATCGTCGCCGGCAACGCCTACCTCGGCAATCTGGTGCCGGAACTGGCGGCCAAATCGATGCCATGCGGCACACAGGTCATCACCACCGAGCCACTGGGCGATGAGCTGGCGAAATCCCTGCTGCCGCAGGACTACTGCGTCGAAGACTGCAATTACCTGCTCGACTACTACCGCCTCACCGGCGACAAACGCCTGATCTTCGGCGGCGGCGTGGTATATGGCGCGCGGGATCCGGCAAACATCGAAGCGATCATCCGCCCGAAAATGCTCAAGGCCTTCCCGCAGCTCAAGGACGTGAAGATCGACTACGCCTGGACCGGCAATTTCCTGCTGACCCTGTCGCGCCTGCCTCAGGTCGGACGCCTGGGCGACAACATCTATTACTCCCAGGGCTGCAGCGGCCACGGCGTAACCTACACGCACCTGGCCGGCAAGGTATTGGCCGAGGCACTGCGCGGACAAGCCGAGCGCTTCGATGCGTTTGCCGACCTGCCGCACTACCCGTTCCCTGGCGGGCAACTGCTGCGCACACCGTTTGCCGCGCTCGGCGCGTGGTACTACGGACTGCGCGACAAGCTCGGTTTCTGATGAGCGAAAAAAAGGGCCGCTGAAAAGCGGCCCTTTTTACATCCAGCATCAATCACAACTGATCCCGCGCAATCCCGCTGCGAATCCGCAAGATATCCGCGAGCACCGCCAAAGCAATTTCCGCCGGCGTCTTGCTGCCCAGGTTAAGGCCGATCGGCGCATGAATCCGCGCCAGCTCGCTCTCCCCCAGACCACCGATCCGACGCAAACGCTCGAAGCGCTTCTGCGACGTCTGCTGCGAGCCCATTACGCCAATGTAGAACGCTTCCGTGCGCACTGCTTCCATCATCGCCAGATCGTCGATGCGCGGATCGTGGGTCAACGCCACCACCGCCGTATCACGGTGGCAACCGCCGTCGGCGATAAACACCGACGGTAATTGCCGGCGGATCTCCACGCCATTGAGCACCACGCCTTCCAGCACCTCATCGCGCGGGTCGCAGAGAATCACTTCAAAGCCGAGACCCACCGCGAACTCTGCACAGGCCTGCGCCACGCTGGAATATCCCGCCAGCAACAAACGCTGAGCGGCGCCGATGCGGATCCGTACCCGATCGATTTCACGCTCGATCCGCGCACCCTGCTCGTGATCTGCAAACAGGCTGCGCGCGCCAGTGGCCAGATCGACCTCGCGAATCAACCGGCGCTGCCCCAGCAACGCCGATTCGAGTTCACGCAGGTGCGCCTGCACATCGCAACCGGCGTCAAATTTCTCTACCAGCACATCGAGAATGCCGCCGCACGGCAGGCTGACCCGCGAACGCGGATCGTCACCTTCGCCATAACGCACGACATTGATCGCATCGAGAAACGCACCTTCGGCGACGCGCTCGAGAAAGTCTTCCTCGACACAACCACCGGACAGCGACCCGATCCACTGTCCGCCGTCGTTCACCGCCAGCAGCGAACCCGGCGCGCGCGGCGCCGAGCCATAGGTGGTCAGCACGGTGCAGAGCCAGATGCGCTGCCCCGCCGTCGACCACTCCAATGCCCGCCGAACCACTTGCAGATCGAGATGCTGCATGATCAGTGCGCCTTGTGCTCGATGGACGGGGCGTCAGCCTGAAGCTTTTGCACATCGCCGACTGCCAGTTCGGCCGACTGACCACCCCAACCCTGACGCAGGTAGTTCAGCAGATCAGTCAGTTGTTCAGCACTGAGCTTGTCGGCAAAACCCGGCATCGGCTGCATGTGTTCGAACCCGGCGAATTTCTGTTCGCCGATGCCATCCTCGACCACTCGCAACAGGTTACGCGGGTCTTCCAGACGCAGCGTGGTGTTGCCGCGCATGGCCACCGCAATGTGCGGCTTACCCTCGCCACCGGCCGCGTGACAACCGGCGCAGACGTTCAAGTATTCCTGACGGCCGCGTTGAGCGCTGGCACTGAGTTTTTCCACCGGAACTTCGGTCAGCTCTTTCGCCGCCGGAGGCTTGTCGCCCAGCAGGAAAGTCGCCATCGCCGCCAGATCCGGATCATTCAGGCCCTGGGTGCTGTTGTGGAACACCGGGAACATCTCGTTGAACATCGTGCCCTGGGCGCTCATGCCGTGCTTGAGGAACGTGCTCAGGTCCTGATGATTCCAGCCGCGCGCCGCCAGATCCGTTGCCAGCAGGCTCGGCGCCAGATAGCCATTGAGGATGCCGCCGGTCAGGCGCTTGTCCAACTGCATCGCGCCCGGCAGGCCGCGCGGCGTATGGCACTCGCCACAATGGCCGAGCACTTCGACCATGTACTGGCCGCGTTTCCAGGCGTCGCTTTTGCCTTCGGCAGGCTCCAGCTTCAAGGCTTTGCCGTACATCATGTTCCAGCCGATCAAGCCCGGACGCACGTTGAACGGAAAGCTCAGACTCGTCACCGGCGCTGCACGCTCGATTGGCTCGATGGTTTTCAGATACGCGTGAATCGCATCCGAATCCGCACGCGGCATCAAGTGATACGAGGTGTACGGCATCGCTGGATAGAGGTTCGCGCCGTCACGACGCTTGCCTTCAGTCAGCGCAGCGAAAAACTCGTCGTCGTTGTACAAACCGATGCCGTGCTCTTTGCTCGGGGTGATGTTGGTGCCGTAGATCGTGCCGAACGGCGACACGATCGGCAGGCCTCCGGCAAAAGGCGCGCCGCCGGGTGCCGTGTGGCATGCCATGCAGTCGGCCGCGCGGGCGAGGTATTCGCCGCGCTTGACCTGATCATCCGCGTGCACCGCCAACACAGGCACAGCCAGCCCGACCGCCAGGGTCAGGCGGGTCAGTAATTGCTTCATGCTTAACCCTCCTTGACCAGGCCGAGATCGGTCAGCACGTTGCGGGTGGCGTTGTAGTAACGCACGTACCCGGTGCAACGGCAGACGTGATGACCGAGGCTGTCCTCGATGACTTGTTCCAGTTTGCTTTTGACGATTGGCTGGCGCTGCAGCTTTTCCACCAGCACGGTCGCGGCGTTGACGAAGCCCGGCGCGCAATAGCTGCACTGGAAGGCGAATTCATCGACGAAACGCTGCTGGATCGGGTTCAGCTCGGTGACCTGGCCTTGCTCGTCACGTTTGGCGTGGCCTTCGATGGTCCGAACCTTCTTGCCCTCGAAGTAATGCGCGCCGGTGATGCAGGTACGCACTTCTTCGCTGGTGCCGTCCGGGTTGTCGACGATCACCACGCAGGCGTGGCAGATGCCCTGGCCGCAGCCCAGGCGCGAACCGGTGAGGTTCTTGTATTCGTGCAGGTAATCGATCATCGGCAGGTCATCAGGGATGTCCACCGGGCCGACGGATTGACCGTTGAGGGTCAGTTGAAGCGGACGGTTAGCCATTGAGGGCCTCCTTGATGCGCGCAGCAGTGATTGGCAGATCGCGAACACGTTTACCGATGGCGTGGGCCACGGCGTTACCGATTGCACCGACCACCGGGATCATCACCACTTCGGCGATGCCTTTGGACGGGTCACTTGGGGACAGCGGCGGCAGGATTTCCGACGTCTGTTTCCAAACAGCCACGTGGCGCGCCATCGGCAGGCGATAACGGTTGAAGTTCCAGTCACCCTCCCCCGGCCCGCCTTCGTACAACGGCATCTCTTCCATCAAGGCGTGACCGATGCCCATGGCGATCCCGCCTTCGAGCTGGCCACGAACCAGTTCTTCGACCAGCACCCGGCCGCATTCCAGCCACGAGTGATGGTTGAGCACTTCGACTTCTGCCGAACCTTTGTTGACCTTCAACTCGACCAGCGTTGCGACCGGGCTGTAGTAAGTCACGGCGGCGTTGTTCAACTGAACTACCGGATAGGCGATGTTCTGCCGATCCAGCAGGTGGAAACCGGCGCTGGTCATCTGCGCTTTCTTCGCCTTAGGGGCGCCGTCACCGTACTTCACCGCCAGACCGTCGAGCGGCAGACGCTCGCGCACGCCGTCGATGCTGTATTCGGCTTCTGCCCAGCTCCAGCGGTTGAAACCGTGGACCGTGGCGCCGGTGACCAGACCGCGCTCGTGAGCACGCTTGGCCAGCTCTTCGAAGGTCAGTGGCTGCATGCCATTGGCGGTCAGTTTGCCGTCGACCCAATGCGCATCTTCGCGACGCACCACGTAAGGGTTGGCCTGGCCGCCGTAAGGGCCCTGACGCCAGATCTCCATCGCCGCCGGCCACAGACCGTGGTTGAACAACACGCGCGCCGCTTCACGGGTGGCGTGGCTGAAGTAGTAGGCGGAGTTGGTCGCCGACGAGGCCGAGGCCAGCTTGCCGACCCAGCGTGGATTGCGCAGGAAGTTGTCCTGCTCGGCCTGGCTCATGATGTAAGGGTTGCCGGCGGTCACCAGCTGCATTTCGTCCCACTCGGTTTCGCCGGTCTTCACGTCGTGAGCCGCGCTGCCGAGGAAATCAGCCACCACCAACGCTTGCGAGGTGGACATGCCGGTACCGATCTCGATGCCAATGTGGCGCAGGGAAATGCGCCCGTCAGCGGTGAACTCGATGCTGGCCATCGGCGCTTCGGAACCGGTGCCGAAGTCTTTCTGGCAAATGGCGAAACCCACGCCATACCAGTTGTCCGGGTCTGCCGCCTCGCGCTGCTTCTTGATCGCGTCGCGGTTTTTCCAGACTTCGTGCAGCGAAGCCTTGTCGAGAATCTCGTGCAGGCGCAACGCACCGGCCGGGATCGCACCCTGGGTGTTTTTCATCCCCGAACGCAGCGCATTTTTGCGGCGCAGATCGATGGCATCGACACCAAGGCGATCGGCGATTTCGTCGACCATCATCTCGGTGGAAGCCATGCTCTGCAGCGTGCCGTAGCCGCGCATCGAACCCGCTTCAACGGCGCGGGAATGGTAAGCGGTGACCTGCAGGTCGTTCTGCGGCATGTAGTAGATCGACTGCGCCGCAGTAGCGCCAACGGCGGCCACCGACGGGCTGTAGTTGATCCGACCGCCGCCATCGACGCTCATCTCGGCACGGAAAATCTTGAAGCTGTGATCGGTCTTGTCCACCGCCAACTGATAGCGGATGTCGAACGGGTGGCGCTTGATGCCGCTCTGGAATTGCTCGTAACGGTCGTTGGCCAGGCGAATCGGCACACCTGCGCCGTACAACGCCGCCAGGGCCGCGTAGTAGACGAAAATATTGTGGTCCTTGGAACCGTAACCGACGGTATAACCCGGGTGCATGTTCAGGTTCGCCAAGCCGAAACGCGAGGGCCCGATCATCTTCGCGGTTTCAGTGGCGGTTTCCAGCGGGCACTGAGTGGCGACGACGAAATGCAGGGACTTGGTCACCGGGTCGTACCAGCCGTTGCCGTTGTCCGGTTCCATCGCAGCGGGTTCGATCGACGGAGTCTTGTAGCGCTCGTCGAACACCAGCCAGTTGTCCGGCGGGGTGTCGATCTCTTTTTTCATGCGGTCGGCGTAGAACAGGCCGCGTTCGGTCAGGTTGCCGTGCAGGTTCGGCTGGGAATTCCACACCGGACGACGGTTCTTCAGCATCGGGAACAGGATCGAGTCCTTGAGGCTGGCGAACTCGTCCTCGTCCGCCGACGTCGGGCCACCGACACGCACGTAGCGGAAACTGCCATAGGGATCGCCTTCGTAGAACGGTACTTGCGCACCGTAACGAATCGCTTTGTCATTGAATTTGAGTTTGTTCTTGGCCTGACGGAAACGCTCGAAATCGTTCCAGATCAGGATTGCGACCGGGTGACCGATGAACATCGGCACCTTGCCTTCCGGCAGCAGAGGATCCGGCGCGTGCTCTTCAGGGAACACGATGCCGTCCTTGTCCAGGTCAGCGGCGGTAACGATACGATCAGGCTGCAGATCGGCGCCGAGCCACGACAGGTCGTAACCGTCGTAGATGCGGTCGGCCTTGATGGTTTTCAGCAACATGGCGTGGCCTTGCTGCTGGGGCCAGCCCGGCATGTCCTTGGAACGGATGTCGCGGGCAAACACCTTGCTGCCGCAGACCTTGGACAAGGCATCGTTACGCTGGCGCGCCTTGCCGTTGTTGCCGAGCCACTGCTCGGACGGCACAGTCACGCTGTTTTCCATCAAGGCAGCCAGCGCCTGACTGCTGAGCGGCGTGAGCGTAACGCTCACACCCGCCACCAGCCCGCCCTGAAGGAACGAGCGCCGGGATATTTCACGGTTGGACATGGATCATCCTCTGGACGGTTATGGATCCGCCCTTCTGGTTATCTACTGGGAATCTCGAGTCTTGCAGAAGCCCTTTTTGGCTAAACAAAGGGCGTGATGACAGTGCAAAGCTGACCGAAAGGTTAACTTTAAAGGTTTCTGCGCTCGCAGCAAACAACCAGTTACAAAAATTTGACCAAAGAATCAAAAATCAATGCGGCATCGCATCGCAGCGACCCATGGACGCAGGCCAGATTGCTAGGCGGCATCGAACGAGCCAAGGCTTACGATCATCGCTGGATTTCAGAGGAGGTATTTGGGAAAGGTCAAATTTCAGACACAAAAAACCCCGGTCTTTCGACCAGGGTCTTTGCTATCGATGCCGAATCAACCAGAGGTTGCTTTCGGTGTTTCAAGGCGTTCAGTGGTCCTTGAAACAGATATGGCGCAGCGGACGGGACTCGAACCCGCGACCCCCGGCGTGACAGGCCGGTATTCTAACCGACTGAACTACCGCTGCGTATCGCTTTGAGCTGACGCTCAAGTAACTCGTTTGACTGAAAGCTTCGGTGCTTTTCAATCGCGAACCAGACAGTGTCTAACTCGTTAAATATGGCGCAGCGGACGGGACTCGAACCCGCGACCCCCGGCGTGACAGGCCGGTATTCTAACCGACTGAACTACCGCTGCGCGTCGGTGCAGGCACTTTCAGCCTACGTTCTTGCTTACGCAAGTATCTCGGGATTGGTGGGTGATGACGGGATCGAACCGCCGACATTCTGCTTGTAAGGCAGACGCTCTCCCAGCTGAGCTAATCACCCGTTTGCATCTCCGAGGCCGCGAAATTTACGCAGGTAGCGAACCTAAGTCAATAGCAGGATTGAAGTTTTTCTAAAAAAGACGAAATTGCTTCATTCCGTATAAATCATCTTCTTGGTCATGCCGCCATCGACCACGAATTCCTGCCCCGTCACAAACCCCGCATTCTTCGACAGCAACCACGCCACCATCGCCGCCACATCCTCGACCGTCCCTACCCTCCCCGCCGGATGCTGGGCATGATCGGTATCGGTCAGCGGCTCCGCGCGACGGGCGGATGGATCCCGCGCATCGATCCATCCCGGACTGACCGCATTGACGCGAATCTCCGGCCCGAGGCTGATCGCCAGTGCGTGAGTCAACGCCAGCAAACCGCCCTTGCTCGCCGCATAGGCTTCCGTATCAGGTTCCGACTGCGCCGCACGGGTCGAGGCCAGATTGACGATCGCCCCGTTGTGCGCACGCAGATACGGCGCGCAGTGCTTGGCCAGCAACATCGGCCCACCGAGGTTCACCGCCAGCACCCGATTCCAGTAAGCCAGGTCGAGGCTTTCGAGTGTGATGTTGTGCGGATCGGCCACGGCGGCATTGCACACCAACGCATCCAGACGACCGAACTGTCCCAGCACCTCAGCGACACCCAACGCCACCTGGCTTTCGTCCGCAACGTCCATGGCGATGAACCAGGCGTTTTCGCCCAGCACCTTCGCCACTTTCGAACCCCGCGCGCGGTCCAGATCCGTCAACACCACCTGCCAGCCCTCGCTGATCAGCCATGCCGCGATGCCCAGACCGATCCCGCGCGCGGCACCCGTGACCAATGCAACGCGGCCATGGGTGCCGATCTTTGGCGTAGACAACTCGATCACAACGCCGCCAGACCGCGCGACAGGTCGGCTTGCAGGTCAGCGACGTCTTCCAGACCGACCGCGATGCGGATCAGGCTGTCACGAATGCCCGCCGCTTCACGCTCCTGCGGCGCCAGACGGCCGTGGGACGTGGTGCTCGGGTGGGTGATGGTGGTTTTGCTGTCACCCAGGTTGGCGGTGATCGAGATCAGACGGGTCGCATCGATGAAGCGCCACGCGCCCTCTTTGCCGCCCTTCACCTCAAAACTCACCACCGCGCCGAAACCTTTCTGTTGACGCTGAGCCAGTTCGTGCTGCGGATGGCTCTTGAGGCCGGCGTAATGCACCTTCTCGATACCGTCCTGCTGCTCCAGCCATTCGGCCAGTTGCTGGGCGTTGGCGCAGTGCGCCTTCATCCGCAGGTTCAGGGTTTCCAGGCCTTTAAGGAAAATCCAGGCGTTGAACGGGCTGAGGGTCGGCCCGGCGGTACGCAGGAAGCCGACGATTTCTTTCATCTGCTCGCTGCGACCGGCAACCACGCCACCCATGCAACGGCCCTGGCCATCGATGAACTTGGTGGCCGAATGCACAACGATGTCTGCGCCCAACTTTAGCGGCTGCTGCAAGGCAGGCGTGCAGAAGCAGTTGTCGACCACCAACATCGCACCCTTAGCGTGCGCGATTTCCGACAGCGCGGTGATATCCACCAGCTCAGCCAACGGATTGGACGGCGACTCGACGAACAGCAATTTGGTGTTGGACTTGATCGCTGCGTCCCAGGCGGACAGATCGGCCAGCGGCACGTAATCGACTTCCACGCCAAAACGCTTGAAGTACTTCTCGAACAGGCTGATGGTCGAGCCGAACACGCTGCGCGACACCAGCACATGGTCGCCGGCGCTGCACAGGCTCATCACCACCGCCATGATCGCGGCCATGCCGGTCGCCGTGGCCACCGCTTGCTCGGCGCTTTCCAGCGCGGCGATGCGCTCTTCGAAGGCGCGAACGGTCGGGTTGGTGTAACGCGAGTAAACGTTGCCCGGCACTTCCCCGGCAAACCGTGCGGCGGCGTCAGCGGCGGTACGGAACACATAGCTGGAAGTGAAGAACATCGGATCACCGTGCTCGCCTTCCGGCGTACGGTGCTGACCGGCACGTACGGCCAGGGTATCGAACGCTACGCCTTCGAGGTCGCTGTCCAGCCGACCGGCATCCCATTCCTGACTCATGCTGTCACTCCTTGCCCTGTTCTCGGTAAATAAAAGTCTTTTGCCAGATACAAAACCGGCCCTTAAGGGCCGGTTGAAACTCAGTTGTTGTACAGATCGATGATCGCACTGACCGCCTGGGTCTTGACCTTCGAGGCATCGTTGCGTGCCTGTTCGATCTTGTTCAGGTAAGCCTCGTCGACGTCGCCGGTGACGTACTTGCCGTCGAACACTGCGCAATCGAAGTTTTCGATCTTGATCTTGCCGCCGCCGACCGCTTCGATCAAGTCAGGCAGGTCCTGATAGATCAGCCAGTCGGCGCCGATCAGGTCAGCGACATCCTGAGTCGAACGGTTGTGCGCGATCAGCTCGTGAGCGCTCGGCATATCGATGCCGTACACGTTCGGGAAGCGCACAGCCGGAGCCGCCGAGCAGAAGTAGACGTTTTTCGCGCCGGCTTCGCGGGCCATCTGGATGATCTGCTTGCAAGTGGTGCCGCGAACGATCGAGTCGTCCACCAGCATCACGTTCTTGCCGCGGAATTCCAGTTCGATGGCGTTGAGCTTCTGGCGTACCGATTTCTTGCGCGCGGCCTGGCCGGGCATGATGAAGGTACGGCCGATATAACGGTTCTTGACGAAACCTTCGCGGAATTTCACGCCCAGATGGTTGGCCAGCTCCAGCGCTGCGGTGCGGCTGGTGTCCGGAATCGGGATGACCACGTCGATGTCGTGCTCTGGACGCTCGCGCAGGATCTTCTCCGCCAGCTTCTCACCCATGCGCAGACGGGCCTTGTAGACCGATACGCCGTCGATGATCGAGTCCGGACGCGCCAGGTAGACGTGTTCGAAAATGCACGGGGTCAGGGACGGGTTCGTCGCGCACTGACGGGTGTGCAGCTTGCCGTCTTCAGTGATGTAGACCGCTTCGCCCGGTGCCAGGTCGCGGATCAGGGTGAAGCCAAGCACGTCGAGCGAAACGCTTTCGGAAGCGATCATGTACTCGACGCCTTCGTCGGTGTGACGCTGGCCGAACACGATCGGGCGGATGCCGTGCGGGTCACGGAAACCGACGATGCCGTAACCGGTCACCATCGCCACGACCGCGTAACCACCGACGCAACGGTTATGCACGTCGGTCACGGCGGCAAACACGTCTTCTTCGGTAGGTTGCAGCTTGCCGCGCTGGGCCAGCTCGTGAGCGAACACGTTCAGCAGCACTTCCGAGTCGGAACTGGTGTTGACGTGACGCAGATCGGATTCGTAGATCTCTTTGGCCAACTGTTCAACGTTGGTCAGGTTACCGTTGTGCGCCAGAGTGATGCCGTAAGGCGAGTTGACGTAGAACGGCTGAGCCTCGGCCGAGGTCGAGCTGCCGGCAGTCGGGTAACGGACGTGGCCGATACCCATGTGGCCGACCAGGCGCTGCATGTGACGCTGTTGAAACACGTCACGCACCAGGCCATTGTCCTTGCGCAAGAACAACCGGCCGTCATGGCTGGTCACGATACCGGCAGCGTCCTGGCCGCGGTGCTGGAGCACGGTTAGCGCGTCATACAGCGCCTGATTGACGTTCGACTTACCGACGATACCGACGATGCCACACATGCGACGCAACCCCTACTTAATGGATCTGAACTGAACAACACTCACTGAGGCGTTTTGGCCGACGGCAAGAGTTGCTCCTTGAACGGAATATCAGCGGGTACGCTGATTCCGCTGGCAAGCCACTGACTGCTCCACCCGAGAATCAGGTTCTTGGACCAGTCTGCGACCAATAGAAACTTTGGCACGAGCTGTGATTCTTTCCACCACCCGTCCTGCTGTACCGGCCCCAGGCTCAACAGCCCGACCGCCACGACCACCAGCAACACGCCACGCGCAGCGCCGAAGGCCATGCCGAGGAATCGATCGGTCCCGGACAACCCGGTGACGCGAACCAACTCGCCGATAAGATAATTGATCATTGCGCCCACGATCAGTGTGGCGACAAACATGATGGCACAGCCCGTGATCACACGAGCCGACGGTGTTTGAATGTATCCGGCGAGGTACTCGGACAGTGAGCCACCGAACATCCAGGCAACGGCTCCTGCGATGATCCAGGTCACCAGCGACAATGCTTCTTTGACGAAGCCGCGGCTCAAACTGATCAAAGCGGAGATGGCGATGATTGCAACGATCGCCCAGTCAACCCAGGTAAATGGCACAGTGCAGCCTACAGACGGATAAGGCGGCGCATTTTAGCAGAGCGCAGGGCTGTCGGTAAGCTGCGAATGTCAGTGCATTTCAATCGGGGCGATAGATTTCAGCCACGCTCGGGCTGGAAGCGCACCACAAACCCCTTGAGGTTCTGCTGGCGGCTCAACAGATCGCGCAGACGATCGGCTTCGGCACGCTCGATCAGCGGACCGACGAACACCCGGTTCTTGCCATCGGCGGAACGGATGTAAGCGTTGTAGCCCTGACTGCGCAGGGTTTTCTGCAGGCTTTCAGCGCTGGCGCGGCTGGACAGACTGGCCAGTTGCACCGACCAGCTCACCGACAGGCCATTGGCATCGACGCGGCTTTGAGTGGTATCCGGTTTGGCAGACAGCGCAGCGATCGGCTGGGCCGGGGCTGTGGTTGGCTTGACCACGGGAGCTGGAGCAGGCGCCGGCGCAACCGGTTTGGCTACCGGCGCCGGAGCCGGGGCTGGCGCGGCGGAAGCAATCGGTGCCGTTGGCGCCACTTGCTCGGCGACTTCGTCATCGCTCGGCACGGGCTCTTGCGGCAGAACCTGCGGCTCGGGCACGGCCACGGTTTCCATCTGGATCTGCGCCACGGCAGGCGCCTGCGGTGCGGCCGGCGCATCGACAGTCACCTGACGCTGCTCATCCTGACGGGAAAACAGCATCGGCAGGAAAATCACCGCCAGCGCCACCAGCACCAGGGCACCGACCATGCGCTGTTTGTACGCTTTATCCAGCAAAGCCATTTGCCGCTTCCTCCGTGGAGCGCCGAGACAGCCATTCGAGGGCCTCGGCGACACAATAAAATGATCCGAACAGCAAGATCTCGTCGTCGCTGGTGGCCACTGCACACTGCCCTTCCAGCGCAGCCGCCACACTGTCATAAGACGTGACCGATGCGCCAAGGTTCTGCAGTGCAACATTCAATTCAGCCACCGGACGCGCACGCGGCGAATCCAGCGGCGCCACCGCCCAATGCTGGACACTGGCATTCAATTCACCGATGACACCGTCCAGATCCTTGTCCGCCAACAGGCCGAACACCGCCAGACGCTTGCCGACCGGCGGACGCCCCGCCAGACGCCGTGCCAGATACTCCGCCGCATGCGGGTTATGGCCAACATCCAGCAACAGGTTCAAGCGCTTGCCGTTCCATTCGAACGAACGACGATCCAGGCGACCAACCACGCGAGTCGCCTGCAACGCCGCAACAATCTGTTTGGCATCCCATGGCAACCCGAGCAGCAGATAAGCCTGCAACGCCAACGCGGCGTTTTCCATCGGCAGATCGAGCAACGGCAAATCGCGCAGCTCGACGACCTGACCGTCAGCATCGGTACCGCGCCACTGCCAGAATTGATCCGTGATACCCAGATCGAAATCACGCCCGCGCAGGAAGAACGGGCAAGCGAGCTCGCGCGCCTTGTCCAGCAGGGGTTGTGGAGGATTCAGATCGCCGCACAACGCAGGTTTGCCCTGACGGAAAATCCCGGCCTTCTCGAAGGCCACGGATTCGCGAGTATTGCCCAGGTAGTCGGCGTGATCGACACCGATGCTGGTGACCAGCGCGATATCGGCATCGACCACGTTGACCGTGTCCAGACGCCCGCCCAGCCCGACTTCCAGCACCACCGCATCAAGCCCGGCCTGTTGAAACAGCCAGAACGCCGCCAGGGTGCCCATTTCGAAGTAAGTCAGGGAAATGTCGCCGCGCCCCGCCTCGACCGCCGCGAAGGCTTCGCACAGCTGCGCGTCAGTGGCTTCGACGCCATTGAGCTGCACCCGCTCGTTGTAACGCAGCAGGTGCGGAGAATTGTAGACACCGACGCTCAGGCCCTGCGCCCGCAGCAATGAAGCCACGAAAGCGCAGGTCGAACCCTTGCCGTTGGTGCCGGTGACCGTAATCACCCGAGGCGCCGGCTGGCCCAGTCCCATGCGGGACGCTACCTGTTGCGAACGCTCCAGCCCCATGTCGATGGCCGATGGATGCAACTGTTCAAGGTAGGCGAGCCACTCGCCAAGGGTACGCTCGGTCATACGTTGGCAGGCACCGGCGGAACGACGATCGGCTCGATCGGCGCGGCAACGAAGGTCGGGGTCGGCTTGCCGGTCAGTTGCGCCAGCAGGTTGCCCAGACGCGGACGCAGTTCGCGACGGTCGATGATCAGGTCGATTGCACCGTGCTCCAGCAGGAACTCGCTGCGCTGGAAGCCTTCCGGCAGTTTCTCGCGCACGGTCTGCTCGATCACGCGTGGACCGGCGAAGCCGATCAGGGCTTTAGGCTCGCCGACGATCACGTCGCCCAGCATCGCCAGACTGGCGGAAACGCCGCCGTAGACCGGGTCGGTCAGCACGGAGATGAACGGAATGCCTTCTTCACGCAGACGCGCCAGCACAGCCGAAGTCTTGGCCATCTGCATCAGCGAGATCAGGGCTTCCTGCATCCGCGCGCCACCGGAGGCGGAGAAGCAGACCATCGGGCAACGGTTTTCCAGCGCGTAGTTGGCGGCGCGTACGAAGCGCTCACCGACGATGGCGCCCATGGATCCGCCCATGAAGCTGAATTCGAACGCCGAAACCACAACCGGCATGCCCAGCAGGGTGCCACTCATGGAAACCAGTGCGTCTTTCTCGCCGGTCTGCTTCTGGGCAGCGACCAGACGGTCCTTGTACTTCTTGCCGTCGCGGAATTTCAGACGGTCAACCGGCTCCAGGTCGGCGCCCAGTTCGGCACGGCCTTCGGCGTCCAGGAAGATGTCGATGCGCGCACGTGCGCCGATGCGCATGTGGTGGTTGCACTTAGGGCAAACGTCCAGGGTCTTTTCCAGCTCCGGACGATACAGCACAGCCTCGCAGGACGGGCATTTGTGCCACAGACCTTCAGGGACCGAGCTCTTCTTGACCTCGGAACGCATGATCGAAGGGATCAGCTTGTCTACCAACCAGTTGCTCATGCTTTCTTTCTCCAGTACCGGCGGCCCGAACGCTCTGGTTCGCGGCCCCGCGTATGCCCTTCAGCTAAATTCATGTGTGGCGATGATCGCCCGGGCTGCCGGGTCAGCGGAACTGACCTGCGTACACCCCGAAAAGACCCTCAGCCTCTTTTCTACAGAGCTGTGGACGGCGGCAGTCTGCCAGCCGTCACATCAGCGTACGGCGTTGATGAATGCACGAATCTTTGCGTGATCCTTGATGCCCTTGCTCGCCTCTACCCCGCCGCTGACATCCACGGCATACGGCCGCACCCGGGCGATCGCATCGGCGACGTTCTCCGGCGTCAGGCCGCCGGCCAGAATCAACGGCTTGCTCAAGCCTTGCGGAATCAATGACCAGTCGAACGCCTCGCCGGTTCCGCCGGGCACGCCTTCGACATAAGTGTCGAGCAGCACGCCGCTGGCGCTCGGATAGGCATTGCAAGCGGCGGCGATGTCATCGCCGGCCTTGACCCGCAAGGCCTTGATGTACGGCCGGTGCCAGCCTTCGCAGTCGGCGGCGCTCTCGTCGCCGTGGAACTGCAACAGATCCAGCGGCACGGCATCGAGGATTTCCCCGAGCTCGCAGCGGCTGGCATTGACGAACAGCCCGACCGTGGTCACGAACGGCGGCAATGCGGCGATGATCGCCCGCGCCTGCTGCACGGTCACGGCCCGGGGACTTTTAGCGTAGAACACAAAACCGATGGCATCGGCCCCGGCCTCGACGGCTGCCAACGCATCTTCTATGCGGGTAATCCCGCAAATCTTGCTGCGAACGGCTGACATGTCGATAAAAACCCCAAGGCAAATCCGAGAAAGTCCCGGATGGTAACAAATGCGTTCGAGGGCGTCAGCCGTCAAGTTCCGAGAAACCCGTAAGGAAATGTGGCCCGATGAAACGCTCGGGCAACGGGAACTCGTCGTGGTACTCGACCTGCACCAGATACAGGCCGAAAGCATGCGCCGTGACCCCGCCGGAACGCCGCTCGCGGCTCTCCAGCACTTCTTTCATCCACTCCACGGGCCGCTCGCCGGCGCCGATAGTCATCAGCACACCGGCGATGTTGCGCACCATATGGTGCAGGAACGCGTTGGCGCGGATGTCCAGAACGATCATTTTGCCGTGACGGGTCACGCGCAGGTGGTGCATCTTCTTGATCGGCGACTTGGCCTGGCACTGGCCGGCACGGAACGCACTGAAGTCATGGGTACCGATCAGGTACTGCGCGGCCTCGGCCATGCGCTCGACGTCCAGCGGACGGTGATTCCAGGTGATTTCTTCGTTGAGATGCGCCGGGCGGATCTGATCGTTGTAGATCACGTAGCGATAGCGCCGGGCAATCGCCTTGAATCGCGCATGGAAATGCGCCGGCATGACCTTCGCCCAACTGACGCTGATGTCGTGGGGCAGATTGATGTTGGCGCCCATGACCCAGGCTTTCAGCGAACGGTCGACCTGGGTATCGAAATGCACCACTTGCCCGCAGGCATGCACACCGGCGTCGGTGCGCCCGGCACATTGCAGCGAGATCGGCGAGTCGGCGACCTTCGACAGGGCTTTTTCCAGGGTTTCCTGCACGGTAAGCACACCGGTGGACTGGCGCTGCCAGCCGCTGTAGCGCGAGCCCTTGTATTCAACGCCCAGCGCGACGCGGAAAAAGCCTTCGGGTGCCATTTCGGCGGCCGGGTTATCTATGTTTGCCAAGTCGGTACAGCCTGCTGATCTACAAAGGCGGGCATTATAAGGCGGCGGGACAGGGAAACCAGACCCAAACAAAAACGGCAGCCTCATGGGCTGCCGTTTTTGTTTACCGCTGAATGCCGACTCAGGCCAGATGCGAAAGCATTTCGCTCGCTTCGCTCTTCTGCTTGTCGTTCCCCTCGCTGATGACTTCATTGAGGATGTCGCGCGCACCGTCGTTGTCGCCCATGTCGATGTAGGCCTGAGCCAGATCGAGCTTGGTCGCGGCTTCGTCGGTGCCGGACAGGAAGTCGAAGTCATCCTCACCCAGATCATCGCCCAGCGCGGCATCAGCTTCGGTGAAGCTTGGCTCGTTGATGCTGCTCGACAGACGATCCAGCTCGGCGTTGACGTCGTCCAGTTCGGCGGCGAAAGCATCCGGCTCGGCTGGCGCCGCGTCCATTTCGTCGGCCAGGGACAGGTCGAAATCGGCTGGCAGCTCCAGATCGTCCTGCGGCACGTCGGCCACGGTCGGGGTTTCGACCAGCGACAGATCCTTCACGCCTTCATCCAGATCCAACAGGAAATCATCGTCTGCCAACTCGACCGGCGCAGGCGCCGGATCGGCACCGAGGTCCAGATCCAGATCCAGATCGAAGTCCGACAGGTCGTCGAGGTTTTCCTTGATGTCGGTCTGCTGTTGCAGCACGGACTCGAAGCTCAGATCGTCGTCCGACGGGAATTCGTCGAGCTCGACCGGTGCTTCCGGCTCGACAGCCGCCACAGGCTCAACCGGCGTGATGTTGTCGAGATCGTCGAGGCTCAGGTCGAAAGCGCTGTCCAGTTCGTCATCTGCCGCAACAGGTGCTTCAGGCTCGTCGAGCAACAGGTCCTTGACGTAATCCTCGTCCAGCTCGGCGGCAATGGCCGCTGCCGCCAGACCGCTGGCCGCAACGACCGCCATGGCCGGGAAGCGGCTTTTCAGCTCTTCGACTTTGGCGAAGTTGTCGCCATTGGCAACCAGTTGGCGCTCCTGGCCGACGAAGGCATCGCGATCACCCTGGCGACCGTAGACTTCCATCAGCTTCAGACGCAGATCGCTGCGCTGCGGCTCCAGGCTCACGCCCTCCTCCAGCAACGCGGCGGCTTGATTCAGACGACCGCCATCGATGTGCGACTGCGCCTTGTCCAGCACGTCGTCGGAACGCTCGGCGGCCGGTGCCACCAACGGCGCGGCGATCGGCTCGGCCATCACCACTGGCGCAACTACAGCAGCAGCGGCGGCAGGCGCTGGAGCTGGAGCTGGAGCTGGAGCTGGAGCTGGAGTCAGCTTGACGCTGGCGGCTGGCACTTCCAGACCTTCGAAGCTGCTTTCCGGCAGATCGAGGTCCTGGGAGAAGGATTGCTCCTCCAGCGCGCGGGCCATGCGCAGGTGTTTTTCGGCTTCCTGTTGCGCCTTGCGGCGGCGGGCCAGCAGCAACAGCAGGAGCAGCAGAACCACTGCACCGCCACCGACCAGACCCAGCAGGATCGGATTGGTCAGCAGTTCGTTGAAGGTTTTCTCGTCATCGGCAGCCGGTTTGGTTTCAACCACAGGCTCGACAACCGGCTCGACCGGCGCCGGAACAGCAGCCTCAGGCGCAGGCGTAGCCGGTGCAGCCTCTGCCGGAGTAGCCGGCGGTGTGGCTGCCAGTTCCGCGGTGATCGCCGGCACCACTGGCGCAGTGGCGGAGGTCGCGGGGGCAGCGCCCGAACCTTCGGCCTGCATTTTCGCCAGTTGATTGTTTTTCAGCTCGATCAGGCGTTGCAGCTTGTCCAGCTGGCTTTGCAGATCGGCCATGCGGCTTTTCAGTTCTTCGTTGTCACGACGGGTGGTGTCGAGACTTTCCTGAGTCACCGCCAGTTTGTTGCTCAGGGCCTTGGCGTCGCCAGCCGGGCCCTTGCCACGCGCCTTGGCGCTTTCGGCGGACACCAGGCTCAGGTTGTCCTTGGCGTTTTGCGCAGCACCGGTATTGGCGCGGCCACGATTGGTCGCATCGAGCTGCTGCTGACCGGTGCCCGGCTTGGCCACATAACGACGGCCCTGACGCCAGGCTTCGTTCTGCGCCGCCACTTCGGCAATCGCTTTGGACTGCGGCAGCGCGGTGCTTTGCACCTGATCCGGAAGACGCAGCACCTGACCGGTTTTCAGGCGGTTGATGTTGCCGCCGATGAACGCGTCCGGGTTCAGGGCCTGGATCGCCAGCATGGTCTGCTGCACCGAACCGCCGGTGCGCGCCTTGGCGGCGATTTCCCACAGGGTGTCGCGCGGCGTGGTGGTGTGGGTCGAATGCGTGGCGCCGGTGGTCGGTGCGGTGATGGTTTGCGCTGGCGCTGGTTGAGCGGCGGCGTCAGCGGTCTGCGGCGAGAACTTCGACGGATCCAGCAGCACGCTGTAGTCACGCAGCAGACGGCCGTTCGGCCACATCACCTGCACGAGGAATTTCACCATCGGTTCCGACAGCGGCTTGCTCGACGTTACGCGCAGCACGCTTTTGCCGCTGGCGTTGAGCACCGGGGTGAAGGTCAGATCATTGAGGAAGGCCTGGCGATCGACGCCGGCCTTGGCGAAATCTTCCGGCGAGGCCAGGCTCGGCACCACTTCGGCAGCGGTCAGATCCTTGACATCGAGCAGCTCGATTTCCGCCACCAGCGGCTGGTTCAGGGTCGACTTCAGGGTCAGCTCCCCGAGCCCGAGGGCATGCGCCATACCGGAGGACAGCGCCGAGGCGGCCGCTATTGCTAACACCAGTTTGCGAACTTGAACCATAGCCTCTTCCTTTGTTTGAACGTTCCTCGGCCAGCGAGAAGATATTGATTGTCGCTGCCGTAAGGCATTGCGCGCGACGACGACAGCATGCCGCGCGCGATCATTTCTTTGATGCCCCGGAAAGTCCCGGAGGGTGACACGTCATCGAGTGCTCCGGCCAAGCATAGCGCTCGCCTAGAATCAGTCGACAAATTGTTGCCAAGTATCTTTTACAGCAGGTCTTTTATCAACAACTCGGCGACCTGCACGGCGTTGAGGGCCGCACCTTTGCGTACGTTATCTGACGTCAGCCACAGATTAAGTTCCGACGGCTCGTCGACACCAGCACGCACGCGCCCGACGTAGACCACGTCCTGCCCCACCGCGTCACCGACGGCGGTCGGATAATCGCCCGCCTCTACAAGCTCGATACCCTCGGCCTCTTCAAGCGCGGCGTTGACCTTTTCCAGGTCGACCGCGCTCGCTGACTGCAAGGTCACGCTAAAGCTATCGCCAAAAAACACCGGGGCTTGAACGCAAGTTGCGGAAATCTTTAATAAAGGCTTGGCCAACACCTGACGCAGCTCGCGAACCAGACGTTTTTCCAGCAGCGTGTGGCCTTGCGCGTCCGGCGTGCCGACTTGAGCCAGCAGGTTGAAAGCCATCTGCCGGTCGAAGAAAGTCGGCTCCAGCGGACGCATGTTCAGCAGTTCGGCGGTCTGGCGCGCCAGCTCGGTCACGGCTTCGCGGCCTTGGGCGGAAACCGCCAGATTGGCGGTGACATGCACGTATTGCAGCTCGATCAGATCGAGCAGCGGCGCCAGAACCACGGCCAATGTGGTGGCCGACGGGCTCGGGCTGCTGACCTGAAACGGCACTTTCAAACCGGCCAGTACATCGGCATTGGCTTCCGGCACCACTTGCGGCGCCTGATCCGCCGGCAAGGCGCCGGACAAATCAACCAGCGAGCAACCTGCCGCATGCGCACGTGCGGCGTAACTCAAAGTGATGGCCGGACCGGCGGCGAAGAACGCCAGCTTGACCTTGCTGAAATCGAACTCGTCGACTTCACGCACGCGCACGTTCTTGTTGCGAAACAGCACGGAACTGCCGGCGGATTCGCTGCTGGCCAGCAGGTGCAACGTGCCGACCGGAAAGTCGCGCTCTTCGAGAATCTGCACGAGGGTTTCGCCGACAGTACCGGTGGCGCCGATCACGGCAATATCAAGGGTCTGGGTCATGTTGCTACCTCTGGCGAAACGGGGGGAGCGGCACTTTACCGGGTGAGTCGCACACAGGCAATTCGCGCCCGCCACGAAGAGCGGACGCGGAGCGTCCATGGCTGCATTCCCACGCAGAGCGTGGGAACGATCAACAGGTACAAAAAAACCCGCGCCTCTCGCAAGGCGCGGGTTCTTTCATTGCATCAAGCGATCAACGCTCAAGCAGGATCCGCAGCATGCGGCGCAGCGGTTCGGCCGCGCCCCACAGCAGTTGGTCGCCGACGGTGAAAGCACCGACGAACTGCGAACCCATGTTCAGCTTGCGCAGACGACCGACCGGTACGTTCAGGGTGCCGGTGACTTTCGTCGGGCTCAGCTCCTGCATGCTGATTTCGCGCTGGTTAGGCACCAGTTTGACCCAAGGGTTGTGCTGGCTGATCAGCCCTTCGATGTCGGCGATCGGCACGTCTTTGTTCAGCTTGATGGTCAGCGCCTGGCTGTGGCAGCGCATGGCGCCGATGCGCACGCAGATGCCGTCGACCGGGATCGGGCTCTTGAAGCGACCGAGGATCTTGTTGGTCTCGGCCTGGGCCTTCCATTCTTCGCGGCTCTGGCCGTTCGGCAGTTCCTTGTCGATCCACGGGATCAGGCTGCCGGCCAACGGTACGCCGAAGTTTTCGGTCGGGTACGCGTCGCTGCGCATGGCGTCGGCCACACGACGGTCGATGTCGAGGATCGCGCTGGCAGGATCAGCCAGTTGATCGGCGACAGCGGCGTGGGTCGCACCCATCTGCTTGATCAGTTCACGCATGTTCTGCGCGCCGGCACCGGAGGCCGCCTGATAGGTCATGGCGCTCATCCACTCGACCAGACCGGCCTCGAACAGACCACCCAGGCCCATCAGCATCAGGCTGACGGTGCAGTTGCCGCCGATGTAGTTCTTGGTGCCCGCGTCGAGCTGCTGGTCGATGACCTTGCGGTTGACCGGGTCGAGGATGATGACGGCGTCGTCGTTCATCCGCAGGCTCGAGGCCGCGTCGATCCAGTAACCCTGCCAGCCGGCTTCGCGCAGCTTCGGGAACACTTCGCTGGTGTAGTCGCCGCCCTGGCAGGTCAGGATCACGTCGAGGGTCTTCAGCTCTTCAATGCTGTAAGCGTCCTTGAGCGGAGCAATGTCCTTGCCCACGGACGGGCCTTGGCCACCGACATTGGAAGTGGTGAAAAACACCGGCTCGATAAGATCGAAATCCTGCTCTTCCAGCATCCGCTGCATGAGCACGGAACCGACCATGCCGCGCCAACCGATCAGACCTACACGTTTCATCGCAACTACACCTTCTTGAAAAGTGGGCCGCTGCTTTGTATTGAATTTCGCAGCGGGCCCGAGAGATTACAGATTCCGCAGCGCGGCGACTACTGCGTCACCCATTTCCTGCGTACCGACTTTAGTGCAACCGGTCGAAAAGATATCGCCGGTGCGCAGACCTTGATCCAGCACCACGCTGACCGCTTTCTCGATGGCATCGGCCGCTTCGTGCAGATTGAAGCTGTAACGCAGCATCATCGACACCGACAGAATGGTCGCCAGCGGGTTGGCGATGCCTTTGCCCGCGATGTCCGGCGCCGAACCGTGGCAAGGCTCGTACATGCCCTTGTTGTTGGCGTCCAGCGAGGCCGACGGCAGCATGCCGATGGAACCGGTGAGCATCGACGCTTCGTCGGACAGGATGTCGCCGAACATGTTGTCGGTGACGATCACGTCGAACTGCTTCGGTGCGCGCACCAGTTGCATGGCGGCGTTGTCGACGTACATGTGGCTCAGTTCGACGTCCGGGTAATCCTTGGCGACCTGCTCGACCACTTCACGCCACAGCTGGCTGGACGCCAGCACGTTGGCCTTGTCCACCGAGCACAGTTTCTTGCCACGTACGCGGGCCATGTCGAAACCGACACGGGCGATGCGGCGGATTTCGCTTTCGCTGTATGGCAGCGTGTCGTAGGACTGGCGCTCGCCGTTTTCCAGGGTACGAGTGCCGCGCGGCGCGCCGAAGTAGATGCCGCCGGTCAGCTCACGGACGATCAGGATGTCCAGGCCGGCAACGATTTCCGGCTTCAGGCTCGAAGCGTCGGCCAGTTGCGGATACAGGATCGCCGGACGCAGGTTGCCAAACAGGCCCAGTTGTGCACGGATTTTCAGCAGGCCGCGCTCAGGGCGGATGTCACGCTCGATGGTGTCCCATTTCGGGCCGCCGACGGCGCCCAGCAGCACGGCATCGGCGGCGCGGGCGCGGTCGAGGGTTTCGTCGGCCAGCGGCACGCCGTGCTTGTCGATGGCGGCGCCACCGATCACGTCATGGCTCAGCTCGAAGCCCAGGCTGTACTTGTCGTTGGCCAGCTCCAGCACCTTGACCGCTTCGGCCATGATTTCCGGACCAATACCGTCGCCTGGGAGAATCAGAATCTGCTTGCTCATGCTTTCCTCGTGTCTTCAGTCGGTGCGCCATCGACTGGCGCGCCCGGAAAAATACTTATTGTTCCAAAGTTACTTTTCAGCCCAGAGCACCAGTACATCTGTACTGAACGAACCATCGGCCTCAATCTCAAAATATTCGCGCACTTCGTTGCCCATCGATTGCTGCAACTGGCGGATCGCGGCGCGCATCACTTCGGGTGTGCGCATGCGCTCGACCCAGCTGTTGTACTCCAGACGCAGGCGCTGACGCGTGGTGCTGCGGGTGTGCAGCCCCGATTCGCTGACCTGGCGCATCCACTCACTGGCCGAATAATCGCGCACATGGCTGGTGTCACGCAGCACTTCGACGCTCTGCAAATAGGTGTCGAACAGCGGACTGCCCGGCGACAGCACATCGATGAACGCCGCCACGCCATCCGGTTTCAGCACCCGACGCACTTCGCGCAAGGCCACGCCGAGGTCGCTCCAATGGTGCGCCGAATAGCGGCTGAACACGAAGTCGAACTCGCCATCGACGAACGGCAGGCGCTCCGCGGCGCCATTGACCGTGGACACGTTGCTCAAACCGCGATCAACCGCAGCGGCGGCAACCACGTCGAGCATCTGCTGCGACAGGTCATAGGCCACCACTTCTTTCACCAACGGGGCGACGTGAAAACTCACGTGGCCGGCGCCGCAACCCAGATCCAGCACCCGCGCCTCGCCCTGCCCCGCCAATTCAGCCTGCAGCAGCGCAAATTCAGTGCCTTGAGCGTGAACGGCGCTGCTCAGGTAGGCGGCGGCCTGTTCACCGAATTGCTTTTGTACAACCTGACTGTGCTGGGCGGTGTTGGTCATGAGTACGTCCTTTTCTGGGTTTCAACCTTTCAAATTCACGCGTCGCGGAACAACCACGGCTGGCTCGCGCGATGCTTGGCTTCGAACGCGGCAATCGCATCGCCGTCCTGCAGAGTCAGGCCGATGTCGTCCAGGCCGTTGAGCAGGCAGTGTTTGCGGAAGGCGTCGATCTCGAAGCGGTAGACCTTGCCGTTCGGGCTGGTGACGGTCTGCTCGTGCAGATCGATCTGCAACTGATAGCCCGGTGCGGCCTCGACCTGTTTGAACAACTCGTCGACTTCCGCATCGCTCAAGATGATCGGCAGCAAGCCGTTCTTGAAGCTGTTATTGAAGAAGATGTCGGCGTAGCTCGGCGCGATGATGCTGCGGAAACCGTATTCTTCCAGCGCCCACGGCGCGTGCTCACGGCTGGAGCCGCAGCCGAAGTTTTCGCGGGCGAGCAACACGCTGGCGCCCTGATAACGCTCGGCGTTGAGCACGAATTCCTTGTTCAGCGGACGCTTGGAGTTGTCCTGATACGGCTGACCCACATCGAGGTAACGCCACTCGTCGAACAGGTTCGGACCGAAACCGGTGCGTTTGATCGACTTCAGAAACTGTTTCGGAATGATCTGGTCGGTGTCGACGTTGGCACGATCCAGAGGCGCGACGAGACCAGTGTGCTGGGTAAAAGCTTTCATGCTGCGCTCCTTTAGATCAATTCACGAACGTCGATGAAACGACCGTTCACCGCCGCCGCAGCGGCCATGGCCGGGCTGACGAGGTGGGTACGGCCACCGGCGCCCTGACGGCCTTCGAAGTTACGGTTGGACGTCGAGGCGCAATGCTCGCCGGACTCCAAACGATCCGGGTTCATAGCCAGGCACATCGAGCAGCCCGGTTCACGCCATTCGAAACCGGCTTCGAGGAAGATCTTGTCCAGACCTTCGGCCTCGGCCTGCGCCTTTACCAGACCCGAGCCCGGCACCACGATGGCCTGCTTGATGGTCGACGCAACCTTGCGGCCCTTGGCAATCACCGCCGCAGCGCGCAAGTCTTCGATCCGCGAGTTGGTGCAGGAACCGATGAATACGCGGTCGAGCTGAATGTCGGTGATCGCCTGATTGGCGGTCAAACCCATGTATTTCAAGGCGCGGACGATCGAGTCGCGTTTGACCAGATCCATCTCTTTAGCCGGGTCCGGTACGTTCTGATCAACGGCCAAGACCATTTCCGGCGAAGTGCCCCAGCTGACCTGCGGCTTGATCTGCGCAGCGTCGAGCTCGACCACGGTGTCGAAATGCGCGTCGGCGTCGGACACCAGGTCTTTCCAGGACTCGACCGCCAGATCCCACTCGGCGCCTTTCGGAGCGAACGGACGACCGTTGACGTAATCCACAGTCTTCTGGTCCGCCGCTACCAGGCCCACGCGGGCGCCGGCTTCGATGGACATGTTGCAGATGGTCATGCGGCCTTCGATCGACAGATCGCGGATCGCGCTGCCGGCGAATTCGATGGCATGGCCGTTACCGCCGGCGGTGCCGATCTTGCCGATCACCGCGAGGACGATGTCCTTGGCGGTCACGCCGAACGGCAACTGGCCTTCGACGCGCACCAGCATGTTCTTCATTTTCTTGGCGACCAGGCACTGGGTGGCGAGCACGTGCTCTACCTCGGAAGTGCCGATACCGTGAGCCAAGGCGCCGAACGCGCCGTGGGTCGAGGTGTGTGAGTCGCCGCAGACCACGGTCATGCCCGGCAAGGTCGCGCCCTGCTCCGGGCTGATTACGTGAACGATGCCCTGGCGCACGTCGTTCATCTTGAATTCGACGATGCCGTATTCATCGCAGTTGTCGTCGAGGGTCTGAACCTGCAAACGCGAGACCTGGTCGGCAATGGCTTCGATGCCGCCCTTGCGCTCCGGGGTGGTCGGTACGTTGTGGTCCGGGGTGGCGATGTTGGCATCGATGCGCCACGGCTTGCGCCCGGCCAGACGCAGGCCTTCGAAGGCTTGCGGCGAGGTCACTTCGTGGATGATGTGACGATCGATATAGATCAGCGCCGAGCCATCGTCGCGCTGCTTGACCAAATGCGAATCCCAGAGCTTGTCGTAGAGCGTTTTGCCGGCCATCAGACGGTTCCTCATCAGCTTGTTTCTATGCCCTGGGCTTATCAATAACCCTTTGGCTTGTGAGGCCGATCCTATGGGGTTAGATTAAATAACTCAAATTCATATTTTTTATGCTTTGGATAACCAACTGGAATACGAACATGGACCTGGCCAACCTCAATGCTTTTATCGCGATTGCCGAGACCGGAAGCTTCTCCGGCGCCGGTGAACGGCTGCACCTGACGCAACCGGCGATCAGCAAACGCATCGCCGGGCTGGAGCAACAATTGAATGTGCGGCTGTTCGACCGGCTCGGTCGTGAAGTGGGCCTGACCGAGGCCGGCCGGGCCCTGCTGCCACGGGCTTATCAGATTCTCAACGTGCTGGACGACACGCGGCGCGCCCTGACCAACCTGACCGGCGAAGTCACGGGTCGCCTGACCCTGGCCACCAGTCACCACATCGGTCTGCACCGCTTGCCGCCCTTATTGAGGGAATACACTCGCCGCTACCCACAGGTGGCGCTGGATATTCAGTTCCTTGATTCGGAAGTGGCCTACGAGGAAATTCTCCATGGCCGCGCAGAACTGGCGGTCATCACCCTGGCGCCGGAGCCGCATACGCTGGTCAAGGCCACGCCGGTCTGGGATGACCCGCTGGATTTCGTGGTCGCCCCGGAACATTCATTGATCAGCAACGGCGCCGTCACATTGGCGGACATAGCCGGCCATCCGGCAGTTTTCCCCGGCGGCAACACCTTTACCCACCACATTGTCCAACGGCTGTTCGAGGCTCAGGGCCTGACGCCGAACATCGCCATGAGCACCAACTACCTGGAAACCATCAAGATGATGGTGTCGATCGGCCTGGCCTGGAGCGTTTTGCCGCGCACGATGCTCGATGAACAGGTGGCGCGCATACCTTTACCGGGCATACAGCTCAGTCGCCAGCTAGGCTATATCCTGCACACTGAAAGGACGCTGTCGAATGCTGCACGGGCGTTTATGGCCCTGCTGGACGCTCAAATCGATCTGCCAGGGACTCTCGGCTAACTTGTGCTACTCCTATAGAGCTGCCGTCCCTGTGCCTAACGCCCAAATCAGCTCAAGGCCCCTTAACAATGCCGAAATCTGTTGACCGTATTCCGCCGATGCCGCGTATTCAGGCCATTGATCCACGGCGTTCCGAGCAGAGCTGGGAGAGCGCGCCGCAATTGCTCGCGGCGCTCAACGGCGCCCGCCTCGGCGCCTGGTACTGGGACATCGAGCGCGGGCAGATCAGCTGGTCGCGCGGCACTCAGGCCTTGTTCGGCTTCGATCCACGGCAACCGCTGCCCGAAGACCTAGAATACCTCGACCTGCTGCCACCGGAAGACCGGGCGAAAACCATCCGCGCCTTCCACGCGGTAATTGCCGGCGCGCCGCTTGAACAGGCGATGCACCATCGCATCCGCTGGCCCGACGGCAGCCTGCACTGGCTGGAGATCAACGGCAGCCTGCTGCCGGACAAACACGGCCGGCCCCGAATGATCGGGGTGATCCGCGAAATCACCCACCAGCGGCAACGGGAACAGGCACTCAGCAGCTCCGAGAAACGTTTCGCCACGCTGTTTCACCTGTGCCCGAACATGGTGCTGCTGACCCGTCAGGAAGACGGCCTGATCAGCGAGGCCAACCAGTATTTCGAAAGTCTGTTCGGCTGGCCGGTGCAGAGCGCCATCGGTCGCACCACCCTGGAGCTGGGCCTGTGGGTACATCCCGAACAACGGGCGGAGCTGGTCAAGAAAACCAAGGCCAAGGGCGAACTGATCAGCATGGAGGTGCAGTTCCGCGCCAGCAATGGCCAGATCCACGACGGCATCCTCAGTGCGCAAAAGGTCGAACTCGAAGGCCAGCCCTACTTGCTCAGCACCTTTCTCGACACCACCGAACGCAAAGCCGCCGAACATGCCCTGAAAGACAGCCAGGAACGCCTCGACCTGGCGCTGGATTCGGCGCAACTCGGCACCTGGGACTGGCACATTCCCAGCGGCATGCTCTACGGCTCGGCCCGCGCTGCGCAATTACACGGCCTGGAGCCGAAACCGTTCCATGAATCGTTCGAAGAGTTCTTCGAGGGCGTCCCCGGTGAAGAGCGCGACAGCATGCGCGATGCCTATCGCAGCCTGCGCGAAGGCCCGGCGGGCAATTATCAGCTGACTTACCGCGTGCAACTGCCGGACGGCAGCTCACGCTACCTGGAAAGCCGCGCCCGCCTCTATCGCGACGACAACGGCGTACCGTTGCGGATGGCCGGCACCCTGCTGGACATCACCGATCAGGTTGAACGCGAGCAACGGCTGGTGGCTTCGGAAGAAAAATTCGCCACGCTGTTCCAGGTCAGCCCCGACCCGATCTGCGTGACGCGCCAGGAAACCGGGGAATTCATCGAGATCAACTCCAGCTTTTCCCAGACCTTCGGCTGGAGCGCCAGCGATGTGATCGGCCACACCGCCGAAGAAATCGGCTTGTGGGACGCCTCGGCGAAAAGCCTGCAACGCATCGAACGGGTGATCCGCGAACAGGGCCTGAGCAATGTCGCGATCATCGTCCAGCACAAGGACGGTCAGTCGCTGACCTGCGTGATTTCCAGCCGCCAGATCAGCGTCGGCAACCAGCCGTGCATTGTCACCACGCTGCGCGACATTACCCAGCAACAGCGCTCGGAAGCGGCGCTCAAGGCCAGCGAAGAGAAATTCGCCAAGGCGTTTCACTCCAGCCCCGACGCGATCACCATCACCGAGCGCGACACCGGGCGTTATCTGGAGGTCAACGACGGTTTCTGCCGCCTCACCGGCTACCGTGCCGACGAAGTCGTGGGCAAAACCGTGTATCAGGTCGGCATCTGGGCCGAAGAAAAACAACGTTCGGCACTGCTCGCTGAGCTGCAGATCAAGGGCCGCGTGCACCATCAGGAAATGCTCGGGCGCAACAAGCGCGGCGAGATCCTGACGGTGGAAGTCTCGGTCGAACCGATCACCCTCAATGAAACCGCGTGCCTGTTGCTCACGGCCCGGGACGTCAGCCTGCTGAAGAACGCCGAAGCGCAGATCCGCCACCTGGCCTATCACGACCCACTGACCAACCTGCCCAACCGCGCGCTGTTGATGGATCGACTGAGCCAGCAGATCGCCCTGCTCAAGCGCCACAATTTGCGCGGTGCGCTGCTGTTTCTCGATCTGGATCACTTCAAGCACATCAACGACTCGCTGGGTCACCCGGTCGGCGACACGGTGCTGAAAATCATCACCGCACGGCTTGAGGCCAGCGTGCGCATGGAAGACACGGTTGCGCGGCTCGGTGGCGATGAGTTCGTGGTGTTGCTCAGCGGTCTGGAAGGCACCCGCAATGAAGTCAGCGCCCAGGTGCGCGAGCTGGCCGACACCATTCGCGAACTGCTGTCGGAGCCGATGTTCCTCGACGGTCAGCGCCTGCAAGTGACACCGAGCATTGGCGTGGCGCTGATTCCCGATCACGGCTCAACCCCGACCGACCTGCTCAAACGCGCCGACATCGCGCTGTATCGCGCCAAGGATTCCGGGCGCAACACCACGCAGATGTATCACAACACCATGCAGAAAGCGGCGAGCGAACGGCTGCGCATGGAGACCGACCTGCGCCTGGCGCTGTCCCGGGGCGAATTCGACGTGCATTACCAACCGCAGATCGACGCCCAGGACAACCGCATCATCGGCGCTGAAGCCCTGGTGCGCTGGAATCACCCGGAACTCGGCGCGCAATCGCCCACCGAATTCATCAAGGTGCTGGAGGACAGCGGGCTGATTCTGGAGGTCGGCACCTGGATCCTCGATGAAGCGTGTGAAGCCTTCAAGCAACTGATCGCCGAAAAGCTGATCGATCCACTGGCCTTCAGCCTGTGCGTCAACATCAGCCCCCGGCAGTTCCGCCAGAACGACTTCGTCGAGCGCATCGAGCGCAGCATGAGCAGCCACGGCCTGCCCTGCTCCTTGCTGAAACTGGAAATCACCGAAGGCATCGTTATTCAGAACCTGGAAGACACCATCAGCAAAATGCGTCGCCTGAAAAAACTCGGCGTGAGTTTTGCCATGGACGATTTCGGCACCGGTTATTCATCGCTGACCTATCTGAAACGACTGCCGGTGGACACGCTGAAGATCGACCAGTCGTTCATCCGCGACGCCACCACCGACCCCAACGACGCCGAGATCATCCGCGCCATCGTCGCCATGGCCCGCAGCCTGGAACTGGAAGTGATCGCCGAAGGCGTGGAAACCCCGGAACAGCTGGCCTTCCTGCAAGGGTTGGGCTGCCATTTGTATCAAGGATATTTGCACAGTCGGCCGTTGCCGCTGGAGGGGTTGAAGGGATTGCTGAAATGACCAGACACCTGCGGTCGCTTACCGCAGGCATTGTCGCCAGGCCGGTAATTGCCAGGGTTGACGGCAACCTGTAGGGTCGCGTTTTTTCGCGCCGTTTCGAGATTGATCATGCAGGATGCAACCCTCCCCCGCCCGGCCCTGCTGGGCATTGACCTTGGCACCACTAACAGTTTGATCGCCGTCTGGCAGGACGGTCAGGCCCGATTGATCCCCAACGCCCTCGGCGAGGTACTGACCCCGTCGGTGGTCAGCCTCGATGAAGACGAGACCATTCTGGTCGGCAAAGCCGCACGCGCACGCCTGACGACCCACCCGGAGCGCACAGCCGCCGCGTTCAAGCGATTCATGGGCAGCGACAGGCAGATCGAACTCGGCACCAAAACCTTCAGCCCCGAAGAGTTATCGGCACTGGTGCTGGGCTCACTCAAGCAGGACGCCGAAGCCTTTCTCGGCCACCCGGTGGCTGAAGCGGTGATTTCCGTGCCGGCGTATTTCAGTGACGAGCAACGCAAACGCACCCTGTTCGCCGCCGAACTGGCGGGACTGAAGGTTTCCCGACTGATCAACGAGCCGACCGCCGCCGCGATGGCCTACGGGCTGCACGAGCAGAAATTCGAACGCACGCTGATCTTCGATCTGGGCGGCGGGACGTTCGATGTCACGGTGCTGGAATATGCGTTGCCGCTGATTGAAGTGCATGCGTCCACCGGGGACAACTTTTTGGGTGGGGAGGACTTTACCGCTGCACTGCTGAATGCCTGTCTGAAAAACTGGCGACTGACCCCGTCGATGATTGATCCGCAAGGCATGGCCAGCCTGGGCGATGCCCTGGAACAACTCAAATGCAAACTCGGCGAAGGCCCTCAATCTTTGAGCTGGCACCATGCCGACAAACTGCACGAATGGTCGCTGGACGAAGCCGCTGCCGTGAAGATCTGGGAACCGCTGCTGACGCGATTGCGCGCGCCGATCGAACAGGCCCTGCGCGATGCGCGCCTGAAACCACGGGATCTCGACAGTCTGGTGCTGGTCGGTGGGGCGACGCGGATGCCTGCGGTACAACAGTTGGTCGCCACACTGTTCGGACGCCTGCCCCACCGGCATCTTGATCCCGACACCCTCGTTGCATTGGGCGCGGCCACGCAAGCGGCCTGCAAGGCGCGCGATGGCGCGATCGAAGAACTGATTCTGACCGATGTCTGCCCGTATACACTGGGCATCGCAACCATGCGTGGCAAAGGCATCGACGGCGCCTTTTCGCCGATCATCGAACGCAACACCATCATCCCGACGTCACGGGTAGAGCGCTACCACACAACCCATCCCCGACAGGAGCTGCTGCGCATTGCCGTTTATCAGGGTGAGCGGCCATGGGTACGTGACAACATCCTCATTGACGCTTTCGATGTCACCTTGACGCCCACCGATAACATTCAGGAGCTGGACGTACGCTTCAGTTACGACATCAACGGTCTGCTCGAAGTCGATGTCACGCTGCTAGAGACCGGCGAACGCCACAGCCACAGCATCGATCGCAGCCCCACCGGGCTGGATGAACAAGCGCGCAGAGACAGCCATAACCGACTGTCAACGCTGAAGGTCCATCCGCGCGACGCATTGCCCAACCGCACACTACTGGCCCGCCTGGAGCGGGCATGGATGCAGAGTCTGGGCACGCAGCGCGAACACATTGCAGAGTGGCTGCACAATTTCACCACAGTACTCGGCGGACAGCAGCCGGCAGAAATCGCCAGCCACCGCTCAGAGCTCAACAAAGCGCTGGACCAACTGCGCCTCTAACCGTTGAGTCGCCGCAGAGCAGCCTGCAAACCACCGGACAGCATTTCACTACCGCCGCTGTCCGGTGGCACCCCGTACTGGTTGGGCAACTTGTCACCGGGAAAGCCGAACAGCAGCAGCGGCAGGAACGGCAAGACCGGCGACAAGGCCACGAATATCAGCAATGTGGGCAGGCCTCGTCCCATATCATGCAAACGACGCAGAGTGGCGCCGAATAACAGCAGAACACCCAGTAACAGGATCAGAATGCCAAAGAATGTGGTGCCGCTGATCAATCCTGCCACCGGCGTAAACACCACACACCCCAGGACCTGAGCGATAAAAGCCTTGCGCCCCAGCCGCGACCCCAGGCGCCAGATCGCCAATGCCGGCACCGGCTGAATATCACTTTTGGCCAGCATCAAACGCTCCGACCAGGACAGCAAGGCACACAGCGCCAGGCGCAAGCCGATACTGTTCTTCACGTCATCCTTGCCCTGCTGCAATTGGCGCAGCACTCGCGTTTTCGGCACTCCGGCAGCGCCATAGCGAACCATGGCCTTGAGCGAATCGAGGGCCTCGTACGCCAACAGTTTGTCAACCCCAAAATCCGTCAACACCTTGCGCGGCGGCCACACCGGCTCGCCCTTGATCAAGCCGTCACGAAACCCTTCGAACCAGTCGTCCTCGCAACTGACTGCTGCGATGGATTGCAGCAAGGCACGATGCTGCTCGGCGCTCAGGCTCGGGTCGTGATAGAGCACGCCCCAGAACATCAACAAACCCAACAGATCATCGCCACACGCAGCGCGGTCGCTTTCGATGCAGGTGTAAAGCAGGGTGTTGGCAGGCAATCGGGCGCTGTCGAGCGCCTGCTGCACGCTGAACAATTGCTGCACCAACAAGCCGTGCACCGGATCGTTGCCTTGCAGCCAGCCCAGTAAACCATCGCAATTGCCTTGCTCGCGTTGCAACCGCCGCAACAGTGGCTGCAGTCGGCTCAAAGGATGAGCCGGACTGAACGGCAGACGCTCCAGGCACTGCCCATCGATCATTGGCAGCCAGCGCTCCGGCTGATCCAGCAACGCCAGCAAAAACACAGTTTGAGCGTGCCACTCCCAGGCAGCCTCGCCCAGCCCGGCCGGCGGCAACCCTATCCCGCGACGGCTCAATTGAAGAAGCAGATCGAGTTCGGACAAGTCACAGTCGTCTTTGACGGCGCCCAATTTGAACGCTTCAGCGATGCGCTCCAGGGCGGTGTCACTATAGGGCCGCAAGCGACGCAGCCACAGGCGACAGACCTTGTGCAGCTCGCCTGTTGTCAGTTCCTGCGGCAATTGCTCTGATGTTGAATCCGCTTCGCTGAAGGCGCTCATCACCTGCGCAATCGGCGCATTCTCCAACCAGCGCAGATGTTGTCCGGCCTGAACTTTGAATCCGCTCAATACCAGGCACTCAAGCGCATCGACCGGCAGCGGCTGATCCAGAATCCGCTGCAGCAAGACCGCATCACCGCGATGCAGCGCCCAGGCATGCCGGTACAGTTGCAGCAGCCGGCTGTCGGCATTCTCACCCAGCAGCTGGGCAAGCAACGGGAGCTCATCGCCTGTCATGTGCCAATCGACAAAACTTTGCGCCAGGCTATCGAGCTTCAACCGTCCAACACCCAACCAACGGTTCAGCGTCTCGGGGCGTTGTGACGGACTGCCGTATACCTGGGCGTCATCCCCAAGATTCGCAGGCCACTCAGAGAAATCGCCCAGACAATCGAACGCCTGAATCAGCAGAGGCAGAAAAGTCGGTTGCCGTTTGGCACACAACTCCAGCAGACGGCTTTCGGCCATCGGATGGCGAAACTCGTTCCACAGCCTGATCCAGCACGGCAATGCCTGATCGTCGCGCCCCAGCAGACTGCTCTGACACGCCAACAGGTAGAGCCAGTCCACGTCATCCGGTGCTTCCAGCTGTTTTTCGATACAGCACTGCAAAAATATCGGCGCACCGATGCCCGCCTGGGTGAACTGCACCAGCAAACGCTTCATGAACGCAGCATCATCCGGCAACGGCAGACACGTGTGCTGGCTGGCGAAGTCGGCAAACTCATGGAGGGGACGCTGGGTGAAAATAAAGTCGAGGCTGCGGGCGTACCAAAGTGTTTCGGTCTGCGCAGGCACTGACCAGGCGCTCATCAGATCGGTATCGAACGGGTCAGGCGTTTCGATTCGCTGCAAAAAGGCTTCCACCCGATGCGCGTCGTTGAACTCCAGATCCAGTAACTGCTGATGCCACGCCATACGCTTGGCCAACAGATTCGCGCAGCGGTAAGACAGCGGGCCGGCATCGGCCATCCGGTGGTAGAGCCCCCAACTGAGTTCATCGAGCTGTTCCAGCGACAGCTCATCCAGCGCCCGGACAAATGCCTGCCACGCCTCGAAGTTGAAACGCCGCGCGGGATCGTCAAGCAACTCGCAGAAATCCGCGAACGCCTGCGGGATCTCGACAACCTCCTGCCCTGACTCTTCAGTTTTTTCCTCGGGCGCTTCTTCCTCGTCTTCACGCGCCAGACGCAGCGCGTTTTCGTAGGCCATGCGCAGCGCCTGAAATCCTTCAGGATCGGTTTCCGGATGATGCGACGGCAATCGTGCGCGGTAGGCATCGCGAATCAGGGTTTCGTCGGATGTAGGCTCGATGCCCAAGCGAATCCAGCAACTCATGACCAGTCGAACTCCTTGAGCGATGCCGGACGGGGTAACGAATCAATTTCCATGTGCCAGGGCAGGTCGGCCAGAAAGTGCGGGATGTTCTGGGCGAGGCCGCGGGTGATCCGCAGGTTATGAACACTGTCCCCTTGCCGCTCCAGCTCGCAAGCCAGCTCGTCGTCGCTTGTGTCCAGGCAACACCAAAACGTACGCCCCACAACAAAGCCATTGAAGTAGGACATCCAGCTACCGTAGTGAAATTGCGCCCTGACGGCTAAACGGCTGTGCAGCCAGTTGCTTTCGGCCAGATCAATCCACTGATTGCGCACTGCGCAACGCAAGAGAAACCCCATTCGCCCGTAATCCCAGGACAAGATCCCTCCTGGACCGCAACCGCCGAAAGTTCGACTGGCAAACTCATGCAGAACCCGCTCGCGAGGGCTCAGCTCTTCGAGCAGGCGCTGCCATTCACTCGGCAGACAACGTTGCCATGCCAAATAGGCACCACTCAGGTGCTTTGCATGTCCGTCGTCCGTCATCAACTGGAGCATGTCGAACAATTGCCGCCGGTCATCGATTCCCCAGCTGCCTTTCAGATCGATGTAGCGGTCGTCGCAGAAGGCAGGGTCGTCATACCCGGCGCCGGTGTTGAGCGCTGCCATCGGCGCAGAAAGGGCGCACAGCCAGCGCTGTTGAATATCGTCCATGAAAAAAGGCTCCAGGCCGACCGATAAGGATGGGGTCGGCAAAACTGCGGCGGATTGTAGAGAAACCGCCGCTGGCGGCAAAGTCGAACAGCCATTTTCCTGCGCCCACAAAAAAGGCCCCGACGTATCGGGGCCTTCATTCAGCGGCTTATCGCCCGTTCAGACGATTGTGTTTCTGCAAGTGAATCAGTGTTGCAGAGCCGGCTTCTGCGCCCCATTGATCGGGATGCGCTTGGCTTTCGCCTCTTCCGGGATCACTCGCAACAGGTCGATGCTCAACAGACCGTTGCTCAGGCCGGCGGCCTTGATCTCGATGTGATCGGCCAAGCGGAAGGACAACTTGAATGCACGCTGGGCAATGCCCTGGTGCAGGAACGTGACGCCTTCGTTGGCATCGCGCTTGCCGCCACTGATGGTCAGCACGCCTTTTTCGACTTGCAGTTCCAGGTCTTCTTCCTGGAAACCGGCCGCCGCCACGACGATGCGGTATTGATCGTCACCGTGTTTTTCCACGTTGTAAGGCGGATAGGTGCTGCCTGGCTCGTTGCGCAGAGCGGTTTCGAACAGGTCGTTGAAACGGTCGAAACCCACCGAGGAACGGAACAGTGGAGCGAGGGAAAATGCGGTACTCATGGTTCAAATCTCCTGAAAACAATCAGCAAGGTTTTTTGTCTCCGCGACCCGAATTCGGCATCGCGTAACCCTTAGATAGGGACCTGCGTTTTGTTTTCAAGAGATCGTTTGAAGATTTTTTCAGGCGGCTTCAGCGACCGGCAAACCCAGCAAACGCGAGACCTGATCCGGCTCGGTCTCCCGGCGCAGCACGGTAAACAGTTCGACGGCTTCGGGATAATTGCGGGTCAACATGGCCAGCCATTGCTTCAAACGGCCCGGCGATTGGCGTGGCGTCATCTGCGCCTTGGCTTGCAGCCAGAAGTCCTGGATCAGTGGCATCAGCTCGGCCCAGGTCATCTCGACGACTTCCTCGCCGGCACGGGCGGCGGCGATCTGTTTGGCCAGATCCGGACGCGACACCAGACCACGACCGAGCATGATGTCTTCGACGCCGCTGATTTCCCGGCAGCGGCGCCAGTCTTCGACGCTCCAGATGTCACCGTTGGCGAACACGGGCACCTTGACCACGTCCTGCACACGCGGAATCCACTCCCAGTGGGCAGGCGGCTTGTAGCCGTCGACCTTGGTCCGGGCGTGAACCACGATGTGCTCGGCACCGCCCTCGGCCAGCGCGGTGGCGCAGACCAGCGAGCCGTCGGGGCTGTCGAAACCGAGGCGCATCTTGGCGGTGACCGGAATGTGTGCGGGTACGGCGCGACGCACGTGCTCGACGATCTGGTTGAGCAACTCCGGCTCCTTGAGCAGCACCGCACCGCCACGGGATTTGTTGACGGTCTTGGCCGGGCAGCCGAAGTTCAGGTCGATCACTTCAGAACCGAGCTCGCAGGCCAGCGCCGCGTTTTCCGCCAGGCACACCGGATCGGAACCCAGCAATTGCACGCGCAGCGGCACGCCGGAAGCGGTGCGCGCACCGTTGAGCAGTTCAGGGCCGAACTTGTGGAAATAGGCCGGGGTCAGCAACTGGTCGTTGACCCGAATGAACTCGGTCACGCACCAGTCAATACCGCCGACACGGGTCAGGACATCGCGCAGGATGTCGTCGACCAACCCTTCCATCGGCGCCAGAGCAATTTGCATGGGAAACACACACTCAAGGAAAAACGTGCGGCAGTTTACTGGGTTTCGCGGGTTAAACCCATGTCCGCCGTCTGTATGGCCGGGCCGTAGCCTTCGATGAACTCGGCAGGCATGCGCTTGGGCCTGCCGGTGGACAGCTCGATGCAGACGAAGGTGGTCTGGGCGCGCAGCAGCGTGGCGTTGTCGCTGGGGCGAATCAGCTGGAAGTGACGAGTCATTTTCAAGCGCTGATCCCAATCAACGATCCACGTCGCCAATTGCAGCTCGTCGCCTTCGTAGGCGGCGGCCAGGTAATCGATTTCGTGGCGCACAACGGCCATCGCCCGATCCAGACGCCGGTACTCGACCAAATCCAGGCCCAGGCGCTGCGAGTGGCGCCAGGCGCAGCGCTCGAGCCAGGTCACGTAGACCGCGTTGTTGGCGTGACCCAGCCCGTCGATGTCCTCGGCGCCTACTTGCAGATCAATGGTAAACGGCGTTGCCCGATCCCAGCCCATGCCCTACTCCCGGTCAAATGATTCAACCGGGGCAGTGTAACGGATGACTACGCCGATTGCCGCGCCTGAAGGCTGCGACCGGCCAGCAGTGATAGCACGCCATCAATCACCCGAGGGTCGGCCAGCACGCGCTGATGGCCGCCGGCTTCGAGGCGCAGCAGTCGGCTGTCGAACCAGGATTCGTGGATCAGTTGGGATTCCTTGACCGAGACGAAGGTGTCGTCCTCGGCATGCACGATCAGGCCCGGCATATCCAGTTGATAGTGGGCAACATCGAGGGTGGCGGCGCGCATGCCGACGTCCTGTTCAACCTCGCGAATGAACGCGGAACGAGCTCTGGGCGGCATGCCGACGTAACGGGCAAATCCGCGCAACACACCAAGAATTCGCGCCGGAGCGGCGATGCTGACCAGGGTTTCAGTGCGCAAGCCCAATTGCACGGCGAGCATGGCACTGGCGCCGCCCATGGAGTGACCGATGACCGCTTGCAACGGCGGCAGCTCAGCAGCGGCCTCAAGCATCGCACGGGCGAACAGCACCACATTGGCTTCGCGCCCCGGTGAGCGGCCGTGGGCCGGACCATCAAGCGCGACTACGGTGTAGCCCGCCTCGACCAGCGCAGTGATCAATGCAGCAAACTGGGTGGGCCGCCCTTCCCAACCGTGCATCAGCAAAACCGTCGGGCCTTGTCCCCAGCGCAGGGCCGAAAGACCGAAACGCAAGGTAATGCGCTCGGATTTGGCCAGCAGGGGCAATTCCCAGTCCCGCGGTGTATTCGCGCGCGGCGTCATGAACGCCAGCCGCATTTTGCTCGCTACCAGTTTTGGTGCGAACCAGCCCAAGGTGCCATTAACGCCGCGAACCCACTTCAACGTGCTCATCGCTCTCTCCTCGGGCTTGTTGCCTTCAGGTCAACGCACCGCCGACTTGGCAGCGCGCAGCAATCGATCGGATAAATCACCAGGTCCCAACGCCCTTGAGAGCGCCAGACCACCTACCATCAGGGCCACGTCGGCCAACGCTTTATCGATGTCTTCAGGGCTTGAAGCCAACTGCGCAATCATCAGTTCCAGGTGCTCGTTCAGCGCTATGCGGAATTCTTCCGGCAACCGCCCAAGCTCGCCGATGGAGGCTGGAATCGGGCAGGCCGAATCGCTGGAATCGCGATGCTTGCGCGACAGGTAGAACGCGGCCACAAGCGCGCGACGCTCTTCACCGGTCAGCTCGCTGTCCATGTCGGCAATCAGGTCGCGACGGCGACCGAGCAATTGCTTGAACGCCTCAAGCATCATTGCGTCCTTGCTTTCGAAGTGTGCGTAGAAGCCACCGACGGTCAGGCCGGCCGCACCCATCACTTCGCCCACGCTCGGTTCAGCCGGGCCGCGCTGGATCAGTGCAGCACTGGCGGCCTTGAGAATGCGTTCGCGGGTTTGAGCTTTCTTGTCGTTCATCGTCGCCTCCGAATATTACGATAGCAATATTATTCTCATAATAATATTCCGCAAGTCACAAGCGTGACCGCTGGTCTGAAGCACAGTGTTAAGGAAAAAGAGGATTTGGCCAAACGCCAGACAAACAAAAGGGCCATTCAATAATTGAATGACCCTTATAAAATCCCGCAGAGCGGGTAATCGTGGCGTCCCCTAGGGGACTCGAACCCCTGTTACCGCCGTGAAAGGGCGGTGTCCTAGGCCACTAGACGAAGGGGACACAAACCTTCTATACAACTGATCAGCGCTGAGTACTGATCGATTCAAGGCCGGTGTGGCCAGACCTTGAACTGTAAATTGGTGGAGCTAAGCGGGATCGAACCGCTGACCTCCTGCATGCCATGCAGGCGCTCTCCCAGCTGAGCTATAGCCCCGGATTTTTCGCCTCTCGGCGGAGCGACATCTTGCAACATCGCTTCTGTAAAACTGGCGTCCCCTAGGGGACTCGAACCCCTGTTACCGCCGTGAAAGGGCGGTGTCCTAGGCCACTAGACGAAGGGGACGCAAACCCTTCTATACAACTGATCAACGCTGAGTGTTGATCGCTTCGAAGCCAGTGTGGCCAGGCTTCGAAGTGTAAATTGGTGGAGCTAGACGGGATCGAACCGTCGACCTCTTGCATGCCATGCAAGCGCTCTCCCAGCTGAGCTATAGCCCCTCATCGTTGATGTCATCGCTGAGGACGGGGCGAATCTTAAGGGCGTATCGAAAGTCTGTCAAACTTATTTTTGAAAAATTTCAAAATTTTTTGTCGGCATTACAATCACTTACCGCCCTCCCCCCGTAAATTCGGGGGAAAACACCGAAGGACAGGATCAAAAGATCCTGACCTTCGGCGCGTCCTGCAGAGTCAAACGCAATCAGGCGATGGCGCCCAACAGCTTTTCCCACTCTTTGTTTTCTTTCTTCGACACGCCGCCCAGCAGGTCAATCGCCTGGCGCAGACGGAAACGGGTCAGGTCCGGCCCGAGGATTTCCATCGCATCGAGCACCGACACCGAACTCGCCTGCCCGGTGATCGCGGCAAACATCAGCGGCATCGCATCACGCAGCTTCAGCTCGAGGGATTCGACCACCGCCTGAATCGTCGCGGTGATGCTGTCCTTCTCCCACTGACGCAGGCTTTCCAGCTTCCACAGGATCAGCTGCATCAACTGACGGACCTGATCGCCCGAGAGCTTTTTCGATTCGAACAGCTTGGCATCCGGATTCACGCCACCGGCGAAGAAGAACCCGGCCAGCGGTGCAACCTGGCTGAAGGTTTCGACGCGGCCCTGAACGTGCGGCGCGATCTTCATCATGTACTCGGAATTGAACGCCCACTTCTGAACGCGAGCGGCGAACTCTTCCACCGGCAGATCACGCAGCCACTGGCCATTGAGCCACGACAGCTTCTCGATATCGAAAATCGGCCCACCCAGCGACACACGCTTGAGGTCAAAGTTGTCGACCATTTCCTGCAGCGAGAACTTCTCGCGCTCGTCCGGCATCGACCAGCCCATGCGACCGAGGTAGTTGAGCATCGCCTCAGGCATGAAACCCATGCGCTCATAGAACGTCACCGAAGTCGGGTTCTTGCGCTTGGACAGCTTGCTCTTGTCCGGGTTACGCAGCAGCGGCATGTAGCACAGCTCCGGTTGTTCCCAGCCGAAGTACTCATAAAGCAGGATCAGTTTCGGCGCCGACGGCAACCATTCTTCGCCGCGCAGCACGTGGGTGATGCCCATCAGGTGATCGTCGACCACGTTGGCCAGGAAGTACGTCGGCAGGCCGTCGGTCTTCATCAGCACTTGCATGTCCATGCGATCCCACGGGATCTCGACGTCGCCACGCAGCATGTCCGGGACCACGCAGACGCCTTCGCTCGGCACCTTCATGCGGATCACGTGCGGCTCGCCGGCAGCCAGGCGACGGGCGACTTCTTCCTTGGACAGCAGCAGTGCACGGCCGTCGTAACGCGGGGTTTCGCCGCGGGCCATTTGCTCGGCGCGCATCTGGTCCAGCTCTTCGGCGGTGCAGAAGCACGGGAAGGCGTGGCCCATGTCGACCAGTTGCTGGCAGTACTTCTGGTAGATGTCGCCGCGCTCGCTCTGACGGTACGGGCCGTGCGGGCCGCCGACGTCCGGGCCTTCGCTCCAGTCGATGCCCAGCCAGCGCAGGGCGTCGAAGATCTGCTGTTCGGACTCGCGGGTCGAACGCAACTGATCGGTGTCTTCGATCCGCAGGATGAACTCACCGCCGTGCTGCTTGGCAAAGCAGTAGTTGAACAGTGCGATGTAAGCGGTACCTACGTGGGGATCCCCGGTAGGCGATGGCGCGATGCGAGTGCGGACGGTGGTCATGGCATGTCTCGAAAAGAATGAAAAGCAAAGAACGATCAAGCGGCGAATGGTAACAGGCGACACCCGCCCCGCTCCAGCGGGCAGGGCATTTAAGCCAAGGTTGCGTCTGTAACGCCCGTTGGCCGCGGTGAATGGCCGAATATCAACAGACGGCATTTACCGTTCATCGGCTGTATGCCAGATTCGCCTGCTGATAACTTTCCTTACAATTCCTCGACTACAGTTTGCCCATGCCTGCCCAACTCAAGCGCCGCCTGTTCATTTTCCTGCTGCTCGTCCTGCTGATAGCCGGGGGCTTTTTTGCTCATTGGTTTTTCAAGGGACGCTTTTATGAAAGCACCGACAACGCCTATGTCCAGGGTGAAATCACCCGCGTGTCGAGCCAGTTGAGCGCACGCATCGACGAAGTCCTGGTGCAGGACAACCAGCACGTGGAAAAAGGCCAGTTGCTGATCCGTCTCGAAGGCGACGACTTCCGCCTCGCCGTCGATCGCGCCAACGCCGCCCTCGCCACTCGCGAAGCCGAGCGCCTGCAAGCCCAGAGCAAACTGACCCAGCAAGCCAGCCTGATCGCCGCCAGCGACGCGCAGGTCGCCACTACCCAGGCGACGCTCGGTCGCTCGCAGGTGGATTTGTCGCGGGCAGAAACCCTGCGTAAACCCGGCTACGTCTCCGAGGAACGGGTCACTACCCTCTCCGCCGACGCCCACATCGCCCGCTCGCAAGTGGCCAAGGCCCAGGCCGATGCCCAGAGCCAGCGCCAGCAGGTCAACGCGCTGACCGCCGAAATCAAACGCCTCGACGCGCAGATCGCCAACGCCCGCGCCGACCTCGCCCAGGCCGAACTGAACCTGACCCGCAGCGAAATTCACGCACCGATCAGCGGCCTGATCGGCCAGCGCGCCGCACGCAATGGTCAAGTGGTACAGGCCGGCGCCTATCTTTTGTCGATCGTTCCGGACGAAGACATCTGGGTGCAGGCCAACTTCAAGGAAACCCAGATCGGCCACATGCAGCCGGGCCAGAAGGCCGAGCTGCTTTTCGATGCCTATGGCGATACGCCGATCGAAGCGCGGGTCGACAGCCTGTTCGCCGCCTCCGGCGCGCAATTCAGCCTGTTGCCGCCGGACAACGCCACCGGCAACTTCACCAAGGTCGTGCAGCGGATTCCGGTGAAACTGACGTTCAAGGCCGATAACCCGCTGCACGGCAAGATTCGTCCAGGCATGTCCGTCACCGCCACCGTGAACATCAAAGACGCCCCTGACAATGGCCGGTGATTCACTGATCCGCCCGGTCGGTGAACCGACCCGGCGGGACTGGATCGCGGTGATGAGCGTAATGCTCGGCGCCTTCATGGCGGTGCTCGACATCCAGATCACCAACTCCTCGCTCAAGGATATTCAGGGCGCCCTGTCGGCGACCCTGGAAGAAGGCTCGTGGATTTCGACGTCTTATCTGGTGGCGGAAATCATCATGATCCCGCTGACCGCCTGGCTGGTGCAGTTGCTGTCGGCACGGCGGCTGGCGGTGTGGGTGTCGCTGGGGTTTCTGATTTCGTCGCTGCTGTGCTCGATGGCCTGGAGCCTGGAAAGCATGATCGTGTTTCGCGCCATGCAAGGTTTTACCGGCGGCGCGCTGATCCCGCTGGCGTTCACCCTGACCCTGATCAAACTCCCCGAACACCACCGTGCCAAAGGCATGGCGATGTTTGCCATGACCGCCACCTTCGCCCCGTCCATCGGCCCGACCCTCGGCGGCTGGCTCACGGAAAACTGGGGCTGGGAATACATCTTCTATATCAACATCCCGCCGGGGCTGATCATGATCGCCGGGCTGATGTACGGGCTGGAGAAGAAAGAAGCGCATTGGGAACTGCTGAAAAGAACCGATTACACCGGCATTCTCACGCTGGGCATCGGCCTCGGTTGCCTCCAGGTTTTTCTTGAGGAAGGCCATCGCAAGGACTGGCTGGAATCGAGCCTGATCGTGACGCTGGGCAGCATCGCCCTGCTGAGTCTGATCACCTTTGTGATCGTGCAGATTTCCAAGCCCAATCCGCTGATCAACCTTGGCATCCTGCGCAATCGCAATTTCGGTCTTTCGAGTATTTCCAGCCTTGGCATGGGCGTCGGGCTGTACGGTTCGATCTATCTGCTGCCGCTGTACCTGGCGCAGATCCAGAATTACAACGCCCTGCAGATCGGCGAAGTGATCATGTGGATGGGCGTGCCACAGCTGTTCCTGATTCCGCTGGTGCCGAAGCTGATGAAATTCGTCTCGCCGAAATGGCTGTGCACGATAGGTTTCGGGCTGTTCGGGCTGGCGAGTTTTTCATCCGGCGTGCTCAACCCTGATTTCGCCGGGCCGCAGTTCAATCAGATCCAGATTATCCGGGCGCTGGGCCAGCCGCTGATCATGGTGACCATCTCGCTGATCGCCACGGCGTACATCCTGCCGCAGGACGCGGGCTCGGCATCGAGCCTGTTCAACATCCTGCGCAACCTCGGTGGCGCCATCGGTATCGCCCTGCTCGCCACCCTGCTGGACGCGCGCACCAAGACCTACTTCGATTACTTGCGTGAAGCGGTGGTACCGACCAACCCGCAGGTGGCCGAACGCCTGGCGTCGATGACCGATCGGTTCGGCAATGACACGGCGGCGTTGGCCAAGTTGAGCGAGATCGTGCATCAGCAGGCGCTGATCATGGCCTACAACGATGCGTTTCATTTTGTCGGGATTGCGCTGGGCATCAGCATGTTGGCGATTTTGCTGACCAAGAAATTGCCCGCCGGACTGAAGGCCGGCGAGGCGCATTAACCTTGAGCGGACGCAGAGCGTCCAGGGCTGCATTCCCACGCGGAGCGTGGGAACGATCTGTTAAACGGCCAACAGCCGCTCACGCAGCTTGGCGATTTCGTCGCGCATCTGCGCTGCCGCTTCGAATTCCAGGTCGCGGGCCAACTGGTACATCTTCTCTTCCAGCTGGCGGATACGCTTGGTGATCTCGCTCGGCGAGCGCAGTTCGGCTTCGTACTTGGCGTTCTCTTCGGCGGCCTTGGCCATGCCTTTGCGCTTCTTGCTGCGCGAACCGGGCACGGTGGCGCCTTCCATGATGTCGGCGACGTCCTTGAACACGCCCTTCGGCGTGATGCCGTTGGCCAGGTTGAAGGCGATCTGCTTGTCGCGACGACGCTCGGTTTCGCCAATCGCCCGCTCCATCGAACCGGTGATCCGGTCCGCGTAGAGAATCGCCCGGCCATTGAGGTTACGCGCCGCCCGGCCGATGGTCTGGATCAGCGAACGCTCGGAACGCAGGAAGCCTTCCTTGTCCGCATCGAGAATCGCCACCAGCGATACTTCCGGCATGTCCAGACCTTCACGCAGCAGGTTGATCCCCACCAGCACATCGAAGGTGCCAAGGCGCAGGTCGCGGATGATTTCGACCCGTTCGACGGTGTCGATGTCCGAGTGCAGATAACGCACGCGCACGCCGTGATCGGCCAGGTAATCGGTCAAGTCTTCGGCCATGCGCTTGGTCAGCGTGGTGACCAGCACTCGCTCCTCCACCGCCACACGCTTGGTGATTTCCGACAATAGATCGTCGACCTGGGTCAGCGCCGGGCGCACTTCAACCTGCGGGTCGACCAGACCGGTCGGGCGCACAACCTGTTCGATCACCCGTCCGGCGTGCTCGGCTTCGTAGTTGCCGGGCGTGGCCGAGACGAAAATCGTCTGTGGGCTCACCCCTTCCCACTCGTCGAAGCGCATCGGCCGGTTGTCCAGCGCCGACGGCAGGCGGAAGCCGTATTCCACGAGGGTTTCCTTGCGCGAACGGTCGCCCTTATACATCGCGCCGACTTGCGGCACGCTGACGTGGGATTCGTCGATTACCAGCAGCGCATCCGCCGGCAGGTAATCGTAGAGCGTTGGCGGCGCCGCCCCAGCCGGGCGACCCGACAGATAGCGCGAGTAGTTTTCGATGCCGTTGCAGTAACCGAGTTCGAGGATCATCTCCAGGTCGAACCGGGTGCGCTGCTCCAGACGCTGGGCTTCCACCAGTTTGTTGTTGTTGCGCAGGTATTCGAGGCGCTCCTGCAACTCGACCTTGATCCCCTCGATGGCGTCGAGCAGGGTTTCCCGGGGCGTCACGTAGTGGCTCTTCGGATAGAAGGTGAAGCGTGGAAGTTTGCGGATGACTTCGCCGGTCAGCGGGTCGAACGCGGAAATGCTCTCCACTTCGTCATCGAACAGCTCGATACGGATCGCTTCGAGGTCGGATTCCGCCGGGTAGATGTCGATCACATCGCCGCGCACCCGGAAGGTCGCACGGGCGAAATCCATGTCGTTGCGGGTGTATTGCAGGTCGGCCAGGCGCCGCACCAGCGCACGCTGGTCGAGCTTGTCGCCGCGATCGACGTGCAAGACCATTTTCAGATAGGTTTCCGGGCTGCCCAGACCGTAGATGCACGACACCGTGGTGACGATGATCGCGTCCTTGCGCTCGAGCAATGCCTTGGTCGCCGACAGACGCATCTGTTCGATATGGTCGTTGATCGACGCATCCTTCTCGATGAAGGTGTCGGACGACGGCACGTAGGCTTCGGGCTGGTAGTAGTCGTAGTAGGAAACGAAGTACTCGACAGCGTTGTTCGGGAAGAACGACTTGAACTCGCCGTACAACTGCGCGGCCAGGGTCTTGTTCGGTGCCAGCACCAGGGTCGGACGCTGCACCTGGGCGATCACGTTGGCGATGCTGAAGGTCTTGCCCGACCCGGTCACCCCGAGCAGCGTCTGGTGCGCCAGCCCGGCTTCGATGCCTTCGACCATCTGGCGAATGGCTTCGGGTTGATCGCCGGCGGGGTCGAAACGGGTGACGAGCTGGAATTCAGACATAAACACCTCTGGAATCGCGCCGCTGCGGGCAAACCGCAGCACCACGAGAAAGACCGCAAACGACCGATGTCGCGCAAGGAAAAACGAAGATTGTGCTGAATGTGGAGCCGATTGCCTCGCCTTTCAAGGCAAACGTCCTACATCCGGTAAAGTCTCCGACAGGTTCATTCGACTAACGGTCGAGAAATAATCGGAAAAACTTACCTTAAAAGCCGATTCGCCTGTCGCCATTGATCGATGATGGCCTCTATACTAGCTCCCCGTTTGTGCACCGCTCTAGTGCATTCGGCTGGAGCGCCACACGTCCCTCCACTCTCCATTAGAGCTGCCGCAAAAATGAGCCTGTTCTCCGCTGTCGAAATGGCACCCCGCGATCCAATCCTGGGCCTCAACGAAGCATTCAACGCCGATACCCGGACCAATAAGGTCAACCTCGGGGTGGGTGTGTACTGCAACGAAGAGGGGCGAATTCCACTCCTGCGCGCCGTCATCGAAGCCGAAACCATTCGCGCTGCTCAGCACGCCTCGCGCGGCTACCTGCCAATCGACGGCATCGCGGCCTACGACCAGGCCGTGCAAAAACTGCTGTTCGGCAACGATTCGCCACTGCTGGCCGCTGGCCGCGTAGTCACCACTCAGGCCGTCGGCGGTACCGGCGCACTGAAAATCGGTGCCGACTTCCTCAAGCAACTGCTGCCCAATGCCGTTGTGGCGATCAGCGACCCGAGCTGGGAAAACCACCGCGCGCTGTTCGAAACCGCCGGTTTCCCGGTGCAGAACTACCGCTACTACGACGCCGCCACCCACGACGTGAACCGCGCCGGCCTGCTGGAAGACCTGAACGCCCTGCCGAACGGCTCGATCATCGTGCTGCACGCCTGCTGCCACAACCCGACCGGCGTCGACCTGAGCCCGGCGGACTGGAACAACGTGCTGGAAGCGGTCAAGGCCAAGGGTCACGTGCCGTTCCTCGACATGGCTTACCAGGGTTTCGGTGACGGCATCGCCGAAGACGCCGCTGCCGTGCGTCTGTTCGCTGAATCGGGCCTGACCTTCTTCGTGTCGAGCTCGTTCTCCAAGTCGTTCTCGCTGTACGGCGAGCGTGTCGGCGCCCTGTCGATCGTCAGCGAATCGAAAGAAGAAAGCGCCCGCGTCCTGTCGCAAGTCAAACGCGTGATCCGCACCAACTACTCCAACCCGCCGACCCACGGTGCAAGCGTCGTCGCCGCCGTGCTGAACAGCCCGGAACTGCGCGCCCAATGGGAAGCCGAACTGGCTGAAATGCGCCTGCGCATTCGTGGCATGCGCGAGCAGATGGTTGCTCTGCTGGCGAAGAAAGCCCCGCAGCGTGACTTCAGCTTCGTCGGCCGTCAGCGCGGCATGTTCTCCTACTCCGGCCTGACCACCGAACAGGTTCACCGCCTGCGCAACGAGTTCGGCATCTACGCCCTGGACACCGGCCGCATCTGCGTCGCCGCGCTGAACCAGAGCAACATCGAAGCCGTGACAGACGCCATCGTTCAGGTCATCTGATCCGGCGCTGCACTAAAAACGGGAAGCCTTCGGGCTTCCCGTTTTTATTTGTCTGAAGAAAAGCCGCCATACCCTCTAGACTGCACCCAAACGATATTTCAGAGAGACGACATGAAAAACGATGACCTGCGCGCCGACCGCGACGATCTGGATGACTTCATCCCCCGCGCCCCGGCCAAACGCGGCAACAACCTGGTACTGCAAGTCGCGGCCGGGGTGTTTCTCGGCGGGCTGGCGCTGTGGCTGGTGCAACTGGGCGCAACGATGCTGTACGCCAAACTGATGCTCGGCACCTTCACGTTCGGCGGTTAAGCCAGTTCCGCTGCACGCTGAGTCGCCGCATCGTCATAAACGACGTAGAGCGATTCGGCGACCTGGCTCTTGATGGCCTTGGTGCTTTCCAGACCAAGGACAAAACCCTCGGCCTTGCCGCCTGCGCGGTTCAACTCTTCAGCCGTGGCGGCCTGAGTGATCGCGTCGAAAAGTTTTTCAGCGTGTGGGCCGACGCCTTTGGGCAGGCTGATTTGTGCGGTGCTCATGCGAACACCTCGACAGGACGACGGGTGAGGATGGGGCTATTCATGGCGCGTACCTTTTCGGCGAATGGCCGGCAGCGCGTGTGACCACTTCCGGGCGGCCATGGTAGACCTCTGCTACGGTTCTGGTAACCGCCAATCGCCGATAGATCGCCGCCCGTCCTGACTTTTCCAACAAATTTACAACTGGCGCTTGACTAGTCTTTTTAAATCAGTAACATACGCACCAATTCCGCAATAGCTCAGTTGGTAGAGCAAGTGACTGTTAATCACTGGGTCCCTGGTTCGAGTCCAGGTTGTGGAGCCAAATACAGAGCCCCTGAATCGAAAGATTCAGGGGCTTTTTTGTGGTCGCTGAAAAAGCGGCGCCATAGAAAAAGGGCCGATCAGTTTCGCAACTGATCGGCCCTTTTCATTCAACTACAGCGCTCAGACGTGCTCGCTGCTCTTGGCATGCGCCTTCGGCGCGCCATGACCGTGATCCGCATCCGGATCGATCACCGGCACTTCGTTGCCGTCGCAGTCATGCAGCTTGCCGTCGCTGAAGTAGTCGCCTTCACGCAGCGCTGCCAGATCGCGATAACGCAGGGTCCGCTCTTCTGCCGCCGCAAACACCGACTGCTGATCCGAGTTGCCCGCCGTGAAGTGGTTGAACGCCAGGTTCAGCAGGATCGCCATGATCGCCGACGAGCTGATGCCCGAATGGAAAATGGTCGCGAACCAGCTCGGGAAGTGATCGTAGAAGTTCGGCGCGGCAATCGGGATCATGCCGAAGCCGATCGAGGTGGCGACGATGATCAGGTTGACGTTATTGCGGTAATCGACCTTGGACAACGTACGGATACCACTCGCCGCCACGGTGCCGAACAGCACGATACCGGCGCCGCCAAGTACCGAGGTCGGCACGGCTGCGATGACCCGGCCCATGAACGGCAGCAGGCCGAGAATCACCAGAAAGATGCCGCCGGTCGCCACCACATAGCGGCTCTTGATCCCGGTCACCGCCACCAGCCCGACGTTCTGGGCGAAGGCGCTTTGGGTGAACGAGCCGAAGATCGGCGCAAACATGCTCGACAGCATGTCCGCCCGCAGGCCGTTGCCCAGACGCTTGGAGTCAACCTTGGTGCCGATGATTTCACCGACCGCCAGGATGTCCGCCGAGGTTTCCACCAGGGTCACCATGACCACGATGCACATCGACAGGATCGCGGCGAAGTGGAAGGTCGGCATGCCGAAATGGAACGGCGTCGGGAAGCCGAACATCGGGCCCTGGGTAACGTTGGAGAAGTCCGCCATGCCGAGGAACACCGCCAGCACCGTGCCGATCACCATGGCCAACAGGATCGACAGACGCGAGATGGTGGAACTGCCGACCTTGCTCAACAGAAGTACCAGCACCAGCGTGACCGCCGCCAGCCCGATGTTCTGCATGCTGCCGAAGTCAGGCGCGTGGCTGTTGCCGCCCATGGCCCAGCGTGCGGCCACCGGCATCAGCGTCAGGCCGATGGTGGTGATCACAATGCCCGTGACCAGCGGCGGGAAGAACTTGGTGATTCGCGAGAACACCGGCGTGATCAGCAAGCCAATCAGCGACGCCGCAATCACCGCGCCAAGCACCGACTGGAAGCCGCCCTCCCCGCCACTGCTGACAATCGCCACCATCGTGGCAACGCCGGAGAACGACACGCCCTGTACCAGCGGCAACTGACAGCCGAAAAACGGTAAACCCAGGGTTTGCAGCAACGTGGCCAGCCCCCCCGCAAACAATGAAGCAGCAATCAACAGACCGATGTCCGCCGGCGAAAGCCCGGCGGCCTGACCGATGATCAGTGGCACCGCGACGATACCGCCATACATGGTCAGAACGTGTTGCAGGCCGTAAGCCATATTCGCGCCGACCCCGAGATTCTCGTCCTCGGGCCGTTGGTGTGAAACATGGGGCGTTTTCATGGTGGGGGAGTTCCCTGGTTTTTGTTATGCGCACACTGTATGCAAGAGTCAGGACAAATGTCCATAGACTTGTATACAACTTATCAGTCACATAATGGTTAGCTAGCCACCCAACCTTCTATCCCGCTGCTTTCATCCCCCACAAATCCGGCAACACATCCTCAATCGAGTGCACGTTTTATCCGCCTAGGCTGAAATGTTCATGGCGACCGACGGCGCGGTCGCACCCTTTTTATACATATAAAGTATGCATAATGAAGTCATTCAAGATTCAGTTCGACAAAAGCAAGAATGCTGCCAACGCATTCGAGCCCAGCGAGCGATGGCAACTTTGCGCAGAGGTGATCAATGAAGGATGAATACGATTTCAGCCAAGGTAAACGCGGCGCCATCGCGCCGACCAAGGGCAAGACCCGCATCACCATCATGCTCGATGACGCGGTGATCGAAGCCGCGCGCGAGGTCGCTGAAAGCGAGGGCTACGGCTATCAGACGGTAATCAATAACACCCTGCGCCACGCCCTGCTCGACAGCCGTGGCACAGCCGATGAACTCGAACACTCCAGCGGGCAATTCAAGCAAGGCATCACCGCCACCGACCTCAAGAGCCTTGAGAAAAAACTGTCGGCGGCCGTGAACGAGATCCGGCGGGTGCTGGAGCCGGAGGCAAAACCTTAGGTTTCAAACCGGCTGAATCAAGCGCGCCAGCGCCAGACGTGCACCGGGCTGGTGCGGCAAGCGCAGGCCGAATTCCCGTTCCAGCAATTCGATCAGTTCATCGACATCCGTCACTTCACGCCGCTCGCTCTCGGCGCCGATGCGGTGGATCGCGAAACTGCCGTTGTTCAGCGTACGCCGCCAGCCGTCACCGGTACGCGCGACCATCAGACGCTGGGCGAACGGTGAGTCCGGGTGGGTCGAGACGTACCAGTTGCCGAGGATGTAATCGATGTCTTCCTGGCGCTGCAGGTCGAACAGGTACATCGGCCGCCATTCGCCGGCGACTTTGGCCCGCAGCATGTAGCCATCGGCCTGCGCTTCGATGCGATACGGTTCGTGCGGCGTGGATTGCTCGGCGTCGATATCGAGCACCAGCGGCGCGGTCGGCACCATGCCGCCGAAGCCGACGTCGGTGATGTAGCGCACGTCGTCAATCGTCACCAGGCTCAAGCGGTGGGTGCGCGCTGTCCAGCTGCCCTCGGGCTGATTCATGACCACTCGCCCGCTGATGCCCCGCGCATCGAATCCCAGTTCCAGCAGCAACGCCAGAAACAGGTTGTTCAGCTCGTAGCAGTAACCGCCCCGGGCGTCATTCAAGACCTTGCGTTCGATGGAGGGCAGATCGATCAGGACGGGTTCGCCACTGAGCGTTGACAGGTTTTCGAATGGAAAGGCGCCGGTATGGCGCAGTTGCAACAGGCGCAGGGTTTCAAGGGTCGGTGCCGGGGGCGCATCGAATCCCAGGCGTTGCAGGTACTGTTTCAGATTCGTCAGGCGTGGCTCGCTCATGGCTGGGTCCTTTTGCATGGGGCGCGGATCGTTCCGCCGATGGTCGCCATGTATACGGGATCCGGGCATCGAATCGACAATTGAATTAACCAATCACCTGCTAGCGTCTTTTACGCGAATCGATGCGAATCCACGTCGGCGCGTGGTCACTGGCATGCGGTTCGTTGCGCACCCAGGCATCCACACCGGCCTCGTGCAGATAGGGGCTCAGCTTAGGATTGAGCAGCAGATGGTCGATCCGCAGCCCGGAGTTCTTCTGCCAGTGCTGGCGGAAATAATCCCAGAACGTATACAGCCGATCTTCGGGATACAGATGCCGCAACGAATCGGTCCAGCCCTGATCCAACAGACGCTGATAGCAATCGCGGCTTTCCGGTTGCAACAGCGCATCCTTGAGCCACGAACGGGTGTTGTAGATATCCAGATCGGTGGGCACCACGTTGTAATCGCCGGCCAGGACCACCGGGTGATCGCTGCTTTGCAGATCCCGGGCGTATTTGATCAGACGCTCGAACCAGGCCAGTTTGTAGTCGAACTTCGGCCCCGGTTGCGGGTTGCCATTGGGCAGGTACAGACACCCCACCAGCACTCCATGTACCGCCGCTTCGAGGTAGCGGCTGTGTTTATCGTCGGGATCGCCGGGCAGGCCGCGCCGGCTCTCCAGCGGTTGCGCATCGCGAGCAAGAATCGCCACGCCGTTCCATGACGCCTGACCGTGCCAGATGGCGCCATAACCGGCGGCCTCCAGATCGGCGGCGGGAAATGCGCTGTCCACCAGTTTCAGCTCCTGCAAACAGACGATGTCCGGCTGCTCGCGCCTGAGCCACTCCAGCAGGTTCGGCAGTCGGGCCCGCAGGCCGTTGACGTTGAACGTGGCAATGCGCATTTTTTTCATCGTCCGGGTTCCTGCCATTGACCGATAAAAACTGTGACATCCGCCCACCGCGACGGTTGCGTCGGATCCTTTGCGTACGGCGTAATAAGCCCTCGCCCGATCGCCGAGAATCCCCACATGCAAACCACGCTGCAAGGCCAGGGCATCATCCTGCGCCCGCTTCAATACACCGACGCCGATGCCCTGCTCCACGCTGCCGCCGACGGTGAACTGTGGAACCTCACGGTCACCGTGGTGCCCTCCGCCACCACCGTCGACGCTTACCTGAAAAAGGCTCTCGACGGCCGTGAGGCGGGCACAGTCATGCCGTTTGTCATCGTGCTGAAGGAAACCGGCGAAGTGATCGGCTCGACCCGCTTCTGGAAGATCGACCCGCTCAATCGCAAGCTGGAGATCGGCAGCAGCTGGATTTCGGCACGCTTTCAGAAAACCTTCGTCAACACCGAGGCCAAGTATCTGATGCTGCGCCACGCGTTCGAGGTGCTCGATTGCGTACGCGTGCAGTTCACCACCGACGAAAACAACCAGAAATCGCGCAATGCGATCCTGCGGCTCGGCGCGCAACAGGAAGGCATCGTCCGCCACGAACGCATCATGCCGGACGGCCGCAAGCGCAACTCGGTGCGCTTCAGCATCATCGATGACGAATGGCCGCAAGTACGCCTGAACCTGGAACGCAAACTGGCGGACTACGGACTGCGCTGACGGTCAGACGCGATTGCGCAGCCATTGCAGGAAACCTTTCTTCGGCGCCGCCACCGGTGTTTCTTCCGTCAGGGATTGCGCCTTGTGCAGGCGGAAATCGAGCAGCGCCTGCATCGCGTCGTTGATGTCATGACGGGCATCCAGGCACGGCTTGAGATAAGACTTCTCGATGCGGTACAGCGCGCAGAAGGTCTTGGCGGAGAAGTCGGCCGGCAATGACGTATCGGACAGAATCCCCGCCTCGCCAATCACTTCGCCCGGCCCCATACGCCCGGATTCGAACGGTGTGCCGTGGCGCTTGAGCGTCACCGAGACCACGCCGGACTCGATGATGAACAGATGATCGCTGACCTCGCCGCCCGCGAGAATCATCTCGCCGGCACGGAAGGTCTGCAGGGTCATGTTCTGGCTGAAGGTTTCCTTCTCTTCCTGACGCAGGGTGGAGAAAATCGGCGAACTGTCGAGCAGCGCCCGTGGCCGCGAGAGGTTGCTCGCCACGCCCGGCTCATCGCTCGACAGCAGATTGACCCCGGACGCTTGCAAGTGTCGGTACGCTAGGTCGAACAACTGATTGCGCACCACGCGCTTTTCGCTCATCGAGGCGACGAACCCGCTGATTTCATATTCGGCGCCGGCACTGCTGGAGCTCTTCAGCGCGACACTCGGCGCCGGGCTCTCCAGCAATTGGCGACAGCCCTGCATCGCCCGCTCCAGGGCATCGATCACCGAGCTGGGCCGCGCATGGGGGCTGACCTGCACGCTGACGGCCACCCCGAACATATTGCTCGGCCGGCTGAAGTTGATGATCTTGGCCTTGGCCGCCAGCGAGTTGGGAATCACTGCCATGCTGCCCTGACTGGTTTGCAGCCGCGTGGCGCGCCAGTCGATGTCAGTGACCCGGCCTTCGGTACCGTCGATGGAGATCCAGTCATCCAGTTGATAAGGCTTGGTGGTGTTGAGCACGATCCCGGAAAACACGTCGCTCAAAGTGCTCTGCAACGCCAGACCGACGATGATCGCCAACGCCCCGGACGTCGCCAGCACGCCTTTGACCGGCAGATCCAGCACGTAGGCCAGCGCCGCGATAATGGCGATCAGGAAGATCACCGCACCCAGCAGATCCTGCAACAACCGCCCGGTGTGCCCGACCCGCTGCATCATCACCGCGCCGATCAGCACCGTCAGAGTACGCGCGCCGAACAGCCACCAGCCGATCTGCAAACCGGTCGCCGCAAGGTGCAACGGCACATTGTCGGCCCAAGGCGCAGGCTCCATCGGGTTGAGCCCTTCGTTGAACAGCAGAATGCTGAACAGGGCAAAAATCAGCACCCGCACCAACAGTTTCCACGCGCTGCCGTGGGAGCTGATCAGACGCCACAGACCGAGATCGATGAGGATCAGGATCAAGGCGCAAAACAACGGATGATCGGTGAGCAGAGACAGCATCAAACAACTCCGACAGGGGCCAGTCGCGAGAAGATCGCACAGATTGGGCTCAGTGTAGGAGGAATTGATTTGGCGGGATGAGCGCCACTGCACGCGCTCAAAAAAAACCGGCAGGCGCACGTGGCGCCTGCCGGGATTTTCAGCCGTGCATCTGGCCGAAGCGGCCGGACTGGAAGTCGGCGAAGGCCTGATGGATTTCCTGCTCGGTGTTCATCACGAACGGGCCGTGGCCGACGATCGGCTCGTCGATCGGCTCGCCGCTGAGCAGCAGCACCACTGCGTCCGCGCTGGCTTCGAGGGTGATGCGATCGCCATCACGTTCGAACAGCGCCAACTGCCCTTCGCGCATCGACTCCCCACCGTTGATTTGTACCGAACCTTTCAACACCACCAGCGCCGTGTTGCGGCCTTCGTGCAGATCCAGCGTAAGCAGCTTGCCGGTGTTCAGCCGCAGATCCCACACATCGATAGGCGTGAACGTGCGGGACGGGCCCTTGTGGCCGTCGAACTCACCGGCAATCAGACGCAGGCTGCCGGCACCGTCCTTGAGCGCGATATTCGGGATATCACTGTCCAGAATGGTCTGGTAACCGGGCGTGGCCATTTTGTCCTTGGCCGGCAGATTGACCCACAGCTGCACCATTTCCAGATTGCCGCCGGTTCGAGCGAAGTTTTCCGAGTGGAATTCTTCATGCAGGATTCCGGAAGCCGCCGTCATCCACTGCACATCGCCCGGGCCGATGGTGCCGCCGCTGCCGGTGGAATCGCGGTGCTGCACTTCGCCTTCGTAAACGATGGTCACGGTCTCGAAGCCACGGTGCGGATGCTGACCCACGCCACGGCGTTCGGTGGTCGGAGTGAATTGCGCGGGCCCGGCGTGATCCAGCAGCAGGAACGGGCTGATGTGCTTGCCCAAATTGTCGTAGGAAAACAGGGTACGCACCGGAAACCCATCGCCGACCCAGTGGCCGCGAGGGCTGGTGTAGATACCGATAAGGTTTTTCATGGTGGACTCCGCAATCAGGTTGATCATGGACCGATCATAAATTCGCCACGTATTTAGTACTAGTCAGCCAAAACCGTCCTCATCGTTCTACTGATGGAACGATACCGATCGCGGTGATTCGTGACTTCCAGTCAACAGTACTTTGCCCCGACAGCGGTTTTTCCCGAGGAATCAGACGCGGATACTCCTGCCCATTCCCACTGCAACCCTGGAGTTCCTGCATGTCTGTTCCCGCTTTCGGTCTTGGTACGTTTCGCCTGCAAGGTCAGGTGGTCATCGATTCGGTGAGCACTGCCCTTGAGCTCGGTTACCGGGTCATCGACACCGCGCAGATCTACGAAAACGAAGCCGACGTTGGCGAGGCCATCGCTGCCAGCGGCATCGCCCGCGAGGAGCTGTTCATCACCAGCAAGATCTGGATCGCCAACTTCGCCAAGGATCGCTTGATCGAAAGCCTCAGGGAGAGTCTGCAAAAACTGCAGACCGATTATCTGGACCTGACGCTGATCCACTGGCCATCGCCGGAAGATCAGGTGCCGGTCGAAGAATTCATGGGCGCGCTGCTGGAAGCCAAACGCCTGGGCCTGACCCGGCAGATCGGCGTGTCCAACTTCACCATCGACCTGATGAAACAGGCGATTGCTGCGGTCGGCGCGGAAAACATCGCCACCAACCAGATCGAGCTGCACCCGTACCTGCAAAACCGCAAGGTCGTCGAGTTCGCGCAAAGTCAGGGCATTCAGATCACCTCGTACATGACCCTGGCCTATGGCGAAGTGCTGAAGGATCCGCTGATCGTGCAGATCGCCGAGCGTCTGCAAGCCACCCCGGCGCAGGTCACTCTGGCGTGGGCGATGCAGTCGGGTTACGCGGTGATTCCGTCCTCGACCAAACGCGCCAACCTGCAAGGCAACCTCGGCGCCACGGCGCTGACCCTGAGCGACGCCGACATGGCGCTGATCGCCTCACTGGAGCGCGGCCATCGCCTGACCAGCCCCAAAGGCATCGCGCCGCAGTGGGACTGACCGATCAGGCCTGAAGCTGCTGCGCGAGGTCGTGCATGGCCACGCGCAGCAACTCGATGGCGGCCGTCAATGCCGCTTCAGGCTCATCGTCACGGCAGGCCTGCTCGAGTACCCGACACGCGGAGACCACGCGCTCGGCACCGATCATGTGAGCCCCGCCTGTGACGTGATGCGCCAGATCACGTAAATCTGCGCGATCACTTTTACGGCCCGATTCCTCCAGACGCTTCAGGTCGATGCGCAGACTGCTCAGTACTTCCTCACGCAATTGCCCGATCAGCGGGTTGTCAGCGCCTGCCAGTTCGAACAGCGCGCTCAGATCGAACTCGGCCACTGCTGGATCGTCCACATTTTCGATCTGCGCGCCTTCGGATGTTGCGGCCATCAGGGCCTGGCTCAATTCACGCAGCAGAACCGGTTTGAACAGACAATCGTCCATCCCGGCCGCCCGGCATCGCTGCTTCTCTTCCATCTGCGCATTGGCGGTAAATCCGAGGATCAGACAAGGCGCCCTGCCCGTTGCGGCTTCTTCCTGACGCACCGCTCGCGTCAGCTCGTAACCGTTGAGCCCCGGCATGTTGCAGTCGGTGATCAGTGCATCGAAGGCGTGCCCGCGCCAAAGCGCCATCCCCTCCTCACCGCCGCCGGCGTCAACGGCACGATGCCCGAGTTCACTCAGCTGCCGGCACAACAACAGGCGATTCACCGGATGGTCATCCACCACCAGCACGTTCAGCGAGTTAACCATCGTCGCCGCTGGCGCCGGTGCGGCCTCTTGCACAAGCGGCGCCAGCACCGGCAGTTCCATTCGCAGCATGACCTGAGTGCCCCTTCCCGGTTCGCTGGTCATCCACAAATCACCGCCCATCATCCGGCACAGATTGCGGCTGATCACCAGCCCCAGGCCAGAACCGCCGTGCGCCACAGATTGATGATTGCCGACCTGCACAAACGGTCTGAACAACCGCTGCTGATCCTCGGCGCTGATCCCCCGGCCACTGTCTTCAATGGCCACGCCCACTTCAATCAGCCCGTCCTGTTCGCCGAACACGCGCAGGCGCAGGCTCACCTCGCCGTCCTCGGTGAACTTGATTGCATTGCTCAGCAGGTTCGACAGCACTTGTTTGAACCGCAGGGGATCGAGCATCACCACGACGTTGCTGCGCTCATCCATTTCTACATGCCACAACAATTGTTTCTGCCGGGCCAGGCCTTCGAAAATCCGACACACCGACGCCACCACTTCATGCAGATTGACGCGCTCGGGGGCCAGCGACAGATGCCCGGACTCGATGCGTGCGATGTCGAGAATATCGCCGATCAATGCCAGCAGTTGCTGGCCGGCGCTGGACGCCACCTCGATCGCCTGGCGATCGGTCACGCCTTCATCGGCACGTTTGAGGGCGAGTTCGAGCATGCCGATCAGGGCGTTCATCGGTGTGCGGATTTCATGGCTCATGGTCGCCAGAAAGGTGCTCTTGGCGCGATTGGCTTCATCGGCTGCGTCCTTGGCCTCCTGCAACTGCCCAAGCCATTGCTGGCGCTGGCGGATCTGCCGACGCTGAAAGCCGATCCAGCCCAACGCCAACAGCAACAGCCCTGCCGCCACTGCAAACCCGCGCAGTATTTGCGTTTGATGACGCTGCCAATAGCTGTCTTGCAGCACCACATTACGACTCCAACGCGCGACCAGACCGTCAATTTCCTGGGGGGCGATGCTCAGCAGTGCCTTGTTCAGAATCGATTGTAACTGCGGGGCGTCGAGCGCTGTCGCCATGGCAACCCGGGCCGGCAAATCGCCCAGCGTGGAGACAATCCGCAAGCGATCGCGGTATTGGTGATCGATCTGGTAGCGCGCCACCAGCAACGAGCTCAATGTCGCATCGGCCTTGCCGTCGAGCAGCGCCTGCGTGCCGTCGGCCGGGCTTGGCAACTCGATCAGGCTGATCTGCGGCACGTTCTTCAGCAGATAATCGCGCAACGGACTGCCGCGATAGAGCGCCAGACGTTTGCCCGTCATGTCGTCCAGGCTGCGCGGCCCCTGAGCCTTCGAATCGGCAATCAGCACAAAGGGGCTGTTGACGTACGATCGGGTGAACAGCATTTCAGTTTCGCGCTCGCGGCTCGGTGTCAACACCGGCAACAGATCCAGCGCACCGCCTTTGAGTTGCTCGACCTGACGATCCAGCGACCGACCGCGCACCACCTCGAATGTCAGGCCACTGCGCTGACTGATCAGGTTGAGCAATTGGGCGGCCAGCCCACTGAAACGGCCATCGGCGTCAAAGAATGTCAGCGGTGCAAAATCATCGATAGCGCCGACCCGCACCACCGGATGCTGATCCAGCCATTGTTGCTCGCTGTCGCTCAGGCTCACCTGCGACTGCGCAGCCACGTCCGCGCGACCGGCGCTCCAGCGCAGCTCGATGGCTAGGCGCTGTTCCATGGGAATGGCCAGCAGGGCTTTGTCGACCAGACCTTTCAAACGCGTATTGCTGCGGGCCAGGGCAAAGCCGAACGGGTTGGCGTCAAGGCCCGAAGGCCCGGCCAGTTGCAGGTCGTTGTGAAAGATCGTGTTGAGCAGATAGCTGGCGCTGATGAAGTCGCCAACGTAGACCGCATCCGTGCCGTACGCCACCGCGCCGAGGGCATCGAAAATCGACCTGTAACGCTGCAGGGAGGCTTGTGGGTAAGCCTCCTGGATGGTCGAGGCTGGCAGGTAGTCGTCCACCATGGCGATGCGTTTGCCAGCCAGATCGCCGGGCAACGGTTCGTCGATCCGAGTCACCCACATCGGCTGATCCTCGGCGTAGGCACGGGACAGCATGAGGTCGGAATCAGCTTCTTCGAACTTGTTCGACGTGCCCAGCAGGTCTACCTCACCGGCCTTGAGCGCAGCCATGGCGCTTGCGCGGTCGGAATAGCACCAGACTTCAACGGCTATGTTCAAAATCTGTGCAATTGCGTTGGCGTAATCGGCCGTAAGACCTTCCAGTTCATGGCGCTTGCGGGTCAACTCAAACGGCGGGTAATCCGGCCAGGAGGCGCCGATGCGCAATACCGGATGCGCACGGAGCCACTGCCGATCCTGCTCATCCAGTTGAATCTGCACACCCTCAAGGCGGGTGCGGGAGACGATTTCCAGCCTTTGTGCCTCGGTCGCGTGCACTGCGCTTGCAAGCATCAGTATCGACAGAAGAACCAACCGCAGAAGACACATCATGGGGCGGCCTATGGAAACAGGCCGTTGCGTCTGACAAACTCTCGCAACACCACCAGCGAGCTTACCCCGAGTTTCAGCATCAAGCGGGTCTTGTAGGTGCTGATGGTTTTGTGACTGAGGTTCATCTTCAGAGCAATATGCTTGTTGGATTCACCTCTGGCCAGCTTCAGCATGATCTCCATTTCGCGGGTGGACAGAAGTGCAATCAACTCTCGCTCATCGCGGTGCGCTTCGGATTGCCCGGCATTGACCAAAGGCATTTCGGGAAAGTAGGTATAACCCGAACGGACGGCCTTGATTGCATTTTGCAAATGCTGCATCGAGGCGGATTTGGCGACAAAAGCCATCGCCCCCGCACGTCGGCAACGCATCAGATAGTGTTCAGGGTCGGCCGCGGTGAAGATCAACACTTTGCAGACCAGCCCGATGGCCCTGATGCGCGCCAACACCTCCAGGCCGCCGAAGCCATCGAGTTTCAGGTCGAGCACGACCAGTTCCGGCGCGTGTTCACGTAGCATCGACACCACGTCGACACCTTTGCCAGTCACATGGATCGGTTTGTAACCCGCGGACTCCAGAACCATACGAACGGCACCCACCACCACTGGGTGATCATCAACAATCAATGCTGAACCCATGACCACTCCCGGGGCGAATACCTGACATGGCGCCACCGATCTTGGATGAACGGGACTATTGGTAGCTGCGCTACTACTGTTGCACGCTGTGCACGCTGAATCACCTGTCAGATCTGACAGTTGTGCGCCAGACCGATCTGTGATCGAACACGCGATGGGCGCCCGAACGAAGCCTCGACCGAGGTCATCAACTGTTCGATGGCACGAATTGAAGGCAACAGCGCAGGGCTGGTGATGATCTTTGCCCCGAATTGCCCGGGAACACCTGCAGAATCCGCCGACTCACCATAGACCAGCGCCCGCCGGATTTGCGGATGATCAAACAGAAAACCGCGCAAGTCCGCGATCCCGGCCGCCAGTTCGGCATTGATCACCAGGACATCGAACGGCTGACCGCCGTAATCGACCAGCGTCAGCAGTTCGGCAAGGTTCTGCACCGGTGCAATACGGTAGTACTCGAGGCCGTTGAACATCCGCTCGATTTTCATCCGGTGAAAATGCTGCAAGTCGGCGATCAGGATGCGCAGGGTTTTGTCGGTCAATGTGAAAGTCCGGGTAGTCGCTTGAAGTGACGGCAAGACTACCCAAGCATCGGGATACGCTCTGTAGGACTTTTCCGAAAAAACCCGTCACTCATCCGGATTAAAAAAGTTACTCCGTCGTGCTCGGACTCCAGAACGCCTGCACTACCAGGCTTGAAGTGGAAATCCGCTTCACCAGTGCATCCAGTTCATCACCGTCCACCGAAGTGGTCGCCAGCGTCGCTTCGATCTCGATTTCGTCGGCACCGAAGGCGTGCACATCGACGTCACTGGCCGGGTAGTTGCTGCGTTCGAGCTCGGCTTCAAGCAAGGCGAACACGGCGGTCTGCTGCGAACGCCGGGCGATGACGTAGACGATGTTGGTGACTTCCGCCGAGACCACATCCAGCGGCTGACGGTTGATGTTGTTGACGATCGGCCGCAGCAAGGTATTGGCGGCGAGCACGAACAAAGTGCCCAGCACCGCTTCGGCCAGCAGGTCGGCACCGGCGCAGGCGCCGACCGCTGCCGAGGTCCAGAGCGTGGCGGCGGTGTTGAGCCCGCGCACGTTGCCTTCTTCGCGCATGATCACGCCGGCACCGAGAAAACCGATGCCGGAAACCACATACGCGACCACCCGGACCGCGCCTTCGGCACCGGCGAGACGGTTGGCCATGTCGACGAAAATCGCCGCCCCGACCGCCACCAGCACATTGGTGCGCAAGCCCGCCGTGCGTTGCCGGTACTGGCGTTCGAAGCCGATCAGGCCGCCGAGGATGAACGCCGCGCTGAGGCTGACCAAAGTGTCGAGCAATGAGGTGAGGTTGAGATTGTTGATCGCTTGCATGTCGAACTCCTTGAAACCGCCCCCCTTGCTCCCACAAGGGGGGAATTCTTGCCTGTTACTGCCAGCCGAACCGGCGGATGTAGAAGCCTTTGACGGCTTGAGTCAGCGCCATGTACGCCAGCAGGATCACCGGCAGGAACACGAAGTACATCGACGGCAGTGCCTGCAATTTGAAGTAGTGCGCCAGCGGCCCCATCGGCAGGAAGATGCCCACGGCCATGATGATTCCGGTCATCACCAGCAACGGCATGGCCGCGCGGCTTTGCAGGAACGGAATCTTCGGCGTGCGGATCATGTGCACGATCAGCGTCTGGGTCAGCAGCCCCACCACGAACCAGCCGGACTGGAACAGGGTCTGGTGATCCGGGGTGTTGGCATCGAACACGTACCACATCAAGGCGAACGTTGTGATGTCGAAGATCGAACTGATCGGGCCGAAGAACAGCATGAAGCGCCCGACGTCCCCTGGCTGCCAGCGTTGCGGCTGTTTCAGCATCTCGTCGTCGACGTTGTCGAACGGGATCGCGATCTGCGAAATGTCATACAGCAGGTTCTGCACCAGCAGGTGCATCGGCAGCATCGGCAGGAACGGAATGAACGCACTGGCGACCAGCACCGAGAACACATTGCCGAAGTTCGAACTGGCGGTCATCTTGATGTACTTGAGCATGTTGGCGAAGGTCCGGCGCCCTTCCAGCACGCCCTCCTCCAGCACCATCAGGCTCTTCTCCAGCAGGATGATGTCGGCCGCTTCCTTGGCGATGTCCACCGCGCTGTCCACGGAAATGCCGATGTCGGCGGTGCGCAGCGCCGGCGCGTCGTTGATACCGTCGCCCATGAACCCGACCACGTGGCCGTTGCCCTTGAGGATGCGCACGATGCGTTCCTTGTGGGACGGCGTCAGCTTGGCGAACACGTTGGTGGTCTCCACCGCCACGGCCAGTTCCGCGTCGCTCATACGCTCGATGTCGTTGCCCATCAGCAGGCCTTGCTGGGCCAGGCCCACTTCGCGGCAGATCTTGGCAGTCACCAGCTCGTTGTCGCCGGTCAGCACTTTCACGGCCACGCCGTGTTCGGCCAGGGCCTTCAGCGCTGGTGCGGTGCTTTCCTTCGGTGGATCGAGGAACGCCACATAACCGATCAGCGTCAGTTCCTGCTCGTCGCTCAGGCTGTAAGTGTCGCGTCCTTCAGGCATCGACCGTGCCGCCACCGCTACCACGCGCAAGCCTTCAGCGTTGAATGCTGCAGTGACCTGACGGATTTTCGCCAGCAATTCATCGCTCAAGGCTTCGTCGACTTCACCGTGACGAACCCGGCTGCACACCGACAGAACTTCTTCCACCGCGCCTTTGCAGATCAGTTGATGCGGCTGACCGCGCCCTTCGACGACCACCGACATGCGCCGACGATTGAAGTCGAACGGGATCTCGTCGACCTTGCGAAACGCCGTGCCGACCTTCAGCTCACGGTGGATTTCCACGTGTTCCAGCACCGCCACATCAAGCAGGTTTTTCAGGCCGGTCTGGTAGTAGCTGTTGAGGTAAGCCATTTCCAGCACGTCATCGGAGTCTTCGCCCCAAACGTCGACGTTACGCGCCAGGAAGATCTTGTCCTGGGTCAAAGTGCCGGTCTTGTCGGTGCACAACACGTCCATGGCACCGAAGTTCTGGATCGCATCCAGGCGTTTGACGATGACTTTCTTGCGCGACAGGAATACCGCGCCCTTGGCCAGCGTCGAGGTGACGATCATCGGCAGCATTTCCGGGGTCAGGCCCACGGCAATCGACAGCGCGAACAGCAGTGCTTCGGTCCAGTCGCCCTTGGTGAAACCGTTGATGAACAACACCAGCGGCGCCATGACGAACATGAAGCGGATCAGCAGCCAGCTGACTTTGTTCACGCCTTGCTGGAACGAAGTCACCGCACGATCAGTCGCCCCGACCCGCTGCGCCAGCGCCCCGAAATAGGTGCTTTTGCCGGTGGTGAGAATCACCGCCACCGCCGTGCCGGACACCACGTTGGTGCCCATGAACAGGATGTTGTCGAGTTCCAGCGGATTGTGCGTGTCACGATCGGCCTGACGCGGGAATTTCTCCACCGGCATCGATTCGCCAGTCATTGCCGCCTGGCTGACGAACAGATCCTTGGCGCTGAGCACCCGGCAATCGGCAGGAATCATGTCGCCGGCCGAGAGCACGATGAGATCGCCGGGCACCAGTTGCTTGATCGGCAGTTCAGCGCGCGGCGCATCCCGGCGCAGCACGGTGGCGGTGTTGCTGACCATCGCTTTGAGCGCGTCGGCGGCCTGGTTGGATTTGCTTTCCTGCCAGAAGCGCAGCAGCGTGGACAGCACCACCATCGAGAAAATCACGATGGCGGCCTTGAGGTCTTCGGTCAGCCACGAGATCACCGCCAGCAAGGTCAGCAGCAGGTTGAACGGGTTTTTGTAGCAGTGCCACAGGTGGGTCCACCACGGCAGCGGTTGCTCGTGTTCGACTTCGTTGAGGCCATGCTGCGCACGCAGCACATCGACTTCGAAATCGGTCAGGCCGTCGGTGTGGCTGCCGAGGTTCGACAGCAGCACGCCGCTGTCGCAATGGGCGGCGTCCACCAGTGTATTGGCCAAAGTGGGCGGCACTTCACGGCTGACCGTGGTGTCGCTGAGGGTTTCCAGCAAGGCCAGGCGACGGAAGTGCCGGGCGATGTGGCGGGTCCGCAGGAAGCCTGCGAAAAATTCCTTGAGCGTAAGTTTCATGGCTGTTGCCCCTATGGTCAGCCGGGAAACCGTCGAGCAGGTACGTCCTCGTCCCGGGCACCGGAAAACCGGCACGGCAAGGCGTGGCGCGCCGGTCAGAAAAGACAGGCGTGTCGATAGGGCTGCAATGACGACGATGAAGTCGACTTCACAGGCTTTTCAGTGTCGATGAGAAGGACGTCGGGACATGACCGGGACCGGTCATGATCGGGATGCCGCTGCTCGCTGTTCGGCGAGACAACGGCACAAAGGAATGCGCGTTATCTTGCCGAGAATCTGCCGGTTACAAGGACCGGCCGACAACTGTCACTCGAACAAGTACCCACTGTGGGTCTCCGCTATTGATGAAAACGCGCGAAGCTTACGCCCCGATGTCTGGAGAGTAAACCCGCAAAAGGAAGTGTGTCGGGGAATGTGGCGGGTGTTCAGGAAGGGTTCAGGATTGCCCCCGAGATCGCCGAGATCGTTCCCACGCTCTGCGTGGGAATGCAGCCGGGGACGCTCTGCGTCCCATTGGAACGCGGAGCGTCCCTTGAGGCATTCCCACGCAGAGCGTGGGAACGATCAATCTGGTCGAGAGGATACTTAGCTGGCAGTCGCCAACAACAGATCCATCACCGAACGGCTGTGCCCACGGTTCTTGCCATGCTCATACAGCGAGCCGGCAATCTCGTCCGCGCGGATCGGCAGGATCGACAGCAGCGTATCGCTCAGACCGTGGCTGGCCTGGCAGAAGCCCTGCATGTACAGACCGGCCTTGCAGCGCTCGTCGGTGATCAACCGGTAATTGCGGTCGACCTCGAAGTCACCCAGGTACTCTTCCAGCGGCGCCAGCAGTTTGCGGTGCATCTGACGCTCGTAACCGGTGGCCAGCACGACCGCGTCGTAGGCACGCACGGTGACTTCGCCGGTGGCGTTGTTACGCACGGTCAGCTCGATACCGCGTTCGGTGGCAGTGGCTTTCTCGACAGTGGTCAGGGTGCGGAATGCGTGGCGTGCCACGCCCGAGACTTTCTGGCGATAGAAGATGCCGTAGATGCGCTCGATCAGGTCGATGTCGACCACCGAGTAGTTGGTGTTGTGGTACTCGTTGACCAGACGCTCACGCTCGCTGCTCTTCTGCTGGAAGATCAGGTCGGTGAATTCCGGCGAGAACACTTCGTTGACGAACGGGCTGTCGTCCGCCGGCTTCAGCGCCGAGCCGCGCAGGATCATGTCGACCTGTACCGACGGGAACGAATCGTTCAGGTCGATGAAGGCTTCCGCCGCGCTCTGGCCGCCACCGATGATTGCGATGCTCATCGGCTGGTTGTTGATGCACGGCTGCTTGGCCATCTCGGCCAGGTACTGCGAGTGATGGAACACCCGACCGTCGCCTTTCAGCGCCTTGAAGGCCTCGGGAATGCGCGGCGTGCCGCCGGCGCTGACCACCACCGAACGCGCAGTACGTACGAACTGCTGGCCGTCCGTACCACGGGAAATCACCCGCAGCGCTTCGACCTGATGGTTGTGCAGCACCGGCTCGATGGTCAGCACTTCTTCGCCGTAGCGGCTCTGTTCGGTGAACTGCGCAGCCACCCAGCGCAGGTAGTCGTTGTACTCCATGCGGCACGGATAGAAGGTGCCGAGGTTGATGAAGTCCACCAGACGGCCATGGTGCTTGAGGTAGTTGACGAACGAGTACGGGCTGGTCGGATTGCGCAGGGTCACCAGATCCTTGAGGAAGGAAATCTGCAACTCGCTCTGGGTCGACAGGGTGTTGCCGTGCCAGCTGTAGTTGGGTTGTTTGTCGAGAAACAGAACATCCAGTTCCCCCTGGGTCGGGCCGCGCTCTTGCAGAGCGATGGCCAGCGCCAGGTTCGAAGGGCCGAAACCGACGCCGATCAGGTCGTGAACGATGGGCGATGCAATTGCCTGTGTCATTTCCAGTGTCCTCTGGACGAAAAGCCTGAGTGACCTGACCGGCCTTGAGCAGGACAGCAGATCGTCTGTTGAGTAGGAACGAGGACAGTGAAATAAAATTTAACGACGACGGCTCAATGGGCGTCCCATTGTTTGATGCGCAGGCGGCAATGCTTCATGGCGTTGACGATGTGCTTTTCCACCAGAGCCTTGGAAATCCCTAGGTGTTCGGCAATCTCGGGATGCGACAGACCTTCGATCTTGCGCAACAGAAAACTTTCGCGACACAGCGGCGAAAGTTCAGCCAGGGCACGCTGGAGCATCTCCAGTCGCTGGCCGTGATCGAAAGTGTTGTGGGGGGATGGCGTGAAGTAGCGCTCTTCGCTGTCGAGCACTTCCAGCGATTCGACCTGACGCAGGGCATTGCGCCGATGGTCGTCGATCACCAGATTCAAGGCTGTGCGATAGAGAAATGCGCGAGGCTGCTCGATCGGCGTTTCGCTGGATCGCTCCAGCACCCGCAGATAAGCGTCATGCACCACGTCTTCGGCCACCTGACGGTTGCCGAGCCTGGCGTTCAGGAAACACACCAACTCGCGATAGTAGTTTTCCAACATGATTCCCCGCCGCAGCGTGCGGTTTCGATCCTTGAGCCAGATCCGCGACTGTCGAAACAGGCAGTGGCACGGTAGTGGCAATTTCAGGTGCGTAATTTATAGTAATTCTCATATAGATTTAAAGCGCTGTTTCGGTTTGCCCGACAAATTGTTCTCGCCTATACCTGTTACCGCGTTTTTCAGCGCTTAAATTCGCCGCCCCTTCTCTCGTTTAACCAACAGCCCTCCCGTGTCTGTCGTGCCCTGCGACAGCATTCGGCCGTGCCCGCTTGCGGTGCCCGCCGGATGACGGGCCGATTCACACTGGCCGGAACCCCGCATGAAACGTCCCCGCCCCGCCCGACGCGCCCTGCTCATCGCTCTTTGCCTGATCCCCGTGATTGCCGTTGCGGCGTGGCAAGTCCTGCCGCCCGGTCGCGATCAGTTCGCCACCGTTTCCGTCAGCCGTGGCGACATCGAAAGCAGCGTCACCGCGCTGGGCACGCTCCAGCCGCGGCGCTATGTGGACGTCGGCGCCCAGGCGTCGGGGCAGATCCAGAAAATCCACGTCGAGGTCGGTGACGTGGTCAAGGAAGGCCAGTTGCTGGTGGAAATCGACCCGTCCACGCAAAAAGCCAAACTCGACGCCGGGCGTTTCTCCATCGAAAACCTCAAGGCCCAATTGCAGGAGCAAAAAGCCCAGCACGAACTGGCGCAACAGAAATACCAGCGTCAGCAGAATCTCGCCGCCGGCGGCGCGACCCGCGAAGAAGACGTGCAGACCGCCCGCGCCGAACTGAAAGCCACTCAGGCGCGCATCGACATGTTCCAGGCCCAGATCCGTCAGGCCGAAGCCAGCCTGCGCAGCGATCAGGCCGAACTCGGCTACACCCGTATCTACGCGCCGATGGCCGGCACGGTGGTCGCGCTCGATGCGCGTGAGGGCCAGACCCTCAACGCCCAGCAGCAGACGCCGCTGATCCTGCGCATCGCCAAACTGTCGCCGATGACGGTATGGGCCGAGGTTTCAGAAGCCGACATCGGCCACGTCAAACCGGGCATGACCGCCTACTTCACCACCCTCAGCGGCGGCAACCGGCGCTGGAGCAGCACCGTGCGGCAGATCCTGCCGGTCCCGCCAAAACCGCTGGACCAGACCAGCCAGGGTGGCGGCAGCCCCGCCAGCACCAGCAAAAGCGGGAGCGCCCGCGTGGTGCTGTACACCGTGTTGCTGGACGTCGACAACGCCGACAACGCGCTGATGGCGGAAATGACCACGCAAGTCTTCTTCGTCGCTAACCAGGCGCAAAACGTGCTCACCGCACCGGTTGCGGCGCTGCAGGGCAGCACCACCGCCAACCTGCAGACCGCGCAGGTGATCGCCGCCAACGGCAAAATCGAAACCCGCGAAGTGCGCACCGGCATCAGTGACCGCTTGAAAGTGCAGATTCTCGAAGGCCTCAACGAGGGCGATCACCTGGTGATCGGCCCGGCCACCGGCAGCGGAGGTTGAATGCAAACGCCTCTGATCGACCTGCAGGACATCCGTAAATCCTACGGCGGCGGCGACGCGCCCGAGGTTCATGTCCTGCGCGGTATCGACCTGTCGATCCACGCCGGCGAATTCGTGGCGATCGTCGGCGCCTCCGGCTCCGGCAAATCGACACTGATGAACATCCTCGGCTGCCTCGACCGGCCGACCACCGGCGAGTACCGCTTCGCCGGGGAAAACGTCGCCGGCCTGGACACCGACGAACTGGCCTGGCTACGCCGCGAGGCCTTTGGTTTCGTGTTCCAGGGTTATCACCTGATTCCGTCCGGCTCGGCCCAGGAAAACGTCGAGATGCCGGCGATCTACGCTGGCACACCCGCCGCCGAGCGCCATGCTCGTGCCGCCGCCCTGCTCGACCGCCTCGGCCTGGCCTCGCGCACCGGCAACCGTCCGCATCAACTTTCCGGCGGCCAGCAACAACGGGTGTCGATTGCCCGGGCCTTGATGAACGGCGGGCACATCATTCTTGCCGACGAGCCCACCGGCGCCCTCGACAGCCACAGCGGCAAGGAAGTCATGGCGCTGCTCGACGAACTGGCGAGCCAGGGCCACGTGGTCATTCTGATCACCCACGACCGCGAAGTGGCCGCGCGAGCCAAACGCATCATCGAAATCAGCGACGGCCTGATCGTCAGCGACAGCGCCCGCCATAACCCCGAGGCCCAGACCAGCGCCAACCCCGGCGCCTTGCAAGCCGTGGATCTGCGCAAGCGCCTGACTGAAGGCGCCGAAGCGACAGGCGCCTGGAAAGGCGAACTGATCGACGCGCTGCACGCCGCCTGGCGAGTGATGTGGATCAACCGCTTCCGCACCGCGCTGACCCTGTTGGGGATCATCATTGGCGTGGCCTCGGTGGTGGTCATGCTCGCGGTCGGCGAAGGCAGCAAGCGCCAGGTCATGGCGCAAATGGGCGCGTTCGGCTCGAACATCATTTACCTCAGCGGCTCGTCACCCAACCCGCGCACACCGCCAGGCATCGTCACCCTCGATGACGTGGCGGCACTGGCCAGCCTGCCGCAGGTCATGCGGATCATGCCGGTCAACGGCGCCGAGGCCGGTGTGCGTTTCGGCAATGCCGATTACCTGAGTTACGTCGGCGGCAACGACACCAACTTCCCGGCGATCTTCAACTGGCCCGTGGTGCAGGGCAGTTATTTCACGGAGGCCGATGAACGCAATGCCGCAGCGGTCGCAGTGATCGGCCACAAGGTTCGCACCAAATTGCTTAAGGATGTCGCCAACCCCATCGGCCAATACATCCTGATCGAGAACGTGCCGTTCCAGGTGGTGGGCGTGTTGGCGGAAAAAGGCGCCAGTTCCGGCGACTCCGACAGCGACAACCGCATCGCCGTGCCCTACTCCGCCGCCAGCGTCCGTTTGTTCGGCACGCGCAATCCTGAATACGTGGCGATCGCCGCCGCCGATGCGCGCAAGGTCAAGGAAGCCGAACACGCGATCGAGCAACTGATGCTGCGCCTGCACAACGGCAAGAAGGATTTCGAGCTGACCAACAACGCCGCAATGATCCAGGCCGAAGCCCGCACGCAAAACACCCTGTCGCTGATGCTCGGCTCGATTGCCGCGATTTCGCTGCTGGTGGGCGGGATCGGGGTGATGAACATCATGCTGATGACCGTGCGCGAGCGCACCCGCGAGATCGGGATTCGCATGGCTACCGGTGCCCGTCAGCGCGACATCCTGCGCCAGTTCCTCACCGAAGCGGTGATGTTGTCGGTGGTCGGCGGGATCGCCGGCATCGCCCTGGCGCTGATCGTCGGCGGCGTGCTGATCCTCAGCGAAGTCGCCGTGGCGTTTTCCTTGATGGCGGTGCTCGGTGCCTTTGGCTGCGCCCTTGTGACCGGTGTTGTCTTCGGCTTCATGCCGGCCCGCAAAGCCGCCCGACTCGACCCGGTGACGGCCCTTACCAGTGAATGATCGATCTATGAAATCGCGCCTCAGCCTGTTGACCGTGTGCCTGATGCTCAGCGCCTGCGGCAATCCCGTCCAGCGTCCCGACAGCGGCTTGCAGCCACCGGCGACCTGGCAATCGCCCCACGGCGCCAGCGTCGCCCGCATCGATCCGCAATGGTGGAAGCAGTTCGGCAGCCCCGAACTCGACCGCCTGATCGAACAGGCCCGCCTCGGCAGTTTCGACCTCGCGGCCGCCATGGCACGCGTGCGCCAGGCCCAGGCCGGCACCGTGATTGCCGGCGGTTCACAGTTGCCTGAAGTGAAAGCCGGGGCCAATGCCAATCGGCAGAAATTGCTGCGCGGCAACGGCTACAGCCAGCTCGACGCCGACAACAGCAACAAGGCGGTGGATTATTTCGACGCCAGCCTGACCGCTACTTACGAAATCGATTTCTGGGGTGGCAAACGCGCCTCCCGCGACAGTGCCCAGTTTGCCCTGCAAGCCAGCGAGTTCGATCGGGCGACCGTGGAACTGACCTTGCTCAGCGGCGTGGCCAACACGTATGCGCAGGCCTTGTCCCTGCGCGAGCAAAGTCGCATCGCCGAACTGAATCTGGCGAACGCGCAGAACGTGCTGAAACTGGTGCAGACCCGCTTCGATTCAGGCTCGGCCACCGCACTGGAACTGGCCCAACAGAAAAGCCTGGTGGCCGCGCAGCAACGGCAATTACCGCTGGTGCAACAACAGGCCCAAGACGCTTTGATCAGCCTCGCTGCCCTGCTCGGCCGGCCGGTGCAGGACCTGCAAACCGGCGCGGAGCCGTTCGACCGACTGCAATGGCCGACCATCGCCGCCGGCGTGCCCAGCGACCTGCTCAGCCACCGTCCGGACATCGCCCGCGCCGAGGCGCAACTGGCGGCGGCCGAAGCCGACGTCAAGGTCGCCCGCGCCGCCATGCTGCCGAGCGTGACCCTGTCTGCCCAGCTCGGCTCCGGCGCCAATCAGTTCGACGACATCATCCGCAGCCCCTTCTACAACCTCACCGCCGGACTGCTCGCGCCCGTCTTCAACAACGGGCGACTAAGCGCCGAGCGTGACAAGGCCAGGGCCCGTCAGGAAGAACTGTTGGAAACCTATCGCGCCGCCATCATCAACGGTTTCGCCGACGTCGAAAAAGCCCTGAACAGCATTCGCGGGCTCGACGCGCAGCGGCAGTGGCAAAGTGAAGAGTTGAATCAGGCGCAGACCGCGTTCGACATCGCTCAGAGCCGCTATGAGGCCGGCGCCGAAGACTTGCTGACGGTGCTGGAAACCCAGCGCACGCTGTATGCGGCACAGGATCTGAATGTGCAACTGCGGCTGTCGCGATTGCAGGCGAGTATCGGGTTGTACAAGGCACTGGGCGGTGGGTGGCAGGCGCTGTAATCGCAGCGAACTCAAGACCGCTTTCGCGAGCAAGCTCGCTCCCACAGTGACCGCATTCCATCTGAATGGACACGATCACTGTGGGAGCGAGCTTGCTGCATTGGGCGATCCAGCGAACGATGACGCGATCCTCAGACCGCGTCGGTTTTGGCCTTCAGATTGCGCGCATACCACGGTCGCTTCGGCACTCGCCGGAACAACCCTTCCAGCTTCTTCTCATCCGAACCGAACACGATTCGCAGCGCCAGCTTCATGACTTCCGGATCCATCTCAACCGACTTGCCAACCTGCAGCCCCGGCGTAGTGCTGCAACCGTGAGTCGTCGGACCGAGCCACGGGTCAGCGACTTCGACCCAACGCCCAGGCGCAAACCATTTCACACCATTGACTTCAAGTCGCGTGACCTGGCCCGGGTGGAAACGCTCATGGGCGCGGAACCAGTCTTCCACGCGGTCGTCGATCCAGCCGTGGAAATGCCAGAACACCGGGTTCACATGAGATGAAAACGGATCGCCGAGGAAGTCGTTTTCCGGGGCGAACCAGCGCGCGGCAAAATCGTCCAGATCCCGGGCCAGCGGCACCGGCTGACCGTTGGACGGATCGCGCGGCACCGAAGCCCAGCGCATGTGCAGCCAGTCGTGCAGCCCCAGCTCGACTTCGGAGCCGAACTGACCGAGGGTCATCTTCGACAGATACTGTGGATCGCGGTACTGCGACTCCCAGACCTCGAAGTTGCTCTGATAGGTCTCGGCGGTCTTGATGTCGCTGACCCACTGGCTGAATTCATCGTCGCCATCGGCCAGCCAGGTCGGCGGCAACGCGGTGCCGTCGTGATTATCGAAGTAGCGGGCGAAACCCTGACGGTCGCGCACCAGTTCCGGCTGCGGCAGCGGGAAGAACTCCCACGACGGCAGATCCTGCAGCGAACGCGCCGTCCCGAGCATGTGCCGGTGCATGAAAAAGAAATCGATGCCTGAACCGTTGCGATCCTTGCGCTTGCCCCGGGCGTCACGCTCCTGATCGCGGGGGCCGGGCTGCCAGCCGAGGCCGCGTATGGCGTTGCGTTTGTCCTCGGACAGGGTGTGCCATTTGTCCCGCGTCGCGTGCCACACCTGGTGGAACAGCCGATGCTCGGGTGACACCAGCCAGGCCAGCAAAGGCGCATTGAGCGGTGTGCGCTGGCGGGCTTCGGGAAACAGGCATTTGACCGCGATGAAGCGGTGATCCTGCGCCGGCAAGGCCAGCGCGCGATCGAGGCGCTGGACACTGCCGCTGAGGGTGCCGCTGCCGGCGTTGCCGAAATCGGCCCAGACCTCGTCGAGGGTCATGTTCAGTTCGTAGTCGACGCTGCCGCCGGTGCCCAACAGGCGCCAGCTGAGCTTCGAAGCCTCGGCCCCGGCCAGATCGCCGAGTATTCGGTAACGAGGCGTGTCGGCAGAGCGCAGACGCTCCGGCGTGTCGAGAAAACCACACACGCCCCGGCCTTTCTGACCGATGTCGATGAACACCTCCAGGCCCTGGGCCGGCAAGCCGTCCAGGCCCGCGTCACGCCCGACGAAGCGGATCTTCCAGACCCCGCGCAGCGCATTCGCCAGGCGTTGCCCGGCCACGTCGGCGATATCGAAAGACGCCTCACCGGGGGTGATCGTCGGGTCGGGCTTCGTCCATTCGCGATGCCCGAAATAAGCTGCAGGTACGGCAGCGCCGGTCAGCGCCAGGCCTGCCATGAACCATCGTCGAGAAATCCTCATTGCCCTACCTGTGTTCAGCCCTGAAGCAGGCTTTATCCAAGCTAGAACGTTTGCTGAGCGAACAAATTTAAGCGCCCTCGGGGCGGACTAATTTTCTCCCGCGCCCGCTCGTTCTTCCCAGATAGCAAAGGCCTCTGTGCCTGCACCTCGACGGCGAACCTGACTGAGATGGCAATGACAAAACCACGTTCGAAAAAGGCTCTTTACATCGGCCTGCCGCTGGCCCTGGCGATCAGCGCCGGTGCCGGTTTCGCGGTCTGGGATATCTGGTTCAAGGACAATCCCGGCTACCCTCGCAAAGTCATGCAGCAGGCCGAAGAGCTGCACGAACACATGCTCTCGTTCGACAGCCACATCACCATCACCCAGAACTTCGGCACCACCGGCCACGAAGTCGACAAGGACGGCAGCGACCAGTTCGACCTGGTCAAGGCCAATCGCGGACGCCTGTCCGGCGCGGCACTGACGATCTTCGGCTGGCCGGAAATCTGGAACGGCGCCAATGCCCCGCACAAACCCACCGCCGGCTTCGTCGACGAGGCGCGCAACCAGCAGGAAATCCGCTACAAGATCATTTCCGGCATGGTCCGCGACTTCCCCAACCAGGTCGGCATCGCCTACACCGCCGACGACTTCCGGCGCCTGCACGGCGAAGGCAAGTTCGCGATCTTCATCAGCATGCTCAACGCCTACCCGCTGGGCCACGACCTGAACCTGCTGGACCTGTGGACAGCGCGCGGCATGCGCATGTTCGGCTTCAGCTACATCGGCAACAACGACTGGGCCGACTCGTCGCGCCCGCTGCCGTTCTTCAATGATTCGCCGGACGCCCTCGACGGTCTTTCGGACCTGGGCAAGCAAGCGGTGAAACGCCTGAACGACCTGGGCGTGATCATCGACGTGTCGCAGATGTCGACCAAGGCCCTGGAGCAAGTCGCGCAACTGAGCCGCACCCCGCTGGTGGCGTCGCACTCGGCGCCGCGCGCCATGGTCGATATCCCGCGCAACCTCAGCGACAAGGAAATGCAGCTGATCAAGAACAGCGGCGGCGTGGTGCAGATCGTCGGCTTCTCGCAATACCTGCGCCCACTGACCCAGGGCACTCAGGACAAGCTGAATGAACTGCGCAAACGCTACGACCTGCCGCCACTGCCGAACCTGGCCGTGGCCCTGATGCCGGGCGATCCGATCATCTCGGCGTGGTCGGAGCAGAAATTCGGCGAATACGCCGGCCAGCTCTACGCGATCCTCGAAGGCGAACCCAAGGCCAGCCTCAAGGACCTGGGCGACGCCATCGATTACACGGTCAGAAAGATCGGTATCGACCACGTCGGCATCAGCTCGGACTTCAACGAAGGTGGCGGCGTCAAAGGCTGGGAGAACGTCGGCGAAATCCGCAACGTGACCGCCGAACTGCTGTCGCGCGGTTACACCGAAGCCGATATCGCCAAGCTCTGGGGCGGCAACTTCCTGCGGGTGTGGGATCAGGTGGAGAAATCCGCCAAACCGGCACTGGCCACTGCCCGGGAAGCCGCCAAGCCATGAGCAACCGTCGTGACTTTCTCAAGCAGGCCGGGATCCTCGCCGCTGCCTTGCCGCTGGGCGCGAGCCTGCCGAATATCGCCAGCGCTTCGACCGCCACCGCCCCGCTGCCACGCAACAAGTGGGCGCAGTTGCAGCAATTGTTCGATCAGGATCCGGCGTGGCTGCACTTCTCCAACTTCCTGATCACCACCCACCCGCGCCCGGTGCGCGAGGCGATCGAAATGCACCGCGCCGCCCTCGACAAGAACCCCGGGCTGGCGATGGACTGGGACCACGGCGTCACCGAAAAACGCGAGGAAGCCGTGCGCGTGCTGGCCGGCCAATACGTGCAGGCCGATGCCCGGCAGATTGCGCTCACCGGCAGCACCACCGAAGGCCTGGCGATGATTTACGGCGGCGTGCAGGTGCGCGCCGATCAGGAAATCCTCACCACGGCCCACGAGCATTACGCAACGCACACCATCCTCGAACTGCGCACCCAGCGTGACGGCACCAAGGTGCGCAAGATCCGTCTGTTCAAGGATCCTTACCGGATCAGCAAAGACGAAATCCTGACCAGCATCGACCGCGCCATCCGCCCCGAAACCCGCGTGCTGGGCATGTGCTGGGTGCATTCGGGCAGCGGCGTGAAACTGCCGCTCGCCGACATCGGTGCGCTGGTCGACAAACACAACCGCGGACGCAGCGAAGCCGACCGGATCATCTACGTGGTGGACGGCGTGCACGGTTTCGGTGTGGAAGACATGAGCTTCCCAGCCATGAACTGCGACTTCTTCATCGCCGGCACCCACAAATGGATGTTCGGCCCGCGCGGCACCGGGATCGTGGTCAGCCGCACGCCCGAAGTGAAATACGTCACGCCGATCATCCCGACCTTTTCCGAGGCCGAGCACTTCTCCACCACCATGACCCCGGGCGGCTATCACGCTTTCGAACACCGCTGGGCGCTGACCGAAGCCTTCACCTTGCACCTGCAACTGGGCAAGGCCGACGTGCAGGCGCGCATTCATGAGCTCAACAGCTACCTGAAAAAACGCCTGCTGCAACGCCCGCAGATCGAGCTGGTCACGCCGTTGAGCCCTGAGTTTTCCGCCGGCTTCACCTTCTTCCGGGTCACTGGCAAGAACAGCGACAAGATCGCCGCGCACCTGATGGCCAACAAAGTCGTGGCCGACGCCGTCGAGCGCGATGTCGGGCCAGTGATCCGCACCGCGCCGGGCCTGCTCAACGACGAAGCCCAGATCGACCGCCTGCTGGCCGTGCTGGATCAGGCGCTGTGAGCCGAACCTTTTTCCTTTTGACGAGACTCGAAATGAACAGTGAACTGCCTCGTTTTGCCTTGAAAAGCCTGTCGGCGCTGACGCTCGCCGCCCTCGCCGCCTGCCTGCTGCCGACCACCGCCCAGGCTGCCACCCCACCGGCACCGGGCAAGGTGTTCAAGGACTGCAAGGACTGCCCGGAAATGGTCGTGCTGCCCACCGGCACGTTCACCATGGGCACGCCAGAAGACGAAGTCGGCCGCGAGCCCGACGAAGGCCCGATGCACCCGGTGACGTTCGCCAAACCGCTGGCAATCAGCCGTTTCCAGGTGCTCAAGGGCGAATGGTTTGCCTACCTCAAGGACACCGGTTACGTCATGCCCGATGGCGATACCCGCCCGGGCCGCGCGTGCAAGGCCGGGATCCCGGATTACGCCGGCAGCGACCCGCGCAAGCAGTACACCGACAAGCACCCGGCGGTGTGCATGGACTTCGCCGAGGCCAATGCCTACGTGGCCTGGCTGTCGAAAAAGACCGGCAAGCAATATCGGCTGGTGAGTGAGTCCCTGCGCGAATACGCCGCCCGTGGCGGCACCACCGGGCCGTTCCCGTTCCCGTTCGATGAGGGCAAGGAATACAGCATCGCCAAGCACGCCAATACCTACGGTGCGGCCGATGGCTACAACTTCACCGCGCCGGCCGGCAGCTTCCCGCCCAACGCCTTCGGTGTGTACGACATGCACGGCAACGTCTACGAATGGACCGCCGATTGCTACAACGAAAACTACGAAGGCGCGCCGAGTGACGGCAGTGCGTGGGAGACCGGCAAGTGCCAGTTCAAGCGCATTCGCGGCAACGACTGGGGCGAAGCGCCGGTGTTCTCCCGTTCCGGCAACCGCAATGCGCTGGTGCCGACCGAGCGTGGCGACTGGATCGGTTTTCGCGTGGCGCGCGACCTGTAACCGCGAGCACCGCAGCGGCACCCGTCGCTCGCTCGTCGCTTGAGTCCTCGAGAAACCCGCGGGCGGCTAAATCGCTGCCCGCGGGTTTCGTCTTTTAACCAGCCCTACCCTTGAACCAATGCCTTGACCGGCACCAAAAGCGGAAACCTCCATGACCACAAAATCGCGCGGAGCCATCAGTGAAGTCCTCGGCCTGCTCAAGCCTTACCGGGTCGTCGTGGCGCTGTCGATCCTGCTCGGCATGCTCGGTGGCGTCAGCGTCACCGCCCTGCTGGCGACCATCAACAAAGCCCTGAACGGCGCCGGCAGCCCTTCGGCCACGGTATTGGCGACGTTTGCCGGCCTCTGCGCCTTTGCCCTGTTGACCTCGATTCTGTCGGACATCGGCACCAACCACGTCGGCCAGCACATCATTGCCGGGCTGCGCAAATCCCTGGGTGAAAAGGTCCTGCTGGCGCCCATCGAACAGATTGAACGGTTCCGCAGCCACCGCCTGATTCCGGTGCTGACCCACGACGTCGACACGGTCAGCGATTTCGCCTTTTCCTTCGCGCCGCTGGCCATCGCCTTTACCGTGACGCTCGGTTGCCTGGGCTATCTGGCGTTCCTGTCGCTGCCGATGTTCATCCTGCTGCTGGTAGCCCTGGTGGTCGGTATCGCGGTGCAATACGTCGCCCGCAACAAAGGCATCAAAGGCTTCGAAACCGCTCGCGAAGCCGAGGATGAACTGCAAAAGCACTACAGCGCGATTGCCGCCGGCGCCAAGGAGTTGCGCATTCATCGGCCGCGTCGCCAGCGCATGTTCAGCCAGCGCATCGAAGGCACCGCCGATTTCATCTGCCGGACCCACATTCGTTCGGTCAACATTTTCGTGATGGCCAAGACGTTCGGCTCGATGCTGTTTTTTGTGGTCATCGGCCTGGTGCTGGCCCTGCAGTCCTTGTGGCTGGGCACTGACAAAGCGGTGCTCAGCGGTTTTGTACTGGTGCTGCTGTACATGAAAGGCCCGCTGGAATACCTGATCACCACCCTGCCGGTGATCAGCCGCGCGAACATCGCGTTCAAGCGCATCAACGATCTGGCCGAGCAGTTTTCCTCGCCGGAGCCGCACCTGCTGTTGAGCGAATCCGCGCCGGTGAGCAAGACCCCGGTCCAGCAGCTGCAAATGCACAACGTGCATTACGCCTTTCCCCCGGTCAAAGGCAGCGCCGCCTTCGAACTGGGCCCGGTCAATCTGAACATCGCTCAGGGCGACATCGTGTTCATCGTCGGCGAGAACGGCGGCGGCAAGACCACCCTGATCAAACTGCTGCTGGGGCTGTATGCGCCACAGCGCGGTGAAGTCCTGCTCAACGGTCAGGTGGTCGATGCCCGGGCCCGCGATGACTACCGCCAGCTGTTCACCACGATTTTTGCCGACTACTACCTGTTCGATGAGCTGGTACAGGGCGATCAACAGGTCCCTGCCGATGCCGGCCGTTATCTGGAGCGCCTGGAAATCGCCCACAAAGTGAGCATTCAGGACGGCGTGTTCAGCACCACCGATCTGTCCACCGGCCAGCGCAAACGTCTGGCCCTGATCAACGCCTGGCTGGAGGAACGTCCGGTGCTGGTGTTCGACGAATGGGCCGCCGACCAGGACCCGGCGTTCCGGCGGATCTTCTACACCGAGTTGCTGCCGGAACTGAAACAGATGGGCAAGACGATCATCGTGATCTCCCACGACGACCGCTATTTCGACGTCGCCGATCAACTGGTGCGCATGGAGGGTGGCCGGGTCGTCACCCACAAAAAGCCCCTCGAAACCGCCTGAGCGAAAGCGCCCTTTCAGCCGACAGCGCCTGTGCGCTGTCGGCCTTCAACCTGAATGTTTATCGCCGTGGACCCGACTGTCGGCAACGCCGTCAGCGACCACGGCGCTGCCAACCACGAGAGACCGATGAACGACTTACTCGATGATGAAGTGCTGGCGCTGCTGATGGCTGATGCCGGCGTGCAACTTCAAGGCATCCCGGCCCGCCTCCACCCGGTCCCGGCGCCGCTCTCCTTCGCCCAGCAGCGCTTGTGGTTCGTGCAACAGCTGACGCCCGACAGTGCCGCCTACAACCTGCCCCGTGCCGTGCGCCTGAACGGCGTTGTGCAAGCCCGGCATCTGCAAGCGGCGCTGAACAAAGTCATCGCACGCCACGACGTGCTGCGCAGCGCGATCGTCGAGATCGACGGCGTGGCGATGCAGGTCGTCGATGAACACGCGACACTCGAACTGGCCTTCGAAGACCTGCGCCACCTGAGCGCCGAAACACGCGACCCCGAACTTGCCCGACGCATTGCCGTCGAGGCCGGTCTGCCCTTCGATCTGAAAACCGCGCCGCTGATGCGCGCGACGCTGCTACAGACCGCCGACGACGAACACCTGCTGTTGATGAACATGCACCACATCGCCTCCGATGCCTGGTCCAACGCCATTCTCATGCAGGACCTGATGCAGGCCTACGAACAGGTCGTGGCGGGCGATCCGTCGCCGCTGCGCCGACCGGCCATCCAGTACGCCGACTACGCCAACTGGCAACGCGGCGAATACCTCGACAGCGCCGCGTGTGCCGCCAGCGCCGACTATTGGCGCAACTACCTGGGGCAGACCCTGCCGCCGCTGGAACTGCCGACCGACTTTCCTCGCCACGAACAGCAGACCCACCCGGCCGGCAAACACGACTTCAGCCTGCCGACGGCGCTGACACAGAATTTGAACCGCTTCTGCCAACAGTGGGGACTGACGCCGTTTGTGGTGGCGCTCGGCGCCTGGCAATTGCTGCTGAGCCGCTACAGCAACCAGCAGGACTTCACGGTCGGCGTGCCGAATGCGAGCCGCAATCGCAGCGAAACCCAGGAGCTGGTGGGCTTTTTTGTCAGCGCCCAGGTCTACCGCGTGCGCATCGATCCACAGCTGCCGTGCCAGGATTTTCTCCAGCGCCTGCGCCGCGAAACCCTCGCCGCGCTGGATCATGCCGACTACCCGCTGGAGCTGAGCTTCGACGACCTGCAACTGCGCGCGAACGGGCAGATCAATCCGCTGTTTCAAACGCTGTTCAACTGGCGCACCGAGGTCTCCGGCGAGGGCCCGCTGATGCTGGGCGACCTTGCGCTGGACTTCCTCCCGGCGGACACGACCCAGGCCAAATTCGACCTGTCGCTGGACATCGCCTATTCGCTGGAGCGCATCGACGCCAGCCTCGAATACAGCCGCGACCTGTACACCCCCGCAACCCTCGAACGCCTGGCGGGTCACTGGCAGAACCTGCTGCACGCCATCACCGAAGATCCGCGCCGCGCGCTGAGCGAACTGCCGCTGCTGAGCCGCGATGAACGCCGCGTGCAGCTCGAACAATGGAACCCGCCCGCCTCGGCCTTGCCCGACGAAGGCGTACACCAGTTGTTCGAGCGTCAGGCGCTGGCCACACCGGACGCGGTGGCACTGATCGTCAATGACCTGCACGTGAGTTATGCCCGGCTCAATTCGGCGGCCAATCGACTGGCGAACACCCTGATCGCCTGCGCCGTCGGCCCGGAAGTCCGCGTGGGCATCGCCGTCGAGCGCTCGGCGCACATGATCATCAGCCTGCTGGCGGTGCTCAAGGCCGGCGGGGTCTATGTCCCGCTCGACCCGGACTACCCGCAGGAACGCCTGACCTGGATGATCGAAGACAGCGGCCTGGATGTATTGCTGACGCAGGATTCGCTGCTTGAGCGCCTGCCGTCGCCGTCATCGGTCAAGGTGGTGTGCGTCGATGAGGTTGATCCGCTCGATGACCGACCTGTCGACAACCCGCCCTGCCGCACTTTCGCCAGCAATCTGGCGTACGTGATGTTCACCTCGGGCTCCACCGGTCGCCCGAAAGGCGTGGGCATCACTCACGGCGCCCTGAGCCGTCACGCGCAAATCGGTCGGGAGTTCCACGGTCTGACGCCTGCCGACCGCTTGCTGCAGTACGGCACGTTCAATTTCGATGCGTTTGTCGATCAGCTCTACCCGGCGCTGATCTGCGGCGCATCGGTGGTGCTGCGCGGGCAGGACATCTGGGACAGCGAAACCTGGTATCAGCAGCTGCTGGAGAAAAAATTCACCGTCAGCGAACTGACCACGACGTACTGGAACCTGCTGGCCAAGGACTTCGCGGCCGCCGGCCCACGGGACTACGGATCGCTGCGTCAGGTGGTGGTCGGCGGCGAAGCCATGCCGCCGGAAGCGGTCGCGGCCTGGGGCCAGGCCGGTCTCGGCCATGTGCGCCTGCTCAATGTCTACGGCCCGACGGAGGCGACAGTCGACTCCACGTTGCTCGATTGCAGCGACTACGTCACCGGGCGCACGGCCTTGCCCAAAGCCATGCCGATTGGTCGACCGCTGGCCGGTCGTGCCGTGTACCTGCTCGACAGCGGCGGTCAGCCGGTGCCCGTCGGGGCCGTGGGCGAACTGATGATTGCCGGCGACCTGCTCGCGCGGGGCTATTTCAATCGACCGGAGCTGACCGCCGAACGCTTCATCCCGGATCCGTTCAGCAACCGGGGCGGACGCCTCTATCGCACCGGCGATCTGGCACGCTATGGCGCCGACGGCGTGATCGAATATGTCGGGCGCCTCGACCACCAGGTGAAAATCCGCGGTTTCCGCATCGAGCTCGGCGAAATCGAGTCCTGCCTGCTGCAATGGCCAGCCGTACGTGAAGCCGTGGTCATCGCCCACGAAGGCGCGACCGGTACGCAGTTGATCGGCTATGTAGTGCCGCATGCAAGCGAGCAATCAGAGGACGAACTGCGCGAAGCCCTCAAGGCAGAACTGAAAAACCGTCTGCCCGGCTACATGGTCCCTGCTCACCTGGTGGTGCTGAGTGCATTGCCACTGAGCCCCAACGGCAAACTGGATCGCAAGGCCCTGCCACTACCCGATCTGCATCAGACGCAGCGGCCGTTTCGTGCGCCGCAAACGCCCCTAGAAACAGCGCTGGCCGAACTCTGGCAAGAGGCGCTGCACGTCGAGCGCGTGAGCCTGGACGACAATTTCTTCGAGCTGGGCGGCCATTCGATTCTGGCCATTCAGTTCATTTCCGCCTTGAACACACGCCTGGGGATCAAACTGGCCCTGCAACAAATGCTCGCGCATCCCACGGTCGAAGTGCTGGCCCGGTTCATCGGCATGGAACATCAACAGCAGGTGCAATGCGTGGTCGAGCTGACCGGCGCCACCTCAACCGCCACACCGCTGTTCTGCCTGCACCCGAGCGGCGGCATCGTCTTCTGTTATCAGCCGCTGGCCAAGCGTCTGAGCAAGCACGCACGCACCTTCGGCATCATGCACAAAGGCTTCGCCGACAAGGACGCCAGCACCCAGACCTGGCCCGAGATGATTGCCGAATACACCGAACAGATTGTCGAAAAGCACCCCGACGGCCCCTATCGCCTGATGGGCTGGTCGCTGGGTGGCGCGATCGCCATGGACGTGGCCGCTGCACTGGAGCGCCAGGGCAAACAGGTGACATTCCTGGGCCTGGTCGACACCACGCTGCCGGAAAGCATCTTCCCTGCGGACCTGCCACGCAAACCGCTGGAGGAAGACAACCCCGAGTACCTCAGCGCAGACAACGAACTGTCCGTTGCCGTGGAAATGTTCAGCCTGATGTTTGCCCATCTGGAAGAGCCGGCGGCGCGTTACATCGCCGAGAACCCGACAACCAGCCTCAAGGCCTTTTATCAGTGGGCCAGCCAGCAAGCCGTCACCGACGAACAGGAAATGATCGCCACGCTGGAGGCCATCAAGCAGGAAATCATGAACGCCCAGGCGTTCGACATCCACGAGCGGCTGGTCAAGAGTTTCGATGCGTTCTCGCTGCCAACTCTCAAGGTCAAGGCCAGCTGCTGGTGGTCGTTACAGCACAAGACCCTGGAGCAAGTGCTGCACTCGGAGCAGGTGCTGCGCCAGTACAACCTCAGCGGACAGTTGCAAGGTTCCGTCCATTCACCCTTGCCGCACCGCAGCATGATCTATGGCGAAAGCCTGCTGGACTCGTTTGAATCCGTGCTCCTCGCCTGCGAGGGCGTGACGCGGGACTGATCCTTCGGCAACACAAAAAACGCAGACGCCTCGGCCTCTGCGTTTTTTCATGCCTGCTGTTTTGTTCGGGTGTGCTTTGTTTCAGCAAGGTGCCGGCGAGAAAATCCGGGCATAAAAAAACCGGCCCACCCTCCTCATCAAGGAGCGTGGGCCGGTTCGGCGCCCGGTCAGTGCATCAGAACTGCGGGGTGTACTTCACGGAGAACATCACGTTGCGTGGGTCACCGAAGTTGTTGTTACCACTGAGCTGGTTGTACGCCGCGTTGACGTACTTCTTGTCGAACAGGTTATTGGCGTTGACCGCCAGGCTGATCTCCGGTGTCAGCTGGTAAGCGACACGGCCGTTCCACACGGTGTAACCCGCCACCTCGTAAGAGCCTTCGTAGCCCAGGGTGTGGTTTTGAGTGGTGAAACCAAGCCCGGTGCTCAGACGGTTCAAATCACCGGTGAACTGGTAGTTGCCCCACACGCGCAGCATGTGTTTCGGTGTCCAGGTGCTGAACGTGCGACCTTCCATGTCCGGGTCGTCGAGATACTTGGTGGTGTTGTAGGTGTAACCGGCAAACAGTTGCAGGTTGTCGGTCACAGCACCACTGATCTCGGCGTCCAGACCCTGGCTGCGCACTTTGCCCGCCGCCGTGGAGCAGTACCAGCCGTCACATTCCATACCGCCGGAAACATCATCGACCGCACGGTTTTTCTGGTCGTAGCGGAATAGCGCCAGGGAGGTGTTGACCCGGCCGTCCATCAGCTCGCCCTTGAGGCCGATTTCGTAGTTGCTGCCGATGATCGGCTTGAGCATCGAGCCATTGGCATCGCGCACCGTCTGCGGCTGGAACACGTCGGTGTAGCTGGCATACACCGCCCACTCGCGGCTCAGGTCGTAGACGATACCGGCGTAAGGGGTGACTTCCCCGGTTTCGTTCGATTTGCTCGGATCGGCGGTGACGTATTCATCGCTGAAGGCCGCGCGGTTCTTGGATTTGTAGCTGAAGTCATACCAGCTGACACGCGAACCCAGCACCAGCGTCAGGTCATCGACCGGTTTGACGCGCCAGGTGCCATACAGACCTTTCTGACGAATATCGTACTTGCTGTCGGTGGCACGGCCGCCAGCGGTGTTGAGCAGACTGTCGTAGCTGATGTCCGGACGATCGTGGTTGACGTTGAAGATCGTGTCGGTGGTGTTGTTGTTGAAAGTACGTGCGAGCTGGTCATCCGTCTCCAACTGGGAGTAGTTGCCGCCGATCATGACTTCCTGCTGCATCGACAAGGCTTCGAACTTGCCGGTCAGGTTCATGTCGAGACCGACCTTGGTGGAGTCGAAGTCGGTGATGAAGTCGGCGTACTGAATACCGGTGCCATCCGGCTTCAGACCGGCACCGGAGCTTTGCAGTCGCTGGCTTTTCGACTCGTTGGTTTCAGTCATCTGCACGGCACCGACCTTGAACGCCCAGTCGTCGTTGAAACGGTGTTCGAGGTCAGCGTAAAGGGTGGTGACGTTGATCTGCGAGTGGTTCCATTTGGCACCGCCGTAGGTCGAACGCGAAACGTCCGGCATTCTGCCGTCGGCGTAACGCGGCAGGCCACGGATCATCGGACGCGACTCGGCCTCGGTGCGGCTGACCGCCAGGCCCAGGGTGGTGTCTTCACTCAGGTCGAAGTCCAGCGAGCCGTACAGCGAGTGGGTCTTGCTCCATTCGTAGTCGACGAAGGAATCGCTCTGGTCTTCATCGGCAACGAGACGGCCACGGATAGTGCCGGCCTGGTTCAGCGGGCCGCCCGCGTCCAGTTGCAGGCCGTAGTGATCCCACGAGCCGGCCTTGCCGGTAATGCTCACAGTCGGTGCCGCCTGACCGCGTTTGCGCACCAGGTTGATGGCACCGCCAGGGCTGCCGGTCCCTTGCAACAGGCCGGATGCGCCGCGCAGGATTTCCAGACGGTCGAAGAAGATCAGGTCCTGGGTCGCCCAGTTGCCCAGCGAGTAGTTGTTACGTGGAATCGGTACGCCGTCGTACTGCCAGTCGTCGATCTGGAAACCGCGCGAAGAGATGATGATGCCCTTGCCGACGCCCTGCAGACCGACGATACCGGTGGTCTGGTTCAGCGCGTCCTTGAGGTCGACCAGGTCCTGATCATCCATCTGCTTGCGGGTCATCACGGTGACCGACTGCGGAATTTCCTTGAGGGTGTGAGTGCCCTTGCCGATCGTGACGGCGTTGGAGGTGTACGAGTTGCTGCCTTCGGTGGTTGCCCCGACCTGCTGCGCACTGATGTTGGTCGCGCCCAGTTCCAGACCCTGTGTGGCCGTGCCGCGCACCAGCATCAGGGTGTTGCCCTCGATGCTGTAACGCACGCCGGTGCCGCGGAGCAATTCGGCGATGGCGGCCTGCGGGCTCATCTTGCCGCTGACGGCGTGGCTCTTGAGTCCGGCCATGTCGTCAGCGTTGTAGATCACTTGCTGGTTGGTCTGCTGACCGAACGCCTGCAATGCCTGCGGCAGCGATTGGGCCGGGATGTTGATGCTGACGTCTTCAGCCATCACTTGAGCGCTGAGCGGCAATACGCAGACCAGCCCCAGACCGGTCAACACTCGGCGCGAACGCAGGCCGCGGGACATGACGAGTGCCTTGAACAGAGGTTTCAACTCATGAATTGCTGACATCGTGCTCTCTATTATTGGTAGAAGTGGAAATCCATTGGGCCGAAGGGCCCGCCGCTGTCTGCACAAGTGAGCCGCGCACTCGATGGCCCTCGGGCGATCTGTCAGTGCGCGGTCGACCGGCCCCTCCCCGGGCACGGTCATCTGGCTGGACAACGGCGAAATTTTTCGCTGAACAAATCCGGTGACCTGGCTGCCCTGCCCGACCCGATTTGCCCACATACCTTAGTAAGACGCAGCACCTCCAAAAAACCGGAATGAGTTTATTTATCATTAGCGCGAAAAGTTAAAAAAAAGGCCGACGCTGTTGGGCGACGGCCTTTTGTTTCATGCCATGTCAGCTGCCTTGCGCAGCCTTGGCGGCTTGCAGCTGCCGCGCCTGCTCGGCCAGGCGGGCCTTTTCCTCGGGGCTCATCGCGTCCATGCGCAGGCGTACCTGGGCCATTTTTTCCAACTGGCCCGGGGTGCTTTCCACCGCCCGCAACGCCATTGCAAGCGATGCCACGGTCGGATGATCGAAGACCAGCCCCGGATGAACTTCGCACTGCAGCAACTTGCGAATCCCGGCCACCAGCTTGATCACCAGCAACGAATGGCCACCGGCGGCGAAAAAGTCGCGATCAACCCCCAGCCGCTCGAGCCCGAGCAACTGCGCCATGCGCGAGGCCAGCAATTGCTCGAGTGCATCGCGCGGCGCGACACCTTCGTCATCCGCCGCCCTGCCCGCCAGTTGCTGCAATGCCTTGCGATCGATCTTGCCGTTGGCCAACCGTGGGAAACGGTCGATCAATTGCAGATGCTGCGGCACCATCACGCCGGGCAGTCGTGCGCTCAACTCTGCGCGTGCAGCGTCCAGCAAGCCCGCCGACAGGCCCTGATGCGCGACGACAAAGGCCAGCAATCCCTGCTCGGCCGACGCGGCCGGCAGCACCAGCGCTTCGGCCACCGGCGCCAGACGCAGCAGCTCGGCTTCGATCTCCGCCAGTTCAATGCGGAAGCCACGCACCTTGACCTGCTGATCGCGCCGACCGTGCAACTGAATGCCGCCGTCCACGCGATAGCGCGCCAGGTCGCCGCTGCGATACAGACGCTGCGCCGGATCAAACGGGCTCTGAATGAACGTCTGCTCATCAGCTTCGGCATTCAGGTAGCCACGGCACAACTGCGCACCGCCCAGGTACAACTCGCCCAGCACACCGACCGGCGCCAGACGCAATTGCGCGTCCAGCACGTAAACCTGGTTGTTGCCCAGCACCTGCGTCAGCGCCGAACAATCGCCGGCAGCGCCGTGCAGATCCAGCGGATGAACCATGACCCCGACCGTCGCTTCGGTAGGGCCGTAGTGGTTGAACACGCGGCAGTCGCTGCGCAACCGCGCAATGCGCTCTATCAGCGTCGTGGCAATCGGCTCGCCGCCGAGCACCAGGGTGCGCGGCAGGCTTGCCCTCTCGCTGTCGAGCAGCGCGGCGAGGTGCGACGGCACGATCTTCAGGCAATCGATCTGTTGCTGTTGCAGGTACTCGGCGAACAGTGCGCCGTCCTGCATCTGCTCATCGCTGGCAACGTGCAGCGTGGCCCCGTTGAACAACGCACCGAACAACGCGGTGTTGCCCAGGTCCGCCGCCACCGTCGAACTGAAACCGACGTTGCGGCACTGTTCCAACCCCAGGGCCTGGCTGGCCTGAGCCGTGTAGTTGAGCAGTTGCCGATGCTCGATCACCACGCCTTTCGGCACACCGGTGGAGCCGGAGGTAAACAGCACATACGCGATGTCGTTGCCTTGGGTGGCGAGCGCCGGCAACGTTGCGCTCGACTGGCTGATATCAGCCAGGGTCAACGTCTTGTGCGGTTGCCCTTGCCAGACTGGCCGATGCGCGGCGTCGGTCAGCAACAGTGCGGCGCCGGCCTGTTCCAGCATCAAGGCCTGACGTGCCTGCGGCCAGTGCACATCCAGCGGCAGATAAGCCGCACCGATGCGCCAGCTCGCCAGCATGGCGATCACCAGATCGGCCGAGCGCGGCAGCGCCAGCGCGACAATCGAACCTTCGCCCAGCCCCTGCGCCTTGAGACCTTGCGCGACGCTGTCCACGCGGACTTGCAACTGGCCGTAGCTCAATGACTGCCCGGCATCGGTCAGGGCGATGGCATCCGGGGTGTGCAGCATCAGATCGGCGATGCGCTGCGGCAGATAACGGCTGTCGGCCAATGGCTGCGCTGATGGATTGATGGCCAGCAAACGCTGCTCTTCGGCATGACCGAGCAGGTTGAGCTGCGCCAGCGCGGTGTGCGGGGCGGCCAGGATCGAATCCAGCAGAACGCCGAATTGCTCCAGCACCACGTTCGCGGCTGCCGGCGAATAACGCGAGCTCGCATAAAGCAGATCCACCGCCACCGGTTGCTGTGCGTCGTCCAGTTGCACCTGCAACAAGCATTCAAAGGCATCCGGCTGCACCGGCAAGGCATCCGACACCGCCCAGCGCAAACCGCCGCTGTTGCCGCTGCGACCGGCCTGGCCAAGCGTAAAGCCGTAGGCCGGGCGCGCTGCATCCGGCGCCAGATCCGGGGTCCAGTATTCTTGCCAGGTGCGGTGTTCTTCGAGGCGCGCGGCCAGTTCGACCAGCCAGTCGCTGAAGGTTGCACCGGCCGGCAACGATACGGACAGCGGCAAGGTTTTCTCGAAAACCCCTACGGCGCTGGCGAAGTATTCATAGTCGCTGCGGCTGTCGTGGCGTACACCGACCAGTGCCTGCTCAAGCCCGCTCAAGCGGCCCAGCAACACCCACCAGGCACCTTGCAACAGCGTGGCGACGGGCTGGCCGAGCTGCTCGGCCAGGGCCTGCAAACCTGCGCGTTGCGCCGGTTGCAGCACCAGTGACAGGCGCGAGTCGGCGCCGGCCGTCGTCTGGCTGACGCTGCGGGCGGCCAGCCAGGGCGTGGCGATGTCGACCTGAGCACCTTGCAGCTGTTGCTGCCAATAAGCCCGCGCCGTGGTCGCGTCTTCGTCGAGCACCACTTCGCTGCGCCATTCCAGGTACTGGCTGAACTCGCCCGGCGCCTCATCTTCGGCGGACTCGGCACCGGCGTAGGCTTGCTGCACCTGCTCCAGCAACAGATTCAGCGATTGCGCATCGGCGCTGTGGCGAGCGATACCGATCAGGCACTGCCATTGCTGCGGCGCCAGTCGATAAAGCATCGCCTGAACACCCGCCGATTCGCCGACCACAAAAGCGCGACCCATCGACTCTTCGATCTGCGCCTGAATGTCCTCGGCACCCTGCTCGGCCGCCTGAATCGTCAGCGGAAAACGGGCGACCGGGATCGCGCTCTGACGCAGGCCGTGGAAACCGGCGACCTTGCTCAATTGCGCCAGCAACATCGGCTGTTGCGCCAGCAGCGTATCGAAAGCGGCCTGCAGGCGTTGCGGATCAAGGTCGCCCTCCAGGGTCACACTCAACCAGCGCAATGCCTCACCGCAGGTCGCCGTGTTCGACAGTTGCTCCAGCAGCGCCTGTTGCTCGGGCGTCAGGGCGAATCCGCTTTCCTGCGTGTCCATCATGACCTCGTTCATGCTCCGGTTTCCTCGGTGTTCACTGCGCCCGGGGCGGTTTGCCCGGCGGCCGGCGCACGTTCAAGACTGCTGTGGTCGTACATGTCGCCCATCGCCACGACGATCTTGCGCGGCCCCTCGAACGGATCACGGGCATGGGCCACGAGCATGTTGTCGAGCAGGATCGCGTCGCCTTTCTGCCAGTCGAAACGCACGGCGCACTCTTCGTACAGATCGCCGATGCGCTGCATTACCTCGTCTTCGATCGGGGTGCCGTCGCCGTAGTACACGTGACGCGGCATGCGCTCGGGACCGAACATCGACAACAGGTCCTCACGCACATCCGGCTCCAGCCAGTAGATGTGGTGCAGCTGCACCTGATTGAAGAACGACTTGGCGCCCGTGATCGGGTGACGAATGATCGCCGGCCCCGGTGTGCGGGTTTGCAGTTCGTTGTTCTCCAGCCAGCGCCACTCGATACCGCCGGCCCGGCAACGGGCTTCGACTTCGGCGCGGTCTTCGGTCTTGAAGAAGTGCTGCCACGACACATCGAGGTTGTCGGTGAACGTACGCACGTACAGCAGGCCCTTGGACTCGAACTTGTCACGCAGGTCGGCCGGCAGTTTTTCGTACATCAACCGGCAATCCACCACCGGCGTCGCACCGCCCACCGGTGCGGCCACCTCGCAATAGAACATCTGCTTGCGCGGCCAGCGGTCCTGGTGGGAGCTCTCGTTGTGGAACAGGATCATCTTGCGTTCCGGGTACGGCGTAGAGCGATAGGTGTTCTTGCCGCCCTCCTTCTTCGGCAGGTCGCCGTACTGGCCGTACAGGCCCGGTTGAATCGCTTCGGCGAACGCCTCGAAACCCTGAATGCCGTCGAGTTCGAAACCACGGAACAGGATGCCGGCGTGGGTGGCGAGTTTTTCTTCGATCAGCGGCCGGTTGTTCTTGATCCATTCAATCAAGTCCAGTTGCGGCTCGTTCGGCTCCACCAGCAGCGGGAACGGCTGGGGTGCGGCGATCAGCGATTCGCGTACCGGGGCCGGGCGAACCTTGGCCACCGGGGCGGCGCCGCGCTTGAGGAACTTGCCCAGTTTGTCGGCCTTGGGTCCGGGCGCAGCGGGTTTGGCGGCCACTGCGAAATTGTCGACTGGCATGCTGATAGCTCCCAATTGAATGTCCTGATCAGCGACGATCTGTTCCAACAGGGCTATCCAGGCCTTCACCAGGTACTGAATGCGCTCGTGTCCGAACAAGGTTGTGGCGAATTGCCAATTACCCAGCAATTGCCCTTCTTCTTCGTCAACGAACAATGCCATGTCGAATTTAGAATGGGTCTGCAACGCCGCCAGCGGTTCAACGCTCAAGCCCCCCATCGATTGCGTGCGCCCCGGCAGGTTGTTCATCACGAACAACACCTGCACCAGTGGGTTCATGCCCTTGTGACGCGGCACGCCACAGCTTTCGACGATCATGTCCAGCGGCAGGTCCTGATGCTCCAGCGCACCGAGCAGGTTGTCCTGCGTGCGGGCCAGGAAGTCCGAGAACGCGCTGTGCGCCTCGAAGCGCGAACGCAGCGGCAACACGTTGACGAAGAAGCCGATCAGACGCTCCAGTTCCGGCTGTTCACGCCCGGCGACGTCCGCGCCGACCAGCACATCGTCACCCCCGCTGAACTGATGCAACAGCACCTGGAACGACGCCAGCAGCGTGCTGTACAGCGTCACCCCGGCGTCAGTGGAGACCTTGCGCAAGCCCTGGCTCAGATCCGCCGGCAGACGGAACTGCACGGCATCGCCGTCGTACGACGCGACCGCCCCGCGCGGTTTGTCCAGTGGCAGATTCAACTGCCCGCTGTAACCGTCGAGCCGCTCTTTCCAGTAAGCCGCCTGCTGCCCGAGAACGCCTGCGCGCTCCAGTTCCTGTTGCCACAGGGCGAAGTCGGAGTACTGCACGTCCAGCGCCGGCAACGGCGTGTGGTCGCCCGCCTTGCTCAGCTCGTAGATTTGCACCAGCTCGTTGACCAGCACGCCCATCGACCAGCCGTCGGAGATGATGTGGTGCATCGAGAACAGCAGCACATGCTCGGTCGGCGAGAGATGCAGAATGCGCCCGCGCCACAGCGGCGCCTGCTCCAGGTCGATCGGCGTGTGCGCGTTGTCCAGCACCGCCTGCGCCACCTGCTCTTCCTGGGCACTGCGCGACAGACCGGACAGATCGAGCACCGGGAAATCGACGTCGACCTGCTCGGCGATCAAGGCGATCGGATCACCTTCATCGTCCTGGGAATACGCGGTACGCAGCACCTCATGACGGCGCACCACTTCGGCGAAGCTGCTGATGAACCGCTCGGTCGACAGCTCGCCGCGCAGGCGCAAGGCCAGCGGCATGCCGTACGCCGAACTGCCGCCGGACAACTGCTCGGCGACCCACAAGCGGCGCTGCACCAGCGACAACGGTGCCGTCGACTTGGCGCCAAAGGCCTTGAGCGGCAAGGCCTGGCTGCCAGCGTCGGTAGCCGTCGGCGCCTGAGCCTGACTCATCCACGCCGCCAGATCCTTGAGGCGCGGATGGTTGAACAGATCCCGCAGACCCAGCGTGCCGGTGGTCAACTGGCGCAAACGCGACACTGCCTGAGTGGCCAGCAACGAGTGCCCGCCCAGCTCGAAGAAGTGGTCTTCGCGGCTCACCTGATCGAGCTCCAGCACGTTCTGCCAAATCACTGCGATCTGCTGTTCCAGCTCACCGACCGGCGCCACGAAGTCCCCGGCCGAAACCACGCTCTCGACGCCCGGCAAGGCCTTCCGATCAATCTTGCCGTTCGGCGTCAGCGGCAGGCTGGCGAGGAACAGCAGGTGCGCCGGGATCATGTAGTCCGGCAGGTTTGCCTTGAGCTGCGTCTTCAAGTCTTCGCGCAGCAAGGTTTGCACGGCGACATCGGCGTTCGCCACGGCCGCGTCGTCCATCACCACGTACGCCACCAGTTGATGGCTGGAAGCGATCGGTTGCGCCACCACCAGTGCCTGACTGACGCGCTCGATCTGCAACAGACGCGCCTCGATTTCACCCAGCTCGATACGGAAACCGCGCACCTTCACCTGATGGTCGATACGCCCCACGTACTGCAAGGTGCCGTCGGCCTGATAACGGGTCAGGTCGCCGGTGCGGTACATGCGCTCGCCATGGCCGGCGAACGGGTTGGGCACGAACTTCTCGGCGGTCATGGCCGCCCGTCCTAGATAGCCTCGGCTGAGGCCGGCACCGGCCAGGTAAAGCTCGGCCGACACGCCCAGTGGCGCCGGTTGCAGATCGCCGCCCAGCACGTAACTGGCGGTGCGCGCCATCGCCCGGCCGATGTTGGCCGTGCCGCCCGCTTCACGACGGGTCCAGGTGGAATAAACGGTGTCTTCCGACGGGCCGTACAGGTCGATGACGTCTTCGATGCTCGCCTGTTTGTAAAGCAGGTCCACCAGATTCTGCTTCAGCGCTTCGCCGCACAGGTTGATGAGCCGCACACCCGCCGGAATGTCGCCGGCGTCCTGCAAGGCATTGATCGCCGACGGCACGGTATTGATCAGGCGCACCTGATCGCGAGCCGGCAGTTGCGGCAGTTCAAGGGCATTGCGGGCGATGATCAGCGAGCCGCCATTGGCCAGGGTGACAAACAGCTCCCACACCGACAGGTCGAAACAGACCGAGGTCGAAGCCAGCACGCCTTGAATGTCATCGCGGCTGTAGGTGTTTTTCGACCAGTCGCTCAGCGCCATCACGTTGCTGTGGGTGATCGAAACACCCTTCGGTTTGCCGGTGGAGCCGGAGGTGTAGATCACGTAAGCGAGATTGTCCGCGCACACGTCCGTGACCGGCGCAATTGCGCTGTTGGCCGACAGGTCGAGTTGATCCAGAAGCAACACTTGCGTATCGCCACCGACCGTCAGAATCGCGGCCACCTCGGTTTCAGTCAGCAGCACCCGGGCGCGGCTGTCTTCGAGCATGTAAGCGACCCGATCCGCCGGGTAATCAGGGTCCAGTGGCACGTAGGTGCCGCCGGCCTTGAGCACCGCCAGCAGCGCCACCAACAGTTGATCGGAACGCTGCATGGCCACGCCGACCCGCACTTCCGGGCCGACCCCGCAATCGATCAAACGGTGAGCCAGGCGATTGGCCCGGGTGTCGATGTCGGCATAAGTGAACGACTGATGACCGAAGGTCACGGCCCGCGCGTCCGGCTGGGCAGCCACCTGACGCTCGATGGCCTGGTGGATGCACAGCGCCTCGAGGGGGTTGGCCTCGACCGGATTCCAGTCATGCACGATCCGTTGCTCGTCCGCCGCTTCCAGCAGGTTCCATTCGCCCAGGCAGCCTTCGGCGCTGAGGTCGAGACGCGTCAGCAGCTGTTGCAGCTGCGCGGCCAGTTTGACCACGGTCTCGGCGGCAAAGCTTGTGCGCTGATAGCTGAAATGCACGGTCAGTTGCTGGTCGAGGTTGACCATCAACGTCAGCGGATAGTTGGTCTGCTCATAGCGGTCGACCTCGCCGAAGCGCAGGTCATCCGATGCGGCCTGCTGCAAGGCTTCGGCAATCGGGTAGTTCTCGAACACCAGAATGTTGTCGAACAACGCCTCCCCGCTCTGCCCGGCCCAGCGCTGAATGTCGAACAGCGGCGTGTGTTCCTGCTCGCGCAGCAACAGATTCTGCGCCTGCACCTGTTGCAGCCATTGCGACAACGGCTGTTCGGCCCGAGGGCTGGCGATGATCGGCAAGGTGTTGATGAACAGGCCGATCTGGCCTTCGACGCCGCTCAACTGCGCCGGACGCCCCGAGACCGTGGCGCCGAACGCGACCGTGTCCTGCCCGGTGTAGCGCTGCAGCAGCAACAGCCACGCGGCCTGCACCAGGGTGTTGACCGTGACTTTTTGCACGCGGGCAAAACGGTTGAGTTCAGCAGTCGCGCGACTGTCGAGCGTGAGCAGGTGCTCGCCCTGGCCTGCCACCGAGCTGTCCGCGCTGTGCGGCACCGCATCAGCCAGATAGGTCGGCATGTCGAAATCGGCCAACTGGCCCTTCCAGAAGTGCTCCGTGACCTGCGCGTCCTGCTGCGCCAGCCACTGAATGTAATCGCGATAGCGCCCGGCACCGCTCACCGGCGCCTGGCCGTGGTAGCGCTGCAGGACTTCGCCGAGCAACTGCGAGTTGCTCCAGCCGTCCATCAGAATGTGGTGCGAGGTGTAAATCAGATGGAAGCGCTCGGCTGCCACCCGCACCACCACCAACCGCAGCAACGGCGCCGCGTGCAGGTCAAAACCTTGCTGACGCTGCGCACGTTCCAGCTCGCTCAGGGCCTGTTCCAGATCGCTGCGCTCACGCCAGTCGAGCACGCTGAACGGCACCTGCAACCCCTTGTGCACCACTTGCAGCGCATGGGGCAGATCACCTTCCCAGACGAAACTGCTGCGCAGCACGTCATGGCTGTCCATCGCCGCTTGCCAGGCCTCGCGGAAACGCTCGACCTGCAAACCGTCCACGGCCACGCACATCTGGTTGATGTAATCGCCCGACTGCTGCGCGTAGAGGGTGTGGAACAACATGCCCTGCTGCATCGGCGACAGTGGATAAATGTCTTCGACCGGACGCGGCGCAGTCGGCAAACCGTCGAGCTGAGCCTGAGTCAGACCCGCCAGCGGGAAGTCCGACGGGGTCAGGCCTTCCACGCCCGGCGTCAGGCAGTGGCCAATCAGCGCGGCGAGTTCATCGGCGTAGTCGCGGGCCAGCGCTTCAATGGTGGCGCTGTCGAAGCGTTCTTCGCTAAAGGTCCAGCCGACGCTCAACTCACCGCCATACACCTGACCGTTGAGGGTCAGCCAGTTACCCAGCGGCGCGTCCGGGCTTTGTTCCAGACCAGCGTTGTCCGGGGCCGGCGCGAACAGTGCGCCGTCATCGGCTTCGAAACTGCCGTCGAACTGACCGAGGTAGTTGAAGGTGATGCGCGGGGTCGGCAACGCCTTCAGGCTGCTTTGCGCCTCGGCATCACCAAGATGACGCAGCGCACCGAAACCGATGCCCTTGTTCGGGATCGAGCGCAGTTGTTCCTTGATCCGCTTGATCGAATCGCCCGCGCCTTCGGCCGGAGTCAGACGCACCGGGAACAGACTGGTGAACCAGCCCACGGTACGGGTCAGGTCGACGCCGTCGAACAGCTCTTCGCGACCGTGACCTTCCAGTTGAATCAGCGTCGACGGCTGCCCGCTCCAGCGCCCGATCACTCGGGCCAGCGCGGTCAGCAACAGGTCGTTGACCTGGGTGCGATAGGCCGCCGGTGCTTCCTGCAGCAGTTGCCGGGTCAGCTCCGCGCTGAGGCGAGTCTGCACGGTTTGCGCCAGACGGTTCTGCTGGCCGGCGTCGAGACACTTGCACGGCAGATCGGTGCTGACGTCGCTCAGGCAGGCCTGCCAGTACGCCCGTTCCTCCTGCAATGCCGGGCTGTTGGCGTAGCGCTGCAAGTGTTCGCTCCAGTCCTTGAAGGCACTGGTCTTGGCCGGCAGGCCCAGGGCCTGCCCGTTGCTGGCTTGCTGATACGCGGTTTGCAGGTCTTCCAGCAGAATCCGCCACGACACGCCGTCCACCGCCAGGTGATGAATCACCAGCAACAGGCGTTGGCTGCCATCGGCCAGATTGGCCAGCACCGCCCGCAGCAGCGGGCCGTTTTGCAGGTCGAGGCTGCGCTGGGCGCGGTTGCCCAAAGCTTCAAGATCCGCGATGTCGGCAATGGTTTCCTGCCAAAGCAGGTCTTGCGACAAGGCGTCGACCGCCAGATGTTCGGCCTGCCAGACGTTGCCCTGCTGGCTGAAACTCAGGCGCAAGGCATCGTGATGGATGACCAGCGCGCGCAACGCTTGCTCGACCTTTTCGGCCGTCAATGGCTGACGCGGTTTGAGCAGCACCGACTGGTTCCAGTGGTGACGCTCGGGGATCTCGTCCTCGAAGAATTGCTGCTGAATAGGCAACAGCAACGCCGGGCCGGTGACCGGTTGCTGATCGATGGTCGACTCGCTGCCACCGATCTGCGCGACCAGTGCCAGACGCTGCACGGTCTGGTGCTGGAACAGGTCTTTGGGGTTCAGACGGATACCGGCCTGACGGGCGCGGCTGACCACTTGAATCGAGATGATCGAATCGCCGCCCAGCTCGAAGAAGTTGTCGTTCAGACCGACTTGCGGCAGCTTCAGCACGTCCTGCCAGATCTCGGCCAGACGCTGTTCCAGTTCGCTTTGCGGTGCCTGATAAGCCTGCTGCGCCTGACTCGCATCCGGCGACGGCAAGGCGCTGCGGTTGAGTTTGCCGTTGGCGGTCAGTGGCAATTGTTCGAGCAACAGCAAGTGCGCCGGGATCATGTGATCCGGCAGGTTTTCCTTGAGCGCGGCCCGCACGCTGTCACGCCACTGGCCCTGTTCGGCAGCGTCGGCGTCGAGCAATGCGGCATCGCTCGGCACCAGGTACGCCACCAGTTGCTGACCACTGAGGCCCGGTTGCGCCAGCACCACGGCCTGACGCACGGCGGACTGTTCGAGCAGCTGCGCTTCGATCTCGCCGAGCTCGATGCGGAAGCCGCGAATCTTCACCTGATGGTCGATCCGGCCGATGTATTCGATCACGCCATCGGCGCGATAACGCGCCAGGTCACCGGTGCGGTACAGACGCCCGCCATCGGCGGCAAACGGATCGGGAATGAAGCGCAGCGTGGTCAGGTCCGGACGGTTCAGATAACCCCGGGCCAGACCGGCGCGACCGACGTACAGCTCGCCGATGCAACCCTTGGCCACCGGGTTCAGGTCGCCGTCGAGCAAGTACCAGGACAAGTCCGGAATCGGCTCGCCGATCGGGCTGCTGGCGTCGCGTTGCAGGTCGGCCAGTGAGATCGGCCGGTAGGTCACGTGAACCGTGGTTTCGGTGATGCCGTACATGTTGATCAGTTGCGGGGCCTGATCGCCGAAGCGCTCGAACCATGGGCGCAGGCTCTTGACCTCCAGCGCCTCGCCGCCGAACACCACGTAACGCAGGGCCGGTTGCGCCGCCGCGTGTTCCGGGGCGCACGCCACTTGCATCAGTTGCTTGAACGCCGACGGCGTCTGGTTGAGGACGGTGATCCCTTCACGGCACAGCAAGCCGTAGAAATCGTCCGGCGAACGGCTGGTCTCGTACGGCACGACCACCAGTTTGCCGCCGTACAGCAGCGCCCCGAAGATCTCCCAGACCGAGAAGTCGAACGCGTAGGAATGGAACAGGCTCCAGACATCCTGCGGGCCGAAATCGAACCAGGCGTCGGTGGCCTTGAACAGGCGCAGCACGTTGTGATGGGCGAGCAAGGTGCCTTTCGGCTGGCCGGTGGAACCGGAGGTGTAGATCACGTAAGCCAGGTTGTCCGGGCTCATGGACACCTGCGGGTTGCTGTCGCTGTAGCCTTCGAGGCCGTCGCGCTCCTGATCGAGCATCACGCTGCGCACCGAGTCCGGCACCGGCAGACGGCCGAGCAGATGACTCTGGGTCAACAGCAGACCGATGCCGCTATCGCCGATCATGTAGGCCAGACGGTCTTCCGGATACGTCGGATCGAGCGGCACATAGGCGCCGCCGGCCTTCAGAATCGCCAGCAGCCCGACCAGCATTTCCAGGCTGCGCTCCACCGCCAGACCGACCCGCACGTCCGGCGCGACACCGCTGGCAATCAGCTTGTGGGCCAACTGGTTGGCGCGGCTGTTGAGCTCGCCGTAGCTCAGGGCCTTCTCGCCGTAAGTCACGGCCACCGCTTGCGGCGCACGCGCAGCCTGCGCCTCGATCAGTTGATGCAGGCACGCCTCGCTCGGCAAATCGGCCACGGCCGGGTTCCATTGCAACAGCGTTGCCTGACGTTCAGCCGCGTCATGCAACGGCAGCTCGGCGATGCGCTGGGCGCAATCGGCGACGATGCCGTGCAGCAGATTGGTCCAGTGTTGCGCCAGACGTTCCATGGTCACCGCGTCGAACAGGTCGGTGGCGTAGGTCAGTTCGGCCCAGACGTTGTCCGCCGATTCGAACGTGTCGAGGGTCAGGTCGAACTGTGCGGTATGCGAGACCCAGCTCAGGCCTTCGATCTCGATCTTCGACAGACGCGTCGCGCCTTCGGCCTGACGGGCCTGGCTCTGGTGGTTGTGCAGCACCTGGAACAGCGGACTGTGGCTCAGGCTGCGTTCCGGTTGCAGCGCATCGACCAGTTGCTCGAACGGCAGGTCTTGATGGGCCTGAGCACCGAGCACGGTGTTTTTCACTTGCTGCAGCAGGCTGCGGAACGTCTGCTGACTGTCGAACTCGGCTTTCAGCACCTGAGTGTTGACGAAGAAGCCGATCAGGCCTTCGGTCTCGACCCGGTTGCGGTTGGCCACCGGCACACCGACACGAATGTCGGCCTGGCCGCTGTAGCGATGCAGCAGGGTCTGGAACGACGCCAGCAGCAGCGCGAACAGGGTGACGTTTTCCCGTTGTGCGACCTGCTTGAGGCCGGCGGCCAGTTCGGCGCTCAGCGGGATATCCTGACGCGCGCCCCGGTAGCTTTGCTCCGGCGGACGCGGACGGTCGGTCGGCAGCTCCAGCAACGGCTGGTCGCCGTCACCCAATTGCGCGGTCCAGTAACTCAGTTGACGCTCGCGCTCACCGGCGTCCATCCACTGGCGCTGCCACACGGCGTAGTCGGCGTACTGCACCGGCAGCGCCGGCAACTGCGCGGTCTTGCCTTCGCTGTGCGCGGCATACAACGCCACCAGTTCGTTGACCATGATGCCCATCGACCAGCCGTCGGAGACGATGTGGTGCAAGGTGATGATCAGTGCGTGGTCATCGGCGGCCAGACGCAGCAGCTTGACCCGCAGCAGCGGACCTTTCTGCAAGTCGAACAGGTGCAGGGTTTCGGCAGCGACCAAGGCTTGCAGCGCGGAGTCGTCCAACTGGCGGTCGATGGTTTCGACAACGATGTCCAGCGCTGCCTGGGCCTGGATCACTTGCAGGGTCTGGCCCTGCTCCTCGACAAAGCAGGTGCGCAGGGATTCGTGGCGGGCGATCAGCGCATCGAAGCTGCGCTGCAACGCCGGCAGGTCCAGTTCACCGCGCAGGCGCAGTGCGGCTGGCACGTGGTAAGCGGTGCTGGTCGGCTCCAGTTGCCAGAGGAACCACTGACGCTCCTGAGCGTAGGACAGCGTCAGCGGTTGCAGGCGCGGCAACGCCACAATCGGCGGCTCCTGCTGCGCCTGCTCGACGCCGAGGGCGGCGACGAAATCCACCAGCGTGCTGTGTTCGAACAAGGTGCGCAGCGGCACCTGAACATTGAGCGCCTGACGCACTCGAGAAACGACCTGGGTCACCAGCAGCGAATGACCGCCGAGTTCGAAGAAGTTGTCGCCCAGCCCCACCTGCTCCAGTTTCAGCACCGCTTGCCAGATTTCGGCGACGGTGTGCTGGGTGGCGGTCTGCGGCGCGATGTAGGTCGACTGCAACTGGCTGGCGTCGGGCGCCGGCAAGGCCTTGCGGTCGACTTTGCCGTTGGGGGTCAGCGGCAGTTGCGCGAGGAACAGCAAGTGCGCCGGCACCATGTATTCCGGCAATTCAGCCTTGAGGCTGGCCTTCAGTGCAGCGCGCAACGCGGCTTCGCCATCGGCATCCAGCACCTCGCCGGACGCTGGCACCACGTAGCCCACCAGTTGCGGGCCGGTCGGGCCGTCCTGAGCGACGACCACGGTTTCGCGCACGCTGTCGAGCGCCAGCAGGCGCGCTTCGATTTCGCCCAGCTCGATGCGGAAACCACGGATTTTCACCTGATGGTCGATCCGCCCGATGTATTCGATCACGCCTTCGGCGCGGTAACGGGTCAGGTCGCCGGTGCGATACAGACGCTCGCCGGTGGTCGAGAACGGATCCGGCACAAAGCGTTCGGCGGTCAGCGCAGGTCGCTGGAAGTAACCCCGCGCCAGGCCATCGCCACCGATCAGCAGCTCGCCCGGCGCGCCGAGCGGATTGAGTTCCAGATCGCTGCCGAGGATGTACAGCGCGGTGTTGTCGATCGGTTTGCCGAGGAATGGACGGCTGTTGTCCACGCTCAGCGGATGCAGCGCCGACCAGATCGTGGTTTCGGTCGGGCCATAAAGGTTCCAGACCTTCGGCGAGCGCGCCAGCATGCGGTGCGCCAGTTCCTGGGGCAGCGCTTCACCGCCACACAGGAAGGTGCGGCCGTCGAGAATCGCGGCGTGTTCGTTGTCCAGGAGCATGCGCCAGGTCGAAGGCGTGGCTTGCAGCATGGTCACGCCGTGACGGTCGATCAGTTCGAGCACCGCTTGCGGATCCTGATGCACGTCCTTGCCGGTCAGCACCACGGCGGCGCCGGCCAGCAGCGGGCCGTAGATTTCCAGGCCGAAAATATCGAACGAGAAGGTGGTCAGCGACAGCATGCGATCCGCCGCAGCGATGCCCGGTTGCTCGACCATGCTCGCGACGAAGTTGCTCAGGGCTGCGTGGCGGACCATCACGCCTTTAGGCTTGCCGGTCGAGCCGGAGGTGTAAATCGTGTAGGCCAGATGCTCGCCGTTCACAGCCACGTCAGGCGCGGTGGTCGGGTACGCCGCCAGCCAGTCCTGCGGTTGATCCAGCAACACCGTGGCAAGGCCGGCCGGGATCGGCAACAGCGTCTGCAAGTGCGACTGGGTCAGCAGCAATTCGATGCCGCTGTCCTCGATCATGTAGGCCAGACGGTCTTCCGGATACGCCGGGTCCAGCGGCACGTAAGCGCCGCCGGCCTTGAGGATCGCCAGCAGGCCAACGATCATTTCGACGCTGCGCTCGACCGCGATGCCGACCAGTCGATCCGGGCCGACGCCCAGTTCGATCAGCTTGTGCGCGAGCTGGTTGGCGCGGGCGTTCAACTGGCCGTAAGTCAGCTGGTCTTCGCCGATGATCAGCGCGGTGGCGTCAGGCGTCTGCGCGGCTTGCAAGGCGATGCGTTGCTGCACGCACGGCGCCGGCGCGGCGTGATCGACCACGCGTTTCCAGTCCTGCAACAGCACTTGATGTTCGGTGGTTTCCAGCAACGGCAGTTCACCGACACGCTGCCCCGGCGCGGCGACGATGCCATGCAGCAGGTTCAGCCAGTGGCGTGCCAGACGCTCGATGGTTTGCGGTTTGAACAGGTCGGTGGCGTAGGTCAGTTCCGCCGCCACGCCTTCGCTGGATTCGTACGTGCCGAGGGTCAGGTCGAACTGCGCGGTGCGGCCCTCCCAGACGATGTCCTCGACGCTCAGTTGCGGCAGTTGCACCTGGCTCTGACGCTGAGTCTGGTCGTTGACCGCCTGGTGGTTGTACATCACCTGAAACACCGGGCTGTGGCTCAGGCTGCGTTCCGGTTGCAGGGCTTCGATCAGTTGCTCGAACGGCAGATCCTGATGCGCCTGGGCCGCCATCGCCGACTGTTTGACCTGGGCCAGCAATTGATTGAACGGCAGTTGCCCGTGGACGTCTGCGCTCAGCACCTGGGTGTTGACGAAGAAGCCGATCAGGCCTTCGGTTTCCACTCGGTTGCGGTTGGCGGTCGGTACGCCGACGCGGATCTGCGACTGGCCGCTGTAGCGGTGCAGCAAGGCCTGGAACGACGCCAGCAGCACCATGAACAGACTCGCGCCTTCACGCTGGGCCAGTTGCTTGAGGGCATCACCCAGTGCGGTCGGCAGGTTCAGATCGAGGCGCGCGCCACGGAAGCTTTGCACCGCCGGGCGCGGATGATCGATCGGCAACTCCAGCACCGGCTGTTCGCCGCCGAGGGTGTCGATCCAGTATTTCAGCTGCCGCTCACGCTCGCCGGCCTCCAGCCAGTGGCGCTGCCAGATCGCGTAGTCGGCGTATTGCACGTCCAGCGGCGGCAGGCTCAGGGACTGGCCGCTGGTGTCGGCGGCGTAATGCTTGATCAGCTCGCCGACCAGCACTTGCATCGACCAGCCATCGGAGATGATGTGGTGCTGGATCAGCGCCAGCACGTGATCGTCTTCGCCGACCTTGAGCAACGACACCCGCAGCAACGGGCCCTGTTGCAGATTGAAAGGGCGCGCGGTTTCGTGCTCGACGAAAGCCTTGATCGCAGCGTCGGCGTCCAGACCGGCCGCCAGCGTCTCGACCGTAATGCTCAACGGCATCTGCGCGTGAACCTTCTGGCAGAAGGTTTCACCCTGCTCGACGAACGTGGTGCGCAGGCTTTCGTGGCGGGCGACCACCGCATTGAAACTGCGCTCCAGCGCCGCGACATCCAGCCGGCCCTTCAACCGCAGGGCGCTGGGAATGTGATACGCGGTGCTGTGCGGGTCCATCTGCCACAGGAACAACTGGCGTTCCTGGGCGTAGGACAGCGGGATCGCCTCGAAGCTTGAGCGAGTTTCCGGAATCGGCAGGTTGGCCGGCGAGACGTCCTCTTCGAGCATCTTTTCCAGGTAGAGCTTACGTTTGTCCAGCGGCAGAGTGATAAAGCGCTTGGCAATCCTCAAAGCAACACTCGTGTCCATCAGAACTCCTCCATATCGTCAAGCAGGGCTTCCAGCTTGTTCAGTTTCTGTTCGTTGATTGCCCCGCCTCCTGTAGTGAGGTGAGCGACAAAGTCGCTCAGGACGGGGTGCTGGAATAGCAGTTGCGGCGTCAGCGTCAGGCCCAGTTCCAGGGCGATGCGCGACACGACATTGACCGCCAGCAGCGAGTGCCCGCCGAGTTCGAAGAAGTGATCGTTCAGACCGATGCGTTCCACGGTAAGCACTTGCTGCCAGATTGCCGCGACCTGTTGCTCAAGCTCCGATTGCGGCGCGACATACGCGGCCTGCATCTGGCTGGCATCCACCGCTGGCAGCGCCTTGCGGTCGAGCTTGCCGTTGGGGGTCAGGGGCAACTGCTCAAGGAACAGCAGGTGCGCGGGAATCATGTAGTCAGGTAACGAAGACTTGAGGCCAGTCTTTAGTCCGTCGCGCAGTTGGCGCTGCGCTTCACCGTCGTACAGGTCCAGTTGTGGAGCGACCACATAGGCCACCAGTTGCGCGCCACCCTCGGCCTCGACGGCCAGCACGGCCGCCTCGCTGATGCCCGGTTGCGCCAGCAGCCGCGCTTCGATTTCGCCGAGTTCGATACGGAAACCACGGATTTTCACCTGATGGTCGATCCGGCCCATGTACTCCAATTCGCCGTCCTCGCGCTGACGGATCAGGTCGCCGGTGCGGTAGAGACGCTCGCCGTTGCGGGCGAACGGGTTGGGTACGAACTTCTCGGCGGTCATCGCCGCTTTGCCCAGGTAACCGCGCGTGACACCGGCGCCTGACAGGTACAACTCGGCCGACACGCCGTGCGGCACCGCTTGCAGGTCGGCATCGAGCAAGTGGCTGGCGGAGTGATCCAGCGCCCGGCCGATGCGCGCCTGACCACCGGCGGTGCGGCGAGTCCAGGTCGAATAGGTGGTGTCTTCCGACGGGCCGTACAGGTCGTAGACATGCTCGACCGTCGATTGCTGATAAAGCGCGTCCACCAGCCCTTGTTTGAGCGGTTCGCCCGCCAGGTTGATGATCCGCACACCCGGCGGAATCTGCCCGGCGCGCTGCAACGCGTTGATCGCCGACGGCACGGTGTTGATCAGGCGCACCTGATCGCGGGCCGGCAGTTGCGGCAGTTCCAGCGCATTGCGGGCGATGATCAGCGAGCCACCGTTGGCCAGGGTCACAAACAGCTCCCACACCGACAGGTCGAAACACACCGAGGTCGAGGCCAACACGCCTTGAATGTCTTCGCGGCGGTAGACCTTGGCCGACCAGTCGATCAACGCCATGACGTTGCGATGGGCAATCGCCACGCCTTTCGGCTTGCCGGTGGAACCGGAGGTGTAGATCACGTAGGCGAGGTTGTCCGGGGTCACGGCGGTTTGCGGCGCCTGAGCCGAATAGGCATCCAGCGCGATCTGATCCAGCAACAACACTTGAGTCTCGGACGGCACGGTCAACGTGACAGCCAGTTCCTGCTCAGTCAGCAACACTCGCGCACGGCTGTCTTCGAGCATGTAGGCCACGCGATCGGCCGGGTAGTCCGGGTCCAGCGGCACGTAGGCGCCGCCGGCCTTGAGCACTGCCAGCAGTGCAATCAGCAACTGCTCGGAACGCGGCAACGCCACACCCACCCGCACTTCCGGGCCGACGCCGAGTTCGATCAACTTGTGCGCCAGACGGTTGGCCCGGACGTCCAGTTCGGCGTAGGTCAGTTGCGTGTCGGCGAAGGTCACGGCCAGTGCATCCGGGGTCGCGGCGACCTGATGGGCGATGCTCTGGTGGATGCACAGTTCGGTGACGAAATCGGTGTGAACCGGCGCCGTCTCGATCAGGTGCAATTGGCTGAGCGAACGCTCGCCCGCCTCGGTCATCTGCTCAAGCAAACGCTGCAAATGCGCGCCGAGTTGCGCCACGCTGACGTCGGCAAAACGGTCGCGCTGATAGCTGAAGTGCACCGACAGTTCGGCGCCCAGATGCACCAGCAGGGTCAGCGGGTAGTTGGTCTGCTCGTGGTTTTCCACCGGACCGAATCGCAGGCCCTGCGGCGCGCCTTGCTCCAGCGCTTCGGCAATCGGGTAGTTCTCGAACACCATCAGGCTGTCGAACAGCGCGTCACCGCCCTGCCCGGCCCAGCGCTGAATCTGCGCCAGCGGCGTGTGTTCAAACTCGCGCAGCGCCAGGTTCTGCGCCTGCACGCCTTGCAGCCAGCTGGCCAGGCTCTGCTGCGCTTGTGGCGCGGCGATCACCGGCAAGGTGTTGATGAACAGACCGACCTGCTGCTCGGCTCCCGGAAGATCCGCCGGACGCCCGGCGACGGTGGCACCGAACGCCACGCAATCCTTGCCGGTGTAGCGCTGCAACAGCAGCAGCCATGCGGCTTGCACCAGGGTGTTGACGGTGACTTTCGAGGCCCGGGCAAACTCGCCCAGACGCTGGGTCAGACCGGCATTGAGCACCTGGAAATGATCGCCGTAACCGACGCTCGACAGACCGGCACTCGGCCGTGCGATGGCATCGGCCAGACGCGTCGGCTCCTGCAGATTGCCCAGCGCCGCCAGCCAGTAGGCTTCGGCGTTCGCGGCGTCCTGGCGCTGCAGCCAGGCGATGTAATCGCGGTAGCGCCCGGTCGGACGCGGCACCGCTTCGCCGCTGTAATGCTGCAACACTTCGCCGAGCAACTGCGCGCTGCTCCAGCCGTCCATCAGGATGTGATGGTTGGTGTAGATCAGGTGATGACGGTTTTCAGCGATGCGCACCAGCACCAGACGCAGCAACGGTGCGCGGGTCAGGTCGAGGCCTAGGGCACGTTCTTCATCGGCAAGTTTTTTCAGCGCAGCATCGAGGTCGGTCTGGCCATTCCAGTCGAGTACGCGGAACGGCACGTCGAGCTGACGCTGCACCACTTGCACCGGCTGCTCCAGATCGCCCTGCCAGACAAAACCGGTGCGCAGGATGTCATGGGCATCCACCACCGCTTGCCACGCGGCGCGGAAACGCTGCGGGTCGACGCCATCGACGTCCAGACGCATCTGGTTGATGTAGTCGCCGTTGCCGTGTTCGAGCAAGGTGTGGAACAGCATGCCCTGCTGCATCGGCGACAGGGGGTAGATGTCGTCGATGGTCTGCGGCTGTGGCGCCAGTACGTCGAGCTGAGCCTGGGTCAGGGTCGCCAGCGGGAAGTCCGACGGGGTCACGCCACGGTTGGCGCTGTCGCAGCAATGGGCGATCAGCGCGGTCAGTTCTTGCAGGTAGTCGTCGGCCAAACGCTGGATGGTCTCCGGTTCGAACATCTCCCGGCTAAACGTCCAGCTCAGGTCCAGCTCACCGTTGAACACCTTGCCATCGAGGGCCAGTGGGCTACCCAGCGGGCCTTGCATGTTGACCTCTTCGCCACCGGATTCGCTGGTCGGCACGAACAGCGCTTCATCGCCGGCATCGAAACTGCCGTCGAACTGGCCCAGATAGTTGAAGGTCAGGCGCGGCGTCGGCAGCGCTTGCAGGGTGGCCCGGGCGTGGTCGTCGCCCAGATGCGCCAGCGCACCAAAACCGATGCCTTTGTTGGGGATCGCCCGCAGCTGTTCCTTGATCTGTTTCAGCGATGCGCCGAGGTCGGCGGTCGGGGTCAGTTTTGCCGGGAACAGGCTGGTGAACCAGCCCACGGTGCGGGTCAGGTCGACGTGGTCGAACAGGTCTTCACGACCGTGCCCTTCCAGTTGCACCAGCACATTGTCGTCACCGGTCCAGCGCACCATCACCCGCGCCAGGGCGGTCAGCAGCAGATCGTTGACCTGCGTGCGGTAGGCCGCCGGGGCCTCTTGCAACAGTTGGCGGGTCAGGGTCTTGTCCAGCGGCGTGCGGATCGCCAACGCCTGGCAATGTTGCTGGCCACCCTGCGGGTTGTCGCATGGCAACGCGTTGGATGCGCCTTGCAGTTGTTGCTGCCAGAAGCCCAGCTCGGCTTGCAGCGGCGCGCTGCCGGCGTAGTCCTGCAACGCTTCAGTCCAGGCTTTCACGGCGCTGGTCTTGGCCGGCAGCTGCACGGCCGCGCCTGACTGGATCTGCCGGTAAGCGCTTTGCAGGTCTTCGAACAAAATCCGCCACGACACGCCATCCACCACCAGGTGATGGACCACCAGCAGCAGACGCTGGCTGCCATCGGCCAGGTTCGCCAGCACCGCACGGATCAGCGAACCGCCGCTCAGTTGCAGGCTGCGCTGGGCCTGATTGCCAAGCACTTCGAGTGCCGCCAGATCAGCAACCTCGACTTGCCACAGCACGGTTTCGCCAGCCTGGGTTTCGACGTCGCGGTAGTGCGCCGTCCAGCCTTGCCCTTGCTCGGAAAAGTCCAGGCGCAGGCTGTCGTGATGCACGACCAGCGCATCCAGGGCTTGCTCAAGCACAACCGCGTCCAACGGCTGAGCGGTCTTGAGCATCACCGACTGGTTCCAGTGATGACGGTCAGGAATCGGCTGGGCGAAGAACCACTGATGAATCGGCAGCAATGCGGTTTCGCCGGTCACCGGTTGCTGATCGATCTGCTGCACCGGCTCGCCGGTCTGCACCACATTGGCCAGCGCCTGAATGGTCTGGTGCTGGAACAGGTCTTTCGGCGTAAAGCGCAGGCCGGCCTGACGAGCGCGGCTGACCACCTGGATCGAGATGATCGAATCACCGCCCAGCTCGAAGAAGTTGTCGGTCAGGCCGACGCGCTCCAGCTTCAGCACGTCCTGCCAGATCGTTGCCAGTTGCTGCTCCAGCGCGCTTTGCGGCGCCACGTAGGTTTGCTGCAATTGGCTGACGTCAGGCTTGGGCAGGTTCTTGCGATCGAGCTTGCCGTTCGGCGTCAGCGGCATGCGCTCAAGGGTCAGCACGTAAGCCGGGACCATGTGCGCCGGCAAGCTGGCCTTGAGTTGCGCCCGCAGTTGCTCGGCGAAATCCGCCTGCTGCGAGTCGCCGACCACGTACGCCACCAGCCGTTTGCTGCCAGCGCTTTCCTGGGCCACGACCACCGCTTCGCGCACGCCGTCGAGGGCTTGCAGGCTGGCTTCGATTTCACCCAGTTCGATGCGGAAACCACGGATCTTCACCTGGTTGTCGATGCGCTCCAGGTAATCAAAAGTGCCGTCGGCACGCTGGCGCACCAGGTCGCCGGTGCGGTACAGCACGCCACCGGTTGTGCTGAACGGGTCCGCGACAAAGCGCTCGGCGGTCATCGCCGGACGATTCAGGTAACCACGGGCCACGCCGCTGCCACCGAGGTACAGCTCGCCGGCCATGCCTTGCGGCAGCAGGTTCAGATCGGCGTCGAGCACGTAGGCGCTGCGGTCGCCGATGCGGCTGCCGATCGGCGCATAGGCGGCGCCGCACGGCACATCGCGACCGGCCTTCCAGATCAGCGGCGTGACCACGGTTTCGGTCGGGCCGTAGCCGTTGATGATGTACTCCGGATTCAGCGCGCGTTTGACTCGCTCGAAACTGGCATTCGGCACCGCATCGCCACCGAAGCAGTAGATCCGCACCTTCGGCGGATTGCCCACGCGTTCGGCGTGCTCGGCCAGTTGTTGCAGATACACCGGCGGGAACGCGACCACGGTCACGCCGTGCTCGATCATCGCGTTGTAGGTCTGCTCCGGCGTCCACAGGCTGTCGTCGCGGATCAGCAGCGAGCCACCGTGGGTCAGGCTGGTCAGCCAGCGTTCATGGGCACCGTCAAAGGCGAACGACATGAAGTGGAATTCGCAATCGCTGTCGCGCATTTCATAGCGCTCACCGATGGCCAGGCAGTGCATCGCCAGCGGCCCGTGGGTGACGCTGACGCCTTTCGGGTTGCCGGTGGAGCCGGAGGTGTAGATCACGTAGGCCAGATTGTCCGGATCAATCTTCACCACCGGCGCCTGCGCCGAATGGCCGCTGAGGTCGAGGCGATCCAGTTCCAGCACGCTCATGGCGTCGTCGATCGGCAGTTGCGCCGACACGCGGGAATCGGTCAGCAACAACGCCAGACCGGAATCCTGCATCAGGTACGCCAGACGCTCGCGCGGGTAGCTGGTGTCCAGTGGCACATAGGCGCCGCCGGCCTTGAGCACCGCCAGCAAGGCAACGATCAGCCCTTCGCCGCGTGGCATCGCCACGCCGACACGCACTTCGGCGCGAACGCCACGGGCCACCAGTTCATGGGCCAGACGGTTGGCCCGGGCATCCAGTTCGCCGTAGCTGTAATGCTTGCCATCGAAGATGACCGCCGTGCGATCCGGTTGCTGCGCGGCCAAGCGGGCGTAGCGCTGGTGCACGGCGATATCGGTCGGGTACGCCTGCGGATGGTTCTGCGCCTGTTGCCGCGCGTGTTCGTCGGCCGTGGCCAAAGCGATTTCACCGAGACGACGTTCGGCGGATTCGGCGAACTGTTCCAGCAGGTGCAGCAACTGCGCGCTCAGGCGCTCGACGGTGGCGACGCTGAAATGCGCCTGGTCGAAGCTCATGTGCAGCGCCAGGGTTTCGCCCAGCGTCACGCCGAGGGTCAGCGGATAGTGGGTCTGATCCTGGTTGGCGACTTCGCCGAACACCACGCCCTGGGCGGTGCCGTGTTGCAGCGCTTCGGAAATCGGGAAGTTCTCGAACACCAGCAGCGTGTCGAACAGCGACTCGCCACCCTGCCCGGCCCAGCGCTGAATGCTCGCCAGCGGCGTGTGTTCGAACTCGCGCAGCGACAGGTTCTGCGCCTGCACCGCCGCCAGCCACGCGGCCACGGTCTGGTCCGGACGACTGCCGGCGATCACCGGCAAGGTGTTGATGAACAGACCGACCTGCTGCTCGATCCCCACCAGTTCCGCCGGACGCCCGGCCACGGTGGTGCCGAACCCCACGCAGGCGCTGCCGGTATAGCGCTGCAACAGCAACAGCCACGCGGCTTGCACCAATGTGTTGACGGTGACTTTTTGCTCACGGGCAAACGCGTTCAAGCGACGGGTGCGCGACGCATCGAGGTCGTAATGTTTGAGCAGATGACCGACCTCGCTGCGCACCTCGCCACCGCCGGCAGCGGCTTGCGCCAGCACGGTCGGTTCGTGGAATTCCGCCAGTTGTTGCAGCCAGAACGCTTCGCTGACCGCCGCGTCCTGACGTTGCAGCCACTGGATGTAATCCGAGTAACGGCTGACCGGACGCGGTGGTTGCTGGCCGGCATAACGTTGCAGGACTTCGCCGAGCATCTGCGCGCTGCTCCAGCCGTCCATCAGGATGTGATGGTTGGTGAAGATCAGGTGATGACGCTGGTCGCTGATGCGAATCAGGGTCACGCGCAGCAGCCCGGCCTGGTTCAGGTCGAACCCTTCGGCCAGATCGGCAGCGGTGAAATCCTTGAGGGCCTGGGCGATGTCGCTGCGCTCGCGCCAGTCGAGCAGCGTGTACGGCAGCGCCAGTTGGCGATGGATGATTTGCAGTTGTTCCTGCAATTCGCCCTGCCAGATGAAGCCGCTGCGCAGGATGTCGTGGGCGTCCATGGTCGCTTGCCACGCCGCGCGGAAACGCTCGGGATCGAGGCCGTCGACATCGACGCACAGCTGGTTGATGTAAGTGCCGGTGCCCTGTTCGTACAAGGTGTGGAACAGCATGCCCTGCTGCATCGGCGACAGCGGATAGATGTCTTCGATGCCGGCGGCCGGCACCGGGATCGCGTCCAGTTGCGCCTGATCGATGTGCGCCAGCGGGAAATCCGACGGCGTCACGCCCATCGAATCCGCATCGCAGCAATGGCTGATCAGCGCCTGGAGTTCACGTTCGTAATCTTCGGCCAGACGGGCGATGGTCGCCTCGTTGAACTGCTCGCGGCTGAAGGTCCAGCGCAAGTCGAGTTCGCCGTCGTAGACTTGGCCTTCGACGCCCAGCCAGTTGTCCAGCGGCGCGTCGAGGCTTTGCTCCAGCCCGGCGCTTTCACCGGCCGGGCTGAACAGTGCACCGTCCTCGGCATCGAAGCTGCCGTCGAACTGGCCGAGGTAGTTGAAGGTGATGCGCGGCATTGCCAGCGCCTTGAGGCTGGCCTGGGTGGACGCGTCGCCGAGATGGCGCCGCACGCCGAAACCGATGCCCTTGTTCGGAATGGCGCGCAGTTGTTCCTTGATCTGTTTGATCGCCGCTGCAACGGAATCCGCCGGGGTCAGGCGTACCGGGAACAGGCTGGTGAACCAGCCGACGGTGCGGGTCAGGTCGACGTCGTCGAACAGGTCTTCGCGGCCGTGGCCTTCCAGCTGAATCAGGGTGTCGGCGTGGCCGGTCCAGCGGCTGATGACCCGCGCCAGCGCGGTCAGCAGCAGATCGTTGACCTGCGTGCGATAAGCGGCCGGGGCCTGTTGCAGCAATTGCTGGGTGAAACTCTTGTCGAGGCGGCTGTGCAGCACCAGAGCATGACGGCTTTGCAGACTGCCCTGCGGGTTATCGCAGGGCAGATCCAGTGCCGCGCCGTCGAGTTGTTGCTTCCAGAATCCCAGTTCAGCCTGCAGCGCTTCGGTCGCGGCATAAGCTTGCAGATGCTCGCCCCAGGCCTTGTAGGCGCTGGTTTTCGCCGGCAGCTTGATGGCGATTTTTTGCGCAGCCTGTTGATAAGCCAGTTGCAGGTCTTCCAGCAGAATCCGCCACGAAACACCGTCCACCACCAGGTGATGCACCGCCAGCAGCAGACGCTGACTGCCATCGGCGACGGTCGCCAGCACCGCGCGCAGCAGCGGGCCGTTTTGCAGGTTCAGGCTTTGCTGGGCCTTGGCGTACAGCGCTTGCAGTTCGCTGTCGGCCAGCTTGTCGGCGGTCCACAACAGTTCCGGATCGTGCGCAATTGGCGCGACTTCGGCACGCCAGCCTTCGGCGCTTTCGACGAAGCGCGAACGCAGGCCGTCGTGATGCGCGATCAACGCGTTCAGCGCTTGCAACAGCGCCTCGGCGTTCAGGGTTTGATGGCTGCGCAGCAGCACCGCCTGGTTCCAGTGGTGACGCTGGGGAATCGAGTCTTCGAAGAACACTTGCTGGATCGGCAGCAACGGCAGCTCGCCGGTGACCGGGCCCTGATCGATGCTTACGCCACCGCTGCCCTGCTGCGCCACGCTGGCCAGACCTTGCACGGTCTGGTGCTGGAACAGGTCGCGGGGGCTGAAATGAATCCCGGCCTGACGCGAGCGGCTGACCACCTGAATCGAGATGATCGAGTCGCCGCCCAGTTCGAAGAAGTTGTCGGTGAGGCCGACCTGTTCGAGTTTGAGCACGTCCTGCCAGATGCCGGCGATTTTCTGCTCCAGCTCGCTGCGCGGCGCGACGAACGCCTGCTGCATCTGGCTGGCGTCCGGCGCCGGCAAGGCCTTGCGGTCCAGTTTGCCGTTCGGGCTCAGAGGCAGTTCGGCGAGGAACAACAGCTGCGTCGGCACCATGTAGTCCGGCAGACTGTCCTTGAGCTGCGCCTTGATCGCTTCCCGCGCCGCGCCTTGTTCGTCGGCGGACGCCGCGACCACGGACGCATCCTTCGGCACCACGTAGGCCACCAGTTGCAGGCTGCTGCCGCCCTGCACCGCCAGCACCACGGCTTCGCTGACGTCGTTCAGTTCCAGCAGGCGCGCTTCGACTTCGCCCAGCTCGATACGGAAACCACGGATCTTCACTTGATGGTCAACGCGGCCGACGTATTCGATCTGGCCGAGGGCGTTGTAACGCGCCAGGTCGCCGGTGCGGTACAGACGCGCCCCGCTGCTGGAAAACGGATCGGGAATGAAGCGTTCGGCAGTCAGATCGGCACGCTGAAAGTAACCGCGCGCCAGCAATTCACCACCGATCAGCAGCTCACCGACCACACCGACCGGGGTCGGCTGGCCGTCAGCATCCAGCAGATAGGTGTGACGGCCCGACAGCGGTTGACCGATCGGCAGGGTCAGCGGCAACGGCTGGCGACCGAACACGTAATCGCTGCAATCGAGGGTGGTCGCAGTGACGGTGGCTTCGGTCGGTCCGTAGGTGTTGAGCAATTTGACGTGCTCGAGCCCGGCCTGACGCCACGCCTGCACGCCTTCCGGCGGCATCGCTTCACCGCCGCTGTGCACCTGACGCAGCGCCGCGTAATCACGCGGGCCGGCGGCGGCGAATTCCTTGGCGATCATGTTCCAGTAAGCGGTGGTCAGGTCCATGACCGTGATGCCGTGCTCAACAATGTTCCGGTACAGGGTTTCGCTGTCCCACACTTCGTTGCCGCGCAGCACCACCGAAGCGCCGCAGGTCAGCGGCCCGAACAGTTGCTCGCCGAAGGCATCGAAGTTGAAGGTCGCAAATTGCAGCGCGCAATCGGCGGCGCTCAGGTCGTAGTAATGCTGCGAGGCGAACGCGTGTTTGCTCAGGGCACCGTGGCTGATGCCGACGCCTTTCGGGCGACCGGTCGATCCGGAGGTGAACATCACGTAGGCCAGGTTGTCGGCCCACACGGTGCGTTGCGGGTTGCTTTCGTCGGTGTGGGCCCAGACTTCGGCCTGATCCAGGCACAGACTCTGGACGTTCTGCGGCACCGGCAAACGGTCGAGCAAATGGCTTTGGGTCAGCAGCAAACGGCTGCCGCTGTCTTCGATCATGCACAACAGGCGATCACGCGGGTATTGCGGGTCCAGCGGCACATACGCGCCGCCGGCCTTGAGCACGGCGAGGATGGCGACGATCAGTTCCAGTCCACGATCCACCGCCACGCCCACCAGCACGTCCGGGCCGACACCTTGCGCCAGCAGCGTGCGCGCCAGGCGATTGGCCCGGGCGTTGAGCTGGGCGTAGGTCAGGCGCTGGCCGTCGAAAATCAGCGCGACGGCATCCGGTGTCAGCTCGGCCTGGGCTTCGAACAGTTGATGCACCGGGCGCTCGCTCGGCCACTGGGTGTCGTGGCGGCCCCAGTCCTGAGTCAGTTGTTCCAGCTCGGTCGTTTCCAGCAGCGCGATGTCACCGACACGCTGCTGCGGATCGCTGACGAGGCTGCGCAGCAAGTTCGTCCAGTGGCGCGCCATGCGCTCGATGGTTTCAGGCTCGAACAGATCCGTGGCGTAGGTGAACGCCGCGTGCAGTTGCCCGCCCTTCTCGTAGGTATCCAGACTCAGGTCGAACTGGGTGCTGCGGCTTTCCCATTCGATGACACCCAGTTCCAGACCGCTGCCGACCTTGAGCGTGGTGACGTCGGCGACTTCCGGCTGGTGGTTGTACATCACCTGGAACAGCGGGTTGTAGCTGAGGCTGCGCTCCAGTTTCAGCGCCTCGACCAGACGTTCGAACGGCAAGTCCTGATGGGCCTGGGCGCCGAGGGCGGTTTCCTTGAGGTCACGCAGCAGATCGGCGATCGAGGTCTGGCCGTCCAGTTCGACGCGCAGCACCTGGGTGTTGACGAAGAAGCCGATCAGCCCTTCGATTTCCCGGCGGTTGCGGTTGGCGATCGGCACGCCGACGCGCAGGTCGGTCTGGCCGGTGTAACGGTGCAGCAGAATATTGAAGGTGCCGAGCAACAGCATGAACAGCGTCACCCCGTGCTGACGGGCGACGCCGCGCAATTGCTCGACCAGCGCGGCGTCCACCACGCTTTCCAGACGCTGGCCCTGATTGCTCGGCAGCACCGGACGCGGGTGGTCCACCGGCAATTCCAGTACCGGGTGTTCGTCGCCCATCTGCGCCAGCCAGTAGTCGAGTTGACGCTGCTGTTCGCCGGCCTCCAGCCAGCGGCGCTGCCACAGGGCGTAGTCGCTGTATTGCACCGCCAGCGGCGGCAGTTCGGCAGCGCGGCCCTGATCGTGGGCGTCATAGAAGCGGCAGAATTCGTCGATCAGCACGTTCATCGACCAGCCATCGGAGACGATGTGGTGCAGGGTCAGCAGCAGCACATGTTCCTGCTCGGCCAGTTGCAACAGGCGCACCCGCAGCAGCGGGCCGTTGGCCAGGTCGAACGGCAGCAACGATTGCTCCTGCGCGGCGGCGGCCACACGGGTTTCACGTTCGGCGGCGGGCAAATCGCTGAGGTCGATGCGCTGGATGTCCAGCGGTTGTTGCAGCGGCACTTGCAGCAGGCTGTCGTCAGGCTGCTGCTGGAACACCGTGCGCAGGGTTTCGTGACGTTCGATAAGGCTGGCGAAGGCTTGCTCCAGCGCCGACTGGTTCAGGCGACCCGTCAGGCGCACCGCCGCCGGCAGGTTGTAGGCGCCGCTCTGCGGGTCCAGATGCCAGAGGAACCACATGCGTTGCTGGGCATAAGACAGCGCCTGCCGGTCCTCGGCCTCGACGCCTGCGGGAATCGGGAACCGGGAAAAATCCACCCCTTCTTTCGCCAGGGCAGCCAGGAACATCTGGCGCTTTTCCAGGGGCAACCCGATAAACCGGCGAGCGAGTTTCAAGGAGTCTTCTGCATTCATTTCTTGGCATCCGGATCAGTAGGCAGGCAGCACAAAGGCACGTCGTCCCTATAAAACGAATGCAGACCGGAAAAATTAGCGATTGAGAAGAAGTGTCAGAGAGGAGGTAGAGCGCGGATTTTCTGGTTTTCCAAATACCCCTGTGGGAGCGAGCTCGCTCCCACAGGTAAAGCCTCAGGCCGAGACGGCCAGCGCGTGGCGCCGGTGATGCACCTCAAGTTGATCCTTGATTACCTTGAGCACTCGGGCTTCGTGTTCATGAATGAAGAAGTGCCCGCCGGCCAGCATGTCCACCGAGAAACTGCCCGAGGTTTCCTTGCTCCAGCCGATCAATTGCTCGGTGGTGGCCTTGTCGGCCTTGCCGCCGAGCACATGCACCGGGCACTTGAGCAACGGGCGCTGCAACGGCTGGAATTTGCCACAGAGCAGGAAGTCCGCGCGCAGGATCGGCAGGGTCAGGCTCATCAACTCTTCGTTAGCCAGCACTTCCTCGCTGGTGCCGTTGAGCGTGCGCAGCTGGTCGATCAGCTCAGCGTCGGTCTTCGGGTCGGCAAAACCGCGGTCGTAATCGGCGCGCATGGTCGGTGCAGCGGTGCCCGAGGCGAACAGCGCCACCGGTTCCGGGCAGCCCAGCGCGCGCAGTGCATGGGCGATTTCGCAGGCCATCAGCGCGCCCAGGCTATGGCCGAACAACGCATAAGGGGTCTTGAGCGTCGGGCGCAACTCCCTGGCCAGTTGCATCGCCAGTGCGCGCATGTCGGTGTGCAGCGGTTCGTCGAACCGTGCGCCGCGCCCCGGCAGCTCCACCGGTTGCAGTTGCAGCCATTGCGGCAGCTTCGGCCGCCAACGGCTGTAGACCATGGCACTGGCGCCGGAGTACGGCAGGCACAGCAGGGTCAACTTGGTCACCACGCTTCCCTCGAAAAAATGTCTCTTCAAAAGGGTACGGATCAACGACCCGGAGAATTAGTCGGCGGTGGCTAAATTTCCCCCACAAACCCTCGTTAACCGTTCAGGCCAAAACAACAACGAGGATTCACCGTGGACCTGCAGACCATCCTGGGCAAGCTGTTCGCCAATGCCGGTGCCGTCGGCATCGAAGGCGTTTTCCAATTCGTGCTGGGTCCACAGCTGGCGTGCTGGTCCGAGGTCAAGGCCAGCACCCGCACCGAGGCCGGTCGACACCCGAACCCGGACGTGACCATTGAAGTGGCGCCGAACGATTTCGCCGGGATCATGGGCGGCACCGCCAACGTCGAAGAACTGTTCGCCAGCGGGCGGCTGAAGATCGGCGGCAACATGGGCCTGGCGACGATGCTGCCGCAGATCATCGACCACGCACGCCACGGTGGCGCGCCGGCGCAAAAGGTCGACATGAACAAACGCTACCCGACGCCGCCGCGCCGCAGTGAAACCATCACCGCCGCACGACCGGCGCAGGCCGTCGTCGAGCGCCGGCCGCGCAGCGAGTTGTCAGTCCAGGAATTCGAGGAGCGCTACCTGCCCTTCGGCACGCCGGTGGTCATCAGCAATGCCTTGCACGACTGGCCGCTGTTCAAGCTCAGCCGCGAAGAGTCGCTGGTGCATTTCGCCGAACTGCAGGGCATCACCCGCCACGGCGATTACGTGAAGAAAACCTTCTCCACCGAGCGGGATTTCCGCTCCACCTCGATGGCCGATTTCATCGCCTCGCTGGACAGCCCGGCGGTCAAGGGCGCGGACGGCGAGCCTCCGGCCTACATGGGCAACAACATCCTGCCGGCCGCGCTGATGCAGCAGATCAAATACCCGCCCTATTTCGATGGCTCGCTGTTCATCCCGCCACGGATCTGGATCGGCCCCAAGGGCACGCTGACACCGCTGCACCGCGACGACTCCGACAACCTGTTCGCCCAGGTCTGGGGCCAGAAGAAATTCACCCTGGCCGCGCCCCACCACCGCGAAGCGCTGGGCACCTGGTCCACCGCGCCGGAAGGTGGGCTGGACGGCTGCGATTTCAACCCGGATGCGCCGGACTATGAGCGCTTCCCCGCCGCACGCGACGTGACGTTCCTGCGCGTGACCCTGGAGGCCGGCGATCTGCTGTTCCTGCCCGAAGGCTGGTTCCATCAGGTGGAGTCCGTCTCGACGTCGCTGTCGGTCAACTTCTGGGTGAATTCGGGCCGGGGCTGGTAACCGGCATTATTTGAGGTGACGAAAGCTCTGCACCGCAGAGCCCAGCACCACCGCCCCGGCGGCAATCGCCAGCCAGAAACCGCTGCGGGCGCCGAACGCATCCACCAGTGCGCCGGAACCCGCCGCGCCGATGGCCACGCCGATGCTCAGGCCGGTCACCAGCCAGGTCAGGCCTTCGGTGAGTTTGGCCGGTGGCACGATGCGCTCGATCAACGCCATCGCCACGATCAGGGTCGGCGAGAAGAACAGCCCGGCGATGAAAACCGCGACGGCCAACCCGAAAATGTTGGTCGCCAGCAACAACGGCAGCGTGGTCACCGCCGTCGCCAGACCGCCGTAGAGAAACAGGCGCGGCAACGGCAGCTTCAAGCGCATCGCCCCAAAGGCGATACCGGCCAGACAGGAACCGATGGCATACACCGACAGCACAATGCTCGCCGCCGCCGGCTGGCCCTGCTGCTGGGCGAACGCGACACTGACCACATCCACCACGCCGACAATCACACCCATGGCGAGCATCAACGCCAGCAGCCATTGCACGTCGGTCGAACGAATGATCGAACCCTGATGCTGCGATTCGTGCGGATGCACCGGCGGCTCGGTGCTGCGCTGGGCGACGAACGCCGTCACGCCGATGGCCAACATCAACAAAGCCGCCAGCGGCCCGGCCTCGGGAAACACGCCGACGCACAGCCCCACCGACAGCGGCGGGCCGACAATAAAGCAGACTTCATCGAGCACCGACTCCAGCGCATAAGCAGTCTGCAACTGCGGCTGGCCGCGATAGATTTCGGTCCAGCGCGCCCGCGCCATCGCCGACATGCTCGGCATGCAACCGGCCAGCGCCGCGCAGACAAACAGGGTCCAGGTCGGCGCCTGCAAACGGGTGCACAACAGCAACATCAGCAGCGCGCCCCCGCCGATCAGCGCCGCCACCGGCAGCACCCGCCCCTGACCGAAACGGTCCACCAGCCGTGACACCTGCGGCGCGCAAAACGCCGTGGCCAGCGCGAACGTCGCGGCCACCCCACCCGCCAACGCATAGCCGCCGGTCAATTGCGAGAGCATGGTGATCACGCCGATGCCGGTCATGGAAATCGGCATGCGCGCGATCATCGCGGCAATCACAAAAGCCCGGGCGCCGGGGGCGTTGAACAGTTCGCGGTAAGGGTTTGCCATCGGATGCAGCCTCATCAGGGGCGGCCAAGTTGCCACAAAGCCTGACGGCCGGGGAAGCGAGGAATTGTTGGTGGAGTGTGAAGACTACAAGCGTGCGATTGACTCACGACTGACTCTACGTGCCTGGTCATCTATTGCCAGAATGTCGTCAATCGTATTAACCGGCGCTGAGTCGATGCGTTGCAGGGTTCGATCAATGACTCGCACGATGTCAGTAAAAGAAATTCGCAAGGACAAGAAGGCGTCGACCGCCACTTCATTTGACGCGTTCAGGACAATACTTGCCGCCGGCGGCTGATTGATCACCTCCATGGCCAACTCAAGGCACGGGAAACGAACAAGATCAGGTTTCTCGAAGGTCAATGCCGACAACTGGCTGAGATCCAAAGGCGCGACGCCTGAAGTTATACGTTGCGGATAGGCCAACGCATGGGCAATGGACATGCGCATATCGGGATTGCCCATCTGTGCCAGTACGGACTGATCCCGAAAAACCACCATCGAATGAACAATGCTCTGAGGGTGTATCAGCGCCTCGATACGCGACGGCGCCGTATTGAACAACCAGCTGGCCTCAATGATCTCCAGGCCTTTGTTAATCATCGTTGCTGAGTCGACGGATATTTTTCGGCCCATCACCCAGTTAGGATGAGCACAGGCTTCTTTGGGCGTAACGTCTCTGAGCGATGCCAGCGAACGCGTCCTGAACGGCCCGCCCGAGGCGGTCAGAATCAACCGCTCAACGCCGGATAATTCGGGATCACAACCTTGCAAGCATTGAAAGATCGCATTGTGTTCGCTATCCAGCGGCAAAATAACTGCACCGGACTCTCTGGCCGTGCGCATGAACAACGCACCAGACATGACTAAGGCTTCCTTGTTGGCCAAGAGTATTTTTTTTCCGGCCCGGGCAGCGCTCAAAGTTGGCAGAAGCCCTGCCGCACCGACAATGGCAGCAACGACGGTATCGCACTCTGCGACACAAACGACCTCGCACAAAGCCTCAATACCGCAACATACTTCGGTACGTGACTGTACTGCCTGTAGATGTGCCTGAAGCTCTATCGCGTGGTGCGGTTCACTTACGATAGCCACGATCGGGTTAAACTGAAGACACTGTTGAAAAAGCTTTTTTATATTGCAATGCGCACTTAATGCATACACAACATACTTGTCAGAGTTACGTGCGACCACATCTAAAACACTGTCGCCAATAGACCCGGTAGAACCGAGAACACATAGGCGCTGTAACATTTGAATACCCTAACCCATCAAAACCAGACGTTAAAACTTCGATATATACAAAATCGAAATCACCCAACATCAAAAAAACTCCCACGACCTGCGACATCCACCATCACAAAATTCAGAGAAGTTCTGTCTGACAATAGCTACAAAGCTACGTACCACAAGTGCTATCTCTATGAGCGTTTGCTATAAGCATCAATACAATTCTGAATATTCACTCGCAAAATACCGCATACACCATAGAACTATACAACCAGAAAAAAGCACCAAGAATAAGAAAAAGATCTAATCAAAAATTTGCCGCTTCAACAACAAACAACTAACTTCCAACCACAACACCCGTCTGTTTTTCCCTAAGAAGTCTGGTCAGCGTAGTAACGCCCAGTAGCGAAGACGTATTGGAGTCTAGCTATGGAAGAGTTACTTATTCTGGTCGATCGGCGAGATCGTAAAAAAGGCTGTGCGCCCAAGTTGCAGGCCCATCAATTCGGGCTTTTGCACCGTGCGTTCTCGATCTTTATTTTCGATAACACTGGCCGTGTCCTGTTACAACAACGCGCCTTCGGCAAATACCATTCTCAAGGCCTGTGGACCAACACTTGCTGCGGGCATCCCCGGCTTGGCGAGCGGACGCTTTCAGCCGCAAAACGCCGTTTGCAGGAAGAGATGGGCATAACCTGCTCCTTGCGCAAGGTCTCCACGCTGCTCTACCGCGAAGAAGTCTCGAACCAACTGATAGAGCACGAGTTCGACCACGTGTTCGTCGGTGTCAGTGACTGTGACCCCATCGCCAATCCCGAAGAAGCCCATGCATGGCAATGGCTCAAGCTTTCACAACTCCCCGCACGAATAGCAGCTGCCCCCGAGACCTTCACCGTTTGGTTCCGTCGGATCGTCGAGACCACCGGAGTTTCCAGGATAAGCGCCTGGAAAGAACTTGCAAAAATGAGCCACTAGAAAGGAATCCAGCATGTTCGAATTACTCAAGACCATCGATAGCCCGGTTGATTTGCGTGCGCTGCATGTCGCCGCCCTGGGCCCACTCGTGGATGAACTGCGGGCGTTCATTTTGCATAGTGTCGCTAGAACCGGCGGTCACCTCTCGGCCAACCTTGGCACCGTGGAATTGATTGTTGCGCTGCATTACGTGTTCAACACCCCCAACGACAGAATCGTGTGGGATGTCGGCCATCAGGCCTACGCCCACAAAATCCTTACCGGACGACGTGAGGCGATGGAGAGCATTCGCCAACTCGGTGGAATTTCCGGCTTTCCCCGCCGTTGCGAATCTGAATTCGACACCTTTGGCACGGCGCACTCGAGCACTTCCATCTCGGCGGCACTGGGCATGGCGTTGGCCGCTCGTAATCAATCGCAACCCCGCCATTGCGTAGCAGTAATCGGAGACGGCGCGGTAACCGGCGGCATGGCATACGAAGCGATGAACAATGCCGGCTTATATAAGGAATTGCCGTTTCTTGTGATTCTCAACGACAACGATATGTCGATCTCGCCACCGGTCGGGGCCTTACGCGAATACTTCGGGAATTTGAAACAGTTAAAAGAGTCAGGAACCGAGGCGACTTTTTTCGAAGCCTTGGGCTTTGGCTACACAGGCCCCATCAACGGTCATCATCTCGACGAGTTGCTCCCTGCGCTGCACGCCCTGAAAAAACTGCGCGGCCCGCAACTGCTGCACATTGTCACAGAAAAGGGGCACGGTTATTCACCGGCAGCATCCAACCCGGTGCTTTACCACGGACCGGGACAATTTGACCCCGCACACGGTATCGATCCCCCTGTGACCAGCAAGGCCACTTACACCCAAGTATTTGGCAGGTGGATATGTGATGAAGCTGAACGTGATCCAAACGTCGTGGCAATCACCCCAGCGATGTGCGAAGGATCAGGTCTGGTGGAGTTCGAACGACGCTTCCCCGACCGTTTTTTCGATGTCGGAATTTCCGAACAACACGCGCTGACCTTCGCTGCAGGATTGGCAGCCGAGGGTTTGAAACCGGTGGTGGCGATCTACTCGACCTTTTTGCAACGAGCTTACGACCAGTTGATTCACGATATCGCTATCCAGAATCTGCCTGTGGTTTTCGCCATAGACCGGGCTGGTATCGTCGGTGCCGACGGTGCCACTCACGCGGGCGCTTTCGACATCGCTTATCTGCGCTGTATACCGAACCTTACTGTCATGGCCCCGGCAGATGAAGACGAATGCCGACTGATGTTCCACACCGCCCTCCTCCAAAAAGGGCCGAGTGCAGTGCGATATCCACGCGGATCGGGTAACGGCGTCGTCACGTCGCGGGCATTGCATACCCTGCCGGTGGGCAAAGGTGAAATCCGCCGAAACTCCACGCAGCCCACGGGCTATCGCATCGCTATCCTGGCATTTGGCTCGATGCTGCGCCCCGCCCTTGAAGCCGCCGAAGCATTCGACGCCACTGTCGCCAACATGCGCTTTATCAAACCCCTCGATGGGGCCCTAGTTGAGCAACTGGCCCGGAACCATGATCTGTTGGTAACCATTGAGGAAGGTTGCGTGATGGCGGGTGTTGGCTCAGCGTGCCTGGAGCAGTTAGCCGCGATCAGCCACTCACCGCCAGTGCTGCAATTGGGCTTCGTCGATCAATTCATCGAGCACGGTGCATCTGAAAAATTACTGAGTATGTGCGGGCTCGATGCGCCCGGGATCACGCGTTCGATAGAGGTATTTATAAGCCGCCTCGATGTGAAGTTTCCCGACAACAGCAACGCAACGATCGGCGTGTCGTTGCGGACACGAGTATGACGTGAATATTCACAAGGAGAGAAAACAATGAGCAAACAAGCCAAACCGGCTGTCATCGCCGACGAAACTCACTTGCCCTATCAGATCATTCAAGGATCCAGCGTCGATAACTACCAGGAAAAGGTTGTATACACCTATGGCGACAGTCCCGAAGACTGGCGCAAGGCGATCGGTAATTAGATCCTCTTCCAGTTCGGTGTCTATGACGATCCACGTTCGACACCGCCAATCAGCCTCGACGAGTCAGGTATTCGCTACTTTGAGCGCCAACTGAAACTGGCAGGTCTGGAAGAACCCGATCGCCCACCGATCAAACGTATTCTCGATATCGGCTGTGGCTGGGGTTACATCCTTAAGTATCTGGCCGAACGCTTCCCGGAATGCCAGCACCTCGACGGCGTGAACGTCAGCCGGCGCCAACTGGAATTCTGCGCAAAATTTCACGCCGAACAGGGTTTGACCGATCGCATCAATCTGTACCTGTGCAACGCCAAAGACATCGAATTGCTCCCCGATGCCGATGAGCCCTATGACCTGGTGATCATTCGCGGCGTGATCTCGCACTTTCCCGATGAACTCTACGAAAACACCATGCGCGCCCTCTTTTCTCGAGTGCGCGAAAGCGGCGTCGTAGTGATTTCCGACAACCTATACAACACCGATCCCAAGGAATACAAACCCGACACTCCGGACGACGTGGATCGCTTGGCCTGCAAACACCGCAAGACACCTGAGTACTTTCGTCAAGTGCTGGAAGAGAGTGGTTTCACCACTCATGACATGCGCGTATTGCCATCCAACATAGATGTTGCACGCTGGTTGATGGATTCGAAAGCCAATATTGAAAACGAGGAACTGTTTCCGAATGGGGTGACGGGGGCATTGGAAGAGTTGCGGGTATTGGCGGAGAACTGGTCGGTGGCGCTGCTTAAGAACAAGGTTTCTACTTATAGTGTGATTGTGAAAAAGCCAGGCGAAAAGTTCTGATCGCTTTTAAAAATATCACAAGGAGTCTACATGACCACTCTTACACTAACCAATATCAATTGCCCATTGCCATATAAAATTTATCCAGAAAGTGAAAAGCTTGAGGAAGGAGTTATCTCGTGGATGGATAAATGGCATTTATACAGTGATGAAAAACATCGGCAACGTCTGGCCAGCGTTGGATGCGGCCGCCTGGCGGCACTGATGTACCCCGATGCGGCGAGTGCAGATATCGCACAAATCTTCGCGGACTATACTCTTTGGGCTTTTTCATTTGACGACGAGTACTGCGACGAAGGTGCAATGAGTGAAAACCCCGCGCGATCAATTACCGCCATGTTACAGATGCAACGCTCGATCGAATCACCCGAAGTCCCCGCTTACCCTGAAAACAATTTTGCAATGGCTTTACGCGACATACGTTTAAGGCTGGACAAATATACAACTCCATTACACACCTCTAGATTTGTAAATACTCAACGTGGCTACTTCATGGTCGAAGTAGGAAAACTGGTCAATCCACAACCAACCTTGAACGATAGCGCACTGCTGCGTCTTAGTTCAGGTGGCGGAATGGTTTTTCCAACTTTTGGCCATATTAGCACCCTGGTCAATATAAGCCAGTCAGATATGGAGGATCGACGCCTATGTGCTCTGACCGAAATGGCTGCAATGATGATTGTCTGGGAAAGTGACTTCTTTTCGTATGGCAAGGAACTGGCAAGAGATCCCGAGGGCAGACAACATAATATTGTCTCTCTGATTCAACAGCGCACTGGAATTACTCATAATCAAGCATTGGCAGAAGCTTTCAGCATGCGCGACAACATTGCTGGCTTGTATATGCGACTGAGAGAGTCTGTGCTAGCAAAAGCATCACCGGAAGTTGAAGCCTATATCCAGAGCCTGGATTGTTACTGGCGTGGGGGGTTGGAGTGGATAATTGAAAACCCTCGATACCGTTACTTGAATGGAGTCGACGGACCACTGGCTTATTACGGGGGAACTCTGACCGAGAACTTCCCGGATTATTGCAGGGGAATAGTCGATATTCCTTCAATATCTTGGTGGTGGCATTACGATCCTTTGCATTCAGCCCCTATAGACTAGGCCACATAGAGAAAAAAGTGTGCGACAGGAATCCGTCGATTACGAGATAGTGGGGAAACTCACCGTCCATTAATACTCAACTATAGGTGGGATCACTTCGTGACAATGTCGAGCACTCCTAATGAGAGGATAACTCCATCAACTTTATATCCTGACGGCTGGTTCGTACTGTGCTTCGCCAGTGAACTCAAACCCAAAGCTGTGAAAACGGTGCCATTCATGGGCGAGGAATTAGTGCTTTACCGCACGGAATCAGGCGCTGTCCGAGCCGTCGAGCCCTTTTGTCCGCACCTGGGTGCCCATCTCGGAAGAGGAGGAAAGATCGTCGGCGAAACCATTGTGTGCCCGTTTCATCATTTCGCGTTCACTGCGGATGGCCATTGCCTACACACTCCCAGCGGGATCAAACCGCCACAGGCAAGGCTCGCTCACCGCCGAGTACAAGAATGGAACGGACTGATATTCGTGTGGCAGGGATCTGATGTACCCCACGCAATATGGAAACTGCCCGACCTTCAATTGGCAGGATTTCCCACTCCGCTCAGAAGTCATCACAACGCACGGGGCAACCTCCAGAACATAGGCGAAAATGTCTTTGACCTGAACCATTTCGCACCTGTTCACAGCTGGATGAATGCAGTCATGCAGCCACCTATCGCCGAAGGTCATCAACTGACAGTCCAGTACACTATGGAAGTACTCGGGCTCGCCATAGAGATGAAAATGACGCTTTACGGGCTCGGATTAACGGTTGTGGATGTGACCCAGAAACGACTAGGTCTGCATATCATATTGATGGTGACTCCTACCCAGATAGCCCCACTCCAATGGTCATTGAAAGACTTCATGGTGCTTCGGGTCGAGAGGCTCTCGATGTTCCCACGCTGGATCAGAAACACATTGAATCTGGCCCTGACAGCGGCGGCTTACCATTTCTGGTTCATTCCTGAGGCGAAAAAAGACCTTCATATCTGGGCCTACAGAAATTACGGCGCAAAACCGAAACTCACCGTCAACGAAGGCCCTATTATGATTTTCCGCAATTGGACAGCGCAGTTCTATCCACCTCATGAAGTCCCGCCCGAAAAGCTACCGCTAACGGGAACGCTCATTGCTTCTACCCGCGACATACACACTTGAAGTGTCACGGAGCCAGAGCCAGCAATGGACACTGATCGCCCTTTGAGTAGCATCGAACAGCCGTAAAAGCCCCTCGCGAACCTTTAGCGACAGAGATGTGGGCGAAGCCTGTTCAGATAGATTGTGCTCATTGACAGGTAAATACCGAAGGAACGTGAGAATCCACCATGAAAGTCATCCTCGCCCAACCCCGAGGTTTCTGCGCCGGTGTAGTTCGCGCTGTCGATACCGTCGAACAGGCCCTTGAGCAATTCGGTGCACCAGTCTATGTGCGGCACGAAATCGTCCATAACCAGCACGTGGTCGAGGACTTGCGGGCCAAAGGAGCACGATTCATCGAAGATCTGAATGAAGTCCCAGCCAATGCCGTCACGATTTTCAGCGCTCATGGTGTTGGAAAAGAGGTAGAAAACGATGCTCACCAGCGGGGATTAAAGGTCCTGGACGCCACCTGCCCGCTGGTAACCAAAGTGCACAACCACGGCCGTCAATACGCCGCCCGAGGTTATCAGGTGATCCTGATTGGCGAACCGGACCATCCCGAGGTGATCGGCACGCTCGGACAAATTCCCTCTCCGGTGGTGGTCGTACAAACCGAAGCGCAAGTCGCCACACTCGAGTTTTCACAGGACACACCGCTGGCCTACATCACCCAAACCACCCTCAGCGTCGACGACACCCATGCAGTAGTCGACGCACTCAAGCGACGTTATCCGCAGATCATCGGACCCGACACCCGCGACATTTGCTATGCCGTACAGAACCGTCAAACGGCTGTACGTGAACTGAGCCAATGCGTCGATGTGGTGCTGGTGATCGGCAGCCCACAAAGCGCCAACTCCGTGACGTTGCGTGATATCGCCGCTGAAACAGGAATCCCCAGTTACCTGATCGCCGATGGCAGCGCAGTTCACAGCGAATGGCTTAACGATCAATCGACCATCGGTATTACCGCCGGCGCTTCAACACCCGAGGCGATGGTCAATGATGTGCTCAATGCGCTGAACAGGATCGCCCCGCTCGAGATCGAGACCCTACCAGGACGCGAAGAGCATGCTCACTTCCGTTTGCCCGACGGTTTGATTGCCCGTCAGTAAGCCGCGCCCTACAGGAGTCGTATCCATGGACAGCCCTATCGCTCGACGCAACACCCGGCAAGTCATCATCGGTCCTGTCAACGTAGGCAGCGACGGGCCCGTTGTTGTGCAGGCCATGACCAATACCGATACCGCCGACGCCCAAACTACAGCCCGCCAGGTCGAAAGCCTCGCGCTGGCAGGCGCCGAACTGGTGCGGATCACAGTCAACAGTCACGACGCCGCAGCGCAGGTAGCACACATTCGCGAGCTTCTGGATCGGCGCAACATCAAGGTGCCGCTGGTGGGTGACTTTCATTTCAACGGCCATCGTTTATTAGCGGCATATCCCGAATGCGCCGAGGCACTGGGCAAGTACCGCATCAACCCCGGCAATGTCGGCAAGGGCGCCAAGCGTGACGAGCAGTTCTGCAGCATGATCGAAGCCGCCTGCCGCTACGGCAAGCCGGTGAGAATCGGTGTTAACTGGGGGAGCCTGGACCCGGATTTGCTGGCTCGGATGATGGACGCAAACGCAGCATCAGCCCTGCCGCTGGAGTCCGATGCGGTGATGCGTGAGGCACTAGTGGTATCGGCGCTGGAGAATGCGCAACGGGCCATCGACGTCGGCTTGTCGGCAGACCGGATTGTGCTGTCGGCAAAAGTCAGCCATGTGCAGGATTTGATCGCGGTGTACCGCAATCTCGCCGCACGTTGCGATTTTCCGCTGCATCTGGGGTTGACCGAGGCCGGCATGGGCTCCAAAGGTATCGTCGCCTCCTCTACCGCGCTGGCGGTGCTTTTGCAGGAAGGCATCGGTGACACGCTGCGCATTTCCCTGACTCCGGAACCCAACGGTGACCGCACCCGTGAAGTGCTCGTGGCGCAGCAGATTCTGCAGGTCATGGGCTTGCGTGCATTTACCCCCACCGTGGTGGCCTGTCCCGGGTGCGGGCGCACCACCAGCAGCTTTTTTCAGGAACTGGCGCAGCAGATTGATGGTTTTCTTCAGGCCCGAATGCCCGAGTGGAAAATGCAATTTCCCGGCGTCGAAAATATGCATGTCGCGGTCATGGGCTGCGTCGTCAATGGCCCGGGCGAAAGCCGTCTGGCGGACATCGGCATTTCCCTGCCTGGAGCAGGAGAGCATCCATCGGCACCGGTGTACATGGACGGCGAGCGGGTAATGACACTCAAGGGCAGCAACATCGCAACGGACTTCACTGAGTTGCTCGATGCCTACGTGGCTGCCCGGTATGGCCTGCAATCCGAGGCCAAAGCCAGACTGGAAGCACTGTTAAATCCACCCCGGTGAATTTGAATAGATTTAGCAACGTCGTTGGAGATCTCTTCAAGTGTCAATGTGAACTCGTGGCCAAGTTGCCACAAAGCCTGACGGCCGGGGAAGCGAGGAATTGTTGGTGGAGTGTGAAGTCCCTGTGGCGTGCAGGGCCAATCGCTGCCGCATAAAGCTGTCGATGATTTCATGTACGCGGATGAACTCTCGCCGCCGCCCATCAGTCAGCTAAATAAGCCCTCAACCCAAGGCGCGACCCTGCATGCAGATTTCCCTCGCCCGTCAGGTGGCACTGGTCACCGGCGCCAGTTCCGGCATCGGCCACGGTGCCGCCAAAGCCCTGGCCGCTGCCGGTGCTGCCGTGGTCATCAACTACAACCGCCAGGCCGAGCCCGCCGAAGCGCTGGCCCGGCAGATCGTCGCCGACGGTGGCCAGGCCATCGCCATCGGCGCCGATGTCTCGAAGGAGGAAGACGTCGAGCGGCTGTTCCAGCAGACCCTCGACGCCTTTGGAACGCTGGACATTCTGGTGGCCAATTCCGGCCTGCAAAAAGACGCGGCGGCTGTGGATATGTCGCTGGCCGACTGGAACGCGGTGATCGGCGTCAACCTCACCGGGCAGTTCCTCTGCGCCCGCGCCGCGCTGCGAATCTTCAATCGCCAGGGCGTGCGCGAAGGCGTGTCCCGGTCTGCGGGCAAGATCATCCACATGAGCTCGGTGCACCAGCGCATTCCCTGGGCCGGGCACGTCAATTACGCCGCGTCCAAGGGCGGCGTCGATCAGTTGATGCAGACTCTGGCCCAGGAAGTCAGCCACCAACGCATCCGCATCAACGGCATCGCGCCGGGGGCGATTCGCACGGCCATCAATAAAGACGCGACCGAAGGCGACGCCGGGCAAGCCCTGCTCAAACTCATCCCTTACGGGCGCATCGGCGATGTCGAGGACGTGGCCAACGCGGTGGTGTTTCTCGCCTCCGACGCCTCCGACTACATCGTCGGCACCACCCTGTTCATCGACGGCGGCATGAGCCTCTATCCGGAGTTCCGTGGCAATGGCTGAGCATCATCCAGAACGACAAAGCCCCATCGACGCCCACGGCATCATTGGCGACATGCGCAGCGCCGCGCTGGTCAATGACAAGGGCAGCGTGGATTTTTTCTGCTGGCCGGAGTTCGACAGCCCGTCGATCTTCTGTTCGCTGCTGGACACGCCCGACGCGGGGATTTTCCAGCTTGCGCCGGATCTGCCGGATGCCCGGCGCGAGCAGATTTACCTGCCGGACACCAACGTCCTGCAAACCCGCTGGCTCAGCGATCACGCCGTGGTGGAAATCACCGACCTGCTGCCGATTGGCGACAACGACGATGCTTTGCCGCTGTTGATGCGCCGGGTGCGGGTGGTCAGCGGGCAAGCGACGTTTCATCTGCGCTGCGCGGTTCGGCATGACTACGCTCGCGCTGAAACCCGCGCCGCAATCGACAAGAAGGATGTGCTGTTCAGCGCCAGCGGGCAACCGACACTGCGGCTGGCTTCGGATCAAACCCTGAGCGTCGATAACGCTGCGGCAGTCGCACAGTTCACCCTCAAACAGGATCAGACGGCAGCGTTCATGCTCGGCGCCAGCGACGATCCGCGCTTCGCCGAAGGCGCCGCGCAGCTGTGCATCGAACGCACGCTGAAGTTCTGGCGCGACTGGATCGGCCAGTCCAACTATCGCGGCCGCTGGCGGGAAATGGTCAACCGCTCAGCCCTGGCCCTGAAGCTGCTGACCTCGCGCCAGCACGGCGCAATCCTCGCCGCCGCCACCTTCGGCCTGCCGGAAACACCCGGCGGCGAACGCAACTGGGACTATCGCTACACCTGGATCCGCGACGCCTCCTTCACCGTCTACGCCTTCATGCGTCTGGGCTTTGTCGACGAAGCCAACGGCTACATGCGCTGGCTGCGCGGACGGGTCAGCGATTGCAGCGGCCAGTCGATGAAACTGAACATCCTCTACGCCATCGACGGCCGCCAGGAACTGCCGGAAACCGAACTCACGCATTTGTCCGGCCATGGCGACGCAAAACCGGTTCGCATCGGCAATGGCGCCTACGACCAGATTCAACTGGATATCTTCGGCGAACTGATGGACGCCGTTTATCTGGTCAACAAGTACGGCGACGCGATTTCCCACGAAGGCTGGCAACACGTGACGGAAGTGGTCGATCAGGTCTGTGAGACCTGGCAGACCAAGGACGTAGGCATCTGGGAAATGCGCGGTGAGCAACATCACTTCCTGCACTCACGGCTGATGTGCTGGGTGGCGCTGGACCGGGCGATCCGCCTGGCCTCGAAACGCTCGCTGCCGGCGCCCTTCGCCCGCTGGGACCAGACCCGTCAGGCGATTCATGCCGACATCTGGGACAACTTCTGGAACGAAGAGCGCGGGCATTTTGTGCAATACCAGGGCGGCACGGCGCTGGATGGCTCGATGTTACTGATGCCGTTGGTGCGCTTTGTCAGTGCCAAGGATCCGAAGTGGCTGGCGACGCTGGAGGCCATCGAGAAACACTTGGTGCGTGACGGCATGGTTTATCGCTATCGCAACGACGATGCGGGTATCGACGGATTGTCCGGCACCGAAGGCGCCTTCGCCGCATGTTCATTCTGGTACGTGGAATGTCTTGCCCGCGCCGGACAAGTAGAAAAGGCCCATCTGGAGTTCGAGCAACTGCTGCGTTATGCCAATCCGCTGGGGTTGTACGCGGAAGAGTTCGATAACCGTGGCCGGCATCTGGGCAACACGCCCCAGGCGTTGACCCATCTGGCGCTGATCAGCGCGGCGAGTTTTCTCGATCGCAAGTTGAGTGGGGAGAAGAATTACTGGCAGCCCTAGTCATCCTTCTTCGCCAGAGCCTGTAAGAAAGATCTCAACTCCGATCGCCGTTTGTAGGATGGCTACCTACGAACGGCAACCCCCCCCGAGCCTTGCGGTTGAAGGGCTGGCCCACACAATCGATTCCTTTCGATACAACTTGTTGATGGCACGGCCTACAGAAACCTGCCAACCCCGTGTAACGCTTGGCCCGCAACTCGCACTTACACCCCGAAATACCTTGTTGCCAGCTGTTACATCCCCCCCTACCATCCACCGCAACGGGCACAGCGGAGCTGTCCAATAAAAACCCGATTCAAGGAACCAGAATGAGCCAACGCATCCACCGCCAGATCGACACCCCACTGCGCACCGGCCTCAAGCGCGACGAACTGTGGGAAGCCGCCGACAAGGGCCTGATCAAATGCTGGGAAATCGGCCGCCAGCGCGCCACCCGTTTCCCCGACCTCGCTCAACGCTGCAGTGCCGACGAATTGCCGGTGCTGGGCTGGAAAGGCGGAGTCAGTCGCAGCCTGAAGAAGAATGAAAAGTACGGATCACTGAAATACCTGGCCCAGTGGCAGGGTTTGCGTGGGGAAGACCTGGATATTGACCTGGGTGCCGAACGGGTCATGACCTGCTCGCGGACGAAAATGGTGGTGACGTTTACGCCGGACCGGAGCAAGTATCTCAATCAGGTGGCGGAAGCTGAAACTTGAGGGATTTCGTATGAACCAAGCCGTGATGCAGTTTTGCAAGACTGAAAGCCTGACCATCGGCTATGAGCATCACGGCCCGGAAAACGGCACGCCGGTCATCCTGCTTCACGGCTTTCCCTACTCCCCCCGCGCCTATGACGAAATCGCCCCGCCACTCGCCGCCAAGGGTTATCGGGTGATCGTGCCGTACCTGCGTGGTTACGGGCCGACCCGCTTCAACAACCCGGACACGCTGCGCTCCGGCCAGCAAGCGGCGCTGGCACAGGATCTGCTGGATCTGATGGATGCGTTGGGTATCGAGCAAGCGACATTGTGCGGTTATGACTGGGGCGGTCGGGCGGCGTGCATTGTGGCAGCGCTGTTTCCCCAGCGCGTGCGTGGGTTGGTGACGGGCGATGGCTACAACCTGCAGGACATTCCAAACTCGGTCCAGCCGCTGGATCCTGCGAGCGAGCATCGCTACTGGTATCAGTACTACTTCCATACGCCCCGTGGCGTTGAAGGGCTGACGCAAAACCGGCGGGCGCTGTGCGAGCTGCTGTGGCAGTTGTGGTCGCCGACCTGGGCGCGGAACGCCGAGCGTTATCCGCTGAGTGCGTCGGCGTTCGACAACCCGGATTTCGTCGAGGTGGTGATTCACTCTTATCGCCATCGCTTCATGTATGCGCCGGGCGATCCTGCGCTGGGCTGGATGGAGCAGGCGCTGGAGAAACAACCGGCGATCAGCGTGCCAACGATTTCGCTGTGCGGTGCGGATGATGGCGTTGGCCCGGCGCCGGCGGACGATGAGGATGCGCAGCACTTCACGGGGCTTTACGAGCGGCGGGTGCTGGCGGGTGTCGGGCATAACATTCCCGAGGAAGCGCCGGGCGAAACGCTCAAGGCATTACTGGATCTGCTCCAGCGCTGACCGAAAACCGCTCCCGATACGCCTGCGGCGTCACACCCATGGCCCGCAGGAAACTGCGTCTTAACGTCTCTTCACTGCCAAATCCGCAATTCGCCGCAACCCGTTTGACCGGCAACCCGGTATCACTCAACAACCGGCGGGCGGTTTCGACGCGGATCAGTTCAATCGCCCGGGCCGGGGTCTGGCCGGTGTCGGCGCGGTAGTGCCGCACGAAGCTGCGCTCGCTCATGCCGGCCTGTTCGGCGAGGGTCGGGATGCCCAGGTCGCAGGTCAGGTGTTCGGCAATCCACGCGTGCAGATCATCGAAGCGGTTGCCCTGTTTTTGCAGTGACAGCGTCACGCTGAATTGCGACTGCCCGCCCGGGCGCTTGAGGAACACCACCAGTTGCCGGGCGACGTCCAGGGCCATGTCGCGCCCCAGGTCGTCTTCGACCATGGCCAGCGCCAGGTCGATGCCGGCGGTGACGCCCGCCGAGGTCCAGACCGGGCCGTCGTTGATGAAGATCGGATTGGGTTCGACCTGCAATTGCGGGTGTTGCTGCGCCAGTTGTTCGCAACGGGTCCAGTGGGTGACGACCCGGCGACCGTCGAGCCAGCCGCTGGCAGCCAGCAGAAATGCGCCGGTGCAGACCGAGGCCACCCGCCGGCAGCCATTGGCGTATTCACGCACCCAACTCACTAACTCAGTGTCTTCGGCAGCGGCATAAACGCCCCATCCGCCGGCAATGATCAGCGTATCGCTAGGCTGCTTCGGCAGCTGTTCGGCCAGCATCGCCAACCCGGCGGAAGAGTTCACCGCCCCGCCACCGCTGGCGATGACCGTTGGCGCATAAGGCGCAGGCAAACCCTGCTGGCGGGCGATGTCGTTGGCCGAGGCGAAGACCTGCAACGGCCCGGTGACATCGAGCAATTGCACATTGGCGAACGCGAGGACGTGGATGGTTTTCGGCATTTTGGCGTAATTCGTGGGCTGATTGGCGTATGCGCCAAAACCTACGCGCCTACAGTGAAGCCGTCTACCCCCTTTTCACGGAGAAGAACCATGGCGTTGCAGATCGGTTTTCTGTTGTTTCCCCAGGTGCAACAACTCGACCTGACCGGCCCGTATGACGTACTGGCCTCGTTGCCGGACGTGCAGGTGCATCTGGTCTGGAAGGATCTGGTGCCGGTCACCGCCAGCACCGGGCTGGTGCTGAAACCGACCACAACGTTCGAGGATTGCCCGGATCTGGACGTAATCTGCGTCCCCGGCGGCGCGGGTGTCGGGCCGTTGATGGAGGATGAGCAGACGCTGGCGTTCATCAGGGCGCAAGCGGCGCAGGCGCGTTACGTGACGTCGGTGTGTACGGGTTCGCTGGTGCTTGGGGCGGCGGGTCTTTTGCAGGGTAAACGGGCGACGACGCACTGGGCTTATCACGATCTGCTGCCGACGTTGGGCGCGATTGCGGTGAAGGATCGGGTGGTGCGTGACGGCAATCTGTTTACCGGGGGTGGCATTACGGCGGGGATCGATTTTGCCCTGACACTGGCGCAAGAACTGGTAGGTGTCGATACGGCGCAACTGGTGCAGTTGCAGCTGGAATATGCGCCTGCGCCACCGTTTGATTCGGGAAGCCCGGAGACGGCGCCGAGTGCGGTTGTTGAAGAAGCCCGCAAGCGTGCAGCGCCTTCGCTGAAGTTGCGCACGGAAATCACCGAGCGTGTGGCGACAAAGCTCAACCTGCGCTGATCCCTCAGCCAAACACAAAGCCATGTGGGAGCGAGCCTGCTCGCGATGAAGGCATGTCAGTTAATTTTTGTGCAACTGACCCACCGCCATCGCGAGCAGGCTCGCTCTCACATGGGTTACTTGCCCTCCTTCACCACGGATTGGCGCTGTCCCTGATTTCCCCTACACCTTCACTTGTCCCCTCGCCCCCACCCGTGTAGAAAGCCTGTCCACAAATCGTGCACAAGGACTTTCCATGACAGCTCTGCCATGGCTCTATCTCGGACTTCTCAGCCTTGGTTACGGATTGGCGCTGAGTTTCGGCCATCTCGGCTGGCTGGCGCTGATCTCCATTGCACTGCTGGTTTTCGCCGGTTACGCCGTGCGCCAGCAAACCGTGCCGGTCGGGCGTTATCTCGGCCATGGCCTGTTTATCGTGCTGGCCCTGGCGCTGGCTCTGCACTGGCTGCCGGGCTTCTACAACGGCCGGGCCATCGAGCCGCAGCGCTTCACCGACAACGCCGTGCCGTTCTCGATGTACCTGAATCTCGACAAACCGTTGATTGGTTTCTGGCTGCTATTGGTCTGCCCATGGATCGTCGCGCGACGCTCATTGCGCCTGACTGTGTACGCCACCGCACTGGCTTTGACGCTGAGCGTGATTCTGGCGTTGGGCGGCGCGGTGTTGCTGGGCATGATCACCTGGGCGCCGAAGTGGCCGGATCAGGCGTGGCTGTGGGTACTGAACAATCTGCTGCTGGTGACACTGGTCGAAGAAGCGCTGTTTCGCGGCTATATACAGGGCGGCCTCAGCCGGCATTTCAAACACCTGCCCTACGGCGAAAACCTCGCGCTGCTGCTGGCGTCCCTGCTGTTCGGTCTGGTGCATGTGGGCGCCGGTTGGCACTGGGTGTTGCTGGCGAGTCTGGCGGGTGTCGGCTATGGTCTGGCCTACCGTTTTGGCGGGCTCGGTGCGGCGATCGCCACGCATTTTGGCCTGAACCTGCTGCACTTCGGTCTGTTCACCTATCCGATGCTCGCGGGTTGAAGCAAGGGCCGTTTTGCGACGCCGTACTTATAAATGAAAAAAAATTTCAATAAATGGCCGACCCCGCCGACAACCTTTCAAAGCCTTGCGGATTGAAAAACCATGCGTAATAACCAGCCCATTACACAACGCGAACGGACTTTCCCGGCTCAGCAACGGTTGATTTCCACAACCGACGCCAAGGGCGTGATCACCTACTGCAACGACGCTTTCGTCGAAATCAGCGGGTTTTCGCGTGAGGAACTGATCCGTGCGCCGCACAACCTGGTTCGTCACCCCGACGTCCCGGCTGCGGTGTTTTCGCACATGTGGGGCACACTGAAACAAGGCTTGCCATGGATGGGCATTGTCAAGAATCGCTGCAAGACCGGTGATCATTACTGGGTGAACGCCTACGTAACGCCGGTGTTCGATGGCAGTCAGGTGGTCGGTTACGAGTCGGTACGGGTCAAGCCGTCCGCCGAACAGATCCGCCGTGCCGAAGCGCTCTACCAACGCATCAACCAGGGCAAGTCGGCGATTCCTCAAACTGACAAATGGCTGCCGGTGCTGCAGGACTGGCTGCCGTTCATTCTGGTCAGCCAGCTGAGCTTCATGATCGGCGCCACCCTGAACTCGCAGTGGGGCTTCGCCCTTGCCGCCGGTCTGTCGGTGCCGCTGGGCCTGTTGGGCCTGCAATGGCAACAACGCGGGCTCAAGCGCCTGCTGCGTCTGGCCGAGCAGACCACGTCCGACCCGTTGATCGCGCAGATGTACACCGACAGCCGCGGCCCTCAGGCCCGTCTGGAGATGTCGATCCTCAGCCAGGAAGCCCGCCTGAAAACCTGCCTGACCCGTCTGCAGGACACCGCCGAGCACCTGACCGATCAGGCCAAACAGTCCGACGCCCTGGCGCACAACAGCTCCAGCGGTCTGGAACGTCAGCGCGTGGAAACCGAACAGGTCGCCACCGCCGTCAACCAGATGGCCGCCACCACGCAAGAAGTGGCGAGCCACGTCCAGCGCACCGCCGACGCCACCCAGGAAGCCAACCGCCTGACCGGCCGCGGCCGCGACATCGCCGGTGAAACCCGCGAAGCCATCCAGCGCCTGTCGGTCGTCGTCGGCGAAACCGGACTGACCGTCACCCAACTGGCCAAGGACAGCGACGAAATCGGCGGCGTGGTCGACGTGATCAAAGGCATCGCCGACCAGACCAACCTGCTGGCGCTCAACGCTGCGATTGAAGCAGCGCGTGCCGGCGAAATGGGTCGTGGTTTTGCGGTGGTTGCCGACGAAGTCCGCCAGCTGGCGCAACGCACCAGCGAATCCACCGGCCAGATCCACGCCCTGATCGCCAAGCTGCAACAGACTGCATCCAGCGCCGTACAAACCATGGAAGCCGGCCACCGCCAGGCGGAAGAAGGTGTCGCACGCGTACTGGAAGCGGATCAGGCCTTGGTAGGCATCAGCGAAGCGGTGGCCAACATCACCGACATGACCACCCAGATCGCCGCCGCGACCGAAGAGCAAAGTGCCGTGGCTGAAGAAATCAGCCGCAACATCAGCAACATCTCGGAACTGGCGGACCAGACCTCGGAACAGGCGCATAACTCGGCGTTGCTGAGTGAAGAGCTGACGAAGACGGCTAATACGCAGTATTCGTTGGTGGAGCGGTTTAACCGCTGATTGTTCTGCAATACAAAAAACCCGGATAGCGAGAGCTTCCGGGTTTTTTATTGCCTGTCTGAAATGAATGTGGCCAGCACCGCCCTCTTCGTGGGCAAGTCCACTCCCACAGGTTTTCGCATTGGCCACGAAATCTTGCAACACCACCACCCATTGTGGGAGCGGGCTTGCCCGCGAAGAGGCCCAGCCTGCTGGCGAAAATCTCATTCAAAAGCGCGGACAGTGCCTACAACTGAATCAGACCCAACTGACTGGCACGCAATGAAGCCCGGCTCTACTTTGTCGTCCAAACCTATTCACACGGGCTAGCCAGCATGAAAACACCTCCTACGCAGAATCCGATGATCAAGACCGATAAGTGTGTGAGAAAGGAAGCCCGGGGTGAACTGACATTCCCTGATGTGCGGCGAGCGGCACGTGATGGGCAGAAAGCATTCGATAAATTTGTGATCACTGGCAGGCTGTGACCTTTCGATATCGATAAAAAAACCGGAAGCCAAACGCTTCCGGTTTTTTTGTGCCGCTTACTCTTTCGGCACGAGGTTATCCAACGCCTGATTCACCGCCAACTCGCCCAACATCACCACTTGCGCAATGCCCAACAGGGTCCTGCGGTTCGGCCCTTCCAGCAGGCCGGCAAAGTCACCGAGCATGACCGTGGCTGACGCGAGGGATTCGCAGGCGTTGGCCAGCAGGGACTCCGTGTCTGTTTGCGGGTTGACCATGAACATGTCGTTTGGGGTGTAAGGCGTGGCCATGATCTGGGCTGCGGGTGTGAGGTAGTAGTCGAGGGCGCGTTCGGCCGCGTCGTGGAGTTTTCTTGAATCGGGAAATTCGTACGGGGACACCGGATCTTCTAACGGTGGAATGACGGTCTGAGACATCAGCTGGAACTCCGAAAAAGAGTCGCTTGAGGATTTTCATAGACGGCTGCCAGGCAGTGAGGGGACAAGCCCCTCACCGAGGCGGCAACTACCGCGAGACGTGATGGTTATCCAGCACACGATTGACCAGCAGCTCACTCAGCATGATGACCTGCTGCAGAATCTGCACCGCCTTGCGCTGCGACGGATCGACGGTGCTGCCGAGATCCCGGGCCATGTCACTGGCCGACGACAGCGTTTCGCACGCTTCGACCAGCAGCGTTTCGTCATCCACCGTTGGGTTGACCAGATAGATCTTGCCCGGCTTGCGCGATGGCTTGGACGTCTTCTGCGCCCCGGGATCGAGGTAATGATTGATCGCCCGCTCGGTGGCCGTTTTTATGTTTTCGGCTTCGAGGGCTGCGTCGTAGGGGATTGAATCGGTTTCTGGTGGGTTTGGTGTGGCTTTGAACATAGATAGAACTCCAATTTGAAAAATAGGAGCCATCACCCTCGCTACCAAACGGCGGGTGGCGGCCATGCGCGGGTTGGTAGACCGGTCAAATCGGGAAACCCGGCGCTCACGGAGGAGCCCCACGCATGCCCACCATACAAAGCCATACCCAAAAAAGAGACGGCATTTAGGGTGTCGCTACAACGACAATTTGAGACGGGCTACCAAACCCCATCACTGTTTTTCAGTGACAGGGAAACGATATAGCCCGCCCCATAGCCGCGTAAGCCGGCGGATTCTGGCGTACGCGTAGGCAACGACGCAAGGTGTTGTAGCCCTTATGGCGTAACGGTTCGTGTACTTTAAACGCGCTTGCAGAATTACGTTTATTCGCCAAAAAGCCGGATGTTTGACTGTTCCTTTGCTGTGCTCTGGCAGACCGCTTTCGTCGGAGCGCCGCCCGGACCAAGCCCGCTCCCACATCGGATCGGATTCACCCTTCAAAAACTGGTCGGCTGTCAGGCCGCCATCGCTGGCAAGCCAGCTCCCACAGGCATTACATGCAGTCTGCAAGAGATTGGTCGGCTGGCAGGCCGCCATCGCCAGCAGGCTGGCGCCCACAGAAAGCGAAAGCAAACGCACCCGCTTCTAACCACTCAAAACGATGAGCGTTAGCTCGAGTACCGCTTTTGATCTTCGGGCGACGTCGGAAGGCTGAGTGGAGGGATTTATCCGGGGGTGGGAGCGCAGCGACCGTTTGGCGCAGCCAAACACATCGAGAGGAGGTGCAGCGAAGCAAACCGTAGGCGATGCCCCCCGGATGAATCCCGGAGCGAAGGAACCCCGAGCCTTAGCGAGCGGGCCGAACGTAGGAGCAAGCCTTTTTTTGCTTACTTTTTTGAGGCGTTTGTCAAAAAAGTGAGTCGCCGTAAGGGCGAAACCCTAAGCAGCCATAACCGCAGCAACGGATATTCACCCCAGTCTCGGCAACTTTATTAGCTAACCAGCACATATAAGGCGGGCTGCCTAGCTGCCAGATCTGACAGTAGACGCACCTCTTCAAAAAGACCTATCAAGTACCCGACGACCTTGTGCCAAGACGTCATTCGCTCGTGATGAAGAGGAACTTCCAGATGAGCAGTAAAACTATTTTTCTTCCAAAAACCAGCGGTGTATCCGTTTCTACAAATGAATTCCTTTGGCAATTTGGAACTAATCCCGAGGTAAAAGCCGAAGGATCATTTTTTTCTCTACGTGTGTTTCCTCCCACAGGAGAGAAGACCTGGTCATTCCACGGCTTTATCGGATTAATAAGTAGTAAAAACTACTTTGCATTCAGCTTTTCATTCCCGTATATCGACGACAGCCCATTCGAGGCAACTTTCACATTGAACGACAAGTTGCATTTGACCCATACGCATTCGAGTTATGCCCCTCCAGGATTCGATGGCTTCACTGTGGTTGATGCAGATGAGGCGACTCTCAAGATCAAACTGGATCCCGCCAAAAATATCGCCACTGGTGATTTCGAGGCCACATTCAAGACAGGAGGATACCGGTTGCATCCAAAATGCCGTTTCAACATGGTCGGAGATCAACCTTGACCCATTTGACAATGCCTGCCCTCGGGCAGGCAGGCTTGAAGCTATCGAAGAAACCCGGCCACCCTCTCCGCCGCCGAAGCCAAATGCTGCTCATGCGTAAACCCGGAGACCTTGAGCGGCTTCAAATCATGATCCCCAGAGGCCAGCCAAAACACCTCAATACTCGGCGATAGATCGTAAGCCCCGACAGCGTCCCGATTGCCAAGCGCATCCCGCTCACCCTGAACAATCAAGGTCCGAGTCTTCAACCCAGCCAGATGCTCAACCCGAGGCTTCTCCGGTTTCCCAACCGCATAAAACGGATAACCAAGGCAAACCAACGCATCAGCGCCAAGCTCATCGGCAAGCAGACTAGCCATCCGCCCCCCCATAGACTTCCCGCCAATCGCCAAAACCCCAGCGACATGAAGTCGCACCAAGCCATAAACCTCACGCCAACATTCCAGCAACTTCGGCGCCGGATTCGGCGGCCGCTTACTGCCATCAACCCGCCGCTGCGCCATATAAGGAAACTCAAACCGCAACACGTTCACACCCAGCCCAGCAAGGCGCCCAGCCACATCCGTCATCCACTCACTGTCCATCGGCGCCCCCGCCCCATGCGCCAGGATGAGCGTCGCCGAAGCCTCCCCAACAGCCGCATCCCAAAGCCACCCGTGATCCCGCACACACTGCGCCCATTGATCCCCGTCAATACTGGCCTTGTGCTGTTTGTCCATGCTTGCCTCGCTTTTAGTCTGCCTATAACTCCAGGCGAAGGATTCGCGGCGTTTTCTGCGCGCGCTCACTTCGGCTGAACCGTGGATGGGGAACCATGAACACTTCTATCAGTACCGCCTACAACTACAAGGTGGTCCGCCAATTCGCCATTATGACGGTGGTGTGGGGCATCGTCGGCATGGGGCTCGGGGTTTTTCTCGCGGCTCAATTGGTCTGGCCCGAACTCAACTTCAACCTGCCGTGGACCAGCTTCGGACGCCTGCGCCCGCTGCACACCAACGCGGTGATCTTCGCGTTCGGCGGCTGTGCCTTGTTCGCCAGTTCGTTCTACTCGGTGCAGCGCACCTGCCAGACGCAATTGTTTGCGCCGAAAATCGCCGCCTTCTGCTTCTGGGGCTGGCAACTGGTGATCCTGCTGGCGGCCATCAGCCTGCCACTGGGTTACACCAGCTCCAAGGAATACGCCGAGCTGGAATGGCCGATCGACATCCTGATCACCATCGTCTGGGTCGCCTACGCCATCGTGTTCTTCGGCACGATCATGCAGCGCAAGACCAAGCACATTTATGTGGGCAACTGGTTCTTCGGCGGGTTCATCATCACCGTGGCGATTCTGCACATCGTCAACAACCTTGAATTGCCGGTGAGCTTCACCAAGTCCTACTCGGTGTACGCCGGTGCAACCGACGCGATGGTGCAATGGTGGTACGGCCACAACGCCGTAGGCTTTTTCCTCACCGCCGGTTTCCTCGGGATGATGTACTACTTCGTGCCGAAACAGGCCGAACGTCCGGTGTATTCGTATCGCCTGTCGATCGTGCACTTCTGGGCGCTGATCACCCTGTACATCTGGGCCGGCCCGCACCACTTGCACTACACCGCGCTGCCGGACTGGGCGCAGTCGCTGGGCATGGTGATGTCGCTGGTACTGCTGGCGCCGAGCTGGGGCGGCATGATCAACGGCATGATGACCCTCTCGGGCGCCTGGCATAAGTTGCGCAGCGACCCGATTCTGCGCTTCCTGGTGGTGTCGCTGGCGTTCTACGGCATGTCGACCTTCGAAGGTCCGATGATGGCGATCAAGACGGTGAACGCCCTCTCCCACTACACCGACTGGACCATTGGCCACGTACACGCCGGCGCCCTCGGCTGGGTGGCGATGATTTCCATCGGCGCGCTGTACCACATGATCCCGAAAATCTTCGGCAAAGAGCAGATGCACAGCATCGGCCTGATCAACGCGCACTTCTGGCTCGCGACCATCGGCACCGTGCTCTACATCGCTTCGATGTGGGTCAACGGCATCGCCCAGGGCCTGATGTGGCGTGCGGTGAACGAGGACGGCACGCTGACCTACTCCTTCGTCGAAACCCTGGTGGCCAGCCACCCAGGCTTCGTCGTGCGGCTGATTGGCGGGGCGATCTTCCTCAGCGGCATGTTCCTGATGGCTTACAACACCTGGCGCACCGTGCGGGCCTCGCAGCCTGCTGACGTAGTTGCTGCCGCGCAGATGGCCTGAGGAGTCCGCCATGAAACACGAAACGATTGAAAAGAACGTCGGCCTGCTGATGCTGCTGATGGTGTTTGCCGTGAGCATCGGCGGCCTGACCCAGATCGTCCCGCTGTTCTTCCAGGACGTGACCAACAAACCGGTGGAAGGCATGAAGCCCTACACCGCGCTGCAACTGGAAGGCCGCGACATCTACATCCGCGAAGGCTGCGTCGGTTGCCACTCGCAGATGATCCGTCCGTTCCGCGCCGAAACCGAACGCTACGGGCACTACTCGGTGGCCGGCGAGAGCGTGTGGGATCACCCGTTCCTGTGGGGCTCCAAGCGTACCGGTCCGGACCTGGCCCGGGTTGGCGCGCGTTACTCGGATGACTGGCACCGTGCGCACTTGTACAACCCGCGCAACGTTGTACCGGAATCGAAAATGCCGGCCTACCCGTGGCTGGTTACGCAACCGGTCGACAGCAGCCACACCGAAACCAAGCTCAAGGTCATGCGCACCCTCGGCGTGCCGTACACCGACGACGACATCAGCGGCGCAGTGGCCAGCCTCAAGGACAAGACCGAAATGGACGCTCTCGTCTCCTACCTGCAAGTGCTTGGCACTGCGATCAAGAGCAAGAGGTGAACCATGGTCATTGAAATGAGCGCGGGGCTGATTCGCGGCCTCGGCACGGTCGTGGTGTTCGTAGCCTTCGTCGGCCTGACCCTGTGGGTGTTCAACCGCAAGCGCACGCCGGAATTCGCCGAAGCGCGCCTGCTGCCGTTTGCCGACGAGCCGCAACCCGACACTACCCAAGCTAATGAAACAAGGAGTACCCGGCCATGACCACCTTCTGGAGTACGTGGATCTGCGTACTGACCATCGGCAGCCTGATCGGCCTGACCTGGCTGCTGGTCGGCACCCGTCGGGGCGAAACCAAGGGCAGCGTCGACCAGACCATGGGCCACAGCTTCGACGGCATCGAGGAGTACGACAACCCGCTGCCGCAGTGGTGGTTCATGCTGTTCGCCGGCACGCTGGTGTTTTCCGTGGGCTATCTGATCCTTTACCCGGGCCTGGGCAACTGGAAAGGCATCCTGCCCGGCTACGAGGACGGCTGGACCGGCGTCCACGAGTGGGAAAAGGAAATGAGCAAGGCTGACGCCAAGTTCGGGCCGATCTTCGCCAAATTCGCCGCCATGCCGGTGGAAGAAGTGGCGAAGGATCCGCAGGCGCTGAAAATGGGTGGCCGTCTGTTCGCCTCCAACTGCTCGGTGTGCCACGGCTCGGACGCCAAGGGCGCGTTCGGTTTCCCTAACCTCGCCGACAAGGACTGGCGTTGGGGCGGCAGCGCAGAAACCATCAAGACCACCATCATGGGTGGCCGGATGGCGGCGATGCCGGCGTGGGGCGAAGCACTGGGCGAGGCCGGAGTGAAAAACGTCGCGGCGTATGTGCGTCACGAACTGGCCGGCCTGCCACTGGCAGCGGACAACAAGGCCGACCTGCAAGCCGGGCAGCAAGCGTTCAGCACCATGTGCGTGGCTTGTCACGGGGCAAACGGCCAGGGCACCGAAGCCATGGGTGCGCCGAACCTGACGCATCCGGCCGGTTTCATCTACGGCACCAGCCTGACCCAGCTCGAGCAGACCATTCGCCATGGCCGTCAAGGTCACATGCCCGCTCAGAACGAGCTGCTGGGCAACGATAAAGTGCAATTGCTGGCCGCTTATGTGTACAGCCTTAGCAATGGATTGAATACAGAAAAACTGATTACTGAGGACAATAAAAAGTAATCATTGCGCACAAGACTGCCGCACGTTTCCAGTGCGGCAGTTTCCAGCCCCTTTGCGACGCATTGTCGCACCCCTTCACCCCCTCTCCTTTCGGTTACCCGGATTCGGGTCTACGCTTGCTCGATGCGGACTGGCCCGTGCCGGTTCCAGGTCGACCCCGAGCGAGGCGTTGAACGAATCGGCTGACTGACATGGCCGCAAAGGCCGGTAGATACCGGCTGTCGTGCCAATTACCGTCCGTCACCCGAACCGAGCGTTCGAACACACCCCGTTACATCCGACCGGGACCCCTCGCTTTTTTCGTCCGCTGCGACATTTTGCCCGAGGGCAATTTTGTCCTTACGCGGCGCATGGAAAGGCCGCAGAATCAGCGTTGGAAAGCATTGACCCAGGTCATGGCGCGTTGCATTGACCCCCTGCTTTCTACATACTTGCGGCCGATTTTAATCCTAATAAAACACCCAAACCGTGGAACCTTAGAATGAGCACAGCAATCAGTCCGACTGCTTATAACTATAAGGTAGTCCGCCAGTTCGCCATCATGACGGTGGTCTGGGGGATCCTTGGCATGGGGCTCGGTGTCTTCATCGCCTCGCAACTGGTCTGGCCGGAGTTGAATTTCGGTCTGCCGTGGACGAGCTTTGGACGCCTGCGCCCGTTGCACACAAACCTGGTGATTTTCGCCTTCGGTGGTTGTGCACTGTTTGCCACTTCCTACTATGTCGTGCAGCGAACCTGCCAGACGCGACTGATTTCCGACAGCCTCGCGGCCTTCACCTTCTGGGGATGGCAAGCGGTTATCGTCGGCGCGATCATTACCTTGCCGCTGGGTTACACCACCACCAAGGAATACGCGGAACTGGAATGGCCCCTCGCCATTCTGCTGGCCATTGTCTGGGTCACCTACGGTCTGGTGTTCTTCGGCACCATCACCAAGCGCAAGACCAAGCACATCTATGTCGGTAACTGGTTCTACGGTGCGTTCATCGTGGTGACCGCGATGCTGCACATCGTCAACCACATGTCGCTGCCGGTCAGCCTGTTCAAGTCCTACTCGGCCTACTCGGGCGCCACCGACGCGATGATCCAGTGGTGGTACGGCCACAACGCCGTGGGCTTCTTCCTGACCACCGGTTTCCTGGGGATGATGTACTACTTCGTGCCGAAACAGGCCGAACGTCCGATCTACTCGTATCGTCTGTCGATCGTGCACTTCTGGGCGCTGATCACCCTGTACATCTGGGCCGGTCCGCACCACCTGCACTACACCGCGCTGCCGGATTGGGCACAATCGCTGGGCATGGCGATGTCGATCATCCTGCTGGCGCCAAGCTGGGGCGGCATGATCAACGGCATGATGACCCTGTCGGGAGCCTGGCATAAGCTGCGCACCGACCCGATCCTGCGCTTCCTGGTGGTATCGCTGGCGTTCTACGGCATGTCGACCTTCGAAGGTCCGATGATGGCGATCAAGACCGTCAACTCGCTCTCGCACTACACCGACTGGACCATCGGCCACGTACACGCCGGCGCGCTCGGCTGGGTAGCGATGATCTCGATCGGCGCGATCTACCACATGATCCCGAAACTGTTCGGCCGTGCGCAGATGCACAGCACCGGCCTGATCAACGCGCACTTCTGGCTCGCAACCATCGGTACCGTTCTGTACATCGCTTCGATGTGGGTCAACGGCATCACCCAGGGCCTGATGTGGCGTGCAATCAACGATGACGGCACCCTCACCTACTCGTTCGTCGAAGCGCTGCAGGCCAGCCACCCTGGTTTCATCGTCCGCGCCCTGGGCGGTGCGTTCTTCGCCAGCGGCATGCTGCTGATGGCTTACAACGTATGGCGCACCGTTCGCGCCTCGAACCCGGCTGAAGCCGAAGCCGCCGCCAAGATTGCCGTAGTTGGAGCTCACTGATGAAGCATGAAGCCGTCGAGAAGAACATTGGCCTGCTGGCTTTCTTCATGGTCATCGCCGTCAGCGTCGGTGGTCTGACCCAAATCGTTCCGCTGTTTTTCCAGGACGTCACCAACAAGCCGGTCGAAGGCATGAAGCCGCGCACCGCCCTTGAACTGGAAGGCCGCGACGTTTACATCGCCAACGGCTGTGTCGGCTGCCACTCGCAGATGATCCGTCCGTTCCGTGCCGAAACCGAACGCTACGGCCACTACTCGGTCGCCGGTGAAAGCGTCTGGGATCACCCGTTCCTGTGGGGTTCCAAGCGTACCGGTCCGGACCTGGCCCGCGTCGGCGGTCGTTACTCCGATGACTGGCAGCGTGCGCACTTGTACAACCCGCGCAACGTCGTCCCCGAGTCGAAAATGCCGGCCTACCCGTTCCTCGTAGAAAACAAGCTCGATGGCAAAGACACGGCCAAGAAAATGGAAGTGTTGCGCACGCTCGGCGTCCCTTACACCGACGAAGACATCGCCGGTGCGAAGGATGCCGTGAAGGGCAAAACCGAAATGGACGCGCTGGTGGCCTATCTGCAAGGCCTGGGCACCATCATCAAAAGCAAACGGTGATCTAGATGGATATCGGGATGATTCGAGGCCTGGGCACCGTTGTCGTGATGGTTGCCTTCATCGGCCTGGCATTGTGGGTGTTCAGCCCCAAGCGCAAGTCAGAGTTTGAAGACGCGACCTTGCTGCCCTTCGCGGATGATCCCGAAGCCATCAAGCACGTCGAGCAAGCTTCTAGGAGTAACAAAGAATGACTACATTCTGGAGTCTGTACGTCACAGTCCTCAGTCTCGGTACGATCTTTTCCCTGACCTGGCTGTTGCTGTCGACCCGCAAGGGCCAGCGCACCGAGCAGACCGACGAGACGGTCGGCCACTCCTTCGACGGGATCGAGGAGTACGACAACCCGCTGCCGAAATGGTGGTTCATGCTGTTCGTGGGCACCATCGTCTTCGCTCTGGGTTATCTGGTGCTGTACCCGGGCCTGGGCAACTGGAAAGGCCTGCTGCCGGGCTACAACTACCTCGATACCGAGAAGCAGACCGCGTTCGCCAACGGCCAGACCGGCTGGACCGGCGTTCACGAGTGGGAAAAGGAAATGGCTCGCTCGGACGCCAAGTTCGGTCCGATCTTCGCCAAGTTCGCCGCCATGCCGATCGAAGAAGTCGCCAAGGATCCGCAAGCCCTGAAGATGGGTGGCCGTCTGTTCGCCTCCAACTGCTCGGTCTGCCACGGTTCCGACGCCAAGGGCGCTTATGGTTTCCCTAACCTGACCGACGCCGACTGGCGCTGGGGCGGCGAGCCGGAAACCATCAAGACCACCATCATGGGCGGTCGTCACGCGGTGATGCCGGCCTGGGCAGAAGTGATCGGCGAGCAAGGCGTGGCCGATGTAGCCGCATTCGTGCTGACCAACCTGGATGGCCGCAAGCTGCCGGAAGGCACCAAGGCAGATCCGGCCAACGGCCAGAAACTGTTCGCCGCCAACTGCGTGGCGTGCCACGGCCCGGCGGGCAAAGGTACGCCAGCCATGGGCGCACCTGACCTGACTCACCCGGCCGCGTTCATCTACGGTTCGAGCTTCGCCCAACTGCAGCAGACCATCCGTTACGGCCGTCAGGGCCAGATGCCTGCCCAGGAACAACTGCAAGGCAACGACAAGGTTCACCTGCTGGCGGCGTACGTTTACAGCCTGTCCCACGGTGAAAAACCAGCGGAAGCCGAGGCCCAGTAAGGCCAACGCTTGAAGCAAAAAAACGGCCCCGCCAATGAGAATTGGCGGGGCCGTTTTGTTTCTGCCCTTTGAATGGCCGACCAGCGGTCAGGCTCGTCAGGACTTCCCGGTTGTGAGACGCCGGACGCAGTAGTAACGTTGCTACATATCTTTTTCAGGAGAGGTCGCAATGATGGCCATCACCACCATTTCCAGCCGCGAATTCAATCAGGACACAAGCAGTGCCAAAAAAGCCGCGCGCAATGGGCCGGTGATCATCACGGATCGTGGCAAGCCCGCCCACGTACTGCTAAGCATTGAGGAGTACGAAAAACTCACCGGCCTCAACGCGAGCATCGTCGATCTGCTGGTCATGCCTGAAGCGGCAGACATCGAGTTCGAAACCGAGCGTGCCGTGATCACTCACCGCCCTGTGGACCTGTCCTGAATGTATTTGCTAGACACCAATGTAATTTCCGAATTGCGCAAACCCCAGGCCGACAAGAACGTTGTCGCCTGGGCCAGAACGATCATTGCCCCTCGCATGTTTATCTCGGCCATTACCTTGAAGGAACTGGAGACCGGCGTCCTACGCATGGAGCGCCGAGACCCGGCTCAGGGAAAGGTTCTGCGCACCTGGCTCAAGCGCCACGTGATGCCGGCCTTCGATGCGCGAATCCTGCCGGTTGATGCGGCTGTTGCCCTGCGCTGCGCGCGCATTCATGTGCCGGATCAGGCGAATGAAAGCGATGCCCTGATCGCGGCAACGGCGCTGGTTCATGGGTTGACAGTGGTCACTCGCAACACCGGTGACTTTGCATCCAGCGGCGTTGACGTCATCAATCCATGGGACTGAGGCATTCGCCTTACCGAATAAAAGCCATGCCCGAAAATGAAACGGCCCCGCCAATGAGAATTGGCGGGGCCGTTGCTTATGGGCGACTGGCCCAGAGGGATTTCACCAGAACCGTGTGCACGAAATGCGGCTTTTGCCAATCATTGTTCTCGATCAGGTTGACATGCAGTAGCTTGCGATCATCCGAAAAGCTAGCTGTCAGGTACGTCTGCTGGGACGTTGCGCCGCTGAGAAACATCGGCACCTTGCCCATCCAGCGCCTGCCACCACCTTGCGTATGGTAATGACCGGCAAAGATGGCGGTGACCTCATACTTCTCGATCATGTCCAGAAAGCGCTGTTGCTGTTGCCAGTCTCCCTGCCAGTCATCCCACTTGTGCATGTTGATGATGATGGCGTAACCCGATACCCGCGCAAGCCTTAAATCCGTTTCAAGCCAGTCCAGAGCGCTGGTGATATTGAAAGTTGTCGGATTCAACGCATGAGCAATCTTCGTAGTGTAGGTGGGCTCATTATTGAGTTGTACCAAATGAACGTCTCCGACATTTTTCGAGTACGCGAGACTGCCCGAATAACGAATATCCAGAAAAGCCCCAGTGACCTCGAGGTCAAAGTTATCCACCTTCCCCTTATGATGTTCGTTGAACTCGACAATGCTACCCGCCGCACAACTATTACTGAAACAGTCATCCACATTATTTTCGTAATCATGATTACCCAAGCCGTACAGGTAATCACCCTTGAAGTATTTTTCCAGGGCCGATTTCATATAGGACCGCTGCCAGCCATGGCCAAAAGCAGTAATGTCACCGTTGATCATCAACGGGATTGCCGCCTGCCCTCCATGGGCGTTTCGAAACGCAGCGATACTGCCCAACTGGCTGTCCACCAGCCACTTGGCACGTTTTTCGAAGTCCGCATCGGATTCCGGCTCTCTACTGTCGGTCTTGTCAGTCCAGGGATATTGCGTGTCGGACGCGAACACCATATGCCGTGGAGCGCCCTCAACGGCATGAGCCAAAGTAACAGAAGAGAATAAACAGACACCCAGCAGAAATTTTACAACTCCATTAAAAGCCATAGCCTCGAAACTCCATTTAACTTGAATAATAACTAGCGACCGAATATCGCCAGACGCAAACATATTCCATCAAATAGTGCTTTTCAAAGCAGATCACGCAGGCAATTAAATAAACTTATTTCAAACACAACAACAGAAACCAGAATTTCTATACTTCAACAAGACCTGTCTAATCTTGACGACTGGAAACCGGCCAAGAAAGAACCGGTTTTCGGCCACGCAGATCAATCTGTGGGGCTAAAAAAACCACATCGCAGCTTCACATCTCGCAACTGAAATTCGATGGGCACATTGGCTGGCAAGCGATAACGTCCTGCTGCAGCCGATGTGCTGACTACCCCACGACTCATCTTGCAAGGAAGCTAAACGATGAAAGAGCAACATCAGAATCAGGATACTGATCAGCCGACTCAAACGGGTGAACAGACGCCACAAAATGATGCGGCCAACGGCGACAGCCTGAGTCGGCAAAAACGCTCCCTAGTGAGCGAAGCCACTGCCGACAGAAAGCGCAGTACCGGCGGGATCGATAGCCTCGGTGGCGGCCGGTTACCTTGACCGACTGATGAAAGCGGCGGCAATGCCTGCACTTCCACAGCATCGCCGTCGCGCTGTCAGCAGCACCTATCGTCTATAGTCAATTGATCTGCATCATGCTTTGTTACATTCGCTACACCATTCATGATTTTTCCCCAACGCGACCAAAGGTCGCACCCGTTCGTCGGCATGACAGGCGTATCATTGCGCCACCGCAACACCCCTTTTTGACCCCGGCCGGCACGTATCGACCGAGGCATTTTTCCACTGCCGTGGGATGCAATGATGAGCAACCAGATTCCGGTACACGACGTCACGCCACCCAGCAAGAACGCGAACAACAGCGTCGACCTTTACGCCTCTCGAGAAAAAATCTACACCCGAGCTTTCACCGGCCTGTTCCGCAATCTGCGGATGATGGGCGGCGCGGCTCTGTTCCTGCTGTATTTCGGTACGGTGTGGCTGAACTGGGGCGGCCATCAGGCGGTGTGGTGGAACCTGCCGGAGCGCAAGTTCTTCATTTTCGGCGCCACGTTCTGGCCGCAGGATTTCATTCTGCTCTCGGGCCTTTTGATCATTGCCGCGTTCGGCCTGTTCTTCATCACCGTGTATGCAGGTCGGGTCTGGTGCGGGTACACCTGCCCGCAAAGCGTGTGGACATGGATTTTCATGTGGTGCGAAAAGGTCACCGAAGGCGACCGCAATCAGCGCATCAAGCTCGACAAGGCGCCGATGAGCGCCAACAAGTTCCTGCGCAAATTCGCCAAGCACGCGCTGTGGCTGCTGATCGGTTTCGTCACCGGCATGACCTTCGTCGGCTACTTCTCGCCAATCCGCGAACTGGTGTTCGAATTCTTCACCGGGCAAGCCGATGGCTGGTCGTATTTCTGGGTCGGTTTCTTCACCCTCGCCACCTACGGCAACGCCGGCTGGCTGCGTGAGCAGGTGTGCATCTACATGTGTCCGTATGCGCGCTTCCAGAGCGTGATGTTCGACAAGGACACGCTGATCGTTTCCTACGACCCGCGTCGCGGCGAAAGCCGTGGCCCGCGCAAGAAAGGCGTCGACTACAAGGCTCAGGGCCTGGGCGACTGCATCGATTGCACAATGTGCGTTCAGGTCTGCCCGACCGGCATCGACATCCGCGACGGCCTGCAGATCGAGTGCATCGGTTGCGCCGCATGCATCGACGCCTGCGACAGCATCATGGACAAGATGGATTACCCACGCGGGCTGATCAGCTACACCACCGAACACAACTTGTCCGGGCAGAAAACCCATAAACTGCGCCCGCGCCTGATCGGCTATGCCGTGGTGCTGCTGGCGATGATCAGTCTGTTGGTCACCGCGTTTTTTATGCGTTCGCTGGTGGGTTTCGACGTCAGCAAGGACCGCGTGCTGTACCGCGAAAACGCCGAAGGCCGGATCGAAAACGTCTACAGCCTGAAAATCATGAACAAGGATCAGCGCGACCACACTTACGTGCTGGAAGCCGCCGGTTTGCCGGATCTGCGCCTGCAAGGCAAGCGCGAGATCAAAGTGCCGGCCGGGGAAATCTTCAGCATGCCGGTCGAGCTGTCGAGCGCGCCTGAGCAATTGCCATCGAGCACCAACGAGGTGAAATTCATCCTCAAGGATGCCGATGACGACAGCGTCCACGTAGAAGCCAAGAGCCGGTTCATCGGCCCACAAAATCGTTGAGAGAACTGAACATGCCCGCAGCAAACGCCGCAAGTCCCTGGTACAAGCACCTTTGGCCATGGATCATCATCGGGATTCTGGCCTGTTCGGTGACCCTGACGTTGTCCATGGTGACCATCGCGGTGAACAACCCGGACAACTTGGTCAACGACAACTACTACGAGGCCGGCAAGGGCATCAACCGTTCGCTGGATCGTGAGCTGCTGGCCCAGACCCTGAAAATGCGCGCGGCCGTGCACCTGGATGACGTGACCGGCGAAGTCGACCTGCGCCTGAGCGGCGACAGCCAGCCGAAAACCCTGGAGCTTAACCTGATCTCGCCGACCCAGCCGGAGAAGGATCGCAAGATCGTCCTGGCCCGCAGCGAGACTGAAACGGGGCGCTACATTGGCCAGTTGAGCGACAAGATCGAAGGCCGGCGTTTTGTTGAGTTGCTGGGCACTCAGGACGATCACGTGTGGCGGATGTTCGAGGAAGAGCTGGTCAGCCATGACAAGGATTTGTTGTTGGGTGATGAGCCGCTGCAAGGCGCCGAAGACCTGAAAAAATAAGCCTTACACTGATCGTTCCCACGCTCTGCGTGGGCACGCAGCCAGGGACGCTCGGCGTCCCAGCCGAAGCGGACGCGGAGCGTCCAGGGAGGCATTCCCACGCGGAGCGTGGGAACGATCATCGGAACGCCTCATGACCATTCCAATCCCCTGCTACCACTGCGCCCTGCCCGTCCCGTCCGGCAGTCGCTTCACCGCCGTCGTGCTCGGGGAATCCCGCGAGTTCTGCTGCCCCGGCTGTCAGGCGGTGGCCGAAGCCATCGTCGCCGGAGGGCTGGAAAGCTATTACCAGCATCGCAGCGAAGCCTCGGCCAACCCCGAAGCGCTGCCAGTGCAATTGGTCGATGAGCTTGAGCTGTACGACCGCGCCGACGTGCAGCAACCTTTCGTGCGCCACGAAGGTGAACTGGCCGAAACCACGCTGTTGATGGAAGGCATCAGTTGCGCCGCGTGCGGCTGGTTGATCGAGAAACACCTGCGCACCCTGCCCGCCGTGGCCGAGGTGCGACTGAACCTGTCCAACCATCGCCTGCATGTGCGCTGGGCTGACACTCAGTTGCCGCTGAGCCAGATCCTCGGCGAACTGCGCCACATCGGCTACGCCGCACACCCGTATCAGGCCGACCGCGCCAGCGAACAACTGGCCAGCGAAAACCGCCTCGCCCTGCGTCAACTCGGGGTCGCCGGGCTGCTGTGGTTTCAGGCGATGATGGCGACCATGGCGACCTGGCCGGAATTCAACATCGACCTCAGCCCGGAGCTGCATACGATTCTGCGTTGGGTCGCGTTGTTCCTCACCACGCCGATTGTGTTCTACAGCTGTGCACCGTTTTTCAAAGGGGCCATGCGCGACCTGCGCACCCGTCACCTGACCATGGACGTTTCGGTGTCGCTGGCGATCGGTGCGGCTTACGTCGCCGGGATCTGGACCTCGATCACCGGGGTCGGCGAGCTGTATTTCGACGCGGTGGGCATGTTCGCGTTGTTCCTGCTTGCCGGACGCTACCTAGAACGCCGCGCCCGGGAGCGTACCGCCGCTGCCACCGCGCAACTGGTCAATCTGTTGCCCGCTTCGTGCCTGCGCCTCGACGACGCCGGCCAGAGTGAACGCATCCTGCTCAGCGAACTGCGCCTCGGTGACCGGGTGCTGGTGCAGCCCGGCTCGGTGCTGCCGGCGGACGGCAAGATCCTCGATGGCCAGTCGAGCATCGACGAATCGGTGCTGACCGGCGAATACCTGCCGCAGCCACGCGCCAAGGGTGATGCCGTCACCGCCGGCACGCTGAACGTGGAAGGGGCGCTGACCGTCGAGGTGCAGGCGCTGGGTCAGGACACACGATTGTCGGCCATCGTCCGCCTGCTGGATCGCGCCCAGGCGGAAAAACCACGACTGGCGGAAATCGCCGACCGCGCCGCGCAATGGTTTTTGTTGCTGTCGCTGATCGCGGCGGCCGCAATCGGTCTGCTGTGGTGGGAACTGGATTCGTCGCGAGCGTTCTGGATCGTCCTTGCGATGCTGGTTGCAACCTGCCCGTGCGCGCTGTCGCTGGCGACGCCGACCGCGCTGACAGCCGCCACCGGCACCCTGCACAAACTCGGTCTGCTGCTAACCCGTGGCCATGTGCTGGAAGGCCTGAACCAGATCGACACGGTGATTTTCGACAAGACCGGCACCCTCACTGAAGGCCGATTGGTGCTGCGCTCGATCCGACCGCTCGGCGCCCTCGACAGCGATCAGTGCCTGAGCCTCGCCGCCGCCCTGGAAAACCGTTCCGAACACCCGATCGCCCGCGCCTTCGGTCGCGCGCCGCTGGCTGCCGAAGATGTCCACAGTACGCCGGGGCTGGGGCTTGAAGGGTTGGTTGGCGAACAGCGCTTGCGCATCGGTCAGGCGGATTTTGTCTGTGATCTCAGCGGCGCACCGGTGCCATCGATGCCGAAGGAGCCGGGGCAATGGCTGCTGCTCGGTGACAATCAGGGGCCGCTGGCCTGGTTCGCCCTCGACGACCGTCTGCGCGACGACGCCCCGGCCCTGCTCGCCGCGTGCAAGGCGCGCGGCTGGCGCACGTTGTTGCTGTCGGGTGACAGTTCGCCGATGGTCGCCAGCGTCGCCGCCGAACTGGGCATCGACGAGGCCCGGGGCGGTCTGCGTCCGGACGACAAGCTGCAAGTGCTGCAACAACTGCATAAGGACGGCCGCAAGGTGTTGATGCTCGGCGACGGGGTCAACGACGTGCCGGTGCTGGCCGCTGCGGACATCAGCGTGGCCATGGGCTCGGCCACCGATCTGGCTAAAACCAGTGCCGACGCGGTGCTGCTGTCCAACCGCCTCGACGCCTTGGTACAAGCCTTCACGCTGGCCCGTCGCACCCGTCGGGTGATCATCGAGAACCTGTTGTGGGCCGCGCTGTACAATGGCCTCATGTTGCCGTTCGCCGCCCTCGGCTGGATCACTCCGGTGTGGGCCGCCGTCGGCATGTCGATCAGTTCCCTGACCGTGGTGCTCAACGCCCTGCGCCTGACTCGCCTGCCGAGCGCGCCGGCCGTCAACCCCACGTCAGAAACCCGCCCGCTGCCGGCCTGAGTCGCGCGGGCATGGAGTACAGATGCCAGCTCTCTACGTGATGATTCCGGCCGCGCTGCTGATCGTGGCCATCGCCGTCTACATCTTCTTCTGGGCGGTGGACAGCGGCCAGTACGACGACCTCGACGGCCCGGCCCACAGCATCCTGTTCGACGACCAGGACCCGAACCACACCGCCGCAGTGGACGAAGCCAACCCGGCCAAACCGGACGACAAGGCGCCACCCCATGCTTGAACTGGCGCCACTGCTGGTGTCTGCGTTGATTCTCGGCCTGCTCGGTGGCGGGCATTGCCTGGGCATGTGCGGCGGCTTGATGGGCGCGCTGACTCTGGCGATTCCCAAGGAACAACGCAGCCGACGTTTTCGATTGCTGCTGGCCTATAACCTCGGGCGGATTCTCAGTTATGCCACGGCGGGATTGCTGATCGGGCTGGCGGGATGGGCTGTTGCCAACAGTCCTGTTGCGCTGTTCATGCGCGTACTCGCGGGGTTGCTGCTGATCGCCATGGGCCTGTATCTGGCAGGCTGGTGGAGCGGCCTGACCCGCATCGAAAGCCTGGGTCGCGGACTGTGGCGTTACATCCAGCCAGTCGCCAATCGCCTGCTGCCGGTGTCGAGCATGCCTCGCGCTTTACTGCTCGGCGCACTGTGGGGCTGGCTGCCGTGCGGACTGGTTTACAGCACGCTGTTGTGGTCGGCCAGTCAGGGCAATGCACTGGACAGCGCGTTGCTGATGCTCGCCTTCGGGCTCGGTACCTGGCCGGTGTTGCTGGCAACCGGCCTCGCGGCCGAACGGGTCACGGCACTGTTGCGCAAACGCAGCGTGCGCATGGCCGGCGGTCTGCTGGTGATCCTGTTCGGCATCTGGACCCTGCCGGGTCCGCACCAGCACTGGCTGATGGGCCACTGATCCCGTTGATGCAAATCAAGATGCCTTTTTGTGCCCTCCCCTAGACTCGGCACACTGCCAGCCTATCCGGGGGAATGCCCGCATGCTCGACGCCATTCGTTGGGACACCGATTTGATCCGCCGCTACGACCTGGCGGGGCCGCGCTACACCTCGTACCCGACGGCCGTGCAATTTCACAGTCAGGTCGGCACCTTCGACCTGTTTCACGCCCTGCGCGACAGCCGCAAGGCTCTGCGCCCGTTGTCGCTGTACGTGCACGTGCCGTTCTGCGCGAACATCTGCTACTACTGCGCCTGCAACAAGGTCATCACCAAGGATCGCGGCCGCGCGTTGCCGTATCTGCAACGGCTCGAGCAGGAAATCCAGCTGATCGCCTGCCACCTCGACCCGGCGCAGAAAGTCGAGCAACTGCACTTCGGCGGCGGCACGCCGACCTTTCTTAGCCACGATGAACTGCGCCAGTTGATGGCGCACCTGCGCAAGCATTTCAATCTGCTGGACGATGACTCCGGCGATTACGGCATCGAGATCGACCCGCGCGAAGCCGACTGGTCGACCATGGGCCTGCTGCGCGAATTGGGCTTCAACCGAGTCAGCATCGGCCTGCAGGATCTCGATCCGGCGGTACAACGGGCGGTCAATCGCCTGCAAAGCCTGGAAGAAACCCGTGCGGTGATCGACGCGGCACGCACCCTGCAATTTCGCTCGATCAACATCGACCTGATCTACGGCCTGCCCAAGCAGACTCCGGACAACTTCGCCCGCACCGTCGAGGAAGTTATCAGCCTGCAACCGGACCGGCTGTCGGTGTTCAACTACGCGCACCTGCCGGAACGCTTCATGCCGCAGCGGCGGATCAACGGCAACGAACTGCCGAGCCCGGCGCAGAAGCTGGAAATGCTCCAGCGGACCATCGAACAACTGACCGCCGCCGGCTATCGCTACATCGGCATGGACCATTTCGCCCTGCCCGACGATGAACTGGCGATTGCCCAGGAAGAATCGACCCTGCAACGCAATTTCCAGGGCTATACCACCCACGGTCACTGTGACCTGATCGGCCTAGGCGTGTCGGCCATCAGCCAGATCGGCGACCTGTACTGCCAGAACAGCAGCGATCTCAATCACTACCAGAACACCCTCGCTGGCGCGCAACTGGCCACCAGCCGTGGCCTGGTGTGCAACGCCGACGACCGCTTGCGCCGCGCGGTGATCCAGCAACTGATCTGCAATTTCAGCCTGGAGTTCGCCGAGATCGAGCGCGGCTTCAACATCGATTTTCAGGGTTACTTCGGCGCGCTCTGGCCGCAATTGCAGGGCATGGCGCAGGACGGGCTGATCGAACTGGATCGCGAGCGGATCACCGTGCTACCGGCCGGGCGCCTGCTGGTGCGTTCGGTGTGCATGGTGTTCGACGCGTATCTGGAACAGCAGAACCGCCAGCGTTTTTCGCGGGTGATTTAGCTCTTCATCAGCAGCGAGTTGGTGTTCAAATTCTGGTCAGCGGTCAGGCCCGATTGGTCGATGACCTTGGCCAGAGACAGGTTGGCGGTGATCAGACCGTTGTTGAGGGCGGAGATGGCGCCTTTGAGGGCAGCGATCTTGGCGAATCGCTCTTCGTTGGAAAGGGTCTTGTTGGCCATCAGCGCGTTGATCTGGGCGTTCTTCTCGGCGATCTGCTGGCGAAGCTTGCGAATCATCTTCAGCAATTGCTGGACGTTTTCCGGCAGCCCGCTTTCTTCGATATCGCGGTTTTTCCCGCCGGAACCGGCGGATTTAGCAATGGCGGCACCGGACAGCGACACTTTGACGCCCTCGACCAAGGTCGGGCTTCCCAACGATGCCGCGTCTGTGCCGGACTCATCGTCAACGGAGGTTTCAGCACTTTCCAGCAACGACGCAACGCCACTGTTACCGGGGGTCAGCGTACCAATAGCAGTCATCGAAGCGGTTCCTTGCATGCCGTCAGATACCTGTTTATCGGCCGTCATCCCTGCGGCTTTATGCCGTGGGGGCAATCTCGCCACAGACTGGCCTGAATGTCCTCCGCTGGGTTACCCTTACGCCTTATGTGTGTTTTCCCACAAGGATTTAAGAAATGTCCGAGCCAGTTAAACTGCGCGCTCACAACCAGGCTAATTGCAAGGATTGCAGCCTGGCCCCTCTCTGCCTGCCACTTTCACTGAATCTGGAAGACATGGATGCGCTGGACGAAATCGTTAAACGTGGCCGCCCGTTGAAAAAGGGTGAGTTCCTGTTCCGCCAGGGCGACACCTTCGATTCCGTTTATGCAGTACGCTCCGGCGCCCTCAAGACCTTCAGCCTGAGCGACACCGGCGAAGAACAACTGACCGGCTTCCACCTGCCGAGCGAACTGGTCGGGCTGTCCGGCATGGACACCGAGAAACATCCGGTTTCCGCGCAGGCGCTGGAAACCACTTCGGTCTGCGAGATTCCGTTCGAACGCCTCGACGAACTGGCCCTGCAATTGCCGCAGCTGCGCCGTCAGTTGATGCGCGTGATGAGCCGCGAAATCCGCGACGACCAGCAAATGATGTTGCTGCTGTCGAAGAAAACCGCCGACGAGCGCATCGCCACCTTCCTGGTCAACCTGTCGGCGCGTTTCCGCGCTCGCGGGTTCTCGGCCAACCAGTTCCGCCTGAGCATGTCGCGCAATGAAATCGGCAACTATCTGGGGCTGGCGGTTGAAACCGTGTCCCGGGTCTTCACCCGCTTCCAGCAGAACGAATTGATCGCCGCCGAAGGCAAGGAAATCCATATCCTCGACCCGATCCAGCTCTGCGCCCTGGCCGGCGGCTCGCTCGAAGTCTGATCTCGACCCGCGGCCGAGCGTATCGTTTCAGCCGCGGGTATACTGCGCCGTTTGCAGCCCTGCCAGGACACCTCGACGATGGTCTTCGACTCCTTCGACATCAAATCCCTGATCCGCCCCGTGATCGACTTCCCGAAACCGGGCGTGATCTTTCGCGACATCACCCCGCTGTTCCAGTCGCCCAAGGCCCTGCGCCTGGTGATGGACAGCTTCGCCCACCGCTATGTGGAAGCCGACTTCACCCACATCGGTGCGATGGATGCGCGTGGCTTTCTGATTGGTTCGGTGCTGGCCTATCAACTGAACAAGCCGCTGGTGCTGTTCCGCAAGCAAGGCAAACTGCCGGCGGACGTGCTGGCTGAAGGTTACGCGACCGAGTACGGCGAAGCGTTCCTCGAAGTGCACGCCGACAGCCTGTGTGAAGGCGATTCGGTGGTGATGTTCGATGACCTGATCGCCACCGGCGGCACGCTGATCGCAGCGGCCAACCTGATCCGCCGCATGGGCGCCCGCGTTCATGAAGCGGCAGCGATCATCGATCTGCCGGAGCTGGGTGGTTCGCAGCGTCTTGAGGACATGGGGATTCCGACGTTCTGCCTGACGCAGTTTGCGTTGACTGATAAATAAAACCCCGCGCCTGATCGTTCCCACGCTCTGCGTGGGAATGCAGCCCGGGACGCTCCGCGTCCCTTCCAAAGCCGAACGCGGAGCGTCCGTTGAGGCATTCCCACGCAGAGCGTGGGAACGATCAGTCCTCCGTGTGGAGACGATCAGTCAGAGTCCCATCTGCTTGCTGATGATCTCGTTCATCACTTCCCGCGTACCGCCGCCAATCGACAGGATGCGGTTATCCCGATACAGCCGCTCCACCAGGCTTTCGCGCATATAACCCAACCCGCCAAGAATCTGCACCGCCTCGTTGGTGATGCGGTCCGAAGTGTCCGTGGCAAAGTTCTTGGCCATGGAAATCTCCTTGATCACGCTCTGCCCCGCCGCCATTTTCGCCGCCTGCCGGTAGGTGAACTCCCGCGAGACTTCCAGCGCCGTGGCCATTTCCGCGAGGCGATGCTTGATCACCTGGAACTTGCCGATGGGTTTGCCGAACGCTTCACGCTCCTTCGCCCACTTCAGGCTCTCTTCCAGCGCCAGTTGCGCGGTCATGTTGGCCATCAGCGCCAATGCCAGACGTTCGCTCTGGAAGTTGCCCATGATGCAGGCAAAACCCATGTTTTCAGCGCCGATCAGATTTCCCACAGGCACACGGCAATCGTCGAAGAACAACTCAGCCGTGTCCGACGCCCACCAGCCCATTTTCTTCAGCTGGCGGCCGACGGTGAAACCCGGCGTGCCCCTCTCGATCAGCAGCAGACTGATACCGCCAAAACCGGGCGCACCGGTACGCACCGCTACGGTGTAGTAGTCGGCGCGTACGCCACTGGTGATAAAGGTTTTGCTGCCGCTGACCCGGTAATGATCGCCATCGCGTACGGCGCGGGTCTGCAGGTTGGCGACGTCGGAACCGCCGCCCGGTTCGGTGACGGCCAGGGCGCTGATTTTCTCGCCGCTGAGCACTTGGGGCACGACGCGGTCACGGACTTCAGGCCGGGCCCATTTGACGATCGGCGGCAAACCGATATCCAGCGAACCGAGCCCGGCCACCAGCCCGCCGGAGCCGCAACGCATCAGTTCTTCGCTGGCGGCGATCTTGGCGAACAGATCACCTTCGTGACTGCCGCCGAGCGCTTCGGGGTAACCGATGCCGAGGATGCCGGCCGCACCGGCCTTGAGGTACAGCTCACAGGGGAAGTTTTCGGCTTCTTCCCACGCATCGATGTCCGGCAGGATCTCGCGTTCGACGAAACGTCTGACGCTGTCGCGGACCAATTGGTGGCTGGGGTCGAAGTATTCCTGGAAGGCGGGCATCGGCGAACTCCATGGAAGGGTTCGCCGAACTTAACCGAGCGCTTGCTTGGTTTTCAACAGGATTGTGTGGCTCAGAGGGAAATCGGCTTGCGCCCGGCAAACGAGTGAGCCAGCGTGCCGCCGTCCACCAGTTCCAGTTCGCCACCCAACGGTACGCCGTGGGCGATGCGCGAGGCGATCAGGCCTTTGTTCTGCAGCAACTGAGCGATGTAGTGCGCCGTCGCTTCGCCTTCCACGGTCGGGTTGGTGGCGAGGATGACTTCGGTGAAGGTGCCCGCCTCTTCGATCCGCGCCATCAGTTGTGGAATGCCGATGGCTTCCGGGCCCAGGCCGTCCAGCGGCGAGAGATGCCCCTTGAGCACGAAATAGCGACCACGGAAGCCGGTCTGCTCGACCGCGTAGACGTCCATCGGCCCTTCCACCACGCACAGCAGCGTGTCGTCGCGGCGGGTGTCGGCGCATTGCGGGCACAGATCGTCTTCGGTCAGCGTGCGGCACTGGCGGCAGTGTCCGACCCCTTCCATGGCCTGGCTCAAGGCCTGAGCCAGGCGCGTACCGCCGCTGCGGTCACGTTCGAGCAACTGCAACGCCATACGCTGGGCAGTTTTCTGACCCACGCCCGGCAAAGTTCGCAGGGCGTCGATCAGTTGGCGAATCAAAGGGCTGAAGCTCATGGGGAAAAAGTCCGACAAAACAACGAGACGCGGTTTATACCCGCGCCTCCGGCCAGCGTCAAATCCTCAGTCCTGGGCGACCTTCACCACCAGTTTGCCGAAGTTGCGCCCCTCCAGCAGCCCGATAAACGCCTCAGGCGCCTGCTCCAGGCCCTCGACCACGTCCTCGCGGAATTTCACCTTGCCGTCGCGCACCCACGGCACCATGGCGCTGATGAATTCCGGCTGACGGTCACCGTAGTCGTCAAACACGATGAAGCCCTGAATCCGTACGCGCTTGGTCAGCAAGGTGCGTTGCAGTGCAGGCAGGCGATCCGGGCCTTTCGGCGCTTCCGAGGCGTTGTAGCCGGCGATCAGGCCGCACAGCGGGATCCGCGCCTTGGGATTGAGCAGCGGCACAACCGCATCGAAGACATGGCCACCGACGTTTTCATAATAGATGTCGATGCCATTGGGACAGGCCTTGGCCAGTTGCTCGGCGAAGTCCGGTGCCTTGTGATCGATACAGGCGTCGAAGCCCAGTTCCTCGACCACGTATTTGCACTTCTCGGCACCGCCAGCCACGCCGACGGCGCGCAGGCCTTTGATCTTGGCGACCTGGCCGACCACCGAACCCACTGCGCCGGAAGCGGCGGCGACCACCAGAGTCTCCGCTTCTTTCGGCTGACCGATGTCCATCAGCCCCATGTAGGCGGTCATGCCGGGCATGCCCAGCACGCCGAGGGCCATCGACGGGCTCGGCAGGCCGGACGGGATCGGGATGATGTTGCGGCCATCGCTGATGCTGTGGCTTTGCCAGCCAGTGGCACCGACGACCAGATCGCCGGGGTGGAATTTCGGATGACGCGACTGTTCGACCCGGCTGACAGCGCCGCCGGTCATCACCTCGCCGATTTGTACCGGCGCTGCGTAGGACGGCGCGTCACTCATGCGCCCGCGCATGTAGGGATCGAGCGACAGGTACAGGGTCTTGAGCAATACCTGGCCATCTTCAAGGTCCGGCAGCGCCTCGCGCTCCAGACGGAAGTTCTCGGGCGTCGGCGCACCTACCGGCCGCGAGGCCAGCACGAAGCGTTGATTGAGGGTCAGAGAGTCGGACATGTCAGCGTCTCCTTTGAATGATGAATTCGGCGGTATAGGGAGCAGACCGTTGCAGCTATTGCGCGTTCGATGTTTCGTCAGCCGGAAACAAAAATGCCAGGCGCGATGCCTGGCATTTTTTGTAGCTCATCCAACCCGCAAAGGCGAATCAGAACGGCAGTTTCATACCGGCCGGCAGGTTCATGCCAGCGGTCATGCTGCCCATCTTGGCCTGGCTGTTGGCTTCGATCTGACGCACGGCGGCGTTGACGGCTGCAGCCACCAGATCCTCGACCACTTCGCGGTCGTCTTCGTCCAGGCCCGGCAGTACGCTCGGGTCGATGCTGACTTTTTTCACGTCATGACGACCGGTCATCACCACGGTGACCAGATCGCCACCGGCTTTGCCGGTGACTTCGGCGTTGGCCAGTTCTTCCTGCATCTTGGCCATTTTTTCCTGCATCTGCTGCGCCTGCTTCATCAGGCCGGCCATGCCACCTTTCATCATGGGAATCACCTCAAAAGTACTTGGATCAAAACAGCGCCCGGCCAGACAGGCCGGACGCCCTCAGTTATTAGCCCTGACTGACCAGGGCGTCGACAGGTTCAATAGTATCGTGTCGCACGACCGCACCGAACTGCTGCACCATCTGCTGGATGAACGGATCGCCGTGGATCGATTCCTCCGCCTCGCGCTGACGGTTGGCACGGCGCCGGGACGCGGCCTGCGCCGGGGTTTCCTGCTCCGGCTTGATCAACTCGATAGTCAGGGTCAGCGTGCGCCCGTGGAACTGGTTCAGCGCATCGTTCAGACGACGCTGCTGGGTGGCGTTGAACAAGGCGCTGTGGGCCGGGTCCAGGTGCATCAGCCAGTTGTCGCCATCGACCGCGATCAGCGTGCAGTTGGCGGCGATGCTGCCGGTCATGCCGGAGATCGGCAGTTGCGGGAACAGCTCCAGCCATTGCAGGGCCAGACCGGTGGCCGGTGCGGCGGCAGGTTCCGGCTCGGGCTCCGGGGCCGGTTCTGCGGCGTGCTCGCTGGCCAGATCGTCAAGGTAACTGTAGGCCGAATCCATGTCCGGCTCGATGTAGTCCTCGTCGAGCGGCGGCTCGTCGTCCATGTCCATGCCTGGCGTGGCGGCATCGACGTCGGCTACTGACGGCTCGGGAATCGGCGCGGCGGCCCACTCCGGGGCGTCCGGCACGACGCTGTCCGGGGTCGGCAGCGGCATTGGCGGCAGGTCCGGCTGTTCGGCGGTGGTTTCCAGCACCGGCTCGACGGCTGGCTGCTGCACAGGCGCCGGTTCTACCGGGTCGTTCCACGGCAGGTCGACGACTTCTTCGACAGCGACCGGTTCGGGCTCTGGCTCAGGAACGGGTTCAGGCGCAATCACCGGGGCAACCGGTGCAGGCTCGGGAGCCGGCGCAGGCGCAACCACCGGCGCCGGCGCGGGCGCAACAGCCGCAGCAACTACCGGCGCAGGTTTAGGCGCGGCAGCCACTGAGTTTGCGGAATCAACTGTGGCCTGGCTGATCCCCACTGGCTTTAGCGGTTGCCTCGGGGCGTCCGCCGTGTCTGCCGGCCGGAAGGCCAGCATCCGCAGCAGCACCATTTCGAAACCGCCTCGCGGGTCCGGCGCCAGCGGCAAGTCGCGGCGACCGATCAGGCCCATCTGGTAATAGAACTGCACGTCTTCGGCCGGCAAGGCCTGGGCCAGTGCCAACACCCGGTCACGGTCGCCGTGGCCGTTGTCGACACCTTCCGGCAAGGCCTGGGCGATGGCGACGCGGTGCAGCACGTTGAGAATTTCCGAGAGCACGCCGTTCCAGTCCGGGCCCTGTTCAGCCAGATGACGCACGGCTTCGAGCAACGCCTTGGCGTCGCCTTCGATCAGCGCGTGCAGCACGTCGTAGACCTGGCCGTGATCCAGCGTACCGAGCATCGCCCGCACATCGGCGGCCAACACCTTGCCTTCACCGAAGGCAATGGCCTGGTCGGTCAGGCTCATGGCGTCACGCATCGAACCGTCGGCCGCGCGGCCGAGCAGCCACAGCGCGTCGTCTTCGAACGGGACGTTTTCGGCGCCCAGAACGTGGGTCAAATGCTCGACCACTCGCTCAGGGGTCATGTTCTTCAGGGAGAACTGCAGGCATCGCGACAAAATCGTTGCCGGAAGTTTCTGCGGGTCGGTGGTCGCCAGGATGAACTTGACGTAGGGCGGCGGCTCTTCGAGGGTTTTCAGCAGCGCATTGAAGGAATGGCTGGAGAGCATGTGCACTTCGTCGATCAGGTAGACCTTGAAGCGCCCGCGGCTCGGGGCGTACTGCACGTTGTCGAGCAGCTCGCGGGTGTCCTCGACCTTGGTCCGGCTCGCGGCGTCGATCTCGATCAGGTCGACGAAACGGCCTTCATCGATCTCGCGGCACACCGAACACTCGCCGCACGGGCTTGAAGTGATACCTGTTTCACAGTTCAGGCATTTGGCGATGATCCGCGCAATCGTGGTCTTGCCGACGCCCCGCGTACCGGTGAAGAGGTAGGCGTGGTGCAGGCGCTGGCTGTCCAAGGCATTGATCAGAGCCTTGAGCACATGGGTCTGGCCGACCATTTCGCGGAACGAGCGCGGACGCCATTTACGTGCAAGAACCTGATAACTCATCGAAAACCGTCGCGGCAAAGGAAGCAGAAGCGGCTAATGCTAGCGGAGCAAGGCCAAAATTGCATCCGGTGTGCTCGTCTATTCTGGCTAAGCTGCATGAGCGAGGGCTTTTGTCGGCTCGGGATCGGGAATTACCGGAGCGTTTATGCGGTGGGCCGTGGGGGCATTACTGGGATTGAGCCTGAGCGCGATGGCGTCGCAACCGCCGCTGCGCTTCGTGGTTGCCGACAGCTGGGCGATGCCGATGGTGCAGATCGAACGCGGCCGCCCGACCCAGGGCATCCTCTACGACATGATGCTCAGCCTGGCGACCCAGGTTGGCGTGCCGGCGCAATTTCACGTCCTGCCCCGCGCCCGGGTGCAGAACGCCATGGAACACGGCGAAGTCGACGTGCGCTGCTATGCCGCACAATCGTGGCTGCCGAACCTGTCCGGCGATTACATCTGGAGCATTCCGCTGTTCTTCCAGCGCGACCTGCTGATCAGCCGTCAGGACCAACCGCCCAACGCCGATCCGGCCCACCTGCCCCGCCAGTCGATCGGCACCGTGCTCGGCTACAGCTACCCTACGCTGCAACCGATATTCGACGCCGACCGACTCTGGCGCGAAGACGCGCGCAATCAGGAACAGGTGCTCGACAAACTCTTGGCCGGCCGCTACCGCTACGCCGTCAGCAACCAATGGACCCTGGACTGGTTCAACCAGCGCTTGCTGCCGGCGCAGCAACTGCAAGCGGTGGCCGTGTTGCAGGAGCAGAAGGTCGGCTGCTATGTGCGCAACGATCCGAATGTGCCGGTGCAGCGGATATTGAGGACGTTGCTGCGAATGAAAATGTCGGGGGAGATTGATGACATTATCCGGTTGTATACCGGTGGGTCGGGCGGCGAGCCGTAAGCCAGACCCTCAATGCCCGGCCGTATCGCGAAACTGCTGATACTCGTGATACTCGACCCACGCCACCACATCGTACGGCACGTATAGCTTCAGCCTGGCGCGGGAGATGGCGATGTACACGGCGCAGATCCGCTGATCAAACGCGTAGGCATCCTTGAATTTCTCGTTGGTCAGCAACCCCGGCGTCAGCAGGACTTTGTCGAACTCCATGCCCCCCGCCTCTTCCGCGAGCATCAGCAGGCAGCCGTTGCCGGCGTTGTCGATCATTCGGTTCAGGCGTGTCAGGTCGGCAATCATGAAGCCGTTTTCCAGCTTGTCCTTGACCCGCAGAAACGACTCGTCGAACTGATTGGCGTCGCACACAGCTTGCCAGTCAGGCAGGTCGCTGAAATACGGATGCACGCCGTTTTCGCTGAATTCAGAACGGTAGAAGTCAGGTTTGAACAGTTCGATGGCGGTAGCCATGAAATGCTTGAGCTCATCCTGAGTTCGCTTGTCCGGGAATCTGAACTTGCAGTTGGAATCGTGCAGGTGGATGGCCCAGATCATGCTGTCCCACGGCGATGCCGTCAGCACCACGCAACCCTCGGACGGTACGAAACCTTCCGGGTATTCCTTGATGACGACGTCAGCATCACTGGCGCCTTCAAACGGAATCTTGCCCTTCTGCGAATGCCGGGCGATCAGCGGATTGACCAGCCGTTCGACGTTGCGGCCCGAGCGCACGGAATAGCTGATATCGCTCTGGCGAACCTCACGGTGCCGTTTGACCGGCACGCCGCTGGCCTGCTGGTACTCGTCGCCGAGGGTGATGAGCACCTGACGACCGCGCTCGATGATCTGCAACAGCGAGCCGGGAATGTCCTGGCTCTCGTCGATCAGCACGTGCGTGTAGCGCGCCGGCACCACGCAACCGGCGATGCAGGCCCGCTTGATCATCAGCAGCGCTTCGAACCCGGTCTGGCTGCCCCACGCCGGGTTGAGTTCGAGGTAGCCCCACACCCGGCTCGAATACTCCAGCAACACCTGAGCGTCGACGCTGGAGAGCGGCTGGTTGAAATGCGGCAGATGCTTCGCCGAAAACGTGTGATCGCGGAAGCGGCAGTATCGTTCGATCACTTTGAGGCAGAGTTCAAGGGTCGCCTGCCCGTCGTGGTGGCGAAAACCGAAGATATTCAGTTCCTGCGCCAGCGCCTGCCGGGTCGGGATTCGCCCTCCCTCCGCCTGAGGCCTGCGCCCGAGCATCAGCGACTGCGCAAACGCCAGGAAGGTCTTGCCAGCCTTCTTCTCGCTCGGCCCCACCATGCGCTGGCGAAGGACTTCCAGCTTGGCCGGGGTGCGCGCCAGCAACAGGGTCTTTTCCGGGCGCAGATGCTCCAGCAACGCGACCAGCAGATGGCTTTTACCGATCCCCGCATAGCCTTGAACATGCAGGTCTTCGTCCAGGTTGGCGCGGAAGGTCCTGACCAGTTTGTCCTGCGCCGGGCTCAACCAGCGCTCGCGGTAACGGGGCGTCACTATCGGCTGGCTGAACGGGTCATGGCTGCGATGGCGCCGGACTTTGTATTCGAAATCCCACTGGCCGTCGGGCAACAAGTAGTCGCGTGCCGATATTTCTTCAGCCAGCAGAAAACGCAGGTTCAGAGGGTTCAGGACCTTCAGGCCGAAATACAGTTTGCGCGGGTCGAACAATCGCTGCGCTTCCGACAGCAGGCCCGCGGTCGTTGCCTGACGAGTATCGACAGCCCACGCCAATAGCTTGGCCAGAATTTTCTCTGCCGCCACGGCGCCGAGATCCTGCTCTTTCGTCTGCACCAGATTCTGGATGACCAGCACAGCCGCCAACTCCGGATCGGTCAGGCTTTCGAGCACTTTGGCCCCACCCGCCTGCAACAGGTTCGCGCAGGTTTCATCCGTGACGGGCAAGAACACAGGGCTGGATAGATCGGAATGTTCCGGGAGCATAAAACCTCGCGGCCAGGGCGCAGACCCTAAGGTCGATCCCGGCCAGACTCTTCATTTATTTCGGTGGCTGCGAGTATGCGCGATTGAAGAGCAAATGATTACCCCGTGTCGACGCACTCGAGAGCAGGAGGTTTGGGTACGAACCGACAAATCGCAGGCATAAAAAAACCGCAGTGGGCGAAACCCATGCAGTTCAGTGTTGATTCGTTCGATGTTCGTTAAGGTGGTAACCCTACCAGCCACACCCCGGCACACAATGTTCCCGCTGTGGCTGCTGCCTTCCGGCTCTGACCAGGTTCACGGGTAATCGTTGCGGGGGGACCGATAGGGTCACCATAACGACACTCGCCTGTCGGCGAGCCGCGCCATTGTACCTATCTGAGACGAAGTTACAACCGCTGGTTGCAGATTAAAAATATGAAGGGCTTCAAGCACTTGCTATTGCGCCTGAAGCACCTCGTCCGCGCGGCCGCCCTCTTGCTGGATCACCAGATGAATGAAGTGCAGCTTGGCGATCGCCGCCGGCGGTAGCACGAACGGATAGAAATCCGGCTGGCCCATGCTGCGCGACAGCTCGTTGAGCATGCCGGCCAGTTCGATCCACGCGTTGACGAACGACAGAAACGCCGCGCCGCCGGGATGCTCGGGGTCGTACAGCGTGCTCGACGGAAACGGCTGGTAATCCAGGTCCATCTCCCGGGCACTCATGCCGAAACCCAGCGCCGTATCCACCGCGTCCATCATGTGCAGGTAATGCGCCCAGGTTTCCGCCCAGTCTTCCCACGGGTGCATGGTGGCGTAGGCGCTGACGTAGTGCTGCGACCAGTCCGCCGGCGCGCCCTGTTGATAATGTCGCTCCAGCGCCTCGGCATAACTGGCGCGTTCATCGCCGAACAGGTTGCGGAATGAACCGAGCCACGGGCCGTTGTCGATCAGGCGGTCCCAGTAGTAGTGCCCGACCTCATGGCGAAAATGCCCTAGCAGCGTGCGATAGGGTTCATGCATCTGCGCCCGGACCTGTTCACGGTGGGCGTCATCGGCTTCTTCGATGTCGAGAGTGATCAGGCCGTTGGCGTGGCCGGTCATCGGCGCGTTGCCTTGCAGATCGACGCCGATGAAATCGAAGGCCAGGCCGGTGGCTTCGTCGACGGTTTTCGGGACGACCGGCAGGCCGAGGCTGATCAGTTGCGCCACCAGCCGCCGCTTGGCGATTTCCACCTTGCGCCAGCGTTCGGGGTTTTCCGGGACGGACAGATCGGGAATGGTGCGATTCAGAGCGCAGGCCGCGCACAGGGTGTCGTGATCGTTGGCGGGCAGCAGCCAGTTGCAGGCCGCCGGGGTGTCGAGATTGGCGCAGCGCCGGAACAGCCCGGCCTCGGGGTCGACGTCCAGCGTCCAGGTGCCCTCTTGCGGCCCCGGTTGCAGCGAGGTCAGGCGACTGTGTTCCGGTTGATAACCCAGCGCCGCGGTGCAGGCCAGGCACTGACTGTTGCGAAAGAACAGCGACTGGCCGCAACGGCACGGCCAGATTTTGCTGTTGCGCGAGGATTCGCCCATGAACGGCGCGACGATGCGGGAACTGAGCTGCTCGAAAAAGCGGTACATGGCGATCTCTCCCTTGGGCTTGCCAAGACTAGATCATTCCTGCACGCAGATCGTTCCCACGCTCTGCGTGGGAATGCATACCGTGACGCTCTGCGTCACAGCGGACGCGGAGCGTCCGGGGCGGCATTCCCACGCGGAGCGTGGGAACGATCACCTGTCGATCAGTCAGGCGCTGATACCGTGTCCTTTCAGGAACGCGATAAACGCCTCTTCATCCATCACTTTCACGCCCAGTTCGTTGGCCTTGGTCAGTTTCGACCCGGCGCCCGGCCCGGCGACTACGCAATGGGTCTTGGCCGACACGGAGCCGGCGACCTTGGCGCCGAGGCTTTCCAGGTGCTCCTTGGCGACATCGCGGCTCATCAGCTCGACCTTGCCGGTCAGCACCCAGGTTTCGCCAGCCAGCGGCAGGCCTTCGACGACTTTCTTTTCGCTCTGCCAGTGCATGCCGAAATCGCGCAGTTGCTTCTCGGCGTCTTCAGCCAGTTGACGATGCTCGGGCAAGGCGAAAAACTCGCGAACCGAATTGGCCTGTTTCTCCGGCAACGCCTGGCGCATGTCCAGCCAGTCCGCGTTCATCACCCCTTCCAGCGATTCGAACTTGTCCGCCAGCTTCTGCGCCCCGCCCGGTCCGACCGAAGGAATGTGCAGTTTGTCGAGGAAACCGCCCAGCGTGGTGCTCGCAGCAAACTCGGCGCCCAGCTCGCCCTGATCCTGAATCTGCAAACCGTGACCCAGCAGCTCGGTGATCACCTGCTGGTTGTGCGCATCTTCGAAGAAGCTGTGAATCTCGTGCGCCACTTCCAGGCCGATGTCCGGCAAGTACGTCAGCACCTGCGGCAAGGCTTGCTGAACACGCTCCAGCGACCCGAGCGAACGTGCCAGAACCTTGGCTGTCTCCTCGCCGACATCCGGAATGCCCAGCGCATAGATGAAGCGCGCCAGACCCGGCTTCTTGCTGTCCTCGATGGCGGCCAGCAACTTGTTGCTCGAAACCTCGGCAAAGCCTTCGAGATCGACGATGTCCTCGAACTTCAGCGCGTAAAGATCAGCCGGCGAGCTGACCAGACCTTCGTCCACCAGTTGCTCGACGCTCTTGTCACCGAGGCCTTCGATGTCCATCGCGCGACGGGAGACGAAGTGAATGATCGCCTGCTTGAGCTGCGCACCGCAGGCCAGTCGGCCGACGCAGCGATACACCGCGCCCTCGCTGATGGTTTCCTTGCCCTTGCTGCGTTTGACCAGTTGCGTGCGTTCGACGTGGGAGCCGCAGACCGGGCAGCTCTCCGGAATCTGCACCGGCCGCGCGTCTTCCGGGCGACGCTCCATGACCACTTGCACCACTTGCGGAATCACATCACCGGCGCGGCGAATGATCACCGTGTCGCCGATCATCAGACCCAGTCGTGCGACTTCATCCATGTTGTGCAGCGTGGCGTTGGCCACGGTGACGCCGGCGACCTTGACCGGTTTCAGCCGTGCCACAGGCGTGACGGCGCCGGTGCGGCCGACCTGGAATTCCACGTCGAGCAGTTCGGTGAGTTCTTCCATGGCCGGGAATTTGTGGGCGATGGCCCAGCGCGGTTCGCGGGCGCGGAAGCCCAGTTCGCGCTGGTCGGCGATGCTGTTGACCTTGAACACCACACCGTCGATTTCATAGGCCAGCGAGTTACGGCGCTCGCCGATATCGCGGTAGTAATCCAGGCATTCGCCGATGCCCTTGGCCAGTTTCAATTCGTGGCTGATCGGCATGCCCCAGGCTTGCAGTTGCTTGAGGTTGCCGATGTGGGTGTCGGAAATATCGTGAGAGACCTGGCCGATGCCGTAGCAGCAGAACTCCAGCGGACGGTTGGCGGTGATCTTCGAATCCAGCTGACGCAGGCTGCCGGCGGCAGCGTTACGCGGGTTGGCGAAGGTCTTGCCGCCGACTTCCAGTTGCGAGGCGTTGAGACGTTCGAAACCGGCCTTGGACATGAACACTTCGCCGCGCACTTCCAGCGTCGCCGGCCAGCCTTCGCCATGCAGCTTCAGCGGGATGTTGCGCACCGTGCGCACGTTGACGCTGATGTCTTCGCCAGTGGTGCCGTCGCCGCGCGTGGCGCCGCGCACCAGCACGCCGTCCTGATACAACAGACTGACCGCCAGACCATCGAGTTTCGGCTCGCAGCTGTATTCCACCGCCGCCCCACCGCCGAACAGATCACCGGCCGGCAGGTCCAGACCTTCGGTCACCCGGCGGTCGAACTCGCGCATGTCGGTTTCTTCGAAGGCGTTGCCGAGGCTGAGCATCGGCACTTCGTGACGCACCTGAGTGAACGCGGTCAGCGCCACGCTGCCGACGCGCTGGGTCGGCGAGTCGCTGGTGATCAGTTCCGGGTTGGCCGCTTCCAGCGCCTTGAGCTCGTGGAACAACCGGTCGTACTCGGCATCCGGAATGCTCGGCTCATCGAGAACGTGGTAACGGTAGTTGTGCTGATCGAGTTCAGCGCGCAGCTCTAGAATGCGGTCTTTGGCGGCAGTCATGGGTGTTCTCTCATAAAGCAAAAGAGCAGCCGAGGCTGCTCAATCTATTTTGCCGATTGCCCCTTTATAGCGAGGCAACCTTTTCAATCAACGCTTCTGGGTCAGGGCGCGACGTTCAAATTCGACGATGCGCTGACGGTAGTGCTCGATGGTCTGCGCGGTCAGGACGCTGCGCTGGTCATCTTTCAATTCGCCGTTCAGTTCCTGGGACAGCTTGCGAGCTGCCGCCACCATCACATCGAAGGCCTGCTTCGGATGACGCGGGCCTGGCAGGCCGAGGAAGAAGCTCACCGCCGGGGTGCTGAAATGGTCGATGTCGTCCAGATCGAAGATGCCCGGTTTGACCGCGTTGGCCATGGAGAACAGTACTTCGCCGTTGCCAGCCATGCTTTCGTGACGGTGGAAGATATCCATCTCGCCGAAACGCAGACCGCTTTCCAGAATGTTCTGCAGCAGTGCCGGGCCCTTGAAGCCAGCCGGATCGCGGCAGATCACGCTGATCACCAGTACTTCTTCGGCTTGCGGCTGATCCTTGTCGGCCACTGCCGGCGACGACTTGGCGGCAGGCTCGACGAAATCATCGTCGCGGCTGCTGAAGCTCGGGCCGCCGTCCAGATCCAGATCGAGGTTCAGGTCGCCCTGGGCCGGACCGTTGCTGCCACGCTTGCCGCGCTTGGAAGCGGATTCGCGAGGCTCGCGGGCTTCGCGGGCCGGCATGCTCACCGATGGCAGATCGTGTTCGTCCAGCTGCGGCTCTTTATGGTTGTCCAGCACGCGGGCCGGGCCCAACAGCTCAGCGCTGGTGTCCTCGTCCGGCAGGTTGGACAGACTTCGGTCAAGACGGAATTTCAGTTTTCCCTTGCCGCCGCGCATACGGCGCCAGCCATCGAAAAGAATACCGGCTATCACAATGATGCCGATGACGATCAGCCACTCGCGCAGACCGATTTCCATGTAATCCCGTGCCTCTATAAAAAATGCTGAAAAATAAGGGGTTTACACTGTGCAAACCGCTTTAAAACGTGGCGCCAACTCTATGTTCTGACAGGCGTTTTGCCCACGTATACGAAAAATTGACATTAAACTAGCACGACCAAAGACAACTTTACACCGTCTGTCTCATTGGCTTGCGCGATTATGTCGATTGGCCAGCAAGTCGAAGCCGGTAAATATGTCCTACAGACTACAAATACCTTTTCCGACAGCGCCGGCTCAGGCATCCACCATCGCCATTGCCTCCTCGACATCCACGGCTACCAGTCGCGAACAACCCGGCTCGTGCATCGTCACACCCATCAACTGGTCAGCCATTTCCATGGCGATCTTGTTGTGGGTGATATAGATGAACTGCACGGTCTGCGACATCTCTTTGACCAATCGTGCGTAGCGTCCAACGTTAGCGTCATCCAGTGGTGCGTCAACCTCATCGAGCATGCAGAACGGCGCCGGATTCAACTTGAAGATCGCAAAAACCAGTGCCAGTGCCGTCAGGGCTTTCTCGCCGCCGGAGAGCAAATGGATGGTGCTGTTCTTCTTCCCGGGCGGCTGCGCCATGATCGTCACCCCTGTATCGAGTAGATCTTCGCCCGTCAGTTCCAAATACGCGCGTCCGCCACCGAAAACTTTCGGGAAAAGCGCCTGTAAACCGCCATTGATCTGATCAAAGGTATCTTTGAAACGGTTACGGGTTTCCTTGTCGATCTTGCGGATGACGTTTTCCAGAGTTTCGAGGGCTTCGACCAGATCGGCGTCCTGGGCATCCAGATAACGTTTACGCTCGGATTGTTGCGTGTATTCATCGATCGCCGCGAGGTTGATCGCGCCCAGGCGTTGAATCCGCGCGGCGATGCGTTCAAGTTCTTCTTCGGCAGCCTTCTCGCTGGCCTCGGCGGTCAGGGTGTTGAGCACGCCGTGCAGATCGTAGCCGTCTTCCAGCAGTTGATCCTGCAGGGCCTTGCGGCGCACGGTCAGGGCCTGCCATTCCATGCGTTGCTGTTCGAGCTGGCCACGGATCAACTGCGATTGCTGTTCGGCCTGGGTCCGGCGTTTTTCCGCGTCACGCAGTTCGCGGTCGGCGTCTTCGAGGGCGATCTGGGCGGTCTTGAGTTCGTCGTCGACGCTCATGCGCTTGTCGAGCAACTCTTCGAGTTTCAGACGCAGCTCTTCCAGCGGCGCCTCGCCCTCCTCCAGATTCAGGCTGAGCTGTTCACGCTTTTCGGTGAGGCGCTCGGCCTGCATTTCCAGACGTTCAAGGGCCTGACGCGTCGAATCATGTTGTGCACGCAGCGAACCCAGACGCACGGCCAATTGATGGGCGTGATCCTTGTGCTGACGGGCTTCCTGACGCACGCGATCCAGCCGTTCGCGCAGGCTGTCGCGCTGGGCCAGCAGCAATTCGCGCTGCTCGGTGTCGAGGGCCATGGCGTCGAGGGCGTCCTGCAACTGGATCCGCGCTTCGCCGATGTTTTCGTGTTCCAGTTCGCGCTGCTCGGCGAGCTCGACCAGTTCTTCGTCGAGGCGGGTGCGACGCAGATTCAACTGCTCAGCCTTGGCTTTGCCGGCGGACAGCTGAGCTTTCAACTCGCCTTGCTGACGAGCTTCGTCTTGCAGCAAGCGACGTAGATGTTCACGGCCGTTTTCCTGCTGACGCTGTTGCGCGCGCAGGGTTTGCAAACGGGCTTCCATGGCCTCGACCGTGGCTTCGCGCTCTTCGCGCTCCGCATGCAACGATTCGATTTCCTGCCCGCGCGCAAGCATGCCGCTTTCGGCTTCGCTGGCGCGGCGCACCCGCAGGAAATGCCGACCGACCCAGTAACCGTCGCGGCTGATCAGACTCTGCCCGGCAGCCAGTTGGCCGCGCAGGGCCAGCGCCTGCTCAAGGCTGTCGACCGGTTTGACCTGAGCGAGCCAAGGCGACAAATCCACCTGCGCCTCGACCTTGTCCAGCAGGCTGCCAGCCACGCGCACGCCGTCATTGCCGGGGCTGAGCAAACGCAGATCGCCCTGGGCGAAACCGGACAGATCGAAGCCGCCGAAATCATCCACCAGCACCGCTTGCAGGTCGGCGCCGAGCACGGTTTCCACCGCCAGCTCCCAACCGGCCTCGACCTTCAGGCCTTCGGCCAGACGCGGACGCTCGGTGAGGTTGTGCTCTTTCAGCCATTCAGCGGTGCCTGTGCCCGGATCGAGCGCGGCCTGCTGCAAGGCTTCCAGCGATGCGAGTCGACCATTGAGGCGCTGCAAATCGCCCTGCGCCTGTTGCTGCGCGGTCAATGCTTGCTGCAATTCCTGGCGCAGTTGCTCGAGCTTTTCGACCTGGGCTTCTTCGCTGGTCTGCAAATCTTCAAGGGTCGCTTCGGACTCGGCGAGCTGTTCGCTGAGCTCCATGATCGCCGCGTCTTCCGGATCGGCCGACAGCAGCGCCCGTTCTTCGCCCAGACGCTTTTGCCGATCGGCCAGACGCTCCATGCTGGTTTCCAGCTGCTGGATGCGCGACTGCTGCACTTCGGCCTGACGACGGGGTTCGGCGGCGGTCAGGTTGAAGGCGTCCCACTGCTCCTGCCAGCCGTGCATGACGGTTTCGGAATCTTCCAGCGCAGCAGCGGCTTCTTCGGCGGCGGCGTTGGTGATTTCCTGCTCGGGCGTCAGTTGATCGAGTTCTTCGCCGAGAGTCAGCAGTAAGGTGCGGTCGTGACCCAGGTGCGATTCGGTTTCGAGGCGTGCGCGTTCGGCTTCTTTCAGATCGTCCTGCAATTGGCGCAGACGCTGCTGGCCGTGCTGGATGCTCTGCTCGACCCGGGCGATGTCTCCGCCGACCGAATAGAAGCGCCCCTGCACCAGGTTGAAGCGCTCGGACAGGTCATGGTGACCGTCGCGCAGGCGTTCAATGGCCGCGTCGGCGTTGCGTTGCTCGGCGACCAACGCTTCGAAGCTGATTTCCTGGTTGCCGATGATCGATTCGCGCTGGCCGACCTGATCGTTCAGATCCTGCCAGCGCAGGGCCGACAGCTGCGCCTTGAGCTGGCGTTCTTCGGCTTTGTATTCCTGATACTTCTTGGCAGCCTCGGCCTGACGGTGCAGGCGTTCGAGCTGGCGCTCGAGCTCTTCGCGCAGGTCGGTCAGACGGGCAAGGTTTTCGTGGGTGCGGCGGATGCGGTTTTCAGTCTCGCGCCGACGCTCCTTGTACTTGGAAATGCCAGCGGCTTCTTCGATGAAGTTACGCAGGTCTTCGGGCTTGGACTCGATCAGCTTGGAGATCATCCCCTGCTCGATGATCGAGTAACTACGCGGGCCGAGGCCGGTGCCGAGGAAGATGTCGGTGATGTCACGACGACGGCATTTGGCGCCGTTGAGGTAATAAGTCGTCTGGCTGTCGCGGGTCACTTTGCGGCGAATCGAGATTTCCGCATACGCCGCCCACTCGCCCAGCAGCGTGCCGTCGGAGTTGTCGAACACCAGTTCGATGCTCGCCTGGCTCACCGGTTTACGGCTGGTCGAGCCGTTGAAGATGACGTCGGTCATCGACTCGCCGCGCAGGTTCTTGGCCGAGCTTTCGCCCATCACCCAGCGTACGGCGTCGATGATGTTCGACTTGCCGCAACCGTTCGGCCCGACGACTGCCGCCATGTTGCTGGGGAAGTTCACCGTGGTCGGATCGACGAAGGATTTGAACCCCGCCAGCTTGATGCACTTGAGCCGCAAGGTCAGGCAACCGTCAGGGCGGACACCACCAGATCGCAGCTGCGCTGGGCGTAAGCCGTCAGCACGATGCGGATCTGCGGCAGGTCACGGGCGAGGACGGCGGCCAGCAAGCGTTCGAACAGTTCGAGGAACTCGCTCATCTCGGCCTTGCGCTGCTCCAGTGCAAGGAAGTACGCGCGGCTCATGGCCGGTTGCAGGTTTTCCACCGTTTCTTGCAGGTACGGGTTGTTGGCGAACGGGTACGCGGCGCGCATCACGTTGAAGCTGTCGTCAACGAAGGTGCGGATGTCCTGACGCTCGTAGCTGGCGGTCAGGCGCTGCTGGATCTGCACGAACGGCGCCATGTCGGACTGGACTTGCCAGCCATTGGCCACCGCGTTGCCGAGCAGGATGTACAACTCGCTCATCAGCGTGCACAGGCTCTGCACCTTGTGCGCCGTAAGCTCGGTGACGTGGGCTCCGCGGCGCGGCAGGATCGCGATCAGGTGACGGCGCTCGAGGATCAGCAAGGCTTCGCGGACCGAGCCGCGGCTGACGTTCAGCGCCAGCGTGACCTTCTGTTCCTGGATACGCTCTCCCGGCTTCATTTCGCCGCGAATGATCCGTTCGGCGAGGTGGTGAGCGATTTGCTCGGCGAGGCTGTCCGGCGCCTTGAACGTCATGGTTGTCCTTCAAACTCTTCGATCTGCACAAGCGGCGCAGTGTAGCGCAATGCGCGGTCATGGCGGAGTGCCCGCACAGCGGTTTTTGGCACGAATCCCGCAAAAAAGCGCTTGATCCAATGAGGGTCAATACTGAAGAGACACGTGGTTGAGCGACAAAACGGTTTTTCCTGACCTTTAAGTCAGAAAACCATTGACCGAAAAGTCAGACCTGCTAAATTCGGCTCAAGTCGCTCAACAACAATAATGAGTCTGCGAGGCCTTCCGTGATCCAGTTTTTACTTAACCAGGAACTCCGTAGCGAGCACGCCCTGGACCCGAACCTGACTGTGCTCAACTACCTGCGCGAACACGTGGGCAAATCCGGCACCAAAGAAGGCTGCGCCAGCGGTGACTGCGGCGCCTGTACGGTGGTGGTCGGCGAGTTGCAGACGGATGACGATGGCCGCGAGCACATTCGCTATCGCAGCCTCAACTCGTGCCTGACGTTCGTATCGTCCCTGCACGGCAAGCAATTGATCAGCGTCGAAGACCTCAAGCACAAGGGCGAACTGCACAGCGTGCAGAAAGCCATGGTCGAGTGCCACGGTTCGCAGTGCGGTTTCTGCACCCCCGGTTTCGTGATGTCGCTGTTCGCCCTGCAAAAGAACAGCGATGCACCGGATCATGCCAAGGCCCACGAAGCGCTGGCCGGCAACCTCTGCCGCTGCACCGGTTACCGGCCGATTCTGGCCGCTGCCGAACAATCCTGCTGCGGCAAGCAACCGGACCAGTTCGACGCCCGCGAAGCGGAAACCATCTCCCGCCTCAAAGCCATTGCCCCGACATCGATCGGCGAACTCAACAGCGGCGACAAACGCTGCCTGGTGCCGCTGACCGTCGCCGATCTGGCCGATCTCTACGACGCTTATCCACAGGCTCGCCTGCTGGCCGGCGGCACTGATCTGGCGCTGGAAGTCACTCAGTTCCACCGCACGCTGCCGGTGATGATCTACGTCGGCAACGTCGCCGAAATGAAGCGCATCGAGCACTTCGAAGATCGCATTGAAATCGGCGCCGCCACCGCCCTCTCCGACTGCTACGAAGCGCTGAACGCCGAGTACCCGGACTTCGGCGAACTGCTGCACCGCTTCGCCTCCCTGCAAATTCGCAACCAGGGCACCCTCGGCGGCAACATCGGCAACGCCTCGCCGATCGGTGACTCGCCACCGCTGCTGATCGCCCTCGGCGCGCAGATCGTGCTGTGCAAGGGCGAGACCCGCCGCACGCTGGCCCTCGAGGATTACTTCATCGATTACCGGGTCACCGCGCGTCAGGAAAGCGAGTTCATCGAGAAAATCATCGTGCCTCGCGCCACGGCCGAGCAGCGCTTCCGCGCCTACAAAGTCTCCAAGCGTCTGGACGATGACATTTCTGCCGTCTGCGCCGCGTTCAATCTGCGTGTCGAGAACGGCGTGATCACCGACGCCCGCGTCGCCTTCGGCGGAATGGCCGCGATCCCGAAACGCGCCGCTCACTGTGAAGCCGTGCTGCTCGGTCAGCCGTTCAACAATGCCGTCGTCGAACGTGCCTGCACCGCGCTGGGCGAGGATTTCACCCCGCTCTCGGACTTCCGCGCCAGCAAGGAATACCGCCTGCTCAGCGCGCAGAACCTGCTGCGCAAATACTTCATCGAACTGCAAACACCGCACATCGAGACTCGGGTGACCGCTTATGTCTAACCATCACGGCGTAGAGAAAACTCAAGCTGAACTGGCTGAATTGTTCGCCAAAGACCTGACCTCTGGCGTCGGCCGCAGCGTCAAACACGACAGCGCCGCCAAGCATGTGTCCGGTGAAGCGCAGTACATCGATGACCGCCTGGAATTCCCCAACCAGTTGCACGTTTACGCACGGCTGTCGGATCGCGCCCACGCGAAAATCATCAGCATCGACACAAAGCCCTGCTATGCCTTCGAAGGCGTGCGCATCGCCATCACCCACGAAGACGTGCCGGGCCTGAAAGACATCGGTCCGCTGCTACCGGGCGATCCGCTGCTGGCCATCGATGACGTGCAGTTCGTCGGTCAACCGGTGCTGGCCGTGGCCGCGAAAGACCTGGAAACCGCACGCAAGGCCGCCATGGCCGCGATCATCGAATACGAAGATCTGGAGCCGGTGCTGGACGTGGTCGAAGCCCTGCGCAAGCGCCATTTCGTGCTCGACAGCCACACCCATCAGCGCGGCGATTCGACCACCGCACTGGCCACGGCCGAACATCGCATTCAGGGCACGCTGCACATCGGCGGCCAGGAACACTTCTATCTGGAGACGCAGATCTCCTCGGTGATGCCGACCGAAGACGGCGGCATGATCGTCTACTGCTCGACCCAGAACCCCACCGAAGTGCAGAAACTGGTGGCCGAAGTTCTCGACGTTTCGATGAACAAAATCGTGGTCGACATGCGCCGCATGGGCGGTGGTTTCGGCGGGAAGGAAACCCAGGCTGCGAGCCCGGCCTGCCTGTGTGCGGTGATCGCGCACCTCACCGGCCAACCGACCAAGATGCGTCTGCCACGGGTCGAAGACATGCTGATGACCGGCAAGCGTCACCCGTTCTACGTCGAGTACGACGTCGGCTTCGACAGCACAGGGCGCCTGCACGGCATCGCGATGGATCTGGCCGGTAACTGCGGCTGCTCGCCTGACCTGTCGGCCTCGATCGTTGACCGGGCGATGTTCCACTCGGACAACTCGTACTACCTCGGCGATGCGACCATCAACGGTCACCGCTGCAAGACCAACACAGCGTCGAACACTGCGTACCGTGGTTTCGGCGGCCCGCAAGGGATGGTCGCGATCGAAGAAGTGATGGACGCCATCGCCCGTCACCTCAACCTCGATCCACTGGCCGTGCGCAAGGCCAACTACTACGGCAAGACCGAGCGCAACGTCACCCATTACTACCAGACCGTCGAGCACAACATGCTCGAAGAGATGACCGCCGAACTGGAAGAAAGCAGCCAGTACGCCGAGCGCCGCGAAGCGATCCGTCGCTACAACGCCAACAGCCCGATCCTGAAAAAAGGCCTCGCGCTGACCCCGGTAAAATTCGGCATTTCCTTCACTGCCAGCTTCCTCAACCAGGCCGGTGCCTTGGTGCACGTCTACACCGACGGCAGCATCCACCTGAACCACGGCGGCACGGAAATGGGCCAGGGTCTGAACACCAAAGTCGCGCAGGTCGTGGCCGAAGTGTTCCAGGTGGAAATGGACCGCGTGCAGATCACCGCGACCAACACCGACAAGGTGCCGAACACCTCGCCGACCGCGGCCTCCAGCGGCGCCGACCTGAACGGTAAAGCCGCGCAGAACGCTGCCGAGATCATCAAGCAGCGACTGGTCGAATTCGCCGCGCGGCACTACAAGGTCAGCGAAGAGGACGTGGAATTCCACAACGGTCATGTGCGGGTTCGTGACCACATCCTGACCTTCGAAGCGCTGATCCAGCTGGCGTATTTCAATCAGGTGTCGCTGTCGAGCACCGGGTTCTACAAGACGCCGAAAATCTACTACGACCGCAGCCAGGCCCGTGGTCGGCCGTTCTACTACTTCGCCTTCGGCGCGGCGTGCTGCGAAGTGATCGTCGACACCTTGACCGGCGAGTACAAGATGCTCCGTACCGATATCCTCCACGACGTCGGCGCCTCGCTGAACCCGGCCATCGACATCGGCCAGGTCGAGGGCGGTTTCGTTCAGGGCATGGGCTGGCTGACCATGGAAGAACTGGTGTGGAACAACAAGGGCAAGCTGATGACCAACGGCCCGGCCAGCTACAAGATCCCGGCCGTGGCGGACATGCCGCTGGATCTGCGGGTGAGGCTGGTGGAAAACCGCAAGAACCCGGAAGACACCGTGTTCCACTCCAAGGCTGTGGGTGAGCCGCCGTTCATGCTCGGCATCGCCGCGTGGTGTGCGATCAAGGATGCGGTGGCCAGCCTCGGCGACTACAAGCATCAGCCGAAGATCGACGCGCCGGCGACCCCGGAGCGGGTGTTGTGGGGTTGCGAGCAGATGCGTCAGCTCAAGGCGGTGAAAACCGTAGAAGCTGAAACCGAGCTGGCTCCGCTCTGATGATCGTTCCCACGCTCTGCGTGGGAATGCAGCCCGCGACGCTCTGCGTCGCATCCTGAACAGCGGACGCGGAGCGTCCAGTGATGCATTCCCACGCGACGGTTCGACGCCTCGACGTGGGAACGATCTGAGAGGTGAGATATGTACAACTGGATCGACGCCCTCGCCGACCTGCAGAACCAGGGCGAACCTTGTGTTCTGGTGACGATCATCGAAGAGCTCGGCTCGACGCCGCGCAATGCCGGCTCGAAGATGGTCGTCAGCGCCCGCCAGACCTTCGACACCATCGGTGGCGGGCACCTGGAATACAAAGCCATGCAGATCGCCCGCGAGATGCTCGCCAGCGGCAAGCAGGACACTCATCTGGAGCGCTTCAGCCTCGGCGCCAGCCTTGGCCAGTGCTGCGGCGGCGCCACAGTGCTGCTGTTCGAACCGATGGGCCAGGTGCAGGCGCAGATCGCCGTGTTCGGCGCCGGTCATGTCGGCCGCGCGCTGGTGCCGCTGCTCGCCAGCCTGCCCTGCCGGGTGCGCTGGATCGATTCCCGGGAAGAGGAATTTCCCGAACAGATTCCCCACGGCGTGCGCAAAATCGTCGCCGAGGAGCCTGTGGATGAAATCGACGACCTGCCCGCCGGCAGTTACTGCATCGTCATGACCCACAACCATCAGCTGGATCTGGAACTCACCGCCGCGATCCTCAAGCGCAACGACTTCACCTGGTTCGGCCTGATCGGCTCGAAAACCAAACGGGCCAAGTTCGAACACCGTTTGCGTGATCGTGGTTTCGACGCCAGTGTCGTGCAACGCATGCGCTGCCCGATGGGCATCGGCGAAGTCAAAGGCAAGTTGCCTGTGGAAATCGCCATCTCCATCGCCGGCGAAATCATCGCCACCTATAACGCCAATTTCGGCCAGCACACCGCCAGTGCCGAACCGATTGCCAAACTGCTGCCGGTTTCGCGCCGCAGTCAGGCCGCCTCACTCAAAGCCTCAAACTGATTAGAGAACCCTCATGCCTCTGACTCGCAAAGCCTACCGCGCCGCCATCCTGCACAGCATCGCCGACCCTGCCGAGGTCGGCATCGAAGCCTCCTACGAGTATTTCGAGGACGGCCTGCTGGTGGTCGATGACGGCAAGATCAGCGCCCTCGGCCACGCCAGCGAACTGCTGCCGACCCTGCCGGCGGACATCGAGATCACGCATCACAAGGATGCGCTGATCACCCCGGGCTTCATCGACACCCACATTCACTTGCCGCAGACCGGCATGGTCGGCGCCTACGGCGAGCAACTGCTGGACTGGCTGAACACCTACACCTTCCCGTGCGAAAGCCAGTTCGCCGACAAGGCCCACGCCGATGAAGTGGCGGACATTTTCATCAAGGAACTGCTGCGCAACGGCACCACCACCGCGCTGGTGTTCGGCAGCGTGCACCCGCAATCGGTGAACTCGTTCTTCGAAGCGGCCGAGAAGCTGGATCTGCGAATGATCGCCGGCAAGGTGATGATGGACCGCAACGCACCGGACTACCTGACCGACACCCCGGAATCGAGCTACGTCGACAGCAAGGCGCTGATCGAGCGCTGGCACGGCAAGGGTCGTCTGCACTATGCGGTCACCCCGCGTTTCGCCCCGACCAGCACCCCGGAACAGCTGACCCTCGCTGGGCAGCTGCTCAGTGAATACCCGGATCTGTACATGCAGACCCACATCAGCGAAAACCTCAAGGAAGTCGAGTGGGTCAAGGAGCTGTTCCCGGAGCGCAAGGGTTATCTGGACGTCTACGACCACTATCAATTGCTCGGCGAGCGTTCGGTGTTCGCCCATGGCGTGCACCTGTGCGACGACGAATGCGCGCGCCTGGCGCAGACCGGTTCGGCGGTCGCGTTCTGCCCGACCTCGAACTTCTTCCTCGGCAGCGGCCTGTTCAACCTGCCGATGGCCGAGAAGCACAAACTGAACGTCGGCCTCGGGACTGACGTCGGCGGCGGCACCAGTTTCTCGCTGCTGCAAACCCTGAACGAAGCCTACAAAGTGATGCAGTTGCAAGGTGCGCGCCTGAGCCCGTTCAAGTCGCTGTACCTCGCCACCCTCGGCGGCGCGCGGGCGCTGCGTCTGGAAGACAGGATCGGCAACCTGCAACCGGGCTCCGACGCCGACTTCCTGGTGCTGGACTACAACGCCACGCCGCTGCTGAGCTACCGCTTGAAGCAGGCCAACAACATCGCCGAAACGCTGTTCGTGCTGATGACCCTGGGCGATGACCGCACTGTGGCTCAGACCTATGCAGCAGGTACGCTGGTACACCAGCGCTAACTGATTGCTCGATCGTTCCCACGCTCTGCGTGGGAATGCCTCTGGGGACGCTCCGCGTCCAGTGACGCAGAGCGTCACGGGCTGCATTCCCACGCGGAGCGTGGGAACGATCATCACGATCAGACGGACAAAAAAAATCCCCCGGTACTTTGCAGTCCGGGGGATTTTTATTGCCTGTCGATTCGCCTCAGAGCTTGACCGCCGGCCGCCCCGGCTTCTTGGTCTGCAACAGGTGCGAGAACACTGCATGCAGATCGTCCGAAGCACTTTCCTCGTCGAGGTTGAGCTTGCTGTCGATGTGATCCATGTGATGCATCATCAGGTCCACCGCCAGCTCGCCGTTGCGCGCTTCGATGGCGTCGATCAACTGGGTGTGCTCGTCGTAGGAACAGTGCGAGCGGTTGCCGCTTTCATATTGGGCGATGATCAGCGACGTCTGCGAAACCAGGCTGCGCTGGAAGCTGATCAATGGCGCGTTCTTCGCCGCTTCCGCCAGTTTCAGGTGGAATTCGCCGGAGAGACGGATGCCGGCACCGCGATCGCCGCGGGAGAAGCTGTCGCGTTCGTCGTTGACCATCTGGCGCAGTTCGGCGATCTGCTCGGCGGTGGCGTGCTGCACCGCCAGCTCGGTGATCGCGCGCTCCACCAGACGTCGGGCGAGGAACACCTGACGCGCTTCTTCAACACTCGGGCTGGCGACGACCGCGCCACGGTTCGGCCGCAACAGCACCACGCCTTCATGGGCCAGACGCGAGAGCGCGCGGCGAATGATGGTGCGGCTGACCCCGAAAATTTCCCCCAGCGCTTCTTCGCTCAACTTTGTGCCGGGCGCCAGACGCTGTTCGAGGATGGCCTCGAAGATATGCGCATAGACAATATCGTCCTGGGTTCCGCTGCGGCCGGCTTTGCCTGCTCGCGGTTGTTTCTTGAGGGGTTGCAACTGTTCGTTCATGGGCACTCGAGTCGGGAAGAACGGCGGCGAATTGACCGTGACTGTAATACGGCACAGTGGGTCGCTGGCAAGTATCGCGTAAAAAACAGCGCGATTGTACACAATGGAAGGTGGCAACACGACTGTACGGCTGTTTGCGGCTTTGGCTGTATTGCAACGCTCCGTTACGTTTGAGTTTAGGCTTAAACCCGAAATCCGTGGCTTGAACAAGGAACGCCGCTGTCATGAACGAAATTACCCACACCCGACTGCGCCCGCTGGCGGACACATCGCCCTCCGCCATCGTCGCCGGGTTCATCGCGATGATGACCGGCTACACCAGCTCGCTGGTGCTGATGTTCCAGGCAGGGCAAGCGGCGGGCCTGACCAGCGGGCAGATTTCGTCGTGGATCTGGGCGATCTCCATCGGCATGGCAGTGTGTTCGATCGGTCTGTCCCTGCGGTATCGCACGCCAATCACCATCGCTTGGTCTACACCCGGCGCAGCGCTGTTGATCACCAGCCTTGGCGGCGTTACCTACGGCGAGGCCATCGGCGCCTACATCACCTGCGCGGTGCTGGTGACGATTTGCGGCCTGACCGGCAGCTTCGAACGGCTGGTGAAAAAGATCCCGGCCTCCCTCGCCGCCGCGCTGCTGGCGGGGATTCTGTTCAAGATCGGCAGCGAAATTTTCGTCGCCGCGCAACACCGCACCGGCCTGGTGCTGGGCATGTTCTTCACTTATCTCATCGTCAAACGCCTGTCGCCACGCTATGCGGTGCTCGCTGCGCTGCTGATCGGCACCGCGCTGTCGGGTCTCATGGGGCTGCTGGATTTCAGCGGTTTTCATCTGGAAGTGGCGACACCGGTCTGGACCACGCCGCACTTTTCCCTGGCCGCGACCATCAGCATCGGCATTCCGCTGTTTGTGGTAGCGATGACCTCGCAAAACATGCCCGGCATCGCCGTGCTACGCGCCGACGGCTACAACGTCCCGGCCTCGCCGCTGATTACCACCACCGGCATCGCGTCGCTGCTGCTGGCGCCGTTTGGTTCCCACGGCATAAACCTGGCAGCCATCAGCGCGGCGATCTGCACCGGGCCGCATGCCCATGAAGATCGCAACAAACGCTACACCGCTGCGGTGTGGTGCGGGATTTTCTACGGGATTGCCGGGGTGTTCGGCGCCACCCTGGCGGCACTGTTTGCCGCGCTGCCGAAGGAGCTGGTGCTGTCGATTGCTGCTTTGGCGCTGTTCGGCTCGATCATCAACGGCTTGAGCATCGCCATGACCGAGGTGAAGGAACGGGAAGCGGCGCTGATCACCTTCATGGTCACGGCGTCGGGGCTGACGCTGTTTTCCATCGGTTCGGCGTTCTGGGGGATTGTCGCGGGGGTGTTGACCTTGCTGATTCTCAACTGGCGCAAGGCCTGAGGCCTGGTTAAAAAGCAGGCATAAAAAAACGGCGACCCTCAGGTCGCCGTTTTTTTCAGTATCACTTGGCCGCGTTGATCGGCTTTTCCGGATACCAAACGTCCAGCAGCGGGCTGATTTCAGTAGAAGTCAGCTCGGAGCGGGTTTTCAGCCAGGCTTCAACAGCAGCGCGCTGCTCTTCGGAGACCGAACCACGCTTCTGCAGGCAAACCAGACCGAAGTCGTCGCCGCCGACATAGCCCAGACCGTTGGCTTCCATGGCTTCTTTGATGAATGCTTCGAGGAAAGCGTCAATGGCTTCTTCGGACAGGTCTTCTTTGAAGCCCAGGTTCAGTTCGAAACCCAGCTCTTGAAATTCATCGACGCACAGTTTTTTGCGCAGACGCTGGGAACGGTTAGTCGCCATTGGAACAATCCTCTTAAGTAATAACGGCCGGCACTTTACCAGTTTAAGCCGGCGATTGCCCGACTCTCTGGGACGTGCGTGCGACCGCCTGTAAAAAAATAACGAATTGGCGCCCTTGCGAAAGGCACAAGCTGTTACACCTTGGGGCATAATGCCGACACTTTCATGACCACTGAGGGCCTTTTCATCCATGTCCTCGTCTTTTTTCCCCTCGGCTGTAGGGTTTTATTTCATATGATCAAATCGTTGCGTCCTCTGCTTCTGGCCGGTCTTCTTCTGCCGCTGGCCCTGCCCGTCTCCGCTGCCACCATCAACACCGCCCTGACCCCCAACGTCGAAAAAGCCCTCAAGGCCAGCAAGCTGCAGCCCACTGCCCTGTCGCTGGTGATGGTGCCGCTGGACGGCCCGGGCACGCCGACCGTGTACAACGCCGACGTGTCGGTCAACCCGGCCTCGACCATGAAGCTGGTCACCACGTACGCGGCGCTGGAAATGCTCGGCCCCAACCATCAGTGGAAAACCGAGTTCTACACCGACGGCGACCTGAACGGCGGGATCCTCAACGGCAACCTCTACCTCAAGGGTGGCGGCGATCCGAAGCTGAACATGGAAAAACTCTGGCTGCTGATGCGCGACCTGCGTGCCAACGGCGTGACCCAGGTCACCGGTGATCTGGTGCTCGACCGCAGCTTCTTCGTGCAGCCGCAACTGCCGGAATTCAACGATGACGGCAACGACGAGAACAAGCCGTTCCTGGTCAAGCCGGATTCGCTGCTGGTCAACCTCAAGGCCCTGCGCTTCGTGGCCCGCAACGACAATGGCCGGGTGTTGATCTCGGTCGAACCGCCGATTGCCAGCATCAACATCGAAAACACCGTCAAAGCGCTCAACTCCAAACAATGCACCGGCGGCGTGCGCTACAACCCGGTGCCGCAGGCCGATGGCAGCGTGACCGTGACCGTGGCCGGCCAGTTGGGCGAAGGCTGCAGCTCGCAGACTTACCTGTCGCTGCTCGACCACGCGACCTACACCGCCGGCGCCGTGCGGGCGATCTGGAAAGAACTGGGCGGCAGCATCCAGGGCAAGGATCGTCTGGCCCCGACGCCGAGCAGCGCCAAAGTGCTGGCCCGCGCGTTCTCGCCGGATCTGGCGGAAATCATCCGCGACATCAACAAGTACAGTAACAACACCATGGCTCAGCAGCTGTTCCTGAGCCTGGGCCAGAAATTCCGCAACGACGCCGACGGCGATGACGCCAAGGCCGCGCAACGCGTGGTCCGTCAGTGGCTGGCGAAGAAGGGCATCACCGCGCCGCACCTGGTGATGGAGAACGGCTCCGGTCTGTCGCGTTCCGAGCGAGTCAGCGCCCGTGAAATGGCCAGCATGCTGCAAGCGGCCTGGCACAGCCCTTACGCCGCCGAATACATCAGCTCGCTGCCGATTGCCGGGACCGACGGCACCATGCGCAAACGCCTGAAAACCACCGCGATGCGCGGCGAAGCCCACGTCAAGACAGGCACCCTGAACACTGTTCGAGCGATTGCGGGCTTCAGCCGCGACGTCAACGGCAACACTTGGGCGGTGGTGGCGATCCTCAACGACAAGGCCCCGTTCGGCGCGTCATCGGTGCTGGATCAGGTGCTGCTGGATCTTTATAAACAGCCACGGACGCCGCAGACCGCTTCGGTTCTGTAATCCCCGTAAATGATTGTTCCCACGCTCTGCGTGGGAACAATCATCACAGCCGAAACTGCGCCCCCCCCCAAACCTGATTGTTCCCACGCTCCGCGTGGGAATACAGCCCGTGACGCTCTGCGTCACTGGACGCGGAGCGTCCCCGGAGGCATTCCCACGCAGAGCGTGGGAACGATCACGGGCTCGATATCTAGTTCATCTGCCGCTCAACCCGATCCCGTCCGCCCTGTTTCGCCGCATAAACCCCGGAATCCGCCCGCAGCAACAACGCGTCCGCACCCTCCCCGGGTCGCCAACTGGCAATCCCGAAACTGGCCGTCACCACCCCCACCACGTCGATTGGCGCACTGCGCAGGCTGTGCCATAACTCCTCGGCCAGCATGTGAGCGTGATCGCCGTCGATGTCCGGGCACAGCACCATGAACTCTTCGCCGCCCAACCGGCAGAACACGTCGGTACGCCGCAGCCGATGGCCGATGCGCTCGCAGACCGCCTGCAAAACCCGGTCGCCCGCTGCGTGACCGTACTGATCGTTGATCCGCTTGAAGTGGTCGATGTCGAGCATGATCACCGACAACTCGCCACCGCCACGCTCGACCCGGGCCATTTCAGTGGTCAGGCGCTCTTGAAAGTAGCGTCGGTTGTGAATGCCAGTCAGGGCATCGGTCACCGAGAGGGCACGCAACTCCTCTTCGACGCGCTTCAGGTCGGAGATGTCGGAGATATAACCGTGCCACAGCACGCCGCCGCCCGGCAGTTCCTCCGGAGTCGCCTCACCGCGAACCCAGCGCAGGCCGCGCTCCGGTAACTGCACGCGGTACTCCTCGCGCCATGGACTGAGGTTGTCCGCCGAGGCGCGGATCGACTTGCGCACACGGCTGACGTCCTGTGGGTGGATGCGCGTGAAAATGGCTTCGGCGTTGAGCAGCAGCACGTCCGGCTCCAGCTCGTAGATCTCGCGGATGCCGTCGCTGGCGTAGATCACGCTGAAGCGACCGTCGAACTCCATCTTGAATTGATAGATCCCGCCGGGAACGTGGGCGCTGAGTTTCTTCAACAGCACGTCCCGCGCGGCCAGCGCTTCGTGCACGCGCTTGCGCTCGGTGATGTCGATGCAGATCGCCAGATGCCCGACCCACAGCCCCTGCTCGTCCAGCACCGGGGTGGCCAGCATGTTCACTGGAATGTGGCTGCCGTCCTTGCGCACCAGCGTCCATTCCCGCGCCTCGTGCCCGCCGACTTCGCCCCCCTCCACCAACATCGCCTGACAGGTCGGAATGGTTTTGCCATAACGAGCGCTGAGCTCCGCCGCGCGGGCCACCAGCTCCCGGGGAAAGTGCAGGTTTTCCAGGGTCATGTGGCCGACCACTTCGCTGCTGAGATAACCGAGCATCTGCTCGGCACCGGGGTTGAAGGTGTTGATCACCCCGCGCAGGTCGGTGGCGATGATTGCCACCTGGGTCGCCGCGTTGAGCACCCCGCGCAACTGGCCGTGGGTGCCGCGCAGTTCCTGTTCACGTTCATGCAGCTCCTGGGTGCGCAACTCGACCATGCGCAACGCACGCTGGCGCTGACTGACCAGCACATAAAGCAACGCGCTCAGCAGCAGACTGAGCAATCCGCCCAGCACCACCACGCTGCCAACCGACGAATGGTTGGCCTGCATGAACGCTTCGCTGGGCAGGATATCCACCTGATAGTCGTGATCGGCCATGCGCACCAATCGAGTGGCCGACAGATCGCTCGGCGCCGGCTCATTGGTCGATTCGAACAGTACTTCATGCTGATCGTTGGTGGACAGATCGAGGATGCGCACCGACAGATAGTCATGAAACGCATCCGGCAATCCGTCCGCCAGCAGCTGACGCATGCTGATGACGGCCATCACGTAGCCGAACGACTTTGTCTCGCCGGGACGCACCACCGGCCCGACCAACAGCACGCCGCGCGCGTAGGCCGGCTCGATCGCCACCAGATGCATCGGCTGCGAGACCGCCAGGCCGCCAATCTGGTCGGCGCGCTCCAGGGTCGTGCGGCGCAGCGGCTGGGCCAGCAAGTCGTAACCCAGTGGCGAGCCGAGCCGGCTCTGGGTCTGGCTGTACAACACCACCACGTATTCATCGCGGGCCGCGGCCAGTTGCAGCTCGCCGCGGGCATTGAGTTCGCGCACGCTGAAGGTGCTCAGGCCTTCATCCCGCGCCCGCTGTTCAAAGGCTGCACGCTCGGCGCCGCTCACCCGCAGGGCGAACGAATAGGCCTGGGTGCGCAGTAATAAAGGTTGGGTGTAGCCGTCGAATTCGGCGCGGGACACCGATTCGGAGTTGGCGAAGAACCGGCGCAGCCCGTCGAGGCGTTGCTCCTGATCCTGAAAACGTTCTTCGATGCGGCTGTAGCGCTCATTGGCCAATAGCTGAAAGCGTTGGCGCAACTGGCTATGAAACTGATTGAGGGTGCCCCAGGCGAGCAGCCCCGTGAGAATCCCGCCGGCGAGCAATACCAGCAGCGCGACCAGCCAGGCCGAGACTTCTTCGCTGATAAAACCCAATATCTTCGGGCGCACGGGGTGCAACGACATAAAAGCCACTCACTACGTCAGCATCTGCGGGAAAAACCCCATCGGCCGTGTGTGAGTTATAGCTATTAGCCACTAATTTGGCTAGCTCTGAACGGATCCAAGAGCCTTTAAAAATCAAGACTCTGTGGATCCAATTTTGCAGAGTGTCAACGAGCCGTGATTTTCCAGGCGCGGTGGATCTTGCCGTTGCGGGCGAAATCCGGGTCGATGGTGCTGGCGGTGATTTCCTCGACCGCGTAACGCTCGGCCAGGTTGTCTTCAAGATGGAACTTGCGGAAGTTGTTGGAGAAATACAACACCCCGCCCGCTGCCAGCCGCGCCATGGCCAGGTCGATCAACTGCACTTGGTCACGCTGCACGTCGAAGATGCCTTCCATGCGCTTGGAGTTGGAGAAGGTCGGCGGATCGATGAAGATCAGGTCGTATTCGTCGCGGGAATTCTCCAGCCACGCCATCACATCGCCCTGCTCCAGACGGTTCTTGTCGGAGAAACCGTTGAGCGACAGGTTGCGGCGCGCCCAGTCGAGGTAGGTTTTCGACAGGTCGACGCTGGTGGTGCTGCGCGCGCCGCCCTTGGCTGCGTGGACGGAAGCGGTCGCGGTGTAGCAGAACAGGTTGAGGAAGCGCTTGCCGGCGGCCTCTTTCTGAATCCGCATGCGCATCGGCCGGTGATCGAGGAACAGCCCGGTGTCGAGGTAGTCGGTGAGGTTGACCAGCAACTTCACGCCGCCCTCGGTCACTTCATTGAACTTGCCCTGAGCCGCCTGACGCTCGTACTGCTTGGTGCCGCTCTGACGCTCGCGGCGCTTGACCACCACGCGGCTCTTGTCGATGTTCAGCGCCTGCGGGATGGCCGCCAACGCATCGAACATGCGAATCGAGGCCTTTTCCGGGTCGATCGACTTCGGCGCGGCGTATTCCTGAACGTGCACCCAGTCGTGGTACAGGTCGATGGCCATGGCGTATTCCGGCATGTCCGCATCGTAGACGCGGTAGCAGTCGATGCCTTCGCGCTTGACCCACTTGCCCATCGCCTTGAGGTTCTTCTGCAGGCGGTTGGCAAACATCTGCCCGCCTTCGCTCAGGCGCGGCTGCTCGATCACGGGCGCCGGGGCCGGCGTCGGTTTGATCGGGTTGCCGTTCTTGTTGAACTTGCGCTCTTGCGGCTCGTTCGGCGTCTGATCGTAAGCGGCTTGCTCGCGCTCGGCCTGACGCTGTTCCGGGGTGCGGCGCTCGCCGGTGACGAACTGATCCGGCAGGACCTTGATCAACAGCAGCTTGCACGGCAGCGCGCCGTTCCAGAACGAATACTGTTTGTGGCTGCGGATCCCCATGCGCTTGCCCAGGTCCGGCGCGCCGGTGAACACCGCCGCTTCCCAGTTCAGGCAGGCCTGACGCAGACGCTCGCCGAGGTTCTGGTAGAGGTACAACAGGCTGGCTTCATCACCCAGACGCTCGCCGTACGGCGGGTTGCAGATGACCAGGCCTTTCTGGTTCTGGTCCGGACGCGGTTCGAAGGTCGCGACTTCGCCCTGATAGATCTTGATCCACTCGCTCAGGCCGGCGCGTTCGACGTTGTTGCGGCCCGGCTGGATCAGCCGTGGGTCGGCTTCATAACCACGAATCCACAGCGGCGGCTTGGCCAGACCGGCAGCGGCGCGCTCGACCGCTTCTTCATGCAGTTTTTTCCACAGCGCCGGTACGTGGCCCAGCCAGGCGGTGAAGCCCCACTGCTCGCGACGCAGGTTCGGCGCCATGTCGGCGGCGATCATGCCGGCTTCGACCAGGAACGTGCCGACACCGCACATCGGGTCAGCCAGCGCGCCACCTTCGGCGGCAATGCGCGGCCAGCCGGAACGGATCAGGATCGCGGCCGCCAGGTTTTCCTTCAGCGGCGCAGCGCCCTGCTGCAAGCGGTAGCCGCGCTGGTGCAGGCTGTGGCCGGAGAGGTCGAGGGACAGAATCGCTTCGCCACGATCCAGACGCAGGTGAATGCGCAGGTCCGGGTTGAGCTTGTCGATGCTTGGGCGGTCGCCCTGCGGGGTGCGCAGTTTGTCGACGATGGCGTCCTTGACCTTCAGGGCGCCGAAGTGAGTGTTGTCGATGCCCGAACCATGGCCGCTGAATTCCACGGCCAGGGTGCCGTCGGCCAGCATGTGGTCCTGCCAGTCGACGTCGAGCACGCCGTGGTACAGGTCTTCGGCGTTTTTCATCGGGAAGCGCTTGAGCACCAGCAGCACCCGGTTGGCCAGACGCGACCACAGGCACAGGCGATAAGCGGTTTCCATGGTCGCCATGCCACGCACGGCGGAAGTGTGTTCGCGGGCCTCTTCAAGGCCAAGCCCGACGGCTTCCTCGATGAGCAGGCCTTCAAGGCCTTTGGGGCAAGTGAGGAAGAGTTCGAAACGGTCGGACATGGTTTTTCCAGAGCCTTTGGCTAATGAATCGGCAACGCATTGCCGATCCGGTTTTCAATCAGGCGCTTTTCTACAAGAGCGCCCGCGTGGCACGAAGGTGTGCCGTTCCATCCCCGCTGCTCGGGTTAAAAGAGCTTAGATGCCGGGACAGATAAAAAAGTTGAAGCAACAAAATGACTCAAAGCAACCCTTCGTCGAATAGTACCCCAGCGTAAACGTGGGTCATTCTCACTAAAGGATTAACCTCATCATCCAGCGCGGGGCCGATCATACCGGGGTTTGGCCAACAAACACTGGATAAATACGCGGTTACTTATGGCCATAGCATCTTTTTCGTTACGTCCTTATGACAAAACGGTCATTCCATCGATGTGACTCATTGGTTAGAACTGGACACAGGTTGACGTCGCAACGGCGTCAACACCTTGGCTCGCCACGCCGGCAGCGAGCCGCCAACGGCAGAGTTTTTCTGCCAGACCTCAATTGAGGTCGACGCGACAAAAACAGTCAACAAGTGAGGGAAACACCCTATGAGAAGACTTAAGCGTGATCCGTTGGAAAGAGCATTTTTGCGCGGATATCAATATGGCGTTGGTGGCAAATCCCGTGAGCTTTGCCCATTTACTCTACCGTCGGTACGTCAAGCCTGGATCAACGGCTGGCGAGAAGGACGCGGCGACAACTGGGACGGTATGACCGGCACTGCGGGAATCCACAGACTCAACGAACTTCACGCCGTCGGCTGACACAGGGCACTTATTCCGACACGACAATCTGATTTCGTAACAACCTGATCACCATGCACGTCCTTCCCGGACGGCGGGCTACGGCCCAAGGGCTCCTTCGAGGAGCCCTTTTTTATGCCTGCCTTTTATGTCCGCCGATCAGCGCTTGGCGGCGATCGCGTCCACGGACTCGCGAATCAGCGCCGGGCCCTTATAGATGAAGCCGGAGTAGATCTGCACCAGGCTCGCGCCGGCAGCGATCTTCTCGGCCGCATGCTTGCCTTCGGTGATGCCGCCCGCTGCGATGATCGGCAGCTTGCCGCCCAGCTCGGACGCCAGCACTTTCACGGTGTGGGTGCTCTTCTCACGCACCGGCGCGCCGGACAGACCGCCCGCCTCGTCACCGTGTTCCATGCCTTCGACGCCCACGCGGCTGAGGGTGGTGTTGGTGGCGATCACCGCGTCCATCCCGGTTTCGATCAGCGCTTGCGCAACCTGAGCGGTTTCTTCGTCGGTCATGTCCGGCGCGATCTTGATCGCCAGCGGTACATGTTTGCCATGGCGCAGGGCCAGTTCAGCGCGGCGCGTGGCCAGATCCGCCAGCAATTGCTTGAGCGAGTCGCCAAATTGCAGGCTGCGCAGGCCCGGGGTGTTCGGCGAGCTGACGTTGACCGTGACGTAACTGGCGTGGGCGTAGACCTTGTCCAGGCAGATCAGGTAGTCATCCACCGCGCGCTCGACCGGGGTGTCGAAGTTCTTGCCGATGTTGATCCCCAGCACGCCCTTGTATTTGGCCGCCGCCACCCGCGCCAGCAGGTTATCCACGCCGAGGTTGTTGAAACCCATGCGGTTGATGATCGCCTCGGCTTCCGGCAGGCGGAAAATCCGTGGTTTCGGGTTGCCCGGCTGCGGACGCGGGGTCACAGTGCCGATTTCGACAAAACCGAAACCCAGTTGCGCAAAGCCGTCGATGGCCGCGCCGTTCTTGTCCAGACCGGCCGCCAGACCCACAGGGTTCGGGAACTCCAGGCCCATGACATTCACCGGCAGCGACGCCGGGGCCTTGCACAGCAAGCCGTTGAGGCCCAAACGCCCGCCCGCGCCGATCAGATCCAGCGACAGATCGTGGGAGGTTTCCGGGGAAAGTTTGAACAACAGCTGACGGGCCAGGGTGTACATGGGCGGCTATGACTCGGGCGGCGAAAAGAGGCGGCGATTATAGCCGGGCATCGCCCCGCCGCGCGAGGCGCACGGGTAAATCCGTGCGCATGGCATATGCCTTGCACCTTCCTCGGCATCAGCCCGCAGGCCAATGGTGGCGTGCAGGCAAGGACAATGGCGTCGTCTCTCGGTTTTGCGCGGGCAAAGCCCGGGACGACGTTTTTTTTGAGGGTAGCTTTCATGACTCAAACCTCCGCCGGGCCGCTGGCCTGGGTCAACGGCAGCGATGCCCCGGAAAAAAGCGCGATCAACCTCGGTTTCATGGCCCTGAGCGACTGCGCCTCGCTGGTGGTCGCCGCCACTCAAGGCTTTGCTCAGCCTTACGGGTTGACCCTGAATCTCAAGCGCCAGAGTTCCTGGGCCAACCTGCGGGACAATCTGGTCAGCGGCGAACTCGATGCTGCCCACAGCCTTTACGGTCTGATCTACGCGGTGCACCTGGGCATCGGTGGTGTCGCGCCGACCGACATGGCGGTGCTGATGGGCCTGAATCAGAACGGTCAGAGCCTGAACCTGTCCCACGGTTTGCAAGGCCTGGGCGTGACCGGTCCTGAAGCGCTGCACCACCATGTGCACCAAACCCGCGCAAAACTGACTTTCGCCCAGACCTTCCCGACCGGCACCCATGCCATGTGGCTGTATTACTGGCTGGCGAGCCAGGGCATCCATCCATTGCAGGATGTCGACAGCGTGGTCGTACCGCCACCGCAAATGGTCGCGCACTTGCAGGCCGGACGCATCGATGGCCTCTGCGTTGGCGAGCCGTGGGCGGCCAGCGCCGTGCAGCAGGATCTCGGTTTCACGCTGGCGACCAGCCAGACCATCTGGCCCGATCACCCGGAAAAAGTCCTCGGCTGCACCCGCGCCTTCGTCGAGCAATACCCCAACACCGCCCGCGCGCTGGTGATGGCGATCCTCGAAGCCAGCCGTTTCATCGAAGAAAGCCCGGAAAACCGCCGCAGCACCGCGCAGTTGCTGAGCGCTGCGGAATACCTCGACGCCCCGGTGTCCTGCATCGAGCCGCGCTTTCTCGGCGACTACGACGATGGGCTGGGCAATCGCTGGCAGGACCCGCACGCCTTGCGCTTTCACGGCGATGGCGCGGTGAATCTGCCGTATCTCTCGGATGGCATGTGGTTCATGACTCAGTTTCGCCGTTGGGGTTTGCTGCGCGATGACCCGGATTACCTCGCCGTCGCCCGTCAGGTGCAGCAACTGGAGATCTATCGCGACGCGGCGACTGCTGTGGGCGTCGCGGCCTGGGGCAAGGACATGCGCAGCAGCCAGTTGATCGACGGCAAGATCTGGGACGGCAGCGACCCGGCCGCCTACGCCCGAAGCTTCAAGCTCCACGCGCTGAACGACAGCGCACCCCTTCTCGCCCACCGCTGACAGGAGACCGCGAACATGCTGCGCATTCTGCTGATCAACGACACCGCGAAAAAAGTCGGACGCCTGAAAGCCGCGCTGACCGAGGCCGGTTTCGAGGTGATCGACGAGTCGGGCCTGACCATCGACCTGCCGGCGCGCGTCGAAACGGTGCGCCCGGACGTGATCCTGATCGATACCGAGTCACCGAGTCGCGATGTGATGGAGCAAGTGGTGCTGGTCAGCCGCGACCAGCCCCGGCCGATCGTGATGTTCACCGACGAGCATGATCCCGGCGTGATGCGTCAGGCGATCAAGTCCGGGGTCAGTGCCTACATCGTCGAAGGCATTCACGCACAACGCCTGCAGCCGATTCTCGACGTGGCCATGGCCCGCTTCGAAAGCGACCAGGCCTTGCGCGCCCAGCTACAGGCTCGCGACCAGCAACTGGCCGAGCGCAAGCGCATCGAACTGGCCAAGGGCCTGCTGATGAAAATGAAGGACTGCAACGAAGAAGAGGCCTACACCCTGATGCGCCGCCAGGCCATGAGCCGCCAGCAGAAACTGATTCAGGTGGCGGAACAGATCATTGCCATGAGCGAGTTGCTCGGCTGAAGCCTTGCCCTGCCTTGATCGTTCCCACGCTCCGCGTGGGAATGCAGCCATGGACGCTCCGCGTCCGCTTCAGAGCATGACGCAGAGCGTCACCGAATGCGTTCCCACGCAGAGCATGGGAACGAGCCACATCGATGTGGCACAAATCTCGCTAAGCAATCCCTACAGGTAACCAACGGCGGTTGCCCCACCTACGACAAAGACGTCGCTCACCTTCTTCGCCCCTTTCGGCGATCCGGGTAGCGGCGTTTTTGCGTTTTGGCCCCACAGCCCGGGGCCGGTGGTGCGGCCGTGGTGGCGCCCCACTGTGCTGGTTCTGACTCCTTCTCGAGATTCTCTACAGCTGAGGTGCGCGATGAATAAAAGCTTCTGGAAATCCGGCCACACCCCGACCCTGTTCGCGGCCTTCCTGTATTTCGACCTGAGCTTCATGGTCTGGTACCTGCTCGGCCCGCTGGCGGTGCAGATTGCCGCCGACCTGCACCTGACCACCCAACAGCGTGGCCTCGTGGTCGCCACGCCGATTCTGGCCGGCGCGGTGCTGCGCTTTGCGATGGGCATGCTCGCCGATCGCCTGTCGCCGAAAACCGCCGGGCTGATCGGCCAGGTGATCGTGATCTGCGCACTGTTCGGTGCCTGGAAACTCGGCATCCACAGTTATGAACAGGCCCTGCTGCTCGGTTTGTTCCTCGGCATGGCCGGCGCTTCGTTCGCGGTGGCCCTGCCGCTGGCTTCGCAATGGTATCCGCCGGAGCATCAGGGCAAGGCGATGGGCATCGCTGGAGCCGGCAACTCCGGGACCGTGTTCGCGGCACTAATCGCCCCGGTACTCGCGGCGTCGTTTGGCTGGAGCAATGTATTCGGTTTCGCCCTGATTCCGCTGATCCTGACCCTGGTGCTGTTCGCCTGGCTGGCGAAAAACGCGCCGGAGCGGCCGAAAGCCAAGTCAATGGCCGACTACTTCAAGGCCCTGGGCGATCGTGACAGCTGGTGGTTCATGTTTTTCTACAGCGTCACCTTCGGTGGCTTCATCGGCCTGGCCAGCGCCCTGCCCGGCTACTTCAACGATCAATACGGTTTGAGCCCGGTGACCGCCGGTTATTACACCGCGGCCTGCGTGTTCGGTGGCAGCCTGATGCGTCCACTGGGCGGCGCGCTGGCTGATCGTTTCGGTGGGATTCGCACGCTGCTGGCGATGTATACGGTGGCCGCAGTTTGTATTGCAGCGGTCGGCTTCAACCTGCCAAGTTCCTACGCGGCGCTGGCACTTTTCGTCTGCACCATGCTCGGTCTCGGCGCAGGTAATGGCGCGGTGTTCCAACTGGTGCCGCAACGTTTCCGTCGCGAAATCGGCGTGATGACCGGACTGATCGGCATGGCCGGCGGCATCGGCGGTTTCGCTCTGGCAGCAGGCATGGGCGCGATCAAACAGAGCACCGGCAGCTATCAACTGGCGCTGTGGTTGTTTGCCAGCCTTGGCGTGCTGGCGTGGTTTGGCCTGCACGGGGTCAAACGTCGCTGGAGAACCACCTGGGGTTCGGCGGCCGTGACCGCTGCCCGGGTCTGAGGCCCGAATGGCTCTGCAACTGAGCTTCGCCGAAGCCAGCGCCACCGGCCCCCGCGCGGAAAACCAGGACGCCTTGCGCCTGGTCACTCCGGCCCCGGCGCTGGCGGCCAGCAAAGGGTTTCTGTTCGCCATCGCCGACGGCGTCAGCCAGTGCGCCGATGGCGGGCTGGCCGCGCGTTCGACCTTGCAGGCGCTGGCGCTGGACTACTACGCCACCCCGGAAACCTGGAGCGTGGCCCAGGCCCTCGATCGCCTGCTGCTCGCACAAAATCGCTGGTTGCAGGCCAACGGTGGCGGCCAGCCGCTGCTCACCACGGTCAGTGCGCTGGTCATGCGTGGCAGACGCTTCACGCTGGCGCATGTCGGAGATTGCCGGGTCTATCGCTGGCACGCCGAGACCTTGCAACGGATCAGTGAGGATCACGCCTGGGATCAACCGGGCATGCAGCATGTGCTCAAGCGGGCATTGGGGCTGGATCAGCATCTGGTGCTGGATTTTCTCGATGGCGAACTGCGTGACGGCGAATGTTTCGTGCTGCTCAGCGATGGCGTGTGGGCGGCGCTTGGTGATACCGCCATCGCCCGAATCCTGCGAGATCAACCGGACCTGCAAGGTGCCGCACAAACTCTGGTCAACGCTGCGCACCTGGCCGGCAGTCAGGACAATGCCAGTGCGATGTTGGTGCGGGTGGATGCTGTTGGCGAGGCCAGCCTCGGCGATGCGCTGATTCATTTGCAGCAGTGGCCGCTGCCCCCGCCGTTGAAACCGGGTCAGGCATTCGAAGGCTGGCAGGTGCAAGGGATCGTCGGTCAGAGCCAGCAATCATTGCTGTATCGCGTGCTCGATGGTCAGGGCCAGGCCTGGCTTTTGAAGACGTTGCCTGCACAACTGGCAGACGATGCCCAGGCTGGTCAGGCCTTGCTGGCGGAGGAATGGTTTCTCAAACGCGTCGCCGGGCGGCACTTCCCTGAAGTCCATAGCGCCGGCCAGCGTCAGCATTTGTACTACGTGATGCGTGAATATTCGGGGACGACCCTGGCTCAGTTGTTCGAGCAAAGCGGCCCGTTGCCACTGGCTCAGTGGCAGGATCTGGCCGAACGCCTGTTGCGGGCGGTCGGCCTTTTGCATCGACGGCAGATCCTGCACCGCGACATCAAACCGGAAAACCTGCACCTGGGGGACGACGGCGAGTTGCGCCTGCTGGATTTCGGTCTGGCGTATTGCCCCGGCCTGTCGCAAGACGCACCGTCAACCCTGCCCGGAACCCCGAGCTACATCGCGCCGGAAGCCTTTCAAAGCGCAGCACCCAGCGCACAACAGGATCTGTATGCGGTGGGCGTGACCTTGTATTTTTTGCTCACCGGGCATTTTCCCTACGGCGAGATCGAAGCCTTCCAGCGCCCGCGTTTCGGGGTGCCGGTGAGTGCCGGCCGCTATCGCCCGGATCTGCCGGAGTGGCTGGCGCAGTGCCTGGAGCGCGGTGTGGCAGCTGATCCTTTGCAACGTTATGAAACCGCCGAGGAATGGTTGCTGACACTGGAACAGGGTGAACGCCGCAGCCTGAATGTACGCCCTCGCCCCTTGCTGGAACGTGAGCCGCTGAAGGTCTGGCGGACGCTGACGTTACTGGCACTACTGGGCAATCTGGTGCTGCTGTTTCTGTTGTTTCATGGCTGATGCGGCGCTCCATTAACGAGCGTGCTGCTTCCATTCAGTGCAAAAACCACAACGAACATCTGGCCAATTCCAGCATTACCCCAGTGAATTCGCGGCCCGCCGCGACTTGGCACAACCACTGCATTAACGTTTTCAACTGACATAAAGCCCGGCCTTCAACGACGAAGGCCAGGCTTCCCGAGAGAACGGGACAAGGACAAAGGCGTCCTCGCTAGGTAACTGGCGGGACGCCTTTTTTGTTTGCGCCATTTTTGTCGAGCAAGGCCTGACTGCCCACAAGAGGCAAGCCCGATGCTCCCGGAGAACCTGATGAAAAAACTCAAACTGGTGATGATCGGCAACGGCATGGCCGGGGTCCGCACCCTGGAAGAACTGCTCAAGCTGAGCAACGAGCTGTACGACATCACGGTCTTCGGCGCCGAACCGCACACCAACTACAACCGCATCCTGTTGTCGCCGGTGCTGGCCGGCGAACAGACCTTCGAAGAAATCGTGCTCAACGACCTCGACTGGTACCTGGAAAACAACATCAAACTGCTGCTCAACCGCAAAGTGGTGGAGATCGACCGGGTCAAACGCCGGGTGATCGCCGAGGACGGCACCGAGGCCGAATACGATCGCCTGCTGATCGCCACCGGCTCGACCCCGTTCATCCTGCCGATCCCCGGCAACAACTTGCAGGGCGTGATCGGTTACCGCGACATCGCCGACACCCAGGCCATGATCGACACCGCAAAAACTCACAAGCACGCCGTGGTGATCGGCGGCGGCCTGCTCGGCCTCGAAGCCGCCAACGGCCTGATGCTGCGTGGCATGCACGTCACCGTGGTGCACCTCGGTGAATGGCTGCTGGAGCGGCAACTGGACAAGACCAGCGGCCAGCTCCTGCAAACCGCCCTCGAATCCCGTGGCCTGCACTTTCGCCTGTGCGAACAGACCCAGGCCCTGCACGACGCCGGCAATGGTCGCGTCGGCTCGGTGCAGTTCAAGAACGGCGACATCATTCCTGCCGATCTGGTGGTCATGGCCGCCGGCATTCGCCCCAATACCGAACTCGCGGAAAAGGCCGGCATCCCGTGCAACCGCGGGATTCTGGTCAACGACACCCTGCAAACCTACGACCCGCGCATCTATGCCATCGGCGAATGCGCCAGCCATCGCGGCATTGCCTACGGTCTGGTGGCACCGTTGTTCGAACAGGCCAAGGTCTGCGCCAACCATCTGGCTCAATTGGGTTTCGCCCGCTATCAGGGTTCGGTGACGTCGACCAAATTGAAGGTCACCGGCATCGACCTGTTTTCCGCCGGCGACTTCATGGGCGGTGAAGGCACCGAGACCATCACCCTCTCCGACCCGATCGGCGGGGTGTACAAAAAACTGGTGATCAAGGATGACGTGCTGGTCGGCGCCTGTCTGTACGGCGATACGGCAGATGGCGGTTGGTATTTCCGGCAGATTCGTGAGAATCACGCCATCGGCGAGATCCGCGATCATCTGATGTTTGGTGAAAACGCCCTCGGCGACGTAGGACATCAGGGCCAGGACAAAGCGATGAGCATGGCCGACAACTCCGAAGTCTGCGGCTGCAACGGCGTGTGCAAGGGCACCATCGTCAAGGCCATTCAGGAACACGGGCTGTTCAGCGTCGACGAAGTGAAGAAACACACCAAGGCCGCCAGTTCCTGCGGCTCCTGCGCCGGGCTGGTCGAGCAGATCCTGATCAACACCGTCGGCGGTGCGGCGGACGTCAAACCGAAAAGCGAAAAAGCCATCTGCGGTTGCAGCGACCTCAACCATGGCCAGATCCGCCAGGCGATTCGCGAACAGCATCTGCTGACCATCGCCGGCACCATGAGCTACCTCAACTGGCGCACCCCGAACGGCTGCGCTACCTGCCGCCCGGCCCTCAACTACTACCTGATTTCAACCTGGCCCGGCGAGGCCAAGGACGATCCGCAGTCGCGCCTGATCAACGAACGGGCCCACGCCAACATCCAGAAGGACGGCACTTATTCGGTGGTGCCACGGATGTGGGGCGGCGTGACCAACCCGTCGGAACTGCGGCGGATCGCCGACGTGGCGGACAAATACCAGGTGCCAATGGTCAAGGTCACCGGCGGTCAGCGCATCGACTTGCTGGGGATCAAGAAACAGGACCTGCCCGGCGTATGGAAAGACCTCGACATGCCGTCTGGTCACGCCTACGGCAAATCGATCCGCACCGTGAAAACCTGCGTCGGCAGCGAGTTCTGCCGCTTCGGCACGCAGAACTCGACTCAGTTGGGCATCGACCTCGAACACGACCTGTTCAACATGTGGTCGCCGCACAAAGTGAAGCTGGCGGTCTCCGGATGCCCACGCAACTGCTCGGAAGCGGGGATCAAGGACGTAGGAATCATCGGCGTCGATTCCGGCTGGGAGATGTACATCGGTGGCAACGGCGGGATCAAGACCGAAGTCGCCGAGTTCTTCGTCAAGCTCAAGACCGCCGAGGAAGTGCGCGAATACAACGGCGCGTTCCTGCAGTTGTACCGCGAGGAAGCCTTCTACCTCGAACGCACCGTGCACTACCTGCAACGGGTCGGCATGGAGCACATCAAGAAAGCCGTGCTGGAAGACCCCGAGCGCCGCAAGGCTCTGAACGAGCGCCTGCAATTCTCCCTGTCGTTCGAACAGGACCCGTGGAAAGAGCGCCTCGCCCAGCCGCAACTGAAGAAAGAATTCGACGTGATCCCCGTGAAAAACCTGGAGGTGCCGGCATGAACTGGCTCGATATCTGTGCCCTGGAAGAGATCAACGCCCTCGGTTCGCGGATCATCGCCGGGCCCAAAGGCGACATTGCGATCTTTCGCACAAGCGACGACGAAGTTTTCGCACTCGATGACCGCTGCCCGCACAAGGGCGGCCCATTGTCCCAAGGCCTGATCTACGGCAAGCGTGTCGCCTGCCCGCTGCACAACTGGCAGATCGACCTGCAATCCGGCGAAGCCCAGGCACCGGACGTCGGTTGCGCGCACCATCACCCGGCCCGGGTCGAAAACGGCCGCGTGCAATTGGCCCTGCGGGACGTCGTCTGATGAACCGCCAGACGACCGCCTCGACCTGCTGCTATTGCGGGGTCGGCTGCGGCGTGCTGATCGAGCATGACGGCGAGCGCATTCTCGGCGTAAGTGGCGATCCGGCGCATCCGGCCAACTTCGGCAAACTGTGCAGCAAAGGCTCGACCCTGCACCTGACCGGCGACCTGGCGGCCCGAGCGCTGTACCCGGAATTGCGCCTGGGCAAAGGCCTGGCGCGCAGTCGTTGCGACTGGGACACCGCGCTGGATCACGCCACCAACGTGTTCGCCGAAACCATCGCCGAACACGGCCCAGACAGCGTGGCGTTCTACATCTCCGGGCAATTGCTGACCGAGGATTACTACGCCTTCAACAAACTGGCGCGGGCGCTGGTCGGCACCAATAACATCGACAGCAATTCGCGGCTGTGCATGTCTTCGGCGGTGGTCGGCTACAAGCGCAGCCTCGGCGCCGACGCACCGCCGTGCAGCTACGAAGACCTGGAGTTGAGCGATTGCGTGGTGATCGTCGGCAGTAACATGGCCTACGCCCACCCGGTACTTTTTCGCCGCCTCGAAGAAGCCAAATCCCGCCGCCCGCAGATGAAAGTCGTCGTTATTGATCCACGGCGCACCGACACCTGCGATCTGGCGGACCTGCATCTGGCGATTCTGCCGGGCACCGATGTCGCGTTGTTCCATGGAATTTTGCATCTGCTGTTATGGGAAGACTGGGTCGACCGCGACTTCGTCCAGGCCCACACCGAAGGCCTCGCCGAGCTGAAAAGCCTGGTGCGCGATTACACCCCGGCGATGGTGTCGCAGCTGTGCGGGATCAGCGTCGAGCAGTTGCAGCAATGCGCCGAATGGATCGGCACCGCGCCGAGTTTTCTGTCGCTGTGGTGCATGGGCCTGAACCAGTCCACCGCAGGCAGCGCGAAGAACAGCGCGCTGATCAATCTGCACCTGGCCACCGGGCAAATCGGCCGGCCGGGTGCAGGACCTTTCTCCCTGACCGGTCAGCCGAATGCCATGGGGGGGCGCGAAACCGGCAGCCTTTCCAATCTGTTGCCCGGTCACCGTGAAGTCGCCAATCCAGAGCATCGCGCCGAAGTGGCGGCGTATTGGGGTGTGGATAAGCTGCCGGAAAACACCGGTCTCAGTGCCATCGAACTGTTTGAACAGGTGCGCAACGGCAAGATCAAGGCGCTGTGGATTGCCTGCACCAACCCCGCGCAATCGATGCCGGATCAGAACGCCGTGCGCGCCGCGCTGGAGACTTGTCCGTTCGTGGTGTTGCAGGAGGCGTTTCGCACCACCGAAACCGCAGCGTTTGCCGATCTGCTGTTGCCGGCGGCCAGTTGGGGCGAGAAGGAAGGTTCGGTGACCAACTCCGAACGGCGGATTTCCCACGTCCGCCAGGCCATTGCCGCACCGGGTGAAGCACGACCGGACTGGGCGATCACCGTAGATTTCGCACAACGCCTGGAGAAACGTCTGCGCCCGCAACAGCCGGGTCTGTTTGCGTTCGAGCAACCGGCGCAGCTTTTTGACGAGTACAAACAACTGACCCGGGGGCGCGATCTGGATTTGTCCGGGATCAGCCATTTGTTGATTGATGAGCTGGGGCCACAGCAATGGCCCTTCCCCGCTGGCGCCCGCCAAGGTACAGCCCGGCTGTATGGCGACGGGATCTTTCCTACAGCGAACGGGCGCGCGCGATTCGTTGCCGATCCCTATCGCGCCGCCAAAGAACAGCGCGACGCGCGCTTTCCACTGACCCTGATCACCGGCCGCCTGCGTGATCAATGGCACGGTATGAGCCGCACCGGTACCGCAGCGCAGTTGTTCGGCCATGTCAGCGAAGCCGTGTTGAGTCTGCATCCTGACGAGTTGCGCCGTCACCGCTTGCAGCCGGGGGATTTAGTGAATCTGAAAAGTCGTCGGGGCGCGGTGATTGTGGCGGTCGCCAGCGATGACAGCGTGCGTCCGGGCCAGGCGTTCCTGCCGATGCACTGGGGCGATCGTTTCCTCAAGGGCGGCGTGAACAGCCTGACCCTGCCCGCCTTCGATCCACTGTCGAAACAGCCGGAACTCAAGCATAGCGGTGTGCGGCTGGAACCGGTGGATTTGCCATGGCAACTGTTCGCACTGATCGAGGGCGATGTTCAACGGCATTTCGAGGCGCTTCGACCACTCTGTGAGGCGTTTTCCTACGCAAGTCTCAGCCTTGTCGGACGTGAACGGCCTGCGCTGCTGATACGCGCAGCCAGCGCCGCCGCACCCGATCCGCAATTGCTGGGTGAAATCGACCAGTGCCTGGCCCTGATCGAGGGGCCGGTGCTGGCCTATGACGATCCTCGCCGCGCCATTGGCAAACGGGTGCGCATCGAAAACGGGCGAATCACCGCGATCCGCCTGGCCGGCGAAACCCTCGCTCAGCACTGGTTGCAAGGCCTGTGGCTGGAGGGTCGTGCCGACGAACAACTGCGGCGCTGGCTGCTGGCACCGATGAGTGCGCCGCCGGGCAATGCCGGCGCGCAGGTTGTGGCGGACAAAACCTTGTGCAACTGCAAGAACGTCAGCCACAGCGCGGTCTGCGCCGGTATCCGTGAAGGTCTGGATCTGCAGGGTTTGAAAAATACATTGGGGTGCGGAACGCAATGCGGTTCCTGCGTCCCGGAAATCAAGCGTTTGCTGGCCGCCGAAGTGCGTCCGGTCGCCGTCATCTGAAGAGGAAAACACCATGAACGCGAAAGTCTGGCTGGTGGGCGCGGGCCCCGGTGATCCTGAATTGCTGACGCTCAAAGCGGTGCGTGCCTTGCGCGAGGCCGAGGTGGTGCTGATCGACGATCTGGTCAATGAAGCGGTACTTGAGCACTGCCCTGCTGCGCGGATTATCGCGGTCGGCAAACGCGGCGACTGCCGCTCGACGCCCCAGGCGTTCATCCATCGGCTGATGCTGCGTTATGCCCGTCAGGGTAAATGCGTAGTACGGCTCAAGGGCGGCGATCCGTGCATTTTCGGGCGTGGGGGTGAGGAAGCGCAGTGGTTGCGCGAGCGCGGTGTCGAGGTGGAGCTGGTCAATGGCATCACCGCCGGACTGGCCGGCGCGACCCAGTGTGGTATTCCGCTGACGTTGCGCGGCGTGGCCAGGGGCGTGACGCTGGTCACGGCCCACACCCAGGACGACAGCCAGTTGAACTGGCGGGCGCTGGCGCAAGGCGGGACGACGCTGGTGATTTACATGGGGGTGGCGAAGCTCGGCGAGATTCGCGAACAGCTGCTGGCAGGCGGCATGGCGGCAGATACGCCGGTGGCGATGATCGAGAATGCTTCATTGCCAGAGCAACGCGAATGCCGCAGTAATCTGACAGCGATGGAAGACGCTGCCCTTGGTTTCCAGCTCAAGAGCCCTGCAATTCTGGTCATAGGTGCCGTCGCAGCGGCTGCGACCCAGGTCGATTCGATTGGCTGGGCAGCCGACCGACTGGCCTGACAATCTCTGGTTTCATCAAATCGCAGGCAAAGAAAAGCCCGGCCTAAGCCGGGCTTTTCTCGGAGCGGCAGCTAATTACTTAGCTTGAGCTTCAACCTGCGCTTCTACGCGACGGTTAACAGCACGGCCAGCTTCAGTTTTGTTGTCAGCAACTGGACGGGTTTCGCCGTAGCCAACAGAGTCAACGCGGGACGATTCAACACCGTACTGGTTGGTCAGAACTTGCTTAACGGCGTTTGCACGACGCTCGGACAGTTTCTGGTTGTAAGCGTCAGGACCGACGGAGTCAGTGTGACCTTCAACAGTGGTGCGAGTCGATGGGTACTGCTTCATGAAGTCAGCCAGGTTTTTGATGTCGCCGTAGCTGTTTGGCTTCACAACCGACTTGTCGAAGTCGAACTTGACGTCCAGCTCAACACGAACAACTTCAGCAACTGCAGGGCAGCCATCAGCGTCAACAGTTACGTTGGCTGGGGTGTCCGGGCACTTGTCAACGTTGTCGCAAACGCCGTCGTTGTCGCTGTCGGAGCAGACTTCAGCTGGTGCTGGAACTGGAGCAGCAGCAGGCTTGGAGCCGCCACCGAAGTTCACACCGATACCGACGCTAGGAGCCCACTCGGTGTCGCCCTGGTCGATGTTGTACTGAGCTTCAACGCCAGCACGGGCGTAGAAGTTGTCGGTGAAGTACAGCTTGGCACCAGCGCCCAGGTTGGCGAAGGTGGAACGGTTACGACCGTTCGAGCCGTTCTGGTCGATGCTCTGGTCGGAGAAACCGGCCGAGACGTATGGACGCAGCATGTCGCCTGGGTTGTTGAAGTGGTACAGAGCGTCCAGAGCGGTGTTAGCGCCTTTGACGTTCTTGCCATCGTCGGCACGCACGTTGTGCACTTCGTCGTAGCCCAGACGCAGTTCAACGTCGTCGGTCAGGAAGTAACCGATCGAACCGCCGAACAGGTTGCCGTTGTTCTTGAAGTTACGAGCGCTGTCGAATTGTTCTTTCTTTGCGAAGCCTTCGATTTCAACTGCGCCTTGGCCTTGTGCCAGAGCGCCGAAAGAAGTGGCGGCAATCAAAGAACCAATGGCCAAGCCCAAGGTGTTTTTCAGTTTCATCCGTTAAATCCCCATCTGGTGATTGTGAAGCAGTCCCGCAAACCGGGGGACAACTCGGCGGCAAGTCTATCAGAACTTGCCTACACGTAAGAGATATTTGCGCCGAACTAAGTTTCAGCAATGCCTGCAAATTTCTCACGCAATTTATCAAGAGCGCGTTTGTAACGCATTTTTGTCGCACTCAAACCCATGTGCATGATGTCTGCGATCTCCTGAAATTCCAGCTCTGCGACAAATCGTAGCACCAGAATTTCCCGGTCGATCGGGTTCACATACACCAGCCAGCGATCCAGTCCGCCCTTCTCCTCGGGTTTCGGCGCCTTTTCTTCGGACGCTTCCTCGAGGGGGTCAAGACTCAGTGCGTCCATCAAGCGACGCTTTCGCCGTTCCTTCCGATACTGCGTGATGCATTCGTTGTAAGTGATGCTATATAGCCACGTCTTGAACTTCGATTTCCCCTCGAAGTTCTTCAGGCCGTACAGCACCTTCAACATCACTTCCTGACAGACATCGTCTGCGTCGCGATCGTTCCCAAGATATCGCGCACAAACGTTAAATAATGTGCGCTGGTAACGCCGCATCAATTCTTCATACGCGCGCGTCACGTGAAAAAGCTCGGTATGCGAGCGCGCGACCAACTCCTCATCAGAGAGCTCGCGGGGGTCGTAGCGCGTGGATAGCGTTTGGGCTTTATTCAAAACAAGTCGTGCCGACAGTCAGGTCAATGTCCACCGCAGCCAGCGACAGCTGGCATTTTGCGGCGGCATACATTAGCAGGGTTTGCCGGGTTAGCGGCTACTCACATGCTGCTCCAGCAGGATCCGATTGGAGAGAGAGACTAGCTCACCCTCATCGGTCAGCAATGTGGTCTTAACCGTGCCGATCTCTTCGATCTGGCCTTCGACCTCGCCAATACGCACTTGTTGCCCAACCTGATACAACTCACGCACATAGATTCCCGCAAGAATCTGACCGGCAATTTCCCGGCTTCCCAAACCCATGGCCAGCGCAACCGCCAGACCAACGGTAATCAATACGATGACGATCACATGGTTCAGCAGGTCGGTCTTGACCTCCAGCTGACTGATCGCGACCGAAATGCTGATGATGATCACCAGGCCCTGAGCAATTCGCCCAAGTCCTGAAGCGTAGTCCAGGCCTACGCCTTCTGCCGCCCCGCGAACCAGGCCATTGGCCAATTGTGCGAGCAGGACACCCACCAGCAACACCAGCGCGGCACCGAACACTTTCGGCAAATACAGCGCGAGCATGTCAAGCGTAGCTGAAACTCGCTCAAGTCCAAGGGATTCTGCTGCCGAAACCAGGAAAATCAGCAGAACGAACCAATAGACGATCTTGCCGATCAAGGTCGAGATCGGTACTTGCAGCCCCGCACGGGACATCAATTTGGTCAGGCCGGTGCCGCCCATCAGGCGATCGAGGCCCAGTTTGGCCAGCAGTTTGGACAGCAAGGTGTCCAGCAGCTTGGCCACGACAAAACCCAACAGCAGCACAACCAGTGCGCCGAACAGGTTCGGAATGAAGTTAGCGACTTTGGTCCACAACGCAGTCATTGCAGTGACGAGGCTCTGAGTCCAGAGATCAAGTTCCATATTCAATCAGCCTTATCAGCAGTGCGAGCGGTAGGTTTACGAAGACGGGAGACCGGCGCGACATGGGCCGAGCCGTTATTAAGGGCGATCATCAGCGCGGGCAGCCAGCGGCCCAGCAGGCTGAACAGATCGCCGGCGCCAACCTGGCGGTTGGCGGTTTTGAGTACGCGGCCCAGGCAGGCATCGTCGTCGCGACTGGACGGCGAGGCGTTGAGCATGTCGCGCAAAGACTGTTCAAACGGATCGTGCATACGCACCTCTCGTGATGTCTGTGAAAGACGCGGGCAAATTTGGTCGGGTCACATGGCGCATCTTCATACCCAGCGCAAACGGCGGAACAACCACCATTGTCCGAACGCCAGGGCGAGCACCGTCAGGCAGGCGATCAGGAAACCATAAGGGCTGCTCGCGAACGGAATGCCGCCGACATTGATGCCCAGCAGACCGGTCAGAAAACTCATCGGCAAAAAGATGCAGGTGATGATCCCGAAGCGATACATCGTGCGGTTCATGCGCACGCTCAAACGCCGGTCTTCGGCCTCCAGCACAAGCCCCACGCGCTCTCGGGTCAATTCGAGCTCTTCGAGATAACGGGTCAGGCTGTTGTTCAATTCGTTCCAGTAGTCGGCATCGTCATCGACGAACCACGGCAGTTTTATCCGCGTCAGCTGTCCGAAAATATCCCTCTGCGGTGCCAGAAAACGCTTCAGTCCGGCAGCCCGGCGACGGATGTGCAAAATGGCGCCATGCTCGGGGGTATACCGTTCGTCGGCATCCAGTTTTTCTTCCTCTTCATCGACCACTTCGGAGAGGCAAGTCACCAGATCCTGCACCTTGTTGGTGAGGAATTGCGCCAGATAAAGCATCAGTTCGGACGAGGTTTTCGGCCCTTTGCCCTCGCCCAGCATCACCAGCAACTCGTCGGTGGCGCGCAATGGACGCAAGCGCAGGGAAATCACCCGCTGGGCCGAAGCGAAAATCCGCACCGACACCATGTCTTCCGGCTCGGCACCGGGGTTGAGATTGACCCCGCGCAAAAACAGCAGCAGCTCGGAATCCGGCAGCGGCAACAGGCGTGGGCGGGTGTTTTCTTCCAGCAGCAGATCGCAGGTGAACTCGTTGAGCCCACTGGATTTGCGCAGCCAGGTCTGGGTCTGCGGGTGACTGCGATCCCAGTGCAACCACAGGCTTTCATGAGCCTGCAGTTGCAGATCGTCGAGATCAGTCCGGGCTATCGAACGCGCACCGCCTTTACCGTCCAGCACCAGGGCATGCACCAGCCCCCATTGCGCGTTTTCTTCCTCGAACATCCTCACCCCTGTGGTTACCGCGATTTATTCAGGCATTTTCAGCGGGCTTGGCGAGATGATCACGCCATTGTTGTCCGCATAGATGTACTGGCCGGGATGGAAAGTGACACCCGCGAAGGTCACCGGCACATTGAGGTCGCCGATACCGCGCTTGTCGGTCTTCATCGGGTGGCTGGCCAAGGCCTGCACGCCAAGATCGGTCTGGGCGATGACGTCCACATCACGGATGCAGCCGTAGATGACCAGCCCTTCCCAACCGTTTTTCGAGGCTTTCTCGGCGAGCATGTCGCCCAGCAGCGCACGGCGCAGGGAACCGCCGCCATCAACCACCAGCACCTTGCCATTACCCTTGAGCTCGACCTGTTCCTTGACCAGCGAGTTGTCTTCGAAGCACTTGATGGTCACGATCTCGCCGCCGAACGAATCACGGCCGCCGAAATTGCTGAACATCGGGTCCAGCACCTGAACCAGCTCCGGATAGGCGTCGCACAGGTCAGGCGTAAGGTAATGGTTCATCGAATAACTCCTGTAACAAGGAAGACGATCAAGGATGTCGCACTCTTTTGAAACGAGTTCCGCGGTCGCTGTTTACCTTAGCCCATGTCATGGTCGCTGAACGAACCTGAACACAAGCTGAAACGTAATAGCGAAACAGTCACCAAATATGACCAGAACCGTCCAATGCGTCATATCTTAGCCGCAAGCCGACTCGAACGAAATGCCCTTTTCAGGGCGCGTTCAGACCGCTGCCGCCAGATCCGGCTTCTCGCCGAGCAACGGCGTCTGTTGGTCCGCCAGCCAACGTGCCACCAGCGGCCAGACCTCAGCCTGCGCCGCCTTGCTGACCAGCATTTCGACATGGCCGAACTGATCGTTGAAACCCTGCTCACGGCCCAGGTTGATGAACTGCTTGTGCTCGGAACCGATCTGCTCGAACAGCTTCTGGCACGCCCAGGCCGGATCCTGATGATCCCCCGCCGCGCTCACTGCCAGCACCGGCACCTGCACATCGGCAAGGCCTGCCCACCAATCCTTGTCCTTGTCGCCGAAACGACCGAACAGTCCGTACCAGCGCATGCTTTCCAGCGCCAGGCCGATCGGCTCGTCCTCGGGGCCGCGCTTGAGTCGCGAACCGGACAACTGGGCAAAACGCTTGAGAATGAAGCGCCCGCTCCACTCCACCGGCGGAATCTTCAGCGGCCAGTACGTGCGACTGACCTGGGTGCCGAAAAACGCGGCCGAGGCCACCGCCGGCTCACCGAGGTATTCGCCGCCCAGCGCAGCCGCCAACGTGATGCCACCCAGCGAGTGGCCGATCCAGTGCGGAATCTGCCCGCTCTGCTCACGGACGAACGCGGCAATGGCCGGCAGATCGTAACGGGCATAGTCGGCGACGCGGTTGCGGCGGTAGTCCTCGTTGCGCTGGGACAGACCGTGACCGCGCATTTCCGGGATCCACACATCGAAGCCCAGACGCGTCAGATACGCGCCCAGGCCCAGGCCCTTCGGCGAAAACCAGAAGCGCCGGTTGGAAAAACTGCCGTGCAGCAAGATCACCGGCACGCCGCGCGACGCCGGCTCATCGGCCATGCCGAGACGGGTCACCGCGATTTCTACGGACCAGTCAGGGCTGTTGCCCGGTTTCAAACGATAAACGTCTTCGCTCAGATCACCGCGTCGTTCGGCGCTGATCAGGGCGACAGGAAATAGGTTGCTGCTGCTTTGCATAATGCTCTTGCACAAAAAAGGGCGGCATCCGGAGAGCTCGCCCTACTTCAATCTTAAAGCCCCGACCCGGTTCAACGGGCCGGGGCTTCATTCACGGCTTATTCCGCCGCCTGGCCTTCGGCAAGGAAGAACCAGGTTTCCAGCACGGTGTCCGGGTTCAGCGACACGCTTTCGATGCCCTGCTCCATCAGCCACTTGGCCAGGTCCGGGTGGTCCGAAGGGCCCTGACCGCAGATGCCGATGTATTTGCCGGCCTTGTTGCACGCGGCAATCGCGTTGGCCAACAGCTTCTTGACCGCCGGATTACGCTCGTCGAACAGGTGCGCGATGATCCCGGAGTCACGGTCCAGACCCAGTGTCAGCTGAGTCAGGTCGTTGGAACCGATCGAGAAACCGTCGAAGAATTCGAGGAATTCTTCAGCCAGGATCGCGTTGGATGGCAGTTCGCACATCATGATCACGCGCAGACCGTTGTCGCCACGTGCCAAGCCGTTTTCGGCGAGCAGATCCACAACCTGGCTGGCTTCGCCGAGGGTACGGACGAACGGCACCATGATTTCGACGTTGGTCAGGCCCATCTCGTTGCGCACGCGTTTCAGCGCACGGCATTCGAGTTCGAAGCAGTCACGGAACGATTCGCTGATGTAACGCGAAGCGCCACGGAAGCCCAACATCGGGTTTTCTTCTTCCGGCTCGTACAGTTTGCCGCCGATCAGGTTGGCGTATTCGTTGGACTTGAAGTCCGACAGACGCACGATGACCTTCTTCGGTGCGAACGCAGCGGCCAAGGTGCTGATGCCTTCAACCAGTTTCTCGACATAGAAGCCGACCGGATCGTCGTAACCGGCGATGCGCTTGTCGACACTTTCCTTGATGTCCTGCGGCAGGCCGTCGTAGTTCAACAGCGCTTTTGGGTGTACGCCGATCATGCGGTTGATGATGAATTCCAGACGGGCCAGGCCCACACCGGCGTTCGGCAGCTGCGCGAAGTCGAAGGCGCGGTCCGGGTTGCCGACGTTCATCATGATCTTGAACGGCAGCTCCGGCATGGCGTCAACGGAGTTCTTCTTGATGTCGAAACCCAGTTCGCCTTCGAAGATGTAACCGGTGTCGCCTTCGGCGCAGGACACGGTCACACCCTGGCCATCCTTCAGCAGTTGGGTGGCGTTGCCGCAACCGACGACTGCAGGAATACCCAGCTCACGGGCGATGATCGCCGCGTGGCAAGTACGGCCACCACGGTTGGTGACGATGGCGCTGGCGCGCTTCATGACCGGTTCCCAGTCCGGGTCGGTCATGTCGGAAACCAGTACGTCGCCCGGCTGGACTTTGTCCATCTCGGACACGTCCTTGATGATCCGCACCTTGCCGGCGCCGATGCGCTGGCCGATGGCACGACCTTCCACCAGCACAGTGCCGGTTTCTTTCAGCAGGTAACGCTCCATGACGTTGGCCTGGGTGCGGCTCTTCACGGTTTCCGGACGGGCCTGCACGATGTACAGCTTGCCGTCGTCACCGTCCTTGGCCCACTCGATGTCCATCGGGCAGCCGTAGTGCCTCTCGATGATCATCGCCTGCTTGGCCAGCTCGCTGACTTCAGCGTCGGTCAGGCAGAAACGCGCGCGCTCGGCCTTGTCGACATCAACGGTTTTCACGGAACGACCGGCCTTGGCCTCGTCGCCGTAGATCATCTTGATGGCCTTGCTGCCCAGGTTGCGACGCAGGATCGCCGGACGACCGGCTGCCAGCGTGCCCTTGTGGACATAGAATTCGTCCGGGTTCACCGCGCCTTGTACGACGGTTTCGCCCAGGCCGTAGGCGCCGGTGATGAACACCACGTCACGGAAGCCGGATTCGGTATCAAGGGTGAACATCACGCCGGCGGTGCCGGTTTCCGAACGCACCATGCGCTGCACGCCGGCCGACAGGGCGACCAGTTTGTGGTCGAAGCCCTGGTGGACGCGGTAGGAAATGGCACGGTCGTTGAACAGGGAAGCGAACACTTCCTTGGCCGCGCGGATGACGTTTTCAACGCCACGGATGTTCAGGAAAGTTTCCTGCTGACCGGCGAACGAAGCGTCCGGCAAGTCTTCGGCGGTGGCGGAGGAACGCACGGCCACGGCCACGTCAGGGTTACCGGCCGACAGCGCGGCGAACGCGGTGCGGATCTCGGTGTTCAGTTTTTCAGGGAATTCGGCTTCCATGATCCATTGGCGGATCTGGGCGCCGGTCTTGGCCAGGGCATTGACGTCATCGACGTCCAGCGCATCTAGGGCCTTGTGGATCTGATCGTTCAGACCGCTCAGTTCCAGGAAGTCGCGATAGGCTTGCGCCGTGGTGGCGAAGCCGCCGGGGACCGAAACACCGGCACCGGCCAGGTTACTGATCATCTCGCCCAGGGATGCGTTCTTGCCCCCCACATGCTCAACATCGTGTTTGCCGAGCTTATCGAGGGAAACTACGTACTCTACCAAGGTGATCTCTCCACTAACTGTGTTGGAAAAGCTCAGAAACCGGCGGCTCGGGGGAGCGTTGGCCGGCTGTATGGCCTGGACCTGGAAAATAAGTGAGAATGCGGGCCAATGGCGGCCGGCAAATCGCGCCTATCATATCCAAGATTCGTCACTAGCTTAAGGCCCAAGGTGCAAATGAAACGATCTGCTTTCTTTATCTCCGATGGCACCGGCATCACCGCCGAAACCCTGGGTCAAAGCCTTCTGGCGCAGTTCGAAAACATTACCTTCAGCAAATTCACGCGACCGTACATCGACAGCGTTGAAAAAGCGCGGGCCATGGTACAACAAATCAACAAAGCCGCTGAAACCGACGGTTTCCGGCCGATCATCTTCGACACCATCGTCAATCAGGACATTCGTGAGATTCTCGCAACCTCCAATGGTTTCATGATCGACATTTTCTCGACGTTCCTTGCCCCGCTCGAGCAGGAACTGACCGAGCATTCTTCCTACACCGTCGGCAAGTCCCACTCCATCGGTCACAACTCCAATTACATGGAGCGGATCGAGGCGGTGAACTTCGCCCTCGACAACGACGACGGCGCCCGCACGCACTATTACGACAAGGCCGACCTGATACTAGTGGGCGTGTCGCGTTGTGGTAAGACGCCGACGTGCCTGTACATGGCGATGCAGTTCGGCATCCGCGCGGCCAACTACCCGCTGACCGAAGACGACATGGAACGCCTGCAACTGCCGGCCGCCCTGCGCGCCCACCAGCACAAGCTGTTCGGCCTGACCATCGACCCGGACCGCCTTACCGCGATCCGCAACGAACGCAAGCCCAACAGCCGCTATTCGAGCTACGCCCAGTGCGAGTTCGAGGTGCGCGAGGTGGAAAACCTGTTCCGCCGAGAGAACATCCCGAACATCAACTCCACGCATTTCTCCGTTGAAGAAATCTCCGCGAAGATCCTCGTGGAAAAAGGCGTGGAGCGGCGTTTCAAATAACCAGCAAATCGACAAACCGGTTCACCGGCGTGGCCTCAAGCCGCGCCTGATCCTTGCACAACGCAAGAATTTCCCCGCTGCGCTGCCCGGTAAAACGGGTGGCCAGGTTCGCCCTGAACTTGTCCTCCAGCAATGGAATGCCCTCGGCCCGACGCCGACGGTGTCCGATCGGGTACTCCACCACCACGTTTTCCGTACTCGAACCGTCCTTGAAAAACACCTGCACCGCGTTGGCAATCGAGCGTTTGTCGGCTTCCAGGTATTCGCGGGTGAAGCGCGGATCCTCGACGATGACCATTTTCTCGCGCAGCACATCGATGACCGGATGGGCCTTGTGGAAATCATCCTCGTACTGCTCGGCTACCAGATTGCCGAACGCCAGCGGCACGGCGGTCATGTACTGGAGGCAGTGATCGCGGTCGGCGGCATTGGCCAGCGGCCCGACCTTGGAAATGATGCGGATCGCCGACTCATGGGTGGTGATGACGATCCGGTCGATCTCATGCAGACGATTGCGCACTTGCGGATGCAGGGTCACGGCGGCTTCGCAGGCGGTTTGCGCGTGGAATTCTGCCGGGAAGCTGATCTTGAACAGCACGTTTTCCATCACATAACTGCCGAACGGCCGCGAGAAACTGAAGGTGCGTTTGTCTTCGGGCTTGAGCGCCAGATCGTTGTTGGTGTGACTGAACAAAACGTCGTAAAAGCCCCATTGTTTGGCACTCAATACGCCGGGAATCCCCATTTCGCCGCGCATCGCGATATCCGCCAGCCGCACACCCCGGCTCGATGCATCCCCTGCCGCCCAGGATTTTCGCGAGCCGGCGTTTGGCGCATGCCGGTACGTGCGCAATGCCTGGCCGTCGGCGAACGCATGGGACAACGCCGATAACAGCTGCTCACGCTTGGCGCCCATCAGTTTGGCGGTCACGGCAGTCGAGGCCACTTTCACCAGAATGACGTGGTCGAGACCTACGCGATTGAACGAGTTTTCCAGCGCGATCACGCCCTGGATTTCGTGGGCCATGATCATGGCTTCGAGTACGTCGCGCACGGTCAGCGGCGCTTCACCATTGGCCAAACGCTTTTGCGACAGGTGATCGGCCACCGCGAGAATCCCGCCGAGGTTGTCCGACGGATGCCCCCATTCGGCAGCGAGCCAGGTGTCGTTGTAATCGAGCCAGCGCACGATGCAGCCGATGTCCCACGCGGCTTTGACCGGGTCGAGGCGATAGGAGGTGCCGGGGACTCGGGCGCCGAATGGGACGACGGTGCCTTCGACGATTGGGCCGAGGTGTTTGGTGCACTCGGGGAAACGCAAGGCCAACAGGCCGCAGCCCAAGGTGTCCATCAGGCAGTTGCGGGCGGTGTCGAGGGCTTCGGTTGATTCGATCTTGCAGGTGAGGACGTAATCGGCGATGTCCTGCAGGACACGGTCGTAGTCGGGGCGGTTGTTCAGGTCGACGTTGGCGCTCATGTTCGATTCACTCTTCAAAGTGGTTCGTTGATGGGACCTCGGTTCAGGGCTAATTTTCTTCTTATTGAAATATGCATGGCGGTGAGAGCGAACGGGCTCGCTCTCACCGGTTGTTCATTAGAACGAATCACCCGGGACGCGGACGTAACCTTCCATCAGGACGCGCGCACTACGGCTCATGATCGCTTTCTTCACGACCCACTCACCGTTTTCCAGACTCGCCTCAGCCCCGACACGCAACGTCCCGGACGGATGCCCGAAGCGCACGGCGTTGCGTTCAACGCCACCGGCCGCGAGGTTGACCAAAGTGCCGGAGATAGCTGCTGCGGTGCCAATCGCCACCGCCGCCGTCCCCATCATCGCGTGGTGCAGCTTGCCCATCGACAACGCCCGCACCAGTAAATCCACATCCCCGGCGCCAATCGCCTTGCCACTCGAGGCCACGTAATCCGCAGGCTTGGCGACAAACGCAACCTTCGGCGTGTGTTGTCGCTTGGCCGCCTCATCCAGATTCGAAATCAGCCCCATGCGCAGCGCGCCATAAGCACGAATCGTCTCAAACATCTGCAACGCTTTCGGATCGCTGTTGATCGCGCTCTGCAGCTCGGTGCCGGTGTAACCAATGTCCTCAGCGTTGACGAAGATCGTCGGGATACCCGCGTTGATCATGGTCGCCTTGAACGTGCCGACGCCCGGGACTTCCAGCTCGTCGATCAGGTTGCCGGTGGGAAACATCGAGCCACCGCCGCCCTCTTCTTCCGCCGCCGGGTCCATGAACTCGACCTGGACTTCGGCAGCCGGAAAGGTCACGCCGTCGAGTTCGAAATCACCGGTTTCCTGGACTTCGCCGTTGGTGATCGGCACGTGGGCAATGATGGTCTTGCCGATGTTGGCCTGCCACACGCGAACCACCGCCACGCCGTTGTGCGGAATGCGGCTGGCGTCCACCAGACCGTTGCTGATGGCGAACGAACCGACCGCCGCCGAGAGGTTGCCGCAGTTGCCGCTCCAGTCCACGAACGGCTTGTCGATGGACACCTGACCGAACAGGTAATCGACGTCGTGATCGGCCTTGATGCTTTTCGACAGGATCACGGTTTTGCTGGTGCTGGAGGTGGCGCCGCCCATGCCGTCGATCTGCTTGTCGTACGGGTCGGGGCTGCCGATTACCCGCAGCAATAGCGCGTCACGGGTCGGGCCGGGAATCTGCGCGGCTTCGGGCAGATCCTTGAGGCTGAAAAACACGCCTTTGCTGGTGCCGCCGCGCATGTAGGTGGCGGGGATCTTTATTTGCGGTGCGTGAGCCATGGTGCTCCTTAACGAAGGCATGGGACTTGAAGTCCCATGCCCACATCGATTGATTTAAACGGCAACCGCCGACTCTTCGAGGAAGTCCTGGGCGAAGCGTTGCAGCACGCCGCCGGCCTCGTAGATCGACACTTCTTCGGCGGTGTCGAGGCGGCAGGTCACCGGCACGTCGACGCGCTCGCCGTTCTTGCGATGAATTACCAGCGTCAGGTCGGCGCGCGGCGTGCGCTCGCCGATCACGTCGTAGGTTTCGCTGCCGTCGATGCCCAGCGTCTTGCGGTCGGTGCCCGGTTTGAATTCCAGCGGCAACACGCCCATGCCCACCAGGTTGGTGCGGTGAATGCGCTCGAAACCTTCGGCGGCAATCGCTTCCACACCCGCCAGACGCACGCCTTTGGCCGCCCAGTCGCGGGAAGAACCCTGACCGTAGTCGGCGCCGGCAATGATGATTAGCGGCTGCTTGCGCTCCATGTAGGTTTCGATGGCTTCCCACATGCGCATCACTTGGCCTTCCGGCTCGACGCGGGCCAGCGAACCCTGCTTGACCTTGCCGTTTTCCACGACCATTTCGTTGAACAGTTTCGGGTTGGCGAAGGTCGCGCGCTGCGCGGTCAGGTGGTCACCACGGTGGGTCGCGTAAGAGTTGAAGTCCTCTTCCGGCAGGCCCATTTTCGCCAGGTATTCGCCGGCGGCGCTGTCGAGCATGATCGCGTTCGACGGCGACAGGTGATCGGTGGTGATGTTGTCCGGCAGCACCGCCAGCGGGCGCATGCCCTTGAGCGGCCGCGCCCCGGCGAGCGCGCCTTCCCAGTACGGCGGACGGCGGATGTAGGTGCTCATTTCGCGCCAGTCGTACAGCGGCGTGACTTTCGGGCCGGTGTCCTCATGGATGGCGAACATCGGAATGTAGACCTGACGGAACTGCTCGGGCTTGACCGAGGATTTCACCACCGCGTCGATTTCTTCGTCGCTCGGCCAGATGTCTTTCAGGTGGATTTCCTTGCCGTCGACCACGCCCAGCACATCTTTCTCGATATCGAAGCGGATGGTGCCAGCAATCGCGTAAGCCACCACCAGCGGCGGCGAAGCGAGGAATGCCTGCTTGGCGTACGGGTGAATCCGGCCGTCGAAGTTGCGGTTGCCGGACAGCACAGCGGTGGCGTACAGATCGCGGTCGATGATCTCTTGCTGGATCACCGGATCCAGCGCGCCGGACATGCCGTTGCAGGTGGTGCAGGCGAAGGCGACAACGCCAAAACCGAGTTGCTCCAACTCCGTGGTCAGCCCCGCTTCATCGAGGTACAGCGCCACGGTTTTCGAGCCCGGCGCCAGCGACGACTTGACCCACGGTTTGCGGGTCAGCCCGAGCTTGTTGGCGTTGCGCGCCAGCAGGCCGGCGGCGATCACGTTGCGTGGGTTGCTGGTGTTGGTGCAACTGGTGATGGCCGCGATGATCACCGCGCCGTCGGGCATTTGCCCCGGCACGTCTTCCCACTGACCGGCGATGCCTTTGGCCGCCAGATCCGACACCGCCACACGGGCGTGCGGGTTGCTCGGGCCGGCCATGTTGCGCACCACCGAAGACAGGTCGAAGGTCAGCCCGCGCTCGTATTGCGCGCCTTTCAGGCTGTCAGCCCACAGGCCGATCTGCCTGGCGTACTGCTCGACCAACTGCACTTGCTGGTCTTCGCGACCGGTCAGTTTCAGGTAATCGATGGTCTGCTGGTCGATGTAGAACATCGCCGCCGTGGCGCCGTATTCCGGGGCCATGTTGGAGATGGTCGCGCGGTCGCCGAGGGTCAGTGCCGAAGCACCTTCGCCGAAGAACTCCAGCCACGCACCAACGACTTTCTGTTTGCGCAGGTATTCGGTCAGCGCCAGCACCATGTCGGTGGCGGTGATGCCCGGTTGCAGCTTGCCGGTCAGTTCGACGCCGACGCTTTCCGGCAGACGCATCCACGACGCGCGGCCGAGCATCACGCTCTCGGCTTCAAGTCCACCGACACCGATGGCGATCACGCCCAGCGCATCGACGTGCGGGGTGTGGCTGTCGGTGCCGACGCAGGTATCCGGGAATGCCACGCCGTCGCGCACCTGGATCACCGGAGACATTTTCTCCAGGTTGATCTGGTGCATGATGCCGTTGCCCGGCGGGATCACGTCGACGTTCTTGAACGCCTTCTTGGTCCAGTTGATGAAGTGGAAACGGTCTTCGTTGCGACGGTCTTCGATGGCGCGGTTCTTCTCGAACGCCTGGGCGTCAAAACCGCCCGCTTCAACCGCCAGCGAGTGGTCGACGATCAGTTGGGTCGGCACCACCGGGTTGACCTGCGCCGGGTCGCCGCCCTGCTGGGCAATCGCGTCGCGCAGGCCGGCCAGATCCACCAGCGCGGTCTGGCCGAGAATGTCGTGGCACACCACGCGGGCCGGGAACCACGGGAAGTCGAGGTCGCGTTTGCGCTCGATCAGTTGCTTCAGGGAATCGGTGAGCGTGGCCGGGTCGCAGCGACGCACGAGGTTTTCCGCCAGCACGCGAGAGGTGTACGGCAGGGTGTCGTAGCTGCCCGGCTGGATCGCATCGACAGCCGCGCGGACGTCGAAAAAGTCCAGCGGCGTGCCGGGCAGGTTCTTGCGAAATTCTGTGTTCATCGGTCAGGACTCGGTCACGGTAGTTTCAAAGAGGGGGCGCCTGTGCCGGCGCCCTCCCCGGTCAGCGCTGGTCGATTGGCACGAACTTGCGCTGTTCGACGCCGGTGTACTCGGCGCTTGGACGGATGATGCGGTTGTTGGCGCGCTGTTCGAACACGTGCGCTGCCCAGCCGGTCAGGCGCGAGCAGACGAAGATCGGGGTGAACAGCTTGGTCGGGATGCCCATGAAGTGGTACGCCGAGGCATGGTAGAAGTCGGCGTTGGGGAACAGTTTCTTTTGCTCCCACATGGTCTTGTCGATGGCCTCCGAGACCGCGAACAACACCTTGTCGCCCACTTCGTCGGCGAGCTTTTTCGACCAACCCTTGATCACCTCGTTGCGCGGATCGCTGTCCTTATAGATCGCGTGGCCGAAGCCCATGATCTTGTCCTTGCGTTCGAGCATGCCGAGGGTGCCCTTGATCGCCTCTTCCGGCGACAAGAAGCGCTCGATCATTTCCATCGCCGCTTCGTTGGCGCCGCCGTGCAGCGGGCCGCGCAGCGAACCGATGGCTGCCGTGACGCAGGAATACAGGTCGGACAGGGTCGAAGCACACACGCGAGCAGTGAAGGTCGAGGCGTTGAATTCGTGCTCGGCGTAAAGGATCAGCGACACGTTCATCACTTTGACGTGCAGTTCGCTCGGCTTCTTGTCGTGCAGCAGGTGCAGGAAGTGGCCGCCGATGGACTGCTCGTCCGTCACGCAATTGATGCGTTTGCCGTCGTGGCTGAAGCGATACCAGTAGCACATGATCGCCGGGAACGCGGCCAGCAGGCGGTCGGTCTTGTCGCGTTGCTCGGAGAAGTCTTTCTCCGGCTCGATGTTGCCCAGGAACGAGCAACCGGTGCGCATCACGTCCATCGGGTGAGCGTCGGCGGGGATGCGTTCCAGCACTTCTTTCAGCGCTTGCGGCAGGTCGCGCAGCTTGCTGAGTTTGTTCTGGTAGTCGGCGAGCTGTGCCTTGGTCGGCAGCTCTCCGTAGAGCAGCAGGTATGCCACTTCTTCAAATTGTGCGTCTGCTGCCAGTTCGCGTACGTCGTAGCCGCGATAGGTCAGCCCGGCACCGGCCTGGCCCACGGTGGACAGTGCGGTTTGCCCGGCAACCTGGCCCCGGAGCCCGGCGCCACTGAGTACTTTTGCTTCGGCCATTGTTGTCTCCAATCTTGAATTTATTAGGGAGTACGGTCGCGGCTTACTTCTTCGCCGCAAACAACGCGTCGAGCTTCTGCTCGAAGGTGTGGTAATCGATGCGATCGTAGAGCTCCATGCGAGTCTGCATGGTGTCGATGACATTCTGCTGAGTGCCGTCGCGGCGGATCGCGGTATAGACGTTTTCCGCCGCCTTGTTCATCGCGCGGAACGCCGACAGCGGGTACAGCACCAGCGACACGTCGGCGCCGGCCAGTTGCTCGGTGGTGTACAGCGGCGTCGAGCCGAATTCGGTGATGTTGGCCAGGATCGGCGCTTTCACGCGGCTGGCGAACAGTTTGTACATCTCCAGTTCCGTGATGGCTTCCGGGAAGATCATGTCGGCGCCGGCCTCGATGCACGCGGCGGCGCGATCCAGTGCCGATTCCAGACCCTCAACGGCCAGCGCGTCGGTGCGCGCCATGATCACGAAGCTGTCGTCGGTGCGGGCATCGACGGCAGCCTTGATGCGATCGACCATTTCCTGCTGGGTCACGATCTCTTTATTAGGACGATGGCCGCAGCGCTTGGCGCCGACCTGGTCTTCGATGTGAATCGCCGCCGCGCCGAACTTGATCATCGACTTGACGGTGCGCGCCACGTTGAACGCCGAGGCGCCGAAACCGGTGTCCACGTCCACCAGCAGCGGCAGGTCGCAGACGTCGGTGATGCGGCGCACGTCGGTCAGCACGTCATCCAGGCCGGTGATGCCCAGGTCCGGCACGCCGAGGGAGCCGGCGGCCACCCCGCCACCCGACAGGTAGATCGCCTTGAAACCGGCGCGCTTGGCCAGCAGCGCGTGGTTGGCGTTGATCGCCCCGACCACTTGCAACGGATGTTCGCTGGCGACCGCATCGCGGAAACGCTGGCCTGGAGTGCTCTTGTTGGAACTCATGACTCACCTCGTTCAGTGGCTGTCTTATTGTCGGCGCCGTCCTGGTAGTGACGGGCGATGTTGCGTTTCGAGGCGCCGATGTGACGGCGCATCAACAATTCCGCGAGCTCGCCGTCACGGTCGGCGATGGCATCGAGAATCCGGTGGTGTTCGGCAAAGGCCTGGCGCGGGCGGTTGGGCGTGGTGGAAAACTGGATGCGGTACATGCGCACCAGTTGATAGAGCTCGCCGCAGAGCATTTGCGTGAGGGTGCGGTTGCCGCTGCCCTGGATGATCCGGTAGTGAAAGTCGAAATCGCCTTCCTGCTGGTAGTAGCCGACACCGGCCTGAAACGCCGCATCGCGTTCGTGGGTTTCCAGCACCCGGCGCAGCTCGTCGATTTCTTCGACGCTCATGCGTTCGGCCGCCAGACGGCAGGCCATGCCTTCGAGGGATTCGCGGATTTCGTAGAGTTCGAGCAATTCGGCGTGGCTCAGCGACACCACTCGCGCACCGACGTGCGGTACGCGCACCAGCAGACGCTGGCCTTCCAGCCGATGGATCGCCTCGCGCAGCGGACCGCGGCTGATGCCGTAGGTGCGCGCCAGTTCCGGCTCGGAGATCTTGCTGCCCGGGGCGATCTCGCCTTTGACGATGGCCGCCTGGATGCGTCGGAAGACGTTTTCCGAGAGCGTCTCGGAATCGTCGCCGCTGATCACCGGGGGATCGAGTTGACCCAGCATATTGTCGACACCTTCAAATCCAATGCGGCAAAAACTAGCGAATCAGCCCGCATCAGTCAAAGGATAAATAGAGATTGTCGACAATCGTCTAATAAGCCTTGGTATCAGCCCCAAGGGTTATAGACCGGTCCCGGCGCTGGCGCCATAAAACCACCGTGCTAGAATGCCGCCCGCATTTGCGAGTCATTTGCACGGCTTGTCATAAAAAGCTGATAGGCACACGAAGGCGCATGGGCAGACAGGATTTCCTGATGCCATGGCCCTGAACCGAGAACGGAACGCTGCTCGCCAGGATTTATGAGACTCAAGCCCTTCCCCACATTCTTTGCACTGTTTTGCCTGCCCGGCCTCGCTGCGGCGGGGGAAAAGACCGTGTACGGCCTCAACGAATACGCTGCCCTCGACGGGATCAACCTGGAAGTGGCGGCGAAACTCGACACCGGGGCGAAAACCGCCTCCCTGAGCGCCCGCGACATCAAACGCTTCAAACGCAACGGCGAGTCCTGGGTACGTTTCTACCTGGCCATCGACGCCGCGCATTCGCACCCGATCGAACGGCCGCTGGCCCGGGTCAGCAAGATCAAGCGCCGCGCCGGCGACTACGATCCGGAAGAAGGCAAGAAGTACACCGCCCGCCCGGTGATCGAGCTGGACATCTGCATGGGTTCGGCAATGCGCAGCATCGAAGTGAACCTGACCGACCGTAGTGCGTTCCAATACCCGCTTTTGATCGGCTCCGAGGCGCTGAAACGCTTCGATGCGCTGGTCGATCCCAGTCTTAAATACGCTGCCGGCAAACCCGCCTGCGCCATCGCCGCTCATACCGCCGAGTAATTTCCATGCGTTCTCTAACCTTCCACCTGAAAGTCCTGATCACCATCCTGGTGTTGCTGGGCGTTTCGGTTACGGCCTATCAGATTTTCGTGCTCGGCATTCCGGTGACCGAAGACGCCACCGACGACTTGTGGAACATCGACGCCAAGGTCGAGTTCGTCGCCAGCACCAAGGATCCGGTGAAGATCCAGATGTTCGTGCCGCCCCTGAGCCGCGATTACGTCAGCCTCAATGAAAGCTTCATCTCCAACAATTACGGGGTGGCGGTCAACCGCGTCGACGGCAACCGCAAGGTCACCTGGTCGGCGCGCCGGGCCAAGGGCAACCAGACCCTTTATTACCGTCTGGTGCTGACCAAGCGTTACACCGCCGAGAAAACCAAGGTCAAAGGCCCGACGTTCCGCGACAGCATGGCCATCGAAGGCCCGGAAAAGATCGCCGCCGAAGCCCTGCTCGCCCCTATCCGCCAGCACTCGGCCGACGTCGAGACCTTCATTGGCGAGGCGATCAAACGCGTCAACAACGTCAACGACGACAACGTGAAACTGCTGCTGGCCGGCGATCCGTCGACGCCGCACAAAGCCAAAATCGTCGAACTGCTGCTGTCCATCGCCCACGTGCCGGTGGAAAAAGTCCACACCATCCGCCTTGTCGCCGATCAGCCGCAAACCCCAGAACTGTGGCTGCGCAGTTTCAACGGCACCGACTGGCTGTACTTCAACCCGGAAACCGGCGAGCAAGGCCTGCCGACCGATCGCCTGCTGTGGTGGAGCGGTGATGAAAACCTGATCACCGTCGACGGCGGCAAGAAAGCCAACGTGACCTTCAGCCTCAACAACAGCGAGATGAACGCGATTCGTCTGGCCAAGCTGACTGACGAAAACACCGACGCCAACTTCCTCGAATACTCGCTGTACGGCCTGCCGCTGCAAACCCAGCAGACCTTCATGATCATGGTGATGATCCCGATCGGCGTGCTGGTGATCCTGATCCTGCGCAACCTGATCGGCCTGCAGACCCTCGGCACGTTCACGCCGGTGCTGATCGCCCTGGCCTTCCGCGAGACGCAACTGGGCTTCGGCATCCTGCTGTTTACCGTGATCACCGCGCTCGGGTTATCGCTGCGCTCGTACCTGGAACACTTGAAGCTGCAAATGCTGCCGCGCCTGTCGGTGGTGCTGACCTTCGTGGTGGTGCTGATTGCGGCGATCAGCCTGTTCAGTCACAAGCTCGGTCTGGAGCGTGGCCTGTCGGTGGCGCTGTTCCCGATGGTGATTCTGACCATGACCATCGAACGCCTGTCGATCACCTGGGAAGAACGCGGCGCCAGCCATGCCATGAAAGTGGCGATCGGCACGCTGTTCGCAGCGTCCCTGGCGCACCTGATCATGACCGTTCCGGAGCTGGTGTACTTCGTGTTCACCTTCCCGGCGATCCTGCTGATTCTGGTGGGCTTCATGCTGGCCATGGGTCGTTATCGCGGTTATCGCCTGACTGAACTCGTACGTTTCAAGGCTTTCCTGAAGAAGGCTGACGCCTGATGTTCGGTTTCTGGAAGACCTGGAAGGCCCTAGAAGCCCGGGGCATCATGGGCATCAATCGGCGTAACGCCGACTACGTGCTCAAGTACAACAAGCGCAGCCTGTACCCGATCGTCGATGACAAGATCATCACCAAGGAACGCGCGATCAAGGCCGGCATTCACGTGCCGGAACTGTATGGCGTGATTTCCACGGAGAAGGAAATCGACAAGCTCGGCGAGATCATCGGCGGGCGCAACGACTTCGTGATCAAGCCGGCCCAGGGCGCCGGCGGTGACGGCATCATCGTCATCGCCGACCGTTTCGAGGGCCGCTATCGCACGGTATCGGGCAAAATCATTGCCCACGAAGAGCTGGAGCATCATATCTCCAGCATCCTCACCGGCCTGTATTCGCTGGGCGGCCACCGCGACCGGGCGCTGATCGAATACCGGGTGACCCCGGACCAGATCTTCAAAAGTATCAGCTACGAAGGCGTACCGGACATCCGCATCATCGTGCTGATGGGCTACCCGGTGATGGCGATGTTGCGCCTGCCGACCCGTCAATCCGGCGGCAAGGCCAACCTGCACCAGGGCGCCATCGGCGTCGGCGTCGACCTGGCCACCGGCCTTACTTTGCGCGGCACCTGGCTGAACAACATCATCGCCAAACACCCGGACACCACCAACGCGGTGGACGGCGTGCAACTGCCCTACTGGGACGGTTTCATGAAGCTTGCGGCCGGTTGTTATGAGCTGTGTGGTCTGGGTTACATCGGTGTGGATATGGTGCTGGACCAGGAGAAAGGCCCGCTGATTCTGGAGTTGAATGCGCGGCCGGGGCTGAATATCCAGATTGCCAATGATTGCGGGCTGACGTTGCGTACCCATGCGGTGGAAGCGCATCTGGAAGAGCTGAAGGCGCGTGGAGTGACGGAGTCGGTTGAAGAGCGGGTGGCGTTTGCTCAGGAGTTGTTTGGGCATATTCCGGCGGTCGAGGGCTGACTTCCCTTTCATGATCATTCCCACGCTCCGCGTGGGAATGCATACCGTGACGCTCCGCGTCACAGTGGACGCGGAGCGTCCATGGCGGCGTTACCACGCAGAGCGTGGGAACGATCAAGTCGCGTGATCCTGCCGCCAATCTGCCAATCCCCGACATCCCCTCTAGGAGCAATTCCCGGAGGGGACTACAATCCCCACCCCGCCTCGATGGCCGATCTGCCCCGCCCATGTTGACCTGTTCCGTACACCCGCTGCCCTATCGCGCCAACCCCGCCGACTATTTCGCGGCCGTCCGCCATGCGCCCGGCGCCGTGCTGCTCGACAGTGGCCGGCCGAGTGCCGACCGTGGCCGTTATGACCTGCTCAGTGCCTGGCCGCTGGAACAACTGGCGGTATTGCCGGACGAGCGCGGGGAAGATTTCCTGCAACGTCTGCGGGATAATCTGACCCGCTTGGGCGACGCGCAATTGCCCGACGGGTACGAGTTGCCCTTCGCCGGCGGCCTGATCGGTTACCTGAGCTACGACTTCGGTCGGCATCTGGAAAACCTGCCAAGTCAGGCCCGGGATGATCTGCAATTGCCCGATGCGCGTTTTGGTCTGTACAACTGGGCGTTGATCAGTGACCACCAATCGGCCACCAGCCAACTGGTGTTCCACCCCTCGGTCAGCGCCAGCGAGAAACAGCGGTTGATCGATGTATTCAGCCAATCGGTGGGCACGGAAATGACCCCGTTCAAGCTGAACAGCCCGATGGCAGCCGATCTTTCGGCCAATGAATACCGTCAGGCCTTCGAACGCATCCAGCATTACATCCAGGCCGGCGACTGCTATCAGGTCAACTTCGCCCAGCGCTTCCGCGCGCCGTGCCAGGGCGATCCATGGCTGGCCTACTGCAAATTGCGTGAGGCCTGCCCGACGCCGTTTTCCGGTTTCCAGAGCCTGCCTGACGGCAACGCGGTACTGAGCCTGTCACCCGAGCGTTTCGTCAAAGTCAGCCAGCGCCAGGTGGAAACTCGCCCGATCAAGGGCACCCGCCCCCGTGGCGCGACCCCGGCCGAAGACGCGGCGAACGCCACCGAACTGCTGGCCAGCCCCAAGGACCGCGCGGAAAACCTGATGATCGTCGACCTGCTGCGCAACGACCTGGGCCGCACTTGCCGCATCGGCTCGGTGCGGGTGCCGGAGTTGTTCAGCCTGGAAAGTTATCCGAACGTGCATCACCTGGTCAGCAGCGTGACCGGCGAGCTGGCGGAAGATCGCGACGCTCTGAATCTGATTGCCGGCAGCTTCCCTGGCGGCTCGATCACCGGCGCACCGAAGATTCGTGCGATGCAGATCATTGATGAACTGGAGCCGACTCGACGTGGGTTGTATTGCGGTTCGTTGCTGTATCTGGACGTGCGTGGCGAGATGGACAGCTCCATCGCCATTCGCAGTCTGCTGGTGAAGGATGGGCAGGTGTGCTGCTGGGGCGGTGGCGGGATCGTCGCTGACTCGGACTGGCAGGCGGAGTATCAGGAGTCGATTACCAAGGTCAGAGTCCTGCTCGAAACGCTGCAAAACCTTTAACCGTTGATCGTTCCCACGTCGCGGCGACTGCGGTGATCGTTCCCACGTCGAGGCGTCGAACCGTCCGCGTGGGAATGCCTCAATGGACGCTCCGCGTCCGCTCTTGGGACGCAGAGCGTCCCGGGCTGCATTCCCACGCAGAGCGTGGGAACGATCATCAGGTGATTACAGGGACAGGTCGCGGTTCGAAGCTTTGAGGAATTCCTGCTTCAACTCTTCGAACGTATGCACCGCCGGAAACTGCGGAAACTCGCGAATCACGTTATCCGGCGCATGGAACAGAATCCCCGCATCCGCTTCGCCCAGCATGCTGGTGTCGTTGTAGGAATCCCCCGCCGCAATTACCCGGTAATACAGGCTTTTGAAGGCCAGGACCGACTGGCGTTTCGGATCTTTCTGACGCAACTGGTAGCTGGTCACCCGCCCGGTGTCATCCGTTATCAGTCGATGGCAAAGCAAGGTCGGAAAGCCCAGCTGACGCATCAGCGGCTGGGAAAACTCGTAGAACGTGTCCGACAGAATCACCACCTGAAACCGCTCGCGCAGCCAGTTGACGAACTCCACCGCGCCGTCCAGCGGCTTGAGGGTGGCGATCACTTCCTGGATGTCCGAAAGCTTCAGGCCATGCTCGTCGAGGATGCGCAGGCGCTGTTTCATCAGCACGTCGTAGTCGGGAATGTCCCGGGTGGTGGCCTTGAGCGATTCGATTCCGGTTTTTTCGGCGAAGGCGATCCAGATTTCCGGCACCAGCACCCCTTCAAGATCAAGACAGGCGATTTCCACAAGACACTCCCGTTTGTAATGTTTATTGAGTCGAGCGAGCCCGAACTCTAGCGGCTCGACCTGGAGCGCGCAACGCAGAGGCCGCCCCGGCGCGCGTTGCTTTTTGTTACCATCGCCGCCATATAGAGCGCCCAGCGCCACCGACCTGTAGGAAGCCGCCCTGATGAGCCCAACGTTCGACGTCGTGGAACTCGCCACGACCTATGCCAACAAATCCGCGCAGGACATCCTCAAACTCGCGTTCGCCGAGTTCGGCGATGACCTGTGGATATCTTTCAGCGGCGCCGAGGATGTGGTGCTGGTGGACATGGCCTGGAAGCTGAACAAGAACGTCAAGGTGTTCAGTCTCGATACCGGCCGCCTGCATCCGGAAACCTACCGCTTCATCGATCAGGTGCGCGAGCACTACAAGATCGACATAGAACTGGTCTCGCCGGACTACACGAAACTTGAACCGTTCGTGAAGGAAAAAGGCCTGTTCAGCTTCTACAAGGATGGCCATGGCGAATGCTGCGGGATCCGCAAGATCGAGCCGCTGCGCCGCAAGCTGTCCGGCGTCAAAGCCTGGGCCACCGGCCAGCGCCGCGACCAGAGCCCGGGCACCCGCAGCGCCGTGGCGGTGATGGAAATCGATACAGCGTTCTCCACCCCGGAGCGCACCCTGTACAAGTTCAACCCGCTGGCGCAGATGACCAGCGAGGAAATCTGGGGCTACATCCGCATGCTGGAGCTGCCGTACAACAGCCTGCATGAGCGCGGTTTCATCAGCATCGGCTGCGAACCCTGCACCCGCCCTGTCCTGCCGAACCAGCACGAACGCGAAGGCCGCTGGTGGTGGGAAGAAGCGACCCAGAAAGAATGCGGGTTGCATGCGGGGAACATCATCAGCAAGGCATAACCCCCTGATGCCCCGTGGGAGCAAATCAGCTCCCACAGTGTTCTCTACCCGCCTTGAAAAATGTGTACACACGAATGTCACCATCGGTGCCATTTATGTGTGCACTTTTCGTTTCTGCGCCCTGAAAAGTTACATCAAGCTCCAAAAACACTCCCTCCCGGCGTCCGCCAAAATTCCTCTCGAAAAATAAATACCTGTTCGAACGGTCAATTTATATCGCCCATAATTCAATGACTTGGCGCGCCTCAATAACTTTTCGAAATCAGCGGTGGTTTTCATAGATCGCCGGCTGGCACAGATCTGGCTTTAGTGCATACATGTTTTGTATACAAAACCGCAAAACATGAACCCACACTTTCGATCCGCAAGCCTGAAGCGCCCTATCCCGTACAGGCTGCAGATGCCCCGTAACCAGTGATGTTTTCACCGCCGCGACGAAGATCTGCCGAGCCCGAACGCTCATGCACAGTCATCGTGGCCCGAACATCAGGAGCCTGCCGGAATGCGTACGAGTCTCTCCAATAACAACATCGCGCTGAATCTGCCCGCCTCTTCACCCCTCGACCACAGCGTGCCCGGTGACAGCATCGCCGAACCGCTGCAACTGAGCCCGCGTCTGCACAACAGTGACCTCGCGCCGACCAAGGTCGAAGGACGGCGCTGGGGCAAGTACAGCATCTTTGCCCTGTGGACCAACGATGTGCACAACATCGCCAACTACTCGTTTGCCATCGGTCTGTACGCCCTGGGCCTGGGCGGCTGGCAGATTCTGCTGTCGTTGGGGATCGGCGCGGCGCTGGTGTATTTCTTCATGAACCTGTCCGGTTACATGGGGCAGAAAACCGGCGTGCCGTTTCCGGTGATCAGCCGGATCAGTTTCGGCATTCACGGGGCACAGATTCCTGCATTGATCCGGGCGGTGATCGCCATCGCCTGGTTCGGAATTCAGACGTACCTGGCGTCGGTGGTGTTTCGCGTGTTGCTCACGGCGATCCATCCCGGTTTCGCCGACTACGACCACAACTCGATCCTTGGCCTGTCGAGCCTGGGCTGGGTGTGTTTCGTGGCGATCTGGTTCGTGCAGTTGGGGATTCTGGCGTACGGCATGGAAATGGTCCGCCGCTACGAAGCCTTCGCCGGGCCGGTGATTCTGCTGACCGTCGCCTGCCTAGCCGCGTGGATGTACACCCAGGCCAACGCGACCATCGCCTGGTCGATCCGCGAACCACTGACCGGCGGCGAGATGTGGCGCAACATCTTTGCCGGCGGCGCTTTGTGGCTGGCGATCTACGGGACACTGATCCTCAACTTCTGCGACTTCGCCCGCTCTTCGCCGTGCCGCAAGACGATCAAGATCGGAAATTTCTGGGGCCTGCCGGTAAACATTCTGGTGTTCGCCGGGATCACCGTCCTGCTGTGCGGCGCGCAATTTCAGATCAACGGCCGGATCATCGAAAGCCCGACCGAGATCATCGCCTCGATCCCCAACACGTTCTTTCTGGTGCTCGGTTGCCTGGCGTTCCTGATCGTCACCGTGGCGGTGAACATCATGGCCAACTTCGTCGCCCCGGCCTTCGTACTCAGCAACCTGGCGCCGAAATACCTGACCTTCCGCCGCGCCGGGCTGATCAGCGCGACCATCGCCGTGCTGATCCTGCCGTGGAATCTCTACAACAGCCCGCTGGTGATCGTGTACTTCCTGTCCGGCCTCGGCGCCCTGCTCGGCCCGTTGTACGGCGTGATCATGGTCGACTACTGGCTGATCCGCAAAGGCCGGATCCACGTACCGCAGCTGTACAGCGAAAACCCGAACGGCGCGTATTACTACAGCCGCGGGATCAACCTGCGGGCTGTGGCGGCGTTCATTCCAGCCGCGCTGATCGCCATCGTCCTGGCTCTGGTGCCGGGCTTCCACCTCGTTTCGCCCTTCTCCTGGCTAATCGGCGCCGGCATTGCCGGGATGCTTTACCTGATCATCGCCAAACGCCAGCCGCACTACGCCGACGTCGACGGTGAAGCCATCGCCGTCGACAACGTCAGCCACTGATTTTTTTGGCGGCCCTTCGCGGGGCCGCAGAACCAACCGAAATAAGGACTTCCCATGCGAATTCTCGTGGTCAACGTCAACACCACCGAATCCATCACCCAGGCCATCGCCCGTTCGGCGCAGGCTGTCGCTTCCCCCGGCACCGAGATTGTCGGCCTGACGCCGCACTTTGGCGCCGATTCCGTCGAGGGCAATTTCGAAAGTTACCTGGCTGCCATCGCCGTGATGGACCGGGTGATGTCCTACGACCAGCCGTTCGACGCGGTGATCCAGGCCGGCTACGGCGAACACGGTCGTGAAGGTTTGCAGGAATTGCTCAACGTACCGGTGGTGGACATCACCGATGCGGCGGCCAGCACCGCGATGTTCCTCGGCCACGCCTATTCGGTGGTCACCACGCTGGATCGCACCGTGCCGTTGATCGAGGATCGGCTGAAACTTTCCGGCCTGTGGGATCGCTGCGCCTCGGTGCGGGCCAGTGGCTTGGCGGTTCTAGAGCTGGAACATGAACCGCAGCGGGCGCTGGAAGCGATCGTGCATCAGGCGGAACTGGCGGTGACTCAGGATAAAGCCGAAGTGATCTGCCTCGGTTGCGGCGGCATGGCCGGACTCGACGAGAAGATCCGTCAGCGCACCGGAGTGCCGGTGGTGGACGGCGTCACAGCGGCCGTGACCATCGCCGAATCGCTGGTGCGACTGGGCCTGTCGACGTCCAAGGTGCGCACCTATGCGACGCCACGACCGAAAACAATCATCGGCTGGCCAGCACGTTTTGCGCGTTGAACCGTTCAGCGAGGCCCAGGGTTGAAAACTGCTCGATGACAAAATCGACGAACGCCCGGGTCTTGCCCGGCAGCAATTTGTGTTCTGCGTAATAGATGGAGATGTTGCCGTCGTCGACGTACCAGTCGGGCAAGACTCGCTGCAACGTCCCCGCCTCTAGATAGCCGACCGCGAACGGCATGCTCACCAACGCAATCCCCAACCCCTGCGCCGCCGTGGCGCAGGCGGCTTCGGAGTCGCTCATGGTCATTCGTGCCTTGAGCGTCAGCGGGCTGTGCTGTCGGGTGCGATGCGTCAACTGCCAGGAGCGCACGCGACCGGTCTGCGGTGAGCGGATCAGGATGCCGTCGTGCAGCTTGAGGTCATCTGGCTCGCTGATCGGCGCGTATCGATCCAGATAATCCGCAGAAGCCACCAACACCCGATGCGCCGGCGTCAGCCTGCGTGCCACCACGCCCTGGGGCAGTTCGAAGCCTCCACCAATCGCTGCATCGAAACCCTGGCCGATCAGATCGACCTGGCGGTTATCGAAATGCCAGTCCGGGTTGATCGCCGGAAACCTTTTCAGGAACTCCCCCAGCAACGGCACGATGTACAAGCGGCCGAACACCGTGCCCATGCTGACTTTCAGCGTACCGGCCGGTTGGCCGCCGGCGCTGGCCAGATTGTTTACCGCGTTCTGGATGGTGGTCAGGCTGCCGCTGACCTCACTCAGAAACAGTTGCCCCGCTTCCGTCAGGGTCAATCTTCGGGTGCTACGCTGGAACAGCCTCACGCCGAGGCGCGCTTCCAGTTTCGCCACACTCTTACCCACGGCGGCCGGCGTCAGGCTCAGGCGTCGCGCGGCCTCGGCAAAGCTGCCGACTTCGGCGCTGCGCACGAAGCATTCGATACTGCTGAAGGTTTCCATGGCCGCCACTCTAAACTTTTGGTTTACACAGACTATAGCAACCACGGTCTACCCGCCTAATGGCGAGGGGCAGATACTCGACACCACACCAAGGCAGCCTGCCTTGAAACTTCTGGAGATCGAACATGACCACTCAAAACCTCAGCGGTAAAGTCGCTCTGATTCAAGGCGGCTCTCGCGGCATCGGTGCCGCCATCGTCAAACGCCTGGCCGCTGAAGGCGCCGCGGTTGCCTTTACCTACGTCAGCTCGGCCGCCAAGGCTGAAGAACTGCAAAACAGCATCACCGCTACCGGCGGCAAAGCCTTGGCGATCAAGGCTGACAGCGCCGACGCCAGCGCCATCCGCAACGCGGTGAACGCCACTGTCGAAACCTTTGGCCGCCTCGACATTCTGGTCAACAACGCCGGTGTGCTTGCCGTCGCGCCGCTGGAAGACTTCAAACTGGAAGACTTCGACCAGACCCTGGCAATCAACGTGCGCAGCGTGTTCATCGCCAGCCAGGAAGCCGCCAAACACATGGGTGAAGGCTCGCGCATCATCAACATCGGCAGCACCAACGCCGACCGCATGCCCTTCGCCGGTGGCGGCGTGTATGCGATGAGCAAGTCCGCACTGGTCGGCCTGACCAAAGGCCTGGCCCGCGACCTCGGCCCACGCGGCATCACCATCAACAACGTGCAGCCAGGCCCGGTCGATACCGACATGAACCCGGCCCACGGCGAGTTCGCCGACAGCCTGATCCCGTTGATGGCGGTGGGTCGCTACGGCAAGGCAGAGGAAATCGCCAGCTTCGTCGCCTACCTCGCCAGCCCGGAGGCCGGTTACATCACCGGTGCGAGCCTGACCATCGACGGTGGTTTCGGCGCCTGATTGATCGGATAGTCGATAACGAAAAACGCCGCCCCTCCTTTGACAGAGGGGCGGCGTTTTTTTGTTCGTGATTTGATCAGGCCCAGTCGAGCGCTGGCAATCCGCATGCACTCGGCGTGAACGCTTTCAACGTACGAAGAATCCCGTCGGCGTGTGCGTATTTTTCATCGGCCATGGCGGCATCGGGAATGGCGATGGCAGTCATGCCGGCCGCTTTCGCCGCCGTCACGCCAAATGGCGAGTCTTCGAACACCAGGCAATCTTCCGGCGCTACACCCAGGCGGCGCGCGGCGGTGAGGAAGATGTCCGGCGCAGGTTTGGCCGCGCCGACTTCCGGGTCGTCAGCGGTGACGATGAAGTCGAACAGTGCAAACCAGTCGCGGTGCAAGGTGGTTTTCTGACCGAACGACTGACGCGACGAACTGGTGCCGACGGCAATCGGAATGTTGTGCGCCTTGAGGTGACGGATCAGCTCCTCGGCGCCCGGCATCGCTTGCGCGGTGGGAAAACGCTCGCGCATCAGCGGCTCGCGGATCACCAGGAACTCTTCGGCGGTGATCGGCAGGTCCAGCGCCTCGACCACATAACGGGCGAGATCGCCGGCGCCACGCCCGATGATGTTCTGCTTGATGCTCCAGTCGAAAGTGCGCCCGTAACGCGCGGCAATCAGTGAGGTGACCTCGGTGTAGATGCCCTCGGTGTCCAGCAGCAAACCGTCCATGTCGAAAATCACGGCCTTGATCGGGCCAAACGCCTTCAGCGGTGCATTCATCATCGGATCCGTTATCAAAGACATCCCGGGCGGCGCGGGTAGCGCCGCTGCTCGGATCTGATTAAAGGGTTCAGCAGCATAACGAGCGCGGCCGAGGTTGAGCAACGGGCAATGTCGGTTGTCCGCCGAACGCCCTCCCGTACATTTAGAGAATCGCCCTACAGACATCGCCTACTCGGCTGACTTCTTTCCTGTTTGATCCCCCGCAAAGTTTCGCGCCATTCCCCTGATGCGCGCGAGTGACTGCGAATGCTTCCATCTGACCAACTCCTGAAACTGAACAACAGCATTGGTTTGCTGGTGGTCGCTGCGCTGAACCCTGATCAGCCCGACGTCGAAAAGCTGTTTCGGGAATTTCGCCTCTGTCTCAACAACTATGACGCCTGGGCCGAGCAGTTCTGGACGGGCACCGCGCTGGGTGTCGAGCAAGTGTTCCAGGTCGGCAACGATGTCCGGCTCAGTGCGCCGATTGGCAGTCGCAAACCCATCAGTTCCTCTGTCGCCATGTGTTCCACCAGCGGCTCCCTGACGCTGGTGCACATGTTCGAAGCCGCACGGTTTGTGCCGATCGGTGATACGCCGGTGATCCTTGAACCGGTCATTTCCGATGTCGACGGTGTTCTGGGTTTCGGCGATCCACTGAGTTACACCATCGGCCCCAGCGGCATTCTCAAGGTCGACGACTGCGACCGGGGCCAGCGTTATCGCATCACCTTCTTTCCCGATGTTTCCACCGACCACGTTAAAGCCTTGTATGCCTCCTACCAGGGCTTGATCGATGGTCTGGAGAAATGGCTGCGTGCGGAATGGACCGAGCTCCACCCGCAATGGACCGAGTTTTCCAGTGCCGGCTTCCTGGAACGTTTCGGCCAACTGCAAGAGGCTGACTGGCACGGCTTCGAATCCGCGCTGAATGGCGTCTGGGATGACGTGAAGCAGCTGTTTGCCCTGCTCGCCGATTTGCAGGCCAACAGCGAAAAGCTTCTGCAGTATCTGTCCAGCGCTGAACTGGATGCCTTGCTCGAGGCGTCCAGCGAGGCCATTGCCAACGGCCTGCTGATGCTCAGCGATGAGCCGTTGCTGTTCATTTATCTGGCGGCCTTCACCAGTTGGCTGAAGATGCTGCCGCCGCAGTATCTGGCCGAGGTGGTGGCTGAGGTTCGGGCCGAGCTGCTGGTCAGTTTTCTGCTGATGTGCGTGTCGGGTGGCATGGGTGTGCCGCTGCGGTTGAGCACCAAGGTATTGGGCAAGATCAAGTCGCCGCGTGCACGGGAATGGCTGGCGGCTTCGGCGCTGCGGCTGGCGGAGCTGACCTCCGCGCCTGATCTGACCCGGCATGCGAGCGCGTTGAAACCGCTGATGATCAATGCAGGTCCGGCACCGTTGCGGCCGACACCGGCTATTCCGCTGGAGGTTCGCACGGGGGATGCGCTGGTGCTGACAGTGCCCAATCCCGCGGCCGTTGCGCGTGACAAGTCCCACGGCATGACGCGAATGGAACGGCATGAGCCTCGGGATGAGGCTTCGGATCAGGCGAAAAATCCCAACGGTGACAGTGCCGATTGTGCGCCGCTGACCTGCACCAACGGGTGTCCGGTGTCGATGGTCACCGGGGAGGAATTGCTGACGCTGACTGACGGTGTGCTTGATGGACTGCTGCCGTTCGAATTCAGTCGGTTGTATCGCACCAGTGCCGCCGAGATTGATGTCGGGTTGGGGTTTGGCTGGAGTCACTCGCTGGCGCATCGGCTGGAAGTTGATGGCGCTGCGGTGGTCTGGGTTGACCATGAGAACCGGCGCACGCGGTTTCCGTTGCCGAGTGTCGAGCGGCCGGAAATCCACAACAGTTTGTCGCGGGCGGCGATCTTTCTCGGGGATGAGCCGGAGGAGTTGATTGTTGCGCTGGCGGGGGACGCGGCGCGGTTTTATCACTTTCGGGCTGGGCGTCTGACGGCTGTTAGCGATGCCTATGGCAATCGTCTGACGGTGCATCGGGATCTTTCCGACCGGATTCAGCGGCTGGATAACGGGGCCGGTCGTTCTCTGTTGCTGCGCTACGAGCGGGCGCACCTGGTTGCGGTCGATTATCAGGTTTGGCGCGATGCGGCCTGGCGTACCGAGCAGACGCTGGCCAGTTACCGCTTCGATGCTCGCCATCGATTGATCGAGGCGTCCAACGCGGTTGGCGAGACTGAGCGTTACGACTACGACGATCAGCACGTCATCCTGCAACGGCAGCTGAGCGGCGGCGCGAGCTTCTTCTGGGAGTGGGAGCGTTCCGGCAAGGCGGCGCGTTGCGTGCGGCACTGGGCGTCGTTTTCGCAGATGGATACGCGTTACGTCTGGGATGACGCCGGCCGCGTCACCGTGCAGTACGTCGACGGTCGCGAAGAGGTTTATGTCCACGACGACACGGCGCGGCTGGTGCGTCAGGTCGCCGCCGATGGTGGTGAACAGCTCAAGGCCTACGATCCGGCGGGCCGGCTGGTCGCTGAGCAGGATGCGCTGGGGGCGGTTACCGAGTACCGCTACGACGCTGCCGGACGGCTGATCGCGCTGATTCCGCCGGACGATGCGCCGACGTCCTACGAGTACCGCAATGGTTTCCTGCACAGCCGTTCGCGTGGCGATGCGGTGTGGACCTACCGGCGCAATGCCCAGGGTGACATCACCGAAGCGGTCGATCCGGACGGCCATGTCACCCATTACCACTACGACGCGCAGGGGCGGTTGCTGTCGATCCGTTATCCGGATTCCGGCCGGCATGTATTCGTGTGGAACGACCTCGGCCAGTTGGTCGAGGAAAGCTTGCCGGACGGCGGGGTTCGGAAGTTTTCCTACGATGCTTTGGGACGGCGGATTACGGCGCAGGACGAACATGGCGCGGTCACTCGTCATGCGTGGGACGCCGTTGGCCGGGTGATCCAGACCACCTCGCCGAATGGCGCCACTCGAGCCTTCAGTTACAGCGCCTACGGCCAGATCACCGCCGAACGCGACGAACTGGGGCGGATCACCCGTTACGAGTATGACGACGACCTGCACCTGGTCAGCCGGCGGATCAATCCGGACGGTACACGAGTCCAGTACCGCTACGACCATGCGCAGCTGCTGCTGACGGAAATCGAGAACGAGTCCGGCGAAAAGTACCTTCTGGACTACACGCCCACCGGACTGATCCGACAGGAAACCGGTTTCGATGGTCGGCGCACCGCCTACGCCTACGACCGCAACGGCCACCTGCTGGAAAAGACCGAGTACGGCGACGACGGCACCACGCTAGTCACCGGCTATCAACGTGATGCTGCTGGGCGTCTGCTGCTCAAAACCCTGCCCGACGGGGTCGAGGTCAGCTACCGCTATGACCGCCTCGGTCGTTTGATCGGCGTCGATGATGGCCAGGATCACCCGCTGGCCTTCGAATACGACCTGCAGGACCGGCTGGTGCGCGAGCATCAGGGCTGGGGCACCTTGCGTTACACCTACGATGCCTGCGGCCAACTGACCCGCCTGCGCCTGCCGGACAACAGCAAGCTCGACTACCACTACGCCAAGGGCGGCGCGCTCACCGCAATCGACCTCAACGGCGCCTTGCTCACCCGCCATGTCTACCAGAACGGCCGCGAACAGCAGCGCCAGCAAGGCCTGCTGCTCAGCGAATACACCTACGACGAACAGGGCCGGTTAAGCGCCCACGCCGTAGGCCATCAACGCAGCGGGCTGTACCGCCGCGACTTTGCCTACAGCGCCAACGGCAACCTCGAACACATCGCCGACACCCGCCACGGCCAGCGCAGCTACACGTACGACGCCCTCGACCGGCTGATCCGCGTGCGCCACACCCGCGACGATGTGCCGGAAAACTTCGCCCACGACCCGGCCGGCAACCTGCTGATGCAGGACCGCCCCGGCCCGACACAGATCAAAGGCAACCGCCTGTTGATGCAGGGCGACCGTCACTACGACTACGACGCCTTCGGCAACCTGATCCGCGAACGCCGCGGCCGCGCGCAAACCCTCGTCACCGAATACCGCTACGACAGCCAGCACCGCCTGATCGGCCTCACGCGCCCCGACGGCACCAGCGCCACCTACCAATACGACGCCTTCGGCCGCCGCATCCGCAAGACCGTCGACGGCCAGACCACCGAGTTCTTCTGGCAAGGCGACCACCTGATCGCCGAAAGCAGCCCGACCCAGCACCGCAGCTTCATCTACGAACCCGGCACCTTCCGCCCATTGGCGATGCTCGACGGCAAAGGCCCGAAACGCGCCTGCCCGTTCTACTACCAACTCGACCACCTCGGCACCCCGCAAGAGTTGACCGATTACAGCGGCGACATCGTCTGGTCAGCCAAATACAGCGCCTACGGCAAGGTCACCTCGCTGGAACTGGCGACCGAGGACTACCTGAACCAGCCGCTGCGGTTTCAGGGGCAGTATTTCGATGACGAAAGCGGGCTGCATTACAACCGGCACCGGTATTACGACCCGGACGTGGGACGGTATCTGACACCGGATCCGGTGAAGTTGGCGGGTGGGTTGAATCAGTACCGGTATGTGCCGAATCCGACGGGGTGGGTGGATCCGTTGGGGTTGACGTCCAACTGTCCGCCCAAAAATGGAAAATCAGTTGCTTGTTCAGATTTCGGTGAGGTTGAGCTTCCGGATGTTTCCAGACGCGGCGCTTTCAGACAGGCAAAAGCTGATGCAGGGATTCCGAAAGGTCAACAGCCAGACGTACAGTTTGACGAGGTCAGTGGCAAACCAGGTCAGTTTATTTACATCAACATGACCGATATAAACGGCAAAAGCATCTTGAACGACTCCGGCATACCCATTAGAACTAGACAGTACATGTACACTCGACAGGATGGTTTCAAGCTAATATTGCAAGATCACTCTGCTGGACATAAATTCGGCGACGCTAGGAAAATTGGAGATCAAGGACCACACTTCAACATACGTCCCGCAGCCAACCCAAGAACTGGAAAAGTCAAAAATACAGACGAGCACTATCCTTTCAGGAAATAACCATGAAGCACTGGACCGATATAGCAGAAAGCACTTTTTTCAACATGATTTTCAGCTCCCCAATAGCCATCGGAGAGATAAAACTTTTTATCTTAAATATCGACAACAATTACTCGACCGTCACCTTAGGTTTCGACATACCTGAAATCCCGGACACCCCTCCGAAAAAATGGGAAAAAATGGGATTTAACGCTTGCCGCATAGGAATAACATGCAGCGAAATAGAGGATTTGGCATTACACAATCTACCTACAAACAAAAACCTGAGATTAACCATCAAAAATACTGGTTCACGATTTAGAGTTTCGGCCATTTCTGACGACTCATCGATATACTTCACGACAGCTTTTATAAGCCTTCGCGAACCTACGGTTTATCTGTCCAGCATTCCATTCCATGAAACATGATGAATAATCTTAAGACCTGACATTCGAACCTCCATCGCGATAGCTTTTACTTGCAAGACTTACTATTTGTTATCAAGAGATATGTGCAATTACTTTATTTAGTTTCAGATCAGAGTGCCCAAGTCGATTACCAAAATCTAAACGAACAACAGACGAAAATTAATGCAGGAGAATTGATGCATGCACCCCATCACTCATCATCATCAAAATCCTCATACTCAAGCTCCTCCTCACCCTCCAAAAGCGGAACCGTCGCATCATCCATCAACGACCCCGGATCTTCATTCCCCGGATCATTGATAAACGGCAATCCGCTCGGGCCTTTTTCTTCCTTGCCTTCGGTTTCGGGAGTCATGGCGCACCTCGTCAATGGCATTCGTATAGGACGTTCGAAAAGTATGGTCGCCATTCGTTCCTGCGCATGACGCGCAGGCGTAAAAAACCCGGCATAAAGCCGGGTTTGCGTAGAACCGGTCACTCAACGATGACGGTTCTTGTGTTTGTGCTTGTGCTTGTGGCCGCCCCCGGAGTGCGATTTGCCGCCATCGTCACCCAGGTTGTTGCCGACCGCGCCACCCGCCGCGCCGCCCAACCCTGCGCCGATGGTCGAACCGGTGGAGCCGCCGAGGCTGTTGCCGATCACTGAACCGCCAGCGGCACCGAGGCCGCCGCCAATGGCAGCTTCCGTGCGGTTGCGTTTGTTCGCTCCGACGGCACTGCCGGCTGCACCACCAACACCAGCGCCCACCGCAGCACCGGTGCTGCCGCCGAGTTGACCGCCGACCACATTGCCCAGCGCGCCACCCAGTCCACCACCCACGGCGGCCGTGCCATCACCGGCGGCCATGGCGCCTTGGGCCACGAACAATCCCAAAACCAATGCGGATAATGTCAATCGCATACAGACCTCACAGGTCCCGAGTCGGGACGGTACGCCCGCGGAGGGGGCTATGTGGCATTGGAGGCGTATCCGGGAAAAACGTTCAGCAACGAAAAGGCCCGGCATAAAGCCGGGCCTTTTCAGTCACGCGTTGGCAATCAGTGACGCTTGTGACCCTTGGACAGATTGCTGCCCACTGCGCCACCGGCTGCGCCGCCCAGGCCAGCACCGATGGTGGCGCCAGTCCTGCCGCCCAGGCTGTTACCGATCACCGAACCACCTGCCGCGCCGACGCCGCCGCCGATGGCCGCTTTGGTACGAGCACCTTTCTTGGCAGCCAATGCGCTGCCGGCCGCGCCAGCTACACCAGCACCAATCGCTGCACCGGTGCTGCCGCCCATTTTCTGGCCAACCACGTTACCCAGCGCACCGCCCAGGCCGCCGCCCAGTGCGGCGGTACCGTCGCCAGCCATTGCACCTTGAGCAACCAGAAGCCCCAGAACCAGAGCAGGCAGAGTTAAACGCATGACGAAAAACCTCAACAGAAGGAATAAAAAAGGGCGCAGATTGAATGCTGTTGCCGCGGCAATGTCCAGCGTTGCAGCGCACTTGGCGCCGATTGGACAGCGAATACGGAAAAGGTTTTATGACGGACAAAAAAAAGCCCGCTGGGGAGACGGGCTGGAGACTTGCTTTCTAACGGATGGCTTCACCCTACTCAGCCGGGTGTGAAAAGTTTGTGAAAGAAACCAGACTAACTGCAATTTCCGTAGGTCATTTCTCAAAAAAAGAAACAAAAACCCCGCTCAATGGCGGGGCTATGTGGCATCCGATTACTTCCTGGAACGTGTCGTCACCTTGGGCAAAAACTTCGCCTTAGGCCCCTTGGGCGCCGTGGACTTGATCTTGCCGGTCTGCACCGGATCCTCGCCAAACCCGGCCTGATACTCCGTCTGGCCACAGCGCACGCAATTGTTGAATGGAAATTCAGCCCCGTCGTCTTCGATGTACGGATCAGTCATCTCTTCACCCCTTTTCAAATGCGGGCCGACACCGGCAAACCCTTTTGCCTGAAAAAATATCGACCTCCAAGGCTTTTGAGACTAGCCGGTCATTCCTGGACTTGTGATTCAGATCGCCCGAAGCCCGACGAATGGCCTACGGAAATTAAACACATTGAGGAACCGTTGGTCCCACGCGGCTAAAGATTTGCTGCGACCGGCCGCTGCCCTTTTTCCTACGCAATGAATCTCAAGGAGAGAACATGGAAATCAAAGGATTCCCGACACTGCCTGTTGTAAAGCTCACGGACGAACAGATCGCCGCCGGCAAAGCCGGGGCGGAGAAACTCAAGGAAAAGATCGCTTCGGGTGAAATCGTCATCAAGCAGCCGACCGGACCGAGTCCGTTGCAGCCTGGCGTCATCTACCACCCGGACCCTGCCCAGCCAGTTCAACCAGGCGATACCCCGCCTCTCGTCGCGATCGACACCCCACTGACCTACGACTCGAAAGGCACCATCCTGCTCAAACCGCAGGGCTGATTGTCAGCAACGAGCCCATTCCGTTGAATGGGCTCACAAGCACAAACCAATACTCAGCGCAACTTGACCGCCGTACCGGTCGCAAACACCACAACCATGCCACCCTTCCCTGCCGGCATGCTGATCTCGAAATCCACCCCGACCACCGCATCCGCCTGCAAGGCCCGCGCCCGCTCCCTGATCTCGTCAGTCGCCTGAACCCGCGCCTCCTTCAACGCCCGCTCCAGCGTCTGCGAACGCCCGCCGAAAAAGTCCCGCATGCCCGCGAACATATCGCGAATCACATTCACGCCCTGCACCGACTCGGCACTGACGATGTCCAGATACGCCGTAATCTGCCGGCCTTCGATGGAGTGGGTGGTGGAAATGATCATGGAGGTCGTCCTTTTACTTGCCGGATAAAGCCGCGATTGTAATGCCCTGGCAAAGGGAAGCCGAACCGATCTCTGTGACCAAAAAAATCCGGACGCCAGAATGCACAAAACCCCTGGCTTCTTTCGAAACCAGGGGTTTTGTTTACATCGAATTTGGCGGTGAAGGAGAGATTCGAACTCTCGATACAGTTTCCTGTATACACACTTTCCAGGCGTGCTCCTTAAGCCACTCGGACACTTCACCGTATCTCTTCAAACATGTTCTGTCTGTCGAGGCGCGCTAATGTAGTCGAAAGCTTTTCTGATGGCAAACTTTTTTTCAGAATTTTCATGCGGTTAAGAGAAAAAGTCGCTTCCACCTTCTAGCGGCCATGGCAATCCGGCCAATCTTGGGTGGGCGCGGCCCTTCTATATAGGTGCGCAGGCGTCAGGTGCGGGGCGTGTTGCAGCGCATCGGCCGGTAAACGGTGACTGGCGGGTCAGTCACAGTGCTTTACCTGACCGGCGACGGTGGGTAACGTCTGCCCATCTTTCTTATAAGGAATTGCGCCATGAGCGACCTGATTGCCTACCACCTCGAAGACGGTATCGCGACCCTGACCCTGAGCAACGGCAAGGTCAACGCCATTTCCCCGGACGTGATCGCGGCCTTCAACGCGGCGCTGGATCAGGCGGTGGCGGATCGCGCCATTGTGATCATCACCGGTCAGCCGGGCATTCTCTCTGGCGGCTATGACCTGAAAGTGATGACCGCCGGCCCTAAAGAAGCCGTGTCCCTGGTGACTGCGGGTTCGACCCTGGCCCGCCGCCTGTTGTCGCACCCGTTCCCGGTGATTGTTGCTTGCCCGGGTCATGCCGTGGCCAAAGGCGCATTCATTCTGTTGTCCGCCGATTACCGGATCGGTGTCGACGGCCCGTTCAGCATTGGTCTGAACGAAGTGCAGATCGGCATGACCATGCACCACGCCGGCATCGAGCTGGCTCGTGATCGTCTGCGTCGTTCGGCCTTCCATCGCTCGGTGATCAACGGCGAGATGTTTGATCCGCAAAGCGCGGTGGATGCCGGCTTCCTCGATAAAGTGGTTGCGGCCGAAGAACTGCAAGGCGCCGCCCTTGCCGCCGCGCGTCAGTTGAAGAAGATCAACATGACCGCACACAAGAACACCAAGCTGAAAGTGCGCAAGGCGCTGCTGGAAACCCTGGACAACGCCATCATCCAGGATCAGGAACACCTGGGCTGACACCCGGCTCATACCGATACAGAAAAGCCCGACCGTCGTGTCGGGCTTTTTCTTGCACGCCCCGTTGAAAACTCCGCAGCAGCTCTAGGACGCCTCTGACCAACAAGTCGGAAACATGCGCTTAAACATCGCCCATCTCCGGACTCTATAGCGGCAATTGCCGAAAACAGTGCACATCCGTACACTGCGCCACCTTTTGTCCCGATGGGCCTGAAAATGCTGTTTGTGTTTCGTATGTTATTGATGGGCCTGCACTTTATTCTGGCGGGGATCCTCGGAGTGATCCTCGGCCTGTGCCGCCCGTTCAATCCGGACAACAGTCGCCTGTGCGCCCGTCTCTATGCACTGCCAGCGATGTGCATTTTGCGTCTGCGAGTGAAGGCCGACGTGGGCCCGTTGATGAACAAACCCGACAGCTGCGTGATCATCGCCAATCATCAGTCCAACTATGACCTGTTCGTGTTCGGCAACGTGGTGCCGCGTCGGACGGTGTGCATCGGCAAAAAGAGCCTGAAGTGGGTGCCGCTGTTCGGGCAGTTGTTCTGGCTGGCGGGCAATGTGTTGATCGATCGTGGGAACGCGCACAAGGCGCGCCAGTCGATGCTGACCACCACCGACACCTTGCAGCACAAAGACACCTCGATCTGGGTGTTCCCGGAAGGCACGCGCAACCTGGGTGAGGAACTGCTGCCATTCAAGAAAGGCGCGTTCCAGATGGCCATCGCCGCCGGGGTGCCGATCGTTCCGGTGTGTGTCAGCAGCTACATCAAGCACATGCGTCTGAATCGCTGGCACAGCGGGAAAATCCTCATACGCTCGCTGCCGGCAATTCCTACCGCCGGCCTGACCATGGATGACATGCCCATGCTGATCAACCAGTGCCGCGAACAGATGCGCGAATGCATCGATGCGATGGATCGGCAACTGCAAGCCGCGTGAAAAAGAAGCCCGCCCTGTGCGGGTTTTCTTTTGCCCGGTGAACTGTGCAGATTTCACTGACTCTCAAGCAGCGACACGGCTAAGCTGAAGCCATGTCTCCCCTGCCATCTGCCAAGAAGAAGTGAATCACCACCATGGGTCGAGTTGTTGCTGCTGCGGTTTACAGCGCCGGTAAGAAAGTCACCAATATTTCCCTCGACGAAGGCGCGGCCTGGGCCGCCAAGACCGGCCACTTCGTCTGGATCGGCCTCGAAGAGCCGAACGCCCAGGAACTCTCCAACCTGCAACGCCAGTTCAACCTGCACGAACTGGCCATCGAGGACGCCCTGGAAAAACACAGCCGCCCGAAGCTGGAAACCTTCGGCGACGCGCTGTTTATCGTCACCTACTCGCCGGTGCGCGAGCACGGGATTCTGCAGTTCATCGAAACCCACATCTTCGCCGGCAAGGGCTACATCATCACCGCCCGCAACGGCCACTCGGCGTCCTACGCCCATGTCCGTCAACGCTGTGAGGCGCGTCCGCTGTTGCTGGAGCACGGGGAAGATTTCGTACTGTATGCGCTGCTGGATTTCGTGATCGAAAACTATCAGCCGGTGGGCGAAGCGATCCACGCCGAGATCGATGAACTGGAACGCAACGTTTTGTGCAGCGCATTGAATGAATACGACATCCAGAAGCTGCACGGCCTGCGTCGCGACGTCCTGCGCCTGCGCCGTTACGCCGCGCCGATGGTGGAAATCAGCGAGGAACTGCAGAAGCTGAGCTTCCCCTTCATCGACAAGAACATGCGCCCGTACTTTCGCGACGTGCAGATTCACGTGAACCGGCAGATGGAAGATCTGACTACTCTGGCCGACATCGCCAGCCAGACCATCGAAATCGGCGTGCTGCTGGAAGCGTCACGACAGAGCGTGGTGCAACGCAAATTCGCTGCATGGGCGGCGATTCTGGCGTTCCCGACGGCGGTAGCGGGGATTTACGGGATGAATTTCCAGAACATGCCGGAGCTGAGCTGGCACTACGGCTATTTCGGCGTGCTGGGTTTTATCACGGTCGGCTGCGTGAGCCTGTGGGCGAGCTTCAAGAAATCCGGCTGGCTATAAGAAAAAACGCCCCCGTGCAAAACACAGGGGCGCCTGGATTCAAGCAGCGGTCGGCTTGTGCGCCACGAAACGCATCATCCATTCCGCAACGGTGGTGCCGTGGTGCTGATGCTCCAGGCTGGCCACGCCCTTGCTGTACACCTGCTCGCCCAGCGCTTCCTGACGCAGATCCAGCAGCGCCCGCGAGTAGTCGTGAATGAATTCCGGATGCCCCTGGAAGCACAGCACCTGATCGTTGATGTGGTACGCGGCGAACGGGCAGAAATCGCTCGATGCAATCACCGTGGCGTTCTCCGGCAACGCGGTGACCTGATCCTGGTGGCTGATCAACAGCGTCAGCTCTTCGCGCACCGGGCTCATCCACGGTGCCTTGGCCGCCAGTTTGTAGTTGTGGATGCCAACACCCCAGCCTTGAGTAGCACGCTCGCTCTTACCGCCCAGCAACAGCGCCAGCAGTTGATGGCCGAAACACACGCCGAGCAGTTTGTCGCCGCGCTCATAGCGGTTCAGCAGGTATTGCTTGAGGGTCTGGATCCACGGGTCGGTACCGAACGAATCGGCCTTGCTGCCGGTGACCAGGTACGCATCAAAGGTCAGGTCATCACTCGGATAATCACCCTGCATCACGTTGTACACCGTGAACTCGGCGGCGATCGGCTGTTGCGAGAACAGGCGCTGGAACATCTGCCCGTAACCCTGATATTCATCGACCAGTTCCGGACGCAGGATGTCGGTTTCCAGAATGCAGATGCGTAGCGACATAAAAAATACCTGACACGTGATGGGAATAATGCACACCCCAGAGCCTGCCTTGAAACCACCCGGCAAGGCAAGCCCCGAAATGCGTCCCCACCCCGTTAGAACGACTCGCCCTTGGCAGCTTTTTCCAGCAGCAGCGCAGGCGGTGCGAAACGCTCACCGTACTGCTCCGCCAGGTACTGCGCCCGGGCGACAAAGTCCTTCACGCCATATTGGTTGATGAACTGCAACGCGCCGCCCGTCCATGCCGCAAAACCGATGCCGAAGATCGAGCCGACGTTGGCGTCAGCCGTCGACGTCAGCACGCCCTCCTCCACACAACGCACGGTTTCGATGGCCTGCACGAACAGCAGTCGATCACGCACATCCTTCGGCGAAATCTGCCCGTCGGCTTTCTCGAAACGGTTTTTCAGCTCGGGCCAAAGATGTTTCTGCCCACCCGCCGGGTACTCGTAAAAACCGCCTCCCGCTGCCTTGCCCGGCCGCTTGTATTCGTTGAGCAGCAAGTCAATCACGGCGAACGCCGGGTGCTCAATCAGCGGTTTCCCTTCTGCTTGAAGGTCTTTGGCCGTTTGCTGACGGATATGGCTCATCAGGCTGAGGGAAACTTCGTCAGAGATCGCCAGCGGTCCGACAGGCATGCCGGCCTTGCGCGCTTCGGTCTCGATCATCGGCGCACTGACGCCCTCACCGAGCATCGCAATGCCTTCATTGGTAAAGGTGCCGAATACTCGCGACGTGAAGAAGCCGCGACTGTCGTTGACCACTATCGGGGTTTTCTTGATTTGCAGTACGAAATCGAACCCGCGTGCGAGGGTTTCGTCGCTGGTTTGCGCGCCCTTGATGATTTCCACCAGCGGCATCTTTTCCACCGGGCTGAAGAAGTGCAGGCCGATGAACTTGCTTTGATCCGGTACTGCGGTCGCCAGGCCAGTGATGGGCAAGGTCGACGTGTTGGAAGCAATCACCGCGTCGGCGCCAACCACCTGTTGCGCTGCTGCCGAGACCTTGGCCTTGAGTTGACGATCCTCGAACACCGCCTCGATGATCAGATCGCAACCTGCCAGATCGTCATCGCTTTCGGTCGGATGAATCCGCGCCAGCACCGCTTCACGCTGCTGCGCAGACATTTGCCCGCGAGCAACTTTCTTGTCCAGCAGCGCCGCCGAATGCGCCTTGCCCTTTTCCGCAGCCGCAAGGTTGATGTCCTTGAGCACCACGTCGATCCCGGTCGAGGCGCTGACATAAGCGATCCCGGCGCCCATCATGCCCGCGCCGAGCACGCCCACGCGTTTCGTCACATAAGGCGCAAAACCCTGCGGCCGCGAACCGCCGGCATTGATTTCATTGAGCTGGAACCAGAACGTGCCGATCAGGTTTTTCGAGATCTGGCCGGTGGTCAGTTCGGTGAAATAGCGGGTTTCGATCAGGTGCGCCGTGTCGAAATCCACCTGCGCGCCTTCCACAGCCGCACACAGAATTTTCTCCGGTGCCGGCAACGTACCCTGGGTTTTGGTGCGCAGGATCGACGGCGCAATCGCCAGCATCTGCGCGACTTTCGGATTGGATGGCGTGCCGCCGGGAATCTGATAACCCTTCACATCCCAACGCTGCACGGCCGCAGGATTGGCCAGAATCCAGGCCCGGGCCTTGGCCAGCAGCTCATCGCGATCCGCCGCCAGCTCATCGATCAATCCGGCCTGCAACGCCTGCTGCGGACGGACTTTCTTGCCTTCAAGCAGATACGGCAAAGCCTTTTCGATGCCAAGCATGCGCACCATGCGCACCACGCCACCGCCGCCCGGCAACAGGCCGAGGGTCACTTCCGGCAAACCGAGTTGCACCGACGCATCGTCCAGCGCCACGCGGTGGTGGCAGGCCAGGCAGATTTCCCAGCCACCGCCGAGCGCCGCGCCGTTGATCGCCGCCACCACCGGTTTGCCGAGGGTTTCCAGGGTGCGCAACTGGCCCTTGAGGGTCAGCACCATGTCGTAGAAAGCCTTGGCTTCGGGCTTGCCGACCTTGATCAGTTCATTCAGGTCGCCGCCGGCGAAGAAGGTTTTCTTGGCCGAGGTGATGATCACCCCGGCGATGTCATCTTTTTCCGCCTGCAAACGGGCGACGCTTTCGGCCATGGCTTCGCGGTACACCGCGTTCATGGTGTTGGCGCTCTGGCCCGGCATGTCGATGGTCAGGAGGACGATGCCGTCCTGGCCTTTTTCGTAACGAATGGCTTGGGTCATGACAGGATTCCTTGGGGTCAGAGGCGTTCGATGATGGTGGCGATGCCCATGCCGCCGCCGACGCACAGCGTCGCGAGGCCGTAGCGCAGGCGCCGGGCTTCCAGTTCATCGAGCAAGGTGCCGAGAATCGCGCAACCGGTGGCGCCCAGCGGGTGGCCCATGGCGATCGAGCCGCCATTGACGTTGACCTTGTCCGGGTCGACGGCCATGTCCTTGATGAATTTCAGCACCACCGAGGCGAACGCCTCGTTGACCTCGAACAGGTCGATGTCTTCCACCCGCAGCCCGGCCTTGGCCAGCGCCTTGCGAGTGGCCGGCGCCGGGCCGGTGAGCATGATGGTCGGGTCAGTGCTGGTGACCGCCGTGGCGACAATCCGCGCCCGGGGTTGCAGGCCCAGCGCACGCCCCTTCGCTTCCGAGCCGATCAACATCAGCGCCGCGCCGTCGACGATCCCCGAGCTGTTGCCCGGCGTGTGCACATGATTGATGCGCTCGACATGGCTGTAGACCCGCAGTGCCGTGGCGTCGAAGCCCATCTGGCCGATCATCTCGAAGCTCGGCTTGAGTTTGCCCAGACCTTCAAGGGTCGACTCGGCGCGAATGAACTCATCGTGATCGAGCAGGATGATGCCGTTCTGATCCTGCACCGGCACCAGCGACTTGTTGAACGAACCGTCGGCCCGGGCACGCGCGGCTTTCTGCTGTGAGTGCAGCGCGTAGGTATCGACATCCTGCCGGCTGAAGCCTTCAAGGGTGGCGATCAGGTCGGCGCCGACGCCTTGCGGCGTGAAGTGGCTGTGCAGGTTGGTCTGCGGGTCCAGCGCCCAGGCGCCGCCGTCGCTGCCCATCGGCACGCGGGACATGGATTCGACGCCACCAACCACCACCAGGTCTTCGAACCCGGAGCGCACTTTCATCGCCCCCAGGTTCACCGCTTCCAGCCCCGAGGCGCAGAAGCGGTTGATCTGCACGCCCGCGACGCTGACGTCCCAATCGGCCACCTGCACGGCGGTCTTGGCGATGTCGGAGCCCTGATCGCCAATCGGCGTGACGCAACCGAGCACCACGTCATCGACCTGGCTGGTGTCCAGCACGGTGCGCGCTTGCAAAGCGGTCAGCAGCCCGGCCACCAGGTTCACCGGCTTGACGCTGTGCAGCGATCCGTCGGCCTTGCCCTTGCCACGGGGCGTGCGTAACGCGTCGAAAATCAAAGCTTGGGTCATGACGTCCTCGAACCTGTGCGGTGAGTGAAATTCGTGCTGTCACTGTTGTCTTCGCAGGCCAAGGATTCAATGACCACAGCGCTCAATGACGTTGACGCGCACGCTCAGACGGACGGTCATCCGTGTCTTGGTTAACCGGTTCAGGTGCGCGAGCTGTCTAGCAAACGGGCGGCAAAGAAGCTGGCAATGGGCCTCATGCCTTTTTAATCGCGACAGGTAGCAAATACATACGAAATGGATCTAAGCCAAGCGTGACGCGGGCCCTAAGGTGAAGATGTACGTCGTTGTCGTCGGGTTTTGCCGAGACAGGCGTTCGCTACAGGAAGTGCAGCGCTTGCCGTCATGGATATGCAGGCAGGCATCAGGAAATAACAAAAAAGGCGGTCAAGCCATGTTCAAACAACCGAAAGTACGGCAAGCAGGGCTCATTCTTTTCGCCACGACGCTGTTGTTGATTCTGCCGAACCTGACCAAGGTCATCGGCTGATTCAAGCGGCAGGTATTGTTCATCGCCACTGAAAATGTGACTGGCCCGCTACCCGGGCCAGCGTGGCTGTGCCAACCTTTGCGCACTTCCACGACACGGACGGCGATCACTTGAAAACGCTCATTCTGTTCGGGGCCATGCTGCTGAGCATGCCCCTGTCTGCCGCGCAGCTGAACCTGGAGCTGGGCGCGAACAGCCGCACCTGGCAGACCGAGGAGTTGCTCAAGCATCCTCAGGTACAAACTCTCACGATCAAGAATGATGTGTCCTACAAGAAGGACATGACTTATCGCGCCGTGCCGATGGCCGCGCTGCTGACCGGCATCAAACCGGACGATCATCTGCAAGCCGTAGCGCTGGACGGTTTTGCCGCAGAGCTGTCCGCCGCGCCGCTACTGAACAACAAGGGTTCACGCGCCTGGCTCGCCATCGAAGATCCGGCGCAGCCCTGGCCGCCGCTGTCGGAAGGCAAGCACAGCGCCGGGCCGTTTTATCTGGTGTGGACCGATCCGCAAGCCGGCAATATCAGCCCGGAACAATGGCCGTTCGAAGTGGCGAGCATCAAGCGCATGGCGCCGGTGGCCGAGCGCTTCCCTGCCCTGTTGCCGGATCCTGCGTTGAAGGCCGATGACCCGGTGAATCAGGGGTTTGCGCTGTTCCAGAAGAACTGTCTGGCGTGCCATCGCCTGAATGGCGCGGGCGATGCGCAGTTCGGTCCGGACCTGAATATTCCCTACAACCCGACCGAGTACTTCGGCGCGGACTTCCTCAAGCGCTATATCCGCGATCCGCAGAGTCTGCGTCAGTGGCCGCAGGCGAAGATGCCGGGGTTTTCCGCCGAAGTGTTGCCGGATGCGGATCTGCAGAAGCTGATCGGGTATTTGCAGCACATGGCCGGGCGCAAGGTTGCGCCCGCCAAGTAAGCCAACTACGCCGTTTACTGCTGCTGCACCGAGATGATTGGCGCTGGTGTCGGCGACACCAGCACTTTCGCGTGCATCTGCTCTGAGCCGCCGCCCCGGCGCATCCCGCGCACCGGGCAGGCATCCAGATAATCCAGACCCACCGCCAGTTTCAGGTGCCGCTCCGGCCGCGCCAGTTCATTGGTCACGTCAAAGCTGTACCAGGCGTCATCGATCCAGGCTTCGGCCCAGGCATGACTGGCCAGATGCTCGCAATCCTCGCTGTACAGATAACCCGACACATACCGCGAAGGCACACCGAGGCTGCGCGCGCAGGCCAGAAACGCGTGGGCGTGATCCTGGCAAACACCCGCCCGGCCGGCAAACGCTTCGGCGGCGCTGGTGTCGACTTCGGTGGCGCCCGGCTTGTAGGTCATGTGCTGGTTCAAACCATGCATCAGATCGATCAGTGCATTGCGGTCCCGACGCTGTTTGCAGGACATCTCGGCAAACGCCCGCAATGCCTCGTCAGCCTCGGTCAGCCGGGTGAAACGCAGGAACGGCAGCGCCGACTGACTCTCGTGCTCCGCCTCGCGCAACTCGTCGATATCGACCTGCCCCCGGGCGCCGATGATGATCGCTTCGTGGGGCTCGTCCATAGTCAGCACATGCAGGATGTTGCCGAACGGGTCGAGCTGGGCACGCACCGGGCGCGGCAGATCGAGTTGCCAGCTCAGCACGTGCTGACGCTCGCTGTCGTGGGGTGTCAGGCGCAGGTACTGGATGCTCGCGCGCACCTGATCTTCGTAGTGATAGGTGGTCTCGTGGCTGATGGAAAGTCTCATGCGGCCTCCAGGTAGGAACTGTGAATGGCGTTGCCCAGCTGGCGCACCAGCGGGATGAATTCGGTGAGCCAGGCGTGCAGCCCTTCCTCGAGAATTTCTTGAATGCCGGTGTAGCGCAGACGCGCGTCCATTTCCGCCGCCAGTCGTTGCGCAGGACGACCGTTAGCCCCCGGCAATTGCGCGAGAATCTGGTCGATCTCTTCGGTGCAGGCCCGCAGCGAACGCGGCACGTCGGCGCGCAGCAACAGCAGCTCGGCCACATGCCGGGCGCCGGGCGCATCGCGATAGATCTCGGTGTAGGCCTCGAACGATGACAGCGCCCGCAACAGCGCACTCCACTGGTAATAGGCGTGAGCGGTGCCGTCGCTGACCGCTTCGGCCTGATCGCCGGCCATCTCGTAACGAGCATCGAGCAGGCGCAAGGTGTTGTCAGCGCGTTCGATGAAGGTGCCCAGGCGAATGAAACGAAACGCATCGTTACGCATGATGGTGCCGTAGGACGCGCCCCGAAACAGGTGCGAACGCTCCTTGATCCACTCGCAGAAACGGCTCATGCCATAGCGGCTGAGGCCCTGATTGGCGATCCCGCGGATCTCCAGCCAGGTGGCGTTGATGTTCTCCCACATGTCGGCGGTGATCCGACCGCGCACCGCGTGGGCGCTGGCCCGCGCCGCACCGAGGCAGCTATAGATGCTCGCCGGATTCGCCGCGTCGAGGGCGAAGAAATGCAGCAAGCGCTCGGCATGCAGCTCGCCGTGACGTTCCAGGTAATCGTCCAGCGTGCCGGTGATCAACAGCGGCATCGCCAGTTCGTGCAGACCGTCGCCACGGCCGTCCTGCGGCATCAGCGACAGCGAATAGCTGACATCGAGCATCCGTGCGAGGTTTTCCGCCCGCTCCAGGTAACGCGACATCCAGTACAGATCCGAGGCAGTTCTACTTAACATGGCAGGCTTCCTTCAATCCTCGACCACCCAGGTGTCCTTGGTTCCGCCGCCCTGGGATGAATTCACCACCAGAGAGCCTTCACGCAGGGCCACACGGGTCAAACCGCCGGGCACGACCCGGGTTTCGCGACCGGACAATACGAACGGGCGCAGGTCGATATGGCGCGGCGCAATGCCGTTTTCGACAAAGGTCGGACAGGTCGACAGCGACAGCGTCGGTTGCGCGATGTACGCGTGGGGCTTGGCCTTGATCCGCTCGCGGAACGCATCGATTTCCGCGGTCGTCGCCGCCGGCCCCACGAGCATTCCGTAACCGCCGGAGCCCTGGGTTTCCTTGACCACCAGATCCGGAAGATTGGCCAGGACATGGGAAAGTTCAGACGGATTGCGGCATTGCCAGGTCGGCACGTTCTTCAGGATCGGCTCTTCGTCGAGGTAGAAACGGATCATCTCGGTAACGAACGGGTACACCGATTTGTCGTCCGCCACGCCGGTGCCGATCGCATTGGCCAGCACCACGTTGCCCGAGCGATACGACGACAGCAGTCCCGGCACGCCGAGCATCGAATCCGGGCGGAACGCCAGCGGATCGAGGAACGCGTCGTCGAGCCGACGGTAGATCACGTCCACCGCTTTCGGGCCGTCGGTGGTGCGCATGAAAACCTTGTCGTCGCGCACGAACAGATCCGCGCCCTCCACCAGCTCCACGCCCATTTCCCGGGCGAGAAACGCATGCTCGAAAAACGCGCTGTTGAACCGTCCCGGCGTCAGCACCACCACACTCGGGTCGTCGATCGGGCTTGAGCTTTTCAGGGTGTCGAGCAGCAGGTTCGGGTAATGGTCGATCGGGGCGATGCGCTGGGCCGCGAACAGTTCGGGGAACAGGCGCATCATCATCTTGCGGTCTTCGAGCATGTAGCTCACGCCGCTCGGTGTGCGCAGGTTGTCCTCGAGCACGTAATACGTGCCGTCGCCGTCGCGCACCAGATCGACGCCGGAGATGTGCGAATAGATATCGCGGTGCAGATCCAGCCCCTGCATTGCCAACTGGTATTGCTCGTTGGCCAGCACCTGCTCGGCAGGAATGATCCCGGCCTTGATGATGCGCTGCTCGTGGTAAAGGTCGGCGAGGAACATGTTCAACGCCTTGACCCGCTGGATGCAGCCGCGCTCGACGATCCGCCACTCGCTGGCGGGGATGCTGCGCGGAATGGTGTCGAAGGGAATCAGGCGTTCTGTCCCTTGCTCGTCCCCGTAGAGCGTGAAAGTAATCCCGGCACGATGGAACAGCAGATCGGCCTCGCGTCGCCGCTGGGCCAGCAGTTCATCAGGCGTTTCGGCCAGCCAGCGGGCAAACTCCCGGTAATGCGGGCGAACCTGGCCGCCGGCATCGTACATTTCATCAAAATAGGTGCGGATCATGCCGTACTCCTTGTCACCCCGGACATACAGGCCTTCGCAAGGCCCGTGCCATCGGCATAAACGCTTTGATTTCAATCGGTTGGATATTCACGCCACACGCACCGCACCATTCCTGTGCGGCAAATGCCCCAACCTGATCGCCCCCGCTTCATTGCGACGCAGTCCCGTCGCCTATCACCAGCATAGTCAGAGTTGATTTCACTGCCCGCCGGCGGCTGCGGATAATCCGCGCATCCGCTGCAAAAACGTCGCCGACGAATTACGCAGCTCCACTGATCCGGCTTGCCTCGGCAGCCCTCCCGGCCGTAACCCTGACCGGTTTCCTCTCCTTCCGGTCTTCCCTTTCAGCCACCTTTTCAGGTGGCTTTTTTTTGCGCCGGTTTCTTGTTTCAGGGTTTTGCCATGCGCTTTCGGGGCGGCAGAAACGACAACGGCCGACCCGAAGGTCAGCCGTAGCTCGACGTGTTGCGAGAGTGATCAGTTCAAACGGTGCCGGTTGCGGATCTCCTGTTTCACGCCCCAGCCTTCGATGATGCCGCCCAAGGGCTCGACCACCGCCGAAAAGCCCTGCTCGAAATCGCCAATGTCGTCGTAGGTTGCGTACATCACCTTGCTCAATTCCAGAGACCAGGCGCCGTCGTCGCGCGCACTGACCTGGGCATTGATGGATTCACCGCGAAACTTGCCTGCCGCCCTGCGCGCCCGCTCCTCGTCCGGGAAAATGGCGTAGAACTCGATGGGATGGAATCGGGAAAAATCGAAACCGCCTTCTTTCATGCGGCGCAGCACGCTGCTGCTGATGTCTTCTTGATAGGCTGTGCTCATGAATCGTCCCCCTCGCATAGATGGATAGACTTTCCGTATTCCCTGCACTGACCCAACGGGCCCGGGTGCTTACGGCAACCGCGTTGCCGGCGGGAAACAAGCATGTAGCTGACAAGACCAGACCTTAGCGATCCGTTCGCTGATCTCGCTTGCAGAGTAGCCCCAAGATAGAGCCGCTGCCAAGGCCTGGTACATGAAGAAAATGAAGATTCAGATTGGGGTGATGCTGCGGATTTCGATGCTGTTCTGGGTTTTCAGGCTTTTCACGCCGGCATCGGCGGTGCGCCCTTCCAGATCGTTCAGGTCAAGCTCGGCGGCGACTGGCAGGAGTCGTTCCTTGATGAGGCGGGCTGCCCGTTCATGGCTGGGGCATTCCTCGCACTCGAAGACTTCGTCGATCGTTTCACCATGATCGTCCACGAAAGTGACTTTCCACTTTGACATCGGAGCCTCCTCGATCAAACCCGCAAATGGGCTTACACCTATCTCGACTTTTGTCAGGATTGATCGTTCAAAAGGTTTACACCGATGCAACATGAAAAAAGCCGAGGCCGGCGTGTTTTCGCACACCGGCCTCGGCTTTTTCTGACCCGCGAACGATCAGTCGTTGCTTGGCTTGTTCACTGCTTGCAGCACGTATTGCGGCAAGGCGAAGGCGCCGATATGGATTTCCGGGTTGTAGTAGCGGGTGACGATGCCGCTGCCGATGAAGCGTTGTTGCAATACTTCGCGGCTCAGCTTGCGGTAGGCCGGGTTGGTCGAGCCCCAGGCGAAGGTCATCGAACCACCGATGTAGGTCGGCACGGCCGCCTGATAGAAGTGCCAGTCCGGGAACAGGCTGCGCAGGCGGCCGGCGGTGGTTTTCACTTCTTCGATCTGCATGAACGGCGTGCCGTTCTGGGTCACGAGGATGCCGCCCTCGTTCAGGCAGCGGTGGCAGGCCTGGTAGAAGTTTTCCGAGAACAGCACTTCACCCGGGCCGATCGGGTCGGTGGAGTCGGAAATGATCACGTCGAACTTTTCAGTGGTGGTCGCGACGAAACGCATGCCGTCATCGATCACCAGATTCAGGCGTGGATCGTCGTAGGCGCCCTTGGAGTGGTTCGGCAGGAACTCCTTACACATGTCGACCACGGTGCCGTCGATCTCGACCATGGTGATGTGCTCGACGCTGGCGTGCTTGGTCACTTCGCGCAGCATGCCGCCGTCGCCGCCGCCGATGATCAGCACTCGCTTGGCGGTGCCGTGGGCGAGGATCGGCACGTGGGTGAGCATTTCGTGGTAGATGAATTCATCGGCTTCGGTGGTCTGGATCACGCCGTCCAGCGCCATCACCCGGCCCATGCGCGGGTTCTGGAAAATCACCAGGTGCTGGTGTTCGGTGCGCACTTCGTGCAGCAGTTTTTCCATGCGAAAACGCTGGCCGTAGCCTTCGTAGAGGGTTTCCAGGTATTCGCTGGTCTTGGTGACGGTCATGGTGAAGTGCTCCGATGAATGCGCGGGCGCCAATCGTCAGGTTCGATTGCCCGGGAAAGGCGCGCATTCTACGTTGCCGAAGATGACAGGTCGAACCTCAGTTCATCGGCCCGACCCAATCAGGGTGCGAACGGTCAGATCCGCACATTGCCCCGCGGCCCGGCAATCGCCCAGATGATCAGGCCCAGCACCGGCAGGAGGATGATGAGCAGCACCCAGAGGATTTTCATCCCGGTCTCGGCGCCGCTTTTCAGCACATTGATGATCGCCCAGATGTCGAGCGCAAGAATGATCAGGCCGACCAGGCCGTTGAACGTGGAACCCATGGTGTCGCTCCAGAATAGTGGCATGCACTTTTAGGATAGACGGTCGCGCACAGGGTTCCCTTTTATTGCATTCAGACGTGAACGGCGACCTTCAGGGCTTCCAGCGACGGCGCGGCGGCAATGCCGACTTCGGCGCACAGTTCCAGTACGCGCGGCACGTCGTTGTCGTAGACCAGCACCACTTGCAGCTCGTCATCGAGCAACTGGCTGAAGTTCATCAGGGTGTAACCGCCGTTTTCCTTGTTCAGGCTGCTCATCTGCACCTGGATGCGGTTGAGCGCGGTCAGCGCTTCGGTCTTGGCCAGTTGCTTGGGCTTGAGGTTGAAGTCGACGCCCGGGCCGAACGAGGCAACGATCTGCGCGAACAGGTCGGCGTAGGTGTCGGCCTGGAACAGCACGGTCTCTGGCAGGCTGCCGACCACGACCCACTCGCCCAGCGGAATCGGGAAAGTGTCGTCGTAGTTGATGTCCGGGTTGGCGGTCAGAAAAGCGTCGGCATCGGCGTAGGCCTGTGCCGCTTCGTCAGCGACCTTCAGGATCTCGTCTTCGCCCATGCAGCCGGAGCTGATTTTGCTGATGAGTTCGGCGAGTGCGGCTTTCATGGGGGCGGATCCTGTGGCGAAGGGAATTTTGAGGGCGCGAAGGATAGCGCATTCTCGCCTTCGCCACAGAGCGGGTTCCGGCCAGCGGCTTCAGCCCAGCAGTTTTTCCAGCTGCGCAGTAGTGTCGACAGCGCCCATTGTGCGGGCCGCGTCCAGCGCGGTGATGCCGTTGGCATCCTTGGCTTTCGGGTCGGCGCCCTGGTCGATCAGGAAGTCGACGATTTCAACGCGGTTGAACATCGCCGCCATCATCAGCGCCGTGCGGCCGTCGAAGGAGGCGCCTTCGATCTGCGCGCCACCGGCCACCAACGCCTTGACCACCGCCAGATCACCTTTGAACGCGGCGCCGGCAATCGGGCTCTGGCCGTTGCCGTTGCGTTGTTCCGGGTCAGCCTTGTGCTTGAGCAACACTTGCACCGCGTCCACATGCCCGTAGTAACTGGCGAGCATCAGCAGGGTGTCGCCCTTGCTGTTGGTCAGGTTCACCGGCAGACCGGCAGTGATCAGGCGATCCAGCATCACCGCATCGCCCTCGCGCGCCTTGTTGAATACCTGCTCGGTGAATTCGGCAGCTTCTTCTGGGGTCATCTGGCGGCTTTGGTCGGACATGGGGCAACTCCACTTTCGGTCTATCGGAAAGCCGATAGTTTCCCGAGCGCGGCGATAGCTGTCATCCCCTTTTTTCCAAGACCGCCGATAGCCAATATCAATAGCGGTACTTGCCTGCCCGGATGTCCGCAAGGATTTCATCCGTGACCTGCACGTAGGTTTCAGTCCCCGGCAGCCAGGCGTAAATCGGATCATCCCCCGTCTGGCCGGGGTCGAAGCCTTCGTTTTTCAGGCGGGTTTTCTGGTATTTGAAGGTGCCGGTGGTTTCCATTTTCACCTTGACCCGCAAGAACAGCGGCACCGCGTAGGCCGGCATGCGCTGGCGGGCGAAAGCCAGCAGCTCGGCGAAATCCAGGGTCGCCAAAGACTCGGCCGGGGTGATCGCCGCCATCCCGGCGCGGCCATTGGTGTTGGGGATTTCCACGCCATAGGCCACCGCTTCGGAAATATGCGGATGCTGGAGCAGCAGATTCTCGACCTCGGTGGTCGAGACGTTCTCGCCCTTCCAGCGGTAGGTGTCGCCGAGGCGGTCGACAAACTGCGCATGACCGAATCCGATGTTGCGCAGCAGATCGCCGGTGTTGAAAAAGCGATCGCCCTTGTTGAACACGTCCTGCAACACGACCTTGGCGGTTTTCTGCGGATCGGTGTAGCCGTCCAGCGGCGCCTTTTCATCGATCCGCGCCAGCAGCAGGCCCCGCTCGCCCCGGCCGACCTTGCGCATGAATCCATCATCGCCGCGAATCGGTTCGCCGCTGTCCTGGTCGTAGGCCACCAGTTCCCAGGCCATCAGCGAGAAACCGATGGTGTTTTCGAAATTGAGGATGTTGGTGAAGCCGATATTGCCGTCGCTGGCGGCGTAAAGCTCACAGATGTGATCCACGCCGAAGCGGGTCTTGAACTCGGCCCACGCACCGGGTCGCAGGCCGTTGCCGATCATCTTGCGCACGTCGTGACGACTGTCGTCGGCGCTGAGCGGCTGATCCACCAGATACCGGCACAACTCGCCGACGTAACCGATGGTGGTTGCGCGGTAGCGGCGCACATCGCTCCAGAACTGCCGGGCGCTGAACTTGCGGCGAATGGCGAAACCCGACGCGCCATTGACCGCCGAACCCCAGCACACGCAAAGCCCGGTGGCGTGGTACAGCGGCAAGGTGCAATAGACGATGTCGTTCGGGCGCATGTCGAGGGCGATCATGCCGAAGCTCGCCGAACTGCGCATCCAGCGTCCGTGCTTGAACACCCCGGCCTTGGGCAAACCGGTGGTGCCGGAGGTGTAGATATAAAAACAGGGATCGTCGAAGAAAATCTGCCGGCTACTAGCCGGGTTGTCGCCAGAGGCATCGGCACTGGCGCTGATCAGGTTGATATAACCCTCGGGCGCGATGCCCGGATGGCTGAAGGTATCCTGATCGGCGACGAACCATGCGCGCGCTGCCGAGATCGCTACTTCCTCGCGTACCGCCGCAAATGCCGGCAGCAATTCTTCACCGACGACAATCGCCGCCGGTGTCACCAGATTGATGCTGTGGATCAGCGTATCGCGGGTCTGCGAGGTATTGAGCAGCGCGCTGACCGCACCGACTTTGGCCAGGGCCAGAATCGTCACCAGCAGTTCCGGGCGGTTCTCGATGAACACCGCCACCACATCGCCCTTGCCGATGCCCTGCCCGATCAAATAATGGGCGATGCGGTTGGCCCACTGGTTGACCTGTGAATAACTCAGCACCACCTCGCCCGACAGCAGCGCGGGGCCTTCGGGATTGCGCAGGGTCGCTTGCTCGAATGTCCAGCCCAGGCCACAGGTTTGGGTCGGATCCTTGACGTTGGCCACCTTCATGCCTTTCACCACCCGAGGGATGGCTTTGGCAATCATCGGCAGTTTGCGGAGCATCATGCCCCAGGTAATCGTGTCGCTCGGCGCGTGGCGCATGGCAGCTCCCGTTCGACCTTGACGTGCAGGCCGGATTTTTATTGTCGGGCAATCGGGTGAGGCAACCAGCGCTTCTCGAGCGAGGGTCGAGGCCGAAAATACGTCAGGGCTTCGCGGGCTGTACACGCGGTTTTTGCAATGTTTTGTATCCGCCAGCGCTACAAGGCGAAGCGGGATTGCGGCCCGCCGGAATGGTTCCATCGGATCGACAGCGATCCCGCAAAATGCAGGATGCACGATGGCCATTCATGCAGATTGCACGACGATGGGAATTAGACAATTTTATAAGCTATTGATTTATAACGATTTTTAAAAAAATAAATACTGGCACAATCGCTGCAACTCCCTACGCATGCTTGCCATTCAAGTGCATACGGAGCTGAAAGACATGAGCCTGATCCAAGAAAAATTTACCTCCCTGTTCTCCAACTTCAATGTCACCACTGCGCCACGTCCCGATGGCGGGATTCTGCTGACGCTGAAGAGTGCCGACGGCAAAGTGTTCAAACGTGCGCTGACCTATCAGCAACTGCATGCCGGCGACCAACTGTCGTGGGCAATCAGCGCGATCCGTCGTGATCTGGCGGAACAAGCCAGCGAGCTGCCGCAGATCGGCATGCTGCAAAGTCAGCAGCGTTTTGCCCTGCCGACCTATCACTCGATGTAATTCGAACACCGTATAAACGGACAGGCCGTGGAGCTTTCGCTTCACGGCCTGTTTTTTTTGCGCGTCGATTGTGTGAACTCAGAACGCTTCCGGTTCGATCCCGGTGAAGCTGTCCACGGTTACATGCCCTGCCAACTCCCCGCCTTCACGGGCCAGCCCGCAGGTTTGCAGGCCGGCGGCCTGGGCGGCATCGAGTTCCTGGACGATGTCGGACAGGAACAGGATCTCCTGCGGCTCGACCCCGATGGCCTGCTGGATATTGCTGTACGACTGCGCCTCGCGCTTGGGGCCCGACGTGGTGTCGAAGTAGCCATTGAACAGCGGCGTCAGATCCCCTGCTTCCGAGCAGCCGAAAATCAGCTTCTGCGCCTGAATCGAACCGGACGAATACACAAACAGTTGATAACCGGCCTGATGCCAGCGCTGGAGCGCTTCAACGGCGTCCGGATAAACATGGCCTTTCAACTGCCCGGCCTGATAACCCTGTTCCCAGACCATGCCTTGCAACGCTTTCAGCGGCGTGGCCTTGCGGTCTTCGGCGATCCAGTCCAGCAGAATTTCCACGACCCGCTCGACGTCAGCCTGCGGTTCGTTGCTGTCGCGGCGCACGGCATCCAGTTGCTCGGCAACGTCGGCACGCTGGGCGTTCTGGCGAACGAAGTCCGGCAGGTGTTTGGCGGCATACGGAAACAGCACGTCGAACACAAAACTCACCGCGCTGGTGGTGCCTTCGATGTCGGTGAGAATGACCTTGATCGACATCGGCTCAGTCCTCCAGACGCGGGAAGCGGCCGGCGATGTCTTCGCCGGTGAAGTTGGCGACCCAGCCTTCAGGGTTGTTGAACAGGCGGATCGCCACGAAATGCGGGTTCTCGCCCATGTCGAACCAGTGCTTGGTGCCGGCTGGCACCGAAATCAGGTCGTTCTTTTCGCACAGCACGGCGTAGACGTAATCGTCGATGTGCAGGGTAAACAGGCCACGACCGGCGACGAAAAAACGCACTTCGTCTTCGCCATGCCGATGTTCTTCGAGGAACTTGGCGCGGAATTCGGCTTTTTGCGGGTGATCGCTGTTGAGGCTGATCACATCGACAGTGATGTAGCCGCGCTCGGTCATCAGTTTGTCGATCTGTTCTTTATAGGCACCGATCACTTCTTCCTGGCTGGCGCCGGGCTGGATCTTCGCGGCGGCTTGCCAGCGGTCGAAGCGCACGCCCTGCTCGGCCAGGGTCGAGGCGATGTCTTCGAAATGGGTCAGCACCTTGTTCGGAATTTCGGGGCTGGAAACGTGATAGACGGACAGGCTGCTCATGGGGCATTCCTCGGTATCGGCCTTGCCGTCCGGTTCTTCGAGACCGGTCGGGCACTGCATTCATCAGGCAAATGGGCTGGTTCTGGTGAAGTCAGCCTTGGCGGTTCATGACGCTGCGGGTCTTCAACTCGCATTCAAACAGAAATTCAAAGGCCTCGATCTGGCGCAGCGCATCGCTCATCTGCGCGCCCCAGGTGTAGAGGCCGTGGCCGCGAATCAGATAACCGACGCAATCGGGATGGGCTTCAAGCCAAGGCTGCACCTTGGCGGCGAGGCGTGCAATGTCCTGATCGTTGTCGAAGATCGGCACGCGCACCCGGGACTCGTGGGTCGAGATGCCGCTGAAGGCTTTTTGCAGTTCGTAGTCTTCGAACTCGATGAAGTCTTCCGGCGTCAGGCGCGACAACACCGTGGCGTTCACCGAGTGGGTGTGCAACACCGCGCCGATCTCCGGGCGCCAGCTGTAGAGCTGGGTGTGCAACAGGGTTTCGGCGGAAGGTTTTTTGCCGGGCTCAAGACTGTTGCCGGACAGGTCGGTGGCGAGCACGTCGTCCAGGCCCAATTGGCCTTTGTGCTTGCCGGACACGGTCAGCAGCGCTTCGCTCGGCGACAGGCGCGTCGAGTAATTGCTGCTGGTGGCCGGCGACCAGCCGCGACCATAAAGAAAACGCCCGGCGTCGACAATTTGCTGGGCAAGCTGTTCACGGGTAAGGCTCATGGCCTGTCCTCTTGCATTCGAATGGCAATGATAACGGCAGCGGCGAGCGCTGCGAGACTGGCAATACTAAAGGTCAATGTCGCGCCGAGGGCATTCCAGCTGTAACCGGAATACAATGCGCCGAGCGCACCACCGGTGCCGGCCAGCGCTGCATACAACGCCTGGCCCTGCCCTTGCTGGCGCGCGCCGAAGCTACGTTGCACGAACGCGATGGCAGCCGCATGAAAGCTGCCGAACGTCGCCGCGTGCAGCACCTGGGCGAACAGCAAGACCCAGAGGAACTCGGCGAACGAACCTAGCAGCAACCAGCGCAACGCCGCCAGCAGAAAACTCGCCATCAGCACCCGCCGCAGGGAAAAACGCGCGAGGATCCGGCTCATGGCCATGAACATCAGCACTTCCGCCACCACGCCGACCGCCCAGAGCATGCCGATCACGCCACGGCTGTAGCCCAGTCGTTCGAGGTGCAGGGTCAAAAACGTGTAATACGGCCCGTGGCTCATCTGCATCAGCGCCACGCAACCGTAGAACGCCAGCACCCCGGGATTGCGCAACTGCTTGAGAAAACCTTCCCCTGTCGGCCGGTTGCCCTGAGGCGGCTGCGCGTTTGGCACCCACAGACTGCTGAGCACGATGCCGGCCATGATCAACACCAGCGCCGCCGGATAGATATCGAGGCTGAGCCATTCGAACAGGCGACCGAGGGCGACCACGGTGATGATGAAACCGATCGAGCCCCAGAGGCGGATCTGACTGTAGCGGGAGGTCTGGCCCTGCAAATGCGCGAGGGTGATGACTTCGAACTGCGGCAGCACCGCGTGCCAGAAGAAGGCGTGCAAGGCCATGACCATCGCCAGCCAGGCGTAGGTCTTGCTGACGAAAATCAATGAGAACGTCAGCAGCGTACACACCGCGCCGAAGCGCACGATGGCCAGGCGTCTGCCGGTGTAATCGCCGAGCCAACCCCAGATATTCGGCGCCACGCAGCGCATCAGCATCGGGATCGCCACCAGCTCGCCAATGCGCGCGGCGCTGAATCCGAGGTGATCGAAGTACAGCGCCAGAAACGGCGCCGTCGAACCGAGCAAGGCGAAATAGAACAGATAGAAACTGGACAGCCGCCAGTACGGGAGCGCCGCCACGGTCAGACCGCGGCGGCCTTGAGATCACCCATCAAAGCTGACCCAGCACCGGGGTGCTCACGCGCACATCGGCGTTCTGGCCACGGTGACGCAGCAGGTGATCCATCAGCACGATGGCCATCATCGCCTCGGCAATCGGCGTGGCGCGGATGCCGACGCACGGATCGTGACGACCCTTGGTGATCACGTCGACCGGGTTGCCGTCGATGTCGATCGAACGGCCCGGGGTGGTGATGCTCGAAGTCGGCTTCAACGCCAGATGCGCGACGATCGGCTGACCCGAAGAGATCCCGCCGAGGATGCCACCCGCGTTGTTGCTGAGGAAGCCTTCCGGGGTCAGCTCGTCACGGTGTTCGGTGCCCCGCTGGGCAACGCAGGCGAAACCGGCACCGATTTCCACGCCTTTGACCGCGTTGATGCTCATCAGCGCGTGGGCCAGTTCGGCGTCGAGACGATCAAAGATCGGCTCGCCCAGGCCCGGCATCACGCCTTCGGCAACAACGGTGATCTTCGCCCCGACGGAGTCCTGATCGCGACGCAGTTGGTCCATGTAGGCTTCCAGCTCCGGCACTTTGTCCGGATCCGGGCTGAAGAAGGCGTTCTGCTCGACCGATTCCCAGGTCTTGAACGGGATTTCGATCGGACCGAGCTGGCTCATGTAGCCGCGAATGACGATGCCCTGGCTGGCCAGGTATTTCTTGGCGATGGCGCCGGCCGCGACGCGCATGGCGGTTTCCCGCGCGGAGCTGCGACCGCCGCCGCGATAATCGCGCTCGCCGTATTTGTGGTGGTAGGTGTAGTCGGCGTGGGCCGGGCGGAACAGGTCCTTGATCGCCGAGTAGTCCTTGGACTTCTGGTCGGTGTTGCGGATCAGCAGGCCGATGGAGCAGCCGGTGGTGCGACCCTCGAACACGCCGGAAAGGATTTCGACTTCGTCGGCTTCCTGGCGCTGGGTGGTGTGGCGGCTGGTGCCCGGCTTGCGACGGTCGAGATCGCGTTGCAGGTCCTCAAGGGAAATCTCCAGGCCCGGCGGGCAGCCGTCGACAATGGCGACCAACGCCGGACCATGGCTTTCGCCCGCGGTGGTGACAGTGAACAGCTTGCCGTAGGTATTGCCGGACATGCAGGACGCTCCGTGAAATCGAACCCAAATTCGTGATGCGCGCCAGTATACGCAGGCTAACCGAGTAGTTCATCCTCGAACCTTAGCGGTGTGGGTGAGTCCAACCGGCACCTTGGCAAATGATGGCGTGATGATGCTGCGAGTTTTGATCTTGAGCCTTTCCCTGTTTACCGGCTTTGTCCAGGCAACTGTCCTGCAACGACCGGTCACGTTGACGACTGACAACGGCGAACTTTTCGGCTCGCTGTTGCTGCCGAAATCCGACAGCCCCGTGCCGGTTGTCCTGATCCTTTCTGGCTCGGGTCCTACCGATCGTGACGGAAACAACCCCGAAGGCGGGCGCAATGACAGCCTCAAGCGACTGGCCTGGGTTCTGGCCAAACACAATGTCGCCAGTGTGCGCTTCGACAAGCGCGGGGTGGCGGCCAGCCTTGCGGCAACCCCGGACGAGCGAAACCTGTCGGTGGAAGCCTACGTGGCGGACGCCGTGGCCTGGGGCCAGAAGCTGAAAGCCGATCCGCGCTTCGGTCCGTTGATCCTGCTCGGCCACAGCGAAGGCGCGCTGATTGCCAGCCTTGCGGCGCCAAAGGTCGACGCGGCGGCGGTCATCTCGCTTTCCGGCACGGCCCGACCGATTGATCAGGTGCTGCGCCGGCAACTGGCCCGCAGCCTCCCTCCCCCGTTGATGCTGCGCAGCAATGAACTGCTCGACAGCCTCAAGGCCGGGCATACCGACGACAATGTGCCGGCGCCTTTGCAGGTGATTTTCCGTCCGAGCGTGCAGCCGTATCTGATTTCACTGTTCCGTCAGGATCCGGCGGCGGCCTTCGCTCAACTGAAAATGCCGGCACTGATCGTGCAAGGCAGCAACGACATTCAGGTCCAGGTCGATGATGCGAAATTGCTCAAGGCCGCCAAACCGGACGCGCAACTGGCGCTGATCGAAGGCATGAACCACGTGTTGCGCATCGTGCCCAACGACGTGAAGCGGCAACTGGCCTCCTACAAGGACCCGAATTTGCCCCTGGCGGCTGAACTGGGGACACGCGTCCTTGAATTTATTGACGGACTTCGCACCCGTAGAGCTCTTTTACCCTCTAGTCCTATGGAAAACGGCCGATAAGCCTTTGTCGCCAGCGTACTGGCTGGCGGCAAGCAGCTTGGACAGGATCTCGCCGTTATGACTGATACCCAGACTTCACCCGACACCACCGCTGAAAAAGACGCACCGCCAGCGGTCGAGCTGCCATGGGCGGATGTCCACGTCGAGCACCACAAGATGCTCCGCCTGGCGCCGCTGCAGACCGACCGCAACACCGGTGGGCGGCCGCTGCGCTTCGTTGAGTTCGGTTACGCCGAGCGCAACGGCAAAGAACACAGCCTGATGCGCATGGCGATCAAGTTGCCCGCGCAGCGCGTGCGCAAAGAGCAGAATCATCTGGACGTGTGGGTAGATCACACGACCAAACGCGTGCATTTCGGCCCGGACAGCGGTTTGCAGATCGAACCGATGAACCGTGGCATCGGCCGTTTCATGGCCGCCCAGGGCATCAACTGGGCGAAAAAACGCTGGCCCACCTACACCGTCGACGGCATGGACTTGAACAACAAGGACGCGCTGAACGAAGACACTCGCCTGCGCCGCGATCACTTTCTGCGGGTGCACGGCTTTGATGTGGTTTACGCCGACGCCCAGCATTTGAAGGGCAGCGTCAAGGAAGTGCAGGTCGGTGATTTGCTGGGCGACTGGAACAGCGAAAAGCTGCAGATCGTCGAGATTCTTGAAGCCGCGCAGATGTTGCAGCAGGCCGAGCAGAATCTGGCCGAGCAGGAAGTGAAGCTGAAGAAGCAGGAAGACAAGGTCAGCAAGTTCAAGCGCGAAGACGCCGGGTTGCGGTTCACCATTACTTGTCTGGTGGCGTTTGCGGTGTTTCAGGCCGGGTTGCTGATCTGGATTGCAACGCACCGCTGACTGATTGATCCCAGGCTCTGCGTTCAGTTTGGGGTGGGACGCGGAGCGTCCCGGGCTGCATTCCCACGCAGAGCGTGGGAACGATCGGCGCCCCGTCAGCGTTCGGCGTCAGTCAGACGCGGGAAGCGAACAGTGCCTGATGGGCGCGGCACTGTTCGGCGGTCAGCATGAACACGCCATGCCCGCCGCGCTCGAACTCCAGCCAGGCAAAATCGACTTCCGGGTACAGCGCTTCGACGTGCACCTGGCTGTTGCCCACCTCGACAATCAGCAACCCCTTCTCGGTCAGATGATCCGCCGCTTCGGCGAGCATCCGGCGTACCAGGTTCAAACCGTCATCGCCGCAGGCCAGGCCCAGTTCCGGCTCGTGCTGGTATTCGTCCGGCATGTCGGCGAAATCTTCCGCATCGACGTAGGGCGGGTTCGACACGATCAGGTCGAAACGTTGACCCGGCAGACCATCAAAACCATCGCCCTGCACAGTGAACACACGCTCATCGACGCCATGACGCTCGATGTTCTGGTTCGCCACTTCCAGCGCTTCGAACGACAGATCCGCCAGCACCACTTCGGCGTTCTGGAACTCGTAGGCGCAGGCGATGCCGATGCAGCCGGAGCCGGTGCACAGGTCGAGAATGCGCGCAGGTTCGTCGCCGATCCATGGGGCAAAACGGTTTTCGATCAGCTCGCCAATCGGCGAACGCGGGATCAGCACACGCTCATCGACGATGAACGACATGCCGCAGAACCATGCCTCGCCCAGCAGGTAAGCGGTCGGAATGCGTTCTTCGATGCGGCGCTTGAGCAGGCGCTGAAGATTGACCAGTTCATCGTCTTCCAGCGCGCAATCCAGATAGCTGTCGGCGATTTCCCATGGCAGGTGCAAGGCACCCAGCACTAGCTGCCGGGCTTCGTCCCAGGCATTGTCGGTGCCATGGCCGAAAAACAGATCCTCCCCATGGAAGCGGCTGACGGCCCAACGGATGTGGTCGCGCAGGGTACGAAGTCGGGAAGTGATCACGGGGCAGAACTCCAGAAAAAACGACTGGCGATTCTAGCAGCCAAAACGCGCCGCGACGACGCAGGAAAGATTCCGGGGCGACAGTAGGACTCTTCCGATTTTCCCATCGGCTATTGAACAGATCGTGTAACTTGACAAGGCTGCAGGCCAGCAACGACGGTGTCTACGATGGTAGCGATTCACAGAACCGCTCAGCCAGAGGACAATGTCGCAAAAGCCCCACCCGAAGGAGCCCCAGAATGTCCGTTCCAAAAACGATGTTTCAACTCAGCGGTCGCGGTTACGCAGCGGCCACGTTGAGCCATGCCACCGTGGTCATCATCGATGCCCAGAAAGAGTACCTCAGCGGCCCGCTGGCCCTGAGCGGCATGGACGCGGCTGTCGCGAACATCAAACAACTGGTTGCCGCCGCTCGCGCAGCCGGCCGGCCGATCGTGCACGTGCGCCACCTCGGCACCGTCGGCGGTCTGTTCGACCCGCAGGGCGAACGCGGCGAGTTCATCCCCGGCCTGGAACCCCAGGGCGATGAAACGATCATCGGCAAACTGCTGCCGAGCGCCTTTCACGGCACCGAACTCTACGATCGTCTGCAAACCATCGGCTCGCTGGACCTGATCGTCTGTGGTTTCATGAGCCACTCCAGCGTCAGCACCACCGTGCGCGCGGCGAAGAACCTGGGTTTCCGCTGCACCCTGGTCGAAGACGCCTGCGCCACCCGCGATCTGCCGTTCAAGGGCCGCGTACTCAGCGCTGAACAGGTGCAGGAAGCGGAGATGGCGATCATGGCCGACAACTTCGCCACCCTCGCGCTGACCCAGGATCTGATCTGATCGACCGTAAATGAGCGGTTCAGCCCGCCGCTCATCTGCAAAAACCTCGCATTTGCTTCAATTACCCTAGCCTCAGGAACAACCCGGTCAACTCCCGGTCGAAGGGCCGATACCCATTGAGGAAGGTCGGAATGAAGTTATCCGATGGATTTGACGCACGCCGCTTGCGGCCCAAAGGCCAAAGCAACTGGCGATTTCGATTCGGCGCGGCGATCGCGGCCATACTGGCCACGTTCGGCGTGCTGCTGGCGATGGCCGGGGCCGCCAGCCTGCTGGGGCGCCCGCCGGCGCTCGGCGACCTGAATGCAACACCGCTCGGCTCGGCGATCATTCTCGCAGTCGGCCTGCTGTTCCTGTATTTCGGCGTGGCCCTGTGGCGTCGTTGCCGGCGTCGCGCACGGCAATCGCGGGAGCTGAACATGTCCCCGCACCTGATGAAAAAACACGATTGATCGACGGCCTGGCTTTTTGCCGGGCCGTTTTGTGTCTGTTTGGGTAAACTGGCCGCCCTTCGCGGAGGCTGACATGCAAGACGACGATTTTTCTCTGTTCAAAAGTGCGATCCAAGGCGTCAAGCCGATCAAGCACGACCGCGCCGACACCGGCAAACCCAAGGCTGACCGTGACCGGATCGCCAAGCTGCGCCAGTCCGCCACCGTGCGCACCGACACCGCTACCGTTGATGGCCTGTCCGATCAGTTCGTGATCGACGTCGGTCCCGAAGACGAGTTGATGTGGGCCCGCGACGGCGTGCAGGAAAGCCAGATGCGCAAGCTCAAGATCGGGCAGATCCCGTTCGAAGGCAGCCTCGACCTGCACGGCATGAGCGTCGAAAAAGCCCGGGAAACCCTTTGGGCCTTTCTCGCCGAAGCGACCAAATTCGAAATCCGCTGCGTGCGCGTTACTCACGGCAAGGCTGTGCGTCTGGATGGCAAGCGGCCGATGATCAAAAGCCACGTCAACACCTGGCTGCGCCAGCATCCGCAAGTGCTTGGCTTCACGTCCTGCCAGGCGAAACATGGCGGCGCCGGCGCCGTGTATGTGATGCTCAAACGCACCATGATGGAAGGCCGCGACGAATAATCCCGTTACACCGAACTTGCAGGGTCGTGTCCGCCACCGTACCCTTGCCCTTTGCGAAAATCCCCACAGGTAGTTTCATGTCCCTGGAACAGAATTACACCGCGATTCTCGGCCAACTGGGCGAGGACGTCTCCCGCGAGGGCCTGCTCGACACGCCAAAGCGTGCCGCCAAAGCCATGCAGTACCTCTGCCGCGGTTATGAACAGACGCTCGAAGAGGTCACCAATGGTGCCCTGTTCAGCTCCGACAACAGCGAAATGGTGCTGGTCAAGGACATCGAGCTGTACTCGTTGTGCGAACACCACCTGCTGCCGTTCATCGGCAAGGCCCACGTCGCGTACATCCCGAGCGGCAAAGTGCTGGGCCTGTCGAAGGTCGCGCGGATCGTCGACATGTACGCCCGCCGCCTGCAGATCCAGGAAAACCTCAGCCGCCAGATCGCCGATGCGGTCCAGCAGGTCACCGGCGCGCTGGGCGTGGCCGTGGTGATCGAGGCCAAGCACATGTGCATGATGATGCGCGGTGTCGAGAAACAGAATTCGTCGATGATCACCTCGGTGATGCTCGGTGAGTTCCGCGAAAACGCGGCGACCCGCAGCGAGTTTCTCAGCCTGATCAAGTAATGCGTGACACAAAAAAACCGGCGTTGATCGCCGGTTTTTTTTCGTCCGTGAAAAATCGGGTAAGCTGCGCGCCTTCTTCAATGTCCCTGTGAGGCTTGTAACGTGTTCGTCAAAGCGCTTCGTGTCGGCCTCGGCCAACTGATCATTTTCGTTGATTTCCTGACCCGCCCGGGCAAGAAGCAGCGCCCCGCCGCTGCCCAGGCTCAGGTTGATGCCGCCGCCAAGGACCTGACCATGTATCAGTTCCACGCCTGCCCGTTCTGCGTGAAGACCCGCCGCAGCCTGCGTCGCCTGAATGTTCCGGTGGCCCTGAAGGACGCGAAAAACAACGAGCAGGATCGTCAGACCCTGCTGGAACAGGGTGGCAAGATCAAGGTGCCATGCCTGCGCATCGAAGAGAACGGCCAGACCACCTGGATGTATGAGTCCAACACGATCATCGAGTATCTGAACAAGCGGTTCGCCGCAGTCTGACTCAAAAAAACCGGCCTGATGGCCGGTTTTTTTATGCCGCCTGCGCGGCCTGGGCCTGGCGCACCACCGCCGCCAGACGCTTGAGCCCTTCATCCAGTCGGGCCGGATCGATGTGGCTGAAGTTCAGGCGCAGGTGGCCGGGGTTGCGATCCGGCTCGGGGAAGAACGGTTCGCCCGGCATGAACGCCACATCATTGGCCAGCGCGGTGTTCAGCAAGGTGCGGGTGTCCAGCGGTTGCTTCAGGGTCAGCCAGAAAAACAGCCCGCCCTGGGGTGTGTTCCAGTCCGCCAGATCGCCGAAGTGAGTTTCCAGCGCTGATTGAAATGCATCGCGACGCTGACGGTAGAAGCCACGCAATTCACTCAAGTGCTGCTGATATTTCTCACTGCCAATCCACTGCAACGCCTGCCACTGACCGATGCGGTTGGTGTGCAGATCCGCCGATTGTTTGAGCTTGAGCAGATGCGGGAAAAGATCCGGGCTGGCGATCAGGTAGCCGACGCGCAGACCCGGTAGCAGGGTTTTCGACACGGTGCCGGTGTAGATCCAGCTGGATTTCTTCAGGCGTCCGGCAATCGGCTGGGCACTGCCGCCATCGAAGGTCAGCTCGCGATAAGGCTCATCTTCGATCAGGGTCACGCCGAATTCGTCGAGCAATGCCGCAACGGCTTCGCGCTTGGCTTCGCTGTAGCGCACGGCGGACGGGTTCTGGAAGGTCGGAATCAAATAGATGAACGCCGGACGATGCTGCTCCAGGCGCTGACGCAATTGCGCAAGGTTCGGACCGTCAGCCTCCAGCGGCACGGTCAGGCAATCGGCGCCGAACAACTGGAAGATCTGCAAGGCCGCCAGATAGGTCGGCGCTTCGAGCAGGATTTCGGTGCCCTTGTCGATGTACAGCTTGGCCGCCAGATCGAGGGTTTGCTGGGAGCCACTGACCACCAGCACCTGACTCGCCTCACCCGGCAAACCCAGCGCCCTCGCCTCTGCCGCCAGCGCTTCGCGCAGTGCTGGCTCGCCTTCACTCATGCCGTACTGGCCGAGAGACAGTGGCATCTCAGCCCATTCAACTTTCGGCAGCATCGCTTCGGCCGGTAAACCACCGGCGAATGACATGACCTCCGGGCGCTGGGCCGCAGCAAGGATTTCACGGATCAGAGAACTTTTGAGGCGCGAGACACGTTCGGAAAAAGCCATGGAAGTCACCGCTAGCGAGGCATGGAAAAAATGAGTCAAACTTGTTGACTGAAATTACGACACCCTCTCTGGAAACGTCAATATGCTTGACCTTAAAAACTGCGCCAGCCAGCAACAAGCCATGGAAGCGTTTTTCTTCGGTTACCAGGCGTTCACCGCCAAGGCCGATGAAATGCTCGAGCGTCGCGGCTTGTCCCGCGTGCATCAACGCATCGTGTTTTTCATCGCTCGCTATCCGAACCTGAGCGTCAAGGAATTGCTCGCGCTACTCGGCGTCAGCAAGCAGGCGCTGAACATGCCGTTGCGGCAATTGCAGGAAATGCACTTGGTGGACAGCGTGGCGTCCGAGACAGACAAGCGTAAACGCCTGCTGGAGCTGACCGTTGAAGGGGCGAAATTTGAACAGGCATTGCGCCGCGAGCAGGTGAAATTGCTTGAGCGCGTCTTTGCCGAAGCGGGCGAAACGGCGGTCAACGGCTGGCTGGCGGTGAATCTGGCACTGGGAACACATCGTCCGAACGAGTGATATAGCTTGATCGCCAGTATTTTCGTCTACAAAACCAAAAACAATATTTGCTTTATTTGTACACAAAAGCATAATCCACAGCGTGCGAGTTCCTGACCGCATGGTCAACAAATTCGCGTATGCCTCAAAGGGCCGCTGCCACCCCTCATGGGTCCGGTCCTGGAAATAACAATAAAACTCTTGAGGAGTACTCGCTGTGGAAAGCCGCAAATCCGAAGCATCGACGCTGGAACTCTCGCCGCCGTTACGCAATGGCCTGCTTGAGCGCATCTTTAAACTCAGCTTGCATGGCACCACGGTGAAGACCGAGCTGATTGCCGGTCTGACAACCTTCATCACCATGGCCTACATCATTTTCGTCAACCCGAACATCATGGCCGATGCCGGGATCGATCACGGTGCAGCCTTCGTCGCCACCTGTATCGCCGCCGCGCTGGGCTGCCTGCTGATGGGCCTCTACGCCAACTGGCCGGTAGGCCTGGCGCCGGGCATGGGCCTCAACGCGTTTTTCACCTACACCGTGGTCGGCACCATGGGCTACAACTGGGAAACCGCGCTCGGTGCGGTGTTCGTCTCGGGCGTGCTGTTCATGATCCTGACCTTTTCGCGGATTCGCGAATGGCTGCTCAACAGCATTCCGGTCAGCCTGCGCTATGCAATGGGCGCTGGCGTGGGTCTGTTCCTCGGGCTGATCGGCCTGAAAACCGCCGGCATCGTCGTCGATAGCCCGGCCACCCTGATCAAACTCGGCTCGCTGCGTGAACCCGGCCCGCTGCTTGCCGCCATCTGCTTCCTGATGATCGCGATCCTCAGCTATCACAAAGTGTTCGGCGCGATCCTCATCAGCATCATCACCGTGACCCTGGCTGGCTGGGGGATTGGTCTGGTGCACTACGAGGGCATCATGTCCGCCCCGCCAAGCCTGGCACCGACCTTCATGGCCATGAACGTCGCCGGCGTGTTCAACGTCAGCATGATCAGCGTGGTGCTGGCCTTCCTCTTCGTGCACATGTTCGACACCGCCGGCACCCTGATGGGCGTCGCCCAGCGCGCCAACCTGGTGAACGCTGACGGCCGCATCGAAAACCTGTCCCGCGCCATGAAAGCCGACTCCGCCTCCAGCGTTTTCGGCGCAGTGGTCGGTGTCCCTCCAGTCACAAGCTACGTGGAAAGCGCCGCCGGTGTAGCGGCTGGTGGTCGGACTGGTCTTACCGCAGTCACCGTGGGTGTGCTATTTATAGCCGCGATGTTCTTTGCACCGCTGGCCGGCATGATTCCCGCCTATGCCACCGCCGGCGCGCTGATTTACGTAGCGATGCTGATGATGGGCGGCATGGCGCACATCGAATGGGACGAAGCGACCGACAGCATTCCGGCGATCGTCACCGCGATCATGATGCCGCTGACCTTCTCGGTCGCCGACGGTATCGCGCTGGGCTTCATTACCTATGTCGCGCTGAAGGCCGGCACCGGCAAGTACAAGGAAATCTCCGTCAGCCTGTGGGTGCTCTGCGCGATCTTCATCGCCAAGTTCATCTTCCTGTAAGCGCTACGCGGTTCACGCTTCAAAACAGCCTCACCCCACCGGGTGGGGCTTTTGCACATTCTTGATAACGATAAAAAGGAGCAAGTGATGAGTCTGGAAACCTGGCTGCTGTTCAGCGGCGCTGCGCTGGTGGTGATCCTGATTCCGGGGCCACTGTCGTTGCTGATGATCAGCAACAGTCTGAATTACGGTCTGCGTCGTTCGTACCCGGCGTTTCTCGGTGGCGTGTTCGCCTCGATCTGCCTGCTCAGTGCCTCGGCGCTGGGGCTGGGCGCCTTGCTGCTGGCGTCCGAAAAACTGTTCAGCGCCCTGAAGATCGTCGGCGCGATCTACCTGTTCTACCTCGCCTGGCAGAGCTGGCAGCAATCGCGCCAGCCGTCGGTGGGTGCCGAAGTACCTCAGGCTGCACCGGTTCCGAAATTCCGTGCATTGTTCAGCCGGGCCTTCGTGCTGGGCGCGAGCAATCCGAAAGACATTTTGTTTTTCGCCGCGTTTCTGCCGCAATTCCTCAGCGCCGAACAACCGTTCCTGCCGCAACTGCTGGTGATGATCGCCACCTGGACGCTGCTCGATCTGCTGTGCAAATTGACCTACGGCCTCGGTGCCCATGGTGCAGCGCGTTACCTGCGCAGCGGCAAGGGTCAGAGCTGGTTCAACCGCATCAGCGCCGGATTGTTCGGCGGTGCCGGTGCCGCATCGCTGCTCAGCGGGCACTGATTCCTCGCAGACAATCTTCTGAGCTTCAGAAATTTCAAAGCTGGCTGCCAGTTTCGACACTTGATTCATGCATCGAAACTGGCAGCAACTTCCGTTTCCAAAACGCAACACACCGCAACACCCCGCCGATGTACATCGTTTGAACCCTCTTCCTAAGATGACGCCACAGCGCAACCTCATCTTCAGAACAAGGATGTTCAAATGGCTACCCTTATCCTCCCGTCATCGATCGAACATAACGACGTAGACATTGCCGACATGCAACTTGTCGGCAATGAACGGCAACCGTCAACGATCGACTATGACGACAACAATTCCCTCCAGACCCCGCCCGCGCTCAAACGCAAAAGAGCGCAACTGAAAACGGTAGACCAGGTATTCGGCCCACTGCAGATAGGCGGATATTCAATCACCCGTAGAGCCCTGGATACATTGGGCGCGACCATTGACGGGCAACCCCTGAACGGCAAGAACACGTTTTTCCGCACGCCCGGAAAGCGTTTAATCAATGCGTTGCAGTTTGATCCAGCCGTCATTGAAGCGCGGATGAAAACAACGACCGGGGCGGATGATTATCTGCTTCCCAGCCTGCTCTTCGAACTTGCCAGCCATCGCCCCTTGACGGCGCCGCCGTTGTTGCATGACTCATTCGATTCCCCGAGCGATCCAGGTACTTATCCGGGCAAGCTGAAACAACTTCTGAACGCAGCGCAAAAACTCGACATCCGCCATGCCCATATTCAGGAGCCACTCCCAAACTGGGTCAAACGCTCAACCAGCCGCACCATGGCCAGCACGGGTATCGGACTTCAGGCGTTCGGGATCTACAGTGGTCTGCGCGGCCTGCAAGATGCAATCAGAGACAAGGATTCATATGGCATCGTGTTCAACAGTTCGGCGTTCAGCGCTGACGTTGCTTCGATAGCGATCGATCTCGCGGTAGCTCGCAAAGCCACGCAAATGCTCAAGGCCAGCGAGAGTGCCTTCAAGGGTTTTGCCAAAACCAGTTTCGCCCTGAAACTGGGGCGCGGCGGCGGCTTGATTGGCGGCGCCCTGACGCTGCCCTTCGATATCATTTCTGCGGTGGATGGTTTCAAGGCGGCAGCCCGGACAACCGGCAAAGAATCCATCAATCACTATGTGAATGCCGGGTTGAGTGTCACCAGCGCGGCCATGACCGTGCTGCTCGGTGCAGCGGCACTGGCCGGATTCTCCTCGGCGGGCCCGATCGGGCTGATCGCCGGTTTGCTGCTGGTCGCGGGATCCCGAGTCTGGGCGGCGATCAATGTGGTCGATGACATTGACGACTACATCACGTTGACCACCGAAGAGCGTCTGCGCACCGGCTGGTTTGCGTTCTGGGGTATCAGCCCGGATGAAAGCATTGAAGATCGCCACCTTATCGCCAGGTCGGCCGCCCGACACTCACAACAACTGCGCGCCACTGCCCGAAAGTTGCTGGACGAGACACTAAAAGACCAGGCCGAAGCCATCGTCAATGGCAGTTTCCAGGTGGATGTCGAACCCATCCAGGTCGCGACTTATGAGTGGACAGCACAAAACCCGAAGTACAAAACCATCAAGCGTCCCCGCATCAACGATCACAACGACACCATCGATGCACGCGCAGGCGTTACCAAAGACACTCCCGGAGCAGTGCTTGGAACTTCTGCCGACGACAAGGACATCCTGTGGTTTATCGGCGGCGGTAACGACACTATTCAAGGGGTGAAAAAAAAGCCCAACGGCTTCTATTACGCTGCGGGCCATAAATCCCTGAACGGTGGCGAGAAAGCCGACGAGTTCATCTTCGAGGGCGCTGCCGACCTGCTGAAAACCGGCACCCAAGAAACACTGATTTCCGAACTGCAAGGTGATGCAGGTAACGACACGCTGAAACTGGCGGGACACTTCCCGGAAACCAACGAAGATCGTTACGGATTCCGAGTGGACTTGCATAAGGGCGAGATGTCGCTACTGGTCAAGCCGCCCACTCCAAAAGAGCAGGCCTACAGGCTGCACAGTCATCTGCAAAGTATCGAAAACGTCGAGACGCTGGCCGGTGCAACCAATGAAGTCATCGGTAGTGACGGTCCGAACATCATCAAGTCCCGTGGTCGCGACGAGATTGATGCAGGCCCCGGCGAGGATCAGATTTATTTGCTCAGCCATTACGTATCGGCCAATGGCGGCAAAGGCAAAGATGCCTACGCTATCGCTCATGTCCCCGGCACAGCATCGATTATTGAAGACGGCGCAGAGGAAAGCATCATTGCACTGGACTGGCGATCGGACCTGATCGAAAGCTGGAAGATCGAAAACCGGGAGTTGGTCATCACATCAGGATTCGAATTCGACGACGTCAGCAAGAAAGTGGTCAGGATCAAGAATGTCTACCAGCGAACCGGGGACAAACGAGCGCTACAGAATGGAAAACTGACCTTCATCACCAAAGACGGATTTCATCTCGTGCCAGAACTTCCAGCCAGCATCGAAACGCCGCAAGCGGTCGATGTGGCAGTGGTGATCCTGCGACAGGGAATCCGACAGCTTCCGGTCATCGTGTTTGATACGAAGTGCACCGTCCCCAACGACAGGAGTTCGAGCTACTGGCTGTCACGCAACAATATCCAGACAGTTTTCCAGGTAACAGCGCCCGGTAATAATGGGGTCACTACGCTGCACATTGATTGCCCCAGCACAGAACTGACGCGCGTCGAGGCTTATTACAGCGCCGACCTCATACACGGAACTCACTTCAACTACATCATGTACAAGGAGTGCGGGATGACCCTGCATTTCGGCAGCAAACAGCTAGCGATCAAAAATCTTGCCTCTTCGACCATGTCCGGCATGCGCGATCTCAAGCCCCGATTGAAGGCCCCCGTACTGGCAACCCATCACTCGTTCATTCTGGTCATGAACGACGGCGCGTCTTATCGGCTTGTTCAGCCCGCCGTCACCGACAGTCATTTTTGGAACGACACGTTTGAAATAAGCGGTCCGATGCATTGGACCAGCAACGTGCCTCTGCCACTTTCCCCCAGAGCGGGAACGCATCAATACCTGCAACCGCTCGACAACCAGGCACATGCGCTGGGTAGCCGGGAGAAGTGCGTCATGCTCAAACCCGCTGCGTACCAGACTGCCGTGGAAAGCCTCACCGGTGAGGGCTCGAAGTACCTCGTCCACCTCAGTCCCGGCATGTCGTTGCGCATTTCCACACCCGACGCATTGGCGAGCGCGAGCCAGCAACTGGGATTTTCCTCGACGTGGGAATTCGACGCCTCCAGCCTGGGCACGGTCGAGATCACGCTCGTCGACAACCGGTTACAGATCGGGCAGACGATCATTTACCTGCCGCAATACCAGAACACGGGCGACCTGATCGACCAGATTCGCATCATCACCGCGCAAGGCATTGTCTGGGCGGTCGACCTGATCTTCGAAGCGGTTTATATCGAAGCGATCGATGCACGGTTTCTCGTACCGCCAACCGACCTCTCCACCCCGTTGCCTATCGAACTGAAGCACTATCCGGAAGACGACATACTTGTGCGCAACATGGCCATGAAAGATGGCACCCTCGGCGCCCTGCGATTTCACCTGGCGCAACGTCAATGGCTACTCGACACGGACAAGTCCCGCGAAATTGATCGCCAGGATCTGCAGACGACCAACCACTGCACCCACCAACTGAAACTGTTCGAAGAAGTGGCACAGATCGGCCTCGCTTACACTCCCCCGCTGGGCGACCACGCCTTGAAACTCCTGCGCGAACATTGCATCAGGTTGATGGGCGATCTCTCGCTGGACTACCCGGAGAAACTGGAAAAGGCGAAACACTTCGCCTGGCTTTTATCCGGACAAACGCACTACAACTGATGCCCTCGGGAGCAACGGACTCAGCTGGAAACGCTTTGCATCAGTCGCTTGCACCGATTGATCTATGTACCACACGCCAGAAGTGCGCTTTGACGATCATTCAGCCCCCTTTAGCCAGCATCACTCCATGGCTTTACACAGCTGAATCAGTCGTACATCGGAGCACTTCAAATGGCCAAGCCACCCAAGCAGATTCCTCCAGCGGGTTCGTCGCCTCCCAGGCCTTCAACAGACACGCCTCACGTCAACCTCGATAACGTTTCGAACATTCGCCCCGGCATGCATCTGCCCACCGGCGAGCCGACTCTGACCGGACACTCTTCGCCGCGCACGACGGAACATGACGCAGGCAACCGACAGCCCTCGGTCGAAGTCAGCGAGATGCTGCCCCGCCAGCCGCCACACGCGTCAGGCATTGCACCTGAAGCCTCGCCAAGGCCGACATCACCCGTATTCATTCCTGCACATCTGGCCCTCAGGCTGACCCCGGCAGCCGCGTCCTCGCAAGGCATCCGCCGTGACGGCCGGGAGCGAACCTATGTGGACATGCGCGAAGGCACCGCCATGGTTCATCAGCACCCTGACGGACGCTTTCAACTGACCTCGGCCAGCGAACTGACGCACTCCGGTTTTCTGGTCGAGCGGATCCGGGGCACGAATCTGTGGCAAAAACGACAAGCAATCACGGCACGCCGCCCGCATGTCGACGAGCCGGATACGCAGGCCGATCCGGGCAAGCGCCCGCGACTGAATGAAGATGACGCGTCGACCGATCCAGCCCCACTCGCCGACAAGCCTTCGACCATTGCCCAGCCGCTGGATCTGTCCAACAAGCCATGGCGAAATTGGGGCCAGCCGACAAAGCCCACCGGCGGTCAATCGGTTGAGATAGACGGGCTGCACTACCCGATCGTGCCGCAGATCGTTCGCTCCAACACATCGATCGTCTGCATCAAGCACCCGCGTTTCAACCCCGAGCGCTTTGATGCCTTCGAACAGATGCTCGTGGACGATCGCACACTGCAACCGCGCTGGGCAGCTCGCGGCCCGGACAATCAGTGGCGCTTTACAGACCATCGACTGCCATTCGAAAAGCCGCTGACGCAATATGTTGCCGATGCCTTCGAGTGCTTGTCCGGGCCGTCTGCCAGGGCCGTGGCCAAGGCCATGTTCAGAGAGTCCCGCGGCGCCGAAGTGATCAACGGTGAAGGGTTGCAGGCGCTGAGCCAGACCTTCCGTCACTGGCAAGACAGGGCCATGCCCGCCCACCGACACCTCGCAGATCCACTGCTGTTGCTGCCGGTCCAGCCCATCATCTCTGACGGCACTTTCGGGGGAAGAATCGTGCTGCCCCCGACAACCGGGCCGAGCCTGCAGCGAGTCGATTTTGATCCGCAGAAATTCTCGCAGCAATGGAGTGAATATACGGCTGCACCGGGGGCTGCGAGCTTGCAAAAGCTCTTCTACAACATCCTGGTCAAGAGCGGCTACACGGTCAGTCCGCCAGATCCCTCGCTGCTGGAACACTCGCTGGTTTTCCATCGGGAAGGACTGGACTCGCTTTTCGTATTGAAGCTACCGCTGGTCTCCCCGGGCTTCATCCCTCGCTATACCAGGCCGGGTTCCGAACTGACCAGTTCGGCAGCGCGGATGACACTCGATGAAACCGGACAACAAAGGCTGAACGCTCTGCTGGCACAAGACAAAGTCAATTATCTGGTGGGCGGCATTCAACATCCGAGCCCGGACCAACCCACCCTCTTCATTCTTCGCGAAGACTGATCATCAATGAGTCCCAAACGTCCTATCCGAACGAAAACAGATACAGCGGATTCCACGCCTGTCGTACGAGACACCACGCCGGACATTTCAACGCCGCCTCGACTGCTGCCCGACACACTGATTGATCCGACCTCGACCCACCCGGCCTGGCAATTGCCTGCGCCACCCGTTACCCGTCAACAGATGATCGAAATCTACGATCTCCCTGCCGAGACACATGTCCGGAACGTCACCGCGCAACGACCGATCGGCAGCTATTTTCTCGCCCCCGGACTGGTCAACAGATTGCCGCCTGCCGATCCTCGGGACGGCACGCGCACAGCGGGACGTTATACCTACGTCGACCTTGTCGAGGGGGGAACGGTGCAGATCGGCCCCGATGCGCAGAATGGATTGAGGGCCCGGTTATCCAGTGAACTCCTGGCATCCGGCCCACTGCTGGAAAGGGTTGAGGGTACGCTTGTGTGGCGTCCGCTCCTTGCGCAAAACGCGCCGGATGCCGACATCTCGCAGCTGTCCATGACACGTCACCGATTGCCGGATGACGAACCGTCGGTCGTACCGCCCAAACGTCAGCGCACCGATGAAACGCTGGATCCGTGGAGCAATTGGGCCATCGACCCGCAACATGCCACCACCGGTGACATTCGCATCGACGGTATCCAGTACAAAGTCATTCCGCGAGGCGATGCGAGCGATCCGATCGTCTACATCAAGAACCCGAGTCATCTGATCTACGACTTCGACTTGCTGGACCGCACGCTCAGACTGGAACCACAGGAACAGCCGCGGGGCGCCATCCAGGTTCCGCCTGCTCATGACTGGCAAATCGATCCGACGCTGCCGTTCGAACGTCCACTGACGAAATACATCAGCCAATACTTTCCGGAGCTATCGACGACCTCGCTGGAGAGTGTCGCCTTTCACCAGTTCGTGCTGGCAAATGGTTCCGACACGGCGACCGGATCGGGGCTGACCCTCCTGCGCCAGACATTCAACGACTGGCAGACCGGAAACCGCCATCCCCGCCCGCAACTGGCCGATCCGCTGCTGATGCTGCCGATTCTCCCGACGTCGGGCAATGGAGCGGTTCGCATCATCGAACTGCCGACGCCGACATCGAACGGTCCGCTGCAGCGACTGGATTTCGATCCGGCACTGTTTCGCCAGGAATGGCTGTATTCCAACACCACGCAATCGGCGCTGGATCTCAAACGTTTCATGGCGACGCTGCTGACCCGTAACGGCTACGCCGTATTCGATCCCAGCCTCTCCAACTCGTTTCCGGCGCTGGTGTTCAAGCGCTCGGGGCATGACTACGTGTTCTTCATCAGCCTGCATCGCATCCGGGGCCGCAAGATCAACCAGACGCTGAATGTCGATCACAGCAGTGCCAATCTGCGTCTGCACATTCAGGTGGGTGCGACAGCGGCGGCGGCCGTTATCGCAGCAAACGCTGCAAACAAGGTCGTCTGGCTCAGAGGCGGTCCCCAGATGCTGGCGAACGCCAACGACACCGTGTTTATCGTGCGCGATGCAAACCCACGGCTGTGATTGCACTTCGCTGAACGACGGGCGAAAAAAAGCCCGCAGTGTGAGCGGGCGAAAGACCAAAGAAGCTATATGCGCAGTCGCTTCCCGGTAGGGGCAGCTGCTTGGGGGTCAGCTGCCCCGATAGGTGGAATAGCTGTAAGGCGAGATCAGCAACGGTACGTGGTAGTGATCCTGTTCGGCAGAAATGCCGAACCGCAGCACGACCACGTCCAGGAATGCCGGCTCCGGCAACTGGACGCCACGGGCGCGGTAGTAATCGCCGGCGTGGAACTGAACCTGATAGACACCGGTACGGTAGTCATCGCCTTGCAGCAGCGGCGCATCGACCCGGCCATCGCTGTTGGTAAGCGCACTGGCGACCAATTCCAGGTGCGAACCTTCAACGCGGTACAGCTCGACCTTGATCGAGCTGCCCGGGCAACCGTGTGCAGCGTCCAAAACGTGTGTTGTCAAACGTCCCATTGATTCTGCGCGCCTGCCTGCGTGGAGCAGTCAGACTTCGCGCCTCCCGAAGTCAGTTGAAAAGGAGACCGCACCGTTTCGGAGCACGAAAAGCTGCGGCGAGCGATTGATTAAGACACTTTTCAAAAAAATTGTACACAATAAAAAACGACATTTTTGCTGCTACCCCCGCTATCTTTCGATTTCCCGGTGATTTGCCCCATAACCTCGCATTCATTGAACCCCCAATCCATTAGCTGACTGGTCAGGCAGGTTTCTTGCAGGTTCACGCCATTAACAGCAAAAGATGACAGCCGGTGAAAAATGCGAAAATTCAGGCTTACAAATTGAGATTAAAGTTGTATACAATCAGCCCATCGCTGTGACGCCAGCCTGCCATTCAAACTTCAGGGCGCCACACAATCTGTCAACGAATAAGAAGGAAGACTGCAGTGAGCGCTGACTACCCACGCGACCTGATCGGTTACGGCAGTAACCCTCCTCACCCACACTGGCCGGGCAATGCCCGGATCGCCCTGTCGTTCGTACTCAATTACGAAGAAGGCGGCGAGCGCAACATTCTGCACGGCGACAAAGAATCGGAAGCCTTCCTCTCGGAAATGGTCGCGGCCCAGCCTCTGCAAGGCGCGCGCAACATGAGCATGGAATCGCTTTACGAGTATGGCAGCCGCGCCGGCGTCTGGCGGATCCTGAAACTGTTCAAGGAATTCGACATTCCGCTGACCATCTTCGCCGTGGCCATGGCCGCCCAGCGTCACCCGGACGTGATCCGCGCGATGGTCGAGGCCGGTCACGAGATCTGCAGCCACGGCTACCGCTGGATCGACTACCAGTACATGGACGAAGCGCAGGAACGCGAGCACATGCTCGAAGCGATCCGCATCCTCACCGAACTCACCGGCGAGCGCCCATTGGGCTGGTACACCGGTCGCACCGGCCCGAACACCCGTCGCCTGGTGATGGAAGAAGGCGGTTTCCTCTACGACTGCGACACCTACGACGACGACCTGCCCTACTGGGAACCGAACAACCCGACCGGCAAGCCGCACCTGGTGATCCCGTACACCCTGGACACCAACGACATGCGCTTTACCCAGGTCCAGGGTTTCAACAAGGGCGACGATTTCTTCGAATACCTCAAAGATGCGTTCGACGTGCTTTATGCCGAAGGCGCCGAAGCACCGAAGATGCTGTCGATCGGTCTGCACTGCCGTCTGGTGGGCCGTCCGGCGCGTCTGGCTTCGCTCAAGCGCTTTATCGAATACGCTAAAAGTCATGAACAGGTGTGGTTCAGCCGTCGCGTCGACATCGCGCGTCACTGGCACGAAACCCACCCGTACCAAGGGGCTGCCAAATGAGCACCTTTCAAACCCTGAAACCGTCGACCCTGAGCCGCGACGCCTTCGTCAAAGCCTTCGCCGACATCTACGAACATTCGCCATGGGTGGCCGAGAAGGCCTTCGACCTGGGCCAGGACGCGTCGATCGACCAGATCGAAACCCTGCACCAGCGCATGAGCGACATCCTGTTGAGCGCCGATCACGCCAGCCAGCTGGCACTGATCAACGCTCACCCGGACCTGGCCGGCAAAGCTGCCGTCCAGGGCGAGTTGACCGAAGCCAGCACCAATGAACAGGCTGGCGCCGGTATTCACCAATGCACGGCCGAAGAGTTCCAGCGCTTCACCGAGCTGAACGACGCCTACAAAGCCAAGTTCAAGTTTCCCTTCATCATGGCGGTAAAAGGCAGCAACCGGCATCAGATCCTCGCGGCGTTCGAAACGCGCATTCACAACCCGGTCGACACCGAGTTCAAATGCGCGCTGGCGGAGATCAACAAGATCGCCCTGTTCCGATTACTGACTCTCTAGCGAGCCTGGCCCGAGAAACCTCTAGAACGCTTGTGTTTCCCAGGGCCCTGCAAGCATCCCAAGCCACTTATTTAAAGGCAGACAAGAAGAATGAAAGCTTACGCCGTACCTTTCGAGAAGTTCGTCAACCTGGCCGATGCCCGTCTGGGCACCAAAATCATCTCGGTCACCGATGACTGGTTCGCAGACGCCAATCGTCTGTTTCAGCCGACCCCGGCCGTGTGGAAGGAGGGCGTGTTCGATGACAACGGCAAGTGGATGGACGGCTGGGAGTCCCGCCGCAAGCGCTTCGAAGGCTACGACAGCGCGGTGATCCGCCTGGGCGTACCGGGTTCGATCAAAGGCGTGGACATCGACACTTCATTCTTCACCGGCAACTTCCCGCCATCGGCCTCGCTGGAAGCCTGCTTCCTGGCGTCGGGCGAGCCGGACGAAAACACCCAGTGGACTGAAGTGCTGTCGGCCGTCGAGCTGCAGGGCAACAGCCACCACTTCCACGAAATCAGCAACGACAAGGCGTTCAGCCACCTGCGCTTCAACATCTACCCGGATGGCGGCGTGGCCCGTCTGCGCGTGTACGGCATTCCGTTCCGCGACTGGTCGGCTGTCGGCGACAACGAGCAAGTCGACCTGGCTGCAGCCCTCAACGGTGGCCGCGCCCTCGCCTGCTCCGACGAACACTTCGGCCGCATGAGCAACATCCTCAACCCGGGCCGTGGCATCAACATGGGCGACGGCTGGGAAACCGCACGTCGTCGTACCCCGGGCAATGACTGGGTGATCGTCGCGCTGGGCCATCCGGGCGAGATCGAAAAAATCATCGTCGACACCCTGCACTTCAAGGGCAACTACCCGGACACCTGCTCGATCCAGGGCGCGTTCGTCAAGGGCGGCACCGACAGCCAGATCGAAACCCAGTCGCTGTTCTGGCGTGAACTGCTGCCGAGCCAGAAGCTGGAAATGCACGCCGAACACACCTTCGTCGAGCAGATCAAGGCACTGGGCCCGATCACCCACATCCGTCTGAACGTGTTCCCGGACGGTGGTGTGAGCCGCCTGCGCGTTCTCGGCAAGGTCGCGAAGTAACACCCGATCGTTCCCACGTCGAGGCGTCGAACCGTCTGCGTGGGAATGCATACCGTGACGCTCCGCGTCACAGTGGACGCGGAGCGTCCATGGCAGCGTTCCCACGCAGAGCGTGGGAACGATCAATTTTCAAGAGATTAAGAAGAACAGCATGCGCACACTGACGATTGAACCGCTGACCAAAGAAGCCTTCGCCCCTTTCGGTGACGTGATCGAAACCGACGGCAGCGATCACTTCATGATCAACAACGGTTCGACCATGCGCTTCCACAAACTGGCGACGGTCGAAACCGCGACGCCTGAGGACAACGCGATCATCAGCATCTTCCGCGCCGACGCGCAGGACATGCCGCTGACCGTCAGCATGCTGGAACGCCATCCGCTGGGCAGCCAGGCTTTCATTCCGCTGCTCGGCAACCCCTTTCTGATCGTGGTCGCGCCACTTGGCGATGTACCTGTATCAGGCTTGGTCCGCGCCTTCGTCACCAACGGCAGGCAGGGCATCAATTACCATCGCGGCGTCTGGCACCACCCGGTGCTGACGATCGAAAAGCGGGATGACTTCCTGGTGGTTGATCGCAGTGGCACAGGCAATAACTGCGATGAGCATTTTTTCAAAGAGGATGAGCGTTTGATCCTCGCCCCCCACCAATAAGAGAAGGTCTGATCACTCGACAACAAGAGTGACAGGCGAGAGGTAAAGACTGTGGAAGCACATCTGTTGGAATGGCTGAACCTGAGCGTGCGCTGGGTTCACATGATCACTGGCGTGGCCTGGATCGGCGCGTCGTTCTACTTCGTCTGGCTGGAGAACAACCTCAACCGCGTCAACCCGAAAACCGGACTTGCCGGTGATCTGTGGGCGATCCACGGCGGCGGTATCTATCACCTGGAAAAATACAAACTGGCCCCTCCGTCGATGCCGGAGAACCTGCACTGGTTCAAATGGGAAGCCTATTTCACCTGGATGTCGGGGATCGCGCTGCTGTGCGTGGTGTTCTACTCCAACCCCGTGCTCTACCTCGTGGCACCCGGCAGCGGCCTGACCGGCCCTGAAGGCGTGGCCATCGGCATCGGTTCGCTGATCGCCGGCTGGTTCATCTACGACTTCCTCTGCGATTCGCCTCTGGGCAAGAAACCTGCCCTGCTCGGCTTCATCCTGTTCGTGCTGATCATCGGCGCGGCATATGGCTTCAGCAAGGTGTTCAGCGGTCGTGGTGCGTACCTGCACGTCGGCGCGATCATCGGCACCATCATGGTCGGCAACGTGTTCCGCATCATCATGCCGGCCCAGCGCGCACTGGTTGCCGCGATTGCCGAGAACCGCACGCCAGATCCGGCGCTGCCGGCCAAAGGCCTGCTGCGTTCGCGTCACAACAACTACTTCACCCTGCCGGTGCTGTTCATCATGATCAGCAACCACTTCCCGAGCACTTACGGCAGCCAGTACAACTGGCTGATCCTGGCCGGGATCGCGGTGTTGGCGGTGTTGGTTCGTCACTACTTCAACACCCGTCACGACAGCCACAAGTTTGCCTGGACCCTGCCGGTTGCAGCGGTGGGCATGATCAGTCTGGCGTACGTCACCGGCCCTGCGCCGATGTCGACCGCTCCGGACGTGGCCAAGGCGCCTGCGAAAATCGAGTACCAGCCACTGCCGGAAACGGCTTTGGGTGGTGGCGCGAAACCGGCTGAAGCGGCACAACCAGCCGCCCCTGCTGCACCGGCCGCTGCTCCGGCTCAGGCGTCCAACGCCGGCCCGGGTTTCGACAAGGTGCACACCGTGATCCAGGAACGCTGCGCGGTCTGCCACTCGGCCAAACCGACCAGCCCGCTGTTCAGCGCTGCCCCGGCCGGTGTGATGCTCGACACCCCCGAGCAGATCCGCCAGAACGCGGCACGGATCCAGGCGCAAGCCATCACCACGCAGATCATGCCACTGGGCAACATCACACAGATGACTCAGCAGGAACGTGACCTGATCGGTGCATGGATCGCCCAGGGAGCCCAGACCAACTAAGCCGTAAAAACCTCGCGAGCAGGCTCGCGCCCACACGGATCATCCGGATCCTGTGGGCGCTGGCTTGCCTGCGATTGGCCGCATAAGCGGCCCGCCTGATGCAAAGAGGACAGCGGCAAGCAACCCGGCCGCTGTTCATCACAAGAATAAAAAAGATCCGAGGTGTTGCATGTCCGAGCTGTCCAAAGCGCGCATCCCCGACGCACCCGCCATTCAGCGTTTGCCCCTTTTGCAACTGATCCTGGTCGGTTTGCAACATGTACTGCTGATGTACGGCGGCGCCATCGCGGTACCGCTGATCATTGGACAGGCCGCTGGCCTGAGTCGTGAAGAAATCGCCTTCCTGATCAACGCCGACCTGCTGGTCGCCGGCATCGCCACCATCGTGCAGTCCTTGGGGATAGGCCCGATGGGCATTCGCATGCCGGTGATGATGGGCGCCAGTTTCGCCGCCGTCGGCAGCATGGTCGCCATGGCCGGCATGCCCGGCATCGGTCTGCAGGGAATCTTCGGCGCCACCATCGCAGCCGGGTTCTTCGGCATGATCATCGCGCCGTTCATGTCCAAGGTCGTACGCTTCTTCCCTCCTCTGGTGACCGGCACGGTCATCACCTCGATCGGTTTGTCGCTGTTCCCCGTGGCCGTGAACTGGGCCGGTGGCGGCGCTGGCGCTGCTCAATTCGGTTCACCGATTTACCTGGCCATCGCCGCACTGGTACTGGCTACCATTCTGTTGATCCACCGCTTCATGCGCGGTTTCTGGGTCAACATTTCCGTGCTGATCGGTATGTGCCTGGGCTACGTGCTCTGCGGCGCCATCGGCATGGTCGACCTGAGCGGCATGGCCAACGCGCCGTGGGTTCAGTTCGTCACCCCGCTGCATTTCGGCATGCCGAAGTTCGAACTGGCACCGATCCTGTCGATGTGCCTGGTGGTGGTGATCATCTTCGTCGAGTCCACCGGGATGTTTCTGGCGCTGGGCAAGATCACCGGCCAGGAAGTCTGCCCGCGCATGTTGCGTCGGGGCTTGCTGTGTGATGCCGGCGCGTCGTTCTTCGCCGGATTCTTCAACACCTTCACCCACTCCTCCTTCGCGCAGAACATCGGCTTGGTGCAAATGACCGGCGTGCGCTGCCGTTCGGTGACCATCGTTGCCGGCGGCTTGCTGATCGTCCTGAGCCTGCTGCCGAAAGCGGCGTTCCTGGTGGCATCGATTCCACCAGCGGTACTGGGTGGCGCGGCGATTGCGATGTTCGGCATGGTGGCGGCGACCGGCATCAAGATTCTGCAGGAAGCCGACATCGGCGACCGTCGCAACCAATTGCTGGTAGCCGTGAGCATCGGCATGGGCCTGATCCCGGTGGTGCGCCCGGAATTTTTCGCCCATCTGCCATTGTGGATGAGCCCGATCACCCACAGCGGGATCGCCATGGCCACCCTCAGCGCGCTGACGCTGAACCTGTTGTTCAACATTCTCGGCGGCGCCGAACGCGCCGCGATCAACGACTGCCACGCACACCCGCACTGATCCGAAGAGTAAAAAAGGGGGCTCGCCCAAGCCTGCCCCCTCGCGACAGCTTTGCCTCAAACAATAAAAACAAGAGGGAGCAACAGATGATCCGGACTCAAACCAACGTGTTGTTGAGCGGCGGCCTGCTGGCCGCATCGCAAGCCATGGCCGGCGATTTATTGCTGTGGCAGACCAACAGCCTGAGCTACCTGTACGGCAAGAATTTCGCGATCAACCCGTCAATCCAGCAGACGGTGACGTTCGAGCACGCTGACAAGTGGAAGTACGGCGACAACTTCCTGTTCGTCGACAAGATCTTCTACAACGGCCAGGAAGACCGCAACAAAGGGCCCCACGCGTTCTATGGCGAATTCAGCCCGCGTCTGTCGTTCGGCAAGATCTTCGACAAGAAACTGGAGTTCGGCCCGATCAAGGACGTGCTGCTGGCCATGACCTACGAGTACGGCGAAGGCGACAGCGAGGCCTATCTGATCGGCCCCGGCTTCGACCTCAAGGTGCCGGGCTTCAACTATTTCACCCTGAACTTCTATCGCCGCCAGACCGAAGGGCCGCGCCCCGGCGACGGCGTCTGGCAGATCACCCCCGGCTGGTCCTACAGCATTCCCGTGGGCAATTCCGACCTGCTGATCGACGGCTATCTGGACTGGGTGGTCGACAACGACCAGAACTCACGCGGCACCTATCACGCCAACCTGCACATCAACCCGCAGATCAAATACGACCTGGGCAAAGCGCTCGGCTGGGGTGAAAAGCAGGTGTACGTCGGCACTGAATACAGCTACTGGAAAAACAAATACGGGGTCGAGAGCACCCACAGTTTCGACACCAACCAGAACACCGCCAGCCTGCTGGTGAAGGTGCACTTCTAAGATGACCCGCAACCGTGCCCCCTACCTGTCGTCGGTGCTCTGTTGCGGGGCACTTGAGGCCTGGCCGTTGAGTCAGTATTCTCCGCGGCCTCCTGAATTCGGTCTAAAAAAAAGCCCGAATTTAATTCCTGACCGAAAAGCCAACTTATCCCGGCCGCGGTCAGTACCGAGGCATCCCGAAAACACGCTCAATCGACTGTTTTTCAGCAGCCGACGGGCGTTTTTTTGCTTTTCGAAAAGCCTTGGCTCAGCTCTTGCTAACAGCACTAAAGCTGACCGAATGGATGAATTTTGCTGCAACGAAAAAAGGCGCCACACCAGAGCGCCGACTCAAAAAAATAAACGTGGAACACCTACTTTGGGAGCAACCGAATGAAACGTATGTGCACCAGCCTGATGCTTGCGGGATCGCTGCTGGCAGGGGGTCAGGCCATGGCCGACGGCCTGCTGCAATGGCAGAACAACAGCCTGACCTACCTCTACGGCAAAGACTTCAAGGTCAACCCGGCCATCCAGCAGACCGTGACCTTCGAGCACGCCGATGCGTGGAAGTACGGGGACAACTTCTTCTTCCTCGACAAGATCTTCTACAACGGTGACAAGGACTTCAATAACGGTCCGAACACCTACTACGGCGAGTTCCAGCCACGCATCTCGCTGGGCAAGGTCCTCGACCAGAAGATCGAGTTCGGCCCGATCAAGGACGTCCTGCTGGCGATGACCTACGAGTTCGGCGAGGGTGACACCGAGTCCTACCTGATCGGCCCGGGCTTCGACCTGGCCATTCCGGGCTTCGACTACTTCCAGCTGAACTTCTACCAGCGTCACACCGAAGGCTCGCGTCCGGGTGACAACGTCTGGCAGATCACGCCTGTCTGGTCTTACACCATTCCGGTGGGCGACTCGAACATCCTGATCGACGGCTACATGGACTGGGTGGTCGACAACGACGTCAATAGCAGAGGCGAATACCACGCCAACCTGCACTTCAACCCGCAGGTCAAATACGACCTGGGCAAGGCGCTGAATTTCGGCGAGAAGCAGTTGTACGTCGGTGTTGAATACGACTACTGGAAAGACAAGTACGGTATCGACGACACCAAGGCCTTCACCACCAATCAGAACGTGACCAGCTTCCTGGTGAAATTCCACTTCTGATGAAGGTTCAGATGGCGCCCGTTCGGGCGCCATCGTTCTCAGGCCGGAACTAGCGCCTCGCCAATCCCGAGAAACCGGCACAGTTCATCGCGCTTGGCCAGGGCATCGCGCCGTCCAAGGTCGATCAATTCGCTGCAATACCCCGCCTCGAATAGCAAGTAACTCAACACCCCTGCCCCGCTCGTCTTGGTCGCTCCCGGCCCACGCAGAAACAACCGCAAAGCCGCCGGTAGTTCCTGACGATGCCGCGCCGCGATTTCATCGATCGGCTGACTCGGCGAGATCACCAGCACTTCCACCGGCGCCACCCCCAGCGCACGGGTCGGCGTGCCTTCGGGCATCAGATGACTGAACTGGTTGAGACGTTGAAGCAACTCGATGTCGCTTTCCAGGCTATCAATGAACGTACTGTTGAGCATGTGCCCGCCGATCTGCGCCAGCGTCGGCTGCTGCCCGGTGTAGGTGCGTTCCAGCGGTTGCGCCGGATCGAAACCGCGCGGGTTGCCGCTGACGCCCACCACCAGCACCCGGCTCGCGCCCAGGTGCAGCGCCGGGCTGATCGGCGCCGACTGTCGCACCGCGCCATCGCCGAAATATTCATCGCCGATCTTCACCGGCGCGAACAACAGCGGGATCGCCGAACTGGCCAGCAAGTGCTCCACCGACAACTGCGTCGGCACACCGATGCGCCGATGACGCAGCCAGGAATCGATGGTGCCGCCACCCTGATAGAAGGTCACGGCTTGCCCGGACTCGTAGCCGAACGCCGTCACCGCCACCGCGTGCAATTGCTTGCGGGCGATGGACTCGGCGATGCCGGGCAGGTGCAGTTTTTCGTTGAGCAGATGACGCAGCGGCGAACTGTTGAGCAGCGCCACCGGCATTTGCCGGCCCATGCCCAACAGGCTGTGGCTGACGAAACGACTGGCCTGGCGGATCACCCCCGGCCAGTCGCTGCGCAACACGCGATGGCTGCGAAAGCCTTGCCAGAAAAGCGTCAGGCGTTCGATGGCGGCGCGAAAATCCGTAGCACCGCTGGCCAGGCTGACCGCGTTGATCGCCCCGGCCGAGGTGCCGACGATCACCGGAAACGGATTGTCCGCCCCCAACGGCAGCAATTCGGCAATCGCCGCCAGCACCCCCACCTGATACGCCGCCCGAGCCCCGCCGCCGGAAAGAATCAAACCTGTGACCGGTTCAGCTGGGCTCATCGCAACGCTCCGTGGTGCTTATGGGGATGGGTCAATCAACCGCGTTTGGCGTACAGCTTCGGCTCGCCCGGTGGCCGGCTCTTGAAGCGCCGGTGTGCCCACAGGTATTGCTCGGGACACTCACGCAACACGCCTTCGACCCACTGATTGATGCGGATGCAATCTTCTTCTTCGGTCTCGCCCGGGAAACCTTCCAGCGGCGGATGAATCACCAGACGATAACCGCTGCCGTCGGCCAGACGCTCCTGGGTGAACGGCACCACCAGTGCCTTGCCCAGACGGGCGAACTTGCTGGTGGCGGTGACCGTCGCGGCCTGAATACCGAACAGCGGCACGAAGATGCTTTGCTTGGCGCCGTAGTCCTGATCCGGCGCGTACCAGATCGCCCGACCTGCGCGCAGCAATTTGAGCATGCCGCGCACGTCGTCACGTTCCACCGCCAGCGAATCGAGGTTGTGCCGCTCGCGGCCCTGACGCTGGACGAAGTCGAACAGCGGGTTCTTGTGTTCGCGGTACATGCCGTCGATGGTGTGCTGCTGGCCGAGCAGCGCCGCGCCGATTTCCAGGGTGGTGAAATGCACCGCCATCAGAATCACGCCCTTGCCTTCGCGCTGGGCCTTCTGCAAATGCTCAAGCCCTTCGACGTGGGCCAGCTTCGCCAGGCGCTGACGCGACCACCACCAGCTCATCGCCATTTCAAAGAAGGCGATGCCGGTGGAGGCGAAGTTTTCCTTGAGCAGGCGTTTGCGTTCGGCGGCGGATTTTTCCGGGAAACACAGTTCCAGATTGCGCTTGGCAATGCGCCGCCGGTCGCCGGCGAAGCGATACATCAAGGCACCAAGAAAACGACCGATGGCCAGCAAGGCCGGATACGGCAGCTGCACGATCAGCCACAACAGCCCGAGGCCGCACCAGAGCGGCCAGAAGCGTGGGGCAAGAAATGCTTTTCGAAAACGCGGGCGATCCATTAAAGCTTCCGTAAATACAGTGGCCGCGCATTCTACATCGTTCGACCCGGCTTGCGGCCTGCGGGCGTTCTCGTTATAAGTCTCGGCACTTTTAGTGACAAGCCGTTGTATGCCGACATGAGCCAAACCGAACCGAAAGACCAAGATCCCGTGTTCCAGCTGAAGGGCAGCATGCTCGCCATTACAGTGCTGGAGCTGTCCCGCAACGACCTGGACAGCCTCGATCGGCAATTGGCCGCCAAAGTCGCCCAGGCACCGAATTTCTTCAGCAACGCGCCGCTGGTTCTGGCGCTGGACAAACTGCCGCCAAGCGAAGGCGCCGTCGACCTGCCGGGCCTGATGCGCGTGTGCCGTCAGCACGGCCTGCGCACCCTGGCGATCCGTGCCAGCCGCATCGAAGACATCGCCGCCGCCATCGCCATCGACATCCCGGTGCTGCCACCGTCCGGCGCCCGCGAACGACCGCTGGAAAGCGCTGAACCCGTCGCACCGAAAAAACCGGAAAAGCCGCCGGAGCCGGCCGTCAAACCGACCCGCGTCATCACCACGCCAGTACGTGGTGGCCAACAGATATATGCGCAAGGTGGCGATCTGGTGGTGGTTTCCTCGGTCAGCCCGGGGGCGGAACTTCTCGCCGATGGCAACATCCATGTATACGGCCCGATGCGCGGTCGTGCGCTGGCCGGGGTCAAGGGCGACACCAAGGCGCGGATTTTCTGTCAGCAATTGAGCGCTGAACTGATCTCCATCGCAGGCCATTACAAGGTTTCCGAGGACCTGCGTCGCGATCCGATGTGGGGTTCAGGCGTACAGGTCAGCCTGTCGGGCGACGTGTTGAACATCATTCGGCTTTAACGGATACTGCCGCATTTTCCAAGCATCTCTAAAACGTAGCGAAAACGGCTCAAACGAAGTAGGAAAAAGGCCAAAAGCCGAATTCCAGCCAAGGCTGTCCGACTGCAGTAGTTTTCTAGAGATGTTTTTCAGGGGCTGAACAGTCCTTCTTCCTTAGGGGTGAAACACCTTGGCCAAGATTCTCGTGGTTACATCCGGCAAGGGTGGTGTGGGTAAGACCACCACCAGCGCCGCTATCGGTACCGGCCTCGCTCTGCGCGGCCACAAAACAGTGATCGTCGACTTCGACGTGGGCTTGCGTAACCTTGACCTGATCATGGGTTGCGAGCGCCGCGTGGTGTATGACTTCGTCAACGTGGTCAACGGCGAAGCCAACCTGCAACAGGCCCTGATCAAAGACAAGCGCCTGGAAAACCTCTATGTACTGGCCGCCAGCCAGACCCGCGACAAAGACGCACTGACCGTCGAAGGCGTGGAAAAAGTCCTGATGGAGCTCAAGGAACAATTCGAGTTCGTGGTCTGCGACTCCCCGGCGGGTATCGAAAAAGGCGCCCACCTGGCCATGTACTTCGCTGACGAAGCGATCGTCGTGACCAACCCGGAAGTGTCCTCGGTACGTGACTCGGACCGCATGCTCGGCCTGCTGGCCAGCAAGTCCCGTCGCGCCGAACGCGGCGAAGAGCCGATCCAGGAACACCTGCTGATCACCCGCTACCACCCGGAGCGCGTAGAGAAAGGCGAAATGCTCGGCGTCGAAGACGTCAAGGAAATCCTCGCCGTACGCCTGTTGGGCGTCATCCCGGAATCCCAGGCCGTACTCAAGGCCTCCAACCAGGGCGTACCTGTGATCCTCGATGATCAAAGCGACGCCGGCCAGGCCTACAGCGATACCGTTGATCGCCTGCTGGGCAAGGAAAAAGAACACCGGTTCCTGAATGTCGAGAAGAAGGGATTCTTCGAGCGTCTGTTTGGAGGTAGGTAATGAACCTTTTTGACTTCTTTCGTGCCAACAAAAAGCCAAGTACCGCCTCGGTCGCGAAAGAGCGTCTACAGATCATCGTGGCGCATGAACGCGGCCAGCGCAGCACCCCTGACTACCTGCCATCCTTGCAGAAGGAACTGGTGGAAGTGATCCGCAAGTACGTCAACATCGGTAACGACGACGTACACGTGGCACTGGAGAGCCAGGGCAGCTGCTCGATTCTGGAACTCAACATCACCCTGCCAGACCGCTGAGTCGATCCGGCAGGAACGACGGCGGCTCAGGGCCCTTCCGACACCGGAGGGGCCCTGAGCCGCCGTTGGCATTTGTTACGAGGCTGTTTTAATGCCGTTGTCCAACGTCCAAATCATTCATCAGGACGCCGCCGTTCTGGTGGTGAACAAACCCACCCTGTTGCTCTCCGTCCCCGGCCGGGCCGACGACAACAAGGACTGCCTGATCACCCGCCTGCAGGAAAACGGCTACCCGGAAGCGCGTATCGTCCATCGCCTGGACTGGGAAACGTCGGGGATCATTCTGCTGGCCCGTGACGCCGACACCCATCGCGAACTGTCACGCCAGTTTCACGACCGTGAAACAGAGAAAGCCTACACTGCGCTCTGCTGGGGTCAGCCGGAACTGGACAGCGGCAGCATCGACCTGCCATTGCGCTACGACCCGCCGACCAAACCGCGCCACGTGGTCGATCACGAACTCGGCAAGCACGCGCTGACCTTCTGGCGCGTGCTGGAGCGTTGCGGCGACTGGTGCCGCGTCGAGCTCACGCCGATCACCGGGCGTTCGCACCAGTTGCGCGTGCACATGCTGTCGATCGGTCATCCGTTGCTCGGAGACGGCCTCTACGCTCACGAACAAGCCCTCGCCGCCTGGCCACGCCTGTGCCTGCACGCGAGCATGCTCAGCTTCACCCATCCACAGTCCGGCGAGCGTTTGCGCTTCGAATGCCCGGCACCGTTTTAAGCACTGTCAGACCGACAGTTGCCCGATTTAAAGGATTTTGTTCCGGATGAGTTGTACTGATTCCCTGGCAACACCCGTCAAGAAGACCCGTCATCAACTGCTCTACCTGATTTACGGCAATCAGGACGTCTACCGGCGCGAAGCCAAGTTCAGCATCCTGACCGTCCTGTCCCAGGCCCAAAACGGCAAACGTCCGGCGATCAGGATTCTCACTGACCGGCCACAAGACTACGCAGGCTGGCCAGTCGACACCGTACTGCTCGACCAAGCGACCCTGACCCGCTGGCAGGGGCAGAACGGCTACCACCATCGGCGCAAGGCCTGCGCGATTGCCGCCGGCCTGCAACTGGCCGAGAAAACCCTGTTCGTCGACACCGACACCCTGTTCACCAGCCACCCGAACAGCCTGTTTCAGCACATCGATACGAATCAGTCGGTAATGGACCGCTTCGAATACGACTGGAAAGATGTCTTCGAACGGCCGGACTACCTGAAGCTCGCTCGCGACCTCAGCGTCCACGGTGTTTCCCCGCAGAACGGTTTCAAGCTTTACAACAGCGGCCTGTGTGGCATCACCGACCGCGATTCGGCACTGTTCGAAGAGTCGATCCGCCTGATCGATGAGTGGACGGCTGGCGGGTTCGAGATTCACACCATCGAGCAGATTGCCCTGTCCTACGCGATGCGCGAACGTCCTGTGGTGGAAGCGCGCAAACACGTCTACCACTACTTCGCGGAAAAACGTTTCTTCCACGCGATGCAGGCGTTTTTCTTCGCCCAGCACGGCGAGAAATTCAGCCAGCGACTGGTGGATCTGTGCGCTGACGTACCTCGGGTCAAACCCTTTCCGTCCGCCTGGCAGCGGCTGAAGATTAAATGGAAGCTGCGCAACCAGAGCGGTGCCATGCGCAAGGTCGGCCGGGATCTGCTGTACGGCAGCGCCGCGCCGGATCACCCTTACTACAGCGCCTGTCGCCATGAATGGTGGGAATGCGCCTCGCGGGAAATCCTGCGCTGGGACGAGAGTCGTCAGAAGAAGCTTCTGGAACAGAGTCGCTGGCCCAAGCAACTGCCTCGCCCGGACAAGCCTGAAGACGAAAAAACGATCATGAACTACCTGAAAAAACGCGTGGCCGCCGCTCGTTGACGCGAGCGGCATATGTCATGTCCCAAGCATCAGGCCGATGCGTTAAACTCCCGCCCATTGCTGTCTGGAGCTTCTTATGCGCGAAGAGTTGAACCAAGGCCTGATCGACTTCCTCAAGGCCTCCCCTACCCCGTTCCACGCCACCGCCAGCCTTGTTCAACGCCTGGAGGCCGCCGGTTATGTGCGCCTCGACGAGCGCGAAACCTGGCACACCGAAGCCAATGGTCGTTACTACGTCACCCGTAACGATTCCTCGATCGTCGCGATCAAGATGGGCCGCAACTCGCCGCTGCACGACGGCATCCGTCTGGTCGGCGCCCACACCGACAGCCCGTGCCTGCGGGTCAAGCCGCAACCTGAACTGCAACGCCAGGGTTTCTGGCAGCTCGGCGTCGAAGTCTACGGCGGCGCGCTGCTGGCACCGTGGTTCGACCGCGACCTGTCGCTGGCCGGCCGCGTCACCTTCCGCCGCGACGGCAAGGTCGAAAGCCAACTGATCGACTTCAAGGCCCCGATCGCGATCATTCCCAACCTGGCCATTCACCTCAACCGTGAAGCCAACCAGGGCTGGCCGATCAATGCCCAGACCGAACTGCCGCCGATTCTCGCGCAGTTCGCCGGTGACGAGCGCGTGGACTTCCGCGCGGTGCTCACCGATCAACTGGCTCGCGAACACGGCCTCAATGCCGACGTGGTGCTGGATTACGAGCTGAGCTTCTACGACACCCAGAGCGCTGCGGTCATCGGCCTGCACGGTGATTTCATCGCCGGCGCGCGTCTCGACAACCTGCTGTCGTGCTACGCCGGCCTGCAAGCCCTGCTGACCGCCGACACCGAAGAAACCTGCGTGCTGGTGTGCAACGACCACGAAGAAGTCGGCTCCTGCTCGGCCTGCGGCGCCGACGGCCCGATGCTGGAACAGACCCTGCGCCGTCTGCTGCCGGAAGGCGACGAATTCGTACGCACCATCCAGAAATCCCTGCTGGTCTCGGCCGACAACGCCCACGGCGTACACCCGAACTACGCCGAGAAGCACGACGCCAACCACGGTCCGAAACTCAACGCCGGCCCGGTGATCAAGGTCAACAGCAACCAGCGCTACGCCACCAACAGCGAAACCGCCGGCTTCTTCCGCCATCTGTGCATGGCCGAAGAAGTGCCGGTGCAAAGCTTCGTGGTACGCAGCGACATGGGCTGCGGCTCGACCATCGGCCCGATCACCGCCAGCCACCTGGGCGTGCGCACCGTCGACATCGGCCTGCCGACCTTCGCCATGCACTCGATCCGCGAACTGTGCGGCAGCCACGACCTGGCGCACCTGGTCAAAGTGCTGAGTGCGTTCTACGCCAGTCGCGAATTGCCATAAGAAACAGCCGGGATCGTAGCGTGGAGCTGCGATCCCCTGGTCTATAGAACCGGCTCATTTCTGATACACATCAGCACCGTCCATCGAAAACCCACCTAGACTTGAATTATCCCTTTCGACAAGGCTGTCGCCATGATCTCGATGTCTGCGTTCCACTCCATGCTCATTCCCATCCTGTGTGGAATGATTCTGCTGGCCATCGGCTTCAACTTCCGTGACAAGAACGCCGGTGTGTTGGCCATGTGGATCGGCATGCTGATGATCCTGGCCACCGTGGTCTACAAGATCCTCGCCAAACTCAACGAATAAATCCGCGCCCGGCTCGCATTGAATCTGGCGGGCTCGTACACTCGCCCGATCCGCCCCTTGCGAGGTTGACCGCCTAGTGTTCGCTCGTCTTTTTGCCCTGCCCTGCCTGTTTCTCGTCTGCCTGATGACCCTGATGTCGCCGGCACCTGCCGACGCCGCCGGTCTGCCGGGACTGCTCACGGGCTCCGGCAAGGCTCAGCCCGAGGCTCAGGAACCGCTTGGCCAGTCGCTGGACGAAGTCATCAAGTCGCTGGAAAACGACAAGCAACGCGCCCAGTTGCTGAGCGACCTGAAAAAACTCCGCGACGCCACGAAAAAAGCCCAGGCCAGCCCCGAAGAAGGTGTGCTGGGACTGATCGGCGGCACCCTCGCCACTTTCGAAAAACAGTTCACCGGCGCCGACAGCCCGCTCAATCGCTGGTCCGCCGAATTCGACATGGCCCAGGACGAGCTGAAAGGCCTGATGCTGCCGGCCAGCGAATGGCTGCCGATCATCTTCGCCTTCGCCGTGATCCTCGCGGTCTGGAGCCTGCTCGCCGCCGCGCTGATCTGGCTCGGCCACCGGGTACGCATGCGCTTCGGCCTGACCGAAGAACTGCCGCAAAACCCCCGAGCCCTCGACATGCTGCGCTTCGCCCTGCGCAAGCTCGGGCCCTGGCTGATCGCGTTGGTGATCACGGTCTACATGAGCTACGCACTGCCCTCGTCACTGGGCAAAAGCCTGGCGATGGTGCTGGCTTACGCGCTGGTGGTCGGCACCTGTTTCTCGGCGATCTGCGTGATCGCCTTCTCCGTACTCGACGGCCCGCACCGCCATCGCGCGCTGTACATCCTGCGTCACCAGGCCTTCCGCCCGTTGTGGCTGATCGGCAGCTTCGCCGCCTTCGGTGAAGCCCTGAGCGATCCGCGCCTGGTGGCCGGCCTCGGCGTACACCTGGCCCATACCGCCGCGACCGTCGCCAACGTCCTCGCGGCGCTGTCGACCGGCCTGTTCATCCTGCGTTTCCGCCGGCCGATCGCCCACCTGATCCGCAACCAGCCACTGTCCCGCCGCCTGACCCGCCGCGCCCTCAGCGACACCATCGAAATCCTCGGTACCTTCTGGTACGTCCCGGCACTGGTGCTGGTGGGCATTTCCCTGTTCGCCACCTTCGTCTCCGCCGGCGACACCAGCACCGCCCTGCGCCAGTCGCTGATCTGCACCGTGCTGCTGGTGTTGTGCATGGTCATCAACGGCCTCGTCCGCCGCCACGCCCTCAAACCCCAACGCGGGCCGAAACGCCACGCGCTGTATTCCGAGCGCCTGAAAAGCTTCTTCTACACCCTCGCCCATTTGCTGGTGTGGCTGGCCTTCATCGAACTCGGCCTGCGGGTCTGGGGCATGTCGCTGATCGGCTTCACCGAAGGCGAAGGCCACGACGTCAGCGTCAAACTGTTCAGCCTGATCGGCACGCTGATCTTCGCCTGGCTGATCTGGATCCTCAGCGACACCGCCGTCCACCACGCCCTCACCCGCTCCCGCAAAGGCCTGGCCAACGCCCGTGCGCAAACCATGATGCCGCTGATCCGCAACGTACTGTTCGTGGCGATCTTCATCATCGCCCTGATCGTCGCCCTCGCAAACATGGGCATGAACGTCACGCCCCTGCTGGCCGGTGCCGGCGTAATCGGCCTGGCGATCGGCTTCGGCGCCCAGTCGCTCGTAGCGGATCTGATCACCGGCCTGTTCATCATCATCGAAGACTCTTTGGCCATCGACGACTACGTCGACGTCGGCGGCCACCTGGGCACCGTCGAAGGCCTGACCATCCGCACCGTACGCCTGCGGGACATCGACGGCATCGTCCACACCATCCCGTTCAGCGAAATCAAAAGCATCAAAAACTACTCCCGCGAATTCGGCTACGCCATCTTCCGCGTGGCCGTGCCGTTCAACATGAGCATCGACGAAGCCATCAAACTGATGCGCGACGTCGGCCAGAAAATGCGCACCGACCCGCTGCAGCGGCGCAACATCTGGTCACCCCTGGAATTTCAGGGCGTGGAAAGCTTTGAATCCGGCAACGCAATATTGCGTGCAAGATTCAAAACCGCACCGATCAAACAATGGGAAGTTTCACGAGCGTTCAACCTATCGCTGAAACGACATCTGGATGAGGCGGGGCTGGACCTGGCGACGCCAAGGATGAATGTTCAGGTGATTACAGCAGGCGGCGGCCAAACCCAAGAATAGCCCAACCTCCCCACCACTCACCACGATGAGCGTTAGCTCGAGTACCGCTTTTGACGTGCCGGCCCCATCGGAAGGCTGAGTGGAGGGATTTATCCGGGGGGTGGGAGCGCAGCGACCGTTCGACGAAGTCGAACACATCGAGAGGAGGTGCAGCGAAGCAAACCGTAGGCGATGCCCCCGGATGAATCCCGGAACGAAGGAACACCGAGCCAAAGCGAGGTGCCGAACGCCGGGGCCCAGACCTTTTGGTTACTTTTGGGGCGTTTGCCAAAAGTGACCCGCCGTAAGGGCGGAACCATAAGCCGCAACACCCGAAGAAACGGATATTCACACAAAACGATCAAACCACATCAACCCCAACGTGAATCGCATCATGCCGCCAAAACTCCAGATCACAATCAATCAACCGCCCAAACTGATCATAATTAACCCGAGCAATCCTCAACCCCGGACTCCCCACCGAAACCCGTAACCCCGCCGCCGCCTCCACCGACAACGACGTCGGAACAATCTCGAACCGCACCCGCCCATAGTGCAAATCGTAATGCCGCGCATACAACTCGGTAATCGACTGATTCAAATCAAACTCCAGAATCCCCGGAAAAAACTGCGGATTCAGATAATGCTCCACATACAACACCAGCCGCCCATCGATCCGCCGCGACCGGCAAATCTGAATCACGCTCGACAACGCCGGCAACTGCAACCACGCACACACCGCCGCTGACGCCGGCTGCAAGCGCGCCGAGATCACCTCGGTCGACGGCACCCGCCCCTGCGCACTGACCATCGCGTGAAAATGACTGCGCTGCATCAGGTTGTAAGCCAGACGCGGCGGCGACACGAACCAGCCCCGACGCTCCTCGCGATAAATCTGCCCCTGCGCCTCCAGCTGCAACAAGGCTTCCCGTACCGTAATCCGCGTCGTGCCGAACAACTCACTGAGCTTGCGCTCGGCCGGCAACTTGCTACCCGCCGCCAGCAACCCATGGTCGAGCTGCTCCTGAAGGATCTGCCCAATCGCTGTCACCGCTTTTGTTGCCTCATCGCGCATCAACGTTACCTATCTGGACTAGACCAGCACTGTTTCGGGGCAAAACCGCACAGCTATTGCGCCGTTTGGTCGTGTTGCAAGCCTAGGCAGTGCAGATGACCGAGAGATGACAAAACTACCGAACGGTCGCCCTGACAACTTGCAATACATCGGCCAAGTCCCTTGCCCACCGGGACTTTGCGGGTGGTCTACGCTTAGCGGGCAGCCGTCGATACCGGAGAAATAAAACGCGGGTCGGGTATCCGCCGACATCAAAGTGTCATCCAGCCCCCCTACATTGGCTCAGGTATTGCTGACCTAGACCAACACAAACCGCAATCGCAGCGTTGAACACGACCAAGGAGCTTCGGAATGAAACAGCTTTTCCTGGCAACACTGTTAGGCTCGACCATTGCCATGTGCACCGCCGCCATGGCGGCTGATGATCTGAAAACCCTCGAAGCCGCTGCGAAAGCGGAAGGCGCCGTCAACAGCGTCGGCATGCCCGATGACTGGGCCAACTGGAAAGGCACCTGGGAAGACCTGGCCAGGAAATACGGCCTGAAACACATCGACACCGACATGAGCTCGGCCCAGGAAATCGCCAAGTTCGCCGCTGAAAAAGACAACGCCACCGCCGACATCGGCGACGTCGGCGCGGCCTTCGGCCCGATCGCGGTCAAGCAAGGCGTGGTGCAACCGTACAAGCCGACCACCTGGGATCAAGTGCCAGACTGGGCCAAGGACAAGGATGGCAACTGGGCACTGGCCTATACCGGCACCATCGCCTTCATCGTCAACAAGAAGCTGCTGCACGGCTCCGAGGTACCGACCAAATGGGCTGACCTCAAGGGCGGCAAATACAAGGTCTCCATCGGTGACGTGAGCACTGCTGCACAAGCTGCCAACGGCGTACTCGCCGCAGCACTGGCCAACGGCGGCGACGAGAAAAACCTCCAGCCGGCCCTGCTGCTGTTCGCAGACATCGCCAAGCAGGGTCGCCTGTCGATGGCCAACCCGACCATCGCCACCATGGAAAAAGGCGAGATCGAAGTCGGCGTGGTCTGGGACTTCAACGGCCTGAGCTACAAGGCCAAGATGGCCAACCCGGATGACTACGTGGTGCTGATCCCGTCCGACGGTTCGGTGATTTCCGGCTACACCACCATCATCAACAAATACGCGAAGAACCCGAACGCCGCCAAGCTGACCCGCGAATACATCTTCAGCGACGCCGGCCAGACCAACCTCGCCCGTGGCAACGCTCGTCCGATCCGCGCCGAGCATCTGCAACTGCCGGAAGACGTGAAAGCCAAGCTGCTGCCAAACGAGCAGTACAAGAAGGTCACGCCGATCAAGGACGCCGATGCGTGGGAAAAAACCTCCAAGGCCCTGCCGCAGAAGTGGAACGAAGAAGTCATCGTCGAGATGAAGTAAGCCCGTAAGTCCCGCTTCCGGGATTGCTGGAGATCCCTGTGGGAGCGAGCTTGCTCGCGAATGCGGTCTTTCATTCAACATTGATGTTGGCTGACACGACGCCTTCGCGAGCAAGCTCGCTCCCACCAGGGCTCCCGAATGAATCTGAAATTTTCTGTTTCGCGGAGTTTTTGCCCCTATGAAGCACACCGTCATCCTTGTCGTGCTCGACGGCCTCAACTACGAGGTTGCGCGTCACGCCATGGGGCATCTGCAGGCTTACGTTGGCGCAGGACGCGCCGCGCTCTATCAGTTGGAGTGCGAGCTGCCGGCCCTGTCCCGACCGCTTTACGAATGCATCCTCACGGGCGTGCCGCCGATCGACAGCGGCATCGTCCACAACAACGTCTCGCGCCTGTCCAACCAGCGCAGCATCTATCACTACGCCCGCGATGCCGGTCTGAAAACCGCCGCTGCGGCGTACCACTGGGTCAGCGAGCTCTACAACCGCTCGCCGTTCGTGGCAGCACGGGATCGGCATACCGATGACCCGACGCTACCGATCCAGCACGGCCACTTCTACTGGAACGATCACTACCCGGATTCGCACCTGTTCGCCGACGCCGAAAACCTGCGCCTGCGTCATGCCCCGGATTTTCTGCTGATCCACCCGATGAACATTGACGACGCCGGGCACAAGCACGGCCTCGACACCCCGCAATACCGCAACAGCGCGCGCAGCGCCGACATCATCCTCGCCGACTACCTGCAAGGCTGGCTCGACGCCGGCTGCCAGGTGCTGGTGACCGCCGACCATGGCATGAACAACGACCGCTCGCACAACGGCCTGCTGCCGGAAGAACGTCAGGTGCCGCTGTTCGTACTCGGTGATGCCTTCAGCCTGAACAGCGATGCTGCACCGAAGCAGACCGACATCTGCGGCACCGTCTGCGAACTGCTCGGCGTGCCCCACGACAAACCTGTGTGCCGGGAGTTGCTCAAGTGAACTCAATGACTCGCGGCAAATGGCTGGCGGCCCTGTGCCTGGTGCCTTTCGCGCTGTTTTTTATCGTGTTCGAAATCGCACCGTTGATCTGGGTGATGATCAACAGCCTGCAATCGGAAGAATTCGGTTGGGGCTTCGCCAACTTCAGCAAGATCTTCAGTTCGAAGTTCTATCTGCAGGCGATCCAGTACAGCCTCGAAATCAGTTTCTGGTCGAGTGTGTTCGGCATCATCATCGCGGTGCTGGGCGCCTACTCCCTGCGCCGGGTCGATTCGAAACTGCGCAACTTCGTCAACGCCTTCGCCAACATGACCAGCAACTTCGCCGGCGTGCCCCTGGCGTTTGCGTTCATCATCCTGCTCGGCTTCAACGGCAGCATCACCATCATGTTGAAGCAGGCCGGGATCATCGAGGACTTCAACCTGTATTCGAAAACCGGGTTGATCATCCTCTACACCTACTTCCAGATTCCCTTGGGCGTCCTGCTGCTATACCCGGCGTTCGACGCCCTGCGTGAAGACTGGCGCGAATCCGCCGCACTGCTCGGCGCTGACGGCTGGCAGTTCTGGCGCCACATCGGCCTGCCGGTGCTGACCCCGGCCCTGCTCGGCACCTTCGTGATCCTGCTGGCCAACGCCCTCGGCGCCTACGCCACGGTCTACGCGCTGACCACCGGCAACTTCAACGTATTGCCGATCCGGATTGCGGCGATGGTCTCCGGTGACATTTCCCTCGACCCGAACCTGGCCAGTGCCCTGGCCGTGGTGCTGGTGGCGCTGATGACCCTGGTGACCGTCGTGCATCAACTGCTGCTGAAGAGGAGCTACCATGTCTCGCGCTGAATCCGGCCCGGCCGGCGTCTACCACCGCGTCGTGGTCTATCTGCTGTTCGCCATCCTGCTGCTGCCGCTGGTGGGCACGCTGGTCTATTCGATCGCCAGCAGTTGGTCGGCCACCATCCTGCCCAGCGGTTTCACCTTCAAGTGGTACATCCAGTTGTGGAGTGATCCGCGCTTTCTGCACGCCTTCGGCCAGTCGTTGCTGGTGTGCGTCGGCGCGCTGATCCTGTCGGTGGTGCTGATTCTGCCGCTGCTGTTCGTGGTGCATTACCACTTTCCGAAACTCGATGCGCTGATGAACATCCTGATCCTGCTGCCCTTCGCGGTGCCGCCGGTGGTGTCGTCGGTGGGCCTGTTGCAGCTCTACGGTTCCGGGCCGTTCGCGATGGTCGGCACGCCGTGGATCCTGATCGGTTGCTACTTCACCGTGGCGCTGCCGTTCATGTACCGGGCGATCACCAACAACCTGCAAGCGATCAACCTGCGCGACCTGATGGACGCCGCCCAACTGCTTGGCGCCAGCACTTTTCAGGCAGCTTTCCTGGTGGTGCTGCCGAACCTGCGCAAAGGCCTGATGGTCGCGTTGCTGCTGTCGTTCTCGTTCCTGTTCGGTGAGTTCGTGTTCGCCAACATCCTGGTCGGCACCCGCTACGAAACCCTGCAGGTTTATCTGAACAACATGCGCAACAGCAGCGGCCACTTCACCAGTGCGCTGGTGATCTCCTACTTCTTTTTCGTGCTGGTCCTGACCTGGGTCGCCAACATCTTGAACAAGGACAAAAGCGAATGAGCTATGTCAGCGTCCAACACCTGCAAAAAAACTACGCGGGCACCACGGTGTTCAGCGACATCAACTGCGAGATCCAGAAGGGTGAATTCGTCACCCTGCTCGGCCCGTCCGGCTGCGGCAAATCCACCCTGCTCCGTTGCATCGCCGGGCTGACGCCGGTGGATGGCGGCAAGATCCTGCTCGATGGCGTCGACATCGTGCCGCTCACCCCGCAGAAACGCGGGATCGGCATGGTGTTCCAGAGCTATGCGCTATTCCCCAACATGACAGTCGAGCAAAACGTCGCCTTCGGCCTGCGCATGCAAAAGGTCAATGCCGACGACAGCCACAAGCGGGTTGCCGAAGTGTTGAAACTGGTTGAACTCAACGACTTCGCCAGCCGCTATCCGCATCAGCTCTCCGGCGGTCAATGTCAGCGTGTCGCCCTTGCCCGCTCGCTGGTCACCCGTCCGCGCCTGTTGCTGCTGGATGAACCGCTGTCGGCCCTCGACGCGCGGATTCGCAAACACCTGCGCGAACAGATCCGTCAGATCCAGCGCGAACTCGGCCTGACCACGATCTTCGTCACACACGACCAGGAAGAAGCCCTGACCATGTCTGACCGGATTTTCCTGATGAATCAGGGAAAGATCGTACAAAGCGGCGACGCCGAAACCCTCTACACCGCGCCGGTCGACGTGTTCGCCGCCGGCTTCATCGGCAACTACAACCTGCTGGATGCCGAGAGTGCCTCGAAGCTGTTGCAGCGGCCGATCAACCACCGCATCGCGATTCGCCCGGAGGCCATCGAGCTGAGCCTCAACGGCGAACCCGACGCGCAAATCCGCAGCCACAGCCTGCTGGGCAACGTGATCCGCTATCGCGTCGAAGCCCGGGGCGTGGAACTGGTGGTGGATGTGCTCAACCGTTCGGCGGCGGATCTGCATCCAGACGGCCAGCGCCTGTCACTTTCCATCGATCCCACCGCCCTGTGTGAGGTAGCCTGATGACTTTGCTGACACCCAAGAGGGAACTGAACTGATGGCCCTGGCAATTTTTGATCTGGACGAAACCCTGATCCACGGCGACTGCGCCACTCTCTGGAGCGAGCAGATGGGGCGCCTGGGCTGGGTCGATCCCGAGTCGTTCATGCGCCGGAACAACGAGCTGATGGACGCCTACAGCCATGGCAAGTTGCGCATGGAAGACTACATGGACTTCAGCCTCGAACCACTGATCGGGCGCACCCCGGAAGAAGTCGAGCATTTGGTTGGCCCGTGGGTTGAAGACTTCATCGAACCGATCATCTTCAGCGACGCCACCAAGACTATCGCCGCCCACCGCAAGGCCGGCGACCGGATTTTGGTGATCTCGGCCTCGGGCACGCACCTGGTCAAACCGATTGCCGAACGGCTGGGCATCGACGAGGTGCTGGGGATCGAACTGGAAGTGGCGCATGGCGTGTACAGCGGCCATACCGTGGGCACCCTGACCTACCGCGAAGGCAAGATCACCCGTTTGCTGGAATGGCTGGATGCCGAAGAGGAAAACCTTGAAGGCGCGAGTTTCTATTCCGACTCACGCAATGATCTGCCGCTGCTGCTGAAAGTGGATTACCCGCATGTGGTCAATCCGGATCCCGTACTGCTTGCAGAGGCCGAGAAGTCCGGCTGGCCGATCCACCTCTGGAAGTAAGCGATGGTCTTGTGGGAGCGAGCCTGCTCCCACAAGCATCGATGATCAGATCAGGCTTTCGTCGATCACCAGTACCAGCTTTCCCGCCACCGTGTTGCTCGCCAGCTCGGTGAACGCTGCCTCGGCATCCTTGATCGGGAACGCCTTGGCCAGTTGCGGCTTCAGCCGACCTTCGGAAAACAGCGGCCACACGTGCTGGCTCAGATCGCTGAACAGATCGGCCTTGAACTGATCGTCACGGCTGCGCAGGGTCGAGCCCAGCAGTTGCACGCGCTTGGCCAACACCTGGGCCAGATCCAGTTTCGCCTCGCGGCCGCCCATCAGGCCGATCAGCACCCAACGGCCGTCCTGAGCCATCAGCTTCAGATTCAGCGCCGAATAATTGCCGCCCACCGGATCGAGGATCACATCGAACGGCCCGAAATCCCGCAGGCTTTCCAGATCGTCGGTGCGCACCACCCCGCCCTGGGCACCCAGCGATTCGCAGTAGGCCAGCCGCTCAGCCGAGCCGACGCTGACCCAGCAGGGATTGCCGAACGCCTTGCACAGTTGAATCGCGGCTGAACCGATGCCACTGGCTCCGGCGTGCAGAAGAACTTTCTCACCCGGTTTGAGCGCCGCAAGCTGAAACACGTTCAGCCAGACGGTCGCGTACACCTCGGGCAACGCCGCGGCTTCGATCAGCGATACGCCTTCCGGAACCGGCAGCACATGCCGTCCGTCGACGACCACCTCTTGCGCCATCCCGCCCCCGGCCAGCAAGGCGCAAACCCGGTCACCGACCTGCCAGGACGAGCCTGCGCCGACCTCGCTGATCACCCCGGAACACTCAAGACCCAGCACCTGGCTGGCACCCGGAGGGGGTGGATAAAGTCCGGCTTTCTGTAATAAATCCGCGCGATTGAGGCCCGCTGCCGCCACCCGGATGCGAACTTGTCCTACATCACATGTAGGACTTGGTTCATCAACCCATGCCACTTGACCTTCAACGCCTTGCAATGCCTTCACAGTGCCTCCATAGTGAGTCTGGACTGAGCCCGAAGCTGTAGCGCCGGGCTTTTTGCATTATGCGACCGGCCCTGGGGTCTGAACGAACGCTGAACAGCAGTTATCGTACAGAGCGTAGAGGTACCGGCGACTTCAAAGACGGCCTAATATGCGTTATCAATTGTCCCCGCGTCGAATCAGCATGAAGCATCTGCTCCCCAGCACCGCCCTCGCTCTTTTCATCGGTATCGGTCTGTTGCCGGTGTCGGGCACCACATTCGCAGCCAACAGCTGGGACAAGTTGCAGCCTGATCGCGACGAAGTGATCGCCAGTCTGAACGTCGTCGAGTTGCTCAAGCGTCACCACTACAGCAAGCCGCCGCTCGACGATGCGCGCTCGGTGATCATCTACGACAGCTACATCAAGCTGCTCGACCCGTCGCGCAGCTACTTCATGGCCAGCGACATCGCCGAATTCGACAAGTGGAAGACCCAGTTCGACGACTTCCTCAAGAGCGGCGACCTCAACGCCGGGTTCACCATCTACAAGCGCTATCTGGATCGCGTGAAAGCGCGTCTGGACTTCGCCCTTGCCGAGCTGAACAAAGGCGTCGACAAGATGGACTTCACCACCAGGGAAACCTTGCTGATCGATCGCAAGGACGCTCCGTGGCTCAAGTCCACCGCCGAACTCGATGACTTGTGGCGCAAACGCGTCAAGGACGAAGTGCTGCGGCAGAAGATCGCCGGCAAAGAGCCGAAGCAGATCCAGGAAACCCTGACCAAGCGCTACAAGAATCAACTGGCGCGTCTGGACCAGACCCGCGCCGAAGACATCTTCCAGGCGTACATCAACACCTTCGCCATGTCTTACGATCCGCACACCAACTATCTGTCGCCGGATAACGCGGAGAACTTCGACATCAACATGAGCCTGTCCCTCGAGGGCATCGGCGCCGTGTTGCAGAGCGACAACGACCAGGTGAAAGTCGTGCGTCTGGTGCCGGCAGGCCCGGCCGACAAGACCAAGCAGGTTGCTCCGGCCGACAAGATCATCGGTGTTGCCCAGGGCAACAAAGAGATGGTCGACGTGGTCGGCTGGCGTCTGGACGAAGTGGTCAAGCTGATCCGTGGCCCGAAAGGCACCGTGGTGCGTCTGGAAGTCATCCCGGCCAGCAATGCGCCGAACGACCAGACCAGCAAGATCGTGCCGATCACCCGCGAAGCGGTGAAGCTCGAAGACCAGGCCGTGAAGAAGTCCGTGCTGAACCTGAAACAGGACGGCCGCGACTACAAGCTCGGCGTGATCGAGATTCCGGCGTTCTACCTCGACTTCAAGGCCTTCCGTGCCGGCGATCCTGACTACAAGAGCACCACGCGCGACGTCAAGAAGCTGCTGACCGAACTGCAGAAAGAGAAAGTCGACGGCGTGGTCATCGACCTGCGCAACAACGGCGGCGGTTCCCTGCAGGAAGCGACCGAGCTGACCAGCCTGTTCATCGACAAGGGCCCTACCGTACTCGTGCGTAACGCCGATGGCCGGGTCGATGTACTTGAAGATGAAAACCCGGGCGCGTTCTACAAAGGCCCGATGGCGCTGCTGGTCAACCGCCTGTCCGCCTCGGCTTCGGAGATCTTCGCCGGCGCCATGCAGGACTACCATCGCGCGCTGATCATCGGTGGCCAGACCTTCGGCAAAGGCACCGTGCAGACCATCCAGCCGCTGAACCATGGCGAACTGAAACTGACCCTGGCCAAGTTCTACCGGGTTTCCGGTCAGAGCACCCAGCATCAGGGCGTACTGCCGGACATCGATTACCCGTCGATCATCGACACCAAGGAAATCGGCGAAAGCGCCCTGCCGGAAGCCATGCCGTGGGACACCATCCGCGCGGCGATCAAACCGGCGAGCGATCCGTTCAAGCCGTACCTGGCCCAGCTGAAATCCGAGCATGACAGCCGTTCCGCCAAGGACGCGGAGTTCGTGTTCATCCGCGACAAGCTGGCCCTGGCGCAGAAGCTGCTGGAAGAAAAAACCGTCAGCCTCAATGAAGCCGAACGTCGTGCCCAGCACGCCGACATCGACGCCAAGCAACTGGCGATGGAGAACATCCGTCGCAAGGCCAAAGGCGAAGAACCGCTCAAAGAGCTGAAGAAAGAAGACGACGACGCACTGGCAGCCGCCGAGCCGGACAAGGTCAAACCAGAAGACGACGCCTACCTGAGTGAGACTGGGCGCGTACTGCTGGATTACCTGAAGCTGAGCAACCAGGTCGCAAAGAAGTAAGGTGATGGCAATTTAATGCTGAAGATCCCCGGATCGTCATCAAACAGTCATCATTCTGTCGTGCAATAAAGGACTGGGAGCTGTTCTCTTCATCGAGAACGCTCCCAGTCCTTTTTTTATCGCCAGAGATTGCCATGACCACGACCGAACAGCTGAGTGCCTTGAGCTCGATCCTGACTCAAAGCGGTTTACACAGCCTGTTCCAGCCGATCATTTGCCTCTCCGAACGGCGCATTCTCGGCTACGAAGCCCTGACCCGCGGCCCGTCCAACAGCCCGCTGCACTCCCCCATCGCCCTGTTCGCCGTGGCCCGCCAGGCCGGACGCCTGAGCGAGCTGGAAATCGCCTGCCGCCAGAGTGCCTGTCGTCGTTTCAACGAACAGCAGTTGCCGGGCAAGCTGTTTCTCAACGTCTCCCCCGAATCCTTGCTTGAAGCCGCGCACCAGCCGGGGCGTACGCTGCAATTGCTGCAGGACTTTGGTATCCCGCCTAGCCAGGTGGTTATCGAACTCACCGAACAGACGCCGATCGATGATTTCCAGTTGCTGCAAACCGCGCTGCATCACTATCGGGCGATGGGGTTTTCAATTGCGCTGGACGACCTTGGAGCCGGTTATTCGAGCCTTCGTCTGTGGTCGGAGCTGCGGCCGGATTACGTGAAGATCGACCGGCACTTCATCGACGGCATCCATCAGGATGCGTTGAAACGAGAGTTCGTTGGATCGATCCTGCAAATCGCCAAAGCCTCGCGAGCTCAGGTGATTGCCGAAGGCATCGAGTTGCCGGAAGAGTTGGCGGTGCTGACCGAGATGGGTGTGGATCTGGTGCAGGGCTATCTGCTCGGCCGCCCTCAGGAACACCCGCCGCGCGATGCCCGCGCCTTGATGCCCAAGCACGACAGCAGCGCCGTTGCGTTGAACGATGAAGGCAGCGACCTCAGCGCCCTGCTCAACGATCAACCGGCCGTGAATCGCGACACACCGACCGCTACTGTACTGGAAGCCTTCCGCCGTCAGGCCAACCTGAACTCACTGGCGGTGCTCGACGAACAGGGTCAGCCATGCGGCATCGTTCATCGTCACTCGCTGTCCGATGCGCTGCTCAAACCGTTCGCCACCGACCTGTTCGCCCGCAAACCGATCAGCCGCCTGATGAACGACGACTTCCTCGCCGTGGAAATGAGCCAGTCGCTGCAACAAGTCAGCCGCCTGATCACCAGCCGCGCCCGACAACGTATCGAAGAAGACTTCATCATCACCCTCAACGGCAGCTACCTGGGCCTGGGCCGGGTGATTGACGTGCTCAAGCTGATTACCGAACTGAAGATCCAGCAGGCGCGCTATGCCAATCCGCTGACCTTGTTGCCGGGGAATGTGCCGATTCAGCAATGCCTCACCCGACTACTGCAACAGGGGCGCGAGTCGGTCATTTGTTATGTCGACATCGACAGCTTCAAACCCTTTAACGATATCTATGGGTATGGGCGTGGGGATGAGGTGCTGCTGTGTCTGGCGCAATGCCTCAACGAACGGGTTGACCCGTCCCGCGATTTCGTTGGCCACATCGGGGGTGACGACTTTCTGTTGGTACTCGGCCCGGAGGATTGGCGCAAACGGCTGAACCAATTGCTCGATGACTTTCAGAGCCAATGCCGACGGTTTTATCGTCCCGAACACCTGGAGGCTGGTTGTTTTGTTGCGCCGAATCGTCAGGGTATTCGTCAGGAGTTTCCGTTGCTGTCATTGTCCATTGGCGTGGTGCATTTGCATCCTGAAGCTTGTGCGCAGCTGGATGCGAGCCAGTTGGCGGAAATGGCTTCGCAGGCGAAGCATCATGCGAAGAATGTTCCGGGGTACAGCGTACATTTGATTGATAGCCTGTTCGCTCAGCCACCTACAGAAGCACTTACACTCGGACATCGGTGATTCGACATAACCGAATTCGTGCAACCAGCATCTTCACCCTATGAATGCCCCCAAAACTTACAAAATCGCAGCGAGCACCAAGTCGCGCCTACCAAGTTGATAACTCTTCTTGACTGGCTTTGTAAAGCTCGTCCATCCATGCTTCGGACAACTGAAAGTACATACCTTCGAAAAATGCCCTTGGATCATTCATCTCATCCCAGCCGTCTGGTAGCAAGGAGTGAGAGTATGGATCATGCTCCAGCACCTCTTGAAAGACATCACCACTTTCTTCAAGCGCCTCTCCCAAGACAGCAAACAAAACGAACTTATGCCGATGGCTAAGTTTCGAAAACCGCTTGATTACGTACCTGGATATTAAAATACTTCTGTCTGATGGATCCTCCGGATCGTATGCAGACAGCGTCTCACCCAAGCTCTCCTCGCGATCATATGTATCAAACCCACCGAGAAAGTGAGACAACCTTGGACGATAAGGAATATCAAGATAAGGATGCATCAACATTATGCTTTCTCTATCGGATAAAGAGCCCAAGGCTTTAGCGTCTCGAAATCAAATCTCATTTCAAAGCCGTTCATTTCAGAAATGTAGCGTGGATCAGATGGATCTGCAGGATTTGGCTCATATCCTTCACCAATATTTTCAGTTTCCATTCTCACTACCAGATTTCCCATACTATCCTCTCCAGTGAAACGGGGCATTTTTCTGGATTCTCTTGTCATCGCCTCGTTATATGCATTCATTTGTGCTTTGTGACTCAAAAAGCGAGTGCTGTGAACACCCCGACACTTTCCAGGCTTAACAGAGTTCGCATCATCAATTTGTAAAAAAACTTCATTACCAACTTGGACTCCTGGCTTACGCCTTGCACCAAAAAACGACAGGAAAAACCGAAAAAAATCTTTAATCACAGCTACCCCACAACCAAAAAACTTAATCAATCTCACAGCATTTCATAAAACTTCACGACGATATCTTGAAAGACATTCTAGAAGCACGGTCATAAACTGCCTCCTGTCTTCCACCTCATCATCAAAGTAGGTTGTCATCCTTCCAAAAACCCGCTCAAAATCATCGTGTTCATTTAAGAAGTATCTAACAGTCTCGATTAACAAATCCTGCTCGTTTGTTGTGTATTCAAAAAACTCAACGCGCAACAAATCGTCAAACAGCTCGGCAAGCTCTAATCGGCTGTTTACATCCTTCGAAACTATCAATCTCTCCCTAGCATCATCCGTCGTATTCTCTATATCAAAAACAAAAAGCAAATTCTTAATATCTACAATTTTATATAAACTATTCATTAGTCAAAATCCGCATAAGCTGTCCTGACACGCTGCTGCGGCGTAAGAATCACCACAGCCCTAGATTGCCTTCCATATTCAAGACTTCCTTTTTTGTGCCCTTCACCAATAATCTTACCCATATCAATAGGCCTCTTGGAAACTTGTAAATTCGTATACTTAAAAATCAACTGCGCTCTATAGATCGCATTCAACTGATCCCTATGACTCAAAAAGTGTGTTGCTGCAGACGGAATTTTTGGTTCCCCATCCTTACTACCACCAATGTATCTCTCTATTTCACCCGTGGTTGGATTCCTGCCTGAATTCAACCTTTCAAGTTGAGATCCCAATGTAGTTTGAGCACCATGCTTTTCCAAAAAATGCTCTCCATTATCTGCATCTTCCATTTCATATAAACGCCGATAGGCATTCTCCTCCGCCAATTCATCAATCCGCGCCCGTCGCTCTTGCGCGGTCATCTTCGGTAGTGGTGGTTCCCCTTCATTAACTACCGAGCCAGATCCCGCATATTTCACCGGTCGACACGGTTTTTTCGGCGGCGGACAATTGGAGCTCAACCCCAACGGATCCACCCACCCCGTCGGATTCGGCACGTACCGGTACTGATTCAGCCCACCCGCCAGCTTCACCGGATCCGGCGTCAGATACCGGCCCACGTCCGGGTCGTAATACCGGTGCCGGTTGTAATGCAGCCCGCTTTCGTCATCGAAATACTGCCCCTGAAAGCGCAGCGGCTGGTTCAGGTAGTCCTCGGTCGCCAGTTCCAGCGAGGTGACCTTGCCGTAGGCGCTGTATTTGGCTGACCAGACGATGTCGCCGCTGTAATCAGTCAACTCTTGCGGAGTGCCGAGGTGGTCGATCTGGTAGTAGAACGGACAGGCGCGTTTCGGGCCTTTGCCGTCGAGCATGGCCAAGGGGCGGAAGGTGCCGGGTTCGTAGATGAAGCTGCGGTGCTGGGTCGGGCTGCTTTCGGCGATCAGGTGGTCGCCTTGCCAGAAGAACTCGGTGGTCTGGCCGTCGACGGTCTTGCGGATGCGGCGGCCGAAGGCGTCGTATTGGTAGGTGGCGCTGGTGCCGTCGGGGCGCGTGAGGCCGATCAGGCGGTGCTGGCTGTCGTAGCGGTATTCGGTGACCAGTGTTTGGGCGCGGCCGCGGCGTTCGCGGATCAGGTTGCCGAAGGCGTCGTAGTCGTAATGGCGGTCGCCCTGCATCAACAGGCGGTTGCCTTTGATCTGTGTCGGACCGGGGCGATCCTGCATCAGCAGGTTGCCGGCCGGGTCGTGGGCGAAGTTTTCCGGCAGGTCGTCGCGGGTGTGGCGCACGCGGATCAGCCGGTCGAGGGTGTCGTACTGGTAGCTGCGCTGGCCGTGGCGGGTGTCGGCGATGTGTTCGAGGTTGCCGTTGGCGCTGTAGGCAAAGTCGCGGCGGTACAGTCCGCTGCGCTGATGGCCTACGGCGTGGGCGCGTAACCGGCCCTGTTCGTCGTAGGCGTATTCGCTGAGCAGCAGGCCTTGCTGGCGCTGCTGTTCGCGGCCGTTCTGGTAGACGTGACGGGTCAGCAAGGCACCGTTGAGGTCGATCGCCGTCAGCGCGCCGCCCTTGGCGTAGTGGTAGTCGAGCTTGCTGTTGTCCGGCAAACGCATGCGAGTGAGCTGGCCGCAGGCGTCGTAGGTGTAACGCAGGGTGCCCCAGCCCTGATGCTCGCGCACCAGCCGGTCCTGCAGGTCGTATTCGAAGGCCAGCGGGTGATCCTGGCCGTCATCCACGCCGACCAGCCGACCGAGACGGTCATAGCGGTAGCTGACCTCGACCCCGTCCGGCAGGGTCTTGAGCAGCAGACGTCCGGCGCTGTCGCGCTCATAAGCGGTGACCAGCGTCGAGCCGTCGTCGCCGTACTCGGTCTTTTCCAGCAGGTGGCCGTTGCGGTCGTAGGCGTAGGCCGTGCGCCGGCCATCGAAGCCGGTTTCCTGTCGGATCAGTCCGGTCGGCGTGTAGTCCAGCCGGTACTTTTCGCCGGACTCGTTCTCGATTTCCGTGAGCAGCAGCTGCGCATGGTCGTAGCGGTACTGGACTCGTGTACCGTCCGGATTGATCCGCCGGCTGACCAGGTGCAGGTCGTCGTCATACTCGTAACGGGTGATCCGCCCCAGTTCGTCGCGTTCGGCGGTGATCTGGCCGTAGGCGCTGTAACTGAAGGCTCGAGTGGCGCCATTCGGCGAGGTGGTCTGGATCAGCCGGCCAACGGCGTCCCACGCATGACGAGTGATCGCGCCATGCTCGTCCTGCGCAGTAATCCGCCGCCCCAAAGCGTCGTAGGAAAACCTCCGAACCCCGCCGTCGGGCAAACTTTCCTCGACCAGTTGCCCGAGGTCGTTCCACACGAACACATGCCGGCCGCTATCCGGATAACGGATCGACAGCAACCGCCCCTGCGCGTCGTAGTGGTAATGGGTGACATGACCGTCCGGGTCAACCGCCTCGGTGATGTCACCCTGAGCATTGCGCCGGTACGTCCAAACGGCATCACCACGCGAACGGCTGTGCAGGAAACCATTGCGGTACTCGTAGGACGTCGGTGCATCGTCCGGCGGAATCAACGCGATTAGCCGTCCGACATCGTCGTAGCGGTATTCGGTGACCGCCCCCAGCGCATCCTGCTCGGCGACCAATCGGCCCTGCGCGTCATAGGCCTTGAGCTGTTCGCCCCCGTCGGCAGCGACCTGACGCACCAGCCGCGCGGTGTCGTCGTGGACATAAACCTCTTCGCGACCGTCGACGTACTGCACGGTGACGCTACCGGCGTCATCCCAGACGTAACGCGTATCCATCTGCGAAAACGACGCCCAATGCCGCACGCAGCGCGCAGCCTTGCCGGCACGCTCCCACTCCCAGAAGAAGCTCGCGCCGCCGCTCAGTTGTCGTTGCAGGATGACGTGCTGATCGTCGTAGTCGTAACGCTCAGTCTCGCCAACCGCGTTCGACGCCTCGATCAATCGATGGCGAGCATCAAAGCGGTAACTGGCCAGCGTCTGCTCGGTACGCCAGACAGACCCTCGAAAAACCTGATAATCGACCGCGACCAGATGCGCCCGCTCATAGCGCAGCAACAAGGAACGACCAGCGCCGTTGTCCAGGCGCTGAATCCGGTCGGAAAGATCCCGATGCACCGTCAGACGATTGCCATAGGCATCGCTGACAGCCGTCAGGCGCCCAGCCCGAAAGTGATAAAACCGCGCCGCCTCACCCGCCAGCGCAACGATCAACTCCTCCGGCTCATCCCCGAGAAAGATCGCCGCCCGCGAAAGGCTGTTGTGAATCGCCGGCCGCTCAACGCTCGGCAACGGAAACCGCGTCCACCGGTTCTCATGGTCAACCCAGACCACGCCATCGCCATCAACCTCCAGCCGATGCGCCAGCGAATGGCTCCAGCCAAACCCCAGCCCGACATCAATCTCGGCCGCACTGGTGCGATACAACCGACTGAACTCGAACGGCAGCAGTCCATCGAGCACACCGTCAGTCAGCGTCAACAATTCTTCGCCGGTGACCATCGACACCGGACAGCCGTTGGTGCAGGTTCGCGGCGCACAATCGGCACTGTCACCGTTGGGATTTTTCGCCTGATCCGGCGTGTCGTCGTGGTGCTCGTCTTTTTTCAGGGAAGCATTACGCCGGGCATCCCAGCGCAATTGCATGCGGCCCTTTTTCACCCCGGCGGCGATGCCCCGAGCGGCGACGGATTTGTATTGGTTCACGTAGCCGATGAAGGTGCTGACGATGCCGAACATCGCCTTCACCAGTCGCGCCACCGCCGACAGCAACTGAGCGCCACGCTCCGCCAGCCGCAAGGTCAGATACGCAATCCCCGCCCCGGCACCGACAAAGGTCAGCACAACGCCGATCAACACATCGATAAGCAGTTGAACCACCACCATCGATGCCACCTCGGCGGTTTTCCCGGCAATCTCATTGGGAGGCAGCATTTCCAGCCAGAGGCTGGCGGTACGCAGCAACAAACACAGCGCCGCTTCGTCACTGACCAGTAACTGAAGCTTCTCCATCATTTCAGGCGCTGTTTCTGCCAGCGCGATCAGCTGTGCAGCGCCACTGCCCAACCGCTCGGCAAACTTTGCGGGTTCCTGGAGAATCTCCGACAGCAACCCGATGCTGTCCCACACCCCCTCGATCGCCGCCCAGCTGCCGGCCAGCATGCCGTTCCCGGCTGCTGTGGCCACCGACTGCGACCATTGCGGCTTGAATCCCTGCCACTCGCTGCGCAGCCAGCCATCCAGCTGCCGAGTCAGGCCATCGTAGGATTCGAAAAGCGCATCAACCTGCTGCTCGCTGGCCTCGCCGTGCACCACCACCCGATAAAACTTGCCCGCCTCACCGGTGAACACCCCTTTGCCCTGAGCATCGAGGGTGACCGACTCGACTGCACCGCCCTCCACCGCCACCACATCGACAACGATGCCGCCCAACGGAATGTCGTAGGCCGACTCGAACTTGCTCTCGATCTCCATCGGACCGGTTTCCGGGCATTGCACGATCGCAGAAGAGAAACGGTTGTCGTCAATCGCAACCGCCGTGCTGTGCTCGCCGAAACGGATGATCCGCTCCATCCCCATCAGCGACGGCAGATCGGCCGCGTGACTGACGCCGTCTGCCGAGCGACTGAGCCAGTGCTTGAGCTGTTCGCGATAGAGATCGAGTGTGCGGGGAAAGCTGTCGAGTTCTTGCTCGATGCGGGTGACGGCATCCATCAGCGCATTTCCATACGCATGGCGAAACGAAAAACCGGGTCAAACATGTGCGTTCCCTCGCGCAAAAATCAGGCGAGGGACTTTGCGGGGGATCAACCAGAAAAGAAGTCAGGCGAGTAGGCAGAGGATGTAGGAGAAGTCTGTAACTGATTTTTATCGAATTGCAGACGCAAAAACGGGGCGGGAGGTTTCCCTCACGCCCCGTTCACGGAACAGATGAATTGTTTATTGAGAAGCGTCTCGGCCGGCCAGCTCTTTCAACTTGAGCTCGGCCAACGGGTGCCCGGCCTTCGCGGCCATGGTCCACCAGCGAGCGGCTTCCGAAGGATCTGGCGCTTTGCTCGGTGTACCTGCAAGACTGATGACACCGACTTGATACGCCGCCTTGCCATCCCCGGCCAGCGCCGCCAGTCGCAGCAACCGCACACCCTCTTCACGTGCGCCCAGGCCAACCCCGCGAAACGTCAGGATGTGCCCGTAAAAGCTTTGCGCGCCGACATCGCCCAGGTTGGCCATGCGCGCAAACTGTCCTTCGAGCCAGCGCCAGCCGCGGGGCTGACGGACAAACCACGACCAGTGAAACAGCCTACGGGCGAGCCAGTAACTTGCCCGCGCCTTGAGTCGTAAAAACACTCAAGCCTCCGCCGATTCCGGGTACTCGTACTCAAAGACCCGCACCACTTCCGAGGCATGCCAGGAGGCGGCGGCGACACCGTCGGACGGCCCGGAAAAACGGCCCAGACGTTCGACACATTCAAAGAAACCGGTGCGTGGCAGGCGGCTTGCACCCTGGCTGATCACCAGCGAGCTGCGCAACGGTTGTTCGGCTTTCGCGTCCAGTGCTGCGAGATGCTCCAGTGCAGCGGTCAATGTCTGCATGGCCGGCGTGGGCAGTTGCAGGCGTTCAAGCAAGGCTCGATAAGTCAAAAGATGGCGCTGCCTGCGCGCCTGATCCAGCTCCCCCAGCAATCCGTCCCAATGTTGACGACTGATGCGTACGCTCACGATTGTTCCCTCCACCCTGGCACCGTCAACTCCCAGGCCAGGCTGCGGCGAATCGCGGCGTCGGGCAGACGCTCGCCACTTTCAATCATGGCCAGGTAAGACGGGCTGATGCCTACCGTGCGGGCCAGCGCCTCGATGGCGATGCCCTTCCCTTCGCGCAAACTGCGTAACTGATCCAGACCTGGAAGTATCGGGTCCGGGGTTGCCGCAAGCGGCGCTGGAGCCAGTTGCGACGGTGCTTCGTTGATGCCTGCTGCTTTCAGTAGAGCCTGATACTGAGCCCATGGCAGAACCGCATATTCGGGCTCGCCATCGCGTGCAATTATCTGAATATCCATGACTACCCCGTAGGACAACAACACTTAGCGAGTCGGCACTTTTCCCTAGAAGTGTAATCCTAACAGCGGCCAAGGTCGTGGGGGGTATCTATCTGTGTACGAGGCTGTCGCGATTCAGGACTTTTTCGGCCCCTGAAGCTGAAGTTGTTCGGGCGTATCGGGCAGACGCTCGACCACTCTGAGCTTTTCCGGCGCCTGGCGCTGGCGCCACAGGCGGAAGGCATTCAGTTCATCGTCGAGGGTTTTCATCAGCCAGGCGAGGACGGCGATGTCATCGAGCATGCCAAACATGGGAATGAAATCGGGGATCGCATCCACCGGGCTGAGGAAGTACATCAGACCGGCCACTACCGAAACGATGGCCTTGGCGCTGATCGCGCGGTATTCGCCGCGCCAGTACGCCAGGCACAGAGCCTGCAACAGACGTAGATCGTCCTTCAGCTTGCCGAGACGATTGCCTTGGGCGGCGCCTTTGCTGGCCACGGCGAACAACAAGGTCGGCAAGCGGCCTCGAGCCAGCAAGCGTCCGGCCAAAGGCAGGAATCGGGCGAAATTCCACGGCGCTTTCATTTATTTCTCCCGTTGAAATGTTATCCACACAAATTGTGGATAACCTTGTGAACAGAGCTGCATTTCAGCGCTGAGAGCCCCGTTTCATAAGGGCTGCGCTCAGATCGGGCGTTTTTTACTCACATAAAAAAACCCAATATTTCATTGACTTGGCGGCTCCGGGCGTCTAGCGCGGGCAACCTTAAAGTCTAGGACTGCCATGACCGGCATCGGTTCGGTCTGTTTACGCTGACCATCGTCCAGATGCAACAACGCCCCGCATAAGCGAGGCGTTGTTGTTGAGACCGGCGCAGATTACTTGGCGGCGGCGTCTTCTTTGGCTGGATCCTTGATGGCCAGCAGTTCCAGGTCGAAAACCAGAACCGAGTTGGCCGGGATTGCCGGGCTTGGCGATTGTGCGCCGTAAGCCAGATCGCTAGGGATGTACAGCTTGTACTTCTCGCCAACGTGCATCAGTTGCAGACCTTCGACCCAACCCGGGATCACACCGCTGACCGGCAGATCGATCGGGCTGCCGCGCTCGACGGAGCTGTCGAAAACGGTGCCGTTGGTCAGCTTGCCGGTGTAGTGAACGGTCACGACGTCGGTAGGCTTAGGCTGTGGGCCGTCGGCTTTCTTGACCACTTCGTACTGCAGACCGGAAGCGGTGGTGGTCACGCCAGCCTTCTTGCCGTTTTCTTCGAGGAATTTCTTGCCAGCGGCTGCCGACTCTTCACTCATCTTGGCCATACGCTCTTCGGCACGCTTTTGCAGCGCGGCGAAAGCTTCGACCAGTTCTTCATCTTTCAGCTTCTGTTCTTTCTTGCCGACGGCATCTTCGATGCCCTGGGCTACCGCTTTGGAGTCCAGATCATCCATGCCTTCCTGAGCAAGGCTCTTGCCCATGTTCAGGCCGATACCGTAGGAAGCTTTTTGCGCCGGGGTTTTCAGCTCTACGCTGGTCTGCGAGTCACAACCCGCGAGTACCAGGCTAACCAGGGCAACCGCCGCCGCCAACCGATGCTGTTTCATGCTATTTCCTTGTTCATGCGCCGAAAGGGCAATCGAGTAAAGCCGCGAGCTTATCAGGCCGCCACGACCAATGGCTACCGGCATGAGAGCAGGAATCTTCCGATAAGTTCAGGGATTAAAAAGCATTTGGCGAAAGGCACGATGAAGCTTCTGTCATCTTTCGCCGACAGCGATTGATGCCGCTTCCCACAACACTTGGCGTAATGGCCACTTGCCGCACATGGCTTTGCTCAGGCATAACAGCGCAACAACTCGACAAGGATGTTCATCTTGCGCCTCTTATACCGTGTGTTGACGCTGATCGTGGTGCTGCTGGGACTGGTTCTGGCGGTGGTTCTTTACTATGTCGCCAATCCGAGATTGCCCTTCCCCGCGCCCGCAAAACAGGTGCATTACCTGAACCAGTGGACTGAGCAAGAACGCCAGACCTACTACTTCACTCCGCAGGGGACGCAGGTCAAAGGCCTTCGTTACGAATGGTTTCAGGCGCTGGAGCTGCCGTTCTCGCAGCAACGTTTTGCCTCCCCGGAATACCTCGCGCGCTTCGGGTTTCTGATCGATCCGCAGCAGAAAGCCACGCCGGACAACCCGGGCAATCTGCCGGTAGGTTTCGCCCGGCATCAGAATCCCGGCAGCTCCGAGCAATATCTCGACATCACGTGTGCGGCCTGCCACACCGGTGAACTGCACTTCAATGGCCAGGCAATACGCATCGACGGTGGCTCGGCCCAGCATGTGTTGCCTTCCAGCGTTCCTACATTGCGCGGCGGAAGTTTCGGACAGGCATTGGTCGCCAGTCTCACCTCGACTTACTACAACCCGTGGAAATTCGAGCGCTTCGCCCGCCACGTGCTGGGCAACGACTACGACGCACGCCACGAACAACTGCGCAAAGACTTCAAACGCTCACTGAACACCTTCATCAAAGTGGCCTGGAACGACACCCATCGTGGCCTCTACCCCACCGAAGAAGGCCCCGGCCGCACCGATGCGTTCGGGCGTATCGCCAACGCGACCTTCGGCGATGCGATCTCCCCAAGCAATTACCGCGTGGCCAACGCCCCGGTGGATTACCCGCAACTGTGGGACATGTGGACCTTCGACTGGGTGCAATGGAACGGTTCGGCGCAACAACCGATGGCGCGCAATATCGGCGAGGCGCTGGGCGTCGGCGCCACCCTGAATTTCTTCGACGCCAACGGCCAGCCGCTGCAGGGCGATGAGCGCTACGCCTCCAGCGTACGTGTGCGTGATCTGCACAAGATCGAAGAAACCCTGCAAAAACTGCGACCTCCGGCATGGCCTGAAGAGTTGCTCGGTGTCGTCGACAAACCGTTGGCAGCCAAGGGGCGAGCCCTGTTCGCCGAGAATTGCGCCGGATGCCACGTCCCGCGTCAGACCCAGGAAGGCGAGCGTTGGGTGCAACACCTGCACATGCTCCCGGTGGACGTCATCGGCACCGACCCGAATGCCGCCAACAACATTGCCAATCACCGCTTCGACCTGACCGCCCTGCAATGGAACCCGGCGGAACTCGAACAAATGGACGTGAAGCTGCACCCCAAACCCAAGGAACCGCTGGACCTCAGCCAGCTGTCAGTGGCCAAAGGACTGGCTTACGTCACTGCCTTCGTGGAAAACCGCGCGTACCGTGAAGCAGGCGTCAGCGCCGCCGAAAAACCACAGCTCGATGGCTTCGGTCTGCCGATTGGCGTTCGCGAAAAAGTCGCCTACAAGGCGCGTCCGCTTGCCGGCGTATGGGCCACGGCCCCGTTCCTGCACAACGGCTCGGTGCCGAGCCTTTATCAGTTGCTGTCGCCTCAGGACGAGCGCGCCACCACCTTCTATAAAGGCACTTTCGAATACGACCCGCGCCATCTGGGCTACCGCACCGAAGCCTTCACCAACGGTTTCCTGTTTGACACCCGCATCACCGGCAACCACAACAGCGGCCACGAATTCCGCGCCGGCGAGCGCGGCAACGGCGTCATTGGCCGACTGCTGCAGCCAGAAGAGCGCTGGGCGCTGCTCGAATACCTGAAAGTGCTGGGCGGCCCGCTGGAGGCGCAACTGCCATGATCTTCAATTCATTCAAAAGACCTTCGATGCTGGCGCGTTTCTGGCTCTGGCTGGGACGGTTACTGGGCAAAACCCTGTTGATCCTGCTGGTGATCGGCCTGATCGGCTGGGCCCTGAGCACCGCGTGGTTCGCCTGGCAGCACCGTGGTCCGGTGTCGGCACTGGAGCAGATTCCGGACGGCGAAGCCACCATGACCCAGGACGTGATTCAAACCGCCGTGCGCATCGTCGATCAGCACCGCGAAAGCACCCGCTACCTGCGCGATGCCCATGCCAAGGCCCATGGCTGCGTGAAAGCCGACGTGCAGGTGTTGCCGGATCTCGCTCAGGAATTGCGCCAGGGCGTCTTCAGCGAACCGGGCAAGTTGTGGAAAGCGACGATGCGCCTGTCCAACGGCAACGCCTATCCGCAATTCGACAGCATCCGCGATGCCCGGGGCATGGCGCTCAAATTGCTCGATGTGCCGGGCAAGCAGTTGCTGGGGGACCGTCAGGGACTGAACGAGCAGGATTTCGTGATGTTCAGTCACCCGAACTTCTTTGTCAGCGATGTCGCCGAGTATCGTCAGAATGTGGCGGCGCAGGCTGACGGCAAGAAGGTCATGGCGTTTTTTCCGGGGTGGGATCCGCGCAGCTGGCAGATCCGGCATTTGTTCATTGCATTGGCGACGCTTTCGCCGCCTCCAGAGAGCCCGACGAGTACTACGTACTTCTCGGTATCGCCCTACAAGTTCGGCGAGGCCAACGCCAAATTCCGGGTGATGCCGGATCCGGAGCGCTGCCCGGCTTATACCTTGCCGAAACAGAACCAGGATCTGCCGAACTTCCTGCGCAGCGCGCTGAATCAACAGCTGTCGACTGACCGGATTCCGGCGTGTTTCGTGTTGCAGATCCAGCGACAGGACGCGAACAAGTACATGCCGATCGAAGACACCAGCATCGAATGGCGCGAGCAGGACAGCCCATTCCAGACAGTGGCGAGGATCACCCTGCCCCCGCAGGACTTCGACACCCCGGCGCTGAACCTGCAATGCGACAACCTGTCGTTCAATCCCTGGTTCGGCATCGACGCTCATCGCCCGATTGGCGGGATCAACCGCCTGCGCAAAGCGGTGTATGAAGCAGTCAGCGATTACCGCCACAGCCGCAACTCGGCGCAATAGCAGCGCCAGAAACGAAAAAAGCGACCTTCAAAGGTCGCTTTCTCATGTTCAGGCCGGCAAAAGCCAAATCCCGGACAGCAAAAAGCCCGCACTAGGCGGGCTTTCTGTGGTGATCTGGCGTTCAGTGTTCCAGATTACCTAATATGGCGCAGCGGACGGGACTCGAACCCGCGACCCCCGGCGTGACAGGCCGGTATTCTAACCGACTGAACTACCGCTGCGCGAAACGCTTGAAACGAATGGTGGGTGATGACGGGATCGAACCGCCGACATTCTGCTTGTAAGGCAGACGCTCTCCCAGCTGAGCTAATCACCCTTCGCTTCGTTACGGGGCGCATTATGCCACAGATTTTCGTAATGTGTTGATTTAATTGAATTTTTTTTCAAATAAATCCGAAAACCGGTGAAACGACACATCCCGCATGTACAACTCGAGGCAGAAAAAAACCCGCCTTGGCGGGTTCTTCCGTGGTGACCTGGCGTTCAGTGTTCCAGGTTACCGAATATGGCGCAGCGGACGGGACTCGAACCCGCGACCCCCGGCGTGACAGGCCGGTATTCTAACCGACTGAACTACCGCTGCGCTAAACACTTGAAACGAATGGTGGGTGATGACGGGATCGAACCGCCGACATTCTGCTTGTAAGGCAGACGCTCTCCCAGCTGAGCTAATCACCCTTCGCTTCGGTGTGGCGCGCATTCTACGGAGCGACCCAACCTCTGGCAAGCACTTTTTTAATTAATTTTCTTAGCCCTTCCAAAGGCTTAGAGAAGGGTTGGCCTATGACCCGGCGAAGACAATAATGCCCCCCTTTGTATAAAGGAGAGACTCACCCCATGTGGTTCAAAAACCTGCTTATCTATCGCCTGACCCAAGACCTGCCTGTCGATGCCGAGGCGCTGGAAACTGCACTGGCCACCAAACTGGCGCGTCCATGTGCAAGCCAGGAGTTGACCACCTACGGTTTCGTCGCGCCGTTCGGCAAAGGCGAAGATGCTCCACTGGTGCACGTCAGCGGTGACTTCCTGCTGATCTCCGCCCGTAAAGAAGAACGCATCCTGCCGGGCAGCGTCGTGCGCGACGCGGTCAAGGAAAAGGTCGAAGAGATCGAAGCCGAGCAGATGCGCAAGGTCTATAAGAAGGAACGCGATCAGATCAAGGATGAAATCATCCAGGCTTTCCTGCCGCGCGCCTTTATTCGCCGCTCGTCGACCTTCGCCGCCATCGCGCCGAAACAGGGTCTGATCCTGGTCAACTCGGCCAGCCCGAAACGCGCCGAAGACCTGCTCTCCACCCTGCGTGAAGTGATCGGCACCCTGCCGGTTCGTCCGCTGACCGTGAAAACCGCGCCGACCGCCGTGATGACCGAGTGGGTCACCACCCAGCAAGCTGCCCCGGACTTCTTCGTGCTGGACGAGTGCGAACTGCGCGACACCCACGAAGACGGCGGCATCGTGCGTTGCAAGCGTCAGGACCTGACCAGCGAAGAAATCCAGCTGCACCTGAGCACCGGCAAGGTGGTGACTCAACTGTCGCTGGCCTGGCAGGACAAACTGTCGCTCATGCTCGACGACAAGATGACCGTCAAGCGCCTGAAATTCGAAGATCTGTTGCAGGATCAGGCGGAACAGGACGGCGGCGACGAAGCCCTCGGCCAACTGGACGCCAGCTTCACCCTGATGATGCTGACGTTCGGCGACTTCCTGCCGGCGCTGGTTGAAGCACTGGGCGGTGAAGAGACTCCGCAGGGCATCTAAGCCTCTGCGCAGTCTTTGGGTTATCTTCAAACGCCACCGCTTCGGTGGCGTTTTCACATAATAAGGAACAGGCCATGCGCGCACTGGCTGCACTGAGTCGTTTTGTCGGCAACACCTTCGCTTACTGGGTTCTGATTTTCGCGGTGATCGCGTTCCTGCAACCGGCCTGGTTTCTCGGCCTCAAAGGCGCGATCGTGCCACTGCTCGGGCTGGTGATGTTCGGCATGGGCCTGACCCTCAAACTCGACGACTTCGCCGCCGTCGCCCGCCATCCATGGCGCGTCGCATTGGGCGTAGTTGCGCATTTCGTGATCATGCCGGGGATGGCATGGTTGCTGTGCCAGATTTTTCATCTGCCGCCGGAAATCGCCGTCGGCGTGATTCTGGTCGGTTGCTGCCCGAGCGGCACGTCATCGAACGTCATGACCTGGCTGGCCCGTGGCGACCTGGCGCTGTCGGTGGCCATCGCCGCCGTCACCACCCTCCTCGCCCCGCTGCTGACCCCCGCGCTGATCTGGCTGTTGGCTTCGGCGTGGTTGCCGGTTTCGTTCATGGAGTTGTTCTGGTCGATCCTGCAAGTGGTGCTGCTGCCGATCATCCTCGGCGTGGTCGCGCAACGTGTGCTCGGTGACAAGGTCCGCCACGCGGTGGAAGTGTTGCCGCTGGTGTCGGTGGTCAGCATCGTGATCATCGTTGCCGCCGTGGTTGCCGCCAGCCAGGCGAAAATCGCCGAATCCGGCCTTCTGATCATGGCCGTGGTGATGCTGCACAACAGCTTCGGTTATCTGCTGGGTTATTTCACCGGACGCCTGTTCGGCCTGCCGCTGCCGCAACGCAAATCCCTGGCGCTGGAAGTCGGCATGCAGAACTCGGGGTTGGGGGCTGCGCTGGCCAGTGCGCACTTCTCGCCGCTGGCGGCGGTGCCGAGCGCGTTGTTCAGTGTGTGGCACAACATTTCCGGGGCGCTGCTTTCGACGTACTTCCGGCGGATGAGCGAAAAAGAAGACCGTGAGACGCTGGCGCAACAAGCGGCCGACTGATCCCGGATCAAGGCGCGGCGCACAATTTTAGGTAGTATGTGCGCCACGCGGGGACGACCCTGCGGCTCAATCGAGTTTTCAATCTGGGGACGGCCCCGTCAATCGATGGAGGTCTTTCATGTCCTGGATCATTCTGTTTTTTGCCGGTCTGTTCGAAGTCGGCTGGGCCGTCGGCCTGAAATACACTGATGGTTTCACCCGTCCCCTTCCGACCGTTCTCACCGTCGCCGCCATGGCAGTCAGCTTGGGCTTGCTGGGTCTGGCGATGAAGGAATTGCCGCTTGGCACGGCTTACGCGATCTGGACTGGCGTCGGTGCCGTGGGCACGGTGATTGCCGGGATCATCCTGTTTGGCGAATCGATGGCGTTGATTCGCCTGGCCAGTGTGGCGTTGATCGTCACCGGATTGATCGGGCTCAAGGTCAGCGCCTGAGCCGTTGCCGCCATCCGTCAGGGATGGCGGCTTTCCAACCAACTACCTGACAGTCCCGCGCAACTCCCCGACCATCGCCTGCAACTCCGCTGGCTGCGCCGCTTCAACGGCAACCGGCGAACCCGCCACCAGCGTCACCCGCGACCACAACCGGTGAAAGAAACCTTTATCGGGATCGCGACTGAAGAAACTCCCCCACAACCCCTGCAACGCCAGCGGAATCACCGGTACTGGCGTCTCCTCGAGAATCCGCGTCAGCCCGCCCTTGAACTCGTTGATCTCACCGTCGGCAGTCAATTTGCCTTCCGGGAAGATGCACACCAGCTCACCGTCCTTCAGATACTGGGCAATCCGGGTGAAGGCCTTTTCGTAGATCTGAATGTCTTCCTGGCGTCCGGCGATAGGAATAGCCCCCGCTGTGCGGAAGATAAAGTTCAGCACCGGCAGGTTGTAGATCTTGTAGTACATGACAAAGCGAATCGGCCGACGCACCGCGCCACCAATCAGCAAGGCATCGACGAACGACACGTGGTTGCACACCAGCAACGCCGCGCCCTCATCGGGAATCGCCTCAAGGTTGCGATGCTCGACGCGGTACATGGAATGGCTGAGCAGCCAGATCATGAACCGCATGCTGAACTCGGGGACGATCTTGAAGATGTAGGCGTTGACGCCGATGTTCAGCAGCGACACCACCAGGAACAGCTGCGGAATCGATAGCTTGACCACGCTCAGCAACACAATGGTGACAATCGCTGAAACCACCATGAACAACGCGTTGAGAATGTTGTTGGCCGCAATTACCCGCGCCCGCTCGTTCTCGGCGGTGCGCGACTGGATCAATGCGTACAGCGGCACGATGTAGAAACCGCCGAAGATCCCGAGGCCCAGCACATCGATCAATACCGCCCAGGCATGGCCGAAACTCAGCACTTCGGTCCAGCTATGGCCAACAGCGCTTTCTGGAACTCCACCGGAATGCCACCACAGCAACAGCCCGAAAACGGTCAGACCGAACGAGCCGAACGGCACCAGGCCGATCTCGACTTTGCGTCCGGAAAGCTTTTCGCACAACATCGAACCCAGTGCGATGCCGACCGAAAACACGGTAAGAATCAGGGTGACCACGGTTTCGTCGCCGTGCATCCATTCTTTGGCGTAAGCCGGGATCTGCGTCAGATAAATCGCCCCGACGAACCAGAACCACGAGTTGCCGACGATCGAGCGCGACACCGCTGGCGTCTGCCCCAAGCCGAGTTTCAAGGTCGCCCACGACTGACTGAAGATGTTCCAGTTCAGGCGCATTTCCGGAGTAGCCGCTGCGGCGCGAGGAATGCTGCGACTGGCCAGATAACCCAGCACGGCGATGCCGACTATCGCGGCGGACACCACCGGCGCGTAATTGGCCGACGACATCATCACACCGGCGCCGATGGTCCCGGCCAGGATCGCCAGGAACGTGCCCATCTCCACCAGCCCGTTGCCGCCGACCAGTTCGTCTTCTCGCAATGCCTGCGGCAGGATCGAATACTTCACCGGCCCGAACAGCGCCGAGTGCGTGCCCATGGCGAACAGCGCCACCAGCATCAGCGACAGGTGATCGAACAGGAAGCCGACGGATCCCACGGCCATGATGGCGATTTCTGCCAGTTTGATCAGACGGATCAACGCATCCTTGGCGAATTTTTCCCCGAACTGTCCGGCCAACGCCGAAAACAGGAAGAACGGAAGGATAAACAGCAGCGCACACAGGTTGACCCAGATGGAGCGGTCACCTTCGATGGTCAGCCGATAGAGAATGGCGAGGATCAGCGACTGCTTGAACACGTTGTCGTTGAACGCGCCCAGCGACTGGGTGATGAAGAACGGCAGGAAGCGCCGGGTGCGCAGCAGGTTGAACTGTGAGGGGTGACTCATCTTCCGTGTGACCCTGTTGTTTTTGGAAAGAGAAGGTAGCGAGTGGCCTGGCTACGCTTATAAGAATCTCGAACCGCGATCCAGGCCACACATTACCTAATCTTTGCAGGTTATTTCTTCAAACCTGCAATGCACGGTGAAACAAACAGCTCGCCGCGCCACGCACCTTGCAGCGTGCGTTTACCAACGATCAGCCACATCACCGCCAGCAACGTCACCAGCACACAACCGACCACACTGAAGAATGTCAGGTGCAACGTGCTGCCCAGTTTCAGGGTGGCCAGCGAATAAACGCCCAGCGGGAAGGTAAATCCCCACCAGCCGAGATTGAACGGGATGCCGTCACGCAAGTAGCGCAAAGTGATCAGCAGCGCCATCAACATCCACCACAGACCGAAGCCCCACAGCGTGATCCCGGCGACCAGGCCCAGGCCCGACGCCATTTCGCCGATGCCCGGCAGACCGTTGGCCGCGAAGATCGCCGGGGCATCGCCACCCAGCAGCAACATGCCCAGGGCGCCAGTGCCGATTGGCCCCAGGGCCAGCCAGCTCGATGCCGCCATGTTTTCGTGGGGCAATTTGTGCAAGGCCATACGCAACAACAGGATGGTCAGGATGCTGAACGCCACCGGCAGGGAAAAGGCCCACAGCACATAGCTGGTCACCAGCACCACCAGTTGCGAGTGCGCATCGGCGAGATGCGGCGCCAGCAGTCCACCGCTGGCCGCCGCCACTTCCGCGGCCACCACCGGCAGCAGCCAGACGGCGGTCATCTGATCGATGCTGTGTTCCTGACGGGTAAACATCATGTAGGGAATCAACACACCGCAGGCCAGCGACATCGCCACGTCCAACCACCACAACACCTCGGCCAGCTGAATCACCCCGTCGCCCCAGCGTGGCAGACCGAACAGCAGAAAACCGTTGATGATGGTCGCCAAGCCCATGGGAATGGTGCCGAAGAACATCGAAACCGTGGAGTGGCCGAAGATCCGCCGCGCTTCGTCGAAGAACAGAATCCAGCGCGCGGCGTAGGCAGCGGTAAACAGCACGAACAACAGAATGTTGAACAGCCACAGCCCTTCGGCCACGGCGTGCAGGCCGGGAATGGACACCGGCAATTGCGCCAGCGCCAACGCCAGCACGCCGGTGCCCATGGTCGCGGCGAACCAGTTCGGGGTGAATTGGCGAATCACTTCACGCGGGTGCTGAAGCTGACTGAATGGCTTGATGCCGGGTTTGGCGCTGTTGGGGCAAATCATCATGAACTCCTGTCCTCAGGTGAGGTTGGGCTCATGGTAGAACCGAATCGAATATCTATATAACGGGTAATATCTCTAACTGCTATCTGTTTTGCAGATATGCAGTCAAACACTGCCTTCGGTTTCGATCACCAGAATCCGCGCCGCGCCCTGCGGATGAGCGACGTGTTCAGTGCCGATGGACGCGTAGAAGATGTCACCGACATCGAGCAAGACTTGTTTCTCCTCGCCCTCTTCGCGGTAGTGCATGAGCACCTGACCGTCGAGCACCACAAACACTTCTTCGCCATCATTGACGTGCCATTTGTACGGCTGATCAGTCCAGTGCAGGCGCGTGGTGATGCCGTTCATGTTGGCGATGTCGAGCGCGCCCCAGGCGCGCTCGGCGGTGAAGGTCTTGCTGCGGATAATCTTCATGCGTTGATCCGTGAGAAGAATGGCCTGGCCAAGGCTAACCGAATCCAGAGTTGTTATGGAGCGCTGCAGGTCTTGGTTGCTTGCGCCCGGAAACTCATCAGCAGCGCACCAACCGCCAGCACGATCAGCACCGCACCATATACATCGGTGGTGGCCAGCAGGCCCACGCTGTGGGTGAAGTGCCCGGCCAGCAACGCCGGCAGGCAGAACGCCAGGTAACTCAGCACATAAAACGCCGACATCAAACCAGCCCGCTCATGAGGCAATGCCAGCGGCACCAGGCTGCGCACCGCACCGAGAAAACCCGAGCCAAAGCCACAACCGGCCACTAGCGTGCCAAAGAAGAACAGCGACAGACTGGCGCTGTGCACGCCCAACAGAATCAGCACAATGCCGGCCGGCAACAGACTCGCCCCGAGTTGCAGCGCCCGGGAGGCAGGACGGTTGCGCAACGTGAAGATCATCAATGCACCGGTCACGGTCAACGCCGCCACGGTCGCGCCGCCGATCAGGTTGGAGGTGGAACCGGTGGCCGTGCGCACCAGCGACGGCGCCAGCGAGGCATAGAAACCGCCGAGCGCCCAGGTCGCGGTGTTCAGCGGCAACACTCGCCACAACGTCGAACGCGCCTGAACCGGCACGTGCAGGGTCGGCCGTAACGAGGCCCACGCTCCGGCCTGCGGCGAGACGCTTTCCGGCAGGCGCCAAACATAAATGCCCTGCAACACAAACAGCGCGAGCAGCAGCCAATAGGTCAATTGCAACGGCGCCGGGGCGAATTCCGCCAGCAAACCGCAGCCCATGCCGCCCAACGCCATGCCCAGCAAAGGCGCAACGCTGTTGATCAACGGCCCCTGCTGGCGATCAGTGTCGAGCAGTGTCGCGCTCAACACGGCGGTGGCCATGCCGGTGGCGAAACCTTGCAGGACCCGCGCGCCGATCAACCAGCCCACGCTGTCGGCGTAGATAAACAGCAGCATCGCCAGCGCATTGAGCGTCACGGCGGCGAAGATCACCGGTTTGCGTCCCAGGTGATCCGACAGCGAACCGACCGTCAGCAACGCGGCCAGAAGACTGAGGGCGTAGACGCCGAAAATCAGGGTCAGCACCGCCGCCGAAAAATGCAGTTGATCCTGATACAGGTGATACAACGGCGTCGGCGCAGTGGAAGCGGCGAGAAAACTCAGTAAGGTAATCGCCAGAAACCACAGGCTGGAACGGTGGGAAACAAGGCTGGTCATGGGCACACTCCACAAAAGCTAATTTTTTGCTTTTGCGGAGTGTGCTCTCGGCTTGCTCTTAAAGCAAATTCTTTGTGTTAAGGTCTGCCGCATGGCTATTAAAGAAGGTTTACGCCCCGGCGGTCGCAGTGCCCGGGTGCAAGAGTCGATTCACTCGGCAGTCCGCGCGCTTCTGCAAGAACAGGAGCGCTCGACGGTGACCGTCCCGCAAATCGCGGCGCGCGCCGGGGTGACGCCGTCGACGATTTATCGGCGCTGGGGCGATCTGGCGACCTTGCTGGCCGACGTCGCCCTCGCCCGCATGCGCCCCGAAAGCGAGCCGGCTGAAACCGGCAGCCTGCGCAGCGATATCCGCGCGTGGGCGGAACAATATCTCGACGAAATGAGTTCGGAGCCAGGGCGCAACATGATGCGCGACGTGCAGGCGAGTGCAACGCCGGGCTACTGCGTGGCGATCATCGGCGCGCAGTTGCAGACCATCATCGAGCGCCACCCCGAGGAACCGGCGCCGAGCGTGGATCGGCTGATCAATCTGGTGGTGTCCCCGGTGGTGTTCCGCATTCTGTTTTCGGCAGCGCCGCTGGAAGTCGAAGAACTGCACCGGCTGATCGACATCGCGCTCAAACCGGACTGACCACAGAACTGCCCGGTTCTGTTCCTGCGACACCCCGCCGCGCCACGACCTTGGTCGACACTGACTAACCGCCGCGCCCGTGCGAGACTGTCTGACCGGGCGCGAGTCCGGTCGTTTTCTGTCGGGAGTGTTCCATGTCGTTGTCCACCGGGCTGATCGCCGCCGTCGCCCTGGCCTATATGGCCATCATGTTCGCCATCGCCTTCTACGGCGACCGTCGCAGCACACCGCTGCCGCCGCGGGTGCGCGCCTGGGTGTACAGCCTGTCGCTGGCGGTCTATTGCACTAGCTGGACATTCTTTGGCGCGGTCGGCCAGGCTGCCGAACAACTGTGGTCGTTCCTGCCGATCTACCTGGGGCCGATTCTTCTGCTACTCGGTGCGCCGTGGGTGCTGCAGAAGATGGTGATGATCAGCAAACAGGAGAACATCACCTCCATCGCCGACTTCATCGCTGCCCGCTACGGTAAATCCCAATCGTTGGCAGTCGTGGTTGCTCTGATCTGTCTTGTCGGCGTCCTCCCTTATATAGCCTTGCAGCTCAAAGGCATTGTCCTCGGCGTGAACTTGCTGATCGGTGCCGGCGCCGACGCCATGGGCACCCGCGCCCAGGACACCGCGCTGATTGTGTCGCTGGTGCTGGCGCTGTTCACCATCGTTTTCGGTACGCGCAACCTCGATGCCACCGAGCACCACCGGGGCATGGTGCTGGCGATTGCCTTTGAATCGCTGGTCAAACTGTTCGCCTTTCTCGCCGTCGGCGCATTCGTCACCTACGGGCTGTATGACGGCTTCGACGACCTGTTCAATCAGGCAATGCTCGCCCCGCGCCTTGAGGAATACTGGAAAGAAACCATCAACTGGCCGTCGATGGTCGTGCAGACCGGCGTGGCGATGATGGCGATCATCTGCCTGCCCCGGCAGTTCCACGTAACGGTGGTCGAGAACATCGACCCGCAGGATCTGCGTCTGGCCAAATGGGTGTTCCCCGCCTACCTCGCACTGGCCGCGTTGTTTGTAGTCCCGATCGCCCTGGCCGGTCAGATGATGCTGCCCAGCTCGGTCATCCCCGACTCGTTCGTTATCAGCCTGCCATTGGCCCAGGCTCACCCGGCGCTGGCGATGCTGGCGTTTATCGGCGGTGCATCGGCGGCCACCGGTATGGTGATCGTGGCGAGTGTGGCGCTGTCGACCATGGTCTCCAACGACATGCTGTTGCCGTGGCTGCTGCGCCGCAACAATGCCGAGCGCCCGTTCGAAGTGTTCCGCCAGTGGATGCTCTCGGTGCGTCGGGTCAGCATCGTGGTGATTCTGTTGCTGGCTTACGTCAGCTACCGCTTGCTCGGCTCGACCGCGAGCCTGGCGACCATCGGCCAGATTGCCTTCGCCGCCGTGACCCAACTGGCTCCGGCGATGCTCGGCGCGCTGTACTGGAAACAGGCCAACCGCCGCGGCGTGTTCGCCGGTCTCGCCGCCGGCACGTTCCTGTGGTTCTACACCCTGATCCTGCCGATCGCTGCGCGCAGCCTCGGCTGGTCGCTGGACAGCTTCCCCGGCCTTGCCTGGCTGCACAGCAACCCGCTGAACCTGCCGATTACCCCACTGACCCAAGGTGTGGTGCTGTCGCTGGCGGGTAACTTCACGTTGTTCGCCTGGGTCTCGGTGCTGTCACGCACCCGGGTTTCGGAGCACTGGCAGGCCGGACGCTTCATCGGTCAGGAAATCAGCGCACGGCCGAGCGCCCGCTCGATGCTGGCGGTACAGATCGACGACTTGCTGCAACTGGCGGCACGATTTGTCGGTGAAGAGCGCGCGCGGCAGAGCTTCATCCGCTTCGCCTACCGTCAGGGCAAAGGCTTCAACCCGAATCAGAACGCTGACGGCGAATGGATCGCCCACACCGAGCGCTTGCTGGCGGGTGTCCTTGGCGCCTCTTCGACGCGAGCTGTAGTAAAAGCCGCCATCGAAGGTCGGGAAATGCAGCTGGAAGACGTGGTCCGGATCGCCGACGAAGCCTCGGAAGTGCTGCAGTTCAACCGTGCGCTGCTGCAAGGCGCCATCGAAAACATTACCCAAGGCATCAGCGTGGTCGACCAGTCGCTGAAACTGGTGGCCTGGAACCGGCGCTATCTGGAGCTGTTCAACTACCCGGACGGTTTGATCAGCGTTGGCCGGCCGATTGCCGACATCATTCGCCACAACGCCGAACGTGGTTTGTGCGGCCCCGGTGAAGCGGAAGTTCACGTTGCCCGACGCCTGCACTGGATGCGTCAGGGCCGCGCCCACACTTCCGAGCGGCTGTTCCCCAACGGCCGGGTGATCGAGCTGATCGGCAACCCGATGCCCGGCGGCGGTTTCGTCATGAGTTTCACCGACATCACCGCGTTCCGCGAAGCCGAGCAGGCGCTGACTGAGGCCAACGAAGGGCTGGAGCAACGGGTCAGCGAGCGGACTCAGGAACTGTCGCAACTCAACGTCGCGCTGACCGAAGCCAAGGGCAATGCCGAAGCGGCCAACCAGTCGAAAACCCGTTTCCTCGCCGCCGTCAGCCACGATCTGATGCAGCCGTTGAACGCCGCGCGGCTGTTCTCCGCCGCCCTCTCCCACCAGGACGACGGCCTGAGCGGCGAAGCGCAGAAACTGGTGCAGCATCTGGACAGTTCGCTGCGTTCGGCCGAAGGCCTGATCAGCGACCTGCTGGACATCTCGCGCCTGGAAAACGGCAAGATCAACCCGGATCGCAAGCCGTTCGCGGTCAATGAGCTGTTCGATATTCTCGGCGCGGAGTTCAAGGCGCTGGCTCAGGAACAGGGCTTGAGTTTCCGGGTACGCGGAAGTCAATTGCGCATCGACAGCGACATCAAGCTGCTGCGGCGCATTCTGCAGAATTTCCTCACCAACGCGTTCCGCTACGCAAAAGGCCCGGTGCTGCTGGGCGTGCGTCGACGAAAAGGCGAAATCTGTCTGGAAGTGTGGGATCGCGGGCCGGGGATTCCGGAGGACAAACAGCAAGTGATCTTCGAGGAATTCAAACGCCTCGACAGTCACCAGACCCGCGCCGAAAAAGGTCTGGGCCTGGGCCTGGCGATCGCCGATGGCCTGTGCCGCGTGCTCGGCCATACCTTGCGCGTGCGCTCATGGCCGGGGCGCGGCAGCGTGTTCAGTGTCCGCGTGCCGTTGGCCAAAGCGCAGACCGTGCAGGCGCCAGCAGCGGTGGAAATCAATGGCAAACTGCACAGCGGCGCGCAGGTGCTGTGCATCGACAACGAAGACAGCATTCTGATCGGCATGAACAGCCTGCTCACGCGGTGGGGCTGTCAGGTGTGGACCGCGCGCAACCGCGAAGAATGTGCGGCGCTGCTCGACGACGGCGTGCGCCCACAATTGGCATTGGTCGACTATCACCTCGATCACGGCGAAACCGGCACCGATCTGATGGCCTGGTTGCGCACAAGACTGGGCGAGCCGGTGCCGGGCGTAGTGATCAGCGCCGACGGGCATCCGGAAACGGTGGCGCAGGTGCACGCGGCGGGACTGGATTATCTGGCCAAACCAGTGAAGCCGGCGGCGTTGCGGGCGTTGTTGAGTCGCTATTTGCCGCTCTAGCAGAGCGGCTTATTCAGGCAGTTCGACCAGGCCGTCGGCGTCGGTCATCGCGCGTTCCAGCAGATCCGCCGGCAGGCTTTTGCTGGCTCGCGCGCCCAACAACTTGAGCTGCTCGCTGCGGCTGACAAGGTTGCCGCGCCCTTCCGTCAGCTTGTTTCGCGCCGCGCTGTAGGCCTTGTCCAGTTGCTGCAAGCGATTGCCGACTTCGTCCAGATCCTGAATGAACAACACGAACTTGTCGTACAGCCAGCCAGCGCGCTCGGCGATTTCCCGGGCGTTCTGGCTCTGGCGCTCCTGCTTCCATAGGCTGTCGATGACTCGCAGTGTCGCCAGCAATGTGGTCGGGCTGACGATTACGATGTTGCGGTCGAAGGCTTCCTGAAACAGCGTCGGCTCGGCCTGCAACGCGGCTGAAAACGCCGCTTCGATGGGCACGAACAGCAAGACGAAATCGAGGCTGTGCAAACCTTCCAGACGCTTGTAATCCTTGCCGGCCAAGCCTTTGACGTGGCTGCGCAGGGATAGCACGTGCTGCTTCATGGCGATCTGGCCGATGGCCTCGTCGTCCGCAGCCACGTACTGCTGATACGCGGTGAGGCTGACCTTGGAGTCGACCACCACCTGCTTGTCGCCCGGCAGATAAATGATCACATCCGGCTGGAAACGCTCGCCGTCCGAGCCCTTGAGATTGACCTGGGTCTGGTACTCGCGGCCCTTCTCCAGCCCGGCGTGCTCAAGCACACGCTCGAGAATCAGCTCGCCCCAGTTGCCCTGGGTTTTCTGGCCCTTCAGGGCGCGAGTCAGGTTGGTCGCTTCGTCGCTGAGGCGCAGGTTCAGTTGTTGCAGGCGTTCCAGCTCCTTGGCCAGCGAGAAGCGCTCGCGGGCTTCGGCCTGGTAGCTTTCCTCGACGCGTTTTTCGAACGACTGGATGCGCTCCTTCAACGGGTCGAGCAATTGGCCGAGGCGCTGCTGGCTGGTTTCGGCAAAGCGTTGTTCGCGCTCATCGAAGATCTTGCCGGCCAGTTCGGCGAACTGGGCGCGCAGCTCGTCGCGGGAACCTTGCAGGTCATCCAGGCGTTGTTGATGGCTTTCCTGTTGCTCGCGCAATTCGGCGTTCAGCGAAGCCGCCTGGGCGTCCAGGCGCCGCAATTCTGCTTCCTTGTTGGCGCGTTCGAGGTTCCAGGCATGGGCGGCGTCACGGGCGTCATCGCGCTCGATCTGCAACAGCTCGACTTCCCGGCGCACGGCCGCGAGGTCCGCTTGTTTCGAGGCATTGGCCTGGCCGAGGTCGGCGATTTCATCGCGGCAGGCTTCCAGCTGTGCAGTAAGGCCGTCCTGGGCCAGCTGCGCCATGGCCAGCCGCTCTTCGAGCAACGCGACTTCAGACTGCTTTTGACTGGCCCGGCGTTGCAGTTGCCAGGCCAGTGCCAGCAGCGGCACGGCCGCGCCTGCCAGCCCCAGCAGGATGCTGGTCAAGTCCATCGCCATAGTGATTCCCGCCGATCCGATAAAGCCTGAAGGTTAACCAAGGCGTCTGGTCTTGGACAGCTCAGTCTTCGATCAGGCCGAGTTCCTGTTGCGCGCGGCGGTCACCGGCGCGGGCGGCCTGGCGCAGCAGGTCCTGGCCGATCCGGCGATCCCGGGCATTGCCGCACTCGCGGCACATCAACTGGCCGAGACGACTTTGCGCGGCGACCACCCCTTCCCGGGCCGGTTGCTTGAGCAGGCGGCCGGCGAGATGCTTGGCATTCTGGCTATCGCCCAGGCGCGGGCTGTCGAGCAGCCATTCGGCCACGCGCACGGAAAATCGCTTGGGAGCGGTAACACGAGGGGGTTGGGAGGTAACAGATTCTGGAGCTGAACGAAACTTCATAAAGCACTGTGGGACAGATCGGAAGGCGCGCCACTCTACTCTTTTTTTCGCACAGGTAAAGTCGAAAAAAACCCGGCACGCCCGTGCTAGAGCAAGCGCTCGGGACAATCCACAGAAGCTGTGGATAACTCAGTGGACAACCGTCCTCCAGTCGCCGCAAAGCCTTGTGGAATGGGGCTCGCAGTCAAACTGACGATTTTTTCACCAGTTAAAAAAAGCGATGTTTTTCATTGACTTAAACTTTCGATGCAGGCAGCCATCGGGGTCAGGATCGTTGTGACAGCGCCGTTACAGTCTGCGCAACTAATGTGCACAAGTACCTGTTACGCGGTTATATCGATGCGCCTTTTCGGGTCGTTTTGGCATTCGGACTGGGTATAAGCCCCTGCGCCGAGCTTCAGCGCCGGTCATGTCGTGGCGACCGACGGTCATGATGTGAGTCAGATCGGGGCAGGCTCGGGGCCGGGGCAATGTCTCCGGATTTTTTTGATCAACGGGTTTGCCTTCCGGGGATCGTTCCGTTAGTATCCGCGGCGTTAGTACCAAGCTGAAAGTCAATTCCGGTCGAACACACCCCCACGGTCAAGTTTCTCTCACAGAAGTCTTCACCGGAAAAAGCGGGATCGACCCCTCGATGGTTTCCAGGTAAATCTTGCGACAACACAGCCTTTGAATCGAATGCAAAGGGTGTTGCGAAGACCACTTACTCTGACCGAACCAACCTGCAAATTGATCAGGATCTTCACCCCGGGCCCAGAACCTCTGCCCTCGATGTGTTGCCTGTCCTCCTAAGTACCTACCTGCCAGCCCAAGCGCGCCAACTTTTATAGCGCTCGAACTGGCTGCCTTGTTCCAGTCGGGTTCTTCGTTCGACCAATGGTGGTTGACGTTACTGGAACGTTTTAACGTTGCACGGTTCTTATCCGTGTCATTTGTAGGAACACCTAATAACTATGTCGACTCAAATCCAGACTCAGGATGCCATTCGCACCCTAACCAACGCTTTTGCTCCAATGAACTGCCTGATCATGGCCGCTCGCAAAGGCTGCTTCAGCTTCACCGTGGTCAATGAACACGGGATCGCCCGCCACAGCGAGCGTCTGTACCCCGATCAATACTCCAGCGCCGAACCGCTGCAGGCCGTGATTGATCGCACCCGTCAGGCATTGATCGCCTGAGAGGCCGAAATGGCTGCAAAAGCAAAAGCCCCGCTGAGAATGCGGGGCTTTTTATTGCCCGATGTTTCACTTCTGCCACTTTCTGCCTAATCACTAACCGATATAACGGTTATAACGCCTCGCCGGAAATATTTTAAAAACAGGCCTTTACGTCGCGAATATGACACTACACTTCAACTCAAGCGGCGTGATCCGCTTCCGGCGAGCCTGAGTCGATCCACAGCTGCCAAGCTCCCCTTCAGGTCTCGCCGCCCGATAACAAGATCCGAGGGTTTTATGGGTATCGCTGCCAGCGAACTGTGCCGCTATGTGATCCGTCCTACGCTGATTTACCTGGGACGCCACTGCGCAACTGCCGAATCCCTGTTGCTGGGCATTGCCGCCAGCCAGTCCGCCCTCGGTTCCGCCCTGCATGACCGCCGTGGCCACGGCCTGTACCGGATTGCCGAACACCGTCACCAGGCCCTCTGGGATCATTACCTGGCACTGGATCCGGAACGCGCCAGCCTGGTTCGCGGCCTCGCCAGCCAGCATGCTTTCCTCAGCGGCCCGCACCTCGAACTGACCGTCAACCTGCGTTACGCCACGGCCATCGCTTGGCTGCTGGTCGAAGAACAAAACCCCATCCTCCCCGAGCCGGATGATCTGCTGGGTATGGCGCGCATCTGGCGTCAGACCTTCCAGCCTCAAGGTCGTCTGCGCGATTTCACCTGCGCCTGGCAAACCTGTGTTTCACCGCTGAATCAGGTCGCTTGCTGACCCACCGGTTTCGCAACATCGCCCAACGAGTAGCGAATTTGGTCGGATTGTCCTACAAAACCGCTCTAACTCAAGGCATACGGACTATAGCGCTGGGACGAAAATGTTGGTAATTTTCGCCCCGGTGATCACCAGGAGTTCTAATAATGAAAAAAGTCATGCTCAAAACCACCCTTAGCTTTGCCGTAACCGTGGCATCCACCCAGATCTTCGCAGCTGGCTTTGCCATCAACGAACACAGCATCAGCGGGATGGGGACTGGGTACGCCGGGCGATCTTCTTCTGCCGACGACGCAAGCACTGTTTATGGCAACCCTGCTGGCATGTCGCGCATCACGCGCGAACAAGTCACTGGCGGTGTTGCATTCCTCGACGCAAAAACCGATATCAGCGACGCCAGCTCCAGCCCGAACGGCGGCAGCAACAAAGGCGATATGGTGCCCTTCACCTCCGTACCTATGGGCTACTACGTCAAGCCGATCGACGAGCATTGGGCATTCGGCCTGGGTGTGTACGTACCCTTCGGCCTGATCACCGACTATGAAAACGGCTTCGCCGGCCGTTACTTCGGCAGCAAGTCCGAAGTCCAGGTCATCACCTTCCAGCCGACCGTCAGCTACAAATTCAACGACGTGGTGTCGATCGGTTTCGGTCCGACCATCAACCGCATCGACGGTGCGCTGGAATCCAACCTGTCGATCACTCAGGCTGCGCCGGACGGCAAGGTCAAGATCAAGGGTGACGACACCGCACTGGGCTACAACATCGGCGTACTGGTACAGGCTACCGACACCACTCGCCTGGGTCTGACCTACCACTCGAAAGTCGACTACAAGCTCGAAGGCAACACCAAGGTCAACTACGGTGTGCTGGGCGCGATCGGCCTGGGTGCGAACCAGAAATACGACGCTTCGCTGAAGATTACCACGCCTGAATCCGTGGACCTCTCGGTCACTCAGGCGATCAACGATCGCTGGAACGTCTACGCCGGTACCACCTGGACCCGTTGGAGCCAGCTGGAAAAGATCACCGTCAAGAACTCCGGTGTACAGCCTCTGCTGGCTGGCCAGTTCGGCGAGATCACCGAAGAACAGAACTGGCATGACACCTGGGCTTACGCCATCGGTACGTCCTACCAGCTGAACAAGGAATGGGTACTGCGTACCGGTCTGACGTTCGACCAGTCGCCGACCAACAACGTCGACCGTTCGCCACGCATCCCGACCGGCGACCGGACCATTTTCAGCATCGGTGCCGGCTGGAGCCCGACTGAAGACCTGACCATCGACGTTGCCTACTCGTACCTGAAGGAAGAGAAGGTCAACATCCGCAACGAAAACGATCGTGGCCAGAGCTACAACTCGCAGTATGAAAACTCGGCAAACGGCTTCGGTGTCGGCGCAACCTACCGCTTCTGATGCTGTACGGCGAGGCTGAGCTCTTTACCATTTGAGGCCTCGCCCACTAAAAAGCCCCGCTCTCTTCACAGAGGCGGGGCTTTTTGATGGGCGTCGATCAGGGTTTCAGCGGTTTGGAGGCAATGGCTTTCTCGATGGCTGCCAGAAACTCCGGATCATCCGGTTTGGTCAAGCTGGAGAAATTGGCGATCACCTTGCCCTGGCGGTCGATGACGTATTTGTAGAAATTCCACTTCGGTGCACTGCTCTGTTTGGCCAGCACCTGAAACAGATGAGTCGCATCGTCACCCCGCACCTTCTGCGGCTCGGTCATGGTGAAGGTTACGCCGTAGTTGGCGTAGCAGACCTTGGCGGTCTCGGCGCTGTCCTTGGACTCCTGCTTGAAGTCATTGGAGGGCACGCCGAGCATTTCAAGGCCCTGGGCCTTGTAGCGCTGATTGAGCGCTTCGAGCCCCTCGAACTGCGGAGCGAAACCACAGAAGCTGGCCGTGTTGATCACGACCAGCGGTTTGTCGGCGTAGCGCTGACACAGGTCGATGGATTCCTTGGCCCGCAACTTGGGCAGCGAACCTTGCAACAGATCCGGACAGTCCGCGGCCTGGGCCAGTCCGGTCAACGCCATCAGCAACGCGGGAACAGCACACCAGCGCTTGAGCATGTCGGGCATCCTTGAGCAATCGTCAGACCCCGACGTTACTCGCCCTCCCGCCGGTCTAGCAAGCACCCATGCCCAACTGCATCAGCGCCAGCCCGCCCTGATGCCAGCCCCACCACACCAGCGCCAGCAATGCGGCGCCGAGTGCGGTGACGACGATCTGCGGCCAGAAACGGCTCATGCGGCGCTCGCACGCGGTTGCAGTCGCTCGACCGGACGCTCGCGCACCGGCCAGTTCAGCGCTGCCGCCAACAGGCTCAAGAGAACCGCCACTTGCCAGATCAAGTCATAACTCCCCGTCCGGTCATACACCACCCCGCCCAGCCAGCCACCGAGGAACGAACCCAACTGATGGAACAGGAACACGATACCGCCGAGCATGGACAGGTTTCGTACGCCAAACAAGGTCGCCACCGTACCGTTGGTCAACGGCACCGTCGACAGCCACAGAAAGCCCATGGCCATGCCGAACAGATAGGCCGAAGTCGTCGTCACCGGCAGCCACAGGAACAGCACGATCACCACCGCCCGCAGCAGGTACAACCCGGTCAGCAGACGCGGTTTGGACATCCGCCCGCCGAGCCAACCGGCGGTGTACGTACCGAAGATGTTGAACAGACCGATCAACGCCAGCACCGTGGTGCCGACACTCGCCGGCAAATGCTGATCGACCAGATACGCCGGCAGGTGCACGCCAATGAACACCACCTGAAATCCGCAGACGAAAAAACCGAACGCCAGCAACCAGAACCCGGAATGCGAGCAGGCCTCACGCAGCGCTTCGGACAGGGTTTGCTCATGCCCGAGCACCGGCAGCGGCTTGTCCTTGAGCATGCTAACCAGCGGCACGATCAACGCCACCAGCAGGCCCAGCACCAGCAACGCCGCCGACCAGCCGAGCCAGCCAATCAGACCGAGGGTGCCCGGCAGCATGGCGAATTGGCCGAAAGAACCGGCAGCACTGGCAATGCCCATGCCCATGCTGCGTTTTTCCGGCGGCACAGCGCGGCCAACCACACCGAGGATGACCGAGAACGAAGTGCCGGAAAGCCCGATGCCGATCAGCAGACCTGCGCTCAGGGACAGGCCCAGCGCCGTTTCCGACAGGCCCATGAACACCAGGCCCAAGGCGTACAGCACACCTCCGATCAGCACCACTTTTGCCGCGCCGAAGCGGTCGGCCAGTGCGCCGGTAAACGGCTGCGCCAGGCCCCAGATCAGGTTCTGCAAGGCGATGGCGAAGGCGAACACTTCACGACCCCAGCCAAACTGGGCGCTCATCGGCGACAGAAACAAACCGAAACCGTGCCGCACGCCCAATGACAACGCCAGAATCAGCGCGCTCCCCAGCAACACCCAACCGCACGTACGCCACATCGAACTCATTGTTATTCTCCAGTCGCGGGTATATACCCGCTTAGATTCGGAAAAAACCGGCCCTCAGGCCAGTTCATCCAACAGCCGCAGCAAGGTTTCACGCTTCTCGGCACCCAGTCGGTCGATCAACCGCTGTTGCGCCGCTTCCCAGGCCGGCAAGGCTGCTGCCAGGCGTTGCGCACCGGTTTCGGTGAGCCGGACGATGCGGTTGCGCATGTCCTCGCCCTCGGCCAGCGCCACCAGGCCCTCGCCTTCCAGCACCCGCAGATTGCGCCCGAGAGTGCTGCGGTCCAGGCCCATCGCTTCGGCCAGTTCGGAAATGCTCGGCTGATCCAGCCGCTGCAGGTTGCACAGCAAAGAATACTGGGCAACGTTGATCCCGAAGCCGTCGAGAGCGCCGTCGTAATGCCTGCTGACGCCACGCGCGGCGCGTCGCAGGTTGGTGCACAAACACTGAGAAGGAAGCATGATGCGTGTATATACCCGCGACTGTGTTAAATCAAGTTACAGATCAAAGTTACTTATCAAAACAAGGCCAGCCCGACCAGCACTGACATCTCCAGCAATTCCAGCAGGGCACCGGCCGTATCACCGGTGGTTCCGCCCAATCGCCGCACCATCAAATGCCGTAGCCAGATGAACACGACAACCGCCAGCAGCAGCGCCACGACGGCGTTGAACCCAGCGATCACCACGCATACCGCTGCGCTCACCGCCAGCACCTGCCAACCCGTCTTGCGTGGCAGATGATCAGCCAACGCCTGCCCCAATCCACCGGCCCGCACATAAGTCGTGGTGAGGAACAGTCCGAGCAGCGCCGCACGCCCGATCAGCGGCACGATGATCAACGCTATACCCTGCTGTTGTTCGATCAACGCCAGCAACGCGGCGAACTTGAGCAACATCACCAGCACCAGCGTCACCACCGCGATCGGCCCGCTGCGCGGATCCTTCATGATCGTCAGCGTACGCTCGCGATCACCGAAACCGCCGAGCCACGCGTCAGCGCTGTCCGCCAACCCATCGAGGTGCAATGCGCCGCTGAGCAGCACCCACACCGTCAGCAACAGTGCTGCGTGCAACAGCAATGGCGCGCCGCCCAACGCAATGTTCAGCGCCCAGAGGATCACGCCGAACAGCAAGCCCACCATCGGATAAAACAGCAGCGAGCGCCCGAGCTGTTCAGGCGCCGGCATGCCCGGCAGACGAATCGGCAGGCTGCTGAGAAATTGCAGGGCGATCCACAGGGACAGCATCTCAGCACACTTCCTTGAGCGAACCGTCGGCCTCGACGATCAGCGAAAACAGCGCGCCGTGAGCGACTTCGACATTCAGCAACTGCTCACGGGGCAAACCACGGGCCCGCGCCAGCAACAGACGCATGACGCCGCCATGACTGACCAGCAACACCCGCTCACCCGCGTGCGCTGCATGCAGTCGCATCACCGCCGCCAGCACCCGCGCAGAAAAATCGCTGACCGGCTCACCCTGCGGCGGAGTAAACCCATACGGATCCGCCCAGAACAGCCCAAGCGCCTCGGCATCGGTTTCCATCAACGCCGCCGCGCTTTGCCCTTCCCAGGCACCGAAATGCAACTCTTGCAGATTCTTCTCCAGAGATACCGGCAGATCCCGCTGCGCGCTCAACTCTTCAGCAAACCGCGCGCAACGCTGCAACGGCGAACTGACCAGCCGATTCCACGGCCCCTGCCCGCTCACCGCCTCGCGCATCTGCGCCCAGCCTTTTTCGGTCAGTGCGTCGTCGAGGCTGCCACGCAGGCCGCCGCCGAGTTCGGTTTCACCGTGGCGCAGCAGATCCAGACGCAAGGTCATGCCGGGCGATCCGCCACCGCGGCTTCGGCGAAGGTCGCCATCTGCCCGTGCAGGTCGCAGGCCAGACGCAACAACGGCACCGCCAGCGCGGCGCCACTGCCCTCGCCCAGACGCAGGCCCAGTTCGAGCAGCGGTTCAGCGCCGAGGGTTTCCAGCACATGTCGATGACCCGGCTCGGCACCGCGATGACCGAACAGCAGCCACTCACGGCAGGCCGGATTCAAACGCACCGCCACCAGTGCGGCGACCGTGCAGATAAAACCGTCCACCAGCCCCGCCACACCTTCCTGAGCACAGGCCAGATACGCACCGACCAAAGCCGCAATCTCAAAGCCGCCGAGATTGAACAGGGTCTGCAACGCGTCGCCACGCTGCGCCGCATGCAGCGCCAGCGCCCGCTCGATCACCTGCGCCTTGTGGCTGACGCCTTCGGCATTCAGCCCGGTGCCCGGACCGGTCAGATGCGTCACCGGGCAATCCAGCAAGGCACAAGCCAGCGCACTGGCGGCGGTGGTGTTGCCGATGCCCATTTCGCCGCCGATGAACAATTGCGCGCCTGCCGCTTTCGCGCGCAGCACACTGTCGCGGCCGCCCTGCAAGGCGAGCTCGCCCTGGGCCCGAGTCATCGCCGCGCCCTTGGCGAAATTCGCCGTGCCCGGGCCGATGTTCAGGTGACGCACGCCCGGCATGTTCAGCGACGGGGTCACGGTGCCCAGATCCACCACTTCCAGCTGCGCGCCGAGTTGCCGCGCCAGCACGCTGATCGCCGCACCGCCGCTGACGAAGTTCAGCAGCATCTGCCCGGTGACTTCCTGCGGGAACGCGGAAACCCCTTCGGCGACAACGCCATGGTCGCCGGCAAAAATCGCGATCCAGACCTGATCGAGTGTCGGTTTGACCTGGCCCTGCAATCCCGCCAGTTGCACCGCCACCGATTCAAGCTGCCCGAGAGAGCCGGCGGGTTTGGTCAATTGCTGCTGACGCGCCGCCGCGTTTTCAACGGCTTGCGCATCCACCGGTTTGCACGGGTTCAGCCACCAGGCTTTGGTCATAACGCAGGTCCTTTCAGAGTCAGGGGCAGGCCGGCGACCGTCAGGACGACTCGCTGACAACGCTCGGCCAGAGCTTGATGCAGCCAACCGGCTTCATCGACGTAGCGGCGAGTCAATTCGCCCAGCGGCACGACACCCATTCCGGTTTCGTTGCTGACAAAAATGATTTCACCCGGCAGCGACGCCAGGCATTCGAGCAGGGCCTCGCGTTCGGCGGCGAGGCGTTCGGCGTCATCGAGCATCAGCAGATTGGTCAGCCACAGCGTCAGGCAATCCACCAGCAGGCAGCGCTCGGGACCGGCGTTTTCGCGCAGGACACGGGCCAGCTCCAGCGGCTCCTCAATCAACGCCCACTCGACGGGACGACGGGCGCGATGATGGGCGACGCGCTCATTCATCTCGCCGTCAAGCGGCTGGCTGGTGGCGATGTATGTCACGGCCAGTGCGCTGTCAGTGGCGAGCTTTTCCGCCAGGCGACTTTTACCGGAGCGGGCGCCGCCGAGGATCAACTGGAGCATGGAGGCATCCTGAAAAAAATTCGTTGAGACAACTGGCCTCTTCGCGGGCAAGCCCGCTCCCACAATGGATGTCGGCCGGACATGGCACTTGAGTACACCTCAGCCCCCTGTGGGAGCGGGCTTGCCCGCGAAGAGGCCATCACATCCAGCCTGGATGCCACAAAGTTCACACAACAGATCGGTATCCAGATGCTTCTCCACCAGATCCGCCAAGCGCTCGATATCGCGTTCACGCAGGCCGTGGTAATCCACCTCCTGCACATCGTTCAGACCGGCCCAGCGCAACAGCGCCGCACTGGCCGCCGGCGATTCGAACAGGCCATGCAGGTAGGTGCCGAAAATCTGCCCGTCGAGGCTTTGAGCGCCGTCGCAGCGGCCGTCGTCCAGATGCACCGCAGCATTTTCCAGCGCAGCTCCCGTGGTCACACCAGCATGAATTTCGTAGCCGCTGACTTCGGCGTCTTCCAGCGCCAGACGCCCGCGCACATTGCGCAATTGCTTCTCGGCTTCGAGCTGTGTTTCGAACGCCAGCAGCCCCAGACCGGCGCTGGAACCCCGCGCGCCTTCAAGGCCCAGCGGATCGTGCACTTGCTCGCCGAGCATTTGCAGGCCGCCGCAGATCCCGAGTAATTTGCCGCCGTAACGCAGGTGACGGCGGATGGCCGATTCCCAGCCATTGGCGCGCAGATACGCCAAATCACTGCGCACGCTTTTCGAGCCCGGCAGGATGATCAAGTCGGCCGGCGGAATCGCTTGCCCCGGACCGATGAATTGGAGATCCACCTGCGGATGCAGCCGCAGCGGATCGAAATCGGTGTGGTTGCTGATGCGCGGCAGCACCGGCACCACCACTTCCAGGACTTGCTCGGCCTTGTCGGTCTGACGCTGGTCGATGCCGTCCTCGGCCTCCAGATGCAAGTCCATCACGTACGGCAGCACGCCCACCACCGGCTTGCCGGTGCGTTGTTCCAGCCAGTCGAGGCCCGGTTGCAGCAAGGCGATGTCACCGCGAAAACGGTTGATGATGAAGCCTTTGACCCGTGCCTGTTCGCTCGGCGACAGCAGTTCCAGCGTACCCACCAGATGGGCAAACACGCCGCCACGATTAATGTCGGCAATCAGCAACACCGGGCAATCCACCGCTTCGGCGAAGCCCATGTTGGCGATGTCGCCGGCGCGCAGATTGATCTCTGCTGGCGACCCAGCGCCTTCGACCATCACCAGCGGATACGCGGCTCTCAAGCGCTCGTGGGAAGCGAGCACGGCTTGCATGGCGATGGCTTTGTAGTCGTGATAGGCGACGGCGTTCATGCTGGTGACCGCCCGACCGTGGATGATGACCTGGGCACCGGTGTCACTGTTGGGCTTGAGCAGCACCGGGTTCATGTCGGTGTGCGGTTCGAGGAACGCCGCCTGGGCCTGCACCGCTTGCGCGCGGCCGATCTCGCCGCCGTCGGCAGTCACCGCGCTGTTGAGCGCCATGTTCTGCGGTTTGAACGGCACCACGGCGACACCCTGACGGGTTGCCCAGCGGCACAGCGCCGTCACCAGCGTACTTTTGCCGGCGTCGGAGGTGGTGCCCTGCACCATTAATGTGGTCATGCTGGTTTTTCCATGGAGCAATGCTTGGCGAATGCTTGCAGGGCTTGCTCAAGGCGCGCCTCGTCGGCGGCATCGGCGGGCAGGCCGAATCGCAGGCTGCTGTTGTGCGCAAACAGGCGCAGGAGAATGCCGCGACGAGCCATGAATTCGTGCAGCACGGCGGCCTGTTCGGTGATCAGCCACTGAAACAGCGCGCAGCCGCCCTGCGGTTTGAAGCCGTGGCGCTCAAGCAGCGCAGCCAGCCGTTCGCTGGCCTCGTCGCTGCGGATCCGCTGGCGGGTATGGCCTTCGGTGTCGCGCAGACAGGCCTGGCCAAGCACCCGGGTCGGCCCGCTGACTGCCCACGGCCCGACCTGTTCGGCCAACAACCGGAGCAACTTGCGCTCGGCCAGCACGAAGCCCAGCCGCACACCGGCCAGACCGAAAAACTTGCCGAACGAGCGCAACACGATCAACCCAACCTGATGCGCATGCGGGGCCAGACTCAGCTGCGGCGTGTTGTCCATGAACGCTTCGTCGACCACCAGCCAGCCGCCGCGCTGGGCCAGCCGCGCATGCCAGTCGAGCAGGCGCGCCGGGGTCAGATTCAGGCCCGTTGGATTGTTCGGATTGACCACCACCAGCACGTCGAGGCTGTCGAGAAAGAAATCGACTTCCTGCTCCAGCACCTCGCGCACGATATAGCCGCTGCGCCGCCAGGCTTCGGCATGCTCGGCATAACACGGCGACAGCACGCCGACCTTGCCGGCGCGACGCAATCGCGGCAGCAGTTGAATGGCCATCTGCGAACCGGCAACCGGCAGCACTTGGCCGGCCCCGTAGTAATCACACGCAGCCTGCTCCAGACCGTCATCGTTTTCCGGCAGGCGCGCCCACGCCCGCAACGGAATCTCCGGGACCGGAAACGGCCATGGCGCTAGCCCCGTGGACAGGTCGAGCCAGTCTTCTTCCGCGATGCCGTATTCGAGCGCCGCCCTGCGCAACCGGCCACCGTGCTCAAGCATAGAATTCAGCCCCCACGCAGAGAATCAGCAGCCATAACCATACCCCGCGCTGGACCAATTGCCAGCCGCGATCAATGGAATCGGCATCCGCCTGCACGCCCTCGCCCAGTTGCGGACGCTCGTGCAGCTCGCCGTGGTAAATCGCCGGGCCTCCCAGCTCGACGCCCAAGGCACCTGCGCCGGCGGCCATTACCGGGCCGGCGTTCGGGCTGTCCCATTTCGGCGCCTGAGTGCGCCAGCATTTCAGCGCCAGTCGGGTCTTGCCCAGCAGCGCGTAGGTCAACGCCACCAGCCGCGCAGGAATGTAGTTGAGGACGTCGTCGATTTTTGCCGCTGCCCAGCCGAATCGCTCGAAGCGTTCGTTGCGATAGCCCCACATCGCATCGAGCGTATTGCTCAGACGATAGAGCACCACGCCCGGCGCACCAGCCACGGCAAACCAGAACAGCGCGGCGAACACCGCATCGCTGCCGTTCTCCAGCACCGACTCGGTGGCGGCGCGGGCGACAGCGGTGCTGTCCAGCTCATCGGTCTGGCGACTGACCAGATAACCCACACGCTTGCGCGCCTCTTCCAGATCATCGGCGCGCAGGGCCTTGGCCACCGGCTCGACGTGCTCACCCAGACTGCGCATGCCGAGGGCGCAATACAGCGCAAGAATCTCGACGACCCAGCCCACGTAAGGCGCCCAGGAAAACGCCGTGGCCAGCAGGGTCAGCGGCAACACCGCGATCACCCACGCGGTAACGCCATGGCTGCGCCAGCCACGACCAGCGCTATTGAAACGTTGCTCGATGCGCCCGGCGAAATTGCCGAACGCCACCAGCGGATGCCAGCGTTTCGGTTCACCCAGCAGCGCATCCAGCGCAACCGCGGCGACACTCAACAACGCCACACTCATTGACTCACTCCCCAAAAATTTTCATACAGCAGCTCATTGAGCGGACGCGCCTGCGCCCACCCTTCGAGTACCAGCATCGGCGCCGGATAGAATTCCTTGACCGGCCCCAGGCAAAGCACCGCCAGCGGCTTGGCCCCGGCCGGCAGTTTCAGCAGATCGGCCAGCGCCTGCGGCTCGAACAGCGACACCCAGCCCATGCCCAACCCTTCGGCACGCGCGGCGAGCCAAAGATTCTGGATTGCGCAGGACAACGACGCCATGTCCATTTCCGGCAGCGTGCGACGACCGAAAATATGCCGCTCGCGATCGTCCATCAACGCGGCGACCAACACTTCGGCGCAGTCGTTGATGCCTTCAACCTTAAGCTTCATGAACTCGTCACTGCGCTCGCCGAGGGCTTCGGCAGTGCGCACGCGTTCTTCTTCAACAAGGTTCTGGATCTGGCCACGCAAGGTGCGGTCGCTGATACGGATGAAGCGCCACGGCTGCATCAGGCCGACGCTCGGTGCCTGGTGCGCGGCTTCAAGCAAACGGCGCAACAGTTCAGGCTCGACCGTGCCGCCGCTGAAATGGCGCATGTCGCGGCGTTCGGCGATGGCGCGGTAGACCGCTTCGCGCTCGGCGTCAGTGAAGGCGTTGTCGGTCATGGCACCAACAGTGCGGCAATCGCCGACGGATTCGACGGAAAGTAAAAATGCACGTACGAGGCGGTCATTCGCCCTTCCCGGTACACCGCTTCCGCGCCACGCCCGCCGTTGGGACTGTGGCCACGGGCAATCGGCGTCAGTTCGGTGGTGGTCAGGGAATGGTGATAGGTGTGGCCGCGCAATAGGCCTTCCGGCAGGTCGACTTCTTGCAATGCCAGCGCGGCGAGGCGTTTTTGCATCACGGCGTCGCCACTCAACAGGCCGACCAAATCAGCGCGGGTGCCTTCGACATCGGTCAACGAGTCGAGCAGATAAAGCATGCCGCCACATTCGGCGAGCAGCGGTTTGCCGGCCGCATGATGCGCGCGGATCGCTTTGAGCATGTCGGCGTTCTGCGACAAGGCAACGTGGTGCAATTCCGGATAGCCGCCGGGCAGGTACAGACTGTCGGCGTCGGGCAATTGCGCATCGCGGATCGGCGAGAAGAAACTCAGCTCGGCGCCCATCGCCCGCAACAGATCGAGACTGGCGCCGTAGGTAAAGGCGAAGGCTTCGTCGCGGGCGACGGCAATTCGCACGCCTTCGAGCAGCTTTTCGGTCTCAATGATTTCAGGCGCGGCGAATTCCACAGCCGGTGGCAGCGCTACCTCGCAAGTGCCGGCCAGTGCTTCGGCGGCGGCGTCGAGGCGCACATCGAGATCATTGAGTTCGCTGGCCTGCACCAGGCCGAGATGACGGCTCGGCAGTTCGATTCCGGTTTCCCGGGACAACGCGCCGTACCAGCGCAGGCCTTCGGTGAGGCTGCCCTCGAGCAATTGCGCATGGCGCACAGTGCCGACACGGTTGGCCAGCACGCCGGCGAACGGCAAGTCCGACTGATAGCGCGCCAGGCCCAGGGCCAAGGCGCCGAAGGTCTGGGCCATGGCCGTGCCGTCGATCACGCCGAGCACCGGCACGCCGAAATGCCGGGCCAGGTCGGCACTCGACGGCGTACCGTCAAACAAACCCATCACGCCTTCGATCAGGATCAGATCGGCTTCAGCGGCGGCTTCCCACAAAAGACGTCGACTTTCCTGCTCGCCGACCATCCACATGTCCAGTTGATAGACCGGCGCACCGCTGGCGCGCTCGAGGATCATCGGGTCGAGAAAGTCCGGACCGCACTTGAATACGCGAACCTTGCGCCCCTGATTGCGATGCAGACGGGCCAGCGCAGCGGTGACGGTGGTCTTGCCCTGACCGGAAGCCGGCGCGGCGATCAGTACCGCCGGGCAGTGACGTGGTTGATTCAAAGTTCGACGCCTTTCTGCGCTTTGATGCCGGCCTGGAAGGCGTGCTTGATCATGCCCATTTCGGTGACGGTGTCGCCCATCTCGATCATTTCCGGCTTGGCGGCGCGACCGGTAACGATCACATGCTGCATCGGCGGACGGGCCTGGAGATCGCTGAGTACCTGATCCAGATCGAGGTAACCGTGCTTGAGGGCGATGTTCAGTTCATCGAGCACCACCAGACCGATCGACGGATCACGCAGCAGCTCGCGAGATACTTCCCACGCTGCCTCGGCGGCGGCGATGTCGCGCTGGCGGTCCTGGGTTTCCCAGGTGAAGCCTTCGCCCATCACATGAAAGCGCACTTGCTCGGGGAAGCGACGGAAGAACAGCTCTTCGCCGGTGCTGTTGCGGCCCTTGATGAACTGCACCACGCCGCACTGCATGCCGTGGCCCATGGCGCGGGCGAGCATGCCGAACGCCGAGCTGCTTTTGCCTTTGCCGTTGCCGGTCAGCACCAGCACCAGGCCGCATTCGTCTGGCGAATTGGCGATGCGTTCGTCGATGACGGCTTTTTTGCGCTGCATGCGCGCAAGGTGGCGCTCGTCGCGTTCGGGGGAATCAGTCATGGGGGAGCTCTCCGTTGAGGCTGGATAACGGCGGGCAGGCACAAGAATAGACGGCAACAAGCCTGGCATCGCCCACCATGATGCCGCTGGATGGATCAGGCCGGTCTCCGGGCTCATGAGCGGCTTGCGCCTGGCTGCGCGCCTTCCCGCTTTTACGCAGTGGCATCAGACGCAGCTTTTACTCATTTACCGTTGCGGGGGCAGCGCCGGGATCGTGAGGGTTCATCGCTTGAAGACCCGCCTCACCGGCTTCCCTGTTTCACTCTGTCGACATGCGCCACAGAGCACCTGAAACAAGCCGCGAAGGTTAGAGGGTTGGGGGTGGAGCGTCAATTGAAGAGGGGCTTGTGCGGCGAATAACTGCCGCCGATCAATTAACTGACGCCAATCTTGTGCCACACTGTCAGCAGTGATATCAAAGAGCCATGCTTTTTGACTGCAGAGAGCACATCACAATAACAAGGGAGAGCACCATGCAAGGCATGATCATCAGCAATCCGCGGCTGGAATTCCTGCGCCCGGTGCTGGAACGCTGGTTTGACTGTATCGACCGCTACAACGCCGTGCGCGGCGACAATGACACGCCCTACTGGCACGACGAAAAAGCCAACCTCGGCCTGCTGTCGGCCGCTGCCTGGATGGCCGAACTGGTCACCCTGCGCGACACCGCCACCCGCAAACAAAACGAAGAAGGCGAGCGCAATGCCCGCGCCGACCTGTTTATCGCTGGCGCCGAGGATCGCGCCTTCATTCAGGCCACCCAACGCTGGCCACGCGTCACCAGCCTGAATCTGACGCAGGCCCTGGTAGATATCACCAGCGATGCCAAGCGCATCAGCTACGCCAGCGACCTGAAACTCGGCTGCCTGTTCGTCGCCCCGCAAAAAGCCCAGCACAGCGCCAGCCCGGAAGAGCTGCAGGACATGGTCGACGACCTGCAAAAGGAACACACCTGCGCCGTCGCCTGGTATTTTCCCTACGCCTATCGCAAATTGCGCAGCGAAGCCGGCAACTATCACCCCGGCATTGCCGTGCTGTTCAAGGAAGCCCGCGGCTGAGGGTTGAACCATCGGGCTTGTGCGCTTCTCTATGATTAAGAATGCATTCATAGGGAAGATCAGCAATGCGCAAGCCCCAGCTCGTTTTCGTCATCGTGATCGCCGGAGGGCTCGCCGCCTGTGGTGAATCCTCCAGCCTGCAAGTCTCCGACGGCACCGGCCCGTCACCCCGATTGCCCGAACCGAACAAGACCCTGATCCCGACGGTGAACATCGCCCCGGCCATCGGCTGGCCGGCCGGCGCGAAACCGACGGCAGCGGCAGGCACGCAGGTAGCAGCCTTTGCCGAGAATCTCGATCACCCGCGCTGGCTGTACGTATTGCCCAATGGCGACGTGCTGGTGGCGGAAACCAACGCCCCGCCCAAACCCGACGACAGCAAAGGCATTCGTGGCTGGGTGATGAAAAAAGTCATGGGCCGTGCCGGTGCCGGCGTTCCCAGCCCGAACCGCATCACCCTGCTGCGCGATGCCGATCATGACGGCGTGGCCGAGACCCGCACGGTGTTCCTGCAGAACCTCAACTCGCCGTTCGGCATGACCTTGGTCGGCAACGATCTGTACGTGGCCGATACCGATCGCCTGCTGCGCTTCAACTACGAGCCCGGCGCGACCGAAATCAAGAGCCAGCCAATCAAGGTCGTCGACCTGCCTGGCGGTACGCTCAACCACCACTGGACCAAAAACGTTATCGCCAGCAAAGACGGCAGCAAGCTGTACGTGACGGTCGGCTCGAACAGCAACGTCGGCGAAAATGGCCTCGATCAGGAAGAAGGCCGTGCGGCGATCTGGGAAGTGGATCGCGCCACCGGCAACCACCGGATCTTCGCATCGGGCATCCGCAACCCCAACGGCCTGGCCTGGGAGCCGCAAAGCGGTGCGCTGTGGACTGCCGTGAACGAGCGCGACGAAATCGGCAGCGATCTGGTGCCGGACTACATCACGTCGGTCAAGGACGGTGGCTTCTATGGCTGGCCGTTCAGCTACTACGGCCAGCACATCGACGTGCGCGTGGAACCACAGCGGCCGGACATGGTGGCCAAGGCCATCGCTCCCGACTACGCCGTCGGCCCGCACACCGCGTCACTGGGCCTGACCTTCGCTGAAGGCAATCGCCTGCCGGCGCAGTTCAAGGAAGGCGCGTTCATCGGCCAGCACGGCTCGTGGAACCGCAAACCGCACAGTGGCTACAAGGTGATCTTCGTACCGTTCGCCGCTGGCAAACCGAGCGGAACGCCCGTGGACGTGCTGACCGGTTTCCTCGACAAGGACGAGAACGCGTTGGGTCGCCCGGTCGGCGTGGTGATCGACCAACAAGGCGGACTGCTGGTAGCCGATGACGTGGGGAACAAGGTGTGGCGGGTGTCAGCGGCCCGCTAGCGTATTGCAGGCATTAAAAAACCCGTGGGAGCCATTCAGCTCCCACGGGTTTTTATGTATCTGGATTACGGGTTATGCGCCAGATGCTCCGGCTGCAGAACGCGCTTGGCGCTCAGATAAGCCTTCTGCCAATACGCCTTCGACAGGCTGTCCAGCTTCACCGTGCCGCCGGTGGCCGGCGCATGAACGAAGCGCCCTTCCCCGACGTAGATTCCGGCATGGCTGACCTGCGAGCCGCCATTGGTGGCGAAGAAGATCAGGTCGCCGGTTTGCAGCCCTTCCTTGCCGACATTCGGCGCCTGCATCACGATCATCTCGCGGGTCGAACGCGGCAGGCTTATGCCCGCGGCGTCGCGGTAGACGAAACCGATCAGGCCACTGCAATCGAAGCCCGAATCCGGCGTATTGCCGCCCCAGCGATAAGGCGTGCCCACCAGCCCGAGCGCGCGGAACAGCACGTCTTCGGCAGCGGGGGAAAAGGCCTGGGAGGATCCGAACACGATCGGAGCGCGAACCACCGGCGCAGGCGGCGGAGTGCGACTGGCGCAGCCACTGAGCAGCGCTGCGAAGAACATCAAGGCAAAGCGGGCCGACATCGTCATATGCAGAACATCCTGATCTGGCTGAGGCTTTGACTGCCGATTCGACAGAAAACAAAACCGCCTGCGTTGGGACGCAGGCGGTTTGCCATCAATATAGATCAGGATTCTAGCGGCTACGCGGCAAACTTCAAGTAAGACTTTAACTTCACCTTGTAAAGTTTAAGTCTATTGCCCCTGAAGTACCGCTTGTCGCCACGAACGTGACGACAAAGGCGTGATTACTTGCGAGCGGTAACCACGGTTGGAGCGTTCGCCAAAGCGCGTTTGGCTTCGATGAAAGTCTTGCTCCAGTAGCTGTCGCCCAAGCTGTCGATGCGAACACCGCCGCTGCGACGAGAGCTGGAATGGATGAACTGGTTGTCGCCCAGGTAGATCCCGGCGTGGCTTACACGACCGCGACGACCATTGGTGGCGAAGAACAGCAGGTCGCCCGGCTCGAGGTTGCTGCGAGAAACCAGCGGCGCATCCACGTTGATCATTTCGCGGGTGGAGCGCGGCAGGTTCATGCCGGCTTCTTCGCGGAACAGGTAGCCGATGAAACCGCTGCAATCGAAACCGGCTTCAGAGGTACCGCCGAAACGGTAACGGGTACCGATCAGGGACATGCCGCGTTCGAGGATGCTGTCGGCCAGAACCGGAAGCTGGTAAGGCTTCTTGCCGTTGAAGTCGGCGAGTTCTTTTTCGGTGTACAGCTCTTCCTGGTAAATAACGGAAGACTGGGCGGTGGCAGAATTTTTAGCCTGTTGTTGCTGCTCTTGATTAACAGGTGAATGAGCAGCGCAACCGAACAACAGGGTGACGAGTGCGAGAGGCACGAGGGGTGCGAAGCGCTTTAGCATGGGCACGACCGTGGCTGATAGTTGTAAAGAAGCCGAGACTATGCCCGCTATCAGCCTCATTTGCAAATTCAATCGATCTTTTTGTGACTTCTCGGTTTCTCGTTAACATCTAAGCGCTTAAGCCTATTTGAATCGAGACGCGGCCTGTGCAACCCACAGGAAAGCGGGTTTTCTGGCGCCTGAAATATGCCGAAACCGGCTGAAAGCCCCGGTTTTACCAGCCCAGGGTTTCTTTCAGGAAGGGAATGGTCAGCTTGCGCTGAGCCTGCAAAGAGGCCTGATCGAGCTGCTCCAGCAGCTCGAAAAGCGCGCTCATGCTGCGGGTACCGCGAGTCAAAATAAAATGCCCGACTTCGTCGGTCAGATGCAGACCGCGACGGGATGCGCGCAATTGCAGGGCACGCAATTTGTCTTCATCGGAGAGAGGACGCATCTGGAAGATCAGCGCCAGGGTCAGGCGCGATTTCAGGTCAGCCAGTTTGATCGGCAGTTCACGCGGCGAAGTGGACGCCGCGATCAGCAAGCGGCGACCGCTGTCACGCAGACGGTTGAACAGATGAAACATCGCTTCTTCCCAGTCCGCCTTGCCGGCAATCACCTGCAAGTCGTCCAGACAGACCAGTTCGTACTGTTCGAGGTTGTCGAGAATTTCGATGCCGCGGTCCATCAACTCGGCCAGCGGCAGGTACACCGCCGGTTCACCCATCTGTTCGAAGCGCAGGCACGCGGCCTGCAACAGATGCGTACGCCCTACCCCGTGCTTGCCCCACAGATAGATCAGGCTTTCGGTCCAGCCGGCGTCGGCTTCGCATAGACGCTCGACATAGCCGAGTGCAGCGGCATTGGCGCCTGGGTAGTAGTTGATGAAGGTGGCGTCGTCACGCAGACGCACACCTAGGGGCAGCTGAATCGGTTTCATGCTGACTGAACAGTTCCCAAGGAACCGTTAGTGGCCTCTGTGTAAAGTGAGCGAAGTTTATACCCGTGAAGCGGAGCGCACAATGCGACAGACCCCAAGCAAAATCAAAGGTTTGCGTTAACGTGCTGGTTTTATGACAGTTTCTTTGGCGCCATGGCCTGCATGAGACGGGCCAACCCGGCAATCCACCGGGCGGCCCGCGCGTCACGATTACAACTCCGGCTCATCCACCCCGCTATAGATGTCGGAATCCTTGTACAGATCGTGGACATGTCGCACCAACACCATGATCACCGCCGCCACCGGCAACGCCAGCAGCACACCGGTGAAGCCGAACAACTCGCCACCGGCCAGAATCGCGAAGATCACCGCCACCGGGTGCAGACCGATCCGGTCCCCCACCAGCAAAGGCGTCAGCACCATGCCTTCCAGGGCCTGACCGACCATGAACACCGCGACGATCCCGATCATCGGATACAGATCGCCACCGAACTGGAACAACCCGGCAATCAGCGCCGCGCCAATACCGATCACGAACCCCATGTACGGCACAATCGCCGCCAGCCCTGCGATCAGACCGATCAACAGACCCAGTTCCAGACCGACAATCATCAAGCCGGCCGCATAGATCACACCCAGCGCCAGCATCACCAGCAACTGCCCGCGCACGAACGCGCCCAGCACTTCATGGCACTCACCCGCCAGCGCCACCACGCGCTCCTCGCGATCACGCGGCAACAGGCCACGGATCTTGGCCATCATCACGTCCCAGTCGCGCAGCAGGTAAAAGCTCACCACCGGGATCAGCACCAGATTCGCCAGCCAGCCGATCAGCGCCAGGCTCGAGGCCGTCGCCTGACTCAGCACCACACCGACGATGTCGGTGGTCTGGCCCATATGCTCGCTGATCGCGGCCTTGACCTTGTCGAACTTCCAGAAGCCGTCCGACAGCCCCAGCTTCGATTGTGCCCATGGCACGGCGGTATGTTGCAACCAGTCGAGCATTTGCGGCGCCAGTTCATACAGCCGCAGCAATTGCTTGGCGAGCATCGGCACCAGCACCAGCAACAGCGCGGTGACGATCAGGGTGAACAAGGCGAACACCGTGATCACACCCCAGGTGCGGGACAGCCCCAGACGCTCCAGTCGATCAACAAGCGGATCGAACAGATACGCGAGCAGCAGCGCCACCAGAAACGGCGTGAGGATCGGATGCAGCAACCAGACAAACGCGCAAAGCAGGAGCACCCCACCGAGCCAGAACCAACGCCGCGTATCGGCCATGTAACACTCCATTGCTTATATATAAGAAAGAAAACCTACCAGCGGAACCGCAAGGACGGCGCCACCGGTGTCGGCGTCGGCGCAGCAACTGGCGGCGCCCCGGCGACCGCAGGCTGAGGCGCAGCGACCGGCGCCGGCGCCTCGGCAGGCAGTTCCTGCAGCTTCGCCAGCGACAATTGCGCCCGCAACTGATCGGCACTGCCGTTGACCCGATACAGGATGCGATCAGCATCGACACTCTGCAGACGCACGCCGAACGGTTCGAGTAACCGCAGCAGCGCCGCGTAGTGCTCCAGATTCATGCCCTGCACTTCCAGGGTCTGCTGGCCGGACGCGCCCGGTTTGGCCACAAAGCGTGGCGCCAGACGTTCAGTCACCGCCAGCATCACCGCATCGGCCACGGCGGCCTGATCCGCGCCCTGCACGTTGCCCGCCTCTTTTTTATCGCCCAGCCACAATTGCCATTTGGCCTGCCATTGCCCGCCATCTTCGCGGGCATGCACGGCGAGCAAGGCGTCAGCGTTGTAGCGCTCGGAAGCGTTGCGCAGCGGCGCCGGGTCGGCTCCCTCAAGCGCTGGCGCCGTAGCGACCAATTGCTCGCTCAAATCAGCCAACGGCAGGCGCAACGGCAATCCACGGTGCTGGGCCGCACGGCGCAACGGTGCAGCACTGGCCTGACCGTCACCCACCAGACTTGAGCCCTCGGTCGAATCGTTCAGCCACCAACTGAGGATCGAGGGCCGATTGGCGCCCCACAGCGCCAGCCCGGCGCGGCGCAACGCCTGCTCGGTGGTTCCCGGATCGAAATCGACTTTCAGCACCTCCGGCGGCCCCGCATCGAAACCGAACTGACTGATGATCTGCTGCGGATCCTTGCGAACCGGCGCCAGCCCCGGATTCTGCGGGGCCTTCGGGTCGCCGGTCAGGCGCAGCACCAGCGTATCCAGCGCAGCCTGGGTCGCGCGATCGCGCTCCTCTGGCGACTGGCCAGTGACCGGTTCACGCACCTGATAAAGACCTTTGAGATTTTCGGCCTGGCTCGCCAGGCTAATCAGAGACAAGCCACCCACTAACAGCCATTTACAAAAACGCATGGAGAATTCCCGTCGACAAGAGCGGCTGGAACAGGCCGCGTGTACCGTTGTGGCAAGCCTGTGACCACAGGCCGTCGCAAAACATTCACACGCGGTCGGTAAGTTTTTGCACAGTCCTAACGATAGACGGTTCCTTATACAGGCACCCGTGATGTCATCCACAGCGTCAATTGCAAAATTTTTCCATCGATATGCCCCTGCCCGTCGGCGTGAGGATGGCCGCTGCCCCTCAAGCCTGATAAAATCGCGCGCCTTCGCAGACCGGCAACAGCCGGGCACCCCGAACTTCGCGTGAGGCAATCGCCCCTGTCGGATTCGGCGTACCCGCTGAACTCGGTCGTTACCCCTGAATCCCCTCCCCTAAAGGCCTGGATCATGAGCAAGCAACCCTCCCTGAGCTACAAGGACGCCGGTGTAGACATCGACGCCGGTGAAGCATTGGTCGAACGCATCAAGAGCGTCGCCAAGCGCACTGCGCGCCCGGAAGTCATGGGCGGCCTGGGCGGTTTCGGCGCCCTCTGCGAAATCCCGGCCGGCTACAAGCAGCCAGTACTGGTTTCCGGTACTGACGGCGTCGGCACCAAGCTGCGCCTGGCGCTGAACCTGAACAAGCACGACAGCATCGGCCAGGATCTGGTCGCCATGTGCGTCAACGATCTGGTGGTGTGCGGCGCAGAGCCGCTGTTCTTCCTCGACTACTACGCCACCGGCAAACTGAACGTCGACGTGGCTGCAACCGTGGTTACCGGTATCGGTGCAGGCTGCGAACTGGCTGGCTGCTCGCTGGTCGGCGGCGAAACCGCTGAAATGCCTGGCATGTACGAAGGCGAAGACTACGACCTGGCCGGTTTCTGTGTCGGCGTCGTGGAGAAAGCCGAAATCATCGACGGCTCGAAAGTCGCCACCGGTGATGCCCTGATCGCCCTGCCATCGTCCGGCCCGCACTCCAACGGCTACTCGCTGATCCGCAAGATCATCGAAGTGTCCGGCGCCGACATCGAAACCGTTCAGCTCGACGGCAAGCCGCTGACCGAACTGCTGATGGCCCCGACCCGCATCTACGTGAAGCCGCTGCTCAAGCTGATCAAGGACACCGGCGCTGTCAAAGCCATGGCCCACATCACCGGTGGCGGCCTGCTCGACAACATCCCGCGCGTTCTGCCAAAAGGCGCTCAAGCCGTGGTTGACGTGGCCAGCTGGAACCGCCCGGCCGTCTTCGACTGGCTGCAAGAGAAAGGCAACGTCGACGAAACCGAAATGCACCGAGTACTGAACTGCGGCGTGGGCATGGTGATCTGCGTGGCTCAGGAGCACGTTGAAGTGGCCCTGAACACCCTGCGTGACGCCGGCGAGCAGCCTTGGGTCATCGGTCAGATCGCTGTCGCTGCCGAAGGCGCGGCTCAGGTCGAACTGAAGAACCTCAAGGCTCACTGATGCCAAACACCTGTGATGTCGTGGTGCTGTTGTCCGGCACCGGCAGTAACTTGCAGGCCCTGATCGACAGCACGCGGACCGGCGACAGCCCGGTCCGCATCGCTGCGGTGATTTCCAACCGCGCCGACGCCTACGGCCTGCAACGCGCCAGTGACGCGGGTATCGCCACCCGCTCGCTGGATCACAAGGGATTCGAGGGCCGCGAGGCCTTCGATACCGCTCTGATCGAACTGATCGACGAATTCAACCCCAAACTCGTGGTACTGGCCGGCTTCATGCGCATTCTCAGCGCTGACTTCGTCCGCCACTACCAGGGTCGCCTGCTCAACATCCACCCGTCGCTGCTACCCAAATACAAAGGGTTACACACTCATCAGCGCGCGCTGGAAGCCGGCGACGCCGAACACGGTTGCTCCGTGCACTTCGTCACCGAGGAACTCGATGGCGGACCACTGGTCGTACAGGCAGTAATACCGGTAGAGTTGCACGATTCGCCGCAAAGTCTGGCGCAACGGGTTCACGTTCAGGAACACCTGATCTACCCGATGGCGGTACGCTGGTTCGCCGAAGGACGGCTGAGCCTCGGCGAGCAAGGTGCTTTACTGGATGGCCAGCTACTCGGGGCCAGCGGTCACTTGATTCGAAACTAGGAGATTTTATGCGTCGCGCCCTGCTCTTCGCTTGCGCTCTGCTCGCCCTGCCTTTTGCCCAGGCGGCAGACCTTCAACCGTTCTCCGCCAGCTACACCGCCGACTGGAAGCAGCTGCCCATGAGCGGCACTGCCGAACGCAGCCTGACCAAACAGGCCAACGGCGTCTGGAAGCTCAGCTTCAAGGCCTCGATGATGATTGCCAGCCTGTCCGAGGAAAGCACCCTGACCCTGGACAAGGACACCCTGCTGCCGCAGTCCTACCACTTCGAACGCGGTGGTCTGGGCAAGGCGAAAAAGGCTGACCTGGACTTCGACTGGGCCAACAAGCTGGTGACCGGCACCGACCGCGGCGACGCGGTGAAAATCCCGCTCAACCGCGGCATGGTCGACAAATCCACCTATCAACTGGCGCTGCAGCATGACGTGGCCGCCGGCAAGAAAAGCATGAGCTATCAGGTGGTCGATGATGGCGAAGTCGATACCTACGACTTCCGCGTGCTGGGTTCGGAAAAAGTCGAAACCAAGGCCGGCCAGATCGATGCGATCAAGGTCGAGCGCGTTCGCGATCCGACACAAAGCAAGCGCATCACCGTCCTGTGGTTCGCCAAGGACTGGGATTACCTGCTGGTTCGCCTGCAACAGGTCGAAACCGACGGCAAGGAGTACAACATCATGCTCCTCGACGGCACGGTCAACGGCAAGACGGTCAAAGGCAGCTGATCCGACGCAAAATCAAAAAGCCCCGCAAACGCGGGGCTTTTTTTCGCCTGTCGAAAGGTGATCAAACCGAGAATTTGGCCACCATGCTGTTCAGGTCCACCGCCAGCCTCGACAGCTCCTGGCTCGCGGCGCTGGTCTGATTGGCCCCGGCAGACGTCTGCATCGCCAGGTCACGGATGTTCATCAGGTTGCGATCCACTTCCCGCGCCACAGCCGCCTGCTCTTCCGACGCACTGGCGATCACCAGGTTGCGCTCGTTGATCAGGGTAAACGCCGAAGCAATTTCTTCCAGCGCCACGCCAGCCGCCTTCGCCAACTCCAGGGTCGAGCGCGCCCGGACGTTGCTCTGCTGCATCGAGCTGACCGCCGAATCGGTGCCCTGCTGGATGCCGCCGATCATCTGCTCGATCTCCTGCGTCGACTGCTGAGTGCGATGGGCCAGCGCCCGCACTTCGTCCGCCACCACCGCAAAACCCCGCCCGGCATCACCCGCCCGCGCGGCCTCGATTGCCGCGTTCAATGCCAGCAGATTGGTCTGCTCGGCAATCGAGCGGATCACATCCAGCACTTTGCTGATGCTGTAGACCTTCTGCGCCAGATCTTCCACCTGCGTGGCATTCGCCGTGACATCGTCCGCCAGCAACTCGATGGACGATACCGTCTGCTGGACCTGCTCCCGGCCATGCTGGGCAATGCGATCAGACTCACGGGATGCCTCGGAAGTCGCGACGGCATTGCTCGCCACTTCTTCCACGGCGGCGGTCATCTGATTGACCGCCGTGGCGGCCTGTTCAATCTCCAGACTCTGCTGATGCAGCCCCCGCGTCGCGTCTTCGGTGACGCAGCTCAACTCTTCCGAGGCCGAAGCCAGCTGACTGGAGGACTCCGAGATTCGGCGGATGGTGTCGCGCAGGTTGTGCTGCATGCTCTTGAGCGCGTGCAGCAGCCGCGCCGGTTCGTCCTTGCCGGAAATGCTGATATCGCCGGTCAGATCACCACCGGCCACCACTTCCGCGACATTGAGCGATTGCGACAGCGGCAGCACGATGCTGCGGGTCAGCAACAACGCCAAGGCGATGGTAATCAGTGCGGTGATGCCGATCATCACCCCGACCCAGACCCGGGAATTAGTGAACACCAGCCGTGCGGCCTCAGTGGCGAGGTTGGCGTTGTGCTTGTTCAGCTCGACCAGCTCACGCAGGCTCACCGCAATTTCGTCCGCCAGCGGGCTCATCTGCCCGTTGAGAATGGCGGCCGCCTCTTCCACTCGTCCCTGAGCAGATAACGTCATCACCTGCGCCTGAAGCTCCAGGTACTTGTGTTCAGCGACCTTGAAGCGATCGAACAGCGCGCGCTCTTCGGGCAATACGATCAGGATGTCGTAACGCTGCTGGGCTTCACTCAGCACACCGCGCAAATCATTGAGCTTGGCCACATTCTGATCCAGCGCCTGCGGATCGCGATTGAGCAACAGGCGCATGGTCAGCGCGCGCAGGCGCAACATGTCCTGGCTCATCTCGCCCACCGCCATCACGCTGGGTAGCCAGTTGTTGTCGACCTCGTCGGACTGCGCGCGCATGTTCGACATCTGCAGCAGTGCAAACGCCCCAAGGGCAAACACCATCAGCGCCAGCACGCCAAAACCCAGCCCGGCCCGGGGCGCAATATTGAGACTACGGATACTCATTGCTCTGGTTCCTTCCAAAAGCGCTGCATCAACCCTGCAGCTGGTTGCTCTAGAAGGTATCGGCCCTTTGGAAAATTGCGTAAGACCAAAACGTGATATCAAAAGGCCTCGATACTTCGAACCTGGCGCATTAACGATTCAGCGCGGGTTTGCCGGACTTGAGCGCTGTTCGCGGCAAGATCACCAGGAAGTTGTCCCGCGCGACTTTTTTCGCGACCGCCTCGGGCAACGCGTCGAGAAACGGCTTGAAGCCATGGATTTCCTTGCCGAGTTTGTTGAATCGCCCGACTACATCGGAACCGATCATGAAGCGATCCGGATAGCGCTCCACCAGTTGCACCCATTCCGCTCGCGGCTGGCCCTTTTCGTCCAGCAGATAAGGCGTCAGCAGGCTCCACGACAGATCAATGAACAGGTTCGGGTACGCCTCCAGCATTCGCGTCAGGGTCGGCAGCAGAAAATCCAGCTGCGTCTGATGACGATGGATTTCGGCGCTGGTGCCGGCATGCGCCCAGATAAACCGGGTGTGCGGATGATTACGCAGCGGCTCTTCGATTTCCTTCAGATACAGCGGATTCTTCTCACGCTTGGAGGTGATGTTGGAATGCAGCATCACCGGCAGATCGTGTTCGGCGGCCAGGTGATAGATGCGGGTCATCGCTTCGTTATTGGCACGCGGCGTGTCACCCGAGGTGAGCGCCGTGAGGTCGTCGTGACGGGTAAAGACCTCGCCGATGCCCTGCCACAAGCCGGGATACAGATCGAGCATGCGCTGGATGTGCGCGGCGGAGTTCTTGTCGTTGGGGTTGAAGCCTGAAAGAAACGGGTGAAAGTACTGGCGTTGCTCAGGTGTCAGTTTCTGCACCGCGTCGGCGACGATCACGTCAGTCGCGCTGTACCAATAGGCATCGGCATCATCGCCAGCGTAATAGCGCGGGCGCTTCGGCTCGTCTTCATGCCATTTCTTCGCCACGGGTATGCCGGAAATCATCACGTGCTCGATGGAATTTTCCTTCATGGCCGTCAGCAATTTCGGCATGCCGGCGGTTTCCTGGAAAAAATCCACGTAATGCAGGTGCGCGTCACTGTAGGTGTAATCCCGGGCACTGGCGGCGCCGGTGAAAACCATCAGACAGACAAGACTCAAACGAAACACGGACACAAGCATTCTCCGGCAGACAGGCATAGCCTAGACCCTCGCCGGGCGACGAGGGTTCACCCGGCAAGAAAGTGGAACGCGCCTGTGTGGGAATGCTCTATACCTGCAAGGTCTTTTTTGATCGAATCCCTTTTCCTACAGCTTGCGAGGTTCACATGACCGTTACCGTCAATACCGTGTCCGCCGAAGGTTTTCGCCACACCGTACAGATCGATGAGCATGAGCTGTTTGCCGATGTCCCGACCACTGCCGGCGGCGAAGGCTCGGCTCCGGAGCCGCACGATTACTTCGACGCCGCCCTCGGCGCCTGCAAGGCCCTGACCCTGAAGCTGTACGCAAAGAGAAAGGACATCCCGCTGACCGGCGTCGGCGTTGAGGTCAAACGCGACAACAGCCAGGAACAGAAAGGCAAATACGCCCTGCACGTGACCCTCACCCTCAAGGGCGTGCTCACCGATGCCCAGCGCGAAGAGCTGCTGCGTGTTGCCGATCGCTGCCCGATCCACAAGCTGATGACCACCAGCGAAGTCATCATCGAAACCCACGCGCCAGTCGGCTTCGACAGCCAGTAATCACCCCGACGACACCGGCGGGTTATGCTCCTCGCATCACCCGCCAAGCCTGGAATGGAACATGGACACCCAACCCCTGATCATCCGCCCGCGCGCCGAAGACGTCGAAGGCCAGCCGATTCTGCGCCCGCTGCCGTCAGCCAAATGCCGCAGCGTCGGGCCTTTCGTGTTTTTCGACCACATGCTCGAAACGGTTTATCCGGCGGGCAAAGGCATGAACATCCGACAGCACCCGCACATCGGTCTGTCGACCCTCACGTATTTGTTCGACGGGCAAATCCAGCACAAGGACAGCCTGGGTTCGGATCAGGTGGTCAGCGCCGGCGATGTCAGCTGGATGACAGCCGGCACAGCGATCGCTCACGTCGAGCGCACACCTGAACCGCTGTGGGAACAAAGCTTCAAGATGCACGGGCTGCAAATCTGGCTCGCCTCGCCCAAGGAACACGAACAAGGCCCGGGGCATTACAGCCATCACCCGGCCTCGACCTTGCCGGTCAGCGATAACCTCGGCGTGCAAATCCGCATGATCGCCGGGTCAGGCTTTTGCCTGGAATCGCCGGTGCCGGTGCTTTCTCCTACGCTGTACGCCGAATTGAAGATGCAAACCGCGACCACACTACTGATCCCGACCGAGCATGAAGAGCGGGCGCTGTACGTGTTGAGCGGTGATGTGCAATTGAATGGCGAAGCGGTCGAACCCCATGCACTGGTGGTGTTGCCAACCGGGGAAGAGATGAGCCTGTTTGCCGAGAGCGATAGCCACGCGGTGCTGTTTGGTGGCGCGCCACTGGATGGGCCACGGCGGATCAACTGGAACTTTGTTGCAAGCGATCCGGCGGCGATCGATGAGGCGCGGCGCAAGTGGGCGGCCGGGGATTGGCCGACGGTGCCGGGGGAAGTCGAGCGGATCGAGCTGCCTAAATCGCGCAGCGAACCGACACCGCTGTAAAGCAACACTCCCACGCCAGGCGTGGGAGTGCGTTCAGCCGATTCAGCCCTTGAACACTTCTTCCAACAAGTCATGCATCGACTTGAACGCCCGCGCTGCGGTCTTCGCGTCGTACATCATCTTGCCCGGAACATTGGCATGCGGATCGGTGAACGAGTGCACCGCGCCGCCGTAGCTCAGCAACTGCCAGTCCACGCCAGCCGCGTTCATCTCGTCCTCGAATGCCGGCAACTGTTCTTTCGGCACCAGCGGATCGGAAGCACCGTGCAGCACCAGCACCGAGCCCTTGATGTTTTTCGCGTCCGCCGGGTTCGGCGAGTCCAGCGTACCGTGGAACGACACCGCCGCTTTCACCGCAGCGCCGGTGCGCGCCAGATCCAGCGCACAGCAACCGCCGAAGCAGAAACCGAACACCGCCAGTTTCGAGGTATCAACCACCGCCTCGCCCTGCTTCTGCAATTGTTCGAACGCGGCCTGCATACGCTTGCGCAGCAGCGCGCGGTCGTCCTTCAGCGGCATCATCGCCGCACCGGCCTGATCGGCATTCTGCGGACGCACCGCCTGGCCGTACACGTCAGCGATCAGCACCACATAACCCTTGGCCGCCACCGATTTGGCGATCTCTTCAGCGCCAGCGCTGACACCCATCCAGTTCGGCGCCATCAACAGACCCGGACGCGCGCCTTTATGCTCGGCGTCGAACGCCAGGCGACCTTCATAAGGCTGGCCGTCAATCTGATAGACCACGGAACGTACAGTGACTTGGCTCATTTCTGACTCCTGATTGGTTGAACACCAGAATGAAAAAACCCGCCGAAGCGGGTTTTTCTACAGTTTGATCAAGCGGACAGCTCGACCAGCAGCTTGTTCAGGCGGCTCACGTAAGCGGCCGGGTCTTTCAAGCTGTCGCCAGCCGCCAGCGCAGCCTGGTCGAAGAGGATGTGCGACAGGTCGCTGAAGCGATCTTCGCTGGCCTCGTTGTCGAGCTTCTCGATCAGCGGGTGGCTCGGGTTGAATTCGAAGATCGGCTTCGAATCCGGCACCTTCTGCCCGCTGGCTTCAAGGATCTGACGCATTTGCAGACCCAGATCCTGCTCGCCAATCGCCAGGATGGCCGGCGAATCGGTCAGGCGATGGGAAACCCGGACTTCGGCAACGGAATCGCCCAGTGCGGTTTTCAGACGCTCGACCAGACCTTCTTTCGACTTGGCGACTTCTTCTGCGGCCTTCTTGTCCTCTTCCGAGTCCAGGTTGCCCAGGTCCAGGTCACCGCGCGCGACGTCGACAAACGTCTTGCCGTCGAATTCGCTGAGGTAGCTCATCAGCCACTCGTCGATACGGTCGGTCAGCAGCAGCACTTCGATGCCTTTCTTGCGGAAGACTTCCAGGTGCGGGCTGTTCTTGACCTGCGCGTAGGTTTCGCCGGTGAGGTAGTAGATCTTGTCCTGACCTTCCTTGGCGCGCGCCAGGTACTCGGCCAGACCGACGATCTGCTCGCCATCGGTGCCGTTGGTCGATGCGAAACGCAGCAGACCGGCAATTTTTTCCTTGTTGGAGAAATCTTCAGCCGGGCCTTCTTTCATGACCTGACCGAAGTTTTTCCAGAAGCCCTTGTATTGCTCAGGCTCGTTCTTCGCCAGTTTTTCCAGCATGTCCAGCACGCGCTTGGTCAGCGCCGACTTCATCGAGTCGATGATCGGGTCTTTCTGCAGGATTTCCCGCGACACGTTCAGCGACAGGTCGTTGGAGTCGACCACGCCTTTGATGAAGCGCAGGTACAGCGGCAGGAACGACTCGGCCTGATCCATCACGAACACGCGCTGCACGTACAGCTTCAGGCCTTTTGGCGCTTCACGCTGGTACAGATCGAACGGTGCGCGGGCCGGCACGTACAGCAGCGAGCTGTACTCGAGCTTGCCTTCGACCTTGTTGTGGCTCCACGACAGCGGGTTTTCGAAGTCGTGGGCGATGTGTTTGTAGAACTCCTGGTATTCCTCGTCCTTCACTTCAGTGCGAGGACGGGTCCACAGGGCGCTGGCGCGGTTGACGGTTTCCCATTCAACTTCAGGCTTTTCTTCGCCCTCGGCAGCGGCCACTTCTTTCGGCAGCTCGATCGGCAGTGCGATGTGGTCGGAGTACTTCTTGATGATGTTGCGCAGACGCCAGCCATCGGCGAACTCGTCTTCACCGGATTTCAGGTGCAGAACGATGCGGGTGCCGCGCTCCGGCTTGTCGATGGTGGCGACTTCGAATTCGCCCTCGCCTTTCGACGACCAGTGCACGCCTTCGCTGGCGGCGGTGCCGGCGCGACGGCTGTACACGTCAACTTTGTCAGCGACGATGAAGGCCGAATAGAAGCCCACACCGAACTGGCCGATCAGGTGCGAATCCTTCTTCTGATCGCCGGACAGGTTTTTCATGAAATCGGCAGTGCCGGATTTGGCGATGGTCCCCAGGTGGGTGATCACATCGTCGCGGTTCATGCCGATGCCGTTGTCTTCGAGGGTGACGGTCTTGGCGTCCTTGTCGAAGCTCACACGGATTTTCAGTTCAGCGCCACCTTCGAGCAACTCAGGCTTGGCCAGGGCTTCGAAGCGCAATTTGTCGACGGCGTCAGAGGCGTTCGAGATCAATTCGCGAAGGAAGATTTCCTTGTTGGAATACAGCGAATGGATCATGAGGTGCAGCAGTTGCTTCACCTCGGTCTGGAAGCCCAGGGTTTCCTTTTGAGTTTCCACACTCATGGTCATCAAACTCCAATCAGATGGCATTGGCCGCGACCTTGCTGGTCGGCGGCGGGTTGTTCTGTGAGTTGGGGGCGTGGTTCAGGATTTCAAGGGCTCATCGATTTTGAAGTGAGCACGGGCGGTGGCAATCGGTTGGCTTTCGGTGCTTTGCCAGGCCGTGACCGCGACGTTTGCCACCCGCCGGCCCTGACGGCAGACCTGACACCGGGCCCACGTATCGCGAAACTGCCCGGCCCGCAGGTAATCGAGGGAGAAATCGATAATCTTCGGCACACCCGGCGCGCCGGTGAAAATCAGCAGGTGCAGGGCCGCAGACAACTCCATGAACCCGGCAATCACCCCGCCGTGGATCGCCGGCAATAAGGGGTTACCAATGTTGTCCTTGTTGGCTGGCAGCTTGAACAGCAAGTCGTCACCGACTCGCGAACACTCGACGCCGATGAGTCCGGCATAGGGGATCAGCTTCAGCAGCGGCGCGTAGTCACCCTTCTCGTGCGCCTCTTGCAGTTGCTGCTTGAAATCATCGCTCATGGGTTTTCTCCCTTGATCGCGCCACCAAAACCTTTGGTGCCTTTTAGGCCCTTGCCCATGCGCATGAAGGTGCCGACGACGTGGGCAATCGGTTGCTCGGGATCTTCCTGATAGGCAAAGCCGCGAGCGAAGATCACATCGGTGGTGACCCGATAACATTGGGCGAAGCCATAGACGTCTTTATGCGGCTCGGCGGCGTGCATGTAGTCGATGCGCAGATCGAGGGTCGGGCAGACTTCGAATTCCGGCAGAACGCACAGGGTCGACATGCCGCACGCGGTATCCATCAATGACGTGATTGCCCCACCGTGGATGACGCCGGTCAGCGGGTTGCCAACGATTTGCGCACTGTACGGCAGCACCACCGTCAGGCCTTCGCTACTTGCGCTGTGCACCTTCAATCCCAGCACCTGACAGTGGCGCAAGGCCGAGAGAAACCGTGTCGCACGCTCAAAAACGGGGTTTTCGGCCATTTGATAATTACTCTTGTTAGTCGCTATTCCCAGTAGTGGAAAGAACAGCAAAAGTTCCATTGCAAAACAAACTTATATATCTGAAAGAAATGAGGAACTTAAGCCTCGGGCCTGAGCTCTTAAGGCCAGTAGTTATTTTCCATAAGGAGAAACACCCCATGCGTAAGACTTTAGCTATTGCCTTGATGTTGACCGCTTCCCTCGGTCTCGCTGCCTGCGATAAAAAATCCGAGGACAAAGCTCAAGATGCCAACCAACATGCTGAACAAGCTCAGCAAGACATGAACAAAGCTCAGGATAAAGTGAACGACGCAGCGAAAGAAAACGCCGAAGCTGCCAAAGCTCAGGCCGAATCGAACGCTGCAGCGCAAGAAGAAGCTGCCAAGAAGCAGTAAGCCGCTTCTAGCTGGCAAAAAAGAAAACCCGCCAAGTGCGGGTTTTCTTTTGCCTGTCATTTTTTTGCCGGTGCCGCCTTAGAGCAAGACAGTTCTAAAAGTCGGACTAATCATCAGCAACAATGAACACACTAAGCCGACCAGCCAGACCAGACTGCGCAGCTTGGGAATATCCGCCAGGTAAAACCACAGATAGAAAATCCGCGAGATCACGAAGATGATCGCCAAGGTATCGATCAGCCACCCCGCCGTCTGCGTGGTATGCGCCATCAGCACGCCAACGGCAAACAGAATGAAGGCTTCGATGCTGTTCTGATGCGCCGCCAGCGCCCGGGCTCCGTAACCGGTAAGTTGCGCCTGTTGCTGACGCGGCAGATGGTTGTTGTAGCCGCCCTGCTCTTTCATGGCCTTGCCGACCGGCATCCGCGCCACGTAGATTAACAATGCACTGATAAACACACACCAGAACGGAATACTCATCAAGCAGCCTCCTTGTTCGCTTCGGGCAATGGCGCCTCTGTAGGGGTATAGACCATTACATCGAGCACGTCGGAATGAAACTCCCGGCGATACAACACCAGCACCACGCCTGCGCTCATCAACATGAACAGCCACGGGCTGACGAACCACGCCAGCATGCTCATGCCGAAGTAGTAGGAACGCAGACCGAAGTTGAACTGGTTGGCCGCCATCGAAATCACCCGAGCCGCCCGTGAGGCGAACGCCTTGCGCTCCTGCTCCGAGACTTGCCGCTCACCGATCATTGGGGCCGAGCCGACCAGAATGGCGGCGAAATTGTATTGGCGCATGCACCAGCTGAAGGTGAAGAAGGCGTAAACGAACACCAGCGCCAGGCACAGCAACTTGATCTCCGACATGCCCTGCGAGGCCTGTTGCACCATCGGAATGTCCGCCAACAGCGACACCGCGCGCTCGGACGCGCCGAGCACTGTCAAGATGCCCGCCAGGATAATCAGCGTGCTGGAGGCAAAGAACGAGGCGTTGCGCTCGAGGTTGCCGATCACGCTGGCGTCGGCGATGCGGTTGTCACGCAGCAGCATGCGGCGCATCCAGTCTTCGCGATACAGGTGCAGCACGCTGGCCAGGCACGCGGTGTCACGAGCCTTCCAGGTGGCATAACGGGTGTAACCGCCCCAGCAGATGACAAACCAGAGCGCGGCCAGCAGATGGATCAGGTTGGCTTGGATGAACGACATGCAATTCCCTGTGATGAAGATTTCGGCTCCCCTTCGACGTTAGTCGAGGGAAAAAGACACTGCCTGAAGCCCATAAAAAATGCCCCGTATCGATTGATACGGGGCATTTCTGTTTAATCGCTCGGCAGCCGCTTGTGGCGGCCCGGCAATCTTAGGCGAGTGCTTCGGCGCGCTTGCCCAGCAGGCGGTCGCAAACCACAGCAACCACCAGGGTCATTACGCATGGCACCAGCCACGCCAGACCTTGCTCGCTCAGCGGCAGGTGGGCCAGTTGCGATGGCATCCAGTCCGCCAGACCGGCGCCTTTCAACGCATCGATGGTGCCAAACACGAACGACACCAGCATCACCGGGCCCATGATACGGCTCTGCTCATGCCAGAACGCAGCGCAGAAGCTCAGGGCCACCAGCACGATGCACGGCGGGTAGATCGCGGTCAGCACCGGGATCGAGAACGCGATCAGCTTGGTCAGGCCCAGGTTGGACACCAGCAGCGAGAACGCCGCGAGGATGATCACCAGGGTCTTGTACGACAGCGGCAGTACGCGGCTGAAGTATTCGGCACACGCGCAGGTCAGGCCAACAGCGGTCACCAGACAAGCCAGGGAAATCAGCACAGCGAGGAAGCCACTGCCCAGCGAACCGAAGGTGTGTTGCACGTAAGCGTGCAGCACCGCCGCGCCGTTGGTCGCGCCCGCCGCCACTTCATGGCTGCCGGAACCCAGACGAAACAGGCTGACATACACCAGCGCCAGACCGACGCCGGCAATCAGCCCGGCGATGATCGCGTAACGGGTGATCAGTGCTGGCGACTCTACGCCACGGGAGCGGATCGCGTTGACGATGACGATGCCGAACACCAGCGCGCCCAGGGTATCCATGGTCAGGTAACCATTGATGAAGCCTTGGGAGAACGGTGCCGCAACGTATTCCGGAGTGGCAACGCCGATATCACCGGCCGGCAGTGCGAACGCGGCGATGCCGAGCACGGCCAGGGCGATGATCTTCAGCGGCGCGAGGAAACGACCGACGGTGTCCAGCAGACGCCCAGGGTAGAGCGAGATGAAGAACACCAGCAGGAAGTACACCGAACTGTAGAGGAACAGTGCCAGCGGGCTCTCGCCGGTCAACGGCGCCAGACCCACTTCAAAGGAAACGGTCGCGGTACGCGGGGTGGCGAACAGCGGGCCGACTGCCAGGTAGCAAGCCGCTGCCAGTACGCCGCCAGCGATCTTGCCGATCGGGCTGCTCAGGGCGTCCATGGCGCCACCGACCTTGGCCAGTGCGACCACGGTGACCACCGGCAAACCGACCGCCGTGATCAGGAAGCCCAGCGCCGCCATCCAGACGTTTGGCCCGGACTGCAAACCGACGATAGGCGGGAAGATGATGTTGCCGGCCCCGACGAACAGGGCGAATGTCATAAAGCCAAGTGCCAGGATGTCCTGACCTTTCAAAACTTTCATTAAGGAAATACCACACTACTGAATCGGAATTTAGAGGGGGATTTCCCTGTGGGGTTAGGGAAATGCTGTCAATCCGTATAAGACTGACCCGTTTAGCGCGTTGCATGCCTTGTGGGCGGCAGACGCAAAAATGGCTGCTAGCCTAACGAATTTGCCTGACAAACGCACTGTTAGAGGGCGAACTATCCGATACGCGACGTTTCCGTGTCGCGTTTTTGCATGTTATTGGGTGAGTGCTTATAAGTTGCCATCGTCCACCGAACCCCAGAAACGACAAAGGCCACCCGAAGGTGGCCTCTGTTGCTGGAGCAGAGAAGTCAGCCGAAGCTTACTTCTTCACTTCCCAGCCAGTCAGCTCGGCCAGGGCCTTGCCGATGTCTGCCAGCGAACGCACGGTTTTCACGCCTGCGTCTTGCAGAGCAGCGAATTTCTCGTCTGCAGTGCCTTTGCCGCCGGAGATGATTGCGCCAGCATGGCCCATGCGCTTGCCCGGAGGAGCAGTCACACCAGCGATGTAGGAAACAACCGGCTTGGTCACGTGTGCCTTGATGTAGGCAGCCGCTTCTTCTTCAGCCGAACCGCCGATCTCGCCGATCATTACGATCGCTTCGGTCTTCGGGTCTTCCTGGAACAGCTTCAGGATGTCGATGAAGTTCGAACCCGGGATCGGGTCACCACCGATGCCGACGCAAGTCGACTGACCGAAACCGGCGTCAGTAGTCTGCTTCACAGCTTCGTAGGTCAGGGTGCCGGAACGGGAAACGATACCGACCTTGCCTGGCAAGTGAATGTGACCTGGCATGATGCCGATCTTGCATTCGCCTGGGGTGATCACGCCTGGGCAGTTAGGGCCGATCAGGGTAACACCCAGCTCGTCGCACTTAACTTTGGCATCCAGCATGTCCAGGGTAGGAATGCCTTCGGTGATGCAGACGATCAGCTTGATGCCGCCGAAAGCTGCTTCCAGGATCGAGTCCTTGCAGAAAGGAGCCGGAACGTAGATGACGCTGGCGGTGGCGCCAGTGGCTTCTACAGCTTCTTTCACGGTGTTGAACACAGGCAGGTTCAGGTGAGTGGTGCCACCTTTGCCTGGAGTCACGCCGCCAACCATTTTGGTGCCGTAGGCAATGGCTTGTTCGGAGTGGAAAGTACCCTGCGCACCGGTGAAGCCCTGGCAGATTACTTTGGTGTCTTTATTGATCAGGACGCTCATTACTTGCCCTCCGCAGCTTTAACGACTTGTTGAGCAGCGTCGGTCAGGCTGGTAGCAGCGATGATGTTCAAACCGCTTTCTGCCAGTACTTTAGCGCCCAGTTCAGCGTTGTTGCCTTCAAGACGAACAACAACCGGGATTTTCACGCCGACTTCTTTCACTGCACCGATGATGCCTTCGGCAATCATGTCGCAACGAACGATGCCGCCGAAGATGTTAACCAGTACTGCAGCGACATTGCTGTCGGACAGAATGATTTTGAAAGCTTCGGTTACGCGTTCTTTGGTAGCACCACCACCTACGTCGAGGAAGTTGGCTGGCTTGCCGCCGTGCAGGTTGACGATGTCCATGGTACCCATGGCCAGGCCGGCACCGTTCACCATGCAGCCGATGTTGCCTTCCAGTGCTACGTAGTTCAGTTCGAACTTGGCAGCGTGCGCTTCGCGCGGATCGTCCTGCGACGGATCGTGGAAAGTCTTCAGCTTAGGCTGACGGTACATTGCGTTGGCGTCGATGTTGATCTTGGCGTCCAGGCAGTGCAGATCGCCGTCAGCCTTGATCACCAGCGGGTTCACTTCCAGCAGAGCCAGGTCGTGATCCTTGAACAGCTTGGCCAGACCTACGAAGATCTTGGCGAACTGAGCAACCTGCTTGCCTTCCAGACCCAGCTGGAATGCCAGCTCGCGACCCTGGAATGGCTGAGCGCCAACCAGTGGATCGATAGTGGCTTTCAGAATTTTTTCTGGAGTGTCGTGAGCGATTTTCTCGATGTCCACGCCACCTTCGGTGGAAGCCATGAACACGATACGACGGCTCGAACGGTCAACGACAGCGCCCAGGTACAGCTCTTTAGCGATATCAGTGCACGATTCAACCAGGATCTTGGTGACTGGCTGGCCGTTGGCGTCAGTCTGGTAAGTCACCAGACGCTTGCCCAGCCACTGCTGTGCGAAGGCTTTGGCGTCTTCTTTGCTGCGAACCAGCTTGACGCCGCCCGCTTTACCGCGACCACCGGCGTGAACCTGGGCTTTGACAACCCACTCGTTGCCGCCGATTTTGTCGCAAGCTTCTGCTGCTGCTTCCGGGGTGTCTACTGCGAAACCAGTGGAAACTGGCAGGCCGTATTCAGCGAACAGCTGCTTACCCTGATACTCGTGAAGATTCATGCTTTTTACCGTCTTCGTTAGGTACTGCGCATTCGGCGCTGCGCTCTTTATGAGTGCCGCGCCACCTGTGACTGCTGCTTGCGTAGCCTTTCCGGATACCCGGTGCAGCTACGCAAGGCTGCGTCCAGCGGACATTCCGCGGTGAGTCTTGCACGCAAGGCTCACGACGGGCCGTACCGCCGTGGTTTCTTATTGTGTCTTAACGCTTCTTGCGGTTGGCAATGTGGATGGCGCCGCCATTCACTGCCAGAGCTGCTTCGTGCAAGGCTTCGGACAGGGTCGGATGGGAGAAAACCATCATGCCCAGGTCTTCAGCGCTGGTACCGAATTCCATACCGATCGCGCCCTGCTGAACCAGTTCTGCAGCGCTCGGGCCAATCACGTGCACGCCCAATACGCGGTCAGTCTTGGCATCGGCGATGACCTTGACGAAACCACCGGTATCGTTGGCGGCCATGGCACGGCCGGATGCTGCGAACGGGAAGGTGCCGACGTTAACTTCAACGCCTTCAGCTTTCAAGGCCTGCTCGGTTTTACCGACCCATGCGATTTCCGGGTGAGTATAAATAACCGAAGGGATCAGGTCATAGTTCATCTGGGCCTTGTGGCCCTTGATGCGCTCGACAACCATGATGCCCTCTTCCGAGGCCTTGTGAGCCAGCATCATGCCGCGAACCACGTCACCGATGGCGTAAACGCCCGGTACGGTGGTGGCGCAGTGATCGTCAACGTGCACGAAACCGCGCTCGTCCAGGGTCACGCCGCTGTCGGCAGCCAGCAGATCAGTGGTCACCGGACGGCGACCAACGGCTACGATCAGCTTGTCGAAAGTAATGGTCTGTTCGCCGTTGGCATCGGTGTAGTTCACAACGACTTCGTCGCCGTTCACTTTCGAGCCGGTTACGCGAGCGCCCAGTTTGATGTCCAGACCCTGTTTGGTCAGGGTTTTCAGCGCTTCCTTGGAAACAGCGGTGTCCGCTGCCATCAGGAAAGTGTCCAGTGCTTCCAGAACAACCACTTCGGCGCCCAGACGCGACCATACCGAACCCAGTTCCAGACCGATCACGCCAGCGCCGATCACGCCCAGACGCTTAGGTACGGATTGGAATTCCAGAGCGCCAGTCGAATCAACGATGACTTTCTGATCGACCGGAGCCGGTGGAATATCGATCGGACGCGAGCCTGGAGCCAGGATGACGTTTTCGGCTTCGATGACTTCAACCGAGCCGTCCGGCTTGGTGACTTCGACTTTCTTGCCGGCCAGCAGTTTGCCGTGGCCCTGGATCGAAGTAACACCGTTGGCCTTGAACAGGGTGGCAACACCGCCGGTCAGGTTCTTGACGATGCCAGCCTTGCGGCCAACCATCGCTGCGACGTCCATTTTGACTTCGCCGGTCGAGATACCGTGGACGTTGAAGCTTTCTTTCGCTTCCTTGTATTTCCAGGAGCTGTCCAGCAGCGCCTTGGAAGGAATGCAGCCTACATTCAGGCAGGTGCCGCCCAGGGCTTGCTTGCCTTCAGCATCGGTGTACTTCTCGATGCAGGCAGTGCTCAGGCCGAGTTGCGCGGCCTTGATAGCTGCCACGTAGCCGCCAGGGCCCGCACCGATCACTACTACGTCAAATTTCTGCGACATTCAAAAAATCCTCTTTAGCGAAAAGCTTCAAGCCGCGCGCTGCAAGCCAGGCTGCGTTTTCCCGCAGCTTGAAGCTTGCAGCGCGTGACTGCTTCTATCAGATATCCAGCAACAGACGAGCCGGATCTTCCAGCAGGTTCTTGATGGTCACCAGGAAGGTTACAGCTTCTTTGCCATCGATCAGACGGTGATCGTAGGACAGTGCCAGGTACATCATCGGACGGATCACGACCTGACCGTTGATGGCCATCGGACGCTGGATGATGTTGTGCATGCCCAGAATCGCTGCCTGCGGCGGGTTGACGATCGGGGTCGACATCATCGAACCGAAGGTACCACCGTTGGTGATGGTGAAGGTACCGCCGGTCATTTCGTCCATCGACAGTTTGCCGTCACGGGCTTTCTTGCCGAAGGTTGCGATGCCGCCTTCGATTTCAGCCAGGCTCATGTGTTCGGCGTTACGCAGAACCGGAACCACCAGGCCACGGTCGCTGGAAACAGCGACGCCGATGTCAGCATAACCGTGGTAAACGATGTCGTTGCCGTCGATCGAAGCGTTGACAGCCGGGAAGCGTTTCAGCGCTTCGGTGGCAGCCTTCACGAAGAACGACATGAAGCCCAGGCGTACGCCGTTGTGGGACTTCTCGAACAGGTCCTTGTACTTCGAACGCAGGGCCATGACTTCGGTCATGTCGACTTCGTTGAAAGTGGTCAGCATCGCCATGTTCGATTGAGCTTCAACCAGACGCTTGGCAACGGTGGCACGAACGCGGGTCATCGGAACGCGCTTCTCGATGCGGTCGCCAGCGGCGAACACAGGAGCGGCGGCGGCCGGAGCAGCAGCCTTGGCAGGCGCGGCAGCCGGAGCGGCTTTCTTGGCAGCAACGGCTGCAACCACGTCTTCCTTGGTCACGCGACCGCCTTTGCCGGTGCCGGCAACGGAAGCGATGTTGATGCCGTTCTCTTCAGCCAGCTTGCGCGCGGCTGGAGCTGCGATCGGGTCGTCTTCGCCATCGGCGGCTGGAGCAGCGGCAGCAGCGGCCGGAGCAGCAGCGGCAGCCGGGGCGGCAGCAGCAGCGCCGCCTTCAACGATGGAGCCCAGCACTTCGTCGGACAGGACGGTTTCGCCCTCGCCCTTGACGATTGCGCCCAGCACGCCGTCGGCGGTAGCCAGCACTTCCAGTACGACTTTGTCGGTTTCGATGTCGACGATCAGTTCGTCACGCTTGACGGCGTCGCCCGGTTGTTTGTGCCAGGTGGCAACGGTGCCATCGGCAACCGATTCCGGGAAAGTGGGGGCTTTGATCTCGATAGCCATTATCTGTGGTTCCTTAAATTCGGTTTCAGGTGCGCGAAGGCGTTAAACGGTAAACGCGGCTTGCAGCAGTTGTTCCTGCTGCTCGGCGTGCATCGATGCGTAACCACATGCAGGTGCAGCAGAAGCCTCACGGCCCGCGTACTCGAGTACGAGAGATTTGTTGAGGTTGCTGATGCTGCGACGCAGGTGGTGCTGGCTGCAGTACCAGGCGCCCTGGTTCATCGGCTCTTCCTGACACCACACGGCCGCTTTGGCGTTGGTGTAAGGAGCCAGGACTTCTTTCAAGTCGTCCTCAGGGAACGGGTACAGCTGCTCGATACGCACGATGGCGATATCTTCGCGGCCTTCGGCACGACGTTTTTCCAGCAGGTCGTAGTAGACCTTGCCGCTGCACAGAACAACGCGCTCGACCTTTTTCGGGTCCAGTGCATCGATTTCCGGGATCACGGTCTGGAACGAACCTTCGGCCAGATCTTCCAGGGTCGAGATGGCCAGTTTGTGGCGCAGCAGCGACTTTGGAGTCAGAACAACCAATGGCTTGCGCAGCGGGCGAATCACCTGACGGCGCAGCAAGTGGTAAATCTGGGCCGGGGTGGTCGGCATGCACACCTGAATGTTGTGCTCGGCGCACAGCTGCAGGTAACGCTCAAGACGTGCCGAGCTGTGCTCAGGGCCCTGACCTTCGTAACCGTGTGGCAGCAGCATGGTCAGACCGCAGAGACGGCCCCACTTGTGCTCGCCGCTGGTGATGAACTGGTCGATAACGACCTGTGCACCGTTGGCGAAGTCGCCGAACTGGGCTTCCCAGATCACCAGCGCGTTCGGCGTGGTGGTCGAGTAACCGTATTCGAACGCCAGTACAGCTTCTTCCGACAGGAACGAGTCGTACAGGTCGAAGCGTGGCTGACCTTCATACAGATGCTTGAGCGGAATGTAGGTACCGGCATCTTTCTGGTTGTGCAGCACAGCGTGACGGTGCGAGAACGTACCGCGGCCGATGTCCTGACCGGTCATGCGGATCGGGTGACCTTCGAACGCCAGGGTCGCGTACGCCATGGTTTCGGCGTAACCCCAGTTGATCGGCAGGCCGCCGGCTTGCATCTTCTGACGGTCTTCGTAGATCTTCGCGACCTGACGCTGAACCACGAAGCCTTCCGGAATTTCCAGCAGCTTGGCGGACAGTTCCTGCAGGGTCTTGAGGTCGAAACGAGTGTCGTGACGCGCAGTCCAGGCGTGGCCCAGATACGGACGCCAGTCCACGAACAGCTCTTTGTTCGGCTCTTTGACCAGCGATTTCACTACGTGCAGACCGTTGTCCAGCGCGTTGCGGTATTCGTCGACTTTCGCCTGAACACGCTCTGCGTCCAGCACACCGCCCTGGGTCAGACGATCAGCGTACAGCTCACGGGTGGTGCGCTGCTTGGTGATCTGCTGATACATCAGAGGCTGGGTGCCGCTTGGCTCGTCGGCCTCGTTGTGGCCGCGACGACGGTAGCAGACCAGGTCGATCACCACGTCACGCTTGAACTGCATGCGGTAGTCGATGGCCAGCTGGGTCACGAACAATACGGCTTCCGGATCATCACCATTCACATGGAGGATCGGCGCCTGGATCATTTTCGCAACGTCGGTCGCGTACTCGGTGGAACGCGAGTCCAGCGGGTTGCTGATGGTGAAACCGACCTGGTTGTTGATCACGATGTGCACGGTACCGCCGGTCTTGAAACCGCGGGTCTGCGACATCTGGAAGGTTTCCATCACCACGCCCTGACCTGCGAATGCCGCGTCACCGTGAATGGAGATCGGCAGAACCTTCTCACCGGTAGGGTCGTTGCGACGATCCTGACGGGCGCGAACCGAACCCTCGACCACCGGGGAAACGATTTCCAGGTGGGACGGGTTGAACGCCATGGCCAGGTGAACTTCACCGCCGGTGGTCATTACGTTGGACGAGAAGCCCTGGTGGTATTTAACGTCACCGGAACCCAGCTCGACCTTCTTCTTGCCTTCGAACTCGTCGAACAGCTCGCGCGGGTTCTTGCCGAAAGTGTTGACCAGTACGTTCAGACGGCCACGGTGGGCCATGCCGATGACGACTTCCTTGGTGCCGTAGGAACCGGAACGCTGGATCAGTTCGTCGAGCATCGGAATCAGGCTTTCGCCGCCTTCCAGACCGAAACGCTTGGTGCCCGGGTATTTGGTGCCCAGGTATTTTTCCAGGCCTTCACCGGCCGTCACGCGCTCGAGCAGGTGGCTCTTGATGTCCGCGGAATATTCCGGACGGCCACGCACGCTTTCCAGACGCTGCTGGAACCACTGGCGCTGCTCGGAATCGGTGATGTGCGTAAATTCAGCGCCGATGGTGCGGCAATATGTCTGCTGCAACGCTTCGTGAATTTCGCGTAGGCTCGCTTCCTCTTTGCCGATGAACAGGTCGCCGGCACGGAAGGTCGTATCAAGATCGGCATTGGTCAAGCCGTAGTGATTGATCGACAGGTCTGCAGGTGCAGGACGCTGCCACAGCCCCAGCGGGTCAAGCTGGGCTGCCTGGTGGCCACGCATACGGTAGGCCTGGATCAATCGCAGCACTTCAACTTGCTTCTTCTCGTGCTCACTGCTCACGCTGCCGGCGGAAACCGGTTGGGCGCGGCGCTGGTTCTTTGCCAGCAGCACGAAATGATCGCGAATTGTGGAGTGCGAAACATCTGTGGCAGAGCTGCCGTCGGCAGGCAGCTTCTGAAAGTAGGTGCGCCACTCTTCCGGCACAGCGTTAGGGTCGTGCAGGTAGAGCTCGTAGAGCTCTTCCACATAGGCAGCGTTTCCACCTGAAAGGTAGGCGCTGTTCCACATGCGCTGCATCACGCTTTCTTGCATGCTTGGTCACCCTCGGTTAGGGGAACACCATCGGTGTCGACACCGAGCAAGCTTGCAGAAGTCCGAATGCAGCGACCAAAACAAGCCACTTAGGATCACACTGATAGTCCGGGTACCAGCCCGGATGCCCCTGCTTGTCTCATTTCTTCAAAATAAGAGCCGCAGCTTATGGCTGCTGCTCTGGTTATAGCCATGGCGCGGGTTGAAGCCCGCGCCTAAGCCCTCTGCGGGTACAGCGGTTACAGCAGCTGAATCACACGCCGCTCGAAAGCAGCATGTTACGGATGTGACCGATGGCCTTAGTCGGGTTCAGGCCTTTCGGACATACGTTGACGCAGTTCATGATGCCCCGGCAGCGGAAGACGCTGAACGGGTCATCGAGGGACGCCAGACGCTCGGACGTCTTGGTATCACGGCTGTCTGCCAGGAAGCGGTACGCTTGCAGCAGGGCAGCTGGACCCAGGAACTTGTCCGGGTTCCACCAGAAGGACGGGCAAGAGGTCGAGCAGCAAGCGCACAGGATGCACTCGTACAGACCGTCGAGCTTTTCACGCTCTTCAGGGGACTGCAGACGTTCGATGGCCGGAGCCGGCGTGTCGTTCTGCAGGAATGGCTTAACCTTCTCGTATTGCTTGTAGAAGATGCTCATATCGACAACCAGGTCACGGATAACCGGCAAACCTGGCAGCGGACGAACGATCAGCTTGTTACCTTTTACGACAGCGGACAGCGGCGTGATGCACGCCAGGCCGTTCTTGCCGTTGATGTTCATGCCGTCGGAGCCGCAGACGCCTTCACGGCAGGAGCGACGATAGGAGAAACCCTCGTCCTGCTCTTTGATCAGGGCCAGAACGTCCAGCACCATCAGGTCTTTACCACCGGTATCGACCTGGAATTCCTGCATGAACGGCGCAGCGTCCTGATCAGGGTTGTAACGATAAACACTGACTTGCAACATGGCGGTCACCCTTAATAAGTCCGGACTTTAGGTTCGAAAGTCGGAACAGTCTTCGGCGAGAAGTTCACGGCACGCTTGGTGACGCGCTTGTCACCCGGGAAGTACAGGGTGTGGCACAGCCAGTTTTCGTCGTCACGGTCTTCGAAGTCTTCACGGGCGTGAGCGCCGCGGGACTCTTTACGTACTTCGGCAGCGATGGCGGTAGCTTCAGCCACTTCCAGCAGGTTTTGCAGTTCCAGCGCTTCGATACGTGCAGTGTTGAACGCCTGCGACTTGTCGTTGATCTTCACATTCGCGATGCGCTTGCGCAGATCAGCCAGCTGGGCAATACCCTTCTGCATGTATTCGCCGGTACGGAATACACCGAAGTAGTTCTGCATGCAGCTTTGCAGCTCGCGACGCAGGGTAGCGACGTCTTCGCCGTCGGTACGGTTGTTCAGGGCGTTCAGACGCGCCAGGGCAGCTTCGATGTCGGCTTCGGTAGCGTCGTCGTATTCGATGCCGTCGGTCAGCGCCTTTTCCAGGTGCAGGCCGGCAGCGCGGCCGAATACCACCAGGTCGAGCAGCGAGTTGCCGCCCAGACGGTTGGCACCGTGAACCGATACGCAAGCCACTTCACCTACCGCGAACAGACCAGGAATGATCTGATCCACGCCTTCGGCGTCCTGGGTGATCGCCTGGCCGTGAATGTTGGTGGCAACGCCGCCCATCATGTAGTGGCAAGTCGGAACAACCGGAACCGGAGCAACCACCGGGTCAACGTGCGCGAAAGTCTTCGACAGTTCGCAGATGCCTGGCAGACGGCTGTGCAGCACTTCCTCGCCCAGGTGGTCGAGTTTGAGCATTACGTGGTCGCCATTCGGACCGCAACCGTTGCCGGCAATGATCTCTTTAACCATCGAACGGGCAACAACGTCACGACCGGCAAGGTCTTTGGCGTTCGGAGCATAACGCTCCATGAAACGCTCGCCGTGCTTGTTGATCAGGTAACCACCTTCACCACGGCAACCTTCGGTAACCAGTACACCGGCACCGGCGATGCCGGTCGGGTGGAACTGCCACATTTCGATGTCTTGTACCGGCACGCCAGCACGCAGAGCCATGCCGACGCCGTCACCGGTGTTGATCAGGGCGTTGGTGGTGGATGCGTAGATACGACCTGCACCGCCGGTAGCCAGTACGGTGGCTTTGGCGCGGATGTAGGTGGTTTCGCCGGTTTCGATGCAGATCGCGATCACACCGACGAATTCGCCTTCCTGGTTTTTCACCAGGTCGACAGCGTAGTACTCGTTCAGGAACGTGGTACCGGCTTTCAGGTTGCCCTGATAAAGGGTGTGCAGCAGCGCGTGACCGGTACGGTCGGAAGCGGCGCAGGTACGGGCAGCCTGCCCGCCTTTACCGTAATCCTTCGACTGACCGCCGAACGGACGCTGGTAGATACGGCCTTGCTCGGTACGCGAGAACGGCAGACCCATGTGGTCCAGCTCGAAAACGGCAGCCGGGCCTTCCTGACACATGTATTCGATAGCGTCCTGGTCACCGATGTAGTCGGAACCCTTGACGGTATCGTACATGTGCCAGCGCCAGTCATCGTTCGGGTCGGCCGAAGCGATGGCGCAGGTGATGCCGCCCTGTGCGGACACAGTGTGCGAACGGGTCGGGAAAACCTTGGTGATCACGGCAGTCTTGTGACCGCCCTGTGCCAGTTGCAGCGCTGCGCGCATGCCGGCACCGCCGCCACCAATAATGATGGCGTCGAAAGAAATCGTTGGAATGTTAGCCATGAATCAGATACCCCAGAGAATCTGCACACCCCAGACGAAGTAAGCGAACATCGCGACGCCGCATACTGCCTGGAAAAGGAAACGTACTGCAGTCGCGGACTTACCCAGCGCCATTGGCGTCAGGTAGTCGGTCGCGATGGTCCACATGCCGACCCAGGCGTGAGCGCCCAGGGCAACCAGTGCCAGCAGACTGAAGATACGCATTCCGTTGTGGGCGAACAGGCCGTGCCATTGGTCGTAGCCAATGCCCGGGTTCGCGACGAGGTAGCCGATCAGGAAGATGAAATAAGCCGCGAGAACGACCGCAGACACACGCTGTGCCATCCAGTCATAGAGGCCCGAACGCGAAAGGTTTGTAACGCTGGTTACCATATCCAAACTCCTGCCAGAACGATCAGCACCACGGAAACGGCGATGATCAGTTTCGAGCCCAGGCGGCCGCCTTCCAGCGTCTCACCGATGCCCATGTCCATGATCAAGTGGCGCACACCGGCAACCAGGTGATACAGAAGAGCGGACAGGAGGCCCCATGCTACGAACTTGGCCAGCGGGCTGGTCAAGCATGCCTTCACCTCGACATAACCTTCCTCGGAACCCAGGGATTTGCCCAATGCATAAAGCATGATGCCAAGGCCCAGGAAGAGGATGATGCCGGAAACACGGTGAAGAAACGACGTAACGCCGGTGATGGGGAGTTTGATGGTCCTTAGGTCTAGGTTTACAGGTCGTTGGCTTTTCACGGCTTTTTTTTCACACTGAAGAGCCCCTAACAATCAGGGCAAAGTTGTTGGGGAGTGCACTGGTCAGGTAACCACCACCCAGGGATGCGACCCCCAATGAAAGCAAGCCCAAAAGCCCTTGGCGGTCGGTCGCCGAGTATAGACAGTTAGGCTACTAATGACAACGCAATCGCCTACCCCCAATAGCGGATTGCACAAGTCGTATAAAAGGCGTAAATGGCAGGCAATTTCGAGGAAAAAGTACGGTTAAAGCCTTCTGGAGCAAGACTTTAGGCAAATTGACATTCGAATTTATCTCACTATAGTGGTGCGGGCCCTGCGTGGGGGGTCTGTCTGATGATTTCAAGCATAAATAGGAGGCCACATGGCTGACAAAAAAGCGCAGTTGATCATCGAGGGCGCAGCCCCCGTCGAGCTGCCCATTTTAACCGGCACCGTTGGTCCCGATGTTATCGATGTTCGGGGCCTGACGGCCACGGGCCGCTTCACTTTCGACCCCGGTTTCATGTCGACCGCTTCCTGCGAATCGAAGATCACCTATATCGACGGCGACAACGGCATCCTGCTGCACCGCGGCTACCCGATCGAACAGCTGGCTGAAAAGTCGGACTACCTGGAAACCTGCTACCTGCTGCTGAACGGCGAACTGCCGACTGCAGAGCAAAAGGCCCAGTTCGTCGGCACCGTGAAGAACCACACCATGGTTCACGAGCAGCTGAAAACCTTCTTCAACGGCTTCCGCCGTGACGCCCACCCGATGGCCGTCATGTGTGGTGTAGTCGGCGCCCTCTCGGCCTTCTACCACGACTCCCTCGACATCAATAACCCGCAGCATCGCGAAATCTCCGCGATCCGCCTGGTTGCCAAGATGCCGACCCTGGCCGCGATGGTTTACAAGTACTCCATGGGTCAACCCATGATGTACCCGCGCAACGACCTGTCGTACGCGGAAAACTTTCTGCACATGATGTTCAACACCCCGTGCGAGATCAAACCGATCAGCCCGGTACTCGCCAAGGCCATGGACCGGATCTTCATCCTCCACGCCGACCACGAGCAGAACGCTTCGACCTCCACCGTGCGTCTGGCGGGCTCTTCGGGTGCCAACCCGTTCGCCTGTATCGCCGCCGGCATCGCCGCACTGTGGGGCCCTGCCCACGGCGGTGCGAACGAAGCCGTGCTGACCATGCTCGATGAAATCGGCGATGTTTCGAACATCGACAAGTTCATCGCCAAGGCCAAGGACAAGAACGATCCGTTCAAGCTGATGGGCTTCGGTCACCGCGTCTACAAGAACCGCGACCCTCGCGCGACTGTCATGAAGCAGACCTGCGACGAAGTGTTGAAGGAACTGGGCATCCAGAACGATCCGCAACTCGAACTGGCCATGCGCCTGGAAGAGATCGCCCTGACCGATCCGTACTTCATCGAGCGCTCGCTGTACCCGAACGTCGACTTCTACTCGGGGATCATCCTCAAGGCAATCGGCATTCCTACCAGCATGTTCACTGTGATTTTCGCCCTGGCACGTACTGTCGGCTGGATTTCGCACTGGAAGGAAATGCTCTCCAGCCCGTACAAGATTGGCCGTCCGCGTCAGCTGTACACGGGTTATGAGTCGCGGGATATCACCAAGCTGGAAGACCGCAAATAAGGGCTGTCTTGCGATAGCGTCTTAGCGTTGTACCGGGAACGGCCTCCATGAGAATGGGGGCCGTTTTTGTTTTTGCGGTCTTTGATCGGGTGTATATCCGTTGCTGCGGTAACGGCTTCTTAGGGTTCCGCCCTTACGGCGGGTCACTTTTTCCAAACGCCGAAAAAGTAACCAAAAAGGCTGAGCCCCGGCGTACGGCACTTCGCCTAGGCTCAGTGTTCCCTCGCTACGGTGTCCATCAGGGGGCATCGCCTACGGTTTGCTTCGCTGCACCTCCTCTCGATGTATGCGGCTTCGCCGCACGGCGCTGCGCGCCTACCCCCTGATGGACACCTCCGCTCGGCCTGCCGAAGGGGCAAAAAATCAAAAGCCAGAGCCAAAGCAAAAACCAAGTCAAAAGCCCCGCTCCTCCCCACTCACCACAATGAGCGCTAGCTCGAGTACCGCTTCTGATCGCAGGGCCCGTCGGCAGGCTGAGTGGAGGGATTGATCCGGGGGTGGGAGCGCAGCGACCGTGCGGCGCAGCCGCATGCATCGAGAGGAGGTGCAGCGAAGCAAACCGTAGGCGATGCCCCCGGATCAATCCCGGAGCGAAGGAACCCCGAGCCTCAGCGAGGGGCCGTACGTCAGGGTTAGAGACCTTTTGGTTACTTTTGGGGCGTTTGCCAAAAGTGACCCGCCGTAAGGGCGGAACCCCAAGAAGCCGTTACCACAACAACGGATATACACCCAACCCCAAGAACATCCGATAACCGCCCACAAAAAAATGCCCCAATCTCTCGATCAGGGCACTTTTCCATTCAACTCAACCTACACAAAAACCTCAGTGCGAAACCGCCCCACTAGCCCCCAACCCAGTCTGCGAACGCACAAACTGCGGGAAGAACGCCGCACGCTCGTTCTCAGCCGCCGCCGACTTGTCGGTAACGGAGAAGAACCAGATCCCGATAAACGCAATGATCATCGAGAACAACGCAGGATACTCGTAAGGGAAGATCGCCTTCTCATGATGCAGAATCTGCACCCAGATGGTCGGGCCAAGAATCATCAGGCCCACCGCACTCACCAGACCCAACCAGCCGCCAATCATGGCGCCACGGGTGGTCAGCTTCTTCCAGTACATCGAAAGCAGCAGCACCGGGAAGTTGCAGCTCGCCGCGATGGAGAACGCCAGGCCAACCATGAACGCAATGTTCTGGCTTTCGAACAGGATGCCCAGGCCGATGGCCAGAACGCCCAGTGCGATGGTGGTGATCTTCGAAACGCGGATCTCATCCTTCTCGTTGGCCTTGCCCTTCTTGATCACGCTGGCGTACAGGTCGTGAGACACCGCCGAAGCACCGGCCAGAGTCAGACCGGCCACTACTGCCAGAATGGTCGCGAACGCTACCGCCGAGATGAAGCCGAGGAACACGCTGCCGCCCACGGCGTTGGCCAAGTGCACCGCCGCCATGTTGTTGCCGCCGAGCAGAGCGCCAGCCGCATCCTTAAAGGCCGGGTTGGTGCTGACCAGCAGGATCGCGCCGAAGCCGATGATGAAGGTCAGGATGTAGAAGTAGCCAATGAAACCGGTCGCGTACAGCACGCTCTTACGGGCTTCCTTCGCATCGCTCACGGTGAAGAAACGCATCAGGATGTGCGGCAGGCCGGCGGTACCGAACATCAGTGCCAGCCCCAGGGAGAACGCCGAGATCGGATCTTTTACCAGACCGCCCGGGCTCATGATCGCTTCGCCCTTGGCGTGAACCTTGATGGCTTCGGAGAACAGGGTGTTGAAGTCGAAGTTGACGTGCTTCATCACCATCAGTGCCATGAACGAGGCACCGGACAGCAACAGCACCGCCTTGATGATCTGCACCCAGGTGGTCGCCAGCATGCCGCCGAACAGCACGTACATGCACATCAGGATACCGACCAGAATCACCGCAACGTGGTAGTCGAGACCGAACAGCAGCTGGATCAGCTTGCCGGCACCGACCATTTGCGCGATCAGGTAGAACGCCACCACCACCAGCGAACCGCAGGCAGACAGGGTGCGGATCTGGGTTTGCCCGAGGCGGTAGGACGCCACGTCGGCAAAGGTGTATTTACCCAGGTTACGCAGACGCTCGGCGATCAGGAACAGAATGATCGGCCAGCCCACCAGGAAGCCGATCGAGTAGATCAGGCCGTCGTAGCCGGAGGTGAACACCAGCGCGGAAATACCCAGGAAGGACGCCGCCGACATGTAGTCACCGGCAATCGCCAGGCCGTTCTGGAAACCGGTGATCTTGCCGCCCGCCGCATAGTAGTCGGCCGCCGAGTTGTTGCGCTTGGACGCCCAGTAAGTGATGCACAGGGTCGCGCCAACGAACGCCACGAACATGACGATCGCGGAAACGTTGAGTGGTTGTTTGTGGACTTCGCCGGTCAGGGCGTCAGCGGCCCAGACGGCCGGAGCGAACGCTGCGATGCTCAAAAGAGCCAGTAGACGCCGGATCATTGCTGAGCCTCCTTGAGAATCGCGTTGTTCAGGTCGTCGAACTCGCCATTGGCGCGGCGCACGTAAATGCCGGTCAGGATGAAGGCCGAGATAATCAGCCCGACACCGATCGGAATGCCCCAGGTGATGGACGATTCGGGACTGATTTTCGTGCCGAGCACTTGCGGCCCGTACGCGATCAGAAGGATGAAGCCGGAGTAGAGCCCGAGCATGATCGCCGAGAGTATCCAAGCGAACCTTTCTCTTTTCTTGACCAGCTCCTTGAAGCGCGGGCTGTTCTGAATAGAGAGGTAAATGCTGTCGTTCATTGTTTTTATCCTCGCAGCACAGATTTTTATTTTTGGAACATATCCACTGTATGCGGCTACGAGCCGGGTTCCAGACGACCTTAGTAGTAGAACGCCATGACGTTTTTGCCAATTTCCAGACAAGCCGAAAACGGCCAACGCTGCTTATTAATAGTGGGCAAATAAAAAAGGCCGCCCGACTGTCATGTCGGGCGGCCCTGGGAAGCGCAGATTAGACGCTTCGGCTTAAATCACTTGGTCCAGTCGGCAACACGTTCCGGGTGTTTGGCAACCCAATCCTTGGCCGCTGCGTCAGGTTTTGCACCGTCCTGAATCGCCAGCATGACTTCGCCGATTTCGTCTTTCGAAGCCCACTGGAAGTTCTTCAGGAACTTGGCCACTTCCGGCGCCTTGGTCGCCAGTTCCTTGCTGCCGATGCTGTTCACGGTTTCAGCCGCGCCGTACACGCCTTTCGGGTCGTCGAGGAAGCGCAGTTTCCACTTGGCGAACATCCAGTGCGGCACCCAGCCGGTGACGGCGATGGATTCGTTTTTCTTCTCGGCACGGGTCAGCTCGGCAATCATGCCGGCGCCGGAACTGGCCTTGAGTTGATAGCCGGTCAGGTCGTAATCCTTGATCGCCTGATCGGTCTTGAGCATCACGCCTGAACCGGCGTCGATGCCGACGATGCGTTTCTTGAAGGAGTCGTCGGTTTTCAGGTCTTCGATGGTCTTGGCCTTGACGTACTCCGGCACGATCAGACCGATTTTCGCGTCCTTGAAGTTCGGGCCGTAATCGACGACCTGATCCTTGTTCTTGGTCCAGTAGTCGCCGTGGGTCACCGGCAGCCAGGCCGAGAGCATGGCGTCGAGTTTGCCGGTGGCAACGCCCTGCCACATGATGCCGGTGGCGACGGCTTGCAGTTTCACGTCGTAGCCGAGTTTCTGCTTGATCACTTCGGCCGCCACGTGGGTGGTCGCGACGCTGTCGGACCAGCCGTCAACGTAACCGATGTTCAGGGTCTTGGTTTCAGCACTGGCGAGTGTGGAGCCCATCGCAAGCACCAGAGCGGCACCTGCGCCTAAAAGTCGTCGCATCTTCATCGTTACTTCCCCGAAATGCTGCGCCCGACGGATGCCGGACATCGTCAACGTATTGTTATGGTGCACAGCGCCCCCATCACGCCTGACCGCAAACTCGTTAGTACATCAGCCGGATTATCAATAAGGGTACTGACGAGTTCGATCATCAACCTGACGCCCGATAAGACCTGCTCTGTCAGCGACCTCAAGGCAACGAGAAACGACATCAGAAAGCCATTAACTGCCTCCGGATATTTGGCGCCAGACAATCCGCCCGAACTTTGCATGTCAAAATCGTGCGGGCCACCAACCTGCTTATAAATGCAGGTAACATGCGTCGCTTTGCAGCCACTCGGCCTGACCATGTCCGCGACTTCCCGCTTCCCCTTTCTTCCTTATGTGTTCGCCTGCCTGCTCGGGCTGTTTGCCCTGTGCGGCTTCTGGTACGGCCTCGGCAAACCGGTGATCCTGCCGGACGTCGCCACCCCGACCCACAAGCTGCAATGCGCCTCCTACACCCCGTTCGACAAAGACCAGTCGCCGTTCGACGTGCCGTTCAAACTGCGCCCGGAGCGCATGGACGCCGACCTCGCCCTGCTCGCCACCCGCTTCGAATGTATCCGCACCTACTCCATGACCGGCCTCGAAGCGCTGCCGGACCTGGCGCGCAAGCACGGCTTGAAGTTGATGATCGGCGCGTGGGTCAACAGCAATCCGGTGGACACCGAGAAAGAAGTCGACTTGCTGATCGCTTCGGCCAACGCCAACCCGGACGTGGTCAGCGCCGTAATCGTCGGCAATGAGGCCTTGCTGCGCAAAGAGGTCACCGCGACCCAACTGGTGAAGCTGATCAACAAGGTCAAGAGCCACATCAAGCAGCCGGTGACCTACGCCGATGTCTGGGAGTTCTGGCTCAAGCACCCGGAAGTTGCGCCGGCGGTGGATTTCCTGACCATTCATTTGCTGCCGTACTGGGAAGACGATCCGTCGAACATCGACGCCGCGCTGCACCATGTAGCGGAAGTGCGTCAGGTGTTCGGCAACAAGTTCGCCCCCAAGGACGTGATGATTGGCGAAACCGGCTGGCCGAGCGAAGGTCGCCAGCGGGAGACCGCGCTGCCGAGCCGGGTCAACGAGGCCAAGTTCATTCGTGGTTTTGTCACCCTCGCCGAACAGGAAGGCTGGCGTTACAACCTGATCGAAGCGTTCGACCAGCCGTGGAAGCGCGGCAGCGAAGGCGCGGTCGGCGGTTACTGGGGGCTGTTCGATGCCGATCGTCAGGACAAGGGCGTGCTGGCCGGCCCGGTGTCGAACGTGCCGTACTGGTCGCAGTGGCTGGCGGTCGGTGGACTGATTTTCCTCGGAACACTGCTGCTGGGTGGTCGGGTTCGTACGACGCGTTCGGCGTTGATCCTGCCGCTGCTCGGCGCCCTCGCCGCCTGCTCAATTGGTGCCTGGGGTGATTTGGCGCGGGTGACCACGCGGTTTGCCAGCGAATGGCTGTGGGTCGGGTTGCTTACGGCTCTGAATCTGTTGGTGCTGGCCCATGCCGCGCTGACCTTGAGCGCCCGCAGTGGCTGGCGTGAACAGGCGTTCAACGCTTTCGAGCGACGGGCCGGCTGGCTGGTCGCAGCAGCCGGTTTCGCCGCTGCGGTGATGATGCTGGAGCTGGTGTTCGATCCGCGCTATCGCAGTTTTCCGAGCGCGGCGTTCATCCTGCCCGCGCTGGTTTACCTGTGCCGCCCGGTGCCCGTGGCCCGTAGGGAGATCGCCCTGCTGACCTTCATCATCGGCGCCGGCATTGCGCCGCAGCTGTTCCGTGAAGGATTGCAGAATCAGCAGGCGTGGGGCTGGGCGCTGGTCAGCGTGGTGATGGTGGCTGCACTTTGGCGCTGCCTGCGGGTTCGCAAAGCCTGATTCACAGAGAATGCCCGCGATGACTGACGATCAGGCGTCGCGGGATTCCCGGACCAGTCGCAACCCGGCAATCACCACCGCAAACACCGCCAGCGTCGTGTTGTACAGCGCCAGCGCCGGCAACCCGAACACCAGCGCCAGCACCGCCAGCCACCACCCTGCCCGTCCCGGCACGACAAAACCGATCACCGCAGCCGCGATCGCCGCCCAGCCCAGCATCTGGAAATGAATCATCAGGCCCAGGTTCGAGCGCACCGAGCATTCCCAGCGGCTCGCCTCATCCACGCAGATGCCCACCCACTGCGCGTCCTCCATGAAGCCATAACGCGCGCCATAACTGGCGGCCAGCCACAACGGCAACAGAACGAGCAGCAGAATCACGGGCAAGCGGCGGGACATGGAACACTCCAATCGATGAAATCGGCGGCCAGCTTAATCTGCCGCCGCGCATACGCAAGGCCTAACAACTCTTAACTGGCCATTCATTCCGTGCAAAGTGTATCGTCCGGCTACTATTACTCCGAATTCCGTCAGTTTGGTGCCGTGGCATGGCACTTTGGCGCAAACCCGGTGGTCATAGCCTGCGAACCTCATTCGGCACCTTCCTCTAAGGGATCTAGTCATGCTCCGTTCCTTGCGCTTCGCCGCCCTGTTTGGCGGCCTTATTCTGAGTGCGTCCGCGCTGGCGGTGGATATCGACGCCGCCAGCTATGGCTATCCCCTGACCAACCCGTTCGAGGCGACCATCGCCACCACGCCGCCGGACTTGCGCCCTGAACTGCCACTGGACGACGACATCGATCAGACCGATCGCAGCGTCACCCTGCGCCCCGAGCGCGAATTCATCCTGCCGGACAATTTCTGGCCGGTGAAAAAACTGACTTACCGCATCGCCACCCAAGACAAGGCCGCGCCGCTGATCTTCCTGATCGCAGGCACCGGCGCGCGCTACGACAGCACGCTCAACGAATACCTGAAGAAGCTTTATTACAAGGCCGGCTACCACGTGGTGCAGCTGTCATCGCCGACCAGCTTCGACTTCATGAGCGCCGCCTCGCGTTTCGCCACCCCCGGCGTGACCAAGGAAGACGCCGAAGACATGTACCGGGTGATGCAGGCCGTGCGGGCGCAGAACCCGAAACTGCCGGTCACCGACTATTACCTGAGCGGCTACAGCCTCGGCGCACTGGACGCCGCATTTGTGGCCCATCTGGATGAAACCCGTCGCAGCTTCAACTTCAAGAAAGTCCTGCTGCTGAATCCGCCGGTCAACCTCTACACCTCGATCACCAACCTCGACAAACTGGTGCAGACCGAGGTCAAGGGCATCAACAACAGCACCACCTTCTATGAACTGGTGCTGAGCAAACTGACCCGCTACTTCCAGCAGAAGGGCTACATCGACCTCAACGATGCACTGCTCTACGACTTCCAGCAGTCCAAGCAGCACTTGAGCAACGAACAGATGGCGATGCTGATCGGCACCTCGTTCCGCTTCTCGGCGGCGGATATCGCGTTCACTTCGGACCTGATCAACCGCCGCGGCCTGATCACCCCGCCGAAATTCCCGATCACCGAAGGCACCAGCCTCACGCCATTCCTCAAGCGTGCGCTGCAATGCGACTTCGACTGCTACCTCACCGAACAGGTGATTCCGATGTGGCGCGCCCGCACCGACGGCGGCAGCCTGCTGCAACTGATCGATCAGGTGAGCCTGTACGCATTGAAGGATTACCTGCACGACAGCCCGAAAATCGCCGTCATGCACAACGCCGACGACGTGATCCTCGGCCCGGGCGACCTCGGTTTCCTGCGCCGGACCTTCGGCGATCGCCTGACCGTTTATCCGCTGGGCGGCCATTGCGGCAACCTTAACTACCGCGTCAACAGCGACGCCATGCTGGAGTTCTTCCGTGGCTAAATATCTCCTGCTGATTGCAGCGCTCCTCAGTGCAGGTATGGCCCAGGCCGACAACAGCAAAGCCAATGCACCGGTGGTCATCGACAGCGATGGCTTCAAGGAGCCGCTGTCCAAACTCAAGTTCAACCCGGGGCTGGATCAGCGCGAGTTCGAGCGCTCGACCCTCAGCGCGCTGAACGTCTATGACCCGCTGGAAGAGTGGAACCGCCGCGTCTACCACTTCAACTACCGCTTCGACCAATGGGTGTTCCTGCCGGTGGTCGATGGCTACCGCTACATCACCCCGAGCTTCGTGCGCACCGGCGTGAGCAACTTCTTCAACAACATTGGCGACGTACCGAACCTGGTCAACAGCCTGTTGCAGTTCAAGGGCAAGCGCTCGATGGAAACCACCGCGCGCCTGCTGCTCAACACCACCATCGGCATCGCCGGGCTCTGGGATCCGGCCACCGCCATGGGCCTGCCGCGTCAGAACGAAGACTTCGGCCAGACCCTGGGCTTCTACGGCGTACCGGGCGGCGCTTACTTCGTGCTGCCGATCCTCGGCCCGTCGAACCTGCGCGACACCGCAGGCCTGGCCGTGGACTACACCGCCGAGTCCGCGATCAACTTCCTCAATGTCTCGGAAGTCAGCTCCAACCACCCAGAAGTCTGGGTACTGCGTGGCGTCGACAAGCGTTACCAGACCAGCTTCCGCTACGGTCAGCTGAACTCACCGTTCGAGTACGAGAAGGTGCGCTACGTCTACACCGAGTCGCGCAAGTTGCAGATCGCCGAGTAAAAACGCCGGCCACAAAAAAGGCCATTCGATGCGAGTCGAATGGCCTTTTTTATTTCACAGTGATCAATCCTTGCAGATTGAACTTTCAAGCATGAACAACCTTTGGCTCCCTTGGGTCCGGGCCGTGACTGTTCTCCCCTTTTGTCCCGCTTGCCGCCAACGTGATCAAGAAAATGAACGGCCCAACCAAAGGAACAGCCGCCCAGAATATATTGAGTCCACTTTTATTCATGTCGTGATACCTGCGCCAAATCACTGCTAGACGAGGGCTCAAGGTCAATACGCCATAAATTGGCAGTGCCAGCAAATAATAAGGTTCTCTATTCAGTTCCGTAGCGTATCCAATCGCAAGAAACACCGCCTGCAAACAGGTTTCCATTAGAAAAAACATCCAAAACTCTTTTCTGCTGGCTCTCCCTTTGAACGTTGCGTACTTCCTCAATACCTGCAAATACCATTTCATTCCAGAATCCCTTCGCTACCGAAAAATCTGTTCCAACCGTTACTGGAGAAACAGCGGTGCGGAGTCTACGAATGTCCTCAAAACAACAATGTAGGAACAATCTGAAAGAAATGTGGGAGAAGCGATTTTTTTAGCCCTTCAGAGCTTTCCAGACTTTGCCGATCACGGACACGCCCGCCAGCACCACCGCACCCGCGATGATCCCCGCCACGCCGTTCAACAGCATCGGCACCACAAACCCGGCGCCACCGGCCGCTGCGCCGACGCTTTCGATCCAGTGATGCACCACCGGTACGCCGTGGGTCAGGATGCCGCCACCGACCAGGAACATCGCTGCGGTGCCGATTACCGACAGGCTTTTCATCATGTACGGCGCCGCACGCAGGATGCCGTTGCCGATACTTTTGGCCATCTGCCCAGGCTTCTGGGTCAGCCACAGACCGAGATCATCGAGTTTGACGATGCCGGCCACCAGACCGTAAACACCCACGGTCATGACAATGGCGATGCCCGACATCACGATCACTTGCTGGGTCAGCGAAGCATCGGCCACGGTGCCGAGGGTGATGGCGATGATTTCCGCCGAGAGGATGAAGTCGGTGCGGATCGCGCCCTTGATCTTGTCCTTCTCGTACGCCACCAGATCGGTTGCCGGATCAGCCACGGCCTCGACCAGTTGCGCATGCTCGACCTCGTCTTCGGCCTTGCTGTGCAGAAACTTGTGCGCGAGTTTTTCGAAACCTTCGAAACACAGGTAGGCGCCACCGACCATCAACAGCGGCGTCACCAGCCACGGCACGAAGGCACTGATCGCCAGCGCCGACGGCACCAGGATCAGTTTGTTGACGAATGAGCCCTTGGCCACCGCCCAGACCACCGGGATTTCCCGCTCCGCGCGTACGCCGGAGACTTGCTGGGCGTTGAGCGCCAAGTCGTCGCCGAGCACGCCGGCGGTCTTCTTGGCAGCCATTTTGGTCATCAACGCAACGTCGTCCAGAACGGTAGCGATGTCGTCGATCAGCACCAGCAAACTGCTTCCTGCCATGAATCTTGTTTCCTTATGTGAATAATGCCGCGCAGCATACCGCGACTGCAGGCCACACGGGGCATTGTTGAGCGCTGCGCGAGGCCGGTGCTACCATGCGCAACCGCCAGAACAGGCAAGGAACCACCGGGTTTATGAGCACAATCCGCGAGCGCAACAAAGAACTGATCCTGCGTGCAGCCAGTGAAGAGTTTGCCGACAAGGGCTTCGCTGCCACCAAAACCAGCGACATCGCCGCCAAGGCAGGACTGCCCAAGCCCAACGTCTATTACTACTTCAAGTCCAAGGAAAACCTCTACCGCGAGGTGCTGGAAAGTATCATCGTGCCGATCCTGCAGGCCTCGACCCCGTTCAACCCGGACGGCGTACCGAGCGAAGTGCTGAGCGGCTACATCCGCTCGAAGATCCGCATCTCCCGCGACCTGCCCTTCGCCTCCAAGGTGTTCGCCAGCGAAATCATGCACGGCGCCCCGCACCTGAGCGCCGACCTGGTCGAGCAGCTCAACGGCCAGGCCAAGCACAACATCGACTGCATCCAGACCTGGATCGACCGCGGCCAGATCGCCCCGATCGACCCCAACCACCTGATGTTCAGCATCTGGGCCGCAACCCAGACCTACGCCGACTTCGACTGGCAGATCTCCGCCGTCACCGGCAAGGACAAGCTCGACGAAGCCGACTATGAAGCGGCAGCACAAACCATCATCCGGTTGGTGCTCAAGGGCTGCGAGCCGGACTGAAGTCCGCACCTCCAGACACAAACAAGCCCGCCCTCACATCATCCTGTGAGGGCGGGCTTGTGCGTTTCAGCGACTATTCGGTTTTAGTCACTTAAGCCGCCACCCCCGCATCCGCACGCAGGTCCAGGGCCTCTACGGCCTTGATTGCCACCTGTTCATCGATGTCCGACAGATCGCCGCTGATGCCGATCGCACCCAGCACGTTGCCCGCCTGATCACGAATCAGCACACCACCCGGTGCCGGCACGACGCTGCCCTGCCCCATGCTGTTGAGTGCGGCGATGAACGCCGGGCGTTGTTGCGCGTCCAGCGCCAGCAGGCGTGAGCCCTTGCCCAGGGCGATGGCGCCCCAGGCTTTGCCGATGGCGATGTTCGGGCGCAGCAGGCTGGCGCCGTCTTCGCGTTGCAAGGTGACCAGATGGCCGCCGGTATCCAGTACCGCGATGGTCAGCGGCGCGGCGGAGATGGCCCGCCCTGCATTGATGGCTTCGTTGACCAGCTTGACTGCGACTTTCAAGGTTAAAGCGCTCATGGTGCCGTCCTCATTTTGTTATTGGGAAAGTCGTTGGGCTGCGCGTTTGTGCCGCAGCCCGATGCAACAAATAGAACACAATGAATTATTTTTTTGTATACAATAATTCTCGAAAAGCGCCTCATGCGACGAAAAGCCACAGCAGAACAGGCTTCCGACGAATGAAACAGGCGCTTGAGAAAATGGATTGACCTGCGCCGTCCGCCGTGAATACACTCTGCGCAAAGCCACTTGTATACAATTACAAAACGTAAAGAGGCACAAAACCATGAGCAAAATGAGAGCAATCGAAGCCGCCGTTCTGGTGATGCGCCGTGAAGGGGTTGATACCGCTTTTGGCATTCCAGGCGCTGCAATCAACCCGCTGTACTCCGCCTTGCAGAAAGTCGGTGGCATCGATCACGTCCTCGCTCGCCACGTTGAAGGCGCCTCGCACATGGCCGAGGGCTACACCCGCACCAAGGCCGGCAACATCGGCGTGTGCATCGGTACTTCCGGCCCGGCCGGTACCGATATGGTCACCGGTCTGTACAGCGCCTCCGCGGACTCGATTCCGATCCTCTGCATCACCGGGCAAGCACCCCGCGCCCGTATGCACAAGGAAGACTTCCAGGCCGTCGACATCACCAGCATCGTCAAGCCAGTGACCAAGTGGGCGACCACCGTTCTGGAGCCGGGCCAGGTGCCTTACGCCTTCCAGAAAGCCTTCTACGAAATGCGCTCCGGCCGTCCAGGCCCGGTGCTGATCGACCTGCCGTTCGACGTGCAGATGGCTGAAATCGAATTCGACATCGACGCTTACCAGCCACTGCCGCTGGCCAAGCCGAGCGCGACCCGTGTGCAAGTCGAAAAAGCCCTGGCGATGCTGGACCAGGCCGAGCGTCCATTGCTGGTCGCCGGCGGCGGCATCATCAATGCCGACGCCAGCGAGCTGCTGGTCGAGTTCGCTGAGCTGACCGGTATTCCAGTGATCCCGACCCTGATGGGCTGGGGCACCATTCCGGACGATCACCCGCTGATGGTCGGCATGGTCGGTCTGCAGACTTCGCACCGTTACGGCAACGCCACGATGCTGAAATCCGACGTGGTACTGGGCGTCGGCAACCGCTGGGCCAACCGTCACACCGGCTCGGTCGACGTTTACACCGAAGGCCGCAAGTTCATTCACGTTGACATCGAACCGACCCAGATCGGCCGCGTGTTCACCCCGGACCTGGGCATCGTTTCCGACGCCGCTGCCGCGCTGACCGTGTTCATCGAAGTCGCCCGTGAATGGCAAGCCGCCGGCAAGCTGAAAAACCGCTCTGCCTGGCTGCAAGACTGCCAGCAGCGCAAAGCCAGCCTGCACCGCAAGACCCACTTCGACAACGTGCCGGTCAAGCCGCAGCGCGTTTACGAGGAAATGAACCAGGTGTTCGGCAAGGACACCTGCTACGTCAGCACCATTGGTCTGTCGCAGATTGCCGGCGCGCAGTTCCTGCACGTCTACAAGCCGCGTCACTGGATCAACTGCGGCCAGGCCGGCCCGTTGGGCTGGACCATTCCGGCAGCGCTGGGCGTGGTGAAGGCCGATCCGAACCGTAAAGTCGTGGCCCTGTCGGGGGACTATGACTTCCAGTTCATGATCGAAGAGCTGGCGGTCGGCGCTCAGTTCAAACTGCCGTACATCCACGTCGTGGTGAACAACTCGTACCTGGGGCTGATCCGTCAGGCCCAGCGCGGGTTCGATATGGACTACTGCGTGCAGCTGTCCTTCGATAACCTGAACGCGCCGGAACTCAACGGTTATGGTGTCGACCACGTCGCAGTCGCCGAAGGCCTGGGCTGTAAAGCGCTGCGTGTGTTCGAACCGGCTGACATCGCCCCTGCCCTGCGCAAGGCCGAAGAGCTGATCGAAGAGTTCAAGGTGCCGGTGATCGTCGAGATCATTCTGGAGCGTGTGACCAACATCTCCATGGGGACCGAGATCAACGCCGTCAACGAATTCGAAGACCTGGCGCTGGTCGGCAACGATGCGCCTACCGCGATTTCGCTGCTCGACTGATTGCTTTTGCTTGATCGTTCCCACGCTCTGCGTGGGAACGCAGCCGGGGACGCTCTGCGTCCCAAAGCGGACGCAGAGCGTCCATAGAGGCATTCCCACGCAGAGCGTGGGAACGAGAATCTAGAACGGGAGACCACCATGCCGCGTTTCGCAGCCAACCTGTCCATGCTGTTCACCGAACAGGATTTCCTTGCCCGTTTCGACGCCGCCGCCAAGGCTGGCTTCAGCGGTGTCGAGTACCTGTTCCCGTACGATTTCAGCTCCGCCGAAATCAAGGCCAAACTCGACGCCAACGGTCTGACCCAGGTGCTGTTCAACCTGCCGGCCGGTGACTGGGCCAAGGGCGAGCGCGGTATCGCGTGCCTGCCGGACCGGGTCGAAGAGTTCCGCGCCGGGGTCGACCTGGCCATCGCTTACGCGCAGGTTCTGGGCAACACCCAGGTCAACTGCCTGGCCGGTATCCGTCCGCAGGGCGTGGACGATGCCACCGTTGAAAAGACCTTCGTCGCCAACCTCAAGTACGCCGCCGACAAGTTGCAAGCCGTCGGCATCAAACTGGTGATGGAAGCGATCAACACCCGCGACATCCCGGGCTTCTACCTGAACAACACGGCGCAGGCCCTGTCGATTCGCGAGCAGGTCGGCAGCGCCAATCTGTTCCTGCAATACGACATCTATCACATGCAAATCATGGAAGGCGATCTGGCCCGCACCCTGCAATCGCACCTGGCCGAGATCAACCATGTGCAGCTGGCCGACAACCCGGGCCGCAACGAGCCGGGCACTGGCGAGATCAACTACCGCTTCCTGTTCGAACACCTTGATCGCATCGGTTATCAGGGTTGGGTCGGCTGCGAATACAAACCGCTGACCACCACTGAAGCAGGCCTCGGCTGGCTGAAGACCCACAACGCGATCTGACCCCCTATTTGCTTGAGCAAGACAAAAACAAGAGGAATTTCTCATGGCTAAAATCGGATTCATCGGCACCGGCATCATGGGCCACCCAATGGCGGCGAACCTGCAGAAAGCCGGTCACAGCCTGTTCCTGTCGGCGCACCACGACGCCGCCCCTGCCGACCTGGTCGCCGCTGGCGCCGTCGCTCTGGCCAACCCGCGTGACGTGGCTCAAGAAGCCGAATTCATCATCGTCATGGTGCCGGATACCCCGCAGGTCGAAGACGTGCTGTTCCGCGCGGACGGCGTCGCTGCCGGCATCGGCAAAGGCAAGGTCGTGATCGACATGAGCTCGATCTCGCCGACCGCCACCAAGGCTTTCGCCGCGAAGATCAACGAGAAAGGCGCGCAATACCTCGACGCTCCGGTGTCCGGTGGTGAAGTCGGCGCCAAGGCCGCGACCCTGAGCATCATGGTCGGTGGCGACGCCGATGCCTTCGAACGCGCACTGCCGCTGTTCCAGGCCATGGGCAAGAACATCACCCTGGTCGGCGGCAATGGCGACGGTCAGACCGCCAAGGTGGCGAACCAGATCATCGTTGCCCTGAACATTCAGGCCGTCGCCGAAGCGCTGCTGTTCGCTTCGAAAAACGGTGCCGATCCAGCCAAGGTGCGTGAAGCGCTGATGGGCGGTTTCGCCTCCTCGAAGATCCTCGAAGTGCACGGCGAGCGCATGATCAAAGGCACCTTCGATCCGGGCTTCCGCATCAGCCTGCACCAGAAGGACCTGAACCTGGCCCTGCAAGGCGCCAAGGAGCTGAACATCAACCTGCCGAACACCGCCAACGCCCAGCAAGTGTTCAGCACCTGCGCGGCCATCGGTGGCAGCAACTGGGACCACTCGGCGTTGATCAAGGGCCTGGAACACATGGCCAACTTCTCGATTCGCGACAAGAAGTAAGCCCTGCCCCGTCGCTCGTTCCCACGTCGAGGCGTCGAACCGTTTGCGTGGGAACGCAGCCCGGGACGCTCCGCGTCCCTGCCGAAGCGGACGCAGAGCGTCCATTGAGGCATTCCCACGCAGAGCGTGGGAACGATCACCCGCACTAACCAAGAACAATAAGAATGGGAGCCCGCCATGTCGGTCGATCCGCAACAACTGCTGCGCGAGCTGTTTGCCACAGCCATCGACGCGGCCCATCCGAACCAGGTCCTCGAAGCGCATCTGCCGGCCGATCGCACAGGTCGCGTGATCGTCATCGGCGCCGGCAAGGCTGCCGCGGCCATGGCGCAAGTGGTCGAGCGCTGCTGGGAAGGTGAAGTCTCGGGCCTTGTGGTGACCCGCTACGGTCACGGCGCCCCGTGCGAAAAAATCGAAGTGGTCGAAGCCGCGCACCCGGTACCGGATGCTGCCGGTCTGGCCGTGGCCAAACGCGTGCTGGAACTGGTCAGCAACCTGACCGAAGACGACCGCGTGATTTTCCTGTTGTCCGGTGGTGGCTCTGCCCTGCTGGCGCTGCCGGCCGAAGGCATCACCTTGGCCGACAAGCAATCGATCAACAAAGCCCTGCTCAAATCCGGCGCGACCATCGGCGAGATGAACTGCGTGCGCAAGCACCTCTCGGCGATCAAGGGCGGACGCCTGGGCAAGGCCTGCTGGCCAGCGACTGTTTATACCTACGCGATTTCCGATGTACCGGGTGACCTCGCCACGGTCATCGCTTCCGGCCCGACCGTGGCCGACCCGAGCACCAGCGCCGAAGCGTTGGCCATCATCAAGCGCTACGGCATCGAGATTCCGGCCTCCGTGCGCACCTGGCTGCAAAGCCCGGAATCGGAAACCGTCAAACCCGGCGATCCGAGCCTGGCCCGCAGTCACTTCCAGTTGATCGCCCGCCCTCAGCAATCGCTGGATGCCGCGGCAGTGAAATGCCGTCAGGCCGGTTTCAGCACGCTGATCCTCGGCGACCTGGAAGGCGAATCCCGTGAAGTGGCGAAAGTCCACGCCGGCATCGCGCGCCAGATCATTCATCACGGCCAGCCACTGGCGGCGCCGTGCGTGATTCTCTCCGGCGGCGAAACCACGGTGACCGTGCGCGGCAATGGCCGTGGCGGACGCAACGCCGAATTCCTCTTGAGCCTCACCGACAGCCTCAAAGGTCAGCCCGGCGTTTATGCGCTGGCCGGTGACACCGACGGCATCGACGGCTCGGAAGACAACGCCGGCGCGATCATGACCCCGGACAGCTACGCCCGCGCCGCCGCCCTGGGCCTGAGCGCCAGCGACGAGCTGGATAACAACAACGGCTATGGCTACTTCGAGGCGCTCGATGCGCTGATCGTCACCGAGCCGACCCGCACCAACGTCAACGACTTCCGCGCCATCCTGATCCTCGAGAGCTCTAAATCATGACGCCTGATAAAAAGGTCAAAATCCTCGCCACCCTCGGGCCTGCCGTCGACGGCATCGAAGACATCCGCGAGCTGGTCGAGGCCGGGGTCAACATCTTCCGCCTCAACTTCAGCCACGGCGATCACGCCGACCACGCCAAGCGCTATCAGTGGATCCGCGAAGTCGAGCGCCAGCTCAACTACCCGCTCGGCATCCTGATGGACCTGCAAGGGCCGAAACTGCGGGTCGGCAAGTTCGCTGACGGCAAGGTTCAGTTGCATCGCGGTCAGGCCTTCCGCCTTGATCTGGACGCGACGCCGGGCGACGAACGCCGGGTGAACCTGCCGCATCCGGAGATCATCGCGGCGCTGGAAGCCGGGATGGATCTGCTGCTCGATGACGGCAAACTGCGCCTGCGCGTCGTGACCAAATACTCCGACGCGATCGACACCACCGTGCTCAATGGCGGCGAACTGTCGGATCGCAAAGGCGTGAACGTGCCGCAAGCGGTACTCGACCTGAGCCCGCTGACCACCAAGGATCGTCGCGACCTGAGCTTCGGTCTGGAGCTGGGTGTGGACTGGGTCGCACTGTCGTTCGTGCAGCGTCCGCAAGACATCATCGAAGCCCGCGAACTGATCGGCGACAAGGCGTTCCTGATGGCGAAAATCGAGAAGCCATCGGCCGTCGAGCAACTGCGCGAGATCGCCGAACTGAGCGACGCGATCATGGTTGCCCGCGGTGACCTGGGCGTGGAAGTGCCGGCCGAGAGCGTGCCGCAGATCCAGAAAAACATCATCACTACCTGCCGCCAGCTCGGCAAACCGGTGGTGGTGGCGACGCAGATGCTCGAGTCGATGCGCTTCTCGCCTGCCCCGACCCGCGCCGAAGTCACTGACGTTGCCAACGCCGTGGCCGAAGGCGCCGATGCGGTGATGCTGTCGGCCGAAACCGCGTCCGGCGAATACCCGCTGGAAGCAGTGCAGATGATGAGCAAGATCATCCGTCAGGTCGAAAACGGTCCGGACTACCAGACCCAACTCGACGTCAGCCGCCCGAAAGCCGAAGCGACCGTGTCCGACGCGATCAGCTGCGCGATTCGCCGGATCAGCAACGTGCTGCCGGTGGCGGTGCTGGTCAACTACAGCGAGTCCGGCGCATCGAGTCTGCGTGCCGCGCGGGAACGGCCGAAAGCGCCGATCCTCAACCTGACGCCAAACCTGCAGACCGCCCGCCGGTTGAGCGTGGCGTGGGGCATTCATTCGGTGGTCAATGATCGCCTGCGTCAAGTGGATGAGGTGTGCTCGACCGCGCTGGAAATCGCTCAGGCTCAAGGAATGGCCGAGCGTGGCGATACGTTGCTGATCACCGCGGGTGTGCCGTTCGGGCAGCCGGGATCGACTAATTCGCTGCGGATCGAAACATTGATTTAACCACTGACCAAGATCGTTCCCACGCTCCGCGTGGGAATGCGGCCCGGGACGCTCTGCGTCCCAAGAGCAGACGCAGAGCGTCCTTTGAGGCATTCCCACGCAGACGGTTCGACGCCTCGACGTGGGAACGATCAGTACCGAATGACCTGCCATGCCTGCCAATCATTTCAACACCCACTGCCCTGACTGGGCCGAGGCTTTGCTCAACGGCTTCAGTCAAATCTTCCTCCAGCGCCATCCGCTGTGTGGACTCCTGTGCCTTCTGGCCATTTTATTCACCGCGCCGGTGCTGTTCGCCGGCGCGCTGCTGGGCGCGGTTGCCGGTTTGCTCACCGCGCAACGGCGCAACTACGCCAAGGCGGATCGCCAGGCCGGACTGTTCAGCTACAACGGCGTGCTGGTCGGCCTGTTGCTGAGCCTGTATTTCCCTTGGTCGCCGATGCTGCCGCCGCTGATTCTGGCGGCCGGCGGACTGAGCGCGATGATCACGCAGCAATGGCTCAAACGCGCGCGCCTCACCGAGTACCTGCCCGCCTACACGGCGCCGTTCGTATTGTTGAGCTGGGTGTTCCTGTGTTTCGCCGAGCCTTCGACGCCGGCTCCGGCGCTTGAGCTGAATACCGTGAACCTGCTCGGTGCCGCCCTTAAAGGCTTCGGTCAGGTGATGTTCCTCGACCATCCGTTGGCCGGAGGATTGATCGCCGCCGGCTTGCTGATCGCCGATCGCCGGGCCTTTGCCTGGGCGCTGCTGGCTTCGGTAATCGGTCTGGGTTCCAGTCTGTTGCACCACGACAGCCAGGTCGCGCTGCTGGGGTTGGGTGGCTACAACGCGGTGCTCGCCGCCCTCGCCTTCAGCGCCCAACGCCAACAACCGTGGCTGCCAATGTTCGGCATCGGCCTGGCGCTGCTGCTGACGCCGCTGTTCAGTGCCTTGGGGCTGGCGACCCTCACGGCACCGTTCATTCTCGCCTGCTGGCTGCTGCGCACCGGCATTCGCCTGATGCGCCAACCGGAGATCAACGTCGCGCCTTGCGCTAACGGGGAGAATCAACCTAGGCTGCGCTGATTGATGGCCAAGGCAATGTGCATGAACGGTAACAACACGTGGCGTGATCGCCTGTACGTGATCATTTTCCAGACCGATACGGTGGCGGGCCGCCGTTTCGACAAGACCCTGCTGCTGATCATTCTCGCCAGTCTGGTGATCGTGATCCTCGACAGCATCGATGAAGTCCACCAGAACTACGCCAATGTGCTGGCGTACATCGAATGGGGCTTCACGATCATCTTCCTCGGCGAGTATTTGCTGCGCCTCTACTGCTCGCCCAAGCCTTTGCGCTACGCCTTCAGTTTCTACGGGCTGGTGGACTTGCTGGCCATCGTGCCGGGCATCCTCGCGCTGTATTACAGCGATGCCCAGTACCTGCTGATCATCCGGGTGATCCGAATGCTGCGGATCTTCCGCGTACTCAAACTCGGGCCGTACCTGAAACAGGCGCATTACCTGCTCGATGCCCTGCGCGGCAGCAAGCAGAAAATCCTCGTATTCCTGCTCAGCGTCTGCACCCTTGTCACGGTGTTCGGCACCCTGATGTACGTGGTCGAAGGCCCGGAACATGGCTTCACCAGCATTCCCAAAGGCATCTATTGGGCTATCGTGACCCTGACCACCGTGGGTTACGGCGACATCGTGCCGAGGACCGTGCTGGGCCAGGTGATTTCGTCGCTGGTGATGATCACTGGTTATTCGATCATCGCCGTGCCCACCGGGATTTTCACCGCTGAACTGGCCACCGCCATGCGCGGCGGTCAGCTGCAACACGACTGCCCCGTGTGCAAGAAAAGCAGCCATGAACACGAAGCGTCGTTCTGCTCCCGTTGCGGCAATGCGCTGTTCAGGAAAACGGAATAAGCAAAGTTCTTTTTAATCTTTAAACGACTATGCGGGCCCCGCTATAGTCGCTGGCAAATGGCCTCATCTTTGTAAAAAAACACCCCCACAGAACAAGGAATGCGCAGTGAAAAAACTCTTTGGCGCCTCACTTCTCGCCGCTGGTCTTGCCTTCGGCAGCGTGGCTCAGGCCGCACCGACCCTGCTCAACGTTTCCTACGACGTGATGCGCGATTTCTACAAGGACTACAACGCTGCGTTCCAGAAACACTGGCAAGCCGAGCACAAAGAGGACATCACTGTGCAGATGTCTTTCGGCGGTTCGAGCAAGCAAGCCCGTTCGGTCATCGACGGTCTGCCGGCTGACGTCATCACCATGAACATGGCCACCGACATCAACGCCCTGGCCGATAACGGTCAACTGGTGCCGAAAGACTGGGTCACCCGTCTGCCGAACAACAGCGCGCCGTTCACCTCGGCCACCGTGTTCATCGTGCGCAAGGGCAACCCGAAAGCCCTGAAAGACTGGCCGGACCTGCTCAAGGATGGCGTGCAAGTGATCGTGCCCAACCCGAAAACCTCGGGCAACGGCCGCTACACCTACCTGTCGGCGTGGGGCTACGTGCTGAAAAACGGCGGTGACGAGAACAAGGCGAAAGACTTCGTCGGCAAGCTGTTCAAACAGGCGCCGGTGCTGGACACCGGTGGCCGCGCCGCCACCACCACGTTCATGACCAACCAAATCGGTGACGTGCTGGTGACCTTCGAAAACGAAGCCGAAATGATCGCCCGCGAGTTCGGCCGCGACCAGTTTGAAGTGATCTACCCAAGCGTCTCCGCCGAAGCCGAGCCACCGGTGTCGGTGGTCGACAAAGTGGTCGAGAAGAAAGGCTCCCGCGCCGCTGCCGAGGAATACCTGAAGTTCCTGTGGTCGCCGCAAGGTCAGGAAATCGCGGCCGCCAACTACCTGCGTCCACGTGACCCGGCGGTACTGGCCAAGTACACCGACCGTTTCCCGAAAGTCGACTTCCTGTCGGTCGAGAAGACCTTCGGTGACTGGCGCACCGTGCAGAAGACCCACTTCAACGATGGCGGGATCTTCGACCAGATCTACAGCGGCCAGTAAGGCGTGAGCTGACATGAAAAAGGCGACCTGCAGAGGTCGCCTTTTTTGTGGCCGGCTACATGGGCGGCTTGACGCCATCCTTGCCGGCCGAGATCGATTGCGCGGTCAACGTGCCGTCCGCGCTCTGGGTCACGAAGGTGACGATCTTCACCCCAACCTTGAGCAGGCTGCGATCGCCCGGGGTCAGGTTGACGATCGGCACGTCCTCCGGCACCAGAATCTTCTGCTGGCCGCCCTTGTAGTTGACGGTCAGCACCCGGCCGTTGCTCACCACCAGATCGCCGACGCTGCCGTTGGTCATGCTGCTGCCCTTGGTCAGGTCGAACGGACGATGGCCATCGCCGCTGCCGGCCAGTTCCGGTGGGAAGACATGAACCTCCAGCGCCTTGAGCGTGCCATCTTCCTGGGGAATGGCGGCCGAACCGATGTAGCTGCCGGGCTTGATGTCTTCGATGTTGGCCAGGGTGACCGCGCGGACCTTGGTGTCCGGGGTCAACTGGACCACCACGTTTTCACCGCTGTTGACGTGAACCTTGAGCGAGTCGGGGCTGACCCCGGTGATCTCGCCGCGCACGCCCATGCGCATGCCGGGCGCTTCGGCGGCCTGTGCGGCAGTGGCGCCGAGCAGGCTGATCAGGGCAATGGTTGTGGTGTGGCGAAGCAACTGACGAAACATCGCAATCCTCCGTTGATGAACGCTGAAACCCGGTCACAACATAAGCACGCTATCGAACAAGATGTAAGTGAATGTATCATCGACACTCAACGGTCGGACGCAAGGTTCGCCGATGAACAATGGATTGTTCGGCGCCACCTATTCCGCAACGGAATAACTGATATCGATCAGAAGCCTCTACTGCCGGCTCGGCCCGTCCCTTAGCCTCACCGCATTCCTTTTCGCTGGATCGAGAAACCCTATGACCGCCACAACTCACGCAATGACCCGAGGCATGGTGCTGCTGTTCGCTTTCTGCTGCGGCGCCATCGTTGCCAACATCTACTACGCCCAACCGATCATCGGCCTGATCGCGCCGGACATCGGCCTGAGCGACACCATGGCCAGTTTCATCGTGTCGCTGACCCAGATCGGGTATGCGCTGGGCCTGTTCTTCCTAGTGCCGCTGGCGGACCTGCTGGAAAACCGCCGTCTGATGATCATCACCACCGTGGTGGCAATTGCCAGCCTGCTCGGCGCGGCGTTTACCGATCAACCGAATGTGTTCCTGCTGATCTCGTTGCTGGTGGGTTTCAGCTCGGTGTCGGTGCAAGTGCTGATTCCATTGGCGGCGCATCTGGCGCCGGAAGAATCCCGTGGCCGGGTGGTCGGCGGGATCATGGGCGGTTTGCTGCTGGGGATTCTGCTGGCGCGTCCGGTGTCGAGCGTGGTGGCTGACCATCTCGGCTGGCGGGCGATGTTCATGATCGCCGCAGCCTTGATGGCAGCGATCAGCGTAGTGCTGGCGTTGACCGTGCCCAAACGCCAGCCGGATCACAGTGCTTCGTATGGTCAGTTGCTCGGATCGTTGTGGACGCTGCTGCGCAAGCAACCGGTGCTGCGTCAGCGCGCGTTTTACCAGGCCTGCATGTTCGCCACGTTCAGCCTGTTCTGGACCGCCGTGCCGCTGGAACTGGCGCGCAACCATGGCCTGTCCCAGAGTGAAATCGCGATCTTCGCCCTGGTCGGCGCCATCGGTGCCATCGCCGCGCCGATCAGCGGACGCCTGGCCGACGCCGGCCACACCCGCATCGCCTCGCTGCTGGCCATGCTGTTCGCCAGCCTGAGTTTCCTGCCGGCCTTCATCCACCCGGCCTACAGCGTGATCGGCCTGGCCGTGACCGGCGTGGTGCTCGACTTCTGCGTACAAATGAACATGGTGCTCGGCCAGCGCGCGGTCTACTCCCTCGACGCCAAAAGCCGCGGCCGCCTCAATGCGCTGTACATGACCAGCATCTTCGTCGGCGGCGCCTTCGGCTCGTCGGTGGCGAGTGCGGTGTACGAGCATGGCGGCTGGTTGTGGATCGTGATTGTTGGCAGCGCGTTCCCGCTGCTGGCGCTGGTGCGGTTTTTGAGTGCTTCGCAGAAGCCTGTTCTGGCAACGGCCTAAAATCTGAAAAGCACTGCCGGATCGCTGATCCGACAGTGCTTGATGCTCAATGCCGGACCAGTTTTTCCATGGCGGCATCCGCCAGGAAAGATGAACGGCTTTTGACGTTGTGCTCACGCACGTAGCGGTCGATCCGCCGGATGACATAGCCGGGCAACGTCACATTGACCTTTTCGGTCTTGCCCATGTACGGCGAGATGTCCAGCTCGAGCATGCCCCAACCCATGTCCGCGAACTCCGGGTTGTTGCGATGTGCAGCCGCAGAAGTCGGCATCGGAATCGAATCACCATCCGCCGCGATCTCCTGCAGCATGATGTGGGCAATCTCGACAGCCGCGTTGTAGGCATCCTCAAACGTATCCCCGGCCGTTACCGCGCCGGGAATATCGGGGATCTGAATCCCGATGGCGGTGTTCTCGTCACCCCACTCGATGCAGATTGGGTATTGCATTGTGAAATTGCCTCGCCCATTAAAGTAACTCTAGAGATACCTTTAGTAGTCTGCGGAAGCCTGTGACACAACGTTGGTTGTTTTGCAGGATGTTTTGACTACCTGTCGGCGGTGTTTCCGACGGGCAGGCTGGCCAGTGTCAAGGCGCGGGCGTTCGTTGAATATGTGCAGGGGTTGTTGACGAAAAAACCATAAAACCCAAACTCGTTTCGTTTATTGCGATTTTCGCTTATTTCGAATAACGTTCCGGCATTCCTCATTTCCAAAGCCGGACTCGCCATGTCGACCGTTATTCATCCCTCCATCAGCCTCCCCGTAGAACGCGAAGTAAAAGCCGCCATTGAAGGGCAGCGTGCCCTGGCGGCATACCTCGCGACCCATTTCGAGACTCAGCACATCCAGATTTTCGACGAGCAGAACGAAGCTCATCGCGTCGAACTGCCCACCTCGGCCCTGCGCTTGCTGATCGACATTCTGGCGGAACTGGCAGCCGGCAACGCGGTGCAGGTCGTACCGGTGCATGCCGAATTGACGACCCAGGAAGCCGCCGACCTCCTCAACGTCTCACGTCCACACCTCATAAAACTGCTGGAAAGCGGCGAGTTGTCCTACCACAAAACAGGCAAGCACCGACGTGTGCGTTTTGCCGATCTGATGGACTATAAGACCCGGCGCAACACCGCCAGCGAGCAGGCAATGGCGCTTCTCGCAGAGCAAGCTCAGGCGTTAAGGACAGGATACGAGTGAGGCATTCCTCTTTTACTGCTTTGTACGGATCTACTGCAACGACAAGGCCTGATTAAATCGGTCCAGGCACTCAGCAGTTATCACGCGATCCTTTAAAAACTCACCACCCCACACAGCAAAACGGCGATCCAAAGATCGCCGTTTTTCATTACTGCCCGAACTGCTTGCCCAGTCCCGCCGGTACGCCGTGGATGTTGGTTTCTTCCCACGGGCCGCTGGGGCTGATCGAGCGGCTCCAGCCGTTGTTCCAGCGGTAGTAGGTGCGCTGGCGGTAGAAGGTGTTGGTCTGGTTGTCGAGCACGTACACGCCCAGTTTCTGGTCCCAGTGGCTGTTGCCGCCCGGTGGCGGGGCAAAGCTGGCGGAGGTGCGCGGGACCGGTTTGGCGGGTTTGGCCGGGATGCCCGGTTTGCTCGGCGCCGGGCTGGTCGACGGGGTCGGGCTGGGTTGTGACGGCGGGATCGGCGGCAGCCGTGTGGTCGGCTCCGGTCGTTGCACCGCACATGCGCTCAAGCCCAGGGCCAGTGTGAGGACTGTGATTCGGGCGATGGCGTTCATGGCGGTGCTTTCCTGTTGGTTCCGGCTATTTGTCCGGGCTGTCGATGGTCAGTGTCTGCGGCGCGGTGGTGCTGCTGGCCAGAGGCCCGCTGCGACCGACCCACTCCCCGGCGGTCGCTTGACCGGCACGGGAGATACGCGCAACCAGTTGGACTTCGGGGAAGTTCGACAGTTTCAATTGCGGCATCATCGCGTCGGCATCGCCCAGTTCGACGGTCACCGGCAGATCGGCGACGGTCAGGCGCTTGGCTGCCAGCGGTGCCGGTGGGCCCGAGGTAGCGCGGGCAAAAATGAACACGCTGTCACCCGGTTGCACCTTGGCTTTGAGCTCGCTGGCCAGATCCACACGCACTTTCAACAACGCCGCCGCTTTCGCCGCCGGTGCCTGGGCGACCTTGCCGCCGCTGGCTTGCAGTTTCTCGGTGGCGCGGGTGATGCCGCCCTGCAGGGCCTCGCGGGATTTGTCCTGTGGCGGCAGTTGCGCCAGCAGACGGTTCCAGTAGTCGATGGCTTCCTGATAACGCTCGCCTTCGAACGCGGCGATGCCCAACAAGCCGAGGCTGGTGACTTCCTTCGGATCGGCTTTCAGTGCTTCATCGGTCAGGGCCTGAACCTTGTCCGACCATTTTTTGTTGTCGGCAAAGTACTGGGCCTGCGCCCACTGACCGAGCAGTTCCGGCTGACGACCGGCGAGATTGACGGCACGCTCGAACATCTTCGCCGCGTCTGCTGGACGATCCTGGGCCATGTAGGTGCGACCGAGGAAATACACGCCTTCGGCGGAATCCGGTTGCGCAGCGACTGCGCGCTCCAGACGCTGGGTCATCTCCTCCATCGACTGCGGCGCCTGGGCGAACTCGCGGGTCAGTTCGACCTTGTCGCTCGCGCCAAAGTGCAGGTACAGACCGAGGCCCAACACCGGCACCAGCACGGCTGCCAGCAATGGCAGTGGTTTACCCAAACGCGACACCCGCGCCGGCGCCACACCTTCGGTGTCGGCCAGCAACTCACGGGCTGCTTCGGCACGACCGCTGTCCATTTGCGCGGCATCGAGCACGCCTTCGGCCTGCTGCGATTGCAGTTCGGCGACGCGTTCCTGATACAGCGCGACGTTGAGAGCGGTTCGATCCTCTTCACGCTGGACGCGACGTTCACGCAGGACGGGGATCAACAGAAAACTCAGGGCGACCAGAAGCAACAGCCCTGCGGCAAGCCAGAAATCAATCATTCTTGGTTTTTATCCAACAGTTGGTCGAGGCGCTGACGTTCTTCAGGGGACAGCGATTGCGGAGTCTCGGCGCGTTGTCCGCGACGGCGGCGGACGATCACGGCGATGACAACAAAACCGCCGAGCAACAATCCGGCCGGGCCGAACCACAGCAGAGCGGTCTTGGCATTGAGCGCCGGTTTGTAGCGGACGAAATCACCGTAGCGGTCGACCATGAAGTCGATGATCTGCTGATTGTCCTTGCCCTCGCCGAGCATGCGAAAAATCTCTTTGCGCAGGTCGGCGGCAATCGGCGCATTGGAATCGGCGATGTCCTGGTTCTGGCACTTGGGGCAGCGCAGTTCCTTGGTCAGTTCGCGGAAGCGCTCGCGATCGCCCTCTTTGGCAAACTCGTAGGTATCGATAGCGGCGTGGGCCACACCGGCCAGGCTCAAGCCCAGCACCATGGCGGCTAAGAAGCGCTTCATGGCTTGGCCTCATCGACCAGAGCCTGATACTTGGCCGCCAGTTTTTCCCGCCAGACCTGCTCGTCGATCACCCCGACGTACTTGTCGCGGATGATGCCCTTGGCGTCGATGAAGAAGGTTTCCGGCGCACCGTAGACACCGAGGTTCAGGCCCAGCGAGCCTTCGTCGTCGCGGATGTCCAGTTGATAAGGGTTGTGGAATTCGGCCAGCCACTTCAACGCATCGGCGTTGGTGTCCTTGTAGTTGATGCCGTAGATCACCACGCCGCGCTCGGCGAGTTTGTTCAGCACCGGGTGCTCGACCCGGCAGGAAATGCACCAGGTGCCCCAGACGTTGACCAGTGCCGGTTTGCCGAGAATGTCAGCGCGGGTCAAGGTCTTGTCGCTCTGCACCGCCGGCAGGGAAAACTCCGGGAACGGCTTGTTGATCATCGCCGACGGCAGCTCCGCCGGATCCAGATACAGACCGCGATAAAGGAATACGGCCACCAGCAGGAAAATCGCCAATGGCACCAGCATCAACCAACGTCTCATGCAGCGGCTCCTTCCATGCCCAGCGCTTCACGCACGCGGGCTTTGACCTTGACTCGATAACGCCGATCCAGCGCCGCCAGCAGACCACCGAAACCGGTCAGCAGACCGCCGAACCAGATCCAGCGCACGAACGGTTTCACATGCACCCGCACCGCCCAGGCGCCATCGCCCAGCGGTTCGCCCAAGGCGACGTAGAGGTCGCGGGTGAAACCGGCGTCGATCCCGGCCTCGGTCATCACCGAGTTCTGCACGGTGTACAGGCGTTTTTCCGGGTGCAGCACGCTGACTTCCTGACCGTTGCGGATCACCCGAACGGTGCCCTTGTCGGAGGTGAAGTTAGGGCCTTCGAAGTGTTTGGCACCCTCGAACACGAACTGATAACCGGCCAGGTCCATCGACTCGCCCGGCGCCAGGCGCAGGTCACGCTCGGCACTGTTCTGGCTCGACAACACCACGCCCAGCGCGCAGACGGCGATGCCCAAGTGCGCGATCTGCATGCCCCAGTAGCTGCGGGTCAGGGTCGGCAGGCCTTTGATCAGGCCTTTGTGACGAGTCTTGTCGAAGATGTCGCGCACACCGGCCAGCAACACCCAGGCCGCGAGCAGGAACGTCGCGATCACCGCCCAGTTGAAATCGCCGTAAGCGACGCCGGCCACCACCGCCAGCGCAACACTGCCCAGCAGCACCGGAGTGAGCATGCTGGCCAGCCATTTCACCGGGGTGTCTTTCCAGCGCACGATCACACCGACCGCCATCACCAGCATCAACAGCGCCATCAACGGAATGAACAGCGCGTTGAAGTACGGCGGGCCGACCGACAGCTTGGCGCCGCTGATCGCATCAAGAATCAACGGATACAGGGTGCCGAGCAGGATCATCGACGCGGCCACCACCAGCACCAGGTTGTTGCCCAGCAGCAGGGTTTCCCGTGACCACAGGTTGAAGCCGACCTGGCTCTTGACCACTGGCGCACGCAGCGCGAACAGGGTCAGCGAACCACCGACGACAAACAGCAGGAAGATCAGGATAAACACGCCGCGCTCAGGATCCGAGGCAAACGCGTGCACCGAGGTCAGCACGCCGGAACGCACGAGGAAGGTGCCGAGCAGGCTCAGGGAGAACGCGGCAATTGCCAGCAACACCGTCCAGCTCTTGAACACGCCGCGTTTCTCGGTGACCGCCAGCGAGTGAATCAGCGCCGTGCCCACCAGCCATGGCATGAACGAGGCGTTTTCCACCGGGTCCCAGAACCACCAGCCGCCCCAGCCGAGTTCGTAATAGGCCCACCACGAACCGAGGGTGATGCCGATGCCGAGGAAGGCCCACGCAACGATGGTCCACGGACGCGACCAGCGTGCCCACGCGGCATCGAGACGACCGCCGAGCAATGCGGCGATGGCGAAAGCAAACGCCACGGAGAAACCGACGTAGCCCATGTAGAGCATCGGCGGATGCACGATCAAGCCGATGTCCTGCAGCAATGGGTTGAGGTCACGACCGTCGGCCGGGATCTGCGGCAGGATCCGCGAAAACGGGTTCGAGGTCAGAATCAGGAACAGCAGAAAACCAGTGCTGATCATGCCCATCACCGCCAGCACGCGAGCGAGCATCACTTGCGGCAGTTGCCGCGAGAACACCGACACCGCGAAGGTCCAGCCGCCGAGGATCAACGCCCACAGCAGCAGCGACCCTTCGTGGGCGCCCCACACCGCGCTGAACTTGTAGTACCACGGCAGCGCGCTGTTGGAGTTCATCGCGACGTAAGCCACGGAGAAGTCGTCGGTCATGAACGCATAGGTCAGGCAACCGAACGCGAACAGCAGGAATGCGAACTGCCCCCACGCTGCCGGCTGGGCCAGGCCCATCCACAGACGATCGCCGCGCCAGGCACCGAGCAACGGCACCACGGCCTGCACCAGCGCGAAACACAGCGCGAGGATCATGGCCAGATGGCCGAGCTCGGGAATGAATATGATGGATGTCATCGATCAACCCTCCTTCGCAGGGGTTGGCGCGGATTGACCGCTGTCCTTCAGGGCTTTGGTCACTTCTGGCGGCATGTATTTCTCGTCGTGCTTGGCCAGCACTTCATCGGCGACGACCACGCCGTCGGCGTTGAGCTTGCCGAGCGCGACGATGCCCTGCCCTTCACGGAACAGGTCCGGCAGGATGCCGCGATAGGTGATGGTCACGGACTTGTTGAAATCGGTGACCACGAATTTGACGTCCAGCGAATCCGTGGAGCGTTGCAGCGAGCCCTTCTCGACCATGCCGCCGGCGCGGATGCGGGTGTCCTGCGGCGCTTCGCCGTTGGCGATCTGGGTCGGGGTGTAAAACAGGTTGATGTTCTGCTGCAGGGCGCTCAGGGCCAGGCCGACGGCAGCGCCGACCCCGACCAGAATTGCCAGGATGATGATCAGACGCTTTTTACGCAGCGGATTCACTTGCCGTTCTCCCGGCGCAGACGACGCGCCTCTTGTTGCAGATAACGCTTGCGGGCCGCAATCGGCGCCGCCACGTTGAGGATCAGTACCGCCAGACAGATGCCGTAGGCCGACCAGACATACAGGCCGTGATGGCCCATGGCGAGGAAGTCGCCGAATGACGCGAAACTCATCGAGCGGCCTCCAGGCTGTTCTGCACTTCTTCTTTCACCCAACTGGCGCGGGATTCGCGCTTGAGCACTTCAAGGCGCATGCGCAGCAACAGCACAGCGCCGAAGAAACAGTAGAAACCCAGCACCGTCAGCAGCAGCGGCAGCCACATTTCAACGGGCATCGCCGGTTTTTCGGTGAGGGTGAAGGTCGCGCCCTGGTGCAGGGTGTTCCACCACTCCACCGAGTATTTGATGATCGGAATGTTGATTACGCCGACGATGGCCAGCACCGCGCAGGCCTTGGCGGCGCTGTCGCGATTGCTGATGGCGTTGCCCAGGGCAATGACGCCGAAATACAGGAACAGCAGAATCAGCATCGAGGTCAGCCGCGCGTCCCAGACCCACCACGAACCCCAGGTCGGCTTGCCCCAGATCGCCCCGGTAACCAGCGCCACGGCGGTCATCCACGCGCCGATAGGTGCGGCGCATTGCAGGGCGACGTCGGCCAGTTTCATCTTCCACACCAGCCCGACCACACCGCACACCGCCAGCATCACGTAGATCGACTGAGCGAGCATCGCGGCGGGTACGTGGATATAGATGATGCGAAAGCTGTTGCCTTGCTGATAGTCCGGCGGCGCGAAGGCCAGGCCCCAGATGACGCCAACGGAGATCAGCAACAACGCTGCGATGCTCAACCACGGCAGGAACTTGCTGCTGATGCCGTAGAACCACTTGGGCGAGCCGAGCTTGTGAAACCAGGTCCAGTTCATACTGTTTCCATCACGGGTGCCGCTCATCGGTGTGAGCAGTCTCAGGGTCTTTGCTGGTTAAATTTTAACCAGACCTCATTATTCGCCGACGCTGATCTTCAGGCCAGCAGCTATTGCAAAGGGTGTCAGGGTTATTGCCAGGGCGGTCAGGCTACCAAGCCACAACAGATAACCAATCGCCGGCATGCCCTGCAACGCCGCCTGCAAGGCGCCACTGCCCAGGATCAACACCGGGATGTACAACGGCAGAATCAGCAGCGCCAGCAATAGGCCACCGCGTTTCAGACCGACCGTCAGCGCCGCGCCCACCGCGCCGAGCAGGCTCAGCACCGGTGTTCCCAGCAGCAACGAAAGCAGCAAAACCGGCAGACACGCAGCCGGCAACCCGAGCATCAACGCCAGTAACGGCGAGAGCAAAACCAGTGCCAGCCCGGAAAAAAGCCAGTGTGCCAGCACCTTGGCCAATACCAGAAGTGGCAGGGGGTGCGGCGAAAGGACCCACTGTTCAAGGGAGCCATCTTCGAAATCACTGCGGAAAAGCCCGTCCAGCGAGAGCAGGACCGACAAAAGTGCCGCCACCCAGACTAACCCCGGGGACAAGTTTTGCAATACTTGAGTTTCCGGTCCGACGGCCAGCGGGAACAGCGCGATGACGATGGCGAAGAAAATCAGTGGATTGGCCAGCTCCGCCGGGCGGCGGAACAGCAGTCGGGATTCACGGGCAACCAGCAGGCCGAACACACTCATACCGCCCAATTCCCCAGATCGATGTCGCGATAACCGGCCGGCATACGGCTCAGCGTGTGGTGCGTGGTGAGCACCACCAGCCCTCCCCGTTCGCAGTGCCCGGCCAGGTGCTCTTCAAGCTGTGCCACGCCCTGCTTGTCCAGCGCGGTGAACGGTTCGTCGAGAATCCACAACGGCGGGCTGTCCAGATACAACCGCGCCAGTGCCACGCGGCGCTGCTGGCCGGCGGACAGACTGTGGCAGGGAACATCCTCGAAACCGCGCAATCCAACCGCCGCCAGCGCCTGCCAGATCGCGTCGCGTTCGGCGGGTTGATGCAGGGCGCAGAGCCAGGCGAGGTTTTCTTCCGGCGTGAGCAGATCCTTGATCCCGGCGGCATGACCGATCCATAGCAGGTTGCGCGCCAGCTCGCTGCGTTGCTCGCCCAGCGGCTTGCCGTTGAGCAGCACTTGACCGTCGGTCGGCTGCATCAGACCGGCCAGCAAACGCAACAGGCTGGTCTTGCCGCTGCCGTTGGGGCCGCTGATCTGCACCATATCGCCACTGGCCAGTCTCAATTCGAGATTGTCGAAGAGCAGTCTGAGATCACGTTCACACGCGAGGGCAACGGTTTGCAGGACAGGACTGGTCAAGGGTTCACGGCCTTATACGGTTCAAGTCGGCTCTGGCGCGGCCGTTAAAGAGTTGCAGCATAAATGCAATGACGGCTCAATCCAGAGAGCTGCGTCAAACAATTGCTATGTTTTTTGAACGAATGGAAGGACGGGCGGCATTATACATGTCGCCATCCTCTCTCCAGAGTGCATTTTCCTCAGGTTGTGTCCGCGTATGACAGGCGAAATGAACATCCTCCCGCTCCCGCCCACCACCCCGGCGACCGTTCGCCCGCAGGTGGGTGAGCTGCTGAAGTTGCTGACGCCGGTCGACGGGCTGATTGCCGCCGGCCAGAGCGCCAAGGCTGAGGTGTTGTCGCTCAAGCAGGCGGATCAGACCTTTCAGTTGCTGCTCAAGGTGACGCTGGACAGCGGCCGTCAGACCACCGTGCAAGCGACCAGCAATCTGCCGCTGCCTCAAGGCACCAGCCTGGCGATCACCCAGCCGTCGGCGGGCAATCTGGCGATCACCGTGCAACAGGCCATCGCCAGCAGCGTCGCCACCCTCACCCGCATCGACACCGCACAACTGCCGGTCGGCACGCTGCTGCAAGGCAAGGTGCTGACGGCTCAGGTCTTGCCGCAGGTGCCGGGGCAACCGACGGTGTACCGCTCGATGGTCAGCCTGCTCAACACCGCGCTGAGCGGCACCACCCTGAGCATCGACAGCCCGCAACCGTTGCGCATCGGCACCTTGCTGTCGGCGCTGGTGCAGGACTCGCAGACCTTGAAGTTCCTGCCGCTGAGCAATCGCCAGGAACAACTGGCGGTCAGCCAGCAATTGGTCAGTCAGCAAAGCCGTCAGGGCTCGCTCGACGGCTTGCTGAAAATGCTCCAGAGCCTGCCCCCCGCCACCGATCAGACGTCCCAGGATTTGCGCGCCGCCGTGGACAAACTGCTCGCCAACCTGCCGGACGTGCAGCAACTGAGCACCCCAAAAGGTCTGGCCCAGGCGCTGGCCAACAGCGGCGTGTTCCTCGAAACCAAACTGCTGACCGGACAGAACCCGACGCTGGCCCCGGACATGAAAGCCGATCTGCTCAAGCTGATCGCCCAAATCACTCCCGGCCTGCCCGGCAACACCAATCTGAACGCGATCATCGCCGCGAACACGCTGGCCCAGGCGCTGCCGAGCTTCGTGCGTAACGCCCTCGGCATGCTCGGCCAGGTCAGCGCGAAACCGGTGCCGAGCAGTTTTCCGCTGCCCGACCGGTTGTTGCAAAGTCTGGAGGGCGAAGCCGATCTGGAGCATTTGCTGCGCCTCGCCGCAGCTGCCGTGTCGCGCCTGCAAAGTCATCAACTGTCGAGTCTGGAACAGACCGGCGTGACCGACGACGGCCGCCTGCTCAGCACCTGGCAACTGGAAATCCCGATGCGCAACATGCAAGACATCGTGCCGTTGCAGGTCAAGTTCCAGCGCGAAGAAGCACCGGAGAAACAGGAAGCCAACGAGCAGCGCCGCGATGAGCGCGAACCGAAACAACAACTGTGGCGCGTCGATCTGGCGTTCGACATGGAACCGCTGGGGCCGATGCAGATTCAGGCGCAATTGATCAGCGGCAGCCTGTCCAGCCAGTTGTGGGCCGAGCGGCCGTACACCGCGAGCCTGATCGAAAGCAACCTGACCGCCCTGCGCCAGCGCCTGCTGGATTCCGGGCTGAACGTCGGCGACATCGACTGCCACCTCGGCACCCCGCCGCAAGGCATCCAAACCCGCCTCGAACACCGCTGGGTCGACGAAACCGCATGAATGACACCACCACTCCACGCCAGGCCATCGCCCTCAAATACGACGGCAGCCACGCCCCGACCCTCACCGCCAAAGGCGACGAAGCACTGGCCGAAGAAATCCTGCGGATCGCCCGCGACTGTGAAGTGCCGATCTACGAAAACGCCGAGCTGGTGAAGTTGCTGGCGCGGATGGAATTGGGCGACAGCATCCCTGAAGAGCTGTACCGCACGATCGCCGAGATCATCGCGTTTGCCTGGAACCTCAAGGGCAAGTTCCCGGCGGGACACAACCCGAATACACCGATGGTCGAGAAAGACGTCACCGAACGCGGCGACGATTACTGAAGGCAAAAAAAAACGCAGTCATCGATGACTGCGTTTTTTTTCGCTGATTGTTCCCACGCTCTGCGTGGGAACACCCGCCCGTGACGCTCTGCGTCACCCATCACACGCGGAACGCGGAGCGTCCCAAGATGCATTCCCACGCAGACGGTTCGACGCCTCGACGTGGGAACGATCCCGGTGTGACAACTAGTTCTTGTGCAACTTGCGCATCAACTCCGCCTCAGCCTGGGTCAACCCGCAGGACTGGGTCAGCTCATCGACGCTTGCGCCCATCCCGACCAGTTTCGCCGCTTGGGCGAACGACAGGCTGGAAGGATCGCGCTGTTCGAGCTGGGCGAGTTTGTCCGGGATCGGACCGACCACCGAGCGCAGCTCGTGCAGGGCTTCGCCCATGCGCACGTTGCCGTTCTGGTAATCGTCGACACGCTTGGCCAGGTCCTTGATGCGCTGATCACGCAGCGCATCGCCCTGGGCCTGTTGCGCAGCGATTACGCGCTGCGCCTTGATGTACGCCAGAAACATCGCCAGCGTGCCTGCCCAGAACAGGAACAGGACAATGACCGCTACCTCGAGAATCAATCAGATGTTCTCCAGTTCCGACCATTCTTCTTCGCTCATCATCTTGTCCAGCTCGACCAGGATCAGCAACTCGTTGTTCTTGTTGCACACGCCCTGGATGAACTTGGCCGACTCTTCGTTACCGACGTTCGGTGCGGTCTCGATTTCCGACTGACGCAGGTAAACCACTTCAGCCACGCTGTCGACCATGATGCCCACAACCTGCTTGTCGGCTTCGATGATGACGATACGGGTGTTGTCGCTGATCTCACCGCTCATCAGGCCGAAGCGCTGACGGGTATCGATCACGGTCACCACGTTGCCGCGCAGGTTGATGATGCCCAGCACGTAGCTTGGCGCACCCGGAACCGGAGCGATCTCGGTGTAGCGCAGGACTTCCTGAACGCGCATCACGTTGATGCCGTAGGTTTCGTTGTCCAGCTTGAAGGTCACCCATTGCAGGATCGGATCTTCGGAACCCTTTGCCGCCGTAGCCTTGTCGTTCATACCCTAGCCCCTCGAAATACCGCAATGGCGGTGTGTGTCTCGTGTGCCGGCGGTGAATGCCGGTACATGTCTGTTATGTAAGTGTTATGTCGGTTTGTGGTTCGGCTTACTGCCGGACATGTGCTTTGCCCCACCGCTGGCGATCAACTCGGCCAGAGCGGAAACATCGAGCAAGGCGCACATGTGTTCAATCACCGTGCCGGCGAGCCATGGCCGCTGACCCCGGTGACTTCTCCATTTGATTTCATTCGGGTCCAGACGCAACGAGCGACTGACCTGATGCACTGCCAGGCCCCACTCGTAACCCTGCACCGAAATCACGTATTGCAGGCCCTGACGGAAGTCATCGCGGTAGCGATCCGGCATGACCCAGCGTGCGGTGTCCAGCACCTTCAGGTTGCCGGCCTGGCTCGGCAGAATGCCGAGGAACCATTCCGGCTGACCGAACAGCGGCGTCAGCTCATGGCCGGCCAGTGAATAGATCGAACCGAGGCATACCAGAGGCACCGCCAGCGTCAGCCCGGCCACGTCGAACAACAGGCATTCGAACGCTTCCGAAGCCCAGGCCGGACGGCCATCGGTTTCCACCGGTGGCGGCGTATTGCTGGGCGGCAGATGCACTTCGACCAGCGGCGCAACCAGGGTCGGCTCGACCGGAGCTGGCGCAGGTGCTTCAGGTTCTGGCTCTGGAACTACCGGAACCGGAGGCGTTTGCAGAAGCTGGGTTTGCAGCAGCGGTGCGAGGGTCGAGACCACGCGCACCGGCTCAGGCTCTTTGATCAACGTCGCAGGTGCCTTCGCTACCACGGCGGCAGGCGCTGCAACCGGGGCGACCGGCCTAGCGGCTTTTTGCGCATCCCGGGCCTGCTCTTCAAGCACGGCGGCCTGGAATTCATCGAGCGCCGCAGCGGTCTCGACCACCTCGACCGGCGCTGCGATTTCCTGCTCGACCTCGTCCGGCACTTCCTGCAGCAAGCCGTCCAGATAGGACTGCAGCGCCAGTTGCGGCTTCGACGTCAGCTTGATCGGCCGATTCATGCTCAAGCCACCTGCGGAACGAGTTGCTGCGCCAGCAGATGCTTGAGCAGCGCGCGGTAAGCCAGCACGCCACGGCTCTTGCCGTCGAACTGCGAAGGGGTGACACCGGCACGACTGGCGTCGCGCAGACGGGTATCGACCGGGATGTAACCCTGCCAGATCTCGTCGGGGAATTTGTCGCGCAGCACGCGCAAGGTGCCCATCGACGCCTGGGTACGGCGGTCGAACAGGGTCGGCACGATGCTGAACGGCAGCGCCTGTTTGCGCGAGCGGTTGATCATCGCGAGGGTGTTGACCATACGCTCCAGGCCTTTGACGGCCAGGTGCTCGGTCTGCACCGGGATCACCAGTTGTTGACTGGCTGCCAGGGCGTTGACCATCAGCACGCCGAGCAACGGCGGGCTGTCGATGATCGCGTAATCGAAGTCCTGCCACAGCTGCGCCAGACTCTTGGCGATCACCAGGCCCAGCCCACTTTGCCCCGGCGACTGGCGCTCGAGGGTGGCCAGCGCAGTGCTCGACGGCAACAGGGAAATGCGTTCGTCGCTGGTCGACAACAGCAGTTGGCCCGGCAGGCCTTGCGGCACGCTGCCCTTGTGCAGAAACAGGTCGTAGTTGCTGTGTTCCAGGCTGTCGGGGTCGTAACCGAAATAGCTGGTCATCGAGCCGTGCGGGTCGAGATCGACCACGACCACGCGCTTGCCCGCCTCTGCCAGCAAACCGGCTAAAGCGATGGAAGAAGTGGTTTTACCAACACCACCCTTTTGATTGGCGACTGCCCAGACTCTCATTCAGATCGTTCCTCCCGGCCGGGATACTCGGCCGAGACATGGTTCAGCGTATTAATGCGGGCGACGGAGAATTGACGGCACTCTCGCGTCCCGGCGTCTTGACCGGGGTCGGTGCAGTTTGTGTGCCAGCACGCTTCAACGCGGCGTCCGGTTGCGCATGGGCGGTTCCGGTGCCGGTCAGGCTGCGACGCACATCGAGATTGCGCGACACCACCAGCACCACACGACGGTTCTTCGCCCGGCCTTCGGCGGTGGCGTTGTTGGCCACCGGCTGGAATTCGCCGTAGCCCACCGAGGCCATCCGGCCAGGGTTTACACCCTGCATCGCCAGCATGCGCACGATGCTCGCCGAACGCGCCGAGGACAGTTCCCAGTTGGTCGGGTACTGCGCCGTGCGGATCGGTTGATCGTCGGTGAAACCTTCGACGTGGATCGGGTTGTCGAACGGTTTGAGGATCGCCGCGACCTTGTCGATGATGTTGAACGCGATGTCGCTCGGCATCGCATCACCGCTGCCGAACAGCAGGCTGGAGTTGAGTTCGATCTCGACCCACAACTCGTTGCCACGCACGGTCATCTGGTTCGAGGAGATCAGATCGCCGAACGCGGCGCTGATGTCATCGGCAATGCTTTTCAGCGGATCGCTGGCCCCGGCGATGCCGGCATCGACCTGTTCGGCGTCCTTGACCAGCGGCTTGGCCGGGGTCACGGTCTTCGGTCGTTCTTCACCGATCGGGATCGGCTTGAGCGCGCGGTCGGAGTCGGTGAAGACCCCGATCAGCGCTTCGGAGATGATCTTGTACTTGCCTTCGTTGATCGACGAGATGGAGTACATCACCACGAAAAAGGCAAAGAGCAAGGTGATGAAGTCGGCGTAGGAAACCAGCCAACGTTCATGGTTTACTTGCTCTTCATGCTGGCGACGACGTGCCATGAGGTTAGTCCCTTAATCCATGAAGCCCTGAAGCTTCAACTCGATGGAGCGTGGGTTTTCACCTTCAGCGATCGACAAGATCCCTTCCAACAACATTTCGCGATAACGCGACTGTCGCAACGCGATTGACTTGAGCTTGGCAGCGACTGGCAACAGGATCAGGTTGGCACTGGCCACACCGTAGATGGTGGCGACGAACGCGACCGCAATACCGTTGCCCAGTTGCGACGGATCGGCCAGGTTGCCCATCACGTGGATCAGGCCCATTACCGCACCGATGATGCCGATGGTCGGCGCGTAGCCGCCCATGCTTTCAAACACTTTGGCCGCTTCGACATCGCGGGCTTCCTGAGTGTAGAAATCCACTTCGAGGATGCTGCGGATTGCTTCCGGCTCGGCGCCGTCGACCAACAGTTGCAGGCCTTTGCGCGAGTAGGCATCAGGCTCGGCATCCGCCACGCCTTCCAGGCCCAGCAGGCCTTCCTTGCGCGCGGTGAGGCTCCAGTTGACCACGCGGTCGATGCCGCCGGCCAGGTCCACACGCGGCGGGAAAAAGATCCAGGCCAGAATCTGCATGGCGCGCTTGAACGCGCTCATCGGCGATTGCAGCAGCGCGGCACCGATGGTGCCACCGAGCACGATCAGCGCTGCCGGGCCGTTGGCCAGCGCGCCGAGGTGACCACCCTCCAGGTAGTTGCCGCCGATGATGGCGACGAACGCCATGATGATCCCGATAAGGCTTAGAACATCCATCAGACGCATGCCTCGACGATGTGCTTGCCGATATCGTCCAGGCTGTACACCGCGTCGGCGAGGTCAGCTTTGACGATGGCCATCGGCATGCCGTAGATCACGCAACTGGCTTCGTCCTGAGCCCAGACCGTGCTGCCGCCCTGCTTGAGCAGGCGTGCACCTTCACGGCCGTCGGCGCCCATGCCGGTCAGTACGACCGCCAGAACTTTGTCACTGTATGACTTGGCTGCAGAACCGAAGGTGATGTCCACGCACGGCTTGTAGTTCAGACGCTCGTCGCCCGGCAGGATTTTCACCGCGCCACGGCCGTCGATCATCATCTGCTTGCCACCCGGTGCCAGCAGCGCCAGGCCCGGACGCAGGATGTCGCCATCCTCGGCTTCCTTGACGCTGATGCGGCACAGCTTGTCCAGACGCTCGGCGAAGGCCTTGGTGAAGGCCGCCGGCATGTGCTGGATCAGCACGATCGGCGCCGGGAAGTTGGCCGGCAACTGGGTCAGAACCCGTTGCAGGGCAACCGGGCCACCAGTCGACGTACCAATCGCCACGAGCTTGTAGTTTTTGCGTTTCGGGGCCGGCGACGAAGCACTGGCCGCTGGCGCGCGAGTCGGTGCAGGCGCAGGTGCCGGACGGGCCGGAGCGCTGTGACTGCCAAAGCTCGACGGCGCCGGCGCTGGGGTCGGCGCAGGTGCAGGTGCAGCGGCTGGTGCCGGCGCACTGTAGGCACTGAAACGACGGTTGCTGCGCGAGATGCTGTGAACCTTCTCGCACAGCAGTTGCTTGACCTTCTCCGGATTGCGGGAGATGTCTTCGAAATTCTTCGGCAGGAAATCCACCGCGCCGGCATCCAGCGCATCCAGGGTAACCCGGGCGCCTTCGTGCGTCAGCGAGGAGAACATCAACACCGGCGTCGGGCAGCGCTGCATGATGTGCCGCACGGCCGTGATGCCATCCATCATCGGCATCTCGTAGTCCATGGTGATCACGTCCGGCTTGAGGGCCAGGGCCTGATCGATCGCCTCTTTACCGTTGGTTGCCGTGCCGACAACCTGGATGCTCGGATCCGCTGAAAGAATTTCCGAGACGCGGCGGCGGAAAAAACCCGAATCGTCCACCACCAGGACTTTGACTGCCATAAACACTCCATTAGGTGCGGCGGGACGTTGTCGCCCCGCCGCCCCGGATTCAAATACGCCGTGCGGCGTAACGCTTGAGCATGCTCGGAACATCGAGAATCAGTGCAATGCGGCCGTCACCGGTGATGGTGGCGCCGGACATGCCCGGAGTTCCCTGGAGCATCTTGCCCAATGGCTTGATGACCACTTCTTCCTGGCCGACCAGTTGATCGACGACGAAGCCGATCCGCTGGGTGCCCACCGAAAGGATCACCACATGGCCTTCGCGCTGCTCTTCGTGAGCGGCGGAGCTGACCAGCCAGCGCTTGAGGTAGAACAATGGCAGCGCCTTGTCCCGCACGATCACCACTTCCTGGCCGTCCACCACGTTGGTGGTCGACAGGTCGAGGTGGAAGATTTCGTTGACGTTCACCAGCGGGAACGCGAACGCCTGATTGCCGAGCATCACCATCAGGGTCGGCATGATCGCCAGCGTCAGCGGCACCTTGATGACGATCTTCGAGCCCTGGCCCTTGGTCGAGTAGATGTTGATCGAACCGTTGAGCTGGGAAATCTTGGTCTTCACCACGTCCATGCCGACACCGCGGCCGGACACGTCGGAGATCTCGGTCTTGGTCGAGAAACCCGGGGCGAAAATCAGGTTGTAGCACTCGGTGTCGCTCAGGCGATCGGCGGCATCCTTGTCCATCACACCGCGTTTTACGGCGATGGCGCGCAGGACGTTCGGGTCCATGCCTTTGCCGTCGTCGGAGATCGACAGCAGGATGTGGTCGCCTTCCTGCTCGGCCGCCAGGATCACCTTGCCGCCACGGGCCTTGCCCGAAGCTTCACGTTCTTCCGGCGACTCGATACCGTGGTCGACCGCGTTGCGCACCAAGTGGACCAGCGGGTCGGCCAGTGCCTCGACGAGGTTCTTGTCGAGGTCGGTCTCTTCGCCCACCAGTTCCAGGTTGATCTCTTTCTTGAGCTGACGTGCCAGGTCGCGAACCAGACGCGGGAAGCGGCCGAAGACTTTCTTGATCGGCTGCATCCGGGTCTTCATGACGGCGGTCTGCAAGTCGGCGGTGACCACGTCGAGGTTCGACACGGCCTTCTGCATCGACTCGTCGCCGCTGTTCAGGCCCAGGCGCACCAGACGGTTACGCACCAGCACCAGCTCGCCGACCATGTTCATGATTTCGTCGAGACGCGCGGTATCCACACGTACGGTGGTCTCGGCTTCGCTCGCCGGTTTTTCCGGTGGTGGAGTCGCCGGTGCACGGGCCGGAGCCGGTGCCGCAGCGGCAGCCGGTTTGGCCGGTTCGGCTTTCGGCTCAGGCGCTTTTGCAGCAGGTTTTGCCGCAGCGGCCGGGGCCTTCGCAGCAGGTGTTGCAACAGCCGAAGCATTGCCAGCAGTCACGACGGCACCGGTGGCGACGTCAGTGAACTTGCCTTTGCCATGCAGATCGTCGAGCAGCGATTCGAACTCGTGATCGCTGATCAGATCGCTACCGGCCGCAGCCGCTGCCGGAGCAGCCGTCGCAGGAACCGAAGCAATTGCCGATTCCAGTGCATCGACGGCAAAGTTGCCCTTGCCGTGCAACTGATCGAGCAAGGCTTCGAATTCGTCGTCGGTGATGTCCGAGCTGTCGCCCGCCGCCGGAGCAGCCGGTGCAGCAGCGGCCGGAGCCACAGCGTCGGCCGCGAACTGGCCTTTGCCATGCAACTGGTCGAGCAGCGACTCGAACTCCGCGTCGGTGATTTCATCGCTGGCCGCTTCGGTGGAAGCAGGTGCAGCGGCAGCCGCCGGGGCTTCGGCTTCGGCCTTGACGGCGTTCAGCGAGTCCAGCAACTGTTCAAATTCGTTATCGGTGATGTCACCCGAATCGCCTTCGACGACCAGTTCTTCGATCATCTCGGCAACAGGCGAAGCCGGGGCTTCATCCGCCGATTGCGGTTCGGCCAGACGCGCCAGGGCGGCCAGCAGTTCCGGGGTGGCGGCGGTGATCGGGCTGCGATCGCGGACTTCGCTGAACATGCTGTTCACCGCGTCCAGCGCTTCGAGCACCACGTCCATCAGTTCTGCATCGACGCGTCGTTCACCCTTGCGCAGGATGTCGAACACGTTTTCGGCGATGTGACAGCACTCCACCAGCTCGTTGAGCTGAAGGAAGCCGGCGCCCCCTTTTACAGTGTGGAAACCGCGAAAAATTGCGTTGAGCAGATCTGCGTCATCCGGGCGGCTTTCCAGCTCGACCAGTTGTTCGGACAGTTGCTCAAGAATCTCGCCGGCCTCAACCAGGAAATCCTGAAGGATCTCTTCATCGGCGCCGAAGCTCATTAATGGGGTGCTCCTACAGGTCTAAAAACCCAAAAAAACTCAAAATCCAAGGCTGGATAGCAAATCGTCCACATCGTCCTGACCGGACACAACGTCTTCTCGTTTATCGGCATGAATCTGCGGACCTTCACCCTGCGAGAGATGTTTTTGTGGATCTTTTTCAGCAAGCATCGCCGCACGGTCATGTTCGATGCCCGCAAAGCGGTCCACCTGGCTGGCCATGAGCACGAGCTTGAGCAGGTTGCTTTCGACTTCGGTGACCAATTGGGTCACGCGCTTGATCACCTGGCCTGTGAGGTCCTGGTAATCCTGGGCGAGCAGAATGTCGTTCAGATTGCTCGACACCGCGCGGTTGTCCGCGCTGCTGCGTGCCAGAAAACCGTCGACCCGGCGCGCCAGTTCACGGAACTCTTCAGCCCCGACCTCACGGCGCATGAAGCGGCTCCAATCGGCGCTCAAGGCCTGGGCTTCGTCAGCCAGGCCATTGACCACAGGGGTCGCGCTTTCCACCAGATCCATGGTGCGGTTGGCGGCAGCTTCGGTCAGTTTGACCACGTAGCCCAGGCGCTCGGTAGCGTCGGTGATTTGCGACACTTCCTCAGCCTGCGGCATGTGCGGATCGATCTGGAAATTGACGATCGCACTGTGCAGTTCACGCGTGAGCTTGCCCACTTCCTGGTACAGGCCACGGTCACGGGTCTGATTGAGCTCATGGATCAGTTGCACAGCGTCGCCGAACTTGCCTTTTTCAAGGCTCTCGACCAGTTCGACCGCGTGTTTTTTCAGGGTCGACTCAAAATCGCCCTGTGAAGATTCGTTATGCTCCATAGCTCCCCCGCGCGTTCATCAGCCGATGCGTTCGAAAATCTTCTCGATTTTTTCTTTCAACGCCTGGGCCGTGAAAGGTTTGACCACATAGCCGTTCACGCCGGCCTGGGCCGCTTCGATGATCTGCTCGCGCTTGGCTTCAGCGGTCACCATCAGCACTGGCAGGTGCTTGAGCTTTTCATCGGCACGGACGTGGCGCAGCAGGTCGATACCGGTCATGCCAGGCATGTTCCAGTCGGTCACCAGAAAGTCGATGCTGCCGCTGTTGAGCACCGGAATGGCAGTGGTGCCATCGTCGGCTTCAACGGTGTTGGTGAACCCGAGATCACGCAACAGGTTCTTGATGATCCGCCGCATCGTTGAGAAGTCATCAACGATGAGGATTTTCATGTCTTTGTTCAATTCGACCTCCAAGCAGTCTTAAACGCGCCCAGCACCTGGACGCGCCATTTCAATCAATCCGGCAAAACACTCGATGACTGTCTGGAGCACAACAGAGCAAGACCGGTGCCGTTCACCACCGCACCAGCCTCGTTCGCAGTGTCCCCACACTGCCTTCAGCGCGCTCGCCACTCCCCCAAACGCCCCCGCAAGCGGGCCGCGCACTGGCTGTGTAACTGGCTGACCCGCGATTCACTGACGCCAAGGACTTCACCGATCTCCTTGAGGTTCAGCTCTTCGTCGTAGTACAGCGCCAACACCAGTCGCTCACGCTCCGGCAAATTGGCAATCGCGTCCGCCAGCGCGGCCTGGAAACGTTCGTCTTCCAGATCGCGCGACGGCTCCAGATGAGCACTGGCGCCATCCTCGTGCAGCCCTTCGTGTTCGCCGTCCTGCAACAGGTCGTCGAAACTGAACAGCCGGCTGCCCAGGGTGTCGTTCAAAATCCCGTAGTAATCGTCGAGACTCAATTGGAGTTCGGCCGCAACTTCGTGATCTTTAGCGTCACGGCCGGTTTTAGCTTCAATCGAGCGAATCGCGTCGCTGACCATACGGGTATTGCGGTGAACCGAGCGTGGCGCCCAATCCCCCTTACGGACTTCATCGAGCATCGCACCGCGGATCCGGATGCCCGCGTACGTTTCAAAACTGGCGCCCTTGCTGGCGTCGTATTTGGTCGAGACTTCGAGCAGGCCGATCATCCCGGCCTGGATCAGGTCTTCAACCTGCACACTGGCCGGCAATCGCGCCAGCAAGTGGTAGGCGATGCGTTTGACCAGTGGCGCGTAACGCTCGATCAGCTCGTACTGCGCGTCACGCGCCGACTTTTTGTAAAGGTTCATACCGCTGGCGGTCATAGCACAGGTCCTGCCGTTTGCTGCACGAGGCGCTCGACGAAAAATTCGAGGTGGCCGCGCGGGTTGGCGGGCAGCGGCCAGGTGTCGACCTTCTGTGCGATCGCCTTGAACGCCAGTGCGCACTTGGAACGCGGGAAGGCTTCATAGACCGCACGCTGCTTCTGCACCGCCTTGCGCACGCTTTCGTCGTAGGGCACCGCGCCGACGTATTGTAGGGCGACGTCGAGGAAGCGATCCGTGACCTTGGTCAACTTGGCGAACAGATTGCGACCTTCTTGCGGGCTCTGGGCCATGTTGGCCAGGACGCGGAAGCGGTTCATGCCGTAATCGCGGTTGAGCAGTTTGATCAGCGCGTAGGCGTCGGTGATCGAGGTCGGCTCGTCGCAGACCACCAGCAACACTTCCTGGGCCGCGCGAACGAAACTGACTACCGAGTCACCAATACCCGCAGCGGTGTCGATCACCAGCACGTCGAGATTGTCGCCGATGTCGCTGAATGCCTGAATCAGGCCGGCATGCTGGGCCGGGCTCAGGTGAACCATGCTCTGGGTGCCGGAAGCGGCGGGCACGATGCGGATTCCGCCGGGGCCTTGCAACAGCACGTCGCGCAGCTCGCAGCGGCCTTCGATCACGTCGGCCAGGGTGCGTTTGGGTGTGAGGCCCAGCAGAACGTCGACGTTCGCCAGCCCCAGGTCGGCGTCCAGCAGCATGACCCGACGGCCAAGCTCTGCCAGCGCCAGGGACAAGTTCACTGACACATTAGTCTTGCCGACGCCACCTTTGCCGCCGGTCACCGCGATCACCTGTACGGGATGCATGCTGCCCATGTTATTTCTTTACCTTGTCTTGCATAGACGGAGGCCACATTACTGGCTGCGCGTTCACAACCGGAACAATGCATGGCAGACCATCGATGTAGGTACAAAAACGGTTCATTACCTCAGCCAACCTGCTTGGTCGGACTGTGGTAGATATCAGCGAACATGTCAGCCATGGCTTCTTCGCTGGGTTCTTCCTGCATTTGCACACTGACGGCGCGGCTGACCAGTTGATGACGGCGCGGCAGATGCAGATCATCCGGAATACGCGGCCCATCGGTCAGGTAGGCGACCGGTAGTTCGTGACTGATCGCCAGGCTCAGCACTTCGCCAAGGCTGGCCGTCTCATCCAGTTTAGTCAGGATGCACCCGGCCAGCCCGCAACGCTTGTAACTGTGATAAGCGGCGGTTAGAACCTGTTTCTGGCTGGTGGTTGCCAGCACCAGATAATTTTTCGACCGAATGCCACGACCGGCCAGACTTTCCAGCTGCATGCGCAGGGCAGGATCGCTGGCTTGCAGGCCGGCGGTATCGATCAGCACCACGCGTTTGCGCAGCAGTGGATCCAGCGCCTGCACCAGGGACTGGCCCGGATCGACGTGGGTCACCGAAACGTTAAGGATGCGGCCCAGAGTCTTGAGCTGCTCCTGCGCGCCGATACGGAAACTGTCCATGCTCACCAGCGCGATGTTCTGCGCGCCGTACTTGAGCACGTAACGGGCGGCCAGTTTGGCCAGCGTGGTGGTTTTGCCCATGCCGGCAGGACCGACCATGGCAATCACCCCACCCTCTTCCAGCGGCTCGACTTCCGGTACGGCAATCATCCGTGCCAGGTGCGCCAGCAGCATGCGCCAGGCCTGACGCGGTTCGTCGATCTCGGTGATCATCGACAGCAGATCACGGGACAGCGGGCCGGACAAACCGATGCGTTGCAGACGACGGTACAGATTGGCCTGGGCCGGACGGCTGCCTTGCAGCTGGTTCCAGGCCAGAGTGCCGAGTTGCACTTCCATCAGTTCGCGCAGGCTGTTGAGTTCGAAACGCATCGAGTCCAGAGCACGCGGGTCGACGCCAGCGGAAACCGCTGCAGGCGCCGGTGCCGGACGGGCCGGAGCCTCGTAGGTCGGTTCGGTCAGCGGCTCGGCAGCGGTCAGCGGCAGGCCGGCCGTCAACGGCAGCCCGGCGAACAACTGGCGATTGGTGTTGCCGTCGGCTTCGCCACGCAGGCTCAGTTCGGCCTGTGCGGTGACGATGCGCGACTGGGTCTTGCGCAGCTCGTCCTCGAGCTCCATGTTCGGAACACGCGGGGCCAGCGCCGACAGTTTGTAATCGAGCGCCGCCGTCAGCTCGACGCCGCCGGCGATGCGGCGGTTGCCAATGATGGCGGCATCAGCGCCCAGCTCATCACGAACCAGCTTCATGGCCTGACGCATATCGGCGGCGAAAAAACGCTTAACTTGCATAAACCACTACCTCAGCCGTTGGGCCCTACTGTCGCAACGATGGTCACTTGCTTGTTGTCCGGAATTTCCTGGTAGGCCAGCACATGCAGTCCGGGAACTGCCAGGCGACCAAAGCGCGAGAGCATCGCGCGAACCGGGCCTGCTACCAACAGGATCACCGGCTGACCTTGCATTTCCTGGCGCTGCGCCGCTTCGATCAGCGAACGCTGCAGCTTCTCGGCCATGCTCGGCTCCAGCAGAACGCCCTCTTCCGAGCCTTGTCCTGCCTTCTGCAGACTATTGAGCAATATTTGTTCCAACCTTGGCTCCAGCGTGATAACTGGCAGCTCCGACTCAGTCCCTACAATGCTTTGGACGATGGCGCGGGATACGCCGACCCGCACAGCGGCCACCAAAGCGGCGGTATCTTGACTCTTGGCGGCATTGTTGGCGATGGCTTCGGCAATGCTGCGGATATCGCGCACCGGCACGTGTTCGGCCAGCAACGCCTGCAATACTTTGAGCAACTGCGACAGCGTGACCACGCCCGGCACCAGCTCTTCAGCCAGTTTCGGCGAGCTCTTGGCCAGCAATTGCATCAATTGCTGCACTTCTTCGTGGCCGATCAGCTCGCTGGAGTGCTTGTACAGAATCTGGTTCAAGTGGGTCGCAACCACGGTGCTGGCATCGACCACGGTGTAACCGAGCGATTGCGCCTGGGCGCGCTGGCTGACTTCGATCCACACCGCCTCCAGGCCGAAAGCCGGATCTTTGGCGGTAATGCCGTTGAGCGAGCCGTAGACCTGCCCCGGGTTGATCGCCAGTTCGCGATCCGGGTAGATCTCGGCTTCGGCCAGGATCACGCCCATCAGGGTCAGGCGATAGGCGCTTGGCGCCAGGTCGAGGTTGTCGCGGATGTGCACGGTCGGCATCAGGAAGCCCAGATCCTGCGAGAGCTTTTTGCGCACGCCCTTGATCCGCGCCAGCAATTGCCCGCCCTGGTTGCGGTCCACCAACGGAATCAGGCGGTAGCCGACCTCCAGGCCAATCATGTCGATCGGGGTCACGTCGTCCCAGCCCAGCTCCTTGGTTTCCATGGCGCGGGCCGGCGACGGCAGCAGCTCCTGTTGACGCTTGACCTCTTCCAGCGCGACGACCTTGGCCACGTTCTGCTTCTTCCAGAACAGGTAAGCGCCACCGGCAGCCAGGGCAGCCATGCTCAGGAACGAGAAGTGCGGCATGCCCGGCACCAGGCCCATGACCGCCATCAGACCGGCAGCCACCGCCAGCGCTTTGGGCGAGGCGAACATCTGGCGATTGATCTGCTTGCCCATGTCTTCCGAGCCGGAAGCACGGGTCACCATGATCGCCGCAGCTGTAGATAACAACAGTGATGGCAATTGCGCCACTAAACCGTCACCAATGGTCAGCAAGGCGTAAACCTTGCCCGCGTCAGCGAAAGTCATGTTGTGCTGGAAGATACCGACGGCCATGCCGCCGATCAGGTTGATGAACAGAATCAGCAAACCGGCGATGGCGTCACCGCGTACGAACTTGCTGGCACCGTCCATCGAACCGTAGAACTCTGCCTCTTGGGCGACTTCCTGACGACGGGCCTTGGCCTGGGCCTGATCGATCAGACCGGCGTTGAGGTCGGCGTCGATCGCCATTTGCTTGCCGGGCATCGCATCGAGGGTGAAGCGCGCGCTCACCTCGGAGATCCGGCCGGCACCCTTGGTTACCACGACGAAGTTGATGATCATCAGGATCGCGAAAACCACGATACCGACCACGTAGTTACCGCCGATCACCACCTCACCGAAGGCCTGGATCACCTTACCGGCGGCGGCGTGGCCGTCCTGACCGTGGAGCATCACCACCCGCGTCGACGCCACGTTCAGCGCCAGTCGCAACAGCGTCGCCACCAGCAGGATCGTCGGGAACACCGCGAAATCCAGCGGCCGCAAGGCGTACACGCAGACCAGAAGCACGACGATCGACAGGGCAATGTTGAAGGTGAAGAACACGTCGAGCAGGAACGGCGGCACCGGCAACATCATCATCGCCAGCATGACCAGCAGCAACAGCGGCACACCCAGATTGCCCCGACTGAGATCGGCAATGTTCGAGCGAGCACTGTTGATTAACTGAGAGCGATCCACCGGTTTTCCCCGTTCCTTTAAAGCAAACTTTTGACGCCCGAAGCAGGCGCACGGCGGCTACTGCAAGAAGCCTTCCAACTTTTGCGGGGGATTGAAACAGAGGGGCTGATGAATGCACAAAGGGGCGGCACGCACGTCGTGCGCCCGCCCCTGTTCAGCGATGTTCACTGAGAAGAAACCCCGATAGTCAACCGGCTACCAGAATGTGCTCCGAAGTGATCGAACCGAAAGAGAGGGCCGCATTATCCAGATAGCGCGTGCCCCTGAACACGTTGTGACCGCCGACATCGACAACATCCTCCTCCGTATACATCAGTACCACCCTGGTGACAGGCGCGACATCAGTGGACTTCACATGACCTTCCATCAGGTTCAATGCCCATTCGAAACGCATGAATGGCAGATCACTGATTTCGATCGGAGGCGCGCCCGCATCCAGTCGAAAGTACTGCCGCGCCGTGATGCGCAATTGGTTGCCGAACACCGTGAATGAGGGTTTTCCATATCGTTGTTCTACGGGCCCGCCATCACTCGCCCACTGGTCCATGTAATAACTGGGGTCGGTAAATAGAGCGAACAACGACGGGTTATCGCGGATATTACCGGCTGCGCCAAAGAAGTAGTTGTAGGAGTAGTGATACGCAAACCCGGCCAGTTCAGGCCGGATCGCATTGATGGGATTATCCAGATAACTCGGAATGAACTGATTGGCCATGACCAGAAAGTTGAGAAAGTCCAGCTTCAGGTCGAACGTCACCTCATAGAAGATGGCCCGCTCGCCTGCGTCCCTTTCCAGCTTCCCTGAAACGAACTCCATCTCCATGCCCGGCAGTTTTCGATAAACGCGCCTTGTCATGATCTACCTCGGATTTCCAGTGAATGAGTTATCAACCACTGCGTTCGCAGAGTGCGAATAGGCAACGGCGTGAATTGCGGGTTTATGAGGCGCCAGGGAACAACACGCGTCTACTGTCAGAACTAACAGGTGGAGGGTCTTTTCAGACCGGCGGCATCAAGTGCCCCTTAAACTCCGGCGTTTAAAAGACACCTCCAGACACGCGTTTGAGGCTACGAATCCTTGCGCCGTTGCCTACAGCTACGCCAGAATCCGCCGGCTTGTGCGCTTTGGGGTCGGGGCCTATTGTGGGTCGGTCGCTGACGAATCAGCGATCGGGTTTAGCGACTCGAATCATAAATAGGTGCACCAGCGCTCGATGCCTTGTCGCAGATTCAATGTCTGCAACTCCGCTATGGTGGCTGTATGCGGGAGACCCTCGGGTCTGCCGGGTGCCTATAACCGGTTCGCTAACCTGCGTACAGCCGCCACCTTACTGTTTAGCGACAGTTCCGGGCGGCTCCACTTTATAGGAGCTTCACCATGATCAAACCCACACCCAATCCACCCGAAACCGATCCCGCCTCGCCCTACGAATCCGCCGATTCCAGAAAGCTTCACGAAGCCGCCGACCGCGCCCTCGATCACTATCTCTGCCCGCCCGACTCCACGCCGCCACCGCGCAAAACCCGCAGAATGTACGCCGTCACCGCGGACTTCAAAAACGAAGAGCTGCTGGTCGATGCCTGCGAAACCCTGGCTTCCGCCAGAACCATCGTCAATGACTTCACCCACCTCATGCCCGCCTCGCAGCGCAGGACGCTGGTGGGGATTGCGCAACTGATCATGCTCGGCGAGCTGGCAGTGAATCGGGTGCTGGACAATCTGGAATTACCGCCGTCGCCGAACCCTGTGTAAGGGCTTGAGTGATGTGCCGTGGCTACTGACGCCTTCGCGGGCAAGCCCGCTCCCACATTTGGAATGCATTTCCCTGTGGGAGCGGCGGTGCGACGATTCGACTTGCCCGCGAAGGCGGCCTCACAAGCACCACAGATCATCAGGCATAAAAAAACCGCCACCGGATTCAACCGGAGGCGGTTTTTTTGTTTCATCAGAATCAGGAATCGCGCCGCAGATCCGGCGGAATCGGCAGGTCGTCCTTGAGCGGTTCCGGGAACTTGCCCTTGCCCGCACGGTGCTGGCGGATCTGGTAGACGTAGGCCAGAACCTGGGCGACCGCCAGGTACAGGCCGCCGGGGATTTCTTCTTCCAGCTCCGTGGAGTAATAGATCGAACGCGCCAGCGCTGGCGATTCGAGGAGCATGACGTTGTTGGCCACGGCGATTTCGCGGATCTTCAGCGCCAGGAAGTCGCTGCCCTTGGCCAGCAGCATCGGCGCCCCACCCTTCTCGGCGTCGTACTTGAGCGCCACGGCGTAGTGGGTCGGGTTGGTGATGACCACGTCGGCATCCGGAATCGCCGCCATCATCCGGCGCTGCGACATCTCGCGCTGGACCTGGCGAATCCGTTGCTTGACCTCCGGCCGACCTTCCTGGTCCTTGTGCTCGTCGCGCACTTCCTGCTTGGTCATCTTGAGCTTCTTGATGCTCTCCCAGATCTGCACAGGAACGTCGACGGCGGCGATGATGATCAAGCCGCACGCCAGCCACAGCGAGCTCCAGCCCACCAGTTGCAAGCTGTGAATGATCGCCCGGTCCAGCGGTTCATGGGCAATGCGCAGCAGGTCGTCGATGTCCGAATTGAGCACCACCAGCGCCACACCCAAGGTGATGAGAAACTTGGCCAGGGCCTTGAGCAACTCGACCACAGCCTTCATCGAGAACATCCGCTTGAGGCCCGCCGCCGGGTTCATCCGGCTGAACTTGGGTGCCAGCGAACCAGCGGCGAACAGCCAACCACCCAGCGCAATCGGCCCGAGGAAAGCCGCCACCAACAGGGTGATCATGATCGGCTGAATCGCCAGCAATGCCTGCAATCCGGAGTTCATCAGGAACGTCGCCATGGAGCGCTCGTCCATGATCACTTCGCGCGACAGCGTGAAGTTCTGGCGCATCAGGTCCATCAAATCCTGCGCCAGCATCCCGCCAAAAATCAGCAGCGCTGCAGAGCCGGCGAGCATGATCGCCAGGGTGTTGAGCTCCTTGGAGCGCGCAATCTCACCCTTTTCCCGGGAGTCCTTCTTGCGCTTCTCCGTAGGGTCTTCTGTTTTGTCCTGACCGCTTTCGCTCTCAGCCATGACTCAGCGCGCCTGTGCCAGTTCGCGTAAAAACTGCAAGGCCTCGGTGGCCAGCGGTTGATACTGATTGAGAATGTCCGCCAACCCGACCCAGACGATGAACAGGCCGAGTACGAGGGTCAGCGGAAAGCCGATGGAGAAAATGTTGAGCTGTGGCGCAGCGCGGGTCATCACGCCAAACGCGATGTTGACCACCAGCAGCGCAGTGACCGCCGGCAGCACCAGCAACAAGGCGGCACCCAGCACCCAGCCGAGTTTGCCGGCCAGTTCCCAGTAATGCGTGGTCATCAACCCGCCGCCGACCGGCAGCGTGGTGAAGCTTTCGGTGAGCACTTCGAAGACCACCAGGTGCCCGTTCATCGACAGGAACAGCAAGGTCACCAGCATCGTGAAGAACTGCCCGATCACCGCCACCGACACGCCGTTGGTAGGGTCGATCATCGACGCGAAGCCCATGCCCATCTGGATCGCGACGATCTGCCCCGCCACCACGAAGGCCTGAAAGAACAATTGCAGAGAGAAGCCCAGCACCGCACCGACCAGAATCTGCTCGGCGATCAGCAGCAAACCGCTGAGATCCAGCGGGCTGACCGCCGGCATTGCCGGCAGGTTGGGCGTGATCACCACAGTGATCGCGAAGGCGAAGTAAAGACGGATCCGCCGGGGCACCAGCGTGGTTCCGAAGACCGGCATCACCATCAACATCGAGGCGACGCGAAACATCGGCAGCATGAACGACGCCACCCAGGTGCTGATCTGGGTATCGGTCAACTGAAGCAGCGATTGCATGGCTTAGCCGATGACCATCGGAATGTTTTTGTACAACTGCGTGATGTATTCCATGAACGTCTGCACCAGCCACGGGCCGGCGACGATCAGCGTGACCAGCATCACCAGCAGACGCGGCAGGAAGCTCAGGGTCTGTTCGTTGATCTGGGTGGCGGCCTGGAACATCGACACCAGCAGGCCCACCAACAGACTCGGCACCACCAGGATCGCCACCATCATGGTGGTCAGCCACAGGGCTTCGCGAAAGATGTCGACCGCTACTTCTGGCGTCATGGCGATACACCTCCGAAACTGCTGGCCAGGGTGCCGATGATCAGCGCCCAGCCATCCACCAGCACGAACAGCATGATTTTGAACGGCAGGGAAATGATCAGCGGCGACAGCATCATCATACCCATCGCCATCAGCACGCTCGCGACCACCAGGTCGATGATCAGGAACGGGATGAAGATCATGAAGCCGATCTGGAACGCAGTCTTCAGTTCAGACGTCACGAACGCCGGCACCAGAATCGTCAGCGGCGCAGCATCCGGAGTGGCGATGTCGGTGCGCTTGGACAGGCGCATGAACAGCTCCAGATCGCTGGAGCGGGTCTGGGCGAGCATGAAGTCCTTGATCGGCACTTGAGCCTTTTCCACCGCCTGCTGGGCCGTCAGCTTTTCCGCGAGGTACGGCTGCAAGGCATCGTTGTTCACACGATCGAACACTGGCGCCATGATGAACAGCGTCAGAAACAGCGCCATGCCGGTGAGGATCTGGTTCGACGGTGTCTGCTGCAAGCCCAGGGCCTGACGCAGGATCGAGAAGACGATGATGATCCGGGTGAAACTGGTCATCAGGATGACGGCGGCCGGAATGAAGCTCAGCGCCGTCATGATCAGCAGGATCTGCAGGCTGACCGAATACTCCTGCGCGCCCTCGGCGTTGGTGCCCAGTGTGATCGCCGGGATCGACAAAGGATCGGCGGCGAATGCCAGCGGCGCGGCCAACATCAAGGCCAGGGTCAAGACGATGCGCAACGCACCCATTACTTCTTATCCTTCTGATCCTTGCCGAGGATCTTCAACAGATGCTGGGCAAATTCCGGAGTCGCTTTGTCGGCGGTGCTCGGCACCTCGACCGGCTCTTTGAGCACGTGCAACGCAGTGATGGTTCCAGGGCTGAGGCCGAGCAGGATCTGCTCGTTGCCGACCTGCACCAGCATCAGACGGTCACGCGGCCCGAGCGCGCGGGAACCGATCAACTCGATCACCTGACCCTTGCCGGCGGGACCTGCCTGCTGCACCCGGCGCAATAGCCAGGCGAGGAAGAAGATCAACCCCAGTACCAGCAACAGACCCAGCACCAGTTGCGTCAGCTGACCCGCCACGCCGCTGTTGACGGCCGGCGCAGCAGTGGCCGCAGTTGCCGCCACCGGCTCGGCCGCGAGTACGCTGAACGGCAACGCCAGCGCCAGACCGAACAAAGCCCCCAGAACCTTTTTCACTCAGCGCAGCTTCTTGATGCGTTCGCTCGGGCTGATCACGTCAGTCAGACGGATGCCGAACTTTTCGTTGACCACAACCACTTCACCGTGGGCGATCAGGGTGCCGTTGACCAACACGTCCAGCGGCTCGCCGGCCAGACGATCGAGCTCGATCACCGAACCCTGGTTGAGTTGCAGCAGGTTGCGAATGTTGATGTCGGTGCTGCCCACTTCCATCGAGATCGATACTGGGATGTCGAGAATCACGTCCAGGTTAGGACCGTCGAGGGTCACTGGGTCGTTGTTCTTCGGCACGCTGCCGAACTCTTCCATCGGCAGACGGTTGGAGCTCGAAGCACCTGCATCGGCGGCCAGCAGCGCGTCGATGTCGGCCTGCCCGGCTTCACCGGTTTCTTCCAGGGCGGCAGCCCATTCATCGGCCAGTGCCTGATCGTCCTGGGTGTTCATATCGTCGTTCATCATTTGTCCTCGGCGGGCAAAAAACCGGTAAAAGAATCAGGGAGTGAGGGCGCCGCTTCAGCGGCGCTCGATCGGCTCGATAACCTGCAACGCAAGGTTGCCTTTGTGCGAGCCCATCTTGACCTTGAAGGCCGGCACGCCGTTGGCGCGCATGATCATGTCTTCCGGCATCTCCACCGGAATCACGTCACCCGGCTGCATGTGCAGGATGTCGCGCAGTTTCAACTGGCGGCGCGCCACGGTGGCACCGATCGGCACGTCGACGTCGAGCACGTCCTGGCGCAGGGCGTTGACCCAGCGCTCGTCCTGGTCGTCGAGGTCCGACTGGAAACCGGCGTCGAGCATTTCGCGCACCGGCTCGATCATCGAGTACGGCATGGTCACGTGCAGGTCGCCGCCACCGCCGTCGAGTTCGATGTGGAAGGTCGAGACCACGATCGCTTCGCTCGGGCCGACGATGTTGGCCATGGCCGGGTTCACTTCCGAGTTGATGTACTCGAAGTTGACTTCCATGATCGCCTGCCAGGCTTCCTTCAAGTCGACGAACGCCTGCTCCAGCACCATGCGCACCACGCGCAGTTCGGTCGGGGTGAATTCACGCCCTTCGATCTTGGCGTGACGGCCGTCGCCGCCGAAGAAGTTGTCCACCAGCTTGAACACCAGTTTGGCGTCGAGGATGAACAGCGCGGTGCCGCGCAGGGGTTTGATCTTGACCAGGTTGAGGCTGGTCGGCACGTACAGCGAGTGCACGTATTCGCCGAACTTCATCACCTGTACGCCACCGACGGCAACGTCCGCCGAGCGGCGCAGCATGTTGAACATGCTGATGCGGGTGTAGCGGGCAAAACGCTCGTTGATCATTTCCAGAGTCGGCATGCGTCCACGGACGATGCGATCCTGGCTGGTCAGGTCGTAGCTTTTGACACTGCCGGGTTCGGCAGCGTTATCGGTCTGTACCAGACCATCGTCGACGCCATGCAACAGCGCGTCGATTTCATCCTGGGACAGCAGATCCTGCACGGCCATGTCGTGTTCCTACTGCAGTACGAAATTAGTGAAAAGCAACTGTTCGATCACCACTTTGCCCAGCTCTTTCTGCGCCACTTCCTGGACGCTGGCTGTGGCCTTCTGGCGCAACATCTCTTGACCGACCGGAGTCGCCAGCGTGGCGAAATCCTGACCGGAGAAGAGCATCACCAGGTTGTTGCGGATCACCGGCATGTGCACTTTGAGCGCTTCCAGATCCGCCTGATTGCGCGCCAGCATGGTGATGCTCACCTGCATGTAGCGCTGACGGCCGTTCTGGTTGTAGTTGGCCACGAAAGCCGGCGCCATCGGCTCGAAAATCGCCGGTTGCTTACCGACCGGGGCCGCTTCGGCCGCCGCCTCGGGCTTGCTCTGGGCGCTGTGCATGAAGAACCAGGTCGCCCCCACGGACGTGCCGATGGCCAGCAACAGACCCAACACGATCATGATGATCAGCTTGAGTTTGCCTTTGGTTGCGGGGTCTTTTACTGCTGCAGCTTCGCTCTTCGCCATGCCAATAATCCGTCACTAATCGGGTTTTCACAGTCGCACGGCAAGGCAAGAGCAAGTGTTATGCCAGAAGTGTCGGAGGGAAATGGTGAGCGGTGGCAAAACGGACGAGGGAGCGGACAGGGCCGCTCCCTCGGGGGAGGATTAATCAGGCGTAGTAGTCGACGGCGCTGGAGCCGATCACGTGAGTAGCCGTGGCCGCCGCTTCAGCCACGGAGGCCGGCGTCAGCTCTTCTTCGGCCGAATCCAGGCGACCGCCGGCAGCGCTGGTGCGACCGCCCTGCCCCTGCTGCGCCTGTTCCTGGCCTTGACCCTGCCAGCCACGGTTCTGGTCGGACACGTTGACATCGACCTGCCCCATGCCTTGCTGGTTGAACATGTCGCGCAGGCGGTGCATCTGACCGTCGAGGGCTTCACGCACGCTCGGATGCGCGCTCATGAACGTCACCTGGGTCTGCTGGTCCGGGACCATGTTCACCCGGATATCCAGACGCCCCAGCTCGGCCGGTTGCAACTGGATGTCAGCCGCCTTCAGGTTGTTGCTCGACAGGTACATGACCCGGTTGACCACTTCCTCGGTCCAGCCGTTCTGGTGCATGGCAATCGGCTGGTTCACCGGCACCGCGTTGGCGGTTTTCGGCGTGGCAGCCTGGGTCAGCGCCGCCAGACGGTTGGCGAAATCATCCACCCGGGTGTCGCTGGTGGCGGTCTTCAGGTCTTTCAGGCCATCATCGATCAGACCGCTGAACGCCTTCTCACCGCCCTGACTGGTGCTGTCCTTGTCAGCCTGCACATCGAGCATGCTGGCCATGCCGGCAGCGAAGTTCTGCGCCGAGGTCAATTCGCCGTCAGCCTGAGCCTGGGCCGGGGTGGCCTTGGGCTGGGACTGGCTGGAAGCGGAAATGTGACCACTCTGCTCCATGGCCATGCGCACGGCAGGCAGTGAATCCAGCGGATCCGCCTCGGGGTCGAAAGCCGGATCAGTGGCCGGCGCCGGATCCTTGACCATAACCGGCAATGCCGCCACGGCAGGTTGATCGGTTTCCGGTTTTGCGGCGGTATCGACAACGGGGGTGGCTACCACCGGCGCGGTGACGACGGGCTCTACCGCTGCCACCAGCGCCGGATCCACCGGTGCCGTATCGACAACAGGAGTCGGTGCGGTATCGGCAGTCTCATCATCAGTAGCGGTCTTGTCGTCCGTTGCCGCCGTCGCCGGTTTGTCGGCGGGCAAGGCTTTGCCGCTATCGGCAACCGCCGGCTCCGTGGCGGCAGACTGATCCTTGCCGAGGTCTTCCTTGCCGCTGTTGTCGGCGACCTTGTCACGGGCAGGTTTTGTCGAATTGTCGACGCTCACCGAGGGCTTGTTCGGGCCTTGATCGGCGAACACCTGAGCGAAGCTGGAGGCCTTGTCCCCGGGCTCTGCGGCCACTGCCGACGATTTGGCCGAGGCAGCTTGCGCCTTGGCCTGTGCGGCGGTCTGAAGAAGAATGTTGGGGCTTGCAGGCATGGCACGGTCTCCGCTGCACTGGGATCGTAGGTACAGTTGAGATAGATGACTGCAAGTGCCGGGCCAGTTTCGTCAGAATTCCGACAAAACCGCCCGGCGGCAGGATCAGTGCGTCAGCGAGCGCTGCCGCTCGGCGACATAAACGGGCCGCACATCGGCGAATTCGCTATGGATGTCGGCGACCAGTTTGATGATTTCAGAAGGGCTTTTGTCTTTGGCATGCTGTTCCAGCTCCTGGCACAGCACCGCAAGACGGGTCGCACCCATGTTGCTGCTGCTGCCCTTGAAGCTGTGCGCAACGGAAGACAATGCGTCGGCATCGGCAGTCTGCTGCAACTCGCGCAGGCGATTTTCGGAATCGGCGAGGAAGGTATCCAGCAGTTCCGGATAGCTGTCTTCCATCACTTCCCGCAGCGCGCTTAGCGCCTCGTGGTCCACATGTGTATCAGCCACTTGTTCACTCCTTGATCAAGAATGCGCGGATTATGCCAGAGCCTCCCAGAAAAACTCCACGCGAGCACTGCGACCATCGTCTGACCAGCTGGCATTACGCGCCAATTGGCGGATCAGGCTGACGCCGCGCCCCGACAAACGGACACCGTCGAGCGGCCGCTCCATCACGCGCGAGACGTCAAATCCCTGGCCGCTGTCTTCGACCCGCACCACCAGACAACCGCCCTCGCCTTCCGGCCGCACCTGCAAATGCACGCGCACGTAACCGTCCTGCAAGGCCTCGAGACGCGCATTGCGCTGCTCGTAATAACGGGCGAAACCCGACGCATCGCGCTTGAGGCTCGAATCCAGTCCCAGCACGCCATGCTCCAGCGCGTTGGAATAAAGCTCGGCCAGCACGCTGTACAGTGCGCCACTCTGCGCCCGCAAGCCATGCACCTCAAGCAGCAACTGCAACAGATAAGGCAACGGGTTGAAGCGCTTGAGCGTGGCACCGCGAAATTCGAAGCTCACCGACCAGTCCAGCGGACAGGACTGGCCGCTGTCGGAATACACCGGCGCCGACGGATTGACCTGCGCCATCTCCAGCAGGCTGACCTCGACCATGCTCACATCGTCACGGGCCTCACCGCGAAAGTCCTGCAACGCCTGCTCGATGTCCTCGAACAGCCGATCCGGCTGTCGATTGGCGGCGAACACCTGGTGCAAGCGCTCGACACCGAACAGCTGATCGTTGGCATCGCAGGTGTCGATGACCCCGTCCGAGAGCAGGAACACCCGATCGCCCACCGCCATCGAATGAACCTCGGTGCGGTCATCGAAGGTCTGCGGGCTGAGCACCCCCAGCGGCAGGTGACGTGCCGCCAGCGGTGTGCGCTCCCCGGTGGCGAGGCAATGCAGATAACCGTCGGGCATGCCGCCGTTCCAGACTTCCACCGAGCGTCGCTGAAAACTCAGGCACAACAGCGTCGCGCAACAGAACATGTCCACCGGCAGGATGCGCTTGAGCTTGGCGTTCATTTCCCGCAGGGTTTCGGCCAGACCGTAACCCTTGGCGGTCATGCCATAGAACACCTCGGCCAGCGGCATGGCGCCGACCGCCGCCGGCAAACCGTGACCGGTGAAGTCACCGAGTAACACATGCATGTCGCCGGCCGGGGTGTACGCGGCCAACAGCAAGTCGCCATTGAACAGCGCATAGGGTGATTGCAGGTAACGGATGTTCGGTGCGCTCAGGCAGCCGGAATGCGCGACCTTGTCGAACACGGCCTTGGCGACCCGTTGTTCGTTGAGCAGATACTCGTGGTGTTTGGCAATCAGGTCACGCTGCTGAAGAACCGTGGCCTGTAAACGTCGCAAGCGATCCATCGCCTTGATTTTGGCGGCGAGGATCACCTGGTTGTAAGGCTTCGCCAGAAAGTCGTCACCGCCGGCCTCAAGGCAACGGGCCAGGGCTTCACTTTCCGTCAGCGACGTGAGGAAGATGATCGGCACCAGGTTTTCACCCGCCAGCTTCTTGATCTGGCGTGCGGCTTCGAACCCGTCCATCACCGGCATCATGGCATCCATCAGCACCAGATGCGGCTTTTGCCGGATAAACGCCTCGACTGCCTCCGCACCGTGGGTGGCCGTCAGCACTTCATGCCCCTGACGACGGACGATGGTCGACAACAACAGCCGGTCAGCGGCGCTGTCTTCGGCAATCAGGATCGTCAGCGGCTCTTGCGGCTGCATGGCCGTCAACTGATGTCGAACAGTTTGTCGAAGTTGGAGATGGCGAGGATTTTCTTCACGTCGGAGCTGCTGTTGACCACGCGGATTTCCGAGTCGTCACCGCCCACATGATCACGCAGCAGAAGCAGCATGCCGAGCGCCGAACTGTCGAGATAGGTCGCCTCCTTGAGGTCGACAATCACCGATTCGGGCTGCTCTTTTTCGTAGGATTGGCGAAATTCCTGATGCTTGGCGAAATCGAATCGCCCCTTGACCGAAATCGTCAGTTTTTTCTTGTCCGGAGAGACTTCTGTAACGACTGACATGTACTGGCTTCCTTGTCATTGACGAACTTGTACAAGGTTTAGCACTTGGAGGGGCCATGGGCAAGGCGCGATGGCGTCGGGATCTGTGCGAGATCTGCCCGTCAAAACGCCTCGTGGCGCGGCAAACGCTGGGACAACTCGTCCAGCAGCTTCTGTTCGCGCTTGTCTTCGGCGCGCTGCGCTTCATCCAGATAACGTTGTACAAGCTTGCGCAGACCTTCGACCCGGGCGAATGCCTGCTGCCAGGCATCGCGGGCCTTGTCCAGATTGTTCTGGTGCCATTGCAGGCTTTGACGCTGCTGATCGACAGCGGTGTCGAGCTGCGCCAGAAAGCCCTGAAAGCCCAGCAGCCATTGCCCGGAAACGCCCGTGCTGCCGCGCACGATCCACTGCTCGGAGTAATCCAGACGAAAGGCATGCAAGTCGGCGAGTTTGCTCTCGGCCACTTTCACCTGACCCTGAAAATAACCCAGGCGTTGCACGGCGGTTTTCTCGGCCTTCTCGGCCATGTCCACCACCGGCGCCAGACGCGCGGCTCGACTCAGGGCCATGACCGGTTACCCGCCGGCCGCCGGGGCGAAAATCGTGCCGAGATACGCTTCGCTTTCACCCAGGCTGATGTTGTCGTTGAGGCCCTGACGCAGATACCTGACCAGCTGCGGCTGCAGGTTGATGGCAAGGTCAGTCTCGCGGTCACCGCCAGCGACATAGGCGCCGACGCTGATCAGGTCACGGCTCTGTTGGTAGCGCGACCACAGCTGCTTGAAGTATTGCGCGCGCTGCATGTGTTCCGGCGACACCACCGCCGGCATCACCCGGCTGATCGAGGCTTCGATATCGATGGCCGGGTAATGACCTTCCTCGGCCAGCCGCCGGGACAATACGATGTGGCCGTCGAGCACGCCCCGTGCGGAGTCGGCGATCGGGTCCTGCTGGTCATCGCCCTCGGACAGCACGGTGTAGAACGCGGTGATCGAACCCCCGCCCTTCTCCGCGTTACCGGCGCGCTCCACCAGTTTCGGCAGTTTGGCGAATACCGACGGCGGATAACCCTTGGTCGCCGGCGGCTCGCCGATGGCCAGGGCAATTTCCCGCTGGGCCTGGGCAAAACGGGTCAGCGAATCCATCAGCAACAGGACGTTCTTGCCCTTGTCGCGGAAATACTCGGCGATCCGCGTGCAGTACATCGCCGCGCGCAGACGCATCAGCGGCGCATCGTCCGCAGGCGACGCCACCACCACGGAACGCTTGAGGCCTTCTTCACCGAGGATGTGCTCGATGAATTCCTTAACTTCACGACCCCGCTCACCGATCAGGCCGACGACAATGATGTCGGCCTCCGTGAAGCGGGTCATCATGCCGAGCAACACCGACTTACCGACACCGGTACCGGCGAACAGACCCAGACGCTGACCACGTCCGACCGTCAACAAACCGTTGATGCAACGGATGCCGACGTCCAGCGGCACGCTGATCGGGTCACGGTTGAGCGGGTTGATCGTCGGGCCGTCCATCGGCACCCAGTCTTCGGCCTTCATGCCGCCCTTGCCGTCCAGCGCACGTCCGGCGCCGTCCAGCACGCGACCAAGCATGCTCATGCCCATCGGCAGGCGACCGGTGTCGGCCAGCGGCACCACGCGGGCGCCCGGGGCAATGCCGGCCACACTGCCGACCGGCATCAGGAACACCTTGCTGCCGGAGAAGCCCATGACTTCGGCTTCAACCTGGGACGGGTGATAGGTGTCGTCGTTGATCACCATGCAGCGGGTGCCCATGGCGGCGCGCAGGCCTTCGGCTTCGAGCGTCAGGCCGACCATGCGCAGCAGGCGCCCTTCGAGGATCGGCGCACCGGCGATTTCGGTGGCCTCGGCGTAGGTGCTCAGGCGCTTGGCGAAGCTGGTGCGTTCAAGGCGCATCGGGGGCGTCCGCGAGCGGCTCTTCTGCGGCCGGTGCCGGTTTTGGCGCTTCCGGTAAGTCGAGGCTCAGGTCCGGCGCGGCCGGGTGCAGGGCCTGTTCGTGCAACTGGTCGAACAGCTTGGCCATGACCTGGCTGACGCGGGTTTCGATGCTGGCGTCGATCCGGCTGTGGTCGGTCTCGACCCGGCAACCGCCCGGCAACAGGGATTCGTCCTCGACGATGCGCCAGGTTTCCTCATGACGTTCGCGCAGGGCTTTGACCTGTTCGAAATCCTGTGGATTGACGTACAGCCGCACATTGCCCACGCCCAGCGGCAACAGCTTGAGGGCGTCGCGCATGACGTGTTCGATTTGCGTCGAGTCGATGGCCAGCTCGCGCTGAATCACCTGTTTGGCGATGTGCTGCACAAGGTCGACCAGCGACTTTTCGATCTGGGTGTCTTGCTCGGCGATGGGCTCGAACAGGTGGCCCATCAGTTGCTCAAGGCTGTCGACCTTGGCCGTCAGGACCACTTCGGCTTCCTGGCGCACCTTGAGGGTGGCGCTGTGGAAGCCTTCCTTTTCGCCGATGGCGAAGCCCTCGTTGTAGGCCTCCTGACGGATGCTTTCGAGTTCTTCCAGAGTCAGTGGCTGGACTTCTTCCAGCGGCACTTCTTCCATTTCCGGCGGTTCAGGCTCCGGTTCCGGCTCGGGCTCCGGTTTCGGCGGGTCGAAGCTGGGCAAGGCCCAGGTATCGAAACCGCGGACGTCCCGGGCACGGATCAGGTCCGTCACATCGTCGTCATGCTTGTCCATGGGCTTAGATCATTTCCTCGCCGCCCTTGCCACCGAGCACGATTTCTCCGGCTTCGGCCATACGGCGGGCGATGGTGAGGATTTCCTTCTGCGCGGTCTCCACGTCGCTGACGCGCACCGGGCCCTTGGCCTCGAGGTCGTCGCGCAGCAGTTCGGCGGCACGCTTGGACATGTTCTTGAAGATCTTCTCCTTGACGCCTTCGTCCGAACCCTTGAGGGCCAGCACCAGCACATCGGAGGACACTTCGCGCAACAGCGCCTGGATCCCGCGGTCGTCGACATCGGCCAGGTTGTTGAACACGAACATGAGGTCTTCGATCTGACCGGACAGGTCTTCGTCGACTTCGCGGATCGAGTCCATGAGCTGGCCTTCGATCGAGCTGTCGAGGAAGTTCATGATGTCCGCCGCCCGCTTGATGCCACCCAGGGTGGTACGCGAGGCGTTCGAGTTGCCGGAGAACTGCTTCTCGAGGATCTGGTTCAATTCTTTCAATGCGGCCGGCTGCACAGTGTTCAACGACGAGACGCGCAGGATGATGTCCAGACGCACCTTGTGGTCGAAGTTGCCCAGCACTTCACCGGCCTGATCCGGATCGAGGTACGCGACCACGATCGCCTGGATCTGCGGGTGTTCGTAACGGATCACGTCGGCAACGGCGCGCGGCTCCATCCATTTCAGGCTGTCGAGGCCGCTGGTGTTGCCGCCCAGCAGAATGCGGTCGATCAGGCCGTTGGCCTTGTCTTCACCCAGGGCCTGGGTGAGCATTTTGCGCACGTAGTCGTCGGAGCCGACGCCCAGGCTGGTCTGATCGCCGACGATGTCGACGAACTCGCTCATGACCTGCTCGACCTGCTCACGGTGGACGTTGCCCATCTGGGCCATGGCCACACCTACACGCTGGACCTCTTTGGGGCCCATGTGGCGCAGCACTTGTGCGGCATCGGTCGAACCCAGGGACAGCAGCAGAATCGCGGCTTTATCGACCCGGGACAGTTTGGCGACGGCGGCTCGGTTATCACTCATCTGCGTTAATCCACTCTTTCACGACCTGGGCCACACGACCCGGGTCTTCTGCCACCAGACTCTTGATTGCGTTCAACTGAGCGTCATAACCCTCGCTCGGGCTCGGCAGCAGAATGCTGGTCGGGCCGCCGAGGCTGACGCGATCGTTGGACAGTTCACCGTCCAGACCGCCCATGCCACCGAGTTCCATGTCGCCGCCCAGACCGGCCAGCTCCTTGCTTTTGCCACCACCGGTGATGTTGTTGAGCACCGGACGCAGCACGCCGAACACCAGCACCAGGATGAACAGCACACCCAGCACTTGTTTGACGATGTCCCAGAACCATGGCTGGGAGTAGAACGGAATGTCGGCGATCACTTCGCCGCGCTCGGCGGAGAACGGCATGTTGATCACGCTGACGCTGTCGCCACGGCTGGCGTCGAAGCCGACGGCGTCCTGTACCAGACGAGTGAAGCGCGCCAATTCGTCGGCGCTCCACGGCGCGCGAGTCGTTTCGCCGTTGGCCGGGTTGATCTTGACCTGATCGTCCACCACCACCGACACCGACAGGCGATTCAGGCGACCCTGCTGCTGTTTGGTGTGGCTGATGGAACGGTCGAGTTCGAAGTTCTTGGTGGATTGTTGACGCTTGTCCGCCGGGTACGGCGCAAGCATCGGCTGGCCGGTGGCCGGGTCCATGATCTGCTGACCGTTGGCATCAACCAGTGGCTGACCTGGCTGCACCATGCTCGCCGGAGCGGCTGCGCCACCGGTGGTTTGCGGCGCCGAAGCCGGCGACGGTGGCTGGTTGCTCAGGGCACCCGGCACACCTTGCGGGCCATTGCTGGCGGTGCGTTGTTCGTTGACCGACTGTTCGCTGCGCAGGGCCGGTTGATCCGGGTTGAACTGCTCGGCGGTCGATTCGACGGCACTGAAATCGACGTCGGCCGAGACCTCAGCCTTGTAGCGATCGTTGCCCAGTACCGGTTGCAGAATGTTGTGCACGCGCTGGGTGAGCATGCTTTCCATGCGGCGGCTGTAGTCGAACTGCTTGCCGGCCATGGTCATTTCGGAGTTTTCCGCCTGATCCGACAGCAGGTTGCCCTTCTGGTCGACGACGGTGATCTGCGATTTGCTCAGCTCGGGAACGGAGGTCGCCACCAGATTGATGATGGCAACGACCTGGCCTGGTTCCAGCGAACGACCGGAGTACAGCTCGACCAGTACCGAAGCGCTTGGCTTGCGCTCGTCACGCACGAACACCGAGCTTTTCGGGATCGCCAGGTGAACGCGCGCGCCCTTGACGTTGTTCAGGCTGGAGATGGTGCGGGCCAGTTCGCCTTCGAGACCGCGACGATAACGGGTCGCTTCCATGAACTGGCTGGTGCCCAGACCCTGTTCCTTGTCGAGGATTTCAAAACCGATGTTGCCGTCGCTGGGAGTGACACCAGCGGCCGCGAGCTTGAGCCGCGCACGGGACAGGTCATCGGCCTTGACCAGCAAGGCGCCGGAATTCGGTTCGACGGTGTAGGGAATGTCGGCGGAGGCCAAGGTGTCCATGACCTGCTTGGCGTCCATACCGGCAAGGCTGCCGTACAGAGGCCGGTAGTCCGGTTGCTGCGACCACAGCACCACGGCAAAGCCAATCGCCACGCTCGCGGCCAGGCCGACCAACAGGCCCACCTGACGCAGCACGGTCATCTCGGAGAGGTTTTCCAGAAAGGACAGGCCGAACAGCGGCGGTTTGCCGTCTATCGGGGTGGCCTTGGCCGGAACGTTATCGGCGACTGCTTCTGCCATGACTCAATCTCGTCCTTAAACCGGCATCTGCATGATGTCTTGATAAGCCTGAACCAGCTTGTTGCGCACCTGGGTCAAGGCCTGGAACGACACGCTGGCTTTTTGCGAGGCAATCATCACGTCCGTCAGATCGACGCCGCTCTTGCCGATTTCAAATGCGTTGGCCAACTGAGTCGACGCCTGCTGGGTATCGCTGACTTTGTTGATGGCCTGACCGAGCATGTCGGAAAAGCTGCTGCCTGCCACTTCAGGGGCAGCGGCAATCGATTTCGGCTTCGACATGGCGTCCATTTGCATGGCCTTCATGTCCATCATCAACCGATTAAATTCAATACCTTGGCTCATGGTCTACTCTCTTGGGCGGCCCGCAATTTTTTGACACTCACTCGGCGGGTACTCAGGTGTTAGCAACAACGGTGCCAGCTCGTGGGCACCGCTTTCAGAAAAGCCGTTTCAAACGTTTGCGCCACCCGTCAGGTGGCGAACAGGTAGCCTTCGACATCCATGCCCGCATCGCGCATTTGCGCCAGTTTGTAACGCAGGGTGCGCGGGCTGATGCCGAGTTTTTCGGCGGCTTCCTTGCGTCGACCGCGCTCGGTACGCAGGGTGTCGATGATCATCTGGAACTCGCGGCGACGCAGGTCATCGCCCAGCGCACCGGCCGAATCCGCCTCGATCTCGACTTCACGAATGACCGGCGCAACCGGCACTGCCGCCGGCAATGGAGCAAACAGCGCAGGCCCGGAGAGACAGAAATCCTGCGGCTGGATCAACCCGCCCTGCTGCAGAATCAAGGCCCTCTGGACCGCGTTATCCAGCTCGCGCACGTTGCCCGGCCACGGATAACCGATCAGGCACGCTTGCGCCTCGGGCGAGAACTTCGCCATCGCATGCTTCATTTTATTGACGTGTTTGGCCAACAGACGCTTGGCCAGCGGCAGGATATCGGCGGTGCGCTCGCGCAACGGACGCCAGGCCAGGGGAAATACCGACAGACGATAATAGAGGTCTTCACGGAACCGCCCCGCCGCCACTTCACCGGCCAGGTCGCGGTTGGTGGTCGCGACCACGCGAATATCGAGGGTAATCGGCTTGCGTGCGCCGACCCGCTCCACTTCCCGCTCCTGCAATACGCGTAGCAGCTTGGCTTGCAAACCCAGGGGCATTTCAGAAATTTCGTCGAGCAGAATGGTGCCGCCGTCCGCCTGTTCGAACTTGCCGGCCTGGGCCGCGATGGCGCCGGTGAACGAGCCTTTTTCGTGACCGAACAGGGTGGCTTCGAGCATGTTGTCGGGGATCGCCGCACAGTTGATCGCAATGAACGGCTGACTGGCGCGATGGGATTGCTGGTGGATGTAGCGCGCCAGCACTTCCTTGCCGGTGCCGGACTCGCCGGAAATCAGCACGGTGGAATCGCTGCGCGCGACCCGCGCCGCCAGATCCAGCAATTGAGCACTGGCCGGTTCGACCGCGACCGGCCCTTCGGCGTCACTGGCGCCAAGGCTGCCCAAGGCGTGACGCGCTACCAGATCCAGCAGAGCCTTGGGCTCGAACGGCTTGACCAGATAATCCGCCGCGCCCTGGCGCATGGCATCGACCGCGCGCTCGACCGCGCCATGGGCAGTCATCAGCAGCACCGGCAATTGTGGTTGCCGCGCGCGCAGCAGACCGAGCAATTGATGACCGTCCATGCCCGGCATGTTGACGTCGCTGACCACCAGACTGAACGCTTCGCGCTCGACGGCGTTCAGCGCCTCTTCGGCCGAACCCACCGCGTGATAGTCGTGACCGGCCAGCAACAGCGTATCGGCCAGCGCTTCGCGCAACGAGCGGTCATCCTCGACCAGCAGAACCTTGATGCCCATGACCTTCACTCAGCTCCCTTTACAACAGAAAACAACGGCAGGATGACCTGCGCGCACGTACCGCGCCCGACCCGCGAACGCAGCTGCAATTCTCCCTGATGCGCACGCGCCACGGCCTTGACCACGGTCAGGCCCAGGCCGGTCCCGGTAACCTTGGTGGTGAAAAACGGCTCGCCCAGCCGCGCCAGCACCGCCGCATCGATACCGCTGCCGCTGTCACTGACACACAAACGCAGGGTGTTGTCGCGGGTATAGCAATGCACCTTCAGACGCACCTCGCCGGCACTCGCCTGAATGGCGTTTTCAATCAGATTGAGCAGCGCCCCGACCAGCGTGTCGCGATTGCACAGCAACTCGCCGGCATGGCTGTCGCACTGCCAGCGGATCGGCAGATCCTGCACATGGGTCAGCGCCGCGGCCTGCAATGACTGCATCAAGGCATTCGGCGTGACACGGTCGGTCAGCGGCAGCTCGCCACGGGCGAACACCAGCATGTCGCGCACCTGATGCTCGAGCTCGTGCAGGCGCTCCTTGAGGCGACCGGCGAAACGCTGCTGGGTGGCGACCGGCAATTCCTGCTCGGTCAAATGACTGGCGTACAACAAGGCGGCGGACAATGGCGTGCGGATCTGATGCGCCAGCGACGCGACCATCCGACCCAGGGACGACAGTCGCTCGTGGCGCGCCAGTTGATCCTGCAAGTGACGGGTTTCAGTCAGGTCGTTGAGCAGCACCAACTGCCCCGGCTCGGCATCCAGCGAGCGGGTGGCAATCGACAGGCGTCGACCGTTCTTCAAGGAAATTTCGTGGCCGTCGTCTTCACGGGGGGCGAAGCAACGGGCAATAACATGGCGCCACAGCTCGCCTTCCAGCGGCAGGCCCAGCAGATCGATGGCGGCAGGATTGGCCTCGCACACAATGCCGTGACCGTCGATGACGATGACGCCTCCGGGCAACAGATCGAGGAGGTTTTGCAGACGGTTGGCCAGGCGTTCTTTTTCCGCCAGCTCCTGCATGCGCTGGGCGCTGACTACGGCCAGTTCGCCCTTGAGCTCGGTGACCCGGGCTTCGAGCATGCTGTAGGAGTCGGTCAACTGGCTGGACATCTGATTGAACAGGGCGAATGCCTGCTCAAGCCCTTGGCGGCTCGCCTGCTCTACGGACGGCAGTTGCCCCGAGGACTCGGGAACAGAAGACATCTGGGAGGCTTGGGGCATTGTGCTCTCTCGCTTGGCTGACCGTCAGTTAAACGGAACGTTGCGAGGGACGTAGCAATACCCGTGCCTAAAAAAAACCGCTTATAAATGAAGCAGTTGAAAAACCGGCGTCAATCATCCGCCTGTTCATCACCTTCACGACGGCTCATGCCGTACTTGCGCATCTTCTCCACCAGCGTGGTGCGGCGAATGCGCAGGCGTTCGGCGGCGCGGGCCACGATGCCGTTGGCGTCGTCCAGCGCCTGCTGGATCAAGCCCTGCTCCAGACCACCGAGGTAGTCCTTCAGGTCGAGACCTTCCGGCGGCAGCATGGCGTTGGCGGTGAAGTCCGGCGTGTGGCCGTTGATTGCCACGCGCTCTTCCAGATCGCTGCGCAGGCTGTCGACCATTTGCTCGTCTTCGTCGTCGACGTAGCGGAATTTCTTCGGCAACTCGACCACGCCGATCACCCCGTACGGATGCATGATCGCCATGCGCTCCACCAGATTGGCCAGCTCGCGGACGTTGCCCGGCCAGCCGTGGCGGCACAGGGACATGATCGCGGCGGAGTTGAAGCGGATCGAACCGCGCTTCTCGTGCTCCATGCGCGAGATCAGCTCGTTCATCAGCAGCGGAATGTCTTCGACGCGCTCACGCAGCGGCGCCATCTCGATCGGGAACACGTTCAGGCGATAGTAGAGGTCTTCGCGGAAGGTGCCGATCTCGATCATGCTTTCGAGATTCTTGTGGGTCGCGGCGATGATGCGCACGTCGACGCTCTGGGTCTTGTTGCTGCCCACGCGCTCGAAGGTACGCTCCTGCAGCACGCGCAGCAGTTTGACCTGCATCGGCAGCGGCATGTCGCCGATTTCGTCGAGGAACAGCGTACCGCCGTTGGCCAGCTCGAAGCGACCGGCACGGCTGGTGATCGCGCCGGTGAAGGCACCCTTCTCGTGGCCGAACAGTTCGCTTTCCAGCAACTCGGCCGGGATCGCCCCACAGTTGACCGGTACGAATGGCGCGTCACGGCGCTTGGAATGGTAATGCAGGTTGCGCGCAACCACTTCCTTGCCGGTCCCGGACTCGCCGAGGATCAGTACGCTGGCGTCAGTGTCGGCCACTTGCTGCATCATCTGACGCACGTGCTGGATCGCACGGCTGGTGCCGACGAGACTGCGGAACAGGTTGGGTTCGCGATGACGGCCGCGCTCGCGGGCCTGGTCGTACATTTCGCGATAGACCTGGGCACGGTGCAGGGAGTCGAGCAGTTTGCTGTAGCTCGGCGGCATTTCGAGGGTCGAAAGTACCCGGCGGCGTTGGTCTTCGGGCAGGTCCACCGAAGAATTATCGCCCATCAGCAAAACCGGAAGGAACTCATCCCAGGTTGAGAGTGTCTTTAACAGGCCCAAAAGCGCACCAGGAGCATTGACCGTCCCGATCAGTACGCAAATGACCTCACGACTAGACGACAAAGAGCCGACTGCCTGCTGCCAGTCATGGCTTCCGCAGGGTAAATTTTCTTCGCCAAGAAAATTTAAGATCACCGCCAGGTCGCGGCGGCGGACGCTATCGTCATCGATCAGCAGAATTTTGGTTTCACGCCACATGCAATAGCAACTTCCCTAGTCAACTCAATGCCCAAAATGAGGGGCAAGCGAGACGCTTGCAGGACACCTTGTGCCTGTAGACGCCTGAAATCTGAAAACAGCCACTAGTTAAGTCAAAAAACCGTGCACAGTCAAATTTATGGCGCACATGTCTGGATTAACTGAGGGTTAATTAACCAAACAGATGGTAAACCTTTGCCGCGTTCTGCGCTTGGGTGATCTGCGACATCTCGTCGACTATCGCCTGACGCTCACCCATGGCGACTTCAAGCAGCTGCTTGTAGACATGCAGCAACTCCTCAAGGTTATCGCGCAACGCCTGCTCATCAAGCGAGGCCTCGGCCATGACGTCTTCCATGCAGGAACGGCAAGCCAGGTCCAGCTCGCCAATAGCTTCCCAGTTGCGCTCGGCCAAGGCGCCGACCAACGCTTCACGGGTATCGGCAATTCGCTGCAATACAAGACTCATGGTGCTCTCCTTAAAACTGGGGGCCTGGCGGAGCAATGCCGTCCCAGCCTTCCTTTACGGTGCGCAGCAGGTCAGCCACCTCGTCGAGTATCCGTGGATCACTCTTGAGGTTGGCTTCAGCGAGTCGCTTCATCATGTAGATGTAAAGCTGGTTGAGCTCGCCGACCGAGTCCGCACTGTTTTCCAGATCCAGGCCTTCACACAATCCACCAATGATGCCAACGGCCTTACTGATGGCCGTGCACTTGGCAGCAATATCCTTGCGCTCGATAGCGCCTTTGGCCTGAGCGATGCGCTCCAGGCCACCTTCCATCAACATTTGCACCAGGCGGTGCGGACTCGCCTCGGATGTCTGGGCGTGCGCGCCGACTTTCTGGTACTGCCGAAGGGCTAACATTGGGTTCATGTTCTACCTCATTTGCCACATTGACTCGTATAACCAGTGTATCGCCAACGAGCCACAGAACTTTAGATCAAAAGACAAAAACCCGGCGCACGCCGATAAAGCGTAGCCGGGTTTTTGTCGTTCTTGCCTGTTACTTCGCAGATTGCTGAGCGTTCAGCGAGCTGAAGAACGACGTGATGTTGCTCGCGGTGGCCTTCATCTGCCCAACCAACAAGTCCATGGCGTTGTATTTTGCAGTCAACGTCTTGGTGAGGTTGGCAACACGCAAGTCCAGCGCGAGCTGCTGGTCAGTCAGGCTGCGCGTATTTTTGGTCAGAATGGCCATGCGCTGATCAAGCAAACTGGTGCCGGACTTATTGTTCGCTGGCGGGTTGAGATACGGATCGACCGCTTTGCTCATACGCGTCAACAGCCCATTGCTGTCGTCGGTACCCGTGAACAACTGCTGAACCTGACCGGTCATGCCTGGCTGGTCCATGGTCTTGTTGAACGCAGCGGTATCAAACTTCAGGTTACCGGTGTCGCGGTCGGTCATCACACCCAACTGCGACAGCACAGCCAGCGGCCCACCCGCCCCGGGTGCAGTCAACTCGGCGCGAACACTGGCAATCAGTGCGCGCGGCATCGCGTCACCCGTGAAAGCCGCTTGCACGGTCAGCTTGCCATCTTCGTCCGGTGTGGCCTTGGACAGCGTATCGATGGTGGTCTTCAACGTGTTGTAGGCATCGACAAACTGCTGAATCGATGTCTGCAAGCCCTTGGTGTTGGCATCTACATTGACAACCGTCGGAGTGCTCGGCGGCGTGCCAGCGCTGACAGTTGTCAGATTCAGAGTCAGACCACTGATTGCACCGGTTACGGTGTTGCTTTTGCTGCTGACCTGAAGACCATCGATCGTCAACAGGGCATTTTGGGCAACGCCGTTAACTGCGCCCGAAGCACCTGCCGCCGGACTGGTGCCCATCGGCTTGGTACCATCGATTTCGAGGCCGGCGATACCGCTGACGGTGAGGTCGGAACCTGCGCCGGTTTTGTTCGAACTGATCACCAGACGCGAAGCACCGCTGGCGTCGGTCACGATGTTGGCGGAAATACCGTTGGCACCCTGAGCCTTGTTGATGGCATCGCGGGTGTTCTGCAAGGTAGAACCGGCCGGAATGTCGACGTTGTAATCAGTGCCATTCTGACTGATTTTCAGGGTACCACTCGGAATGGCACTGGCGGCACCGCCGGCAAAAGAGGCACTGGCGACTTTCGAACCGGTGGCCAACTGGGTCACGACAACATTGTAATTGCCCGTCACTGCGGTGCTGTCGGATGTGGCATTCAGAACGTTCGTGTTACTCGAAGTCGCGGTGAAGCCGGCAAACGCAGGATTGGTCGTACTGCCCAGATTTTTCATCGACGTCTGGAATGCGGTCAGCGCGCTCTTCAACGAACCGATGCCGGAAATCTTCAGCGTGTTGGCTTTGGTCGCAGTATCGATTTGCGTCTGCTTCGGCGCCTTGTCGGCGTTGACCAGCGCGGTAACGATCGCACCGATGTCCAGGCCGGAACCCAGGCCCGTACCCGGTAAAATTGGACTTGCCATGTGCATCTCCCTTCAGATTGCTGCCGTTCTTTTGACCCTTCCCGGCGTCATCAAGAAAGACAGACACTATTCATGCCAGCTCTCAGACTTTGGCGTCGAACAATACGTGACTCGCGTTGGCGAGGCTGTCTGCCAGTTTGAGGGCTTCTGCGGAGGGGATCTGTCGAACGACCTCACCCGTCTCACTCGCGATCACCTTGACGATGACCTTCCCGGAGTGTTCGTCGATGGAGAACTCCAGATTGCGCTTGATCGATTGAACGAACTTCTCGATCTCCTGCACCGCCAGTTTCAACTTGGTCTCGTCCGTATCCTGACCCTTGGCAGCGACCGGCGCTTCAGCCTTGGCAACTTTGGGTGTCTCTGACGGTTTGTCAGCGACCGGCGTTACTGGCTTGGGAGCCGGATAAGACTGGTTAAGCTTTACGCTCATGTCCATGCTCATCACCTCCTAACGTAAAAAGGCGAGAGAGCACGACCAGCGCACTCCCCCGCCCAAACTCATTCCGAAATTACTGAAGCAGCTTCAGTACAGCGGAAGGCAGTTGGTTGGCTTGAGCCAGAACGGAGGTCGAAGCCTGCTGCAGAGTTTGCTGCTTGGTCAGGTTAGCAGTTTCTGCGGCGAAGTCGGTGTCTTGTACACGACCCTGTGCAGCGGTGGTGTTCTCAACGATGTTCTGCAGGTTGGCGATGGTGCTGGTCAGACGGTTTTGCGAAGCACCCAGGCTGGCACGGGTATCACCGATCGCAGCGATAGCGGCGTCGATTGCAGTGATAGCGTTGTCGATGTTGCTACCAGCGGTAGCAGCGTCAGTACCGGTCAGAGCCAGAGTAGCCTTGTCCACGGACAGGCTGACGGCGTCGAACTTGGAGCTCAGTACCAGGTCGATGTGGTTAGCAGTACCGGTGTTGGCACCCACTTGCAGAGTCACAGTACCAGCCGAACCGTCCAGCAGGTTTTTGCCGTTCAGGTTGGTGGAAGCAGCGATACGGGTGATTTCGTCGGACATGTCCGCGAATTCTTTGTTGGTCGCTTTCTGATCAGCAGTGCCGTTGGTACCGGTACGTGCTTTAACAGCCAGTTCACGCATACGCTGCAGGATGTCGGTAGTAGCTTGCAGAGCGCCTTCAGCGGTCTGGGCAACGGAGATACCGTCGTTGGCGTTCTGGATAGCCTGGTTGCCACCGCGGATTTGCGATTGCATACGAGTGGAGATCTGCAGGCCAGCGGCGTCGTCTTTAGCGCTGTTGATTTTCAGGCCGGAAGACAGGCGCTGCATCGAAGTCGACAGAGCGTCGGAAGCGCGGTTCAGGTTTTTCTGAACGTTCAACGACGTGGTGTTGGTGTTTACTGTTAAAGCCATGACGAATTCCTCGTTGGTTGGGTACTGCGGCTTCCGGCCCTGGCAACCGCCGGGTATGGCCTAGAGAACCTTCGTAATAGTTATCGTCGGGTTTGCAGGTTGCTTGAGGGCTTTTTTGAAAAAATTTGCCATCAACCTGCCACCCCCTAGAAAACAAAGACTTAGCAGCACTTCACCTTCGAAAAAATGACGTCATAAAACCGTCCGTGGCGCAAACCTGCGGGCCAGCGCCCTCGCTCCCCTTCAGCTGGACGGTTGTTCCAGCAATTGCATCAACTCGTACTCCATGAAATCGGCAAGCCCCAACCAGTCCTGACGCTCCTGGCACTCGAGCATTTGCGTGAGCAATTGCGCCCAGACTTGCTGCGTCTGCGCGCCGGCCGTCAGCAATGACTGCTGTGCGCCCTCGAACACATCGACCATGGTCAACGCAGCCTCGACATCACGCCCCAGGCGGAACAGCCCGGCGCACTGGTGGCATTCGTCTACCCAGCCTTGCAGCGCGGTCATTGCACGAACTCCTGATTGAACGCCGTACCGGCAATCTGCGCGCCCGCGCGACTGCTGTTGAAAAACGCAACCTGCGGCTGACTGGCGATGTATCGCTCCAGCACGCACAGATAACCGCGAAAATTGAGCTGGGTACTGACGCGCTGGCCATACCCGTCACGCACCCAGTGCCGCGCCTGATTCACCGACGGCCCCAGGTCACCGTCATCCCAGCCGGCATGGGTCTTGTTCATCGGGAAGGCAAAATCGGCGCCGAACAGCGTGATGCGCGCAGCGCCCATCTTCACCGCCAGGTCCACGGCCGGGTGAATCACGCTGCCGCCCATATGCAACAGCGCCCTCGGGTGCTGCTCACGCAATGCCGCATAGACCGGACTGGCCGAGTAGCCGCCATAACGTTTGCCCTTCCAGGCCCTCAACACCTGAGGATCACTCATGGGCAGGTACACCAGCGGGATGCCGTCGGATTCCTCGAAAGGCAGATGCCGGAAGCTGATGCGCTGATCGATGCTCACCACATAGTCGGGCACGATCCCGTGCTCGCGCAGTGGTCGGTACGCGGTATCGACACAAATGAACAACGGGCGCTCGGCCCGCTCGCGGATCGCCGCCAGACGTTCGAAGTGTTGCTCCAGCGTCGGCCCGGTGCCGATCACATAAATCTCCCGACCGGCACAGGTGCCGAACAATGTCGCCACATCATCGTCAGCCAGCAATACGGGCAAGCAGTCCTGCAGACGCTGCTGAATGAACGGTGACTGCGGATCGAAATCGCGGTTGTTGAAGCTCAGGTGCACCTCGCTGACCAGTCGATCACGGATCTTCGCGTTGAAGTCATCGGCCAGCAGCATCTCGGCAGGCAATGCGAAAAACGGCGTGCAGATGTCGGACAGGTCGCCGGCGTACAGCAACTCAACCCGCGGATCCTGTAGCCATTCCCGCTGATCCAGCAGTTGCAGCACCAGAGCGAACAGCGCGCCGTTGAGGATGTGCACATACAAGCGCTCAAGCCCGGCGCGCTCCAGCAACACCATGGGCAAATCCCCGAGGCCGGTGCCGTAGACATGCAGTTGCGGCTTGTCCGCCGGCAGGCTGGCGGCCTGAATCTGCGCCTCGCGGACACGGTCATGCCGGCTGGTGAGCTGAATGCCGCCAATGCTCAGCGTCGAGCCCAACCCCTGCGTCAGCTCGGCCTCGATCGCCGAACTGTCTTCGTTCAACAATCGTGCGAACAGCGCCGGCCAGCGTCGTTCGATGACTTCAGCATTGGCCTGGAAAAACTCACTCATGGCGCCTCGCGCTCCTTTCAGGCAAAAAAATAGCGTTCAAGGTTAACCCTTGAACGCTATTTTTGTATCCGTCGTTCTTAGCGGATTCAAGGACGATAAATAATCGCCGAACCCCACGACAGACCGACGCCGAAACCACTGATCGCGATGCGATTCCAGTCGGAATCCATCACGTGTTTTTCCAGCAGCAGCGGCACACTGGACGACACGGTGTTGCCGGTCTCGACCATGTCCTTGATGAACTTCTCCGGCTCGCCTTCGAAGCGCCGCGCCACGGCATCGACAATCGCCGCACTGCCCTGGTGAATGCAGAAGGCATCGATGTCATCGGCCTTCAGACCGGAATCGTCGAGCAGTTCGTGCAAGTGCGCCGGGACCTTGAGCAGCGCGAAGTTGAACACCTGACGACCATTCATGAAAAACACGCCATCGGTGACTTTCAGGTGCGGTGCGCCGGAACCGTCAGTACCGAACTTGGCCTTGCCCAGTGCCCAGACCGGGTCTTCGCCCATCCAGGTCGCGGTAGCGGCGTCGCCGAACAGCATGGTGGTGTTGCGATCTTCCGGATCAACGATCTTCGAATACGGGTCAGCGGTGATCAGCAGGCCGTTCTTCAGGCCGGCGGCTTCCATGAAGCCTTTGATCGCGTAGATGCCGTAGACGTAACCGGAGCAACCCAGGGAAATGTCGAACGCCGCGACATTGGTCGGCAGACCGAGCTTGTCCTGGACGATGGCCGCGGTGTGCGGCAGGCCTTCTTCGTCACCGTTCTGGGTGACGACGATCAGCGCATCAATGGATTCACGCTTCAGTTCAGGGTTGTTGGCAAACAGCGCATTGGCCGCTTCAACGCACAGATCGGAGGTTTCCTGTTCCGCGTCTTTGCGTGGGAGGAAGGCCGAACCGATCTTGCCGAGGATGAATTCTTCATCCTTCTCGAATTTTGCACCTTGTGCGTAATTGTCCACGCCGGCTACAGGAACGTAGCTCGCAATGCTTTTTATGCCAATCATTACGGCTTCCCAATAATAAACAGCCCAATACCACCGCTCGCAAGGATTCGAGGGGCGCCGACAAACAGAAAACGGCCGCCACAACGGGCAGCCACGGGGAGCGCAAAGGGCTATCACTGGAACCGAAAACGGGCCAGGCGCCATCTCCCCGGTCATTACAATACAGTGAAGATGCGCGTTATGACTCGCAGGTCACGCTATTTTGCCGAATCGGTGACAGATCGGGTCATTCGACCAATGACCAGTCCAGCGGTGTACCGCGTTTGATCGGCTGGCGCGCGCGGCGCCCGAGGACGGCATCGGTGTGCTTGGGCGGCAGACCGAGACCGGGACGAATGGCACGCACATTGGCCGCCGTGAAGGGTTCACCGGCCGCCATATCGGCCGTGACGTACAGCGACCGGCGGTAAACCAGCGACTTTTTCTCAGCCTCGGTCACCCCGTAATGCACCTGGCCCATGGCCTGCCAGGCGCGCTCGGTCTCGACCACCAGACTGGCCAGCTCCGCCGGTTCCAGCGAGAAACTGGCGTCCACCCCACCGGCTGACCGGTCGAGGGTGAAGTGTTTTTCCACCACCGTCGCACCCAGCGCCACCGCCGCCACCGATACGCCGACGCCCATCGAATGATCGGACAGACCGACCTCACAGCCAAACAACTCACGCAGATGCGGGATCGTGCGCACGTTGCTGTTGATCGGGGTCGCCGGGTAGGTGCTGGTGCACTTGAGCAGCACCAGATCCTTGCACCCCGCTTCACGGGCGGCGCGCACGGTTTCGTCGAGTTCGGCGATGCTGGCCATGCCGGTGGAAATGATCAACGGTTTGCCGGTCGCCGCGACACGGCGAATCAACGGCAGATCGGTGTTCTCGAAACTGGCGATCTTGTAGGCCGGCACATCGAGGCTTTCAAGGAAGTCCACGGCGCTGTCATCGAACGGCGTCGAAAACGCGAGCATGCCTAATTCCCTGGCCCGGGCGAAGATCGGCGCATGCCATTCCCAGGGCGTGTGGGCCTTTTCATACAGGTCGTAGAGCGAGGTACCGGCCCACAGACTGTTCGGATCCTTGATGAAGAACTCGCCTTCCGCCAGATCCAGGGTCATGGTTTCGGCGGTGTAGGTTTGCAGCTTCAAGGCATGCGCGCCGGCCCTGGCCGCCGCTTCGACAATCTGCAAGGCGACGTCCAGCGACTGGTTATGGTTGCCGCTCATTTCAGCGATGATGAACGGCGGCGCATCGGCACCGATCTGGCGGTTGCCGATCTTGAAACTGCTCATTGACGTGATTCCTTCAAAACCTTGGTGAACGCGCAGGCACTCTGGGTGAACCCGGCGTCACGAAAAACATTCATCGAGGGCCGATTGGCCGGCAACACCTGGGCGGTGATGGCGGTCATGTGCGGCCAGTGCGCAGCCACAAAGGCTTCACCTTGGGCCAGCAGCGCCCTGCCCCAGCCGAGGCCGAAACGCCCCTCGAGCAGATACAGCGAAACCTCTGCCTCAAAGCCGCGCAAATCGTAGCGCAGGACACCGACCGGGCCGTCATCCGCCTCCGCCACCAGCAGCAACCGCTGAGGATTGCGCAGACTCGCGTCCAGCCAGTTCACATGTTGCGACCAATCGATCGCACCGCTGTCCAGCGACCAGCGGCGCACCGCCTCGGCATTGCGTCCGTCGTAAAGTAATTTAGCGTCATCCGGCGTCGCCAGACGCAACTTGAGTACCGCGCCGGCCAGTGCCGCCGCCACCCGCACCGCACCGCGTCCGTCGACCAGTTGTCGCGAGCGCTCGGCCAGGCTCTGGCGCAGATAGAAATTGCCCACGACAAAGCCGATGGCATCGCGCAGTTGCTCGACGCTGACCTGCTCGCGCGCGCCCATGAACACATGCGCCCCGGCCGCCGCCATCACCTCACCGTTGGCCTGCTGGTTGTTCGACACCGCAATGCAGATCGTCGGCAGGCCCAGGGCCGCGCGTTCCCAACTGGTGCCGCCGCCAGCGCCGATAAACAGGTCAGCCTCGGTCATGCGTCGATGGAAATCGCTGACGAAACTGTGCAGGCGCCAGTGCGGCCGCGTTTCGGCCAGCGCCTGCATCTCTGCCCAGGCCGGGTTGTCGGCACCGGCCACGAAATCCACTTCAAGCCCGGAAAAATCCGCCAGCGCCAGCATCGCGTGATGGGTCTGGCGCGCCGCATCGAAGCCACCGAAATTCACCAGCACCCGGCGCGCCACCGGTTTGATCTCGATGGCCGGGCCACTGAACTCTTCGCGCAGCATGGCGAAGCGCGGGCCGAGCAGCGTTCGGCAACCGGCCGGCAGCAGCGGCTGATAGTTTTCGCTGAGCCCGGAAAGGTTCTGATTGAGCAGCAGATCCACGCTGTAGCGACGGGTCGCCAGATCGTCGACGGCGGCGATCCGTGGCGCGAAGCGACGGGCAGCGGTCTGCCAGTGATGGTCGAGGCCGTAATGGTCGGCGATCACCCAGTCAAATCCGGGCTGCCCTTCCAATTGCGCCGCCAGTGCATCGATATCCGCCTGCCACGGCAGCATCGATTCGATGGCCTGCTCCGGGTCTTCACCGGCATAGCGATCCGGCAACGCGAAGGTCTCGAAGCCTTCGCTCTGCAACGCATCGAGCCGATGCCCCGGCAAACGACGACAGGCGAACGCGACATGACTGCCTTGCGTGCGCAGCACTCGCGCCAGCGTCAGGCACCGGGCGATGTGGCCGCTGCCGATGGTCGGCGAAGCGTCGGCACGGATCAGCACTCTCATTGCAGTTCCCCGCCAGCCTTGAGTGCCGCGTAAAGGTACTCGGCGCGCTTCCAGTCTTCGACGGTATCGATGTCCTGCACCAGATACCGGGGCAGGATCACCGGCAGACTGGCCGGCGAATACAGCACCTCGCCACCCAGCCAGGCGTCGCGACGGCCCCAGTAGAACTGGCCGGCATCCTGAAAGGCTGTCGGCAGATCCTGGGAACGGGTATTGCGAAATTCGGGGTACAACGCCGTAAGCGCGCCCTGCCCGTCGAGGGTCAGGGCGCGCTGCACCGGAAAGCCGAAATCGGTGACTGAAAAAGCAAAGGACTTGTCCGGATGCTGCGCCAGCAATTCCAGTCCCTGACGCAGAAACCGCGCCTGCAACAACGGCGCCGTGGCGTACACACAGCAGGCGTATTCGAAGGCCGGCAGTTGCTGCAAGGCATGCGCGATCACCGCTGCGGTACCGGTGAAATCATCGGCCAGCTCCGCCGGACGCATGAACGGCACGTGAGCACCGTTGGCCCGCGCCACGTCTGCGATCTCTGCGTCGTCGGTGCTGACCACCACTTGCTCGAACAACCCTGAGTCGAGGGCCGTACGAATCGAACGGACAATCATCGGCACACCGTCGAACGGCTTGAGATTCTTGCGTGGGATGCGTTTGCTGCCCCCGCGGGCCGGGATGATTGCGACGTTGTTCAAGGACGTTTTTCCAGCAGGAACCAGGTGATGTCGTCCACCGGAAACTGCGGATCGCGGTGATAACCGAAGCCGTAGTCCAGCAGTTGCAGATCAGGATAACGATCGAGCATTTCCCCGGCGAAGTCGCGCTTGAACAGCTTGCCGCTGTTGCCGCGATAGGACACTTCGACCGGCGAGGGATTGTAGTACTCGGCGATCAGGATGTAGCGCGAGCTCAACTCATACAACTGCGCATACGCCGTCGCCAACAGCTCCGGCGCCAGATGGATCAGCACACCCTTGCTCAGGGTCAGGTCGTATTGGCGTTCACGGGGAAAGTCGAACAGCGAACCGTGCCAGATGTTCGCAATCTCCAGCGCTCGCGCCTGGGCGCAGGCGCTGGCATTGATTTCGACCCCGAACAGCTCGCAGCGCGGCAGCAACTGACGCAGCGCCTGCAAGTTGTTGCCGGCGTTGGTGCCCAGTTCCAGCAGGCTGTCGATCCGCCCGGCCCGGGTCAGCGCTTTGGCGAACAACGCCAGATTGGCCGCCACCAGTGGCTGGCCGACGTTGCGGTCAACGTACTGGTTGCCGAATTCGCCCTGCCAGAATTGTTCCTGCTCGCTCAGATCACGCATTACCGTTTTCCATCCACCGCCGCAGCGGCAATCATTCAGTCAACCGACGCAATTGCTCGACCACGTAGTCCTGCTGCTGATCGCTCAGCAATGGGAACAGCGGCAGGCTGATCGCTTCGGCGTAATAACGCTCGGCTTCGGGAAAGTCACCCTCGGCGAAACCCAGGTCACGATAGTACGGCTGCAGATGCACCGGAATGTAGTGCAGGTTCACGCCGATGCCGGCGGCACGCAAGCCTTCGAACACCTGACGGTGGCTGAGGCCGATGCGCTCGGTCTGCAAACGCACCACGTAAAGATGCCAGGCCGATTCGGTCTCCGGCTGGAGGCTCGGCACGGTGACTGGCAAGTACGCCAGCAAGCGGTCGTAGCGCGCGGCCAGCTCCCGGCGACGGGCGATGAACTCGTCCAGTTTGCTCAGCTGTGACAGGCCCAGCGCGGCTTGCAGATCGGTGATCCGGTAATTGAAACCCAGCTCGACCTGCTGGTAGTACCACGGGCCGTGGCTGGGTTCGGTCATCTGCTGCGGATCGCGGGTCATGCCGTGGCTGCGCAAGCGTTGCAGACGCTCGGCCAGCTCCGGGCGATTGGTCAGCACCATGCCGCCTTCGCCGCTGGTGATGATCTTCACCGGATGGAAGCTGAACACGGTCATCGCGGCAAATGCACCGCAGCCCACCGGACGCCCGGCATAGCTTGCGCCGACCGCGTGGGAAGCGTCTTCGATCACCGTGAAGTTGTAGCGCTCGGCCAGTTCGGCAATTCGCCGCATGTCGCAGCTCTGCCCGGAAAACGCCACGGCCACCAGCACTTTGGGCAGCGTGCCGTCGCGTTCGGCAGCATCGAGTTTGCTCGCCAGAACTTCGGCATCGAGGTTCCAGGTCAGCGGATCGATGTCGACGAAATCGACGTCGGCACCGCAATAGCGCCCGCAGTTGGCCGACGCGAGAAAGGTGTTCGGCGTGGTCCACAAGCGGTCGCCCGCGCCGAGCCCTGCCGCCAGACAGGCAATGTGCAGCGCCGCCGTGGCGTTGCACACCGCCACGGCGAAGTCGGCCTGGCAACGCTCGGCCATCGCCTGCTCGAAGCGTTCGATGGTCGGGCCCTGGGTCAACCAGTCGGACTGCAACACCTCGACAACCGCGTCGATGTCCGTCTGGTCGAGGCTTTGCCGACCGTAAGGAATCATACCGAGAGCTTCGCGTGCAGCTCGGCGATCTGCCCCACCGAGAGGAAGTGCGGGTTGGTGTCGGAGCGGTACTCGAAATCTTCGCCGACCGGCACACCACGTTCGCCGAGTTTGTCCTCGGCAAAGTCCACGTCGACGCTGGTGAAACGAATCGACGGCTGGATGGTGTAGTGATCGGCGAACTCCAGGGTCATCCGCGCATCGTCCAGCGGCACCATCAGCTCGTGCAGTTTCTCGCCCGGACGGATGCCGACGTTCTTGTGCGGCAGATGCTCGGCCATGCCACGCGCGAGATCGACCACGCGAATCGACGGGATCTTCGGCACGAACACTTCGCCGCCGTGCATCCGCGCAAAGCTGTCGAGCACGAATTGCACGCCGTGATCGAGGGTGATCCAGAAGCGGGTCATGCGCTCGTCGGTGATCGGCAGTTCTGTCGCGCCATCGGCGATGAGCTGGCTGAAGAACGGCACCACCGAGCCGCGCGAACCGGCGACGTTGCCGTAGCGCACCACGGCAAAACGCGTCTGCTGTTCGCCGGCGATGTTGTTGGCCGCGACGAACAACTTGTCCGACAGCAACTTGGTGGCGCCGTACAGGTTGATCGGGCTCGCGGCCTTGTCGGTGGACAGCGCGACGACTTTCTTCACGCCGTTGTCGATGGCGGCAGCGATGATGTTTTCTGCGCCGTTGACGTTGGTGCGGATGCATTCGGTCGGGTTGTACTCCGCCGCCGGCACCTGCTTCAACGCCGCGGCATGCACCACATAATCGATGCCGCGCATGGCCTGACGCAGACGGTCGGCGTCGCGCACGTCACCGAGGAAGTAACGCATGCACGGCGCGTTGAACGTCTGCTGCATTTCGTATTGCTTGAGCTCATCGCGGGAGAACACCACCACGCGCTTGGGCTGGTATTGCTCGAGCAGGCGCGCGATGAACTTGCGCCCGAACGAGCCAGTGCCGCCGGAGATGAAAATCGATTTACCGTTGAACATGTGCTGATTCCTGAACCTTGTCCGACGGACTTAAGCGAGCAACTGCGACCAGTCAACCGAAGCCTTTTCAGCCAACGCAAAACCTTTGCCGGCAAGGGCCAGGTTGGCGTTGTAGGCCGGATCCTGCGCGAAGGCGCCGCTCCATTTCTCCCGCAAAGCCTGCAGCGCTTCGGGCGCTTGCGGCAGCTCGCCGGTGTGCAGCACCTGCACCGACGGCGTCCACACGGTGAGGAAGCCGGCCTGGCCGATCTTGAGGCACAGATCGACATCGCTGAAACCGGCGGCGAAGGTGACTTCGTCCAGACCGCCCAGCGCGTCGAACAACTCTTTGCGCACCATCAGGCAAACCTTCGACACCGCCGAGTAGTTCTGCTCGACTCCCAGACGTTGCATGTAACCCGCAGCAGAGTGTTTTTCGCCAATGAAGGCCGAGCCCACGCCCCCGTTCAGACCGAGGATCAAGCCGGCCTGGGAGACCTTGCCGTCGCGGTCGACCAGTTTCGCGCCGACAACACCGACCTCAGGACGCTGGGCGTGATTGAGCAACGAATCGATCCAGTTCGGATTGACGATTTCGCTGTCAGTGGCCAGCAGCACCAGATATTCACCCTGCGCCTGCTCGCTGGCGGCGTTATACAACGCGACTTCGCTCAGCGGCTGATCGGCACGCAACACATTCACTTTGCTGCTGCGCAGCGTGCCCAGCCAATCGTTGACCTGCGCCGACTGAGTCGGATTGGCCGCGATCAACACTTCGTAGCGGCTGTAGCGGGTTCGCAGCAACACACCTTCGAGGCAGCGACGCAGAGCCACCAGATCATCGCCAGCAGGCAGGATGATCGACACCATCGGCTGTTCGGTATGTCGATAATCAACTTGCCAGGTACCCGGCAGCGCCGGGGTGACGTTGGCCTTGTAACCGCGATTGGTCAAATGGCGCAGCAATGCCTGACGCTCGTGGGCCACTTCCTCCTGCACCGGAACCTGGGTGATCAGCAGCGGCTCGTCGAGATGCGCCAGACCGTCGAGGCCACCCTGCTCGATCAGACGCAACAGCAGGTCGAACTCCATCGCCTTGCTGAAGTCGGCCTGATAACCGCCCGCTTCCAGGAAAACATCGCGACGAATCAGCCAATGGCGTGCCATCAACGATGGATTGCTTTGCAGCAAGTCAAGATTGAAGCCAGGGCGGAACACATCGATCAGCGCGCCCTCTTCATTGCGCTGGATTTCATCGGTGGCGACGGCGCGAAGGCCGGTGGCCGACATCAACTCCAGACCGGCGCGCAACAAGCCACCCGCCGTGAACTCATCGCCCACTTGCGCCAGCAGCAGCCAGTCGCAGGGAGACTGGGCAGCACTCTGGTTGAGTTTGTCGACGAGATTGCCCGGGGTGACGCGGACAAAGTGCAGCGTGTTCTGCGCCGTCGTCGCAGCCTGCGGCTCGCCGGTGGTGAAGACCACGATCTTGAAGGCTTTGCTGTGACCTTCGACCAGGCTGTCGAGGGTCACTTGCAATTTCTCGACGTTGTCGTCCAGATCCAGCAGGAAAATGCCGAACTGTGGCCCGCCGTTGTTCGCCGCCAGATGAGCAGCGATCGCCGCGCGCTGCTGGGCGTCCGGCTCGCGGCACGCCAGCCATTCGAGCAAACGGCCGGAGCGCATTTTGTTGAAGACCGGGTAATGATCAGCCTTCGACACCGACTCAAGTCGAGCATCCCACGCGGCCAGTTCCTGCGCTTGCGTGTCATCGCCGACCACGTGCAGTTGCTCGACCAGACGCTTGATCACACGACGGTTGAACACGTTGCTGTCATGGGCCTGCCACAAGCGATCGAGCACACTTTCCGGGGTGTCGTTATTGCGCGCCTGCATCAGGTAATCCTGGCGGGTCCAGACGCCTTCGAGCTGTTCCAGTTGCACGCGGCCGGCCGGCATCGCATGCAACAGAAACTCGAACCCGGCCAGCAAGTCGAAAAAGCGCTGGTTGTAGAACGGCATCTCGACGTATTGCAGAGGCCCGAATTTGCGTTCCGGTTGTTTGGATACGTTGTTCCAGATGGACTGGAAAATCAGCTCGGCTGTCAGTGCGCGACCTGTCACCAGGCTATCGGTCATGGCCGCGAAGCTTTCCAGGGCGAACGCCTTGCGCTGCGCCTGATCGAGATCTTTGATGCCGGTCGGCAAGGACGCGAGAAACTCGGCGAAGGCGTCACGCTCGGCCACCGACTTGGCGTCGACATACGACAGCGCGTGATAGACCTCGGTGTTGTGGTCGGAGAAACCGACGTTGATTTCGCGCACCACATACGGGATTGGCAGAACGCGCGCCTTGGCGTTCGCCAGCAGATAGTAGGTGTGGCCGATTTCCTGCCACTCGAAACTGGTACCCGGTGGCAATGCCGCGTACCAGTCCTTGATGATCGAAGTCCGGCACACGCCATAGAACGGCGGCACGTACTGATGCATGAAGTCGAGGACCCGATCCTCGGCACGCTCCGACGCGTAGTCTTCGCAGATTTTCTTGTCGCGGCGGTAGTAGCTGACACTCCCGGCCAGCGCCAGGTACATCAGGCAATACCCGTGGCACAGACCATAGTCGCGATTGGCCTCCAGGAAGCTCACCGACTCGGCCAGCGACTCATGCAGGATAAAGTCGTCATCAGCCGCGAACACCATGTAAGGCGTTGTCAGTTGCTCGACACCGTAAGTCAGCTTGGCCTGCATGCCCCAGTAGGCGAATTGCGGCAAATGCTGATAGTCGACCGATGAAAAATCACCCTCCGGGCGCTCGGGAGAAGAGTCCAGCACCAGGACCTTGCAAGGCAGGCTGCTGTAGTACTGCAGCGCTCGACGCAAAAAAGCCGGGCGGTTGTGGGTGATCAGAACCACCGTCAGCAACTCGCTCAATGGCAGCTTGTTTTCAGTACCGTACTTGCCTTGCATAACTTCTCCCACGACCGGCGAAACCGCCCGAAAAACGCTTTGATGATGGAACCGATTAACGAACCCGACGCAGATAACCGTCCGACGCGACAGTGATCAGCAACTTGTCTTGCATGTGCTGATCAATCTCGAAATCGGCGTTCTCTTTGAGATAGGCCCAGACGGCGGTTTTCGGGTTGTCACCCGGCCCCCATGGACGATCCGGGAACGCATCGGCCGGCATGTCTTCAACCACGGTGTCCATGACCACGCAGTAGCTGTCCAGCGAAACCAGTGGTGCGTACAGACGCAATTCTTCGAGGACATGCTCGTGGGTATGGTTGGAATCGAGTACCACGATGACTTTCTTGCCGGCAGCAGCCTGACGCACCTGTTCGACCACCGCCGGATCGAGGCTGGAACCTTCGATCATGCTGATGCGCTTGATCATCGGATGGCTTTCGATGGCCTCGCGGTTGTGCGCACGGATATCACGATCGATGCCCAGCACTTCGCCGTGGCCCTGCAGTTCCAGCAGCGAGGCGTAGTAAATGATCGAGCCGCCGTGGGCGATGCCACACTCGATGACCAGGTCCGGCTTGATCCGCCAGATCAGTTCCTGCATCGCCATCATGTCTTGCGGCAGCTGAATGATCGGACGCCCCATCCACGAGAAATGGTAGGTGTACTTGTGCTTGGCCGACTGGTTGTAGAACTCCTGGGCCAGCGCCTTCAGGTCCTTGTCCTGGCCCTGGGCAATCACTTCGGCCTGGCACTCCGCCTCGAAGGCTTTGATTACGTTATCGCTCATTGTCCGGTCTCACTGAAAAGTCATTTGATAGTCACGCTGCCAAAGGCATTCGCGTCGAGGCACATCAGTTGGTTTGCTGTGCCTCAAGCAACTGTTGCAAACGGTCGACCACCGCCCAGAACGCCATGGGTTCGTGTGTCGGATAGGGGTAATGCCCCAAATTCAAATCGATCGAAGCGCCGCGTTCACGCAGGTGTTGCTCGACCAGCGTCCTGACCGAAATCGCTCGGCCGCTGGCGCAATTGATCACGCCGTTGAAGTCGCGTTGATGCAGGATCGCGGCGAGATGATTCGCCGCTGTCCGGATCGGCAGAAAATCTCGCAACTGCTCGCCCGCCGACATGTTGAACGTCGCATCGCCGGCATCGATTGCCCGGTCCAGCGCCGCCAGCAGACTGTTGGGGTTCTGCCCTTCGCCGTGCAAATAGAACAGGCGCGCCCACTGCAAAGTGAACGGGTGCTCCTGCTGCAGATTTTGCAAAAACAGGTGCAGCGTGTGCTTGGCCAGGCCATAGGGATTGGCTGGCCGGGCGTCGTTCTGTTCGCTCAGCGGACCGCTCTGCATGCCGTATTCGAAGCACGTCCCGGTCACCAGCGCCTGCTTCACGCCCGCCTCTACCGCGCCTTTGATGAAGCGGTAGTCGGCCATCAGGTTGTGCTCGAAATGGAACAGCGCGCGATAGTTCGGCAACCCCGGCCAGGCCAGGTGCGCGAGTGCATCAACGCCCTCGGTCAACGCGCCGACATCCAGATCCGAAGCGTGAATATCCGCGCTCACGAACTCGACGTCCTTGATCCACGGCATGTCCGCGGCTTTCTGCGCGTCGCGTGCAACCGCCCGCACCGTGCAACCACGGGCCAGCAACGCCGCGACCAGATGACGACCGACGAAGCCGGTAGCGCCAGTGACCAGAACCTTCACAGCACGCTCAACTCAGGCACGGCGATCACGAAGCGTCCGTCCCACTGACGCACCTGGGCCAGTTGCTGACTGACTTCGTGCAGCAGGTTCCACGGCAGCACCAGCACGTAATCCGGCTTCTCGATATCGATCTGCGCCGGCGCGACAATCGGGATGCGGCTGCCCGGCAAAAACTTGCCCTGTTTGTGCGGGTTGGCATCGGCGACCCAGGCCAGCAGATCCGGTTTGACCCCGGCGTAGTTGAGCAAGGTGTTGCCCTTGGCAGCGGCGCCATAACCCACCACACGTTTGCCGTCGGCTTTGGCCTGCAACAGGAAACGCAACAGGTCATGCTTGATGCGTTCGGCAGCCGGCGCCAGCGTCGCGTAGTACTCGGCGGTTTTCACCCCGGCGTCGAGCTCGGCCTGCAACTGCTGTTGCACGGCCGGCTGCACGGCGCGGCGTTCGCCATCCTTGCGCTGGACGAACACCCGCAGCGATCCGCCGTGGGTGGTCAGCTGGCTGACGTCGAACACTTCCAGGCCGTTGCGTTCGCACAGGGTCTGCACGGCAGTCAGGGACAGGTAGGAATAGTGTTCGTGATAGAGCGTGTCGAACTGCGCGCCCGCCATCAGCGTCAGCAGTTGCGGGAATTCGAAGGTGGCGACGCCGGTCGACTTGAGCAGCGTGGCGAAACCGCCGAGGAAATCGTTGATATCCGGCACATGAGCCAGCACGTTGTTGGCGGCCATCAGGTCGGCGGCCCAGCCTTCGCTTTTCAGCTGGGCGGCAGTGTCTCGACCGAAGAACAGTTCACGGATCTCCAGGCCTTTTTCCCGTGCCGCCTGCGCGGTGCTGCGTGTCGGCTCGACGCCCAGGCACTGGATGCCGCGACCGGCCACGTATTGCAGCAGGTAGCCGTCGTTGGCCGCGACTTCCACCACCCGGCTATCGGCGGTCAGGCCGAAACGCTCGACCATCTCGGCCACATAACGCTCGGCGTGGGCCAGCCAGGTGCTGGAGAACGAACTGAAGTAGGCGTACTCGGCATCGAACAGGCTGTCGGCGCTGGTGTAATCCTCGGTCTGGACCAGCCAGCATTGCTGACACACGGCAACCTTCAGCGGCACCCATTGTTCGGCCTGCTCCAGCCGATCGGCATGCACGTAGGCGTTGGACGGTGGCGAGGTGCCGAGGTCGATCAGCGGCAGGCTCAGCGGTGCGGCGCACCCACGGCAGTTCATAGACGCACTCCAGCAAAGTGTTGATCGAGCGCGGGATGGCTGGAATCCCGCGCTGACAAATTATTGACAGGGAACGGCCAGGCGATCGCCAGCCGTGGATCATTCACCGACAGACCGCCCTCGTGCTCCGGCGCGTAATCGGCGCTGTGCAGGTAAAGCAGTTCGGCATCTTCGGTGAGGGTCTGGAAACCGTGGGCGAAGCCGGCCGGAATCAGCAGGCTGCGACCGTCGCCGGCCTTCAGGTGCTCGGCGTGCCAGTGCAGGAAGGTTTCCGAGTCCGGGCGCAGGTCTACCGCCACGTCCCACAACTCACCGCGCAGGCAGGTGATCAGTTTGGCTTCCGGCGCGTTGGCATTCTGGTAATGCAGACCGCGCACGCTGCCCTTTTCACGGGTGCAGGAGTGGTTGATCTGGCGGATGTGAAATTCACTGCCGAACGCCTTCAAACTGCCCTCGCAGAACAACCGCGCGAAGTGCCCGCGCTGATCTTCGAAGCGCTTGTGCTGGATGCTGAACAACCCGGCCAGCGGCAACGGTTTCAAGGAAAACTCGCTCACAGCGCGCCCCGGTACAGGTTCAGTTGGCCGAGGGTCACGGTGCGCATGTCGTCGCCGTTCTGCCACGCCAGATGCCAGTCGAGGGTCTGGGTCAGGCATTGCTGCAACGTCCAGCGCGGTTGCCAGCCCAGCACCTGACGGGCGCGGCTGCTGTCCAGGCGCAGCAGACCGGCTTCGTGCAGGTCACTCTTTTCGAGGCGCAGGCCACGAGCCTGAGGCCAGCGGTTGGAGAGCAGTTCGACCACTTCGCCGACGCTGCACATGTCCGCCTCACCCGGGCCGAAGTTCCACGCGCCGGCGTATTCCGGGCCATCTTCATAGAGGCCGGCGGCCAGTTGCAGGTAGCCGGCCAGCGGCTCCAGGGCGTGCTGCCACGGGCGAACGGCTTGCGGGTAACGCAGGGTCACCGGCTCGTCTGCCGTCCATGCCTTGAGCACGTCGGGAATCAGCCGTTCAGGGGCGAAATCGCCGCCGCCCAACACGTTGCCGGCGCGCGCGGTGGCCAGGGCCAGACCGTGCTCGGCGTACTTGTCGGCCGGGAAAAACGACGCCGCGTAAGACTGCGCCAGCAACTCGCAGCACGCCTTGCTGCTGCTGTAAGGATCGTGGCCACCGAGTGCTTCGTCTTCGCGGTAGGGCCACAGCCATTCCTTGTTGGCGTAGACCTTGTCGGTGGTCACCAGCACGCAGGCCCGCACGCAACCAACCTGACGAATCGCTTCGAGCAGGTTGAGGGTGCCCATGACGTTGCTGGAATAAGTGCCGAGCGGATCGCGATAACCTTCGCGCACCAGCGGCTGGGCCGCCAGGTGCAGGACGATTTCCGGCTCGGTGTCGGCGATGATCTCAAGCAAGGCGCCGAGGTCACGCAGGTCGCCACGCTGATCGTTGATGCCTTCGCTCACGCGCGCCAGTTCGAACAGGCTCGGCTCGGTCGACGGATCGAGGGAAAAACCGCTGACTTGCGCGCCGAGGCTTTGCAGCCACAGGGTCAGCCAGCTGCCCTTGAAACCGGTGTGACCGGTGACCAGAACCCGCTTGCCGCGCCAGAATTCCGGACTCAGTCCCATTGCTTCCATGGGGCCTCCCCGCTCTGCCACAGCGCTTCGAGATGGTTCTTGTCGCGCAGGGTGTCCATCGGCTGCCAGAAACCGTCGTGTTCGAACGCCTTGAGCTGCTCCTCCCGGGCCAGACGGGCCAAGGGCTCGGCTTCCCAGGTGGTTTCATCGCCCGCGATGTACGGCAACACTTTGGGCGACAGCACGAAAAAGCCGCCGTTGATCCAGCCGCCATCACCACGGGGTTTTTCGGTGAAGCCCAGGACCTGATCGCCCTGACGCTCCAGCGCCCCGTAACGACCCGGCGGCTGCACCGCGGTCACGGTCGCCAGACGGCCATGGGCCTTGTGGTAATCGACCAGATGACGAATGTTCAGATCGGAAACGCCGTCGCCGTAGGTGAAGCAGAACGCCTCTTCATCCTTGAGGTAACGGCCGGCACGCAACAGACGGCCACCGGTCATGGTTTCCTCGCCGGTGTCGATGAGCGTAACGCTCCACGGCTCACTGTAGTTCTGATGCACGTCCATGCGGTTCTCGCGCATGTTGAAGGTGACGTCGGAGGTGTGCAGGAAGTAGTTGGCGAAGAAGTCCTTGATCGCGTAACCCTTGTAGCCCAGGCAGATCACGAAGTCGTGGATTCCGTGGGCGGAATACTGCTTCATGATGTGCCAGAGAATTGGCTTGCCGCCGATCTCGATCATTGGCTTGGGCTTGAGGTGCGACTCTTCACTGATGCGCGTGCCGAGGCCACCCGCCAAAATTACTGCCTTCATCGTCTCCCCTCTTGTTCGTCACCGGGCTGCGCGCAGCTTTATTGAGCCGTGCGAGCCATCTGGCTCAATCTTTTGCCGCTGCGGGCGCCGGTGGGATGACCGCGAGCGCTCGTTTTATGGCGATTTATGGGGGACTTGCAGGAAACGCGCCAGCTAGCTGGACTGCCAAATGCCTGCGTCACAAGTAGCGACGAACGCTCAAAATTAAAAAAGGAAGGCCGATCTACCAGGATCGGCCTTCCTTCATTTCGGCTCAAAATGCCTTCGATGTACGCAAGGCAAATGAATCAGCCAAACATGGCAAACCCATCACCATTGAGCGGCAGAACATCACCGTTGGCTGCCTTGAAGTGTTCAATGGTGTTGCCACCAGCGAACCAGTCCAGCAGTTTGACACCTTGCTTGGTCGGGTCGGACGGCGGGAAGTAGCCATCGTTGAGGTACAGGTCGTCGCCAACCCGCGCCAGTTGCAACGTACTGGCCGAACGGATGTTATTCAGGATCAAGGTGTCATTGGTGCTGAGCCCGTCATCCCGAATTGTCACCAACATGCCGGTGTTGACGAAATAGGTGTCATCCCCCTCTCCACCATTGGCGAAGCCGGTAGCCTTCATCTGCCCGTAGGCAGTACCCAGGGCGCCAAAGGTCAACGCATCGTTGCCCGCACCACCGAGCAGGACAAAGTTCGCTCCCGTACCGAGCAGATCGTCGTTGCCCTCTCCGCCATCTGCGGTGCCACTGACGACATAAATCGTGTCATGGCCGGCCTCACCATAAGCGATGGTGCCACGGTCGTCCGGAGCACTGACGATCATGTCGTTGCCATTGCCGCCGTACAACATGTCGGCTTGCGGGCCAGCGGCAGCCACGTCGACCGCGAATGGCCCGAGCTGGGTATAGAAGCTGCCGTAGATGACGTCATTGCCATCGCCGCCATAAATGGTGTCATTGCCGAGACCGCCTTCAAGCCCGTTGGCCAGCGCATTGCCGGTCAGAGTGTCGTTGAAGTGGGTACCGATAATGCTCTCGACGTTGATCAGCACATCGCCCTGCGCATCGCCGCCCTGATTGACGCCGGTTTGCAAATTGATGCTCACCGCTGCGGCACTGTTGAGGTACCAGACGGTGTCGATCCCTTCACGACCGTCAATCACATCGGCGCCACCGCCACCGACGAAGTTGTCGTTGATCGCAGTACCGGACAAGGTGTCGGCAAAATTGCTGCCCTGGAAGATCTCTATCCCGGTAAAGGTATCGCCAGCGGCATCACCGGCGTTGACGTTGGTTTTCAGGTCGATGGTGACGCCACTGGCGGACGACTCGTAGCTGACCAGATCGAAGCCCGTACCGCCATCGAGCGCCAGTGCGGCAGCACTGCCAACAAAGACGTCGTTGAAGTTTGAACCACGCATCGCTTCGATGCTGTTGTAGGTATCACCCAGCGCGATCCCGGTATTGATCCCGGTTGTCAGGTTGACGCTGACACCCACGGTGCTGTCAAGGTACGACACGGTGTCCATCCCGGCGCCACCAATGAACTGGTCGGCACCACCACCGCCATACAACACGTCGTTGCCGTTGCCGCCAGTGATGATGTTGTCGCTGGCATTGCCCCAGCCGGTAAACGAACCGGTGCCGGTGTAGGTCAGGCGCTCGACGTTGGCCGCAAGCACATGGTCCTTGTAGCTGACCCGCACTTCATCGTTACCGCCGCCAGCCTGCTCGATGACGGTGACGCCGCCACCGTTGACGTAGTAGATATCGTCCCCTGCACCGCCGTCGTAAGTGGCAAAAAGGTAGGCGTCGGTGGTGAAGGTATCGTTGAAGGCCGAACCGATGACTTTCTCGACGTTGGTCAGGGTCACGCCCTGCGAATCGCCACCGACACCAGGCAAGCTGACGCCCGGACGGATGTCGATGTTCACGCCGGCAGCCGACGTCGAGTAATCGACGGTATCGAAACCTTCACCGCCATCGACGCCCAAGATCCGGCTGTCGACCACGAAGGTATCGTTGTATTTGGAGCCGGCGATGACTTCGATACTGTTGAACGTATCGCCTGCACCGATCCCCGAAATAACGCCGGTTTTCAGATTGATGTTCATGGCGACCGTGCTGTCCAGGTACGACACGGTGTCGCGACCCGCACCACCGAAGAACTGGTCGGCACCACCACCGCCATAGAACATGTCGTTGCCGTTGCCACCGGTGATGATGTTGTCGCTGGCATTGCCCCACCCGGTAAACGAACCGGTGCCGGTGTAGGTCAGACGCTCGACGTTGGCCGCCAGCGTGTGATCCTTGTAGCTGACCCGCACTTCATCATTGCCGCCACCCGCCTGCTCGATGACGGTAACGCCGCCACCGTTGACGTAGTAGATGTCGTCACCGGCACCACCGTCGTAAGTGGCGAAGAGGTAGGCGTCGGTGGTGAAGGTATCGTTGAAGGCAGAACCGATGACTTTCTCGACGTTGGTCAGGGTCACACCCTGCGAATCGCCACCGACACCAGGCAAACCAGTGCCTGGACGGATGTCTACGTTCACGCCGGCAGCCGACGTCGAATAATCAACAGTATCGAAACCTTCACCGCCATCGACGCCCGAGATCCGGCTGTCGACCACGAAGGTATCGTTGTATTTGGAGCCGGCGATGACTTCGATACCGTTGTAGGTATCGCCCGCGCCGATCCCCGAGTTGACCCCGGTTTTCAGGTTGATGTTCACCGCCACCGTGCTGTCCAGGTACGACACGGTATCGCGACCTGCACCACCGAAGAACTGGTCGGCACCACCACCGCCATAGAACATGTCGTTGCCGTTACCGCCGGTGATGATGTTGTCGCTGGCATTGCCCCAGCCGGTAAACGAACCGGTGCCGGTATAGGTCAGACGCTCGACGTTGGCCGCCAGCGTGTGATCCTTGTAGCTGACCCGCACTTCATCATTGCCGCCACCGGCCTGTTCGATGACAGTGACGCCACCGCCGTTGACGTAGTAGATGTCGTCACCGGCACCACCGTCGTAAGTGGCGAAGAGGTAGGCGTCGGTGGTGAAGGTATCGTTGAAGGCAGAACCGATGACTTTCTCGACGTTGGTCAGGGTCACACCCTGCGAATCGCCACCGACACCAGGCAAACCAGTGCCTGGACGGATGTCTACGTTCACGCCGGCAGCCGACGTCGAGTAATCGACGGTATCGAAACCTTCACCGCCATCGACGCCCGAGATCCGGCTATCGACCACGAACGTGTCGTTGAATTTGGAACCGGCGATTGCTTCGATGCTGTTGAACGTATCACCTGCTCCGATCCCCGAAATAATGCCGGTTTTCAGATTGATGTTCATGGCGACCGTGCTGTCGAGGTACGACACGGTGTCGCGACCTGCACCGCCGAAGAACTGGTCGGCACCGCCGCCGCCATAGAACAGGTCGTTGCCGTTGCCGCCGGTGATGATGTTGTCGCTGGCATTGCCCCAGCCGGTAAACGAACCCGTGCCGGTATAGGTCAGACGCTCGACGTTGGCTGCAAGCATGTGGTCCTTGTAGCTGACCCGCACTTCATCATTACCGCCACCCGCCTGCTCGATAACAGTGACGCCACCGCCGTTGACGTAGTAGATGTCGTCACCGGCACCGCCGTCGTAAGTGGCAAAAAGGTAGGCGTCGGTGGTGAAGGTATCGTTGAACGCCGACCCGATGACTTTCTCGATCCCGGTCAGGGTATCGCCCTGCGCATCACCACCAACACCGGCCAAACCGGTACCCGGTCGAATATCGACGCTGACACCCGCAGTGGAAGCCGAGTAATCGACCGTGTCGAAACCCTCACCACCATTCAACTTGTCTGCACCGGCCCCACCGATCAGGATGTCATTGCCACCCAGGCCATTGATTTCATCATCCCCACTTGTACCGATCAGCGTATCCGCGCCGTTTGTCCCGTTTATTACAGCCATTACATCTTCCTTGCCTTGTTTGTGAACCGGTACAGGCCCGCGTGGCGATCACACGTCATCGCGGCGCAATTTTCTGGAACAGCGAATGTGTTGATATCGACAGGAAATACCCAATCCTTGAGCCCGCTGAAAAGAAATGTATCGGGAATGAAATAAAGACGAACAGGCAGGCAAAAAAAAACAGGCGACTGTGAAAGTCGCCTGTTTTTCGCTGCTGCCTGGACGAACCGGTCAGTCCGCCAGCCAGCCATTTTCCCAGTACCGCAGGTTATCGCCACGCAGTACGTAATCGCGCAGCACGACCTCACGCAACTCGTCGCCCATGCGATAGCTGGCGTCCGGGTCGGCCAGGTGCATGCGGATCGCTTGCAGCCACTCGTCCGTGGTGTTGGTCTTGATCCGGGTGCACGGCAGGTAACCGCGATAGGCCTCGGTGTCGGTGCAGATCACCGGGTAACCGCAGGCGCCGTACTCCAGCAGACGCAGATTGCTCTTGCAGTCGTTGAAGATGTGAAATTCCAGCGGCGCCAGCGCCAGGTCCAGATTGAGGCTGGCCAGTTTCGCCGGGTACGCATCGAGGGGGATCACCCCATGGAACTCATGCATGTAGGGACGCAGGTCATCCGGGCACATGCCGAAAAAGACCCAGTCGACTTCATCCGCCAGTTCGCGCACGACATCGGCGATCACAGCGAGGTCGCCGTGGTGACTGGTGCCGCCGCCCCAGCCGACTCGCGGCTTTTTCGAAGTGCGGCGCTGGCTGCGCAGGTTGGTCCAGAATTCTTTCGCCAACATGTTCGGCACGACGCGGATGTCGTGATGCATGTCCGACAATGCGTTGGCCAACGGCTGAGTGGAGACCACGACACGGTCGCACATGCCGATCGCACGGCGCACGACGCGCTCCATTTCATACTTGTCCGGCATGTTGCGGATATGCGCGTTGCGATGCGGAACATCGATGACGTAGTCATCCAGCTCGTAAATTCGCCGCGCCTTGAAGTAGTTGCACAGCACCGGCATTTCATTGACCGGTGCTTCGGTATAACGCCCTTGCAGAATGATCACATCCGGCGCCATACGCTCGATTTCAACAATCGGCGGCAGGTTCACGCTGTAGCGAATATGCCCCTGAACCCGGCCTGCCGCTTCGAGTTCGATCATCGGTTGAGTGACACGATAGTGGCCGATGGCCGATGCGTTGATCGGCAACCCGAGAATCTTCGGCAAGCTGCTGTGGCTGAAAGGACTCCAGCCCGTACGCAGGCCCGGCTCGAGCGCGAAGCTTGAGCCCGTGTGCTTGTGCAACGACAGATTGGGATTGTAGGCCGGGTCACGGGCAACGACCGGCAGCCAACGCTTGAAGAACGTCTCTTCCTGCTGACTGTGCGAGACCCATTTTTCATCGTTGACCGCGTCCACCGGCTGCGCACCCAGCGCCAGCACTGCGTAAGGCGTCCACACCACAAGATAACCCTGCCGGGCCACGCGAAGTGCCAGGTCAACTTCATGCAGCATATGCGGCAGGCTCTGCTCATCCATGCCATCAACCGCATCGAATACCGATTTGCGCACCATCAGGCAGTCGGCACCGACGGCACTCAGATCCTGAACGGCCTGCAAGCGGAACATGTACCCGGGGGACTGCATGGCCTGACCATAAAACGGCAGGCCGGCCGCCCCCTGCAAACCGAGCACCAGCCCCGCGTGCAGAACATAGCCATCAGGGTTGAAGAGCTTGGCGCCGACGATGCCGACTTCAGGGCGCTGGGCGTGATTGAGCAACTCGTCGAGCCAGTCACCCTGAGTGATGATCGTGTAAGGGTTGAGCAGCAGCACATATTCGCCCCTCGCCTGGCTCACGGCAAAGTTGCGCATGGCGGCGAGGTTACCCTGCTGCGCGTACGTCAGCACCCGCACCCGATCGCTGCCCAATTGCGCCATACCGTCCAGCCAGGCACGGGCCTCGGCGGTCTGGCTGCCGTTGTCGACCAGCAACAGCTCGTATTCGCTGTAGGCGGTTTTTTCCAGCAGGCTCTCGACACAGCGTTGCAACGCCGCAATGTGATCGCGAGTTGAAATGATGATCGAGACCAGCGGCCGATTCGCATGCCGATAATCGACACGATTGAGCAGCTCGACGCTGCCGCGACGCAGGTCGTGGGAGATCCCCAGGCGCTCAAGGTGCGCCGACAGCAAGCGCGGGTTTTTTTGCGTCACCTCAGGCAGCGACAGCCATTGGGTCAGGTCGAATACCGACTCGATGGCAACCTCGGCCAGATGCCCGACCACCTGCGTGCCCTGACCTTCCACCATCCGCCACAGCATGTCGTGAGGCGCCAGCTCAGTGAACGTCGAATCGAAACCGCCGAGAGCCAGGAAGGTGTCGCGCTGGAACGCCAGGGCACGGCCGACATAAGGAAAGGTGCGCATCAGATCCAGGTTGAAGTCAGGCTTGAACGCCGGTCCGACCGGCTCACCCGCACGCAAACCGCCCTCATCGCTGTACACAATGCGCAAGGCTGTGTCGAAGGCGATGCGCTCGGCCATCATCAACAACGCAGGGACCACCAGACGATCGCCGGCACGCAGCAGATAGAACCAGTCGGCGCCTTCCAGCTGCGGCATTAGCTGATTGATCTGTTGCAGGTAATCGTCCTGCAACGGCAAATGAAACACTCGCCCATCCAGTGCCGGCTCCGCGCAATCGCTGGAAAGCACCAGTGTCAGTTCGGGCGGGTAGTCCTGGGCGGCGAGGCTTTCCAGCGTTCGCTCCAGCGCCGCCAGACTGCCCTGCTCATCAACCACGATTGGCACGATTCGCGGCGTGGATGGCCAGCCCGCCAGAATGTCCGGCAGCAATCTGCGCTGGACGTCGCTGAGCGCGCGGCACTCCAGCCATTGCGAATAGAGCTCGGAAAAACTCTGGCTTTTATTGCCGACCTGCCATATCTGTGCACTCTGTTTGGTGCCGAGCGTTCGGCTCAGGGGCAATTCTTTCCAGACCCGCGGCGATTCGTCAGCCTTGGACAACGGCACATGACGCACCCATCCCTTTGCAGGAGCCGACTCGCCACTGCGCGACTTGAGCATTTGCAGCAGCCATTGTTGCTCGACCCCCAGAGCATCCTTCATGGCTTGCTGGCCGCTCAGACGATCGGGATAAAGGCGCTCGACACTCAATACGTGGTTGGAGACCACCGCATTGCCGCGACGCAGCAAACACACGAACAGTGCAAAATCGAGGCTCGCCACAAAGCAGTGGCCCGGCTGGGTCAAGGCCGGCAGTAATTCGACCATATCGGCGCGACGGAACAAGGCACTGCTGAAACCACCGAGGATGTTTGACGGAAACGTCTCGAACAGCGCCAGCAGGTCAACACCCTTGAACAGACCACTGGTTGGCGACAGTGGCGTATTTTCCAGCCGCGAAGGCAACACCATGTCGTCGGCGTCCCAGAACAGACGCTGGGCCAGCACCAGGTTGACATCATCATACCGGGCCAGCACATCGGCCTGGTGCTCGATACAGCTGGTGAACAACTGATCGTCATCACACAAAAACTTGATGAATTCGCCCTGTGCCTGATCCAGGCAGGCTTGCAGATTGCCGACCATGCCCAGGGTGCGCGGGTTACGCACGTAATGCACGGCAACCCCGCTTTGCTCGATCATCGTCGCGACCATGCCCTCGATTTCAGAGCCACGACTGTCATCGCACACGATGATTTCGAGGTTGCCATAACCCTGACTGACGGCGCTGCGCAATGCCCGCTCGAAAAAGCGTGGATTGAAGGCTGGAATGACGAGGCTGACGAGGGGAAGTGACTTCACGGCGGGCTCACAGGCGGTACGAGCCCGCTCGGTGAAGCGAGCCCTTGAAACCGCTAAAAAACGTTAACTGAGGAACTGGGCAAACGGGCGCTTGCGCGCCCGTCCAGCGTCAGATCTTGTTGAACAGACCCAACTGACTGATCTTGCTGAATGCCAATTGCGAGGCCTGCAACATGGTCTGCTGCAAGGTCAGGCGGGTCATGACTTCGGCCGGATCCGAATCGCGGATCGTGCCCTGGGTCATGGTGTTCGCCTGGACCAGGCTCTGGTTGGTAGTCGTCTGGTCATCCAGCGACTGTCCGCGAGCACCGATCGAAGTCACGGCAGCCCCGATCTGATTGGAAGCGCTGTCGAGGTTGCCCAGTGCCGATTCCATGGCGCCCTGGAATTTCTGCTTGGTCACCGGATCAGCATCGATCTGCCCGTTCAGCGCCGTGACCATCTGGCCCAGGGTGTCGAGCACGTTCTGGGTCTGGTGGTTGTTGGACTGGATCGAGAACTGGTCACCGGCTGCAGGCGTACCACCGAGAGCGAAGGTTACACCGGCCGCTGTCGCGTTGCCGCCAACCACGGTGCCCGACGACACGGGCTTGCTGTCGGCGGTGACAGGCGCTGCGTACAGGTCGAACGCGGTAGCGCTGGTGAACTTCAGGACCGCGCCGCCACCGGACGGGAAGGCGGCGTTGTAGGCCGCCTGGTTGGTCACGTTCGAACCGGTGATGACCGCGGTCGACGGGTTGCCCGGGCTGCGCGCGGCAGTGAACGAATCAGGCGTAGCCGACAACTGGAAGCTGTGACCGGCAATGACCGCATCCGCGTTGTCACCGGACTTGAGGTTGATGTTCAGCTTCAGATCGACGCCACGGAAGCTGACAGCCTGGTTCTCACCGTTGCTGTTGCTGATCACACCGTTCTTGCTGGCTTCAGCCGTCACGTCGTTGCCCAGGGCATCGGTGATTTTCAACTGGGTGCTGCTCAGGAAGCTGATCGTGTAAGGCTGACCGCTTGCGAACTTGGCGTCATAGGTCGCACTGGAACCGATGGTCCCGCTGGACAGCACCACACGTCCGTCATCGACAGCCGGAGCCGTCATCGTGGTCTGGGTGCGGCTGGTGTTGATGGTCTGCTGGAATGCATCCCAACCAGTGGTATTGGTAGCCACCGAAAGGCCGTCGCCAATGCCAAGGTTGATCTGGGTCTGGTCACCGTTGTAGGTGTAAGTGCCGTCGGGGTTCTGCGAGTACGGCGCGGTATCGGTCTTCGAACCGGAGAACAGGTAGTTGCCGTTGGCATCCTTGGAGTTCATCAGGCCCAGCACCTGTTGCTGGATCTGGCCCAGTTCCGCCGCGTAGGCCTTGCGGTCCGCGTCGGTGGCGATGCCGTTGTTGGCGGCCAGACCGATTTCCTTCGCACGCTGCAAAGCGGTGGTGATGGAGTTCAGCGTGGACTCCTGCACGGTCAGCGCGCTTTTGGTGGTATCGATGTTGCCCTGATACTGCTCAAGCACCGCGGCCTGCTGGCCGAGCTTCAGCAGGCGACCGGCACCGATCGGATCGTCGGCGGCGGTGTTGATGCGCTGCAGGCTGCTGGCTTCGTTCGCGGTCGCGACAGCCTTGCTGTAGTTGCGCTGATATTGAGCAGCTTGCGTCGCGTAATACTGAGCGGTGGAAATGCGCATGAATTACGACTCCTTAAAGACTGTTGATCAGCGTGGCGAAGGTTTCCTGCGCAGCTTTGATGATCTGCGAAGACGCTGTGTAGTACTGCTGATACTTGACCAGGTTGCCGGTCTCTTCGTCCAGGTTGACCTGAGACAGCGAATCACGCGCGCCTTGCGCCTGATCCAGAATGGCCGTGGTGGCTTCGATGTCGGACTTGCTTTGAGCAGCCTTGGTACCGACGTTGGTCACCAGCTTGTTGTAGGCGTCGGTCAGGCTGATGCCCTTGCTGCCCGAGCCGGTGTCCACGGTCTGCTTGGTCTGCAGGCCGACCAGCGCCTGGGCGTTGCGGTTGTCCGAAGACGCCGCGCCGGTCAGGCTCATGGTGAAGGTTTCGCCGGCTTTCGGCGTCGCGCCCACGGTGGTCTGCACGGTGAAGGTTTTCTGCACGTTCGGCGTGACGCTGGTGTCCATCACCGGAGCGCCGGTGGAGTCGACCATGCCGATCTTCAGGTTCAGGGTATTGGCCTGCCCCGGCACGATGGTCCCGCTGCCGATGGTGTTGCCCTTGGCGTCGACCATGTTGTACGACTGGCTGCCGCTGGCGACCGCACCGAACACCAGTTTGACCGGGGTCGAATACTTAAGCGCGTTCTGCAACTCGGCCTGGGAGGCCGGGTTGTAGATGTCGATGGTGTCGGTCAGCGTTGGCTGGGTGTAAGTGCCGGAGTTGTTGGCACTGGCCACGCCGGTCAACGGTGCCGCCGCCGCGATTTTTTTCGGGTCGGTCAGTACGGTCTGGATGCTGGCGGCCGCGTTACGGGTCGGGGTCACCTTGAAGGTGTCGCCGGCGCTCAGGGCACCGCCATTGAGGGCCAGTGTGAAGCCGTCGATGACCGGAGGCGGCGTGGTCGTGGTGCTGAACGAACCCATGTCGGTGCCGTCCGAGCGCTTGACCGTGTAGTTGGTCGCGCTGGTGAAGGTGACCTGGTAATCGTTGGTGGTCAGCTTGCCGGTGTCCTTGATGGTGACGTCAAGGTTGCCCGAACCTGCGCTGTTGCCCGCCTGGGCAATGCTGCGCTGACTGATCAGCGCGGCACTGTTGATGTTGTTGAAAATCGCTGCGCCGAAGTCACCGTTCTTGTCGATGCCCTGGGCTTGCTGACGGTTGACCTGATCGGCGATCACCAGCGCTACACGGCCCAGTTCGTTGAGCGACGGGTCGAGCACTTCCTTGCGATAGCTCAGCAGACCGCCGATTTCGCCACCGCTGATCACCGAAGTGATGTCGATGGTGCTCGAACCGCGATCCATCTGGATGCCCATGCGCGACGGGTCATCCTTGCTCGGCACAGTGCTCAGGGTGTTGGTGGTGTTACCGACAACCAGCGGCTGACCGCTGCCGACGTAGACGTCGAAGCTGGTGCCGCGCTCGACGACCTGCGCGCCGACCAGCTGGGAGAGCTGGCGCACGGCTTCGTTACGGGTGTCGAGCAGATCGTTCGGCTGGCCGCCGCTGGTGGAAATCTCGCCGATCTTCTGGTTGAGATTGGCAATCGAGGTGGCCAGCTTGTTGACCTGGGCCGCCATGTCGCCGAGGTTGCCGTTGAGCGTGGTGTTCTGGTCGTTGAGCTGCTTGGCCAGGGCGTTGAAGCGGCTGGTCAGGGCTTGCGCGCCGGTCAGCACCGATTGACGGGAAGTGTCGTCGGTGGCCGAGGTCGATACGCCTTGCATCGAGGTAAAGAACTTCTGCAGCACGCCGGTCAGGCCGGTGTTGGTGTCGGACAGCGAGCCGTCCAGCGCTGTCGCCTGCGCGCCATAGGCGGCCGCTTCGCTGCTCAGCGAGGTGGCGGTGTGCAGCTGCGATTCGAGGTAGGAGTTGTACACCCGGCGCACGTCGGCCAGGGTCGTACCGGTACCAATGAACACGTTACCGTACTGAATCGAGGACTTGGTGCCCTGCACGGTTTGCTGGCGTGAATAACCGGCGGTGTCGACGTTGGCAATGTTGTTACCTGTCACAGCCAGAGAGGAAGAACTCGCGTTCAACCCCGACATCCCGATATTGAGCAAACTCATGATTCAAACCTTACCTTGTGTTTATAAGGGCGTTGTTGAAACGCCGGCCGCAGCGTAGTTCTGATTTACCGTCATCTGTTTGGCAATCTGCGAAATCTTCGTCGCGTAGTTCGGGTCGGTCGCGTAACCGGCCTTTTGCAACTCGCGTACAAACTGTTCTGGGTTATCGGCCGACTTCAGCACATCTTGATAGCGATTATTGCTCTGCAGCAACGTCACCAGATCGTGGAAGCTGTCCTTGTACGAGGCATAGGAACGGAACTCGGCCGTCTCCTTGACCATCTGCCCGTTGCGGAATTCGCTGGTGATCGCCCGGGCCGAATCGCCCTTCCAGTTGCTGCTCGCCTTGATGCCGAACAGGTTGTGGCTGCTGCTGCCGTCCTGGGCGCGCATGACCGATTTGCCCCAACCGGTTTCCAGTGCGGCCTGAGCCACCAGATAACGCGGATCGACGCCAATGCGTGCGGCGGCTTCCTGCGCCATCGGCAGCATGGTGTTGACGAACTGGTCGGCGCTGCTGAACGCGCGCTTGGCCGGTGCCAGCGGGATCTGCGCCATGGCGCGGCCGTAAATCTGCATCTGTCCGCCGGAAGCCTTGTCCGCCTCGGCGCGGTCCAGCCAGTCGCCGTTGTACAGCGGGCCGGAACCGGTGACAGCGGCGGTCGTGGCGCGTTGCGGCAGTTGAGTGGCCGCTGCCGGCGTGGCCGACGGCACCAGACCTGCGAGCAAGCGATCCGCCAGTTTCGGCGGCAACGCCAGACGACGCTTGTTGATCATTTCCATGTCATTGCGATGGGTCAGTTCGGTGTTCGGCGCATGCACCGAACGCGACGCCCACAGCGGACGCTCGCCATTGAGTCGCGACAATGGGCCATTGGTGGCCACGGTGCCGGCGGCAATCGGCGTGGCCACGGCAGCGGCCTTGACCCTGGCTTCTTCCTGCTTGGCGGCGGATGCGGCCGCAGCCTCGCCCGGCGCCATCGGTTTGTTCTTCGACATCTGCTTGATCAGCACGTCGGCCAGGCCGATACCACCGCCCTCGCGGGACATGGAAACCGCCAGTTGCTGGTCGTACATTTCCTGATACTGCTTGGCAGCCGGCGTGTTGAGCGGGTTGTCCTGGCCCAGCGCTTCGGTGGCCGAACGCATCGACTTGAGCATTTCACCGAGGAACAGCGATTCGAATTCCTGCGCAACCTTGCGCATGTTTGCGTCGCTGTTCTTGTCGCCGACCTTGAGCTGGTTCAAGCGATTGAGGTCGGAGTACGAACCCGAATCGCTGCTGCTGACCAGACCGCTTTTGCGCATATCCATGGTCGCCGTCCTCAGATCACGATCAGGTCGGCTTGCAACGCGCCGGCCTGCTTCAGTGCTTCGAGAATGGCCATCAGGTCACCCGGCGCTGCGCCGACCTGGTTCACCGCCCGGACGATCTCGTCAAGGGTGGTGCCCGGGCCGAATTTGAACATCGGCTTGGCTTCCTGCTCGGCATTCACCCGCGAGCGCGGCACCACGGCGGTCTGGCCGTTGGACAGCGGACCCGGCTGGCTGACGATCGGGTCTTCGGTGATGGTCACGGTCAGGCTGCCGTGGGTCACGGCGGCCGGCGATACCTTCACGTTCTGGCCGATGACGATGGTGCCGGTACGCGAGTTGATGATGACTTTCGCCACGGCCTGACCCGGATCGACTTCGAGGTTTTCCAGGATCGACAGGTAGTCGACGCGCTGGCTCGGATCGAGCGGCGCGGTCACGCGGATCGAACCGCCGTCGATGGCCTGGGCGACGCCAGGGCCGAGCATGTCGTTGATCTTGTCGACGATGCGCTTGGCAGTCGTGAAGTCGGAACGGTTGAGGTTCAGCGTCAGGCTGTTGCCCTGGTTGAAACCGCTCGGCACCGAACGCTCCACCGACGCACCACCAGGGATGCGACCGGCCGACGGAACGTTGACGGTGATCTTCGAACCGTCACGACCTTCAGCGTCGAAACCGCCGACCACCAGGTTGCCCTGAGCGATGGCGTAGACGTTGCCGTCGATACCCTTGAGCGGAGTCAGCAACAGGGTGCCGCCGCGCAGGCTCTTGGAGTTACCGATGGACGACACGGTGATATCGACCTGCTGACCCGGCTTGGCGAACGCCGGCAGATCGGCACTCACCGATACCGCCGCAACGTTTTTCAGCTGCACGTTGCCCGATCCCGGCGGCACCTTGATGCCGAACTGCGAGAGCATGTTGTTGAAGGTCTGCAGGGTGAACGGGGTCTGCGTGGTCTGGTCGCCGGTGCCGTTAAGACCGACCACCAGGCCATAGCCGATCAACTGGTTGGAACGCACGCCGGAAATGCTGGCGATGTCCTTCAACCGTTCGGCTTGTGCATTGAAGGCCGCCGACAACAGGAACGCGGCCACCATGAGACTTCTGAAATTCAACTTAGCCACCTAGAAAGGGAACAGCGGGCTGAGGAAGAAACGGTCGAACCAGCCTGGCTGACTCGCATCGGCGAACGAACCGGTGCCCGAGTAGGTGATGCGCGCATCGGCGACCCGGGTCGAGGACACGGTGTTGTCGGTGGCAATGTCATCGGCCCGCACGAGACCGGCGATCCGCACCAGCTCGTCGCCGGTGTTGAGGGTCATCCACTTCTCGCCACGCACGGCGATGATGCCGTTGGGCAGCACGTCGGCGACGGTCACGGTGATCGAACCGGTCAGGGTGTTGCCCTGGGCGGCCTTGCTGTCACCTTTGGTCGCACGGTCGCCTTCGTAGCTGGCGCTCAGGCTCAGGTCATTGCCGCCGATCGGGTTGTTGGTGGTCGCACTGCTGCCGAACAGCGACGTCAGACCGATGCCGGTCTTGCTGTTCTTGGCCACCTGCGAGTTGGCGTTCTTGCTGGCCTGGGTCCTCTCGTTCAGGGTGATGGTGATGATGTCACCGACCCGGAACGCCTTGCGGTCGCTGTACAGGTTCTGTTCGAAACCGGCCTGATAGATCGAGCCGTTGTTGGCGGCCGACGGCAACGGTGTGCGCGGCAACACCGGGGCGTAGTAAGGATCATTGGGCTTGGGCGTCGGAGCGACGCAGCCCGCGAGCGAGACGACCCCACTCAATGCCACAACAGATACAAAGCGCTTCATGACCCTTACCTCACGGTGTTGCAGGCGACCTCATGGCCGCCTCATAGACTTGATTACAGATTCTGCGTTACGAACGAGAGCATCTGGTCGGCGGTGGAGATCACCTTGGAGTTCATCTCGTACGCGCGCTGGGTGGTGATCATGTTGACCATCTCTTCCACGGTGCTGACGTTGGAGGTTTCCAGGGTGTTCTGCAGGGTGGTACCGAAACCGTTCAGGCCCGGAGTACCGACTTGCGGTGCACCGGAAGCGGCGGTTTCCAGGAACAGGTTGTTGCCCACTGCTTGCAGACCGGCCGGGTTGATGAAGTCGGCGGTTTGCAGGTTGCCGATCACCTGAGCAGCCGGGTTACCCGGGACAGTGATCGACACAGTGCCGTCAGTACCGACAGTGAAGCTCTGGGCGTTGTTCGGAATGACGATGGCCGGCTCCAGGGCGAAACCGCTGGCGTTGACGATCTGGCCGTTGGAATCGAGGTGGAATGTACCGTCACGGGTGTAGGACGTGGTGCCGTCCGGCTGCAGGATCTGGAAGAAACCGCGACCGTCGATGGCCATGTCCAGTGGCTGCTCGGTGGCTTGCAGGCTGCCGGCGGTGAAGTTTTTCTGGGTGCCGACGATGCGCACACCGGTACCCAGTTGCAGACCCGACGGCAGTTCGCTGTCCTGGGTCGACTGGGCGCCTGGCTGACGCTTGATCTGGTACAGCAGGTCCTGGAACTCGGCGCGGTCACGTTTGAAACCCGTGGTCGATACGTTCGCCAGGTTGTTGGAAATGGTGGTCAGGTTGGTGTCCTGGGCGGACAGACCGGTTTTGGCAACCCATAGAGCCGGAAGCATTCGATTCTCCTCGTGCGCCTGTTTTACGGCGCGACGTTCTGATAATTAGCTGATCTGCAAGACCCGAGCCATGGCCTGGTCGTCGTCTTTGGCGGTGTTCATCATCTTGACGTGCAGTTCGAACTGCTTGGCCAGGGCCAGCACCGACGTCATCTCTTCCACGGCATTGACGTTGCTCGACTCCAGGAAACCCGACACCAGTTTGACGTTGGCATCGGCCGGCGCAGGCTGGCCGTCCTTGGTGTAAATCGAACCGTCCAGGCCCTTGTTCATGTTCTTTATGTCCGGGTTGACCAGCTTGATCCGGTCGACTTCGGCCATGACGCGCGGCCCCTCGCCCATCGCACGGATGCTGATGGTGCCGTCTTCACCGACTTCCACCTGCTGCTCCGGCGGTACGGCGATCGGACCGCCGTTGCCCATGACCGGCATGCCGTTGCCGGCACGCAACACGCCTAGGGCATCGATGTTGAGGCTGCCGGTGCGCACGTAGCTTTCACCGCCATTAGGGTTCTGCACGGCGATCCAGCCGTTGCCCGACACGGCGACGTCGAGGTCACGACCGGTCTGCACCAGCGAGCCCGGCGTGAAGTCGGTGGCGGGCCGTTCGCTCATGGCAAACGCACGCGCCGGAAAGCTGTCACCGAACACCGGCATCGAACGCGCCTGCTCCAGGTCGCGCTGAAAACCGTTGGTGGAGATGTTCGCCAGGTTGTTGGCATGAGCCTTTTGCGCCAGTGCGTTCTGGCTGGCGCCGGTCATTGCCACATAAAGGTACTTGTCCACACTCTTTCCTCTGCATGCCGGACGTTTGCCGCCCACCGCTGTACTGCTGAGCCATAAGCAATTTGCAGACCAACTTTTTTCTGGCGGCCGAGGGCCCGGTAAACAAAGGACTTGAGGGATTTTGCGGGGAGGTGGGAAATGTATCGAAGACGAAAAACCGGCGGTGTCATGCCGCTTGGCGGCAAACACTCGATCCGGCCGTGATCACTCGGACGCGTCCTTGCCGACTTCGTACTCACGCAGCTTGTTGGCAATCGTGGTGTGCGAAACCCCGAGCCGCTTGCCCAGTTGCCGGCTGCTCGGATGTTCGGAATACAAGCGCTCCAGCACCGCTTTCTCGAAGCGCCCGACAATCTCGTCCAGCCCGCCTTCGAGGGAGAAATCGCCAAGCGGCTGACGCACACCGTAATCCGGCAGGCGAATGTGCTCGGCCTTGACCGTGCCGCCGTCGCACAGCGAAACCGCCTGGAACAGCACGTTCTCCAACTGCCGCACATTGCCCGGCCAATGGTAGTGGCTGAGCCGGTCCATCGCCGCCGGCGCCAGTTTCGGCAACGGGCAGCCGATCTGTCGGCTGGCCTGATCGAGGAAGTGCTCCACCAGCGGCGTCAAACCGTCGAGGCATTCGCGCAGTGGCGGGATGTGCAGCGACAGCACGTTCAAACGGTGATACAGATCCTGGCGAAATTCCCCGCGCGCGCACAACTCCGACAGGTCGACCTGGGTTGCGCAGATCACCCGCACATCCAGGTAAACCTCTTCATCACTGCCCACCCGCCGGAAGCAGCCGTCCTGCAGGAAGCGCAGCAATTTCACCTGCAAGCGCGGGCTCATTTCGCCGACGCCATCGAGGAACAACGTGCCGCCCGCCGTCAGCTCCAGCAGCCCGAGCTTGCCTTCAGCCCGCGCGCCTTCAAAGGCACCGGGGCCGTAGCCGAACAGTTCGGTCTCGGCCATCGACTCCGGCAGCCCCGCGCAGTTAAGCGCCATCAACGGCGACTGACCGCGCGGGCTCGCCAAATGGCAGGCCCGTGCCAGCAATTCCTTGCCAGTGCCGGTTTCGCCCTCAATCAACAACGGCGCATCCAGCGGTGCCATGCGTCGTGCTTCGCGCACCACCGCCGCCATCACTTTCGAGCTCTGGAAGATGCTGTCGAAGCCACGCAGCTCTTGTTTGCGTACGTTATAGATGCGCTCGCCAACCCGGTCCGCGCGGTGCAAGGTGAGCACGGCACCGGCCATGGCCTCGCTGTCGTCGTGCTCCGATTGCAGCGGCGCGATGTCGGCCAGAAAAATGTCGCCCTTGACCTTGACCCGCATGCCGTTGATTCGCGATTTGTTGGCGCGCACCAGTTCCGGCAGGTCGAAATCCTCGGCGTAACGCGACAATGGAATACCCGGTACCTCGTCCACCCGCACCCCGAGCAACTGCGCCGCCGCACGGTTGGCCGCCACGATGGAGCCGCCCATGTCGATCGACAGCACCGGAAACTCCAGCGCACCGAGCAGCGCATTCAACTCCATGTGCCGCCGCTCGCTAGGCATCAGCCCTACCCGCTTGACGCCGAACACACCAGCGATGGCCTCGAACTTGGGTCGCAGCGCCTGGAACTGAATGTTGATCAGGTTCGGGCAATGCAGATAGATCGCGTTGCCATGCTCACCGCCCACCTCGCCACGGGCGACGTTGATCCCGTACTCCACCAGCAGATTGAGAATGTCGCGCAGGATGCCGATGCGGTTCTGACAGTGGACTTTGATACGCATATAAAGGCCCGAAACAGGTGAAGAAGCGGTCTGACGCCGGAATTTTCTGCGCAGCGCGCAAGATAGTCGTCAAGATTATGTGACAGCCATCGGCCTTTTCAAACCCGACAGTCACCGCAAACACGACTTATCACACGAAGCGTAACGAAAATTTTACGAATTAAAGAGACTTTTCCTACTCGACCGGTGTTCAACCTGCTGCAACAACGAACGTTCCGGGGTATTTCTCAGTCCATCGCAGGACATAACAAGAACGAAATCCCCCTCGCAGGAGAGCAGTATGAAGCAGACGCAATACGTGGCCCGCGAGCCCGATGCGCAAGGTTTTATCGACTACCCCGCCGAAGAACACGCGGTGTGGAACACGCTGATCACCCGCCAGTTGAAAGTGATCGAGGGTCGTGCGTGCCAGGAATACCTGGACGGTATCGAAAAACTCGGTCTGCCCCACGACCGCATTCCGCAACTGGGCGAGATCAACAAGGTGCTCGGCGAGACCACCGGTTGGCAGGTTGCCCGCGTCCCGGCGCTGATCCCCTTCCAGACCTTTTTCGAATTGCTCGCCAGCAAGCAGTTTCCGGTGGCCACGTTCATTCGTACCCGTGAAGAACTGGACTACCTGCAAGAGCCGGACATTTTCCACGAGATCTTTGGCCACTGCCCGCTGCTGACCAACCCGTGGTTCGCCGAATTCACCCACACCTACGGCAAGCTCGGCCTGCAAGCGACCAAGGAAGAACGTGTTTATCTGGCGCGTCTGTACTGGATGACCATCGAGTTCGGCCTGGTCGACACCCCGCAAGGCAAACGCATCTACGGCGGCGGCATCCTGTCTTCGCCGAAAGAAACCGTTTATTCGCTGTCGGACGAGCCCGAGCATCAGGCCTTCGATCCGCTGGAAGCCATGCGCACGCCGTATCGCATCGACATTCTGCAACCGCTGTATTTTGTCCTGCCGAACCTCAAGCGCCTGTTCGACCTGGCCCACGAAGACATCATGGCCATGGTCAAGCAAGGCATGCAGCTGGGTCTGCACGCACCGAAGTTTCCGCCAAAACCAAAAGCCGCGTGACCCGCGACTTTTGCTTACAAGTGAGTCTGTCCGTCGTCGCCACTTTGGTTTAGCGTGGCGACACTGACCGCCAATATAAAAAAACACCTTCAGATTTCAGGAAGTCCACCATGTCCACTTTGAACCAAGCCCATTGCGAAGCCTGCCGTGCCGATGCCCCACAAGTCAGCGATGAGGAACTGCCGATCCTGATCAAGCAGATCCCTGACTGGAACATCGAAGTCCGCGACAGCATCATGCAGCTGGAAAAAGTCTTCCTGTTCAAGAATTTCAAGCACGCGCTGGCCTTCACCAACGCCGTCGGCGAGATCTCCGAGGCCGAAGGTCACCACCCGGGCCTGCTGACCGAGTGGGGCAAAGTCACCGTGACCTGGTGGAGCCACTCGATCAAAGGCCTGCACCGCAACGACTTCATCATGGCCGCGCGCACTGACGAAGTGGCCAAGACTGCAGAAGGACGCAAGTAATGCACTTCGACGCCATCGGCCGGGTGCCCGGCGACCCGATCCTCGGCCTGATGGAGGCCTATGCGCAGGACTCCAACCCGCGCAAGTTCGACCTCGGTGTGGGCGTCTACAAGGATGCCCAGGGCCTGACGCCAATCCCCGAGGCGGTGAAAATCGCCGAGGCGCGTCTGGTCGAGAGCCAGGACACCAAGACCTACATCGGTGGCCACGGCAATCCGCTGTTCGGCAAGGTCATCAATGAGCTGGTACTCGGTGCCGATTCGGCGCTGATCGCCGAGCAACGCGCCGGTGCCACCCAAACCCCGGGCGGCACGGGCGCCCTGCGCCTGGCAGCGGATTTCATCGCCCAATGCCTGCCGGGCAAAGGCGTATGGCTGAGCAACCCGACCTGGCCGATCCACGAAACGATTTTCGCGGCCGCCGGGGTCAAGATCAGCCATTACCCGTACGTCGGCAGCGACAACCGCCTCGATGTCGACGCGATGCTCGCCGTGCTCAATGAAGTGCCGAAAGGCGATGTGGTGCTGCTGCACGCGTGCTGCCACAACCCGACCGGTTTCGACCTGAGCCACGACGACTGGCAGCGCGTGCTGGATGTGGTGCGCAGCCGTAATCTGCTGCCGCTGATCGACTTTGCCTACCAGGGCTTTGGCGACGGTCTGGAGCAGGATGCATGGTCAACCCGGCTGTTCGCCGCCGAGTTGCCCGAGCTGCTGATCACCAGCTCCTGTTCGAAGAACTTTGGCCTGTATCGCGACCGCACCGGTGCGTTGATCGTCAGCGCGAAAACCGCTGACAAGCTCATCGACATCCGCAGCCAGTTGGCGCACATCGCTCGCAACCTGTGGTCGACGCCACCGGATCACGGCGCGGCTGTCGTCGCCACGATCCTCGCCGACCCGGAGCTGAAACGCCGCTGGGCCGACGAAGTGGAAGCCATGCGTCTGCGCATCGCCCAGTTGCGCAGCGGTCTGGTGGAAGCGCTGGAACCGCACGGTCTGCGCGAGCGCTTTGCGCACATCGGCGTGCAACGCGGGATGTTCTCCTACACCGGCCTGTCGCCGGAACAGGTGAAAAACCTGCGCGAGCATCACAGCGTGTACATGGTCAGCTCGGGCCGGGCCAACGTCGCCGGGATTGATGCGACACGTCTGGATCTGCTGGCCGAAGCGATCGCCAGCGTCTGCAAATAACTCCCCCTTGTCTTGATCGTTCCCACGCTCCGCGTGGGAATGCCTCAATGGACGCTCCGCGTCCGCTTCGGCAGGGACGCAGAGCGTCCCGGGCTGCATTCCCACGCAGAGCGTGGGAACGATCATCGCGAGCAGGCTCGCCCCTGCATTCGCCCTGCGTCACCCTGTCGCACTTGTCTAGACAATCCCGCCCGTCGAAACAAATGGATTTAAAAATCTATTTGTCACTTTTCCTGCTGTATCCTTCGCAGGCTTTCTGAAAGCGCGGATCTACCAGATCTATCAACAGACTTAGCGAGGAGCGCAACCATGCACGAGATTCCGAATCTCCCCTTCCCAAGCCTGCACGAAACTGAGCAGACGACCACGCAACAAGCCGGTGCCCAACAGCCCGAGCCGAAAGAAGCCGCCGAGAGCCGTCCGGCCGACAGCGAAGAGTAAGCAACACCCGCCGTACAGACCGTGTGGAAAGCGCTAACATGCGCTTTCCACACTGCCTGAAACCTGAGCTGCCATGTCCAAAGAATTCGATGAACAACAGGCCGAGATCCTGATCGGTGCCACCGAGAAGATGATCGAGATCTGGAGCCGTCTCTCGCCCGAGAAACAGGCCGCCCTGCTCGCCCGTTTCGGCAGCGAGGAAAACGCGTTGGCCGCACTGGTCACCACGCAATTGGTCGCCCCGGCCAAATAGTTTTACTTTTCCCCGCCCCAGACGCGTCCGCATCGGTATCATGAGCAGCCTATCTATTCTGCTCTTCCCGTGGATCGTAATTCATGTCGTCCTCTATGCCAGAACCCCAGCGTCCCCTGGCGGTCACGCTGCAAGTCGTTTCCATCGTCCTGTTCACCTTCATCGGCTACCTGAACATCGGCATTCCGCTGGCGGTGCTGCCAGGTTATGTGCACAGCGACCTGGGCTTCGGCGCGGTCATCGCCGGGCTGGTGATCAGCGTGCAATATCTCGCCACCCTGCTCAGTCGTCCGTATGCCGGCAAGATCATCGATAACAAGGGCAGCAAACGTGCGGTGATGATTGGTCTGGCCGGTTGTGGCTTGAGCGGTGTGTTCATGTTGATTTCGGCGTGGACACCCCATCTGCCGCTGCTGAGCCTGATCAGCCTGTTCATCGGCCGACTGGTGCTGGGCAGCGCTGAAAGCCTCGTAGGTTCGGGCTCGATCGGCTGGGGCATCGGCCGCGTCGGCGCCGCCAACACCGCCAAGGTCATCTCGTGGAACGGCATCGCCAGTTACGGCGCGCTGGCGGTCGGTGCGCCGCTGGGCGTGTGGCTGGTCAGCCGTTTCGGCTTGTGGAGCATGGGCGTGAGCATTCTGTTGCTGGCCACGCTGGGGCTGCTGCTGGCCTGGCCGAAAACCGCCGCGCCGATCGTGGCCGGCGAGCGTCTGCCGTTCATGCACGTGCTCGGTCGCGTCTTCCCGCACGGCTGCGGACTGGCGCTGGGCTCGATCGGCTTCGGCACCATCGCCACGTTCATCACTCTGTATTACGCCACGCAGCACTGGGATAACGCGGTGTTGTGCCTGAGCCTGTTCGGCGCCAGCTTCATCGGTGCGCGGCTGCTGTTCGGCAACTTGATCAACCGCCTCGGCGGCTTTCGTGTGGCGATTGCCTGCCTGTCGGTGGAAACCCTGGGCCTGCTGTTGCTGTGGCTCGCGCCGGACGCGCATTGGGCATTGGCCGGTGCGGCATTGAGCGGTTTCGGTTTCTCACTGGTGTTCCCGGCGCTGGGCGTGGAAGCCGTGAACCTGGTGCCAGCCTCCAGTCGAGGTGCGGCGGTCGGGGCGTATTCGCTGTTCATCGACTTGTCGCTGGGCATCACCGGGCCGCTGGCGGGTGCGATTGCGGCGGGCTTCGGTTTTGCCTCGATCTTCCTGTTCGCCGCCCTCGCTGCGCTGAGCGGTCTGGCATTGAGCGTCTACCTGTACCGCCACACGGCGAAGTACCGCGAAGACTAGAAATCCACCTTGCCGCGCCCGGCCTTGATGCTGCCGCGCTTGGTTTTCGACTCGAGCCGACGCTTCTTTGAACCCAGCGTCGGCTTGGTCGGCCGGCGCTTCTTTTCAACCTTGGTAGCGCTGAGAATCAACTCGGTCAAACGCTCCAGCGCATCGGCGCGATTCTGTTCCTGCGTACGATATTGCTGAGCCTTGATGATCAACACACCGTCGCTGGTGATGCGGCTGTCGCGCAACGCCAGCAGTCGCTCCTTGTAGAACTCGGGCAAGGACGAGGCCGGAATGTCGAAGCGTAAATGCACGGCACTGGAGACCTTGTTGACGTTCTGCCCACCGGCGCCTTGGGCGCGGATGTACGTCAGTTCGATCTCTGCATCCGGCAGATGCACATTGTTGGAAATCACCAGCATGGAAAAGCGTCCGTAATCAGAACCCGCAGGATACCGCGAAAGTACAAAAAACCCGGCACGTGGCCGGGTTTGTTGTTTTTGCTGCGACGCTTACTTGGCAGCGTTCGCCGCGTGCAGTGCCTGCTGTGCACCGCGCTTGTTCTTGATCACGTAGCAGACCCACATGAACACCACCCACACCGGGATCGCGTACACCGAGATCTGAATGCCCGGGATCAGCAGCATCACGCCAAGAATGAACAGGACGAACGCCAGGCAGATGTAGTTGCCGTACGGGTACCACAGCGCCTTGAACAGCGGCTTCTGGTGGGTCTTGTTCATGTGCTGGCGGAACTTGAAGTGCGAGAAGCTGATCATCGCCCAGTTGATCACCAGCGTTGCAACCACCAGCGACATCAGCAGTTCCAGCGCGTGTTGCGGGATCAGGTAGTTGAGCAGCACCGCCACCAGGGTCACGGCCGCCGACGCCAGGATCGAACGCACCGGCACGCCGCGCTTGTCGATCTTCGCCAGCGCTTTCGGCGCATCGCCCTGCTCGGCCATGCCCAGCAGCATGCGGCTGTTGCAGTAGGTGCCGCTGTTGTACACCGACAATGCCGCGGTCAGAACCACGAAGTTGAGGATGTGCGCAGCGGTGTTGCTGCCGAGCATCGAGAATACCTGCACGAACGGGCTGCCGCTGTAGGAGTCGCCGGAAGCGTTGAGGGTTTCCAACAGGCTGTCCCACGGGGTCAGCGACAGCAGGATCACCAGTGCGCCGATGTAGAAAATCAGGATCCGGTAGATCACCTGGTTGATCGCTTTCGGGATCACGGTTTTCGGCTTGTCGGCTTCGGCTGCGGTGAAACCGAGCATTTCCAGACCGCCGAAGGAGAACATGATGATCGCCATGGCCATCACCAGACCGCTCACACCGTTCGGGAAGAAGCCACCGTGGGACCACAGATTGCTGACCGAAGCCTGCGGGCCGCCATGGCCGCTGACCAGCAGGTAGCTGCCCAGGGCGATCATGCCGACGATCGCCACGACCTTGATGATCGCGAACCAGAATTCGGCTTCACCGAAGACTTTGACGTTGGCCAGATTGATCGCATTGATCAGCACGAAGAACGCGGCAGCAGTGACCCAGCTCGGGATTTCCGGCGCCCAGTAGTGGATGTATTTGCCGACTGCGGTCAGCTCCGACATGCCCACCAGAATGTACAGGATCCAGCAGTTCCAGCCCGACAGGAAGCCGGCGAAACCGCCCCAGTATTTGTGTGCGAAATGACTGAAGGAACCGGCTACCGGCTCTTCGACGATCATTTCGCCGAGCTGGCGCATGATCATGAAGGCGATGAAGCCGCAGATGGCATAGCCGAGGATCATCGACGGGCCGGCGGATTTCAGCACTCCGGCCGAGCCGAGGAACAATCCGGTACCGATCGCACCACCGAGGGCGATCAGTTGAATATGGCGATTTTTCAGGCCGCGTTTCAGCTCGCCTGATTGCGAGTTTTGTCCACTCATGAAAAAGGTCTCACGCAAGGTTTGATGATGTTCAGTAGACGTTGCTGCAAGGTTGCGATTTCAGCCAACCTTGATCAAACCCCAGCGCAGGCACCAGGAATTCAGCTTTTTTACAACGGTCATGCGTCACCTGTTTGTTTTTATCTGTGACGAAATCGAACCCGACACGCTTGTGACGCGGCGGAGTGAACAAGGCGGATAAACCTTGAGGTTTGCGCGATTACGCAGAGGGTCACAGTTAAAACGCGGCGCATTGTACACCGCTAACCCCCTGCTGCCAGACCTCGCCGGATCAGCGTGTCGGTTGCCGGGATTGCATGTGTCCACCCCGGGAGGCCCGGGCGGCTGCAAAAATTGAGTCAGGCCTTTGCAGGCCATCGGCGTGGACGATGGAAAATCCGCCCCACGTGGAGAAGTGAAAATGGATATCGGCGTTCATTGCGCCTCCTTCTTGTTATGCACCTGCACGACAGGCATGCAGCGCATCTCACCCTCCAAACGACGCTGAAACAAGCGCGCCAGAGCGCTGCGCAAGGCCCGGCGGGACTGGCTCCGGCAGATTTTCCTTACAGCCTGACAAAGACACCCGATTCACGGGACCGCGACGGCTTTTTCGTAAATATTCACTGACAGTGCGTAACGTTAAGTTTCCACTTCAGACCCATCGAAGCCCGGAGCAGCGATTTACGTTAGCTGACTAACTATTTGAAAGGCGTTGAGTTTTTTGTTTTAAAACAAGAAAAACACGCCCGAAAAATAGAAATAAAAAGACCAAAAAAAAACGCCAACCCTGAGGTTGGCGTTTCTGTTTTCAGCTTGAAGCTTGCCGCTCGAAGCTTACAACCGCGTTATTCCGGCTTCTTGCGACCGAAACCCGGACGCTGGCCGGAACCGGCCGGTGCGCCACGGCGCTTGCCCGACGGCTTGTCATCGTCAGCCAGCTTGATGCCTGGACGCTTCGGCGATGGCTTGGACGGACGCTTGGTGTCGACTGGACGATCCGCCACCGGCGTACCGCGACCTTCGCCCCGCTCGGTACGGCCATTGGCCGGACGCGGCGTGCGTGGACCGCGCTCGCCATCCGGACGCGCTGCCGGTTTGCGACCTGGACGCTCGCCTTCGATCTGCGGCTCGCGGACCGGACGCGGACCGGCGCCAATCGGTGCACCGTTGGCCGGACGCAGGGTGCGCACGCGCTCGGTACGGGCCATCGGGCGCGACGACTTGCGCTGCATGCGATCGAGCTTGTCTTTGCTCTTGGCATTCAGTTGCGGCATGGCCACCGGGGTCAGGCCGACTTCGGCGCTCAGCACGTCGACTTCGTACTGGCTCATTTCACGCCAGCGGCCCATCGGCAGGTCGGAGTTGAGGAACACCGGACCGAAACGCACGCGCTTCAGGCGGCTGACCACCAGGCCCTGGGATTCCCACAGACGACGTACTTCACGGTTACGGCCTTCCATCACCACGCAGTGATACCAGTGGTTGAAGCCTTCGCCGCCCGGTGCCTGTTGAATGTCGGTGAAACGCGCCGGGCCGTCTTCCAGCACAACGCCGGCCTTCAGGCGCTCGATCATTTCGTCATCGACTTCGCCACGTACACGCACCGCGTACTCGCGGTCCATCTCGTAGGACGGGTGCATCAGACGGTTGGCCAGTTCACCGTCGGTGGTGAACATCAGCAGACCGGTGGTGTTGATGTCGAGACGACCGATGTTGATCCAGCGGCCTTCTTTCGGACGCGGCAGCTTGTCGAACACGGTCGGACGGCCTTCCGGGTCGTCACGGGTGCAGATCTCGCCATCGGGCTTGTTGTACATGATCACGCGGCGAACCGACTCGGCGGCTTCTTCGCGCTTGATGACCTTGCCATCGATGGTGATGGCGTCGTGCATGTCGACGCGCAGGCCCAAGGTGGCGTCTTTGCCATTGACCTTGATCCGGCCGGCAGCGATCCAGGATTCGACGTCACGGCGCGAGCCGACGCCGATACGGGCGAGGACTTTCTGCAGCTTTTCGCCTGCTGGGCCGATTTCCTGGTCGTCTTTCTGATTGATGTCACTCATCTGGGCACCTCCCGGTGTGGTCTGTTCAGCGGCGCTGAATGAGCCGCTGAAGCGTTGAAATCTGGGTTTTCGGGCGAAGGGATCGCCGAAGGGTCGCGAATCATACGCGGATGTGGCCGCGCGCGCATCAGAGACTAGTCGATCAGGGCAAGGTTATTTCTTTTTCCGCCGACCGGTGGCCCCGAGCTTGATGAGACGCAGCGCGGCTTCGGCCAGTACGGTGCGCTTGTCGTCCTTGTCGAGTTTCTTCCAGGCCCGGATCTCGCGCTTGCTGCGGCCGCAGCCGAGACAGATGTCGTCGCTGAACTTGCAGACGCTGATGCACGGATCCTTGGTCGAGCTCATGCTCAATCCTCGAACTCGCGGCGTTCGGCTTCGATGGCTTCGGCCAGGGCGCGGGCTTCGGCTTCTTCTTCGCTCAGCTCTTCCTCGGCGGCAGGCTCCGGTGCGGGCTGTTCAAGCCGGGCGACGGCGGCCAGCAGTTTTTCCCGGGCTTCGGCCACGCCGAGCACATCGTCTTCCTGCTCAGGCTCGGGCTCGAATTCAGACTCATGCTCAAATTCAGGCTCAAATTCAGATTCTGGCTCACCCTCGACCGACGGCTCGAGCGGATCGGATTCAACCCCGGTCGGCATCGATTCACCGTCCACCCCGTCACGCAGCAAGTCGTCGAAGTCGGTCTTGATCCCCTCCTCCATGCTGTCCAGTTCCAGCAGCAAGGTGTGGAAACTGGTTTCCTCCTTCGGCTCTTCCGGCTCGGCGCTGGCGTCGGCCAGCTCCTGCAAGCCCGGCGGCACGGGAGCGTCGTCGAAGTCGAGCACCGGATCCGCCTCGATCTCGCGCAATTCGGCAAGCGGCGGCAGGTCGTCGAGGTTCTTCAGGTTGAAGTGATCGAGAAACGCCTTGGTGGTGGCGAACATCGCCGGTTTGCCCGGCACGTCGCGGTAACCGACGATGCGGATCCACTCGCGCTCCATAAGCGTCTTGACGATGTTGGTGTTGACCGCCACGCCCCGCACGTCCTCGATCTCGCCCCGGGTGATCGGCTGGCGATAGGCGATCAGCGCCATGGTTTCCAGCAGCGCCCGGGAATAACGCTGCGGGCGCTCTTCCCACAAGCGACCGACCCACGGCGCAAACTTCTCGCGGATTTGCAGGCGATAGCCGGAGGCGACTTCTTTGAGCTCGAACGCCCGGCCCTCGCAGGATTTGCCGAGCAGGGTCAGGGCTTTCTTGAAGACCGGCGGTTCCGGGCGTTCGCCTTCTTCGAACAGTTCATACAGGCGCTCGAGGGATTGCGGCTTTCCCGAGGCCAACAGAAAGGCTTCAAGCAGGGACGCCAGCTCGCGGGGTTCAGTCAGGTTCATATCGGGACTCGTTATTCGGCTCGGGCTCGCACGTGGATCGCGGCGAACGGCTCATTCTGCACCAGCTCGATCAGGGATTCCTTGACCAGTTCAAGGATCGCCATGAAGGTCACCACCACCCCGAGCTTGCCCTCTTCGGCGGTGAACAGCTCGACGAACGGCACAAATCCGCCGCCCTTGAGCCGCTCCAGCACGTCGCTCATGCGCTCGCGGGTGGACAGCGCCTCGCGGCTGACCTGATGGCTTTCGAACATGTCGCCCCGGCGCAGCACTTCGGCCATGGACATCAGGATTTCTTCCAGCGCCACGTCCGGCAACAGCTTGCGCGCGCGGGCTTCCGGGGCGTCGAGCTTGGGCACGATCACGTCGCGACCGACCCGGCTCAGGCCATCGATGCCTTCGGCGGCGGCCTTGAACCGTTCGTACTCCTGCAGGCGGCGGATCAGTTCGGCGCGCGGGTCGTCTTCTTCGTCCTCGACGGTTTCGGCCCGGGGCAACAGCATCCGCGACTTGATCTCGGCCAGCATCGCGGCCATCACCAGGTACTCGGCGGCCAGTTCCAGGCGCACCGACTGCATCAGCTCGACATAGCCCATGTACTGGCGGGTGATTTCCGCCACCGGGATGTCGAGGATGTTGATGTTCTGTTTGCGGATCAGGTACAGCAGCAGGTCGAGCGGGCCTTCGAAGGCTTCAAGGAAGACTTCCAGCGCATCCGGCGGGATGTACAGGTCCAGCGGCATTTCCGTGACTGCCTGGCCATAGACCATGGCAAACGGCAGTTCCTGCTGGGCACCGGCCTGGGGATCAACGGTTTCCACTGCGGACATTCAGGCCTCGACCATGAATGGAGCAGGATCGCCGCAACCGACGCGGATCACTTCCGGATCATCGCCCGTAAGGTCGATCACGGTGGAGGCCTTGATGCCGCCGGAACCGCCGTCGATGATCAGGTCGACCTGATGCTCGAGCAACTGACGCATTTCGTACGGATCGCTCAGCGGATCTTCTTCGCCCGGCATGATCAGGGTCACGCTCATCAGCGGCTCGCCCAGCTCGGCCAGCAGCGCCAGCGCGATGGGATGGCTCGGCACCCGCAGACCGATGGTGCGTTTCTTCGGATGCAGCAGCAGGCGCGGCACTTCGCGGGTGGCGTTGAGAATGAAGGTGTACGGCCCCGGCAAGTGGGCTTTCAGGATTCGAAAGGTCCCGGTGTCGATCTTGGCGTAGTTGCCCAGCTGCGACAGGTCGCTGCAGATCAGCGCGAAGTTGTGCTTTTCGTCGAGCTGACGCAGGCGTCGAACGCGCTCGATGCCGTTCTTGTCGCCGATCTGGCAGCCGATTGCGTAGGAAGAATCCGTGGGATAGACCACCACCCCGCCCTTGCGAATGATCTCGACCGCCTGTTTGATCAGGCGCGCTTGCGGGTTTTCCGGATGAATCTGGAAAAATTGACTCACATTTTCTACCTGTTCAGACGGCGGCAATAACTGTGTCATGTTTGAACCGACACCACAGGGGTGGAAGGTCCTCCGGCACCGGCCGGTACTGGCCGATCTCGGACCAGCCACCAGGGCCATGGAAATCACTGCCGGCGCTGACCAGCAGACCGAACTCACGGGCAAGGATTGCCAGGCTGCCCACCTGTTCCGCAGGCTGGTGACCGTTGACCACTTCGATCGCATGCCCGCCTGCTTGAATATAGTCGGCAATCAGCTTTCGGCGCTTGCTGCGGGTGAAATCGTAGTGCCACGGATGCGCCAGACTGACCCAGGCACCGGCGGCGCGCAGCGTGCCGACGGTGTCTTCGAGGGTCGGCCAATGCTGCTTGACGTCCCCCAGCTTGCCGGCGCCGAGCCATTTGCGAAACGCCTCGGCGCGATCCTTCACAAAACCTTCACGCACCATCCAGTCGGCGAAATGCGGGCGGGCCGGCGCGTTGCCGCTGTCGCCCAGTTCCTGCTGGATCTGCCGCGCGCCGTCGAGCGCATTCGGCATGCCCTTGAGGGCAAGCTTGCGGCTTATTTCCTCAGACCGCAGCCAGCGGCCGTCGTGCAACTGCGCAATCGCCTCGACCAACGGTGCGGCGTTGACGTCGAAACCGTAGCCGAGCACGTGAATGGTCGCCCCGCCCCAGGTGCAGGACAACTCGACGCCGTTGACCAGTTGCATGCCCAGCGCCTCGGCGGCCGTGCGCGCTTCGGCGAGGCCTTCGAGAGTGTCGTGATCGGTCAGGGCCAGGACTCGCACGCCGTTCTCGAACGCACGCGCAACCAGTGCCGCAGGCGCCAGGGCGCCATCGGAGGCCGTGCTGTGGCAGTGCAAATCAACATTCACGGGGATGTGTAACCTCAAATCAGCTGGCGCTATCGCGCGCCCATATGTTTGTTATTATGCCGCCACATCCAGCTTCTGGCTCTCACTGTGAAACAATTCATCGATTTCATCCCGCTTCTGCTGTTCTTCATCGTCTACAAACTCGATCCACGCACCGTCGACGTTGCGGGCCATGAACTGACGGTAGGCGGCATTTACAGTGCAACCGCCGTGCTGATCATCAGCTCCCTCGTGGTGTACGGCGCGATCTTCATCAAGCAGCGCAAGCTGGAGAAGAGCCAGTGGCTGACGCTGGTCGCCTGCCTGGTGTTCGGCAGCCTGACCCTCGCCTTTCACAGCGAAACCTTCCTGAAATGGAAAGCCCCGGTGGTCAACTGGCTGTTCGCCCTGGCCTTCATCGGCAGCCATTTCATCGGTGACCGCCTGCTGATCAAGCGCATCATGGGCCACGCGCTGACCCTGCCGGATCCGGTCTGGACCCGACTGAACATTGCCTGGATCGGTTTCTTCCTGTTCTGCGGTGCCGCCAACCTGTTCGTCGCCTTCACCTTCCAGGACTACTGGGTGGACTTCAAGGTGTTCGGCAGCCTGGGCTTGACCGTGCTGTTCCTGGTCGCTCAAGGCATCTACCTGTCCCGTCACCTGCACGACGCCGATACCACAACGCCAAAAACCGAGGACTGACATGCTCTACGCCATCATTGCCACCGACGTCGCCAACTCCCTGGAAGCCCGCCTCGCTGCGCGCCCGGCACACCTTGAACGCCTGCAAGTGCTCAAGGGCGAAGGCCGCATCGTGCTGGCCGGCCCGCACCCGGCGGTCGACAGCAATGATCCTGGCGCAGCAGGTTTCAGCGGCAGCCTGATCGTTGCCGAATTCGACTCCCTGAGCGCGGCGCAAGCCTGGGCCGACGCCGACCCGTACATCGCCGCCGGCGTCTATGCCAATGTGATCGTCAAGCCGTTCAAGCAAGTCCTGCCGTAACCGCCCCCGCCAATGTCCCCACGCGATGAACCTTGTCGGTTCATCGCGTTCTCAATCGCTCATTATTCTCGTTTGCCGGCCGACAACCTGCCCAATATCCATTTGGAAACAGGAGTCGCAATGCGCAAGGGTCCGTTGTGTCTGATGTTGGTCACGTTGTCGATCGTGGCGCCCGCCCATGGTGAAGAAAGCACCGAAGGCGGCAGCTCCACGCCGCTTTCGTTGAGCGCCGGCAGTCAGATCACCGAGTTGCAGCAGCGCCTGAAGGCCAGCGAGCAGCAACGGGAAGAACTGAGCAAACAACTGCAAAGTGCCGACAACACCCGCGAAAGCGCCCAGCTCGCCCGGTTGCGCCAGGAGAACCAGCGTCTGAAGCTGCAACTCAAGGAAGCCCAGGCCAGCCCGCTGCCGCGCCTGCTGACCGAACAGCAGCAATGGTTCGTCACCGGGGCCGGGGTAGCGCTATTGGCGCTGCTCTGCGGTATCTTTGCCAGTGGAGCAAGCCGAAAACGTCGGCAATGGCTAAATTGAGTGAGTCATGAGCGAGCTGTTACTGATTGATGATGACCAGGAGTTGTGCGAACTCCTGAGTAGCTGGCTGAGCCAGGAAGGCTTTCAGGTCCGGGCCTGCCACGATGGTCAGAGTGCCCGCAAGGCGCTGGCCGAAACCGCGCCGGCGGCCGTGGTGCTGGACGTGATGCTGCCCGACGGCAGCGGTCTGGAACTGCTCAAGCAACTGCGCAGCGATCACGCCGATCTGCCGGTGCTGATGCTCTCGGCCCGGGGCGAGCCGCTGGACCGGATCCTCGGCCTGGAACTGGGCGCCGACGATTACCTGGCCAAACCCTGCGATCCGCGCGAACTGACCGCCCGCCTGCGCGCCGTGCTGCGCCGCAGTCATCCGGCCGCCGTGTCGACCCAGCTCGAGCTGGGCGACCTGAGCTTCAGCCCGGTGCGCGGCGTGGTCAGCATCGACGAAAAGGAATTCACCCTCACCGTCTCCGAAAGCCGCCTGCTCGAAGCCCTGCTCAAGCAACCGGGCGAGCCGCTGGACAAACAGGAACTGGCGCAGATCGCCCTAGGCCGCAAGCTGACCCTGTACGACCGCAGCCTGGACATGCACGTCAGCAACCTGCGAAAAAAGATCGGCCCGCACCCCGACGGCCGCCCGCGCATCGTCGCCCTGCGCAGCCGTGGCTACTACTACAGCCTCTGATCGTCTGTCAGTTTTGTCAGGTCGGCGCGAAAACGTGTTTACCCAAGCTTTACACAGCGCTGACCGCCGCTGACCTTGATCTCCGTAATCTGTACTCATCCGGAACGTACCGGGAACGAGACAAAGGAGATTCACCATGCGCAAGACTCTTATCGCTCTGATGTTTGCCGCTGCCCTGCCGACCGTCGCCATGGCCATGCCACAGGATGGCGGCCCGATGGGTGGCCCGCTGGACGGCCCGCGCCATGGCGGTCAGATGCATGGCATGCACGGCAAAGGCCCGTACAGTCAACTGGACCTGTCCCGCGAACAGCGCGAGCAGATCCGCAAGATCATGGGCGAGCAGATGCACGAGCGTAAGCAGACGGTCGAAAAATACCTGGAGAAACTCTCGCCAGCCGACCAGAAAGCCATGAAGGACGAGATGGCGGCCAACCACAAGAAAGCCGAATCCGATGTCCGCGCCGTGTTGAAACCGGATCAACAGAAGAAATTCGACGAGATCCAGAAGAAACAGGCCGAGCGTCGCGCCGAATGGGCCGAGTTCAAAGCCTGGAAAGCGCAACAGCCGCAAAAGGCGCAATAATGTTCTAGCGTCACGCCCTGACCCAACGGCTCACCGCCGTTGGGTTTTCTTTGTTTGAGGATTTTCTGTGCGTTCATTGTTCTGGCGTATCCTCGCCAGCTTCTGGCTGGCCATCGCTCTGGTTGCAGGGCTTTCCATTCTGCTGGGGCACATGCTTAACCAGGACGCGTGGATTCTCAGCCGCCATCCGGGCCTCAACACCCTGGCCGCCGAATGGACGCAGACCTACGAAGCCCAGGGCGAAGACGCCGCCCAGGACATCCTCGAACAGCGCAAGCGCCAGTACCACATCGACGTGCAAGTGCTGAACGAAAGCGGCGACCCGGTGGTGCGTGGCACCTTCCCCCGGCGCGCGGCAGCCTTCGAGGCGCGGCAGAACAACGATGACCGCCGCCTGCCTTGGCGTCGCCTGACCGACGAATTCACCAGCGACAAAAGCGGCGACACCTACCTCTTCATCTACCGCATCCCGCACCCGGAACTCGACGCCTGGCACCGCGAAAGCCTGCTCTGGCCGTTGAGTGCGCTGGGTATCGCGCTGGTGGTGCTGACCCTGTTCAGCCTGCTGGTGACGTTTTCCATCACTCGCCCGCTCAGTCGTCTGCGCGGTGCGGTGCACGACCTCGGCCAGACCACCTATCAGCAGAACAGCCTGGCGCAACTGGCCAACCGCCGCGATGAGTTCGGCGTGCTGGCCAACGACTTCAACCGCATGGGCGCACGCCTGCAAAGTCTGATCGGCAGTCAGCGCCAGTTGCTGCGCGACGTGTCACACGAATTGCGTTCACCGCTGGCCCGGCTGCGCATCGCGCTGGCCCTGGCCGAACGGGCGAGCCCGGAAGAACGGGAAAAACTCTGGCCGCGCCTGACCCGCGAGTGTGACCGGCTGGAAGCGCTGATCAGTGAAATCCTGGTGCTGGCGCGAGTCGATGCCGACAACGCCAGCGCCGAAGACGTGGATCTGAATGCCTTGCTCGCCACCCTGCAAAAGGACGCGCAGCTGGGCTCGCCTGAGCAGACCGTGCGTCTGGAGGCCGAGCCGGCGCTCAATCTGACAGGCTGGCCGACCATGATCGAGCGCGCCGTGGACAACCTGCTGCGCAATGCCCAACGCTTCAACCCGGTCGGGCAGTCGATTGAAATGCAGGCGTCACGTCAGGGCGAGCGGATAGTGGTCAGCGTGCGTGACCATGGGCCGGGGGTGCAGGCCGAGCATCTGAGCCAGTTGGGCGAACCGTTTTATCGAGCGCCGGGGCAGACCGCTGCGGGCCATGGCCTGGGGCTGGCGATAGCCCGGCGGGCAGCGGAGCGGCATGGCGGGACGCTGGTGCTGGCCAATCACCCGCAGGGCGGGTTTGTGGCCAGTCTTGAGTTACCGCTGGAGCCGGGGGCTGTTGTTCAGCCCTGATGGAGTCAGGCTTTACCCGGCCACGCGCTGACAAACTCCGTCAGATCAACTTTCTCGGCCACCCGCGGTTCTTTCTGCGGCGTGCCGAGGTAGAGGAACGCAATCACCTCTTCGTCATCCGTCAGGCCCAAACCCTTGGCGACATGTTTCGAGTAAGCCAGATCACCGGTGCGCCACACCGCGCCAATCCCCTGCGCGTAAGCCGCCAGCAGAATCCCGTGCGCCGCACAACCTGCGGCCAGCAACTGCTCGGCCTTCGGGTATTTGACGTGATCCTGCAATTTGGCGATGACCACGACCACCAGCGGCGCCCGCAGCGGGCCGTTGCGGGCCTTGTCGATCATCGCTTCGGTGACTTCGCCTTCCTGCATTTGTGCAGCTTCGGCCAGCAACTCGCCCATCTGCTCACGCGCCGCGCCTTCGACGGTCAGGAAGCGATACGGCTGCAAATGGCCGTGATCCGGTGCGCGGGTCGCGGCAGCGAACAGCACTTCGCGCTGTTCGGCGGTGGGGGCCGGATCGATCAGTCGTGGAACGGAAACACGGTTGAGCAAAGCGTCGAGAGCCTGCATCGGCCACCTCCTGAAAAAAATGTCCGGCTATTCTAGCTGCAAGTGATCCAGACGCGTCGGTTTACATGCCTTGCACCGCAGGTAGAATGGCGCCCTTCCCACATCAGCCCGAGCGGACTTCATGGCGTTGCCGACCTTACGGATCATTGGTTTCATCATCGGCATCTTCCTGATCACCCTGGCCATCGCCATGGTCGTGCCCATGGCCACCCTGGTGATTTTCGAGCGCACCGGCGATCTGCCGTCGTTCCTCTGGGCGAGCATGATCACATTCGTCGCCGGCCTCGCGCTGGTGATTCCCGGTCGTCCGGAGCACATTCACCTGCGCCCCCGGGACATGTACCTGCTGACCGTCAGCAGCTGGCTGGTGGTGTGCATCTTTGCCGCGCTGCCGTTTTTGCTGACCCAGCACATCAGCTACACCGATTCGTTCTTCGAAAGCATGTCCGGCATCACAGCCACCGGCTCGACCGTGCTCAACCATCTGGACGACATGTCCCCCGGCATCCTGATGTGGCGCTCGCTGCTGCACTGGATCGGCGGCATCGGCTTCATCGGCATGGCGGTGGCGATCCTGCCGCTGCTGCGCATCGGTGGCATGCGGCTGTTCCAGACCGAATCCTCGGACCGCTCGGAGAAGGTCATGCCCCGCTCGCACATGGTGGCGCGGCTGATCGTGGCGGCGTACGTCGGCATCACGATTCTCGGCAGCCTGGCGTTCTGGTGGGCGGGGATGAGCCCGTTCGATGCGATCAACCACGCGATGTCGGCGATTTCCACCGGCGGGTTCTCGACCTCCGACCAGTCCCTGGCCAAGTGGACGCAACCGGCAGTGCACTGGGTGGCGGTGGTGGTGATGATTCTCGGCAGCCTGCCGTTCACCCTGTACGTGGCGACGCTGCGCGGCAACCGCCGGGCGCTGATCAAGGATCAACAGGTACAGGGTTTGCTCGGCATGTTGCTGGCGACCTGGCTGGTGCTCGGCACCTGGTACTGGTGGACGACCAACCTGCATTGGCTGGACGCATTGCGTCATGTGGCGCTGAACGTGACGTCGGTGGTCACTACCACGGGGTTTGCACTGGGGGACTACAGCCTGTGGGGCAACTTCTCGCTGATGCTGTTCTTCTATCTGGGCTTCGTCGGTGGCTGTTCCGGCTCGACGGCGGGCGGGATCAAGATCTTCCGTTTCCAGGTCGCCTACATTTTGCTCAAGGCCAACCTTAACCAGTTGATTCACCCGCGTGCGGTGATCAAGCAGAAGTACAACGGTCATCGCCTCGACGAGGAAATCGTCCGGTCTATTCTGACGTTCTCGTTCTTCTTCGCCATCACCATCTGCGTGATCGCCCTGCTGCTGTCGCTGCTGGGCGTGGACTGGATGACTGCGCTGACCGGCGCCGCCAGCACCGTGTCCGGCGTCGGCCCCGGCCTGGGCGAGACCATCGGCCCGGCCGGCAACTTCGCCAGCCTGCCGGATGCGGCCAAGTGGATTCTGTCGTTCGGCATGCTGCTCGGCCGACTGGAGATCATTACGGTGTTTGTACTGTGTATTCCGGCGTTCTGGCGTCACTGATCGCCTTCGGCGCCTCGAGCAACCGCGCCCGGTAATCGCCGGGCGTGGTGTCGAACCAGCGGCGGAAGGCGCGAAAGAAATTGCTCGGATCGGCAAACCCCAGCAGATAGGCAATCTCCAGCAGGGTCATGCTCGGCTGCGCCAGGTATTGCTCGGCGAGTTCGCGGCGGGTGTCATCCAGCAACTGCTGAAAACTGGTGCCCTCCTCCTGCAAGCGCCGTTGCAAGGTGCGCTGGGACAAGTGAAGAGTCTGCGCAACCGTGTCGCGCTTGGGTTCCCCCTGCGGCAGCAGGCGGCACAGCACCTGACGCGCCTTGTGGGTCACGCGGCTTTCGGAAAACCGCGCCAGATACTCCCCGGCAAACCGGTCATGCAACAGCGCCATCGCCTCGTTGGCGGTGGGCAGCGGCGCTTCCATGTCGGCCCGTTCAAAGATCAGCGCGTCGTACGGCGCGTTGAACACCAGCGGTGCATGGAAGGCTTGTTTGTAGGGTTCAAGATCATCCGGTTCGTCGCCCTGCACCAGCACTTTGCGCGGGTGCAGCGTGCGCCCGGTCAGCCAGCCGCACAGCGCGAGCGCGCAGGCCAGCGAGGCTTCGGCACTTTGCCGGGTCGGCGGCAGATGATCGCCGTGCACCGTCAGGATCAGCGCATAACCTTCGTCGAGCAGGCGAAAACTCAGGTCGGCACTTTCGGCGATGATCCGCTGATAACGCACCAGCCGCTGAAAACCTTCCGCCAGCGTATTGCTGGACATCAGCGCATAGCCCGCGACATGGAACGACGCCGGCCGCACCACCTTGCCCATGTTCAGGCCGATTGCCGGATTACCGGACAGCTCGACCGCCCGTTGCCAGAGTCGGGTCATGGAATCCTGCGGGAAGCGTGCGTCCGGATCCTCCAGCGCCGCGTAGTCGAGCCCCAGCTGTCTGAACAAAACCCGGCAATCCAGGCCGTCCATTTCCAGTGCTTTGACAATCCCCATCGCCCAGCTTGCAGAAGTCGTTCGTTCGCTCATGGCGTTTTTTCTTGGATGACATGGTGAGCCGCATACTACGGCCGATTTCCCAAGGATAGTAAAGTGGCGCCGATTGTCACTGGCCGACGCCATTGATCACTCTAGACTCAAATAAGCTACCCGCCGAACAACTTGCAATCAGAACAATAACCACAGAGATCGCAGTCGTGGAAACCATCAAGCATTTCAACAGCTTCGCCGAGTTCTATCCGTATTACCTCAGCGAGCACAGCAACAGCACCTGCCGTCGCCTGCATTTCATCGGCACGACGCTGGTGATCTTCATTCTCGCCCTGACCATCGCCAAGGGCGCCTGGCTGCTTTTACTTGCGTTGCCGCTGGCGGGCTACAGCTTTGCCTGGGTCGGCCATTTCTTTTTCGAGAAAAACCGCCCGGCCACCTTCCAGCATCCGTTCTACAGCCTGCTCGGCGACTTCGTCATGTACCGCGACATGATCCTGGGCCGCGTGCCGTTCTAGAAATTCCGACCAAGAGGATTGCCGATGAATGCCACTGCCCGTTTCACCCACATGAAGGACGGCACACAGGACGACTGGGCGATCATTGCGGCGGATTTCAGCGCCTACGCCCGTCAGTTGCCGGGCCGGATCATCGCGCATCTGAAACTGCTCGAAGGCGATTTCGGCGGTTTCCCGGTGGATCGCCTGACCCATTCGCTGCAAACCGCCACCCGCGCCTTTCGCGACGGGCGCGACGAGGAATACGTGGTCTGCGCCCTGCTCCACGACATCGGCGACACCCTCGGTTCCTACAATCACCCGGACATCGCTGCCGCCATCCTCAAGCCGTTCGTCAGCGCCGAGAACCTGTGGATGGTGGAAAAACACGGGATCTTCCAGGGCTATTACTTCTTCCATCACCTGGGCATGGATCGGCACCTGCGCGAGCAATTCAGCGACCATCCACAGTTTCTGGCGACCGCGGAGTTCTGCGCCAAATATGACGCGGCAGCGTTCGACCCCGAGTACGACACCCTGCCGCTGAGCTTCTTCGAGCCGATGATGGAAAGGCTGTTCGCCCAGCCGAAGAACTCGATCTACAAGGCGGCAATGGAAGAACACACCCCGGCCTGATGTTGTCTGCACCGGCCTCATCGCTGGCAAGCCAGCTCCCACAGGTTTTTGGGGAGTACACAAAGGCTACGTACACCTTCGACCACTGTGGGAGCGGGCTTGCCCGCGATGAGGCCAGCAAAACCGACACACATCTTTTCTAAGCCAGCTCGGCAACCTTCGCCGCTTTCAGTTCGGCTTCCCGCGCCTGCGCATCCGCCAGGCGATACAGCTCGATCGTGCCGTCCCAGTGCTCGATCAGCGCCGTGCACGACTCCACCCAGTCGCCACAATTGAGGTAGTCCACCTCGCCGACCTTGCGGATCTCGGCGTGGTGAATGTGTCCGCAGACCACCCCGTGCAACTCGCGTTTCACGCATTCGTGGGCGATGGCTTCTTCAAAGTCGCTGATGAAGCTGACCGCAGTCTTCACCTTGTGCTTGAGATAGGCCGACAGCGACCAGTAGCCATAACCGTATTTCGCCCGCCAGTGATTGAGCCAGCGGTTGAGGGTCAGGGTGAATTCGTAGGCCGAATCACCGAGGAATGCGAGCCAGCGGTGATAGCGGGTGATCACGTCGAACTGGTCACCGTGAATCACCAGCAGATGCCGGCCATCAGCGGTGACGTGCACCGCTTCGTCGACCAGCTGGATATTGCCCAGAATCAGCTTTGAATAGCGGCGCAGGAATTCGTCATGGTTGCCGGTGACGTAAATCACCTCGGTGCCGCGCTTGCTCATGGTCAGCAAACGGCGGATCACGTTGGTGTGCGCCTGGGGCCAGTACATGCCGCCGCGCAGCTTCCAGCCGTCGATGATGTCGCCGACCAGGTAGATCTTGTCGGCGTGGTAGCCCTTGAGAAATTGCGACAGATGCTCGGCCTGGCAATCCCGCGTGCCCAGGTGCACGTCGGAGATCCACAGGGTGCGAACCCGTTGTTTACGGCTGGGTCTGGCGAGCTCGGCGCTGGTCATGGGCAACCCTCTGCGATGTTTTCGCCACTCTGCGCGCGCCCGGTTAATCGACCATGACAGGTATGCGTCAGTCGTGTGACAAACGCGTCGCCCCTGCGCCGGTGTAGACTGGCGGCTCGCCCGGAGACCGCCATGCAACCGATCCTGACCCTGCGCCATTACAGCCACGACCTGATCGCCCACAGCCACGACCATGCGCAACTGGTGTTCGGCCTGTCCGGCGCTTTGGATTTCGAAGTCGAAGGGCGTGGCAGTCAGGTATTGCAGCAGAGCTTCGTGGTGATCCCCGCCGGCGCGCATCATGCGTGCGGCAGTCCCAAGGGCAGCCGTTGTCTGGTGCTGGATGTGCCGGACGCACAATGGCTGACGCGCTCGCTGGGCAATCACGCCGATGCCAGCCGCCGTCTGCTGGACAACGCCGCGCGGTTGTCGCTGGATGCCGGGCAAGGTCAATTGGTCAACTGGCTGGCGAACAGTCCGGTGGACGATCCGCTGATTGCGCAACAGGGCGCGGTGTTGTTGCTGGCGAGCCTGAACCACGTGCCACCCGCCGAGATCGTCGCGCGCCGCCTGCCCTACGCGGCACTCGACGCGCACATCGAGCAGTACGCGGCCTATCCGCTGCAAGTGGCGGATCTGGCGCGCGTCGCTGGCTTGTCCAGCGCCCGGTTGCATGCGCGGTTCGTCGCCGAATGCGGGCAGACACCGATGGACTACATTCGCAGTCGCCGGCTGCACAAAGCCGTGGCGCTGTTGCGCAACACCACGCTGCCCATCGGTGAAGTGGCCAGCCGTGTTGGCTACAACTCGCAAAGCGCGTTCTCGGCCGCCATCCTGCGTGAATTTGGTACCTCTCCTACACAATTGCGACGCAAGGCTGACGACAAAAGTCGATAGCCTGCCGACAGACTTTTCGGCCGTTACACGCTTCAATGTGTGCCTGTAATGGTGTTTGGAAAAAGGACTGCAATGACTCCCCGTACCGCCCTCGGCGCCTTGCATATCGGCGCACTGATGTTCGGCCTGACCGGTGTTTTCGGCAAACTCGCGGCCGCAACGCCCGCCGTCATCGTGTTCGGACGCGCCGCGTTTGCCGTGCTGGCCCTGGCGTTTTTCGCCCGCTTCGCCCAACAGGGCGGCTGGCAGAAACTGCAGGCCGTGGACTGGCGGCGACTGGCCCTGAGCGGCGTGCTGCTGGCCGGGCACTGGGTGAGTTTCTTCATTGCGGTCAAGGTCGCGGGCGTTGCCATCGCGACCCTGGGTTTCGCCAGTTTCCCGGCCTTCACGGTGATCCTCGAAGGGCTGATTTTCCGCGAACGCATCCGCATCAATGAAATCGTGCTGGTGGTGCTGGTGAGTGTCGGGCTGGTGCTGGTGACCCCGGCGTTCGATCTGGCCAGCGGCGCGACCACCGGCCTGCTCTGGGCGATCCTGTCCGGCCTGCTGTTTTCCCTGTTGTCCCTGACCAACCGCGCCAGCTCCGGGCGCATCCCGGCGGTGCAGGCGGCACTGTGTCAGAACGTGGTGGTGGCGTTGTGTCTGCTGCCGGTGGCGGCGCCGCAACTGAGCGAAGTACGGGCCATCGACTGGTTGTGGATCGGTCTGCTCGGGGTGTTCTGCACCGGCGTCGCCCACAGTCTGTTCGTCGCCAGTCTGGCGGTGATCAAGGCCCGCACCGCGGCGGTGGTGTTCGCCATGGAGCCGGTGTACGGGATTACCGTGGCCTGGCTGCTGTTCGATGAAGACCCGACCCTGCGCATGCTGATCGGCGGCGCGCTGATCATCGTCGCGATCGTGGTGTCGAGCCGGATGTCAGGCAGCAGCGACAAGAAAACCGTCGCGGCCGAAGCGGCTTCTCACTGAGTACGGTCGTTGTGGCCGAGGTCGCGGTCCGGGTCGATCTGGTCGCGTACCCGCTGCTTGAGCACCTTGGCCTCGGGGAAACCGCCGTCGGCCTTGCGTTCCCAGATCTGCACGTCGTTGCAGGTGATGTGGAATATCCCGCCGGTGCCCGGCACCAGTGACACTTTGCCCAGATCGTCGCCGAAGGTGCTGAGCAGCTCTTGCGCCAGCCACGCGGCGCGCAACAGCCACTGGCATTGCGTGCAATAGGTGATGACGATTTCCGGTTTTGTGACGGTCATGATCGCTGAAACTCCTGAGCCAGAGGGCGCCGCTATAATAGCCGGCTTTATCGCTCGCCCCGAGACTCACGATGCGTCGTCTGCTGATCTGCCTGTTGCTTGGTTTCCTACCGCTGTTCGTTCATGCCAGTGAGGCAACGCGCCCGAAAGTCGGCCTGGTGCTGTCCGGCGGCGCGGCCCGTGGCCTGGCGCACATCGGTGTGCTCAAGGCCCTGGAAGAACAAGGCATCAAGATCGATGCGATTGCCGGCACCAGCATGGGCGCGGTGGTCGGCGGGCTGTACGCCTCGGGCTACAAGATCGACGAGCTGGAAAAACTCGCCCTGACCATCGACTGGCAGCAAGCGCTGTCCGACGCCCCGCCCCGTGAAGACGTACCGTTCCGGCGCAAGCAGGACGACCGCGACTTTCTGGTGAAACAGAAGCTGAGCTTTCGCGATGACGGCAGCCTCGGCCTGCCATTGGGCGTGATTCAGGGCCAGAACCTCGCGCTGCTGCTGGAAAGCCTGCTGGCCCATACCAGCGACACCCGGGATTTCGACAAGCTGCCGATCCCGTTCCGCGCCGTGACCACCGACATCGCCAACGGCGAAAAAGTGGTGTTCCGCAAGGGCCACCTGCCCCAGGTGATCCGCGCCAGCATGTCGATCCCGGCGGTGTTCGCCCCGGTCGAACTCGACGGCAGACTGCTGGTGGATGGCGGCATGACCGACAACATTCCCCTCGACGTAGCCCGTGAAATGGGCGTCGACGTGGCCATCGTGGTCGACATCGGCACCCCGCTGCGCAACCGCAAGCAACTGGTGACCCTGGTCGACGTACTGAACCAGTCGATCACCCTGATGACCCGGCGCAACTCCGAAGAGCAACTGGCGACCCTGCATTCCGATGACGTGCTGATCCAGCCGCCGCTGGCGAGTTTCGGCGCTACCGACTTCGGTCGTGGCCAGGAGATGATCGACGCCGGCTACCGCGCGACCCAGGCCCTGAACGTGCGCCTCGCTCGCCTCAAACCCGTGCAGTCGCAGGACGCCGAACTCAACGCCGCCCGCGCGCCGGGCCAGCGCACGCCGATCATCACCGCGATCAAGGTCGAGAACGACTCGAAAGTCGGCGATGACGTGATCCGCTATTACATCCGCCAGCACATCGGCGAACCGCTGGACCTGGGACGTCTGCAAACCGACATGGGTACCCTGTACGGCCTCGACTACTTCGAGCAGGTGCAATACCGCGTGGTACACAAGGGCGCGGATCACACGCTGGTGATCAGCGCGCGCGGCAAACGTACTGGCACGGATTACCTGCGGGTCGGCCTGAACCTGTCGGACGACATGCGCGGCGACAGCGCTTTCAACCTCGGCGCCAGTTACCGCATGAACGGCATCAACCGCCTCGGTGCGGAATGGCTGACCCGCGCGCAGATCGGCGATAAACAGGAGCTTTACAGCGAGTTCTATCAGCCGCTCGACGTCGGCTCTCGCTACTTTGTGGCGCCTTATGCGTCATTTGCCGCGCAGAACGTCGACTCGGTTCTGGACAACGATCCGATCGCCCAGTATCGCGTCGAGCGCTACGGTTTCGGCCTCAATTTTGGCCGGCAGATCGGCAACAGCGGCGAAGTCCGTTTCGGCGTCGGCGAAGCCTGGGGCAAGGCCGATGTGCGGATCGGCGATCAGGATCTGCCGAGCGAAAACTTCAACGAAGGGTTCTATGCGCTGAAGTATTCCTTCGACTCGCTGGACAACGTCTACTACCCCCACGAAGGCGAAGACATTGGCCTGACGCTGGTGCAGTTCGAACCGAGCCTGGGTTCCGACACGCGCTACCGGCAGTGGGAATTCAAACTGGACAAGGCCATGAGCAGTGGCCCGGACACGCTGATTCTGGGTGGCCGTTACGGCCGCACGCTGGACGATGCCAATGTGGTGACCTCCAGTTTCCTGCTCGGCGGCGCCCGGCAATTGTCCGGTTTCCGCGAGGACGCGATCTCCGGGCAGAACGTCAGCCTGATGCGCGCCGTGTATTACCGCCGCCTCACGCCGCGCTCTTACCTGCCGCTGGACTTCCCGCTGTACGCCGGCGCCTCGCTGGAACGCGGCCGGGCCTGGAACAACGACAATGAGTTCGACAGTGGCTACATCAACGCGGCCAGCGTGTTCATCGGCTTCGATACGCCGCTGGGCCCGCTGAATTTCAGCTATGGCCTGAACGATGCGGATGAACAGGCGGTATACCTGAACCTCGGGCAGACCTTCTGACAGCGCTCAACGAATTCCCGCCAACAGCGTGCGCGCCGTTTGCCTGAGGGGTTCGTCGGCTTCCTTGAGCAGTTCGTTGAGCAAGGCAATGGCGCTGTCGATATCGCCGTCGTCGATGCAGGTCTGGGCCTGTTCGAGTTTGCCGGCGTTGGCGGTGTCCGAGGGTTCGGGTTCCAGGTCTTGCAGTTCCAGTGGTTCGAGCGAGAGCGACGTGCCGGGATCGCCAAACTCGTTGAGAAAGTCCTCGTCCAGCGGCTGCGTTTCCGGTTCGACGATCCATTCCAGCTCGGCGGTTTCGGCGTCGTCGGGCAGGGTTTCCGGCAATTCGAAATCCTGTGGCAGTACCTGCAGATCTGAGCCGAGCGTTGATGGCGGCTGTTCAGGTGCTGTGGTGGCCGGGCGAGTTTCTTCAAGATCCCAACTGGAGGCCATCGAGAGTTGATCCAGATTCAGTTCGAAATTGTCTTCGGGTTCCGGCTCCACAGGGGGTTCGATCGGCAGCGCGGCAATCACCGGGGCCGCCGCCACCAAAGGCGCGGCGCTGACCAGTTTCGGGTAGCGGGCGCGAATCTCCTGCAAGCGCTGATCCTCGACCCCGAGCTGGCGCAGAAGGCTTTCCTGCTCGTCATAGGCCGGCGTGTCGCCCTGCCGTCCCAGCACTTCAAGCAACTGCACGCCGAGGTCGATGCGCTCCGGCTCCCGCTGCAACGCATCACGCAACAGACCGGCGGCCTCGCCCAAGCGTCCGTAGGCCAGATAAATGCCGACCGCTTCCAGCACATCGCCGTTGGCGTGTTCCTCGCGATGTTCGACAGCACTGTGAACGGCACTCGGCTGCATCGGTTCGGCGTCGTCGACCGGGGGGTCGTTTCGTACCGGCAGGAACGGTGTCGGCGACTCAGACCCTTGCGCCTGCTGGCGTTGCCGGCGCACGTACAGTCCCGCCACCAGCAACCCCAGTACCAGCAGCAGTCCGCCGAGCAGCGGCCAGTTGAGTGAATCCTCCTGAGACTCGACCGGGGCAATGACCGGCGCTGGCGCAGGTGCCACGGGTGCAACAGATGCCGGCGGCGCCTGTTGCACTTCAATCAGTCGGGCCTGCAAATCACCGAGCTGTTTCTTGCCGTCAGCGATCAGCACTTCCTGGGCCTGAAGCTTCACGTTCAATTCATCGATGGTTTTTTGCAGTTGCTGATTCTGCACAAGGCTCGCCGCCAGTTGCTGGGCGTCGGCGACCGGAGCCGGCGGCTGCACCGGCGCAGCAGGTTTGGCCGGCGTGGTTGCGGACGGCGCCTCGGGGGTCGGGAATTCCGACGATTGCGCACGCGCAGTTGGCTCATCGGTAGCCGGGACAATCCCCGGAGTACCCGGCGGATCGATCAGCACGGTGTATTCGCGCAGCAGGTGGCCATTGGGCTGATCGAGCTGCACGAGGAAATTCAGAAAGGGTTCGTTGACCGGTTTGCTGGACGTCACCCGGATCATGTTGCGATTGCCGCGCAGGATCGGGGTGAACTTGAGGTCATTGAGAAAGAACACGCGCTCGATGCCGGCGCGGCCAAACTCGTCCGCCGAGGCCAGACGAACCGCCAGTTCGCTTTCGCCGACGCCCCCGACATCCACCAGAGCGATGTCAGCCTTGAGCGGTTGATTGAGGGCTGAATGCACGGTGATGTCACCGAGCCCCAGCGCCAATGACGCGGTGGACCAGGTGAGAACACCGGCCACCAACAGCGAGTTGGCGCAACGCAGTACCACGTGCCGACTTCCGAGCATGAGCATCCCTTAAATAAGCAAAACCGACTTCTATGCGTTCGCACATCCGGTACGAACACGATATTGCCCAGTAGTTCTTATAGTCTGCCCAGCGCGATCTCTCAAAAAAACGGCACGCGGTTATGCCTCAAGACTTTTCCAGGTTGGCCAGAATATGCCCGTGAACCCGCATGCAGACCTTCAGATCCGCCTCGTCGACGCCTTCGAACAATTCCTTGCGCAGTTGTGTAGCGATGGTTTCGATCTGTTCGATCAGCGGCAGGGCCGGTGCGCACAGCACGATTTTTTTCGCCCGGCGGTCTTCCATCACGGACTGGCGTTGCACCAGCCCCTGGCTTTCCAGGCTGTCGAGCAGACGGGCCAGGGTCGGCCCTTCGACGCCGACGCTTTGCGCCAGCTCCCGCTGGGTCGGCGCCTCTTCGAAGCGCGCCAGATGCAGCAGCACCAGCCAGCGTGCCTGGGACAAGCCCAGACCGGCCAGCCGGCGATCCAGTTCGGCACGCCAGCCACGAGACATCTGGGCCAATTGCATGCCAAAACGGTGTTGATCGGTTAACGGCATAAAACACTCATGATTAGACTGAACAAATAGAGAAAAACTAATTATTAGTCAGCTAAGCATGACATTTGGCTATAGGCAAGAGGCGTCCTGTACTGAATCGTTACAACCGTATAACGGTTGGCACAAACGCCCTCTTACATTTCAAACTCGGATTGCAGCGCAGCCCGCACGCAGTAAAGCACGCCCTCCGGTACGCGACCGGCAAACAGCTCGGCCACTTCGGCGACCGACGGCAACTCGCCTTCGCCGTCGAGGAACGCATCCTGGACTTCGCCCATCAGGTCTTCCGGCAAATCCAGCGCTTGCTCGAGCGACAGCTGCTGCTTGCCGATGGCTTCGGCGAGCATGGTGTAGACGTTCTTTTCCGAACACTGCAACTGACCGGAGATCTGCAACGGCGTCATGCCGGCGCGGGCCAGGGTGATCAGTTCGTGACGCACGTCGGCCACCACCTTCGGCGCCTCGGCCTCGCCGCCGAGCACTTCGAGGAAGGCCTCGCCGTAACGCTCCAGCTTGCGCGCGCCGACGCCGCTGACCCGGGCCATGTCCGCCAGCGAAGTCGGCTGGCTGCGGAGCATTTCCAGCAGGGTCGAGTCGGGGAAGATGACGTACGGCGGCACGCCGTGTTCTTCCGCCAGTTTGCGTCGCAGGGCACGCAACGCTTCCCACTGTTCGCGTTCTTCGCCGCGCACCAGTTGGCTGGCCGGGCTTTTGCTGCCGCTTTTGGCCGCGACTTGCGGCTTGAGGTCGCGGCGCAGTTCCAGGCTTACTTCGCCTTTGAGCAGCGGTCGGCAGGTGTCGCTCAGGCGCAGCCCGCCGTAACCTTCATGATCGACATCGGCCAGGCCGCGAGCAACCAGTTGACGGAACAGCGAGCGCCATTCGCTCTCGCTCAGCGCCTTGCCGACGCCGTACACCGAAAGGTGTTGATGGCCGAAGCTGCGGACTTTTTCGTTGTCCTTGCCCAGCAATACGTCCACCAGATGGCCGACGCCGTAACGCTGGCCGGTGCGATAGATTGCCGACAGCGCCTGACGCGCAGGCTCGGTGGCGTCCCAGGTCTGCACGCCGTCAGTGCAGTTGTCGCAGTGGCCGCACGGCTCTGGCATGTCTTCGTCAAAGTACGCCAGCAGTGCCTGACGGCGGCAGCGGGTTTCTTCGCAGAGCGAGAGCATGGCGTCGAGCTTGTGCTGCTCCAGACGCTTGTGGCGTTCGTCGCCTTCGGAGTTCTGCAGCATCTGCTTGAGCATCACCACGTCTTGCAGACCGTAGGCCATCCACGCGTCCGCCGGCAGACCGTCACGGCCGCCGCGTCCGGTTTCCTGGTAGTAGGCTTCCAGGGATTTCGGCAGGTCGAGGTGAGCGACGAAGCGTACGTTGGGTTTGTCGATGCCCATGCCGAACGCCACGGTGGCGACCATGATCAGGCCTTCCTCATTGAGGAAGCGCTTCTGGTGATAGGCGCGCAGATCATTGGGCAGACCGGCGTGATACGGCAGCGCCGGGAAACCCTGCTCGGTGAGAAACGCGGCCACCTCCTCCACCTTCTTGCGCGACAGGCAGTAGACGATGCCGGCATCGCTGCGCCGCTCGGCAAGGAACGCCAGCAACTGCTTGCGCGGCTGCTCCTTGGGCACGATGCGGTAGAAGATGTTCGGCCGGTCGAAGCTCGACAGGAAACGCTCGGCGTTCTGCAAATGCAGGCGGGTGACGATTTCTTCGCGGGTGCGTTTGTCGGCGGTGGCGGTCAGGGCGATGCGCGGCACGTCGGGGAACATTTCCGCCAACTGCCCCAGTTGCAGGTATTCCGGACGGAAGTCGTGGCCCCATTGCGATACGCAATGCGCTTCGTCGATGGCGAACAGCGCGATGTTCAAGCCTTGCAGGAACGACAGCATGCGCGGCTGCACCAGACGCTCCGGCGCCAGATACAGCATCTTCACTTCGCCGCGCTTGATCCGGTTGGCAAGGTCGCGTTGCTGCTCGGCGCTCAGGGTGGAGTTCAACGCGGCGGCGGCCACGCCCAGCTCTTCGAGGGTGGCGACCTGATCGTCCATCAAAGCGATCAGCGGCGAAACCACCACCGCCAGGCCGTCGCGCAGCAGCGCCGGCACCTGGAAGCACAGGGATTTACCGCCGCCGGTCGGCATCAGGACAAGGGCATCACCGCCACTGGCCACGCGCTCAATGATTGCACCCTGACGGCCACGGAAACTGTCGTAGCCGAAGATGTCCTTGAGGACGCGTTGAGCCTGTTCGAGCATAAAAACTCCAAAAATCCACCGAAACATCCCTGCACAGGCTGGTTCAAGACAGCCGAGGCTGCTTTAAACAAAACGTAAGCGCGCATTGCATCGCGCCGTACACAATCAGCCGCGACACCGGCAGGGATCGCAAAGCGCGGCAGTATACCCGAGCCCTCCCCGGCAAAGGGCACCGCCGATAAGAAGCTTGTGCGGGCAAATCTGCCGTGCGGCTGGCTTGAGGGCTCAAGAAGGCCTAGAATTCCCGCATTGTTTATTCCCCCAAGGTAGCCCTTTAATGTCCTTCGCCGAGCAACTAACCCGCCTGCAAGTCTTCCTCGACGCCGACGAGCTGCATGAAGAGGCGCTGGACTACGTGGCCGCTCATGGCTACCTGACTGCGCTGTCGATCTGCGCCGACGTGGTGCCGGATCGTGAGTGGATCGACGCCCTGTTCGCCGAAGAGCCGCATTACAGCAGCGAAGCCCAGCGTGAAGAGATCGAAGCCACGCTGATCGGACTCAAGGCCCACATCGCCCGCCAACTGGCGTCGGATGAAGAATTCGAGCTGCCATGCGAACTGGACTTGGGCGACGACCCGGACGATTCCGAACTGCGCGGCTGGTGCATCGGCTTCATGGAAGGCGTATTCCTGCGCGAAGCGGCCTGGTTCGAAACCGCCGAAGAAGAAGTCAGCGAAATGCTCCTGCCGATCATGGTCGGTTCGGGCCTGTTCGATGAACAGCCTGAGTTCGAAGACATCGCCAAGGACGCCAACCTGATGGACGACATGATCGTCCAGATCCCGGAAGCCCTGACCGCGCTGTACCTGCTGTGCCAGGCGCCCGACGAAAAACCGGCGATCCTCAAGCCACGTCACCACTAAGATACGGCCTATGGACAACCCCATAGGCAACCGCCCCCTGATGTTGCGCTACATCTTGCTGGCCATCGGCTGGCTGAGCGTGGCATTGGGGGTGATCGGGATATTCCTGCCTGTTCTCCCCACCACCCCCTTCCTTCTGCTGGCAGCCGCCTGCTTCGCACGCAGCTCCCCGCGTTTCTATCTATGGCTGGTCGAGCATCCCCGGCTCGGGCCATGGATCCGCGACTACCTCGACGGCAACGGCATTCCGCTCAAGGGCAAGGTCTACGCGATCGGGCTGATGTGGGCGAGCATTCTGTTCTCGTGCTACCTGGTGCCGCTGGTGTGGGCGCGGGGGTTCATGTTGACCAGTGCAGTGCTGGTGACGGTCTACATTCTGCGACAGAAAACCCTGCACAAACGCTGAGCGCTCAGCAACCGTTCGTCGAAAAACCCTGCTCACCTGTCAGATCTGACAGTACCCCTCCCTCCTCCCCTCAGGTTCAATAAAAAACCGTCTGCGATCCCACTGCGTGCTCGTTCAGGAGTTTCGTCATGCCCACCAAGAGCCTGCTTCTGTTTCCCGATCTCGATCAGCCCGTCACGCAGGCGTCGCTGCGTCCCTTGCGGATCAGCGGGGCAGTCACGCCAGTCGTGGATGCCGATAGCGGGATCAATATCGCGGTGGTTGAGGAAAGCGCCAGCGGGGTGCTGTGCGTAATCATGGCGTACCTCGGCATGTTGGAGGGTGATAAAAATGTTGTTTACTGGGACGACTTTCCGGAGTTCACCCGAATGGTTGAACCGGGAGAAAAAGACAATCACCTGTTCTTTTACCTGCCCGATAAGCTGTTCACTCCCGGTCTGCATAAATGCTTTTATGAGTTGACCCGGTTCGGCGAAACCGCGCCGGACGATTCCTCTATGGTGTCGCTGTTTTTCGTCAAACTCACCAGACCCGGTGGCCGAGACAGGGAACCTCATCTACCCGACGGGCACTCCGAACTGCACATCCCGCAACTGCCGCGGGAAATCATCGATCAGGAAAAGATCGACGCGGAGTGGGCAAAAAAAGGTGTTCCCCTGACGGTTCCTACCTATCCGGAAATCGAGGTGCTAGACACCATTCTGATGCGCTGGGGCAGTCATACTTTGCTCCCTCATCTCGTCACGCAGGATCAGGCGGAAGGCAAGGATCCCATCGTGATCGTCGCCAGACAGGAAGACATTCTGGCCGGTGGCGACAGCCCGGCACTGGAAGTCAAGTACGACCTATACGATAAAGTATGGAACTGGTCTTCCCGGCACTCCAAACGCACACGAATCGCCGTCGACGCCGGCGCCTGGAGTCTTGCTGCCCCGATTATCAAGCAATCGGTCAATGGAATCATCACGATCATCAACTTGAACGGGGAGGACGTCACGGTCCAGGTCAACATCCAGGACTCGGATTTCGCGCAGCAAGATTTAGTGACAATGACCTGGATCGGCACCCCTCCCAGCGGAAAACCATTGATCCACTCGGAAACCAAACCAGTGGAGAACATCCCGAGTGTCATGGAATTCAAGGTGCCGTACGCGCAAGTACGCGCCATCGCCATGGGCCGGGCCGATGCCTCGTACGTGCTGACGAGAGCCGACGGAAGTCCGCCGTTATCCTCCAAACGTGAGTTCGCCGACGTGGTGGGTGACGTTTTGATGCCGGACGCACCGACGATTGTCGAGTTGCTGGGCGACATACTCGAGTCGGACAGGCCCTTTGCCACAGTACTGATCGAGTACCTGAACATAGCCAATGGCGATCTGGTCGCCGGTCACTGGATAGGTGAAAAGTCCAACGGCCAGGCGTATGTCCATGAGTTCACCCACACCGTCAGTGACAATGAGGCAAAAGCAGGCTTTTTCACTGTTTACGTCAAAGGAGAGCACATTGGCGTACTCGACAAGGGCAAACTCGATCTTTCGTACACCGTGTCCAATGACAAGCCGGAGCTCTACGGCGTCAGTGATTCAGAGCATCTGCGGGTCAAGGTGCAAGCCGTCACCGCAACACTAGCCAGGCCCGAGGTGGAGGAAGCCGACGGGGATGTGCTCGACCCTTCCAAAGTCTTCGATGTCGCCCACATATCCATCGAAAATCCGCCGACGCAAAAAGACGACATCGTGACCTGGAACTGGCAAGCGACCCATCCGTTAGGCAGCATCAGCGACTGGGTGCCCATCACCACGCTGAGCGCCGGTAAACCGCTGCGTTTTCGAGTGCCCGCGAACTTCGTCACGATCAGTATCGGGCAGTACGTCAAAGTGCGTTACTCGCTCAAGCACGCGACCACAGGTTTATACAGTTACTCCGCCGCACTCAATCTGCTGATCGGGTCGCTGATAGCGCCGACCATCACCAACGCCCAGGACTCCAAAGGCACCGTGATTCCAGATGGCGACACCACCGTCGACACACCGTGAAACTGCCTTTGCATCAGGTTCGGATCTACGATGGAGGCACGCCAAAACACACTGAGACTGCTCTGAACACCGGTGTATGGACCACTGGCAAGATCTACCTGATTCCCGGCAATCCCGAAATCCTCCCGGCTTTCGGCGCGGGAACGTCAGTGCATCACCAAGCATCCGGGGGGCAGCGCGATTATATCTATACCTCCAGCGTCACGAGCGTGGCTTTCGTTGATCGCTCATCTGGACTGGTCACGGTCAGAGGTCGCGGTTCTGCAACCATTACCGTCACAGATGCAGCCAACCAGTCAAAGAGCTATACCGTGACCGTGACAGGTGTCATCCATTGTATCGGGCTGGGTAGTAATTGGTGGTCGAACATTATGGACGCTGCTCGTAACCAGGGAGCAAGGGTGCCTTCGTTGGCCGAGTTACGGGAAATACACAGCGCTTATGGAGGCCGCTGGCCAATGGGCAACAGAATGTATTGGTCGTGGGAGGAAAGGCCTGTGCCTATCAACCCCAACCCGTTTTATCACTGTAAAAATCTGGTAACCGGAGAGGAAAATCACCACATGGCTATCACATCCCAACTTGGAGTTGGCATTAAACCTTAAGCATCGTTCCTGGACACTCTTGCGCAAAGAGTGTCCAACGACATCAGGCAAAACCAATTAACAGAAATGACAAGGCCGCTGCTCATCGACAGAGCAGCGGCCGTTAAGGTATCTCGCTGGTTACGAAACACCTTCCCTACCAAACAGTCGTTAAAAGCTGTACCGCCCCCCAAGACTCACCCCAAACGGCTGCTCAATATGCTCCCCATTGGAATAGTCCAGATCGACATGCACCTGCCACTTCTTCGACAGGGCCACCGCCACCCCCGCACCTAACTCCGCCCGGGGGCCTGACAAGTCATTGTTGAACACGTTGCTTTCGTTGACCTTGACCTTGTTGTTATTGACAAACTCATTGGCGATCGCAGCACGCACATAAGGCTGTGCAACAGCACCGTTGCCTATGTCGAAGTTACGCCCGAACGTGGTACCGACCTTGCCCAGCAGCGAACGGGCATGATCGCCATCGGCCTGCATGTCGTTGTCCAGGCTGAAGCGTTTGCCCTGGATCTGCGCTGCCGAAAACTGAACGAACGGTTCAATGAAGTAATCGTTGCTCAACTTGATGTGACGACCGGCTTCAACCGATGCGCTGACACCCCAATTATCGTAATCGCCCTTGGCACGCGTGCCGTCGCTCAAACCGACCTTGGCCTCGTTCTGGAACTGGTTGAATTTCAGCAAACCGTCAACGTAGTAACCGGTGTAACGGTCCATCCACGTCACGTAGGGCCCGAAGTAGTAACTCTTGACCGTGCCCGAGGTGCCATGGTCAAGATTCAGATCCGATTGACTGAAGCCACCCATCACACCGACCAGCACATCGCTGTCATTGAGTCGGGCGTCGGCCCCGAGGGAAAGCCCTCGCTGTTTTTGCTTGTACGCCACACCGGATCTTCCGGACACGTTGTACTGGCTGCTATAGGTGCGTGCCCAGGCGCCCGACTGGCCACCGTTGAACCGCAACTCGCCCATGCGGCTGCGCAGTGAACTGGCTTCGCCGTACAACAGGGTAATCGGAGAGTTGAACAAGGCCAGTACCGCACTGGCGCCGGGGCTGATCACCTGGGTGGCCGGATCGAGGAACCACTCGGTGCCGCCCGTTTCTCCCGGTCGCTGGGCCAGGTCATAGGACCAGGTACCGAGATCCACTCGCCCGCCCCTCAAAGCAAATTGCGCATCGCCAGCGGCGGTGTGCACCAGGGTCAGTTGCTGTGGATTCAGCGCATCCAGGCCGGACGCCGTCACCAGCAAACCAAACTGACCGGTCGCCACACCAGTGACATTGAGGAAGTCATGCTGGCCCGTAGCGAAGTTGCCCTTCATGGCGAAGGTGCTGGAACCATCCGGCGAGCCGGCGAGCGTACCGACATTCAACTGGTAGAAGGTATTCGGCACATCCTGCGCACCAAAGCGAACCGTCCCACCATTCATGGCGAGTGTTCCTACGGTGTCGTTGCCAGTCAGGGTCCAGATCGAACCACTGTTGACGGTCACGCCATTGACCTTGTCGAGACGGCCGGTGAACTGCGAACTGTTCTGCAGAGTGACGTTGGCGGTCGAACCGTTTTCGACCAGCACATCGCCGGTCATGCGGCCTTGATCGAAGGTCAGGTTACCGGTGCTGTTGCCGGCGATGTTGATGTCGCCTTGCAACTCGCTGTTGCCGACGGTCATGGCGGCGGTAGAGGCTCCCTGGACGTCGAGCAGGAGATTGTTGCCGGCGAGCAGGCTGGCGCCGTTAGACAGATTGACAGTGGCATTGGTACCCCGATCAACCAGAACTGCCGAGCCATTGACCCCTTGTACAGTGGCGTTATCCAGCGAGAGCGAACGGGCGCCGACATTGTCCGTGTCGTTGACCATGCGCACGCCTGTCGCCTGACCGGTAATGACAGTCCCGGCGGAGGCGTTCAGCGCGCCGCCAAGAAGATCCGCACCAATGCCATTGCTGCCAGTACCGGTCACTTGCGTATTGGCCAGCGACAAAGTGCTGAGCCCCGTGACTTGCGCACCGAAAACATCACCACGGATCTGACTGTTGGAAACATCCACGGTCGAGCCGCCAGCGGCAATTGAAGAACGGTTGACGGCCAGACCGATGTCGTCGCTGGTCACAGTGGCCTGGTTGATGGTGCCCCGGCTGCTGGTAACCGTTATACCTTCGCCGCCGGGATTGCCGACGACCGTAGCGCCGTTGATGTTCAGCGTCGACCCCGAGCGAATGGTGATCGATCGGGTGGTGGCGCCATTGACGTTCAACACACCCTTGTTGCGCACGAGATAGTCGATCGGTGCTGTCGTTGCGTCGATATCCCGAGAAGTGTTGTCGACGATAACAGCCGCCTGCACACCATCACCGAAAAAAGAGAATGCAGGTACGAACATAAGCGCACCCATCGTACTTTTTACAACGGGACCATTGAACCGGCCACTCAACTTTTTCATGATTTGCCCACCTCCAAAACCATTACAAAAAAATGCGAGAAGCATCTGCGTGAAAAATCGAGCGCGAACAGTAGTCAGATTCCCCACAAAAAACTGTAGGAGAAGTCCGAAAATCAAAGCGGAAATAACCCGAGCACTACCCAAAAAAAACGGGAGGTATTGAACCTCCCGTCTTCCTCACTTAAATATTGCAAGTATCACCACTGCCTGATTCCATATGCACCCTGACAAAGTGACTGGATTCCACCGGTCTTCCATCAATATCAGCCACATAACTGATCTTCCCCCACGCACTGCCTGTTGCGATCAGTTCCTGATAACGGACTTTCAAAATGAACCCGGCATCCACCTCCTGATCGGTAGGTGAGTAAGGGAAATCGTATTTTGTATTCGGCTTTACCGTATTGCCCCCCGAATCCATATAACCTTGATAAGAGCAAGCCAATGTCTGACCCTTCAATTGATTTTCCCCACCTGCAACCAGCGCATGAGCACACTTGGTAAGTACGGCATCTGCTTGTAATGACGGGCAGTTGAGCAGAGGCGGAGTATAATCATCATCCATATGTTGAAAAGTTACTGCTGGGGCTACGCTTGGACGAATGAGCACATCAACTTCCCGAGGCAATGAAAACTCTTCGTTATCGTTAATATCTGGATTGGTCAGCTTATAACTTACCGGTAGTTTCTTGCCATTCCCTCCATCCTCGACAACCTCCCATGCAACAACCCACTCCAGATCACCGGTCTCCGTTCCATCCAAATCGATAACACCGCCGTCCGCTTTAGAAACTTCTACGTTCTTCCAGATAAGTGTCGCAACATCCCCATCCTTTACATCGCCAAAAACTGCCACCTTCACCGATACCGTCTGGTCCTTGTCAGCTTCAGTCAGCACGTTTGCGGGATTGCCTCCTTGCCCTTCAACTGTCACCAGAGCGAGATCCGGGTTAGGGTTCTCTCCCCCTTGCCCAGGGCCAGCCCTGCGAAGATCGACATCAATATCTTTTGTGAGAGGTCCTGTTAATGGATGTCGAACATTCCCGCGCTTTATTTGAATGCTGGTTGTAATTGTCTTTGGGCCAAGATCGCCATTGAACAGTGCAGCGTAAGGAATATCCCTGTAGAAAGGAAAACCTGTAATTATCTCGGGCGGCAATTTGGTGCCATCAACGGTAACTTCCAACTCATCCATGCCTGCAATGAAGTTGGTGTACTCGGCTGTTATACCGATCCCCAATGGCGTCCGAGCGTCCGCCAGATCTACCAGTTTGGGGGGAGTATCGCCATCAAACAGCGGGATATCAGGCGGAAGCAAGTCCTCTGGAGAATCTGTCAGCGTTACGTAGACCTTCTTGAATAGAGAGGTTCCACTCACGTTACCTTTACGGTCTTCCAATTTAGTCCAAAGTTCTTTTTCGCCCTCCTCCGTTCCGATGTGGGCCCTGGTCAGATTGAAAGTTACCGGCGTAGTAGTATCTTGACGCTCAAACTCTCCAACCAAGATTGCACTTGGTATACTGGTTCCGTAGTAACAGCGAACGATATCCTTGATTTTTCTTGTAGGGTACTCAGTAATACCAACCTCAATAACACCCTGATGATCATCCAGATATTTTTTGGTAATACCAAACTGCTCCACTTCGTCCGGAAGTGTCACCAGACCAATTGGAACAGGAGCCTGGGTATCAATATTGATCGTCAGAGGTGTAACGTCATCCTCGTTGCCACCATGTTTTGCTATATAACTTAGTTCATGCGAGCCTGACTCGGTCGTCAAACCAGCAGGGAGCACCCGTTCAAATTCAGTTATTGTCGAATCAACCGGTGTTATGTAGGAAAGTCGATCTCCTACAGGCGTACCTTTCCAGGTCAACTGTAAATAACCCGGTACTGAATTGGGATCATCTGCCTTGGGAAATCGAGGAATCAAAACCTTGAGTGCAGCGCCCTGAAGACTGCTATGCAATTGATTTGGCAAGTCATCTGCTTCATCCGCAAGCAGAGGGTTATCCGCATGCAATTCGGGTGGGGCCAGATCAACTACAGCCATTCCTTGGCGAACCTTAAGATAGCGTGCACGATTTTCTGCGGGACTTAACGGTTTAAAAATGGTCATGTCATTTATCCTTTCCAAATTTTAAATAGCTGGCCAAGGAGTCATGCAAACCTGCACCAGCGCTCATTGAAAACTGACAACTTTCAGGGAACTGCAAAAGCCTCAACAGCAGTCAGCACAACTTATGTCGGCGTCCGGCAACTTAAACAATCCGGCGCCACAGGCATTACTTCGAACAAAGATCGTTATCCGGCCCACAGGTTTCCCCGCTGGGCATGGTTCTATTGATAACCACGAAATCCGGCCTCGACACTCCCCGCCCGCCATTGCTCTTTCTCAAAAAGTAACGACAGAGCGCCGACCCGTTATTCACCATGGGCGCAATCAACTTTTGATAGTCCGTCACCCACACGTCAAAACCATCGCGTGCCTGATCAAGAGTCAGCTGCGTTTCGAAAGAGTCCTCGACACCGGGAATAGGAGAAGAACCGTTGGGGCCCTGACACCCTTGCCAAAACAGCTCGACAACATCGTCCTTGTCGAATGCGTCATTCCCGTTGATGTGGACTTTCACATGCACCCACAACCGTGGGTTGGCGCAGCAATCGAGTACCCCATCCCGCCCGCCATCGGGGAAGGTCGGCTCGGGCAGATTCCTGATGATGATGATTGCCACTTCCACCAGGGTTGTCGGGGCCAACTGCTGGTTCACACCGTTATCGGTGAAGTACCGCACAGGCAGCGCCGGATTTTCCTTGTCCTGGTCGATAAACTCCCAAGGGATACTGAAGAGAACTATTTTCCCGGCCGTATCACCGGGCTGAACCTCATACTCCGCGACGGGTGCACTGATGGTTCCCCAATACAGAAATACTTTTTCCCCCTGTACGGGATTGTCATGGAGCGCCAGTTGCCCTTCGGCGGGCAATTCGTAGTCATCCGGAAGCAGCTTGTTCAGCTGTTTTGAGACGGCGCCGTAAATCTCGATTTTCGCCAGTCTGGTGTTCAACAGTGCGGGCGCGTCGGGGTGGTCTAGACCTGCGACTTTAAAGTTGTAGGGCACGCGTGTTTCGGGTGACGGCGGCGTCGGTGTCCCGCCGCGACTGACGCGGTAGTCGATACGCGCGTCCATGGGACCGAGCCCGTCGGCCGTCAGTGTTGGCCAAGGCACGGTCGCGGTCTGTACCGGCTTCGAAGGATCGACATCGAGCGGTGCGAGATCATGACCATTCCACTGGATCAAAAGCTTGTCGGAAGCATCCGGATTGTCATAGTTATCGATTTCGACCGTAACAGCCTTCTGATTCGTAGCCCCTTCGCGGGCATGCTCGCGGTCGATCAATCCCCTGGCCGACAAAGGCACACGTGGCGGCTTGAGTTTGCCGGGCCCGGGTTTCAGATCGACGAACACCGGCAAAAGAGTAGAGCGCGGTCCGATGTTGCCGGCCCAGTCCCGCAACTTGTAATAAAAGTAACGCGGGCCGTGTCCCTTGGCCCGAATGTCCGCTTCATAAATCGTGATGATCAGTTGCTTTTGATCAATGTCCTGCTGGCTGAATGCTTGCTCACTAATTTCCTGCTCGGAGTCCGGCGGATTGTCCTTGTCGGTCAGGAAATAGATCGCACGATCCCTTGCCCTGGCATCCGGATAGAACCAGACTTGAAACCTGACCTCGCCAAAACGAATGAGATAGTCATCGGTGATATCGCCGGGAACGTTCTGCATGATCAGGGCTTTCGGGCTCTGATTATCATTTGGGGGGGTTCGATCAACCGTCACGCGTTTACGAAAGGAATACTGCTTGTTCCCGCCGTAGTTCAGCATGTAGGACAAGTCATAAGTGCCAGGTTCCAGCTTGTCCCGCGGGACTTTCAATACCTTTTCCCCCGGTTCATCAAATGGCTCGCTGTAAACCGGATTGAACGGGCCGCCCTCAAACACCCAACTGATGGAAATGATGTAGGGGATCGGATCATCGAAGGTAGTCGCTCTCCAATTGGGAACAATCACTTTCAGATCATCGCTCGAAGCATCGCGTGGCAGCAGCCCATCGGGGCTCTCAATACCATTTTCATCCTTGAGAATGGCGGGAACCTCGGGTTTCTTCAGGACTGGATCCTCAGGATCGGCCAGCTTTTGAGTCATCGGCATTGCAGACGCCCTCTCACGTAATCGCCCACGCTTCCAGATCATCTGTCCGTTATCGGCAGGTTGAGGATTCGTTGCGCTGAAGTGATTTAACGGCGTTGCACATTCACTGGCTACTGTCAGAAATTACAGGTTTGGCGACCGTTCGTCGGAGATTGGCTGCCACTGGCAACTCGGCAGAACGACATAAACAGTGCCGTTTAACAAACCGGATCACTGACTGACTCAGGCTACGCATCCTTGCGCCGATGCCTACGCATCAGCCAGAATCCGCCGGCTTGTGCGCCTTGGGGGCGGGTTCTATTGTTTGGCGGTCGCTGAAAAACAGCGATCGGGTTTAGCAGCCCGGTTAACTTCAAGGCACGTTGGTGTCGCCAATGTTTTGTTATGGCGGCTGACGTGGGGCACTTCGGTGCGCCGGGATCCTTGAGCCTGGTCTGCTAACCCGCATTCAGCCGCCACCTAATTCGTTTAGCAGCGGGTTTGTCGTCTCAGCACTCAAGACAACCGTTCGTCTTGAACCTGCGAGCACCTGTAATTTCTGACAGTAGCCAACTCCGCCACAGCGCCGTTCAATGCCTCCATCGCCCCGCCATTCGATCGGAGTTCGCGCCATGACTGTCAACAACACCACTGGTTCATCTTCGCGGGTGCTCAAGGCGCTCGATGTTCCCGGCCGCACCGGCCCCGTTTCGCAAAACCCTGATGTGTGGGGGCTCAACATTGCGGCCGTGGAGGACAACTTTCCCGAAAAGGGCTTGCTGTGCCGGGCCGAGCCGTGGGATGTCATGAACGAGGGCGACAAGCTGGTAATTTCCCTGGGCGGAGAGCCGGTACTCAACAAACCTGTCTTCGCTCATGAAGTGAACACCACGCTGTCGATGTTTGTGCCGTCCGCCCGTTTCAGTAACCGCTCGACCACCCTGTCCTACACCGTCACCCGACTGGTCGGACCGCCCGAACCGTCCGAAGTGATGCAGGTACGGGTCAAGCTCACCCGCCCCGGTGGTCATGACAGCGACGAAGGCCCGGGCCACCCGAAACTTAAAATGACCATCCCGAGGAAGATTGTCGAGGGCGGCATCGACGAGGACAACGTTGCCGCCGGCGTGCCGATCACGATCGGCCCCTCTGACGACGGGCCAGAGCCCTATCCCAACGCAGCGGCCGGCGACCGGATTCAGGTGATCTGGGGCTGGGTTTACGTGCTCTACGGACCGCTGACCCAGGATGAGGCCGACGGCAAGGTGCCGGTTATCGTGCACGTCACCGAGCAGGACATTCGCGATGGCGAGGACTCCGGGGATACCGGTGTCGCCGTGGCCTATGAGGTCTATGACGCTGTCGACAACCGTTCCGTAGACTGGAGTTACGAGCAGCGCGTGGTGGTGGCCGTCAACGCCGACAGACTGGGCGCACCACTGTGCAAGGAAATGCTGAACAATCAGCTGAACGCCGACGAACTGGGGGAAGCCGATGGCACGGCGCAGATCCTTGCCGTGAACGAACCAGGCAAAATCAAGTTCGAGGTCGGTGACATCCCCATCGTCCGGCTCAAGGGCACACCGCTTCAAGGGCCGCCGATCGACATCGAGATCACCGGCCAGCCGCTGATCAGTGTGCCAAACATCCCCGAGATCCCGATTCCCAATGCCGCAATACGGCAACTGGCCAAGACCCAGATCGGCTTGTCCTTTCGCCTGAAAAAAGCCGACGGTTCCGCCGACCTGCTGTCCAAAACCCAGTTCATCAGTGTCATTGGCGAGATCCAGCGTCTGCTGGCCCCGGTCGCCCGCGACGCATTGCAAGGCGCCCTCGATCCGGACCTGCCACAGACCCGCATCGAGATTCCATTCGACAAGTCCTTCGTTGCCGGCCAGGCGATCCAACTGTTCTGGCTCGGCACCCGAGCCGACCAGAGCACTTATTTACCCGACCTGCTGTTGCGCCCGATTAGCAATGGCGATATCGAGGACGGCGTGCCCTTGCTGATCAACGTCCTGGGCCTTCATCTCAAACAGATCCAAGGTGGCACGTTGGAGCTGTATTACCACTTGCTGAGCCAGGACGCGGTGCTGGGCACGATGAACCGCGTCAACGCCACCCATGCCATTCGTGAGTCGATCCATGCCGAGATTCTGAACGTCGGCGATCCGAAAAAAGAACTGCCAGAGCCAAAGGTGGAGGGCGTGGTTGACGGCGTATTGCCGGCAGACACAGACGGCACCACGCTGATCGTGGAATACCTGAATACGGTCATGGATGACGTGGTGACCTACTACTGGAATGGCTCGAAAACCGGGCCGGACAGCGACTGGGTCACGCTGTCCTCGTTTACCGCCGGCCAACCGGTGCCGTTCACCATCAGGGCGCAGCTGATCAAGGGCAATGAAGGCGGGACGGTCAAGGCGTCTTATTCCATTAAATGGGAGGATGGGCGGCCTACCAGCTATTCCGATGAAAAGACGTTCAGTGTGGGCGTAGCGCTGGACCTGACGGCCCCGCGCATCAAGGAGGCGCCGAACGACACCAGCCTGGTCCCGAATGCCGCGAAGGATGCCCTGACCGCCATCGTGGACTACGTGGGCATGCTGCCCGATGACAAGATCATTGCCACCTTGACCGGCGCAGCGGGCACGCCGGCGGGAGGCTCATACACGGCGCCGGAAAAAACCGTCACCGTGCTCGGGCCGCAGGAGATTTCACTGGCCAACAGCGTGGTGGCTTTCAACCTGAACAAAGCGGTGACGGTCAGCTACACAATGAAACGCGGGAGTGCGACACCGCTGCCTTCGGGCATCCGCACCCTGGCGGTACAGTCGCTGGCGCTGGATCTTTCCAACGTGCCAATGATTCTTCAGGCGGCCAATAACGGCGACGGGCCAGAGCTGGATCTGGATGCGATCAAGTCGTCGGCAACATTACGCGCCTTGGGCTGGCCGTTGATTGCCCTCAGACAATGGGTATGGCTGCGATTCAAGGGGACACTCAACGACAACACCTCCTATGACAAAGTTTTCTGGGCCCAACCGGGGCCCGTCACCAATGACGGTTGGATAACTAATGGTTATTACAACTCTAGCCTCTCTGCTACGTTTTTGAACGAATTCAAAAATCTGAAGCATGGCTCATTGTTCTCCATCGAATTCAAAGCCGCGTTGGGAGGCAGCCCGAACGAAGCCGAGGCGGTACCTTTTCCGTTGCGGACCTACACAGTCAAGGCAATTCCGGATGTAAAACCGGTCATCACAAAAGCTGAGGATTCCAAAGGCGACGAAATCCTGCCCGGTCGCTACACCGTCGATACCAGCGTGACGCTTATCGGCACGGCCGCCAAGGGCCAGAAGGTTCAGCTACGCGATGACGCGACGCCCGATGGCCAACCCACAGCCGATCCCGGCACCGGCATCTGGCGGCACATACTCACCGGCCGGACACTCACGTTGCACACATTCACGGCACAGGCGCTGTACGGTTCAGGACAGACATCCGACCCGCGTTCGTTGACGGTAACGGCAGCCACGGAGCCGACCATCACCTCGGTCAAGGGCTTGCCGAGCAATGTGGAAATCCCTAACGCCGGTTACACTGTCGAAACCAGCGTGATCCTGACCGGCGCCGCCGCCAAGGGCCAGAAGGTCGATGTGCTGCTGGGCACCGTGTCCAAAGGTCAGCCCACTGCCGATCCAACGACCGGGATCTGGACGCTGACGGTGACCGGCCTGACGGTGACCGGCCTGACGGTGACCGACCTGACGGTGATCGGCCTGACGGTGACCGACCTGACGGCCACACCACATAGCTTCAGTGCCAAGGCGTTGTATGCGTCGGGGGCGACCTCGGCAGCGCGAACTTTTACCGTAGTAACTCCACTATGGATTGATCCATCTCAGATGAATTTGAACGGAGCCAATATCTCAATCGAGGGCACTTCGCTCAAATGGGAGAAAGTCGGGAATCCTTCCGGAACTAGTTCAATCCGCCAAGCAATAGGTGGAGTCGGTCCTTACAAATATAAAACCTCTAACAGTTTGATTGCCTCGGTTGATGATAATGGATTGGTGTGCAGTGAGGGGAACGGAACGGCCGACATCACAGTGGAGGACAAAATAGGCCAAGTTAAAAATTATAAAGTTACTTGCAGCAATGTAAAAAAGTACGTACATACACAAAGCGATTCACCCATAAATCGCAGCCAATACCTTCAATGGGCAAGAGAAAACAACGCAACTCCGTACGCATCATGGCAACAGATGACTAGCGATTGGACTACAATACTTGAGATCAAATTTATTGTCCTCAAGCCTTTCTCACCACTACTGAATGCATCAACTCACATATACTCCGGCAACCTTTATTACATCATAGCTCAACATGAGGGAAATCACCCTGTGCCCGGAACTCCAGGGCATTCTGATATATTCGAGAGTATTGCAATTTTGAATCAATAGCGCCGAAAGTGAACTCGCTTGTTTACGGCGAGAAAAAGCGGACGCAACAAGTCAAGAAAAATGTAATAAATGCGTAATAAATGGGGCGCATTTATTTTCTAGTCCCAACCATGCCCCCCCGCTCTTCCCTTCAACTGGGAGGGCGGGTTTCTTTTAAGCGCCATCGAAAAACCATGTTGAAGTGTGTTTAAGGTTATGTCCGCAAAGCCACGCAACCTTGCGCCTTTGCCTACGCATCCGCCAGAATCCGCCGGCTTGTGCGCCTTGGGGGCGGGTTCTATTGTTTGGCGGTCGCTGAAAAGCAGCGATCGGGTTTAGCAGCCCGGTTAACTTCAAGGCACGTTGGTGTCGCCAATGTTTTGTTATGGCGGCTGACGTGGGGCACTTCGGTGCGCCGGGATCCTTGAGCCTGGTCTGCTAACCCGCGTTCAGCCGCCACCTAATTCGTTTAGCAGCGATGGATGACGGCTCCATTTCTCAAGGAGCTTCACCATGATCAAACCCACGCCAAACCCACCCGAAACCGACACCACCTCGCCCTACGAAACCCTCGATTCAAAGAAATTCCACGAAGCCGCCGAGCGCGCGCTCGATCACTACCTCAATCCCCTCCTCCCCCGAAAACCGCTGCTCAAACCCAACACCCGCTACCTCATCGCCCCCGGCATCGACAGCGAAGAACTGCTGGCTGACGCCTGCGAAACCCTGACTTCGGCCAAGACCATGGCCAATGACTTCGCCGGGTTGGTGGATGGCTCGCATCGACATGTGCTTTTGGGGATTGCGCAGCTGATCATGCTGGGTGAGCTGGCGGTGAATCGGGTGCTGGATAATCTGGAGTTGAAGGCTGAGGCGTCCGCTGTAGCCTGACCGCCGCCTGATCGTTCCCACGCTCTGCGTGGGAATGCAGCCCGGGACGCTCCGCGTCCCAAAAAGCGGACGCAGAGCGTCCATTGAGGCATTCCCACGCGGACGGTTCGACGCCTCGACGTGGGAACGATCAATCCAAGAAAAAACCCGTCGTCCCGATTACTCGGGACGGCGGGTTTTGTCGTTTCAGCGTTCAGATCAAACCGTGTCCACCTTCAACGAATGATCATTCAACATCCCGTTGATGATCGTCGCCGTGTCATGACCGCTGGCAATCAACCCGCCCGCGCCCGGTGTTACACCGTAGTGGCTGGCCAGGTTGACGCCGGCCAGGTCGATGGTCTGGTTCGGCGTGGCGCCGGCCATGGCGCTGACGTCGATGCTGGTCATGACCGAGGCGCCGCTGCCGGTGACGGTGAAGTGCAGGTAGTCATCCAGCGACGCCGACGTGCCGTTTTCACCTTGCAGCAGTTGCGACAGGTCGAGCTTGTCGGTGCCGGGGGTGAAGTCGGTGACGAGGTCGTGACCGCTGTTGCCCTTGAGCCACTGGAAGGTGTCGGCGCCCGGCCCGCCGGTGAGAGTGTTGTTGCCCATCCCGCCGATCAGCAGGTCATCGCCCCCGCCGCCATTGAGGATGTCGTTGCCCAGGCCGCCGTTGATCACGTTGTTATTGTTGTCGCCGGTGAGGGTGTCGTTGAAGTTCGAGCCGACGAGGTTTTCGATACCGGTCAGGGTGTCCGTCCCGGCGCCAATGGTGTTTTGCGCACCGAGCAGGCCGAGGTTGACCGTCACCCCGGCGGTGGCGTGGGCATAGCTGGCGGTGTCGATGCCGGTTCCGCCGTCGAGCAGGTCGTTGCCCGGGCCGCTGTAGAGCAAGTCGTTGCCGGCGCCGCCGTGCAGTTCGTTGTTGCCGGAGCCTGCGGTGAGCACGTCGTTGCCGTCGCCGGCGTTGATGATGTTGTCGCCGGTGCCGGCCACCAGTACGTCATCGCCCGAGGTGCCGGTGAGGGTGTGGCCGTCCTGATAGCTGATGGTCACGTTTGCCGTGTCGCTGCCGCCGTGGTTGTCATTGGCGGTGTAGGTGCCGTGGTAGTCCGGGGTAATGTCGTGGGCCCCGGCGTAGTTGAGGGTCATGGTCAGCTGGTAGTTTTCCGCCGCGTTGGCGTTGCTGCCCGTGGTGTTGGTGATGTTGGTGATGTGGATCTGGTAGACGCCATCGGACGTCGCGGTCAGGGTCTGGCCGTCCGCGAGGGCGATGTAGGCGCCGCCGTTGTTCGAGTACTCCATGGTGATGTGACCGGCCGCCAGGTTGTGGTCCAGGTTGAGGGTTTCGCCCTGGCGCAGGTTGACGGTGATGCGGTCTTCATCGTTGGCGTTGGTGTTGGTCACCGCGCCGAGGTAGCCGCTGACCACCAGCACGGCGGTCATGGTCGCGGCGTTGGCGCTGAACGAATTACGCACGTTGGCCAGGTTCTGGTTGGCGGCGGTGTTGGCGTTGGTGCCGGTGAAGCTGATCGCGCCGGTGCCGGTGAAGTCTGCCGATTTGGAGATCCAGCCGGTGTTGAACGAGGTTGGCGTGGCGTTGAGGGTGTCGCCGTTCGGGTCGGTGTCGTTGGCCAGCAGCAGTTCGCCCGGCACCACGATGTTGCCCGACAGCACATTGGTGATGACGTGGTCGTCCGCCGCCACCGGAGGCGCGTTGGGGATCACTTTCACGGTCAGGGTCGAGCTGGCGAGGTCGCCGTCGTTGTCGCTGAGGGTGAAGCCGATGTTCTCGGTAATCACCACGGCGGTGGTTTTCTGCGAGGTGTAGCTGTAGTCGCCGGTATCGAGATTCACCACCAGGGTGCCGCTGTTGTTGGTGGCGATGCTCAGGGTGTTGTTCACCGTGTTGAACGTGCCGTGGTTGGCGCCGCCGCTGGCGACCAGTGAACCCTGGCCGCCGTTGGCTTTCGGGTCATAGGTGTAGGTGGTGCCGTCGACCACGATGGATTTGATGAACCCGCCATCGGCGCCGAACGTGCCGCCCTCGCCCAGCAGCGAACCGGTAACCGGCGCGCCCTGCACAGTGCCGGACAACACCGAGTTCAGTTGATTGAGGTCGGTGACCACCACCGCGTTGGTGTTGGTGTGCGTGATGCCGTCGTACGCCAGCGGATCGAGGTTGGCGTTGCTCACGCCGCTGCCCAGGCCGATTGCGTAGTTCTTGATGTTGTTGGCGTCGAGGAACGCCTTGAGCGTCGCTTCGTCGGCGGTGCCGATGTCACCCTCGTTGGGTTTGCCGTCGGAGAAGAAGTAGCCGACGTTCTGCGCCCCGGTGAGTTTGCCCGAGGTGTTGAACGCGTTGTACATGGTCGCCACGGCCGCGTCGTAGTTGGTGCCGCCGCCCGCGCTGAGGCCGGCCAGTATCGTCTTGGCCGTCGCAACATCGACCCACACCGAAGTGCGGTCAGTGGCGTTGCTGCTGAAGGTGACGAGTTGCACTTTCACGTCGCCCAGATCGTCGTACTTGTCGAGCAAGGCGCTGATCGCCTGCTTGGCCAGCTCCAGCCGCGACAGGCCCGGTACGCCGGAGGCGTCGGCCATGCTGCCGGAGATGTCGAGGACGATGAGGATGTTGGAGTCGATCTCCACCGCCGTTACCGAACGATCCGACGCCACCGCTTTTGGCACGTCGTCGACGATGTTGACCACGATGGTGCTGGTGGTGCTGTTGCCCAGCGCATCGGTGGCCTTGTAGGTGAAACTTTCGCTCAGGGTGTTCGGCCCGTCGTTGGCGTTCGGCGTGGTTTTCGGCGCCGAGGTCAGGGTGTAGGTGTAGGTGCCGTCGGCGTTGAGCTGGATCTGCCCGTAAGTGCCGGTGGCGCTGCCGACCAGGGTGTAGGTGATCGCCCCGCTGCCGCCGCTGACCGAACCGACCAGCGTGCCGGTCGCGGTTTCGCCGGTGTTGCTCGGGTCGCTGCCGGTGACCGTGCCGGGGGCCAGGTCTTGGCCGTCCTTGGTCAGGTCGAGGGCTTTTTCGTAGACGGTCACGTCCTGATCGGTCGAGGCCACGAGTTTGCTGTCGGCGACGTTGACGGTGATGGTGGTGGTGCTTTCGTCGCCGTCACTGTCGCGGATGGTGTAGGTGAAGGTGTCGGTGGCGCCCGGCGGGCTCACCGAGTTCGGGTTGCTGTGATAGACCGCGTTGCCGGCCGCATCAAGGGTCAGGTAACCGTAGCTGCCGTTGATGTTGTTGCCGAGGCCACCGATGGCCGAGGTCGCAGTGTTACTGCCGGCGCGCACGCCGACCACGATCGCCGCGCCATCTGCGCCGCTGACATCGTTGCCCAGCACGCTGATGTTGACCGTGCCGCCCTCCGCCACCGAGCCGGTGTCGGGTTTGGCGGTCGGCAGGTCGTCGATGATGTTGACGTTGATCTGCCCGGTCGCCGTGCTGCCGTCGGTGTCCGTCGCCACCACGTTGAAGTTCTCGGTGATGCTGTTGGCGCCGTTGGCGTTCGGGTGGGTTTCGTTATCGACCAGGGTGTAGCTGTAACTCACCACGCCGGTAGTCGGGTTGTAACCGGTGATGGTCAGCGTGCTGCCCAGCGGGGTGACGGTCGATTGCGGGAAGCCGGCGGCCACGCCGTTGGTCATCACGGCGATGCCGCCCACGGTCAGGGTTTGCAGACCGTCGAGCGCGGTGACGGTGAAAGTGCCGCTCTGGGTCAGCGCCGGAGTGTTGGGGCTGGTGCCGTCGCTGAGGTTTTTCTCATAGACGGTCAGCTCGCCGCCATTCACGTCGAGGCCGTTGAGGACCACCGGATCGTCGTTGTTGTGAATGTTCAGCACCAGATTCGCAGTGCTGGTATCGCCGTCGGCATCGGTCAGGGTGTAGGTGAAGGTCTCGGTGCCATTGCCACCGCCGTGCAGGTTTTTGAAGTCTGCATCGTTGGTGTTCAGCGTGTAGGTGTACGTGCCGTTGGCGTTCAGCACCAGAGTGCCGTAAGTGCCGGTGAAGGTGCCGGGGGTGATCGGGCCCGCATTCGGGCCGGTCGCCACCACGTCGGCGCCTTGCACGTCGTTGGTCAGCACGTTGCCGTTGAGGGTCAACTGGGTTTCCGACGCGGTGCTGGCGTTGCTGTCGTTGATCGCCTTCGGCACGTCATCGACGATGCTGACCACGATGGTGCTGGTGACGACGTTGCCCAGCGAATCGGTGGCCTGGTAGGTGAAGGTTTCGGTCAGGGTGTTGGCGCCATCGTCGGCGTGCGGGGTGGTGCTGGCCGGTGAGGTCAGGGTGTAGGTGTACGTGCCGTCGGGGTTGAGCACGATCTGCCCGTAGTTGCCGGTGGCGCTGCCGACCAGCGCGTAGCTGATCGCACCGACCGCACCGGTGACCGAGCCGACCAGCGTGCCGGACGCGGTTTCCCCGGTGCTGGTCGGATCGCTGCCGGTGACCGTGCCAGGGGCCAGGTCTTGCCCGTCCTTGGTCAGGTCGAGGGCTTTTTCGTACACGGTGACGTCGGTGTCGCTGACCGCGCACAGTTTGCTGTTGGACACGTCGATGGTGATGGTGGTGGTGCTTTCATCGCCGTCGGAATCGCGCACGGTGTACACGAACACGTCCACCGCGCCCGGGCCGCTCACGGCATTCGGGTTGCTGTGATAGACCGCGTTGCCGCTGGCGTCGAGGGTCAGGTAGCCGTAAGTGCCGTTGATGTTGCTGTTGAGGCCGCCGATGGCCGAGGTCGAGGTGTCGGAGCCGGCGCGCACGCCCACTACCGCGCCACTGGCAGCCGGGCCGTCGGCGCCGCCGATGTCGTTGTCCAGCACGTTGCCGCTGACGGTGCCGCCCTCCTGCACCGACGTCGCGTCGGGTTTGGCGGTCGGCAGGTCGTCGATGATGTTGACGTTGATCTGCCCGGTGGCGGTGCTGCCGTCGGTGTCGGTCGCCACCACGTTGAAGTTTTCGGTGATGCTGTTGGCGCCGTTGGCGGTCGGATGGGTTTCGTTATCCACCAGGGTGTAGCTGTAGCTGACCACGCCCGTGGCCGGGTCGTAACCGGTGATGGTCAGCGTGCTGCCCAGCGGAGTGACGGTTGATTGCGGGAAGCCTGCTGCCACACCATTGGTGATCACGGCAATGCCGCCCACGGTCAGGGTTTGCAGACCGTCGAGGGCGGTGACGGTGAAGGTGCCGCTTTGGGTCAGCGCCGGGGTGTTGGGGCTGGTGCCGTCGCTGAGGTTTTTCTCGTAGACGGTGAGTTCACCGCCGTTGACGTCGAGGCCGTTGAGGTAGACCTGATCGTCGTTGTTGTGGATGTTCAGCACCAGGTTGGCGGTGCTGGTATCGCCGTCGGCATCGGTGATGGTGTAGGTGAAGGTTTCAGTGCCGTTGCCGCCGCCGTGCAGGTTTTTGAAGTCCGCATCGTTGGTGTTCAGCGTGTAGGTGTACGTGCCGTTGGCGTTCAGCACCAGAGTCCCGTAAGTCCCGGTGAAAGTGCCCGCCGTGATCGGGCCGGCATTCGGGCCGGTCGGTACACGGTCGGCGCCTTGCACGTCGTTGGTCAGGACGTTGCCGCTCAGCGTGAGGTTGGTTTCCGAAGCTGTCCCGGCGTTGCTGTCGTCCACGCCTTTTGGCAGGTCGTCGACGATGTTCACGTCCAACGTGGCATTGGCGGTGGTGCCGTTGTCATCGACTACGGTCACGGCGAATTGCTCGTTGAGCACGTTGGCGCCGTTGGCGGTTGGATGCGCTTCGTTGTCGACCAGGGTGTAGCTGTAGCTGACGACGCCGGTCGCAGCGTTGAAGCCAGTGATGGTCAGCGTGCTGCCCAGTGGCGTGGTCACCGATTGCGGGAAGCCTGCCGCCACGCCATTGGTGACCACGGCGATGCCACCGATGGTCAGGGTGGTGACACCATCGAGAGCTGTGATGGTGAAGGTGCCGCTTTGGGTCAGCGCTGGAGCATCGGGGCTGCTGCCGTCGCCGAGGTTTTTCTCGTAAACGGTGAGCTCGCCGCCGTTCACGTCGAGGCCGTTGATGATCACCGGATCGTCGTTGTTGTGGATCTGCAGGACGAGGTTCGCGGTGCTGGTGTCGCCGTCGGCGTCGGTGATGGTGTAGGTGAAGGTCTCGGTGCCATTGCCGCCGCCGTGCAAGGCCTTGAAGTCGGCGTCGCTGGTGTTGAGGGTGTAGGTGTACGTGCCGTTGGCATTCAGCACCAATGTCCCGTAAGTCCCGGTGAACGTGCCGGCGGTGATCGGGCCGGCGTTTTCGCCGACAGGCACGCGGTCAGCGCCTTGCACGTCGTTGGTCAGGACGTTGCCACTCAAGGTGAGGTTGGATTCCGAGGCAGTCCCGGCGTTGCTGTCGTCCACGCCTTTTGGCAAGTCGTCGACGATGTTCACGTCCAGTGTCGCGTTGGCGGTGGTGCCGTTGTCATCGACCACGGTCACGGCGAATTGCTCGTTGAGCACGTTGGCGCCGTTGGCGGTTGGATGCGCTTCGTTGTCGACCAGGGTGTAGCTGTAGCTGACGACGCCGGTCGCCGCGTTGAAGCCGGTGATGGTCAGCGTGCTGCCCAGTGGCGTGGTCACCGATTGCGGGAAGCCTGCCGCCACGCCATTGGTGACCACGGCGATGCCACCGATGGTCAGGGTGGTGACACCATCGAGAGCAGTGATGGTGAAGGTGCCGCTTTGGGTCAGGGCTGGAGCATCGGGGCTGCTGCCGTCGCCGAGGTTTTTTTCGTAGACGGTGAGTTCGCCGCCATTCACGTCGAGGCCGTTGATGATCACCGGGTCGTCGTTGTTGTGGATCTGCAGGACGAGGTTCGCGGTGCTGGTATCGCCGTCGGCATCGGTGATGGTGTAGGTGAAGGTTTCAGTGCCGTTGCCGCCGCCGTGCAGGTTTTTGAAGTCTGCATCGTTGGTGTTGAGGGTGTAGGTGTATGTGCCGTTGGCGTTCAGCACCAGAGTCCCGTAAGTCCCGGTGAAAGTGCCCGCCGTGATCGGGCCGGCGTTCGGGCCGGTCGGTACACGGTCGGCGCCTTGCACGTCGTTGGTCAGGACGTTGCCGCTCAGCGTGAGGTTGGTTTCCGAAGCTGTCCCGGCGTTGCTGTCGTCCACGCCTTTTGGCAAGTCGTCGACGATGTTCACGTCCAGTGTCGCGTTGGCGGTGGTGCCGTTGTCGTCGACCACGGTCACGGCGAACTGCTCGTTGAGCACGTTGGCGCCGTTGGCGGTTGGATGCGCTTCGTTGTCGACCAGGGTGTAGCTGTAGCTGACGACGCCGGTCGCAGCGTTGAAACCAGTGATGGTCAGCGTGCTGCCGAGTGGCGTGGTCACCGATTGCGGGAAGCCTACGGCTACACCGTTGGTGACCACGGCGATGCCACCGATGGTCAGGGTGGTGACACCATCGAGAGCAGTGATGGTGAAGGTGCCGCTTTGGGTCAGGGCTGGAGCATCGGGGCTGCTGCCGTCGCCGAGGTTTTTTTCGTAAACGGTGAGCTCGCCGCCGTTCACGTCGAGGCCATTGATGATCACCGGATCGTCGTTGTTGTGGATCTGCAGGACGAGGTTCGCGGTGCTGGTGTCGCCGTCGGCATCGGTGATGGTGTAGGTGAAGGTTTCAGTGCCGTTTCCACCGCCGTGCAGCGCTTTGAAATCGGCGTCGCCGGTGTTCAGCGTGTAGGTGTACGTGCCGTTGGCATTCAGCACCAAGGTTCCGTAAGTACCAGTGAAAGTGCCCGCCGTGATCGGGCCGGCATTCGGGCCGGTCGGTACACGGTCGGCGCCCTGCACGTCGTTGGTCAGGACGTTGCCGCTCAGTGTGAGATTGGTTTCCGAAGCAGTACCGGCGTTGCTGTCGTCCACGCCTTTTGGCAGGTCGTCGACGATGTTCACGTCCAGCGTCGCGTTGGCGGTGGTGCCGTTGTCATCGACCACGGTCACGGCGAATTGCTCGCTCAGCACGTTGGCACCGTTGGCGGTTGGATGCGCTTCGTTGTCGACCAGGGTGTAGCTATAGCTGACGACGCCGGTGGCGGCGTTGAAGCCGGTGATGGTCAGAGTGCTGCCCAGTGGTGTAGTCACCGATTGTGGGAAGCCTGCGGCTACACCGTTGGTGACGACGGCGATGCCGCCGATGGTCAGGGTGGTGACGCCGTCCAGTGCGGTGATGGTGAAGGTGCCGCTTTGAGTCAGGGCTGGAGCATCGGGGCTGCTGCCGTCGCCGAGGTTTTTCTCGTAGACGGTGAGTTCACCGCCCTCGACGTTCAACCCGTTGATGACCACAGGATCGTCGTTGTTATGAATCTGCAGCACGAGGTTCGCGGTGCTGGTGTCGCCGTCGGCATCGGTCAGGGTGTAAGTGAAAGTCTCAGTGCCATTGCCACCGCCATGCAGATTCTTGAAGTCCGCATCACTGGTATTCAGCGTGTAGGTGTAGGTGCCGTTGGCATTCAGCACCAGGGTGCCGTAAGTCCCGACGAATGTACCGGCGGTGATCGGGCCGGCGTTTTCGCCGACAGGCACGCGGTCGGCACCTTGCACGTCGTTGGTCAGGACGTTGCCGGTCAGCGTCAGTTGAGTCTCTGTCGCCGTACCGTTGTTGTCATCGAACGCTTTCGGCACGTCGTCGGTGATGTTGACGTCCAGCGTGCCAGTGGCGGTGTCGCCATTGCTGTCGCCGGCGATCACGGTGAATTGTTCGCTGAGGTTATTGACACCGTCGCCCGCCGCGTGGGTTTCGTTGCCGTTGAGGGTGTAGCTGTAGCTGACCGTGCCGGTGGCCGGGTTGTAGCCGGTGATGGTCAGGGTGTTGCCCAGTTGTGTGGTGATCGATTGCGGGAAACCGATCGGCACGCCGCCGACAATCACGTTGATGCCGCCGATGCTCAGGCTGCTCAGACCGTCCGGCGCCGACACCGTGAAGCTGCCGGTCTGGGTCAGCGCGCCAGGGTTGGCGGCGGAACCGTCGGGCAGATTGGCTTCGTTGAGATTCAATTCGCCACCGGCAACAGACAGCCCGGTGAGTGTGACCGGATTGTTGACTGGCGGTGGTGGTGGAGCGATCGGCGCGGTGTCGTCACCGTTGTCGATCACCGCGTTGTGGCGTTCTTCGGGAAACTCGGGAATGCCATTGAAACCGGCGGTGGGGAAACCGATGACCGGATCGACCCGGCCCGCCACTTCAGTCAACAACACGAAACTGTGACCGCCACCCAGTGCGCCCGGCGCGCCACCGGTGGCTCCGGGGCCGGCCGCTGTCGCTTCGGCGGTTTTGGTCGGGTCATCGCCGGCGGCAATGGCTTTCTGGATCTGTTCGACGTCGGTCAGTTGCGACTCGCTCGGGGTCACCGCTTCCGGGGCATTGACGTGGGCGGCCTGATCGGCGAGCAACTGGCCGGTCATGGTCAGGCTGCTGTCGCGGCCGAGGGTCAGCTCCTGGCCATTTTGCAGATGGACGGCAACCGCGCCCTCCGCCCCGGTGATCAATTGATCCCCTGCAAACAGCCGATCGCCTTCGACCAATGGGCGGCGAATGCCGTCTGCCGATTGAGCGAAAACCTGACCAATGACTTTAGTGACGATCCCGATGAGCGTTGCCATGTGCATTCCTCCGCTGCCGACCACCGTCGGCGCTGGTTCGCGAAGCAGCCCATGGCTCAAGCGGGTTGTCGGGGCGACGCTCGCACCTCGACAGTTCGTTTCGCAGGTTGCGCAAATCCAGAAACTCCAGCGCCATCAAGCACTTGGAATCTCTGTTCGATGCAGCAGGCCCACTAACGCTACGTAACGGTGGTGAATCACCCGAGTGACAAAAAAATGTCGCTCATCAGCCGCTACGCGTCCCTCCCCTTTAGCAGTACTTCGCCGTATGTCGCAAAGTGAGTGGAACTTTCCTCAAGCCTTTCTGTGCTCCCTAAAGCGCATAAAACAAAGGCTTTCGAGTGGAACAATGTGCTGGATTTGGCGAACCGCATAAGTTTTTTTTGGCATAACCCATATGAAAATTTTTTCTTAGCTACGCTTCAGGATGTTCTTAGCTCTGTTGTTACAGGCATGAAACGCTTTCTACTAAAAATATCGTCAATAAATTGGCGACAGCGGAACACCATCAGGACTCAGGGAGATGCACCCATGCGCGTACTAACCCCCCTCTGCAGCGCGGTTTTGCTGGCCATGGCTTGCACTTCCCAAGCCCAGGCCATGAACCTCACCGAAGCGATCCAGAGCACCATCGCCACCCACCCGGAACTTGCCTCGCGCGTGGACGCGCGCCTGTCAGCTGATGAACAAGTGAAAGTCGCCAAGGGCGGCTTCTATCCGTCGGTGGATCTGAACGCTGCTTACGGGCGCGGCTACAGCGACAACACCAACACCCGGGCCTTCGGTAATCACCACACCGAAATCCTCAATTACACCCAGTCCGAGTTGCGTCTGCGGCAGATGCTGTTCGACGGTTTCAACACTGCCAACGAAGTCGAGCGCACCAAGGGCGTTTCCAACTCGCGCGCCTATTACGCGCAAGGCACCGCCCAGGACCTGGCCCTGCGCACCATCGAGGTCTACCTCGAAGTGCTCAAGCGCCGTGAACTGGTGACCCTGGCCAGGAACAACCTGCAGGCGCACTTGCGCGTCAACGACCAGATCGGCCTGCGCACCGAGCGCGGCGTGGGCAGCACCGCCGACTCCGATCAATCGGTCGCCCGTAAGGCACTGGCGCAGAACAACCTCGACACCGCCGAAGTCGATCTGGCCGACGCCGAGTCGAACTTCTACAGCGTGGTCGGGCGCATGCCGGATGAACTGGAAACCCCCGCCTCGACCCGCGGCGAATTGCCCGCCACCCTGCCCGAAGCCCAGCAGAGCATGGTCGAGAACAACCCGTACCTGAAATCCGCCCAGGCTGACGTGCAATCGGCCGAGAGCCAGTACGAAGTCGCCAAGTCGCCGTTCTACCCACGCTTCGATGCGGAAGCGGCGGTCGGCGCCAACAACAACGTGCAGGGCGACGAAGGCCACGACAACGAATGGCGGGTCGGCGTGGTGATGAACTACAACCTGTTCCGTGGCGGCAGCGACAAGGCACGACTGGCCTCCGACGCGCACCAGATCAATCAGGCGATGGACATCCGCAACAACGCCCTGCGCCAGCTCAACGAGAACATTCACCTGGCCTGGAACGCCATGGTCAACGCCAAGAAGCAAACCCCGACCGCCCGTGAATACGCTGAAACCACCAAGCGTGTACGCGCCGCGTATCAGGATCAGTTCGGCCTCGGCCAGCGCACCCTGCTCGACCTGCTCGACAGTGAAAACGAGCTGTACAACGCCAACCGCCGTTACACCGAAATCCGCTACACCGAGGAATATTCGATGTACCGCGTGCTGGCGAACATGGGCCAGTTGTTGAACAAGCAGCGGGTCGTGCTGCCGGCCGATGCGATTGCCGCGACCGAGGTGAAAAACGAAGCGCGCTTGCCCGAGCTGAAATAACCACGCTGCCGGAGCTGTCGAAAGCTGTGATCTGATCGTTCCCACGCTCTGCGTGGGAATGCAGCCCGTGACGCTCCGCGTCACTGGACGCTGAGCGTCCCTAGAGGCATTCCCACGCGGACGGTTCGACGCCTCGACGTGGGAACGATCAACTGAAGTAGTGCCAGGGGAGCGATCAATATGACCAGCATGCAACCCGGTAACACCGGGATCGATCCGCGGCTGAGTTTCGATGACCCGTTGCTCGACGGTCTGTTGATCCTCTGCAAACTGCATGGCGCGACGGTCAGTCGCGCCAGCCTGAGCGCCGGGCTGCCCCTGGACAAACAACGCCTGAGCCTGGACCTGCTGCCCCGCGCCGCAGCCCGGGCCGGGTTGCAGGCGCGCTTGCTGCGCCGGGAACTCAAAGACATTTCTCCGCTGAACCTGCCGGTACTGTTGCTGCTCGGCAACGGGCGCACGGCGGTGCTGCGGCGTTTTTCCGAAGACGGCAAGGCGCTGATCCTGCCCAGCGAAGCCGACGGCGGCGAGCAATGGGTCAGCCGTGAAGAACTCACCGAACACTACAGCGGCCAGGCGTTGTTCGCCCGGCCACGGCATGAACTGGAAGACCTGCGCTCACCGTTGGTGCCACGGGTGCAAGCGTGGTTTCGCGACACCCTGAAGCTGTCGAAATGGCTGTACAGCGACGCGATCCTCGCCAGTTTCCTGATCAACCTGCTGGGCCTGATGGTGCCGCTGTTTGTCATGCAGACCTACGACCGCGTGGTGCCGAACCAGGCCACCTCAACGTTGTGGGTGCTGTCGATCGGGTTGCTGATCGGCACCGGTTTCGAACTGGTGCTGCGAGTGGTGCGTGCGCATCTGCTGGACACTGCCGGCAAGAAGACTGATGTGATCCTTTCCGCCACTTTATTCGAGCGCATCACCGGCATGTCGATGAAGGCCCGGCCGGCGACCATCGGCGGATTCGCCCAGAGCATTCACGACTTTCAGGGCCTGCGGGAATTTCTCACCGCCGTGACCCTGACCAGCCTGATCGACCTGCCCTTCGTGGTGTTGATGCTGGTGGTGATCGGCCTGCTCGGCGGCTGGCTGGTGGTGATTCCACTGCTGGCGTTTCCGATCACGATCGTGTTCGCAATGATCATTCAGGCCCGTCTGCGCGACACCGTGCAGAAAAGCCTGAGCCTCGGCGCCGAGCGTCAGGCGTTGCTGATCGAAACCCTCGGCGGCCTGGAAACCCTCAAGGCGTGCAGCGCCGAAAGCGAGCGCCAGCACAAGTGGGAAAGCACCCACGGCGCCCTCACCCGCCTCGACAGTCACGCGCGCAACCTCTCGGCGCTGGCCACCAATGGCACGCTGTTCATCCAGCAGTTTTCGGGGATGGCGACGATTGTGGCCGGGGTCTACAGCATCATCGCCGGCAACCTCAGCGTCGGCGCGCTGGTAGCGACTTACATGCTCGGCAGCCGCGTGCTCGCGCCGCTGGGCCAGATCGCCGGGCTGATCACCCGCTACCAGCAAGCGCAACTGACCATGAAAAGCACCGACGCGCTGATGTCCCTGCCCCAGGAGCGCGACGGTAAACAACGGCCGCTGGAGCGCACGCAACTACAAGGCGCGCTGGACGCCAACGCCGTGACCTTCCACTACAACGGCCAGAACTCGCCGGCCCTGAGCAACGTCAGCTTCAGCCTCAAACCCGGCGAGCGGATCGGCATCATTGGCCGCAGCGGCTCGGGCAAAAGCACGTTGGCGCGGCTGGTGATGGGCTTCTACGAACCGGAAGAAGGCCAGTTGCTGCTCGACGGCCTCGACCTGCGACAACTGGATGTCGCCGACCTGCGCCAGCAGATCGGTTACGTCGCCCACGATCTTCCGCTGCTGGCCGGCAGCCTGCGTGACAACCTGACCCTCGGTGCCCGCTATATCAGCGATTCACGCATGCTCGAAGTGGCCGAACTGACCGGCGTCACCGAGCTTGCACGGCAGCACCCGCAAGGCTTCGACCGGCCGGTGGGCGAGCGCGGGCAATTGCTCTCCGGCGGCCAGCGCCAGGCGGTGTTACTGGCGCGGGCGCTGCTGCTCGACCCGCCGATCATGCTGCTCGACGAACCCACCAGCGCCATGGACAACAGCAGCGAAGACGTCCTGCGCCAGAAGCTGCACGGCTGGGTGCAAGGCAAGACGCTGCTGCTGGTCACCCACCGCACTTCGATGCTGAGTCTGGTGGACCGGTTGCTGGTGCTGGACAACGGCCGGATCGTCGCCGACGGTCCGAAAGAAGCGGTCATCGATGCACTGCGCAAGGGCCGGGTCGGCTCGGCAGCGGTCTAGGAGTTACCCCATGTCTGCTTCCTCCTCTTCAAAACCGCGCGGTTACTTCGACAGTTTCGGTAAAAGCGCCGAAGCCGAATTCATGCCGGAAACCGCCGGCGCCTCGTTGCAGGATTCGCCGCGCTGGTCGCGCATCACCGTGTGGCTGGCGGCGGCGCTGCTGATCAGTGCGCTGGTCTGGGCCAAGTTCGCCGTGCTTCAGGAAGTGACCATGGGTGAAGGCAAGGCGATTCCGTCGAGCAAGGTCCAGGTGATCCAGAACCTCGAGGGCGGGATCGTCACCGAGATCTTCGTCCGTGAAGGGCAAATGGTCAGCAAGGGCGACACCTTGCTGCGCCTGGATGACACGCGGTTTCTGTCGAACAAGGGTGAGAGCGAGGCTGATCGTTATGCTCTGACCGCGCAGGTCGAACGCCTGTCCGCCGAAGCCGAAGGCCGGCCGTTCAAGCTCTCGGACGAGGTGATTGCCAAGGCCCCGCAAGTCGCCGAGGACGAGCGCTCGCTGTACGAGCAACGTCAACGCCGGCTGGCCAGCGAGCAACGCACCCTCAGCGAACAACTGCGGCAAAAGGCGCAGGAGCTGGCCGAGTTTCGCTCGAAACAGGGGCAATACAGTTCGAGCCTGGCGCTGCTGCAACAGGAAATGAACATGTCGGAACCGCTGGTGAAAACCGGCGCGGTATCGCCCGTGGAGATCCTCCGGCTACGTCGTAGCGCTGTGGAAATTCGTGGTTCGTTGAATGCCACGACCCTCGCCATTCCCCGGGCCGAATCGGCGATCAACGAGATCAAGAGCAAGATCGACGAATCGGAACAGACCTTCCGCTCCGAGGCGGCCAAAGAGCTCAACGAGAAACGCACCGACCTGTCGAAAATCACCGCGTCGAGCATCGCCATCGACGACCGCGTCAGCCGCACCACCGTGACCTCGCCGGTGCGCGGGGTGATCAAGCAGATGAAGGTCAACACCATCGGCGGCGTGGTGCAGCCGGGCAGCGACATGGTGGAAATCGTGCCGCTGGAAGACAACCTGTTGATCGAGGCCAAGGTGCGGCCGCAGGACGTGGCGTTCCTGCATCCGGGCCAGAAAGCCATGGTCAAGTTCAGCGCCTACGATTACACGATCTACGGCGGGCTCAGCGCCAAGCTTGAGCTGATCGGCGCCGATACCATCACCGACGATAAGGGCAACAGCTTCTACCTGATCCAGGTGCGAACCGACAAAAACCATTTGGGCGGGGATGTGAAACCGCTGCTGATCATTCCGGGGATGGTGGCGACGGTGGACATCATTACCGGGGAGAAAAGTGTGCTGGATTACCTGCTCAAACCGGTGCTGAAGGCGCGGACCGAGGCGATGCGCGAGCGCTAGCCTCATCTGATCGTTCCCACGCTCCGCGTGGGAATGCCGCCCGGGACGCTCCGCGTCCCTTCGCGACGGTGACGCAGAGCGTCACTGTATGCATTCCCACGCAGAGCGTGGGAACGATCAGGCTGAGTCCGATCAGCCACCGTGATTCTTCTGGAAAGTCTCCTCCCCCATCGCCGCAATCTGCCCTTCAATCAACGCCTCGAACGGCTTGAGCAACGGCTCGAACGACGTCGGCGCTTCCAGCGTCTGCAACGCCTGAACAATCGCCTCAATCGTCGACAACGCCCCCGGCCCCGGTGCCTTGCGCAGCCGATACCGTGAAACCCCACCCTCGGCCAAAGTCACCCGTGGCAACGCCGCCAGCAGCGGATTGAGGTGCAGCATCTTGCGCGCCTTGCGCCACGTGCCATCCGGCACCACCAGCAACAGCGGCTCATCCGATGCGGCGTAAGCCTGCATCGGCTGCGCATCCTCCGCCGGAAACAGCAAACGCGCCCGATACCCCGGTCGGTTCAGCAGCGCGGGCAGATCCTCGAACACTTCACCGACGATCAGCTCGGCATTGTTCAAACCGAGCGCCGCCAGCCGTGCCGTGTTGAGCGCATGATTGACCTCGCTCGGGTGCTGCAACAGCAACACCCGGGTGCGGCTGTCGAGGCTGGGGATCAGCGGGCAAAGGCAATGGGTTTGTGGGCGCAGGCAGCGCGGGCATTGGGGTCTGGACATGTTCTTATGCCTGATTGAGCTGCGCTTTGAGCAGGTCGCGGAAAGTCTGGATCAGCGGCTCGCGGCTGCGGCCACGGCGCATGATCATGGAAAACGGCGCCTGATAACCGAAGGTCGCCGGCAACAGCACCCGCAAATCGCCCTTGTCGGCCCAAGCCTGGGCGTAGTGCTCCGGCAGGTAACCGATGTAGGCGCCGGACAGCACCAAAATCAGCTGCGCCTCCATACTTTCCACGGTTGCGGCGCTGTGTTTGAAACCGTGGCGTGCGAGTTCAGCCTGGCTCCAGTAACCGCGTCCGACCATGCGTTGCTGGGTGATGACCTGCTCGGGAATCCGCCGCTCGTTGAACAACGGGTGACGGCTGCTGCAATACAGCCAGTGCTGCTCGCGGTACAGCGGCATGTACACCAGACCGCTCATGCGCGTGGAGAACGCGCCAATGGCCAGATCGAGTCGGTTGTCCTGCACGCCGAGTTGCAGTTCATACGGGCTCATCACCGACAAATGCAAATGCACCGCCGGATGTTCCTGGCTGTAGGCGCCGATGGCTTCGGCGAACGGCAGGGCCTTGTCGCTGACCGTGGAGTCGATTACCCCGAGATTGAGCGTGCCGCGCAGTTCGCCCTTGAGCGCGGCGGCGTATTGCTCGAAACCCTCGAGTTCGGCCAGCAGGCGCAGGGTTTCCTGATGGAACAGCTCGCCCTTGCTGGTCAGGCTGAAACCGCCGCGCCCGCGATGGCAAAGCACCAGACCGAGCGCGGCTTCGAGCTGGCTCATGTAGGTGCTGATCGCCGAGGTCGACAGGTTGAGTTCCTGCTGCGCGTTGGCAAACCCCTGATGGCGCACGACGCTGACGAAGATGCGCAAAAGTTTCAGGTCGGGTAAAGCGTTGGCCATGTCTACTCCAAGGATCGTTCCCCATAGATCGTTCCCACGCTCTGCGTGGGAATGCCGCCTTGGACGCTCTGCGTCCGCTTCACGGCTGTGACGCGGAGCGTCACGGGATGCATTCCCACGCGGACGGTTCGACGCCTCGACGTGGGAACGATCAGCGAGAAGTCTATCCATCTCCCTCTCATTAGTTTAGAAATTTCTGAACTAAGTATTTGCCCGTAGCGATTCTTTCGCCCCACTACATTTCGCAGAATCGGCCCACAGCGGTGCCCGTGACCTTGCGAATGCGGTGCGCCGACATAAATAAAACAAAGACGATGAGGCCCTACCCGTGGACAAGATTCTTCACCAACCACTGGGCGGCAACGAAATGCCGCGCTTCGGCGGCATCGCCACCATGCTCCGACTCCCCCATGTACCGACCGCTGCCGGTCTGGACGCCGCCTTCGTTGGCGTGCCGCTTGACATCGGTACTTCGCTGCGCCCCGGCACCCGCTTCGGGCCCCGCGACATCCGCACCGAATCGGTGATGATCCGCCCGTACAACATGGCCACCGGCGCTGCGCCGTTCGACTCGCTGTCGGTTGCCGACATCGGTGACGTGGCGATCAACACCTTCAACCTGCTCGACGCCGTGCGCATCATCGAAGAAGCCTACGACAACATCCTCGAGCACAACGTGATCCCGATGACCCTGGGTGGCGACCACACCATCACCCTGCCGATCCTGCGTGCCATCCACAAAAAGCACGGCAAGGTCGGTCTGGTACACATCGACGCCCACGCTGACGTCAACGATCACATGTTCGGCGAGAAGATCGCCCACGGCACGACCTTCCGTCGCGCCGTCGAGGAAGGTCTTCTGGACTGCGACCGCGTGGTGCAGATTGGTCTGCGGGCGCAGGGCTACACCGCTGACGACTTCAACTGGAGCCGCGATCAGGGCTTCCGCGTTGTTCAAGCCGAAGAGTGCTGGCACAAGTCGCTGGCACCGCTGATGGCCGAAGTGCGCGAGAAAGTCGGTGGCGGCCCGGTGTACCTGAGCTTTGACATCGACGGCATCGACCCGGCCTGGGCGCCTGGCACCGGTACCCCGGAAATCGGTGGTCTGACGACCATTCAGGCAATTGAAATCGTTCGCGGCTGCCAAGGCCTCGACCTGATCGGCTGCGATCTGGTAGAAGTCTCGCCCGCTTATGACACCACCGGCAACACCTCGCTGCTGGCCGCCAACCTGCTGTACGAAATGCTCTGCGTACTGCCAGGCGTGGTCCACCGCTGAGGGTCCGGGTCATGAACGAACGTGATCAGGTTCTGAAAGCGGCCGCCGATCTGGTGTCCGCCTTCGCCCGCAACGATCGCGAAGCCTACTTCGGTGCATTCAGCAGCGACGCGAGCTTCGTGTTCTACACCCTCGAACAGCCCCTGCTGTCGCGCGATGCCTATCAGGCGTTGTGGGACAGCTGGCGCGCCGAGGATGGCTTCGAGGTGCTGTCCTGCACCTCGAGCAACGCCTTCGTCAGCCTGCAGGGTGACGTGGCGATTTTCATCCATGACGTGGCCACCGAGCTGCGCATGCAAGGGGAGCAACACTTCAGCCAGGAGCGCGAGACGATTGTTTTCAGAAAACAAGCGTCGAGCCTAGAACAACAAGGCCATTGGCTGGCCTGCCACGAACATTTGTCCGCAATGCCGGAAGGGCTGCCATCCCCTTAGCCAAGCCAGGTGACGCTCACGCACGATGAGCGCGCCTTGATGATCGGAGCAGATCATGAATAACAACAACAAAGACCAAAGCCTTACGCAGATTGAAACCCACGGGGTCGAACAGATCCCGGACAACGAACGCACCGCCGGTCCCGTGGATTTGTTCCGCATGATCTTTGGCGGCGCGAATACTTTTGCCACCGCCGTGCTCGGCAGTTTCCCGGTGCTGTTCGGTCTGTCCTTTCAGGCAGGCGTGTGGGCGATTGTCTCGGGCGTGCTACTCGGCTCGCTGATCCTCGCACCGATGGGCCTGTTCGGCCCGCTCAACGGCACCAACAATGCCGTGTCGTCCGGTGCACACTTCGGCGTGCACGGGCGGATCGTCGGTTCGTTCCTGTCGCTGCTGACCGCCATCGCCTTCTTCTCGCTCTCGGTGTGGAGTTCGGGAGATGCGCTGATCGGTGGTGCGAAACGCCTGATCGGCCTGCCGGAAACCGACCTGACCCTGGGCCTGGCCTACGGTCTGTTCGCGATTCTGGTGCTGACCGTGTGCATCTACGGCTTCCGCTTCCTGCTGTGGGTGAACAAGGTCGCGGTGTGGAGCGCGAGCCTGCTGTTCCTGCTGGGCATCTTCGCCTTCGCCGGCCCCTTCGATTCGCACTACGCCGGCACGGTCAGCCTCGGTCAACCGGGCTTCTGGGCCGCGTTCATCGGCGCTGCGCTCGTAGCGATGAGCAACCCGATTTCCTTCGGCGCGTTCCTCGGCGACTGGGCCCGCTATATCCCGCGTGAAACTTCGCGTCAGCGGATCATGGCGGCGGTGGTGCTATCGCAGATCGCTACTTTCATCCCGTTCCTGTTCGGCCTGACCACCGCGACCATCGTGGCGATCCAGGCACCGGACTACATCGCGGCCAACAACTACGTCGGCGGTCTGCTGGCGGTGTCGCCGAGCTGGTTCTACCTGCCGGTGTGCCTGATTGCGGTGATTGGCGGCATGTCCACCGGCACCACCTCGCTGTATGGCACCGGGCTGGACATGTCGAGCGTGTTCCCTCGCCTGCTGTCGCGAGTGAAAGCGACGTTGCTGATCGGCGTGCTGTCGATTGCCTTCATCTTCATCGGGCGCTTTGCGGCGAACCTGGTGCAGAGCGTGTCGACCTTCGCCGTGCTGATCATCACCTGCACCACCCCGTGGATGGTGATCATGATCATCGGCCTGGTGGTGCGTCGCGGCTTCTACTGCCCGGACGACCTGCAAGTGTTCACGCGCGGCGAACAAGGCGGACGCTACTGGTTCAGCCACGGCTGGAACTGGCGTGGCCTGGGCGCGTGGATCCCGAGCGCGGCGGTCGGCCTGTGCTTCGTCAACCTGCCGGGGCAGTTCGTTGGTCCGCTCGGTGAACTGGCCGGCGGCATCGACATCAGCCTGCTGGTGACCCTCGGTCTGGCCTCGGTGATGTACCTGATGTTGCTGAGCCTGTTCCCGGAACCGGCGCTGGTCTACGGCCCGAAGGATCCCCGGAGCAAAGGCGCGCATGCGCCGGCTGAAGCGGCGCTGCGTCAGGCTGCCTGAATAAACGAATCGCCTGTGGGGGTCAGCCTTCTCCCACAGTGTTCCACCCCATAAAAAAGACAATCGGAGACACGCCATCATGGCTTTGGATTTATTCGTCGTCCTCATCTACGCCGCCGGCATGCTTTTGCTCGGCTACTTCGGCATGCGCAAGGCCAAGACCAACGAGGACTTCCTGGTTGCCGGGCGTAACCTCGGCCCGAGCCTGTACATGGGCACCATGGCGGCGACCGTTCTCGGTGGTGCGTCCACCGTCGGCACCGTTCGCCTGGGCTACGTGCACGGCATTTCCGGTTTCTGGCTGTGCGCGGCACTGGGTTGCGGCATCGTGGCGCTGAACCTGTTCCTGGCCAAGCCGCTGCTGAAACTGAAGATCTACACCGTTACCCAGGTCCTGGAAAAACGCTACAACCCGATGGCCCGCTCGGCGAGCGCGGCGATCATGCTGGCCTACGCACTGATGATCGGCGTGACCTCGATCCTCGCCATCGGCACCGTGCTGCAAGTGCTGTTCGGCCTGCCGTTCTGGATCTCGGTACTGCTCGGCGGTGGCGTGGTCGTGGTGTACTCGGCCATCGGCGGCATGTGGTCGCTGACTCTGACCGACATCGTCCAGTTCATCATCAAGACCGTCGGCCTGATGTTCATCCTGTTGCCAATCTGCCTGTACCGCGTTGGCGGCTGGGACGAGCTGGTGCTGAAACTGCCGGCCACCGCCTTCAGCTTCACCACCATCGGCTGGGACACGATCATCACCTACTTCATGATCTACTTCTTCGGCATCCTGATCGGTCAGGACATCTGGCAACGGGTGTTCACCGTCAAGAACGAAAAAGTCGCTCAGTACGCCGGTAGCTTCGCGGGCATCTACTGCATCCTCTACGGCCTGGCCTGCGCCCTGATCGGCATGGCGGCGCACGTACTGATCCCGGATCTGGACAACGTCAACAATGCCTTCGCCGCGATCGTCAAACTGTCGCTGCCGGACGGTATCCGTGGTCTGGTGATCGCCGCTGCCTTGGCCGCGATGATGTCCACCGCCAGCGCCGGCCTGCTCGCCGCCGCCACCACCCTGACCGAAGACCTCCTGCCGAAACTGCGTGGCGGCAAACAGTCGAGCCTGGGTGTGAACCGTCTGTTCACCCTGCTGACCGGCATCGTGGTGCTGGGCATCGCGCTGGTGGTCAACGACGTGATCAGCGCCCTGACCCTCGCTTACAACCTGTTGGTGGGCGGCATGCTGATCCCGCTGATCGGTGCGATCTTCTGGAAACGCGCGACCACTGCCGGCGCCATCGCCAGCATGGGCCTGGGTTTCGCCACCGCCCTGCTGTTCATGTTCAAGGATGGTCTGGATGCCAACACGCCGATCTACTACAGCCTGGCTGTGGGTCTGGTGAGCTTTGTGGTGGTCAGCCTGATGTCCCGTCGCCCAAACGTGGTGGCCAGCGCGATCTAAGCTGAACACAACGACTTGATGCTTTCTTCGGCGGGTGTGGCGTCGGTTGCCACACCCGTTTTTTTCGTCTCAAGGAAAGTGCTTATGAAGATTGTTTCTCGCGATCAGTGGTTCGAAGTGCAAACCCTGAGCGACGGCATTCGGCTGATTCACGAGCCGTTCATCCGCCCGTTCTACCGCTGCAACCTGTGGCACGTTCAGGGGCGCGACAAGGATCTGCTGCTCGACAGCGGTTCCGGGCTGGTCAGCCTGCGCGAGCAACTGCCGTGGCTGACCGAACGGCCACTGGTGGCGGTGGCCAGTCATTGCCATTTCGACCATATCGCCGGGCATCACGAATTTGCCGAACGGCTGGTGCATCCCGCCGAGGCGGACATTCTGGCAGCGCCGGATGGCGAGAACGATCTGAGCCGGGCCTTCGTCGGCGACGACATGTTCGAAGCGCACCCGGATTGCCCGTTGTGCTACGCCGAGTATCGGGTCAAGGCTGCGCCGGCCACCGGTTTTGTCGAGGATGGCGATGTGCTGGACCTGGGCAATCGCACGTTGCAGGTGCTGCACACGCCGGGGCATTCACCGGGGGGGATCAGCCTCTACGAAGCGGCCAGCGGAACCCTGTTCAGCGGCGACATCATCTACGACGGGCCGTTGATCGAAGACGCCTACCATTCCAACCTCGATGATTACGCCGCCAGCCTGCGTCGATTGCAGGGGTTGAAGATCCGCACGGTGCATGGCGGGCACTTCGGCAGTTTTTCCGGGGAGCATCTGCGCGGGATGATTGACGAATGGTTGCGCCGCCACGCCTGAGGCCTGCTGTACTTCAGTCAGACTAACAACACAAAGATCTGCCATGAGAAGAGCTGCCGTGCGTGCTGCCGTGCACCGGTTCATCCTGCGCCTGCTGGAAAATCGTGAATTCGACGACAACACCAGCCTCGCGCAGCTGGGGCTGGAAAAAGCGGATATCGAGGATCTGATCTTCCATCTGGAAGATGAATTCGGACTGACGGCCTTCACCGCCGAAGAGGACCGGATGCTCAAGACCGCGAAAACCGCGAATGACCTGAGCCGGTTTCTGATGGAAATCGGGCGTCACTGAAAACAAAAGATCGCACCCGCCCGCCACTCCAATGGAGCGACGGGCGGGTGCGATCTTTTGTCGTTTAAATCCTTTGATCCTTCAAAGCGGGGCATTACCGCCGACGTGGCTGACGCCGACGCTGTTCGTCATCGGTGCGAATCGGGACCGGTTGCAGAGGCGGTTCGATCAAGCCGAGGGCAACACCCAAATCGTGCAGCCAGTTTTGAATTTTCTCTTTCATCGTCATGCCCCCTTCAGGGTGGTGCTGAGCGTCCGGAATTCTGAGGCCGCTTCGCACTGATAATAGTCCGAAGTCCTACGCAATGCTCGGCCAAATCCGCAATGATCTGTTACTGAATTGATCCAAATCCCTGACCGTTCGTTCAAGCCGTTTCCCGCACGTCTTCGCCAGCCACGGGATAGAGCGCCTGCTGCTGTTCGATCCACGCATTGAGGTTGGCACCGACCATGCCCCGGCGCCACATGAGCCATGTTGTCGCACTGGCAAAAGGCTCGGCCAGCGGGTGCACCGCCACGCTTTCGCGCCCCGGCAGGCTGGCGAGCATCGACTCCGACATCAGCGCCACGCCACTGCCGGCAATCACACAAGCCAGCATCCCTTGGTAGGACTCGATCTCCATCGCCCGGCCCATCGCCGCCTGATAATGCGCGAACCACGCTTCCAGCCGCGCGCGATAGGCGCAGCCATGACGGAAGGTGAACACCGCCCGACCTTCGATATCCCTGGCGCTGCGTATCGGCGGGTGATCGGCCTCGCTGATCAGCACCAGCCGCTCGTTGCACAGCGGCACCCCAACGATGCCGGCCAGTTGCGGTGGGCCATCCACCAGCGCGGCGTCGAGACGACCGGTGAGCAGGCCTTCAAGCAATTCACCACTGGGCCCGGACTGCACCTGAAGATTCACCGCCGGATATTGCTTGTGATACCGCGCCAGCAGCGCCGGCAAATGGATCGCGGCGGTGCTGTACAGCGTGCCGAGCACGAAATCCCCCGCCGGTTGCCCGCCCATCACCGCTGCACTGGCCTGATCGCGCAGGGCGAACAGTTTGCCGGTGTAGTCCAGCAGGACTTTTCCCGCAGGCGACAACTGCAAACGCTGACGCTCACGGACGAACAGTTCGACGCCCAGTTGCTCCTCGAGCTGTTTAAGCCGGGTCGACAGGTTCGACGGCACGCGGTGCAAACGTTCGGCGGCGCGGGTGATCGAACCCTCCTCCGCCACGGCCTGGAAGATCCGCAATTGGCTGAACTCCACAACCTTTCTCCTGAACAGAACAAGTTACTCACTATTATTCAATTTTAAAGAAAGTCAATCAGTCCTAGCCTGACGGTCATTGAACCTCTAACGGAATTCAGACCATGTCCCCTCTGATTCGCTTATCCGCCTGTTTCATTGCCCTGATGATGGCCATGGGCATCGGGCGTTTCGCCCTCACCCCGCAACTACCGCACCTGCTCAGCGAAGGGCAGATCGACCTGACCGCCGCCGGTCTGATTGCGGCGGCCAACTACCTCGGTTACCTGCTCGGCGCGGTGGATGCGATGTTCTCCCGTCGGCCGGATCAGGTGCAGCGACGCCTGCATGGCGGCCTGTGGTTGTGCGTGTTGCTGACGCTGGCGTCGTTCTGGGCCAACGGTTTCTGGTCGCACCTGCTGCTGCGCTTCGGTACCGGTGTGGCGAGCGCCTGGGTGCTGGTGATGATTACTGCGCTGAGTCAGCCGCTGGCTGCGGCGGCGGGTCGCCCACGGTTGGGAGCACTGGTGTTTGCCGGGCCGGGGCTGGGGATTTTTCTGACGGGGTTGCTAGCGCTGTTTTCACATCTGGCGCAGCAGACTTCCGCCACCCTGTGGTTGATTTACGCTGCTGTGGCGCTGGTGATGTTGCTGGGGATCGTGCGGATCCTGCCGCAACCGGGCGTCGGTGTGCCGGTCGTGCCGGCTGCCGTGAGTTCATCGAATCGCGGCATTGGGCGCTTGGCGGTGGTGTATGCCTTGTATGGCGTGGGCTACATCATTCCGGCCACATTTCTGTCGCAGATGGCCAACGCGCAGTTTCACGGGCAGTGGCAGGCCGATCTGTTCTGGCCGTGCTTCGGCCTCGGCGCTGCGATCGGGGTATTGCTGGTGAGTTTGCGTCGGCACGATCCGCAAACCACCCGGCACTGGTTGATGGCGACGTTGTGGCTGCAGGCTGCCGGGGTGTTCGCTTGCCTGCTGGGCAGCGGCCTCGGCCTGGCATTGGGCGTGATCCTCTGCGGCACGCCGTTCCTGGCGTGCATGCAACTGGTGATGCAACGCTCCCGGGAACTCGCGCCCCACGCCACCCAGCGCAACGCCGGCCTGCTCACCGCGTGCTTCGCCGTCGGTCAGCTCAGCGGGCCGTTACTGGCGGCGGTCAGCAGCCATTTCAGCGGTGGCCTGCAACCGGCGCTGGTGATCGCCGGCAGCGGCCTGCTGATTGCCGGCGGACTGGCGTGCAAATCGGTTACGGCTGACCGAGGGCTTTGCGCAAACGCCGACGCACCCACTGTTCCGCGCTGACGAAAGTGATGCCGAGCAACACCAGCACGGCGCCGATGATGAAGTTCAGGCTCAGTTCTTCGCCGAGCAGCACCACGCCGAATGTGACGCCGAACAACGGCGTCATGAAGGAAAACACCGCGAGGTTGGCCGCCAGATAACGACGCAGCAACCAGAACCAGGTCAGGTAACTGAAGAACGACACCACCAGCCCCTGGAACAGCACACTGCCCACGGCCACGACGGTCAGGCTGACGTGGGTGATCTGGCCGCTGAGCAGCGCGATCAACAGCAGGCCGATGAAACCGACGATCAGTTGATAGAACAGGGTCAGGGTCACTGGCGCTTCCGACAGACGCGAGGCGCGCACCACCACGGTGGTTGCGCCCCAACTGGCGCCGGCCAGCACGCCGAGGGCATCGCCCATCAACATGCGGCGGTCGAGGTTGTCCCACGACACGCCGCCGGCAAATGCCACGGCAATCCCGACGAACGCCATGAAGATCCCCAGCCATTGCACCGGCCGCAGACGCTCGCTCGGCAACAGGAAATGCACGCCCAGCGCGGTGAAAATCGGCGCGGTGTAGAGGAACACCGACATGTGCGCGGCGGTGGTCAACTGCAAGCCTTCAGAGATGAACAGGAATTCGAGGCCGAACAAGGCACCGGCCAGCAAGCCACCGCGCCAGGTAGCACCGACCTGATCCCAGCCGCCCTTCCAGCAGATCAGCAATCCCACCAGCAACGCGGAAATTCCCGACCGCCCCGCCGCCTGCATCACCGGCGCAATGTCGGTCGCCGCCCACTTGATCATCACCTGCTGCACGCCCCAGATCAGGCACAGGCCGATCATCACTTGCAGGGCAAATCCGTCGGCACTACGCCGACTGGCGCTCACCTCGACACCTCGAACACACACGACATGGCAGTTTTTCCAATGGTCAAACAAAGCCCCGGCTCTTTGTCCGGGGCGAAAAAGGATGGCAGGGATTATCAACCAGTCGGACAGAAATTGCCGCCCGGCAAAGACATGCAATTGCCCTGTTGCGTCATGCCTGCCGTCAGCTTCGGCGAGCGGCCCAAAACCCGACCGTACAGGCCAGCGCCGTGGCAAATGTCCCCCAGGCCCAATCCATCAGCGACACCTGCGCCGACCAGCCACGCAATGTCGCCCAATTGGTCAGGTCATAAGTGCCATAAGCGACCAGCCCGAGCAGTGCGCCCATGCGGGCGGCGCGTTGCCAGGTCAGCGACGGCAGCACCACAAACACCACACAGCCGAAAACGTACAGGCAATAAAAAACCGCTGCTGGCACCAGCAACGGTTTTTCGAGCATCAGCGAACCGAGCAGTTCGCGATAGGTCGGCGCCATCAACACGCCGAGCCAGACGCCGTCGAGCAGAAGAACCGTCAGCAGCGTGGCGACGTAGGCAATCAGTGCTTTTTTCATCTGCCCGACCTCAAGTAAGCCCATGCAACATGGGCCACGCGAGACTCAGGTTAGTTCAATGCGATCAGCATGAATGACGATCTTGCCTTCCTTGTACAACGAACCGATGGCCTTCTTGAAGTTGCCCTTGCTGACACCGAACAGGCTGCTGATCAGTGCCGGATCGCTCTTGTCGCTGACCGCCAGAGTGCCATCGTTTTCGCGCAACTTGGCGAGGATCTTCGAGTTCAGGCTGCTGGCCGCTTCCTGCCCCACCGGTTGCAGGCTCAGGCTGATCTTGCCGTCGGCGCGCACTTCCTTGATGAAGCCTTTCTCGCGCATGCCGGAACGCATGAACTTGAAGATTTCATTCTTGTGAATCAGACCCCAGTGCTTGTTGTTGATGACGGCCTTGAAACCCATGTCGGTGGATTCGGCCACCAGCAGATCAACTTCCTGGCCCACGCTGTAGTTGGCCGGGGTCTTGTCCAGATAACGATCCAGGCGCGCGGTCGCGGTGATGCGGCGGGTGTGCTTGTCGAGGTAGACGTGCACCACGCAGTACTCGCCGGCGGTCATCTGGCGCTTTTCTTCGGAGTAAGGCAGCAGCAGATCCTTCGGCAGGCCCCAGTCGAGGAACACGCCGATGCTGTTGACTTCAACAACTTTCAAACTGGCAAATTCACCGACCTGAACTTTTGGTTTTTCAGTGGTGGCAATAAGTTTGTCGTCACTGTCCAGATAAATGAAAACATTGAGCCAGTCTTCATCTTCGCTGGGAATATCTTTAGGGATATAACGGTTGGGCAAAAGAATTTCGCCGTCGGCACCGCCGTCCAGATATAAACCGAAGTTAGTGTGTTTAACCACTTGCAAACTGTTGTAACGCCCGACTAAAGCCATTTCCAATACCCTCATTGCGTGGGCGGCATTCTACCCGGTTTTGCCGGATTCGTCGGTCGCCAGATCGGACGGCTGACCGAAAATCTGCGGGAGGCCTTGATTTTCCTGGATTTCGCGCCGCACGCGCGCCACTCGTCAGGCCAGCGTGACGGCTTTCGTCTGATCCCGACGCCGGCTGGCAGCCTCAAATCCAATAAATGTTGTTATTTAAAACAGCAGGTTAGCGGGATATTTCGAATAATTAATCGAGAATAATCCACCAGCGCGCTGGGTTATTCCGGGGGATATTTACCAAGCAATTGTCAAGTTATTCCTGTACGATGCCTGGCCGAGTTACTTTTCTACAGGTTAATGGCCGCCATGCGTGTAAAAGCATCCACCAGCAAAGCAAAGCCAGCTCCAGCCGTTGAAACCAGCGAATCGATCAACGATCAAATCGCGGCATTCCTCAAGTCCGGCGGCGAGATCCAGCAAATTGCCAAGGGCGTCAGCGGCCAGACGTTCGGCCCGTCCAAGCAGATCAGCCTGGGCAAGAAGTAACACCCCCGCAGCACACCTGTCCAAAGGCGCTTTGAGCTTCGAAGCGTCTGGACCGGATCCCTCGCAAGACCTCTCTTACGTTTAATCAAACATTCAAAACAGCAGAAATCGACGAACGGCCCTCAATGCCGATCATTCGCCGGTATCCTTGCACGCGTCTGGATCAAGCGTTTCAGCAGGTTTGTCGCACCTGCGCTCGCTGCTCAAGGAGTGACGCATGCTCAAATCTTCCTGTTTATTGCTTGTAGGCCTTCTGGCGAGCCCGGCGGCGCACGCGCAGATTTTTCAGCGTGAACTCGGCGACTTCGACCTCAAGCTCGGCACCACGCCCAGCCGCAGCATGGCCCAGGGGCTGGTCAAACCTTCGGCGGTCGGCTCGTTCCACGGCGGGCTGGATCTGAGTCACGACAGCGGCCTCTATGTCGGTCAGTACGCACCGAGCATGGGCCTCACGCCGGGGAAGAATCTCGAAATCGATTCCTACGTCGGCTTTAAACAACCTTTCGATCAAACCCTCGGCTACGAAGTCGGGATGATCCACTACAGCTATCCCAAGGTCGACACCCTCGACAGCCAGGAACTGTTTGGTGGCCTGACCCTGCTCGGCAGCCGGATCGGCATCGCCCTGAGCAACGATCCGGATAAACAGAACAACACCCTGTTTGCCGACCTGGGCGGCAATCAGCCGTTCGGCATCGGGATCAGCATGAAATACACCACCCATCAGCTCAACACGCCGGTCTCGGTGGACGGGGGTTATGTCAGCAGTTTTACCGATTGGTCGGTGAAATTTTCCCGGCCGTTCATGGGCATCGATCTCGACCTGATCTACAGCAATTCAAGCCTCAGCGGCAGCGATTGCTCGGCCTATTCCGGGCATAACAGTCAGTGCGACGGGCTGGTCACGCTCAAGGCCGAACGCCCGTTCTATTGATTGGCTGAACTGCCGGGTCCATCCTGCGTTCACATAAGAATCAGACCCTCAAGGCTGGCTTTCGCAAGGACTCGCCCATGTCTAGCTGGTTCAAACGCCTCGCCGTTCTACTGATCCTGACCCTCGCCCTCGGCGCCTGCAGCCGTGTCGGCCTGGCCTATCGCAATCTCGACGTGATCATTCCGTGGACGCTCAGCGACTACCTGGACATGAACGGCGAGCAGAAAGGCTGGTTCAACGAACGCCTCAGGGAACACCTGAGCTGGCACTGCAACACGCAACTGCCGGGTTATCTCGACTGGCTCGATCGCCTGCAAACCATGGTCGAGACCAATCAGGTCACCGACGCTGCCCTTCAGGCCCGCACCGCAGAAGCCAAGCAGGCGATCGCCGAAACCGCTCGGGAAATCACTCCGTCCGCGATTGAGTTGCTGCAAGGGCTGGACGACAAACAGGTCGCCGAAATGAACGACGCCTTTGCCAAAGACCTGCAAAAGCGCCAGCAGGAATACCTTAAGCCACCGCTGTCGCAGCAGATTGCCGAACGTGGCGCGCGCATGGACAAGCGCCTCAACGATTGGCTCGGCCCGCTGAGCGCCAAGCAGGAGCAGCGCGTGATGGCCTGGTCGACCGCCCTGGGCGATCAGAACACCCAATGGATCGCCAACCGCGCCCACTGGCAGAAGCAGTTCAGCGCGGCGGTGGCGCACCGCAACAGTCCTGAATTCCCACAACGGATCGAGACGCTTCTGGTCAATCGCGAGCGTTTATGGACAGCGGATTACCAAAAGGCCTACGCCAATACCGAGGCGCAGGCCCGTTCGCTGTTCGTGGATCTGATGGCCGACAGCACGCCGCAGCAGCGCCAACGCCTGTTGAAAAAGATCGAGGGGGTGCGCAAGGACTTCAATGACTTGAAGTGCCTGAAGGCCGCACAAAAAAGCTGAGATCACTGCAAAACCCATGTGGGAGCGAGCACGTTCGCTCCCACATTTTTTTGTGCAAAGCCTCAGGCAATCTGCGCCTTGGAGGCCACCTCATCGAACATCAGCTCATCCAGCGCGTCTTCCTGATCATCCAGCACTTCGCGCGGATGATCATTGCCGGGAATGCTGCTGTCGATCAGGCTCAACAGGCTGGAGCCGCGCGGGGTCAGGCTGAAGTTGTTGCCGGTGCTGCCCTCGTCTTCGCCACGGGGCTGGATGTAACCGCGCAACAGCAACAATTGCTCATAGTCGCAGGCGAGCGTTTTCAGGTGATCCAGATTCTCGATCGGCTCGCCCGCCGCCGCTTTCTCCGCCGCATAGTCTTCGGCAAAAGACCGTGGCGCAAAGCTGTGGCCCGCGCCGTTCTGCACTTCATGCAGCAGGCGTTCAATCAAATCCCAGTTATAAGTCGTCATCCTGATTCAACCTCCGGTGCGCGTGATTTTTTGGCGCGTTCACAGGTTGTGACCGGAGCGCTGCGCCACCGTTCAGGATTATTCGGCGCCCCGACCGACCGGCGGTCTGTCGATTTCCCGGGTGGTTGAACGACTAGTCTGAGACAGACGGTTTCAACCCCCGCAGGAGAAATCATCATGAACGTTGAGAATCATCCGGTGGTATCGCGCGAAGAATGGCTCACCGCCCGCAAGCAGCATCTGGCCGATGAAAAGGCCTTCACCAAGGAACGCGACCGCCTCAGCGCCAAACGCCGCGCCCTGCCCTGGGTGAAGGTCGACAAGGATTACCGCTTCATGGGGCCGAACGGCGAATTGAAACTCGCCGATCTGTTCGGCAAACACAGCCAACTCGTCGTCTACCACTTCATGTTCGCCAAGGGCTGGGAAGAAGGCTGCCCGGGCTGTTCATTCCTCAGCGACCACATCGACGGCGCCAACCTGCACCTGGCCCATCACGACATTGCGCTGGTAGCGGTGTCCCACGCACCGTTCGCCGAATTCCAGGCCTTCAAGCGGCGGATGGGCTGGACATTCGACTGGGTATCGTCGGACGGCTGCGATTTCAACTACGACTTCGGCGTGTGCGCCCGTGCAGAGGATGTCGAAGCAGGCAAGGCTACGTACAACTACGAAAAGACCGACAGCGCCGAGGAAGAAATGCCCGGGCTCAGCGTGTTTTATCGCGCCGACAACGGCGACATTTTCCACACCTACTCAACCTATGCTCGCGGCCTCGACCTGCTGGTCGGCTCCTACAACTACCTCGACCTCACGCCCAAGGGCCGGAACGAGGATGAGATCATGGAATGGGTGCGGCACCATGACCGCTACGACGGGGCAGCAAAATCCAGTTGCTGCCATGGAGACTGAGCCCCAAACACACTGAACTTTTCACGGTTGAAAGCCCTCAACCGGTTAACCCGCCTTAACCGGAACTGAGGCCTGCCCCCATGAAAACCCTGCTCAAGCTCACCCTCGCCGCCACGCTCGCCTGCGCCCTGCCCGTTTGGGCCTGTACGCCGGAGGAAGCCACCGCCAAACGTGAGCAACTGGCCAAGGAAGTCGCGAAGCTCACCGAGCAAAACCCGACCAAGGCCAAGGAGATCAACGCCGAATTGCAGAAAATGGACCTGGGCACTGCCTCCGCCGATCTGCCGGACAAATGCCAGTTGATCGATCAGCGCTTGAAGGAACTGGGTTCGGCGGAGAAAAAAACCGAGGGATAACACCCGCTCAGACAACGGCAGGCTTTGGCATCGATCAGGCTGGATCGATACCAAAGCCTGCTTCCTTTTAACCGGAGATTTGCATTAGTGCATTTTGTTATTTGCACAAATGCATATCTACACCTAGGGTTACCCCGAGCCTGATCGGAACCGGCCATCGGAGATGGCAACCGTTTAGCACCGATCGCTCGGCAATACCGTTATCCCGCAAACGCGGAACGTTTGTTTTCATTCATGGAGGATTGAAAAATGTTAACCACTGAAACAACGGCATTCACCGGCAACACCCTGCCCGAATGTCTGATCGGCCATCTGCTCGACCCGCAACTGGTCGAGGCAGCTGTTCAACAGCGCGCCCTGGCAGCCGCCAGCCTGAACTTCACGATGCAGCAACAGACCCAGACCAACTGGTGCTGGGCCGCCGCTTCCGCCTCGGTCGGCAATTATTACGGCACCGGGTCCTGGACCCAATGCGCCGTTGCCAGCGCCGCGCTGGATCGCAACTGCTGCAATCAACCGGGGCCGTGCAACGTGTACGGCTATCTGGACGTTGCGCTGAAGATCACCCGCAGTTTCAACGGCATGAATTCGGGCTCGCTACAAATGTCGGCCATCCAGAACCAGATCAACATGGGCCGCCCGATCGGCCTGCGCTGCGCCTGGTACGGCGGCGGTGCGCACTTTCTGGCGATCTACGGCACCAACGGCAATTACGTGCTGGTCGCGGATTCAATCTACGGCTATTCGACCCGCGCGCTGAGTTCCTTCCCCGGTTCCTACAACGGCGGCGGCAACTGGACCCACACTTACTTCACGGCGAAAAACTAGGAGGGCGACATCATGCAACTGACTTATCCAAAGGCGCCTTCCAACGGCGTACAGACCTTGCGTCCGGCCCTGCAGGCCGCGTTGCAGTCCCAGGGTTTTGGCGTCAATCACCAGTTCGCCAGTGCTGCGCCCGCCGGGATCAGCCTCAGCGAGGCCTATCGCGGCTACTCGCTCAGTCTGGACGACCTGAGCCAGGGCAAAGGCCTGAAAAACGCCCGAGTGGGCGACTGGCATTACCTGGTGTTTTCCGGCGGGGTGTCGATTGCCGATGCGCAATTGGCCGAAGTACGCGGTCACGTCGAGTTTGCCTCGTTGAACCACGGCAACCTGGCGGCCGCCACGGTCGATGCACTGAAGCTGGCCGAGCAATCGCCGCAACTGAAGGGCAAAACCGTTGAGCTGCGGATGCTGTTTGTGTCGGCGCTGCACCTTGTGGCGATCTGGCTGCATGCGGCGGGTGAAGACGTACTCATCCCGATCGAGCCAACCCCCAAGGAACTGGCACTGACCGGGCTGTACAGCGAGGCCGCCCTGCTCGCACAGCTCAAACCGGCAGCCGATCAAGCCAAGCGGCGCTTTGATGCCGACACCACCGGCCTGCTGGGCAGTTGATAAACCCTGGCGATAAAAAAACCCGGACCATGTCCGGGTTTTTTATTGCCTGCCTGAAACGGCTTATTCAGCCGCCGGCGCTTCCGGCTTGCGGCGCTTGAGCGGAGCCATGCCGTCGCTGCTCACCAGAGAGTCTGGTTTCGGACGGTTGGCGCTCTTGCGCTTGGTCGGGGTCTTGGCGGCGGTTTTCTTCTTGTCGCCCTTGGCGTCGGTCTTTTTCTTCTTCACGCCGACAGCCTTGCCCGAGGCCTTGACCTTTTTCGGTCCGCCGTAGGTGCCTTTGACTTCCTTGATCGTGCGGCGCTCGAAGCTCTGCTTCAAATAACGCTCGATGCTCGACATCAGGTTCCAGTCGCCGTGGCAGATCAGCGAGATCGCCAGACCGTCGTTGCCGGCACGGCCGGTACGACCGATGCGGTGTACGTATTCGTCGCCGCTGCGAGGCATGTCGAAGTTGATCACCAGATCCAGGCCATCAACGTCCAGACCACGGGCCGCCACATCGGTGGCCACCAGGATCTTCACGCCGCCCTGCTTCAGACGGTCGATCGCCAGTTTGCGATCCTTCTGGTCTTTCTCGCCGTGCAGCACGAACGCCTTGTATTCCTGGGCAACGAGGCGACCGTAGATGCGGTCGGCCATGGCGCGGGTATTGGTGAAGACGATGGCCTTCTGATAGGTCTCGTTGGCCAGCAGCCAGTTCACAATCTGTTCTTTGTGCTGGTTGTGGTCGGCAGTGATGATCTGCTGACGGGTGGTCGAGTTCAGTTGGCTGACCGCGTTGAGCTGCAAGTGCTCAGGGTTGTTCAGCACCTTGGCGATCATCTCGCGCAGGCCGGAACCGCCGGTGGTGGCGGAGAACAGCATGGTCTGCTGACGATTCGGGCATTCGTCGACCAGACGCTGCACGTCTTCGGCGAAACCCATGTCGAGCATGCGGTCGGCTTCGTCGAGCACCAGCACTTCGACTTCCTTGAGGTCAAGGTTACCGGCGTTCAGTTGCTCGATCATCCGGCCCGGAGTACCGATCAGGATGTCCGGCACCTTGCGCAGCATGGCGGCCTGGACCTTGAAGTCTTCACCGCCAGTGATCAGGCCGGACTTGATGAAAGTGAACTGCGAAAAGCGCTCGACTTCCTTCAGGGTCTGCTGGGCCAGCTCGCGGGTCGGCAGCAGGATCAGGGTCTTGATGCTGACGCGGATCTTGGCCGGGCCGATCAGGCGGTTGAGGATCGGCAGGACGAAAGCGGCGGTCTTGCCGCTACCGGTTTGCGCCGTCACCCGCAGGTCACGCCCCTGAAGCGCCAGCGGAATGGCCGCGGCTTGCACAGGCGTTGGCTCGACAAATTTCAGCTCGGCCACGGCTTTGAGCAGGCGTTCGTGCAGGGCGAATTGGGAAAACACGGGTGCTACCTCGAAGATATGCAAAAAATCAGCTGCATAGGTTACCGGTTTCGAGCGCTCAGGCCGAGTTTCTTTGTGAAATCCGCCGTAATCAGTGGCTTTTTTGTTGCTCGATTTGTCTCCAACGGTAATACACAGCGTCTTAAATGCTCTAATCGCTCGTCGCGTCTTACAGAAGAATCGTCTCTCTCATGGATTTCAAACAGCTCTGGCTCAACGCCCAAGACCTCTGGGGTACCCTCGAACAGCACCCGCTCCTGCACGCCGGCCTGGCTTTGGTCCTGCTGCTGGTGATCGCGCTGGTCCTCGGACGAGTGGCGCGTTACCTGATCCTGCATGCCAGCCGCATGCTCGGTCGCCAGCCCGCCCTGCACTGGATCAACGACTTTCGGCATAACAAGGTGTTTCAGCGTCTGGCGCAGATGACGCCGTCGCTGGTGATCCAGTTCGGCCTGCACCTGGTGCCGGAACTGAGCAAGACCGCCACGGTGTTCCTCGGCAACGTGGCGCTGGCGTTCACCATTCTGTTCCTGCTGCTGTCGGTCAGCGCCCTGCTCAATGCACTGCTGGACATCTACGCCCGCACCGAACACGCCCGCACCCGCTCGATCAAGGGGTATGTGCAACTGGCGAAAATGGTTCTGTACGTGTTCGGCGCGATCATCATCGTCGCCACCCTGATCGATCGTTCGCCGCTGTTGCTGCTGTCCGGTCTGGGTGCGATGTCGGCGGTGATCCTGTTGGTCTACAAGGACACCCTGCTGTCGTTCGTCGCCAGCGTGCAACTGACCAGCAACGACATGCTGCGGGTCGGCGACTGGATCGAAATGCCGCAAGTCGGCGCCGATGGCGACGTGGTCGACATCACCCTGCACACGGTCAAGGTGCAGAATTTCGACAAGACCATCGTCTCGATCCCGACCTGGCGCCTGATGTCCGAGTCGTTCAGAAACTGGCGCGGCATGCAGCAGTCCGGCGGGCGACGCATCAAGCGCAGCCTGTTCATCGACGCCAGCGGTGTGCGGTTCATCCGCGACGATGAAGAAGAAAAACTCTCCCAGGTGCACCTGCTGACCGCCTACATGGGCCGCAAGAAAGCCGAACTCAAGGCCTGGAACGAGGCGCAGGGCAACGTCGCCGCAATGTCGGCCAACCGCCGGCGCATGACCAACATCGGTACGTTCCGCGCCTATGCGTTGGCCTATCTGAAGAGTCACCCGGAGATCCAGCCGAACATGACCTGCATGGTCCGCCAGATGCAGACCACGGCCCAGGGCATTCCGCTGGAAATCTATTGCTTTACCACCACCACGGTGTGGGCCGATTACGAGCGGATCCAGGGGGATATTTTCGATTACCTGCTGGCGGTGCTGCCGGAGTTCGGGTTGAGTCTGTATCAGCAGCCGAGTGGTGGGGATTTGCGTTCCGGGATATTGCCGGCAGTCCTTGGCGCGAGCCATATTCCGGAAGCCGAAAAACATCTGATGTAACGCTTGCTTCAAACGCAAAAAAAGACGCAACCCCGGTTGCGTCTTTTTTTGTCCCGCCGATTTATCAGGCCTGCCGCTGCGGTGCCTTGTGCACCATGGTGTAGGCGTAATCGACGCCCATGCCGTACGCGCCGCTGTGTTCCAGCACCAGGTCCATTACCGCCTGATAAGTGTCTTTGTGTGCCCAGTCACGCTGGTACTCGAGCAGCACTTGCTGCCAGGTCACCGGTACGGCGCCGGCCTGAATCATCCGCTGCACCGACATGTCGTGGGCTTCCTTGGTGGTGCCGCCGGAAGCGTCGGTGACGATGTACACCTCGTAGCCTTCAGCCAGGGCTTCCAGGGCCGGGAAGGTCAGGCAGACCTCGGTCCACAGCGCGGCGATGATCAGTTTCTTGCGCCCGGTGGCCTTCACTGCGTCTACCAGCGCCTTGTCTTCCCAGGAGTTCATCGAGGTGCGTTCGATCGGCTTCTGCTCAGGGTGTACCGCCAGCAGTTCCGGCCAGATGTAGCCGCTGAAGCTTTCGGTTTCGACCGAGGTGTAGATGGTCGGTACGTTGAAGATCTTCGCCGCCTTGGCCAGGCCGACGGTGTTGTTCTTCAGGGTCTGACGGTCGATCGACTGTACGCCGAAAGCCATTTGTGGCTGGTGGTCGATCAGGATCAGGGCGGAGTTGGTTGGGTTCAGCAGTTCACGGATAGACATGGCGCGTTCCTTTTGATGTCGATTCAGAGTTTCGATTGAGTAATGGGTGAGTCGAGTGGCTGGCCGTCTGCGGCGTTGTTGTCTCGGCTTGGATGTCACTTTAGGGGCTAGCCGATAAAGGGACAATTCCCTAAAATCGAGAATCATTGATTCTAAAAAAGGGACAATCATGGATCGCATCGAATGCATGCGCGCCTTCGTGGTGACGGTCGGCGAGAACGGCTTCGCGGCCGCCGCCCGGGCCATGGACGTGCCCCGCTCGAAAGTCAGCAAACAGATTCAGGCGCTGGAAGAAGCCATCGGCGTGCAACTGCTGCAACGCACCACCCGCAGCCTGCACCTGACCGAGGCCGGTGCCGAGTATTTCGAAGCGGCGCGGGAAGTGATTGCGGCACTGGACGAGGCCGAACAGCGAGCGCGGGACGGGGTGGGCGAATTGCGCGGAGTGTTGCGGGTCAACGCACCGATGTCGTTCGGCTTGCGGCGCTTGGGCAAGCTGATTCCGCTGTTCCACGAGCAGCACCCGAACATCGAGCTGCAACTGGTGCTCAGCGACCAGCAGGTCGACCCGGTGCGCGGCGGGTTCGACGTGACCATCCGCATCGCCAGCCTGCCCGACTCGACCATGATCGCCCGGCAACTGGCGCCTGCCCCACGAATCATGGTCGCCTCCCCCGCTTACCTCGAACGCGCGGGCACGCCGCAGAACCCGCAGGATCTGCGCTCACATCAATGCTTGAACTACGGCTATCTGCAGAGTGGGGTCAGCCTGCAACTGTGCAACGGCAAGGAGACGCAGCGGGTCAACGTCACCGGGCCGTTGCACGCCAACAACGGCGACTTGCTGGCGCAAGCGGCCGAGGCCGGGATGGGCATTGCGCTGCTGCCGGACTTCATCGTCGAAGAAGCATTGGCAGCCGGACGGCTGGTGCCGGTGCTGTGCGAATGGCAAGCCCCGGCGATCACCATCAACGCGGTGTATTCGTCAGCGCGGCGGGTGCCGCAGAAGACCCGGGCGTTTATCGAGTTTCTGGTGGGGCAACTGGCGCCGGCTTGCGAATCCCCAACCGGCTGATCCACACCGCCGCCAGAATCACGCTGCCACCGAGGAACAACCGCCCGAGCTCTTCGTGCTGATTCCAGATCAGCAGGTTCAGCAGCAAGCCGACGGGCACGTGCAGGTTGTTCATCACCGCCAGGGTGCCGCCGTTGACCAGGCAGGCGCCCTTGTTCCACCAGTACAGACCGAGTGCGGTCGAGACCAAACCGAGGAACACCAGCACGCCCCATTGCAGCGGTGCTTCGGGCAGGAAGTTGGATTTGCCGAACAGCAGGAACGCCGGCAACGCCACCGCCAATGCGCCGAGGTAGAAGAAACCGAAACGCCGGTAGTGCGGCAGATCACTCGGGTGTTTCGCCACTAGGTGTTTGTACAGAACCTGCCCGGCGGCGTAGGTGAAGTTGGCCAGTTGCAGCAGCAAAAAACCCATGAAGAAGTCCGGGTTGATCCGGTCGTAGCGAATCACCGCCGCCCCCGCCACCGCCACCAGTGCGGCGATCAGCGCCCACGGGTTGAAGCGTCGGTTGAGCGCGTCTTCGATCAGCGTTACATGCAACGGCGTGAGGATGGTGAACAGCAGCACTTCCGGCACCGTCAGCACGCGGAAGCTCAAATACAGGCAGACGTAGGTCACGCCGAATTGCAACGCGCCGATCAGCAGCATGCCGCGCATGAACGCCGGTTCCACCGAGCGCCAGCGCGTCAGCGGGATGAACACCAGACCGGCCAGCACCACACGCACCAGCACCGCGAAGTAGCTGTCGACATGACCGGCCAGGTATTCGCCGATCAGACTGAAGGAAAACGCCTGGATCAGCGTGACAAAAAGTAGATAGCCCATGCTCGCCTCGATTTCGAATGGCGGCGACGATAGCGGTTTTTCCCGGCCATCGCTAAATCGCAGGCAAAAAAAAGCCCGATCTCGCTAAAGCGTTCAATCGGGCTACAGCACTCAGGAGCAACAAGTGCAAAGGGAGGTTCGATGCGCGTAGAGCCTTGAAGGGGTTGCGCCAGGTCACTAGAACAATCGGCGATTATCTGGCGATTAACATATCAAGCGACCTGAGACAGTTTGGCGTTGGCCTGGTTGAGGCCCTTCTCCTGGAAGTCGCCGCCCAGGTTCATACCCTCGGCGTGGATGAAGGTCACGTCGTGGATGCCGATGAAACCCATCACCTGACGCAGGTACGGTTCCTGATGATCCGCCGGGCCGCCGGCATAGATCCCGCCGCGAGCGGTCAGCACGTAGGCACGCTTGCCGCTGAGCAGGCCTTGCGGGCCGGTTTCGGTGTACTTGAAAGTCACGCCGGCACGCAGTACGTGGTCGAGCCAGGCTTTCAGGGTGCTCGGGATCGCGAAGTTGTACATCGGCGCAGCCATCACCAGCACGTCGGCCGCCAGCAACTCATCGGTCAATTCGTTGGAACGGTCCAGCGAGGACTGCTCGCTGTCGTTGCGCTGCTCGGCGGATTTCATCCAGCCGCCCAGCAGGTTGATGTCCAGGTGCGGCACCGGGTTCACGGCGAGGTCACGTACGGTGATCTGATCGGCCGGATGCGCCGCTTTCCACTGACTGATAAAGGTCTGGGTCAGTTGACGGGAAACCGAGTCTTGCTGGCGGGCGCTGCTTTCGATGATCAGAACGCGGGACATGTTGTGTAGCCTCCATCCGAGAATGTTGTAAGTCGATGGAGTGAAGGTTAAACAGAGTCGTATCGATGAAAAAGCGCAAATAATTGCTGCAAAGCATCGAAAAATTCGTTTAGATGCAAGCCATACCCTGTGGGAGCCCGCCCCCACAGGGCCGTGACGCTATTTCGGGGTGCAGCTCAGCTTGATGCGCAGCTTGATGATGGTCCGGGTGAACTTGGCCGTGGCGTTCTTATGCTTGCCCGCGGCCACTTCGATGTTGCGGGTGCGCGGCGCTTCCGGGCCGTTGGTGAACACCACCTTGCAGGTCGCGTCGACGTCGCCGTAGTTGTTGACCTGGATGGAGCCGATGTCGTTATCGGTGTCGAACGCGTTGTAGTCGATCTTCAGGCCGTTGAGATCTTTCTCCACATCGATCGGGTACGCAAACGCAGTCAGCGGAAGCAGCGCCAGCAACACACAACAGAATTTTTTCATTCGGCAGTCTCCATGAGGGACCGCCAGCTTAGGACAAGAGGAGCTATTGATGAAAGCGCCCCGCGTGACCCTTGATCAATGGCGAACGTTGCAGGCCGTGGTCGACCACGGCGGATTCGCCCAGGCCGCCGAGGCCCTGCATCGCTCGCAATCGTCGGTGAGCTACACCGTCGCCCGCATGCAGGATCAGCTCGGCGTGCCGCTGTTGCGCATCGATGGCCGCAAGGCGGTGCTGACCGAAGCCGGTGGCGTGTTGCTGCGCCGCTCGCGACAACTGGTGAAACAGGCCAGCCAGCTGGAAGACCTCGCCCATCACATGGAGCAGGGTTGGGAAGCCGAAGTGCGGCTGGTGGTCGACGCCGCCTACCCGAGCGCCCGCCTCGTCCGCGCCCTGACCGCGTTCATGCCGCAAAGCCGTGGCTGCCGCGTGCGTCTGCGTGAGGAAGTGCTGTCGGGCGTCGAAGAAGTGCTGCTCGAAGGCGTGGCCGACCTGGCCATCACCGGCCTGAGCATTCCCGGTTACCTCGGCGCGGAATTGAGCGACGTGGAGTTCGTCGCCGTCGCTCACCCTGAACACGCCCTGCACCGCCTGAACCGCGAGCTGAATTTCCAGGATCTGGAAACCCAGATGCAAGTGGTGATCCGCGACTCCGGCCGCCAGCAACCGCGGGACGTTGGCTGGCTCGGCGCCGAGCAGCGCTGGACCGTCGGCAGCCTCGCCACCGCCGCCAACTTTGTCTCCAGCGGCCTGGGCTTCGCCTGGCTGCCACGGCACATGATCGAACGGGAATTGAAGGAAGGCCTGCTCAAGCTGCTACCGTTGGATCAGGGCGGCAGCCGCAATCCGAGCTTCTATCTGTACTCGAACAAGGACAAACCCCTGGGCCCGGCTTCGCAGATCCTCGTCGAACTGCTGCGCACCTTCGACACCCTGCCGCTGGACGCACCGTTTGCCGCCCCCGAACAAGCCTGACACGGAGTTCACCGATGGCGTATTTCGAGCATGAAGGTTGCAACCTGCACTACGAGGAATATGGCCACGGCGATCCGTTGCTGCTGGTTCACGGTCTGGGCTCCAGCACCCTGGATTGGGAAATGCAGATTCCCGCGCTGGCCGCGCATTACCGGGTGATCGTTCCGGATGTGCGCGGTCACGGCCGCTCCGACAAGCCCCGCGAGCGCTACAGCATCGCCGGGTTCAGCGCCGACATCGTCGCCCTGATCGAACATCTGAAGCTCGGCCCGGTGCACTTCGCCGGGCTGTCCATGGGCGGCATGATCGGTTTCCAGTTCGCCGTCGATCATCCGCGGATGCTCAAGAGCCTGACCATCGTCAACAGCGCGCCCGAGGTCAAGGTGCGCAGTCGCGACGATTACTGGCAGTGGTTCAAGCGCTGGAGCCTGATGCGCCTGCTCAGCCTCGCCACCATCGGCAAGGCCCTTGGCGCCAAGCTGTTCCCCAAACCGGAGCAGGCCGATTTGCGTCAGAAAATGGCGGAGCGCTGGGCAAAAAACGACAAACGTGCTTATCTCGCCAGCTTCGATGCGATTGTTGGCTGGGGGGTTCAGGAACGACTTTCCCGGGTCACCTGTCCAACCCTCGTCGTCAGCGCCGACCGGGACTACACCCCGGTTTCGCTGAAAGAAACCTATGTCAGACTGCTGCCCGATGCGCGGCTGGTGGTGATCGCCGATTCGCGCCACGCCACCCCGCTCGATCAGCCCGAACGCTTCAATCAAACGCTGCTGGAGTTCCTCGCCACAGCCGATAATCACCCTCAGGATCACTGACCCATGCTGAAAAAACTCGCCCTCGCCGCCGGCACCGTGCTGTTCGCTGCCAACCTGATGGCTGCCACACCGGCAAAAGCGCCGCACGTGCTGCTGGACACCACCAACGGCCAGATCGAAATCGAACTGGACCCGGTCAAGGCGCCGATCAGTACCAAGAACTTCCTCGAGTACGTCGACAGCGGTTTCTACACCAACACCATTTTCCACCGCGTGATCCCGGGCTTCATGGCCCAGGGCGGCGGCTTCACCCAGCAGATGCAACAGAAAGAAACCAAGGCGCCGATCAAGAACGAAGCCAGCAACGGCCTGCATAACGTTCGTGGCACCCTGTCGATGGCCCGTACCTCCAACCCGGATTCGGCCACCAGCCAGTTCTTCATCAACGTGGCAGACAACGCCTTCCTCGATCCGGGCCGTGACGCCGGTTACGCGGTGTTCGCCAAAGTGGTCAAGGGCATGGACGTGGTCGACATCATCGTCAACTCCCAGACCACCACCAAACAGGGCATGCAAAACGTGCCGGTCGACCCTGTGATCATCAAGTCGGCCAAGCGCATCGACTAAGCTTTACAGGGCATATCGAGCGGTGCTGACTGACGTCACGCCGCTCACACTGATAAAAGGAGAGCCCGTGCTCCGGGCGGTTATCTGATGCTCTATCGCCGTTTCGAACAACTGATCGACATATTCCGCGATGCCCCGACGGCATCCCCGCCGGACCGCGTTCTGCCCTTCTATACCTATTACCTGAAGCAGGTCTGGCCGAGTTTCGCCGCCCTGCTGATCGTCGGCCTGTTCGGTGCCTTGATCGAAGTGGCGCTGTTCAGTTACCTGAGCCGCATCATCGACCTTGCCCAAGGCACGCCGAACGTCGATTTCTTCAAAGTACACGGCGTCGAACTGGCGTGGATGGCGGTGGTGGCATTGCTGCTGCGCCCTCTGTTCCTGGCGCTGCACGACATGCTGGTGCATCAGACCCTGAGCCCGAGCATGACCAGCATGATTCGCTGGCAAAACCACAGCTACGTGCTCAAGCAGAGCCTGAATTTCTTCCAGAACGACTTCGCCGGACGCATTGCCCAGCGCATCATGCAGACCGGCAACTCGCTGCGCGATTCCGCCGTGCAAGCGGTGGATGCGCTGTGGCATGTGCTGATCTACGCGATCAGCTCGCTGGTGCTGTTCGCCGAGGCCGACTGGCGCCTGATGATCCCGCTGCTGACGTGGATCGCCGCCTACATCGGCGCGCTCTATTACTTCGTGCCACGGGTCAAGGACCGCTCGGTGGAAGCCTCCGATGCGCGCTCGAAGCTGATGGGCCGGATCGTCGACGGCTACACCAACATCGCCACCCTGAAGCTGTTCGCCCACACCAACTTCGAACAGCATTACGCCCGCGAGGCGATCCAGGAACAGACCGAAAAAGCCCAGCTGGCGGGCCGCGTGGTCACCAGTATGGACGTGGCGATCACCACCATGAACGGCCTGTTGATCGTCGGCACCACGGCGCTGGCCCTGTGGCTGTGGACGCAATCGCTGATCAGCGTCGGCGCGATTGCTCTGGCCACCGGCCTGGTGATCCGCATCGTCAACATGTCCGGCTGGATCATGTGGGTGGTCACCGGCATCTTCGAAAACATCGGTATGGTTCAGGACGGTCTGCAGACCATCTCGCAACCGGTCAGCGTCACCGACCGGGAGCAGGCCAAACCGCTGGCCGTGGCCCGTGGCGAAGTGCGTTTCGAGCACGTGGATTTTCACTACGGCAAGAAGAAAGGCATCATCGGCGACCTCAACCTGACCATCAAACCGGGCGAGAAAATCGGTCTGATCGGCCCGTCCGGCGCCGGCAAATCGACTTTGGTAAACCTGCTGCTGCGCCTGTACGACGTCGAGGGCGGACGGATCCTGATCGACGGCCAGAACATCGCCGAAGTCGGCCAGGAAAGTCTGCGCGCGCGGATCGGCATGATCACTCAGGACACCTCGCTGCTGCACCGTTCGATCCGCGACAACTTGCTGTACGGCAAGCCCGACGCCACCGACGCCGAACTCTGGGAAGCGGTGCGCAAGGCCCGTGCCGATGAGTTCATTCCACTGCTGTCGGACGCCGAGGGGCGCACCGGATTCGACGCGCATGTCGGCGAGCGCGGGGTGAAACTGTCCGGTGGTCAGCGTCAGCGGATTGCGATTGCCCGGGTGCTGCTCAAGGACGCACCGATCCTGATCATGGACGAAGCGACCTCGGCGCTGGACTCGGAAGTCGAAGCGGCGATTCAGGAAAGCCTGGAAACCCTGATGCAGGGCAAGACCGTGATCGCCATCGCCCACCGCCTCTCGACCATTGCCCGCATGGATCGGCTGGTAGTGCTGGAGAACGGCAAGATTGCTGAAAGCGGCAACCATGCCGAACTGCTGGCCCATGGCGGATTGTATGCGCGGCTGTGGGCGCACCAGACCGGAGGGTTTGTCGGCATCGACTGATCGTTTTCACGCCTGGTCACTGATCGTTCCCACGCTCCGCGTGGGAATGCAGCCCGTGACGCTCCGCGTCACTGGACGCGGAGCGTCCCCTGAGGCATTCCCACGCGGACGGTTCGACGCCTCGACGTGGGAACGATCAACGTGAGATAAAACCGCCAGAGCCCTTTACCCACGGGCTCTGGCGGTTTTTTATCGCCTGCTGGAAATCCACAAAATCCCTGCTGTACTGAGCCAAGGCTCCGGAACGGAACCTGTCGTAAATCTGCAGGGAAGCATCACTCGATGCAGTCTCGATAGCACGCCTATCAAGGACTCTCTCATGTCTCTGTTCAAACGTTCAGTTACTGAGTTGCTGGGTACGTTCTGGTTGGTGTTGGGCGGTTGCGGCAGTGCGGTCATCGCCGCGTCTTCACCTTTGGGTATCGGTGTGCTGGGGGTCGCCCTGGCGTTTGGTCTGACGGTGCTGACCATGGCGTTTGCCATCGGCCACATCAGCGGCTGTCACCTCAATCCGGCCGTGTCGGTCGGTCTGGTCGTCGGCGGTCGGTTCCCGGCCAAGGAACTGCCTGCCTACGTCATCGCCCAGGTAATCGGCGGGATTCTGGCAGCGGCACTGCTCTACCACATCGCCAGCGCCAAGGAAGGCTTCGACATCGCTGCCGGCCTGGCCTCAAACGGTTATGGCGAGCACTCGCCCGGCAAATACTCGATGGCTTCCGGCTTCGTCACCGAGTTGGTGATGACCGCCATGTTCGTGGTGATCATCCTCGGCGCCACCGACAAACGCGCCCCGGCAGGACTGGCACCGATCGCCATAGGCCTGGCCCTGACGCTGATCCACCTGATCTCGATCCCGGTCACCAACACCTCGGTCAACCCGGCCCGCAGCACGGGCCCGGCGCTGATGGTCGGCGGCTGGGCCATCGCCCAGTTGTGGATGTTCTGGGTCGCGCCGCTGCTCGGTGCGGTGGTCGGCGGCGTGCTCTATCGCTGGCTGGGCAAGGAAGACACCTAAAATCCTGTGGGAGCGAGCTTGCTCGCGAAAAGCGGTGTGTCAATGCAGCAAATATTGGCTGATACCAACCTTTCGCGAGCAAGCTCGCTCCCACATTGGAATCTAGGCCTGGCGGTAGGGCAAGGCTGCTCTTGCCTCTTCGGCATAGGCCAGTACACCGGCGCGCTCCTGGTGCAGGAAGTCTTTGACCGCGGCTTTTAGACCGGGATGGCGCAGGTAGTGCCAGGAATGGGTGATCACCGGTTCGAAGCCGCGAATCAGTTTGTGCTCGCCCTGGGCACCGGCATCGAAACGTTGAAATCCGTTGGCAATCGCATAGTCCATGCCCTGATAGAAACAGGTCTCGAAGTGCAGTCGGTCGAACTCGGCCAGGCATCCCCAGTAGCGCCCGTAAAAACTGTCGCCGCCCACCAGGCTGAACGCCATCGCCACCGGCCGTGAGCCCTGCCGGGCCAGCACCACGCGAATCGATTCCGGCATGCGCTCGGCCAGCAGGCTGAAGAATTCCCGGGTCAGGTACGGCGCCTGCCGACGCACCGCGTAGGTGTTGGCGTAACAGGCATAGACGAAATCCCACTGGGCCTCGTCCAGCTCCCGCCCTTCCAGCCATTCGAACTCGAAGCCCTGCCCCGCCACTTGCTCGCGCTCCTTGCGCATCTGTTTGCGCTTGCGCGAGGCAAGTACGTCGAGGAAATCCTGAAAGTCGCGGTAGCCGCGATTCTGCCAGTGGTACTGACAGCCGATGCGTTGCAGCCAGCCCGGCTGCTCGGCCATGGCGGCATCGGTAAACGCGTCGGTGAAATTGATGTGGGCGCTGGAGAGTTCTTCGATTTCCAGATACCCCGGCAGGCTCTTGAGTAGCTCGAATCCGTCCTCGACATTCGCTGCCAGCAACCGTGGGCCGCTGACCGGACTGAAGGGCACCGCGCTCAAAAACTTGGGGTAGTAATCGATGCCGGCACGGGCGCAGGCATCGGCCCAGCCGTGATCGAACACGTATTCACCGTAGGAATGCCACTTGCGATAACCGGGCAATGCGGCGATTACGCGCCCCGCTTCGACGTGCAGCAAATGCTCCGCTTGCCAGCCCGTGTGCGGCCCGACGCTGCCGCTGTCCTCCAGCGAAGCCAGGAAGGCGTGGCGCAGAAACGGCTGGTTTTGCGGGACCAGAACATCCCAGTCGGACGCTGGAATTTCCGACAGTTTGTGCAGACGTTGCAGCGGCATTTTCCTCTCCACTTTCGGGCGTGAACGCCCGACGAGTATCGCTGATCGGCCCGGCGTTGCCCACGCCAGAATGCGCGACAGCGCTCTAGATCAATAGTTCACGGCAGTTTTGTATCGTCATCAACCTGCCATCATCGTGCCACTGCTCTGTCATAAACCATCGCGATACTGGCGCCTGTTTTTAGAGCGCCGGGTTCTACCCCGGACACTGTTTTCCGACCGTCAAACCGTCGGTTGTGCCCAGGATGGTTCAGCCATCCCCTTCATCTTCGGAGATTGCTATGCGTCTTGCTTCCACGAAAACTGCGGCGGCCCTGTGCGGTGGCCTGTTGCTGGCCATGAGTGTTCCGGCCAGTGCCGCAGTCGACGCCAAACTGCTCGACATGCTCAAGGCTAACGGTTCGATTTCCCAGGCGCAGTACGTTGAACTGCAAACTGAACTGGCCAAGGATCAGAAGGCCCAGCAAATCGCGCAGCAGGCGCAGCAAGAGACCAACGAGCAAATCGCGGCGACCGCGAAGAAAACCAACGAGCTCAGCAGTTTCGACCAGAAACTGGCCTGGGCCGCCAAAACCCAGTTCAAGGGCGACGTGCGTATCCGTCAGGAAACCATCAAGATCGATGGCGAGCCGAACAACGGCGGCCGCGACAAGGATCGCCAGCGTATCCGTGCCCGTCTGGGTGCGTACACCGAGATCAACCCGCAAGTCGACACCGGCATCCGTATCGCCACCGGCGGCGGCGACGACGCCCGTTCGACCAACCAAGACCAGGACAACTACTTCGACAAGAAGCAGATCTGGCTCGACCTGGGCTACATCGACTACCACCCGGACCAGATCAAGAACCTGCACATTATTGGCGGCAAGATGCTGCAACCATGGGTGAGCATGGGCGACGTTATCTGGGACAGCGACATCAACCCGGAAGGTCTGGCCGTTACCTACAAGTATCCATTGGGCAGCAGCGTCGAACTGTTCGGCAGCCTGGGTAACTACAACCTCAAGGACAACGTCGACGGCGACGGCGTGCAATTCCGTCACGACCTGCGCCTGACCGCCGGCCAGCTGGGCAGTCGCTTCACCATCACCGACAACCTGAAACTGACCCTGGGCGGCAGCGTCTACGCCTACCAGAACGACGAAGACAGCCGTTGCACCGGTACCTCCACGCCGTGCGCCCTGGCCGTCAACGGCAACTCGGCCGACAACGAATTCCGTCTGTACGAAGGCTTCAGCCAGGTCGACATCGGCGGCCTGCCAATGCCGCTGTCGTTCTACGGTCAGTACGTGAAGAACAACGATGCAGTGACCGATCAGGACACCGCCTGGCTGGTGGGTGCCAAGTCGAAAGTCTTCGGCCTGAACCTCGACTACAACTATCGTGACGTGCAGCGCAACGCTGTGGTCGGCGCCTTCACCGATTCGGACTTCGCCAACGGCACCACCGGTTCCCGTGGCCACAAGTTCAAGGTCGGTTACGACATCGACAAGAACTTCGCCATCGGTGCGACTTACTTCCTGACCAAGGCCGACTTCTCCAGCCGTACCCAGCGTGATGCAGACACCAACACCCTGCAGCTGGATGCGGAAGCGAAGTTCTAAGCAACTCGGCGACAGACTTCAAACGATGGGTTGTACATCCGCTTCCATCGTTTGAAGAGGCTTCAACAGACTGGCGCGGCCGCAGCGATCCCCATCATCCGTTCGCTGCGACCGCGCCAGTCTGTGTTTTCAGGATCGATCCTTGCGCCGCAGCTGTGCCAGCTGCTCGGCCAACGCGTCCACGCCCTCTTCAGGCTTTTGCGGCATCGCCCGCAACGTCGCCTGCATCAAACGCATCTGGCGAATGAAACGCCGGCAATTGCGGCAGAACATCAGGTGATGACGCACCATCAGTTTCTCGCGAAAGCTCAACTGGCCATCGAGATAATCGCTGGATCGCGCCACTTGCTCCTTGCAGGTCAACATTCTCCCGTCTCCTCAAAATGCTCCACGGTCGCAAAGACCTTCAAACGTGCCCGATGCAGCAGCACGCGGACATTGGAGAGCGAGATCTCCAGAAGATTACAGATCTCCTCCAGCTCCAGGCCCTGGCGTTCGCGCAGCGTGAGCACGCTGCTCTGAAGCTTGGAGAGACTGAGCAACGTATGCTCCAGGCACTCACGCAGCTCGCCTTCCGTCAGCAGCGCTTCGGGTGTGTCTTGGTGCCAGGCGAACGGTGCGACCAGCCAGTGGCCGTCGCCGGGAGAAAAACGATCGTCGTCGATGGTGCCGTGGGGGGACGGCAGATCATCCAGCAACACTTCGCGACGATTGAGTTTATAGCGGCTCTTGGCCGAGTTGGCGGTGATGGTCAGCAGCCAGGTCTTGAGACTGGAGCGCCCCTCGAAACGGCCGATATTGCGCACCACCGACAGCCAGGCATCCTGCACCACTTCTTCGACATGGCGCTGGCCGACAATCGCGTAGGCCACCGCGCGCATGGGGCTTTGATAGGTGCTGACCAGTTCCTTGAAGGCGTTCTGTTCGCCTGCCAACAACCGCTCGAGCAGTTGTGTGTCGTCAACCGCCATCCATCAATCCCCTTTTCCTGACTCCGAAAATGATAGCGGCAGGATCTCTCCTGCCGCCAGTTTCGAAAATTACAGCGTTCGCGCCGATTCGGATGTAGGAAACGTCAGCGCGATTAAGAGGAAATGAACTGGTCTTAGCGTTTACGCAGAATCACGCTACCAATCGAGTAACCGGCACCGAACGAACTCAGCACTGCCAGCGAGCCGGCTGCCAGATCGTCCTGATACTTGTGGAACGCGATCACGGAACCTGCGGAGCTGGTGTTGGCGTAGGTGTCGAGAATCACCGGGGCTTCTTCTTCGGTGGCTTCGCGGCCCAGCAGCTTGCGCACGATCAGGTGGTTCATGCTCAGGTTGGCCTGGTGCAGCCAGAAGCGCTTCACGTCACCGACGTTGAGCTTGTTCTCTTCCAGATGTTCGCCGATCAGCTCGGCCACCATCGGGCAGACGTCCTTGAACACCTTGCGGCCTTCCTGCACGAACAGTTTGTCGCGGGCGCCGATGCCCTCTTCCGCTGCGCGGTTGAGGAAGCCGAAATTGTTGCGGATGTTGTTGGAGAACTTGGTCAGCAGTTTGGTGCTGACCACGTCGAACTGGTGTTTCGATGTCGCTGTATCGGCACGCTCGATGATCACCGCAGTAGCCGCGTCGCCGAAGATGAAGTGGCTGTCACGGTCACGGAAGTTCAAGTGACCGGTGCAGACTTCCGGGTTGACCATCAGGATCGCCCGGGCCTGGCCCAGTTGCACGGTGTTGGCCGCTTGCTGGATGCCGAAGGTCGCCGACGAGCAGGCAACGTTCATGTCGAAACCGAAACCCTGGATGCCCAGTGCTTCCTGGACTTCGATGGCGATGGCCGGGTAGGCGCGCTGCAGGTTGGAGCAGGCAACGATCACGCCGTCGATATCGGCGGCAGTCTTGCCGGCACGCTGCAGGGCTTGCTCGGCAGCACCGATGGCCATCTGGCAGAGCACCGACCATTCGTCGTTGGAACGCTCTGGCAGACGTGGTGCCATGCGTTGCGGATCGAGGATGCCGTCCTTGTCCATGACAAAGCGGCTCTTGATGCCGGAGGCTTTTTCGATGAACGCGGCGCTGGACTCGGTCAGGGCCTGCACTTCGCCGCTGGCGATGGCTTCGGCGTTGTCCGCATTGAACTGGGCGACGTAGGTATTGAAAGACTGCACCAGCTCTTCGTTGGAGATACTGTTGGCCGGGGTGTACAGGCCGGTGCCGCTGATGACGACGTTATGCATGGTCGTTTCTCTAATCTGTTCAGGCAGAAAGTGCTGGCACCGACGTGCCAACACGCAAAGGGTCCATTCCCGTATAAGGGACGCAAAAACCTGGCATCGCTTTATTCCGTTGCGCGACCCGGCAAAGGCTCTGGGACGCGAAAACGGCATTTATGGTGGCGAAGTTTGCCATAACCGTGGCCATTTGGCGCCTTTCTCAAGATCGACGCGCAATGATCGTTCCCACGCTCCTGCGTGGGAATGCAGCCCGTGACGCTCTGCGTCACTGGACGCGGAGCGTCCCCGGAGGCATTCCCACGCGGAGCGTGGGAACGATCAGCGTCACTGTTCTACCTGGCTCCACTGCTTGTTCAGGCGCTTGTCGGAGATCGGCACTTTCGTCCCCAACTGCTGGGCGAACAGCGAAACCCGATACTCCTCCAGCCACCAGCGATACAGCTCGAGCTGCGGATCGCGTTTGCCTTCCTGCGCATGTTTGGCGGCGCGGGTCTGGTATTGCGTCCAGAGGCCGGCGAGTTCGCCGCTCCACACCCGATCCTTCTGCACCTGCGCGCCCAGTTTCTCGAAACGCTGCTCGACGGCCTTCAGATAACGTGGCAACTCCTTGAGCCAGAGCATCGGCGTTTCCCGGACGAAGCCCGGATACACCAGATGACTGAGCTGCTGCTTGATGTCGTTGAGCGCCACCGCCTGAGCTAGGTCGATCTTGCCCTTGAAGCGTTTTTGCAGGCCGTGCCAGAGCTTGAGGATCTCAAGAGTCAGACGCGCCACTCGCTCGGCGTGCTCGGTCCAGCTGCCACGCTTGCGCTCGGCCAGTGCCGCCAGCCCTGCGCCGTCACGCGGCAACGGGTCTTCGCCCTCGAGAATGCAGCTGTCGAGGCTGGCCAGCAGAATGTCTTCCACCAGCGCATCGACGCGACCCAGTTCGCGGTACAGCAACCCCATTTCGGTCAGGCCCGGCAACTTGCCGCGCAGGAACTTCGCCGGTTCGGCCAGTTGCTGCATCAGCAGGCGTTGCAAGGCGCGGCGGTGCTGGAATTCGGCTTCGGCCGGGGTCGAGAAGCGCCCTTCCTTGACCGTGCCGCCCTCTTCCACCAGCGCCGGATAGACCGTCATCGACAGCCCGGCGATCTTCTGCTGCGTCTTTTCCGCCACCGGCGCGAAGACCTTGGCCTCCACCGGCTGCTGGCTTTTCGCGCTCTGCGGCACGGCCAACGCAGCCTGGCTGGCTTCGGCGAAACGTGCGGTCAGCTCGGCCAGATCCCGTCCTTCGCCGAGGAACTTGCCCTGACCGTCGACGATTTCCAGGTTCATCCGCAGGTGGCTTTCAACCTGCTGCGCCGCTTCCGCCCACGCCTCATCGCTGACCCGCGCGCCGGTCATGCGCAGCAGTTCGCGGCCCAGCGCTTGCGGCAACGAGCCTTCGGCAAAGGTCATGCGCTGCAGCGCGGCCTTGATGAAGTCCGGCACCGGCACGAAGTTCTTGCGCAGGGCCTTGGGCAGGTTGCGCACCAGCGCAATGCACTTGGCCTCGATCAGCCCCGGCACCAGCCACTCCAGGCGCTCCGGCGGCAGCATCGGCAACAGCGGCGCCGGCACACGCAGGGTCACGCCGTCGCGCGGGTGATTCGGTTCGAAGTGATAACTCAGCGCCAGTTCCAGATCGCCGATGTGCAGCGTGTCCGGGTAATGCTGGGCGGTGACTTCACTGGCCTCGCGAGCCAGTACGTCTTCCTCGCGCATGATCAGCAATTGCGGATCTTTCTGGCTGTTGACGCGGTACCAGCTGTCGAACGTCGCGGTCTGGTGGATCTCCGCCGGCAGTCGCGCGTCGTAGAACGCGTAGAGCGTTTCCTCGTCGGCCAGAATGTCCCGGCGACGAGCCTTGGCTTCCAGTTCGTCGAGCTGTTCGAGCAATTGCTTGTTGGCCGTCAGGCACTTGGCCCGGGACTGAATCTCGCCACGCACCAGTCCTTCGCGGATGAACAGCTCACGCGAGACCACCGGATCTACCGGGCCGTAGTGCACCGGTCGACGGCCGACCACGATCAGGCCGAACAGGGTGATCTGTTCGAACGCGACGACCTGGCCGCGCTTCTTCTCCCAGTGCGGTTCGAAGTGGTTCTTCTTGATCAGGTGCCCGGCCAGCGGTTCGATCCAGTCGGCGTCGATCTTCGCCACCATCCGCGCGTAGAGCTTGGTGGTTTCCACCAGTTCGGCGGTCATCACCCACTGCGGGCGTTTCTTGCCGATACCCGACGACGGGTGAATCCAGAACCGCCGCTGACGGGCGCCAAGGTAATCGCCGTCCTCGGTTTTCTGGCCGATCTGGCTGAGCAGGCCGACCAGCACCGCTTTGTGCAGCTTCGGATAATCCGCCGGTTCTTTGTTCAGGCTCAGCTGCAAGTCGCGGCAGATCAGGCTCAACTGACGGTGGGAATCACGCCACTCGCGCAGCCGCAGATAGTTGAGGAAATTCTTGCGGCACCAGTTGCGCAGCGGGCTCGCCGTCAGCGCCTGGCGCTGCTCTTCAAAACCGCGCCACAGATTGACCAGCCCGGCGAAGTCGGAGTCAGCGTCCTTCCATTGGGCGTGCGCCTGGTCAGCGGCTTGCTGACGCTCCGGCGGACGCTCGCGCGGGTCCTGAATCGACATGGCGCTGGCGACGATCAGCACTTCCTGCAGGCTGCCGAGCTTTGCCGCTTCCAGCAGCATGCGGCCCATGCGCGGGTCCACCGGCAGACGCGCCAGCTGACGGCCGAGCGGGGTCAGCTGACTGTTGCGGTCCACCGCCGAGAGTTCTTGCAGCAGGTTGAAACCGTCGCTGATTGCCTTGCCGTCCGGCGGCTCGATAAACGGGAAATCGGTGATCTCACCGAGGCGCAGATGGAGCATCTGCAGGATTACCGCCGCAAGGTTGGTGCGCAGGATTTCCGGATCGGTGAATTCCGGGCGACCGAGGAAATCCTCTTCGCTGTACAAGCGCACGCAGATACCCGGCTCGACCCGGCCGCAGCGACCTTTACGCTGGTTCGCGCTGGCCTGGGAAATCGCTTCGATCGGCAGCCGCTGAACCTTGGCGCGGTAGCTGTAGCGGCTGATGCGCGCGGTGCCGCTGTCGATCACGTAACGGATGCCCGGCACGGTCAGCGAAGTTTCGGCGACGTTGGTCGCCAGCACCACGCGACGACCCGGGTGCGACTGGAAAATCCGCTGCTGCTCGGCCGGCGACAGGCGCGCGTACAACGGCAGGATTTCCGTGTGTTTGAGCTGGGCCTTGCGCAGCATGTCGGCGGCGTCGCGGATCTCGCGCTCGCCGGGCAGGAACACCAGCACGTCACCGGGACTGCGGCGCTCGCTACGCTCGTAAGCGGCGATTTCGTCGAGGGTGGCGAGGATCGCCTGATCGACGGTCAGGTCGTCCTCGACACGGTTGCCCTCTTCGTCCTGCTCAAGCGTCAGCGGGCGATACCAGGTTTCAACCGGGAAGGTGCGGCCGGACACTTCGACAATCGGCGCATCGTCGAAATGCTTGGAGAAACGCTCCAGATCGATGGTCGCCGAGGTGATGATGACTTTCAGGTCCGGACGACGCGGCAGCAGGGTTTTCAGGTAACCGAGCAGGAAGTCGATGTTGAGGCTGCGTTCGTGGGCTTCGTCGACGATGATCGTGTCGTAGTGTTCGAGGTAGCGATCGTTCTGGGTTTCCGCCAGCAGGATGCCGTCGGTCATCAGTTTGATCAGGGTGTTCGAATCGCTTTGGTCTTCGAAGCGCACCTGATAGCCGACCAGTGCGCCCAGCGGCGTGCCGAGTTCTTCGGCCACCCGGCTGGCCACGCTGCGTGCTGCGATCCGCCGAGGCTGGGTGTGGCCAATCAGACCATGCTGGCCACGACCGATCTCCAGACAGATTTTCGGCAACTGGGTGGTTTTACCCGAGCCGGTTTCGCCGGCGATGATCAGCACCTGGTGCTTTTCCAGGGCCTTCTTGATTTCGTCACGCTTGGCCGCGATCGGCAGGCTGTCGTCGTAACGGATCACCGGCAGGCTGGCCTTGCGCGCCAGCACCTGATCGCAGGACGCCTGCATGCGCGCCACCCACTGGGCCAGCTTGGCCTCGTCGGGTTTCTTGCGCAGCTCAAGCAACTGCCGCCGCAGCCGGTGGCGGTCGGCGAGCATGGCGTGATCAAGGTTTTTCAGCAGTTTGTCGATGGAGGGCGATTCGTCGGTCATCGGGTACGCAATTCGGTCGTCTAGTGGCGCAAGGACGCGATTGTCGCAGATTTACGCCTGACTGTGATCGTTCCCATGCTCTGCGTGGGAATGCAGCCAAGGACGCGGAGCGTCCCAAAAGCGGACGCGGAGCGTCCGGTGAGGCATTCCCACGCAGAGCATGGGAACGATCATTAACGGGTTATTCGTTATCCAGGCCCTTGCGCCGATACGGGAAAACATCAATCACTTTCCCGGCCCGAATCGCCTCCTGTAGCCCCTTCCAGTAATCAGCGTTGTACAACTCGCCATGCAACTGATCGAACAGTTTTCGCTGCGCCGAATCGGCAAACAGAAACGGCGGAAACTCTTCGGGGAACACATCCAGCGGGCCGATCGAATACCACGGTTCGGAGGCCATTTCATCCTCCGGCGTGCGCGGCGCCGGGATGTGGCGGAAATTCGCTTCAGTGAGGAAACAGATCTCGTCGTAGTCGTAGAACACCACCCGGCCATGGCGGGTGACGCCGAAGTTCTTCAGCAACATGTCGCCGGGGAAGATGTTGGCCGCCGCCAGTTGTTTGATTGCCAGTCCGTAATCTTCCAGCGCTTCGCGCACCTGGGCTTCGTTGGCGTTATCCAGATAGAGGTTGAGCGGGGTCATCCGGCGCTCGGTCCAGCAGTGGCGGATCAGCACGGTTTCGCCTTCCAGCGACACCGTGGACGGCGCGACGTCCAGCAGTTCCGCCAGGCACGCCGGCTCGAATTTGCTCAGGGGAAAACGGAAGTCGGCGAACTCCTGGGTATCAGCCATGCGCCCCACGCGGTCGACGCTTTTCACCAATCGATACTTCTCGATCACCGTGGCGCGGTCGACGTTTTTCGACGGCGAGAACCGGTCCTTGATGATCTTGAACACGGTGTTGAAACCCGGCAGCGTGAACACGCTCATGACCATGCCGCGCACGCCCGGCGCCATGATGAACTGGTCGTCGGTGTTGGCCAGATGATTGATCAGGGCGCGGTAGAACTCGGACTTGCCGTGCTTGTAGAAACCGATCGAGGTGTACAGCTCGGCGATGTGCTTGCCCGGCAAAATGCGTTTGAGAAAGCCGATGAATTCCGCCGGCACCGGCACATCCACCATGAAATACGAACGGGTGAACGAGAAGATGATCGACACATCGGCTTCGTCGGTGATCAGCGCATCGATCTGAATCCCCCGCCCTTCGCGGTGCAGCAGTGGAATCACCAGCGGCCATTGATCGTCGTTGGTGTAGATGCGCCCGACCAGGTACGCGCCCTTGTTGCGGTACAGCACCGAGGAGAACAGCTCGACGCTCAGCTCCGGGTCCTTGCACACCCAGTCCGGCAGGTTCTCGCGCAGCTGTGCTTCCAGGCGATGCAAGTCACCGGGCAGATCGGCGTAGGCCTCGTTGAACCGGTAATCGGCAAAGATACTCGCGAGCATGCCCGAGATCTGCCCTTGGGGTTTATAGGTGCGGGTTTGCGCGGCGCGGGCCCGACGCAGGCTCGGGCGGGTGGTGTGGATGAACATGCAGCCGTCGCTGATCAGGTCGTGACTGAACAGGCCGCAGAAAATCGAGTTGTACCAGGTCTCGGACAGCTCATCGTCGAAGCGCAGGTCGATGATGCTGATGTAGGCGCTTTTCACCAGCGGCCAACAGGTGACGTCCATCAAGGTGTCCGGCTCGAAATACTCGCGCAGCCGGGCAACGGTTTCACCGACCTTTTCTTCGTAGAGGTTGATCCGCGCCGCCGACGCGGTTTGCGTGTCCTGCCAGCGGGCCTGCTCGAAGCGCTCCCGGGCGCCGTCGGTGATCCGCCGGAAATGCTCGCGGTAATCGTCAAAGCCATCGAGGATCAGGCGGGCGATGTCGGTGGCTGGCCATTGCTGCGGCATAGATGAGACCTCTGCGGGAATTGGAGAATCTGTGCTCGAAGGCCTGAGCTTAGCCACGGAAGCGGGCGCAGGAGAAGCGCAATTTCTGCCAAATCCTCTTGCGGCTTGTACAACGACACAGTTTTTATCAAAGTTTTTTTAATCGACCGTTCGGTCAATAAACGTCCAATTCGGTTCTCCCCACCACTGGGCGCCAGCCCGCGTTTTCTGTGGGTTTCGGATCCAATTCAGCGACGACATCTCTAGCCTGCGCTTTTGCCCGAGTTGTTCATGCCTGTCCATTCCCGTCAGCGACTGGTCTTACCAAGATAGTGGCACTTTGATATATAGCCCGCCATTACCCGCCTCACAACAAGATCCTCGGCTCACGAGGACGACCTCTCCCCAAACGCCCAAGGAGCACATTGATGTCTATCCGGAATCTGCGCATCGGTTTGCGCGCCAGTTTGTGTTTTGCCGTTCTGGCCAGTCTGCTGGTGGTGGTCGGCCTTTTCGGTCTGGGCCAGATGAAAACCCTGCGCGAGAGCGCGGCGGTGATCGAGGAATCGTGGATGCCCAGCATCGAAAGCATCCATGACGCAGCGGCAAACATCGCCAGCATCCGCCTCGAATCCCTGCGCCTGATCACCAGTACTCAGGCGGCCGTTCGCGATCGCAGCAAAGGCCTTCTCACCGCGCAACGCCAGGAATTGCTCAAGCGCCTCGACGGCCACAAAGCCCTGATCGCCAATGACCAGGAACGGGCGATGCTGGAAGGCCTGAGTGCCGACACCGCCAAGTACCTGAGCATCCTCGACCAGATCATCAAACAGCTTGATGCCGGACAAAACGAACAAGCCTACGCCCGCCTGGGCAGTGAACTGGCGCCCCAGGGCACGGTGCTCGACAAGACCCTGGAGCAAATGATCAGCCTCAATCAGCAAGGCGCGGATGTCGCGGCCAAGTCCGCGGCGGCGATGTACCAGCAAGCGCTGTGGATCGTCGCCACGATCATCGTCATCGCCCTGATTGCCACGTTGCTGCTGGCCTGGTTGCTGACCCGCAGCATCACCGCGCCGATCAATCAGGCGCTGAATGTGGCACGGCGGATTGCTTCGGGAGACCTCAGTGGTCGCATCGACAGCGACGGCAAGGATGAAGCGGCGCAGTTGCTCACAGCTCTGGCGGAGATGCAGGGCAATCTGCGCTCGACCATTCGCGGCATCAGCGAATCGGCCCAGCAACTGGCCTCCGCTGCCGAGGAAATGAGTTCGGTGATGGAACAGAGCACTCGCGGCCTGCAACAGCAGAATGACCAGATCGAGCAGGCTGCCACGGCGGTCACCGAGATGAGCACGGCGGTCGATGAAGTGGCCGCCAATGCAGTGTCCAGCGCCGAAGCCTCCGAAGCCTCGAACGAGGACAGCAAGCACGGACATGTGCAAGTCAGCGAGACCATCAGTTCGATTCAGGAACTGGTCAGCGCGGTGCTCGGTGCGTCCGAACAGGCCGAGGGCCTTGCGACTCAGGCCCAGGACATCAGCAAGGTTCTGGAAGTGATTCGCGGCATCGCCGGGCAGACTAACCTGCTGGCCCTGAACGCCGCCATTGAAGCCGCACGAGCCGGAGAGGCTGGGCGTGGGTTTGCGGTAGTCGCCGACGAAGTCCGTTCGCTGGCCCAGCGCACGCAGAACTCCACCGAAGAAATCGAGCTGATGATCAGCAGCATTCAGCAAGGCACCAGCGCCACCGTCGGCGCTTTGCAAACCAGCGCCGAGCAGGCCAGCCAAACCCTGCGCCGGGCCAACAGCGCCGGCCAAGCCCTGGAGAAAATCACCGCGTCGATCTCGCAGATCAACCAGCGCAACCTGGTGATCGCCAGCGCCGCCGAGCAACAGGCGCTGGTGGCCCGGGAAGTCGATGAAAACCTGGTGACCATCCGCGATCTGTCGACCCAGACCGCTGCCGGCGCCACCCAGACGTCTGCCGCCAGTCAGGAACTGTCGCGCCTGGCCGTCGACCTGAACGGACTGGTGACGCGCTTCGTGATCTGATCAGAAAATTAAATGCCCGATTAGCGGTTGCCATCGCCGGGGCCCTCGGCAACACTCTCGTCCCGATCAAGGAAGGAGTGGCCCGTGAGCCCTGTCGATATTTTCCGCATGTTGTCGCTGGCTGCCATCTGGGGCGCGAGCTTCCTGTTCATGCGCATCATCGCTCCCGCGATCGGTACGGTTCCGACCGGATTCTTCCGCGTTTCGATTGCCGCCGTCGGCCTGCTGGTGATCCTCGGACTGATGCGCATCAGCTGGGATTTCAAAGGCAAGCTCAAGACCGTGATGATGCTCGGCGTGATCAACTCCGGCGTTCCGGCGACGCTGTATTCGGTCGCCGCCCAGGTGCTGCCGGCCGGATACTCGGCGATCTTCAATGCCACCACGCCGTTGATGGGCGTGTTAATCGGCGGGTTGTTCTTCAGTGAAAAACTGACGCTGGCCAAACTCGCCGGGGTGTTCCTTGGCCTGCTCGGGGTGGGCGTGCTGACCCGCGCCGGCCCGGTCGCGTTCGATCTGCACCTGCTGATGGGCGCCGTTGCCTGCCTGCTCGCAACCACTTGCTATGGCTTCGCCGGGTTTCTTGCACGACGCTGGCTGGATCAGGCCGGTGGGCTCGACAGCCGTCTTTCGGCGTTGGGCAGCATGCTCGGTGCGACCCTGTTTCTGTTGCCGTTGTTCGGTTACAGCGTCATCACTCAGCCGCCCGTGAGCTGGGGTGGCTGGAATGTCTGGCTGTCGCTGCTGGGCCTGGGTCTGGGCTGCACCGCGTTTGCCTACATCATTTACTTCCGCCTGCTGAGCTCCATCGGGCCGGTGAAGTCGATGACCGTGACCTTCATGATTCCGCCGTTCGGCGTGTTGTGGGGGGCGCTGTTTCTCGATGAGCCGCTGTCGATGGCGCACGTGTATGGCGGGGTGTTGATCGCGATTGCGCTGTGGCTGGTGTTGAAACCCGCTGTGGTGAAGCCGGCAGAAATCGCCACCCGCTGAAAGGCAGATGCACAAAGGCCCGGGAGTTTCCTCCCGGGCCTTTTTTCATGCGCGGCGGTTACGCCGATTTACGGAACACGAACACCAGACCGACGATGATCAACAGCATTCCCAGCACGCTCAGCGCCGCCAGACGATTGCCGAAGATCAGGTAGTCCATCACCGCCGTCACGGCCGGCACCAGATAGAACAGACTGGTGACATTCACCAGATTGCCCCGGGCGATCAGTCGATACAGCAGCAACGTCGCCAGCACGGAAACCACCAGCCCCATCCACAACACCGGCACGATGAAACCTGCGCTGTGCTCGAAGTGAAACGGCTGGAACGGCACGAAAATCCCGCACAGCAACAGGCCGGCCAAGTACTGCACCGGCAGCGTGCCGAGGGGATTGTCGGTGATGCGCTTTTGCATGATTGAGCCGAAGGTCATGCTCGCCAGCGCCAGCAGCCCGAACAACATTCCCGCCAGCGACATCCCGGCCAGACCGATGCCTTGGTAAACCACCATGATCAACCCGGCCAATCCCAGCGCCAGACCAAACATCCGGCTCGCCGAGCGCTGCCGCTCCATGATCACCACCGTGAGGATCGGCTGCACGCCCATGATGGTCGCCATCACCCCGGGCGTGACTTTCAGATCCAGCGCCAGCAGATAAAAGATCTGATAAGCCCCCAACAGCACCACACCAGTGGCCATCGCGTACAGCATCGGCTTGCCGAGCTTGGGCAACCTCAACTTGAGTAACGGCACCAGCAGCACCAGCCCGCACAGGGCAATCACAAAACGGATCAGCAGAAAGGCAAAGGGCGAAGCGTGGGCCAGCCCCCACTTGGAGAAGATCGCCCCGCTGCTCCACAGCAGAACGAACAGGCTCGTGGACGCCGCCGCGAGCGCGGACTTTTTCGAAAGGACAAACATGAATACCACCTGTAGTCAGGCAAATAGCCAACTCAGCCGAAGCTGAAATTCAGTAGGTTTTTTCAGGCGGGCACAGGGGTCAGCAAAAAACGCTGATCAGCCCGAAACACCAACGCCCGGCGGTGATACGACTGCGCACACCGGCGTGCTACTGACAGGTGGAGGGTAATGACTGATCTGCACAGGCTGCTGATTCCCGCACGGCACGACGCCAGCGTTGACCGCTGAATCGACTACCGCGTTGATGAGGGATGCAGGCATCTGGGCTGATCTTTTTTGAAGGGTTGAAAGGTGAGCCGTGCGACTCACGAGCGCCGACTATAACCAGCCCGCGACATGGATTGCAACGACTTGGACAAAGGGCCAGTAGCGACGGATGGACGAGAGCTGAATAGGCTGTTGAGCTGACTTGGAAGGCCGCCTTGTCCTCGCAGTGGAGAGTAAAGTATCGTGAAAACTGTTCAAGTAATGATCAACGAGGGCGGGCTCATGCGCAAATCCGTGAAAAAATCCCCCACCAGGAAAAGATCCATCAAAACGGATGAAAAGCTTATCTCCTCCGAGCTTTCAACCAATCAGCAACGCTTTCTTCAGCTACTGATTACAGGCATTGAAGACGAGCCCGACGTTCTCGCTGGACGGCGCTGACTCGCAGACAATAAAAAACCGCTCACAAGGAGCGGTTTTTTTCTGCATCCAGCCTCAACCAAACAGCCAATACCCTAGCAACGTCAGCACCACCACCGCCAGCACCGGCCGCATCACGCGGTAGGCTTTTGGATTACGGCGTTTCCACTGTTTGACCGCACCGCTGAACTTGTCGCTGAAGTTCTTGCTCCACGCGTAAGCCTGGTTGATCCCGCCGACACGCTCGTCGTCGAGGTTCTGCGGTGCCGTGGCACGGCCCAGCCAGGCGCTGATGAAGCGGTTGATCCGGGTCATCAGGCGGTTGCTCAGCGGACGCTCGATGTCGCAGAACAGGATGACGCGGGTCTTGTCGGTTTCGTTCTTTACCCAGTGCACGTAGGTTTCGTCGAACATCACGTCTTCACCGTCGCGCCAGGCGTAGACCTGACCGTCGACGAAAATCCGGCAGTCGTCGGAGTTCGGCGTCGACAGGCCGAGGTGATAACGCAGGGAACCGGCGAACGGATCGCGGTGCGGGTTCAAATGGCTGCCGCCCGGCAACAGGGCGAACATTGCGCCTTTGACATTGGGGATGGCACTGACCAGCGCCACGGTTTTCGGGCACAGGGTTTCGGCCGATGGCAGCGGTTTGTCATACCACTTGAGATAGAAACGCTTCCAGCCCTTCTTGAAGAACGAGCCGAAACCGGCGTCGTTGTTCTTCTCGGCGGCGCGAATATAACCCTCGTCGAACAGGTGCATCGCCTCGTCGCGAATGGTTTCCCAGTTATCGCGCAACACGTCCAGTTCCGGAAACTTGCTGCGATCCAGATACGGCTTGGACGGCACGCCCGAGAACAGGTACATCAAGGCGTTATACGGGGCGAACAGCGCCGAGTGGTTGACGAACTGACGCAGCACCGGCAAACGCGCCTTGCCGCGCAAATGCACGTAGAGGATGCTGCCCACAAACAGCAGCAACACCGACACCTTGGCGGCTAACGAAAAGGTCATCAACAACTCCTTGAAATAAGACAACGCCACGCCATGTCATTTACCCGAGATGGCGGCCGGCCATGATAAACACTACCGGCTCCGGGAAAAACCCGCCCGACTCAAGATTCAGTGTTAAGAATTGCGCAACAAAGCACTTATTAACATAACGATCCTGAACCCTGGCTGACCTGAATCAACGCGCCCTTACTGCTGGTTCTCCTGATCGGTGAACAGATCGCTGAAGAGCATGCTCGACAGGTAACGCTCACCTGAATCCGGCAACACCACGACGATGGTCTTGCCCTGCATTTCCGGAGTTTCCGCCAGGCGCATCGCTACCGACATGGCCGCACCACAGGAAATCCCGCACAGAATCCCCTCTTCCTGCATCAGGCGCAGGGCCATGGCCTTGGACTCGTCATCCGTCACCAGCTCGACCCGGTCAACCATCGACAGATCAAGGTTCTTCGGCACGAAACCGGCGCCAATGCCCTGAATCTTGTGCGGGCTCGGCTTGATCTCTTCGCCCGCCAGCGCCTGGGTAATCACCGGCGAGGACACCGGTTCCACTGCCACCGACAGAATCGGTTTGCCCGCCGTATTCTTGATATACCGCGACACGCCGGTAATGGTTCCGCCGGTGCCGACGCCTGCGACCAGCACATCAATGGCGCCATCGGTGTCGTTCCAGATTTCCGGGCCGGTGGTTTTTTCGTGGATGGCCGGGTTGGCCGGGTTATCGAACTGGGCCGGCATGAAATATTTGCCCGCGTCACTGGCGACAATCTCCGCGGCCTTTTCGATCGCGCCCTTCATGCCCTTGGCAGGCTCGGTCAGCACCAACTCGGCGCCCAGCGCCTTGAGCACCTTGCGCCGCTCGATGCTCATCGAGGCCGGCATGGTCAGCAGCAGTTTGTAACCGCGAGCGGCCGCGACAAAGGCCAGGCCGATGCCGGTGTTGCCCGAGGTCGGCTCGACAATGGTCATGCCCGGCTTGAGTTTGCCGCTGCTTTCGGCGTCCCAGATCATGTTGGCGCCGATCCGGCACTTGACCGAGTAGCCCGGGTTGCGACCTTCGATCTTGGCCAGAATGGTCACGCCACGGGGCGCGATGCGGTTGATCTGCACCAGCGGCGTGTTGCCGATGGAATGGGCGTTGTCAGCAAAAATACGGCTCATGGCTGGGTCCTTGTGCAGCGTTGAATTCAGCTCTCCAAGGTAAGCCTGTTGCCTCTCTCAGTCCAGTCGGGCCGAACGTCTGCGGCAGGCGGCAGTCAATCGCTTTACACCGTTCGGGATTTGCTGCCATGAAGCGTCGCTACCGCTGGCCGTTGTGGATTCTCGCCACTGTTGTGGTGTTGCTGGTCGCCCTGCACATCGCCCTGCCCTACCTCGTGCGTGACTATCTGAATGACAAACTGGCCAACATGGGCGACTACCGCGGCCAGATCACCGACGTTGACCTGGCGCTCTGGCGCGGGGCCTACAAGATCAACGGCCTGAAAATCGTCAAGGTTGACGGCAAGGTGCCGGTGCCGTTCGTCGATGCGCCGCTGATCGACCTGTCCGTCAGCTGGCATTCGCTGTGGTACGACCATGCGGTGGTGGCGCAGGTGAAGTTCTTCAAACCGCAAGTGAACTTCGTCGATGGCGGCGCCAACAAGCAGAACTCCCAGACCGGTCAAGGCACCGACTGGCGCGCGCAGCTGGGCAAACTGCTGCCGATCACCCTCGACGAGGTGCAGATCAACGATGGCCGCATCAGCTTTCGCAACTTCAACTCCAAACCACCGGTGAACATGAATGCGACCAATGTCGACGCCAGCATCTACAACCTGACCAACGTGGTCGACACCAAGGGCAAACGCGACGCCCGCTTCGAAGGCAAAGCCCTGCTGCTGGGCCATGCGCCGCTGGAAACCACCGCCACCTTCGACCCGCTGAGCAACTTCGAAGACTTCGAATTTCGCCTGCGGGCCCGGGACATCGAACTCAAGCGCATGAACGACTTCGCCTCGGCCTACGGCAAGTTCGACTTCAACGCCGGTCACGGCGATGTGGTCATCGAAGCCGCCGCGACCAAGGGCCAGCTCAAGGGCTACATCAAACCGCTGCTGCGCGACGTCGACGTATTCAACTGGCAGCAGGATGTCGAGAACAAGAACAAGGGCATCTTCCGCTCGATCTGGGAAGCACTGGTCGGCGGCACCGAAACCGTGTTGAAAAACCAGGGCAAAAACCAGTTCGCCACCCGCGTCGAACTCAGCGGCAGCGTGCACCAGCAAGATATCAGCGCGTTCGAAGCGTTTTTACAGATTTTGCGCAACGGATTCATCCAGGCCTTCAATGCCCGGTATGAACGGCCGAAGCCGGATGCGGGTTAGCGCACTTGCTCAACTCGCTCTCGGCCGAAACTGAGTCAACATGTGACGCCCCATTCAGAGACTGAATAAGCCGTCTGCGTTCACAGTCGACCGGGCCGCGCGTTATAGTCGGGCATCCGATTATTTCGCCCCCGCCCTGCCCGTTCAGGTCGGCGTTACCGTTCGAGGATTAGCAGATGAAGTTCGAAGGCACCCAGGCCTACGTCGCCACCGATGACCTGAAGCTGGCGGTCAACGCCGCCATCACCCTGGAGCGGCCGCTGCTGGTCAAGGGCGAACCGGGCACCGGCAAGACCATGCTCGCCGAGCAACTGGCCGAATCGTTCGGCGCCAAGCTGATCACCTGGCACATCAAGTCCACCACCAAGGCCCATCAGGGCCTGTACGAGTACGATGCGGTCAGCCGTCTGCGCGACTCGCAACTGGGCAATGAAAAAGTCCACGACGTGCGCAACTACCTGAAGAAGGGCAAGCTCTGGGAAGCGTTCGAGTCCGAAGAGCGGGTCATTCTGCTGATCGACGAAATCGACAAGGCCGACATCGAGTTCCCCAACGACCTGCTGCAAGAACTCGACAAGATGGAGTTCTACGTTTACGAAATCGACGAGACCATCAAGGCCAAGAAGCGTCCGATCATCATCATTACCTCCAACAACGAGAAAGAGCTGCCGGACGCCTTCCTGCGCCGCTGCTTCTTCCACTACATCGCCTTCCCCGACCGCACCACCCTGCAGAAAATCGTCGATGTTCACTACCCGGACATCAAGAAGGATCTGGTCAGCGAAGCGCTGGACGTGTTCTTCGACGTGCGCAAGGTGCCGGGCCTGAAGAAGAAGCCTTCGACCTCCGAGCTGGTGGACTGGCTGAAACTGCTGATGGCCGACAACATCGGCGAAGCGGTGCTGCGCGAGCGCGATCCGACCAAAGCCATCCCGCCGCTGGCCGGTGCGCTGGTGAAGAACGAACAGGACGTGCAACTGCTTGAGCGCCTGGCGTTCATGAGCCGTCGCGGCACCCGCTAAGAGGCTGATGCCATGTTGCTCAACCTGTTCAATGAAATGCGTGCAGCCAAGGTGCCGGTCTCGGTGCGCGAGCTGCTCGACCTGATCAACGCGCTGAAACAGCGCGTGACCTTCGCCGACATGGACGAGTTTTACTACTTGTCGCGGGCGATTCTGGTGAAGGACGAACGGCATTTCGACAAGTTCGACCGTGCGTTCGGCGCCTACTTCAATGGCCTGGAAAAGCTCGACGATCACTTGCAGGCGCTGATTCCCGAAGACTGGCTGCGCAAGGAGTTCGAACGCTCGCTGAGCGACGAGGAACGCGCGCAGATCCAGTCCCTTGGCGGTCTGGACAAGCTGATCGAAGAGTTCAAGAAACGCCTGGAAGAACAGAAGGAACGCCACGCCGGCGGCAACAAGTGGATCGGCACCGGCGGCACCAGCCCGTTCGGCTCCGGCGGTTTCAACCCGGAAGGCATCCGGGTCGGCGATGCCGGCAAGCGCCAGGGTAAAGCGGTGAAAGTCTGGGATCAGCGAGAGTACAAGAACCTCGACGACTCCGTGGAGCTGGGCACCCGCAACATCAAGGTCGCCCTGCGCCGCCTGCGCAAATTCGCTCGTCAGGGCGCGGCGGAAGAGCTGGACATCGACGGCACCATCGACCACACCGCCAAGGACGCCGGCCTGCTGAACATCCAGATGCGCCCGGAACGGCGCAACACGGTGAAGCTGTTGCTGCTGTTCGACATCGGCGGTTCGATGGACGCCCACGTGAAGATCTGCGAGGAACTGTTCTCGGCCTGCAAGACCGAGTTCAAGCATCTGGAGTACTTCTACTTCCACAACTTCATTTATGAATCGGTGTGGAAGAACAACATGCGCCGCACCTCCGAGCGCACGTCGACCCAGGACCTGCTGCACAAGTACGGCGCCGACTACAAAGTGATTTTCATCGGCGACGCCGCGATGGCGCCTTATGAAATCACCCAGGCCGGCGGTAGCGTCGAGCACTGGAACGAAGAGCCGGGTTACGTGTGGATGCAGCGCTTCATGGAGAAGTACAAGAAGCTCATCTGGATCAACCCGTACCCGAAAGATACGTGGGGCTACACCTCGTCGACCAATATCGTGAGGGATTTGATCGAGGACCAGATGTATCCGCTGACGTTGCGCGGGCTGGAAGAAGGGATGCGGTTTCTGTCCAAGTAATCCGCAATGGCTCCCCCGCCAGCGGCGGGGGAAACAATCAAAAACGCTTCAGGTACTCGACGTGTTCCCGGTGTGCAACTTCTTGTACCACCGGGCGCAATCTGACCTTCGCCCCCGGCAGACACTGCGCCAGGCGGGCCAGCGCCAACGGCGTCAACGCTCCCAATCGCGGGTAACCGCCAATCGTCTGCCGATCATTGAGCAACACGATCGGCTGTCCGTCCGGTGGCACCTGCACCGCGCCCAGCGGGATGCCCTCGGAAATCATCGGCTTGCCCTGATACTGCAACGCCGTGCCCAACAGACGAATACCCATGCGATCGGCGCGACTGTCCAGCGTCCAGGCGCTGTTGAATGCATCAAACAGGCTCTGCCCGCTGAACTGACCGATCTGCGCGCCCAACACCAGATCGAGCGGCGCGTCGAGGTGCAGATCCGGTCGATGCTCCGCCGGGACCTCACGCACCAATAGGGTGTCGCCCTGATAACCCAGCGAAGCGCCCTTGGCCAACGGCAAGCCAAAACCATCGAGGCCACCGAGCTCCTCGCGTACCACCGTGGCACTGCTGCCCAGCACTTTCGGCGCGTTGAAACCACCGGGGGCCGCCAGATAGGCCCGCGCCCCGAGCAACGGCTGGGTGAACTTCAAGGTCTGCCCTTTGCGCAGTTTGAAACTGCGCCACGGCGCCAGCGCTTCACCGTCGATCTGCGCGCCAAGATCGGCACCCGTCAATGCCAGCAGGCAATCTTCTTCAGCCGCTACCGTGAACCCGCCGAGGGTGATTTCAATCACCGGCAAGTCCAGATCATTGCCCAGCAGCCAGTTGGCCCAGGCCATCGACCGCCAGTCCGCCGCGCCGCCCTGGGTCGCGCCCAGATGGCGCACGCCGAACCGCCCGGCGTCCTGCAACAGGCACAGCGGTGTGCTCGCTTCAATCGTCAGTCGGCTCATGCGAGGGCCTCCAGAGGCGTGTCGTCACCGCCGAGGCGGATGAATTCGGCATGGCTCACCGCTTCGAAACGCACGGTATCGCCGGGCTGCATGAGGCTGTAGCCATCGCGTTCACGGTCGAAAAGTTTTGCCGGCGTGCGGCCGATCAGGTTCCAGCCACCGGGAGACACCACCGGATACGCCGCTGTCTGCCGCTCGGCGATGCCGACGCTGCCGGCGGCGACTTTCTTTCGTGGCGTATTAAGACGCGGTGCTGCCAGGACTTCTTCCACCAGCCCCATGAAGGCAAACCCCGGCGCAAAGCCAAGGGCGAACACCTGGTATTCCCGAGCGCTGTGACGGCGGATCACTTCTTCCACCGACAAACCGCTGCGTTGCGACAGCAGGCTCAATTCCGGTCCGACGCTAAGGTCGTACCACACCGGCAACACATGACACTGGCCGCCCGTGCGCGCATTCGGCGACAGGTCGATCAAGGCTTCGGCGATCAATTCCCGAGCCTGACCCGGATTCAATTCGGTCAGGTCGTAATGCACCATCAACGTGGTGTACGACGGCACCAGATCGATCAGATGTGCGCCGAACACCGTGCGCAACCGCTCGCTGGCGGCAAGCATCCACGGCATGTTGGCTTCGGCGATTTCATCGAACAGGCGCAGCATCAGGCAATCCAGCGCTACCACTTCCACCCGCGGATTCATGGCGCGCTCTGCTCGTTCAGGGCCTGACGAATGCGCTGCACGGCTGCCACTGAACTGGCGTTGTCACCGTGCACGCACAGCGTGTTGGCTTGCAGGTGCAGCACGCTGCCGTCGCTGGCGGTGAGGTTGTCGCCACGGGCGATAGTCAGCGCTTGCCCGATGATGGTTTCGGAATCGTGATGCACCGCGCCGGGGAGTTGTCGCGAAACCAGTCGGCCGGCGCTGTCGTAGGCGCGATCGGCGAAGGCTTCGAACCACAGGGTCACGCCGTATTCGTCACCGAGTTGCTGGGCTGCCGTGTTGTCGCGGGTGGCCATCAGCATCAGCGGCAAACTGCGGTCGTAAGCCGCGACAGCCTGGATCACGGCCCGCAGTTGCGCCGGGTTGGCCATCATGTCGTTGTACATCGCGCCGTGGGGTTTGACGTAACTGACTTTGCCACCCTGGGCACGGCAAATGCCGTCGAGGGCGCCGATCTGGTAATGCAGGATGTCTTGCAGTTCCTGGGCGGTGTAAGCCATGGAGCGGCGGCCGAACCCGACCAGATCCTGATAGGCCGGATGCGCGCCGATCTGCACGCCGTGGCTCAGGGCCAGGCTGACGGTCTTGCGCATGATGCCCGGGTCGCCGGCGTGAAAACCGCAGGCAATGTTGGCGCAATCGATGAAGGGCATGACTTCCGCGTCCAGACCCATGGTCCAGCTGCCGAAGCTCTCGCCGATGTCACAGTTCAATAGCAGGCGGCTCACGGTGAACACTCCTGTAGCTTTTGTCTTTTTTTATCGTAGGGCGTTGTCGCAGGTTATCAGTTACTGCGCGTCCAGTTGCTTGCCACGGGTTTCCGGCAGGCTCAACGCCGCGAGGATCACCACCCCGTAGGACACTGCCGCAAAGGCACCGATGCCTACGCTCAGCGGTACTTTCTGGCTGAGCAGCCCGATCAGCAGCGGGAACAATGCTGCCAGCGCCCGGCCGATGTTGTAGCAGAAGCCCTGCCCCGAGCCGCGAATCCGGGTTGGAAACAACTCGGTGAGAAACGCGCCCATGCCACTGAAAATCCCCGAGGCGAAGAAGCCCAGCGGGAAACCCAGCCACAGCATCACGCCGTTGCTGACCGGCAATTGGGTGTAGAGCAGAACGATGGTGAACGAGCCGACCGCGAACAGGATGAAGTTCTTCTTGCGACCCAACAGGTCGGTCAAATAGGCGCTGATCACATAACCGACGTAGGAACCGATGATCACCATCGCCAGATAACCGCCGGTGCCGAGTACGCTCAAGCCGCGTTCGTTCTTCAGAAAAGTCGGCAGCCAGGAGGTGATCGCGTAGTAACCGCCGAGGGCGCCGGTGGTCAGCAATGAGGAGCGGATCGTGGTGAAGAGCATGCCGGGGGCGAAGATCTCGTAGAACTTCGAAGGGCTGTCCGGAGTTTGCTTGGCTTTGGCTTCGCGGTAGATCTCCGGATCTTTCACCAGACGGCGGACGAAAATCACGAACACCGCCGGCACGATGCCGAGGATGAACAGTGCGCGCCAGGCGTCTTCCGGTGGCAGCACTGAGAACAGCAGCGCATACAGAATCGCCGTCAGGCCCCAACCCAAGGCCCAGCCGGATTGCACCATGCCCACCGCTTTGCCGCGATCCTTGGCGCGGATCACTTCACCGATCAGCACGGCGCCGGCGGTCCATTCACCACCGAAACCGAAGCCCATCAGGGTGCGGGCGATCAGCAGCTGTTCGTAGTTCTGGGCGAAGCCGCAAAGGAAAGTGAAGAAGGCGAACCACAGCACCGTCAATTGCAGGGTGCGCACGCGGCCGATGCGGTCAGAGAGAATCCCCGCCACCCAGCCGCCGATGGCCGAAGCGATCAGGGTGCTGGTGTGGATCAGGCCGGCCTCGCCGGTGGTGATGCCCCACATCGCGATCAGGGTCGGCACCACGAAGCTGAGCATCTGGGTGTCCATGCCGTCCAGACCGTAGCCGATCTTGCAGCTCCAGAAGGTCCGGCGCTCTTGCTGATTGATGTTTCGATACCAGTCGAACGGGCCGGGACGGGCCGCAGTCTTGGGGAGGTTGAGGGTGTCGGGCGCACTCATGGCATGTCTCCGCAGGCTTTTATTGGTCTTGTTCGAAGCTCCGACGACGCCTATCGTGGGAACCGGATGCGTCGATTCTTGGGTGCGTCACCCGGTCGCGTCCAACGAATAAAAACCCGCCCAAGACATAAGAAAAATTTGTTGCCATGAACCTGAAGTTTCTCGAAACCTTCGTCTGGGTCGCCCGGCTGAAAAGTTTTCGCCTGACCGCCGACAAGCTGTTCACCACCCAGGCCTCGATTTCCAGCCGGATCGCGGTGCTCGAAGGCGAGCTCGGGGTGAAGCTGTTCCTGCGTGATTCACGCGGCGTCAGCCTGACGCCCGAAGGTTTGAAAGTGCTGGACTATGCCGAGCAGATGCTCGACACGATGCAGGCGCTGAAGCAGTCGATCGAGACCCGATCGAGCAAGGTCGGCCGGGTACGGATCGGGGTGATGGACACGGTGATTCACACCTGGCTCAGCCCGCTGGTGGCGCAGATGACCGATCTGTACCCACGGGTGGAAATCGAGCTGGTGGCGGATACCTCGCTGAACCTCTGCGATCAGCTGCAAAAAGGCTTTCTCGATCTGATCCTGCAAACCGATCTGGTGCGCCAGGAAAGCGTGCGCAGCCTGGAGCTGGCCAGCCACCCCATCGGCTGGATCGTCGCCAGCAATTCGATCTACAACCGCGACTACCAAAGCCTCGCCGACCTGGCGCAGGAACGGATCATCACCTACTCGAAAAACTCACGGCCGCATCAGGACATCCTGGCGTTGATGCAGGCCCAGGGCGTGCTGGCGCCACGGTTGAACTGTGTGAATTCGGTGTCGGCGATCACCCGACTGTTGCGCGACGGGTTCGGCATTGGCGCGTTACCGCCGGTGCTGGTGGCCGAGGAACTGGCGCGGGGGGAACTGACCCTGCTCGACATCGAACAGCGTCCGCCGAATTTGCAGGTGGTGGTGTCGTGGCGGGTGGGTGTGGAATGGGTCGAGGAGATTGTGACGCTGTGTCAGCAGGTGCTGGAGGGGTATGCGCGCAAGGTGGGCGAGAACTACGTCGTGCTCGCCCCTTGATCGTTCCCACGCTCTGCGTGGGAATGCAGCCCGGGACGCTCCGCGTCCCTCGCAAGCCCAGCGCGGAGTATCCGTTGAGGCTCAGAGCCCGCGCACATCCCGGTCTTCGATCGGCCGGCTCTGGCGCAGGCGCTTGCCGCCCAGCACCACCCAGTCGATCAGACGGAACAGGCATTCAAGACCGAACGACAACAGCAGCGCGCCGCTCATCCCCCAGATCATCGCTTCCGGCGTCAGCAGGATCTGGTAGCTGTAGCCGTTCCAGGTTTCCTTGCGGATGTCCGGGTCGGCGGCCAGCACCACTTGCAGGAAGCGGATGTACCACGGGCCCTGCATCGCCTGGAATTGCTTGTCCAGCGCCAACTGACGGTTGAGCAAGGTGCTCAAGCTGTCGGCATCGCTGCGAAACACCGGGTCTTCGCTGGCACGGTAATGGGCGACCAGCGCCTGGATATCACCTTTGAAGAACTGCTCGGCGGTGCCCTGGAAGCCGCGCAGACCGGTCTGCGCCTCGATCAGGTGTGCTTCGACCCGCTTGGCGTAATCGTTGATGAAGCCCGGCACCTGGACACCGATCAACAGGCCCGCCGCAAACAACACCAGCCGTAGATAACTGAGCAACATGGGGGTGCAATCCTTATTCGGTCGTGCCTTGGCTGACGCATTCGCCGCGTCGCCACAGGCTCCATTGGCCCGGTTCGTAGCGGGTCCAGGTTTCGTTTTCGGTCAAGGGTTCGGTGGCAATCACCGTGACCACGTCGTTGGGCGTGGTTTCGGCCTGGAAATCGACGATCACATCGACGTCCTTGAGCCGCGCCGGGCCGAACGGTGCGCGTCGGGTGATCTGCGCCAGTTTGGTCGAGCAATAGCAGAACAGCCAGTCGCCGTCGCTGAGCAGGCAGTTGAACACGCCTTTGCTGCGATATTCGGCGCAGGCCGCGACCAGATCCGGCAGCAGCACTTCTATATCGACCGGTTCCGGAAACGCTGCACGTACGCGGTTGAGCAAATCGCAGAACGCCGCTTCACTGTCGGTATCGCCGACCGGGCGGTAGAAACTCTTGATCGGGGAGAAATCGGCGAGCTGGCCATTGTGCGCGAAGCACCAGTTGCGGCCCCACAATTCACGGACGAACGGGTGGGTGTTGGACAGGCAGACCTTGCCGACGTTGGCCTGGCGGATATGACCGATGACCACTTCACTCTTGATCGGATAGCGCTGCACCAGATTCGCCACTTCCGATTCGCTGCTGGCCGCTGGGTCCTGGAACAGGCGCAGCCCACGACCTTCATAGAAACCGATCCCCCAGCCGTCGCGGTGCGGGCCGGTGCGACCACCGCGCTGCATCAGCCCGGTGAAGCTGAACACGATGTCGGTCGGCACGTTGGCACTCATGCCCAGTAATTCACACATGTGCGGACTCTCGTGATTACAGACGCGGCTCGACCCGCATGCGCTGCGGATTGCTTGGCACCGGCGGGCGACCATAGCGGTCATCGCCGGCGCCGCCGAACGGTTGATCGGCGTCCCGCTCGTCATCGGCCCGGGCCGCTGCGCGGGCGGCTTCAGCCTGTTCCTTGCGGGCCTTGGAGGCGCGCTCGATCGGCAGGCGGATCAGCACGAAAATCAGGTACAGGCCGAACGCGATCATGGCGTACATGAGCAATTCGGAAATCGCGCGCCAGGCGTTGTTGCCGACCTTGAACGCCAGATCCAGCGCCGTGATGGCGATGGCCGGGGCGAATTTTTCCTTCACCGGGTCAATGATGGTCGGGCTGAACAGCAACACCGCCATCAATACACGCAGCGGCTCGCGCAGCCAGCGCCACATCCAGCGGGTCATGCGCATCCACACCAACAGGCAGCCCACGGCGGCAAAGGCGTAAAGGCCCCAGGCGATCAGATAGTCGTTCTCGGTCATGGTGTCCATGGCAAGGCAGGCAAGTCGGGTAGAGACAGACCATTACTGGTCTGCCTCCCCCTAAGAACCGTACGTGCGCCTTTCAACGCATACGGCTCAAGTCTTTAAAAAGCCCCGGTTGGGGCCGGCTTGTTTACTGTCAATCCACGGCTGTGTAGCTGCTGATGACAAACTGGATGCAATAGTACTCGGTTATCCAAGGTGTCTCCACCGCCTTGGGAGCGGTGGATTACATGATGGTCGTGCCACCCGCTTTCCTTGGTAATCGGCTGATTGCACAGCGGACATAGACCTTTTTGGCTTTGAAAAAGACTTACGATCTGTTTCCGATACTTCAGCTTTTTAAGCATTCGCACCATTCGCAATTTCTCTCCCATTTCCTCCATGGAAGGATCGAAGGGGTTGTATTCCCCGCTCACCTTTCTATGCCGCTCGATCGCAGTGCTCACTATTGAGTACAGAGGAGCTATTGCTTTCGTCCCGTCCGTCCTCATCGCCGTGGTGGCGAATACCCAACTTCTGCCTTCATGGGGTTGGAAATAACCTCTCCTGACCCATTCCAACGATTTATTTGGGTGTCGCCTTTTCGCCCAACGCCAAAGAGCATGGAAAACAGAGTTATCCATTCTGCTAAACGCCTTCTTGGCAACCACTGGCTGGTGGTACATCGCCCAGCCACGCAGTATCGGATTCAGCCGTTGGATTAGATCCTCTTGCTTTGCCGTTTTGTTGGTACTGATGACGTCCTTCACCTTGCGATAGAACGATTTCACGTTTTTCTTGCTTGGCTTGATCAGGAGCTTTCCCTCGTACTTGCGGAAATTCCATCCCAGAAAGTCAAAGCCTTCGTCAATGTGGACCACGCGGGTTTTCTCGAGTGACAGCTGCAACCCCCGCACGGCGAGGAATTGCTCCACCCAAGGTTTGATTTCGCTTTCCAGCATCTCTTTCGAGTTTCCGGTAATCACAAAGTCATCCGCATAGCGCACCACATTGATTTTCAGTTTCTTGGCCTTCGTCACACCCAAATGTTGCTTGAGTTGTGATTCCAGCCCGTCCAGCACCAAATTTGCCAAGGTCGGCGAGATGATCCCGCCTTGTGGCGTACCGGCATCCGTTGCCAGAAGTTGGCCTTTATGAATCACTCCAGCCTTTAGCCATTTCCGGAGAATCATTTTGTCCGTAGGGACATTGGCGATCAGCCAGTCATGGTTGATGTGGTCAAAGCAACCTTTGATGTCCGCCTCCAGTACCCATTCGGCCGAGACCTTCTTGGATAAGCAGATGAACAGCTGTCCCATCGCGTCCGCGGTAGAGCGCTCGATCCTGAAGCCGTAGCTGTTCGGATCTCCGGTGGTTTCTGCAATGGGCGCCAGAGCCAGTAGATACAACGCCTGCATGGCCCTGTCAGTCATGGTCGGAATGCCCAGTGGGCGCTCCTTCCCGTTTGACTTCGGAATGAACACACGCCTTAAAGGCCGTGGTTTGTATCCGTGGCGCTTCAACCCGTTTGCCGCTTTCCATTTGGCATCGGGTGTATCCCAGAGCACGCGGTCGACTCCAGCCGTGCGCTTGCCCTGGTTTTCAGTGACTCGCCGAACGGCCAAATATCTGGCCGAACGAGAGCGGGTCAGCATTCGTTGCAGGGAATTAACCCTGCGCCAATTGCCTTCCCGACAAGCCTTCGCAATCCGTAACTGCATCGCCCGGACATTCCGCTGAACACGCCACCAATCGATGTCATGCCATTGTTGCGGAGCGCCGGAAGGCGCAGACACGGCCGTAGGGCTGTGTACTTTCATGCTGCCTTCCTCTCAAGTTGCCTGAGCTGAAGACGTACGCATCCCCTGACGGGAATGGACGTCCCGTCAGGGCTGGATTAATGGGAAACCTCAACCGCAGGTTTCTGAAATTATTGAGACAGACTCAGTCAGAGTTCATGCGACGAAAGACCACGCAGAAGTCTGCACGGTTTCCCGTGGGGTGATGTTTCAACCCCTATCCGATCCATTACAGATAGGCTTTCGCTTTCTCTGCGATCCCATACCCGCACAGCCAACAGATCCCCTTGCGGTTCACCTGCCCGAAGGCAGCCATACGGGCTTACCACGTTCCCTGCCTGTCACACGATTGGTTTAGGGCCTGCCTTTTCGCCGGTGATCCTGATGACGACGTATCTCCAGCCTCTACAGAGATATCCGATCACTTTGCCTTTTGGCTCAAGCCTGACAGCTGTTTTGGCTTGTTTATAATTACGACGTTTATCAGCAGTTCACATATGTTGCCCATACCAACCAGCCTAGCGCCTCAACCCGGTTCAGCTCCGAGCATCTCCACATCCCCTCACGGTGGCTGCAGACCTTTTCAGGGGCTACGTTGTTAGAAAAGCTTCACACCTCATCGTTGCCAATGACGCATGTTTTCCTAGGCTATCGTTGGTCGCACAACGAGTCCGCTGCCAACTTGCGAGCAAGCCAGATGGACAATGACCGACAGAGCTTTCGCTCGAGTCTTCAGAGGGATAAGCAAGAACTGACAAAGTCAGCATGCTCAGAAAAGCGTTTCCTCCTGTTTCAGAAGCAGGAGAAAACCCTTGCGGGGATTCTTTCCCGCTGGGGTGGAGTTCTGTGAGAACCAAAAATTGAAGATGCATTCTAGAAAGAAAAAGATCCTTTCCCAGTCGATAGTGTCGAATGCTGATCGACTGTGGGCATGCCCCGCCGCAACGGTAAGTCCTTGAAGGCAGTGGACTTCTTTGATGGATTGTTATTCCGGAGATTGGGTACTCCAGCCTTGGCTGTAATCAAACAGCCCTTCAAGATGACCATCCACCTCGAAGTCTTGAAGACACGCTACGCGTGTCGCACAGAGGCGCTTATAGTAACGACTTTTCGCACGTCAGGCTTCCCCGCCGTCCGTGCGGCCCTTATTTGTCATGTCCGAGAGCTTTCCATGCCCGTATCCGCCAACGTCAGCAGCGCCCCGATTGCCCACAAGGCCGCCGGTCACGACCCGTACGCCTGGCTGCAGGAACGCGACACCGACGCGGTGCTCGACTACCTCAAGGCTGAAAACGACTATCAGCAGGAGCAGACCGCCGATCAGGCCGAACTGCGTGAAACCCTGTTCGAAGAGATCAAGGGCCGGATCCTCGAAACCGACCTGTCCCTCCCCTCGCCATGGGGCCCGTATCTGTATTACACCCGCACCACAGCGGGTGACGAATACGCCCGTCACTACCGCTGCCCGCGCCCGGCCGACGACAGCCTGACCCTCGATGAAAGCCGCGAACAACTGCTGCTCGACCCGAACGCCCTGGCCAACGGCGGCTTCTTCTCCCTCGGTGCCTTCAGCATCAGCCCGGATCACCAGCGTCTGGCCTACAGTGTCGATGCCTCGGGCGACGAGATTTACACGCTGTTCGTGAAGGAATTATCCAGCGAACGTGTCAGCGAACTGGAATTCCAGGACTGCGACGGCAGCATGACCTGGGCCAATGACAGCCTCACGCTGTTCTTCGGCGTGCTCGACGACACCCATCGTCCGCACAAACTGTTCCGCTATCGTCTGGACGGCACCGCCGCCGAAGAGGTCTTCCACGAGCCGGACGGGCGTTTCTTCCTGCATTGCTACCGCGCCAGCTCCGAGCAGCAATTGCTGTTGTCCCTGGGCAGCAAGACCACCAGTGAAGTCTGGGCGCTGGACGCCAATCAGCCGCAGCAGCCGTTCACTTGCCTGGCGCCACGGGTCGAGGATCACGAATACGACGTCGATCACGGCAAGCTCGATGGCGAGTGGACCTGGTTCATCCGCACCAACCGCGACGGCATCAACTTCGCCCTGTATCAGGCGCCGGACACCGGCATCGCACCGAGCGAAGCCGACTGGCAGAACCTGATTCCGCACAGCGATTCGGTGATGCTCGATGGCGTGACCCTCAACGCCGAAGCCCTGACCCTGAGCCTGCGCGAAGGTGGCCTGCCGATCATCGAAGTTCGCCCACACGGTCTGGCGCCTTATCGCGTGCAATTACCGGACGCGGCCTACAGCCTCTACGTGCAAAACAGCCTGGAATTCGAAAGCGACCGCATTCGCCTGCGCTATGAAGCGCTGAATCGTCCGGCTCAGGTCCGGCAACTGATCCTCGCCACCGGCGAACAGACTGTCCTCAAGGAAACCCCGGTGCTCGGCCCGTTCGACGCCGACGCCTACGTCAGCCAACGCCTGTGGGCGACTGCGCCGGACGGCACCCAGGTGCCGATCAGTCTGGTGATGAAACGCGAAATGGTCGGCAAAGCGGTGCCGCTGTACCTGTACGGTTACGGCGCCTACGGTTCGAGCCTCGACCCGTGGTTCTCCCACGCCCGCCTGAGCCTGCTGGATCGCGGCATGGCGTTCGCCATCGCCCACGTGCGCGGCGGCGGCGAGCTGGGCGAAGCCTGGTACCGCGCCGGCAAGCAGGAGCACAAGCACAACACCTTCAGCGACTTCATTGCCTGCGCCGAATTCCTGATCCTCAACGGCATCACCACCGCACCACAACTGGCGATCAGTGGTGGCAGCGCCGGTGGACTGCTGATCGGCGCAGTGCTCAACCAGCGTCCGGACCTGTTCGGCGTGGCGATTGCCGAAGTGCCCTTCGTCGACGTGCTCAACACCATGCTCGACCCGGATCTGCCGCTGACCGTCACCGAATACGACGAGTGGGGCAATCCGGAAGAGCCGGACGTTTACGAGCGGATCAAGGCCTATGCGCCGTACGAAAACGTCACCGCGCAGGCGTATCCCGCAACGCTGGTGATCGCCGGCTACAACGACAGCCGCGTGCAGTACTGGGAAGCGGCCAAGTGGGTGGCGAAATTGCGCGCGACCAAGACCGATGACAATCCTTTGCTGCTCAAGACCGAACTGGGCGCCGGCCACGGCGGCATGAGCGGGCGTTATCAGGGATTACGTGACGTAGCGCTCGAATATGCATTTGTTTTCAAGGTTCTGGGCGTTGCCTGAGGAACTCCGCCGGTCAGTCAGGTCTTAATTCCGGGCACCGGGAGCCGATAAGCAGATCGGCCCCCGGTGGCGAGCCTGCCACCCGACACAACAAAAAGACCGCACGACATGTCAGAACCCACTCTACTGAACAACGAAATCCGCGACTGGCTGATGGACTGCGGCCTGTTCGATCAATTGCAACTGGCGGATTTTGCCGCCGCTTCGGGCTACTTCAGCATCAGCACCGTGGCTGAAGGCGAAGCGATCTTTCGCGAAGGCGATGCCGGCAGTTTCATGTGCATCATCCACACCGGCCAGGTGGCCGTGCAGAAAACCGGCGGCGACGGCCAGGTCGTGACCATGGCCACCCTGCGCAGCGGCCGAGCGTTCGGTGAAATGGCCGTGCTCGACGGCGAGCGCCGCTCGGCAACATGCGTCGCGGCGAGCAATTGTCAGTTGCTCAACCTCGGCAAGGATTCGCTGGAAAAAATGCTCAACGACGCACCGAAGATTGCGGCCAAGATCATCCGCGCCCTCGCCGTCTCCCTGTCCAAACGCCTGCGCATGGCTGACGGCCAGCTCGCCGCCCAGCAGATCTAGCCTCCCGGGGATTTGGGTTTGCTGTCGTTCTGTTCCAGGCCCGGCAATGGCTGATCCTTGGTCGGCGGGCTGGGCATTTCGATCGGCACCAGCGGCGGGCCGCCACTGCCGGGGCCGGCCTTGGGAATCGGCACCGGGCTGATCTGCGGATACGGGGTTGGCGTCGCCGTGCCGGGCGAGCCCGGTTGCGGTGTCGGGCTGACGGGAATCGTCTGTTGCGCCTGTACGGCAGTTATCGAGAGCGCGGCCAGGGTAATGACCGTTAGAATGGTGCGCTTCATCAAGGGCTCCGTTGGCCTGAAGTCTGCCTTCAGGCTACTCCCAACGCGCCGGCTTGCCTTCCCCCCTGTAGAGATTTCCATGAAACGTTTCGTTCTGCTCGACACCACGCCGATCCCTGACAACGGCGGCGCCCTGTGCCTGTTCGAGTATGGCGAGGATTTCGTCATCAAGATCCAGGGCGGCGACGGCGGCCAATTGATGAACACCCGCATGCACGGTTCCGAAGACGCGCTGGCCGAGATCCCGTGCCGCAAGGTCGCCGGCCGGCCGGACTCGCGGGTGCTGATCGGCGGTCTGGGCATGGGCTTCACCCTCGCCTCCGCACTCAAGCATCTGGGCAAGAGCGCCGAAGTGGTGGTCGCCGAGCTGGTGCCCGGTGTGGTCGAGTGGAATCGCGGCCCGCTCGGTGAAAAGTCCGGACGCCCGCTGCTCGATCCGCGCACGGTGATCCGTCAGGAAGACGTGGCCAAGGTGCTGCAAAGCGAGCCGAACGGCTTCGACGCGATCATGCTCGACGTCGACAATGGGCCCGAAGGCCTGACCCAGAAGGCCAACAGCTGGCTGTATTCCGCCGCAGGCCTGGCCGCGTGCGCCCAGGCGATGCGCCCCAAAGGCGTGCTGGCGGTGTGGTCGGCCAGCGCCGACCGGCAGTTTTCCGACAAATTGAAGAAGGCCGGTTTCAAGGCCGAGGAAGTCCAGGTCTTCGCCCACGGCAACAAGGGCACGCGCCACACGATCTGGATTGCCGAGAAGCTCAAGGGCTGAGCTAAACTTGCCTCATAACCGTCATTAGTCTTTTTACAAAGGTGAACCCATGAGTTCGTCCACCCCGACCAACACTTCGAAGCTGGATCGCATCCTCGCCGACAACCAGCGCGACAAGGAAATGGGCTACCGCGACAAGGCCCTGAAGATGTACCCGCACGTGTGCGGCCGCTGCGCCCGTGAGTTTTCCGGCAAGCGCCTCAGCGAACTGACCGTACACCACCGCGACCACAACCACGACAACAACCCGCAGGACGGTTCCAACTGGGAACTGCTGTGCCTGTACTGCCACGACAACGAGCACTCGCGCTACACCGACCAGCAGTACTTCGGCGAAGGCTCGCTGAGCACGCCGAAAATCGCCAAGGCGACGCACAATCCGTTTGCGGCGCTGGCCGGGCTGATGAAAAAAGAAGACTGATCCCCCAACTCTGATCGTTCCCACGCTCTGCGTGGGAATGCCTCAAGGGACGCTCCGCGTTCCAGCTCTCGAATGGGACGCAGAGCGTCCCGGGCTGCATTCCCACGCGGAGCGTGGGAACGATCTGTCCTGAATCTGCCCGCCCTTACCCAATCCCCGTATAATCGCCCTCTTTTTCCCGAAGGCACCCCGCTCGTGGCAGACAAACGGTACAGCTGCATTGGTTTGTATAACCCCAAATCACCGGAAAACGTCGGTTCGGTGATGCGCGCCGCAGGCTGCTACGGCGTGTCGACCGTGTTCTATACCGGCAAGCGCTATGAGCGCGCCGCCGATTTCGTCACCGACACCAAGCGCGTGCACTACGACATCCCGCTGATCGGCATCGACGACCTGAAAAAGATTCTGCCGCTCAACTGCGTCCCGGTCGCCGTGGAACTGGTAGACGGCGCCCGTCCGCTGCCGGAATACACCCACCCGGATCGCGCCCTGTACATCTTCGGCCCCGAAGACGGCTCGCTGGATCAAGAGATCCGCGACTGGTGCGAAGACGTCGTGTACATCCCGACCACCGGCTGCATGAATCTCGCCGCCACGGTCAACGTCGTGCTCTACGACCGCATGGCCAAAGGCCTGAACACCCGTTCCGGGCCGAAATTCCGCTGAAACGCCGCACATCCGATGGAACGAGCTGACCGCCTGCGCAGTCAGCTTGTTTATCCATTACTCATTGCCTGGAGAAAGATCATGACCGAGCTCAAACGCGTCGAGCGTATCGAATCCACCCCGTTCCAAAGCCGTTCCGAGCAGAACGTCGAAGGCTGGGAGCGCATCGGCTCGCTGGCCGGCGGCGTGATCATGGTCGGCAAGGGCCTGCGCCGTGGCGGCGTATTCGGGTTGATTCAGGTGGCGATTGGCGGCGTGGCCATGGCCCGCGGCATCACCGGCCACAGCTCGGTGAAAAGCCTGCTGGAGAAAAGCCGTCAGGACATGAACAACGTGCGGGCGAAAATCGAGCGGGCCGGTGAGGAGCTGAGCAAGCTCAAGGCCAATGCCGAGGCGGCGACCAAAACCGCCACCGTGACCGGCAATGACTCGGTGAAATCGCCGAAAGCCGGGGTCTGACCGCTACCGAAGCAACCCGGTATCAAGGACTTTGGACGACTCGCCGAGAATGCTTTCGGCGAGTTGCACGAACTCTTTGGTATCCACCGTCCCCAAGTGCATCGCCCCGCGCAGCACGTCATCCAGCGAGCGCTTGTTGCGGGTCTTAAGGCGAATCTCGCCGTCCAGTTCCTGTAACAACAGCACCGCTTTCGACAGCTGCGCCGGGCTGATCTGCTCGCCGCGCAGGGTCGTAACCTTCTGGCTGTCCTTGGCCAGTTTCGCCTGTAACGCCTGATAGCGCTCGTCGCTCATCCCCCCGGCACGGCGCACCAGTTCGATCGCGTAATACTCGGCAACCCCCTCGCTGATCCAGTCGCTGCGCTGCTCGTCGTTGATCCGTCCAAACACCTGCGCCAGCTCGCGCACCAGTGCGCTGCTGCCGCTTTCGCTGACCAGCGGCAACCGCGTGTTGAGGTAGATCGACTCCCGTGCCGCCAGGCTGCCGCGCCACATCGGGTCGTTGGCACCGACGATCAACAGTTTGCTCGGATGACGGGGAAACACCGCCTGCACTTGCGGCCAGACAAACGTCAGCAGCGTCAGCACGTCCATCCGGCGCATGCCCTGCCCTTGCGGCGAGGCCACGGTGACTTCGGTCTCTCCCAGCCGGGTGCGACGGCTGCCAAGGTGGCCGGCGAGCATCCAGCCGGTCGGGCGGTCGAACAGGCGTGACGGATTGTCGATGCGGAATTTGTTCTTGCCGATGCGCGGCCAGGCAGTTTCGACGCTTTTCCAGCCGTCGGGCAATTCGAAGTGCAGACGCGCGACCAGTTCGATGCCGTCCTGCTGATCGAGCCTGGCCGGCGGCACCAGTTCATCGCCGCGCATCAACGCCCAGGTCGGGGTCATGCGCGTGTCGAAGCTGCCGTTCTTGCGGCCGTGGCTGATGCGTACGCGGTAGGTCAGGCTGGCCTTGTCCGCCGTCGGGCGCCATACGCCGCGTGCGTGTTGGCCCGGCGTCAGTTGCCATTGGCCGTCGGCCTTGAAATCGCTGTAGTGGCTGCCATCGCCGAGGTCGAAATCCATGCTGCGCACCGCCTCGCCTTTGGCGAGGGTCAGGCGTACTTCGGCCTGATCGCTCTGCGGCAGCAGGCGTACCTGATAATCCAGATCGACTTTCTTCGCCGCCCACACCGGCGCACTCAGCGCCAGCAACGTGACGATCAGCGCCCGGCGCAATCCCGTCGCCATACCTGCTCCTTGGTCAATCGTTAACCTGCGCGGAAAATCAGGTGATCTTCCCAGTCGTCTTCCGGCACGCTGCCTTCGGCGAGCATGCGCCCGGACTGGGAAATCCGTTCGTGGTGCACCGCGTCGCGATCACCGCAGACCAGGTGATGCCACAGCGGCAGATCCTTGCCTTCGCTGACCAGCCGATAACCGCAGGTCGGCGGCAGCCATTTGAATTCTTCGGCCTGGCCCGGGGTGAGCTGGATGCAGTCCGGGACAAACTTCATGCGGTTCGGGTAGTCGCTGCACTGGCAGGTTTTCAGGTCCAGCAGTTTGCAGGCGATACGCGTGTAATAGACGCTGTTGTCTTCTTCATCCTCGAGCTTTTGCAGGCAGCACAGGCCGCAACCGTCGCACAGCGATTCCCATTCCTCGTGATCGAGTTGATCGAGGGTTTTGCGTATCCAGAACGGTTCGACTTTGGCGGCCATGGCTCAAGCATCAACATCAGGTGGTGAAAAGGCCGCCAGTCTAGTGCCCAAGGCCCCGTGATCCAAGCGCTGGCGACTGCCGGTTGTGCAGGGCTTGTCAGTTTTTGCGCGGCCAAGTAGCTTTGCCGGTCACACCAGGCTTTTACCGGATGCCATAAACGCTCGACCGCGTTGCGTCCGGTGAACTGCAGGCTTGCGCCACGACCCCATCGTTCAGCCCAACTGATCCCGCCGGGTTTCGCTTCCAACCTGTCCTCAAACGTAGCAAGGAATCTCTCGATGAGTGCCAACCCTCGCGTTGCCGAATACGCCATTCACCCGCAGTTCACCGATCGCTGGTCGCCCCGCGCCTTCACCGGCGAAGCGATTTCCGAAGAAACCCTGCTGAGCTTCTTCGAAGCCGCGCGCTGGGCGCCGTCGGCGTACAACTCGCAGCCGTGGCGTTTTCTCTACGCCCGTCGCGACACCCCGAACTGGGAGCGTTACCTGGGCCTGCTCAATGAATTCAACCGCAGCTGGGCACAACACGCTTCGGCGCTGGTGATCGTAATTTCGAAAACCACCTTCACCGCACCGGGTGCGACCGAGGAAACGCCGGCGCTGTGGCACACCTTCGACACCGGTTCCGCGTGGGGTCATCTGGCGCTGCAAGCAAGCCTGAGCGGCTGGCACACCCACGGCATGGCCGGCTTCGATCAGGAGCTGACCCGCAAGGAGCTGAACATTCCGGAGGGTTATGCGCTGCACGCCGCCGTTGCGGTGGGCAAGCTGGGTGACAAGGCAACCCTGGCGGATTACCTGCAAGCACGGGAAACGCCGAGCCCGCGTCGTCCGCTGAGCGAACTGGCGGCTGAAGGCGACTTCACCCTCTAAGCCCCGCTTGATCGTTCCCACGCTCCGCGTGGGAATGCAGCCCGTGACGCTCCGCGTCACTGGACGCGGAGCGTCCCTTGAGGCGTTCCCACGCGGAGCGTGGGAACGATCTCTCTGGACTCAGTAACCGCGTGCGAAATCCACTTCCCCGCGCAACGCCTCTCCCGCCTGATACGCCCGCAAGTTATCCAGAAACAACTGCACCATCATCGGCGGCGAGGTCGGCGCCGAGCTGTGCCCGGTCAGCAGCAAGCCCCATGCGGTCCAGAACGGATGCCGTTGCGGCAGCGGTTCCTGACGGCAGACGTCGATCACCGCGCCGGCCAGATGGCCTTCCTTCAACGCTTCGACCAGATCCGCATCGACCACCGCCACACCGCGCCCGGCATTGATGAACAAACCGGTCGGCTTGAATTGCTTGAACAGCGCAGCGTCGTAGATATCGTGGGTGTGCTCGGTGTTGGGCAGCAGGTTGACCACGTAATCCGCTTCGCCCACCAGACGCGGCAAATCCGCCATCGAACCGACTTCGACAAACGGCGCCTGCTCGCGGGCGCTACTGGCGATGCCGTACAACTCGACGCCGAACGGCAGCAGGAACTGGGCCACGCTCTGGCCGATGTCACCGGTGCCGACGATCAGCACCTTGCGCCCGACCAGACTCTGGCCGGTTCGGTTGTCCCACTTGCGCTCGACCTGACTGACCAACCGCGCCAGTACTTCGCGCTCGTGGCCGAGCATGTAGGTCAGCACGTACTCGGCCATCACCTGACCGAAAATGCCGACCGCCCGGGTCAGGCGGTAATCCCGACGCAGGCCGTCGGCCAGCAGCGGCGTGATGCCCGCCCAGGTCGATTGCAGCCATTGTGGCTGGTGGCCCTGACGCAGCAGGGTCGCCAGCAGATCCGGCTGGCCCAGCCACACCGGGCAATCGACGGCCTGACGGGCCAGTTCGGCGGAGTCGCCGCTGGTCAGCACTTCAAGCTCCGGGGCCGCCTGACGCAGCAGTCGGGCGTATATCGCGTGGTCGTGTTCAGCAATCAGAACGCGCATCTTCAAACCTTTCGCAAACCGTGCAGGCGGCCGTCCACTTCGTGGCAGCCGTCGCCGTAAAAACCGTTCCAGGGGTTACAAGAGGCCCAGGACAGGGCCTCGCGGATCAGACCGGGTCGTTGCGTCGCAGCAACTCTTCGGGCAAGTGCTCGATGTACTCTTCCTCGGCCGGTGGCATTTGCAGGTGATAGCCCTGCTTTTCGAGGTTTTCCAGGACCACGGCGATGTCTTCACTGGCCAGCTTGCGCTCGGGGGTCAACACCAGATCGAAGGAATGCTTGGCCTTGCCGAACGCCGCCATCAGACCTTCCGGCACGCGCTCCAGCGCATCGCTCTTGAGCACGTAAAGGTACATGCCGCTTTTCTTCGAACTTTGATAAATGGAACAAATACGTTTCAAGGCTGTTCTCCGGCGGTGGCCAGGCTGTCGAGCAGCTTCTGGCCCATCAATTCGCGGCGCCAGCCACGCAGCGAATCAGGCAATTGGTAAGGGCCCTCGGGGAAGCCGCTTTTGACCAGCGCTTCGAGGGTTTTCTTGCGCAGCATCAGTTCCGGCGCGATGCCCAGACGTTCAGCTTCGGCCTGACCGAGAGCCCGCAGCTGTTTGATCAGCGCAGCGGCTTCGATCGGCAACGGCTCCGGCACGGCTGGCGGCCATTGATCAGGCCCCACACTGCCAGAGCGCTTGATCAGATCAAGCAGAAACTCGCCGTCCTGACGCACGGTACGCGGGTGCATGTCTTCGATCTTGCCCAGCGCGCTGAGGTTGTCCGGTTGGGTCCGGGCCAGCGGCCACAGCGAGTGCTCACGCACGATGCGGTTGCGCGGCAGGTCGCGGGCGCGGGCCTCGCGTTCACGCCAGGCGCACAGCTCACGCAGCACGGCCAGTTGGGCGCGGGACAGTTTCCACGCCAGTTTGGCCTCACGATACACCTCGTACGGATCGGTCTCGCGGCGCAGGTTGGCGACCAGTTCGGCGCCATCCTCCAGTACCCAGGCGAATTTGTCGTCAGACAGTTTCGGACGCAGTTGTACGAAAACCTCCGCCAGATGCACGGCGTCTTCGGCGGCATAGCTGATTTGCGTGTCGGACAACGGACGCTGCAACCAGTCGGAACGGGTTTCGCCCTTCGGCAGTTCGATGCCGAGCACTTCCTGCACCAGACGCGAATAACCCATCGAGAACCCGAGGTTCAGGTAGGCAGCGGCCAGTTGGGTGTCGAACAGCGGCGCCGGCAGGCTGCCGGTCAGGCGCAGCAGGACTTCGAGGTCTTCGCTGCAGGCGTGCAGGACTTTGAGCACCGCCGGGTTTTCCAGCAACGCGGCCAAGGGTTGCCAGGCGTTGATGGTCAGCGGGTCGATCAGGTAGGCGCGTTTGCCGTCGCCGACCTGCAACAGGCCGGCAATCGGGTAGAAGGTGTCGACCCGCATGAATTCGGTGTCGAGGGCAACGAACGGCAGCTGCTGCCACTCGGCGCAAAACTGCGCGAGGCTATCGTTGTCGCGAATCCAGTGAATATCGATGGCCACACGGCTCTCCCTTCAAGAATGGCGCGCAGTATATATCGCCACCGGCGCTTTCCGCGCCTTTACAGGGCAAGAGCTTGATGAAATCTCCTGCCTGAGGGAAAGAATAGTCTTACAGAGTGAGTCTGCCGGCTCAGTCCTTGGCCAACACCCCGTCGATCACAGCGCCCCGGCAGCCGGCAAACATGTCCAGATCCGGCTGGTAGACCTTGCTCTGCACTTCCAGCAGACCGAGCATCGAGTGGAACAGGTTGTCCTGGCTCAGCGGCTTGTCGCGGCTCATTTGCAGGCAATGAGTGTCGACCGAGTAGGACTTCTGATAGCTGTCGGAGAACCACGCCAGCATCGCCACGTGTTTCTGCTGCTCCGGCGCCAGCATGTACGGCGTGCCGTGGAGGAACAGGTTGTACTCGCCCAGGGATTCGCCGTGATCGGACAGGTACAGCATGGCGGTATCGACCTTGTCCTGATTGCTGCGCAGCACATCGATCAGGCTCGACAGCACATGGTCGGTGTACACCAGCGTGTTGTCGTAGCCGTTGACGATGCTCTCGCGGCTGCAATTGTTCAGCGCATTGCTTTCACACACCGGGGTGAAGCGTTCGTATTCCTTCGGATAGCGTTTGAAGTATTCCGGGCCGTGGCTGCCCATCTGATGCAGGACCAGCACGGTGTCCTTGTCCAGGTGATCGATGAAGCTTTGCAGGCCCTGCAACAGGATTTCGTCGCGGCACTCGCTGTTGGCGCACAGCGCCGGGTCTTTCAGATTGCTGACGTCCTGCAGGGTGACGCGATCGCAGGTGCCCTTGCAGCCGGACTGGTTGTCGCGCCAGATCACGTCGATCCCGGCACGTTTCAGTACGTCCAGCAGCCCTTCCTCATTCTTCGCCTTGCTGGCGTCGTAATCCTTGCGGCCCATGTTGGAGAACATGCACGGCACCGACACGGCGGTTTCCGTGCCGCAGGAATGCACGTCGGTGAAGGCGATCAGGCCGGCTTCCTTGTCCAGTTTCGGCGTGGTGTCGCGGTCATATCCGAGAATCCCGAAGTTTTCCGCCCGGGCACTTTCCCCCACCACCAGCACCGTCAGGGATTTGCGCGGATGATTCTGCACGGCGACGTTGCGCTGGGCGTCATCGCCAATCGTGACGAACGGTTGCTGCGCCGAAGCCACCTGCTCACGCAGATAACCGGCCGAGGCGCCGATGTAGTTGCTCGGCACCAGCATCAGGCGAATTTCGTGGTGATTGCGAAACAGCGACGACAGCCCTTGATAATTGGCCAGCGCGACGCCGCCAATGACCGCGACCAACGCGACACTTACCACAACTTTACTTAATAACTCGCGATGCCAGCGACGATAGTTGACTGGAACTTTCCACAACAACCAGGACGGCAAGACACCCAGAAAAACGATATAAGCGAACAACTTCAAAGACAGCAGATCGCGCACTTCAGTGGCATTGGTTTCGGCAAAGTTGCGAAACATGCCGGCATCGATCATTACACCGTATTGGCTCATGAAATAAGCCACGCCGGCGCTGACCATAAACAACAACGTCAACACGGGTTTCAACACGGGTCGAAACGCCAGCAACGTCAGCACGATGTTATACGCCGCGAAGATCATCACCCCGAACGCAATGCGCATGGCAATGCCTTTGCCGTCCGCAGCGGTGATATCGAACAGGTGTTGCCAGAGAACGAAATTGAATCCCGCCAAAAGAAAGGCGCTGGCAAACAACGTCACCCATTCCGGGCGCACGGCTTTTAACTTGAACATGGCGAGGGGCTATTTCCTTGAAAGAAGTGCCGTCGTCAATTGTGAAAATTTCATTGACTCAGACAACACAAACTTTAAGCAGGCAACCATCAATTTTTTGTGAAAAAGAAGCCAACGATTAGTTGGCCCATGAAATAACCATGAAACTTTCGGAGTATTTGAGAATGGTTCAGCTGTGGTTCAGTCGCGGGCGACGAGGTGCCGTATCGAATTTCTCGATACCGCTCCCGACTTTCTGATTTGCCGCCCCGCTCGCCTGCCCGCCTAATCGACCGCCTCTGGTTCAAAGGTCTGAAGATGGAAAACGTTCGCGCCACTGCCCGCCCCGCTGCCTGGCTGATGCTCGGCATCGTCCTGGTCGCCCTCAACCTGCGCCCGTCGATGGCGGCGGTCGGGCCCTTGCTCTCGGCCATTCGCGGCGATATGGCGCTGAGTTTCAGTCTCGCAGCGTTGCTGACCCTGCTGCCGGTGATGGCGATGGGGCTGGCGATGTTTTTCGGCATGGCGGTCAGCCAGCGCCTCGGTGAACAGCGCACGGTGCTGCTGTCGTTGCTGATCATTGGCGGGGCGACGCTGTCGCGACTGTTTCTCGACTCGGCGGGCGGATTGATCGCCAGCGCCGTGCTGGCCGGGATCGGCATTGCACTGATCCAGGCCTTGATGCCCGCGCTGATCAAATCGCGGTTTCCCGACAACGTGGCGCTGTGCATGGGCCTTTACGTCACTTCGATCATGGGCGGCGCGGCGCTGGCCGCTTCGTTCGCTCCGTGGGTGATGGTGCAGACCGGCAACTGGCGGGCGGGGCTGGCGGTCTGGGCTTTTTTGGCACTGCTCGCCATTCCTGTCTGGTGGGCAAGTCGTGACACGTCACCGGACACCATTCGGACCGTCGTCAGAAAAGAATCCTTCTTCACGAATTCCCGCGCATGGCTGCTCGCGATCTTCTTCGGTCTCGGCACCGCGTCCTACACCTGCGTGCTCGCCTGGCTGGCGCCGTACTACGTGGAAAAGGGCTGGAGCGAACAAAACGCCGGCCTGATGTTGGGTTTTCTGACGGCCATGGAGGTGATTTCCGGGCTGGTGGTGCCCGCCATCGCCAATCGCAGCCGTGACCGACGCCTGGTGCTTGGCGCCCTGCTCGGCCTGATCATCGCCGGATTTCTGGGGCTGATCCTCAGCCCGCAGCTCCTGAGCCTGCTGTGGCCCTGCCTGCTCGGGCTGGGCATCGGCGGACTGTTCCCGATGAGCCTGATCGTGTCCCTCGATCACCTCGACGAACCGCAACGTGCCGGCGGGCTGACCGCATTCGTACAAGGTATCGGTTACCTGATTGCCGGGCTGTCGCCGCTGATGGCCGGCGTAGTTCGCGATCGACTGGGCAGCTTCGAGTGGGCCTGGTGGTCACTGACGGCTGTGATGGCGCTCATGCTGCTGATGGTGCTGCGTTTCAACCCACGGCATTACGCCCGACACATGGGCTGATCCCGCGAATGGCAGGCCGACCCGTCTGGATAAAGGCTTCTGGCCACCTTTTCCGGGTTTGATTGTGTACGTCGTGTTACTAAAACTTTCTGTCCCACAACTGACCGTGAAAAGTCCTACAGGGCTTTCTCCTGGCACCATCGTTCCGTTACGATCATGCGCACACGTTTGCGCGGATTCGGCGCAAGGAGCACAGCGAGACAGAACGGATGCTGAACAGTAACTTGCTTAGAAAGCTCGACATGCAGGATCTCATGGTGTTTGTCGCCGTGTATGAGCAAAGCAGCGTCACCGACGTGTCGGAGGCGCTGTTCGTCAGCCAGTCCACCGTCAGTTACTGCCTGAAAAAACTGCGCACCAGCTTCGAAGACGATTTGTTCGTCAACACCCGCACCGGCATGCGCCCGACCTACAAGGCCAGCAGCATGTACGGCCATGTGCAGAAAATCCTCGAAAGCATCAACCTCTGCCACGCCGGCGCCCCGACTTTCGATCCGATGGCGCAACCGGTGACCTTCAACATCTGCGCCCCGGAATACTTCGAGCAACTGATCCTGCCACGGATGTTGAAGCGCTTTGACTTCGATGACTTGCCGGTGGTGGTCAACATGCACAAGTTCGAAACCGACGTGCCGGTCGAAGAATTGCGCGACGGCAGCCTCGATCTGGTGATCTGCTTCGGCCCGCACTTCCATCGCAGCCACGCCGACCTGAAATCACGGATGCTGCTGGAAGATGACCTGGTCTGCGTCTTCGACAAACGCGCCACGCCGCTGGAGCCGCGCCTGAGCCTGCAAGCTTTCACCGAACGCCGGCATGTGTTCCCGACACCGTGGACGTCGACCACCAACATGGTCGATGGCTGGCTAGCGCGGCAGGCGCAGAAACGCCAGATCGTCGCCCGTTCCAACAGCTACAGCGCGGCGTTGAAGATGATCACCGGCACCGATTTCATCCTGACCCTGCCCCGGCGGATCCAGCGTTTGCTGACCAACGACGCCGTGTTCAATCACTGCGAGGCGCCGAACGGTCTGCCGGGGTTCACCCTCGACATGCAATGGAGCCACAACGTCGATCAGGACAGCGCCAACCTCTGGCTGCGCGAGCAGGTCATCAAGACCTGCGCGGAACTGGAAGCGGCTTGAGTCTTACACGCCGATGGCGGTCTTGTTGTAGGACTCGCGGTCGATGTCGAGCAGTTCCACACTCAACTGCACCTCGACCCCGGCCGGCCATTCGCACAGATCCTGCAACACCGCCAACAGACTCTGCGAGAGCTGCTTCTTGATCTCCGGAGAACGCCCGCTGAGCAGCGCCAGCCTTACCGCGACAAAAGCGCGTTCGTTCATGGCGGTGCCGACCTTGAAGGTTTCAACCTTGAGCGCACGGCTCTTGATATCGAACTCCGCCGCGAACTGACCGGAACCCACCAGCGTGTTGTTGAGCCGGATCAACGCCACGTCGGCGTTCAGTTGCGGCAGGTTGGCGGTGTATTCCAGGTGCAGGTGTGGCATCTCGGAGCTCCAGTGGTTCGGCGGAAAGGTCGTACATATAACACAGCAACGCCTGACTCACGCCAACGACGACATCACCGGCCGCTCACTCATGAACTGCTCCAGCCGCGAACGCAACCAGCGCTCGGCCGGGTCACTGTCGACGTGGCTGAGCCAGACCATCGACAGGTCGAGGGTCGGGGTCTTGAACGGAAACGGCTCCTTGAACAAGAACCCGGAAGCGGCCATGGCGTCGGCGGTGTAATCCGGCAGGCTGGCGATCAGGTCGGTGCCGGCCAGCAGCGCCGGCAACGAACTGTATTGCGGCACCGACAGCACCACCTGACGGGTGCGACCGATGTCCGCCAGCCACTCATCGGCGTAGCCACTGACATTGGCGGTGTGGGAAACCAGCACGTGAGGGCGTGCGCAATATTCATCGAGGGTCAGCGGCGTGTCGGACTTGTCGGCGCGCAGGATGCTCGGCTGGATGTGCCGCAGCAGTTTGCGTTTGGCGTTGGCCGGCAGGCCGCGGGTCTGGCTGATGCCGACGGTGATGTCGCCGGCTGCCAGCAGATCGGGAATCCGCCAGTAATCGACGTGCTGCACCACGAACACCACGCTCGGTGCCTCCTGGCGCAAGGCACGCAACAGCGGCGGCAGCAGACCGAATTCGACGTCATCCGACAGACCGATGCGAAAGGTCATGGTGCTGACGGCGGGATCGAAATCGCGGGTCAGGCTGAGCGCCACCGACAGCGAGTCGAGCGCGGGTTTCAGGTGGCGATAAATGTCTTCGGCGCGGGCGGTCGGCTCCATGCGATGGCCGACGCGGATGAACAACGGATCGTTAAGCATGGTGCGCAGACGGTTGAGCGCCGAGCTGATGGTCGGCTGGCCGAGAAACAGCTTCTCGGCGGCTCGCGTTACGTTGCGTTCGAGCATCAAGGTCTCGAACACCACCATCAGGTTGATGTCGGCCTTGCGAAGTTCATTGCGGTTCATCCATTGCCCCCCCCCGATCCCCAGATTGCGGCAGTGTAGAAAGGCCGTGGGGGCGGCGTCCATCGAAACGGTGCGTCATTGCACCGTCAACGTCTTCAGCCCCAGGCCCATGATCCGCGAATCGTCGTTGATACCCAGCTGTCGGGGGCTGACGGCATCCGGCAGCTGCAATTCGATATCGAGCCGGTCATCGTTCCCGAGGCGCTGGCTGAGCGCGGCGCTGATCGGGATTTCCAGGCGATTGCCTTGAAACTGCGTCAAGCGGGCATCCAGTACCTGTTGGCCATTCAGGCTGACGATCACCCGCTGGTCGGGGTGCCCGGGCGAGATGAAAGCCAGCGCGTCGATCACGATCGAACGCACCGGCGGCTGCACCCGCAATTGGATTTTCGCCTGTCGCCCTTCTGTCCACGTCCCCCAGCTTTCCGGCTTCGACCAGCCGCTGACCAGTTGCCGATTACGATAATTGAAGGTCAGTGTTTGCCTTGGACGAGTAAGGGGCGCGAGCAAAATCTGCCGCCCTTCATCGGGCACCTGCAGGCACTCACGGCAGCGTTTCCAGCCTGGTGCCAGCACCGCCACCCCGTCCACGCGCGTCAGCAGATCGGTTTCACTGTTGATGCTCCGTGCGGCATCGACCAGAGCATCGTCATCAAGAAGGTACAAAGAGTCCGCGTCGTACTGCCCCGAATCGAGCATCGCGCGTGCTTTCTGCTGTGCTTGCGCCAGCGCCGAAGTGCTCATGCGTCCCAGATACACCGCATCGGTTTTCATCCCGTGGGTCGCTGCGAAACCGGCGATCATCTGCCAGCGATCGCTCTGATTCTGCGGCATCAGGCTGCGCACATTGACATAACGGGCAGCAGCACTGGCCCAGAAGGGATGCGTCATCGGACTGCTCCAGGACGATGACGGCGTCAGCGTTTTCCCCTGCCTGATGGCCATCCAGCCATCGCGGGTGTCGGCCACCTGGATCAACAATGCGACGGCCAGCAGACCGATGGCGATGCGTGGCCGATAACCGCGTACCACCAGAAAAATCATGGTCAGGACGCAGGCGTACAACACCGGCCAGAACATCCGCCCCGAGGCGCGAAAAATACTGGCCAGAGCGATGATTCGATCGGGTAGCGGATACTCGAACGTCAACGTGCCTATGCCTATTCGGTTCGACAGCGCGAACAGCCATAAACCGAGCATGGCCACCAGCAGCCATGGACGAGCACGCCATTCATCCTTCAAGAGTCGCCGGTTTCGCAGCCAGGCCAGAAAAGCCGGCGGCACCAGCAACAGAACACCCAGGCCAAAGTAGTTGAAACCTTCGTAATCCCCCTCTTCTTTCGGCAGACCGGGAAGGAGACGGGACCAGCCTGCCGGATCGGCGGGCGACAGCAGATTCATCCGGTACAAACCGAAACCACCGGATGCCGCGCCATCGGCAATGCTGAAGTAACCGGCCTGCCAGCAACACACGCTCACCAGCGCGAAAATCGCGCCGCCCTCGATCAGCCCCTGACCCCGGGTCAATGACCGACTGAATGTCTTGCCCAACAGGTCAGCCAGCCAGATCAGCGCAACCATTGCCAATAAGTAGGCATGCACCCCGGCCGTCACCGCCAGCAACGTGCCCCACGCCAGGCGACGACGTTGCAGATCCTGCAGCAACGCCAGGTACAGCGCCGCCAGAACCAGGAAATGGCCCGCCAGGGAAAGGTGCCCCACAAGGCGAAAAAACATCACCGGCGAAAACGCCAGCAACCCTGCGCCCAGAAGGCGAATCACGGGATGAGGCGTCATCAACCCCAGCAGTTTCCAGCCGAACCAGGCTTGCAGGACACAACAGGCCAGCAGCCACAAACCGAAATACTGGAAGGTGTCGGGTAACCAGGCACTGAACGGCTTGAACAACAGCGCGAGCAGTGGATTGGAGTCGGAAAAAATGATCGCGCTGCCCAGCTCCAGGCCGTAGGACGGATTGAGCCCGAGCGGGAATGTCCAGGGCCCATGCCGAAAAAACGCCCACCCCAGATAATGCGTGGCCGGATCGCCCTGTTCCAGCCAGGCGATGTTCTGCGGGTTCAGCGCTTGCGGTCCGACCACCAGAAAAAACACCAGAACACCCAAGAACAATGGCAGCAGGGAAAGTTCCGGATGCTCCCGTGAATCCGTCATCGATATGTCCAGAAGTTGTGCAGTACAAAAGTGAATGCCGGAATCGTCAGCGCCACGGCAACGATTCCGGCGAGATAGTGCAGCCCGGCCATCTGTGCCGCCCAGGCCACGAACATCGCCAACAGAAAGCCCCCCACCGAAACCAGCATGAAACGCAGCAGGGTTTTACCGTGCAGTCGGGCTGAAAAACTCCAGGTGGTGTTGATCACATAGGACACCACCGTCGCGACGATAAAGGCCACGCCGTTGGCCAGGGGTGGCTGGTGGCTGACGAAGTTGATGAACAGCACCGCCACCAGCGCATGCAGCGCGGTGACGAACAGACCGGTCACGGCGAAACGCAGACCGCGCTGGATCAATGCGGACTTTTCGGCGGACGTCACGGTTTGCGCGCCAGCACGAACACGCTCAAACCGGCGAGGCGATTCATGCCCATCAACGGCAGCTCGAGACTGCACAGGGTTTTCAGCAGCGTATTGACCAGCGGATGATGTTTTTTCAGCTGCGAACGCGGTGCCGAACCCCGAGTGCCGCCGGGTATCAGCCGCGATGCCAGCGCAATCGGGAAAACCGCTCCGAAATAATAGGCGCCCCGCTCTACCGCCAATCCGGCGTTACCCGCCAGAGCCTCGAATTGCCCCAGGGTGTAACGACGTTTGTGTTCGAGAAAATCATCGTGCCCGCTCCACATGAACTGGAACGCCGGCACGGTCATCAAAAAACGGCTGCCGGACGGCACTTTGTCGACGTACGACTTGAGCAGGCCGAGGTCGTCATCAACGTGTTCCAGCACATCCATCAGCAGCACCAGATCCGCGTCCACGCTGTCGATGGAACGACGGTAATGCACCGGTTTTCCGGCGGTGGTGGCGCTGGAGTCGGCCGGGTAACTGATGTCCACGCACCACGCTTCGCGCGCCGCCGTGTGGGTCAATAAATGGTGGGAAAAAAAGCCTGAGCCGGCACCGACATCGAGAATTCGCTTGATCGGCGCTTCACCCAGCAAGCGCCGGGTGGCGGCCGCTTTGGAGCAGTAATACCAATGCTCGCCGATGCTGTCGCCGAGGATGTCGGTTTCCTTGAGGTCCATCGGTCAGTCCTTGGGATCGTAAACGCGGCGTACCAGAAAGACCGGTCGGCGCTTGGCTTCAATGTAAGTGCGCCCCAGGTATTCACCGAGTACGCCAATGCCGATCAGTTGCAGGCCACCGAGGAATGTCACGGCCACCATCAGCGACGCATAACCCGGCAGATCGACACCGTACAGCAGCGTGCGCACCACGATGAACATGGCAAAGGCAAACGACACCAGCGACACCATCGCCCCCAGATATGTCCAGATCCGCAGCGGCTCGGTGCTGAAACTGGTGATGCCTTCCAGCGCAAAATTCCACAGTCGCCAGCCATTGAATTTAGTCTGCCCCGCTGCCCGCTCCGGGCGCTCGTATTCGACTTGCGTGGTGCGAAATCCGACCCAGGCGAACAGGCCTTTCATGAAGCGTCGGGATTCGGGCAGCGTCAGCAGCGCGTCGACCACGCAGCGATCCATCAGCCGGAAGTCGCCGACGTTTTCCGGCAATGACTGTTCGGCAATTCTGTTGTGCAGGCGATAGAACCAACTGGCGGAAGTCTGCTTGGCCCAGGAGTCGCTGCGCCGGCTGATGCGGTGGCCAAGCACCACTTCAAAACCATCGCGCCAGCGCTCGATCATTTGCAGAATGACCTCGGGCGGGTCCTGCAGATCAACGTCGATCGGCACCACGATCTGCCCGGTGGCGATCTGCAAACCGGCGGACAGCGCCGCTTCCTTGCCGAAATTGCGGCTCAGATCAACGATGCGGATGCGTGAGTCGCTCTGCTGGCAGTTCAGGAGACGTTCCAGCGTCGTATCGGAACTGCCGTCGTTGACGAACACCAGTTCGAGGCTGATCCGGGAATCACCCTCGAACACCTGACGAATGCGCAGGAGAAAACCTTCGAGGCTGTCCTCTTCGTTGAACACGGGAACCACCAGCGACAACTTCACCGGGCCCGCGTGCTGCGTTCCATTCGGATGGGTCAATGGACTGCTCTTTTTTTATAGTGATTGTCGGTCGCCGAACGCTGTTCGACGCCATGAGCCGCACCGTATTAAGCAGCAGCCCGAAATGTCATGCAAGGGTGAAACGACGGCGTTCCGGCCAATCCAAAGGCCGATTCCTGCGCTCTGGCCCGCGCCTTTCAGAAACATCCACGAACGATTGGAAACAAATCCCCGATAGCCAAAAATCCGCGCTCCGCTAGGCTTGCGTCGAGGCGTCACACAGGTTGTCGCACATAAATCGCATGGAGCGAACTGAATGTATTTCGAGATTTACAGGCAATCCAAAGGCACTCCGAGCACCGGCAAGGGCCAATGGCGCTGGAGATTAAGGGCGGGGAATCACGAGACGGTCGCCAGTGGCGAATCGTATGTGAACAAGGCGGATTGTCTGCATGTGATCGAGTTGATCAAGGGTGTGCAGGGAGAGACCCCGGTCAAGGAGATCTGAGAACTGTCCAAGTCGCCGGAGCTGCCTGTGTTGGCAGCTCCGGCGACTTCTGAACTTGCTTCAGAACCTTTCGGGAATGTTCCGGAATGGATAATCCGACTCCTTGTACCCCCCAGGTTTCTGCCGTTTGGGCAATGTCACCTTCTCTCGCGGCACCTCTTTATAGGGGATGCGACTGAGCAGGTCGGAGATGATATTGAGCCGCGCCCGTCGCTTGTCGTTCGAGTTGGCCACCAGCCACGGTGCGTAATCAGTGTCGGTCGCTTCGATCATGTCGTCCCGCGCCCGGGAGTAGTCATACCAGCGGCTGTAGGACTTGAGGTCCATCGGCGACAACTTCCAGATCTTGCGCCCGTCGACAATGCGCGCCTCCAGGCGCCGAGTCTGTTCTTCCTGACTGACATTCAGCCAGTACTTGAGCAGGATCACTCCCGAACCGACAACGGCGCGCTCCACCAGCGGCACGGTCTTGAGAAACTTGTCGACCTGTTTGTCCGTGCAAAAACCCATCACCCGCTCGACGCCGGCGCGGTTGTACCAGCTGCGATCGAAGATCACCACTTCGCCGGCCGCCGGCAAATGGGGCAAATAGCGCTGCATGTACATCTGGCTCTTCTCGCGATCGGTCGGGGCTGGCAACGCGATGACGCGAAAGACTCGCGGGCTGACCCGCTCCGTCAGCGCCTTGATGGTGCCACCCTTGCCCGCACCGTCACGGCCTTCGAAGATGATGCAGATCTTGATGCCTTCGGCCTTCACCCATTCCTGCATTTTCACCAGTTCGATATGCAGGCGGCGCAGCTCGGCCAGGTAGTCCTTGTTTGACAGCTTTGCATGTTCGTCAGTTTTTTCTCGGGGCGAGTCTTTCTTCTTTCCCTTTGCCATGACCAGACCTCTCGGGTTGGAACGACAGCCAGGCTCGTTGGCAATGCATGACCTGGAACCGGAAAGTTTAGTCATTTATCGCAAAACGCAAGCAAACGGGCGGTAACGCTCAGGCAACGTGCTTATTGCGAAAAAACCTGTGCAGTTTTTGACGGAACGCCAATCGCCAACCATTCTCCATCACGGCGCAGCGTCCGATGTCGGCCGTTGATGCCTCGCGTGTTGCAAACCTGCCATCTGGATGTGGGGAAGAGGTCATGCACAGTTCGCTCTTGCGTGCCGCGTCGCTCATGCTCGCCTTGAGCGCTGCACCGCTCTTGTTGCAGGCCGCCGATGCGCCTGCAGCCCCGGCCCCGGCCGCGGCCACCGCTCCGGCCAAAGATGCCGTGTTTACCACGGAGCAGCTCGACCAGATGCTCGCGTCGATTGCCCTGTATCCCGACCCCCTGCTCGCACAAGTGCTGATGGCCGCCACTTATCCGGGAGAAGTCGCCGAAGCCGCGGCCTGGTCCAAGGCTCATCCGGACGCCAAGGGCGATGACGCGGTCAAGCAAGTGGCCAGTCAGACGTGGGATCCCAGCGTGCAGGCCTTGGTCGCGTTCCCACAGGTTTTGGCCACACTGGGGCAGGATCCGGTCTGGGTGCAACGTCTGGGGGATGCCTTTCTGGCCCAGCCTGACGAACTCATGGCGGGCGTTCAGCGCTTGCGGCGTCAGGCCCAGGCGGCGGGCAATCTGCAGAGCAATCAATATCAGAATGTGACGGTGCAAAACGTAACGCCGCCCATCTCTGCCGGGACAACCAAGGCGGCCGACAACACGACCATCATCATTCAGCCCGCCGATCCGCAGGTGGTTTACGTTCCGACCTATAACCCGACGACCACCTACGGCACCTGGCCCTATCCGGCCTCGCCGCCGGTGTATTACCCGCCGCCACCCGCTTACTACCCGGGTCAGGCACTGGTGGCCGGGCTGGCCTTCGGTACGGGCGTGGCGGTCGTTGCGTCGTTGTGGGGCGACTGCGACTGGGGCAATAACGACATCGACATCGATGTGAACCGTTACAACAATATCAACGGCAATAACCGCATCACCAACAACCAGAACAAGTGGCAGCACAACACCGTGCATCGCGATGGCGTGCCCTATCGTGACAACCGCAGCCGCGCGCAGTATGGCCGGCAGCTGGACGGCGCAGCTCAGCGTGACGCCTATCGTGGAGACAACGCGCAACGGGCGCAGGCTCGGGAACGGGCGCGCAGTTCGATGGACAGGGCCGGTTTCGAACGCCCCGCCACCAGCAATCGGGAAGCCCGCAATCAAGTCCGCGAAGCGCAATCCGCCAATGTCGGCAACCGCATGCAAGGCGGCGCGGACAGACCCAGAGCCGCCGACCGCGCTCAAGCCAACACGCGGGAGGCGCGCCAGCCGGGCGCCAATCAACGTGACAACCGTGCGTCCCAAGCCCGACCCGCCGCGGGCAGCGCGCGCAACAACGCTTTCGCCGGCGCGCGCTCTCCGTCACAGACCCGCGTCCAGGCTGATCGCGGCCGGGCCAGCCAGATTTCCGCGCAACGTCCCAACACCTCACGCGCCGCCGGACATCAGATCAGCCGGCCATCCGGCGGGGGCATGCGTCAGAGAGGAGGTGGCCGTCGATGAACATTCATTCTCTGTTCAGGAGCTGCCTGACCCTCGCGGCGAGCCTCGCATTTTCGAGCCTTGCTTTAGCACAGCAAGTATTTCCAACCCCGGAAAAAGCCGCTGACGCCTTCGTCGAAGCCCTCGGTACGCAACACGCCGACCAAAAACGCCTGACCGAACTGCTGGGCGAGGAGTGGCACAGTTTCATTCCCCGTGAAGGCGTGCAGCGCAGCGATGTCGATGCCTTCCTGCAGCAATACCGCGAACAGCACACCCTGGAAAAGACCGGCGACAGCAAGGCCGTGCTCTCCGTCGGGCCCGATCACTGGACCCTGCCCATCCCGCTCATCAAAGACAAAACCGGCTGGCGCTTCGACATGAAAGCCGCCCAGATCGAAATCCGCGCCCGTCGCATCGGTCGTAACGAACTGGCGGCAGTGCAATCGGCGCTGGCCTACCACGACGCGCAAATGGACTACGCCTCGGAAGACCGCGACGGCGACGGCGCCCTCGAATACGCACAGAAAATCTTCAGCTCCCCCGGCAAACACGACGGCCTCTATTGGCCAGAAGACGACACCAACCAGATCAGCCCCCTCGGCCCCGCCTTCGGCCAAGCCATCAACGATGAAGACTGGCACGGCTACCACTTCCGCATCCTCGACGCCCAAGGCCCGTCAGCCCCGGGCGGAGCCTACAGCTATCTGATTGGAGACAAGATGAGTCGCGGGTTTGCCTTGATCGCCTGGCCAGCAAAATACAACGACACCGGGGTGATGAGCTTCATGATCAGCCATGAGGGGCAGGTGTTTCAGAAGGACCTCGGGCCGGATGGGGAGAAAGTGGCGAAGGCGATGAAGCGGTTTGATCCGGATGATAGTTGGGAGGTGGTGGATTTGGGGCAGAAGTAGCTGGGATAGCGAATTGCGCTGGATCGGAAACGAAAAAGCCCCGTAGATTTTCATCTACGGGGCTTTTTCTATGTATGGCGGAGAGATAGGGATTCGAACCCTAGGTACCGGTGAAGGTACAACGGATTTCGAATCCGTCCCATTCGGCCACTCTGGCATCTCTCCAACGGCGCGCATCATAACAACACTTTCGCTGAATGGGAAACCCCCAGACGAAATTTTTTCCGTGCTATCAGATGCTTGCGTCGATTAAAGCGGTACGCCCAGACGGTTGGCGACTTCTTCGTAGGCTTCGATGACGTCACCGAGGCCCTGGCGGAAGCGGTCCTTGTCCATCTTCTTCTTGGTGTCCTTGTCCCACAGACGGCAGCCGTCCGGGCTGAACTCGTCGCCCAGGACGATGGAGCCGTCGCTGAACACGCCGAATTCAAGTTTGAAGTCCACCAGCAAGAGGCCGGCGTCGTCGAACAGTTTGCTCAGGACTTCGTTGACCTTGAGCGACAGTTCTTTCATGCGCGCCAGTTGCTCGGCGGTGCCCCAGCCGAACGCCACGACGTGGGATTCGTTGATGAACGGGTCGCCCTTGGCGTCGTCCTTCAGGAACAGTTCGAAGGTGTACGGGTTGAGCTTCATGCCCTCCTCGACGCCCAGACGCTTGACCAGGCTGCCGGCGGCGTAGTTACGCACGACGCACTCGACCGGGATCATGTCGAGTTTTTTCACCAGCACTTCGTTGTCGGCCAGCAGCTTGTCGAACTGGGTCGGAATGCCGGCCGCTTCGAGTTTCTGCATGATGAAGGCGTTGAACTTGTTGTTCACCATGCCTTTGCGGTCGAGCTGCTCGATGCGCTTGCCGTCGAACGCCGAAGTGTCGTTGCGAAACAGCAGGATCAAGCGGTCAGCGTCGTCGGTCTTGTAAACCGATTTGGCTTTGCCGCGGTAGAGTTCTTCACGTTTTTCCATGATGGGCTCCGCTTGCTAAGTAGATGGGCTAGGCGATGTGGCGCCAGTCGAGCCCTGAATCTTGATCGGCCAGTTGCAGCCAGTCCGGGTCGCACCCGAGGGTGTCGACAAAACATTGCCGGGCCAGCTGCGGCAGGTTGTTCTTGCTGCTCAGATGGGCCAGGACCAGGTGTTGCAGGCCTTGCCAGCCCAACTCGGCCACCAGGAATGCCGCCTGATGGTTGTTCAAATGTCCCAGCTCGCCGCCCACCCGCTGCTTGAGAAAGTACGGGTAATGACCACGGGCCAGCATGTCGCGACAGTGATTGGACTCGATCATCAACGCATCGAGGTCTCGATAACCGTCCAGCACCCGCTCGCAGTAGGAACCCAGGTCAGTCAGCAGGCCGAAGCGCCGCTGCTCTTGATCGCTGAATACGTACTGGGTCGGTTCCTGCGCATCATGGGCCACGGCAATGACCCCGATGTTCAGAGCACCGATCTGCAGTTGCTCGCCACCGGTCACGAAACCGGCAGGTTCAATCGGTTTGCGCATCCCGCGCAGAGTGCCGCGACTGAGGTAGACAGGCAGATTGTAGCGCCGAGACAGCAAACCCACGCCATGCACGTGGTCGGCATGTTCGTGGGTTACGAGTATCGCGCTCAGTTGCGCCGGGTTCACACCCAGGCGCAACAGGCGTTTTTCGGTTTCCCGCAGGGAAAAACCACAATCCACCAGCACATACGTATCAGCACTGGCGATCAGCGTGCCGTTCCCTTGGCTACCGCTGCCGAGAACGGCAAAACGCATTGGATCAGCCCAGGTTGTCCTGAATCACGCTCAACACTTTGCGGGCCACATCGGCCGGCGCAACGGTGTTGATGTTTTTCTCGACGGTCACCTGAACGTTCTCGCCGACCTTGCTCAGGCGAACCTGATAACGCTCGGCGCGGGCTTCAACCTCTTCCTTGGTCGGCGCGCTGCCGAACAGGCTGCTGAAGAAACCAGGCTTCTCGTCTTTCTTCTCGGCCTTTTCGGACAAGTTGATGTAGTAGAGGCCCAGGCTGCGGTTGATGTCTTCAACACGCCACTCGCCCTGCTCCAGCGCACGACCGACGCTCGACCAGGCACGATCCAGATCCGTACCGACGTTCAGTACCGGGTTGCCGCTGCCGTCTTCGCTCAGGCTGACACGGCTCGGGGTATCGAAATCACGCGAAGCCAGCATCGACACCGAACCACCCTTCTCGGAGGTGCGGCTCATGCTCGCGAGCATGTCGTCGACCAGCGCAGCGTCCAGGCCAGTGTTGACCGAACGGTTGGTGAAATCGACATTGGCGGTGCTGCCGGCAGGACGCTCGGCGCTGACCACATAGACTTCACTGGTGTTGCGCTGCACGCCCGGCTCGATGCGTACCCGCACGCGGGTTTCGCTGTCGGTGCTGACGCCGGCGGCGCTCAGGCGCTTGGCCATCGCGGCGGACAGTTCGTCGGAATGCTGCCAGGTGGTGGTGAATTCGCCGGTTTGCGGGCGCTGTTCATCCAGACGGAAACCGTTGTCCTGGAAGTACTGCACCGCCACTGGCCAGACTTCGGCCGGTGGGTGCTGGGCCATGACCCAACGCGAATCACCGCTCTTCTGCAGCGAGTAGTCGCTGGCGTCGGCAACGGTCGACAGCGGTTGAGGACGCGGAACGATGTATTCACCCTTGGCGGTGTCGTCGGCCACGTTGCGCGGGATCGGCAGCAGCGGATCCAGGCGCTTGGAGGTGCTGACATCCGGTGGCAGTTGCATCGGTGCAGTCTGTTGCGCTTCCAGGTAATCGCTACCACGGTCACGGAAATAACCTTCCGGGCCCCAGATCCATCCGCAGCCACTGGTGCTGGAGATAATCAAGGCAAGTGCGGAAAGTCCGGCCATTCGCTTCATGCGTTGTACTTCCTCAATTAAACCAGGACGTTGCACTGGCGCAGGGCCGAGCGCAGCGTTTCATGACAAGGAGCGCTCAGCCAGGTCAGCGGCAGGCGGATGCCTTGGTGCATCAGGCCCATTTCGACCAAAGCCCACTTCACCGGAATCGGGTTGGCTTCGATGAACAGGTCCTTGTGCAGCGGCATCAGTTTTTCGTTGATGGCCCGTGCGGTCTCGGCGTCGCCCTGGAGCGCGGCCTCGCACAGGTCGGCCATTTCGCGTGGCGCGACGTTGGCGGTAACAGAGATGTTGCCCTTGCCGCCCAGCAGGATCAGCTCGACGGCGGTCGGATCATCGCCGGACAGCACGATGAAGTCCTTGCTCACGCCGTCGATGATCGCCTTGGCGCGCTTCAGGTCGCCGGTCGCTTCCTTGATGCCGATGATGTTCGGCACAGTAGACAGGCGGATCACGGTCTCGGCCTGCATGTCGCAGGAGGTGCGGCCAGGAACGTTGTAGAGAATCTGTGGGATGTCGACCGCTTCGGCGATGTGCTTGAAGTGCTGGTACAGGCCTTCCTGGGTCGGCTTGTTGTAGTACGGGACTACCAGCAGGCAGGCATCGGCGCCGGCTTCTTTGGCATTGCGGGTCAGCTCGACCGCTTCGCGGGTCGAGTTGGCGCCGGTACCGGCGATCACCGGAATGCGACCGGCAACCTGTTTGACCACGGCTTTGATGACGGCGATGTGTTCTTCTACATCAAGAGTTGCCGACTCGCCGGTGGTGCCGACCGCGACAATGGCATGGGTGCCGTTCTTGAGATGGAAGTCCACGAGTTTGCTGAGGCTGTCCCAGTCAAGACGCCCTTGTGCATCCATGGGTGTGACCAGTGCCACCATACTGCCCGCAATCATGAAACCGCTCCTGCCGGAAAAAGAGAGCGGTAATGGTACTGGCGCCAAGATGCTTGCACAAGCGAAGTACTGTGCCGCCATTCCCCTTGGCGCCGCTTTTCGCTACCCTTCAGACTTTGATCGGTACTGATCAGCTTGTACGCCGGGTTCCAGTCTCCCGTTTCGGCCTCCCGGGCCCCGTTCCAGTGTCGTTGCCGTACGCTTCCTTGTTGATGGAGCCGTAGCGCCACACGAACCGGGCCTTCCGGACAGTCATTGCCCCGGCAATCAACGCCCTCTCCCTACCGACCGCTCATCGCTTTAGGAATGCTGCATGTCCACCCCCACAGTTCGCGAACAATTCCTTGTCATCAGTGCCCTCGGCGCCAATCCCATGGAGCTGACCAACGTCCTGTGCCGCGCCAGCCATGAAAACCGCTGTGCGGTCGTCACCTCACGCCTGACCCGCCACGGCGAGTGCAGCGCGCTGGTGCTCGAAGTCTCCGGCAGCTGGGACGCCCTGGCTCGCCTTGAAGGCAGCCTGCCGGTGCTGGCCAAGCGTCATGCGTTCACCGTCAACGTGGTGCGCAGCGCCGCCCTGGAAAACCGTCCGCAAGCCCTGCCGTACGTGGCTTACGTGTCTTCGGCATACCGTCCGGACATCATCAACGAGCTGTGCCAGTTCTTCATGGATCACAACGTCGAGCTGGAAAACCTGACCTGCGATACCTATCAGGCACCGCAGACCGGCGGCACCATGCTCAACGCCACGTTCACCGTGACCCTGCCGGCCGGCACCCAGATCAGCTGGCTGCGCGACCAGTTCCTGGATTTCGCCGACGCCATGAACCTGGATGCACTGATCGAACCCTGGCGCCCACAGAACCCAATGTAAGGAAGCTTTCATGGCCGTTGTCATCGACCAACCGGTTACGGATTTCGAAGCACCTGCCACCAGCGGGCAGACCGTCAGCCTGTCCGCCCTCAAGGGCAAGCAAGTGGTGATCTACTTCTATCCGAAGGACAGCACCCCGGGCTGCACGACCGAAGGCCAGGGATTTCGCGATCAATACGCAGCATTCAAGGCTGCCAACACGGAAATCTTCGGCATCTCCCGCGACAGCCTGAAGTCCCACGAGAACTTCAAGTGCAAGCAGGAGTTTCCGTTCGAGCTGATCAGCGACAAGGACGAAGCCGTCTGCCAGCTGTTCGACGTGATCAAGCTGAAAAAGCTCTACGGCAAGGAATACCTGGGCGTTGATCGCAGCACGTTCCTGATCGACAAGAACGGTGTATTGCGTCAGGAATGGCGCGGCGTGAAAGTGCCAGGACATGTGGATGCAGTGCTGGCTGCAGCTCAGGCGCTGAACAAGGCCTGATGCTGTCGGCGCCCTTGCGGGCGCCGATTCATTCTCAAAGCAGCGGCGCCACCACCGGCTCCTTGCGTGGCCACGCATCAAGTACAGCCTTGAACAGCGTCGCCAGCGGAATCGCGAAGAACACGCCCCAGAATCCCCACAACCCGCCGAACAACAGCACCGCGCAGATGATCGCCACCGGGTGCAGGTTGACTGCTTCGGAAAACAGCAACGGCACCAGCACGTTGCCGTCCAGCGTCTGGATGATCCCGTAAACCGCCATCAGATAGATGAACTGATCGCTCCAGCCCCACTGGAACAGCGCTATCAGCAGCACCGGCACGGTCACCACCACCGCTCCGACATACGGCACCACCACCGACACGCCGACCAACAGGGCCAGCAGCGCCGCGTAGTTGAGTCCCAGCGCGACGAATGCGATGTAGGTCACGCCACCACAAATCACGATCTCGATGACCTTGCCGCGAATGTAGTTGGCGATCTGCCGGTTCATTTCTTCGGCGACCCGGGTGATCAGCGCCCGCTCACGCGGCAAATAGCCGCGCACCCACTCGCCGATCATTGCCCGATCCTTGAGGAAGAAGAACACCAGGATCGGCACCAGCACCAGGTAGATCATGATGTTCACCAGCAGCGGCAGGCTCGACAACGAGAATGTCAGCGCCCACTGGCCGAACTTGCCGATCTCGCCTCGCGCTGCTTCGATCGCTTGCAGCACCTGCTCGTCGGAGACCAGATGCGGATAGCGCTCGGGCAGCAACAACAGCAGCGATTGCCACTTGGCGAGCATCCCCGGCAATTCGTTGAACAGCGTGATCAACTGATGCCAGAGCAGCGGCAACACCACGACGATGAACACCATCAGCACGCCCATGAACAGCGCAAACACCAGACCGACCGCCGCCCCACCAGGCACGCGCAAGCGTTCGAGCGTGACCACCAGCCCCTGCATCAGGTACGCCAGCACCATCCCGGCCAGCACCGGCGCGAGCATTCCACCCAGCGTCAGCACAGCGGTGAAGGCGAGAAACAGCAAAACCGCCAGCACCACCGCTTCCTCATCGGAGAAGTAGCGCTGAATCCAGTCGCGCAACACTTTGAACATCAATTTTCCTTAGGTCATTTACGCGGTCGGTTTCAGGCTTTTTTCAGCCAGTAACGGTAGACACCCGCCTCGTCTTCTTCACGCAGCAGCGTATGACCGGCCAACTTGGCAAAGGTGCGAAAGTCGCGTTGCGAGCCGGCATCCGTGGCAATCACCTTAAGTACCGCGCCACTGGGCAGCTTGTTCAGCTCCATCTTGGCCTTGAGCAACGGCAGCGGACAATTCAGGCCACTGGCGTCCAGTTCACAGTCATGGGCTACAGCGTCGGTCATGCGTCACTCCGGATCAGGTGGTCAGGCTGCCTAGAATATCTGGTCGCAAGCCCGGTGTCCGGCTACAGTAAGGTCTTTGTCGACTAAGGCTTTGTGCATGACATTTCTGCGCCCTACCCTGCTGACGCTCGCTTGCCTGCTCGCCTCACCGGGCTTCGCCGACGACCTGCCGTCACTCGGTGACGCCAGCTCTGCCATCGTCTCGCCACAACAGGAATATCAATTGGGTCGCGCCTGGCTGGCGTTGCTGCGCAGCCAGGTTTCGCAACTCAACGATCCACAGCTCAAGGACTACGTCGAGTCCAGCGTCTATAAGCTGGTGGAAACCAGCCAGGTCAATGACCGACGCCTGGAATTCATCCTGATCAACAGCCCGCAGCTCAACGCCTTCGCGGCACCGGGCGGGATTGTCGGGGTCAACGGCGGTTTGTTCCTCAATGCGCAGACCGAGGGCGAATATGCCTCGGTACTGGCTCACGAACTGGCTCACTTGTCCCAACGCCACTTCGCTCGTGGCGTCGAGGCCTCGCAGCGGATGCAGGTGCCGATGATGGCGGCGCTGCTGGCCGGCATCGTGATCGCCGCTGCCGGCGCGGGCGACGCTGGCATCGCGGCGATTGCCGGCACCCAAGCGGCGGCCATCCAGGAGCAACGGCGCTTCTCGCGTCAGAACGAGCAGGAGGCCGATCGCATCGGCATCCTCAACCTGGAGAAGGCAGGCTACGATCCGCGCTCGATGCCGACCATGTTCGAGCGTTTGATGCGCCAGTATCGTTTCGACGCCAAGCCGCCGGAATTCCTGCTGACTCACCCGGTCACCGAATCGCGTATCGCCGACACCCGTAACCGCGCTGAACAGGCTAAACCCGGTGGCATTGAAGACAGCAAGCGCTATCAGCTGATCCGCGCGCGGGTGCAGTTGACCTACGAAGAAACGCCGGGCCTTGGCGCCAAGCGTTTCCGCGCGCAACTGGATGAGAACCCGAAAAACGACGTGGCCCGTTACGGTCTGGCGATCGCTCAGATCAAGGGCGGTCAGTTGAATGAAGCACGGGAGAATCTCACGCAACTGCTGGCCAAATCGCCGAACGAGATCATTTACAACCTCGCGCAGGTCGATCTGGACATCACCAACAACAAGCTGGCTGATGCCCAGTCCCGGGTTGACCGGATGCTAAGTCAGTATCCTGGCAATTACCCGCTGAATCAGGTGCGCGTCGATCTGTTGCTGAAACAGAACCGCACCGCCGATGCAGAGAAGGCGCTGGAAGGCTTGTTGAAATCGCGTCCGGACGATCCGGATGTCTGGTATCAGGTCGCAGAAACTCGCGGACTGTCCGGCAACATCATCGGCCTGCATCAAGCCCGTGCCGAATATTTCGCGCTGGTCGGTGATTACCGCCAGGCGATCCAGCAACTGGACTTCGCCAAACGCAAGGCCGGCAGCAACTTCCCGTTATCCTCTCGTATCGACGCTCGCCAACGCGAGCTGATGGAGCAAGAGCGCATGGTCAAGGACATGATGGGTTAGCCCGCGCCGAGACAAATTCCGGACACAAAAAAACCGCCTCTTTCGAGGCGGTTTCTTTTTACTTCTTAGACAACTGGATCATTCAGCCAGTTTGAAGGTGATGAAGCTGGCACGGCCCTGACGCAGAACGCGCATCGACACCGAACGGTTCTTCGGCAGCGCCTTGGCGATCTCGGCAAACTCCTTCGAAGAACCAATGGCCTGATTGTTCAGGTGGGTGATGATGTCGCCCGGTTGCAGACCGATCAGGGCCGCAGGACCGTCCTGCACTTCCTTGATCACCACACCGCCTTTGAGGTCGTAGGTTTTCTTCTGCTCGGCGCTCAACTCGGCAACCGAAACACCCAGACGATTGCTGTTGGTCTCGGCACCGGATTTCGGCAGGGCATCCAGTTCCTTGTCTTCGTCAGGAATCGCGCCGACGGTCAGCTCGACATTCTTGCGCTTGCCGTCACGAATCACTTCGAGATTGGCTTTGGCGCCAGCCTTCAAAGCACCCACCAGATGTGGCAGGTCAGCGGACATGACGATCGGTTGACCGTTCATGCTCAGGATCACGTCACCCACTTGCAGGCCGCCCTTGGCAGCCGGGCCGTCATCCTGAATCTGCGCAACCAGCGCACCGGCCGGTTTGTCCAGACCAAACGACTCGGCCAGATCCTTGTTCACTTCCTGGATGACGACGCCCAACCAGCCACGGCTGACTTTACCGCCGCTTTTCAGCTGGTTGGAAACGTCCATCGCCACGTCGATCGGAATGGCGAACGACACACCCATGAAGCCACCGGAACGGGTGTAGATCTGCGAGTTGATCCCGACCACTTCACCGTTCAGGTTGAACAGCGGGCCACCGGAGTTACCCGGGTTGATCGGCACGTCGGTCTGGATGAATGGCACGTAGTTTTCGTTCGGCAGGCTGCGGCCGACGGCACTGACGATGCCTTGGGTCACGGTGTGGTCAAAGCCGAATGGCGAACCGATTGCGACGACCCACTGACCGGCTTTCAGGTCTTGGGATTTGCCGAGCTTCAGCACTGGCAGATCCTTGCCTTCGATTTTCAGCAGCGCCACGTCGGAGCGTGGGTCGGTGCCGATCAACTTGGCCTTCATTTCACTGCGATCAGCCAGACGAACGAGAATTTCATCGGCATCGGCGATCACGTGGTTGTTGGTCAGGATGTAGCCATCTGGCGAAATGATGAAGCCCGAACCCAACGACTGCGCTTCACGCTGGCGATCACCACGCGGAGAACGCTGTTGCGGCGGCATGCCGCGTTCGAAGAACTCGCGCAACATCGGCGGCAAGCCTTCCAGGTCAGGCATCTGCTGGTTCACTTTGCGATCCGGCAGCTTTTGCGTGGTACTGATGTTCACCACCGCAGGCGAGGCCTGTTCGACCAACTGGGTGAAATCCGGCAAGTTGGCCGGACTGGCTGCATCAGCCGCCTGGACTGCAGGGACAGCCTGACCGAGCACCAGCACAGTGGCGAAAATGGAGAGATAAGACTTCAAGCTTGGTATCGACATACAGCTCCCGTTACGACGAGCAGGGTTAAGCGATATGGAGCAAGGAACACCGGAAACCACAGGCCGGCATTTTTGTTCCGGGAACAACAAACAAGGCCAGAGCCGAGAGGCTCTGACCTATAAAAAATTTTCGGGTGTTTTGCAAATGAAAATGCTCAGCAAACATTTCACGTCTCGACGACGAAGTGGAGATAGCTGGAATCAGCTCACTGCTTGCTGGTTGCAGCGCCATCATTGCGCATCGACAGGGCAATCCGTTCGGCGGTCCCGATTGGAATCTCGCCAACCACCGTGACCATCATTTCGCCTTGAGGCGTAGTCAAACGGCGGGATACGGCAACGGTCGGGCCCAGTTGAGTCCGGGTATCGGTGACGGTTGCGCCGTTCAGCGGCTCTAGAAATACGGAGAATCGGGCAAGACCATCGTCATACATCAGGCTGTTGACCTGGGTCTTGGTTTCCGGATCCTTGTGCGAGGAGCTGCTGGTCAGTTCGAAGCCAGGAGGCAACCAATCGGAACGCCAGACCTGTGCGGTCTTGACCGCAGACGCCTTGTCGCTGTCGAGGGTGACTGTCTTGCAATCGGAGTTGGCTTGCAGGTCTTTATCGGATGGGACTTCAGAAGTATCCAGCCGCGTAAACTGGAATCTCTCAAGCAACTGCCCCTTGTCGTTCAACAGCAACGACTTGAGCGGCAGGCCCGTTTCCTTGTCCAGATGCAGTTCGAAACCGTAGCGGTGCTGATCCCGCGGCGTCAGCGATACGATCACCGCTTCACGCCCGGCCACGCGCGACTTGCCAATGACGGCAAGCTCATACCAGTTCTTCAGCTTTTGAGGATCGAGAGGGCGAGCGGCGGAATTGGGAGAATCTCCCAGCCCCGCAATCAGGGTGCCGCTGACGCATTGAGTATGTCCATCAATGCGCACGACTTCCTGAGCCGAACCGTCGAGCTGAAGCAAACGCTCGCGGACCTGGCCATTCTGGACGCGATGCCAGATGTTGTGGGTAGAAAAGCTACCGTTACGCTCGTAAACGAATGTGCCGTGAAAGCTTTGCTGCTGCTCGGCCTGGCCCAGGCGGGTCAACCAGTCCTGAGCCTCGTCGGCATGGGCTGGAACAATGAACCAGCCGCTGAGCAGAAGCGAAAGTAGAGGTATGGAGCGCATGATCCCCCTTAACGGTTTTCCAGGCTTGCTGCACGTGCATAAGGCAGCGCGCTCTCGGTGCCTTTCAAGGCAGCCTGTTGAGCGTGTTGACGCAGGTAACCTGGCAGACGCTGATCGTGCCAGCCTGGCTGACCTTGCAGTACGCCATTGGCCATTGGGCCAGTAGCCTCCGAACTCTCATTATAGCCTGCCAATACCGCCGGGCCTTTGACCTGAGGGGTGGCCAGCACTGGCTGGTTGGATTGCTGAGCGAGTTCGACGCCAGCGATTTCGTCCTGGTTGTACAGGCGAACACCCGCAAGTACGGCAACGGTCACCGAGGCAGCTACGGCCAGACGACCGAGACTGCGCCATGGGCCGCGGGACACTTTGGCAGGGGTCGCTTCGTCTTCCAGCGCAGCAGAAACGGCCGCAGCAAGATCCAGACGTGGAAGCAACAGATCCTTGTGCATGGCTGCCCGAGCGATCTGATAACGAGCCCAGGTTTCACGGGTTTCAACATCGTCCAGTGCGTTGAGCACCCGACGCAATTCCAGTTCGTCCGCTTCGTTATCCATCACTGCGGACAGCGATTCCTGCAGGGCTTCACGACTCATGGCGTTCCTCTCTTGGCTGTCGCCGCTGTCTTTAGTTTTCCTGCAACAACGGCTGCAGGGCTTTATCGATGGCCTCCCGGGCGCGGAAAATCCGGGAGCGCACGGTACCAACCGGACATTGCATGACGCTCGCGATGTCCTCGTAACTCAGACCATCGAATTCGCGCAAAGTTAACGCCGTGCGCAAATCCTCTGGCAGTTGCTGAATGGTTCGATGGACGGTGCCTTCGATCTCATCCCGCAGCAATGCACGTTCAGGTGACTCGAGATCTTTCAGGCCGTGATCGCCGTCATAGAACTCTGCATCCTCGGAACTTACATCGCTATCCGGCGGCCGACGGCCGCGTGAAACCAGATAGTTCTTCGCCGTGTTGATGGCGATGCGGTACAGCCACGTATAAAACGCACTGTCGCCGCGGAAATTTCCAAGCGCTCGATACGCCTTGATAAAGGCTTCTTGTGCGACGTCCTGGGCTTCATGGGTGTCGTGCACAAAACGCACGATCAACCCGAGAATTTTGTGCTGATACTTCAGCACCAGCAGATCGAAAGCTCGCTTGTCGCCACGCTGAACACGTTCGACCAGCTGCTGATCCTCTTCCTGGGTTAGCATGAACACTCCTCGATAAACTCGGAGGAGGCTTGCATGACCAAACGACCGGACTTGCAAACATAGACTCGGGCTTTTCGCAAAAGTTCTCCCCCTCCAAGCAAGTTTCCTGCGGGCTCTGATTTGGCACGCACGAAAAACGCAGCGCGGGATGAACCGGCTGCGCGAATAATCTTGTCATCGGCTCGCCGGCAAGAACCCAACCGCAGGTTCCGCATTGAAGCCGACACTGTCCCTTGTTTCGGGCAACTGTCTATTGATCTTGGGCCTCTGGCAAAAGTTCCAAATATTTATAGACGTGCCGCGCCGACATTGTGCAACCGTGAGCGGAAAAAGCGTGTTTCATCTGCGATACAGTCGCTTTTTCCCAAAACCGCTGAAAAAAACATCCGACAAAGCGTCGGTATTTTTCCGTCACGGTAGTTTCACAATGCCATATCGGCCCGGCTATTGTGCCGCCCCACCCCTCTATATACTAGTGGGCTGTGTGGCTGTCTCGACTCGCCCATCCGCCTGTCCTGCGCCAACCCCGACCCGGGTCGCTTTGAGCGGAATCCTGAAATGAGCCAACAGTTTCAACACGATGTTCTGGTGATTGGCAGCGGCGCTGCCGGTTTGAGTCTCGCGCTGACCCTGCCCGGTCACTTGCGCATCGCCGTACTGAGCAAAGGCGACCTCGCCAACGGCTCGACCTATTGGGCACAAGGTGGCGTCGCGGCCGTGCTGGATGATACCGACACCGTCGAGTCCCATGTCGATGACACCCTCAATGCCGGCGGCGGCCTGTGCCATGAAGACGCCGTGCGTTTCACCGTCGAGCACAGCAAGGAAGCGATCCAGTGGCTGATCGACCAGGGCGTGCCGTTCACTCGTGACGAACAGTCCGGCACAGAAGATGGCGGCTTTGAATTCCACCTGACCCGCGAAGGCGGCCACAGCCATCGACGGATCATCCACGCAGCCGACGCCACTGGCGCTGCGATCTTCACGACCCTGCTGGCCCAGGCCAAAGAACGCCCGAACATCGAATTGCTCGAACAGCGGGTAGCGGTCGATCTGATCACCGAGCGCCGGTTGGGGCTGGAAGGCGAACGTTGCCTCGGCGCCTATGTGCTCAACCGCAAAACCGGGGAAGTCGATACCTTCGGCGCACGCTTCGTGATTCTGGCGTCCGGCGGCGCCGCCAAAGTCTATCTATATACAAGCAACCCCGACGGTGCCTGCGGTGATGGCATCGCCATGGCCTGGCGTTCGGGCTGCCGGGTGGCGAACCTGGAGTTCAACCAGTTTCACCCCACCTGCCTCTATCACCCGCAAGCCAAGAGCTTTCTGGTAACCGAAGCCCTGCGCGGCGAAGGCGCCCATTTGAAGCTGCCGAACGGCGAACGCTTCATGCAGCGTTTCGACTCACGTGCAGAACTGGCGCCACGGGACATCGTCGCCCGAGCCATCGACCATGAAATGAAGCGTCTGGGTGTCGACTGCGTCTACCTCGACATCAGCCATAAACCCGAAGCCTTCATCAAATCGCACTTCCCGACTGTCTACGAGCGCTGCCTCGGATTCGGCATCGACATCACCAAACAGCCGATCCCGGTCGTACCGGCTGCACACTACACCTGCGGCGGCGTGATGGTCGATCAACAGGGCCGCACCGACGTGCCCGGCCTGTACGCCATCGGCGAAACCAGCTTCACCGGCCTGCACGGCGCCAACCGCATGGCCAGCAACTCACTGCTCGAATGCTTCGTCTACGCCCGTTCGGCAGCGGCGGACATTCTCGAGCAACTGCCCGAGGTCGCGATCCCGCGCGCCCTGCCCGCCTGGGACGCCAGCCAGGTGACCGACTCCGATGAAGACGTGATCATCGCCCACAACTGGGATGAATTGCGGCGATTCATGTGGGACTACGTCGGCATCGTGCGTACCAACAAGCGCCTGCAACGGGCACAGCATCGCGTGCGCCTGCTGCTGGATGAAATCGACGAGTTCTACAGCAACTATAAAGTCAGTCGTGATCTGATCGAGTTGCGCAACCTGGCGCAAGTAGCGGAACTGATGATCCGCTCGGCCATGGAGCGCAAGGAAAGCCGTGGCCTGCATTACACCCTCGACTACCCGGACCTGCTGCCCGAAGCACTCGACACTATTCTGGTGCCGCCCACCTACGTCGGCTGAACTTGAGACGTACCCGCAGGCGTCGGTGCAGATCCGCCGCCTGCGAATCCCGGGGCACACAAATCGACCTGACCCGCCGTTCACCACGCAAGCGAAAGCGCAGCACCACGATCAGTGGCAGCGCCAGGCTGTCCGGGCGCAATTGCACCGCTTGCCAGCCATCGGCCTTGTTCCACAGCTGCCAGCCATCGGCGTCCCGACGCAATCCGCAAAATGCCTCGGGATGACTCAGCAGGATCTGCCGCGGCAACACCCAGGCAGCATGGGCGAGACACGCGAATGCCCCGAGCAACCCGACCCAGAATGGAATCGATAACAGAAACAAAGAACCCAGCGCGAATGCCTGGGCCAGAAGATATGCCGCCAGCAACTGCCGTGAGGCATGCCAGCGGCATTCGAACGTGTTACTTGGGCTGGACACGATCCAGGATCATGCGAACCATGCGTTGCAGCTCGGGATCTTCCGATTCGCTGCGCTCCATGAACCAGCCGAACATGTCCTGATCCTCGCACTCGAGCAGGCGGACATACAGCGCGCGATCCACCTCGTTCAGATTGGCGTAGACCTCTTTCACGAACGGCACCAGCAACACGTCGAGTTCCAGCATGCCGCGACGGCTGTGCCAAAAGAGGCGATTCAGTTCAACTTGTTCGACCATGGAGCCCTCCTCAAATAGGCCGCAAGTATACAGGCCCGAAGCGGGTCGAACAGTCGGCTTTGGTCGGGCACCACCGATCCTTTATCAACTACCCATTTCAACACCACCCCCTTATGATGTGCCCCAGTCTATTTACCCTGCGATGACCCATGGCCGATTCTGCTTTTTTCTGCACCCTCTCTCATGAAGGCGTTCTCGCGGTTCGCGGCGCGGATGCCGGCAAATTCCTGCAAGGCCAGCTGACCTGCAACATCAATTACCTGAGTGAAACCCAGGCCAGCCTTGGTGCCCGTTGCACGCAGAAAGGCCGGATGCAGTCGAGTTTCCGCATCGTGCTTGATGGCGACGGCGTGCTGCTGGCGATGGCCGGCGAGCTGCTGGAGCCGCAACTGGCGGATCTGAAGAAGTACGCAGTGTTCTCCAAATCGAAACTGACCGACGAAAGCGCCTCCTGGGTGCGCTTCGGTCTGGATCATGGCGATGCCGCCCTGAGCAGCCTGGGTCTGGAACTGCCGGCAGACACCGACAGCGTGGTTCGCCACGAAGGGCTGATCGCGATTCGCGTCTCCCCTAACCGTGCCGAACTCTGGGTGCCTGCCGATCAGGCCGACACCGTCAAAGGCAAGCTGTCCGCGCAATTGACCGAAGGCGAACTCAATCAATGGCTGCTGGGCCAGATCCGCGCCGGTATCGGCCAGGTCATGCCGAGCACCCGCGAGCTGTTCATCCCGCAGATGCTCAATCTGCAGGCCGTCGGCGGTGTGAGCTTCAAGAAAGGCTGCTACACCGGCCAGGAAATCGTCGCGCGCATGCAGTACCTGGGCAAACTCAAGCGTCGCCTGTACCGCGTGCAACTGGACGCCAGCGAATTGCCGGAGCCGGGCACCCCGCTGTTCGCCCCGAGCCACGGCAGCTCCATCGGCGAAGTGGTGCTGGCCGCCCGTACCGAAAAGAATATTGAACTGCTGGCGGTGTTGCAGGCCGAAGCTGCCGAAGCGGGCGATTTGCATCTGGGCACGGCCGAAGGTCCGGCGCTGCACTTGCTCGACCTGCCTTACGAACTGGATCGCGACCGCGAAATCCAGCGTTGATCGCAGCATTTGTTGCAACACCCTAGAGAAACGACATGAGTGAGCTGGCGGATAAGGTCCAACAGGATTTGGTTGAGGCCATCGATAACGATGACCTGGTTCTGCCAACGTTACCGGAAGTGGCCCTGCAGATTCGCAAGGCCGCTGAAGACCCGGATATCAGCGTCAGCGACCTGAGCAAAGTGATCGGCCGCGACACGGCGCTGTCGGCGCGCCTGATCAAAGTGGTCAACAGCCCGCTGCTGCGCGCCACTCAGGAAGTCACCGACCTGCACACCGCCATCACCCGGCTCGGCGTCAATTACAGCAGCAACCTGGCGATCGGTCTGGTGATGGAGCAGATCTTCCACGCCCGCTCCGACGTGGTCGAACAGAAGATGCGCGAAGTCTGGCGCAAGAGCCTGGAGATCGCCGGCGTCAGCTACGCGCTGTGCCGCCGCTACACCCAGCTCAAACCCGATCAGGCTGCGCTCGGTGGGCTGGTTCATCAGATCGGCGTGCTGCCGATCCTGACCTACGCCGAAGACCACTACGAATTGCTGTCCGACCCGGTCAGCCTCAACCATGTGATCGACCACATTCACCCGCTGCTCGGCGACAAGCTGCTACGGGTCTGGGAGTTTCCGGAGCGTCTGGTCGAGTTGCCGGGGCTGTATCAGGATCTCAAGCGCGAATCGCAGCAGATCGATTACGTCGACATCGTGCAAGTGGCCAGCCTGTATTGCCACAAGGACACCGATCACCCGATGGCCCGCATCGATCCGTTCAGCGTGCCGGCATTCCGCAAGCTCGGCATCGACCCGGACAACAAGGCGCTGTGCGCCGATCTGGAAGAATCGAGGTCGATGTTCTACTGATCAACCGGCGACAAAACTCACCCGCACCTTCAAACCCGCCTGCTCGCCATCGTGCAGACTGATCTGCGCCAGATGCGCGCGGCAGATTTCCCCGACAATCGCCAGCCCCAGCCCGGAACCGGCCACCTGCTGGTTGCGCCGGTAAAAACGTTCGAACACCCGATCCCGCTCCTCCAGCGGAATGCCCGGCCCATCGTCTTCAACCTCCAGCACCGCCGGCGCCGTGACCCGCAGAATCACGTTGCCGCCCGGCGGCGTGTGCGCCAGCGCGTTGTCCACCAGATTGCTCAGCAATTCATTGAGCAATGTCGGCTCGCCGCGCAGCCAGACCGGCTCGTCCGCTTCCAGCGCCAGCGCGACACCCCGCGCGTGGGCCAGCGGCGCCATGGCCATCCCCAGTTCGCGGGCCAACTGACTCAGATCGAGCAACTGCGCACCACCCTCGGCAATCGCCCGGGCGCCGTTTTCCACCCGGGCCAGCGACAGCAACTGATTGGCCAGATGGGTCAGGCGATCCGTGCTTTGCGCCGAGGATTCCAAAGTGTCGCGCCAGGTCTGCGGCTCGTTTGAGCGCAAGCCCAGTTCAAGCCGCGCCTTGAGCGCCGCCAGTGGCGTGCGCAGTTCATGGGCCGCATCGGCGATGAATTGCGCCTGCCGCTCGAATTGTCCGCGCAGGCGTTCGGTAAAGTGATTGAGCGCCCGCACCAGCGGCCACAATTCGTGTTGCACTTCCACCAGCGGCAACGGCCGCAGGTCATCGGGCTGACGCTCTTCCACTGCCGTGCGCAAACGCTCGATCGGCCGCAGCGCAGCACTCACCGCAAACCACACCAGCAACAACGCGCCAATCGCCAGCATGCCCAATCGCAGCAAAGTGTCGGCCGCCAGACTGCGGGCCATGCTGACGCGCGCCTCGTCGGTTTCGGCGACGCGGATTTCCGCCATGCCGTTCATGTTCGGCTCGCTGACCGCTTTGAGCAGGCTCACCACACGCACGTTCTGCCCCTGATATTTCGCGTCGTAAAAGCGCGCCAGGGCGGGATAGCTGTCGGTTCTCGGGGTGCCCGGTGGTGGGCCGGGCAGATTTTCATAGCCGGAAATCAACTTCTGGTTGATGTCGTTGACCTGGTAATAGATGCGACCCGCACTGTCGTAGGCAAAGGTATCGAGCGCCACGTAAGGCACGTCGGCACTGAGACTGCCGTCGCGCTGCGACAGACCGGCGGCAATGGTCCGCGCAGAGGCCAGCAGCGTGCGGTCGTAGGCGGTGTCGGCAGCTTCGCGACCGTTCCAGTACGCGCTCAATCCGCTGGCGAGCATCAACACCACCAGCAATAGCGCGAGGTTCCACAGCAACCGCCAGCGCAGGCTGCTGGGCTTATGCATCACGGCTTTCCAGCAGATAGCCCAGACCGCGGAAAGTCACGATGGCCACTGAATGGCCGTCGAGTTTCTTGCGCAGGCGATGCACGTAGATTTCGATGGCGTCGGGGCTGGCCTCTTCGTCGAGACCGAACACCTGCGCAGCCAGTTGTTCCTTGCTCATTACCCGCCCGGGACGGGCAATCAGCGCTTCGAGCACTGCCTGTTCGCGGGAGGTCAGCGTCAGCAATTCATCGCCGAGGGTGAAGCGCCGAGTGTCGAGGTCGTAGGCCAGCACACCGCAACGCTGCTGGCGTTCGCCGCCGAGCACGCTACGGCGCAACAGGGCTTTGACCCGCGCTTCGAGTTCGGTGAGTTCGAACGGCTTGGCGAGGTAATCGTCGGCGCCGAGATTGAGCCCATGGACCCGATCCTTGACGTCGCTGCGAGCGGTCAGCATCAGCACCGGCAGGTTCTTGCCCCGGGCCCGCAGGTGCGCCAGCACTTCAAAACCGTCCATGCGCGGCAGGCCGACATCGAGGATCGCCACCGCGTATTCCTCGCTGCCCAGGGCCAGGTCGGCAGCCACGCCATCGTGCAAGACGTCCACGGTCAGACCGGTGCTCTTGAGCGCCTGGGCGACGCTTTCAGCCAGCGGCAAATGGTCTTCGACGAGCAGGACACGCATGGATCTCTACCTCATTCAGGGATGGCCGACGCCATTCTTTGCGGCGGAGTTTACAGCCGCAACCGCCACTGTGAAGCCCGAAAACACGCGAAAGAATACTGAAAGGTTAGCGAAAGGTTGGGCCGTTAGAGTCGCTTCACCGAGGGTCCCGACTGCCGACCTTCGCCGTTTTGTCTGTCCTTACACCGTAGCTTCAAAACGTAGCTCTCGAAAAACGCCTCGATGCGTTTTCGCCAATAAGAACAATAACGAGGTACTGCACCATGCTGTCCACACAGCTTCAGGTTGACCCGTTTCATTCTTCCTCTCGAATTTCCCCGTTTTCGCTTGTCAGCGCCATCGTCGGCTGCGCGGCGTTCAACCCGTTCGGGTCTGAGCCTGTCAGCCTGCGCGCGCGAAACTGCCGCACCTGAAACATCCCCAAAAACAACAACTCCCGTGGAGACTCTCATGAACCGATCCCTGCGCCGTTTCGCCCTCGCCGCCGGTTGCGTGCTGTTCGCCGGCCAACTGATGGCCGAACCGAAACGTCCGGAATGTATCGCCCCCGCCTCCCCCGGCGGCGGTTTCGACCTGACCTGCAAACTGGCGCAAAGCGCGCTGGTCAACGAAAAACTGCTGACCAAACCGATGCGCGTGACCTACATGCCCGGCGGCGTCGGCGCAGTGGCGTACAACGCCGTTGTGGCGCAGCGTCCCGCCGATGCGGGCACTCTGGTGGCGTGGTCCAGCGGTTCGCTGCTGAACCTGGCCCAGGGCAAGTTCGGTCGGTTCGATGAAACCAACGTGCGCTGGCTGGCAGCGGTCGGCACCAGCTACGGCGCCATCGCGGTGAAAAACGATTCGCCCTACAAAACGCTCGACGATCTCGTGCAGGCGCTGAAGAAAGATCCGAGCGCTGTGGTGATCGGTTCCGGCGGCACCGTCGGCAGCCAGGACTGGATGCAGACCGCACTGATCGCCAAAGCCGCCGGGATCAACCCGCGCGACCTGCGTTACGTCGCCCTCGAAGGTGGCGGCGAGATCGCCACCGCCCTGCTCGGCGGCCACATCCAGGTCGGCAGTACCGACATCTCCGACTCCATGCCGCACATTCTCAGCGGTGACATGCGCCTGCTGGCCGTGTTTGCCGAGAAACGCCTGGACGAGCCGGAAATGAAGGACATCCCGACCGCTCGCGAACAGGGCTACGACATCGTCTGGCCGGTGGTGCGCGGTTTCTACCTCGGGCCAAAAGTCAGCGATGAAGACTACGCCTGGTGGAAAGACTCCTTCGACAAACTGCTGGCCTCGGAAGACTTCGCCAAGCTGCGCGATCAGCGTGAGCTCTTCCCGTTCGCCATGACCGGTCCCGAGCTGGACACCTACGTCAAGAAGCAAGTGGCGGACTACAAGGTGCTGGCCAAAGAGTTCGGCCTGATTCAGTGATCGTCTCTGTCTAGCGCTCACGGCCCTGCCTCGCAGGGTCGTGGCCCAGGAGCTCCCCATGCTTATTCAACGCATTTTTGCCTCGGTGCTGTTGCTGGTCTGCGCCAGCCTGGCACTGATGGCCTGGCCGTATCAGGCGGCTTTTTCCTACGAACCGGTCGGCCCTCGGGCATTCCCCCTGCTGATGCTCGGCCTGATGGGCCTGGCGCTGCTGTACATGGTGTTTCGCCCGGCGCCCATCAAACACAGTGAGGACGAGCCGCCGCTGGATCGCGAAACCCTGACCAAGATCTCGATCTGCGTCGCCCTGCTGCTGGTGTTCGCCGGCTTGTTCGAACCGCTGGGCTTCATTCTCAGCAGCATTCTGATCGGCATCCCGATGGCGCGCCTGTATGGCGGGCGCTGGGTGCCCAGCGTCATTGTCACGACGCTGATGGCGATCGGTTTGTACGTGCTGTTCGACCGCGTGATGGACGTACCGCTGCCCCTCGGCCTGCTCGACGTTCTGGAGAACTGATATGGATACTCTCGGTTATTTGGGTCAGGGCTTCGGCGTCGCGCTGAGTCCGTACAACCTGGTCACGGCCCTGACCGGCACGTTGATCGGCACCGTGGTCGGATTGTTGCCGGGCCTGGGCCCGATCAATGGCGTGGCGTTGCTGATCCCGATTGCATTCGCCCTCGGGCTGCCGCCGGAATCGGCACTGATCCTGCTGGCGGCGGTTTATCTGGGCTGCGAATACGGCGGCCGGATCAGCTCGATCCTGCTGAACATTCCGGGCGAAGCCTCCACCGTGATGACTACCCTCGACGGTTACCCGATGGCCCGCAAAGGTCTGGCCGGCGTGGCGCTGTCGTTGTCGGCGTGGAGCTCGTTCATCGGCGCCTTCATCGCCACCTGCGGCATGGTGCTGTTCGCCCCGCTGCTGGCGAAATGGGCGATAGCCTTCGGGCCGGCGGAATACTTCGTGTTGATGGTGTTCGCGATTGTCTGCCTGGGCGGCATGGCCGGTGACCGACCGTTGAAAACCTTCATCGCGGCGTTGATCGGCCTGTTCCTGTCCAGCGTCGGCATCGACGCCAACAGCGGTGTTTATCGCTTCACCGGCGACAACATTCACCTGACTGACGGCATTCAGTTCGTGGTGCTGGTGCTGGGCCTGTTCTCGATCAGCGAAATCCTTCTGCTGCTGGAGAAAACCCATCGCGGCCAGGAAGCGGTGAAAGCGACCGGGCGGATGATGTTCAACTTCAAGGAAGCGGCGTCGGTGTTCGTGGTGAACATCCGTTGCGGCCTGCTCGGCTTCATCATGGGCGTGTTGCCGGGTGCCGGTGCGACCCTCGCCAGCGCCGTGGCCTACATGACCGAGAAACGCATCGCCGGTGCCAGCGGCAAGTTTGGCCAGGGCGACGCCCGCGGCCTCGCTGCACCGGAAACCGCCATCGGTGCCTCCGCTTGCGGCGCGCTGGTGCCGATGCTGACCCTCGGCGTTCCGGGTTCGGGCACCACGGCGGTGATGATCGGCGCTCTGTCGCTGTACAACATCACTCCGGGCCCGCTGCTGTTCCAGCAACAGCCGGACATCGTCTGGGGCCTGATTGCCTCGCTGTTCATCGCCAACATCATGCTGGTGATCCTGAACATCCCGATGATCCGCATCTTCACCCGCATCCTTGCCGTGCCGAACTGGGCACTGGTGCCGGTGATCGCGATCATTACCGGGATCGGCGTCTACGCCGTGCACGCGACCACGTTCGACCTGTTCCTGATGGTCGGCATCGGCATCTTCGGCTACATCCTGCGCAAACTGGATTTCCCGCTGTCGCCAGTCCTGCTGGGCTTCATCCTCGGCGGCCTGATGGAGCAGAACCTGCGCCGGGCGCTGTCGATTTCCAACGGTGCGCTGGACATCCTCTGGTCGAGCCCGATCACCTTCGGTGTCTGGGTGCTGACCGCGCTGATGCTGGCGTTCCCGCTGCTGCGCATCTGGCGCCGTCGCTCCGCTGCCCGGAACGCGATTGCCGATGTTTGATCGCTCCTCTTTGAAACAGTGGTGGGGAACCCCGCTGGTCGGTCTGCTTGGCGGTTACATCGCCAGCCAGATCGGCTGGCCGCTGCCGTGGATGGTCGGCTCGTTGCTGGCGATCATCCTGGTGCGCTGCCTGACCCCATGGCAATTGGCTGAAATCCCTGGCGGCCGCAAGTGCGGCCAGTGGATCGTCGGGATCGGTATCGGCCTGCACTTCACCCCGCTGGTGATGGAGCAGGTGCTCAGCCACTTCGGCCTGATCTTCTTCGGCGCGCTGGTCACCAGCCTGTCGGCGGTGGTCGGCGTGTGGCTGATGCGCCGCACCGGCGAAGATCGCGCCACGGCGTTTTTCTCCAGCATGCCCGGCGGCTCCGGCGAGATGGTCAACCTCGGCGCCCGCAACGGCGCGATGCTCAGCCATGTCGCGGCCGGGCAGAGTCTGCGGGTGCTGGTGGTGGTGTTGTGTGTACCGGCGGCGTTCAAGTATCTGCTGGGTGACGGCACCCCGATTTCACACGCTGGCAGCGTCGATTGGCGCTGGCTGGCGATTCTTTTTCCGGCGGGTGGCTTGCTCGCCTGGCTCTGGCAACGTCTGCGTCAACCCAACCCTTGGCTGTTCGGCCCGCTGCTGGTAAGCGCGGCGGTGAGCATCGGCTGGGATCTGCACATCGGTTTGCCCAACGGTGGCAGTCAGATCGGCCAGTGGCTGATCGGCAGCGGGCTGGGTTGTCACTTCAACCGGCAGTTCTTCCGCCGCGCACCGTCGTTCATGGGCCGCACGCTGATCGGCACGGCGCTGACCATGTTGATCGCGACACTGGCGGCGTTGGGGCTGAGTGCACTGACCCACCTGGATCTGCGTTCGCTGACCTTGGGCATGATGCCCGGCGGGATCGCCGAGATGAGCCTGACCGCAGAAACCCTGCAACTGTCGGTGCCGCTGGTGACGGCGATGCAGGTGATGCGGCTGTTGTTCGTGCTGTTTCTGGCGGAACCGTTGTTCAAATACTGGAACCGTAATTCCGAAGCCTGATCCGGTTACTGATCGTTCCCACGCTCTGCGTGGGAATGCAGCCTGGGACGCTCCGCGTCCCAAAGCGGACGCAGAGCGTCCATTGAGGCGTTCCCACGCAAAGCATGGGAACGAGATTAGCTGCCAGCCCTGAGTTTCAGACTACCGACGGCAGGCGCCACTCGATCGGCGCTTCGCCGTTCTGCTCGAGGAATTTGTTGGTGCGGCTGAAATGCCCGCAACCAAGGAAACCGCGATAAGCCGACAGCGGCGACGGGTGCACCGAGGTCAGCACCAGATGTTTGGTGGCATCGATCAGCTTCTGTTTACTCTGCGCATGAGCGCCCCAGAGCATGAACACCAGATGCGGTTGCTGCTGGCTGACCACCTCAATGATCCGATCCGTGAAGAACTGCCAGCCCTTGTCCTTGTGCGCATTGGCGTTGGCGCGTTCGACGGTCATGGTGGTGTTGAGCATCAACACGCCCTGATCGGCCCAGCTCTGCAGATAGCCATGGTTGGGGATGTCGATGTTCAGGTCGCGTTTCAACTCTTTATAGATGTTGACCAGCGACGGCGGCGCCGGCACGCCCGGTTGCACCGAGAAGCACAAGCCGTGGGCCTGGCCCGGGCCGTGGTACGGGTCCTGGCCGAGGATGACCACTTTCACCTTGTCCAGCGGCGTCGAGTTCAGCGCGTTGAAGATCATCGGGCCCGGCGGATAGATTTCCTTGCCGGCCGCCCGCTCCTGCTGCAGAAAAGTGCGCAACTCTGCCATGTAAGGCTGGTCGAATTCGGCACGCAGTGCCTCCTTCCAGCTCGGTTCGAGTTTGATACGGTCGTCAGCAGTCATGGTCATACCCGGCAAAAACAATGGGGCGAACCCTAGGAAAGCCGACCACGCTTGTCAATTGATCTGACGCAGATCCGGCACTTTCCCACACAGCGATCATACTGATCGTTCAAATTCCCGATCGAGGTCACGATGAATCTGCACTTCGAAGAACTCACCGGCACCGACGGCGCGCGCATCGGCGTGGCCACGCTGGATGCCGAAAAGTCGCTCAATGCGCTGTCCCTGCCGATGATCCACGCCCTGAGCGACAAACTGAACGCCTGGGCCAAGGATCCGCAAATCGTCTGCGTGCTGCTGCGCGGCAACGGCGCCAAGGCCTTCTGCGCCGGCGGCGAAGTGCGCAGCCTGGTGGAAGCCTGTCGCGCCCATCCCGGCGAAGTGCCGCCGCTGGCCGCCCAGTTTTTCAACGCTGAATACCGTCTGGACTACAGCCTGCATACTTACCCGAAACCGTTGATCTGCTGGGGCCATGGTTATGTGCTCGGCGGCGGCATGGGCCTGTTGCAAGGCGCGAGCATCCGGATCGTCACGCCGAGCAGTCGTCTGGCGATGCCGGAAATCAGCATCGGCCTGTACCCGGATGTCGGTGCCAGTTGGTTCCTGTCACGACTGCCGGGCAAGCTCGGTTTGTTCCTTGGTTTGACCGGCGCACACATGAACGGTCGCGATGCGATCGATCTGGACCTGGCCGACCGCTTCCTGCTCGACGAACAGCAGCAGGAACTGATCGACGGCTTGTTGCAGTTGAACTGGCAGGAACAGACCGCCATGCAGCTCAACAGCCTGCTCAAGGCGCTGCAGCAGGAAGCTGTGGCGCAAATGCCTGAGGCGCAATGGCTGCCGCGTCGGCAGCAAATCGATGAATGGCTGGATGTCAGCGACGTGACCTGCGCCTGGAAAGCCATCAGCCTGCATCGGGACAGCAGTGACCTGTTGATTGCCCGTGCAGCGAAAACCATGAGTGAAGGCTCGCCACTGACCGCGCATCTGGTCTGGGAACAGATCATTCGTGCACGCCACTTGTCGCTGGCCGAAGTCTTTCAGATGGAATACACCCTGAGCCTCAATTGCTGCCGACATCCGGAGTTCAGCGAAGGGGTCCGGGCGCGGCTGATCGACAAGGATCACAAACCGCACTGGCACTGGCCGGACATCGCCCGGGTGCCGGATGCGGTGGTCGAGGCGCACTTTCACAAGGTCTGGGAGGGGCGGCATCCGTTGGCGGATCTGTCGCAATACTAAAACCGATCATTGCCCGCGATGGCACTCTCTTGAGCTCTGTCGCGGGAAGTTTGAGCCCGTTGCGAAACTATCTGCGATCAAACATTCAACTTGTAAAACGCGATTATTTCCTTCATTGCCCGCAACGCCTCCTCATCATTTCTCGGCAAGATATCCTCTACATCCCGTAAGGGAGGTAGAGGGTGCAAAAGCTCAGCGAGCTGGTTCGCCGAGTAATTTTTAACAGCGCCCTCTTCTCCTTGAACGCTGATGAAGCTGATAGCGGCATCGCCTCCAGAAAAGTGTTTGGAGACACGAATCTTTGGAGACATGCCATAGCTGACTACGATGACGAGATCATCCCGTTCACGGTGGAACTTGAGTTGATCAATCGACAGCCCGACCTCAGAAAAGTCTATACCGTCAGTTCCGCCACCGGCATTGACTACCAGGTCTCGCCCAAGTCCATCATATTTATAAACATCATTGCCCCCGCCACCGGACAAGGTGTCATTGCCCGGCCCACCGTAAAGCACGTCATCGCCTGAACCACCGCCGAGCAGATCATCTCCTTGCATCCCTCTTATTTCACCAGCGCCGCTGAGGGTGTCATTACCACGACCGCCCACGAGCGGTAGAAAACGATTGTCTCGAAAAGACTTAACCTGAGTAGCGTACTGAACGGTGATGCCATGATGATAAGTATCGGGGGCAATGCCTAAGCGGCTAACGACGTCTTTAAAATTGATGCTCGAGCCATCAGCAAACCTCACCCTTTCAATTCCGGAACCACTGAGATCGTTCGGATTGGGCAAAACGATTCGTACTTTTTGAGTTCCGCCCCATTCGATATCGAGTGTGGTGTACAGCATCTGGGCTCGAGGCGGTTGACGATGAGCGCCACGCAGTGGGGCCGGTGAGAGTTCAATATTTACCGCCTCAACCAACACAGCGCCCCAGGTTAGTTTCAACTTATCTGGTTTCGCCTCTTCCGGAAGAACGACGGTATCAATATCAAGCCCCCCAAACTCTTCATGCCACCCAGAGGCTCCAACCTCGGGGCGCAAAAAAACAGGGTCAAGAACGTCGGCAATAATGGTGGTTGCGCCATCATGCGCTTCAACTATGTAAGTGTCGGGACCGTTTTCGCCGTAAAGCCAATCTTCTCCCGGCCCACTGATCAAATAATCGGCACCCGCGGAGCCGAGCAGTGTGTCGTTGCCTGCGCCAGCTGATAAAAATGCGCCTGAGATCCTGTCGCTCACCCCGCCGTACTTAAGCACTGAACCAGCATAGGTAACCACCAAGTCATCTCCTGCACCGCCATGAAAGAGATTTCCCACTTCGAGATTTACCCTGCCGCCAGCGTCATTACCATGAACAACTTTATGCTTGATCGTTTGGGTAGTAGAACTCCAGCGAAACGCTTTACGAACAGTTTCATGATTTTCAAAACTGCCAGGGGGGTACACGTACCACCCCAGAATAGCGCCCGAGTGGTCTATATCTTCGACTACAGCATCACCCACGTTGAACGAGAACCCCGAATAACTGGAGCCAGACGGGTAATATTTTGGCTTTTGTTTCGGTAATTGCGCAGTTTCAGCTTTTACAAACTTGAACGTGGTTTTCGTTGCAGAATTTGACTGCCTTTCACTCACCACGGCATCTGCGGCAATCGCCCCCATCCACTCAGGTGTATTGGAAAAGACTCCGGCTTCAACGTCTTCATGGATCAGTTCGGCGCTGATGGCGTAGCCACTTTCGTCGGTAGCAATATGACTTCTAACCCAAACACCCTGATCGTTCAGTGCAAATCCTGATGCCTGCCGGGCCGCTGAGCGCTTTGTGTTCAGTTCCGAAAGAAAAAGGCTATCCCACCGGGTGTGACGACCCGTTTCACTGCCTTCCCTCTTAGTAGAAGCGGCTAAGTCATCGGGCAGTGTCTGGACGACTGCTTCGCTCTCACTCTCAATGTCCTGCTTTTTTTCGGGATCGGGTACCGCAGCAAATGTCGCAGACGGATCCGTTACATCTACCGGTTGCACCTTTAATTTGATTACATCCTGGAAATTCAGGATCACGCCATCGTTGAACCTGAACGTCGAACCTGCCCACTTTTCATGGTGAAGAATCAGAAGCGCGTCACCAATACCATTCGACAGCCGCAACGCCGTGCCCACATCAAGATTGACGATCTTGGCCTGCAAGTTCTCCGCAGAAAATCCATCACCAAAACTTACGACATTGTTGCCACCTGCATCGGTAACAACATCCAGTCCATCGCCCACTCCGAAATAGAAAACATCGTTGCCCTGCATCCCTTCCAGATAATCGTTGCCGGCGCCACCCTCAAACACGTTATCGCCAGGGCCGCCGCGCAAATAATCGACTCCCTCCCCGCCAACCAGCGTGTCGTTTCCACCACTGCCCAGCAAAGTGTCGTTGCCTGAACCGCCATCAAGATAATCGGCGCCATGTTCCGCTTCGGATGTTTGCTCGTAGTCCCCCACCAAAAAGTCATCATCGGCACCGCCCAAAAGCGTATCGGCGCCCAAACCACCCCAGAGCGTATCGTTTCCTGAATTACCTTGAATGTGGTCATCGTTGGTTCCGCCCGCTTTCAAGTTGGGCTCATCGCCATCCAGAGCGTCGGCGCCTGATCCGCCTATCAGTGTGTCGGAGCCACCCAACCCACGGAGTGTGTCGTCTCCCGCACCGCCATCGAGATAATCATCACCGTGGTAACGAATCGGGTGTTCATGGTAATCACCGACCAATTCGTCATTCCCACCGCCACCGAAAAGCGAATCACCGGCACCGCCGCCCCAAAGGGTGTCATTTCCCTCACCGCCATCCAGAAAATCACTTCCGAAAAAGTCTGCGGCATCACCCGAAACGCCTCGCAGCACCTCGTCATCACCTTTCAGAACATCATTGCCGCTGCCGCCGTACAACACGTCGCTACCACCGTTTCCGGCAAGGGAGTCATCGCCACTGCCACCCGCCAACAAATCGTTGCCATGATGGCGACTGTCGAGACCGCCAGCCCAATCCAGGTTATCTCCCAGTAATGTGTCATCGCCACTCCCGCCAGCCAGCGTGTCATTACCCTCTTCGCCGAACAGCGTGTCGTCGTCCTCTCCGCCATCGAGCAGATCATCTCCCCGACCACCATTGATAAAATCCCGTCCACCCTGCCCATAGAGAATGTCGTTACCGCCCTCGGTAGGACTGCTCAATGAAGATTTGTCAAAGACGCTACGCATGCTGATGACGCCATCACTGAGTGGAACGTCGAGGCGCTTGACTGTCCAATTTTGCTCATGTGCACCGGTTGTTTGATCACCGGACAAATTGTCATCACCTGCTCCCCCAATCAGCGTGTCTCGACCGTTGCCGCCGAGCAGCACGTCTCGCGAGGCAGTGCCGACAAGCAGGTCATCACCCTGCCCACCATCCAGCCAGTCGCCACGGCTGGCCTTTCCTTTTGTTGCATCGGCAAAGGCTTTTTCAAGAGACGACTGCTTGTCGCCGAATAAACGATCGTTGCCTTCTTTGCCGAACAATCGATCAGACCCGCCAAGACCAACGATCAGGTCATCTTTCGGTGATCCGTAAAGCAGGTCGGCTTTGTTCCTCTGTTTAACATTGGGCAAAAGCAAGGCGTTGCCCAACTCATCGTAAGAAGGCTGATCTCCGCGAACATTGGGGTCGTTATCTTTAATTTTCCAGTCGCCTTGAAGGACCAGATCGGGAGCGGGGAACACCTGGTCCTGGTAATCAGGAAGATCAATGCCGAGCATCCCCGGCTTGAAGTTCTTTACGACGATGAGATCACTCAGTCCGTATTGAATGTTCAGCGTGTTTTCAGCCTGATCTTCAATGAGCGTCAAGCTGATGGCTCGATCTTCCGTAAGCCAGATATTGCTGAGCGGAGCACTGCGTTCGAGAGGTGGGATCGGAAGTCCATTTATCAGCAACGCGCCCTCAACGTCCGCATCAAAAATTTCGTCGATTCCATCTCCGCTGGAGAACTCATACCGATCGTTACCCGGCCCGCCAGTCAGAGAGTCGTTGCCCTTGCCACCCACCAACACATCATCACCGGCCATACCGTACAACGCATCATTGCCATCGCCTCCTGTTAAAGAGTCATTGCCGCTAGCCCCCTGGATAAAGTCATTACCGGAAAGTCCGCTGACGGAATCGTTGCCGCCACCGCCGTAAAGATGATCGGTATTCGTTCCGCCACCAAATGATCGACCGCCGTCATCACCAAACATGACCAGAGGGTTTGAGACGCCGGTGGTCATAGGGGCCTGTTTGCCCGAAGCCAGATCCGAATAGGAAAAGGTCTGGACAGTATTTCGACCGAACGATCCATTGGTTCGGGCAATCAGCCGGGCCAGCATTTCAGAGCGATCGGCAAGCCACTGTTCAGTGATGATGCCCTCGCCCGTTTCGGGGTCGTAAAGCTCCAGGCCGCGTCCGGAAAAACCGTCGGCCCGCTCAATCACAATTTCACTTAGCTGCTTCAAGGAATTGCGTAACGCGGCACCGATTGGCGTTACCTGACTAGCCAACGTTGCCCAGTCCTTGGCACTGCCATACTCGCCAATGGTTCTGGTAACGATGCTTTGCGATTGAGACGGAGAAAGTGCGGAGAAAAATGTGTAGGCGTTGGAGGCGAAGGTTTCGTCGGTGGTCGGTGTGGCAGCCGAGTTCCCGTCGTAGGTTCGCCTGAACATGTCAAAGAAATCATTCAGGTTATATCGCAATATCAGGCTGACAATGGGTGAGATGGGCGTACCTTTCACCACATGCTGAATCAGTGGATTGATGCTGCCACTGGCGAGAGCGATATTTATTTGTTCGGGCAGGACTGAAAACAGGCTTTCAACCATATTCGACCCGAAGTTTTTAATCACTGCCTGCAATGCAACACTGTATGAGTCCACGGCAAACAGAATATTCTTTAGGTCATCGAGCCTATTTAACTTGGCAAGATGATGATTCCCTTTTATATGGGAATCCGGATCACCGGCGGAGATCAACCTCCAAGTTTCATATGGTTTTTCTCCACCCAACAGGCTGAAGCCGATTGTTCCAGACCATCCGGCGTTATGACGGGTCGCTGTATCAACGTTGCCAATATCATCACGAAATAGTACTTTACCAATCGCGCTCGCATCGATTTCTGCAATTTGGCTTATGGAGGGCACAGTCCATGGAGCCAAATCATGTTCAACGGAGCCTTTTATCAGCGTATTCATGAAATTGACAGCCACCTGATTAGATGACTCTTGCATCTTGAAATCGCTAAATTGTTTATTTAGCCTCAACTCCCCCTGCCGCAAAGTGTAGGCTCGGATCAACGCAGAGTAAGCGCCCACCCCGCCATTTGCATCAATTGCTACATCGAGCCAGAGTTTGGCATCCTTAAAAATGCCCATTACATTCTCATCGAACGCAGAACCGTCTAAAAATTTTTCCCCAAAAATATTCGATAATGTGCGATAAAGTACGGCGCAGTTTCGCCCCTCTACCGCCACAGCACGATACTCTTGCCGCTCGACATTGAATTCCATCCCATCACAAACATTTGCAGCTTGTAAAATTACCGACTTTTCCAAATCACTGAATACATAGCTCATACTTACTTCCCTGTAATAATTGAACGTGAAAGATAGTCACTAACAGATTTAAGCGCTTCAGGAGCACCCCGCAATGCTTCTGTACCCAAATGTATACGGCCATCCCCGCCTGCAAAGTCAAAACTATGCAACTCGACCGTACAATACGCACGCAGACTCCCAAACTCCAAATTCTCCAACTGCTCCTTATTCATTTTCAAAAGATATGCTTTACTCAAACCGCTGACCGAAGCTTTAGATTCTGGCGAATTCAAACCATCACAATTTATCGTCCGTGGTGTTCCATCACGCCGGCGCCAGTCGTGCATAACAAAAGTTCGAACAGAGAATTCATTTTTGATACTGGGTGGAGGCGCGGTAAGCCAAAGTTCAAGGCCTGGATAGTTCTTCAGCTTTACAACCAGATCATCCGGCCAATCCACATGCCGTCCGCCCATATTATGCGGCTCCGTGGTATCCCTTCTGGTGTAAAGTCTGGCGGAAACATTGTAATACGTCCAACTAATGGGTGGTTCTACCCCGTGAGCTTCATATTCCGGAAACAGCTCTTTTCCCGTCCACCAGAATGACCCTGAAAGAAGATCGGCAATACAGGAACCGTCGCTCCTTAATGTCGATCCAAAATGGAATCCGGGAATCTTTGTCCGATCCAGCAGGCTGCCGCCAAGTATCGGGACCTGCTCCATACCCGCCAGCTTCCTGCTGCATTCCCCTTGTTTCTTCTGATAAATCGCCCGCGCTTCTGCGGCCTCCTCCCATCGAATACAGAAATCAACGACCCAATAACAGATCGCTAGTAACACTCCATATTTAATTCCCCTTCTGCACTGGCGGAAAACTTCCTTGTGAGACATCTTAAGCATTTCAAATCTCCATTGTAAAATGACCAATCCCATCACTCGAAACAACTCACCTCATCAACTCCTTAAATACTTCAAAGTAACCGCTTACTCCTTTAACCACATCAAATTCGCTTGCCTTCAACCTCGCCGCATCTTTCATAGACTCAAAACCACCGAAAGACGTTAAAACCCTGCACACTGCCTTGGCGATTTCTTCAGCGTCAAAAAAATCAACAAGTATCCCGCTGATCCCATCTTCGATAACTTCCTGCACGGGAGCGGTATTTGAACCTACGACAACACAGCCAGATGCCATGGCTTCCAACAGAGACCAAGACAAAACAAACGGATATGTCAAATACACGTGAGCGTTTGAAAAATTCAGAATCGATCTGTATGTTTGATAAGGCAACTTCCCAACAAAGTGAACATTGGAAATATCAATATCCACCTCCGCGACCATCTTGCTTCGCCAGTTCGGAAATCCAAAAGGCAGCCGCCCATAACTTACGCCGTCTCCACCTATTACAACAATCTGCGCACTCGGGCACTTTTCCTGAATATAGGGAATGGATCTCATAAAACTATGAAAGCCTCGGTACGGCTCGAGGTTTCTGGCGACATAAGTCACGATAGGCTGACCTGCTCTTAACACGCGCCCACTCGGCAGCGTTACAGACTCGACCTTTTCTGATTCGGCAAATTGAACAATGCCTTCATGAATGACGCGAATTTTAGACTGATATATTTTCGGAAAAAGACCGCGCTGCCATTGTGTAGGTGCAATCCCGGCATCGCACTGCTCAATATTCAGGAGATGCATCGAATTCAAGATTCTAAGCCTTGAAGTCGCGTCCATCGCACTGGGAAATTCAGGATCAAAACCAGAGTCGGCCCCGTGCGCTCGGTAATAGTACTCACAGAAATGAACCAGAGGCACATCGGGATACACATCTTTGACGAATAGCGATTCACCCCACCCAGGATGAGCGAGAACTACATCAGGCCGAAAGCCTGCCTGACTGATCCTCTTCAATATTCGTTGAACTTGTTGCCCGTCCGAAACAGCCTCTTGATATCTGTACAAATAGTTATGAACGCCATTAATCATCTTCCTTGAGGGTCGATATCGAAATAACTTTACCCCGACAATACCTGGCGCTGTATCGCGTCCAATTGCAATGACGTCAAGACGCCTGCGCAATGCTTCCAACGCCACATGACGAAACTGACCGGGAAAATTCTGATGAATGATAAGAAGATTCATATCTGAGCAATAACCCGCGCTTATACACCTCCATGAAATTGAAGTTTTTCAACGTCAACATGTGCATACAAACGCTAACAAATGGTCAGAAATAAAACTGTAGGAGGGTTCCGAGAACCTCCTAGGAGATGGTGCAATCCACACCAACATAAAAAACAGGCACAAAAAAAGCGGCGCTCAATGCGCCGCTTTTTTGCGGGGAGTTACCAGCGGTTGCCGTGCCGGTTGTAATCGCCGCGTCCACTGTGACGGTCGTAGTTGCCACGACCCCGGCGGTCATCCCAGCCACCGCGACGGTGGTCGTCCCAGCGTCCGCGATCATGACCGTGCCAGCGACGGTTCTCGTAGTAGCGCGGAGCCGGTTGGTAGTAACGAGGCGCCGAGTAGTAGCGTGGAGCCGGTTGATAATAGCGTGGCGCTGGCTGGTAATAGCGCGGCGCCGAATAATACGTGCTGCCGCCGGTGTAATAGGTGCCACCGCTGTAATACGAAGGTGCCTGCGATGTGTAGACCTCTGAGCTGTAGTAGCCATCTCCGTAGGAATAAGGGACGCATCCGCCAAGGGAAAAAAGCATCACGGTAAACAGAAGAATTCGGCGATACATGGCGGCCTCCTGGACCGCGGGTAGCCACACCAGCGACGCTGGCAGGCGTCAGTCTTTCATTCGGCGACTGACGAAATATCTGACAGCGTTTTCGGCATCCGGTGCGTTTCTGCAACAACTTGAAACAAGTGATTCATGAAACCTTGTTCATGCAGAACCGCCGTCATTCAGCCGCTGATTAATGGTGCCCACCGTGGTATCCGCCGCCGTGATAACCCCGTCCGTAACCGCCGCGATAGCCATATCCGCCATAGTAATAGCGGGCACCGCCGTAGTAGCGCGGGCCGTAATATCCACCGTAGTAATAGGGCGAGTAATAGCCGGGATAGTAATAGGGCGTGGAGTAAACATCGTAGCCGCCGGCGTAGTAGTAACAACCGGACAGCCCCAGACCGAACACCGCAGCGAACAGTGCTCGACGCAGCATTTTCTTAAGAAGCATGGCGGCCTCCTGAAAGACCTGTGACAGCAGTCGGCACAGACCGGCTGACATCAGGTTTGACTGGCGAACCGCTACCGAGTGCCCACGCCGGACGAGCATCGGATCAGCGGCCATCGCGCTGCATCACGGTGCAAGCGCGCACCAACACAAAGCGCTGCCCTCACCTGCCAACTGAGCCCTGCTACCCGCAAGCCACGTCGCAGACGGCTCGTCGCGACTTGGCACGCCTCTCGCTTTAGCAAACCCGTGCAGGAGTCATCACAGGTTCGCGGCACCACAATTTGCAATGGCTGACTAGGGTTCCGGCTCGCATCTGCGAGTGGCTGGTCCGAGAGTTGGCGACCTCCAGTTGAGGTTACACGGCGGGACAAAAGCCCGGGAGACAAGCCACCGTTCGCGGTGCCGCGTTGCCTTCCTGTCCGCCCTCGATCAACTGGAGAAGCCACCATGTCCCGACTACGTTTACCCGCCCTGCTCGCCGCCGCGTTCGCCGCGCTCGTCAGCACCCAATCCCCCGCCGCGCAGAAAGACCACTTCAGTGTCTGCTGGACGATCTACGCCGGCTGGATGCCATGGGAATACGCCGGTAGCCAGGGCATCGTCGACAAATGGGCGAAGAAGTACGGGATCAAGATCGATGTGGTCCAGCTCAACGACTACGTCGAATCGATCAATCAATACACCGCCGGTCAGTTCGATGGCTGCACCATGACCAACATGGATGCGCTGACCATTCCGGCCGCCGGTGGCGTCGACAGCACCGCGCTGATCGTCAGCGATTTCTCCAACGGCAACGACGGCATCGTCCTCAAGGGTGACGGCAAGAAAGTCGCCGACCTGAAAGGCATGGACGTCAACCTGGTCGAACTGTCGGTCTCGCATTACCTGCTGGCCCGCGCGCTGGACTCGGTCGACCTCACCGAGAAAGACCTGAAAGTGGTCAACACCTCCGACGCCGACATTTCCGCCGCCTTCAACACCGAGCAGGTCAACGCCGTCACCACCTGGAACCCGATGCTCTCGGACATCAAGGCCAAACCCGGCGTGACCGAAGTCTTCAACTCCAGCCAGATCCCCGGCGAAATCATGGACATGATGGTGGTCAACAGCGCCACCCTCAAAGACAACCCGGCGCTGGGCAAGGCGCTGACCGGCGCGTGGTTCGAAGTGGTCGACTTGATGAACGCCAGAAACGCCGCCGGCAAAGCTGCACTTGAGCACATGGCCAAAGCTTCGGGCACCGATCTGGCCGGATTCCAGGCGCAACTGGACACCACCAAACTGTTCGCCACGCCGAAAGAAGCCCTGGCGTTCGCCACCAGCAAGCAACTGCCGGAAACCATGCGCAAAGTTGCCGAGTTCTCGTTCCAGCACGGCTTGCTCGGCGAAGGCGCCAAGGACACCAGTGCCGTCGGCATGTCCTTCGCCAACGGCGTGACCAGCGGTGACACAGGCAATCTCAAGCTGCGTTTCGATCCGACTTACGTGCAGCTGGCCGCCGACGCCAATCTGTGAGCCACGGAGGATTTGGCCATGCGCCTGATCAATCGTCACCCGGATCGACCGAGTCGCCTGCTGCTGGTGATCCTGCCTTTCGCCCTGGTGCTGTTCGCCTACTTCATGGGCTCGGCCGAGAGACTGGCGGACAACCCCAACGACAAACTGCTGCCCAGTGCGGTGCAGATGAGCGATGCGGTCAAACGCCTGGCATTCAATGCCGACAGTCGCACCGGCGAATACCTGCTCTGGCAGGACACCGCGTCGAGCCTCGGACGCCTGGCCATCGGCCTCGGCATCGCGGCGCTGGCCGGGTTGTGCCTGGGCATGGCGGCCGGCACCCTGCCGCTGTTCGGCGCACCGTTGTCGCCGATGCTGACGGTGTTATCGATGGTGCCGCCGCTGGCGATCCTGCCGATTCTGTTCATCGTCTTCGGCCTCGGCGAGCTGTCGAAAGTGATGCTGATCGTGATCGGTATCACCCCGGCGCTCGCCCGTGATCTGGAGCAGCGCGCGCGGGACATTCCGGTCGAACTGCTGATCAAGGCGCAGACCCTCGGCGCCTCGACCTGGACCCTGATGCTGCGCGTGGTTCTGCCGCAACTGTTGCCGCGCCTGCTGATTTCACTGCGGCTGATGCTCGGTTCGGCGTGGCTGTTCCTGATCGCCGCCGAAGCCATCGCTTCCACCGACGGTCTGGGCTACCGGATTTTCCTCGTGCGCCGTTACCTGGCGATGGATGTGATCCTGCCGTACGTGGTGTGGATCACCCTGCTCGCCTGGCTGATGGATTGGGGCCTCAAATACCTGACCCGTCGGGCATTCCCTTGGTATGAGGGGGCGGCCAAATGAGCTTCATCACAGTGAAAAACGTCTGGCAGCAATACGCCGACCAAGTGGTGCTGGAAGGCTTGAACCTCAACGTCAACGAGGGCGAGTTCTGCACGCTGGTCGGTGCTTCGGGTTGTGGCAAGTCGACCTTCCTGCGCCTGCTGCTGGGTCAGGAAACCGCCAGTCGCGGCGAGATTCTGCTCGACGGTCAGCCACTGGCGCGCGAGCCGGATGCGAGCCGTGGCGTGGTGTTCCAGCGCTACTCGGTGTTCCCGCACCTGAGCGTGCTGGACAACGTCGCCCTCGGCCTCGAACTGCCCCGGGCGCCACTGCTCGGGCGTCTGTTCGGCAGCGCCAAACGGGACGCCCGCGAGCAGGCCTCGGCGCTGCTGCAAAAAGTCGGCCTCGGCCATGCGCTGGACAAGTACCCGGCGCAACTGTCCGGCGGCATGCAACAGCGGCTGGCGATCGCCCAGGCGTTGATCATGAAACCGCGCGTGTTGCTGCTCGACGAACCGTTCGGCGCGCTCGATCCGGGCATTCGCAAGGACATGCACGCGCTGCTGCTGGCGCTGTGGCGCGAAACGCAACTGACGGTGTTCATGGTCACCCACGACCTGTCCGAAGGTTTCAGCCTCGGCACCCGCCTGCTGGTGTTCGACAAGGTCCGCCTCGACCCGCATGCTCCCGGTGCCTATGGCGCACGCATCACCTACGACATCCCTTTGAACAGCGACCGCCGCGCCGAACGCGCCGCCGTCGACGCCCTGCCCGCCGCGCTGGCCGGCACGCTTCGTATTGCCTGAGAGGACTGCTCCCATGACTGATTCGACCCAACTGTTTCCACCCTTCGCCGAAGAAACCCTGCCCGGCGGCGGCCACCGCTCCTTCGTCCTGAAACGCGGCCAGTTGCTGCGCCTGACTGACCTGCGCGGCGGTGCCAACGTCAGCCTGACCTTGCTCAACGCCAACGAGAAAACCGAACGCCTGAACCTGCCCGACAGCCTCAAATGCCAACACACCGCCAAGCTGACCGCCGGCCATTGCCTGTACTCGGACATGGGCCGCGTGCTGGCGGCGATCACGGCGGATACCTGCGGCTGGAGCGACAGCCTCGGCGGTGTGCTGTGCGCCGAGGAAGTCGCGGAAAAATACGGTCAGGGCCGCTATCAGGAACTGCGCAACGGCTTCTTTCGCAACGGCACCGACAACCTGCTGGTGGAGCTCGGCAAGTGGGGGCTGGGCCTGTCCGACCTGCTGATGACCCTCAACCTGTTCAGCCGGGTCAACGTCGACGACAGCGGGCGTTTGCACTTCGTCGAGGGCCATTCGCAGGCCGGTGACTACATCGAACTGTATGCACCGATGGACACGCTGGTTGTGCTCACCGCTCTGCAACATCCGCTGGATCCGTCGCCGCAATACGCCCCCAAACCGCTGAAGCTGAGCTGGATGAACGCTGACCCGAGCGTCGCCGAGCACTGCCGTACCTCGCGCCCGGAGAACGAGCGCGGCTTTATCAACACCGACCGTTTGTTCGCCTGAGGATCGTCGCCATGTCAGTTGCTATCGCCACTTCGCAAAAACAACCCGACGCTGCGGTGTACCGCGCCACCATTCCCGCCGGCGAACCCTGGCTGATGGAGGTCAAGGCCGGCCAGACCCTGCGCATCCTCGATCTGGAAGGCAATCAGGCGGTCGACACCTTGTTTTACAGCGCCGCCAATCCCCGTGAGCGCTATGACGTGCAACGCACATTGCGCCGACAAAACAACGTCTACCTGAGCACCGGCAGCGTTTTGTATTCCAACCTCGGCAAACCGATGCTGACCCTGATTGCCGACACCTGCGGCCGCCACGACACCCTCGGTGGTGCCTGCGCGCAAGAGAGCAACACCGTGCGCTACGCCCTGGAAAAACGCTACATGCACAGCTGCCGCGACAACTACCTGCGCGCCTGCGCCCACGACGGGCGCCTGGGCAAAGGTGACATCGGGCCGAACATCAATTTCTTCATGAACGTGCCGGTGACCACCGAGGGCGGCCTGACCTTCGAAGACGGGATTTCCGCCCCCGGCAAATACGTCGACCTGCGCGCGGAGATGGACGTGATCGTGCTGATCTCCAACTGCCCGCAACTGAACAACCCGTGCAACGCCTACAACCCGACACCTGCGGAGCTACTGGTATGGAACTGAAATTCGTCCGTCTGCGCCGCTGGTTGTTTGCCCTGTGCCAGGCGCGCTCAGGCCAGTGCCTGAAAAAGTGAAGTGATTTCGCCGTCGGGGACGACCCTGGCGCCTGAACAAAAACGGCGGGACGGCCCGCCTCCCAGTCGAGCCCGCACCCTGCGCGGGCTCCGGGGGTTTCTCCATGTTCGAAAAAGTCCTGATTGCCAACCGTGGCGCGATTGCCTGCCGCATTCTGCGCACCTTGCGTGAACTGCACGTCGAAGGCGTCGCGGTGTACTCCGAAGCCGATGCCGCCAGCCTGCATATCCTGCAAGCCGAGCAAGCCCACAGCCTCGGCGAAGGCGCAGCGGCCGGCACCTATCTGGCGGTGGACAAGATTCTCGCCATCGCCAAAACCACTGGCGCCACCGCGATCCACCCCGGCTACGGCTTCCTCTCGGAAAACGCCGCGTTCGCCGAAGCCTGCGCAAACCACGGCATTGCCTTCATCGGCCCGACACCGGAACAACTGCGGGTGTTCGGCCTCAAGCACACTGCACGGGCCCTGGCCAAACAGCACGGCGTGCCGATGCTCGAAGGCACCGAACTGCTCGACAGCCTCGACGCCGCGCTGATTGCCGGCGCGCAGGTCGGTTATCCGGTGATGCTCAAAAGCACTGCCGGTGGCGGCGGCATCGGCATGCGTGTGTGCCGTAACGCCAGCGAATTGAGCGAGTCGTTCGAGGCAGTGAAGCGCCTAGGGCAGAACAACTTCAGCGACGCCGGGGTGTTCATCGAGAAGTACATCCAGCGTGCACGGCATCTGGAAGTCCAGGTGTTCGGCGACGGCCACGGCGCGGTGATCGCTCTCGGTGTGCGCGACTGCTCGGTGCAGCGGCGCAATCAGAAAGTCCTCGAAGAAACCCCGGCACCGAACCTGCCCGAAGGCATGGCGGATGAGCTGTGCGCAGCGGCGATCAAACTGGCCAAAGCGGTGAATTACCGCAGCGCCGGCACCGTCGAATTCGTTTTCGACAGCGATGCGCAGCGCTTCTATTTTCTGGAAGTGAACACCCGGTTGCAGGTCGAACACGGCGTTACCGAACAGGTGTGGGGCGTCGATCTGGTGCGCTGGATGATTGAACTGGCGGCGGGAGATCTGCCGCCGCTGGCCGAGTTGTTCGCAGGCCTGCAACCGCAGGGGCATGCGATTCAGGCGCGGCTGTATGCGGAGGATCCGGGGCGCGATTTCCAGCCGAGCCCAGGGCTGCTGACCGCTGTGGAGTTTCCTGCGGCCAACGGCATTCAACTGCGCATCGACACCTGGGTCGAGGCTGGCTGCGAGATCCCGCCCTACTTCGATCCGATGATCGCCAAACTCATCAGCTGGGCGCCGACCCGCGAACAGGCGCGTGCCGATCTGCATCAGGCCCTCGGCGACAGCCTGCTGTACGGCGTGGAAACCAACCGCGACTACTTGCGGCAGATTCTGCTCGATACGCCGTTTGCCAGCGGTCAGCCCTGGACCCGTTGCCTGGAAGGCCTGGTGTACCGGGCCAACACGTTTGAAGTGCTGAGCGCCGGCACCCAGACCAGCGTCCAGGACTACCCCGGCCGCCTCGGCTACTGGGCGGTCGGCGTGCCACCTTCGGGGCCGATGGACAGCCGCGCGTTGCGTCTGGGCAATCGTTTACTGGGCAACGATGAAGGCGTGGCGGCGCTGGAAATCACCATGAGCGGGCCGTTGCTGCGCTTCAATTGCGATGCGGTGGTGGCCGTGACCGGCGCACCGATTGCCCTGACACTCGACGGCCAGCCGCAGGCGATGAACACCGCCCTGCTGATCCCGGCTGGCAGTCAATTGCATCTGGGCAATCTGCCGGGCGCCGGAGCCCGCAGCTACCTTTGCCTGCGTGGCGGTGTGCAAGTGCCGGATTATCTGGGCAGCAAAAGCACCTTCACGCTCGGTCAGTTCGGTGGTCATGGCGGGCGGGCCTTGCGCGCCGGTGACGTGCTGCATGTGCCGGCCTTGAGTGAGCGCAGCGCCGGGCAGACATTGGCGCCCCATCACGTCAGCGAATTACCTGCCGTGCGCCGGATCCGCGTCATCTACGGCCCTCATGGCGCGCCTGAATATTTCACTGAAAACTACATCGGCACCTTTTTCGCCACGCAATGGGAAGTGCATTTCAACTCCAGCCGCACCGGCGTGCGCCTGATCGGGCCGAAACCAGAGTGGGTGCGCGCCGACGGCGGCGAGGCCGGGCTGCATCCGTCGAACATTCACGACAACCCCTACGCCATCGGCGCCGTGGACTTCACCGGCGACATGCCGGTGATCCTCGGCCCGGATGGCCCGAGCCTTGGCGGTTTCGTGTGCCCGGTAACGGTGATCGAAGCGGATCTCTGGCAGCTCGGGCAACTGAAGGCCGGGGACAAGGTGCAGTTTGAGCCGGTCGATCTCAAGACTGCCCGCGATCTCGCCCTGAGATGGGAGACCTGTGGGAGCTGGCCTGCCAGCGATGAAGTTGACGCGGTGTCTGCTCGGGCCTCATCGCTGGCAAGCCAGCTCCCACAGGGTCTGGTTTCGCCTGTGGTTCTGGAGTTGGGTCAAGACGACAAGCGGCTGGTCGGGCGTGTGTCCGGCGATACCCATCTACTGCTGGAAATCGGCGCGCCGGAACTGGATCTGGTCCTGCGCTTTCGCGCCCATGCCCTGATGCAGGCGCTGGAAGGCAAAAACCTGCACGGCGTGATCGACCTGACACCGGGCATTCGTTCTTTGCAGATCCACTACCAGCCCGAACAATTGCCGCTGGCCGATCTGCTCGGCATCGTCGCCGGTGAATGGGATGCGGTGTGCGCCGCCCAGGACCTGCAAGTGCCGTCGCGAATCGTCCACTTGCCCCTGTCGTGGGACGATCCGGCCTGCCAGTTGGCGATCGAGAAATACATGACCACCGTGCGCAAGGACGCGCCGTGGTGCCCGAGCAATCTGGAGTTCATCCGCCGCATCAATGACCTGCCCAACCTCGACGAGGTGCAACGCACGGTGTTCGATGCGAGCTATCTGGTGATGGGCCTCGGTGACGTCTACCTCGGTGCGCCGGTCGCCACACCGCTCGACCCGCGCCATCGGCTGGTGACCACCAAGTACAACCCGGCGCGCACCTGGACCGCCGAGAACTCGGTGGGCATCGGCGGCGCCTACATGTGCGTCTACGGCATGGAAGGCCCGGGCGGTTATCAGTTCGTCGGACGTACCTTGCAGATGTGGAACCGCTATCGCGCGGTAGCCGCGTTCGAAGGCAAACCGTGGCTGCTGCGCTTCTTCGACCAGATCCGTTTCTACCCGGTGAGCGCCGACGAACTGCTGCGCATCCGTCGGGATTTTCCCCTCGGGCGTTTCGACCTGAACATCGAACAGAGCCAGCTCAACCTCGGCGACTATCAAGGGTTTCTCAACCGCGAAGCCGAGAGCATCCACGCCTTTCGCCTGCAACAACAAGCCGCGTTCAACGCCGAACGCGAACGCTGGATCGCCAGCGGCCAGGCGCACTTCGACAGCGAAGAGGCCGTGCCGCAAAGCCACGAAGAAACACCGCTGGCCAGCGGTCAGCAGAGTGTCGACAGCCACATCGCCGGCAACCTGTGGCAGGTCCAGGTCGAGGTCGGGAGTCGCGTCGCGGCCGGTGATGCACTGGTGATTCTGGAGTCGATGAAGATGGAAATCCCCGTGCTCGCGCCACTGCCCGGCGTGGTCCGGGAGATTCGCGTGCAACCCGGTTCGGCGGTACGCGCCGGTCAACGGGTCGTGGTGCTGGAACTCGACTGAACCCATTTTTGCAAAGGATGACCTCATGAACCTGCAACTCGATGCCCTGCGCCAGGCCTACCGCGACGGCCAGACCACACCGCGCAAATTGCTGTTGGCCCTGCGGGAAAAAGCCGCTGCGCTCAATCCCGACTATCACCTGTTTATTCATCTGCTCAGCGTCGAGGAACTGGAACCATACCTCGCCAGCCTCGACGGCCGCGATCCAGAGAGCTTGCCGCTGTATGGCGTGCCGTTCGCGATCAAGGACAACATCGACCTCGCCGGTGTCCCGACCACGGCTGCGTGCCCCGCATTCGCCTACCTTCCCGAACGTTCGGCAACCATCGTCGAGCAGTTGCTGGCGCTGGGGGCGATTCCGCTGGGCAAGACCAACCTCGACCAGTTCGCCACCGGCCTCAATGGCAGCCGCTCGCCGTATGGCGCCTGCCCGAACAGCGTGTTGCCGGAATATCCCTCCGGTGGTTCCAGCGCCGGCTCTTCGCTGGCGGTGGCGCTCGGCGTCGCCAGTTTTGCCCTGGGCACCGACACCGCAGGCTCGGGACGGGTGCCGGCAGCGCTGAACAATCTGCTGGGACTCAAAGCCACCAAAGGCCTGATCTCTACGGCGGGCGTGGTGCCGGCCTGCCGCACACTGGACTGCGTCACGACGTTCACCGCGACCGCACGCGAGGCCAGCCAGTTGCTGGCACTGACCGCCCGCTTCGACCCTCGGGATGAATACAGCCGCAGCAATCCAGCGTGGAATGACGGCTCGGCATTCGGTGCCCCCAAACCCTTCCGGTTTGGCGTACCGCGGGCGCAGGATCTTGAGTTTTTCGGTTGCCCCGAAGGGCCGCTGCTGTTCGGCGATGCCATCGACCGTCTGAAGGCTCTGGGCGGCGAAGCGGTCGAACTGGATCTGTCACCGTTCCTCGAAGCTGCGCGGTTGTTGTACGAAGGGCCATGGGTCGCCGAGCGTTACAGTGTCGCCGGCGAACTGATGGAACAGCGTCCCGAAGCAGTGCTGCCGGTGATCCGCGCGGTGCTGGCCAAGGCCCCCGCAGTGACTGGTGTGCAAGCGTTCCGTGCGCAGTATCGACTGCAAGCGCTCAAAGCCGTTTGCGATCAGGCCCTCGACGGACTCGACTGCGTGCTCACGCCCACCATCGGCCGCCCGGTGACCCTGGCCGAACTGGACGCCGAGCCGGTGCTGCGCAACGCCGAACTGGGTTACTACACCAATTTCATGAACCTGCTGGATTACGCGGCCGTCGCCGTACCCAGTGCGGTCATGGACAACGGTTTGCCATGGGGTGTGACGCTGTTTGGACGGGCGTTCACCGACCAGTATCTGCTGGGCCTGGCGGACGCCTTGCAGCGCCAGCAGAATCCGGCGCTGCCGACACCGGCGAGTCCGGCGCGCAATGACCGGGCGCGCCTGGTGGTCTGCGGCGCGCACCTTGATGGGTTGGCCCTGAACTGGCAGTTGCAGCAACGCGGCGCACGCCTGATCGAAGTCACCCACAGCTCGAAGGACTACAAACTCTACGCGCTGGCCGGCGGCCCACCGCTGCGTCCGGGCATGCTGCGCGTGGCGGAGGGCGGCGTGGCAATCGAGGTGGAAGTCTGGGAGTTGCCAAGCCGCGAGCTCGGTTCATTCCTGACCGGCATCCCGGCCCCCCTCGGGCTGGGCAAGGTACAACTGGCGGACGGCCGCTGGGAGAGCGGTTTCATCTGCGAACCCTACGGCCTGGAAGGTGCGCTCGACATCAGCCATCTGGGTGGCTGGCGCGCCTACCTCGCCAGCCGCGACTGACCCGAAAATCTGGCAAATCGCCGACCTTCTCTGCTGGAGAGGGTCGGTGAGAGAGAGCGGCGTCTGATTACCCGTCATTTCAGGCACAAATCCCGCAGTTTTTTCCCGGCCATCTCACTAGAATGCTGCCATCGGGCCACCGTCGACGGAACTGCCAATGCCGCTCAGATCTGCGTTTTACTCCCAACGTTCGCTGGTATTGACTCTGGTCGCCCTCCTCGGCGCAGGTTTCCTCGCCACCTCGCTGCTCAGCTACTACGCCTCGCGCGCGTCGATCCGCGACAATATCGTCAACACCGAACTGCCGCTGACGTCCGACACGGTGTACTCGGAAATCCAGAAAGACCTTGTCAGACCGATCCTGATTTCCTCGATGATGTCCCGCGACACCTTCATGCGCGACTGGGTGGTGAACGGCGAGAAAGACAGCGACCAGATGACCCGCTACCTCGACGAGGTCATGACCCACTACGGCGCCTACACCGCGTTCTTCATTTCCAACAGCACCCACACCTACTACCACGCCAAGGGCGTGCTCAAGCAGGTGAAGATCGACGAGCCACGCGATGCCTGGTACTTCCGCGTGCGCGACATGAAGGATCCGTACGAGATCAACGTCGACCCGGATCTGGCCAACAAAGACAACATGACCTTCTTCATCAACTACAAGGTCTACGACTACAACGATCGCTTCATCGGTGCCGCCGGCGTAGGGCTGACGGTGGACGCGGTGATCAAGCTGATCGACAAGTACCAGCAGCGCTATCAACGCAGCGTTTACTTCGTCGACACCTTCGGCCGACTGGTCTTGACCGGCGCCGAGGGCGGGCCAGAGGGGGCGCCAGTCGGGAAAAGCCTGAACGACCTCGACAGCATGAAAAGCCTGGTCAGCCAGTTGCCCAAACCCCACAGCGGCAGCTACGAATATTCCGCCCACGGTCAGGGACATTTCCTCAACGTGCGGTTCATTCCGGAGTTGAACTGGTACCTGTTCGTCGACAAACGTGAAGACGGCGCACTCAGCGAAATCCGCCAGTCGCTGTACCTCAATCTGATGATCTGCCTGCTGGTAACGCTGATCGTGCTGGCGCTGGTCAACCGCTTGATCCGCCGCTATCAGGAAAAGATCCACGCCCAGGCCACCCTCGACAGCCTCACCGAACTGCCCAACCGTCGCGGCTTCGACCTGCTCGCCGTGCAAGCGCTGCACGAAGCTCACCGCGAGCCGAAACCGCTGACCGCGCTGTTGCTGGATCTGGACCACTTCAAGGTATTGAACGACACCTACGGACACATGGCCGGCGATCAGGTGCTGATCGGGTTCGCCCGGGATCTGCAAAGTTGCCTTCGGCATTCCGACATCGTTTGCCGTTGGGGCGGTGAGGAATTTATCGTGCTGCTGAAGGACACCGACGGCGAGACCGGTCAGAAGATTGCCGAGAAGATCCGCCAGCACGTCGAACAGCATGAATATGCCTACGACGGTCATACCCTGAATCTGACGGTCAGCATCGGCGCCACCACCCTGCAACGGGATGACACCTTGCACAGCCTGCTGTCCCGGGCCGATCATGCGATGTACCGGGCCAAACAGACCGGCCGTAACCGCACCTGCGTGGAAATGCCTCACTCGACCTATGCCTGACACTCATGAACAAACCTGACCTCTGCCCGGCCTGCGGCGCCCGCAATGACTGCACCCTGGCCGACCCGCGCACCGCCGACCGCGCCTGCTGGTGCTACGGCGTTTCCATCGATCCGGCAGTGCTCGAGGCCCTGCCGGCGGAACTGCGCGACAAGTCCTGCCTGTGCCCGCGTTGCGCCCAGGTCGAGGCGCAACTGCAAGCGGCCAAGCCGTCGATCCCGTAAGATGCGCGCCCCGCTTCCTGCCGATTCCTGATCATGCGCGTCGACCGTTTCCTCAGTAACTTGCCCCGCTACAACCGCAAGCAGGTTCGCCTGTTGCTGGTGGAAAAGCGCGTGCGCATTGACGGAAAAGTCGTCAGCGACCCTCACAGCGAAGTCCTGGAATTCAACCGCGTCGAAGTCGACGACGAAGTGCTGCAAAGCGGCAAACCGGCGCGCTATTTCATGCTGTACAAACCGCAAGGCTGCGTCAGCGCCACCCGCGATCCCGAGCATCCGACCGTGCTCGACCTGATCCACGAGCCGGACAAGGATGACCTGCACATCGCCGGACGCCTGGACTTCAATACCACCGGGCTGATGCTGATCACCAACGATGGCACCTGGTCACGGCGCCTGACCCAGCCGCAGACCAAACTGCCGAAGGTCTATTACGTCGAGACCGAACAGGAAATCGGCCCGGAATATGCGATCAAGTTCGCCGAGGGGATCTACTTCGCCTTTGAGGACCTGACCACCCAACCGGCGCAGCTGCAAGTGCTCGGCCCGCGAACTGCGCGGTTGAGCATCGTCGAAGGTCGTTACCATCAGGTGAAGCGCATGTTCGGCCACTTCAACAACAAAGTGCTGCGCCTGCACCGCGAATCCATGGGCCCGCTGCCGCTCGATCACGCGCTAAAACCGGGCGAGTACCGCGCTTTGCGCACCGAAGAGATTCATTTGTTCTAAGCAGCCGACCGCTCAGCAGAAGTTGTCGAACAATTTACCAACGGCACTTGCGCGATCCGGATCCCCCTGCTTGAATCAGGACGTCGGCCAAATTGTGACCGATGAGTCACACATAACTTCTAAGAAACTTTTTGCCGGTAGACAGCCCTCAAGGGCTGCGCCTCAGCCGGCAGATTGCCCGCCAATAACAATACCCGTCGACCTGCCGTTCCGGATCGACATGGGCTCCAAAATTCCAGGCGTATGCCTACCTGTCACAAAGCTCGTGCAATCTCTATTTGCGCGCATACCCGCTTGCTTGCCAGGAGTCTTATGACATGAGGCCAGAAATCGCTGTGCTGGATATACAGGGTCAGTATCGGGTTTACACGGAGTTCTATCGCGCAGACGCCGCAGAAAAGACCATCATCCTGGTCAACGGCTCGATGGCCACGACTGCGTCGTTTGCACAAACCGTGAAAAATCTGCACCCGCAATTCAACGTGGTCTGCTACGACCAGCCCTACGCGGGCAAGTCGAAAGTCCACAACCGCCACGAGAAACATCTGACGAAGGAAGTCGAAGGTCTGATCCTGCTGGAGCTGATCGATCACTTCGCGGCCGAACACGTGCTGTCGTTCTCCTGGGGTGGCGCCGCGACCATGGTCGCCCTCGCGCATCAGCCTCGGAGAATCGAAAAAGCCGTGATCAGCTCGTTCTCCCCGGTGATCAACGCGCACATGCTCGATTACCTCGAACGCGGCGTCGAATGCCTCGGTCAACGTGACGGCGACCGGGTCGGCCACCTCGTCAACAACACCATCGGCAAACACTTGCCGTCGCTGTTCAAGCGCTTCAACTATCGCCACGTCAGCAGCCTGGCCGAGCACGAATACGGGCAGATGCATTTCCACATCAACGACGTGCTGCACAGCGACCGTCAGTGCTATCTGAACGCGGCGAAGAAAATCAACGTGCCGGTGCTGTTCATGAACGGCGAATGGGACGAATACACCGCCGCCGAAGATGCGCGCCTGTTTGGCAGCCACGTGGCGCAAAGCACCTTCACCACCCTGCAGGCCACCGGGCACTTCCTCGACATGGAACACAAGTCGGCCTGCCGCGACAGTCAGAACGCCCTGCTCGGTTTCCTGAAACCGGCGCAACAGGCCAGCCGAACGCGTTACCAGTTAGTCCAGGATCACCATGCATTGGCCATTTGAAACAGTGTCGTCGCGAGCAAGCCTGCGCGGCTGAGATTTAGCCGTCCTCCAGCCCGCAGCGCTTGCCCGCGATTGACCGATTTCGGCTCTGTTTCAGGACTTTCCGTAGTTCGCGTGCAAAGAAAACTTCAAATCCGTGGCCGAGTCTGGTACAAAGTCAGCCGCTCTGAGCGGGTGTCGTATAATGGCATTACTCCAGCTTCCCAAGCTGATAACGAGGGTTCGATTCCCTTCACCCGCTCCAATCGAATTTATGTCCTGCGTCGTGGTTTGACGGGGGATGAAAAAAACCGGCCTTGATGGCAGGTTTTTTTGTGTCTGGGATTTGAGTTTTCAGTGGCAAATCCAAAGATCGCTACCGTCGAAACAACCCTGCCCCTACTGTTCCTTAGTGATCAGCTTATCGCCGCAAATTCCGCATACGTATGATCCTTCTCCGACGGCGAAGTCAGGTTTAAACCCTCATAAGCAACGCTCCGTATTCAGGCCAAAGAACCTGGTAACCAACCGGCACAGGGATCGACCATGAACGACACAGCTATTCCCGAGGGCTTCACTCCGCTGACCCGCAGCAGTCCGCTGCTCGACTTGCTTGGCCCGATCTATACCAGAGGCAGTGGCTTGCAACTTGAAATCGGTCTGCGGACAGACTCACGACATGCCAACGGACGGGGCACGTTGCATGGCGGTGTATTGGCGACTTTGGCGGATGTCGGCATGGGTTACGCCATGGCATTCTCCAGCGACCCTCCCCTGCCATTGATCACGGCGAGTATGACCCTGGACTATCTCAGCGCGGTGCAGATCAATGAGTGGCTCGAGGTACGCGTTGAGCACTCCAAAAAAGGACGGCAGCTAGCGTTTGCCACTGTTGGGTTGCATGTCGGTGATCGAATGGTTGCCCGTGCCAGCGCGGTGTTCGCGGTGCCGCAGTAGTCCCCCCACCCGAATTCAACCGGTCTTGATGACTGGTTTTTTGTGCCCGTTTCATTTCGCAGCAACGGCCCGCAATACACTCCTGATCCTGCTGAATGATCCCCGCCTAGACTCCTTCGTGAACACCAGCCCCATCAAAGGACGATGACCGCTCGGTGGTTATAGTGTTGATCGATAAAAAATCGTGGGTATAGTACCCACCAAGCACACCACAGGGAGGTGTCGTGAATAGCCGTTTTCTAATTGGCCAGCTCGTCGCAGACGGTTGGTATCTGGTGCGGGTCAGGGGCAGTCATCATCACTTCAAACATCCGACCAAACCTGGTTTGGTCACAGTGCCTCACCCAAAGAAGGATCTGCTCAAGAAAACGGCCATCAGTATTTTGCAGCAGGCGTTGCTTTGACCCGTCAGGTCAATTGCGCCTTGGAGGACGACACATGCTTTACCCGATCGCGATTTCAGTGGGTGATGAAGGACATGCCTGGGGAGTGGAGGTGCCGGATATTCCGGGCTGCTTCTCCGCTGGAGATGATCTGGATGACGCCATGGCGATGGCCCGCGAAGCCATTGAAGGCCATTTCGAGATTCTGGCCGAAGACGGCTCGCCTATCCCGCCAGCCAACAAGGTCACGCTGCATGCTGCCAACCCTAAATACGCCGGCTGCACTTGGGCGGTGGTGGATATCGATGTGACCAAATACCTGGGCAAAGCTCAGAAACTCAACATCACATTGCCGGGCTACCTGCTCAATCGAATCGATGAGTACGTGTTGCACCATCCGGAAGAGAAAAGCCGCTCCGGATTCCTGGCCTCGGCGGCGCTCAAGGTTTTGCAGCAACGTTGAAGCGGATAAAAACCGGTCTTGTAGACCGGTTTTTTCTTGCCCGCTGAAACGTCGCATCGGCGTAGTTAATCTTCGATTCAGCGACGCCGGGATTTAAGACAGCCTCACAATTGCTTGTTTCTACATAAATCTACCGACGTATAACGGGTGTCCCTATATGCCGTTAGGTTTCACTATATTTTCCTCTTATCCGGCTCAGCCTTTCACCTCAACATGATCCAGCGCCTGATTCACCGCCAATTCCCCCAGCATCACCAACTGCGCAATGCCTATCGCGGTTCTGCGGTGGGTGGGGTCGAGGGTGGCGGCGAAGTTGTTGAGCATCTCGGATGCCGAGCCCAGTGATTCGCTGGCGTTGGCCAGCAGGGATTCGGTGTCGTAGGCCGGGTTGGCGAAGTACATCGGGTCGGGCTGGTTGTTCGTGCCCATGACATGGGCGCCGGGGCAGAGGTAGTGATCGAGGGCGCGGTTGGCGGCGTCGTTGAGTTTTCTGGAGTCGACTGAGGTGTAGGGGGATGTTGGGTCGGTTTCGACTTCTGGGGGATTCGGGGTTGGCTTCTTCATAATGGCTTCTTTCTAGTCGATAGGTGGAGCTGACCTACTCGGTTCCAATCGAAGAGGTGGCAGCTGTACGCGAGTTGGAACCCGGGCGAAAAAAGCCAAAAACCCGACAGACTCGAAGTCTCTCGCGCACAGCCGCCATAACAGAGTGCACACCATGAAGGCGGGCAAGCATACGTCATGAAAGCTGCTTTTGCTTTTTTGGGAAGTCGCCGGGGTTCCAATCCCGATCGCCGATTCATCAGCGACCCTCACAGGCTAGAGCCCGCACTTCCGACGGACAACCTGAAAACCGTGTGGGAAGGTTCAGTAAACAAGGCCAACGCTTTAAACATCCCGAATCGAAAAACCGCGTTTACAGATCCCTAACACTCGTTCGGTTCTCACACTCGCCACGACCCGCTAGCATTTCCCCATCGCCCACCACCCTCCCCCTGCGCGGCCATCGACGAATACGCGCCATCACGTTTCGAGGGATTCAAAACCGTGGCTCCCAAGCCACCCAAATCAAATTCAAAAGAGCAGCAAATCCATGACCCAGAACATCTACGACGACCCCGAATTTTTCCAGGGCTACAGCCAGATGAACCGCTCCATCGGCGGCCTCGATGCCGCGCCGGAATGGCCCGCGCTGAAAGCCTTGTTGCCTTCCCTGCACGGTTTGCAGGTAGTGGATCTGGGCTGCGGCTATGGCTGGTTCTGCCGCTGGGCCAGCGAACACGGCGCAGCCGAAGTGCTGGGGCTGGATGTCTCGGAGAAAATGCTCGAACGGGCGAAGGAAACCACCTCGGCCGCGAACATCCGCTACCAACGTGCCGACCTGGAACACCTCGATTTGCCTGCGTGCACTTACGATCTGGCCTACAGCTCACTGGCCCTGCACTACATCAAGGATCTCTCGGGGCTGTTCGCCAACCTGCATTCGGCACTTAAACCCGGCGCGCATTTTGTGTTTTCCATCGAGCACCCGATCTTCATGGCGCCGCGCAATCCGGGTTGGCTGGTCGACAGCGAAGGCAACAAGCGCTGGCCGCTGGACAGTTATCAGATGGAAGGCGAGCGGGTGACCAACTGGCTGGCCGATGGCGTGATCAAGCAGCATCGCACGGTCGGCACGCTACTCAACACGTTGATCGACGCAGGTTTCACGATTCAACACGTCAATGAATGGGGCCCGAGCGATGCCGAAGTGGCCGCGCAACCGGCCCTCGCTGAAGAGCGTGAGCGGCCGATGATGATGCTGATCTCGGTACAGCGCTGACCGCAAAAAAAGGGCCGATCAAATCGGCCCTTTTTCATTTCATCGTGTGGCGACAATGAACAACCGTGGAAACGGCAATAACACCGAACCATCTGCAAGCGCCGGATAAGCCTTCGCGACCTCCGCCAGATATTGCGCCAGATAGTCCGCCCGCTCCGCTTCCGTCAACGGACTGAGGAACGGAATCAAACCACTGCCCTTGAACCACTCAACGACACCCGAGGCCCCGCCCGCCAACTGATGGTGATACGTGGTGCGCCACACATCGACCCGCGCGCAATGCGGCCGCAGCATCGAGAAATAGGCACTGGCATCCGCCATTTCGGTTCGCTGCCCCGCCGCGCCCGCCAGTTTGCTGGCCCACGGCCCATTGGCCGCCACTTCACGCATCAACCGATGGGACGGCTCGTTGAGGTTGTCCGGCATCTGAATCGCCAGACTGCCGCCCTGCGCCAGCTTGCCCGCCAGCGCCGGCAGCAACGTCGCGTGATCCGGCACCCACTGCAAAACGGCGTTGGCAAAAATCACATCGAACGGCCCTTCATCGGCCCATTTATCGATGTCCGCCACCTCGAACTGCAACTGCGGCAGACGCTTGCGCGCGGCATCGATCATGTCCGGCGAACTGTCGAGCCCCTGCACTTTCGCCCCCGGAAATCGCTCCACCAACAACTCGGTCGAGTTGCCGGGGCCACATCCGATATCGACCACAGAACGCGCCTCCGGCGTGGGAATCGCCGCCAGCAGGTCGCGGGCCGGGCGGGTGCGTTCATCTTCGAAAGTGACGTATTGCTTGGCGGACCAGGTCATTGCGTTCTCCTGTCTTGGACGTTCTGGCGAAACGTGGAAAAGCGGCTGCCGTCACGATACAGCGATCGTGTTTATCTGCCTTCCCCTACGTAGGTCCGATATCGCCGGGAACGCTGTCTTCGGCCGTGCCTACAGGGACTCAGAAAACTGTAAGTAGAATTTTCCGCCCACCCCCGATGTCTGAATTTCAAGCTCCCCCCACAAGGAACACGGCCATGAAATTCGCAAAGATCTCCCAGACGCTCGCCCTCTGGGCCGGCAGCCCCAAGACGTTCATGGGGGCGTTGATTCTGATCGGGCTCTGGGGGTTGAGCGGGCCGATTTTCGATTACAACGACACGTGGCAACTGATCATCAACACCTCGACCACGATCATCACGTTCCTGATGGTGTTCCTGATCCAGAACACCCAGAACCGCGACACCGACATCCTGCATTTGAAACTCGATGAACTGCTGCGGGTGAACAAGGAGGCGCAGAACGCGATGCTCGGGCTGGAGTCGCTGGATCTCAAGCAGCTGGAAGCGCTGCGTCGGCATTACCGGGCGATGGGCGAGAACGAGGTGTTTGACCTGGAAGGTTTGGGGGACAAAAGCAAGCCGAAGCAGGATCTGAATGAATGCTGACAGGCAAAAAAAACGGCGCTAAAAAAGCGCCGTTTTCATTGCCACGGATTTAGCGGCTTGCCTGAAGCGCCCGAGCCATTTCCAGATGACTCTGGAGTTTCGGCAGGGTCTCGTCGGCAAACGCCTTGATCTCCGGCACGTCGGTAGTTTGAGCTTCCTGCTGGATCTGTTCGATGGCTTCTTCCGTGGCTTTGACCTGACTTGCGGCGTAGGCCTGATCGAAGCTCGCGCCCTCTTTGACTTCCGGCATCAACGCCTTGGCCTTGTCGGCGACTTCTTCGCGGGGTGCCACCGGCAGGTCCAGTTTCTTGGCGATTTTCGCCAGGTGCTGGTTGGCGGTGGTGCGGTCGTTGATGACAACGATGGTGTAATCCTTGACCTCTTTGGACTCGGCCTTGCTGTGCGCCAGACGACTGGCCTCGATGTCGGCCATGCCTTTGGCCGAGGCTTCGTTTATGAAGTCGGCGGGCGACTGGGCAAACGCGCTGCTGGCGAACAACCCCAGCAGGCTGACAAAACTGATGTGGCGTACTCGGGTGGCCATCCGGCTCATGGTCGCGCCCTCCTTCTCTCGAAATTCAAGCGGGAGCTTGCGCCCCCGCCTCTCAATCAAAACAACCTTCGCCGACTACTTCGATTTCTGAGCAGGCTTGCGGCCCATGTCGGTTTTAGGCTCTTTGTCGACAGTCGTGGTGGTGGTTTTCCCACCTTTGCGACCGGCTTCAGACGCCTTCGTTCGATCGTTGGCGAAGTTTCCCGAGTTCGAGTTTCTTGAGTTAGGCATGATTCTCTACCTCTTGGCATTGATCGTTAGCGAGCAGGTGCCCGCGTAGATTGAGAATTTCCTGACCGCCAAAGGTTTAGAAAAGTTGCCGTCGCCGCGACGAACGGTGGCCCGCCAATCAGCTGTCCAGCCGCCGATGATTCTGACGTTTGGCGGTGTACATGGCCTGGTCGGCGTGACGGAACAGTTGCTGTTCCTCGTCACCATGCTCGGGATAGCGGGCCACGCCGATGCTCGGTTCGATGTGCAGGTTATTCCCGTCCAAGCGCATGGGTTGCACCAGTACCTGTCGGATTTTTTCCGCCACGCTGTCGGCATCGTCGGCGGCGTGGACGCTGTGCAGCAGTACCACGAACTCGTCGCCGCCGATCCGCGCCACGGTGTCGGTTTCGCGCACGCAGCCTTTGAGCCGGTTGGCCACCGTCTGCAACAGCATGTCGCCAACCCCATGGCCAAAGGTGTCGTTGACCTGCTTGAAGCGATCCAGATCGACATACAGCAGCGCCATGTGCCCGGACTGTTCCCGCGCATGGCTCAGTGCAGCCTTGAGCCGGTCGCGCAGCAGTTCGCGGTTGGGCAACTGGGTCAGTTGATCGTATTGCGCCATGCGTCGCAAGCGGGCGTGCAATTGCTGGCGTTCGATGGCGGTGGCGACCTGGGCGCAGACGTATTGCAGCAGTTCCTTGTCGCGTTCGGTGTAGCGCTCGCCGCCGGGCAGGCTTTTGACGATCAGTGCGCCGATGGTGCGGTCTTTCGAACTCAGCGGCACGCCGAGCCAGCACGGCGATTGCTGGCCGACCACCAGCGCGGCGAACTCCGGCGGCGCGTGGGGGCAATCCGGGGTCAGGAGGATTGGCTGACCGCTGCGGATCACCTCGGCGCACAGGCGGCCGGTGATGGTGCCGGGTTGCTCCGGTTGCAACTCGTCATCGTCGACGTGATAGGGAAAATTCAGCTGCGCGCAGTGTTCGTCGTACAGCGCCACGGAGAAATTCAACGCCGGCAGCCACTCGCCGATGATCATGTGAATGCGCTTGAACAGCGCCAGCAGATCCTCCGCCGCATGGGCCGCTTCGGAGATCGCGTACAGCGCCGCCTGACGGGATTCGGCGAGTTTGCGCTCGGTGATGTCCCGGGCCACGGCAATGCGCAGTTGATCGACTTCCGACCAGCGCGCCGACCAAAGGATATGCACGACGCTGCCGTCCTTGCGCACGTAGCGGTTTTCGAAATTGTGCTTGGGCTCGCCGCCCATGATGTCGCTCGCGGCGGCCAGGGTGCGCTCACGGTCGGCCGGGTAGACGTAGTCGATCATCGACTGGCCGATCATTTCGTCAGGCGTGTAGCCGAGAATTCGCTCGCAGGCCGCGCTGACAAAAACGAAACGACCTTGCTTGTCGACCGCGCAGACGGCGTCCAGCAACAGATCGATGTAACTCGCCAGCGGCGCGGAATTTCGGCTTTCCATGGTTCAGCGTGGGTGTCCGGGCAATGCAGCACTGTTCAACCATCCGTGACCTCGACCTCGCATCCCAGCGACTGTTTTCAAGCCTTGTTCGGCATCAACCCCGGCAGCGCATGCACCAGCGCGTTGATGGCAAAACCGATGAACATGATCCCGCACAACCGGGTGATCGCCAGTTCATGGCGCTGGTACAGCGTACGCACCTGCCGCGCCCCGACGATGCCAATGAGGATAGCGTAGGCGAGCAATCCGCCGAGGAAACTCAAGGCGATCAGCATTGGCAGCATCGACCAGTTGAGCAATTCGGCGCGGCTCGACAGCAACGCAGTGAACGTTGCCACTGCCACCGGGTAAGCCTTGGGGTTGGTCAGCCCGAACAGGATGCCGTGCCAGAACGGCTGACGCGCCGCGCCCTGCGGCTGATCGCCGTTGCTGCGTTTGGCCCGCACTGCACGCCAGCCGAGCCAGAACAGGTACAGGCCGCTGAGTACGCCGAGTACATCGAACGCGGTGCTGCCGATTTCCCGGGCGCCGACAATCGCAATCAGCGCGGTGCTGCACCAGATCACATCGCCCAGCAGATGCCCGCACAGAAACCCCGCTCCGGCCCGCCGTCCACGTGCGGCGCCGATGCCGAACACCGCCAGCACACCCGGCCCCGGCGTGATGCCGTAAATGAAACCCGAGGCCAGCACGGCCATTAGCAACGATGGAGTCATGGAAAACCTGCAAGTCCCGGAAAACGTGGCCGCCAGTCTATCCCAGCGGTTTGTGAATATTCACGGCTCGTTGAAAAAACGCATCCCCGCATAGGGCTTTTGCCGACACGCGGCCAGTCGCGAGGCCAGATCACCTGCGTGGGCTTCGAGTTTGTGCCCGTCCGGGTCGAGGAAGTAGAACGACGCGCCTTCGCTGCGGTTATCGCGCCATTCCTGCACGTTGGCGGCGCGCAGCTGTTGCACGAACAGCGGGAAATCCGCCGCGGCGAGGCTGAAGGCGTAATGGGTGTAGTCGGCGGCGGGCTCGGGATGGCGTTGCGCATCGAGCGACAGGCACAACCACAGGCCCGGGAGCGACAGATAGGCACCGGCGTCCCAGGTGGCCTCGACTCGCAGCTTCAGCACGTCGCGGTAGAACGCGAGGCTGCGATCCAGATCGGTGACGGCGAGGGTCAGGTGGTTGAGGCCGGTGAGCATCGGGTCAGTAACCTCTGAGGTCTTCGGGGAGGGTGTATTGCTTGCCGTCGTAGGTCAGGGTGATTTGGGTTTTGGTCAGGTCGGTGGTTTTGGAAACGCACTCTTTGCCTGACTGGGTCGAGGTGTACACCACACCACTTGAGGAAACGATCAGATCAGCGAAGCCATTATGACTGGACGGGCCGATTTCCAAAGTCCTGAGGATTTTCGTGTCCTTGGTTTCGCACTCACCAGTGCCCTCGCCAAACTCCTTTCGAATAACCAGACCTTCCAGCACCGGGCGCAACTTGCTGCCTTCGCGCACATACAGCGCCAGATCGGCTCTTGCGTAGGGGTTGGCTCTTGAGAGATGGTCGGCAAAATCAGAACGCAGGCCAAAGGCGCGAACGTCCGACGCGAGACGGTATCGAGCCGTATCGATCTTCAAGTCATCAAAGCTGATCGCATCGGAGTTGTAGGCTCCAGGCTTGACGTAAGTCGCTAAAGGCTTGGCGTTCGCGGCGTTGAGGAGCGACAGCTCCAGATCGAACACGCCGTCGTGATCACCTTCGGAGTCGGACACGAATGTGGATTTTGCCGAGATCGCCTTGTCCGGGAAGGCCGGCCACACTTTGCAGCGTGACAGGGAGTGACCGTTGAATTTCTTTATCTCACAGGCGGCGTGGGCCTGAGTGGTTACGGCCAGGAAGCCGAGGACGATAAGAAGTCGGGTTGGTGTAAACATTGTTCTTCCTTGAAATAAGTCGCGTTGGCTCTGTATCACTCGATGGCTTTGAAACCTTTAGGCAAGACGTAAGACTTTCCGTCATACCGAAGCGTCGTCATCAGGGGTTTATCGGCCGTGGTCTTCAATTCGCAAGTGTCCGGTGGCCCCTCGCCCACAAGACTGGTAGTGACTGATTTAACAATCAGGTCGGCGTAACCGTGCGAACTGGTTTTACCGATTTCGATAGTACGATCCGTGTAATAACGCTCCCCCGCACAACCACCATCCCACTCGCCACCGTAGTCATACATCACCAGTCGATCCAGCACTGGACGCAACTTGTCGCCCTCCTTCACATAGAGCGACAACAGGACTTGATCCATAGGATTGACGCGGGAAGAGCCCTTGAATCTCACTCGAACGCCAAAAGCCCGAAGCTCGGTAGTGAGCTTGTAACGCGCCGTATCGAACTCCACGCTTTCCAATGCGATGGCATCGGACATGAATGCAGAGGGCAAGTGATAGGTGGCAATCGTTTTGGATTCATCTGTCGTTACCGACAACCCAAGGTCATAACTGCCGACGTCATTGTCCTTGCCATACACCGGATCGGGTGCAAACTTCGAGACCGCATTCAGGGTCAAGCCGGGATAAGCGAGCCACGCCTTGCACACTGAAAAATCCCGCGCGCCCGTCACAGCCTCAGGCACACAATCAGCCAGCACCTGCCCCGCCATCAACGCCCCACACAGCGCCACCCACCCAAAAACCCCAGACTTCACTGTCACCCCCCGCTCCTTGATGTTTTTCAGCCGCGCACTATCCCCTGCTCAATCCGCCGATTCAACCAGTTCAACGCCTGATCCCCGCCCCGCCGCTTGTGCCACGCCGATACAAAGGTGAACGGCGCAATTTCAAACGGTGGCGGCACGACGATCAACGATTCGTCATCCACCTCATTCAACGCCCGCGAAGCCACGGTCAAAATCAGATCCGTGCCGCTGATGAACCGTGGCGCAACGCTCCAGTGCGGCAGGCTGATGGCGACGCGGCGGCGTTCGCGCAGGGCGGTCAGGGTGCGTTCGATTTCCGGGGTGCCGCTGCCGCGCATTTCCAGCAAGACATGGGGACGGGAGAGATAGGTTGGCAGGTCGAGAACACCTCCGGCGGGAAGGCTCTGGCGATCCAGGAGGCAGACGTAACGTTCCTCGAACAGCGGCGTGCTGCGCAGTTCGCCGGGCAATTCGGGGAGTACGCCGGCGGCGAGGTCGATGTCGCCGTTGAGCAAGCCTTCGACCATGCCTTCGCGGCTGGCATGGCTGATTTGCAGGTCGATGCCCGGTGCTTCCGCGCGCAACGTGCGAATCAGCCCCGGCAGGATGATCGCCGCGCCGTAGTCCGACATCGCTAGGCGAAAGGTCCGACGGGCGCTGGCCGGGTCGAAGGTGTTCGGCGCCAGCAGCGATTGCACCTGAGCCAGAGTTTCCGCCAGCGGAGCCGCCAGCTCCAGCGCCCGTGCGGTAGGCGCCAGCCCCGAACCGGCACGCACCAGCAACGGATCACCGAGCAAGTCGCGCAGACGCGCCAACGCATGGCTGACTGCCGGTTGGCTCAGGTGCAGACGCTCGGCGGCGCGGGTCACATGTTGCTCGCCGAGCAAGGCGTCAAGGATTACCAGCAGGTTGAGGTCGATGCGGCGCAGATCATTCATTCGATGCATGTTCCGGATACCAAAACAGAATTTAAATCTGCTCGACGAATACCCTAGAGTCCAGCAAAACCTTGCCGGAGAACGATCATGGGAACGATGCAGTGGGTCGGATTGCTGCTGTTGGCGGTATTCGCCGGGGCGGTGGTGCCGTTTCAGAGTGCGATCAACATCAATCTGTCGCGCGGGTTGGGGCATCCGCTGTGGGCGACGCTGACCTCGCTGGTGGTGAGCGTGCTGGTGCTGTTGCCGGTGATTGTCGCTCTGCGACTGCCGTTGCCGTCGCTGGCCCTCGCCAGCAAGCTGCCGTTGTGGATGTGGACCGGCGGCGCGTTCGGGGTGTGCTTCGTCGCATTGGCGGTGGTGTTGCTGCCGAAGCTGGGGGCTTCGGGATTTCTGGCGCTGGCTTTGGCCGGGCAAATGATCACGTCAATCGTGCTGGATCATTTCGGCCTGTTCGGGCTGGTAGAGAGGCATCTGACATTGCCGCGCCTGTTCGGCGCGGTGTTGTTGATGGCGGGGGGGGTGCTGATTCAGTTTGGTGATACCGCCGCCAAGTCCCTGGCACCGGCGAGCTGATCGTTCCGGATATCGAAACGACTAGCCCGTGACCTCAGTCCTATCGAGCGTAATGCCTCAAAAGGTGCTGCGGAAAATCTCCTCGATCTGTCGCTGATCCGCCGCCCGCGGATTGGTGAAGCCGCAGGCGTCTTTCAGGGCGTTGGCGGCGAGTACCGGAATGTCGGTGCACTTGGCGCCCAGATCACGCAACCCGCCGGGAATCTCGACGTCTTTGGCCAGGCAACGGATCGCCGCAATCGCGGCTTGCGCGCCCTCCTCCGGACTGAAACCGCGAATATCGGCCCCCATGGCGTGGGCCACATCGGTCAGGCGATCGGCACAGACCAGCGCGTTGAACGTCTGCACATGCGGCAACAACACCGCGTTGCACACGCCGTGAGGCAGATCGTAGAAACCGCCCAACTGGTGCGCCATCGCGTGCACGTAACCGAGGGACGCATTGTTGAACGCCATGCCCGCGAGGAACTGCGCGTACGCCATGTTTTCCCGCGCAGCGAGGTCGCTGCCGTCGCGCACGGCCAGGCGCAGGTTGTTGCTGATCAGGGTCATGGCTTTCAGCGCACAGGCGTCGGTGATCGGGTTGGCGGCGGTGGAGACGTAGGCTTCGATCGCGTGGGTCAGTGCGTCCATGCCGGTCGCGGCAGTAAGGCCCTTCGGCATGGCGACCATCAGCGCCGGGTCGTTGACCGACAGCAGCGGCGTGACGTTGCGGTCGACGATGGCCATTTTCACGTGGCGGGTTTCGTCGGTGATGATGCAGAAACGGGTCATCTCGCTGGCCGTGCCGGCGGTGGTGTTGATGGCAATCAGCGGCAGTTGTGGCTTGACCGATTGATCGACGCCTTCGTAGTCGCGAATCTGCCCGCCATTGGTGGCGCACAACGCGATGCCCTTGGCGCAGTCGTGGGGCGAGCCGCCACCGAGGGACACCACAAAATCGCAGCGACTGTCCTTGAGCAGCGCCAGCCCGGCCTCGACGTTGGCGATGCTCGGGTTGGGTTTGGCGCCGTCGAAGATCACTGAATCGATGTCCTGCATCGCCAGTTTTTCGGCAATCATCGTCGCCACGCCGGCCTTGGCCAGACCGGCATCGGTGACGATCAGCGCCTTGCGAAAACCGTAGTTGCGGATCGCGTTCATGGCATCGTCGAGGCAGCCGCTGCCCATGATGTTTACCGCGGGAATGAAAAAGGTGCTGCTCATGGCGCGTCTCCTGGCTGGGGCCGAATCGACGCTTGCAATTCGGCGGGTGCGCAAAGGATCGACCGATCGGTCACGGCGGATGTTGATCTGGCTCAATGCCCGCTCGTGATAAAGTCGCCGTCCATCTGCCCCTTTGTTTTGAGACGTGCCCTGCAATGACCGATTTTCTGGATGTCGACGCCACCCTCGAAGACTGGAACGCGTTGCGCGCCACCACCGACTTCAGCGGTCTGCTGCTGGGCAACGGCGCCAGTCGCGCGGTGTGGGACGATTTCGGCTACGACTCGCTGTTCGAAAACGCCCGCACGGTGGAAGAAAAGCCCCTGAGCCCGTCGGAACTGAGCGTGTTCGACGCGATGCAGACGCGCAGCTTCGAGCAGGTGCTCGGCGCGCTGAAAACCACCAGCCGGGTCAACAAGGCTTTGGCCGTCAGCTCGGCCGCGCCGCGCAACCGCTACTACGCGATCAAGGAAGCGCTGATCAACACCGTGCACGCGGTGCACATCCCGTGGCGGCTGATCGAAGCCTCGACTTTGGCGACCCTGAACAGCGAACTGGCGCGTTATCGCACGGTGTTCACCACCAATTACGACCTGCTCAATTACTGGGCTTTGCAACATCAGGGCGAGGTGATCGACGACCTGTTCAACGGCCCCGATGCGAGTTTCGATCTGTGCGAAAGCAGCACGGAAAAACCGCGTCTGCTGTACCTGCACGGCGGTCTGCATCTGGTGCGCAACCAGGACGGCACCGCCCGCAAACTGACTGCCACCGAGGGCACGCTGCTCGGCAGTTTCGCGATCAACAACACGATCAAGACGCTCGACGACGTGCCGCTGTTCGTCAACGAAGGGCCGAGCGCCGACAAGCTCAAGACCATCCGCAGTTCCGATTACCTGTCGTTCTGCTACGACCAGTTACTCGGTCACGGCGACAACCTGTGCATCTTCGGCCACGCCCTCGGCGAACAGGACAGCCACCTCGTGCGCGCCCTGCGTCTGGCGAAACCGAAAACCGTGGCGATTTCGATCTACCCGCGCAGCGCGGCGTTCATCCAGCACCAGAAGCGCCACTACGCAAAAGTGTTCGAAGGTACGGGTGCCGAATTGCGCTTCTTTGATTCCAAGAGCCATGCGCTGGGGAATCCGAAGCTGTCGGTGCCGGTCGAGGTCTGATTACTCCTCGCTGCTGTGCACCACCACCAGCAACTGCGCCTGCACCTCGCCCACTGAGCGGATGCGATGGGGTTTCTGCGCATTGAAGTGCAGCGCGTCGCCCCGCTCCAGCAGCACCCGTTCGTTCACGAAGTCCACTTCGACCTGGCCTTCGTGGACGAACAGAAACTCCTCGCCCAAGTGTTCCTTGAAGGTTTTGTCAGTGAATTCGCTCGGCGGATAAATGATGAACGGCAGCAAACTGCGCTCGCTGACCTGATGAGCCAGCACCGCGTAGCCTGGGCTGTGGTCGTTGGCCGCCAGCGACTGGCGTTCGTGGCTGCGCACCAGGCTGTAGCTGTCGAGGCTGACGTTGTCTTCGGAGAACAGCTCTTCGACTTTGACGTTCAGCGCCTTGGCCAGTTTCAGCGCGGCGGCAATCGACGGCGTGTTCAACCCGCGCTCGACCTTCGACAGGTAACTCTTGGTCATGCCGGATTTCTCGGCCAGCGCCTCAAGGGTTACGCCAAGTTTTTTTCTCAATAATTTCAAACGGATAGACATGCGAAGCGATTAATCCAGCAAAGGAAAGACGATTTGTCCTTGCCAATGACACAAAGTGTCATATAGCCTCTTAAGTGTCATCCATGGCAACCACCACAGGACACGGATATGGCGAAGACATTAGCACTACCCAAAGACGAACTGGTCAAGCAAGCGCTGACCCAGATGCAAAAAAGCCTGGCGGATAATACGTGGACAGACCGGCAAAAGCTGGCCCTGACCTGCCGGATCCTGTTCGAGAACGGCCACGATTCGGGCCTCGCCGGGCAGATCACCGCCCGTGGCCCGCAGCCGGGCACTTACTACACTCAGCAACTGGGCCTGGGTTTCGACGAAATCACCGCGAGCAATCTGCTGCTGGTCAACGAAGACCTGGAAGTGCTCGAAGGCCACGGCATGGCCAACCCGGCCAACCGTTTCCACAGCTGGGTGTACCGCGCCCGGCCGGACGTGAACTGCATCATCCACACTCACCCGACGCACATTGCCGCGCTGTCGATGCTGGAAGTGCCGCTGCAGATTTCCCACATGGACCTGTGCCCGCTGTACGACGATTGCGCGTTCCTTGAAGGCTGGCCGGGTGTGCCGGTGGGCAACGAAGAAGGCGAGTTGATTGCCGGGGCCTTGGGCGACAAACGGGCGATCCTGCTTTCCCACCACGGTCAGCTGTCCACCGGGACGACCATCGAGGAAGCCTGTGTCATCGCGCAACTGATCGAGCGCGCCGCCAAACTGCAATTGCTGGCAATGGCCGCCGGGACGATCAAACCGATCATTCCCGAACTGGGTCGCGAGGCGCATGACTGGGTGTCGAAACCGAAACGCCACGCCGCAGCCTTCAACTACTACGCCCGGCAGAACCTGCGTCAGCACGCCGATTGCCTGAACTGAACACTTCATCCTTGCGGAGCACTCTCATGTCCAACATTCACGGCATCATCGGCTACACCATCACCCCGTTCGGCGCCAACGGCGAAGGCGTTGACCTGCCGGCCTTCGGCCGCTCCATCGACCGTCTGATCGCCGGCGGCGTCCACGCCATCGCGCCACTGGGCAGCACCGGCGAAGGCGCCTACCTGAGCGATGCGGAGTGGGATCAGGTCGCCGAGTTCAGCATCAAGCACGTGGCCAAGCGCGTACCGACCGTGGTCAGCGTGTCCGACCTGACCACCGCCAAAGCGGTACGCCGCGCCCGTTTCGCCGAAGCCCATGGCGCCGACGTAGTGATGGTGCTGCCGACGTCCTACTGGAAGCTGACCGAGGCGGAAATCCTCGCCCACTACCGCGCCATCGGCGACAGCATTGGCGTGCCGATCATGCTCTACAACAACCCGGCCACCAGCGGCACCGACATGTCGGTGGAGCTGATCCTGCGCATCGTCAACGGCGTGGAAAACGTGACCATGGTCAAGGAGAGCACCGGCGACATCCAGCGCATGCACAAGCTGCAACTGCTCGGCGAAGGCCGGGTGCCGTTCTACAACGGCTGCAACCCGCTTGCGCTGGAAGCCTTCGCTGCCGGGGCCAAAGGCTGGTGCACGGCAGCACCGAACCTGATTCCGCAGCTCAATCTGGATTTGTACGAAGCCACACTGGCGGGGGATCTGGGCAAGGCGCGGGAGCTGTTCTACCGCCAGTTGCCGCTGCTGGACTTCATCCTCAAGGGCGGTTTGCCGGCGACGATCAAGGCCGGTCTGCGACTCACCGACCTGGAAGTCGGCGATCCGCGTTTGCCGGTGTTCCCGCTGAGCGAAGCTGGGCGTGATCAGTTGCAGGCCATTCTCAAAAGCCTGAGCTGATCTCAAGGTACACACCAACCCTTGTGGGAGCGAGCTTGCTCGCGATGAGGCCATCAGATCCGACAACGATGTCGACTGATGAACCGTCATCGTCGGATCGCCGCCCGGAGCAAGCTCGCTCCCACAGGTTTTTGTGCTGGATTCAAAGAACCGGCAAGGTCTTGTCCTTGATCACCTTCGTCGGCCCGTTGGTCTTCACGGCAGCAATGCCTTTGGCACACGCCGCGTCCGATGAATAGGATTCGCTGCTGCCGATGATCTGGTGATTGGCCGCCTTGAGGTTGAAGTAGGGATGGCCGTCCTTCGTCGATTTTTTCTCGTAGCGTTCGTCCAGCGGGCTGTTGGTCTGCACCGAGGCGATGCCGTTTTCGGCGGCCGTGCGGCTGGTGTACAGCTCGCTGGTCAGAATGGTTTCGGCATTCGCCGCTTTCAGCACGAACTTGTACTGGCCGTTGCTGCTTTTGCTCAACTCATACCATCCGGACATGGTGTTTCTCCTTATCGATGTGTCACAGGGTGATTTTGGTTCCAAGCAACCCTAGGAAACCCGCTAGCCAGTTCGGGTGCGCCGGCCAGGCAGGCGCGGTGGCCAGGTTGCCTTGGACATGACCGTCCGTGACCGGGATGTCGATGTAGGTGCCGCCGGCCAGCCGCACTTCCGGGGCACAGGCCGGATAGGCGCTGCACTCGCGACCTTCAAGAATCCCCGCTGCCGCCAGCAGTTGCGCGCCGTGACAGACAGCGGCAATCGGCTTGCCGGCCTTGTCGAAAGCACGCACCAGTTCGAGGACTTTTTCGTTCAGCCGCAGGTATTCCGGCGCACGGCCGCCGGGCACCAGCAGTGCGTCGTAATCCTTGGCATCGACCTTGGCGAAATCGAAGTTCAGGGCGAACTGGTGACCGGGCTTTTCGCTGTAGGTCTGGTCGCCTTCGAAATCGTGGATCGCGGTGCGCACGGTCTTGCCGGCAGCCTTGTCCGGGCACACGGCATGCACGGTGTGCCCGACCATTTGCAAGGCCTGGAACGGCACCATCACTTCGTAGTCTTCGACGTAATCGCCAACCAGCATCAATATCTTTTTCGCGGCCATGGACAGGACTCCTCTGGTGAATGCACAGGAATATTCACAGTAGCCCAAGGACCGCGATGGCGTTCGCAAACTGTATGGATAACTCTGCGCTCAGCTGTAACAGCCCGATTGCCGTGGTTTGTGGCTAGATGAAGACACCTCCCTGCCACCCTCGAATCTGGTTGCCCTCATGTCTTCGCGCGAAAACACCGGCATGGCCCTCGGCCTGCTCGGCGTGGTGATTTTCAGCCTTACCCTGCCCTTCACCCGCATCGTAGTGCAGGAACTGCACCCGCTGCTCAATGGCCTGGGCCGCGCGTTGTTCGCGGCGATTCCGGCAGCGGCGCTGTTGTTGTGGCGACGGGAAAAGTGGCCGAGCTGGAAGCAGGTCAAAGGCCTGAGCCTGGTGATCGCCGGGGTGATTCTCGGTTTCCCGGTGCTGTCGGCGTGGGCCATGCAGACCCTGCCGGCGTCCCACGGTGCGCTGGTCAACGGTTTGCAGCCGCTGTGCGTGGCGCTGTACGCGGCGTGGCTGTCCCATGAACGCCCGTCGAAAGCCTTCTGGGCCTGCGCCGCGTTGGGCAGTGCGCTGGTGCTGGGTTATGCGTTGTACACCGGCGCCGGCAGCATTCAGGCCGGGGATCTGTTGATGCTGGGTGCGATTGCGGTAGGCGGTCTGGGTTATGCCGAGGGCGGGCGGCTGGCCCGGGAGATGGGCGGCTGGCAGGTGATCTGCTGGGCGTTGGTGCTGTCGACGCCGCTGCTGATCGGCCCGGTGCTGTATCTGGCGCTCCAGCATCAGGGCGCGGTGTCGACGAAAACCTGGTGGGCCTTCGGTTATGTCGCGCTGTTTTCGCAGTTTCTGGGCTTCTTCGCCTGGTACGCCGGGCTGGCCATGGGTGGCATTGCCCGGGTCAGTCAGATCCAGTTGTTGCAGATCTTCTTCACCATCGCGTTTTCCGCGCTGTTCTTTGGGGAACACGTGGAGCCAATCACCTGGCTGTTCGCCTGCGGCGTGATCGCGACGGTGATGCTCGGGCGCAAGACCGCGGTGCGCCCGGCTCAACCGGGCACGTTACCGGCCGGGGTTCAGCTCAAGCCTTGAGCTTCAGCAAACCGTCAGCGAGCAGCAGGGTTTCGAGGCAGTGCTCGCTGATCTGGTAGAACGCCTTCAATTCCTGAATCTTCACCAGCAGCTGAGTCGGGTCCACCGGCTCGGCGCGCTTCACGGCGAGGATCATCTTGTTCTTGTTGGTGTGGTCCAGGGAGATGAACTCGAACACCTTGGTCTCGTAACCGCAGGCTTCAAGGAACAGCGCACGCAAGCTGTCGGTGACCATTTCCGCCTGCTGGCCCAGGTGCAGACCGTATTGCAACATCGGCTTGAGCAGCGCCGGGCTCTGGATCTGCAAGCGGATCTGTTTGTGGCAGCACGGCGAGCACATGATGATCGAGGCGCCGGAACGAATGCCGGTGTGGATCGCGTAGTCGGTGGCAATATCACAGGCATGCAGAGCGATCATCACGTCCAGCTCACTCGGCGCCACGCTGCGCACATCGCCGCATTTGAACACCAGCCCCGGGTGTTCCAGTTTCGCGGCAGCGGTGTTGCACAGGTTGACCATCTCTTCACGCAGCTCGACGCCGGTGACTTCGCCCTCGGCCTTCAGGGTGTTGCGCAAATAGTCATGAATGGCGAACGTCAGGTAACCCTTGCCCGAACCGAAATCCGCCACCCGCACCGGTTTGTCCAGGGCCAGCGGCGATGAGGTCAGCGCGTGACTGAACACTTCGATGAACTTGTTGATCTGCTTCCACTTGCGCGACATCGCCGGGATCAGCTCGTGCTGGGCGTTGGTCACGCCCAGATCCTTGAGGAACGGCCGGTTCAGATCGAGGAAGCGGTTCTTCTCGCGGTTATGCTCGGCGGATGGCACTTCGCGCAATTGCTGGGGTTTGCTCATGAACAGCGAGCTCTTGCCCTTTTTGCTGTATTCGAGCTGGGCTTCGTCAGTCAGCGCCAGCAAATGCGCATTCTTGAACGCCGACGGCAGCAGCCCGGCAATCGTCGTCACCGCTTCGTCCAGCGGCAGGTTCTTGGTGATATCGCGGGTCTTGTAGCGATAAACGAAGGACAGGCACGGCTGCGCCTTGACCGTCACAGGCTTGATGATGATCCGCTGCAGATCCGCTTCTTCGCCGACGTACTTGGCCAGCACCAGTTTGATGAAGCCGTTCTGTTCGAGGCTGGTTTGCAGCAGCTCGATGAACCGGGCGTGGTGATCGGGCGCCGGTTTGGCAGATGCGGAAGGAGCGGTAACAGACATGGGAAAAAGCGGCCTCGGACGGGCAAATCGGGAATGGCCGCTAGTTTAGGGGGGATGGCGTTCGAGGGCACGGCTAATTTCCCGAACGGCTTATCCCAGCACCACCAACCGATTCGGTAACTCGTTCCTCACCTGCGTCACCGGCACATGCACCTTGAGCAACTCGCCGCACGCCTCGATACAAGTGACAAACCCCTGCAACGTCTGCCCCTGCCGCACCTGCTCGGTAAACGCCGCAACAATCGCGTCCCAGCTCTTGTTATCCAGCTTTTTGGAGATCCCTTCATCCACCAGGATCTCCACATACCGCTCCGCCTCGCAGACAAAAATCAGCATGCCGGTGCTGCCCACCGTGTGGTGCAGGTTCTGTTCGAGAAACTGCCGCCGCGCCAGATTCGAAGCACGCCAGTGGCGGACGTGGCGCGGGATCAGATGAGTGGTGACCTTGGGCAGGCGAAACACCAGGCACAGCACGACAAAACTGACCCACTGCACCAGCAACAGGCTGTGCATCGTCAGCCAGCCGGTCAGGTAGTGCACGATACCCGGCACCACCAGCGCCAGCAGGCTCGCCCACAGCAGCGGGATGTACGCGTAGTCGTCGGCACGGGCCGCCAGCACCGTCACCAGTTCGGCGTCGGTGTCGCGCTCGACCCGGGCGATGGCCTCGGCGACCTTGCGTTGTTCGTGTTCAGTCAGTAATGCCATGTCGTGAAGTGCCTGCTCATTATTGTTATCACCAGCCGCCGGAGGACCCGCCCCCACCGAAACTGCCACCGCCGCCGCTGAAGCCCCCGCCTCCACCGCCGCCGCCAAAACCACCGCCACCAAAGCCGCCCCCTCCTCCGGAGCCGCCCCGGCCGGCGGGAAGGATACCGAGCATCTGGCAGACAAAAACAGTCAGGATGAACAACATCACCAGAAATACGAACAACGCCGGGTGGCGCGAGACGAAATCATCGGCGGGATCGCCAGCCGATTCATACACCGTGGACGGTTCGTCCAGCGGATTGCCGCCCAGCACCACCAGCATCGCCGCGACTCCATCGCTGATGCCCTTGCTGAAATTTCCGGCCTTGAACGACGGCGTGATCACCTGATGGATGATCACCGAGCTCTGGGCATCGGTCAGGCGATCCTCCAGCCCGTAGCCGACTTCGATGCGCAATTTGCGCTCGTCCCGGGCGACGATCAACAGGGCGCCGTTGTTCTTGTCCTTCTGGCCGATGCCCCAATGCCGGCCGAGTTCGACGCCATAGTCCTCGATGGTGGCGCCTTGCAGATTCGGTAACGTCACCACCACCAACTGTTCGCCGGTCGCCTGTTCGTGGGCTTGCAACTGTTGGCTCAGTTGCGCGCGCACCGACGGCTCGATCATCTGCGCCTCGTCCACCACCCGCCCGGTCAGCGCCGGAAAGGTCAACTCGGCCTCGGCGCTGACGGCGAACAGCCACAGCATCAGCACCAGGCCCATCTTCAACACACGCATGGGCATCCCCGGCTCAGAACTTCACTTCCGGGGCCTTGTCCGCGCCGGGGCTGGTGGCTTCGAAGGTCTCGCGGACCGGCAAATTGCTGTACATCACGCTGTGCCACAGACGACCGGGAAAGGTGCGGATCTCGGTGTTGTATTTCTGCACCGCCAGAATGAAATCCCGACGCGCCACGGCGATGCGGTTTTCCGTGCCCTCAAGTTGCGATTGCAGGGCGAGGAAGTTCTGGTTGGCCTTCAGATCCGGATAACGTTCGGACACCACCATCAACCGGCTCAAGGCACCGGTCAGTTGATCCTGGGCCTGCTGGAACTGCTTGAGTTTTTCCGGATTGTCGAGAGTGCTGGCATCGACCTGGATCGACGTCGCCTTGGCCCGCGCCTCGATAACTGCCGTCAGGGTTGCTTCCTCGTGTTTGGCATAGCCCTTCACGGTTTCCACCAGATTGGGGATCAGGTCGGCGCGCCGCTGGTACTGGTTCTGCACCTGGCCCCAGGCGGCCTTGGCCTGTTCGTCGAGGGTCGGGATGTTGTTGATGCCGCAAGCGGTCAACAACGTGGCCAGCACCAGCAGGGTGGCGACCTGCAAACGCGAGCGGTAGACAGGACTGACATTCATCGGACGGGTGCTCCCTTGCACATTTCATGAATAATGAATCGCGAAACATTCTCAGCCGGCGGTTGGGGCATAATCGCCCGCGCCACTGGATTGCAGCGGGCCGATGGGCTAAAAAGAGGCCCTGCGCGATCACGTCGCCGAAACTTTCGACGTACATTCGGCTGTCGTTTTCTGAATCAGCACCCGAACAACAATAGTCGCTCCCTAAATTTTGGCTGGCCGGCATTGCAACGCCGTTTAGGCCCTTGAGAAAACTATTCATGAAGAAGCTGTGTTTGCTGGGCCTGTTCGTCAGCCTGGCCAGTCATCAGGTACTGGCCGCCACGACCCCGGTACCCCTGGAAAACAAGGATGCGTTCATCAGTAACCTGATGAAACAAATGACCCTCGACGAGAAGATCGGCCAGTTGCGCCTGATCAGCATCGGCCCGGAAATGCCCCGCGAGCTGATCCGCAAAGAGATCGCCGCCGGCAACATCGGCGGCACCTTCAACTCGATCACCCGCCCGGAAAACCGTCCGATGCAGGACGCTGCCATGCGCAGCCGCCTGAAGATCCCGATGTTTTTCGCGTACGACGTGATCCACGGTCACCGTACGATTTTCCCGATTCCGCTGGCCCTGGCATCGAGCTGGGACATGGACGCCATCGGCCAGTCCGGTCGCGTCGCTGCTAAAGAAGCTGCCGCCGACAGCCTCGACATCACCTTCGCGCCGATGGTCGACATCTCCCGCGACCCGCGCTGGGGCCGCAGCTCCGAAGGTTTCGGTGAAGACACCTACCTGACCTCGCGCATCGCCAAAGTCATGGTCAAGGCCTATCAGGGCGAGACCCCGAGCGCAGCCGACAGCATCATGGCCAGCGTCAAGCACTTCGCCCTATACGGCGCTGTTGAAGGCGGTCGCGATTACAACACCGTCGACATGAGCCCGGTAAAGATGTACCAGGACTACCTGCCACCGTACCGCGCCGCGATTGATGCCGGCGCCGGTGGCGTGATGGTGGCGTTGAACTCGATCAATGGTATTCCGGCCACCGCCAACACCTGGCTGATGAACGATCTGCTGCGCAAGGACTGGGGCTTCAAGGGTCTGGCGGTCAGCGACCACGGCGCGATCTTCGAACTGATCAAGCACGGCGTGGCCCGCGACGGTCGTGAAGCGGCGAAGCTGGCGATCAAGGCCGGCATCGACATGAGCATGAACGACACCCTGTACGGCAAAGAGCTGCCGGGGCTGCTCAAGTCCGGCGAGATCGAACAGAAAGACATCGACAACGCGGTGCGTGAAGTCCTCGCCGCCAAGTACGACATGGGCCTGTTCAAGGACCCGTACCTGCGCATCGGCAAGGCTGAAGACGATCCGGCCGACACCTACGCCGACAGCCGACTGCACCGCGCCGACGCCCGTGAAGTGGCGCGTCGCAGTCTGGTGCTGCTGAAGAACCAGAACGAAACCCTGCCGCTGAAGAAAACCGCCAAAGTCGCATTGGTCGGTCCGCTGGCCAAGGCTCCTATCGACATGATGGGCAGTTGGGCTGCCGCCGGTCGTCCGGCGCAATCGGTGACCCTGTTCGACGGCATGAGCAATGTGATCGGCGACAAGGCGAACCTGATCTACGCCCGTGGCGCCAACATCACCAGCGACAAGAAGGTTCTCGACTACCTGAACTTCCTCAACTTCGACGCCCCGGAAGTGGTCGATGACCCGCGCCCGGCCAACGTGCTGATCGACGAAGCGGTGAAAGCCGCCAAGGACGCCGACATTGTGGTTGCAGCCGTGGGTGAATCCCGTGGCATGTCCCACGAATCGTCGAGCCGCACCGACCTGAACATCCCGGAAAACCAGCGCGAACTGATCCGTGCCCTGAAAGCCACCGGCAAGCCATTGGTGCTGGTGCTGATGAACGGCCGTCCGCTGACGATCCTCGAAGAAAAAGAACAGGCCGACGCGATCCTGGAAACCTGGTTCAGCGGCACCGAGGGCGGCAACGCCATCGCCGACGTGCTGTTCGGCGACTACAACCCGTCGGGCAAACTGCCGGTGACCTTCCCGCGTTCCGTGGGCCAGATCCCGACCTACTACAACCACCTGAGCATTGGCCGGCCGTTCACGCCGGGCAAACCGGGCAACTACACCTCTCAGTATTTCGATGACACGACAGGCCCGCTGTTCCCGTTCGGTTACGGCCTGAGTTACACCAACTTCAGCCTGAGCGACATGGCGCTGTCGTCGACCACCCTGAACGCCACCGGCAAGCTCGACGCCAGCGTCATGGTCAAGAACACCGGCAAGCGTGACGGCGAAACCGTGGTGCAGCTGTATATCCAGGACGTCACCGGTTCGATGATCCGTCCGGTCAAGGAACTGAAGAACTTCCAGAAGATCATGCTCAAGGCTGGCGAGCAGAAGGTTGTGCACTTCACCATCACCGAAGATGACCTGAAGTTCTACAACGCCCAGCTCAAGTACGCGGCCGAGCCTGGCAAGTTCAACGTGCAGATCGGCCTGGATTCCCAGGACGTGACGCAGCAGAGCTTTGAATTGCTGTAATCCCGCGACCCGATCGTTCCCACGCTCTGCGTGGGAATGCCTCAATGGACGCTCTGCGTCCGCTTTGGGACGCGGAGCGTCCCGGGCTGCATTCCCACGCGGAGCGCGGGAACGATCAATCGGGGACAGCGACTAGCCGCGTCTATCGAGCAAGTTGACCACCACCCGATCTACCCAGCCCCACACCCGCTGCTTCACCCGCCGCCACAGTGGCCGTTTCCGCCATTCCTCCAGACTCACCTGCTGACTCAGGCCGAAGTCCTTCTCGAAACTCGCCGCCACCGCTGCCGTCAGTGACGGGTCCAGCGCTTCCAGATTCGCCTCAAGGTTGAAGCGCAGATTCCAGTGATCGAAATTGCACGAACCGATGCTGACCCAATCGTCCACCAGCACCATCTTCAGATGCAGGAAACACGGCTGGTACTCGTAGATTTTCACCCCGGCCTTGAGCAGGCGCGGGTAGTAGCGATGCCCCGCATAGCGCACCGACGGATGATCGGTGCGCGGCCCGGTCAGCAGCAGGCGCACGTCGAGGCCACGGGCGGCGGCCTTGCGCAGGGAGCGGCGGATTTTCCAGGTCGGCAGGAAGTACGGCGTGGCCAGCCAGATCCGTTTCTGGCCGCTGTTCAGCGCGCGGAACAGCGATTGCAGAATGTCGCGGTGCTGGCGGGCGTCGGCATACGCCACGCGGCCCATGCCCTCGCCCGTGTCCGGCACGCGGGGCAGCCGTGGCAGGCCGAAATGCGCGTTGGGCCGCCAGGCCCGGCGATGGCGGTTGGCGATCCATTGGCGGTCGAACAGCAATTGCCAGTCGAGCACCAGCGGGCCGGTGATTTCCACCATGACCTCGTGCCATTCGCTGGTGTCGTGGCCCGGCGTCCAGAACTCATCGGTGACCCCGGTGCCGCCGACCACCGCCAGACGCTGGTCGACCAACAACAGCTTGCGATGATCGCGATAGAAATTGCCGACCCAGCGCCGCCAGTTCAGCCGATTGTAAAAACGCAGCTCGACCCCGGCCCCGGTCAGCCGCCGGCGCAACGTAAGGGTGAACGCGAGGCTGCCGTAATCGTCGAACAGGCAACGCACCCGCACGCCCCGCTCTGCCGCCAGCACCAGCGCCTGCACGATGGTTTCGGCACAGGCGCCGGCCTCCACCAGATACAGCTCCAGTTCGATCTGCTCGCGGGCACGGGCGATCTCGTCGAGCATGCGCGGGAAAAATTGCGGGCCGTCGATCAACAGCTCGAAGCGGTTGCCATCACGCCACGGAAACACCGCGCCGCGCATGTCAGCGCGCCGTGAAGATCAGCACCGCACCCACCGGCACCGACAGACTGATGGCCGACAGGCCGGCCATGTTGCGCAGGCTTTCCAGACCCGGCAGCAGATCGAAATCCTCGGCACTGATCACCAGCGGCTCCAGGGTCACCACTTGAAAGCGTCGGTCATCGAGGCGCGTGGCGAGCAGTTCGGCGGGGTATTCGTGTTGCTTGCCGTGCAGATTGACGGTCAGCGGCAGGCGCAACTCAAGCTGCGCGCCGGGGGCCAGATCGTTGATCGGGCGTAGGTCGATTTGCGTGGTGATGGTCGCCTCGGGGAATTGCTCGATCTGGAACAGTTCCTTGCGCATGCGCTCGTCGCGCAGCGGGATGCCGCTGTTGATCGAGTCCAGCTCGACTTCGACCACGGCGCGGCCATCGGGATCGACCTTGCCGTGCAGCACCAGAAAGCGCTGCACTTCGGACACGTTGGCGTTTTTCGTGCTGACGAACGACAGCCGCGACGACTCGCCGTCCAGATACCAGTTGGCCTGGGCCGGCAGCGCAGCGGCGCCCAGCAGCAGGCCGGCGAAGGCGTTGCACAGAGAACGGTTGAACATTGAAGACTCGTGGGGCCGATAAACCTGCACGAACCTTAACTGGCCGTGGCGTTATTGCAAACTGTCAGTCTGTGCAAACGCTCAGGCCAGTGCCTGCTGCACCTCGCCGATGGTCGACGCGAGGCTGTTGAGGTGCAGGCTCAGCACCCGCTCCACCGGCGCCTGATCCATCGGCCAGTGCAGCGCCATGCTGCCGACCAACCGCCCTTGGGCACGGATCGGCAACGCCACCGCGCGAATCAGGAACGGCAGGCGCACCGGGTATTCCCAATAGCCTTCGGTGCGCTGGCCGAAGCCCTGATGCAAGGCTTGCTCGGTGGCCTGCAATACACCGTCATCCGCCAACTGTTCGCGTTCGGCCAAGCGCTTTACGTCCTGGCTGTCGAGTTCGCCAAGGCACGCGCGACCCATGGCCGAATGAAACAGGCTGGCGTGATGACCGACGATCTGGCAGTTAGTTGGATAGCGCTTGCGCAACACCTGCGGGATCGCGCTTTCCATCACTTCGACCCGTTCGCCGTCGAAACACGACAGATCCGCCACCAGTCCGGTGCGTTCGCTCAACTCCAACAACATCGGCGCAGCGCTTTCCACCAAATGACGTTTGAAGCGTTGCTGGCGATCACCGAACAACCGCTTGGCGCACAACCGGTAGCGGCGGTCGCTGAGGCCGCGATAGACCCAACCCTGCTCTTGCAAGGTCGCGAGCATCCGCGACACCGTGGCCTTAGGCAGAGTCGTCAGGTAGTGCAATTCCTCCAGCCCCAGCGCCTGATGCTCGCCGAGCAACTCGACGATGGCCAGCGCCCGTTCGACCGAGCGCACGCTGCCGGTGTCTGCCTTGCTGCCCATGTGTTCGACCTCCATGGATGTGGATGAAAGATCACTTCGTGCAGCAAGATGCGGGCCGCTCAGGCCGATTGCAGGCATGCCGGCGGTCGCCGTTCGACCCAGCGGGTCAGCTGTTCATGGGCATAGGCCAGTTGCAGCACCGCCCGATCCGCCTGGGCCGGGCCGATGATTTGCAGGCCCATCGGCAGCCCGGCCGGGTTGAAACCGACCGGCACGCTGATGCTCGGCAGCCCCGCCAGAGTCGGGCCGATCACCACTTCCATCCAGCGGTGATAGGTGTCCATGGTCTGCCCGCCGACGACTCGCGGCCACGGCTGCTGTGCATCAAAAGGGAACACTTGGGCGGTGGGCAACAGCAGAAAATCGTAACGCTCGAACAACTCGCTCAACGCGCGATACCACTCGCTACGCGCGACCGACGCCTGATAGACCTCGGCTGCCGTCAGACGCAGACCGCCCTCGATTTCCCATTGCGCTTCGGGTTTGAGCAGCGCCCGTTTTTGCGGATCGGCATAAGCCGCGCCGAGGCTGCCCTGCACCAGAAAATGCCGGTGGGTGAGCCAGGTATGCCACAGGCGGTCCATGGAGAAGTCCGGCTGACAGGCCTCGACCTGACAGCCCAGCGCACTGAAATCCGCCAGCGCCGATTCGCACAGGCTCAACACGCCGTCGTCCATCGGCAGATAGCCGTTGTAATCGCCGAGCCAGCCGAGGCGCAGGCCGCTGCAGTCCTGTTGCAGATCCAGCCCGAAATCCCGTGGTTCATCGGCCAGCGACAGGGGCACGCGCGGATCGTAGCCGGCTTGGGTCGAAAGCAATCGCGCAACGTCGGTGACCGTGCGGCCCATCGGTCCTTCGGTGGCCAGTTGCTGGACGAACACTTCCGGCATCGGGCCATGGGGCACGCGGCCCTGGGACGGACGAAAGCCGAATACGTTGTTGAATGCCGCCGGGTTGCGCAGCGAGCCCATCATGTCGCTGCCGTCGGCCACCGGCAGCAGGCGCAGGGCCAGCGCCACCGCCGCCCCGCCGCTGCTGCCGCCGGCGATCAGGCCCGGATCGTAGGCGTTGGTGGTGGTGCCGAACACGCTGTTGTAGGTCTGCGAGCCAAGGCCGAATTCCGGGACGTTGCTCTTGCCGATGATGATCGCGCCGCAGTCGCGAACCCGCGCCACGCTGATCGCATCGTGCTGCGGCACTTGCTCGGCGAACAGCGGCGAGCCGAGGGTCGTGCGCAATCCGGCGGTAGCCGCCAGGTCTTTGATCGCCTGGGGCATACCGTGCATCCAGCCCCGGGATTCGCCGCGATCCAGTTGCCGGTCGCATTCTTCGGCCTCGCTCAGCAGCACGTCTTGCGGGCGCAGCGAGACCAGCGCGTTGACCGCCGGATTGAAGCGGTCGATGTGTGTCAGATACGCCTGCATCACCTCGCGGCACGACACCTTGCGGGAATGGATCGCCCGGGACAGCGCATCAGCGTCGAGGGCGACAATCGGATCAATGGCTAACGGACTCACGGTTTCACTCCCAGGTTGAGCGCAACGGATTTCTTCGCGCGTGGTGCCTCCTGCAAACAGTAAGTACCGAGCAGGGTCAGCAGGCAAGCGAACAAGACATAGAACGACGGCGCCACCGGGGTGTTCAGAACTTTGCTCAACCAAGTGACGATCAGCGGCGCGAAGCCGCCGAACACCATCACCGCCACGTTGTAGGCCACCGACACGCCGGTGGAGCGCACTTCAATCGGGAACTGTTCGGCAAGTGCGGTCGGAGCCGGGCCGAAGAACCCGCCAATCGCCGTGCACAGCAGCAGTTGCATCACCAGCAAACGCTCGATCGACGGCGCCGCCGCGACCCACACATACAGCGGATAGACCATGACGAAAAACGCCAGGGTGAAGGCCATCAGCACCGGCCGCCGACCGAGGCGATCCGACAGGGCACCGGAGAATGGAATCACCACGGTCATCAACCCCACCGCGAGCATCTGCACCAGCAACACCTGATCCAGCGGCAAACCGAGATTCTTGTGGGCGAAGGTCGGCATGTTCACCAGCACCACGTAAAACGACACCGTCGCGCCGCAGGCCAGGCCCATCGACACCAGCAGGCTGCGGCGATGTTCGCGCAGCACCTGCCACAAGCCCGGCGCGGCGCCTTTGGCTTTCTTGCGCGCTTCAAGAAATTCCTCCGGCTCTTCCATGTGCTTGCGGATCCACAAGCCCACCGGGCCGATCAACAGGCCGAGCACGAACGGAATCCGCCAGCCCCAACTGTCCAGCGCTTCGGGAGAAAACAGGTGCGTGACCAGCGCTACCATCGCTGCGCCGCTGAACACCGCCAGGCATTGCCCGACCAGTTGCCACGAACCGTATAACCCCTTGCGATGGGCCGACGCGCTCTCCACCAGAAATGCGGTGGCGCTGGCGTATTCACCGCCCGTGGCAAAACCCTGAAGCATCCGCGCCACCACGATCAGCAACGGCGCGCCCATGCCGATGGCGGCGTAGTTCGGCGCGAACGCGATCAGGGCGATGGACACGGTCATCAGGCGGATGATCATCTGCATCGCCGCCTTGCGACCTTTGCGGTCGGAGTAGATGCCAAGCAGGATGCCGCCCACCGGGCGCATGAAAAAGCCGACGCCAAAGGTCGCCAGCGCCATCAGCAGCGAAGCGTAGTCGTCGTCGGACGGGAAAAATTGCCGAGCGATGATGCTCGCCAGAAAGCCGTAAACGATGAAGTCGTACCATTCCAGGGCGTTGCCGATGACGGCGGCGACCACTTGCCGGGTGCGCGAAACGCCTGCGTTGGAAGTCTGCATGGGGATTCTCCAGAAGCTGTTGGTTGACCACGCAGGCGCGTGCGCACCTGCGTTCCAGCGGCAGCAAAAAGTGAAGAAATCAGGCCGGCTTGAGCCAGCTCTCGGTGAGCGCGCCCCAATACGCCGCGCCGGTCAGCAGAATGTCATCGTTAAAGTCGTAGGCCGGGTTATGCACCATCGGCCGCGCCACGCCGTTGCCGATGAACAGGTAGGCGCCGGGGCAGCGCTGGAGCATCCAGGCGAAGTCTTCGCTGCCCATCAGCTTGGGTGTGTTGCCATCCACGGCATCGGTGCCGACCAGTTCGACGCCGACCTGACGGGCGAACTCGGTTTCAGCGGCGTGGTTGACCAGCACCGGGTAGGCCGGGCGGTGTTCGATGGTCGAGGTGCAGCCGAAGCTTTCGGCCTGGGCTTCGATGATCGAACGTACGCGGTCCAGTGTCTGAACGCGGACTTCAGCATTCAGCGCACGCAGGCTCAGGCGCAGGATCGCGTGTTGCGGAATCACATTCGCCGCTTCACCAGCCTGCAACGCACCGACCGTCACCACCGCCGCCTGCTGCGCATCGATGTTGCGCGCGACCACGGTTTGCAACGCCATCACCACACTGGCCGCAGCGACCAGCGGATCCACCGCCAGATGCGGCATCGATCCGTGGCCACCGACGCCTTCGATGGTGACCGTGAGCAAATCCTGCGAAGCCATCATCGGCCCTTCACGAAAGCCCAGATGCCCCGCCGGCAAACCCGGCATGTTGTGCATGCCGAACAGCGCGTCGCACGGGAAGCGTTCGAGCAGGCCATCGGCGAGCATTGCTTCGGCCCCGCCCTGGCCCTCTTCGGCGGGCTGGAAAATCAGCGTCAGGGTGCCGTCGAACTGACGGGTCGCGGCCAGATAACGCGCCGCGCCGAGCAGCATCGCGGTATGCCCGTCGTGGCCGCAGGCGTGCATGCAGCCTTGATGACGACTGCTGTAGGCGACGCCGGTGTTCTCGATGATCGGCAGCGCATCCATGTCGGCCCGCAGCCCGAGTTTGCGTGTGCTGCTGCCGTTGCGCAGCACGCCGACAACGCCGGTCTTGCCGACGCCGGTGTGGACTTCATAACCCCACTCTTCGAGCGAACGGGCGACCAGCGCCGAGGTGCGGCTTTCTTCAAAACCGAGTTCAGGGTGGGCGTGAATGTCCTGGCGGGTGGCGTGCAGGTCGCGGGCCACATCGTTGAGCCAGGCCAGAATGTGCTGATGTCGGGGCATGACGGTTCTCCTCGCGCGGGTGTTCCCGGTCTTGTTGTTCGGTGTTGTTTCACGACACGTGGACGGCAGGTCGTGCTCACCGCCAGATAACCGCGAGACACGCGAGAGGACAATCGAATGTGGTTCCACAGGGTGGAACCGGATCAGGGTTGCAGGCGACAGCCCTGCCGTTCGCCTTGCCACTGGGCGCTGTTGCTGCGTCCCAAGCCGCTGGCGGTGACGATTTTTTGCGTGCGGTCATCGGTCAGTTCGCTGGGCAGCCACTGTTTCACGTAGCCCCGGCAATATTCGGCGTCGTTGTTCATGACGTAGCGGCACGAACAATATTCCTTGGCGGTGTAGGCGCTGATGATGTCCGGGAAGGCCCACAGGTTTTCCCGCTCGTGCCAGCCCCAGCCCAGCAGCACGATCAACAGCACCAGCAGGATGCGTCTGAACAGTTTCATGGCCGCACCGCCCCGAGCACGCGCTTGAGCAATTCGTTGTGGCGATAGCTGCCGTCGCGGTCATCGGCGTAGCGCACGATCACCAGTTTTTCGCTCGGGATCACATACAGCGCCTGGCCCCAGTGGCCGAGGGCGGCGAAGGTGTCGGGCGGTGCGTCGGGCCATGGCGAGGGCGCGCCGTCTGCCGAGCGATTGAGCCACCACTGGCCACCGGGCACGGCTTCGTCCTGATGAGCCTTGTAGCCGGCGAAGGGTTGGCGGTTGAAGGCGACCCAGTCTTTGGGCAGCAATTGCCGGTCGTTCCAGCGTCCGTCCCGCTCCATCAACAGACCGATTCGCGCCAGATCCCGCGCCGTCATATAGGTGTAGGAAGACGCGACGAAGGTGCCAGTGGCATCGGTTTCCCAGGTGGCATGGCGGATGCCCAGGGGATCGAAAAGCGCTGTCCACGGATAGTCCGGATAACGTTGCGGGCCGACGATGGTTTTCAATGCGGCGGCCAACAGATTGCTGTCGCCGCTGGAATAACGGAACGCCTGACCCGCCGGCGCGTAGCTGTCGTGATCGGCGGTGAAGGCGGCCATGTCGCGGTGGCCACGGGTGTAGAGCATCGCCACCACCGAGGATTTCAGCGGGGCGTATTCGTAGTCTTCCTGCCAGTCGATGCCCGAGGCCCAGTGCAGCAGATCCTGGATCGTGATGGCCGGGTGTTTTTCCAGCGCCGGGTAGAACGACGCCGCCGGCTCATCGAGCTTGAACAGGCCTTCGCCGTACGCCACGCCGAGCACCGTGGCCATCAGGCTTTTGCTGATCGACCAGGTCAGGTGCGGGGTGTCGGCGGTGGTCGCGGCGGCGTAGCGTTCGTAGATGAGCTGGCCGTCACGGATCACCAGCAAGGCGTCGGTGCGGATGCCTTTTCGGGTGCTGTCATCGCGGGTCGGGAAGGCGTAGGCCTCCAGTGCATCGACGGCTGGGCCGGCAATCTTCGGGCCGGTCGGCCACTGCTCACCCGGCCATTGTTCGGCCTGAACCGTGAAGCTGATCAGCAGCAGAAACAGGGACAGGCCTTTGAACATGGTGAGGGCTCTGGGGATGAACCTGAGAAGACTAGCCGGCGTTCATGACAGATGTGTTTTGGTTAGCCGCCAACGCCTTGGCCAGTCGTTTGGCCCGCGCGCCCGCCGCCAGTTGCATGACCGATTGATCGCGCTGCCACATCGCCGCCCACTCAGGATTGCCGTCGCGCAGTGCCTGATCGACTTCAGGTTTGAGCCCGTCGAATTGCGCAAACAATCCGCCGAGCAACACATGCCCGGCGGGATTGTTCGGCGGCTGCCGACTGACTTCCGCACACCCGGCCAACAGCGCCAGCAAACGCAATTGCAGCGGCTGCGGCCAGCCGCTGTCCTGACCGACGCCGTACAACCACGCGGTCATTGCACTCAACACGTAAACGTCTTCAAGGGTGCGGAACGGTTTGACGTAGGCATCCCAGCCATCCCCGGCAAGCAGCTCACACAACGCATCGTCGAGATGCAACCGGCCATGGCTGATGTCCGGCATCAACGGCAGCGCCGGCAGTTTTTCCACCCGCACGCCGGGTTCGCCGGGATACACCACCGCCAGGCTCAGGCGCGGTGATTCGCCGGGTTGCTCACTGCGCGCAGCGATCAACAGCCAGTCCGCCGCATCGCCGGCGGTGACGAAATCCTTTTGCCCGGTGAGGCGCAGATCCGTGAGCCGGGTCTGCATGTCCGCCGGGCGCAGGCTGCGCTGCTCGGTCGCACACAACGCGCCCAGGCTCGGCGGCGCGCTCGGCCAGAGCATGCGCAGCGCCGCCTGATAGCCCACCAGAAACGCCAGCCCCGGCGTCGCCATTCGCCGCCCTCCCGCCACCGCCAGTTCGAACGGCGTCACGCTGCCCAGTTGATGCTGCAACGTGGCGAACCCCTCGGCCAAGTCGGCAACGGCGGGCAGGCGTTCGCGGCATTCAAGCAGGGTCGACCAGGTCATCAGAGGCTCCTCGTGGGCTGTCATATAAGCATCACCAAACATTCATGGCGATGACACCGGGGCTACATAGCCTGACTTTGCACAACACGGCTGCATAAAGAAAGTCGATCGGCTGCAACCCATGACGGGTTCAAGGCCCGTACGGAGATTCACATGACTCAGATCGCCCGCATCAGCGACACCGGCAATGAACGCCGCCTGCAAGCCGAACGCCTGATCGGCGCCGAGGCCTTGCAGCAAGCCCAGGCCTTGCGCTTCAACGTGTTCAGCGGCGAGTTCAACGCCAAGCTGAACGGCGCGGAGCTAGGTCTGGACATGGATGACTATGATGTTCACTGCAGCCACATCGGCGTGCGTGACCTGAACACCGGCCGCCTGGTGGCGACCACCCGTTTGCTCGATCACACCGCCGCCAGCAGCCTGGGCAAGTTCTACAGCGAAGAAGAATTCAGCCTGCACGGCCTCGCCGGTCTGCAAGGCCCGATCCTGGAAATCGGTCGCACCTGCGTCGATCCGGCCTACCGCAACGGCGGCACCATCGCCGTGCTCTGGGGCGAACTGGCCGAAGTCCTCAATCAGGGCGGCTACAGCTATCTGATGGGCTGCGCGAGCATCCCGATGCAGGACGGCGGCGTGCAGGCCCACGCGATCATGCAGCGCCTGCGCGAACGCTATCTGTGCACCGAACACCTGCGCGCCGAGCCGAAGAATCCGCTGCCGAGCCTCGACATTCCGTCGAACGTGATCGCCGAAATGCCGCCGCTGCTCAAGGCCTACATGCGCCTGGGCGCGAAGATCTGCGGCGAGCCGTGCTGGGACGAAGACTTCCAGGTCGCCGACGTGTTCATCCTGCTCAAGCGCGACGAGCTTTGCCCGCGCTACGCCAAGCACTTCAAGGCGGCTGTGTAATGAGCCGGCTGCGGGTGTACGCGCGGATCGCGCGAGTGCTGCTGGTGGTGACGCTGGGCTTGAGCATGGCCAGTGTTTTCGGAGTATTCGAACGTCTGGGTCTGGCCCATTCGATGGAGCGTCGGCAGCGCTGGTCGCGGTTTTTCATGGCGCGCCTGAGCAACGCCCTGCCGTTTCGCGTGACCGTTCACGGTGAGCTGCCGAAGCAGCCGATGCTGTGGGTCAGCAACCATGTGTCGTGGACTGACATTCCGCTGCTCGGCATGCTCACGCCGCTGTCGTTTCTGTCCAAGGCCGAAGTGCGCACCTGGCCGGTGGCCGGTTGGTTGGCGGCGAAGGCCGGCAGCCTGTTCATCCGTCGCGGTTCGGGCGACAGCCAGTTGATCCGCAAGCAGATGACCCGTCACCTGCAAACCGATCATCCGCTGCTGATGTTCCCGGAAGGCACCACCACCGATGGCCGTTCGCTGCGCACCTTTCATGGTCGTCTGCTGTCGGCGGCGATTGATTCCGAGGTGAAGCTGCAACCGGTGGCGATCCGTTATCTGCGCGAGGGCAAGATCGATTCGCTGGCGCCGTTCATTGGTGACGATGATCTGCTGTCGCACCTGATGCGCCTGTTCAGCAACGACTGCGGCGATGTGGAAGTTCATCTGCTCAAGCCGATTGCCTGCCAGGGCCGGGAACGCGCGGCACTGGCGTTCGAGGCGCAGCAGGCGGTGCAGAAAGCCTTGTTCGGCGATGTGGTCAAACCGGTCGAAGCGCAACACGCCCGCGATCTGATCGCGGCCTGATCGGCGACGTCTGCCTACAGCTGCCGGCCGGCAAAGTCCTGCAGCTGTGGGTAGAACAAACGAAAGTCCTCGCTCAACGGTTCGTACAACCGGCGCAATTCCTCCATCGCCCCCGCCAGTTCTTCCGGCCGGGTCAGGCGCCGGGAGATCCCGCGCAACACCTGCTCCAGCACTTCGAACTCCTGATACGAGCCCAACCAGTCATTGGCGACCATGTGCGGGGCGATCTTCGCCAGGCGCTCGGGCAATTGCCGCTCGCTGGTCAGCACGCGGTAAACGTCGGTGGTGAATTGCCCCAGCGGCCGGTCGGCGTACAGCGTCCAGTCCCGGGCCAGGCAATGATCGAAAAACACGTCGAGGACGATGCCCGCGTAACGGCGGCGGGTCGTGGAGAACCGCGCCAGTGACGCGTCCACCAATGGATGGCGATCAGTGAACACGTCGATCTGACGATGCAGGGCAATCGCCGCTTCGATCTCCGGGTCGAACTGCCCTTGCAGCCGCCCTTTGACGAAATCGCCATACAGACTGCCGAGCAGTTGACCGGGGCGCTGGCCACCGAGGTGTAAATGTGCGAGATAGTTCATGGGCGCAGCTTAGCACCGCGCCCGCAATTGTTTACACCTCACATATCGTTATAACCCGATATACCGATTTATGCGGTCATCAGATCAAATTCATATTGGTATATCGCGAAGTACCGATTTAAAGTTCGCCTCATCGCGATATAGCGCTACACACATCACGAGCACCCAGCCATGAACATTGACCTCGACGAAATAATAAAAGCCCTGGCACACCCAGTACGGCGAGACATCCTCAACTGGCTGAAAGACCCGAAAGCCCAGTTTCCGGAACAGATCCACAACCACGAGTACGGCATCTGCGCCGGGCAGATCGATCAACGTTGCGGCCTGTCGCAGTCGACCGTTTCCGCCCACCTGGCCACCCTGCAACGGGCCGGGCTGATCAGCAGCCAGAAAGCCGGCCAGTGGCACTTTTTCAAACGCAACGAGGACGTGATCCAGGCGTTCCTCAGCACCCTCAGCAAAGAGCTCTGACCCTTAACGTCAGCCAGCCAAAAGGACTAAACGATGCCCCTCTCGCTACTCATACTCGCCTTGAGCGCCTTCGCCATCGGCACCACCGAGTTCGTCATCATGGGCCTGCTGCCCAATGTCGCGGCTGACCTCGGTGTGTCGATTCCCGGCGCCGGCTGGCTGGTGACCGGCTACGCCCTGGGCGTGGCGATTGGTGCACCGTTCATGGCAATGGCCACTGCAAAACTGCCGCGCAAGGCTGCACTGGTAACGCTGATGGGCATCTTCATTATCGGCAACCTGCTCTGCGCTATCGCCACTGATTACAACGTGCTGATGTTCGCCCGAGTGGTTACTGCCCTCTGCCACGGTGCGTTCTTTGGCATCGGTTCGGTGGTCGCGGCCAACCTGGTGGCGCCGAACAAGCGCGCCTCGGCCGTGGCCCTGATGTTTACCGGCCTGACCCTGGCCAACGTGCTGGGCGTACCGCTGGGCACCGCCCTCGGTCAGGAAGCCGGCTGGCGCTCGACCTTCTGGGCAGTGACCGTGATCGGTGTGATCGCGCTGATCGGCCTGATCCGCTTCCTGCCGGCCAAGCGTGACGAAGAAAAACTCGACATGCGCGCCGAACTGGCTGCACTCAAGGGCGCCGGGATCTGGCTGTCCTTGAGCATGACCGCGCTGTTCGCTGCGTCGGTGTTCACCCTGTTCACTTACGTCGCACCGCTGTTGGGCGATGTCACCGGCGTCTCGCCCCGTGGCGTGACCTGGACCCTGATGCTCATCGGCCTGGGCCTGACCGTCGGCAACATCATCGGCGGCAAACTGGCCGACAAAGGCCTGGCCGCAACGCTGATCGGCGTATTCATCGCCATGGCCGTGACCTCCACCGTACTGACCTGGACCAGCATCGCGCTGATCCCGACCGAGATCACCCTGTTCCTCTGGGCCACCGCGTGTTTCGCCGCCGTGCCGGCCCTGCAAGTGAACGTCGTGACCTACGGCCAGGCCGCACCGAACCTGGTGTCGACCCTGAACATCGGCGCCTTCAACGTCGGCAACGCCCTCGGCGCCTGGGTCGGCGGCAGCGTCATCGCCCACGGCTACGGCCTGACCAGCGTGCCTCTCGCCGCAGCAGCACTCGCGGTCCTCGCACTGCTGGTGACCCTGATCACATTCCGCCAGAACGGCAATCCCGAGCTGGCCACCGCTAACTGATTCACTCACTTACCTCACGAGGGTTGTATCTCATGGCAACAATTTTCGATCCGATCAAACTGGGCGACCTCGAGCTGTCCAACCGCATCATCATGGCGCCGCTGACCCGCTGCCGCGCCGACGAAGGCCGCGTACCGAACGCGCTGATGGCCGAGTACTACGTACAACGCGCCTCGGCCGGCCTGATCCTCAGCGAAGCCACGTCGGTGACCCCGATGGGCGTCGGCTACCCGGACACCCCGGGCATCTGGTCCAACGATCAGGTGCGCGGCTGGACCAACGTGACCAAAGCCGTTCACGCTGCCGGCGGCAAGATCGTCCTGCAACTGTGGCACGTCGGCCGGGTTTCCCACCCGTCGTACCTGAACGGCGAAGCGCCGGTTGCACCGAGCGCCATCCAGCCTAAAGGCCACGTCAGCCTGGTTCGCCCGCTGGCCGACTATCCAACCCCGCGTGCACTGGAAACCGCTGAGATCGCCGACATCGTCGACGCTTACCGCGTCGGCGCGGAAAACGCCAAGGCAGCCGGTTTCGACGGCGTGGAAATCCACGGCGCCAACGGTTACCTGCTCGACCAGTTCCTGCAAAGCAGCACCAACCAGCGCACCGACAACTACGGCGGCTCCCTGGAAAACCGTGCCCGTCTGCTGCTGGAAGTGACCGACGCCGCGATCGAAGTCTGGGGCGCCGGCCGTGTCGGCGTGCACCTGGCACCGCGCGCCGACTCCCATGACATGGGCGACGACAACCTCGCCGAGACCTTCACCTACGTCGCCCGCGAACTGGGCAAGCGTGGCATCGCCTTCATCTGCTCTCGCGAGAAAGAAGGCGCCGACAGCCTCGGCCCACAACTGAAAGAAGCCTTCGGCGGCGCGTACATCGCCAACGAACGCTTCACCAAGGACAGCGCTAACGCGTGGCTGGCCGAGGGCAAGGCTGACGCCGTGGCATTCGGCATCCCGTTCATTGCCAACCCGGACCTGCCAGCCCGCCTGAAAGCCGACGCACCGCTGAACGAACCGCATCCGGAAACCTTCTACGGCAAAGGCGCGGTCGGCTACCTCGACTACCCGACGCTGTAAGCCACACCGCAGAAACACAAAAGCCCCCGACTCGCGAGAGTCGGGGGCTTTCTATTGGTCGCCGGGTGGGCGAGCCACTCACATTCGTTCACAGGCTCGACACAAAATCCCTACAAAATACGTAGCTCGCTACATATCAACCCGTGCCGCAGAGGTATATAAAAGCATCCCATTGCAGCGGGGCGAGTGAACAGGGATCTTCACCCTCCTCCGTCATTGACACAAACTGATCCAATAACGAATTTTGTTTCATTTGCGCAGGCTGGGGCTCAGGCGCAGCATGTCCAGCCCGGTATCGACCCAGCGCTCGGCCTCGGCGTACAGTTCGAAGCTGTCCGGCGCCAGTAGCCATCCATAAAGGAGGCCGTCGATATAGGCGTGAATGCTGATGGCTGCCCGGGCAGTGTCGAGGTCTGCCGGCAACTGCCCACGATTGACCGCATTACTCAATGTCAGCGCGATCCGCACATTGCAATCGAGGCTGGCGGTCCGGCGCTGTTGGCGCAGATCGCACATTTCATCGGTGAACTCGCACTTATGAAACAGAATTTCGTTGATACGCCGGGTCTTCGGGTCCAGCGCAACTTGATGAAACAAATGAATCAGCAATTGGCGCATGCAGCCCAGCGGATCGGGTTCGTCCTCGCTTTCGCTGGCTTTGGCCAGTTCGTCCAGCGGCTCATGCAGGGTATCGAGCATCGCTTGCAACAGATCGGCCTTGTTGCTGAAGTGCCAGTAGATGGCACCGCGCGTCACCCCGGCCAGGGTGGCGATGTCCGACAGGGTCGTGCGGGCCACGCCCCGCTCATAAAAGGCTTTCTCGGCCGCTTCGAGAATCTGGCTGCGCGTTTCCTGAGCTTCCTCTTTGGTACGACGGACCATGGCAGTAAAACCTCAAACAGGATGTTTCAGGGATGGCTGAATATCCGCTGAATAAAAAAGGGTTGATCTCTCGCGGATCGGCTCCCCGGCCTACAATTTCAGACCTTGCGACGACTTTTGTAACAGGGTGGATACGACGCCAAGGTGTTTACAAACAACCATGAACGTAAGTATATTCCTTAGCAAGCTACTTATCCACCCGGTAACCCTTTTTTACCCTTCCACACTTCTTGTGCGCTTTTCGCGCGCCTGACCCGAGGATCTTCATGCAATTCAAGCCAGCTGTTACCGCTCTGGTCACTGCCGTCGCCCTGGCATCGCTGCTCAGCGGATGTAAAAAGGAAGAGGCGGCTCCCGCCGCACCACCTCCTCAGGTCGGCGTCGTCACCCTGCAACCACAAGCCTTTACCCTGACTTCCGAATTGCCGGGCCGCACCAGCGCGTTCCGCATCGCCGAAGTTCGTCCGCAGGTCAACGGCATCATTCTCAAGCGTCTGTTCAAGGAAGGCGGCGATGTCAAAGCCGGCCAGCAGCTGTATCAGATCGATCCGTCGGTCTATGAAGCGACCCTGAAAAGCGCCGAAGCCAACCTGCGTTCGACCAAGTCGATCTCCGACCGCTACAAGCAACTGGTCGACGAGCAGGCCGTCAGCCGTCAGGAATACGACACCGCCGTGGCCAACCGCCTGCAATCGGAAGCGTCGTTGCAGACCGCACAGATCAACGTGCGCTACACCAAGGTCTACGCCCCGATCTCCGGTCGTATCGGCCGCTCTTCGGTGACCGAAGGCGCGCTGGTCAGCAGCGGCCAGACCGACGCGATGGCCGTGATCCAGCAACTGGATCCGATCTACGTCGACGTCACCCAGTCCTCGGTCGAGTTGCTGGAACTGCGCCGCGAACTGGAAAGCGGTCGTTTGCAGAAAGCCGGCGACAACGCCGCTGCGGTCAAGCTGACCCTCGAAGACGGCAGCCAGTACAAGCTCGACGGTAAGCTGGAATTCTCCGAAGTGTCGGTCGATCAGACCACCGGTTCCGTGACCCTGCGCGCCGTGTTCCCGAACCCGGATCACACTCTGCTGCCGGGCATGTTCGTCCACGCGCAGTTGCAGGCTGGTGTGAACAGCGCCGCAATCCTCGCACCTCAACAAGGCGTGACTCGCGACCTCAAAGGCACTCCGACCGCGCTGGTCGTCGGCCCGGACAACAAGGTCGAACTGCGTCAGCTCAAGGCCAGCCGCACCGTCGGCAGCCAGTGGCTGATCGAAGACGGCCTGAAGGCCGGTGATCGTCTGATCACCGAAGGGCTGCAATTCGTCAAACCGGGTGTTGAGGTCAAACCGACCGAAGCCACCAACGTCGGCAACAAGAACCCGGCCCCCGCTCAGGCAGCTGACAAAGCCGCCGGCGGCAAAGGGGAGTAATCCATGTCAAAATTTTTCATCGACCGTCCGATTTTCGCCTGGGTAATTGCCCTGGTGATCATGCTGGTCGGGGCACTTTCGATCCTGAAACTGCCGATCAACCAGTACCCGAGCATTGCGCCACCGGCCATTGCGATCTCCGTGACCTACCCGGGTGCTTCGGCACAGACGGTTCAGGACACCGTGGTGCAAGTGATCGAGCAGCAGCTCAACGGTATCGACAACCTGCGTTATGTGTCCTCGGAAAGTAACTCCGACGGCAGCATGACCATCACCGCGACCTTCGAGCAAGGCACCAACTCCGACACCGCGCAGGTCCAGGTCCAGAACAAGCTGAACCTGGCCACCCCGCTGCTGCCGCAGGAAGTGCAGCAACAGGGTATCCGCGTGACCAAGGCAGTGAAGAACTTCCTGCTGGTGATCGGTGTGGTGTCGCGTGACGGCAGCATGACCAAGGACGACCTGTCCAACTACATCGTGTCGAACATGCAGGACCCGATCTCGCGGACCGCCGGTGTCGGTGACTTCCAGGTCTTCGGTGCCCAGTACGCGATGCGTATCTGGCTCGACCCGGCCAAGTTGAACAACTTCAACCTGACCCCGGTCGACGTGAAAACCGCGATTGCGGCGCAGAACGTCCAGGTGTCGTCCGGTCAGCTCGGCGGCTTGCCTGCCGTGCAGGGCCAGCAACTGAACGCCACGATCATCGGCAAGACCCGTCTGCAGACCGCCGAGCAGTTCAAAGAGATTCTTCTCAAGGTCAACAAGGACGGCTCGCAGGTTCGCCTGAAAGACGTCGCCGACGTCGGCCTGGGTGGCGAGAACTATGCGATCAGCGCCCAGTTCAACGGCAGCCCGGCTTCCGGTCTGGCGGTAAAACTGGCCAACGGCGCCAACGCTCTCGACACCGCCAAGGCACTGCGCAAGACGATTGACGACCTCAAGCCGTTCTTCCCGCAAGGCATGGAAGTGGTGTTCCCGTACGACACCACGCCGGTGGTGACCGAGTCGATCAAAGGCGTGGTTCACACCCTGGTCGAAGCGATTGCGCTGGTGTTCCTGGTGATGTTCCTGTTCCTGCAGAACTTCCGCGCCACCGTCATCACCACGATGACCGTGCCGGTGGTATTGCTCGGTACGTTCGGCATCCTCGCGGCAGCCGGTTTCAGCATCAACACCCTGACCATGTTCGGCATGGTGCTGGCCATCGGCTTGCTGGTGGACGACGCCATCGTCGTGGTGGAAAACGTCGAGCGGGTGATGAGCGAAGAAGGCTTGTCACCGAAGGAAGCGACCAAGAAATCCATGGGCCAGATCCAGGGCGCCCTGGTTGGTATCGCCCTCGTTCTGTCGGCGGTATTGCTGCCGATGGCGTTCTTCAGCGGCTCCACCGGTGTGATCTACAAGCAGTTCTCGATCACCATCGTGTCGGCCATGGCCTTGTCGGTACTGGTCGCGCTGATCTTCACCCCGGCGCTGTGCGCCACCATGCTCAAGGCGATTCCGCACGGTGAGCACGGCACGCCGAAAAAAGGTTTCTTCGGCTGGTTCAACCGCAACTTCGACCGTGGCGTCAACAGCTACGAGCGCGGTGTCGGCAACATGCTGTCGCGCAAGGCGCCGTATTTGCTGGCCTACCTGCTGATCGTGGTCGGCATGATCTGGCTGTTCACCCGCATTCCGACCGCGTTCCTGCCGGAAGAAGACCAGGGCGTTCTGTTTGCCCAGGTTCAGACGCCAGCCGGTTCCAGTGCCCAGCGCACTCAGGTGGTGGTGGATGAAATGCGTGAATTCCTGCTGCGTCCGACCAAGGACGGCGGTGAAGGTGACGCAGTAGCCTCGGTGTTCACCGTGACCGGCTTCAACTTCGCCGGCCGTGGCCAGAGCTCGGGTATGGCGTTCATCATGCTCAAGCCGTGGGACGAACGTAACGCCGACAACAGCGTGTTCAAACTCGCCGCCCGCGCCCAGCAGCACTTCTTCAGCTTCCGCGATGCGATGGTGTTCGCCTTCGCCCCGCCGGCCGTACTGGAGCTGGGTAACGCCACCGGTTTCGACGTGTTCCTGCAGGACCGCGCCGGTATCGGTCACGAGAAATTGATGGCTGCACGCAACCAGTTCCTCGGCATGGCCGCGCAGAGCAAGGTGCTCACGCAGGTCCGTCCGAACGGTCTGAACGACGAGCCGCAATTCCAGCTGGAAATCGATGACGAGAAGGCCAGTGCCCTGGGCATTACCATCGCCGACATCAACAACACCCTGTCGATTGCGCTGGGCAGTAGCTACGTCAACGACTTCATCGACCGCGGTCGGGTGAAGAAGGTGTACGTGCAGGGCCGGCCAGACTCGCGCATGAGCCCGGAAGACCTGAAGAAGTGGTACGTGCGCAACGCGACCGGCACCATGGTTCCGTTCTCCGCATTCGCCAAGGGCGAGTGGATCTACGGTTCGCCGAAGCTGGCGCGTTACAACGGCGTTGAAGCGGTCGAGATTCTCGGTGCCCCGGCGCCGGGTTATTCCACCGGTGAAGCGATGGCCGAAGTCGAGGCGATTGCCAAGAAACTGCCAGCCGGTGTGGGTATCTCGTGGACCGGTCTGTCGTACGAAGAACGACTGTCCGGCTCGCAGGCTCCGGCGCTGTACGCCCTGTCGCTGCTGATGGTGTTCCTGTGTCTGGCGGCGCTGTATGAAAGCTGGTCGATTCCGATCGCGGTCATGCTCGTGGTACCACTGGGGATCATCGGTGCGCTGATGGCCACCAGCCTGCGCGGTCTGTCGAACGACGTGTACTTCCAGGTGGGTCTGTTGACGACCATTGGTCTGGCGGCTAAAAACGCCATTCTGATCGTCGAGTTCGCCAAGGAACTGCACGAGCAGGGACGCAGTCTGCGCGATGCGGCCATCGAAGCCTGCCGCATGCGTCTGCGACCGATCATCATGACGTCGCTGGCCTTCGTCCTCGGTGTTGTACCGTTGGCTATCTCCACCGGCGCAGGTTCGGGCAGTCAACACGCGATCGGTACCGGCGTGATTGGCGGTATGCTCACCGCAACGATCCTGGCGATTTTCTGGGTTCCACTGTTCTTCGTCACTGTGTCGTCCATGGGTCAGCGCAAAAACGCCGGCAAGGATGACACCATAGAAACTCCTAAAGAGGCTGGCCAATGAGCAAGTCGCTACTCTCCATCGCAGTCGCCGCCTTCGTGCTGAGCGGTTGCTCGCTGATACCGGATTATCAGCAGCCTGAAGCACCGGTGGCCGCGCAATTCCCGCAGGGCCCGGCGTACTCGCCGGCCCAGGCACCGGCGCAGGCCGCTGCCGAGCAGGGCTGGAAGCAGTTTTTCCATGACCCGGCCCTGCAGCAACTGATCCAGGTCGCCCTGGAAAACAACCGCGACCTGCGTGTCGCGGCGCTGAACATCGACGCCTACGCGGCTCAATACCGCATCCAGCGCGCCGACCTGTTCCCGGCCGTGTCGGCCAATGCCAGCGGCAGCCGTCAGCGGGTTCCGGCCCGTGCGTCGCAGACCGGTGAGTCGAGCATCACCAGCTCGTACTCCGCCACCGTCGGCATCAGCGCCTACGAACTCGACCTGTTCGGTCGGGTTCGCAGCCTGAGCGAACAAGCGCTGCAACAATACTTCGCCACCGAAGAAGCGCGCCGCAGCACCCAGATCAGCCTGGTGGCCAGCGTGGCCAACGCCTACCTGACCTGGCAGGCCGACAAGGAACTGCTGAAGCTGACGCAGGACACCCTCGGTGCCTTCGAGGAAAGCTACAAGCTGACCAGCCGCAGCAACGAAGTCGGTGTGGCTTCGGCACTGGACCTGGCGCAGTCGCGTACTTCGGTTGAAAACGCCCGGGCACAACTGGCGCGTTACACCCGCCAGGTTGCCCAGGACGAAAACAGCCTGACCCTGCTGCTCGGCACCGGCGTGCCGGCCAACCTGCAAGCGGCCAAACCGCTGTCGGATGACCTGCTGGCCGACGTGCCGGCCGGTCTGCCGTCGGATCTGCTGCAACGTCGTCCGGACATCCTTCAGGCCGAGTACAACCTGAAGGCCGCCAACGCCAACATCGGCGCGGCCCGTGCAGCGTTCTTCCCGAGCATCAGCCTGACCGCCAATGCGGGCAGCCTGAGCCCGGACCTGTCCGGCCTGTTCAAGGGCGGTTCGGGCACGTGGCTGTTCCAGCCGCAGATCAACCTGCCGATCTTCAACGCCGGCAGCCTGCGCGCCAGCCTCGACTACGCCAAGATCCAGAAGGACATTGGCGTGGCGAACTACGAGAAGTCCATTCAAACGGCCTTCCAGGAAGTCGCCGACGGCCTGGCCGCCCGCCAGACCTACACCGAGCAGTTGCAGGCCCAGCGTGATTTCGTCGCCGCCAACCAGGATTACTACCGCCTGGCCGAGCGTCGCTACCGCATCGGCGTCGACAGCAACCTGACCTTCCTCGATGCCCAGCGTCAGCTGTTCAGCGCGCAACAATCGCTGATCACCGACCGCCTCGCGCAGCTGACCAGTGCGGTCAACCTGTACAAGGCCCTGGGCGGTGGCTGGAATGCGCAGACCGCGCAGAACGAGCCGCTGAAAGAAGAAGCACCGAAGATGAAGCTGTTCTGATCATCCGCTGAACACAAGAAGCCCGCCGATTGGCGGGCTTTTTGTTGCCCGCAAATCTTGCGTTCGATAATCGCCCGAATTCCACTTTCGCCGATTGAATCGCCTCGCCCGCGCCCCGCACCATTCGAGCCACAAAACCAATAACAACAGGTTCGACACCATGCTCCCGCACCCTGCTCCATCCGGCTGATCGCCGCCGCTCGCCCCCTGATCCCATTGAATTTCTGCGCCTCAGAATCGGCCGCAGCGCCCCCGTTCGCCCAAAAAAACAAGAGAGACCCGAGCCCATGACAACGTCCCCTGCGCCCTACGCACTTCCCGGCCTGATCGCCCTCGCCCTGGCCGGCGTCGCGCTGCCCGCTGCGGCTGAAGAAGCCGGTTTCATCGAAGGGGCCAAGGTCAACCTGAACCTGCGCAACTTCTACATCAACCGCAACTTCACCAACCCGACCAAGGCTCAGGGCAAGGCTGAAGAGTGGACGCAGAACTTCATCCTCGACGCCAAGTCCGGTTTCACCCAAGGCACCGTCGGGTTCGGCCTGGATGTGCTGGGGTTGTATTCGGTGAAGCTCGATGGCGGCAAAGGCACCGGCGGCACCCAGGCATTGCCGCTGGATCATGACGGACGCCCGGCGGACACCTTCGGCCGCACCAACGTGGCGTTCAAGGCCAGGCTGTCGCAGACCGAAGTGAAGGTCGGCGAATGGATGCCGGTGCTGCCGATCCTTCGTTCGGACGATGGCCGCTCGCTGCCGCAGACCTTTCGCGGCGGCCAGATCACCTCGAAGGAAATCGACGGCCTGACCCTCTACGGCGGCCAGTTCCGCGCAAACAGTCCGCGTGACGACAGCAGCATGAGCGACATGTCGATGTTCGGCAAAGCGGCGTTCACCTCGGATCGCTTCAACTTTCAGGGCGGCGAATACGTGTTCAACGACAAGCGCACGCAGATCGGCCTGTGGAACGCCGAACTCAAGGACATTTACAGCCAGCAATACGTCAACCTGATCCACAGCCAGCCGCTCGGCGACTGGACCCTGGGTGCCAACCTCGGTTTCTTCTACGGCAAGGACGACGGCAGTGCCCGGGCCGGCGACCTCGACAACAAAACCTGGTCGGGCATGTTCTCCGCGCGATACGGCGGCAACACCTTTTACGTCGGCCTGCAAAAACTCACCGGCGACAGCGCCTGGATGCGGGTCAACGGCACCAGCGGCGGAACGCTCGCCAACGACAGCTACAACTCAAGCTACGACAACGCGCAGGAACGTTCCTGGCAACTGCGCCACGACTACAACTTCGCCGCCCTCGGCGTGCCCGGCCTGACCCTGATGAACCGCTACATCAGCGGCGACAACGTGCACACCGGGACCATCACCGACGGCAAGGAATGGGGCCGCGAATCGGAACTGGGCTACACCGTGCAAAGCGGTGCGCTCAAGGACCTGAACGTCAGGTGGCGCAACTCGACCATGCGTCGTGACTTCAGCAACAACGAGTTCGACGAAAACCGCCTGATCGTCAGCTACCCGATCAGCCTGCTCTAGGGCTCTGCACCATCCGTCAGGATTAATGGCACGGCGCCAGCCGACGCGTAGAGTGGATCCACCTGAAGGACTCAGGTGCTCCACCCTCTTCGCTTCCGTTATCTGTGGATGTCGGTCCCCAAGACTTGGCCAGGTTGTCATCGGAAGACCCTGCTGATCACCGGAGGACGACCTCATGATCACCCGACTCAACCCCGCTCCCGTCGACAAAGACTGGAATGCCAGGGCGTACGAACAGTTTTCCCGTCTCAGGCAACAACCGGTCGATGAACTGCTCGGCCGCGTCGAGCTGGACAATCCTCAACGCATTTATGACCTCGGTTGCGGCACCGGGATTGCCACGAAGGTTCTGGCCAATCGCTGGCCGCAGGCAAATCTCAAAGGCATCGACAGTTCGAAAGACATGCTTCAGGTCGCCCGTTGTCTGCCGATCAAGGCGCGCTGGCAACACGCCGAACTGCAGCACTGGAAACCCCGCAAGCCAGCCGACCTGTTGTTCGCCGCGGCCGTGCTGCATTTCATCGATGACCATCGAGCGCTATTGCCGGGACTGCTTCGCCACCTCAACCCCGGTGGCTGCCTGGCCGCACACATGCCGGACTGGCGCGATGCGCTGTGGTATCGGCTGATGCTCGACACCCTCGACGACGCCGGCCCCTGCGGTCGCCCCATCGGCACTGCGCAGTTGCGCCAGCGCATGGCGGCGCGGCCGTTGTTGCCGCTGGAGGATTACTACCGATTGCTCGCGCCGCTGACGCAGTCGCTGGATATCTGGGAAACCGAGCAGTTGCAGGTGGTCGACGGCAAGTCGCCGGTTTATGACTGGGTAAAAGTGTCGGCGCTGCGGCCGGTGATGCAGGGACTGACGTCAGAGGAACAGGCGCGCTTCATTTATCACTACCTGATGCGGGTGCATGCGCATTATCCGCAGGAGGAAAACGGCCATACGCTGTTTGCGTTCAAGCGGATTTTCATTGTCGCCAAGGTGTGATGTTCAAAGGATCGCAGCCTTCCATAGGCTGCGATTCTTCGAACTCGACGATTACTCGCGTGATTCGGTACCCAGCTCATCCCACACCGATTCGGCCAGATGAAACGTCGCATTCGCCGCCGGAATCCCGCAGTAGATCGCGCTCTGCATGATCACTTCCTTGATCTCGCCACGGCTCACGCCATTGTTCGCCGCCGCCCGCAAATGCAACTTGAGTTCGCCCTCGCGGTTCATGCCGATCAGCATGGCGATGGTGATCAGGCTGCGGGTGTGGCGTGGCAGGCCCGGGCGGGTCCAGATGTCGCCCCAGGCGTGACGGGTGATCATCTCCTGGAATTCCGAGTTGAACTCGGTCAACGTGGTCAGGCTGCGATCGACGTGAGCGTCGCCGAGCACCGCGCGGCGCACTTGCATGCCGTCGTCGTAACGTTGTTTCTCGTCCACGGAAATCCCCTCAATCGGCCAGCAAAAAGGTCAGCACGCGGTCGCTGAACGCGTCGCCGGCCTGAACGTTGGAAAGGTGCGCCGCATAGAACTCGGCGTACTCGGCGCCGCGCACATGCTCCTGAATGAAATGCCCGCCGGACGGTGGCGTCACCGCATCTTCGGTACCGGCGATCACCAGCAGCGGCGCCTTGATCGACGACAACTGCTCGCGGAAATCCGCATCGCGCACCGCCGCGCAGTTGGCGGCATAACCTTCAGGATTGGTCGCGGCCAGCATGTCGGTAATCTGCTTGGCGGCTGCCGGATTGGCGGCAGAAAAGTCCGGGGTAAACCAGCGGGCAATCGATGCATCGCGCAACGCGACCATCGCCGCCGGGCCGTCGCGCAGCACGGTTTCGATACGCGGATTCCACACCGACGGATCGCCGATTTTCGCCGCCGTGTTGCAGACGATCAGTTTGTTCAGACGCTGGCCGGCGTTGATCCCCAGCCACTGGCCAATCAGGCCGCCCATCGACAGACCGCAGAAATTCGCACGTTCGATGTGCAGCGCATCCAGCAGCGCCAGCACGTCGCGACCCAGTTGCTCGATGCTGTAAGGGCCCGGCGTCACCAGCGACTGGCCGTGCCCGCGAGTATCAAAGCGCAGCACGCGAAAATGTTCGGTGAAGGCCGGCATCTGCACGTCCCACATGTGCAGGTCGGTGCCCAGCGAGTTCGACAGCACCAGCACCGGCGCATCGACCGGGCCTTCCAATGAGTAATGCAGTTCGCCATCGGCGAGTTGAACGAAAGCCACAGCCCTCTCCTTTCAGTCAGACAATGCGTTGTGTTCGGCCACCGCACGCTCGACCCAGACCTGCGCCTGACCGAGGTAATGGGCGGGATCGAGCAGATGATCCAGTTCGGTTGCGCTCAGTTCGGCGGTCACCTGCGGTTCGTCACCGAGGACCGCTCGCAGATGGCGCTGTTCGGCCACCGCTCGTTTGCAGCATTGCTCGAGCAGATGATGCGCGGTGTCGCGGCCGACCCGTTGCGCGAGCACGATGCTCACCGCTTCGGCCAGCACCAGACCTTGAGTCAGTTCCAGGTTGCGGGCCATGCGCGCGGCATCGACCTCCAGACCGTTGGCCAGCAGCCGCGCCTGTTGCAGCGCGCCCGACACCAGGCAGCAGATCTCCGGCAGGGTTTCCCATTCGGCGTGCCACAAACCAAGGCTGCGTTCATGTTCCTGGGGCATGGCGCTGAACAGCGTCGAGACCAGCCCCGGCACACGGGTCGCCGCGCCGATCAACACCGCCGCGCCTACCGGATTGCGCTTGTGCGGCATGGTCGAGGAACCGCCCTTGCCCGGCGCCGATGGCTCGAACACTTCCGCCGCTTCGGTCTGCATCAACAGGCTGATGTCGCGGCCGAATTTGCCGAGGCTGCCGGCGATCAACCCGAGTACCGCGCCGAATTCAACAATGCGATCACGCTGGGTGTGCCACGGTTGTTCCGGCAGGGTCAGTTGCAGTTCTTCGGCCAGTGCATGGGCGATCGGCAATGCCTGTTCGCCAAGTGCCGCGAGGGTGCCGGACGCACCGCCGAATTGCAGCACCAGCAGTCGCGGCTTGAGCTCGCGCAGACGCTGACGGCTGCGAGTGATCGCGCCGAGCCAACCGGCGATTTTCATCCCTAGGGTGACCGGGGTCGCATGTTGCAGCCAGGTTCTTCCCGCCAGCGGTGTGGCGGCGTGGCGCTGCGCCTGAATGGCAAGGGAGTCGGCCAGTTGCACCAGCTCCCCTTCAATCAATTCCAGCGCCTGACGCAATTGCAGCACCAGCCCGGAATCCATCACGTCCTGGCTGGTAGCGCCCAGATGCACGTAGCGCTCGGCTTCGGCATCAGTTGCGGCGATCTGTTTGCCCAACGCCTTGACCAGCGGAATCGCCGAATTGCCGGCCGTGGCAATCGCCTCGCCCAGCGCTGCGAAATCGAACAGCCCGGCGCGGCAGGCGTTTTCAATCGACGCCACAGCACCCGCCGGAATCAACCCGACCCGCGCTTCGGCCCGGGCCAGCGCCGCTTCGAAGTCGAGCATCGCCTGCACCCGTCCCTGATCGCAGAACACGTCGCGCATATCGCGGGCAGTAAAGTAGGCATCGAACAATTGATTGCCCGGTCGCTGAGTCATAAACAGTCCTTGCCGGCGCGGGCCGGTGTGGCCCGCGCGCATCGGTTTTAAAGGTCGTGGTGCAAATACTTCGCTTCTTTGGGCAGGCGCAGGCTGAACAGGAACGCCACAGCCATCATGATCGTGACATACCAGTAGAACGCGTTTTCCATCCCGCCGGCCTTGAGGCTCAGCGCGACGTATTCTGCCGAACCGCCGAAGATCGCGTTGGCCACCGCATAGGCCAGACCGACCCCGAGGGCGCGGACTTCCGGCGGGAACATCTCGGCTTTCACCAGACCGCTGATCGAGGTGTAGAAACTGACGATCGCCAGCGCCACGGTGATCAGCACGAAAGCCAGGAACGGGCTGCCAACACTTTTCAGGCTGAGCAGGATCGGCACCGTAAACAACGTGCCGAGGCCGCCGAACCAGAGCATCGAGTTACGCCGGCCGATCTTGTCGGCGAGCATGCCGAACAGCGGCTGCATGCACATGTACAGGAACAGCGCGCCGGTCATGATGTAGCTGGCGGTCTTGGCGTGCATGCCGGCGGTGTTCACCAGGTACTTCTGCATATACGTGGTGAAGGTGTAGAAAATCAGCGAGCCGCCGGCGGTGTAGCCGAGCACGGTGATGAACGCAGCCTTGTGATCGCGGAACAGTGCACGGATGCTGCCGGCGTCCTTGTTCTCGCGCATTTCCTTGCTGGTGGTTTCTTTCAGCGAGCGGCGCAGGAACAGCGAAATCAGCGCAGCGGCCGCGCCGACCACGAACGGAATCCGCCAGCCGTAGGCACGCAATTCTTCTTCAGAGAGGAACTGTTGCAGGATCACCACCAGCAGCACCGCCAGCAGTTGCCCGCCGATCAGCGTCACGTACTGGAACGAGGCGAAGAACCCGCGCTGGCCCTTGAGCGCGACTTCACTCATGTAGGTCGCGGTGGTGCCGTACTCACCGCCCACCGACAGGCCTTGCAGCAAGCGCGCGAACAACAGCAGCAGCGGCGCCCAGACGCCGATGTCCTTGTAGGTCGGCAGACAGGCGATCAGCAACGAACCGAAGCACATCATCAGGATCGAGATCAGCATCGAGTTCTTGCGCCCGTGCTTGTCCGCGACCCGGCCGAAAATCCAGCCGCCGATCGGTCGCATCAGGAACCCGGCGGCGAAGACGCCTGCCGTGTTGACCAACTGCACCGTGGGGTTGTCGGAGGGGAAAAACGCCGGGGCGAAATAGATCGCGCAGAAGGCGTAGACGTAGAAGTCGAACCATTCGACGAGGTTGCCGGACGACGCGCCGACAATGGCGAAGATGCGCTTGCTGCGCTCCTCGCCGGTGTAATGGGAGGTGGTGGTTGTCATTGTTTTTCACTCGATAGGGACAGTGAGAGTCTAGACATACTTTGCAACAGTCCCGTTCCACATCCTGTACTGACCGTTCCCACGCAAACGCATTCGGCGCCTCGACGTTGATCGTTCCCACGCTCTGCGTGGGAATGCCGCCATGGACGCTCCGCGTCCACTGTGACGCGGAGCGTCACGGGATGCATTCCCACGCGGAGCGTGGGAACGATCATTCTCAGTAATCGAAGAACACGGTCTCCGCATCAGTGCCCTGCAGGATCACATTCCACTGATAAACCCCCGCCGCATCCGGCTTGGCCAGCAACGTGGTGCGGCGCTCGGCCGGTACGCATTCGAGCAGCGGGTCATTGACGTTCGCCGGATCGCCTTCGAAGTAGATCCGCGTCAGCAAGTGCTTCACCAGACCGCGCGCGAACACCAGCACCACCAAGTGCGGCGCCTGGGTCGAGCCCTTCAGGCCTTCGACCGTGCCCGGCTTGATGGTGGTGAAACGGAAGCGCCCTTCGGCGTCCACCGGCACTCGGCCAAAGCCTTCGAAATTCGGGTCGAGCGGTTTGGCCTGCTCATCCTCCGGGTGATCGTATTTGCCGGCGGCGTTGGCCTGCCAAACTTCGAGCATGGCGTCGTTGACGACATCACCGTTGCCATCCACCACTTGCCCGCTGATCGCCACGCGCTGGCCGAGGGTCAGTTCGTTGGCGAGGTTTTCACGGTTCAGCCAGGTCAGGCCGATGTGGTAATACGGCCCGACGGTGTGGGACGTGGTCGCAGTCAGGGTCATCTCATTTCTCCATCGGCGTGGCTTCGCGGCCGCGCAGCACGATGTCCCAGCGATAAGCGAGGGCGTAGGACGGAATGGTTTTTTCCAGATCGAAAGCGGCGATCAGGCGTTCCTTGGCCGAGGTATCCGGCACGCAGTTGTAGATCGGGTCGTACGGCAGCAGCGGGTCGCCCGGGAAATACATCTGTGTGACCAGACGCGTCAGGATGCTCGGCCCGAACAGCGAGAAATGCACGTGGGCCGGGCGCCAGGCGTTGTGGTGGTTGCCCCACGGATAAGCGCCGGGCTTGATGGTCTGGAACTGATACCAGCCGTCGGCGTCGGTCACGGTGCGGCCGGTGCCGGTGAAATTCGGGTCCAGCGGTGCGTCGTGCAGGTCGCGGGCGTGGTTGTAGCGACCGGCGGCGTTGGCCTGCCAGATCTCCACCAGAATCCCCGGCACCGGCAGACCGTCTTCGTCGAGCACACGCCCGTGAATGATGATCCGCTCGCCGAGCGGCTCACCCTGATGCTGGGCGGTCAGATCGTTATCGGTGTCGGCCACACGCTCGGCACCGATGGTCGGGCCGGTGATTTCCGACAGCGAGTGCGGCAGGAACACCAACGGCTTGGACGGCGAGCGCAGATTGGTGGATTGATAATTCGGGTGCAGGTACGGCGGCTGGGTGCCTTCCTGCGGGCGGCGGTAACCAGGCTTGTCAGTCATTTCGCTTTCCTCTGTTCTTGTTCGTCACGGCTTGCGTCAGACGCGTTCGATGGCCAGGGCCAGACCCTGGCCGACACCGACGCACATGGTCGCCAGACCTTTCTTGCCACCGGTCTTTTCCAGCTGATGCAGGGCGGTCAGCACCAAACGAGCGCCGCTCATGCCCAGCGGGTGACCCAAGGCGATCGCGCCGCCGTTCGGGTTGACCTGGGCCGCGTCGTCCGCCAGTCCCAGCTCGCGCAACACCGCCAGACCCTGGCTGGCAAACGCTTCGTTGAGTTCGATCACATCGAAATCGCTGACCGCCACGCCGAGGCGCTCGGTGAGTTTGCGCACCGCCGGCACCGGGCCGATGCCCATCACCCGTGGCGCGACCCCGGCACTGGCCATGCCCAGCACTTTGACGCGGGCAGTCAAACCGTGTTTTTTCACCGCTTCGGCCGAGGCCAGAATCAGCGCGGCGGCACCGTCGTTGACGCCCGAAGCGTTGCCGGCGGTGACGGTCTTGTCCGGGCCGTTGACCGGTTTCAATTTGGTCAGGGCTTCAAGCGTGGTGTCGGCGCGTGGGTGTTCGTCCTGGCTGACCACGGTTTCGCCCTTCTTGTGGGCGATCCGCACTTCGACGATTTCCTCGGCGAAGTAGCCGGCAGCCTGCGCAGCGGCAGTACGTTGCTGACTGCGCAGGGCGAAAGCGTCCTGGTCCTCGCGGGAAATTTCGTAATCGTCGGCGACGTTGTCGGCGGTCTGCGGCATCGCGTCGACGCCGTACTGGGCCTTCATCAACGGGTTGATGAAACGCCAGCCGATGGTGGTGTCTTCCAGCTTCATGTTGCGCGAGAACGCCGCATCCGCCTTGCCCATCACGAACGGCGCGCGGGACATCGACTCGACGCCGCCGGCAATCGCCAGCTCCATTTCGCCGCTGGCAATGGCGCGGAACGCCGTGCCGATGGCGTCCATGCCCGACGCGCAGAGGCGATTGAGGGTGACGCCCGGAACGCTCTCCGGCAGACCGGCCAGCAACAGCGCCATGCGCGCGACGTTGCGGTTGTCTTCGCCGGCCTGGTTGGCGCAGCCGAGGAATACTTCGTCGATGGCGCTCCAGTCCACCGACGGGTTGCGTTCCATCAGGGCCTTGATCGGCACAGCGGCCAGATCATCGGCGCGAACCGCAGCCAGACCGCCACCAAAACGGCCGATGGGGGTACGAATCGCATCGCAGATATAAACGTCGCGCATCATGCTTCTCCCGGTGCCTGGCCGTGAGCCGCTGCGGTGCGGGCTTCGAGATCGCGCAGGGCGGTCAGCTCGACTTCGGTCGGTTCGGCGGTGGTGGCCACACTGTCGGCAAAACGGATCGCCCAACCGGTGGCGGCGACCACTTGCTCGCGGGTCACGCCAGGGTGCAGTGCGGTGACCACGAATTCGTGGGTGCCCTCTTCCGGCTCCATGATGCACAGGTCAGTGATGATCCCGACCGGCCCGGCGCCCGGCAGGCCCAGACGTTTGCGCGAATCGCCGCCCTCGCCATGACCGACCGAGGTGATGAAATCGAGTTTGTCGACAAACGAACGTGCCGACTGTTTAAGGATGATCAGCACGCTTTTTGCGGAACCGGCAATTTCCGGCGCGCCACCGGCACCCGGCAGACGCACTTTCGGCTGGTGATAGTCGCCGACCACGGTGGTGTTGATGTTGCCGAAACGGTCGACCTGCGCTGCGCCGAGGAAACCGACGTCGATGCGCCCGCCCTGCAGCCAGTAGCGAAAAATCTCACCGGTCGGTACGACGGTGTCAGCGGTTTCCGCTAGTTCGCCATCACCGATAGACAGTGGCAATACGCTGGGTTTGGCGCCGATCGGGCCCGACTCGTAGATCAGCACCACGTCCGGCGACGAGGTCAGGCGCGCCAGGTTGGCGGCTTTCGACGGCAGGCCGATGCCGACGAAGCACACCGAGCCGTTCTTCAGGCGACGGGCCGCGGCGACGGTCATCATTTCATTGGTGGTGTAAGTCATTACTTGGCCTCCGAAGCAGCGGCCAACTTGGCCTGGAACTCGCTGAAGTCAGCGCAGCCATGGATGTATTCGTTGATCCACGCGGTAAACGTCTCACGGTCGCGGGCGATCGGATCCCACGCCTGATAGAAGCGATTGTCACGCTCGGTGTAACCGTGGGCGTAGGACGGATGCGCGCCACCGGGTACGTGGCAGACCGCGCTCAAGGCCCAGGTCGGCAGCACGCAGGCGTTCATCGGGGCGTTGAGGTTGTCGACAATTTCTTCGACGGTGACGATGCAACGCTTGGCGGCCAGTGCGGCTTCTTTCTGCACACCGAGGATGCCCCACAGCAGCACGTTGCCTTGACGGTCGGCCTTCTGGGCGTGGATCACGGTCACGTCCGGACGCACCGACGGCACCGCCGCCAGCACTTCGCCGGTGAACGGGCACGTTACGGATTTGATCAGCGGGTTGACCTTCGGCAGGTCGGAGCCGGCGTAGGCTCGCAGCACCGCGAACGGTAGGCCGGAGGCACCGGCGACGTAGGCGTTGGCCAGGTCGGCGTGACTGTGTTCTTCGATTTCCAGCGCATGCGGCCATTGCTTCTCGACCGCGTCGCGCAGACGGTGCAGCGAACCCACGCCAGGGTTGCCGCCCCAGGAGAAGATCAGCTTGCGTGCACAGCCGGCGCCGATCAGTTGGTCGTAGATCAGGTCAGGCGTCATCCGCACCAGGGTCAGATCTTTCTTGCCCTGACGAATGATTTCATGACCCGCCGCCGTAGGGATCAGGTGAGTGAAGCCTTCGAGCGCGACGGTGTCACCGTCGTTGACGAATTGCTTCACCGCGTCGTGCAGCGAAAGGATCTCAGCCATGGAGCGGGCTCCTGTTTTTGTAATGAATCGCCAGTGATAAAAAGGCGCGAGGTTCTGCGCCGGAGTCACTGAAGATTAAGCCGCTGATTTTCGCCAAACAATCCGATAATCGACTGAGTGTTCGTTTATCGAACAGATTGTTATCTGCCTATCGTTCCGTCACTGATCGTTCCCACGCTCTGCGTGGGAATGCCGCCCGGGACGCTCCGCGTCCCTTCCGGAGCCGAGCGCGGAGCATTCTCTGCGGCCAGTTCGACGTGGGAACGATCCTGCAATGAAACTCAGGTCGCGTCCGCGTGACTGACCAGCCCCTTGATCACCACCGCTGCCGTGGCCAGGCCCGCCGGAATCACCAGCGCCGTCAGCACCTGTTCGAAATTCCAGCCCAACCCCAACAGCGTCGCACCCATCCACGCCCCGAGAATCGCGCCAAACCGGCCGATCCCGAGCATCCACGACACACCGGTCGCCCGGCCCTGCGTCGGATAAAACCGCGCCGCCAGTGACGGCATCGCCGATTGCGCGCCGTTGACGCACATGCCCGCCACCAGCACCAGCGTCGCCAGCAGCGTGATGTTGCCCAGGCTCTGCCCCACGGCGTAGGCAAACACCCCGGCCAGCAGGTAGAAAATGCCGATGACCTTGTGCGGATTGAACCGGTCCATCGCCCAGCCTACGCCCACCGCGCTCAACACCCCGCCGAACTGGAACAGCGCGCCAATAAATGCCGCCTGCTCCATGCTCGCGCCACTGTCGCGCATCAGGGTCGGCAGCCAACTGGTCAGCAGGTAAACGATCACCAGGCCCATGAAGTAGGTCAGCCACAGCAGCAACGTGCCGACGCTGTAGGTGCCGGAGAAAATCACCGCGAACACGTTGCGCGCTTTTACGGTTTTCTGTTCCGGCACGCTGAAACTCGCGGCCTGAGCGACGGTGGCAGGATCAATGGGCGCGAGGGTCTTGCGCACTTTGTCGGTGCCGCGATTGCGCACCACCAGATAACGCGCCGATTCCGGCAGCCAGAGCAGCAACACCACGGTGAGGATCAGCGGCAGGATCCCGCCGATCAGCAACAGGCTGTGCCAGCCGAATGCCGGAATCAGCTTGGCCGAGATGAATCCGCCGCCGGCCATGCCGAGATTGAAGCCGCAGAACATGCTGGTCACCAGAAGCGATTTTTTGCGCTCCGGGGTGTATTCCGACAGCAGCGTGGTGGCGTTCGGCATGCCGGCGCCCAGCCCTAGACCGGTGAGGAAACGCAGCACCAGCAACTGATCGACATTGGTGGCGTAGGCCGACGCCAAGCTGAAAGCACCGAACAGAAAAACCGCGCCGACCAGTACGACTTTTCGCCCGAAGCGGTCAGCCAGAGGACCGGAGCCCAAGGCACCGAAAACCATGCCGATCAGCGCAGCACTCATCACCGGGCCGAGGCTGGCGCGGTCGATGCCCCAGTCCTGGGACAGGGCCGGCGCGATAAAACCCATGGCCGCGGTGTCGAGGCCATCGAGGAACACAATCAGGAAACACAGAATCACGACACGCCACTGATAGCGCGAGATAGGTTGGGCGTTGATGAAGGACTGCACGTCGAGGCAGTGACCCACAGCGGACTGAGGCTGGTTCATTATTTTTATTCCACGCAAGAAAACGCAGTCGAACGGCGGCCGGCCAGAGAGCGGCACGGTCACAACTATATAAGGAAGGAATCAGGTGTTGCGCTAATACCGGCAACAGGAACGGGAGCGGCGACAGTCGGGGAACGTGCGCATGGGAAGTTGCCTCTTGTCATTATTATGGGAGTCGACAATCCGGCGGGCTCATTCACATTCGCGCCGGATGACGCTGCCGCGACATTAATGATCCGGGGGTTTTAGCGTCAATTCGATAAACGCAACTCTGTGCGTTTATCGAACAGCTTCATCAGGCAAACAATTGCGCGCTGAGGTCGCGACTGGCGCTTAACAGGCCCGGCAGAAAGCGCTGCTCCAGCTCGGTGCGGCTGACGCGACCGGCGTGGGTGCTGACGTTGAGCGCGGCCACTACCTGGCCGGAAGCATCGTAGACCGGCACGGCAATCGAACGCAGGCCTTGCTCCAGTTCCTGATCGACGATGCACCAGCCCTGCTGCCGCACTTCCTGCAAGCATTCGAGCAAGGCGTCGGGGGTGTGGATGGTGCGGCTGGTCTTGGCGACCAGTTCGGCGTGGTCGAGGTATTCGCGCAGCGAGGTGTCGTCCAGCGCGGCCAGAAGAATCCGCCCCATGGACGTGCAATACGCCGGCAAACGCCCGCCCACCGAGAGGTCCACCGAAATCAGCCGCTGAGTGGTGGCCGAGCGGGCGATGTAGAGAATGTCGTCGCCTTCCAGCGTGGCCATGTTGCAGGCCTCGTGCAGTTGTTCGCTCATGCGGTCGAGGTACGGCTGGGCGGAGACCGCCAGCGGCGTCGAAGACAGATAGGCGTGACCGAGGGTCAGCACTTTGGGCAGAAGCGAATAAGTGCGCCCGTCGGTGGTGGCGTAGCCGAGCTTGATCAGCGTGTGCAGGCAACGGCGCACGGCGGCGCGGGGAATTTCCGTGCGATGGCTGATCTGGGCGATGGTCAGGTGGCGCTTGCGCTCCTGAAACGCCTGCACCACCGCCAGGCCACGGGCCAGGGAGGTCATGAAATCCGGATCACCGGTCAGGGCCTGGATACGCTTGGCCGGCGAAGCGACGATCGGCGGCGCTACCGAGGTGAAGGAATTGCGCATTTGATCGTTCATGTCAGGTCCTTTTTTTCTTGTTCGGATCAACGGCTATACAAGCGGCTCGCCGGCGGATACACAAGCGACAGACCGCCAACACCGGGCGATTATCGAACCGTCGACCGATAATCGCAATCGCCCTGGCCTCCTCGACCGGGCTGCGCAGGCCGGATTTGAACTTGGAACGCCGGTGCGGTTTAAGCGCCTTAGTTGTTCGACTAAATGGCGCCAGAAACCAAACACTGCGCAACAACGATGCAACTATTGATGAAAGTTGCACGTCACAAAACAATCACACATCCGGAACCGTTTTTAACTTGGCAAAGATAGTCAATCCCGATTCGGCCGCTATAATGCACCTCAGTGACACCGCGCTTTTATTTGCCGACGGTGCCACCCGCTGGCGCGATGTCCATCGCCGCCGGCCCCGGCCAGCGCCTGATGCTCATTACTCATGCACCGCCAGCGCGCTCGCTGAAACAGGAAACTGATGCTGCGTCAGTTTTAATCTGGTGCCGTAGCCGCCTGCAACATGGAAGTCCTGACCGTCTTCCCGACAACACCGCTGCCTGTCCGGGCGAGCGCTTGTTGGTGAACCGGTTAAATGATTCGTTGCAGTGCGTTCACCAGACATTTATCTCAACTCATACAGGTAGCACTGTGACGAAAGACGAACTGCGCGCGGAACTTGAGCGCCAGGAACAACGTTACAAGGAAGTTTACGGCGGGGAAGTCACCACCTACGCCGCCCAGCCCGAACCAGAACGTAAAGCCTGGCGTAAACGCCCTACCGTTCAGGATCAGGTCTTTCAGCAAGAACTGAAAAAAATGGAAGAGGAACTCAAAGCCGAAGAGCCGTGATGCCTTCCTTTGAGACTTTCGAGGGTAAGCGTACTCACCGGGCTACAAGCACGGTGGACTGACGATGCCTTGCGCGCCCGCTACCCGCGGGCAGCGGCCAACTCCCCTGTATTGCACAGGTCTGGAGCATGTCAGACGCGTTTCTCAGATATTTCATACAAGTTTCAGCCCCCTCCCGACAACCGGCCAATTCGCCGGCGCATCGCATTTTTTTCAATTGAATCAACACCTTGCAAAACCCTGCAAAAAGCTTGGGTAATGCACCTTGATACAAATTAATTTGGCGAAGAAGCTTACCGATGAGCAGGTAGGGGATCGATTTCCAGTCTTTTCTGGCATAATCGCGCCCCCTTATGACCGGGTCAGAAAACCTTCATGATCGATTTATTCAGCGGACTGGATGCCTGGGTGCTTGTGAGCCTCCTGCTCGCCCTGACATTTGTCCTCGCCTTCGAGTTCATCAATGGATTTCATGACACCGCTAACGCGGTAGCCACTGTTATCTACACCAAAGCGATGCCGCCTCACCTGGCGGTGTTCTTCTCGGGCGTGTTCAACTTCCTCGGCGTACTGCTGGGCGGCGTTGGCGTGGCGTATGCCATCGTGCACCTGCTGCCGGTAGAACTGTTGATCAACGTAAACACCGGCCATGGTCTGGCAATGGTGTTCTCGCTGCTCGCCGCCGCGATCGCCTGGAACCTGGGCACCTGGTACTTCGGTATCCCGGCCTCCAGCTCCCACACGCTGATCGGTTCGATCCTCGGTGTCGGCCTGGCCAACGCCCTGATCAACGAAATTCCACTGGCTGACGGCGTCAACTGGCAGAAAGCGATCGATATCGGCGCCTCGCTGGTGTTCTCGCCGATGGCCGGCTTCCTGATCGCCGCGCTGGTGCTGATCGGCCTGAAGTGGTGGCGCCCGCTGTCAAAGATGCACAAGACGCCGGAACAGCGCCGCAAGATCGACGACAAGAAGCACCCACCGTTCTGGAACCGCCTGGTCCTGGTGATCTCGGCCATGGCCGTGAGCTTCGTGCACGGCTCCAACGACGGCCAGAAAGGTATCGGCCTGATCATGCTGGTACTGATCGGTATCGTGCCTGCGCAGTTCGTACTCGACCTGAACAGCACCACCTACCAGATCGAACGTACTCGCGATGCGACCCTGCACCTGAGCCAGTTCTACAAGCGCAACGCCGACACCCTGGGCGAATTCCTGGCCCTGGGCAAAAGCGTGGAAGGCGACCTGCCGGAGAAATTCCGTTGCAACCCGCAACAGACCGAACCGACCATCGCCGCCCTGCTCGACACCCTCAAAGGTGTAGCGGACTACCACTCGCTGTCCTCGGAAAGCCGTATCGAAGTGCGTCGCTACCTGCTCTGCCTGGACGACACCGCGAAGAAAGTCAGCAAACTGCCAGGTCTCGCCCCGCGTGAGAAGGCTGACCTGGACAAACTGCGCAAAGACCTGACCACCACCACCGAATACGCCCCGTTCTGGGTAATTCTGGCGGTCGCCCTGGCCCTGGGCCTGGGCACCATGGTTGGTTGGAAACGCGTGGTACTGACCATCGGCGAGAAGATCGGCAAACAAGGCATGACCTACTCGCAAGGCATGTCGGCCCAAATCACCACCGCCAGCCTGATCGGCATGGCCAACATCTTCAGCCTGCCGGTTTCCACCACCCACGTCCTCTCCTCGGGCGTAGCCGGCACCATGGTCGCCAACAAAAGCGGCCTGCAAGGCGGCACGGTGAAAACCATCCTGCTGGCCTGGGTCCTGACCCTGCCAGCCACCGTGGCCCTGTCGGCCGGCCTGTTCTGGCTGGCGTCGAAGGCGCTGGGTAGCTGATAGACCGCTGAAATGAAAAAGGCGTGATTCGAAAGGATCACGCCTTTTTTGTTGCCTTCAGAAATGGGACGCAGAGCGTCCCGGGCTGCATTCCCACGCGGAGCGTGGGAACGATCAAGCAAAAGCAGTCCGCATTCGCTTTTCGCCTCTCACCACTCAAAACGATGAGCGTTAGCTCGAGTACCGCTCTTGACGTGCCGGCCCCATCGGAAGGCTGAGTGGAGGGATTTATCCGGGGGTGGGCGCGTAGCGCCGTTCGACGAAGTCGAACACATCGAGAGGAGGTGCAGCGAAGCAAACCGTAGGCGATGCCCCCGGATGAATCCCGGAACGAAGGAACGCCGAGCCACAGCGAGGCGCCGAACGCAGGGGCCCAGCCCTTTGGTTACTTTGGGGCGTTTGCCAAAGGGACTCGCCGTAAGGGCGAAACCGCCAGCGGCAGCACCCGAAGAAACGGATATTCACACAAATCGAACCACAACATGATCGGCCCAGAGGCCGCCAAGTAGACAAAAAAAAGGGCAACCGAAGTTGCCCAAAATGCCTTGCGTGCTCATCAAACCCGGAAGAATCAAGGCTTCTTGCGCTTATTCGCATCCTTCCAGATAAAAAATCCAAACCCTGCAAAAAACAGAACCATCAGCCCCACAGTCAGGACCCCGGCAAACACCACGTTATCGAAAAACATGACTGGCCTCCTGGCCCCTGCTCTGCTGCGATGGAACTAAGTTAACCAATCAGGCAGGCGCAGGAATTGACCGGGATCAATGCCGGTCACCATGGGGAGGAAAGGAAGGGAAATAACTGACCTGCATCAACGGATGCAGGGGAGATCAACGCTTTTTCGGTTTGTTTTTCGGCTTTTTCTTCGGTTTACCCAACGGCATGGCCTGCTCGAAAGCCTGGCGTACTTCATTCAGGCGCTTCTCGTTGAGGTCATGAACCCGCTTGGCGCGTTCGGTGTTGAGGTCGATCAGCTTGTCGTCTTGGCTCATGGCGTTCGGTGCATCGCTTGGACTGAATCACAACTGCCGGATCACCGACAGGACTGCGCCAATAATGCGGCCTGACGCAGGCGCTGACCAGCCACAGGCCTAAACGCTCTACAACAATTCATGTACCGCCCACCGGATTTGCCAGCACAATCGGCGCCTCGCCCTGAACCCGAAGGATCTGCGCCGTGCCCCTGCATCAGGATCTGCCACCGCTGATGGCCTTGCGCGCCTTTGAGGCCGTGGCCCGCCATTTGAGTTTCATCAAGGCTGCCGATGAGCTGTCGGTGACCCAAAGCGCGATCAGCCATCAGGTGCACAAACTCGAAGAATTCCTCGATCAACGACTGTTCGTGCGCCGCACCCGGGCGATCGATCTGACACCCGCCGGCGAACAATACTACCGGCAGATCGAACCGGCCCTTGCCGCGATTGCCGCCGCCACCCACGACCTGCGCGGCGAGCGCCCCACCACCCTGCGCATCGGTCTGCTCGCCTCTTTCGCCACTTTATGGCTGGCGCCGCGTCTGGTGGATTTCAACGCGAAATACCCGAACATCCATGTCGAGCTGCTGCCCGCCGTGCAACTGGCCGATGTCGACGCCGGCGAGGTGGATCTGGCGATCCGCTACGGCAAGGGCGGTTGGCCGAAAGTCCACGCCCGCCGGTTCATGGGCGAAACCCTGACGCCAGTCTGCAGCCCGGCCTTCAAGGCCAAAGGCGTGGCCAACGGGCCGTTGCTGATGGCCAAGTCGCACCAGCCGTTCGAATGGATCGACTGGCAGCAACACAGCGGCATCGATCTGGCTCATGTGCCCAGCGTCATGCTGCACGACTACAACATCGTCGTCGAAGCGGCCGTCGCCGGTCAGGGCATTGCCATGGGTCGCCAGCGAATGATCGAACGGCGGATCAAGGAAGGCGCGCTGGTGCCGGCCTTCGACACGCCGCCAATGCTCGGCGAGATCGGCTATTGGCTGGTCACCCCGCAACGCCCGCAAACTCCGGCGGCGCAGAGTTTCTGCGAATGGCTGGAGGAAACCGCGAACGCATGAATTTTTTGGATGCGTCGGATTAAATCTATCCGTTTGTCGACCTTCGCACTCACCAACATGCTGAAGCCCTCACTCAGGAGGACTTCCCATGACCGATTCCCTCAGCCAACGCGTTCAACAACTCGGCCTGCGCCTGCCCGAACCGAGCCAGCCGATCGCCAATTACGTCAACCATGTGGTCAGCCAGAATCAGCTGTTCATCTCCGGGCAGATTCCATTGCTCGACGGCAAACCTGCGTTCATCAGGCAATTGGGCGAAGCGATCTCCGACGAAGAAGGGGCCAACGCCGCTGAACTGGCTGCCTTGGGCCTGCTCGCCCAGTTGAGCCATGCACTGGGCGATGACCTGTCGAAACTGGTGCGCATCCTGCGCCTCGGGGTTTTCGTGGCCGCCACACCGGACTTCAAGGCTCAGGGCGCCGTCGCCAACGGCGCCTCGAACCTGCTGGTCAACGCCCTTGGCGACAAAGGCCGGCACGTGCGCACCGCGGTCGGCGTGTCGAGCCTGCCGGCCGGCGTCGCGGTGGAAATCGACGCGATCTTCGAGCTCAAACCGTGAACATTGACGACATCTTGCGCCTGCGCGCCGCCACACCCGGCTGCGCTCAGGTGATCCACTTCAATCACGCTGGCGCCTCGTTGCCGAGTCAGGCGACCCTCGACGCGGTGATCGAACAGTTGCAACGCGAAGCACTCGGCGGGCCGATGGAAGTGGCGGACAACCGGGTACAGGAACGCGCGCGCAACGCGGCCGCCGCCCTGCTCAACGCCCAGCCCGAAGACATCGCCTTCGCCAGCAGCGGCTCGACGGCCTGGAGCCAGGCGTTCAACGCGCTGGGGCCGTGGCAGCCCGGCGAGCGGATTCTGGTAGGGCGCCATGAATGGGCCGGCAATCTGGCGTGCATGGCCGAAGCGGTGAAGGCCGGCGCGCGGCTCGAAGTGATTCCTTGTGACGCCCATGGCGCGGTCGACCCGCAAGCCCTGGCGCAGATGATCGACGGCCAAGTGCGGCTGATCGCCCTGACCTGGCTGCCGGCCAACGGCGGCCTGATCAACCCCGCCGCGCAGATCGGCAATGTCACGCGGCGCCACGGCATCCCTTATTTCATCGACGCCGGCCAGGCACTGGGACAGTTGCCCTGCGATGTTCAGGCCTTGCAGTGCGACGTGCTCAAGGGTGCGGGTCGCAAGTTCCTGCGCGGACCGCGCGGCACGGCGTTGATGTACATCCGGCCGCAATTTCTGCAACGGCTGCTCCCCGTGCAGCGCGATGTTTTGTCGGCGCCGTGGGACGGCAAGCGCTTTACCCTGCGTGATGACGCGCGCCGCTTTGAAACCAGTGAAGTGTCGTTGGCCCTGCTGGCCGGTCTGGCCAATGCGCTGGAGGAGTACAACCGCCTCGGCGCAATACCCATCCGCCGGCGCATCGAACAACTGAGCAGCGGATTGCGCCAACGCCTGAAGGCGATTCCCGGCCTGACGGTGCGGGATCTCGGAACGGCCAATCAACAATCCGGGCTGATCGCCTTCACGCTCGAAGGCTGGGACAGCGTGGCACTGAAGCAGACTTTGGCCGAGCGGCGAATCAACATCGGCGCCAATGGCGTGGCCTACACGCCGCTGGACATGCAGGCGCGCAGGCTGACGAATATTGCGCGGGTGGCGGTGAGCTACTTGAACACGCAAGAAGAGATCGACGTGTTGCTGGAAAACCTGACGGAGCTGGCCGTCCGGCCTCAGATTTCGATGTCGACCCAAAGCCCCTGACGCGGCTGATCTTCCATCAGCGGCGCCACCGGCACGGTGTTGTCGGCATTCAGTTCGGTGCCGGGCACGGCGAGGTGTGCTTCCGGGTCGTCGTCGGCTTCTCGGCGCCGGCGATCGCGTTCCTGCTGGCGGCGCTGCTCTTCGCGCAGCAGATAGCCGTCCTCTTCCGGGTCGCGCTTTTGCAGGTCGATGGTGCTTTCGTTGGAGCTTTCCTGCACCGGCACCACAGGGGGAATATCCGGTCGCTGGCGGATCGGATCCTGCTGGGAGGTGATCGGCACGGCGCTCAGGGGGAGCATCGGTGGCAGCATATGAAGGGTCTCCTGTCAGCAGGTTATCGGCGGCGCCAGGGGTGCCTTGAGCCATCGGTCGCAAACTTGTGACCGGTTTGGCACTCAAGGGTGCCGCAACATCCCGTAAAACCGATGCATGACCTAATCTTCCCTGCAATTGGCCGATTGCGGTTAAAAGCCGGGCCGAGGCTCCTTATCCTTTGGCCTCGGGCCCTCATTCCGTTAAGATAGCCCGCTTTTTCAAGGTGGGAGTCAGGCAGCATGGCGCAGCAGTATCAACCGGGGCAACGCTGGATCAGTGACAGCGAAGCAGAGCTTGGTTTAGGCACCGTTCTGGCACAGGACGGCCGCTTGTTGACCGTGCTTTACCCGGCCACTGGCGAGACTCGCCAGTACGCGCTACGGAATGCGCCCCTCACCCGCGTGCGGTTCTCGCCCGGCGATTCGATCACGCACTTCGAAGGCTGGAAGATGACTGTCCAGCAAGTCGACGACGTCGACGGCCTGATGGTCTATCACGGCCTCAACGCCCAGAACGAAGCGGTCACCCTGCCGGAAACCCAGCTGTCGAACTTCATTCAGTTCCGTCTGGCCAGCGACCGTCTGTTCGCCGGCCAGATCGACCCGCTGGCCTGGTTCTCCCTGCGTTATCACACCCTGGAACACACCAGCCGCCAGTTGCAGTCCGCGCTCTGGGGCCTGGGCGGCGTGCGCGCACAACCGATCGCCCACCAGTTGCACATTGCCCGTGAAGTCGCCGACCGTATCGCGCCGCGCGTATTGCTGGCGGACGAAGTGGGTCTGGGCAAGACCATCGAAGCCGGCCTGGTGATCCATCGCCAGCTGCTGTCGGGCCGCGCCAACCGCGTGCTGATCCTCGTACCGGAAAACCTCCAGCACCAGTGGCTGGTGGAAATGCGCCGCCGCTTCAACCTGCAGGTCGCGCTGTTCGACGAAGAACGCTTCATCGAAAGCGATGCCACCAACCCGTTCGAAGACACCCAGCTGGCCCTGGTGGCGCTGGAGTGGCTGGTCGACGACGAAAAGGCGCAGGACGCACTGTTCGCTGCCGGCTGGGACCTGATGGTGGTCGACGAAGCCCACCACCTGGTGTGGCACGAAGAGAAAGTCAGCCCGGAATACTCACTGGTTGAACAGCTGGCCGAAGTCATTCCCGGCGTGCTGCTGCTCACCGCCACCCCGGAACAACTCGGTCAGGACAGCCACTTCGCCCGTCTGCGCCTGCTCGACCCGAACCGTTTCCATGACCTGGCCGCCTTCCGCGCCGAGAGCGAAAACTATCGCCCGGTGGCCGAAGCCGTTCAGGAGCTGCTGGACAAGGGTCGCCTGTCGCCGGCCGCGCACAAGACCATCCACGGTTTCCTCGGCAACGAAGGTGAAGCCCTGCTGACCGCCGTCAACGATGGCGACACCGAAGCCAGCGCCCGCCTCGTGCGTGAACTGCTCGATCGCCACGGCACCGGCCGCGTGCTGTTCCGTAACACCCGCGCCGCCGTGCAGGGTTTCCCGGAGCGCAAACTGCACCCGTACCCGCTGCCGTGCCCGGACGAATACCTCGAACTGCCCCTGGGCGAACACGCCGAGCTGTACCCGGAAGTCAGCTTCCAGGCCCAGCCGGACGCCAGCGAAGAAGAACGCTGGTGGAAATTCGACCCGCGCGTCGAGTGGCTGATCGACCAGTTGAAAATGCTCAAGCGCACCAAAGTGCTGGTGATCTGCGCCCACGCCGAAACCGCGATGGACCTGGAAGACGCCCTGCGCGTGCGCTCCGGCATCCCGGCCACGGTGTTCCACGAAGGCATGAACATCCTCGAGCGTGACCGCGCCGCCGCCTACTTCGCCGACGAAGAGTTCGGTGCACAGGTGCTGATCTGCTCGGAAATCGGCAGTGAAGGTCGCAACTTCCAGTTCGCCCACCACCTGGTGCTGTTCGATCTGCCGTCGCACCCGGACCTGCTGGAACAACGGATCGGTCGTCTCGACCGGATCGGCCAGAAGCACATCATCGAACTGCACGTGCCGTACCTGGAAACCAGCCCGCAAGAGCGCCTGTTCCAGTGGTACCACGAAGCCCTGAACGCGTTCCTCAACACCTGCCCGACCGGCAACGCCTTGCAGCATCAGTTCGGCCCGCGCCTGCTGCCGCTGCTTGAAGAAGCCGACGACGGCGAGTGGCAAGCGCTGATCGACGAGGCGCGCACCGAGCGCGAGCGTCTGGAAGCCGAGCTGCACACCGGTCGCGACCGTCTGCTGGAACTCAACTCCGGCGGCGCCGGCGAAGGTGAAGCGCTGGTCGAGGACATCCTCGAACAGGACGATCAGTTCGCCCTGCCGATCTACATGGAAACCCTGTTCGACGCGTTCGGCATCGACAGCGAAGACCATTCGGAAAACGCCCTGATCCTCAAGCCGAGCGAGAAGATGCTCGACGCCAGCTTCCCGCTGGGCGATGACGAAGGCGTGACCATCACCTACGACCGCAACCAGGCGCTGTCGCGCGAAGACATGCAGTTCATCACCTGGGAACACCCGATGGTGCAGGGCGGCATGGATCTGGTGCTGTCCGGTTCGATGGGCAACACCGCCGTCGCGCTGATCAAGAACAAGGCGCTCAAGCCAGGCACTGTTTTGCTGGAACTGCTCTACGTCAGCGAAGTGGTTGCCCCGCGTTCGCTGCAACTGGGTCGTTACCTGCCGCCGGCCGCCCTGCGCTGCCTGCTTGATGCCAACGGCAACGACCTGTCGTCGCGCGTGGCGTTCGAAACCCTCAACGATCAACTGGAAAGCGTGCCGCGCGCCAGCGCCAACAAGTTCATCCAGGCCCAGCGCGATCAGCTGACGCCACGGATCAACGCCGGTGAAGACAAGGTCACCCCGCGCCACGCCGAGCGCGTCGCCGAGGCCCGCCGCCGTCTGGCAGCCGATACCGACGAAGAGCTGGCACGCCTGACCGCGTTGCAGGCGGTCAACCCGACCGTACGCGACAGCGAACTGGACGCCCTGCGCAAGCAGCGCGAACAAGGTCTGGCGATGCTCGACAAGGCCGCGCTGCGACTGGAAGCGATCAGGGTGCTGGTGGCGGGCTAAACCGCCCTGCTCCATCGCCAAAAATGAAAAGGCCCGCAGCGATGCGGGCCTTTTTTGTACACCGTAGATCGTTCCCACGCTCCGCGTGGGAATGCAGCCCGGGACGCTCCGCGTCCCTTTCCGGAGCTGGAACGCGGAGCGTCCCTTGAGGCACTCCCACGCAGACGGTTCGACGCCTCGACGTGGGAACGATCAAATCAGGCCGTGACCGCTGCAACCTCTGGCTCAACCACCGCCACCAGCCCCTCCTTCATCCGCTTCGCATCCCGCACAAAACAGCGCGAGGCGAGGAACAGGAACACCATGGTCAGGAACAGCGCCACCGGAATCAGGTACATCGCATCATGCAGGCCGACGGCCTTGAACGCTTCGGTCATCTGCTCGGCGCCCGCCGCGACCATCGCCGACTTGGCGAAGTGATCCGACAAACCGCCGACCACCACCGGCCCCAGACCGCCGCCGAGCAAATACAACCCGGCAAAGAACAGCGCCATCGCCGTGGCCCGCAGACGCGGTTCGACCACGTCCTGAATCGCCGTATAAACGCAGGTGTAGAAGTTATAGGCGAACAGCCAGCCTACGCTGAACACCGCGACAAACACCCCGATCTCGATGCGCCCGGCATGCAGCGCCCACGCCGTGCACAGGGTCGAGATGATCAGGCTGAACGCGGCAAACAGCAGTCGCCCGTTGGCCACTCGCTGGTGAATCTTGTCGGCGATCCAGCCGCCGAGAGTCAGGCCGATCAAACCGGTCACACCGACGATCACCCCGGTCGCCACCGCCGCTTCCTGCAACGGCATCAGGAAATAACGCTGGAGCATCGGCACCAGGAACGAGTTGCAGGCGTAGGTCGCGAAGTTGAAGCACAGCCCGGCCATCACCAGCCACAGGAAGGTCGGCACGGCGAGGACGCGGCGAATCGGCCTGTCGACTTTCTCCTGAGACACCTGCACGGTTTCCGCCGCGCCGCGCTTGGGTTCCTTGATGAAGAACATGAACACCGCCAGCACCAGCCCCGGCACGGCGGCGATGAAGAACGGCGCGCGCCAGCTGTCGAACGCCTTGACCATCCAGCCGATGGTGAAGAAGGCCAGCAGCAGCCCCAGCGGCAGGCCGAGCATGAAAATGCCCATGGCCCGGGCCCGACGGTGAGCGGGGAACAGGTCGCCGATCAGCGAATTGGCGGCGGGCGCGTAACTGGCTTCACCAATGCCGATGCCCATGCGCACCAGCAGGAAACTCCAGAAACTGCCGACCAGACCGTTCACGGCAGTGAGCGCGCTCCAGGTCGCCAGGCCCCAGCCCATCAGTTTGCTGCGCGAACCGGTGTCGGCCATGCGGCCCAGTGGTAACCCGGCAATCGCGTAGACCAGCGTGAACGCCGTGCCGACGATCCCCAGCTGAAAGTCGCTGAGGTGCCATTCCATGCGGATCGGTTCGATGATGATCGCCGGGATGGTGCGGTCGAAGAAGTTGAACAGGTTGGCGAGGAACAGCAGGAACAGAATGCGCCAGGCATTCGCCGCTTGGGTCGAGTTCTGCATGGGTCCGTCTCTTTATTGTTATTAGGGCTTCACTGCCAACGCATCCGAGCCCGGAACCTGCAATCTAGTCACGCTCGTCGGGGCTGTCTGTGATCATTCGTCAGCCTGATGACGGGCCATGGCCGTGTAACGAAACGTAAGCCCTTGAAATGCTTCGAATCCCCCTAAAACCGGGGGTTTTGCGGAAAAATCCGGCAATGAAAAAATACTTTCTCGCCCCCCTTCCCAACGCCGTGGCAAAGCCTAGAATGGCCGCCGGATCCGTCCGGATCCTGCCGATCAATCCCTTTGATACCCCCGCCCATGTCCGAAGTCAGTCCGTGTCTGAATTGCGGTGCCTGCTGTTCCCATTTTCGTGTTTCTTTTTTCTGGGGTGAATGCGCATCCTCCGGCGGGACCGTGCCCGATGAACTGGTCACCCAGATCACGCCCAGCCGGGTCGCGATGATCGGCACCGACCGCAAGGCGCCGCGCTGCACCGCGCTGGAGGGCGAAGTCGGAAAGTCGGTGGCCTGCACGATCTACGACAAGCGTTCCAGCCCCTGCCGCGAGTTCGAGGCGTCGTGGGAAAACGGCGAACAGAACACCGACTGCGACAAGGCGCGGGCACGTTTCGGCCTGCCGCCGCTGCAACCGCACTGGAACGAAGTCGCCTGAGTTCAGGCGTTTCAACGCTTAGCGCCAAACGCTATGAGGCTCATGCCAAAATCATTAGCGCCAATGTGCCACTACCGCTTGCACGCCAAAAACCGCCTCTATACTGCAAACATTCGCCTGCGTTGATGACGCAGTAAGGACGTACTCAGAGACGGGGCATGCTATGGAGTGGCTTGGTTTGCAATTTGTTGCCGAGCAGCCGGAGAGCGGGCAGGTCATCCTCAATTGCACACACAATCCCCTGCTGGTGCTGGTGGCTTACCTGGTCGCCTGCGCCGCGAGTTTTGCCACCCTCGACATGGCCGAACGGGTCGTCCACGCTGAAGAACCCGGTTCGCAGCGACTGTGGCGCTGGATCGGCGCAACCTGCCTGGCCGGCGGTATCTGGGCCATGCACTTCATCAGCATGCTGGCGTTTCAGGCGCCGATCGACATTCAGTACGACCTGCCCGTGACCCTGTTTTCCCTGGTGATCGCGTTACTGGCGTCCTGGCTGGCCATGCACACCCTCAGCCATCCGCAACCGAGTCTGCTGCAATACCTCAAGACCGCCATCGTCATCGGCCTCGGCATCGCCGGCATGCACTACGTCGGCATGGCCGCCATCGAATCCGCCGCCACGGCTTACTACGAACCCACCCTGTTCGTGTCATCGATCGTGATCGCCATCGGCGCCAGCTTCGCCGCGCTGTGGGTGGCCGGTTACTTGCGCGAAGGCAGCGGCCTGCACATCCAGATGCTCAAATACCTGGCCGCGGTGATTCTCGGCGCCGGCATCCTCAGCATGCATTTCACCGGCATGGCAGCGCTGCAACTGGTGCTGCCCGAGGGACAATTGCCGACATTGGCGTCGCAAACCGGTCACTTGCAGTTGGGCCTCACCGTCGCGCTGATCACGCTGCTGATTCTTGGCAGCGCAATCAGCGCCGCATTGGCCGACAAGAAGCTGCAAAACAAGGAGCACGATCTGCGCCGGGTCAACGCCCTGCTCAGCCAGCTCGATCAGGCGCGCATGTCGCTGCAGCACGTGGCCAACTACGACGCCCTGACCAACCTGATCAACCGGCGCGGTTTCAATCAGATCTTCGCCGAAAAACTCAGCCAGAAATCCAGCGAAGGCGGGATGCTGGCGGTGATGTTTCTCGACATCGACCACTTCAAACGCATCAACGACAGCCTCGGCCATGACGCCGGCGACGAACTGCTCAAGGTCATTGCCCAGCACATCAAGGGCTCGGTGCGCAGCCATGAAGACGTGGTCGCGCGGTTCGGCGGCGACGAATTCTGCATCCTCATCGGCCTGCGCGACCGCGAGGAAGCGCGCAACCTGGCCCAGCGCATCATGCTCAAGATGAAAGAGCCGATCGAACTGGCCGGACGGCGCATGGTGATGACCACCAGCATCGGAATCAGCCTGTTTCCCGAGGACGGCTCCACCTGCGATGAACTGCTCAAGCATGCGGATCTGGCGCTGTACCAGTCCAAGGGCGCCGGGCGCAACGGCGTGCATTTCTTCGATTCCAACCTGAAGAACCGCGCCAGCCTCGAACTGCAACTGGAGGAAGAACTGCGCCACGCCCTGCGTCAGGAGAATGGTCTGCTGCTGTATTACCAGCCGATCTTCGAACTCAAGACCGGCAAGGTCACCAAGCTCGAAGCGCTGATCCGCTGGCAGCACCCGGTGCACGGCCTGCTCACTCCGGACCGATTCATCGCCATCGCCGAAAACAACGGGCTGATCGCCGAACTCGACAACTGGGTCCTGCGCAAGGCCTGTGAAGACCTCGGCGAACTGTCGCGACATGGCTGCGATGATCTGAAGATTGCCTGGAACTGCTCCCCGCTGAATCTGGCCCGGGAAGAACTGGCCAATGAAATCGAGCATGCCCTACGCAGCGCCGGGGTCGCCCCGGAGCGGCTGGAACTGGAAGTCACCGAAAACGCCTTGATGGGCAACATCGCCAACACCCTGGTGTTGTTGCGACAAATCCGCGCCCTCGGCGTGTCACTGTCGATCGACGACTTCGGCACCGGCTATTCGTCGCTGGCCTATCTCAAACGCCTGCCGCTCAACACCCTGAAAGTCGACCGCTCGTTCATCCTCGACATTCCCAAGGCCACCGCCGACATGGAGATCGTCCAGGCGATCATCGTCATGGCGCACACCCTGCATTTGCAGGTGGTCACCGAAGGCGTCGAAAGCCTGGAGCAATACGAGTTTCTTGAGCGCTCGGGCTGCGACTTCATTCAGGGTTACCTGCTCAGCCGCCCGGTGCCACTGGCGGAACTGCGCCCGGTGCTGGAGGAAATCAACCAGCGCAAACACGCGCACACGCTCAATCCGCTGAGTCTGGCGCGCGGTACATTTGCACCAGTGTCGCTGGATCCTTCTGCAAAAAGCCTTGTGCCCCATGCAGGCGCATCAGTTGTGCGGCCAATCCGCTGATCGGCGTGGCCGAGCCGGTTTCCCGGGAAAACTTCACGGCGGTATCCAGATCTTTCAACAGCGTGCGCACGTGCCACTTCACCGGCTCGAAACGGCTTTCGGCCATTTGCGGGGCGAGGATCTGCAACGGTTTCGAATCGGCAAAACCACCGGCCAGCGCTTCGGCGATCAAGCTGGCATCGACCCCGGCCTGCTCGGCCAGCGCCACCACTTCGGCGATCACCAAGGCGTTGCAGGCGACGATCATCTGATTGCAGGCCTTGGTCACCTGACCGGCGCCGACGCCACCCATGTGCGTGACGCGCTGGCCGAGGGCGAGCAACACCGGGCGTACGCGATCAAGATCCGCTGCATCACCGCCGACCATGATCGCCAGACTACCGGCTTCGGCCCCGACCACCCCACCGGACACCGGCGAATCGAGCCAGGCCATGCCTTTCTTGCCGGCCAGCTCGGCCGCCATTTCACGGGTGGCCGTCGGTTCGAGGCTGGAAAAATCCACCAGCAACTGACCGGGTTTCGCCCCTTCGGCCACGCCCGCCGGGCCGAACACCACCTCGCGCACCACCGCCGTGTCGGCCAGGCACAGCATCACCACGTCAGCCTGTTCACAGAGTTCAGCGGGGGTCGCCACCTGCCGGGCGCCGGCCTCAACCAACGGCGCGCATTTGGCCGGGTTGCGGTTCCACACGGTCAGCGAATAACCGGCGGCCAGCAGACGGCGGCACATCGGCAGGCCCATCAGGCCGATTCCGGCAAATCCCAACGAAGGTCGCGTTGACATCATTTAGCCTCCTTTTGATTAAAGATCGCCGAATAATGGCCGATCCATCATCAATCAGGAAAGGATTCCCCCGCGCGACACTCAGGCCATAACCCTGATGCACGGGCAAAACACGCGCAGAAAAAAGACGCGAGATTCCCATTCCGTGAGGCTCGACGACAGCGGTCGTTGATCCAACCAGTCCAGGTATATGGCGCACAATGACTTCTAAAAACAATCCGGCCACTGCGGTATCCGATCTGACTCTGAGCCCTGCGGCGAACAGCCCTGCCCCGATGAAGCCATTGCCTCCCTCGCGCCCGCTGGGCACCCAGCAATACCTGTACTTCACCGAAACCAACACTGACCGCATCCTCGACAACCTCGATGGCCTGCGTGATCTGGTGTTCCCGCGCCCGCCGCACCTGGAAGGCGACAACGAACAGCACAACGATCAGGAATTCCCGTCGGTGTGCCTGATCGGCCTCGGTCGCTGCGGCTCCAACATCGCCCTCGACGTGGCGGAGCTGGTGTACAACGCGCGCAAGTTCTACCTCAACGAATTCAACAGCGAAGATCGCGCGGCTGACCGTCGCCTGGCCTCCGACAAAGGCTACAGCCCGGCCCAGTGGATCAAGCAGAACCTGCGGATCGGCCCGAACAAGTCGACCAAACCGGTGTTCCTGGTGGAACCGCTGGTGATGCTCGGCGACCTCGACAAGGACATCGCCGGACGCATCCGTTTCTCGCGCAAGGGCGAAAAAAGCGGTTTCCTGCGCGACTACAGCAAGATGAAGATCATGGACTTGTCCGAAGTCCACGCCGGTGGCGCCGGTAACGCGCCGATCCTCGGCCAGTACCTGGCGAAGATCATCCTCAACAAGGACACCCAGCGCTTCTCCAGCCCCGACTGGAAAATGATCCACTCGTACCTGATCGACAGCTGCGGCATCAAGGCCAACCAGTCGCGCCTGTATTTCTCGATCTTCAGTGCCGGCGGTGGTACCGGTTCGGGCATGGCCTCGGAATTCGGCCTGGCCCAGCAGCACTCGTACATGAACAAGACGTTCGACACCAAGCCGATGGACGAGCATGACGGCAAGAGCGGTCATTCGTTCGTGTTCGAACCGATCTTCACCAGTGGCATCTGCGTGCTGCCGAACATTTCCGACCACCGCAGCGAAATGTCCGAGGCGCTGCACATCAACGCCGGTCGCCTGCTGTGCAAATACCTGTCGGAAGAATGGGATTTCTCGTACAACTTCGCCAACGAAGACAGCAGCGAAGCCAGCGTCATGGGCCGTATCCGCCCATGGAACGCGATGATGTTGATCTCCAACGACATCATGCGTTACGCCGAAGAGAGCGATGACGGCAACATCCAGAACATTGATGTCAATGCGATGGAGAAACACGCCAACCAATACATCTCGCAGCAGATCTTCAACATTCTGACGGCCCAGGCGGTCACGACCGACTACGACCAGAACTATTTCCGTCGTGCCGGCATCGACATCGGCGAGACCATTCGCCTGGACGCCAACGACCTGTTCATGAGTCTGGCCGGCCCGGTGGCGATTGCCTACGCCGAATCCGTGGTGCCGGAAACCCCGCCGCCGAGCAGCGACAAGTTCAAGGTGTTCGACAAAGAGCCGCAGCGCCTGAACATCGACGACCTGTTCTTCCGCTCGATCGACCTGCCGCACTTCAACAAGGTGACCCAGGCCATCGAAGGCATCAGCCTGCTGCCGATCGAGTCCAAGCGCTATCGCGCGTCGCTGGAGCAATACAAGAACTCCGGCTACGACGCAGCCGCGTTGCACGACCTGCACTTCTTCAAGAACTGCTCGTCGGTGGTCTCGATCGTTTCGCTGCCAAAAGACTACAAGCTGTCGTACATGGATCTGAACCGGTTGAAGACCCACCTCAACAGCCTGTTCCCCAACACCACGCTCAAGCGCTACGCGCTGGTGATCGGCGCCTCGGCCAACCTGTCGCTGACCACCCTGATCGCGAAAAGCCCGTGCCTGTCGGACGACTTCCTGACGCTGATCGTGGCGTTCATCAAGCGTTGCTTCGCCAAGACCCCTTACCGTTTCGACGAGACCCTGGACAACTCGATCCTCGACTTCATCATCAACGAAGAATTCGACGAAGACCGTATCGACGACCTGCTCAACGAATTCGAGAACCCGGCGAAGATCCTCGATACCAACTGGTACGCGATCAAGCCGATGTACGAGAAGAAATACCGCGAGCTGATCAACGACAAAGAGAAGTTTGTCTCGATCAACGACATTCGCCTGTCGCGCGATTGCGTGAAGAAGTCGATCAAGTACCTGCGCGAGATCTACCGTCACCGGATCGGCAAGACCAAGGTCATCTCGCTGAATAACCACACTGGCAAGTCTTACTCGGTCTGATCCAGACCCGAGTCGCCCTCATCGCTGGCTTGCCAGCGATGAGGTTCTGAAATTCACTGAAGATTTCAGCCTTTCCAACATCCCGAAACAATTAAGCAGCCGTTAGGCTGCTTACTAAACTGTGCCCGTTACGTTTACGTCACCGTTATGCCACCCACGCTTGTGGCATTTCTCTACGGCAATCGGCCATCACGCTACTCCGCTACACACTTTTCGCCGGCCGGCACTCGCACCAACAAGGTGCAACCCGTCACGCCGCTGCCCTTTCCTGGACTAGGATCCACGGCCGGACCACCACCGCCCACATCTCGGGATCGCGCTCGAAAATATCCAGCGCCCGCGTTTCAGACAGCTTGGCGACCTTGTCTTCGGCCAGCCAGGCAGCGACTTTCTCGCCTTGATCCGACGCCACGGCCTCGGCGACCGCGATCAAATCCAGGCTGGCGTCGACCCACAATAGGGCACCCTGGGCGTAGAAGCGCTCCAGCTCTTTCCAGGTAATAGATGCGGTTTCACCAAGCAGCTTGGCATAGAGGGTGCTAGGTTCTTGATTCATGGGACTGTCCGGAAAAGAAATCGGCGCGAATGATAACGTCGGTGGTCCGGCAGAAAAACCCGGTTGCAAAAGGCCGTACCGAACGAAAAGAGCAGGAACGCCAAGGAATGCTGATGATTGGGGTATAAGCCCTCTGAACGTCCCGCCGCAATTCTGTCTTTTTCTTTCATTTAAGCGACACCCTCAGGTTTTGCCCCCTGGCGCCAGCTTCCCAGGCCAACAACCGGCGCTCTACACTGTACCGGTACAGTTGCCGGGGGCTTTTCCGGAGGGTATCGCCTAGATATCTGTCCCGGTTCTGCTGCTACGGCGTCAGGACTCTAAAAAAATACAACAGTAAGAGTGGAGCACTATGACTAAGGCTACTAAGCAGATTTCCAAACTGTTTGCCGCTATGGTTCTGGCCGGGGTTGCCAGCCATTCGTTCGCAGCTGACACCATCAAGATCGGTATCGCCGGCCCTAAAACCGGTCCAGTAGCCCAGTACGGCGACATGCAGTTCAGTGGCGCGAAAATGGCCATCGAACAGATCAACGCCAAAGGCGGCGTCGACGGCAAGAAGCTTGAAGCCGTTGAATACGATGACGCGTGCGATCCAAAACAAGCGGTAGCGGTTGCGAACAAGGTCGTCAACGACGGCGTCAAGTTCGTGGTCGGTCACCTGTGCTCCAGCTCCACCCAGCCTGCTTCGGACATCTACGAAGACGAAGGCGTGATCATGATCACCCCGGCTGCCACCAGCCCGGACATCACCAACCGTGGTTACAAAATGATCTTCCGTACTATCGGTCTGGACAGCGCCCAGGGCCCTGCCGCCGGTAACTACATTGCCAAGTTCGTCAAACCAAAAGTCGTCGGCGTACTGCATGACAAGCAGCAGTACGGGGAAGGCATCGCCTCCGCGGTTAAATCCACCCTCGAAAAAGATGGTGTGAAAGTCGCTGTGTTCGAAGGCATCAACGCCGGCGAGAAGGACTTTTCCGGGATCCTCACCAAGCTCAAGCAAGCCAACGTCGACTTCGTCTACTACGGCGGCTACCACCCGGAGCTGGGTCTGATCCTGCGTCAAGCCCAGGAAAAAGGCCTGAAAGCCAAGTTCATGGGTCCGGAAGGCGTGGGTAACGACTCGATCACCCAGATCGCCAAGGACGCGTCCGAAGGCCTGCTGGTGACCCTGCCGAAATCCTTCGACCAGGATCCGGCCAACGTGGCCCTGGCCGATGCATTCAAGGCCAAGAAAGAAGACCCGAGCGGTCCGTTCGTGTTCCCGGCCTACTCGGCGGTTGAACTGATTGCCCAAGGTATCACCGCAGCCAAGTCCGAAGACCCTGCCAAGGTGGCTGAAGCCATCCACGCCGGCACCTTCAAGACCCCGACGGGCGACCTGAGCTACGACGCCAAGGGCGACCTGAAGGACTTCAAATTCGTGGTTTACGAGTGGCACAACGGCAAACCTAAAACCGAAGTGTCGCCTCAGTAAGGCCCTGCCTGACTGACTGCCAATAAAGCCCACGGCGTGCCGTGGGCTTTGTTTTACGAATGTATTGGGCCGCGCTGGCGTGATCCGCCAGTCTCCCCACCTGAAAATCTCAAAACCGTCATCAGCGGTTCGCTGGCAAAACCCGGATTCGAAGTGGATAAAGATCCACGGGACCGGGCGGGAAAATGACTCCACCAGTGAAATGCGTATCAGGTTTTTAGGAGCGCTGTAATGCCTGACATCTATCACTTCTTCCAACAGCTGGTTAACGGCTTGAACGTTGGCAGCATGTATGCCCTGATCGCCATCGGCTACACGATGGTCTACGGCATCATTGGAATGATCAACTTCGCCCACGGCGAGGTGTACATGATCGGTTCCTACGTGGCGTTCATCGCCATCGCCGGGCTGACCATGATGGGACTCGAAAGCGTCCCGCTGTTGATGACCGTGGCGTTCATCGCCAGCATCGTCGTCACCAGTTCCTACGGATACAGCATCGAACGCATTGCCTACCGCCCGTTGCGCGGCAGCAACCGTCTGATCCCGCTGATTTCCGCGATCGGTATGTCGATCTTCCTGCAGAACACGGTTCTGCTGGCGCAAGACTCCAAGGACAAAGCAATCCCCAACCTGATTCCGGGCAACTTCGCCTTCGGCCCAGGTGGCGCACATGAAGTGCTGATTTCCTACATGCAAATCGTGGTGTTCGTGGTGACCCTGATCGCCATGCTCGGCCTCACGCTGTTCATCTCCCGCTCTCGCCTGGGCCGCGCCTGCCGCGCCTGCGCCGAAGACATCAAGATGGCCAACCTGCTGGGCATCAACACCAACAACATCATCGCCCTGACCTTCGTCATCGGTGCTGCGCTGGCGGCCGTCGCGGCCGTGCTGCTGAGCATGCAATACGGCGTGATCAACCCGAACGCCGGTTTCCTTGTCGGCCTCAAGGCCTTCACCGCTGCGGTACTGGGCGGGATCGGCAGCATCCCCGGCGCCATGCTCGGCGGGCTGGTGCTCGGGGTGGCGGAAGCCTTTGGCGCCGATATCTTCGGCGACCAGTACAAGGACGTCGTGGCTTTCGGCTTGTTGGTTCTGGTGCTGTTGTTCCGTCCGACCGGCATTCTGGGCCGTCCGGAGGTTGAGAAAGTATGACTAGGAATCTTAAACAGGCGCTGTTCAGTGCCTTGCTGGTCTGGGCCGTGGCCTATCCGGTACTGGGTCTGAAACTGACCATCGTCGGCATCAACCTGGAAGTGCACAACACCAGCCCGGCCATTCTGGCGACCATCGCCATCTGCTCGGTGCTGATGTTCCTGCGGGTGCTGTTCAACCAGCAGATCAGCAAGGCGTGGCGCTCGTCGCCGGGCATGCCGCTGATTCCGGCCAAGGCCAGCAACTTCCTGACCCTGCCGACCACCCAACGCTACTTCATCATCGCGCTGATCATCGGTGCGCTGGTGTGGCCGTTCTTCGGCTCCCGTGGCGCGGTGGACATCGCGACGCTGATCCTGATCTACGTAATGCTCGGCCTCGGTCTGAACATCGTGGTCGGTCTGGCCGGTCTGCTCGACCTGGGTTACGTCGGCTTTTACGCCGTCGGCGCCTACAGCTACGCGCTGCTGTCGCACTACTACGGCCTGAGCTTCTGGATCTGCCTGCCGATTGCCGGCCTGATGGCGGCGACGTTCGGCTTCCTGCTCGGCTTCCCGGTGTTGCGTCTGCGCGGCGACTACCTGGCGATCGTGACCCTGGGCTTCGGGGAAATCATCCGCCTGTTCCTGCGTAACCTGACTGACATCACCGGCGGCCCGAACGGCATCAGCAACATCGAGAAACCGACGTTCTTCGGCCTGACCTTCGAACGTAAAGCCGCAGAAGGGATGCAAACCTTCCACGAGTATTTCGGCCTGCAGTACAACTCGATCAACAAGGTGATCTTCCTCTACCTGGTTGCTCTGTTGCTGGCACTGGCGGCGCTGTTCGTGATCAACCGCCTGCTGCGCATGCCGATCGGCCGTGCGTGGGAAGCGCTGCGTGAAGACGAAATCGCCTGCCGTGCGCTGGGTCTCAACCCGACCGTGATCAAGCTGTCCGCATTCACCCTCGGCGCGGCATTTGCCGGTTTCGCCGGCAGCTTCTTCGCCGCCCGTCAGGGTCTGGTGACGCCGGAGTCGTTCACCTTCATCGAGTCGGCGATCATCCTCGCCATCGTGGTGCTGGGTGGCATGGGCTCGCAGCTGGGCGTGATTCTCGCGGCCGTGGTGATGATCCTGCTCCCGGAAATGATGCGTGAGTTCAGTGAGTACCGCATGTTGATGTTCGGCGCCCTGATGGTGCTGATGATGATCTGGCGACCTCAAGGTCTGCTGCCCATGCAACGTCCTCACATGGAGCTGCGCAAATGAGCCGCGAGATCCTGAAAGTCGAAAATCTGAGCATGCGCTTCGGCGGCCTGCTGGCGGTCAACGGCGTGGCCCTGACCGTGAAGGAAAAACAGGTGGTGGCACTGATCGGGCCGAACGGCGCCGGCAAGACCACCGTGTTCAACTGCCTGACCGGTTTCTACCAGCCATCGGGCGGCAGCATCCTGCTGGACGGCGAGCCGATTCACGGTCTGCCGGGCCACAAGATCGCCCTCAAAGGCGTGGTGCGCACCTTCCAGAACGTGCGGTTGTTCAAGGACATGACGGCGGTCGAGAACCTGTTGATCGCCCAGCACCGTCACCTGAACACCAACTTCCTGTCCGGCCTGTTCAAGACCCCGGCGTTTCGCAAGAGCGAGCGCGAGGCCATGGAGTTCGCCGAATACTGGCTGGAAAAGGTCAACCTGAAAGAGTTCGCCAACCGCCCCGCCGGCACCCTGGCCTACGGTCAGCAACGTCGCCTGGAAATCGCCCGCTGCATGATGACCCGTCCGCGGATCCTCATGCTCGACGAACCGGCCGCCGGCCTGAACCCGAAGGAAACCGAAGACCTCAAGGCGCTGATCAGCGTGCTGCGTGAAGAGCACAACGTGACCGTGCTGCTGATCGAACACGACATGAAACTGGTCATGAGCATTTCCGACCACATCGTCGTGATCAACCAGGGCACGCCTCTGGCCGACGGCACGCCGGAACAGATCCGCGACAATCCTGAAGTGATCAAAGCCTACCTGGGGGAAGCGTAAATGCTGCAGTTCGAAAACGTTTCCACCTTCTACGGCAAGATCCAGGCCCTGCACAGCGTCAACGTCGAAGTCCGCCAGGGCGAGATCGTGACCCTGATCGGCGCCAACGGTGCCGGCAAGTCCACGCTGCTGATGACGCTCTGCGGATCGCCGCAGGCTCACAGCGGCAGCATCCGCTACATGGGTGAGGAACTGGTCGGTCAGGACTCGTCGCAGATCATGCGCAAGAGCATCGCCGTGGTGCCGGAAGGTCGTCGGGTGTTTGCCCGTCTAACCGTCGAAGAAAACCTGTCCATGGGCGGATTCTTCACCGACAAGGGCGACTATCAGGAACAGATGGACAAGGTTCTCGGACTTTTCCCACGCCTGAAAGAACGCTTCAACCAGCGCGGCGGCACCATGTCCGGCGGCGAACAGCAAATGCTCGCCATCGGCCGTGCGCTGATGAGCAAGCCGAAACTGCTGTTGCTCGACGAGCCGTCGCTGGGCCTGGCACCGATCATCATCCAGCAGATCTTCGACATCATTGAACAGCTGCGCAAGGACGGTGTGACGGTGTTCCTGGTCGAACAGAACGCCAACCAGGCGCTGAAAATCGCTGACCGTGCGTACGTTCTTGAGAACGGCCGGGTGGTGATGCAAGGCACCGGCGAAGCGCTGCTGACCGACCCGAAAGTGCGCGAGGCGTACCTCGGCGGTTGATCGATCGCTTCAAACAGAAAACGGCCTTCGGGCCGTTTTTTGTGCCCGGCAAAAAACTTTTACCGATCGCTGTAACGCATCGCCGAGTCGTTTCTCTAGTGGGGCAAGCAAGCGCAATCGCTTGTTCAAACCCAAGTTCAAACCGGAGAAACATCATGACTGCTACCACCCGCACCCTGTCCGCCACCGCCCTGGTTCTGGCCCTCGGTTCTGCTCTGAGCATCGCTGCCGTCTCCACCGCCCACGCCGCTGACGACAACATGGAAAAATGCTTCGGCGTGGCCATGAAAGGCAAGAACGATTGCGCCGCAGGCGCGGGCACCACCTGTGCCGGCACCGCGAAAATGGATCATCAGGCCAACGCCTGGAAACTGGTTCCGAAAGGCACCTGCGCCACCACCGAAAGCAAAACCTCGCCGACCGGTTTCGGTCAGCTCGAAGCGTTCAAAGCCAAGTCCTGATCCGGGAGCCGCCCGAGTGTCGATCATGATCACATCCTGCGACCATGCCTCGCGCCGCACTCGGGCAGCCCTCACCGGGCTCCCGTCCCGTGCCGGACTGGGTCTCAAGAGCGAGCACTTCAGTGAAGTGCTCGATTCACGTCCGGACATCGGTTTCTTCGAAGTCCACGCCGAAAACTACATGGTGGCCGGCGGCCCGTTTCATCATTTTCTGGGATTGATTCGCGAGGCGTATCCGCTGTCGCTGCATGGCGTCGGGCTGTCCATCGGTGCCGAAGGCGCGCTGGATGTTCAGCACCTCAAACGCCTGGCGGCGCTGATCGAGCGCTATCAACCCCACTCCTTTTCCGAACACCTGGCCTGGTCGAGCCATGGCCCGATGTTCCTTAATGACCTGCTGCCCCTGGCTTACGACACGCCGACGCTGAACCGCGTCTGCGACCACATCGATCAGGTACAGAACACCCTCAAGCGTCCGATGCTGCTGGAAAACCCGGCGACCTATCTGGCGTTCCAGCGCTCGACCATGGACGAAGCGGACTTTATCCGCGAAGTCATCCGGCGCACTGGCTGCGGTCTGTTGCTGGACGTGAACAATGTCTACGTCTCGTGCATCAATCATCAACGCGATCCCCTGACTTATCTCTACGCATTGCCGCTGCACGCGGTGGGCGAGATTCATCTGGCCGGGTTTGCCGAAGATGCCGACAGTCTCGGTGATCGCTTGCTGATAGACGATCACGGCGCGCCAATCGATCAAGCGGTCTGGTCGTTGTACCGGCAGGTGCTGGAACGCGTCGGCCCGGTGGCGACGTTGATCGAACGGGACAATCAGGTGCCGGCCTTCGACGTGCTGTTGGCGGAAGCGCAGCAGGCCGATGAGCTGTTGCTCTGCGCGGGAGGTCGGCCGTGAGCACTCAAGCTGCGTTCAGCGCGGCGTTGCTCGATATCGACCTGCCCTGCCCCGACGGTTTGTGCAGTGCCAACGGCGCCGATCCGGCCAGCCGTTTCGCGGTGTACCGCAACAATGTTCAGAGCTCGTTGATCAACGCATTGGCCGACGGTTATCCCGTGGTGATGCAGTTGGTGGGTGACGAATTCTTCCGAGCCATGGCCGGAGTTTTCGTGCATCGCCATCCGCCACACACTCCGTTGATGAGCGACTACGGCAGCGGGCTGGCGGACTTCATCAGTGAGTTCGAACCAGCCGCGAGCGTTCCCTACTTGGCCGACGTCGCAAAGTTGGAACGCTTGCGCACGCAGGCCTACCACGCTGCCGATGCATTGCCTCTGAGTCAGGAGCGGATCGCTGCCGTATTTGCAGATGCCGATGCGCTCAACGAACTGCGCATCGGCCTGCACCCTTCGCTGCATCTGCTCGATTCAAACTTCGCCGTAGTGGACATCTGGGCCGCGCATCAGCACGCCGCGACGCTGGCCGGGATCGATCTGCATCACGCCCAACACGCGCTGATCCTGCGCAATGGACTGGAAGTCGAGGTGTTCACCGTGGATCGCGGCGCCAGCCAGTTCATTCGCCAGCTCAAGGCAGGCCAGTCACTCACGCAGGCGCTGGAATCCGCCGAGGCCTTCGACCTCAGCCAGACCCTCGCCCTGCTCATCAGTCGCCAAGTCATCACTCATTTGCACCCAAAGGTGTCGTCATGAACAGTCTGATCGCCCGCGCCATCGCGCTGCTGGAAAAAATCCCTCACAGCCTGATCGCCTTCATCGCGCGTTTTTCCATCGCAGCCGTGTTCTGGAAATCCGGGCAGACCAAGGTCGAAGGGCTGGCCGTCGACCTGATCGATGGCACCTTCGAGTTCGGCTGGCCGCATCTGGCGGACTCGACGATTCCGTTGTTCAAGAGCGAGTACCACGTGCCGCTGCTGTCGCCGGAAATCGCTGCGCATCTGGCGGCGTTTGCCGAGCACTTCTTCCCGATCCTGATCCTGATTGGCTTCGCCACGCGTTTTTCGGCGCTGGCATTGCTGGGCATGACCCTGACCATTCAGCTATTCGTGTACCCGGATGCCTACCCGACCCACGGTTCCTGGATGGCGGTGCTGCTGTACCTGATGGCGACCGGGCCGGGCAAACTGTCGATCGATCACCTGATCGCCCGGCACTACAACCGGTCCAGCGCCTCGCCGCTGAGCTTGAACCAGCCGATCAGATAATCCGCCAGCACCTGGGTGCGTTTCGGTAGACCGCCCTGATACGGATGCACCAGGTACATCGGCATGCGCCGGGTCTGAAAATCGCGAAGGAGCCAGCGCAATCGACCGTCAGCCAATTCCGCCTGCAACAGGTAGGACGGCAGGCGAGCGATCCCCGCGCCGGCCAATGCGGCTTTCTTCAACAGGTTGTAATGATTGCTGGCGAACGGTCCCGACACCCGCACCCGCAGCAGTTCGTGCTGCTGGTGATAGAGCCATTCCTCGCGACCGCTGTAATGACTGTTGAGCAGGCAACGGTGTTCGGCCAATGCTTGCGGCGTCAGCGGTTCGCCAAAGCGCTCCAGATAGTCAGGGCTGGCACAGGTCATTTCCTGCCAGGCCAGCAGCGGCTTGGCCACCAGTCGCTCGTCATTGGCCACTTCAGTGCGGATCGCCAGATCGAAGCCGTCGCGGGACAGGTCGCGGTAGCTGTTATTCAGCTCCAGTTCGATCTGCACCTCGGGATATTTCTGTGAAAAGTCCAGCAGCAGGCCGTCGAAGAAAGTTTCCCCCAGCGACACCGGAACCGTCATACGCACGGGACCTGCCATGTCGTCCTTCAATCGCGCCAAGGCCTGACGGGCTCGCTCCACCTGGACTACAAGCGCCTGAGCCTGCGGCAACAACGCCGCACCGGCCGCCGTCAGGCTCAGCCGACGTGTGGTGCGCTGAAGCAACACCACCGAAAACCGCGCCTCAAGCTGACTGATGCGCTTGGACAATTGCCCCTTGCTGCACCCCAGTTGCTGCGCCGCCAAGGTAAAACTTCCGGCTTCGATCAACACTGCGAACGCCGCCAGATCATCCATCTCGCTCATGGATTGTTTCCATTTGAAAACCAAAAGTTGCCCATTAGTGCGCTTATCCGCAGAAAAAACCACTCTAGACTGAAACCTCGTTCAATCACTTGAGGCAATCACGATGAAAATTCTGTTGATCGGCGCGGGCGGCACCATCGGTTCGGCCGTGGACAAAGAGCTGTCGCAGCGTCATGAAGTCATTCGTATCGGTCGCAGCAGCGGCGATTTCCAGGTGGATATCAGCGACAGCGCATCGATCCGCAAGCTGTTCGAACAGACCGGCAAGTTCGACGCGCTGGTCTGCGCCGCCGGCAACGTGACCTTCGCCCCACTGGGTGAAATGACCGAAGACAGCTTCGCCCTCGGGCTGAAAGACAAGTTGATGGGCCAGGTCAATCTGCTGCTGATCGGCCGTGAATTCGCCAACGACGGCGCGTCGTTCACCTTCACCACCGGCGTGCTCAGCCACGATCCGATCCGCAGCGGCGCCTCGGCTGCACTGGTCAACGGCGCGCTGGACAGCTTCGTCCGCGCCGCCGCCATCGAGCTGCCACGCGGTCTGCGCGTGAACTCGATCAGCCCGACCGTGCTGGTCGAAGCCATGGGCAGCTATGCCCCGTACTTCCGTGGCTACAAGCCGGTTCCTGCGGCGGATGTGGCATTGGCCTACGCCAAAAGTGTCGAAGGCTTGCAGACAGGTCAGACATTTCACGTGGGCTAAACCCTTGTGATGAACGGTCAGCCTGCGTAACGTGGCGGCACTTGTCTGGAGAGCCAAAGATGCGTGTTGCCCGTTCCCTGATCGTTGTTGCCCTGCTCCCGTTGTTTGCCGCATGCCAATTGTTCGATGGTGCGCGGGAAAGCGCCTCCCACGTCGGCCAGACGCGGATGCAGGGGCAACTGACCGCTGCCGACGGCAAACTGGTGTTCCAGGCCTGCGGCGAGCAGCGCCAGTACGTGGTCAATGACATCGGCGGCACCAGCGTCCTGCAAGAGGCCGCTACGTTGGCCGATCAACAGGGCAAGCTGTTTGCCGACGTGCGCGGCAAGATCGCCGGCGACCGCCTCGACCTGACCCAGTTGTACCGTGTCGAACGCTCCGGCACCGCCTGCGACGATCCCAACTTCAAACAGCTGATCCTGCGCGCCGCCGGCCATGGCCCGGAATGGAACGTAAAAGTCAGCGGCAAGGGCCTGGTCATCGACCGCGAAGGTCAGCCACCGCTCGCCGTGCCCTACGTCGAAGAGCAACTGGGCGACGGTCGTTTCAACCTCAGCAGCGAAGCCAACAACCAGCGTATCGAACTGTGGGTGGCACCGCAGCGCTGCGTCGACAGCAGCACCGGCAGCGTGCAGCACATGAGCGCCGAGTTGCGTATCGATGGCAACGTACAGCGCGGTTGCGGGTATTTCGGCGGTTCGCGTAACGACTGATCGTTTTACCCTCACGGGATCCGGCCGATGCGGCTTATAATCGCCGCCTTCAAACGCCCTGGCGCAGTTGTGCGCCCCGCGAACCGGATCCTGTCATGTTACGAATCACTGAACTCAAGCTGCCGATCGACCATCCCGACGAAGACCTGCGCGCTGCCATCGTGCAACGCCTGGGCATTGCCAGCGATGACCTGCTCGATTTCACCTTGTTCAAGCGCAGCTACGATGCGCGCAAAAAGTCCTCCGAACTGTGCTTCATCTACACCATCGACCTCGAAGTGCGCGACGAGGCCAAAGTGCTGGGCAAGTTCGCCGACGACCGTAACGTCAACGTGGCGCCGGATGTCAGCTACAAATTCGTCGGCCAGGCGCCGAGCGACCTGAGCCAGCGCCCGATCGTGGTCGGTTTTGGCCCTTGCGGGATCTTCGCCGGCCTGCTGCTGGCACAGATGGGCTTCAAGCCGATCATCCTCGAACGCGGCACCGAAGTACGCCAGCGCACCAAGGACACCTGGGGCCTGTGGCGCAAAAGCGTGCTCAACCCAGAGTCCAACGTGCAGTTTGGCGAAGGCGGCGCGGGCACGTTCTCCGACGGCAAGCTGTACAGCCAGATCAAGGACCCGAAATTCCTCGGCCGCAAGGTGCTGCACGAATTCGTGAAGGCCGGCGCGCCGGAAGAAATCCTCTACGTCAGCAAGCCGCACATCGGTACGTTCCGTCTGACCGGCATGGTCGAGACCATGCGTGAAGAGATTCGCGCACTGGGTGGCGAAGTACGCTTCCAGGAGCGCGTCACCGACGTGCTGATCGAAGACGGCCAACTGGTCGGCGTCGAGCTGGCCAGCGGCGAAACCCTGCATTCGAAACACGTGGTCCTGGCCCTCGGCCACAGTGCCCGCGACACCTTCCGCATGCTCCACAGCCGTGGCGTGTTCATGGAAGCCAAGCCGTTCTCGGTGGGCTTCCGGATCGAGCACCCGCAATCGCTGATCGACCGCGCGCGTCTGGGCAAATACGCTGGTCACCCGAAACTCGGCGCTGCCGACTACAAACTGGTGCACCACGCCAAGAACGGCCGTTCGGTCTACAGTTTCTGCATGTGCCCGGGCGGCACCGTGGTGGCGGCGACTTCCGAGCCGAACCGTGTGGTCACCAACGGTATGAGCCAGTACTCGCGTAACGAGCGCAACGCCAACTCCGGCATCGTCGTCGGCATCACCCCGGAAGTCGATTATCCGGGCGGCCCGCTGGCCGGGATCGAGTTGCAGGAACGTCTGGAGTCCCACGCGTTCATCCTCGGCGGCAGCGACTACAAGGCGCCGGCGCAACTGGTTGGCGACTTCATCAACGACATTCCTTCGACCGAACTGGGCGAAGTCGAGCCGTCGTACAAACCCGGTGTAGCGCTGGGCGATCTGGCCCTGGCCCTGCCGGACTTTGCCATCGAAGCGATTCGTGAAGCGTTGCCGGCGTTCGAGAAGCAGATTCGCGGTTACTCGCTGCACGACGCCGTGCTGACCGGGATCGAGACCCGCACCTCTTCGCCGTTGCGCATCACGCGTAACGAGACGCTGCAGAGCATGAACGTCAAAGGTCTGTTCCCGGCCGGTGAAGGCGCGGGTTATGCGGGCGGGATTCTGTCGGCGGGTGTTGACGGGATTCGGATTGCGGAAGCAGTGGCGCGTGACATTCTCGGTCTGAAAGACTGATCTGCACGACCTGAAACACTGCAAAAAACTGTGGGAGCGAATTCGCTCCCACAGTCGTTTTCGGCGTCAGATATTGGCGCGCAGAACCGAGGCCGGCAGCGCCTCACCCCGTTCGGCACTCGCCGCCACAGCCGCTATCAATCCATCCAGCTCATAGCCCTGCGCCTTGAGCCACGCCTGATCGTAGTAGGTGTCCGCATAGCGCTCGCCGCCATCGCACAGGATCGCCACGATCGAGCCCGACTCCCCCGCCGCTTTCATCTGCTGCGCCGCCATCAGCGCGCCGATCAGGTTGGTCCCGCTCGACCCGCCCACATGCCGCCCCAGACGCTGCGCCAGATAATGCATGGCCGCCAGCGACAACGCATCCGGCACCTTGACCATCGCATCGATCACCTTGGGCAGGAAAGACGCCTCCACCCGTGGCCGGCCGATGCCTTCGATCCGCGAACCGTGGTCCAGACGCAAACTGGCGTCGCCGGTCTGGTAAAAGTCGAAGAACACCGAACGCTCGGCATCGGCGCACAGCACGCGGGTGCAGTGCTGGCGATAACGCACGTAACGACCGAGGGTCGCGGTGGTGCCGCCGGTGCCGGGGCTGGAAATCAGCCAGGCCGGGCATGGATGCTGCTCGTAGCGCATCTGCTGGAAGATCGACTCGGCGATGTTGTTGTTCGCACGCCAGTCGGTGGCGCGTTCGGCGTAGGTGAACTGGTCGATGAAGTGACCGTCGTGCTCGCGGGCCAGGCGTTCGGATTCGGCGTAGATCTGGGTCGGATCGTCCACCAGATGACTCTGGCCACCGTAGAACGCGATCTGCGCGATCTTCTCCTTGGAAGTGGTCGCCGGCATCACCGCAATGAACGGCAGGCCGAGCATCCGCGCGAAGTACGCCTCGGAAATCGCCGTCGAACCGCTGGACGCCTCGATCACCGGCGCGCCGGGTTTGAGCCAGCCGTTACACAAGGCGTAGAGAAACAGCGAACGCGCCAGCCGATGCTTAAGGCTGCCGGTCGGGTGGCTGGACTCGTCCTTGAAATACAACTCGATGCCCGGGAACCCCGGCAGCGGCAAGGGGATCAGGTGGGTGTCGGCGCTGCGCTGGAAGTCCGCTTCGATGATCCGGATGGCTTCGCGGGCCCACTGTCGGTTGTCGCTCATGGCTGTTGATCTCGTTGAATCGGGCAGAAGTGCCTTCACAGGCTCAGCCCCCAAGCTTAGGAAAAATCCCACGGCACCGACAGATACAGCTGAGCTTCAATCCCTTGGGCAACTGCTAGGCTCTGCTGCACGTCGGCCTGGCGCTCTGTAACCGCATATAACAAAAAAGAATATAACTTTTGTTTTAACAACTAACGGTACGGGTTAGGGTGTGCCACCTTTTGACTTTATCGATGGAGAGCGACCTTGCCTCTGCGTAGCACTTTCACGCGTTTCTTTCAGTTGGAAGCTGCCAGCGGTCTGTTACTGATCGCCGCGGCCATCCTGGCTCTAATCATCAACAACTCGCCGCTGTCGTGGTTGTACAGCGGCCTGCTCGATACCCCGGTGGTGGCGCAGATCGGCGCGTTGAAGATCGCCAAGCCACTGCTGCTGTGGATCAACGACGGCCTGATGGCGCTGTTTTTCCTGCTGATCGGCCTGGAAGTGAAGCGCGAAGTGCTCGACGGCCAGTTGTCGAAACCGTCGCAGATCGTCCTGCCCGGTGCGGCGGCCATCGGCGGCATGCTGGTGCCGGCGCTGATCTACTGGTTCCTCAATCGTGACAACCCCGCCGCCCTCGACGGCTGGGCGATTCCGACCGCCACCGACATCGCCTTCGCCCTCGGCGTACTGGCCTTGCTCGGCAAGCGCGTACCGGTGTCGCTGAAGCTGTTCCTGATGACATTGGCGATCATCGATGACCTCGGTGCCATCGTGATTATCGCGATCTTCTATTCCGGCGAGCTCTCGACCCTGTCGCTGGGCCTCGCGGCGGCGTGCATCGCGGCGCTGGTGGCGATGAACCGGCTCGGCGTGGTCAAGCTCGGGCCGTACATGATCATTGGTCTGATCCTCTGGGTCTGCGTGCTCAAGAGCGGCGTCCACGCGACGCTGGCCGGCGTGACCCTGGCGTTCTGCATCCCGCTTCGCACCAAAAACGCCGAGCCTTCGCCACTGCTGGCCCTCGAACACGCGCTGCACCCATGGGTCGCCTACGGCATTCTGCCGCTGTTCGCCTTCGCCAACGCCGGCCTGTCGCTGACCGGCGTAACCGCCGAAAGCTTCACCCACCACGTGCCGATGGGCATCGCCGTCGGCCTGCTGCTGGGCAAGACCATCGGCGTGTTCGGCCTGACCTGGCTCGCCGTCAAGACCGGCATCGCCGCCCTGCCCCAAGGCGCCAATTGGGGCCAAGTGTTGGGCGTGGCGATCCTCTGCGGGATCGGCTTCACCATGAGCCTGTTTGTCGGCTCCCTCGCCTTCGTGCCGGGCGCCAGTGAATACGCCGGGATGGACCGGATGGGCATTCTCACAGGTTCAGTGTTTGCGGCATTGATTGGTTATGCGGTGACGTTGGCGGCGAGCAGAAAGAACACCGCGCTGCGATAGCCGTAGCGAACAATCCCCACGTATTCAGAGACGCGTCCTGCAACCACGATTTTCCTGCTTCGTTGATGCCGGAAACCAATAAAAAACCCCGACCAGTCACCTGATCGGGGTTTTCTTTTACCGCTCGTTTGCGCTTAGTGCGAAACGCGGCTGGTCCCGCCAACAGTCGAAATCCGCACCCGCTCACCCACGCGGAACACTTCATTCTCCTGCACTTGCTGCACATAGGCGCGCATGCTGCCGTCGTCTTCGCGCACGGTGATTTCAACGCCTTGAGTGCGGGTCAGGCCTTCTTCAGTGGCCGAACCGATCAGGCCGCCGGCCACGGCACCGATAACGGCTGCAACGATGCTGCCTTTGCCGCCGCCGATGGCGCTGCCGCCGACACCGCCCACCGCTGCACCGGCGAGGCCGCCGATCGGGGTCTTGGTGCCTTCGATTTTCACCGGACGCAGGGATTCGATGGTGCCCATGCGAATCGTCTGCACGCGACGCGCTTCGTCACGGGAGTAGGAGTCACCGGTCAGGCTCGACTGGCAGCCGGTCAGCAACATCGCCATCGTGGAAAAGGAAGCAACCAGCAGAACAGACTTACGCATAGCATCAACTCCAAAGGACAGGTATTCATTAAACTCCGCAGCTTGACGCCTGTCACGGCGTCGCCCGGATAAAGTTGCTTTCATTCAGGCCCGGTACAGGCACCCGCGAACTCACCCAACAGTAGCGCCAAAATCCGTTTCCTGCGCCGCCGACCCAAGGATTTCCATGGATTACTTCATCATTGTCGTCACCACCGCCGCCGGTCTGTACTTCCACTGGTGGCTGTATGTGCGGATCAAACGCTGGATGGATCGCGATCTGGCCCTGTCACTGGCCGGCAAGGACGAAGGCAAACGCGCCTTCATGCTCGAACGGCTGAAGCAGGCTCAGGCGCAGAAGATCAAGCGCCGGGACCTGACGAAGTGGCTTGAGGCCGCTGCGGCAGGCTATCCCGCTCGGTAGACTGCTTAGGGTGCCAGACGTTCAAGAATCCAGTCGGCGCCCTGCACACGGTAGTTGAGGCGATCGTGCAGACGGCTCGCGCGACCCTGCCAGAACTCGATGCGCTCGGGGTGCAAACGGTAGCCTCCCCAGTGTTCCGGACAATCGGGCTGAGTGTCGGTGAAGCGCTGTTCGGTGGCTTTCAGCAAATCTTCCAGTTCACCCCGGCCGTTGATCACCCGGCTCTGCGGTGAGGCCCAAGCGCCGAGACGGCTGCCCAGCGGTCGCACCTGATAGTAAGCGTCGGACTCTTCAGGCGTGACCTTCACCACCCGCCCTTCGATCCGTACCTGGCGCTCCAGGGTCGGCCAGAAGAACGTCATGGCAGCGAACGGGTTCGCCGCCAGATGCTGGCCCTTGGCACTTTCGTAGTTGGTGAAGAAGGTGAAGCCCTGCTCGTCCAGCCCTTTGAGCAGCAGAATGCGGCAATGCGGACGGCCGTCCGCATCCACCGTGGCCAGGGTCATCGCGTTGGCTTCCACTGGCGCCTGTTCGGTTTTCACCGCTTCGGCAAACCACTGGTGAAACAACGCAAAGGGCTCGGCCGGGGCTTGCGCCTCGGTCAGGCCGTCCCGGGTGTAATCACGACGCATATCTGCCAGAGACTGGGTCACGGCGCATTCCTTTTCGTTAGCGGATCACTTTTTGGTGGTATCGGTCGCAGCGACTTTCTTGTCGGTTGCGGCGGCTTTGGCGGGCGCGGTCTTTTTCGCCGGAGCCTTGGCCGGGGCCTTCTTCGCTGGAGCCTTGGCAGCAGCTTTCTTGGCCGGTGCCTTTTTGGTGGCCGGTACAGCGGCTTTCTTAGCAGCCGGCGCCGGGGTTACCGGTTTGGCGGCAGGCTTGACGTCCTGGGCAGCGACCATGGTCACTGGCTTCGGTGCCGGCATGTTGTACTTGCTCAGTAGCGCGACCATGGTGTTCTGCGGCGTCACCAGCAGTTCGACACGACGGTTCAGGGCACGGCCTTCAACGCTGTCGTTGGCGGCACGCGGCGCTTCGGAACCCATGCCGCGCAGCATCAGGCGATCACGCTGCAGACCGCTGAGGCGGAAAATCGCCGCCACGGCCTGGGCGCGTTCCTGGCTCAACTTGACGTTGGCCGGAGCGGCGCCGGTGGTGTCGCTGTGACCGAGTACCAGCACGGCGGTTTTCGGGTCGGCTTCAAGGATTTTCGCCACACGGGTGAACGGGCCGAGGGTCACTGGCAGCAGCATCGCCGGCCGATCCGGGTTGAACGAGCCTTCCACCGGCGCGGTCACGACCAGCACGTTTTCACGGCGCTCGAGTTGCAGGTTGCTGTCCTTGATCGCGGTGCGCAGGCGCGGCTCGTAGTCATCCAGCCAGGCCTGAGTCACTTTCGGGTCGGGCATCGGCACGACTTTGGCCGTGTCCTGCTCCTTGCCGCCGAACGGCCACCACCATTTGCCACCCTTGTCGGCCTCGGCCTTGGCAACTTCGACCGGCTTGGCTTCGGGTTTGGCTTCAGCTTTCACTTCAGCCTTGGCCGCCGAGTCGTCCGAGCCAAACGGCCAGTACCACGGGCTGCTGCTCTCGGCCTTGGCCACAGGCGCGGTAGCGGCCGGTTTCAACGGCGCAGGCGCCGGAGCCGGCTCCTTGGCTGCGACTTTGTCGGAAGAACCGAACGGCCACCAGCTGCCGCCATCGGCATCGTTCTTCGGAGTCTGTGCACAACCGGTGATTGCGAAACACAGGGCCAGGGCGAGAGTTTGTTTGGACGACATTGGAAACCCACAAAAAGAAGTAGTGAACAATCAGAGGACTTTCGCCCGGATAAACAGACGCTTTGAAACGATATTCGCCATGAGGTTCCGGCCCTGGAACCTCGGACGATGCTTTACAGACAAGTGGCAAGTACCCGCGCCAGCTTCTGCGCGCGCGGATCCATCAAGACGTACGGCCCCAGGGTATTTGTCACAAATCCGAAGGCCACATCGTGCTCCGGATCAGCAAAACCGATGGAACCGCCCGCACCCGGATGGCCGAATGCACGCGGGCCGAGGCCGTAAGTGGCGTTCGGCACGTCGGGTTGATCGAGCATGCAACCGAGACCGAAACGGGTGCGGGTCAGCAAGGTCTTGTCCTCGCCGAGGCTGTGTTCGCGGGTCAGTTCTTCGAGCATTTCGCTTTCCAGCAGGCTGCCGTCGAGCAGACCAGCGTAAAACCCGGCCAGGCTGCGTGCATTGCCGTGGCCGTTGGCTGCCGGTTGCTGCATGCGGCGCCACTCCGGCTTGTTGGTGCTGGTGAGCACCGACGGGGGATTGGTGAAGGCCCGGGTGGTCATGGCCGTCGGCTCGCGCATGGTCACTTGCAGCAGGCGCTGGGCAGCGGCGTCACCGGTGTTGCCCTTGCCCCGCGCAATGTGCGCCACGCGATGAAACTCTTCGTCGGCCAGACCGACATGGAAATCCAGCCCCAGCGGTTTGGCAACCCGCGCCACAATCGATTCCCCCGGCCCGCGACCGTCGGCGCGCCGCAGCAATTCGCCGATCAGCCAGCCGTAGGTGATCGCGGCATAGCCATGACCGGTGCCCGGCGTCCACCACGGTGCTTCGGCCGCGAGGGCGTCGACCATAGTTTGCCAGTCATACAGCGCTTCCGGCGCCAGCAACTCGCGCAGGGCCGGCAGACCGGCCTGATGGCAAAGTAGTTGGCGCAGGGTGACGAATTCCTTGCCGGCGGCGGCGAATTCCGGCCAGTAACGGGCGACCGGCGCATCGAGCTGCAACTTGCCTTCGGCAACCAGTTGCAGCGCGGTGACGGCGGTGAAGGTCTTGGTGCAGGAGAACAGGTTGGCGATGGTGTCGCTGTGCCAGGCCTCGGCGCCGTCCTTGTCGGCGGTGCCGGACCAGAGGTCGAGGACGGTTTCCCCGCCGACCCGGATGCACAACGCGGCGCCGCGTTCCTGGGGATCGTCGAACAGTGCGGCGAAAGCTTCGCGCACCGCTTCGAATTGAAGCTCGTAATGTCCCTGAATCTGCACCCGCAACTCCCCCGCGAAAACGCTCTACAAAGTGGCCCGCATTGTTCCAGCCCGTGAGGGTTTTGGGAACCGCTGCGGGCCGGGCGGTCTTCAGGTTTCGTAACGATCAGTGACCGTTGCCCGAATGCCCGCCGGTATGGCCAGCCCCCTGCCCCGGGCCTTTGCCGGCGTCTGCCTTGCGGCCGCCTTCGGCTTCGTGGCCGGTCTTGTCCGCTGCGGCAGCCGCTTTCTGCGTCTCTTTGTTCAACTGATCGACGGTCGCCAGATTGCTCTTGCGTACCGCTTCGACAAAACCCTGGAACGGCAGATCGGTGACGCCAACCAGACCAAAGTGGCCGTTTTCGCCATCGAGCAGACGCCCGGTCACCGGTTGATCCAGATACTGGAACCAGTGCACGCCGACAATCGACGGCTCGCTCATCGCCTGCTTGAGGAAGTTGGCATAGGCCGGGCCGCGGTCTTCTTCCTTGCTCAACGGGGTCACGCCGCCCCAGAACGGACCGCGATCGGTCGAACCGAAGTTGAATTCGGTAATCAGCACCGGTTTGTCGAGGCTGCGCAGCGCGGCGAAGTCATAACCGTCCTGCGGTTGCAGGGTGTACATGTTGAAGCTCAGCACGTCGCAATACTGGGCGCAGGACGCCACGGCTTCCGGGGTGCTGGTGGCAAAACGGCCGCCAAGCAGCAACTGGTTCGGCGCGTGCCATTTCAGCGAGTCGGAAATGGTCTTGAAGTAGGTGTCGGCGAACACCTTCTGGAAGTATTTGAAGTCGGCCTCGATTTCCGGATGCTCCGGATTCGGCAGCGGCGCTTCGAAACCCGGGTCTTCCATCAACTCCCATGCCGGCAGATCAATGCCCCAGGCCTTCGACAGCCCCGCCTGATTGCGGTACTTGTCGCGTAACTGCTTGAGGAACGCGCGCTTGGCCGGAACGTCGGTGGTCATTTTCAAGGTGCCGTAGGCCAGCGCGTAACGGGATTTCGGATCATCACCGGGGCCGGCCCAGGCCAGCTCGTTGTCGGCGAAGTAGCCGATCAGCCACGGATCATCGCGATGATCACGGGCGGCAATCGCCACGGCGCGTTCGGTGGCCATGGCGAAACGCGGATCGAACGGGTCAGGCATGCCGCCCCACCAGTCGGTGCCGGTGCTGATGCTGGTGTAATCGCCGACAATCGACAGCGGCAAGGTGTACGGCATGCGCTCGGCGTCACCGAGGACAGGCGCGCTCCAGTTACCGACCGTGTTGAAGCCCCAGGCTTGCAGACGATCAAGGGTGTGGCTGGCCCACTTTTGCTCGTCGACCGTGTTCGTGCACGGCTTCGCAACGCTTTGCCCGCTGGTGGCTGCCGACTCGGCGACCCCGGCTTTCGGCTGCTCGGAGGCGGCGACCGGTGCACTGGCATTGGTCGCGGCTTCTTCGACAGCCCCGGCCTTGGCGGCTTCGGCCACTCCGGCCTTGTTGCCGCTGTCCGGGGTGCATGGCTCGCCATACAGACGCTGAAGGTTGGCGCCGTAGAAGTCGTACCAGCGACCGAAGTTGTAGCCACGACCCTGATCGACACCGTTGCCGCCACGGTTGTCGCCTTCGCCGAAGTGGCTGGCCAGCGGCTCTCCCGGTTTTGGCAGGGATTCGAACATGTACTCGCGGCCGGCCACGTAGGTCTGGTTGACCTCCGGGCTGACCGTGTTCACACCGAGGGAATAGAACGGATGGCCCTCGGGCGTCACCAGATACCAGCGGCCGTCACGTTTTTCGGTGCGGAAGAAACCGCTGGCCTTGAACGCCGGGCCTTTGCTCCAGCCGCCGAACTTGTCCAGCGACGACTTTTCGCGCTCGGCCAGCCAGGTGTTCAGTTGTTGCTGTTCTTTGGCGGCAGCGGATTTCAGTTGCTCGTCATTGGCGACTTTTTCCGGCCACTTGCCGCGAGTCGACTGGCCATAGGCATCCACCAGATTGCCGTAGGCGGATTTGATCACCTCGCCCTCGTCCTGTACGCCAAAGCGCTCAAGCAGCAGACTTTGCGCGGCTTTCGGCTGATCCATCGACAGGCTGACCGAAACCACCTGGCTGCGATCCAGCTCACCGCTGCTGCTGGCCAGCAGGATGCGCTGCCCATCGATCGTCATTGGCATCACCGGCCCGGCTTTCATGCCCTGGCTCAGTGGCGAGGTCGCGGTCAACGGCACGAGCAATGTCTGCGCCGGGCCCGCCGGCAGGTCAACGCGGCTGACCAGAGTCTTGCCGTCGTTGCTCTGGATTTGTACGTAGACGGTCACGGCCCAGTTCATCGCGCTCTGGATGCGCAGGCTCATCATGCCGGACTGCGACCAGTCCCAGGCACCCGTCTGCGGGGACAGACGCAAGGTCGGACGGGCCGTCGGATTGAACGTCACCCGGCGCAGCACTTCACCTTCCGGGGTCTGTTCGGCGTTGGCTTGCGGCAAGTCAGCGTTTTCGGTCGCCACTTTCACCACATCGGCGGGGCGGACAAAGTTGAACAGGGTCTGCTGGCCGGCAGGTGCCGCGAATAAAGGCGCAGCGAAAACCAGGGCAAAAATGGCAGGCAACGAACGACGAATCATGAGAACGGATTTCTCCCTAACGACCCACGAGGGCCAATGGAAAAGCAATAGCAGAGAGATAGACAGCGCGGCGGGCAAAACTGCCCACCGATGTCTCAGGATATTTCACGACGGAAAGGAGGCAACGCATTGAGGATCGCCTTGCCGTAGCGCTGGGTGACCAGCCGCCGATCCAGCAAGGTGATAGTGCCGCGGTCTTCTTCGGTGCGCAGCAGACGGCCGCAGGCCTGGACCAGCTTTAGCGAGGCGTCGGGCACCGAGATTTCCATGAACGGATTGCCGCCCCGGGCTTCGATCCATTCCGACAATGCGGCTTCGACCGGATCGTCCGGCACCGAGAACGGGATCTTGGCGATCACCACGTGTTCGCAGTAGGCGCCGGGCAAGTCCACGCCCTCGGCGAAACTGGCGAGGCCGAACAGCACGCTGGAATCACCGCCATCGACCCGCGCCTTGTGCTTGTTCAGGGTTTCCTGTTTCGACAGGTTGCCTTGAATGAACACTTGCTTGCGCCAATCGCGGTCGAGGCCGTCGAACACGTCCTGCATCTGTTTGCGCGACGAGAACAGCACCAGACTGCCGCGCGAGCCTTCGACCAGTTCCGGCAGATCGCGGATGATCGCAGCGGTGTGGGCGGCGGCATCGCGCGGGTCGGCTTTCAGGTCCGGCACCCGCAATACACCCGCGTCGGCGTGATGGAACGGGCTGGGCACTACGGCGGTGACAGCTTTTTTCGGCAGACCAGCACGCATGCGGAAACGGTCGAACGTGCCGAGGGCGGTCAAGGTCGCGGAGGTCACCAGACAGCCATAGGCCACGTTCCACAGGCTGCGGCGCAGGGTTTCGGCGGCGAGGATCGGGCTGGCGTTGACCTCGATGTCGAACAGAGAACCGCTTTCGGCCAGGGTCAGCCAGCGGGCCATCGGCGGGTTGTCTTCCGGGTCTTCGGCGGTGAACGCGGTCCACAGCTCCCAGTTGCCGGAAGCACGGGACAACAGGCTGCCGAACAGTGGATACCACTCTTCGGCCTGGTTGCTGGCGATGCCGATGTTGACCTCGCCGTCCATGCCTTCCTTGAGCAAATCGGTCAGGCGGGTGAACAGGTCGTTGAGGCGGGAGAAGCCTTTTTTCAGCTCGATCCCCATCTCGCGCATGTGCTCGGGAATCACCCCGCCGATGAAGCGATGACGCGGGCGCTCGCGGCCTTCGACGTCTTCACCGGGTTTGAAATCGGCGATCTGTTCGCAGGCGGTGAACATGAATTGCTGCTGGGTCTTGATCTCCCGCGCCAGCTCCGGCACCTGCTCGATCAGCTTGCCGAGATCGCCCGGCAACGGGTGCTGGGCCAGCAGTTTGGTGAGGTTCTTGGCGGTGGTTTCCAGCCAGTCGGCGGTGGAACGCAGGCGCGTGTAATGGGCGAAGTGGCCGATGGCCTTGTCCGGCAGGTGATGACCTTCGTCGAACACATAGATGGTGTCGCGCGGATCGGGCAAGACTGCCCCGCCGCCCAGCGCCAGGTCGGCCAGTACCATGTCGTGGTTGGTGACGATCACGTCGACCTTGCCCATGCCTTCGCGGGCCTTGTAGAAGGCGCACTGGCCGAAGTTCGGGCAATGACGGTTGGTGCACTGGCTGTGATCGGTGGTCAGGCGCGCCCAGTCGGCGTCTTCCAGCGCGTTGGGCCAGCTGTCGCGGTCGCCGTCCCATTTATTGCCGGCGAGCTTCTCGATCATGCTGGTGAACAGCTTCTGGCTGGCTTCATCGACCTCGATCTTGAAGCCTTCTTCTTCGAACAGCTGCGCGGTGGCAGTCTGCGCGTGGCCTTCCTGCAACAGCATGTCGAGCTTGGAAAGGCACATGTAGCGGCCACGGCCCTTGGCCAGCGCAAAGCTGAAGTTCAGCCCGCTGTTGCGCATCAGGTCGGGCAAGTCCTTGTAGACGATCTGCTCTTGCAGGGCGACGGTCGCGGTGGCGATCACCAGGCGCTTGCCGGCCAGTTTGGCGGTCGGGATCGCCGCCAGGCTGTAGGCCACGGTCTTGCCGGTACCGGTGCCGGCTTCCACCGCGACAATCGCGGGGTCGCCACTGCGCCGGCCTTCGTCGTCGGTGTCGATATCCCCGAGGACTTTGGCGACTTCAGCGATCATCAGGCGCTGGCCGTAACGCGGTTTGAGGCTCTTGGCCTCTAGAAAACGCGAGTAGGCGCCCTGGATCGTGGTTTTGAGTTCAGTGCTGATCATTGAGTGTCGGGCGCAAAAAACGCTGGATAAATTTTCAGTGGTTCGGATCGGCCGCTATCATACCCCGCTAATCAATCCTGCGCAGATCGGAGTACCCCAATGACACCTTTTAGCCTCGTTTACCCCATCCATGTACTGGCCGCACTGGTGTGGGTCGGCGGCATGTTTTTCGCCTGGATGGTGCTGCGCCCTGCGGCGATGAAGGCACTGGACGGTCCCGGGCGCCTGACGCTCTGGGTGGAAGTGTTTCAAGGTTTTTTTCGTTGGGTATGGGGGGCGGTGATTCTGCTGCCGGTCACCGGGGTGGGCATGCTGCATCTGCAACACATCGCCTTCGATAACGCGCCGCGTTATGTGCAGGTGATGATGGGGCTGTATGTGGTGATGACCGCGCTGTTCATCCGGATTCAGGCGTTGATGCTGCCTGAATTGCGCACGGCGGTGCAGGCGAAGGACTGGCCGGCGGGTGCGGCAGTGCTGGGGCGGATTCGCAAGGTGGTGGGTTTCAATCTGCTGGTCGGGGTGGTGCTGGTGGCGTTGGCCGCTGCGCGGCCCTCGTTCTGACAAGCGCGTTTTACCTGATCGTTCCCACGCTCCGCGTGGGAATGCCTCAAGGGACGCTCCGCGTCCAGTGACGCGGAGCGTCACGGGCTACATTCCCACGCAGAGCGTGGGAACGATCAAACAAACGATTACAGGCGCTGTACAGTGACAGACCCCGCCGCACCCGCAGGCCCCGGCTGACCGTCGGCCCCCGGCTTGCCACTCTTGCCGCCATCGGCGCGATAGACCAGGCAGCCCTTGGACTTGCCACCCGCCCCCGGCTTGCCGCCAGGACCGGCCGGGCCACCGGCACCGCCGGCAACTTCAACCTTGATCAGTTCGGCCGGAAACTCGCGCGGCACTTCAAGACGCACCAGTGCGCCCGGTGCACCCGGCTGACCATCGCTGCCGTTGCTGCCATCAAAACCGTGTCCCGCCTGACCCCAGGTGCAACCCGGCTCCTGACCGTTGGCGCCATCGAGCCCGACAAAACCCGGCGCACCGGTGCCGCCTCGGGCATCGACCACCAGTTTCGGCGCATTCAACGCCTTGAATTGCAGATTCAGATTGCGCCCGGCGCGGGCGGCTTTTTCATACGTTCCAGGCGCGCCACGGGCGGTGATCCGGCTGCCTTCGGCAAGCTCGGCGCGGATGACTTTCAGATCCAGCGCCTGTTCGCCCGGCACGATGGCGATGCGCGCTTCGTGGCCCAGCTGCAATTCGCCGACACTCAGCTCGGTCACGTTCGAAGGAATCAGCAGAGTGCCGTAATCGGCGACCACCAGTTTCTCCAGTTGCAGAGTGCTGGCGGTGTTCGGCAGACGCATCAGCGAGTTGGTTTCGACGCTGACCACCTGGGCGCAGGCCAAGGGACTGATGAATGCAGCGAGCAGGCAGAGTTTACGCATGGGAAGCCTCCGGAGCGGCCGGGGCCGGAATAGTTTGCAGGTGGAAAACGCCGAACAACAGGATGCGGCCACGATCACGCCAAGGGTGCGGACGCCCCTTGAGACTGCGGTTGCACAGCAGCACTTCGAGTACGTGGATCGCCAGCAGCAGACCGCCCGCCAGATTGACCAGCAGGTGCAGCGGATGAACAAACGGCACCAGCTGATTGGCCAGCACCACGCAGCAGAACAGCAGGGTCAACAATCGCCCCAGCCCACAGAACACCTTCATACGCTCCCCCGTGTTGCGAATTATTCTTTGGGCGCACAGTAACGGCTTCTGCAGGGGATAAGCCAGAGGGAAAAATGAAAAAAACCGCACCGCCGCCGGATGGCTGCCGGTTCGATGACGTTCATCGACCGACAGCTCTAGCCTGCGGACTACAGACTCATCCTAACGATTGATGTGCAGTTCCACCCGACGGTTCTGCGCACGCCCTTCGTCCGTATTGTTATCGGCGACCGGTTCACTTTCGCCGCGCCCTTCACTGGTGAGTTTGTTCGGCGCCAGGCCCTGGCTCAGCAAATACTCCGCCACGCTGCTGGCACGACGTTCCGAAAGTGCCTGGTTGTAGGCATCCGAACCCTTGCTGTCGGTGTGACCAATGACCTTGATGCTCACCACGTCGGCATTGCGCAGTTTGTCCATCAACGTGTCCAGCTGACTTTTCGCGGCCGGTTTCAGATCGGACTTGTCGAAGTCGAACAGCACGTTGCCGGCATCGTTGAGGGTGATGACTTCGGTTTGCGGGGCCGGTTCGGCGGGTTTCTCGGTGACTGGGTATTGCGGCAACGGACAGCCACGGTGGTCGACCGGGGTATTGGCCGGGGTATCGGGGCAACGGTCGCGGCGATCGAATACGCCGTCGTCGTCTTCATCGCCATCCTGGGCATAGCAGATCAATCCGCCGGTGAGGATCCCCAGCGCAGCGCCACCGCCGGCCCAGCCGCCACTTTCGAGCGCGCCGAGACCGCCGCCGACCAGTCCGCCAATAAGGCTGCAGATCGGCCAGGTACGTTGATTGAGGGGAGCGGTGCCATCGCTGTGGGTGGCGCAACCGGTCAACAGGCTGCCCAGCAGCAGAACCGGCAAGACGGACCTTGTAAGAACACTCATCGTTAAAGCTCCTGTGTCACCGGCCCATACCGGTTACACAGGAGTAAAGACCCGCATCCGCGACTGCACAAGCCGCGGATGCGAGGGGGCTAGCGGTTGATTTTGATTTCGGTACGACGGTTCAGCGCGCGACCGTCCGCAGTTTTGTTGTCTGCCACCGGCTGGCTTTCACCGGCACCGGTTACCGACACGAAGCTGCTTTGCGGTACGCCGCTTTCGACCAGGTACTTGACCACCGAGTGCGCGCGGCGATCCGACAGTTTCTGGTTGTAGGCATCGCTGCCGACGCTGTCGGTGTGGCCGGTCACGGTCAGTTGAGCGGTACTGGTTTCCTGTTTCAGGCGCGTGGCGACTTTATCCAGGACCAGTTTGTCGGCCGGGGTCAGCGTGGCCTTGTCGAACTGGAAGTGAACATCGCGGATGACAATGGTTTCTTCCTTGACCACTACAGCTTCTTCGACCACTGGCGCAGGGGCTGGTGGAGGGCAGCCGTCAGCATCGACCTGTACGCCTTTAGGCGTGCCCGGGCACTTGTCGCGACTGTCCGGCACACCATCGCCGTCTTCATCGCCATCACCGTGAACCCAGCAATAGGCTGCTGCCGTACCGCCGACGAGTAACGCGCCATACCCCGCCCATGCGGAGCTTTCGGTCGCACCGAGACCCGCACCGACGACACCACCGACTGCCGCACAGGTCGGCCAGTCGGTTTTCTGCAAACCTGCGCAACCAGTCAACACACTGGTTAGCAGAACCAAGGGTAATGCTGTCCGAACTATGCTCATCTAGTTTTCTCCTGAGGGATCGGCTTAGAACCGATTCAGGGAGTAAAGACCGGAGTTTTAATCTCCGCCAGCAATAGGCCATTGCTGTTTGTGCGCCTGTTCACGGGACTTCGACGAATTTGCCGCAAACCCGCGAGACAGAGATCTAGGCCTTGGCGTCCGGGCAGGCTAGTCTTGGCGCTCTGATTGAGGAGCTTCGATGAACGTCGCCATTTCTTCCCGCACGCCGCAGCAGGCATTGGCCGCCCTGCTCGACCGCTACGCCCCGGCACGTCTGCTGCTGATCGGCGCCAGCGAGTTCCCGGCGCTGGCTGCCTTTAAGGAAGCGCACCCGGACACCTGCGTCGCGCACGCCGCCCCCGGTGCGTTACCGGTTGAACTGGCGGCCCGCCGTTTCGACCTGGCGCTGGTGGTCGACTGCCTGGAACATTTGCCCAAGCGCGACGGCCTGAATCTGTTGGGCGGGATCCGCAACCTCAACGCCAGCCGCATCGCGGTGCTGGCGGATCTGCCGGCCAGTGGCTGGCAGGAAACCGATTTTTACTCCCTGGCCCTGCAGGCCAGCGAACGCTTCGCCCGGGACGAGCAGGTGCTGACCCTGTTCACCTACGATCTGCTTGACTACAAACAAGTCCCCGACTGGCTCAACTCGCGATTCTGGGCCAATCCGGAAAACTTCGGGAAATACTGGTGGTAATGCAATGAGTACAGCCATTTGCCCTTGCGGCAGCGGCAACCTGCTGGATGCCTGCTGCGGTCACTATCACGCCGGCCACCCGGCCCCGTGCGCCGAAGCACTGATGCGCTCGCGCTACAGCGCCTATGTGCTGGGTCTTATCGATTATCTGGTGGCGACCACCCTGCCCGCCCAGCAAGCGGGGCTGGATCGCCAGTCGATCAGCGACTGGAGCGCCCAGAGCACCTGGCTCGGCCTGGACGTGGAAAGTTCGGAAGTGCTCGGAGGCCAGCCGGAACACGCGTTCGTCACGTTCACCGCGCGCTGGCATGACGGTCAGGGCGAGCACAGCCACCGCGAGCGCTCGTCGTTCGTGCAGAACACCGGGCGCTGGTACTTCATCGACCCGACCGTGCAACTGAAGCTGGGCCGCAACGACGCCTGCCCGTGCGCCAGCGGCCAGAAGTTCAAGAAATGCTGTGCGGGGTATTTCGGCAGCTGAAGCTAGACTGGGCAGCAAAGGGAGTTAAACCATGCTCGGTCATTGGCGCACATTCCAGGTCTTCTCACTGCTCGTGTTTCTGGGGCTCGGCGGCTGCGCGTCATGGTTTACCGACGACGCCCGCGACCCCGCCGTTCACCTGGTGAAAGTCGAAGTGGTGCGCGCCAAGTTGCTGGAACAGAAATTCATCCTGCACTTTCGCATCGACAACCCCAACGACAGCGACCTGACGGTGCGCGGCCTGGAATACCGCATACACCTGGCCGACATGTTGCTGGCCGAAGGCGAGCACGAACACTGGATCACGGTGAACCCCAAAAGCAGTGCGTTTTACAACGTGCCGATCCGTACCAACCTGTGGCCGAAGGTGAAAGAGGTGGTGAAAATGCTGAAAAACCCGCACCAGCAGATTCCCTACCGACTGGAGGGCGAGATGGAAACCGGTTTATTCATCGCTCACTACGTGCACCTGGCGCGCAATGGCGTGATAATCCCCGCCGATTTGATTACGGAGTGACCCCGATGACCCAGCAACCTCATGTCCATGGCCCAGACTGCAACCACGATCATGACCATCACCACCATGATCACGACCATGGCCATGTCCACGGCCCGAACTGCGGCCACGCTCACCAGGAACCGGTGCGCAACGCCCTGAAAGACGTTGGCCGCAACGACCCTTGCCCATGCGGCAACGGCAAGAAATTCAAGAAGTGCCACGGCGCTTGATGTTTCGGGCGAACATTCGCTTCGCCCGTTAGATCGCTATCGCGGGCCCGCTCGCGATAGCACCGTTACCCGCCGCTTTCAGCCTGCCGCCAGAATGTGCTCGGTGCCGACCACCGTCGCATACTCCCCGTGCAGATTCCCCAGCGACATCGCATGCACCTCTTGCGCCGAACGCAACGTGCCGAAATAGTCGGCCTTGTCGAAGGTAAAGCACGCATCCTCCGCCACCCACGCGTCAAACCCCAGATTGCCTGCCGTGCGCGCCGTGGACTCCACCGAGTTGTTCGTCGCCACGCCGACAATGATCAACTGCCCGATCCCCGCCTCGCGCAACGTCGCCTCAAGCCCCGTCGCACAAAACGCATCCGGCACCTGTTTCTGGATCAGCCACTCGCCGTCCTGCGGCAAAAACCTTTCCTGAAAATCCACCCCTGACTGCTCGGGCCAGAACACCGAATCCGGCGAGCGCGACAAGTGCTGCACATGGACTACCGGCCGCCCGCTGCGCCGCCAAAAGTTCAGCAAATCGAGAATCCGCTCTTCGGCCGACGGATTATTCCGCCGCCCCAGACGCGGTTCCAGAATGCCTTTTTGCTGGTCGATGATGATCAGTGCAGCGCTGGCCTTAAGCTCCATGGCGATTTTTCTCACGCGGGGTCATTGAATTTCCCGTACTTGAGCATCACTTCCTGTCACTAAGCAAGCTATCGAACGCACACAGGACAACCTGAAGCCGGCGTTTGCTGTCCGCACGTAAGCCATTTTCCTGATTTGGAGCTTTCCATGATCGACCTGTATTACTGGACCACGCCCAACGGCCACAAGATTTCCCTGTTCCTCGAAGAAGCGGGCCTGCGCTATGACGTGCACCCGATCAACATCAGCCAGGGCGAGCAGTTCCAGCCGCACTTTCTGAAAATCGCCCCGAACAACCGCATCCCGGCGATCGTCGATCATGAACCTGCCGATGGCGGCGAGCCGTTGTCGCTGTTCGAGTCCGGGGCGATCCTGCTGTACCTCGCGGAAAAGACCGGCAAGTTCCTGCCCAAGGATCTGCGTGGCCGCCAGGTGGCGCTGCAATGGCTGTTCTGGCAAATGGGCGGTCTGGGGCCGATGGCCGGGCAAAACCATCATTTCAGCCAGTTCGCCCCGGAAAAAATCCCCTACGCGATCAAGCGCTACATCGATGAAACCGCACGCCTGTACGGGGTACTGGACAAGCAACTGGCCAACAACGAGTTCGTCGCCGGCAACGAATACAGCATCGCCGACATGGCGATCTACCCGTGGATCGTCTCCCACAAATGGCAGAGCCAGAACCTCGAAGACTTCCCGAATGTGCAGCGCTGGTTCAACCACATCAAGGATCGCCCGGCGACCGTGAAGGCCTACGCGCTGGTGCAGAAGATCAATCCGCCGAAGGCCTGACCGGCCTTGATCGTTCCCATGTAGAGGCGTCGAACCGTCCGCGTGCAAATGGGCCGCGGAGCGGCCCGGGCTGCATTCCCACGCAGAGCGTGGGAACGATCTGCGTGAGCGGTAAGAAATAACCGCTCGCCCCGCTTGCGCGGCCCCCTCCTGCTCACTAACGTAGCGGCTTTATTGCGCCCCCAGCCTCTACACCCCCGCAGGAGCTTTGCCATGGCCTCGCCAGCCCTTTCACATTTTCTTCCCCGGTTCGGCGTTGCCGCAGCAGTGGCCGGTGTTCTGAGCCTGACCGGTTGTCAGACCTGGAACGCCCAGGACACCCTCCCGCCGACCTCCGGTGTGCAGCCGCTCAAGGGCCTGGCGCAGAACGTTTCGGTACGCCGCAATGCCATGGGCATGCCGCTGATCGAAAGCAACAGTTTCCACGACGCGTTATTCGCCCTCGGTTATGTGCACGCCAGCGACCGGATCAATCAGATGGTCACCCTGCGCCTGTTGGCTCAGGGCCGTCTGGCGGAAATGTCCGGTGCGTCGATGCTCGACGCCGACCGCTACATGCGCGCCGTCAACCTGAAGAAAAGCGCCGGCGAGCTGTACAAGGCTTCGTCGCCACGGCTCAAGCGCTTCTTCGAGGTCTATGCCCGGGGCGTCAACGCCTACCTGTTCCGCTACGCCGACAAACTGCCGGGGGATCTGGCTTCCAGCGGCTACAAGCCTGAATACTGGAAACCGGAAGATTCGGCGCTGATCTTCTGCCTGCTGAACTTCAGCCAGTCGGCCAACCTGCCGGAAGAAATCGCCTCGCTGGTGCTGGCGCAGACCGTGACCAACGACAAACTGGCGTGGCTGACCCCGTCCGCTCCCGACGAAAACCTGCCGCTGGCCGAGGCCGACAAGCTGCAAGGCATCAAGCTCAACGGGCAGATTCCGGGGCTGACGGAACTGAGCAACGCCAGCGAACAACTGGCCGCCATTAACCTGCTGGGCACTCAGTCGTCGAACAACTGGGCCATCGCCCCGCAACGCAGCCGCAGCGGCAAGAGCCTGCTGGCCAGCGACAGCCACGGCCCGCTGGCCGCGCCGTCGCTGTGGAGTTTCGTGCAGATTCGTGCACCGAAATACCAGGCCGCCGGCGTGACCGTGGCCGGTCTGCCGATGGTGCTCGGCGGTTTCAACGGCAAGGTGGCGTGGAGCCTTACCAGCGTGCTCGGCGATAACCAGGATCTGTTCCTGGAAAAAATCCGTCGTCAGGGCAGCACGTTGTCCTACGAGGTCAACGGCAAGTGGCAACCGGTCGCCGTGCGCAACGAAACCTACTTCGTCAAAGGCCAGCGGCCGATTCGCGAAGCGGTGTACGAAACCCGCCATGGCGCGCTGCTCAACAGCACCCAGGCTGCCACTCAGGGCGCAGGTTTCGGCCTGGCCTTGCAGACGCCGAGCTTCACCGACGACAAATCCCTCGATGCGTTTTTCGATCTGAGCCGCGCGCAGAACGTTGAGCGCGCCTCGGACGCCAGCCGGGAAATCCGCGCCATCGCGCTGAATCTGGTGTTCGCTGACGCCAGCAACATTGGCTGGCAAGTCACCGGACGATTCCCGAACCGTCGTGAAGGTGAAGGTCTGCTGCCGTCGCCGGGTTGGGAAGGTCGCTACGACTGGGACGGGTACGCCGACCCGATGCTGCACCCCTACGATCAGGACCCGGCCCAAGGCTGGCTCGGCACCGCCAACCAGCGGGTCATCCCTCACGGCTACGGCATGCAACTGTCCAATTCCTGGGCGGCGCCGGAACGTGGCGAGCGCCTGGCCGAACTGGCCGGCAGCGGCAAACACGACGGTCGCAGTGTGATCGCCATGCAGTACGACCAGACCACCACCTTCGCCGCCAAACTGAAGAAAATGTTCGAGGCACCGGGCATGTCGCAGCCGCTGAAACAGGCGATCGACGCGCTGCCGGAAGCTGACCGCAGCAAGGCCCGCGAGGCCTACAGCCGTCTGATGGCGTTCGACGGCAAGCTCAGCCCGACTTCCGCCGACGCAGCGATCTACGAGTTGTTCCTGCAGGAAAGCATGAAGCAGATCTTCCTCGACGAACTCGGCCCGCAAAACAGTCCGGCGTGGAAAGCGTTTATCGCCAATGGCGACTTGTCCTACGCCGCCCAGGCCGATCACTTGCTGGGCCGCGAAGACAGTCCGTTCTGGGACGACGCCCGCACCCCGCAAAAAGAAGACAAACCGGCGATCCTCGCCCGCAGTCTGGCGGCAGCGATCAGCGCCGGCGACAGCCAATTGGGCGGCGACCGCCGGGCTTGGCAGTGGGGCAAACTGCACCGCTACGAGTGGAAGAATGCCAACGGCCAGACCGTTCGCGGCCCGATCGCGGCGGGCGGTGACCACACCACGCTCAACACCGCAGCGTTTGCCTGGGGCCAGGACTTCAACACCACGCGTGCGCCGTCGATGCGCTTCATTGTCGACTTCGGTCAGAGCGAACCACTGATGGGACAGAACGGGACGGGGCAATCCGGAAACCCGGTGAGCCCGAACTACCTGAACGGCATCGATCCGTGGCTCAAGGGCCAGTACATCGGCTTGCCGATGCAGCCGCAGAACTTTGACCGGGTGTATGGCAAGACGCGGTTGACGCTTACCCCCGGCAAGTAATCCCCCCACAGTTGATCGTTCCCACGCTCTGCGTGGGAACGATCGTGCGACAGTTCAGAAAATCAATAGAACTTCTGACTTCGCGCAAACCTCATAGCTAACAAGTCCCTCCATTCCGGTAACGCCATGGACCTTGTTATCGCCCGCCCCGAAGGCCTCTACTGCCCCGCCGGGGATTTCTACATTGACCCGTGGCGGCCCGTCGAGCGCTCGGTGATCACCCATGCCCACGGCGACCACGCCCGTGGCGGCAACCAGCATTACCTGGCTGCCAGCGCCGGCGAAGGGATTCTGCGCGCGCGTCTGGGCCAAGACATCAACCTGCAAACCCTCGACTACGGTCAGCGCCTGACCCATCACGGCGTCACCTTAAGTTTTCATCCCGCCGGCCATGTGCTCGGCTCGGCCCAGGTGCGACTGGAATACGGCGGCGAAGTCTGGGTCGCGTCGGGCGATTACAAGATCGAACCCGACGGCACCTGCGCGCCGTTCGAACCGGTGCGCTGCCACACCTTCATCACCGAATCGACCTTCGGTCTGCCGATCTACCGCTGGCAGCCGCAAGCCCAGGTGTTCGCCGAGATCAATCAGTGGTGGCAGGCCAACATCGAGGCCGGCAAGGCCAGCGTGCTGTTCTGCTATTCGTTCGGCAAGGCCCAGCGGATTCTGCACGGCATCGACGAAACCCTCGGGCCGATCCTCAGCCACGGAGCGGTCGAGCCACTGAATCGCGTGTACCGCGAGGCCGGCGTCTACCTGCCGCCAACCCTCTACGCCGGCGATGTGAAAAAGAACGACCCGATGATGCGCCAGGCGCTGGTCATCGCCCCGCCCTCGGCCGGCGGCAGCAGCTGGATGCGCCGTTTCGGCGATTACAGCGACAGCTTCGCCAGCGGCTGGATGCGCCTGCGCGGCACCCGCCGGCGGCGCGGGGTCGATCGCGGTTTTGTGCTTTCGGATCATGCCGACTGGCCCGGCCTGTTGTGGGCCATCGAACAGACCGGCGCCGAGCGAGTGATGGTCACCCACGGCTCGATTGGCGTGCTGGTGCGCCATCTGCGCGAAAAAGGGCTGGACGCACAAGGTTTCAACACCGAATACGGTGACGACGAAGAAGAGCTTTCCACCGCCACGCCCGCCGTTGCCGAGGTGCAACCATGAAAGACTTCGCCGGGTTGTACGCCGAGCTCGACGCCACCACCTCCAGCAACGCCAAACTGGCGGCCATGCAAACCTACTTCGCCCAGGCGCAACCGCAGGATGCCGCGTGGGCGGTGTACTTTTTGTCCGGCGGGCGGCCTCGGCAGCTGGTGCCGGTGCGGATCCTGCGCGATCTCGCGGTCGAGGTGTCCGGGCTGGCACCGTGGCTGTTCGAGGAGAGCTATCAGGCGGTCGGCGATCTGGCGGAAACCATTTCGCTGGTGCTGCCGGAGCACCCGCACACCTCCGAGGCCGGGCTCGCCGAATGGATCGAAGACAAACTGCTGCCCCTGCGCGGTGAAACCCCGGAATACCTCGCCCACCAGTTGCCCGCACTCTGGGCGCAACTGGATCGGCCGAGCCTGATGCTGTGCATCAAACTGATCACCGGCAGCTTCCGGGTCGGTGTTTCCAAACTGCTGGTGACCCGCGCCCTCGCCTCCATGGCCGGGCTGGACAGCAAACGCGTGGCGCAACGATTGGTGGGTTATACCGACCTGTCCAACCGGCCGACCGCTGCCAGTTACCTGAAACTGATCGCCCCCGAATCCAGCGACGAGCACGCCCAGCGTGGCGGCCAGCCCTACCCGTTTTTCCTCGCCCACGCCCTGGCGCAACCGGTGGAAACCTTCGACGCACTGCTCGGGCCGGCGAGTAGCTGGCAGGTGGAATGGAAGTGGGATGGCATCCGCGCGCAAGTGGTCAAGCGCGACGGAAAACTGTGGATCTGGTCCCGGGGCGAAGAACTGGTCACCGAACGTTTTCCCGAACTCGACACGCTGGTGCACGGTTTGCCCGACGGCACGGTGATCGATGGCGAGATTGTGGTGTGGAAAAACCAGCGCCCGGTCACCGAAGACGCGTTCGATCCGCAGTCGACAGAAGCGCCGGCGGTGCAACCCTTCGCACTGTTGCAACAACGGATCGGCCGCAAGTCGCTGGACCGGAAAATCCTTGAAGACGCGCCGGTGGTGGTACTCGCCTACGACCTGCTCGAATGGCAGGGCGAAGACTGGCGCAACCAGCCCCAGGCCAGGCGTCGTGAGCAACTGGAACAGGTCATCGCCCGCTGCAACAACCCGGTGCTGCTGCCTTCGCCGATCCTGACGGGTGACGACTGGTTCGACCTCGCGCGCCAGCGCGAGGCCTCCAGGCGCCTGGGGGTCGAGGGCATGATGCTCAAGGCCCGGGACGCGATGTACGGCGTCGGCCGGACCAAGGACATGGGCGTGTGGTGGAAATGGAAGGTCGACCCGTTCAGCGTCGACGCGGTGCTGATCTACGCCCAGCGCGGGCATGGTCGTCGCGCCAGTCTCTACAGCGATTACACCTTTGCGGTCTGGGATGGCCCGCCCGGTTCCAGTGCCCGGGCGCTGGTGCCCTTCGCCAAGGCCTATTCCGGGCTGACCGATGCGGAAATGCGCGAAGTCGACAGCATCGTGCGCAAGACCACCGTGGAAAAATTCGGCCCGGTCAGCAGTGTGAAACCGAGCCTGGTGTTCGAACTGGGTTTCGAAGGCATCGCCCTCTCCCGCCGGCACAAGAGCGGCATCGCCGTGCGCTTCCCGCGCATGCTGCGCTGGCGCCAGGACAAGACCGTGGATGAGGCCGACAGCCTGGCGACCTTGCAAAACCTGTTGGTCTGATCCCTTCCCCCGATACTCCCCCCTCACCCGATCGTTCCCACGCTCCGCGTGGGAATGCCTCAATGGACGCTCTGCGTCCGCTTTGGGACGCGGAGCGTCCCGGGCTGCATTCCCACTCGGAGCGTGGGAACGATCACCCACGAACCAACCTGGTGCAGCATTTCCGGCGCGCCCGTTTTCGTGCGCTGACCGGCCCCGGCATGCACTTCCTACACCTTTTAAAACACTTGTTCGGGACTCTGGTTCGGAAATTGCTACTTTCTATAAGTCGTAAGCGCTCCAGTAACAATCATTCCGCGCCACAAGCGCTCATATTGGTTCTTAGGGATTGAATAATGAAAAAAGCATTGCTGACCCTTTCTGCACTGGCGTTGTGCATGGCCGCCGGCTCCGCGCTGGCCAAGGAATACAAAGAACTGCGGTTTGGCGTTGACCCTTCCTACGCACCGTTCGAGTCGAAAGCGGCAGACGGCAGCCTGGTTGGCTTCGACATCGATCTGGGCAACGCGATCTGCGCCGAGCTGAAGGTCAAGTGCAAATGGGTCGAAAGTGACTTCGACGGTATGATTCCGGGCCTCAAGGCCAATAAATTCGACGGCGTGATCTCGTCGATGACCGTTACCGAAGCCCGTGAAAAAGTCATCGACTTCTCCAGCGAGCTGTTCTCCGGCCCGACGGCCTACGTGTCGAAAAAAGGTTCGGGCATCACCGACGACGTCGCCTCCCTGAAAGGCAAAACCGTCGGCTACGAGCAAGGCACCATCCAGGAAGCCTATGCCAAAGCCGTGCTGGACAAGGCCGGCGTGAAAACCCAGGCCTATCAGAACCAGGATCAGGTGTATTCCGACCTGACTTCCGGCCGTCTCGATGCGGGCATTCAGGACATGTTGCAGGCCGAACTGGGCTTTCTGAAGTCGCCGCAGGGCGCCGACTATGCGGTCAGCGAGCCAGTCGACAACCACTTGCTGCCAGCCAAGACCGCTGTCGGTATTAAGAAAGGTAACACCGAGCTGAAAGCGCTTTTGGATAAAGGTATCAAAGCGTTACACGATGATGGCAAATACGCCGAGATTCAAAAGAAACACTTTGGCGATCTGAATCTGTACAGCGGCAAATAATGCCCCGGCGCCCATCCTCGATGGGCGCCTTTTTCATTCAGTCAGGTTGCTGATTTATGTTCGAAAACCTCTTACAAAATCTGGGGCTCTCCGCCTTCAGCCTCAAGGGTTTTGGCCCTTTGCTGTTGGAAGGCACCTGGATGACCATCAAATTGTCGGCGTTGTCGCTGCTGGTGGCCGTGTTGCTCGGCCTGCTCGGCGCCAGTGCCAAGCTGTCAAAAGTCAAACTGCTGCGCCTGCCCGCCCAGCTCTACACCACCCTGATTCGCGGGGTGCCGGACCTGGTGCTGATGCTGCTGATCTTCTACAGCCTGCAAACCTGGCTGACGACGCTCACCGATTACCTGGAATGGGAATACATCGAGATCGACCCGTTCAGCGCCGGTGTCCTGACTCTGGGCTTCATTTATGGTGCGTACTTCACTGAAACCTTCCGCGGGGCGATTCTTGCCGTGCCGCGCGGTCAGGTCGAAGCCGCCACCGCCTATGGTCTCAAGCGCGGCCAGCGCTTTCGTTTCGTGGTGTTCCCGCAAATGATGCGCTTCGCCCTGCCGGGCATCGGCAACAACTGGATGGTGATGCTCAAGGCCACCGCGCTGGTTTCGATCATCGGCCTGGCCGATCTGGTCAAGGCCGCGCAGGACGCCGGCAAGAGCACCTATCAACTGTTTTACTTCCTGGTCCTCGCCGCGTTGATCTACCTGCTGATCACCAGTGCCTCGAACTTCATCCTGCGCTGGCTCGAACGCCGCTACGCCGCCGGTGCCCGGGAGGCCGTACGATGATCGAACTCCTGCAGGAATACTGGAAAGCCTTCCTTTATACCGACGGCCAGAACATCACCGGGCTGGCGATGACGATGTGGCTGCTCAGCGCCTCGATCTTCTTCGGTTTCATCGTGTCGATTCCGCTGTCGATCGCTCGGGTCTCGCCGCACTTCTACATTCGCTGGCCGGTGCAGTTCTACACCTACCTGTTCCGTGGCACGCCGCTCTATATCCAGTTGCTGATCTGCTACACCGGGATCTACAGCCTCGCCGCAGTACGCGCGCAACCGGTGCTCGACAGTTTCTTTCGCGATGCGATGAACTGCACGATCCTGGCCTTCGCCCTGAACACCTGCGCCTATACCACGGAGATTTTCGCCGGGGCGATCCGCAGCATGAACCACGGCGAAGTCGAAGCGGCCAAGGCCTACGGCCTGACCGGCTGGAAGCTGTATGCCTACGTGATCATGCCGTCGGCGCTGCGCCGTTCGTTGCCGTACTACAGCAACGAAGTGATCCTGATGCTGCACTCGACCACCGTGGCTTTCACCGCGACCATCCCCGACATCCTGAAAGTCGCGCGGGACGCCAACTCGGCGACCTTCCTGACCTTCCAGTCGTTCGGCATCGCCGCGCTGATCTACCTGACCATCACCTTTGCGCTGGTCGGCCTGTTCCGCCTTGCCGAACGCCGATGGCTGGCCTTCCTCGGCCCGACCCACTAGGACCCTTTTGAGATGCGCCACCAGATACATGACCTGCTGGCCCCGCTGCCGGGGACCGCACGACAGATCCACAGTTTTCACTTCGGCCCGGACAAGGCCCAGGGCAAGATTTACATCCAGTCCTCGCTGCATGCCGACGAACTGCCCGGCATGCTCGTGGCCTGGCACCTCAAGCAGCGTCTGGCGGAGCTGGAAGCCGCCGGGCGCCTGCGCAGCGAAATCGTGCTGGTGCCGGTGGCCAACCCGGTCGGCCTCGAACAGGTGCTGATGGACGTGCCGCTGGGCCGCTACGAGCTGGAGAGCGGACAGAACTTCAACCGCTGGTTCGTCGACCTCAGCGAAGAAATCGGCAACGAAATCGAAGCGCAACTAAACGATGACCCGCAGCGCAACCTCGAACTGATCCGGTCCAGCCTGCGCAACGCCCTCGCCCGCCACACCGCCACGACTCAGCTGCAATCCCAGCGCCTGACCCTGCAACGGCTGGCCTGCGATGCGGACATGGTTTTGGACCTGCACTGCGATTTCGAATCCGTGGTTCACCTGTACACCACGCCCGAGGCGTGGCCGCAGGTCGAGCCGCTGGCGCGTTATATCGAATCCCAGGCGAGCCTGTTGGCCACCGACTCCGGCGGCCAGTCGTTCGACGAGTGCTTCACCCTGCTGTGGTGGCAATTGAAGGAGCGCTTCGGCGAACACTTCGAGATTCCGCTGGGCAGTTTCTCGGTCACCGTCGAATTGCGTGGCCAGGGAGATGTCACCCATCCGCTGGCCAGTCGCGATTGCCAGGCGCTGATCGATTACCTGATCCACTTCGGCGCCATCGTCGGCGAACCCAAAGCCTTGCCGGCGCTGCCACATCCCGCCACACCGCTGGCGGGCGTGGAACCGGTGGCCACGCCCGTCGGCGGCCTGCTGGTCTACAGCGCCACACCCGGCCAGTGGCTGGAAGCCGGGCAGAAAATCGCCGAAATCATCGACCCGATCAGCGACCGGGTCACTCACGTTCATTGCACCGCTTCCGGTCTGCTCTATGCCCGCTCGCTGCGGCGCATGGCCACCGCCGGGATGGTGATCGCCCACGTCGCGGGCGCCGAAGCCTATCGCAGCGGTTATCTACTTTCGCCTTGAGGATGCCTGTCCCATGTACAAATTGACCGTTGAAGGCCTGCACAAAAGCTATGGCGACCATCAGGTGCTCAAAGGCGTCTCGCTCAAGGCCAAGACCGGCGACGTGATCAGCCTGATCGGCGCCAGCGGCTCGGGCAAAAGCACCTTTTTGCGCTGCATCAACTTTCTCGAACAACCCAACGACGGCGCAATGAGCCTCGATGGCCAGGCGATCCGCATGGTCACCGACCGCCACGGCATGCACGTGGCTGACGCCGATGAACTGCAACGCCTGCGCACCCGGCTGGCGATGGTGTTCCAGCACTTCAACCTGTGGAGCCACATGACCGTGCTGGAAAACATCACCATGGCCCCGCGCCGGGTGCTGGGCTGCAGCAAACAGGAAGCCGACGACCGCGCCCGGCGTTATCTGGAAAAGGTCGGTCTGCCGGCGCGAGTGGCGGATCAATACCCGGCATTCCTCTCCGGTGGCCAGCAGCAACGGGTGGCGATTGCCCGGGCTCTGGCGATGGAGCCGGAAGTCATGCTGTTCGACGAACCGACTTCGGCGCTGGACCCGGAGCTGGTCGGCGAAGTGCTCAAGGTGATTCAGGGCCTGGCCGAAGAAGGCCGGACCATGATCATGGTCACCCACGAAATGAGCTTTGCGCGCAAGGTCTCGAGCCAGGTGCTGTTCCTGCATCAGGGGCTGGTGGAAGAAGAAGGCGCGCCCGAAGAAGTGCTGGGCAATCCAAAAAGCGAACGCCTGAAGCAATTCCTCAGCGGCAATCTCAAGTAAAACTATTGCCCGGCCGGCGCGGTCACTGAAGGAACACCTTCAGAGCACACGTCGCCGGCATGGGCACCTCCACCGACTTCGCCAAACACTGGTTCAGCGCCCGCGACTGGAGGCCGTTCGCCTTTCAGAAACAGGTGTGGGCCGCGGTCAAACGTGGCGAGTCCGGCCTGCTGCACGCCAGCACCGGTGCCGGTAAAACCTACGCGGTGTGGTTTGCCGCGCTCAATCGCTTTGCCCGCTCCGGGCCTGTTGCTGAAACCACCCGTAAACGCAAACCACCCGCCGAACCGCTGACTGTCTTGTGGATCACGCCGATGCGGGCGCTGGCCGCCGACACCGCGCGCGCCCTGCAAGCGCCGCTGGACGATCTGCAGATTCTCTGGAGCGTCGGCCTGCGCACCGGCGACACCGGCAGCAGCGAACGCGCCCGCCAGAACCGGCGCCTGCCAACTACGTTGATCACCACCCCGGAAAGCCTGACCCTGATGCTCGCCCGCGCCGACGCGCAAACGGCACTGTCGACATTGCGCATGGTCGTGGTGGACGAGTGGCATGAACTGCTCGGTAACAAGCGCGGCGTGCAGTTGCAACTGGCCCTCGCCCGGTTGCGCCGCTGGCAGCCGGGGCTGATCGTCTGGGGCGTTTCCGCGACGCTCGGCAATCAGTCCCACGCCGAACAGGTGCTGATCCCACAGGGCGACGGCGTCAGTATTCAGGGGCAGAGCGAAAAGTCGCTCAAGGTCGACACGCTGCTCCCACCGGCGATCGAACGTTTTCCCTGGGCCGGGCACATCGGTTTGAAGATGTTGCCGCAGGTGGTCGCCGAACTGGATGTCTGCGCCAGCAGCCTGGTGTTCACCAACACCCGGGCGCAATCGGAAATCTGGTATCAGGCCTTGCTGGAAGCGCGGCCGGACTGGGCCGGCTTGATCGCACTGCATCACAGCTCGCTGTCCCGCGATACCCGCGACTGGGTCGAGCAAGCGCTGAAGAATGGTCAACTCAAAGCCGTGGTCTGCACTTCAAGTCTGGATCTGGGGGTGGATTTCCTGCCGGTGGAGCGGGTGCTGCAAATCGGCTCGGCCAAAGGCGTGGCGCGACTGATGCAGCGCGCCGGGCGTTCGGGCCATGCGCCCGGCAGAACGTCGCGGGTCACCCTGGTGCCGACCCACAGTCTGGAACTGATCGAAGCCGCGGCCGCTCGCGATGCCGTGGCGCAGCGGCGGATCGAACCTCGATTGTCACCGCACAAACCGCTGGATGTACTGGTGCAGCATCTGGTCAGCATGGCCCTGGGCGGTGGTTTTGTTCCCGATGAGCTGTACGAAGAAGTCCGTGGTGCCTGGGCCTATCGTGACCTGACGCTCGCGGACTGGGCGTGGGCGCTGGCTTTCGTACGCCACGGCGGGATGTCGCTGACGGCGTATCCGGATTACCGCCGTGTCGAGCCGGATGAGCACGGGATCTGGCGCGTCCCTGATGCCCGCCTGGCGCGCCGCCATCGCATGAGCATCGGCACCATCGTCAGCGATGCCGCGATTCATTTGAAGTTCTGGAGCAAGGGCGGGGGCGGCAAACAGCTGGGCAGCGTTGAAGAAGGCTTCATCGCCCGCCTCAAACCGGGCGACGGCTTCCTGTTCGCCGGGCGATTGCTGGAACTGGTGCGGGTGGAAAACATGACCGCGTACGTTAAACGCAGTACCGCGAAAAAAGCCGCGGTGCCGCGCTGGAATGGCGGGCGCATGCCGCTCTCCAATGAATTGGCCGAAGCGGTGGTCACCCGCTTCAGCGCGGCGGCGCACGGTCAGTTTGCCGGACCGGAAATGCAGGCTTTACGCCCGTTACTGGAAACGCAGATGCGCTGGTCGGGCCTGCCGACGGTCAATAATCTGCTGGCCGAAGTGCTGAAATCCCGCGAAGGCTGGCACCTTTTCCTCTACCCGTTTGCCGGACGTCAGGTGCATCTGGGATTGGCCAGCCTGCTGGCGTGGCGGGTCAGTCAGCGCCTGCCTGTGACCTTCTCGATTGCGGTCAACGATTACGGACTGGAATTGCTCAGCGCCACGCCCGTTGACTGGTCTGTGCAACTGGATGGCGCGCTGCTCAGTCCCGAGGACTTATTGAGGGATGTGCTGGCCAGCCTCAATGCGGGGGAACTGGCGCTGCGCAGGTTTCGGGAAATCGCGCGGATTGCCGGGCTGGTGTTTGCCGGTTACCCCGGCGCGCCGAAAAGCACCCGTCAGGTGCAGGCCTCCAGCGGGCTGTTCTTCGAAGTGTTCAAACAATACGACGCCGACAACCTGCTATTGGCGCAGGCCGGGGAAGAAGTCCTGCGGGAAGAACTGGATATTCGTCGACTGGAACAGACACTGGAGCGAATCAACCAGATGAAACTGGACATGCACCTGATCAAACGTCCTACACCACTCGGCTTTCCATTGCTGGTGGAACGCATGCGCGAAAGCATGAGCTCGGAAAAACTCGCCGACCGGATCCGCCGAATGGTGGGCGATCTGGAGAAAACCGCTGACAAGGGCCAATCCTGATGAACGCGCCCTACCCGGTGCGTCTGGCAGGCGAAGACCTCTGGTTGTTGCCGGAAAAGGCGCTGTACTGGCCGGCGCAACAGGCGCTGCTGATTGCCGATGTGCATTTCGGCAAGGCTGCCGCTTACCGGCGCCTGGGGCAGCCTGTGCCGCAGGGCACGACAGCGAGCAACATCGCCGTGATCGAGCAGTTGCTGGCGAAACTGCCGTGTCGCCAATTGATCTTTCTTGGGGATTTTCTGCACGGGCCCGGTTCGCATGCCCCGGGCACTTTGAGTGCTCTGTCTGAGTGGCGCTCACGCTACTCCGATCTGCCGATCACGCTGATTCGCGGCAATCACGATAAACGCGCCGGTGATCCGCCGCAGTCGCTGAACATTCGGGTGGTGCCGGAACCGTTGCTGCTCGGCCCCTTCGCGTTGCAGCACGAACCCGATCCGCACCCGGAACGCCACGTGCTTGCTGGCCACGTCCACCCGGTTTATCGATTGAACGGCAAGGGACGTCAGCGTTTGCGGCTGGCGTGTTTCAGGCTGGGGGAACGCATCAGCCTGCTGCCGGCGTTCGGGGCCTTTACCGGCGGTTATCTGGTGGAGAAGGAAGAAAGCTGTCGGATCTTTGTCATTGGCGACAACGAAATATGGCCAGTCAGTTGAAGTTCTTTTCAGAACTCAACTGACTGGCCATAGGTTCGATAGCGGTTCAGGCGACGGGCGCTGGTGGCGGCTCGTCCGGCAGGGTGGGCTCGCCCGGCTCGGTCGGTTGTTCGTTGGGGGTATCAGGGTCAGGTTGACCGGGAATTCCACCAGCCATGCTGAGCGACGGGTGTGCCAACAAGGACCAGGCCAATACGCCAATCTGATTGGGCTCGAGCCTTGCCAGTTCGGCAGTGATTTGCGGATCGATCTTCATGGAGCACTCCTCGGCGAAGGCCCGTCCCGCTGTTCGCGAAACGGGCAGTACACCCCATAGAGTGTCTACCCGCCGAAGAATTCCCGGTAACTGCCGGATGGACGGATCAGGTGCGCGGCAGGGTCACGCCACGCTGGCCCTGGTACTTGCCCGCACGATCCTTGTAGGACACTTCGCATTCCTCGTCGGATTCGAGGAACAGCATCTGCGCCACGCCTTCGTTGGCGTAGATCTTCGCCGGCAGGTTGGTGGTGTTGGAGAACTCCAGGGTCACCTGGCCTTCCCACTCGGGCTCGAGCGGGGTGACGTTGACGATGATGCCGCAGCGAGCGTAAGTGCTTTTGCCCAGGCAGATGGTCAGGACGTTGCGTGGAATACGGAAGTATTCAACGGTGGTGGCCAGGGCGAAGGAGTTCGGCGGAATGATGCAGACGTCGCTGTGGACGTCGACGAAGCTGCCGGCGTCGAAGTTTTTCGGATCGACGATGGCCGAATTGATGTTGGTGAACACCTTGAAATGATTGGTGCAACGCACATCGTAGCCATAGCTCGACACACCGTAGGAGATCACACGGCTGTCGTCGCTGCCACGTACCTGGCGCTCGACGAACGGCTCGATCATGCCGTGTTCCTGCGCCATGCGGCGAATCCACTTGTCCGATTTGATGCTCATGGCGGGTGTCCTGAATAGCGAGGTGGAAAAAATCTGTCCGGCATCTTACCGGGCGCGCCGCCGGGTTCAAAGTCCGGGCTGCAAATCTCGCCGAACGTGCAGGAATTACGCGGCCTGGCGACGAACCGTCACACCGCCGATCCCTAAAACAGAGAAACCTTCGCAAGAAGCATTGGCACGTTCCGGAAAAAGGGTTAAGGTGGCGCCACTGTGCTGCTTGTGTCACTGAGAATCTCTACACGATATGTTGAATTTCGATCCAACCATCTACAAGAATTTTTCCTGCTCTTTGCACTCAGTCTCGGCCAGGGTTCTTCCTGAGTCGCAGTTATCTTTGTTCAAGGAGTTACACCATGTCTAATCGCCAAACCGGTACCGTTAAGTGGTTCAACGATGAAAAAGGCTTCGGCTTCATCACTCCACAATCCGGTGACGACCTGTTCGTTCACTTCAAAGCTATCCAATCCGACGGCTTCAAAAGCCTGAAAGAAGGCCAACAGGTTTCTTTCATCGCTACCCGCGGTCAGAAAGGCATGCAAGCTGAAGAAGTACAAGTTATCTAACTTGTAGCTTCTTTAGTAAAAGGCCCCGCCCTCAAAAGCGGGGCTTTTTTGTGGGCGTCTGTTTTCCGGGCGCAAAAAAAGATCGCAGCCTGCGAAGGCTGCGATCTTTTTTGTTGCTTACCAGGCGACGCCGAAGCCGGCGGTGTAGCGGGTCTTGCTCAAGTCCGCATCCTCAGTGCCGCTGATGATGTCGCGCTCAGCCTTGAGGTTGAGGGATGCCCAGTCGGTGACCTTGTAGCGCAGGCCCATTTCCGCATCCAGCGCATAATCGGCCACGCCGGACAGCGGCTTGCCGACTTCGCCATTGGTGAAGAACTCGACCTTCTTGCCGATCAGGTAGCGGTTGTAGTCCCACTTCATGGCGACGGAATAGAAGTTGTCCTTGCTGCCATCGCGATACTGGTAGTCGGTGCGGTTGAGCAGCGAGCCCAGGGAGAACGCCCCCAGCTCGTCATCCCAGAACTGGTAACCCGGACCGGTACCGACCACGCGCTGACGCGCCAGCTCTTCGATGTGATCGCGCTTGTAGTTCAGGCGGCCCTGCCAGAACCACTTGTCCGTCAGGAAGCGGTCGAGTGCGTACTCGGCGCGCCAGTTGTCGGTGGTGGTCACGTCGTCCTGCACTTCGCGGTTGTACTCGCCTTCGGCGGTGTGCCGCCAGCGACCGTGGCGGGCGGACGTCTTGAAGCCGATGTCGTAATCGTCGGTGTCCTTTTCCGCACGCTGGTAATCCAGCGCCAGGTCGACGTTGCCCTTCCACACCAGATCCTCGACCACCGGTTTGGGCTTGAGAATCTGCTGAATGCTCGCCAGCTCCACGGTTTTCGGCGCTTCGCCGTTGGCCAGAGTGACCTTGCCGTCTTCGGCAGCGGTCAGCGACTTGGCCTTCTCGCCGTTGTAGGCGTCCTGCTTGACCAGCAACTCCTGATCACTCTCCAGGGTTTTGACCTGCTTCCAGTCAATGGTGACGGCCCCTGCATACTGGGTCTGGACCAGCAACTTGCCACCGTCGAACAGCGTGATTTTGCCGCTCAGCTTGTCACCGTTCTTCAACCAGACGGTATCGGCAAGCAAGGGTGTGGACGCACTGAAGACAGCAAGGCACAGCAGGGTTCTGGACAACATAAGCGAATCGGGGACTCAAGTTTGCGAAAAAGGGTCGGCATTATCCGTAGGAATAATTCCCTGACAAGGAGTGACCCGGCTATTTCTGTTGAGTTCATTTCTCAATTGCCCCTCCACCGATTACGCTTAAGGACATAACGCGATCAAGCTCAGGAACCGCGCACGTGACAGACCCGATGCATGCCTGCGAAAACGATCCGCAAATCCGACGCACGGCACTCTATTCCACCCTCGCCCAAGTGCCTGAGGGCAAAGTCGTCAGCTATGGTCAGTTGGCCGAACTGGCGGGGTTGGGGCGCGCCGCCCGCTGGGTCGGCCGGACCCTGAGCCAATTGCCCGGCGACACCAAGCTGCCTTGGCACCGCGTACTCGGTGCCGGCGGTCGGATCAGCCTGCCGGCGGGCAGCCCGTCCGGGGACGAACAGCGGGCACGATTGCGCATGGAAGGCATCACCGTCCTGAACAATCGTGTGGATATTCGGCGCCATGGCTGGCGTCCGGTAGAGCACAGCGGTTAGAGTGCGCGCTTTGTTTTCGCAATCTTGAGGCAGACTTCAGCCCATGCCCCGTAAAACCTGGCGCGCCGCGCTCGCCGCCTATGCCAGTCCTTCGACGCTCGTGCTGTTGTTGCTGGGTTTCGCCGCCGGCCTGCCGTACATGCTGGTGTTCTCGACACTTTCGGTCTGGCTGCGTGAAGCCGGTGTGGCCCGTGAGACGATCGGCTACGCCAGCCTGATCGGTCTGGCTTATGCCTTCAAATGGGTCTGGTCGCCCCTGCTCGACCAATGGCGCCTGCCGTTGTTGGGCAAGCTGGGGCGCCGCCGTTCGTGGCTGGTACTTTCACAGACGCTGGTGATCCTCGGTCTGATCGGCATGGGCTTTTGCGACCCGCAGAAACACCTGTCCTGGCTGATCGCTATCGCGGTGGTCGTGGCATTCGCCTCTGCCACCCAGGATATCGCCGTCGACGCCTATCGACTGGAAATCGCCGAAGACAACCGCCAGGCCGCACTGGCCGCCAGTTACATGTCCGGTTATCGGGTTGCTGCGCTGCTCGCGACGGCCGGTGCACTGTTCTTCGCCGAGGGCTTCGGCTCCACGGGCTTCAACTACCAGCACTCCGCCTGGACCGGCACCTACGTGCTGTTCGGCGCCCTGATGGTCCCTGCCCTGCTCACCACCCTGCTGATGCGCGAGCCGCCGGTGCCGCTACGCACCCAGTTGCAAGCCGGGCGCTACACCTTCATGCATCAGTTGATGTCGGTGTTCGTGCTGATCATTTTGCTGGTGTCTGTGCCTGCGATGTTCACCCAGCTCTACAACACCGATTTCGCCAGCGTACTGTTCGGCGACATGAGTCCGCTGGATCTGCTGCTGGAAGACCGGGCGTTCCTGCGCGCGATTCTCTACACCACCCTGACCTGCCTGTGCCTCTCGGCCATGGGCCGTCGCGGTCTGGCACCGGTGCTGACGCCGGTCAACGATTTCATCCTGCGCTACCGCTGGCAGGCGCTGCTGTTGCTCGGTCTGATCGCCACCTATCGGATGTCCGACACGGTAATGGGCGTGATGGCCAACGTGTTCTACATCGACCAGGGCTTCACCAAGGATCAGATCGCCAGCGTCAGCAAGATCTTCGGCCTGATCATGACCCTCGTCGGCGCCGGCATGGGCGGCCTGCTGATCGTGCGCTTCGGCATCCTGCCGATCCTGCTCATCGGCGGCGCCGCGTCGGCGGCCACCAACCTGCTGTTCCTGATGCTGGCCGACATGGGTCCGAACCTGCAGATGCTGGTGGTGACGATCTCCCTCGACAACTTCAGCTCGGGCCTGGCCACGTCGGCGTTCGTCGCCTACCTGTCGAGCCTGACCAACCTGAAGTTCTCCGCCACCCAGTACGCCCTGCTCAGCTCGATCATGCTCCTGCTGCCACGCCTGATCGGCGGCTACTCCGGGGTCATGGTGGAGAAATTCGGCTATCACAACTTCTTCCTGATCACCGCGCTGCTCGGTGTTCCGACCCTGGTGCTGATCGCCCTGCACTGGTTCCAGGAAAGCCGCCGCGAAGGCCCGACACCGACGCCGGAACCTGCACCGACCTCCGTCGCGGAAGAATCGTAAGACATCTCGCACCCGGCGAGAGGGTTCGCGCCGGGGTTGCACTTCTGTACGTCGGCGGATCTCGCCGTTACACTGCTCCGTCATTTCCAGTCATAGCAACCGACAACGGCCAACCATGCGCACCAGTCAATTTTTGCTCGCCACACAGAAAGAAACGCCTTCCGACGCGGTCGTGATCAGCCACCAGCTGATGCTGCGCGCCGGCATGATCCGCAAACTCGCCTCGGGCCTGTACACCTGGCTGCCGATGGGCTTGCGAGTGATGCGCAAGGTGGAAGCCATCGTTCGCGAAGAAATGAACGCCGCCGGCTCTCTGGAAGTGTTGATGCCGAGCACCCAACCGGCCGAGCTGTGGCAGGAATCGGGGCGCTGGGAAGAATACGGCCCTGAGCTGCTGCGCATCAAAGACCGCCACGGTCGTGATTTCTGCGCAGGCCCGACCCACGAAGAAGTGATCACCGATCTGATGCGCAACGAGTTGAGCAGCTACAAGCAGCTGCCGATCAACCTGTACCAGATCCAGACCAAATTCCGTGACGAAATCCGTCCACGCTTCGGCCTGATGCGCGGTCGCGAATTCATCATGAAAGACTCGTACTCCTTCCATGCGGATCAGGCGTCGCTGCAGATCACCTACGACCGCATGCACGAAGCGTACTGCAACATCTTCACCCGTCTGGGCCTGAAGTTCCGTCCGGTGGAAGCCGACAACGGTTCGATCGGTGGCGCTGGCTCCCACGAGTTCCACGTGCTGGCCGAGTCCGGCGAAGACGATATCGTCTTCAGCAACGGTTCCGATTACGCGGCGAACATCGAAAAAGCCGAAGCCGTGCCGCGTGAAACCTCGCGCGCCGCGCCAAGCGAAGAGCTGCGTCTGGTCGACACACCAGACACCAAGAACATCGCGGCCCTGGTGGAGAAATTCAATCTGCCGATTGAAAAGACCATCAAGACTCTGATCGTGCACGCCGAAGAAGAAGGCAAGCTGATTGCACTGATCATCCGTGGCGACCATGAGCTGAACGAAATCAAGGCTGCCAACCAGCCAGGCGTTGCCAGCCCGCTGGTCATGGCCTCCGATGCCGAACTGCGTGAAGCCATCGGCGCCGGCGCCGGTTCCCTCGGCCCGCTGAACCTGCCGCTGCCGATCATCATCGACCGCTCGGTCGAGCTGATGAGCGACTTCGGCATCGGTGCCAACATCGACGACAAGCACTACTTCGGTGTGAACTGGGAGCGTGATCTGCCGGTTCCGACCGTGGCCGACCTGCGTAACGTCGTGGCTGGTGACCCAAGCCCGGACGGCAAGGGCACCCTGGAAATCAAGCGCGGCATCGAAGTCGGGCACATCTTCCAGCTGGGCAACAAGTACAGCAAGGCGATGAAGTGCGAAGTTCTGGGCGAGAACGGCAAGCCGGTGACCCTGGAAATGGGTTGCTACGGCATCGGCGTTTCCCGCGTGGTGGCTGCCGCCATCGAGCAGAACAACGACGAGAACGGCATCATCTGGAGCGACACCTTGGCGCCATTCCAGATCGCCCTGGTGCCGCTGCGCTATGAAACCGAGCAGGTGCGCGAAGCCACCGACAAGCTGTACGCGGAACTGACCGCGGCCGGCTTCGAAGTGCTGCTGGACGACCGCGACAAGAAAACCAGCCCGGGCATCAAGTTCGCGGACATGGAGCTGATCGGCATTCCGCACCGGATCGTGGTCAGCGACCGCGGCCTCGCCGAAGGCAACCTGGAATACAAGAGCCGTACCGAAGGCCAGGCGCAAGCGCTGCCGGTTGCCGACGTGCTGTCCTTCCTTCAGGCCCGTATCCGCCGCTGAAACCAGATAGAGACGTCATGTTCAAGCGAAACACCTTAGGCCTCGGTGGTGCCGCCCTGTGCGGCACCCTGCTGGTCAGCGGCTGTGCCAATCACATGTCACAACGCAGCGAGCACGAGGAACGTGTCGAGCGCAAACTGCTCGATCACAGCCTGCAGATCGATGTCGGCGAGCCCAAGGTGCTTGAGCTGCCGCAACGGCGCGTGAAGATCAACGAACAGAAGACCTTCGAAGTCACCGAGTTCGAGGTCACGCGCCATTACGACCGTTACACGCCTTACCAGCCATGGCGTGAGATCTACGAGATTCCGCTGGGCGCGGTGGCGGTGGTCGGCGGTGTCGGCGCGAACGTGGTCAACGTGTTTGCCCTCGGCAATCTGCCCGACAGCGTGACACGGGACTGGCTCAGCTACGGTTTCGCCGGGCTCAACCCGTTCATGAACGTGCAATCCAACGGTCGCGCGCAACAAAACCTGGCCGGCATCGATGAAGTCCAGCGCGACAAGCGTACGGAATATTCGAGCCTGCCGTGGAGCGAGCGCCCGGTTCAGGTCAAGGCCGGCAAACAGACCTTCGACATGACTACCGATCGCAACGGCGTGCTGCGTCTGAACCTGCTCGACAGCCCGTTCGCCGAAAACGACCTCAATCATGTAGGCAAACTGCAGATCAGCGTCGAAGACAGCAAGGATGACGTGCATTCCGATTCGTCTCTGGCGATCAGCACTCACCTGCGCGGCAAGCTGCTGGAGGCTCACGGGCTGATCTACGACGATCTGGAAGACGACGAAGTGAGCCAGTGGGTGCACAGGGTCAAGCGTCTGTCGGAACTGGGTCTCGAAGAAGAAGCCAGTGAACTGGAACAAAGCCTGATCGAACTGACCCGCAACGATCCGGAGTTGCAGGCCGAATTCCTCAAGTCCCTGACCCGGGATGCGGGGCGTCTGGTGGCGGATCCGGGGCCGAACTGAACCCCCTGAAAAAATGCCCGAACCTGGTTCGGGCATTTTTTTGTCCGTCTATCGCTCGAACAACTCCATTTGTTCGAACCCGCCGCGTAAATCCTCCAGCCGCACGCCCACACCTAATAGCCGCACCGGTTTGCCACCGCGATTGAACGCCTGCGTCAGCATCAACTGGTAACTGCCCAGATCCCGCCCTGCCCCGGCCTGTTCCAACGTGGTCTGGGTGAAATCGTGAAACTTCACTTTGACGAACGGCTTGCCCGGCCGGTAGCTGCTGTCGATCCGCGCCATACGGGTTTTCAGGGTTTCCAGCAATTCCGGGAGCTTGTCGAGGCAACTGCGCAGATCCGGCAGATCGGCGTCGTAGGTGTTTTCGACACTGATCGACTGACGGCGACTGTCGTTGTGCACCAACCGCTCATCGATCCCACGGGCCAGACTCCACAAGCGCTCGCCGAAACTGCCGAATTCCCGCACCAGCGCCAGCTTGTCCCACTCGCGCAATTGCAGGCAGTCACTGATACCGAGCCTGCTCAACTTGTCGGCCGTGACCTTGCCCACCCCGTGCAATTTGCTCACCGGCAAGCCACTGACGAAGTCTTCAACCTGATCCGGGGTGATCACGAACAAGCCGTTGGGCTTTTTCCAGTCGCTGGCGATCTTGGCCAGAAACTTGTTCGGCGCCACGCCGGCGGAGACGGTGATGTGCAACTGATTGGAAACCCGGCGGCGAATATCCTGGGCGATCCGCGTGGCGCTACCGCCGAAATGCGCGCTGTCCGAGACGTCGAGGTACGCCTCGTCCAGCGAAAGCGGCTCGATGAGGTCGGTGTAATCGCTGAAGATCGTGTGAATTTCTTTCGACGCCTCGCGATAGGCGTCCATCCGCGGCTTGACGATGGTCAGGTCCGGGCACAGTTTCAGGGCGTGCCCGGAGGACATCGCCGAGCGAACGCCGTAAGCCCGCGCCTCATAGTTGCAGGTGGCGATCACCCCGCGCCTGTCCGCCGAGCCACCCACCGCCAACGGCTTGCCGGCGAGGCTCGGGTCATCCCGCATCTCGATGGCGGCGTAGAAACAGTCACAGTCGACGTGGATGATTTTTCGCTGAGTCATGACAGAAAAGGAAACATGGCGAGCCGGACCGGCAGTATCTCACTGACACCTGTATATAGCACCAGTGGTATGAATGTTCTTTTCAGTTTGTAGGAAACGGCCTTTGAATTTATTTTTTCAATCGAGAACCAACCTCCAATAGAGCTGAAACCCTTGCCCTGCCTGACCTGTAGCCCCTGAAAAAACCGTCCGTCAGCGCTAACCGATTGAAGCTGAAGAGGTTTTATCCAAATTGGAGGTTGACACCCCGGCGTTCCTCTGTAGAATGCCGCCACACAGACGCGGGATGGAGCAGTCTGGTAGCTCGTCGGGCTCATAACCCGAAGGTCGTCGGTTCAAATCCGGCTCCCGCAACCAAACATCAGAAAAGGCCAATCGAAAGATTGGCCTTTTTTGTGCGTGTCTGTTTTTCGGATCCAGTCGCGCCAAGCGGAAATCGTTCCGATTCCGAAACTTAGCGCCTCCCCTGCGACCGTTTGCCGCGATTGCACACTTATTTGACCCTTCTCGGGATTATCGGTTGACACCCCGCCGTTCGCCTGTAGAATGCCGCCACACAGACGCGGGATGGAGCAGTCTGGTAGCTCGTCGGGCTCATAACCCGAAGGTCGTCGGTTCAAATCCGGCTCCCGCAACCAAACATCAAAAAAGGCTACTCGAAAGAGTGGCCTTTTTTGTATCTGTGGAAAAAGTCCTTTCGCAACAATGATCTGTCACTGTGCAGTGAACCGTTCAGGATCTTCAGACCCGCCCAGTTGCGACTATGCTTGAAGTCGCAGGCAGGGCGTCTGCAATCCAGGAGCTGCCCTCGCCGATACTCGGTGAGAGGCGTAGTATTTTGTGATTATTTTTTTCTACAGGGATTGGTTACTTGGCTGGATACCTCCATCCTGTCGCGCACAATCCAAGAGGTGATTGATGCGCGCCAACTCGTCTGATTCACAAGACACCGTCACAGCGAACCCACCGATCAAGCCTGAGCGTCTGCGCCTGCTGGATCGGATCAGCAAATACCGGCAACCGATCGGTCTGGCGGTCACTTTGCTGCTGTTCGCCATCGCGCTGATTGCCTGTCGCCATCTGCTCAGCGAACTCGATCTCGACGCCCTGCACGACTCGATTCTTGACGTGCCGAAGCCGGCCCTGCTCGGCGCCCTCGGTGCGACAGTCGTCGGCTTCATCATTCTGCTCGGCTACGAATGGTCGGCCAGTCGGTATGCCCGCGTGACGCTGGCACCGAAAACCCTGGCTCTGGGCGGTTTCACCGCATTTGCCATTGGCAATGCCATCGGCCTGTCGATGCTGTCCGGTGGCTCGGTGCGTTACCGTTTATATGCACGGCATGGGCTGGGCGCTTCCGAAGTTGCGCACATGACCCTGTTCGCCAGCCTGTCGCTGGGCTGCGCCCTGCCGCCGCTGGCCGCGCTTGCGACCCTGAGCAACCTGCCCGCGGCCTCACAGGCACTGGGGCTGTCCGAGACTTTATTGGGGACGATTGCCGGCGTAGTGCTGTTGCTCGGCGCGATCCTGGCCATCGGCATCTATCGCCGTCGCCTGCCGGAACAACCTTATCCGGACAACCTGCTGGTCCGAGCCGGTCGTCGCACCCTGCGCCTGCCGGGTCGCCGCCTGACGTTCCTGCAACTGGTCATCACCGCCCTCGACGTCGCCGCCGCTGCAACCGTCCTTTATCTGCTGCTGCCGGAAGCGCCGCCCTTCGGTGCCTTCCTGCTGGTTTATCTGCTGGCGCTGGCGGCAGGTGTACTCAGTCACGTTCCGGGTGGTGTGGGTGTCTTCGAAGCGATTCTGCTCGCGGCGTTCGCCGACAAGCTCGGCGCCGCTCCACTGGCTGCCGCCCTGCTTCTTTATCGCCTGATCTATGTGGTGCTGCCGTTGCTGGTGGCCTGCGTGCTGTTGCTGCTCAACGAAGGCCAGCGCCTGTTCCAGTCGCAGACCATGCGTGCGGCTTCCGGTCTGGCAGCACCGATTCTCGCGGTGCTGGTGTTCCTGTCCGGTGTGGTTTTGCTATTTTCCGGCGCGACGCCAGAGATCGACACCCGTCTGGAACACATCGGTTTTCTGATTCCTCACCGTCTGGTCGACGCTTCGCACTTTGGCGCCAGCCTGATCGGCGTGCTGTGCCTGATGCTCGCCCAGGGCCTGCGTCGCCGGTTGTCGGCGGCGTGGATGCTGACCACCATTCTGTTGCTGGTGGGCGCCCTGCTCTCGCTGCTCAAGGGTTTCGACTGGGAAGAAGCGACCCTGATGACCCTTACCGCCGCGCTGCTGGGGGTGTTCCGCCGTTCGTTCTACCGCCCGAGCCGTCTGACCGAACTGCCGTTCTCGCCGCTGTATCTGGTGGCCAGCCTGTGCGTACTCGGTGCTTCGACCTGGCTGCTGCTGTTCGCTTATCAGGACGTTCCGTACAGCCATCAACTGTGGTGGCAGTTCACCCTCGACGCCGATGCCCCGCGCGGCCTGCGCTCGCTGCTCGGCGCCGCCGTGTTGCTGCTGGTGATCGCCCTGACCTGGCTGCTGCGCACCGCCCGCCCGGTGATCCACCTGCCGACCCCCGATGAGCTGGAACGCGCCTCGAAAATTCTGATGGCCTCGTCACAACCGGACGGTGGCCTGGCCCTGACCGGCGACAAGGCGCTGCTGTTTCATCCCAACGACGAAGCCTTCCTGATGTACGCCCGCCGTGGCCGCAGTCTGGTCGCCCTGTACGACCCGATCGGCCCCGGCCAGCAACGGGCCGAGATGATCTGGCAGTTCCGCGACCTTTGCGACATCCATCACGCTCGCCCGGTGTTCTATCAGGTGCGCGCCGAGAACCTGCCGTACTACATGGACATCGGCCTGACCGCGATCAAGCTGGGCGAGGAAGCCCGGGTCGATCTGCATCGCTTTGACCTGGAAGCCAAGGGCAAGGAGATGAAGGACCTGCGCTACACCTGGAACCGTGGCACCCGTGACGGCCTGTCGCTGGAGATCCATGAGCCGGGCCAGGCGCCGATGGATGAGCTCAAGGTGATTTCCGATGCCTGGCTGACCGGCAAGAACGTGCGCGAGAAAGGCTTCTCCCTCGGCCGTTTCAGCGATGATTACCTGAAGCATTTCCGCATCGCGGTGATTCGCTTCGAAGGCCGCCCGGTGGCGTTCGCCAACCTGCTCGAGACCTACAGCCATGACCTGGCCAGTCTCGACCTGATGCGCGCGCACCCGGACGCCCCCAAGCTGACCATGGAATTCATGATGGTCGGTCTGATTCAACACTATAAGAGTCACGGATACGCGCGCTTCAGCCTGGGCATGGTGCCGCTGTCGGGGTTGCAACCCCGGCGCGGGGCACCGCTGACCCAGCGTCTGGGCTCGATGGTTTTCCGCCGTGGTGAGCAGCTGTACAACTTCCAAGGCTTGCGCCGCTTCAAAGACAAGTTCCAGCCCGACTGGGAACCCCGTTATATGGCCGTGCCCGCTGGACTCGATCCGCTGGTGGCGCTGGCCGACACTGCTGCCCTGATCGCGGGCGGCTTGACTGGATTGGTGAAACGCTGATGATTCAACGCTCCCTGAAGTACATCCTGGTCGCACTGCTGGTGCTGGCCGCGATTGCCGGTGGCGGTTTCTGGTACCTCAAACGCCCGGCACCGGAACCGACCCTCGAACAGCTCACCCCGGCCGATGGCGCCGCCATGACCCGGGTCATCCCCGGCACCAAGCCCAAGGCTCAGGTGCTGGTGGCGGTCAACGACGACCAGAAACTCAGCGACAAGCAATTGAGCACCCTGAGCCGCAGCGCTTCGGCGCAGATTGTTCAGGTGATCCTGCCCAAGGATTGCCTGCTGCAAAGCCGCGCCCTGCAAGCCGGCCTGCGCGAACTGAACGGCCCGGCAACGCTGGTCAGCGGCATCGGCCCCGGCGCAGTCCTGGCGTGGCGTTGGTTGTCCGAGCAAAAAGACGACAAGGCCCAGGCCGTTTCCGTCGACCTGGCCCTGGAAAAACCCGGCTGCACCCACCTGCTGCCAAAAGCCGCCGCCCACGGCCACTGGCTGGTGGCGTGGAACGACAACCCGGACGACACCAGCGCCGGTTTCGTGCGCGATCAACCGAACGCCGAAACCAGCATCAGCGACTACGACATCAACCTGCCGCAAGTGCTGAACAACGAACTGCGCAAGATTCTCGTCGGTGGTGACAAAGCCAACGGCGGTCTGCAGATTCCAGTCGTGGAAGTCCCGGCCGGCCAGGCCAAGGACACCGTGACCCTGTTCCTGTCCGGTGACGGCGGCTGGCGCGATCTGGACCGCGACGTGGCCGGTGAAATGGCCAAGATCGGCTACCCGGTGGTCGGCATCGACACCCTGCGCTACTACTGGCAGCACAAGAGCCCGGAACAGAGCGCACTGGACCTGACCGAACTGATGCAGCACTACCGCCAGAAATGGGGCACCAAACGCTTCATCCTGACCGGCTACTCGTTCGGCGCCGACGTCCTCCCGGCCATCTACAACCGACTACCGGAAACCGAGCAGCAACGCGTCGACGCAATCATCCTGCTGGCCTTCGCCCGCACCGGCAGCTTCGAAATCGAAGTCGAAGGCTGGCTCGGCAACGCCGGCAAAGAAGCCGCCACCGGCCCGGAAATGGCCAAGCTGCCACCGGCCAAGGTCGTGTGCATCTACGGTGAAGAAGAAACCGACGAAAGCGGCTGCACCGACAAGACCGCGGTGGGCGAAGCAGTGAAACTGCCTGGTGGCCACCACTTCGACGAGAACTACCCGGCGCTGGCCAAGCGTCTTGTGGACTTGATCGAGAAACGCCAGAACACGGCGCAGGTGGCGGAAGAGTGATCTGAAGCGCACCAACGAAAAGCCCCCGCAACCTTAGGGTTGCGGGGGCTTTTTCATTCCGAGGACTCCCACGGTAAGCGCAGGACTCAGTTAGATGTCAGCGCTTCCTGGCCATACCTCGCCCGCATCTCGTCGTGACTGATCGCTTGAGCCGGATCGAAATTGCTCAATCGCGCCTCAACTGCCGCTTGAACCCGAAGACTCTCGAGTTCATCCAGCCTTTCTTGCTCCGGTAACTCCGTCATGCAAATCGTCCTCGTGCACCGTAATGACTCCATGAGAACCAGCCTACCAGCTACCAGAGAGGATGGGCGCCAGGAACATGTTTGGACACGGATACAAAAAAGCCCCCGCCAGCCACAAAGCTGACGGGGGCTTTTCAGTTGAGACGGGGTTACATCTCCACCTGCGTCCCCAACTCAATCACCCGGTTCAGCGGCAGATTGAAGAACCGCAGGTTCCCGTTGGCATTCTTCAACATGAACGCAAACAGCGCTTCACGCCAACGGGCCATGCCTTCGAGTTTCGAGGCGATGACCGTTTCGCGGCTGAGGAAGTAGGTGGTGCGCATCGGGCTGAAGTCGAGGTCGTCCAGATGGCACAGCTTCAGCGCCTGCGGCACGTCCGGTTCGTCGGTGAAGCCGAAGTGCAGGATCACCCGGAAGAAGCCTTCGCCGTGGGCTTCGACTTCGAAGCGTCGGGATGGCGGGACGCGCGGGATGTCTTCGTAGACCACCGTCAGCAACACCACTTGCTCATGCAGAACCTGGTTGTGCAGCAGGTTGTGCAACAGCGCGTGCGGCACCGCGTCGGAACGGGCGGTGAGGAACACGGCGGTGCCCTGCACGCGGTGCGGTGGCTGGACGCGGATGCTGCTGATGAAGATCGGCAGCGGCAGTGCGCCTTCGTCGAGGCGCTCGACCAGCAACTGCTTGCCGCGTTTCCAGGTAGTCATCAGCACGAACAGCGCGATACCGGCGATCACCGGGAAGGCACCGCCCTGGACGATTTTCGGCACGTTGGCGGCGAAGTACAGGCCGTCCACCAGCAGGAAACCGAGCAGCACCGGCACCGCCAGAATCGGTGGCCATTTCCACAGCAGCAGCATCACAGCCGACACCAGAATCGTGGTCATCAGCATGGTGCCAGTCACGGCCACACCGTAGGCCGAGGCCAGGGCGCCGGAGGATTCGAAGCCGATCACCAGCAACACCACGCCAACCATCAGCGACCAGTTCACGGCGCCGATGTAGATCTGGCCCTGCTCGTCGCTGGAGGTGTGCTGGATGTACATGCGCGGGATGTAACCGAGCTGGATCGCCTGACGGGTCAGGGAGAAGGCGCCGGAAATCACCGCCTGGGACGCGATCACCGTGGCCAGGGTCGACAGACCGACCAGCGGAATCAGCGCCCAGCTCGGCGCCAGCAGGTAGAACGGGTTGCGCGCCGCTTCCGGGTTGTCCAGCAGCAAGGCGCCCTGACCGAAGTAGTTGAGCACCAGCGCCGGCAGCACCAGCAGGAACCACGCGCGGGCAATCGGCTTGCGGCCGAAGTGGCCCATGTCGGCGTACAGCGCTTCGGCACCGGTCAGCGCCAGCACCACGGCGCCGAGGATCGCCACGCCCATGCCCGGATGAACGGTAAAGAACCGCACTGCCCACACAGGATTCATCGCGTGCAGCACTTCTGGGGTGTGGCTGATGCCGTAGACGCCGAGGGCGCCAAGGACCAGGAACCAAGTGACCATGATCGGCCCGAACAGAATGCCGATCCGCGCCGTGCCGTGTTTCTGGATCAGAAACAGCGCCACCAGCACCACCAGCGAAAGCGGCACCACCCAGTGGTCGATGCCGTCGAAAGCCAGGCCCAGACCTTCAATGGCCGAGAGCACGGAAATCGCCGGGGTGATCATGCTGTCGCCATAGAACAGCGCCGCGCCGATCAGCCCGCAGACCACCAATAGCGTGCGCAACCGCTTGCGCCCCGCCGCTGCCCGACGGGCCAGCGCGGTAAGCGCCATGATCCCGCCTTCGCCCTGGTTGTCGGCGCGCAGGACGAACATCATGTACTTGATTGAAACGACCCAGATCAGCGACCAGAAAATCAGCGACAGAATGCCGAGCACTCCGTCGTGATTGACAGGCACGCCATAAGCGCCGGAAAACACTTCTTTGAGGGTGTACAACGGGCTCGTGCCGATGTCGCCGTAAACTACCCCGACCGCCGCGACCAGCATGCTCAGCGGCTTGGTGGCCGAACCTTCGGCGCCTGCCGCGTGACTACTTGCCTGACCCATCCAACACTCCTGATTCCCAGACCGGCTTCTTATATGAAGCACTATGCTTTGTGTGCAGCATGCGCGTTTTTACGCCCTGTAACAGACGTTTTCTTGACTGTAAAAATTCAGTAAAGCGCAACGGCGCGAAGCATAGCGCAGCACTCGTCGTATTTCCCTGCATAAAGCTGGTCAAGTGCGCTGCTCGTCGCTAGAATTGCGCACTTTTTGATCAGAGGCGCACTTCAAGCGCCCGTCCGTCGGCTTCTGCCATCAGGCAAGCGGCGTCACAAAACACCGAGGTTAGACATGTCCACCACTCCTGCGCCGGCCAATCCAAAGGTTGGCTTCGTTTCTCTGGGTTGCCCGAAAGCACTGGTCGACTCCGAGCGCATCCTGACCCAGCTGCGCATGGAAGGCTATGACGTGGTGTCCACCTATCAGGACGCCGACGTGGTCGTGGTCAACACCTGCGGCTTCATCGACTCGGCCAAGGCCGAATCGCTGGAAGTCATCGGCGAAGCGATCAAGGAAAACGGCAAGGTCATCGTGACCGGCTGCATGGGCGTGGAAGAAGGCAACATCCGTGACGTGCACCCAAGCGTGCTGGCCGTCACCGGTCCGCAGCAGTACGAGCAAGTGGTCAACGCCGTGCACGAAGTCGTGCCGCCGAAGCAGGATCACAACCCGCTGATCGACCTGGTGCCGCCGCAAGGCATCAAGCTGACCCCGCGTCACTACGCGTACCTGAAGATTTCCGAAGGCTGCAACCACAGCTGCAGCTTCTGCATCATCCCGTCGATGCGCGGCAAACTGGTCAGCCGCCCGGTCGGCGACGTGCTCGACGAAGCCCAGCGTCTGGTCAAATCCGGCGTGAAGGAACTGCTGGTGATTTCCCAGGACACCAGCGCCTACGGCGTTGACGTCAAATACCGCACCGGTTTCTGGAACGGCGCGCCGGTAAAAACCCGCATGACCGAACTGTGCGAAGCACTGAGCACCCTCGGCGTCTGGGTCCGTCTGCACTACGTTTACCCGTACCCGCACGTCGACGAACTGATCCCGCTGATGGCCGCCGGCAAGATCCTGCCGTACTTGGACATCCCGTTCCAGCACGCCAGCCCGAAAGTCCTGAAGTCGATGAAACGTCCGGCGTTCGAAGACAAGACCCTGGCGCGGATCAAGAACTGGCGCGAGATCTGCCCGGACCTGATCATCCGTTCGACCTTCATCGTCGGCTTCCCCGGCGAAACCGAAGAAGACTTCCAGTACCTGCTGGACTGGCTGACCGAAGCCCAGCTCGACCGCGTCGGCTGCTTCCAGTACTCGCCGGTCGAAGGTGCACCGGCCAATGACCTGAACCTCGACATCGTTCCGGACGACGTCAAGCAGGATCGTTGGGAGCGCTTCATGGCGCACCAGCAGGCCATCAGCTCGGCGCGCCTGCAAATGCGCATCGGCCGTGAAATCGAAGTGCTGGTGGACGAAGTCGACGAGCAAGGCGCGGTCGGCCGTTGCTTCTTCGATGCCCCGGAAATCGACGGCAACGTGTTCATCGACAACGGCAGCAACCTCAAGCCGGGCGACAAGGTCTGGTGCAAGGTGACCGACGCCGACGAATACGACCTCTGGGCCGAACAGATCTAAGCGCGAAAAATACAGAAAGCCCCGCTCTCTTTTACGAGATGCGGGGCTTTTTTACGGCTAGAGTTTGGGGTGGGAAGGACTCCCTCATCCATGACAAAGAGGCTATCGGGCATGCGTCACCACTCGGTCATCCACACGCCGAAACTCAGCGATTATCAGGAACTGACCCGGGTCTGGGAGGCCTCGGTCCGCGCGACTCATGATTTCCTGCCGGAATCCTACATCGAACTGTTGAAGAATCTGGTGCTGACCCGCTACCTCGATGCGGTGATGCTGATCTGCACCCGGGACAGCCATCAGCGCATCACCGGGTTCGCCGGGGTCGCGGGGGGCAAGATCGAAATGCTGTTCATCGACCCGGCCCATCGCGGCCAGGGCCTTGGCAAGAAACTACTGAAGTACGCCATGGAACACCTGAACGCCGACGAACTGGACGTCAACGAACAGAACCCGCAGGCCCTGGGGTTTTACTTCAAGCAAGGGTTCGAGGTGATCGGCCGCTCGGAAGTCGATGGCATGGGCCAGCCGTATCCGCTGTTGCACATGCGTCTGAAACAACCGGAGCAGCGCGCGGTACGCGGCTAAAAGCCACACGGCGCAAATGCAATCGGGCTTAACCGGCCCCAGGCAGGTACAATGCCCACCCCTTTTTTGTTACGGCCCCTGTCATGACTGACCCGATTCGCCTCTCCAAACGCCTCATCGAGCTGGTCGGTTGCTCCCGCCGGGAGGCCGAGCTGTTCATCGAGGGCGGCTGGGTCACCGTGGACGGCGAAGTCATCGACGAGCCGCAGTTCAAGGTCGGCGACCAGAAAGTCGAGCTCGACAAGGACGCCAAGGCCACCGCGCCGGAGCCGGTGACCATCCTGCTCAACGTGCCGGCCGGCATGGATGTCGACAGCGCCATGCAGTCGCTGAACGCCGACACCCTCAGCGAAGAACACCGCTACGGCAAGCGTCCGCTGCGTGGGCACTTCCTGCGCCTGACCGCCAGCGCCGACCTGCAACCCAAGGCCAGCGGCCTGCTGGTGTTCACCCAGGACTGGAAGGTGTTGCGCAAGCTCACCGCCGACGCGGCCAAGATCGAGCAGGAATACGTGGTCGAAGTCGAAGGCGACATGGTTGCCCACGGCCTCAACCGCCTGCAGCACGGCCTCACCCACAAGGGCAAGGAGCTGCCGCCGGTCAAGGCCAGTTGGCAGAACGAAAACCGCCTGCGCTTCGCCATGAAAAACCCGCAGCCGGGGATCATCGCCCAGTTCTGCGAAGCGGTCGGCCTGAAAGTTATCGGCATCCGCCGCATCCGCATCGGCGGCGTGTCCATCGGCAAGGTGCCGGTCGGCCAATGGCGCTACCTGTCCGGCAAAGAGAAATTCTAAGGCTCGCGAGCCACCCTACATTTCCGGCATCGCGCCCGCGCGATGCCCACAGCGAACAATCAGGATTGCACACATGGTTCACAACGACGTACTGCGCAGCGTGCGCTACATGCTCGATATCAGCGACAAGAAAGTGGTCGAGATCATCAAACTCGGCGGCCTGGACGTCACGCTTGCCGATGTCGTGACGTACCTCGACAAGAAAGAAGAAGACGAAGAAGGTTTCGTGCGCTGCCCGGACGAAGTCATCGCGCACTTCCTCGACGGTCTGGTGATCTTCAAGCGCGGCAAGGACGAAAGCCGTCCGCCGCTGCCGATCGAACTGCCGGTGACCAACAACATCATCCTGAAAAAGCTGCGCGTGGCCTTCGAACTGAAAGAAGACGACATGCACGCGATCCTCAAGGCTGCCGAGTTCCCGGTGTCCAAGCCTGAGCTGAGCGCGCTGTTCCGCAAGGTCGGCCACACCAATTACCGCCCGTGCGGCGATCAGTTGCTGCGCAACTTCCTCAAGGGCCTGACCCTGCGCGTTCGCGGTTGACCCATTCGATCACGGCGACTTCGGTCGCCGTTTTCATGCATAGCCCTCCATTCCCTCAAAAAATAGTGGCTCCGCTTTTCGCGGCCGGCGACTAGGGTGTACTGAACCCTAGCCCTCAGGATTCGCCATGCACCCGTATTTCTCCCTGCAAGGCCGCACCGCCCTGGTGACCGGCGGCACCCGTGGTATCGGCAAAATGATCGCCAAGGCGTTTGTCGAAGCCGGCGCCCGTGTGTACGTCTGCTCCCGTGACGCGGAAGCCTGTCATCAAACCGCTGAAGAACTCAGTGCTCTGGGCACGTGTCATGGCGTGGCGGCGAATCTGGCGACGGAAGAAGGCGTGAAAGAGCTGGCCGAGCGACTGGGCGAGCAAATCACCCACCTGGACATTCTGGTGAACAACGCCGGCACCACCTGGGGCGCGCCGCTGGAAAGCTACCCGGTCAAGGGCTGGGAGAAAGTCATGCAGCTCAACGTGACCTCGGTGTTCAGTTGCATCCAGCAGTTTCTGCCGTTTTTGCGCCAATCCGGGTCGGCGGCCAATCCGGCGCGGATCATCAACATCGGTTCGGTGGCGGGGATTTCTTCCTTCGGCGAACAGGCCTACGCCTACGGGCCGAGCAAGGCCGCCCTGCATCAACTGTCGCGGATTCTGGCCCGGGAACTGGTGAGCCAGCATATCAACGTCAATGTCATCGCGCCGGGGCGTTTCCCGAGCAAGATGACCCAGCATATCGGCAGTGATCAACAGGCGCTGGCCGAAGATACCGCGCTGATCCCGATGAAACGCTGGGGCCGCGAGGAAGAAATGGCGGCGCTGGCGATCAGCCTGGCGAGTACTGCCGGGGCCTACATGACAGGGAATATCATTCCGCTGGATGGCGGGTTCAGTCTTTAGGTCGGCGACGCGGCCGGACGGGTTATCATGCCCGCCCTGCTCCGCTTCGAATGCAAACCATGACTTACAGCGTTTCCCCCATCGGCTTCGTCCGCTCCTGCTTCAAGGAGAAGTTCGCCATCCCGCGCCAGCCGCAACTGGCTCCCGCCGCCCGTGGCGTGCTGGAACTGGTGGCGCCGTTCGATCAGGGCGATGCGGTGCAGGGGCTGGAGCAGGTCAGCCATGTCTGGCTGCTGTTCCTGTTCCATCAGGCGCTGGAAGACAAACCGCGCCTCAAAGTCCGACCTCCGCGCCTCGGTGGCAACAAGTCCATGGGCGTATTCGCCACCCGCGCCACGCACCGGCCGAACGGCATCGGCCAGTCGGTGGTGAAGCTGGACAAGGTCGAGGCCAACCGCCTGTTCATTTCCGGCATCGACTTGCTGGATGGCACGCCGATTCTCGACATCAAACCCTACGTGCCGTACGCCGACATCATTGCTGACGCCTCCAACAGCATCGCCAGTGCCGCGCCGCAACTGATCGACGTGCAGTGGACGGACGCGGCGCTGCAACAGGCGCACACGCACGCTCAGCGCCTGGCCGAGCCGCTGGTCGAATTGATCGAGCAGTGCCTGGCCCAGGATCCGCGTCCGGCGTATCAGACGCCCGCGCCAGAGCGCGAATACGGCGCGCAGTTCTGGGATCTGGACGTGCGCTGGCATTACCCTGTGCCTGAGCAGATCCGCGTCCTGGAAGTCATCCCCGCCGCTGACTGAATCGCGAAAACGAAAAAGCCCGCGCTGCCTTCTCAGGCAATGCGGGCTGATCGCTCCCACGTCGAGACGTCGAACCGTCTGCGTGGGAATGCATCCAGTGACGCTCTGCGTCACCTATAAACAGCTTACTTCTCGACGAATGCGCGCTCGATCAGGTAGTCACCCGGCTCGCGCATACGCGCCGAGATCTTCAGGCCGAAGCTGTCGAGCACTTCGCTGGTCTCGTCGAGCATGCTCGGGCTGCCGCAGATCATCGCGCGGTCGTCCTGCGGGTTGATCGGTGGCAGGCCGATGTCGCTGAACAGCTTGCCGCTGCGCATCAGGTCGGTCAGACGGCCCTGATTCTCGAACGGTTCGCGGGTCACGGTCGGGTAGTAGATCAGCTTGTCACGCAGCGCCTCACCGAAGAACTCGTTCTGCGGCAGGTGCTCGGTGATGAATTCGCGATAGGCGACTTCGTTGACGTAACGAACACCGTGAACCAGGATCACTTTTTCGAAGCGCTCGTAGGTTTCCGGGTCCTGGATCACGCTCATGAACGGCGCCAGACCGGTGCCGGTGCTCAGCAGGTACAGGTGCTTGCCCGGGTTCAGGTCGTCCAGCACCAGGGTGCCGGTCGGTTTTTTCGAGATGATGATCTCGTCGCCTTCCTTCAGGTGCTGCAGCTGGGAGGTCAGCGGACCGTCCTGCACCTTGATGCTGAAGAACTCGAGATGCTCTTCCCAGTTCGGGCTGGCGATCGAGTAAGCGCGCATAAGCGGGCGGCCGTTTGGCTGTTGCAGGCCGATCATCACGAACTGACCGTTCTCGAAGCGCAGGCCCGGATCGCGGGTGCACTTGAAGCTGAACAGAGTGTCGTTCCAGTGATGAACACTGAGGACACGCTCGTGGTTCATGTTGCTCATGTACGTGGGACTCCTGGAGATTGATCTGCGCCTGCCCGGCTCGTGTTGAAGAATGCCGACGGTGCGCAATTGCATCGCATTCTAATAGCGCCGACAATATCTGTTAACTGGATTATTAAGATAAGGGTTATCGGTTATATCGATATGCGATTTACTCTTCGTCAACTGCAAGTCTTCGTCGCCGTCGCCCAGCAGGAAAGCGTGTCCCGTGCTGCGGGTCTGCTCAACCTGTCGCAATCGGCCGCCAGCACTTCCATCACCGAACTGGAGCGCCAGTCCAGCTGCCAGCTGTTCGACCGTGCCGGCAAACGCCTGAGCCTCAACGCCCTCGGCAAACAGTTGCTGCCGCAAGCGGTGGCCATGCTCGATCAGGCCAAGGAAATCGAAGATCTGCTCAACGGCAAATCCGGTTTCGGCTCGCTGTCGGTGGGCGCGACCCTGACCATCGGCAATTACCTGGCGACCCTGCTGATCGGCGGTTTCATGCAGCGCCACCCCGAAAGCCAGGTGAAGCTGCATGTGCAGAACACTGCCAATATCGTGCAACAAGTGGCTCATTACGAAATTGATCTGGGTCTAATCGAAGGCGATTGCAGCCATCCGGATATCGAAGTGCAGAGCTGGGTCGAGGATGAACTGGTGGTGTTCTGCGCCCCGCAGCATCCGTTGGCCAAGCGCGGCAGCGCGACCATGGAAGAATTGACGCACGAAGCGTGGATTTTGCGGGAACAGGGTTCGGGGACGCGCCTGACCTTCGATCAGGCGATGCGGCATCACCGCAGTGCGCTGAACATCCGGCTGGAGCTGGAACACACCGAAGCGATCAAACGCGCGGTGGAATCAGGTCTGGGGATTGGCTGCATTTCACGTCTGGCGCTGCGTGACGCCTTCCGCCGCGGCAGCCTGGTGCCGGTGGAGACGCCGGATCTGGATCTGGCGCGGCAGTTCTACTTCATCTGGCACAAACAGAAGTACCAGACCTCCGCCATGCGCGAATTCCTCGACCTGTGCCGCGCCTTCACCGCCGGGGTGCAGCGCAGCGACGAGATCGTTCTGCCGAGCATCGCTTAAAGCAGAATCACCGCCCACACCAGGGCGATCATGCTCAGTGCCACGAATTGCGCGGCACTGCCCATGTCCTTGGCGTTCTTGGACAGCGGGTGCAACTCCAGCGAGATGCGGTCAATCGCCGCCTCCACCGCCGAATTCAACAGCTCGACGATCAAAGCCAGCAGGCACACCGCGATCAGCAGCGCCTGCTCGACCCGGCTGACATTGAGGAAAAACGTCAGCGGAATCAGCACCACGTTGAGCAGCACCAGTTGGCGGAAAGCCGCTTCGCCGGTGAAGGCGGCGCGCAAGCCGTCCAGCGAGTAACCGGAAGCGTTGAGGATGCGTTTCAGGCCCGTCTGGCCCTTGAAAGGTGACATAAAGTAGATAACCGACCGAAAGGAAGTGGGGAAGCTAGATCAACGAAAGTCAAAAAAGCGTGAAGACGCCAGTGCTTACTGGCTCGGAATTGACTCAAGTTGTTGCAGCAGTAAAGCTGCCTGGGTCCGGGTCCGCACGTTCAACTTGCGAAAAATCGCCGTCACGTGGGCCTTGATGGTCGCTTCGGACACGCTCAGCTCGTAGGCAATCTGCTTGTTCAGCAAACCTTCGCAGACCATGGTCAACACCCGGAACTGCTGCGGCGTCAGGCTGGCAAGGCCATCGCTGGCCGCTTTCGCTTCATCCGAAACGCTGACCGCTTCGAACGCCTGAGGCGGCCAGGACACGTCGCCATCCAGCACTTTGCGCACCGCTTCCTGAATCACGCTCAGGTCGCTGGACTTGGGAATGAAGCCACTGGCGCCGAATTCCCGGGACTTGACCATCACCGAGGCTTCTTCCTGGGCCGAAACCATCACCACCGGAATCTGCGGGTACTGACCGCGCAGCATCACCAGCCCGGAAAAACCGAAAGCGCCCGGCATGTTCAGGTCCAGCAGCACCAGATCCCAGTCAGCCTTTTCGGTCAGGCGGGCTTCCAGCTCGGCGATGCTCGCCACCTCCACCATGCGTACGTCCGGGCCAAGGCCCATCGTCACCGCTTGGTGCAGTGCGCTACGAAAAAGAGGGTGATCATCGGCAATCAGGATGTCGTATGTGGCCATTTTTCAAATGATCCTGTTTTTGATGGCGGGCCCGCGCATTCGGGCTTCACCAAAGCAAATCCAGACACCGCCCGGCAGCGGCATCCACAGGGGCACGTTCAACGCCAATCACGAACAAAAACGGCGTTTCAAACCTTGGCCGCACCCCAATCGGCGCCAAGCATGACCAGCGAAGCCTAGGTGGTCAAGCCGCACGGCCACTGCTTTAGCAGTATGGGCCAGGATCAGGCCGGTACCGGCGCCGCGTTTCGGATATAGGGCAGCAATTCGGCGTGGGCCGGCGTCGACACATTGACGTCCAGTTGCTGCTTGGCCCCCAGGTAATGCTGGCTGAACACATCGAAATAGGCATCCAGCGCCGACGCCGCGTCCGAATCGCCGGCCAGTTCCAGGCACAAAGCCGCCACTTCGGCGGTGCACAGGTGCTCGCTGCGGGTCGAGCGGCGCAGGCGATAGCGCGAGAGTTTGTCGGGCAACAGACTCAGAATCGGCAAGCGGTCGAAATACGGGCTCTTGCGGAATATCTTCCGGGCTTCGGTCCAGGTCGCGTCCAGCAGAATGAACAGCGGACGCTTGCGGCTATCGAGATCCACGGTGTTGGTGACCCGCGAAGGCTCGACGTACTCACCGGGGAACACCAGATACGGCTGCCATTGCGGGTCGTTCAGCAGCGCCAGCAGTTGTTCGTCGGGCTCGGTCCGCGACCAGATGAAGGCATGGTTATCGCGCACGATGTCAGCGATCAACCAACCGGTGTTGCTGGGTTTGAACACTTCCTTGCCGGTCATGATCAGGCAAACACCCGAACGCGTATCGACGGTTGGCCGCCAGGCGCACAGGCAATGGCTGATGATCACCCGGCAATCGCGGCAACGCGGGGAGCGAAAACCACGGGCCTGAATCGGCTTGATGCCTTCGTCCTCGCGCTGATCGCGCAGGCGGGCCACGGCGTTGGGGGCATGATTCATCGCAGGCGGCACCGGCAGACAGGGAAACTCGACACGAACGACACTCGGCAGGGCAATAAAGGCCGGCAGTTTACCAGAGCGACGGGCACAAGCCTGTACCCTCCCGACCGGCTCCCCTATAATTCGCCGCCACTGAACGCACAGTCACGTGGCTGGTCGAACCACCAGTCACTGAACCAGGAGAGTTTCATGCTGCGCCTTATCGTTCCCACCGCTGCCATTCTGCTGGCCTCGTCCTTCAGCGCTCAGGCTGCATCCCTGAGTGAGCAGAATCTGAACCGAGAGCTGCGCAATGTCGCCGCACAAAGCAGCGTCGGCACGCCACGGGCGATCAACGAAGACATTCTTGATCAGGGCTACACCGTCGAAGGCACCACGCTGGTCAACCACCTGAGCGTGCAAAAGAGCCACGCCGACAAAATGCGCGCCGATCCCAAAGCCGTGTATTTCCAGCTGGGCGCCTCGGTCTGCAACAACCCGTCGTACCGCAAGCTGATGGCCAAGGGCGCAATCATGCGTTACGACTTCACCGAAGTGAAAAGCAACAAGGCGATCGGCTCCGCCAGCTACCAGGAATCGGATTGCCCGAAAGCGGCTCCAGCGAAGAAGAAGTAATCATCGCGACGTAGCGCGCCGCTGTTCATCCTCGGCGCGCAGTTCGGCCAGCAAGGCCTGCAAGTAACGCGAGCGGCGATCCCCTCCCGCCAGGCGTCGGCAGCACTCCTCTTCGAGACTCACATGGTTGGTCTCGGCCGATGCTTTCAACAACCGATACAGCTGCGTATCGATCTCCAGAATGACTCTGGTCATGTGTCCTGCCTCCTTGCCACCCGCAAATCCTTGAATAGCGTGCACCTTGCGTACGGTCGTTGACGCAAAGTTGTCGTACGGCGCCTTTAACTTAGTAAATCAGAGCATTCAGCCCTCGACGCGACATCGGACGAGCGGTGAAAACACTTCGCAAAGCGGCAATAAGCAGTTGCCAGGAAAGACTTTGCGGCGCAATGCTCAATGAGCAAGAAATGCTTTGAGGGTCTAAATTCAACGTATTCCCGATCATTTCATTAACGGCAGGAAAGGAGCTGCCGGCTGTTTGTTTTCTTGCAGCGCGGCACTGACGCCGCACGTCAGGGCCGGAAGCTCTGTGCAGAAGGAGAAGTTGCATGCCTTACCAACCGAATGACCTGCTCAGCCGTCATTTTCAGGAAAGCGGCCACGACCTCATCAGCAAGGTCGAAGAACAACTCAACCTAGTGTCACCCAACAGCCCGAATTCCCCCATCTACCGCGACATGATCCTGACCGTGCTGCGCATGGCCCAGGAAGATCACAACCGCTGGAACGCCAAGATCACCCTGCAAGCCCTGCGCGAACTGGAGCAGGCCTTTCGCACGCTTGAACAGTTCAAGGGGCGACGCAAGGTCACGGTGTTCGGCTCGGCCCGCACCCCGGTCGAACATCCCCTTTACGCGATGGCTCGGGAACTCGGGGCCTCGCTGGCCCGCTCGAACATGATGGTCATCACCGGTGCCGGCGGCGGAATCATGGCCGCCGCCCATGAAGGTGCCGGCCGCGATCACAGCCTGGGGTTCAACATCACCCTGCCCTTCGAACAACATGCCAACCCCACCGTGGACGGCACCAACAACCTGCTGCCGTTCCATTTCTTCTTCACCCGCAAGCTGTTCTTCGTCAAGGAAGCCGATGCGCTGGTGCTGTGCCCCGGCGGGTTCGGCACCCTGGACGAAGCACTGGAAGTGCTCACGCTGATCCAGACCGGCAAAAGCCCCTTGGTGCCGGTGGTGCTGCTGGACGCACCGGGCGGGACGTTCTGGCAAGGTGCGTTGGACTTCATCCGCCAGCAACTGGAGGAAAATCGCTACATCCTGCCGACCGACCTGAAGCTGATCCGCTTGGTCTACAACGTTGAAGAGGCGGTGGAGCAGATCAACCAGTTCTACGGCAACTTCCACTCCAGCCGCTGGCTCAAGCGCCAGTTTGTCATCCGCATGAACCACAAGCTGAGCGATCAGGCCCTGGACCATATGCAGGAAGCCTTTGCCGATCTGTGCCTGAGCGACCAGTTCCATCAACACGCCTACGCCGGCGAAGAGCACGACGAGGCCCAATTTAGCCACCTGACGCGTCTGGCATTCGCCTTCAACGCCCGGGATCACGGACGTCTGCGGGAGCTGGTGGACTACATCAACCTGCCGGAAAACTGGGCCCAGTCCAAACCCCAAACCGCGCAACGCACCCGCGAACCGTCGAAGGTAACGTGAAGGCAAAAAAAACGGCCCGCTATCGAAATAGCGGGCCGTTTTTATTTTTTAGATGAAGCTGAGCTGAAGCTGGAGCGATTTAATCGTCCATTCCTCTGCCGCTGAACAAGCGGTTGATCATCTCCATCGAGAATCCCCGGTACGCCAGGAATCGACCTTGTCTGGCGCGTTCCTTGGCATCGCCGGGAAGCTGTCCGGAGAACTTCCGTTGCCACGTGTCCGTTAGTTGCTCCTGCCAGTTGATACCGCTCTCACGCAAGGCGAGTTCGATATCGGCGCGTTGCAACCCGCGCTGGCTCAGCTCTTCGCGAATCCTCAGCGGGCCGTAACCGGAACGGGCGCGATAGGAAACAAAGCTTTCAAGATAACGGGCTTCGGAAAGCAGCCCTTCTTCCGTCAAACGGTCGAGGGCTGTTTCGATCATCTCGGGGGGAGCGCCACGCTGACGCAGTTTGCGCGTCAGCTCGACTCGACCGTGCTCGCGACGTGCGAGCAGATCCATGGCGGTTCGCCGCACCGCGACGAGGGTATCGAGTACGGCGGTTGTCATCGGTGCAATCAGATGTCAGCGTCAGCCAGGTCGTCTTCGGTCTCTTTGACCGCAGAAGCCTTGGAGTCGGCGATCACGGCTGGCGACAGCAGCTTGTCACGCAGTTGCTTCTCGAGCTTGGCCGCGACTTCCGGGTTGTCCGCCAGGAACTTGGCCGAGTTGGCCTTGCCCTGACCGATCTTGGTGCCTTCGTAGGCATACCAGGCGCCGGACTTCTCGACGAAACCGTGCAGTACGCCCAGGTCGATCATCTCGCCGTTCAGGTAGATACCCTTGCCGTAGAGAATCTGGAACTCGGCCTGACGGAATGGCGAAGCGACCTTGTTCTTCACAACCTTGACGCGGGTTTCGCTGCCAACCACTTCGTCGCCTTCCTTCACCGCGCCGGTACGGCGGATGTCGAGACGAACCGAGGCGTAGAACTTCAGCGCGTTACCACCGGTGGTGGTTTCCGGGCTGCCGAACATTACGCCGATCTTCATGCGGATCTGGTTGATGAAGATCACCAGGCAGTTGGCATTCTTGATGTTACCGGTGATTTTACGCAGCGCCTGGGACATCAGACGGGCTTGCAGGCCCACGTGCATGTCACCCATTTCGCCTTCGATTTCAGCCTTCGGTACCAGAGCGGCCACGGAGTCGACGATGATCACGTCAACGGCGTTGGAGCGCACCAGCATGTCGGTGATTTCCAGGGCCTGTTCGCCGGTGTCCGGCTGGGAAACCAGCAGGTCGTCGACGTTGACGCCCAGTTTGCCGGCGTACTCAGGATCGAGGGCGTGTTCGGCGTCGACGAAGGCGCAGGTCGCACCGGCTTTTTGAGCCTGGGCGATCACGGACAGCGTCAGTGTGGTTTTACCGGAAGATTCAGGACCGTAGATTTCAACGATACGGCCTTTTGGCAGGCCGCCGATGCCGAGTGCGATGTCCAGACCCAGAGAGCCGGTGGAAATGGCCGGGATCGCCTGACGGTCCTGATCGCCCATACGCATTACGGCACCCTTGCCGAATTGACGTTCGATCTGACCCAGGGCCGCAGCCAAGGCTTTCTTCTTGTTGTCGTCCATTAAAGTCCTCACGTAATCAATAAGGCCTGACGGCCAACACCTGTATAAGTAGCCAGTATTATTCCACAGCGTTCACGGATCGCCTACCCCTGATTTTCGATTTCTCGTGCCGCTAGTCGCAGCAAGCCCTCTAGCGCGGCCTTCACCGTTTGTCGGCGGACTTCGTCGCGGTTGCCGGGGAAGTGTTGAACCTCACTGGAAATCTGGTCGCCCACGCCCCACGCCAGCCAGACGGTGCCCACCGGTTTGTTCGGCGAACCGCCGTCCGGCCCGGCCACGCCGCTGACCGCCACGGCAAACCGCGCCAGGCTTTTTTCCTGAGCGCCGCGCACCATGGCCTCGACCACTTCGCGACTGACCGCGCCCACGGTGCCGAACAGCTCCGTCGGTACATTCAACTGCTGGGTTTTCTGGCGGTTGGAGTAGGTCACGTAACCCGCTTCGAACCACGCCGAACTTCCCGGAATGCGGGTGATGGCTTCGGCAATCCCGCCACCGGTACACGACTCGGCCGTCGTGACGTGGGCATTGAGCAATTGCAGACGTCGGCCAAGTTCGGCCGCCAGTTGGGTGATTTCTTTCACGGCGCGCTCCGGATCGGATGGAATGGGTACCACCGTACACGAGCCGGTTGCGCTTTCAATACACAAGCTTATTCAAAATGTGCAGGCGCCAGCGCTCTGATATAGGCCTGACAGGCCTGCAAGGCGATCAGTCCGCGGTCGCCTTCGCCGGTGATGGCGACAATTCGTCGAGCATGCGCCGGGTCAAGTCGGGCGCGTACGGTTGCATAATCCACGCCGCCGGCGCCGGCGGTGGCTGGCACACCGCAGCCTTGGGCAGCGTCGCCTGCGTCGATGAGGACTGACAGGCGCAGATCAGCAGTGGCAAGGCGATCGCGCAGGCGATCCTGATCACGTTGGGCATCGTTCAGTGCTCGGTAATGGGTTTGTTCACTGGCCGTGAGCCGTTGCTCCAGGGCCAGACGCTTGTCCTGCTCGGCCTGCTGTGCGGTGGCGGCAGCCGAAGTCAGTTGATTGAGGGCTTCGGCGTGCAACCGCGCCTGTTCGGCCAGTTGGCGGCCGTAGCGCCAGTCCTGAAACTGCCAGGCCAGCGCCGCCGAACCTGCGGCCAGCAGCATCAGGCCGATCAGCCGCCAGACGCTCAGACCGAAGGCAGACATAGCACCGCCCTCGCCCGCCCCCAGAGTTCCAGGCGATCCTGCAAGCCGTTCAACCCGCCGTTTATCCGCCGGGTAATGCTGTTGAACTGATCCTGATCCGCCAGCGCGTTCAGGCCGTTCTGCGCCCAGAACCACGCGGCGGACTCGGCCGCCCATTGCGGCTGCTCCAGCAACTCCGGCAGCGCCAGCAAGCGCTCGTCACCGAACAGCCCGAGGCTGCACTGGCGATAGTTGGCGCGGCCGGTGATCTGGATCAGCCCGCGCCCGCGATACTTCTGCCCGTCGCCATCGGCCTCCGGCGTGTTGCCCAATCGCAAGGCCAGCGTACCGGTGTCGTATTTGCTCAGATATTGGTTGTTACCCAGTTCACGCACGTACTGCAATTGCCCCGACTCGTGTCCGATCTGGGCGAGAAACGCGGCAATACGCTTGGGCGTGTCGATGCGATGGCGCGCCATGGCATCGTTGAGTGCAGAAACAAAAACGCCCGCTTGGCGGCGGGCGTTGGGCATGATGTTGAGTAGGTTGTCTTCAGTGATTTGCATAATGCTCGGTCCCCCCTGGATGCTCCGATTGAATCACGGCTGGCGGCCGAGACCAGTCAGCCATTTCTTTGCCAGGGTTTTCAGGGTTCCTTGCGCGGCACTTTCTTCCGGCGACGAAAACACCCAGCCAAGGGTGCCGAAGTTGGCCGACCAGTCGAGTTGTGGCGCGGGCGTGACGTCGGTGATGTCGACCCAGAGCAGATCCGGGTGAAACATCTCGACCATGTTTCCATCAGTCGAGAACAATTCGACCAACTTGTTTTCAACAACGCGTGCGTAGGTTTTCATCAGGCGTACTCGTAAATGATCACGACGCCGGGGGCGCCAGAACCGCCGGGCCTGCCCGGTTGGTTGAGGGCGTTGGCAATGCCGCCGGCGCCGGACCCGTAGCCGGTTCCTGGTGCTGCAAGACTCAGGGCCACGCTGCTACCAGAACCACCGCCACCCAACGGAGAGTTCCCGCCATGTCCGGCCAGAATTGAGCCAGTGACGTTGATCCCCGGACTGCCGGCCGCACCCGAACTGCTAACGATATTGCCGCCGGTAGCGCTCGTGCTCGGAAAGCCACCGACGAACAAGCCAAAATCAGTGACATTGATGACTCCGAGAGAGGGAGATCCGCCGCCGCCCGGTGCAGACACCAAGGAGCCGAAGGAGCTGGTCCCACCTGGGCCGGCACTTGCTGCAACAGCTCCGGCAGCACCTTTTGCACCCACGGTAATGACTTGGTTCGCACCTATGACGGCTGAAGAAATCCATGCTTCGGCATAGCTTCCGGAAGCACCGCCACCGGCAAGTGAAACCTGGCTGCCGTTGGTCGCGGCTATTCCACCACTGCCACCGCCGCCGCCCAGCACCTTGACCAGCACATTTTTCATCCCCGTCGTCGGTACATAAATTCCCGACGAGGTAAACGTCTTGATCCCCAGTAATCGACCGCTGTTGGCGTTGCCGCCACTGGCGTAAACCAGCAGCCAACTGTCCAGCAAAGCGCTGTAAACCACAGAGCAGAGCCCGCCTGCGACAATCTCCGCTGGTCGCAATGCGCTAAGCGTCAGACTCAAGAGCGGCTTGGGCAGCAAGCCATTCGGCGCAAAGGTACTCGCTCCGGTATTGGCATTGCCTGCGGTAAAACGCAGCGCCAGCCCGTCCTTCAACGCGCTGATAGCCGGCACATAATTCGCCATGTAAAGATTGGCAGCACCAATATCCGCCGCATGCTTGTCTTCACCGGCCTGGCTGATTTTCCTGATTGCCTGCAGCAACTGCGTCGCATCGCTTTCGCTCGGTTCAAGGCCCGCAGACTTGACCACATTCAACAGCTCATCGGTGACGCCATTGCCCCAGGTGGCGGGAATCAACGATCCCGGTAATCCACCGACGACGTCTTCATTGACGAACTTGCCGTTCACCAGCCCGATGCCGGGAACGCTTTTCGGATAATCCACGTTTATTCCTCTTTGATCGGGTCAACGGTTCAGCCATTCGACCGCAGCAAGCCATCGAGCCAGTCGGGTTCTACAGGGCGAGCCTGGGCATCCGGAAATTCCGGATCATTGGGCCAGTCGCGCAGTGCCTGCCGATAAGCAAGAAGCTGTTTGAATTCTTCGGCACGCAGCGTCGTACCCTCGCCGACTTCCAGTTCTTCGGCATCGCGAAGAACCAGCCATTGGGTGCGATCCAGTACCTTGTCTCGCCAGGCCCGCTCTGTGTCATCGGGGGTTTGCTCAGCCAGTACCACCCGTTCCGGGCGTCCGTTGGCAGTCAGGGAAAGAACGGTTCCTTTTGGAGCGTTCGAGACAAGCGCGCAGTACTCGCCCTCGCTTAATTCAAACGCGTCCGCGGGGATGTTGGCGCCGTGCAGATCGGAGTGATAAAAGCCGGAAGTTGCCGGAGAAAAGTAATACATACTCAATATCCTATTCCGATGACACGAGCGGCGATGGAGCCTGACGGCCATTCAGGACAGCGAACATTGATGCCTGTCTGCCGACTCACGGTCGCGTTGTTGTTCCAGGTCAGCTGCGTTCCGGATGCCGTGCCTTCATGGGTAGCGACGGCAAGAAACAGCGCATTGGGAAAGACCAGCGGCCATAGATTCAGATCGCCATAACCATTGTTACCCGCCTGGCTGGCGGCCCCGGTGATCCACTGGATAATCACTCCCCCCATCCACGAGGGGAAAACGATATAACCGGATGCCCCCAGTCTCACCATGAACCCGAGCCTGAGTTTTTTAGGGGTCACGATAGAGGTATCACTGACACCGGCGTTGACCTCCGCCTGAGAGGCGATTTTTGCAATCCCGATCAGCGACTCTGTCGCCTGTTGCATCTTTTTCGCTATGGATTGAAACACTCGCAACGGCGTCATCAACCGGGTGGTGCTGGTTCCCGACTCAGCTTCGTCCTGACTGGCCAGGCTGTCGCTTTGCTTCTTCGAGATCAGCGTATCGATTGCCACGCTGAGCTGAGTGTTGTCACTCTCATCGGCAGCCGAACCTGCGCTTTTGATGACTTCAAGAATTTCTTGCGTAACGCCATTTCCCCAACTTGCCGGAATCAACGAACCTGGTGTTCCGGTCAGAGGGTTTTCGTCAACAAACCTGCCATTCACCAAACCTGCGCTGGGAATGTTTTTTGGATAATCCATTACCTGTCTCCTGAATTTGAATACACCTGCATTCGGTTGCGTCAGGCAGTAACTGCCGTTAACCAGGCAGGCTGCGCCGGCCGCTCAGCGAAGGTCTGAGATGAGCTCACAGCAGGCCAGTCGCGCAAGGCCTGGCGATACTCGAGCAGCTCCAGATACTGCTGAGCCTTGAGCGTTGTCCCGCGTCCCAGTTCCTGCTCATCGCGGTGGCGGGTGACCTGCCATTCAGTGGCCGCCAGCGCAGACAGGCGCCAGGCGCGCTCTGCTGCCAGAGGCTCCTTGTCCTCGACCATTGGGGGTTGAGCGATGACAGGACTTTGCGGTTCGCGCGAAGGCTCGATAGCGCGAGCCGCATCGGCCATTGGCGCGCCGATTTCGACGCTCACGCCATCGGGGACTTGCACCATCGCCGCGACGAAAGCAGGCGCAAACAGTTGCTCGATCGCGTAGTCACCGGTGTCGATCACTTCAACCGCGACACCGTTTTCAATACGTGCATAACGGGCCATTACTCGTACTCCCAGATTTCACAGAAGGCATTGCCGCCGGCACCGCTCAGAAACGACACAGACGTGTTGTTGGAGCAGGTACCTCCACCTCCGGAACCTCGAACCCCCGCATAGCCATTGCCGTTGACACCGGTGGACGACGCACCGCCATCAAACGGGCTGGCTCCTCCGGTGCCGGAAAGCACGCCCCAATTGTTGTTGAACATCGCGAACCCACCGCTCATGCCGCGGGCGTTGGTCAGATTGCCACCCGTGACCACCTGACCACCGGGGCCGCCCTGGACGAAGCCGTTCGCCGTGGGTCCCACGGCGACAGCCAGAATCTGTCCGCCAGCGCCACCGGCAGCACTCATCAAAGAGCCGAAAGAAGCGCCGCCCCCCGCCAAGCCAGCCACATTGCGGGACGCGCCACCGGCGCCCAGCGTGACAGGCACGCCGGCAAGCATGTCCGTCGTCACGTCGTACAGACCTTCCGCATAAGCACCGGCGCCACCGCCTCCGCCAATTCGCAGAGTGCTCACCTCGACAGGCGCACATCCCCCCCCGGAACCTCCCGCGCCGACCAGCCGGACGCGAATCCTTTTCGCATTGGGGTTGGGGCGGTAAACCGTGATGCCGACCGTCTCGATCTGCCTGACCGCCAACAACCGTCCCACCGCATCGGTGATGCCGTAGCCCGCCAGCGTGGTCGGGGTGTTTTTCAATTTGGTGAAGTCGACGAGAGCGCCAATGGCCGTTGCCAACTGATTGGTTTTGCTCTCGTCCGGCGTCAGTCCGGCCGCCTTGATGGCGTTGAGAATTTCTTGCGTGACACTGTTGCCCCAGGCGGCGGGGATCAATGAACCCGGTGTGCCGGCAACCGGGTTTTCATCGACAAAACCGCCATTGACCAGGCCGACGCCCGGGATGCTGTTTGGATAATCCATTGCACGGTTCCCTGGGCTGCGGTCAGTTGGTTACGCTTGCGCCGGGCACCGCCGGCCAAGTGACTTCGCCGGGGAAGCCGGCCTGTTTTTCGATGCGGTTCAGCTCCACGCTGTAGAGCTTCCATTCGAGCAATTGCAGTTGCTCTTCATGGCTGGCATCGCCGATGTCTTCGGCGTACTGCAGGGGGGCGATGCGCAGGACGGCATCGCGAAGCAACGTGTCGCGTTTTTCCAAAGCCTGCTGGCTGATGCTGAGCAAACGGGCCTGCTCATCCAGTTGCCAGGCGTCGTCGCGCCATACATGGAATTCCCCGGGCCATGGCTGCGCTGTGAAAGTTTCGGGCAACTCCCCCAGCTCACTCCAGATCTGTTGCCCGCCGCCATCCTTGCGGAAAACCGGACCGCGCCGGTCAATCACCTCTCGCGGTACACCGTTGATCAAGGCCCAGGTGCGACCGGTTTCCGGCGCAGGTAATTCGAACGACAACTCCACCGCGTTGCTGGGTAGTTGAATGCCGATGCCAGGCGTAACGAAAAACTCGACAGGCCCGGACAAGGCACCCGCGCCGTCAAACAGATAATTGAACATAGGCACCTCAGATGAGTTTGATACGGCCGGGATAGGCGATGTTGCGAGGGCGGGACTTGAAGGCCAGCAACAGGGTGTTGGCAGCATCTCGTTGGTAGGTCGTATTGGCAGGGAAGACAGGGCCGCCGTTGACCAGTCCGGACACGTATTGCGGCTCTTCACGAGACTCTGCACCGAAGCCGGTCAGGCTGTCCGACCACCACGCGCCCACCGCACCGGCACCATTGGCGCCCATGGCATACGAGTGAATCGATCCGGCCTGAAAGGCCCCCATGACACGACCTGTATCCACCCCCCTGCCCTCGTCCAGAACCCGCAGAAACTCGCCTCGCCCTTCAGGGCCACGGAAGGTTGACGCGCCGTCACCCGACGTCCATTTACCTTCGTTGCCCGCACGCGCGGCTTCAGTGCCCAACATTCCGGAAAGCTGGGCGTGGTCCCACAGCCAGGGCCACTCGGCACGCTTCATGACTGTGCCGTTGAGCGCACCGTAACCACCGGGACTGAGCAAGGTGGTCGTCTCGAAAAACGGCCGGCCAAGGGGGGTGTTATCAAACCGACCGACCGGCCACCAGCTACCCGCAGCATCGCTGCGCAACTGCCACCAGTCCCCGCCGCCCATCAACACCAGAAACGGATAACCGCTGGGTGACAGGTGCGTGTGAAAACGAATGCGGTCGGAACCTGACGCCTGAACGATCAGACGGTTGCCGCTGTTATCCATGCGCCGAACAATCACATCACGCACGCCCAGCGCCGCGTTGGCTGGCGGCAACGTCACCGTCACGGCACTGGAACCGGCATCGATCAGCACCAGGCCCAGCTCCGGGTCGGTCAGCGCCTTGGATGCAGTCAGTCTTGTCACCACCGAGCGCATCGGACTGGCATTGCCGACAATCGATCGAATGGCTTTGAGCAACTGACCGGTATCGGCCTCGGCGGCTGCCAGCCCGGCGCCGGTAATCACGTTGAGAATTTCTTGTGTAACGCTGTTGCCCCACACTGCCGGAATCAACGAACCGGGCGTTCCCGCCACCGGGTTCTCATCGACGAAGCGGCCATCGACCAGGCCGACGCTGGGGACACTTTTTGGGTAATCCATGGGTGCTCGTTCCTCTGTAATGACAAATGAAACGTGGCCTGGCGCTAGGTTTCGCCACGACGCCGACGTTTCTATTCCTGAAAATAAAAAGCCCACAACGAAGTGGGCTTGGGTGACGCGGGTTGCGGTTACGAGGCCGGGTTGGCGGTCAAGTCACGAATGGCCTGCAGCGCCTCATCGGCGGCGGCTCGAGCCTGATCCATCTGGCCTTTGCCTGCACAAGCGCGAATCTGGGTCTTGGCCTTCAGGCGCAAGGTGCGCAGGGTCAGCAGGCTGTCGCTGAGCTGGGCGGCCTTGTCGAGAATCTGCTCGGCGGACTGCTTCGCCGAACGGCCCTTGGCGACCCAAGCAGCGACGGACAGCGGCACTTCCTTTTTTGGATAACCGGCGTCTTGAAAGGCTTGAGCGTCGACAGCCGCCTGGGCGTATTCCAGCGCTTTGAGCGGGTCGCCGGCCAAAGTCGTGCGCGCGCTGTCGGCGGCGGCATCGACATTGGCGCAAAGACGTTCGGTTTCCTGCTGGTCCAGCAACGCGACCTTCTCGGCATTGACGATCCACTGCTCACCGTCCCAATCATGAGCAGCGGAAGGCTGTGCGACACGCAAACCGTCCTCGAACTGATGCAGTTCTTGAATGATGATCATCGGATCAGCTCCCAGGCTAAATTGACATTCACAGCAGCGGTAAAATTGATCGCAATACCGTTGGAATAGTCGGTCTGAGCGAAACTCTTGAGCCCCATGCTGAACAGCAATTCGTCACTGGCCGCGGTACCCGCTCCCAGTGTGTGTTCGGCCTGATAGACCTGCCACAGCGAACGCAATTCGGCGTGGTCAAAACTGGCGGTCAATGTCGAAACAGTGGTATCGCTGACGACGTTACTGGAGAAGATCAGCGCCGCCGCACCTGCCGTAGACCAACCGTCCCAGTTGTTGGAGGTGGCGACCGTCGGATTCAGGAAGCAGTAGTTGCCCCCCAACCAGCCTCCCGGTGCAAACGACACGCTGGTGATGCCTGTCGGGTGCGGAGTCGGGTTGCCCACCACGAGACGCGCCGCCCGCGCGTGAGGATCGAGCGGCAGATAGACCACACCATTGCCATTGACGACTTGCGTCCAGCTCAATCGGTTGCGGTTGTAGATCGGCCTGACAATCGGCACCGATCCAGGTCCTGCGGTCACCACCCACGCCAGACAGATGTCCAGCGGCGTGGACTGAAAACCACCACCTGCCGCACCGTTCACGGCTCCCTTCAAGCCCTCCGGAGCAGCGTCGTAGATCGTCCCGCGCTGCATGTAGAACGTCAGCGCACCACCCACCACCTGCGCCCGCAGAAAGTAACCCGAGCTCGGCAGCAGATCGGCGCTGCTCCAGGCCTGAGTGGTGAACGTACGCGAACGCCCCAACTGCCCCGCCACCACTTCCTGACCGATGCTGACGTAAACACCCGCCGGCACCGACACCCGCCCGCCACTGGTCGATGCGGCCGCCGGCGTAATCGGCATCCGCGCATCCGTCGTGGCAACCGTTGGCAACGGCAACGCTGCCAAAGGCAACGCCAGATCCTGATTCCAGCCCTTGGCTGTCACCGTCTGAATCGCCTGCAACAACTGATCGTATTTCTTCTCGTCCGGGGTCAGATCCCCGGCCTTGATCACGCTGAGAATTTCCTGCGTGACACTGTTGCCCCAGTCCGCCGGGATCAACGACCCCGGCGTCCCGGTCAGCGGGTTCTCATCGATAAACTTCCCGTTCACCAGACCGGCGCTGGGCACACTCTTCGGATAATCCATTGCGTTACTCCCTAGTCATAGTTGATGTGCACCTTGGTATGCGCCGGTGCCGCCCGGTGGATCAGGCACTCCAGCGCCGAGCCCGGATTCACGCCGAAGCGCTCGCCCCAGTAACTCGCGCCATAACGCCGGCCGAGCAACAGCCGGCCGCCGGTGTTGAGCGTCCACATGAACTGCGCTTCCCAGGTGCCCCAATGCGCCGCACCGAAACGCGAACGGCCCATGCGCGGGGCTTCGAGTTCGGTGATGGTGGCGTTGGGGTAACCCTGGCTTTTGGCGATTTCCAGGTAGTAGCCGACGGCCTGGCTGCCGACCGCCAGCAAGCGGCGGCGCACGGCGAGGCGACGGTCGTCGAACAGCGGCGTGGCGCCGAGGCACGGGTCGGGCAGGTTCATCACCTGTTCCCAGTCCGGCACCAGTTCGCTGACGCCGGCCGGGTCCATCTCGTTGAGCAGGTCGGCGGCGCGGGCGTCGAGGCGCGCCAGCTCGACGGCGACGCCTTGCAGCACTTCCTCGAGCTCCGGCACGCGCTCCGGATCCCATGCCGGACCGCTCGGCAGCAAGGCGCGCAGTTGCGCCTGGTATTGCGCGGCGGTTCTTATGGCAGCCATACGCAACCCCCGAAGGTGAGCAGTTCGCTGTCACCCGCGGCCACGTTCGCCACCGGAGCCGAGAGCACGTGATCGGTTTCACCCGCCGCGCTGCTGATTGCCTCGCGGATATGGCTGATCAACAGATCCTCGCCCAGGTCGGCTTCGCGGTTGTGCAGATCGCGCAGTTGGGTTTCGACGGCGGCACGCACAGCAGTGGTGTCGGGGGTCAGCTTCAGTTGATAGGTCACCGGCTTCTGCACCGGCGGACGCACATGGACTTCGGCGGTCACCGGGCGCAACGGCTCGATATAGGCCTGCACTTCGGCCAGTTGATCGGCATTCGGCACCGGTTGCGGATCGTCGTCGCGCATGATGTACACGCCGACGGTGCCCGGCCCGAGGAAGCCGCCACGGCACCAGGCCCGCGTCACGCCCGGCACTTCCAGTGCCCAGGTTTCATAGTCGCTGGCGGAACCGCCGTGGGGGATCACGCGATAGGAACGGATCACCCGCGAGCGCAACGACTCCAGGCTTTCCCGCGCCACGCCGCCATTGAGCCCCGGCGCCAGCACCACAAAACTGTTGCCGACCACGCCGGTGATCGGCTGCACCGGCGTCAACGCCAGCCCGGCCTCGGCGTTGCCCAGACTGCCGGCATCCAGCGCGGCGATGCTGGTGCTGTTGACGCCATTGACGGTGGTGCGCGCGGCAGTGACTTTGAACGTGCGGCCATCACTCGCCTGCAGCAACGTATCGGCGTCCAGCACCGCGCCCGCCGTCGCGTTGAAGCTGACGTTGCCGGTGGCGACCTGCGCCGGTTTGCGCGGCTGGTTCAGACGCAGTGCGGCGATGCGTTCCAGGGTCGATTCATCGGCGGTGTCGGGCAGGATCTGCTCGGCAATCCAGTCGAGATAGCCGTACAGACCATAAGCGGCGCCGCCGAGTGTGCGGGCCAGGACTTGCGCATCGGACTGGCGCAGCGAATCGCCGGCCAGGTCGCTTTGGGTGCGCTTGATCAGCACCGGCAGCGAAGGGGTTTCAAACGGCATAGATCACCTGCCAACTGTTATCGGGGTTGATGTCCAGGCGTTCGCCGTCGGCCAGGGTCAGGACCGTGCGCAGGTTCAGGCGCTGGGCGTCGAGGCGTTCGCTGATGATGTCGATGGCGCTGCAATGGCCGTCGTCAATCAGCCATTGCAAGGCTTCGCGGGCATAGAACTCGGCGTCCATCTGGGTCTGGCGGGTCAGCTTGACCCGGCGCAGCAGCCACAGCCGCGAGCCGATACGATCGTCGGCCACGGTGGGAAAGGTGTCGCCCCACCAGCCGAAACGCTCCTCGTCGTCGAGGGCATCGTCGTCGGCGGCGCGGCGCCAGGTGAACAGGCTGATCAGCACCGCACGGGTCAGCGCGGCGTGGAGGTTCTGACTGAAAAGCATCACTGACCTCCCGCCGGCGCGCCGGTCTGGCCACTGCCCGCCTGCACGCCAACGTGCACGTGCTTGATCTGGCTGATGCCACCGGCAACCTGATCGCCTTTGGAAACGATCTTGCCGGTCTGGTTGATCACCGGCGTCTCGAAGTTCACGGCGGTGCTGGCGCGGATGTTGAGCGTGGCGGTTTCGATGTCGATGATCCGCCCCCGCTTGAAGTGAATTTTGTCGCCCTCGTCGGTGTAGATCGCCACCTCGCCGGCTGCCAGCGATTGCAGGCGGTAACGGCGGTCGGCGACCACCAGAGCGATGGCGTGAGAACGGTCGCCGCCGAGAAACGTGACGACGCCTTCGGCACCGGCCAGCGGATGGCTGGTGAAACCGTAGGGTTCGAAGTGCTCCATGTCGTCGTTCACTTCACCGGCGGTGAGGCGCATTTGCAGCGATTGCAGCTTGGATGCCGAATTGGCGAGCACGACAGTGCCGCGCGCCAGCAGGCGTGTCAGTAGGCTCATAGGGTTTCCTTGGAGGGAGGTGCCGGCTCAGGCTTTTTTCGGAGGGGTCGGATTGGCGTCGAAGGTATGCGGCGGCGCCACTTGCAGCGTGGTCACCGAGCCTTGCGCCGACAGCGAATACGTCACTTTGGAGATCAGCATGTCGCCATCGAAACCGAGCACCGGATCCTTGACCTTCACCAGCGTGTTGTGGCGCCACAGATCGCCGTTGGACTGGCGCCAGCCCTGCACCTGATAAGTGGTGGTCAGCGCCCGCCCCATGCGCGTGGCGCTTTCCCACTGGGCCCGTTGCTGGGCCAGTTCGAACGTCAGTTGCGAGCCTTCGTTGATGATCGTCGTGCGACGACGCTTGAAGCTCAGGTCGGTCGCGCTGGATTCAACCTCGCTGACCGCTGCCCCGCTCTTCTTGTCGTTGCCCTTTTGCTGGCCGATCACCCGGTATTCGGAGAACACCTGGCTGTGATCCATCGGTGCGTTGGCCGAGAGAATGTTCTTGCCCAGCTCCAGCGCATCGCTGGCACGGCCGCCGCTGCCCGGTTTGGCCAGCACCAGCCGACCCTCGGCGTCATCGGTGGAAAACACCCGGTACAGCGAGAGCAAACGGTCGATCGACTGAAACACCGTTTCACCCGGAACGATGGTGTGTTTGCTCAGGCGTGCGGTCTCGGGAATCTCGTTGACCACAAACTGCGTGTATTCCCCGGCCAGGGCCTGGACGATGTTCAACAGCGGCTGTTCCTGCCATTGGCCAGGGATGTTTCGCGCCGCACAATCGACCAGATCCTGGGTCTTGGAACTGCCTTCGATGCTCAGGCTGATCTGCCGCCCGTCATAGCTGATCGGCGCCTTGAACACATAACCGGTGAGCACCAGATCCTTGCCGATCCGTACTTCGCACGGGTCGCCGGCCTTGATCCGCTGATCCACGGTCTGCCCCGGCCATTGCCAGGTGATGTCGAGTTTGAAGGTGCGGAACTGGCGCTCCAGGTCCGCGGTGATCTGCACGCTTTTCCAGCCGCCGTATTCCATGTTGTCGACGGTCAGCGTTACGCGGTTGTCAGTCTCGTTCATGACTCACTCCCTGGAAACCTTGACTTCGTTGGGTGAGTACCCCGGATGAGACAGACCGTTGCGCTGAATGACCTCGGTCACACGGGTGGCGTCGCCAAACTGCTGGTAGGCCACGACCACTGCCGGAAAGGTTTCCTGGAAAGTTTTGCTGACCAGTCGCACACCGGACGAAGCCACTGCCTTGAGGTGCGCGATCAGCGCCTCCTTCACATCGGCGATGGCTTGATAGTGCGCGGGGTCGGCCTTGTCCTGGGCCTTTTGCAGCGCTTCGTTCAACTCTTTTTGCAGCGTTTGCAGATCATCGGTGACCGGCACTTCCTGACGCGTGACCGGCTGCTTCGATTGCTGGTCCAGCGAAGGCGTCGAGTTGAGTTTCACCGGCGTCGACGCCACCGGCATCGAGGCCACCCATTGCGCCGCTTTGACGATCAGGGTGTCCTGCACCAGATTGGCCATCGCTTGCGCGGCGGCGTTGGTGTCCTTGCCGGTGGTGATTTTCGGCGCATCGGCCTTGCGGATGGCTTCGATCTGTTGGGACACGTCGGCAATCACGCCACGGTAGCCCTCCTTCGCGAACTCCTTGAGCTCCTTGATATCGCCGAGCAACCCCTTGAACTCCGCCGCCACTTCCTTGGGCAGTTCCTTCACGGCCCTGACCAGCTCGGTGATCTGCTTGTACTGCGCGATCAGCGGCTTGAGTTGCTCCTTGATCACGTCGTACACGCCGGTGAGGCTGTTGCGCAGATTGGCGATGCCGATCCGCGCCGCCTTGATCAGGGTCATCGCCTGTTCGAAGCGCGCCACCGCCGAACCGAGCAGACCTTCGGCCTTGATCAGCAGGACTTTCTGCGTGCTGACCGTCGCCGTCGGAAACGGCAGCGGTCGGTCGGGGTAGAACTTCAGGCTGAACGTCACCATCCCGCCGTCTTGGCGGGTGTGCGTCATGTCGCACTCGCCGACCTTGACCTGCAAGCGCCCCAGCCACGGATGCACCAGTTCGCCGCTGCCCTGTTCCAGCGCCTGGAGCAGCTTGTCGCGCTTCTCCAGGCAATCGGCACCGATGATGAACGCCGTCAGGTCGTGGGTCTTGGCCTGCTGGCCGAGGTCCTCGAAAAACGGCAGGTCGCGTTGCGGGTATTCGTGCAACTGCCCCTTGCGACCGACCGGGGTTTTCGCCTGGTCGATCCAGAAGCCGACACCGCGAAAGGATGCCGGCAACAAACGATCACGCCAGTTCATTGGAACCTCCCATGGAGAGCGAGCGATAGCCGATGCGCGAACTGAGCGCCAGGCCCGGTTGATTGGTTTGCGGTTGATCGGTGCGCAGCCCCGCCGGCGCGTTTTCGAAGCGGACCGTCAGGCCGCCTTCGAGTTGCGTACGGTTGTTGGCGGCGCTTTGCTGGATCAGGTTGCTGGAGGATTGCGTCAGCGAGCTGGAGTTCTGCGTCAACGAGCTGGAGTTCTGTGTCAATGCGCCGTCCGGCACCGAGCCGTCGGACGTGGAATCGGCGTCGGAGCCAAAAAAACCCGGCGCCCATTCCCCCTTGCCTTCGGCATTGGTTTTCAGTTGAGCACGGGTCAGGACATCGACCTTGGCTGACGCCTCGGCCGCGAGCTTGCCAAGACCACCATTGAAAAATTCCCGGATTGGCGCCAGCGCGTCGTAAAACTTGTCACTCCACTTTTGAATCCACTCCGTCACCGAGCCCCAGGCCTGGATGATCATTTCCAGCGGTGACCAGCCAAACTGTTCGCGAATCACCGCATACAGCGCCAGCACCGGCAGCTTGATGTAATCCACCAGATCCTGAAAAAAAGCTGCGACCGGCACCGACACTGCTCGCAGCAAATCCCAAAGCGAAGCAAACAGGCCAACCAATGGCATCCAGTTTTTCAGGATCAGTGCCTGCGGTGAGTAGGCGAACAGCGTTGCATAGAAGTCGATGACCGGCGCAGCCAGTGCCTTGAGCACGTTCCACAAAGCTGCGAAGAACGTACTGACCGGTCCCCAGTTGTTGATCAGCATGCCCAGCGGGGTGAAGTCGAACAGCGTTCTGAAAAAACCCGCCATCGGTAGCACCACCGGGGCGATCTGTTGCCACAGACGGGAGAAGAAAGCCGAAAGCGGTTTCCAGTTGGCGACAATCAGGCCGGCCGCCAGCGCGACCCCGGCGGCAAACAAACCGATCGGCGAGGCCAGCAGTGTCAGCACCGCACTGAGTCCGGCAGCGGCCGTGGTCACTACGGTGAACGCCACTGCTGCCGCTGCCAGTCCTTCAACCAGTTGCGGATGCTCGGCAACAAACTCACCGACCGTGGTCATGACCGGCACCAGCGCCGTCACCAGACTGTTGACCGCCGGCAACAGCGCCTGGCCGATCTTCAGCGAGATGTTGTCGAGCGAAACGTTGAATTTCGCCAGGTTGGTCGAGGTCTCGCCCTTCACCGGCGCAGGCAACTGCGCGGTCGCGGGTTTGGCCAGCGGCGCGGGTATCCCCGCGTCCTTGGCCAGCGCCGGAGCCTTGAGCGTCTTGCTCTTGTTCGCCAGTTCGTCCTCGGCCTTGATCGCCTTTTTCAAACCGTCCTGAAACGGCTTGAGCAAGCCACCACCGGAAACAAAACCGGACAGATCCAGCGGTTTGAGTCCACTGCTTTCCAGGCTTTTCTTGAAACCCGCGACCTTGGCGCGAACGCCTTTCATCTCGGTTTCCATTTTCTGCAAACCCTGCATCACCACGAGCATGTTGACCGTGGTCTGAATGTTTTGCTGGATCGCGTTTATTTGTGTATTGGCCATCACTGCACCTGCTGCATCGCATTGATCCGTTGCGCGTGCTCCAGCGATTCGCGAAGCACATCCAGTGGCCTGGCCATCATCTGTTCGGGGTCAACCTTCCAGAACCAGGCCAGGTCATAGGCGACCGAAATCAGGTCGGTGATGGCTCCGACGCCGCACTCATGAAAAAACTCGCAACGGCCCAGCTCAGCGCGTTGAGGTCAGCCAGATCCAGCTGGTTGACCGACGACGGCGGAATGCCGGCGCACACGGCGATGTATTTGGCCGCCACGTCCATGTCGAGGCTGACATCTTCGCTCTTGTCGATCTTGTACGGCAGCGCCTTGATCGCTCGCACCTCCTGCACCGTCGGACGGCGCAGGACGAGTTCGGTCAGGGGCTCGCCGTGAGCTTCGATCGCAACCTGAAGCTTCACGGCGCCGCTCATTGCCAAGTCCCCTTGATGCCTTCGAATTTCAGTTCGATAGTGGCGTCATCGCCTTTGGAGACGGGCTCTTCGACCAGGTAGGCACCGGCCAGTACGTAGACTTTGCCGTTGCTGAATTCGCAGGTGACGGTGATGTCGGTGCCTTCGATCAGCTTCTTCAGCGGGAAGTCGGCGGTGTGCAGCGCGGTCACCTTGAACGATGGCGCGATGTCGGTTTCCTTGTAGAAACCCGGCACGACGGTTTCGCGTTTGACGGCCATCAGCGGGGCTTCGCAGCCGCCGTTGATAGTCAGTTGTGCACCGTCGACCTTGACGTAGCAGGTGCCTGCAATCAGTTGACCCATGGTGTTACTCCCTTCAAATAAAAAGCCCACGCAAGGTGGGCTGAAATCACAGTGTCAAACGAGTCGATCAGGCGACGTCGTCGTACTGCAGACGGAACTGGTTGAGCAGTGCGAACACGCGCAGACCGTTGATGTAATCCGGCGGGAACAGCACGTTCACGCGGCTCGGATCCTGCACGTCACGCTCGACGATCAGGTGCTCGGCGAACAGCTCGGCGTTTTCCACGTGGCCTTCGAGTTCGAGCTTGGCGTACTGGGCGATCAGCTCGCCGCGAATGGTCGCCGGGGTGACGATCGGCTGGCCGGCGCCGAAACGGGTGCCGTCGGATGCCAGCTTGTGGCGACCGTATTTGCTGGTGATCACGCTTTGCAGACGACGCACAATGAACGCCGACTGGTGCATGGTTTCGCTGTCCAGGTACGAGTTGTCAGCCTGGCCGTAAGCGTTCTTCTGGTAGGTGGTGATCGAGCGCTGGATGCGCACGTAGCCGCCTTCGTAGTACGCGGTGGCGATGCCGTAGTTGAGCAGCGACTGACGCTCGGTCAGGGTGAAGCGCTCGCTCGCCGGAGCCGGATCGACGCCTGGCAGACTGCCGCTCTGGGTCGGACGGCTGGCGTCGGCGGAGATGAACACCGAAGTGCGCGCAGCCAGTGCGGCAGCTTGTACCCACACCGGTTGCGGAACGCCCGGTTCCAGCGCCTGAATGGTCATGTGCTGGTCGTTGCGTGCCTGACCGGCTGCCACCAGAGTGCCGACGGTGCCGCGCTTGGCGCTGTAGACGTGACCGAACAGTTGCTTGGCCCACGACCAGCGACCGGTGCTGTCGTCCATCACCGCTTGCCAGGTGTTGAGGGTGGCCAGGTCGGACCATGGCAGCGCGATGAATTCGAATGGCTCGTCGCCCAGTGCGGCAACCGCTTCAACCTGGTCAGGCACACCGACGCCGCCGGTCATGGCGGTGATCGCGGTGGTCAGGCCGGCCGGGGTTTCTTCGCCGTTGCTCTTGCCCAGGCGATTGAATTGCAGGCTGATGTCGTTGCCGCTCTCGCCGGTCCATTTGGCGTTCAGCGTGACGACGCCTTCGGCAGCTGCTGCGCTCACCGGCAGGTCGGCGGTGGCGTTGATTTTCTGTGCCAGGGCGGTGGCCGCCTGGGCAGCAGTGGCACCGTTGACCACGGTGGCCTGTACGCGGACGCCGCCGACATACAGGTTGAGCACGCCCGCCTGAGTCGCGGTGCCGGTCAGGGTCAGCACACCTTTGGCGATGGCGCCGGTGGCGTTGTGCAGCGGCAGGCACCAGATCTCACCGATCGGGTCTGCCTTGCGGAAGGTCTCGTACATCGAGGCGAGCATCGAGCCCTGACCGCCAATGCTCTTGGCCAGCGCCACGCTGGAGACCAGCACCAGTTTGCCGACTTCAGTCGGAGCGATGTTGTCGTTGACCTGTGCCACGATCAGGCGGCGCATGGACGAGGACGCGCTATTGGCGGCCGAATTGTCCATTTCGGCATAGAACAGCGGTACACGAATGTCCGCAGGGATGTTGCTGAATCCGATCGCCATTATTTGGCTCCCTTTTGTTTAGCTGTTGCGGTTTTGAGGGTGATATCGCCGTCGGCCAGACGCCGGCGCCACCAGGCGCTGTCCAGCACTTCACGGCCTTCCAGTGGCAGCAGGTCGCCGGCTTCCGGGTCCGGCACGGCACGGCCGGCGGCCGGCACTACGGTGATGCGGTTGCTCATGGGGTTACGTCTCCAGAGAAAGTCATTTCCACGCGCCCGTCAGGGCCCGGGCGTTTCAGGTTGGGGTCGGCCGGGTCGATCGCATCGACCCGCACGGTGGCCCCGGTAAAGGACGACAAACCGTCCAGTTCGCGTTCGTGCCAACTCTCCGCAGGCTGACTTGGCAGATTGCGGCCCAGCTGGAACTCGGCAAAAAAGCGCAGCCGGTAGAACACGCGGCTGCTGTTGATCGAGACCGTTTCGCCGCCGTCGTAAACGATGGCGCTGTAGTTGGAATCGGGTTTGAAACCCACCAGCGCACGCCACAGTTCGGCGCGCAGGTCGTGCAACAGATCCAGCGCTTTTGTAGCGTCCGTGGCATCCAGTGCCAGGATGATTTCGAAGCGGTCGCGGATCGGTTGGCTGGGGGAGTTCTGTGCAGTGCTGACGCTGGCCACGTCGGCCAGTGGTAAAACATGGGCCGAGGGCATAGGCAGATTCGGGTCGCCTTGCAACAACGCCAGGTCGACACCTGTCGCGATATGGCCGGCAAGGCTTGGGCATTGCGCACGCAGCTGCGTGAGGATCGGGGAGATCTTCATGGGGAGCGTTCCAGGATGTGGGAGTGGCCACAGTGAGGTGTGTGGCGGTGAGACCGGGGGGATCAGTCCCTGGCTTTTGCCTCGGGATCCCGGCCGGTCGCTTCGATCAGGCAGCGATAGCTTTCTTCGCGCTTGCCACTGGCGGTGACTTTTTCAATCGACCAGCGACCGCGCATGAAGTCCGGCCAGGTGTCATCAAGCACCAACAAGCCTTCGGCAACCAGCAACGGATCGCCCGGGCAGGTGACCTTCAGCTTGTATTTCTCGCGCAGCATCTTGCGCACTTCGGCTTCGCCGATGGCTTTGGCTTCTTCCACACTGGCCTGTTTCTGACGAATGATCTTGTAGGGCGCCGAGCCGGTTTTCACTTCCACTTGCTTGCCGGCATTGGCGTCCCAACAACAGACCTTGCAACCCTGATTCTGGGTACGGGCGGTCTCTTCCAGCGTGGCGCTGATGAAGGCGTGATCGCCCGGCCGGTTGTTGTGGGTCACCGACAGCCTGACGTCCGGTATCACCTGGCCCGACAGGTTTTTGAGCTGCGCCGGTTTCGCCAGTACGTAGAGGTCGTTGAACGGTTTGGCCACCGCGTCGTACTTTTTCGCCAGGCGTGTGATGAAGCTCATGTCGGTTTCGTTCGACTGGTCGACATGAGCAATCCTGATCAGCGCCAGCTCGGGATCGACCCGCGGCGAGAAACCGTGCGACTCAACCAGTTTGCGAAACAGCCCGCCAAGCGTCGTGGGGCCATGACTGGCCGTGCGCCGTTCCTTGAATCCGGTTTCGTCCTTGCCGCTGAAAGGGGCTGCGGTTGCGACCAGTGTCAGACGTAACGGGAACAGCGTGGGTGTCAATCGAGTGATCTTGAACTGACCCTTGTCGACCAGACTGGACTCCAGATAACCGACCCGCAAACCAATTTTCCCGCCCAGGGTCGGCAAGCCTTCCAGGCCTTCCAGGTCGATCACCAGCGTCAGTTGATCGGACTCCATCCCGGCGGCATCGATGTGTTCCCAACTGATCAGACGCTGGTTCAGCAGGTCCTTGTGGGCGCCGTAGATTTCGATCGTCGGCGTAAATCCCTGTGCCATGCAGCCTCCTTAATCCCAGGCCAGAACCGGTTTGATTGCGGCCGGTCTGCTGTCGAGCTCCGGCAACGTCACCCAGACACCTGCCGGCAGGATCGGACCGTGCTCGGCCAGAGTCGGGTTGAGTTTCCAGAGGGCTTCTTCGGCGCTGTCATCGCTGCGCTCGGTTTCGCGGTACAGCAAAAGATTCACCGAATCACCGGCCACGCTTCGTACCTTACGCATTGTTGAACTCCGCCAATTCGAGGGTCCAGTCGACCACCATCGCCGTACCATCATCGATGATGCAGGTCTGGGTTTCCTGAACCGTGGTGATTCGCCACAGGCCCCAGTTTCGGCCGATACCATCAATCAGCGGCAGCGGCACACGAAGGGCTTGCAGCGCCCGCAGCTCATCCAGCCGATCCATGGCCACCGCGTACATTGATTTGCCGGTGATGGTCAGGGTTTCGGGCTTCTGCCCCGTCTGGTGGGACTTGGGTTTGCTGGTGAGAATCTGCAGTTCCGTCCAGCCACCGTCGGACTTGCGCAGAAAACTGCTGTAGGCAAAACCGCGTGACAGGCCAAAGATGAAACTGCCCAGTGCCATTTGTTGTTTCATGTGGCGACTCCATCGGTCAGGGCTGCATCACGTCGTGTGGCGAGCGGATTGGTCGGCATGAGCTGGCCCAACTGACTCATCGTTGTCTGCACCACCAGATTGGCCAGTGCCTGGGCGCTGCCCTGATCCTGACCGTTGATGTGGATGGTGGAGTTGAACGTGACAGGCTGGCTGGCAGTTGCAGTGGCTGTGGTGGCAAGTGCCGCGGGGATCGCGGAGGTCGCCGAGGTCGCCGAGGTCGCGATCAGGTCTTTACTGACCTGTGCAGGAGAGCCGAGACGATCGACTTGTTTCCCCAGCTTGTCGCCCAGGGAATCACCGATGGCCCCGCCCGCCATGCTCCCCAGCCAGCCGCCGACCATGGTGCCCACACCCGGCAGAATCAACGTACCCAGTGCAGCACCGACAGCGGCACCGGCAGACGACCCGGCCAACGATGCACCCGACGACACTACGGCGCGCTTATCGCCCTTCATGACGCCGGTAACCATTTCATATCCGGCGCTGAGCAACCGCAGCGGCGGTGCCCGTCTGGCAAGCAGTCTGCCTGCCCTGGCGTAAGAACCGGACAGTGGAGCGGCGGGTGCAGAACTGACGGCTGATGAGCCTGCAAATGCCGTCATGGTTCCCGGGATGGGCGTGCCGGACATGAGGGGAAAAACGGGGCGAGTCGGCGGCGCGAGCGGTGCCGACGGTGCACGGATCCGTGGTGCCCGAGGGGTCACCCGACCGATTTTTTCACGTCCGACTCGAGCCCTGATGCTTGACTGGCGAGGCTTGAGCTTGCCGCCTGTCCCTCCGCCCAGCGGTTTGCAGCAGCAACAGTCATGGCCCGCGCTATCTCCGGCAGACGTTTTCTTCGCTTTCGGGTCTTCAATATCGGCAATCAGACCGCCAAGACCGAACGGCAATTTTGAAGCGACGCCCTTGAGCAGTTTGTCGGTGAAATTGCCGAATGCCTTGGCCATCACCGCGACTACGATGGCCGACAGCCCAGCGCCCGCAAGGGCCAATGCCGTCGAGGTCTTGGGATGGGCTTCAGCAATATCGGCCACGCCATTGGTCATATTCGTCAGCGAGTCCAGCGTGCCGGTCGCATCCGGCGCCAACGCCGTGATCAGACGATTGAGACTGGCATCGAACGCGTTCCAGCTTCGCTGCGGGTCTTTGCCCGCAGGCTCGGCGCTGCGTTCAATCGCGCCGCTGTAAGCCGGTATCAGTGGATCATTGGGCTTGAGCAATGAAAGCGGCGTCTGTGCCTCGCCGGGTTTGCCCATCCACTGACGCACGCCTCCTTCACCCTTGAATGGCGATGCCAGGCTGCTCTGGGCCGCTTGCGAGGACACAAGCGTCGACGTTCCTTCCAGTTTGGCCGGAGCGACCAGCGAAAACGCTTTTTGCAGGTCTTCGGGTTTCGCCAGCAGTTTGCGTACACCATCATCGCCACTGAAAAGTGTCTTGATCAGCGCCGCTTGCTGCTCTGCCGGTTGTTGCTTCAATGCTGCCAACGCTTTGACAAGGTTGTCCGGTACGTTTTCGGTCAACTTGCCGGGATCAAGCCCCAACGCCTTCCACGCCGACTGCTCGGCCGCCGAGCCTTGGGTGCCTTTGCCCAAGGCTGCGCTGATGCTTTTCACCGCCGCCCCGGCCCCGGCCTTGTCGACGTCAGCGTTGAGCAACGCGGCTGACAGCGCCGCCAACTGCTCGGGCAGAATCCCCGCTGCAACGGCCGACTCGCCGGATTGCTGCACGACCGAGCCGATATCGGCAGCCGTCGCATTCAGTCCGCTGTTGCCCAGATGCTGAGTCGCATCGGCCAGCAGTTGACCTTGAGTGCGATCCAGTTTCATCGAGACTTGCCAGGCCGACAGCATTTCACCTGCCGACTTCAGGCTGATGCCGAACGCCGACGCATTGACCGCTGCATCCTGGGCAAAGTCCAGCAGCACTTGTTCCTTGTCGGCGCCCTTGAGACCGGCGCCAATCCCGGATCTGCCAGCCGCGACTTCGACCTGCACCAGATCAACGACCGTCGCCCCACTGCCGGCAACCCGTTTGTCGGTGGCCAGTTTGAGGTTGGCTTTCGACAGCCTGTCGAGGTCGCCGCTCAGGCCTTGAACCTGCTTGAGCTGGGCCATGGCGGTTGCCAGGGCCATGTCCGATTGCAGGTACGCCGGAGGCGAGCGTTGTTCAATCTCAGCCTTGAGCTTTGATTTGCTCTCGCCACCTGCCGCCGGCGCGGCAGTTACAACGGGTACCTTGAACGATGCCAGGGCCGTATTCAGCCCCAGGACAACGGCGCCGAGTTTGATCTGTTCACGCACCAGACTGCGGATGTCCAGGCTGGCCGTGAGCAGCGCCTCTTTCAGTTCGGACAGTGGTTTGATCAGGCTGTCTGTGGCCGATCCCCCTGCCGACAAACCGGAACCCGCGCCTGCGGTTTGCGCGGCGTACATCAGCGAAAACGATGTGTCTGCCATGCCGCTCTACTCCTGTTTCACGCCAAGGCGAGTGATCGCTATGTCGTAGCGGCGCAACGCCTTTTCGGCGTCCCACTCCAGAATCTCCGCCTCACTTACCGGGTAAATGAGCGGCACGATATCGAGGATTACTTCGATGTCGCGTTCTGAAAGAAGGCCGCCGGCTGGTTTAAAAAATCGTCGATGCGCACCTGCAATTGCGTCCAGTCCGGCACGCTCAACAGGGCCAGATCGGGGATCATCAGGCCGGTGCAATGGGCGGTGATGAACTCGGCGCGTTCCTTGGCCGTTTTCAATTTCTTCATCACTTTGGTGGCCCGCAGCGCCGGCATTTCCAGGCTCAGCGAAGTCACGGTGCGGCCGGTGACGGCGAGCGGTTGCAGCAGTTGCACCTGATCGGGATCGTCGGATTTTTCCGCGTCTTCGACCTGGTCAAGAAAGAACGACGCCGGACGGGTCGAGACTTCGTGCACGTACTGCGCGATGGTCACGTAGTCCGGGCGCTTGAGCTGGTCGAGTTCCTTGACCGAAAAGCCGGTGGCCAGCAGCGCCAGTTCGAAGAACTGGTCGTCTTCATCGTCGCCTGCGCGTTCCAGCGCTTCTTTCTGGGCGGCGTAGAACAGTGGCTTGAGCTGGATCGATTCGATCTGCGAGCCGTCGTCGCCGGTAATCGGCGACAACAGTTCATGCTTGGGTGGCATCCACGACATGTATGAATTCCTTGGTGATTCTTGAGGGGTGTTGCAATCCCTTGTGGGAGCGGGGTTTGCCACTCCCACAGGGTTTTGTGATTGCCTTTGGCCGAGGCTTACGGCATCAGCACCGCACGACGGGCATCACCGAGGATGTCGACGCCGTTGAGCACGAACTTCTGGGTGCGCACGTCGATGTCGATCACCGGCACGCCGTTTTCCAGGCGGTTGTAGGTACGGCAGGAGAACTCAAGAGTCGTCAGGGCTTTGCCACCCATCTTGATTGCGTCTTCACTCATGGTTTTGAGCTTGCCGCCAATGGTGTGATAGGTGAACCAGGTGTTGCCGTCCTGATCCTGACCGGCTTCACGCACGTTCAGCAGAATGTCGTCGCCCAGTTTCACGCCCATCGCCAGCAGCACTTCAGCGCCGGTGCCTTGCAACTTGAGCGTGGCATTCAGCGCCTTGGCGCTCTTGGCCATCTCCTCAACGATGAAGCGCCCGCCCGTCATGCTTTCCATGTCGAAGTCGATCTTCGGCGGAGTGAACTCTTCCACGGTCGCCGACAACGGCAGGCCTTGCAGGGTGGCCGCGATGGCCTGTCTTACGCGGTTGGTAAACATTAGAGAACGTCCTCCAGGAACTGCTCGATGATTTCATCGCGGGCGTTGAGTTGATAAACCATGTGTTCGTTCGGCGCGTAGCGGCCGTAGTCGATGACCACGTACCAGGTACCGTTCTTGTACTTCTCGACGCTGTTGAGTTCCGGGTGCAGATACACGCTGCCGCCGGGAATGGTTTCGTCGGCGACCAGGGTTTGCAGCCAGTCGTTGATACGTTTGACTTCCTGATCCATGAACGACTTGGTCAGGTTCTTGGCCATGGCTTTCTGGCCGGCCTTCACCAGCTTGCGGCTGATGGCGTCTTCCAGACCGACGTAGCTGATGAACTTGCCGGTGATCGAGCGGTTGCCCAGCAGCGAGAAGCCGCCAAGGATGGTGCGGGCGTAATAGCTGACGCCGTAGCGGTTCAGCAGATCGCCTTCGGTGGAGGTGTCGAGGATGTTGTACTCGACGACCCGCGACACGTCTTCGGCGTAGGTCACCTGGTTGCCCGGGCTTTCCCATTGCTTGACCTTGGCCAGCGCGGCAATTGCCAGACTCGATGGCGCGAGGAATACGTTCTTCTTCGCGGCTTTCGAGTACACGGCCGGCATGTTGTGCACCACCAGGCAACGGTCGAAACCCAGATCCGCACCGCCCAGTTCCTGGCTGTACAGCACCTGATCGGCGACCGAGACGTCCTTGCCGTCCAGCACCACACGGGCCTTGATGCGCTTGCCGAACGAGGCGAACTCGCTGGCCACAGCCTTGGTGCCGGTGAAGCCTGGCGCGCCGATGATGGTCAGGTCTTCCGGGACGCTGCCCAGTGCCGCCAGACCGAGCTTGCGACCGGTCACTGGCTCGACGCCGCCGATCACTGCGTTGACGGTGTCGGTCGGGGTTGCGCCCGCTTCGACGATCACCACATACACCGGCACCTTGACCACTTTGAGGATCTGGTAGACGGCGTGGTACAGGGTGCCCTCTTCGGAACCTGTCGGATCGAGCAGTGCGTGGGTGGTGAAGCTGTTGATGCGAAACGGCGCGTTACGCGGAATCAGCGGATCGGCTTTCGGCGCGGTGCCGACCAGACCGATGACGTTGTCACCCAGGCCACCCATGGCCTCGGGGGATTCGGTGGCATTGACGGTAATGCCGTTGTGCTCGAAGTTCAGAACCTCAGCCATAGTCAGTCAGCCTTCTTGGCAGCGGCCTTCACGGCCTTGGTGGTAGGTGTTTTCAGCTCCAGTCGACCGGCGCTGTACAGTGCACTGGCCTCGACATCGAGCAGATCGAGTTCCTGGCCGACGCTCGACCAGTGCCCACCGCCGGTGGGGAATGGAACGAGCACGGTGTAGGTTTGGCGGGTTGCCATTTTTCGTTTCTCCATAAACGGGAAAGCCCCTTCAGGAAGGGGCTTTAATGCTGTTCGGCGGACAAGAAAACGCCCCGACGGTGCGGGGCGTTTTTATTGAGGCAGGCTGGCGAGCCACGCCGGCGCTGCCGGCCGGTGTTCGCTCAGGGGCAACTCACCGCCCACTGGCCAGATACGAAGCGTGCGGCGATAGGTTTGCAGTTCGATATATTGCGCCGGGGTCAGCAGGGTGGGCCAGCGCTCTACCTCGTCACGGTACTGGTCAACCACGCTGTCGGTGGCTTTCAGTTGCTGGTTGCGCCACGAACGCTCATAGCTCTGAAGTTCCTCAGGTGTCGGACCCGGCCGATCAGCCAGCACAGGATAGCCTTGATCGTTCATGACAATAATCTTGCCCGTGGACAGACCGTTCAATAACTCCATCCAATACTCACGCGAGATCTCAACGGCATCGCCGGGGATTTCCGTATTGATGGAAGGATCGTAAAAACCGCCAGTGGAGGGTGAATAAAACATAAGGTTCTTCCTTGTTTGATGGACAACGACGTTCAACCCACCCTCTTGGATGGGTTGACATGAAAACGCCCCGTTGTAAGGGGCGTTATTGAAGGGTTGGTTCTGATGTGCCTGGCGAGGAATCCGGCCAGCCATCCTTGAGCATTTCATCGGTGTAGGTGCCGACCTCAAGTGCTTTCAGCAAGGTCAGTTCACGGTCGAAGCAAGCTTGAACATGAGCCCGGACAGCCTTGGCAATGGCGAGAATCTGCCCGGCGCCAATTTCGACAAAACCATTGAGGGTCTTGAAGTTGCAGCGGTACTCGGGGTCGAGGATGGCAGAGAGCACCGTGCTGGCGATCAGCGCCTGGCTGTCGCGAGTCGTTTCGATCGCCATTGATCCGACAACAACACCGCCCCCCTCTCGACGGTATCTCTCGGATGCAATTCTCTGCGAAGGACCCTGTTGTGGATCGGCAGCGTTCGACTCCGTCAGGTAAATCAAATAGCGTTGATCGTGCGGTTCTACCATTCCCAGATTTGCGTAATTTCTTTCATCTTGAGGACAGGAAAAAACCGCGATGATCTTCGTTCGTGCCTCATCCGAGAACATGACATTGATGCGTGTTTGAACTTCCACTCGGTTCACCCTTTAGAATCTGTAACTATTCGTCGTGAGTACAAAAGTACTGAAGGTGCCGGCGCTGGTCAGCCGATAAAACAGCGTCTGCGGCGATAGCAGGGGAATATTCAGAAATGAACCACCGCCTGTTCCGGAGAAGTTCACAATAAACGTCTGAAGACCAATGGCAGCAGGTGATGCAGCAAGCGCCATGCTGTATCCATTGGCCGACACTGTGCCTTGAAAGTTTCCGGAAACCGACTTGGCATTCAACGGGACGGCGGTAGAAATCGATAACCCTGTAAGGGTCAGCGCCGGGGCTGTTGTCGACAACACTTGCGCGCCAGAGAAAACTTGACGATCAAACTGTTCTGCCACCTCGAATTGACCACTGGCGTTCGTCGGCAAAATGCTGATGAGCGCGGAAAACGCATACCCGTCAGGAGCAACGCCTGCGAGCATATTGGGAGCCATCGTGCTGGTAGCGTTGACCGCGATAATGCCCGAGGACCTGGAAACCGGATTGTAGAGCGCGTACACCGCGACAAATCCATTGACCGGTGCGGCTCCGACATTCATCGCCCCGAGTCCCTTCACCGAAGACGGCAGATTGATGGTCTGGCTGAAACTGGAGATAACGACCCTTTTGCCGTTCGCATCGCCCAGAACAATCTCGGAAGCGGTAAACGTCGCGGTGGGAGAAGCAAGCGGAATGGAGACCCGTACATCTCGAGCATTTCCTGCAATGGGTCCACTCAGGGAAAGCTGTCGCAGATCATCGGAGAGCGCAGCCATATCGATGCTTCCCTGATTCACCGGAGCGTTCCAGGCCTTGATGCACCACATGACGGCGACGTTGCGCGGGCGGGTTTCTGTACCGCCAGAGTTGACGGTGTTCTGGGCATTCACCATTTGCATGGCGATACCAGAATCTACACCGGACAGAAATGCTCCAGCGGAAATTGATGCCGCCGCGCCGTTGATCGTGCCAGCCTGCCATCCTCCGGCTGGATCCACCGTCGCGGCAGTACCGTCAAAGTAACGATGGTTGTGTGCCTTGAACTCCTCGGTCTGTGCAGTACCGATTGCTCGACCTGCATCAACGCCACGACCATGATCCCACCCGCGCAGGAACTCGCCACGAGACTCCGGCAATCGGAAGTTACCCGCGCCCTCATTACCCTTGTTGTAAGTCGTGCCGAGATACGCCGCCAGATCCGGATAGGTCGCAATGCTTTGCACACTGCCATCCAGTTCGAGATAGCCGGGTGGAACAAGCCCTGTCGGAAAAGCCATGACGGCACCAACCGGTACGGCTGACTTGAGCCTTTCCACTTCCTTTGCCAGCGCGGCTACGTCGATGTTTCCCTGATTGACCGGGGCGTTCCAGGCCTTGATGCACCACATGACGGCGATGTTGCGCGGACGAGTTTCAATCCCCCCGGAGTTAACGGTTGTAGTTGGGGAGGTCAGGTTGTTGGAGTCAGGCCCTGAAGTAGCCAAAAAACCGCCTGTGGCGGGAGGTGTCACGACTCCGTTGACAATGCCCGCTGCGGTCCCCCCGAAAGGGTCAATGTTCGCAGCTGCGCCATCAAAATACCTGTGACTGTGAGACTTGAGTTCATCCGCCTGAAAACTGCTGACTTGACGCCCCGCGTCTACACCCCGCCCATGATCCCAACCGCGCAAAAACTCCCCACGCGCCTCCGGCAAGCGGAAATTCCCGACACCCTCATCCCCCTTGTTGAACTTGCCGCCCAGATAGGCGCTCAAGTCCGGGTAGGTCGCGCTGCTCTTGACGCTGTTGTCCAGCTCAAGAAAACCCGGTGGCGGAGTATCGACAGGGAAGGCCACAATCGAGCCCACCGGCAGCGCCGAGGCCTTGGCAATCAGCGCCTCGACTTCAGCCTTGGTGTACGAATCCTTGATGCCGAAACCGGCCAGCGTGTCGGGATTCGACCCGGCCGTCGCGCGACCGTATTCGTCGACGCTCAGACTTTTGTAGGTGCCGGCAGCAATCCCGGTACGCCCCGCGAGCATCTTGAATGTCAACGCGGTTGTGCCGAGGGTAATTGGCGCATTGGTGGTCAGGTGCCACAGCGAATCGCCGTTGAGCGTGCCCTCTTCCACCATCACCGTCAGGCCTGGCGTGACCTTGGCGCTGACGTTGGCATCATTCGCCCGAATCCAGTTACCGTTGGCGACGATCCACAGGCCGTTGTCCTTGGCCAGGGTCTGGTTCGGCAGCAACACGCGATCACCGGCGATCACCGCCACGCCGTCGATCTGCTGTGCACCGTTCAACACCACGTTGGCGGTGGCGGCGACACGTACCGATTGCTTGCCATCGAGTTTGCCGAGTTCTTCGGCGAGATAACTCATGACCCAGGCGCGAGTGGCCTTGACCACGGTGTCGTCGATCAGCAGCGTCACCAGCGAGGCATTGCTGGTCTCGAAAATCGAGCGGATGTAGAACTCCTTGCCCGAGCCGGAGTTAGCCAGAACCGGCTTGAACGACTCCGGGTATTTGACGATCGCGTAGAGAATGCCGGTGTCGGTCCACAGACCGGCTTCACGCACGTACCAGCCACCGACGTCCGGCGGGATGGTGACTTCGGCGAGCAGCCAGCTCGGATTCTTCTCGTCCTGGAACAACGCGTTGAGCGGACCGCGCCAGACTTCGCGCTTCAGCGCGGTGGCGGTTGCTGCCGGGTTGTAGACCCCGCCCTCGCCACCGTCGCCGACGGAAATCTGCGTCAACTTGATCGGTACGCCCGCTGCCTTGCAGGCGGTTTCGTAGGCAATCCCTGCGTTGGTGAGCAGGGTGTAATAGTCAGCCATTCAGGCCCCCTGAGGATAAATAGTGGATGTTTCGACGGTGTACAGCGCCGCCGCCATGAAGGCCTCGCCGGATGTCTCGAGCCCTTCGAGGAACACCGGATAAACCGTGGTCAGCTCACCGCAGAAGGTCGCGGCGCCGATGACGTGATTGCCGAAGGCGCTGAGGCCGACCGACACCGACAGCACGTCCCGCTCGCTCTTGGCATCAGCCAGGCGCCGGTCTAGACGGGCGTCGATTTCTTCGCTGTAGGGTTGTTCGCTGAAGGCCCGCACGGAAAAGCTGTAAGGCTCGCCGGGCGGGGTCTGTTCGTACCAGGCGCGGATTTCCGGCCTGAGCTGCAACCCCTTGGCGGCGTTCTCCAGCGCCTTGCGAGTGCCGGCCTGGCGCGCGGTGGGCCAGGCCAGTTCGACGGTCAGGCGCTTTTCCGCTTCCGGTGCGTCGGTGCTCCACTCGGCAACACCACGATCCGCCGCGAGATACGGCAGGAATGCGACGGGTGTCGAAGCCGGGTTCATCAGTTCGGGAAACGGCGGCGCGACGCGGTCAAGCAATGCGCCGAAGCCGATGTCGAGTGCCCGTTCCAGCGCCGAGCTGTTCGCCGGCAGCAGGGTCGGACTCGGTGTCTGATCGGTCATAGCGTCTGCACCTCGACTTCGACCGCCGTGCAGTACGGCGCTTGAAACGCCGAGCACACAACGGAATCCAGAGGTTCAAGAATCTGCAATTGCACGGCGCCGGCGCTGTGCAGCGTGTAGTCGATCCAGCTCGGATCGACCCGGCCTTCCAGGCGATGGCAGCTGTCGGCGTAGGCCTGCAAATGCTGCTGCGCGGCGACTTTGGTCAGGCCCGAATCCGGACCGGAATTGATCTTCGCCACCACGCGGATTTTGTAGCGCTGAATCTCGGCGGCCTGCACCGTCACCTTGTCCGTCTCGGGACAAACGTCGGGCCGTGCAAAGTGTCGACGTACGCCTTCGAGCAGCGTCGGGGACGGTGTACCGTCGCCCTCGCGGGCAAGCACAGTGACTTGCACTTCACCCGGTGCAGTGCGACGGCCGTTACCGTCTTTGACCTGCGCGGCGAGGCCGTCCGGGTCGAAGGTGTAAGTGACATTCACGACACCCGCATCGGTGGATTCGACTTTCACCGTCGGCCGTTCGCCCAAGGTGAACACCTCGCGGCGATACTGCATCCGCGAACCTGCTGCCGGCGCATGGGGCGCCAGGTAATAGCGCAGCCGGGCGTCATCGTCGCTCTCGTAAATCGCCGGTACCGGCGGGAATGCCGCCGGGTCGCCCGGATCGAGCAACTGTCGCTCCAGGCCCATGTCCGCCAGCCGCGCATCAAGATTGCTGCCGGTGGCCCACCACGCCAGCATCTGCTTGATCCGGGCGTTGTATTTGCGTTCGTGGGTTTGCAGGCGAACGCAGAAAGCTTCAAGCGCGAGGGTCAGCAGTTCGCTTTCGTTTTCCAGGCTGGTCTTGAGTTTTTCCGCGCTCTGCGGCGAGCGTGCGCCGACGTACTCGATGACGAAGGTCTTGAACTCGGCGAGCAGATCCTCGAAGGCATCGACCTTGATCAAGGAGGGTTCGGCCAACTGGTTCTGGCCGGGGATCAACATGCTCATGTCACAACCTCGAAAGTCTGTTGGCGGTTTTTCCAGGTGCCGGCGAATCGCAACAGCAATCCCGCGCCCTGTCGGGTGGCGACGATGACGCCGGGCTGGAAATCGCTGATGCCATTTTGCGGGTTGTAGAACGCCTGGGCTGCGTGGCTCTGGGCGAGCAACAGGATGTCGTCGCCCAGGTTCTGCCCCAGCAGCGTGGGGATCAGCGAACCGTATAAGGGCCGTTTTTGCCGGGTGCCCAGCGGCGTGGTCAGGGCCCGGGTCGCGCGCTGCACGAACTGCAGCCAGTCGTCGACCGTGGCCCCGCTGTCTCTATCGATTCCGATCATGGGAAGCTCTTGATTCAGGGGCTGATGACGCGGCCCTGGTGATCCACCAACGGGCCGCTGAAATGCACGCCCGAGGCGTCGATGGTCAGGCCGACCGCGCCCAGTTGCAGGTTGATCGCTTGCGGGGTCATCGCCAGCCGTGCCGGACCGATGCTCAGCTCAAGCGCTTCGCGAGAACCGTTGAAGGCGGCCGGACCGTTTTGCCAATGCAGGGTGTGCGTCGCGTCGTCGTAGCCGCTTTCGCTGCCGTCCTGATGGACGCGACGAGTCAACGTCGGCACCGTCGAGGTCGGCGGAAAACGGTCACTGTTCAGGCCGAACAGCGCCACGCTTTGCGCGCCGCTTTCACCGCTGCCGTAGTTGAACAGCAGACACTGTTCGCCCACCGTCGGGATCCGCGACTCACTCTGCGCGCCGGCGCTGGGGTTGAAGAACTTGATGGCGGGTGTCAGTAATCCACCGTGGCTGACCCTGCAGGTGTTGCTCGCGGCATCGACGTCCTGACAGATGCCGATGCGGCAATAACTCTCGGCGCGCCGGTGCAGGTCTTCGATCTCTGCTTCCATCTCGGCCAGGCGCTCGATGATCGGGCCCAGCTGCATTCGCAGTAACGCGTCGAACATCGGTCAGGCCTCCAGCGAGGTGTATTGGTCGGGGTCGTCGATGTCGCTGACTTCCCAGGTGCGGGCGAATTTCGGCGTGCCGAGCGGATCGTCCAGCAGAGTCGGGCCGAGGTAGAGCGTCTGGTTGAACGACAGGGTCCAGGCTTTGTTCGGCTGATCGGCGCGGATGAGCACTGACGGCAATCCATCAATGTTCATCGGCAGATCGCATTGCTCGCCAGGCAAGCCCCAGCGGTTGTCGGTGACCAGGTTTTTCAGTGCGGCGATTAAATCGCACGCCGCAAACGCCGTGGCAGACAGCGCCGGAATGATTTGCAGCGACAGCGTCAGCACATGAGCGATGCGCCCGTTGGCGGCGCGCTCCCCCGGTGCATTTCGCTCGATGTCGATCAGCACCCAGGCCTTGTCGCCGGGGGCCGTGAAGTCATCGTGATTACCGACCTGCACGTTCAGGTCGGCGTTGTTGCGCAAGGCTGTCGCCATCGCCGTGAACAGCTGCGAAGGCTGCTGAATCGGTGTGGGCATGCTTGACCTCCTTTTCTGATGTCCACGCGAAGTCCCGCCGCACACAGTGCAACGAGGCAGGAAAGTGAAGGGTTTACTGTGAGTCGCGGGGCGGGATTTCGCAGACGCCAATGCGCTTGGCGGCCCAGCGTTCATAAAGACCGATGGCTACGTCGGCACCGGCCATTGCTGTCAGGCAACCGATCGCGCACGCGGCCCAGATGGACATACCGGCGGCATACAGCAGCATGATCGCCGACACTCCGCAGATAACGCAGGCCCCGGAACGCAACGCCAGACGCCGGATCAACGCCCAGCCGCGTGCGCCCTCCTTGTCAGCGCGCCACATTTCGCCGGATACGCCGCCCACCAGGGCGAGCAGAATGACCAGCCAGATCGGCATGTCCGCCAACGCTTGTTGCTCGTTTGTCATGTCACGCCTCCTGGTGTGATGGATGAGTGGTGTGTGTTGGGTTCAAACGATTTCTCTTGAGGTAGGCATTCCAAAAAGCCCGGCGCAGAGTCCGGGCTTTTCAGTAATGCGCTCCCGATGACTGAACTGGCTGAGCGCCTGGGACAGTCGCACCCGGTCAGTTGATATCGCAGGCTGTCAGTAAGGAGCTACTGGCCAGACAATATTTGCCGGATAACCCGGCTGCTTATCGATGTCGCTGACGGCAATCGAATACTGCTTGTGCGCCAGCAACTGAGCCTCGTCCGCGGCCGAAGCGACGCCGAGGTCAACTTTGAACTGCAGGGAATTCAGCAGCAGCCAGTTGGCGGCAAAATTCAGCAATTGCCATTTCTGTTGCTCGGCTTCGTTACGCAGGTCTTCGTCGGACGGCGGGGTAAATGTCCAGACCTCATTAAAGGTCGCCGACCAACCCACACGAATTTCGCTGTTACCGGTGACATCAACCCAGAAGGACGTCGGCGAAGCCGGTGCGTCCGGGATGACCTCACTTTCTCTCAGCTGGGTGACTTTGCTGTATTCAACCAGTGCATAGAGATTCATGGTTTAACTCCTTGGTTTGTTGTTGATCCAGATGCGTGCGGTGATGAAACCTGGCAGGCATTCCAAAAAGCCCGGCAATTGGCCGGGCTTTTCAGTAATGCGCTCCTTCGCCTTCCTTCAATCCTGTGTTCGTGAAGGAAGCTGACTTTTCGGCGCTACTGGCGCGGTACGAGTCCATTCAAATTGTTTTTCCGACCGCGGTCCCTGCCCGCCGGATAACTGCTTCTGGTGCTTTACGCTGCACACCCGGGCCAGTTGCCAACCCTCTGAACCGTTGAGGCCGGTTCATCGCTGCCTGTTCTTGTGGAACTAAAGAGCTGTTGTTGCCAGCCGCTTTGTCGAGCGGCTTGGTGGCAAGAATATGCATGGATGCATATACAGTCAATGCGCAAATGCATTTATTTATGCACGAGAAATGCACGGATGCATGAAAGCCCCGTCGTTCAAGGGTTGGCCGGTTTTCTACAGGCGAAAAAAAACCCGCCGAGGCGGGTTTTGTCAGAAAGGAATCAGGTTATCGGGCGTACATGCCCCACCAGAAGACGTGACCGAGGATGACGATCTGCTCTTCCTGCATATCCTGGAAGCTGTAGTCCTCGTCCGGGTGTTCATCGCGATTGAAGCTGCGCAGACGGATACCGGTAGGCAGGCGATAGAGCTGCTTCACTCGCAATTGACCGTTGTGGTTGATCGCATAAAGATCGCCATCAATGATGTCGCCGATCCCGCACTTGCCGGCATTGACGCCGACCGTGGCGCCGTCGCGCAGTACCGGCAACATGCTGTTGCCCCGTACCGTCACGCATTTGGCCTGATCGAACTGCACACCGTTATGGCGCAGGCTGCGCTTGCCGAAGCGCAGGCTGGAGCGTTCGCTCTCTTCGATGACGAATCTTCCTGATCCAGCAGCCAATTCAACCTCGCGAAGAAAGGGCACCGACACCTCGTCGTCATCGACGGGGGTGTCGTCGTCCCACAGGCTTATGTCCTTGAGTTCGGAATGCAACTCGTCGCGTCCGGCGTTGGCGGCGGGCGCAACATCCGCGCGCCCGCGCAACTGATCTGTGCTCACGGCAAAGTACTCGGCGATCTTCGAGATGTGTTTATCCGAAGGATCGACGATCTTCCCGCTGAGAATCCGCGAGAGCGTGGATTGAGGCACGCCGGTGCGACGGTGGAGCTCCGTGGGGGAGATCCCGTGCTGGTCGAGCAGTGCTCTTAAGACGGTAGATACGTTGCGTTTTTGCATAACGCGCATAGTGCTTGAAGTTTTTCGCGAAGACAAATGCTGATTTGCATAAATCGTGCATAGTCGACCTTTTCAAGCCGGATAGCTGTCACCCGGCCGCGATGCCTGCGTCCGACAGACCGCCCATGGTAACCTTGCGCCCATCGCGGAAATGCCCGGCCACTGCCGCGCTTTTGCCCCACACCTTTGAACGAGTTGCCTGACAATCCGATGAATAAAGCCGTCTCCGACCTGTCCTCCCACACTCCGATGATGCAGCAGTACTGGCGCCTGAAGAATCAGCACCCGGACCAGCTGATGTTCTACCGCATGGGCGACTTCTACGAGATATTCTACGAAGACGCGAAGAAGGCGGCCAAGTTGCTGGACATCACCCTGACCGCGCGCGGGCAGTCGGCGGGTCAGGCGATTCCGATGTGCGGGATTCCGTATCACGCGGCGGAAGGCTACCTGGCGAAGCTGGTCAAGCTCGGCGAGTCGGTGGTGATCTGCGAACAGGTTGGCGACCCGGCTACCAGTAAAGGCCCGGTGGAACGTCAGGTGGTGCGGATCATCACCCCGGGCACCGTCAGCGACGAGGCGTTGCTGGATGAGCGTCGCGACAACCTGATCGCGGCGGTGCTGGGCGACGAGCGCCTGTTCGGCCTCGCCGTGCTGGACATCACCAGCGGCAACTTCACCGTGCTGGAGATCAAGGGCTGGGAGAACCTGCTGGCGGAGCTGGAGCGGGTCAATCCGGTCGAGTTGCTGATCCCGGATGACTGGCCAAAGGATCTGCCGGCGGAAAAACGCCGTGGGGTACGTCGTCGCGCACCGTGGGATTTCGAGCGCGACTCGGCGCTGAAAAGTCTCTGTCAGCAATTCTCCACTCAGGATCTGAAAGGCTTCGGCTGCGAAACCCTGACCCTGGCGATCGGCGCCGCCGGTTGCCTGCTGGCATATGCCAAGGAAACCCAGCGCACCGCCCTGCCCCATCTGCGCAGCCTGCGCCATGAGCGGCTGGACGACACCGTGGTGCTGGACGGCGCCAGCCGCCGTAACCTGGAGCTCGACACCAACTTGGCTGGTGGCCGCGACAACACCCTGCAATCGGTGGTCGACCGTTGCCAGACCGCCATGGGCAGCCGTTTGCTGACCCGTTGGCTCAACCGTCCGCTGCGCGACCTGACCGTGCTGCTGGCTCGTCAGACCTCGATCACTTGCCTGCTCGACCGCTATCGCTTTGAAAACCTGCAACCGCAGCTCAAGGAAATCGGCGACATCGAGCGGATCCTGGCGCGGATCGGCCTGCGCAATGCCCGCCCTCGCGACCTTGCACGCCTGCGTGATGCACTCGGCGCACTGCCTGAACTGCAAGTGGCGATGACCGATCTGGAAGCACCGCACCTGCAGCGTCTGGCGTCCACCACCAGCACCTACCCGGAACTGGCGGCGCTGCTGGAAAAAGCCATCATCGACAACCCGCCGGCGGTCATCCGTGACGGCGGCGTGCTGAAAACCGGTTACGACAGTGAACTCGACGAGCTGCAATCGCTGAGCGAGAACGCAGGCCAGTTCCTGATCGATCTGGAAGCCCGGGAAAAGGCCCGCACCGGCCTCGCCAACCTGAAAGTCGGCTACAACCGCATCCACGGTTACTTCATCGAATTGCCGAGCAAGCAGGCCGAGTCGGCGCCGGCAGACTACATCCGCCGTCAGACCCTTAAAGGTGCCGAGCGCTTCATCACACCAGAACTGAAAGAGTTCGAAGACAAGGCGCTGTCGGCCAAGAGCCGCGCTCTGGCTCGCGAGAAGATGCTCTACGAGGCGTTGCTGGAAGATCTGATCAGCCAGTTGCCGCCGTTGCAGGACACCGCTGGCGCGCTGGCCGAACTGGACGTACTGAGCAACCTCGCCGAGCGTGCGCTGAATCTCGACCTGAATTGCCCGACCTTCGTCAGCGAACCGTGCATGCGCATTTCCCAGGGTCGTCACCCGGTGGTCGAGCAAGTGCTGACCACGCCGTTCGTGGCCAACGACCTGAGCCTGGACGACAACACCCGCATGCTGGTGATCACCGGCCCGAACATGGGCGGTAAATCCACCTATATGCGCCAGACTGCACTGATCGTGCTGCTGGCCCACATCGGCAGCTTCGTGCCGGCGGCCAGTTGCGAACTGTCGCTGGTGGACCGGATCTTCACCCGGATCGGTTCCAGCGACGACCTCGCTGGCGGGCGTTCGACCTTCATGGTGGAAATGAGCGAAACCGCGAACATCCTGCACAATGCCACCGAGCGCAGCCTGGTGCTGATGGACGAAGTCGGTCGCGGCACCAGCACCTTCGACGGTCTGTCCCTGGCGTGGGCAGCAGCGGAACGTCTGGCGCAGCTACGCGCCTATACTCTGTTTGCGACGCACTATTTCGAACTGACCGTTTTGCCGGAAGCCGAACCGCTGGTGGCCAACGTTCACCTCAACGCTACCGAGCACAACGAACGCATCGTGTTCCTGCACCATGTGTTGCCGGGGCCGGCGAGCCAGAGTTATGGCCTTGCGGTCGCACAGCTGGCCGGCGTGCCGAGCGAGGTGATCGTGCGCGCTCGTGAGCACCTGAGCCGCCTGGAAGATACCGCGCTGCCGCATGAGGCGCCGAAACCGGCCGCCAAGGGCAAACCGGCGACACCGCAGCAGAGCGACATGTTTGCCAGCCTCCCGCATCCGGTGCTGGATGAGTTGGCGAAACTGGATCTGGATGACGTGACACCGCGTCGTGCACTCGAAATGCTCTATGCACTAAAGAACCGGATCTAAGCACCGACGAACCGGATATAACGCAAACGGCTTCAAGCTGTTAGAATCTCGCGCGGTTCGGGATGCTGCTGGCTAATAGCCTGGCTGGCAGACATCGCTCCCGAACCTGGCGACCCCAACCGTGAAGGGGCAACGCTGCCGCCGCCTGAGGAGAAAATTAGAAATGACCTTCGTCGTCACCGACAACTGCATCAAGTGCAAGTACACCGACTGCGTAGAAGTCTGTCCGGTGGACTGCTTCTACGAAGGCCCGAACTTCCTGGTGATTCACCCGGATGAGTGCATCGACTGCGCCCTGTGCGAACCGGAATGCCCGGCCGTCGCCATTTTCTCCGAGGACGAAGTTCCGGAAGAGATGCAGGAGTTCATTCAGCTGAACGTTGAGCTGGCCGAGATCTGGCCGAACATCACCGAGAAAAAAGAATCGCTGCCGGATGCCGAAGAGTGGGATGGCGTCAAAGGCAAGATCAAAGACCTCGAACGCTGATCTGTCCCGCGTTTGAAGAAAAGGCCCCTCGCGGGCCTTTTTGCTTTTCCCGGTTTTGCTTTTCTTCGGGCAAAAAAAAGGGGCGGTTTGACCCGCCCACATTTTTTCCCTATTCCCTGTGTTCCTTTTCATCGTCCTGATGAATCGCTTCCTGCGATGTCCGTTCCCCTCTTCCTTGAAGGGCGTGTCTATCCGTCGACACAACCCAGATACTAGAGATTTCCCCGCCGGGGGCAACCGGCCTCCAGCGCACGAGCCTGTTGTCATAAGCCCTTCACATTAAAAAATAACCATATAAATCATTAAGTTATGAATCAACAACGATCGTAATCGCCTTCAGCGGCAGTGTAAAAATAACGAACACTTACGATACAGTCAGCAAAGGCTTACAACGCAAACCTACAAGCTGGGAACGTATCCGCCCTTTCAGTGCGCCAACAAAAAGCCCCGAACCAGTCGGGGCTTTCTGGATAGCGGTCATGCGGGTGGCTTATTGAAACAGCGACTCGCTCGACAGGCCGTTTTTCTCGAGAATTTCACGAAGGCGCTTGAGGCCTTCAACCTGGATCTGTCTCACCCGTTCCCGGGTCAGGCCGATCTCCAGGCCTACATCTTCCAGCGTGCTGCTCTCGTGGCCGCGCAGGCCGAAGCGGCGCACGACCACCTCGCGTTGCTTGTCGGTCAGTTCCGAGAGCCATTGATCGATGCTCTGCGACAGGTCGTCATCCTGCAGCAGTTCGCACGGATCGGTCGGACGATCATCCGTCAGGGTATCCAGCAGGGTTTTATCCGAATCCGGACCCAGCGAGACGTCGACCGAAGAAACCCGCTCGTTCAGGCCCAGCATGCGCTTGACCTCGCCCACCGGTTTTTCCAGCAGGTTGGCAATTTCTTCGGGTGAAGGTTCGTGGTCGAGCTTTTGCGTCAGCTCCCGTGCAGCCCGCAGGTACACGTTGAGCTCCTTGACCACATGGATCGGCAACCGGATGGTCCGGGTCTGATTCATGATCGCGCGTTCGATGGTCTGACGAATCCACCAGGTCGCGTAGGTCGAGAAGCGGAAGCCGCGCTCGGGATCGAACTTTTCCACCGCGCGGATCAGTCCGAGGTTGCCCTCTTCGATCAGATCCAGCAGCGACAGCCCCCGATTGACGTAACGCCGGGCGATCTTGACGACCAGCCGCAGGTTACTTTCGATCATGCGCTTGCGCCCGGCAGGATCGCCACTTTGCGACAAGCGCGCAAAATGAACTTCTTCTTCCGGGGAGAGCAGTGGGGAAAAGCCGATTTCGTTGAGGTACAGCTGCGTGGCATCGAGTGCCCGAGTGTAATCGATGTACTTATGTTGTTTAAGTGAAGCGGAGTGTTTGGATTTGGCACGAACGGAAGGTGGAGCAGCCCCTTCATCATTCGACATCGAATCCGAATCGATGCCGGTCTCCATCAGGAGAACCTCATCGTCGATGTCAAACTCCGGCACTTCTTTACTGAGAGCCATTGTTATAGTCCTTTGGTGAGTTCGACCCCAAGCTCAAGCGACGCCTTTATCCTTGGCAACGCTGGAGCCTGTCCCCTCTACGCGACGGAACAGGCTGGTCTGCAAATCAACGTCTTGGCAGGAACTGCAGCGGATCTACAGGTTTACCTTGTCGGCGAATCTCAAAATGCAGTTTCACCCGGTCTGTACCCGTTGACCCCATTTCGGCAATTGTCTGTCCGACCTTGACCTGCTGTCCCTCCCGTACCAACAGCCGACGGTTGTGTCCGTAAGCACTGACGTAGGTTTCGCTGTGTTTGATGATGACTAATTCGCCGTAGCCCCTTAAGCCACTCCCGGCGTATACCACCGTCCCATCAGACGCAGCTAAAACAGGCTGTCCCAAATCTCCGGCGATATCAATTCCTTTATTCAAACTACCGTTTGAAGAGAATTTACCAATCAGAATGCCATTAGATGGCCATCCCCAGCCGGTCGGGGCCGGGCCCGGTGGAGGCAGCGGAGTGGGTGCTGGCTTGTTGGCGACGGACGGTACAACCGTAGTGGAAGCCGCGCCGGAACCCGTGGTTGTGGTCGTTGTCGTGCCAATTGCCTGGCGCCGGATAACCGTGGTTTTGCTGGACGAAGACGCTGAGGAACCGGAGTTGGTGACGACCGCCGTCGACGTTGAACCGGTGCGGCCATCGAAGCGAATCGTCTGACCCGGATGGATCGTGTATGGCGTAGGAATATTGTTCCGGGCGGCGAGGGCTTTGTAGTCCCAGCCGTAGCGAAAAGCGATGGAAAACAAAGTATCGCCCGGACGGACTACATACTGCCCGGTCGTCACGACCGGACGCTGGGCCACCGCATTGTTGCGATCGACGACCCGAACGTTGTTCGATTTTGTGCTGGAGCAACCGACCAGCAAGGTGCTCAAGACAAGGCCAGTCACCAGGCGCTGAAAGCTCGTGTTACCCATACGCTGCGCAATGACTGTGAGACTCACCCGCCGCTCCCTTTGTGGTGGCTGAAAAATGTGGAATGCCGATTCCGGCATGAAACTTCGCAAGTATAACGGGCGCAACCGGCTTTACCTTTATAGAAGCGCTATGGCTCGGCGCACACGTTTGCTTGTAGACGATCCATCCTGTTTAAACATTCGCTGCCGCTGTAAGACAGGCGCGTTCGACAGGAATTCAGCGGTCCCGAACAAATGCTCAGGCCAGCGGACCGTTGAGCAATGGCACGAAACGTACCGCCCCGAGAACGTGTCGGGAGAAGCCGTTTTCTTCGCGCACGATCAGCATCAATTGCTGCACTTCACCGGAGCCGACCGGGATCACCATCCGCCCGCCCGGTGCCAGTTGATCAAGCAGAGCCTGAGGCACATCGGTCGCCACCGCCGTGACGATGATGCCGTTATACGGCGCCAGCGCCGGCCAGCCTTCCCAGCCATCGCCCCAACGAAACACCACGTTGCGCAGGTTGAGCTCGACCAGGCGTTCCTTGGCCCGATCCTGCAGCACCTTGATGCGCTCCACCGAGAACACCCGCTCGACCAGTTGCGACAGCACCGCCGTCTGGTAACCGGAACCGGTGCCGATCTCCAGCACTTTATCCAGCGGCCCGGCTTCCAGCAGCAGCTCGCTCATGCGCGCCACCATATAAGGCTGGGAAATGGTCTGGTTGTTGCCGATCGGCAGCGCGGTGTCTTCATAGGCACGGTGCGCCAGCGCTTCATCGACGAACAGGTGTCGCGGGGTGCGGCGGATCACTTCCAGCACGCTGGCGTTGGAAACGCCCTCTTCGTACAGACGCTGGATCAGGCGCTCACGGGTTCGTTGGGACGTCATCCCGATGCCGCTGCGCAGCCTGTCGTCTTGTTCACGAGCCATCAGTTGAGCCCCTCCAGCCAGCCGTCGAGACTTCTGAAGGCATCATTGAAGGTGCGATCGAGCTGCAACGGAGTGATGGATACGTAACCTTGCATCACGGCATGGAAATCGGTGCCCGGCCCGCCGTCTTCCGCATCACCTGCCGCTGCGATCCAGTAACCGGCCTTGCCGCGCGGGTCCACGACTTTCATCGGTGCCGCCGCACGGGCGCGATGGCCGAGACGGGTCAGTTGAATGCCGCGAATGTGATCGATCGGCAGATTCGGAATGTTCACGTTCAGCACCGTGCGCGGTGGCAGATCGAGCCCGGCGTGGGCCTCGACCAGTTTGCGCGCAAAGTAGGCGGCCGTGGGCAAGTTGTCGACCTGGCGCGAAACCAGCGAGAAGGCAAACGACGGGCGCTCGAGAAAGCGGCCCTCGAGGGCGGCTGCCACCGTTCCGGAATACAGCACGTCATCACCCAGGTTGGCGCCCAGGTTGATGCCCGAAACCACCATGTCCGGCTCGCGTTCGAGCAACCCGTTGAGCCCCAGATGGACGCAATCGGTCGGTGTGCCATTGAGGCTGATAAAGCCGTTGGCCAGGTATTGCGGATGCAGCGGACGGTCGAGTGTCAGCGAGCTGCTGGCACCGCTCTTGTCCTGTTCCGGGGCGATAACCACGCACTCGGTGTAATCCGCCAGCGCAGCATAAAGCGCGGCAAGACCGGGCGCAGTCACCCCATCGTCGTTAGAAATCAGAATACGCATGGGCTGTCCGTCTGCCCCACCGGCACCAGATCAACGAGTTCGCGCACCAATACGGTGGCGAAGCATCCGGCCGGGAGGACGAATTCCAGTTGCAGAATGTCAGGCTCGGGATAATGCCACGTCAACCCGCCAATGGGCAGCCGCAGGATGCGACGTTCGTGGCTCATACCGGCATTAATCAACCAATCGCGCAGATCCGCCTCGCGTGCGGCAATCCCCTGCTCCAGATCATGGACAACCCCGGCCGCCGGCGAGTCACCTTCGCCCCACTGTGGACCGGTCGGATGCAGGTCTAGGATCGCCAAGCGCGGGTCGCTGCACTCGGCCTCACCAGCCGGGAAAAAGCTGCGGCTGTCGGTAAACGCCAGCAGATCGCCGACCTGGGCACGCTGCCAAGTGCCATCGGCGACCCGCGCTGCGAGCACCTGATTGAACAGAAAACTGCGCGCGGTCGACAGCAGGCGCGAACGCACATTGCGCTGTTCCGGCAGTGCCTTGCGCGCAGCCCACGAACGGGCATCGACCACGTTGCCGCCGTCATGGCCAAAACGCTGGGCGCCGAAGTAATTCGGGATACCTTGTTTGGTGATCAGTTGCAGGCGCTCGTCGATGGCAGCCTTGTCGCCATTGAACTGGGTCAGGCGCAGGGTGAAACCGTTGGCCGAATGCGCACCGCGCTGCAGCTTGCGCTTGTGGCGGGTGGTCTTGAGGATTTTCAGCGTGTCGTTTTCCGCCGCCGACAGATCCGGATCGGCCTTGCCCGGCAATTGCACGCTGAACCACTGACGGGTCAGCGCCTGACGATCCTTGAGCCCGGCGTAGCTCACCGTACGCAGAGGCACACCGGCGGCCTTGGCGATACGGCGCGCGGCTTCTTCAGTATTCAGGCCGCGCTTTTCCACCCAGATCCACAGGTGCTCGCCGTCACCGCTGAACGGAATGTCGAGGACTTCATCGACCTGAAAATCTTCGGCGATGGCTTTGAGTACCGCGGTGCCGAGGGCGTCGCCATAGGCACGTGGGCCGAGCAGTTGCAGTTCGTTCATGCGCGCAGCAACAAGGCAACGGAATGCACGGCGATGCCTTCTTCGCGACCGACGAAGCCAAGCTTCTCGGTGGTGGTGGCTTTCACGTTCACTTGATCCAGTTCTACTTGCAGATCCGCGGCAATCAGCGCGCGCATCGATTCGATATGAGGGGCCATCTTCGGTGCCTGGGCAACGATGGTGTTGTCGACGTTGCCGACCTTCCAGCCTTTGGCGTGGATCAGACTGACCACGTGACGCAGCAGCACTCGGCTGTCAGCACCCTTGAATTGCGGGTCGGTGTCCGGGAAATGCTTGCCGATATCGCCCAGCGCAGCGGCACCGAGCAAGGCGTCACTCAAGGCATGCAGCAGGACGTCACCGTCGGAGTGAGCGAGCAGCCCGAAGCCGTGTGCGATTCGCACGCCGCCCAGAGTAATGAAATCGCCTTCAGCGAAACGGTGCACATCATAGCCGTGGCCAATACGCATAAAAAAACGCCCCGAATTTTGTCAGGGCGTGATTCTACCTGCATTAGCCCTTGAGGGCGCGTGCGTGATGCTGCAAGTGGTCGTCGATGAAGCTCGCGATGAAGAAATAGCTGTGGTCGTAGCCCGGTTGCAGGCGCAACGTCAGCGGGTGGCCCGCTTGTTTTGCCGCTTGTTGCAGGGCTTCGGGTTTGAGTTGGGTGGCGAGGAAGTCGTCGCGGTCACCCTGATCGACCAGCAGTGGCAGTTTCTCGTCCGCTTCGGCGATCAGTGCACAGGCATCCCATTCGCGCCATTTCGAACGGTCTTCGCCCAGATAGCGGGTGAATGCCTTCTGGCCCCACGGGCAGTCGATCGGATTGTTGATTGGCGAAAACGCCGAAACCGACTGGTAACGACCCGGATTGCGCAACGCACAGACCAGCGCACCGTGACCGCCCATGGAATGGCCGCTGATGCTGCGCTTGTCCGAGGCCGGGAAATGCGCTTCGACCAGTGAAGGCAATTCCTGCACGACGTAGTCATGCATCCGATAGTGTCGCGACCAGGGTTCCTGCGTGGCATTCAGATAAAACCCGGCACCGAGGCCGAAATCCCAGGCCCCGTCAGGATCACCCGGCACATCCGGGCCGCGCGGACTGGTGTCCGGCGCCACGATGATCAGGCCGAGCTCTGCCGCCATGCGCATCGCGCCGGCCTTCTGCATGAAGTTCTCGTCCGTGCAGGTCAGGCCCGACAGCCAGTACAGCACCGGCAACTTGCCGCCCTGCTCTGCCTGCGGCGGCAGATACACGGCAAACACCATGTCGCAACCCAGCACTTCGGAACGATGGCGATAGCGCTTGTGCCAACCGCCGAAACTTTTCTGACAGGAGATGTTTTCCAGACTCATGTAGGACTCCTACGCAGCCACGGCTGCACATCGGCAGCCGTGGCATCGCGATTGATCAGAAATGAATGACGGTGCGAATGCTCTTGCCTTCGTGCATCAGGTCGAAGGCTTTGTTGATGTCTTCCAGGCCCATGGTGTGAGTGATGAAAGTATCCAGCGGGATTTCGCCGCTTTGCGCCATGTCGACGTAGCTTGGCAATTCGGTACGGCCACGCACGCCACCGAACGCCGAACCACGCCAGACGCGGCCGGTGACCAACTGGAACGGACGGGTAGCGATTTCCTGGCCGGCACCGGCCACACCGATGATGACCGACTCGCCCCAGCCTTTATGGCAGCACTCGAGGGCTGCGCGCATCAGTTGCACGTTGCCGATGCATTCGAAGGAGAAATCGACGCCGCCATCGGTCATGTCGACGATCACTTCCTGGATCGGACGATCGAAGTCTTTCGGGTTCACGCAGTCGGTCGCACCCAGTTGCTTGGCGATTTCGAACTTGGCCGGGTTGATGTCGATGGCGATGATGCGCGAGGCCTTGGCTTTCACCGCGCCAATCACGGCCGACAGACCGATGCCGCCGAGACCGAAGATGGCCACGGTGTCACCTGGTTTGACCTTGGCGGTGTTGATCACTGCGCCGATACCGGTAGTCACGCCGCAACCGAGCAGGCAGACCTTTTCCAGCGGGGCATCCTTGGAGATCTTGGCCACGGAGATTTCCGGCAGCACGGTGTACTCGGAGAACGTCGAAGTACCCATGTAATGGAAAATCGTTTGGCCCTTGTAGGAAAAGCGCGAAGTACCGTCCGGCATCAGGCCCTTGCCCTGAGTGGCGCGAATCGCCTGACACAGGTTGGTCTTGCCCGACTTACAGAATTTGCACTGGCCACATTCCGGGGTGTACAGCGGAATCACGTGGTCGCCGACGGCCACCGAGGTCACGCCTTCGCCGATCGCTTCGACGATGGCGCCGCCTTCGTGGCCGAGGATCGACGGGAAGATACCTTCCGGGTCCGCGCCGGACAGGGTGTAGGCGTCAGTGTGGCAAACCCCGGAAGCCACGACGCGCAGCAACACTTCACCGGCCTTGGGCATGGCGACATCGACTTCTACGATTTCCAGCGGCTTCTTGGCCTCGAAGGCAACGGCGGCGCGCGACTTGATCATGCTGACTCTCCAGTGAATCGATTGAATAAAAAACCAGACAGGGAGTGTAGTCCAGCGCTGCTTGATGAATAATCCGGGCAAAAGCAAAACATTATTGCCATACAGGGATAATCCCCATGTCCGAAAACCGCTGGGAAGGCATCGACGAGTTCGTCGCCGTTGCCGATTGCAGCCAGTTCACCGCGGCAGCCGAACGCCTGGGCGTTTCTTCCTCGCACATCAGTCGACAAATCGTACGGCTGGAAGAGCGTTTGCAGACGCGACTGCTGTATCGCAGCACCCGGCGCGTCACGCTTACCGAAGCCGGCCAGACCTTCCTGCAACATTGCCAGCGTCTGCAGGATGGTCGCGAAGAAGCGTTGCGCGCAGTCGGCGACCTGACCAGCGAACCCAAAGGCATGCTGCGCATGACCTGCGCCGTGGCCTATGGCGAACGCTTCATCGTGCCGCTGGTGACCCGGTTCATGGGGCATTACCCGCAACTGCGCATCGATATTGAACTGACTAACCGGCAACTCGATCTTGTGCATGAAGGCCTGGACCTGGCGATCCGCCTCGGTCGTCTTCAGGACTCCCGGCTGGTGGCGACTCGCCTTGCACCGCGACGCATGTATCTGTGTGCATCGCCTTCCTACCTTGAACGGTACGGACGCCCACACAGTTTGTCGGAACTGGGACGACACAATTGCCTGATCGGCAGTTCGGACATCTGGCAGCTTGAACAAAACGGGCGGGAATTTTCCCAGCGGGTACAGGGAAACTGGCGCTGCAACAGTGGGCAAGCGGTGCTCGATGCGGCACTACAAGGTGTCGGACTGTGTCAGTTGCCGGACTATTACGTGCTGGAGCATCTGCACAGCGGTGCGTTGATTTCTTTGCTGGAGGCGCATCAACCGCCGAATACGGCGGTGTGGGCGCTGTATCCGCAGCAACGGCACTTGTCGCCGAAGGTGCGCAAACTGGTGGATTTTCTCAAGGAGGGCTTGGCCGAACGGCCGGAGTATCGGATTTAACGACGGATGGCCCAGCGCTGACGCAACCATTCGAGGTCTTCGGGGCGAGTCACTTTCAGGTTATCCGCACGGCCTTCGATCAAGCGCGGCGCCATGCCGGCCCACTCCATCGCCGAGGCTTCATCGGTGATCACTGCATCGGCCACCAGACTGTCGGCCAAAGCCCGATGCAGCGCACCGAGGCGGAACATCTGCGGCGTATAGGCTTGCCAGATCACACTGCGATCGACGGTTTCCACCACCCGACCGTGCTTGTCGACCCGTTTCAAGGTGTCCTTCGCTGGCACGGCCAACAGGCCGCCGACCGGATCGTTCGCCAGCTCAGCGAGCAATTTGTCGAGATCGTCACGGCTCAGATTGGGCCGCGCCGCATCGTGCACCAGCACCCAGTCCTCGTCGTCGGCACCTTGGGCATGCAGATGAAGCAAGGCGTTGAGCACTGAGCCGGAACGTTCGGCACCACCGTCAACACGCTGAATTCGCGGATCGCTGGCGCTGGCCAGGTTCGGCCAATAGGGATCATCGACGGCAAGACTGACCACCAGGCCCTTCAGGCTCGGGTGATCGAGGAAACAGCCGAGGCTGTGTTCGAGAATTGTGCGCCCGCCCAGTTGCAGGTATTGCTTGGGACGGTCCGCGGCCATTCGGGCACCGACGCCCGCGGCAGGAATCACGGCCCAGAAGGCCGGCAGGGAATCGATCATTGGGCCAACTGGTAAAGGGTTTCGCCGTCCTTGACCATGCCCAGTTCGTGACGAGCCCGCTCTTCAACGGTCTCCATGCCTTTCTTCAACTCGCTGACCTCAGCGTCCATCACCCGGTTGCGCTCCAGCAGGGCTTCGTTCTCGGCGTGTTGATCAGCAATTTGCTGATTCAGTTCGGCGACTTGCGCCAGACTGCCATTGCCCACCCACAGGCGGTACTGCAGACCGGCCAGCAGCAAGAGCAAAACGAGAAACAACCAGTAAGGACTGCGCATCGAATATCAGGTATCCAGTGAAAAAAGACAGCCACGCCAAAACTTTGAAGCATCTGATAGCACGAAGCCTGGAATATCCAGGCTTGTGCATATAAGGCATCAGATTAGTGGCAAATCCATCGCTGTCACGACTTTTCCGACACAATCCGGTGTCTTTCTATCATTTACTGCTCAGCCGCGAAACTCGCTGCGACCGTTGTACTTGGCCTTGCCATTCAACTGCTCTTCGATACGCAGCAGTTGGTTGTACTTGGAAACGCGGTCTGAACGGCACAGCGAACCGGTCTTGATCTGGCCAGCCGAAGTACCCACAGCCAGGTCGGCAATGGTCGAATCTTCGGTTTCGCCCGAACGGTGCGAGATCACGGCGGTGTAACCGGCAGCCTTGGCCATCTGGATGGCTTCCAGGGTTTCGGTCAGGGTGCCGATCTGGTTGAACTTGATCAGGATCGAGTTGGCGATCTTTTTATCGATGCCTTCTTTCAGGATCTTGGTGTTGGTCACGAACAGGTCGTCGCCTACCAGCTGGGTCTTCTCGCCGATCTTGTCGGTGAGGATCTTCCAGCCAGCCCAGTCGGACTCGTCCAGGCCGTCTTCGATCGAGATGATCGGGTAACGCTCGGTCAGACCTTTCAGGTAGTCGGCGAAACCTTCAGCGGTGAACACCTGGCCTTCGCCGGACAGGTTGTACTTGCCGTCTTCGAAGAACTCGCTGGCCGCGCAGTCCAGAGCCAGGGTCACGTCGGTGCCCAGCTTGTAACCGGCGTTGGCAACAGCTTCGGAGATCACTTTCAGTGCGTCTTCGTTGGACGCCAGGTTCGGCGCGAAACCGCCTTCGTCACCGACAGCAGTGCTCAGGCCACGGGCCTTCAGCACAGCTTTCAGGTGATGGAAAATCTCGGTGCCCATGCGCAGACCTTCCGAGAAAGACTTGGCGCCAACCGGCTGAACCATGAATTCCTGGATGTCGACGTTGTTGTCGGCGTGTTCGCCACCGTTGATGATGTTCATCATCGGAACCGGCATCGAGTAAACACCCGGAGTACCGTTCAGGTTGGCGATGTGAGCGTACAGCGGCAGGTCCTGATCCTGTGCAGCCGCCTTGGCCGCAGCCAGGGACACGGCGAGGATGGCGTTGGCGCCCAGGGTCGCTTTGTTTTCGGTACCGTCCAGCTTGATCATCGCGTGATCCAGCGCTTTCTGGTCGCTTGGGTCGGTGCCCAGCAGCAGATCGCGGATCGGACCGTTGATGTTGGCTACCGCCTTGAGCACGCCCTTGCCCAGGTAACGGCTCTTGTCGCCATCACGCAGCTCGAGCGCTTCACGCGAGCCAGTGGATGCACCGGACGGCGCGCAAGCGCTGCCGATGATGCCGTTGTCGAGAAGCACGTCCGCTTCCACGGTGGGATTGCCACGGGAGTCGAGAACTTCACGACCTTTGATGTCGACGATTTTTGCCATTGTTGTAAACACTCCAAAGTTGACGAAAACGACGCAGCTAGAGGAAATCTTTTTACCGTCGGCAAGTGGTGTGCAGCGGGCAGCTTGCAGACGACAACGCTCATACCCGAGGGCATGAGCGACAAATCGTGCGGTACTTTACCGGAGAATTGAGGTTTACGCGGTTTCTACCGTCGGAAAACTCTTCACCAGTTCGTCCAGGGCTTTGAGCTGGGCCAGGAATGGCTCCAGTTTGTCCAGACGCAAGGCGCAAGGGCCGTCGCATTTGGCGTTGTCCGGATCCGGATGCGCTTCGAGGAACAGGCCCGCCAGCGACTGGCTCATGCCAGCCTTGGCCAGGTCGGTGACCTGGGCGCGGCGACCGCCGGCGGAGTCGGAACGACCGCCAGGCATTTGCAGCGAATGGGTCACGTCGAAGAATACCGGGTACTCGAACTGCTTCATGATGCCGAAGCCGAGCATGTCGACCACGAGGTTGTTGTAGCCGAAGCTCGAACCGCGCTCGCAGAGGATCAACTGATCGTTACCCGCTTCCACGCACTTGTTCAGGATGTGTTTCATTTCCTGAGGTGCGAGGAACTGGGCTTTCTTGATGTTGATGACGGCATTGGTCTTGGCCATCGCGACGACCAGATCGGTCTGGCGCGACAGAAAGGCCGGCAGCTGGATGATGTCGCAGACCTCAGCGACGACCGCGGCCTGGTCAGGCTCGTGGACGTCGGTGATGATCGGCACGCCGAAGGCTTGTTTGATGTCCTGGAAGATGCGCATGCCTTCTTCCAGGCCAGGACCGCGATAGGAGGTCACAGAAGAACGGTTGGCCTTGTCGAAACTGGCCTTGAAAACGTAAGGGATACCGAGTTTTTCGGTGACCTTCACGTACTCTTCGCAAACCTGCATGGCCATGTCACGGCTTTCCAGCACGTTCATGCCGCCGAACAGCACCATGGGTTTGTCGTTGGCAATCTCGATGTCGCCGACGCGGATGATCTTCTGTGCCATCGGGGTTACGCCTTCTTCTGGTGTTGAGCCAATGCCGCTTTGACGAAGCCGCTGAACAGCGGATGGCCATCGCGTGGCGTCGAGGTGAACTCTGGGTGGAACTGGCAAGCGACGAACCATGGATGATCCGGGGCTTCGACCACTTCAACCAGCGCAGCATCGGAAGAGCGACCGGAGATTTTCAGGCCAGCCTCGATGATTTGCGGCAGCAGGTTGTTGTTCACTTCGTAACGGTGACGGTGACGCTCGACAATCACATCCTTGCCGTAGCAGTCGTGCACCTTGGAGCCGGCTTCAAGCAGGCATTCCTGAGCGCCGAGGCGCATGGTGCCGCCCAGATCGGATGCTTCAGTACGGGTTTCGACTGCACCGGTAGCGTCTTCCCACTCGGTGATCAGACCGACAACCGGATGGCCGCTGGCACGATCGAACTCGGTGGAGTTGGCGTCTTTCCAGCCCAGCACGTTACGGGCGAACTCGATGACTGCCACTTGCATGCCCAGGCAGATACCCAGGTATGGAACCTTGTTTTCGCGAGCGTATTGAACGGCGGTGATCTTGCCTTCCACGCCGCGCAGACCGAAGCCGCCCGGTACGAGAATCGCGTCGACGCCTTCCAGCAGCGCGGTGCCCTGGTTCTCGATGTCTTCGGAATCGATGTAGCGCAGGTTGACCTTGGTACGGTTGGTGATGCCGGCGTGACTCATCGCTTCGATCAGCGATTTGTAGGCGTCCAGCAGCTCCATGTACTTGCCGACCATCGCGATGGTGACTTCGTGCTCTGGATTGAGCTTGGCATCAACGACCTTTTCCCACTCGGACAGGTCGGCGCCATTGCATTGCAGGCCGAAACGCTCGACGACGAAATCGTCCAGACCCTGAGCGTGCAGCACGGCCGGGATCTTGTAGATGGTGTCGACGTCTTCCAGGGAGATCACCGCACGCTCTTCAACGTTGGTGAACAGCGCGATCTTGCGACGCGACGACACATCCACCGGATGGTCGGAGCGGCAGATCAGCACGTCTGGCTGCAGGCCGATCGAACGCAGTTCCTTCACGGAGTGCTGGGTCGGCTTGGTCTTGGTCTCGCCTGCGGTGGCGATGTACGGAACCAGGGTCAGGTGCATCAGCATCGCGCGCTTGGAACCGACTTCCACACGCAGCTGGCGGATGGCTTCGAGGAACGGTTGCGATTCGATGTCGCCAACGGTACCGCCGATTTCCACCAGGGCCACGTCGGCATCGCCGGCGCCCTTGATGATGCGACGCTTGATTTCGTCGGTGATGTGCGGAATCACCTGGATAGTTGCACCCAGGTAGTCACCACGGCGCTCTTTGCGCAGCACGTGTTCGTAGACACGGCCGGTGGTGAAGTTGTTGTTCTGGGTCATGGTCGTGCGGATGAACCGCTCGTAGTGGCCCAGGTCCAGGTCGGTCTCGGCGCCGTCGTGGGTGACGAACACTTCACCGTGCTGGAACGGGCTCATGGTGCCCGGGTCGACGTTGATGTACGGATCCAGCTTCAGCATGGTGACCTTAAGCCCCCGCGCCTCCAGGATGGCCGCCAATGAAGCCGATGCAATGCCTTTCCCCAAAGAAGAAACAACACCGCCCGTGACGAATATGTAGCGCGTCATGAAAAACCCTAGAAGTCTGCGTTAAAGCGGTCCGAGCCGCCGGGGAAAGCGAAGGAAGGCCGAAGCCCCCGATCACCTGCATTAATCACAGTGCACCTTTCAAAAAAACCGCCGCGTTGGGACAGACCGGAAGTGAAAACACCGGTACGTTGCTCGCTACACATTTTTTGGAATCGCCCAGCAAAGACTGCTTGGTAATCGGCAACTCCTGCAATTCAGGCGAATCCACAGAAGTTGTATCAAGAAGGGAGCGTAGTCTACCGGAATGCCCCCTTCATCTCAAACCTTGATCTTCGTCCAAAGGCTGCCAATGCAATCGCCAGCCTTCCATTGCATTGCCGTCGAGCCCCGGCAGGTTCGCCACGGCGAGCAATTCTTCACCGCGAAACAGCAGCGGCAATCTGCCACGCACGAAGCCCGGCACCGCGCGCTCATTGAGCAGGCGCTTGAGATCGCGATGTCCGCGATCCGCCAGATGCATCACCTCGCCGCCCTGCCGATAGCGGATCTGCAGCGGCCCGACGGGAGTCTGGCCGATGAACATGACACGTCCGTTATCGGGCAAGCGTAGCGCTGACGACAGGTCATGCCAGTCGCCGCTGACCACCGGCGTACGTAGCCATTGCCCGCTGAGCCACCACAAGCGACCGGCGCTGCGATGCAGCTCGCCATCCGCCAGGCGCCAGACAGGCGAGGCATCGTTGCCGGCATCACGCAGGTCCGCCCAACCCGACCAATGGTCGGTATCCGGCAGTCGGGTCAAAGGTTCAAGCCAGTGGCTGAGTGCATTTCGCTGACGGGCCTCGGACAAACTCTCGATGACTGCGAACTCCAGTGACGGCAATCCAGACCACTCGAGCGCAATGGGCAAGCTCGATTGAGCCAGATCGATTTGCGCCAGCTCATCAAGCAACCCCTGCGCCTCACGCAAATGCGCCGCACTGCGAGCCATGCTGGCATGCGCCTGCGGCCAGCGACCGGTCAGCAGCGGCAGGACCTGATGGCGCAGATAGTTGCGTGAGAACTGCCGATCCTGATTCGACGGGTCCTCGACCCAACGCAGGCTATGGCTCTGCGCATAGGCTTCCAGTTCTGCACGCGTAACGTCGAGCAACGGCCGAACCAGACTGCCCTGCCCCAGCGCTCGCGTGGCCGGCATTCCAGACAACCCACGCACACCGGCGCCACGCAGCAGGCGAAACAACAGCGTTTCAGCCTGATCATCGCGATGCTGCCCGGTCAGCAGCACATCATTGGCCTGAGTCGCCGCACTGAACGCTGCATAGCGCGCATCCCGCGCAGCCCGCTCCAGACTGGCGCCCGGCTGCACCTGCACACGCACCACTTGCAGCGGCACCGCCAGTTCATCGCAGACAGCCTGACAATGCGCCGGCCACGCGTCGGCCGCAGCCTGAAGGCCGTGATGGACATGAATGGCGCTTAGTGCCGGAATGGATCGGGTTTTGGCGAGACTGGCCAGAAGGTGCAGCAGAACGGTGGAATCGAGGCCACCGGAGAAGGCGATGCGCCAATGGGAAGCACCGAGCCAGGGCTTGAGATTGCGCAGAAGCCTGGAAGGCAAATCAATCGAGGGCTGACCCATTTTTCTACCTTTTCACAAACCAAATGTGGGAGCGGGCTTGCTCGCGAAAGCGGTGAAACAGCCAACACAGTCGTTGAATGTTACATCGCATTCGCGGGCAAGCCCGCTCCCACAGTGTTTTGCATCGTTGGCCGAAACGGCTCGACTTAGAGGCCGTAGCTCATCAGACGATCGTAACGACGCTTGAGCAGCGCTTCGTTGTCGAACTTCCTCAGCATCGCCAGTTGCGAGCTCAGCTCGGCGCGGATCGAGGCAGCGGCCGCAGCCGGATCGCGGTGAGCGCCACCCAGAGGCTCGCCGATCACCTTGTCGACGATGCCCAGGCCTTTCAGACGCTCGGCAGTGATGCCCATCGCTTCAGCAGCATCCGGCGCTTTCTCTGCGGTTTTCCACAGAATCGAAGCGCAACCTTCCGGCGAAATCACCGCGTAGGTCGAGTACTGCAGCATGTTCAGCTGGTCGCACACGCCGATCGCCAGTGCACCGCCGGAACCACCTTCACCAATCACGGTGGCGATGATCGGGGTTTTCAGGCGAGCCATGACGCGCAGGTTCCAGGCAATCGCTTCGCTCTGGTTGCGCTCTTCGGCGTCGATGCCAGGGTAGGCACCCGGGGTGTCGATGAAGGTCAGGATCGGCATCTTGAAACGCTCGGCCATTTCCATCAGGCGGCAAGCCTTGCGGTAGCCTTCCGGACGCGGCATGCCGAAGTTGCGGCGTACCTTTTCACGCACTTCACGACCCTTCTGGTGACCGATCACCATCACTGGCTGGTCTTCCAGACGTGCCACGCCGCCCACAATGGCCGCGTCGTCGGAGAAGTGACGGTCACCGTGCAGTTCGTCGAACTCGGTGAAGATGTGCTCGATGTAGTCCAGGGTGTAAGGACGTTTCGGGTGACGCGCCAGACGAGCGATCTGCCAGCTGGTCAGCTTGCCGAAAATGTCTTCGGTCAGCGTCTTGCTCTTGTCCTGCAGGCGGGAGATCTCATCGCCGATATTCAGCGAATTGTCATTACCGACCAAGCGCAACTCTTCGATCTTGGCTTGCAGGTCGGCGATCGGCTGTTCGAAATCTAGAAAATTCGGGTTCATAGGCGTCCGTCTTGGGTCGTGTCCCAAATGAGCTTGGGCCGGCCGGTTGTCTATTCGCGCCCTACCTTAAGGGAGAGGCGCGCTGAGGTCGAGATTAAAAATTCAGGTTGTGAGCAGGCGCTTTGATGGCACCTGCCGGTCAACGGTATTGGAGGAAGACGTTGTCTCGCCCGAACTGGTCACGCAGGGCTTGAATCAAGGCATCCGCCGGGTCGATCCGCCAGGTCTCGCCAAACTGTAGCAAGGTCTTCGCATCGGGACTGGTGTACTCCATGGTGATCGGGCACGCCCCGCGATGACGCTTGAGCAAATCACCCAACCAGCGTAGCTGATCGCCTTTCAGGTCCTGGGTCTGCAACTTCAGGCGCAGGCTCTCGGCCAGGTTGGTGCGCGCATCTTCCATGCTCATCACCCGCTTGACCCGCAGCCGCAGACCACCGGAGAAGTCATCGTTGCTGACCTCGCCTTCGACCACCACCATCGCATCGGTCTGAAGCAGCGATTGCGCGGAGTGGAACGCATCGGCGAACAGCGACGCCTCGATCCGCCCGGAGCGGTCGTCGAGGGTGATGAAGCCCATCTTGTCGCCCTTTTTGTTCTTCATCACCCGCAGGGCGATGATCATCCCCGCCACGGTCTGGGTGTCCCGGGCCGGTTTCAGGTCGATGATGCGCTGACGGGCGAAACGGCGGATTTCACCTTCGTACTCGTCAATCGGGTGACCGGTCAGGTACAGGCCCAAGGTGTCTTTTTCACCTTTGAGGCGTTCCTTGAGCGTCAGCTCTTTCGCCTTGCGGTGGATCGCGTAAACGTCCGCGTCTTCCTCGACGAACAGCCCGCCAAACAGGTCGGCGTGGCCGCTGTCACGGGTGCGCGCGGTCTGCTCGGCCGACTTGATCGCCTCTTCCATCGCCGCCAGCAGCACGGCGCGGTTGCGGTCGATGTTGGCCTGATAAGCCTTTTGTTCGTCGTGGAAATACGGGCCGAGGCGATCCAGCGCGCCGCTGCGGATCAGACCGTCCAGCGTGCGCTTGTTGATGCGTTTGAGGTCGACCCGGGCGCAGAAGTCGAACAAATCCTTGAACGGACCGGCCTGACGCGCCTCGGTGATTGCTTCCACCGGGCCTTCGCCGACGCCTTTGATCGCACCCAGGCCATACACGATGCGGCCTTCGTCGTTCACCGTAAACTTGAACTCCGAAGTGTTCACGTCCGGCGCATCGAGGCGCAGCTTCATCGTGCGCACTTCCTCGATCAAGGTCACGACCTTGTCGGTGTTGTGCATGTCCGCCGACAGTACCGCGGCCATGAATGGCGCCGGGTAGTGAGCCTTCAGCCAGGCAGTCTGGTACGACACCAGGCCGTAGGCGGCGGAGTGGGATTTGTTGAAGCCGTAACCGGCGAATTTCTCTACCAGGTCAAAAATGTTACCGGCCAGATCCGCGTCGATATTGTTCGACGCGCAACCCTCAATGAAACCGCCGCGCTGCTTGGCCATTTCCTCGGGTTTCTTCTTGCCCATCGCCCGACGCAGCATGTCCGCACCACCGAGGGTGTAACCGGCCATGACCTGGGCGATCTGCATCACCTGTTCCTGATACAGGATGATGCCGTAGGTCGGCGCCAGCACCGGCTGCAAACCTTCGTACTGGTAATCCGGGTGCGGATAAGCAAGTTCCGCGCGACCGTGCTTACGGTTGATGAAGTCATCCACCATGCCGGACTGCAGCGGGCCCGGACGGAACAGGGCCACCAGTGCGATCAAGTCTTCGAGGCAGTCGGGCTTGAGCTTTTTGATCAGCTCTTTCATGCCACGGGATTCGAGCTGGAATACCGCAGTGGTTTCAGCTTTTTGCAGCAGCTGATAGGTCGGCTTGTCATCCAGCGGGATGAACGCGATGTCCAGCGGCGGCTCGTTGACCTTCGCGCGGTCGCGGTTGATGGTTTTCAGCGCCCAGTCGATGATCGTCAGGGTCCGCAGGCCGAGGAAGTCGAACTTCACCAGACCGGCCGCCTCAACGTCATCCTTGTCGAACTGGGTCACCAGACCGTCGCCGGCCTCGTCGCAATAGATCGGCGAGAAGTCGGTCAGTTTGGTCGGCGCGATGACTACACCACCGGCGTGTTTACCGACGTTACGCACCACGCCTTCGAGCTTGCGCGCCATCTCCCAGATTTCCGCCGCTTCTTCATCGACCTTGATGAAGTCGCGCAGGATTTCTTCCTGCTCGTAGGCTTTTTCCAAAGTCATGCCGACTTCGAACGGAATCATCTTCGACAGGCGATCCGCCAGGCCGAACGACTTGCCCTGGGCCCGCGCCACGTCGCGCACCACAGCCTTCGCGGCCATGGAACCGAAGGTGATGATCTGGCTTACGGCGTTACGGCCGTACTTTTCGGCCACGTAATCGATTACCCGGTCGCGACCATCCATGCAGAAGTCGACGTCGAAGTCGGGCATCGATACCCGTTCCGGGTTGAGGAAACGTTCGAACAGCAGGTCATATTCCAGCGGGTCGAGGTCGGTGATCTTCTGCACATAGGCTACCAGCGATCCGGCACCCGACCCCCGGCCAGGGCCCACCGGCACGCCGTTGTTCTTGGCCCACTGGATAAAGTCCATCACGATCAGGAAGTAACCGGGGAACCCCATCTGGATGATGATATCCAGCTCGAAATTCAGCCGGTCGACGTAGACCTGACGCTTGGCCTCGTAGTCTTCGGTGGTGTCCTTGGGCAGCAGCACGCTGAGGCGATCTTCCAGACCGTCGAACGACACCTTGCGGAAATACTCGTCGATGGTCATGCCATCGGGAATCGGATAGTCGGGCAGGAAGTGCTTGCCCAGCTTCACGTCGATGTTGCAGCGCTTGGCGATCTCGACGGTGTTCTCGATCGCATCCGGCAGGTCGCTGAACAGTTCGGCCATTTCCTCGGCGCTTTTCAGGTACTGCTGATCGCTGTAGTTCTTCGAACGCCGCGGATCGTCGAGGGCCCGGCCCTCACCGATGCAGACGCGGGTTTCGTGAGCGGCGAAGTCTTCCTGCTTGATGAAGCGCACATCGTTGGTGGCGACCAGTGGTGCGCCAAGCTTGTCGGCCAGGGCCACGGCGCCGTGCAGTTGTTCTTCGTCATTCGGACGGTTGGTGCGCTGGACTTCCAGATAGAAACGATCCGGGAACACCGCCATCCATTCGCGCGCCAGGGTTTCGGCCTCGGCAGGGTTGCCGCCGATCATGGCCATACCGATCTCGCCTTCTTTGGCGGCGGACAGCATGATCAGGCCCTCGTTGGCCTCGGCGACCCATTCGCGCTCAATGATGATCATGCCGTTGCGCTGACCTTCGATGAAGCCACGGGAAATCAGCTCGGTCAGGTTGCGATAGCCCTGGGCATTCATGACCAGCAGGCTGAGGCGGCTCAGCGGACCATCCGGGTCCTTGTTCGACAGCCACAGGTCGGCGCCGCAGATCGGTTTGATCCCCGCGCCCATGGTGTTTTTATAGAATTTGACCAGCGAACACATGTTGTTCTGGTCGGTCACCGCAACGGCCGGCATGCCCATGCCGGTCAGGGCCTTGACCAGCGGCTTGATCCGCACCAGCCCGTCGACCAGGGAGTATTCAGTGTGCAGGCGTAGATGAACGAATGAAGCCGGCATAGTGATCCTGTCCAGTTACATAGAGACAACAAGGCCCGGATTGTACCGGGCCCCGAACAAAACATCAGCCTCGCCGCTAAACCTGCGCGAGACCTTCCAGCGCTTCATAAGCCTGCCGCACCGGGGCAAAGGAACGCCGGTGAATCGGCGTCGGCCCGAGCCGCACCAGCGCTTCCAGATGAACGGGCGTCGGGTAACCTTTATGGCCACCGATGCCGTAACCCGGGTAGATCAATTCGAACGCCGCCATCTCGCGGTCGCGGCTGACCTTGGCCAGAATCGAGGCCGCGGCGATGGCCGGGACCTTGCTATCGCCCTTGACCACCGCTTCGGAACGCATCGGCAGTTTCGGGCAGCGGTTGCCGTCGATCATCGCCAGTTTCGGCTGGATGTGCAGGCCAGCAACAGCGCGCTGCATTGCCAGCATGGTGGCGTGAAGGATGTTCAGTTCGTCGATTTCTTCGACCTCGGCGCGGGCGATGCACCAGCTGAGCGCCTTCTCGCAAATTTCGTCGTAGAGCTTTTCCCGCTTGGCTTCGGTGAGTTTTTTCGAGTCGTTGAGACCGAGAATCGGCCGGTTCGGATCGAGGATCACCGCTGCGGTGACGACCGCGCCGCACAACGGGCCGCGACCGACTTCATCGACACCGGCCACCAGCTCTTCGACTTCGGCGACCAGGGTGAAATCCAGGCCCATCTGCATGCTTGTCTTGCTCATCGTGTTTGCCCGATCAGGTTCAGAACGGCGTCAGCCGCCTGATTGGAAGCGTCCAGGCGCAGAGTGCGATGGATCTCGTCGAAGCCGCGAGTCTGCTCTTCGCCACCGTCGATCAACGGCGACAAGGTCTGGGCGAGCGCCTCGACCGTCGCATCATCCTGCAACAATTCCGGCACCAGCAATCGCTGGGCCAGCAGGTTTGGCAGGGATACGTACGGGCTCTTCACCATGCGCTTGAGAATCCAGAACGTCAGCGGCGCAAGGCGATAAGCCACGACCATCGGGCGCTTGTACAGCAGCGCTTCCAGGGTCGCCGTCCCCGACGCGATCAGAACCGCGTTGCACGCCGCCAGGGCCAGATGGGATTTGCCATCGAGTAGGGTCACCGGCAGGTCGCGGCCGGCCAGCAGCTCTTCGAGCTGGGCACGGCGCTCGGGGTTGGCGCACGGTATGACGAAACGCACGCCCGGGCGCATGGCCCGCAGGCGTTGGGCGGTATCGAGGAACAGCGCACCCAGACGACTGACTTCGCCGCCCCGGCTGCCGGGCATCAAAGCCACCAGCGGGCCGTCCGGCAGACCGAGTTCGGCACGCGCAGCGGAGCGATCGGCCTCCAGTGGAATGGTGTCGGCCAGCGTGTGGCCGACGAACCGCACCGGTACGCCCTTCTCTTCGTAGAATCTGGCTTCGAACGGCAACAGCGTGAGCATCAGGTCGCAGCCTTCACGGATCTTCAGCACCCGCTTCTGCCGCCATGCCCACACCGAAGGGCTGACGTAGTGCACAGTCTTGATCCCGGCCTGACGCAGCTTGAGTTCGATATTGAGGTTGAAATCCGGCGCATCAATGCCGATGAACACATCCGGCTTTTCAGCGATAAGCGTGGCGATCAGGTCCTTGCGGCGCTTGAGCAATTCACGCAACCGACCGAGAACTTCCACCAGCCCCATGACCGACAGACGCTCCATCGGAAAATACGAGGTCAGGCCTTCGGCCTGCATCAGCGGGCCGCCGACACCGATGAACTCCACCGCAGGATGCTGTGCCTTGAGGGCACGCATCAGACCGGCGCCCAGAATGTCACCGGAAGCCTCCCCCGCCACCAGCGCAATACGCAGATTGGCCATGGTCAGCGGGTGATGCCGCGGGTCGACGACTGGATGGAGTCACGGAACATCGCGACTTCCGGGAACTGTGCAGACGGCTCGGCCAGTTCAGCCAGCGCCTGTTCGACGGTCAGGCCCTGGCGATACACCGTTTTGTACGCACGGCGCAGGGCGTGAATGGCGTCTTCGCTGAAACCGCGACGACGCATGCCCTCGAAGTTCATGCTGCGCGCTTCGGCCGGGTTGCCGAATACGGTAACGAACGCCGGTACGTCCTTGCCGATCGCCGTGCCCATGCCGGAAAAGCTGTGGGCGCCAATGTGGCAATACTGATGCACCAGGGTGAAACCGGACAGGATCGCCCAGTCATCAACGTGCACATGGCCGGCCAACGCAGTGTTGTTGACCAGGATGCAGTGGTTGCCGATGACGCTGTCATGTCCGATGTGGGCATAGGCCATGATCAGGTTGTGATCACCCAGGGTCGTTTCGGAACGATCCTGAACGGTGCCACGGTGAATCGTCACACCTTCGCGGATGACGTTGTGGTCACCGATTACCAGGCGAGTTTCTTCGCCCTTGTATTTCAAGTCCGGCGTGTCTTCGCCTACCGAGGAAAACTGGTAGATGCGGTTGTGCTTGCCGATACGGGTCGGACCTTTGAGGATCACGTGTGGCCCGATGACCGTACCCTCGCCGATTTCCACACCTGCACCGATGATCGACCACGGGCCGACCTCGACGCCATCAGCCAGGACGGCCGACGGATCGATGATTGCGCGAGGGTCAATCAAACTCATAGCTTGCGTTCCGCACAGATGATTTCAGCCGAGCAGACCGGTTTGCCATCGACCGAAGCCTGGCATTCGAACTTCCAGATCTGACGCTTGCAGCTGATGAACTTGGCTTCGAGGATCAACTGATCACCCGGCAGCACCGGCTGGCGGAAGCGCAGCTTGTCGGAACCGACGAAGTAGTAAAGCGTGCCGTCGGCCGGTTTCACGTCAAGCATCTTGAAACCGAGGATCCCGGCAGCCTGAGCCATCGCTTCGATGATCAGCACGCCCGGCATGATCGGATGCGCAGGGAAGTGACCATTGAAGAACGGTTCGTTGATGCTGACATTCTTGTAGGCGCGAATGCGCTTGCCTTCCGTATCCAGCTCCACTACCCGGTCCACCAGCAGGAACGGGTAACGGTGAGGCAGGTATTCGCGAATCTCGTTGATGTCCATCATTTCGGGGGGAAGCCTATGTAAAGATTGGGAGCGCGACTGACGCGCACTCCTCTAGCAAATCAAGGAGGCAGTCCAGAGGCTGTGCACACTTGATATGGAAATGGTATCAGCCTTCAGATGAAGCATTACCGTCGGGGGTCACTTCCCCGGACCGCTTTTCCAGCTGTTTCAAACGTCGCGCGATGTCATCGAGCTGACGAATACGGGCCGCGCTTTTGCGCCATTCGGCCGCAGGTTGCATAGCTGTGCCGGAAGAATAGGCACCCGGCTCGGTAATCGAGTGGGTCACCATGGTCATCCCGGTCAGGAATACGTTGTCGCAAATATCGATGTGCCCTACCAGGCCAACACCCCCGGCGAGCATGCAGTGCTTGCCGATTTTGGTGCTGCCGGAAATCCCCACGCACGCTGCCATGGCGGTGTGATCACCGACCTGTACGTTGTGGGCGATCTGAATCTGGTTGTCGAGCTTCACACCGTTGCCGATCACGGTATCGGCCAACGCACCGCGGTCGATGGCGGTATTCACGCCGATCTCCACATCGTCGCCGATGGTCACGCCACCGATCTGGGCAATTTTCTGCCAGATGCCCTTCTCGTTGGCAAAGCCGAAGCCTTCACCGCCGAGCACGGCCCCGGACTGGATCACCACGCGTTTGCCGATCCGCACATCGTGATACAGCGTGACCCGCGGGGCCAGCCAGCCGCCCTCGCCGATTTCACTGCGGGCACCGACGACGCAATGTGCACCAAGTGTCACGCCTGCACCGATTCGAGCACCGGCTTCGATCACCACGAAGGGACCGACACTGGCGCTCGGATCGACCACGGCATCCTCGGCGATCACCGCCGTCGGATGAACGCCGGCAGTTGCCTTGGGCTTCGGATCGAACAGATGGGAAATGCGTGCGTAAGCCAGATAAGGATCCGGCACCACCAGCGCATCACCGGCATAACCTTCCGCGTCGGCAGCCTTGAGCAACAGGGCTGCAGCTTGCGAGCCTGCCAGGTATTTACGGTATTGGGGGTTTGCCAGAAAGCTCAACTGAGCTGGGCCAGCCTCCTGCAAGGTGGCTAGCCCAGTGATTTGCTTCTCGGGGTCGCCACTCAGGGTGGCGCCGAGGAACTCGGCCAACTGGCCGAGCTTGATGGTCACGGTCATGGGTTACTTCAGCTGATTCATGCGCTCGATAACCTGGCGCGTGATGTCGTACTGAGGTTTGACATCGATCACTGCGCCACGCTCGAACACCAGGTCAAAACCACCTTTCTTGATGACTTCTTCCACTGCGCTATCCAATTTCGGCTTCAGTTGCTTGAGCATTTCGCGGTCGGCAACGGCCTTGGCTTCGTTCAGTTCCTTGGACTGGAACTGGAAGTCACGAGCCTTTTGCTTGAACTCAAGCTCCAGACGCTCGCGCTCGCCTTGCTGCATCTTGTCGCCACCGGCCATCAGACGATCCTGAATGCCCTTGGCGCTGCTTTCCAGGGTCTTGAGTTTGGTCAGTTGCGGGCCGAACTTCTTCTCGGCATCCACGGCGTACTTCTTGGCCGCGTCGGATTCCAGCAGAGCCATCTGATAGTTCAGAACGGCGATTTTCATGTCGGCAAATGCCGGGCCTGCCACCAGTACGGAGGCCAGGAGAACCAATTGAGTCAACTTACGCACGATGCACTCCTACAAAATCCATTGTCGTTATCTTGGGTCAGACGCTTAGAACGTCTGGCCGAGGGAGAATTGGAACACTTGAGTTTCAGCGTCATCCGGTTTCTTGATCGGCATCGCCAGCGCAAAACTCAGCGGGCCCAGTGCGGTGACCCAGGTCACGCCGACACCGACGGAACTGGCCATGTTGCTCAGGCTGATGTCGTTGCATTTGGTGTTGGACTTCGAGCCGTCGCTGTTAACAGTGTCTTTGCACTGCGAGTCAAACACGTTACCGACATCCCAGAATACCGAGGTACGCAGGGAGCGCTGGTCCTTGACGAACGGCAGCGGGAACAGAACCTCGACACCACCCTGGATCAGGACGTTACCACCGAAAGGCAGCGGATCCTGGTCCGGATCTCGCAACGTACCATTGGCACCGGTACTCGGAGTACTACGCGGACCCAGCGTACTGTCCTTGAAGCCACGAACCGAGTTGAAACCACCAGCATAGTAGTTTTCATAGAACGGCAAGCCGTCGGTCGAACCATAACCGTCGCCATAACCCAGTTCGGTGTGCAGGCGCATGGTGTAGTTTTCGCTCAGTGGCTGGAACAACTGGCCACGGTAGTCGAGTTTGAAGAACGACAGGTCACTGCCTGGAATTGTGCTTTCCAGGGTCAGGCTCTGAGAGCGACCGCGAGTTGGCAGAACGCCCTTGTTCAGAGTCGACTCGGACCAGCCAGCGGAAGCCTTGAAGTTCAGGTAGTTGTCGCCTTCACGGTTCACGAAGTCAAAAATCTCGTCAACGGTGTATTTACCGGTCTTGATCTTGTCCTGCTGCACCGACATGCCGAAGGTCAGACGGGAGGTCTCGCTGATCGGATAACCGACGTTGACACCAGCCCCCAGACTGTCGACGGCATAGCTCGCAACATCGACATCCAGATCGTCATAGTCGGTGGTGCGGTAGAACGCGTTGTAACCCAGGCTCACACCATCGGCGGTCCAGTAGGGGTCAACGTAACCGAAGTTGTAGCGGCTCTGGTATTCGCTGCGGGTCAGGCCGACGCTGACGCGGTTACCGGTACCGAGGAAGTTGTTCTGGGTGATCGAACCACCGAGGATCAGACCGGCACTCTGGGCGAAACCGACGCTGGCGGTGATCGAACCGGAAGCCTGCTCTTCAACGCTGTAGTTCACGTCAACCTGGTCATCGACACCTGGCACGGCCGGAGTCTCGACGTTGACTTCCTTGAAGAAGCCCAGACGCTCAAGACGGGTCTTGGACTGGTCGATCAGGTAGGTCGAAGCCCAGCCACCTTCCATCTGACGCATTTCACGACGCAGCACTTCGTCCTCGGACTTGGTGTTGCCACGGAAGTTGATGCGGTTGACGTAGGCACGCTTGCCCGGATCGACAGCAAACAGGATGTCGACGGTGTGATCTTCGTCGTGCGGTTGTGGCACGCCGTTGACGTTGGCGAAGGTGTAACCCTCGTTACCCAGACGACGGGTGATCAGTTCGGAGGTGGTGGTCATCAGCTTGCGCGAGAACACCTGGCCTTTCTGCACCAGCAACAGCGACTTGACCTGGTCCTCAGGGACTTTCAGGTCACCGCTGAGCTTGACGTCACGAACGGTGTACTTCTCGCCTTCGTTGACGTTGACGGTGATGTAGACGTGCTTCTTGTCCGGGGTGATGGACACCTGGGTCGAGGCGATATCCATGTTGATATAGCCGCGGTCCAGGTAGTAGGAACGCAGACGCTCCAGGTCACCGGACAGTTTTTCACGGGCGTACTTGTCATCGTTCTTGAAGAACGACAGCCAGTTGGTGGTTTTCAGCTCGAACAGGTCGGTCAGGTCTTCCTCGGGGAAAACCGTGTTGCCCACCACGTTGATGTGCTGAATGGCAGCGACGGTGCCTTCGTTGATCTTCACTTTCAGGCCGACACGGTTGCGCGGCTGCGAGACCACTTCGGTATCGACGGTAGCCGAGTAACGACCTTGTGCAACATATTGACGTTGCAGCTCGTTACGCACGCCTTCGAGGGTCGCGCGCTGGAAGATCTCGCCTTCGGCCAGACCGGATTGCTTGAGGCCCTTCATCAGGTCTTCGGTGGAGATCGCCTTGTTGCCTTCGATCTCGATGCTCGCGACCGATGGACGTTCGACGACCGTGATCACCAGAACGTTGCCTTCGCGGCCCAGCTGGATATCTTGAAAGAAACCGGTTTTGAACAACGCACGAGTGGATTCCACCAGGCGACGATCATCCGCCTGCTCGCCGACGTTCAACGGCAAGGCACCAAAGACGCTACCCGCGGAGACCCGCTGGAGGCCATTGACGCGAATATCAGAGATAGTGAAGGACTCGGCGTGAACTTCGGCGATCATCAATACGGTGAGAACCGCAGTTAGCAGCAGACGTTTCATGAAGTCCTTTCTTATTCCAACTGGCAATAAACAAACTGCCGCAAAATGCGGCAGATTCGCAATTCAGCGAAGCGTTACAGACGACCCAGATCGTTGACCAGAGCAAGCAACATCACCCCGACCACCAAACTGATACCGATCTGTATCCCCCAACCTTGCACCCGATCCGACAAGGGACGACCACGCGCCCACTCGATCAGATAAAACAACAAATGCCCCCCATCCAGTACAGGAATGGGCAGCAAATTCAGAACCCCCAGGCTAATACTCAGATAAGCAAGGAAATTCAGGAAATCAGCGACGCCCGACTGGGCAGAAGCGCCCGCCACTTTAGCAATGGTTATCGGTCCACTCAAGTTTTTTACCGAGAGCTCGCCGAAGAGCATTTTCTTCAGTGAATCCAGCGTCAGGACGCTCATGGTCCAAGTACGACGGGCACCCTCGCCAATCGCTGCCAAAGGCCCGTAGCTGACCTCGCGGATCATTTCCGGCGGCCAGTCGACAGCCTTCACACCCGCCCCCAGGTAACCGCTTGGAGACTTTTTATCGCCACGCGCGGCCAGTGTCACAGGGACGTCGATTTGAACACCGTCGCGCTCGACGCGCAGCACGATTTTGGTATCAGGACGCGTACGAACGGTGTCGACCACCTGCTGCCAGTCATCCAGCGCCTTGCCATCCAGCGTCAGCAGGCGATCGCCGGTTTTCAGCCCGGCTGCCTGGGCCGGACCTTTCGGGTCGAGTTCGGCCAGCACCGGCGGCAATGCCGGACGCCAAGGGCGAATGCCGAGAGAGCGAATCGGATCCGGCTCGTCAGCCCCCTTGAGCCATTTATCGAGTGCCAGTTCACGAGGCGTATCAGCCGTAGAGCCCTGCTCGCGCACCAGTACCTGCAAGGAACCGCTTTCCCCGAGACGTCGCACCAGTTGCAGGTTGACCGCAGCCCAGCCCGAGGTCGGCTCGCCATCGATCGCGACGATCTCCTGACCGGCGCTCAGCCCAGCCGTTGCGGCGATGCTGCCGGACTCCACCGAACCGATGACCGGGCGAATCTGCTCGCTGCCGAGCATGGCCAGCACCCAGAAGAACACCAGTGCGAGCAGAAAGTTGGCCACAGGGCCGGCCGCGACGATGGCGATACGCTGACGAACGGACTTGCGATTGAATGACTGATGAAGCTGATCGGCCGGTACTTCGCCTTCGCGCTCATCGAGCATCTTGACGTAGCCACCCAGCGGAATGGCCGCGACCACGAACTCGGTACCCTGCTTGTCATGCCAGCGCAGCAGCGGCATGCCGAAGCCCACGGAGAAACGCAGAACCTTGACGCCACAGCGACGCGCGACCCAGAAATGGCCGAATTCGTGAAAGGTGACCAGCACACCCAGAGCGATCAGGGTGCCGGCAATCATATAGAGCGCGCTCATCTACTTTCTCCGCAATCCTGTCCAGTGCCGCGTGAAGCCATGTGTTGCAAGACCTATCGGCCGTGACGACTCAACCACTGTCCGGCCAATGTCCGGGCAGTCGCGTCCGCGGTGAACACCGCATCGAGATTGTCCAGGGCCACCACAGGCTCGAGGTTCAAGACTTCCTCGATGATACTCGCGATTTCCAGGTAGCGAACCCGTCCGTCGAGAAACGCGGCAACCGCCACTTCATTCGCCGCATTGAGCATGGCCGGGGCGCTGCTTCCCGCCTCGGCAGCCTGCCGCGCCAGACGCAGGCACGGAAAGCGCTCTTCGTCGGGGGCTTCGAAATCCAGGCGCGCAACAGCAAACAAATCCAGCGGCGCCACGCCCGAATCGATGCGCTCAGGCCAGGCCAGAGCATTGGCAATCGGCGTACGCATGTCGGGATTGCCCAATTGCGCCAGCACCGAGCCGTCCACATAATCGACCAGCGAATGAATCACGCTTTGTGGATGGATCACCACTTCGACTTGCGAAGGCTTGGCATCGAACAACCAGCAGGCCTCGATCAACTCGAGCCCCTTGTTCATCATGCTGGCCGAATCGACCGAGATCTTGCGACCCATCGACCAGTTCGGGTGCGCACACGCCTGGTCAGGTGAAACATGCGCCAGTTCGGCCATCGGCGTCTGCCGGAAAGGGCCGCCAGAGGCTGTCAGCAAAATCCGGCGGACCCCAACCTTGCTCAACCCGCGAGCAAAGTCCTGCGGCATGCACTGGAAAATCGCGTTGTGCTCGCTGTCGATCGGCAACAGGACCGAACCGCTCTTGCGCACGGCCTGCATGAACAAGGCGCCAGACATGACCAGCGCTTCCTTGTTGGCCAGAAGAATCTTCTTGCCCGCCTCGACAGCCGCGAGGGTCGGACGCAGGCCGGCGGCGCCGACGATGGCAGCCATGACAGCATCCACCTCCGGCGCAGCAGCGACCTGACACAAGCCTTCCTCGCCGACCAGCACCTGCGTCGACAGGCCCGCCGCACGCAAATCGTCCTGCAAACTGCGAGCAGCGCCGGCTTCCGGCACTACTGCATATTTCGGGAGATGGCGAACACACAGGGCAAACAGTTCGCTCAGACGCGTAAACCCGCTCAGGGCAAAAGCCTGATAACGCTCCGGATGCCGGGCGATGACATCCAGGGTGCTCAGACCGATCGAACCGGTCGCGCCCAGGACGGTAATCTGCTGCGGGCGACTCACGACGCCGCCATCCACAACAGCACCGCAAAGACCGGAATCGCAGCCGTCAGGCTGTCGATGCGATCCAGCACGCCACCGTGGCCGGGCAGCAGATTACTGCTGTCCTTGATGCCGGACTGACGCTTGAACATGCTTTCGGTCAGATCGCCCACCACCGAGATGAAGACAATCACCGCAGCGCCGATCAAGCCCTTGAACAGTTGCGCCACCGTCCAGTCACGGAACAGCGCGACCAGGGTGGTGATGACCAGGCTCAGCGCCAGACCGCCGTAAACGCCTTCCCAGCTTTTGCCGGGACTGACTTGCGGCGCCAGTTTGCGCTTACCGAACGCGCGACCGGAGAAATACGCCCCGATATCAGCACCCCAGACCAGCACCATCACGGCCATGATCAGCCAGTTGCCGAGCGGGTATTGCTTGATCTGCACCAGCCCTTGCCAGGCGGGCAACAGAATCAGCAAACCGATCACCAGCTTGCTCGCGGCACTGGACCAACGCTCGCTGGAACGCGGGTACGTCAACACCAGCCACGTCGCCAGTGCCCACCAGATCACCGAAGCGCCCAGCACCCATGGCGCCAGTCCCGGAAGGATGTACATGACGAACAGCATCAGCGCGACCACCGCCGCGTAGCCGACACGAAATGCCTGCGCGGTAAAGCCGGCCAGACGCGCCCATTCCCAGGCACCCAGACTCACGACCAGACCGATGAACAGGGCAAAACCGGAACCTTCGAGCAGGAAAAACCCGCCCAGAGCGATCGGCAGCAGAATCAGTGCAGTGATGATGCGTTGTTTAAGCATTAAACCCGGGCTCCAGCTTCGACCTGCTCGCTCGTTTTACCGAAGCGACGCTGGCGCAAAGCGAAATCGGCCAGCGCATTGCGCATGGCTTCGTGTTTGAAGTCCGGCCAGAACAGGTCGGAGAAGTACAACTCGGCGTAAGCCAGCTGCCACAAGAGGAAATTGCTGATGCGGTGCTCGCCACCGGTGCGGATGCACAAGTCGGGCAACGGCAGATCACCGGTGACCAGACAGGTCTGCAGCAGATCCGGCGTGATGTCTTCCGGCCGCAGATGACCGGCCTGAACTTCACGCGCCAGACGCTGCGCCGCTTGCGCAATGTCCCACTGACCACCGTAGTTGGCGGCGATCTGCAGGATGAAACGGTTGGCACCGGCAGTCATCGCTTCCGCTTCACGCATGGCGGCCTGAAGCTCAGGATGAAACCGCGTACGGTCACCAATGATGCGCAGACTTATGTTGTTGTCGTTCAGGCGCTTGGCCTCGCGACGCAACGCCTTGAAGAACAGATCCATCAAGGCGCTGACCTCATCGGCCGGGCGCTGCCAGTTTTCACTGGAAAAAGCGAACAGGGTGAGCACCTCAACCTTGGCCTCGGCACACACCTCAATCACCGCCCGTACAGCATCCACGCCCGCTTTATGCCCGGCGACACCCGGCATGAAGCGTTTTTTCGCCCAGCGATTATTGCCATCCATGATGATCGCGACATGGCGCGGCACCGCGGACGGCGCAGTCTGCTTGGTCTTGTCCATTTAAAACTCGACCCTTATACGGCCATCAGGTCTTTTTCTTTCTCGTCCGTGGCCTTGGTGATCTGAGCCTCGGATTCTTTGGTCAGCTTATCGATATCAGCGATGGCACGACGCTCTTCGTCTTCGCTGATTTCCTTGTCCTTGACCAGTTTCTTGAGCTCGCCCAAGGCATCACGACGAATATTGCGCACGGCAACACGCGCGTCTTCAGCAGCGCTACGCGCCTGCTTGGTGAAGCCTTTACGCGTTTCCTCGGTGAGGGCCGGCATAGGGATCAACAGCAACTCACCCAGGTTGGTCGGGTTGAGGTTCAGACCGGCGCTCTGGATTGCCTTGTCGACGGCAGCGAGCATGTTGCGCTCGAACGCCACGACCTGCAGGGTGCGCGAGTCTTTCACGGTGACGTTGGCAACGCCGCTCAGCGGGGTGTCAGTGCCGTAGTAAGGCACCATGACGCTGCCGAGGATGCTCGGGTGAGCCTTGCCGGTACGAATCTGGCCGAACGCGTGGTTCAGAGACTCCAGGGATTTCTGCATACGCGCTTGGGCGTCTTTCTTGATTTCGTTGATCATTGTTGGCCTTCCTCGATCAAAGTCCCTTCTGCGCCGCCGTGCACAATGTTCAGCAGGGCGCCGGGCTTGTTCATGTTAAATACGCGCAGCGGCATCTTGTGATCGCGGCACAGGCAGATAGCCGTCAGATCCATTACACCCAGCTTGCGATCCAGTACTTCATCGTATGTCAGATGATCGAACTTCTCGGCATGCGGGTCTTTGAACGGGTCAGCGGTGTAGACGCCATCGACCTTGGTCGCCTTGAGCACGACATCAGCGTCGATTTCAATGGCGCGCAGGCAGGCTGCCGAATCCGTGGTAAAGAACGGATTGCCGGTACCGGCCGCGAAGATCACCACGTCCTTGGAGTTCAGGTGGCGCATGGCCTTGCGACGGTCATAGTGATCGGTCACACCGACCATGGAGATGGCCGACATCACGATGGCCGAGATATTGGCACGTTCCAGCGCGTCGCGCATGGCCAGGGCGTTCATCACAGTGGCCAGCATGCCCATGTGGTCGCCCGTGACCCGATCCATGCCGGCCTTGCTCAGCGCTTCACCGCGGAACAGGTTGCCACCACCGATCACCAGACCGACCTGGACGCCGATGCCGACCAGCTGGCCGACTTCCAGCGCCATGCGATCCAGCACCTTCGGATCGATCCCGAACTCTTCCGAGCCCATCAGGGCCTCGCCGCTAAGCTTGAGTAGAATGCGTTTATAGCGAGCCTGATAACCACTGCCCTGCTGAGCCATTGCGAATCTCTCCTGCGGCGTATTTTAAAAATTCTTTGCGAGCTGTTTACAGCTGGCGTTCACTCTAGCTTGGCGCTGCTTCAGCGCCATCGGAACATGGCTTTGTAAGTCAGTTCCAAGGGGAAACCAATTAAAAATTGGTAACCCTATCTGAAAAGAGGCTGCGCGCGTGAGCGGGCAGCCTCTTTCGGGCGACAGTTGAAAAACCGTCTTATTGCTTGGCGGCAGCCAGCTGGGCAGCAACTTCTTCAGCGAAGTTGTCGACCGGCTTCTCGATGCCTTCGCCTACTTTGAAGTAGGTGAAGGAAACGATTTCAGCGCCGCCTTTCTTGGCCAGCTCGCCAACCTTGATTTCAGGGTTCTTGACGAACGCCTGCTCAACCAGGCTTGCTTCTGCCAGGAACTTGCTGATACGGCCTTTGACCATGTTCTCAACAATGTTTTCTGGCTTGCCTTTGATTTTTTCTTCGTTCAGCTGCAGGAACACAGCTTTTTCACGCTCGATCGCTTCGTCGGAGACTTGCGAAGGCAGCAGGAACTCAGGGTTGCTTGCAGCAACGTGCATTGCGATGTCTTTGGCCAGCTCGACGTCGCCGCCTTTCAGGACAACAGCAACACCGATTTTGTTGCCGTGCAGGTAGGTGCCGACTACGTCGCCTTCTACTCGCACCAGGCGACGGATGTTGACGTTCTCGCCTACTTTGGCAACCAGTGCTTCGCGAGCGGCTTCTTGAGCAGCGATCAGCGGAGCTGCGTCGGTGAGCTTGTCAGCGAATGCTTTGTCAACGCTGGCAGCAACGAAGTTTTTGAAGTCGTCCTGCAGAGCCAGGAAGTCGGTCTGCGAGTTGACTTCGATCAGAACGGCAGCCTTGCCGTCGTCCTTGATGGCGATAGCGCCTTCAGCGGCAACGTTGCCAGCTTTCTTGGCAGCCTTGATCGCGCCCGAAGCACGCATGTCATCAATGGCTTTTTCAATGTCGCCGCCAGCCTTTTCCAGGGCTTTCTTGCAATCCATCATGCCTTCGCCGGTACGCTCGCGCAGTTCTTTGACCAACGCTGCAGTAATTGCTGCCATTTTCAAATTCCTCTTGGATAGGTTTTCAACCATTCCACCCGATCGAACGGGCGTTCAATTCTTCCCGAGCCACCTTGTAGCCGCTGCACGTTACAGATGCTGTAGCTGCGCTGCCGACAAATGGTTTTCGAGGTGGCAAAAAGGGGGCCAAGCCCCCTTTTTGCTTACTGAGTCAACGCCAGGGCGTCAATTACTCAGCTGCAGCCTGAGTTTCTTCAGCTGCGAATTCTACAGTACCGCCAGCAACGTTGTTGCGACCGCGGATGACTGCGTCAGCCATCGAACCCATGTACAGCTGGATAGCGCGGATTGCGTCATCGTTGCCTGGGATGATGTAGTCAACGCCTTCCGGGCTGCTGTTGGTATCGACAACGCCGATGACCGGGATGCCCAGCTTGTTGGCTTCGGTGATCGCGATGCGCTCGTGGTCAACGTCGATCACGAACAGTGCGTCTGGCAGACCGCCCATATCCTTGATGCCGCCCAGGGAGCGATCCAGCTTCTCAAGATCGCGAGTGCGCATCAGCGCTTCTTTCTTGGTCAGCTTGGCGAAAGTACCGTCTTCGGCTTGTACTTCAAGGTCACGCAGACGCTTGATGGAAGCACGAATGGTTTTGAAGTTGGTCAGCATGCCGCCCAACCAGCGGTGATCGACGTACGGCGAGCCGCAACGTGCTGCTTCTTCAGCAACGATCTTGCCAGCGGAACGCTTGGTGCCGACGAACAGAATCTTGTTTTTGCCCTGGGCCAGACGCTCTACGAAAGTCAGAGCTTCGTTGAACATTGGCAGGGTTTTTTCAAGGTTGATGATGTGAATCTTGTTACGCGCGCCGAAAATGTACTTACCCATTTTCGGATTCCAGTAACGGGTTTGGTGACCGAAGTGCACACCGGCCTTCAGCATATCGCGCATGTTGACTTGGGACATGATAGTTCCTTGATAAGTCGGGTTGGGCCTCCACGTATCCCAATGACCAACCATTGATCCGAGGATCAAAGGCACCCAGGCCATCGTGTCGACACGTGTGTGGGTTAATGCTCTCGGGGCTATCCCCGGAAAGCGGCGCATTTTATACCACAGGGACGACGCAAACGGAACCCGGAATCTGCAATCGCGTCAGGGACATGCGCGCCAACCCCTTGGAATCGGGACAATGCACCGCATTGTATAGAGAGAAGCGATGCATGCAGGCGCGGATTTGCGCCTTTGGTCTGTTAGAATCGCGTTTTTCGGGGCCGCCATATCAACAGTCGCGCCCCTGTTCGTATCAGCAAGCGCCGCCGAGCGCAGAGAGAGCCTGTATGACCGTCACCCTCAAAACCCCCGAGGACATCGCTGGCATGCGTGTCGCCGGCAAACTGGCCGCCGATGTGCTGGAAATGATTGCCGAGCACGTCAAGCCGGGCGTGACCACCGATGAGCTGAACCAGATCTGCCACGACTATATCGTCAACGTGCAGCAGGCCATCCCTGCCCCGCTCAACTACAAGGGCTACCCGAAGTCGATCTGCACCTCGATCAACCACGTGGTCTGCCACGGCATCCCGAACGACAAGCCGCTGAAAAACGGCGACACCCTGAACATCGACGTCACGGTGATCAAGGACGGCTACCACGGCGACACCAGCCGCATGTTCCACGTCGGCACCGTGCCGGTCTGGGCGGAGCGCCTGTCGCAGATCACCCAGGAATGCATGTACAAGGCGATCGAGATCGTCAAACCCGGCTGCCGCCTCGGCGACATTGGTGAAATCATCCAGAAGCACGCTGAAAAGAACGGCTTCTCGGTGGTGCGCGAGTTCTGCGGCCACGGCATCGGCAAGGTGTTCCACGAAGAACCGCAGATCCTGCACTACGGCCGCGCCGGCACCGGCATGGAACTGAAGGCTGGCATGACCTTCACCATCGAGCCGATGATCAACCAGGGCAAGGCCGACACCAAAGTACTGGGCGACGGCTGGACCGCGATCACCAAGGATCGCAAGCTGTCGGCACAGTGGGAACACACTTTGCTTGTCACCGACACCGGCTACGAGATCTTCACCCTGCGCAGCGACGACACCATCCCGCGCATCTCGGCCTGATCCAGACACCGTTCCCAGCCTATAGAAGGAAAGCCAATCGATGCCGCAGGTGGATCCCGAACTCTTCGACCGCGGTCAGTTCCAGGCTGAACTGGCCCTGAAAGCGAGTCCCATCGCGGCATTCAAGAAGGCGATCCGCCAGGCCCGCGAAGTGCTCGATGCACGCTTTCGGGCCGGTCGCGACATCCGGCGACTGATCGAAGACCGGGCCTGGTTCGTCGACAATATCCTGCAAAAGGCCTGGGACCAGTTCGACTGGAGCGAAGACGCCGACATCGCGCTGGTCGCGGTCGGCGGCTACGGTCGCGGCGAATTGCACCCCTATTCCGACATTGACCTGCTGATCCTGCTGGACAGCGCCGACCACGAAATTTTCCGCGATTCCATCGAGCGTTTTCTGACGCTGTTGTGGGATATCGGCCTGGAAGTTGGTCAGAGCGTTCGTTCGGTCGACGAGTGCGCCGAAGAGGCCCGCGCCGACCTGACAGTGGTCACCAACCTGATGGAAAGCCGCACCATCTGCGGCCCCGAGCGCCTGCGCCAGCGCATGCTCGATGTCACCAGTACCGCACACATGTGGCCGAGCAAGGATTTCTTCCTGGCCAAGCGCGCCGAGCAGAAGGCTCGCCACCACAAGTACAACGACACCGAATACAACCTGGAACCCAACGTCAAAGGCTCGCCCGGCGGACTACGGGATATTCAGACGATTCTGTGGGTGGCCCGTCGTCAGTACGGCACCCTGAACCTGCGCGCCCTGGCCGGCGAAGGATTCCTGGTCGAGAGCGAAAACGCCTTGCTCGCGTCCTCCCAGGAATTCCTCTGGAAGGTGCGTTACGCCCTGCACATGCTCGCCGGACGCTCCGAAGACCGCTTGCTGTTCGATCACCAGCGCACCATTGCCGGGCTGCTGGGTTTTGAAGGCGACGACGCCAAACAGGCTGTCGAAAACTTCATGCAGCAGTACTTCCGCGTTGTGATGAGCATCGCCCAGCTCAGCGACCTGATCATCCAGCACTTCGAGGAAGTCATCCTCGCCCCGGAAGACGAAGCCCCGCCGCAGCCGATCAACTCGCGTTTCCAGCTGCACGACGGCTACATCGAGGCACGCAACGACAACGTATTCCGCCGCACGCCGTTTGCCATGCTCGAGATCTTCGTGCTGATGGCCCAGCAGCCGGAAATCAAAGGTGTGCGTGCCGACACCATTCGTCTTCTGCGAGAAAACCGTCATCTGATCGACGACAACTTCCGCAACGACATCCGCAATACCAGCCTGTTCATCGAGCTGTTCAAGTGCAAGATCGGCATCCACCGCAACCTGCGGCGGATGAACCGTTACGGCATTCTCGGGCGCTATCTGCCGGAGTTCGGCTTTATCGTCGGGCAGATGCAGCACGACCTGTTCCACATCTATACGGTCGATGCGCACACGCTGAACCTGATCAAACACCTGCGCAAGTTGCAGTACACGCAGGTGTCGGAGAAATTCCCGCTGGCCGCCAAACTCATGGCCAAACTGCCCAAGCCTGAACTCATCTATATGGCGGGCCTGTATCACGACATCGGCAAGGGCCGGCATGGCGATCACTCGGAGATCGGCGCGGTCGATGCGGAGGCGTTCTGCCAGCGTCACCAACTGCCGGTGTGGGACAGCCGCCTGATCGTGTGGCTGGTGCAGAACCACCTGGTGATGTCGACCACCGCCCAGCGCAAGGATCTGTCCGACCCGCAGGTGATTCATGACTTTGCGCTGGCGGTCGGTGACGAAACCCGTCTCGACTACCTGTACGTGCTGACCGTGGCCGACATCAACGCGACCAACCCGACCTTGTGGAACTCGTGGCGCGCCAGCCTGTTGCGCCAGCTCTACACCGAGACCAAGCGCGCCCTGCGCCGTGGCCTGGAGAATCCGGTGGATCGCGAAGAGCAGATCCGCCAGACCCAGAGTGCCGCGCTGGACATTCTGGTGCGCGGCGGCACCGATCCGGATGACGTTGAGCAATTGTGGGCGCAACTGGGCGATGACTACTTCCTGCGCCACACCGCCGGCGACGTGGCCTGGCACACCGACGCCATCCTTCAGCAACCGGCCGACGGCGGTCCGCTGGTGCTGATCAAGGAAACCACCCAGCGCGAGTTCGAGGGCGGCACGCAGATCTTCATCTATGCACCGGACCAGCACGATTTCTTCGCCGTGACCGTGGCCGCGATGGACCAGCTCAACCTGAACATTCACGACGCCCGGGTCATCACGTCCAGCAGCCAGTTCACCCTCGACACCTACATCGTGCTCGACACCGATGGCGACTCGATCGGCGACAATCCGGTCCGGGTCAAGCAGATTCGCGACGGCCTGACCGAAGCGCTGCGCAACCCGGCTGACTACCCGACGATCATCCAGCGTCGGGTGCCGCGCCAGCTCAAGCATTTTGCGTTCGCCCCGCAGGTGACGATCCACAACGACGCCCAGCGTCCGGTGACCGTGCTGGAACTCACGGCACCGGATCGCCCGGGCCTGCTGGCACGGGTTGGCGGGATTTTCCTCGAGTTCGACCTGTCGCTGCAGAACGCCAAGATCGCCACCCTGGGCGAGCGGGTGGAAGACGTGTTCTTCATCACCGACGCCCACAATCAACCGCTGTCCGACCCGCTGCTGTGCAGCCGTTTGCAGGATGCCATCGTCGAACAGCTGAGCGTCAATCAGGAACCCGATATCAAACTGTCGCGCATCAGCATTTGATTGCGCGCCCGGATTCAACCGCTTTGCACGAGATCCCGCACCGATGAACAACGCTCTGTCCCAGCTTCAGCCCTACCCGTTCGAAAAGCTCCGCGCCCTGCTCGGCAGCGTCACGCCAAACCGGGACAAGCGCCCGATCGCGCTGTCCATCGGCGAACCGAAGCATCGCTCGCCAAGCTTTGTCGCCGAGGCGCTGGCGAATAATCTGGATCAGATGGCGGTGTACCCGACCACCCTCGGCATCCCGGCCCTGCGCGAAGCCATCGCTGCCTGGTGCGAACGTCGCTTCAGCGTGCCGGGCGGCTGGATCGACCCGGCGCGCAACGTGCTGCCGGTCAACGGCACCCGCGAAGCGCTGTTCGCCTTCACCCAGACCGTGGTCAACCGTGGCGACGACGCGCTGGTGGTCAGTCCGAACCCGTTCTATCAGATCTACGAAGGCGCGGCGTTCCTCGCCGGGGCTAAGCCGCATTACCTGCCCTGCCTGGACGAGAACGGCTTCAACCCGGATTTCGACGCCGTTTCGCCGGACATCTGGAAACGCTGCCAGATCCTGTTCCTCTGCTCGCCGGGCAACCCGACCGGCGCGCTGATTCCGGTCGACGTGCTGAAAAAGCTGATCGCCCTGGCCGACGAATACGACTTCGTAATCGCCGCCGACGAGTGCTACAGCGAACTGTACTTCGACGAACAGACGCCGCCGCCAGGCCTGCTCAGCGCCTGCGCCGAACTGGGTCGCAAGGACTTCAAGCGTTGCGTGGTGTTCCACAGCCTGTCCAAGCGCTCGAACCTGCCGGGCCTGCGCTCCGGTTTCGTTGCCGGCGACGCCGACATCCTCAAGGGCTTCCTGCTGTACCGCACCTACCACGGCTGCGCGATGCCGGTTCAGACCCAATTGGCCAGCGTCGCCGCGTGGAATGATGAAGTGCACGTACGCGCCAACCGTGCGCTGTATCGCGAGAAGTTCGATGCCGTGCTGGCGATCCTCAGCCCGGTGATGGACGTGCAGCGCCCCGATGGCAGCTTCTACCTGTGGCCGAATGTGCAAGGCGACGATGCCGCGTTCTGCCGCGATCTGTTTGCCGAAGAACACGTGACTGTGGTGCCGGGTTCGTACCTGTCCCGTGACGTCGATGGCGTCAATCCGGGTGCCGGGCGCGTTCGGATGGCGCTGGTTGCGCCGCTGGCGGAATGCGTCGAGGCTGCCGAGCGTATCCGCGATTTCGTCCTGCGCCACAAGTAATGCCTGAACGCCCGTGCCGGGCAATCCGGCACGGGCGCCTCATACATCGGGTTACAGATCCTTCAACTATTTACCCCACTTGCCAGCCGGCCAGACGTTAGTCTTGAGCTGCGCAATACGCTGCGCCCAAATAAATCAAAACTTTAACTTCAAGGACGAAGTAAACATGAGCACTCTGCTGGATTGCCAACTCATTCAATGGCCCGATGATCAAGCCGCCTACATGGCAGCCGTCAATGAAAATTCCGACAACGCAGGCAAAACTACCGGCGTTCGGCGCAAACGCTCCGTCATCAATTATTCAAAATTGTGGGCCAATGGCCGAACCTTGAAAGTGGCTTTCATGGACGCACCCGACACCGACCACAAGGACAAGATAATCGCCGCCGCCAACCAATGGTTACCGTACATCAATCTGAAGTTTGAATTTGTCGACGATTTGAAAGGCGACATCCGGATTGCGACAAAGAACAATGACAACAGCTCGATGCTCGGCACCGATGCGCTATTGATCCACCCCGACCATCCCACCATGAATCTGGGGGTCAAACCGGAACATGAAGACTTTGAGGTCATCGTGATCCACGAATTCGGTCACGCACTGGGTGCAATGCACGAACATCAGCACCCGAAGGCCAATATTCCGTGGGATAAGCCAAAGGTGTATGAGTTCTACAAGAACCGTGAAATGAACCCGCTCACCGAGCAGCAGGTCGACAGGAACCTGTTCGCTTCCTTCGACACGCTGGACGCGATCTACACCTCCTACGACCGAAAATCGATCATGCACCACCCGGTGGCAAACACATTGACGCTGGGCAACTGGGAGGTACCGATCAACCGCCGGATCAGTAAAAAGGACAAGCGACTGATGCGACTGCTTTATCCAAAATAAACAATCCATACCGACATAAAAAGTTCGCCGGGTGCAATACCTTGCGAACTTTCAATATCACGCAATACAACCCGACTTTGTTCAGCCCGCACTTTCCTTTAACTTTCACCCGCCTTTTATCCGGTCCAACTTGCCCGGAATAAATAACAGCCTATCGGATCAACATCAGTACGGACACTTAGCATGAGCTCCGCAACACTTTGCCTTACAGAAAGAACGGTTTCGCTACAACGCACTTATGAAGTCGCTGTAGCCGAGAACCCAACCAATGAAAAAATCTCGGCATCCACCCGTAAAAAACGAGCCGTCGGGAAGCACGGTTACTTCTGGGCGCCAGGCCGGACCTTGCGCATCGCATTCCTGAATGGTGATCAAGCGTTCAGGGACGCCGTCAAATCTGCGGCGAACAACTGGCTACCCCATATCAACCTGACGTTCGACTTTGTCGACGGTAAGTCAGGGGATATCCGTATCAGCAGCGAACCCGGGGTTTACTGGTCGATAATCGGAACCAACGCACTGCTGGTCGAAGCAGAAGACCCCACCATGAGGCTGTCTCCCGATCATATGCTCGCCCCGGCGTTGTTCACCGCCAATGTCATCCATGAGTTCGGACATGCACTGGGTGCCGAACATGAACATCTGCACCCCGAATCGAACATCCCCTGGAACAAGCCTGCGGTTTACGCCGCACACGGGGTGGCCGAAGACGCCGACGAGGACGATTACGCCCGCCGATCTGTCGATGAACGCTACTTCAATCTGCTCGACGCCAGCGATTTCGACTATTCGCCCTACGATCCGAAATCGATCATGCATTACGCCGTGCGCCGGAGCTGGACCCACGGCGACTTCAAGATTGATCTGAATCTGGTGCTCAGCGACAAGGACAAGGCGTTCATGGCGAAGGCCTACCCGTTTCCCGCAGCACAAACGGCGTAACCGGCACGGAACTGGTCGACGCGTTTATTTGACCTGCCCCAGATTCGCCTCACTCAGATCCAGCTCGCCCAACACTTCACGCAACACATCATCACCGATCTGGTGCTGACGGCTTAGGCTGTACAACTCAAGGCGTTGCGCGCGCAGCGCCTTGAGCCGCAAGCGGCGTTCGAGCAGATCCATCTGGAACGCCAGCGCTTGGGCTTCGGCCGAATCGTTGAACACCTCCAGTTGATGCCGATACTCGGACATGATCCGCGCCTTGAGCTCCGCTGCCAGTGCGGCTTGCGCGGCGTCCTGCGGGTTGACCTCTTCGGTTTCCAGCGCATGAATCGCCGCTTCGGCGGTTTTGCGCCAGGCGTCGCGCACTTCCTGCCGGCGTTTGTCATCCGGACTCTTTTCGATGCCGCGCAACAGCAACGGCAGCGCAATACAGGCCGCCACCAGCGACAACAGGATCACCCCGGCGGCGATGAAGATCAGCAGATCGCGCTCGGGGAACGCCTCGCTGCCCATCAGCATCGGCACCGACATCACGCCTGCCAGGGTCACCGCCCCGCGCACACCGCCGACGGTCAGCAGCCAGCAGGACCGGGCGGTCGGCACTTGTGTCAGATCACCCTTGCCGCGCAGACGGCGCAACAACACCGACAGACGCCAGATGCTCTGCACCCAGATAAAACGCAACAGCACCAGCGCCAGGAAGATCGCCACCACGTCGAGGCAGCGGTAGAACAGCGTCGGCCACAACGACGTCTCGTGACTGACCACCGCCTTGATAATGTCCGGCAGTTGCAGACCGAGCAGCAGGAAGATCAGGCCATTGAAGGCGAATTCCAGTAACGACCAGACACTGCGGTTGAGCAAACGCGTGCTGGTCTGGCGCGGCAGCAGGTCGAGCCAGCTCTGCATCATCCCCGCTGCCACTGCCGAAAGAATGCCCGAGGCGCCAAGCCGTTCGGCCAGCACGTAAGCGGCGAATGGCAGCAGCAACATGAACACCACGTGGGTCGCCGGATCATCCCAGCCCCGGGCGATCATCCAGGCGCGCAACCGGCCGACCAGCCAGCTCAGCGCCACACCGACCGCCAGCCCGCCGACCGCCACCAGCACGAAGGTCAGACTGGCATTGGCCAGGGAAAACGCACCGGTCACCGCAGCAACCAAGGCGAATTTGAATGTCACCAGGCCCGAGGCATCGTTCATCAGCGCCTCGCCTTGCAACATATGCATCAGCGGCGTCGGCAAACGGTTTTGCGCGATGGCCGAAACCGCCACGGCGTCGGTCGGCGACAGCACCGCCGCCAGCGCAAAGGCCACCGGCAATGGAATTGTCGGCAGCAACCAATGAATGAAGTAACCGGCGCCGACCACGGTAAACAGCACCAAACCAACGGCGAGCGTCAGCACCGGTCCGCGCAGGCGCCACAATTCGCGCTTGGGCATGCGCCAGCCATCGGAAAACAGCAGCGGCGGCAGGAACAGAAACAGGAACAGTTCGGGATCGAGGGCCACGTGCAGGCCGAGGGTCGGCCAGGCCAGCAAGGCACCGGCGGCGATCTGCACCAGTGGTAGCGGCAGCGGAATCACCCGTCCCACCAGGCGCGAGACACTGACCAGCATCAGCAAGATCAGGACGGTATAAGCAGTTTGCATAAAGCGGAAATCCCGGACAATCGACAGCGTTGAACTGCCATATTAGCCGCTTAGGCTGTGGCTGACCGTTGCACCTATGTCGCAGGCGCCTACAGCAAAAGCAACCTCGGCGCCGCGAAACCGTCTGGTCATGGCATAATCCGACACCATTTTTTTCCAGCACCTGTAAAGGGGGCAATTCCTTGACCGTTTCAAGCAAAACGTTGCACCTTTTCGGCATCAAAGCCTGCGACACCATGAAAAAGGCGCGCACCTGGCTCGATGAACACGCTGTCAGCTATGACTTCCACGATTACAAGACCGCCGGCATTGACCGTGAGCACCTGACCCAATGGTGCGACGAGCATGGCTGGCAAACGGTGTTGAACCGCGCAGGCACGACCTTTCGCAAACTCGACGACGAACGCAAAGCCGATCTCGACCAGTCGAAAGCCATCGAACTGATGCTCGCTCAACCCTCGATGATCAAGCGCCCGGTGCTCGATCTCGGTGACCGAACCCTGATTGGCTTCAAGCCAGATATCTACGCGGCCGCCCTCAAGTAAGCAGCCCGTCACTTTTTGTAGAGGTATTCACATGTCCAACTCCCTGTTCAGTATTGCCTTCGGCGTCGGCACCCAGAACCGTCAAGGCGCATGGCTGGAAGTGTTCTACGCTCAGCCACTGTTGAATCCTTCGGCTGAACTGGTCGCCGCTGTTGCACCGATCCTCGGCTACACCGAAGGCAATCAGGCGATCACCTTCACCACCGCACAAGCCGCCCAACTGGCTGAAGCCGTGAAAGGCATCGACGCGGTACAAGGCAAGCTGCTGACTCGTCTGGCCGAAAGCCACAAGCCGCTGGTCGCCACCCTGCTGGCCGAAGACGCTCAGCTGACCTCGACTCCTGAGGCTTATCTGAAGCTGCATCTGCTGTCCCATCGTCTGGTCAAGCCGCACGGCGTGAGCCTGGCCGGGATCTTCCCGCTGCTGCCAAACGTGGCCTGGACCAGCCAGGGCGCGATCGACCTGAGCGAACTGGCCGAGCTGCAACTCGAAGCCCGTCTGCGCGGCGAGCTGCTGGAAGTGTTCTCGGTGGACAAGTTCCCGAAAATGACCGACTACGTGGTACCGGCCGGCGTGCGTATCGCTGACGCTGCACGTCTGCGTCTGGGCGCCTACGTGGGCGAAGGCACCACCGTGATGCACGAAGGTTTCATCAACTTCAACGCCGGCACTGAAGGCCCGGGCATGATCGAAGGCCGCGTATCCGCTGGCGTCTTCGTCGGCAAGGGTTCGGACCTGGGCGGCGGTTGCTCGACCATGGGCACCCTGTCGGGCGGCGGCAACATCGTGATCAAGGTCGGCGAAGGCTGCCTGATCGGCGCCAACGCCGGTATCGGTATCCCGTTGGGCGACCGCAACACCGTCGAGTCGGGCCTGTACGTGACCGCCGGCACCAAGGTGGCGCTGCTGGACGAGCACAACAACCTGGTCAAAGTGGTGAAAGCCCGTGAACTGGCCGGTCAGACCGACCTGCTGTTCCGTCGCAATTCGGAAACCGGCGCTGTGGAGTGCAAAACCCACAAATCGGCGATCGAACTGAACGAAGCGCTGCACGCTCACAACTAAGCGCCAGAAGTTCACCTGAGGGAGCCGACCTGTTTACGATGGCGTTCGAACGATCGCCATCGCGGGCAAGCCCGCTCCCACAGGGTTCGGCGTTAACCCGCCCATCTTCACCAGGGCTTGAAACCGTGATGATTCCCTCCCCCTGGCGCGCCGATTTCCCGGCCATCGCCGCCCTGCAACGGCAAGACCAGACCTATCTGGACAACGCCGCCACCACGCAAAAACCCCAGGCCCTGCTCGACGCGCTGGCGCATTACTACGCCAATGGCGCGGCCAACGTGCATCGTGCCCAGCATCTGCCCGGCGCCCACGCCACGCAGGCGTTCGAGGACAGCCGCCTGAAGGTTGCCCAGTGGCTGAATGCCGGTGACAGCGGGCAGATCATCTTCACCCACGGCGCCACCAGTGCGCTGAATCTCCTGGCTTATGGCCTGGAACATCTTTTCCATCCGGGCGATGAAATTGTCATCAGCGCCCTGGAGCATCACGCCAACCTGCTGCCGTGGCAGCAACTGACGCAACGTCGCGATCTGAAGCTGGTGATCCTGCCGCTGGACGATGACGGCGTGATCGACCTCGCCGCCGCCGTTCACCTGATCGGCCCGCGCACCCGCTTGCTGGCGGTCAGCCAGTTGTCCAACGTGCTTGGGGCCTGGCAACCGTTGCCGGCGCTGCTGGCGATGGCCAAGGCGCACAACGCGCTGACCGTGGTCGATGGCGCTCAAGGCGTGGTCCACGGCCGGCATGACGTGCAGGCGCTCGGTTGCGATTTTTACGTGTTTTCCAGCCACAAGTTGTACGGCCCCGATGGCCTCGGCGTGCTGTTCGGGCGCAACGCAGCCCTGGAGCAACTTCGCCCGTGGCAGTTCGGCGGCGAGATGGTGCTGGAAGCCAATTATCACGACGCGCGTTTCCGCCCTGCCCCACTGGGCTTCGAAGCCGGAACGCCGCCAATTGCCAGCGTGATCGGCCTTGGCGCGACCCTCGACTACCTCGCGGGTCTGGATCAGGACGCGGTGTCCGCCCACGAAGCGGCGCTGCACGACTATCTATTGCGCGGCCTCGCCGCCCGTAATGGCATCCGTCTGCTGGGCAAGCCGCAACTCGCACTGGCCAGTTTTGTCGTCGAAGGCGTGCACAACGCCGATCTGGCGCATTTGCTGACCGAACAGGGCATAGCCGTGCGCGCCGGACATCACTGCGCGATGCCACTGCTCAAGCGTTTCGAACTGGCCGGGGCGATTCGCGTGTCGCTGGCGCTGTACAACGATTCCGAGGATCTGGAGCGCTTCTTTGAAGCGCTGGATCAGGCGCTGGAGTTGTTGCGATGAGCCTGCCGGTCGAGGCCGCCGAAGCGCTGCAAACGTTTCAGAACGCCGCCGGCTGGGAACAGCGGGCGCGGCTGTTGATGCAGTTTGGTGATCGTCTGCCGCCGTTGAGCGATGCGGACAAATGCGACGCCAATCGGGTGCACGGCTGTGAAAGCCAGGTGTGGCTGGTCGGTGAATTGCGCGACGACCGCTGGCAATTCGCGGCGAGCAGCGATGCGCGGATGATTCGCGGGTTGGTGGCGTTGCTGCTGTTGCGGGTCAACGGCTTGACCCCAAGCGAGCTGCAACAGGTGGATCTGCCGGACTGGTTCAATCAGTTGGGGCTGTCGCGGCAGTTGTCGCCATCGCGCAGCAATGGCTTGAATGCCGTGCTGCAACGAATGCGTGAACTCGCCCCTGACTGATCGTTCCCACGCTCTGCGTGGGAATGCAGCCCGGGACGCTCCGCGTCCCATGCCGAAGCGGACGCGGAGCGTCCAATGAGGCATTCCCACGCAGAGCGTGGGAACGATCGGCGATCGGTCACGCAGTCATGTACTTCAGGCCTGAGACTTGACCCGATCCGCCGGGCGCCGAACGCCCGCCACAATCTTGTCCACAGCCTTGGTCGCCGCGACCATGCCGAACGTCGCCGTCACCATCATCACCGCGCCAAACCCGCCGGCGCAGTCCAGTTTCACGCCGTCACCGACGAAACTCTTCTGCAGGCAAATACTGCCGTCCGGTTTCGGATAGCGCAGCTGTTCGGTGGAGAACACACACGGCACGCTGTAATGGCGAGTCACTGTGCGCGAGAAGCCGTAGTCGCGACGCAGCGTCGAGCGCACTTTCGAGGCCAGCGGGTCGTTGAAGGTGCGGTTGAGGTCGCAGACCTGAATCAACGTTGGATCGATCTGTCCGCCAGCTCCACCGGTGGTGATGATCTGGATCTTGCGCCGCTTGCACCAGGCGATCAGCGCAGCCTTGGCGTTGACCGCGTCAATGCAGTCGATCACACAGTCGATGTTCGGCGTGATGTATTCGGCCATGGTGTCGCGGGTGACGAAGTCCGCCACGGCGTGCACCTTGCAGTCCGGGTTGATCCCGCGCAGACGCTCGGCCATCACCTCGACCTTGGGTTTGCCGACGGTGCTGTCCAGCGCATGCAGCTGCCGGTTGGCGTTGCTGACGCAGACGTCGTCGAGGTCGAACAGCGAAATCTCGCCCACCCCGCAACGGGCCATGGCTTCCGCCGCCCAGGAACCGACGCCGCCGACGCCGACAATCGCCACATGGGCTGCACGCAGGCGCTCGAGGCCCTCGATGCCATACAAACGGGCGATGCCTGCAAACCGCGGATCTTCTGTACTCATGACCATTACCCTAAAAACCGGCGCGCATTATAGGGCCGTCGGCGGCCAAGAGCATCTTTGCGCTATGAACGGCGAACGCGCCTGCTTTAATTAAAGCTGCACGTAACAAAGATTTGTCTCACACGCTGAAACGAAAGAACTTAAGTCAGGTTGGATTGCCCAACGTCCGGCATTTCCCCGTCTCTTGTAGGACTCGGCGAACTGCCGGTGTAGGATGCGCGCCCTCTTGGCGCCAATCAGCCGACCCTTCGTTCCACAGCCTTTGGAACCCGACACAGCTATGTCATCGCGTAAATTTGGACTCAACCTGGTGGTGGTTCTGGCAATCGCCGCCCTGTTCACCGGTTTCTGGGCGCTGATCAACCGCCCCGTCTCCGCGCCGAACTGGCCGGAGCAGATCTCCGGTTTCTCCTATTCACCGTTCCAGCAGGGACAGTTCCCACAGAAAGATCAGTATCCGTCCGACGATGAAATGCGCCGCGACCTGGAGATCATGAGCAAGCTGACGGACAACATCCGCATCTACTCGGTCGACGGCTCCCTGCAGGACATCCCGAAACTGGCGGAAGAATTCGGCCTTCGCGTGACCCTGGGGATCTGGATCAGCCCCGACCAGGAGCGCAACGAGCGGGAAATCACCCGCGCCATCGAACTAGCCAACACCTCGCGCAGCGTGGTCCGTGTAGTGGTCGGCAACGAAGCGATCTTCCGCAAGGAAATCACCGCCGAACAACTCAGTGTTCTGCTCGATCGCGTTCGCGCGGCAGTAAAAGTGCCGGTGACCACCTCCGAACAGTGGCACGTCTGGGAAGAGCACCCGGAGCTGGCCAAGCACGTCGACCTGATCGCCGCGCACGTGCTGCCGTACTGGGAATTCATTCCGGTGGACAAGGCCGGGCAGTTCGTTTTCGACCGCGCCCGCGACTTGAAAAAGATGTTCCCGAAAAAACCGCTGTTGCTGTCCGAAGTAGGCTGGCCGAGCAACGGCCGCATGCGTGGTGGCGCCGATGCGTCGCCGGCGGATCAGGCGATCTACCTGCGCACGCTGGTCAACAAACTCAACCGCCAGGGCTTCAACTACTTCGTGATCGAAGCGTTCGACCAGCCGTGGAAGGCCAGCGATGAAGGTTCGGTCGGCGCCTACTGGGGCGTGTTCAACGCCGCGCGCCAACAGAAATTCAACTTCGAAGGCCCGGTGGTGGCGATCCCGCAATGGCGCGTGCTGGCCATCGGTTCGGTGGTGCTGGCGCTGTTGTCGCTGACCCTGCTGATGATCGACGGCTCGGCCCTGCGTCAGCGCGGTCGTACGTTCCTGACCTTTATCGCGTTCCTGTGCGGTTCGGTGCTGGTGTGGATCGGTTACGACTACAGCCAGCAATACAGCACGTGGTTCAGCCTGACGGTGGGCTTCCTGCTCGCGCTCGGTGCGCTCGGGGTGTTCATCGTGTTGCTGACCGAGGCCCACGAACTGGCCGAAGCGGTGTGGATTCACAAGCGTCGCCGTGAATTCCTGCCGGTGGTCGGCGACTCGGACTACCGCCCGAAAGTCTCGATTCACGTGCCCTGCTACAACGAGCCGCCGGAGATGGTCAAACAGACCCTCAACGCCCTGGCCAACCTCGACTATCCGGACTTCGAAGTCCTGATCATCGACAACAACACCAAGGACCCGGCGGTCTGGGAGCCGGTGCGCGACTACTGCGAAACCCTCGGCCCGCGCTTCAAGTTCTTCCACGTCTCGCCCCTGGCCGGTTTCAAGGGCGGCGCGCTGAACTACCTGATCCCGCATACCGCCAAGGATGCCGAAGTGATCGCGGTGATCGACTCGGACTACTGCGTGCACCCGAACTGGCTCAAGCACATGGTGCCGCACTTCGCCGACCCGAAAATCGCCGTGGTGCAGTCGCCGCAGGACTACCGCGACCAGAACGAAAGCACCTTCAAGAAGCTCTGCTACGCCGAGTACAAAGGCTTCTTCCACATCGGCATGGTCACCCGCAACGACCGCGACGCGATCATCCAGCACGGCACGATGACCATGACCCGTCGCTCGGTGCTTGAAGAACTGGGCTGGGCCGACTGGTGCATCTGTGAAGACGCCGAACTCGGTCTGCGGGTATTCGAGAAAGGCCTGTCGGCGGCGTATTACCACGACAGTTACGGCAAGGGTCTGATGCCGGACACCTTCATCGACTTCAAAAAGCAGCGTTTCCGCTGGGCCTACGGTGCAATCCAGATCATCAAGCGCCACACCCGCAGCCTGCTGCGCGGCAAGGACACCGAGCTGACGCGCGGCCAGCGTTACCACTTCCTCGCGGGCTGGCTGCCGTGGGTCGCGGACGGCATGAACATCTTCTTCACCGTCGGCGCGCTGTTGTGGTCGGCGGCGATGATCATCGTGCCGCAACGGGTCGATCCGCCGCTGCTGATCTTTGCGATCCCGCCGCTGGCGCTGTTCGTGTTCAAGGTCGGCAAGATCATCTTCCTCTACCGTCGCGCCGTGGGCGTGAACCTCAAGGATGCGTTCTGCGCGGCACTGGCCGGCCTGGCGTTGTCGCACACCATCGCCAAAGCGGTGCTGTACGGCTTCTTCACCAGCAGCATTCCGTTCTTCCGCACCCCGAAAAACGCCGACAACCATGGTTTCTGGGTGGCGATTTCCGAGGCCCGGGAAGAGCTGTTCATCATGCTGCTGTTGTGGGGCGCGGCGCTGGGGATCTTCCTGGTGCAGGGGATTCCGAGCAACGATATGCGCTTCTGGGTGGCCATGCTGCTGGTGCAGTCGCTGCCGTACGTGGCGGCGCTGATCATGGCGTTCCTGTCGTCGCTGCCAAAACCATCGGCTGCGCCTGAACCGGCACCGGTGGTCTAAATCCTTCCGGATGCACTAAACGGCGGCCAATGGTCGCCGTTTTGCTTTAAGATAACCGCCATTTTGCGCGCCTTGCCCCCCAGCTTTCGGAGTTTTCCATGACGGCCCACGCCGACCTTTCGCCGACCCTCCAACTCGCCATCGACCTGATCCGCCGTCCGTCCGTGACGCCGGTCGACGCCGATTGCCAGAAGCAGATGATGCAGCGCCTGGGCGATGCCGGTTTCCAGCTGGAACCGATGCGCATCGAAGATGTGGATAACTTCTGGGCGACTCACGGCAAAGACGACGGCCCGGTGCTGTGCTTCGCCGGCCACACCGACGTGGTGCCGACCGGCCCGGTGACTGCCTGGCAGATCGACCCGTTCAACGCGGTGATCGACGAGCACGGCATGCTTTGCGGTCGTGGCGCGGCGGACATGAAAGGCAGCCTCGCCTCGATGACTGTGGCGGCCGAGCGTTTTGTCGCCGACTACCCGGATCACAAGGGCAAGGTCGCGTTCCTGATCACCAGCGACGAAGAAGGCCCGGCGCATCACGGCACCAAGGCTGTGGTCGAGCGTCTGGCAGCCCGTAACGAGCGTCTGGACTGGTGCATCGTCGGCGAACCGTCGAGCACCACGCTGGTGGGCGACGTGGTGAAGAACGGTCGTCGCGGCTCCCTCGGCGCCAAACTGACCGTGCGCGGTGTGCAGGGCCACGTGGCCTATCCGCACCTGGCGAAGAACCCGATCCACCTCGCTGCCCCGGCTCTGGCCGAACTGGCCGCCGAGCATTGGGATCACGGTAACGACTTCTTCCCGCCGACCAGTTTCCAGATTTCCAACGTCAACTCCGGCACCGGCGCGACCAACGTGATTCCGGGCGATCTGGTGGCGGTGTTCAACTTCCGCTTCTCCACCGAATCCACCGTCGAAGGCCTGCAGAAACGCGTCGCCGACATCCTCGACAAGCACGGCCTGGACTGGCACATCGACTGGGCGCTGTCCGGTCTGCCATTCCTCACCGAGCCGGGCGCGCTGCTTGACGCTGTGTCGTCGAGCATCAAGGACATCACTGGCCGCGAGACCAAGGCGTCCACCAGCGGCGGCACCTCCGATGGCCGTTTCATCGCGACCATGGGCACCCAGGTTGTTGAACTGGGCCCGGTCAACGCGACCATCCACCAGGTCAACGAGCGCGTGCTGGCGGCCGATCTCGACCTGCTGACCGAAATCTACTACCAGACCCTGATCAAGTTGCTCGCCTGATGCTCGCGTGCCCGATCTGCAGTGAACCGCTGACCGCGGTGGACAACGGCGTGGTCTGCCCCGCCGGCCACCGCTTTGACCGCGCGCGCCAGGGTTACCTGAACTTGCTGCCGGTGCAGCACAAGAACAGCCGCGATCCCGGCGACAACCAGGCGATGGTCGAGGCCCGCCGCGACTTTCTGAACGCCGGGCATTACGCGCCGGTGGCCAAGCGTCTGGCGGAGCTGGCGGCGGGTTACGCGCCGGCCCGCTGGGTCGATATCGGTTGTGGCGAGGGTTACTACACCGCGCAGATCGCCGAGGCTTTGCCCGATGCTGACGGTTATGCGCTGGATATCTCGAAGGAAGCGGTCAAGCGCGCCTGCAAACGCAATCCTTCGCTGACGTGGTTGATTGCGAGCATGGCCCGGGTGCCACTGGCTTCCGGCAGCTGCCAGTTTCTGGCCAGTGTCTTCAGTCCGCTGGACTGGGAAGAGGCCAAGCGTCTGCTCAGTGTTGGCGGTGGCCTGATGAAAGTCGGCCCGACCAGCGGCCATCTGATGGAACTGCGCGAGTGCCTGTACGACGAAGTGCGCGAATACACCGACGACAAGCATTTGGCCCTGGTGCCGAAAGGCATGGCGCTGGCGCACAGTGAAACCCTGGAATTCAAACTGACGCTGGACAAGCCCGAGGATCGCGCCAACCTGCTGGCGATGACACCCCACGGCTGGCGCGCCAGTGCCGAGCGCCGCGCGGCGGTCATCGAACAGCCCGAGCCGTTCGTGACCACCGTCTCGATGCGCTACGATTATTTCGTTCTTCAATAACTTTTGGTCTCGGGCAACGACCCGGGGCCGGCTAAATCCGCGAATGGATTTTTCAGACCCGCAGTGAGGACATCCATGCGCCAACCGGACATCGAGATTTACCTGAAAGACGCCGACGTCGACCACAAGGCCATTTCCGCCTGGCTGGGCGCCGCCCTCGGCCCTTGCAGCGACTGGGTACAGAAAGGTCAGACCTACAAGTGCAAGGCCGGCAACATCCCGGTGACCTGGCTGCCGAAAGCCGTGGGCAAGTGGAACAGCCTGTACCTTGAAAGCGACCAGACGCCGTGGGACGACGACATCGCCTGCGCCCGCGCAGCCTTTGCCGCGCTGAACGTTGAAGTGCGTTGCGCGCCGGGGACGTGGGTCGAGGAAGAAGGTGAGGAAACGGCGGATCGCTGGATTCGCATCAGCGCCGATGGTGAAGAAGAGATCACCTGGAAAACAGCCTGACTCTCATTGATCGTTCCCACGCTCTGCGTGGGAATGCAGCCCGGGACGCTCCGCGTCCCAAAGCGGACGCAGAGCGTCCATTGAGGCATTCCCACGCAGAGCGTGGGAACGATCATCAGAGCCCTACAACGTCTTCAGCCTGCAAGCCCTTCTGCCCTTCCACCACCGCGTATTCAACCTGCTGACCCTCGGTCAGCGAACGGTGGCCTTCGCCGCGGATCGCGCGGTAGTGCACGAATACGTCCACCCCGTCTTCGCGCTGAATGAAGCCGTAGCCCTTGGCGTCGTTGAACCACTTCACGTTGCCGGTTTCACGTGTTGCCATCTGTTCATACTCCTTTTTTATTATTGAACAGGCTTTTCGCAGGAAAGCCTTTGAGGAACGTCAGCCTGCGTCCGACGTCCATAAAAGGGCCCCGGCGACAGATCGCCGAGTATATGACAGGCGGCAAAACTCTCAACAGGAGATTACTTCGCCGCTTTTTTGCCGATTTTCCATGAATCCGGCACACTATCGACCGCCCGAGCAAACGCTCGGTTTATCCACTCACGCAGAAGCCGTATGACCCGTTCCCCGTTCCGCCGTCTTGTGTTTGGCACCTTGCGCCGACTGTTGTATCTCTGGGTTCGCTCCGAGACGATCAACCAGTCGTCGTTCACCCTCAACCTCGACCGCAGTCGTCCGGTGTTCTACGTCCTGCAAAACCCATCGCTGACTGATCTGGCGGTGGTCGACACCGAGTGCACCAAGGCCGGCCTGCCGCGTCCGGTGCTGCCGGTATCCGTGGGTTCGCTGATCGAACCGGCGGCGTTCTTCTACCTGACGCCGGACCCGGACTGGCTCGGCCGTCAGGACAAGCGCGGTGCGCCACCAACCCTGACCCGACTGGTCAGCGCCCTGAGCCAGAATGCTGCCGAAGACGCGCAGATCATTCCGGTCAGCGTGTTCTGGGGCCAATCACCGGACAGCGAAAACAGCCCGTGGAAACTGCTGTTCGCCGACAGCTGGGCCGTCACCGGGCGCCTGCGTCGTCTGCTGAGCATCATGATTCTGGGGCGCAAGACTCGCGTGCAATTCTCCGCACCGATCCACCTGCGCGAGCTGATCGAACACAACAAGGGCCACGAACGCACCGTGCGCATGGCCCAGCGGATCCTGCGGGTGCACTTCCGCAATCTGAAAGCTGCGGTGATCGGCCCGGACATTTCCCACCGCCGCAACCTGGTCAAAGGCCTGCTCAACCAACCGCTGGTCAAGCAAGCGATCCTCGACGAAGCCGAGCGCGAAAACATTTCCCCGGAAAAAGCCAAGGCTCAGGCCCTGCGCTACGGCAACGAGATCGCCTCGGACTACACCTACACCGCGATCCGTTTTCTGGAAGTGGTGCTGAGCTGGTTCTGGAACAAGATCTACGACGGGATCAAGGTCAACCACATCGAAGGCGTGCAGAAGGTCGCCCAGGGTCACGAAGTGATCTACGTGCCGTGCCACCGCAGCCACATCGACTACCTGCTGCTTTCGTACCTGCTGTTCCGCAATGGCCTGACCCCGCCGCACATCGCCGCCGGCATCAACCTCAACATGCCGGTGATCGGCAGCCTGCTGCGCCGTGGCGGGGCGTTCTTCATGCGCCGCACGTTCAAGGGCAATCCGCTGTACACCTCCGTGTTCAACGAATACCTGCACACCCTGTTCACCAAAGGCTTCCCGGTCGAGTACTTCGTCGAAGGCGGCCGCTCGCGTACCGGACGCATGCTGCAACCGAAAACCGGGATGCTCGCGATCACCATGCGCAGCTTCCTGCGTTCGTCGCGGATGCCGATCGTGTTCGTGCCGGTGTACATCGGTTACGAGCGCGTGCTCGAAGGCCGCACCTACCTCGGCGAACTGCGTGGCGCGAGCAAGAAGAAAGAATCGATCTTCGACATCTTCAAAGTCATCGGCGCACTCAAGCAGCGTTTCGGCCAAGTGGCGGTGAACTTCGGCGAGCCGATCAAACTCGCGGAATTCCTCGACAGCGAACAGCCGGACTGGCGTCAGCAGGAACTCGGCCCGCAGTACAAACCGGCCTGGCTCAACGAAACCACCAACCGCCTCGGCGAGAAAGTCGCGCAGCACCTGAACGAAGCCGCAGCGATCAACCCGGTCAACCTGGTGGCGCTGGCGCTGCTGTCGACCACTCGCCTGGCGCTGGATGATCGCGCCATGGCGCGGGTGCTGGATCTGTATCTGGCATTGCTGCGCAAAGTCCCTTACTCGCCGCATACCACGTTGCCGGAGGGCGATGGCCGGGCGCTGATCGAGCACGTGAAGGACATGGATCTGCTGTCCGAGCAGAACGACGCGCTGGGCAAGATTCTGTATCTGGACGAGCAGAACGCCGTCCTGATGACCTACTACCGCAACAACGTGCTGCACATCTTCGCCCTGCCGGCGCTGCTGGCGAGTTTCTTCCAGAGTACTTCGCGCATGAGCCGCGAACAGATCCTGCGCTACACCCGTGCGTTGTATCCGTACCTGCAATCGGAACTGTTCATCCGCTGGACCCTGGACGAACTGGATGCAGTGATCGATCAGTGGCTGGAAGCGTTCGTCGAACAAGGCCTGCTGCGTTTCGAGAAAGACGTTTACCTGCGCCCGGCGCCGAGCTCGCGGCATTTCGTGCTGCTGACGCTGCTGTCGAAGAGCATCGCCCAGACCCTGCAACGCTTCTACATGACCGTGTCGTTGCTGCTCAATGCAGGCCAGAACACGATCAGCGCCGAAGAACTGGAAGACCTGTGCACGGTCATGGCCCAGCGCCTGTCGATCCTGCATGGCCTCAACGCCCCGGAATTCTTCGACAAGAGCCTGTTCCGCCACTTCATCCAGACCATGCTCGACCTCGACGTACTGCGTCGCGACGAAGCCGGCAAGTTGAGCTACCACGAACTGCTCGGCGAGCTGGCCGAAGGTGCGGCCAAACGGGTACTGCCGGCGGAGATTCGCCTGTCGATCCGTCAGGTGGCACTGCATCGCAGCGAAGATGCGGCCGATCAGCCCGCTGCCCCTGTGCAAAGCGACTAAATTCCTACAGGCGCCAGGCTTCTTCTGGCGCCGTCGATACGGAGATCTCCGATGAAAAAACTTTCCCTTCTTGCCGCCGCCACCCTGCTCAGCGCCTGCCAGTCGACCTCACCGGCCGGCAAGGTCAGCCTCGACGGCGAAGTGTTCTACCTGCAACGCATCGCCCTGCCACCCAGTGCAACCTTGAGCGTGAGCCTGCAGGACGTCTCGCTGGCCGACGCTCCGGCCGTGATACTCGACGAACAGAAAGGCCCGGTCAAAGGCCAGGTGCCGCTGCCGTTCCACTTGAGCTACGATCCGGCCCAGGTCAAACCCGGCCACCGCTACTCGGTCAGCGCACGCATTGAAGTCAACGGCGAGCTGATGTTCATCACCACCGAAAACCATGCCGTGCAGCTTGATGGCAAGGATCCGCAGCCGCTGAAGATCCGCGTCGATGCCGCCCGCTAACTCTCTCCGAACAAGGAAGCCGCCATGCTCCGCCCTACCCTTCGCTTCGCCGGCCTATGTGCGGGCCTGATGATCTCTGCCAACGCCCTGGCCCTGTCCCTCAGCGACCTGTCGCAAGGCGACGCCACCGGCGGCCTCAAGGACGCCCTGACCCAGGGCGCGCAACTGGCCGTCAAACAACTCGGCACCCCGGGCGGCTTCAGCAACAACCCGGACGTGAAGATCGAACTGCCGGGCAAACTCGGCAAAGTCGCCGGCAAGATGAAAGCCTTCGGCATGGGCGCCCAGGTCGACGAACTGGAAACCGCCATGAACAAGGCCGCGGAAACCGCCGTCACCCAGGCCCAACCGATCCTCGTCGACGCCGTGAAGAAAATGAGCGTGGAAGACGCCAAAGGCATCCTCAGCGGCGGCAACGACTCCGCCACCCAATACCTGGACAAATCCAGCCGCGAACAGATCCGCACCAAATTCCTGCCCATCGTCAAACAAGCAACCGACAAAGTCGGCGTAGCCCAGAAATACAACGCCTTCGCAGGCCAGGCCGCGACCTTCGGCGTGGTGGATGCGAAGAGCGCCAACATCGAAAGCTACGTGACCGAACAAGCGCTTAATGGTCTGTTCGAAATGATCGGCAAACAGGAAGAAACCATCCGCAAGAACCCGGCCGCTGCGGCGACGAGTCTGGCGAAAAAGGTGTTCGGTACGCTCTAAGCCGACACGACACGGGAGTGAGCTGTCTCACTCCCGTTACTCAATCCGCCACCAGCAGATACACGTAAAAAGTACACCCACTCGCGCCCCATTTTCTTCTTCTCGAAAACCTGCAGCTCAACCAACCCGCTCAACGCCGACACCGCTGTGTTGTAGGCACAACCAAGGTGCTCCTTGACGTTCCCCGCCGTGAACTCCTTCGCCACCCCACTTCTGGCCACCTGATAAATCGCTCGCTGCCGCTCTGTCAGCCGATCAAAAAAACCCGAACAGGTCAGCCAGTGCTCGAAGTCTTCGCTGTACGCCACACTCTTGCGATACACATCGGTAAACCCCTCGACCGCCCGCAGAATCACCGAACACTGAAACTCGATGAAGTACGTCAGATCGAGTTCATCAGCCTCGCTGTGCAAATACGACCGCCCGTACTTCACAGGCGCGTTGCGCAGTAAAAGACTGATCGCGATATAGCGGAACGCCGAAAACTCGTGTTTGAACATGAACCAGTAAAACAGCGCCCTGGCGACCCGCCCGTTACCGTCACGAAACGGATGTTCGTAACCCAGGGCAAAGTGCAGCGTGATCGCCTTGATCAGCGGATGCAGGTATTTTTTTTGCCGAGGTGAACCCTGTGGTTGATTGATCCACTGCGAGAGCAAATCCAGTCGCCTCACCAATCCGGCGGCAGGCGGTGGCGTGTGTACGGTATTCCCTTCGCCGTCCTGCACCACCACTTCATCGTTGGTCCTGCAAAGCCCCGGGTCGTACTGCTCGTCATCAATGCCCTCGACACCAACTCGATGGATCGACGCAATCAACTCCACGCTCAATGGCTCGTAACGTTTTTCCCAGGCGAAATTCATCATCCGGTAATTACCCATGACCATCCGCTCATCCGGCGTACGCGGCTGACGCCGCTGCTTGAGCATGTCTTTGGCAACTCGAGTGGTGGTCGCGGCGCCCTCCAGCTGACTGCTGCTGATCGCCTCATCCTCGATCAGATCGTTAAGCAAATAACTGAAATGCGCCCGCTCGCCTATCTGGCTGGTCATGTACTCCAGCGACGCCGTCGTGGTTTGCCGATCAACCACTGAAAGGGCCTTCTGCGCGGTGGGCGTCGGCACAAACTTCCCCCACTGCGCCGGCTCCCCCAGCGGCAGAAGATGAATGTACTGAGCGACCCGCGCCTTCTTGACCAGCGCCCAACACAAACGCGAATCCAGCCCGCTGGCCCAGCGATAACGCAAATCTTCAAAAGGCAGATACCGCCCCTGATCATCCAGCGGCTTGAGCAACGCAAGATAATCCGCCAGACGCTGCTTGTGAGGCGCGCGCATCAACAACTCAAAGACCGGATCGGCCCGACCCTTCAATACCGGCGGTTTCTTCATCAACACTGACTCAAACAAGGCTGAAAAACAGCCTCGAGTACAGCACCGCCAACACAGCGACTCAATATCGGAGCCGTCTGAAAAACATGTAGGAGAGAACACCCCCTCCTACAACGAGCAAATAAAGGCGTAAACCACAATGAGCGTTAGCTCGAGTAACGCTTTTGACGTGCCGGCCCCTTCGGCCGGCTGAGTGGAGGGATTTATCCGGGGGTAGGCGCGCAGCGCCGTTCGACGAAGTCGAACACATCGAGAGGAGGTGCAGCGAAGCAAACCGGAGGCGATGCCCCCGGATGAATCCCGGAGCGAAGGAACCCCGAGCCCCAGCGAGGGGCCGAACGCCGGGGCCCAGCGTTTTGCTTACTTTTGGGCGTCTGCAAAAGTGAGCCGCTGTAAGAGCGGAACCGCCAGCCGCAACACTCGCAGAAACGGATATTCACCCAAACCACCCAGAGCATGGTCGGCCCAAAGGCCGCCACGCTCAAACAGCCTCAAGCCTCCTTGCGAACCCTGAACCAAGCCGCATACAACGCCGGCAAAAACAAAAGCGTCAAAGCAGTAGCAACAATCAACCCCCCCATAATCGCCACCGCCATCGGCCCAAAAAACACACTGCGAGAAAGCGGAATCATCGCCAGCACCGCCGCCAAAGCCGTCAACACAATCGGCCGGAACCGCCGCACGGTCGCCTCGATAATCGCCTGCCAGGGCCTGAGCCCTGCCGCGATATCCTGCTCGATCTGATCCACCAGAATCACCGAGTTACGCATGATCATCCCCGACAGCGCGATCGTCCCCAGCATCGCCACAAACCCGAACGGCTGGCGGAACACCAGCAGAAACAGCGTCACCCCGATCAACCCCAAAGGCGCCGTCAGAAACACCATCGCCGTGCGCGAAAAACTGCGCAACTGCACCATCAGCAACGTCAGCACCACGACAATGAACATCGGCACCCCGGCGTTCACCGACTTCTGCCCACGCTCCGAATCCTCCACCGTACCGCCGACATCCAGCAGATAGCCGTCCGGCAATTCGGCGCGGATCGGATCGAGCGTCGGCATGATCTGCTTCACCAGCGTCGCCGGCTGCTCCTTGCCGTAGATGTCCGCGCGCACGGTCACGTTGGGCAGGCGATTGCGGTGCCAGATGATGCCTTCCTCGAAGCCATATTCCAGCGTGGCAATCTGCGACAGCGCAACGCTGCGACCGTTGTCGGTCGGCACCGCCAGACTCGGCAGCAACGACAGTTCGGTGCGCTCGTGCACGGTGCCGCGCAGGAGGATTTCGATCAGTTCGTTGTCCTCGCGGTACTGGCTGACACTGGATCCGGTCAGCGAACTCTGGAGGAATTTCGCCAGATTCGCCGTGCTCACGCCCAACGCCCGGGCGCGATCCTGATCGATGTTCAGGTACACAACCTTGCTCGGCTCTTCCCAGTCCAGATGCACGTTCACCACATGCGGGTTCTCGCGCACTTTGGCTGCGACTTTCCGGGCCAGTGCACGGACTTCCTCGATGTGCTCGCCGGTGACGCGGAACTGCACCGGGTAACCGACCGGCGGGCCGTTTTCCAGGCGCGTGACCCGCGAGCGCAGGGACGGGAACTGCTCGTTCAACGTGTCGATCAGCCACGTGCGCAGCGCTTCGCGCTCCTCGATGGTTTTCGCCAACACGACGAACTGGGCGAAGCTCGCCGCCGGCAGTTGTTGATCCAACGGCAGGTAGAAACGTGGCGAACCGGTGCCGACGTAAGCGACATAGTTGTCGATGCCGGCGTGATCCTTGAGCATCGCTTCCAGGCGTTTGACTTCGCCCGTGGTATTGGCCAGCGAGGCGCCTTCGGCAAGCTTCAGATCGACCATCAATTCCAGTCGCCCGGAGGCCGGGAAGAACTGCTGCGGCACAAACCGGAACAACGCCACCGACGCCACGAACAGCAGCACGGTGAGCACGATCACAGTTTTGCGCCGACGTACGCACCACTCCACCAGACGCCGCACACGTTGGTAGAACGGCGTGCCATAGGGATCGGTCTGGCCGTCAGCCGTACCGTGTTTGGCTGCGTGAATCTTCGCCAGATCCGGCAGGAGTTTTTCCCCCAGATACGGTACGAACACCACGGCCGCCACCCAGGATGCGAGCAAGGCAATGGTCACCACCTGGAAGATCGAGCGGGTGTATTCGCCGGTGCCGGACTGCGCCGTGGCAATCGGCAGGAAACCGGCGGCGGTGATCAGCGTACCGGTGAGCATCGGGAATGCGGTGCTGGTCCAGGCGTAACTGGCGGCCTTGATCCGGTCGAAACCCTGCTCCATTTTGATCGCCATCATTTCCACGGCGATGATCGCGTCGTCCACCAGCAAGCCCAGCGCCAGCACCAGCGCGCCGAGGGAGATCTTGTGCAGGCCGATGCCGAGGTAATACATGCAGGCGAAGGTCATCGCCAGCACCAGCGGAATGGTCAGCGCCACCACCATGCCGGTGCGCACCCCGAGGGAGAAGAAGCTCACCAGCAACACGATGCCCAGCGCTTCGACCAGCACCTGGACGAACTCGCCGACACCGGTTTTTACTGCTGCGGGCTGGTCGGAAACCTTGCGCAACTGCATGCCGGCCGGCAGGTTTTTCTGAATGCGGGCGAACTCGATTTCCAGGGCCTTGCCCAGCACCAGAATGTCGCCGCCATCCTTCATCGCCACCGCAAGACCGATGGCGTCTTCGGCCATGAAGCGCATGCGCGGCGCCGGAGGATCGTTGAAACCGCGCCGCACGTCGGCGACATCGGAGATGCGGAACGTACGATCACCGACCCGGATCGGAAAGTTCTTGATCTCGTCGACTGTCTGAAAATTCCCCGAGACCCGTAGCTGCAATCGCTCACTGCCGGTTTCGAAGAAGCCGGCGGTGGACACCGCGTTCTGTTCTTCCAGCGCCTGCTGCACCGCTGCCAGCGGCAGGCCGAGGGTGGCGAGTTTGACGTTGGACAGCTCGACCCAGATCTTCTCGTCCTGCAAACCGAGCAGATCAACCTTGCCCACGTCCTTGACCCGTTGCAGCTGGATCTGGATGCGGTCGGCGTAATCCTTGAGCACCGCGTAGTCGAAACCGTCGCCGGTCAGCGCATAGATATTGCCGAAGGTGGTGCCGAACTCATCGTTGAAAAACGGCCCCTGAATGCCCGGCGGCAGGGTCTGGCGAATGTCGCTGACCTTCTTGCGCACCTGATACCAGAGATCCGGAATCTCCACCGAATGCATGGAGTCGCGGGCAATGAACGTGACCTGGGACTCACCGGGGCGCGAGAACGAAACAATCCGCTCGTACTCGCCGGTTTCCATCAGTTTCTTTTCGATGCGCTCGGTGACCTGGCGCGAGACTTCCTGCGCCGTTGCGCCGGGCCAGCGGGTCTGGATGACCATCGCCTTGAAGGTGAACGGCGGGTCTTCGCTCTGGCCGAGCTTGGTGTAGGACAAGGCGCCGACGATCGCCAGCAAAAGCATCAGGAACAGTACGATCTGGCGATTGCGCAGCGCCCAGGCGGAAAGATTGAAACCCATCGGGGATTACTCCTTGTCCGCCAGATTGACCACGCGGTTGGAGCGATCCACCGGACGCACCTGCTGCCCTTCCAGCAGCACATGCACGCCAGCGGCGACCACCCAGTCGCTGGCGTTCAGGCCTTCGAGCACCGGCACGGTTTTCTCACCGAAGGGGCCGGTGCGCACCGGGGTCTTTTTCAGGGTGTTGTTGGCGCTGACGACCCAGACGTAGGTCGCGCCGTTTTCGGCGGTCAGTGCCGAGAGCGGCACCGACAGCGGGATGACATCGGCGGTCTGCACGAAGACCCGGGCGCTCTGGCCCAGTTCTGCCGGGACTTTGCCGGAGGTGAATGAAATGCGTGCGGCGAAGGTGCGGGATTTCGGATCGGCGGCCGGCGACAGCTCGCGGATCTGTCCGGCGAAGCGCTGGTTCTGTTGCGTCCACAGCTCCACCGAGACCGGCTGACCGACCTTGAAGCGGCCGAAGCTCTGCTCCGGCAGGCTGATCAGCACTTCCCGTTCGCCGTCAGTGGCGAGGGTGAAAACGGTTTGCCCGGCGGCGACCACTTGCCCGACTTCCACCGAACGCTTGGCCACCACGCCATCCTGCGGCGCGCGCAGTACGGCGTAACTGGCCTGATTGGTCGAGACGTTGAATTCGGCTTTGATCTGTTTGAGGCGGGCTTCGCCGGAGCGGTAGAGGTTCTCGGCATTGTCGTAGGCCGAGCGGCTGACCATCTGCCGTTCCATCAAGGTCTTGTAGCGATCACGCTCGGCGCGCACCAGATTCAGGTTGGCTTCGGCGGCCGCGACCTGGGCCCGGGTGGCTTCCAGTTGCAGGCGTACATCCTGCGGATCAAGTTCGGCGAGTGGTTGATCGGCCTTCACGCGCTGGCCTTCCTCGACCAGTCGTCGGCTGACTTTGCCGCCAATGCGGAACGCCAGATCGGGTTCGTAGCGGGCACGAACCTCGCCCGGATAACTTTCCATCGCCTGCGCCGACGGCTCTGGCTGCACCACCATGGCCGGTCGCACGCTGACTTGCGTCACCTCTTCCTTGCCACATGCCGACAATAAAAACGCCAGACTGACTGGCACCGCAAAGGACAACGCATGGCGGAACATGGTGAAGGACCTTTCGCTAAGGAGGCTTGGAATAATTATACTGGCCGGTATGTTATTAATAGCAAACTCACCAGTCCAGTATTAAAAGCGAAGAATGTCGAACAATCTTTCAGCTCCAAACGGCCCCGGCCGCCCGAAGGATCCGGCCAAACGCCAGGCGATTCTCGAGGCGGCGAAAATCCTGTTCCTGAGTCATGGCTATGCCAACACCAGCATGGACGCGGTGGCCGCCGAGGCCGGGGTGTCGAAGCTGACGGTCTACAGCCATTTCAACGACAAGGAGACGCTGTTCTCCGCCGCCGTGGTGGCCAAATGCGAGGAGCAATTGCCGCCGCTGTTCTTCGAATTGCCGGACGGCATCGCGGTGGAAAATGTGTTGCTGAACATTGCGCGAGGGTTTCACCACCTGATCAACAGCGATGAATCGGTGAACCTGCATCGTTTGATCATGGCGCTGGGCAGTCAGGATCCGAAGCTGTCGCTGATCTTCTTCGAGGCCGGCCCGCAGCGCATGGTGCAGGGGATGGAACGGTTGCTGCGGCGGATTCACGAAACCGGCGTGCTGAGCATCGATAACCCGCACAACGCCGCCGAGCACTTCTTTTGCCTGATCAAGGGCGCGGGGAATTTCCGCCTGTTGTACGGCTGCGGTGAACCGCTGACCGACGAGGCGGCGGAAAGTCATGTGCAGGAAGTGGTCGGGCTGTTCATGCGGGCCTTTCGACACTGAAAACAAAAATCCCACGCCATGCGTGGGATTTTCTTATGCGACGGCTCAGGCCTTGAGCGCTTTCTTCGGGTAGATGTCATAACGGCTGGATTTGCCATCCAGCGCATGACTCGGTTTCGGCCCTTCGATGCACGGCGCCTTGCGCGGGCGCTTGACCACCACCCGGTGCGTGGCCAGTGCCAACGCCGCTTCCAGCAACGCCGGTGCATCCGGATCATCGCCCACCAGCGGGCGGAACAGGCGCATTTCCTTCTTCACCAGCGCGGTTTTCTCACGATGCGGGAACATCGGGTCGAGGTAGATCACCTGCGGCGGCTCGCCCTCCCAGTTGCGCATCACGTCGATGGAGTTGCCCTTGAGCAGCTTCATCCGCGCCACGATCGGCGCCACATCGAAGTCTTCCGCCGCACGCGCCAGACCATCCTCCAGCAAGGCGCCGATCAATGGCTGGCGCTCGATCAGGCTCATCTCGCAGCCGAGACTGGCCAGCACGAACGCATCTTTCCCGAGCCCCGCCGTCGCATCCAACACCCGAGGACGTACGCCCTGGGCGATGCCGACCGCCTTGGCGATCATCTGCCCGCTGCCGCCGCCGTACAACCGGCGATGGGCCGCGCCACCTTCGACGAAGTCGACCCGCACCGGGCCCGGCGCATCCGGCCCCAGCTGTTGCAGCTGCAAACCCTGCTCGCCGACCTGCAGGGCAAACTCGCCGTCAGCCACCTGCAACGGCAGGTTCAGGCGCTGCGCCCACTGCTCGGCCTGCGCTTCGAACGTCGGGCCGAGGGCCTCGACATGGATGCGGCAGGCCGCGGGTTGCTCAATCATGGAAAACACGCTCAAAAAAGTTAAGGATCGGCAAAATCCGCCGATAACCCAATCAACGCGCATTTTGCCAGAGCTGAGCGTCAACCGAAAAAAATGTCAGGCATTCTTCCCACATCGATTGGCTACATTTCGCCCACAGGCGACTTCAGCCGTCATAACACTCAAGCATTGGGCGGCGTCAGCCACCTGTGGCAGGATTTCTTTGCCCAGGCACTGGCCGAACAATCGAGTGATGTGGTGCCGGCCTGCGGCACTTTCCCGCCGGTTGATCTGGAAAGTCCTGACGAACCGACCGTCGGCAGCGAACTGCACGCGCACATCATCAGCCAGCGTGAATGCGATGTGGTTGAAACCGAGGTGCGTCCGCCGGAGCCGCTGTTCCTGCCGATCGCCGAAATCGACATGACACTGGCCGAGCCGTACCCTCCGTTCCCGGCAGAAGAAATCAAGACTCAGCAAAAGCAGCAGGATTTCGACAGCAGCTGGGTTCGTCCGGTCGTGATCAACAACGGCCAGCCGATTCCGGAACCGGGCCCAGCCCCGCAGAAAAAACCGCTGTACCTGCCGATTGCCGAGTTCGACCTGGACCTGCTGCAGCCTTATCCGCCGTTCCCGCCGGAAAAGATCGTCGAGCAGCAGAAAGCCCTGGACTTCGATAACGGCTGGGTGCGCCCCATCGTTCAGCAGAACCTGCGCATCGCCGCCTGATCCCTCAGCGACACACGCTCCAGCGCCCGACATCGACATGAAAGTGATTGCGATGGGCTGTGTTGTAGTCCGGACTCAACACCACACTGAACGCCTCGCAGGCACCGTCGCGTACCTGACGTAGAAACTGCGCGTCCTGGTTTTGCTTCGGCCAGTCCTTGAGCACACTGATCGCGCGACCATTCGCCAACCGGAAGCCGGCGATGTCCAGCGCATCGGCGCTGGCATGGCGGCTGAGCGCGCCGTTCTCGCGGTTGTAAACGTTGCGACAGGCAAAGCTGCCGAGGTGATCGACCCGCGCAACAGCCTGGCCGTAGGCCTGCTGCGCCGCCGGTTGCAGCGTATGGCGCTCGAACATCGCAAACGCCACGGCCAACGGGCAACTGGCGAGAAAGCTGCTGCTGAGCCCCACCCCGCCGCCCTGCACGCGCAAGGCGCCGATCAGCGGGCATTTGGCATCGGGACTGTCGGCCTGTGGCGAAACCCGCAGGCCGGAGCTGCCCAATGCCTGCTCACACAAGGCCGGATCGCTGCGCAGGCGCATCAACTTGTAGCCCGTGAGCCAGTTGGGCGTCGCCTGCACGTCCAGCGGCGCCCACGGGTTCCACTGCGGCGGCACATCGAGCCAACCGCGCCAGACGCCGATCAGCCCGCCACCAATGATCAGCAGCCCCGCCAACAGCAGCCAGCGCCCCATGCTCATCCCTTGAAGAATTGATTGGCCTTGGCGTACGGCATCGAACGAGAGGTAAAGGTGAACGTGCCGGACTGCTGGATTTCTTCAGCCGCGCGGAAAAACTCGCCGAACGCCGCCAGTGCCAGCGCCGAACCGGTGCTGATCCGCTTCACGCCCATTTCTTCGAGCTGCTGCACGGTCAGTTTCAAGCCGCCGGACATCAACACATTGACCGGTTTCGGCGCCACCGCGCGCACCACCGCCAGGACTTCTTCAGCCGTCCTCAAACCCGGAGCGTACAGCACGTCGGCGCCGGCTTCGGCAAAGGCCTGCAAGCGGCGGATGGTGTCGTTGATATCGGGATTGCCATGCAGGTAGTTTTCCGCACGGGCCGTCAGCATGAACGGAAAGGGCAAGGTGCGCACGGCAGCGACGGCGGCTTCGATCCGCGCCACGGCGTGTTCGAAGCAATAGATCCGCGACTCCTGCCGGCCGGTGGCATCTTCGATCGAGCCGCCCACGGCACCCGCCTCGGCTGCGCGGATCAGACTTTGAGCCGATTCGGCCGGGGCGTCGGCGAACCCATTTTCCAGATCCACCGCCACCGGCAGATCGGTGGCCGCAACAATCGCCCGGACATTGGCCAGCGTATCGTCGAGACTCAGGCCGCCATCGGGCTTGCCCTGGGAGAACGCATAACCGGCGCTGGTGGTCGCCAGCGCCTGATAGCCAAGACTGGCGAGCATCTTCGCGGAACCGGCATCCCATGGATTGGGAATCACGAAAATCCCGGGGCGTTCGTGCAGCGCTTTGAAAGTTTCGGCTTTACGGGCTTGAGCGTCCATCGGCAGGCTCCTGGGCAGGAAAAGAATCCGCCTCAGAGCAGGCCAAGTTGCTCAGCGGCGGGTTCTCTGTATAGCTCAGGCAAGGATTGCAGGCCAGGCAAACGTTGCATCAGTTGTGCGTGAAAACGTTGCGCCAGCTTCGCCGCGAGGAGGTTGTCGGCGGTGTGCAGGAAGATGTATGGCGTGCGGCCCTCTTCGATCCACTCGGCGATCTTCGTCACCCACGGCACCAGGAACGGGTCATTGGCCTCAAGCTCCGGATGGCCGATGAAGCGCACCTGCGGGAATTGAGTGAACGCTGCCGGACGCGTTGGTACGCGGGGCTTTTTCGATTGGGCGTGGATCACCGATGATTCGGTGGACAGACAACTGAACAGCGCGCGCGGATCGAGACAGATGCGCTCCACGCCGCGATCCAGCAAAAGCCGATTGAGCAGTCGCTCACTCTCACCCTTGGCGAAGAACTGTTCGTGGCGCACTTCCACCGCCAGCGGACAATCCAGCGCATCGATGAACGCGGCGAGCTCCGGCAAGCGGTGCGGGGTGAAGCTTTTCGACAGTTGCAGCCACATTGGCGAGACGCGCTCACCGAGCGGCTTGAGTAACTGGAGGAAGGTTTCAGCGGCGGTCAGTTGATCGCGCAAGTCGCCGCTGTGGCTGATGTCACCGGGGAACTTGGCGGTGAAGCGAAAGTGCTCAGGCATCACCTCGGCCCAACGCTGCACGGTGGCCGGCGACGGGCTGGCGTAGAAGGTCGTGTTGCCTTCCACGGCGTTGAACACTTGTGAATAGAGTCCGAGGAAATCGGAGGTCTTGGCGTCTACCGGATACAGATACTCGCGCCAGGCGTTTTCGCTCCAGGACGGGCAACCGAGGTAGTAAGGCAAACCCATCAGATGTACAGATCGAGGCCCAGCACGTCAGCATCCCAATCGACAAAACCGGCGGTGCTCAGGTAGCTGGCCAGGGCCATGGCCACGCTTTTCTTCATCGCACGGTGATAAATCATGTCTTGTTGGCGGGCGGGCAGATTGCTCAGGCGTTGCGCGGTGGCTTTGGCGGCACGGGCAGCCAGTTGCTCTTCGGTCGGGAATTCCAGCTCGCCGTCGATATCGTCGACAGACTCATCCAGCGCCGGATTGCCTTTGCGAGGCTTGCGCTTGATGGGGTAGGAATGAGTGGAAACGCCGTCTATACGCATAAAGTCATGCTCGGTATCGATGATGGCAATTTAGCGGCACCTGACCGACTTAGCAAATCGCCGAGTGATAACTAGAACACATAAAAGGCAAAAGGTTTAAAGCGCGGGGTTAGAAACGGACGATTGGCGTTTGCCGATGAGCGCATCGCGAGCAGGCTCGCTCCAACATGATTTGCGACACTCATGTGGGAGCGAGCCTGCTCGCGATTGGGAAAACTTGATTTCGAGGATCAACGAGCCTTGGGGGTGGCCACTTTGTCGCGCAGGTAAACCGGCTGGGCGTCGTCTGCCGGAATCGCTTCACCGCGCTCCCAGGCAAATCGCGCCAGGGTCAGCAGGTCTTCGGCATGGGGCAGCATGCCGGCATCGGATCCGCTCAGGTTTACAGCGATGCGTTCGCCATAACCCCAGCCCGTGCCGGCACCGAACCAGTCACCCGAAGCATCGTCCGGCAGCGCAGCGACTTCCGGCGGCAGCACCGCCTCGGCGCCGACCAGACGCATCTCCCCGGCCGTCTCGCGGTAGCAGCCCCAATACACCTCGTCCATCCGCGCATCGATGGCGGCCGCGACCTGGCTCACGCCGTGCTCGCGATAAGCCCGTTGCGCCAGCACGGCCAGGTTCGACACCGGCAACACCGGGCGATCCAGCGCAAAGGCCAGGCCTTGCACCACGCCAATGGCAATCCGCACACCGGTGAATGCGCCCGGGCCACGTCCGAAGGCGATGGCGTCCACCGCTTGCAGGGTGGTGCCGGCGTCGGCCAGCAGTTGCTGGATCATCGGCAGCAGTTTCTGCGCGTGCAGGCGCGGGATCACCTCGTAATGGCTCGTGACCTTGCCGTCATGCAGCAAGGCAACGGAGCAAGCTTCAGTCGCGGTGTCCAGGGCCAGCAAGGTGCTCATCGATGTGTCCGTAAATCAGGTGGGGAAAAGTGCGCCAGTATAAACAACTACGGCCCGCAAGCGGGCCGTGGATGATGCAGCGGATCAGGTTTTTCAGCTCAGGGCTTCAAGCACCTTGGCAGTGATCGCTTCAACCGAACCGACGCCAGGGATATGGCTGTACTTCGGCTTGCCACCGTTTTTGGCGGACAGGTTCTGGTAGAACTCCACCAGCGGCTTGGTCTGCGAATGGTAGACCGACAGGCGATGACGCACGGTTTCTTCGGTGTCGTCCTTGCGCTGCACCAGCTCTTCGCCGGTGATGTCGTCTTTGCCGGCCAGTTTCGGCGGGTTGTAGACGATGTGGTAAACGCGGCCGCTGGCCTCGTGAACGCGACGACCGGCGATACGCTGAACGATTTCTTCGTCTTCAACGGCGATTTCGACCACGGCGTCCAGCTCGACACCGGCAGTCACCAGCGCTTCAGCCTGAGGAATGGTGCGCGGGAAGCCATCGAACAGGAAACCCTTGGCACAATCGGCTTGAGCGATACGGTCCTTGACCAGCGCGATGATCAGGTCATCCGACACCAGGCCGCCGGCATCCATGATGCTCTTGGCCTTGATGCCCAGCTCGGTGCCGGCCTTGACCGCAGCACGCAGCATGTCGCCGGTGGAGATTTGCGGAATGCCGAATTTCTCGGTGATGAACTTAGCCTGAGTACCTTTACCGGCCCCGGGAGCTCCCAGCAGAATGACGCGCATCGATGTGCTCCTCAATTTTTTATATAAAAAACAATGGATTCGCCTCGTGGGGCCAATCTCATAAAACGGGTCGTGGCCGCCCAAACGGCCAAAGGCTGATCAAGATACACAGCAGGCTGCGCCCACACAAGACGCCAAAAGTCGGAGAAACCGGCGCCCGCCGCGACCTTGCGACGTGGTTCCCCAAGTCGCAACCCCATCATTAACTGTCGCCTGACCGCATTTTTCCTACAGTCAATAAACGGCACCCGAGGTTCGCCCCGGGTGCCCCGCCCCACGCAGAAAACCTTAGCCGGTATTTCGCAAACCGGCGGCAATCCCCGCCACAGACACCAGCAACGCCTGTTCCACCGGGCTGCCCTGCTCGACATTCTGCTGCCGCGAACGCGCCAGCAACTCGGCCTGCAATAGATGCAGCGGGTCGAGGTAGGTGTTGCGCAGACGGATGAATTCCAGGGTGTCTGGGCTATGTGCCAGTAGCTGCGACTGACCGGTCAGGCCGAGGACAACGGAACAGGCCTGCGACAATAGGTCGCGTAAGTGCGCACCCAACGGCAGCAACTCCGGCTCCACCAGACGCTCGTCGTAGGACTGCGCGATATCGGCGTCGGCCTTGGCCAGCACCATTTCCAGCATGTCGATGCGGGTGCGGAAGAACGGCCACTGCTCGCGCATCTGCCCCAGCAACTCGCCTTCGCCGCGCTCCAGCGCATTGTTCAGTGCGGTTTCCCAGCCGAGCCAGGCCGGCAGCATCAGGCGGGTCTGGGTCCAACCGAAGATCCACGGAATCGCCCGCAGGCTTTCGATGCCACCAGCACGGCGCTTGGCCGGACGGCTGCCCAATGGCAAGCGGCCCAACTCCTGCTCCGGTGTGGACTGGCGGAAATACTCGACGAATTGCGGATTCTCCCGCACCACCGCACGGTAAGCAGCGACGCCGTCGGCGGCCAGTTCGTCCATCAGATGCCGCCATTCGGGAGTCGGTGGCGGCGGAGGCAACAGGGTCGCTTCGAGCACCGCCGCCAGATACAGATTGAGGTTTTGCTCGGCGATGTCCGGCAGGCCGAATTTGAATCGAATCATTTCCCCCTGCTCGGTGGTGCGGAAACGTCCGGCCACCGACCCCGGCGGCTGCGACAGAATCGCCGCGTGCGCCGGACCGCCACCCCGGCCCACGGTGCCACCGCGACCGTGGAACAGCAGCAGTTCGACTTGCTGCTCACGGCAGATTTCCACCAGCCGCTCCTGCGCCCGGTACTGCGCCCAGGCCGCGGCGGTAGTGCCGGCGTCCTTGGCCGAGTCGGAATAGCCGATCATCACTTCCTGCGGGCCTTGCAGGCGCGCGCGGTAACCCGGCAGCAGCAACAGGCGCTCGATCACCGGGCCGGCGTTGTCGAGGTCGGCGAGGGTTTCGAACAGCGGCACCACGCGCATCGGCCGCAGTACGCCGGACTCCTTGAGCAGCAATTGCACCGCCAGCACATCGGAAGCGGCACCGGCCATGGAGATCACGTAGGAGCCCAGCGAAGCGCCCGGCGCGGCGGCGATTTCCTTGCAGGTGGCGAGCACTTCGGCGGTGTCGGCCGAGGGTTTGAAATGCGCCGGCAGCAGCGGCCGACGGTTTTGCAGTTCGCGGGTCAGGAAGCTGATGCGCTGTTCTTCGTCCCACTCCTCGTATTTGCCGAGGCCGAGGTAATCGGTGATTTCGCTCATGGCCGCGCTATGGCGGGACGAGTCCTGACGCACATCGAGTCGCACCAGGAACAGACCGAAGGTCACGGCCCGGCGCAGGCAATCGAGCAACGGCCCGTCAGCGATCACGCCCATGCCGCATTCGTGCAGCGAGTTGAAACACAGCTCCAGCGGATCGAGCAGGTCGCGGTTGTTGTGCAGCACGTCGGCCGGTGCCGGGGTGGTTGCGGTCAGCGATGCATGGGCCCAGTTACGTGTGGCGCGCAGCCGTTCACGCAATTGTTTGAGCACTGCCCGATACGGCTCGGCACTGTCGCCGGCCCGGGCCTTGAGCGCTTCGCTGGCCTGCTGCATCGAAAGTTCGGCCGCCAGGTGATCGACGTCACGCAGGTACAGATCCGCCGCCATCCAGCGTGCCAGCAACAGCACTTCGCGGGTCACGGCAGCGGTCACGTTCGGGTTGCCGTCACGGTCGCCGCCCATCCACGAAGCGAAGCGGATCGGCGCGGCTTCCAGCGGCAAGCGCAAACCGGTGGCGGCGAACAGCGCCTGATCGGCCTTACGCATATGGTGGGGAATCGCCTGCCACAGCGAATGTTCGATCACCGCAAACCCCCACTTGGCTTCGTCCACCGGGGTCGGTCGGGTGCGGCGGATTTCTTCGGTGTGCCAGGCTTCGGCGATCAGGCGTTGCAGGGTGTTGTGGATCTGCTCGCGTTCGGCCGTGGTCAAGTCACGATGATCTTGGGCTGCCAGTTGCGCGGCAATCGCGTCGTACTTCTGGATCAGCGTGCGCCGGGCCACTTCGGTCGGGTGCGCGGTGAGCACCAGTTCGATTTCCAGCCGCGCCAGTTGCCGGGCCAGGGATTCGGCGCTGTGCCCTTCGTTGCGCAGGCGGGCGAGCAGTTCCGGCAGCACGCGGGACTCGAACGGCGCGGCCTGGGTCTCTTCGCGGCGATGAATGAGCTGGTACTGCTCGGCGATGTTCGCCAGGTTGAGAAACTGGTTGAAGGCCCGCGCCACCGGCAGCAGTTCGTCTTCGCTCAATTGATTGAGGCTGGCGCTGAGTTCGGCGTCCATCGAGCCGCGCCGGTCGGCCTTGGCGCCCTTGCGAATCTGCTCGATCTTGTCGAGAAACGCCTCGCCGTACTGGTCACGAATGGTGTTGCCCAACAGTTCACCGAGCAGGTGAACGTCTTCGCGCAAGCGTGCATCAATATCGGTCATCAGCATCTCTCCAGCAGTAATCGGTGACGGATCGCAAGTGAGTGGATGAACAGAGAGTGCCGCTCTGGGACGCTTCTTACAAGCAGACGACGAAGGGACTTTAAACCTTGAGCGTTAAAGCTAGTCTCAACCGTAAGCCGCACAACGGCTTGCCGCCGGCTGACGCCGGACACTCACCAAGACCTGCCATGAGCAGGTGCGACATGAGGTTTTTATGAAAATCCGTGAACTCGCCCAGCATTGGGAAGAAACCGCCAAGGGTCGCCTGACCGATACCGGCTACACGATTCATCTGGATGTGGAAGCTGCCGCACGGCTGGCGGCGATCGCCGAGATGTACCCCAAACGTCACGCCGAAGAACTGCTCGGTGAATTGATCGGCGCCGCCCTCGAAGAGTTCGAAGCAAGCCTGCCGTATGTGAAAGGTTCGACCGTGGTCGCCACCGACGAGGAAGGCGATCCGCTGTATGAGGATGTCGGCCCGACGCCACGTTTTCTCGCGTTGTCGCGGCGTCATCTGCATGACTTGTCGGCGGCTGCCGGCAAGCAAAAACACTGACACTACAAAAATCGAAACGTGGGAGCGAGCTTGCTCGCGAAAGCGGTATGTCAGGCACTGTAGTGGTGACTGATCCATCGCTATCGCGAGCAAGCTCGCTCCCACATTGACTGTGTTCAGACTCAAAAAACGCACGCTTTATTACCCCGCGCGTACCACTCTCCCCCGTCAAAGTTCCCGGTTTAGAGCCTTGTCCACTTGGTCAGAATATTTTTTGGCGATGAGCCATCTTTTCTGAACTTTTGAAAATTGCCTTCGGTCGGAACAGGTAACCACGCCTGGAACGAGCGTTTCAAAACGCACTTGCACATGACGGTTGCGGCTCCGCTACCAGGATGGATTTCGAAGCTTTCAAGGAGTTAACCAATGGAGTTGAAGACCATGAAGACCCAAACCTCGTTCTCCCACCTGCGCGGTCTGAAACTGGCCGCTCTCGCCATCGGCACCAGCTTCGTGCTGGCCGGTTGCGCCGGCAATCCACCGACCGAGCAGTACGCCGTGACTCAATCGGCGGTCAACAGCGCGGTCAGCGCCGGCGGTACCGAATTCGCCGCCGTCGAGATGAAGCAAGCGCAGGACAAACTCAAACAAGCCGAAATCGCCATGCACGACAAGAAGTATGACGAGGCTCGCACATTGTCCGAACAGGCCGAGTGGGACGCTCGCGTAGCGGAACGCAAGGCTCAGGCGATGAAAGCCGAACAAGCGGTGAAGGATTCCCAGAAAGGTGTTCAGGAACTGCGTCAGGAAAGTCAGCGCACCGTGCAGTAAGCGCGCATCCCGACCGCAAGGCTGAAACTCTTATCGATAGAAAGGACGAACGATTATGCGTAAACAACTGATGATCCCCGCTCTCCTGGCCGCAAGCGTTGCCCTGGCTGCCTGCTCGACGCCGCCGAACCCGAACCTGGAACAGGCACGCACCAACTACGCCGGCCTGCAAGCCAACCCGCAGGCCAGCAAAGTCGCGGCGCTGGAAACCAAGGATGCCAGTGATTACCTGGACAAGGCCGACAAGGCTTATCTGGACAAGGAAGACCAGCACAAGGTCGACCAGCTGGCCTATCTGACCAACCAGCGCGTGGAAGTGGCCAAGCAGACCATCGCTCTGCGTACCGCTGAAGCCAATCTGAAGAACGCCGCCGCCCAACGTGCCCAGGCCCGTCTGGACGCTCGCGATCAGCAGATCAAGCAGCTGCAGGACAGCCTCAACGCCAAGCAGACCGATCGCGGTACTTTGGTGACCTTCGGTGACGTGCTGTTCGCCACCAACAAGGCCGACCTGAAATCCAGCGGTCTGGTGAACATCAACAAACTGGCGCAGTTCCTCCAGGAAAACCCAGATCGCAAAGTGATCGTCGAGGGCTACACCGACAGCACCGGCACGGCGAACTACAACCAGTCGCTGTCCGAGCGTCGCGCTACCTCGGTGCAGGTTGCACTGATCAAGATGGGTGTCGACCCATCGCGCATCGTCGCCCAGGGTTACGGCAAGGAATACCCGGTAGCGGATAACACCTCCGTCTCGGGCCGTGCCATGAACCGTCGGGTGGAAGTGACCATTTCCAACGACAACCAGCCAGTGGTACCGCGTTCGGCCGTGAGCTCGACCACGCACTGATTCGCTGAGCTGTAAATGAAAAGCCCCGCCTGAGTGATCAGGCGGGGCTTTTTTGTCTGACGCAGATTTACTCTTCGAGCTTCTGCGGCGTCTCCTGGCCCATGCAGCGCACGGCCTTTTTCTGGCTGTTGACCAGCACCCCGGTCAGGCCTTTCTGTTCGGTGTCGAACAGCACCAGCACGCCATCGATGCACTGCGCCACTTGCGGCGCCGGGGTCAGGGAGACTTTGTAGTCTTCGCCGGGAATGGTCTTGAGCATGGTGAATTCGTTGAGCAGCAACGCATCCTCGGGTTTGGCGAAGTGCAGGTAGCCGTAGTACCACAGGGCGCCGACGGTGCCGAGGATGCTGCAGATGCCGGTGATGATCAGCGGGATGGCGTTACGTTCTTCACTCATTGCGGACTCTCTGGTGGTTCGTCTTCAGAATTCGGGGGTGTCGGATAATTCGGGATCTCGCCGAGGCGGCGCAGGCCGTTGAAGTGTTCGGGATCGTCAAGGTAGCGCAGCATCACCTGACGCCAGACCGGATCGCCGAAGGTCTGCACATGGCCGCCGCGAGTCAGTTGCAGCACGCGCGGTGGCGGCGCAGCTTGATACAGACGGATGCCGTTGGAAAGGGGCACCAGAGGATCGTCAAGGCTGTGGAAGATCAGTTTCGGCACGCCGTTGAGCTGCGGCATCGCGTTGATCGCACTGTCGCCATCCGGCACCAGCCACGACAGCGGCACCTGAAACGGCCAGGTCAGCCACGAAGTGCTGAGGGCGTATTGGCCGACGCTGCGGTAACTGGCAGGCACACCGTCGAGCACCAGGGCCTTGAGCTGTTTTTGTCTTTCCGGATGTTGCACCAGCCAATGCACGGCCATTGCACCACCCAAGCTCTGGCCGAGCAGGATCAGCGGTTTGCCTTTGACCTCAGGCGCCTTGTCCAGCCAGGCGAAGGCGGCATCGATGTCCTGATAGATCGCCGGCAGGCTCGGTTCGCCCTCGGACAAGCCGTAACCGCGATAGTCCACCAGCAGCACTTGATAGCCGTTTTTCGGCAGCCACCAGCTTCCGCCCAGGTGCATCGGCAGATTGCCGCCGTTGCCGTGCAGATGCAGCACCGTGCCCTTGACCTCGACCCCGGGCTTGGCCGGCAGCCACCAGGCGTTCAGTTTGAGGCCGTCGGCGGTGGTCAGGGTGACGGTGCGGTATTCGAGTTTGGCCTTTTCCGGGGTGAAGATCTGACCGGGCTCGGGGTAGAACAGCAAGGAGCTGCAACCGCCGAGGGTCAGGAGCAGGCAAAGGATGCCGAGGATTCTCATCCGGTGAAACCTCGCAAAATTTCGGGTTGGAATTCAGTAGATCGCTCCCATGCTCTGCGTGGGAACGCCGCCATGGACGCTCCGCGTCCACTGTGACGCGGAGCGTCACGGGATGCATTCCCACGCAGAGCGTGGGAACGATCAACGTGGGAACGATCAATCGGTGTTGTTACAGGATGTTGGAGTAATCCGCCTCGATCCGGTCCAGGCTCAAGTGATTGAGGAAGTTGGAGAAGCACATCCACGCCGACAGCGCGTTCATGTCGCGGAACTGGTCCGGCAGGTACTTGGGCGGCACCACCAGGCCTTCGTCCACCAGCTGACGCAGGGTTCGCATGTCCTCAAGCGTGGTCTTGCCGCAGAACAGCAACGGGATCTGTTCGAGCTTGCCCTTGCGCACGGCCAACTGAATGTAGTTGTAAACCATGATGAAGCCCTTGAGGTAGGACAAGTCTTTGGTGAATGGCAGACCGGTCGGTGTCGATCCACGGAAAACCCGACTGGCGTTGCCGTAGCTTTCCGCCATCTCGAAGCCCTGCTCGCGGAAGAACTCGAAGATCTGCAGGAAGTCAGCGCCCTCCTCGACCATGTGAATGGCGCGGGTGCGGTTGGTCAGTTTGCGCAGGCGGCTCGGGTAGGAGGCGAAGGTGATGATTTCCATCAGGATCGCCAGACCTTCCTGAGTCACCGTCGACGAGGGCGGGCCCTTAGACAGGAAGGTGCAGATCGGCTGGTTCAAACCGTTGAGCGTGGTGCCGACATGCACCAGGCCTTCGTGGACTTCCAGCGCCCGCACGTCACGGTCGTTGAACATCGCGTCGGTGCGGATCTTGATGTAGTCGGCGCCCGCCGCCGCGTCGGCGACGATGCCGTCGGACTCGAACACGCGGATGGTTTCCTCGGCCTCGCCGAACACCTTGTTCAGACGAGTTTGCAGCAGGTGCACGGCGTCCTTGGCGGTAAGGGTCTTCGGTTCGTCCTTCAGATCGCCACGACCGTCGATGTTGTTCAGGTAATCCGACATCATCAGGCCGAGGTCGGCCAGGGTCGGGTCACCGGCGTGGAACGCGTCGGACGCGGCGCCATACAGTTCCTGGGAAATCAGGCCGAAATCCTCGGTGCCGCGCGCTTCGAGCATGCGCACCACCATCCGGTATTCCTTGCACATGCGACGCATGATCTGGCCGACCGGGTTGAACTGGCCGAGCTGACGGGTGATGTCGCGCTCGATGTTCTGGAATTCCAGCTTGACCTTGCTCGAATCGAAGGACAGCGGCCGGTTGAGGTAGTAGTCGCGATCCACCGCCGGCAATTCCTTACCCTTGGCCTTGAGGAAACCCTTGCGGATGTTCTCGTCCCACTTGACCGCGTCGAGCACGCGGATCGGCGTCTGCGCCAGCACTATGCGATCGGACAGAATGCGTATCGTCTGCTGGTAATCGTCCACCCGAAACTCCTGTAGAAAACGTGACGAACTGAATTATTTGGCTTTGGCCTGATGCTGATAGCGCGCCGCTTCGACGAAAACGTCGGAATTTGCCGGGTCGTCGAGGTAAGCAAAGACCTTTTCAAGCGGGCTGTCGACCTGCACGCCCTCGCCGTCATCGGTCTGGAAGCCTTGGCCGTCGAGGGTCTTCTGGGCGATGGCCTGGTTGATCTGTTCGAGGTCGAGGTTGTAGATCACCAGTTCGCGCTTGTCGGTGATCTCGAAGCCGGCGATGGTGAAGTGCCCGCCGTATTGCGCCGGCACCTTCGCCGACAGGTACCAGCGGCTGCCGTGGCGCGACACCGTGAACGGATAGGCTTCACGCTCGCGGGGTTTGGCTTTGAAGTATGCAACCGCCTGATAGCGATCGTTGCCCAGGCGCGTCAATTCCAGATTCATCGGCTCGCCCCAGGCATTGGTGCTCGACCATTGGCCGAGCAGGCCCTTGGGCGCCGGTTCACTGGCGGGCAGCGGTTCGCGGAAGGTCACCAGACAACCGCTGAGCAGCAGGAACGACAAGGCGATCAGCACGCCACGCCAGGCTTTCATTCGACACTCCCTTGAACACCCGTTTCTTCTGATCGTTCCTACGCTCTGCGTGGGAATGCATACAGTGACGCTCTGCGTCACAGTGGACGCGGAGCGTCCATGGCGGCATTCCCACGCAGAGCGTGGGAACGATCAACCAGGGATTGCGTTACACCGACGCGAGTACCAGGTGCATATAGCGCGTCAGAATGCCGAGCATGTCCTCTTCGGCCAAAGGCTCGGCGTCGTTGAGCAGGCCCTGATATTCCATCCGTCCGATAATCGCCGTCAACACCTTGGCATCCTGCTGCGGCTCGCGCGAGCCCAATACCTGGAACAACTGGCAGGTGCCCTGCAGCAGAATCTGCTGGTGGGAACGCACCAGTTCCGCCAGACGCGGGTTGAGCAGCGCTTCCTGGCGGAACGCCTGCTCGGCCATCAAGTGCTCGCGACGGTTGACCAGTTGCCGATGCACGTAGTCAGCCATCAACCGCGCGATATCGTCGGCCAGTTGCGAACGCGACTCCGGGCTGCCGTCGCCACTGACCACCATTTCGCGCAGCAGGCCTTCGTTGTTGATCCACAGCTTGGCCATGTAGGCCGCGCTGCGTTCGACGTACTGGGCGAAGGTATCGGTGAGCAGGTCATCGATGTCCTTGAAGTAATACGTGGTGGCCGACAGCGGCACGCCGGCCTCGGCCGCCACCGCCCGGTGACGCACGGCCCGCACACCGTCGCGCACGACAATGCGCATCGCCGCATCGAGAATGTCCTGTCGACGCTGTTCACTGCCCTGCCGGCTGGCCTTGCGGCCCTGGTACTGAACACTTTCAGCGACCGCAGTGGCGATTCCCGCTGCACCCTCTTGAGCCATTGCACCGATCACGACAGGCATACCTCTGTTGTTTTCTTCAAAATTAACCATTTGATACGTTTGTACCAGACAGGCAATAAAAAGCCGCCCATTTCAGGCGGCTTTTTTATTGAAACACTTACGCTTGTGGCCGCATGTGCGGGAACAGGATCACGTCGCGGATCGACGGGGAGTTGGTCAGCAGCATCACCAGACGGTCGATGCCGATACCTTCGCCGGCCGTTGGCGGCATGCCGTACTCCAGCGCGCGAACGAAGTCGGCGTCGTAGTGCATGGCTTCGTCGTCGCCGGCGTCCTTGTCGGCCACCTGCGCCATGAAGCGCTCGGCCTGGTCTTCCGCATCGTTCAGCTCGGAGTAGGCGTTGGCGATTTCACGGCCGCCGATGAACAGCTCGAAGCGGTCGGTGACGTTCGGGTTGTCGTCGTTGCGACGGGCCAGCGGCGACACTTCGAACGGGTACTGGGTAATGAAGTGCGGCTGTTCCAGCTTGTGCTCGACCAGCTCTTCGAAAATCATCACCTGCAGCTTGCCCAGACCTTCGAAGCCCAGCACCTTGGCACCGGCCTTCTTGGCGATGGCGCGAGCCTTGTCGATGTCGTTCAGGTCATCGGCGGTCAGCTCAGGGTTGTACTTGAGGATCGAGTCGAACACCGACAGGCGCACGAACGGCTCGCCGAAGTGGAACACCTTGTCGCCGTACGGCACGTCGGTGCTGCCCAGAACCAGCTGCGCCAGTTCGCGGAACAGTTCTTCGGTCAGGTCCATGTTGTCTTCGTAGTCGGCGTAAGCCTGGTAGAACTCCAACATGGTGAATTCAGGGTTGTGACGAGTCGAAACGCCTTCGTTACGGAAGTTGCGGTTGATCTCGAACACTTTTTCGAAACCGCCAACCACCAGACGCTTGAGGTACAGCTCTGGGGCGATACGCAGGAACATTTCCATGTCCAGCGCGTTGTGGTGGGTTTCGAACGGCTTGGCCGCGGCGCCGCCAGGAATGGTCTGCAGCATCGGCGTTTCGACTTCGAGGAAGTCGCGCTTCATCAGGAAGCTGCGGATGTGCGCGATCACTTGCGAACGGACGCGGAAGGTCTGGCGCACGTCTTCGTTGACGATCAGGTCAACGTAGCGCTGACGGTAGCGCTGTTCGGTGTCGGTCAGGCCGTGGTGCTTGTCCGGCAGCGGGCGCAGGGATTTGGTCAGCAGGCGCACGCTGGTCATCTCGACGTACAGATCGCCCTTGCCGGAGCGGGCCAGGGTGCCTTCGGCGGCGATGATGTCGCCCATGTCCCAGGTTTTCACCGCGGCCAGGGTTTCTTCGGACAGGGTCTTGCGGTTGACGTAGACCTGGATGCGACCGGTCATGTCCTGGATCACCATGAACGAGCCACGGTTGAGCATGATGCGACCTGCAACCTTGACCGGGATCGCAGCCTCTGCCAGCTCTTCCTTGGTCTTGTCCGCGTACTGTTTCTGCAGTGCTTCGCAGTAGTTTTCGCGGCGGAAGTCGTTCGGGAAGGCATTGCCCTTGGCGCGCTCGGCAGCAAGCTTTTCCTTGCGCAGGGCGATCAGGGAGTTTTCTTCCTGTTGCAGGGCTTGCGGGTCGAGTTGTTGGTCGCTCATGTCTTTAAATATTCCATCACAGGTTCGTTGCCCCCGCCGATGGCGGGGGACTTGAGGTCGGGTGAAAGCTTACAGGCCCGATTTCAGGCTGGCTTCCAGGTATTCGTCGATGTCGCCGTCGAGCACCTTGTCGCAGTCACTGCGTTCGATGTTGGTGCGCAGATCCTTGATCCGCGACGCATCGAGCACGTACGAACGGATCTGGTGACCCCAGCCGATATCCGACTTGGTGTCTTCCAGCGCCTGGGACGCCGCGTTGCGCTTCTGCATTTCCTGCTCGTACAACTTGGCCCGCAGCATTTTCATGGCGGTGTCCTTGTTGGCGTGCTGGGAACGTTCGTTCTGGCAGCTCACCACGGTGTTGGTCGGTACGTGGGTGATACGTACGGCCGAGTCGGTGGTGTTTACGTGCTGACCACCGGCACCGGAGGAACGATAGGTGTCGATCCGCAAGTCTGCCGGGTTGATTTCGATTTCCACCTTGTCGTCGATCTCTGGCGAGACGAAAACCGCGGAAAACGAGGTGTGGCGACGGTTGCCGGAGTCGAACGGGCTCTTGCGCACCAGACGGTGCACGCCGATCTCGGTACGCAGCCAGCCAAAGGCGTATTCGCCCTTGATGTGCACGGTCGCACCCTTGATCCCGGCGACTTCACCGGCCGACAGCTCCATGATGGTCGCGTCGAAACCGCGTTTGTCGGCCCAGCGCAGGTACATGCGCAGCAGGATGTTGGCCCAGTCCTGGGCTTCGGTGCCGCCGGAACCGGCCTGGATGTCCAGGTAGGCGTTGTTCGGGTCCATCTCGTGGCTGAACATACGGCGGAATTCGAGCTTGGACAGGGACTCTTCGAGACCTTGAAGGACTTCGACGACGTCGTTGACCGCGCCCTCGTCGTTCTCTTCAACGGCCATGTCCAGCAGCTCGCGGCAATCGGCCAGGCCACCGTTCAGTTCGTCGAGGGTATCGACGATCTGCGCCAGCGCAGCGCGCTCGCGGCCCAGTTCCTGGGCGTATTCAGGTTTGTTCCAGACTGCAGGATCTTCAAGCTCGCGATTGACTTCGATCAGACGCTCATGCTTTTGATCGTAGTCAAAGATACCCCCGAATAGTTTCGGAGCGCTCGGACAGGTCCTTGATGGTGTTCAGGATCGGGTTGATTTCCATGACGGGCAGCACTCGTTGGCGAACTTTTGAAAGCCGGCGAGTATAACGTAATCAAGCTGTCACGGCAGCCCGTCTGGCGGCTCTTGAGGCGAATGAACCCAATGGTTCATTCGATCCCCACCTGATTGCGCCCGTTGTTCTTGGCCAGGTACAGGCCGCGGTCCGCCGCCGAGATCAGCAGCCGGCAGTCGCTGCCCGACTCCGGCACCATGGTTGCCAGGCCGATGCTGATGGTCAGGCTCGAGCCTTCAGCGGGGGCATTGTGCGGAATCTTCAGCGCCGCGACCGTCTGGCGCAGCTTTTCCGCCACCAGTCGGGCCCCGCCCGGCGAGGTGTTGGGCAACACCAGCGCAAATTCTTCGCCGCCATAACGCGCCGGCAGATCGGACGGCCGGGCACTGGCCTCGCGGATCGCCGTGGCGACCTTGCGCAACGCTTCGTCGCCTTCAACGTGGCCGAAGGTGTCGTTGTAGGACTTGAAGTAATCGACGTCGATCATCAGCAGCGACAACTGGCTCTGGTCGCGCAACGAACGGCGCCATTCCAGCTCCAGGTATTCATCGAAATGCCGGCGGTTGGACAGCCCGGTCAGGCCGTCGGAGTTCATCAGCCGTTGCAGGACGAGGTTGGTATCAAGCAATTGCTGCTGGCTGACCCGCAACGCGCGGTACGCCGCGTCCCGTTGCAGCAACGTCATGTAGGAGCGCGAGTGATAACGGATGCGCGCCACCAGCTCGATGTTGTCCGGCAGCTTCACCAGATAATCGTTGGCCCCGGCCGAGAACGCCGCGCTCTTGATCAGCGGGTCTTCCTTGGTCGACAGAACGATGATCGGAATGTCCTTGGTCGCCGGGTGATTGCGGTATTCGCGCACCAGGCTCAGGCCGTCGAGGCCGGGCATCACCAGATCCTGCAGGATCACGGTCGGCTTGATCCGCACCGCGTGGGCCACGGCAAGATGCGGGTCGGAGCAGAAGTGGAAGTCGATGTTCTCTTCATTCGACAGCCCACGGCGTACGGCTTCGCCGATCATCGCCTGATCGTCCACCAACAACACCATGGCGGCGTTCTCGTCGGTTTTGATGTCATCGATCTGTAAGTCATTCATGGGCGGTCACCTGAGTGCTGCGGGGGCCAGGATTGCGGATGGATGTGTTCATTTGGGGAAAATCTCCAGCAATCGTGGCGCTATCTTTTCCAGTGGACGGATTTCTACGGCCGCGTCGATGGCTGCGGCAGCCTTGGGCATGCCGTACACCGCACTGCTTTGCTGATCCTGCGCGATGGTCAGGTAACCCTGTTGGCGCATGAGCTTAAGCCCTTGAGCCCCGTCGCGTCCCATCCCTGTCAATAAAACCCCTACTGCGTCACCGTTCCAGTAATTGGCGACGCTTTCGAAAAACACGTCGATCGAGGGGCGGTAGATCTCGTTGACCGGCTCGGCGGTGTAGGCCAGCGTGCCGTTCTTGAGCAAACGAATATGGTGGTTGGTGCCGGCCAGCAGCACCGCGCCGGCCTGCGGCGGTTCGCCTTCGCGGGCCAGACGCACGTCCAGGCCGCTGGCGCTGGCCAGCCATTCAGCCATGCCGGCGGCAAACACCTGGTCGACATGCTGCACCAGCACGATGGCCGCCGAAAAGTGGCGTGGCAGGCCTTTGAGCAAGACCTCCAGCGCCGCCGGGCCACCGGCCGAAGAGCCGATCGCCACCAGCCGCTGGCGCGAGGCGGTACTGCGTGGTGTCGCAGGTGCGGGACGTGAGCGGGCGGTTTTCTCGCCGATCAGCCAGCCGATATTGAGGATCTTGCGCAGCAGCGGCGCCGCCGCTTCCTGAGGATTGCCACCGCCGATGGCCGGGGTGTCGACCACATCCAGCGCGCCGTGGCCCATGGCTTCGAACACCCGGTGCACGTTCTGCTGGCGGTCCACGGTGACGATGACGATCGCGCACGGGCTTTCAGCCATGATCCGGCGGGTGGCCTCGACGCCGTCCATCACCGGCATGATCAGGTCCATCAGGATCAGGTCCGGAGTGTTTTCCGCGCACAGGCGCACCGCTTCGGCGCCGTTGCTGGCGACCCACACCACCTGATGCGCCGGCTCGAAGGCCAGCGCACGGCGCAGGGCCTCCACCGCCAGAGGCATGTCGTTGACGATTGCGATCTTCATGCCCGCGCTCCTCCGATGAGCTCAACCACCGCGTCGAGCAGGGCGTCGTCATGAAAACTGGCCTTGGCTAGATAATAGTCGGCGCCGGCGTCCAGTCCACGGCGGCGGTCTTCCTCGCGATCCTTGTAGGACACCACCATCACCGGCAGCGATTGCAGACGGTTGTCGCGGCGCAGCAGCGAGACCAGTTCGATGCCGTCCATGCGCGGCATGTCGATGTCGGTGATCAGCAGATCGAAGTCCTCTGAGCGCAGGGCGTTCCAGCCGTCCATGCCGTCCACCGCGACGGCCACGTCGTAGCCGCGATTGAGCAGCAGCTTGCGTTGCAGTTCGCGCACGGTCAGCGAATCGTCGACCACCAGAATCCGCTTGCGTGCCGCTTCTGCGGCCTGATGGCCGTGACGCGCGATGCGCTCCAGACGCCCGGTGTTGAGCAGTTTGTCCACCGAACGCAGCATGTCTTCGACGTCGACGATCAGCACCACCGAGCCATCGTCGAGCAAGGCACCGGCGGAAATGTCCTGCACCTTGCCCAGCCGTTCGTCCAGCGGCAGCACCACCAGCGTGCGCTCGCCGATGAAGCGCTCGACCGCCACGCCGTAGATTGCATCGCGCTCGCGGATCACCACGACTTTCAGGGTATCGCCGCTGTTCTGACTGGCCGGACGCTGCAACAACTGACTGGCCGCAACCAGCCCGACGTGCCGGCCTTCGTGCCAGAAATGCTGGCGCCCTTCGACCTGCACAATGTCCTCCGGCGCCAGGTCGCACATGCGCTCGATGTGCGCCAGCGGGAAGGCGTAGGCCTCGTCGCCGACTTCCACCACCAGGCTGCGTACAACGGAAAGCGTCAGCGGCACTTCCAGATGGAAACGACTGCCCTCGCCCGCCGTCTGCTCCAGCACCACCGCACCGCGCAACTGGCGGACCATGTGCTGAACGGCGTCGAGGCCGACGCCACGGCCGGACACTTCGGTGACCTTGTCGCGCAGGCTGAAGCCCGGCAGGAACAGGAAGGTCAGCAGTTCTTCTTCGCTCAACTGGGCGGCGGTTTCGGCCGGCGACAACTGGCGTTCAACGATGCTGCGGCGGACCTTTTCCAGATCCACGCCATTGCCGTTGTCGCTCAACTCCAGCACCAGCAGACCGGCCTGATGCGAGGCACGCAGACGGATCAGGCCTTCTTCGGACTTGCCTTTGAGCCGGCGTTCTTCCGGGGTTTCGATGCCGTGATCGACCGCGTTGCGCAGCAGGTGCGTCAGCGGTGCTTCGAGTTTTTCCAGTACATCGCGGTCGACCTGAGTCTTCTCGCCCTCGATTTCCAACCGCACCTGTTTGCCGAGGCTGCGACCGAGGTCGCGCACCATCCGCACCTGCCCGGACAGCACATCGGCGAACGGCCGCATGCGGCAGGCCAGCGCGGTGTCGTAGAGCACTTGCGCGCGCTGACTCGCTTGCCAGGCGAACTCGTCCAGTTCGGCGTTTTTCTCTGCCAGCAACTGCTGGGATTCGGCGAGCAAACGGCGCGCGTCTTCCAGCGCCTCTTGAGCCTCAAGGCTCAGGGCGTGTTCCTTGAGATGAACGTTAAGACTTTCCAGCGCCCGCAGGCCGTTGTTCTGCATGCGCTTGAGGCGCTGCATGGTGGCCAGGTGCGGTTTGAGGCGCTGGGTTTCCACCAGGGATTTGCTCGACAGATCGAGCAGGCTGTTCAGGCGTTCTGCCGTGACCCGAAGCACCCGCTCGCCACCTTCGGTGGTGCGCTTGCTCTTGCGCGGTGCGGGTTCCGGCTCGGCAACCTCGACAGGAATTTCAACCGGTGCGGGCTCAACCACCGGCGGTGGCTGAAGCTGCAACTCCGCCATCACTGGAGCACTCGGAGCGGCGGGCACCACGGCCGGTGCCGTCGGATCGAGCAAACCGCCCATCAACGCCACGTAAGCCTCGATGTCCGCCGGCTGCGGGCCATTGGCCGGGGTGGCGATGCGCATCAGCAAATCGGTGCCCTGCAACAACGCGTCTATATGTTCCGGGCGCAGGAACAACCGCCCTTCCTGAGCGCTGACCAGACAATCTTCCATCACGTGGGCGACGCTGACGCCGCTGTCGATGCCGACGATCCGCGCCGCGCCTTTCAGCGAGTGCGCCGCACGCATGCACGACTCGAGCTGATCGGCCTGGGTCGGGTTGCGCTCCAGCGCCAGCAGCCCGGCGCTGAGCACCTGGGTCTGGGCTTCGGCTTCGAGGCTGAACAGCTCGAGCAAGGAGGCGTCGCGCATTTGCTCGGGGGTCATGTGAGGCTCCGGGACACGGCGGACAACAGCTGTTCTTCATCCAGCCAACGCAGGCTGCGACCTTTGAAAGGCAGCACGCCTCGGGTGTATTTGGCGCTGGCCTGTGCGCCGGAACGTGACGCGGCATCGAGGATTCGCTCGTCGATGGCGTGAATCCCGTCGACTTCGTCCACCGGCACCACCACCGGCCCGCCCTGGGCCGAGATGATCAGCATGCGCGGCATGATTCGCGCGCCGGTCGCCGGGGCTACGTTGCTGTCGAGGTCGAGCAGTTCGACCAGCGACAGACACGCCACCAGCGCACCGCGCACGTTCGCCACGCCGAGCAAGGCTCGGGAGCGCTGGTGCGGCAGCGAGTGAATCGCCTGCAACGGCGCAACCTCCACCAGACTGCGGGTGGCCAGGCCGAGCCATTCTTCGCCGAGGCGGAACATCAATAGCGAACGGGTCTTCAGCTCGGCTTCGACCTGGGTCGCCACCGGATCACGCTCATCCTGCTGCAACGCATAGCGGTCGAGCAAACGCGTGGCCGCGGCGGAATACACCGAGCAATTGCGGCAATGGATGTGCTCGCCCAGCAGCGGACAGGACTTGTCGCCGTGGATGCCGATGCGATTCCAGCAATCGTCGATGGCCCGGGCGTCTTCGTGGGTGACGTTCAAGGTGTCGGACGGGATCATCGTTTACGCTCACTGTCGGCGGTGCGGTCGCTGCGGGCGGCGCGCTCCTGCAATCGTCTGGCGCCGGCCGTGTCGCCCTGGGCCTGCAGCAATGCAGCCAGGTGCATCAAGGCTTCGGGGTGTTGCGGTTCGAGGTACAGCGCCTTGCGGTAAAAGCCCTGGGCTTCGAGGGCGCTGCCGGCGACATCGCTCAGCAGGCCGAGCCAGTAAAACACCTGGGCCACCGGCTCATGACTGCGCAAATACTGTTCGCACGCGGCCCGGGCCTCGGCACTTTTGCCTTCGTTGGCCAGGGCGGCGATGTTGGCCAGCAACGTCGCGGCGTCGGGATTAGTGCTTTTAGCTGTCGCCGGCATCGGCGTCACGCCAGCAAACGGACGATTGCGCACCGGCGGCGGTGGCGTGCTGCGCACCGGTTGGCGCACAGGCAACGGCACCGGAATCGCGGTCGGCATCGGCAACGGTTCGAGCTGCGGCTCGCTATGACGACTGAAGGCGAATGACTGCGGAATCCCGATCGAACGCATGCCCAACCGCCCGAGCAGGCTGCCCTCGGCCGGGCCGATAAACAGCACGCCATCGACATGGGTCAGGCGCTTCAGCACTGCGAACACCTGCTGTTGGGTTGGCTGATCGAAATAGATCAGCAGGTTGCGGCAGAACACGAAATCGAACGGCGGCTCGTTGACCAGCAATGAAGGATCAAGCACGTTGCCGACATGCAGGCGCACCTGCTCGCGGACAATTTCATTCACCCGATAGCCTTCGTTCTCGGCGAAAAAATGCCGCTCACGAAAGTCCAGTTCCTGGCCGCGAAATGAGTTCTTGCCGTATAGCGCGCGCCGCGCCTTGTCCACTGACAAGGGGCTGACGTCCATGCCATCGACTTTGAATTGATGGGGCTTGAGGCCCGCATCGAGCAAGGCCATGGCAATCGAATAGGGTTCTTCCCCGGTGGAACACGGCAGGCTGAGGATGCGCAGCGCACGCATGTTGTTCAGTTCGCCCAGACGTTTGCGCGCCAGTTTGCCGAGGGTGGCGAAGGATTCCGGGTAACGGAAAAACCAGGTCTCGGGGACGATCACCGCTTCGATCAGCGCCTGCTGTTCATCCCGCGAGCCTTGCAGCGTCTGCCAGTACTCATCGGCATTCACGGTTTGCGACAGGGTGATGCGCTGGCGCACGGCCCGTTCGATGATCGCCGGGCCGACCGAAGCGACGTCGAGGCCGATGCGTTCCTTGAGGAAATCGAAGAAGCGCTGGTCGCTGCTCATGGCTGCTCCTCAAGCCGCGCCGGGTCCAGCGGTGGCGACGGGAACAGCAGCGTACGCACCGACTCGTCCAGCAAGTCGTTGACCCGCACCCACTGCACCAGCCCTTGGGCGTCTTCACGCACCGGGCCGAGGTACGGCGCCTGACGATTGTCGAGGCCGTACGGCCGGAAATCCTCCGGGTTGCAGCGCAGGGTGTCGGTGGCCTGTTCAAGGATCAGGCCCAGCCATTGCGAGGGTTGCGAGTCATCTGCGTGGTAATGCACCAGTACCAGTCGCGTGCTGGTGCGCGCTTCGGCAGGATGGCCGAAGGTCAGGGCACTGAGGTCGATCACCGGCACCACCGTGCCGCGATAGGCAAACACCCCCGCCACCCAGTGCGGCGCCCGGGCAATCGGCTTCAACGGCAGGCGCGGCAGCACTTCGGCCACTTCCGTGGCGCGCAAGGCGTAGCGTTCGCTGCCGATGCGAAACAGCAGGAACAACGCCTGCTTCGCCACCGGTGCAGCGCTGCGTTTGGCGGTGATTTCGCTCATCAGACTTTGAATCGCGAAACGCCGCTGCGCAGGCCCACGGCCACCTGGCTCAGTTCGTCGATGGCGAAACTGGCCTGACGCAACGACTCGACCGTCTGGCTGCTGGCATCACCCAGCTGCACCAGCGCGTGGTTGATCTGCTCGGCACCGGTGGCCTGGGCCTGCATGCCCTCGTTGACCATCAACACCCGCGGCGCCAGCGCCTGCACTTGATGGATGATCTGCGACAGCTGCTCGCCGACCTGCTGCACTTCGGCCATGCCGCGACGCACTTCCTCGGAGAACTTGTCCATGCCCATCACCCCGGCGGACACCGCCGACTGGATCTCGCGGACCATCTGTTCGATGTCGTAAGTCGCGACAGCGGTCTGATCCGCCAGACGCCGCACTTCGGTGGCGACCACGGCGAAACCGCGACCGTATTCGCCGGCCTTCTCCGCTTCGATCGCGGCGTTCAGGGACAGCAGGTTGGTCTGGTCGGCGACCTTGACGATGGTCACGACCACCTGATTGATGTTGCCGGCCTTCTCGTTGAGGATCGCCAGTTTGGCGTTTACCAGATCCGCCGCGCCCATCACCGAGTGCATGGTGTCTTCCATGCGCGCCAGGCCTTGCTGCCCGGAACCGGCCAGCACCGAGGCCTGATCGGCGGCGGTGGAGACTTCGGTCATGGTGCGCACCAGATCACGGGAGGTCGCCGCGATCTCGCGGGACGTCGCGCCGATTTCAGTCGTGGTGGCGGCGGTTTCGGTGGCGGTCGCCTGTTGTTGCTTGGACGTAGCGGCGATCTCGGTCACCGACGTGGTGACCTGCACCGACGAGCGCTGGGCCTGGGACACCAGCGAAGTGAGCTCGGTCATCATGTCGTTGAAGCCGGTTTCCACGGCGCCGAACTCGTCCTTGCGGTCGAGGTTCAAGCGGCTGCTGAGGTCGCCGGTGCGCATGATTTCGAGGATCTGCACGATGCGGTTCATCGGCGCCATGATCGCGCGCATCAGCAGCAGACCGCAGAGGCCGGCCGCCAGCACGGCGATCAGCAACGAGATGAACATGCTGACCTTGGCCGCCGATACCGCTTCGTCAATGTTGGCCATGGCCTGATCGGCGACTTTCTTGTTCTCGCCAATGATGTCGTTGAGTTTCATCCGGCCGCTGTACCAGGTCGGCGTCAGTTTCTCATTGAACAGCTTGACCGCATCGGCTTCCAGATTGCGTTTGTGCAAGTCCAGAACCGAGTTCTGGATCTGCATGTAAGCGTCGTGATACTTCTCGAAAGCAGCGAATTCGTTACGGTCTTCATCCGTCGCCATAGTGCTGCGGTAGTTGGCCATCTGCTCCTGCAAGCGGGTTTCGAACGCCTTGTAGTCCGCCGCATCTTCAGTGCTGATGCCCTCGCCCTGCTTGAGGCCGAGCAACTCCTGGGTCTGCAGATAACTGTCGACCCACGCGCCACGAATCATCGAGCTGTAATAGACGCCGGGAATCGCGTCGTCACGGACGCTGTTTTCACTGGCTTCGATCTTCAGCAGCCGCGAATACGAGACGACCACCATCAGCAGCATGATGGCGATAATCACCGCAAAGCTCGCCAAAATGCGTTGGCGCAACGTCCAGTTCTTCACAGTCAGTCCTCGGGGCGGGTCGAAATGCGGGGGAGTATAGCTGAGGGCGGTGTTTCATTTATAAGACGGTTTGCCGCGCTCTGGCCTTCCGGTCATAAAACACGACGGGCTCTGGACTGGGACTTTCCGGCAATCAGCGGTCGGCGTACCAGTGACGCAATGGCAAAAAGGGGCGATGGATTGGCCATTTCAGCTGCCGCAACGAAAGAACCCGCCATCCTGTGCGGGATCGCGGGTTCTGATATCGCTGACAGCGGCTTCACTGGGTAGCTACACGGACCTGCTTCTCCAGCTCCACCTTCAACCCAGGCTCCAGCTTCAACTGCCGCGCCAGTTCATCCAGATAGCTCTTCTCCATGAAGTTCTCCTCATCCACCATCATCACGCTCGCCACGTACATCTCGGCCGCCATCTCCGGCGTGCTCGCCACGCGGGCGACGTCGGTGGGGTCGAGGGGTTTGTTGAGTTCGGCGTGGAGCCAGTGTTTGAGTTCCTGATCGTTGTCGAGTTTGGTGAATTCGCCTTCGATCAGTTGGCGTTCGCGGTCGTCGATGTGGCCGTCGGCTTTGGCGGCGGCGACCAGGGCTTTGAGGATGGCCTGGCTGTGTTGTTCGACTTGCGCCGGTGGCAGGCGATCGAGGGTTTGCGGTTCGCTTTGCGGGGCGGTGCCTTTTTGGGCGTTCCAGTTGCCGTAGGCTTTGTAGGCGATCACGCCGAGGGCGGCGAGGCCGCCGTAGAGGGCGACTTTACCGCCGACCTTGCGGGCCTTTTTACTGCCCAGCAGCAGGCCCATGGCGCCGGCCGCCAGAGCACCGCCGCCTGCGCCTGACAGCAAACCGCCGAGTGCGCCATTACTGGAAGATCCGCCCAGCAAGCCGCCCAAACCACCGGCGGCCGGTTTGTTCTGCGCTCCGCCCGCCTTGTTCTGCAGCAGATCCTGGCCGGACTTGAGGAGTTGATCGAGCAATCCACGGGTGTTCATGTTCCGTCTCCAAACTGGGGTTATCCGGATCAATAAGGCCCTCAGCCTAGTTCGAAAGTGCCCGTCACTTGGGTGCGAGTGTGCTTCCAGATGTTGCCTGGCCCACCGCAGCCCTTCGCGAAAATAGATATACACTCGAGGCAATCTATAAAAACCGCCCACCGGGTAATCCTTCCATGATGACCTTGCGTCAGATCCGCCATTTCATCGCCGTGGCCGAGACCGGCTCGATCTCCGCCGCCGCGCAAACCGCGTTCATTTCTCAATCGACCCTGACCCTGGCCATCCAGCAACTGGAGGAAGAGATCGGCGTCAGCCTGTTCAATCGCCACGCCAAGGGCATGACGCTCACTCATCAGGGCCACCAGTTCCTGCGCCAGGCGCACCTGATTCTGGCCACCGTGGACAACGCCAAACGCAGCCTCCAACAAAGCACCGATCAGGTCGCCGGGCAATTGATCGTCGGCGTGACCAGTCTGGTGGCCGGTTATTACCTGGCGGATTTGCTCACCCGTTTTCAGCGCGCGTATCCCAATGTCGAGATCCGGGTGATGGAGGACGAGAGGCCGTACATCGAGCATTTGCTGGTCAGTGGCGAGATCGATGTCGGGGTGCTGATCCTCTCCAACCTCGAAGACCGCCACGCCCTGCAGACCGAAGTGCTGACCCACTCGCCGCACCGTTTGTGGCTGCCGGCCCAGCATCCGCTGCTGGAACACGACAGCATCAACCTCGCCGATGTCGCCCGTGAGCCGCTGATTCAACTGAACGTCGACGAGATGGATCGCAACGCCCAACGTCTATGGCGCGGCGCCGGACTGCAACCGAAGATCACCCTCAGAACTGCGTCCACCGAAGCCGTGCGAAGTCTGGTGGCTGCGGGATTGGGCGTTTCGATCCAGCCGGACATGACCTACCGCCCGTGGTCGCTGGAAGGCGACATCATCGAGGCGCGGCCAATTGCCGACCTCAACCAGACCCTCGACGTCGGTCTGGCCTGGCGTCGCGGCACCGCCCGCCCTGCACTAGTCGATCCCTTCCTGACCGTGGCCCGCGAGCAGCCTCACGGCGGACGCAAGCCATCTATTTAATCGAATGCCACCTTCAGTATTTAGAATTTGTCGACCCCGGAGCCGCGCACTAGTCTTGCTGCATCTATAGGACGGTCGGCTCCCGGAACAGGGAGCAACATGGCCATACAAGAAAAGAGATCACGGAAAATGGCTGGCGCGCAGACCCACATGCACACCGCGTTGCTGATCGACGGCGAACTGGTCGCCGGCCAGGGTTTTGTCGAACCGATCCTCAACCCGGCCACCGGCGAAGTCCTGACCCAGATCGCCGAAGCCAGCACCGAGCAAGTCGAAGCCGCCATCCTCGCCGCCCACCGCGCCTTTGCCGAGTGGTCGCGCACCACCCCGCAACAACGCTCGAACCTGCTGTTAGAAATCGCCAACGCTGTCGAAAAACACGCCGATCACCTCGCCCGCCTCGAAGCCCTGAACTGCGGCAAGCCGCTGCATCTGGCGCGGCAGGACGACTTGACCGCGACCGTCGATGTGTTTCGCTTCTTCGCCGGCGCCGTGCGCTGCCAGACCGGCCAGCTCAGCGGCGAATACGTGCCGGGCTACACCAGCATGGTGCGCCGTGATCCGATTGGCGTTGTCGCCTCGATTGCACCGTGGAACTACCCGATCATGATGGCCGCGTGGAAGATCGCTCCGGCCCTCGCCGCCGGCAATACGCTGGTGTTCAAGCCGTCCGAGCACACGCCGCTGTCGATTCTGGCGTTGGCGCCAGCGCTGGCCGAAATCTTGCCGCGCGGGGTGATCAACATTGTCTGCGGTGGCGGCGAAGGCGTCGGCAGTCACCTGGTTGGCCATCCGAAAGTGCGCATGGTGTCGCTGACCGGCGATATCGTCACCGGCCAGAAAATCCTCCAGGCCGCCGCCAAAACCCTCAAGCGCACCCACCTCGAACTCGGCGGCAAGGCCCCGGTGATCGTGTGCAACGACGCCGACATTAAAGCCGTGGTCGAGGGCGTTCGCACTTATGGCTATTACAACGCCGGGCAGGATTGCACGGCGGCTTGCCGGATTTACGCCCAGGCCGGGATTCACGACAAATTGGTGGCTGAACTCGGCGCAGCGGTCAGCAGTTTGCGCTTCGCTGGCAAACGCGATGCCGACAACGAAATCGGCCCGCTGATCAGCACCCGTCAGCGCGACCGCGTGGCCAGCTTCGTCGAGCGCGCCCTCGGCCAGCCGCATATCGAGCGGGTGACCGGCGCGGCGGTGCATTCCGGCGCCGGGTTCTTCTATCAGCCAACGTTGCTGGCCGGTTGCAAACAGAGTGATGAAATCGTCCAGCGCGAAGTGTTCGGCCCGGTGGTGACCGTGACCCGCTTCGACGAACTGGCACAAGCGGTGGACTGGGCCAACGACTCGGAATACGGCCTCGCCTCGTCGGTCTGGACCCAGAACCTGGACAAGGCGATGCAGGTCGCCGCACGCCTGCAATACGGCTGCACCTGGATCAACAGCCATTTCATGCTGGTCAGCGAAATGCCCCACGGCGGGCTGAAACGCTCCGGCTACGGCAAAGACTTATCCAGCGATTCGCTACAGGACTACAGCGTGGTGCGGCACATCATGGCCCGCCACGGCCAGCATCTCTGACTACGCTAATAACAAGCCGACCACGGCATGCTTCACCGCGTTCACAACTGCCCCGACCATAATTTAAAGAAGAGGGTTCACCATGTTCGTGCACAAGACCGCACTGCTCAGTGCAATCACCACGGCCCTGCTGGCCAGCGCCAGCCTGCAGGCCGCCGAGCCGCTGAAAGCCGTCGGCGCCGGCGAAGGCCAGCTGGATATCGTCGCCTGGCCCGGCTACATCGAACGCGGTGAAAGCGACAAGGCCTACGACTGGGTGACCGGTTTCGAGAAGGAAACCGGCTGCAAGGTCAATGTGAAGACCGCCGCCACCTCTGACGAAATGGTCAGCCTGATGGCCAAGGGCGGTTACGACCTGGTGACCGCGTCGGGCGATGCCTCGCTGCGGTTGATCGTCGGCAAGCGTGTGCAACCGATCAACACTGCGTTGATTCCGAACTGGAAATCCCTCGACCCACGCCTGAAAGACGCGCCGTGGTACGTGGTCAACAACCAGACCTACGGCACCCCGTACCAGTGGGGCCCGAACGTGCTGATGTACAACACCAACGTGTTCAAGACTGCGCCAACCAGCTGGAACGTGGTGTTCGACGCGCAGAACCTGCCCGACGGCAAGCCGAACAAGGGCCGCGTGCAGGCCTATGACGGCCCGATCTACATTGCCGACGCGGCGCTCTATCTGAAATCCACCAAGCCTGAGCTGGGGATCAAGGATCCGTATCAACTCACTGAAGATCAGTACAAGGCTGTGCTGGAACTGTTGCGCGCCCAGCAGAAGCTGATTCACCGCTACTGGCACGACACCACGGTGCAGATGAGCGACTTCAAGAACGAAGGCGTGGTCGCGTCCAGCGCCTGGCCGTATCAGGTCAACGGCCTGATCAACGAGAAACAGCCGATCGCTTCGACCGTGCCGAAAGAAGGCGCCACCGGTTGGGCCGACACCACCATGCTGCACGCCGAGGCCAAGCACCCGAACTGCGCCTACAAGTGGATGGACTGGTCGCTGCAGCCGAAAGTCCAGGGTGATGTGGCGGCGTGGTTCGGTTCGTTGCCGGCGGTGCCGGCGGCGTGTCAGGGCAGTGAATTGCTCGGCGCTGAAGGCTGCAAGACCAACGGGTTCGATCAGTTCGACAAGATCGCCTTCTGGAAAACCCCGCAGGCTGAGGGTGGGAAGTTTGTGCCGTATAGCCGGTGGACGCAGGACTACATTGCGATTATGGGCGGTCGCTGACACGCCGCTCTAGCCCGATCGTTCCCACGTCGAGGCGTCGAACCGTCCGCGTGGGAATGCATCACCGGACGCTCCGCGTCCATTCGCATGAGCTGACGCAGAGCGTCACGGGCTGCATTCCCACGCAGAGCGTGGGAACGATCAATTCGAATACTGTTTTTCAGAAGTCCAGGCAGGGCCGCTGCGACGGCCCTCGCCTTTTTGGAGCACCGCATCATGACGCTTGCAGTCCAGTTCACCAACGTTTCCCGGCAGTTCGGCGAAGTGAAAGCCGTTGACCGGGTTTCCATCGACATCCAGGACGGCGAGTTCTTTTCCATGCTCGGCCCCTCCGGTTCGGGCAAGACCACGTGCCTGCGCCTGATCGCCGGGTTCGAGCAACCGAGCGCGGGCTCGATCCGCATTCACGGCGCCGAAGCCGCCGGTCTGCCGCCCTATCAACGCGACGTAAACACGGTGTTTCAGGATTACGCGCTGTTCCCGCACATGAACGTGCTGGACAACGTCGCCTACGGCCTGAAGGTCAAAGGCGTGAACAAGACCGAGCGCCACAAGCGCGCCGAAGAAGCGTTGGACATGGTCGCCCTCGGCGGCTACGGCGCCCGTAAACCGGTGCAGTTGTCCGGCGGTCAGCGCCAACGTGTCGCCCTCGCCCGCGCGCTGGTCAATCGCCCGCGAGTGCTGTTGCTTGATGAGCCGTTGGGCGCTCTCGACCTGAAGCTGCGGGAACAGATGCAGAGCGAACTGAAAAAGCTGCAACGCCAGCTCGGCATCACATTCATCTTCGTCACCCACGATCAGACTGAAGCGCTGTCGATGTCCGACCGCGTGGCCGTGTTCAACAAGGGTCGTATCGAACAGGTCGACACCCCGCGCAATCTGTACATGAAACCCACCACCACCTTCGTCGCTGAATTCGTCGGCACTTCGAACGTGATTCGCGGCGATCTGGCGCGCCAGCTCAGCGGCCACCCGCAGCCGTTTTCGATCCGCCCGGAACACGTGCGGTTCGCCGAAGGCCCGTTGGCCAGCCATGAGATCGAAGTCACCGGCCTGCTCCACGACATCCAGTATCAGGGCAGCGCCACGCGCTATGAACTGACCCTGGAAAACGGCCAGACCCTGAGCATCAGCCAGGCCAACAATCAATGGATCGACAGCAGCGCGCAGCACCAGACCGGTCAGCGCATCAGCGCTCGCTGGGCGCGGGAAGCGATGATTCCGCTGCACGACACCGTTGCGAGCGGGGTGTGACATGACCGCCCTCGCCCTCCCTCAATCGGCGCCGTTGCGCAGGTTTTCCAACCTGCTCTATCGCAAGCCGAACCTGTATCTGTCGATGCTGCTGATACCGCCGCTGCTGTGGTTCGGCGCGATCTATCTCGGCTCGCTGCTGATGCTGCTGTGGCAAGGTTTCTACACCTTCGACGACTTCACCATGGCGGTCACTCCCGACCTGACCCTGGCCAATTTCGCCGCACTGTTCCAGCCGTCGAACTTCGACATCATCCTGCGCACCCTGAGCATGGCCGTCGTGGTGTCGATCGCCAGCGCCATCGTCGCGTTCCCGATTGCCTACTACATGGCGCGCTACACCACCGGCAAGACCAAGGCGTTTTTCTACATCGCGGTGATGATGCCGATGTGGGCCAGTTACATCGTCAAGGCCTACGCCTGGACGCTGCTGCTGGCCAAGGGCGGCGTCGCGCAGTGGTTCGTTCAGCACCTGGGGCTGGAGCCGGTTCTGCAGTTCATTCTGGGGATTCCCGGGGTCGGCGGCAGCACCTTGTCGACCTCGCATCTGGGCCGGTTCATGGTGTTCGTCTACATCTGGCTGCCGTTCATGATCCTGCCGATCCAGGCCTCGCTGGAACGCCTGCCGCCGTCGTTGCTGCAAGCCTCCGCCGACCTCGGGGCCAAGCCGCGCCAGACCTTCATGCAGGTGATTCTGCCGCTGTCGGTGCCGGGGATTGCCGCAGGCTCGATCTTCACCTTTTCGCTGACCTTGGGCGACTTCATCGTGCCGCAACTGGTGGGCCCGCCGGGCTACTTCGTCGGCAGCATGGTCTACGCGCAGCAAGGTGCAATCGGCAACATGCCAATGGCTGCGGCGTTCACGCTGGTGCCGATCGTACTGATCGCTATCTACCTGTCCATCGTCAAACGACTGGGGGCCTTCGATGCACTCTGAGCGCGCGTCATTAGGTTTGCGCATTGCAGCCTGGGGCGGGTTGGTGTTTCTGCACTTCCCGATCCTGATCATCTTCCTCTACGCCTTCAACACCGAAGACGCGGCGTTCAGCTTTCCACCGAAAGGCTTCACGCTGCACTGGTTCAGCGTGGCGTTTTCCCGGCCGGACGTGCTGGAAGCGATCAAGCTGTCGTTGCAGATTGCGGCCATCGCCACGCTGATTGCGATGGTGCTCGGCACCCTCGCTTCGGCGGCGCTGTACCGCCGGGACTTCTTCGGCAAACAGGGCATTTCACTGATGCTCATCCTGCCGATTGCACTGCCGGGGATCATCACCGGGATCGCGCTGCTGGCGACCTTCAAGACGTTGGGCATCGAGCCGGGGATGTTCACCATCATCGTCGGCCACGCGACCTTCTGCGTGGTGATCGTCTACAACAACGTCATCGCCCGTTTGCGCCGTACCTCGCACAGCCTGATCGAGGCGTCGATGGACCTCGGCGCCGACGGCTGGCAGACCTTCCGTTACATCATCCTGCCGAACCTCGGTTCGGCGTTGCTCGCCGGCGGCATGCTCGCGTTTGCGCTGTCGTTCGACGAAATCATCGTCACCACTTTCACCGCCGGCCATGAACGCACCTTGCCGCTGTGGTTGCTCAACCAGTTGAGCCGCCCACGGGATGTGCCGGTGACCAACGTCGTGGCGATGCTCGTGATGCTGGTGACCATGCTGCCGATCCTCGGCGCCTACTACCTGACCCGGGGTGGCGAGAGCGTGGCCGGCAGCGGCGGCAAATGATTTCCCTGACCTTCCCCACCCTGAATTTGCAGTAGAAAGAGGACAACAACATGCAAACCAAACTCTTGATCAACGGCCAACTGGTCAACGGCGAAGGCCCCGCGCAACCGGTGCTCAATCCGGCGCGCGGCGAAGTGCTGGTGGAAATCAACGAGGCCACCGAAGCCCAGGTCGATGCCGCCGTGCGCGCTGCCGACAGTGCCTTCGCCGAATGGTCGCAGACCACGCCGAAAGACCGTTCGCTGCTGCTACTCAAACTCGCCGACGCCATCGAAGCCCACGGCGAAGAGCTGGCGAAACTGGAATCGGACAACTGCGGCAAACCCTACAGCGCCGCGCTGAACGACGAGATTCCGGCGATTGCCGATGTGTTCCGTTTCTTCGCCGGCGCCAGCCGTTGCATGAGCGGTTCGGCCGGTGGCGAATACCTGCCCGGCCACACTTCGATGATCCGCCGCGACCCGGTGGGCGTGATCGCCTCCATCGCGCCGTGGAACTACCCGCTGATGATGGTCGCCTGGAAAATCGCCCCGGCCCTCGCCGCCGGTAATACCGTGGTGCTCAAGCCGTCGGAACAAACCCCGCTGACCGCGTTGCGCCTGGCCGAACTGGCGTCGGATATTTTCCCGGCCGGCGTACTCAATCTGGTGTTCGGGCGTGGGCCGAGCGTAGGCAGTCCACTGGTGACCCATCCGAAAGTGCGCATGGTGTCGCTGACCGGCTCCATCGCCACTGGTTCGAACATCATTTCCAGCACCGCCGACAGCGTCAAACGCATGCACATGGAACTGGGCGGCAAGGCCCCGGTGATCATCTTCGACGACGCCGACATCGACGCGGCGGTCGAGGGCATTCGCACCTTCGGTTTCTACAACGCCGGCCAGGACTGCACCGCCGCGTGCCGGATCTACGCGCAGCAAGGCATCTACGACAAGTTCGTCGAGAAACTCGGCGCGGCGGTCAGCAGTATCAAATACGGCTTGCAGGATGATCCGTCGACCGAACTGGGGCCGCTGATTACCGCCCAGCATCGCGACCGCGTGGCCGGGTTTGTCGAACGCGCTGTGGCGCAACCGCACATTCGTTTGATCACTGGCGGCAAGGCTGTGGACGGCAACGGTTTCTTCTTCGAACCAACCGTGCTGGCCGACGCCCAGCAGGACGACGAAATCGTCCGTCGCGAAGTGTTCGGGCCGGTGGTGTCGGTGACCAAGTTCACCGATGAAGCCCAGGCGCTGGAGTGGGCCAACGATTCGGACTACGGCCTGGCGTCCTCGGTGTGGACGGCGGATGTAGGACGCGCCCATCGCCTGTCCGCTCGGTTGCAGTACGGCTGCACCTGGGTGAATACGCACTTCATGCTTGTCAGCGAAATGCCTCATGGCGGTCAGAAACTGTCCGGCTACGGCAAGGACATGTCCATGTACGGGCTGGAGGACTACACCACGGTTCGGCATGTGATGTTCAAGCACTAAAGGCATCCCCCGGCTTCAAGGCAGAAACCGGTCATCCGCATCACCAGGCATTCAAAACAATAACTACCGATCCGGGCGGCGCCTTCACGGCCCCGCCACGGTTTCGGCCATCCGAAATCTGCCGATTTCACGGAGCAAACACACATGAGTGCATCACCCGATCTCTCAGCCGCCGTTGCCGACAGCGATGCCGAACAACTGCGCCAACTGGGCTACACCTCCAACTTCAACCGCAGCATGAGCCTGTGGGAAAACTTCGCGCTGGGCTTCACTTATCTGTCACCGGTTGTAGGGGTTTATACCCTGTTCGGCCTGTGCCTGGCCGCCGGCGGGCCACCGATGTTCTGGGCCTATTTGCTGGTCGGTTGCGGGCAATTGCTGGTGTGCCTGATCTTCGGCGAAGTGGTTTCGCAGTTCCCGATTTCCGGGGGGGTCTACCCGTGGGCGCGGCGTCTGGTGGGCAAGAAATGGGCGTGGATGGTCGGCTGGATCTACTCCATCGCCCTGTGCGTGACCATCGCCGCCGTTGCGGTCGGCGCCGGCCCGTACCTCGCGGCTATGCTGGGTTTTGAGCCGAGCAACAACACCAACATCGTCATCGCCCTGGTGCTGACGCTGTTCGCCACGCTGGTGAACCTCAGCGGCACCAAAGTGCTGGCGCGGATCGCCATGTTCGGCTTCCTCTGCGAACTGGTGGGCGCGGTGATCGTCGGCGTGTACCTGCTGATTTTCGAGCGTCACCAGCCGATCAGCGTGCTGTTCAACACCTTCGACATCAGCGTCAACGGCTCCTACCTGCCGGCGTTCCTCACCGCGTCGCTGGCGGGGATGTTCCTCTACTACGGCTTCGAGGCCTGCGGCGATGTGGCCGAAGAAACCCCGAACCCGAGCAAGAAAATCCCGGTGGCCATGCGCATGACCATCTACATCGGCGGCATCGCAGCGATGTTCGCTTGCCTGGCGCTGATCCTCGCCGTGCCGGACATGCAAGCGGTGATCAACGGCACCGACAAAGACCCGGTCACCACCATCCTCAACAACGCCTTCGGCCCGGTCGGCTCGAAAGTGGTGATGGGCGTGGTGATGATTTCCTTCATCTCCTGCGTCATCAGCCTGCAAGCGGCGGCGAGTCGTCTGCTGTATTCCTACGCTCGCGATGAAATGGTCATCGGCAGCCGACTGCTGAAAAAGATTTCTCCTACGACCCAAGTGCCAGTTGCTGCGCTGTTCGTGTCCGGCGTCCTGCCCGGCCTGATCATCGCCCTCGGCTTCTTCCTGCAAGACGCCGTGGCCACCATCGTCAGCTTCGCCGCCATCGGCATCTACCTCGCGTTTCAAATGATCGTCCTCGCCGCCCTGTACGCCCGCAGCAAAGGCTGGAAACCCAGCGGCAAATTCACCCTCGGCGCCTGGGGCTGGCCGGTGAACATCGGCGCGCTGGTCTACGGTGTCGGCGCAATCATCAACATGGCCTGGCCACGCACGCCGGATGCCGCGTGGTACATCAACTACGCGATGGTGCTGAGCACGGCGATCGTTATTGGGCTGGGGTTGGTGTACATGTGGATTGGCAAGCCGTATGACCATGGGAAGGCGCCGGCTGGGGATGCGTGGAAGGTGGGTCGGTAACAGAGCACAACCTGCCCGCAGGGATGCGGGCATGGTTCGCATGACTAGATCAATTGGGGTTTGGAGAGAGCTTCAAACTCATCCATGAGTAAATGGATCTCGCTACTTGGGTTGGGCTCACCACTGACAGAAACATCCTCAAGAATTTTCGGTGCCAGCGTTCTCGCCACATTGAATGGTTCTCCAAGCAGTTGAGTGAAATAGCTGATGTCCCTTCCCTTTTCATATCTAAACATGCCGGGCTTCGCTCTCAGGCTTTTGGTAACCAGATCACCCGGAGAGTTTTTCCCGACCGCCCTGAAAGGCTTTCGATTGAAACCAAAGTGCAGCAGAAGCCAAAACTCAAAACATGGATACGAGGCGATGACTGTGATCCTGGGATGAGACCTCGCAACATTCAGTGCCCGCTCGAAGCACAAGTGAGTATCACGATCCAACACACAGAACACTTTGTCGAACTGCTTTTGTCGCACAACCGCGCGCTCGACTATCCCGCTCGGATGCGTAATACCGCAATGGACGATTTCAACTTGTGCCTTGGCCCGAAAATAAAACGCGGCCTCCTCCAGATAACGCTTCCCTGACTTACTGTCCTCACACAAGACCAACACTTTCGGCTGCGCCTTGAAACGTGAACCCTTTCGATCAAACGACCTGTTCGAGCCCACCATTCTCAATCCCGCCTTATCAGCGGCAATCCGCGATAGCGGCCTTCGAAATAGCGTTTCTCGACATCCTCACTTTCCCGTCCCTCAAAATCGTGCACGGAAAACAGGCAGGTAGCGCCGTGGGCATCGCGTTCGGTGATCCAGAACTGATCCCGCCTGAGAATCTTTTCATTCATCAAATGCGTGTCGTGAGTGGTAAAGATCAACTGAGTGTCCAGACCACTGCTCAAGTGCTTGCCAATCAAGTCAGCCACGATTTCAGGATGAAGGCTGCTGTCCAGTTCATCGACACACAAAACCCCGCTACCCCCGGCCTGATTCATCATGAACCAGGGTAGCCAGAAGCCGATCAGATTCTTTGTGCCACACGACTCTTCAGAAAAATCGAATTCGGCGTCACCTGAGACACTGGAATGCGTAAGGGTCAGCTTGTCCTTTTGCGCCGCCGCGAAAAACTCTTTCAAGGTCAGTTTTCCATTGCCCGAGGTCGCTATGTCTTCGTCCGCGTTGAGTTGAATGGCCGATACAGGAATATCCAGAGCCTTGAGAAAGTCGCGAAGATCACTCGTATGGTTCTTGACCATTTTCAGAAACCGAATCGACGCTGTGGACAAACCAAGCATGTTGTTCTGTTCCACTACCAGCAACCCGGTTTGAAACCAACTGAACGGTAAGCGCAACTGGCTCAACTCTTCGCTGCTATTGGCAACGGCTTGCGCGATAAACAACATCTTCGGACTGGTTAATCGACGCCAGGCATTGTGTACTTCCTTGCCACCCTCAAGGGTTTTACCAAACACATAGTGTTCGCCCTCGGCATCAAACTGGCGCCGATAGAGCTGGGTTTCCTTTCCTTTTGGATAGACGATCAATTGCTCTTGAACAACCCGCTGGGCAGTCAGTCCGAGCACGAACCGATAACGCAGCCCGGCTTGTATAAAGTCGTACTCAAAGAAGCTGGGGGCATCATTCAAAGCCCGGTCAAACCGGAAGGGTGAAACCGGCAGTGCATCGTCATTTGATCCCGAAGGAATTGCCATCAAGCGTCCCACGATCCCCATTGCGCGGATCAATGAAGATTTCCCGGCAGCGTTCGGGCCGTAGATTGCCGCGACCTTCAATAAATCAGGGAGTCTTTCAGCAGTGATGGGAGGCTTGAAGGTATTACGCGATTTGCTCAGACGAGGAGTGGCCGCCATGGACAGGGTTTGCCTATCCCGAAACGAGCGGTAATTGGAAACCGAAAATTCGATTAGCATGTAGAAAACCTGCAGTTCATTCCTGGAATCCGAATAAATAAAGGAAAAACTGCGGCTTAGGGGCTGCCTCTCTGCAGGACATGCAAAAACAGGAAATTCCTACAGATGTTGCTTACGAGAAAGATCTTCAATTCCTACAACCAGCGTCGTCAGAGTAGACCTGGCACCGCTAGCGCCTGACCGATAGGCTTTGTCCCGTTGCAGCCCAATTAGTAGCTGAGGTCGAAGCCGGAAATCTGTCAATACGGTGTTTGCCCTTCATTGAACTGTGGTTTTTCCGAACCTCAGTTCTGCGTTATGGCGAGCCACGTGGTGCGGGCCTTCCGGTTTTGCCGTGTTGACGGGAAGTATCCCGACTTCGAACGCCACTCGGTTCGCCACCCAACTGGTCGAAGGGGTTGATGCAACTGCAGCATCCCCGGTAAGTCTCAAGAATGAAAAAGGGGCGGACTTCACAGTCCGCCCCTTTGGTTTTTCACTTGTCTCGTCCTGAATAAGGTTTACACCTTCTGACCCATTCTCAGGAGGGAGTAATGAATTCAGGAAAAAGGCGCAGTCAGCGTGATTACACGCGGACCTTTAAATTGTCGGTCGTCGATCAGGTCGAAAAAAGGCGAGTTGAGTTATAAAGAGGCTCAAGAGCGCTATGGCATTCAGGGTAAATCGACCGTACTGAACTGGTTACGCAGGCATGGTCGGCAGGACTGGAGTCAAGGCGCGTCCATTCGCTCCAAGAGACCCCGTTCCATGGATGAGCCCGATAAACCACTGACACCCGAACAGCGAATCAAAGAGCTTGAAGAAAAGCTGGCCCAAGCCAACCAGAAAGCTCAGTTTTTCGAAGCTGTCGTTGATGTTTTAAAGAACGACTTCGGTGTTTCTGTCGTAAAAAAGCGATCCGGCAAGTCCTCTCCCAAGGGCAGATCCAAGACCTGAGCATTAGTCGGGCTTGCCAGTTCATGGGGATTTCCCGTCAGGCTTATTACAAGCGCAACCGGGCGTGTGATGCCCGGGCCCGTCATGCCCAGGAAGTGATGGGATTCGTGAGGGAGAAACGACTTAGGCAACCGCGCCTTGGCACCCGAAAACTTCACAATCTGATGCACACTGAGCCAGAAGTGTCCGTAAAGGTCGGTCGAGACCGGTTATTCGATATCTTGCGAGATCGGCGCGAGCTGGTTCCCCGCAGACGGGCCTACCACAAAACGACAGATAGCCATCATCGCTTTCGCCGGCACCCAAACCTGCTTAAAGATGGGCCGATTCAGGTAGTTGCCAAGGCGCCAGAGCAAGTATGGGTTGCGGACATCACCTACTTACCGACGCAAACGGGTGTGGCTTATCTGAGTTTGATCACCGATGCGTACTCCCGAAAAATCGTAGGGCACCATGTCCATGAAAGCTTGCACACCGAATCGGTGATCCAGGCGTTCAACAAAGCCCTCAAGCAGCGGACAACGAAGCAATGTTTGGTGCATCACTCGGATAGAGGCGTCCAATACTGCTCCGAGCTTTATCAGCGGCTGCATGCCAAATACGGCATCACCTGCTCAATGACCGATGGCTACGACTGCTACCAAAACGCGTTGGCTGAGCGTGTGAACGGGATTTTGAAAAACGAGTTATTGCTGCATCGCCCCAAAAATTTTGCAGAGGCCATCCGGATGGTGGACGAGTCGGTGCAGATCTATAACAACGAGCGGCCTCATCTGTCGCTGAAATACAAAACGCCCGATGCGGTGCATCGGGCGTTTTGAGGCTGAAACAGGTGTAAACCTATTTCAGGACTAGACAACTTCAAAACCGCGAAACACTCCTCATCGCATCCACCAGATACCTCATCGCAATCCGGTCGCTTTCCGACAACTCCCGGTAACGCTCCACCAGTTTCAGCTCGTCAGGACTGAGCCGGCGTCTTCGCCGGACGTTGGTGAGGCAGGGAAAGATGCCCAACATTTCGGTGATGCCTTGTCCTTTTGTCATGGACGATGTCCTTTTCCAGTACGTCAGAAATTTTCGAAAACCGCATCGCCCTGCTCCTTTAAGCAGCGATTTGAGCCCTGCCGGTCGGATGGGTCGTGACCGGCGATGCCCATAGAATAGAAATTAAATCGGCGCTGAAAAGCTGTTTTTAGAGTAATTAGTCGAAAAAAGCAGATATGCCCTATAAATCAGAAAAGGCTGTGGGATAAGTAACCGTAACGTCTTGTTTCATTGAGACGCTGTCGTCGTGCTATCAATGAATTTTGCAAAATCAGCGAACGGATTAAGCTATCGGGCATCTGTTACTAGTCCGTAGCGTTTGGCCGAAGGCTTGTCCGAACCGTAATTTCTGATCCAGTACGTGCCAGGAACGGCGCGGGATTGTCCACGACAGGTTGTATCTATGCACCGCAGGAATTTGCTCAAAGCGTCCATGGCCATTGCGGCTTACACCGGCCTTTCCGCCTCCGGCCTGCTTGCCGCACGCGCCTGGGCCGCCTCTGGCGGTGCCGCCGACGGTGAAGCCCAGGCCTTCGACTTCGAGACGCTGAAGCGCCAGGCCAAGCAACTGGCCGGCAGCGCGTATCAGGACACCAAACAGGTGCTGCCGCCGACCCTGGCGACCATGACCCCGCAGAACTTCAATGCGATCCGCTACGACGGCGAGCATTCGCTGTGGAAGGAGAACAAGGGTCAGCTCGATGTGCAGTTCTTCCACGTCGGCATGGGTTTCCGTCAGCCGGTGCGCATGTACAGCGTCGATCCGAAGACCCGCACGGCCCGCGAGGTGCATTTCCGCCCTCAGCTGTTCAACTATGAAAACACTTCGGTCGACACCCAGCAGCTCAAGGGCGACCTGGGTTTTGCCGGTTTCAAGCTGTTTAAGGCGCCGGAACTGGACCGGCATGACGTGGTGTCGTTCCTCGGCGCCAGCTACTTCCGCGCGGTGGATGCCACTGGCCAATATGGCCTCTCCGCCCGTGGCCTGGCGGTCGACACCTACGCCAAGAAACGCGAAGAATTCCCTGATTTCACCAAGTTCTGGTTCGAAACTCCGGATCAGAACGCAACCCGCTTTGTGGTCTACGCCCTGCTCGACTCGCCGAGCGCGACCGGCGCCTATCGCTTCGACATCGATTGCCAGGCCGAGCGCGTTGTGATGGAAGTCGATGCTCACATCAACGCCCGCACCGCCATCGAACAACTGGGCATCGCCCCGATGACCAGCATGTTCAGCTGCGGCACCCACGAGCGCCGGATGTGCGACACCATTCACCCGCAGATCCATGACTCGGATCGTCTCGCCATGTGGCGCGGCAACGGCGAGTGGATCTGCCGCCCGCTGAACAACCCGGCGACCCTGCAATTCAACGCCTTCGCCGACACCGATCCGAAAGGTTTCGGTCTGGTGCAGACCGACCACGAATTCGCCAACTATCAGGACACCGTCGACTGGTACAGCAAGCGTCCGAGCCTGTGGGTAGAACCTACAACCGCCTGGGGCGAAGGCTCTATCGATCTGCTGGAAATTCCTACAACCGGCGAGACCCTCGACAACATCGTTGCGTTCTGGACGCCGAAAAAGCCAGTGGCTGCCGGTGATTCGCTGAACTATGGCTACAAGCTCTACTGGAGCGCCCTGCCGCCGGTCGGCACGCCGCTGGCGCGGGTGCATGCGACCCGTTCGGGCATGGGTGGATTTGTTGAAGGCTGGGCACCTGGCGAGCATTATCCGCCGGTCTGGGCCCGTCGTTTTGCCGTGGACTTCACCGGTGGCGGTCTGGATCGCCTGCCGCAGGGCACCGGGATCGAACCGGTGGTGACTTGCTCCAACGGCAAGGTGCAGGATTTCAGCGTGCTGGTGCTGGATGACATCAAGGGCTATCGGATCCTGTTCGACTGGTACCCGACCAATGACAGCGTTGAGCCGGTTGAACTGCGTCTGTTCATCCGCACCAACGACCGCACGCTGAGCGAGACCTGGTTGTACCAGTACTTCCCGCCAGCGCCGGACAAGCGCAAGTACCCTTGATGCTTTGAGCCGTCAGGTCAACGGGCAGTACAAGTGGATATCGTGGGGTTCAAGATCAAACAGCTCGGGATCCGGTTGTTCCAACAACCGGCAACCCTGGCGCTGATAGAACTCCACGGTATTGCGTGATTCGGTTGCCGAGACATACAACGCCCCGGCGCCGACCTCCCGGCCATGCTCGCAAGCCAAGGCGAACAACCGCCCGCCCAATCCCTGCCCGCGCCAGGCACGGCTGATGTGCAAAAACTTCAATTGCCGCATCTTCAAACCCTGATTGTGAATAACCCGGTTATCCACAACCACCGCCGCCACCAACGTCTCTCCATTGAATAGTCCGTGTAGCCACCCGCCGCTGCGCCAGCATTTTTCCAATACCCGCGCATTTTCCTCCGCTTCCCCTTCGGGCCATCCGCGCATGTCGAAACGCGCCGGATACAGAACCAGCTCACCGTCTTCCACGCGATAACACTCCTCGACCAGTTCACTGCGGTCGATCAGCGCCAGCAGCAGCAAGTCCGATTCAGTCAGCTCTCGTTCGATCAACATTGCGATCCATTCCTTTGCGATTCCAAACGACAGGCAAGAAAAAACCCGCCGGTTCAATGGCGGGTTTTATAGGCTTTGCGACCAGTCGGAATCAATCCCGCAGATCAGACTCGTGAATCGGCTGATCCCGATGAGTCGCACGTTGATACTGCGCCGGCCACACCGCTTTGCGTCCGCCCAGGTCATCGTCGGCATGCAGCGGCCAGTACGGATCACGCAGCAGTTCACGGGCGAGGAAGATGATGTCGGCCTGACAGGTCCGCAGGATGTGCTCGGCCTGGGCCGGCTCGGTAATCATGCCCACGGTGCCGGTGGCAATGCCTGACTCCTTGCGTACCCGCTCGGCGAAGCGTGTCTGATAACCCGGACCCACAGGGATTTCGGCGTTGACCGCCGTGCCGCCCGATGACACGTCGATCAGATCAGCCCCCAAGGCTTTCAGGCGTCGCGCCAGCTCCACGGTTTCATCCGGATTCCAGCCGTCCTCGACCCAATCGGTAGCCGACAGGCGCACAAACACCGGCAGTTCTTCCGGCCACACCGCGCGTACCGCCTCGGTCACTTGCAGCACCAGACGAATGCGATTTTCGAACGAACCACCGTATTGATCGCGGCGCTGATTACTCAGTGGCGACAGAAACTGGTGCAACAGATAACCGTGCGCCGCATGCACCTCGACCACACTGAAACCGGCGGTCAGCGCGCGTTTGGCTGCTGCCACGAAGTCCTGAATGACCTGGGCGATCTGACTCTCATCAAGTTGTTTCGGTTGGGTATGTTGCGGGTCGAAGGCAATCGGCGAAGGACCCACCGGCGTCCAGCCGCCGTCATCCGGTTTGACGCTGCCATGTTTGCCGATCCACGGCCGATGGGTGCTGGCCTTTCGCCCGGCGTGGGCCAGTTGAATGCCGGCCACTGCGCCCTGAGCGTTGATGAAACGGGTGATGCGTTGCAGCGGTGCGATCTGTTCGTCGTTCCACAGGCCCAGGTCTTCGGCGGTGATCCGCCCGTCGGCCGTGATCGCCGTGGCTTCGGTAAATACCAGGCCAGCGCCCCCCACGGCACGGCTGCCGAGGTGCACCAGATGCCAGTCGTTGGCCAGGCCATCGACGCTGGAATACTGGCACATGGGCGACACGGCGATACGGTTGGACAGGGTCAGTTGGCGAAGGGTAAAGGGTTCAAGCAGCAGACTCATGGGGCACCTCTCAAATCAGTGGGCAGGCTCCAGGGTTCTGTTTGAAAAGTCGACGAGTGACAGGAAAAAGGTGCAGCACCCGCCCCCGCGGGCAAAAAATTCGACAAGACGTCACAAGGCCAATCAAGCAGTGCTTAGAGCCTAGACGACATCCGGGGATGAGGGAGGGTTCAGAAATGAAACAGCACAATTGAAGATGCCTGCGCCCCTTCAGTAAGGGGCGCAACGACCTTTAGCGCGGTTCGATGTGGGCGATCATCAGTTGCACGGTCTCATTGCCGCGAAACTCGTTCAAATCGAGTTTGTAGGCCAGTTCGACCCATTTGATTGTCGGGTTCGGCCAGATATCGCGATCAATCCCGAAGGCGATACCGTCGAGCTTCACCGAACCGCATTCGGTTTTCAGCACCACTTTCAGGTGCCGCTCGCCGACCACTCGCTGCTCGACCAACTGGAACACGCCGTGAAACAACGGCTCCGGGAAATGCTGGCCCCACGGCCCGGCGTGACGCAGGGCGCGGGCCAGTTCCAGATGAAATTCCTCGACCGCCAAAGTGCCGTCCGACAGCAGGCGCCCGGTCAGGTCTTCTTCGCGAAGCTGCCTACGTACCTCGGCGTCAAATGCCTCGGCAAACAACGGAAAATTCTCCTGCGGCAAGGTCAGACCGGCCGCCATCGCGTGGCCGCCGTACTTGGCGATCAGATCCGGATGCTGCGCCGCGACCACGCTCAACGCATCGCGAATATGGAAACCTTGAACCGAACGCCCCGAGCCCTTGAGCAAACCGTCGCCAGCATCGGCGAAGGCGATGGTCGGGCGGAAATAACGCTCCTTCATCCGCGACGCCAGAATACCGATGACACCCTGGTGCCACTCCGGATCAAACAGGCAAAGACCAAACGGCATCGACTCGACCGGCAAGTCCTTGAGTTGGGCCAGCGCTTCACGCTGCATGCCTTGCTCGATGGATTTGCGATCCTGGTTCATGCCGTCCAGTTGCGCGGCCATTTCACGGGCCAGTTCTGCATTCTGGGTCAGCAGACATTCAATCCCGAGGCTCATATCATCCAGACGCCCCGCCGCGTTCAGGCGCGGGCCGACGATGAAACCGAGGTCGGTAGACGTGATGCGCGAAGCCTCTCGCTTGGCCACTTCAAGGATCGCCTTGATCCCCGGCCGCGCACGTCCGGCGCGAATTCGTTCCAGGCCCTGGTGCACCAGAATCCGGTTGTTGGCATCCAGCGGCACCACGTCGGCAACGCTGCCCAACGCCACCAGATCCAGCAGTTCGCCGATGTTCGGTTGTGGCTTGCTCTCGTACCAGCCGAGGCTGCGCAGGCGCGCGCGCAACGCCATCAACACATAGAAAATCACCCCGACCCCAGCCAGCGCCTTGCTCGGGAACTCGCAGCCGGGCTGGTTCGGATTGACCAGTGCATCGGCTTGCGGCAGTTCATCGCCGGGCAAGTGGTGGTCGGTGATCAAGACCTTCAGACCGTGACGTTTCGCAGCCGCCACACCTTCCACGCTGGAAATACCGTTGTCGACGGTGATCAACAGTTGCGGCTCGCGGGTCATCGCGACTTCGACGATTTCCGGGGTCAGGCCGTAGCCGTATTCGAAGCGGTTCGGCACCAGATAATCAACGTGCGCCGCGCCCAACAGGCGCAAACCGAGCACGCCCACGGTGCTGGCCGTCGCGCCGTCGGCGTCGAAGTCTCCGACGATCAGGATCCGCTGACGCTGCTCCAGCGCCGTCACCAGAAGGTCCACCGCCGCATCGATCCCTTTGAGCTGCTGGAACGGAATCAGCCGCGCCAGGCTCTTGTCCAGCTCCGCCTCGGACTGCACGCCCCGCGCCGCATACAGGCGGGTCAGCAGCGGTGGCAGTTCACCGAGAAACGGCAGAGTGGCGGGCAACGGGCGAGGATCGATACGCATGGGGTGACAGAGGCTTCTCTTGAATACGTGGGATTTTTCGGGAGTAACGCGGACTTAGCCGCGCTCGCCTTGCAGCCAGGTGAGCTGGACTTCGTGCTGGCCACGATCATCAGTGACGAAGATCGTGCCTTCGCTGATCATCACGTCCCACTTGATGACGCGAGGCATGTCCTTGGCCAGGGTTTCCAGCACTTCCTGAGGAACAGCGGCAATGTTGACGTTCTTCAGATTTTTGATCGCCGGGATCACCTTGCCTTCCCAGACGCGCAGGCTGCCGTAGGCCAGCAGGCTGGTGCGTTCGGTGCGACGGGAGCACCAGGTCAGGCGATCCGCATCTGGCTGGCCGACTTCGATCCAGTGCAGGACACGGTCATCCAGGCTCTTTTCCCACAGCGCAGGTTCATCCACGTCCGACAGACCACGACCGAACGACAGCTGCTCGTTGTACCAGAGCGCGTAGGCCAACAGGCGTACGGTCATGCGTTCTTCGGTTTCCGAGGGGTGACGGGCGATGGTCTGCTTCACGTTCTCGTAGACACTGCGGTCAAGATCGGTGAGGTTCAGTTCGAATTTGTAGGTAGTGGACGGCTGGGCCATGAACGGGCTTCTTGATACGAGGAAAGTCGGCAAGTCTAACCGATGCTGTAGGCAATCCACGAATTGATGGCGATCAACCTTGCGCGACTGACAGCCGGCTATGTTAAAACGCTGTATCCGTTCAGCCTTGTCCTACAGGATCTCGCATGCCGTTCGCCAACAAACCGCTCAGCGGTCTGAAAGTCATTGAATTGGGTACTTTGATTGCCGGGCCGTTTGCTTCGCGCATCTGCGGCGAATTTGGCGCCGAAGTGATCAAGATCGAGTCGCCGGACGGCGGTGATCCGTTGCGCAAATGGCGCAAGTTGTACGAAGGCACCTCGCTGTGGTGGTTCGTCCAGGCACGCAACAAAAAGTCCCTGACGTTGAACCTGAAACATCCCGATGGCCTGGCGATCCTGAAAAAACTGCTGGGTGAAGCCGATATCCTGATCGAGAACTTCCGCCCCGGCGTCCTGGAAAAACTCGGCCTGAGCTGGGAAATCCTGCACGCACTGAACCCGAAACTGGTGATGGTGCGCCTGTCCGGTTTCGGCCAGACCGGTCCGATGAAGGATCAGCCTGGGTTCGGAGCGGTCGGCGAATCCATGGGCGGCCTGCGCTACATCACCGGTTTCGAAGACCGCCCGCCAGTGCGTACCGGGATTTCCATCGGCGACTCGATCGCCGCCCTGTGGGGTGTGATCGGCGCGTTGATGGCCCTGCGTCATCGCGAGGTCAACGGCGGTCTCGGCCAAGTGGTCGATGTGGCGCTGTACGAAGCGATCTTCGCCATGATGGAAAGCATGGTGCCGGAGTTCGATGTGTTCGGCTTCATTCGTGAACGCACCGGCAACATCATGCCGGGCATCACACCCTCGTCGATCCACACCAGCGCCGACGGCAAACACGTGCAGATCGGCGCCAACGGCGATGCGATCTTCAAGCGCTTCATGCTGATCATCGGCCGTGAAGATCTGGCCAATGACCCGGCGCTGGCCAGCAACGACGGGCGCGACACCCGCCGCGATGAGTTGTACGGTGTCATCGACCGCTGGGTCAATTCGCTGCCGCTGCAAACCGTGCTGGATCTGCTGAACCAGGCCGAAGTGCCGGCCAGCCGGATCTTCAGCGCCGAAGACATGTTCAACGATCCGCAGTACCTGGCCCGGGAAATGTTCCTGCACGCCAAACTGCCGGACGGCAAACCCTTCAAGATGCCGGGCATCGTGCCGAAACTCTCTGATACACCCGGCACGTCCGAATGGGTCGGACCGCAGCTCGGTGAACATAATGCGCAGGTACTCCACGATCTTGGCTACGACGAGAAGCAGATCGCCCGGCTGCGCGAAGACGGAGCCATCTGAGCTGAAGCGCCTGATGCCCTCGGCCTCGAACCGCGCCCACCATTGGTGGACCTGGCGGTTGTTCGGCCTGCTATTTCTGCTGGTGCTGCCGGCGTGGGCGCAGGCCAAACCGACGTTGATCTGGCTGTTGCGCGACCTGCCGCCGCTGACGATCTTCGAAGGCCCGAAAAAGGGCCAGGGCGTTATCGATCAATTGATGCCGATGCTGATTGCCGGCATGCCGCAATACGACCACACCTTGATGCGGGTCAATCGTGCCCGTGGCATTCAAATGCTTCATGAACATCCCTTCGCCTGCGATCCGTCGCTGATCTGGAACAAGGAACGCGCCCAGTGGATTGCGTTCTCCATTCCCGCGTTTCGCGCGGTCAGCAATGGTCTGGTGGTGCGTCAGAGAGATCGCGAAGTGCTGGAGCCGTTTCTGGTCGAGGACGAAGTCGATCTGTCGGCGTTTCTGGCCAACGGCGAGCGAAAAGTCGGAGTGGTGGCGGAACGCAGTTATGGCGAGTACATCGATACATTGCTGCATCAGGCACCGAGCGGCGCGCTGACGCCCCACTACGGCAACGATGCGCTCAGCAGCCTGCTGTCGATGCAGCGTCTGGGGCGTTTGCAGGTGGTATTGGGTTACTGGCCGGAAATCCGTTACCAGGCGCGCCAGGCCGAGATCGCCGAAGACGAACTGCTGTTCTTCCCGATTCGCGGCACGGGCAAGTACCTGTCGGGCCATGTCGGCTGCACCGACACCACGGCGGGCCGGCAGGCGATCACGGAGATCAACCAACTGTTGCGCACCCTGCCCCACGACCACCTCAACCAGCTCTACGCCGACTGGCTCGATCCCGAGCGGCGCCAGGATTATCTGGAACAGGCGCGGATTTTCTTCCAGCAACAGGCCGCGCAGTGAAATCCGGGCAAAAAGAAACCCCGAGAAGTGGGGAGACGACTCGGGGTTAAACGTGGTCTGTATCAAAGACCCGTAGCAGCAAGCGACAAGCACCGGAGCACAATGCTTGATCCTGCTGTTACGGGGTCTGACTGATCGGGATGCAGGAAGGTTCCCACAATTGAAAAATCAGTTTTCAGAGGGACGGGTGCTTGTCGAGGGCTGCGTTTCGCAACGCGGCGATCACACAGGGTTCCAGCCGGCCTTCTGCAATCAGGATGTCACGGTGCAGGCCGTCGACCACATCCGTCAGTTGGCGCTTGTCGCTCAATTGCGCCTGATTGAATTCGCGCTCCACCACGATCGCGCCGCTGCCGTTCTTCAAGGTCACCAGGCATTCGCCGTGGCGACCGCGAGGGGTCAACGTCACCTGATACGGGCTCAGAGCCTCACCGAGCAATAGACTGATACTTTCCATCTCGATCTCCACTCAATAGTCCGAAAACACAGTGTCTGGGGCGTGTTCACAGTAAATGACAACCGGCCCGAGAGGAAAGTTCTGCTCGTCGCCGGCCTCTCCCGGAGCGTCACCGGCCTATCGGAGCATGCATGGTGACGATGACAGAAAAATAACCACAAGGCTCAAGCGTCGACGGATTGCCTAGGGATGGTCATGTAGGTGTCCAGCAACGCCCTCATCAATACCGCCGAGACCGGCGTGTGAAGGCGGCCCAGCAAGGTGATCCGGTGCTCGCCCAGCAAGGCTTCCAGATCATCCAGCATGGCGGGCGCCACAGCCCCCACCATAATCAGTGCCCGCGCTGCTTGCCGGTCGGCCAGATGCCGGATCAGCGCCAACCCGTCGCCGCTCTGCAACTGTGGATTGCACACGGCGATGTCGACGGTTCCGCGGCGCTCCAGTGAACGCTTTGCCGAACCCAGCGACGGTGCGGTCAGCACATCGTAGATACCGATGGCGTTGAGCATCTGGTGCAACGCCATCAACTGGAACGGGTTGGGTTCGAGAATCAGGATCTTGAGCGAGCGCATGGGACGACCTCTGGAACGACAATCGCGGATTCACGCCGCAGTGGCTTGTCACTCTAGGGTGTTCGTCCTAAGCCTCCCATCAGAAAAGTAGCCGCGTTTTATAGGACTTTTCCCATCTTTAATGCAGACATCGACACCCGCTCTCCTTCCGCCGCTCGGTGATGTCCGTCCAGCCCCCGAGCAGGCCGCGCAGTTTTCCATCGACACTGTAAAACGGCACCGTCCATTGATAGATCTGACGGGGGCCGCTCTTGAACATCAGTTGCCGCTTGCTGAAGCGTGTTTTACGCGTACCCAGTTGCGCCATGAATTCGTCATGCAGCATCAATGCCGTGGCCTGTGGCAGTGCATCGAATTCGAACAGCATTCGGCCCTGCACCTGCTCCAGCCGGACCGACAGCGCATCTTCATAACTGCGGTTGCACATGATCAACCGGCCCTGCAGATCGCGAACGAACACAGGGTCAGGCATCGCATCGATCAATGCGTGTTGAAAGGCCAGTTGATCACCCAGGCCCTTTTCAGCCTCCCTGCGCTGTTTTATTTCAGTAGCGAGTCGACGATTCCATAGCAGCGAAAGCAGGCCTAACAACCCGAGTGCCCCCATCCCCCAGCATCCCCACTCGATCAGCCGAGCGCGGAACGACGGTGCCGGCGCAGGTGATACTCCGTCCAGCCACTTCAGGCGCATGGCACGCAGTTCGGCCGCCGAGAAAGCGCCCAAGGCTTTGTTGAGGATGCTCACAAGCTCGGGTAGCCCCTTGCGTACCGCCAGATGGTCGGCCTCCCACTTGCCCTCGACGAGACCACCGACCCTGAGCAGGCCGGAGGGAAACAGCTGCGCGCCGATCTCGTTTTCGATAGTGGCGTAAGCCTCGCCGCTTTCGACCAGCGCCCGGGCCTCGGCATAGGTCTTGACCGAGCGGATCTCGATCGACGGGTAGTCACGTCGAATGCTGTCCTCCAGCGCATGTCGGGCCGGCAGCACCAGGACTCGCTTGGCCAGCATCTCGAGCGACCGTATTGCCGGCTCGCCCGAATGACCGACGAACACCCACCCGGCACCGCCAAACGCGTGACTGAACTCCAGAAACGCCTTGCGCTCGTCGTTCATTGCCAACGTCGTGCTGATGTCGGCCACGCCACTCTGGAGCCGTTCAAGCATGTGGTCGGTGGAAAACGATTCCTGATGAACGAACTGCAATCCGGTCATGGCGCTGATGTGCTTGAGTACATCGTTGTTCAAGCCGCTCCACTGGCCATGCTCGTCCTGAAACAGATACAACGGGTATTGCACCGAGGCGACGGTCACCCGTGGGTTATCTCGAATCCACTGACGCTCATGCTCATTCAGCTCGATGGGCTGAACCGCCTCCAGCGCATCGGAATGCTTCGTCAGATGGGCTGCTTCGATCCACTGCGACAACCCGAAGCATCCCAATAAAAACAACCAGCACAGAGCTGGTTTCAATCCTGAAAAAAACCGCATTGCCACATCCTTCGTCATCGACTCGCCCGTCCTTGGTGGGCGAAACGCGCGCAGTGTGGCATGCAAAAACAAGAAAGCCCGTCAGGAGACGGGCTTCAAAATGTGACAGCTTTGCGGGCTTAAAGAGGCTTGCCGCGGTTGCCATGCTGGCTGACAAAGGCTTGCACGGCTTTGAGCTCGTTCGCCAGCACAGTGCAGCGCTCTTCTCTCTCAAACAAATCAGAAAGATGTGTAGGTAGTTCGAGAGCTTTTCCTACACCGGCTTTCTCCACCGCGTCCGGGAACTTGACCGGATGCGCCGTGCCCAGAATCACCATCGGGATGTCCAGGCTGCGGCGGCATTCGCGAGCGGCTTTCACGCCGATGGCGGTGTGCGGATCCAGCACTTCACCGGTCTGCTCGTAGACTTCGGCGATGGTTTCGCAGGTTTGCGCATCGTCCACGGCCAGCGAGTCGAACAGTTTGCGCGCCTCGGTCCAGCGTTCCTGTTCGACGCTGAAACCGCCGCCCTGCTTGAACGAATCCATCAGCCCGGCAATCGCCGCGCCGTTGCGACCGTGCAGGTCGAACAGCAGGCGTTCGAAGTTCGACGAGACCATGATGTCCATCGACGGCGACAGCGTGGCGTGCAGGGTTTCCTTGACGTACTGGTTGCCGCTCATGAAGCGGTGCAGGATGTCGTTGCGGTTGGTGGCGACGATCAACTGGTTGATCGGCAGGCCCATGTTGCGTGCCAGGTAACCGGCGAAGATGTCGCCGAAGTTGCCGGTCGGCACCGAGAACGACACCGAACGCGCCGGGCCGCCCAGTTGCAGGGCTGCGTGGAAGTAGTAAACGATCTGGGCCATGATCCGCGCCCAGTTGATCGAGTTCACTGCCACCAGACGGGTGCCCTTGAGGAAGCTCTGGTCGGCGAAGCTGGCCTTGACCATTTCCTGGCAGTCATCGAAGTTGCCTTCGATGGCGATGTTGTGGATGTTCTCACCGAGGATGGTGGTCATCTGCCGACGCTGCACTTCAGACACGCGGTTGTGCGGGTGCAGAATGAAGATGTCGACGTTTTCGCAGTGCTTGCAGCCCTCGATGGCGGCCGAACCGGTGTCACCGGAGGTGGCGCCGACGATGACCACGCGCTCGCCGCGCTTTTCCAGCACGTAGTCGAGCAAACGACCGAGCAGTTGCAGGGCGAAGTCCTTGAACGCCAGGGTCGGGCCGTGGAACAGCTCCAGCACCCATTCGTTGCCGTTCAGCTGACGCAGCGGCGCCACGGCGTTGTGGGCGAACACGCCGTAGGTTTCTTCAAGAATCTTTTTGAAATCGGCGTCCGGAATGCTCCCGGTAACGAACGGGCGCATGACGCGGAAAGCCAGCTCGTGGTACGGCAGGCCGGCCCAGGAAGCGATTTCTTCCTGGGTGAAACGTGGCAGGTTTTCCGGGACGTACAGACCGCCGTCGGTGGCAAGACCGGCCAGCAGGACATCTTCGAAATTCAGGGCCGGTGCCTGGCCGCGGGTACTGATGTAACGCATGACTGACTCCAATGGACAGTGTTCACGACACCGGCCCCGCTGGCGGGACCGGTGAAGGAGATCGGCTTAGTTCAAGTGCTCGACGCGGATCCGCACAACCGGACCGACCACGCCCGCCAGCGCTTCGAGGGCGGCGATCGCATCGTTGATGTGCTGTTCCAGCACGCGATGGGTCAGCAGGATCATCGGCACCAGGCCGTCGTGTTCCTCGACTTCCTTCTGCATGATCGACTCGATGTTGATGCCGCGCTCCGAGAGGATGCTCGCCACCTGAGCGAGTACGCCCGGGTGGTCCTTGGCCTGAATGCGCAGGTAGTAGGCGCTTTCGCAGGCTTCGATCGGCAGGATCGGATGGGCCGACAGCGAGTCCGGCTGGAAGGCCAGGTGCGGCACGCGGTTCTCCGGGTCGGAGGTCATGGCGCGAACCACGTCCACCAGATCCGCGATCACCGACGAAGCAGTCGGCTCCATGCCGGCGCCGGCGCCGTAGAACAGGGTCGAACCGGCAGCGTCACCGTTGACCATCACCGCGTTCATCACGCCGTTGACGTTGGCGATCAGACGATCGGCCGGGATCAGCGTCGGGTGTACGCGCAGCTCGATACCGGCGGCGGTGCTGCGTGCAACGCCCAGGTGCTTGATGCGGTAGCCCAGCGCTTCGGCGTAGTTCACGTCGGCGGTGGTCAGCTTGGTGATGCCTTCGGTGTAAGCCTTGTCGAACTGCAGCGGAATACCGAACGCGATCGATGCCAGGATCGTCAGCTTGTGCGCGGCGTCGATGCCTTCGACGTCGAAGGTCGGGTCGGCTTCGGCGTAGCCCAGCGCTTGCGCCTCGGCCAGCACGTCTTCGAAGGTGCGCCCCTTCTCGCGCATTTCGGTGAGGATGAAGTTACCGGTGCCGTTGATGATCCCGGCGACCCAGTTGATACGGTTGGCGGACAGGCCTTCACGGATCGCCTTGATCACCGGAATGCCGCCGGCTACCGCCGCTTCGAATGCCACGATCACGCCTTTCTCGCGTGCCTTGGCGAAAATTTCATTACCGTGAACGGCAATCAGAGCCTTGTTCGCGGTGACCACATGCTTGCCATTCTCGATGGCCTTGAGTACCAGCTCGCGGGCAACGGTGTAGCCGCCCATCAGCTCTATGACGATGTCGATCTCAGGGTTCGTGGCCACTTCGAAGACATCGTTGGTAATCGCAATACCGGTCGTCTGGAACTGAGGCTTTGGCGTGCGCATGGCAATTTGTGCCACTTCGATTCCACGCCCGGCACGACGAGCAATTTCCTCGGCGTTGCGCTGAAGTACGTTGAAGGTTCCGCCACCGACGGTCCCTAACCCACAGATGCCTACTTTGACCGGTTTCACTGTGAACTCCCCATAAAACGGCCGACACGAGGCCGGCCGTGAAAACAACCGCAGGTTCGCGGCTCTCTGTTGATGGCCCGGCAATCCTGCCGCCGGACCACGCTCGTCAACGCCTGAGCGTGACGATGCGAATTACTTCGCGCCCAGCGCCAGTTTGGCGACTTGTGGCGCAGGCTGGTAGCCCGGAATGACTTGTCCGTCGGCCAAAACGATGGCCGGTGTGCCGTTCACGCCGATCGACTGACCGAGGGCGAACTGCTTGGAAACCGGGTTCTCGCACTTGGCGGCCTTGATTTCCTTGCCATCGACCATTTTGTCCATGGCGGCTTTCTTGTCTTTCGAGCACCACACGGCTTGCAGCTGTTCGTCACCCGGCGAGCCCAGGCCCTGACGCGGGAACGCCACGTAACGCACTTCGATGCCGCGCTTGTTCAGCTCGGGCACTTCGGCGTGCAGCTTGTGGCAGTACGGGCAAGTGGTGTCGGTGAACACGGTGATGTGCGACTTGGTTTCGCCCACGGCCGGATAAACCACGGTCTCGGCCACCGGGATCGCATTGATCAGTTTGGAAATGCCCAGGCGCTCGGTCTTCTCGGTCAGGTTGACCGGTTTGCCGTCCTTGAGCTGGAACATGTAGCCCTGAACGATGTACTGGCCGTCGGCGCTGGCGTAGAGCACGCGGCTGCCCTTGAGCTTGACTTCATACAGGCCCGGCAGCGGGCTGGCGGTGATGGTGTCCACCGGCACGTCGAGCTGGAGGTTTTCCAGGCTTTGGCGAATCGCTTTGTCGGCCGCGTCATCGGCGACGGCAAAGGTGCTGACCAACGCAATGGCTGCGGCGGCGAAAATCTGGGTCAGACGCATGAGAACTCCTGAAGGCGGACAAATGGAACGATCAGAACGCCCGTGCCGGAACACCGGGTCATAACCGCCCATCGTGCAAACCGGCAAAGCCTACCACATAAGGCTCCCGTGGCCGAATGCGCCTGTCGCAAGACAAATGGCGCTCAGCCGCGCGGGTGATGTTTGGCATGCAGATCCTGCAACCGCGCCCGGGCGACGTGAGTGTAGATCTGCGTGGTCGACAGGTCGCTGTGGCCCAACAGCATCTGCACCACCCGCAAGTCGGCGCCATGGTTGAGCAGGTGTGTGGCAAACGCGTGACGCAAGGTGTGCGGCGACAGCGATTTACCAATGCCGGCGACCTTGGCCTGATGCTTGATGCGGTGCCAGAAGGTCTGCCGAGTCATCTGTTCGCCGCGCTGGCTGGGGAACAGCACATCACTGGGGCGCCCGCCCAGCAGTTCACCGCGACCATCGCGCAGGTAGCGTTCGACCCAGACAATCGCTTCCTCGCCCATCGGCACCAGCCGTTCCTTGCTGCCTTTGCCCATCACCCGCAACACGCCCTGACGCAGGTTGACCTGTTCCAGGGTCAGGCTGATCAGCTCGGTGACACGCAGGCCGCAGGCATACAAGACTTCGAGCATGGCGCGATCGCGCTGGCCGATGGCTTCGCTGAGGTCTGGCGCCTTCAGCAGGGCTTCGACGTCGGCTTCCGACAGGGATTTGGGCAATGGCCGACCGAGCTGTGGCATATCCACGCGCAAGGTCGGATCGACCGAAATCAGTTTTTCCCGCAGCAGGTAGCGATAAAAGCCACGCACACCGGAGAGAAATCGCGCAGTGGAACGGGGTTTGTAGTTCTGTTCCAGACGCCAGGCCAGGTGATCGAGGATCAGTTCGCGACCGGCATTGATCAGTTCGAGACCTTTCTCCTGCAACCAGCCATTGAACAGCGCGAGATCGCTGCGGTAGGCATCGCGAGTGTTGTCGGAGAGACCTTTTTCCAGCCAGAGGGCGTCGAGAAACTGGTCGATCAGTGGGTGGTCGATGGCAGGCATGGGCGCTCAAGACACGCAGGCTTGGCACTGCGCGCAAATAAAGAGTGAACGGTTGAAATGGCCGCTAGTCTTTCATAGCCCGCTATTTCAAGGAACAGGGAGCTTCAATGAACGAGCAGCAAATTCTGTTGGCTTTCGGTGGTATCGGTGCCGCCGCGCTGGGCTGCCAATGGCTCGCCTGGCGCCTGAAGCTGCCGGCGATTCTGTTTCTGCTGCTGACCGGCATTCTGGCGGGCCCCGTGCTGGGATGGCTCGACCCGCAGGAAATGTTCGGTCCGTTGCTGATGCCACTGGTGTCGCTGGCGGTAGCGCTGATTTTGTTTGAAGGCAGCCTGACCCTGCACCTGTCGGAATGGCGCGAGATTGGCAGCGTCGTGCATCGCCTGGTCACCATCGGAGCGCTCTCGACCTGGGTAGTGATTGCGGTCGCGACCCACTGGCTGCTGGGCTTCGACTGGCTGCTCGCCATCCTGTTCGGCAGCCTGACCCTGGTCACCGGGCCGACCGTGATCGTGCCGATGCTACGGGTGGTGCGGCCAAAGGCTTCGATCGCCAACATCCTGCGCTGGGAAGGGATTGTGATCGACCCGATTGGCGCGCTGCTCGCGGTGGTGGTCTACAGCTTCATCATCGCCCGGGCCGAAGGTCATGGTCTGGAACAGAGCCTGCTGACGTTTGGCGGAGTGATTGTCTGCGGCAGCGCGTTCGGCGTCGCCGGTGGCTGGCTGCTCGGCACGATCATCCGGCGCCAATGGCTGCCAGAGTATTTGCACAATCTGGCATCGCTCGCCGCGGTGCTGGGAATATTCATCGCCGCCAACCAGGTCATGCACGAATCCGGGCTGCTGGCGGTGACGCTGATGGGCATGTGGCTGGCGAACATGAAGGGCGTGGACGTGCGGCACATCCTGCACTTCAAGGAAAACCTCAGCGTGCTGCTGATTTCCGGGCTGTTCATTTTGCTCGCGGCGCGACTGGATCTGAACGCGTTGATCGGTCTCGGACCGCTGGTGCTGATTCTGTTGCTGGTGATTCAGTTGATCGCCCGACCGCTGAACGTGGTGCTGAGTACCGCAGGCTCCAGCCTGAGTTGGCGGGAGCGCGCATTGTTGTGCTGGATTGCCCCGCGCGGGATCGTCGCAGCGGCAGTCTCGGCGATCTTTGCGATTCGCCTGGATGAAGCGGGCCATGAAGGTGCGCTGTTGCTGGTACCGCTGACCTTCGCCGTGATCATCGGCACCGTCGTGCTGCAAAGCGCGACTGCCCGGCCACTGGCGCGTCTGTTGAAAGTAGCAGAGCCGGCGCCCAGTGGCTTCCTGATCGTCGGGGCGAACGGACCTGCACGTCTGCTTGGCAAGTCGCTGCAACAGCTGGGCAGCCGGGTGCTGCTGACAGATTCAAGTTGGGAAAACATCCGCGCGGCGCGCATGGATGGCTTGCCGACCTACTTCGGCAACCCGGCCTCGCAGCATGCCGATGCGCATCTGGACCTGGTCGGGCTGGGGCATTTGCTGGCGCTGTCACCGTCGGGCGAACTCAATACGCTGGCAGCCATGCGCTTTCGTCATGACTTTGGCCATCAACGCCTGTTCGGGCTGGCCAGCGGTCAGGAAAGCCGTCGCAGCGACAAGCACCGCGCCAGCCTCGAACATCGCGGCAATCAACTGGGGAGCGAGGCGCTGACTTACGCCAGACTCGCCAGCCAACTGGGTCAGGGTGCCGACCTGTACAGCACGACGTTGACGGACGGGTTTGGCTGGGACGATTACCGGGCGCTGCATGGTAATCGCGCGACCCTGCTGTTCATGCGCGATGACAGCGGCTGGGTGCATGTGGTGTCGCCGGAAACCGTGCTAAAGCCGGGGCCGGGGTGGACGCTGGTGGCGCTGATTCAGCCGGAGAGTGGCAGCGCCTGACAGATCAAATCGCGGGCAAGCCCGCTCCCACAGTGTCCGTGTCGAACGCAACATCAGCGGACAACACAAAATCTGTGGGAGCGGGCTTGCCCGCGAATGCCGCGGCTCGGTGCTAAATCAGGTCGCGAAACCCGGCAGCACCGGCACCGGACGCTTGTCATCATCAATCGCAACAAAGCTGAACTGCCCGTGAATGGCTTTCTCACGTCCGTCACAGCTCATGCTTTCGACGAACACTTCCACCTCGACCTTGAGACTGGTGTTGCCGACCTTGATCACCCGCCCGACCAGCTCGACGATGGAACCTGCCAGGATCGCGTGATTGAAGTCGATGCGATCGGTCGACACGGTCACCAGCGGCAAACGGCAGAAGCGCGTGGCAGTGATGAACGACACTTCGTCCATCCAGGCCAGCGCCGTGCCGCCGAACAGGGTGTTGTGGTGGTTGGTGGTCGGCGGGAAAACCGCCTTGGTCACGCGGGTCACCGAGAGTTCGGTGCGACGTTCGATTTCTTGCTCGCGAGGGGTCATGGGTCAGGCCTGAAACGGAATGCTGGGGATAAATTGCGGGCAACAAAAAAGCAGCCCGTAGGCTGCTTTTTTCTGCATCGGAAGCTGGACTTAAGCCAGTTTTTCCTTGATGCGAGCTGCTTTACCCGACAGGTCGCGCAGGTAGTACAGCTTGGCTTTACGTACGTCACCGCGACGTTTAACAGCCATGCTGTCGATCTGCGGGGAGTAGGTCTGGAAAGTACGTTCTACGCCAACACCGTTGGAGATTTTACGAACGGTGAACGCACTGTTCACGCCGCGGTTACGCTTGGCGATTACAACGCCTTCGAACGCTTGCAGACGGGAACGATCGCCTTCCTTCACTTTCACCTGAACGACGATGGTGTCGCCCGGGGCAAAGGTAGGGATTTCTTTGGTCATCTGCTCTGCTTCGAGTGCAAGGATGATTTTGTTGGTCATGCTGTGCTCCTAAGGTAAATCGTTTGATCTACCATCGATACGTTGTTAACTATCGTCCCGCTCGCGGATGTATTCCTCGAGCAGCTTCTTCTCTTCTCCAGAAAGCGAGCGGCTTTCCAGAAGATCGGCGCGTCGTTCATAGGTCCTACCAAGGGACTGCTGTAAACGCCAACGCCGGATATGCGCGTGATTGCCACTCAGCAACACGTCGGGAACACGCTGATCCGCATACACCTCAGGTCGGGTGTAGTGCGGGCAATCCAGCAGACCATCCGTAAAGGAATCTTCCTCAGCGGAATCCGCATGCCCTAAAGCTCCGGGCAGCAGTCGTGTAACCGCATCGATCATGACCATGGCCGGCAGCTCGCCGCCAGACAACACATAGTCACCAATCGACCACTCTTCATCGACATGAGCATCAATAAAACGCTCGTCAATGCCTTCATAGCGACCGGCAATCAGGATCAATGCATCCGATTTCGCCAGTTCGCGTACCGCCGACTGAGTCAGTTGACGGCCTTGGGGGGACAGGTAAATCACCTTCGCCGCCTCCCCGGCTGCTGCCTTGGCCTGAACCAGAGCATCTTCCAGGGGCTTGATCTTCATCACCATGCCCGGACCACCGCCAAACGGGCGATCGTCCACAGTGTGATGCCGATCCGTCGTGTAATCCCGCGGATTCCAACAGGTCAGCTGCAAGAGCCCCTGTTTGACCGCACGACTGGTAATGCCGTACTCACTGATGGCCGAGAACATCTCGGGGAACAGCGTAATGACGTCTACGCGCAGGCTGGCCATTGCTTAGAAGTCCGCGTCCCATTCCACCCTCATCACGCCTGCTTCCAGGTCGATTGCCAGCACGCATTGCTCCGTATAGGGCAACAACCGCTCGCGATCATCCAGGCTGCCGACGCAGGGTTTGACCACCAATACATCGTTCGCGCCGGTCTCCAACAGGTGATCAACCTTGCCGAAGAATTCTTCGTTCTGGTTGATGACACTCAGACCCTGCAACTGGTACCAGTAGTACTCGTCGCCAGTCAGGTTGGGCAAAAGGCTTCGCGAGATGCAAATCTCGTAACCGCTCAGAAGACGGGCTTCATCGCGATCGTCGAGGCCTTTGAGCTTGGCAACCAGATCCTTTTGAGTGGATCGGCCGCTGACCAGCTCGACCTGCTTTACCACGCCTTCGCGCCGAAGCGTCCAGTTGCGGTAGTTCAACAGGTTTTCAATCGGATCGGTAAAGGAAAAGACCTTCACCTCGCCGCGAACGCCGTGAACCGAAAAAATCTTGCCGACAACGATCAGGTCATCAGCTTTTTCTGGCGTCGCGCTCATACTGCTCAGGCTGCAGCCTTGGCAGATTCCTTCAGCAACTGAGCAACACGCTCAGAAGGCTGTGCACCAACGCTCAGCCAGTAGGCAACGCGCTCTTGGTTCACGGACAGACGAACTTCCTGACCACGTGCAACAGGGTTGAAGAAACCAACCTGTTCTTTGTGGGAACCGTCACGCGGGTTGCGGGAGTCGGTTACGGTCAGGTGGTAAAACGGGCGCTTTTTGGAGCCGCCAAGGGCAAGACGGATTGTTAGCATGTGAACATCGTTCCTGTAGTCGGTGCTGCAAATCTAAATGCACAGCGGGCATGGGTGCCCGAAAGGCCGCATATTCTAAGGAATATCCGGACTTTTGCAAATGACTTTTTCCGGCGCCTATGGCATGCCGTGCAGATTTGCATATGGGGCCGTCGTTCAAAACGGCCGATCAGCTCCCGCCGAGTGCGGGTTTGCTGTTGATCCTGCGTCCTTGCAGGGTCTGCGCCAGTACGACGACCGGCGCGGATTCTAGTGTCCCGCCTCATCCATTTCGCTCACTTTTGGCGAGTGGCTGATGCCCTCAAGCAAGGCGCCGCGACGAGTCATAGCCCGCTATGGCGAGGAGCGGCAACGCAGCATGAGGGCATCAGACGCCGCCATAAGTGAGCAGAATGGGTGAGACGGGACACCTTACATTTTTGGCATGCCGCCGCCGGGCAACATACCGCCCATGCCGCGCATCATTTTCGCCATTCCGCCCTTGGCGGAGAATTTCTTCATCATCTTCTGCATCTGCTTGTGCTGCTTGATCAAGCGGCCGATGTCCTGCACCTGGGTGCCGGAACCCATGGCGATCCGGCGCTTGCGCGAACCGCTGATCAGCTCAGGGTCGCGGCGCTCGGCCGGGGTCATGGAGTTGATGATGGCTTCCATCTGCTTGAACTGCTTCTCTGCAGCGTTCTGGGCATTGCCCATTTGCGAGAGATTGACGCCGCCGATGTTCGGCAGTTTGTCCATGAGCCCGCCGAGGCCGCCCATGTTCTTCATCTGCTGCAGCTGATCACGGAAGTCTTCGAGGTCGAAGCCCTTGCCCTTCTTCAGCTTCTTGGCCAGTTTGTCGGCCTTGTCCTTGTCGAGGGTCGCTTCAGCCTGTTCGATCAGGCTGAGCACGTCGCCCATGCCGAGGATCCGCGAAGCGATACGCTCCGGGTGGAACGGATCGAGCGCTTCGCTCTTCTCGCCCATACCGATGAACTTGATCGGCTTGCCGGTGATTGCGCGAACGGACAGCGCGGCACCGCCACGGGCATCACCGTCGACCTTGGTCAGGATCACACCGGTCAGCGGCAGCGCATCACCGAAGGCCTTGGCCGTGTTGGCCGCGTCCTGACCGGTCATGGCGTCGACCACGAACAGGGTTTCAACCGGATTGATCGCGGCGTGCAGCGCCTTGATCTCGCCCATCATCTCTTCGTCGATGTGCAGACGACCGGCGGTGTCGACGATGACCACGTCGATGAATTTCAGTTTTGCTTCTTTAATAGCCGCGTTGGCGATGTCGACCGGCTTCTGGCTCAGGTCGGACGGGAAGAACGTCACGCCGATGTCGTTGGCCAGGGTTTCCAGCTGTTTAATAGCAGCGGGACGGTAGATGTCCGCCGACACGACCATGACCGACTTCTTCTTGCGCTCTTTAAGGAAGCGCGCCAGTTTGCCGGCGGTGGTGGTTTTACCCGCACCCTGCAGACCGGCCATCAGAATGACGGCAGGCGGCACGGCGCTCAGGTTCAAGTCTTCGTTGGCCGCGCCCATCAGGCTTTCGAGTTCGGCCTGGACGATCTTCACGAACGCCTGGCCCGGCGTCAGGCTGCGCGACACCTCGGTGCCGACAGCGCGTTCCTTGACCGAATTGACGAAGTCCTTGACCACCGGCAGGGCGACGTCGGCTTCGAGCAACGCCATGCGCACTTCGCGCAGGGTGTCTTTGATATTGTCCTCGGTCAGCTTCGCCTTGCCGGTGACATGGCGCAGCGTCTGCGAGAGACGGTCGGTTAAGTTTTCAAACATTGCGCGATCCTTTCAGGCCCTGTGTAGACCGGGATAATGGCGGCCCAGACCGGAATCAACATGTGCTCGGCGAGCCTGCGGCGTGGGCAGGTCGCGGATTATAGCGAAGACTGCGTCTGGCGGACACCTCGCTGTCAGCTTGCCGGTCTTTCGTGCAATGGCGGTTCTATGCCAAACTCAGCCCCTTTCGGGCTTGCCTAACAGGATTTATGCTCCCCTTGTCACCGAGTTTGCTGACCACCCTCGCCGCCGCCCTTCTCTATGCCGCTGCGACTCTCTATCAGGGCACCCGCCTGGCCACTGGCGCCAAGGCCAACAAGCGCCTGCTGGTCTCGCTCGGCGTCCTCGCCGTGCTGGCCCACAGCGCCAGCCTGCTCACCCATTTATTGACGCCGATCGGTCTGGGCCTGGATTTCTTCAGCGCCTCGAGCCTGATTGCTGCGGCTGTCATCGCCCTGACCCTGCTGGCCTGCTCGCGGATCCCGGTGGAAAACCTGCTTGTGCTGCTGTTCCCGCTGGGTGCGATCACGGTGCTGCTGGCGCAGTTCGCGCCGACCGGCACGGTGCAGGTGATCGATGAAGAACCGGGCATCCTCGCGCACATCCTGCTGTCGATCCTCGCCTACGGCATGTTCACCATCGCGGTGTTCCAGGCCTTGTTGCTGCTGGTGCAGGATCACCAGCTCAAGCACAAGCACCCGTCCGGACTGATCAAGAACTTCCCGCCGCTGCAAACCATGGAAAGCCTGTTGTTCGGTTTCCTCTGGGCTGGCTGGACTTTGCTGTCGCTGTCGCTGATCTCCGGCTGGCTGTTCGTCGAGAACCTGTTTGCCCAGCACCTGGTGCACAAAACCCTGCTGGCCTGCCTGGCCTGGATCGTGTTCAGCGTCCTGCTGTGGGGCCGTAACCGCCTCGGCTGGCGCGGGCACAAGGCAATCCGCTGGACCCTCGCCGGTTTCTGCCTGCTGATGCTCGCGTATTTCGGCAGCAAATTGGTTCGTGAATACATCCTGCACATCTGACGGGCGGCATAAATGGACGGTTTGCCCATAGGGCCGATGCTCGCGGTATTTGTCCTGCTGATTCTCTGGTCGGGACTGTTTACCGCCGTTGAAGCGGCGCAACAGCACCTGCTCGCGCAACGTACCGCCTCCCGCGCCAGCGACAAGCCGCTGGCGAAGCTCAGCTTCCCGCTCGACAGCCTGATCCTCTGCAATACCCTGTGCCGCGCCCTGGCCGTCATTCTGGCCACGCTGCTGGCAATCTTTCTCTGTGAAGAAAACGGCCCCTGGGCGGCTTGTCTCGGCGCCGGCGCCCTGCTGCTGGTTTTTGCCGACTATTTCCCTCGCGCCCTCGCCCAGCGTTATCCGGATGCGGTGTTGTCGTTCGGCAATACGCTGCTGGCGGTCCCGCTGAAGGTCGTTTACCCACTTGCCTGGCTGCTCAGCCGCATCAGTGGTTTGCTGATGCGTCCGTTCATCCGCAAGACCCAGGTGGTGCAACAGAGCGAAGACGATGTACCGGCGGAGCGTCAAGACGATCCGGATCATCCGGTGCGTCCGCATCCGGTTTCAGGCATCCATGCGCTGGACAACATCACGGTCAACGACATTCTGGTGCCGCGCAGTGACGTCGACGGCATCAACCTCGACGATCCGATCGAAGAAATCATCGAGCAATTGCGCAAGAACCGGCGCACTCGCCTGCCGGTCTTCCACAGCGATATCAATCAGGTCGAGGCGGTGCTCAACACTCGGCAGATCCGCCACCTGCTGGACAATGGCAGCTTGACCCGCGAAGCCTTGCTGGCGGCCAGTTACGAGCCGTATTTCGTCCCTGAAAGCACCCCGCTGCAACTGCAACTGCTGAACTTCCACAAGCAGCAGCGGCGTCTGGGCATGGTGGTGGACGAGTACGGCGAAGTCCTCGGTATCGTCACCCTGGAGGACATTCTCGAAGAGATCGTCGGCGAATTCGAAAGCGAGCACAGCCTCGACAATCCGCACATCCACCCGCAGGCCGATGGCCGAATGGTGATCGATGGTGCGGCGTCGATCCGCGAGCTGAACAAATGCCTGGGCTGGCACCTGCCCAGCGACGGCCCCCGGACCCTCAATGGCCTGGTGACCGAGGCGCTGGAAACCATTCCGGAAAGCGCGGTCTGCCTGAAGATCGGCCGCTACCGGCTGGAGATTCTCGAAACCGAGGAAAACCGGGTGAGCAAAGTCCTGATCTGGCACACCTCTTCCGTTCCGGCGCTGGCCACGGCGCGCTAGACAGCCCCTTGTTCAATCGTTAGCCACCTTCCTATAATCGCGGAGCTTACCCAAGCCCCGCCGAACCGCGTGCTTACCCCGCACCCGACAAATTCCGGCCGGTTCATCGGCAATATCCGCACCACACCGACGACTGTTCCTACCTGAAGCAGCGATCGCGCCTCATCCCACATCCCTGGGTGTTCGACCATAATAATTCGCTCCAACGGAGCTCATGACTGTCAGGGATCACCGCATGACGACCAGTACCGCTTACAGCGACACCACGCCTGCCCAACCGACCAACTCCGCCACCCGCGTGGCCACGGCGAGTTTCATCGGCACGGCCATCGAGTTCTACGATTTCTACGTCTACGCCACCGCCGCTGCGCTGGTGATCGGGCCGGTGTTCTTCCCGCAGACCTCCGGCACGGCGCAGATGCTCTCGGCGTTCCTGACCTTCGGCATCGCCTTCCTCGCCCGACCTTTGGGTTCGGCACTGTTCGGCCACTTCGGCGACCGGATCGGGCGCAAATCGACTTTGGTCGCTTCGCTGCTGCTGATGGGTGTCTGCACCACGCTGATCGGCGTGCTGCCGGGTTACGACAGCATCGGGGCCTGGGCGCCGATCCTGCTGTGCGTGCTGCGCTTCGGTCAGGGCCTGGGATTGGGTGGCGAATGGGGCGGCGCAGCGCTGCTGGCGACCGAAAATGCCCCGAAAGGCAAACGGGCGTGGTTCGGCATGTTCCCGCAGCTCGGCCCTTCGATTGGCTTTCTGGCTGCCAACGGCCTGTTCCTGACCCTGGCCATGACGCTCAATGATGAACAATTCCGTAGCTGGGGCTGGCGGATTCCGTTTCTGCTCAGTGCGGCGCTGGTGATGGTCGGCTTGTACGTGCGCCTCAAGCTCCACGAAACCCCGGTGTTCGCCAATGCCATCGCCCGTCAGGAGCGAGTGAAAGTGCCGCTGGTCGAGCTGTTCAGTCAGTACTGGGCACCGACGTTGCTGGGCGCCGCCGCCATGGTGGTGTGCTATGCGCTGTTTTACATCTCGACCGTGTTCTCCCTGAGCTACGGCGTATCCACATTGGGATATAGCCGCGAGACATTCCTCGGACTGCTGTGCTTCGCAGTACTGTTCATGGCAGCCGCGACACCGTTGTCAGCCTGGGCCAGTGACCGTTACGGGCGCAAGCCGGTGCTGATCGTCGGCGGTGTGCTGGCGATTCTCTCCGGGTTTCTGATGGAGCCGCTGCTGACTCAGGGATCGACCTGGGGCGTGGCGCTGTTCCTGTGCATCGAGCTGTTTCTGATGGGCGTAACGTTCGCCCCGATGGGCGCATTGCTACCGGAGCTGTTTCCGACGCACGTGCGGTATACCGGCGCATCGGCAGCCTACAACCTCGGCGGGATTGTCGGAGCCTCGGCGGCGCCGTTCTTCGCGCAGAAACTGGTGGCGATGGGTGGTTTGAGTTACGTCGGCGGGTATGTGTCGGCGGCAGCGGTGCTCAGCTTGATCGCTGTGCTGTGCCTGAAGGAAACGCGCAATAACGATTTGAATCAGGTGTCGTAAATGCCCTGATCGCTCCCGCCCGATGCGGGAGCGATCAGGTTGCGAGATTACAGCTCTACAACGACCGCCCGGGAAGCACGGGTCGCCTTGGCACGAGCGGCTTCAATCGACTCGTCACGGGCCAGTGCAACACCCATGCGGCGCTGACCATTGACTTCAGGCTTGCCGAACAGACGCAGCGCGGTATCCGGCTCGCTCAGTGCAGCGCCGAGGTTGGCGAATGCGGTCTGGGTCGACTGACCTTCCACCAGAATCACCGCCGAAGCCGATGGGCCGAACTGACGGATCAGTGGCACCGGCAGGCCGAGGATTGCCCGGGCGTGCAGGGCGAACTGCGACAGGTCCTGGGAAATCAGGGTCACCAGACCGGTGTCGTGCGGACGCGGCGACACTTCGCTGAACCACACCTGATCGCCTTTGATGAACAGCTCGACGCCGAACAGGCCACGGCCGCCCAACGCTTCGGTCACGGCTTTGGCTACGCGCTCGGATTCAGCCAGCGCCACCGGACTCATGGCCTGTGGCTGCCACGATTCCTGATAGTCGCCCTTCTCCTGACGGTGACCGACCGGCGCACAGAAAGTCGTGCCGCCGACATGACGCACGGTCAGCAGAGTGATTTCGTAGTCGAAATCGATGAAGCCTTCGATGATCACGCGACCTTTGCCGGCGCGACCGCCCTCTTGGGCGTAATCCCAGGCTTTCTGCACGTCATCGGCGCTGCGCAGTAGGCTCTGGCCCTTGCCCGACGAGCTCATCACCGGTTTTACGACGCACGGGAAACCCAGGTCCTGAACGGCCTTGCTGTAATCCTCGAAGGTGTCGGCGAAGTGGTATGGCGAAGTCGGCAGGTCCAGCTCTTCGGCGGCCAGGCGACGGATGCCTTCGCGGTTCATGGTCAGTTGCGCAGCGCGAGCGGTCGGGATCACGGTGAAGCCTTCGGCTTCCAGTTCGACCAAGGTGGCGGTGGCGATGGCTTCGATTTCCGGCACGATGAAGTGCGGCTTCTCGGCTTCGATCACGGCACGCAGGGCGGCGCCGTCGAGCATGTTGATCACGTGGCTGCGATGCGCAACCTGCATGGCCGGCGCATTGGCGTAACGGTCAACGGCGATCACTTCAACGCCCAGGCGTTGCAGTTCGATCACCACTTCCTTGCCCAACTCACCACAGCCACACAGCAATACGCGGGTCGCGGTCGGCGACAATGGAGTTCCGATACGGGTCATCTCAGGTCCTCAAAGAAGCGGATCATCGAGGAAAGCAACGCCAGACGCGCTTTCCATGGGGAGAAAGCGCGGCATTTTACATGAACCTGAGGGTTTGGCTTCAGCCGGCGACAGCCTGTTTGCGTTCGCGCCAGGCCATGATCAGCCAGACCGCGGTGACACCGGCGAACTTCGAGGCCAGGGCCGTGATGATCACCGGCGGTGTCAGCAGATCGATCATGCCGAAGAAGATGAAGGTATCGAGGGGAATGCTCAGCGCCGAGCTGATCCACAAGCGGTCACGCAGCGGGCGCTTGGTGATGGTGAACACCAGCCAGTCAATGCACTCCGAGACCGCGAATGCCGTGGCGCTGGCCAGCGCAATCGACGGATCGGACGTGACATAGGACAGCACCAGCGCCGCCAGCATCGCCACGATCGCGCCGTGGCCGAAGCGAATCTGCACCATGTCGCGCAGCACGAACACCAGCCCGCCCCAGGCCGACCAGATGATGTCCAGGTGCGGCGCGGTGGAGAAGGCGAAGTTGATCAGCACGACGCTGCTGATGTAAGCGATGAGGAAAATCATGGGCGTGACCTGTCAATTTGGCGCACAGGTTACTTCAGCCCTTCGATGACGCCAATCAAATCGGTTATTGCCCTGGCGTTTTGCCGATCATCCAGACCAGGCCACTGGCCTTCGCCCGCTCATGGCAGAGCCCGAGCACAACCCGGCGTTCATCATTCGTCATCCGGCTCCAGCGAGTGATTTCCTCGACAGTACGCTGGCAACCGGTACAAATATCATCCTCATCCAGCGCGCAAATGCTCACGCATGGCGAGGCGACGGGTCTTTCCGGGGTTGTCATTCTTCCTGCTCGACCAGATCGCGCGCGTAGCGCTGGGAGTTATGCACATAGTGCGCGGCACTGGCTTCGAGCATCTTCTTCTGCGGCTCGGTGAGTTCGCGCACGACCTTGCCCGGCGAGCCCATCACCAGCGAGCCGTCAGGAATTTCCTTGCCTTCGCCGATCAGCGAATTGGCGCCGATGATGCAGTTCTTGCCGATTTTCGCGCCGTTAAGAATCACGGCGTTGATGCCGATCAGGCTGTAGTCGCCGACCGTGCAGCCGTGGAGCATGGCGTTGTGGCCGATGGTCACGCCGGTGCCGATGGTCAGCGGATAACCCATGTCGGTGTGCATCACCGTGCCGTCCTGCACGTTGCTGTTCTTGCCGATCAGGATCAGTTCGTTATCGCCGCGCAACACGGCGTTGAACCAGACGTTGGCGCCCTCTTCCAGTTTGACCTTGCCCACCAGCACGGCGTTGGGGGCGACCCAGCTCTGCGGATGGGTTTCGACACGGGCGTCGCCCAGGCGGTATTTCATCTTGTTTTCCTCAGGGCTCACGATGGCTGGCCATTCGAGCGATGGCTTCAGGTATGGATGAAGCTTTTGGGCGGCTGATGCAGGCTGATTTTGGCGTCATAGAGCAGGTTGATCAACTCGACGATCATGATCGCCGTCAGCCCCCAGATCTTGTATTCGCCGTAACGGTAGCTCGGCACGTACCAACTGCGACCCTGATAGTCGATGCGGTGGGTGTGTTCGCGCGGATCCTTGCGGAAGAACTCCAGCGGCACGCTGAACACCGCAGCGATCTCGGCATCATTGGCCTGGTATTCGACAAAGTCGGGAATCACCCCGACATACGGCGTGACCTTGATGCCATGCAGGGAAATCAGCGGACTGAGCGGACCGATCACTTCGACCAGTCCCGGCGGCAGGCCGATTTCCTCTTCGGCTTCACGCAGGGCGGTGAAAATCAGGTCCGGGTCTTCCGGATCGCGTCGTCCACCGGGGAAGGCGACTTCGCCGCCGTGGGTCGAGAGCCCGCTGGCGCGCAGGGTGAGGACAAGTTCGGGTTCGTCACTGCGAGTAATCGGCACCAAGACAGCGGCCTCGGGGAAACGCGTGTCGGTCTCCAGCGTGCGCGGCGTGTGATTGCTTACCCGGTGCAGTAGCTCGTCCAGCATAAGTGTTCTCGATCGGTGCCTTACCCTGCATCATGCACCAATCATTGCGACCGCCCAAGCCCCGAACAGGCGTCATGTCGCGAAACGACAACTTGCCGACTGACACCGCTGCACGCCAAGATAGGCGCAGCATTCAGGAACCCCAGCATGAAATTTTGCAGCCAGTGCGGCAACCCGGTGACCCAGCGCATTCCCGAAGGCGACTCGCGGCTGCGATTCGTCTGCGACAGCTGTCAGACGATTCACTACCAGAACCCCAATATCGTGGCCGGTTGCGTGCCGACCTGGGGCACCAAAGTCCTGCTGTGTCGCCGCGCCATCGAGCCACGCCTCGGTTACTGGACGCTGCCCGCCGGTTTCATGGAAAACGGCGAGACCATCGAGCAGGCCGCCATCCGCGAAACCGCCGAGGAAGCCTGCGCCCGGGTGCGCAACCTGAGCATCTACACCCTGATCGACGTGCCGCACATCAGTCAGGTGCATGTGTTTTTCCGCGCCGAGCTGGCGGATCTGGACTTCGCCGCTGGCCCTGAAAGCCTGGAAGTACAACTGTTCGACGAAGCCGACATTCCCTGGGACGAGCTGGCTTTCCGCACGGTGGGCCGTACTTTGGAATGCTTCTTTGCAGACCGGCGCGTCGAGGTCTATCCGGTTCGCTCCGAATCGATTCCGCCGCTCGCTCAACCGGCCATTACTTGATTTCGACGGCGGCCGGCCGATAACCGGCTAACGCAGCCCGCGACAGCGCCTGCACACTATCTATAAATAAAGTATCTGCTTCATTTCTGGGGAATCGTTTCAATGCGCTGGTTGCTTGCCCTGTTCTGCCTGTCGTTCGTCACCGTCTCCCAAGCGTCATTCGTGACCACCGTGACGCCTTCGAACACCCCGCTCATCGAAAAAGTACTGGTGCTGAAATCGGCCCATCAGCTGCAGTTGATCGCTGACGGCAAGCCGCTCAAAAGCTATCGCATCTCCTTGGGCAAGGGCGCGAAAAAAGGCCCGAAGCTGATTGAGGGCGACAAACGCACACCGGAAGGTTTCTATTGGATCGACTGGCGCAAGACCAGCGACAAATTCAACCTGTCGATGCACATCTCTTACCCGAACATCAGCGACTCCGCCCGCGCCCGCCGCGAAGGCGTCGAGCCTGGCGGCATGATCATGATCCACGGCACGCCGGACTCCGAGGACAACCCCGAACAACTGTTCCACACTCTGGACTGGACCGACGGCTGCATCGCCATGCGCAACGTCGACATGCGCGAAGTCTGGAACCTGGTGCCGGACGGCACGATGATCGAAATCCGCCCCTGATTCTGTCATCCAGGGAGCACGCTCCCGAGGGGCCGCAAACGGCCCTTTCTCCCGACCATTGGTCGCCCGCAAAAAATAAATCAAAAAGATCGCAGCCTGCGGCAACGTCTGAACGGTGATACCACTTTCACCCGCCAGAACTGCCGCAGACTGCGATCTTTTGCTTTCCATAGCCCACCGCTAATACCACTTGAAACCACCCGCCCTGAAACACCCGATTCCAAAGGACTACAGGCCTTTCCGCTGCGTTGACATGGTATGCAAGTGGTATTAGTTTTCGCCGAAACAGCGAGCGACAACAAACCAATATCAGCTCCGGAAGTGCCTTGCATGAACGATCTCCACGCCCTGCGCCCTGACGACTCCCAGCCGACGCCGCTGTACCTGCAACTGGCGCGCAACCTGGAAGCGGCGATCCATGCCGGCCAGTGGAAAGCCGAACAGGCGATGCCGTCGGAGCGCAATCTCAGCGAGATGCTGGGGATTTCCCGGGTCACCGCCCGCAAGGCGCTGGAAGTCCTGCTCGATCAAGGTTTGATCCGCCGCCTGCAAGGTTCCGGCACCTTCATCACTCCACGCCTCGAACAACCGCTGTCGCGCCTGTCGGGTTTCAGCGAGATGCTGCGCCTCAAGGGCTTCGTGCCCAGCTCGCAATGGCTGGAGCGGGAAATCACCCTGCCGACCCACGAAGAACTGATCCGCCTCGGCCTGTCGCCGAACGACAAGGTCGCGCGCATGAAACGCCTGCGCAAAGCCGACGACACCGTGATGGCCATCGAGATGAGCACCCTGCCCGCCTCGATCATGCCCAAGCCACAGGTGGTGGGCGATTCCCTCTACGAACACCTCGACAGCATCGGCAAACCGATCGTGCGCGCCTTGCAGCACATCCAGGCGATCAACGCCTCGGACGAGTTCGCCGCACTGGTCGGCATCGCCCCCGGCACTGCGATGCTGCTGATGACCCGGGTCGGCTACCTGGAAGACAACACGCCGATCGAAGTCACCGACACCTATTGCCGCAACGACTACTACGACTTTGTTGCAGAGCTTCGCCGCTGATCAGCAGCCAGGCCAAACGAGAGAAGCGAAATGTCTGAAGACAACATCCTCACCGCTGACGGCTGGATTCGCGGCCGGCTGATCCACGAACACGGCAGAGTCGTGTCGATCGAAGGCGTGCCTTGCGATCCGGCGACCAATGACTTGCCGTATCTGCTGCCGGGTTTCATCGACCTGCACGTCCACGGCGGTGGCGGCAAGGACATCATGGAAGGCGCCAGCGCGTTCGAGACCATCACCCGAACCCACGTGCGCTTCGGCACCACCTCGCTGCTGGCCACCACCATGACCGCGCCGAGTGCCGAGATTGCCAGCGTGCTCAAGGAGGTCGGCGAGTTCTGCGAACAGCGTCCGAAAGGCGCCGCCCGGGTGCTCGGCGTTCACCTCGAAGGCCCGTACATCAATCCCGGCAAACTCGGCGCCCAGCCGAACTTCGCCCACACCGCGTTGATGGCTGAGGTCGAAGACTATCTGGCACTGGCGCCGATCCGGGTGATTACCATCGCCCCGGAAATCGCCGGCCATGACGGTTTGATTCGTGAACTCAGCAGCCGTGGCATCCGCATGCAGATCGGCCACACCCTCGGCAGTTACGAGGAAGGCGTCGCCGCCCTCGAAGCCGGCGCCACCAGTTTCACCCACCTTTATAACGCCATGAGCCCGCTGCATCACCGCGAGCCGGGCATCGTCGGCGCGGCGCTGGCCCACGCCAAATTCGCCGAACTGATTCCGGACTTGCTGCACGTACACCCCGGCGCGATCCGCGTGGCCCTGCGCTCGATTCCATGCCTGTATTGCGTCACCGACTCGACCGCAGCCGCCGGCATGCCCGATGGCGAGTACAAGCTCGGCAGCCACACCGTCACCAAATGCCTGGGCGGCGTGCGCCTGCCCGACGGCACGTTGGCCGGCAGCACCCTGACCATGGATCAGGCCCTGCGCAACCTGGTGAAGATCGGTCTGCCGATCGCAGAGGCCTCGCAACGTCTTTCGCAATTCCCCGCCGACTACCTCGGCATCACCGAACGCGGGCGCCTTGCACCTGGCGCCTGGGCCGACTGCGTGCGGCTGGATCGCTCACTCACACTGACCGCCGTCATGGTCGAAGGAGAAGACATTGACTTCAAAAATGCTTGAGGAGGCGCTGTCCTCGTTCGAGGCCGTGCAAGCCCAACTGCAGCAGCTCGACCCGCAAATGATCGAGATCGCCGGGCGCCTGCGCCGTCAGCCGCCGCAAGTGGCGATGACCGTTGCTCGTGGCAGCTCCGACCATGCGGCGAGCTACTTCGCCTACCTGACCATGCAGCAACTTGGCGTACCGGTGGCATCATTGCCGATGTCGGTGGTGACCATGCAACAGGCGCCGTTGAAGGTCAGCGGTCAGGTTGCGTTCGCGTTTTCCCAGTCGGGCCAGAGCCCGGATCTGGTCAACAGCCTGCGTCTGCTGCGCAAGCGCGGCGCCCTCAGCGTGTCGATGGTCAACGCCGCCGATTCGCCGCTGGAAGCTGCCTGTGAATTCAGCCTGCCGTTGCTGGCCGGTACCGAAAGCAGTGTCGCCGCGACCAAGAGTTTCATCGCCACCCTCAGCGCCAGCGCTCGTCTGATCGCCCACTGGAAAGAAGACAGCGAATTGCTGGAGGCGCACAACGCCCTGCCCGAGGGCCTGCGCGAAGCCGCGCAACAGGACTGGAGCCTGGCCATCGACGCCCTGCGCGATTGCGAGCGGTTGATGGTGATCGGCCGTGGCGCCGGTTTTGCCATTGCCCAGGAAGCCGCGCTGAAATTCAAGGAAACCTCGGCAATCCAGGCCGAAGCCTTCAGCAGCGCCGAAGTCCGCCACGGCCCGATGGCCCTGATCGACGAACACTACCCATTGCTGGTGTTCGCCCCGCGCGGTGCCGAACAGGCCGGTCTGCTGAGCTTGGCAGCCGAGATGCGCCAGCGTGGCGCCCGCGTGCTGCTGGCCGCCCCGGATGACGTGATCGAACGTGACCTGACGTTGAGCCGTGCCGAGCACCCGGCCCTCGACCCGATCCTGGCGATCCAGAGTTTCTACGTGATGGCGGCCGGTCTGGCCGTGGCCCGTGGCATGGACCCGGATCAGCCGCGACACCTGAGCAAAGTCACCCGTACGCACTGAGTCCGAACCGAACGTTTTCCTGATGAGACCGAGCCATGCACAACAACAATAAAGAGCTGACTTTAAGCGCCCCGCTCAGCGGCCCGGTGCTCACGCTCGCCAAAGTTCCGGACGCGGTGTTCGCCAGCGGCGCGATGGGCGACGGCATTGCCATCGATCCGCTGAACGACACCCTGTATTCGCCCTGCGCCGGCGTGGTGATTCACGTCGCCCGCACCGGCCATGCACTGACCGTTCGCGCCGACAACGGCGCCGAGCTGTTGCTGCACCTTGGTCTGGACACGGTGGAGTTGCAGGGCGAAGGCTTCTCGATGCTGGTCAAGGAAGGCGCGCGGGTCAGCAATGGCCAGCCGCTGCTGCGCTATGACCTGGACAAGGTCGGCCGCCAGTGCAAAAGCCTGGTCAGCCTGCTGATCCTGACCAACAGCCAGGATTTCCAGGCGCGCCCCATCACCCTGAAAACGGTGAAGGTGGGTGAACCGCTGCTGCACATCGTCGCTCGTCACAGCGCAGCGGCGAACACAGAGGAACTCGGCGGCCCGGAAGTTCACGGCCACGTGCAGGTCGCCCATCGCGGCGGTCTGCATGCACGCCCGGCGGCGTTGATCCGCCAGACGGCGCAAGGTTTCAAGAGCCAGTCGCAGCTGCATTTCGCCGGTAAGTCGGCACCGTGCAACAGCCTCATCGGTTTGATGGGCCTTGCGATTGGCGAGCAGGACGAAGTGCAGGTCACTTGCCAGGGCCCGGACGCACAGGCGGCGTTGCAAGCCTTGCTCACCGCACTGGCCACCGCCCTGGCCGAAGATCATCACGCCGCCGCACCGGTTGCCACCACACCACGCAATCGTCCGGCCGAGGCTGGCGTGTTGCACGGTGTTTGCGCCGCACCGGGCCTGGTCGGCGGGCCGCTGTTTCGTTTGAACGCGATCAGCCTGCCGGCCGACACCGGCAATCATCAGCCCGAGCACCAATTGCAGATTCTCGACACCGCGCTGAATCAGGTCCGCAGCGAAATCGACGGCACCCTCGCCCAGGCGAAAAAACACCGCAATGCCGACGAAGAAGCCATCTTCGCCGCGCATCTGGCCTTGCTGGAAGACCCGGCCCTGCTCGACGCCGCCCAGCAATCGATTGAAACCGGCACCGCGGCGACCCACGCCTGGAGCCAGTCCATCGACGCGCAATGCGAGGTTTTGCAAAACACCGGCAGCCCGCTGCTGGCCGAACGCGCCAACGATCTGCGCGACCTCAAGCAACGGGTGCTGCGTGCCCTGCTCGGCGAAACCTGGCACTACGAAGTGCCGGCCGGCGCCATCGTCGCCGCCCACGAACTGACGCCGTCGGACCTGCTGCAACTCAGCGCGCAAGGCGTCGCCGGTTTGTGCATGGCCGAAGGGGGCGCAACTTCCCACGTGGCGATTCTGGCCCGTGGCAAAGGCTTGCCATGCATGGTCGCATTGGGCTCGGCACTGCTCGATCAGGCGCAAGGCCAATCGGTGGTCCTCGACGCCGACGGCGGTCGCCTCGAACTGACGCCGAATGCCGAGCGTCTGGCCGAAGTCCGCCAGGCGCAGATCGACCGCCAACAACGGCGCGATGCCCAGCAAGCTCAGGCCCATCTGCCGGCGGAAACCCGGAACGGCGTGGCCATCGAAGTGGTCGCCAACGTCGCGTCCAGCCATGAAGCGGCGGATGCGTTTGCCAACGGCGCCGACGGCGTCGGCCTGTTGCGCACCGAGTTCCTGTTCGTCGATCGCCACACTGCGCCGGACGTCGAAGAACAACGCGCTGCCTATCAAGCCGTGATCGATGCCATGGGCGACAAGTCAGTGATCATCCGCACCATCGACGTCGGCGGCGACAAACAACTCGACTACCTGCCGCTGCCAGTGGAAGCCAACCCGGTACTCGGCCTGCGCGGTATTCGCCTGGCCCAGGCCCGCCCGGAAATCCTCGATCAGCAACTGCGTGCGCTGCTGCAAGTCAGCCCGTTGCAGCGTTGCCGGATCCTGCTGCCGATGGTCACCGAAGTCGACGAACTGCTGCACATCCGCCAGCGGGTCGATGCGCTGTGCCTAGAGCTGGGCATCAATCAACGTCCGGAAATCGGCGTGATGATCGAAGTCCCGGCCGCCGCGCTACAGGCCGAGCAACTGGCCGAGCACGCGGACTTCCTGTCCATCGGCACCAACGACCTGTCGCAATACACCCTGGCCATGGACCGCGACCACGCCGGCCTCGCCGCACGGGTCGATGCCCTGCACCCGGCGCTGCTGCGCCTGATCGCCATGACCTGCGAAGGCGCGGCGGTGCATAAACGCTGGGTCGGCGTGTGCGGCGCCCTGGCTTCCGATCCGCTGGCGACGCCGGTGTTGATCGGCCTGGGCGTGACCGAACTGTCGGTGAGCCCGGTACAGATCGGCGAAATCAAGGACCGCGTGCGCCAGCTGCACGAAGCCGAATGCCAACGCCTCGCCCGGGACTTGCTCAAGCTGAGCAGCGCCGCCGCGGTGCGTCATGCCTGTCATCAACATTGGCCTCTGCGCTAACAAAAACAACAAGGACAAACGCCATGTACCAACTCTTCATCGAAGGCCTGCAACGCCTCGGCCGCGCGCTGATGCTGCCGATCGCGATCCTGCCGATCGCCGGCCTGCTGCTGCGCCTGGGCGACACTGACCTGCTGAACATCGCGATCATCCACGACGCCGGCCAGGTGATCTTCGCCAACCTGGCAATGATCTTCGCCATCGGCATCGCGGTCGGCTTCGCCCGTGACAACAACGGCACCGCAGGCCTCGCCGGGGTGATCGGTTACCTGGTGATGATCTCCACCCTCAAGGTGCTCGACGCCAGCATCAACATGGGCATGCTCGCCGGGATCGTCAGCGGCCTGATGGCTGGCGCGCTGTACAACCGCTTCAAGGACATCAAGCTGCCGGAGTACCTGGCGTTCTTCGGCGGCCGGCGTTTCGTCCCCATCGTCACCGGTTTCAGCGCGGTCGGCCTGGGCGTGCTGTTCGGCTACATCTGGCCGCCGATCCAGCACGGCATCAACAGCTTCGGGACGTTGCTGATGGAAAGCGGCAGCTTTGGCGCGTTCGTCTTCGGCGTGTTCAACCGCCTGCTGATCGTCACCGGCCTGCACCACATCCTCAACAACATGGCCTGGTTCGTGTTCGGCAACTTCACCGACCCGACCACCGGCGCGCTGGTCACCGGCGACCTGTCCCGCTACTTCGCCGGCGACCCGAAAGGCGGCCAGTTCATGACCGGCATGTTCCCGGTCATGATCTTCGGCCTCCCCGCCGCCTGCCTGGCGATGTATCGCAACGCCCTGCCGGAGCGACGCAAAGTCATGGGCGGGATCTTCCTGTCGATGGCCCTGACCGCGTTCCTCACCGGCGTCACCGAACCCATCGAATTCGCCTTCATGTTCCTCGCACCGCTGCTGTTTCTGCTGCATGCGCTGCTGACCGGCCTGTCGATGGCAATCACCAACGCACTGAACATCCACCTGGGCTTCACCTTCTCCGGCGGCTTCATCGACATGGTGCTGGGTTGGGGACGCTCGACCAACGGCTGGCTGGTGGTGCCGGTAGGCCTGGCGTATGCGGTCATCTACTACGCGGTGTTCGATTTCTGCATCCGCCGCTTCAACCTGAAAACCCCGGGCCGCGAAGACGTCGCCACCGCCGACAAAGCGGTCCTGACCGAAAACGAACGCGCCGGGGCTTACATCAAGGCACTTGGTGGTGCGGAGAATCTGGTTACGGTTGGCGCGTGCACTACGCGGCTGCGACTGGAAATGGTCGATCGCAACAAAGCGTCGGATGCTGATTTGAAAGCGCTGGGCGCAATGGCCGTGGTACGCCCGGGCAAGGGCGGCAGTCTGCAGGTGGTCGTCGGACCGATGGCCGACAGCATTGCCGACGAAATCCGCCTGGCGATGCCCGAATTGGGTCGTGCAGTGGCGACTGCCCCCGTCGCAGTTGTCGAAACCAACGAACCCGTCGCAGTCTCCACACCCCAGGCCCAGCAATGGCTGACCGCTCTGGGCGGCAGCGACAACGTGCTGCAACTCGACTGCATCGCCATGAGCCGGATCCGCCTGCAACTGGCCGATGGCAAAGCGCTGTCGGAAAGCCGATTGAAAGAGCTTGGGTGTCTGGGTGTGAGCGCGCTGGAAGATGGCGTGTGGCATCTGTTGGTGGGTGACCGGGCGCAGAGTTTGAGTGTGGCGCTTGAAGGATTGGTTAATCGGAGTGAGGTGAGTGCTAAAGTCTGATGGTTGCCATCAAGTTTCGACTTGAAGCGATTAAAAACAAGAAATCCGGCCTAGGCCGGGTTTTCTGTTTATGCGCATTAACCTCAAGACAGCTTTCCTCGCTGTTCTGCCTCGTAGTGCCGGGTCTGGAATGGCATGAGTGTCTGAACTTTCAAACCCAGACTTTCTTTCAATCCCCAAGCGACAGCCAACTCATCACAACGATTGCGTAAAGAAACCGCTTTTTGAGGCGTCACGTTCCGCTTGGGTGTTGAATGGGTGAAAAGCTCAAGCGCGTGAAGAGTTTCCACTACGCGGTTATCCGATACGCAAGCAAAACGAGTGAATCGCTCAAGCAGATAAGCCGCCCGACGGCGCTCGGTTTCATCGCAATGAAACGCGAGGAAGGTTTTGACCTCACTCTCAAGATTCGACTCTGAATACCAGACTTCCTTGGCGGCATTCACCAACGCTACCCCATCAGCCTGATCCAGAGGGCTTCTGACCAAAGTGTCCAATGCGGATGAAAGGACGTGATCGTCAAATGACTTCAACATCTGATTCCTCCAGGTAGTCTTGCAAAATATTGGTCAGCACCGAGGTAGGCGGCTCTTTGTTGCCAACATATACATCAATGGCCTGCAATGCCAGACGCCGGAACTCACTGGACAGAATGAAACCGGATCGAAGAAGCGCGTTGATATTCCCAATGTCGTGATCTGTAGCCCTCCCAAGCTTTGTTATAGCAACGTCGACAGGCGCTGCAATGTGGACCTGTAGTGGAGACATCTGTGAAAACTCTAAAAGCGGGATACTACGTGCCCAGTAGTCCTCATGAATCGGACCAAAACTCGTGTTGTATTGCAGGTCATAGTTCAGCTCCATCATTCGAGCTGATTGCTCGTCCATAAAAGGCTCCGGGACCTGCGCGAGCAGGGCTTGAAGATCTAGCCCGTCAGGAATGCAAGCTTCATAAATCTCAGCGTCAACATCGATGGAAATGCGGTGATTTGTATAGAGATGAACTGCGCATCCTCCGAACACAATGATCTTCACTGCACCGAAGACAGCATTCTCTTGCATCAACTCTGCTTCGACCGACTTGAACATCGAAATCAAAGCCTGCCCCAATCCAGTACTCGTATTGATGCGAGGAGTGACTACATCAAGCAATTCCATTTTAAACCTCGGATCCTGGCGATTGTTTCAACAACGAGATCGCCAAGGTAGGGATGTGATTTCCGAGGGACAACCTGAAAAAGTGGTAGGAAAAATGGTGGGTTTATCAGCTTGCAGTAAAAATTCTGACGCCCATCAAAGCTAGTCACTGTTGCGACCTCAGGTTTGAGGATCGTCCCCGATTCACCACCCGGTTTGCGGTGAGCCGGGGCGTGGGTAGACGTGCATACTGCTCTTAGAAACTCACCTGCCACTGCCCGATCAATGCGTGATTGCGACTGTTGCTGCTGAGGTCCGCGCTATACCCGACGCTGAGGGTATGACGCGCCGAAAGCCCGACATCCAGCCCGGCCTCCACCGCCAGGCTGTCTCGATCCAGCGGCGTACCTTCAACCTTGAATGCGTTACCACCCAGCACGAACGCCTGCCGGGTCTGACTGTCGACATCACCGTAAGTATGACGCCAGCCCAAGCTGGTACGCGGCTTCAGGCTGATGCCGTTCGGCAGTTGATGGCGTTGCGCCAATCGCACGCCGAACGTACTGCTTAAATTGTCCTGAGTCTGAGCATCGACAGCCAGCGCCGACATTCCACCTTTCTCGGTGAATTGATCACGGTGATACCGCTGGTATCCCAGGCTCGCGAACGGCTCGACGCTCCATCGTCCGCTGCCCAGTCGATAACCCGCCTCGGCAAATGCCTGCTGGCTGTCGGCGTCATATCGGCCTTTGGGGCGTTCGCTGAAACCGGTAAATTCAACGGTGCGTCGGTTATCCCCGTCATGACTGCTGTAAGCCGCTCCCAGGCGTAAAACAAACGGGCCGTCCTCGCGCATGGCGTAAGCACCGACATGTCAACTGCGAAGTTGGCCATCGAGGTTATGGCTATCCAGATTACTTTTCGAATAGCCGCCTAGAACGCCTATTCGCCACAAGGACGAGAGCGACCAGTCAACCCCCAGCACGCTGCCGACGGTACGTTGTTCAAGACTGTCGGTACCATGCTCGCCGTCGAGCCTGCCGTAGTTGCCTGTACCTTGCAGCCATACCCGACCCTGTGCGCCAGGATTGTTCAAGTTGCGTAAAGCGCTTGGCACACCGGAGTCTGCGAGAAATGGGGTTTGCGATGAATCCAGCCCCACCGGCAAACCACTGTCACCGTCTATTGGCTGCATCGCCATACGCATGCTGTTGATCACCGACGAACTGGCCGCAAGAGTGGCGCTGCTCAGGTTGGCGTTACTGCCAGCTGCCAGGCTTTCGATGGCCACACCAACGTCGGCAGCACTTGGGGATAGCGCGATGATCATGTTGGAAAAGACGTTGTATTGACCCCCATTTACCGGAAATCCGTGTCCTGGAGGCCCATAAATCGGGTCCGAATCAAGTAAAACACTGATTGATTGAATGCTCTCAGCGGCACGGGCACCGTTGGCCGTCCGGGCATAACTCTTGAGGTTGGCATCACGCATGTCAGGAAGGCCAACGCTATTCTGGGTATCGCCTAGCGTCTCTGCTGAACTCACCTGACTCAACAGGCCACCCAACACAACCGTTGCGACACACAGGGCTAAACGATGACAAGCAAACAGCATTTGATAATTCCTTTTTTCATTATGCCCTCATCATCGTATATAGCCCTTTGGCATTACCAGTTAAAAAACGGAAACAAAAAACCCGCTGAAATCTCTCTCAGCGGGTTTCCCGTTTCAGCAGCCAAGGAAGATCAAAAATCCTCCAACCGCCACACTTCATAAGCCGGCGTCTCGTAGGGATGGCTCAACTTAAGAGCCGCCACTACCGAGCGAATCAACTCATCGCCAACAACAAGCTCAACCTTCCACTCTTCGACCCGCTCAACCCGCCCCGCCTCACCCATGAACGGCTGACTCCCGTCCAAAGGCCGAAACTGACCAGATCCAAGCACCTGCCACGCACAGTGGTCATAATCACCGATCCGCCCACCACCGGCAGCGAACACAGCCTCCTTGACCAACTCGACATGACTGTCGGGAACAAAAAAAGCGAGCTTGTACACAGCGCTTAGTTCACCCACACACGAGCATTACGGAACATACGCATCCAAGGCGCGTCTTCGTTCCAGTCTTCCGAACGCCACGAGTTCTGCACGGCACGGAACACACGCTCCGGGTGCGGCATCATGATCGTCACACGGCCATCACGGCTGGTGAGACCGGTGATCCCGCGCGGCGAACCGTTCGGGTTAGCCGGATAGGCTTCAGTGACCTTGCCATGGTTGTCGACGAAACGCATCGCCACGCAACCGGACAGATCAGCTTCCAGCAGTGCTTCTTCGCTGGAGAACTCGGCATGGCCTTCACCGTGAGCGATGGCGATCGGCATGCGCGAACCGGCCATGCCCTGCAGGAAGATCGAGTTCGACTCCTGAACCTGAACCATCGCCACGCGCGCTTCGAACTGCTCGGAGCGGTTGCGCACGAAGTGCGGCCAGAACTCGCTGCCCGGGATCAGCTCGTGCAGGTTGGACATCATCTGGCAACCGTTGCACACGCCGAGGGTGAAGCTGTCGTTACGTTCGAAGAAGCCCTGGAACGCATCGCGGGCACGGCTGTTGAACAGTGCGGACTTGGCCCAGCCTTCACCGGCGCCGAGAACGTCGCCGTAGGAGAAACCACCGCAGGCCACCAGACCTTTGAACTCGTTCAGGTTGACACGGCCGGCCAGAATGTCGCTCATGTGCACGTCGATCGCGTTGAAACCGGCGCGGTCGAACGCAGCGGCCATTTCCACCTGACCATTGACGCCCTGCTCACGCAGCACGGCAACCTGTGGGCGAATGCCTTTCTTGATGTAAGGCGCAGCGATGTCCTGGTTGACGTCGTAGCTCAGCTTGACGCTCAGGCCCGGGTTGTCTTCTTCCAGCAGCGCATCGAACTCTTGCTCGGCGCAGTCGGCGTTGTCGCGCAGACGCTGGATCTGGTAGCTGGTCTCGGCCCACTGACGTTGCAGCAGACGACGCTGGCCTTCGAACACGGTGTCACCGTTGAAGGTGATGTTGATCTGGCCATTGTTGATCGGCTGACCGATCACCGACACACAGTCGCCCAGACCGGCAGCGCTGAATTGCGCGAGGATGTCCGGGGTGGCGTCCTGGCGAACCTGGATCACGGCACCCAGTTCTTCGTTGAACAGGATGGCGGCGATTTCAGCGGAGCTTTCGGCAACGCTGTCCAGGTTAAGGCTCAGACCGCAGTGACCGGCGAAGGCCATTTCCACCACGGAGGTCAGCAGACCACCGTCGGAACGGTCGTGGTAAGCCAGCAGGTGACCGTCGGCGTTGAGGCCCTGGATCACTGCGAAGAAGGCTTTCAGGTCTTCGGCGTCGTCGACGTCCGGAGCCTGCTTGCCGAGCTTGCCGTGAACCTGCGCCAGGATCGAGGCGCCCATGCGGTTCTGGCCGCGACCGAGGTCGATCAGGATCAGGTCGGTGGTGCCCTTGTCCATGCGCAGTTCCGGGGTCAGGGTCTGACGGATGTCAGCCACTGGCGCGAAACCGGTCACGATCAGGGACATTGGCGAGGTGACAGTCTTGTCTTCGCCGTTGTCGTTCCAGCGGGTGGCCATGGACATCGAGTCCTTGCCGACCGGGATGGTGATGCCCAGCTCAGGGCACAGTTCCATGCCGACCGCTTTCACGGTGTCGTACAGACGCGCGTCTTCGCCCGGGTGGCCGGCAGCGGACATCCAGTTCGCCGACAGTTTGATGTCGGAGAGCTTGTTGATGCGCGAGGCGGCAATGTTGGTCAGGGTTTCGCCGATGGCCATGCGGCCCGACGCCGGAGCGTCCAGCAGCGCCAGCGGAGTGCGCTCGCCCATCGCCATCGCTTCACCGGTGTAGACGTCGAAACTGGTGGCGGTGACGGCAACGTCGGCCACCGGAACCTGCCATGGGCCGACCATCTGGTCACGGGCCACAAGGCCGGTGATGGTGCGGTCGCCGATGGTGATCAGGAAGCTTTTGCTTGCCACGGCCGGGTGGTGCAGGACGCGTTCGATGCTTTCGCCGATGTCGAGGTTCGACGGATCGAAGTCATCACCCAGCTCGGCTTCGCGAACCACCGAACGGTGCATGCGCGGGGCCTTGCCCAGCAACACTTCCAGTGGCATGTCCACCGGGTTGTTGCCGAAGTGGCTGTCGGTCACGGTCAGTTGCGGCTCGGCGGTAGCTTCACCGACAACGGCAAACGGGCAACGCTCACGTTCGCAGATCGCCTTGAAGCGCTCGAAATCGGCCGGGCCGACCGCCAGAACGTAACGTTCCTGGGATTCGTTGGACCAGATTTCGTGCGGGGCCATGCCCGGCTCGTCGTTTGGAATGTTGCGCAGTTCGAAACGGCCACCGCGGTCGCCGTCGTTGACCAGTTCCGGGAAGGCGTTGGACAGACCGCCCGCACCCACGTCGTGGATGAAGCTGATCGGGTTCTTGTCGCCCAGCTGCCAGCAACGGTCGATGACTTCCTGGCAGCGACGCTCCATTTCAGGGTTTTCACGCTGAACCGAAGCGAAGTCCAGATCTGCAGAACTGGTGCCGGTGGCCATGGAGGAAGCAGCACCGCCGCCCAGACCGATCAGCATCGCCGGGCCGCCGAGGACGATCAGCTTGGAGCCGACGACGATCTCGCCTTTCTTGACGTGTTCTTCACGGATGTTGCCCATGCCGCCAGCGAGCATGATCGGCTTGTGGTAACCGCGAACTTCGTCACCGTGCGGGGTGGTGATCGATTGTTCGAAGGTACGGAAGTAGCCGGTCAGGGCCGGACGACCGAATTCGTTGTTGAACGCGGCGCCGCCCAGCGGGCCTTCGATCATGATGTCCAGCGCGTTGACGATGCGCTCAGGCTTGCCGTACGGCACTTCCCACGGCTGTTCGAAGCCCGGGATCTGCAGGTTCGATACGGTGAAACCGGTCAGGCCGGCCTTCGGTTTGGCGCCACGACCGGTTGCACCTTCGTCGCGGATCTCGCCGCCGGAACCGGTGGACGCGCCCGGGAACGGAGCGATCGCGGTCGGGTGGTTGTGGGTTTCGACCTTCATCAGGATGTGCACCGGTTCCTGCACCGCGCCGTACTGGCGGGTTTCCGGATCCGGGAAGAAGCGGCCGGCGACGTTGCCGACGATCACCGAAGCGTTGTCCTTGTAAGCGGACAGCACGCCTTCGCTGTGCATCTGATAGGTGTTCTTGATCATGCCGAACAGGCTTTTTTCCTGGCTCTCGCCGTCAATATCCCAACTGGCGTTGAAGATCTTGTGGCGGCAGTGCTCGGAGTTGGCCTGGGCGAACATCATCAGTTCGATGTCGTGCGGGTTGCGCTTGAGACCGTTGAAGGCGTTGACCAGATAATCGATCTCGTCTTCAGCCAGGGCCAGACCCAGTTCGACGTTGGCTTTTTCCAGTGCGGCGCGACCTCCGCCGAGGATGTCGATGGCGGTCAGCGGTTTCGGTTCGGCGTGGCTGAACAGACCGGCGGCCTGCTCGAGGTTGGCCAGAACGATCTGAGTCATGCGGTCATGCAGTACGTCTGCAATCTGCTGCGCTTCGGTTTCGCTGAACTGACCGGCCACGTAGAACGCGATGCCGCGCTCCAGGCGCTGGATCTTGCTCAGGCCGCAGTTGCGGGCGATGTCGCTGGCCTTGCTCGACCATGGCGAGATGGTGCCGAAACGCGGCAACACCAGGAACAGACGACCGGTCGGCTCTTGAACCGGAACGCTTGGACCGTACTTCAGAAGGCGCGCAAGCACCTGCTGTTCGTCGCCGGTCAGGACGCCGGTGACTTCGGCGAAGTGAGCGAATTCAGCATACAAGCCACTGACAGCCGGAACCTTCTGGCTCAGTTGCTCAAGGAGTTTGCTGTGGCGAAAGGCAGAAAGGGCAGGAGCGCCGCGCAGGATCAACATCTTCGGGACAGCCTCGGGAAGGGGTGTGCTTTGAGGCCGTGCATTCTAGCCTAAACCGCCCTCAACATCACCCGAAACGCTACGCACGGTTGCACCCGGATGTCGAGTGGTGTTCCTGCCTTGAGGGTCAAATTTACGGGGTGTCGGAACGCGGGTTATTTTTTCTGTCACAAAATGCCTTTCGGGCCCATTCCTGCGGGGTTTCGAGCGGTTTTGTGATCCCTAGCAGACAACCCTGCAACTGTCGAGATATGGCGCCCGTTGTCCTTTGCGTATACTGCGCACATGTTTTCCCCAACGGCTTTGCGTCCGCGGTACGCCAAATGGCTGATCGCTACCGGACTCTTCCTGATGCTCAGTGGCTGTGTTGATAAACCCAACACACTCGAGCGCGTAAAGGAGGATGGCGTGCTGCGGGTGGTCACCCGAAACAGCCCCGCCACCTACTTTCAGGATCGCAGCGGTGAAACCGGCTTCGAATACGAGCTGGTGAAGCGCTTCGCCGACGATTTGGGGGTCGAGCTGAAGATCGAAACCGCCGACAACCTCGACGATCTGTTCAACCAGGTCGGCAAGCCGAACGGCCCGGTACTGGCGGCCGCCGGTCTGGTCAGCAGCGAACAGCGCAAGAAACAGGTGCGCTTCTCCCGCTCCTACCTCGAAGTCACCCCGCAGATCATCTATCGCAACGGCCAATCTCGTCCTACCGACGCCGGCGATCTGGTGGGCAAGAAGATCATGGTGCTCAAGGGCAGCACCCACGCCGAACAACTGGCGGAGCTGAAACAGAAATATCCTGGCATCCAGTACGAAGAATCCGACGCCGTTGAAGTGGTCGACCTGCTGCGCATGGTCGATGAAGGTCAGATCGACCTGACCCTGGTCGATTCCAACGAAGTGGCGATGAACCAGGTGTACTTCACCAACATCCGCGTGGCCTTCGACCTCGGCGACGCACGCAGCCAGAGCTGGGCCGTGGCGGCCGGCGAAGACAACAGCCTGCTCAACGAGATCAACAGTTATCTGGACAAGGTGCAGAAGAACGGCACCCTGCAACGTCTGAAGGACCGTTATTACGGCCACGTCGACGTCCTCGGCTACATGGGCGCCACCACCTTCGCCCAGCACTTGCAGCAGCGGCTGCCCAAATACGAACAGCACTTCAAGGCCTACGCCAAGAAAGAGAAAGTCGACTGGCGCCTGTTGGCGGCGATCGGTTATCAGGAATCGCTGTGGCAACCGGCGGTCACCTCGAAGACCGGCGTGCGCGGGCTGATGATGCTGACCCAGAACACCGCCCAGGCCATGGGCGTGTCCAACCGCCTCGATCCGAAGCAGAGCATCATGGGTGGCGCCAAGTACCTGGCCTACATGAAGGATCAGCTCGACGAGTCGATCCAGGAACCGGATCGCACCTGGTTTGCCCTGGCGGCCTACAACGTCGGCAGCGGTCATCTGGATGACGCACGCAAACTGGCGGCCAAGGAAGGGTTGAACCCGGACAAGTGGCTGGATGTGAAAAAGATCCTGCCGCGCCTGTCGCAGAAGCAGTGGTACAGCAAGACCCGCTACGGCTACGCCCGGGGCGGCGAACCGGTGCATTTCGTGGCGAACATCCGCCGCTACTACGACATCCTCACCTGGGTGACCCAGCCGCAACTCGAGGGCGATCAGGTCGCCGAAGGCAATCTGCATGTGCCGGGGATCGACAAGTCGAAACCCGCTCAAGAGCCCGCCCCGCTTTAACCCATCCCCAAAACAAATGTGGGAGCAAGTTTGCTCCCACAAGATGTTGCGACTTAGTGTTTGGCAGCCGCCAGGATCAACGCCTTCATCTCCGACACCGCCGACTTGAAACCCACGAACAACGCGTGCGCCACCAGCGCATGGCCGATGTTCAGCTCGTTGATGCCCTTGATCGCGGCAACCGCCTCGACGTTGTGATAGTGCAGGCCATGGCCGGCATTCACGATCAGGCCTTGGGCCAGACCGAAGGCCACGCCGTCCGCCACACGCTTGAGCTCTTCCGCCACTTCGGTCGGCGTTTCGGCATCGGCGTAACGCCCGGTGTGCAGTTCGATGGCCGGTGCGCCGACGCGCTTCGACGCAGCGATCTGCCGCTCGTCGGCGTCGATGAACAGCGATACCTCGCTGCCGATCTTCGACAAACGCTCGACCGCCGCCCTGATCCGCTCTTCCTGCCCCGCCACATCCAGACCGCCTTCGGTGGTCAATTCCTGCCGGGTTTCCGGCACCAGGCAGATGTGCGCCGGACGGATGCGTTCGGCGAACGCCATCATTTCTTCGGTGACGCCCATTTCGAAGTTCATGCGGGTTTGCAGCACGTCCTTGAGCAGTAGCACGTCGCGCTCCTGAATGTGCCGACGGTCTTCGCGCAGGTGCACGGTGATGCCATCGGCGCCCGCCTCTTCCGCGTCCAGCGCAGCCTTGACCGGATCCGGATAGCGCGTGCCACGGGCCTGACGCAGGGTGGCGACGTGGTCGATGTTCACGCCAAGAAGAATGCGATTGCTGGTGGTCACGGATGCGCTCCTGAATGGAAAGATTCGGCGCACAGCATACGGTGAGATCAGGGCTTGCGAAACAGCTCGCGACTGACGAGGGGACGACCGCCCAAGTGAACAGCCAGCGCCTGACGCATCAAGCGCTTGGCGGCGGACAACGCGCCGGGGGCCGACCAGTCGGCGTCGGCCATGGCCAGCAGTTCGGTGCCGTTGAACAGGCCGGGTTGCAGCAGATAGACCCGTTCGAGTCCGGCATCCACCTGCAAGCGATAGAGACCGTCCGCAGCGATAGGCTCGTCATTGATGTCGGTATTCAGGGAAAAGCCATAACCGAGATCGTCAAGCAGCCGCCATTCGAAGGAACGCAGCAGCGGCTCCAGCGGCCGGCCTTCGGCCAATGCCAGCAATGTCGCGGCGTAATGATCAAACACCGCAGGATGCGGATCTTCGGCGGGCAACAGGCGAATCAGCAATTCATTGAGATACAGGCCGCTGAACAGCGCCTCGCCGACCATCCACGTTGCGTTGCCGACGCTTTCCATGCGCCCGACATTCTTCAACTCACCCTTGCCGCGAAACTCCACTTCCAGCGGCACGAATGGCCGCGCCAGCGTACCGGCCTTGCCCCGCGCACTGCGCAACACCGCCCGCAGTCGACCTTGCGGCGTGAGAAAGTCCACCAATGCGCTGGTTTCGCGGTAGGCGCGGGAGTGCAGGACGTAGGCGGGTTGGGCGGGAGGCGCTTGAGACATGGATTTCTCGTTGAGGGAAACGCGGTTTACTCATCACCCAAAACCAATGTGGGAGCGAGCTCGCTCGCGAAAGCGGTGAGTCAGTCAAAGTATATGTCGACTGATCCGGCGCATTCGCGAGCAAGCCCGCTCCCACAGGGGGTTCTCTGGTGTAGCAGAAAACCGATGTTACAGGTCGCCGTAACCCAGCGAACGCAGCGCGCGCTCGTCGTCGGACCAGCCGCCCTTAACCTTGACCCACAGGTTGAGCATGATCTTGGAGTCGAACAGCAGCTCCATGTCCTTGCGCGCCTCGGTGCCAATGCGCTTGATGCGCTCGCCCTTGTCGCCAATGATGATTTTCTTCTGGCCGTCACGCTCGACGAGGATCAGCGCATGGATGTGCAGCGTCGCACCCTGCTGCTTGAACTCTTCGATTTCCACGGTGATCTGGTACGGCAGCTCGGCGCCGAGCTGGCGCATAATCTTCTCGCGCACCAGTTCGGCGGCGAGGAAGCGGCTGCTGCGGTCGGTGATCTGGTCTTCCGGGAAGAAGTGATCGTTCTCCGGCAGATGATCGGCGATGACTTTTTCCAGCGCATCGAGGTTGTGCCCGTGTTGCGCCGAGATCGGAATGATCTGCGCATTCGGCAGCTGTTCCTGCAACCACGACAGGTGCGGCATCAGCTCGGCCTTGTCTTCGATGCGGTCGGTCTTGTTCAGCGCAACGATCAGCGGGCCGGTCACGTACTGCACGCGCTCCAGAACCATCTGGTCTTCTTCGGTCCACTTGGTGCGATCGACCACGAAGATCACCACGTCGACGTCTTTCAGCGCGGCCGAAGCGGTCTTGTTCATGTAGCGGTTCAGGGCCTTTTCGCCACCCTTGTGCATGCCAGGGGTGTCGACGTAGATCGCCTGCACGTCGCCCTCGGTCTTGATCCCGAGCATGTTGTGGCGAGTGGTCTGCGGCTTGCGCGAGGTGATCGCGAGCTTCTGGCCGAGGATGTGGTTCAGCAGCGTGGACTTGCCCACGTTGGGACGGCCGACGATGGCAACATAGCCACAGCGCGTTGCGTTTGTATCAGTCATTGCCATTCTCCACACCCAGGGCAATCAGTGCTGCGGCGGCCGCTACCTGTTCGGCAATACGACGACTCACACCCTGACCCCGGCTTTTTTCATTCAATAGGACAACTTCGCACTCGACGAAGAAGGTACGGCAGTGCGGCTCGCCCTGGATATCCACCACTTCATAACGCGGCAGTTCGCAGCCGCGCGATTGCAGGAATTCCTGCAGGCGGGTCTTCGGATCCTTGTTGGTATCGACCAGCGTCAGACCTTCGAACTCGCCGGCCAGCCAGGCCAGTACGCGCTCGCGGGCGACTTCCATGCCGGCGTCGAGGTAGATCGCACCGATCAGCGCTTCAAGGGCGTCGGCCAGAATCGATTCGCGACGGAAACCGCCACTCTTCAACTCGCCGGAACCCAGACGCAGGTAATCGCCCAGATCGAAACCGCGGGCCAGCACCGCCAGCGTCTCACCTTTTACCAGCCGTGCGCGCAAACGCGACAACTGGCCTTCGCGAGCCAGCGGGAAACGGTCGAACAAGGCTTCGCCGGCAACAAAGTTGAGGATCGCATCGCCGAGGAATTCCAGACGCTCGTTGTTGCGTCCGGCAAAGCTGCGGTGCGTAAGGGCCAGGACCATCAGTTCCTGGTCCTTGAAGGTGTAACCGAGCTGACGCTCGAGACGGCTTAGAGAAACGCTCACGGTTTACCCACGCTGAGTTCGTGGCTGGATTCCACCGCCATCGCCGGGATACGGCGCAGGCCTGGGACAATTAACGCTGTGTTCAAAAATGACGTCCTGAATATCGTGGCTTCATGCCCCGGAGCCGGTTGTGCCGACGCCAGAAATGCATTCGGCGCTGTGGTCAACAGCGCCGTGTTTGTTTACTTGATCAGGCCGACCCGCGAGAAGTTCGGCAGGTGGCTGAGTTTCGGTTCCGGCCAGCTCATCCAGACCGCGAAGGCCTTGCCGACGATGTTCTGGTCGGGAACCATGCCCAGCAGATCCTTGGGAATGTTCGGATCATCCCAGTAGCGACTGTCGTTCGAGTTGTCGCGGTTGTCGCCCATCATGAAGTAGTGCCCGGCCGGCACGGTCCAGGTATGGTCCGGCGTGGCGCGGTAGCGGCTCATTTCCTTGCGGATCAGGTGCTCGGCGACGCCGAGTTTTTCCTTGTAGAGTTCCGCGCTGCCAAGGGTGCCCGGCTCGGAGCCGACCAGTTGCTCGGCAATCGACTCGCCATTGACGAACAGGCGCTTGTCGGCGGTGTACCGCACGGTGTCGCCCGGCAGACCGACCACACGCTTGATGTAGTTGACGTTCGGGTCGCTCGGGTAGCGGAAAACCATCACATCGCCGCGCTGCGGGTCACCGACTTCGATGATCTTCTTGTCGATCACCGGCAAACGGATCCCGTAGGAAAACTTGTTCACCAAAATGAAGTCGCCAACGTCCAGAGTCGGTTTCATCGAGCCGGACGGAATCTGGAACGGTTCCACCAGGAACGAACGCAGCACCAGCACGATGAACAGCACCGGGAAGAACGACTTGCCGTACTCGACCAGCAGCGGTTCCTTGTTCAGCTTCTCGACCACCACCCCATCAGGCTGGCTGACGCTGCCCTGATAGGAGGCGATGGCGGCACGCCGACGCGGTGCCAGGATCAACAGATCGAGCAACGCCAACAGACCGCAGACGAACACGGCAATGACCAGCAACAGCGGGAAATTTAGTGACATAGGACCTGACTATTCCAACCTGAGCACGGCGAGGAAGGCTTCTTGTGGAATTTCCACGTTGCCGACCTGTTTCATGCGTTTCTTACCGGCCTTCTGCTTCTCAAGCAGTTTTTTCTTACGGCTGACGTCGCCGCCGTAGCACTTGGCCAATACGTTCTTTCTGAGTGCCTTGACGGTTGTCCGGGCGACGATCTGACCGCCAATGGCAGCCTGGATGGCCACGTCGAACATCTGACGAGGAATCAGTTCTTTCATCTTCTCGGTCAACTGGCGACCTTTGAAGTGCGAATTGTCACGGTGCACGATCAGCGCCAGAGCGTCGACCTTGTCGCCGTTGATCAGCACGTCCAGTTTCACCAGATTAGCCGATTGGTAACGATCGAAATGGTAGTCCAGCGAAGCATAGCCGCGGCTGGTGGATTTCAGACGATCGAAGAAGTCCAGGACCACTTCGTTCATCGGCAGGTCGTAGGTCACTTGCACCTGATTGCCGAGGAACAGCATGTCGACCTGCACACCGCGTTTCTCGATGCACAGGGTGATGACGTTGCCCAGGTGCTCCTGCGGTACCAGGATGTTGGCGCGCACGATCGGCTCGCGCATGTCTTCGATTGCAGACACGTCCGGTAGCTTCGACGGGTTGTCGACGTAAATCGTTTCACCGGTTTTCAGCACCAGTTCGAAGATTACCGTCGGCGCCGTGGTGATCAGGTCCAGGTCGTATTCGCGCTCCAGGCGCTCCTGGATGATCTCCATGTGCAGCATGCCGAGGAAGCCGCAACGGAAGCCGAAGCCCAGTGCATCGGAGCTTTCCGGGGTGTACTGCAGCGACGAGTCGTTCAGGGTCAGCTTCTGCAGCGCTTCGCGGAAGTCCTCGAAGTCGTCGGAGCTGACCGGGAACAGACCGGCGTAAACCTGCGGCTGGATGCGTTTGAAACCTGGCAGCACCGGAACGTCCGGGGTGGAGCTCAGGGTCAGGGTGTCACCGACCGGCGCACCGTGAATGTCCTTGATGCTGGCAATGATGAAGCCCACTTCGCCGGCTTTCAGGTCAGCGGTGGCGGTGTGTTTCGGGTTGAACACACCAACGCTGTCGACCAGATGCACCTTGCCGGTGGACTTGACGAGGATCTTGTCGCCCTTCTTCACGCGGCCGTGACGCACGCGCACCAGGGAGACAACGCCCAGGTAATTGTCGAACCAGGAGTCGATGATCAACGCTTGCAGCGGATCTTCGATGTTGCCGGTCGGTGCAGGAATGGTCGCGACCAGACGCTCGAGCACTTCGTCGACACCCAGGCCGGTCTTGGCGCTGCAGGTGACGGCGTCGGTGGCGTCGATGCCGATGATCTTCTCGATCTCGTCCTTGACGCGATCAGGCTCGGCCTGTGGCAGGTCGATCTTGTTCAGGACCGGCATGACCTCGAGGCCCTGCTCGATGGCGGTGTAGCAGTTGGCCACGGATTGGGCTTCAACGCCCTGCCCCGCATCAACCACCAGCAACGCACCTTCACAGGCCGCCAGGGAACGGCTGACTTCGTAGGTGAAGTCGACGTGGCCCGGGGTGTCAATGAAGTTCAGCTGGTAGGTGACGCCGTCTTTGGCCTTGTAATAGAGGGTAACGCTGTGGGCCTTGATGGTGATCCCGCGTTCGCGCTCCAGATCCATGGAGTCCAGTACCTGGGCTTCCATTTCACGCTCGGCCAGGCCACCGCACATCTGGATGAAACGGTCAGCCAGCGTCGACTTGCCATGGTCAATGTGGGCGATGATGGAGAAATTGCGGATATGACTCAAATCACTCACGGATCAACACTCAAAAAGGCTGCAGGCTTGGCCCGCCGAAAAATAGCCGGGAATTGTACCTGATACACGGCGCAAGCGTCACGTTCGCCTGTCACCCGGATTGCATGCAAAAACGCCCCGGTCTGGCGACCGAGGCGTTTTCAAGGCTAAAGCGTAGGTGAAACCTTGTTCATCAACCGGCTCGACGCAACAGCCAGACACCCGCCAGCGCACACACGCCAGCCGGCACCAGCACCGCGAACAGTGGCGAGAAGCCGAACACCAGACTGGATGGACCCAGCAGATCCTGAACGATGCGGAAGGTGAAGCCCACCAGCACGCCGGTGAACACCCGCTGACCGAGGGTCACCGAACGCAGCGGACCGAAGATGAAGGAGATCGCCATCAGCACCAGCGCGGCGGTCACCAACGGCTGCAACACCTTGACCCAAAATGCCAGCCAGTAACGACCGTTGCTCAGGCCCTGATCGGCCAGATAGTGGATGTAACCCCACAGACCGGTGATCGACAGCGATTCCGGCGCCATCACCACGGTGCTCAGCAATTGCGGGCTCAGCGAGACATCCCAGCGCTCGACCGGCGTATTGACCACTTCAGTGCTGCGCTCGTGGAATTTGGTGGTGGTCACGTCGGTCAGCTGCCAGTGATCGGTGTCGAACTCGGCGCGCTTGGCGAAGCTCGAGCTCAGCAGATGACGCTCTTTGTCGAAGTGATAACGGGTCACGCCATACAGGCGACCGTTGGGCTGCACGGAGTTGATGTGAATGAACTCCTCGCCCTGACGGTGCCACATGCCGTGCTTGGCGCTTTGCGCGTCGCCGCTGCCTTGCGCCAGCGAACGATTGGCCTGGGCCATGCTTTCGGTGGCCGGTGCCACGTACTCGCCGATCAGCACGCCGGCCAGCATCAGCACCAGCATCGGCTTCATCACCGCCCAGACGATGCGCCCGATGGACACACCGGCAGCGCGCATGACGGTCAGCTCACTGCTGCTCGCCAGACTGCCGAGGCCGATCAGGCAGCCGATCAGCGCCGCCATCGGCAGCATGTCGTACATGCGGCGTGGCGCGGTCAAGAGCACGAAACTCAGAACATCGACCAAGGTGTAGGTATCACTGACGTCGCCCATCTCGTCGATGAACGCAAACAAGGTTGCCAGGCCGAGAATGATCGCCAGCACCGCGATGATCGCCATGAACACGCTGCTGCCGATGTAGCGGTCGAGTTTAACCACGGGCCACCTCCAGCGCTGCGCTGCGACGGCTGGCCAGCTTCAGGCGCAGAGGTTCCCAGTACAACAGGCCGAGACCGATGACCAGGAAGATCGCGTGCACCCACCACAAACCGAGCGCCGGTGGAATCTTGCCTTTCTCGAGGGCACCGCGGGCGGCAATCAGGATGGTCAGGTAAGCCATATAAAGAAGAATCGCCGGCAGCAGCTTGAGGAAACGCCCCTGACGCGGGTTGACCCGCGACAGCGGCACCGCCATCAGGGTCACGATGAATACCAGCAACGGCAGCGAGAGGCGCCATTGCAGTTCGGTTTTCGAGCGAATGTCGTCGCTCCCCACCAGAGACGAGGTCGGCATGGCGTCACGGTCGGTAACTTCCTCGCTGACATCCGGCTTGGGCAGCAGCACGCCGTAGGTTTCGTAGTGGATGGCGCGATAGTTGGCCTGACCCGGGCTGCCGTCGTAGCGGTAGCCGTTGTCGAGGATCAGGTAGCGGTTGCCGTCGGGACGCACTTCCTGACGGCCCTTTTCCGCCACCAGCACGGAAATCCCGCGATCTTTCTGGTTGGCGCCGAGGTTCTTCTGCGAGATGAACACGCTGCCAAGGTTGACCCGATCGTCGCTCAGGGTTTCGGTGTAGGTCACCCGCGTACCGTCGCGCAGGGCCTGGAAGCGGCCGGGCTCGAGGGTGTCGAATTCGGTCAGGGCGTCCTGCTTGTTCAGCAGCAGCTGGAACTGGTTGGCGCCTTGCGGGGCCAGGCTCAGGCTCAGCCACGCCACCACCAGTGCCACCAGAGTGGCCGGGAACAGGGTCATGCGAAACAGACGCTGCTGGCTCATGCCGGTGGCCGAGAGCACGGTCATCTCGCTTTCCAGGTACAACCGGCCGTACGCCAGCAGGATCCCGAGAAACAGGCCCAGCGGCAGGATCAGTTGCAGGAAGCCTGGCAGACGGAAGCCCATGATCAGGAACAGCGATCCCGGATCGAGCTGGCCCGCGGCGGCCTGGGCAAGGTATTTGATGAAGCGACCGCTCATGATGATGACCAGCAGCACGGCGCTTACCGCACTCAGGGTCAACAGGACTTCGCGGGACAGATAACGGAAGACGATCAAACCAGACACTCCAGGGTTGTCAGGCTAAGGCGGCCAAACAAGCAAACGTATCGACGGGCCCGCAAGGCAGAGCCGTCGAAAAAAGATGCGGCATTATCCTGTGATTGAGGGCGCCTGTCACTGCGCACACTCACGCAAGCATGCAATCCGTTGAAGATCGTACAACCGAGGGTTGTCAGGCGCGGTGAGCGAGGTTCAAACTGCCGCCTCTGTCGCAGGCACTGGCCTGCGCCTCTTCTCTCTATAAGCAGGCGACGGCGGACACCGTCGAACGCCCGCGTGTTGACCATTCATTCAGGGATCCGGACATGGAACTGGTTGTAAAAAGCGTTAGCCCAGAAACGTTGAAAACCGCCACCCTGGTGGTTGCCGTCGGCGAAGGCCGCAAACTCGGTGTTGCCGCCAAACAGGTCGACGAACTGAGCGGCGGCGCCATCAACGCCGTGCTCAAGCGTGGCGATCTGGCCGGCAAGGTCGGCCAGAGCCTGTTGCTGCACAGCCTGCCGAACCTGAAAGCCGAACGCGTGCTGCTGGTCGGCGTGGGCAAGGATGAAGAACTGGGCGACCGTCCTTTCCGCAAGATCGTCGCCGGCATCCTCAACACCCTCAAAGGCCTGGGCGGCAGCGACGCCGTGCTGGCACTCGATGAAATCATCGTCAAGAACCGCGACAGCTACGGCAAGACCCGCCTGCTGGCCGAAACTCTGGTCGACGGCGAATACACCTTCGATCAGTTCAAGAGCCAGAAAGCCGAACCGCGCGCCCTGAAGAAAATCACCCTGCTGACCATCAAGGCCGCTCAGGCCGAAGTGCAACGCGCCGTGAACCACGCGACCGCGATCGCCAACGGCATGGCGTTCACCCGTAACCTGGGCAACCTGCCGCCGAACATCTGCCACCCGACTTTCCTCGGCGAGCAAGCCAAGAACCTCGGCAAAGAGTTCAAGGATCTGAAAGTCGAAGTCCTCGACGAGAAGAAGATCAAATCCCTGGGCATGGGTTCGTTCTACGCCGTCGGCCAAGGCAGCGCCCAACCGCCGCGCCTGATCGTCATGCAATACAACGGCGGCAAGAAATCCGAAAAGCCGTACGCACTGGTTGGTAAAGGCATCACTTTCGACACCGGCGGCATCAGCCTGAAGCCGGGCGCCGGCATGGACGAGATGAAGTACGACATGGGTGGCGCCGCCAGCGTGTTCGGCACCTTGCGCGCCGTGCTGGAACTGAAACTGCCGATCAACCTGGTGTGCATCCTGGCTTGCGCCGAGAACATGCCGAGCGGCAACGCTTCGCGTCCGGGCGACATCGTTACCACCATGAGCGGCCAGACCGTGGAAATCCTCAACACCGACGCCGAAGGCCGTCTGGTGCTGTGCGATGCCCTGACCTACTCCGAGCGCTTCAAGCCGCAAGCGGTGATCGACATCGCCACCCTGACCGGTGCCTGCGTCGTTGCTCTGGGCGCCCACACTTCGGGCCTGCTGGGCAACAACGACGAGTTGATCGAGCAACTGCTGAGCGCCGGCAAGGCTGCCGACGACCGCGCCTGGCAACTGCCGCTGTTCGATGAGTACCAGGAACAACTGGACAGCCCGTTCGCCGACATCGCCAACATCGGCGGTCCGAAAGCCGGCACCATCACCGCTGCCTGCTTCCTGTCGCGCTTCACCAAAAACCTGAACTGGGCGCACCTGGACATCGCGGGCACCGCCTGGACCAGCGGCGGCAAGGACAAGGGCGCCACCGGCCGTCCGGTTCCGCTGCTGACCCAGTACCTGCTGGACCGCGCCAAAGCCTGAAACCGATGACTGGGAGCGGCGCCTCTCTTGAGGGGCGCCTCTCGCAGCTCAGGAACCGCAATGACCAAAGTCGACTTTTATATTCTGCCCAGCGCCGATCCTTCGGCTCGCCTGGACTTTGCCTGCAAGCTCACCGATAAAGCCTGGCGCATGGGCCATAGCATCTATCTGCATTGCAGCGATGCCGCCCAGCGTGATGATCTCGATGCGCGACTGTGGGCGTTCAAGGGCGAAACCTTCGTGCCTCACGGCCCAGCTGAAAGCGAACCGGAAGGACTGATCGTGTTGGGACTGGGCGAGGACTGTGGCCAGCACACAGACTTGCTGGTCAACCTCGACCTGAAAGTCCCGGTTTTCGCCAACCAATTCGCCCGGGTGGCGGAGGTGGTGGTGGAAGATCCGGCGATCCGCACTGCGGCGCGGGAGAGTTTCCGTTTCTACCGCGAACAGGGCTATCCTCTGCAAGACCACCGTTTACAGCGACTCTGAGTACGCCGATGGACACTCCAAAACCGCTGCAAAAACCCGCGCACCTGCTGGATGACCTCGAGTCGATCCGCCAGTTGCTCGGCGATGACAACCTGCAACCGCCACTGCTGACCGACACGGTCGATGATGGCGAACAGGAACAGATTCCGATGTTGTTCGATTCGGTCGACAACGCACCGCAAGCCGTCGAAGCTGCACCCGCGCCGACGCCAGCCGCGCAGCCTGCCGCTGTGCCTGTGGATAAAGGCCCCGACGCCCTGCTGCACCTGGACAGCGAACTGCGTGCCGCCGCGCAACTGATCATGCAAGACGTGATCGACGATTTCGCGCCGCACATCGAAACCGAAATCAAACGTCGCCTCGAGGCGCGGATGGAACGGCTTCTCGGCCAGTACGAATAATTCCCCGATCTCCTGTGGGAGCTGGCCTGCCAGCGATAGCATCACCGCGCCTTTCCTGAAAAACCGCGGCGCCTGCATCGCTGGCAGGCCAGCTCCCACATTTAAGTCTCCACCCGGCCCGCCCCGCTCGCCCTGCGCCCCATGCCCCGCTATACTTCCCGGCTTTTCCTGAATAAATGCCAATAGGGTCCCGCCGCGCATGGATAAGACCTACCAGCCGCACGCCATTGAAACTTCCTGGTACAACACCTGGGAGTCCGAGAACTACTTCGCCCCGCAAGGCGCGGGCGACTCCTACACCATCATGATCCCGCCGCCGAACGTCACCGGCAGCCTGCACATGGGTCACGGTTTCAACAACGCGATCATGGATGCCCTGATCCGTTTCCGCCGCATGCAGGGTCGCAACACCCTGTGGCAGCCGGGCACCGACCACGCCGGTATCGCCACGCAGATGCTGGTGGAGCGTCAACTCGAAGCCCAGGGCCAGAACCGCCACGATCTGGGCCGCGAAAAATTCCTCGAGAAAGTCTGGGAGTGGAAGGATCAGTCCGGCGGCAACATCAGCCGTCAGATCCGTCGTCTCGGCTCGTCCGTGGACTGGAGCCGCGAGCGCTTCACCATGGATGACGGCCTCTCGGAAGCCGTTAAAGAAGCCTTCGTGCGCCTGCACGAAGACGGTCTGATCTATCGCGGCAAGCGTCTGGTCAACTGGGACACCAAGCTGCACACGGCGATTTCCGACCTCGAAGTGGAAAACCACGACGAGAAAGGTTTCCTGTGGAACCTGAAGTACCCGCTGGCCGACGGCGCGAAAACCGCTGAAGGCAACAATTTCCTGATCGTCGCGACCACCCGTCCGGAAACCATGCTCGGCGACTCCGCCGTCGCGGTGAACCCGAACGACGAGCGCTACAAAGCCCTGATCGGCAAGTTTGTCGAGCTGCCGCTGGTCGGCCGCCGCATCCCGATCATCGCCGACGATTACTGCGATCCTGAATTCGGCACCGGCTGCGTGAAAATCACCCCGGCCCACGATTTCAACGACTACGAAGTCGGCAAGCGCCACAACCTGCCGCTGCTGAACATCTTCGACAAGAACGCCAACGTGCTGCCGGCAGCGCAGGTGTTCAACCTCGACGGCACGCTGAACGACAGCATCGACGGCAAGATTCCGGCCGAGTACGCCGGTCTCGAGCGTTTCGAAGCGCGCAAGCAGATCGTGGCTGCGTTCGACGCCGCCGGCCTGCTGGTCAGCGTCGACGATCACAACCTGAAAGTGCCGAAAGGCGACCGCTCCGGCACCGTCATCGAGCCGTGGCTGACCGACCAGTGGTACGTGTCCACCAAGCCGCTGGCCGAGCCTGCGATTGCTGCCGTTGAAGACGGCCGCATCCAGTTCGTGCCGAAGCAGTACGAAAACATGTACTTCTCGTGGATGCGCGACATCCAGGACTGGTGCATCAGCCGTCAGCTGTGGTGGGGCCACCGGATTCCGGCCTGGTACGACGAGTCGGGCAAAGTCTACGTCGGCCGCGACGAAGCCGAAGTGCGCGCCAAGCACAACCTCGGTCCGGACGTTGCGCTGCAACAGGACAACGACGTTCTCGACACCTGGTTCAGTTCGGGCCTGTGGACGTTCTCCACCCTGGGCTGGCCGGAAAAGACCGAGTTCCTGAAGAAATTCCATTCCACCGACGTGCTGGTGACGGGCTTCGACATCATTTTCTTCTGGGTCGCCCGGATGATCATGCTGACCATGCACCTGATCAAGAACGAGGACGGCACGCCGCAGGTTCCGTTCAAGACCGTTTATGTGCACGGTCTGGTACGTGATGGTCAGGGCCAGAAGATGTCCAAGTCCAAGGGCAACGTCCTGGACCCGCTGGACATCATCGACGGTATCGAGCTCGAAACCCTGGTGCAGAAACGCACTTCCGGTCTGATGCAGCCGAAACTGGCGAAGAAGATCGAGAAGCAGACCCGCGACGAGTTCGCCGACGGCATCGCCAGCTACGGCACCGACGCCCTGCGCTTCACCTTCTGCTCGCTGGCGTCCACCGGTCGCGACATCAAGTTCGACATGGGCCGCGTCGAAGGCTATCGCAACTTCTGCAACAAGATCTGGAACGCCGCGCGTTATGTTCTGGACAAGGGCGAAGACTGCGGCCAGAACGGCGAAGCCTACGAGCTGTCGCTGGCGGATCGCTGGATCATCTCGCAACTGCAACGCACCGAAGCCGAAGTGACCCGTCAACTGGATCAGTTCCGTTTCGACCTGGCGGCGCAAGCGCTGTACGAGTTCATCTGGAACCAGTACTGCGACTGGTACCTGGAACTGTCCAAGCCTGTGCTGTGGGACGAAAACGCGCCGGTCGAGCGCCAGCGCGGCACTCGCCGCACACTGGTTCGCGTACTGGAAGTGGCGCTGCGTCTGGCGCATCCGTTCATGCCGTTCATCACTGAAGAAATCTGGCAGCGCATCGCGCCGCTGGCCGGCATTCAGGGCAAGACGATCATGCTGCAAGCGTGGCCGGTGGCCAACGAAGAGCGCATCGATCCGGCGGCCGAAGACGACATCGAATGGCTCAAGGGCCTGATGCTCGGCACGCGCAACATCCGTGGCGAAATGAACATCGGCCCGGGCAAACCGCTGCCGATCTACCTGAAAAACGTCACCGCTGAAGACCAGCGCCGCCTGACCGAGAACGAAGCACTGCTGAAGAAGCTGGCGCGTCTGGAATCGATCACCGTACTGGCCGCCGGCGAAGAAGCACCGCTGTCCGCCACCGCGCTGGTTGGCGAGATGGAAGTGCTGGTGCCGATGGCCGGCCTGATCGACAAGAACGCCGAGCTGGCGCGTCTGGACAAGGAAATCCTGCGTCTGCAGGGCGAAGTCCAGCGGGTTGGCGGCAAGCTGTCCAACGCCGGTTTCGTTGACAAGGCCCCGGCCGAAGTCATCGAGAAGGAACGCGCCAAACTGGCCGAAGCCGAACAGGCTCTGGCCAAGCTGGCCGAGCAGCACGCGCGGATTGCCAGCCTGTAACGGCAAATCGCACTGAAAAAGGGAGGCCCGCAACGGCCTCCCTTTTTTGTGCCCGGCACTTTTCCGGCCAACAACTCGGCTCCCTGTGGGACAATGGCCGCCACTTTCAGCCCTACCCGAATCGACCACGCCCATGAACGCCCCACGTACACCGAAACCTGCGCGCAAGAAGCCTGACTCCGCCACCCCGGCCAAGCCCGTGGAACCGCGTAAAGAAGCCAGCCTGCACCCGCGCAACCGCCATCAGGGTCGTTACGACTTCCCGGCGCTGATCAAGACCACGCCGGAACTGGCGAAGTTCGTGATCACCAACCCGTACGGCAAGGAAAGCATCGACTTCGCCAGTCCCGATGCGGTGCGTGTGTTCAACCGGGCGCTGCTCAAATCGTTCTACGGCATCCAGCATTGGGACATCCCGGCCGATTATCTGTGCCCGCCGGTGCCGGGCCGCGCCGACTACATCCACTTCCTGGCTGACCTGCTGGCCAGCAACAACGACGGTGTGGTTCCGCGCGGCGCCATCGTCAATGTGCTGGATATCGGCATGGGCGCCAACTGCGTGTATCCGCTGATCGGCAACAGCGAATATCGCTGGCACTTCCTCGGCTCGGAGATCGATCCGACCGCCGTGGCCGCGGCCAGGGCCATCGTCCAGTCCAACGACCTGAACAAGGTCATCCAGCTGCGCCAGCAGGAGAACCGCAAGCACATCCTGATCGGCCTGCTGGAGCCTGGCGAGCGCTTTGACCTGACCATGTGCAACCCGCCGTTCCACGCGTCGATGGAAGAAGCCACCAAGGGCAGCGAGCGTAAGTGGCGAGCCCTCGGCAAGGCCGATCCGAAACGCAAACTTCCGGTGCTGAATTTCGGCGGGCAATCGGCCGAACTGTGGTGTGAAGGCGGCGAAGCGCGTTTCGTGACGCAACTGATCGCCGAAAGTGCGAACTTTGCACACAAGGTGTTGTGGTTCAGCACCCTGGTCTCGAAAGCCTCGAACCTGCCTGCCATCGAAACCGCGCTGAAAAAGGCCGGTGCACTGGAAAGCCAGGTGGTGGAAATGTCCCAGGGGCAGAAGCAGAGCCGCTTCGTCGCCTGGACCTTCCAGACCAAGTCCGAACAGCAGATCTGGCGGCGCGAACGCTGGGTTCGCAAGTAATACACTTCAACCGGGGCGGCGCTTGATCGCAAGCAGCCGCCGCTACTGCTGAAACACAAACAGCAGGCACAAAAAAACCGTGCCCGGATCACTCCGGTGCACGGTTTTTTTTATCGCTGCGTCTTACTTGTTCACAGCGTCGGTCAGGCCTTTGGCCACAACCAGCTTGATCACTTTCTTGGCAGGGATTTCGATGGCAGCGCCAGTCGATGGGTTACGGCCAGTGCGGGCAGGACGCTCGGTCACTTTCAGCTTGCCGATACCTGGCAAAGTGATTTCGGCACCGTTTTCCAGCTGATCGGCAACGATTTGGCCCAGTTGGTCCAGAGCGGCACGCGCGGTGGTTTTCGGCGCGTCGATAGCTTCAGCGATGTCGGCGATCAGTTGGTCTTTAGTAAGAGCCATGTAGTGTTCCTTCCCTATCAAATTCATATGGATTGCAGAGTGCAGTGTCAGCCATCGAGCCCGATCTTCTGGATCTGGCACCCTCGGCGATAACCACGACGAGTCGGGGTTATAGATGCCGAAATCAAGGTTTGGTTCGACCTGACAAAAGCTGAATGCATGCTTGTCGCGGTGACTTCGCACAAGACCGGGCAAAACTAGCACAGAGACAAGGAAATATCCGCCTCTAGCTAGCCAAATGGTCAGGTTTATTGCGCTAAATCGGTAAATAAATGCATAAGGGCCGTCGGGTGACCCGGATTTGCCCTTCACCCCGCGCCAAATCCAGTGGTTGCGGTACACTGGGCGCTTTTTCGGGGGAGCCCGCCCTCCTCCCTTCCACCAGCCGAGAAGCCTATGCCGATCCGTCATTGCATCGTCCATTTGATCGACAAAAAACCCGACGGCACACCCGCAGTCCTGCACGCCCGTGACTCCGAACTGGCTGAGTCCGCAGCCATCGAGAACATGCTCGCCGATCTCAACGAGAGCTATAACGCCAAACAGGGCAAAGCCTGGGGGTTGTTCCATCCGGAGTCCGGCGCGTTCCCGTTCAGCGGCTGGCTGAAGGAATACATGGAAGGCGGCAAGGACTTCACCGCGTTCAGCAAGGTCGCGGTCGAGCACCTGCAGAAACTGATGGAAGAATCGAACCTGTCGGTCGGCGGCCACGTGTTGTTCGCCCACTATCAGCAAGGCATGACCGATTACCTGGCCATCGCCCTGCTGCACCACAGCGAAGGCGTGGCGGTGACCGATCAACTGGACGTGACGCCGTCGCGCCACCTCGACCTCGGTCAACTGCACCTGGCGGCGCGGATCAACGTTTCCGAGTGGCAGAACAACAAGCAGTCCAAGCAGTACATCTCGTTCATCAAAGGCAAGAACGGCAAGAAGGTCTCGGAGTACTTCCGCGACTTCATCGGCTGCCAGGAAGGGGTCGACGGCCCGGGCGAGACCCGCACCCTGCTCAAGGCCTTCAGCGACTTCGTCGAGAGCGAAGACCTGCCGGAAGATTCCGCCCGCGAGAAGACCAAGACCCTGGTCGACTACGCCAGCAGCCAGGCCAAGCTCGGCGAGCCCATGGGCCTGGAAGAACTGTCTGAGCTGATCGACGAAGAACGTCCGAAGGCCTTCTACGATCACATCCGCAACAAGGACTACGGCCTGTCGCCGGAGATTCCGGCGGATAAACGCACGCTCAACCAGTTCCGCCGCTTCACCGGTCGCGCCGAAGGCCTGTCGATCAGCTTCGAAGCGCACCTGCTGGGCTCGAAGATCGAATACGACGAAGAAGCCGGGACGCTGGTCATCAAAGGCCTGCCGACCTCGCTCACCGATCAGTTGAAGCGTCGCAACTGATGCTCGGCAATGTGCTGAAAAAGGTTCTGCTGGTTCTGCTGGTGGTCGTGGTCTATCAGAACTGGGGCAAGATCGAGCGGGTGTTCAACCCGTCGCAGATGGCGTCCGAGCAGGTCCGCGCCAACGCCAAGGTCGTGCTGTACGTCACGGACTGGTGCGGCTACTGCAAGCAGACCAAGCGCTTTCTCGATCAGAAAGGCATTCCGTTCAAGGAATTCGATATCGAGAAGGATGCCGAAGCACGCAAGGCGTACGAAGCGCTGGGCGGTCGCGGGATTCCGCTGATCGACGTCAATGGCACGTTGATTCGCGGGTTTGATCCGGACGAGATTCTCGCTGCACTGAAATGAACGAGGGAGCCAATCGGCTCCCTCAGTTGTTTCAGCGTTTCTCGATTCGGAAACCGAAACGCGGGAAGTGCACATGCACCAACCCGCCACGTTCGTCTTCACGGCGCAGGATCAGCTCCTCGCGACCGGCAAACACCAACTCACCTGCAACCGGATCAACGCCGTAGTCTGTCGCTGCGATCAGCACCTGCTGACCTGCCACGAACCCATTCGGATCAGTGAATTCCTCGTCCGGCAACGCCGCTGGGGTCGAACCGCGCGCGATCTCCAGTGCTTCCTCCGAACTCATCTCGCTGGCCGCGCCATGGCCAAAACCGAGCACACGCCCCAGCCACGCCGACACCGCCGGATAAGCATCTACCAAAGGCGCCGTCACGTGCGTGGCCTTGAGGAACCACAGCGGATGGGCCATGGCGAAGTCGGCAATCGACGGTTCACCGAACAGGAAGTCACCGTCTTCACGCTGCAGCTGTTGCTCCAGACGCGCCATGAGGGTCGGCCAATTGTGCTTGGCCTGCTCGGCTGACAGCCTGGTCGCGCTGCCACCGCTGAACAGTCCGGCCCGATCTGCGAGGAACGCCTTGATCGCTTCCGGCGGCAACTTGCCGAAACGCACTGCCACCGATTCCGGCTGGAACACCAGGCTCACCGCGTGCTGGAACACCACCGAATCGGCCCAGGCGGCGAAACTGGCGGCGATCATTTCCTGACCTTCCGGGAAAAACGAAGGCTGGGCTTTTTCCTGCTCGAGGCGACGGGCGATCAGCGCGGTGTCGCAATAGATGTCGGCACCGATCTGCAGCACCGGAGTCTTGCGATAGCCACCGGTCAGGGCGGTCAGATCCGGTTTAGGCATCACCGGCGAGATGTGCACCGAGCGCCAGGACAAGCCCTTGAAACCCAACAGCAACCGGGCCTTTTCGGCGAATGGAGAGGTCGGGTAATGATGCAGAATCAACTCGGACATGCTCGGCTCCGCCGCACAGAAAGTGAGCCAGCAGCTTAGCGCGCAATTCGTTCGCAGCCTACGGATCCGGCTGATGGGAACTGATCAGTCAGGTTGATAATGGGCGCAAAGCCGAATAATCTTCGTCCACGCTAGTGTGTCCATTGAGATGCAGTAAACCCGGCCGCAAACCGGCGTTTACAGAATAAACCGCCCCGCAAAGGCGGTTTTTTTTCGCCTGTCGTTTGCCTGAGGCAGCGCCTTCGACATGCAGGGACTTCTACCGCCTGCCCCCGATCAATCAGGCCGATAAGACGCCACCAGACATTCCTTCGCACTCTTCCTGAGCTTCTTGATCAACCGCTCCTGACGCAACGCATCACCCTTGTCGCGACAACGCTCGGTGTAGACCAGCGCCATCGCCGGGCTTGAGAGAAAGAATCGCGCCCCTTTGCCACTCTGATGCTTGGCGAAGCGGCGCACGGGATCATCGCTGATCCCGCAGTACAGCGAACCGTTGGCGGCGCGTACGAGGTAGACGAACCAGGACTTGCTCACTGGAACGTCGGCATCGAGAGGATTTTCGCTGAGGCTGGTCACGGGACAATTCAGGCGTAAGGAAAACAGGCCGCGATCTTATCAGCGACTCGCCTGAAATGCCTTCAGCCCTTTCAGCGCCTGGGCGCGGACGGCGTTGCGCACCAGCGGCGTCCAGCCAAGGAGCAGGCCCTTGAAGCCCAGCGCCTGCCGCGACCAGCGCCACAGGTCGAAGTGATCGTGGTGTTCGCAGATCTTGCCGTCACGGAAGACGAAACGTGCCTGGATGTCGTTGATCACGATGTTGCCGGTCTGGCTGAACAGGTACGTCGCTACCCAGTGGGCGCCGCCGCTGCGCTCGTCGGCGCGAACGTTGTCGAAAGTCAGGGAGAAGTCCTTGGCGCGAGTGGTGAGCATGCGCCACATGTCGCCGGCATCGCGGCCGCGCAGTTCGCCGAAGGCCGGGTCGCTGAACACCACGTCGTCGGTGTAGCAGGCGGCCATGGCCTCGGCGTCGAGGCGCTGGAAAGCCTGGTAGAAACGGGTGATCAGGGCGCTGTGGGCTTCTTCACTCATGGGCAATCTCCAGGAAAGGTACAGATTGCCAGCACGATAATCCGCAAACGCCCGAAACACTATCGGCATTCGCATTCCGAATACCGACAGTGTGTGCGTATCAGACCTTTTCGCTTGCCACCTGCACGTACAACGCACGTCCAGCACCGAGGCCGGCGAGGATTGCCCCGGCACCGACGATGCCGAAGATCCAGCCCACGGCGTTCCAGCCACCGGTCCAGTCATGCACTACGCCGACCGCGAACGGCCCCATGGACGCGAGGGTGTAGCCGAAGCCCTGGGACATGCTCGACAGGTTCGCCGCGACATGGGAATCCCGCGAGCGAAGCACGATCAGGGTCAGCGCCAGGCTGAACGTACCGCCCTGCCCCAGGCCCAGCAGGATCGCCCAGCCCCACAGGCCTTCGATCGGCGCGTAGAGGCAACCGAACAGGCCGCCGAGGGTCAGCGCCATCACCACCACGATCGCCAGCCGCTGATCCTTGCCGCGCGTGGCCAGCCACGGTGCCGCCAGGGAGCTGGCGAGCTGGATGATTACCGAACCGGACAGCACCAGGCCGGCCTGGGTCGGCGTCAGCCCGCGACCGATAAGGATCGACGGCAACCAGCCGAACACGATGTAAGCCAGCGACGATTGCAGGCCCATGTACAAGGTCACCTGCCAGGCCAGCGGATCACGCAGCAGACCGCGCACTCGATACGCGACATTGTGCGCGCCGTGCTTCTGGCCGATTTGCGGCAGCCAGAACACTGCCGCCACCAGCGCCGGAATCACCCAGAAACCCAGGCCCATGGCCCAGCTGTGATCGAAGTGCTCGCTCAACGGCACGCTGGAGCCCGCTGCCATCGCCGCGCCCAGGCACAGCGCCATGGTGTAGACGCCGGTCATGGTGCCGGCATGCTTGGCGAAGTCACGCTTGACGATGCCCGGCAGCAACACACCGATGATGCCGATGCTCGCGCCGCCCAGCACGCTGCCGGCGAACAGACCGATTTCACCGAAGTTGCTGCGCAGGATGATGCCGCCGGCCAGTGTCAGAAGAATCCCCAAGACCACCCGCTCGGCACCGAAACGCCGCGCGAGTATCGGGGCCAGCGGAGCGAACAGACCGAGGCAGAGCACCGGCAACGTCGTCAGCAAACCTGCCTGAGCAGCTGACAAACCAAGGCTTTTCGACACATCACTGAGCAGCGGCGCCATGCTCGACAGCGCCGGGCGCAAGTTCAACGCCACCAGAATCAGCCCCAGTAGCAACAGCCACGGGCGCCGTACCAGCGGATGGCTTTGCTGCACCTGCTCGTCATCGGCTTCGGCATCGATCAACAACTCTTCGAGCTCGGCCTTGCGAACGGGTGCTGTGGAGACTTCTGGGCGGGACATGGTTTTCTCGGTTTCAAGGTTCATTGATCAACTGCCTCGACAGGGCTTTGGCCCGCTCCGGATCGCGCTGCTCGACGGCCTCAAGCAAGGCGACGTGCAAATCGAAGACTTCCTGTCGACGGGGGACGATGTTCAGGGTCTGACGCAATTGCGCGCCGACGATGCTGGAAAAATAGCGATACAGCTCGCTGAGGGTCGGGTTGTGCGCGGCGTCCACCAGACGGCGGTGAAACACCAGGTCGCAACGGATGTAGCTGTCGAGGTCGCCGTGATAGTGGCTGCCGGCGACACCCAGCGCCTCGCGCAACGCGACGAGGTCTTCATCGGTCCGGCGCAACGCCGCCAGGCCGATGGCCTCGACTTCAAGGATGTGCCGGGTTTCCCGGGCCTGATCCAGCGAGCACTTGGACAGCGCCTTGAGCGTGTCCATCGGATCGACCACCGCCCGCAGGTAACTGCCGTCACCCTGGCGGATCTCGATCAATCCGGAAAACGCCAGCACCCGCATCGCCTCGCGCACGGTGTTGCGGCTGATGCCGAGCTCGGCACACAACTCGGGCTCGGTCGGCAAACGCTGCCCGACCTGCCACGTGCCGTCGGTGATGCGCTGGCGCAATTGATCCAGGGCCTGATCGACCAGGGATCGCTTAATGAGTGGAGAAATGTCTGACATAGGATTCGCCCTTTCATCCAATCATGGGATGAATTTTCTGACATGTTAGTCAGCTCCGTGTAGGACGGCAACCACTTGGGGTCAGAGAGGGGCAAATGGAGCGGGATTTTCGATTAGTCAAAATTACCCTTTAAGGGTAATTTCAGGGACAGTTTTTTGGTTTCTTATGGAAAAGAACACACCCCATTACGACTTGGCGGTGATCAAGGCGGATGTTAGGCGACTCGGTTGGAAAGCATTCACGCACACGGCGAGAAAGACTGGGACAGCACTTGAACTGAGTCTCGCAGAAATGCAGGAAATCGTTCTCAGACTGCAGCGCGGCATGTTGTACAAATCGATGACGACTTATGACGACCATCGTATCTGGCAAGACGTCTATCACATCCAATCACATGGTTTGGAGATTTACATCAAGGTGTCCTATCACTACGACAGGCGCCCACCCGTGATCTCCTTCAAGGAGAACAATTCATGAACACGCAGCAGTGTTTCAGTTGCGGCGCCCCGGAAGGCATGGTGCATTTCAAAGGTAGAGGCGAAACCTTGAGCGCCAAGGGAATGGAGCGTCGCATCGACGACTTGTCGGGCTGGGAGTGCCAGAAGTGCGGCGAGGTCGAATTGGATGACGAGTGCGGGCAGCGCTATTCGGATGCATGCGATGAACTCGTTCTCGCCTGTAGAAAAATGATAGGTAACGAAATGAAAAGGATCCGCCGCAAACTGCATCTGACGCAAAAGGAAACGGTGCAATTGCTTTCTGGAGGCGGTCACAACGCATTTTCACGATACGAACGCGGCGAGGTACTTCCGCCGAAAGCATTGATGCTGCTCATGCGTTTGCTGGATCGCTATCCACACTTGCTTGCCGACGCGAGAAACCTGGCCGAAGGGGCTGATTTGAGAGGGGCTTTCAAGTTCACCGAGCACAAAGAACAAGAAGCCCTCACCGCCTCCTGACCCACAAAAAACAAACCCGGCACAAGGCCGGGTTTATTTTATTCATCAGATCTCAATGCAGGATCTGACTCAGGAACAGCTTCGTACGATCATTCTGTGGATTGTCGAAGAAGTCGTTCGGTGCCGCCTGTTCAACGATTTCGCCTTTGTCCATGAAGATCACGCGGTTGGCCACGGTGCGGGCGAAGCCCATTTCGTGCGTCACGCAGAGCATGGTCATGCCGTCTTCGGCCAGGCCGATCATGGTGTCGAGTACTTCTTTCACCATCTCCGGGTCGAGTGCCGAGGTCGGTTCGTCGAACAGCATGATTTTCGGTTTCATGCACAACGCGCGGGCGATCGCCACACGCTGCTGCTGGCCGCCGGAAAGTTGCCCCGGGTACTTGTGCGCCTGCTCCGGAATGCGTACGCGTTCCAGGTAATGCATGGCGATTTCCTCGGCCTTGCGCTTGGGCATCTTGCGCACCCACATCGGCGCCAGGGTGCAGTTCTGCAGGATGGTCAGGTGCGGGAACAGGTTGAAGTGCTGGAACACCATGCCGACTTCACGGCGGATCGCTTCGATCTGCTTGAGGTCGTTGGTCAGCTCCACGCCATCGACCACGATACGGCCCTGCTGGTGCTCTTCCAGACGGTTGAGGCAGCGGATGGTGGTGGACTTGCCGGAACCCGACGGGCCGCACAGCACGATACGCTCGCCCTGACGCACGTTGAGGTTGATGTCTTTCAGCACGTGGAACTGGCCGTACCACTTGTTCACGCCCTGCATCTGAATGATGCCTTCAGGGCCCACTGGCTTTTTGATTGCTTCGCTCATCGAAAAAACTCCTAACGCTTGTGGCCAGTGTCGAGCTTGCGTTCCAGGTGCATGGAATAGCGCGACATACCAAAACAGAAAATCCAGAACACCAGGGCGGCGAACACGTAGCCTTCGGTGGCCATGCCCAGCCATTTCGGATCGGCAGCGGCTTGCTTGACGCTGTTGAGCAGGTCAAAGAGGCCGATGATGATCACAAGGCTGGTGTCCTTGAACAGCGCGATGAAGGTGTTGACGATGCCGGGAATCACCAGCTTCAGGGCTTGCGGCAGAATCACCAGGCCCATGGCGCGCCAGTAACCGAGGCCCATCGCGGCCGCGGCTTCGTACTGGCCCTTGGGGATCGCTTGCAGACCGCCGCGCACCACCTCGGCGACGTACGCCGACTGGAACAGGATCACGCCGATCAGCGCCCGCAGCAGCTTGTCGAAGTTCATGCCTTCAGGCAGGAACAGCGGCAGCATCACCGAGGACATGAACAGCACCGTGATCAACGGCACGCCGCGCCAGAACTCGATGAAGGTCACACAGACCACACGGATCGCCGGCATGTTCGAGCGTCGACCCAGCGCCAGGACAATCCCCAGCGGCAACGCACCGGCGATGCCGACAGTGGCGATCACCAGGGTCAGCATCAGACCGCCCCACTGGCTGGTCGCCACGGTGTCGAGGCCGAAGACGCCGCCATGCAGCAGGCACCAGGCAACGATCGGGTAGACCACCAGGAAGCTCAGGCCGTACACCGCCTTGTGCGCCACGCGCTTGATGAACAGCGGTGCCACGCCGATGACCGCCAGCCACACGGTCAGGTCCACGCGCCAGCGCAGTTCCGGCGGGTAGTAGCCGTACATGAACTGGCCGAAACGCTGCTGGATGAAGACCCAGCAGGCGCCGTCCTTGGTGCAGTCGGCGCGGGTGGTGCCGACCCAGTTGGCATCGATGATCGCCCAGCTGAGGATCGGCGGAATCACCAGGTAGATCAGATAGAACGCGAACAGGGTCAGCAGGGTGTTGAGCCAGCTGGAGAACATGTTCGCGCGGATCCACGCCATCGGGCCGAAGACCTTGGCCGGCGGTGGCATGTCGGGTTTGAAAGTATGAGTACTCATGCGCTATTCCTTACCGCTCGATCAGCGCGATGCGCTTGTTGTACCAGTTCATCAGCAGGGAAATGCTGATGCTGATCGCCAGGTACACGCTCATGGTGATGGCAATGACTTCGATCGCCTGACCGGTCTGGTTCAGCACGGTGCCGGCGAACAGCGAAACCATTTCCGGATAACCGATACCGGCCGCCAGCGAGGAGTTCTTCGCCAGGTTCAGGTATTGGCTGGTCAGCGGCGGGATGATGACCCGCAGCGCTTGCGGAATGATCACCTTGCGCAGGGTCGGGCCGTTGCGCAGGCCGAGCGAATGCGCCGCCTCGGTCTGGCCGTGGCTGACCGACTTGATGCCCGAACGCACGATCTCGGCGATGAACGCCGCGGTGTACACCGTCAGCGCCAGGGTCAAGGCCAGCAGTTCCGGAATCAGCACCCAGCCACCGACGAAGTTGAAGCCTTGCAGCTTCGGCATTTCCCAGTGCACGGGCGCACCGAAGATCAGCGCGCACACCGCCGGAATCACCAGGAACAGCGCCAGACCGGCCCAGAACTTGTGGAACGGCTCGCCAGTGGCTTCAAAGCGCTTGTTGGCCCAACGGCTCATCAGCACGATGGCGACGATGGCCACCACGATGCTGACCACGAATGCCCAGAAACCGTCGGCCATCAACGCAGCCGGCATGTTCAGGCCACGGCTGCTGACGAAGAAGGTATCGCCGAAGTTGTGGCTGTTGCGCGGCCCCGGCATGGTCAGGAACACCGCGAAGTACCAGAACAGGATCTGCAGCAGTGGCGGAATGTTACGGAAAACCTCCACGTACACCGTTGCCAGTTTGGCGATGATCCAGTTCTTCGACAGGCGCGCCACGCCGACGATGAAGCCGAGGATCGTGGCCAGGATCACACCGATGAAAGTCACCAGCAGCGTGTTGAGCAGGCCGATGACAAACACCCGGGCATAACTGTCCGCTTCGGTGTAGGAGATCAGGTGTTGAGCGATGCCGAACCCGGCACTGCGCTCGAGAAAGTCGAACCCCGAAGTGATACCCCGGTGTTGCAGGTTGGTCTGGGTGTTATCGAACAGATACCAGCCCAGGGAGACCACCGCCACGATGGTGATGATCTGAAATACCCACGCACGCACTCGTGGATCGCTGAGGCTGAGCCTCTGCTTTGGTGCGCCGATTGAATTTTGCATGAAGTGCCCCGGAAATAATGGAACAGAACGTCACCCGGCAGTTGGCCTGCCGGGTGACAGAACCATCAGCGCACTGGTGGTGCGTATTGAATGCCGCCGTTGTTCCACAGCGCGTTCAGGCCGCGGTCGATTTCCAGCGGAGTGCTCTTGCCGAGGTTTTTCTCGAAGATTTCGCCGTAGTTGCCGACTTGCTTGACGATCTGTACGACCCAGTCCTTCGGCAGTTTCAGGTCTTTGCCGTATTCGCCGTCTGCGCCGAGCATACGAGCGACATCCGGGTTCTTGGTCGCTTTGGCTTCAGCTTCGACGTTCTTCGAAGAGATGCCTGCTTCTTCGGTGTTCAGCAGCGCGTAGCCAACCCAACGCACGATGGCCAGCCACTCGTCGTCGCCGTTACGCACGACCGGGCCCAGAGGCTCCTTGGAAATGGTTTCCGGCAGAACCACGTAGTCCTTCGGCGAAGCCAGCTTGCTGCGCTGGGCGAACAGCTGGGACTTGTCGGAGGTCAGCACGTCGCAACGACCGGATTCCAGCGACTTGGCGCTCTCATCGGAGGTGTCGAAAGTGATCGGGGTGTATTTCAGACCGTTGCCGCGGAAGTAGTCGGAAACGTTCAGCTCGGTGGTGGTACCGGCCTGGATGCAGATGGTTGCACCGTCCAGCTCTTTGGCACTCTTCACGCCCAGCTTGTTGTTTACCAGGAAGCCGATGCCGTCGTAGTAGGTAATGAAGCCCGGGAATTTCAGACCCATGCCCGCGTCACGGGAGCTGGTCATGGTGGTGTTACGCGACAGGATGTCGATCTCGCCGGACTGCAGAGCGGTGAAACGCTCCTTGGCGTTCAACTGACTGAACTTGACCTTGGTCGCGTCGCCGAACACGGCAGCGGCCACGGCGCGGCAGACGTCAGCATCGATACCCACGATCTTGCCGGTGGAATCCGGAACCGAGAAGCCTGGCAAGCCATCGCTGACGCCGCACTGCACGAATCCTTTCTTCTTCACTGCATCCAGGGTTGCACCCGCCTGAGCGAACCCGCTGACACCCAGTACTGCAGCAGCAGTCACGATCGCCAGAGTGGATTTCAACATCTTCATTCAAACCTCCAGTTTTGCTCTTGTTGTGTCGGAGCTTGAGTCCAGTCGCACCCTTTTGAGGCGTTGTTGACCCGTGTTGGCTTTTTTTGGGGTCAACCGACGCAGGACCTTCGCTATGAGTCTAGTAGGAGACAATCCACATCATGGACAACTCACTTCTCACCAGTCGGCCGAACGGGCGGTAGCCCTTTCACGTTCGCTAAGCCCGTTGCGGCCATTGGCGAACATCCATCACCGGATTCTTTGCTATCCCGTCGCCAGGCGTTCACTGATAGTGTTACCGCCAGGCGCGAGATCGATTGCACGACTACCTCATAGCAAAGCCCGTACCACACCGGCAGCTGAAGCGATTGAGTGACAGGTCAATAGCAAAACTTGCAGCCTTGCGACATCTTCTTAACGGATCAACCGGGCGCGCACGCAAATCACGCACTCAATGAGAGCGCCCGCACATAATTGGAGCAGCCATGACCGAGCCCTTGATTCTTCAGCCTGTTAAGCCCGCAGACGCCTGCGTGATCTGGCTGCACGGCCTCGGCGCCGACCGCTACGACTTTCTGCCGGTGGCCGAAGCGCTTCAGGAAAGCCTGCTGAGCACGCGTTTCGTCCTGCCCCAGGCGCCGACCCGTCCGGTGACGATAAATGGCGGATATGCCATGCCGAGCTGGTACGACATCAAAGCCATGAGCCCGGCCCGGGCGATCGACCGCGACGAGCTGGAAGCGTCCGCCGACCGCATCATCGAATTGATAGAAGAACAGCGAAGCAGCGGAATAGACGCTTCGCGGATTTTCCTCGCCGGCTTTTCCCAAGGCGGCGCCGTGGTCTATCACACCGCGTTTCTGAAATGGCAGGGGCCGTTGGGCGGGGTGCTGGCATTATCGACATACGCGCCGACCTTCAGCGATGAACTGGAGTTGTCCGCCAGCCAGCAGCGGATTCCGGTGCTGTCGCTGCACGGCCAGTTCGACAACGTGGTGCAGAACTCGATGGGACGCACGGCTTATGAGTATCTCAAGGCCCATGGTGTCACCGTGACATGGCAGGAATACCCAATGGAGCACGAAGTGTTACCCGAAGAAATTCGCGACATCGGCACATGGTTGAGCGAACGCCTGCGCTGACAATTCCGACAAGGGTCGCCCTTTGATCATCCCACTACGCCGCGCCCGTTTCTTGCATTACACTGGCCGGCGTACATTCCTTAACCAATTGATGAGATGACCGTGCTCAAAGCACTCAAGAAAATGTTCGGTAAAAGCGAGGCTGAGCAGCTCGCGCCAGTCCCCACTGCGCCGTCGCACGCCCCCGGTCATCGCAGCGATGCCAGCCAGGCCGACCGCCAGACGCCCGCCACGACGTCGCAACGCGAACCAAAACCCGCTCCAGCTGCCGTGCCCGCCACCGAGCCGGCCCGCAGCGAAGCACCGAAACCGGCCAGACCACGTCGCGAACCCAAGCCCAAGGCGCCGGTGATTCCCTGGAAACTCGAAGACTTCGTCGTCGAGCCACAGGAAGGCAAGACCCGTTTCCACGATTTCAAACTCTCCCCGGAACTGATGCACGCCATTCAGGATCTGGGTTTCCCGTATTGCACGCCGATCCAGGCCCAGGTGCTGGGTTATACCCTCGCCGGCAAAGACGCCATCGGCCGCGCCCAGACCGGCACCGGCAAGACCGCCGCGTTCCTGATCTCGATCATCACCCAGCTGTTGCAGACCCCGCCGCCGAAAGAGCGCTACATGGGCGAGCCACGGGCGCTGATCATCGCGCCGACCCGCGAGCTGGTGGTGCAGATCGCCAAGGACGCCGCCGACCTGACCAAGTACACCGGCCTCAACGTCATGACGTTCGTCGGCGGCATGGACTTCGACAAGCAGCTCAAGCACCTCGAAGCGCGCCATTGCGACATCCTCGTCGCAACCCCGGGCCGCCTGCTCGACTTCAACCAGCGCGGTGACGTGCATCTGGACATGGTTGAAGTGATGGTGCTGGACGAAGCCGACCGCATGCTCGACATGGGCTTCATCCCTCAGGTCCGTCAGATCATTCGCCAGACCCCGCCGAAAAGCGAACGCCAGACCCTGCTGTTCTCCGCGACCTTCACCGATGACGTGATGAACCTCGCCAAGCAGTGGACCACCGATCCTGCGATCGTCGAAATCGAAGTCACCAACGTGGCCAACGAAAACGTCGAGCAGCACATCTACGCGGTGGCCGGTGCCGACAAATACAAACTGCTCTTCAACCTGGTCAACGACAACGGCTGGGAGCGTGTGATCGTGTTCGCCAACCGCAAGGACGAAGTTCGCCGCATCGAAGAACGCCTGGTGCGTGACGGCATCAACGCCGCGCAGTTGTCCGGCGACGTGCCGCAGCACAAGCGGATCAAGACGCTCGAAGGCTTCCGCGAAGGCAAGATCCGGGTGCTGGTCGCCACCGACGTGGCCGGTCGCGGTATCCACATCGACGGCATCAGCCACGTGATCAACTTCACCCTGCCGGAAGTCCCGGACGACTACGTGCACCGCATCGGCCGTACCGGTCGCGCTGGCGCCGACGGCGTGTCGATCAGCTTCGCCGGTGAAGACGACTCCTATCAGTTGCCGTCCATCGAAGAAAAACTCGGTCGCAAGATCAGCTGTGAAACACCGCCGACGCATCTATTGCGGGCGGTTGAGCGCAAGCGTCCACAGTAAGCGACGCCATAAAGAGAAGCGCAGCCGGCAACGGACTGCGCTTTTTTTTCGCCCGGATATTGTTCAACAAAACTAAAAGTCCATAATAGACAAATTAGTTTAAATAACAGTCTCCGGAGTCCGACATGTCCAGTACGCCTTACGTGATCGACCAAACCCAAGCCCGCGAGCTGTTGGCCCGGATCGATGTGCCGCAGATCCTGCGCAAGCTGTTCCGTGATCTGGCGGCCGGGCATGCAGTGCAACCGGCGCAGCAACTGGTGGAATTCCCTCAGGGTGCCGGGGACTTCATCAACTATCTGGGCGTGCTGGCGGAAGACGGCGTGTACGGGGTCAAGACCTCGCCGTACATCGTTCGCGAACAAGGCCCGCTGGTGACGGCGTGGACACTGCTGATGTCGATGCAGACCGGCCAGCCGTTGCTGCTCTGCGATGCCGGCGAACTGACCACCGCCCGCACCGCTGCGACCACCGCCGTGGCGGTCGATGCCCTCGCCCCGTTGAAGGCCGCGCGTCTGGCAATCGTCGGCAGCGGCAAGGTCGCCCAGGCGCACCTGCATTACGTCAAAACGTTGCGCGACTGGCAGAGCATCAGTGTGTACTCGCCCACCTTGAGCGAAGACCCGGCAACCGCCCGCCAACTGCAAGCCCTCGATCCACGGGTGAACATCGCCGACAGCCGCGAAACCGCCATCGCCGAAGCCGACGTGATCATGCTCTGCACCTCGTCCGCCGGCCCCGTGATCGACCCGGCAACCTTGAGCAAACCGGCGCTGATCACCTCGATCAGCACCAACGCACCGCGCGCCCACGAAGTGCCCCCACAAAGCCTCAACGACATGCAGGTGTTCTGCGACTATCGTCTGACCACCCCGGGCTCGGCCGGCGAGATGCTGATCGCCAGCGAACGACATGGCTGGGACAACAACGCGATCATCGGTGACCTGGCGGATCTGCTCAGCGAAAAAGTGCAGCGCCCCGATTACAACCGTCACGTGTTTTTCCGCTCCATCGGTCTGGGCCTGGAAGACATCGCCCTGGCCAACGCCGTCTATCAATTGCAGCGCTGACACCGGAGATTTTCATGAGTCATGCAGATTTCATCATCATCGGCGGCGGGATTGCCGGCGCGTCCACCGGTTTCTGGCTGTCGCAGCACGGCAAGGTCGTGGTGCTGGAGCGCGAGTCGCACCCGGCCTATCACTCCACCGGGCGTTCGGCTGCACTGTTCACCGCCGCTTACGGCACTCCGCAAGTCCGGGCGCTGACCCAGGCCAGCCGCGAATTCTTCGACCATCCGCCCAGCGGTTTCTGCGAACACCCGCTGCTCACCCCGCGTGGCGAAATGACCGTCGACTTCACCGGTGACGCCGCCGAGCTGAACAATCAATACCTCAGCGCCAAGGCCACGGTGCCGGAGATGCAACTGCTCAGCGCGGATGAAGCGTGCGCCCGATTGCCGATCCTGCGCCGGGAGAAAGTCCATGGCGCGATCTACGACCCCACCGCCAGCGACATCGATACAGATGCCCTGCATCAGGGCTATCTGCGCGGTATCCGTCGCAACAACGGCCAGGTGCAGACCGATTGCGAAGTGCTCGGACTGAGTCGCGACGCCGACGGCATCTGGCACGTGCAGACCAACGGCCAGACCTTCAGCGCGCCCATCGTGATCAACGCGGCAGGCGCCTGGGCCGACAGGATCGGGACCCTGGCCGGCGCCCGGCCGCTGGGCCTGCAACCGAAACGCCGTGCGGCGTTCATCTTCGCCGGCCCTGAAGGCGTCGACATCCACCACTGGCCGATGCTGGTCAGTCTCGACGAATCGTTCTATATGAAGCCCGACGCCGGGATGTTCCTCGGCTCACCGGCCAACGCCGACCCGGTCGAACCCCACGACGTGCAGCCGGAAGAACTGGACATCGCCATGGGTATTTACCAGATCGAGGAAGCGACGACCCTGACCATCCGCCGCCCGACCCGCACCTGGGCCGGCCTGCGCAGTTTCGTCGCCGACGGCGATTTGCTGTCCGGGTTCGATCCGCAGGTGCCGGGGCTGTTCTGGGTCGCGGCCCAGGGCGGCTACGGCATCCAGACTTCGCCGGCGATGGGCCAGGCCAGTGCCGCGCTGGTACGTGGCGAACCGTTGCCCGACCATCTCAAGCAATTCGGCCTGACCGCCGCCATGCTTGCCCCTGCCCGCCTGGCCTGACCGTCCGCCCGGATGACGCGCCCGACGGATTGCGGCACACTCGCAACGCCCCCGGATCACGGGGGCGTTGACGTTGCCTGGAGCTCCACAGCTATGACCGCCCCCGAACACACGCCCGAGCTGCATGACGCCGCGCTGGACAACTACCACGCCATCGCCGACGCCATTGCCACGCTGTTCTTTCCCCACGCCGAAGTGGTGTTGCATGACCTGCGCACGCAGAAGGTCGACTACATCGCCAACAACCTGTCGAAACGGGTGATCGGCGATGAATCGTCGCTGGAAGACATGCTCAGCGACGACGTCAGCGAACGGAACATCGGCCCGTACGAAAAGCTCAATTGGGACGGTCAGAAGATACGAAGCCTGAGCACCGTGCTGCGCGACAGCGAAGGTCATCCGCTGGCGGTGCTGTGCATCAATCTGAATATTTCGCTGTTCGAGAACGCCAAGGCTGCGCTGGACCTGTTCCTCTCGCCGAGCAAACTGATCCCGCAACCGGACTCGCTGTTCCGCGATGACTGGCAGGAGCGCATCAACACTTTCCTGCACGCCTGGCTACGCGAGCGGCAACTGAGCCTGAACCTGCTGACCCGCGATCACAAACGCGAACTGGTGCTGGCGCTGCACGCCGAAGGGGCGTTCAAGGGCAAGAGCGCCTCGAACTATGTGGCCAATGTGCTGAACATGGGACGGGCGACGGTGTACAAGCATTTGAAGGAATTGAAGGGCTGAAACCGTGCAGCCTGCAAAGGCTGCACGGTCTTCAGACTCAGTCGCCGTAGATGTCCGACTTGAAGTACTTCTCGGAAATCTTCTGATATTCGCCACTGGCGCGAATACCGTCGATAGCAGTGTTCAACTGACTGACCAGTTCGGCGTTGCCCTTGCGCACCGCGATCCCGGCGCCCTCGCCCACATACTTCGGATCCTTCAACTCAGGCCCGACGAAGGCGTAACCCTTGCCGCGCGGCATCGACAGGAAGTCGGTCAGCGGGATGGTGTCGGCGAAGATCGCATCGAGACGCCCGGCCGCCAGGTCCATGTAGATTTCTTCGTTGTTGCCGTAACGCTTGACGTTGATGCCCTTGGGCTCGAACACCTCGGTCGCGTAACGGTCGGTGGTGGTCGCACGCTGCACGCCGACGGTCTTGCCCTTGAGGCTGGCGTACTGGTCATCGACGCTCGCGCCGTCCTTCATCACCAGCCGCGAAGAGGTGAAATAGTACTTGTGGGTGAAGTCCACCGACTTCTTGCGGTCTTCGTTGATGGTCATGGACGACAGCGCCATGTCGATTTTCTTCACTTTCAGGGAAGGAATCAGACCGTCGAACTCGCCCTCGACCCACACGCACTTGACCTGCATCTGCGCGCACAGGGCATTGCCGATGTCGTAGTCGAAACCGACGATTTCACCTTTGTCGGTCTTCGAGGCGAAGGGCGGGTACGCTGCTTCGATACCGATGCGCAGGGTTTTCTCGGCGGCGAACGCACTGCTGCACGCCAACAGGCTCAGTGCCAGACCGGTGATGAGGGGGAATTTCTTCATGTTCGTTCTCTCGCGGGTTGTTGTTGGTTTGGCAAGACAGAAGAAAAAGCTGAAACGGGGAAAGACCTTTTTTGTACTTGTAAATCCATACTGGACTTTTACGTACAAACCGTCAATTGGGCGAGACCGATCATTTCTGGCCGATGGTCGGGGAGGTGAACTTGAGGGAATTGGTGATTCGGATGGCCTCTTCGCGAGCAAGCTCGCTCCCACAAGGATCATCAAAAACCTGTGGGAGCGAGTTTGCTCGCGAAGACTGACTTTAAGTCGACAGAGGAATTACTGCTTCCAGCGATCCGCCGCCGCATGATCGCTGTCACGGCCTTCGACCCAGCGCGGGCCGTCGCTGGTGTTTTCTTTCTTCCAGAAGGGTGCGCGGGTTTTCAGGTAATCCATGACGAAGGCGCAGGCGTCGAACGCTGCCTGGCGGTGTGCACTGGCGGCGGCGACGAACACGATCGGCTCGCCCGGTTCCAGCGCGCCGATTCGGTGCAGCACTTCCAGTTTCAACAGCGGCCAGCGCTCCTCGGCCTCCACGGCAATCTTGCCGAGGGCCTTTTCGGTCATTCCCGGATAGTGTTCGAGGAACATCCCGGCGACATCGAGGCCATCGTTGAAGTCACGCACGTAGCCGACAAAACTCACCACCGCGCCGACGCCGACATTGGCCGCGTGCATCGCGTTGACTTCAGCGCCCGGATCGAACGGTTCGCACTGCACCCGAATGCGCATGTCTCAGCCTCCGGTCACGGTAGGAAAAAACGCCACTTCGTCGCCATCGACCACCGGTTCGTCGAGCTGGCAGAGGTCTTCGTTGCGCGCGCACATCAGGTTTTGCTCGCTGAGCACATCGGCGCCCTCACGCTGCGCCAGCAACGCACGAACGTCATCGACGGTGGCGAAATCACCCTCGACCTTCACCGAGTCCACGCCCAGTGCCTCGCGGTAGCGGGCAAAAAACTTCACGGTCAGGTTCATGGCTGCTCCGCCTGGAAATGCCCGCTCTTGCCGCCAACCTTTTCCAGCAGACGCACGCTTTCGATGGTCATGCCACGGTCCACGGCCTTGCACATGTCGTAGATGGTCAGGGCGGCGACGCTGGCGGCGGTCAGCGCTTCCATCTCGACGCCGGTCTGCCCGGACAATTTGCAGCGAGCCACGATACGCACCGCGTCATCGCCTTCGGCACTGAGTTCGACCTTGACGCCGGTCAGCATCAGCGGATGACACAGGGGAATCAGGTCACTGGTTTTCTTCGCCGCCTGAATGCCGGCAATGCGCGCCACGGCGAACACATCGCCCTTGGGATGGCCACCGCTGACGATCATCTGCAGGGTGTCGGGAAGCATGCGCACCAGCGCTTGGGCCGTCGCTTCACGGAACGTCACGGCTTTTTCGGTGACGTCGACCATGTTGGCGCGACCTTGGGAATCGAGATGAGTCAGCACGGGATTACTCCTGATCAGGAGCGCCGATTGTAAACCTGGGGGTCAGAATTGCGCACATAAAAAACCGGGCGACTTTGCAGTCGCCCGGTTCGGTTTGACGGTTACAGATGCGATTCGGCGTATTCGGCCAGGATCGAGCGAGGCACCCCTTGCAGGGTGATGTGCACACCGTTGGGGAAATCCTTGAAGCGTTCGGTCAAGTAGGTCAGCCCGGAGCTGGTCGCGGACAGGTAAGGGGTGTCGATCTGTGCCAGGTTGCCCAGGCACACCACTTTGGAACCGGCGCCGGCCCGGGTGATGATGGTTTTCATCTGGTGCGGCGTGAGGTTCTGGCATTCGTCGATCAGGATCAGGCTCTGCTGGAAGCTGCGGCCGCGAATGTAGTTGAGCGATTTGAACTGCAACGGCACTTTGCTGAGGATGTAGTCGACGCTGCCATGGGTGTTTTCATCATCCATGTGCAAGGCTTCGAGGTTGTCGGTGATGGCGCCCAGCCAAGGCTCCATTTTTTCCGCTTCGGTACCTGGCAGGAAGCCGATTTCCTGGTCCAGGCCCTGCACGCTGCGGGTGGCGATGATGCGGCGATAACGCTTGCTGACCATGGTCTGCTCGATCGCAGCGGCCAGCGCCAGAATGGTTTTACCCGAACCGGCGGCGCCGGACAGGTTGACCAGGTGAATGTCCGGATCCAGCAGCGCATACAGCGCCAGGCTCTGGTAGATGTCCCGTGGCTTGAGGCCCCAGGCTTCCTGGTGCAGCAGCGGTTCCTGATGCAGGTCGAGGATCAGCAGCTTGTCCTCTTCGATCTCCTTGATCCAGCCGACGAAGCCCTGCTCATCAATGATGAACTCGTTGATGTGCACGGCGGGCAGGTTGTCGATCAGCTGTACCTGATGCCAGGTGCGGCCGTGGTCCTGACGGGTTTCGACCTTGCTCACGCGGTCCCAGAAGGAGCCGGTCATGTTGTGATAGCCGTTGGGCAGCAGGGACACGTCGTCGACCAGTTGGTCGGTGCTGTAGTCCTCGGCGTCGATCCCGCAGGCGCGCGCCTTGAGGCGCATGTTGATGTCTTTGGTGACCAGCACCACCGGTTTTTTCGGGTCGCGGGTGTGCAGATCGATCAGCTGGTTGATGATTTTGTTGTCGTTCAGATGCTCGGGCAGAATCAGGTTCGATTCGGCCTGCTTGCTCATCAGAATCGACAGCAAGCCCTTCGGGCCGCCCTTGCCGCGCTGGATCGGCACGCCCTGTTCGACGTCATCGGGTGAAGCATCGCCCAGGGTCTTGTCGATCAGCCGGATAGCCTGACGGCATTCGGCGGCCACGCTGTGATGCCCGCTCTTGAGCTTGTCCAGCTCTTCAAGCACGGTCATCGGGATCGCGACGTGGTGTTCTTCGAAATTCAGCAGGGCGTTTGGATCGTGAATCAGTACGTTGGTATCGAGTACATAAAGGATTGGCTGGTTGGAGGAAGGGCTACGTCCGTGATCATCCATACTCGGTCACCTTTGTGGGAGCCATTCGACGCAATACCTCGGCGGTGCTGCGCCTCGAAGTGACTGCCGAATCCACCTGCACAGCTTTTGTCGGGATAGCAGGTGAACCGCACACAAAATGGGTCTTGGAAGACGCCACCTGTGTTGCAGGTTTCGGCGGTCTGACTTCGTAATACTCCAAAACCCGTGACAGAAAAAAGCACTTTGACGCTTTTTTGAAGTTTATTTTGCAAAGTGACGAAAAGCCCTTGGCGGACTGCCCTGCCCCCGTTAGAGTCGGAAGTCCGCCTGCATCGAATTTTGCAAAAAATTCACCCCAAGCCCAATGTTTCCGGGCTCTTGCCGTTTTTCAGCGAAACGCGTCCTGACAGTCTTCCCAGCCGATGCCGCTTTGCGCGGTTTGCGTGATCAGCCACGGCAACGCGGTCTTCACCGCATCCTGCTTCATGTTGAAATTGATCACCCCGTGCCGCCACAGCAGCATCAGGGTCAGCACCCGCTGCGCGCTCGGAGCGCCCTTGAGCTTGCCGGCGCCGTCCTGGGCATCGATGTCCCACAGCGCCACTTGCAGGCCCTGACTGTTGAAGAAACCCCGGGCATCGCTGCGACGTTGGCCTTCCGGCGGACGGAACAGCGGCACGTAGTTTTCCGGCAGTTTGTTCTTGACCAGATCGGCACTGCGCCGCACCGAATCCTGCCAGTCCTGCCAGTGGCTGTGGGAGCGGAACTCCCAGCCCTGCACGCCGACGCACTGTTGCGAAAACGCCGCTTGCAGACTGCTGACGGAACGGTCGGCCAGCCGCGCCTGAACATCCTTGCCCAACATGAAGAAGGTACCGCTCAGGTTCGACTTGCGCAGGTACTCGGTAAGCCAGTCGGTGTTGTCCGGTTGCAGGTTGGCGGCGCTGTCGAAACTCAACAGAAACAAGCGGTCGTGCATGTCGTCGCCGTTGCGCTCGTAGTCTCCGAAATGATCGAGTTCGCTGGTGGTCTGCGGCGAGAGCGCAGCCTTGCGCATCAGCTCATCGAGGTATTGCAGGTGGAAGATCCGGCTCGGTTCGGCCCACTTGGTGTAATAGCTTTCGTCGCTGACCACGAATTTGGCGGCCTGCTCGCGCAGGGTCGGCAGGTCTTCGACGAGGAAGCAGAAGGAGGCGTCCTGATCGCAGCTTTGCTGGGCGAAGTTGTAATTGGCCAGCAGACGCTGCCACAGGCGCTCGCGCAGGCTGTTGATTGCATCCAGATTGACCGTACGCAGCCCCAGACGCTGGGCCAGCGCCGCTTCGTCCAGCGCTTCGGTGCCGAGCAGGCCTCGGGCGAACATCAGGATTTCCGCCCGCGAGGCGACGTCGAACAGGGTCGGATTGTCGAGTTTTTCCGGCCAGGTGCTGCGATCCAGCGTCGCGATATCGCCCGGCGCCGCAACGGCACCGACGCTCAACAGCCACGCGGTGAAAAAAAGAACAATGCGCAAAGGGTGTCTCCATAACAAAACCCGCGCCGCACTATAGCCGATCCGACTGGTAAACCGCCGATCACCTATGGACGTGATAGCTGGAGTCATCCGCCCCAACCCCCTAGAATCGCCCCCACGATTAAAGGAGACGACTTCATGCTGATGGTGATTTCCCCCGCCAAGACCCTCGATTACGAAACACCGCCGGCGACCCAGCGCTTCACCCAGCCGCAATACCTCGACCACTCCCAGGAACTGATCCAGCAACTGCGCGAGCTGAGCCCGGCGCAGATCAGCGAACTGATGCACGTGTCCGACAAGATCGGCGGCCTCAACGCCGCGCGTTTCGGCAGCTGGACACCAGCGTTCACGCCGGAAAACGCCAAGCAGGCACTGCTGGCTTTCAAGGGCGACGTCTACACCGGACTCGACGCCCAGAGCTTCAGCGAAGCCGATTTCGATTACGCGCAACAGCACTTGCGCATGCTCTCCGGCCTCTACGGCCTGCTGCGTCCGCTCGACCTGATGCAGCCGTATCGCCTGGAAATGGGCACCAAACTGGCCAACGCCCGAGGCAAGGACTTGTACGCCTTCTGGGGCACGCGCATCAGCGAATGGCTGAACGAAGCGCTGGCCGACCAGGGCGATGACGTGCTGCTGAACCTGGCGTCCAACGAATACTTCTCGGCGGTCAAACGCACGGCCCTGAACGCGCGGATCATCAATACCGAGTTCAAGGACCTGAAGAACGGCCAGTACAAGATCATCAGCTTCTACGCCAAGAAAGCCCGGGGCCTGATGAGCCGCTTCGTGATCCAGGAACGCATCAACGACCCGGCGACCCTCAAGCAGTTCGATGTGCAGGGTTATCGCTACAGCGCCGAGCAATCGAAACCGGATAATCTGGTGTTTCTACGCGATCACGCCCCCGAATAAAGCATGCCTAATGCACGACTCTTTATATGAAGAGTCGTGCAGCTCGCACGATGTCAAAAAACCCTCGCCATATTTCGCCATTTTACTGGCGCCAGAAAAACCTCCCTGTCTTTTCTAAGATTAGTTTCACTCGACACTGATCATTTTTTTCAGTAGTGGCACCTAAATTTTTTCACAGTAGTGGCACAAAACTATCTAACGTGATTTTTCGCCTGTTATTAAAGGTCGAAAACGAAATTGCTATCAAATTGATACTGGTGCCATCTCCGACAATATTTCAAGAAATTTCAGATTTCGCGATGAGCGGACAGGAACTTCGTCCGAATGCATAGCTCATACCACCGGTAACGATTCTCGCCGAGTTTGTACGAGATAACTTACGCGGAGCAGATAGCCATGTAACCAAGTTGTCACAGCAACTTGCCTAGATGACTAACTAGTCTCAAATCAGACGATGGACAGGAGATACGCACCATTAATATCCCCTACAAAGGCCATGGCCGCGCCCTTATAAACGTGCTCGCCTGAGCACCCAACCGCTTGATTTACGGGACTTTAATCCTGACATCGAGCGCGCAAGACGATTGCACAAGAGTCTTCTCCAAAGAAGATCGGCTGCATAACAGGGCACGTCATAACAACAAGGCCTGGTTACGCACATCTTGAGTGCACTTATTTAGACACTCGAAACTTAGTATGCCTGCACACGGCATTGTGGCGCCTGTATGCCGCACTTTCGAGTGCACTAATGAACGCTGAACACCATTAACTCCGGCCCTCTAAGGCCTGATATATACAGAGGTAATTGCGATGCGCATCAGCATATTTGGTTTGGGTTACGTTGGCGCAGTATGTGCCGGTTGCCTGTCTGCTCGGGGCCATGACGTGGTTGGCGTCGATGTTGCCAAAGACAAGATCGACATGATCAACGCTGGCAAATCTCCCATTGTCGAACCGGGCCTGGGCGAGTTGCTGGCACAAGGTATCCAGACCGGTCGTCTGCGCGGCACGACCAACTTCGCCGAAGCGATTCGCGACACCGACCTGTCGATGATCTGCGTCGGCACGCCGAGCAAGAAGAACGGCGACCTGGAACTGAACTACATCGAAGCGGTGTGCCGCGAGATCGGTTTTGTCCTGCGTGAAAAGTCCACCCGCCACACCATCGTCGTGCGCAGCACCGTTCTGCCGGGCACCGTGGCAAACGTTGTCATCCCGATCCTCGAAGACTGCTCCGGCAAAAAAGCCGGCGTTGATTTCGGTGTCGCCGTGAACCCTGAGTTCCTGCGTGAATCCACCGCGATCGCCGACTACGACCTGCCACCGATGACCGTCATCGGCGAGTTCGACAAGGCGTCGGGCGACGTTCTGCAATCGCTGTACGAAGAACTCGACGCACCGATCATCCGCAAGGACATCGCCGTCGCCGAGATGATCAAGTACACCTGCAACGTCTGGCACGCGACCAAAGTGACCTTCGCCAACGAGATCGGCAACATCGCCAAAGCGGTGGGCGTCGATGGCCGCGAAGTGATGGACGTGGTCTGCCAGGACAAAACCCTCAACCTGTCCCAGTACTACATGCGCCCAGGCTTCGCTTTCGGCGGCTCGTGCCTACCCAAAGATGTGCGCGCCCTGACCTACCGCGCCGGCTCCCTGGACGTCGAAGCGCCGCTGCTCAACTCGCTGATGCGCAGCAACGAATCGCAAGTGCAGAACGCCTTCGACATCGTTGAAAGCCACGACAAACGCAAAGTCGCCCTGCTCGGCCTGAGCTTCAAGGCCGGCACCGACGACCTGCGCGAGAGTCCGCTGGTGGAACTGGCCGAGATGCTGATCGGCAAGGGTTACGACCTGAGCATCTACGACAGCAACGTCCAGTACGCCCGTGTCCACGGCGCGAACAAGGACTACATCGAGTCGAAGATCCCGCACGTGTCGTCCCTGCTCAACGCGGACTTCGATTCGGTGATCGACAACTCCGACGTGATCATCCTCGGCAACCGCGACGAGAAGTTCCGCGCGCTGGCCCAGCAGGCCCCGCACGGCAAGCAGGTCATCGACCTGGTCGGCTTCATGGCCAAGGCCACCGATGCCGGCACCCGCACCGAAGGCATCTGCTGGTAACGCAGCAGCAAGCCCCGAGTTTCAAGCCGCACGCCGTGAATCGGCGGGCGGTTTGAAGCCCCCATCACCTTCGGATGACGGTCATGTCCAAGCTCAAACATTTTTTTCTGCAATCCGCCGGCTGGCTTTTGTTTCTGAGCCTGCTGATGGGCCTGGCCCTGATGCTGCCCACGTCCACGTTCGACTCCGAGTCGAAGGACTTCATTTTCCTGATTGGCGCCGTGGGTATCTGGCGCTACTCGATGGGTGCCACGCACTTCGTGCGCGGCATGATTTTTCTCTACATCGTTTACCCGCACCTGCGCCGCAAGGTTCGCAAGCTGGGTAAAGCGGCGGATCCGTCGCATGTGTTTCTGATGGTCACCAGTTTTCGCATCGACGCGTTGACCACCGCGCAGGTCTACAGCTCGGTGATCCGCGAAGCCATCGACTGCGAACTGCCGACCACCGTGGTCTGCTCCATCGTCGAAATGTCCGATGAGCTGCTGGTCAAGGCGCTGTGGGCGCGGATGAATCCGCCGGAACGCGTGAAGCTCGACTTCGTGCGTATTCCCGGCACCGGCAAGCGCGATGGCCTGGCGTTTGGTTTCCGCGCGATCTCCCGTCACCTGCCGGACGACCGCGCCGTGGTGGCCGTGATCGACGGCGACACCGTGCTCGGCGAAGGCACCGTGCGCAAGACCGTGCCGTGGTTCCAGCTGTTCGGCAACGTCGGCGGCCTGACCACCAACGAGTTCTGCGAAGTGCGCGGCGGCTACATCATGAGCGAATGGCACAAGCTGCGTTTCGCCCAGCGCCACATCAACATGTGTTCGATGGCCCTGTCCAAGCGCGTGCTGACCATGACCGGGCGCATGTCGGTGTTCCGCGCCACCGTGGTCACCAACCCGGAATTCATCGCCGACGTCGAAAGCGACTCGCTGCAACACTGGCGTCTGGGCCGTTTCAAGTTCCTGACCGGCGACGACAAGTCGAGCTGGTTCAGCCTGATGCGCCTGGGCTACGACACCTTCTACGTGCCGGACGCGGCGATCAACACCGTTGAGCACCCGCCGGAAAAGAGCTTCATCAAGGCCAGCCGCAAACTGATGTTCCGCTGGTACGGCAACAACCTGCGGCAGAACTCCCGGGCGCTGGGCCTGGGCGTGAAACGCCTCGGCGCCTTCACCTCGGTGGTGCTGTTCGACCAGCGCGTTTCGATGTGGACATCCTTGCTCGGCCTGACCGTGGCAATCATCGCCAGCTTCAAGTACGGCACCGCGTTCATCCTGGTTTACCTGCTGTGGATCGGCATCACCCGTCTGATTCTGACGCTGCTGCTGTCGTGCTCGGGCCACCGGATCGGACCGGCCTACCCTGCGATTCTCTATTACAACCAGATTGTCGGCGCGCTGGTGAAGATCTACGTGTTCTTCCGCCTCGACCAACAATCCTGGACCCGACAACCCACTTCCCTGACCCGTGATCTCGCCAGCTTTCAACGTTGGTTCAACACCTGGTCGTCTCGGACCATGACCTTCTCCGCCGGCAGCATTTTCGTCGCCGTGCTGCTGATGATGGTCTGACCCGCCCCCTCTTGAATTAACAAGGAAATCGCCCCTATGAATACCGCCGTCAACGTCAACGTAGTGCATGAATCCGAAGCCCAGCGTCAGCACGCCCGGGTCAAAATCCCGGCCAAGCTGCGGTTCTTCGGCCCAGACCGGACGCCAGTCGATGCGCGGGTCATCGACCTGTCTGCCGGTGGCCTGGCGTTCAATGCCGGTCAACTGCCGCTGACCGTCGGCGAGGTGTACAAGGCGCGTCTGCAATTCGTCATCGACAACCTCGGCCTGGCCATGGACGTGGAGCTGCAGGTGCGCTCCTTCGACCGCCAGACCGGCCGTGCCGGGTGCCAGTTCCAGAACCTCGAACCGCAGGACATTTCGACCCTGCGCCACCTGATCACTTCGCACCTGGCCGGTGACATCGTCAGCATCGGCGAAGTGCTGGCAACCCTGCAGCGCGACAACTTCACCAAGGCGCGCAAGGTCAAGGACGGCGGCCACGGCATGACCCCGTTCGGTCGCCTGAAAGCCGTGACCTTCAGCGCCGGTGTGTTCGCGGTCGGCCTGGTGGCGGCGGGGTTCATTTTCAAATCGGTGTACAGCATGTACTTCGTCAGCCATGCGCAGGCCGGTCTGGTCAGCGTGCCGGGCATGAACATCACCATGCCGCGCGACGGCACCGTGCAGAGCCTGGTGAAGTCCGACGGCGTTGCCGCCAAGGGCGCACCGCTGGCGACGTTCAGCACCAGCATGCTCGACGTACTCAAGGGCCATCTGGAAGAAGATCAACTGTCTCCGGCCAAGGTTGAAGAACTGTTCGGCAAGCAAATGACCGGCACCCTGACCTCGCCGTGCGACTGCACCGTGGCCCAGCAACTGGTGGCTGACGGTCAGTACGCGAGCAAAGGTGACGTGATCTTCTCGCTGGTACCGCGCAACACCCAGGCCACCGTCGATGCGCGCTTCTCCTATCGCCAGTTCGGCGACGTGCGTCCGGGCACTCCGGTGAGCTTCCAGATCGCCGGCGAAGACAAGACCCGCACCGGCAAGATCGTCAGCAGCACCAGCCTGAAAAGCGCCGACCTGTCCTCCGACATCCGCGTGCAGATCCAGCCTGACGAACCGCTGGACAGCCGCTTCGCCGGCCGCCCGGTGGAAGTGAACAGCGACCGTGGTCCGAACCTGAACTGGCTGATCGACAAAGCCATGGCTGCCGGTCTTTAAGTCGAGGACATGCCCGTGACGAGCCCTATCAGAATCCTGCCGGTCCCGCTGACGCTGGCCATGGCAATCGCCCTGGCCGGTTGCGCCGGCCTGCCCGACCAGCGTCTGGCCAACGAAGCGCTCAAGCGCGGTGACACCGCGACCGCCGCGCAGAACTACCGTGCGCTGGCCGACCTGGGTTACAGCGAAGCCCAGGTGGGCCTCGCCGATATCCAGGTCGACAGCCGCGACCCGGAACAAATGAAACAGGCCGAAGCCACCTACCGCGCAGCCGCCAGTGTTTCGCCGCGTGCCCAGGCCCGACTCGGTCGTCTGCTGGTGGCCAAGCCCGGCTCCACCGAGGCCGAGCATCAGGAAGCCGAAAGCCTGCTGAAGAAAGCCGCCGCCAGTGGCGAAGGCAACACGCTGATCCCGCTCGCGATGCTGTACCTGCAATACCCGCACAGCTTCCCGAACATCAACGCTCAGCAGCAGATCGATCAGTGGCGCAAATCCGGTTACCCGGAAGCCGGTCTCGCCCAGGTGCTGCTGTATCGCACCCAGGGCACTTACGACCAGCACCTGGATGACGTGGAAAAGATCTGCAAGGCCGCGCTCAACACCACCGACATCTGCTACGTCGAGCTGGCCACGGTCTATCAGAAACGGGGCGCGCCGGAGCAACAGGCGGAGCTGATCAAACAACTGCAGGCCGGTTACAGCCGCGGCACCGTCAGCGCTCAGCGCGTGGATTCGGTGGCCCGTGTGCTGGCCGATTCGACCTTGGGCAAGACCGACGAAAAAACCGCGCAGTCGCTGCTCGAACCGATCGCGCCGGGCTACCCGGCGTCGTGGGTCACCCTCGCGCAGCTGCTGTATGACTTCCCGGAACTGGGCGACACCGACCAGATGATGAAGTACCTGGACAACGGTCGCGCCGCCGACCAGCCGCGCGCCGAACTGTTGCTGGGCAAGCTCTACTACGAAGGCAAACTGGTTCCGGCCGACGCAAAAGTCGCCGAGGAACATTTCCAGAAAGCCGTCGGCCGCGAAGTCGCCGCCGATTACTACCTCGGCCAGATCTACCGCCGTGGCTACCTGGGCAAAGTCTATCCGCAGAAGGCCCTCGACCATCTGCTGACCGCTGCGCGCAACGGCCAGAACAGCGCCGACTTCGCCATCGCCCAGCTGTTTTCCCAAGGCAAGGGCACCAAGCCCGACCCGCTCAACGCCTACGTGTTCAGCCAGTTGGCAAAAGCCCAAAACACTCCGCAAGCCGATGAGCTGGCGACCACCCTCGCCGCGCAACTGCCGCCCGAGCGCCTGGCCGAAGCCCAGCGCCTGCTGCAACAGGAACAGGCGACCCGTGGCGCCCTGAGCCAGAACACGCTGCAACTGCACGCCCTGCAAGAAGAAGACGGCGAGGAAAAATTATGAAATTGAATCCCTTTGTGAAGGCCGGCATTGGCCTCACGTTCGCGCTGATCTGGTCTTGCCCGACCCTGGCCGCGATGACTGAATCGAAGAACTTCGGCCTCGAAGTGAAAATCACCGGCCAGTCCGAAGACGACCGCGACCTCGGCACCGCCAGCGGCGGCGACGTCAACGGCGTCGGCCTCGACCTGCGTCCGTGGGTCTATGGCGAAAGCGGCGCGTGGAGTGCCTACGCCATGGGCCAGGCCGTGACCTCGACCGACATCATCGAGACTGACACCCTGCAGCAGTCCGACAGCGAAGGCACCCAGACCACCGACAACGGCGACCGCAAGACCAAGAAAAACTACCTGGCGATGCGCGAGTTCTGGGTCGGCTACAGCGGCCTGACGCCCTACCCCGGCGAGATCCTCAAGTTCGGTCGCCAGCGCCTGCGCAACGACGACGGCCAGTGGCGCGACACCAACATCGAAGCCCTGAACTGGACCTTCGACACCACCCTGCTGCGGGCCAACGCCGGTGTCGCCGAACGCTTCAGCGAATACCGCACCGACCTCAAGGAGCTGGCGCCGAAAGACAAGGATCGCCTGCACGCCTACGCCGATGCCGCTTACCAGTGGACACCGGGCAACTGGGTCGGCATTCGCGGTCACCACACCCATGACGACGGCAAGCTCGACTATCCGGAGCCGGGCGTGGCCGGCGATTCGCTGGACAAGAAAGAAAACGGCGACATCAGCTGGCTCGGCCTGACCGCCGACAGCGACGCCTACAACTGGCGCAACACCAACACCGTCAACTACTGGGGCAGCATCACCGGCATGAGCGGCGACCGCGACACGGTCAACGCCCTCAACGCCGACGGCACCCGCCCGGCGCAGGCCAAGCGCAGCGACAACGTCGACGGCTGGGCCACCGACATCGGTGTGCGTCTGCGCCTCGACCCGCAATGGCAGGTCGGTGCGGCGTACGCCCGTGCCAGCGCCGATTACGAACAGAATGGCCTGGAAAGCAACCGCTCGAACTACACCGGTACTCGCTCCCGCGTTCACCGTTTCGGCGAAGCGTTCCGTGGCGAAATGAACAACATGCAGACCGCCACCCTGTTCGGTTCGTGGATGCTCAACGACCAGTACGACGCCAGCCTGATCTACCACAAGTTCTGGCGCGTGGACGGCAACAAGCCGGTGGGCAGCAACGGCATCAACGCCGTGGAAAACAACACCGACGACGTCACTGGCGCGATCCTCTCCAGCACCTCGCTGCCACTGCAGGACGGCAACAAGGATCTGGGCCAGGAAATGGATCTGGTGGTCACCAAGTACTTCAAGCAAGGCTTGCTGCCGGCGGCGCTGAGCCAGTCGATCGACGAGCCTTCGGCGCTGGTGCGTTTCCGTGGCGGCGTGTTCAAGCCGGGTGATGCCTATGGCAGCCAGGTCGATTCGTACATGCACCGCGCGTTCATCGACGTGATCTGGCGCTTCTGATGCTGACCGCCAAGGGAGTGCCCGACATGAACAGTGCCCGCAAAGGCTCACTCAGCCTGCTGGCCGGCGCGATGCTGCTGGCCTCGGCTGGCGCCTTCGCCAACGTGGAACCGGCCAAGCCTGTGACCACCGCGAAGGAGCTGCAACAGGCCAAGACCTACACCGTCAGCAGCGCGCCGACCGAAGCGCTGGAACTGGCCAAGCCGAAATTGCCCGACCTCTCCGGCTACACCGCCGAAGCCGCCGCCGCGAAAATCGTGCGCAGCAAACCGGGCAAGATCAGCGTACGCCGGATGATGCAGGAAGACGCCCTGAAGGACTTCATCGGCGGCGACAACAAGATGGCCGAATGGGTGGTGCGTCAGCACGGCATCCCGCAGGCGATCTTCGTCGACGACGGCTACATGAACCTGAAAGAGCTGGCGCAGAAACTGCCCAAGCAGTACTTCAGCGAAACCTCGCCGGGCGTGTATCTGGCCAAATTGCCGATCGTGGTCGGCCGTAAAGGCATACTCGAAATCGACGGTCAGACCCAGGAATTGCGTCTGTCCCAGGAGGCCGGTTCGTTCCTGGTCAACGACGGCCAGCTGTTCGTGCGTGACACCAAGGTCACTGGCTGGCGCGAGAAGGAAAACGGCCCGGCAACCTTCCGTTCGCCGAAGGAATTCCGCCCGTTCCTGCTGGCCTGGGGCGGGACCGAGACCTACATCGTCAACAGCAAGATGGCCAGCTTCGGCTACGCCAACAGTAAGTCCTACGGCGTGAGTATTTCCCAATACACGCCGAACATGGCCAAGGTGCTCAAGCGTCCCGAGCCGACTGGCTGGATCGTCGGCTCCGAGTTCTCGGACATGTGGTACGGCTTCTACTGCTACGAGACCCGCGACTTTGTGGTCAAGGGCAACACCTACAAGGACAACATCGTCTACGGCATCGACCCGCACGACCGTTCCCACGGTCTGATCATTGCCGAGAACACGGTGTACGGCACGAAGAAGAAGCACGGGATCATCATTTCCCGTGAGGTCAACGACAGCTTCATCTTCAACAACAAAAGCTACGACAACCACCTCTCGGGGCTGGTGATCGACCGTAACAGCGTCAACAACATCATTGCCTACAACGAGATCTACAAGAACCACACCGACGGCATCACCCTCTACGAGTCCGCCGACAACCTGCTGTGGGGCAACAAGGTCATCAGCAACAAGCGCCACGGCATCCGCATTCGTAACAGCGTGAACATCCGCCTCTACGAAAACGTCGCCATGGCCAACGGCCTGACCGGCGTCTACGGGCACATCAAGGACCTGACCGACACCGACCGTGACATCAAGCTCGACCCGTTCGACGCCCAGGTCTCGCTGATCGTGGTCGGCGGTGAACTGGCGGCCAACGGCAGCGGCCCGCTGTCGATCGATTCGCCACTGAGTGTCGAGCTGTATCGCGTGTCGATGCTGGCGCCGACCAAATCCAGCGGCATCAGCTTCAACGGCATCCTCGGCGAGCGCCAGGATGAAATTCTCGACCTGCTGGTGCGCCAGCAGAAAGCCGTGCTGATCGACCCTGTCGAACGCCAGACCGAAATGCGGGACTGAGGACAATTTTATGCACCCACACTTGATCAAGTTACTCAGCCTGTCGGCCCTGACCGTGGGCATTCTGGCGGCCAGCAACGGCGCTCGCGCGGACGAAGTCCAGCCGCCGAAATTCACCGCCGAGCCTTGCTGCAGCCTCTGCCCGGCCGCCCACGACGCGAAGAACTACACCACCCGCTATCAGCAGAACTTCACCACCCTGGTGCAGGCGCAGGGCGACTGGTTGTTCCGGACCCAGGAAGACTTGCGCACCGAGTTCAACACCACCCCGGCCGGCTACAAACGCCTGCAACAGCTGCACGACGCGTTCAAGGCCAAAGGCGTCGAACTGGTGATCGTCTACCAGCCGACCCGTGGTCTGGTGAACCGCAACAAGCTCAACCCGGCGGAAAAAGCCGCGTTCGATTACGAGAAAGCGCTGGGCAACTACAAGACCATGCTCGGCCGTTTCGCGAAGATGGGTTACGTGGTACCGGACCTGTCGCCGCTGACCAACGAATCGCTGCCGGACACCCTGCCCGCCCACGACTTCTACTTCCGTGGCGACCAGCACTGGACGCCTTACGGTGCGCAGCGCACGGCAAAAATCGTCGCCGAGAAGGTCAAGCAGATCCCGGCCTTCGCCGACATTCCCAAGCGTGAGTTCGAAACCAAACGCTCCGGGCGCATGGGCAAGACCGGCACCCTGCACAACATGGCCGGGCAACTGTGCGGCACCAGTTACGCGATCCAGTACATGGACCAGTTCACCACCGAGCCGAAAGGCGAGGCCGGTGACGGCGACCTGTTCGGTGATTCCGGCAATCCGCAAATCACCCTTGTGGGTACTTCGCACAGTGGCAAGAACTACAACTTCGCCGGCTTCCTTGAAGAAGCCATCGGCGCCGACATTCTCAACGTTGCCTTCCCGGGCGGCGGTCTGGAAGGTTCGATGTTGCAGTACCTGGGCAGCGACGAATTCCAGAAGACGCCACCGAAGATTCTCATCTGGGAATTCTCGCCGCTGTACCGCCTCGACCAGGAAACCATCTATCGCCAGATGATGTCCCTGCTCGACAACGGCTGCGAAGGCAAAGACGCGCAAATGTCCGCGAGCACCACGCTCAAGCCGGGCAGCAAACAAGAACTGCTGGTCAACAGCAAGAACCTGAACCTGCAGAACAGCAGCCATCAGGTCGACATCCGCTTCGCCGACACCTCGGTGAAAACCCTGCAAGCCACCCTCTGGTACATGAACGGTCGCCACGAGGACATCAAGATCGAGAAACCGGAAACCTCCGACACCGACGGTCGTTTCGCCTTTGAACTGCGCACGGACGAAGACTGGGCCTCGCAAAACCTGCTGGCGGTCGAAGTCCAGGGCCCGGAAGCGGGCACCGCGCCACAGAAAGTCGAAGCGAAAATCTGCAAACGCAACGTATTCCCGGGCGCTGGGCCACAAACCGCTCAGGTCGGGCAATGAGGTCTGCTATGCGAAATCCGAAACTGAAAACTCTTCTGGCGCCGACGCTGCTCGGGCTGGCGATCTTCGCCGGCACCGCGCAGGCCGCCGCGCCGCTGCGTCCTCCTCAGGGCTACTTTGCGCCTGTGGATAAATTCAAGACCGGAGACAAGAGCGAAGGCTGCGATGCGATGCCGACGCCCTACACCGGCCCGCTGCAATTTCGCAGCAAGTACGAAGGCTCGGACAAGGCCCGCGCGACGCTGAACGTGCAGTCGGAAAAAGCCTTTCGCGATACCACCAAAGACATCACCACCCTGGAGCGCGGCACCGCCAAGCGGGTGATGCAGTTCATGCGCGACGGTCGTCCGGAACAGCTCGACTGCACGCTGAATTGGTTGACCGCGTGGGCCAAGGCCGATGCGCTGATGTCGAAAGACTTCAACCACACCGGCAAGTCGATGCGCAAATGGGCGCTGGGCAGCATGGCCTCTTCGTACATTCGCCTGAAGTTCTCCGACTCCCATCCGCTGGCCCAGCACCAGCAGGAAGCGCAGTTGATCGAGGCCTGGTTCAGCAAGATGGCCGATCAGGTGGTCAGCGACTGGGACAACCTGCCGCTGGAAAAAACCAACAATCACTCGTACTGGGCAGCCTGGTCGGTGATGGCGACATCGGTCGCCACCAACCGTCGCGACCTGTTCGATTGGGCGGTCAAGGAATACAAGGTCGGGGTCAATCAGGTCGATGCCGACGGTTACCTGCCGAACGAACTCAAGCGCCAGCAACGCGCCCTCGCCTATCACAACTACGCCCTGCCGCCGCTGGCGATGATCGCCAGTTTCGCCCAGGTCAACGGTGTGGATCTGCGTCAGGAAAACAACGGTGCGCTGAAGCGTCTGGGTGACCGGGTGCTGGCCGGGGTGAAAGATCCCGAGGACTTCGAGAAGAAGAATGGCAAGGAACAGGACATGACCGATTTGAAAGAGGACATGAAATTCGCCTGGCTCGAACCGTTCTGCACCCTCTACACCTGTTCGCCGGATGTGATCGAGAAGAAGCACGGGATGCAGCCGTTCAAGACCTTCCGCCTGGGTGGCGACCTGACCAAGGTCTACGACCCGTCCCATGAAAAGGGCAACAAAGGTTCCTGACACTGACCGCTGATCGTTCCCACGCTCTGCGTGGGAATGCAGCCCGGGACGCTCCGCGTCCCATGCCGAAGCGGACGCAGAGCGTCCATTGAGGCATTCCCACGCAGACGGTTCGACGCCTCGACGTGGGAACGATCGTAGCTCTCCAGTTTTCAGCGGGGGGTTTGGGGGGGCTTTGGCCCTTGACTGTTGGTTCAAACATGGAGAGATCGGGATGGTATTTTCATCCAACGTGTTCCTGTTTCTGTTCTTGCCGATCTTTCTCGGCTTGTACTACCTGAGCGGGCAACGCTATCGCAACCTGCTGCTGCTGATCGCCAGCTACGTGTTCTACGCGTGGTGGCGGGTGGACTTCCTGGCGCTGTTCGCCGGCGTCACCCTGTGGAACTACTGGATCGGCCTGAAAGTCGGCGCCGCCGGCGTGCGCACCAAACCGGCCCAGCGCTGGCTGCTGCTCGGCGTGGCGGTGGATTTGTGCATCCTCGGCTACTTCAAGTACGCCAACTTCGGCGTCGACAGCATCAACGCGATGATGACGTCGGTCGGTCTGGAGCCGTTCATCCTGACCCACGTGCTGCTGCCGATCGGTATCTCGTTCTACATCTTCGAGTCGATCAGCTACATCATCGACGTCTACCGCGGCGACACCCCGGCCACCCGCAACCTGATCGACTTCGCAGCGTTCGTGGCGATCTTCCCGCACCTGATCGCCGGTCCCGTGCTGCGTTTCCGTGACCTGGCCGACCAGTTCAACAACCGCACACACACCCTCGACAAGTTCTCCGAGGGCTGCACGCGGTTCATGCAGGGTTTCATCAAGAAGGTCTTCATCGCCGACACCCTCGCCGTGGTCGCCGACCATTGCTTCGCCCTGCAAAACCCGACCACGGGCGATGCCTGGCTTGGCGCGCTGGCCTACACCGCGCAGCTGTATTTCGACTTCTCCGGTTACAGCGACATGGCCATCGGCCTGGGCCTGATGATGGGTTTCCGCTTCATGGAAAACTTCAAGCAGCCGTACATCAGCCAGTCGATCACCGAGTTCTGGCGCCGCTGGCACATCAGCCTGTCGACCTGGCTGCGTGACTACCTCTACATCACCCTCGGCGGCAACCGCAAAGGCACGCTGATGACCTATCGCAACCTGTTTCTGACCATGCTGCTCGGTGGTCTGTGGCACGGCGCGAACATCACCTACATCGTCTGGGGTGCATGGCACGGCATGTGGCTGGCGATTGAAAAAGCGCTGGGCCTCAACACTTCGCCGCGCAGCCTCAACCCGATCCGCTGGGCGCTGACCTTTCTGCTGGTGGTGATGGGCTGGGTAATCTTCCGCGCAGAAAACCTGCATGTCGCCGGCCGCATGTACGGCGCGATGTTCAGCTTCGGCGACTGGTCGCTGTCGGAACTCAATCAGGCCAGCCTCACCGGCCTGCAAGTCGCGACCCTCGTTGTGGCTTACGTGACCCTGGCGTTCTTCGGCCTGCGTGATCTGTACACCAATCAGCCGCCTGCCAAGAGCAAACCTGAAGTCAACGTTGAGGCCAACGGCCCTGCCACCGCGACCCCGGGAATGATCAAAGCTGCGCCCGGCGAAAACCCGGCGAGCATCCACGAGCCTGGCTACACCGTCGGCGTCGACGCCCAGGTGCAACCGGCGTACTGGACGGCGGACTGGTCGCGCTACGCAATGCGCGCCGTGATCCTGCTGCTGTTCATCGCCTCGATTCTCAAACTCTCGGCGCAAAGCTTCTCGCCGTTCCTTTACTTCCAGTTCTGAGGGATCTGACATGACCCGCTCATTACGCATCTTCTACATCGCGCTGTTTCTGGTGACCCTGCTGGTGCTCGGTCTGTGGTCGGTGCGCAGCTTCTTCGGCTTCAGCACCAACGCCGACGCGACGGTGCTCAACGGCCGCTGGACCAAAGCCGTGGAAACCCACTACGACGACGAATTCCCGATCAAGCGTCTGGGCACCAATCTCTGGGCCGCGCTGGATTTCAAACTGTTCAACGAAGGTCGTCCGGGCGTGGTGCTCGGTCGCGATCAGTGGTTGTACAGCGATGAGGAATTCAACCCGATCGTCAACGAAGAGCTGAACCTGCAAGGCAACTACGCGCTGGTCGAAGGCGTGCGCCAGACCCTGAAAGAGAAAGGCGTGAAACTGGTGATGGCGATCGTGCCGGCCAAGGTTCGCCTGTACCCGGAACACCTGGGTGAAGTGAAACCGGCGAGCATTCACGCCAACCTCTATCAGGACTTCCACGCTCGCGTCGCGGCGGACAAGATCCTTGCCCCCGACCTGCTCGGCCCACTGCAAGCCGCCAAGCAGAACGGTCAGCAAGTGTTCCTGCGCACCGACACCCACTGGACCCCGGAAGGCGCGGAAATCGCCGCCAACACCCTGGCCAAGACCATCGCTGACAAGTTCCCGCTCAGCGGCGAGCCGCAGCGTTTCGTCACCACGCCTGCCGAGAAGGTCACGCACAAGGGCGACCTGCGTCTGTTCCTGCCGCTGGATCCGCTGTTCGAAAACCTGATGCCGGCTCAAGAGCCGCTGCAAAAACGCAACACCGTGGCCGCCGCCGAGCAGCCTGCCGGTGACGACGCGCTGTTCGCCAACAGCGAAGTGCCGGTCGCGCTGATCGGCACCAGCTACAGCGCCAACCCCAACTGGAACTTCGTCGGTGCGCTCAAGCAAGCGCTGCACAGCGACGTCGTCAGCTACGCAGAAGACGGCCACGGCCCGATCCTGCCGATGCTCAGCTACCTGAAAAGCGACGACTTCAAGAACAGCCCGCCACAGGTGCTGATCTGGGAGTTTCCTGAACGATATCTGCCTGTGAACAACGAAATCGGCGACGCCGACCCGCAGTGGGTCGCAGAGCTTAAACAAGCCGGCGCGCGCCAACAAAACGTAGCAATCAACACTAAATCCGAGACGCCCGATCGGGCGCAAAACTGAAAGAGAGGTACACCATGACTTTCACTACTACTCCTCGTCGTCTCGCAAAACGCTTCGCACTCGTGGCTGGTCTGAGCGTGCTGTCGGTCCAGGCCTTCGCCGGTGGCGACGCTGCGCTGTACGGCCCGACTGCACCGAAAGGCTCGACCTTCGTGCGCGTCTACAACGCCAGCAACGCTGAAGTCAGCGCCACCGTCGGCAGCACCAATCTGAGCGACGTCGCGCCACTGGCCAGCAGCGACTTCAGCTTCATGCCGGGCGGCGACTACAGCGCCAAGGTCGGCAGCCAGACCCTGCCGGTAAAACTCGCTGGTGACCACTACTACACCCTGGTCAACAACGCTTCCGGCGCGCCGCAACTGATCGAAGAACCACCGTTCAAGAACAAGCAGAAATCCCTGGTGCGCGTGCAGAACCTCAGCGACAAACCGCTGACCCTGAAGACCGCCGACGGCAAGACCGACGTGGTGCCGAACGTGGCCGCCAAGGGCCGTGGCGAGCGTGAAATCAACCCGGTGAAAGTCAGCCTCGCGCTGTATGAAGGCGACAAGAAAGTCGGCGACGTGAAACCGGTCGCCCTGGAGCGCGGTGAGGCAGCAGTGCTGTACGTCACCGGCAATGGCAGCAACCTGTCGCCAGTCTGGGTGAAACGCCCGGTGTCGACTCGCTAAGCACATGAAACCGGGCAGCCGTCGCTGCCCGGCACGGAACAACAACAAGAGTGAAACGACACAACGTTCGTGGCTCTGACCCAATCGATTTTATGGAGTAAACAATATGATTCCGGTGATCTTGTCAGGTGGTAGCGGCTCACGTCTTTGGCCGCTTTCGCGCAAGCAGTTTCCCAAGCAGTTCCTCGCCCTGACCGGCGAACACACGCTGTTCCAGCAAACCCTCGAGCGTCTGGTGTTCGAAGGCATGGACACCCCGATCGTGGTCTGCAACAAGGATCACCGCTTCATCGTCAACGAACAGCTGAGCAACCGGAACCTCGAATGCCAGCGCATCCTGATGGAACCGTTCGGCCGCAACACCGCGCCGGCTGTGGCGCTGACCGCGATGATGCTGGTCAATGAAGGTCGTGACGAACTGATGCTGGTGCTGCCGGCGGACCACGTTCTCGAAGACCAGAAAGCCCTGCAACGTGCGCTGGCCCTGGCCACCGTCGCCGCCGAAAACGGCGAGATGGTGCTGTTCGGCGTGCCGGCCACCAAACCGGAAACCGGTTACGGCTACATCAAGTCCACCGGCGATTCGCTGCTGCCGGAAGGCGTCAGCCGTGTCTCGCACTTCGTCGAAAAACCCGACGTCAAACGCGCCACCGAATACGTCGAGTCCGGCGGTTACTACTGGAACAGCGGCATGTTCCTGTTCCGCGCCAGCCGCTTCCTCGAAGAGCTGAAAAAGCATGATCCGGACATCTACGACACCTGCCTGCTGACCCTCGAGCGCAGCGCTCAGGACAACGACACCATCACCTTCGACGAAGCCACCTTCGCCTGCTGCCCGGACAACTCCATCGACTACTCGGTGATGGAAAAAACCCAGCGCGCCTGCGTGGTGCCGCTGACTGCCGGCTGGAGCGATGTCGGTTGCTGGTCGTCGCTGTGGGAAGTCAACGAGAAGGACGCCAACGGCAACGTCAGCAAGGGCGATGTGGTGATCCAGGACAGCAAGAACTGCATGATCCACGGCAACGGCAAACTGGTTTCGGTGATCGGTCTGGAAAACATCGTGGTGGTCGAAACCAAGGACGCCATGATGATCGCCCACAAGGACAAGGTCCAAGGCGTCAAGCAGATGGTCAACACCCTCAACGAGCAGGGCCGCAGCGAAACCCAGAACCATCTTGAGGTCTACCGTCCGTGGGGCTCCTACGATTCGGTGGACATGGGCGGTCGCTTCCAGGTCAAGCACATCACGGTCAAGCCGGGCGCGTGCCTGTCGCTGCAGATGCACCACCACCGCGCCGAACACTGGATCGTGGTCAGCGGCACTGCCGAAGTGACCTGCGATGAAAACGTGTTCCTGCTCTGCGAGAACCAGTCGACCTACATCCCGATTGCCTCGGTGCATCGCCTGCGCAACCCGGGCAAGATCCCGCTGGAAATCATCGAAGTGCAATCGGGCTCGTACCTGGGCGAAGACGATATCGAGCGCTTCGAGGACATCTACGGTCGCTCCACCCCGATCGAACGCGGCGTGTCGGTGAAAACCATCGCGCAGTAAGCGTTCCGTAAAACAAGAAGCCCCCGTCCAGCCCGCTGCGTCCCCTATCCGCAGCGGGTTGGGCGGGGGCTTTTTTTTTCGCCAACCGCCTCCAGGCTTAGGTAGGATGAACCTTCCCTGCCCACGAGGTTTCGCGACATGTTCATCGGCGTCTTGCTGGTCATCACCTGGCTGATCCTGCTGTTGCGCTACCCGGCCAAGGCCTTGCCGGTGTCCATGGCCGCCGCCGTCGGCCTCGGGTTGGTGGCGATGTGGGTGGTGTGGCTGGACAACCGCGAGGTCAAGCAACTGGCGCGCCTGGAATTGCGCATCGTCTATGCCCCCGAACACTGCCCCGCCGACCGCCCGCTGCTGCTCAAGATGAACAACGGCAACGACGTGCCACTGACCGAACTGCGCTGGCGCATCGCGGCGTACGCACCGGGCGACACCGTGAATCTGGCCGACAATCAATACGCCGCCCCACGCTATCGCGGCCCCGGCGAATTGCAGCCCGGCGGCAACTGGGAAGACTGCCTGCCGATGCCGCCGTTGCGCCCCGGTTATCGCCCGCAAACCCTGGAGTTTCGCGCAGAGCGATTGCAGGGTAGTTTCTCCGACTGATCCCCTCTCCCACTCTTTTGCACAAGGAATGCGCCATGCCCGTTGCGTTGATTACCGGTTGTTCCAGCGGCATCGGCCGCGCCCTCGCCGATGCATTCAAAGGCGCCGGCTACGAGGTCTGGGCCAGTGCGCGCAAGGCTGAAGATGTCGCGGCACTCTCCGCGGCCGGGTTCACGGCGGTGCAGCTCGACGTCAATGACAATGCAGCGCTGGAACAACTCGCCGAGCGGATCAACCTGCAACACGGCGGCCTCGACGTGCTGATCAACAATGCCGGATATGGCGCCATGGGGCCGCTGCTCGACGGCGGTGTTCCGGCCATGCAGCGCCAGTTCGAAACCAACGTGTTTTCGATTGTCGGCGTGACCCGTGCGCTGTTCCCGGTGCTGCGTCGGGCCAAGGGAATAGTGGTGAATGTCGGCAGCGTCTCCGGGGTGCTGGTCACGCCATTTGCCGGCGCCTATTGCGCATCGAAAGCGGCGGTGCACGCGTTGAGCGATGCGTTGCGCATGGAACTGGCGCCGTTCGGGATTCGCGTGCTGGAAGTGCAGCCGGGGGCGATTCAGTCAAGCTTCGCCAAGAATGCCGGGCATGAGGCCGAGCAATTGATCAACGAACAATCACCGTGGTTTCCGTTGCGCGAAGGTATTCGGGCACGGGCCAAGGCTTCGCAGGACAAACCAACGCCGGCCAGCGAATTTGCCGCCGAGTTGCTCAAGGCTGTGCAGCAGAGCAAACCGCCACGGCTGATCCGCATCGGCAATGGCAGCCGGGCGTTGCCGTTGCTGGCGACGTTGTTGCCGAAAGGATTGCTGGAGTCGACGTTGATGAAGCGCTTCGGCTTGCGTGGAAAACTTTGATTACAAGCTGTGAAATTGCCAATTCGGTCGATCCACGTAGAATGCCCCGCACTTGAAGCGTCCGACGCTTCAAGTGAACCCGCTAGCGCATGGAGTCGCCGGGGCAAGCTTCCAAGCAAGGGATTTGCTGAACTTTTATTTCCCCTCTCTCGATTGTTCCCGCCCGGAGCGATCGCTGCTTTGTAGAACTGCCTGACGCGAGCCCTGCTCACACGCTTCAATTCAGATCAGGAAACACCTTTTGAAAGTCTTCAACGTACTGCCACTGGCACTGTTCACTTTGCTGGCAGGCTGCGCATCTCAAGCCCCTTCTCTAAATGACACGCTGCCCAAACTGACCTTGCAAAGCGTATTGCCGACCGTCACTGCCAACGAGCACTGCAACGCACAGATCGACAGCGACATTGTGTATGGCATCGGCTACCAGTTGTACGAGGAAGGAGAGTTCAAGGACGCCAAAACCTGCATGGTCATGGCAGCCCCGAAACACACGCGCGCATTTTGCTACCTGTCGATGATTGCCCGTTATGACGAAACCATGACCGTCGATCAACGTAACACCGAAGCCTTCAACTACATGGCTTACGCGGCGATGCAGAATGACTGGTGCGCGGAATACGGTATGTATGAAAGCTACAAATACGGCAAGGTCGGAGCCAAACAAGACACTGCACTCGCCACTCGCTGGCTGGAACGCTCCTCGCTGCACGGCTATGCCGAATCCCAGCAGATATTGATCGAACAATACACAGAGCAGGACAACCTGAGCGCCGCCTACGCCTGGACCAGAATCATGGCCAAGACCGAAGACGCCACGGCTGGCGATGACCTGAAAGCGAGGATGACCGCTGCACAAATCGCTGAGGGCGACAAGCTCTACAGCGAACTCCTCACACAGGTCACCAGCAAGAAAACTCTGCGAGATGAAGCGCGTGAAGAAGATGTCGGCCGTTATTCCGCCGATATCTATCAGCACTATCCGGATACCTTCAAAGGTCTGTCGTCAGCAGAGCGTTACGCCTACGTGAAGCAAACCATGCTTACCGCTATCGAGCAGCCGTTCACCCAAAGTCGTGGGGATGTGATGAGCTACATCGTGATCAATCGCGCCGCGCTGCTGAAAAAACCTGATGCGAATATCGCGAATGACCAGCGCATTGTCTCCCTCATGGAAGATGAAGAGTTATCGGTCGACGAAACCATCGAGTCCGGCCTGCTGGTGGTCAGCAAGTTCTACAAATAAAGCGTCACTTGCACTATGCGGTTAACAGCGCTGGGGCCTCTGGCGAAATAGACTGCGTCGATGCTTTCAATGACAGGCCTGCTCCCACAAGGATTCTTCGCAATGGCAGAGATTCTCTTTGGGAGTGGGCTTGTCCGCGAAGAGAGCAAAACGGCCAATACAAAATCTCAGCCCCAGCCCTTCATGAAATCAATGAACGCCCGCACCTTCAGCGGCAGGTGCCGGGTGTCCGGGTACAGCGCGTAAACCCCTTGCTGCGCGAAGCAGTAATCCGGCAGCAAACGCTGTAATCGTCCGGCGTCGAGATCTTCCTGAATCAGCCACTGCGGCAGAATCGCCACGCCTTGTCCGGTCAATGCAAAGGCACGCAGGGTCGCCGAGTTGTCGGCAACGATGGCGGTGGTTCCCGGTTTTGGCTGGTAGATATGCTCGGTGCCGGCGGGGTCGCTGACCGTCATTTCCGGCACTCGCCCATGCCCCAGCGTCGGCATCGACTCCAGCACCGCCAGCGTATCGACCGGCACAAATCGCTCGACCAGCCCCGGCGCCGCCACTGCAAACACCTCGAACGTCGACAGCTGCACCGCCCGCAGATTGGAGTCGTGCATTCGGCCCAAGCGGATCGCCATGTCAAAGCGTTCGGAGATCAGATCGGCATGGGTCGAGGACGTGGACAAGTGAATGTTCAGTTGCGGCTGCTGTTTTCGGAACACTTCCAGCGCTGGCACCACTTGAGCCAGCGCAAACTCCACGGTCGTTGTGATCCGCAGGGTACCCTTGAGCTGCGAGTGCTCCGAACGTGCTTCCTCGATGGCCAGCCGTGCTTCGTCCAGCGTGCGCAGGCAGCGCCGATAAAAACGTTCGCCGGCATCGGTCAGGGCCAGTTGCCGGGTGTTGCGGGTGAGCAAGGTGACGCCCAACTCTTCCTCAAGACGTTTGAGGTTGAAGCTCACCACCGCCCGCGTTTGTCCCAGCGTATCGGCGGCGGCGGTCAGCGAGCCGGCCTCGACCACGGCTTTGAAGGTATCGAATCGATCCAGGCTGACCATGTTCGCAGCGCTCCCTGTCAAAATAATTTTGACAAACTAGCAGCCAAACCAGCGTATTTCTATTGCGGCCAGCGCCCTACCCTGCACGCCTCATCACAGGGAAGCTGCCATGGCCTATCGCTCGAAAGTCGCGCTGGTGTATCTGTTGGGGTTCGCCCTCGACCTGCTGAACATGTTCGCCGCGAGCATTGCCTACCCGAACATTGCCGCGCAGTTGCAGGCCTCGGTGACGCAACTGGCGTGGATTACCAACGCCTACATGCTCGGGCTGACGCTGATCATTCCGATGAGCGTGTGGCTGGCTGCACGGGTGGGCGAGCGGCGGCTGATCCTCGGTTCGCTGCTGGTGTTCGGGATCGCCTCCGGGCTTATCGCTCAGGCGGCTTCGATTGAAAGCCTGATCGGCTGGCGACTGCTGCAAGGGCTGGGTGGCGGGTTACTGCTGCCGGTCGGTCAGGCCTTGGCCTATCGGGAGTTTCCGGCGACACAACGCGCGCACTTCACCGGTGTGGTTTTGCTGGTGGCGCTGATGGTGCCGGCCCTGTCGCCGGCGGCTGGAGGCTTGATCGTTGAGGCATTGTCGTGGCGCTGGATTTTCCTTCTGAACATGCCGGTGGCGCTTTTCGCTTTCGGCCTGGGCCTGCTCTGGTTGAAAGCGGATCAGGCAGCGAGTGAGCGCCCGACACTGGACGCCCGCGGCCTGCTGCTGGCGGTGGCAGCGCTGAGTCTGTTGCTGATGGCCGTCAGTCTGGCGAGTGCCCCCGCAACCCGACATCTCGCGGGCGGTGTCCTGCTGCTCAGCGTCATCACCTTGTGGATCTACCTGCGCGATGGCTGGAACAAACCGGGTGCAATCCTTGATCTTCAACTGATCAAGAACCCGTCATTGCGCCTGGCGATGCTGATCTATCTGTTCGTGCCCGGCATCTTTACCGGCACCAACATGATTGCCGTGTTGTACCTGCACGATCTCGGTTTCGGCGCAGCACAGACCGGGGCGCTGATGCTGGCCTGGGCGGCGGCCTCGGGCGTGGCGATCATGCTGGGTAAACGCAGCTTCAACCGGATCGGTCCCAAGCCGTTGCTGATTGTCGGCATGCTGCTGCAATGCCTCGGCATCGTCGTGCTGATGCAGATCGATCAACCCGCCAGCGGCCCGTTGATCCTCGCCTATGCCCTGATGGGACTGGGCGGCAGTCTGTGCAGTGTCACCGCGCAGACTCTGGCATTTGTCGGCATCACGCCGGAGAAAATGGGCCACTCCAGCGCTCTGTGGAATATCAACCGCCAGCTCGGCTTCTGCCTCGGCGCGGCACTGCTCAGTTCATTGCTTGGCGCCTTGGGAGCCAGCGGATTCAAATACTGCTTTCTCGCCGCTGCACTGCTCACGCTGTTGCCGATAGCCGCCGTGCTGCGTTTCGACTCGACAAAAGTGCTCGCCCTTCTGCGCTCACCTCACCTTCAGGAAAAATCCACATGACTGACTACACCGACTATTTTGACGAAGTGATCCGGGCCCATGAGGCCATCGAGCGATGGTTTGCCGTGGAGGAAGAAGAGACCGCACTGGAGCGATTGCTGACGCGGTTTTCGCCACGGTTTTCCATGGTAACGCCGCTGGGGCGCGTGCTGGATTTCGAGGCCTTGCGTGCGTTGTTTCAAATGGCGGGCGGGAAGAAGAAGGGATTCAGGATCGAGCTCGACGAGCTTCAAGGGATCGCATTGCATGAAGGCGGCGCGACGGTGAGTTACCGCGAACAGCAGACCGATGCGAGCGGATTGCACACGGATCGACGTTCAACCGTGGTGTTTGAAAAAAACGAATCCGGACGGGTGATCTGGCGGCATCTGCACGAGACGTTTTGCCAGGGCTGACACCGTCCGGTTTTGGCGAGGGAGCCTGCTCCCTCGCCAACGGATTACTCGACAGCGTCCTGCTTCACAACAACGGTGCAGGTAATCCCCGCTGCCAGCAATACACCTTCAGGCACTTCATCGATGTGTATCCGCACCGGCACTCGCTGGGCCAGCCGCACCCAGTTGAAGGTCGGGTTCACATCGGCAATCAGCTCGCGGCTTTCCGGGTTGTCGCGGTCGTAGATGCCGCGGGAAATGCTCTCCACGTGGCCCTTCAGAACTTCGCCGCTCATCAGTTGCATGTCGGCTTTATCGCCGACACGAACGTGGGGCAGTTTGGTTTCTTCGAAGAAGCCGTAGACCCAGAACGAGTTCATGTCGACCACGGCCATTTTCGCTTCGCCGATGCGCGCGTAATCGCCGCGATGGACGTTGAGGTTGGTCACGTAGCCGTCCACCGCCGCCCGCACTTCGGTACGTTTGAGGTTGAGTTCGGCGGCTTCCAGTTGCGCCTGGGCCTGTTGGTAATCGGCCAGTGCGGAGTCGGCGATGTTGCTGGCGTCGTCGCGGTTTTCCTTGGAGATCACCAATGCGTCCATGTCGGCGCGGCGATGGGCGTTGACCCTGCGCATCTCCCACGTGGCCTTGCGCGAAGCCACCAGCGACTGCGCCTGTTTCACCGCGAGGCGATAGTGCTCGGGGTCGATCTGCATCAGCAGATCACCTTTTTTTACCAACTGGTTGTCGCGCACCGGCACATCCACCACTTCACCGGTGACGTCGGCCGCAACGTTGATGATGTCGGCGCGCACCCGGCCGTCGCGGGTCCACGGGGTGTTCATGTAGTGCTCCCACAACGTGCGGCCGATCCACAACGCCAGGGCCAGCACCAGCAGGGTCGCGAGCAGGCTGAAAAACTTTTTCATCGGGACAATTCTCAGACTCAACGGTAGACGGTCAGCGCCATCGCGCCGAACAGACAGGTAAACAGGCTCAGGCGCAGCAGCGCCGGGTGCCAGAAGAAGCGGTACAGATCGAACCCTGAAAGGAACCGGTCCAGCGCCCAGGCCAGTGCCGCAGCGACGAAAAACATCAGGGTCATGGTCGGCATGTACACGCCGTGGAAGGCGATTTCACGAGGCATGGGCAAGTCCTTCGGGCTTGGCGATGGCGTAGGCAGCAAGGGGCGATTGCGGGTCGAGCAGCGAGGTGCGGATGAAGTGCAGGTAACTTTTCACCCGCCGCAGCGCCGAGGTATCGAAGTGCGGGGCGAACGGCTCGTCAGTGGCGGCGACACGGCTGATCGCGTGATCGACCGCGACCAGGGCGCGTTCCAGATTGCTCGAATTCGGTTGCAGGAACAGCCGCACCAGCGAGCGCCCCATGACCCGGATCGCCTGACGCCATGGCTGGGATTCGGCATACGCCGGATGCACCGGCAGGATCGCCTGCTCCTTGCGCAACTCGATGATCGCGTGGCCGACTTCCAGCACCACGAACATCCAGCGCAGCAGGTTTTTCTGCACCAGCGGCTGACCGGCCGCCAGACCGTATGCCTGGTGCATCAAGTCGCGGGTACGGCTTTCGAAGCTTGATGCCAGGCCCTTGAGCTTGCCGCTGATCGCGTACACCACTTGCCCGCGCAGGTCCTGCTCGAGGCGCTGCCACAACCAGCGACTGTTCGGCGGCAGAATGATCGCGCCCGCTGCCGCGCAGACCAGCATGCCCATGACCATGGCGATGTAGTCGTTGATGAAGGTGTAGGGGTTGTAGATCGTCAGGTTGTCCGGCACCGAACCGGTGCTGAAAAAGATCAGCAGACCGAGGCCGACACCGGCGTATTGCGGCCGCGAAGCGAGGAACGATCCAAGCACGATCACCGGCGCGAGCATCACGCACAGCAGCGGAAAACCGTCGATCCACGGGAAGATGAAAAACATTTCGACGAAGCCGATCAACGCCCCGAGGAACGTGCCGCAGGCCATCTGGAAGGCCATGCGTTTCGGGTTCGGTGTCGCCGCCGACAGGCCAACAGTGGCGGCAGCGATCAGGGTCATGGTGGCGCCGCTCGGCCACGCGGTGGCGACCCAATAACTGCCGAGCACGACCAGAATGAATGCGGCACGAATCCCCGAAGCTGCCGCCGCCCACCAACTGGTCTGCGGGGTGAACGGCTCGTCCCAGCGCTCGCGTTCGTGGCTGTGATCGGCCAGCGAAGCATGGGTCTGTGCATAACTGTGCAAGTCATCGACGAAGCGATAGAGCAACTCGTATGCGGTGTGGAAATCCAATTGTTCGGCGTCGCTCGGCTCGCTCTCCTGGAAGATCGCCCGCAGGCTGCGCACCCGCGCCGGCAAGCCTTCCTTGTACGCCGCGAGCGCCAGCACCAGACGCGCCGCATCCGGACTGGTCAGGGCGCGTCCGCTGAAACCGTCGAGCACTTCGGCCAGATCCTGCAGGCCCGGTTTGATTGCGGCTTCCACATGGTCGGCGCCGTTGCGACGCAGGCGTTCGAGCAACTGGTGCAAGGCGTTGAAACGGGTGGTGATGCCCATGAACTCGCTGTTCAGGCGACTGAGCCGACCGTTGCGCCGACGCATGTGTGGGTCTTCGAACACGGTCACACTGCGCAGCCCTTCCAGCCCCACCGCTTCGGCGATGAAGCGTACGTTGCTGGCCTCGAACGACTCCGGCTTGCTGCGCCCGCGCAGGCCATCGGTGACGAACAACGCGAACACACCGAAGCGCTGATACAAGGCGTTGCGCATCGCGGCGCTGGCGGTTTGCGGCAGGATCGCGGCGCTGACCAGGGTCGAGCAGAGAATCCCCAGCGAGATCTCCAGCACCCGCCACACCGCCGCCATGAACGCACCGTCAGGATGTGCGAGCGCCGGCAGGCCGACCATCGCGGCGGTGTACCCGGCCAGCACAAAACCGTAGGCGCGGAAGTTGCGGCAACGGGCGGCGCCGGCCGAGCAGATACCGACCCAGATCGCCAGCGAACCGAGGAACAGTTCGGTGTTCTGGGCGAACAATGAAATCAGCGTAACCATCATCGCCGACCCGGCCAGGGTGCCTAGGAAGCGATAGAAACTCTTGGCGAACACCTGGCCGCTCTGTGGCTGCATGACGATGAACACGGTGATCATCGCCGTGCGCGGTTGCGGCAGTTCCAGGCGCATTGCCAGCCACAGGGTCAGGAACGCGGCGATCAACACCTTGAAGATGTAGACCCAGGTCACGCCGTCGCTGCGCGCCCAGTCGAAGAAACCCCGGCGCCAATCCAGGGAGTAGAGCCAGCGCAAAGGTGCGGGCAAGGGAGTCATTAAGGCTTGCTCAGTGGTCGAGGGCTTGAAGAAGGGCCGGGGTTTTCGGTGCAGCGATCTGTTCGGCAGTCGGCACGTCTTTACCCGCACCAAGTCCGCCACCCAATGCCGTCACCAGTTCCGCATGGGCACTCAAGCGCGCCGCCTGCACCTGCTGCTCGACCTGCTGCTGCTTGAACAGCAGAGTCTGGGCGTTGAGCACGTTGAGGTAATCGGTGAGGCCGCGCTGGTAGGCAATCATCGCGATGTCATAAGTCTTCTGCGCGGTAGCCACCGACTCGGCGGCGAACGTCTGCTGCTTGTCCATCGACTCGCGGCGGATCAACTGATCCGAGATGTTCTTCAGCGCATTGACTAGGGTCTGGTTGTAATGCGCGACGGCGATGTCGTAACCCGCCGAGGCTTCACCGAGTTCGGCACGCAGCCGCCCGCCGTCGAAGATCGGCAGCGAGATCGCCGGCCCGACGTTGTAGTTGAGCTTCTTGCCGGTCAGAAACTCCAGCGCCCCGCCGCCGGTGGCCATGTAGCCGAGGCTGCCAACCAGATCGACGTTGGGGTAGAAACCGGCATGCGCGACCTCAATCCCGCGCGCCTGCGCCGCCACTTGCCAGCGACTGGCGACCACGTCCGGACGCTGGCCGAGCAGTTCGGCGGGCAATGCCGACGGCAGTTTGAGTGCCGCGCCGAGGGACAGGGTCGGTCGCTGCAATTGCGCACCAGCGCCCGGGCCTTTGCCGGCCAATGCAGCGATCTGGTTGCGGCTCAGGGCGATCTCTTCATCCAGCGCATCCAGTTGCCGATGGGTTTCCGGCAATGGAGTTTCAGCCTGGCTGACCTCGAAGTGCGTACCGATCCCGCCGTTCAGACGTTTCTGCGCCAGTTCGAGAATCTGCTGTTGCTGCTTGAGCGTCGCCGCGACGATGTCGCGCTGGGCGTAGTGCAGCGACAACTCGATGTAGGCGCGCACGATGTTGTTCTGCAATTCGAGCTGCGCCTGACGCGCCTCGGCAGCGCTCATGTGCGCCAGATCGACGGCCCGCTCGGTGCTGTTGCTTTCACGACCCCAGAGGTCGAGGGCGTAACTGAAACCCAGCGCGGCGTTGTTGTCCCAGGTGGTGCTGTTGGCCAGCTCACCGGGGCCGTAGAACTGGTCGGTCGGCCAGTTGTGGCGCTTGAGGGTCGACTCGCCATTGATCTGCAACGACTCGGCGGCTTCGGCGACACCGGCCATGGACCGGGCCTGACGCACTCGCGCGGCAGCCATGGCCATGGTCGGGCTGCCTTGCACGGCAAGGTCGATCCAATGATTGAGTTGCGGGTCGCCGTAGGCTTGCCACCATTGGGCGGTGGGCCAGTTTGCGTCACGGGCGGCGTGGGCGATGGCCTCGTCGGTGGCCAGTTCATTGGCCTCCAGAGCCTTGCCCTGCGGGGCAATCCCTCCGGTTCCGATGCAGCCGCCAAGACCTAACGAAAAAGCCAGAACACTGAGCGGCAAAAGCGCTCTGTTGATGCGACGCGGCACTGCTGCGAATTCCTGAGGTGGGAGATGTTTCGAGGTGGGCGCAATTCTAGGGGGGCGCCATTACGGCGATAAGCTGGGAATCCTGTGAATCTTTGTTACCGTTAACGAGATAATCCCTTGGTCGGGGGTCTCAGCCCCTGAAACTTCGTGTCACAATTTGCCATCTCCCTTGAGAGCACCCCATGGACACTTTGCAAAACATGCGCGCCTTCAGTTGTGTGGCCGAAGCCGGCAGCTTCACCGCCGCCGCCGTGCAGCTCGACACCACCACCGCCAACGTCTCGCGCGCGGTCTCCAACCTTGAGGCCCACCTGCAAACCCGCTTGCTCAACCGCACGACCCGGCGCATCGCCCTCACCGAAGCCGGCAAGCGCTACCTGCTGCGCTGCGAGCAGATCCTCGCCTACGTCGAAGAGGCCGAAGCCGAAGCCAGCGAGGCCCACGCCCGCCCGGCCGGACAGTTGAAAGTGCACACCATGACCGGCATCGGCCAGCACTTCGTGATCGACGCCATCGCCCGCTATCGCAAGACCCACCCGGACGTGACCTTCGACCTGACCATGGCCAATCGCGTGCCGGACCTGCTCGACGAAGGCTACGACGTGTCCATCGTCCTCGCCCGCGAACTGCCGGACTCGGGCTTCGTCTCGCAACGCCTGGGCATCACCTACAGCATCGTCTGCGCCTCCCCGGCCTACGTAAAAGCCAACGGCTGCGCACAAAAACCCAGCGACCTGCTGAACCACGCCTGCCTGCGCCTGGTGAGCCCGGTGATCCCCCTGGAAAAATGGGCCTTCGACGGCCCTGACGGCCAGGAAATGGTCACCATCAACAGCTCCCCCTTCCTGGTGAACTCCGCCGACGCGATGAAAAGCGCGATCACCAGCGGGATGGGTGTGGGCGTGTTGCCGGTGTACGCCGCGATTGAAGGCCTGCGCAACGGCTCGCTGGTACGGGTCATGCCCAACTACCGCTCGCAGGAACTGAACCTGTACGCGATCTACCCGTCGCGGCAGTATCTGGATGCGAAGATCAAGACCTGGGTTGAATACCTGCGTGGGTCGTTGCCGGAGATATTGGCGGGGCATCAGGCGGAACTGGCGGCTTATGAGATGAGTGGGAGCCTGGCGGGGGTGCGGGTGGCGAATTGAATTTGGCGTGAAGCGAGTGCTGGATTGCGTCGAAGTACAACGTCATCCAACACACGCCAAGCCGCTCTGACTGAACGGACTTGCCAGCGAATGCCATCGTCACTGGCAGCTCGAATTGGGACGCAGAGCGTCCCGGGCTGCATTCCCACGCAGAGCGTGGGAACGATCAAAAGCAGCCGTTTTTTTGCTGTTCGCTGTCCGCTCCCCACCACTCAACACAATGAGCGTTAGCTCGAGTACCGCTCTTGACGTGCCGGCCCCATCGGAAGGCTGAGTGGAGGGATTCATCCGGGGGTGGGAGCGCAGCGACCGTGCGGCGCAGCCGCATGCATCGAGAGGAGGTGCAGCGAAGCAAACCGTAGGCGATGCCCCCGGATGAATCCCGGAACGAAGGAACACCGAGCCAAAGCGAGGTGCCGAACGCCGGGGCCCAGCGTTTTGGTTACTTTTGGGCGTCTGCAAAAGTGACTCGCTGTAAGAGCGAAACCGCCAGCCGCAACACTCGAAAAAACGGATATACACCCAAACCCCAAAAGCCTGGTCGGCCCAGAGGCCGCCAAGACAACCCCAAACAGAAAATGTTAGCTTGCTTGGCATACACCAGCCGCCAAGCCCGAGCCAAATGCCAATGAAAAAAACAGTCCTGGCCTTCAGCCGCATCACCCCCCCCATGATCGAACGCCTGCAACAGGACTTCGACGTCATCGTCCCCAACCCGAAAAACGGCGACATCAACGCCCAGTTCAACGAAGCCCTGCCCCACGCCCACGGCCTGATCGGCGTCGGTCGCAAACTCGGCAAGGCCCAACTGGAAAACGCCGCAAAACTTGAAGTCGTCTCCAGCGTCTCCGTCGGCTACGACAACTACGACCTCGCCTACTTCAACGAACGCGGGATCATGCTCACCAACACCCCGGACGTCCTCACCGAAGGCACCGCTGACCTGGCCTTCGCCCTCATCATGAGCAGCGCCCGCCGCGTCGCCGAACTGGACGCCTGGACCAAGGCCGGCCAATGGCAGGCCAGCGTCGGCGCACCACTGTTCGGTTGCGACGTACACGGCAAGACCCTGGGCATCGTCGGCATGGGCAACATCGGCGCCGCCGTCGCCCGTCGCGGACGCTTGGGCTTCAACATGCCGATTATCTACAGCGGCAACAGCCGCAAGACCGCACTGGAACAGGAACTCGGCGCGCAATTTCGCAGCCTTGACCAACTGCTGGCCGAAGCCGACTTCGTCTGCCTGGTGGTACCGCTCAGCGAAAAGACCCGCCACTTGATCAGCCATCGCGAACTGGCGCTGATGAAGCCCGAAGCGATTCTGGTAAACATCTCCCGTGGCCCGGTGGTCGACGAACCGGCCTTGATCGAAGCGTTGCAGAACAACCGGATTCGCGGTGCCGGCCTCGACGTCTACGAAAAGGAGCCGCTGGCCGAATCGCCGCTGTTCCAGCTGAAAAACGCAGTGACCTTGCCGCACATCGGCTCGGCGACGAATGAAACCCGTGAAGCCATGGCCAACCGCGCACTGGCCAATTTGCGCAGCGCCCTGCTCGGCGATCGCCCGCAGGATCTGGTCAATCCACAAGTTTGGCGCGGATAAAAAATTACGGGCAAGTGCTGAAATGCACTTGCCCGTTAGTTACGCCATACACAAATTGAAATTGAACAGCAAACCCATTCAAACAACAGCATTATAAGCTCTCCCTGGCTGCCGAATTATCGACAAACGCTATGGAGAGCTTAAATCTTGAACATACTGACGACCGACAAAATCATACGTTACAGCAAAGTTATATTAATGGCTTACATCAGTTTCTTTGGCGTGCTGGTGATGATCCATAACTTCACCGACTATGACTCCAACTACACTTACGTTGCTCACATCCTGAGCATGGACACGACCACCAGCAGTGAAAGCATCAAGTATCGAGCCATTGATTCGCCAATGATTCACCACCGTATCTACTGGTTCATCATCACGATGGAAGTCACCTATACGGTGCTATGCCTGATAGGCACCTATCAGCTATATCGAAATATCAACGCCTCGGCAGAGTTATTTCACGAGGCAAAAAGTTTCTCGATCATGGGAATACTGGCAGCGATATTCATCTACTACGTCTGTCTGCAAACTGTAGGTGTGGAATGGTTTGACATGGACACCTCTCAATCCTGGAATGCCAAGGACTGGTCACGGCATATTGTTGACTTCATATTCCCGGTGATGATCTACATCACATTGAAAGTCGAGCGCTGAAGTTCAGCGCTCGTTTATCTCACGCCAACTTTCCTTGTACCGGCGGCACTAGCGCCTTCGGTTTACGAAACACCAGCACATTGCCCAGCATCACCAGCACCAGCCCCGCCAACGCCGGCGCTGTCCATTGATAGCCTTCGGCAAAGGCCGAAACGTTCAGCGCCACCACCGGGAACAGCACTGTGCAATAAGCCGCGCGCTCCGGCCCCATGCGGCCGACCAGCGTCAGGTACGCGGTGAAGCCGATCACCGACCCCGGAATCACCAGATACAGCAGCGCGCCGATGTAGCGTGACGTCCATTCCATCTCGAACGGAATACCTTTGACCAGACACCACACCGACAGCATCGCCGCACCGTAAGCCATGCCCCACGCATTGGTGGTCAGCGGCTTGAGGCCGGCCTTCTGTTGCAGGCTCGAGAGCATGTTGCCCGCCGAGAAACACAGGGTGCCGCAGAGTGCCAGGCCAAGGCCGAGCAGGGTTTGCGGAGTGGCGTGATGCCCGGCCAGCTCCGGCCAGAACAACAGGCCCAGGCCAGACAGCCCCAGCGCCCCGCCCATCAGCACATTGCGCGCGATGCGTTGGCCAAAGAACACCCGCGCATTCAGCGCGTTCCACAAGGTTGCGGTGGAAAACACCACCGCCACCAGACCGCTGGGAATCCATTGGCTGGCGGTCAGGAAACACATGAAGTTGACGCAAAACAGGCACAAACCCTGCGCCACGCAGATCAAATGCCCGCGCCGGTTCATCGGTTGCAGGCGACGGCTGAGCAGCAACAACGCAAACAACACCAGCGCGGCGAGACCGAAGCGATAGACGATCGACACCGGAATCGCCACCACACCCAATTGCCATTTAAGGGCGATCCAGGTGGTGCCCCAGATCAGCACGGTCAACAAATACAACGACAGGTTCATGGCAGACACTCCTCGATTGGTTTTCAGTGTCCGCCTGCGCCCTCGCCCCTCGCTTGCATAAACTTGCGCTTTTGTCGGCGCGCAGGCTGGCAGCACGAAATCTACGGAGTAGGATGCAAGGCGTTGAAGAGAACCGACCATGGCCGCCATCGATACCCTGCAAGTCTTTCAAGCCCTCAACAATTCGCCCAATGCACGCCTTGTGCACAGCGCCGAGTTGGGTGACGGCTTGTCTGCAGCTTTGTGGACCAATCACCACGACGCCCAGGAATACGAAGCGCCGAGCCATCACACCCTCTCCTGCTACATCGCCGGCGGCACCGGCACCTTCCGCCGTGGCGAACCCGGCCACAAGGGCGGCCCGGACAAGTTGTGCATCCTGCCGGCCGACCACGAATCAGGTTGGGTCATCAACGGTGATATTCGCCTGGCTCACTTGTATTTCAGCGCTGAACAATTTGCTCTGGGGTGCGTGACGCTGCTGGATCGCGAGCCCCGGGAAATGCAGCTGCGCGAGCAGACTTTTCTCGAAGATCCACAACAGGCCCGACGGTTTCGCCAGTTGCTGACCTTGAACTGGGACGAACCCGGTGAGCGTTTGCTGACCAGCAGCCTGGCTCACGAATTGATCAGTCATACCTTGCTGAGCCAGGTTGGCGTGCGACAGGGCCTGCGTCTCAAGGGTGGACTGGCGCCGCATCAACGCCGGCAACTGGTGGAATTCATCGACAGCCAACTGGCCGAGCCGATCAGCCTCGGGCAACTGGCCGGGTTGTGTGCGTTGTCGGAATACCACTTTGCGCGGATGTTTCGGGTGAGCTTCGGCTTGCCGCCACATCAGTACGTGCTGGCGCGGCGTTTGAGCCGGGCGCGGGAGTTGTTGCGCGGGACAGCGTTGCCGTTGGGCGAGATTGCCCTGGCGTGCGGTTTTGCCAGTGCCAGCCACTTCACCAACCGCTTTCGCCAGGTGCTGGGTGGAACGCCCGGCGAATATCGCCAGGCGTTTTTGCGCTGATCAGAACTCCAGCGTGCTCGACAGTGAAATTTGCCGCGAATCGCCCATCGACACGAAGAAGCGGCTCGCCGCCGAGGTGTAGTAAGTGCGGTCGAACAGGTTCTTCACGTTGAGCTGGAACTTGACCTTCTGCCCTTCAACCTTGGTGTCGTAAGTGGCAAACGCATCGGCCACGGTGTAGCTCGGCAGATCGAAATCATTCACCGCGTTGCCCGCTCGTTCGCCGACATACCGCGCGCCGGCGCCGACCCGAAGTTGATCGCCGCCGATCAAGCTGCCGAAATCGTAGACCGCCGACAGCGAGCCGGTGTTCTTCGCCACGTTTTGCAGTTTGTTGCCTTTGTAGTCCGGATCTTCCGTGACCTCGGCGTCGGTGTAGGCGTAGCTGCCGATCATGCTCCAGCGGTCGCTGAGCTGGCCGGTCAGATCGACTTCCAGACCACGGGAACGCACTTCGCCGGCGGCGCTGTAGATCGTGGTCGGGCCTTCGGCGTTGGCCACCAGCACGTTGCGTTTCTTGATGTCGAACAGGGCGATGTTGCCGGTAACACGCCCCGGAATGTCGAGGCGTGCGCCCAGCTCCCAGGACTTGGCTTCTTCCGGCGCGATGCTGCCGTCGAGCACGGTGCTGCTGCCGCTGAGCGGGGCGATGGTCGAGTTGGGTTTGAACGATTCGGTGTAGCTGCCGTAGAACGACAACGCGTCGGTGTAGCGATACACAAGACCTGCGCGCGGTACCCACTTCTGGCCGTTGCTGTCGGTGTTGGCCTTGAACGGCACGCCTTTGCCGGCGTACTGGTCGTACTCCTGGAAGCGCCCGCCGGCCACCAGAATCCACTGGTCATTGAGGTGGATCGAGTCCTGCAGGAACACCGAATCGCTGCGCAGTTCGTCGGTCTGCGCACTGTCCGCCGGGCTGACGGTGGTGCCTTCGACTTCGCGGCCGTAGACCGGGTTGACGTAGCTGAAGGTGCTCAGGCTTTTCTGGCGGATCAGGTCGGCGCGGTAGATCTTGCGGTACTCGTCGTCGACGCCGAACACCAGATCATGCTGCATGCCCAGCACGTTGACCTTGCCTTCGAGGCTGGCGGTGGTGAAACGGTCGGTGCTGATCGCGCCCTGGGTGCCGTCCATGCTGCGGGTCAGGGTGCCTTTTTTGGTGTCGATCGCGGTTACGCGGACCTGGCTGGCATCGTAGGTTTCGCGGTTCCAGCTGTAGCCGAAATGGGCTTTCCAGTCATCGTTGAGTTCGTGGTCGGCCTCGAAGTGATAGAGATCCGAGCGCCCTTCCATGTCGTTGAATTTCTCGTCGAGACGCTCGTTGCGCGAGATGTCCAGCGGATGGTTGGTGCGAGGATCGATCAGGGTTCCACGATCGAATGGGGTCAGGAATTCGCGGTGCTCGTAAGCGAACAGCAGCTTGGTGCGCTCGCCATACCAGGCCAGCGACGGCGCGATCAGGGTTTCGCGATGAGTGCCGAAATTGCGCCAGTAATCTTCGTCTTCATGGTCCAGCACCATGCGATACGCGAGGCCGGAATCCCCCAGCGCACCGGTGCTGTCGAACGAACCGCCGCTGCCATTCTTGCCGTCGCCGTAGGTCGAGCCGCGCAGGGTCAGCGCGTTGTACTGGGTCAGCTCAGGCTTCTTGCTGACCATGTTGACCACGCCGCCCGGGTCCTGAATCCCGTAGAGCAGCGAGGCCGGGCCCTTGAGCACTTCGACGCGATCCACGGTGGCGTTCATGCCACGGCCCTGCACTACCGGCATGCCGTCGCGCATGATCGAGCCGTTGCGGTTGTCGCCGAAGCCGCGGGTCATCACCGAATCCTGGGTGCTGCCCAAGGTGTTGCCCTGGGTGATACCGCTGACGTTGGCCAGCGCATCATCGAGATTACGCGGTGCCTGATCGCGAATGACCTGGGCCGGAATCACGTTGACGGTCTGGGGAATTTCCTGAAGTGAAGCGGAAGAGCGCATCACCGAACTGGTTTCCGGTGGCTGGTAACTCATCGGCTGGTTGACCACCGAAGTGATGGTGGTCGCGCCGAGGTTCAGAGCGCCTGCAGTCGGTTGCGGTTCTAGCGCCAGGGTGTGGCTGTCGGTGCGGCGGAAGGTCAGGCCGGAGCCGGTGAGCAGACGTTGCAGCGCTTGCTCGGCACTCATCTGGCCGTTGATCGCAGGTGCGGTCAGGCCGTAAGGCGCTTCATCGGTGTAGACCACGCTCTGCCCGGTGACGCGGCTGAAGTCGCTCAGGGCCTGAGGCAACGGCTTGGCGGCCAGGGAAAAACTGAACTGCTTTTGTGGCTGACTGCTGACGGATTCAGCGGCCAGCGCCACGCTCATCGGCAACAGGGCCAATGCCGAAAAACTCAAGGCCGAAACGCCTAACCACTGTTTGACCGAACCCGATTTTGCCCTGGACTTCATTGCTCATGACCTGTGTAGAACCGCAACGGATGCGAATGACTCGCAGTTTCAGTCACTACACGGATGGCGTCCGGGTTTACCTCACCACAAAGTTGAAAATATTTTCGTTGTCGCTGCCGACGCCTTCGCTAGCAAGCTCGCTCCCACCTTGGAATGCACTACCTGTGGGAGCGAGCTTGCTCGCGAAAGGGCCAGTGAGGTCAGCGAAGAATTATCAGATGTCCTAGCACCTGATGCTGCTCGAATCCCAACACCCCTTGCAGCGAATTCAGAACCGCTTGCGGATCCTTGCTCGGAAAGCTGCCGCTGACCTTGCGCGCACCCAGTTCGTCGTTGAGCAACACGATCCGTCCCGGGTAATAACGCCGCAGATCCTGCACCACATCGGCCAGTGTCGACTTGTAGTAAGTCAGCCAGCCCTGGCGCCACGCCAGTTGCGCTTCGCCGTCCACGGCGTGGAATTTTTCCGCAGTGCCTGCGCCGTACGCCACTTGCTGGCCGGCGGTGAGAATCTGCTGCTCGGCATCACGCGCCGCCGTCACACCAACGCGCCCTGACAGCACAGTGACTTGTGCGCCATAGGGTTGCAGGCGCACTTCGAACTGAGTGCCCAACACTCGCGCCTGGCCTTTCTCGGCCTCGACCACAAAGGGATCGCCCGTGTGAGTCACGCTGAAAAATCCTGCGCCGCGACGCAATTGCACATGCCGCTCGCCGTGACTGAAATCCACGGCGATGGCGCTGTCGGCGTCCAGCGTAACCTGAGATTGATCGGCGAGTGTCACGGTGCGGATCTCGCCCGGTGCCGACACGTAATCAGCGCCCAGATCATCGATCCAGCGCTGCGGCTGCCAACCGCTGCCGAGGCTGATCATCAACAGCAGAGAGGCCGCCATGGCCAGCGCGCCGGCACAACGCCGGATCTGTGGACGACGCGGCCGGTCCATCGCATTGAGCAATCCCTGCAACGCCAGCGCGTCTTCATCGGCCAGAGTACGCGCCGGCCCTTCGCTCAATTCCCACACCACTTGCGCCTGGGCGTAGGCCTCGGCGTGGGCCGGGTCAGCGTGCAGCCATTGACTGAACGTCAGTTGATCACCGGTGCTCGGGCGGTCGTGCAGCAGGCTCAGCCAGGCGAAAGCGGCCTGTTCCTGAGCGGGCGTCGGGATGACGCGGTCGGTGTTGTTCACGGTGCTTTCCCTGGCAGGCGTGGCGCGGGTTCGCGCAGGCTGGCCTTGCAGGCCTCGAGGGCGCGCATCATATGTTTTTCCACGGCGCTTTGGGACAGGCCCATGGCTTTGGCGATCTCGGCGTACTTGCGCCCGTGGATGCGATTGAGCAAAAAGATCTGCCGTGTTCGCTCGGGCAGCGCGCGCAACGCCGCTTCGACATGGCGCAAATCGTTGCCCGCTTCGAGCGCCGCCTGCGGTTCGCTGGCGCTGCTGTCCGGCTCGTCCGGTTGCCAGCCTTCGTTGACCCGCACCCGCGCGCCTTCGCTGCGCAAATGATCGATGGCGATATTGCCGGCACAGCGCAACAGATAAGTGCTGAGTTCTTCGACCTGCACCAGCGGCCGACGCCAGAATCGCAGAAACAGATCCTGCACCAGATCCGCCGCCGTCGCCCGGCAACCGACGCGCCGGCTCACCAGCGCTTCCATCTGCGAACGCTGGGACAGGAACACCTGGAGAAAATGCGCACGGGCGCCATGGGGTTCGCCGTCGCGATGCTCGGGAGGATGGCCGATCAACATGTCAGTTCAAGGCCCACGCAGCGACCGGACTGGCGAGCAGGCTCAGTCCGGCCAGGGTCAATGCCAGGCGTGGGCGATAGGGCAACAGCAGAACCAGAGTCAGCGCGCTGAGCATCAACACCGCGCACCAGTCGACCAGACCAAAACTCCAGCCCTTCATGGAAACCGCCGCCCAGAGCGACAGCCCCAGCAACAGCCAGCCTGCGAGTTTCAGACCTTGCCGACGGCGGGCCGAAGGTTTGTGGCCCAGCAGCTCTTCGTGATGCCGAGGCATCGCCAGGCACAGCGCGGTGAAAGAGGAATAGCAGAGCAATAGCGCCAAGAGCATTCAGTTCGCCCCTTGCTCAAGGGTGATCGGCCGGGCCTTTTCGCGGGCTGGTTTTTTCACGCTGACGGCGCGTCCGGCGCGCTGCATTTTCCGGGCGGCCCAGGCGAGGAAGAGGCCGCTGCCCAGACACGTCAAGTCGAAACCGGCCAGGGCCCAGTCACCTTCGGGCACTGTCACACCGAGGTGATACGGGGAGGTCAAACCGTTAAGAAGCGGCACTGCGACAAACAGTGCGGCGCCCAGCGACAGCTGTTCGACCCAGGCCTTGCGCCCCGGCCGCAACATCGCGTGCACCACGCTCAAGCCCCAGGTGATAAAGAACGCGTTCACTTCCCAGTCGTCACGCCCGGCCAGACTGACCGGCAGCAGACGATTGGCCCAGAAGAACACGGCGACCGCCGCCACCAGCCCGGCCATGCTGGCAATGTTCAACACTTCAACCAGCCGCAATTCGAAAGGCATCACACCGGTCTTGGCATGTTTGAGCTGACGTTTGCCGAGCCAGATCACCAGTCCGGTGCCGATCATCGCCGTGCCCGCCAGACCGCAGATGAAATACAGCCAACGCAACACCGGCCCGGCAAAGTGGCCCATGTGCAAACCGTAAAAACTACCGGCAACCGCCATCGCGATTGGCTGATCAGGCGTGGTGCCGATGACTTGTCCGCTGACACCGCTGAAGATCAGGGCGCTACCGGAATCATTCACCACACGGTCGGAGCCCGCGCGGGACATCACCACCGCAGCGTTGGCATCACCCGGATTGTTCACGCTGATACGCCCGACGCGCCCGCCCGACCATTGCTCGCTGGCCGCCAGCAACAGGGGCGCCAGCTGTGCCAGCGTCGCCGGTTGATTGGCCCGTTCAGGAATGCTGGTTTCGGGAAATACCTCGTCGTAAAACGCCCGGACGTTGTTGCCGTACGAAGCCAGAATGCTCGCCGGCATCACCATCGACATGAAAATCACCAGGCTGCTGTAGGTGATCATCAGATGAAACGGCAGCACCAGCACGCCCACCGCGTTGTGCCCGTCGAGCCACGAACGCTGGCCCTTGCGCGGGCGGAAGGTGAAGAAGTCCTTGAAGATTTTCTTGTGGGTGATGATCCCGGTGATCAGCGCGACGAACATCACCATCGCGGCGATGGTCGAGAGCCAGCGGCCCCATGGATAAGGCATTTGCAGCTGGAAGTGGAAACGGTAGAAGAACTCGCCGCCCATGCTTTCCCGGGGCTGCACTTCAGCGCCGGTCTGCGCGTCGAGGGTCTTGCGGGTGAATGCGCCGCGTTCGCCGGGCTTGGCTGGCGTCTGCTGCCAGCCCACGCTCAGACCGGGATCGCGGGCGTCGGGCAGGCCAATGATCCAGCGCGAAGCGTCGGGGGCATTTTGTTGCAGATACTGCTGGGCCAGCGTCAGGCTTTTTTCGGCATTCAATGGGTGCGCGTGGATTTCCGGCTGCATCCAGTGAGTGGTTTCATCCTTGAAATAGGCCAGGGTTCCGGTCAGAAAAATCGCGAACAACAGCCAGCCGAAAACCAGCCCGGTCCACGTATGCAGCCAGGCCATCGCCTGCCGGAAACCCTCTTTCATGCGAGCCCCAGACCGCGCGCAGCGCCGGAAACGGTCGCCAGGATCACGCTCGGCACCAGCAGACCGACCCACGCCGACCACGCCGTGCGACAGGCGAAACACCAGAGCACCGCCACCAGATAGACCAGAAACGAAACGGTCATGCCGGTCACCACCGCCTCGGCGCGGTTCAGCGGCAGCCACAGGGTCAGCGTGACACTGGCCAAAGCCGCGACCAGATAGCCACCAAACACCGCCGCGAGCACCCGCGAAGTGACGGCCAGACGATAGGACATGGGAAGAGCGGCGAGTTTGGCTTTCATGTTTCGACCCTGAAACGGTTAACGCCCGGCCAACACGCCGAACGACAGGCGAGCAATATTAATGATAAATATTCTCATACGCAAAAGAGTCTGATTGCCGGGCATCACTGACAGCCCTACAATGCGAACCATTCTTGTTCTCTAACGCATCCCGCATGCGCCCGGAGTGATGCCGTTGTCGTCCGCCCATCCTGTCGAATCGCTGTATCAGGCCCACCACAGCTGGCTCACCGGCTGGCTGCGGCGCAAACTCGGCTGCCCGGACAGCGCCGCCGATCTGGCTCAGGACACCTTCATCCGGGTGCTGACCGCCCGCGAGCCGCCGGTGATCATCGAGCCGCGCGCATTCCTCACCACCCTGGCCAAGCGTGTGCTGTTCAATCATTACCGCCGCCAGGATCTGGAGCGCGCCTACCTCGACACCCTCGCGCAGATGCCGGAAATGGTCGCGCCTTCGGAAGAAGAAAAAGCCATCATCCTGCAAACCCTGATGGAGCTGGATCAGTTGCTCGACGGACTGCCGCGCGCCGTCAAACGCGCCTTTCTGCTAGCGCAGGTCGATGGCCTGACCTATCCGCAGATCGCCGCCGAACTGGGCATTTCCGTGGCGACGGTCAAACGACATCTGAATAAAGCGGCGATGCGCTGCTACTTCGCCCTGTGAATCCGCCGATGGATTTTTCCGCGCAGGTCGCCGAACAGGCGGTGCACTGGTTGCTGGAAATGCAGCAAGGCCCGTTGAACCCGCGCCAGCAACAAGCCTGGCAACAATGGATCGACGCTCACAGCGAACACCGCCGCGCGTGGGAGCATATTCAGCGGGTCAATTCACGGTTGCGTGGTTTGTCGTCGCCACTGGCTCACGCCGCGTTGAATGCGCCGAAGTCCGGCAGCCGTCGTCAGGCACTGAAGCTGTTGCTGATTCTCGGCGCCGGCTCAGCGGTCACCTGGGGGATGCGCGAGCACAATCCATTGCCGTCGTTGCTGGCCGATTACCGCAGTCCGGTTGGTCAACGCCGCAAGATCTCGCTTGGCGCCGGCGGCCAGTTGCAGCTCAACACCGCGAGTGCGGCGGATGTCCGGGGCGACGGCTTGATCCGTCTGCTCGAAGGCGAAATGCTGCTCACCGCCACTCAATCTTTCGAAGTGCAAACCGCGCAAGGCCTGCTGAAAACCCAGGGCGCTCGAATAAACGTGCGTCAGTTTGCCGACCGCACGCAGATCGCACTGTTTGAGGGCCGGGTCGAATTGAACGCACAAGGTCGCGCGCCGATGCTGCTGCCGGTCGCCCGACAACTGAGTTTCAGCACCACCTCCATCATTGACGCCAAACCACTGGACGCCAACAGCGGCGCCTGGGCCGACGGCATGCTGGTTGCCGCGCACATGCGCCTGGGCGACTTCCTCGACGAACTCGGTCGCTACCGTAGCGGGCAGCTCAATTGCGATGCGAAAGTCGCTGACTTGCTGATCTCCGGGACTTACCCACTGGACGACAGCGAGCGGATTCTCGATCTGCTGGAGATCAGCCTGCCGGTGAAAGTGAAGCGTTTTACTCGCTACTGGGTGACGGTCGAAGCCAGAGCCTGATCGCTCCCACGCTCTGCGTGGGAACTCAACCCGGTCGCTCCGCGCCCCTGTAAAAAATAAATGAGCCGTTTTTCAGATCTGGCGTGACAGAGAAGGAAAGCCCCCTTGATTCAACCTTCTCAGGACCGTCCTCCATGCACCCCACCCGCCTCACGCCGCTGGCCCGAACCCTGCGCAACCTTGTCCTCGGCGCCAGCCTGAGCTTCAGCGCCCTGCCCCTTGCGCAGGCTGCCGACACCAAGGCTTATCACATCGCCCCGTCGTCGCTGGAAAACGCCCTCAACCAGTTCGGCCGCGAAGCCGGTGTGCTGATTTCGTTCGGCTCGCAGGTTACCAGTGGTGTGCAAAGCCGTGGCCTCGAAGGCAGCTACACGGCGGAACAAGGTTTGAATGCGCTGCTCGAAGGCACCGGTCTGCAAGCCCGCGCCGAGGGCGGCAATGCCTTCAGCCTGCAACCGTCGAACGACAGCGCACTGGAGCTGGACACCTCGAAAGTGGTCGGCGACTGGCTGGGTGAGGCCGCACAGGTCAACGTCTTCGAACATCCCGGTGCCCGTGACGTGATCCGCCGCGAAGAATTCGAACGCCAGGGCGCGACCCAGGCTCGCGATGTGCTCAATCGCATTCCCGGCGTCAACGCCCCGGAAAACAACGGCACCGGCAGCCACGACATGGCGCTGAACTTCGGTATTCGCGGTCTCAATCCGCGCCTGGCCGCACGTTCGACCGTGTTGATGGACGGCATTCCGGTGCCGTTCGCGCCATACGGTCAGCCGCAGTTGTCGTTCGCGCCGATCAGCATGGGCAACATGGATGCGGTGGACGTGGTGCGCGGTGGCGGCGCCGTGCGTTACGGCCCGCAGAACGTCGGCGGCGTGGTGAACTTCGTGACCCGGGCGATTCCGGACGAGCCGACCGTGAAAGGCGGTTTCCAGACCGAAACCAGTCCATCGTCGAGCCACGACGGCTTCAAGACCAGCGCCAACCTGCTGGCCGGCGGCACCAATGCCAATGGTCTGGGCGGCGCGTTGCTGTATTCCGGCACTCGCGGTGGCGACTGGCGCGAACACAGCGACACGGAAATCGACGACCTGATCCTCAAGGGCAAATACCAGCTCGACGACGCCAACAGCTTCAACGCCATGGCGCAATATTACGAAGGCAAGGCCGACATGCCTGGCGGTCTGAATGTCGCCGATTACGATGCCGATCCGTATCAGTCGACCCGGCCGAAAGACCAGTTCTGGGGCCGCCGCACGATGTTCAATTTCGGCTATCGCTATCAGGAAGATCGCCGCGAGTTCACCGCCAACACCTTTTTCACCAAGACCCTGCGCAGCGGCTATCTGGATCAGGGCACCTTCCTCTCGCTGTCGCCGCGCGAATACTGGGTTCGCGGTCTGGAAACCCGCTTCGCCCAGGGCTTTGACCTTGGCGCCACCAGCCATGAAGTCGGCGTCGGCTATCGCTACATCAACGAGGCCGGCCACGAACTGCGCTATCGCACGCCGATCAGCAGCAACGAGTACCCGACCACCAACAGCCGCAATGACCGTGACACGCGCGGCGGCACCGAAGCCAATGCGCTCTTCGTCGATGACCGCATCGACATCGGCAAGTGGACGATCACTCCGGGCGTGCGCTACGAAATGATCGAGTCGCAACAGACCAACAACCTGACCAACGTCAAATACAAGGGCGACTACAACACCGCGCTGCCGGCGTTGAACGTGCTGTATCACCTGACCGACAGCTGGAACCTGTACGCCAACACCGAAGGCTCCTTCGGCAGCGTGCAATACAGCCAAATGCCCAACCGCGTCAGCAGCGGCGAAGTGAAACCGGAGAAGGCCCGCACCTGGGAAGTCGGCACCCGTTACGACAACGGTGCGCTGCGAGCGGAGATCGGCGCGTTCCTGATCAACTTCGACAACCAGTATGAAAGCAACCAGACCAATGATTCGGTGATCGCCCGTGGCGAAACCCGCCATCAGGGCATCGAGACCAGCGTCAACTACGCCCTCGACGACTTGAGCCCGGCGCTGGCCGGCTTCGACGTCTACGCCACTTACGCTTATGTTGACGCGACCATCCGCGAAGACGGGCCGAACAAGGGCAATCGTGTGCCGTTCTCGTCGAAACACAAGGGCACGATCGGCGTCGGTTACACCGAAGGGCCGTGGAAATTGAATCTGGACAGCAGCTTCCAGAGCGACCAGTTCGCCGACAACGCCAACACCTCGAAAGAAAGCGCCGACGGCAGCACCGGCAAGATCCCCGGCTACATGCTGTTCAGCAGCCGCGCCGGTTATGACTTCGGCCCGCAACTGTCGGACCTGAACGTCGCGGTGGGCGTGAAGAACATCTTCAACACCCAGTACTTCACCCGTTCGTTCGATGACAACAACAAGGGCAAGTATGTCGGTGAGCCGCGCACGGTGTACGTGCAGACCTCCGTAGCTTTCTGATCCCTGCTGAAAACAGAAAGGGCCTGCAATTGCAGGCCCTTTCTCATTGGGTGGCTTGGAAAATCAGCGCATCAACTGTTGATCGCTGCCTGCTCGTTCTCGTCAAACTCTTCCGCCAATAGCTTGTCATTGGCTTTGCTTGTGAATGGCACCACAGCGGCTCGCGGTTTGCCGCGCAGTTTGCCAAACAGGTGCTCCAGCGCGTGCTCCAGTTTTTCGGCTGCACCATCGATCGCCTGTTCCAGCGAATCGGCTTTGTGGGTGACGGAAATCGGTTGATGGCCTTTCGGCCGCGCTTCCAGTTGGCAGCGCAAGTCATGGGGACCCGGCTTTTCACCGTTCTCGTCGCTCAGATGGACTTCGACACGGGTCAGGTCTTCCTCATAACGGTCGAGCGTGCTCTCAATTGTGGTGCGTACCCACTCCTCCAGTCGTTTGCTGCTTTGAATATGGTTGTCGCTGTTGACTTGGATTTGCATAGTTCATCCCTTATTTCAGCTAGCTCGCAAGAGGCCTGGAACAGGATTTCGTGACCTCTTGATTACAACAATCGGCCCGCCGGACGAACATTTCAACCCCTTAAAAAAGATAAATATTCATACGCAAAAAAAGCCGGACAACCGAGTAAAGCGCTGGTAAGGTCGGGAGTTGGGTCGCCCCGCCACCCCGAAAAATCTGCTCACAATTGGCCATCACCCAACGGGTGCAGGCTGCGGAAAATCCCCGCTTCTTCCACCAGCCAGTCATGCACCGCCCGCACACCCGGATGGCTCAACGCCCCCGGCGCGTAGAGCAATACATAGCGCTTGTGATTGGGCACCGAAATCCCGAACGGCACGATCAACGTCCCCCGCTCCAGCTCGTCGTTGAGCAACGTGCGCCGGGCAATCGCCACGCCCATGCCAGCAATCGCCGCTTCGATGGTCAGGTGGTTGCGATTGAACGTGTGCCCACGCCGGACATCGGCACCCTCGAAACCGATGGCATTCAGATAAAACTCCCACTCCGCGTATTCATAACTGCCGCGCCAGGCGGTGATGTCGTGCAACAGCGGGAAATGCACCAGATCCGCCGGCCCGTGCAGCGGTGGCCGTCCACGCAGTAGTCCCGGCGCGCACACCGGGAAAATCTGCTCGTCGAGCAAGGCTGTGGATAACAATCCCGGATAACTGCCGTCGTTCAGGTCGATGGCCAAGTCGAAATCCCCTTCATGCAACGGCACGCTGCTGTCCTCGGCCACCAGCCGCAGCTGGATGTCCGGGTAACGCTGTTGCAGGCGCGGCAGGCGCGGGGTCAGCCACTTGCTGAGGAACGACGGAATCGATCGCACCCGCAGAATCCCGCTGATCATCCCCGCATCCAGGCGACGCAGTTCCGCGTCGATGCTGCCGTAAGCCTCGTTGACGGTGATCGCCAGTCGCTGTCCTTCCGCACTCAGCTCCACACCCCGCGCGCGACGGTGAAACAGGCGAAACCCCAGCCGCTCTTCCAGTTGTCGGATTTGCTGACTCACCGCTCCCGGCGTGATGTGCAGTTCTTCGGCACAACGGGTGAATGACAGGTGCCGCGCGGCACAGGAAAACACCTGCAGCCAGACGTAAGTCTGGGCATGCAATTGACGACTCATGGTTTAGTCCTGCTAAAGGCTTACTTAGGAAGTTTCGTTAGTCACGTCGAAGCGAGCTAGGCAGTATCGCCGACATTGCGCTTGCCCTACAAAAAATGGCAGCGATTCCTACTCCATTGCTTGTAAGGGTTTAGCATGGCTATCAGTGTTTTCGATCTATTCAAAGTCGGCATCGGCCCGTCCAGTTCCCATACCGTCGGCCCGATGCGCGCCGCCGCGACCTTCGCCCAGGCCCTGATCGACCAGCATTTGCTGAACGATGTGCAGCGGGTAGAAATCCGTTTGTACGGCTCGCTTTCGGCCACCGGCGTGGGCCATGCCACTGACCGTGCGACGGTCATGGGCTTGATGGGCGAATGGCCGGACAGCATCGATCCGTCGACCATCGAGCCACGCATCCAGCAACTGCACGAGACCGGCCAACTGTCCTTGGCCGGTGAACGTTCGATTGCCTTCAACTGGCAGCACGATCTCCTGCTGCTGGACGAGAGCCTGCCCTACCACCCCAACGCCATGTCGCTGACAGCCTTCGGTGCATCCGGCCAACTGTTCGAGCAAACGTACTACTCCGTCGGCGGCGGTTTCATCATCGAAGCGGCCGAAGCCGAATCCGGCCTAGCGCCGGCCGGCGACGTCGAGTTGCATTACGAATTCTCCAGCGCCGTCGAACTGCTGGCGCTGTGCAAGCAGCACAACCTGCGGGTTTCCGAACTGATGATGGCCAACGAACGGGCCTGGCGCAGCGACGCCGAGATCCGCAAGGGCCTGCTGCACATCTGGTCGGTGATGCGCGAATGCGTCGAGCAAGGCCTGCGTCACGAAGGCATCCTGCCTGGCGGTCTGAATGTTCCGCGTCGTGCGGCGAAATTGCACCGCAGCCTGCTGGAAATCGGCAAGCCGAACGTCATCAGTTCGACCCTGTCGGCGATGGAATGGGTCAACCTGTTCGCCCTCGCCGTCAACGAAGAAAACGCCGCCGGCGGGCGCATGGTGACCGCGCCGACCAACGGTGCCGCCGGGATCATTCCGGCCGTCCTGCACTACTACATGAAATTCAATCCGGACGCGTCCGACGATGACGTTGTCGCGTTCTTCCTGGGTGCGGCAGCGGTCGGCATCCTGTGCAAGAAAAACGCATCGATCTCCGGTGCCGAAGTCGGCTGCCAGGGCGAAGTCGGTTCGGCCTGTGCGATGGCTGCTGCGGGTCTGGCCGATGTGCTGGGTGCCACCCCGGAGCAACTGGAAAACGCCGCCGAAATCGGCTTGGAACACAACCTCGGCCTGACCTGCGACCCGGTCGGCGGGCTCGTGCAGGTGCCGTGCATCGAGCGCAACGCCATCGCCGCCGTGAAGGCAATCAACGCCACGCAAATGGCCCTGCGCGGCGACGGCAAACACTTCATTTCCCTGGACCGGGTGATCCGCACCATGCGCGATACCGGCGCCGACATGCATGACAAATACAAAGAGACTTCACGGGGCGGCCTGGCCGTGAGCTGGGTGGAGTGCTGAGGAGCGCTCCCTGACCGCCCGTAACACGTGAGCCCGAGCAAGAATAATAACGAGGCAAAAACGATGACCGATGTACGCACACCTGCTGCCGAAAATCCCGCTGTAGACCGCACACGCAATAACGAAATCGCCCACAAGGGCTGGAGCAAATTCGACACCACCTGGATGCTCGGCCTGTATGGCACCGCCATCGGCGCCGGCACTTTGTTCCTGCCGATCAACGCCGGTGTCGGCGGCTTCTGGCCGTTGCTGATCCTGGCGTTGCTGGCGTTCCCGATGACCTTCTTCGCGCACCGGGGCCTGACCCGTTTCGTGCTGTCGGGCCGTTCCGGTGACATCACCGAAGTGGTGGAAGAACACTTCGGCATCGGCGCCGGCAAGCTGATCACGCTGCTGTATTTCTTCGCGATCTTCCCGATCCTGCTGGTTTACAGCGTGGCGCTGACCAACACCCTCAGCAGCTTCCTCGAACACCAGCTGCACATCGCCCCGCCGCCACGTGCGGTGCTGTCGCTGGCGCTGATCCTCGGCTTGATGGCCATCGTCCGCTGTGGTCAGAGCGTGATCGTCAAAGCCATGAGCGTGCTGGTGTATCCGTTCGTCGCCGCGCTGCTGTTGCTCGGCATCAGCCTGATTCCGAACTGGAACGGCGCATTCTTCGCCAGTGCTCAAGAACCGATGGAAATGTCGGTGTTCCTCAAGACCCTGTGGCTGGCGATCCCGGTGATGGTGTTCTCGTTCAACCATTCGCCGATCATTTCCGCCTTCGCGGTTGAGCAGAAACAGCGCTATGGCGAGCAGGCCGAACGCAAGAGCAGCGGCATCCTCGCCATGGCCCATGGAATGATGGTGGTGACGGTGATGTTCTTCTGCTTCAGCTGCGTGCTGGCGCTGTCGCCGGCAGATCTGGCAGCGGCGAAGGCGCAGAACATTTCGATCCTGTCGTACCTCGCCAACCACTTCCAGACCCCGGTCATCGCTTACGCCGCGCCGCTGATTGCGCTGGTGGCGATCACCAAATCCTTCCTCGGCCACTACATCGGCGCCAGCGAAGGCTTTCAGGGCATGATCGTCAAAAGCCTGCGCAGCCGTGGCCGAGTGATGTCGGCGAGCTGGCTGAACCGTGCGACCGCGCTGTTCATGATCCTCAGCTGCTGGGCCGTGGCGACCTTCAACCCGAGCATCCTCGGCATGATCGAAACCCTCGGCGGGCCGGTGATTGCCTGTCTTTTGTTCCTGATGCCAATGTACGCGATCCGCCGGGTGCCAGCCTTGCGCCAGTATTCAGGCCAAGTGTCGAACGTGTTCGTGGTACTGATCGGCCTGATTGCACTGTCAGCGATCATCTACTCGGTTCTGCCCTGAAACGGGCCGCAAACGAAGAAGGCGAGCCATGGGCTCGCCTTCTTTTTGGCCGGATTCATTGTTCGACAATATTCCCGGCATGTCCCTTGCTACATCGCTGAAGGAGACAGGACCACGGAAAGGCCGATGGTCAGGTTTGGCGAACCAACCCGATCAAGGCCGGTCAACAACTGCACGTTCAATCAGGCGGTGACGCATCATGGACAATCCTTTTCAGATCATTACCGATGCCTTCGCGCCGGACTATCAGATCAACCTGAGCATTCAGGGGCTCGACGGCAGCATCATGCTGACCCTCTCCAATGGCGGCCGGATCGTCGCCAAACGGATGATCAGCGCCGAACAGCGCAACGATCCCAAGCGCCTGAAGCGCCTGGTTCAGAGCATTCAATTTGGCATCGCCATCGAGCAGGGCCACAGCGCCATGGCGATCCTCGACGCCATGACCCGCGGCGACGGAATCACTCCGCCACCGCGTCAGGCCAAACATCAGCCACGGCCAACTGCCGGCCTTTAAAGTTCGCCCTTCTCCACTTCAGGATGTTCACTGGAACCCGTGCCGATCTTGCGGTGCGGGTTCTCGATTTTCACCGAAGGGAATTGCGACGAGGCGTAACGCACCACCAGGATCGAGAACGCCAGCAGCAGAATCCCGCCGCACAGGTAGATGATGCCCATGTCCGGTGGATTGTGGTGCGAGACGTTGGAGATCAGCAGGCGCGTCAGTGCCGTGATCGCCACGTAGATCAGGAAGCGTACCGGCATGTGGTTGGTCTTGAAATAAATCCCGACCATCGCCCCCAGTTCCAGATAGATGAACAGCAACAGAATGTCATCGATCTTGATGTGCCCTTCCTCGAGCATCCCGAGAAATTCCATCACCGCCGCCCACGCGGTCACCGCACCAATGGCGAACAGCGCCAGGTAGTGGAAGGTCTCGACGAACAGGTTGCCCAGGGACTCGGCCAGTTGATGCACGTTTTGCCGCAGTTTCTCGGCCCAGTTGATTTTCACGATGAAGGTTCCTTAGCCCGGTTCGAGCGGATGTTGCTTGCTGGACGTGACGGTTATTGCGCACGTACGCAGATGCATGCAGAAAAGAGGCCACGCCATCATGGCGAGTCGCCGCGAAACCCGCGCCGTGGCGTTTGGTCGCACCGGTGCGTAACCGTCAGGCTGACAAAATCCGAATCCGGTCTACATTGAAAAGCCACTACCCAAAGCGCAGGGATTCGCTTATCCTTTTCGCTGTATATAGATACAGTAGTCGCAAAGACAACTTAATGTGAAGGCATGTGAGGTGGTGAATGGCCGTCGAAGTGGTATACCGCAGCAGCCGAGATCTGGAGCGCTTGTTCATGGATAAAGCCGAAGCTGACCGTCATGACAAAATGCTCGAACTGGCCGAACTGTTGGCCGAGGTGCTGGAAAAAGCCGTTCCTTCGTTGAGCGAGCAGCAAGTGGAAGAAGTCGGGATCTTCATGGCGAAGAACCGCGATGTGTTCGCCCGGGCGTTCAAGAGCCAGCCTGACGCATTGTCGGAGCTGATCAACGCACCAGCGGCACCGGTTGTGGCAACCGAGCCAGCAGACTTGGCTGAACCGGTAGAAGCGCCAGCCAAACCTGCCAAAGCGGCGAAGGCTGCAAAGTAAGCGACACTTGAATTGAAGTCTCTGAATTGAATAGTCCCTGAGTTGAAAGACTCAGGGGCTTTTTCATGCCCGGACAAACTTCAGCGGTACAACACCTTCTCCGCCAGCTCATCCGCCACCCGCGCGGGTGATCGTTTTTCCGCCTGTGCGTGGGCGAAGACTTCTGTCAGGCGCGAACTGATCTTCGACAGGTGCGCAGTGATGGTCGTCAGTTCTTCGCCCCGATGCTTGAGGGAAACGTAGATCAGCCCGCCGGCATTGATCACGTAATCCGGCGCATACAGGATGCCGCGCCGTTCCAGTTGATCGGCGACGTCCAGGTGCGTCAGCTGATTGTTGGCCGAGCCCGCCACCGCCGAGCAGCGCAACTGGGTGACCGTGTGGCTGTTGAGCACACCGCCCAAACCGCACGGCGCGAGAATGTCGCACGGCGTGCTGAGCAATGCGTCGTTGGCGATCGGATGGGCGTTGAGTTGTTCCATCGCCAGTTGCACCTTGCCGTGGTCGATGTCGCTGACCAGCAGTTCGGCGCCGGCGGCGTGCAACTGTTCGGCCAAGGCATAACCAACATTGCCCAACCCCTGAATCGCCACGCGCAAGCCTTCGAGATTGTCGCTGCCCAGCCGCGCCATGGCCGTGGCGCGAATTCCGGTGAACACGCCCATCGCCGCATGCGGCGCCGGGTCGCCGGCGGAGGTGGTGCTGGTGACATGCTGGGTCTGCTGGGCGATGCAATCCATGTCCGCCACCGAAGTGCCGCTGTCGATGGCAGTGATGTAGCGCCCGTCGAGCTGATCGATGCAACGGCCGAAGGCTTCGAACAGCGCGCCACGATTTTCCACATGGGCCGGCCGCACGATCACGGCGACACCGCCGCCTTGGGCGAGGCCGGCCAGCGCGGCCTTGTAGCTCATGCCCTGGGCCAGGCGTATGGCGTCCTCGACTGCGGATTCGTCGTTCGGGTAGGCAAGATAACGACACCCGCCCAGGGCTGGCCCCAGGCGACTGTTATGGATGGCAATGACCGCCTTCAATCCGGACACCGGATCAACGCTAAGGTGCAGCGATTCCAGGCGAGTGCTTTGCATGAGAGCGAACATCGGCAGGCTCCCGAATCACTTCTGGTAGACGCCAGTATAGGCTTGCGCCTGAAAATTGCTGAAGCGCGCCGGAATAAGCGCCGCCACCGATCGGAGGGTTGTGGCATAACCCGGTGGCAGAGCGGCCCGGTACTGGACGAATGACAAAGACGGGGCTAAAACGAGGCATGCCCCGGAGATTTAGATGAGTCCGCGCCAACGTTTCTTCGATTGTCTGCACCGTTCACCGCCCGCGCTGTTCGAAGCCGCGTTGTGGATGGCCGCCGAACACGACAAACAAGCCGATCCCGAAGCGCTGTTGCAGGAATTCAAGGAACTGCAGCAGCGGGTCAGCTATGGCTTGCCGTTGCTGCCGGTCAGCGAGCTGGCGCAACCGCTGCTGCGGCGCATGACCGATCTGGGGTTTGCCCAGGATGATTTCGTACCGCTGCGCCCGCAGGCCGCGATGGTGCACAAAGTCATGCAGACCAAACGCGGTCAGCCGCTGGCGCTGGCACTGATCGCTCTGGAACTGGCCCGTGGCCTGGAGATTCCACTGGTGGGCGTGAACTTCCCCGGGCATTTCCTGCTGAAGGTTCCCGGGGCCGATCACCTGCTCGATCCGTGCGGCGGACGGCGTCTGTATCCGAACGATTGCCGCGAACTGCTGCATCGCCAGTACGGCCATCAGATGAAACTCAACGCCGACCATCTGCTGACTGCCGAACCGGTGCAGATGCTTCAGCGTCTGTCACGCAACCTGCGCCAGCTGCACCTGACCCACGACGACTTCATCGCGGCGCTGATCGATGCCGAGCGCGTGCTCGAACTGGGCAACGCCAGCGCCGCCGACTATCTGGCCCGGGCCAGTCTGTACCAGCGCCTCGATTGCCCGAACGCCGAGCGTTTCGACCTGGAGCACGCGCTACTGCTCAGTGACGACCCGATTCAGCGACTTCGCCTGACGGAACGGTTGGGGCATCTGCCGCCGAACTCGGTTGTCCACTGATCCCTTGTGGGAGCGAGCTTGCTCGCGAATCAGGCGACACGGTCGATCAGTCAAACCGCGTTATCGTTCTTCGCGAGCAAGCTCGCTCCCACAGGATTTTGCGCAAGCTGCGAAGGCGAACGCACCTGAATGATCAGCAACGCCGCAATCACCGCCGGAATCGCGCAGAAGAAGAAAATCTGCTCCACCGGAATGTGCATCGCCAGCAACAGGCTGCCGAACAGCGGCCCGAGAATCGAGCCGAACCGCCCTACTCCCAATGCCCAGCCGGTGCCGGTGGCGCGCACGTGGGCCGGATAGAAATTGCTGGCGAACGCATTGAGCGTCAGTTGCCCGCCGATGATGCAGAACCCCGCCGCAAACACACAGGCCACCAGATAGCGCGGGTTGTCGTGATTCAGGCCCAGCAGGATCGTGCATACCGCAGCACCAGCCAGCACGCCGGACAACAGTCGCACCTTGCTTTTCAACCGATCAGCGAACCACGCCATACAGATCGCCCCCAGCGTGCCGGCGAACAGGAACATCGACGTCACCAGGTTCGCTTCATTGAGTTTCAGGCCACTTTCCAGCAGCAGCGACGGCAGCCAGCTGATCATGAAATACAGCAGGATCAGGCTGACGAAAAACGTCGCCCAGATCAGCAAAGTCGGACGTGCGTAACCGTTGCGGAACAACTCCACCACGGTCAGTTTGCTGCCCTGCTCGCGCTCGTTCTGCTCGACCGATGCGGGCGGTGGCTGCCAGTCCGGCAGCATCCGCGCGGTGACTTTGCGCAGGCGTGCATAGGGCGGCGCGTCACGCAGCAGGCGTGGCAAGGATTCCGGAAGCATCCACCAGAGAAACGGAAACAGCAGCAACGGCGTGACACCGCCAGCGAGGAACACCGCTTGCCAGCCGAACCGATCGATAAAGCCGGCCGCCACAAAACCACCCGCCGCACCGCCGAACGAGAAGCCGCAGGCCGCCAGCGTCACCATCAGCGTGCGCAGGCGTGGCGGTGAATATTCCGACATCAACGCCATGGCACTGGGCATCGCGCCGCCCATGCCGATGCCGCAGATGAAGCGCGCGATCATCAGGGTATTCAGGGTATCGGCGAACACCATCAGCACGGTGAGGCTGGCGTAGATCAGCACGCAGGCGAGCAGAATCCGCCGTACGCCGAAACGGTCGGCCAGCGGCGTCACAGCGAGCGAGCCCAGCGTCAGCCCGAGCAGGTTGGCGCTGAACACCGGGCCGAACGCCGATTTCTCCAGGCCCCAGTCCTGCGCCAGCGCCGGCACCACGTATCCGAGCACCTGGGCGTCATAGCCGTCGGTGACCAGCAGCAAGGCGAGAAGAATCAGGAGCAACCACTGAAAGCGGGACACAGGACGGGCGTCGAGTGCCGCCCGAAAGCTGGCAATCTGGTTGTGCATCGCAAGGTACCTGTTTTGTTTTTATGATTTTTTGCGGGTAACCGGAACGGCTCCCGTGCGCTGCACGGAAGCCATCAAATGCTATTTCGGAGTGTCCGGCTGATTCGCCGGATGCGCCGCAATGAACGCCGGATGTTCAGCAGCCAACGCAGCCACCCGACGAATCCGTGGAAACGCCTCCAGCGAAACGTTGAACCGCTGGGCCGCGTACAACTGTGGAATCAGGTACACGTCCGCCACACACGGCCACTCGCCGAAACAGAAACCGCTGTCGCCGATCAACTGCTCCACCGTCGCCAGCCCCTGACTGATCCAGTGACCGATCCACTCGTTGACCTGCGGCTCGTCATGCCCCAACCCGCGCAAGCGATTGAGCACGCTGACGTTGTGCAACGGATGCACGTCGCAGCCGATCACCGCCGCCACGCCGCGCACCTGTGCACGGGCAACGAGGTCTTCGGGCAGCAACGGCACCTGTGGATAACGTTCCTCCAGGTACTCGATGATCGCCGGCGACTGAATCAGTAACTTGCCTTCGTCCGTACGCAGCGCCGGCACCCGGCCCTGAGGATTGATCGCCAGATACGCCGGTTGCCGATGCTCGCCGCCGGGCGGTGCGATCAGGTTGACCGGCAGCGCCTGATAGTCGAGACCCTTGAGTGCCAGCGCGATCCGCACCCGGTACGACGAGGTGGAGCGGTAATAGGTATAGAGATCCATGAGCCGCTCCTGTCAGCGCGCCGCCAGCACGGTGCCACGGCATTCGCCGAAGCCGATCGAGGCAAAACCTTCGCGGGCGCAGCGGGCGCGCAGGATGATTTCGTCGCCGTCTTCAAGGAATTTGCGCACTTCGCCGGACGCCAGTTCGATCGGCTTTTTGCCACCCTCGGTGATTTCCAGCAGGCTGCCGAACTGGCCGTTTTCAGGGCCGGACAAGGTGCCCGAACCGAACAGGTCACCGGCCTGCAACTGGCAGCCGTTGACGCTGTGGTGCGCAACCATTTGCGCAACGGTCCAGTACATGTAGCGGGTGTTGCTCAGGGTCAGACGATGGGCCGGCAGGTTCTGCTCGCGCATTTTCTCGGTGAGCAGCAGCACTTCGAGCTCGATGTCGAAACCACCGCCATCCTGATCCCGCTTGTCGAGCAGGTACGGCAGCGGCTGCGGATCACCTTGCGGACGCGCCGGTTGCGCAGTGCGGAATGGCGCCAGCGCTTCGGCAGTCACCACCCATGGCGAAACACTGGTGATGAAGCTCTTGGACAGGAACGGACCGAGCGGCTGGTATTCCCAGGCCTGGATGTCACGGGCCGACCAGTCGTTGAGCAGGCAGAAACCGGCGATGTGTTCAGCGGCGTCACCGATGGCGATCGGCTCTCCCATCTCGTTGCCCTGACCGATCCAGATCCCCAGTTCCAGCTCATAGTCCAGCCGTGCGCACGGGCCGAAGGTCGGCTCGGTCGCACCGGCTGGCAAGGTCTGGCCTTTCGGGCGGCGCACGTCGGTGCCGGAGGCGCGCACGGTGGAGGCACGACCGTGGTAGCCGATCGGCACGTGTTTGTAGTTCGGCAGCAGCGGGTTGTCCGGGCGGAACAGTTTGCCAACGTTCTGCGCGTGCTCGATGCCGACGTAGAAGTCGGTGTAATCGCTGATGCGCGCCGGCAGGTGCAGCTGGCAATCGGCGGCCAGTGGCAGCAGTTTCGCGCCTTGGGCTTCGATGTTGCCGCGGTGAGTACTGCCTTCGCTGAACAGTTCCAGCAGACGTTCACGCAAGGCAACGCGGGCGTCGCGGCCGAGTTCGAAGAACGCGTTCAACTGACCGCCGCGCATGGCTTCGACCGCACCGCGCGCAACGCCGTCGAACAGCCCGGCCTCCAGCGCCACTTGCAGATCGAAGATGTGCTCGCCAATCGCCACGCCTGCGCGTGGTGCCGAGCCTTCGACGCTGAACACGCCCAGTGGCAGGTTCTGCAGCGGGAATTCGGTGTGGCCGTTGGCCGAAGCGACCCAACTGCGGGTGATGGAATTCTGAGTCATGGATTATCTCCGGGTCGGGTCGAACGTGGCGGGCAGCGTGGCCCAGCAGGCGTCGTAAGTGGATTGCAGTTGCGGGCAGTCGAGGGCAAAGCGGCTTGGGCGCAGCACCTGGCTGGTCTCGAACATGAAGGCCATGGTGTTGTCGATCTTCGCCGGTTTGAGGTCCGCGTTGATGGCTTTGGTGCAGGTCTCGCCGTCCGGGCCGTGGGCGCTCATGCAGCTGTGCAGCGATGCACCGCCGGGCACGAAACCTTCAGCCTTGGCGTCGTATTCGCCCTGGATCAGGCCCATGAATTCGTTCATCAGGTTGCGGTGGAACCACGGCGGACGGAAGGTGTTCTCCGCCACCATCCAGCGCGGCGGGAAGATCACGAAGTCGAGGTTGGCCAGACCGTGGACGCTGGTCGGCGAGGTCAGCACGGTGAAGATCGACGGATCCGGGTGATCGAAACTGACGGTGCCGATGGTATTGAAGCGGCGCAGGTCATATTTGTACGGCACGTTGTTGCCGTGCCAGGCGACCACGTTCAGCGGCGAGTGATTGAGTTCGGTGCCCCACAACTGGCCGAGGAATTTCTGCACCAGGGTGGTCGGTTGTTGAAGGTTTTCGTAGGCGGCGACCGGGGTCAGGAAGTCCCGCGGATTGGCCAGACCGTTGCTGCCGATCGGCCCCAGATCCGGCAGACGCAATGGCGCGCCATGGTTCTCGGCGACGTAACCGCGCGCTTGCGGATCGAGCAGTTCGACACGGAATTTCAAACCCCGTGGCAACACGGCGATTTCCAGCGGCGCCACTTCCAGCACACCCAGTTCGGTGGCGATGCGCAGGCGCCCGAGTTGCGGCACCAACAGCAGCTCGCCGTCGGCGTTGAAGAAAACGCGCTCCATCGAACGGTTGGCGCAGTAGTGATAGATGCTGATGCCGGCCGGTTTTTCGGCGGCGGAGTTGGCCGCCATGCTCACCAGACCATCGATGAAATCGGTCGGTTCGGCCGGGATCTCCAGCGGGTTCCAGCGCAGGCGATTGGGGGTCACTTCACCCAACGGGCCGCCCGCCAGTTGCCGCTCCAGTTTGGCGAATGCCGGGTGATTGGCCGACGGCTGGATCCGGTACATCCACGTACGCCGCGCTTCACTGCGGGTCATGGTGAACGCGGTGCCGGAGAACAGTTCGGTGTACAGACCGTAAGGGGCTTTCTGCGGGGAGTTCTGGCCAACGGGCAGTGCGCCGGGCAGTGCTTCGGAGCTGAATTCGTTACCGAAACCGGACTGGTAAGCCAAGGCTGAATCGAGGTTCATGGAGCCTCCTGAACAGGGAGTCGGCATGGCCGGACGCTCTGGATCAGAGGTCTTGGCACGCCGGGGTTATTTTTATCGTAATTCAATTACGCATAACGTAATTTGCTCGCTATCCAGCGTCAAGCTATAAAGACGCCCATTCGTTCCGGGACACGGCAGCACCATGGAAAAAACCAGCGACAGCAACGGCAAACAGAAAGTCCGCTCCGCCGAAGTCGGCACCGACATCCTCAAGGCCCTGGCCGAGTTGTCGCCGTCCACTTCGCTGTCGCGTCTGGCCGAACATGTGCAGATGCCGGCGAGCAAGGTTCACCGTTATCTGCAGGCCTTGATCGCCAGCGGTTTTGCCGAACAGAACACCGCCACCAATCACTACGGTCTCGGCCGTGAAGCGCTGCGCGTGGGCCTGGCCGCTCTCAACAGTATGGACGTGCTGAAAGTCGCCGCCCTGCCGCTGGCCGAACTGCGCGACGAACTCAACGAAACCTGTTTCCTCGCGGTGTGGGGCAATCAGGGCGCAACCGTGGTGCACATCGAACCTGCGGTGCGCGCAGTGACGGTGGTGACGCAACTGGGTTCGGTATTGCCGCTGCTCAGTTCCTCCACCGGTCTGGTCTTCGGCGCGTACCTGCCGCATCGGGAAACCGACGAATTGCGCGAACAGGAAATCGCCGTCGGCGGCCATCCGCTGGCAGACGAAAAAGCCTATGCGGCGTTGTGCGAACAGATCCGCGAACGCGGTCTGCATCATGTTCACGGCTTGCTGATGCCCGGCGTCGATGCCTTGTCGGCACCGGTGTTCAACGCCCTCGGGCAGGTCGCGGCGGTGTTGACCATCGTCGGCCCGACCTCGCTGTTCCACGCCGACGAAAACGGCCCGGCGGCGCAGCGGTTATTGGCTGCGACGCGGGCCGTGAGTTGGCGGATGGGGTTTGACGCCCGCTAGTCAGATCACTTCAATCGGTTACACCAACAGAGTCTGGCTATCACTGGCCGACTCTTCCTTCAGTATCTCTTCGAGCAGCTCCTGAAAACGCTCGTAGCCAAGGGTCTGGCCCGTAGCCGAAGCGACCAGGCCGACGACGGTGTTGGCGTCACCCAGAAGCTGGATCAGGGTTTTCTGAGCCTTGGTCGCTTCTTTCCCTCCGGGAACCAGAGAGGCCAGGTCCAGCAACGCATCCTTGAAATGATTGAACGCTGTAGCCCGATCTCCGTACTTGTAAGCCTGGGCGCCCTCGAGAACATTCCTGGTGATCTGCACCGCCGAAAGCGCCAGCCCCACCGGTGGAATAACCATGCTGACCACCGTTGCAGCCAGAACTGCCGTGTCATAAACCAGTTTCCCGATGATTTCACCAAGGCTGGTCGTTTGTGCGTCCACATCGGAAATAATGCGTTCTACACGGGCGTTGTAACTCGCCCGCAACGACTGCACACGGCTGTTCATCTCAAGCACAGGCGGACTTTCGGAGATGTTCTTGAACTCGATGTTATTAACGAAAGTCCCGATGATCGGCTGCTCGATGTATTTGACCCGTTCATAGAAATACTGGCCGAGAGCGTTTTCCTTGATCGACGCAAAGAGCTGATTCATCGGGCGGTAATGGATACCATCGGGTGCGTTGGGCGTGTAGAGAATCTCGGTGATTTTTCCGCCCTCTACCAATCTGAAAACGTAGACGCCTTCAATCAGGCAACGCTTCAAATGCAGTTTGAACACCGCACTGTATTGCACGTTGGTTACGGTTTCTCCATAAGGAGGAAACGATGGATCCGAGGCCTTGTCCAGCCCTGCGATCAAACGATTCAACTGTTCAGCCAACCCAGGGGACATCTCGCCGGAAAACTGGCTGGACAATACCGCCCGGTACATCTCGGCTTGCTGCGCTCTGAAATGTATTTCCCGCTTAAGCTCATAGTCAGGATGTTTAGTGTTCAGATAAACCGAACGCAACATGGCAATGTACTTCTCCCCCGGGCGCAATGTCCGGGACCAGCTTGCCAATTGACGAATATCAAGATTGTGCAGCGTTGGATGACCTGCACTCACGCGAAAGCGCGGATAAATACCTGGCAGCTTGCCCTCCACTTCACGCACAGTGAACGGCGTCTCTTTGATAATGATCCGCGACAACGAAATTTCTTCACCCTGCTCCAGCTCGACAATAATCTCATCCGGATTGACTACGACGATTTCCCCGGATGCTTTCAGCAGGTCTTCTATTTTATTTTTTATGAGATCACGGCAAAAAGTCTCATAGGGAACGATGCCGGCTTCGCGAGCGTTGACGGTATAGAGGGCTTTCAACTCAGTGTTCAATCGAGCGTAACGCTGACGAAGATCGGCAGACGAGTTTCGATAGCCAACCGGCTGGACAAGACTCTCCTGGGCCAGGTCCCAGGACACTTGATAGAAAACCGCCTCTGCAAGAATCCCTTCGGGTGCCTCGGGCCACTCGTAGAAGTTTGCGCCTTTCCAGGCACTCGGAAGTTGCTGAAGCTGTTTCGCATACTTCGTCAATGCGCCCCTCTCTTGAGGATGCGCCTGGGACGTCAGATAGCTCACGCCCTCGTCAGTCCTGACCCAGCCGGCCACCTGAAACTCGAGCTCGCGAATATTGGGGAACGCGTACCAGTCCCGCCCGCCAGGCGAGCCCGGGGCGTACAAGGCGCAGAAGCCGTAGGGGTTGCTCTTTTGTCGGAAAGCGATCAGGTCCCGGAAACCATAACGGTACCCCGTCAATACGAACGCCGATGCCGAAATGCTGCGATCACCCTGCAGGAAGCGCTCGACCATCTGCATGCTCGACTGATTGAGGTGTCCCTGCAAAGTCGCCGAGAACGCGCTGAACGCGATGCGGGCTCCCAAGGCTCCCAACAATGCGATTTGCACGCCGTAATCATCAAAGGACTTTCGAAGCGATTCGAAGTAATCCGATCGGATATCGACCCCGGACAACCAGTTTTCCACGCGTGCTTGAGTCAAGCCTGAAGGAATCTGACCTTCGAACTTCATTTCAGACCGGTTGTTCTGATCATGCAGACCGAACAATGCCAGCTCCAGTAACGAACGCTTATCCTCTTGAACCAGCGTGCGACCAGCCATTTGAATGCTGAAGCGGGAAACGACGCTGATACTTTCCGGATCAATTCGAGCACCCAATGCGCTGTTCGTCCATTCCTGAACACGTGCGGATGCATAGGTCTTCAAGGATGCCGACTTGCCCAGCAGTTGCCTGAGCTCCGCTTCCTGGCCAGCCATTTGCTGCATCAGGTATTCATACTTCTGTTGATTGTACGAGCTGGTGCCAGCGAGCCATTGCGGACGAAAGCCGAGGGTATCTTTTAAATCGTTCATTGCGAGTTCCTTGCAGCATCAACAACTAAATGACACAACGCCATTTATTCAATGCAACAAAGCTAACGCTCAACAACCCCGACTAAAACAAGCGACCCGTTACTTCACATTTTGAATATTTAATAATTATCTCCGAGAAGAAACCGAACAAATAAATCATTGTCCCGCTGTAACGCCGCTATACATCCAGACCCAGTATCTTTGCACTGGCCACTGCTTGCGTTCTGCGCTCGACACCCAACTTTCCATGTATACGCCTGGCATGAGTCTTTACCGTATGTAAGGAAATAAACAGCTGATCTGCAATCTGTTGATTGGAATACCCTTTGGCAATCAGTCTCAAAACTTCCAGTTCTCGCTGACTGAGCAATGCGCCACCGCTCGAACTGACTGCACAAGGTGTCTCGGCAACCCCGTCAATCAGCTCGGGACGGCGCATTTTCAGTTCATGCAGTGCCTGATGCAGACCATGCAGGCTGGCCATTTCACAACCCGCCTGCAAATGAGATCTGGCCAACAATTCGTCACCCAGCGCGAACGCGACCTCGGCCAATGCCAGGTGGAGGTCGGTTTCCAGAGAAAGCATTCTGCAGTGCCGGGCAGTTTCCAGAAGCTGCTGGAGGCGCACGATCGGGTTGCGAGCCTTGTGTAATTCAACCTCGGCCAGGATCAGCAAGTACTCGACACGCGGAATCAGCTCCAGCGTCGCAGGTGGAGCCTGCAATGCACCGGGTCCCTGATAGTGTCGCAGCAGGCGGGTCATCGCCTCGCAAACCAGTTCGTTACGTCCTTGCTGCAGCCAGAAAAGGCTGCTGGCCTGCAACAAGGCACCGCGATAGACCGTGTCCGGAATCTGCCGCAGTTGCATCAGCCGCTCGGCATCACGCAGGCACACGAAAGCCTGTTCGTAGTCCGCCTGGTTGGCGGCCAATTGCGCCAGTCCGATGAAGCCATACAGCACGCGCTTGTCATGATTGCGTTTGCAGTCCTCCAGGCCGGCCTGGAAAAACCCTGCGGCGCGGGCGTCCAACCCCTGACTCAAAGCCAGCCGCCCTCGGCGTAACGCGATTCTTCCCATCAACGGTGTCGGCCGGTTCGATTGCTTGCCAAGCAAATCATGGACATTGGCCAGGAGGCTTTCAGCCCGGGACGCTGTGCCGCGCTGCTCCAGCAATTGCGCATGATCGAGCTCAAGCAGTGCCTCGAACACCAGCGAACCTTGCGCGCGTGCCAGACACAGCGCCTGGCGGTTACAGGCGTGCGCTACGTCGAGTTCGCCCCTTAAAAGTGCTTGCTGGGTCAAACCGGACAAACACATTGCCCGAGCGATCCAGCTGTCCGCATCCAGTACTTCCAATGCTTGAGAGAAGTGCACTTGGGCAGCCCCCATCCGCCCCTCGAGATGCGCGAGCCAACCGCTCAACGCCTGCCAGCGTGCAATCAGCTGACACTCACCCTGTGCAGAGGATTGCGGCAGGAAACACGAAAGACGCGCAATACATTGCGCCGCCTGTTCAAAGCGACCGGCAAACAGCAACGCCGCCGTCATCAGTCCGACCAGCTGTGGCGAACTCATTGTCAGCTCACCGCCGCGGATTTCATGCAGCCGTAACAACAGCACCACCGTTTGCTCTTCGAACAGATGCTCGAAGCTGAAGTGCTGCAACAGACTGATGGCCGCCTCATGTTCTTCGGCCAGGAGAGCCTGTTCAAAAGCCGAGCGCCAGTCATTCGCGGCAGCGAACCACTGGCATGCCCGACGATGCCAGGAACGCCCCGATGGCCACTGCTCTTCGCGAATGACGTGCGACAGTGACGGGCAAACCTGCAGCCAGTCGGCCGAATCGTTCCAGGGCTCGATAAAGCAGCCGAGTACTTGCAGCGTGCGCAAGTACTGGGCGCCCTCTCCGGCACCGAACAGGTGTTCACAGAGCTCGGCATTGAACCGCGGCAAATGCGCCAGCACACGCCAGGCCTCGGCGAGTTCCGGGCTAAGACCACTGAAGAGTTCGTGTTGCAGGTAGTCCAGCAAGGTGTCCATGCGTTGCTGCGGCAAGGTCTTTTGCGACCAGTCGCATTTTTGCATCAACAGCATCCGCACCCCGGCGCACCAGCCGCCGCTGCGCTGGAAGATGCGCCCCGCCACGCTGTCGGCCTGGGCGGGAGGCAAGTGTCGCAACGCTTGTGCGATTTCGTCCCGGGTCAGCGCCAACGCCGCCCCTTCACATTCGTACAGGGCATCATCCAGCAACAAGCGGGGCCAGTTGCAGGACGGGCGACGCCGCGTGCCGATCCACCACGTCAGGGTCGGACTGCTGACCGCCAGCATCCGGTCGAGAAAGGCATCCAGCGCTGGCTCCGGATATCGGCAGTAGTCATCAATCAGCACCCAGGTTGTCGAAGTACGCCGCGCCAGTTCATACAGCAGTGATGTCTCGTCTGCGCCTGTCAGTCCCATGGTGAGCGCGAGCCGTTCGCAAAATTCGCCAACACTCAAGGACGAGCCCGCCAGCGGCAACCAACACAGCGTGCAATTGACGGGCGCCTGAAGCAGGCATTCGGTGAGCAGCGCGGTCTTGCCGCTGCCGGCCGGTGCGCAGACCAGTTTGACCCGCGCCGCAGACTCGAGCAGAGCACCGCAAAGACGCGGACGCGCAAGGTGATGGGAAGACAGTCTCGGGAGAAAACCCGCTCGATCCGGAGCGTGGGTCATGGCGGTCATCGGGTACGCCTTTTTATCGTTGTACGCTCACCCTAGCCCTCTCCCCGGCGCTTGTTGACGAGTATTCAGTACGCTGATTGGCGCCCATAAAAAAGGCGACCGTACGGTCGCCTTTTGCCTTGCCCATGTATCGAAACCCTTACCTTACGCCCTCGGCGCGCAGGGCCGACGGGGTGTAGTCGGCGGCCTTGGCTTCGAAGCCGAATTCGAAGCTGTGCTTCTCTTCGTTCTTCATCCCAAGGGCAATGTAGCGGCCGGCGATGATGTCGTAGAGCGCTTCGAGGGTGTAGGCCTGGGCCTGGTGATCGTAGTAGTACTGCGCGTGCCCTTCGGCCACTCGCCACAGTTGCCCGCGACCGTCGTAATGATCGGCCAGCGCCACTTGCCAGCTGTCCTCGTCGATGTACATGTGGCGCTTGGCGTAGATGTGCCGCTCGTTCGGTTTCACCGTGCCGACCACTTCCCAGACCCGGTGCAGTTCATAGCGAGTCAGGTCCTGGTTGATGTGCCCGGCCTTGACGATGTCGTCGTACTTGAGGCTCGGCGAATCGAGTTTGTAGCTGTTGTACGGAATGTACATTTCCTTCTTGCCGATCAGTTTCCAGTCGTAGCGGTCCGGCGCGCCGGAGAACATATCGAAGTTGTCCGAGGTGCGCAGGCCGTCGGCAGCGGTGCCCGGCCCGTCATAGGCGACCTGCGGCGCACGACGTACCCGGCGCTGGCCGGCGTTGTAGATCCACGCCAGACGCGGTTCCTTCACCTGATCGAGGGTCTCGTGCACCAGCAGCACGTTACCGGCCAGACGTGCTGGGGCGGTCACCGACTGTTTGAAGAAGGTCAGGACGTTGGCGGCTTTTTCCGGATCGAGATCCTTCATCAGTTGCGGCACGGCGATCTCTTCTTCGAAGCGGATCGGCGTGTAGCTGCCGTTGGTTTGCGGCGTCACCTGCGTGATGATCCGCCGCAGGTTGCCGCCGTGATAACGGGTGATGTGGTTCCACAACACCTCGACCCCGTTCTTGGGAATCGGGAAGGCGTAGTAGCGATTGCCGGTGAAATTGGCCAAACCGTTACCATCGTTGATCGTGGTGACGTTGAGCGCACTGCGCTTGGCCGACTCGTAGATTTCCGGCGGCACGGCTACGGTGCGATGGGTCGGGTAGACCGGGATCTTGTAGGTCTCTGGGTAGCGCTTGAACATCGCGACCTGACCGTCGGACAACTTGTCCTTGTACTTGTCGACGTTGGCGGCGGTGATGGTGAACAGCGGTTTTTCGCTGGCGAACGGGTCAGCCAGGAAGCCCTTGCTGTCGACCGCACCGGCGTTCTTCGGGATACCGCCGGTCCAGGCCGGAATCGAGCCGTCGGCATTGCCGGCCTTCTCGGCGCCCAGCGGCGTCAGGCTGGTGCCGAGCTTGTTGGCTTCGTCCGGCGACACCGCCGCGATCACATTGGCGGCCAGCAGGCTCAGGGCCAGGACACCGCATTGCAGAATCATCTTGCGCATTGCATTCATCCTTCTCGGGCAGATCAGAAGTTCACACCGAAGCTCAGGGCCACGAAGTCACGGTCTTCGAGGGTGTTGTAGTCACCACCGAAAAAATCGGTGTAACTCAGGCTCGCGGTATAGGTGTTGCGGTAGTCGGCATCGACCCCGACGCTGACGGCCTTGGCGCCTTCGTTGAACAGACCGTTGGGGCCATAACCGGCGACGTCGTGGGACCAGGACAGGTTGGGCTTGAGGTTGATCCCGCCGATCACGTTGGCGTAATCGAGGATCGCCCGGGCGCGGTAACCCCAGGATGTGGAAGTGACGAAACCGTCGGTGTCACCGCCGAAACCATACTGGCCGTAGACCGAGTCACGGCCATAACGCAGTTTGCTGCGCGACTCCAGTCCGCCGACCCGAACCACCGCTGCTTCACCCACCAGAGTCAAACGTTGAGCGCCCCAGACCTGATCGAAAAAGTGCGTCAGCGTGCTCTGGATCTGCGTCACTTCCTTGCGCCGGTAGCCCTTGTTGTCAGCACCCGGCGAGGTGACCAGCGGCGACGCGGCACCGCCGGCAATCGGATTGAGCAGGGCCAGAGTCAAGTCGTTGGTGTTGACCTGCACCGGCGCGTTGGGCCGGTAGCTGATCTCGCCGGTCCACGCGGTGCCGGTCGGCAGTGTGGTGGAGAAACTCGCGCCATACAGGCGGATGTCTTCCGGGTATTCGAGGTAATACTGGCCGCGCCCGAGCATCACGCTTTGCGCCAGCCCCGAACCGCTGCCGGGCGCCAGCCGGTTGGCGATCCCGACCATGCCCGGCAGCGCCGCGAGGGTCGACAGGCCGGCGGTGCTGGTGCCGACGGTCGGCGTGCGGCTGTGGTAATTCATGAAGTAGAGGCCGTACTCGGTGTCATCGCCGAGCCAGCGCAACGCCGTGCCCCATTGCCCGGAATCCCGTGCATCACGGTCGCCGCCACGGGGCACGATCACGCCTTCGCGGGTCACCTGGATCGGCTGACCAAAGGCTGCCGTCAGCGGCGCCAACGGGGCGATCGCCGGGCTGCCGACGGTGTAGCCGTTGTTGCAACCGTCCGCCGCCACATCGACACCGAAGAAGGTGCCGCAGTTGTCGAGGACGGTCTGATCCCATTCCAGTTGATAGAAGCCCTCGACCGTCAGTTGGTCGGTGAGCCCCTGAGAGGCGAACAGCATGTTCACCGGAATCAGCCCTTCCTTGATCTCCGCACCTGGCCGGCGGAACGCCGAGACGTCGATCGGGTTGATGCTGTTGATCGAGTTACCGATGAAGGTGCTTTCGCCCCAGCTCACCACCTGCTTGCCGGCGCGCACGGTGCCCGGCAGATCGGCGATGGAATAGTTGTGGTAGACGAACGCATCGAGAATCTGCGCGCCGGAAGACTTCGCGCCCTCCTTGCGGCCCTTGTCGCTGATCTGTTTGAACTCGCGGTCTTCGTCCTTGAGTTCGAAGTCGTACCAGTACTTGCCGCGCACGAACACACCGGTGTCGCCGTACTTCAGTTCGAGGTCATGGATGCCCTTGAAGATCTTGGAAAAGGTCTCGCCCTTCTTGAAGTTCAAACGCCCGTCATCACCGGTGGAAGACTGGCCGGTCCCGCCGTTGACCGTACCCACCAGCGACTTGTCGGCATCGCGCATGCCCCAGCTCGCACCCACCGACAGCGACGAATCGAAGGTGCCTTCGATTTCCCCGATATTGAAAGCGACCGCGTGCGCCTGGGCACAGCAACCCAAGGCCACCGCAGCGGCGAGCGCCTGCGGCGTGAAGATGGCGCGCATTGTTGTTTTTGTCATGCGTCTTCCCCGGTGAGTGACAGAAGGCCCCACCCTACTGCCGCCACACGGGGACGATAAGCGCACCAAGGAGGTATTCACGCTGTCGCTCGAAAGGATGAATCCCCGCCTGCGACAAGGCTTTGCGCCTGCCATGAACAGGCTGGATGCACCACTATCAACACAACGGATAATGACGACCGCGGTGCGCGCAACTGTTACATGCCCCGTAACAGTGCATGTCCGGAATAGGTATTTTTCCCTGAGGCGCCAGCCCTTATTCTGAGCGGGCTTTCACGGCAGACCGCCAGCAAGCACGAAGTCCGCGACCGAGTCGTCGGCAATGATTTCTGATAGATCGAAGCGTTTTTCGATCCATCGCCCCGGTGTTCACTGACGTTGATTTGTAGCTCCTTGATCCAACGTCTTACCTTGGCCGCTGCGTTTGCAGCGGCCTTTTTTATGGGCGATGTTTTGGCTGGAAGTCAGCGGCAGAGGCTCTCGAGGTGAGCACTCAAAGGGGAAAGCAGGACTCGGACAAGTCCTGCCGAAGATGGAATCAGAGCGAATACTTCTGCAGATTCCCCATCATTTCCTTCAGCGCCTCTATGTTGTCCTTCGGATGCGCCGCGCCTTCGAAATCACAGATCTGCTGCCAGTGCGCCGCGACGTCTTCCGGGGAAAACCCGACGCGAGGATCGAACCCGGCGCCCAGGCTGCGCTCCCAGCGTACCTTGCCCATCCAGCCGCCGCCGACTTCGAACAGGCCCGAGGTTTCCTGGCATTGTTCGCTGGCCAGGTACACCACCAGCGGGCTGACCAGTTCCGGTTTGAGTTGTTCGAACACTTGCGGCGGGATCAGGCCTTCGGTCATGCGGGTGCCGCCGGTGGGGGCGATGGCGTTGACCAGGATGTTGTTCTTGCGACCTTCGATGGCCAGGGTGCGGGTCAGGCCGTAGAGACCGAGTTTGGCCATGCCGTAGTTGGACTGGCCGAAGTTGCCGTAGATGCCCGAGGTCGATGCGGTGAAGATCACTCGCCCGTAGTTTTGTTCACGCATGTGCGGCCACGCGGCGCGGGTCACCTTGTAGGCGCCTTCGACGTGGACGCGATAGACCAGATCCCAGTCGGCGTCTTCCATTTTGTGGAAGGTCTTGTCGCGCAGGATACCGGCGTTGTTGACCACCACATCGACGCGGCCGAACACATCGAGCGCGTTCTGCACCAGTTTGTCGCCGTCGGTGACGGAATCATGGTTGGCCTCGGCGATGCCGCCGGCCTCACGGATTTCCGCTACCACGCGATCAGCGGCCGAAGCGTTGGCGCCTTCGCCCTGGGTCGAGCCGCCGAGGTCGTTGACCAGCACTTTGGCGCCCTGTTTGGCGAACAGCAAAGCGTGAGCGCGTCCCAGGCCACCACCGGCTCCGGTGACGATCACGACTTTATCTTCGAAACGCACAGACTCATTCATCGGGGCAACTCCAGCAGGCCTGAGGGACAGTGTCCCTGAGTGTCAGGCACGACGCGTTCGGTCACAACGAACACGGCTGGGGCTGAATGGTGCGCGATAAGGCTGAGGGATGATGAAAACGTGCCGAGGCGCCAGGCGCCTGCGGCACGAATTCAGGAACACGCCACCTTGCGCGGCGGCAACACGAAGTGATCGCGAAATTCGAGGTAGTGCTTGAGCACCTGCACCGGCGCTTCGGTTTGCGGGTAGTGTCCGATGCCCGGCAACAGCACGGTGTCAGCGTCGGGAATCAGCTCGCGATAACGCTCGACCATGTGCGCGCCGGAAATCGGATCGACTTCGCCATCGATCACCCGCAGCGGCACCTCGCCGCGCTGCATCGCCGCGACCCAGCGATCACGCTGAACCCGGCGCTCGGGAATGTAGTGAATCAGCTTGTGCATGACCCGCGGCCCGCGATTGCATTCGATCAGGCTCCAGAAATCATCCATTTCGCTTTCACTGGGCCGGGTGTCCGGGCCGAAAATCTGATGGAAACTTTTCACCAGCGCATCGCGAGTAAACGCCCGGCCAATCATCCAGCCCAACGGGCTGAGCAGCAGTTTTTGCGTCAGCAGCGGCCGATGGGTTTCCGGGAACAGACCACCGTTGAGGAACACGCAACTGGCGACCTCGATCCGGTCTTCGTAATGCCGGGCCAGCAGTTCCTGGGCAACACTGTCGCCGTAGTCGTGGGCCAGAACGTGCACCGGTTGTTCGACCTGCAGATGCGCCAGCAAGGCTTGTTGCAGATCGGCCTGCTCCAGCAGGCTGTAGGTGTGATTCAGGGGTTTGGCCGAGTCGCCGAAGCCGAGCATGTCGCAGGCAATCACCCGGTAGCGCTGGGACAGCGGCTGCCACAGGTAATGCCAGTCCCAACTGGCCGTTGGGAAACCATGGATCAGCAGCAGCGGTTCGCCCTGCCCTGCCGTCCAGTAGCGGATCGGCTGACCACGGAAGACAAACGTCTGGCTGCGTTTGCGCCAGGCACTCAGAGGGATCTCGGCGAGAGGCATTAGAGTTTATACCCCGGGTCTTGTTTATCGAGTTTGCGCAGCAGCGCCGGCCAGGCCAGCGCGCCACCCATGCCTTGAGCACTTTTGGTGACGCCGGCGATCATCGCCTTGGCGCCTGCCAGAATCTGCGGTTCGATGGCGATCAGTTCGGCACCGCCGGTCTGCGCCATGACCTGGATGTCGCAGGCGCGCTGGAAGGTGAACATCATCAGGAACGTGTCGGCGATGGTGCCGCCACAGGTCAGCAGACCGTGGTTGTGCAGCATCAGGAAATTAGTGTCGCCCAGGTCTGCCTGCAATCGCGCTTTCTCTTCATGATTCAGGGCCACACCTTCATAAGCGTGAAAGGCCAGGCTCGACAGCACAAATAGCGATTGCTGACTGATCGGCAACACGCCCTGCTTCTGCGCCGATACCGCGACACCGGAAGCGGTGTGGGTGTGCAGCACGCAGGCCACGTCGTGCCGCACTTCGTGCACGGCGCTGTGGATGGTGTAGCCGGCGGGATTGATTTCGTATGGGCTGTCCATGAGTTTGTTGCCTGCCTGGTCGACCTTCACCAGGCTCGAGGCGGTGATCTCATGGAACATCAGGCCGAACGGGTTGATCAGGAAATCTTCGGTGCCGGGCACCTTGGCGGAAATGTGGGTGAAGATCAGATCGTCCCAGCCATGCAGCGCGACCAGACGATAACAGGCAGCCAGATCGACCCGGGTCTGCCATTCCGCGGCACTGACCTGGTCTTTGACGTTCACGGATGAAGGGACGGGGGCTACGCTCACTGTATGCACCTCTGCGTTCTTATTGTTTTTGCGTGTGTCAGCAGTCTAGTCAGCCCCGGACGGTCGCGTAGTTGCATTGGCAGCCAGCTTGATGACTGAACGAGTCAGCTACGCAAACAGCTTGGATCCATGTCAAAGCAACGACGCCAACAAAGGTGCGGCGAACAGATTGAGCAGCCCCGTCAGCACCATCACCAGCCCCGCGACCGAGCCTTCTTCACCGCCCACTTCATGGGCCCGGCTGACCCCGGCCCCGTGCGCACCGACGCCGAACAATGCACCGCGCGCCAGGGCGCTGCGCAACGGCAGCCACTTGAGCAGCACACCGCCGAGCATCGCGCCGAACACACCGGTGAACATCACGAACACCGCTGTCAGCTCAGGCACGCCACCGAGGTCCTGCGCCAGCGGCATGGCGAACGGCGTGGTGATCGAGCGCGGCACCAGCGACAGCGTCACCGAACTGTCCAGCGCCAGTGCTTTCGCGAGGCCGAACGAAGTGGCGATCGACGCGGCGCTGCCAGCCAGCATGCCCAGCAGCAACGCCGACCAATGCCGCACCAGCAATCGCCGCTGTTGCCAGATCGGCACCGCAAACGCCACGGTGACCGGCCCGAGCACCAGCATCAGCCAATGGGTGTTGCTGGAATATTCGGCGTAAGCGGTGTGCAGCGGCACGGCAAGCGCCAGCAGCAACGCGGGGACCAGAATCAGCGGCGACAACACGTAGCGCCCGGTCCGGCGATACAACCAGCGACTGAACAGATAGGCCAGCAGCGTGAACGCCAGCCAGAACATCGGCATCAGCTCAAGCTTCATGGGACCGCCTCAGGCGCACGGCCAGCTCCACAGTGAACGCGGTCACCAGCATCACCATCAGCGTACTGGCGGCGATCACCAACAAGATCCGCCAGCCGTCATCGCGCAGCAATGCGCCGTAATCCAGCAGGCTCATCAGCGCAGGAATGAAGAACAGCAGCATCTCGGCCATCAACAAGCCTGCGCCCATTTGCAGCGCCGCCGGTTTGACCCAGCCGAACGCAAAACCCAGCAGCAACAGCGCCATGCCGATCACGCCGCCGGGAATCGGCCAGGCCAGCCACGCTGCGATCTGGCAGCCGAGCAGGTAGAGAGCGAGCAGCACGGCCAGTTCGGCCAGCAGGCGGGAGAGGTATTTAAGGGTCGAGGCTTTCATCGGGGGCTCCTTTCAGGTGCCTATTTTACGAACCCGACTGCCATCTCCGAAGCGAATTGTTAGACTCAAAGCCATTCCAATCTGGAATCAGGCTATGGAATTCAAACAGCTCAAAAGCTTCGTCGAAGTCATGCATCAGGGCGGCTTCACCCAAGCGGCGAAAACCCTGCACATCAGTCAGTCCGCCGTGAGCAAGCAGATCGCCCAGCTCGAACAGAGCCTCGGCACGCCTTTGCTCGAACGGCTGGGTTCGCAGATACGCCTGACCGCCGCCGGCAGCGTGGTGCTGCAACGGGCCGAAGGCATGCTGCGGTTGCGCAATGAATTGCTCAGCGAACTGGATGACCTCAGCCATCTGGCACGCGGCGAGTTACGTCTCGGGCTGCCATTGCTCGGTAGCGATGCGTTGTTTGCCGGGCTGTTCGCCGAATACCGCCGGCGTTATCCGAACATCAGCGTGCAGTTGCTTGAAGGCGGCAGTCGCAATATCGAACAGGCGGTGCTCAGCGGGGAGCTGGAGTTGGGCGGCAGTCTGCTGCCGAAAGATCCGCAGTTCGACTTTCAGCCGTTCTGCGATGAACCACTCGATGCGCTGCTACCGGTGGATCATCCATTGGCGGCAAAATCTGAAATCGGTCTGGAAGAGTTGGCCGAGACACCGTTTCTTTTGTATCAGCGCAGTTTCGTGCTCAACGATCGTTTGCTTCAGGCCTGCCAGCAGATGGGTTTCACCCCGAAGGAAGGCGGGCGCAGCGGGCAGGCGGATTTTCTCGCGGCACTGGTCGCCGCCGGGCAAGGCGTGGTGTTGCTGCCCAGCGTGGTGGCGCGCGGACTGGTGCGGCCAGGCGTAGTACGCCTGGCCCTGAACGCGCCGGATTACTTGCGCTGGGATATCGCTTTCATCTGGCGCCGGGGTGCCTATCTGTCGAAGGCTGCACAGGCCTGGCTGGCGCTGCTGCGTGAGCGCGGGATCAGCCCTTGAGGATGGCGATCAACTGCTCCAGCCAAGGCTCGGCGTCGGTTTCCGGGGTAACGCTTTCGCTGGCGTCGATACGCAGCATGTCCTGCACTTCTTGCACACCCAGTTCGCCGAACAACTCGCGCAATTGCTCGCCGCCGCCGCAGAACGTGTCGCCGTAACTGGCGTCGCCCAAGGCGATCACAGCGCCAGGCAAACCACGCCAGGCCGCCGGCAATTGGTCGCGAATCGCCGAATACAACGGTTGCAGGTTGTCCGGCAGCTCGCCCATGCCAGTGGTCGAGGTCACGCCGAGCAAGGCTTCAGGGCCAAACGCCTGGAGATCGGCAAGGCTGGCGCGGGAGTTGTAGAAGGTTTCAAAACCGGCGGCGTTCAACAGGCTCTGAGCGTGGCGAGCGACTTCTTCGGCCGTGCCGTACACGGAGCCGGAGAGGATGGCGACTTTCATCAATCTGATCCTGAAACTGAAAAAAAGAGCGGCGATAGTAACAGCCAGCGGCGCTCTGTTGCGATTGGCTCTCGATAAGCGCTGATGGCCAGTAGACAGCGCCGGTCGATCTTCTAGAATGCCTGCGGTCGATAACACTGAAGGGATTCATAGATGATCAATGCCAGTCTGCTGCAGATGGTGATCAACGCGTCGAATGACGGGATTGTGGTAGCGGAAAAGGAAGGCGAGCAGGACAACATCCTGATCTACGTGAATCCGGCCTTCGAAAAACTGACTGGCTACACCCGTGAAGAAATTCTCTATCAGGACTGTCGTTTCCTGCAGGCCGGGGATCGCGACCAGGCCAGTCTGGATGTGATTCGCGATGTTTTGAGAGAAGGCGGCTCATGCCGGGAAATCCTGCGTAACTACCGCAAGGACGGCACGCCCTTCTGGAACGAGCTGTCCCTGTCGACGGTAAAAAATGCCGACGACGGACTGACCTATTTCGTCGGCGTGCAAAAGGACGTCACGGTTCAGGTCAAGGCGCAGCAGCGGGTTGTGCAACTGGAAGCTCAGGTTGCGGCACTGGAAGCAGAAATTGCTGCCTTGAAAGCGACGAACGGCGCAAACAAAACAGCGAACTAATTGTCATTAACTACAATCACCAATGACTTTGTAATTATTCATTTCGAGTTAGCCATGCAGCGTGACGCCCTCCTGACCCAGGATGAGCTGGATTTCATCCAGACCATGCAACACAACCCGCAACTGAATGTGCGGGATGCGACGTCGAGCCTGCTGGTCAATGGTGGTTCGCAGATCCGTGATCTGCTCACGCGTCTGGCGGCCCATGAGCAAGTCACCATCCAGGCCAACTTCGAAAATCAGCAGATGACTTTTCCGCTGCATCTGGTGGAAGACGAGTTCCACGCCCTGCACCTGCGCCTGGGCGTACCAAGCATCTATGAAGACGGGCCGATGGTGCGCCCATGGCGCCTGACCCTGGAAGAGCCCGTGGCACTGGAAAATGCCAAGGGCCAGCCGGGTACGCTGTGGGTGCATGAGGTTTCGCACAAGGGTGTACTGCTGGAAGTGCGCAACAAGACCAAACCGCCGAAGCATTTTGCCTTGTGGTTCAGCCCGTCGGGCTACGAGCGGATTTCCCTGCGCGGGACGTTCGAGCGGGAAACCGAAAGCGGCTTTTATGCTTACGAGCTAAGCCAGAGCGATGCCGACGAAACCGAGCGTCTGCGCCAGTTCATTCTGCAACAGCATCGTCTGACCCACCCTGCCCTGCACACCTGAGTCTCAGGTATCCAGCGTCCCCGCCAGGAACTGATTCATGCGCTGGCGCATGGTCGATCCTTCATTGCCCAGACAGCCAACCGATGATCCGGCCAGGCTGTCCTGCGCCAGATCGGCAGCATCGCCTGCCAGCATCAACTGACAATCCAGACTCAAGGCCAGACGATTCAGACGTCGTGGCAGCTCTGCGGTCGGCGCGTGATTGGAAAACAGCACCAGCGCCTGGGGCCGGGTCTTTTCGCACACCAGCGTCAGCTCGTCGAACGGCTGACCGGTGGTGAGCACACGAACCCCCGCGTCATTGCCACTGAGAAACAGCGCCGCCACCAGCAATTCAAGCTCACGACATTGACCGGCCAGCGCGCTGACTATCACCTTGCGCGGTTGCGAGCCGCGCAGCACGACGATGCGCTGCAGCACTTTCGCTCGCAGAAAACCATCAAAGAACAGCCACTCGCTGGTTTGCCCGAACGCGTCCTGACGCTGGAGCATTTGCAGCCACAGCGGCATCAGGATGTCCTGAAACACCACGGGCAAGGCATAGGAGGAGAAAATCTGCCCGTAGACCCGGTCGAGCAACTGATCGTCGAACGAGCTGACTGCCTGCCGGACCTGTTCCTGCCACTGGAGGTAGTCAGCCTGCACCAGATCATCGGGCATGAAGTGGGCCAGCACCTTCATCGGCTCGGTCTTGGCGAGGATCTTGCCGATCTTGCTCACGGCGACACCGCGATCGATCCAGTCGACGATGCTGCGAACGCGCTCGATATCAGTCATCGAATACAGCCGATGCCCACTTTCGGTGCGCGTCGGCTGGATCAAACCATAGCGGCGTTCCCATGCGCGCAATGTAACCGGGTTGACCCCGGTCAGGCGCGCCACTTCTCGTATCGGGAAAAGTTCTTCGCGCTCCAGCGCAACAGATGCCTGCGAAGCAGGGCGAACGTCTGTAATGACAGGCATTTGGGCGGACACGTCCTTGTTGGCGGAGTTTGTTGGCGTAGTTGGATCCCATTCTACTCCTGATGCCCCTTATCGGTTCAAGCAACGAAATGGGACGAAAGTCTCTGGTTCGTCACGAAAATGAGGAATAATCCTTGCTTGTCGAAAAACGCAGCCCTCTACCCCGGCGCTGCGTCAGGCGAAGCTCCTACCCGGAGCGACGCAAATGCAATACGGAGATACACAATGTCTACTTCCCCCGTCACGCTGATGGTCGCGCGTCGTGTCGCCAATGGTCGTTATCAGGATCTGATCGCCTGGTTGCGCGAAGGCGAACAACTGGCCACCGACTTCCCCGGTTACCTCGGCTCCGGCGTATTGGCCCCGCCCCCCGGCGACGATGAATTCCAGATCATTTTCCGCTTCGTCGACGAACAGACCCTGCACGCCTGGGAACACTCGGCATCGCGCACTGCATGGCTGGCTCGTGGCAGCGATCTGTTTGCTCACCCGACGGAACATCGGGTCAGCGGAATCGAAGGCTGGTTCGGTGCAGCCGGCGCGCGTCCTCCACGCTGGAAACAGGCCGTGGCGATCTGGCTGGCGTTCTTCCCCGTGTCGCTGCTGTTCAATTTCGTGTTGGGCCCGCTGCTCGCTGAAATGAGCCTGTTGCCGAGGGTCTTCATCAGCACGCTGTGCCTGACCCCGTTGATGGTCTATTTCTTCATTCCGCTGTCGACCCGCCTGCTGGCCGGCTGGCTCAACCCGGCGCCTGCGCGCCCACTGCCTGCCGCACCCTCCACGCAAAATCGCTGAAGCCGTCGCTCGCGTCGCTGTTATAGTTTTTGCTCTGACTTCGACGCGAGCCGTACATGACTTCTCCCACAGCTCCCATCCTCATCACCGGCGCCGGCCAGCGGGTCGGCCTGCATTGCGCGCAGCGTCTGCTGGAAGACGGTCATCGGGTGATCTTCACCTATCGCAGCGAACGACCAGGTGAGAAGGCATTGCGGGATCTGGGCGCCCTCGGGCTGCACGCGGACTTTTCCAGCGAAGCCTCGATCCTCGCGTTCATCACCGAACTGAAGACTCACACCGACAGCCTGCGCGCCATCGTCCACAACGCCTCGGAGTGGCTGGCGGAAACCGGTAACGGCGAAGCCGAAGCCTTCAGCCGGATGTTCAACATCCACATGCTGGCGCCGTACCTGATCAACCTGCATTGCGCCGAATTGCTGCAACGTTCGAGTCCTGCCGACATCATCCACATCAGCGATGACGTCACCCGCAAGGGCAGCAGCAAACACATCGGCTATTGCGCCAGCAAGGCCGGGCTCGACAGTCTCACGCTGTCCTTCGCCGCGCGCTATGCGCCGTCAATCAAGGTCAACGGCATCGCGCCAGCCCTGCTATTGTTCAATCCCGACGACGACGCGGCGTACCGCGCCAAGGCGCTGGCCAAGTCCGCGCTGGGCATCGAACCCGGCAGCGAAGTGATTTATCAGAGCCTGCGTTATCTGCTCGACAACCCGTATGTCACCGGCACGACCCTGACCGTCAACGGCGGGCGGCACGTCAAGTAATACGCCCCCGCGAGGATGCTCCATGACCCGTTCCCTGCCCGAGAATTACCGCGAGATCCTGATCGGTCTCGGTGAAAACCCCGACCGCGAAGGACTGCTCGACACGCCGGTGCGGGCGGCCAAGGCCATGCAGTATCTGTGTCACGGCTATGAACAGAGCGTCGACGAGATCGTCAATGGCGCGCTGTTTGCCTCCGACACCGACGAGATGATCATCGTCGCCGACATCGAGCTGTACTCGTTGTGCGAACATCACCTGCTGCCCTTCATCGGCAAGGCCCATGTGGCTTATATTCCGACGGGCAAGGTGCTGGGGTTGTCGAAGATCGCGCGACTGGTGGACATGTTCGCCCGCCGCCTGCAGATCCAGGAAAACCTCACCCGCCAGATCGCCGAGGCGGTCCAGCAAGTCACCGATGCCGCCGGCGTCGCGGTAGTCATCGAAGCCCGGCACATGTGCATGATGATGCGCGGTGTCGAGAAACAGAATTCGACCATGAACACCTCGGTCATGCTCGGCGCCTTCCGCGAGTCGAGCAACACCCGCCAGGAGTTCCTGCAATTGATTGGACGGAGCAAGTAAATGCCACAACTTCAACCGGGAATGGCGCGCATCCGGGTCAAGGATCTGCGCCTGCGCACCTTTATCGGGATCAACGAGGACGAAATCCTCAACAAGCAGGATGTGCTGATCAACCTGACCATCCTGTACGCCGCGCAGGAAGCGGTGCGTGACAACGACATCGACCACGCGCTGAACTACCGCACCATCACCAAGGCGATCATCGCCCACGTGGAAGGCAACCGCTTCGCGCTGCTCGAACGCCTGACCCAAGAGCTGCTGGATCTGGTGATGGCCAACGAATCGGTGCTGTACGCCGAAGTCGAAGTCGACAAGCCCCATGCCTTGCGTTTTGCCGAGTCGGTGTCGATCACCCTCGCCGCCAGCCGCTGAACGTGTCTGGCGCTCCGGGCGTCAGACTTTTATCATCCGCGCCACGATTTGACTGCACAGAGCCCATCATGACCGAGCAACAACGCCTCGAACTCGAAGCCGCCGCCTTCCGCCGGCTGGTCGCCCACCTGGACAGCCGCAAGGACGTGCAGAACATCGACCTGATGAACCTCGCCGGGTTCTGCCGCAACTGCCTGTCCAAGTGGTACAAGGCCGAGGCCGACGAGCGCCAGATCGAGGTCAGCCTCGACGATGCCCGTGAGGTGGTTTACGGCATGCCGTACGCCGACTGGAAAGCCCAATATCAGCAAGAAGCCAGCGCCGAACAACAAGCGGCGTTCGCCAAAGGAAAACCCAATGAGTGATCTGAACACCCTGCGCGCCAGCCTCAAGAGCGGCGAACACGTTTTTGCCGACACCCTGTCCTTCATCGCCGCCGGCTACGACTACCAGCCTCAGGCGTTCAACAACGGTGGCGTGGAAAACGCGGCCGGGCAGAACGAAGGTTCGTGCAAGACCCTGGGTTTGGCCCTGCTGGAAGGCTTGAGCGATGAAGAAGCGCTGCTAGCGTTCGGCGAACACTACCGCTCGGTTGTGGCGACTCCTGAAGGCAGCGATCACGGCAATATCCGTGCGCTGATCCAGCACGGTCTGGACGGCGTGAAGTTTGAAGCGCAACCGCTGACCCGCCGCTGATTCCCGACACAACACTATCCCTGTCAGATCGTTCCCACGCTCCGCGTGGGAATGCAGCCGGGGACGCTCCGCGTCCCAAGGACGCAGAGCGTCCAGATGAGGCATTCCCACGCAGAGCGTGGGAACGATCATTGTCGTGGTGCCTGTGAATAATGGGCATGAAAAAACCGGCCAATTGGCCGGTTTTTTTGTACCTGCGATCTTAGAACGAAACGTTCTGCAGATCGTCCAGGTAACGCTCGGTGTCCAGTGCCGCCATGCAACCGGCGCCGGCCGAGGTGATGGCCTGACGGTAAACGTGGTCGGCCACGTCGCCGGCAGCGAAGATGCCTTCGACGCTGGTCGCGGTGGCGTTGCCTTCACGGCCGCCCTGAACCACGAGGTAGCCGTCCTTCAGCTCCAGCTGACCTTCGAACAGCGAGGTGTTCGGGGTGTGGCCGATCGCGATGAACACGCCGTCGACCTTGATTTCGTCGAAGCTGCCATCGTTGTTCTTCAGACGCGCACCGGTCACGCCCATGTTGTCGCCCAGTACTTCGTCCAGGGTCGCGTTCAGTTTCAGCTCGATCTTGCCTTCGGCCACACGGGCGTTGAGCTTGTCGATCAGGATCTTCTCGGCGCGGAAGGTTTCGCGACGGTGGATCAGGGTGACCTTGCTGGCGATGTTGGCCAGGTACAGCGCTTCTTCGACAGCGGTGTTGCCGCCACCGACCACAGCCACCGGCTTGTTGCGATAGAAGAAACCGTCGCAGGTCGCGCAGGCCGAAACGCCTTTGCCCATGAACGCTTCTTCCGACGGCAGGCCCAGGTAACGAGCGCTGGCGCCGGTGGCGATGATCAGCGCGTCGCAGGTGTAGGTGCCGCTGTCGCCGGTCAGGCTGTATGGCTTGGAAGCGAAGTCCACGGCGTTGATGTGATCGAAGATGATCTCGGTTTCAAAACGCTCGGCGTGTTCGCGCATGCGCTCCATCAGTACCGGGCCGGTCAGGCCGTGGACGTCGCCCGGCCAGTTGTCGACTTCGGTGGTGGTGGTCAGTTGACCGCCGGCCTGCATGCCGGTGATCAGCAGCGGCTTGAGGTTGGCACGGGCAGCGTAGACGGCAGCGCTGTAACCGGCAGGGCCGGAACCGAGGATGATCACTCGCGAATGACGGACTTCAGACATGAACCTGCTCCTGTTGACCGGCCAAGACACCTGGCCGGACGCCGGACTGCCGGCGGGAATAAAAAAGGACTGTGGATAACCTTGGGGAAGGCGTGAGCTCGACAGTCCTGTAAAAAGTTGGGTGCAGCGTATCGAGGGGGGCAAGATTAAGGAAATACGGTTTAACAATCCAGCTCATAGGTGGTCTCTATACCGACACACTGACGAGATGGACGTCTTTGTTACAGTGAATGTCGATCCCGCTGCCGCGCTTTCACAGGTTCTGCAAAGTCGGTAAGGTCGGCGCGTTTTCCCTTGCTCGGAGCACCTTATGCCCGCCCCTGTTCTGTCCGGCCCGCAATACCTGCGCGAAGGCCTCAAACTGGTCTTGAGCCCGGGCCTGCGCCTGTTCGTGCTGCTGCCGCTGGCCATCAACCTGGTGCTGTTCGTCGGATTGATCTATCTGGCCGGCCACCAGTTCAGCCTGTGGGTCGACACACTGATGCCGTCGCTGCCCGAATGGCTGAGTTTCCTCAGTTACATCCTGTGGCCGCTGTTCGTGGTGCTGGTGGCGTTGATGGTGTTCTTCACCTTCACCATGCTGGCCAACGTGATCGCCGCACCGTTCAACGGCTTCCTCGCGGAAAAGGTTGAAGTGGTGGTGCGCGGCACCGACGACTTCCCGGCCTTCAGCTGGGGTGAACTGATCGCCATGATCCCGCGCACCCTCGCCCGGGAAATGCGCAAGCTCGGTTACTTCCTGCCCCGGGCGATCGGCCTGTTCATCCTCTCGTTCATCCCGGTGGTGAACATCGTCGCCGCACCGCTGTGGCTGTTGTTCGGGGTGTGGATGATGGCGATCCAGTACATCGACTACCCGGCGGACAACCACAAGCTGGGCTGGAACGAAATGCTCGCCTGGCTGCGTCAGAAACGCTGGCAAAGCATGAGCTTTGGCGGGATCGTTTATCTGGTGTTGCTGATTCCGGTGGTCAACATCCTGATGATGCCGGCCGCCGTGGCTGGCGCGACGCTGTTCTGGGTGCGTGAGCGCGGGGCCGAGAATCTGGTGACGCAGCGCTGAGTCACAAATCCATCATCCGAACGTCACAACCACGACATGGCCTCAGCCGACACTGAGGTCATGACGACAGCTCTACATATCACCCTCATCAGCGAAACCTTCCCACCGGAAATCAACGGCGTGGCCAATACCCTTGGCCGCTTGTGCGACGGTTTACGCGCACGCGGGCATCGGGTTGAACTGGTGCGACCGCGTCAGGCTGACGATCCGCAGCGCACTGAGGACGACTCGCTGCTGCTGTGCCGGGGCTGGCCGTTGCCGGGTTATCCGGGGTTGCAATGGGGTCAGTCGTCGATGCACAAGTTGCTGCGGCGCTGGACGCGCCAGCGCCCGGACGTGCTCTATATCGCCACGGAAGGTCCGCTCGGGCTGTCGGCACTGCGCGCAGCGCGCCGTCTGGGCATTGCGGTGGTCAGCGGCTTTCACACCAACTTCCAGCAATACACCCACCAGTACGGGCTTGGATTGCTGACGCGTTTGCTCACCCATTACCTGCGCTGGTTTCACAATCGTTCGGCCATGACCCTGGTGCCGAGCGTCAGCCAGCGCCTGGAGCTGGAGCGCCGGCATTTCGAACGCCTGGCGCTGCTGTCCCGGGGTGTCGACAGCCAGTTGTTTCATCCAGCCAAGCGCCTGAATGCCTTGCGTGAGCAATGGGGTCTTGGCGAGCGAGACATTGCTGTCATTCACGTAGGACGCCTGGCACCGGAGAAGAACCTCGGCCTGCTCAAGCGCAGTTTCGAAAAGCTCGCCGGTACTTATCCACAGCGCAATCTGAAGCTGATCGTGGTCGGCGACGGGCCGCAACGAATGGCACTGGAAAAGGAACTGCCCGAGGCGATTTTCTGCGGCTCGCAACGGGGCGAAGCGCTGGCGGCGCACTATGCGTCAGGGGATGTGTTCCTGTTTCCGAGCCTGACCGAAACCTTCGGCAACGTCGTGCTGGAAGCGCTGGCCTCGGGCCTTGGGGTGGTGGCCAACGATCAGGCCGCGGCGGCCCAGCATATTCGCCATGGCTACAACGGCGTGCTGGCGATGCCCGGGGATGAAGAGGCGTTCTGCGAGGCTGCGGCGTGGCTGCTGGAAGAGGATGAACGGTTGCGCTGCGTGCGCCTGAACGCACGCCAACACGCCAGCCGCCAGGGTTGGGCGGCCATCGTCGAACAGTTTGAAAACCATTTGCTGGGGGCTTGCCGCGACTTGCGCGACAAGCCGCCCACGGCGATCAAACCAGCGTCATCAACGCCTCACGGCTGAACGGCAGAATGTCCTGCTCGCGGCCTTCGCGCACTTTCTGCGCCCAGTCCGGATCGACCAGCAGCGCACGCCCCACCGCCACCAGATCGAACTCGTCGTTGTTCAGACGCTCCAGCAGTTTTTCCAGACTGGCCGGTTGCGCGACCTTGTCGGTGTTGACCATGAATTGCAGGAACTCGCCATCGAGGCCGACGCTGCCGACGGTGATGGTCGGTTTGCCGGTCAGTTTGCGTGTCCAGCCGGCCAGGTTCAGGTCGGAACCGTCGAATTCCGGCTCCCAGAAACGGCGCGTCGAGCAGTGGAAAATGTCCACGCCAGCGTCGGACAACGGCTTGAGGAATTCGCCCAGCGCTTCGGCGGTTTGCACCAGACGCGCGGTGTAGTCCTGCTGTTTCCACTGCGAGAAGCGGAAGATGATCGGGAAGCCTTCGCCAACAGCGGCGCGTACGGCCTGAATCAGCTCGATAGCGAAACGCGAACGGTTGGCCAGGCTGCCACCGTATTCGTCGGTGCGCTGGTTGCTGCCTTCCCAGAAGAACTGGTCGATCAGGTAACCGTGAGCGCCGTGGATTTCCACGCCGTCCATGCCGATGCTTTGGGCATCTTTGGCAGCTTGGGCGAAGGCGGCGATCACCTCCTGGATGTCCTGTTTGGTCATGCCGTGTACGACGACCTGACCGTCCTTGAGTTTTTCCGACGGGCCGTAACCCGGCACGCTCGCGTCCGGCTCGGTGCCCAGACGGCGTACATTGCCGACGTGCCACAGTTGCGGAACGATCTTGCCGCCTTCGGCGTGCACCGCGTCCACGACTTTCTTCCAGCCAGCGAGCGCAGCTTCACCGTAGAAGTGCGGCACGTTCGGGTAGCCGTTGGAAGCCTGGTGGCCGACGGTGGTGCCTTCGGTGATGATCAGGCCGACACCGGCCGCTGCGCGACGACGGTAGTATTCGATCACTTTGGAATTGGGTACGCCGCCCGGGGAAAACGAGCGGGTCATCGGCGCCATGACCACGCGGGTCGGCAGTTCGAGGGCACCGAGCTGGAACGGTTTGAACAGGGCTTGCACGGGCATGGGAGGCTCCACGAAAAATTGATCGACGGGCATGCGATTCATATGACGGCGATAATATGCGGAGTTCCAATCAACCGATAGCACTATTGATCTGAATGATTAAGGGTCAAAAGGCAGGCGAAAAAAATCGCAGCTCGAGGGCTGCGATTTTTGTGTTTCAGCTCAAGGCTTTTTCAATCGCCGTAATCACCGAAGGATCATCCGGCGCCGTGCGCGGCGAGAATCGGGCCAGTACCCGACCGTCCTTGCCGAGCAGGAATTTCTCGAAATTCCAGGTGATGTCACCGGGAAACTCCGCGCCCTCGCCCGCCAGCAGGCGGTAGAGCTGATGACGGTCGTGACCGTTGACTTCGAGCTTTTTCGACAACGGAAAACTCACGCCATAGTTGAGGCTGCAGAATTCCTGGATCTCCTGCTCACTGCCCGGTTCCTGACCGGCAAACTGGTTGCACGGCAGGCCCAGCACACTGAAGCCTTTGCCTTTGTATTGCTGATAGAGGTTTTCCAGCGCCGCGTACTGTGGGGTCAAGCCGCATTTGGAGGCGACGTTGACCACCAGCACGACTTGGCCCTTGAAGGGTGCCAGCGGTAGCTCCTGACCATCCAGGGCTGTCAACTTAAGGTCGTGAAAAGCACTCATGACGAACTCCAGATTCCCGTTTTCTACTCGAAACAGCCACTTGGCGAGGCCACCAAGGACAGCCGCGGACTAAAAAGGCGCCCTCGGGCGCCTCTCCAGTACTCGAAGCTTAGCGCAGAAAATCAGTGGTGATGGCCACCTTCGCCATGGACGTGACCATGAGCGATTTCTTCCTGGCTGGCGTCACGGATGGCAACGACCTTCACTTTGAAGTTCAGGCGCTGACCGGCCAGCGGGTGGTTGCCGTCGACAGTGACGTCGTCGCCGTCCAGGTCACGGATGGTGACGATCTGCATCTGGCCGTCCGGCGCCGAAGCGTGGAACTGCATGCCGACTTCCAGCTCGTCAACGCCTTCGAACATGCTGCGGCTCAGGGTGCTGACCAGTTCAGCGGCGTATTCGCCGTAGGCATCTTCCGGCTCGACGGAAACGTCCAGCTCGTTGCCGACTTCTTTACCTTCCAGGGCTTTTTCCAGGCCCGGGATGATGTTGCCTGCGCCATGCAGGTAGACCAGCGGAGCGCCGCCGGCGGAGCTGTCGATGACCTCACCAGCGTCGTTGGTCAGGGTATAGTCGATGGAGACAGCCTTATTGGCGGCGATCAGCATGGGGCGAGACCTTTTGCATAAGAATGAAGAACGGACAAGTCTAAACAAGGATTTGCCCGAAAGCGAACAGAACCCGGACAGACGGGATCGATTGGCGCCCGTGACCGTCACCGGATTCCATCAGGACGAGGACGGCCACTGGGTCGCCGAGCTGTCCTGCGGCCACACCCAGCACCTGCGCCACCTCCCGCCCTGGCAGTCCCGGGCCTGGGTCCTGGACGCTGCGCAACGTATTGAAAAAATAGGCCAACCCTTTGCTTGCGGTTGGTGCGCTCAAGGCTCGGTTAGCGATAACCTTGACGACTGAAATTCGGCAGATCGGCACACAGAGACGATCGCCATTGCCATGCACCCTTAGAGAATCCGCATGCAAACTTTTTTTATCGCGCCCACCGACTTTGGTGTGGGTCTGACCTCCATCAGCCTCGGGCTGGTGCGTACGCTGGAGCGGGCCGGGCTGAAAGTCGGCTTCTTCAAACCGATTGCCCAGCCGCATCCGGGCGACACCGGCCCTGAGCGCTCCACCGAACTGGTGGCCCGCACCCACGGCCTGAAACCGCCGCAACCACTGGGCCTGGCCCACGTCGAGCGGATGCTCGGCGACGGTCAGCTCGACGAGTTGCTCGAAGAAATCATCACCCTCTACCAGCAGGCCGCCATCGGCAAAGACGTGCTGGTCGTCGAAGGCATGGTGCCGACCCGCAGCGCCAGCTATGCCGCGCGGGTCAACCTGCACCTGGCCAAGAGCCTGGATGCCGAGGTGATTCTGGTCTCGGCCCCGGAAAACGAAGTGCTGACCGAACTGTCCGGCCGCGTCGAGTTGCAGGCGCAACTGTTCGGCGGGCCGAAAGACCCGAAAGTCCTCGGCGTGATCCTCAACAAGGTCAAGACCGACGAAAGCATGGACGCCTTCGCCGCGCGTCTGAAAGAGCATTCGCCCTTGCTGCGCACCGGTGATTTCCGTCTGCTCGGCTGCATTCCGTTCCAGCCCGAACTCAATGCCCCGCGCACCCGCGACGTCGCCGACCTGATGGGCGCCCAGGTGCTCAACGCCGGCGACTACGAAACCCGGCGCATGACCAAGACCATCATTTGCGCGCGCACCATGCGCAACACTGTGGACCTGCTCAAGCCCGGCGTGCTGGTGGTGACCCCCGGCGATCGCGACGACATCATCCTCGCCGTCAGCCTAGCCGCCATCAACGGCGTACCGCTGGCCGGCCTGCTACTGACCAGCGACACCCTGCCCGATCCGCGCATCATGGATCTGTGCCGTGGCGCGTTGCAGGCTGGCTTGCCGGTGCTGTCGGTGAGCACCGGCTCCTACGACACCGCCAACCTGCTCAACGGCCTGAACAAGGAAATCCCCGTCGATGACCGCGAGCGCGCCGAGATCATCACCGACTTCGTCGCCAGCCATCTGGATGCCAACTGGCTGCACCAGCGTTGTGGTACGCCACGGGAAATGCGCCTGTCGCCAGCCGTGTTCCGTTATCAATTGATTCAACGCGCCCAAGCCGCCAACAAACGCATCGTCCTGCCCGAAGGCAGCGAGCCGTTCACCGTGCAAGCGGCGGCGATCTGTCAGGAGCGCGGGATTGCCCGTTGCGTGTTGCTGGCCAAACCGGCAGACGTCGAAGCCGTCGCCCGTGCCCAGGGCATCGTGCTGCCGCCGGGGCTGGAAATTCTCGATCCGGACCTGATCCGCGAGCGCTACGTCGAACCGATGGTCGCCCTGCGCAAGAGCAAAAGCCTCAACGCGCCGATGGCCGAGCAGCAACTGGAAGACACTGTGGTGATCGGCACCATGATGCTGGCGCTGGATGAAGTCGACGGCCTGGTCTCCGGCATCATCAACACCACCGCCAACACCATCCGCCCGGCCTTGCAGCTGATCAAGACCGCGCCGGGCTGCACGCTGGTGTCGTCGGTATTCTTCATGCTGTTCCCCGAGGAAGTGCTGGTCTACGGCGACTGCGTGATGAACCCACACCCGAGCGCCAGCGAACTGGCCGAAATCGCCCTGCAAAGCGCCGACTCGGCCGCCGCATTCGGCATCACCCCACGCGTGGCGATGATCAGCTACTCCAGCGGCGAATCGGCCACCGGCGAAGAAGTCGAGAAGGTCCGCGAAGCCACCCTGCTCGCCCACGAACAACAGCACTCGCTGCTGATCGACGGCCCGTTGCAATACGACGCCGCCGCCAACGAAACCGTCGCCCGACAACTGGCGCCGAACAGCCAGGTGGCCGGTCGCGCCACAGTGTTCGTGTTCCCTGACCTGAACACCGGCAACACCACCCACAAAGCCGTGCAGCGCAGCGCCGATTGCGTGAGCCTCGGCCCGATGCTGCAAGGCCTGCGCAAACCGGTGAACGACCTGCCGCGCGGCGCGCAGGTCGACGACATCGTCTACACCATCGCCCTGACCGCGATTCAGGCTGCCAACCGACCTCTGGATATCTGACCCGATGCTGGCTTTTCTCCCTGCCACCCTGCGCGGCGTAATCGCCGCGCTGCTGCTGGCGCTGAATACGATTCTGCTGTGCTCGTTCCTGTTTCTCGTGGCACTGATCAAAGTGCTGCCGTTCGACCTCGCACGCCGCGCCTCGCGCTGGCTGATGAGCCACACCCACGAAGCCTGGATCAGCAACAACAAAGGCTGGATGAACCTGGTCCGCCGCACCCGCTGGCACCTCAGCGGCCTGCAAGGCCTGGACTATCAACACTCGTACCTGATCACCAGCAACCACCAGAGCTGGGTCGACATCCTGGTGCTGCAATACGTGCTCAACCGACGCATCCAGCCGCTGAAGTTCTTCCTCAAACAGGAACTGATCTGGGTGCCAATCATCGGCCTGGCGTGGTGGACCCTGGGCTTCCCGTTCATGAAACGCTATTCAAAAGCCTATCTGGAAAAACACCCGGAAAAGAAAGGCAAAGACCTCGAAACCACCCGCAAGACCTGCGCGAAATTCCGCGACAACCCGGTAGGCATCTTCAACTTCGTCGAAGGCACACGCTTCACCGAAGGCAAGCACGCACAGCAGCAATCACCGTTCAAATACCTGCTCAAACCCAAGGCCGGCGGCATCGCGTTCGTACTGGATGCGATGGGCGAACAACTGGAATCGATCGTCAACGTCACCATCCACTACCCGGGCGGCCGCCCTGGCTTCTGGGACCTGCTGTGCGGCAACGTCCGAGACGTAGTAGTGCACTTCGAAGAACTGAAAATCCCACCCCAGTTCATCGGCAAAAACTACGACCAGGACGGCGAATACCGCCTGCAATTCCAGGGCTGGATCAACCAGCTGTGGCAAGACAAGGATGCATTGCTCGAGCAGATGCACCGCGAATATCCCAACCGACGCTGATCCCCCCTGTGGGAACACCTGACAGAAATTGGTCGTCTGTCAGGCCGGCTCCCACAGAAAAACAGTTCGCTTCTCGCTTTCCGCTTCCCACCACTCAACACAATGAGCGTTAGCTCGAGTACCGCTGTTGACGTGCCGGCCCCATCGGCAGGCTGAGTGGAGGGATTCATCCGGGGGTGGGAGCGCAGCGACCGTGCGGCGCAGCCGCATGCATCGAGAGGAGGTGCAGCGAAGCAAACCGTAGGCGATGCCCCCCCGGATGAATCCCGGAACGAAGGAACCCCGAGCCCAAGCGAGGGGCCGAACGCCGGGGCCCAGACCTTTGGTTACTTTGGGGCGTTTGCCAAAGTGACCCGCCGTAAGGGCGGAACCATAATCCGCAACACCCGAAGAAACGGATATTCACACAACAAAAAAAGCCCACCGATAATCACTCATCGGCGGGCTTTTTCATTCGCAGCTAACGCTTAAATCGCGCCACGCTTACGCAACAGCTCCAACACCTGCTTCACACTTTCATCCAGCGACAACGACTGGGTATCAATCACCAGATCAGCATCCAGCGGCACGTCATACGGGAACGACTCACCCGGAATGTTATCGCCACCCGCAGCATACAACCCTTGCGGATCACGCTCAGCGCACACAGTCGGCGAAGCCTGAACATAAACCGTCAGCAGACGATCCTTGCCAATCAGATCCTTGGCCTTCTCGCGACCTTCCGCACTCGGCGCCACAAATGCCGCCAGCGTCAGCAGACCGGCTTCGTTGAACTGACGGGCTACATGCGCCGCACGGCTCCAGTTTTCAGTGCGACCCGCGCGATCCTGCGGCAGACCCTTGTTGAGGTCATGACGCAGGTTCTGGCCATCCAGCACAAACACCGCCCGACCCAGATCGAACAACTTGCGCTCGACTGCGTAAGCCAGCGTGCTCTTGCCCGCGCCGGACAGGCCGCTGAACAGCACGGTAGCCGGTTGCTGACCGAAACGCTGAGCACGTTCTTCGGTCGCTACATGGGCCAGTTTGCCGTGATGCGTCGCCGTGCCATGGGTCACCGGCTGAGCGACGATCATGCCGGCGCCGACGGTGCCGTTGGTCAAACGGTCAATGATGATGAAAGCGCCGGTGGTGCGGTTGCTGTCGTAACCGTCGAGGGCGATCGGCGCGTCGAGCGCGATCTTCACCTTGCCGATTTCGTTGAGCTGCAACGCGCTCGCCGGGCCTTCTTCGAGGGTGTTGACGTCGACCTTGTTGACGATGCTGGCGATGGAGCCCGGCACGTAACTGGTAGCGCGCTTGATGTCGTATTTCTTGCCCGGCAGCATCGGCTCTTCAGCCATCCACACCAGCATCGCTTCGAAGCTATCGGTGACCGGCGGAACGTTGTCGGCATGGACCAGCAGGTCGCCACGGGAAATGTCGATTTCGTCTTCCATGGTCAGCGTTACCGCCTGGCCAGGACCTGCGTGTTCCAGCTCACCTTCGAAGGTGACGATGGATTTCACGCGGCTGCTCTTGCCCGACGGCAGGACCACGACTTCGTCGCCCTTCTTGACGATGCCGCTGGCCAGGGTGCCGGCGAAACCGCGGAAGTTCAGGTTCGGACGGTTGACGTACTGCACCGGGAAACGCAGATCGGTGAAGTTGCGATCGCCCGCCACTTCCACGGTCTCGAGGATTTCCATCAACGACTGGCCGGTGTACCACGGCGAGCGCTCGGACTTGTTCACCACGTTGTCGCCCTTCAGAGCGGACATCGGCACGAAGTGCATGCTCGTCGGCTTCATCTTCAAGCCTTCGGCGAACTTCAGGTAGTCGGCCTTGATCGACTCGAACACGCCCTGATCGAAGCCCTTGAGGTCCATCTTGTTGATGGCGACAACGATGTGTTTGATGCCCAGCAACGAGGCGATAAAGCTGTGGCGACGGGTCTGGGTCTGCACGCCGTAACGGGCGTCGACCAGGATGATCGCCAGGTCACAGGTGGACGCACCGGTGGCCATGTTGCGGGTGTACTGCTCATGGCCGGGGGTGTCGGCGATGATGAATTTGCGCTTGGCAGTGGAGAAATAGCGGTAGGCGACATCGATGGTGATGCCCTGCTCACGCTCGGCCTGCAGGCCGTCGACCAGCAATGCCAGGTCGATGTCGTCACCGGTGGTGCCGACTTTCTTCGAATCGCGGGTGATGGCTTCGAGGTGATCTTCGTAGATCATCTTCGAGTCGTGCAGCAGGCGCCCGATCAGGGTGCTCTTGCCGTCATCGACGTTACCGCAGGTCAAAAAGCGCAGCAGCTCTTTACGTTCGTGCTGGCCCAGGTAGGCGAGGATGTCCTCGCTGATCAAATCAGATGCGTGCGACATGACAACCCCTTAGAAATAACCCTGACGTTTCTTGTCTTCCATCGAGCCTGCGCCATCGTGGTCGATGACCCGGCCCTGGCGCTCGGAAGTTCGCGTCAGGAGCATTTCCTGAATGATGTCCGTCAGGCTTTCGGCCTCGGACTCCACCGCGCCCGTCAACGGGTAGCAGCCAAGGGTACGGAAACGCACTTTCTTTTTGACGATGCGCGCCTTGTCCTCGTCAGACAGGTGCTCGAGGATGCGCTCGTCGTCGATCATGATCAGCGTGCCGTTCTTCTCGATCACTTCGCGTTCAGCCGCGAAGTACAGCGGTACGATCGGGATGCCTTCGAGGTAGATGTACTGCCAGATGTCCAGCTCGGTCCAGTTCGACAACGGGAACACACGAATGGATTCGCCCTTGTTGACCTTGCCGTTGTAGACGTTCCACAGCTCGGGACGCTGGTTCTTCGGGTCCCAGCGGTGTTTGCTGTCACGGAACGAGTAGACGCGCTCCTTGGCGCGGGACTTCTCTTCATCGCGACGGGCACCGCCGAAGGCTGCGTCGAAACCATGCTTGTCGAGCGCCTGCTTGAGGCCCTCGGTCTTCATGATGTCGGTGTGCTTGGCGCTGCCGTGGGTGAACGGGTTGATGTTCTGCGCCACGCCATCGGGGTTGATGTGGGTGATCAGGTCCAGGCCCAGTTCTTCGACCATCTTGTCGCGGAACTTGTACATTTCCTGGAATTTCCAGCGGGTGTCGACGTGCATCACCGGAAACGGCAGTTTGCCCGGGAAGAACGCCTTGCGTGCCAGATGCAGCATCACGGCGGAGTCTTTACCGATGGAGTACAGCATCACCGGGTTGTCGAACTCGGCGGCCACCTCGCGGATGATGTGGATGCTTTCCGCCTCCAGCTGTTTCAGATGCGTCAGTTTGTCGACCATGGCTACTCACGAAAGCTTTCTTATGAACGGCCAGCGGGCCGTGTTCGAGCGAGGAATCCTAGCACAGCGACCTCTTCTAATCAGGACGCCAACTAGATCGAAAGGGTATATGAATATGCCCGCCCGTTCGGGTGCTTTCAGGCAAAAGTCAGATCGGATTCGGGCAGTCGATGAAGATATGCTCGAGGGCAAAACGCTTCGCCAGATAGTCACCCAGCGCCTGCACGCCATAGCGTTCGGTGGCGTGGTGGCCGGCGGCAATGAAGCTGATGTCGTTTTCACGGGCGCTGTGGAATGTCTGCTCGGAGGCTTCGCCGCTGAGGAACAGATCGACGCCGGCCGCGATGGCGTTGTCGATGTAACCCTGCCCGCCACCGGTGCACCAGCCGACCCGACGGATCATCGCGCTGCCTTCGACCAGCAGTGGCTCGCGGCCCATGACTTCCTGCACTTTGCGGGCGAAGTCACGCGGGGTCATCGGCTCGCTCAGCGAACCAACCAGGCCGACAATCTTCAGGTTGTCCGGATCCAGCGGCCCTTCGACAGTGATGTCCAACTGACGGGCCAACTGCACGTTATTGCCGACGTCCGGATGCAGATCCAGCGGCAGGTGATAACCGAGCAGACTGATGTCGTGCTTGAGCAGCGTCTTCAGACGGCGCTGCTTCATGCCGGTAATGCACGGGTTCTCGCCCTTCCAGAAATAACCGTGATGCACCAGCACCAGATCGGCTTCGGCCTCGACGGCGGCATCGAGCAACGCCTGGCTGGCGGTGACGCCGCTAACGATGCGCATCACTTGCGGGCGACCCTCGACCTGCAGGCCGTTGGGGCAATAATCGGCAATTTTCGCACTGCCGAGGTAACGGTCGGCTTCTTCGACCAGGGTGCTCAGGGCGACGGCCATGAAAGACTCCTAAATATCCCGTTCAGAGGCACGCGCGGCCTCGTATAATGCGCGACATTATGGGCGGTCTGACCCCGCCTGCAACTTTTCCAGGACGTGCTTAATGCTCAAGGCGCTGCGTTTTTTTGGCTGGCCGCTGTTGGCCGGCGTGCTTATCGCTCTGTTGATTATTCAGCGTTACCCGCAGTGGGTCGGGCTTCCGAGCCTCGACGTCAACCTGCAACAGGCCCCGCAGACCACCAGCGTGCAGCAGGGGCCGGTGTCCTATGCCGACGCGGTGAGCATCGCCGCGCCGTCGGTGGTCAATCTCTACACCACCAAAGTCATCAACAAGCCAAGCCATCCGCTGTTCGAAGACCCGCAGTTCCGCCGTTTCTTCGGTGACAATTCGCCGAAGCAGAAGCGCATGGAATCCAGCCTCGGCTCCGGCGTGATCATGAGCCCGGAAGGCTACATCCTGACCAACAACCACGTCACCAGCGGCGCCGACCAGATCGTCGTGGCGCTCAAGGACGGTCGCGAAACCCTGGCCCGAGTGATCGGCAGCGACCCGGAAACCGACCTCGCGGTCCTGAAAATCGACCTGAAAACCCTGCCTTCGATCACCGTCGGCCGTTCCGACAACATCCGCATCGGCGACGTCGCGCTGGCCATCGGCAACCCGTTCGGCGTCGGCCAGACCGTGACCATGGGCATCATCAGCGCCACCGGCCGCAACCAGCTGGGCCTGAACAACTACGAAGACTTCATCCAGACCGACGCGGCGATCAACCCGGGCAACTCCGGTGGTGCGTTGGTCGACGCCAACGGCAACCTCACCGGCATCAACACCGCGATCTTCTCCAAGTCCGGCGGCTCGCAAGGCATCGGCTTCGCGATTCCGGTGAAGCTGGCGATGGAAGTAATGAAGTCGATCATCGAGCACGGTCAGGTCATTCGCGGCTGGCTGGGCATTGAAGTGCAACCACTGACCCAGGAACTGGCCGAGTCGTTTGGCCTGTCCGGGCGTCCGGGGATCGTGGTGGCGGGGATTTTCCGCGACGGCCCGGCCCAGAAGGCCGGCCTGCAACTGGGTGACGTAATCCTGAGCATCGACGGCGAACCGGCCGGTGATGGCCGCAAGTCGATGAACCAGGTGGCGCGGATCAAACCGACCGACAAAGTCACGATTCAGGTGATGCGCAATGGCAAGGAGTTGAAGCTGACCGCCGAGATCGGTCTGCGCCCGCCGCCGGCGCCGGTGAAGGAAAAAGAAGAGTAAGACTCGCCACAAATGACTCTGAGAGCGGCGACGTTCGCGCCGCTCCCTCACCCAGACATGCAATATGTCTGAATGTCGATTGATTGCGTTCGCGATAACTCTCCAAACCAATGAATCTAGCTCACCTGTCAGATATGACAGGTGAGCTCAGTTCGTCCGTCTATTAATGTTGAGCTTCCGCAACTCGGCCACAGAGCGTTGAGTTTGATCCAATCAAACTTCGTTTCTGAAAGGAAGAATCATGACAACTCAACAAGCTTACGATTTAGCAAATTTACCAGACAGCGAGTATCAAACTAGCTTCGACATTGGGGAGGCCAATATCGATTGGCAAGGCAAAATACTTACGTCGAAGATTGTTTTCTTTGATAAAGGCCAGATGATCGCAAACTACATAAAACCGGCTGACGGCTCACCTGGGGGTGGGACAGACAATGATGTCTTTGTCGTTAGCCTGCTTGCTAACACACAATACAACTTTCAACAGTTTTACGAACGCGGCGTTACAGCCCATCACTTTGGCTGGGCTTTAAAGTACAAAAATAAACTGCACTATCCTAGAACCGGCTCGACCACCGGAACATTCTCAACTGGTTACAGAAGTATTGACGCAACCATTGAAATGATTTTCGAGAGCGGCGATGTTGCAAAAATTACATTCAAAGCCCAAAAACGTCTCGAATAAGTCTGTTCAAGAACAAAGCTATCAACTGGGTGGCGTGATTCTGAGCATCGAAGGCGAACCGGCCGGTAATGGCCTCGAGTCGATGAACCAGGTGGCGCGGATCAAACCGACCGACAAGGTCACGATTCAAGTGATGCGCAATGGTAAGCAGTTGAAGCTGACCGCTGAAATCGGTCTGCGCCCGCCCCCGGCGCCGGTGCAGGAAAAAGAAGAGTAAGACTTTGTTCGCGCCATTGGCGCGAATAACAGATATTCTCAACAGGCATGTTATATTGTTTCAATTGGCACATTGGAACAACATAACATGTCATCTCGAAAAAAGGCCTCCCTCCTCGGCCTGACCCTTGGCCTGCTTGGCGATCCCGTGTTTGCCGATGAACCGCAAACGCTCGAACTCGACGCCATCAGTGTCACCTCCGATTACGAATCCACTAGCGGTCCGGTCAAAGGCTATCGAGCCACGCGCTCGTCCAGCGCCACCAAAACCGACACCGCGATCCGCGATATTCCGCAGGCCATCAGCGTGGTGCCCGCCAGCGTACTGAAGGATCTGGGCAGCACCAGCGTCGAACGTGCGTTGGATTTCGCCGGTGGCGTTTCAAAGCAAAACAGCTTCGGCGGTCTGACGCTTTACGAATACAGCGTGCGCGGCTTCACCACTTCCGAGTTTTACCAGGACGGCTTCAGCGCCAACCGTGGTTACCCGAGCACACCCGACGCCGCCAACATCGAGCGCATCGAAGTGCTCAAAGGACCGGCCGCCAGCCTGTACGGCCGAGGTGATCCGGGTGGCACGGTGAACATCGTCACCAAGAAACCGCAGCCCGAAGCGTTCACTACCCTGCAAACCAGTGCCGGCAGTTGGGATCGTTATCGCACCGCGCTGGACGTCAACACGCCGCTGGATGATCAGGGTGATGTGCTGTCGCGAATCAACCTCGCGGTCGAGGACAACAACAGTTTTAGCGACCACGTCGACAGTAAACGCGTATTCGTCGCCCCTTCCTTCAGTTGGCAGTTGAACCCGGACACCAGCCTGTTGGTGGAGAGCGAATTCGTGCGTCATAGCTCGACCTTCGACCGCGGCATCGTTGCGCCAAACAATAAATGGAGCGGCGTCTCGCGCTCGAAATTCCTGGGCGAACCGAACGACGGCAACATCGACAACCACAACAACAGACTGCAAGCCACGCTTGAGCACCACCTCAACGATGCCTGGAAACTGCGCCTGGCCAGCCATTACAAGGAAGGCAAACTCTGGGGTTTCGCCTCCGAAAACCGTCCTTTGAATGCCGATGGCCACACCGTCAACCGCCGCTATCGCGAACGCGATACCAATTGGCACGACAGCATCACCCAACTGGAACTGCGCGGTCTGTTCGACCTCGGCACCTGGCAGCACGAACTGCTGATCGGCAGCGAGTACGAGAACTTCCGCAAGAACGAGCGCGTCACTACCATCGCCGGCGGGCCTTACGCCATCGATATCTATAACCCGGTGTACGGCCAACCCAAGCCCAACGGTGCACGCTCCGGCACAGACTTCTTCGAACACGTCGAAAGCCATGCGCTGAACCTGCAGGATCAAATCGTCTTCAGCGAAAAACTGCGCGGGATGATCGGAGCGCGCTTCGAGCACTTTGAGCAAAACATCGATGACCACAGCCGCAACAGCACCAGTCGTCAGACCCACGATGCGCTCACTCAACGTGCCGGCCTGCTCTATCAACTGACCCCGGACACCGGCCTGTTCGCCAACGCCTCGACCTCATTCAAACCGAACAACGGCCTCGATGCGGCTGGCAAATCCTTCGATCCGGAAGAAGGCGTGGGTTACGAAATCGGCATCAAGAACGAGCTGTTCGACGAACGGTTAAGCAGCACCCTCGCCTTCTTCCATATCGACAAGGAAAACGTCCTCGCCCTCGACCCGGGCACCGACACCAGCCGCGCCATGGGCAAGGCCCGCAGCCGGGGTTTCGATCTGCAAGTCACCGGGCAAGTCACCGACGCCGTCAGGGTGATCGGAGCCTTCGCCTGGATCGACGCCGAAGTCACCAAGGGTGATGCCGCGATTCCTGCCGGTAGCCGCATCCTCGGAGTGGCCAAACGCAGCGGCAGCCTGCTGGGTGTCTACGAGTTTCAGGACGGCCGCTTGCGCGGCTCGGATATTGGCGCGGCATTCACCTACGTCGGCGACCGCTCAGGTGAGTCCGGCAGCGATTTCGAGCTGCCGGCCTATCACACGGTCGACCTGCTGGCCCATTACAAGGCCAGCGACAACATCACCGTCGGACTGAACCTGAACAACCTGTTCGACGAAAAGTATTACGAGCGCTCGTACAGCAACTATTGGGTCAACCCCGGCGAGCCGCGCAATTTCACGGTCAGCCTGACACTCAACCTGTAAAAGGACGTCACCATGCAATACGGCAAATCCCTGCTGCTCATCGCCGCGCTGTTCGCCACTCACGCCTCGGCCCATGGTTTGTGGACCGAACAACGACGCGGCAATATCGAAGTCGTCTACGGCCACGGTGCCGAGGACAATGCGTTCAAACCGCAGAAAGTCAGCGGGGCGTGGGCCTTTGACGCGAGCGGCAAGATGATTCCCGTCAGTGTGCAGCGCCTGGCGGATCACGCCCGCCTGCAACCGTTGAAACCGCCGGCGGTGATGGCCGTGGCCCTGAACAATGGCATGTGGTCGCAAACCGCCGACAAGAAATGGGTCAACGAGGGGCGTAGCAAAGTACCGGGCGCCATCGAGTCGACCGAGACCCTCAAGTACAGCCTGGCGATCTATCAGCCGGGAGCGAAGCTGCCCAAACTGGATCAGATCAAATTGCTGATTTTGCCGGAGGTCGATCCTCTGACCGTCGGGCCGGGAAAGTCATTGCCGGTGCGGGTGTTGCTGGATGGCAAACCGGCAGCGGGCGTGAAGTTGATCGGTGACTACCGCAGCGCGCCGAATACCTTGAGCACTGAAACCGACAAGGACGGCCGCGCTCAGGTGCTGGTGCGTAATGAGGGATTGAATGTGATTGCGGCGCAGGTGGAAGTGCCGGTGAAGGACAGTGCAGAGGTGAGCAGTCGGGGGTTGTTCAGTTCGTTGACGTTCCTTGGCGAACCGCATCACGAATAAACCAGCGCTGATCCCTGCGGGACAAAACCCACAGGGATCAGCGTCGTTTCAGAGTTCGCCCAGACCGTCGATCAACGCCTGATTCTGCTCCGGCGTGCCGATCGAGATCCGCAGGAACTGGGCAATCCGCTCCTGCTTGAAGTGGCGCACGATCACGCCCTGTTCACGCAGTTTGGCCGCCAGCCCCGCCGCATCGTGTTGCGGATGCCGGGCGAAGATGAAGTTCGCGGCCGACGGCAGCACTTCGAAGCCCTTGGCCTGCAACTGGGTGGCTTGATTCTGAGCATCGAAGGCGAACCGGCCGGTGATGGCCTCGAGTCGATGAACCAGGTGGCGCGGATCAACCCGACCGACAAGGTCACGATTCAAGTGATGCGCAATGGCAAGGAGTTGAAGCTGACCGCTGAAATCGGTCTGCGCCCGCCGCCGGCTCCGGTACAGGACAAAGAAGAATAATCGCCAAGAGAAGCAGGCTTGTTCTAGAACGCGCAGGTTCAGTGAGCTCCCGCGCCGAGTGATGACGCACGCTCAGAAGCTGCTTGCTCCTTCGGCTTCCAATGTATCAACAGATTCATTAGTAAATAACGAGATAACCATCATATCCAGAAGCTCTAAAGAACTGTCAGATATGACAGGTGTATTGATTGAAAACCATATTCTAGAATCGAGCCTCGACACTTAACCCAAAGAAAGAGGCAACTATTGTGAATAATCAAATAACCGCAAAGAATGCATCAACCGCTAAAAGCTTCGGCACAATGAGTTTCCAGCTGAACAATGACGCAAAAATCGAATGCACAATTATATTTTTTCATCACTCACCTATAAAGAGTACGATCTTAGGCAAGGCGCTTGACGGTAATCAGTTAATTAATATCTCATGTCCGACAACACTCAAGCCCGGCAGCCACACCCTCAAGTACATGGACGACTTCCCTGGTTCCTTCACGGCATGGCTCTATCAGGATGAAAGTGGCACCCAATATTTACCAGAAAAAGGAAACATGAACGTCACTCTCTCAGACGATAATAAAACCATTGAGGGAAACGCAAAATTTATTATCGAAGCACGAAATGATAAAATCACCATTGAGTTTAAAGCCAGCAAACCTTAAAACCAAACTTTATAGTTCCCACCCACGAAGTGGGAACTATATTCATTCATCGATCACAACTGCCCTAGGCCGTCGATCAAAGCCTGATTCTGTTCCGGCGTGCCGATCGAGATCCGCAGGAACTGGGCAATCCGCTCCTGCTTGAAGTGGCGCACGATCACGCCCTGTTCACGCAGTTTGGCTGCCAGCCCCGCCGCATCGTGTTGTGGATGCCGGGCGAAGATGAAGTTCGCGGCCGACGGCAGCACTTCAAAGCCCTTGGCCTGCAACTGCGCAACCACCCATTCGCGACTCTCGATCACCAGTGCGCAGGTCTTGTCGAAGTACTCGCGATCTTCGAACGCAGCCGCCGCGCCGACATTCGCCATGCGATCGATCGGGTAGGAGTTGAAGCTGTTCTTGATCCGCTCCAGCGCCTCGACCAGGTCCGGATGGCCGACCGCCAGACCGACCCGCAGGCCCGCCAGCGAACGGGACTTGGACAGGGTCTGGGTGACCAGCAGGTTCGGATAACGGTCCACCAGGCTGATCGCGGTCTCGCCGCCGAAGTCGATGTAGGCCTCGTCGACCACCACCACCGAATCCGGGCTGGCCTTGAGGATCTGCTCGACCGCTTCCAGTGCCAGCAGGCAACCGGTTGGTGCGTTCGGATTCGGGAAGATGATCCCGCCGTTCGGCTTGGCGTAGTCCGCCGGGTTGATCTGGAACTGCGCATCCAGCGGCACCGCATCGAAATCGATGCCGTAAAGGCCGCAGTAAACCGGATAGAAGCTGTAGCTGATGTCCGGGAACAGGATCGGCTGATCGTGTTGCAGCAGGCCATGGAAGATGTGCGCCAGCACTTCGTCCGAACCGTTGCCGAGGAACACTTGATTGCTCTGCACGCCGTAGTACTTGGCGACGGCGTTTTTCAGCAGATCGCTGTTCGGATCCGGGTACAGACGCAGGTTGTCGTTGAGTTCGGTCTGCATCGCCGCCAGGGCTTTTGGCGACGGACCGTACGGGTTTTCGTTGGTGTTGAGTTTGACCAGACGGGTCAGCTTCGGCTGCTCGCCCGGCACATACGGCACCAGATCCTTGACGAACGGGCTCCAGAATTTACTCATGTTCAGTTCCCCTTCACGTCGTCTTTGATACGGTATTCGGCGCTGCGCGCGTGGGCGCTCAGCGATTCGCCACGGGCCAGGATCGATGCAGTCTTGCCCAGCTCGGAAGCACCGGCCTCGGAGCAGAAGATGATCGACGAACGTTTCTGGAAGTCATACACGCCCAGCGGCGAAGAGAAACGCGCGGTGCCGGACGTCGGCAACACGTGGTTCGGACCTGCGCAGTAGTCGCCCAGCGCTTCGGAGGTGTGGCGACCCATGAAGATCGCGCCGGCGTGGCGGATCTGCGGCAGCCAGGCCTGCGGGTCGGCGACCGACAGTTCAAGGTGCTCCGGAGCAATGCGGTTGGCGACTTCGATGGCCTGCGCCATGTCGCGCACGTGAATCAGGGCACCACGGCCGTTGATCGAGGTTTCGATGATGGTTGCGCGATCCATGGTCGGCAGCAATTTGTCGATGCTCGCGGCGACCTTGTCGAGGAACTCGGCGTCCGGGCTGACCAGAATCGCCTGGGCGTCTTCGTCGTGCTCGGCCTGGGAGAACAGGTCCATGGCGATCCAGTCCGGATCAGTCTGGCCGTCGCACACCACGAGGATTTCCGACGGGCCGGCGATCATGTCGATGCCGACCTGACCGAACACGTGACGCTTGGCCGTGGCGACATAGATGTTGCCCGGGCCGACGACCTTGTCCACCTGCGGCACGCTTTCGGTGCCATAGGCCAACGCGGCAACGGCTTGAGCACCACCGATGGTGAACACCCGGTCGACGCCGGCGATGCACGCCGCCGCCAGCACCAGCTCGTTGACTTCACCGCGCGGGGTCGGCACCACCATGACCACTTCGGTCACGCCGGCGACCTTGGCCGGAATCGCGTTCATCAACACCGACGACGGGTACGACGCCTTGCCGCCCGGCACATACAGACCGGCGCGATCCAGTGGCGTGACTTTCTGGCCCAGCACCGTGCCGTCGGCTTCGGTGTAGCTCCAGGAATCCTGCTTCTGTTTTTCGTGATAGCTGCGCACGCGAGCGGCGGCTTTTTCCAGCGCTTCGCGTTGCGGGACAGTGATGCGGGTCAGGGCCAGCTCCAGACGCTCGCGCGGCAGGATCAGGTCCGCCATCGAAGCGACTTCGAGGCCATCGAATTTCTGGGTGAACTCGACCAGCGCCGCGTCACCGCGCTCGCGCACAGCCTTGATGATGTCCAGCACCCGCTGATTGACCGAGTCGTCAGACACACTTTCCCAGCTCAGCAGATGATCCAGATGATGCGCGAAATCCGGGTCAGCAGCGTTGAGTCGGCGAATTGCAGTCGGTGCGGTCATAGCGAGAGCCTCATAGGAATGGCAAAAACTCAGGCGCCCGAAACTACCATTCGATCCGCTTGGGCACCTGAGATTCTGGCTATGAGGCGGATAGACGGCGCAACCTGAAGGTCGCGCAGGTAAATCAGCCGCGGTGTCGCGACTCCACTGCTTGACGCAGGGTGTCGATCAACGCCTGGATTCGGGCGTGTTGCATTTTCATCGAAGCTTTATTGACCACCAGACGCGAGCTGATCGTGGCGATCAGTTCCTGGGGTTCCAGGCCGTTGGCACGCAGGGTGTTGCCGGTGTCGACCACGTCGATGATCTTGTCGGCCAGGCCGATCAGTGGCGCCAGTTCCATCGAGCCGTACAGCTTGATGATGTCGACCTGACGGCCCTGCTCGGCGTAGTAACGCTTGGCAACGTTGACGAATTTGGTGGCGACACGCAGGCGGCCCTTGGGCTCGACCGCGCCGACCTTGCCGGCGGTCATCAGCTTGCACTGGGCAATCTGCAGATCCAGCGGCTCGTACAGGCCCTGGCCGGTGTATTCCATCAGCACGTCTTTACCGGCAACGCCGAGGTCGGCCGCGCCATGCTCGACATAGGTCGGCACGTCGGTGGCCCGCACGATCAACAGGCGAACGTCTTCCTGGGTCGTGGGGATGATCAGCTTGCGGCTCTTGTCCGGATTCTCGGTCGGCACGATGCCCGCTTCGGCGAGAAGCGGCAGGGTGTCGTCAAGGATGCGGCCCTTGGACAGTGCGATGGTCAACATGGGAAACGTCAGTCCTTATCAAGGTACTCATGTCCGGTCGCAATCGGCGCCGGACATACTTCGAGGGCGTTGCCACCCCCGATCAAAACGAATTCAACGGACACTTCCCTGTGTCCAGATGCAGCGATCAGCCCGGAACGCGACGGATCTTGGCGCCCAGCATCTGCAGTTTTTCCTCGATGCACTCGTAACCACGGTCGATGTGGTAGATGCGGTCGATCAGGGTATCGCCCTGTGCCACCAGCGCCGAAATCACCAGGCTCGCCGAAGCACGCAGGTCGGTTGCCATCACTGGCGCGCCCTTGAGTGTTTCGATGCCGGTCACGATGGCGGTATTGCCTTCGACCTGGATGTGCGCGCCCATGCGGTGCAGTTCGTACACGTGCATGAAGCGGTTTTCGAAGATCGTCTCGATGACCGCGCCAGTACCTTCGGCAATGGCGTTGAGCGAAATGAACTGCGCCTGCATGTCGGTCGGGAACGCCGGGTACGGCGCAGTGCGCACGTTGACCGCTTTCGGGCGTTTGCCGTGCATGTTCAGCTCGATCCAGTCCTCACCACAGGTGATTTCTGCGCCGGCTTCACGGAGTTTTTCCAGAACGGCTTCGAGAATGGTCGGATCGGTGTCCTTGACCTTCACGCGGCCACCGGTGACCGCAGCGGCCACCAGGTAGGTGCCGGTTTCGATGCGGTCAGGCATGACTTTGTAGAAAGCCGAACCCAGACGCTCGACGCCATCGATGGTGATGGTGTCGGTGCCAGCACCGGACACCTTGGCGCCCATGGCGTTGAGGAAGTTCGCCAGGTCGACCACTTCAGGTTCACGGGCGGCGTTCTGCAACACGCTGCGGCCTTTGGCCAGAGCGGCGGCCATCATGATGTTCTCGGTACCGGTCACGCTGACGGTATCGAAGAAGAAGTGCGCGCCGCGCAGGCCGCCTTCAGGCGCCTTGGCCTTGATGTAGCCGCCTTCGACGTCGATGACCGCGCCCATGGCTTCCAGGCCACGGATGTGCAGGTCGACCGGACGCGAACCGATGGCGCAACCGCCAGGCAGTGCGACTTCGGCTTCACCGAAACGCGCGACCATCGGGCCCAGCACCAGGATCGAGGCACGCATGGTTTTCACCAGTTCGTACGGAGCGATCAGGGTCTTGATGGTGCGCGGGTCGATTTCGACGCTGAGCTTCTCGTCGATCACAGGCTCGATGCCCATGCGACCGAACAGCTCGATCATGGTGGTGATGTCGTGCAGGTGCGGCAGGTTGCCAACGGTAACCGGGCCATCGCACAGCAGAGTGGCAGCCAGGATCGGCAGGGCGGAGTTCTTCGCCCCGGAGATGCGGATCTCGCCATCAAGACGAGCGCCACCGGTAATAATCAATTTATCCATAAGAATCTCGACGCCCTAGGGCTCAGGTGCGCTCGGCCCAGGCCGCGCTGCTGAAAAATTTCATAGTGACCGCGTGGATGCTGCCATCGGCGATCCAAGGGTTCAAATGGGCATAGATGCTTTGCTGACGCTTGACCGGGCTCAACGCCGCCAGTTCATCACTAATCACGTTCAGCTGAAAGTTGCAGCCTTCGCCTTCAACTTCCACCAGCGTTCCTGGCAGCTTTCCTTCAAGGAAGCTCTTCACTTCTACGGCCTGCATGCTCAACCTCAATCGGCGCCCTGTGCGCACGGGTCGGACATCATACAAAAAAGCCCCGCGCCTGCGAACCCCGCTACGCAGGACTCTGACGGGGGGCTTCTCTATAGATGCGGGTTCAGGGTTGCGCCAACAGCTCGGTCAGTTCGCTGACCTGAGCAATTTCGCGCATGTCTTCGGGCATCCCGCGGATGCTGACCGCCTTACCGGCGGCCTTTGCATCGCGAATGAAGCACAGCAGCAGCGACAGACCGACGCTGCTGGACTTCTCCACCGCCGAGCAATCGATCACCAATGCCGGGGCATTGCACGACTTGATCAGCGCCCGGCCCTGCTCGCGCAGATCAGGTCCGGTGCGGTAATCCAGCACGCCACTGAGCTGCAGCTCACTGGCTTCGTCCAGACGAATGGCCGACTCGGTCATTGGGCAGGCTTCTCGTTCTGCTCGGCCGACTGCTTGGCCTTGGCGACTTCACCGGCCCAGCCGTTGATGGTCTTGTCCAGGTCGTTGCCATTGCGCTGCATGGCGTCGGCGAACTGGTCACGGAACAGCTTGCCGATGTTGATGCCGTTGATGATCACGTTACGCAGTTTCCACTCGCCGTTGATCTTCTCCAGGGTGTACGACACCGGATAGATCGCGCCGTTGTTGCCCTTGACGGTCATGCCGACGCTGGTGCGGTCGCCCGACTCATCCTTGGGCGCATCGACGGTGATGCCCTGGTTGTTGTACTCGAGCAGCGCATTGCCGTAGAACTGGAACAGGCCGCGCTTGAAGTTTTCCTCGAAGGTCTTCATCTGCGCCGGGGTTGCCTTGCGCGAATACTTGACCGTCATGATGCTCTTGGAAATGCCCTCGGCATCCACGACCGGCCCGACGATGGTGTTCAACGCGGTGTAGAAGTCCTGCGGATCCTGCTTGTACTTCTCTTTATTGGCCGACAGATCGGCGAGCATCCGGTTTGTGGTGTCCTGAACCAGATCGTGCGCCGATTGTGCCGCCACGGCGTTAGCCACCAGCGGCAGTGCCGCAAGCAACACCAACAGGCCACGTCGCAAGGTAGAGATCATTCAAAAGCTCCTCATTTGGCGTCTTTGCTAACGGTATTGAGCAGGAATTTACCGATCAGGTCTTCCAGTACCAGAGACGACTGCGTGTCGTGGATGGTTCCACCATCCTTCAGGCGGGTGTCTTCCCCGCCCACGCTGATACCGATGTATTTCTCGCCCAGCAGACCCGCTGTCAGGATAGATGCTGTGGAGTCGGTCGGCAGGTTGTCGACGCTTTTATCCACTTGCAGGGTCACCCGACCGGTGAAGCTGTCGCGGTCCAGATCGATCGCGGTGACCTTGCCGATGGTCACACCCGCCATGGTCACTTTGGCTCTGACCGTCAAACCGGCAATATTGTCGAAATAGGCGTAAAGCTTGTAGGTATCGGTGGTCGAAGTCGGAGACAGGCCACTGACCCGCAGGGCGAGCAGCAACAAGGCCAGGATCCCTGCCAGCAGGAACAGGCCGACACCGATTTCCAGGGTGCGGTTTTGCATCAGAAATCTCCAAACATCAAAGCGGTCAGAATAAAGTCCAGGCCGAGTACTGCCAGCGAGGCGTAAACCACGGTCTTGGTGGTGGCACGGCTGATCCCCTCGGAAGTGGGTTCGCAGTCATAGCCTTGAAATACGGCGATCCAGGTGACGACAAAAGCGAATACTGCACTTTTGATGATGCCGTTGAGCACATCGTCACCGAAGCTCACGCTGTTCTGCATGTTCGACCAGTAGGAGCCTTCGTAGACGCCAAGCCAGTCGACGGCGACCCACGAACCGCCCCAGATGCCGACCACGCTGAAGATCATCGCCAGCACCGGCAGGGAAATGAAGCCGGCCCACAGACGCGGGGCAATAATGTATTTGAGCGGGTCGACCCCGATCATTTCCAGGCTGGACAACTGTTCGGTGGATTTCATGTTGCCGATTTCCGCCGTCAGCGCCGAACCTGCACGCCCGGCGAACAACAGCGCAGTCACCACCGGCCCCAGCTCACGCAACAGGGTCAGTGCCACCATCTGGCCGACAGCCTGCTCCGAGCCATAGCTCGAAAGGATGTTGAAGCCCTGCAGCGCCAGCACCATGCCGATGAAGATCCCGGACACCACGATGATCACCAGCGACATCACGCCGACGGAATGCAGCTGCTTGACCAGCAGGCCAAAACCGCCGCCGATGCCGCCACGCCCGAGCAAGGCATGAAACAGGAACAGGGTCGAACGCCCGAACACTGCGACGCTGTCGATTCCGGCGAGGCCGAAACGACGCACACGCTCCATTAATGTAATTCTGCGCATCAGCGGCGCTTCCCCAGAAGATCGGCGCGGTAATCCGGCGCTGGAAAGTGATACGGCACCGGGCCGTCGGGTTCACCGGTCATGAACTGGCGGATACGCGGATCGTCCGAGCTCATCAGTTCGTCCGGCGTGCCCTGCCCCAATACCTGGCCATCACCGACCACATAGATGTAGTCGGCGATGCTCGCAGTTTCGGCGAGGTCATGGGACACCACGATGCTGGTAATCCCCAGGGCATCGTTGAGCAGACGGATCAGGCGAACCAGCACACCCATGGCGATCGGATCCTGGCCGACGAACGGTTCGTCGTACATGAGGATCTGCGGATCGAGGGCAATGGCCCGGGCCAGTGCGACACGGCGTTTCATGCCGCCGGACAGCTCGTCGGGCATCAGTTCGATCGCACCGCGCAGCCCCACCGCCTGCAATTTGAGCAGCACGATGTCGCGGATCATCTCGTCCGGCAGGTCGGTATGAACACGCAGCGGGAAGGCGACGTTCTCGAACACATCGAGATCGGTGAACAGCGCACCGCTCTGAAACAGTACGCCCATGTGCTTGCGCGCATCGAACAGATCGCTGCGCGACAGCTTCGGCAGGTTCTGGCCGTTGACCCAGACCTCGCCCTTGGATGGCCGCAACTGGGCGCCCATCAGGCGCAACAGCGTGGTCTTGCCACACCCGGAAGGCCCCATGATGCCGGTGACCTTGCCGCGCGGGATGCGGATATCGACGTTATTGAAAATGCTCCGCGCACCGCGCTTGAAGGAGACTCCCTTCAGCTCGACCGCGTAGGCGTTATCGGCACTCATCTAAACTCCTTGCGATGCAGCCTCTCACTCGGACGCCTGGCTTCCTGGAAGAAAGCCCCTACATCCCGGGCAGGCCGAACTGGCGGCGAACTATATCACTGCAAAGGGCAAGCGCCCAAGGCCTGCACCGGCCCGCATTCGGCGAGTTGAAGGGCTTGAAGCCTTATTTACAGAGTTTTGGTAACGAGGAATGACAAAGCACGACGAACTTGCGTGAGGCTTTTCAACATAACCGCTATAATCGCCGCCTTTTCATCGGGCTATACGATTTCTGACATGAGCCAAACCAGCGACCTGATTCAATCGGCACAACGCACCATCCGCCTCGAAGTGGAAGCCGTACAAGGCTTGTTGCCCCATATCGACGCCGATTTCGTACGCGCTTGCGAGATGATTCTGGCCAGCAAGGGCCGTGTTGTCGTGGTCGGCATGGGCAAGTCCGGGCACATCGGCAACAAGATTGCCGCGACCCTGGCGAGTACCGGTACCCCGGCGTTTTTCGTGCACCCGGCCGAGGCCAGCCACGGCGATATGGGCATGATCACCCGTGACGACGTGATTCTGGCCCTGTCGAACTCTGGCTCCACCAACGAAATCGTCACCCTGCTGCCACTGATCAAGCGCCTGGGCATCCAGCTGATCAGCGTCACCGGCAACCCGCAATCGCCGCTGGCCAAGGCCGCCGAGGTCAACCTGAACGTTCACGTCGAGCACGAAGCCTGCCCGCTGAACCTGGCACCGACCTCCTCGACCACCGCCGCGCTGGTCATGGGCGACGCCCTGGCCGTGGCGCTGCTGGAAGCGCGCGGCTTCACTGCCGAAGATTTCGCCTTTTCCCACCCGGGCGGCGCACTGGGCCGACGCCTGCTGCTGAAAGTGGAAAATGTCATGCACGCCGGCCAGGAACTGCCGCAAGTACAGCGCGGCACCCTGCTCAAGGACGCGTTGATGGAGATGACCCGCAAGGGTCTGGGCATGACCGTCATTCTTGAAGCCGACGGCAAACTGGCCGGGATCTTCACTGACGGCGACCTGCGCCGCACCCTGGATCGCAGCATCGATATCCACAGCGCCACCATCGACCAGGTGATGACCGTGCACGGCAAGACCGCCCGCGCCGAGATGCTCGCCGCCGAAGCCCTGAAAATCATGGAAGACCACCGAATCAACGCACTGGTTGTCGTGGATGAAGAAGATCGCCCGGTTGGCGCCTTCAACCTCTCCGACCTGCTGCGCGCAGGAGTGATGTAAATGAGCAACGATCTGCTGCAACGCGGCAAAGCCATCAAACTGGCGGTTTTCGACGTCGATGGCGTCCTCACCGACGGGCGCCTGTACTTTCTTGAAGACGGCAGCGAGTTCAAGACTTTCAATACACTCGATGGCCAGGGCATCAAGATGCTGATGAACGCCGGCGTCCAGACCGCCATCATCAGCGGTCGCAAGACCCCGGTGGTCGAGCGTCGGGCAAAAAACCTGGGGATCCCGCATCTGTTTCAGGGCCGCGAAGACAAACTGGTCGTTCTCGACGGTCTTCTGGAGCAACTGGGCCTAAGCTATGAACAAGTGGCCTATCTCGGTGACGACCTGCCGGATCTGCCGGTGATTCGCCGTGTGGGGCTGGGCATGGCCGTAGCCAACGCCGCCGCCTTTGTACGCGAACACGCTCACGGCGTGACCCAGGCCCGTGGCGGCGAAGGTGCCGCCCGCGAATTCTGCGAACTGATCCTGCGCGCCCAAGGCAGCCTCGACGCCGCCAACAACGCGTACCTGTGAGTCCAACCATGTTTAGCAAAAAGTTTCGCAACATCCTGCTGTTCGGTTGCATCGCAGCGATTTTCGGTGCGGTCGGCTACTGGAACATCAGCCCGGAACGCTTCCTCGACAAGCCGCCGGTCTCGGCAGAGGAAAGCCCGATCGACTGGTATGCGACCAATACCCACACGATCCAGTACCTCGAAGACGGCAAAGTGCAATACGAAATGACGTCCGACAAGGCTGAGCACGTCAAGGCGACCGACATTACACTGGTCACCAAGCCTGATCTGAACATGTTCCGTGGCACCGACTTCCCATGGCACGTGACCAGTGAGCGCGGTGAAGTGAACTCCGGTGGCACCGAGGTCGAGCTGATCGACTCGGTACGCGTCAAGCGCACCGACGAAAAGAACCGCGACACCCTGATCACCTCCACTCGCATGACGGTGTTCCCGCAGCAGCAATATGCGCAGACCCAGCAACCCGTTAGAATCGACGGCGCTGGCGGTGTATCGACTGGCGTAGGAATGAAAGCGTATTTGAAGGAAAGCAGGATACACCTGCTATCGAACGTAAGAGGACAGTATGAGGCTCGTTAAAACCCTCCCTATTTTGCTCAGTCTGGGCGCAGCACTGGGAAGCGTGAGCGCCTGGGCTCTGCCGAACGATCAAGAGCAGCCAATCCGCATTCAGGCCGACGATGCCCAGCTGGACGACAAGAACGGCGTTGCCACTTATAAAGGCGACGTGATCATCACCCAGGGTTCGATGATCGTCAAAGGCAACACCGTGACCATGACCCGCGCGCCCAACGGCGACATCGACGTCGTGACTTCGGTGGGCAACCTCGCCTACTTCGAACAGTTGCAGACTGCCGGTGACGCGAAACCTGTCCAGGGCTACGGCGTGACCATTCAGTACCACGCGCAGCAGAACCGCGTTGTGCTGATCGACAAGGCCAAGGTCGTCGACAAAGACAACAACGTCACTCAAGGCGAAAAAATCGTCTATGACACGGTGAAGAAACTGGCCAGCGCCGGTCGAGCCACTGGCAGCAAGGTCACCGAAGCGCGTCCGCGCATCGACATGGTGATCCAGCCGAAGAAGAAAACCGACGAGAAAACCCAGTAATGGCAACTCTGAAAGCTCAGCACCTGGCCAAGGCCTATAAAAGCCGCCAGGTCGTGCGCGACGTCAGCCTGTCGATCGACAGTGGTCAGATCGTCGGCCTGCTCGGCCCGAACGGCGCCGGCAAGACCACCTGCTTCTACATGATCGTCGGCCTGGTTCAGGCTGATCAGGGTCGCGTACTGATCGACGACCTCGACGTCAGCCACCAGCCGATGCACGGTCGCGCCAAGGCCGGTATCGGCTATCTGCCGCAAGAAGCGTCGATCTTCCGCAAACTGTCGGTGGCCGACAACATCATGGCCATCCTCGAGACCCGTCAGGAGCTCGACAAGGCCGGCCGTCGCAAGGAGCTGGAAAGCCTGCTGCAGGAATTCCACATCAGCCACATCCGCGACAACCTCGGCATGAGCCTGTCCGGTGGTGAGCGCCGCCGCGTGGAAATCGCCCGCGCACTGGCCACGGCACCGAAGTTCATCCTGCTCGACGAACCGTTCGCCGGTGTCGACCCAATCTCGGTCGGCGACATCAAGCAGATCATCCATCACCTCAAGGCCAAGGGCATCGGTGTACTGATCACCGACCACAACGTGCGTGAGACGTTGGATATCTGTGAAACCGCCTACATCGTCAACGACGGCCAGTTGATCGCCGAAGGCGACTCCGCGACCATCCTCGCCAACGATCTGGTGAAGGAAGTCTATCTGGGTCACGAGTTCCGCCTGTAAGCACGACGGCATTCGGCCAGCCGTCCGGGTGCTGTAACGTTGAAGCGCCTTTTTATACGCTTTTATTGTTACAGCGCTCTAGGCAAACACGACAGTTTCAGGCATATAATTTGCTTAAGTTTGGCGCTCCGGCGCCCTGTAGTGGATGGCGCATAGCGCCGGCGAATAAGGTGTTAAGCCCCTGCCATGAAACCATCGCTAGTCTTGAGAATGGGCCAGCAGCTGACGATGACACCGCAGCTGCAACAGGCCATCCGCCTGCTCCAATTGTCGACCCTGGATCTGCAACAGGAAATCCAGGAGGCTCTGGAATCCAATCCGATGCTCGAACGCCAGGAAGACGGCGACGACTTCGACAACTCCGATCCCATGGCCGACAACGCCGAACAGAAGCCCAACACCGAGATCCAGGAACCCTCCTATCAGGAGACCGCGCCGACAGTCGATAACCTCGAAGACGGCGAATGGAACGAGCGAATCCCCAACGAACTGCCCGTCGACACCGCCTGGGAAGACGTCTATCAGACCAGCGCCAGCAGCCTGCCGAGCAGCGACGATGACGAGTGGGACTTCACCACCCGCACCTCCGCCGGCGAGAGCCTGCAAAGCCACCTGCTGTGGCAGTTGAACCTGGCACCGATGTCAGACACCGATCGCCTGATCGCCGTCACCCTGATCGATTGCATCAACAATCAGGGCTACCTCGACGAAACCCTCGAAGAAATCCTCGACGCCTTTGATCCGGAACTCGACATCGAGCTGGACGAGATCGAAGCCGTCCTGCACCGCATCCAGCAGTTTGAACCGGCCGGCATCGGCGCACGCAATCTGGGCGAATGCCTGCTGCTGCAATTGCGCCAGCTGTCGGCCAAGACCCCTTGGCTGGCCGAGGCCAAGCGGCTGGTCACCGATTACATTGACCTGCTCGGCAGCCGCGACTACAGCCAGCTGATGCGCCGCATGAAGCTCAAGGAAGACGAGCTGCGCCAAGTCATCGAACTGGTGCAGAGCCTCAACCCGCGCCCCGGTTCGCAGATCGAATCCACCGAAGCCGAGTACGTGGTGCCTGACGTCATCGTGCGCAAGGACAACGAGCGCTGGCTGGTCGAGCTGAATCAGGAGTCGGTGCCGCGTCTGCGGGTCAACGCCCAGTACGCCGGTTTCGTGCGCCGCGCCGACACCAGTGCCGACAACACCTTCATGCGCAATCAGTTGCAGGAAGCCCGCTGGTTCATCAAGAGCCTGCAGAGCCGCAACGAAACCCTGATGAAAGTGGCCACCCAGATCGTCGAGCACCAGCGCGGCTTTCTGGAGTACGGCGACGAAGCCATGAAGCCGCTGGTGCTGCATGACATCGCTGAAGCCGTGGGCATGCACGAGTCGACGATTTCCCGCGTGACCACGCAAAAATTCATGCATACCCCACGGGGCATATATGAACTGAAATACTTTTTCTCCAGCCATGTGAGCACCTCCGAAGGCGGTGAATGCTCGTCCACGGCGATCCGCGCGATCATCAAAAAACTGGTTGCCGCGGAAAATCAGAAAAAGCCGTTGAGTGACAGCAAGATCGCTGGTTTACTGGAGGCACAAGGCATTCAGGTGGCTCGCCGCACCGTCGCCAAGTACCGCGAATCCCTCGGGATCGCGCCTTCGAGCGAACGCAAGCGGTTGATGTAAGCCACGTTACAGCGTTCCAGTGGCAGGCTCTTCGGCCTGCCGCTTTATGCACTGGCAACGAAGGAGAAGCTGTATGCAAGTCAACATCAGTGGACACCAACTGGAAGTTACCCAACCTCTCCGTGAGTACGTTGAGCAAAAGCTCAAGAGGCTTGAGGGACATTTCGACAAGATCACCAACGTGCAAGTCACGATGTGCGTCGAAAAGCTGAAGCAGAAAATCGAAGCCACGCTGCATATTCCCGGCAACGAGGTCGTCGCAAACGCGGAACATACCGATATGTACGCTGCGATCGACGCGCTGACCGACAAGCTTGATAAACAACTCAAAAAGCATAAGGAAAAGACCCAGAGCCTGCTTCAGGGCGCTACCGGTCGATAACCCCCACCCCCATGATCCGACTTGAAAGTATCCTGACCCCCGGCCGTTCCCTGGTGAACGTGCCGGGCGGCAGTAAAAAGAAAGCCCTCGAACAAATTGCCAACCTGATCGCCCGGGAAGTCCCGGATCTGGAGATGCAAGATGTCTTCGAGGCATTGATTGCCCGTGAAAAACTGGGTTCCACCGGTTTTGGCAACGGCATCGCCATTCCTCACTGCCGCCTCAAGGGCTGCGAAGCGCCGATCAGTGCGCTGATGCACCTTGATGCTCCTATCGATTTCGACGCTATCGACGGCGCGCCTGTGGACCTGCTGTTCGTCCTGCTGGTGCCGGAAGCCGCCACCGATGCGCACCTGGAGCTGTTACGCCAGATCGCCAGCATGCTCGACCGCAAGGACGTGCGCGACAGACTGCGCAGCGCGCCAAGCAACGAAGCCTTGTACCAGGTTGTACTGGAAGAACAGAACAGGCCGTAACCATGCGCTTGATCATTGTCAGTGGCCGTTCCGGCTCGGGTAAAAGTACCGCCCTGGATGTCCTTGAGGACAACGGTTACTACTGCATCGATAACCTGCCGGCCGGTCTACTGCCGGAGCTGGCCGAACGCGCCCTGATTCACACCGAGCTGGCGCAGCCACTGGTTGCGGTCTCGATCGATGCACGCAATCTGCCGAGCCATCTGACCCGATTTCCGGAATTGCTTGAGGACGCACGTGCCAAGCATATTCAATGCGATGTCCTGTACCTGGATGCCGACGAAGAAACGCTGCTCAAGCGTTTCTCTGAAACTCGTCGCCGCCACCCACTGAGCAACGCCAATCGTTCGCTGGCAGAGGCCATTCAGGATGAAAGCGCCCTGCTCGGCCCCATTGCCGATCTCGCCGACCTGAAAATCAACACCACCAATCTCAACCTGTACCAGCTACGCGACACCATCAAACTGCGACTGCTCAACCAGCCGGAGCCGGGCACGGCGTTTCTGGTGGAGTCGTTCGGTTTCAAACGCGGCATGCCGGTGGATGCGGATCTGGTGTTCGATGTACGCTGCCTGCCGAACCCGTACTGGAAACCGGAGCTGCGCGCGCAATCCGGTCTCGATCAACCGGTCGCCGAATATCTGGCGGCGCAGCCGGAGGTCGAGGAGATGTACCAGGACATTTACACGTATCTGTACAAATGGTTGCCGCGCTTTGCGGCGAGCAACCGCGCTTACGTCACCATTGCCATCGGCTGCACCGGCGGGCATCACCGTTCCGTTTACCTGACCGAACGTCTTGGCCAGGCGCTGCAGAAGACCCTGAAGAACGTCCAGGTTCGCCACCGCGACCTCAGCTAAAGGATTCACACCGCGATGCCTGCTCGTGAAATCGAAATCATCAACAAGCTGGGCCTGCACGCCCGCGCATCGGCAAAATTCGTCGGAGTGGCGGGCCAGTTTCCCGATTGCACGATCAGAGTGGGCCGCACCCCGGAAACCACGGTTGACGGTAAAAGCATCATGGCGATGATGATGCTCGCAGCCGGCAAGGGCACCAAGATCCACCTGAGTACCGATGGCCACCAGGAACAGGAAGCCATGGACGCGCTGGTGACCCTGATCAACAACTACTTCGACGAAGGTGGTTGAAAACGCTTGAAGCGAGGGAGCATGCTCCCTCCTCCCGGCTCATCCCAACGCCGTATCCATCACCATCATCAGACAGAAGCCGATCAGCAATCCCAGGCTTGCCAGCTTCTCGTGACCATTGCGCCGCGACTCCGGGATGACCTCGTGAGTCACCACCAGCAGCATGGCACCCGCCGCCAACGCCAAGCCCAAGGGCAGCAATAACTCGGCAAGACTGACCAACCACGCACAGAGCAGCGCGAACACCGGCTCGACCAAGCCTGAAGCCGCGCCAATCAAAAACGCCTTGACCCGCGACATCCCGGCGCCAGCCAGCACCAGTGCAATCACCAGCCCTTCCGGCACATCCTGCAAGGCGATGCCCATCGCCAGACTGTCTGCGTCCGGCATACCACCGCCAGCCGAGACGCCGACCGCCATACCTTCCGGGATGTTATGGGCAATGATGGCGAACACGAATAACCAGATCCGTGGCGGAATCACCGGATGCTCGACAGTGCCGATGAGCATTTCCGGCGAGGCACCCGACACCCGGCGATCAACCAGATACAGGCCGAACGCGCCGAGCATGATGCCGAAACAGATCAGGCCACTGGCGCCCCATGGGCTCAGGCCCAGACTTTCGGCAGCGGCAATCCCGGGCACGATCAGCGAAAACGCGGTCGCGGCCAGCATCACTCCGGCACCAAAACCCAGCAGCGTATCGCCCAGTGCCTGAGGCATGTTGCGGATCACCAGCACCGGCACCGCTCCGAGCGCGGTGCCGAGGGCGCAAATCGCGCCGCCCTGCAATGCCCGCGACAATCTCGGCTCCAGATTCAGCCATTCCAGTCCGTGGGCGACCAGCAAAGTCATGCCCGCCAACAGCAATAGCGATCCAATTGCGTAACGAAACATACGCCCACTTCCGATCGCCAGTGTTTCAGTGCCCATAGTCAGCCTTGGATTGTTTTTATAGGAGACTTAAACCAGCGCGGCCTGATAGCGCGCAGCGACTTCCGGCCAGTTGATCACGTTGTAAAACGCGCTGATGTATTCCGGCCGACGGTTCTGATACCGCAGGTAGTAAGCGTGCTCCCACACGTCGAGGCCGAGAATCGGCGTGTTGCCGTTCATCAGCGGGCTGTCCTGATTGCCGCTGCTTTCCACCACCAGTTTCTTGTCCGGCGTCACGCTGAGCCAGGCCCAGCCACTGCCGAAGCGGGTCAGCGCGGCTTTGGTGAAGGCGTCCTTGAAGCTGTCGAGGCCACCCAGTTGCTCATCGATCGCCTTGGCCAGCGCGCCGTCCGGCTTACCGCCACCGCCGGGCACCATCACTTCCCAGAACAGCGAATGGTTGGCGTGACCGCCGCCCTGGTTGATGACCGCCGCGCGGAGTTTTTCCGGCAGTTGCTGGACACTGGCAACCAGTTTCTCCACCGGCCATTCCGCGAACTCGGTGCCCTCGACCGCAGCGTTCAGGTTATTGATGTAGGTCTGATGATGCTTGGTGTAGTGGATCTCCATGGTTTGCGCATCAATGTGCGGCTCCAGTGCGTCATAGGCGTAAGGCAAGGCTGGCAGGGTAAAAGCCATTTCAATGGACTCCATGGTGATGTGGGGCAGGCGCGTGGCGCGCATTGCCGGTATCCGGGTGCAGCAAACGCTGGGTGCGCGGGTATTCGCCGTGTTCGCTGATGAAATTGAGCAGCTCGACGTAGGTCTTGCTGCTCTGGCGAAGGGCTGCTTCACGCAGCGCCGGGCGCAGGCGCTCGTCCTGCATGGTCTGCAACAGGCGCTGGTGGATCGCGCAGAGGTATTCGGCGCTCTCCTCCGGTTGATTCAGGCGCAGATGCAGATCCGCCAGGTTGTGGTGGGAGATGACGCAGGCCGCCACCGCTTCGTCGGCATCGGCCCAGCGCTCGAACAACACCTGCGCCAGGGCCAATGCTTGCAGGTAAGCCTCGCGGGCATCGATCAGCTCGCCCAGCATGAAGCAGCGATTGGCCCGTTCGATCGTGCGTTTCCAGTGCTCCATGGTGAACCTCCAAAGCGGTTGCGGTGCTTACACGCCGCCGGCGGTGAGCTTCTCGGGATTGAGCAACTCTTCCAGCTGGCTGCGCGACAGGTCGGTGTGTTCTAGCGCAACGTCGATCACCGGGCGACCCTGTTTGTAGGCCTGCTTGGCGATTTCGGCAGCTTTCTGGTAACCGATGATCGGGTTGAGCGCTGTGACCAGAATCGGATTGCGCGACAGCGCTTCCTTGAGGCGCGACTCGTTGACTTTGAAGCTGGCAATCGCCTTGTCGCCCAGCAGACGGCTGGAGTTGGCTAGCAACTCGATACTGCTCAGCAAATTCTGGGCGATGATCGGCAGCATCACGTTCAGTTCGAAATTGCCCGACTGACCGGCGATGGTGATCACCGAATCGTTGCCGATCACTTGCGCAGCCACCATGGCCGTGGCTTCCGGAATCACCGGATTGACCTTGCCCGGCATGATCGACGAGCCCGGTTGCAGGCCTTCCAGTTCGATTTCACCGAGACCTGCAAGCGGGCCGGAGTTCATCCAGCGCAGGTCGTTGGCGATTTTCATCAGCGACACGGCCGTGGCCTTGAGCTGACCCGATACGGCCACAGCGTTGTCTTGCGAGCCGATCAGGGCGAATAGGTCCTTGCCCGGCGTGAACTGGACGTTGGTCAACTGGCTGAGCTGGCGGCTGAAACGCGCAGCGAATTCCGGATGCGCGTTGATCCCGGTGCCGACCGCCGTACCGCCTTGGGCCAGGGATTGCAGGCTTGGCAGCAAATCCTGCAGGTGACCGATATTGGCTTTGAGCTGCTGCGCCCAACCGTTGAGCACCTGGCTCATGCGCACCGGCATGGCGTCCATCAAGTGGGTGCGGCCGGTCTTGACGTGGTGATGGACTTGTTCTGACTTGCGTTCGATCACTTGCACCAGATGCAGCAGCGCTGGCAGCAGTTGTTCATGCAAGGCCAGCGCGGCGCTGACGTGGATGGTGGTCGGAATGATGTCGTTGCTGCTCTGCCCGCAGTTGACGTGATCGTTGGCGTTCACCGGCGCTTCGAGCAGACGGCTGGCCAGGGTGGCGATCACTTCGTTGGCGTTCATGTTGGAGCTGGTGCCGGAGCCGGTCTGGAAGATATCCACCGGAAAATGCTGCATGAAGTCGCCTTCCAGCAGACCTTGTGCGGCATCGCTGATGGCTTTGCCTTGCGCGGCGCTGAGCTGGTTGAGTTCGACGTTGGCGCGGGCGGCCGCCGCTTTCGCCAGAATCAGGGCGCGGATGAACTGGGTCGGCATCGGTTTGCCGCTGATCGGGAAGTTATCCACTGCGCGCTGGGTCTGCGCGCCGTAGAGAGCGTCCACCGGCACCTGCAGTTCGCCCATGCTGTCGCGCTCAATACGTGTCTTGGTCATCGGTAAATCCTTGGACTAATTCAATGAGAGGAATCGAGGGTTGCAACTCGCAGGTGGCGAGCTGCCAGGTGTAGCTTTGCCAGCGTTTGAGCCGGCATTTGCACAGTGACAGGCGCTCCATTTCACGCAGCGGGCGCCAGGCTTGATCGAGGCAGAGGCTGCGCCAGTGCCACGGCAACGCGATGTCGGTGGCCGTGTCGAGCAGCAGACGGAAAGAGGTTTCGGCGACCGTCCAGGGCGAGGTCGCCGTGCAGCAGGCCAGGTATCGACCTTCGGCCAGGTAGTGTTCGATCAGGCGCGGTTCGTCGGGATCCATCGCGCAACGGATCTGGCGGCTCATCCAGCGCCAGCTTTCGAGGTACGGCTGCTCGTGCAAGGCAGAACTCATGATCCTGGGCTCATCCGATAATGAGATTTATTATTAGATGATAATGAGAACCAAAACAAGAGTGGCTTTTTAGCTGGCCTGATCGGCCCAAAAGATTTGCAGACACAAAAAAAGGCGCGCCACCCAATCGGGTGGCGCGCCTTTTTTGTACCTGCCTGCGGCTTAGCTGCCCGCGACCGTCATCTTCTCGATCAACACCGAACCGGTGCGAATGTTGCTGCGCAGTTCCAGATCGTTACCGACCGCGACGATCTGCTTGAACATGTCGCGCATGTTGCCGGCGATGGTCACTTCCTGCACTGCGAACTGGATCTCACCGTTCTCGACCCAGAAACCCGCCGCACCGCGCGAGTAATCACCGGTCACCATGTTCAGGCCATGGCCCATCAGTTCGGTGACCAACAGGCCACGCCCCATGCGCCGCAGCAAGGCAGCCTGGTCTTCATCGCCATGGGTGACGAACAGGTTATGCACGCCGCCCGCGTTGGCGGTGCTTGGCATGCCGAGCTTGCGACCGGAATAAGTGCCAAGGATGTACGAAACCAGCTCGCCTTTCTCGACGAACGGTTTGGCATAGGTCGCCAGGCCGTCACCATCGTAGGAAGCACTGCCCATGGCACGCATCAGGTGCGGGCGCTCGTCGATGGTCAGCCATTCCGGGAACAGCTTCTGCCCCAGGGTGCCTTCGAGGAACGACGATTTGCGGTACAGGCTTCCGCCGGAGATCGCCGACAGGAAGCTGCCGAACAACCCACCTGCCAGTTCCGCCGAAAACAAAACCGGCACTTCGCAGGTCGGCACCGGGCGCGCACCCAGACGGCTTGCTGCCCGCTGTGCCGCGCGCTGGCCGATGCTCACCGGATCCGCCAGCAAGCTGCCCTGACGGTTCACGTCATACCAGTAATCGCGCTGCATCTGGCCATCGGCCTCGGCGATCATCACGCAGCTCAGGCTGTGTCGGGTCGACGCATAACCGCCGATAAAACCGTGGCTGTTGCCGTACACGCGGCAGCCCTGATGGGTGCTCAACGTGGTGCCATCGGCATTCTTGATGCGTGCATCGGCGTCGAACGCGGCGGCTTCGCAGAGCAACGCCTTCTCGATGGCCTGCTCCGGAGTGATGTCCCATTGGTGGAACAGGTCGAAATCCTGAATATCCCTGGCCATCAGGGCGGCATCGGCCAGCCCCGATGCTTCGTCTTCGGAGGTGTGCTTGGCAATCGCCAGCGCCGCAGCAACGGTCTCGCGAATCGCATCCGGACCGGTGGCGGAGGTGCTGGCCGAGCCCTTGCGCTGGCCGACATACAACGTGATGCCAAAACCCTGATCGCGGTTGAACTCGACGGTTTCGACTTCACGTTGACGCACCGACGTCGACAGTCCCTGCTCCAGCGACACCGCTACTTCGCAGGCACTGGCACCCTGACGCTTGGCTTCGGCGATGATCTGCTCGACCTGTTCCTGCAGTGCCGGCAATGCCTGTGGGCCGACGCTTTCAACTGCACTCATGCTCATCTCCACTCAAATTCTGCTTTCGGCTGGGGCCTTCGAGCGACCGGGCCGGACAAGCGGCCCCCGACTGGTTATCATGGCGGCGTTTCTTTGCGGACTGCCACCATGGTTGATTCTTACGACGACTCCCTCGATACGGGAGAAAAAAGCAAATCCCAGGTCAAACGCGAGCTGCATGCTCTGGTTGACCTTGGCGAGCGCCTTACAACGCTCAAGCCCGACTTGCAGGCAAAACTGCCATTGACCGACGCATTGCGCCGGGCCCTGGCCGATGCGCCCAAGCACACCGCGAACATCGCGCGTAAACGGCACTTGCAGTTCATCGGCAAACTGATGCGCGATCAGGACACTGACGCGATTCTCACCCTGCTCGATCAACTCGATGCCTCTACCCGTCAGTACAACGAGCGTTTCCACAACCTCGAACGCTGGCGTGACCGCCTGATCGCCGGTGACGATGCCGTGCTGGAGAAATTCGTCGTCGATTACCCGGACGCCGACCGCCAGCAACTGCGTTCCCTGATCCGTCAGGCCCAGCACGAGGTTGCGCAAAACAAACCTCCTGCCTCGAGCCGCAAGATCTTCAAGTACATCCGTGAGCTGGACGAGACTCAACGCGGTCTGCGTTGATATTCGCCACCGGGTGGCCGCACCGCGCGCCACCCGAAGCTCCATCCCTTCTTACGCGCCCGTGCCACCCACGGTGATCGCATCGATTTTCAGGGTCGGCTGACCGACACCCACCGGCACCGACTGCCCATCCTTGCCGCAAGTCCCCACACCGCTGTCCAGCGCCAGATCGTTACCGACCATCGACACCCGGCTCATCGCTTCCGGACCGTTGCCGATCAACGTTGCGCCTTTGACCGGCGCGGTGATCTTGCCGTCTTCGATCAGGTAAGCCTCGCTGGTGGAGAACACGAACTTGCCGCTGGTGATGTCGACCTGACCGCCGCCGAGGTTGGCGCAGTAGATGCCCTTCTTCACCGAGGCGATGATTTCCGCCGGATCACTCTGGCCGCCGAGCATGTAAGTGTTGGTCATCCGAGGCATCGGCAAGTGTGCGTAGGATTCGCGACGACCGTTGCCTGTGCGGGCCACGCCCATCAGCCGCGCATTGAGCTTGTCCTGCATGTAACCCTTGAGCACGCCGTTTTCGATCAGCGTAGTGCACTCGGTCGGGGTGCCTTCGTCGTCGACGCTCAGGGAACCGCGACGACCGCTCAGGGTGCCGTCATCGACGATAGTGCAAAGCTTGGATGCAACCATTTCGCCCATGCGACCGCTGTAGGCGGAACTGCCCTTGCGATTGAAATCGCCTTCCAGACCGTGGCCGACCGCTTCGTGCAGCAGCACGCCGGACCAGCCCGAACCCAGAACAACCGGCAAGGTGCCGGCCGGTGCCGGAATCGCTTCCAGATTCACCAGTGCCTGACGCAGCGCTTCACGGGCATAACCCATGGCGCGGTCTTCGGCGAGGAAATAACGGTAGTCGGTACGCCCGCCGCCGCCATGTCCGCCGCGCTCGCGACGGCCGTTCTGCTCGACGATTACGCTGACGTTGAAGCGCACCAGCGGACGCACATCGGCAGCCAGGCCACCGTCGGTCGAAGCCACCAGAATCCGTTCCCAGACCCCGGCCATGCTCACGCTGACCTGCTGGATTCGCGGATCGAGGGCGCGGGTCGCTACGTCGATTCGCTTGAGCAGTTCGACTTTTTCAGCGCGGCTCAGGACTTCCAGCGGATTATCCGGCGCGTACAACTGGGCGACGTCCTGGGTGCTGAACGCCTGTACCGTGCCGTTCTGCCCGGTGCGGGAAATCGAACGGGCCGCACGGGCCGCTGCGCCGAGGGCTTCGAGGGTGATCGCGTTGCTGTAGGCGAAACCGGTTTTCTCACCGGACTGCGCACGCACGCCGACACCCTGGTCGAGGTTGAAACTGCCTTCCTTGACGATGCCGTCTTCCAGCGACCAGGACTCGGAAATCTGCCCCTGGAAATACAGGTCGGCCGCATCGATGCCTGGACCCGCCAGATCACCGAGCACGCCTTGCAGGCTCTCGATCGTCACGCCGCCGGGCGCCAACAGGTGATCACTGACTGAGGACAACAACTCGCTCATAGGTTTTACGCCTTAAATTCGTGTTCTGAAGCAGGTCGCTGTGCGCCCTGCGAAAAAAACCGCCGATGACCCGTCACCGGCATTCGCGCCCGGATGGACGCTTGTTCATTGCTATCGCGTTCGGCCAGCAACACGGCTTCGCCTTGTTCCTGCTGCGCCAGCACGCGGCCCCACGGGTCGACAATCGCCCCGTGGCCAAAGGTTTCCCGCGGCCCCGGATGCGTCCCGCCCTGAGCGGCCGCCAGCACATAACACTGGGTTTCAATGGCCCGCGCGCGGATCAGTACATCCCAGTGCGCCGCTCCCGTCACCGCAGTGAAGGCCGACGGTGCGGTAATCAGTTCAGCCCCGGCTGCGCGCAATTCGCTGTACAGCTCCGGGAAGCGCAGGTCGTAACACACCGTCAGGCCCAATCGCCCGACCGGCGTGTCCGCGACCACCACGCCGCTGCCATAAGCATAGTCATCGGATTCGCGGTAACGGCCGCGATTGTCTGCTACGTCGACATCGAACAGGTGCAACTTGTCATAGCGTGCAACGATTTCGCCCTGATCGTTCACCAGCAACGAGCAGGCATGGGACTTCGCCTCGGGCTGCCCCACCGGCGGTAACGGTAAGGTGCCGGCCACAATCCATAACCTGAGGTCGCGGGCGGTCTGTTTCAACCACGGCAGGATCGGGCCTTCGCCGAGCGCTTCGGCGCGGCCGATATCGGCGATGTCGCGACGGCCCATGGCCGCGAAGTTTTCCGGCAGCACGGCCAGCTTCGCACCGGCGCTGGCTGCTTGTTCGAGCAAACGTCGGGCATCGCGCAGATTGGCCAGCACATCGCTCTGGCTGACCATTTGAATCACCGCTAAAGACATGGCGCACTCCGCAAGAGGTATGCGGTCATGCTACTCCATCGGTTCAGGGGCTGGCTGTTCAAAAAGGCTTGTCGAAGGTGATTTTCGGCTCTTTCCATGGGCCTTTGACGGTGTATTTGACGCTGGCGAACCGGGCCACACGATCGCCGATCAGCTTGTCGATCAGGAACAAAGCGCCGCCGACCGCCGGCGCGCCGACAATCAGCGCGGCAATCGGAAGGTTGTTGGTCACCGGCAAAGTCACCAGCAATTTGGCATCCACCTTGTCGCCCACCAGATCCAGCGTGCCGTCCAGTTCCAGGTTGCTCGAAGGACCGGTCAACTTGATCGGTTCTTTCGTCACATAAACGCCGTTGGTCGCCTCCAGCAATCCCTTGACCCGGTCATAGCTGAGGCCCTTGCCGAACAGGTCGGAGAAGTCGAGGCGCAAACGCCGGCCAATCGAGTTGAAGTTGAGCAGACCAAACACGCGCAAGGCCTGAGCGCCGCCCTCCACTTCAACAAACTGGCCTTTGTTGAGGGACGCATCGAGGGTACCGGAGAAGCGCTTGGTCGCCAGCCACGCCGGCGAGCCCGGCCAGCGGCCATCGACATCCATGTGGAATTCTTCGCTGGTCACACTCGGCGCAAAACCCCATCCCTTGAGGACATCGGCGAGGTTCTTGCCGCCGATCCGCCCCTTGTACCAACTGGTCGTGGCACCGGGCGTGCCTTCCCAACCGCCGCTGCCCTGCAAGAGGATGCCCTTGAGGCCTAGATCGAGGTTGTTCAGAGCGATGCCCTTGGCTGTAGGCCGAATCTTGAGCGACCAGCCGCCGACCAGATCCTGGCCCTGGAACAATTGATTGATGGTGATATCCAGCGCCGGAATCTTGCTCGGATCCACCGAGGCCAGTGGATCCGGCGCGTTCTCGTCGGCCTGCACCGTCGGGTCCGGTGCAGGCAACCGCACGTATTGCAGGTTCACCGCAATCGGCGCGCCCTTGGCGTCGGGAATGCCGGCCGTGCCTTTGGCCTGCTGACTGTCGAGGGCCAGAGCCCAGGCGCCGGGCTTGCGATTCACCTGCACTGCAGCTTGATCCAGCGTGGTGCCGAAGGCCGTGAGTTTACCGATCTTGAAATCCGCGCTGCTGAGCAATTGCTTGGCGTTGCCACCCGGGTCCTGGCCGGCGTACTTGTCCAGCAGATCCTGCCAGGGTTTGACGTCCAGCTCGGACAACACGCCGCGTACCCGCAAGCCTTTGTTACCCGGCAACACCGCTTCACCGGCGCCGAGGAACAACTCGCCCCGGCCATCGGCGAAATTGCCGGGTGGCGCGGCGAAGGTGAAGTTGGCCAGTTGATCGTAATTGACCCAGTAACGCCGCTCCTGCCCCTGCAACGTCATGCGGAACACCGTGTCACGCCCGACATCGGCCGCCATGCCGAACGGCGCCGGCAGATCCACCGCCACGCCCTTCAGACTGGAGCTGACCATCAATTGGCTGTCGGCGCCGTCCAGATTCACTTGCAACTGGTAAGGGATGGTTCCGGACACCGGCAACGGTTGAGTCACGCCCAGCCAGTCAGTGAGTTTCTTGACTTCGACCTGCCCCGACGCTGCCACTCTTGTCTTGAGCTTGCCGGGGCCGCCGTCGGCGAAGATCTGCGCAGTGACCGGTTTGTCGAAGGCCCGGGCACTGATGTTCTGCCCGCTCAGGCCCTTGGCGCTGTCGAAGCGGAAATCGCCCTTGAGCTGGCTCAGTTCGAGCTTCGGCTCCGCCAGCTTCAATCGCGCATTGGCGGTTTTGAAGTCGACGAGGATTTTTGGCTGATCGCCCTTGGCCAACGGCACATCGAGTTTGAGCTTGCCTTGCAGATCACCCTCGCCCTCCCAGCCGGCAAAAGTGTCGGCGGTGCCGATCGGCGCCTCCTGAAGAATCTTCAGGCCATCGCCCAACCCACCCGCGAAGGTGCCGTCGAGGAACATATGGCTGTGCTCGCCGCTCGGCACATGGGGAATATTGACGAAGACATCGCTGACCTGCGTGTCGAGCAACTGGCCCTTGCTGGCGAGAATCCGCACGCCGCTGTCTTCGATGAACACGTCACCGCTGACCTTGCTCACGTGCGGCCAGCCCGGCTGGAACGCCAGTTCGGCGTCGTGCACCTTGAAGAACAGACTGATGCTGCGATCTGCTTCCCCGGCGTTCTTGTTCAGCGAGCCCTGATACTGGAAGAAGCCTTGATCCACCGCGCCCTTGAGAATCGCCGTGCGCAGCCATTCGTCGAGGGCCGGGCTCAGGACTTCCGGAAGGTACTTGGCGGTGTAACGACCGTCGCCGTCCACCAGGCCGACCCGCAGGTCCATGTAGTCTTCCTGGCTGTGATCGAAATGCAGGCGGATCAGGAAGTCGCCGGCGATCTTGCCTTCCTCGCCGAGCACCTTCAGGTACGGCGCGATCAGGGTGAAACCTTCTTTATCGAGCTTCCAGGTCAACCGCGCGTTGGCCTGAATGTATTGCCACGGCTTGGCGAAAATCGGATCGAGGTGCAGGACGAAATCCTTGCTGTCCATGCGTAGCTCGCCGCCGCCGAGGTTGCCGGTAAGACTGCCGCTGACATTCCGCGCGGCCGGCGCGCCGTGATAGGCGTCGAAGCCGACTTGATCAAGGTTGGCGGCAAAACCGAATTTGCTGTCGTCGGTGGCGTTCGGCCGGAAATCCAGCAGCACGTTACGCAGCCCGCCTGTCACTTTCAGACGCTCGACCACGGTGGCGAAGCCTTGGGGCAACGGGCCGAGAGCATTGAGCAAGGGCGTGATCGGGGTCAGGTCGAGCCGATCGGCCTGCAGATGCCAGAGTTCTTCGTTCTTGTCGGTGGCGGCAGTCTGTTTGATCTGCACATGCGATTCCCAGCGGGTTTCGCCGAAATTCATTGCCAGCGAATCAAGCGTGACAGTGGCCCCCTCGGGACCGCGCTGGAAGTAGCCGTTGAGCGCCAGATTGTTGATCTGGATCGGCTTGCGCTCGGCGTAGGCACCGGTCAGTTGCGGCGCGTTGAGACGGATCGCAGCACTCTGCAACGCCCCCTCGCGCCAGTTGACCCACAGCTCGCCACCGGCCTTGATCTCGGAGAAATTCCATTGCTGAGTCACGCGCTCGGGCAGCCATTTCGACCAGTCGCTCTGCGGCAGGCTGACATAACCTTCCACTTCGCTGCTCTGCCACTGACTCGGACGAATCCGCGTGCGCAGGCTCAGCGCCACGGGCTGGCCGTCGGGCAGGGTCAATCGTGCATCTAGACGCTGACGGCTGGTACCGGTCTTGAGATTGAGGCCGACATAGGTGAGGGTCAGCGGTGCCTGCTCCCGCGGCTGCAAGGTCACCTGACTGTCGAGCACCGACAGTTGCTGAATCATTTGCATGCGGTTGAACAGTTGCTCGGGATCCATGGGCTGATCCTGCTGCACCGGCAAGCCTTCCAGCGCCCACTGTCCGTCTTCGCCTTCCTTGAGGCTGATCTTCAAACCGTTGAGTTCAAGGTGGGCGATGCGCACCTCGCGGGCCATCAGGCTGGCCCACAGATCCGGCACTGCACGCACCCGATCCAGGCGCAAGGCATTGGCGCCGCTGCCGACCATCACGTCGTGGGCCAGCAGGATCGGTGCAAACCCGCTCCAGTTGCCTTCCAGCTCGCCGATCTGCAGCGGCATGCCCAGGGCGGCACTGGCCTTGTCTTCGATATCGGTGCGGTATTCGGCCACCAGTGGCGTGAGTTCCCGGCCGAGACTGACGTACAACGCCATCAATACCAGAACCAACGCGCACAGGCCCAGACCCCAGCGGGTCAGTGCGGCCAAAATGCGTGTCAGACGTTCCATGTCAGTTGGCTCCCATGGCAAAAATACTGCAAAAAGCTGAGGCCAGCCGTTTCAGGAAAAGGGTGACGCAGGGGTTCAGAGCAGCACCACGTCATATTGTTCCTGGGAATACATGGTTTCTACCTGGAAGCGTATGGTGCGCCCGATGAAACCTTCAAGTTCGGCCACGTTACCGGACTCTTCATCGAGCAGGCGATCCACCACTTTCTGGTTCGCCAGCACCCGATAACCCTCGGCCTGATAGGCCCGGGCTTCACGCAGGATCTCGCGGAAAATCTCGTAGCAAATGGTTTCCGGGGTTTTCAGCTTGCCCCGGCCCTGACAACTGCTGCACGGTTCGCACAGCACCTGCTCGAGGCTTTCGCGGGTGCGCTTGCGCGTCATCTGCACCAGGCCCAACTCGGTGATACCGATGATGTTGGTCTTGGCGTGATCGCGCTCCAGCTGCTTCTCCAGGGTACGCAGCACCTGACGCTGGTGCTCTTCGTCTTCCATGTCGATGAAGTCGATGATGATGATCCCGCCCAGGTTGCGCAGGCGCATCTGCCGGGCAATTGCGGTCGCGGCTTCGAGGTTGGTCTTGAAGATGGTTTCTTCGAGGTTGCGATGACCGACGAACGCCCCGGTGTTCACGTCAATGGTGGTCATGGCTTCTGCCGGATCGATCACCAGATAGCCGCCGGACTTCAGCGGCACCTTGCGCTCCAGGGCTTTCTGGATTTCGTCTTCGACGCCGTACAGATCGAAAATTGGTCGTTCACCCGGGTAGTGTTCCAGACGATCGGCGATTTCCGGCATCAGTTCGGCGACGAACTGCGTGGTCTTCTGGAAGGTTTCCCGTGAGTCGATGCGGATCTTCTCGATCTTCGGGCTGACCAGATCGCGCAGGGTGCGCAGCGCCAGGCCGAGGTCTTCGTAGATCACGCTCGGTGCACCGATAGTTTTGATCTGTTCGTTGATCTGATCCCACAGGCGGCGCAGGTAGCGGATGTCCATCAGGATCTCATCGGCCCCGGCACCTTCGGCAGCGGTGCGCAAAATGAAGCCGCCGGCTTCCTTGATGCCTTCTTTGGCCACGCAATCGCTGACCACCTGCTTGAGGCGTTCGCGCTCGGCTTCGTCTTCGATCTTCAGGGAAATGCCGACGTGGGCGGTGCGCGGCATGTACACCAGATAGCGCGACGGAATCGACAGTTGCGTGGTCAGGCGCGCGCCTTTGGAACCGATCGGATCCTTGGTGACCTGCACCACCAGGCTCTGGCCTTCGTGCACCAGAGCGCTGATGCTTTCTACCGCCGGGCCTTCGCGCAGGGAAATTTCCGAGGCGTGAATGAAGGCCGCGCGATCCAGGCCGATGTCGACGAAGGCCGCCTGCATGCCCGGCAGGACCCGCACCACCTTGCCTTTATAGATGTTGCCGACGATCCCGCGTTTTTGCGTACGCTCGACGTGCACTTCTTGCAGCACACCGTTTTCGACCACCGCCACGCGCGATTCCATCGGCGTGATGTTGATCAGAATCTCTTCACTCATGGCAGGGTCTCGTTCAGGCATGTTCACGATAATGGCCGCATCTTGTCCGTTCGACGCTTATTGCGCGTTCAGGGTTTGCCAACAGGGTATGCCGAAATGGCCGAGCAGTTCTGCGCTTTCGCACACCGGCAAGCCGACGACCGCCGAGTAACTGCCATTGAGGCCGGCAACGAACACCGCGCCGAGCCCCTGAATGCCATAGCCACCCGCCTTGTCCCGGGGCTCGCCGCTGGCCCAGTAGGCGGCGGCTTCTTCACGGCTGATCGACCGGAACCGCACCAGACTGCGCACCACCCGCGACTCGCAGCGCTCGCCGTCGAGCACGGCAATTGCTGTCAGCACTTCATGTTCCTTGCCGGACAACATCATCAGCATGGCGCATGCGTCGGCTTCGTCCACCGGTTTGCCAAGAATTTTGCCGTCCAGCACCACAGCGGTGTCGGCGCCCAGTACGCAAAACGCTACGTCGCAAACGACGGTGCGCCGCCCGGCCTCGGCCTTGCCGCGCGCCAGGCGCTCGACGTAGGCCGATGGGGATTCATTGGCGAGAGGGGTTTCATCGATATCCGCGCTGATGGCGGTAAACGGGATGCCGATCTGCGTGAGCAACTCACGCCGACGCGGCGATCCTGAGGCGAGGTAAAGCGGCTTCATCAAGACATCTCCCTGTCGAGGTACGGGCAAATGCCTGACCGAATCAGTTGATTTTGTAGCGCCGGCGCAGTCCACGCAAAGCGAAGCTGACCCATGGCCAGAGCAAGGCACTGACCAGTGCCGGCAGGACCAGCGCGAGGGTCGGCTGACGGTTGCCGGTCAAGGCACTGAGCCAAAGCTGTACGAGCTGGGCGAGGCCGAAGATCACAAGGATCACCAGGCTCTGCTGCCACATCGGGAACATTCGCAGGCGCTGCTGCAATGACAGCACCAGGAACGTGATCAGGGTCAGGATCAAGGCATTCTGACCGAGCAGATCGCCCTGCAGCACGTCTTCGGCCAGTCCCAGACAGAAGGCCGTGACCATGCCGACCGTATGCGGCAAATACAACGCCCAGAAAGTCAGGAGCAAGGCCAGCCACAGCGGGCGCAGGATTTCCATGAAAATGGGCAATGGCGACACGCTGAGCAGAATGCCGACAATAAACGTCAGCCATACAATCCAGCCGTTACGCGATGCGGTAGCCCCGACCATTACTCTTGCCTCCCGGTGGTCGCCGGCGCAGTGACAGGCGGTTTGGCTGCTGGTCGAGCCGCCGGCTGATTCGCCGGTGGTTTGCTGGCCGCTGGTGTGGCTGCAGGTGGTTTGCTTGCAGCGGGTTTGGCCGGCGTGGTGCTGGCGGCAGGCGCAGCCGGCGGCGTCGCCGTGGCTGGAGTTGCAGCTGCGGCAGGCGGGGTAACGATTTTCGGTACCGTGGACGGAATCACCGGACCACCACCAAAGGCATCAAGGTTTTCCTGAGCCTGCGCGGCATCATTGGCACGTTCTTCGGCGGTGCGGTTGTCACTGAATACCAGCAGCAGGTAGCGGCTGCGGTTCAGTGCGGCGGTCGGCACGGCGCGGACGATGGCGAATGGCTGGCCGGAATCGTGGATCACTTCCTTGACCGTCGCCACCGGATAACCGGCCGGGAAACGCTGACCGAGTCCGGAGCTGACCAGCAGATCGCCTTCCTTGACGTCGGCAGTGTCCGCCACGTGGCGCAGTTCCAGACGCTCAGGGTTACCGGTGCCGCTGGCAATCGCCCGCAGACCGTTACGGTTCACCTGCACAGGAATGCTGTGGGTCGAGTCGGTCAGCAGCAACACACGCGAGGTGTACGGCATCAGTTCGACCACCTGCCCCATCAGGCCGCGAGCATCGAGCACCGGCTGACCGAGCACCACGCCATCACGCTCACCTTTATTGATGATGATGCGATGGGTGAAGGGGTTGGGGTCCATGCCGATCAGCTCGGCCACTTCGACCTTCTCGTTGACCAGCGCGGAGGAATTGAGCAACTCGCGCAGACGGACGTTCTGCTCGGTGAGGGCGGCAAGCTTCTGCATGCGACCCTGCAACAGCAGGTTCTCCGACTTGAGTTTTTCATTTTCGGCGACGAGCTCGGTGCGACTGCCGAACTGGCTGGCGATACCTTCCCACAACCGTCCGGGCAGGTCAGTGATCCAGTAGGCGTCCATCAGCACCAGCGAGGCCTGGCTGCGTACGGGTTTAAGCAGGCTGAAGCGCGCGTCAACGACCATCAGCGCGACCGACAGTACGGCCAGCACCAACAAGCGCACGCCCAGTGAGGGACCCTTGGCGAAAAGCGGTTTAATAAGCCGCTCCTCCCAGGCAAATGTTCTGTTTATTCATACGGCATCAAACCGGCCTGGATGAAGACTGACAGAAGATAAACGCCAACAGGCAGCACTGCAAAGTGCTGCCTGTGCGCTCACCCACGTATTGCACCCGGCGATTATTCGCTGGAGAGCAGGTCCATGGTGTGCTTGTCCATCATTTCCAATGCACGGCCACCGCCGCGAGCGACGCAGGTCAGCGGATCTTCGGCAACGATCACCGGCAGACCGGTTTCCTGGGCCAGCAGCTTGTCGAGGTCACGCAGCAGCGCGCCACCACCGGTCAGCACCAGGCCACGCTCGGCGATGTCGGAAGCCAGTTCCGGCGGCGATTGCTCCAGAGCACTTTTCACGGCCTGAACGATGGTTGCCAGGGACTCTTGCAGAGCTTCCAGCACTTCGTTGGAGTTCAGGGTGAATGCGCGTGGAACGCCTTCGGCCAGGTTGCGACCGCGAACGTCGACTTCGCGAACTTCGCCGCCCGGGTAGGCCGTACCGATTTCCTGCTTGATGCGCTCGGCGGTGGATTCACCGATCAGGCTGCCGTAGTTGCGACGCACGTAGGTGATGATCGCTTCGTCGAAGCGGTCGCCGCCAACGCGTACGGATTCGGCATAGACCACACCGTTCAGGGAGATCAGCGCGATTTCGGTGGTACCACCACCGATATCCACGACCATCGAACCGCGTGCTTCTTCAACCGGCAGGCCGGCACCGATCGCAGCGGCCATCGGCTCTTCGATCAGGAACACTTCACGGGCACCGGCGCCAAGGGCCGATTCACGGATGGCACGACGCTCAACCTGGGTGGACTTGCATGGAACGCAGATCAGCACACGAGGGCTGGGCTGCAGAAAGCTGTTTTCGTGAACCTTGTTAATAAAGTATTGCAGCATCTTTTCGCAGACGCTGAAGTCGGCGATCACGCCGTCCTTCATCGGACGAATGGCAGCAATGTTGCCCGGCGTACGGCCGAGCATGCGCTTGGCCTCGGTGCCGACAGCGACGACACTTTTCTGGTTACCGTGTGTCCGAATGGCCACAACCGATGGCTCATTCAGGACGATACCGCGCTCGCGCACGTAAATAAGGGTGTTGGCAGTGCCCAGGTCAATGGAAAGATCGCTGGAAAACATGCCACGCAGTTTCTTGAACATGGGAAAGGGACCCTAGGCAACGCGTGGGTAAAAAAGTGCGGCAAACTCTAACAACGACAGGGATTTTGGGCAAGGCGCCAATATGTTAAATTGGCCGCTTTTCTGTGCACCAAGCCCCACAATCGCGGCCTTATGACCGTAGAAGTGCGGTAGTGTTCCGACAATCTAACACACGGACGCCGTCCGTCCTGTTTTCCACTGGAGAAACCCGATGGCGCTAGAACGCTCCGACGTGGAAAAAATCGCTCATCTGGCCAGCCTTGGCCTGAATGACGCCGATCTTCCACACATCACTTCGGCCCTCAACAGCATTCTCGGGCTGGTCGACGAAATGCAGGCGGTCAATACCGACGGTATCGAGCCGCTGGCCCACCCGCTGGAAGCCAGTCAGCGCCTGCGCGCCGACGTCGTGACCGAAAGCAATAACCGCGAGGCTTATCAGTCCATCGCACCAGCGGTCGAAAACGGCCTGTACCTGGTTCCGAAAGTCATCGACTAAAGGGAAAGAGCCTGCAATGCATCAATTGACTCTGGCCGAGATCGCCCGCGGTCTCGCCGATAAAAAGTTTTCTTCCGAAGAGCTGACCAAAGTCCTGCTGGCGCGCATTACCCAGCTCGATCCGCAGCTCAACAGCTTCATCAGCCTCACCGAAGAGCTGGCCCTCGAGCAGGCGAAAGCTGCCGACGTGCGCCGGGCCAATGGTGAGAGCGGCGCGCTGCTGGGTGCGCCGATCGCCCACAAAGACCTGTTCTGCACCCAGGGCATCCGCACCAGCTGCGGCTCGAAGATGCTCGACAACTTCAAGGCCCCATACGACGCCACCGTGGTGTCGAAGCTGGCCGCCGCCGGCACCGTGACCCTTGGCAAGACCAACATGGACGAATTCGCCATGGGTTCGGCCAACGAGTCGAGCTGGTACGGCGCGGTGAAAAACCCGTGGAACCTGGAACACGTACCGGGCGGTTCGTCCGGTGGTTCGGCGGCGGCAGTTGCCGCTCGTCTGTTGCCTGCCGCAACGGCCACCGACACCGGCGGTTCGATCCGTCAGCCGGCCGCGTTCACCAACCTCACCGGCCTGAAACCGACCTACGGTCGCGTGTCGCGCTGGGGCATGATCGCTTACGCCTCCAGCCTCGATCAGGGCGGCCCTCTGGCTCGCACCGCCGAAGACTGCGCGATTTTGTTGCAAGGTATGGCCGGCTTCGACCCGAACGACTCCACCAGCATCGATGAACCGGTGCCGGACTACGCCGCCGGTCTGAATGGCTCGCTGCAAGGCCTGCGCATCGGCGTGCCGAAGGAATACTTCGGCGCCGGTCTTGACCCGCGCATCGCCGACCTGATCCAGAACAGCATCAAAGAGCTGCAGAAGCTCGGTGCCGTGATCAAGGAAATCAGCCTGCCGAACATGCAGCACGCGATTCCTGCGTACTACGTGATCGCCCCGGCAGAGGCCTCCTCCAACCTGTCGCGTTTCGACGGCGTGCGCTTCGGCCACCGCTGCGAAGATCCGAAGAACCTGGAAGACCTGTACAAGCGCTCCCGTGGCGAAGGCTTTGGTGCCGAAGTGCAGCGCCGGATCATGGTCGGTGCCTACGCACTGTCCGCCGGTTACTACGACGCCTACTACCTGAAAGCGCAGAAGATCCGTCGCCTGGTGAAGAACGACTTCATGACCGCATTTAATGAAGTCGACATCATCCTCGGCCCGACCACGCCAAACCCGGCCTGGAAACTCGGCGCCAAGAACAGCGACCCGGTCGCTGCCTACCTGGAAGACGTCTACACCATCACCGCCAACCTCGCGGGCCTGCCGGGCCTGTCGATGCCGGCCGGTTTTGTCGACGGTCTGCCGGTTGGTGTGCAACTGCTCGCGCCGTATTTCCAGGAAGGTCGCCTGTTGAACGTTGCCCACCAGTATCAGTTGAACACTGACTGGCACACCCGCACCCCAACCGGCTTCTGAGGAGACACACATGCAATGGGAAGTCGTGATCGGGCTGGAGATTCACACCCAGCTCACCACCCGGTCGAAAATCTTTTCCGGTAGTTCCACCACGTTCGGCTCCGAGCCGAACACCCAGGCCAGCCTGATCGACCTGGGCATGCCCGGCGTGTTGCCGGTGCTGAACCAGGAAGCGGTGCGCATGGCGGTGATGTTCGGTCTGGCGATTGACGCCGAGATCGGTCAGCACAACGTGTTCGCGCGTAAAAACTATTTCTACCCGGATCTGCCGAAGGGCTACCAGATCAGCCAGATGGAATTGCCGATCGTCGGCAAGGGCCACCTGGACATCGCCCTGGAAGACGGCACGGTCAAACGCGTCGGCATCACCCGCGCGCACCTGGAAGAAGACGCCGGCAAGAGCCTGCACGAAGAATTCAGCGGTGCCACCGGCATCGACCTGAACCGTGCCGGTACGCCGCTGCTGGAAATCGTGTCCGAGCCGGACATGCGCAGCGCCAAGGAAGCCGTGGCCTATGTCAAGGCGATCCACGCGCTGGTACGTTACCTGGGCATCTGCGACGGCAACATGGCCGAAGGCTCGCTGCGTTGCGACTGCAACGTGTCGATCCGTCCGAAAGGCCAGGTTGAATTCGGCACCCGCTGCGAGATCAAGAACGTCAACTCGTTCCGCTTCATCGAGAAGGCGATCAACTCCGAGATCCAGCGTCAGATCGACCTGATCGAAGACGGCGGCAAAGTGATCCAGCAGACCCGTCTGTACGATCCGAACAAGGACGAAACCCGTCCGATGCGCAGCAAAGAGGAAGCCAACGACTACCGTTACTTCCCCGATCCGGACCTGCTGCCAGTGGTCATCGAGGATTCGTTCCTCAATGACGTGCGCGCCACCCTGCCGGAACTGCCACCGCAGAAACGCGAGCGCTTCCAGAGTGCTTTCGGTCTGTCGGCCTACGACGCCAACGTGCTGGCCACCAGCCGTGAGCAGGCGGACTACTTCGAGAAAGTCGCAGCCATCGGCGGCGACGCCAAACTGGCGGCGAACTGGGTGATGGTCGAGTTGGGCAGCCTGCTCAACAAGCAGAACCTGGACATCGAGGATTCGCCGGTTTCGGCCGAGCAACTGGGCGGCATGCTGCAGCGCATCAAGGACAACACCATCTCCGGCAAGATCGCCAAGGTGGTGTTCGAAGCGATGGCCAACGGCGAAGGCAGCGCAGACGAGATCATCGAGAAGCGCGGCCTGAAGCAAGTTACCGACAGCGGTGCGATTTCGGCGGTGCTGGACGAAATGCTCGCGGCCAACGCCGAGCAGGTCGAGCAATACCGTGCGGCAGACGAAGCCAAGCGCGGCAAGATGTTCGGCTTCTTCGTCGGTCAGGCCATGAAAGCCTCCAAGGGCAAGGCCAACCCGCAGCAAGTGAACGAACTGCTGAAAAGCAAGCTCGAAGGCTGACGATGGCCCCGCGCCCGAGGATCGTTCCCACGCTCTGCGTGGGAATGCCGCCTCGGACGCTCCGCGTCCATTGCGGTGTGACGCAGAGCGTCACGGGGTGCATTCCCACGCCGGAGCGTGGGAACGATCACTTGGGAGCTTTTGAATGAAACATCTGCTCGGCGCCTGCGCCCTGCTCTCTTTGCTGGCCGGTTGCGCCAGCACCGACACCATCGACCCGCACGGTTACGACCAGACCGGCGTCGCCTCCTATTACGGTGCCAAGCACCACGGTAAACGCACCGCCAGCGGCGAAGCGTTCAACCAGAATTCCCTGACCGCCGCCCACCGCCAGTTGCCGTTCGGCACGCGGGTGAAGGTCACCAACCTGAAAAACGATGAATCCGTCGTGGTCCGCATCAACGACCGTGGCCCGCACACCCGTGGCCGTCTGATCGATGTTTCACGTGCGGCGGCCGAACAGCTCGGTATGCTGCGCAGTGGAACCGCACGGGTCAGGATCCAGGCCCTCGACGACTGATGGAGCGTCCACCATTTTCGGACTGACCGACTTACCCCTGATCAGCGTGATCGAATTGCTCAGCGGGCTGTTCCTGCTGATCGCCGGCGCCGAGCTGATGGTGCGCGCCGCCGTGCGCCTGGCCGCGCGCCTGCATGTACGACCGCTGATCATCGGCCTGACCATCGTCGCCCTCGGCAGCAGCGCTCCGCAAATGGCCGTCAGCCTGCAAGCCGTGCAGGCGCACACGCCGGACATCGCCGTCAGCAGCGTGATCGGCAGCAGCATTTTCAACATTCTTGTCACCCTCGGCCTGTCGGCGCTGATCATTCCGCTGCGGGTATCGCGGCAACTGGTGCGTCTCGACATCCCGTTGATGATCGGTGCCAGCCTGCTGGTGTTCGTGCTGGCGTGGAATGAAGAACTCGGGCGCTTCGACGGTATTCTGCTGCTCGGCGCTCTCGCCCTATATCTCGGATTACTGCTGCGCCAGTCGCGGCACTCGACCCGCCCGCACTCCGATCAACCGCATGATCCGCAGGCACCGTGGTTCACCAGCCTGCTGATGATCGTCGGCGGTCTGGGCATGCTGGTGTTCGCCGGGCACTTGCTGCTGGGTGCAGCCGTGGTCGTCGCCACTGACCTGGGATTCTCCGAGCGGGTGATTGGCCTGACCGTGGTCGCGGTCGGCACCTCGCTGCCGGAACTCGCCACCTCGCTGATCGCCGCGCTGCGCGGTCAACGCGATATCGCCGTGGGCAACGTGATCGGTGCCAACCTGTTCAACCTGCTCGGGGTGCTGGGCCTCACCGCGCTGATCGCGCCGACGCCGCTGTCGGTCTCACCCAATGCGCTGGATTTCGACCTGCCGGTAATGCTCGGCGTCGCGTTGCTGTGCCTGCCGGTGTTCTATTCCGGCTACCGCGTGACCCGCGCCGAAGGTCTGCTGCTGCTGGGTTTGTATCTGGCGTACGGGCTGCACGTAGTGTCGTTCACCACCGGCATGCCACTGGCCGGCAAGCTTGAACGGTTGATGCTGTTTTATGTACTGCCGACGCTGCTGACGTTTCTGTTTTTCACGTCCGTACGCGCCTGGCGCCGCCAACACCACAAGAAGGATGTGCCATGACCGAATCGAAGAAATCCGGGGTTGAAGTCCGCCGTCAGGTAATGGGCGACGCGTTTGTCGACCGCGCGCTGGGCAACGCCACCGAGTTCACCCAACCGTTGCAGGATTTCGTCAACGAACACGCCTGGGGCGGCGTGTGGAATCGCGAAGGTTTGCCGCTGAAAACCCGCAGCCTGATCACCCTCGCTGCACTGACTGCGTTGAAGTGCCCGCAGGAATTGAAGGGCCACGTGCGCGGTGCGTTGAACAATGGCTGCACGATCGATGAGATCCGCGAAGCGCTGCTGCATTGCGCGGTGTATGCCGGCGTGCCGGCGGCGATCGATGCGTTCCGCGCGGCGCAGGAAGTGATCGACAGTTACCAGAAGCCCGAGTAACCGCCGGCCCTAGATCCACCCGCCCCACTGCAAGAAAAAGATCCCGATGTTGGTGGTGATCGCCGCCATCAACGTGGTCAGCACGATGATCGCCGCCGCCAGTTCATGATTGCCCTGGGCCGCACGGGCCATGACAAAACTGGCGGCGGCGGTCGGGCTGCCGAAGTACAGAAACAGAATCCCCAGCTCTGCCCCGCGAAAACCCCACAGCCATGCGCCCAGTGTGGCGATCACCGGCAGGCCGATCATCTTCACCAGACTCGAACTGAGCGCCATGTTGCCGCTCTTGCGCAGTGCCGCCAGCGACAGCGTGCCGCCAATGCAAATCAGGGCCAGCGGCAACGTGGTCTGCGCCAAGTACTGACCGGAGGTTTCCAGCCAGCCCGGCAGACCGATCTTGAAATAAGCGAACGGCGCCGCCGAGATCACGCTGATGATCAACGGATTGCTGACCACGCTTTTGCAGATGCTCCACGGGTCCGACTTGATCACCGGGCTGTAGACCGCCAACACGATGGTCGACAGGGTGTTGTAGAACAGGATCACCAGCGCCGCGAGAATCGCCCCGAGGGAAATCCCGTAGTCGCCGTACATGCTCGCCGCCAGCGCCAGGCCGATCACCCCGTTGTTGCCGCGAAACGCACCTTGCGTGTAGATGCCGCGATCTTCACGCGGACAACGGAAAATCGCCCAGCCCCATGCGACGGCAAAACTGACCAGCGTGGCCAGTGCGAAATAGATCAGCAGCGCCGGTTGCAGCGCGGCGTGCAGGTCAGCGTGCAGGATGCCGAGAAACAGCAACGCCGGCATGGTGACATTGAACACCAGCGACGAGGCCGTGTGGATGAAGTTGTCGTTGATCCAGTCGATGCGCTTGAGCAGCACACCGAGAAACAGCATGGCAAACACCGGCGCGGTGATGTTCAGGGTTTCGAGGAAAATTGCCAGCATGCCGGGGAGCCTTGGAGGTGAGCGTCGTTAGGGGGCTAATGATAAGCCACTTTCACCCTGATCGTTCCCACGTCGAAGCGTCGAACCGTCTGCGTGGGAATGCAGTCCGGGACGCTCCGCGTCCAAAGTCGTGACGCGGAGCGTCACAGGAGGCGTTCCCACGCAGAGCGTGGGAACGATCAAACACTCAACGATCAAGTAATCGGCGCCGGATTGAACAACGTAATGTCGTTATGCAGCTTGTGCTTCTCCGCCCACGTCTGCTGCTTGCCGCTCGCCACATCCAGGTAGTAGTGGAACAACTCCCAGCCCAACTCCTCGATGGACGCGCGCCCGGTAGCAATCCGCCCGGCATCGATGTCGATCAGATCCGGCCAGCGCTGCGCCAGCTCCGTACGGGTCGAAACCTTCACCACCGGCGCCATAGCCAGACCATAAGGCGTACCACGACCGGTAGTGAACACATGCAGGTTCATCCCCGCCGCCAGTTGCAACGTACCGCAGACAAAATCACTCGCCGGCGTCGCACAGAAAATCAAACCCTTCTGCTTGAAGCGTTCTCCAGGGCCGAGCACACCGCTGATCGCGCTGCTGCCGGATTTGACGATAGAGCCCAACGACTTCTCGACGATGTTCGACAACCCGCCCTTCTTGTTGCCCGGCGTGGTGTTGGCGCTGCGATCCGCTTCACCCTTGGCCAGGTAACGGTCGTACCAGTCCATCTCGCGCACCAGTTCCTCGGCAACGGTTTTGGTCTGGGCCCGTGAGGTCAGCAGGTAGATCGCATCGCGCACTTCGGTGACTTCGGAAAACATCACCGTCGCCCCCGCCCGCAGCAGCAAGTCCGAGGCATAACCGAGCGCCGGGTTGGCGGTGATCCCGGAAAACGCATCGCTGCCGCCGCACTGCATGCCGAGAATCAGCTCGGACGCCGGCACGGTTTCCCGGCGGCGTTGGTCGAGTTTCTTCAGGCGGACTTCGGCCAGCTCCATGATCTGCTCGATCATCTCGGTGAAACCGTGACTGGAATCCTGCAAGCGATACAGCCACGGCTCGCTCAGATCTACAGAAGCATCGTCCTCGTGCATCACCTGCCCCGCCTGCAACTTCTCGCAGCCCAGACTGATCACCAGAGCCTCGCCACCCAGGTTCGGGTTGCGCGCCAGATTGCGCACGGTGCGGATCGGGATGTAAGCGTCGGTGGCCGTGATGGCCACGCCGCAACCGTAACTGTGGGTCAGCGCCACCACGTCATCGACGTGCGGGTACTTCGGCAACAGCTCATCCTTGATCCGCTTCACCGCGTGATCCAGCACCCCGGTGACGCACTGCACGGTGGTGGTGATCCCGAGGATGTTGCGCGTGCCGACGGTGCCGTCGGCATTGCGATAACCCTCGAACGTGAAGCCTTCCAGCGGTGCCTGCGCGGCCGGCACATCGGTGGACAGCGGCAGGCTGTCCAGCGGCGGCGCGGTCGGCATGCGCAGTTGATCTTCCCTGACCCAACTGCCACGGGGAATCGGCTGCAACGCGTAGCCGATGATCTGGCCGTAGCGAATCACCGTGCCGCCCTCGGGGATATCCACGAGGCTGACCTTGTGACTCTGCGGTACGAAATCCACCGTCACCAGGCCATCGGCAAATGCGGTGCCGGCCGGCACGCCCTGGTCGTTCACCACTACCACTACGTTGTCCCGCTCGTGCAGGCGGATGTAGCGCGGCGAGTCGGAATGTTCAATCAACTGCATGACGCCGCTCCTCAGGAATGCGCTTGAGACAATTTACCAGCTGCTTCGGAACCACCGTTGGTTGGCGGCTCTTTCAGCACGACACGTTTGATCGGGCCGACGATCACCAGATAGCTGAACACCGCCACCAGCGCGTTGGCGCCGACGAACACCAGGGCCCATTTGAACGAACCGGTGGAGCTGATGATGTAGCCGATGACGATCGGGGTGGTGATCGAGGCGATGTTGCCGAAGGTGTTGAACAGGCCGCCACTCAGACCGGCGATCTGTTTCGGCGAGGTGTCGGACACCACCGCCCAGCCCAGCGCGCCCACGCCCTTGCCGAAGAACGCCAGGGCCATGAAGCCGACCACCATCCATTCAACGTCGACATAGTTGCAGGCCACGATGCTGCTCGAAACCAGCAGACCGGCAATGATCGGTGCCTTGCGGGCGAAGGTCAGCGAATGGCCCTTGCGCAGCAGGTAATCGGAAATCACCCCGCCGAGGACGCCGCCGATAAAGCCGCAGATCGCCGGCAACGAGGCAATGAAACCGGCCTTGAGGATGGTCATGCCGCGCTCCTGCACCAGGTACACCGGGAACCAGGTCAGGAAGAAATAGGTGATGCCGTTGATGCAGTACTGGCCCAGGTACACGCCGAGCATCATGCGGTTGGTCAGCAGCTGGCGGATGTAATCCCATTTCGGACCATCAGCCTTTTTGCCTTGTTTCTGGTCCATGTCGACCATACCGCCGTTGTCGGCGATGAACTTCACTTCCGCTTCGTTGGCCATCGGGTGTTGGCGCGGGCTGTGGATAACCTTCAGCCAGACCAGCGAGAACACGATGCCGAGCAGGCCCATGACGATGAACACGTGCTCCCACCCGAAGGTGTAAACGATCCAGCCCATCAGCGGTGCGAACAGTACGGTCGCGAAGTATTGCGCCGAGTTGAAGATCGCCGAAGCAGTGCCGCGTTCAGCCGTCGGGAACCAGGCCGCAACAATGCGGGCGTTGCCGGGGAACGATGGCGCTTCAGCCAGGCCCACCAGAAAGCGCAGCATGAACAGCGCGACGATGGCCGTGGACATGCCGAACTCACCGACGAAGCCTTGCAGCACGGTGAACAGCGACCAGGTGAAGATGCTCAGGGCGTAAACTTTTTTCGAGCCGAAGCGATCGAGCAGCCAGCCGCCGGGAATTTGCCCGGCCACGTAGGCCCAACCGAATGCAGAGAAGATGTAGCCGAGGGTGACCGCGTCGATGCCGAGGTCTTTTTGCAAACTGGAACCGGCGATCGCGATGGTGGCGCGGTCGGCGTAGTTGATCGTGGTCACCAGGAACAGCATGAGCAGGATCAAATAGCGGACGTGAGTCGGCTTGGACGATTGCATGTAGATGTACTCCCACTGATTATTTTTATGCGGGTAAAACATTCTTTGGTCTTGTGCCGCGCAGGGCCTCAGGCGAAGGCCCGGCGCGGGTGCAGCGATTTACGAACCGATGTAGCTGGTCTTCACGACCGTGTAGAACTCTTGCGCATAGCGGCCTTGCTCACGTGAGCCATAGGATGAACCCTTACGGCCACCGAACGGAACGTGGTAATCGACACCGGCGGTCGGCAGGTTGACCATCACCATCCCGGCCTGGGAATGACGCTTGAAGTGGTTGGCGTACTTCAGCGACGTGGTGGCGATACCCGCCGACAGACCGAATTCGGTGTCGTTGGCCATGGCCAGTGCAGCCTCGTAATCGGCCACGCGGACGATGTTGGCAACAGGGCCGAAGATCTCTTCGCGGCTGATGCGCATCGAGGCTTCGCTATCGGCAAACAGGGTCGGCGCGAGGAAGTAGCCTTCGGTGTCGCAGGTCACCAGACCACCGCCGCTGACTACGCGAGCACCTTCGGACTGACCGATGTCGATGTACTTCAGATCCTGCTCAAGCTGCGCTTGCGAGACCACCGGACCGATGTCGGTACCGGCCTTCAACGCGTGGCCGACCTTGATCGACTTCATGCGCTCGGCCATGGCTTCGACGAACTTGTCGTGAATCCCGGCAGTGACAATCAAGCGGCTCGACGCAGTGCAACGCTGGCCGGTGGAGTAGAACGCGCTCTGCACCGACAACTCGACCGCCTGCTTGAGGTCGGCGTCGTCGAGAATGATCTGCGGGTTCTTGCCGCCCATTTCCAGCTGAACCTTGGCCTGGCGCGACACGCAGTTGACCGCGATCTGACGGCCCACACCGACGGAGCCGGTGAAGCTGATGCCATCGACTTTCGGGCTGTTGACCAGCGCTTCACCGACCACGCGACCGCTGCCCATCACCAGGTTGAACACGCCAGCCGGGAAGCCTGCGCGGGAGATGATTTCGGCCAGCGCCCAGGCGCAACCCGGCACCAGATCCGCCGGCTTCAACACCACGCAGTTGCCGTAGGCCAGGGCCGGGGCGATTTTCCACGACGGGATGGCAATCGGGAAGTTCCACGGGGTGATCAGGCCGACCACGCCGAGGGCTTCGCGGGTGACTTCGACGTTGACGCCCGGGCGCACCGACGGCACGTAGTCGCCGGACAGGCGCAGGCACTCGCCAGCGAAGAACTTGAAGATGTTGCCGGCGCGGGTCACTTCGCCGATGGCTTCGGGCAGGGTCTTGCCCTCTTCCCGGGCCAGCAGGGTGCCGAGCTCTTCGCGACGGGCGAGGATTTCGGTGCCGACTTTGTCCAGCGAGTCGTGGCGGGCCTGAATGCCCGAAGTCGACCACGCCGGGAACGCGGCGCGCGCGGCGTCGATGGCGGCGTTGACCTGAGCCAGGTCAGCCTTGGCGTAGTCGCCGATGGTGTCGCTCAACTCGGACGGGTTGATGTTGACCGAGTAATCGTTGCCGGCGACCCATTCACCGTTGATGTAGTTGTCATAGCGCTTGGTCACGAATCATTCTCCTGACGCAAAAGGCCGCTGATTGCTCAGCGGCCTTGTTTATAGAGGTGTGTTACTGCGCACCTTGCTTGTCGATCAGCGCGGCGAGCATTTCGTACTCTTCGCGGGTCAGGTCGGTCAGCGGCGCCCGCACCGGGCCTGCGTCATAGCCGGCGATTTTGGCGCCTGCCTTGACGATGCTCACGGCGTAACCGGCCTTGCGGTTGCGGATGTCCAGGTACGGCAGGAAGAAGTCGTCGATGATTTTGCCGACGGTGGCGTGATCTTCGCGGGCAATCGCGTGGTAGAAGTCCATCGCGGTTTTCGGGATGAAGTTGAACACCGCCGACGAGTAGACCGGCACGCCCAGGGCCTTGTAGGCAGCGGCGTAGACTTCGGCGGTCGGCAGACCACCGAGGTAGCTGAAGCGATCGCCGAGGCGACGACGGATCGACACCATCAGCTCGATATCACCCAGACCGTCCTTGTAACCGATCAGGTTCGGGCAGCGCTCGGCCAGACGTTCCAGCAGCGGCGCGGTCAGGCGGCAGACGTTGCGGTTGTAGACCACCACGCCGATGTTGACCGATTTGCACACGGCTTCAACGTGGTCGGCAACGCCGTCCTGGCTGGCTTCGGTCAGGTAGTGCGGCAGCAGCAACAGACCTTTGGCGCCCAGACGCTCGGCTTCCTGAGCGTATTCGATGGCCTGGCGGGTCGAACCACCGACACCGGCGAGGATCGGCACGCTGCTGGCGCAGGTGTCGACGGCAGTCTTGATGATTTCCGAGTATTCGCTGGCAGCCAGGGAGAAGAATTCACCGGTGCCACCGGCGGCGAACAGGGCTGAAGCACCGTACGGGGCCAGCCATTCCAGGCGTTTGATGTAGCCAGCGCGGTTGAAATCGCCCTGAGCATTGAAATCGGTCACCGGGAACGACAGCAGGCCGGCGGAGAGGATGGACTTCAGTTCTTGTGGATTCATTATTCGAACACCCTGGTAGCAACGTTTTTTTGTGAGTGGACCGTTCAGCCTTCGCCGAAGTTGTAGGTCATCGTACAACTTAAAAGATAACCGTCAACTGCATTTCATCGCTGGAGGGCATTTTTTGTCGGACAAGATTTCTTTTTGACGTAGGAGATTTCTCGACTAGGCTCGATTTAACTGTATATGTATACAGTTAAATAAGAATCCACCGACGACATATCAAGGAGAAAGAAATGTCCGGTCTACAAACAAAATGCCCTGAAAAAACCACACCGGTTATCGCCCGATTCGATGATCTTTTCACCCCTGGCGGCATCGCCTTCAGTGCTGAAAATCCGAATTTGTTGCTACACATCGCAGACTCGCACAGCGACGTCGAACCCGTTGTTGCCCTGCCCGCTCAAGCCTTGAAAGGCAAACCGCAATTACGCTTCGAAGGCGCGGAACACACGGCTATCGGCGATAACACCCGGCTGCGTTTCGTTGAAAATGCCGAGCCGGTGCTCTCGCAAAATGTGCCGCTGCATCTGCCGAACGGGTTGGCGCTGACCTACGGCCAGGTACTGGCGCTGGGTGGTGATTTCTACGGAATCGTTGACCGCCCGATCAACGAAGGGTCGACCCCGGCTGATCGCCTTCAGCGCTTCACGGCGGCCTTCGACACTCTCGCCACGCTGTCGGCCTCGAAGATCGAGGCGACGCAAATTCTCGCGATCATGCAAAAGGAGATCGACGCGGTTAAACAGGCGATCAAGGACGGCAAACAACCCCATGAGGCTTATGACGCTTTGGGAGATACGTTGTCGGAAGAGTGGAACAAGATCACCGGCGGCGGCAGTTTTGTCTCGGCGCTGTTCCCGCTCGGTCGCTATCTGAAACTGGCGGCGAACAATGCCGACCACTTCGGCGAATGGGCCCGACAGGCCTACATCGCCGGGCACACCGCCGCCCTGCAAACCGCCGCTGCCGCCCACGCCAGTCAGAACGAGCTGCAACTGGAGCGGGCCTACGCGATGAACGCATTCGCCGACCACTACCTCACCGACCTGTTCTCCTCCGGGCATTTGCGAGTGCCGCGCAAGGCAATGGCCGCCGCCGTGACGCCGAGTGACCTGGGCTCGCTCATCACACGTTTCATGCATGACGAAGACAGCAAGTTCGGCCTCAAAGTGCGCAACAGCCATGGCGAGCAATGGCGGGCGTTCGGTGACAAGCGCTACTTCGACGACACGGACGCCGACAACCGTAATCAGGTAACTCTCGCGGTGCAGGATTCGGCAGACGAGGTGTATGCCGCGTATTCAAGCGGCAATGTGCCGACCACCTTCAACGCGCTGCAACGGCTGCCGGATCTGACGGCCGTGCTGGATCCGGCCAACAACTTCTCGCCACTGTTCCGCCTTCAAGGCAACAAAGTTCTGCGGCGCAAGGACGTCAACAACCTCAACGACACCGCCACCGTCGACGACTGGTGGGGCTGGAGCACTTACCTGCTGCTCAAGGACTATCACCCGACCGGCAACACGAATTAAGGAGCGATTCGATGACGATTAAATTGAAACTGGACCTGGCCTCGGGCCAATCATTGAAAGGTGCGCCGCTGCAATTGCTGCGCGACGGCGTGGCTATCGCCCGGGCGTCGGTGGATGCTCAGGGCCAGGCAACGTTCGACGTCAGGCCCGGCCCGGGCAAACTGGCGGTCAGGGTGGATCGATCGATTCTGCCCCGCAGCTGAAATGCCCGGACAAGATTGCCCCGGCGCGCCTCTGCGATTCGCCGGGTAAAGTGCGACGACTGCCGCGAAGGATCGCGGCAGATCTTTCAAGGAGAACGAAGCATGACGTTTGCCGCTGCACACCTTCCGCAATTCCCCGACCACGCCAGCGACTCGATCATCCTGCGGCTGTCGACGCTGGATGACGACCTGATCGTTCAGATACCCGATGGCCAGAACACCCCGCCGAACTGGGATGTGTACCCGATCCTCGGTGATGATCCTGAAGAGCCTGAATGGCTGGGTTTGTCGGAACCGACCGGCGTCTGGGATGACGCACTCGATGACATGGTCGGCCTGACCGGGATCGAACTGAGCATCCCCCGGTTTGAGCTGGAAAAGTACCTGAACAGCACCGTTGAACTTCGCTACAAGTTTGCCGACGAGTCCAGTCTGGAGCCCTGTTCGGAACCGCTGAAACTCTACATCGAAGCCTGATTTCTCAGCCCTGCGCCTGCGCCTCTTCATGCGCCTGACGCAGCCGTTCGCGGCTATTGGTCAGGTGCAGGCGCATGGCCGCGCGGGCGGCATCGGAATCCTGGCGGGCGATGGCCTCGTAGATTTCCTCGTGCTCGCGGCTCAGGCGATTCATGTAGTGCTGCTGATCGTCATGGGCCAGACGCGCCGAGTTCAGGCGCGTGCGCGGAATGATGCTGGTGCCCAGGTGGGTCATGATGTCGGTGAAGTAGCGGTTGCCGGTGGACAGCGCGATTTGCAGGTGGAACTGGAAGTCCGACGCCACCGCATCACTGGCGTGGGCCACGCTTTCGTTCAGCGCATCGAGGGCAGCACGCATGGCGGCCAGTTGTTCGGCACTGCGACGCTGCGCGGCGAGGCCGGCGGATTCGGTTTCGAGGCTGATGCGGAGTTCGAGAATCGCCAGCACGTCACGCAGGGTGACCACGGTGGCGGGGTCGATCCGGAAGCCGCTCGGGCTCGGTGTATCGAGCACGAAAGTGCCGATGCCGTGACGGGTTTCGACCTGGCCTGCGGCCTGTAGCCGGGAGATTGCCTCGCGCACCACAGTGCGGCTGACGCCATGGGCTTCCATGATTGCCGACTCGGTCGGCAACTTGTCGCCGCGCTTGAGCAGACCGTCGCGGATCTGCTCGGTCAGCACCGTCACCAGTTCCTGAGCCAGGCTGCGGCGCTTGCGAGGGAGTCGCGGGGTGTCGATCAGGTTTTCCATGGTCTGCATCTTGTCTCGAAAATTCGGCTTGTGGGCATCATAGCTCAAGCGGGTTGTACGATCACTTTCCGTTTCCACACAAATCCTGGGAGCTGGCAAGCGCCCACAGGGGAAGTGTGGATATATCAGGCGGTCACGTTCTGCTCAACCAGGTGACCACTGTCGATCCGCACATGCCGAGGATGGAAGCGCTTGAGGCTGCTGCGATGGCCGACGCTGACGATGCTAAGGCCCGGCAACTGGTCGATCAGCGCCTGATAAAGCGTGGCTTCGTCTTCTTCATCCATCGCCGACGTCGCTTCGTCCATGTACAGCCATTGCGGTGCATAGAGCAGCGCGCGGGCGAAGGCCAGACGTTGCTGTTCTCCCGGCGAGAGCATGCGCTGCCAGTGGTTGGCCTCGTCCAGTCGAGCCACCAGATGCGGCAAGCGGCAAGTCTCCAGCACTTGTGCATAACGCTCGGGCGCGTAGGTGTCGCCCGGTTGTGGATAACTCAAGGCGTCGCGCAGCGTGCCGATCGGCAGATACGGTTTTTGCGGCAGGAACAGATAACGCGAGGCCGGCAAGCGAATACTGCCGTGCCCGGCCGGCCACAAATGGCCCATCGCCCGCAGCAGCGTGGATTTACCGCTGCCGGAGCGGCCACTGAGCATCACGCGGTCGCCCTGCTCCACGGTCATGTCGGCGCTGGTCAGCAGATGACGACCATCGGCCAGATCCAGGCCCAGGTTATGAACCTTCAACTCATCGCCCTGATTCTGCACGTCGATGGCCGGTGCACGCTCTTCGTTGTCGGTCATGGCCTGGCGGAAGCTCAGCAGACGATCACACGTGGCGCGCCACGCAGCGAGATCCGAATAGGCGTTGATGAACCAGCTGAAGTTCTCCTGCACGTTGCCGAATGCCGAGTTGATCTGCATCAGCTCACCCAGTTCGATCTTGCCGGTCAGGTAACGCGGGGCCGCGACGATGAAGGGGAAGATGATTGCGATCTGGCCGTAACCCGAGGTGAAGAACGTCAGGCGCTTGGACACGCGCATGATGTCCCAGAAGTTGTGCCAGACCAGACCGAAGCGGTTGCTCAGGCGACGATTCTCGTTCGGCTCGCCGTTGTACAGCGCAATGCTCTCGGCGTTTTCACGCACCCGCACCATGGAGAAACGCAGGTCCGCTTCGAAACGTTGTTGTTGGTTGTTCAGGCCGATCAGGCGTCGACCGATCAGGTGCGTCAGCCAGCTGCCGACCGCCGCATACAGCAGCGCACACCAGAACATGTAGCCGGGAATCTCGATACCAAACACCTCGATGCTGCCGGAGACGCCCCACAAAATGATCGAGAACGACACCAGGCTGACCACCGTGCGAATCAGGCCCAACGCAAGACTCAAGGTGTTGCTGGTGAAGGTATTGAGGTCTTCGGAAATCCGCTGGTCAGGGTTGTCGGTGTAGCCGCCCTGCTCCAGCTGGTAATAGTTTTTGTGCCCGAGCCAGCGCTTGAAATGGTTCTCGGTGAGCCATGCCCGCCAGCGGATGGTCAGCATCTGCGTCAGGTACAGGCGATAAACCGCGCCGAGGATCGCCACCGCCGCAATGCCGCAGAAATACAGGATCAACTGCCAGAACGCCGCCTCGTCTTTCTTTTGCAGGGCGTTATAGAAATCCTTGTACCAACTGTTGATCCACACCGAGATCGCCACGCTGAACAACGTCAGCGCGATCACGGCGATCAGCAACGTCCAGGCCTTGCCCTTCTCTTCGCTGCGCCAGTAAGGCGTGGTCATGGCCCACACCTTGCGAAAAAACTGCCCGCGCACAGTATCGTTGACCGCGGAATATTCAGCGTTCTGATTCATGGAAAAGGCTCGATAAAGAAAAGAACAGACACGCACCGATCATAGATGATCGGTGCGCTTTATCGCGAGGGCTGGCGATGGTCGTTCAGCGCAGGTTCAGCGACGAACCGGGCGCTTCTGCAGTTTGCGCTGCAGGGTGCGACGGTGCATGCCCAGGGCGCGGGCAGTGGCGGAGATGTTGCCTTCGTGCTCGGTCAGCACACGCTGGATGTGCTCCCACTGCAGGCGATCCACCGACATCGGGTTTTCCGGCACCAGGCTGTCGAGGTCGGCGTGTTCGGACAGCAGGGCTGCCAGCACGTCGTCAGCGTCGGCCGGTTTGCACAGATAGTTGCAGGCGCCGCGCTTGATAGCTTCGACTGCGGTAGCAATGCTCGAGTAACCGGTGAGGATCACCACACGCATTTCCGGGTCCAGCTCCAGCAACTTCGGCAGCAGGACCAGACCGGAATCGCCGTCCATTTTCAGGTCCAGCGCGGCGTAGTCCGGCAGATCGGCCTGGGCAATGGTCAGACCTTCTTCGGCGGAACCGGCGGTGCTGACGCGGAAACCACGGCGAGCCATGGCGCGGGCCATCACCCGGGTGAAGGTCGCGTCGTCATCAACCAGCAGCAAATGCGGCAGTTCTTCGCCTTCGACTTGGATTTCGTCACTCATGTTGCTCTCCTCGGGCGCCGTGGGGCAGGCGCAGCTCGGTGAGCGTGCCGCCTTCCTCATGACTATAGAGTTTCACTGAGCCGCCGGCGCGTGTCACGCTGGCCTTGCTCAAAAACAGGCCCAGGCCGAAACCTTTGCCCTTGGTGGTAAAAAACGGTTTGCCGATCTGCTCGGCGATGGCCAGCGGCACACCGGCGCCATGATCGCGAATGCTGATGGTCAGGTCTTCGGCGGTCCAGTCCAGGGTCACCTGAAGATTTTCCGGGCAGGCATCGGCGGCGTTGTTCAACAGATTCAACAGTGCCTGAGTCAGATCCGGCGGCGGCGCCACACGCGGCAACGGGCCCTGGCCCAGACGCTGGAAGCGATAACTGGCTTCCGGACGCATCAGATGCCAGCGGTTGAGCGCCTCGTCGAGCCACTCGGTGACGTCCTGCATCTCCACCGCCATCCGGCGATTGGCTTCGGCGGCGCGCACCAGTTGTTGCAGGGTCTCCTTGCAGAGCTTCACCTGATCCTTCAGTACCTTCAGGTCTTCCTGAAGCATTGGATCGTGATGATCCTGCTGCATTTCGTTGAGCAACACGCTCATGGTCGCCAGCGGCGTACCCAGTTCATGGGCGGCACCGGCGGCCTGAGTCGCTACAGCCAACAATTGCTGATCGCGCAGGCCTTCTTCACGACGGATCGCGCGCAATTCTTCCTGCCGGCGCAGCTCTTCAGCCATGCGCGCGGCGAAGAAGGTGATCACCGCTGCCGCGAGGGCAAAACTCAGCCACATGCCGTAAATCTGCAGGTTCTCCCGGGCGACCGGCAGGGTTTCCAGCGGATAGAAATGCGTCAGCATCAGCGTGTACAAGGCCAGCGCAATGCCCGACAGCACCACCGAATAACGCCATGGCAGCGTCACCGCAGCGATGGTCAGCGGCACCAGATAATACGAAACGAACGGGTTGGTCGAACCACCGGAGAAATACAGCAAGGCACTGTGGATAACCAGATCGCAGGCCAGTTGGAGCGCGTATTCGAGCTCGGTGACCGGCCACGAAGTACGCAGGCGCACGGCGGTGAACACACAGAGCAGAATCGAACAGCCGAGGGTCATCACCAGTTGCACCCACGGCAACGGCAACAGATCCAGCCAGTAGGCCAGCCCCACGGAACCGGCCTGCGCGGCGAGCACCAGGGTGCGGATGAAAGTCAGCCGCCAGAGGTTCTGGCGAGTGGCGGAAGTCAGTTGTACGGGGGCGAGCATGAGCTCTCCTGATGAGCGCTCCAGGCGGATCGCACGGAGTATAACCAAGGCGCGGGCTTGAGAGGCGAAAGTGCGGCAAACGACCACATGGCAAAAAGCTTCGCGGCGGCTATAAGACCCATCTGTATAGAAGTTGTAACTGGGCGAACCGGATCATAAAAGCTAGAGTCTGATGGTTTCACGCAGGCCCCCGAACCATCACCTGCGCCCTCATCAAGGAGCTTTCATGCACACATTTCGCCGCAGCGCCGCCCTTCTCGCCCTGACCGTCGGCAGCATCGCCAGCCTTCCGGCCCTGGCCGCCGACGAGCTGCACTACAACCAGATTTCCCTGCGCGCCGAAGTCAGCCAGGAAGTGGCCCGCGACCTGATGATCGTGACCCTCTACACCGAAGAACAAAACACCGACCCTGCCAAACTCGCCGCCGACGTCAGCACCACCATGAACAAGGCCCTGGCCCAGGCCAAGCAAGTCAAAGACATCACCCTGCGCCAGGGCAGCCGCAACAGCTACCCGATCTACGACACCAAGGGCCAGAAAATCACCGGCTGGCGCGAACGCGCCGAACTGCGCCTGGAAAGCGCCGACTTCGCCGCCCTGTCCAAACTCACCGGCGAGCTGCTGACCGACCTGAAAATGGGCGGCATGGACTTCGCCATCGCCGACCCGACCCGCAAGGCCAGCGAAGACAAACTGCTGAAAGAAGCCGTCACCGCCTTCAAGGCCCGCGCCCAACTGGCCACCGACGCCCTGGGCGGCAAGGGTTACAAAATCGTCAACCTGAACCTCAACAGCAACGGCTTCCCACAACCGTACATGCGCGCCCCGATGATGATGAAAGCCGCCGGCATGGACGCAGCACCGGTCACGCCTGAAGTCGAAGCCGGCACCAGCCAGGTCAGCCTGACGGCCGATGGCTCGATTGAAGTGTTGATGCAGTGATTGAGTGACGGCTGAATGAAAAACCGGCGATCAGTGATGAGCGCCGGTTTTTTTATGCCCGGGATTTGGGTTATCAGGTTTGCGGATCAACCCGATCCAGCGCGCGGTTCACTGCGAGCTCGGCCAGCATGATGATCTGCTGGATACCGAGCGCCGTACTGCGCTGCGGGCCGCTGAGTTCGTTGGCGAAATTGCTGGCGATGGTACTGGCCGACGCCAGGGACTCGCAGGCGTTGGCCAGCAGGCTTTCGGTGTCGACGTTGGGCGTGACCATGTACATCGTGCTCGGGCGCGGTTTGGAAGGGTTGGGGCAGAGATAAAAATCGAGGGCGCGTTTGATGGCTTCGCGGTTGCGAGCGAGGTCTTCGGCGCGCATGGCTTCTTCGAGGGGCGTGGGTGATTCGAGGGGTGGGTCGGGTATCAGCTTATCCATGTAGCAATTTCTCCAGGTTATGGAGCCACTTTTTCCCGATCTCACTCGAAGAAGAGGTGGCAGCTATGTACGGGGTGAGATCACCGGTATGGACACCCGGCAGGACATTCGTCCACCCGCACACAGCCGCCATAAAGAATCGCTGACAGTCTAAGCTGGCGGCGATTATGAAGGGGCTCGCACAAGTATCCAAATGAATAGCCGGGATCTCACTCCCGGTCGCTGAATTGGCAGCGACAACCAAAGACTAGAGACCGTGCTTCCGACGGACAACCTGAAAACATTGTGGGAAGGTTCGGTGAATCCCACACATCTTTAAACATCCGAAAATGGAACGCGGAGCGTCCCGGGCTGCATTCCCACGCGGAGCGTGGGAACGATCAAACAGTCCGTAGTTGCCTTCAGCTTTCTGCTTTCCGCTTCTCGCTTCTCGCTTCTCGCTTCTCGCTTCTCGCTTCCCACCACTCAACACGATGAGCGTTAGCTCGAGTACCGCTTTTGACGTGCCGGCCCCATCGGAAGGCTGAGTGGAGGGATTCATCCGGGGGTGGGAGCGCAGCGACCGTGCGGCGAAGCCGCATGCATCGAGAGGAGGTGCAGCGAAGCAAACCGTAGGCGATGCCCCCGGATGAATACCTGAACGAAGGAACCCCGAGCCCCAGCGAGGGGCCGAACGCCGGGGCCCAAGACCTTTGGTTACTTTGGGGCGTTTGCCAAAGTGACCCGCCGTAAGGGCGGAACCATAAGAAGCCGTTACCGCAGCAACGGATATGCCCCCAACCACCCCAGATATACCGAGACAGACACCTCACCTAGAAAAACGATATTTCCGCGTCCCCCAGCACCCCAGCTACCCTCCCCCACCACAACCACCTCAAAACCCACGGGCCAGACATGCAAAGACTCACCCTGAAACCACTCCTGATCACCCTCGCCCTGGCAACTACCGCACCCTTCGCAAACGCCGCAACAACCCTGGTCTACTGCTCCGAAGCCAGCCCCGCAGGCTTCGACCCAAGCCAATACACCAGCGGCACCGACTTCGACGCCTCCGCCGAAACCGTCTTCAACCGCCTGACCCAATTCAAACGCGGCGCCACCGAAATCGAACCCGGCCTGGCGACGAATTGGGACGTAACCCCGGACGGCCTCCAATACACCTTCCACCTGCGCCAAAACGTAAAATTCCACACCACCGACTACTTCACCCCGACCCGAACCTTCAACGCCGACGACGTCCTCTTCACCTTCCAGCGCCTGCTCGACCCGGAGAACGCCTTCCGCAAGGCCTACCCCGCCGAATCCCCGTACTTCACCGACATGGGCCTCAACACCACGATCAAATCCGTGGAAAAGCTCGACGAAAACACCGTGCGCTTCAACCTGAACAACGTCGATGCAGCCTTCGTGCAAAACCTCGCCATGAGCTTCGCCTCGGTGCAATCGGCCGAATACGCCGCCCAACTGTTGAAGGAAGGCCACGCCGCCGACCTCAACCAAAAACCGATCGGCACCGGCCCGTTCGTGTTCAAGCGCTATCAGAAGGACGCGCAGATCCGCTACGCAGCGAACAAGGACTACTGGAAACCCGAGGACGTGAAACTCGATAACCTGGTGTTCTCGATCACCCCGGACGCCGCCGTACGCCTGCAAAAGCTCAAGACCGGCGAATGCCAGGTCAGCGGCTACCCGCGCCCGGCCGACATCGAAGTGATGGAAAAGGACCCGAATCTGCGGGTGTTGAAGCAGGCCGGTTTCAACCTCGGCTTCCTCGCCTACAACACCACCCACCCGCCGCTGGATCAGCTCAAAGTGCGCCAGGCACTCGACATGGCGATCGACAAACCGGCGATCATCAAGGCGGTTTACCAGAGTGCCGGGCAGCTGGCGCAAAACGCCTTGCCGCCAGCGCAATGGTCGTTCGATCCGAACATTAAAGACGCGCCGCACGACCCGGTAAAAGCCAAGGCGCTACTCAAGGAAGCCGGGGTTGCACCCGGTACAACCATCAACCTCTGGGCCATGACCGTGCAGCGCGCTTCGAACCCGAATGCGCGGATGTCGGCACAGATGATCCAGCAGGATTGGGAGAAGATCGGTATCAATGCCAACATCGTCAGCTATGAATGGGGCGAGTACATCAAGCGCGCCAAGAACGGCGAACACGACGCGATGATCTACGGCTGGACCGGCGACAACGGCGACCCCGACAACTGGCTGGGCGTGCTTTACAGCTGCGCGGCGGTGAAGGGAAGCAACTACGCCAAATGGTGCGATCCGGCCTACGACAAGCTGGTGCAGCAGGCCAAGGTGTCCACCGATAAATCGCAACGGGTAAAACTGTATCAACAGGCGCAACTGATCCTTAAACAGCAGGTGCCGATCACGCCGATCGCCAACTCCACGGTGTTCCAGCCGCTGCGCAAGGAAGTCACCGACTTCAAGATCAGCCCGTTCGGTCTAACCCCCTTCTATGGCGTGGGTATAAATAAGTAACACCCGGCCCCAATCCGGCGCGCACAACGTGACCAATGCACCGTTTTGGGGCTTCGTTTGCACCGTAAAAACCGTCCGCAAACGGTCAAATGCGTCAGAAGTTATACGGATGCGACATTAAGGTACGTTCGTGCCACGCTTTGACGCCGCCGAGCGCTCTGGATCTTGCATTGGGTATGGGCCCTGCATAAGTATCCGCAGGCACGACTCACGAGGTCGTACCTCACAACTAAAAAATGACAACAAATCATGAGGCCAACATGCTTAAACACGCGGTCATTCCGTTTTTAGTCGGCGCAGGCTTGTTAGCCTCCGCACCTTTCGCCACCGCTGCGACTAACCTGGTGTTCTGCTCCGAAGGCAGCCCGGCCGGTTTCGATCCAGGCCAATACACCACCGGAACCGACTTCGACGCCTCAGCCGAAACCATGTTCAACCGTCTGACCCAGTTCGAGCGTGGCGGTACCGCCGTGATTCCTGGTCTGGCGACCAAGTGGGACATCTCGGATGACGGCCTGACTTACACCTTCCACCTGCGTGAAGGCGTCAAGTTCCACACCACCCCGTATTTCAAGCCGACTCGTGAGTTCAACGCCGACGACGTGCTGTTCACCTTTAATCGCATGATTAACAAGGATGACCCGTTCCGTAAGGCGTACCCGACCGAATTCCCGTACTTCACCGACATGGGGATGGATACCAACATCACCAAGATCGATAAAGTCGACGACCACACCGTCAAGTTCACCCTGAAAGAAGTCGACGCCGCGTTCATCCAGAACATGGCCATGAGCTTCGCTTCGGTACAGTCCGCCGAGTACGCAGCCCAGCTGCTGAAGCAAGGCAAGGCTGCCGACATCAACCAGAAGCCGATCGGCACTGGTCCGTTCGTGTTCAAGAGCTACCAGAAAGACTCCAACATCCGCTACACCGGGAACAAGGACTACTGGAAGCCTGAAGACGTGAAGATCGACAACCTGATCTTCGCCATCACCACCGACCCGTCGGTACGTATCCAGAAGCTGAAAAAGAACGAGTGCCAGGTCACCCTGTTCCCTCGTCCGGCCGACCTCGCGGCACTGAAAGCCGATCCTACGCTGAAGATGCCTGACCAGGCTGGTTTCAACCTGGGCTACATCGCCTACAACGTGATGGACAAGGTCAAGGGCAGCAACGAGCCTAACCCGTTGGCCGACCTGCGCGTTCGCCAGGCGCTGGACATGGCTGTGAACAAACCACAGATCATCGACTCGGTTTACCAGGGCGCAGGCCAACTGGCTGTCAACGCCATGCCGCCGACCCAGTGGTCCTACGACACCACCATCAAGGACGCCAAGTACGATCCTGAGAAAGCCAAGCAGCTGCTCAAGGAAGCCGGCGTCAAGGAAGGTACCGAGATCGTCCTGTGGGCGATGCCGGTTCAACGTCCGTACAACCCGAACGCCAAACTGATGGCTGAAATGCTTCAGTCCGACTGGGCGAAGATCGGCCTGAAAGTGAAGATTCAAAGCTACGAATGGGGCGAGTACATCAAGCGCTCCAAAGGTGGCGAGAACCAGGGCATGCTGATTGGCTGGAGCGGTGACAATGGTGATCCGGACAACTGGCTCAACGTGTTGTTTGGTTGCGACTCCCTGAGTGGCAACAACTTCTCCAAATGGTGCGACAAGAAATTCGACGGCCTCGTGAAAGAAGCCAAGCGCACCACTGACCAGGCCAAGCGCACCGAACTCTACAAAGAGGCGCAACACGTCCTCAAAGATGCAGTCCCTATGACACCTATCGCTCACTCGACGGTGTATCAACCCATGCGCGCCAACGTGCAGGACTTCAAGATCAGCCCATTCGGCTTGAACTCCTTCTACGGCGTCAGCGTCAGCAAATAAAGAAGCAGCGGCGACGTTTTCAGCGTCGCCGCTGTTTTTTTTGCCGAGAAGTCAGGAATTTGCCTACAGCCTTTTCCAACCGGTCTTACCAGGTTGGTTTAGGACGTGTTGCCTTTTCCTACGAGTCTTTAGGACTCAGCGCATTTACTGCCAGACCCACGGCCCCTACCGTCGGGTTCTGACCAGTGACTGCGTGGGCTATCGGTTTTGCTGCCGTATTGGTTTGAGCTCAATGTCGCCACAACTTCCCTGGACGGGATCGCGGCGCATTGAAAAACACTAAGAAAAGAGGGAGCGTCATGCGCCATACCTTGGTTTTTTCCGCATTGCTGGGCGCCGGCCTGTTGGCCGCCACGTCCGCCAGTTACGCCGCCAGCAACAGCCTGGTGTTCTGCTCCGAAGGCAGTCCGGCCGGTTTCGATACCGCGCAGTACACGACGGCGACCGATAACGACGCCGCCGAGCCGCTGTACAACCGACTGGCCGAGTTCGAAAAAGGCGCGACCAATGTCGTACCGGGCCTGGCAACCAGCTGGGATATTTCCGAGGATGGTCTCAAGTACACCTTTCACCTGCGTGAAGGTGTGAAGTTTCATACAACGCCGTACTTCAAACCTACGCGCGATCTCAACGCCGACGACGTGCTGTTCACGTTTAACCGCATGCTCGATCCGCAACAGCCTTTCCGTAAGGCTTATCCGACCGAGTTTCCGTATTTCAACGGGATGAGCCTCAACAAGAACATCGCCAAGGTCGAAAAGACCGGGCCGCTGACCGTGCAGTTCACGCTCAACAGCGTCGACGCCGCGTTCATCCAGAACATCGCCATGAGCTTCGCCGCCATCCTGTCTGCCGAATACGCCGACAAGCTGCTGGCCGAAGGCAAGCCGAGCGACATCAACCAGAAGCCGATCGGCACTGGTCCGTTCGTGTTCAAGAGCTACCAGAAAGACTCGAACATCCGTTACACCGGCAACCCGCACTACTGGGATCAGAGCCGGGTGAAGCTGAAGAACCTGATTTTCGCGATCAATACCGACGCTTCGGTACGTGTGCAGAAGCTCAAGGCCGGCGAATGCCAGATCACCCTGCACCCGCGCCCTGCCGATGTGCCGGCACTGAAGAACGATCCGACACTGCAATTGATCGAGAAGCCGGGCTTCAACCTCGGCTACATCGCCTACAACGTGCGCCACAAGCCGTTCGATCAGCTCGAAGTGCGTCAGGCGCTGGACATGGCAGTGAATAAACAGGGGATTCTCAACGCTGTTTATCAAGGCGCCGGCCAACTGGCCGTCAACGCCATGCCGCCAACCCAATGGTCCTACGACGACACCATCAAGGACGCCGCCTACAACCCGGAAAAAGCCAAAGAGTTGCTCAAGGCTGCCGGCGTCAAGGAAGGCACCGAGATCACCCTGTGGGCGATGCCGGTACAACGGCCGTACAACCCGAACGCCAAACTGATGGCCGAGATGCTCCAGGCCGACTGGGCCAAGATCGGTCTGAAAGTGAAGATCGTCAGCTACGAATGGGGCGAGTACATCAAGCGCACCAAGAATGGCGAGCACGACGTCAGCCTGATCGGCTGGACCGGTGACAACGGGGACCCGGACAACTGGCTCGGCACGCTGTACAGCTGCGACGCCATCGGCGGCAACAACTACTCCATGTGGTGCGATCCGGCTTACGACAAGCTGATCAAGCAGGCCAAGGTCGTCACCGACCGCGATCAGCGCACCGTGCTCTACAAACAGGCCCAGCAACTGCTCAAGCAGCAAGTGCCGATCACGCCTGTCGCTCACTCGACGGTCAACCAGCCACTGAGCACCAAAGTCGAAGGGTTCAAGGTGAGCCCGTTTGGTCGCAACGTGTTTTCGGGTGTCAGCATCGATTAAACACAAAACCGATTAGCCGCAATGCTGAGGGGGCCGTCTACCCCCTCACGCAAGCGCTTTGCCGAAATTCGCCAATCAGGCCTTTTGCAAACGTTTGCGATGTGTGAATGAGTTCTAAACCAATAACCGGCCAACCCAAAAAAGCCGGCATAAAAAGAAAGTAAAGGAGCTTCACCCATGAAACTGAGCAATACCGCGATATTGGCCTTGGCCATCAGCAGCATCACCGCCACGGCTTACGCGGAAACCCAAAGCCAGGCGTTCACCCCGGTGACCGTCAACGAGAAGAGCGCCCAGGCTGAAGCCACCGGCTTCCTCGAAGGTCAGTCGATCAGCGGCTCGACCCGTAACTGGTACGCCAACGAACAACTGAAACGCGGCGGCAAGTTCACCTATCGCAAGGATGGCGTGGCCACCCCGACCGATCGTCGTATCAACTGGGTGCAAGGCACCATCGTCAAGTACAACTCGGGCTTCACCGAAGGCACCGTCGGTTTCAGCACCGAAGTGGCGGCGTACAACGCCATCGCGCTGGAGCGTGACCGCGAGAACCTGGCGTCCAACAACGGTGGCGCACCGGGCACCCGTCCAGGCGCGGGCAACAACCGTACCCTGACCCGTGAAGGCGGCGAAGCCCAGGGCCAGTGGAGCAAAGTCGGCCTAGCCAACGTCAAGGCGCGCATCTCCAACACCACCCTGACCGCCGGCCGCATGAACTTCAGCAGCCCGCAGGTCGACGTGATCGGCAACCGTCCGCTGCCATCGAGCTTCGAAGGTATCGCGATCCACAGCGAAGAGCTGAACAACCTGTCCTTCGACCTGGCCTCGTTCGACCGCGTTTCGCCGCGTACCGAAGAAAGCCTGAGCAAGTTCCGCTCCGAATACGGCGCGATCGATGCCGAAGCCGACCACGTTCACACCGGCGGCATCTCGTACCAGCCGTTCGCCAGCCTGACCACCAGCCTGTGGGGCACCCAGGCCGAAGACCTGTGGAACCAGTACTACTTCGGCGCCACCCACGTGCTGGGTGACAGCTCGGTTCTGGCTCTGACCACCGGTCTGAACTACTACAAGACCGTGGACGAAGGTAAGAAGAAACTGGGTGAAATCGACAACGACACCTACTCCCTGTCGTTCGGTCTGACTCACCAGGCGCATACCCTGACCTTCTCCTACCAGGAAGTGAACGGTAACGAGTACTTCGACTACCTGCACGAAACCAACGGCATCTACCTGGCCAACTCCCTGCTGTCGGACTTCAACGGCCCGAACGAGAAATCCTTCCAGGTGGCCTACGGTCTGAACATGGCCGAATACGGCGTGCCAGGCCTGAAGTTCAACATCTACCAGGCCCGCGGCTGGGGCATCGACGGCACTCACTACAAGGGTGGCGGCTACGATGGCGTGCAGTCGATGGACGGCGAGCACCACTATGAATACGGCATCGGTGCCGCTTATGCGGTACAGAGCGGTCCTCTGAAAGCCACCACCGTTCGTGCGACCTACACCGCGCACCGCGCGAGCGAGAATCAGGCTGACGGCAGCATCAATGAGTTCCGTCTGGTGACCACCGTTCCATTCAACATCCTGTAAAACGCCAGCCGACGGCTGACTCAGTGACGAGTCGGCCGTTCGGCTTTTTGTCTTCAACCGATTGCAGAGGGTTCTTGATGAAAATGCTTCCCCTACGTGCGGCCATCGCGGCTGCGTTGCTGAGTGTCGCTGTCGGCGTCTCGGCCAAACCCTTGGTGGTCTGCACCGAAGCCAGCCCGGAAGGCTTCGATATGGTCCAGTACACGACTGCAGTCACTGCCGACGCGGTGGCCGAAACCATCTTCAACCGTCTGGCGGACTTCAAGCCCGGCACCACCGAAGTGATTCCGGCGCTGGCCGAATCCTGGGACATCAGCGAAGACGGCCTGACCTACACGTTCCACCTGCGCAAAGGCGTCAAGTTTCACACCACCGAATATTTCAAGCCGACCCGCGACCTGAACGCCGACGATGTGGTCTGGAGTTTCCAGCGTCAGCTGGACCCGAATCACCCGTGGCACAAGCTGTCGAGCGTGGGCTTCCCGTACTTTGAAAGCATGGGCTTCAAGGAACTGCTGAAAAGCGTCGAGAAAGTCGACGACAACACCGTCAAGTTCACCCTGACCCGTCGCGAAGCGCCGTTCCTGGCCGACATCGCCATGGCGTTCTCCTCGATCTACCCGGCCGAATACGCCGACCAGTTGCTCAAGGCCAACAAGACTGGCGACCTGAACAACAAACCGGTCGGCACCGGCCCGTTCATCTTCCAGCGTTACGCCAAGGACGCCCAGGTACGCTTCAAGGCCAACCCGGACTACTTCCGCGGCAAGGCGCCGGCTGACGCGCTGATCCTGGCGATTGCCACCGACAACAACGTGCGTTTGCAGAAGCTCAAGGCCAATGAGTGCCAGATCGCGCTGTATCCGAAACCGGATGACATCCCGAGCATCAAGAAAGACAGCAACCTGAAAGTCGATGAAATGGACGCGATGACCGTCTCGTACATCGCCATGAACACCACACACAAGTACATCAGCGACGTGCGGGTGCGCAAAGCGATCGACATCGCCTTCGACAAGGAAGCCTACGTCAACGCCCTGTTCGGCAAAGGCAACGCGTCGGTCGCGGTCAACCCGTACCCGCCGACCCTGCTGGGCTACAACCACGACCTGAAGAACCCGCCACGCGACCTCGACGCCGCCCGCAAGCTGCTCAAGGAAGCCGGCGTACCGGAAGGCACCGTGTTTACTCTGTTTACCCGCAACGGCGGCGGCCCGACCAACCCGAACCCGATGCTCGGCGCACAAATGATGCAGGCTGACCTGGCGAAAGTCGGGATCAAGATCGACATCCGCGTGATGGAATGGGGCGAGATGCTCAAACGCGCCAAGGCTGGCGAGCACGACATGGTTTCGGCCGGATGGGCGGGCGACAACGGCGACCCGGATAACTTCCTGACGCCTATGCTCAGTTGCGAAGCGGCCAAGAACGGCGAAAACTACGCTCGCTGGTGCAACGAGAAATTCCAGGCCCTGCTCGACGAAGCACGGGCTAAAGTAGATCCGGCCGAACGCGCCAAACTGTATGAAGAAGCGCAAGTCATCTTCAATCAGGACCAACCGTGGATCAGCATGGCCCACACCCGCATGTTCACCGCAATGCGCAACAACGTAGAGGGTTATCACATCAGCCCTCTGACAACCAATAACTTCGCCACCACCCAGGTGAAGTAGATAAGAAACTCCCGGCGCCCCTGACCCCAGGGTCGCCGGGCACGCCTAACCGGCTGATGAGGTACCACACACGATGTTTAGTTTTATTGCCCGCCGACTGGGGTTGTTGATCCCCACGTTTTTCGGCATCACCTTGCTGACTTTCGCGTTGATTCGCATGATTCCCGGCGACCCCGTGGAAGTGATGATGGGCGAACGTCGGGTCGACCCCGAAATGCACGCTCAGGCAATGGAACGCCTCGGTCTGAACAAACCGCTGTACGCCCAGTACCTGGACTACATTGGCAAACTGGCCCAAGGCGACCTCGGCGAATCCCTGCGCACCCGTGAGAGCGTATGGACCGAGTTCACCTCCCTCTTCCCGGCGACCCTGGAACTGTCCATGGCCGCCCTGCTGTTCGCCGGTATCCTGGGCCTGCTGGCCGGGGTGATCGCGGCCCTCAAGCGAGGATCCCTGTTCGACCACGGGGTGATGGGCATCTCCCTCGCGGGTTATTCGATGCCGATCTTCTGGTGGGGCCTGATCCTCATCATGTTCTTCTCGGTGAGCCTGGGCTGGACCCCGGTGTCCGGGCGGATCGACCTGCTTTACGACATCGAGCCGCGCACCGGCTTCATGCTGATCGACACCCTGCTGGCCGATGACATGGGCGCGTTCCTCGATGCCCTGCACCACCTGATCCTGCCGGCCATCGTGCTCGGCACCATTCCGCTGGCGGTGATCGCGCGGATGACCCGTTCGTCGATGCTCGAAGTACTGCGTGAAGACTACATCCGCACCGCCAAGGCCAAAGGCCTGTCGCCGTCGCGCGTGGTGTTCGTGCACGGCCTGCGCAACGCGCTGATCCCGGTACTGACCGTGGTCGGCCTGCAAGTCGGCACCCTGCTGGCCGGTGCGGTCCTGACCGAAACCATCTTCTCCTGGCCCGGCATCGGTAAATGGCTGATCGAAGCCATCGGCGCCCGGGACTACCCGGTTGTGCAAAACGGCATCCTGTTAATCGCCTGCCTGGTGATTCTGGTCAACTTCGTGGTGGACATCCTCTACGGCTTTGCCAACCCACGCATCCGTCATCAGCGCTGAGGTCAATACCCATGAGCACTCCAACTTCCTCAGTAGCCACCGCTGCCACCGCCGTGGATCAAAGTCTGCTGTACCCGTCACCGTACAAAGAGTTCTGGCAAGCCTTCGCCAAGAACAAGGGCGCCGTCGCCGGCCTGCTGTTCATGCTGCTGGTGATTTTCTGCGCGATCTTCGCGCCGTGGGTCGCCCCGCATAACCCGAGCGAGCAATACCGCGACTTCCTGCTGACGCCGCCGGCGTGGCTCGAAGGCGGGCAGATGCAGTTCCTGCTCGGCACCGATGAACTGGGTCGCGACCTGCTGTCGCGTCTGATCCAGGGTTCGCGCCTGTCGCTGCTGATCGGTCTGTCGTCGGTGGTGATGTCGCTGATCCCGGGGATCCTGCTGGGTCTGTTTGCCGGTTTCTTCCCGAAAATGGTCGGCCCGACCATCATGCGTCTGATGGACATCATGCTGGCCCTGCCATCGCTGCTGCTGGCCGTGGCGATCGTCGCCATCCTCGGCCCTGGCCTGATCAACACCGTGATCGCGATTGCCGTGGTTTCGCTGCCGTCCTACGTGCGTCTGACCCGTGCCGCCGTGATGGGTGAGCTGAACCGCGACTACGTGACCGCCGCGCGCCTGGCCGGTGCCGGTCTGCCGCGCCTGATGTTCATCACCGTGCTGCCGAACTGCATGGCACCGCTGATCGTTCAGGCGACCCTGAGCTTCTCCTCGGCGATCCTCGATGCCGCCGCCCTGGGCTTCCTCGGCCTCGGCGTCCAGCCGCCAACCCCTGAGTGGGGCACCATGCTGGCTTCGGCCCGCGACTACATCGAACGCGCCTGGTGGGTGGTGAGTCTGCCTGGTTTGACCATTTTGCTCAGCGTGCTGGCAATCAACTTGATGGGCGACGGCCTGCGCGATGCGCTGGACCCGAAACTCAAGAACGCCGCCTGAGGAGATTCCCATGTCACTGTTAGAAATCAAGAATCTCAACGTTCGCTTCGGCGACAAGAACGCCACCCCGGTCGTCGACGGCCTCGACCTGAAAGTCGACAAGGGCGAAGTTCTGGCGATCGTGGGCGAGTCGGGTTCCGGCAAGTCCGTGACCATGATGGCGCTGATGGGCCTGATCGAGCACCCGGGGATCGTCACCGCCGACTCGCTGAGCTTCGACGGCAAGAACATGCTCAAGCTGAACAACCGCCAGCGTCGGCAGATCGTCGGCAAAGACCTGGCGATGGTGTTCCAGGACCCGATGACCGCGCTGAACCCGAGCTACACCGTCGGTTTCCAGATCGAAGAAGTGCTGCGCCTGCACCTGAAAATGTCCGGCAAGCAAGCGCGCAAGCGTGCGATCGAGCTGCTGGAAAAAGTCGAAATCCCGGGCGCCGCCAGCCGTATGGACGCCTACCCGCACCAACTGTCCGGCGGTATGAGCCAGCGTGTGGCAATTGCCATGGCGATTGCCGGCGAGCCGAAACTGCTGATCGCGGACGAGCCGACCACTGCACTCGACGTGACGATTCAGGCACAGATCATGGATCTGCTGCTGGCGTTGCAGAAAGAGCAGAACATGGGCCTGGTGCTGATCACCCACGACCTCGCCGTCGTGGCCGAAACCGCCCAGCGCGTGTGCGTGATGTACGCCGGTCAAGCCGTTGAAGTCGGTCAGGTGCCGCAACTGTTCGACATCCCGGCCCACCCGTACAGCGAAGCGCTGCTCAAGGCGATTCCGGAACACAGCCAGGGTGCCGAGCGTCTGGCCACCCTGCCAGGCATCGTTCCCGGCCGTTACGACCGCCCGCAAGGCTGCCTGCTGTCGCCGCGCTGCCCGTACGTGCAGGACAGCTGCCGCGCGCAGCGTCCGACCCTTGACCCGAAAAGCAACAGCCTCGCCCGCTGCTTCTATCCGTTGAACCAGGAGGTGGCGTAATGGCCGTCGTACTTACCGCCCGCGACCTGACCCGTCACTACGAAGTCTCCCGTGGCCTGTTCAAGGGCCATGCGACCGTACGCGCCCTGAACGGCGTGTCGTTCGAGCTGGAAGCCGGCAAGACCCTCGCCGTCGTCGGTGAATCGGGCTGCGGCAAATCCACCCTTGCCCGCGCCCTGACCCTGATCGAAGAGCCGTCGTCCGGCTCGCTGAAAATCGCCGGGCAGGAAGTGGCCGGCGCCGACAAGGCTCAGCGCAAACAACTGCGCAAAGACGTGCAGATGGTGTTCCAGAGCCCATACGCGTCGTTGAACCCACGGCAGAAAATCGGCGATCAACTGGCCGAACCGCTGTTGATCAACACCAACCTGTCGGCCGCCGAGCGTCGCGAGAAAGTCCAGGCGATGATGAAGCAGGTCGGCTTGCGTCCCGAGCACTACCAGCGTTATCCGCACATGTTCTCCGGTGGTCAGCGTCAGCGTATCGCGCTGGCCCGCGCCATGATGCTACAACCGAAAGTGCTGGTGGCGGACGAACCGACCTCGGCGCTGGACGTGTCGATCCAGGCGCAGGTGCTGAACCTGTTCATGGACATGCAGCAGGAGTTCAACACCGGTTACGTGTTCATCTCGCACAACCTGGCGGTGGTGCAGCACGTGGCGGATGACGTGATGGTGATGTACCTCGGTCGCCCGGTGGAAATCGGTCCGAAGCACGACATCTATGCCCGTCCTCTGCACCCGTACACCCAGGCGCTGCTGTCGGCAACTCCGACCATCCACCCGGATCCGGACAAGCCGAAAATCAAGATCGTCGGCGAGCTGCCCAACCCGCTGAACCCGCCGCCTGGCTGCGCGTTCCACAAGCGCTGCCCGTACGCCACCGCGCGTTGCAGCAGCGAGGAGCCGGCCCTGCGCCAGCTCGATACGCGTCAGGTCGCGTGCCACTACGCCGAGCAGTTCCTCGACGGCGCGGCATAAAAAACCCGCCCCGTTTCCCGGGGCGGGTTGTTGATGAGTTGACCAAACCCCTTCTGCCCCGATTGCGCATCGATCGGGAAAGAAGGGGTTTTCTTTTGCGCGGAATCTACGTCTGGCTGTCGCCTTCGTCCGCATCGTCGGTGTCCGGCTCATCGGTGGTCGAGTCGTCATCGTCGGCGCTGCCACCCTGGCCCTGATCGCCCGGCTCGGATTCGGACTTGGCCAGCATCAGCGCGCTGTGCCCCACCTGCCCGCTGGAAGCCTGGGTATCGTGATCCTCGCACTCGGCCCAGGCCGTCGCGGTGCCGAGGGACAGCATCACCATCACTTTCAACAGCAGCAAAACGCGTAGCAACCTGTTTTTCATAGCCGAGTCCATCCTGTTCCAGGTGAGAAATTCATGCTGACCTGACGCTGATTGAAATCTAGTTCCGATCCGCCGGGTTCACCAGATAGGACGCTAACCAATGCCCGGAAATGCCATGCGTGGACAGACCGCTTTCGAATAACGCTCATAACCGGATCGGCTAAGCGAGGTCGTCTATCTGGAGCGCTTGATGAGCAGCCACTAAAAAGCCCCCGAGGCTTACGCAACGGGGGCTTTGGAGGGAACAGCTCAATGCTTAGTGATGCTCACGGGTCGCACGGAATTTCACGTCCGGCCAGCGCTCTTCCATCAGGGCCAGGTTGACGCGGGTCGGTGCGAGGTAGGTCAGGTGACCGCCGCCGTCCAGTGCCAGGTTTTCCACCGCCTTGTTGGAGAACTCCTCCAGCTTCTTCTTGTCGCTGCATTCGATCCAGCGCGCGGAGTACACGGTGATCGGCTCGTAGGAGCACTCGACCTTGTATTCCTCTTTCAGGCGGCTGGCGACCACATCGAACTGCAGCACACCGACGGCGCCGAGGATGATGTCGTTGCTGCGCTCCGGGAAGAACACCTGGGTCGCGCCTTCTTCGGCCAGCTGTTGCAGGCCCTGGCGCAATTGCTTGGATTTCAGCGGATCGCGCAGGCGTACGCGGCGGAACAGTTCCGGGGCGAAGTGCGGGATACCGGTGAAGCCCAGGGTTTCGCCTTCGCTGAAGGTGTCGCCGATCTGGATCGTGCCGTGGTTGTGCAGACCGATGATGTCACCGGCATACGCCTCTTCCAGTTGCTCACGCTCGGAAGAGAAGAACGTCAGGGCGTCGCCGATGCGCACGTCCTTGCCGGTCCGCACGTGGCGCATCTTCATGCCTTTCTCGTACTTGCCGGAGCAGATACGCATGAAGGCGATGCGGTCGCGGTGTTTCGGGTCCATGTTCGCCTGGATCTTGAAGATGAAGCCCGAGAATTTCTCTTCCACCGGCTCCACGGTGCGCTCGTTGGCTACGCGTGGCAGCGGGCGCGGGGCCCAGTCGACCACGGCGTCGAGCACGTGGTCGACACCGAAGTTGCCCAGTGCAGTACCGAAGAACACCGGGGTCAGTTGACCGTCGATGAACTCCTGCTGGTTGAACTCGTGGCAGGCGCCCTGCACCAGTTCCAGCTGCTCGAGGAAACGATCGTACTCGTCGCCCAGGTGAGCGCGGGCTTCGTCGGAGTCGAGCTTCTCGATGATCTTGGTTTCGGTGCGTTCGTGACCGTGACCGGCGGTGTAGACAATGATGTAGTCGTCGGCCAGGTGGTACACGCCCTTGAAGTCGCGGTAGCAACCGATCGGCCAGGTGATCGGCGCAGCCTTGATCTTCAGGACGGCTTCGATTTCGTCGAGCAGTTCGATCGGGTCGCGGATGTCACGGTCGAGTTTGTTGATGAAGCTGACGATCGGCGTGTCACGCAGACGGCAGACGTCCATCAGGGCGATGGTCCGTGGCTCAACACCTTTACCGCCGTCGAGAACCATCAGGGCCGAGTCCACCGCCGTCAGGGTGCGGTAGGTGTCTTCGGAGAAGTCTTCGTGGCCCGGGGTGTCGAGCAGGTTGATCATGTGTTCGCGATATGGGAACTGCATGACCGACGTGGTGATCGAGATGCCCCGCTGCTTTTCCATCTCCATCCAGTCGGATGTCGCGTGGCGGTCGGATTTACGGGATTTCACCGTACCGGCCACAGCAATCGCCTTGCCCATCAGCAAGAGCTTTTCGGTGATGGTGGTTTTACCGGCATCGGGGTGGGAAATAATGGCGAAAGTGCGGCGTTTCGCGACTTCGGCGGCCTGTCTGGTCATGGGAAATCGCCTGGCGGTGATTCAAAAAAGGGCGGCGATTATAGCCCAACTCGATTCAATAACCGAACCGTTGAGCACATTAAGGGTGGCCAAATGCTGCCTCAGATGGGAACCTTTTAAAGCACGGAGACGTCCATCCCCTGTTACGACAATTCGTCAGGGGCTGAAAAATCAGCAAGTTAGCCTGACGAGGCTGCGCTCATGGCTCGCTTTCAGACCGCTTTTGCCGGACTGAAAAAAAGCTGCTTCTCGCGAACGCTGACTTCGGCAGCCAGGCATGGCATGCCACACGGAGCAGCGCTCGCCGACTACAAAAAAAGGAGTCCGCCTGTGGCTATCCGCTATGGCAAAGGGCTGATGGGAGGTGCGGTGGTAATCGCGCTCCTGGCCCTGCTGGTCCGCTGGATCGGCATCAACACGATCGAACACTACCGCGACGATTTGTTGTTTTACCTGCAAGCTCATCTGATTCTCGTCCTCGCTTCAATGCTGGCCGCCCTGGTCGTGGGCATTCCCGCCGGTATTTTCCTGAGCCGCCCGACCATGGTCGGCCGCGCCGAACGCTTCATGCAGATCTTCAACATCGGCAACACCGTGCCACCGCTGGCCGTGCTGGCCATTGCCCTGGGGATTCTCGGCATCGGCAGCGGTCCGGCGATCTTCGCTTTGTTCCTCGCCTCGCTGTTGCCGATTGTGCGCAACACCTATGAAGGCCTGAAAAACGTCCAGGGTTCGCTGAAAGAAGCCGCCGTCGGCATCGGCATGACCCCGCGTCAGGTGCTGTGGAAAGTCGAATTGCCCAACGCCGTGCCGATCATCGTCGGCGGTGTGCGGGTAGCGCTGGCGATCAACGTCGGTACGGCGCCGCTGGCGTTCCTGATCGGCGCCAACAGCCTCGGCAGCCTGATCTTCCCCGGCATCGCCCTGAACAATCAGCCGCAACTGCTGCTCGGCGCCGCGTGCACCGCGCTGCTGGCCCTGCTGCTCGATGGCGTGGTCACCCTCGCCAGCCGTCTCTGGCTGGAACGCGGTTTGCGTCCGTCTTAAGGCCTCGCGAAGGAATATTTATGAAAAGACTTAGTTTGATTCTGGGCTGCTTGCTGCTATTCGCAGGTATCGCCCAAGCCGCCGACAAACCGGTGATTCGCCTTGGCGCCCGGGTGTTCACCGAGCAGACCCTGCTCGCGGAAATCACCGCGCAATACCTGCGCAGCAAAGGCTACGACGCGCAGATCACCGGCGGCCTGGGCAGCAACCTGGCCCGCAGCGCCCACGAAAGCGGGCAGCTGGACATGCTCTGGGAATACACCGGTGTGTCGCTGGTGGCCTACAACCATGTCACTGAAAAACTCGACAGCGAACAGTCCTACGCCCGGGTGAAAGAACTCGACGCGAAAAAGGGCCTGGTCTGGCTCACACCGTCGAAATTCAGCAACACCTACGCCCTCGCCCTGCCGAAAAAAGTGGCCGAGGAATATCCGCAGATCAGCAACATCAGCCAGTTGAACGACGTGCTGAAGGCTGAAGCCAAGACCAATCACCTGGTGGCGCTGGACACCGAGTTCGCCAACCGCTCCGACGGCCTGGACGGCATGGTCAAGCTCTACGACATGAATCTGACCCGCAAGAACATCCGGCAGATGGACGCAGGTTTGGTCTACACCGCCCTGCGCAACGGTCAGGTGTTTGCCGGTCTGGTCTACACCACCGACGGTCGCCTCAACGCGTTCGGTCTGAAGCTGCTGGAAGACGACAAGCATTACTTCCCGGACTACACCGCCGCGCCGGTGGTGCGTCAGGCCTATCTCGACGCGCACCCGAAACTGGCGGAGCAACTCAAGCCACTGGCCGAACTGTTCGACGACGAAACCATGCGCCAGCTCAACGCGCGGGTCGACGTCGATCACGAGAGCCCGTCGAAAGTCGCTGCCGATTTCCTGCGCCAGCATCCACTGAACTAAAGGAGGAAAAGTCATGGAATTTTTGAACGCCTTTTCCCACCTCGACTGGCAGCAGGTGATGCACCTGACCTGGCAGCACATCACGCTGGTCGGCATCGCCGTCAGCCTGGCGATCCTCATCGGCGTTCCACTGGGCATCCTGATGACGCGCTTCCCGAGCCTCGCCGGTCCCTTGCAGGCCAGCGCCACGGTGCTGCTGACCGTGCCGTCGATTGCCCTGTTCGGCCTGTTGCTGCCGTTCTACTCGAAATTCGGCCAGGGCCTCGGCCCGATGCCGGCGATCACCGCCGTGTTCCTTTATTCACTGCTGCCGATCATGCGCAACACCTACCTCGCCCTGACCGGCGTCGAACCGGGCATCCGTGAAGCCGCTCGCGGCATCGGCATGACCTTCGGCCAGCGCCTGCGCATGGTCGAGTTGCCGATCGCAGTGCCGGTGATCCTCGCCGGTGTGCGTACCGCCGTGGTGATGAACATCGGCGTGATGACCATCGCCGCGACCATCGGCGCCGGTGGCCTCGGTGTGCTGATCCTCGCCTCCATCAGCCGCAGTGACATGTCGATGCTCATCGTCGGCGCGCTGCTGGTCAGTCTTCTGGCGATCTTCGCCGATCTCATTTTGCAGTGGCTGCAACGTTCGCTGACTCCAAAAGGACTCCTCAAATGATCGAACTTCAAAACCTCAGCAAGACCTTCCAAAGCAACGGCAAAGATGTGAAAGCCGTGGACTCGGTAAGCCTGACCGTCAATGAAGGCGAAATCTGCGTGTTCCTCGGGCCATCGGGTTGCGGCAAAAGCACCACGCTGAAAATGATCAATCGCCTGATCAAGCCGACCTCGGGCAAGATCCTGATCAACGGCGAAGACACCACCGACCTCGACGAAGTAACCCTGCGCCGCAACATCGGTTACGTGATCCAGCAGATCGGTCTGTTCCCAAACATGACCATCGAAGAAAACATCGTGGTGGTGCCGAAACTGCTCGGCTGGGACAAACAGAAATGCCACGACCGCGCCCGCGAACTGATGAGCATGATCAAGCTTGAACCCAAGCAGTATCTGCATCGTTATCCGCGCGAACTGTCCGGCGGCCAGCAGCAACGGATCGGCGTGATCCGCGCACTGGCGGCGGATGCACCGCTGTTGCTGATGGACGAGCCGTTCGGCGCGGTCGACCCGATCAACCGCGAGATGATCCAGAACGAATTCTTCGAGATGCAGCGAGCGCTGAACAAGACCGTGATCATGGTCAGCCACGACATCGACGAAGCGATCAAGCTCGGTGACAAGATCGCGATTTTCCGCGCCGGCAAACTGTTGCAGATCGACCATCCGGACACCCTGCTCGCCCATCCGGCGGACGATTTTGTCAGCAACTTCGTCGGCCAGGACAGCACCCTCAAACGCCTGCTGCTGGTGAAAGCCGAAGACGCCGCGGACAACGCGCCGTCGGTGAGCCCGGAAACCCCGGTGGCCGATGCGCTGGAGTTGATGGACGAGCATGACCGCCGTTATGTCGTCGTGACTGACGCGGAGAACAAGGCGCTGGGTTATGTGCGCCGTCGTGACCTGCATCGTCAGACCGGCACCTGTGCGCAATTCCTGCGCGAGTTCAACGCCACGGCAGCATACGACGAGCATTTGCGCATCCTGTTGTCGCGCATGTACGAGTTCAATCGGGCATGGTTGCCGGTGATGGATGCCGAGCGAGTGTTCCTCGGCGAGGTCACGCAAGAGTCGATTGCGGCATACCTGAGTTCGGGTCGTTCACGCGGAATGAAGACCAATATTGTGTCGCCAGCCGAGGCGGTGGCCTGATCAAAAGCAAAAGGGCTGTTCGACAGCCCTTTTTTTCGACCGCCGGAACCTGAAAGCCGTGATTCTTTTGCCGACGATGAGCCGGCAAGAAATATCAACACATCAGAAGGCTGAATCCGTCCGAAGATATCAGCCCTGACCGGCAACTCCCCCCTCACCTCCCCTTCTCGCCGCCAACGTCGCCGATGTTGAAGTGATCGTACTTATCCATGACTTGGCGCGCATCAGCTTCGAACGTGCAGGTATTTTTAACACCTGAAAATTATTGCGGAACATCTGACCGTCATCTCGGTCGGCTACAAAGAGTGATATCCGCGACGCACGTCAGAAGCGTGCAAAAACGCGACATTTTTAGTTGATCTCAGGCCCCTCACGCCCTAAAGTTCGCGCCGAACGTCCATGCTGGAAACGATCCATCCGGCTCAAGTACTGACGACGAGACAGCAAGGCCAAGGGAAAGAAAGACTACATTTCCCATGGCCTTTTTGCTTTCGGCGACATGCCTTGGGAAGTAGGCGAACCAAAGTGGGGATACGGAGGGCGTTCATTTGCACCCATTGTTTTTACGAGTTTGCCCATAGGAGCTCCCAGCATGTCGATCCAGGTCGAAGACTATTTCGCGCGCGAAACCTTTCAGAAAATGAAGGCGTTCGCCGACAAACAGGAAACCCCGTTCGTGGTGATCGACACCGCGATGATCGCCCAGGCCTACGATGACCTGCGCGCCGGTTTCGAATTCGCCAAGGTCTACTACGCGGTCAAGGCCAACCCGGCCGTCGAGATCATCGACCTGCTCAAAGAGAAAGGTTCGAGCTTCGACATCGCCTCGATCTATGAGCTGGACAAAGTGCTGAGCCGTGGCGTCAGCGCGGACCAGATCAGCTACGGCAACACCATCAAGAAATCCAAGGACATTCGCTACTTCTACGAGAAGGGCGTGCGTCTGTTTGCCACCGACTCGGAAGCCGACCTGCGCAACATCGCCAAGGCCGCACCGGGCGCCAAAGTCTATGTGCGCATCCTGACCGAAGGCTCGACCACGGCCGACTGGCCACTGTCGCGCAAGTTCGGCTGCCAGACCGACATGGCCATGGACCTGCTGATCCTCGCCCGCGACCTGGGCCTGGTGCCTTACGGCATCTCGTTCCACGTCGGTTCGCAACAGCGCGACATCAGCGTCTGGGACGCGGCGATCGCCAAGGTCAAAGTGATCTTCGAACGCCTGAAGGAAGAAGACGGCATCCACCTCAAGCTGATCAACATGGGCGGTGGCTTCCCGGCCAACTACATCACCCGTACCAACAGCCTGGAAACCTACGCCGAAGAAATCATCCGCTTCCTGAAGGAAGACTTCGGTGATGACCTGCCGGAAATCATTCTGGAGCCGGGCCGTTCGCTGATCGCCAACGCCGGCATCCTGGTCAGCGAAGTGGTGCTGGTCGCGCGTAAATCCCGCACCGCCGTCGAGCGTTGGGTTTATACCGATGTGGGCAAATTCTCGGGCCTGATCGAAACCATGGACGAAGCGATCAAGTTCCCGATCTGGACCGAGAAGAAAGGCGAGATGGAAGAAGTCGTGATCGCCGGCCCGACCTGCGACAGCGCCGACATCATGTACGAAAACTACAAGTACGGCCTGCCGCTGAACCTGGCGATCGGTGATCGTCTGTACTGGCTGTCGACCGGTGCGTACACCACCAGTTACAGCGCCGTAGAGTTCAACGGCTTCCCGCCGCTGAAATCGTTCTACGTGTAAGCGACGCTTCAACTGAAAAGGCCCATGCATGCATGGGCCTTTTTTATTTGCGCAGCCAGATCTCAAGATGATTGAGCATCGTCATGAACTCATCGGCGCCCTCTTGCGCGGCGACCAGGTGAAAATTCAACTCGCCGAGTTTCGACGCACGCTCTGCCTTCAATAAGTCATTGAACAGCACGTCGATGCGCAAGCCGGTTTCTTCGAGAAACACGCTGATGGACGAACTCACGGAAGCCAATCCGCTAAACAACCCGGCAATATCAACTTTGTATTCTGCGGCTCTGACGAGCGGATCCGCTGACGAATAAGCCACGTCCCAAACCGGCGTCGTGCGCACTTCACGAAACAACTCCTCGACCACCGTCGGCTGGGTATGACACTGGCACGAGCGATGATCCATTGCTCTGCCAAATACCGACTTGAGACCGAACGACTCGTCATGCACCTCGGCGATGGTGTATTTCAATTGGCGAATCACCGCCCTCAGCGAGGAAAAACGAAGCGCCAGTTCGTGAACTAGGTCCGGGACATCGGTTGGGGGAAACAACTTCCAGCTCGGCGACCTGGATAAGCTGTACAACTTGAAATCCACCTGACTGAGAGGCTCGTTCCTTGAAGTATTGCGGGTGATTTCCAGCGTTTCGGCGGTGAACGTAGCGAGATCCGCGACGTAAGTACTGCACAGGCGCCGAGCCTCTTCGGTGCGCTGCCAGAACGCCTGCAAGTAGCGTGCATTGAAACTGGCGTTGTTCAAACGCGAATCGCTGGCCAGTACCGCCAGTTGATGACCGCTGGCTCTGCGACGCTCAAACACCAAAGGAATATTGTTGAAGGTGGGGTGAAGAGAACCGAGAAAACTTGTGTATCGATCCAGCACGCGTCGTTGCGCTGTGGAGAATTCATAGGCAAGTGTTTTCATGAGTGGCAGGGAAGCGGTGGACATGTCGCCCACCGCCTCGACTCCTTACTGCTGAACAGTTTTCAGGTACTGCCTGACGTCGGCAATTCGGGGGATTGCTTCAGCCGTCCGCAGCTCGACCGGCTGCGACTTGTCTTGCTTGAAGTCCCGGGCGAGAGACTCAATCCGGGTTACCAGATTCGAGAACTCATTCGCGTATCCCCAGCGCTCTTCGTCCAGTTGGTCGAGGACTCGCACCAGCTGAATCTTTCCATCGATCTGTTCAATCTCGTTGATGAGCTTCTTCAACTGCGCCCTTAGGTCAGCCGCTTTTTCCTTGAGCTTGTTGTAAGCCGCCAGCATGTTCAGATAGGAAATGGCCTCACCGATGCCCGAGATCATTTTTTTCAAGGTATCAATGGCGAACAGTGCAATCTGGACCTGCGGTGGCGCCAGCCCCAGGGCTTTCAGGTTATCCAGGGTCAATCGGGCCTCCTGACCGATTTTCTCTACCCCGGCTTTCGCGATCAGCTCGAGCGCTTCAGACACCGATTTCATCTGCTTCTCGAAATCGACGACTTTTTCTTCAGACTTGACCTTCAGTGCCTCCGTGAAAGCCCGATCCTGTTGCAGGGTTACGATCCATTGCGCCGAAGCCGACCGGTCATAGGCGGTACTCAAGCCGTTGTGGGTCATCTTCAAATCGGCCGCGTATTCGGCGACTTTCATCGAAACATTCTTGAGGTCGCTTTCCATTTCCTCGTGGATTTCATTCGCGTCTTCCGGGTAATCGATCAGTTCGATTTGAGCTGTCTTCAGTTTGTTCTGCGTACGCTCCAGATTGATCCCTGTCGTCTGGGCCTTATTACGAATTTCAAATGTGGCTTTCTGGATAGCGACTGTCAGCCCATTCATTGTGCGGACGGTACCCGGCAGATAATTGAACTGTTCGCCCAGCATTTGAGCAGTGACATTACTTGTTTGAACAGCCGCAGCGTGAGCGCGTAAGGCAGCGCCATCAAAACCCGAAACGGCTGGATTATTATTTAGCGAGAACATCACTACTTTACTCCTGAACATCGTGAAACTGCTTCCATACTCTTTATCTGCCGCCGCGAACACGCCCAGCAGTTGATCGGAACTCGCCTTGATCTGTTCCCACGGATCAATAATGCCGAGAATCTGGTTCTTGAACTTCCTCAGGGACGTTGCCTCCTGAAGCAGATCAACTTCTTTGACGGAGGCATATATATAGGTGCTCAGCGCATTCCATACCAGCATCAGGTTTTGCGTAGCGACTTCAGCCTCGATCGCTACATAGCTGAGATTCTGCAAATCATCGCGCACTTTGTTCAGGGAACTCAGCGTCTGGTTTTTGCTGGCCATTACCTGGTTGGAGGTCTGTTGTTCCGCCTTCAACCGGTTTCGCTCCTTACGGATCTTTTCAGCCTTGACGCCTTGATAGATACCGAGAATCAAACCACCGATATTCAGGGTCGCTGCCGACCTGATCGCTTCTTGAACCAACTGATCATATTGCTTGTTCAGTTCATCGATTTCTTTCGAGCGCTGATCGATTTCGCCCTGCAGGGCCTGGATGTCTGCCTGATAGGTATTGCGCGACACGAACTCCAGTCGCAGCTTGATTTCCGGCAACACGATCTCGCGCATGTCAGCCCCGAAACTGTCGAGCTCTGACCTGACATCCTCGGCCTTCGCGTGGCACTTCATGACTTTGTCCAGCATGTCATTGAGGTAGGCCTTGATTTCCGGTACATCGCCGGACGGCAAGCCCAGGTCGGGAAGCCCCGGAATCGTGCGCTTCAGCTGCAGATACTCTTCCGGCGTATTGATATCGAATTCTTCCAGGTATCTGGAGGCTTTCAGGTCATCGTAGATTTCTACGATGCCCTTACCCGTACGAATGATGTTGCCGGCAAAAATCTTCAGATCGGTACCCGTGAGCATGATTTTTTCACGCAGCGGGGACCAGCGCTTCGCGTGGTCGTAGGTGTAGGTGAATGTCCGCAGGAAGTCTGTTGCCTTGAGACCAACGCCCCCAGCATCCCCGGCGCCATAGTTCAGATAAGCAACGACGTCCGCCAGCCGAACCGGAAGCGACAGCCCCAGGACTTCATACTTTCGCAGGCTGATAATCTGCTCTTTGGTTAATTGAATACCGGTTTCCCGATTGTATTCTTCACCCTCGCCGAGCGAAGCACTTACAAACATCCGAGGCGCTTTTGCGGCGGCCTCGACAATCTTGCTGTCCATCTTGAATTCCATAAGAGCTCCTTGTCTTCTTCGGATATTTAATAAAAGTCATTTTAGATACGACATCATCGTTCGACTCATTTCAACTTGAGCGCCGACATCGCAAAACAACCTTAGGACAGCAAGACAACAACCAACAAGCATTCAAATATTAGCAATCAAGACAAATAAGCCACTCAACCGAATACTTATCCGAGAACAGCCATATAAACTTGATAAAACCAAATAACCGCAGAATAAATATTTACAAAGCAACTAACTCTGCCAGCCGCAACTTATAAGCGTCGGCCATGGCGCGGATTTGCGGATGTTGTGCATTCAACAAAGACATACTGGCGACTCGCAGGAAATTCACTTTGCCCGCGTCCAGTGCCTTGCGTAGCCAGCCAAGTGCGTCATCGATGCGGCCCTCATCGGCAAGCACCGCGGCGTGACTGAACTGCCCTCGAAAATCGCCGCCCTCGGCCGAGCGACGATACCAGTCACGTGCCGTTGGCAGATCTTGTGGGCAGTGACGCCCCTCTTCCAGATACCGGCCCAACAGGTTCATCGACTTGGCATGTCCCGACTCAGCAGCGCGGCGGTACAGGGCGAGGGCCTGCGCCTGGTTCTCGGGTATTCCACGCCCGGTGGCGTGCAGGTTCGCCAGGTTGTACATCGCCCAATCCAGCCCCGCGTCGGCGGCCGTCTGGTAATGGCGCACAGCAAGTTCGGCGCTGGCCACACAACCCCATCCGTGTTCATGGCAGCGGCCGAGCATGTTGCGCGCCATCAGATGACCTTGCCCTGCGGCAATTTCAAACCAGCGCATTGCCAGCGGCTGATCCTGAGCGATCCCGTGACCATCGAGCAGGATCTGCCCGAGCAGCGCCTGTGCTTCCAGCACCCCCTCACCCGCCGCCAGCAGAATTGCCTGAGCCGCGCGAGCCGGGCTTTCTTCGAGCATGGCGGTGAGGCGTTCACCGTCGAGGACTTCTTCGCGACGTAACCGAAAGTCCGCCACTTACACCTCGACCCAGCGACGCAACAAGTTGTGATAGGTGCCGGTGAGGCGGATCAGCGAAGGGTGATCGGGCATGTCCTGAGTCAGTTGCTGGATCGCGCCGTCCATCTCGAACAGCAAGGCACGCTGGCTGTCTTCGCGCACCAGACTTTGGGTCCAGAAGAACGAGGCATAACGCGCGCCACGAGTGACAGCGTTGACCTTGTGCAGGCTGGTGCCGGGGTACAGCACCATGTCGCCGGCGGGCAGTTTCACCCGTTGGGTGCCGAAGGTGTCCTGGATTTCCAGCTCGCCGCCGTCGTAGTCCTCGGGCTCGCTGAAAAACAGCGTGGCCGACAGATCCGTACGTACGCGCTCGATGCTGCCCTTTGGCTGACGCACCGCGTTGTCGATGTGGAAATCGAAACTGCCGCCCGCCGTGTAGCAGTTGAGTAACGGCGGAAATACTTTGTGCGGCAGTGCAGCCGACATGAACAGCGGGGTTTTCCACAGGCGTTCAAGCATCGCGGCGCCGATCTCCTTGGCCAGCGGATGGCCTTCCGGCAGCTGCAGATTGTGCTTGGCCTTGGCCGATTGGTAGCCGGCGGTGATCTTGCCATCGGCCCAGTCGGCCTGTTCCAGAGCCTCGCGGATGCGCCGCACTTCGTCTTTCTCGAACAGAGCGGGGATGTGCAGCAGCATGGCAATGTCACCTGATGGCAAAGAGGCGGCAATGGTATTGATTCTTATTGGCTGTGTAAAACCCGCTAGACGAATGAACTGGCAAAAACCGTAAGGTTAAATTGTAAAGAATGTAAATTCAGTGCGAATAACAATGTTTCGCAATTGATACGAATACCTGTTTACCCTATATTCCGCCGCCTCAAATCCTTGGGGAGGGGAATAAAAATGGCACGTCAACAAGCACAATTACCGGTCAGCTCACCACGTCTGCTCGCTTCCGCCATCGGCGTGGCAATCACCGCCGGCTCCGCAGGCCACATGGTGTTCGCCGCCGAAAAAACCGACAGCAAAGCCACCGGCAATGCCATCGCCCTGGACGCCACCGCCATCACCGGCGAAGCCCAGGACTCGACGTCCTACCAGGTCGAGAAAGCCTCCTCGCCCAAGTACACCGCGCCGCTGGTCGATACGCCCCGCTCGGTCACCGTTATCCCGCAACAAGTTCTGAAAGACACCGGCGCCCTGAACATGCAGGACGCGCTGCGCACCGTACCGGGCATCACCTTCGGTGCCGGTGAAGGCGGCAACCCGCAGGGCGACCGTCCGTTCATCCGTGGTTTCGACGCCCAGGGCGACACCTACCTCGACGGCGTGCGCGACACCGGTTCGCAGAGCCGCGAAATCTTCGCTGTGGAAAACATCGAAGTCAGCAAGGGCCCGAACTCCGCCATCGGTGGTCGCGGCGCGGCGGGCGGCAGCATCAACCTGGTGAGCAAGAAAGCGCACCTGGGCAACTCGTTCGACGGTGGCTTCACCTGGGGCTCCGACCAGACCCAGCGCTACACGATGGATGGCAACTACCAGTTCAGCGACACCGCTGCCGGCCGTCTGAACCTGATGAGCCACGAGAGCAACGTCGCCGGTCGCGACAAGGTCGACTATGACCGTTGGGGCATCGCGCCGTCCCTGGCCTTCGGCCTGGGCACCGACACCCGCGTCAACCTCGATTACTACCATCTCGAAAGCAACGACACGCCGGATTCGGGCATCCCATACACCATTCCGGCGGGCGGCTCGGCGGCGCGCACCAAGTCCAACCCGGACAAGCCGTACGCCGGCGGCGATCACAGCAACTTCTACGGTCTGGACCGCGATTTCCGCAAGGGCCGCACCGACACCGCGACCTTCGCCATCGAGCATGACCTGAGCGACTCGCTGACGATCAAGAACACCCTGCGTCACGGCACCAGCATGCAGGATTACATCCTGACCCAGCCGGACGACAGCAAGGGCAACGTCAACAACGGCAGCGTCTGGCGTCGTGCGAACACTCGCGTGAGCAACACCGAGACCACCACCAACCAGACCGATCTGTTCGGCAATTTCTACGTCGCAGGCTTCAAGAACAGCTTCTCCACCGGTGTCGAATACACCCGTGAGGAAAGCAGCAAATCCTCGTACAACGTCAACACCGACACCACGCCGCGCACCTCGGCCGTGACCACCAACTGCAACCCGGGCCTGATCGGCGCCGCCAGCGGCTACAACTGCACCTCGCTGTCGAACCCGACCCCGAACGATCCGTGGAACGGCGCGATTTCGCGCAACTACGCCGGCACCGACACCCAGTCCGATACCTACGCGCTGTATGCGTTCGACACCCTGGAGCTGTCCGAGCAATGGCTGGTGAACATGGGTCTGCGTTACGACCACTTCGAAACCGGCTACAAGACGTACACCAACGCTGGCCGCACCACCTCCAAGGGTTCGGACACCAGCGAGTTCGTCACCGGCCAGTTCGGCGTCGTCTACAAACCGGCAGAGAACGGCAGCATCTATGCGTCCTACGCCACCTCCGCCACACCGCCGGGCAACACCCTGGGTGAAGGTCAGGAAGGCAACCCGCTGGGCGGCACGCCGGATCGCAACGGCAACCTGCTCAAGAGCGACATGGAGCCGGAAACCACCAAGAACTACGAAATCGGTACCAAGTGGGATCTGCTGAACGATCGCCTGTCGCTGACCGCCGACATCTTCCGCACCGAGAAAGAAAACGCTCGTGTCCAGGTTGATACCACCTCGTACGAAAACGCCGGCAAGACTCGTGTACAAGGTATCGAGTTGTCCGCCAGCGGCAAGATCACCGACAAGTGGCAAGTGTTCGCCGGTTACGCCTACATGGACAGCGAACAGGTTGACGGTGGTGACCTGCCGGCCAACAAGGCCAACAACGGTAACGAGCTGCCTAACACGCCGAAAAACAGCGCCAGCCTGTGGACCACTTACCAGGTCACGCCGAAGCTGACCATCGGTGGCGGTGCGTTCTACGTGGATGACGTGTTCGGCAGCGTGGCCAACACCACCATGGTCGATTCCTACGTTCGCTATGACGCGATGGCGGCTTACAAGCTGAGCAAGAACGTCGACCTGCAACTGAACGTGCAGAACCTGACCAACGAGACCTACTACGACAAGGCCTTCTCGACTCACTTCGCCAACCAGGCGGCGGGCCGTACGGCATTGCTGAGCACCAACTTCCACTTCTGACAGAAGCCGGAAGCACCGGGCCCCGTTCATTCATTTGAGCGGGGCTTTTGTGCGTAATAAAGAACGTTTCTCGATAAGCCACGGCATAATGCACGCCGTGAACACAATTTCCGAACGGACAAGGCAAGCGACGTGTTGAAGAAAACCCTGTTCCAGTTGCACTGGTTTTTTGGCATCACTGCCGGGCTGGTGCTGGCCCTGATGGGCATCACCGGCGCTGCCTATTCGTTTCAGGACGAAATTCTCAAAGCCCTCAACCCCTCCGTGTTGCAGGTGGAGAAACAGGTCGCCGGCGTCCTCCCGCCCGCCGATCTGGTGGCGCAGATCGAAGCAGCCTCGGGCAAGAAAGTCTCGATGCTCTCGGTCGAGACCGAAAGCGGCAGCGCCGGGCGCGTCTGGTTCACCCCGCCCAAAGGCGAGCGCCGGGGCGAGATGCGTTACTTCGATCCCTACACCGCCGAGTTCAAGGGCGACGCCACCGGCCAGGACTTCTTTGGCCTGATGCTGCAACTGCACCGGTTCCTCGCCATGGGCGATACCGGCCGCAACATCACCGGCGCCTGCACCCTCATGCTGCTGTTCTTCTGCCTGTCCGGCCTGTACCTGCGCTGGCCGCGCCAGTGGAACAGCTGGCGCGTGTGGCTGACCCTCGACTGGAAGAAAAAGGGCCGCAGCTTCAACTGGGATCTGCACTCGGTGTTCGGCACCTGGTGCATGTTGGTTTACCTGCTGCTGGCACTGACCGGACTGTCCTGGTCCTACGAGTGGTACAACAAGGGCCTGACCAAATTGCTTTCCGATGCGCCGCAAAACGAACGCGTGCGCGGCGGCCGTGGCCCGGCGCCCGAAGGTCCGGCGCCGACTGCCGATTACGCCGCGATGTGGGTCAGCATCTACAGCGCCGCAGGCCCGGGCCTCGCCTCCTACAACATCCGCATGCCGCCAGTGGCCGGCCAACCGGCGACCGTGTTCTATCTGCTCGACAGCTCGCCCCATGACCGCGCGCTGAACCAGATCACCCTCGACCCAGTCACCGGCGTCGTCAAACGTGTCGACCGCTATGCCGACAAAAGCTTCAAGGCGCAGTTGCTGACCAGCATTTATGCGTTGCACGTAGGCAGCTATTTCGGTCTGGTCGGGCGGATCATCGTCACCGTCGCGGCGGTGTTGATGCCGCTGTTTTTCATCACCGGATGGTTGCTGTACCTGGATCGCCGACGCAAGAAAAAGCAGATCAAGGATGCCCGCAAAGGCCTCGACCAACCGGCCGGCGATACGCCGGCGTGGCTGATCGGTTTCGCCAGCCAGAGCGGTTTTGCCGAGCAACTGGCGTGGCAGACCGCCGGCCAGTTGCAGGCCGCCGGATTGCCGGTGAAGGTGCAACCGCTGGCGAGTGTCAGCGAGCAGGATCTGCGCGAATCGAACAACGCGCTGTTCGTGGTCAGCACCTTCGGCGACGGCGAAGCGCCGGACAGCGCTCGCGGTTTCGAGCGCAAGGTATTGAAGAACGCCTCGACCCTCGACAGCCTCAACTACGCGGTGCTCGGCCTCGGCGATCGTCAGTATCAACACTTCTGCGGTTTCGCCCGGCGCCTGCATCAATGGCTCGGCGAACACGGCGGCAAGACCCTGTTTGCCCCGGTGGAAGTCGACAGCGGCGATCCTTACGCCCTGCGTCACTGGCAAACCCAGCTCGGCCTGATCACCGGGCAAGCGCCGGTCGACACCTGGCAGGCGCCTAGCTACGAGAACTGGACACTGGTGCGCCGCGAGCTGATGAACCCGGACAGCAGCGGCTCCCCCGTCTTCCTGCTCGGCCTGACCGCGCCGACCTCCCGCAGCTGGCTGGCCGGCGATCTGGTGGAAGTACTGCCGCGCAACTGCCCGTGGGCGATCGAGCATTTCCTCGACGGCCTCGGTATCCGTGGCGAAACCAGCGTCAAGGTCAACGGCCTGGAAGAGTCGCTGGAAGTCGCCCTCGCCACCCGCCAGTTGCCCGAGCACCGCGCCCATCTGGTGGGCCTGCACGCCCAGGCGCTGGTCGATGCAATGGTGCCGCTGGCGATGCGCGAATACTCGATCGCCTCGATTGCCGCCGACGGCGTGCTGGAGCTGATCGTGCGTCAGGAACAGCATGCCGACGGTAGCCTCGGCATCGGTTCCGGCTGGCTGACCGAGCATGCTCCGGTCGGCGGCAGCATCAGCCTGCGGGTACGCCGCAACAGCGGTTTCCATTTGCCGAACGCTCCGGCGCCGATGATCCTGCTGGGCAACGGCACCGGCCTCGCCGGGCTGCGCAGCTTGCTCAAGGCACGGATCGCCGACAATCAACAGCGTCACTGGCTGCTGTTCGGCGAGCGCAATCGCGAGCACGATTTCCTCTGTCGTGCAGAGCTGGAAGAGTGGTTGATCAATGGCGATCTGGAACGCCTCGATCTGGCGTTCTCACGGGATCAGGCCGAGAAGATTTACGTGCAGGATCGCCTGCGCGAATCGGCCGGCGAGTTGAAAAAATGGCTGGCGGACGGTGCGGTGATCTACATCTGCGGCAGCCTTCAAGGCATGGCGTCGGGCGTGGATCAGGTGCTCAATGAAGTGCTGGGCGCCGCTGAAGTCGAACGCCTGATCGAACAGGGTCGCTATCGCCGCGACGTTTACTGACCACACATAACCACTGTGAGCGAGCTTGCTCGCGATGACGGTTTTACATTCAACACATTCGTTGTCTGTTACACCGCTATCGCGAGCAAGCTCGCTCCCACAAATTGTTTGCGGTGAACTCAAGTCGGTTGCAGTTTTTGCTCAAACACCGCAACACCCTCCAGATCCCGCAACACCACGCTCATCTCCCCGCTCTGCCCCTCGATATTCACCTCACCGAAAAACTGAAATCCGGCAAACGGCGAGGCGTTCTGTACCGCCGGCGCCTTCTCGAATACCACTTGCGGGCCAAAGGTCTTGTCCAGCGGATTGGGTCCGAAACTGCCGGCGTTCAACGGTCCTGCGACAAACTCCCAGAACGGTTCGAAATCCTGGAACGCCGCGCGATCCGGGTGGTAGTGATGCGCGGCGCAGTAATGCACGTCCGCCGTCAGGAACACGAAATTGCGCACCTGCTGCGCGCGCAAAAAGCCCAGCAGTTCGGCGATTTCCAGCTCACGTCCCTGCGCCGGACCTGGGTCGCCGTTGGCCACCGCTTCCCAGCGCACAACACCGGGGCTGACCTCGCCATCCGGCACGCCGAGACCGATCGGCATGTCGGCAGCGATGACTTTCCACTGGGCTTTCGAGGCCTTCAGTCCACGCTTGAGCCAGTTCAGTTGCTCACGCCCGAGGAACGGTTTTTCCGCCCCGAGGTTGTCGTCGTTGGCGCCGCGATAACTGCGCATGTCGAGGACGAACACGTCGAGCATCGGCCCGTAACTCAGCTTGCGATAGATGCGCCCGCCGCCATCGGCCGCCTGCAAACGCATCGGCGAATATTCGAGCCAGGCCTGACGCGCACGGCCGACCAGGGTGTGGATATTTTTTTCCTGATAACGCTCGTCGAGCTGCTTGCCCGGCGACCAGTTGTTGACCACTTCATGGTCGTCCCACTGCCAGATCTGCGGCACTTCGGCGTTGAAGCGGCGGACGTTTTCGTCCATCAGGTTGTAGCGGTAATTGCCGCGATAATCGTCGAGGGTCTGGGCGACCTTGCTCTTGGCTTCGGTGGTGAGGTTGCGCCAGATCCGGCCACCCTCGGTGGTCAGTTGCGCCGGCACCGGGCCGTCGGCGTAGATGGTGTCGCCGCTGTGGATAAAGAAGTCCGGCAGGCGCATGCGCATGGCTTCATAGATGCGCATGCCGCCAATATCGGGGTTGATGCCGAAGCCCTGGCCGACGGTGTCGCCGCTCCACACGAAGCGGATATTGCGCCGCGCCGTCGGTGCGCTGCGCAAATGGCCAAGCCACGGTTCGCTGGCGACGCCGGTACGGGCGTCCTTGAAATACACGCGGTAGAAAATCGCCTGATCGGCCGGCAACCCGGTGAGTTCGACGCGGGCGGTGAAATCGCTGCGGGCATCGGCCAGCGCCGAGACGACCCGGCGCGGATGGCGGAACTGACTGCGGGTGTCCCACTCCACCACCATTTGCGCCGGGCGGTCGGCGCGGCTCCAGATCATCGCGCGGTCGCCCTGCAAGTCGCCGGATTGCACGCCGTCAGTGAGTTGCGGTCGATCCTTGACCGAGGCGATGACGGCCGGGGCCAGCCCCGGCATCAGCAGTCCGGCGCCGACGGCTTGCATCACGCGCCGGCGACCGGGATTGAAATCGCTCATGGTGTTCTCCCTGAAAAAAGGAAAACTTAAGCACCGCTAGATGAAAGGGGTGTGACACCTCACGCCTTCGCGGGCTCCAACGCCAGTTCCACGGCTTCCGGCCGCTTGACCAGCGCATACACCACCGCCGTCAGCAGGCTGCCCGCGACAATCGCCAGCAGATACAGCAGCGCATGGTTGATCGCGTTCGGGATCGCCAGCACGAACAGGCCACCGTGGGGCGCCATCAGCTTGCAGCCGAAGTACATCGACAACGCACCGGTCAGCGCACCGCCGGCAATGCTTGCCGGGATCACCCGCAACGGGTCTTTCGCAGCAAACGGAATCGCCCCTTCAGAGATGAAGCACAACCCGAGCACCAGCGCCGCTTTACCGGCTTCGCGTTCAGTCTGGGCGAACTTGCGTCGGGCGATGAAAGTGGCGATGCCCAGACCAATCGGCGGCACCATGCCGGCGGCCATGGTCGCGGCCATCGGTGCATAACTCTGCGAGGCCAGCAGCCCCACCGAGAACGCATAGGCAGCCTTGTTGATCGGCCCGCCGAGGTCGACGCACATCATGCCGCCCAGCAGCACGCCGAGCAGAATTGCGTTGGTGGTGCCCATGCTGTCGAGGAAATGCGTGAGCGCCGCGAGCATCCCGGCCACCGGTTTGCCGACCACGTAAATCATCACCAGCCCGGTGAACAGGCTGGCGAACAACGGAATGATCAGAATCGGTTTCAGCGCTTCCAGACTTTGCGGCAGCGCCACATAACGACTGATCGCCTTGGCCGCGTAGCCTGCGATAAACCCGGCGACAATCCCGCCGATGAAACCGGCGCCCAGGGTGCTCGCCAGCAAACCGCCGATCATGCCCGGCGCAAGTCCGGGGCGGTCGGCAATCGACCAGGCGATGTAACCGGCCAGCAGCGGCACCATCAATTTGAACGCGGTCTCGCCACCGATCTGCATCAGCGCCGCCGCCAGCGTGCCTTCTTCCTTGAACGCGGTGATGCCGAACACGAACGACAAGGCGATCATCAGACCGCCCGCCACCACCATCGGCAGCATGAAAGAAACGCCAGTCAGCAGGTGTTTGTAGACGCCGCTTTTCTCCTGCTTGGCCGACGCTTTGCCGTCGCCCGCAGCACTTTCCTGCTTGCCTTCGGCCAGGGCTTTTTTCAGCGTGGCTTCGGACTGCTTCAAGGCAATGCCGGTGCCGCAGCGATAGATTTTCTTGCCGGCGAAACGCTCGGTGGCGACTTCAATGTCAGCCGCCAGCAGCACCACGTCAGCCTCGGCGATGGCTGCCGCACTCAGCGGATTTCGCGCGCCGACGGAGCCCTGGGTTTCGACTTGCAGGTCGTAGCCCAGACGCTTGGCGGCTTGCTGCAAGGCTTCGGCGGCCATGAAGGTATGAGCGACGCCGGTCGGGCACGCAGTGACAGCGACCAGACGTGGTGCTTGAGCACTGGCAACCAAGGGCGGCGTTTCGGCAGCGACGTAAACCGCGGCCTCGACGGCGCCACGCCGCAGTACTTCTTCCACATCCTGCAAGGCTTGCGCCGGCGCGATCCGAAAGACTTTCTTGCCGATGAACCGGGTCATGTCCACAGGTCCCGTGGCGACCAGCAACACCCACTCGGCGGCCTCGATGGTGGCCGCCGACAACTCGCGCTCCGGGTGCGCCGCATCCACCACTTCGACGCTGGTGCTCCAGCCCTGACGCTGGGCCGCGGCGTCGAGCAACCGGGCGCACAGCACACTGGTGACCATGCCGTTCGGGCAGGCCGTGACAATGGCTAACTTCATGACAAACCCTCTTATTGTTCTGACAGGGGACGCACGCGCACGCCCTGTTCGAGTTGCGCCAGTTGCGCGGCATCGTGAATACCGAATCCGATCTGGGTCACCGCCTGCGCCGCAATCGCGGTGGCCGTGCGCAGGGTCTGTTCCGGCGTGTCGGCGCTGAGCAGACCGTGCAGCATGCCGGCCAGCAACGAATCGCCGGCACCGACCGTGCTGGCGACGCTGACCTTCGGCGGCGTCGCATGCAGCGCCGAGCCGACGCTGAACCAGTTCACACCGTCGGCACCGTGGGAGATCACCACATGCTCGATGCCCTGAGCGTGCAGCCGATTGGCTGCCTCGGCCTGAGACGCGTGGAACACCACTTCACAGCCCAGCGCATCGGCCAGCTCTTCGGTATTCGGCTTGATCAGCCACGGACCGGCCTTGAGCGCCGCGCGCAAGGCGTCGCCGCTGGTGTCCAGGGCGACTTTCAGACCCAACGCTTTCAAGCGCTCGACCAGTTCGCGCAACCACTGTGCAGTGACTCCGCGCGGCAAACTGCCGGCGACCACCACCGCGTCATGCCCCGGCGCGATCTGCACCAGACGCTCCAGCAACGCCTGTTGCGCCACTACGCCGACCACCGGCCCCGGACCGTTGATGTCGGTGATGCGTCCGTCCTGTTCCGCGACCTTGATGTTGCTGCGGGTCTCGCCGGGCACCCGGATAAACGCATCGGTGAAGCCACGTTTGGCGAACAGGGTTTCGAAGGCTTGCAGATTGTCTTCGCCGAGGAAGCCGCTGACCGTCAGTTGATGACCGAGGTCGGCCAACACTTGCGCGACGTTGACGCCCTTGCCGGCGGCGTGGGTGTGCATCTCGTCGCTGCGGTTGACCTGACCGGCCTCAAGACGTGGCAACTGCACCGTGAGGTCCAGCGCCGGGTTGAGGGTCAGGGTGAGAATCTTGGCCATTACAGGGCCTCCACTAATGCGCGCACTTCGTTGGCGCTGCCCACGGCCAGGGCTTGTTGAGCAAGGTTTTGCGTTTGCGTCAGGCTGAGTTCGCGGATGCGCGCCTTGACCTCGGCGATGCTGCGCCCGGAGACGCTCAGTTCATCCACACCAAGGCCAACCAGCACCGGCACCGCCAGCGGATCCGCCGCCAGTTCGCCGCACACACCAACCCATTTGCCATGGGCATGGGCCGCGCGCACGGTGATGTCGATCAGTTGCAGCACCGCCGGGTGCAGGCCGTCAGCCTGGGCGGACAGGGTCGGATGACCACGGTCGATCGCCAGCGTGTACTGGGTCAGGTCGTTGGTGCCGACACTGAAGAAGTCCACCTCTTTGGCCAGCACCGGCGCCAGCAGTGCGGCGGACGGCACTTCGATCATGATCCCCAGTTGCAGATCGGCCACCGGGATTTCCAGGCGCAGGCGTTCGGTCATTTCGCGGGCCTGACGCCACTCTTCGACGCTGCCGACCATCGGGAACATGATCCGCAATGGACGGTTGTCCGCCGAGCGAAGCAAGGCGCGCAACTGCGCTTCCATGATCTGCGGACGCTGCAAGGTCAGGCGAATCCCGCGTACGCCGAGGAACGGGTTTTCTTCCTTGGCGATCGGCCAATACGGCAGCGGTTTGTCGCCGCCGACATCGAGGGTGCGCACCACCAGCGGCCGACCGGCGAGGCCGTCGAGGACGCGGCGGTATTCGGCTTCCTGAGTCGCCTCGTCCGGTGCCTGTGGATGAGCCATGAAAATCAGTTCGGTGCGCAGCAGGCCGATGCCTTCGGCGCCCTGCTCCACCGCGCTGATCACACCGGCGCTTTCGCCGATGTTGGCGAACACTTCCACGGCGTGGCCGTCGGTGGTGTGCGCCGGTTGATGGCGTTGTTCGGCGGCGGCTTTCAGGCGTTGTTCGCGGGTGTCGCGTTCTTCGCTGGCGCGTTGCAGGGTCGCGGCATCCGCGTCCACATGCAGGCGACCGCGCTGGCCGTCGAGCAGCAACGGCGTGCCCGGTTTCAGCAGCAACACTGCAGCGCCCGCGCCGACCAGCGCCGGAATCCCCAGCGCGCGGGCCACGATGGCGCTGTGCGCGGTAGCGCCGCCACGGGCGGTGAGAATCCCCGCGACCCGTGCCGGATCCAGACGTGCAACGTCGGACGGGCCGACCTCATCCATCACCAGAATGTACGGTTGCTCGGGCTCGGCGGGCGTCTGCACACCACACAGTTGCGCCAACACCCGGCGACCAATGTCGCGCAGATCGGCGGCACGTTCGGCGAGCAACGCGTCCTGCAACGCTTCCTGTTGTTTCGCGGCGGCCTCGATCACGGCCATCCAGGCTGCTTCGGCGCTTTCGCCCTGCTTGAGGCGAGTGTCGACTTCGTCGGTGAGTTCCGGGTCGTCGAGCATTTCCTGGTGGGTGATGAAAATCTCGCGGATCGCCTTGGCCTTGCTGCGTTCGATCAGGCCTTGAATGTCCTGACGCACGTCGGCCAGCGCTTGCTTGAGACGCTCGCGCTCGATGGCGGCAGACTCGCCGCGCAACGGGTAATCGATGGCTTGCTGGACCTGAATGTGCGCCGGGCCGATAGCGATGCCAGGGGCGGCAGGGATCGCTTGCAGCAGACTGCCGGAGGCCGGGGCGGTCAGCACTTCTGCAATGTCCGTAATCACTTCGCGCTGTTGACTGACTGCGGGCAACGGTTCGACTTCTTCGCCGAGGCCTTCTTCGATGGCGGCCAGCAACGCCGGCAAGGCGTCGGCGGCGATGCTCGGTTCGGCGATGATTTCCAGCACCTGGCCGCGACGCGCGCCGAGGCTCAGCAGTTTGCTCAGGCTCTTCACCGATACGGCGCTGTCCTGACCGTCGACGATGCGCACACGGATTTCGCCGTCAAAACTCTTCGCCAGTTGCGCGAGGATCTTCGCCGGCCGTGCGTGCAGACCATGGGCGTTGGCCAGTGCGATACGTGCGCTCGGCCAATCGGCCGGCAACTCGCCGCCAAGCACTTCGAGGACTTTGCGGCTGCTGGTGGCGCGGCCCAGTTCATGGCCGCGACCTTCGATCAGCAACGCGCACAAACGCTCGAGCAACGCCTGATGGGCTTCACCGAGGCTGGCCAGACAGAACAGACCGCTGAGCGGCTGGCCGAGATAGCGCATCGGTTTGTCCGGGGTGACGAAGGCCAGGCCCGGACGCTTCACGGTCTGCTCGCTGTGCAGCCACCACAGGCCATCGCCCAGCGGCAGCGCTTCGACCTGCTGCAATACACCGGCGAAGCCGTTGCTCACGCAATCGGCCTGACGCAGCAGCCGCGCACCACGCCAGACCAGTTCTTCGAAATCGTCGGCGGAGACCCCGAGGCCGATCATCTGCGCATCCAGCGCCAATTCCTGCGGCGCACCTTGCAGCAGTTTCAGCAGCGCTTCCGGCGAACTGGCACGACGCAGGGCCTGGCCCAGATCGGTCTCGCCGAGGGCGCGGGTCAGCAGTTGCAGCAGGCGCAGGTGTTCGTCGGATTTGGCGGCGATGCCGATGGCCAGATAAACGATCTGGCCATCGCCCCAGTCCACGCCGTCGGGAAACTGCATCAGGCGCACGCCGGTGGCGAACACCTGATCGCGGGTTTCGGGCGTGCCGTGGGGGATCGCAATGCCTTGGCCGAGGAAGGTCGAGCCCTGAGCCTCCCGGGCCTGCAGGCCGGCGAGGTATCCGTCGGCGACCAGACCATCGGCGACCAGATGACTGGCCAGCAATTGCAAAGCGGCGGGTTTATCCACAGCCGACTGGCCCATGGATATCTGCTCTACAGTGAGCTCGAGCATGCGATCTCCTTTTTGGCGCCAATTAACGCCAGGTATTGTTTTGAATGGTTGCAGCTTAGGCGCTGTGAGCCATCCTTTTCAGGAGGCAGTTTTGGCGGTTTCACGGCAGAACCGGCCAAAGGCGTCTAAAACGTAGAAAATACGCTTGCTGAAACGTTTAATCTAGATTGATCGGCACGTTACTCGATAATGTCCCATCCTTGAAGTCCAACTTGTCGGATGCGCTGAGACAATGGTCGCCTGCCTGAATCGGGTAGGATTGGCGAAAATGTCGCGGCAAGCTCGAAAAAACAAGGAAATCCCGGGTTGAAACTCAGTGATATCGCGCGGTTGGCCGGAGTGTCCGTGACCACCGCCAGCTACGTCATCAACGGCAAGGCCGAACAGCAACGCATCAGCACCGCCACCGTCGAGCGGGTCCGGGCGGTGGTCGATCTGCACGGCTTTACCCCCAATCCACAGGCGGCCGGGCTGCGCAGTCGGCACACCCGGACCCTGGGTTTTATCCTGCCGGATCTGGAAAACCCCAGTTACGCGCGGATCGCCAAACTGCTGGAACAAGGCGCCCGTGCGCGGGGTTATCAGCTGCTGATCGCCAGCTCCGACGATGCACCGGACAGCGAGCGGCAACTGCTGCAACTGTTCCGCGCCCGACGCTGCGATGCGTTGATCGTCGCCAGTTGTCTGCCGGCCGGTGACGACAGTTATCGCCAGTTGCAGGCAAAGGGTTTGCCGATCATTGCCATCGACCGGGTGATGGATGCCGAACACTTCTGCTCGGTGGTCAGCGATGACCGCGAAGCCAGCCTGCACCTGACCGAAAGCCTGCTCGCCCCGCAGCCGAAACAGATCGTGCTGCTGGGCGCCCGCCCGGAACTGAGCATCAGCCAGGAACGTGCGGCCGGTTTCAAGCAAGCCTTGGCCGGGTTCAAGGGCGAAGTGCTGATCGAGCACGCCGAATCCTTCAGCCGCGAGTGCGGCAAGCAGTTGATGGAAGAACTCCTGCAACGCCTCGGACATTTGCCGGATGCGCTGGTGACCACGTCCTACGTGCTGTTGCAGGGCGTTTTTGACGCGCTGCATGACTTCCCGCTCAAAAACCGCCCGTTGCGCCTCGGCACATTCGGCGACACCCAGTTGCTCGACTTCCTGCCGCTGCCGGTCAACGCCATGGCCCAGCAGCACCAGTTGATCGCCGACAAGGCGCTGGAATTGGCACTCGCAGCGGTCGAGCAATCGGACTATCAGCCTGGCGTGCAAGCCATTGCCCGTACCTTCAAGCAGCGTATTCACCGGGATTGAGCCGTGGAGCTGATCGACAGCCACACCCATCTGGACTTCCCCGACTTCGACGCCGACCGCGCGGCGCTGCTCACCGAAAGCCGCGCCCTCGGCGTGCGGCGGATGGTGGTACTCGGGGTCTACGAGGGTAACTGGCAACGGGTGTGGGATCTGGTGCAAAGTGATGCCGATTTGTACGCGGCGTTCGGATTGCACCCGGTCTATCTCGATCAGCATCGGCCTGAAGACCTGAATGCACTGGGCGATTGGCTGACACGGCTAAAGGGTCATCGGCAGCTGTGCGCGGTCGGCGAAATCGGCCTGGATTACTTCATCGAAACCCTCGACCGTGAACGCCAGCAAGCGCTGTTCGAGGCACAACTGCAACTGGCGGCGGATTTCGAACTGCCGGCGCTGATCCATGTACGGCGCAGCCATGCGGCGGTGATTGCCACGCTCAAGCGCTTCAAGCTCAAGCGCGCCGGCATCATTCACGCCTTCGCCGGCAGCCGTGAAGAGGCGCGGGAATACATCAAGCTCGGTTTCAAACTCGGCCTCGGTGGTGCACCGACCTGGCCGCAGGCGTTGCGCATGCATCGGGTGCTGGCCGACTTGCCGCTGGATTCGGTGGTGCTGGAAACCGACTCACCGGACATGGCGCCCGCCATGTACCCCGGCATTCGCAATACGCCGGCGCATCTGCCGGCGATCTGCGCCTCACTCGCCGCCTTGATGAACATCGATCCGGAACAACTGGCCGCCGCCAGTACGGCTAACGCTTGCCAACTGTTTCACTGGTAAACAGTCGGCAGAACACGTCAGACCCGAAAAGCGCTGATCAGCTGTTTCAACTCAACAACCTGCGCCGACAACGCACGGCTGGCGTCTTCGGTCTGATGCGCACCTTCTGCAGTGCGCTCGCCGGCACGGTTAATCTCGACGATGTTCTGGTCGATATCGTGGGCGACGGCGGTCTGCTGCTCGACGGCGGCGGCGATCTGCTGGTTCTGGTCAACGATCATGCCGACAGCGCCGAGGATGTTTTCCAGCGCCTGCTGGACTTTTTCCGACTGCCCCACCGTGCCGTTGGCCATCTGATGGCTGACGCCCATGGCCTTCACCGCCGCGCCGACGCCACCGTGGAGCTTGGCGATCATCTGCTCGATTTCTTCGGTCGATTGCTGAGTGCGTTTGGCTAGCGTGCGGACTTCGTCAGCGACCACGGCAAAACCACGCCCCTGCTCACCGGCCCGCGCGGCCTCGATCGCGGCGTTGAGCGCCAGCAGATTGGTCTGCTCGGCGATGCTCTTGATCACTTCCAGAACGCGACTGATCGACTGACTGTCGCTGGCCAACTGGTTGATCACCAGCACCGACTGATCGATTTCGCTCGCCAGTGCCGCGATGCTGCCCTGCTGCGATTCCACCAACCCGCGACCGCTGATGGTTTCGTCATTAACGCTGTGGGCGCTGCTGACCGCTGCCGCGGCACTGCGTGCCACCTCCAGTGAGGTCGCCGACATCTGGTTCATCGCGGTGGCCACTTGCTCGATCTGCGTGCGTTGCCCGGCGACCGCCTGATTGCTTTGCGCCGAGACGTTTTCCACTTGCCCCGCCTGTCGCTCGACCTCGCCAACGGTGTGGCCGACCCGTTCGATCAGGTCGTGGATTTTCCTCACCGTACCGTTGAACACTTCGCCCAACTCGCCGAGTTCATCACGGCTGTTGGCGCGGAAATTCACCGTCATGTCGCCTGCCGCGACTTTATCCATCATGGCGCCGAGGTTTTTCAGGGTGGCGCGGGTCGACGCGTAGAAGCCGCCGTAGAGATAGAAAATCAGCACAAACACCACCGACAACGCCACGGCTTGCAGCACCATGTGCGTACGGTTTTGCCCCAGACGCTGCTGCAACTGGGTGTCGAGGAATTTCAGGGTGGCGTCGTTGAGCTGATAGGTCTGGTCCATCAGCCCGGTGACCTGGTCATAAAACGCCTGCCACGGGGCGTCGAGCGTTTCGGCCATCACCACTTGCTCTTCGATCAGGGTGCTGGCCTGTTTCAGCGTCGCCTTGCTGGCATCCGCCGGGGTGCTCAGGGAGTCACGGGCAGCTTTGCTGGAGCCCAGCGCATCCTGCAATTTCAGGCCATATTCGGCCTGAAGTTTTTCGATCTGCACCAAAAACTCGTCGAAGCGGGTGCTCGACGAACTGTTGAGAAAGCCCTGGCCCAATGAATACGAGCCCATCGCCCGACCTTCGCCCAAGGCCTGGGTGACGGCCGGCGTGATCGCGGTGATCAGCTCGCTGAGCTGGCGTATGTCGCCCTGATTGTCGCGACTCAATCCGGCCTGACTGGCCACGATCTGGCTGAAAATCTGCGCATTGCCCAGCAGTTTGCCGATCAGCGCACTTTTGCTTTGCAGGGAATTTTCCGCTTGCTGGTTCTTGAACGCAGCGATCATTTCATCGCGCTTGGTCTCAAAGAACTTGATCTGCTCAGGATCCTCGGTCATGGGCGTCAGCCCTTGCAGGCGGGCCAGGACGTTTTGCTCAAGGCTGGTGATCTGCGCCTCGACATTGCCGGCCTTGCCGGATTGGCCGAGGGTGACGTTGATCTGCACCAGATTGTTCAGGGTTTCCAGATCCCGGCGCAGGGTCAGGCTGCTGCCCAGCAGGTCGAGGCTCTGCAGCTCCACCCGGGTGCCCTGGAATTCGCGGTAGGAATCGCGCACCAGATAGAAATTGGTCACCAGCATCGGCACCAGGAACAGCACGCTGATCAGGCTGAACTTCATGCCGAAGCTCAAGCGGTTCATCAGCGAGACGGCGGGATAGAGCAAGCTCTTCACTGGAAGTCTCCCTTGGTTTTTTCTTGTTTTTATTGGCAGGCGCGGGGCGACAGCAGATAGCCACTATCGGGCGCTATCTCTGTATAGCTCAAATCGAAGGGAGGTTTTGTAACTTAAGGTTAACGAGGGGGATTGCCCCCTCGTCACGGGAACGGCCTACGCCAGCACTGTCCACAGGGCAAAGCCGGCATACCACAGCACCGCCGCTCGCAGCAGCAATTCCCAGAGGCAGTCGAGGGTGTTGATGCCTTCGGAACCGACGGCGGCCGGCGGGATTTCCCCGGCAGCCAGCCCGACCTTGTTGATCAGTTGTGCAGCGCTGATGTTCCAGTTCAGCAGCTCGTGCAGCATCACCCGGCTGACCGCGACGAAATTGCCGACCAGGGCAAGGCTCGCCGCCAGCAGGCGCACCGGCACCCAGTCGAAGGCATGACGCAGTTGCCCGGCCCGTTCGGCCACTGCCGGGTTCTGGGCGTGTTCTTCCGCCAGCGCCAGCAAGCGATAGCTCAGCGCCGCGACCGGGCCGAGCAGGAAGTACCAGAAAATCACCGCAAAGAAACTCTGGTAGGCCTGCCACAACAGATGACGTTGCACTTGCTCCAGCAATTGTTCGCCGCTTTCGGCGCAGATGTTCAGATCACGCTTGGCCACATGGGCGGCGGCCTGTAGATCCTCACGGCGCCAGGCGTCGCGAAACGGCCCGAGTTCGCCGAGCAGATCACCGCGCCCCAGGCTGTAAATCACCACCAGCAAATGCACCGGCAACGCCAGCAGACCGTAGGCCACCGGGTCCAGCACCACCAGCAGCAATCCCAGCAGCGCCACCGGCAACAGCACCAGGACGGTCAGCACCAGCCACGGCTGTTTGGCCAGCCCGCCGGCTTCCAGCTTGTGCAGTTCGCGGATCCATCCGCCATCGCGTTGAACCCGTTGGCGCAGGGCCGAGAACTTCTCGATCCATACCGCCAGCAGTAACACCAGAAAACTCATTGTCCTTCCTCTTGTGCCAGGGCGGCGCGGTAGCGTGCCCAGTCGAATGCGGGTCCGGGGTCGGTCTTGCGTCCGGGGGCGATGTCGCTGTGCCCGCAGATGCGCTCGACGGTGATCGCCGGGAACGCCGCCTGTATCTGCCGGGTCAGCACGGTCAACGCCTGATACTGCGCATCGGTGAACGGCAGATCATCGGTGCCTTCCAGCTCGATGCCCACCGAAAAATCGTTACAGGTTTCCCGTCCCTCGAACACCGAAACACCGGCATGCCAGGCACGCTCAAGACAGGAGACAAACTGGGTGACCTTGCCGTCACGTTCGATCAGAAAATGCGCAGACACGCGCAGGTCGGCGATCCCGGCAAAGTAGGGATGTTCCGTGACATCCAGACGATTCTGGAAAAATTCCTGCACCTTGCCGGTGGCGAACTGCGCCGGTGGCAGGCTGATGTTGTGGATGACCAACAGGGAGACTTCGCCCGCCGGGCGTTCATTGAAGTTGGGCGAAGGGCAGACCTGCACCCCGTGACACCACCCGCTTGCGGGATCCAACTGCATACCGATTCCTTCAACGCCGACTGTGTTGGCGACCAGTATGCCGTGATCGGCCCCCGGCGCGCGATCACTTGCCGCGATTGAGCCGCCGCAGATTGCCGATTACCGACTCCAGCGCACGGTCGAACAACAAGGTGTCGTCCAGCGTCCGCACCGCGCCGCGACGGAACGCCAGGGCCAGTTCCGTGCGGTCGCGCTCCAGCACTTTCATCCCGGTGCGGTCGACGAACACGTACTTGTTGGTGGCCTCGATGATCGCCGCCAGTTTGCAGCGCAGGGTGTGCTCTTCGTCTTCTTCGAACGCCACCCAACTGCCCAGGCGCAACTGATCGACCTGACGCAAACCTGCGTCATCGGCCGGCAAACGCGCCGGCGTGCGTGGCTGGAGGCCGTCGTCGGCCATCTGCAAGACAATCGCCTGCGACACCTCAATCATTTCCGGCAACGCGGTCTGATCCGGCTCGCTGGACGGTTCGAGCAGGCGCACATGCAGCGCTTCCAGCTCACTGAAAAAGCCGCTGGTGGCAAACGGGTCGAAAGCCGAACTGCTCAGGCCGTCGCGCAATGACTTGAGCAACCCCGGCACCAGCGCCAGCAGACGCAGGCCGGCTTCGGCGTCGTCGTGGCGCTGCACGCTCCAGATCAATTGCTCCATGGTCTGCACGTCGGCCTGCCATTCGGCAGACTGATCGCCGTGCTTGAGGCAAGTCAGCAGCAACACCTTGCTCCAGGCCTCCTGCACGAACGTCACCACCGACGGTGGCAGGACTTTGCCCAGCAACGCCTGATTCAACGCCTGCTCGACCCGCTGGCGGGCCAGTTCGGTTTTCGCCCGGCCCTCTTCGGCATCGCGCAAACGCTGTTCAAGCAATTCGCTGCGGCGGCGTTCGTCACTGGTGAACGCGAGGAAGTCCGCCAGCAACTCGGAAAAAATCGCCGGGTCGTCGACGAAATCCGTCAGCAGGCGCTGCACCACTTGCTCGATGCGCAGGTACAGGCTGTCGCGTGCATTGCCGTCGCACTCGCCCCAACCCATCGCCGCTTCGGCGATTTCATTGAGCAGGCGACGCGCCGGGTGGCTGCTGCGGCTGAAGAAGCTTTTGTCGATCACCGCGACCTTCAACATCGGAATCTGCAACCGGGCGATCAGCGCCTTGAGCGAATCCGGCAAGTTGCGATCATCAAGGATGCAGTCGAAGACCATCGCCACCAGATTGATCACGTCCTCGTCCGCCCCGCCGACGATTCGTGACTTGCCGCTGCGTACGCTGACCCGGGTCAGCAACTGTTCAAGCTGATGGCGCAGATCGAAATCGTCCTGCACCGCCAGCGCCGGCACGTATTGCTGCAGATGCGAAAGCAGGCGCAGCAAGTCGCGGGTGGAAATCGGCTGCGCCGGGGCGCTGGGTTCAAGGGTCGGCGCAACCGTGCCGCGCACGTGCAGCAGCAACTCCTGCAACGCGGCGAAGACCTCCTGCACGCCGGCATCGGTCTGGGTTTTGTCGACGCCCTCGAATTCGCTCTGCACGCTGGCCACGGCCTGATCGATGGCGCGACGGGCCGGCGCCGGTTTGAGCTCGGGCAACACGCCCGTGGCGATCAGCAGTTGATTGGCTTCGGCGTAAAGTTGATCGGTATCGGCCAGCACATAGCGCTCGAACAGTTTGAGCAGGATCAGTTTGACCTTGATCTCCACCCCCAGATTGCGTCCCGCCTGCAGGAAGTATTCGCAAAGCATCGCCGGGCCCAGCGGGTTGTATTGATCGTCCAGGGTCTTGCCCAACAGCGCATTGAATCGCGCGGTCAGTTGGTCGAGGGCGAACCCGTCGCGATTCAGCACGCGGCCGACCATGGTTTCGACCGCGACATTGCGCTCCATGTCATCGGTTCGCGCGGTTGTGTCCTCATGCTGCAAGGCGTGAGAAAGCACGGTGGGGACGGGATCGAATTGAGTGAGGCCGACAAAGGCTTCGAAGAATTGCTCGAGAAACCCGCGCTCGATGTTCTTGCGCTTGAGGCGCAGGTCGCGCATGGCTTCGAAAAAGATGTTCTGCTCGACGTCGTTACGCGCCCGGTCGGCCATTTCGAACAGGGTGTCGTCGGCGTTATCGAACAGCTCCTGCAAACCGTTGCGCAGGCGCTGGGCAGCCTTGTCGCGAACCTGAAGCAGAATCACAGGCAGGCGGGCGAGCGGCGAGTGAGTCGCCTGATCGGTAGTGGCCTTGTGCAGAGGCACTACATTCCCGTCGTTGTGCATCCAAGCCTCCTGAAACGGTGATTTGCCGACGTCAAACTCATGGCGTCAAATGCAAGGCGGATTATCTTGCAAAAGATGTCCCCGGCGCCAGAGCCGTCAGGGTTTCCCCTATGCGCCGACACCTTGCAGTGACCACGACTGAAACGGGTTTGCTCAAAGAAAATCGACCGGATGCAGCGCTGCGTGGCTGTTCTCGCCTTGGGTTGGCCGACGCCATGCCCCTATAATCGGGCCACTTAGTTTGTGGAGCCCGTTATGCCGAATCTACGTCTCGCCGATTTGACCGCCGAAATCGAAGCCAACGTGCGCCGTGCGTTGCTCGAAGACATCGGCAGCGGCGACATCACCGCGCAACTGATCCCGGCCGAACGTCTGGCCAAAGCCACCATCATCACCCGCGACGCTGCCGTCATCAGTGGCACGGCGTGGGTCGATGCGGTGTTTCGCCAGCTCGATCCACGGGTGGCGGTGCATTGGCAGGTGCGCGATGGCGAACGGGTTTCGCCCAATCAGCCGCTGTTTCATCTGGAAGGCCCCGCCCGTTCGCTGCTGACCGGTGAACGTAGCGCGCTGAACTTCCTGCAATTGCTGTCGGGCGTGGCGACCCGCGCGCAGTACCTGGCGGACTTCGTTGCCGAGACTTCGGTGAAACTGCTCGACACCCGCAAGACCCTGCCGGGCCTGCGTCTGGCGCAGAAATATGCGGTGACCTGCGGCGGTTGCCATAACCATCGCATCGGCCTGTACGACGCGTTCCTGATCAAGGAAAACCACATCGCCGCCAGCGGTGGCATCCCGCAGGCGATTGCCGCTGCACACAAGATCGCCCCGGGCAAGCCGGTGGAAATCGAAGTGGAAAGTCTGGAGGAGCTGAAGGAGGCGCTGGCCGCCGGTGCCGACATCATCATGCTCGACGAACTGAGCCTCGATGACATGCGCGAAGCCGTGCGCCTGAACGGCGGCAAGGCGAAACTGGAAGCCAGTGGCGGCATCAACGAAAGCACGCTGCTGCCGATTGCACAGACCGGGGTGGATTACATTTCGATCGGCGCGATGACCAAGGATGTGAAGGCCGTGGACCTGTCGATGCGCCTGAGCATCTGAGCCGACCACGCAATAAAAAACGCCAGCCCTTTCGAGGCTGGCGTTTTTTTTTCAGACCACCAGATTGTTCATCTCGCAGTATTCATCCCACTCGACGCCCAATACTTCGGCCGCTTCCTTGTGCAGTTCCAGGCGCTTGGCCTCGAACTCCTCCGGTGTGCTGGTGTACTTGAGGGTCAACTCCCAAGGTTGCAGGCCCTGGGCTTCGGCTTCGTCTTCGAACGCCCACTGGATCTGGTCTTTCTGATCATCGGGACTCAGGTCCTTGATCTCTTCCTTCAGATCCGGAACATCCAGGATGTATTTTCTAAGCGCTTCTTCGTGACGTTGCTCTTGAGTTAATTCGGTCATGGCATTCTCGCTGATCATAGGAATGGAGGATGGATCTGGATCATCAAGGATCTCTCTGACGCGGACTGTCCGGCCTTCGGAACCATTCGGGATCATCTGAAAACTGCTGGGCGATGCTCATGCAGACAACGAATATAGGACGTTTGGCGAGCGAATTACACGGGACTTTACATCTCTCCCACAAAAAGTTGACCGGGGGAACATAAAAGCGGATTTCGAGGGGAGGAGCAGGAAGAAAGGAAAAGCGAAGTGGTGCCCGAGACAGGAATCGAACCTGCGACCTTCGCGTTACGAGTGCGCTGCTCTACCGGCTGAGCTACACGGGCGGTGGGCTAAACCTAGCACTGGTCTTGCAGGTCGGCAACTTCGTCGAATGACTCGATATTTCACGGACAAAAAAATGCCCCGCCGTTTTCACGGCGGGGCATTTTCATTGCGCTAGGGCTGCGGGGTGATTAAACGCCCGAAGCCTTGGCCGCTGCCACGTCTTTGATGGACAGCTTGATACGGCCGCGGTTGTCCACGTCCAGTACCAGCACTTCCACTTCCTGGCCTTCTTTCAGGATGTCGGTCACTTTCTCTACGCGAGCGTCGCTCAGCATCGAGATGTGAACCAGACCGTCCTTGCCCGGCAGGATGTTGACGAATGCGCCGAAGTCGACGATGCGCTCAACCTTGCCGACGTAGATCTTGCCGATCTCGGCTTCTGCGGTGATACCCAGAACGCGCTGACGTGCAGCTTCAGCCGCTTCCTTGGTTTCGCCGAAGATCTTGATCGAACCGTCGTCTTCGATGTCGATCGAAGCCTTGGTCTCTTCGCAGATCGCACGGATGGTCGCGCCACCTTTACCGATAACGTCACGGATCTTGTCGGTGTCGATCTTCATCGCGATCATGGTCGGAGCGTTGGCCGACAGTTCGGTACGCGACTGGCCGATGATCTGGTTCATCTGGCCGAGGATGTTCAGGCGCGCTTCCAGGGCTTGGCCCAGAGCGATTTCCATGATCTCTTCGGTGATGCCCTTGATCTTGATGTCCATCTGCAGCGCGGTCACACCTTTGGCGGTACCGGCTACTTTGAAGTCCATGTCGCCCAGGTGGTCTTCGTCGCCCAGGATGTCGGTCAGGACGGCGAACTTCTCGCCTTCTTTAACCAGACCCATGGCGATACCGGCAACCGGTGCCTTCATCGGAACACCAGCGTCCATCAGGGCCAGGGAAGCGCCGCAAACGGAAGCCATCGAGCTCGAACCGTTGGATTCGGTGATTTCCGATACCACACGGATGGTGTAAGGGAACACGTCAGCGGCTGGCAGCATGGCCGAAACCGAACGACGGGCCAGACGGCCGTGACCGATTTCGCGACGGCCGGCGCCACCCATGCGACCACACTCGCCCACCGAGAACGGAGGGAAGTTGTAGTGCAGCATGAACGGGTCTTTTTTCTCGCCTTCCAGAGTGTCCAGCAGTTGTGCGTCACGGGCGGTGCCCAGAGTCGCGACTACCAGAGCCTGGGTTTCGCCACGGGTGAACAGTGCCGAACCGTGGGTCTTCGGCAGAACGCCGACTTCGATGTTCAGCGGACGTACGGTGCGGGTATCGCGACCGTCGATACGTGGCTTGCCGTTAACGATGTTTTCGCGAACGGTGCGGTATTCGATTTCGCCGAAAGCAGCTTTGACGTCGGAAGCCGAAGGTTGGCCTTCTTCACCGGACAGCTTGGCAACAACCTGGTCACGCAGCTCGCCCAGACGCGCATAACGGTCGGCCTTGATGGTGATGGTGTAAGCCTGGGAGATCGCTTCGCCGAACTCGGAACGGATAGCAGCCAGCAGCTCGGTGGCTTCTGGAGCAGGTGCCCAGGTCCAGGTTGGCTTGGCCGCTTCGGCAGCCAGTTCTTTAACGGCGTTGATCACAACCTGGAACTCGTCGTGAGCAAACAGTACCGCGCCCAGCATCTGGTCTTCGGTCAGCTCTTTGGCTTCCGATTCAACCATCAGCACGGCGTCCGAAGTACCGGCAACAACCATGTCCAGGCTCGAGGCAGCTTGCTGCTCGTAGGTCGGGTTCAGCAGGTAGCCGGTGCTTTCGTGGAAAGCAACGCGAGCGGCGCCGATCGGGCCGTCGAAAGGAATGCCGGAGATCGCCAGGGCAGCCGAGGTACCGATCATCGCAGCGATGTCCGGATCGGTCTTCTTGCTGGTGGAAACGACGGTGCAGACAACCTGCACTTCGTTCATGAAACCTTCCGGGAACAGCGGACGGATCGGACGGTCGATCAGTCGGGAAGTCAGGGTTTCTTTCTCGGAAGGACGGCCTTCACGCTTGAAGAAACCGCCAGGGATCTTACCGGCAGCGTAAGTCTTTTCCTGGTAGTGAACGGACAGAGGGAAGAAGCCCTTGCCCGGATCGGCTTGCTTGGCACCGACTACGGTCACCAATACGCTGACGTCGTCGTCAACGGTGACCAATACTGCGCCGGAGGCCTGACGGGCGATACGGCCAGTCTCGAGGGTAACGGTCGACTGACCGAACTGGAATTTTTTGATTACCGGGTTCACGGTGTCCTACCTTCTTTGTGGCTCTTGGGGGAACTGGTTTCTTGCGAAATTCTTGGGCAATGTCGGGAATCGGCCCGACGCCTGTCCAGGGTAAAACGTGTATCCAGATAAAACTTGAGGCTGGGAGCCTGCCGGACGCCGGCGGAAACCCGCTGACGTCTGACAGACAACCAACCTCATAGCGCAATCGCTGATTAGCGACGCAGACCCAGGCGAGCGATCAGAGCGCTGTAACGGCTCACGTCCTTGCCTTTCAGGTAGTCCAGCAGCTTGCGACGCTGGTTAACCATGCGGATCAGACCACGACGGGAGTGGTGGTCTTTACCGTTGGCCTTGAAGTGACCTTGCAGTTTGTTGATGTTGGCGGTCAGCAGTGCAACTTGCACTTCTGGCGAACCAGTGTCACCAACAGCTTGCTGGTAGTCGGCAACGATTTGAGCTTTTTCTTGAACGTCGAGAGCCATGAGGCAATCCTTTTATCAGGAAACTGTTTCAAAAACAGTTTCAACAGGCCAGGGACAAATCCCTGTATCTATAAATGAGTAGTGACCGTGCCTGTTGACAGCCACACTCGCCGGCCTGCTGTTACACAGACCGGTTTCCGGTCATTCTGACCGAATCAGTCGACGCGGCGCGATGCGCCCGTCTTCGCTCACTTCACCGATACCGATGAAGCGACCGTTGTGATCCTGTACCCGCACCATGCCGAACTTCGGAGCATCCGGGGCACGTACCGGCTGGCCGTTGAGCCAGTAGAACGCGCTCGCTTCCGAGAACTGCAGCAACGGCCAATCCTGCAGGCCGCTGTCCGATGGCATCAGGAAGCGGTCGACCGCTTCGTTGCCGCCTTCGGCATGTACCGCTTCCAGCTCTTCGAGGGTCACGGTCTGCGCCAGGGTGAAAGGCCCGGCCTGGGTACGACGCAGTTCAGCGACGTACGCGCCACAACCGAGTTGCTCACCGATATCCTCCACCAGGGTGCGAATATAGGTGCCCTTGCTGCAATCCACCGCAAGACGCGCAGTATCGCCTTCGAAGGCCAGCAATTCCAAGCGCGCAATAGTAACAGAACGCGGTTCGCGCTCCACTACTTCGCCTGCACGGGCCAACTTGTACAACGGCTGGCCATCACGCTTGAGAGCGGAGTACATCGGCGGTATCTGACTGATTTGCCCACGAAATTTCGGCAGAACCGCTTCAATGTCGGCCTGACCAACGGTCACCGGGCGCTCCTGCAAAACCTCGCCCTCGGCGTCCGCCGTGGTGGTGGTCTTGCCCAGTTGCGCCAGGGTTTCGTAACCCTTGTCGGAATCGAGCAGGTACTGCGAGAACTTGGTCGCCTCGCCAAAGCACAGCGGCAGAACACCGGTGGCCAGTGGGTCGAGACTGCCGGTGTGACCGGCCTTCTCGGCGTTGAGCAACCAGCGAACCTTCTGCAACGCGGCGTTGGAGGTGAACCCCAGCGGCTTGTCGAGCAGGATGATGCCGCTGACGTTACGACGGATACGTTTGACCTGAGCCACCGAGTTACTCCTTGGTGTCTTCGGGTTCTGCCGCAGCCACGTGCTGATTGTCCTCAGCCACGGCGCGCTCGATCAGGGCCGACAGGTGCGCACCACGCACGACGCTTTCGTCGTAGTGGAAGTGCAATTGCGGCACGCTGCGCAGCTTCATTTCGCGGGCCAGCTGCATGCGCAGGAAACCGGCGGCAGCGTTGAGCACCTTGATGCTTTGCGCGATGTCTTCAGCGTTGTCCTGCCCCATCACGGTGATGAAGATCTTCGCGTGACCGACGTCACGGCTGACTTCCACAGCGGTAATGGTGACCAGGCCGACGCGCGGGTCTTTGACTTCACGACGGATCAGTTGGGCCAGCTCACGCTGCATCTGATCGCCGATACGTTGGGTACGGCTGTATTCTTTTGCCATGATTTGTTACCTGTTACTGCCCCGCGGTGAAACCCGCAAGGTCTGAAAGCGGCAAACGCCCGGCCTGACAAAAGCCAGACCGGGCGTTGCGTTTAGAGTCCTGACGCCGTGCCGCGCACTTGCATGCGGCGGCCCGACGTGGCCCTTGAAGTGCGCGAGTCAGAGGCTGCGAGCAACCTGAACCTTCTCGAAGACTTCGATCTTGTCGCCGACTTTGACGTCGTTGTAGCTCTTCACGCCGATACCGCATTCCATGCCGGCACGTACTTCGGAAGCGTCATCCTTGAAGCGGCGCAGGGATTCCAGCTCGCCTTCGAAGATAACGATGTCTTCACGCAGTACACGGATCGGACGGTTACGGTGAACAGTACCCTCGATCACCATGCAGCCGGCGATGGCGCCGAACTTAGGCGAACGGAATACGTCACGGACTTCGGCCACACCGAGGATGTTCTCGCGAACATCGCTGCCAAGCATACCGGTCAGGGCTTTCTTGACGTCTTCGATGATGTCGTAGATCACGTTGTAGTAACGCATGTCCAGACCTTCCTGCTCGACGATCTTCCGTGCGCCGGCATCGGCACGCACGTTGAAGCCGAACAGTACAGCGTTGGAAGCCAGTGCCAGGTTGGCATCGGATTCGGTGATACCACCGACGCCGCCACCGACCACGCGCACTTGCACTTCGTCGTTGCCCAGGCCGTTCAGAGCGCCCTGCAAAGCTTCCAGCGAACCACGGACGTCGGATTTGAGGACGATGTTGAGCGTCTTCTTCTCTTCCTGACCCATGCTTTCGAAGATGTTTTCCAGCTTGCCGGCGTGAGCGCGAGCCAGTTTGACTTCGCGGAACTTGCCTTGACGGAACAGAGCCACTTCACGGGCTTTCTTCTCGTCGGCAACCACGCTCATCTCGTCGCCGGCGTCAGGCGTACCGTCCAGGCCGAGGATCTCGACCGGAATGGCCGGGCCCGCTTCCTTGATCGGCTTGCCGTTCTCGTCGAGCATGGCGCGCACTCGGCCATAGTTCGAGCCGACCAGCACCATGTCGCCTTGACGCAGCGTACCGTCCTGAACCAGGACAGTCGCCACCGGGCCACGGCCCTTGTCGAGACGCGATTCAACCACAACACCACGGCCAGGGGCCGAAGGAGTGGCAGTCAGTTCGAGAACTTCGGCCTGCAGCAATACAGCTTCGAGCAGTTCGTCGACGCCGGTACCCATCTTCGCGGAGACCGGAACGAATGGAGTGTCGCCACCCCAGTCTTCAGAAGTCACGCCGTGGGCCGACAGTTCGCTACGGATGCGATCGAGATCTGCACCCGGCTTGTCGATCTTGTTCACCGCAACTACCAGCGGAACGCCAGCAGCAACAGCGTGCTGAACGGCTTCGATGGTTTGTGGCATCACACCGTCGTCCGCCGCAACCACCAGGATCACGATGTCGGTCGCCTTGGCACCACGGGCACGCATGGCGGTAAACGCGGCGTGACCAGGGGTGTCGAGGAAGGTGACCATGCCGCGTTCGGTTTCAACGTGGTATGCACCGATGTGCTGGGTGATACCGCCGGCTTCGCCAGCAGCTACCTTGGCACGACGGATGTAGTCGAGCAGCGAGGTCTTACCGTGGTCAACGTGACCCATTACGGTCACAACCGGCGCACGAGGAACCGCTTCACCTTCGAACTTCAGGGACTCGGCCAGGGAATCTTCCAGTGCGGTGTCGCTGACCAGGGTCACTTTGTGGCCCAGTTCTTCGGCTACCAGTTGAGCAGTTTCCTGATCAAGCACCTGGTTGATGGTCGCTGGAGTACCCAGTTTGAACATGAACTTGATGATTTCGGCAGCCTTCACCGACATCTGCTGAGCGAGATCGCCAACAGTGATGGTTTCGCCGATCTTCACTTCACGCACGACAGGACCGGTAGGGCTCTGGAAACCGTGGGCGTTGCGTTTCTTCAGCTTGGCCTTGCCGCGACCGCCGCGACGGAAGCCATCGCTTTCTTCGTCGGTAGTGCGTGGCGCCACACGTGGAGCCGGAGCCTTTTCCTTGACCGATGCGCGATGCGGAGCGTTTTTGCGCTCGCCATCACCACCGCCACGACGGTTGTTGTCGTCGGCACGTGGCTTGTCCGGACGGCGCTGTTCGTCACGCTTGCGAGTGTCGGCAGCTGGGGCAGCAGCCACAACCGGCGCGGCTTCGCGCACAGGTTCGGCCACTGGCGCAGGAGCAGCGACGGCTTCGGCAGGAGCGGACGGCGCAGCAGGCTGGCGACGCGCTTCTTCTTCGGCGCGAACGCGGGCTTCTTCTTCAGCCTTCTGACGGGCAGCATTTTCTACTGCGCGACGTTCATCCAGTTCACGCTTGCGCTCGGCTTCGATTTCTTCCGGGCTACGCTGTACGAAAACTTTCTTCTTGCGGACTTCAACGCTGATGCTTTTGCTGCCAGCCACACGCAGGGTGCTGGTGGTTTTACGCTGCAGCGTGATCTTGCGTGGTTCTTCCACTTTCGCCTTGTGGCTGCTTTTCAAGTGGGTCAGCAGGGATTGCTTCTCACTGTCAGTCACATTTTCTTCGGCGGCGGTGTGCGGCAGACCTGCCTCACGCATCTGCTGCAACAGGCGCTCTACCGGTGTTTTGACCTCATCGGCCAGTTGTTTCACCGTGACTTGCGTCATGCACTTCTCTCCTCAGGCCGCGCCTAATTACTCGAACCAGTGGGCTCGGGCGGCCATGATCAACTTGCCGGCACGATCATCGTCAATGCCGTCGATGTCGAGCAGGTCGTCAATAGACTGCTCGGCCAGGTCTTCGCGGGTAATTACGCCGCGCACCGCCAGTTCCATCGCCAAATCCTTGTCCATACCCTCAAGCGAGAGCAGGTCTTCGGCCGGATGGGCGTCTGCCAGCTTTTCCTCAGTAGCGATGGCTTTGGTCAACAAGCGATCCTTGGCACGAGCGCGAAGCTCGTTGACGATATCTTCGTCAAAGCCGTCGATGTTGAGCATTTCTTCCAACGGTACGTAGGCAATCTCTTCCAGGCTGGTGAAGCCTTCGTCTACCAGCACCTGAGCCAGTTCTTCGTCGACTTCCAGCTCGTCGATGAAGTTGCGCAGGATGTCGCCGGTTTCCGCTTGCTGCTTAGCCTGGATGTCCGATTCGGTCATCACGTTCAGGGTCCAGCCAGTCAGCTGGCTCGCCAGACGCACGTTCTGACCACCACGACCGATGGCCTGAGCCAGATTGTCTGCGCCAACGGCGATGTCCATGGCATGGGCATCTTCGTCAACGATGATGGCCGCCACTTCTGCCGGCGACATGGCATTGATCACGAACTGGGCCGGGTTGTCGTCCCACAGGACGATGTCGACACGCTCGCCACCCAACTCGCCCGACACGGCCTGGACGCGCGAACCGCGCATACCGATGCACGCGCCTTGCGGGTCGATGCGTTTGTCCTTGGAGCGGACAGCGATCTTGGCACGCGAACCCGGATCACGGGATGCGGCCATGACTTCGATCAGGCCTTCAGCGATTTCCGGCACTTCGATACGGAACAGCTCGATCAGCATTTCCGGCGCGGTACGCGAAAGGATCAGCTGAGGGCCGCGGTTCTCGGTGCGGATTTCCTTGAGCAGCGCACGCAGACGCACGCCAACACGGAAGGTTTCGCGAGAGATGATGTCTTCACGGGCCAGCAACGCTTCAGCGTTATTACCCAGGTCGACGATCACGTTGTCGCGGGTCACTTTTTTCACGGTGCCGGAGATGATTTCTCCCAGGCGCTCGCGATAAGCGTCAACCACTTGAGCGCGCTCGGCTTCGCGCACTTTCTGCACGATGACCTGCTTGGCGGTCTGCGCAGCGATGCGGCCGAACTCGATGGACTCGATCTTTTCTTCAACGACGTCGCCAACCTTGGCGCCAGGGTGCGTTTCAGCAACCTTGCTCGGCCAGGTTTCGATGGCCGGATCATCGAGATCATTCTCTTCGACGACCGTCCAGCGACGGAAAGTTTCGTAAGAACCGGTGTGGCGGTTGATTTCCACACGCAGATCAACTTCGTCTTCAAAACGCTTTTTGGTAGCAGTGGCCAGAGCCAGCTCCAGCGCTTCAAAAATTACGCTTGCCGGTACACCCTTTTCATTGGATACCGACTCAACAACCAGCAGTACTTCTTTGCTCATCGTACGCCTCGCCTTTCGCAAGCCATTGGATCCGCGGGATCCGCGTCTCAGTCAAAACTGGGAATAATGTTGGCCTTGTCGATCATATCGATCGGCAACAGGAACTCATGGTCATCTACCTGCACCACGACGTCCTGCTCTTCTACACCGCGCAGAAGGCCCTGAAAGTTGCGTCGACCTTCAAAAGGCGAGCGCAGCTTGATCTTCACTTGTTCACCGACATATTTGGCAAACTGCTCAAGAGTGAACAGTGGGCGTTCCATGCCTGGCGAGGAAACTTCAAGGGTGTATTCAACGGAGATCGGATCTTCAACATCCAGCACACCGCTGATCTGACGGCTGACGATGGCGCAATCGTCCACCAGTACGCCGCCTTCCTTATCGATATAAACGCGCAACATTGAGTGGCGACCTTGAGCCGAAAACTCAATACCCCAGCATTCATAGCCTAGGGCCACGACCACCGGGGCCAGCAAGGCCTGCAACTCTTCTAGCTTGCTCGACACCTGAACCCCCTCGTGCATGTATGTGCATGCTATGCAAAATAAAAAAATGGGCGAAACGCCCATCCTTGAAACGCCGTCGAACAGCGGCGTTGAAAGTGTCCAGCTAACAAAAAGCCCCTTAAAAGGGGCTCCTTAAACTGGTTGCGGGGGCCGGATTTGAACCGACGACCTTCGGGTTATGAGCCCGACGAGCTACCAGACTGCTCCACCCCGCGACAAAGCTGGGGCGGAAGTATACGACCGATCCCTTATAGGGTCAATGTAACCTTCCACCTGCAAGAAAGCCCGCAACAGCGGGCTCTCCTGACTAATTGGTACCGAGAAGGGGACTCGAACCCCTACACCCTATGGGCACAACCACCTCAAGGTTGCGTGTCTACCAATTCCACCACCTCGGCAATACTACGTTTGAAACCCTTCTTACTTCTGCTCTTGAGCTGGAGGTACGTCAGTCGCTGGAGTAGCCGACTTTTGCTCTTGAAGCACCGGGACATCATCAGAAGCCGGTTGTTGCTTTGGAACTTCCAACACTGCCGGGTTTGGCAAACCTGCCTGAGTCAGCTGGTGAGCCTTCTCTTTAGCAAAGTATCCTAACCCCAAGCTGGTTATGAAGAAACCGGCGGCAAGTATAGCAGTAAACTTACTAAGAAAGGTAGAGGAACCTTGGCTTCCGAACACAGTATTTGAAGCACCTGCTCCGAAAGACGCGCCAGCGTCCGCACCTTTACCCTGCTGCAGCAAAACCAGAGCAACTACGCCCAATGCACCCAGCAGATGAAAAACGACTACGACTGTTTCCAGCATTTTTTCAGTTTCCCGCGGCGCGACAAATCGCACCGAACTCATCTGCATTCAGGGAAGCTCCACCAATGAGCCCCCCATCGATATCCGGCATGCCGAACAGTTCGACCGCATTGGCCGCCTTCACGCTGCCGCCGTATAGAAGCCGCACACCTCGTGCCACTTCAGAATTCTCTGCCGCCAACTGCTCGCGAATGGCTTTATGCACATCCTGAGCCTGTTGCGGCGTTGCAGTCAGCCCGGTACCAATCGCCCAGACCGGCTCGTAAGCGATCACTGCGTTGGCAAAAGCACCGACACCCAGCTCCTCGATGATACTGCCCAGCTGACGCCCGACAACCTCAAGAGTTTTTCCGGCTTCGCGTTGCTCCAGGGTCTCCCCTACGCACAACACCGGAATCAAGCCACATGCCTGTGCCGCTGCGAACTTGCGATTCAGCATTCCGTCTCGCTCACCCATGATCTGGCGGCGTTCGGAGTGCCCGACAAGCACCAGGGAACAACCTGCATCCACCAACTGACTCGGCGCAATCTCGCCCGTCAACGCACCTTGCATGGATTCCACCGCAGAGTTCTGCGCACCGACCGAAATCGATTTACCTTTCAAGCCATCAATCACTTGATTGATATACAAGCAAGGCGGGAATACCGCGACATCAACACCGCTTGGCAAGGCCAGATGACGAAGGCCGTTGATCAGCTCAGCGACGCTGGCGCGGGTACCGTGCATCTTCCAGTTACCAGCTACCATAGGGCGACGCATGCTGTACCTCGTCGGTCAAAGTGGGCGCAGATGTTACCCAACACAATCATGGCTGGCAAGCCGAATCAGGCAGAAACTTCAGTTACCAGTTTTGCCAGTTCTTCGGCATAGCCACGAACCTGAGTTTCGTCCTCGCCTTCGACCATCACTCGCACCAAAGGCTCTGTCCCGGACTTGCGCAAAAGCACACGACCACGACCCGCCATCGCCTCGGTCACACGCTTGCTGGCTTCCTTCACAGCCGGATGTTCAAGAGGGCTGTCGCCACCACCGAAACGCACATTGATCAGCACCTGAGGACACTTGCGCAGGGCCTGGCGAGTTTGCGCCAAACCTTCGTTACGGGTTTTCAACGCCATCAAAACCTGCAACGCCGCGATGATCGCGTCGCCAGTCGTCGTGTGATTGAAGCAGACGACATGTCCGGAGTTCTCGCCCCCGATCAGCCAATCGCGCTCCAGCAATTCGGCAATCACATAGCGGTCGCCGACATTTGCCCGGACAAAAGGAATCCCCAGATCCGCCAGAGCCAGCTCCAGCCCCAGATTACTCATCAGCGTACCGACCACACCGCCCTGCAACTTGCCTCGCTCATGCAGATCGCGCGCAATAATGAAGATCAGCTCATCGCCATCAACAATCGCACCCGTGTGATCAACCATCAACACCCGGTCGCCGTCGCCATCGAATGCGATCCCAAGATCAGCGTGCTCGGACAGCACCGCCGCCTGCAACTGCCCCATATGAGTGGAGCCACAGTTATCGTTGATGTTCAGACCGTTAGGCTGCGCAGACAGCACCACGACTTCGGCGCCCAGCTCGCGAAAAACGCTAGGTGCGACCTTGTAGGTTGCTCCGTGCGCACAGTCGATGACGATCTTGAGACCGGCAAAACTGGTGTTGGTCGGTACGCTGCTTTTGCAGAATTCAATATATCGACCGGAAGCATCGTTGATTCGCGAGACCTTGCCGATCTTGCTCGACTCGACGACCGTCATAGGGGTGTCGAGCAGCTCTTCGATCATCAACTCCAACTCATCCGGCAGCTTGGTACCTCTGCCGGAGAAAAACTTGATGCCGTTATCGTCATGCGGGTTGTGCGATGCGCTGATCACGATTCCGGCCTCGGCCTGAAATGTACGCGACAGGTAGGCAATTGCCGGAGTCGGCATCGGGCCCAGCAGCATCACATCGGCACCTGCGGATGTCAGGCCAGCCTCAAGGGCCGATTCGAACATGTAGCCGGAAATCCGCGTGTCCTTCCCGACCAGCACCTTGCAGGCACCCATCTTGCGAAAGGCCATACCGGCAGCCCAGCCGAGCTTGAGCATGAAGTCAGGAGTAATCGGATATTCCCCGACGCGACCACGAATGCCGTCAGTACCAAAATATTTCTTGCTCATAAGTGCTCCATCATTCTTATTCGGCTGATTCCACGGCTGCGAGCATTCGCACCACGTCCACCGTTTCCGCCACATCATGGACGCGCAATATACGCGCACCTTTCACCGACGCCAGTGCAGCCAGTGCCAAACCACCGTATAGACGCTCACCCACCGGGCGATTCAATGCATGACCGATCATGCTTTTGCGCGAAACGCCCACCAACAGTGGCCGCCCCAGCGCATGCAGGGCTTCCATATGCTTGAACAAGCTTAGATTGTGCTGCAGGGTTTTGGCGAAGCCGAAACCCGGATCAAGAATGATCCGCTCGGCCGGAATACCTGCCAACTCACACTGAGTCATGCGCTCGGCAAGAAACTCACCCACTTCCCGGGTGACATCCTGGTAACGCGGATCATCCTGCATGTCGCCAGGCTCGCCGAGCATATGCATCAGGCATACAGGCAACCCGGTGGCAGCAGCAGCATCCAGCGCGCCATCCCGCCGTAGCGAACGAACGTCGTTGATCAAGCCGGCACCCAACCGCGCCGTTTCGCGCATGACCGCCGGAGTGGACGTATCGACCGATATGACCACATCCAGTTCGCGGCTGATCAGCTCGACGACGGGAGCGACACGCTCCAGCTCCTCCAATGGAGAAACCGCCCGCGCGCCGGGCCGGGTTGACTCCCCGCCCACATCGATCAGCGTTGCACCCGCCGCAACCATGGCTTCGGCATGACGCAAGGCCGCATCGAGCTGACTGTATCGGCCACCGTCGGAAAAAGAATCGGGAGTGACATTGAGAATGCCCATGACATGCGTCCGGGCCAAATCAAGAACCCGGTTGCCGCAAGACAACCGGGTCAGGGACTGTACAGAAGTCATTTCAAACCTTAAACGTCGGCAGCCGGGCCGCCAATCGGTGTTTCCGGACGCTCGCCCTGAATGACAGGAGGCGTGCCAGTACCGGTACCGCCCGACCAGTCGCGAGGCTCGCGAGGTGTACGACCGGCCATGATGTCGTCGATCTGCTCGGCATCGATCGTCTCGTACTTCATCAGGGCATCCGCCATGGCGTCGAGCTTGTCGCGATTGTCCGTAAGGATCTGCTTGGCGGTGCCGTAGCACTGATCGATGATGCTGCGTACTTCGGAGTCGATCAGCTTGGCTGTCTCCCCGGAGAAGCTGGCATTCTGACCGCCACCACCGCGACCGAGGAATACCTCACCCTCTTCTTCGGCGTACATCAACGGACCGAGTTTTTCCGACAGGCCCCACTTGGTCACCATGTTCCGCGCAATCTGACTCGCACGCATGATGTCGTTGGAAGCACCAGTCGTCACACCGTCGAAGCCCAAAGTCATCTCTTCAGCAATACGGCCGCCGTACAGCGAGCAGATCTGACTGATCAGCGCACGCTTGGACAGGCTGTAACGATCCTCTTCCGGCAGGAACATGGTCACACCCAACGCACGACCGCGCGGGATGATCGACACCTTGTAGACCGGATCATGCTCGGGCACGACGCGACCAACAATGGCGTGACCTGCTTCGTGATAAGCGGTGTTCTGCTTTTCCTTCTCGGACATGACCATGGATTTGCGCTCGGCGCCCATCATGATCTTGTCTTTGGCCAGTTCGAACTCTTTCATTTCGACGATGCGCTTGCCGGCACGGGCAGCGAACAGCGAAGCCTCGTTGACCAGGTTCGCCAGATCGGCACCGGAGAAGCCCGGAGTACCACGCGCGATAACGGCCGGAGCAACATCGTCACCCATTGGCACCTTACGCATGTGAACCTTGAGGATCTGCTCGCGACCACGGATGTCCGGCAAGCCGACCACCACCTGACGGTCGAAACGACCCGGACGCAGCAGAGCCGGGTCCAGTACATCAGGACGGTTGGTTGCGGCGATGACGATGATGCCGTCATTCATTTCGAAACCGTCCATCTCGACCAGCAGCTGGTTGAGAGTCTGTTCGCGCTCGTCGTGACCGCCACCCATGCCGGCGCCACGATGGCGACCAACGGCGTCGATCTCGTCGATGAAGATGATGCATGGAGCGTGTTTCTTGGCCTGTTCGAACATGTCACGAACGCGGCTGGCACCGACACCGACAAACATTTCGACGAAGTCGGAACCGGAAATGGTGAAGAACGGCACCTTGGCTTCGCCGGCAATCGCCTTGGCCAGCAAGGTTTTACCGGTACCCGGAGGACCGACCATCAGCACGCCGCGAGGAATGCGACCGCCCAGGCGCTGGAACTTGCCCGGATCACGCAGGAACTCGACCAGCTCGCCCACTTCTTCCTTGGCTTCGTCGCAACCGGCAACGTCAGCCAGGGTGGTTTTCACCTGATCTTCGGACAGCAGACGCGCCTTGCTCTTGCCAAAGCTCATCGGCCCGCCCTTGCCGCCCGCACCGCCCTGCATCTGGCGCATGAAGAACATGAACACCGCGATGATCACCAGGATCGGGAAGCTGGCCACCAGAAGCTGGGTCCAGATGCTTTGCTGCTCAGGCTGCTTGCCTTCGACCACAACGTGATTGTCGACCAGGTCGCCGATCAGGCCATTGTCCTGGATTGCCGGACGAATGGTCTTGAAGCTGTCGCCATCGTTGCGTTTGCCGGTAATCACGTAGCCATCGACAGCCACGCGCTCGACCTTGCCATCCTTGACCTGCTGGATGAAGTCGGAATAGTTGAGGGTCTGCGGCTCGTTAGGGCTGGAGAAGTTGTTCATCACCGTCACCAGGACAGCCGCGATGATCAACCACAGGATCAGATTCTTTGCCATATCGTTCAATTAACTACCCTCTGAAGCAAGCTCCGCTACTGGCGCGCGCTTCGCATGATATTCACCGGCCTAACTTACTACATTACCTACAGCTCTGGCAGGCGCCGTCTGTAACCCTTTGTGAAACACTTTCTACACAATATTCGCTTATGCGCGCGGGGCGAAATACGAAAAACCTATCACCCCGCCCAAAAACCTCGTTTTACTCGCTACGACCGCGGTAGCCCCAAGCCAGCATGTACTGCTCGCGAGAGCTGCCACGAGAGGAGTCCGGCTTGATCATCTGGATCTTGTCGAACTTCTTGCGAGCATCCTTCAGGTAAACATCGAACCCTTCGCCCTGAAAAATCTTGATCACGAAATTGCCACCCGGCTTGAGTATCCGTTCCGCCAGATCAAGCGCCAGCTCGCAAAGAAACATGGCTTTTGGCATGTCCACTTCAGGCGTACCACTCATATTGGGGGCCATATCGGAAATCACAAGGTCCACCTGCGAATTACCCACAGCCTCAAGGATCTGAGCGAGCACTGCATCCTCGGTGAAGTCACCCTGGATGAAAGTCACGTCCGGAATGCTGTCCATTTCCAGGATGTCCGAGGCGATCAGTCGCCCCTGACCACCGATGAGCCGGCTGGTGACCTGCGACCAGCCGCCAGGCGCCGCGCCGAGGTCGACGACGTTCATGCCCGGACGGATCAGTTTGTATTTCTCCTGGATCTCCAGAAGCTTGTAACTCGCACGCGAGCGGTAGCCATCCTTCTGCGCTTGCTTCACATAGGGATCATTGACATGTCTTTTCAGCCAACCAAGGCTTGTCTTGGAACGCGCCATTGGGCACCTCGTTGATTAGGGTCGTGATTAATTGGGCGGATCCACGAGCCCTCGGGTAAAATGGCCGCCATTTTACAGAATCCAGACGAAAGGGTCAGATTATGCCGCTCACTCCAGAGCAGAAGAAACAGTACAAATCCATTGGCCACCACCTGAAACCAGTTCTGACTGTGGCTGACAACGGTTTGACTGAGGGTGTTTTAGCCGAACTCGAACGCGCATTGGCAGATCACGAGCTGATCAAGATCAAGCTCAACATCCTCGATCGCGAGGCGCGCCTGGCGTCCGTTGCAGAGCTGTGCAAGACCGGCAAGGCCGATCTGGTTCAAGTCATCGGCAAGATGGCACTGATTTACCGCAAGAACTTCAGCGTCAACAAGCAGCTGTCGAACGTCCATCGCTTCAAGTGATGGCAAGGGTCAAGGGTGTGCTTCGCGCACCCTGCCACTCCATCCCGGCACCGGCTGCAATACCAGCACCAACCCGGAAAAACCCAACACAAGAAAACTGAACACCTGCCAGCGCTGCGCATCCGGCCAGCCGACACGCACTGCGACAAACATCGCACACGCATACAACGCCATCAGCAACACCTGCCCGCGAAAATCTCGCCATAGACTGGCAAGGCCCTCGGCCTGTAACAGCACCAAAGCCTGAAATATCACACACGCGACGGCAAAACCCACCACCGCCACTTCAAACGTACTTGCAACCTCATCGATCAGCAGCGGCGCCAGGCCAATTTGACCCAGCACCGGGCGCAGACCGAGATGTACCAGCCACAGGCCACCGACCCACAACATCTGGGCCAGTTGCCAGAGCATCGCGCCCGCATGCAGCGGGCGCCCACCCTCAGATGTGACGGACTTCGACAATCTCGTACTCGATATCGCCACCTGGCGTTTTCACGACGACCGTATCGCCCTCTTCCTTGGCAATCAAGGCGCGAGCGATCGGCGAGCCGACCGAAATCTTGCCGAGTTTGATGTCCGCCTCGTCCTCACCCACGATCTGGTAAGTGACGCTTTCATCAGTCTCGACGTTGGCGATTTCGACGGTAGTGCCGAAAATCACTTTGCCGGTGTGCGGAATGGTCGTCACATCGATGATCACCGCGTTCTGCAGGCGACCTTCGATATCACGGATCCGCGCCTCGACCATGCCCTGCTGTTCGCGCGCAGCATGGTATTCAGCGTTTTCTTTCAAATCACCCAACTCGCGGGCCGTACCGATGTCCTGGCTGAGCTTCGGACGAACGACCTTGGTCAGGTGAGCATGCTCTTCTTCCAAGGCTTTGGAGCCCTGGACGGTCATTGGGTATTTATTCATGCCTTCAATCCTGCGTGTAGATCCTGCAAGCGGCGCACGGTCTTCTCGGGACCGAACTTCAGCGCTTCACAGATAGCTTCGCCAGCAGCAATGGTGGTGGTGCAGTAAATCTTGTGCTGCAAGGCGTTACGGCGAATGGAATAGGAATCGGCGATCGACTGGCGACCTTCGGTGGTGTTGATGATCAGGGTGACTTCGTCATTCTTGATCATGTCGACCACGTGCGGACGACCCTCGGTCACCTTGTTCACGCGACGCACTTTCAGACCTGCGGCTTCGATCAGCTTGGCAGTGCCGGCAGTGGCGACGACTTCGAAGCCCAAGTTGATCAGATCACGGGCCACGCCTGCAACCAGCGGCTTGTCATCGTCGCGCACGCTGATGAATGCGGTACCGCCGGTCGGCAGCACTTCGCTGGCACCCATCTGGGCTTTGGCAAAGGCTTCGCCGAAGGTGTCGCCGACGCCCATCACTTCACCGGTGGACTTCATCTCTGGGCCGAGGATCGGGTCAACGCCAGGGAATTTGGCGAACGGGAACACCGCCTCTTTCACGCTGTAGAAGTTCGGAATGATTTCCTTGGTGAAGCCGATTTCCTTCAGGGTTTTACCGGCCATGACGCGGGCCGCGATCATCGCCAGGGAAACACCGATGCACTTCGACACGAACGGTACGGTACGGGAAGCACGCGGGTTGACTTCGATAACGTAGATGTCTTCGCCTTGCAGCGCCAACTGAACGTTCATCAGGCCGACCACGCCCAGCTCCAGGGCCATTTTCTTGACCTGTTCGCGCATCTCGTCCTGGATGTGTGCCGGCAGCGAGTACGGCGGCAGCGAGCACGCGGAGTCACCGGAGTGAACGCCCGCCTGTTCGATGTGCTGCATGATCGCGCCGATCACTACGTCCTTACCGTCGCAGACCGCATCCACGTCCATCTCGATGGCGCAGTTGAGGAAGTGGTCGAGCAGCACCGGGCTGTCGTTCGACACTTGCACCGCGTCACGCAGGTAACGCTTGAGTTCTTCTTCCTTGTAGACGATTTCCATCGCCCGGCCGCCCAGTACGTAGGACGGACGCACCACCAGCGGGTAACCGATCTTCGCGGCAGCGCGAACGGCTTCGTCTTCGCTGCGCACGGTGGCGTTTGGCGGCTGACGCAGGTTCAGGCGCTCAACCATTTGCTGGAAGCGCTCACGGTCTTCGGCACGGTCGATGGCGTCAGGGCTGGTGCCGATAATCGGCACGCCGGCTGCTTCCAGGGCGCGAGCCAGTTTCAGAGGCGTCTGGCCACCGTACTGCACGATCACGCCTTTCGGCTTCTCGACGCGGCAGATTTCCAGCACGTCTTCCAGGGTCACTGGTTCGAAGTACAGACGGTCGGAAGTGTCGTAGTCAGTGGAAACGGTTTCCGGGTTGCAGTTGACCATGATGGTCTCGTAACCGTCATCGCGCAGCGCCAGTGCCGCGTGTACGCAGCAGTAGTCGAACTCGATGCCCTGACCGATACGGTTCGGGCCACCGCCGAGGATGATGATCTTGTCGCGACCGGACGGCGCAGCTTCGCACTCTTCCTCGTAGGTCGAGTACAGGTAGGCGGTGTCGGTGGCGAACTCGGCCGCGCAGGTGTCGACGCGCTTGTAGACCGGGAACACTTCCAGCTTGTGGCGGTGAGTGCGCAGGTTTTTCTCAGTGACGCCCAGCAGCTTGGCCAGACGCTGGTCGGAGAAACCTTTGCGCTTGAGCTTGTACATCAGATCGCGGTCGATAGCGGACAGACCGAGGGTCTTGACCTTCTCTTCGTCCTTGATCAGATCTTCGATCTGTACCAGGAACCACGGATCGATCATGTTCATGCCGAAGATTTCTTCGACGGTCATGCCGGCGCGGAAAGCGTCCGCCACGTACCAGATACGCTCGGCGCCCGGCACGGTCAGCTCGCGCTTGAGCACGCTCATGCTTTCCGGGTTGCTCAGGTCGACCTTCTCGTCCAGACCGCAAACGCCCACTTCCAGACCGCGCAGGGCTTTCTGCAGGGATTCCTGGAAGGTACGGCCGATGGCCATGACTTCACCGACCGACTTCATCTGAGTAGTCAGGCGCGCGTCAGCGTTGGCGAACTTCTCGAAAGCGAAGCGCGGCAGCTTGGTCACGACGTAGTCGATGGACGGCTCGAAGGACGCCGGGGTACGGCCGCCGGTGATGTCGTTCTGCAGTTCGTCGAGGGTGTAACCGACGGCCAGCTTGGCCGCGATCTTGGCGATCGGGAAACCGGTGGCTTTCGAGGCCAGAGCCGACGAGCGGGATACACGCGGGTTCATTTCGATCACGACCATGCGGCCGGTGTCCGGGCAGATACCGAACTGAACGTTGGAACCGCCGGTCTCGACGCCGATCTCGCGCAGTACCGCCAGCGAGGCGTTACGCAGGATCTGGTATTCCTTGTCGGTCAGGGTCTGAGCCGGGGCAACAGTGATCGAGTCACCGGTGTGCACGCCCATCGGGTCGAAGTTTTCGATCGAGCAGACGATGATGCAGTTGTCCTTTTTGTCGCGGACAACTTCCATTTCATATTCTTTCCAGCCGATCAGCGATTCGTCGATCAGCAGTTCCTTGGTCGGCGACAGGTCCAGACCACGGGCGCAGATTTCTTCGAACTCTTCACGGTTGTAAGCGATACCGCCACCGGTGCCGCCCATGGTGAAGGACGGACGGATGATGCATGGGAAGCCCAGGCGCTCGAGCACCGCGTTGGCTTCTTCCATGCTGTGGGCGATACCGGAACGCGGGCATTCCAGGCCGATGGCTTTCATCGCCTTGTCGAAACGCGAACGGTCTTCAGCCTTGTCGATGGTGTCGGCGTTAGCACCGATCATCTCTACGCCGAACTTCTCCAGAACGCCTTCGCGCTCCAGGTCCAGAGCGCAGTTCAGAGCAGTCTGGCCGCCCATGGTTGGCAGCACTGCATCCGGACGTTCTTTTTCGATGATCTTGGCAACGGTCTGCCACTTGATCGGCTCGATGTAGGTCGCGTCGGCCATGTCCGGGTCGGTCATGATGGTGGCCGGGTTGGAGTTCACCAGGATGACGCGGTAACCCTCTTCGCGCAGGGCTTTACAGGCCTGGGCGCCGGAGTAGTCGAATTCGCAGGCCTGGCCGATAACTATCGGGCCAGCGCCGAGAATCAGGATGCTTTTAATGTCTGTACGTTTTGGCATGGGTTTGTCACTCAAATCCGCAGGTCAGTCGGCAAGCCGTCTTGATCGATTTCTGAAGTCCCGAGGGGGCCGCCGGTTCCGGGGCCGCCCTCGAGGGGCTTCTCGCTACAGTCTCAAGGCGAGCGCTTAGCGTCGCTTGGCCATCTCGTTGATGAAGCGGTCAAACAGAGGGGCCACATCGTTCGGGCCCGGGCTCGCTTCAGGGTGACCCTGGAAGCTGAACGCGCTCTTGTCGGTGCGTTCGATACCTTGCAGGGTGCCGTCGAACAGCGATTTGTGGATCGCGCGGACGTTGGCTGGCAGGGTTTCTTCGTCTACCGCAAAACCGTGGTTCTGGCTGGTGATCATCACGACGCCAGTGTCCAGATCCTGAACCGGGTGGTTGGCACCGTGGTGGCCGTGGCCCATTTTCAGGGTCTTGGCGCCGGAGGCCAGAGCCAGCAGTTGGTGACCGAGGCAGATGCCGAAGACCGGAATTTCGGTTTCCAGCACTTCCTTGATCGCCTTGATCGCATAGTCGCAAGGCTCCGGGTCACCAGGGCCGTTGGACAGGAACACGCCGTCCGGTTTCAGAGCCAGTACGTCGGCAGCCGGGGTTTGTGCCGGAACGACAGTGACGCGGCAGCCGCGCTCGACCAGCATGCGCAGGATGTTGACCTTGACGCCGTAGTCGTAGGCAACCACGTGGTATGGCAGCTCGGAGGCTTCGATGGTCGCGTGGCTATCGGTTTTCAGATCCCAGACAGTGGAGCGCCATTCGTATTGGGTCTTGGTGCTGACGACTTTCGCCAGGTCCATGCCCTTCAGGCCCGGGAAGCCTTGCGCCGCGGCGATGGCCGCTTCTTCGGAAATGTTGTCGCCGGCCATGATGCAGCCGTTCTGTGCGCCTTTTTCACGCAGGATGCGGGTCAGGCGGCGGGTGTCGATACCGGCGATCGCCACAACGTTGTTGGCTTTCAGGTAATCGGACAGGGACATCGTGTTACGCCAGTTGCTCGCTACCAGCGGCAGGTCACGGATGACCAGGCCAGCGGACCAGACGCGATCGGACTCGGCATCTTCCGGCGTGGTGCCGGTGTTGCCGATGTGCGGGTAAGTCAGGGTAACGATCTGTTGGGCGTAGGAAGGATCGGTAAGGATTTCCTGATAGCCGGTCATTGCGGTGTTGAACACCACCTCACCAACGGTCTGACCGTCGGCTCCAATGGCTTCGCCGCGAAAAATGCTGCCATCAGCAAGGGCGAGTATGGCTGGCTTAGTCAAGAAGACCTCCCGTAAATAACGCATGAAAGGGCAATCGCAGGTTGTAAAAAAGCGGAGTGACGTATGGACACGTCACCCCGCTTCTTCACTGAATTATTCTGCGCGCTTTTAGTGGACACACTAAAGCTGTAGCTTACAGAAAAAGGGATTTTTGGTCTACCGCCAATGAGGCCGAAAGGCCGGAGAATGCGACAGGGCGTCGCTCAGCGGATTGAAACCGGCACAAACAGGGCGTTTGCGCCGGATTCAGAACATCTCAATGCAGGTCGAGCACGTCCTGCATGTCGTACAAACCAGGCTCGCGAGCATCCAGCCACAACGCCGCACGCACCGCGCCCTTGGCAAATGTCATGCGGCTCGAAGCCTTGTGCGTGATCTCCAGGCGCTCACCTTCGCAAGCAAACAGCACCGTGTGATCACCCACCACATCACCACCGCGGACAGTGGCGAAGCCGATGGTTTCACGCTCACGGGCACCGGTGTGGCCTTCACGACCATAAACCGCGACTTTCTGCAGATCACGATCCAGCGCATTGGCGATCACTTCACCCATGCGCAGGGCCGTACCCGACGGCGCATCGATCTTGTGACGGTGATGGGCTTCGATGATTTCGATGTCCGCATCTTCCGCAAGCACCCGTGCGGCCATGTCGAGCAGCTTCAGCGACAGGTTGACGCCGACACTGAAGTTGGCGGCGAAGACGATCGGAATATCCTTGCCCGCCTCGGCCAGCAACTGCTTCTGCGCAGCGTCCAGCCCGGTCGTGCCGATCACCATCGCCTTGCCGGCCTTGCGGCAGAAGGCCAGGTTTTTCAGCATGACTTCCGGCAGGGTGAAGTCGATCAACACATCGAACTCTTCCGCCACCGATTCCAGATTCCCGGACAGCGGCACGCCGATTCGACCGAGCGAAGCCAGCTCACCGGCATCCACACCGATCAGCGTACTGCCAGGGCGGACAATCGCGGCCGTCAGACCGGTCAGCGGCGCGCGCTGCTGCACCGCCTCGACCAGAATCTTGCCCATGCGCCCGGCAGCGCCCATCACAGCTATACGTCGCATGCCGACTCCTTACAGATCGCCGAAGAAGCGCTTCACACCGTCGAACCAACCGGTGGTTTTCGGGGAATGGCTGTTGTCGTCCGCCAGGGAGCTGCGGAACTCTTCCAGCAGCTCACGCTGACGACGGTTCAGATTGACCGGGGTCTCAACGGCCACACGACACATCAGGTCGCCCGCACCACCGCCACGCACTGGCGCAACGCCTTTGCCGCGTACGCGGAACTGCTTGCCGGTCTGCGTCCCTTCCGGAATCTTCAGTTTTACGCGACCGTCGAGGGTCGGAATTTCCAGCTCGCCGCCCAGGGCTGCGTCGACGAAGCTGATCGGCACTTCGCAGAACAGGTGCTTGCCGTCACGCTGGAAGATGTCGTGTTCGCGGACGTTGATCACCACGTACAGGTCGCCGGTCGGGCCACCCTGAGTGCCCGCCTCGCCTTCGCCGGACAGACGAATGCGGTCGCCAGTGTCGACACCGGCCGGCACTTTGACGGAGAGGGTTTTGTACTCTTCAACGCGACCGTCACCGTGGCAGGAATCGCACGGGTCGGAAATGATCTTGCCCTGGCCATGGCAGCGCGGGCAGGTCTGCTGCACCGAGAAGAAGCCTTGCTGCATGCGCACCTGACCGATGCCGCCGCAAGTCGGGCAAGTCGAAGGCGACGAGCCTTTCTTGGCACCCGATCCATCACATGGTTTGCAATTGACCAGTGTCGGAACGCGGATATTCACGGTGGTACCGCGCACCGCTTCTTCCAGGTTCAGCTCCAGGGTGTAGCGCAAATCGCTGCCACGCTGGGCGCCGCCACGGGAACCGCCGCGACCGCCACCGAAGAAGTCACTGAAGACATCACCGAAGATGTCGGAGAAGTTCTGACCGCCGAAGCCTGCACCGCCGCCACCCATGCTCGGGTCGACGCCGGCATGACCGTACTGGTCGTACGCTGCACGCTTGCTGGAATCGGACAGCACTTCGTAGGCTTCGTTGGCCTCTTTGAACAGTTCTTCCGACGCTTTGTCATCGGGATTACGGTCCGGGTGATGCTTCATCGCCAGACGGCGATAGGCCTTTTTCAGGTCTGCTTCGCTTGAGCCACGCTCAACACCCAACACTTCGTAATAGTCACGCTTAGCCATAAGTTCTTCATACTCTTGAGGACGTTCGGCAAACCCCTCCTGAGCTTCGCCAAACTCGTTGAGCCCCAATACAGGCCCGGACCCAACTCACGTCAATTCAACGATCCTGGTCTTTGGTTCATGCGGTATTTGCGGCGCGAAAAGCAGGAGCATTCCCGGCCATACCGCCAGCACCCGAACCTTGTCGCATGCTGTAAAAATTCGCGTATTCCAGATACGCCAACGCGGGAGCAAGCTCCCGCGCGGCGACATCCTACCAGTCAGTGCCCAAAGGCAGTCAACCGGCCGACCAACAACTTACTTGTGGTCTTTGACTTCTTCGAACTCGGCATCGACAACATCGTCAGCCTTTTCAGCTTTCTCGTCGTGCGGTGCCGCGCCTTCAGCAGGCTGAGCCTGTTCGGCGTACATCTTCTGGGCAACCGGCGCAGAGACTTTCGACAGTTCTTCAACCTTGGCTTCAATGGCAGCCTTGTCGTCGCCTTTGACGGCAGCTTCCAGGGCAACCACGGCCGCTTCGATTGCAGTCTTCTCTTCTGCAGTCACTTTGTCGCCAGCGTCAGCGATCATCTTGCGAGTCGAGTGAACCAGTGCATCACCCTGGTTACGGGCAGCGGCCAGCTCTTCGAACTTGCGGTCTTCCTCGGCATTCGCCTCGGCGTCACGCACCATGCGCTCGATTTCTTCATCGGACAGACCGGAGTTGGCCTTGATCACGATCGACTGGGTCTTGCCGGTAGCCTTGTCCTTCGCACCTACGTGCAGGATGCCGTTGGCGTCGATGTCGAAGGTCACTTCGATCTGCGGCACGCCACGTGGAGCTGGTGGAATGTCGGCCAGGTCGAACTTGCCCAGAGACTTGTTCTGTGCGGCTTGCTTACGCTCGCCTTGCAGGACGTGAATGGTCACGGCGCCCTGGTTGTCGTCGGCAGTCGAGAACACTTGCGATTTCTTGGTAGGAATCGTGGTGTTTTTCTCGATCAGCGCGGTCATCACGCCACCCATGGTTTCGATACCCAGGGTCAGCGGGCTGACGTCGAGCAGCAGAACGTCTTTCACGTCACCGGCCAGAACGGCGCCCTGGATAGCAGCACCCATGGCAACGGCTTCGTCCGGGTTCACGTCTTTACGTGCTTCTTTACCGAAGAAATCGGTAACTGCCTTCTGCACCAGTGGCATACGAGTCTGACCACCGACCAGAATCACGTCGTCAATTTTGCTGGCGTCGATACCGGCGTCCTTCAGAGCAATACGGCATGGCTCGATGGTACGGTTCACCAGATCTTCGACCAGCGACTCGAGCTTGGCACGAGAGATCTTCACGTTCAGGTGCTTAGGACCAGTCGCATCTGCTGTGATGTACGGCAGGTTGACGTCGGTCGACTGCGAAGAAGACAACTCGATCTTGGCTTTCTCAGCGGCTTCTTTCAGACGCTGCAAGGCCAGAGGGTCGTTCTTCAGGTCCATGCCGGACTCTTTTTTGAATTCGTCGACGAGGTAGTCGATCAGACGCATGTCGAAGTCTTCACCACCCAGGAAGGTATCACCGTTGGTGGCCAGTACTTCGAACTGGTGCTCGCCGTCAACTTCAGCGATTTCGATCACGGAAACGTCGAAGGTACCACCACCCAGGTCGTAAACGATCACGGTGTGATCGCCCTTGGCCTTGTCCATGCCGTAAGCCAGAGCAGCTGCGGTTGGTTCGTTGATAATACGTTTTACGTCCAGACCGGCGATGCGACCGGCATCTTTAGTCGCCTGACGCTGGCTGTCGTTGAAGTAGGCCGGAACGGTGATCACCGCTTCGGTCACTGCTTCGCCGAGGTAGTCTTCGGCGGTCTTCTTCATCTTCTTCAGGACTTCGGCGCTGATTTGCGGCGGAGCCATCTTCTTGCCGGAAGCCTCGACCCAGGCGTCACCGTTGTCGGCCTTGACGATTTTGTAAGGCACCAGCTTGATGTCTTTCTGCACGACTTCTTCGTCGAAGCGGCGGCCGATCAGGCGCTTCACCGCGAACAGTGTGTTGTGCGGGTTGGTCACAGCCTGACGCTTGGCGGACTGACCCACCAGGATTTCACCATCGTTGGCGTAAGCGATGATCGACGGCGTGGTACGCGCGCCTTCAGCGTTCTCAATAACTTTGGCTACGCCGTTTTCCAGCACGGAGACGCAGGAGTTGGTAGTCCCCAGGTCGATACCGATAATTTTGCCCATGTTCACTCTCCCGAAACTTTGGATTTTTTTGCCGCAGCAGTGGTGGCTAACTGCGGTAATACTTAAACGCTTGACTTCTAAATGGGGGCCTTACGGCTAATTTCAAGCCTTCTCGTCAATCGAAGGCGAAACTGGCGCCGGCGCCTTGCTGACCACGACCATCGCCGGACGCAACAGGCGACCGTTGAGCTGGTAGCCCTTCTGGAACACCTTCAGAACGCTGTTCGGCTCAAGGTCTGCACTTTCCTGCATGGCCATTGCCTGATGTTCCACGGCATTGAACGGCTCGCCTTCCTGCGGGGCCACAGCGACAAGCTGATAGCGCGCAAGGGTGTCGTGAAACATTTTCAGGGTCAGCTCGATGCCTTCACGCATCGGACGGATGCTCTCGTCATCCGGGTTCGACAGCTCGAGGCCGCGCTCCAGGCTGTCGACGATCGGCAGCAGGTCGCCGGCGAATTTTTCCAGCGCAAACTTGTGCGCCTTCTCGACATCCTGCTCGGCACGGCGGCGGACGTTCTGCAGATCGGCAGCTACGCGCAGCGATTGATCCTGCGCGGCGGCCAATTGCTCTTCGAGCACTTGTACACGGGTCGCCAGGTCATCACCCGAAGTCTCGGGCGCCTGATTGGCTTCTGGATTTTGCGTATCTACTGTCTGTTCGTCAGCCATAGAATTCTCCTTTCAATATCGTCCGCGAGTTCGATTCGCGCTTCTGCCCCGGTATATGGGGCCGCAAAATCAGGCTTCAAGGGCTGACAATGATTAACCCTACAAAAAAGTGCTGCATTGTCATTCCCGGGCGCGATAAGCATTTGATCGGATCATCCCCATCGAGCTAAGCGAGGGCATTGTCAGCCTGAAACAAAACACTGTATAAATAACCAGACCTGAAGCCTGGGAGCGGCCTTTATGCTGGTGCACCTGTCCGTACACAACTACGCCATCGTTGAACATCTCGATCTTGAACTCGATCGCGGCATGAGCGTGATTACCGGGGAAACCGGCGCCGGCAAATCGATCATGCTCGACGCGCTGGGCCTGACCCTTGGCGATCGCGCCGACAGCGGCGTGGTTCGCCCGGGCGCCGACAAGGCCGACATCCTGGCGACCTTCGACCTGGTCGACATTCCCGAAGCCAGCGCCTGGCTGGCCGAGCGCGACCTGGAAATCGACGGCCCGTGCATCCTGCGCCGGGTCATCACTTCCGAAGGTCGCTCACGCGGCTATATAAATGGCACGCCCTGTCCGCTTGGCGATCTCAAGGCCCTCGGCGAGCTGCTGATCGACATCCACAGTCAGCACGAACACCAATCCCTGCTCAAGACCGACACCCACCGGCGCCTGCTCGACGAGTACGCCGGGGCCACCGATCTGGCGCGACAGGTGCATCTGGCCGCCCAGCGCTGGCGCCAGACTCGTCAGGAGCTGGAGCGCCTATCCAACTCCGGCGACGAACAGCGCGCGCGCCATCAACTGCTCAGCTACCAGCTCGAAGAACTGGAAAACCTTGGACTCGGCGAAAACGAGCTGGAAGAACTGGAGCAGGAACACAAGAACCTGACCAACGCCGAAACCCTGCTCGGCATCTGCCGACAAGTGGTCGAGCAATGCAGTGAAAGCGATTCCGGCAACGTGCTCAATGCCCTGACGGCCAGCCTCAATCGCCTGTCGAGCGTGAACAATTCGGTCGGCGCGCTGGGTGAAGCGAGCAGCCTGCTGACCAGTGCGCAGATCCAGGTCGAAGAAGCCGTCGGCGAACTCAATCGCTTTCTCGACAACTTCGATGCCGATCCGGCGCGCCTGCAATACCTGGAAGAACGTCTGGACTCCATCTACACGCTGGCACGCAAACACCGCATTCAGCCGACGGAAGTGGCGGAGATGCAGCAGAAACTGCTCGACGAAATCGAAGCCCTCGACGCCAACGATGAATCCATCGAACGCCTCGCCGAAGAACTCGCATCCTATGCACGCCACTATCAGGAAAAGGCCCGGGAGCTGAGCGAGCTGCGCCATCAGGCGGCCGGCAGTCTGGCCAGCGCGGTGGAGCAAGAGATTCAGCGCCTGGGCATGCCCGGCGGTCGCTTCACCATCGAATTGCGCGCCAACAACAGCAGCGAACTGCAGCCCAATGGCCTGGAGCAGGTCGAGCTGCTGGTCAGCGCCAACCCGGGCCAACCCTTGAAGGCACTGGCCAAAGTGGCGTCCGGCGGTGAGCTGTCACGGATCAGCCTGGCCATCCAGGTGATTACCGCCCAGACCTCTCGCGTACCGACGCTGGTGTTCGACGAAGTGGACGTGGGCATTGGCGGTCCGACGGCCGAAATCGTCGGCCAGTTGTTGCGTCGCCTCGGGGATCGCGGACAGGTACTGACGGTCACGCACTTGCCGCAAGTCGCGGCTCAGGGACATCAGCATCTGTTCGTGCACAAGGTTCGAGGCGAGCAGGCCACTCACACGGCCGTTTCGAAGCTGAGCAAGAATGACCGTATAGAAGAAGTCGCGCGGATGCTTGGCGGCATCGATCTGACCAAAGAGTCCTTGGCGCACGCGAAAAAGATGGTGGTTACCGCAAAAGTTTAAGCACCGCAGAAAGCACGAAGGCGACCCTTGGGTCGCCTTCGCTCGTTTCGCGAACCTGAAATTCGCGCGACATGCTTACTTTTTCTTGCGTACGTACAGCACCAGGTTGTGATCCACCAACTCGACACCGTGCTCCTCGGCGATTGCCTTCTGGAGTTTTTCGATTTCGGTGCTGACGAATTCGATAACCTCACCGGATTCCACGTTGACCATATGGTCGTGGTGGCCACCGTCGGCCAATTCGAATACCGCGTGGCCGCCGTCGAAGTTGTGACGGACCACGAGGCCAGCCGCTTCGAACTGGGTCAGAACACGGTAAACCGTGGCCAGACCGACGTCCTCGCCAGCTTCCATCAACGCCTTGTAGACGTCCTCGGCACTCATGTGACGCTGCTCTGTAGAGTCGAGCATTTGCAGGATCTTGACCCGTGGCAGGGTCACTTTGAGGCCGGCTTTGCGTAGTTCGCTATTTTCAACCATGGTCAGCTTTCTCGCGATGCTGCTTCGCAGCTTCTCTTAATGCGGGTATGATCGGCGTTTACGTTGTCCCAGCCAAGATAGTGGAAGTCGCCCACCGATGCAAAACACCAAGCTCTTGCTAACCAGTTTCACCTTTGTGGGACTGCTCGCACTCGCCGGTTGTTCATTCCCCGGGGTTTACAAAATCGACATCCAGCAGGGCAATGTCGTCACGCAGGACATGATAGACCAGTTACGCCCGGGAATGACCCGGCCGCAAGTACGGTTTATCATGGGCAACCCTCTGCTTGCCGACACGTTCCATGCCAACCGCTGGGATTATCTGTACAGCCTGCAACCTGGTGGCGGTGAACGCCAGCAGGAACGCATGAGTGTCATTTTCGACTCGAATGACCGCCTTGTCAGCCTGTCCGGTGACTTCATGCCGGGCGTCAGCCGTGACGAAGCCATTCTCGGCAAGGACAGTGGCACCAGCGTGACCACTCCTGCTGAAAACGTCGAGCAGCCGAAACCGGAAAAACCGGCCAAGCCTGGCTCCTTGCTGGATCAGATCCAGAAGGACGTCGATGGTGTGGAAACCGTTCCGGTTCCAACGCCAGAACCGCTGGACACCTCGCCGCAATAATTTGCGACGCAATAAAAAACCCGGAAATTCCGGGTTTTTTATTGCCTGCCGTTTGGCCAGCCTACTGATTTCGCGCCTTGGCCTCGGCAGCCTTGGCGGCGCGCAGACGGCGCACCTCTTTCGGGTCTGCCAACAGTGGCCGATAGATCTCGATGCGATCGCCTTCCTGAACCTGTCGAGTATCCGGATCAGCGATCACTTTGCCGAAGATCCCCAAATGGCAACTCTTCAGATCCAGCTCCGGAAATTCAGCATCAATCCCGGACGCCATCAGCACCGCACGCACCGTCGCACCCTCGGCAACGCTGATTACACGCAACACCTGACGATCAACGGCGGCATACACCACTTCGATTTCGATCACCGGCTCAACCATGCATCTGCTTGGCACGCTGGCAGAACGCGTCCACCAGCGTATTGGCAGCCTGATTGAACAAAGGACCGAGCGTCGCGCGAACCAGCGGCCCGGCGTAGTCGAAAGACAGATCCAGACTGATCTTGCAGGCCTTCTCGTTCAGCGCCTTGAACACCCAGACGCCGTGCAGCTGATTGAACGGCCCCTCCTCCAGGTTCATTTCAATCGACTGCCCCGGCACCAGCGTATTGCGCGTCACGAAGTGCTGACTGAGGCCGCCCTTGGCCACGCCGACACTGGCGCGCATATGCTCAGGCGAGCTTTCCAGGACTTCTGCAGACGAGCACCACGGCAAAAACTCGGGGTAACGCGCCACGTCATTGACCAGGTCGTAGAGAAATTGCGCCGGGTAAGGCAGCAGCGCCGATCGTTGAATATGTGTCGTCATGTAAGCGTCACTTCCAGAGCTGGGCGGCAAACACTACAAGAATGCCGATGGGCGCCACATAGCGCATCAAGAACAGAGACAGGGCGAACAGCGCCGGGCTGCGAATCGACAATTCGTCACGCACCGCTTCACGCCCCATCACCCAACCGGCAAACAGCACGAAGCACAGTCCGCCGAGTGGCAACATGATCCGCGAGGTGAAGAAGTCGATCACACCAAAGAAGTCCAGGCCACCGGCCGCACCCCATTGGTAGAGATGGAACACCCCGCCATCGTTCACGAAAAATTTGGCTTCCTTCCAGATATTGAAGGAAAACACCGTGCCCAGGCCGACGAACCAGCAGGTGAACGCCAACCAGAATGTCACCCAGGCACGACTGATTTTAGTCCGCTCGACCAGATAGGCGACCATCGGCTCCAGCAGGGAAATTGCCGAGCTCCAGGCGGCAATGGCCACCAGAACGAAGAACACCACGCCCATCAACTGGCCGAAAAGCACGTTACCGAAAGCAAATGGCAGGCTGACGAACATCAGCCCCGGGCCTTCGCTCGGGTTCAAACCACCGGCGAACACAATCGGAAACAAGGCCAGACCGGCCACCAACGAAACAAAGGTATCGAGCAGCGCCACACCCACGACCGTACCTGACAGCGAGGCTTCCTTGGTCATATAGGCGCCGTAGATCATGATCGAACCCACGCCCACGCTCAGCGAGAAGAACGCGTGGCCCATGGCCGGCAGCAAGCCGTCGAGGACTTTTTCCGGGTGGAAGTCGAACATGAAGTGCACGCCTTCCATGAAATGCCCGGTGGTCATGCTGTAACCCAGCAGCACCAGCACCATCACGAACAGCAGCGGCATCATGATCCGCAGGCTGCGCTCGAGCCCGGCGACCACACCCTTGGCGATGACCACAGCCGACAACAGCATGAAAACCGTGTGCCACAGCGTGATGCGCCACGGGTCGGCGATGACATTACCGAAGTACGCCCCGACCTGATCGGCCGTCGCGCCCTGGAAGTCCCCGCGCCCCATATCAATGATGTAATCCAGCGACCAGCCGCCGACCACACTATAGAAAGACAGGATCAGCAAGGCCGTGATCATGCCAGCGAACGCGCCCCATGACCATTTGCCAGAGTGCCCGGCTTCCAGCGCCAGCACCTTCAGGGCATTCGCCGGACTCTGACGGGCACGCCGGCCGATCAGGGTTTCGGCGAGCATCACCGGAATGCCGATCAGCGCGATACACGCCAGAAACATCAGCACGAAGGCGCCGCCACCGTAGACCCCGACCATGTAGGGGAATTTCCAGATGCTGCCCAATCCCACGGCCGAACCGGTCGCGGCGAATATGAAAACCCAGCGGCTAGCCCAACTGCCGTGGACAGAAACCTTGTCTGTCGACATCGTTTATCACGCCCAAGCGTTAGAAAAAGAGGCCGCATTGTCCGGGATTCACTCAACCTGCTCAAGCACGCAGCATCACCGTAGCCGACAGCCGTTTATCTCCATATAATGCCGCCCCTATGGCTAAACAGAAGAAACACCCAACAGGGACCATCGCGCAAAACAAAAAGGCGCGACACGATTACTTCATCGAGCACAAGTTCGAGGCTGGTCTGGTCCTGGCCGGCTGGGAAGTAAAAAGTCTGCGGGCAAGCAAACTGCAACTGGTCGACAGTTACGTGTTGCTCAAGGATGGCGAAGCGTGGTTGCTCGGCAGCCACATCACGCCTCTGATGACCGCCAGCACCCACGTCATTGCCGACCCGGTGCGTACCCGCAAGTTGCTGCTCAACCGCCGCGAGCTGGACAAGCTCGCCGCCGCCGTGCAGCAAAAGGGTTACGCCTGCGTGTGCCTGTCCTGGTACTGGAGCAAGCACATGGTCAAGTGCGAGATCGCACTGGGCAAGGGCAAGAAGGAATACGACAAGCGTGATACCGAACGCGAACGCGACGCCGGTCGCGAGTTGCAGCGTGCGGTGCGCAACAAGGGCAAGGAAGACTGATTCTTCTGCCTGAATGACCGTTCCCGCGCCCGGCACGGGAACGGTCATGCCTACATCCCTTTGCGTCGCTCGGCGCGAGCCATGCGCTGCACTTCCTGCCGCACCTCTTCCAGCACTTCCTGCACATACAGAATGTGTCGACTGGACACTTCACGCGCCTGTTCCGCGCGCCCCTCGATAATCGCCAGATACAACTCCCGATGCTGCGTGATCAGCATGTCGCGGGTTTCCGTGCGCTGCTTGTACATGCCACCGATGTTGGTCACCACGTTGCGCTTGAGCAGATCGAACAGGCCGCGAATGGTGTGCAGCAACACCGCGTTATGACTGGCTTCGGCAATCGCCAGGTGGAATTTCGCATCCGCCGCGCCCTCTTCCGCCCGGCTCACTTCGTCGTGACGCGAATAGCAGTCCTGCAACTGTTCAAATGCAGCCGTCAGCCGCTCGCGATCCACATCCGTGGCGCGCAATGCTGCGTAATAGGCGCACGATGCCTCCAGCGTGTGGCGAAATTCCAGCAGATCGCGCTGCGCCTCGGGATTGCTTTCCAGCAATTGCAGCAGCGGATCACTGAACGTCGAGCCGAGGCTTTCCACGACATAGTTGCCGCCGCCCTGCTTGCTGACCAGCAAGCCCTTGGCCGCAAGCTTCTGAATCGCCTCACGCAACGAGGGCCGGGAAACGCCGAACTGCTCCGCCAGTGCCCGCTCGGCCGGCAGACGTTCGCCGGACTTCAGCGTGCCTTCGAGAATCATCCCCTCCAGTCGCTCGACAATGTCGTCAGACAAACGGCGCTGACGTATCTGATCAAACCCCATCACTCAACTCTCCACCATCCCGACCGCTCGCCGGGCTCTCTATTCTGGCCTATCGACGCGTTGCCGACACCTGCCAGATGACACTTGGGCGACCGGATCAGATCGAGCTCTGCACCGGTGATTCGACAAAAGTTTTAGGGCGGCAAATTGACACACCGATATCAAGGCTTTTACCCTAGCCAACAGCGATTGTAAATTGGTCTTACCAATTAACCAAGAACGCTGACAGTGCCTGACCAACAACAATTAGGGGCCACCCCATATGCAAACCTGGCAACAGCTCTACAGCCCGCTCGGCAGTCTCGGCGTGTCCGCACTCGCGGCCGTCATCCCCATCGTTTTCTTCTTCCTCGCCCTGGCGGTGTTCCGCCTCAAAGGTCATGTGGCCGGCAGCATCACGCTCGCCCTGGCCATCGCCGTGGCGATCTTCGCGTTCCAGATGCCGGTGGACATGGCGTTTGCCGCCGCCGGATATGGCTTCGCCTATGGTCTGTGGCCGATTGCCTGGATCATTGTGGCGGCGGTGTTTCTGTACAAACTCACGGTCAAGAGCGGTCAGTTCGAGGTCATCCGCAGCTCGGTGCTGTCGATCACCGATGACCAGCGTCTGCAGGTGCTGCTGATCGGTTTCTGCTTCGGCGCATTTCTGGAAGGTGCCGCCGGTTTCGGTGCGCCAGTGGCGATTACCGCTGCGCTGCTGGTAGGCCTGGGCTTCAACCCGCTATACGCCGCAGGCCTGTGCCTGATCGCCAACACCGCACCGGTTGCGTTCGGCGCATTGGGTATTCCGATCATCGTGGCCGGGCAAGTCACCGGCATCGACGCGTTCAAGATCGGCGCCATGACCGGCCGCCAGCTGCCACTGCTGTCGCTGTTCGTGCCGTTCTGGCTGGTGTTCATGATGGACGGCCTGCGCGGCGTGCGTGAAACCTGGCCCGCAGCGCTGGTCGCCGGCTTGAGCTTCGCCGTGACCCAATACTTCACTTCGAACTTCATTGGCCCGGAACTGCCAGACATTACGTCGGCCCTGGCCAGCCTGATTTCGCTGACCCTGTTCCTGAAGGTCTGGCAGCCAAAACGTGCCGCCGGCCAGCACATTGCCGGTGCCGTTTCCGCTTCGGTAGTGACTGCCAGCGTCGGCGGTTTCGGCCAGAAGCGCACCACCGTCGCTTCGCCTTACAGCCTTGGGGAAATTTTCAAGGCGTGGTCTCCGTTCCTGATCCTCACCGTGCTGGTGACCATCTGGACCCTCAAGCCTTTCAAAGCCATGTTCGCTGCCGGCGGTTCGATGTACGCCTGGGTGTTCAACTTCGCGATTCCGCACCTCGATCAACTGGTGATCAAAACCGCACCGATTGTTGCTGCTCCGACCGCGATTCCGGCCGTGTTCAAACTCGACCCGATTTCCGCGACCGGCACGGCGATTTTCTTCTCCGCGCTGATCTCGATGCTGGTGCTGAAGATCAATTTCAAAACTAGTCTGACCACTTTGAAAGAGACCTTCTACGAACTGCGCTGGCCGATCCTGTCGATCGGCATGGTGCTGGCGTTTGCCTTCGTCACCAACTATTCCGGCATGTCCTCGACCATGGCTCTGGTGCTGGCCGGTACTGGCGCAGCGTTCCCGTTCTTCTCGCCGTTCCTCGGCTGGCTCGGCGTGTTCCTGACCGGTTCCGATACCTCGTCCAACGCCCTGTTCAGTTCTCTGCAAGCGACCACCGCGCACCAGATCGGGGTCAACGACACCTTGCTGGTGGCGGCCAATACCAGCGGCGGCGTGACCGGCAAGATGATCTCCCCGCAATCGATCGCCGTGGCCTGCGCCGCGACCGGTCTGGTGGGCAAGGAATCCGATCTGTTCCGCTTCACCCTCAAGCACAGCCTATTCTTTGCCACGATCGTCGGCCTGATCACTTTGGCTCAGGCCTACTGGTTCACCGGCATGCTGGTGCATTAAGACTACAAGCGACATGGAAATAACCGACGCCGGTTCGTGATTCCGGCGTCAGCAATTCACAACCCGGTCTGTAAGGCTGCTGAAAGCAACGCGCTCTATATTCGGCAGCCGCAACAGACGGATAACCGGGCCCACCCGGAGACACGCCTGATGAGCGAGCTTTTTTACAACGCTGTGCCCAACGCCACTCGCGTCGCACCGCCACTGCCCGAACCCCGGCAATACCCCGGCGAGAAACCGTCGCGGGTCTACCTGTTCGGCACGTGCGTGGTCGATCTGTTCTATCCGGAAGCCGGGATGGACGCGATCCACTTGCTGGAGCGCGAAGGCATCCGGGTCGACTACCCGCAAGGGCAGAGCTGCTGCGGACAACCGGCCTACACCTCGGGTTACACCGAGCAGGCACGGACGGTGGCGCGCTCGCAACTGGCGCTGTTTGCCGGAGATTATCCGGTGGTGGTGCCGTCGGGCTCCTGCGCCGGGATGATCCGCGAGCATTATGCCGACTTGTTCAAGGACGAGCCGGAAACGTTGAAACTGGTTCAGGCCCTCGCGGCCCGCACCTATGAATTGGCCGAGTTTCTGCTGTTCGTCTGCAAGGTGCAGCTCAAGGACAGCGGCGAGCCGGTCAAAGTGGCGCTGCACACCTCGTGTTCGGCGCGACGGGAAATGAACACCCACCTGCACGGCCGCGAGTTGTTGGCGCAGTTGAGCAACGTGGAACGGGTCAACCACGATCACGAAAGCGAATGCTGTGGCTTCGGTGGGACATTCAGCGTCCGTATGCCAGACATTTCCGGCGCGATGGTGGCTGACAAGACCCGGGCGTTGAAGGAATCCGGCGCGCATCAGGTACTCAGTGCCGACTGCGGCTGCTTGATGAACATCAACGGCTCGCTGGAAAAACAGAAGGAAGCGCTGCGCGGGCAACACCTGGCGAGCTTTCTCTGGCAACGAACCGGAGGTGCGCGATGAGCACTTCCACGATTATTCCTACGGTTGCCGTAGAAGAAGATTTCCGCACCCGGGCGCACAACGCCCTGGGCGATTCGCAGTTACGGAACAATTTCCGCACCGCGATGGATTCATTGATGACCAAGCGGGCAGCGGCTTTCAGCGATGCCCACGAAAGAGAACATCTGCGTGAACTGGGCAATGCGATCCGTGCCCGCGCGCTCTCCAAGTTGCCCGACCTGCTCGAGCAACTGGAACAGAACCTGACCCGCAACGGTGTGACAGTGCACTGGGCGGAAACGGTGGACGAGGCCAATGGCATCGTCCTTTCGATCATCCGCGCTCACGAGGCGCGGCAAGTGATCAAGGGCAAATCGATGGTCAGCGAAGAGATGGAGATGAACGATTTCCTCGAGGCTCGGGACATTGAATGTCTGGAGTCCGACATGGGGGAGTACATCGTCCAGCTCGACCACGAGAAGCCTTCACACATAATCATGCCGGCAATCCACAAGAATGCCGGTCAGGTCGCGTCCTTGTTCCACGACAAACTTGGCGTGGAATACACCAAGGACGTTGACCAACTCATTCAGATCGGTCGCAGGGTTCTGCGGCAGAAATTCTTCGAAGCGGACATCGGCGTCTCCGGCGTCAACTTCGCCGTGGCCGAAACCGGCACCCTGCTGCTGGTGGAAAACGAAGGCAACGGCCGCATGACTACCACCGTGCCACCGGTGCACATCGCCGTCACCGGCATCGAAAAAGTCGTGGAAAACCTGCGCGACGTGGTGCCGCTGTTGTCATTGCTGACCCGCTCGGCGCTGGGCATTCCGATCACCACCTACGTCAACATGATCTCCGGCCCGCGCAAGGAACACGAACTCGACGGCCCGCAGGAAGTGCATCTGGTGCTGCTCGACAACGGTCGCAGCCAGGCCTTCGCCGACAGCGAATTGCGCCAGACCCTGAACTGCATCCGCTGCGGCGCCTGCATGAATCATTGCCCGGTCTACACCCGCGTCGGCGGCCATACCTACGGCGAGGTTTACCCTGGCCCGATCGGCAAAATCATCACTCCGCACATGGTCGGCCTGGCGAAAGTCCCGGATCACCCGAGTGCGTCTTCGTTGTGCGGCGCCTGCGGTGAAGTGTGTCCGGTAAAAATTCCTATTCCCGCACTGCTGCGCCGCCTACGCGAAGAGAACGTCAAAGCCCCCGACAGCCCTCATCAAGTGATGCGCGGCCAGGGCAGCAAGTATTCGCGCAAGGAACGTTTCATCTGGAACGCCTGGGCGAAGCTCAACAGCTCGCCAGTCCTGTATCGGCTGTTTGCGTTTTTCGCCACGCGTCTGCGCGCGCTGGCGCCGAACAATGTCGGCCCGTGGACGCAGAATCACAGCGCGCCGAAACCCGCCGCCCGCTCACTGCATGACATGGCTCGCGAACACCTGGCCAAACAAGGAGACCGTTGATGAGCGCCAAGCAAAACATCCTCGGCAAGTTACGGAAAAGTCTGACCGGCACCACGCCGATTGCCGACAACTTCGACGTCGATCTGGTGACCCAGCCTTACACCTACAGCGCCGAACAACGGATCCCGCAACTGCGCAAGCTGATGGAAGCAGTGCACACCGAGATCCACCTGACGTCCGCTGATGCGTGGCCGGCGCTGCTGGCGCAATTGCTGCGTGACCGTCAGTTGCCGAGCCTGCTGATCGCACCTACTACGCCCCACGGGCAGCGCATCACACAACACTGGGCGAACAATCCTGATCTGCCGGCGCTGAAGTCCTACGACCGCCCGATGGAAGAGTGGAAAGCCGAGTTGTTCAACGACACCCCGGCCAGCCTGACCGGCACCCTCGGCGCCATCGCCGCCACCGGCAGCCTGATTCTGTGGCCGACCCGCGAAGAACCACGGCTGATGAGCCTGGTACCGCCGGTGCATTTCGCCCTGCTCAAGGCCAGCCAGATCCGCGACAACTTCTATCAGGTGCAGCAGGAATTCGAGTGGGCGCAAGGCATGCCGACCAACGCGTTGCTGGTGTCCGGCCCGTCGAAAACCGCCGACATCGAGCAAGTCCTGGCCTACGGCGCCCACGGCCCGAAAGACCTGGTGGTGTTGATCCTGGAGGACCAATGACCTTACCGGCGACTTTCCTGCGCGATGCGCAGCAGCTGATTCCTTCCGAGCGCCGCTTCGACGATCCGCTGTCGACCCTAGCCTTCGGCACCGATGCCAGCTTCTACCGGTTGATTCCGCAACTGGTGATCCGCGTCGAGTCCGAAGATGAAGTGGTGGCTCTATTGAAGCTGGCGCAGCGCGATCAGGTCCCGGTGACCTTCCGCGCCGCTGGCACCAGCCTGTCCGGCCAGGCGATCAGTGATTCGGTGCTGATCGTGCTTGGGGATAACTGGAACGCGCGGGAGATCCGCGGGCAAGGCACACAAATTCGCCTGCAACCGGGCGTGATCGGTGCCCAGGCCAATGCATGGCTGGCGCCATTCGGACGCAAGATCGGCCCGGATCCCGCCTCGATCAACGCCTGCAAGATCGGCGGCATCGTCGCCAACAACGCCAGCGGCATGTGCTGCGGCACTGCGCAAAACACCTATCACACGCTGGCCGGGATTCGTCTGGTGCTGGCCGACGGCACGCGACTCGATACCGAAGATGCCGCCAGTGTCGCGGCGTTTCGAGTCAGCCACGGTGACTTGCTGGAACGTCTGGCGACTTTGGGCCGCGAGACCCGCGCCAATGCCGAACTGGCCGCGCGAATCCGCCACAAATACCGTCTGAAAAATACCACCGGTCTGTCGCTCAACGCCTTGGTGGATTTCGATGAGCCTGTGGATATCTTGAGTCACTTGCTGGTCGGTTCCGAAGGCACCCTCGGTTTCATCAGCGCAGTGACCTACGACACGGTGATCGACCCCCCGAACAAAGCCTCGGCGCTGATCGTTTTCCCGGATGTGGAAACCTGCTGCAACGCCGTCACCGTGCTGAAAAGCCAACCGGTCTCCGCCGTGGAACTGCTCGACCGCCGCAGCCTGCGCTCAGTGCAGGACAAACCCGGCATGCCGGCTTTCGTACAGCAGCTGTCGAACAATGCCTGCGCGTTGTTGATCGAATCCCGCGCCGCCTCCTCCACTTTGCTGCAGGAACAACTGGCGCAGATCATGGCGTCGCTCAGCGGTTTCCCGGTGGAGAAACAGGTCGACTTCACCGAAGACCCGGTCGAAAACGCCCGCCTCTGGGCAATCCGCAAAGACACCTTCCCTGCCGTCGGCGCCGTGCGCAAGACCGGCACCACGGTGATCATCGAAGACGTCACCTTCCCGGTGGAACAACTGGCGATCGGCGTAAACCGTCTGATCGAGCTGTTCGACAAACATCACTACGACGAAGCGATCCTTTTCGGACACGCGCTGGAAGGCAATCTGCACTTCGTCTTCACCCAAGGTTTCAACAGCGCGGAAGAAGTCGCACGCTATCAGGCGTTCATGGACGACGTGGCGCAACTGGTGGCCGTGGAGTTCGGCGGTTCGCTGAAGGCGGAACACGGCACCGGACGAAACATGGCGCCCTTCGTCGAACTGGAATGGGGCAGCGACGCCTATCAATTGATGTGGCAGCTCAAACGCCTGCTCGACCCCAACGGCATTCTCAATCCGGACGTGGTGCTCAGCGAAGATCCACAGATCCACCTCAAGCACCTGAAACCGCTGCCGGCGGCCGACGAGATTGTGGATAAATGCATCGAGTGCGGTTTCTGCGAGCCGGTCTGCCCTTCGAAAGGCCTGACCCTGAGCCCGCGCCAGCGCATCGTGATCTGGCGCGATATTCAGGCGCGAAAACGTGCCGGGATCGACACCACCGAGCTGGAAAAAGCCTACGAGTACCAAGGCATCGATACCTGCGCGGCAACCGGTTTGTGTGCGCAACGTTGTCCTGTAGGCATCAACACCGGCGAGCTGGTGAAAAAGCTGCGCGGCCGTCAAGCCACGCATACGAAAACCGCCAACTTGATCGAAGGAAATTTCGCCACCACCCTGCAAGGTGCGCGTTTCACCCTGCATGTGGCCAACGGTGCGCGGATGTTGTTGGGGGCACCGCGACTGGCGAAGCTTTCGGCCACGCTGACGCGGCTCTCCAAAGGTCAGGTGCCGCTGTGGACCAACGCGATGCCGCAGCCGGAAAAAGCCATTCGCTTCAGCCCGGCCGTGTCTGACGAACGCCCGCGCGTTGTGTATCTGGCGGCCTGCGTCTCGCGTGTTATGGGGCCGGCGGCGGGCGACAGGGAGCAGATGTCGCTGTACGACAAAACCCGTGGTCTGCTGGAAAAGGCCGGTTATCAGGTGGTGTTCCCGGACAATCTGGACAACCTCTGCTGCGGCCAGCCTTTCGCGTCAAAGGGCTATGCCGAACAGGCCGAGCACAAGCGTCAGGAGCTGATCGGCGCATTGCTCCAGGCCAGTCGCGGCGGGCTTGATCCGATCTATTGCGACACTAGCCCCTGCACGTTGCGACTGGTGCAGGATGTGGGAAATGTTCGCCTGGATCTGTATGACCCTGTGCGATTCATCCGTACGCACTTGATGGATCGTCTGGAGTTCACGCCCCAGGAAGCACCGATTGCCGTTCACGTGACCTGCAGCACTCAGCATCTTGGGGAAAGCCAGGCGCTGATCGACCTGGCGCGCAAATGCAGCAAGACGGTAGTGATCCCGGAAGGCATTCACTGTTGCGGTTTTGCTGGTGACAAAGGTTTCACCACACCGGAGCTCAACAGCCACTCACTGCGAACGCTCAAGGATGCGGTGCAACAGTGCAGCGAGGGAATTTCCACCAGCCGCACCTGTGAGATCGGTCTGACGCAACACGGCGGAATCGACTACCACGGTCTGGTGTATCTGGTGGACCGGGTGACCCGCGCCAAAGCCCCCGCAACCGCCCTCTGAAGAAAAATAGAACCCTTGCGAGCGACCGCAGTCCACAGAACAGGCCCCGAACAATCGGGGCTTGTCCTCCATTCGGTTGCCCGTCCTGACGGCCAGCGAAGTCTGGATCCCTCAGTTCAAGGAGATTCATATGAAACGTTCTGTACTGTTAGGTCTGTTCGTTACTGCCTCGATGATGGCGTCTGCTTCGTTCGCCGCCGACAAGCCCGCCGATCTGTGCGATGCCAATCTGCAAACCATCAACAACGCCAAGGCGCAGGCAATGGCCTCACCCGACCTGAATCAACGGGTAGAAGCCAGTGTGCAAAAAGCCCAGGCACTCAAGGCCCAGGGCAAGATCGACGAATGCGTGGCTGAAACCCAGCAAACCATTCTGGAAATCCGTAAAACCAGCGGAACCAACAACTGATCGAAGCTCAGGCCAACCTTCGGGTTGGCCTTGTGAGCCGTTTGGCGTACACTGCGCAGGCTTGTTACTCACAAGATCCACAGAGCACCAGGCTCGGGGCCGTTTAGGATTCGACGCCGGTTGCGAAACTCTAGGTGCATGCCGACTTGGTAACAGAAGTCGTAAATCCACTGTTGCAACTTCTTATAGTTGCCAATGACGACCAATACGGTGCTGCTCTCGCTGCTTAATTGCAGCTGACATGCACTCCTGGTACCTTCGGGTCCAGCAATCATCAGGGGATGTCTGTAAACCCAAAATGATTGTCATATAGAACAGAATCGCCGTGCAGTACGTTGTGGACGAAGCGGCTAAAACTTACACAACTCGCCCAAAGCACCCTGCCCGTCGGGTCGCTGAGGGTTAACTTAATAGACACGGCTACGCATGTAGTACCGACAGCGGAGTACTGGCGGACGGGGGTTCAAATCCCCCCGGCTCCACCAAATAAACATCTAAAGACGTCCAAGGGCGTCTTTTTTTGTGCCTGAAATCCAGTAAATACGGGGCTTTCAGGTCCAACTGGGTCCGATGGTAAAGCTCATTGAAACTCCTCAGCCAGAGCACAGAAGGTGATTCTGCATATTCCTTGAACGCTCTGTTCTGCTGGATTTTTGGCTCCCTTGGCCAGTGGCATGTCCGTGCTTCTCCTTCGAATCATGTCTTTATCCAGCACTTTGTAGAGACGGTTTTATGCGCTTCAGCAAGGATCAGCAACTCCATCATCGAAGGAGTGAAACGACGCTAGCCCGTGGTGTGTTTCTTCCAAGTGCGAGCTTATCATCGATATACGTCCGCCCATTCGCGCAGATCCGTTGCAGCACAATGCGCAAACTCTTTTAGATCATCCTTGTTCTCAAACTGCTCAACAAGCTCCTTCATGGACTCTTTCAGTTCCTTGGCAAGCTCATCCCACTCGCGTGTGAGGCCTTGCAGTCACTCATCAAGAGCCGCCTGCTAATCTGCATCTATTGTCTTCCGAACATCATCCGCCAGAGACGGCTTGCGCGTGAGGGATCGGCCATCGCCAAGGCCTTGGATTATCGCCTCAAAAGCTGGGCGGCGCTGTCACGCTATCTCGATGACGGCGCGGTCCCCATAGACAGGCGCGGCTGCCTCACGCTCTCCGTGTACCGCCTTCGCCAGGTTTAATGCGACATCAATGGGCAGCCCAGCATGCTATTGCATATCAGTTGTCCATATCTCCAGCCATCTTGACCTGCTGGTATACGGCCCGCATCAGATGAGTGGCAGCAACATTTCTGAACGCCTCATCATTCATCAGGCGGACAAAAATTTCTTCGTTGCCATCCATGCGCTCAATAAACAGGTTCTCAAGCTGTTTGTTGAACACTGGCTCGAAATTTTCGATGCTGTTGGCCATTGCCGCCTGTCGTAACTGCTCGTTGGCAACGGCGGTCTCGCGAACTTGATCAAAAAAGAGTTGGTCGGCAGGGGTGAATTCGGTCCCGAACCGCTCATTCAACTTGCCAACCAAAGTCGAAAGCTGAACATCCTCGTCTGCTTGACCGGTGCCTACATTGGTCGGTCCCTCAAGTGCGTCGGCCTCGCCCGCTTTGAGATCAATCGCCCCTTCACTGATCTTTTGCAGCCGGTAGTATTTCAGCTCGACTTCATCGTCGACCTGGACTGTCCGATTGTCCGTCGTGCGTGGCAGCTTCGTCAGCAGGAAACGAGCATAGGTGTAGAGTTTTTCGTGATCAGAATCCTGATAAGGCACGATTTGAGAGACAAAGCTGTAGAGATTGCGAAAGCTGACTAACTGGCCTTTGAACAGATTCTGATCTTCTTCCCCGATCCTCTCGAAACGTTCAATCGCCAGATCGAGCAGACCGTTCAATTTCTTGTGCTCGCCGCCTGTTGGATTAAGGCGATTGCGGAACCAAATTTCACACCATTCATCCACCTCGGCTTTAGTGAAAATCTTCCAGCTAGCGAGCTTGTGCGCCAGCGTATTGAGTTGCTGCGGATCGGTATCGTCGCCCTTATCAGTCGTCTCGTAGTACGGTTTGAAGGCGGTGTAAATGTCCGCAGGCTCGTTAACAAAGTCGAGCACGAACGTGTCGGTCTTGCCGCGCGTCGTACGATTAAGGCGTGAGAGGGTTTGCACGGCCTGAATGCCGGACAGGCGCTTGTCGACGTACATGCTGTGCAACAGCGGCTGATCAAAGCCCGTCTGGTACTTTTCGGCCACCAGCAAGACTTGATACTCCTCTGTATTGAACTTTTCCGGCAGTTCGGATTCCTTTATGCCGTTGTTCATGCTCACTTCGGTGAATTTCTTGTCAGCGAACTCTTTAAGCGTGATTTCGCCTGAGAAAGCCACCAGTGATTTCACGTCGATGTAACCCTTGTCCTTGATGTACTTGTCGAACCCTAGCTTGTAGCGCACAGCGTGTTCGCGTGAGCCGGTTACCACCATCGCTTTGGCCCGACCGCCTATCTTGTGGCGAGTATGGGTGCGGAAGTGCTCAACGATAACTTCGACCTTCTGTGCGATCTCGTAGTCATGAAACTCAACGAACCGAGCTAGGGCACGTGCGGCCTTGCGGCGCGGCACGTCGGGATCGGCCTCCGCCTTCTGGATTAGCCTATAGTAGCGCTTGTAGCAGGTGTAGTGCGCCAGCACGTCATGAATGAAGCCCTCCTCGATGGCTTGCCGCATGCTGTAGTGGTGGAACGGCGCTTGGCCGTCTGGGCCGGGTTCATTGAAGACGGCAAGTGTCTTGAACTTAGGTGTCGCCGTGAAGGCGAAGAAACTTAAGTTGGGCTGCTTGGCGCGCTTAAGTTGCTCACGCAGCAGTTCCTTCTTCGCTTCCTCGCTCATTGCATCGTCGTCCATGTCCAGCAACTGCTCGGCGATGGCAGACTCAATACCGTCCTTATTCAAGATCTTGCGAAGCTCCATCGCGGTTTCGCCGCTTTGCGAACTATGCGCCTCGTCCACAATGACGGCGAAGCGCTTGCCCGCAGTCGAGATTGCTACACCCTTGCCGCTAGCCTCCATCGTGCGGATGGCTTGGGTGATGAAGGGGAATTTCTGGATTGTCGAAATAATAATCGGCACACCATCAGCCAGCGACTTCGCCAACTGCTGCGTGTTTTCGTCGATCTTCTGCACCACGCCCAGCTTGTGTTCAAACTGAAAGATCGTATCTTGCAGCTGCTGATCCAGCACGCGCCGATCAGTGATGACCACTACCGAGTGAAAAATCTTCTCATTGCCGGAGTCATGCAAGCTGGAGAGTCGGTGCGCCAGCCAAGCAATCGAATTCGATTTCCCCGAGCCAGCGGAATGCTGGATCAAATAGTTGTGCCCTGAACCATGTGTTTGCGCGTGATCAGTGAGTACCCGAACCGCGTCCAGCTGGTGGTAGCGCGGGAAGATCAACGACTCTTTTCGGTGTCGTTTGATACCCTTTTCAGTGACGACAGCTTTTTCCTCTACATTCAGATGGATGAAGCGGGCCAGAATGTCCATCAGGCTGTCACGGGTCAGCGCCTTGTGCCACAGATAGGTTGTGCGCACATCTCCTACCGCAGGCGGATTGCCCGCTCCGTGGTTGTACCCCAGGTTGAAGGGCAAGAAGAATGTTTCCTTACCTTCCAGCTTGGTGGTCATGAATACTAGCTCAGTATCCACCGCGAAATGCACCAAGCAACGCTGCTTGAAAGCGAACAACAGTTCCTTAGGGTCGCGCTCAAATCGATATTGGTATTTCGCGTTCTCCACGTTCCAGTGTGTCGCCGACATATGGTTCTTCAGCTCCAACGTCGCCACGGGCAAGCCATTCACCGCCAACACAATGTCGGGGATTGCCCCGCTCTTGGTGTTTACTTGTCGCACAATCGTCAGGCGGTTGTCGTCGTAACGGCAGGTAGCAGAGGGGTCTAGTCCGGTATTAGGCGCAAAATAGGCCAGTCGCACCGTCTTGCCCACACATTTGAAACCTTCCCGCAATATCGCTAACGCCCCTTTTGCGGCAAGCTCCTTCACCAAACTGTCCAACAAAATCGCTGGCGCTTTGGTCGCGTCGAGTTGGGTCAAGCGCGTCCAAAGTTTGGGCTGCGTCTTCTGCACAAAGGCGACGACATCCGCCGGGAACAATGCCGTTTCCGGGTCGTAGGTGCTGGGGTCACCTCTTTCATAGCCGCCGCTCTGGACGAGAGCGTGCTCGATGTCATTTTCAAAGTCGATTTCTTTGTGCATCTTTCTCATCCTTTAAATGCATTGGATTCGGCCTGTTAGCGAATCACCTCAATATTGCTATTTTCCAGATCCGCCAGCGCCATGCCATTGAGGTCGGCGTAGTGATAGTGCCGTATCGTGTGATCGCGCTGCAGATACTTGCCGTCCGCATCCAGATACGGAGTAGGGTTTGGATGATTGCTAAGCACGTACTTGGTGGCGTGAATAGAGCTGCGTTTTGTGGTGTAGGCATTAATGGTGGCGTGCAGCGCCTTGAGCCAATCCACACTTGCTTTCAACTGATCCGGCACGTCGTGCGGAATGCTCTCCGACTTGAACTCAAGGCAGTACACATACAGCTTGCTTTTACGCAGGTTGAACACCACGAAGTCACAGCGCCTCGACCATGGCTTGGCAGTATCGTCCAGGAAGTGGAACAGCGGCAGCGACGAGCCATTTTTCTTGGCGTCCAGCTTTATCACTAACGTCTCGCCCGTGGTCTGCAGGATCACTTTGTATTCAATGGGCTTGCTACCGCTTTGGCCAAATATTTTTTCCTTCAACACCACCTCACTAACACCGCATTGCGGCTCTCCGTAGTGGTTGATATTGAGATAGGACTTCAAGCAATTGAAGTAACCTTGTGCCGTTAGCGCCATTTACTTAGCTCACACCTAACGCGATTTGCGGTATCCGCACTGCTCGCACGTCAATTTGCCCAGTGACGGCGTTGGTGATCAGAGCGGATCGGTACTCTTGCAAAAGAGAAGCCATGCTTTTCTTCCTTTCGTTTTTCTCCGCATCAACAGAACCTGTCATTGATCTGATCAATGCATCAATTTGTGCAACTTTGAAGTCAAGGAAGCGTGCGATTATTACTTGCTCGTCCAGTGGAGGCTCAACTGCCTCAATCCGAACAAGGTCACTGGCATTGATGGCCGGATAGCTGACACCTACCGACTTTGAGACCACTTCGCCGACAAATCCATTTGACTGCAGTAGATATCCCGCGAACCCAGAATGAAGGTTCTCTTTGGGGCGAATAACTGCAAAACCAGTTGAAACAATCATGTTCTCCGGTGGTTTACAAATCGGCGCGATTGCCTTGAGATAAGTTCGCACTGTAGAAACAATGATATCGCCGTCTTGCACTCTTCTCCGCGCTCGAGATGGTGCTTTTTCAAAGAGCATTATTTCTGACTTTTCAACCCCACCCGTCAGCGTGACACTCGAAATGTCTACATAATCAATTTCAAAATCAGGGTCTGTCTTCTCATCTAACGTCTCATCATTGTGCGAGGCTACGTTTTTGATCCGTTTGATAGCCCAATGCTCGGGTATCTCTTTTAACCATGCGCAGTTGGTTGCTTTGTATTTTTTGTATGGAAAGTAGAGAATCATCACAGCACCTCACTCAGCATGGACACAATTTCTTTTTCGAGTTGACTGATTTCACCTGCAATTTCGCCCAATGGGCGCGGCGGCTGGTAAATATAGAAGCGCCGGGTCAGGGGAATTTCGTATCCAACCTTGGTTTTGCTGTGATCGATCCACGCATCTGCAACGTGTGGCAGGACTTCGGCTTTGAGGTAGTTCTCGCAGTGGTCTTTCACCAATGCCAGCAGATTGTCGTGGCCGGTTTCGTTATCGTAGCCAAGCGGCAGCGGCAAAATAATGTCATCCGGTAAGGCCACGATTTCGTTGTCCCGCAGCTCGGCGTCGGGTTCGGGATTTCCTTTGGCATTCAGGCAAATGTCTGCTTTGGGGTCGCGCTCGGACAGTGCAGCCAGGATGGCCTTCTTGACCAGCGCACCGACCTTAATGCCGGCCTTTTTAAAGACAGCCTGGAGCACGGTCTCAAATGCAGGACGGTTTAGGTACAGCAGATCGCCGTCCATGCCTTGCAGAGCGGTTTTTATGGCGGCCTGGGCCTCCTGTCCTGCTTTGATTTCCGCACGATAGGCTGCATCGTCCTTACGCTTCTTGCTGCTGGCGAGGTTGACGAAGGAACTTTGACCGTCCAGCTTGGCTATTCGCTCGGCACTGAATTGGAAGTTCAAGCGCAGCGGGCGCTCGACAGTGATCTTGAGAAAGCCAAACTCGCGGTTATCTAAGAGCTTGCTGCAAACGCGACGCTCAGTCTTGCCGTCCACCAAAACTTCGCTTTCCGCATCGTGGTCGTGTTCGGCGTACAGGCGCACCAACTCCTTGATGTGATCGTCCGACAGCTCGTTGCGCTTATTGCCCAAGCTCTTGTCCATCTTCTTGAAATGCCGTGTGCCGTCGATTAACTGCACCTTGCCTTGGCGATGGACTGGCTTATTGTTGCTGACGACCCAGACGTAGGTGTAGATGCCCGTGTTGTAGAACATCTGGTCTGGAAGGGCGACTACGGCATCAAGCATGTCGCGCTCGATGATCCAGCGGCGGATATTGCTTTCGCCGCCGCCTGAATCGCCACTGAACAACGGGGAACCGTTGAAGACAATGGCGATTTTGGAGCCGTCGCCGCCCTCGTTCTTGCCATCCACAAGCTTTGGCGGGTTATGCATCTTGGAAATCATGTGCTGCAAAAAGAGTAGCGAACCATCCGTGATACGTGGCAGGCCAGCACCAAAGCGACCTGTGAAGCCCTGATCTTCATACTCTTCGCGCACAAAGTCCTCTTCCGGCTTCCACTCCACGCCAAAGGGCGGGTTGGCCAGCATGTAGTGAAATTTCTTGTCCGGGTGACCGTCGTGCGGCACAAAACCATTGGTCTTGTTCTTGGCGTCCTTGATGCCCAGTGTGTCGCCATAGATCAAGTTGTTGATCGGCTCATCCTTAATCAGCAGGTCAGAGCAGCAGATCGCGTAAGATTCTGGGTTGTATTCCTGGCCAAAGAGCTCGATATGTGCGTCTGGGTTCAGCCCATTTGTGAAACCGTCTCCACAGATGAACTTCTCCGATTCGGACAGCATACCGCCGGTACCCGCCGTGGGGTCATAGACGCTGCGGTAGATACCTTTTTCGTAGATTCCCTCCTCTCCGGTGAACAGTAACTGCACCATCAGACGAATGACTTCACGCGGGGTGAAGTGATCCCCGGCCTCTTCGTTGGCTTGCTCATTGAATTTCCTCACCAATTCTTCGAACAGGTAGCCCATCTGTAAATTGCCGATGGCCTTGGGCGAGAGGTTGATTTCTGCGGAGCAGAACTCTTTGATGATAAGGAAAAGCCGGTTCGCCTCGTCCAACTTGGCGATCTCGGTTTCAAACTCAAACTTGTCGAAGATATCGCGGGCGCGCGGCGAGAAGCCCTGGATGTACGCGATCAAGTTGCCAGCGATGTTAGGTGCATCACCTAGCAGCTTCTCAAACGTAAAGCCGCTGGTGTTGAACAACTCCTGCTTGCGGTTGGTGGCAGCGATACGCGAAAGAGTCTTATCCAGGGCGGGGCCGGTGATGCCTTTGTCTTCCAGGCGTTTCTTTTCGTCCAGCACCTTCTGCTTGTTTTCGGCCAAGACCAGATCGAAGCGGCGCAGAACAATCAGCGGCAGCATCACGCGGCGGTACTGCGGTGGACGGTAGGGGCCGCGCAGCTTATTGGCGATGTTCCAGATGAAGCCGACTAGGCTCTGGTGTTGTGCGTTTTGCATGGGCGATTCCTGAATACTGTTAGTTGTTGCGTGACGTGTCTACTTGTACCGATCAGGCCTGCGTCATATCTGCTGCAGCCATCTCCCAGCGCTTGCTCTCAACGGCAACAGGCTTCATGTCGGACACTGAGGAGGCTAGGTGTCCACGAGCTCTGTGCCTCTCCTCTTGCGTCAAAATGATTGGCGACGCCGTGCCCTAGCCCCTGAAGTAGATGAACCTCCTGGAGGCGAAGTCGTAGTTGCTAGGAACTAAATTCTTGCGAAGGCTTTTACTTGATTCGAATGCTCGAGCCTTTCCCCGTCGTCGACAGTGAACTTGTGGATCAACTCAGGCAGGACGAAACACAGGGGTCCGCACAGCCCAATCCGCTAGCCATCAGACATCTCCCCAGCGTTTGCGAAGTGTTTTAATCAAACCATTGCCGCACAAAGGGCGGCCATCCGGCCCAAACCGCGCAACCGAACCATCCGTCAGGCCGAAGACCTCCTCAATCCGCAGACGAATACTGCTGACCTTGGCATCCGGACGAGCTGCACGATAACGTGCTGCCTTTCTGTTGGTAACTACGACCTGACTCTCTTCCCCCAGATCCTTAGCTCCCAATCGTTTTTCTCCTCGAACTCCTCCAGATTTTCCTCTGCATCCACGACCTCAGTGGCTACCTCCTCTTTCTGGCCATGGGAGTACCAGGTACTGCCGCCCTCCTTTTCCCACACCGGACCATCCTCGACGTGGAATGTCCGCACACCCTGCGAGGGTCTTATATAATCGCTATAGCGGGGTTTCACTCCAGACAAGCACTCAAATATGCGCCCAGGTCACCAATACCTTTTTGGGAGCGGCAACCAACAGGAATTCCGACCAGCAGGATTCGTGGAATTTGACGCTGAAAGCGCTATTCAAATAGAGGGTAGCTCGCAGCCTCGAGTCGTCCACGGCCAACCTAAGCAACACTTACATCACGGCCCACAGACTGATTGCAGCCACTCAGAGTCACCCTGCGACCATTTTGGTTCTACAAGATACGAAGCCCATGCAGGCCTGCTCTAAGCGACCCACCTCCACAACCGCTCTGCCCTCTCACAATCGACTAGAAAGGATTAGCAACCACCAAGCAGTGCGACGTAAAGCCTGAATGGGGGGACAAATGGGGGGATATATAAAAAAATAAAGAAAATAACCATTAAAATCATATGGTTGATCAATAAAAAACGCCGCCCACAAGCCGAGCTAACCTAAAACCGATTAGCTAGAACAGGAGGGGTTATTGGCAGATCTCAACGTTAGAAAGGTATTTGATCGAGTCCTCCAGATCAGAGTGAACATCATCGGCTCGGTCGAGCTCGCCTCAGAGCATCATAAAGGGACACGGTATTCCAAAAAGTATTCCAAGAAAAAAATATAATCATAAAAATCGTTGCAAATCAGTTCGTTACAGATTCAATTCAGATTACCCCGGCTCAACGACAAGGCCCGCCAATTGCGGGCTTTGTTGCATCTGGTGGATTGAAACTTGAAGAACGAGACTTTCCTACCAGCATCCTAGGAAATTTCCCGCAACCCGCGTCGACTTCCATGAACTGGTTCAAGATGCTTCCAAACGCTAGTCTTCGCGCTCCGCTGCAACCCGGCAGATGGTTTACCAAAGGGATTCGCCGGGAGCCTGAAACCATGGAGCCTCGTCATGAAAAAAGACAACCCAAGCCTGCCTGATCAAACACCGTCTCACGAAGCCGAATCGAAAGAGCCGGCTGTGCTTGCCCAGCCTCAGGAATACGTGAGAAAGTCGCGTCGCACCCTGCCTTTCAACGAGATTTTCTCCGTGCGCACCGACGTGGACACGGCCACTCTGCTGACCCATGCCTGCGAAACCCTGGCGGCGCTGAACATGGTGACGGCCAACATTGCCGATGATTTCACGGGCTCTCAGCGCAGCCGGTTGCTGGCGATTCGGCAGCTGTCGATCATGACCGAAATGCTGGTCAATCGCGCCGTGGAGAACCTTGATCCGGTGAATCTGGTGCCTCGTACGACGGCGCCTGTCGTGCACTGACAACGACCGTTCGTCGATGGCGCAAGTCGTTCATCGACATGAACTTTTCTTCACCCCGGCGGCGGTAATGGCCGTGTACATTGCCTTCGCTCATTCAAGAAACTACGGTTCGCCCGCGCTCCTGCGGGCTTTTTTTCGCCCGCAATTTGGCGGCGATTTGTGTTTTCCTGCCCACCGGGCAATTCTGGTGATCAATCCCGAGACCCGGAGCACCCGATGCCGCTGCTGACCCTGCCCTGTCAACGCCTGACGCTCGCGGTACTTGACCCGGATCAAGCGCCGCTGGAAAGCGCGTTCTACCAGCGCAATCAACGTCACCTCGCGCCGTGGTCACCGATTCGTACCACCGATTACTTTTCCACTGAACAGATCCGCCGACGCCTAGAGATACAGGCCAGCGCCTTCGAAGCCGGGCTGGCGGTGCATATGGCGTTGCTGACCCCGGACGGCGAGCAGATGATCGGCGCCTGCAATTTCAGCGGAATCATCCGCGGTGCATTCCAGGCCTGTTATCTGGGTTATCACATCGACGAAGCGCATCAGGGCAAGGGTTTGATGCAGGAAGCGCTGGAGGCGGCCATCGCCTACATGTTCGACACCCAGAATCTGCACCGGATCATGGCCAACTACATTCCCGGCAATGAACGCAGTGCCCGGTTACTGGAGCGCCTTGGATTCGAACGTGAAGGCTATGCCAAGGCGTACCTGAACATTGCCGGACGCTGGCAGGATCATGTGCTGACGGCGCGGGTCAATCCGCGTTTCGAAACGCCGGAGCAACGCTGGTCACGACCGCTGTCCTGACGTTCACAAATTATTAAGGATTGGCCGCGTAAGCTCGGGTTTCCGCTCACTTCCGGTTGCCTGAACCCATGTCGCGTGCCGCCTGTTCCCTGCTTCTGCTTGCCGCCCTGCTGTTCTTTTTTGCCCTCGGCAGCCATCAACTGCAAGGCTCCACCGAGGCCCGGGTCGCGGGCATTGCGATGGAGATGCACCTGGACAACGACTGGGTGACACCGCGTCTATTCGGTGAGCCCTTCCTGGAAAAACCGCCCCTGAGCCTGTGGCTGGACGCCGGCGCCATGCGTGTTTTCGGCGTTTCGCCCTGGGCGGTGCGACTGGCGTCGGCGGTGGCCGGGTTGCTCAGCGTGATGCTGCTGTACGCGATGTTGCGCCGCTTCGAACGTCCGAAGGCCATCGCCTGGACGGCGGGGATTCTGCTGGCGACCATGGCCAGTTACTGGAGCAACGTGCGCGGGGTCGGCGAGGATGCTCTGCTTGCCCTCGGCGTGACCATGACTTTGCTGGCCTTTTTTCAGGCGCAGCGAGCACCGACTCCAGGCAATTCGTTGCTGTTTGTCGCCGGGATCGCCTTCGCCACGCTGAGCAAAGGCGTGCTCGGGCTGGCGATGCCGGGCGTGGTGATTTTCGCTTTTCTGCTGGCCGACAATCTGATGGACAAGCGCTTCAAACTGACGGACTGGCTGCGTCCGGGTTTGCTGACACTGGTCGGCCTGATCCCGCTGATGATCTGGCTTGCAGTGCTCTATCAGCGCGGCGGCGTCCAGGCGGTCAGCGAAGTCTTGCTGACCAACAGCGTAGGACGTTTCAGCGGATCGTTCGTCGAAGCCGGGCACTATGAGCCGTTTTACTACTACCTCGCCAAACTGCCGCAGGCATTTCTGCCCTGGAATATTCTGGTGTACCTGGGCCTGTGGCATTTTCGCAAGGAACTGAAGGCCAACCGTTACCTGCTGTTTTTCAGCCTGTGGATCATCGCGCAGTTCATCCTGCTGACCCTGGCCTCGAGCAAACGCACGGTGTACCTGATGTCGATGACACCCGCAGCGGCAGTGATCGCGGCGGAATACGCAGGCGTGCTGTTCGACAAGCTGAAGGATCACAAGAATGGCTTTGTCGGACGAATCGCCCGCCATCGTCAGATAGTGGCGGCGGGGATACTGACGGTGGTCATCGCCAGCTACCTTGGCGCCGCGCAATGGGCACTGCCGAACGCCGATAAACACCTGTCGTTCCTGCCGCTGACCGAGCACATCCAATCCTTGCAAGCGAGCGGCAATCAGGTCGCACTGTTTCAAGCCAACGAGCGGGTCGGCGGCGCCAGCGTGTTCTATACCCGGAGTGTCCTCAAGGGCCTGGATACCGATGCGCAATTGAAGGATTTCCTCAGCGCCTCGCCATCGAACATCGCCGTGATCTCGGGAGACAGCGAACCCGCCGCGCCGCTGAAAGTCCACAAGACCATGATGGTCGGGCGCCAGGCGTATTACTTCGTGGGCTATTGAAGCCACGACAGCACAAACAAAAAACCCGCCGGTGATGGCGGGTTTTTCATTTCAGCGGCGATGACTCAGAGAGAAACCTCAGGCAGTGCAGCGAACACCTTCCGGTCACGTTTGCTCAACACCGGCAGTTCCAGACGAGCCCGTCCGTAGAACGCCAGCGCCGTCAGCAAACACGCCAGCCACACGAAGATCCCGGCCCAGAACGTGTGAGACATGTAGTGCCAGCCCTGTAGGACTCGCGTAGTGCCGTAGACAAAACCGAGCAGCAGCGAGCCCCACAACAACGCGCTGGAAAAGCGCCATTGATAACGACGCGCCACGAAGTACAGCGCCAGCATGGTGAAGCCACCGGAAGCATGGCCACCCGGCCAGCAGCGCCCTTCACCCGCTTCGTGGAACAGCTGGAAATTGTTGTACCACTCGATGTGCGGCATCTTTCCGCCGTACAGCGTGGTTTCAATCGGGCAGTAAACGCTGGTGTGCGCCTTGAGGAAATGGATCACCCCGGTGCAGACCGCAAAAGCCACCACCACAAACAGAAAATCCCTGCGGTGATCGGCGGCAAAGCGCAGCACCGGCGCGACTTTGCTGCGCTCGAGAAAACCGCCCAGACGCGGATGCTTTTGCGGTTTCACCAGCGGCCAGACAAACGACAACATCGCGCCGATCAAGGCAATTTCCGCCGTCCAGTTCGGAATGATCCGCGCCCACTTGTGGGTCAGTTTTTCGAAGAAGTGGATCTTGTCGAGCGGAAAGGTGTGGGTCAGTGGATCGAACAGCAAATTGCTGAAGGTGATGTCGATGTTGGTCATGTCGAACATCAGAAAAACCACGGCTGCGCACAGCAGCGGGATGCCGAAGTTGTAAGCGTAAAAGCGTGATTTCATTGGGTGGTCACCGTGCGCCAGTCGGAGGCTTCAATGAAGCCGAGCATCTGTGGGGCCGCCGGGCTGGCGGTGGAAACAAACAGCGATGCGCCGTAACCGAGGGTCGAGGCCGGCACCTTGAGGTCTTTTTCCAGCTGCGCCATGCATTCGCTGTGGGTCACCAGAATCAGGTTGCGTCCCGGGACTTTGTGCGCGAGCGCGTCCTGCAGCATCCGGCCCTTGCAGCTGATCAGCCAGTCTTCGCCGGTCGCGGCCTTGTTGAACATGTAGCCGGCGGTCTGCACGGTGCGCATCATCGGGCTGTTGTAGACGTCGGCCTTGTCCAGACCCAACTGCTCGAACTGCGCGCCGACGCTCACCGCGACACTGCGCGAACGATCGGTGATGCCATCGTGGCCGCTCAGGCACGGGGCTTTCGAGTGGTCGCAGCGCTCGACATGACGTACCAGCACGATCATCTCGCCCTTGTCCCAGCCGTCCTTCAGCGCCTGTGCCCCGGCCACATTGCCGTGGGCAAGGTCAGGCACCGCCGCCGGGGCCAGCAGCCACAGCGTCAGCGGAATCACCAGCGCCGACGCTGCCAAGACCACCCAGGTGTTTCGAAAACGGGCCAGACCGCTCAGATCAATCGAGCGCTTGACGCCGAACAGACTCAGTCGCAATTCCACAAAAAGCCGCCATCACTTGTCATTCGATGCGGCGAGGTTAAAGAGCACGGCGTGGGCAGGCAGTGAAACCCATGTGAAAAAAGTCTTGGGGACGCTTGTTACAAATTCCGTAGGACAAAATCCTTTCAGCTCTCGGATTTGCGGCCGATACAGTCCTGCTTACACCCTTGCTGGCTCAAAAAAACAACAATCTTCCAGCCTGACCGACGATCAAGACGCACAACGTTTTCTGGAGGATTTGTGATGAATAGCTGGTTCGGCAACATCAGCGTTAACCTGAAACTGGGGCTCGGATTCGGCCTCGTCCTGGCCCTGACCTGCATCCTGGCGCTCACCGGCTGGACCAGCCTGGGCGGCCTGATTGACCGCAGCAACTGGATGAGCGACATCACCCAGCTCAACGCTGGCCTGACCAAACTGCGCGTGGTGCGCCTGCAATACATGCTGACGAATGGCGATGAAACCGCCGCGCAGAACGTGCAGACCACCCTCGACGGGTTCGCCGCACAACAGCAGAAGCTGATCAGCAGCTTCAAGAGTCCGGAAAACGTCAAGCTGCTCAAGGAGCAGGCGGCGACTATCGCCGAGTACCAGACGTCCCTGAACAAGATGCGTAACGCCTACCGCACCGGCAACACCGCGCGCGACTCGATGGCCACCAGTGCCGCGACGGCTTACGGCCTGATCGAAGCGCTGAGCAACCGCGTCCAGCAAATGCCGCTGAGCGATGAGCGTTTCGAGCAGTTCCAGGCTGTCACCGCCGCCAAGGAAGCGTTCATCCTGGCGCGCTACGAAGTGCGCGGCTACACCGCCACCGCCAACGCCGAGACCGAGCAGAAAGCCGTCGGCCAACTGGACGTGGCCATTGCCAGCCTCAAGCCACTGAACGTGCATTTCGCCAGTTCGCAGCAGGACGCCCTGCGTCAGCTGGAAACCGCACTGACCAACTACCGCAGCGCGTTGCAGGCCTTCAAGAACGCCAACACCGATGCGGTGCAGGCGCGCAAGGAAATGACCGATCAGGGCGCGACCATCGTGACCCTGAGCGAGCAGCTGTATCAGATCCAGCTCGATCGCCGTGACGCGGAAAGTGCCCAGGCCCGCACCCTGCAACTGATCAGCACCCTGCTGGCGTTGCTGGTCGGCATCATCGCTGCCTTCATCATCACCCGTCAGATCACCCGTCCGCTGCAGGAAACCATGGCCGTGGTCGACCGCATCGCCAGCGGCGACCTGAGCCACAACGTGATCGTCACCCGCCGCGACGAACTCGGCGTGCTGCAACAAGGCATCGCGCGCATGGGCGTGACCCTGCGCGACCTGATCAGCGGCATCCGCGACGGCGTCACCCAGATCGCCAGCGCCGCCGAAGAACTGTCGGCCGTCACCGAACAGACCAGCGCCGGCGTGAACAGCCAGAAGGTCGAGACCGATCAGGTCGCCACCGCGATGCACGAAATGACTGCCACCGTGCAGGAAGTCGCGCGCAATGCCGAAGAAGCCTCGCAAGCCGCAGCCGCCGCTGACGGCGAAGCCCGCGAAGGCGACAAAGTGGTGAGCGAAGCCATCGCCCAGATCGAGCGTCTGGCCAGCGAAGTGGTGCGTTCCACCGAAGCCATGAGCGTGCTGCAACAGGAAAGCGACAAGATCGGCAGCGTCATGGACGTGATCAAGGCCGTGGCCGAACAGACCAACCTGCTGGCCCTCAACGCCGCCATCGAAGCCGCCCGTGCCGGTGAAGCCGGTCGCGGTTTTGCCGTGGTCGCCGACGAAGTCCGTGGTCTGGCCCAACGCACCCAGAAATCCACCGAGGAAATCGAAGGCCTGGTGGCCGGTCTGCAAAACGGCACTCAGCAAGTCTCGGCCGTGATGAACAACAGCCGCGCCCTGACCGACAGCAGCGTCGCCCTGACCCGCAAGGCCGGCGACTCTCTGGAAAACATCACCCGCACGGTGTCGAACATCCAGTCGATGAACCAGCAGATCGCCGCAGCCGCCGAGCAGCAAAGCGCCGTGGCCGAAGAAATCAGCCGCAGCATCATCAACGTCCGCGACGTCTCGGAACAGACGGCGGCGGCGAGTGATGAGACCGCCAAGTCCAGTGTTGAACTGGCGCGGTTGGGTGGGCAGTTGCAGCAGATGGTGAGCCATTTCCGCGTGTAAGCACTGCACACGAAAGCCGATGTAAAAAGAAGGGCAGCTGAAAAGCTGCCCTTCTTTTTTGTCCTGAAATTGCCATCTTCGGGAATTGGATGACGAGTTCTGAAACGTGATTACACGCGGTTGGCGATTGGTGTTTAAGGACACGCGGTGATACGTCCCGAAGCCCACAAAACCTTGCGCCGTTGCCTACGGCTACGCCAGAATCCGCCGGCTTGTGCGCCTTGGGCTGGCTGCGTAATTTGATTGCGTCACTGATTTCCAGTGATCGAACTTAGCGGTTCGGAATGTCCCCTACGGTTGCACATGTCGAATCCAGTCAGGCGCCAGCCTGCACTTGATGGTGGCTGTGCGCATGGCACCTTCGGGTGCGCCGGGTTTTGGGTGACTTACCGGTCCGCTAACTTGCGCACAGCTGCCACCCTTTCGCTTAGCGGCGAAAAGGTACGGCCTAACCAGAGGTTAGTCACCCATGTTCAAGGTAACGCCAAACCCACCGCTCATCGAACCCACAACCCTCCCGGATCCGGCATCCCCGTACGAATGCCCCGGCTCGAAACGCTTTAACGAAGCCGCCGAACGCGCCCTCGATTATCACCTGGGCCCACTCAGCGCCCACATCATGGCCGCGCCCTACAAACCCAACACCCTCTATCAGGCTCATCCCGAAGCCGACACCGAATCCCTGCTGGTAGACGCCAGCGAATCCCTCGGCTCCGCCACCGTCATGCTCAACAATCATGTGGCACTGGTCGAGGGCAGCCACCGCAAAACCCTGCAAGGCATAGCCCAGATCGTGATGATCGCCGAAATGGCCGTTAACCGCGCGCTGGACAAGGTCGTGCCGACTGATTGATGCGGGAGGTGGCGAGTGCGGTGCACTCGCCATTTTTTTGCACCCTGTAAAAAGCCCGCCGCCACACAAGTCTTGGTGTGGCGGCGGGCTTTTTGTGAGTTGTGTTTATCAGCCGCTGAGGTTTTCTGAACGTGATGGCAGATCGAGCTCGACGCCACCCATGGCGCCGAATCGATTGCGTATCCGAGTACCTAACCCGCCGGCTCGATCAACCGTAGCCAACGCGTTCTGCAGAATCTGCAGCGCTTCGTCTTCCATGGAATGGCCGTTTTGGGCGCCAGCGATACGCAGTTGCTCTGTCATCTCCGACGGAGAGGGATAAGGAATAAAAACGGTTTCAGCCTCGTACTCATACACACGATCAGCCACCAATTCTGCAAATCGTGCCGATGCGTGATCTTCACTGTCAGCATACGAGTAGAGCTCATCAATCAGCGCCATTCGTCTTTGCAGGTCAGCATCGCTCTTTATCGAGTCATGACAGGCAGATAACAGCTTTTGAACATTTGTTACCTGATCGCCGAGCTCACCAATCATCTGTGCGATATCAGCTCTGGAGGCATTGGGTTCCATTGATTCGGGCATATTGCGCTGCATGCTTTCGCCTTCAATCTTATTCGAGGGCGAAATCTATCTCGGATGCTGTTCTGGGTTCAGCAGCTACTTCGTCACACTTTATTGCGCAGTTAATCGATGACTGAATCATCGGCGCGCTGGATCCGCCAAGAGCTACTCCCTAACCCCACCCACTCTTGAAAGGGTGAGGGAGAAAGGGAGCTGACTCCCGTCGTTTACCGAGTCCCCCGCTGCCGCAACGCCGACGGCATGAAGTACGAATCCTCCGGCACCGGTTGTGAGAAATCGACGGTGGACGCCTCTTCGTTATCCAGGTTCTGCACGTAGTACCGACGCGCCTGCAAGTCGTGGAACACGTCGAGTGCGCTCCAGGTGGTGGGCAGGTCGTAGAAGTTTTTCAGGTAGGCCATCGACACGCGCCACAGCTCCCCTCGCCCGTCGTATTGATCCACCAGGGCGGCGCCCCAGCTGTCTTCGTCGAGGAACAGCACGCGTTTGGAATAGATATGCCGCGACCCCGGCTTGAGTGTGCCTTCGACCACCCAGACCCGGTGCAGCTCGTAGCGGGTGTATTGCGGGTTGAGGTGGCCGGGGGTGAGCAGTTGGGCGTATTTGACGTCGGGGCTGCCGACTTTGTAGTTGTTGTAAGGGATGTAGATTTCCTGCTTGCCCTTGAGCTTCCAGTCGAAGCGGTCAGGGGAGCCGTTGAACAGGTCGGTGTCGTCTGCGGTGCGCAGGCCATCGGACGAGGCGATCGGTGTGTCGTACGCGAGGTTCGGTGCGCGGCGGACGCGGCGTTGGCCGGCGTCGTAGATCCAGGCCTGGCGGGCGTCCTTGAGCTGGTCCAGTGTCTCGTGCACCAACGCTGCGCCACCGGCGAGGCGCGCCGGGCTTTTCACGAAGGCGAGGTAGTAGAACAGGATGTTTTTCAGGTCGGCGAACTGACCGCCCGGGCGGTAGTAGTTGAAGAAGCCTTCCTGCTGCGAGGTCACCAGCGCGAAGCTGCCGTTGCGCTGCACGGGTGCTTCGGAAGCTCGGCGGACGACGTAGATACCGCGATAGCGGGTGATGTGGTTCCACAACACTTCGACGCCATCCTTGGGCACCGGAAACGGCACGCCGCCATAGGCATCGGCGAACCCGCTGCCGCCCTCCAGCAATTTGGCCGAGGTCGCATTTTTCAGGGTGTTGTCATACAGCCACTGCGGCGCCGAGCCGGATCGGCGCGAGGGATAGACCGGCATCTGGAAGGTGTCGGGGTAGCTGTTGAACAGAGCGATCTGACCCGGCGTGAGATGCGCTTTGTATTGGTCGAGGTTGGCCTTGGTGATGGTGAACAGCGGTTTGTCCGCCGCGTACGGATCGGGGTGATGCTGGCCGGGTTTGTAGCCGGCCGGCGCCTGGGTGATACCGCCGGTCCAGGCCGGGATGGTGCCGGCCGCGTTGCCGGCGCGCTCGGCGCCCATGGGGGTGAGCGAGGTTTTCAGTTGTTCGGCTTGCTGGGGCGAGATGGCGGCCAGCGTGCTGCCGGCGGTGAGGCTCAAGAGCAGCGCCAGTGTGGTTTTGGTCAGTCGTGATGCAGCAAACATGTTCGTTCTCCGAATTCAAAAACCTGTGGGCTCACAAGAAATACTTGAGGTTGAAACCGACGTTGTCGCGGTCGCGAATGCCGTTGTTCTGCCCACCGCCGTAGAACTCGGTGTACTGCAACTCGGCTTCGAGCCTGTTCTGGTAGTTGGCCTTGATCCCCAGCGTGTAGGCCTTGCGGCCCTCGATGGTGTTGCCGGCCTGGTAGCTGTTGCCCTTGAAGTCGTCCTTGTAGACGACGTAAGGCGAGACGTTGACCCCGGCATACACGTCGTTCCAGGTGCCGTTGAACATCACCGTGTAGCTGTAGGAATCGCGGTTGACCTGATCGTCACGATCGCCGCCGGACACATATGAAGTGTTGCCGGTACCGGCGTAGTAACGGTTGCTGCCGTCGTAGGCGGTGTATTGCAGGCTGCTGCCGCGCAGGTGCTCGGAGGCCAGTTCGAAGATGCCGAACATCGAGTCGAACGACAGCGTCGGGCCGAAGTTGTAGATGCTGCCCAGCGAAGTGTTGAACGCTTCCACCCGCTCGGCGTTGTTGATCTGGCTGTCGAGGGTGACCATTTGCCCGCCGACGTTGATGGTCTTGCCAGACACCGCTGCGGCAGCGCCATTGGCCAGGTCGCCGATCAAATCATTGGTGGCCGCGACGCCGATCGGCAGGTTCGGTCGGTAGGCCACTTCACCGAACACCGAGGCCTCGCCCAGCGTGGTGTTGAAGCTGAAACCGTACATGCGGATGTCTTCGGCATAACGCCGATGGGCCTGGATGTTGCCCATCACATCGGCAGTCGCCAGACCGTTGGCAAGCGCCCCGGCCTGACTGCCCGCAACGCTCGACAGCATGTTGGTCAGGGCATTCATGTCGATGCCGTTGTAGCCGCCAAGGTCGGCAGCGATGGTCGGTTCCTTGGCGTGGTAATTGACCATGTACAGGCCGAACTCGGTGCTGTTGAGTTCTTCGGCGATGTATCGAAAGGCGAAGCCGAACTGGCCGTCGTTGCGCGCGTTGTAGTCCTTGCCGATCGACGCCACCTTGAGGGTGTTGCCATAGGCCGGAGTAACGCCGTTGGCATAGAGGCCGGTGGACTTCAGCGCCGGGCCGAGCAACGGATTGTTGCCCAGTGCGCTGTACAGGCCGATGACGTTGCCGAACCCCGGCACCGGCGTATCAAGCGCGGTGCCGCTGAAGTTGTTATAGGCGGTGTTGCCGCCGTCGGCGAACAGGTCGGTCTGCGAGTAGAACGTGCCGACCGGGTCGATGCGGGTTTCTTTCCAGTTGGTCTGGTAAAAGCTCTCCATGGTCAGGTTGTCGCTCAGGCCGATGTTGAAGCTGACCGCCTCCACCGGCATCAGCACTTCCTTGACCTCGGCACCCGGCAAGCGGTACTTGGCGGCGTCCACCGGGTTGGTGGTGTTGATTCCGCCGCGATAGAAAATCCCCTCGCCCCAGTTGAACACCTGACGTCCCACCCGCGCGGTGACCGGCATGGTCGCGACGTCCCAGGTGCCATGAACGTAGGCATCGAGCATCTCGATCCGGCTGCCGGCGATGTCGCGGGTCTGGCCAGTGAAACGGTCGTCCTGGGGATAACTCTGGCTCGGTTGCGACGGGCTGTTGTTGTGGTAGTAGTCGTTGCGCTTGTCCATCAACTGGGTGTCGTAGAACGCGGTGCCGCGCAGGAACATCCCGTAGTTCTGGTAGTTGGCCTCCAGCTCCGACGTGATCTTGTACACCTCGGAAACCAGCCCGGTGTCGAAGTTGCGATTGCCGTCGTTGGTGTTGACGTCATCGTTGGTCTTGTCGCGGCCCTGCACCCGCCACAAGCGGCCGTAGGACAAGGTCGTGTCGAGCGAGCCGGTGACCTGATTGTCCAGCACGCTGAACTCGGCGGCCTGCACCGCATCGACTGCGCAGAGTTGCAGCAGCCCTGCCAAACCGACACCGGGGAGCGCTACGCCAGACAGGCGCAATCGAGTGTTGATCATCTGTTCCTCCTTCCCTGTTCTTATTGTTGTGTGTTGCCGCGATGCTTATGGCGCCAGCCCCGCACGGACATAAATCCGGCTGTGGGCGCCGAAATGGCCGAGCAGTCTTAGCAGTTGTTGATTGAGTTCCGGGTGCTCGAAGGTCTCGCGCTGCAACTGATTGCCCGCGCTGAAATCGCTGGTGACCGGCGCCGTTTCCAGCCACTGGCCGATGGCTTCATCGAAGGCAGCGGAGTCGTCGACCGACTCGGCACTCACCACTTCGCGCAGGTAGTCCACGGAGTACGGCGGGTAATGCGCGTCCCCGGCGGCATCGGCGTAAGCGTCGAGCATCGGATGCGGCTGACCGGCGCGCAGCACGCGGCGCAGCCAGGTCGACTGGTATTTCTCAACTTCCATGTGGCGGGTCGCCACCCGTTCGATGGACGCCTGTTTGTCATCCGCAAAACCGGCCAGCGCCTTGCCCTCCAGCAACAGAAGACTCGGCAGTTCGACGCCCGGCAACGGCTTGGCGTGATACGGCTGGGTCAGGTCCTGAACGTGGTGCAGACCCCAGCCGAGAAAGCGATAACCCCAGTAAGAATGGCCGGTGGCAAACGCCAGTCGCGCCAGCCCCATGTACTGATAGGCGCGCCAGTCCGGCCAGCTGCGTTCGAGGAATCCGGCGGCCGCATACACCACCGGGCTCTCGTGGAAGAAGCCCATGTGGAACGGCGCCTGGGAGCTGTACTGGAAGCGCGCATCGCCAAACGGCTGCGGGCCGAAGCCGTACAACGCGGCGACTTCGCCGGGGTTGTCGCTGAACAGGTTGATGTCGTGTCCGTAGTCCGGCTCGTCGGCGGCGCTGGCCAGCACGGCCAGAGGCGCGACTTTTTCGTGATCGGCCACGCGAATGAAACGCTGACGATTCCATGGCGAAAGCGTCTGCTCGACCATGACCTGATCGGGCTGCAGATGCTCGCGCTCGGGCAGGTCCTTGCCCGGCAATGGCTGGATGACCATCGCCAGAAAAATCTGCGGATTGATCCGCAACGCAGTGAGGAAGTCGTGGCGCAGATTGTCGCTCGGCACAGCGGGCAACTTGAGGTTGTCGGGGCGCGGCGGGTATTGATTGAAATGCTCGCGGGCGAAGCGCTCCTGCTCATCGAGCAACGCGACGATGGCCGGGTATTGCTCGGAGAGAAACTGCTCCAGCGGTTCGACCTCGACGGGCGACGCATCGCGCAACGCCGGCAGGTCCTGCAACGCCAGGTAGCTGCCCACCGTATGGTTCGACCAGCCCCACGCCGTGGGGGCCATTGCGCAAAGCAGCAGGAGGGAGATCAGCTTCATTGCTTCTGGTTCTTGTTATGTGTGCCGTGGGGATCGAGCCTAACAACCGACCCCGTCTCTGACACTGTCCGATCTCACCAGAAAAGTTCTCCGATAGCGCCACGCGCGATGTTCTTTCAGGCCGGGTAACCGGTGATCTTGCGGATGCTCTGGTACAACGGTTTGAGCTGCCGATACATGCGCAGATAGACGTCCTTGTACAGTCGCTCATAGACCTGCTGCGCCTCGGGTTGCGGCTGAAACACAGCACCGACCCGGGTCATCGCCGCTATCGCCGTGGGGAAATCCGCGTGCAGTCCCAGCCCCACCGCGCAACAAATCGCCGCGCCCAGACCGGACGCTTCATAGACATGCGGACGCTCCGCCGGCAGGCCGAAAATGTTCGCCGTGAGCTGCATCGCCGCATCACTTTGCGAGCCACCACCAGCGACCCGCAGACGGGTGACGGAGATCTTCGAGCGCTTCTCGATTTTCTCCATGCCCTGACGCAACGCATAGGCCAGACCTTCAAGGATCGCCCGGTAAATGTGCGCGCGGGAATGCACGTCGCCGAAGCCAATCATCGCGCCTTTGGCTTCCACGCCCGGCTCGCGAATCCCCGGCGACCAGTACGGTTGCAGCATCAATCCCATCGAGCCCGGCGGTACCGCATCGACCAATGCATCGAACAGTTGCTCGGGCTCGATGCCCTGCTCTTTGGCCTGCTGCATTTCCCTCAGGCCGAACTCGTTCTTGAACCAGCTGACCATCCAGTAGCCGCGATAAATCATCACCTCGCAGTTGTACTGATCCGGCACCGCCGACGGGTACGGCGGAATCAACGGGACGATTTCCAGATAGCGCGAGCGGGTGCTGGTGATGGTCGCGGTGGTGCCATAGGACAGGCACACCGTGCCCGAATCGACGACGCCGGAACCGAGCACTTCACAGGCCTTGTCAGCGCCCGCCGCGATCAGCGGAACGCCTTCGGGAATGCCGGTGTGGCGACTCGCTTCGGCGCTGATATGGCCGAGGGTTTCACCGGGTTTGTGCAAGGTCGGCAGTTGCTCGGGACGCACCGCCAGCGCCTGCCACTTCCAGTCACGGGTTGCGGCCCAGCGCAGGCGTTTGAAGTCGAACGGCAGGTAACCGACGCAACAACCCACCGAATCGACGAAGCGCCCGCACAGACGATGCGTGAGAAAACCCGAGAGCAGCAGAAACTTGTCGGTCGCCGCCCACACTTCGGGTTGATGGCGAGCAATCCAGTTGGCCTCGGCCTGGGCGCGAAAGTAATCCACCGTGGCCTGCGCGCCGGCCAGTTTGAACAGCCAGCCCCACGGCCCCTTGATCCCGCCTTCGACTTCGCTCTGGCGCTGGTCGAGCCAGAGAATCGCCGGGCGCAGCGGCTTGCCCTGGGCGTCGACGTTGATCACCGTGCCGCGCTGCGTCGTGAGAGAAACCCCGGCAATCTGCGAACGATCGATGCCGGTTTGCGCCCACACCTGCTGGCAGGCCTCGCCCAGTTTCGCCCAGTAATATTCCGGATCCTGCTCGGCCCAGCCCGGCTGCGTCGAGTAATAGGCCTGCAATTCAACCTTGCCCTTGCCGAGCAGGTTGCCCTGCAAATCGAAGAGCAGCGCGCGCACGCTCTGGGTGCCATTGTCGATGGCCAGCAGGTAACGCTTGTTCGGGTGGTTGTCCATGGAGCTCTCTTCGAGGGGCATCACTGCGCGATTTCCGGCAGGCCGTGATGGCGTTGCCATAACGCCTGATAGCGTTGCTGTTCCTGTTGCCAGTGTTCGTCGTCCCAGCCCAGCCGTGGCTGGCAGAGTTGGCGAATGGCCGGGAAATACTCCGCGCCGCCACGGGGCAGCAACAGGCCCAGACGGGTTCGACGCAGCAGCAGATCATCCAGATGCAGGACCATTTCTGCTTCGCAGGCGAAGGCCAGTTCCGCCCACAAGGTGTCGGTGGCGCCGACGGTGTCATGGCCCAGTTCGGTTAGCAGTTGCGCCAGCCTTGGCAAGTCCCGGCCATGTCGCCCGGCCAGACGTCGCCACTGGCCGGGACTGAGTCCGGGGATCGCCAGTGGCGGGACGGCGGCAAACACCGGCGCGGCATCGTCGTCGAAAGAACGACCGAGCATGTCGGCACAGGCCCTGAGCACTTCGATGGCTTGCGGGCGGAACGTCGTGAGTTTGCCGCCGGCCAACGTAACGCAGCCTGGCTCCTGCCACAGCACATGTTCACGGGTTTCGTTCGACGGTTTGTCTTGATGCTCACCCGCCGCGCTGCCCACCACCGGGCGCACGCCGGACCAGGTTGAAAGTACGTCGGCGGCTGTCACTTCCGCGCCGGGAAACTGCTGTCGGCAGGCGGCCAGCAGATAGTCGAGCTCTTCGGTGCTGATGCTCGCGCTCTGGTCCAGATTCTCGCGGTGATCGAGGTCGGTGGTGCCGACCACCGTGGCGCCTTCCCACGGGAAAACGAACACCGGTCGCCGATCCTGCTCGTGCATAAACGTGAACGCCTGCGCCACCGGCAAGCGCCAGCCCGGCAGCAACAAATGACTGCCGCGCAACGGACGCAACTGGCGTGGTGCCTCAGATGGACGCAAGCGTTCGGCCCAGGCGCCGGTGGCCACTGCCAGCACACGACAACGCAATTGCAGTGACTCGCTGGCCTCGCAATCTTCGACCTGAACCCCGCACACCCGCCCGTTTTCCCGCAGCAGATGTTCGACGCGTACACCGTTGAGCACCACCGCGCCGTCGGCCCGTGCTTCGCTCAACACGCGCATCACCAGCCGCGCGTCATCGGTCAGCGCATCGATAAAACAGGTGCCGCCCAGCAAGTCATTTTCTTTCACGCCCGGAGCGAGATAACGCAGTTGTTGCGCATCATGGAAACGATGGTCGCGGCGTCCGGCCAATGCGTCATAGATCGACAACAGACCGCCCAGCACCCGCGGTCCGGGAAAGCCGCCGCGATAGTGCGGCATCATGAAACTCATCGGCTCCACCAGCCCCGGCGCTTCGTCGAGCAGGCGCTGGCGTTCGCGCACTGAATCTCGGGTCAGGCGCCACTGGCCCTTGGCGATGTAACGCAATCCGCCATGAACCATTTTTGAGGATCGACTGGAGGTGCCCCAGGCGAAATCACGCTGTTCCAGCAGCAGACAACGCCAGCCACGACGCGCGGCCTCACGCAGGATGCCGGCACCGCTGATGCCGCCGCCGATGACGATCAGATCCCAGGTTTCAGCCGCCAGTGTCGGCAGGATTTGCTGGCGCCATTCGGCGTTCCAGTCCGCGCTCATGGCGGTCACTCCTGCAACAGCGTGCCGGGGTTCAGGCGCCCGGCCGGGTCGAAGTGCCGGCTCAGCGCCTGCAAGGTGTCCATCGCCAGTGCGCCCTTTTCGCGCGGCAGGTAAGGCGCGTGATCCTTGCCCACGCCGTGCTGGTGGCTGATGGTGCCGTGGTTGTCGACGATAGTCTGGCTGGCCGCGTGTTTGAGGGCTTTCCAGCGGGCCAGTGTCGCGGGATAGTCCGCCGCCGGGCGAAACACGTAGGTGGTGTAGATGCTCGAACCTTCGCCGTAGACGTGGGACAGATGGGTGAAGACGTGCACTCGCTCACCCTCGGCCGCCAAGGCATCCCGCAGGCTGTTTTCGATCAGGTTCAGCAGGTTGTCGACGTTGCTCCAGTCGGTGGCGGTTTCGAGGGTGTCGACCACGTAACCGGCGTTCCACAGGTTCTCCCGCAGATACGGAAAGCGAAAGCGGTTCTGCGCCCACTTCTTGCCGAGCAGCGTGCCGGTGAACACACCGCCGAACGCCTTCAGATGCTGACGGGCCTGACTCAGGGACAGCGCATTCTGCTTGCGATTGCCGGTCACGCCGAAGGTCAGCAGGCACTTGCCCTGCCCCGCGCCGCGCAGGCTCAGGTACTTTTCCAGCCAGGCGATCTGCTGCGGATGACCGGCCAATGCCAGTTGAGTTTCGGTTTCCACCGCGTTGGACAAGCGCAGCATCGACAGCGGCACCCGCGCCTGAGCCAGTTGTTGAATGGCTTGCAGCGCCTTGCTCCAGCTGGGCAGAAACACGCCGTAGAAACGCTCATCGGCCGGCAACGCACTGACCCGCACCTTGACCTCGGAAATGATCCCGAAACGCCCCTCGCAACCCAACACCACTTCGCGCAGATCCGGGCCGGCCGCCGACGCCGGGAAGGTTGGAATTTGCAGCGGCCCGGCAAAGGTTTCCAGGGTTCCGCCGGCGAACAGTTGCTCGATCCGCCCATAGCGCAGCGACTGCTGACCGCTGGAACGACTGGCCACCCAACCGCCCAGTGTCGACAGCTCCCACGACTGCGGGAAATGCCCCAGCGTGTAGCCTCGGGCGCGCAGTTGGCTTTCCACCTGCGGGCCACTGGCGCCGGGGCCGAAAGTCGCCAGCAGGCTTTGTTTATCGAGGTCGATCAGGCGGCTCATCCGCGCCAGGGACACCGTCACCACGGGCCGCGCAGAGTCTGGCGGGTTGATGTGCCCGGCCACCGACGTGCCGCCGCCGTAGGGGATCAGGCACAGGTCCTGCGCCTGGGCGAGCGCCAGCAATTGGCGGATGTGTTCGGCAGTTTCCGGGAATGCCACGGCGTCGGGGTAATTGCCCAGCGCGCCCTCGCGCAATGCCAGCCAGTCCGGCAGGCTCTGCCCGCGTGAGTGCAGCAGACGGTCATGGGCATCGATGCTGTACAAGGCGTGTTCCGCCAGCCGCGAGACCGGTACGCGGGCCAGCGCCGCTTCGAGCGTCGCATCGGGCAGCGCGCGTCCCTCCCCCAGTCGCTCATGGAGAAAACTTGCGCCCTGGGCCGGCAGTTCGACCACCGTGGTTGCATCTCCCCAGCCGTTCCAGCGTCGCATGCGTGTGTCCTTCTGTGCAGTCTGATCAGTGAGATTTCAGGCCCTCATACTAGTCAGCCGGCCGAAAGTGTCACGGTCGCATCCGGCCAGTTCGAGTAGCCAATTGAGTCAAACGTCGCGCAAGCGTCAGCCATTTACTTTAGTCGTGGATTCAAATTACCTTTCAGGGCGCTCATCCGCCCGTGGCGGCCTCGATCAAGGGAATTCGGTCATGCAATCGCTCGGCTTCACCTCCGTTCCGCCGCTGCTCAAGTACCTGCGCCATGCCGAACATCTGGGCCTGGCCATCGAGCCTGCGTTGGCGGCGGCCGGGTTGCAGGCGCAGCAGTTGAGCGACAACAGCCTGCGCTTGCCGGGTGAAACCCATGAGCGGTTGCTCGATTACTTTTGCGAACACTCGGGTGATCCGTTGTTCGGCCTCAACGCTGCGAATTTCGTGCTGCCCAACTCCTGGAGCGTGCTCGGCTACATCACCATGAACTGCGCGACACTGGGCGATGCCATGAGCCGCATCATGCCGTTCGAAAAACTGGTGGGCGACATGGGCGTCAGCCGCGCCGAGGTGCACGACAGCCACGTGCACCTGATCTGGAGCTGCCGCTTTGAACGCCCGCGAATTCGCCGGCATCTGGTGGAAAACGTACTCGGCTCCTGGCTGCAATACGCACGCTGGATCGCCGACACTCAGCTGTCGCCGGCCGCCGTGTGGCTGGAACACTCGATCCCGGCGGACACGACGCTGGCGCAATATGAAGCGTTTTTCGAATGCCCGGTGCTGTTCGATCAGCCGTATTCCGCGCTGGTCGTGCCGTTGCCGTATTTGCAGTTGCCGTTGCGCCAGGCCGATGCGCATTTGCTGCGCACGCTGGAAGAACACGCTCAGAGTTTGATGGCGACGCTGGAGGATGCGTCGCTGGAGCAGCGGGTCAAAAGCATCCTGCGCCAGTTGCTCAAGGAAGGCCTGCCGCGCAAGGAACAGGTGGCCGAACATCTCGCTGTGTCCGTGCGCACGCTGCAACGCCAGTTGCATCAGGCCGGCACCTCGTATCAGCAGATCCTCGATGAACTGCGCCAGGAACTGGCCGAGCATTACCTGCTCAACAGCACCTTGCCGATTCAGGACATCGCCCAGTATCTGGGCTTCACCGAACCGCGCTCGTTTCACCGCACCTTCAAGAGCCGACGCGGCATGCCGCCCGGTGAGTTTCGGCAGGCTCACCGTATAGCGAACGACAGTTAGAGGCTGATCGCGTTGGTGAACACCAGACGATTGCCGAACGGGTCGGCGATGGTCATGTCCTGGCTGCCCCACGGCATGGCCTGGATGCCCGGGTGCGAGAACTTGTAGTTCTTGGCGACCAACTGCTGCTGGAACGCCTCCAGCTCATCGGTCTCGATCCGCAGGGCCGAACCCGGTGTCGCATCGCCGTGATGTTCGGACAAATGCAGCACGCACTCGCCGCGCGAGACTTGCAGGTACAACGGGAAACCGGGTTCGAAACGATGCTGCCAATCGATCTTGAAGCCGAGGAAATCGACGTAGAATTCCACGGCCTTGGCTTCATCGAAAATCCGCAGGATCGGGGTGGTTTTGCCGAAGCTCATGGGTTGCTCCCTGACTGATTGGCCCCAGAGTGTAGCCGGGGTGGATGTCAGCAATTCGGCTTGGTGATGGCTTTCTTTAATTGCAATGTGCCATCACCGTGACGCAGTCAGCAAAATTCAACGAAAGCCGTCGCGCAGATCGCCCTGGCGCGCCAGGAACCGCCCTGGTCTCTGGCCGTTGGCCTGACCGTCGCGGTAACTCAAAACACCATTGATCCACACACCCTCGATACCTTGGGCGGCGCGTTGCGGGTCGTTGAAATCCGCCACGTCACGCACGGTCGCCGGGTCGAACAACACTAGATCCGCCCAGTGCCCTTCACGAATCTCGCCCCTTTCCTTCAAGCCGAAACGCGCCGCCGACAGACCGGTCATCTTGTGCACCGCGGTATGCAGCGGAAAAAGCCCGACGTCGCGACTGAAATGGCCGAGCACCCGTGGGAAAGCGCCCCACAGACGCGGATGCGGGAACGGGTCTTCCGGCAGACCATCGGAGCCGACCATCGACAGCGGATGAGCAAGAATCCGTCGCACGTCGTTCTCGTCCATGCCGTAATACACCGCGCCCGCCGGTTGCAGACGCTTGGCGGCGTCGAGCAACGACAGGTTCCATTCGGCAGCGATGTCCATCAGGTCGCGGCCGCCCATTTCCGGATGCGGTGTCGACCAGGTGATGGTGATGCGGTGGGCGTCGGTGACCTGCTTCAGATCCAGCGTCGAAGAACTCGCCGCATACGGGTAGCAATCGCAGCCGACCGGGTGAGTTTTCGCCGCCTCTTCCAGCGAGGCGAGCAACTGCGGACTGCGGCCCCAGTTACCGGCACCGGCGCATTTGAGGTGGGAAATGATCACCGGCGATCGGGCATGGCGGCCGATGCGAAAAGCCTCGTCCATCGCCTCCAGCACCGGTTCGAATTCACTGCGCAGGTGGGTGGTATACACCGCGCCGAACGCATTCAGTTCTTCGGTCAGTTGCATGACTTCATCGGTGGATGCCGAGAACGCACTCGCATACGCCAGACCTGTGGATAAACCGAGGGCGCCCGCCTCCAGGCTTTCACGCAACTGCTCGCGCATCGCGGCGATTTCATCATCAGTCGCGGTGCGGAAAAGATCATCAAGATGATTGCTGCGCAGCGCCGTGTGCCCGATCAGTGCCGCGACGTTCAGCGTGGTATTGGCCGCTTCGACCGCCGCCCGATAATCGCTAAAGCGCGGATAGACGAACGCCGCCGCCGAGCCGAGCAGGTTCATCGGATCCGGCGGATCGCCGCGCAAACTGACCGGTGCCGCACTGATCCCGCAGTTGCCGACAATCACCGTAGTCACGCCCTGGCTGAGCTTGGGCAGCATCTGCGGCTGGCGGATCACCACGGTGTCGTCGTGGGTGTGCACGTCGATGAAACCCGGTGCCAGCACACGGCCGGCGGCGTCGATTTCATCGGTGGCGTTGGCGTCGCGCAAGTCGCCGATGCGCGCGATGCGGCCATCGAGGATCGCCACGTCGGCGGCGTAACCGGGGCTGTTGCTGCCGTCGATGACCAGGGCGTTGCGAATGAGGGTGTCGTACAGCATGTCAGTCTCCCAGCGGCAGGTGATCGTCGCCGCCACGGTATTCGTCGAGGGCGAGTTTGATCCGCCGCAGACGTTCTTGATTGTCTTCAGGATTGGCCAGCGCCAGCTCGGTGGCCAGCACGTCGATGGCGAGCAGCATGCCGTAGCGCGCCGCCGTCGGTTTGTAGATGAACGAGGTCTCGGCGCCTTGCAGCGGCAGGACGATGTCGGCCAGTTCCGCCAGCGGCGAGTCAGCGCGGGTGATGGCAAGAATCCGTGCGCCGTAGTTGCGCGCCAGCGCTACGGTCTCCAGCAACTCCGGGGTGATGCCGGTCAGCGAACAGACGATCACCACCTGCTCGGCGCTGAGGCTGGCGGCAGTGACGCGCATCATCACCGCGTCGTGGCACACCGCAATCGGGTAGCCGAGGCGCACCAGCCGCACCTGCAATTCGTCGCTGCACAGGGTCGAGCAACCGCCGATGCCGAAGGCGTGGATCATCCGCGCCTGGCCCAGCAGTTTCACCGCATCGGCGAAGCGCGACTCGTCGAACGCCGCCAGATGCTGGCGTAAGGTGGTTTCGATATCGCCGACAATCTGCCCGTAAAACGCCGACTGCTCGGGCGTACCCGCCGGGTCGAGGAAACGGCTGCCAACACCACTGGCCTGAGCCAGTTGCAGGCGCAGGTCGCGCAAGTCGCGGCAACCGACAGTGCGGGCGAAGCGCGACAGCGTGGCAGTGCTGACTTCGGCCCGCTGCGCCAGCTCTTCGAGGCTGGCGGAGGCGGCAAATCCTACGTCGTCGAGCATCAGACGGGCGATGCGTCCTTCACCGGCGCTGAAGAAATCCTGACGGGCGCGGATCTGATAAAGGATGTCCATGGCGGATAACTCCGACTACAGCAGGTAAGAAAGACCGACGGTCAGGGCGAAAGCGACAACCGAGATCAGGGTTTCCAGCACCGTCCAGGTCTTGAACGTCTGGGCCACCGTCATGTTGAAGTATTCCTTGATCAACCAGAAGCCGCCGTCGTTGACGTGGGAAAAGATAACCGAGCCCGCGCCAGTCGCCAGCACCAGCAGTTCCGGGTGTGGATAACCCAGACCGATGGCCACCGGCGCGACCACGCCAGAAGCCGTGGTCATGGCGACGGTGGCCGAACCGGTGGCGATGCGCATCAACGCGGCGAACAGCCAGCCCATGATCAGCGGCGAAAGGTGAAATTCGTGGGCCAGGCCGACGATCTGATCGGTGACGCCGGCGTCCACCAGAATCCGGTTCAGACCGCCACCGGCGCCCACCAGCAAGGTGATGCTGGCGGTCGGTGCCAGGCATTCGTTGGTGAACTTGAGGATCGATTCCCGGTTGAAGCCCTGCGCGATGCCGAGCGTCCAGAAGCTCAACAGCGTCGCCAGCAACAGCGCGATCACCGAGTTGCCGATAAACAACAGGAACTGGTTGAAACCGCTGCCCGGCGTGGAAATCAGGTTGGCCCAGCCGCCGATCAGCATCAGCACCACCGGCAACAGAATGGTCGCCATGGTGATGCCGAAACTCGGCAGGCTGTCGCGGGGTTCGCGTTCGAGAAATTGTTTTTCCAGCGGGTTATCCGCCGGCAACTGAATGCGCGGCACGATGAATTTGGCGTACAGGGGGCCGGCAATGATCGCCGTCGGAATACCGATGGCAATCGCATACAGCAAGGTCTGCCCGACCGATGCCTGATAGGCCTGCACCGCCAGCATTGCTGCCGGGTGCGGCGGCACCAGCGCATGCACCACCGAAAGACCGGCGACCATCGGCAGACCGACCATCAGAATCGACACGCCAACCCGCCGCGCCACGGTAAAGGCAATCGGCACCAGCAACACGAAACCGACTTCGAAAAACAGCGGCAGCCCCACCAGAAACGCAATGCACACCATCGCCCAGTGCGCGTTCTTCTCGCCAAAACGCTCGATCAGCGTGCGCGCCATCTGCTCGGCGCCGCCGGACTCGGCCATCATCTTGCCGAGCATCGTCCCCAGCGCCACCACCAGCGCAATGTGCCCCAGCGTCTTGCCCACCCCGGCCTCATACGCCCCCACCACGCCGGACGGCGGCATCCCCGCCACCAGCGCCAGGCCGATGGAAATCAGGGTGATGACAATGAACGGATTGAGCCGGTAACGGGCGATCAGAACGATCAGGGCGATGATGGCAACGGCGGCGTACACCAGCAGCCAATAGCCGAAGGACGGTGTCATGCGGTACTCCTCGAAAGGGTCACGTTCGAATGGGTTGTGAAACTCATAAATCATTTCGAGATCGAGTTTTCAAACGAAGTGAAAGTAATTTTCGTGGAGGGATAAGGGTTGTCGCTTTTGGATATGTCTTGTCGCGAATAATGAAAATCGCGGGGTGGGATTTTCATGATCCTCGGGCACAAAAAAACCGGTGAAAACAAGCAAGCTTGCTTCCACCGGTCTCGGGGGCGTCACCTTTTCAGCGTGGACTCACACCATTTCGTTACGAATCCATTCAACCACCGACGTACGCTTCGGCGCCCAGCCCAGCAGTTCGCGGGCGTGTTTGCCGCGTACGCGGCTGTTGGAGCCGAGGCCGTAGTTAGCCATTTCGTAGCCCCACTCGGCTTCGGCGTCTTTCAGGGGCCAGTCTTGTGGCTCGCCGAGGTTCAGGGCCTGGGCCATGGCGGTGGTCATGTCGATGAACGACGCTTCGCCGCTTTCGGCGAAATAGAAGGTGCCCGGGACGTTTTTGGTCAGGGCCAGCAGGTACAGCGAAACTACGTCTTCGATGTGCACGTTGGACCAGATGTTCTGCCCGGTGCCGACGTGGCGCACTACGCCGCTTTTGCGCGCCTGTTTCAGCAGGCGCGGCAGTTGCACGCTGTCGCGATTGACGCCCAGGCTGTGGCCGTAGATCAGGGTATTGCAGATGACGGCCGAGTTCACGCCGTCCTTCGCTGCCGCGAGGATCAGGTTGTCGATGGCCACCCGTGCAGCCTTGTCGACGGTCGGCTCCGGCAGGTTGTCTTCGAAGTAGATGACGTCGCTGGATTTGCCGCCCGACGCATCGCCGACGATGCTCGAACCGCTGGTGTGCAGGAACACTTTGTTCGAGCCGCGCAGGGCATCGAGCAAGGCTTCGACGGCGCCGCGATGGTCGCTGCTGGCGGCGTTGATCACGGCGTCGGCGGCGCGGGCCTGTTCGGCCAGCAATGCGTTGTCGTCGAGGGTGCCGATTACCGGGGTGATGCCCAGTGCTTTCAGCTCATTGGCCTGTTCGGCGCTGCGCACCAGACCGGTGACGGTGTGGCCGGCCTGGACCAGACCGGTGGCGATGGAGCCGCCGATAAAACCTGCAGCGCCGGTGACGAATACGTTCATGGAGAAACTCCCTGCGTGAGTAAGTGATGCAACGAGTATCGACCGCCGAGCTCGGTGGAAAAACCCGCCCACAACCAAATCACTGTTGCGCAGGGATCACGAATCAGCCTTTGAAATCGGCGCTGGCGTAAGCCGCCAGTTTGCTCTGGATGAAGTCGAGGAAACACTGAATGCGCAGCGCCAACTGCGAGTTGCGGTAGTACACCGCGTTGATCGGCTGTCGATAACCGCTGTTGAATTCCGCCAGCAGCACCTTGAGGCGCCCGGCACGAATGTCGTCGATGGTCATGAAGTGCGAGAGGCAGGCAATGCCCTGGCCTTCCAGCGCCAGATGGCGAACCGTCTCGCCGCTGGAGGCGCTGATCGCCGGGGTGATCGGCCAGCGGTCGCCGTGCACGTAACGCAGCGGCCACTGGTTGAGGCCTTCGTTCTGGGTGAAGCCGAGCAAGGTGTGTTCGCTGAGATCGGCCACTTGCAGCGGCGCGCCGTGTTTTTCCAGATAGGCGGGACTGGCGACGATCAGCAGCGGACTGCAACCCAGCGAGCGGGCATGCAACGTCGAATCGGCGAGGGTGCCGATGCGGATGGCGACGTCGGTGCTTTGTTCCAGCAGGTCAATGATCAGGTCATTGCTGTTGAGTTCGAGCTGGATGTCCGGGTACAGCCGCCGGAATTCGTCGATGTACGGCACGATGGCGTGGAGCATGAACGGCGATGCGGCGTTGATGCGCAGCCGTCCTGATGGCGTCTGCTGGCGCGAAGAGAGGCGCTCTTCGAGCTGGTCCATCTGATCGAGGATCAGCTTGGCCTGTTCGAAGAAATACTTGCCCTCCTCGGTCAGGTCCATGCGCCGGGTGGTGCGGTTGATCAGCGTGGTGTCGAGCTTGGCTTCCAGCCGCGACAGCGTGCGGCTGACCGCCGACGGCGTCTGTCCGACCTGCTCGGCGGCGGCGGAGATCGAACCGCATTCGATCACGCAGACGAAAATCTGCAACTCATCGGATCTGGCTTTCACGGGTGTCCTCGAATCGAAAGGCCTGCTGCGCAAGCTCAGGCCTTCGATAGTAGCCGAGCGTCAGGCCTTGAGGCCAAACACCTCGGTCAGATGCTGCTCGTATCGCGCCACATCCGCTTCGATGTTCGGGCGTTTCATCACGTCCACACAGAGGAACGTCGGCAGGCCGGTCATGCCAAGAAACTCGTTGGCCTTGTGGAACGGGAAGTAAACGGCGTCCACGCCTTTGGCTTCAAAGAAGTCGGTCGGGTCATCGAACGCCTGCTGCGGTGCATTCCAGGTCAGCGACAGCATGTATTGCTTGCCGTGGATCAGACCGCCGCTGCCGTACTTCTGCGATGCGTCGGAACGGGTGCGACCGTCACTGGCGTAGAGGCTGCCGTGGCCTTCGGTGAAGACTTCGTCGATATACTTTTTCACGGTCCACGGCGCGCCCATCCACCAGCCCGGCATCTGATAAATGATCACGTCGGCCCAGAGGAATTTGGCGACTTCTTCGGCGATGTCATAACCCTCGTCGATGAAGGTGGTCTTGACGTCGACACCGCCACGATCCAGCACGCTCAGCGCCGCTTCGTGCAGGGTGGTGTTGTAGCGACCGTCGGAGTGGGCGAATTTTTTACCGCCATTGAGCAACAGCACTTTTTTCATGGGAGAGCCTCGATCGGATTCCGATGCGCAGCGCAGAGCGCTGGATGGAGAAGGGGAAAAATTGAATGGCGGCAGATTAACGATCCGCCTCGCGCGGAATAAGCACCGATTGCGCAAAATTCATTTGAGTAAAACGCACGAATCGAACGCCGATTATTGCCTTAGGATTGGCCGCCATCTGAATCTGAGGAGTTTTTTGCGATGAGCGAACGCCAGGGTTTCATCCTGCACGCCAAGACCCGCCCGGAAAAAGCCGAGGCTTTCGAAGCGTTTTTCCGCGCCTACGTCGAACCGAGCCGCGCCGAACCCGGCTGCATCGAGTACCACATGCTGCGCGACAAGGAAGACCCGAGCCTGTTCATTTTCTACGAGATCTGGGAAAGCCAGGCGCATCTGGACGTGCACTCGAACCTGCCGCACATGCAGCAGTTTCTCGCGCAGCGCATGGAGTATCTGGAGCGGGATTTCGATATCCGCCCGATTGAAATGCTCAGCGCGTCGTCCGCTAACCGCTGATCAGCAGATGGGCGCCGAGTGCGCCCAGACCGATGAAAAACACCCGCTTGAACAGCACGGCACTGATGCGCTGACGCAGCCATTGGCCGAGCAACATGCCGAGTACTGCCGGGATCAGTGCCAGCAGCGAAGCGCTCAATTCCGCACCGCCGAGCGACCCGCGCCAGAGCAATCCACCGGCCAATGCCAGGGTCGACACGGTGAAGGACAGGCCCAGCGCCTGCACCAGTTCATCGCGGCTCAAGCCCAGGGCCTGCATGTACGGAACGGCGGGAATCACGAACACACCGGTGGCCGATGTGACGACGCCGGTGATCACGCCACACAGCGGACCGAGCCACGGTTCATGGCGGCGACTGACACTCAGCGTCGGCAAAAACAATCCACTCAGCGCATAGAGCAACAACGCCGCGCCGAGCCCACGCACCACCCAATGCCCGCCAGCCATGCCGATCCACAAAGTGCCGATGGCCGTGCCGAGGAAGATCGCCAGCAGCATCGGCCACAAGCGTTTCACCAGCCCCTGCAAATGCCCGCCGAACGCCAGTTGCCAGACGTTGGTGAGGGTCGCCGGGATGATCAGCAACGCCGCAGCCTGCGACGGTGCCATAGCCAGACCGAGCAAACCCATGGCAACGGTGGGCAGGCCGAGACCGATCACGCCCTTGATCATGCCGGCGACAACGAAGGTCGCAATCACCAGCAATGACAGGGTCAGACCGAGGTTTTGATAGAAATCTGCGAGTGCGTTCATGGCCACACTTTGCGCCTGCGCGGGTGAACTGAAAATCTGTCATACACTGAGGCAGCCTCTCCCTATACAAGAGTCTTGTTTATTTTTCGCGGCCGCTGGCCTCTTCGCGGGCAAGCCCGCTCCCACAGTGTTTGTGTTGTACGCAGAACTTGTGTTCGACATCGGACCTGTGGGAGCGGGCTTGCCCGCGAAGGCGTCGGGACTAACACCACTGATATTGAGGCTGTCCCATGCACTTCGACCTCACCGACCTGCGCCTGTACCTGCACATTCTCGACAGCGGCAACATCACCGCCGGCGCTGCGCGCAGTCATCTGTCGCTGGCGGCGGCCAGTGCGCGGATTCGGGCGATGGAAGCGTCGCTGGGCACCGAGTTTCTTGAGCGCGGGCGCCGTGGTGTCACGCCGACGCCGGCCGGCAAAGCCCTGGCGCAACATGCGCGGGTGATGCTGCAACAAGCCGAACGTCTGCAACAGGATCTGGCCGAGTACGCGCGCGGCGTCAAAGGCCAGGTGCGTCTGCTGTGCAACACCACGGCACTCAGCGAATACCTGCCGGAGGTGCTGGCGGATTTTCTGCGCGAGCATCCCAATCTCGACATCGATCTGCAGGAACTGCCCAGCGCCCGCATCACGCATGCCTTGCGTCAGGGCGCGGCGGATCTGGGCATTGTGTCCGATGCAATCGACACCAGCGACTTGCAGACCCGAGCCTTTCGCGATGATCCGCTGGTGCTGATTCTGCCTCCAGAGCATCCACTGTCTGACGCGACCAATGTCAGCTTCAGCGACGCCCTGCGCCACGACTTTGTCGGGCTGCACGTCGACAGCGCGCTGGCGGTGTACCTGGAAGAACAGGCCCTCCACAGCGGCTCGCGGATGCAGATCCGTATTCGCGCCGATGGTTTCGACGGGGTGATGCGCATGGTGGCCCGAGGTGCCGGTCTGGGCATCGTGCCGCTGGCGGCGGTTCAGCGCGCCACGCCGCAAGCCTTCAAGACCCTGCCAATGCATGAAGGCTGGGCCAGGCGCAAACTGTTGCTGTGCGCCCGCGACTTCGCCGCCCTCCCCGCCTATGCCCGCGCGTTGCTCGACGCCTTGACTCTGCCCTGAGGGGCAGACTTTACCCTTGCGGTTTCTTCCTCAGGGGCAGTCATGATGGGCAAGCGGATTTTGTTGATTCTCGGCCATCCATCCAGCGAAAGTTTCTGCGCGGCACTGGCCGGACGCTACACAAAATCGGCCCGCGAGGCCGGGCACGAAGTGCGGGAAATCGCCCTCGGCCAACTCGATTTCGACCCGGTCCTGCGCGAAGGTTACCGCCAGGTTCAGGCCCTTGAACCGGATCTGCTCCAGGCTCAGGCCGACTTGCTGTGGGCCGAACACCTGACGCTGGTCTACCCGATCTGGTGGGGTGGACTTCCGGCTCTGCTCAAAGGCTTTTTCGACCGGGTCCTGCTCCCCGGCTTCGCGTTCAAATATCGCGAGGGCAAAGCGTTTCCCGACAAACTCCTGCACGGTCGCAGCGCCCATTTGCTGGTCACCATGGACACCCCGCCCTGGTATTACCGCTGGATCTACCGCATGCCCGGCTTGCATGAAGTGCGCAGGAACACACTGGCGTTCTGCGGTATCGAACCACGCCGGACGCTGACCTTCGGGCCAGTGCTCGGCGCCAGCGACCATCAGCGCGAAACCTGGCTGAAGCAGGCCGGATCGATTGCCCGCCATTGAGTTTTCCGCTATTGGTGCTCGGGCCCGCTGACGGAGAAAAGGGATTTGCACATGTACATCGGCCAGGCCGCACAGCGTTCGGGAACCACGATCAAAACCATCCGCCATTACGAGTCGATCGGCCTGCTGCCCGAGGCCCCGCGCCAGGGCAAATACCGGGTCTACGACCCGCAGACGGTCGAACTGCTGAGCTTTATCAAATGCGCGCAGGCGCTGGGTTTTCGCCTCAGGGAATTGCAGGCGATCTTTGCCGGCCAACCGGAATTGTCACCCTACGAAAAAGCCCGCCGCGCGATTGCCGACAAGCAAAAGGAAATCGCGGCGCAGCTGCTGAAACTCACGCAACAACAAGAGGAACTGACCGCGTTGGAGGCCAGCCTGGAACACGCGCAACAGCAATGCCTGTCGAGCGTATCGCCCACAAAATAAGCACAAGGAATAGCTTGCAAGGTACGTATACATACGTACTATATCGCCAGAGCGAACGTGTTGCCCGATACCCGTTTTCGCACAACGACAACGGACAAGGAAGAACGGATCGGCTCCATTAAACCTACATGGAATGAGGTGACGCGATGGTTGATTCAACGGAGTTTCGTAATGCGATGGCGATGCTGGGGAGTGCCGTCACCATCGTCACGACCGATGGCCCTGCGGGGCGTTTCGGCTTTACCGCGTCGGCGGTGTGCAGCGTGACGGATTCACCGCCCACGCTGCTGGTGTGCGTCAATCGCTCGTCGTCCAATCACGAGCATTTCAAGACCAATGGCGTGCTGTGCGTGAACGTCCTGACCGGTGATCACCAGTCAACGTCCGGCGCGTTCGCCAATCGGCAGTTGAGCATGCAGGAGCGTTTTTCCAGCGTGAATTGCCAGACACTCAAGACCGGTTCTCCGGTGATCGAAGAAGCGCTGGTCAGCCTCGATTGCAGGGTCAGCAAGGTCGACGAGGTCGGCACCCACAGCATCTTCTACTGTGAAATCCTCGAACTGCAGCAACACAGCGAGGCCACGGAAGGCCTGGTCTATTTCAACCGCAGTTACTACCGTCTGAACGACGAACTGCGCCTGGCACCCGAGCAGTGATCCAGACACCCGCCGGCCTCGGCTGAAGCCGGTCGGCGGGTCATGACAGGGATGTAACCATGCTATTCAATGAAGACAACTTCGCGGATATCGACCTGAACCTGATCATCATTTTCCTGGTGCTGTTCCGCGAACGCAGCGTGTCGCGCACGGCCGAGCGCCTGCACGTCAAACAACCCGCCATCAGCGGATCGCTGGCACGGCTGCGCAAGCGGTTCGATGATCCGTTGTTTCTGCGTTCGTCGAGAACCATGCGCCCGACCTCGAAAGCCGAGGAACTTGCGCAGGCGCTGACGCCGGCCATCAAGCAGATCGAAGCGGTGATCCGGCTCTGAAAAAACGGCGAAAAAAAACCTGCGGGCGTTCACTCCCGCAGGTTTCATTTTGTCAGGCCGACTTGAGCGCCTGAGCGTATTCAACCCGTGCCCAGAACGCCGGCAAAAAGCACTCGCTGACCAGCAGCGCCGAGCCATTGCGGGTGAAACGCGAACGCCGGGCCAGCAGACGTTTGGCCTGTGGCGCGAAGCGATAGGACAGCGCCGCCAGCGGTGCGCCGGGGGACAGCAAGGCGCACTGGAAAGGCTCGCGCAGGGTCTGCTCCGAGGTATAGAGAATCTCGGCCAGCGGTCGACGGCCATAGCCGTTCAGATCCGCCCAGTCGCCATTCAGTGCCGGCATGCTGGTCAGGCTGCGCGCGGTGACGCAGGCTTCGCCATCGAGCTTCATCACCACTTCGCGCACCCAACCGATGGTCGACGGCGGCACGTTCAGCGCTTGCGCTTCTTCAGGATTGAGCGGGCCATGGGACTGCTCGACGACTTCGATTGAATAATCGCCCATGGCTTTCAGACGTGGGGTCAGTGCCCCGGGCAAAAACAGCCAGTGATGCTCGGAGCCGGTCAATTCCGACAGCGGTCGCGATGACCAGTAATGACTTGTATCCATACCCGCTCACACCTTCCTGGTGATGGTGAATTGTTGGTTGCCGTGGAAGGCCAACCCTTCACCGGCGGTGTCTGTCACTCGGCTCCGTTTTCTTCGGTCACTTCGTGTTTGCTGATGACGCTGATGGTCTGTTCATCGGTCTTGACCGCCGACAGCAGCGAGTCGAGCAATCCCGGAAAACGCACGTCCATGTCTTCACGACGCAGGGACAGCAGGTTTTCCCGACCGTAAGGGCGCTGCCAAATCAGGCCGCTGTCGCGCAGTACCCGCCAATGGTGGGTCATGGTCGACTTCGATGCGCCCTTGAGGATCCGGCCGCACGGATGCTCCTGGCCATCGGACAACACTTTCAACACGGTCAGGCGTAGCGGGCTTCCCAATGCGTTCAGCACATTTTCCAGAAGGATCTGATCCTGATTGGGATGATTCGGGACGTTCATAGGTAGGTACCCTTGATGATATAGGCGGGAAAAATCCGGCTTGTATTCGTCTATACGAGAACAGTAAGACTATACACAAGATGCTTTTTCCCCGCGACAGCCGCCCCGAAGGCGGCGTCCCGCAAAACAACTACAAATCGCTGCTCTGCGCTGTCTCCAGCGCGGGCGCCTGGAACCCGCCGCCCAGCGCCGCCATCAACGAAACCGAGCTGTCGATGTGCTTGCTGTTGAGGAAGGCCAGGCGCATTTCGTCCTGGATCAATTGCTGCTCGATGTTCAGCGCATCGAGGAACGTGTCCTCCCCGGCCTTGTAGCGCGACTGCGACAGATCGTAAGAGGACTGCGCTATCGAACAGGCATCGCGCTGCACGACGATCTGCTGCTCGAAAGAACGCAGCTGCGTCACCGAAATTGCCACTTCGTGCAGGGCCGAATTCAGCACTCGGTTGTACTGCGCGATGGAGCTGTCGAGCTCGGCATTGCCGGCTTTCAGATCCGAGCGCAGACGCCCGGCATCGAAGATCGGCAGCGACACCGTCGGCGCCACATTCCAGAACTTGCTGACCCCGGCGAACAGCGCATCGCCGGTCAGCGCATGGGAACCCGCCGCTGCCACCAGGTTGATGTTCGGGTAGAACGTGGTCTTCACCGCCTCGACGTTTTTAGTCTCGGCCTCCACTCGCCAACGCGCAGCGACGATGTCCGGACGACGGCCCAACAGTTGAGCCGGCAACTGCGCCGGCAAAGCCACCACACTCGCTTGCAGATTTGATGGCCGCTCAAGGGTGTGCGCACGGTCAACGCCCTTGCCGATCAGCGCCGACAGTTGAAGACGAGCAATTTCGATGTCTTCGTTGGCGCCGATCAGGGTCGATTCCGAACGCGCCTTGAGACTCTGCACCTGCTTGAGTTGCGACAGGTTGTCGAGGCCCGAGCCGTAACGTGAATCCGTCAGGTCCACCAGTTTGCTCAGGCGTTCCAGATCCCGTTGATTGAGCTCCGACACCTGCCATGCATACGCCAACTGGTTGTAGGCCTTGACCACGTTTGTCGCGAGAATCAGCCGCGACGATTGCAGATCGACTTCCGCCGCTCGTGCGCTGTTGAGCGCCGATTCCCAGGCGGCGCGCTGGCCGCCCCAGAGGTCGAAGGTGTAGCTGAAATTCACCGCCAGATTACGTGCGGTGAAGTACTTGTGGCCCTCGCCGCTGTAGTCCTCGAAGCGCGACAGCCGACCGCGAGTGACACCCGCCGACGCGTCCATTTCGGGATAGCGTTCGGCATCGCGCAGGTCGAGAAATGCGTTGGCCTTGGCCACCCGGGCAGCGACTTCCTGCAAGTCCGGGTTGCTGGCATACGCCTCTTCGATCAACGCGCCCAGGCGTGGATCGCCCAGCGATGTCCACCAGTCCGCACGCGGCCATTGGGCTGGCGGCAGTTTGTCTTTCAGGCTGTCGGACGGCGCATCGGCGACCGCCAGCAATTTGCCCTGATGATCGATCCCGGCGTAGTTCACACAACCCGCCGCCAACAGGATGGACGCCGCCAGCGGCGCCAGCATCAAACGTGTAATCGAATGCATGTCACGTCCTCACAGGATGGGTTGCGGCACACCGGCCGGTTCGGCTTCGGGTGCGTGGCTCGGTTGCTTGATCGAACTGAGCAGCGTGTACACCGACGGCAGAATGAACAGGGTGAACAAGGTGCCGATCAGCATCCCCACCACAATCACCAGGCCCAGGCCGAAGCGGCTGTTGGCGCCGGCACCGCTGGCGAACAACAACGGCGCGAGACCGACCACCATTGCCGCAGTCGTCATCAAGATCGGCCGCAGACGCACCTGCGCGGCGTGCTGGATCGCTTGCACACGGTCCATGCCTTGCTGGCGCTGCAACTCGTTGGCGAATGCGACCATCAGGATCCCGTGCTTACTGATCAGACCGATCAGCGTGATCAGGCCGATCTGGGTGTAGATGTTCATCGAGGTCATGCCCAGCGCCAGCGGCACCAGAGCCCCGCAGATCGACAGCGGCACGCTGATCAGAATGATGAACGGGTCGCGGAAGCTCTCGTACTGCACGCTCAGCACCAAGTAGATGATCACCAGGGCCAGGCCGAAGGTGAACGCCAGGCTGTTGCCTTCCTGCACGTATTGGCGGGCGTCGGACTGCCAGTCGAAACTGAAGCCGGCGGGGAAACCTTCCGATTGCTTCTGCAGGAAGCCCACCGCATCACCCAATGTCACGCCCGGCGCCGGAATGGCCTGGAACGTGGCGGAGTTCTGCTGGTTGAACTGGGTCAGGCGGTTCGGCTCGACCTTGACGCTGAGGGTGGCCAGCGTCGACAGCGGCACCGGATTGCCCTTCTGGTCCTTCACGTAATACAGCTTCAGGGTTTCCGGGGTCAGGCGATCCGCCGACACCGACTGCGGGATCACGTCGTAGGAGCGACCATGGAACGAGAACCGATTGACGTACTTCTCACCGATCAAGCTGTTGAGCGTTTCGCCGATGTCCTGCATGCGGATGCCCAGGGCGTTGGCCTTGGCCCGGTCAACCTGGATTTCCACCACCGGGTTGTTGAAGTCCAGATCGCTGTCGACCACCGCGAACAGACCGCTGGCTTGCGCCGCCTGCTTGAGCTGATCCATCACGTTGTACAGCGCCAGGTATTCCTGATCGCTACGGATCACCATCTGCACCGGCAGGCCACCGGTGGAGCCCGGCAACGGCGGCATCTGGAACACGAAAATGCTCGTGCCTTCGATCTGGTTCACCCGCGCCTGCAAGTCAGGCTGGATGGTGTTGGCGTCGCGGCCGCGTTTTTCCCAGTCCACCAGGTTGATCCCGCCGACGCTGTTGGACAGACCGTCGGAGCCGTTCGCCACCCAGTTGCTGTAGCCCTCGGGGATTTCGTTGAAAGTCTTGTACAGCTCGTGGGCGTAGGCTTCGAGGTAATTCAGGTTGGCGTGCTGCGGCGCCTTGATCGCGGTCAGCAGGATGTTCTGGTCTTCCAGCGGTGCCAGTTCGGTCTGTGCCGAGCGATAAAGGAACGGCAGGCTGAAGAAGATCACCAGCGCCACGCTCAGGCTAATCCAGCGACGTGCCAGCGAACCGCCCAACAGAGCGCCATAGCGACGGGACAGATACTGGAAGAAACGATCCGCCTTAACGGCCATGAAGCCTTCGCTGGTTTTCGCGTCCAGCAGACGGGTACTCATGATCGGCGACAGGGTCAGCGCGACGATGCCGGAGATCACAACGGCACCGGCCAGGGTCAGCGCGAACTCCTTGAACAGCGTGCCGGTGAGGCCGCCCATCAAACCGATCGGCGCGTACACCGCCGCCAGGGTGAAGGTCATCGCGACCACCGGCCCGGCCACTTCACGGGCACCGATCAGTGCCGCGTCGAACGGCGTCTTGCCCTCTTCGATGTGACGGTGAACGTTTTCCACCACGACGATGGCGTCGTCCACCACCAGCCCGATGGCGAGCACCATGGCAAGCAAGGTCAGCAGGTTGAGGCTGAAGCCGAACATCTGCATCAGCATCGCCGCGCCGAGCATCGACAGCGGAATGGTCACCAGCGGAATCAGCACGGTGCGGAACGTGCCGAGGCACAGGTAAATCACCAGCACCACGATCACCAGCGCTTCGAGCAGGGTGTAGCTCACCTCGTCGATCGACGACTGAATGAAGTGCGCCACTTCGAACGGGATCTGCACGGTCACGCCCGGTGGCAGGGTTTCCTGGATCTGCGGCAGCAATTCACGCACGCGTTTGACGATGACCAGCGGGTTGCCGGTCGGTGCGGCGTCCAGGCCGAGGAACAGCGCCGGTACGTCGCTCATCGCGCCGCTGGTGTCGGTGGAGGCCGCGTTCAGTTCCACAGTGCCGACGTCACGCACACGGATAATGTGGCCGTTGTCGTTGCGCAGCACCATGTCGCGGAAGTCTTCGACGCTGTTCAGGTCGGTGTTGACCCGCAGGTTGCTGACCACGTACAGGCCTTTGACCTGACCTGGTGCTGCCTGGAAGTTGTTGCCCTCGATGGCCGCCGAAACGTCCTGCCCGGTCATGCCGTATCCGGCCAGACGCTGCGGATCGAGCCACAGGCGCATGGACAGTTTCTGCTCGCCCATGATGTTGATCTTGGCCACGCCTTCGATGCCGGCGAACATCGGCTCGACGACGCGGGAGATGTAGTCCGACATCTCCGGAATGGTCAGGTTGGAGCTGGCGAACGCGACATAGGCAACGCTGGTGAAGCCGCCGGAAGTGCGCTCCACCACCGGGTCGTACGCGTCCTTCGGCAAGCGGTATTTGATCTGGTTGACCTTGGCCATGACCTCGGTCAGCGCCGCGATGGAGTCACTGTTGAGCGCCATGCGGATCGTCACCTGACTGCGGCCCTGGGTCGAGGCCGACGACAGATAGTCGATGCCTTCGACCGAGGCTACGGCCTGGCTGATCGGTTGGGTGACGAAGCCTTGCATCAGTTCCGAAGAAGCGCCGGGATACTGGGTCGTGACCGTGATGGTCGACGTTTCCAGCATCGGGTACTGGCGGATCGGCAGGTTCATCAGCGCGCGTACCCCGAACAGCAGGATCAGCGTGCTGACCACCACGGCCAGCACCGGGCGGCGAAGAAAGAGGTCGGTGAAATTCATTTTTCCAGCCCACTGAGTTTAAGAGCAATCGTGTCCGGCACGCCTTCCACCGCCACGCCGTCGTGGAGTTTGAGCTGGCCGGACGTCACCACTTGCACGCCTTCGGTCAGGCCCTTGTCGACCACCGCCCAGCCATCGCGGCGCTCGCCGACCTTGATGCTTTCGCGCTTGACCTTCTGCACGCCGGCCTCGTCGGTGTAGACCGAGAACACGCTCTCGCCGTAGGCGTTGTAGGTGATCGCGGTTTCCGGAATCAGCAGCTCGGCGGTCTGCGGCAGGGTCACCGAGACCCGTGCATACATGCCGGGACGCAGGCGTTTTTGCGTGTCGGTGATGACCGCTTGAACGTTGATGGTGTGGGACTGGTTGATCTGCGGATCGACCGCGACGATCTTGCCGGCGAAGGTCACGTCCCCCCAGGCATCGACCTTGGCCTGCACGGTCTGGCCCAGTTGCACTTGCGAGCCATCGCGCTCGGCGAGGGTGAAGTTGACGCGCAGCAGGCCCGGATCCGTCAGGGTCGCCACCGCGCTACCGGCCTGCAGATACTGGCCCAGATGCGCCTGGCGAATGCCGAGGGTGCCGGCGAACGGCGCACGAATGTGCCGTTGGGCGATCTGCGCTTGCATGCGCTCCATGTCGCCTTTGGCCGCGTCATATTGAGCGCGGGCACTGTCGAAGGCGCGACGGCTTTCGGCGCCGGTCTTGGCCAGCTCCTGGACCCGGGCAAACTGCGCCTTGGCCGATTCGTACTCGCCTTTCAGGCGTACCAGTTCGCCTTGCTCCGGCGCATCGTTGAGCTTGAGCAGCACTTGCCCCGCCTTCACTTCATCGCCCGACTCGAAATCGATGTCCACCACTTTGCCGCTGACTTCAGCCGACACCAGCACCTGGCGCTGAGCTTCGAGTTTGCCGATGGCTTCGAGGTAGTAGGTGTAGGGTTGTTTCTTGACCACGGCCAGACCGACCCGGGTGCTGGGGATCCGTTGCTCGGCCGCCGCCGGTGGCGGCGACCAGAAACGCCAGCCCAGTGCAGCGGATAACACCACCACAAGAATAATAAAGATCAGCGACTTGATAATGTTTCGAGCAAGCATGTGGCACTCCCTTGACTCTTTGCTGCGAGCACAAAAGTTTGAGTTTTAAGAAAATAAAGGTGCAACTCAAGGCGGGCGCGTTATCGATCCCTGTGAATTTTCACTTGTAAACGCGCCCGCTTTATTTATCCGCTGTTACGCCGCGGCCAGTACGTTGGTTTTATCCAGGTAGTACTTGCCGATACCGTGCAAGTTCAAAGGCGACAACGTGAAGTGCTTCGACCCGGTGTGGATATCGCGGAAGCAACGCTCCAGGAAGTGCGACTTGTAGACGGCTTTTGAACCGGCCATCGAGTAGATCTGGTTGACCGCATTGACCGAGTTCTCGGTCAGCACCGAGGCTGCCAGACCGACGCGGGCGCTGACCGGTTCGCCGATGGTTTCACCGCGGTTGATCACCTGGTGGATCGCATCTTCCAGCAGCAGTTGTGCGGTGTGTACCGAGGAGATGGCGCGACCGGTCTTCTCGAAGATCACCCCTTCCAGACCCGGATCGGTGTTCACGGCGCGGTCGTTGCGGAAATGGTCGACCGCAGCGCGGGCCACGCCCAGCACGGTGGACATCGCCGCCAGGGTGCCGAACTCGTAGTAACCGGTGGCATAGGCCCGGGAGCTGCGCGCTTCGGGAGATTGCTTGAGGGTTTCGACGTCCAGCGAGAAGGACTTGTGGACGATCACGCTGGAGCACTGGAAGTGATGGCTGCCGGTGCCGCGCATGCCCAGGGTGTCCCAGGTCGGCAGGATGGTGCACTGGCTGGCGGGCACGAAGAACATCCGCACTTCGGGAGTGGTGTTGTTTTCGGTGCCTTTGACGGTGGCGGTGCAAACCAGCCAGTCGGCGTGGGCCGAGCCACTGGCGAACGCCCATTTGCCGCTCAGCAGGTACTCGTCGCCCATCGGTAGCGCTTCGCCGCCGGAGTGGATGGCGCCGATCACGAAACCGTCGCAGTGGTTGTAGATCGCTTCGGAAGTGGCTTCCGGCAGGTAATCCGACAGGCGTCCCATCGCCACCTGCACCGCCAGCTGCCAGGACAGCGAGGCGTCAAACCGGGCGAATTCCAGCAGCAGGGCCGAGGTGGTCTGGATATCGACCTGGGACCCGCCAAACGCCTTGGACACCGAGGTGCGGCCAAAACCATCCTTGAAGAATCGGGACATCACATCCTTGTGCGTCGCATTGGTCTGCTCGCTGTAATCGCGGTGCTGAATAATCAGCGGATTCAGTGCACGCACCTTCTCGAGCCATTCATTGGATTCGGAGGGAAGGCTGTTCCATTGCATTAGATTTTTCATAACGGCTCCTAGCTATTATTTATTTACGATCAGCAGACGAAAAAACAGACAGAACTTTTTATTGTTGTTAAACCCCGATAAAAATGTACGTCTACAGTCGTACATTTGACAAGCACTATTATCAGACTTCTTTCATTTCCCAATAAAAGAGCAATCACTGTCCGACAATTACGCAAGGCGCAAGAGGCCAACGTAACTTGCGAACAAGTTACGTTGCTTGAATCTTTTTGATTACTTCACGCCGGCGCGCCGATCACTGACTTTCGACAGTGAGGCCCAGTCCTGATCGGCCTGACCATGGGCCATGCCGTCCAGCAGGTTGTCCTTCAACACGCTGGCAAAAGGCAGCGGCACCTGCGCCGCTTCACCGGCTTCCAGCGCCAGGCGTACATCCTTGAGACCCAGCGACAATTTGAAACCGGCCGGCTCGAATGTTTCATCGACCATCAGCTTGCCGTAGCCCTGATAGACCGGCACGGCGAACAGGGTCGAAGTGATCATTTCGATGAACGCCTCGCGACTGATGCCGTAGCCGCCGGCCAGGGTCGAGGCTTCGGCCATGGATTCGATTGCCGAGGCGATCATCAGGTTGGCCGACAGTTTGGCGGCGCAGGCCACTTCAGCCGTGTCGCCGAACTTCCAGGTCTTGCGCCCCAGCACATCGAACAGCGGCTGCACCCGGGCCAGTGCTTCGGCGGGCCCGGAGGCGAGAATGTTCAGATTGCCAGCGGCCGCCACATCGACCCGCCCCAGCACCGGTGCCGACACGTAACCGACGCCGCGTGCTTCATGCACGGCCGCCAGTTCTTTGGCCAGCGCCACGGACACCGTGGACATGTTGACGTGAACGCTGCCGGCCCGCAGACCGTCCAGCGCCTTGGCGTCGAAGAACACCGAGCGGATTGCCGTGTCATCGCCGAGCATCGAAATCAGCACCTCGGCCTGCGCCGCCAGTGCCGGTGTCTCGACAGCTTCGGCGCCGGCCGCAGCCAGTGCTTCCAGCGGTGCCGACGAACGATTCCACACGCGGACCCGATGCCCGGCTTTCAGGAGGTTCAGCACCATCGGTGCGCCCATCGTGCCCAGACCGATAAATCCCAGTTCCATGTCGCGTTCCTCTCTCGGTGAGGTCTTCAAATCCGTTTGTGCAATGACCCATGTTTGCGATTGTACGTGTACAGGCGTACATTTCAAGTGCCGCGATGATTCATTCTTCGCAGCAAGGGTTTCAAACACACCTTTACCCAAGGCAAGGAGGCTTTATGCAATTCGGGATCTACACCGTTGGCGACGTCACACAAGACCCTACCAACGCCCGTACCCCCAGCGAATCCGAGCGCATCCAGGCCACCCTGCAAATTGCGCAGAAGGCCGAAGACATCGGACTGGACGTGTTCGCCACCGGTGAGCACCACAATCCCCCGTTCATCACCTCCTCTCCCACCACGCTGCTGGCCTACATCGCAGCGAAGACCCAACGCATCATCCTGTCGACGTCCACCACCCTGATCAGCACCAACGATCCGGTGCGTCTGGCCGAAGAATATTCGCTGCTGCAAAATCTCTGCGGCGGCCGCATGGACCTGATGCTCGGCCGGGGCAACACCGCGCCGGTCTATCCCTGGTTCGGCAAGAGCATCGCCGACGGTCTGCCACTGGCGATGGAAAACTATCGCCTGCTGCACCGGCTCTGGCGCGAAGAAGACCTCAACTGGAGCGGACGCTTTCGCACCCCGCTGAAAAACTTCACCTCGATCCCGCGGCCCCTCGATGACCTGCCGCCCTTCGTCTGGCACGGCTCGATCCGCACCCCGGAAATCGCCGAGCAGGCGGCGTATTACGGCGACGGTTTTTTCGCCAGCCACATCCTCTGGCCCCGTGAGCATTTCATGGCGCTGGTCGAGTTCTACCGATCGCGGTTTGCCCATTACGGTCACGGTACGCCGGAGCAGGCGATCGTCGGTCTCGGCGGGCATATTTTCATGCGTCGCAACTCGCAGGATGCGCGCCGAGAGTTCCGTCCCTACTTCGACAACGCCCCGGTGTACGGCCACGGTCCATCCCTGGAGGAGTTCATGGAAATGACCCCGCTGGCCGTTGGCAGCCCTCAGGAAATCATCGACAAGACCCTGACCTTCCGCGAGTACTTCGGCGACTATCAGCGCCAGCTGTTCCTGTTCGACCATGGCGGCATTCCGCTGAAAACCGTGCTGGAACAACTCGACATGTTCGGCAAGGAAGTGTTGCCGGTGCTGCGTGAAGAAACCCGCAAACGCCGCTCCCCGCTGGCGGCCGAAGCGCCGACTCACGCCAATCGCCTGGCCCGTTTGCAAACCCTCTCGGCCGAACCGAGCGCCACGGTCAAAGCTGCCCAACTCGACAGCGTGACCGGCCACTGAACCTGTGGGAGCGAGCAAGCCCGCTCCCACACTGGATCAGGCAGCGCCTTTCAACGGGCGCTGCGCATCCATCGCCACCACCACATCATCGTGGATCAAACGCGCCAGATACTGACCGTAACCGGTCTTGCTCATGCTGCCCGCGTGCACCAGCAATTGCGCGTCGTCGATCCAGCCCTTGTTGTAGGCGATCTCTTCAAGGCAGGCGATTTTCAGACCCTGGCGTTTCTCGATGGCCTGGACGAAATTGCCCGCCTCCATCAACGCATCGTGGGTGCCGGTGTCCAGCCACGCCATGCCACGGCCCATCACCGACACGTTCAATTTTCCGCGTTGCAGGTAGACGTTGTTGACGTCGGTAATCTCAAGTTCACCGCGCGGCGACGGCTTGATGTCGGCGGCAATCTGCAGCACTTCGTTGTCGTAGAAATACAGGCCGGTGACGGCGTAGTTGGACTTCGGATCGCTCGGTTTTTCGCAGATGCTCAGGGCCTTGCCGGCAGCATCGAACTCCACCACGCCGAAGCGCTCGGGATCGGCCACGTAGTAACCGAACACTGTCGCGCCTTCATCACGAGACGCCGCTTGCAGCAGGGTTTCACCGAAGCCGGCGCCGTAGAAAATGTTGTCGCCGAGCACCAGGCAGACGTTGTCTTCACCGACGAATTCGCGACCGATGATGAACGCCTGCGCGAGGCCGTCCGGGCTCGGTTGTACCGCGTAGCTCAGGCTCAGGCCCAACTGGCTGCCGTCGCCGAGCATGCGCTGGAAGCCCGGCAGATCTTCCGGCGTGGAGATGATCAGGATCTCGCGGATTTCCGCCAGCATCAGCACCGACAGCGGGTAGTAGATCATCGGTTTGTCATACACCGGCAGCGACTGTTTCGAGACGCCCAAGGTGATCGGGTGCAGACGCGAACCGGCGCCGCCCGCCAGCAGAATTCCTTTGTACTTGGCCATGCTTTTTTCCTTTCAAGCAGTGAGATTTGAATGACTGAATGTTCAGGCAACGAGGGCTTCTTCGCGTTGCTCGCCGAGGCGCTCCAGCGCGTAGGCACCGGACATCACCCGCACCCACCAGGCGCGGTTGTCCAGATACCAGTCGACGGTTTTCTGCATGCCGCTTTCGAAGGTTTCCTGCGGCGTCCAGCCCAGCATCGCGTGGATTTTTCCGGCATCGACGGCATAGCGTTTGTCGTGGCCCGGACGATCCTTGACGAAGGTGATCAGGTCGCGGAAGTGCGCGACACCCGCCGGTTTTTCCGCACCACGTGCCTCAAGCAGATCGCACAGGGTGTGCACCACTTCCAGGTTGGTCTTCTCGTTGTGGCCGCCGATGTTGTAGGTCTGCCCGACCTCACCGCGCGTGACCACCGCATACAGGGCGCGGGCGTGATCCTCGACGAACAGCCAGTCGCGAATCTGCGCGCCATCGCCGTAAACCGGCAACGGCTTGCCTTGCAGCGCATTGAGAATGACGTGAGGAATCAGTTTTTCCGGGAAGTGATACGGGCCGTAATTGTTCGAGCAATTGCTCATCACCACCGGCAGGCCGAACGTGCGATGCCAGGCGCGGACCAGATGATCGGAACCGGCCTTGGTCGCCGAGTACGGCGAACTTGGCGCATACGGCGTGCGCTCGGTGAACGCCGGATCTTCGGGTTCCAGGTCGCCATACACTTCATCGGTGGAAATGTGATGGAAACGGAACGCCGCCTGTCGCGCCGCGTCCAGTCGATTCCAGTAACCACGCGCCGCTTCGAGCATCGTGTAGGTGCCGACGATGTTGGTTTCGATGAAGGCTTGCGGGCCATCGATCGAGCGGTCCACATGGGACTCGGCGGCCAGGTGCATCACAGCATCCGGTTGCAGGCGCGCGAACAGTTCGTCCAGCGCTGGTTTGTCGCAGATGTCGACCTGGCAGAAACGGTAACGCGGCGAATCGGACACATCGGCCAGCGATTCAAGGTTGCCGGCGTAGGTCAGTTTGTCGACGTTGATCACTTCACATTCGGTCTCTTCAATCAGAAACCGCACCACGGCCGAGCCAATGAAGCCCGCGCCCCCTGTCACTAAAATTTTCATCAGCGCCTCCCCTGGCAAATTGATGACTTAACGTCCTTCGATGCTGTGTGCGGATCAGTTCAACAACGCCACCCAGTATTGCGACAGCCCTTGTTCGAGAATCAGCAGCGTCTGGATGCAGACGAAGCTTTCGTCGGTGGTCGCCGAGGTCGCATTGAGCGGGCCGAATCCACCGTCCTGCTTCTGATGGGAAGCGATCCAGTCTTTCGATTCCTGCAAATACGTCGGCTGCGCGTCGAGCAGATACATCGCCGCGATGGCCATGTAAGTGCCCACCAGGCTGATCGCTTTGCCCGGCCGGTAATGGAACGAGCCGTTGGCCAGTTGCAGCTTTTGCAGCCAGGCGACGGTCTGTTCGGCATCGACGATGCGTCGGTTGAGAATGAACAGCGTCGACACCACGCGGTACACCGAAAACGCGTCCGGCGAATACCCGGGCTTATTGGCGAAACCGCCGTCGACCGAGCGGCAGCGCAAGGCAAACGCCATCACGCCCTGCTCGTCCGGCGCCCTGGCTTCAAGCGCATGTAGCGACAGCACCGCCAGATTGGTGTGCCAGATGTCCGAGCCGAAACCCGGTACATCGCCGAACCCGCCGTCCGGGTTCTGACACGCTTGCAGGTAACGCACGCAACCGCCGATATCGTTCGGCAAGGCGCCCAGCACTCGCAGCGACAACACCGCGCAGTAGGTGGCGAACACATCGCTCAGATGCCCCGGCTGCTCGGCGAATCCACCGTCGGTGTTTTGCGAGGCCCGGATGCAATCGATCAGGCAGGCCTTGTTTTCGATTTGCAGACCCAGCGCATGCAAGTCCGAGATCACATGCAACCCGGAAAACACCTGCCAGGTCTTGTCGGCACGGAACCCCAGCGGCGCGGTTTCGGCTGTCAGCCCGTAAGGCGTTTCGTTCGATGCCCGGGCCTTGGCCAGCCACGCCAGATAACGCTGCAGATCAACATTAATGGTCGGCACGCCATTCGGATGAATGCGCTGCACATCACCACCGCCATCGATCACTTGCAGCTCACGGTTTACCAACGCCGCATCGTCATGATGAGCAACGGCAGCGGCCGGCTCGATGGACTGCAAGGCGTGGGCCGCGGCGAGCTGGGTTTTCAGGCTTTTCAGGTGCAACGGCAGGTACGTCAGGTTGCCAATGCTGAAGATCCCCGGCTGACGCGGCGGCGCCCAGAACTGCCGAATGAACGGCACGGTCGGGTCATCCGGGGTCGACCAGAAATAGCCCTTGCCCATGAACAGACCGCCATTGCGGGCGTCATGAAACTCCAGCAACGCTGCCGTCACCGAAGCACGATCCGCTTCACTCGCGCCGGACGGCAACGCCTGAATCGCCTGCAACAGCAACGCCACGTCGTAGGCAGTCTTGATCGGAAATGGCGACTCGTGATTTCTGTACGAGGTGTGCCAGTCGCAACGCACTTTGCCGTTGATCCCGACCCGGTCCCAATACCCGCCGTACGCCGGATCGCGGAACAGCGCCAGGGTTTGCAGCAGGAACGAGCGGGCCAGATTCGACAACGCATTGTCGTCCCGCGTATCAGCCAGTTGCGCCAGCACCAGGCTGACTTGAGCCCGCACACCGCAACGGGTCAGCGCCACATCGACACAGGATTGGCTGTCGCTGCCGGCCACCCGGCCGATCAGGTTTTCTGCATGAATCTGCAAGTGCCCGACCAAGCCGAGACCCAACGGCTGATTGTCGATACGCGCCAGCAAGGCCGTGGCGCTGATGTCGAGATCGATCGAAGTCGCGAGCTCCAGCGGCGTCGACCAGTCGCTGCTGTACAGGCCGGCGATTGTGGAACGGGCGTAAAGCGCTTCAACCTTTTCCAGCAGGCCGTGGATCGCAGCATTGTTCGCCGCGTCCTGCGGCACCCGGCGCTGATAGGCAATCAACGCCGCCAGCGCGTCCAGTTGCAGCGCCAGCGTGCGGCAGCGTCCGGAGCCGTGCGGCGTCCAGTAGCGGTCGGCGAGCTCATGGAAACCGCCATTCGACGCATCGTGCAAACGCATCAGCCCGTCATGGGCAAAACGCAGTTCGACATCGTCGCCGTGCTCGGCCTGGTAGAGCGTCGCCGCGACCTGATCCTGCAACTGCTTGTCGCTGGAAATCGCAACCTCGCCACTGGCATCGGTCACGGCGAAAAAACCGCCGTGGTCGATGTCCTTGAGGCCTTGATCAAATAGAAACCGCGGATGCAGTGACATGGTGAATCCCTCTTCCTTGAGGTTAAGCGGCTTTGCTTTCGGTCAGCGACACAACGCTGCCCTGGCACAACTCGATGATGCGCGTCGCGGCGCGGGCGGCACCTTCGCCATCCGGCGCGGCCACTTGTTGATGCGGTGCGTAGTAGGTCGAAGCGTCGGTGTCTTTTTCCAGTTCGCCCTGGATCAGTTCGACGATCGCATCGCGGTCGTGGCCCAGATGCGTCGGGAAACCCAGCAGCTCCAGACGGCGCAGCGCCTCGAGTTCGTGGTACTCGGACTTGGACGGCAGCACGAACAGCGTTGGAATCTGCAGTGCGGCGATTTCCGTCACGGTGATCCAGCCCGGCGCCGAAATCAGCAGGCTGGCTTCACGCAGCAGGCCCATCCAGTCCGGGTAGTACGGCACGCAGACGACGCCGTCCTGAGCCTGGATATCCTGACGGCCCAGCAACACCAGTTTCAGTTCCGGATTGCGCTCGCGCAGGACCTTGAAGCTGTCGAGGTAGGCGGCGAGCAGCGCGTCCTTGTTCTGGGCAAACATCGTGGTGCCGCTGATCGAAGCCACAACGAACGGCGAGTCGCCGAGGTTCAATTGCTCGCGCACATTCAAACCGGTCTGCACATTGATGTCGCGGATCATCGGGCCGACAAAATGCGCCTTGCCGCTGACCAGCGCTTCGGCCACCGGTGTGCCCTGATCGAGAGAGGCCACATACGGTTTGTCGGTCAGCACCAGTTGGCTCTGATTGATCATCCAGTTGAACTGGCTGTGCAGCGCGGTGCGGGCCCGTGCCATTTCCAGGGCGTTGACTTCGAAACCGCCGTCGGCCAGATCATGGTCTTCCAGCTGACACAGGGTGAAGTCGTAGCGCTCGGTGACGAACACCAGCGGCGTGCCGCTGAAAATCGCGGCCAGGCAGGCGGCCATGTTGTAGTCCGACACCAGAGCGGTCGGCTTGTACTCGGCGATCAGCGCCAGGTAAGACAGAATCCGCTCGCCGGACAAGAAGGTATTGGCGATATAACCGCCAATGTAATTATTCCAGTCGAGTTCTTTCGACAAGTTGCTCTTTTTCGAGTAATCGACCAAACGACCGGCAATATCCACAACTTCTACGCCAGACTTTTCGAACATCGGCGTAAAGGTCGGCTGCAAGGAAGCCAGTGCCACGGTCAATGGCATGTCCGGACGCTGTTTCTTGATCGCCTGAGCGATGGACAGCGCGCGCATGTTGTGACCGGAACCGGTTGGATTGGGGGCAAATAAAATCATTCTTGAATCTCCATTAGTTGAACAACGCCATGAACCACAGTGTTTTCCAATACATCCCTTATAACCACCGAGTACGGTTTGATAACGGCACCGTCGCCAATATTCAGTGGACCTACCAAGATGGCGCCCTCGCCAATAACGCAACGACTTCCAATGCGCACCGGTGCCTCCTCCCAGGGCAGTGAGCGGAATGAATGATCATGAGTGGAGGCCACGATCGTGACCCCCTCGGACAACTCGCTGAAAGCACCCACGGATACGCCGCCGGCCGCCTCGATAACCACACCGGCAGCCAGTCGCACGCCGGTGCCCAATTCGATGCCACCCAGTTGCGACATGCCGCCCTGACGGTTGCTGCGCCCGATCAGAATGCAGTCCCGGGCGATTTCCACCGACGCTCCGCCGCGCAGTTCGGCATCGATCAGGGCGTCGTCGCTGATGTCCCAGGTCTGGGTGTCGGGGTTCAGCGACTTGAGCCGCGCGACCGACTGCGTTGACCGATCGAGCATCGACGGCAAGCCCTGACGCGCCCGTTCCCGGACTTTTGCCAGCACCGGTTCCGGGCTCGGCCGGCCGTCCTCGACCACGGTGCGCCGGGCAATGACCCGCGCCGGACGACCGACGACGATTGCGTCCGGCGGGACATCGGCGGTCACCAACGCGCCAGCCGCTACCACGGCCCCGGCACCGATGGAAACACCGGCAGCCACGGTGGCCTTGGCGCCCAGCCAGACATTTTCGGCAATCCGAACCGGAGACTGCACCGTCCCCAGGCACCGGGATCCGGTGGCGAACATGCTGGATTTGCCGATGGACGCATACCGCAAATCGCACCTGAAGCCGATAAAGCAGTCATCACTGATCTGCACATGTGTCAGGCGACTGCCGGCACGCACCCAGACGTGCTGGCCAAGTTCACTCGCACTATCAACAATCGTCGAAACTTCAATTACGTTTATGTCGTCCACAATAAAGCCTCATTCCATTGATGCCGGGCACATAAAAATTCGATAGGCGTGCGTATCCCGCAGATATAAATCCGCCAGTGCACAAATAATAATTAACTGTTTATTTAGGGCTTTTACTCAAAGCACGCGAGACATTGCGTCCGCGCCGCTTATTAACTGTCCGGTTCATTCAACTGTCATTATTCATTAACAACAGGTAGAAGTTCACACTTGAGCCAAAAGCCAAGTCAGTTTCGAGATGAGAAAAAGCCGATTCAAGTCTGTCCGTGACTTAGGTTAAGCTCCCTTTGGAGGAATAGTTCTTTAGTACGAATGTTATAGTACAGACGATTTTGTTTTGCAATAGGTGTCAGAATGGTTATCTCGTTTTAGTCTAAAAATTGATTGAACTTTTATGGTGCACGCTTGTACCAAAACCTTCTTATATGCACAGCGCTGGTGCAAATCAGGGAGGAGTGCAGATTTGCTCCAGCGCTTACAGACATCTGGAGGTCGACCCCAGACATTCCGACAGCACCCGCGAAGGCTACGGTGACGGCTCTCACTCCCTCTGGCCTGGAGCCGTCATGCCCGCACCTATCACCGTTTTGCGCGACACCCATCCCCTGCCCGTACTCGACGCCTGCAAATGGGAAAAGTTCGAGGGCGACCCGCACACCGTCAACCTCAATGCCTACACCAGCGAAGACGGCAGCAAGATCATGGGCACCTGGATCTGCACGCCAGGCAAGTGGCGAGTGGATTACGTTAAGTGGGAGTACTGCCATTTCCAGGAAGGCTACTGCGTGATCACCCCGGACGGCATGGAGCCGATCCACCTGCGTGCTGGCGACATCTTCGTGGTCGAGCCAGGAATGAAAGGCACCTGGGAAGTGGTCGAGACCGTGCGCAAATATTTCGTGTTCGCCTGATACAAAAAAGCCGGGGAACCACCCGACGTGATTTCCCGGCAACACCTACTGCATTGGATGTGCAGACCTGTGGCGAACACAGGCCTGACGACGGTTACTGCGGCTTGCGATAACTGTTGATGATCGCCGAGAAGTCCTTGCCACCTTCCCCGCGCTGACTCATCGCCTGATACAACTGCTGCGCCACCGCGCCCAGCACCACCGGCTGATGGGCCTGACGTGCCGCTTCGGTGGCCAGCCCCAGATCCTTGAGCATCAGCTCGGCGCCGAAGCCACCGGTGTAGCCGCGCGAGGCCGGTGCCGTTTCGACGATGCCCGGCCACGGGTTGTACATTTCAGAACTCCAGCAACGCCCGGTCGAGCTGTTGATGATCCCGGCGAGCACCGTGGTATCGATGCCCAGCGCATCGCCCAGCGCCATCGCCTCGCTGACGCCGACCATCGAAATGGCGAGCAACAGGTTGTTGCAGATCTTGGCGATCTGCCCGGTGCCGACCTCACCGCAATGCACGATGTTGCGGCCCATCTGCGCCAGCACCGGTTGCAGGGTGGCGAACAGTTCCGGGGTGGCGCCAACCATGAAGGTCAGCGTCCCGGCCGTGGCACCGCCGGTACCACCGGACACCGGGGCATCGGCCATGGCCACGCCTTGTTTGGCAGCCGCCGCAGCTACATCGCGCGCAGTCTGCGGATCGATGGTGCTGCAATCCACTGCCGGCACGCCTTTACCGATCCCGGCGAGAACACCGTCTTCACCGAGCCAGACGCTGCGCACATGCACCGCCGCCGGCAGCATGGTGATCACCAGTTCTGCATCTTCAGCAGCTTCGCGAGCCGAAGCGCGGATGGTGCCGCCAAGCTGCTCGAGTTCCGCCAGCACGGTTTTGTTCAGGTCCACCAGATTCAGCGAATGCCCGGCCTTGATCAGGTTGCGCGCCATCGGCGCGCCCATGTTGCCCAGACCGATAAATGCGATTTTCATGGCCATTCCTCAGCGCAGGTTGATGGTGGTGTTCACGCCGTCGTTGACGCTGTCGTCATCGAACCAGCGCGCCGTGACCGTTTTGGTCTGGGTGTAGAACTGCACCACTTGCTTGCCGTACGGGCCGAGGTCGCCAAGTTTCGAACCGCGCGAACCGGTGAAGCTGAAGAACGGGACCGGCACCGGAATCGGGATGTTGATGCCGACCTGGCCGACGTCGATTTCAGTCTGGAATTTACGCGCCGCCGCACCGCTCTGGGTGAACAGGCCAGTGCCATTGCCGAACGGGTTGGCGTTGACCAGCGCGATGGCCTGATCGAGGGTGTCGACTTCCAGCACCACCAGCACCGGGCCGAAGATTTCCTGGGTGTAGATCTGCATGTCGGTGGTCACCCCGGAGAACAGGGTCGGGCCGACGAAGTTGCCTTTCTCGTAGCCCGGAACGCTGATGTCGCGACCGTCCAGCTCGAGTTTGGCGCCTTCCTTGATGCCGCTTTCGATCAAATCGAGAATCCGCGCCTTGGCCTTTTTCGAAATGACCGGACCGACATCGGTGCCCGGCTCGTTGCCGGCGTTGACCTTGAGTTTCTGCGCCAGCGCTTTCAGATCCGGCAACCATTGTTTGGCCGCACCCACCAGCACCACCACCGAGGTGGCCATGCAACGCTGTCCGGCCGCACCGAAACCGGCGCCAACCAGAGCATTGAGCGCTTGCTCGCGATTGGCATCCGGCAGTACCACCGCGTGGTTCTTCGCGCCCATCATCGATTGCACGCGCTTGCCGTGCTTACCGGCCAGGTCATACACGTGAGTGCCGACGGCGGTCGAACCGACAAACGAAACGGCCTTGATGTCCTTGTGGATGCACAAGCCGTCAACCACGTCTTTGCCACCATGAACGACGTTAAGCACACCGGCCGGAATGCCCGCTTCGATCGCCAGCTCCACCAGCAGCATGGTCGACAGCGGATCCTGTTCGGATGGCTTGAGGACGAAGGTGTTGCCGCAGGCGATGGCCATCGGGAACATCCACAGCGGGATCATCGCCGGGAAGTTGAACGGGGTGATGCCGGCGCAGACGCCGATCGGCTGGCGCAAGGTGTAGGTGTCGACGCCGCCGGCCACGTTCTCGGCGAACTCGCCCATCTGCAGGCTGCCGATGGAGCAGGCGTGTTCGACCACTTCCAGGCCACGGAAAATATCGCCCTCGGCATCGGCAATGGTCTTGCCCTGCTCGGCGCTCAGCACCACGGCGATACGTTTGGAATGCTCGCGGATCAACGCCTGCAGCTTGAGCATGATGCGCATGCGCGCGCCGATCGGGGTCAGTTTCCAGGTCTGGAAGGCGCGCTGTGCGGCGCTGACGGCGGCGTCGACTTCAGCGGCGGTGGCGAACGGAACCTTGGCCAGAACCTGCTGGGTCGCCGGGTTGACGATGTCGTGCCACTCGGTGGTCTGCGACTCGACCCACTCGCCGTCGATCAGCAGCTTGACCTTCTGGATCGTGGTTTCGTTGGGCGTAAGCGATGCGTTCATGCTGGTCTCCAGAACTTGTTTTTATCTTAGGAGCCAAGGCGAAAGGTTCGCCTTGAGATGAGGCGTGTGTCACGAATTGGTTGTCGGACTGTTTTTGGAGTATAGATGTGCAAACTTCTAATAAGAACGCACATATAAGCCCGTCCATCATGCAAAAAAACATCACCTCTCTAGGCTCGCTGAACTGGGACGACCTGAAGTTTTTCCTCGAAGTCGCCCGTACCCGCAAGGCCAGCACCGCGGCCAAACGCCTGGCGGTGGACTACACCACCGTGTCGCGGCGGATCAGTTCACTGGAAGCGGCGCTCGGCACTTTGCTGTTCGAAAAATCGCGCACCAGCGGTTTCGTGCTGACTGCCGAAGGCCAGCGCCTGTTGAGCTACGCCGAGTCGATCGAAAGCACGCTGCACATGGCCTGCGAGCAGGTGTCCGGCTCCGGCGTCGCGCTGTCCGGGCATGTGCGCATGGGTTGCACCGAAGGTTTCGGCAGCTTCTTCATCACCCCGCAACTGAGCCACTTCGTCGACGCCTACCCGGCGATCTCGGTGGACATCCTGCCGCTGCCGCACTTCATCAGCCTGTCCAAACGCGAGGCCGACATCGTCATCGCCCTCGAACGCCCGGAACACGGGCCGTACGTGTGCTGCAAACTCTGCGACTACCGCTTGCAGCTGTACGCGACCCAGGAATATCTCGACAAACACCCGCCGATCCGCCGCCCCGCCGACCTGGGCAAGCATCAATTCATCAGTTATGTGGATGATCTGGCGTTCAGCTCGGAGCTGCTGTATCTGGCGAACGTGTTGCCCGGCGCCAGCGCCAATTTGCGCAGCACCAGCGTGATTGCGCAGTTCGTGGCGGCGCAGCAGGGGCGCTCATTGGCGATTCTGCCGTGCTTCCTCGCGGCCCAGGATCCGCGCCTGTTGCCGGTGTTGCCGGAGGAAATCGACATCACCCGGCAGTTCTGGATGTACTGCCGGGAGGATCTTCGGAAGTTGAAACGGATCACCCTGTTGTGGGATTACATCCGTGAGGTGACCGAGCGCAATCAGGGTCTGTTGATGGGTGAGACCCGCGAAATGCAGTTCGCCGATTAATCGGCGCTGACCACGATCGACACCCGGCGGTTTTCGGTGCGGCCGGCGGCAGTGTCGTTGGAGGCGACCGGCTCGCGACTGCCGAGGCCTTGCAGCTGAATGTTCTCTTCTTTCATGCCGACCGCGGTCAGCACTTTACCGACGCTTTTCGCGCGGCGCAGTGACAGCTGCTGGTTGTAGGTTTCCTTGCCCGAGGCGTCGGTATGGCCATCCACCCGCACCCGCTCGATGCCGACACCCAGCAACGCTTTGCCGATACGCTCGACGATTTCGGTACTTTGTTTGTTCAGGCTTTCGACATCGCTGCCAAACAGCACTTTGCCCGACAGGCCGAACTCCCAGCCGTCATCGGTCAACTCGAAGCCTTGCTGCTTGAGAACCGCGACCTGGGCTGGCGTCAGGCCTTTTTGCGGGGCGGTCTGGCAACCGGTCATGGCCAGCATGGCCGTCAGCAACAGGGTGGAAAACAGTCGAAAGGAAAGTGAGAACACGGGCATCAGCTCCTGGTTTGAACGGGATCGACCAGGTGCTCCGACCCGGCCGTGAATTGGGCGCCGCGCGACAAACGCTTGGCTTGGTACATCGCGGCATCCGCCGCATCGAGCAAGGTGCCGGGCGTGGCACCATGATCGGGGTAAACGGCGATGCCGATACTGAGCGAAGTCACGACACTGCTGTCGCCTGGCAGCGCAATCGGAATGTCCATGCTGGCGAGGATCTTGTCGGCAATGCGCTCGGCGTCTTCGGTCTTGTGCAAGGGTGTCAGCAGAACGGCAAATTCATCACCGCCCAGACGCGCCACCAGATCTTCCTCACGCAACTGCGCTCGCACCCGATCCGCTACCGCCACCAGCACCGCGTCGCCGGCGGCATGACCGAAGCTGTCGTTGATATCCTTGAATCGGTCGCTGTCGAGAAACAGCACCGCCACGCGCTCGTTGAGTTTGTGGGCGCTGCGTAGCGCACGGATCAGGCGGCCTTCGAAAAAGGCCCGGTTCGGCAAGCCGGTGAGACTGTCGTGGCTGGCCTGGTGGGCGAGGGTTTCGTTCTCGCTTTGCAGGTGGGTTTGCCAGTCTTCGAGTTCATCGAGCAAGGCATTGAAGTCATTGCCGAGGTTGTCCAGTTCGGCAATCTTTGCCCGAGGTACGCGTCGGTCCAGTGCCCGCTCGCTGCGGGCCGCATGCGCCACCGCCGCCAGGCTGTGCAACGGGCCGATGATCCTGCGCAACTGACGCTGCGCCAGGTACAGCGCGACCCAGGCGCTGATCGCCGTGCAGAGAATGATGCCCGCCAGACCGCTCAACAGGAAGCGCATCAGGCTGCCGCCGTGGCCGATCAGCAAAATGCGCCCGATCTCCCGATCCTGATGCAGGATCGGCAGGTTGATGGGTTTTTCCAGAATGACCCGCGCGACCTGCATCTCAAGTTCGGAAAACAGGCCATTCTCCGGACGCTGCCAGCGCGCGACCAACTGGCCCTGAGTGTCCAGCACCTGGGCATCCGCCACTTCTTCGGTCGAGGCGATCAACGCCAGCGCTTCGGTCGCGGCGGCCTTGTCGTTGAACACCACCGCGGCTTCCACGGTGTAACTGATCGAGCGGGCGATCAAGTGCAGGTTGTGATCGGCATAGACCCGCAGCGCCAGCACCCCAAGCAGCGTCAGCGACACACTGGCCATTGCCACGGCGACCAGCGCCACAATCAGGTTGCCACGGCCGATGACCGAACCGAGCGTCGGGCGCCCTGTGGATTTGTCGCGTCTCATGGCACCGCCGGTTTGCGGCGCGACAACTGCAGCACGCTGGGATGAATGCGCACGCCGCTGCGGGCGACGGAGTCGAGATTGACCTCGAACGACACTTGTTCATCGCCGACCCGCAGGCAGAACAGGCTGCCGACCGTGCACTGATCGCCGCCTTCACTGATGCTCAGCACCGGATGGCCGATCAGGGACGCGAACAGTCGGCTGCGTTCGTCGGTCGTGAGTTTGCCGATGTAGACCGCATCGCACTCGCTGACGATGGCCGGATTGTCAGCCAACAGTCGACGCACGATGACCGGACGCCCCGTGGCCTGGGTCGTGCCCTTGACCAGGTCGTCGGTGTATTCGGTCGGGCCGACGATGCACAGGCGTAATTGCGCCGGCTCTACCGGCCAGCGTGCGTAACTGAGGATACCGAGGACAACTTGGGTGACGGATTTGGCCCGTTGTTCGGCCATGCCCGCCGGGGGTTGAGTCTGGGCAGCGGCCACACCCGTGAGCAAACAGAGCACACCGGCAAGCAACGCCTGCTTGCAGCCAACTACGCGCTCTGTCGCCCAGACAGCCACCTTCATGCAGGGATTCTCTTGGATCGTTACGAAATGATGCCGCAACGATAGCACAGCGCTGGAACGCCAGCGATACAACGACCTCTGACCGGTCGGTCAATTATCGGCGACAATCGAAAGCTCCTTCATCCTTTATGCGGCGTCCCTTCTTCCAATTCCAGCATCAGTCCACTCAGGCGCTTCACCTTGCGCTGCACCGCTTCTTCAAACACGCCGCTCCGAGGCTCGATCAAGGTGAACCAGTCCTTGGCCCGGGTAATTCCGGTGTAGATCAGTTCCTTGGTCAACACGGGATTCAGGGCGTCCGGCAGGATCAACGCGGTATGGGCAAACTCCGAGCCCTGCGACTTGTGCACAGTCATCGCATAGACGGTTTCGACATCGTTGAGCCGGCTCGGTAGCACGAAGCGCACCCCGCCGCGCCCGTCGTTACGCGGGAATGCCACTCGCAACACCGACTTACCAGCATCCGGCCCATCGCGCTCGGGCAGTTTCAGGGTGATACCGATGTCACCGTTCATCAGCCCCAGGCCGTAATCATTTCGGGTCATCAGCACCGGCCGGCCTTCGTACCATTGCTGGTCGCTCTCGATCAGTCGCGCCTTGAGCAACGCATCAGTGATGCGCTGGTTCAGCCCTTCGACACCCCACGGCCCTTTGCGCACTGCGCACAACAACTGGAAGGTATCGAAGGCCCGCAGGACGTCACGCGCCCAATCGACCCAACCCGGGTGCTCGAGCGGCGTTCCGCTCGCCGGACGTCGATCGCGCAAGACGCTCAGATAGTGTCGATAACCGTGACGGCCTTCGCCGTGTCCATCGAGCACCAGGTGCTCAAGGTTCCGGTCGTGCTCGTTCTGAAGCGGCAACGAAAACACATCACCATGGGTTTTGGCGTCCAGTAACTGGCGAGCCTCGACCGGGAGTTGCTGATTCACCCTTCGCGCCAGTTGACCGATGCCGCTGCCCTCGCCGAAACGCCGCGAGTGACGCAACATCACCACTTGCTGGGCCAACGGATGCGAACCATCAGTGCCTTCGTGCAGACCGCTGTCCTGCAGGGATTCGCCGCTCACCTGTTCCAGCCACTGGCGGGTCTGCGCACTGTACCAACCGGCTTCGGCATCACGGCACAAATCTCCCAGCACCGCACCTGCCTCCACGGAGGCAAGTTGATCCTTGTCGCCCAGCAACACCAATCGGGCATGAGGCGGCAAGGCATCGAGCAGATTGGCCATCATTTCCAGGTCGATCATGGACCCTTCATCGACCACCAGTACGTCCAGGGGCAGACGGTTACCGGCATGGTGGCGAAAGTGCCGCGTGCCGGGACGACTGCCGAGCAGGCGGTGCACCGTGGTCACCTCGGTCGGGATTCTTTCCCGGACACTGTCAGCAACTTTCAGCGACTGCACCTGCTGACTGATGGACTCGGTCAGCCGCGCCGCCGCTTTACCGGTAGGGGCCGCGAGGCGAATGCGCAACGGTTGATGCGCCTCGACCGCTGGTGCCTGGAGCAACGCCAGCAAACGGACCACCGTCGTCGTCTTGCCGGTACCCGGGCCACCCGTGATGATGCTGAAGGCACTTCGGGTGGCCAAGGCGCAGGCGAGTTTCTGCCAGTCGATGACATCCGCACGCTGGGCCGGATCGAACAGTGCGTCCAGCCTCTGTGCAAGATCGGCTGGTGTCGCTTCCTGCTCCGCGAGACGCTGACGCAATGCGCTGTCGATACGCCGTTCGTAGGCCCAATAGCGCCGCAAGTACAAGCGCTTGCCGGACAACACCAGCGGGCGTTCCTGCGCCGATGCACCTTCGTCGGCGGCCAGTGCCACCAGCGAACTGCCGGCCAGTACTTTGCACCAATGCGCTCCGTCGAGGGTTTCGAGCAACTGCGAGGGCAACAGCAATACGCCGGGTTGTGCGTCCCCCTCCGGCGGCAGGGAAAGTGCAAAATCCGGTGCCTTGAGGGTTTCGAACAGATCCAGACAGACATGACCATGGCCGAGCTGGTGACTGGTCAATGCGGCGGCGAGCAACACCAGCGAATCGACATCGGGTGCCAACTCATGAAGAAAGGCCACAAATGCCTTGTCCAGTGCCCGCAACCAGCCCCGCTCGACCCACTGGGTCAGCAACAGCAACAGGTCATCGGCACGGGTCAGGGGCGTCAGTTGCGCGAGGCTGTCGGCGGTCAGCGGCGTTGGCAGCAGGTCGGCGAATGTCCGGTTCATAGCAGTACTCCCTGTTCCCACGCGGGCTCGGCCTTGGGTTGCGGTTTGCCCTGAAACATGAAGTCCAGACGCTCGATCAGCTCCCTTGGTGGTCGCGCGAAGTAAACGCCGCCGCCAGGGGCCCGTGTCCCGCGCAGGAACAGATACAACGCGCCGCCGATATGCCGGTCGTAGTCGTAGTCGGCGAGCCGCGCCTTGAGCTGACGATGCAGTGCCAACAGGTACAGCACGTATTGCAGGTCATAACGGTTGTCGAGGATCGACTGCTCCATGGCTCGCTCGGTGTACGCGGCGTCGTCGACACCCAGCCAGTTGGATTTGTAATCGGCCACGTAGTAGCGGCCCTCGTGCTCGAACGTCAGGTCGATAAAGCCTTTGAACATGCCATTGAGCTGCACCGCTTCGGCGCCGACCCGGGCAACACCGTTGTGGGTGAACTGACGCACCTGTTCGTCGAGCTTGAGGACGTCGACTTTGTGGCTGGCAAACCAGAACTCCATCTCGACCCGATACTGCTTCAATTGCTCAAGCACCACTGGCGGTTGGTCGAGCCCTGCGGGCAGTGGCAGTTTGAGCAAGTGTTGCAACCAATCGCCGAGGGTGGTGATCCAGCCTTCCCAGCCCCGTCGATTACAACGCCGGGCAATCGCATCGTCCAGCGACTCGCGGGTGACCGCGAATCCTTCCTCCCCTGCCCACTCCAGCAAACCGTGAAGAAACGTTCCCGGATTCGGCCCTCGAGGGAAGCGGTGAATATCAGCCCCACCGGCGATGATCTCGCGCGGAGCTTCAGGATCGAGGCGTTCGTCGTCGAACAGTTTTTGCGCTTGCGGACTGTCTGGAGCTTCGTCATTGCCGACGCTCAGCACGTCACTGATGCGCAAGGCGCTGTATGACGCGATCCACCAGTTTTCGCTGGCCCTGCGGCTCGGCAAAAGGGTGGCACGTAGCGTGGCTTCGTTACGCGGAGGCTGGTACTGCTCGCTTGTGGCCTCCGGCATTTCAACAACGCTCAGCGCCGAACAATCCTGTTGCAGATCGTCCAGCCAGCGGGCCAATCCGCTGGACTCATTCAACGTTGCGCCGCCGCCCAACAGATAGCCCAGTGCAGAAAGATGCAGCACCGAGCTGCTGTGATTGCCGCGTTTGAGATCCGTCACCCCGAGCCAGCACGCATGTTGCGCGCGGGTCAGCGCGACGTAGAGCAAACGCAGATCCTCCGCCAGGCGCTCATTGTCCGCCAGGGCGATCAGTTCAGCGTCGGGCTTCAGACTGATGCGGGCCTTGCCGGACTCATCGTGGTAATGCAGCGGCAATCGACTGCCATCCACGGGTTTGGCCGAGCAGATGAACGGCAGGAACACCAAAGGGTATTCAAGCCCCTTGGACTTGTGAATGGTCACGACCTTGACCAGTTGTTCGTCGCTTTCAAGACGCAAGATCTGCTCTTCACCTGCCTGCCCGGACAGCGCCAGATGCTCGGCCAGATGACGGATCAGTGCCTGCTCGCCATCGAGTTCCGACGCGGCCTGTTGCAACAACTCCGACAGGTGCAACAGGTTGGTCAGCACCCGCTCGCCATCACTGCGGGCAATGAGCATCTGCGGCAGTTGAAAGTCGTGCAGCAGGCGCCGCAACATCGGCAGCACCCCTTGCTTGCGCCAGAGCTCACGATAACCACGGAACTGCATGACCCGGGTTTCCCAGACCAGTTCGTCCTGATTCAGGCGCTCCAGTTCAGCCAGTGGCAGATTCAGTGTGATGCACGCCAGCGCCGCTTTCAGGGAGCGTTCGACATCCGGCTCGGCGCACGCCTTGAGCCACGACAACAGGTCATGGGCTTCCTGTGCGGCAAAGACCGAGTCCTTGTCCGACAGATAAACGCTGCGGACTCCGCGCGTTGCGAGCTCACCGCGTACCGCCTGCGCCTCTTTACCGTCGCGAACCAGGATCGCAATGTCCGCTGGCCGCAGCCCACGCCAATCCTTGCCCTCTTGCGCAAACCCGGCGCGACCAGTCTGTCCGCCATTGAGCAGGGTCGTGATCTCACTGGCGCAGGCCGCCGCCAACTGCTGACGATAAACCGTCCCGGACAGTGGCTTGTCGGTGGATAAATGCCAGATGCTCAGCGCTGGCACATCAAGCCCGGATACCTGCAAATGTTCTTTACGCCCCTGAGCCTCTACAGGCTGGAATGGCACCGGGTTATCGCCGTTTTTCTCTCGGAACAGAAATGCTCCGCGCCCTTGCTCACGGGACTCGGCACGTTCGAAAACATGGTTGACCGCACTGACCATCCCGTGACTGGAACGGAAGTTCGTGCCCAGGGTATGCAGGCGTCCGGTTGTAGCCTGGCGGGCTCGCAGATAGGTGTAGATGTCCGCGCCACGGAAGGCATAGATCGCCTGCTTGGGGTCGCCAATCAGGAACAGCCCGGTCTCGGGATTATCCTCTTCAATGCGATAGATGCTTTCGAAGATCCGGTACTGCACCGGATCCGTGTCCTGGAACTCATCGATCAAGGCGACCGGGAACTGCTCGCGGATTAGCGTGGCGAGACGTTCGCCACCATCGGATTGCAGGGCAGCATCCAGACGCAACAGCATGTCGTCGAAACCCATTTCGGCCCGACGGCGCTTCTCGTCTTCAAAGCGGGCACCAACCCATTTGGCAGCATGCTGCAGCACGGCCGCATCGGGCGTCGGCAAATTGTCGAGGCTCGACTTGAGCACAGGCATGGCATCCAGGCCCGGGTGACTCGGCGGCTCGCCCTTCCAGGCTTCAGCCATGCCCTCCGGCGTGAGCCTGGCGAACCCGGTGCCGATATCCAGCTGTTCGAGCGCCTCGTCCTCGGCCCAGGCCTTGAGCTTTTCGAACCAGGGTTCGAAATAGCGGGCCTGCATCTTGCGCCCGTCCACGGTTTTGTTGGCGACGCCCTGATGGCAGATGGCGAGTAACTCATCGGCCCACTGCCGCCATGGCCCCTTCAACTCCACCAATGCCGCACGGCGTTCCTGCAGGCAGTCTTCGATCAGTTCGGATGGGGTCTTGTCAGAGTCCCCTTCGCGCTCGGTACCAAACAGCCCACGCACACGCGGCAACAAGGCCGCCGGACCTCCCCAGTGACTGCGGACCCAGCTCAATGCATCGCCCTGCATCGGATAGCAAAACAGCCGCCAATAATCGCGCAGCACTTCGCCGAGCAGGTCGCTGTGATCGGTTTCCAGGGTCTGGGTAAACAGACTGCCGCTGTCGAACGCATGCTCGCGCAACATTCGCTGACACCAGCTGTGGATCGTCGAGACCGCAGCTTCATCCATCCATTGCGCGGCGATATCCAGGCGGTTCGCGCAACCGGGCCATTGTTGCGGATCGAACTGTGCACGCAGCTCATCGATCAGCGCATCAGGGGGAGGCGTCTCGTCACGAAAGAAACGAGCGGCCTCGGCCAGACGCGTGCGTATGCGCTCGCGCAACTCTTTGGTGGCCGCGTCGGTGAAGGTCACCACGAGAATCTGCGGGGGCAACAGCTCTCGAGCGAAACCACTCGCCTCGCCTCCGTGGCCGAGGATCAACCGCAGATACAACGCCGAAATGGTAAACGTCTTGCCAGTGCCCGCACTGGCTTCAATCAGTTGGCTGCCCTTTAACGGGAATGCCAGGGCGAGAGGCTGCTGGTTACTCATGCGCCTGCCTCCTCGTGGGTCCATGAACGCCACGGTGCCTCAAGCAGAGGGCGATACAGTGCATCACACCAACCGGAGAAGGTTTCATCCGCCTGCAGTGCATCGAAGTCGGCGAATTGTCGGGACAGAGCCGGACTTTCACGCCGCTCGCCTTCGCTGGTCTGACCATCGCCCTCATAGGCTTTACGGGCAGCCGCTTCAGCCTTGACCGGATCGGTCTGGGCCAGCCATGCAAAAGCCGTTTTTACCGCGACAGGAAGTGGCTGGCGCATGCCCGTCTGCCAAGCACGCAGCAGATCCTCAAGAATGCGCCCCGCTCGAGTCTGTTCCAGAGGTTCAAGAAGGAGCGTGTCATCACTGGCCACCACTGCGGTCGTCAGGGAAAGACCACTGGCGCACGCGACAAGATGGCTGACCCAGGGCTTGGTCATACGATGCCATTTGCGGCTCTTGATCGAGCCTATGCTGTTGGGGATTGTTGTGACCGACAGTACGCCGCCATCGGCGCGCCGGTGCAAACCGCCTAGCCATCCTTCAAGGCGCAGTTCCTGCCATTCAAAATTGATCGGTAGCGCGTTGGTTAGCGGTGTTGGCCATAACGCCAACAGCTGTTGATATCGTTGCAACAAGTCTGGCAAAGGCTCGATCAACTCTCGCTGAAGGCATTCACCGAATCCGGCCATGGGCAGCAGTCCGCTGTTCTGCAGGCGTCGGGCTTGAGACTCGAGCGCCTGATCAACATCGTCCGGGTGTCTCAAGGCTGCCCCGAGCAAGCTGTCGCTGAGCGTGTATCGCTGCAACGCATCCAGCACAAAAGGCTCCTCGTCAGCCTGAGGTACCTGCGCCGCTTCGAAGTAAACCTTGAGTCGCTGAGTGAAAAAGTGTCGAACCGGATTGCGCAGGAAGTCCTGCAGCAGCTCCAGACTCAACGGTTCCTCCTGAACATGGGGGGCAAGCATTGCTGCGGCGTCGTTCTGTTCGTGATGTTGATGCAGCACCTGCCATTCACTGGCGTAGCTGAACAGCTTGTCTTCCTCATGGAAGTAGCGCGAACTGAATGGCTGCAACGGATGCTCCTGAGTCATGGCAATCAGGAGATCTTCGTTGTCATCGACCGATCGCCATCCATTGGCGAGATGATCGCGCAACTGGCCGATCAACACAGAGGCTGGCCGCTCACTGTTGTCGCGAATGCTGCGGCCGACCCAACTGATGTAGAGCTGATGACGGGCGGACAAGAGCGCTTCGAGCAGAAGATAGCGGTCATCCTCCCGACGGGAGCGATCTCCCGGCCGGTAGTCGCTGCCCATGAGATCGAAGTCCAGCGGCGGCTGAGCGCGTGGATAATCACCATCGTTCATGCCCAACAGGCAAACCAGCCTGAACGGGATCGCGCGCATCGGCATCAACGTGCAAAAGTTCACGGCTCCCGCCAGGAAGCGCTGCGACAGACGCCCCTGATCCAGCCCCGCCAGCCAGGCCTCACGGACGACGGTCAGTGGCAGCTCGTCCAGCAGACCGACGGCTTCACAGGTTTCCAGCCAGGTTTCGCGCAACTCCTCGAGTTGAGCCAGCAGATAGTCGTCATGCTCATCTTCGGGCTTGAAAAACAGTTGCATCAACGCCTGAAGCCGATGCCCCCATTCCTGTGGTTGGGCGGGTTTCATCAGTTGCTGATGCGCGAGTTCCAGTGCATCCAGCAACGCTACCAACGGGCCGATCAACGCGGCATCGAGACCACCGATTTCATCGTAAGGTTCGATATCCCCACAGGCTCCGGAACTGCCGACGGCATAGCCGAGCAGCATCCGACGCAGGCCGAAGCGCCAACTGTTTTGCTCCAGCTCATCGGGCAATCCCAGTTCGGCCCGTTGCCCGGCATCGATCCCCCAACGTACGCCGGCCCCTTCGATCCAGCGATGCAGAGTCGGCAAGTCTCGCTCCTGCACACCAAACCTGGCGCGTAACGCAGGAACGTCGAGCAGGTCGAGAATTTCACTGACGGGGAAACGACTGTCCGGCAGCTTGAGCAAATGCTCGACAGCGATCAGTAATGGATCCCGCCCGCGCTGGCCCTGATCGGCCATAGTGAAGGGAATGAAGCGTGGATCCTGACGATCCAGTTGGCCAAATACGGCGCGGATATGCGGCGCATAACTATCGATGTCAGGCACCATCACGATCACATCGCGAGGGCGTAATTGAGCGTTGGCACTGAAACGGGCCAGGAGTTGGTCGTGGAGAATCTCCACTTCGCGCTGGGCGCTATGAGCTATGTGAAAGCGGATCGAATCGTCTTGAGTCAGATCGACTGCCGGCCAGAGCGCTCGAGTCTCGCTGAGCGGCCGCAGCTCCAGAATGTCGTCCTGTAACTGGTTGAGCATGTTCTTCGGCTGGGTTTCGCTGAACAGATCGATACGTCCATTGCGAAATGCTGCGCGATAGCTGTCCGGCTCATCGTAGCTGTCGAGAAGGTTGATGTAATCACGACCTTGCTTGCCCCACGCCGCGAGAAGGGGGTGAGCATGTTGGTGGAGCGATTCCGAATCCAGCACCACAGGCATGCCATTTTTTCGTGCCTGCCGCTTGTACTGATGACGCAAGAGATCCTTGTCGGCGACGATATCGGCCCAGTGATAACGACAGGGGTTATGGACGCACAATAAAACCTGGCTGAAACGAGACAACCCGGCCAATGCTTCCAGTACCTGGGCGGGCAACGAGGAAATTCCGAAAACGATCACTCGCTGGGGAAGTCCGGTCGGTGCGCGTTCAAGACTATTGATGCGCTCCATGAACCGCTGGTGCACGCCCGCGCGACTCTGGGCCATGCCTTGCTCGCCCACATCGTCCAGCAGAGCGCGCCACAATTCTGCCTGCCAGCAACTGGTGGGTGAGAGCGGCTTCGCTTCACCTCTTACATTGCGGAGTTGATGATGTCCCTCTGCCCAGTCCTCAAGCCAATCAGCGCGGTAAACCTGGTATTGGTCGAAGAGGTCTGCCAGACGTTCGGACAACTGGTAGCGTTTGCGCAGATCGTTGTCATGGGTGAGGAAGCGTTGTAACGGTTCGAAATGCGGACGGGTGATGACCTGTGGCAACAGGCGCATCAGGCGCCAGGTCAACGGTGCCTTATCGAGCAGCGACTTTGCCGGAATTTCCTCTCGCCCCAGAACCATCCGGTAAAGCTGCCACATGAAACTGCCCGGCAGTTGCACATCAATAGCGGCGGCGATACCACAGCCGCCTGAATCGTCCGCTTCAGGATCCTCAGCCAGTGCCAGCTTGAGCCATTGAGCGATGCCGTTGCTCTGTACGAGCGCGATTTCGTTCTCCAGGGGAGCCAGTGGATAGCGCCGCATGATGCTGATCACAAGACTGCGCAGTTCATCCAGGCTGTTGCTCTGAACGACCATGAATGCAGCGTTGAGGGACTGGGTGTCCGGCATGAAGGCTTCCTTGGAAAAGTACAAAAGCTAGGGCTGAACCTTAGCATTGTCGGCCAGCGACGACAGCCGCAAGGCGGCTGAGAATGCTGTAAGAACTTTCCTGCGGGCAAAACAAAACCCCAACTGCTTTCGCAATTGGGGTTTCGGAATTTAATCTTGACGATGACCTACTCTCACATGGGGAAACCCCACACTACCATCGGCGATGCATCGTTTCACTTCTGAGTTCGGGATGGGATCAGGTGGTTCCAACGCTCTATGGTCGTCAAGAAATTCGGGTACTGAGTCGTGACCAGATGGCCTCGCTTCAGCAAATTGGGTATGTGACAGCTAGGTGTTTTGTGAGCGTCGAACTTTCGGTTCATTTTCGTCTTCACACACCGCAATCTGGTCTCTTTCGAGTCTACAGATTGCTTGGGTGTTATATGGTCAAGCCTCACGGGCAATTAGTATTGGTTAGCTCAACGCCTCACAGCGCTTACACACCCAACCTATCAACGTCGTAGTCTTCGACGGCCCTTCAGGGAACTCAAGGTTCCAGTGAGATCTCATCTTGAGGCAAGTTTCCCGCTTAGATGCTTTCAGCGGTTATCTTTCCCGAACATAGCTACCCGGCAATGCCACTGGCGTGACAACCGGAACACCAGAGGTTCGTCCACTCCGGTCCTCTCGTACTAGGAGCAGCCCCTCTCAAATCTCAAACGTCCACGGCAGATAGGGACCGAACTGTCTCACGACGTTCTAAACCCAGCTCGCGTACCACTTTAAATGGCGAACAGCCATACCCTTGGGACCGGCTTCAGCCCCAGGATGTGATGAGCCGACATCGAGGTGCCAAACACCGCCGTCGATATGAACTCTTGGGCGGTATCAGCCTGTTATCCCCGGAGTACCTTTTATCCGTTGAGCGATGGCCCTTCCATACAGAACCACCGGATCACTAAGACCTACTTTCGTACCTGCTCGACGTGTCTGTCTCGCAGTCAAGCGCGCTTTTGCCTTTATACTCTACGACCGATTTCCGACCGGTCTGAGCGCACCTTCGTACTCCTCCGTTACTCTTTAGGAGGAGACCGCCCCAGTCAAACTACCCACCATACACTGTCCTCGATCCGGATAACGGACCTGAGTTAGAACCTCAAAGTTGCCAGGGTGGTATTTCAAGGATGGCTCCACGCGAACTGGCGTCCACGCTTCAAAGCCTCCCACCTATCCTACACAAGCAAATTCAAAGTCCAGTGCAAAGCTATAGTAAAGGTTCACGGGGTCTTTCCGTCTAGCCGCGGATACACTGCATCTTCACAGCGATTTCAATTTCACTGAGTCTCGGGTGGAGACAGCGCCGCCATCGTTACGCCATTCGTGCAGGTCGGAACTTACCCGACAAGGAATTTCGCTACCTTAGGACCGTTATAGTTACGGCCGCCGTTTACCGGGGCTTCGATCAAGAGCTTCGCGTTAGCTAACCCCATCAATTAACCTTCCGGCACCGGGCAGGCGTCACACCCTATACGTCCACTTTCGTGTTTGCAGAGTGCTGTGTTTTTAATAAACAGTCGCAGCGGCCTGGTATCTTCGACCGGCGTGGGCTTACGCAGCAAGTGCTTCACCCTCACCGGCGCACCTTCTCCCGAAGTTACGGTGCCATTTTGCCTAGTTCCTTCACCCGAGTTCTCTCAAGCGCCTTGGTATTCTCTACCCAACCACCTGTGTCGGTTTGGGGTACGGTTCCTGGTTATCTGAAGCTTAGAAGCTTTTCTTGGAAGCATGGCATCAACCACTTCGTCGCCTAAAGGCAACTCGTCATCAGCTCTCGGCCTTAAGATCCCGGATTTACCTAAGATCTCAGCCTACCACCTTAAACTTGGACAACCAACGCCAAGCTGGCCTAGCCTTCTCCGTCCCTCCATCGCAATAACCAGAAGTACAGGAATATTAACCTGTTTTCCATCGACTACGCTTTTCAGCCTCGCCTTAGGGACCGACTAACCCTGCGTCGATTAACGTTGCGCAGGAAACCTTGGTCTTTCGGCGTGGGTGTTTTTCACACCCATTGTCGTTACTCATGTCAGCATTCGCACTTCTGATACCTCCAGCAAGCTTCTCAACTCACCTTCACAGGCTTACAGAACGCTCCTCTACCGCATCACTTACGTGATACCCGTAGCTTCGGTGTATGGTTTGAGCCCCGTTACATCTTCCGCGCAGGCCGACTCGACTAGTGAGCTATTACGCTTTCTTTAAAGGGTGGCTGCTTCTAAGCCAACCTCCTAGCTGTCTAAGCCTTCCCACATCGTTTCCCACTTAACCATAACTTTGGGACCTTAGCTGACGGTCTGGGTTGTTTCCCTTTTCACGACGGACGTTAGCACCCGCCGTGTGTCTCCCATGCTCGGCACTTGTAGGTATTCGGAGTTTGCATCGGTTTGGTAAGTCGGGATGACCCCCTAGCCGAAACAGTGCTCTACCCCCTACAGTGATACATGAGGCGCTACCTAAATAGCTTTCGAGGAGAACCAGCTATCTCCGAGCTTGATTAGCCTTTCACTCCGATCCACAGGTCATCCGCTAACTTTTCAACGGTAGTCGGTTCGGTCCTCCAGTCAGTGTTACCTAACCTTCAACCTGCCCATGGATAGATCGCCCGGTTTCGGGTCTATTCCCAGCGACTAGACGCCCTATTAAGACTCGCTTTCGCTACGCCTCCCCTATTCGGTTAAGCTCGCCACTGAAAATAAGTCGCTGACCCATTATACAAAAGGTACGCAGTCACAGAACAAAGTCTGCTCCCACTGCTTGTACGCATACGGTTTCAGGATCTATTTCACTCCCCTCTCCGGGGTTCTTTTCGCCTTTCCCTCACGGTACTAGTTCACTATCGGTCA
>NZ_CM148568.1:360000-1047500 GCF_056113135.1 Pseudomonas sp. HD57-3 | reverse complement strand
AGTGCCGCCAGGCCAGCGGCACAAGCTACCGGGTGCGCCGAGTAGGTGTAGCCGTGCGGGAATTCCACGGCGTATTCCGGGGTCGGCTGGTTCATGAAGGTCTGGTAGATCTCGGAGCTGGCAATCACCGCGCCCATCGGGATCGCGCCGTTGGTGACTTGCTTGGCGATGCACATCAGGTCCGGGGTCACGCCGAAGGTGGTGGCGCCGAACATGGTGCCGGTCCGGCCGAAACCGGTGATCACTTCGTCGAACACCAGCAGGATGTTGTGCTGATCGCAGATTTCACGCAGACGCTTCAGATAACCCTGCGGCGGAACCAGCACGCCAGCGGAACCGGCCAGAGGCTCAACGAACACCGCAGCGATGTTCGACGCATCGTGCAGCTCGATCAGCTTCAGCAGCTCATCGGCCAGTGCGATACCGCCCTGCTCCGGCATGCCACGGGAGAAAGCATTGCTCGCCAGCAGAGTGTGCGGCAGGTGATCGACGTCCATCATCGCCTGACCGAACAGCTTGCGGTTGCCGTTGACGCCGCCGAGGCTGGTGCCGGCGATGTTCACACCGTGGTAGCCACGGGCGCGGCCGATCATCTTGGTCTTGGTCGACTGGCCTTTCAGGCGCCAGTAGGCACGGACCATTTTCACCGCGGTATCGGCACACTCGGAACCGGAGTCGGTGAAGAACACGTGGTTCAGGTTGCCCGGCGTCAGGTCGGTGATTTTCTCCGCCAGCTGGAACGACAGCGGGTGACCGTACTGGAAGCCCGGCGAGTAATCGAGAGTGCCCAACTGCTTGGCCACCGCTTCCTGGATTTCCTTGCGGGTATGCCCGGCGCCGCAGGTCCACAGACCGGACAGCGAGTCGTACACCTTGCGGCCCTTGTCGTCGATCAGCCAGCTGCCTTCGGCGCCGACGATCAGGCGCGGATCGCGCTGGAAGTTGCGGTTGGCGGTGTACGGCATCCAGTGCGCGTCCAGCTTCAGTTGGCTGGCCAGTGGCGACGACGCGTTTTCAGGCATGTTCATCGGGCAAAACCTCACAGGGCAATAAGCTTCAGAGAGATAGAAAGCGTTGTTGCAGCTAAATTGCCACGCGGATAAAGTCGGTGAAATTCAACTCTTCTAACCTTCAGTTAGAACTCTGCTAAACAATGAGAACAACAGCATGAGCAGCCGTCGCCCCGATCCACTGGCCCAGGTCAGTGACTTTGATATTCGCCTGCTGCGGATTTTTCGCAGCGTGGTGGAGTGCGGCGGTTTCTCGGCGGCGGAAACCGTGCTCGGCATCGGTCGCTCGGCGATCAGCCAGCAGATGAGCGATCTGGAACAACGTCTCGGCCTGCGTCTGTGCCAACGCGGGCGCGCCGGTTTTTCCCTGACCGAAGAGGGCCGCGAGGTCTATCAGTCGGCGTTGCAGCTATTGAGTGCGCTGGAAAGTTTCCGCACCGAGGTCAACGGCCTGCACCAGCACTTGCGCGGCGAGTTGATCATCGGCCTGACCGACAACCTCGTCACCCTGCCCCACATGCGCATCACCCACGCGCTCGCGCAATTGAAGGAGCGCGGGCCGGACGTGCAGATCCAGATCCGCATGATCGCTCCCAACGAAGTCGAACAAGGCGTGCTCGACGGACGCCTGCATGTCGGCGTAGTGCCGCAGGCCAGTGCGTTGTCGGGGCTGGAATATCAGCCGCTGTACAGCGAACGTTCACTTCTCTACTGCGCAGTTGGTCATCCGCTATTTTACGTCGACGATAAACAGCTGGATGACGAACGCCTGAACAGTCAGGACGCCATCGCCCCGACCTTCCGTTTGCCGGCAGAGATCCAGGCGCACTATCAGGCACTCAATTGCACCGCCAGCGCTTCCGACCGCGAAGGCATGGCGTTCCTGATTCTGACCGGGCGCTACATCGGTTATCTGCCGGATCACTACGCCAGTCTCTGGGTTCAACAGGGTCGCTTGCGCGCGCTCAAGGCCAGTACCCGCTTCTACGATTTGAGTCTGGCCTCGGTCACCCGCAAGGGTCGTCGCCCGCATCTGGTACTGGAAAGCTTTCTCGAAAGCCTGGCCGCCACCCGCTGACGACCGGGGTTTTATTCGCCCGGGGCTTGTCCCGCGCCGGTGGTTGCGCTATCAACGCAACTGGTTGCACCCCACAGACAAACCCGGAAGTGCCTATGACCTTTGAAGTCCCCGCTCACGGCGGCAAACCTGCCAGCCGCATTCGTCAGAAGAACGAAGAGACCATCATCAAAGCCGCCGAAGACGAGTTCGCCCGTCACGGGTACAAAGGCACGAGCATGAACACCATCGCCACCAAGGCCGGACTGCCCAAGGCGAACCTGCATTACTACTTCACCAACAAGCTCGGGTTGTACGTGGCGGTGCTGAGCAACATCCTTCAATTGTGGGACAGCACCTTCAACACCCTGACGGCCGAGGACGATCCGGCCGAAGCGCTGACCCGCTATATCCGCGCGAAAATGGAATTCTCCCGTCGCCAGCCGCAAGCGTCGCGGATCTTTGCGATGGAAGTGATCAGCGGCGGCGAATGCCTGACCGAATATTTCAACCAGGATTACCGCGCCTGGTTCCAGGGCCGCGCCGGCGTGTTCCAGGCCTGGATCGACGCGGGCAAAATGGACCCGATCGACCCGGTACACCTGATCTTCCTCTTGTGGGGCAGCACCCAGCATTACGCCGACTTCGCCACCCAGATCTGCCGGGTGACCGGTCGCAGCAAGTTGACCAAACAGGACATGGAAGACGCCGGCAACAATCTGATCCGCATCATTCTCAAAGGCTGCGGCCTCACTTCTTCTATATAAGTCGTTTTATGCCATTCACCCTCAGCGGCTTTTGCGAATTCCGCGAAGAGATTCGCAAAAGCCGTTTCATCACTTTCGCCGCGCCGATCGGCAGCCCCGCTGAGGCGCAAGCCTTCATCGAGCAGCACAGCGACTTGAACGCGTCGCACAATTGCTGGGCGTGGAAGCTCGGCGATCAATACCGCAGCAACGACGACGGCGAACCCGGCGGCACTGCGGGGCGGCCGATTCTCGCGGCCATCGAGGCGCAGGACTGCGATCAGGTCGCGGTGCTGGTGATCCGTTGGTACGGCGGCATTCAACTGGGCACCGGCGGTCTGGCCCGGGCCTATGGCGGCGGCGCCAACAAATGCCTGCAAGCCGCGCCGAAGATCGAGTTGATCAGTCGCGTGCCCGTGCGTTGCGCCTGCGCCTTTGGCGAACTGGCGCTGGTGAAACTGCGCGTCGCGGATCTGGGCGGATTGGTGCTCGAGGAAAACTTCACCGCCAATGGTGTCGAGCTGCAACTGGCCGTGGGCGAAGCGCACATCGAGCTGTTGCAGAATCAGTTGGCCGATCTGAGTCGTGGGCGAATCCTGCTGAAGCGTTGAAGCCCCGCCATGTTTTGGGGCACCAGCCCGTTTGCTTATGCCCGAGACTTGCCCACATCCGCTGTGCACCCGGCTGTGGATAACCTGAGCACAGGATGCTGTAACCCTTCTGTCACGTGGCTTTGCGGGATTTGTTCACTTTTCGTCCAATCGACTGACGCAACGAACAATTTCACGTAAAAACAATCGCTTAGCGCCGTTTATCGCCTTTAGAAGAAAGCCCGGCAGTGCTTATGCCCGGGATTTTGTCTTGCGCACAAATACTGTGGAGCAACCTGTGGATAAGCCGTTCATGGCTGGCGCAGTCGCAGGTTCTGCATGGCTTCGGCGAGGTTGTTCGTTTTTTGATCAGCCAGATGCGGGCAAAACTGGAGCCTGATCAAGGGCTTTGCCCTCAAGTGGTGCCGCGCAAGACGTCGAATTCATTTCACAGGCTCTACGCCACAGGCTGGCAAACAGCGGTCGTACAGGTTCCTGACTCAATGGCCAGGAAATTGCTTTATCCACAGGCACAACTCCAAGCGACCCGAGCCTGTCATGCCAAACCCCACGCCCACACCGCGCCTGCAACTGCGCCACATCAGCAAACGTTATCCCGGTTGCCTCGCCAATGACGCCATCGACCTGAGCATTGCCCCCGGTGAAATCCACGCGCTGCTCGGTGAAAACGGTGCAGGTAAAAGCACATTGATGAAGATCATCTACGGCGTCACCCAGGCCGATTCGGGCGAGATGCTGTGGCAGGGTCAACCGGTGAGCATGCGCAACCCGGCCCAGGCCCGGCAGTTGGGCATCGGCATGGTGTTCCAGCATTTCTCGCTGTTCGAGACCCTGAGCGTGGCGCAAAACATCGCACTGGCGATGGGCGCAGGAGCCGGTTCGCCGAAACAGCTTGAGGCGAAAATCCGTGAAGTGTCGCGCCGATATGGCATGGCGCTGGAACCCCAGCGACTTGTCCACAGCCTGTCGATCGGCGAGCGGCAACGGGTCGAGATCGTTCGTTGCCTGATGCAGGACATTCGCCTGCTGATTCTCGATGAGCCGACCTCGGTGCTCACGCCGCAGGAAGCCGACGAGTTGTTCATCACCCTGCGCCGGCTCGCGGCCGAGGGCTGCAGCATTCTGTTCATCAGCCACAAACTCGGCGAGGTGCGCGCCTTGTGTCACAGCGCCACAGTTCTGCGCGGCGGTCGGGTGGCCGGCCATTGCGTGCCGGCCGACTGCACTGATCGGCAACTGGCGCAATTGATGGTCGGAGAAGCCGCGACATTGATCGGCGAGTTCACGAAGGTCACCGGTGGCGCGGCGTTCTTGCAGGTCAGCGGATTGAACTGGCACAACCCGGATCCGTTCGGCTGCTCCCTGAGCGACATCGACCTGCAGGTGCGCAGCGGTGAAATCGTAGGCATCGCCGGCGTGGCGGGCAACGGACAGGACGAGTTACTCGCCTTGCTCAGCGGCGAACAGACACTGCCCCGCGATGCAGCGGCAACCATCCGTTTCCAAGAACACGCCGTCGCCGATCAGCGCCCGGATGCACGACGCAAACTCGGCCTGGCGTTCGTCCCCGCCGAACGACTCGGGCATGGCGCGGTGCCGGACATGAGTCTGGCGGACAACGCCCTGCTCACCGCTTTTCAACAAGGCCTGGTCAGCCACGGCTTGATCGAGCGCGGCAAGGTCGAAACCCTCGCCCGAACGATCATCCAGCGCTTCGGCGTGAAAACCCCGGACACCCAGACCGCCGCCCGCAGCCTGTCCGGCGGCAACCTGCAGAAATTCATCCTCGGCCGGGAAATCCTCCAGCAACCGAAACTGCTGATCGCCGCGCACCCGACCTGGGGCGTGGATGTTGGCGCGGCGGCCACCATTCACCGGGCGCTGATTGCCCTGCGCGATGCCGGGGCGGCGATTCTGGTGATCTCCGAAGACCTCGACGAACTGTTCCAGATCAGCGACCGCCTCGGCGCGCTGTGCAGCGGGCGCCTGTCGGCGTTGCAGGACACGGCGCAAACCCGCCTCAGCGACGTCGGCGGCTGGATGGCCGGCCAGTTCGACACCCCTCAATCACAACCGGCCACGGTTTAACGGAGTTTTCCCATGTTGCTTTCCCTCGAACCCCGTGGCCGGCAATCGCGCCTGATGCTGTGGTGCTCGCCGGTGCTGGCGGCGGCGCTGACGCTGGTGTGCGGATCTTTGCTGTTCATCGCCCTTGGCCACGATCCGCTGAAGACTTTGCACACGTTGTTGATCGCCCCTGTCAGCGACCTGTACGGCGTTTCCGAACTACTGGTCAAAACCCTGCCGATCCTGTTGTGTGCGTTGGGCCTCGCAGTGGCCTATCAAGCGCGGATCTGGAACATCGGCGCCGAAGGCCAGTTGCTGCTCGGCGCCCTGGCCGGAAGTGCGCTGGCGGTAAATATTATCGATATGCAAAGCCGCTGGGCGTTGGTGCTGATCCTGCTCACCGGCACCCTCGCCGGCGCCGCGTGGGCCGGGCTCACCGCCTGGTTGCGCACACGCTTCAACGCCAACGAAATCCTCACCAGCATCATGCTCAATTACATCGCGCTGAACCTGTTGCTGTTCTGCGTGCACGGGCCGCTGAAGGATCCGGCCGGATTCAACTTTCCCGAGTCGGCGATGTTCAGCGATGCCAGCCGCCTGCCGCTGTTGATGGAGGACGGGCGGGCGCATATCGGCGTGTATTTCGCCTTGCTTGCGCTGGTCGCGGTGTGGGTGTTGCTGCAGAAAAGCTTCGTCGGTTTCCAGATCAAGGTGCTGGGGCTGGACAAGCGTGCGGCAGGATTCGTCGGGTTTCGCGAGAAGCGTCTGATCTGGCTCGCACTGCTGATCAGCGGTGGATTGGCGGGACTCGCCGGCGTCTGCGAAGTCACCGGACCGATCGGCCAACTGGTGCCGCAAGTCTCGCCGGGCTACGGCTATGCGGCGATCACCGTGGCATTTCTCGGGCGGCTCAATCCCATCGGCATTCTGTTTTCCAGCCTGTTGATGGCGTTGCTTTACATCGGCGGCGAGAGCGCGCAGATGACGCTGAATCTGCCGCAGGCGATCACCCAGTTGTTCCAGGGAATGATGCTGTTTTTCCTGCTGGCCTGTGACGTGCTGATCCTCTATCGGCCACGCCTGAACCTGCGCTGGGTGCGGCGCACTTCTACCACCGCCGTAACCGCCGGAGCGCTGTGATGGATCTCGATCTGCTGAGCAATATTTTCTACGCAATGGTGCGCTGCGGTACGCCATTGCTGTTGGTGGCACTGGGTGAACTGATCTGCGAGAAGAGCGGCGTACTCAACCTCGGTCAGGAGGGGATGATGCTGTTTGGCGCGGTGATCGGTTTCATCGTCGCGTTCAACAGCGGCAACCTATGGTTGGGCGTGGTGCTGGCGATGCTCGCCGGGATGCTGTTGTCGTCGCTGTTTGCCCTGGTGGCGCTGGTGTTCAACGCCAATCAGGTGGCGACCGGGCTGGCGCTGACGATTTTTGGTGTGGGCCTGTCGACCTTTGTCGGCGCGGCGTGGGTTGGCAAACCGCTGGCGGGATTCGAGCCGATGGCGATTCCTTACTTGAGCGAAATCCCGCTGATCGGCCGCATGCTGTTTGCCCAGGATCTGCTGGTGTACCTGTCGTTCGCGCTGTTTGCGCTGGTGGCGTGGGTGATCGTGAAAAGTCGTGTCGGGCTGATCATTCAAGCGGTCGGCGAGAACCCGGATGCGGCCAGTGCCATGGGTTTGCCGGTGCTGACTGTGCGCACACTGGCGGTGCTGTTTGGCGGCGCGATGGCCGGACTGGCCGGGGCTTATCTTTCGCTGGCGTACACGCCGATGTGGGCCGAGAACATGACCGCCGGACGCGGCTGGATCGCGCTGGCGCTGGTGGTGTTCGCCAGTTGGCGGGTGTGGCGGTTGTTGCTCGGCGCGTATCTGTTCGGACTCGCCAGCATCCTGCACCTGGTGGCGCAGGGGTTGGGGCTGGCGATTCCTTCGAGTCTGCTGGCGATGCTGCCGTACGTCGCGACCATTCTGGTGCTGGTGTTGTTGTCGCGCGATGCGGTGCGTACGCGGTTGTATGCGCCGGTGTCACTGGGGCAACCGTGGCAGGCCGGACACTAAGCCGTGACGGCTCGCGACAGCGGCCGAACCGGCAACACCTGAGCAATGCCCCACGCCAGTTCGAAGACCAGGAAACCCACCAGCAACGAACTGGCGCCGTGGGCCAGGGCATACGTCATCCACGCGGCGAACAGAAACCGCGTCACCGCGTCATAGCGCCCATAAACCGGCTGCGGATCACGAATCCGCAGCACCGCCCACATGCACACCACCGAACCGAACAAATTGGCTATCAGCAGATGCGCAGGTTCGAACGGCGGCAGCTCGCCGGGCAGTTCCAGCGCCTGGCTCAGCGCCGTCAGCAACCCATGCAACACAGCAAAACTCCACGGCGTGACAAACGCCGCCGTCACGATCAAGTCATACCAGGCACTGCCGCGCACCAACTGCCGATACTGCGTTGAAGTCCACATCATCCTTGCTCCAAAAATTCAGGGAGCAACCACGATAAAGCCTGGAGTATGCTCCAGGGTCAAACACTTTCGAGACCTGCTAGATGCGCATCGGTGAGTTAGCCCAGGCCTGCGATGTCAGCCGTGACACGCTGCGTTTTTACGAGGAGCGCGGATTGATCGCGGCGCAACGCAGCGCCAACGGTTATCGCGACTATCCACCGGAGATGGCGCAACTGGTGCTCTACATCAAGACTGCGCAGCGTCTGGGCTTTACCCTCGGCGAGATCGGCAGCAGCGTTGGCTCGCTGTGGCAATCGCCAAATCCCGACACCACCGTCACGCAACTGCTGCAAGACAAACTCAAGCTGGTCGAAACCCGCATGGCCGAGCTCGGTGAGTTGCGCCAGGAGTTGCAGCATCGGCTCGGTCAACGCTGTCCATTGAACCCGTGATCTTTCAACTTTCAAGGAAAGCCCATCATGTCCGCACTGAATCCTGCCAAGCACGCATTGATCATCGGCGCCTCCCGGGGCCTGGGCCTGGGACTGGTGAAAACCCTGCTGGCCGACGGCTGGCGAGTCACCGCCACGGTTCGCAACCCTGCGAATGCCGAGGCGCTGAAAGCACTGGGCAACGTACAAGTCGAAAAACTCGACATGGACGACCAGCAAGCGGTAATCGCCTTGAGCCAGCAGCTCAAGGGCGAGACCTTCGACCTGTTATTCGTCAACGCCGGGGTCAAAGGCCCGGAAGTCCAGACGCCAGGCGGCGCGACGCTGGCGGAAGTCGGCCAGCTGTTCTTCACCAACGCCGTGGCGCCGATCAATCTGGCCCAGCGCTTCGTCGGGCAGATCCGCGACGGCAGCGGCGTGCTGGCGTTCATGAGTTCGGTGCTCGGCAGCGTGACCATGCCCGACGCGCCGGAACTGGCGCTGTACAAGGCCAGCAAAGCGGCGCTGAACTCGATGACCAACAGCTTCGTCACTCAATTGGGCGAGCAGAAACTCACCGTGCTGTCGCTGCATCCGGGCTGGGTGAAAACCGACATGGGCGGCGAAGGTGCCGACATCGACGTGGAGACCAGCACCCGGGGTCTGGTGGATCAGGTGGATGCATTTGCCGGCAAGGGCGGCCATCACTTCGTGAACTACAAGGGTGAAACCATTCCCTGGTAATCGCTGAATCCTGTGGGGGCTCGCTCCCACAGGGTTATCCCGGTGTCTGGTCGGGTTGGACTTGCCCGTCGTAACATTTTGTTCGAAACTCCGCACCTCGTCCTTCGCGGCGACCCTGGATCAGCAGACAGGGCAACACTGAGCTGGCAACCCTGAACCCAACTTTCAGAGGAGCCGGCCACAATGCCTGCGACCCGTATCTGGTTAAAAAATCCCCTCGCCATTTTCACGGCCAACGGTCTCGATGCCCGTGGCGGTCTGGTGCTGCAAGACGGTGTGATCACCGAAGTGCTCGGCGCCGGCCAGCAACCTTCCGCCCCATGCAATGAAGTGTTCGACGCCCGTGAACACGTGATTCTGCCGGGCCTGATCAACACCCACCACCACTTCTATCAGACCCTGACCCGCGCCTGGGCGCCGGTGGTCAATCAGCCGTTGTTCCCGTGGCTGAAAACCCTCTACCCGGTGTGGGCGCGCCTGACGCCTGAAAAACTCGCCCTTGCCACCAAAGTCGCGCTGGCCGAGTTGCTGCTGTCCGGCTGCACCACCGCTGCCGATCACCACTACCTGTTCCCGGATGGCCTGGAAAACGCCATCGACGTGCAAGTTGAAACCGTGCGCGAACTGGGTATGCGTGCGATGCTCACCCGCGGTTCGATGAGCCTCGGCGAGAAGGACGGCGGCCTGCCTCCGCAGCAGACCGTGCAGGAAGGCCAGGTGATTCTCGACGACAGCCAGCGGCTGATTCACGAGTACCACGAACGTGGTGACGGCGCGCAAATCCAGATCGCTCTGGCGCCGTGTTCGCCGTTCTCGGTGACCCCGGAAATCATGTCCGCCAGCGCCGAACTGGCGAACAAACTCGATGTGCGTCTGCACACCCACCTCGCCGAAACCCTCGACGAAGAAGATTTCTGCCTGCAACGCTTCGGCCTGCGCACCGTGGATTATCTGGACAGCGTCGGCTGGCTCGGCCCGCGCACCTGGCTGGCCCACGGCATCCATTTCAACCCCGACGAAATCGCCCGCCTCGGCGCCGCCGGCACCGGTATCTGCCATTGCCCGAGCTCGAACATGCGCCTGGCGTCCGGCATCTGCCCGAGCATCGAACTGACCGATGCCGGCGCGTTGTTCGGTATCGGTGTGGATGGTTCGGCGTCCAACGATGCATCGAACATGATCCTCGAAGCGCGTCAGGCTCTGTACATCCAGCGCCTGCGATACGGCGCCGAGAAGATCACCCCGGAACGCGTGCTGGGCTGGGCGACCAAGGGTTCGGCGAGTCTGCTGGGTCGCACCGATATCGGTGAACTGGCGGTGGGCAAGCAGGCGGATCTGGCGTTGTTCAAGCTCGATGAGCTGCGTTTCTCCGGCAGTCATGACCCGATCTCGGCGTTGCTGTTGTGCGGCGCGGACCGTGCGGATCGGGTGATGGTCGGCGGCAAGTGGCGTGTGGTTGACGGGCAGGTTGAAGGGCTGGATCTCAAAGGCCTGATTGCCGATCACAGCCAGGCGGCTCGGCAGTTGATCGCGGGCACCTGATCTCCCCCCCTCTGATCGTTCCCACGCTCCGCGTGGGAATGCATACCGGGACGCTCTGCGTCCCAGCATAGGACGCGGAGCGTCCTTTGCGGCATTCCCACGCAGAGTGTGGGAACGATCTGTCGGTGCTGTTCGCTCTCAGAGGCCCAGCAGCGACAACATGATGAACGTCGCAAACAGCACAAAGTGGGTCATGCCCTCGATGGCATTGGTCTCGCCGTCATTGAGGTTGATCGCGCTGACGATCAGCGTGATGAAGATCATCACCGTCTGCACTGGCGTCATCGCCATCTGAAACGGCTGCCCCGTGTAGAGCGCCATCGCTTCCATCACCGGCACAGTCAAAATCACCGTCGATAACGAAGCGCCCATCGCAATGTTGACCACCGACTGCATGCGGTTGGCCAACGCTGCACGCAACGCGGTCAAAATCTCCGGCGCCGCCGAAATCGCCGCCACCAGAATCGCCGTGATCACCGGCGGTGCGCCCGTCCCTTCCAGGCCCAGATCGAGGGTCTTGGACATTACCTCGGCCAGTGCGCCGATCACCACCACACCAAACACCAAAATGCCGATCGACAGCGCCAGGCTGACCGGTTTCGGCTCTTCTTCCACGGGCTCTTTCTTGCGGCGTTTGTCCGGGTAGCTGTAGCTGAAAAAGTAGCTGTGCGGGCCGACCTGCATGCGCAGGAACAACGCATAAAGCACCACCATCGCGCCGATGGTGAACGCCGAATAGATTTTCCAGTTGGCCTCGGGAATGAACTCCGGCACCACCATCGAAACGCCCATGGCGGTGAGGATCATCACGCTGTAACTGCGGGCCGAATCATCGTTGTAGGACTGCTCGCCATGCTTGATCCCGCCCATCAGCGCGGCGAGACCGAGGATGCCGTTGATGTCGAGCATCACCGCCGAATAGATCGTGTCGCGCACCAATGTCGGCGAGGCTTCGTTGCTCATCATGATCGCCAGGATCACCACTTCCACCAGCACGGCGGCGAGGGTCAGGATCATCGTGCCGTACGGGTCGCCGACTTTTTCCGCGAGCAATTCGGCCTGATGGGCAACGCGCATCGAGGCGGCGACGATGAACGCGATCAGCACAAGGCCGGCCGTCAGCGCGACGATCTGGCCGCTGTGCAGCAACCAGTGCTCCAGCGGATACGCGACAAAAGCCGCGATCAGGGCCAGCAGCAGAAAGCTTTCTTGCTTGAGGATCGTGAGCATGGCGGGCCTTTTGGCGCAGGGGTTTGAATGAGCTACTGACTGCGGGGCGGCGCTAATGGTTCGTTACACCTTAGCGCACCAGTGGATGGCGTCCGTGTACGGGCATGCACTTTTTTCGGCCCGGCCGGCCTCATCGCGAGCAAGCTCGCTCCCACAGGGATCGCGGTGCTTTTGTGGGAGCGAGCTTGCTCGCGAAGGCCTCGCCGCGATTTCGACTCGATTTGTTGTCCGCTTGGTCAGCCTTTTGCATTGCCCTCCCCACACACAACAAAAGGGAGTTCGCGTTCATGCAAAAACGTCCACTGCAAACACTGCTGTGCATCGCCATGGGCCTTGGCCTCAGCCTGAGCGCCAGTGCCGCCGATCCACTGAAAGTCGGCTTCGTCTACATCGGCCCCATCGGCGACCACGGCTGGACGTATCAGCATGAACAGGGGCGCAAGGCGCTGGCGGAAAAACTCGGTTCGCAGATCACCACCAATTACGTGGAGAACGTCGCCGAAGGCGCCGATGCCGAGCGGGTGATCCGCAACATGGCCAAGGACAACTACGACCTGATCTTCACCACCTCTTTCGGCTACATGAACCCGACGGTGAAAGTCGCCAAACAGTTTCCCAAGGTGACCTTCGAACACGCCACCGGCTACAAGCAGGACAAGAATCTCGGTACCTATCTCGCGCGCACCTACGAGGGCCGTTACGTCGGTGGTTTCCTCGCGGCGAAGATGACCAAGACCAAGAAGATCGGCTACGTCGCCTCGTTCCCGATCCCGGAAGTGATCCGCGACATCAACGCCATCCAGCTGGCCCTGAACAAGTACAACCCCGGCACCGAGATCAAAGTGGTATGGGTCAACTCTTGGTTCGATCCGGGCAAGGAAGCCGATGCCGCCAACGCGCTGATCGATCAGGGCGTGGACGTGGTGTTCCAGCACACCGACAGCCCGGCGCCGATCCAGGCCGCCGAGCGACGCGGTGTGTATGCCGTGGGCTACGCTTCGGACATGGCGCACTTCGGGCCGAAAGCGGTACTGACTTCGATCGTCAACGACTGGGCGCCGCACTACATTCAGGCGACCCAGAGCGTGATCGACCACAACTGGAAATCCCAGGACTACTGGGGCGGGTTGAAGGAAGGCACGGTCGAACTGCCGATCAGCGATCTGGTGCCGGCACCGGTGAAGGCCGAAGCCGAGCAGATCATCGCCGACATCAAGAGCGGCACCTTGCAACCGTTCACCGGGCCGATCAAGGATCAGGCCGGGGCCGAGAAAATCCCGGCGGGCGTGAGCGCCACCAACGCCGAACTGGCGTCGATGAATTACTACGTCGAAGGCATGAAGGCCGAGATGCCGAAGTAACCAACCTGACGCCGACCTGACCCTGATCGTTCCCACGCTCCGCGTGGGAATGCAGCCCGGGACGCTCCGCGTCCCTGCCGAAAGCGGACGCGGAGCGTCCATTGAGGCATTCCCACGCAGAGCGTGGGAACGATCGAACGATCATTAAAGAGCATTCGAAATGAACCAACTCCCGATCATCGACATCTCGCCGCTCTACTCCGACGACCAGAACGCCTGGCCCGCCGTCGCCGAACAGATCGACCACGCCTGCCGCGAATGGGGCTTCTTCTATATCAAGGGTCACCCGATTTCTGCGCAGCGCATCGGATCCCTGCTCGATCACGCACAGCGCTTCTTTGCGCAACCGGCAGAAGAAAAACTCAAGATCGACATCACCCAGACTGTCCATCACCGCGGCTACGGCGCCATCGCCACCGAACAGCTCGACCCGGACAAACCCAGCGACCTCAAGGAAACCTTCGACATGGGCCTGCACCTGCCGGCCGATCATCCCGAGGTGCTGGCGGAAAAACCCTTGCGTGGCCCCAACCGTCATCCGGCCATTCCCGGTTGGGAAACGCTGATGGAGCAGCATTACCTCGACATGCAGGCACTCGCGCAAACCCTGTTGCGGGCCATGACGTTAGCGCTGGGCATCGAGCGCGACTTCTTCGACACACGCTTCAACGAGCCGGTCAGCGTGCTGCGAATGATCCACTACCCGCCGCGCCACACCGCCAGTTCCGTCGAACAGCAAGGTGCCGGCGCGCACACCGATTACGGCTGCATCACTTTGTTGTATCAGGACACCGCCGGCGGCTTGCAGGTGAAAAACGTCAAAGGCCAGTGGATCGACGCACCGCCCATCGACGGCACGTTCGTGGTCAACCTCGGCGACATGATGGCGCGCTGGAGCAATGACCGATATCGCTCGACCCCGCATCGGGTCATCAGCCCGCTCGGCGTGGATCGCTACTCGATGCCGTTCTTCGCCGAACCGCACCCGGACACCCGCATCGAATGCCTGCCCGGTTGCCAGGACGCACACCATCCGGCGAAATATCCGACCACCACCTGCGCCGAATTCCTGCTGTCGCGCTTCGCCGATACCTACGCCTATCGACGGGAGCAGGAAGCGGTGTGATGGATCGGTTGGTCAGGTTTTGCCAATTGTTTCGGCGGGCATCTGTAGAATGCCGTCATTGCACCTGATGAGAAAAGAATATGTACGACTGGCTCAACGCCCTGCCCAAGGCCGAACTGCACCTGCACCTCGAAGGCTCGCTGGAGCCCGAGCTGCTGTTCGCCCTGGCCGAACGCAACAAGATCGCCCTGCCGTGGAGCGACGTCGAAACCCTGCGCAAGGCCTACGCCTTCAACAATCTGCAGGAATTCCTCGACCTGTATTACCAGGGCGCCGACGTGCTGCGCACCTCCCAGGATTTCTACGACCTGACCTGGGCCTACCTGCTGCGCTGCAAAGAACAGAACGTGATTCACACCGAACCGTTCTTCGATCCGCAGACCCACACCGACCGTGGCATCCCGTTCGAAGTGGTGCTCAACGGCATCGCCGCCGCGCTGAAGGATGGCGAGCAGCAACTGGGCATCACCAGCGGCTTGATCCTGAGTTTCCTGCGCCACCTGAGCGAAGACGAAGCGCAGAAAACCCTCGACCAGGCGCTGCCGTTCCGTGATGCATTCGTCGCGGTGGGTCTGGACAGTTCCGAAATGGGCCACCCGCCAAGCAAGTTCCAGCGCGTGTTCGATCGTGCCCGTCACGAAGGTTTCCTGACCGTCGCCCATGCAGGCGAAGAAGGCCCGCCGGAGTACATCTGGGAAGCCATCGACCTGCTGAAAATTCAGCGTATCGACCATGGCGTGCGCGCCATCGAAGACGAGCGCCTGATGCAGCGAATCATCGACGAGCAGATCCCGCTGACCGTGTGCCCGCTGTCGAACACCAAGCTCTGCGTGTTCGATCACATGTCGCAGCACAACATCCTCGACATGCTCGAGCGTGGCGTGAAGGTCACGGTGAACTCCGATGACCCGGCGTACTTCGGTGGTTACGTGACCGAGAACTTCCACGCGCTGCACACTCACCTGGGCATGACCCAGGATCAGGCCAAGCGCCTGGCGCAGAACAGCCTGGATGCGCGGTTGGTAAAACCATAAGCAACAGCGCATAACCAATGTGGGAGCGAGCTTGCTCGCGAATAGGGTCTGTCATTCAACGAAGATGTTGTTTGATACACCACTTTCGCGAGCAAGCTCGCTCCCACAGTTGGTTTAGGGTTCAGCCAATAACTTCTGCTTCGGTCAATTCCTCCAAGGTTTTACCCCGGGTCTCCATCCCGAACAGCCACACCACTCCCGCCGCAATCGCAAAGCACAGCGCTCCCAGCGCAAACACCCCGCCCTGCCCGGTGATAGGGAACACCAGCCCGGTGACCAACGGCCCGAGCAGCGAACCCACGCGCCCGATGGCCGAAGCGAACCCCGAGCCCGTCGCCCGCGCCGAGGTCGGATACAGTTCCGGCGTGTAGGTGTAGAGCACCGCCCACATGCCGAACAGGAAAAACTGCATCAACAGCCCCGTACCGATCAGCAGCGCCACGTTGCCGCCAAACACCGCGCTTTGTCCGTACAGAAACGCCATCACCCCGCCGCCGAGCAACGTGACGATGCACACCGGCTTGCGTCCCCAACGCTCCACCAGCCAGGCCGCCATCAGGAAGCCGGGAATCCCGCCGAGGGAAATCAGCACCGTGTAATACACCGACTGAGTCACGGCGAAACCCGATTGTTGCAACAACGCACTGAGCCACGAGGTCAGGCCGTAAAAACCGAGCAACGCGAAGAACCACAGGCTCCAGATCATCGTCGTGCGCTGGCGATACAGCGGTGACCAGATCTGTTTGAGTGCCGAAAGGAAATGGCCCGGAGGGGTCACGCTGCGTGGCAGACGAACCGGCTCCGGCAATGCAGCACCGCCGAGTGAGGCTTGTACCCGCGCCTCGATCCCACGCAACACCTTGTCCGCCGCGTCATGCTTGCCGGCCTGCTCCAGCCAGCGCGGCGACTCGGGAATGAAAAAGCGGATCGCCAGCACGAACACCGCCGGTACCGCCAACACCAGAAAGATGTCGCGCCAGCCAATCAACGGCAGCAGGAAATACGACAGCACGCCCGCCGCGACGAAACCCAGCGGCCAGAAACCGTCCATCAAGGCGATGTAGCGTCCCCGGCGCTGGGCAGGAATCAACTCCGACAGCATCGACTGGGCAATCGGAAACTCCATGCCCATGCCGATTCCCAGCAGAATGCGAAACAGCGTCAGGCTCTCGACCGTCTGCGCCGTGGAGCACAGGTAACTGGCCAGGCCCCACAAGACGATGCTCCACTGGAACACCGGTTTGCGACCGAACCGATCTGCCAGCAATCCGGACAGCGACGCCCCCAGCACCATGCCGAAAAAACTCGAACTGGCCAGCAGGCCGGCCTGCGCACTGCTCAGACCAAACTCGGCTTTGATCGAGCCGAGCAGGAAAGTCATCATCGCCAGATCCATGGAGTCGAAGAAAAACGCCAGGGCGATGATGATGAAGATGATCCGGTGATAACCGCTGACTGGCAGGCGCTCCAGTCGATCTGCCGCGCTGAAGTTTCCCGTGTCCATGCCACCTCCTCAATCCGAAAAGTCCCCGGATCGAGTGTGCGCGATAGCGGTTGCGCGCCTGTGCCAGATGCGACGTGTTCGCAGCCGTTGACGACGCTCAGTAGCAAACCACTGGAAGAAAGCGCTCTACAACGCCATTTCCAGCTCGGTTTCACAGGCAAATCGATGAATTTCCCGCTGGCCCGCCGCCGTCAGTTGCAGGGCGCGGGAATCGTTGGGCAGTACCAGCCAGCCCGACTGCATGAACAGCTGCAGCAACGCCGCCCCCAACGAGCCTCCCATGTGCGGGCGACGCTCGCTCCAGTCCGGACAGGCGCAGGCCACCTGGGCGTTGCGGTGGGCCAGCGCCTGGATGTACACCCCGCGCCCGGCCAGTTGAGTCGAGCCTTTATGCGTGACCACCACTCTATGCTCAAGCTGCTCGATCCAGCCGGCGTCGAGCAGGCGCTGGTACAGGTCGGCGGCCAGCGTTCCACCCAGATGGTCGTCGCAAAACCGCGCGCGCAGCAGTGACGAAGGCGCCGCCTGGGGTCTGACGACCGGCGAGGCACGCTTGAACACGTCGGGGATTTCTCGCGGAGCGCTGGCCAACGTGGCGCTGGCCAGCGCTTCGATGGCCGCGCCGATTTCGGGAGCCGCCAGGCGGAAGAAGCGTTTGCGACCGCGCGCCTCGACCTTCAACAGACCGCCTGCGGACAAGCGCCCCAGATGCGCACTGGCCGATGACGGCGAAAGCCCCGCCAGCAACGCCAGTTCCTCGGTCTGCCGCGCCGAGCCATCCATGAGCGCCCACATCATTGCGCTGCGTTTGGGATCGGCCAGCAACGTGGCGATCTGGCTGATGCAAGGTGCATGTTCCATCTATTCACTCCCTGTTGAATCGTATCGTCTACAGCTCATAGACATCTTGACCAGTAATCAGTCGTCGGCCAAGGCGCGCAAAATACCTTGAGCCCAAGCGAGGCAGCGCGCCGCAGCAAGGAAACCGCAGCACTGTCGCGACCCTCGTCCCTACCCGGCCGGTTGCGGTCTGATCGTTCTCGCATCGGCCTTTTGGTGCGGGCATCAGGCGGTCGCTAGTATAAGCGGGTTGCTCGCGGCGTCCTGCGCCGGAGCGGCCGTGGTTGGTGATTGTTCCTGAGAGAAATTTCGCTATTTACCTGCGACTAATGGTCAGACTTCTGGAAAACGGGAAAACGGCTACTCAATTCGGCGCAACGGCTGGCGAGCATCTCCCTCAGAAGGTTCACCGGCTTACTCAATTGTGCGCGATGGGCGCACAGCAGATTCAGCGGAGCGCGTTCGCAGAGCAGCTCCGGCAACAGCACTTTCAGCCGCCCCGCCAGCACATCACCGGCCACATCGAGCCACGATTTGTAGGCGATGCCGGCTCCCGCCACAGCCCAAAGACGCACCACATCGGCGTCGTCACTGAAGCGGTCGCCACTGACGGTCAGGCCGACCTCGCGCTTGCCGTCGTGGAAACTCCAATGGTCGTGCACCCGGCCACCGAGCATATAAAGCAGGCAGTTGTGCTGAGCGAGCTGTTCCAGATGCAGCGGCTCGCCGTGCCGGGCCAGGTAGGCCGGTGATGCGCACAACACCCGTCGGTTGTGCGGGGCAATCGGCAGCGCCACCAGACTGGAATCCTCCGGCTCGCCGTAGCGCAAGGCGATGTCCACCGGCTGGCGAAACAGGTCGGCGATGCGGTCACCCAGCAACAGGCGCACCGTCAGTTTCGGGTGTTCACGTTGAAAGTCATCGAGCCACGGCAACAGCAGGTTGCGCCCGAAATCCGAAGGTGCCGACAGCTGCAAAATCCCGCTGACCTGATCCTGCCCGCTGGCCAGCAGACGCCGACCCTCATCAAGGTTGCTCAGCGCCGCCCGGGCGTACTCGAGAAACCCTTCACCTTCGGCCGTCAGCCGCAGGCTGCGGGTGGAGCGCGCCAACAGCCGCGCGCCCAGTTGCTGTTCGATACGCTTGAGCGCAGCACTGGCCACGGCGGCGGACATGTCCATCACCCGCGCCGCCGCCGACAGGCTGCCCAGATCCGCCGCCCGGACAAACAACTGCAAGTCATCGAAACGCAGCATCCTCAGCCCCGATTATCAAAAAAATATTGAAAGAGACTGCTCTTTTAGCCGGTTTTATCTCCGGCAGAAATAGCCAATCATGCCATCCATCGAATTCATCCCGTCCCGGAGTCGAACATGTCCCAGCCTTTCACCGCCATCGCCACCCTGATTGCCCGACCTGGCCAGCAGGACGCCCTCGAACAGCACCTGCGTGCCCTCATCGAACCGACCCGCGCCGAAGCCGGTTGCGGCCAGTACGAGCTGCACCAGGATCTGGCCAACCCGCTGGCCTTCTACATGATCGAACAGTGGGCCAGCGACGAAGCCCTGCAAGCCCACGATGCCAGCGCTCATATCCAGCATTTCCGCAGCCAGGCCGAGGCGTTCCTCGAACACTTCGAACTCAAGCGCCTGCGCGTCATCGCCTGAAGCCTTCCTTTATTCACTTTCGGAGTTCCCCATGAAAGCCATCGCCTATTACGCCTCGCTCCCGATCAACGACGAAAAATCCCTGCAAGACATCGAACTGCCGGAGCCGGTAGCCGGCCCGCGCGACCTGCTGGTGGAAGTCAAAGCGATTTCGGTCAACCCGGTCGACACCAAGGTTCGCCAGAACGTCGCGCCGGAAGGCGGCGCCGCCAAGGTGCTGGGCTGGGACGTGGCCGGTGTGGTCAAGTCAGTCGGCAGTGAAGTGACCTTGTTCAAGGCCGGCGACAAGGTGTTCTACGCCGGCTCCATCGCCCGGGCCGGTGGCAACAGCGAACTGCACGTGGTGGATGAGCGGATCGTCGGCCATATGCCGAAAACCCTCGGTTTCGCCGAAGCCGCTGCACTGCCGCTGACCGCCATTACCGCTTGGGAGCTGTTGTTCGAACGTCTGCAGATTCGCGAAGGCAATACCGATGAAGGCCAGAGCCTGTTGATCGTCGGCGCGGCCGGCGGCGTCGGTTCGATCCTCACCCAACTGGCCAGCCAGTTGACCGGGCTCAAGGTGATCGGCACCGCCTCCCGCCCTGAGACCCGCGACTGGGTGACCGAGCTGGGCGCTGACCTGGTGATCGATCACAGCCAGCCGTTGAGCGAAGAACTGAAACGCGCCGGTGTCACCCAGGTGACCCACGTCGCCAGCCTGACCCAGACCGACCACCACCTGGACCAACTGGTCGAGGCCCTGGCGCCGCAAGGCAAACTTGCACTGATCGACGATCCGAAAGCGCTGGACGTGACCAAACTCAAGCGCAAGAGCCTGTCGCTGCACTGGGAGTTCATGTACACCCGCTCGCTGTTCGAAACGCCGGACATGATCGAGCAGCACAAACTGCTCAACCGGGTGGCCGGGCTGATCGACAGCGGTACCTTGAAAACCACGGTCGGCGAGCACTTCGGCACGATCAACGCGAGCAACCTGCGCCGCGCCCATGAATTGCTGGAAAGCGGCAAGGCCAAGGGGAAAATTGTTTTAGAAGGTTTCTAAAATTCGCAAGACCGCAGCCTTCTCCAGCCTCCGATGTGGCTGGCCCGGGGGCTGCGGTGTTTTTTTGCCGTCAGTCAGATGCTTGACCCTTGTCACAATTGCGATCGTATTCAGGACTACAATCGAGTCCTCTGCGATGCAATCTTTTACGTACGGGAGGTCAGCAATGAAGATCCTGATAAAAGAAGTGGCAAAGTCCCAGTGGCAAGTTCGTCTCGACCAGCACGCCGTGACCTTCCGCAGTGAGGCCGAAGCTCGCGCCTTCACTCGCACCCTCGAAGCGCGTATCTGCGCGCCCCACCAGATTCCCGACCTCGGCCAGCAACGCGCTGTCGGCTGAGTTTTTCCGTTCAGGCTTCGGCCTGCGCCTTTGCGAGCGCCCGGGCATTCTGCATGCGCCGGGTGAGCATTGCTGCGCAGACCACCAGCAAACCACACAAGGTGATGACGATGGCCATCGGCACGGCGGTGCCATCGTGCAGGATCCCCACCAGCGCCGAAGCCCCGGCGGCGACGCTGAATTGCATGCTGCCGAGCAACGCTGAAGCACTGCCGGCGCGACCGCCCTGCCCGTTCATCGCACATGCTGCCGCATTGGGGCTGATGCAGCCAAGGCTGGCCACGCAGATGAACAATGGAATCAGCAGTGGCCACAGGGCCTCGGTGTGCAAGGCGCTGACCGCGAGCAGCGTCAGCCCGGCGCCCAGGTAAACCCAGACCGCCCGCGACAGCAGGAACGCCGGACCACGTTTGGCCAACAGTCGCGCATTGACCTGCGCCACCAGAATGAACCCGGCCGCGTTGGTGCCGAACAGCCAGCCGAAGTGCTCGGCCGGTACGCCATACAACTTGATGAAAATGAACGGGGAGCCAGCGATGTAGGCAAACATCCCGGCGATGGCGATGCCGCCGGTCAGGGCATGGCCCATGTAGACCGGGTCCGCCAGGAGCCGACCGTACTGGCGCAAAGCGCCGGACAACGGCTGACGCGGAACATGCGCCGGCAGACTTTCCGGCAGGCCTAGGGCAACCGCCAGTCCGGCAAGGGCGCTGAAACCGGTCAGCACCAGGAAGATCGACTGCCACCCCGTCGTGTTGACCAACAGACCGCCGAGCATCGGCGCCAGAATCGGGGCCAGCCCCATCACCAGCATCAGTTGCGAGAAGACTTTCGCCGAACCCACCGCGTCGCACTTGTCGCTGACCACCGCCCGGGCAATCACCATCCCCGCACAACCGCCCAGCGCCTGCACGAGCCGCGCAGCGATCAGCCATTCCAGATTCGGCGCGTAGGCGCAGGCCACCGACGCCAGCGTGAACAGCGTCAGGCCAATGAGCAGCGGAATCCGCCGGCCAAAACGATCCGCCACCGGCCCGTAAGCCAGCTGGCCGATGGACAGGCCGAAGAAGTAAGCCGACAGCGTCAGCTGGACGTGTTTCTCGTCGGTGCCGAACGCCAGCGCCATGGTGGGAAACGCAGGTAGATAGAAGTCGATCGCCAGCGGACCGAAAGCGGTCAGGGCACCGAGAATCAGAAGGGTACGGAAGTTCATCAGGCGTCCACGTTCGGCAGGCATTGGGAGGGCACTTTAGTAGAGAGTGCAGCCCGACAGTCTAGCCGCGCGAAGACGCCTTGAACATTCCGGTAGCTCGCTAACTATTAAAAAGATCAGGCGAGCTTGATCGCATAACCTTCTTCGCTGATCGCCTCGATGACCTGCTCGGCACTCAACGCACTTTCGACGCCGACTTCCTTCGCCGCCAGATCGACCCGCACGCTGGCGGCCGGATCCTTGCTCTGCACCGCCTGAGTGACGGCTTTGACACAGTGACCGCAGGACATGCCTTCAACAGTGAACACTTGCATGGAAAGACTCCTTTGAGTGAGGTTGCCGGCAGTTTCGGGCTTGCCACGATGGCAAGGTCAAGTTCTGCAAAAAACTGCCGGGCTGGCAATCGTCGCCGCGCTCGGCCAAGCTGCATGCATCAATGACATGAATTCAGGAGATTCAGCCATGCGCTGGTCAGCTTTCAGCCTGTTTGGCTTTCTCAGCCTCTTTGCCGCGATCCCTTCGGTGCATGCCGCCGGGGAAGATTACGGGGTGCTGATCATTTCCCGCGAGCGCCTGGAAGTGGCGACCTCGTGCGAAATCGGCGTGTACATCCAGGATCAACTGTCGGCGCGCCTGTTCCAGGAGCAAAGCACGTCGTTCAACCTGCCGCCGGGCAATGTCTCGCTGCGCCTGAAACTGCTGCCGGGACAAATGCCGGGTTGCAATCCGGGCATGCTCGCGCCGGGCTCGCAGGAGATCAGACTGCATGCCGGCGACATCCTGAAATTCCGCATCGCGATGAACCAGGAAGGCATGTACCTCAAGCCGACCGGCCTCGGTTACTAAGGCCTGCCACTCGTTCCCACGCTCTGCGTGGGAATGCCTCTTGTGACGCTCTGCGTCACGCTTTGGGACGCAGAGCGTCCCCGGCTGCATTCCCACGCGGAGCGTGGGAACGATCAGGCGAACAAGCGAGCAGCCGGTAGCGGAAACTGGCGCTTGACCTTGCCAGCATGGCAAGGTTGATCCTGTAGGCATCCACTACAGGGAGTACGACCGATGTCCGATTCCATCACGTTCGATCTGCCCATCAGCGGCATGACCTGCGCCAGTTGCGCCGGTCGTGTCGAGCGGGCGTTGAGCAAAGTCAGCGGCGCCAGTGCCGTCAGCGTCAACCTCGCCACCGAACAGGCCCGGGTGCAGGCCCCCGGTGACAGCCTGCCGGCGCTGATGGAAGCGGTCGAACGCGCCGGTTACAGCGTGCCGCAGCAAAGCGTGGAATTGAACATCGACGGCATGACCTGCGCGTCCTGCGTCGGTCGCGTCGAACGCGCCCTGAACAAGGTTGCGGGGGTGAAAAGCGTCAGCGTCAACCTCGCCAATGAACGCGCCCACCTCGAATTGCTCGGCGCGGTCGACCCGCAAACCCTGATCGCCGCCGTGAGCAAGGCCGGTTATTCGGCCAGCCTCTTCGAACTCGAACATCCACAATCAGACAATCGCCAGCAACGCCTGAACCATGAACGCTGGGCGTTGATCTGTGCGATCGCGCTCGCCTTGCCGCTGGTGCTGCCTATGCTGCTGCAACCGTTCGGCATTCACTGGATGCTCCCGGCCTGGGCGCAATTCGCCCTCGCGACCCCGGTGCAATTCATCTTCGGTGCACGTTTTTATGTGGCCGCGTGGAAAGCTGTGCGCGCCGGCGCCGGCAACATGGACTTGCTGGTAGCGCTGGGCACCAGCGCCGGATATGGCCTGAGTCTCTATGAATGGGCGACCGCTGCCGGGCGCATGCCGCACCTGTATTTCGAAGCCTCGGCGGTGGTCATCGCTCTGGTGCTGCTCGGCAAATACCTGGAAAGCCGCGCCAAACGCCAGACCGCCAGCGCCATCCGCGCACTGGAAGCGTTGCGCCCGGAGCGGGCGATTCAAGTCATCGATGGCCGCGAACAGGACGTCGCCATCAGCGCCCTGCGCCTCGGTGACCTCGTATTGGTCAAACCCGGTGAACGCTTCCCGGTGGACGGCGAAGTGCTGGAAGGCCAAAGCCACGCTGACGAAGCGTTAATCAGTGGCGAAAGCCTGCCGGTACCCAAACAGCCGGGCGACAAGGTCACCGGCGGTGCAATCAACGGCGAAGGCCGCTTGCTGGTGAGCACCACGGCGCTCGGCGCGGAAAGCGTGCTGGCGCGGATCATCCGTCTGGTGGAGGACGCCCAGGCGGCGAAAGCGCCGATCCAGAAACTGGTGGATAAAGTCAGTCAGGTGTTTGTGCCGACCGTGTTGCTGCTGGCCCTGGCCACGCTGATCGGCTGGTGGCTGTACGGCGCGCCGCTGGAAACCGCGTTGATCAACGCCGTCGCGGTGCTGGTAATCGCCTGCCCGTGTGCCCTTGGTCTGGCGACACCGACCGCGATCATGGCCGGCACCGGCGTGGCCGCTCGGCACGGGATTCTGATCAAGGACGCCGAAGCCCTGGAACGTGCCCATGAAGTCAGCGCCGTGGTGTTCGACAAGACCGGCACCCTGACCTCCGGCACGCCGCGCATCGCGCATTTCAGTGCGATCGACGGTGACGAAAACGCCCTGCTGACAGCGGCCGGCGCACTGCAACGCGGCAGCGAACACCCATTGGCCAAAGCCGTGCTGGATGCCTGTGCCGAACGCAGTCTGAACGTACCGGATGTCAGCGACAGCCAGTCCCTGACCGGGCGCGGCATCGCCGGCAGCCTCGACGGTCGGCGCCTGGCGCTGGGCAACCGGCGCTTGCTGGAAGAAAGCGGTCTGAACGCCGGAAACCTGAGCGAATCCGCCAAGGCCTGGGAAACCGAGGGTCGCACGCTGTCCTGGTTGATCGAGCAAAGTCCGGAGCCCCGCGTACTCGGTCTGTTCGCCTTCGGCGACACCCTCAAGCCCGGCGCGCTGCACGCGGTGCAACAACTGGCGGCCCAGCATATCCACAGCCACCTGCTGACCGGCGACAACCGCGGCAGCGCCCGGGTGGTCGCCGAAGCGCTGGGCATCGAAAACGTCCATGCCGAAGTCCTGCCGGCGGAGAAAGCCGCCACTGTCGCCGAGCTGAAGAAAACCGGGGTCGTGGCCATGGTCGGCGACGGCATCAACGACGCACCGGCGCTGGCGGCCGCCGACATCGGTATCGCCATGGGCGGCGGCACCGACGTGGCCATGCACGCCGCCGGCATCACCCTGATGCGCGGCGACCCACGGCTGGTGCCCGCAGCGCTGGAGATCAGCCGCAAGACCTACGCGAAGATCCGGCAGAACCTGTTCTGGGCCTTCGTCTACAACCTGATCGGCATTCCGCTGGCGGCGTTCGGCTTCCTCAATCCGGTGCTGGCCGGTGCGGCGATGGCCTTGTCGAGCGTCAGCGTGGTGAGCAATGCGCTACTGTTGAAAACCTGGAAACCCGAGGATCTGGAGGACAACCGATGAACATCGGCCAAGCGGCCCGCCACAGTGGCCTGAGCGCGAAGATGATCCGTTATTACGAGTCGATCGGCCTGCTCAAGGCTGCCCATCGCACCGACAGCGGCTACCGCGTCTACGGCGACGATGACCTGCACACGCTGGCATTCATCAAGCGCTCGCGGGACCTGGGCTTTTCGCTGGAGGAAGTCGGCAAGCTGCTGACCCTCTGGCAGGATCGCCAGCGTGCCAGCGCCGATGTGAAGGCACTGGCCCGCCAGCACATCGACGAGCTGAATCAGAAGATCCGCGAACTCGGCGAACTGCGCGACACCCTGCAGGATCTGGTCGAGCACTGCCACGGCGACCATCGCCCGGACTGCCCGATCCTCAAGGAACTGGCGTCGGGCTGCTGCGCGCAACCCGCTCGCGCCTGAGCAGCAGGATTTTCATCGACAGCACTGTGGCGAGGGGAATGCCGTGGAACAGCAGCACCACGGCACCCGGCGCCCACCAGTTGTAGAACGGTGCGGCAATCAGCATGCCGACGCCAAACCCGGTCATCTGCAACAGCGTCAGGAAGCTGAAGATCGGCAGGCGCAGGGGCTCCGGCTCCCGTTGCAGCCGTGACATCAGGCCGACTTCCGAGAATCCGTCGCCCAGTCCGGCCGGCAGCGAAAACAGCAACAGACCGACGACGCTGTGCTGCTGGAACATCAGGATGAAACCGCAGGACATCAGCAATACGCCGCCGAAATAGCGACGCTCCAGATGGATGTTTTCCGAGCCTTTCAGGCGACTGGCGATCCGCGCGCCGAGCAGTTTTCCGGCGGCCCACACCGCGAGCATCAGGCCCAGCGTGGTGCTGGCTGAATCCGGCGTCAGCAGTCTGGAAATGATCGGAAAACCGACGTTGTGAGCAGCGCTGCCAAGGGTGTCGGCCATGGTCACCGCCAGCATCGCGGCCACCACCGGAGCGCTGCGCAGGCCTTGCAGCAAAGCCGACCATTCACCCTGTTTAGCGCTGGATTCGGCCACCGGCTCCGGTGCGCTGAACCGCAGTGGCACAATTAACACCGCCGCGAATAGATAGGTCAGCGCATTCAGCGCGAACACCGTTTCAAAACCAAACCCCGCGACCAGCAGCCCGGACACCAGACTGCCGCCGACCATCGCCATGGACGAGGCGGACGTGATCCAGGCATTGGTTTTGAGCAACTGCGCCGGCTCGATCAAGCGCGGCAACTGGCTGTTGAGGCCGATGGCGAACATCGAATTGCCAAAGCCAAGGCCGAACGCAATCAGCGGCAACAGCAACGCCTGCTGACTGACCGGAACGATCAGCAACAATCCGAGCACAGCGGCGCGCAGCAGATCGAAGGCAATCAACGGCAGACGGCCACTGCATCGACGATAAAACGCGGTGCCGATCAGGCTGGCGAAAATCCCGCCGCCCACGCGACTGGCGAGAAAAATCCCCACGCTCATCGCGCTGTTGCTCAGCAGATAGACATAAGTGGCCAGCGCCACCATGTTGAGGAAAGCGCCGAAATCGGAAATCAACCGGGCCGTGATGATCAGCAGGGCATTGCGGGAAGTGGTGCTCACAATCAATCCTTGAATGTGTAAAACCCGGCCGAAGCCGGGTTTTCTTTTTCAGATGCTCACTGCATCCACGGTGGCGGAGGCGGCTCGTCAGACTTGCCCTTGGGTTCGTCGTCCGCCGCGCGGATGGCTTGCTTGCGCTCCTCATCCAGACGCGCCGCTTCGATCTCGCGCAGCACCCCGCCGACATCAGCCAGGTCCTCGGGATCGTCGAACTCGCCGGTCAGCACGCTGGCCGGGTGCAACGTACCCGCTTCGTACAGCGCCCACATTTCCTTGGCGTATTTGGTCTTCTTCAACTCCGGGGCGAAGCGACCGAAGTACGAAGCCATGTTGCCGACGTCACGTTCGAGCATGCTGAACGCGTGGTTGTTGCCGGCGGCGTCCACCGCTTGTGGCAGGTCGATGATGACCGGGCCGGTCGGCGTCAGCAGCACGTTGAACTCCGAGAGGTCACCGTGCACCAGACCGGTACACAACATCAGCACGATCTGCGAGATCAGGAACGCGTGATATTCGCGGGCCTGATCCGGCTCCAGCACCACGTCGTTCAGACGCGGGGCGGCATCGCCGAATTCGTCGGCCACCAGTTCCATCAACAGCACGCCGTCGAGGAAGTCGTAGGGCTTGGGCACTCGCACACCCGCGCCGGCCAGACGGAACAGCGCCGCGACTTCGGCATTCTGCCAGGCGTCTTCGGTCTCTTTGCGACCGAATTTCGACCCCTTGGCCATCGCCCGGGCCTGTCGGCTGTTGCGAACCTTGCGGCCTTCCTGATACTCGGCCGCCTGGCGGAAACTGCGTTTGTTCGCCTCCTTGTAGACCTTTGCGCAACGTAACTGATTGCCGCAGCGCACCACATAAACAGCTGCTTCTTTGCCACTCATGAGTGGACGCAGCACTTCGTCGACCAGACCGTCCTCGATCAGGGGTTCAATGCGTTTTGGAGTCTTCATCAGCTTTTATTGTGGGTCCTTTATTACCAAACACGCGAATGTCATTCGTTATACGGCAATCCTCGCATCACGGGGAGGGGTTGCCGACCTGTGAACCTGTGGATGCACACACTGTGCCGGATAAACCGGGCCGATCCGCCGCTTTATCGACCGCTGCGAATCATAGCCGAGGCTGCCGAAGTTGTTGGCGACAGCACTTGAGGGCATTTGCGACAGAATCTGACATCCCGCTGCACGCAGCTCGTAAGAATTTTCTCTTGCGGCCTCAATTTCCCCCTCCGGCAGCCGAATTCCTCAGAGACAGAGGAATTTGTCCGACAATCGTTTCAAAAAAAACTTCGATGTCGCACTCAAGGAAACGGGTGGAAAACAACGTTTTTCGGCTGCCAATAACCGCGAGTCATCTGCACTGCGTGGGCCTACAAGAAAATCTGGAGCGCGGATGAACATCAAACAGAAGTTGACCTGGGCGTTTGCAATCATCGCCTGCTTGCCCGTGGTGCTGGTCGCCACGCTGGTGGTACTGAACCTGCGCAGCGATGCCCGGGACGATTTTGTCGACAGCAGCGGGCGCGAGATCCGTCAGGTCAGCAACGCCATGCAGCTTTTCTTTGACGGCATCAGCCAGAACGTCGATTACCTGGCGACGCAACCGCTGATCAAGAACACCGACGACAGCCTCAAGACCTACATGAGCGCCAACGCCGAAAGCATTCCGCAGGGCGAGATGGACAAGAAGGTCTTCGCCTTTCTGCAGGATCTGGGCAACAGTCACCCGGCTTACGCCTACGCAATCGTCGGCACCGCTGCCGGTGGCTATGTGTCCTGGCCCGACGATCCCAAATTGAACAACTACGATCCGCGTCAGCGCCCGTGGTACAAGGCCGCCCAGGCCAAGCCCGGCAAGCCGTTCCGCACTGCCGCCTATTACTGGGCGCAGGACGATGCGACCTACGTCAGCACCGTGCGCACCATCGACAACAAGCTCGGCAGCAACGGCGGCGTGGTCAGTATCGACGTGACGCTCAAGCAGCTCACCGAGATCGTCAAACAGATCAAACTCGGCGAAAGCGGTTACCTGATGCTGCTGGAAAACAGCGGCACGGTGCTGGTCGATCCCAAGCAGCCCGAGCACAACTTCAAGCCGCTCGACAGCCTCGGCGAGGGCTACGCGCAACTGGCCAAGGCCGGTAAAGGGCTGGTGGAAGTTGAGCTCAACGGCGAACGTTACATGGCCAACGTCTGGCCGTCGGAGCAACTGGGCTGGACCTTCATCGGCCTGATCAAACAGAACGACGTGATGAGCTCGGCCACTAAACTCACCTGGCTGATCGCAATCATCGCTGCCGTGCTGGCGGTGATCTTCGCAGTGGTTGGCGCCAGTTTCGCCAGCCTGATCGTGCGGCCGATCCGCAGCGTGGCCAGCGGTCTGGAAGGCATCGCTCAGGGCGAAGGCGACCTGACCAAGAACCTCGACATCCGTGGCAGCGACGAAACCGCGCAACTGGCCAACTGGTTCAACCAGTTCCTCACGGCGATCCGCAGCCTGATCCAGCACATCGGCGGCGCGGCCGGGAAAATCCTCGCCACTTCGCAGAGTTCGACCCGGGTTTCCGGCGACATGGCCGAAGCCGCCGGACGCCAGCGCGAAGCGGTGGACATGGTCTCGACCGCGTTCCACGAAATGGTCGCCACCGCCAACGAAGTCGCACGCTCTTGCAGCCAGGCGGCGGAGTCGGCCGACAGCGGCCAGCGCCAGGCCCGCGAAGGTCAGCAGCAGATCGATGCGGCGGTGCACAGCGTCGATCAACTGAGCCAGGAACTGGAGCAGTCGGCGCAGTCGATGCAACAACTGGAACGCGACAGCAACGACATCCAGTCGATCCTCGGCACCATCCGTTCCATCGCCGAACAGACCAACCTGCTGGCGCTCAACGCGGCCATCGAAGCGGCGCGGGCCGGTGAGCAAGGCCGTGGTTTTGCGGTGGTGGCCGATGAGGTTCGCGCACTGGCCAAACGCACGGCGGATTCGACGGCGGAAATCGACGGGTTGCTGGGCAATCTGGCCAAACGTACCAGCGCGGTCACTCAGCAGATGCGCGCCAGTCTTGATGTGTCGCAGCAATCGGTAGCGCGGATTGGCGAGGCGCGGGAGAGCTTTGGGCAGATTCGTGAGTCGGTGGATGTGATTCGCGACATGAACACGCAGATTGCGACAGCGGCGGAAGAGCAGCATCAGGTGGCCGAGGACATCAATCGGCACATCAGCCAGATTCATGGTGATGCGCAACTGGTGGCGGAGCTGGCGAATTCGGCGCGGCTGGATTCGCAGAGTCTGGCGGGGTTGTCGAATGAGCTGGATGGGTTGGTGCGGCGGTTCCGTACCTGAGTAACCTTTGGAATCCCCTCTCCCTTTGGGAGAGGGGATTCTTGTTCTTTCAGCGCTCGATGATCGCCGTCACACCTTGCCCCCCCGCCGCACAAATCGAAATCAACCCCCGCCCCTGCCCCGCCGCATCCAGCAACTTCGCCAGGTTCGCCACGATCCGCCCGCCCGTCGCAGCAAACGGATGCCCCGCCGCCAGCGAGCTGCCCTTGACGTTCAAGCGGCTGCGATCAATCGAGCCCAACGGCGCGTCCAGTCCCAACCGGGTCTTGCAGTACTCCGGATCTTCCCAGGCCTTCAACGTGCACAACACTTGCGCGGCAAAGGCTTCGTGGATTTCGTAGTAGTCGAAGTCCTGCAAGGTCAAACCATTGCGCGCCAGCAAGCGTGGCACCGCGTACACCGGAGCCATCAAAAGTCCTTCGGCACCGTTGACGAAATCCACCGCCGCTGCTTCACCGTCCCGCAGATACGCGAGGATCGGCAGGCCACGTTCCTTCGCCCACTCCTCGCTGCCCAACAGCACCACCGACGCGCCATCGGTCAGCGGTGTGGAGTTGCCGGCGGTCAGGGTGCCCTTGGCGCTTTTCTCGAAGGCCGGTTTCAGGGTCGCGAGTTTTTCCAGGGTCAGGTCCGGGCGCAGGTTGTTGTCGCGAGTCAGGCCGAGGAACGGGGTCATCAGGTCGTTGTGCCAGCCTTCGCTGTAGGACGCCGCCAGTTTGTGGTGGCTTTCAAAGGCCAGTTGATCCTGTTCTTCGCGGGGAATGTTCCAGGTCTGCGCCATCAATTCGCAGTGCTCGCCCATCGACAGGCCGGTGCGCGGTTCGCCGTTGCGCGGGAATTCGGGGATCAGGTGTTTCGGGCGCAATTGCAGAAAGGTCTTGAGCTTGTCGCCGGTGGTCTTGGCGCGGTTTGCTTGCAGGAGGATCTTGCGCAGGCCTTCGCTGACGCTGATCGGCGCGTCCGACGTGGTGTCGACGCCGCCGGCGATGCCGCAGTCGATCTGGCCGAGGGCGATCTTGTTCGCCACCAGCAACGCCGCTTCCAGGCCGGTGCCGCAGGCCTGCTGAATGTCGTAGGCCGGCGTCGCCGGCGACAGGCGCGAGCCGAGCACGCATTCGCGGGTCAGGTTCATATCCCGTGACAATTTCAGCACCGCTCCTGCGACCACTTCGCCGATGCGCTGGCCGTGCAGGTTGTAGCGTTCGATCAGGCCTTCGAGGGCGGCGGTGAGCATCACCTGATTGCTCGCGGTGGCATACGGCCCGTTGGAACGGGCGAACGGAATGCGGTTGCCACCAATGATCGCGACGCGGCGCAGCTGACTCATGAAATGCTCCTTGTGAAATATCCGGTCTGAAAATCGAGCGCTGAAAACCCGGTCGGGCCACAAAAGCGCCGAGGGCAAACTACTCTGCTGTTCTAGCGTAGGCCTTATTGCGTGGATCGAACGATTGATTGCCCTTCGCAGTCCACACTTTGAACCCCATCTTCTGGAGAGCGTTCCATGTCTGACCGCTATATCGACTTCGCCAACTCGTCCATCGGCCACCGTCTGGTCGGGGCCCTGGGCCTGCCGTCGCCGGTGCGGCTGGAACGCTGGCAGGCCGGGCGCCTGCGGCCGGTGGACGGTGCGCTGCTGATCGGCGGCGGGCCGCTGGCCGAACGGGTCAGTGCATTCGCCAATCGCCTGACCGACGCGATCTACCGCTACGGCGACCAGCCGGCAACTGCCACCCAATGGATTCCCGGCCATGGCCCGAAACTCAAGGCCGTGGTGTTCGACGCCAGCGATTTGCAGCACACCGACCAGCTCAAGCAGCTGCGCGAATTCTTCCAGCCGCTGATGAAGAACCTCGACAGCAGCGCGCACCTGGTGATTCTCGGCCGCGCCCCGGAAACCCTGCGCGAACCGTTTGCCGCCAGCGCGCAACGAGCGCTTGAAGGTTTCTCCCGCTCGCTGGCCAAGGAGCTGCGCAGCGGCGGCACGCTGCAACTGATCTACGTGGGCGAAGGCGCCGAGGATCAGCTCGAAGGGCCGCTGCGGTTTTTCCTCTCGCCGAAAAGCGCTTTCGTGTCCGGGCAAGTGATTCGTCTGACGGCCTGCGCCACTCAGGTCACCGACTGGACCCGCCCGCTGGCCGGGCGCAAGGCGCTGGTCACCGGCGCGGCGCGAGGCATCGGCGCCTCCATCGCCGAAACTTTGGCCCGTGACGGCGCCGAGGTGGTCCTGCTCGACGTGCCGCCCGCGAAAACCGATCTCGAAGCCCTGGCCGCTCGCCTCGGCGGGCGCGCCATCACCCTCGACATCTGCGCCGAAGACGCCGCTACGCAACTGATCGAACAGTTGCCAGACGGCCTCGACATTCTGGTGCACAACGCCGGCATCACCCGCGACAAGACCCTGGCCAACATGACGCCCGAGTTCTGGGACGCGGTGCTGGCGGTCAATCTCAACGCGCCGCAAGTGCTGACCAAGGCCCTGCTCGACAGCGGCACCTTGCGCGATAACGCGCGGGTGATTCTGCTGGCGTCCATCAGTGGCATCGCCGGCAATCGCGGGCAGACCAATTACGCGGCGAGCAAGGCCGGCCTGATCGGACTGGCCCAGGCCTGGGCGCCGACGCTGCTGGAACGCGGCATCAGCATCAACGCCGTGGCGCCGGGGTTCATCGAGACCCAGATGACCGCGCACATCCCCTTTGGCCTGCGCGAAGCCGGCCGGCGCATGAGTTCGCTGGGCCAGGGCGGCCTGCCGCAAGACGTCGCCGAAGCCGTGGCCTGGCTGGCCCAACCGGGCACCGGCGCGTTCACCGGGCAAGCCTTGCGAGTGTGCGGCCAAAGTGTGCTGGGGGCCTGAACATGACCATCGAATGGCAAACGCTGCACCACGAGCCGAGTCTGCCGGGGCTGTATGCCCGGGCAGCGACCCGACGCAAAATCACCGGCACCACTCTGCCCGACAGCGGCTTGCGCTGCGCCGTCGAGGTGGATGGCAAACGTCTGGCGGCGTATCGCAAGGTCTGCGGTTTCGCCGATGACGGCCTGCTGCCGCCGACCTATCCGCATATCCTGGCGTTCGCCCTGCAGATGCAATTGCTGACGGCCAAGGAGTTCCCGTTCCCTTTGCTTGGGCTGATTCATCTGAGCAACCGCATCCGCGTATTGCGGCCAATGGGCGGGATCAGTCGCGCACAAGTCAGCGTCCGGGTCCATAACCTGCAACCGCATCCGAAGGGCGCGACCTTCGATCTGCTGACCACCCTCGACGATCAACTCGGCCCGTTGTGGGAAGCTGAAAGCCGGATGCTCTGTCGTGGCGTGAAGCTCGAAGGCGAACCGGTCGAACAGACCTGGGAGCCGACACTGCCCCTCGCGCAAGTGGCGCAATGGAAGGCGCCGACGGATATCGGCCGGCAGTACGCCAAAGTCTCCGGCGACTACAACCCGATTCACTTGAGTGCCGCCAGCGCCAAGCTGTTCGGTTTCCCTACGGCCATCGCCCACGGTCTGTGGAACAAGGCCCGGACGCTGGCGGCACTGGCGGATCATCTGCCCAAGGCCAACCTTGAGGTCACCGTGCACTTTCGCAAACCGGTGCGCCTGCCGAGTGAAGTTTCGCTGTTCGCCAGCGCGGCCGGTTCCAGCGGTGAGTTACGCCTGATCGGCGCCGGCGATCTGGAGCACATGGTGGGCAACTGGCAGCCGGTGGCCTGAATCAATCCACCGTTCCCGTCGCTACCCCGACCTTCGCGGGGAGCGCCCCACACCCGTGGAACCTGATTAATTGTGTGTATATAACTTAAGTTTTTGTGCCCGCCGCCCACGCCTGCGCCAAACACCAAGCCTTGATTCTCAAGGCTTTTTTTTGCGCGTTTATATCCTCGGGATTAGTCGTTAAGCAGCACGTTCACCGATGTATATAAAGGCGTTAATACCAACTTGAGAATAGTGTGGATGCAGCCTTGCGATTGATATGAGCACAACGGACGAAGGCATTGCCGGCAACAGAATCGGCGAGCCATCGAAGACGACGAACGTTGTGACAGGTGCAAGGAATATCCAACATGAAAACTCAAGAGTGGTGCAAATCGGCAACAGCGCTGGCATTGATTCTTTCCCTCGGCCTGGCCGGCTGCAGCAGCGGCGGTGGCGGTCATCACAGCAGTTCCGGCAGCTCTTCCCCGGACAGCGCCGCCGCGGGCAGTGGCGGTACGGGCGCAACCGGCGGCACGGGTGACACAGCCGGGACTGGCGGAACAGGTGGAACGGGCAACACCGGTGGGACGGGTGGGACCGGCGGGACCGGGACTGGTGGTACGGCTGGCACCGGAGGAACAGGCGGAACCGGCGGTACAGGTGGCACGGGCGGTACCGACCCCACCAATCCGACCAATCCAACTGATCCGACTGACCCAACGAACCCGACCAACCCCACCACCCCTACGCTGGTGACGACCACCCTGGTACAGGATGTCGGCAACACCGTCAGTGGTGTGGGCGATGGTGTAGGCCAGGTGGGCGACTCGCTCAGTACCGTTCCGGTGGTCGGCGGGGTGGTGCAGAGCGTCGCCAATACCGCTGGCAATGTGGTCGGTACGCTGGGTGATGGTGTGTCGAACGGCATCGGCAAACTGGCCAGCACCCCGAATGGCGTGGGTGTGACCGCCTCGGCGGTCGGCGGAGTGGTGCAGGATGTCGGCAACGGCGTGTCGGATGTCAGCGGCAAGCTGGCGACCGCCACCGGCAGTATTCCGGTGGTCGGCGGGGTGGTGACCAAAGTGGCGCCGGTACTCGACGGCGTTGGCGAAAAAGTCACGATGCTTGGCGACACGCTCAGCACCGCTACTACCACCGGACCGCTCGGCGGACTCACCACGCAGGTCAGTCAGAAACTGGTGCCGGTGATTGCCATGGTTGAAAGCACCACCGACAAACTCGGGAGCACCACCGGTCTTGGCGCCCCGCTCAACGGCGTTCTCCAGAAAGTCGGCGGTACCGTGGACGGTCTCGGTGACAACGTGACGGCAGCGGGCAAGGGCAATGCCCTGACCAACACCCTCGGCGGTGCGCTGAGCAATGTCGGCACCACCGTCGGCAAGGCCGGCGGGCTGGTGGCCAACGGCACGGGTGGCAATTCAGGCGGTATCGGTGGCGGTCTCGGCGGCACCGGTGTGCTGCAAACGGTCGGTGGCGCCGTGGCCAATGTCGGTGCAGGTCTGGGAGCCGGCAACAGTACGTTGAGCGCACCCGGCAATGTGCTGGTGTCGACAGGCAACACCGTGGCTTCGCTCAACACCGCACTGGGTGGCTCCGGCACCCCCATCACCGCACCCACCACGGCGCTGGCCAGTGTCGGCAACGCCGTCGGCGCAGGCCTGAGCCCTGTGACCAGTGCAGTGACCAGCCTGACGCAAAATGTCGGTAGTACAACCGGGCTTGGCGGGCCTGTAGCCGGTCTCACAGCGCAAGTGGGTGGCGCCGTGAGCAATCTGGGTGGCACCCTCGCCGGCAGCACCACCAATCCGGTAGTCACGGCAGTCGGTGGCACCGTCGGCACGGTGGGCAGCACGGTAACCGCCGTCGGCGGTCTGCTCAATGGCGGTGCGGGTACCCCGGCCACCAATCCGGTCACGACCGTCGTCAGCAACACTGTCAATACCGTTGGCGGAGCGCTCACGGGCGCCACCAGTGGCGGCAGCGGCGCAGGTCTGGGTGGCGTCCTCGGTGGCCTGACCGGCGCCCTGGGCGGTAACAAACGCTGATTTGCACCTGGCCGATTCGACGGCCTTACCTACAGCGCCTACGCTTGGTTGAGGGCGGAAGATTCCCACGAGTCTTCCGCTTTTTTTCTTAGGAGAAACCCAGCCCCGTGCTGCGGGTTTGAACATGGAGTGTCCTATGCGCGTCATGGCATCCCTGCTGTTGCTCAGTCTCAGTTCCACCGCCCTCGCCGACACCCTGCCCAGCTTTCTCAACAGCAACGAAACCATCCGCAACCTGCCGGTGCCGAACCTGCCCGCCGACGCCTACCGGCCGAACGCCGCGCCGCTGCAAGTGCCGGATCCCGGCGCCACGGCCGCCCAACCGTTGCTGATGAGCACCAAGATCAACCTCAGGACCGTGCAGATCGAAGGCGGCACGCTCTATCCACTGAACGAACTGGCCGAAATCTACAAACCCCTGATCGGCCGCGAGAGCAGCCTCGCCGACCTGATCGAAGCCACCCGCTCGATCACCCGTCGCTACCAGCAGGACGGTTATCTGCTGTCCTACGCTTTCCTGCCACAACAGACCTTCGATGACGGTGTGGCACGCGTGGTGCTGGTGGAAGGCTACGTGCGCGACGTGCAGATCGCCGGCGACGTTGGACGGGTCAAAGCCCTGCTCGACCGATTGGCCGCCAAACTCCAGGCCGAACGCCCGCTGACGCGCAAGACGTTCGAGCGCTACACCACACTGATGACCCGCATTCCCGGCGTGACGATCCAGGCCCAGGTGCCGCCGCCCGGCACCACCGACGGTGCAACGACGCTGGTGGCCCAGGCCAGTCGCAAGCCGTTCACCAGCACCCTGAGCACCACCGAAGACAACCGCAACGGCACCCAGGCCCTGCTCGGCGTCAGCAGCAATTCGCAAACGTCGATGGGCGAACAGTTGAGCCTCAGCGGGCTGTTTCCACCGGGGGACGATCACGAGCATTACTACCGGCTGGACTACAACCAGTTCATCAACGATGAAGGCGCACAGCTGAGCCTGTCGGCCTCGCGCTATCGCGCCGATCCCGGCACCAACGTGCTGTTGACCAACGGACTGGAACTCAAGCCGCACCGCGAAAACGATCGTTATTCGCTCGGTTTCACCCTGCCGCTGATTGCCGCCTCGGATGAATTGCTGACCGCCGGATCGCGCCTGTACGCGGTCAACGACAAGACACGCTACAAGGTAATCGGTTACCCGCTGAGCGTCGAAGAACGCACCGACATCCGCGCCCTGGCCTTCGAAAGCGACTGGCGCAAGGCCGATGCCCGCCAACTGCGGATCCTCAGCGGCGGCGTGTACCAGGGCTTCGACAGCATGGGCGCACACACCAACAACAGCGCCATCGACCTCGACTTCTTTCGGGTGCGCCTCTCCGGAGTGCAGAGCAACAAGTTCCTCGACAACTGGCAAGGGGTGCTGTCGGCTGCGTTGTACTGGAGCCGCGACACCCTGCCCGACAGTGAGCGCGCGGTGTTCGGCGGGCAGAATTTCGGCCGCGGTTATCCCGACGATCAGGCGTCCGGTGACAAGGGCTGGGGAGTGGCTTACGAGATCAACTACAGCTTCAACCGCGACGGCAACTGGGTGCGCATCCTGCAACCGTACTTCGTGCTCGACCGCTCGCGCAGCTGGTTCAATGAATTGCCGGTGCAGGCCAACAACCTGTCATCGGCCGCGGTCGGCCTGAGATTCGGCGATGCGAAGTACTACAACATTGCCCTGGAAGCCGCCAAGGCGATGTCCGATGAAGCGTTCGATACGTTCAACCGCCGGCCGCGATACAGCATCAGTTTCAGCTATCAGTTATAGGCCGCTGCCGCAGGCAACGGCGGTTGCCTGCGAAGCGCGACTATTGCTTCTCGATCTTGCCACCCGCATCCGGGTCGTAGAAATCGGGAATCTCATATTTGTACTTCTTCAGCCAGCGCTGCATCGCCAGCTCACGCTCGGTGGCCGTGGCCGCCTGCGGATCGGGGGACGCAGCCTTGTTGCGGCTTTGCAGCAACAGCCAGCCTTCGGTTTCCTGCTGCTGGGCCGAGGCCGGGCCGGCGTCGATGGCCAGTGCGCCGAGCGGCAGACTCAGCAGACTCAGGCAGCACAGCGTCTTGAACGTGTTCATGGCAGCTCCTTGAGGCTCACTTGATCGTCGCCGGTTGCGCATCAACCGCCACCGCGACCTGATTGCCAGCGACAGGTCTGGCCTTGACCGGCGACTTGAGTTTCTCCGCGCGTTCCTGGGCATCGGTGAACTGTTCCGGGGTCAGGTGCGCACGGCTGACTACTTCCGCAGCTTGCTGCCAGTTGTTCTGGTAGAGCAGCAGGGTCACCAGATTCAGCGTCGCCAATTGATTGTTCTGCTTCAACTCGATGGCCGTCAGAAACTCGAAGCGAGCGTCTTCGAGCCGCAGCTGATTGAGGTACACCACGCCCAGATCGTTGCGGATGTCTTCATTGGTCGGCGCCAATCGCGCGGCCCGTTGCAGATGGGCCTGAGCCTGACCGTTGTCGCCACGGGCGGCATACAACTGGCCCAGACCATGTTCGGCGTCGGCGTTCAGGCACGTGCCGAGCAGGCTGCGATACAACGGCTCGGCTTCGCTGCGGCCCAGCAGGCGATAGACCTTGGCCTTGCGCAGGCGTACCTCGACGAGGTTGTCGGGCAGCCCCTGCAGGTTGGCCAGGCTGGCGTGCAGCTTGCCATCGTTGACCAGATCATCGGCCAGGTTCAGCGACAGCTCCTGTTCGGAACTCAGCTTGCTGCAACTGGCCGGCGCCAGCATCGTCGTCCACGGCGCCTGACCGTCCGTTGCGCAACCGCCGAGCAGCAACAGACTTGCCACAACCATCAGTGCTTTCATCCATCGCTCTCCATCGCCATAGTCATTTTCATTGTCAGGACGCAAACGCCCGGGTGATTGCGGTAAAACCCGGGCCCGCCAAAACGATCAGCAAGGCCGGGAACAGCAACAGCATCATGACCACTGACATCTTCGCCGACATCTTCGAGATGTATTCCTGCAAGCGTGTCAGGCGTCGGTCATCCAGCAGTTGCTTGAGCGTCAGCAGCGATTTCATCGCGCCGCCGCCCTGTTGAATCAGTTGTTGCAGGATCACGCAGGTGTCAGTGAACTCATCCACCGCCAGCATCGCGGCCGCCTTGTTCAGCTCCTGTCCGAGCTCGAGGCCCGAGTCGACACGGGCCAGAATCAGGCGCAGTTCGCTGGTCAGCTCCGGCAGCAGTTTCTGCCCTTCGATGCTGAGCACACGCAGGGCCTGCTCGACGGCCATGCCGGACTCGAACAGGATCCGCAGCAGCGGAATGAACGTCGACACTTCCACCGCAATGATTTTCTGCCGCCGGCCAGCGGCGTACGCCAGCAGGCGTTTGGGTACAAGATAACCAACGCCTGTGGCGATCATCGGCACCAGCCAGCCGTTGGGGGCGAGGGGAAAAAACACTTCTTTCAGAAACAGGCCCAGCCCCAGTGTCAGCAGCGGCGTGCCGATCTGGCAGGCGGCAAACAGCGAGCGCTCGCTGGCCCGGCGCCAGCCGAGGCGGCTGAGCAGGGTCTGGGTTTCACTGTCGATGCTCACCGAACGCTGGCCGAACCGACTGCTGCCCAGTGCCCGCAGCCAGTTGCCGAAACGGTTCTCGCGCACCAACTGTCCCTGCAGACGCTGGTTGACCTGACGCACTCGACGCCGCTCGGTCAGCAGGTGATTGCCGACCAGCAACAGCGCCCCGAGCAACAGCATGAGACTGGCCAGCATCAGCATGTCAGACACTCCTCAACATGCGCCAAAGCGCCAGGCAACCGGAGACCTGCAACACCACCGCGATAATCAGCATGGTCCGACCGCCCGAGTCGTTCCACATGCCGAGCATGTAGCCGGGATTGGTCAGCATGAAGTAACTGACCAGGATCACCGGCAGCGATCCGAGCACCCACGCGGTCATCCGGGTTTCGCCGGTCAGCGCGCGCAGTTGCCGGGCACCCTGGTCGCGTTCGCGAATCAGCTTGATCAGGTTCTCCAGCAACTCGCTGGCATTGCCGCCGTAGCGATGGTTGACCTTCAGGCCCAGGGCGAACATGCGCAGTTCGTCCTGCTCGTAGAGCTCGGCGAAATCGCTGACCGCGTCCGGCAGGTTCACCCCCAGCTGCACGTTGCGCTGCACCCGGCCCATCGCGGCTTTCAACGGGTCCTCACTGGTTTCAATGCCGCCCATCACTGCATCGCTCAGGGTCCGGCCGGACTTGAGGCTGCGCACGGTGTGGTCGAGCAACTGCGGCAACTGTTCGATCATCCGATTGAGCCGGCGCCGATATCGCCACGCGATGTACAGCCGCAGAATCAGCGGCGGCGCCAGTATCAGCACCAGCAGACCGATCCAGTCGGCCAGCAGGTAACCCAGCATCATGGCCACGACCCACAACGACAGCCAAAGCCCGAAATGCTCGCTCGGCCGGCCGAGGCCGGCCCGCAGAAACATCCGCTCCAGCCCGGTCCACGAGGTTTTTTCGGCAACGCCCTGGGGCTGCCCGGCGGCGAGGCGCGAGAGCACCCGTTCGTTGGCGGTCTTGCGCACGCCCTGCAGGAACAGGCGAATCGACAGCCCCAGCAACAGCAGGCAGAGGACGATCAGGATCACCGGTCCGATCATGACGAAGGCTCCATGCGCTCAGCCCAGACTCGACTCGTGTCGCAACTTGTCGCCGGCCGGGTTGACCGCTTCGCGCAGGAAGCCGAAACCGGTGCGTCGATCCAGACGGAACAGGGTGTTGGTGACGTACACGTCTTCACGCACGCCGACTACTTCCACCACTTCACTGACACAGCGGCGGCCGTCGGGCATGCGGGTCAATTGAATGATCACGTCGAGCGCCGCGCAGATCATCTGCCGCAGGGTGCGTTCGGCCACGGTGCGCCCGGTCAGGCCGACCAGGGTTTCCAGACGCAGCAATGCATCCTGAGCGTTGTTGGCGTGGACCGTGCTCATCGAGCCGTCGTGACCGGTGTTCATCGCCGTCAGCACGTCGAGCACTTCGACGCCGCGGATCTCGCCGAGAATGATCCGGTCCGGACGCATCCGCAGAGCGTTGCGGATCAGGTCGCTGGCCTTGACCTCGCCATGGCCCTCGGCATTCGGCGGCCGGGTTTCCAGGCGCACCACGTGAGGATGGCCGAGTTGCAGTTCGGCGACGTCTTCGATGGTTACCAACCGTTCGTGGGGGTTGATGAGTTGGCTGAGAATGTTCAGCAGCGTGGTCTTGCCGGTGCCCGTGCCGCCGCTGATCAGGATGTTGCAGCGCTTGCCCACGGCCTCCTGGAAGCACTCGAAAATCGGCAGGTCGATGGTCTGCATCGCAATCAGGTCGCTGCTCTTGAGCATGTCCTTGCGGAATTTTCGAATCGACAGGCACGGACCGTCGAGGGCAATCGGCGGGATGATCGCGTTGACCCGGCTGCCGTCCGGCAGGCGCGCATCGACCATCGGCGAAGACTCGTCCAGCCGGCGACCGAGGGGCGCGAGAATGCGCTGCATGACCCGTTCGACGTGATGCGCATCGATAAAGCGCAGGTCACTCTGATGCAGTACGCCGTCACGCTCGACGAACACCCGGTGCGGGCCGTTGACCAGAATTTCGGTCACGGCGCTGTCGCGCAGCAACACTTCCAGCGGGCCGAATCCGGTCAGCTCATCGACGATTTCTTCCGCCAGCCGCTCCATCTCGTAACGTGAAATCGCCAGGTGCAGACGAGCGATGTATTCGGCGACCTTGTCGGTGACGAATTGCGCCAGCAACTGCCGCGAGCCTTCCAGCAGGTTTTTCCCGGACTCCTCGATGGCATCGATGATGTACCGATGCAGGACCAGTTTCAGGCCTTCGTGGTCGGTGTTGCCCGACTGGCCACGCGCCGGCGCACCGAAGAGTTTTTCCGGGCTCATGAGGTGCCTCGCAACCGGTCGAACCAGGTGACTTTGGGTTTGGCCAGGCCTTCGGAGCGTTTGGCCAGCCGTTCGCCGAGCACCCGCAGGCTCTGGGTGAGTTTTTCCCGGGGGGCCAGTTCAAACAGGCTGACGCCCTGGTTCTTGGCGTTCATGCGCAGCTCCGGACTCAAGGCCAGCACGGCGATCACTTCCAGGTTGAAGGTCTTGCCGAGGGTGTCCGCATCCGGTGCGACGTTGCTCAGATAGCGGTCGACCAGCAGCCGTCCGTGATCGAGTTTCATGCCTTTTTCCCGCCACAGATTGAACACCGCCAGATTGCGCCGGCAATCGAGAACGCTCTGGTCGGTGTACCACAGCAGCTTGTCGCAATGACTGACGAAGGTGCGCAGGGCTTCGCTGTCGGGCTGGCCGGTGAGGTTCACGACGATGTGCTGGAAGTGCTGGCGCAAGGCGCTGAGCAACATGTACAGCTCGGCGGCGCTGGTGCTTTCCAGCGGTTCGTCGTTGTCGGCGTACGCCAGAATCCGCAGCCCCGCTTCGGCGCTGGTGAAGGCACTGTCGATCAACGTCGCGTCGAGCCTGCGCAGGTGGCGCAAGGCATCGCCGAAGTGGAACGAACTCTCCAGCCCCAGCAACGCCAGGCTGTCGCCACGGGGCAGCCCGAGATCCAGCAGCAGCGTCTGCTGTCCGCTCTTTTGCACCACCAGTGCCATATGGTTGGCCAGTAGCGCGCCGTCGGAACTGCTCTGTACGCCGTACAACACCGTCAGACCGCCCAGTTGTGCGTTATGGGTCACCGGCGGCAGGCGCTTGCTCAAGCGCCGCACCAACCCGGCCACTTCGCTGGAGCGCGAACCATAGGCGACGAAATCCCGTGCCCCGGCGCGCATCGCATTCAGTACAAGCTGATTGTCCATGCCATCGCCGAGGGCAACGATCGCCAGCATCGGTTTGGCCTCCAGCGCGCCTTCAATCAGCGCGCTCTGGGCCACCACGTGTTCACGGTCGAGGCCGACGAACACCAGGCTGGCGAAGGTGACGTCCACCAGCGCGAGCAATTCGTCGAGGCTACCGCCACCGGCACTGACCACCTGGCCCAACGGCGCAAGCGCGCTTTGCAGCCACTCCAGATCGGTGTTGTTGCGGGTGATGGCGAGGAAGGTCTGACTCAGGCTCTGGCTCATTGGGACAACCCGCTGCGCTTGTCGAAGTTACCGTTTTCCAGGAAGAACATGCGGTAGAAATTCGGATCGTAGTTGCGCAGTTTTTCACCCGGCAACGACGGCAGTTGTGCCTCCGCCGAGAGCGGGCGCACCAGGTGCGGGGTGACGATCATCAGCAGCTCACGTTCTTCGCGCTTGATCTGCGAGCTTTTGAAAAAGGCCCCGAGCACCGGGATATCGCCCAGCCCCGGAAACTTGTCGACCTGGGATGTGTTGGTGGTGCTGATCAGACCGCTGATGACAAAACTCTCGCCATCGGCCAGGGAAATGCTGGTGTCGGTGCGACGGATGGCCAGGGCCGGCACCGTGGTGCCGGCGATGTTCACCGCTTTGCTGAAATCCAGTTCGCTGACTTCCGGTGCCACTTTCAGGGCGATGCGATCGTGGCTGATGATGGTGGGCGTCAGGGTCAGGCGGATGCCGAATTCCTTGTATTCGATCGACACGTTGTCGCTGCCGGAGCTGGGCACCGGAATCGGAATCTGCCCGCCCGCGAGGAAACTTGCGCTTTGCCCATTGAGAGCCACCAGACTTGGCCGCGCCAGGGTGTAGGCGAAGCCGCTGCCCTCGAGGGCGTTGATGATTGCCATGGTCTTGCCGCCGATCCACGAGAAGTTGAACAGCGCGTTGTCCACCGGCAATCGCGGTTGCGGGACGCCGTCGATGGGCGGCAGGGTTCCGGGTGAGCCGAACAGGAAGTTGCCGCGGGTGCCGATCAGCGAAGCCGACGCCTGTTTGAGCTTGGTGCGGCTGACTTCGACGAAGCGAATGTCGGTCTGTACCTGCGAGGGCAACAGCGCATCATCCGACGGCAACGCACTGGTGTTGGTGAGGGCCGAAGTGGCGGCGCCCTTGACGAAGACCATGCTCTGACGCGGCTCGCTGGAACAGCCGGTCCAGACCATGAGGCTGGTAGCGCCCGGCGCCACGGCGGTGAGCAGGAACGAGGAATTGCCATTGGCATGCACATCGGCGATTTTCGGATCACCGATGGCCAGGCGTGTGATCGCCACCGGTGATTGCATGTCCTGCTGCCAGCCTTCGTTGATTTCGATCACCGGCGGCAAGCGCCCGAGGGCCGCGCAGTTGCCGGTGGCCGCGTGCGCGGCATTGATTGACAGTCCCATCAGCAGCAAGGCCCGGAGCACGGGATTGAAGGTCGGCCAGGAACGACTCTGCATGCACTTGGATCCTTGCTCAGTCATGGGTTTTGTTGGTTGGTCTGATTGCCGCGAATCACTTCCACTGCGGGCCGTGCCGCCACAGCTTGGTCGCCGCTCGACAACGCTTTCGGCGCTGTCCCCAGCGCCAGCTGCGTGAACTGGAAGAGCTGGCTGTTGGCGGCAACCAGTTTGTCCGGTGCCTGACTTTCGCCGGCCCAGTACTTGGCCAGGCGCTGTTCTTCACTGCTGCGCACGGCCAGGCGCAACGTCCCGACCTGGGTGGCGAGCATCAGTCGACTCAACAATTGTTCAGGCACCGCCAGCACTACGGTGCGCGCGGTGAGCCGGCGCTGGTCCTGTTTGATCTTGTCGTCGGCACTCATGGCGGGAGCGGACGGCTGGCCGTCGTTGGTCAGGCCGTACTGTTCGCCGACTCCCAGCACGCGCATCGCTGGCACCACAATCTGTGCCGACTGCTGCGGGTTGCTGGCGTCCTGGCGCAGGTACAACAGCACGTCGACATAATCTCCGGGGATCAGTTGCCCGGCCGCGCCGATCACTTCATCGACCGACACGGCCAGCGCGCGCTCATCTTTGTGGATCATGCGCGCCAGTGTGCCGCCAGCCTCGAAGCTTTCTTCGTTGAGCCAGGTGCCGGCGCTCAGGTGGCGCCACGGCGTGCGGCCCACGGCCTGCTCGATTGTGCCGAGGCTGCCGGCGGGGGCGCTCAGCAGTTTTTCAACGGCCAGATCGGCGGCAGTCAGGGGGGTGAATGGCGGGACGTCACGCACCAGCACCACGACAGGTTGACGGGTTTGGTCTTCGGCGGCAGCGACGGTTTTTTCGACGGTGACCACCGTCGGCGCGGGAGCCTCGGCCACCGGAGCGGGTTGGCGGCTGAGCACCAGGCCCCAATATCCGACAACGATGGCGCCCAGTAAAAGCACCGCTGCAAGGCCCATGGTCACACGACTGTTCATGACGGCTCTCCCTTTCCTGCTGCACTACCAGCCCGCACTTCCTACCAAGGGAACATCGCAATCAGGCAGCTATGAACATCCAACTATTTCGCTATTTCCACGCTAGCTGAAACAAGCCAAAACGCCATTTCTGACAGGCAAATAACCCACGAAAGTATGGGTGTTGGCCAATTGGCAGTCGAAATACCGGGAGAGACGAAGCGACTAATCCTTTATGACTAATCCGTTCTTACAGTTGTTGGGAGGGGGTTTGTTGACAATGCTCAAATGGCACGGCGAACGCTTTGCCGCTGCCGTTACATCGGCGCCAGGAGCGCAAAGGAGTGGGCACATGTTTCGAATGATCGTTGATTATTTAATGGCCAGAGCCCTGATGTTCTACAAACGTGAAGACGGTGCTTCGGCGATCGAATACGCCATCGTCGTGGCCATGGTCGCCGTGGTGGTTGTCGTTTTCGTCACTCCGCTGGGTGATCGTATGCTGGCGATCTTCAACAACGTCCTGGAGTCGCTGGGCGGCACTGCGCAAACCCGGCCAACTCCGTAATCGAAGTTGCGCCAGCACCTTGCTGATGTCGGGCTACACTCGATCTTCCATTCAGCTTTCAGGTACTGCCCATGAACGTGTCTTCTTCCCCACGCCAACAGTTGCTTCTGGTTGACGACGAAGAGGACGCGTTGCTGGAGCTGGCGGAGTTGCTGGAAGGCGAAGGCTTCGTCTGTCATACCGCCACATCGGTCAAACTCGCCCTGCATCATCTGACCCGCCATCCCGATATCGCCCTGGTGATCACCGATCTGCGCATGCCGGAGGAAAGCGGCATGTCGCTGATCAAGCGCTTGCGCGAGCACACCTCGCGCCAGCATCTGCCGGTGATCGTGACGTCGGGACATGCGGACATGGAAGACGTGAGCGACATGCTGCGGTTGCAGGTGCTGGACCTGTTCCGCAAACCGATCTATCACGTGCGGCTGCTGGAAACCCTCGACAACCTGTTTCCCAAGCCAAAGGTGAATGCCGGGTAAAGAGAATGCCCGGCAGTGTGATTCAGTGGGCAGTCACCCGCTGACGCAAACCGGAATTGCCCGGCGATAACGCCAGCGCCAACTGCGTGCGGTTATGCATGTGGGTCAGGCGCAACACCTGCGAAACGTACAGCTTCACGGTGTTTTCGGTGATGCCCAGCTCACAGGCAATCTGATAATTGGTCTGCCCCTTGCCCACCAGGCGCGCCACGTCCAGTTGCCGTGGCGACAGCTGATTGAAGATCGCCGGGATTTCCAGCTCACCGGTCTCGCGGGTGGCTTCGTCACTGGCGGGCGCCGGCCCGCGACGCACCTTGTCCAGATCCTGATAAAGATCGTCGATGGACGACGACAGATCTTGAAGCTTCTGATTCAGATGGCCCAGTTGCAGGGTTTTCTGCCGCTCCTGCAGCACCGTTTCCTGGCGTTGCAGGCCTTCGAGCAATTCATCGAGATTGACCGGCTTCTGGTAGTAGTCGGCAATCCCGGCGCGCAAGGCCTTGATCACGTCCTGCTTGTCGGCGCGGCCGGTGAGCATGATCGCTTCGAACGCCCGGTGTTTGCCGGCCAGCCGTTGCAGTTCCTGCACCAGTTGAATCCCGTCCATGTCCGGCATGTGCAGATCGCACAGCACCAGTCCGATCGCGAGGTCGTCCGAAAAACGCTCGATCGCCTCTTTGCTGGACTCGCACGGCACACAGCGGTAGCCGCTGCTCTCGAGAAATTCACAGAGTTCTTCGACGATCAGAGGCTGATCATCGACAACGAGGACTTTTATCGCAGATGTAAGCTTGTTCACGTGCCACTCCATGCCCAGGCCAAAGCTGACTATTCCTGTACTGTCAGCCGTCGGCTGTATAACCAGTACCTTTGAAAGTAGACCCACTTTCCGACTATGTACATAAGACTAGTGGCGTTCGGCGACTAATGGATCCAAGGTAGCGCAAGCACAAAACCGATCAGCACGAACGGCGCAAATGGCAGCTTTTTTGACATGGATGGCGCCATATATCGAAGACGATGCCTAAGCCCTTGACTCATATGCAGCCAGAGTCTTGGCGCCAGCAGGATCCAGACCACACTCGCCGCACCGGCGCCGATGAATATCCTGAGCAGCGACAGCCCGTCCGTCGAAAGACCGAGAGCTGTCATTAATTTCACATCGCCGGCGCCCATTCGCCCCATGAAATACCCCGGCAGCGTGAACGCCAGCGCCACGACACAGGCCCAGCCGCCCTGCCCGGCTTCGGCGCCCATCCAGGTGGTGCCGAAAGACAGCAGATAGACCAGCGCGAGAGCGGCGGCACCCAGCGTCAGAACGTTGGCAATCCTTCGTTGCCGGGCATCCTGAGCCGCGCACGCCGTCAACCAGATCAGAAGGACAAGGCTTTGCATGCGGTAAAAACCGTCCGTTTTTGCTGAATGATTCTATGCTGATACTACGCATTGACTGTCAGGGTAGACGCACGGATGAAAACCGGCTCTCGGAAGGCGCAAAAAGGTGCGGTGGCGATCGAGTTCGCCCTGGTGTTCGTGATCTTTTTCGCGGTGTTTTACGGTCTGGTCAGCTATGCCCTGCCGTTCGTGCTGATGCAGACATTCAACCAGGCCACAGCCGAAGCCATACGCCGCGCCGTGGCGGTCGATCCCGCGATTCCCAACTATTCCAGCGTGCTGGTCAGCACCGCGAATACCGCGTTGACCCAGCAATTGTCGGTGCTGCCGTCGTCGCTGAACGTGGTGGTCGGCACGGATACGACAACGGTCTACGACCCGACTCAGGGCACGCTCACCGTAAGCGTCAATTACCCGGTGAGCAAACTCAATCGGGTCATCCCGTTTCTGGTGTTGCCGGGCATCGGCGCTGTCCCCAGCCTGCCCACCAACCTGACCGCCATTTCGAGCCTTAAATTTTGACCCCGGGTGACAACCTGCTCGGCCGCCTGCTCAAGCGGAGCATGGTCGCCAGCGATTTGCCAGACGTGCTCGGCACCCCGCTGACGGGCCTGCACATCCACCTCGACAACGACGGCGGCGTGTTGCAAATGGCCGGCCCGCTGCGCTTGCTGCTGGCGCAACAGACGCCCCGTGACAAACCGTTGCCGTTGCACGACTACCTGCTGGCGCACAGCACGCTGGCGATCGAGGGCCGGCCGCAGGAATGGCAAGGCCAACTGCTGGATCTGGACTTTCCCGGCCTGGGCGACCAGACCTTGCACCTGCGCGGCTGGGTCCAGCCGCTGGGCAACGGCTGGCTGCTGCAACTGATCGACATCGCCGACCTGCTTTCCGAACGCCAGCAAGCACATCAGCGCGAGGCGTGCCACATGATCGCCGAGCAGATCAGCAAGCAGTTGCGCAGCTGCAGCCTGGGCCGGTTACCGATGCTCGTCAGCGAACAATTGCAGGTAATCGCCCAGCGCTGGCAGATCCCGTGCCTGGCGCTCGCCCTGCTCGATGAACAGGAACAGGGCTGGCAGATCCATCAACAATTCCACGCCCATGACGCCCCGGCGCTGTGGCATGACGGCCAGCGTCTGGGCACACCGCTCGACAGCCTCAATGGCACCGGCCCGCAGCGCCTGGGTGAGCATTACGGCCAGTATGAACACTCGCGGGTTCAGGGCCTGTTCGGCAATGCCGAAGGCTTCGCCGTGCCTTACAGCGATGATCGAGGCGTGATGGCGTGGCTGCTCTGCGGTTTTTACGCGGTGGACAAGACCGCGCCGTATCTGACCGACCGCGACTGGCTGATGCTGGCGGGCGCACTGGCCGGCCCACTGCTCGGGCGCTTGCGCGAACAACAGCATCAACTGCAACTGGAACGGCTGGAGTCATTGCAGTCGCTGCTCGGCACAGGCTGGTGGGAAATCAGCAGTAACGAGCAGATTCAACTGGCCCCGACGCTGGCCGCCACGCTGCAACAGGACAGCTCGACGCTGATGCTCGACACCTGGCTGACGCTGATCCATCCCGCCGATCGCGAAGAAGTCCGCAGCCGCCTGCAAGCCCTGCAACTGCACGGGGAAATTCTCGACCTGTGCGTGCGCCTGCATGCTCGCGACGCCAGCCAGACGCCGGCGTGGTATCGCCTTCAGGGGCAAGTCACCGGCACCGGCGAGCATCGGCGCCTGGTGGGGTTCATGCTCGACATCAGCGACATCAAGAACCAGCAGCAACTGGCCGCCGCCGCCCATGCACGGCTGGACAACCTGATCGCCAGTTCACCGGCGGTGATTTACGTCCAGCACTACGTCGAAGGCGCCTTGCTGCCGGCGTTTTTCAGCGCCAGCCTGCAACCGCTACTGGGCTGGAGCCTGGAGGACTGTGACGCCAGTGCGCTGGCAGAGCGGATTCATCCGGATGACCGTGCCCTGTATTTCGAGCGCACCCGGCAACTGCTGCGCGAAGGGTCGGTGCGCGCCCGCTATCGCCTGCGCGACAGTCACGGCGATTACCACTGGCTGCTCGACGAAGCCCGGCTGTTGCGCAATGACCTCGGCCTGCCGGTGGAGGCCGTCGGTTTGTGGCTGGACGTCACCGAAGCGACGCTGGCCGCCGAGCAGGTCAGACAGAGCGAGGAACGCTACCGGATTCTGGTGGAGGACTCGCCGGCGATGATCTGCCGCTACCGCCCGGATCTGATCCTGACGTTCGGCAACCGGCCGCTGGCGACCTATCTGGAATGCACTCCCGAAGACCTGGCCGGGGTCGATCTGGGCAGCTGGATGTCCGACGTTCAGCGCGCGGCCTTCGTTGAGCGGCTGGCGCAGTTGACCCCGCAATCCCCCGTCAGCACCGCCGAAATCAACCTGCAATTGCCGGGGCGCGAGCACGCGTGGTGGGTGTGGTCGGATCGCGGCGTGTTCGATGAGCACGGCAAACTGATCGAAATCCAAGCCGTTGGCCGCGACAACACCGAAGTGCGGCGCTCTCAACAGCAACTTACGCAAAGCGCAAAAATGGCCACCCTCGGCGAAATGGCCACCGGCCTGGCCCACGAAATCAATCAGCCGCTGAACGTCATGCGCATGGCCATCGTCAACGTGCAGAAGCGCCTGAGCAACGGCGATGTGCAGATCGATTACCTGACCGACAAACTCAATCGCATCGACGCTCAGGTGCAACGCGCCGCAAAAGTGGTGGATCACATGCGGGTGTTCGGTCGCCGTTCCGAGATCGAGCAGCAGCTGTTCAACCCGGCCAGCGCCATCGAAGGCACGCTGTCGCTGTTGGCCGAAGGCATGCGCGGCAAAGGCGTGGATTTGCGCATCAGTGAAACCGCGTTCGAGGTTCAGGTGCGCGGGTATGTCGATCAGCTTGAACAGGTGCTGATCAACCTGATGGTCAACGCCCGGGATGCACTGCTGGGCAAACGCGAGTCCGACTCGGCGTTCAAGCCGTGGATTTCGATCTACGCCGAGCGCGACGAGCAGAAGGTGCGGCTGTGGGTCGAGGACAACGGCGGCGGTATCGACCCGCGGCTGCTGGAGCGGATTTTCGAACCGTTCTTCACCACCAAACCGATAGGCGTCGGCACCGGTCTGGGGTTGTCGGTGAGTTACGGGATCATCGAGAACATGGGCGGCCACTTGAGCGTGCGCAACTCGGCGGACGGTGCACGGTTCTGCATCGAACTGCCGATCGCCCCCGACGACTAGATCACCAGATACGCCTTGCCGGTCTGGCCACAGGTCATGTTGGCGCCAACGTCGACATCCATCAGATTGATCCCCAGCCCCTTGAGCAAATTGTTGAGCAGCGGATCCAGCAGCGGGCTCACCACATTGGTGATCACCGGTTGCAAGGTCGTCGTGACATCGCTGATCAGGCTGGCGACGCCGGTGACGATCGCCCCCAGCGGGTTGCTGCCCTGGGGTTTGTAGACGATCAGATTGATCCCGGCGAGGGTGCTTGCCAGGCTGCTGACGATATTGGTTGAGGGCGCGGCGGCAATCACGCTCGGCGGCAGTTTCAGGTTGGGCGGTGTTGCGAACGGTGTACCACTGGAAAACACCAGATTCTGGGTGTTCTGCGCCACGCTGGTGTTGACCATGATCGCGATGCCGCCGGCGGCGTATTGCACGTGGGTGCTCGGATCGCAGCCGCCAAGGCCCAGGATCGTATGGCAGGTGATAATGCCCAGGTCCACCAGCGGCAGCGGAGTGACCGTGGGCTCGGCAGAGGATGAAAACGCATTGGTCGGGTCGATCTTGCCCAGTTTGAGGTCGGCAATCGACGTGGTGGTGCGGGCCGTCAGGCTTTTGGTACCGGTGTTGCCGGTCGGGCAGCTGTAGTCGGTGACATAGCTGACGGCGCCGCCGGCATCCAGGCTGATGTCGACTTGTGGTGACGGCAACAATAACGGATCCATTCGCTGGCAACCGGAACAGACAAGTGAGTTAAGCAACGAGACCAGATTCAGGCTCAACAGATCATTGACGACCGTGGTCAGAGTGCCGACCAGCCCCAGTACTGCGTTGCTCAGCCCGGGCACCCCGGACAACACCGGCAGTTTCACTGACAGCAGCGTGCGAATCTGCGCAGTGCGCACATAAATCCGGTTTGGCCCGGTGGGGTTGGCCTTGGCCAGCGCCGGATCGCCAATCGCCGAAAACTGCGGCGGCTCGATGACCTTGACCCGCACCGTGACATTCGCCAGCCCCAGCACGCTGATCGGCAAGGTCGCGGCCACCGCACTCTTGCTGTTGGCCAGTTGAATCACGCCCTGGACCAGTTGCAGCAACTGCAGATTGGCATCCAGCCCGGCGGCCGTGGTGCCGGTCTGCAATTGCAGGATGTCGCCGAGTTTTACCGGTGCGGCATTGATCGCCGCCACTTGCAGCTGGCCCAGCGCGGTAATCACTTCAGCGGTGGCGCCATTGAGCTGCACCGCCGTAATCGCGGCCTGGATCAATTGGGTCACCGTGGCCTGGGTATTGAGCAGCTGAGTGTAATTGCCGGCGGCCACGTTGAGGTTGATCGCCAGTTGGTTCAGGTAGCTGAGCAGATTGATGTCGGTGTTGAGCAGCCCGTTCCAGCCCAGGGCCGTCAGGTTGACATTGCCCCCGAGCAGCCCCGAGAACAGCGGATTGAGGATGTTCGATTGGGCGGTGTTGATGCTGGCCAGGTTACTGCGGATGTTCAATTGGGCGACGGTCGGCTTGGGTTTGGCCGCCACCGCCGAAGCATAAAGTACCGTGTTGAGATTGACCGGTGTGCCACTGAACAACGCCTGCACGCCACCGGCAAAACTGGTGGTGACGGTACGATTGGCCGCGACCTTGACCGCCTCTGATTGCGTCGCGTCCACCGTAAACGTGCGCAGGCCGGTAGCGGCTGTCGCCAACTTTCCGCAATCGATCACAAGGACGTTGGTGGCGTTGGCAACAAAGCCGTTGCGCGTTGCACTTTGCCCCGCGTAACTGGCGGCGGTGAGGCCCGGCAGGCAATTGCCGCCACGGCTGACGGCTTCGAGGGCGGCGGTGTCCACCAGGCGCTGCAGTTTGCGTTGTTCCATGTACAGGCGGCCGCTGTCCACGACCAGCAGCATCAACACCAGCGCCAGGCTGAGGGTGGCGGCCGCCATCAGGCCGATGGCCCCCCGCTGCCGGGCTGGCCCGCCGCACTGCGGATGACGCGACATGGCGCACTCCTTTGCCGGCGCACTGCCGGGCGCAACCTCCATTGGTGGATTTGAGTGTAGACGCGCTGCACCGACACTGCTGGCAACGCGCCAGTTTCACCCGCCCATAAAAAAGGGAGCCATAGGCTCCCGTTTTTTTGCACAGGCTCAGCGCGGAGGATAATTCGACAGGATCCGCGCCACCGTCTCGCGGATGGCATTGCTGCGATCCGCCGGGTTCGGCGTGCGGCTGAGCATCTGCTCGTCGCTGCCGCGCCACACCAGTTTGCCGTCCTTGCCGTCGAGCAGATCGACCTGGATGGTCGCCACCTTGTAGGTAATGTTGCGGGTTTCGTTGTACATCGGCGCACCCCAATAACCGTTCCACGGGCCACCCCAACCGCCGCCGTAGTTGGTGGTCACCTGTTGCTGCCGGTCCTCGACGATCAGGTAGGTCTGCACAAACAGATCGCCTCGGGCACCCGAAGCGGCCGGGCGCAGGCCACGCTGATCCAGTTGGTCGGCAACGGCCTGACGGATGCGCTGTTCGGTCAGATCGCTCTTGATCCGTGGATCGTCGGGGCGGTATTGCAGGGCGGGGTCTTTCCAGCTCCAGCTGCGATAGGCTGCAAAGTCGCGGCTGGCGTCGAAATCATGATTGACCTGGTTGGCGGCGCAGGCACTGAGCAGTGCGGCCACGGCCAGTAAAGCGAGACGGCGGAACATGGTTTTTCTCCGGTGGAAGACATGAACCTGAGGGAGCTTTTCAATTGCAGGAAGCTAACTGGGAGGATACGCCGACATGGCCTTTTCGACAGCCTCGCGAATCGCATCGGTGCGATCACCTTGTTTGCCCTGGGTGCGGGTTTCGGCGCTGGCGCTCCAGACCGGCTGGCCACTGCCGGCGTCGAACAGATCGACCCGCACCACCACGACCTGTTCCTGGTAGGTACGAACGATCGGCACCGTGTTGTACATCCCGTATCCGCGGCCGTAACGGTCATAACCACCATAGCCGCCGCCGTAGTAACCGTAATCGTCCTGCACCTGACGCAGGCGGGTTTCCAGGCTCAGGTTGGCACTGACCAGCAGATCAGCCGGACGATTGTCATGCAGCGGGCGCAATCCGCGCTGGTCCAGAGCACTGCTCACGGCTTCGGCCACTTGCGCCGAATCCGCCCAGGCCGTGCCCGGCGGCAGCTGACCGTTGAGCCACGCCCAGCTGCGGTAGCGCCCGTAGTCACGAGGCGGCGCGGGATAAGCGCTGCGGTCGAAGGTGGTCGCCGCTTGCGGTGGTGCCGGCGGCAACGGTCGCGACTGCGCCACGTAAGGGTTGCTGCCCTGGCAGGCGGCCAACCCCAGACAGATCAGCAGTAACCCTGAATGACCTTTCATTTCTCGCTCCGATCAGATCGGCCGGCAGATCCAGTGCAAGTAGCGCCCAAGCCCGGCGAAGCTTGGGTGACGACGGTGGGCGAGCTCCATCTCGAGCAAATCAATCAATTCGGCGCGGGCCTGGAATTCCACCGGCATGTAATCGTGGAAAACCCGCACCCCGCTCTGGGTTTCGACCTGCCACAACCCGGCGAGTTGCGTTGCCAGTTCCCGTGGATCGAGTGGCTGCTGCGGGGTCAGGCTCTGTTTTTCACCGGCCATGTCGTTCTTGCGCATTTTCTTGAAATGGCCTTTGAGCAGGTTCCGGTAAATCAGTGCATCGCGGTTGTAGAACGCCAGCGACAGCCAACCGCCGGGTTTGGTCAACTGATGCAGCACCGGCAGGATCGCGTGGGGTTCGGCCAGCCATTCAAGCACCGCATGGCACAGCACCAGGTCGTAGGGTTCGGTGAGCTGGCCGAGCAGTTCCTGCCAGGGCGCCTGAATGAATGTCGCGGCTTGCCCGGCTTCGGCAAATCGCTGGCGTGCGCCTTCGAGCATCGGCTCGGCCGGCTCGGTGAAGGTCACCTGGTGCCCGCGCTCGGCCAGCCACAGCGACATGTGGCCCAGGCCGCCACCGATGTCCAGCACCCGCAACGGACGATCCGGCAAGGCTTCGGCAAGGTCGGCCTGCAGCACCGCGAGGCGGATCGCGCCTTTGGCACCGCCGTAGATTTTTTCGGCGAAACGGGTCGCCAACTGATCGAAATGACGGTCGCTCATCAGCTGAACCGCCGTTCGCTGTCGGCGAGCTTGCTGCGCACCACTTCATTCATGTCCAGCCCCAGTTCGCTGCACAGCAGCAACAGATACAGAACGATGTCGCCGACTTCCTGCCCGGCGTGGGCGAGTTTGTCCGCCGGCAATTGGCGGGACTGGTCTTCGGTCAGCCACTGGAAGATTTCCACCAGTTCGGACATTTCCACGCTGGCGGCCATCGCCAGGTTTTTCGGGCTGTGAAATTGCCGCCAGTCATTACGGTCGCGAATGGCGTGCAGGCGTTCGGTCAGTTCAACAAGGTTCATCGGGCTCTCCTGAAGGCGTATAGCTTCGGGGGGATGCCCAGCGAAGGCAAGCGCCAGTCGCCCGTTAAAACCCTCTATGCTTGCAGGGAACTCGACCGCACCCGCTGCGGCCCAAGGCTCAGCTCTTTCATCAGGAAACAGACATGCAGGTAGAAAGCTTTTTCGAATGGCTGGGCCAGGCGCTCGGCTCGATCATCCGCTTCATCGTCGATGGCCTCAGCGGCCTGTTCAATCTGCTCGGCAACGCCGGCGGCAACTTTGTCGACGGGCTGTCGAAGGCGCTGGGCATGGACACGTCGATCATCAGCATCATCGCGCTGATCGTCGGCCTGATGCTGCTGTGGTCGGCAATCCGCGCGTTCATGAATGCCTCGATCATTGCCGGGATCATCTGGTTGCTGCTGGGATTGTGGCTGCTGAGCTGGATCATTCACTGACACCTCCCGCTACAATGCCGCTCCCCAAGGAGCCCGCATGTCCAACCTGATCGCCGACTGGCGCGACCGCCCGACCCATCGCCGGGTCTGGGCCCTCGCCGCCCCCATGATCCTCTCCAACATTTCCGTGCCGCTGGTGGCGCTGGTCGACAGCACCGTCATCGGTCACCTGCCCCACGCCCATCAACTGGGCGCGGTGGCGGTAGGCGCCAGCCTGTACACCTTTCTGGCCTGGGCCATGGGTTTTCTGCGCATGGGCACCACCGGTTTCGCCGCGCAGGCGGCCGGTCGCAGCGACGGTGCGGCCTTGCGACAGATTCTGCTTCAGGGCCTGCTGCTGGCGATGGGGCTGGCGCTGCTGCTCGGAACCCTGGGCGTACCGCTGAGCGGCGTCGCGCTGCACTTCATGCAACCGTCGGCGGAGCTGGGTCAACTGACCCGCGACTTCTTCCACACCCGGCTGTTCGGGCTGCCGGCGGCGCTGGCCAGTTATGCGCTGGTCGGCTGGTTCCTCGGCACTCAGAACGCCCGGGCGCCGCTGGCGATTCTGTTGAACACCAACCTGATCAACATCGTGCTCAACCTGTGGTTCGTGATGGGTCTGGACTGGGGCGTGGTCGGTTCGGCCCGGGCATCGGTGATCGCCGAATGGAGCGGCGCCCTGCTCGGCCTGTGGATGACTCGCAAGGCATTGCGCGCCTATCCCGGTCACATCGCCTGGGCCGCCCTGAAAGTCTGGCAGAGCTGGCGCCCGCTGCTGGCCGTCAACCGTGACATTTTCATCCGCAGCCTGGCCCTGCAATCGGTGTTTTTCCTGATCACCGTGCAGGGCGCGCGACTCGGCGATGCCACGGTCGCAGCCAACGCGCTGCTGCTCAACGGCCTGCTGCTGACCGCTCACGCGCTGGACGGTCTGGCCCACGCCGTCGAAGCCCTGTGCGGCCACGCCATCGGCGCCCGTGATCGTCTGGCCCTGCGCCGCTCGCTGGTGGTTGCCGGTGGCTGGTCGTTGCTGGCCAGCCTGGGCTTTGCCGCGCTGTTTCTGTTGGCCGGCCACTTGTTCATCGAAATGCAGACCGACATCCAAAGCGTGCGCGACACCGCCTTCATCTACCTGCCCTATCTGGCCGTCCTGCCGTTGATCGCGGTCTGGAGCTACTTGCTCGACGGCCTGTTCATCGGTGCCACCCGCGCCCGGGAAATGCGCAACGGCATGCTGGCGACCGTGATCCTGCTGCTGCCGGTCGCCTGGGCGCTGCAAGGTCTGGGCAATCACGGCCTGTGGATTTCATTCCTGCTGTTCATGGTGCTGCGCAGCCTGACGCTCGGAGGGCTGGCGTGGTGGCTGCGTCGCACCGATGGCTGGTTCAACGGTGCCGCTCACTGAAGCGGCGCCTCACGACGGGTCGTTCAGCCAACGCCGACGCAACAGCTCAAGCCGCTCCCGTGGGGTCAATCCTTGCGGCAGCGGTGTCAGTTCGGCACGCGGATGCTGCAAACGCAGCCACAGCCAATCGTCCAGCAGCGCCTGCTCGCTGAACCCCAGTTCCAGGCCTTGCTCCTGAAAGGAAGACATCAGCCGATAGTCGTTCCCTGTCGCCTGACTCCAGCGCCAGACATGCTGATCCAGCAGGCAGCGGTGCAGGCGTTCGCGCTGGCGACGGGTCAGGCTTTGCTCGATCCGCAGCGACTCCACGGCCAGCCCCGGATTGCGCAGTTGCTGCCAGCCCTGACTGCCACCGGCCAGATCGGCCCAGGTCCCGCCGAACCAGCGCAGCCACCCGATCGGCCCGAGCCAGCAGCTCAATTGCCGGGCATCGCAGGCATCGAAAAAGTAGCTGGCGGTCTGGCGATTGTAGAAATTGAGCAGTGCCCGATGATTGAGGCCGACGGACACGGTCAGCATCCGCTGCAAGTGTTCGCGCAATACCTGTGCCGAGGCCTCGCTGCCCAGCAGCAGGCCTTGCCAGGTCTGCGGGTCGGCGTGGCAAAGCGCCGACAGCGCCGGGCTGTCATGCAGGTCGATCAGCCACGGGCCTTGTTCACTGACCGGCTGGAACTCCGTACCGTCAAACAGCTTCAGGCTGTGCACACCGGCAAATCCCTGGCGTAACGTCTGCACGGCCTGTGGTGCCTGTGCGATATCCAGCAACAACCATTGAGCGCGCTGTCCGGGGGCCGCGACGCTCATCTTCCGTCGCTCGTTTTGAGCCCGGCGACCAATCGACAGCTGCACAGTGACGCCGCGCAATGCCGATAACTGCCGCCTCCCGGTATCAGGCACAACAACAATAACGGCTCGGCCGCTTTCAGCCATTGAGGCAGGCCCGCGCTCGCCAGATGCTCGGGCAGTGCTGACGGTGCATCATCCCCAATGGCTTCGGTGAGTGACGGAACCTGCAAGACGCCGCTGATCACGGGCTGCTCTGGGTCACCTTCCAGAAAGCTCACCACCACCTCCACCCCGTCCTTCAATGATGCCATCGGCGTATCGGCCAACGCCGGAGCCAGCGGCAGCCAGCAGTGGCTGGGGCGGGCCCCCTCTCCCTGATAGAGCCAGTCGAACTGAACGGCCACCGGCCGCACGGCATCCGGTTGCGCCTCCTCGACCGAGACCACCCACGCGCGTTGTGGGCTGCACATGCGCGCACCCCGGTATTCAACGGATGATCGGGACATCGGCAACTGGTCAGCGGTAAAGATCCGGTTGCTGTAGGGCGGCTCGAGCGACTGATCGGCCCGATGCTCGATTCGGCTCACCAGCCAGTGCGCATTCGCGTCTGCCAGGGGCTGGCCGGAAATCGTCAGCCAGTGACCACTGCGCAGGGTTGGCGAGTGGGAATGCCCCTGCGCCGTGCGTGTCCGCCGCGAGCCTGCTGCATGCAGGCGGGCATGTTCGCCCAGTTGCCAGCGGCTCAAATCCTCGCCCTCGCATCGCAGGCTCCCGGCGCGTGGCAGTCGAGCCGGGTCATCCCCGAACACCAGGCAATGCCCCCTGACCCCATGTTCGAAGTGATAGTGAATGCGTGCCTGGCCGCACAACCGCTGCACCAACTCCAGATCCGACTCGCCGTACTGGGTGCAGAACGTGCGGGGCGGATAGGCGTCCTGCAAATCAAACCGGCGCCCGTTGCCACTGATGCCGTGCTCCCTGAGCACCTGATCAAGAATCTGCGGTATCGAAAGATCACTGAAGATGCGCTGGCTGTAACGCAGGCCCAGGCAGCTCAACCGAGGCCCGAGTCGCGCCCGAAACAACCGGGCACCGCGCCCCTGTTCATGCTGGACAAGACTGTGCAACTGCCCGTGAACACCATTGCCGCAAGGCCCGAAACACAGGCGCGCCGAACGGTACATCAGGCCGGCAAGGTCCAGGTGCGGATCATCGACCAGCACGTCGATCTCGAATGAAAAAGGCTCGCTGATGGCTTCGCAACCCGTGAATGCCAGGACTTCAAGCGAGTCGGACAGGCCCGCTACATCGAGACGAAACGACGGCTCGTCGGCTGGATCGAACATGGGGGGATTCTCTACAGGGGGGCGGGCGGGGATTCTCGCCGAGACCCATGGCCGAGTAGAGGGCCGAACTACAAATTCGGAAATGACCTACGCGAAAAGCAGACGACGTCACTTTGCTCGCCTGGAAGCAAGCCGTTTCGCGAAGAGAAAAAGAAGCGTCTCACCTGGTTGTCTGAAACGTCCGCGGTGAGCGGAACAATTTCAGACAACCCGATGAAAGCGGAACCTGGCCTCAGGAAGACAGGTAGGAGGAGCGGGTCAGACCCAGGCGCAATGCATCGAGGAACTGGGTGCGCTCGCTGGCGCTGATGCGGGCACTGGCGCACTTGTCGCGGTAGTGGGTCATCAGCTCTTCCGGCGACAGGTGCACGTAGCGCAGCATGTCTTCGATGGTGTCGTGGGTTTCAATGCCGGCGTGGTACACGCTGCCGTCGGCGTTCTGGTAGATGTTCACCGAGTCGGTGTCACCGAACAGGTTGTGCATGTCGCCGAGGATTTCCTGATAGGCGCCGACCAGGAACACGCCCAGCAGGTAGTCTTCACCTTCGTTCAGCGCATGCACCGGCAGGCTGGTCTCGATGCTCTGCTCGTCGACGTACTGGTTGATCTTGCCGTCGGAGTCGCAGGTCAGGTCTTGCAGAACTGCACGACGCAGCGGCTCTTCGTCGAGACGGTGCAGCGGGATGATCGGCAGGACCTGATCGATCGCCCAGGTGTCCGGCAGGCTCTGGAACACCGAGAAGTTGCAAATGTACTTGTCGGCCAGCTTGTCGTTGAGTTCGTCCAGCACCTGACGGTGCGAACGCTGACGCGCTTTCAGCGAGTTGTGCAGGCGACGGCACACCGCGAAGTAGCATTGTTCGGCCAGGGCTTTCTCGGCCAGGGTCAGTTTGCCGTCGGCGTACTGGGCGGCCACGTCGCTCATGTAGTGGGTGGCGCGCCAGTAGGTTTCGGTGACCATTTCGATGTCGGTCGGGCCGAGCAGGTCAACCAGCCACTGCACGGTTTCCGGCAGTGCTTCCTTGTTCTCGATCTGCGGCACGTCGTCGTTGTGCTTCTCGACGTCGGTCACCTGCACCACCAGCATCGCGTGGTGCGCAGTCAGCGAGCGGCCGCTTTCGGAGAAGATGTGCGGATGCGGCAAGGCCTGCGCGTCGCAGAACTCCTTGAGCATTCCGACCACGACACCGGCGTAGTCGTCCATGTCGTAGTTGATCGAACTGGCGTTGCGCGAGTGGGTACCGTCGTAGTCGACGCCCAGGCCACCACCGACGTCGATGTGATCGACCGGCAGACCGAGGTTGCGCAGCTCGCCGTAGTAACGGATCGCTTCCTTGAAGCCGTGCTGGTAGTCAGCGAGGTTGGCGATCTGCGAACCCATATGGAAGTGCAGCAGGCGGATGCCCTGATCCAGGCCCGCCGCGCGGAAGCGCTCGACCACGGACAGCAGTTGCGCCGCCGACAGGCCGAACTTGGATTTCTCACCACCGGTGTCCGCCCACTTCGACGATGCCAGCGACGACAGACGCACGCGCAGGCCGACCTGCGGCTTGACCTTCAGCGAGGCGGCTTCTTCGATCACCAGACCGACTTCGGATTCTTTCTCGATCACGATGAACACGTTGTGACCGAGCTTCTGGCCCATCAGCGCCAGACGGATGAATTCGCGGTCCTTGTAACCGTTGCAGACGATGGTGCCGCCCTTCGGCGCCAGCGCCAGCACCGCCAGCAGCTCAGGCTTGGAGCCGGCTTCCAGACCGATGGAAACGTTCTGGGTGGCGATGATGTTCTCGATCACCGCTTCCTGCTGGTTGACCTTGATCGGGTACAGCGCGGTGTATTTGCTCTGGTATTCCAGACGCTCGATGTTCGCATCGAAAGCGCCGGTCAGCTGACGGACGCGGTCTTGCAGAATGTCGGGGAAACGCACCAGCAGCGGCAGGGACAAGCCACTCTTGCGCAACTGGTCGACTTGTTCGAACAGATCGATAGGCGAGCTGCTCGGGCCGTTCGGACGAACTTCGACGCGACCGGCGTCATTGATCGCGAAATACCCGGCCCCCCAATGGCGAATCCCGTAAACACTGCGGCTGTCCGCAACTGTCCATTGGCTGCCATCGTCTTTGCGTGTGCGTCGTACGGACATCGAAGTCCCCTATAAAGAAGTCATAGTGCGTCGCCTGATCTCAGGCCGGCGCAGTCTAAAGAATGAAAATGACGGTTCGTCAGCGGGGCGGTAGACCGCGCTGACAGCGTTGAGTTTAGAAACCGGTCATGAACAGGCTCTGTGAAAACCATGGAAACGACGTCAGGCCCAGGAACTCTGGAGCTGAATCAAGCCGCCGGTGGGTTTCACAGAGGCTGCTAGCCGCCGGACTTCTTCGCCTTGAAACCGTGCTTGACCAACTCGGCCAGGAGCAGCTCGACATGGTCGCCCTGAATCTCGATGATCCCGTCTTTCAACGCACCGCCGGTGCCGCAACGTTTCTTCAACGTTGTCGCCAGCTCCTTGAGCGCGTCTTCGGCCAGGGGCACGCCGGTGATGGTGGTCACCGTCTTGCCGCCACGGCCCTTGCTCTCGCGGCGCACGCGGGCAATGCCGTCGCCGGCCGGGATCACGGTTTGCTTGCAGATACAGGCGTCCACCGGCTTGCTGCATTCCGGGCAATGACGACCTGCGTCGGTGGAAAATACCAGGCCGCCCAAGGCGGCGAAGGATGCGGCTTTTTTGGCCACCGGCAATCCTCTCGGGAGGACAAAGACTGATCGCAGCCTTGGGCAAGGCTATCGACCGCGAAGCCCCACTCAGGCAGGGGCAGCGCTACTGTGCCGATTGATCCTGTAAGCAGGCCGGCACAGCTTGAAAAGGTCGCGCAGTGTAACGGCAAAAACGCCGATTGCTAAGTGCCAATCGGCGCCAATTTATGTGTTCTTTGCGACGTCGCTTTGCTGAGCCTTCAGATAGCGTTTCAACGCGGCCAGAGAGTCCGGGCAATAAGGCTTTTGCTGGATTTCCAGCATGACCTGCTCGACCGGAATGAAGCGCGCTTCGAGCACTTCTTCGGGCTGCAGGATCAGCGGCCCGTCCCACACTGCCGAAAACGCCGAACACCAGAGGCGATTGCCAGTGTCCTCGAAGTAGAAATGGTCGTGGGCCGTCAGCTCGACGCCGCTCACTCCCAACTCTTCCTCCAGTTCACGGGCCGCCGACTCGGCGTAGGTCTCGTTCGCCTGCACCATGCCGCCTGCCGCCACGTCCCAGTAACCGGGATAGATGGCTTTGCTCAACGTACGCCGATGGACGCAGAGTTCACCGGCGGAGTTGAACAGCATGATGTAGGTGCCACGGCCGATCAGCCCGCGCTCGCGCAGGTCGGAGCGCACCAGGGCGCCGAGCAGGTTGTCCTGCTCGTCGACCCAGGCGATCTGTTCGGCATCCGAGGCGGCGCGGTGGGCCGCCTCTTTGGCGCTCTCGTCCATGACTCAGCCCTGATTGAGCAGTTGACGCAAATCGATCACGGCGGCGTTGGCCCGGGAAATATAGTTGGCCATGACCAGCGAGTGGTTGGCCAGCACACCGAAACCGCTGCCATTGAGGATCATCGGGCTCCAGATCGGCTCCTGAGACGCCTCCAGCTCACGAATGATCTGACGCACGCTGACGGTCGCGTTCTTCTTCGCCAGCACGTCGGCGAAATCGACCTCGATTGCGCGCAGCAGGTGCGACAGCGCCCAGGCCTGGCCGCGGGCTTCGTAGAACACGTTGTCGATCTGCATCCACGGAGTCTCGACGACTTCCTCGTCGACCTGCGGCACTTCACCCACCGCCGGCACTTCGGTTTTCAGCGCGGTGTTGAGCTTGACCCGGCCAACGCTGGCCGACAGGCGTTGCGACAGCGAACCGAGACGGGTGCCGACATCGCCCAGCCAGTTGTTCAGGTTGTCGGCGCGGGCGTAGAACAGCGCGTTTTTCTGGGTCGGGTCGGACAGGCGCGCCTGATAACGGCTCAGGGAATTGATGCCTTCCTGATATTCCGATTCGCTGGACGGCAGGATCCAGCTCTTGTTGTCGAAGTTGAAGCGCGGCTCGGCCTTGGCCAGGTCGGCGTCTTCAGCCGATTGCGACTGCGAGCGGGCGAAGTCCTTGCGCAGGGCACGGGTCAGGTCGCGCACCTGCACCAGCACGCCGTATTCCCAGCTCGGCATATTGTCCATCCACAGGCCCGGCGGGAAACGGTCGTTGGAAATGTAGCCGCCCGGCTTGTCGAGCAACGTGCCGGCAACGGTTTTCAGGGTTTCGACGGTGGTGTAGCCGACCACCATCTGCTTGCCTTCCTTCTCGGCGGCAACCTGAGCGTTCTGCGCCACGGGAAACAGCGCCGGCTCCTGGCTCCAGTACCAGCCCAGGCCGATGGTCACCAACAGGTAAATGGCGACCAGCGTGGCCAGCGCCCGGCTGAACAACAGCCCGCCGACATAGCTGCGGGCGGCCGACTTGGGCTCGGCGGCACGTTCAGGCGCGCTGCCCGCGCGGTTCTTCCAGTCCAGCATGGCGATATCCTTTCAATCTTGGGTTCAACGGTTCGACCACAACCATACAACAACGTGCCTCGACCGGGCACCCGTCAATATTGACAGGCGTTGTCTCGCCACCCGACACGAGGCCCGGACAGACCGCCCTAAGGGATTCCCCGATATCCGAATCACCATCAGTTCGATGCCGATACCCGCAACGCGACAGCACAAACACCCCGCCCCACCTTTCTCATCCTCCGATAAATTCACCGGCATTCAGATCGGCAAATGCCCGATAGATGGGGACTTCCCCGACGATCAGGTTCAAATTGAAACCCGGCAGTCAGAAACTGAATGATGTCGTACCGCAGATTATTGACGTACGACACTCATGTAAGGGAAAAGAGGTGCTAGCATAGAGCCACCAGTCGATCTCAGCATGCACCCTAACTAGTAGTCAGGATATGACCGAGCCAGAAGACCCCAGCCGTGAGCGCCTCAAGCACCACTTTGCCCAGCGGGTAATTCATCAGGCACGTCAGATTCTTGAGATATGGCAGCGCCTGCAACGCAGTGAGTGGTCCACTGCCGATCTCGCCGAACTGAGCGAGGCCAATCTGCGCCTGCTGCGTTTTGCCGAGCGTTTCGAACAGCCCGAACACACGCAGCTGGCCCGCCACATCAGCCAGTCGCTGGAAGCGGTGGACGCCAATCGCGGGCGCCTGAGCAGCGGCCTGATCACCGATCTCAACCGTCTGATGCAGCGCTTGTCGCGCACCGGCCTGCGCCATGGCGATCAGCTCGATCAGACCTTCCTGCCGCCCCTGCGCAAACCGATCTACGTGATGCTGCAGGATCACGACCGCGCCGAGCGGCTGGCCAAGCAGCTGGAGTTTTTTGGTCTGAGCGCCCAGGCGCTGGACAGCGTGTCGGCGTTTCGCTCCTCGATGGTCGAGCGCCTGCCGGCCGCGATCGTCATGGACGTGGATTTCAGCGGTGCCGGCGTCGGCCTGAAACTCGCCGCCGAAGCCCAGCAAGGTCTGGAAGAACCGCTGCCGCTGCTGTTCTTCAGCCTGCACGAAACCGACACCCCGACCCGCCTCGCGGCGGTACGCGCTGGTGGCCAGGAATTCCTCACTGGCACCCTCGAAGCCTCGAGCCTGCTGGAGAAGATCGAAGTCCTGACCTGCGTCGCCCAGTACGAACCCTATAAAGTGCTGATCATCGACGACTCCCGCGCTCAGGCCCTGCACACCGAACGCCTGCTCAACAGCGCCGGGATCGTCACTCGCACCCTGATCGAACCGATTCAGGCCATGGCCGAGCTGGCGGACTTCCAGCCGGACCTGATCATCCTCGACATGTACATGCCGGCCTGCACCGGCACCGAGCTGGCCAAGGTCATCCGCCACAACGACCGCTATGTCAGCGTGCCGATCATTTATCTGTCGGCCGAGGACGATCTGGACAAACAGCTCGACGCCATGAGCGAAGGTGGCGACGACTTCCTGACCAAGCCGATCAAGCCGCGTCATCTGATCACCACTGTGCGCAACCGCGCCGCCCGCGCGCGCAACTTGAAGGCACGGATGGTCCGCGACAGCCTCACCGGCCTGTACAACCACACGCACATTCTGCAATTGCTCGAAGACTGCTCGTTCCGCGCCCGCCGCGAGAACAAGCCGCTGAGCTTTGCCATGCTCGACATCGACCACTTCAAGCGGGTCAACGACAGCCACGGCCATCCCATGGGCGATCGGGTGATCAAGAGCTTGGCGCTGTTTCTCAAGCAGCGTCTGCGCAAGACCGACTTCATCGGCCGTTACGGCGGCGAGGAATTCGCCATCGTCATGCCCGACACCGATATAGAAGCCGCGCACAAAGTGCTCGACGAAATCCGCCAGCGCTTTGCCGAGATTCACTATCCGGCTCAGCCGCAGGATCTGTGGTGCACGTTCAGCGCCGGCGTGGTGGAGATGCACGACGATTCCGACAGCCTGATGATGGCCAGCCAGGCCGACGAGGCGCTGTACCGCGCCAAGGGCGAAGGACGCAACCGGGTGCAGACCGCGCGCGACTCAAAGCAAAGTGCCACTTTTTCATCGGATTCGACCCAATCGGTCATAACCTTGTAACAGAACCGCAATAAATTCAGGCACTTACCATTCTGCCGTTGGTAGCCGTCATGCGCCTGAAGTTGCTCACCAATCTCAATACTCTGTTGCTGGTCGCCGTCTGCGTGGCCCTCGGCGCCACGCTGTGGTGGTCGCAGAAAGCCCTGGAGCGCCCGTATCTGTTGATGGAGCGTTACCTGGGGCTGTCGCAGACATTTCAGAATGACGTGGCACGCAATGTCGAGGATTACCTCGCCAGCGGCGACGCCCTGCGCCTGAGCAGCGCCAGCCAGGCCATCGATCAGTTGCAGAAAGAACTCGGCGAGTTGCCGCCCGCGCTGGCCGACACCTTGCGCCCGAGCCTCACCGGTCTCGATGAATTCAGCAAGACCGACCTGCTGGCCGCCGGCAAACTGGCCGGCGATCCACAAGCGCTGCTGTTGCAGGCCGAGCGCGAATTGAGCGCCAGCCTTGATCAACTCAGCACCTACGCCGGCGGCAACGCGACTTACCTCACGCCCCTGCTGGTCGCCTCTCAACATCTGGGCAAGCTGTCGCTGGCCCGGGACAAACTGGTCAGCAGCGGACGCAGTGAACTGGCCGCCGATGTCGAGCGCGAAGTCAGCAACATCCGCGCCCAGGCCCAGACGATCGACGCCCTGCCCTTGCTCGGCGTGGTCGCCAGCAGCGAATCCGGCAGCGATGATTTCGCCGCCATGATGGGCATCGAAAGCACGGAAAAAGCCGCTGCCGAAGACGCCGGCGTCGGCCTCAAACGCGAACTCAACAGTTTGGTAGGGCGTTACCCGGCGGAGCTGGCGCGCACCCGCGATCAGATCCAGAAACGCACCGACCTGAGCACCGCGACCCACCAGAAAATCGCCGCCGTGCAGCAGGCCATCGCCGGTCTCGAGCCGGTAGTGCGCGCCCAGCACGGGCAGATCCAGGGCGAAGTGCGGCTGATGCAAGGCGTGATGATCGGCCTGATTCTGCTGATCGCGCTGCTGATCGACACTCTGCAGCGGCGCCTGGCCCGCACCCTGACCAGCCTCGCCCCGGCGCTGTCGACCTGGGCCGAAGGCGATTTCAGCCGCGACATTCATCTGGGCAAGACCAACCGCGAACTGCACGACATCGAAGCCTCGCTCAATCGTCTGCGCGCCTATCTGGTGGATCTGGTCGGGACGATTCGCGGCAATGCCGAGCAAGTGGCAGGCAGCAGTCGCACCCTCGCCGAGCTGAGCAATGACTTGCACAGCGGTGCCGAACATCAGGCCGGCGATACCGCGCTGATCCGTGATTCCCTCGGCGAACTGGAAGCGACCATCCAGCAAGTGGCCGGCGATGCGCGTCAAGCTGCCGACGCCAGTCGCCATGCCGGACTGGCCGTCGAACACGGGCAACAAGTGATCGGCCAGAGCCTCACCGGCTTGCACGCGCTGGTCGGCGAAGTGCAAGGCAACGCACAGATGATCGAACACCTGGCCGAAGAGTCGGCAACCATCGGCGGCGTGCTGACGGTGATCCGCTCGATTGCCGACCAGACCAACCTGCTGGCGCTCAACGCGGCGATCGAAGCCGCCCGCGCCGGGGAAATGGGCCGTGGTTTTGCCGTGGTGGCCGAAGAAGTGCGCTCGCTGGCACAACGCACCGCCGGCGCCACCGCCGAAATCCAGACCCTGATCGCCGGCCTGCAAACCGCCGCCCGGCAATCGGTCGAGGGCATGCGCGCGCAGGTCGAACATGCCGAGGCCACGGCCAATCAGGCGCAATCGGCGGACGGTGCACTGGACAAGATTGTCGGCGCGATCCAGACCATCTCCGACACCGCGATCCGCATCGCCGACATCACCGCGCAACAGAGCGGCGCGGTCAGCGAAATCCGCGATCACAGCGAACGGATTCACCAGTTGGGCGGGGACAATCTGCTGCGTATCGGCCAGGGCCGCGAGCAAGGCGAGAACCTGCTGTTACTGGGCGGTCAGCTGCACACCGCCGTGCAGGCGTTCCGCGTGTGACACACAGCGCAGGGCCAAGTCCGCTATCATTCCCGCACCTTTGATTCGCGAGATTGTCATGCGCCGTCTGCTCTGCCTGCTGTTTTTCGTCTTCGCCCTGCCGGCCGGCGCCGCCGGTCTGTTCGACAGCAAACCCAGCGCCACGCTGGGCTCGGTCAACAACAGCGCCGATTTCCTGCCGGTGCGCGAAGCCTTTCAACTGAGCCTGGTCGAGAGCACGCCGCAATCGGTCAAACTGCGCTTCGTCGCCACCGAAGGCTATTACCTCTACCGCCATCGCTTCCAGTTTCGTGCCGAGCCTGCCGAGGTAAAACTTGGCGCCGCACAACTGCCCCAAGGCGAACAGAAACACGACGAGTATTTCGGCGACGTCGAGGTCTACCACGGCATTCTCGATGTGGAGCTGCCGCGCAATGATTCCCGGGCGTTTACGTTGGCCGTCACCTATCAGGGCTGTGCCGACAAGGGTTTGTGCTACCCACCGGAAACCGAACGCCTGAGCATCGAGGGCAACGCAGCGGCACGTGACGCGTCCGCTCCGGTGACGGGTTGGGACTGGCGTGATCTGGCGCTGTTCTTCCTGGCGGGCCTGGGGCTGACCTTCACACCTTGCGTATTGCCGATGCTGCCGATCCTGTCCGGCGTGGTGTTGCGCGGGCAGGTCGGCGGTTTGCGTGGCTTCAATCTGTCCCTCGCTTATGTGCTGCCGATGGCGGCGTGCTTTGCGCTGCTCGGGGCCTTGATGGGGCTGTTCGGTGCGCAACTGAATTTGCAGGCGCGGCTGCAATCGGCGTGGGTGCTGGTGCCGTTCGCGATGTTCTTTGCGGTGTTCGCGCTGGCGATGTTCGGCGTATTCGAGTTGAAACTGCCGCACTTCATCAGCAGCCGCCTCGACCGGATCGCCGGCCGTACCGAAGGCGGTTCGCTGTGGGGCGCGGCGGTATTGGGCGTGGTGTCGAGTCTGCTGGTATCGCCGTGTGTTTCCGCACCGCTGGCCGGCGCGCTGCTTTATATAAGCGCCAGTGGCGATGCGCTGGGCGGCGGTTTGAAGCTGTTCATGCTCGGCTTGGGCATGGGCGCGCCGCTGTTGCTGGTGGCTACCGGCGGCGCGGCGTGGCTGCCGAAAAGCGGGCCGTGGATGATGTACGTGAAGAATGGCATCGGCGTGTTGCTGCTCGGGCTGGCCATCGGCCTGCTCAGCCGCGTGTTGCCGGGGCAGATCACCTTGCTGCTGATCGGCTTGCTGGCTGGTGGCGTTGGCCTGTTCCTCGGTGCCCTGGAATTCGTCTACAAACCGCCGCGCAAACGGCTCGGCCAGTTGCTCGGCATGTTCCTGCTGTTTTATGCGCTGGCCTGCTGGTACGGCGCGTTCAGCGGGCAGACCGATCCGTTGAATCCGATAGCCCCGGCACGCCTTGCCGACAGCGGCTCGACCGCGCAAAACAGCGGCTCGTGGCAGACCGTCAGCACCCCGGCGGAACTGGATCGGGTGCTGCTCGAAGCGAAAACCGCCGGCACCCCGTTGCTGCTCGACTGGTACGCCGACTGGTGCATCAGCTGCAAAGTCATCGAACACGAAGTGCTCAATGACGCGACAGTCGTCGATCGGCTCAAGGGCTATCGGCTGATCCGCTTCGATATCACTGCGAGCAACGCCGAACAGCGCACCCTGCTCGACCGCTACAGCCTGTTTGGCCCACCGGCGCTGATGTTCTTCGGCAAGGACGGGGTGGAACGTCGCGATGTGCGGGTGATCGGCGAGATCAACGCCAGCGACTTCGCCGAACGTGTCGCCAAAGCGAATGACCGGATTTAATCAGTCAGTCACATATTTTGCGCAAACATCGGACATCGTGCTGGCTATTGCAGAGAACTGGACAGTCACAAAGTCTTTGCGGCATAGTCGCCGGGTTCTGACGAAGGCTCACCCATAACAAGGAACACGCAGATGGCAACGCTACTGGTGCTGCACGGCCCCAACCTGAACCTGCTCGGCACCCGGGAACCCGGGACCTACGGGTCGACCACCCTGGCGCAGATCAATCAGGATCTGGAACGCCGCGCCCGTGAAGCCGGCCATCATCTGCTGTATCTGCAAAGCAACGCCGAGTACGAATTGATCGACCGCATCCACGCCGCACGCGGCGAGGGCGTGGACTTCATTCTGATCAACCCGGCAGCATTTACACACACAAGTGTCGCATTACGTGACGCGCTGCTGGGAGTGAGCATCCCATTCATCGAAGTGCATTTGTCCAACGTGCACAAACGCGAACCTTTCCGCCATCACTCTTACTTCTCCGACGTAGCGGTAGGAGTGATCTGCGGCCTTGGCGCCAGCGGTTATCGACTGGCCCTGGAGGCTGCACTAGAGCAGCTTGAACAACAAGCTATACGCCCCTGACCGACCCTTGGGAGTTGATGATTCATGGATATCCGTAAAGTTAAGAAACTGATCGAATTGCTGGAAGAGTCCGGCATCGACGAGCTCGAGATCAAGGAAGGCGAAGAGTCCGTACGCATCAGCCGTCACAGCAAGACCCCGGCGCAGCAGTATTACGCACCGGCTCCGATGCAGGCTCCGGCCGCTGCACCTGCCGCCGCTGCCGCTCCGGTTGCTGCTGCAGCAGCTCCGGCTGCCGCTGCTGCTCCAGCGCTGAACGGCACCGTTGCCCGTTCGCCGATGGTCGGCACCTTCTATCGCAAATCTTCGCCAACCTCGCCGTCCTTCGTTGAAGTCGGCCAGACCGTGAAGAAAGGCGACACCCTGTGCATCGTCGAAGCCATGAAGATGATGAACCACATCGAAGCTGAAACCAGCGGTGTGATCGAGTCCATCCTCGTCGAAGACGGCCAGCCGGTTGAGTACGACCAACCGCTGTTCACCATCGTTTGAACTGCGGAGAGCCTTTGATGACTGCGAAGTTGGAAAAAGTTCTGATCGCTAACCGCGGTGAGATCGCCCTGCGGATTCTGCGTGCCTGCAAAGAGATGGGCATCAAGACCGTCGCCGTTTACTCCAAGGCCGACAAAGAGCTGATGCACCTGGGTCTGGCAGACGAATCCGTCTGCATCGGCCCGGCTTCTGCCGCTCAGTCCTACCTGCACATCCCGGCCATCATCGCTGCCGCTGAAGTGACTGGCGCTACCGCCATTCACCCAGGCTACGGTTTCCTCGCGGAAAACGCTGATTTCGCCGAGCAGGTCGAGAACTCCGGCTTCGCCTTCATCGGCCCGAAAGCCGACACCATTCGCCTGATGGGCGACAAGGTATCGGCCAAGCACGCGATGATCGAAGCGGGCGTGCCAACCGTTCCAGGTTCCGACGGCCCGCTGCCGGAAGACGAGGAAACGGCACTGCGCATCGGTCGTGAAGTCGGCTACCCGGTGATCATCAAGGCCGCCGGCGGCGGTGGTGGTCGCGGCATGCGTGTGGTGCACAAGGAAGAAGACCTGATCGCCTCGGCGAAACTGACCCGCTCCGAAGCTGGCGCGGCGTTCGGCAACCCGATGGTCTATCTGGAAAAATTCCTGACCAACCCGCGCCACGTCGAAGTGCAGGTTCTGTCCGACGGCCAGGGCAACGCCATCCATCTGGGCGACCGCGATTGCTCGCTGCAACGCCGTCACCAGAAGGTTCTCGAAGAAGCGCCGGCACCGGGCATCGACGAGAACGCGCGCAAGGAAGTCCTGGCTCGCTGCGTCAAGGCGTGCATCGACATCGGCTACCGTGGCGCCGGCACCTTCGAGTTCCTGTACGAGAACGGTCGTTTCTACTTCATCGAAATGAACACCCGTGTTCAGGTGGAGCACCCGGTTTCGGAAATGGTCACCGGTATCGACATCGTCAAGGAGATGCTCAGCATCGCCGCTGGCAACAAGCTGTCGTATACCCAGGATGATGTGGTCATCCGCGGTCACTCGCTGGAATGCCGGATCAACGCCGAAGACCCGAAAACCTTCATGCCGAGCCCGGGTACGGTCAAGCATTTCCACGCGCCAGGCGGCAACGGCGTTCGCGTCGATTCGCACCTGTACAGCGGTTATGCCGTTCCGCCGAACTACGACTCGCTGATCGGCAAGCTGATCACTTACGGCGCGACCCGCGACGAGGCCATGGCCCGCATGCGCAATGCCCTGGACGAAATCGTGGTCGACGGGATCAAGACCAACATCCCGCTGCACCGTGATCTGACCCGTGACGAAGGCTTCTGCAAAGGGGGCGTGAACATTCACTACCTCGAGCACAAGCTGGCTGGCGAGAAGCACTAAGCTTCAGCCCGCACCTGACAAGGCCGCCTTCGGGCGGCTTTGTTGTTTCCGAAGGTTTCATCTGCTCACACATTCCCCGCTCCCACAAAACCGTCGCGCTCGCGTAAACTTGCGCGCTTCTCGCAGGCCGCTAGGCTGCAATCAATCTTTTTCACAGGTGCCCGCCATGCCTTGGCTGCAAGTAAGACTCGCCATCAGCCCGGAACAAGCCGAAACCTACGAAGACGCTTTCCTTGAAGTGGGCGCCGTTTCGGTGACCTTCATGGACGCCGAAGATCAGCCGATCTTCGAACCGGAACTCAATACCACCCCGCTGTGGGCGCACACCCACCTGCTGGCCCTGTTCGAGGGCGGCACCGAAGCCGCCCCGGTACTGGCCCATCTGGAACTGCTGACCGGCAGCCCGCTGCCCGAGCACCACAGCGAAGTGATCGAAGACCAGGACTGGGAACGCAGCTGGATGGACGGTTTCCAGCCGATGCGCTTCGGCCAGCGCCTGTGGATCGTGCCGAGCTGGCACGCCGCACCGGAGCCGGACGCGGTCAACCTGCTGCTGGACCCGGGCCTGGCGTTCGGCACCGGCACCCACCCGACCACCGCCCTGTGCCTGGAATGGCTGGACGGCCAGGACCTGAAAGACTGCAACGTGCTGGATTTCGGCTGCGGCTCGGGGATTCTGGCGATTGCCGCCCTGCTGCTCGGCGCGAAAGAAGCCGTGGGCACCGACATCGACGTGCAGGCACTCGAAGCCTCCCGCGACAACGCCGGACGCAACAACATCGCCGACGAACTGTTCCCGCTGTACCTGCCGGAAGACTTGCCGCAGGTCAAAGCCGACGTACTGGTGGCCAACATTCTGGCCGGCCCGCTGGTTTCCCTGGCGCCGCAACTGTCCAGCCTGGTCAAGTCCGGCGGGCGTCTGGCACTGTCCGGGATTCTTGCCGAACAAGGTGACGAAGTCGCCGCCGCTTACGCGCAGGACTTCGATCTCGACCCGATCGCCAATCGCGATGGCTGGGTGCGCATCACCGGCCGTCGGCGCTAGAATGACCGCCTGCTCAATCCGGATCGCCGCATGACCGACAGCTTCGTCACCCAGTGCCCGCATTGCCAAACCAGTTTCCGTGTCAGCCACGCTCAGTTGAGCGTGGCCCGCGGGGTGGTTCGTTGCGGCTCCTGCCTGCAAGTGTTCAATGCCGCCAAGCAATTGCTGGAGCAACACGCAGGCAAGGAAGCGGTCACGCCGGTGGCGCCGTTGATCAGCGAGCCGCCACCGATCAGCGAGCCGGCGCCTGTCGAGCCACCGGCCATCGTCGAAACGCCCGAGCCGCGCGCCATCAGCCAGAAGCAATGGAGCGCCGCCGAGCTGGATCTGGACAGCCTGGATCTGGACGAAGAACTGGCCCGCCTCGAACAACGGGAAATCCAGCCGACCACCGAGTTCGGCCGCCCACGCGAAGACGCCCTGAGCGCTCGCCGCGACAGCCACGAACCGGAAGACACGACGTGGCCGGACAGCCTGTTCAGCGAACCGGCAGATGAGCGCGCACCCGAAGTCGAAGATGAACCCGAAGCCATCGAGCCCGAGCCGATCAAACCGGAGCGCACTGAACCTTCGCTGTCGCTGGAGCCGGTGGATCTCGACGATGAACCGCCGATCCCGCAACTGCGCCTGCACGATCCGATCGACCCGAACGCCCGCCGCGAACGCCTGTCGGCCAGCGACGACGTCGACGACGAACTGCCACTGATCGAAGCACCGCGCAAAAAACGCGAACGCGTCGAATCCAGTGTTCGCGCCGAAGCCTTGCAGGACCTGACCGACGATCCGCTGCAACTGGACTGGCAGAAACGCCGCTCGCCCTGGGGCCGTCGCCTGCTCTGGCTGTTGCTGATCGTACTCGCCGCTGCCGGCCTGGGCGGACAATACATCACCTATCACTTCGATGAACTGGCCCGCCAGGATCAATACCGGCCATGGTTCCAGCAACTGTGCCCGCAAGTCGGCTGCACGGTGCCGTCCAAGGTCGATATCGCCAAGATCAAGAGCAGCAATCTGGTGGTGCGCAGCCACCCGGAATTCAGCGGTGCGCTGGTGGTGGACGCGATCATTTATAACCGCGCGCCGTTCTCGCAGCCGTTTCCGCTGCTGGAGCTGCGCTTCGCCGACCTCAACGGTCACCTGATCGCCAGTCGTCGCTTCAAACCCGGCGAATACCTCAACGGCGACCTCGAAGGCATGGCGGAAATGCCGCCGCAGACGCCGATCCACATCGCCCTGGACATCCTCGATCCAGGCCCGAAAGCCGTGAACTACAGCCTGAGTTTCCACTCGCCCGAGTGAAACGCTTCATCGCTCCCGGATTGACGGCAGTTTTCTGACTGCTCAGCGCACGACCAAACCGGCGGTAATAACAGAATAACTGTTCAGATTTTGTTCAATTCAGCCTTTATCCAGTCATCGAGAGCGGGTATCATGCCAACCCTTTTTCGAACTCTCATGATCCGGCCCCACTTCAGGGAAGTCCTATGTCGGCGGTACGCATCGGCCCATATACATTGCAGAACGGCTTGATCCTCGCCCCGATGGCGGGTGTCACCGACCAGCCCTTTCGTCAGCTGTGCAAGCGTCTGGGCGCAGGGCTTGTAGTCTCGGAAATGGTCACCAGTGACATGAGCCTGTGGAACACCCGCAAGTCGCGCATGCGCATGATCCACGAAGGCGATCCCGAGCCACGCTCGGTGCAGATCGCCGGTGGCGATGCGCAGATGCTGGCGGATGCGGCCCGGGCCAACGTCGAACTGGGCGCACAGATTATTGATATCAACATGGGTTGCCCGGCGAAGAAGGTCTGCAACAAGGCCGCCGGCTCCGCGTTGTTGAAGGATGAGGCACTGGTTACCGAGATCCTGAACGCCGTCGTGGCGGCAGTTGATGTGCCGGTGACCCTGAAGATCCGCACCGGATGGGATCGCGACAACAAGAACGGCCTGACCGTGGCGAAGATCGCCGAGCAGGCCGGGATCACGGCGCTGGCGGTGCATGGCCGTACCCGCGCCGACCTGTACACCGGCGAAGCCGAATACGACACGATTGCCGCAATCAAGCAGGCGGTGTCGATTCCGGTCTTTGCCAACGGCGACATCGTATCGCCGGAAAAGGCCCGCTACGTGCTCGACGCGACCGGTGCCGATGGCCTGTTGATCGGCCGGGCCGCCCAGGGGCGGCCATGGATTTTTCGCGAGATCGAACACTTCCTGCGTACCGGCGAAAAACTGCCGGCGCCGGAGCTGATCGAGGTGGAACGCATTCTGCTTGAGCATCTGGCCGCCCTTCACGCCTTCTATGGGGACGTGATGGGTGTGCGAATTGCCCGCAAGCATGTGGGCTGGTATCTCGCAACCTTGCCGGGCGCCAGGGAATTTCGCGCCCACTTCAATCGTTTGGATGGTACGGAAACACAATGCGCCAACGTTCGGGAGTTCTTCGCCGAACGTTACAAGAGCCTGACAGGGGACGGAGAAGGGGTGGCCGCATGACGATGATGACCGAGACTTTAGTGAGTGGAACAACACCCGTGAGCGACAACGTGAATTTGAAACAGCACCTCAATACCCCGAGCGAAGAAGGCCAGACCCTTCGCGGGAGTGTCGAGAAGGCGCTGCACAATTATTTCGCCCACCTTGAGGGCGCGTCCGTCACGGACGTGTACAACCTGGTGCTCTCCGAAGTCGAGGCTCCCCTGCTCGAAAGCGTGATGAACTACGTCAAGGGCAACCAGACCAAGGCCAGCGAGCTGCTCGGACTGAACCGCGGCACGTTGCGCAAGAAACTCAAGCAGTACGATCTGCTGTAAGCATTCAATCAAACCAGAAAGGCGCCCGCGTAAAACCGGTCGCCTTTTTTGCTGACTTCCCTTGCTTTTGATGGAAATTGAGATGACCGACCAGACTACCCGCCTGCCGATCCGCCGCGCCTTGATCAGTGTTTCCGACAAGACCGGGATCCTCGAATTCGCCAGGGAGCTGGAAGCCCTGGGCGTGGAAATCCTTTCCACCGGCGGGACCTTCAAACTGCTGCAGGACAACGGCGTGGCCGCAGTGGAAGTCGCGGATTACACCGGTTTCGCAGAGATGATGGACGGTCGGGTGAAAACCCTGCACCCGAAAATCCACGGCGGGATCCTCGGTCGTCGCGGTACCGACGACGCGATCATGAACGAGCACGGCATCAAGCCGATCGATCTGGTGGCGGTCAACCTGTACCCGTTCGAAGCCACCATCAGCAAGCCAGGCTGCGACCTGCCGACCGCCATCGAGAACATCGACATCGGCGGCCCGACCATGGTCCGTTCGGCGGCGAAAAACCACAAAGACGTGGCCATCGTGGTGAATGCCAGCGATTACGCCAACGTCCTGGAAAACCTCAAGGTCGGCGGCCTGACCTACGCTCAGCGTTTCGACCTGATGCTCAAGGCGTTCGAACACACCGCTGCCTACGACGGCATGATCGCCAACTACATGGGCACTGTGAACCAGGCCGCTGACACCCTCAGCACCGAAGGTCGCAGCGAATTCCCGCGCACCTTCAACAGCCAGTTCATCAAGGCCCAGGAAATGCGCTACGGCGAGAACCCGCACCAGAGCGCTGCGTTCTACGTTGAAGCCAAGCCTGCCGAAGTCGGCATCGCCACCGCGACCCAACTGCAAGGCAAAGAACTGTCGTACAACAACGTGGCCGACACCGACGCCGCGCTGGAATGCGTGAAGAGCTTCGTCAAACCGGCCTGTGTGATCGTCAAGCACGCCAACCCGTGCGGCGTGGCCGTGAGCCCGGACGCCGAAGGCGGTATCCGCCAGGCCTACGAACTGGCCTACGCCACTGACACCGAATCGGCGTTCGGCGGCATCATCGCCTTCAACCGTGAACTGGATGCCGAGACCGCCAAGGCGATCGTCGAGCGTCAGTTCGTTGAAGTGATCATCGCCCCAAGCGTCAGCGAAGAAGCCCGCGCCATTGTTGCAGCCAAGGCCAACGTGCGCCTGCTGGCCTGCGGCGAGTGGTCGGCCGATCGCGTTCCGGCCTGGGACTACAAGCGCGTCAACGGCGGTCTGCTGGTACAGAGCCGCGACATTGGCATGATCGGCGCCGACGACCTGAAAGTGGTGACCAAGCGCGCCCCGACCGAACAGGAAGTCCACGACCTGATCTTCGCCTGGAAAGTGGCCAAGTTCGTCAAATCCAACGCCATCGTCTACGCCAAGAACCGTCAGACCATCGGTGTCGGCGCCGGCCAGATGAGCCGCGTGAACTCCGCGCGTATCGCGGCGATCAAGGCTGAGCACGCCGGTCTGCAAGTGGCTGGTTCGGTAATGGCATCGGACGCGTTCTTCCCGTTCCGCGACGGTCTGGACAACGCGGCCAAGGTCGGTATCACTGCGGTGATCCAGCCGGGTGGTTCGATGCGTGATGCTGAAGTGATTGCTGCTGCCGACGAAGCCGGCATTGCCATGGTGTTCACGGGAATGCGTCATTTCCGTCACTGATTTTCCTGCTTGATCGTGCCCACGCTCTGCGTGGGTACGTAGCCCGGGACGCTCTGCGTCCCTCGGACGCAGAGCGTCCGTTGAGGCATTCCCACGCAGAGCGTGGGAACGATCAGCCCCCACAGAATTAGCGTCATCCGAGGTTTTTGAAATGAATGTTTTGATCATTGGCAGCGGTGGCCGCGAACACGCCCTGGCCTGGAAAGTGGCTCAGGATCCGCGTGTGCAGAAAGTTTTCGTCGCACCGGGCAACGCCGGCACCGCGATTGAAGCCAAGTGCGAAAACGTCGCCATCGACGTGCTGGCCCTCGAGCAACTGGCCGACTTCGCCGAGAAAAACGTTTCCCTGACCATCGTCGGTCCGGAAGTGCCATTGGTGGCCGGCGTCGTCGACCTGTTCCGCTCCCGTGGCCTGGATTGCTTCGGTCCGACCGCTGGCGCCGCGCAGCTGGAAGGCTCGAAAGCCTTCACCAAGGATTTCCTGGCTCGCCACAAGATCCCGACCGCCGACTACCAGAACTTCACCGAGATCGAGCCGGCCCTGGCTTACCTGCGTGAAAAAGGCGCACCGATCGTGATCAAGGCCGACGGCCTGGCCGCCGGTAAAGGCGTGATCGTCGCCATGACTTTGGCCGAAGCCGAAGACGCCGTGCGCGACATGCTTGCCGGCAATTCCTTTGGCGACGCCGGTTCGCGCGTTGTCATCGAAGAATTCCTCGACGGCGAAGAAGCCAGCTTCATCGTCATGGTCGACGGCAAGAACGTTCTGCCGATGGCCACCAGCCAGGACCACAAACGCGTCGGCGACGGCGACAGCGGCCCGAACACCGGCGGCATGGGTGCTTACTCCCCTGCACCAGTGGTCACCGCCGACGTGCACCAGCGCGTGATGGACCAGGTGATCTGGCCGACCGTGCGCGGCATGGCCGACGAAGGCAACGTCTACACCGGTTTCCTGTACGCCGGCCTGATGATCGACAAGGCCGGCAATCCGAAGGTCATCGAGTTCAACTGCCGTTTCGGCGATCCGGAAACCCAACCGGTGATGCTGCGTCTGCAATCGAGCCTGGTGCTGCTGGTCGAAGCGGCACTGGCGCAAGCGCTGGACAAGGTTGAAGCGCAGTGGGATCCACGTCCGAGCGTCGGCATCGTGCTGGCCGCCGGCGGTTACCCGGGCGACTACGCCAAGGGCGCGCCGATCAACGGTCTGGACGCAGCCGCCGCACTGGAAGGCAAGGTCTTCCACGCCGGTACTGCGCTCAAGGACGGCAAGGTCGTGACGGCCGGTGGTCGGGTGCTTTGCGCCACTGCCATGGGCGCCAGCGTTGGCGCTGCGCAGGAGCAGGCCTACAAACTGGCCAAGGCCATCGACTGGGAAGGCTGCTTCTACCGCACCGACATTGGCTACCGCGCCATTGCCCGTGAACGCGGTGAGTCTCAGTAATAAGCTACGCTGTGTTTCCGGCAGGGGCTCATCGCCCTTGCCGGACTGTTCCGACGCTGCGCATCGTTATATTCTGGCATCAACCTACGAAGGGATTTCGCCGTGCGCTGGCTCAGGATTGCCATAGGCTTCACCGTCACGCTGTTGACCTTGCTCTGCATGCTCCCGGCCCAGGCCGCGCAAGGCAGTGGCTGGTCGGTATTGATTGACGATCAGGGCAACCTCCAGCTGAGCGACATCCGCTCCGCCCGCTACACCAATCAATTCAGCCCTATCGAGCTTGACCGCCTCACCGCGGCCGAACCCGATGGCGCCTTGTGGCTGCGCTTCAGGCTGGCGCCCGGCAAGCACGAACAAGTGCTGCGGATCTTCGCCCCCGACCTGTCGCACCTCAATCTGTATGTCCTCGACGGCGATCGCCTGATCGAACAACGCGACACCGGCACCACCCAGCCCCAGGTAGAGCGACCGCTGCCCAGCAGCGATTTCATGCTGCCGTTGCCGCAGAGCGACAAGCCCCTCGACGTTTACCTGCGACTGGTCTCCGATCACCAGTTGCGCCCGTACATCACCCTGCAATCGGCAGTGATGGCCGCGGCCAATCACAACCAGACGCTGATCTACGGCCTGCTGTTCGGCTGTCTGGCGATGCTGATCCTGCACAACCTGATCCGCTACGCCTACACCCGCTCGCGCAGCAGCCTGTGGCTCGCGGTGTGTGAAGGCCTGTTGAGCCTGAGCCTGTTGCTGTTGCTCAACCTCGCCGGCCCGTGGCTGCCGAACTGGCATGCGATCCAGACCCCCGGCGCCTATCTGGCCCTGCTGCTGACTGCACCGGCCGGCCTGATGTTCGCCTACCGCTTCTTCGCGCCGCTCGGCCCGCATCCGCTGAACAAGCTGTTGATCGGCGACATCCTGTTCATCGTGATCTGCAGCCTGCTGCTGTTGTTCGTCAACACCCTGCCGCTGAACATCATCACTTACGCGCTTGTGGCTCTCGCCGGGCTGAGCATGTTGCTGGTGGCGTTCTATCACTGGCAGAAAGGCTACCGCCCTGCCCGCTTGTTCGTCGCCGCGATGGTGGTGTTCAACATCGGCACGCTGATCATCCTTCCGGCCTTGCTGGGGCTGACCCTGGTCGCGCCGCAAGGCCTGATCATGACCCTGATGGGTTTCATCTGTATCAGTGGCCTGCTGATGAGCATCGCCCTCGGCGAGCGTCAGCGCAGCATCACCGAAAGCCGTTTCAGCATCAGCCGCGACCTCGCGGCGAGCAACGCCGAGATCAACGCCAAGGCCGAATTCCTGGCCAAGATCAGCCACGAAATCCGCACGCCCATGAACGGCGTACTGGGCATGACCGAACTGCTGCTCGGCACGCCACTGTCGGTCAAGCAACGCGATTACGTGCAAACCATCCACAGCGCCGGTAACGAACTGCTGACCCTGATCAACGAGATCCTCGACATCTCGAGGCTCGAGTCCGGGCAGATCGAACTCGACGACGTGCAGTTCGACCTCAACGCCCTGATCGACGATTGCCTGAGCATCTACCGCGCCAAGGCCGAACAGCAGAACGTCGAGCTGATCAGTTTTATCCAGCCGCAAGTGCCACGGGTCATCAGTGGCGACCCGACGCGCCTGCGCCAGACGTTGCTGAGCCTGCTGGAAAACGCCCTGAAGAAAACCGAAGAAGGCGAAGTGCTGGTAGTCGTCGCCCTCGACGAACGCAGCGCCGGGCCACGCCTGCGCATTGCCGTGCAGGACAGCGGCCAGCCGATGGATCAGGAAGAACGCGACGCGCTGATGCACGCCGAGTTGCACAGCAAGCACTTCCTGTCGGCCAACCGTCTGGGCGGCAACCTCGGTCTGGTGATCGCCCGCCAATTGATCCGTTTGATGCAGGGCGAGTTCGGCATCAAGAGCGGCGCCAGCCAGGGCAGCACGCTGTGGCTGACCCTGCCGCTGGACCCTGATCGCCTGGAGCATCCGACCTCGGACCTCGACAGCCCGCTGCAAGGCGCACGCGTGCTGGTGGTCGACGACAACGACACCTGCCGCAAGGTGCTGGTGCAGCAATGCAGCGCCTGGGGCCTGAACGTGAGCGCCGTGCCGTCGGGCAAGGAAGCGCTGGCCCTGCTGCGCACCAAGGCGCATTTGCGTGATTACTTCGACGTGGTCCTGCTCGACCAGAACATGCCCGGCATGACCGGCATGCAACTGGCCGCCAAGATCAAGGAAGACCCGAGCCTGAACCACGACATCCTGCTGATCATGCTCACCGGCATCAGCAATGCGCCGAGCAAGATCATCGCGCGCAACTCGGGGATCAAGCGCATCCTGGCCAAACCGGTGGCCGGCTATACGCTCAAGACCACGCTCGCCGACGAACTCAACCAGCGCAACCGTGGCCAGGTGGTGTTCCAGCCACAGGTCGCGAGTCCCGCTGCGCCGGTCAAGGTGCCGAGCGATTTCCGCATTCTGGTGGCCGAAGACAACACGATTTCGACCAAGGTGATCCGGGGCATGCTCGGCAAGCTCAACTTGCAGCCGGACACCGCCAGCAACGGCGAAGAAGCCTTGCAGGCGATGAAAGCCCAGCGTTACGACCTGGTGCTGATGGACTGTGAAATGCCGATCCTCGACGGTTTCTCCGCCACCCAGCAACTGCGGGCCTGGGAAGTCGGCAATCAGCGCATCCGCACGCCGATCGTGGCGCTGACCGCGCACATCCTCGCCGAGCACAAGGAACGCGCGCGTCAGGCCGGGATGGACGGGCACATGGCCAAACCGGTGGAGCTGTCGCAACTGCGTGAGCTGATCGAGCACTGGGTGGCCCAGCGTGATCAACAGAACCGCGCGACGACGCAACCGTCGTGAGCCGACAGACACGATAGCGCCTGTTAGACTCCCCCGACTTTCCCCGCCAGCGAGCCCGCGCCATGCTCCACGTGTTATTCAGTGTTTACCTGAAGATGCTGGTGCTCTACAGCCCGTTCTTCGTGTTGTCCTGCTTCATCAGTCTGACCCGCGGTTACTCGCGCAAGGAACAGCGCCGTCTGGCCTGGAAAGTGGCGGTCGCCACGCTGGTCTCGAGCGTGTTGCTGTATCTGTTCGGGCGGGTGATTTTCGATGTGTTCGGCATCACGGTGGACGCCTTCCGCATCGGCGCCGGCAGCGTGCTGTTCATTTCGGCGCTGGGCATGGCGCAAGGCAAGTCGGCCGTGCAGACCGACAACGTGCAGCAAGACGTGACGATCGTCCCGCTGACCATTCCGCTGACCGTCGGCCCCGGGACCATCGGTGCGCTATTGGTGATGGGCGTCAGCCAGCCGCACTGGGACGACAAGCTGTTCGCGATCATGAGTATCGCCCTCGCCAGCTTCACGGTGGGCGTGGTGCTTTACTTGTCGAACCGCATCGAACGCATTCTCGGCGATCAGGGTTTGCAGATCGTCAGCCGCCTGATGGGGTTGTTCGTGTGCGCATTGGCGGCGCAGATCATCTTTACCGGGGTCAAAGGCTATCTGGTGCCTTGAACCCGGAAACGAAAAGACCGCCGACGGTAACGTCGGCGGTCTTTTTTCGTCAGTGACCGCGGACCGTCAACCCGCCGACTCGACGGCTTTCTTCGCATCCGCCTGATCGATCAACGCTTTCAGCGTCAAGCCCTCGGCGCCTTCCTTGCGCGCCTTCAGCCAGCGAACCAGCGTCGACACCTGGCACGGACGCAGGCCATTGACCTCAAGCATCGCATCGCCCCGCTGCGAGGGATCTGACGCATCCGCATTGCGCACCAGCACGCAGTGCTCACTGTCGGGGTCGATCAGTACCAGATGATCCTCGACCATCGCCACTTCGAGCTTCTGAGGGACAGTCAGCGTCAGGATCAATCGGCTCAGGACCAACGGGCGGCCCCCCAGCGGATAACGACAGTCCACTACCAGCGAGTCGAGCTTGCGCATGAGCGCCTCCGACAGGTGCCATTTCATCGCACCGCGCCCTACCCGCAAAACGAGCGTGCGCACATCGTCCGGGATCACCGGCAGAAGATCGTAGGCATCCACCCGTCCTTCGAGCACCAGCACGTCACCCGTGCGCTGGACGTAATCCAGCGGCTTGATCTGGCGCAGGCTCGGATAACCCTGCACAACTCGATCCTGCGGCTCATGCAGCAAGACATCGGCATGCCGCCGGGTTCCCAGCAGCTGGTAATCCTGCGGCAGGTCGGCAGCGGGGATCTGAACCAGCCGCGCGCTGTCAGCGATGTACCACTGCACACTGGCGTCCTGTGCGCCGATCGAAATGAACGGACGATGCGCTTCGTTCGCCAGCAAGGCCTGCAAGTCGCTGATCAGATGTTCGCCATGGGCCGCCAGCCAATTCTGTTGCACACCGATGATCTGCGGTGGCTCCTGATGCTCCAGTTGCAGCACGACACCTTCGCCCGTCGTGCCCACGAGACCCGCACCGTCGACCCGCACATCGGCAAAGCGCCACGCCGTCCAGAGTCGTTCTGGCCTGGTCAGCATCCGGGTCTGCAGCAACTGCGTGCCTTCTCCGAATGCCGACTGCAGATGTTGCGGATCGATAAACGTCTGGCGCCAGACCTCACCACTCTCGGGCTCGAACAGCCATGCCGACTGATTGTCCGGTGTCATGCCCAGCAACCGGAGCTGCGTCTGCTGCGCTTCACACAACAACAAGCGGTTGTCCACGTACCAGGCGTGCAAGCGCGCATCCCCGGCAGCATTGGCAATGCCGACAATCGGGAATTGCTCGACGGCGTATTGCCGGGCAATGGCGTCGAGCGCCAGCCACCATTGCTTGCGTCCCTTGAGCCAGGGTTCTGCCAGGCCGGCAAAATGCAGCTCACCATCAGCGCCGATCCCGAATGACAACCCGTCCTCGGTGCGGGCCTGATAGCCATTGTGCTCAGCCGTCACCTGCTTCAGGCGCTCGGGTTGCACCCAGCGGTGCGACCATTGATTCTGCTCCTGCGCCACAGTGCGCTGCACCCGGCACAGGCTCTGGAACGGTCGGTCGTAAATGACAAACACGTCGCCGTCATCGGCCGGCGTCAGCAGCATCAGCTCGTTCAGGTTCTGGATCGAATCGGGCCAGGCGCGCGCATGGTGACGTCGCGGTACCGGGCGCACGATCAGGTTGTCACGGGTACGGACCCAGGCCATGTCCCGCTCGTTCTCTTCAATCATCCAGCAGACCGAAACATAAGGCGCGAACTGCCAGTCGACCGTGGCATAGCCTTTGTCCGCATGAACCGGCATGCGCTTCGCCCGATCACCCAGCACCGGAGCCCAATCTGCCAGACTTTTGCTGTCATCGAACAGCGCCGCGTAAGTCGGTTCAAGCCCGCGAGTGATCGAACTCAACCACAGCTCACCTTGGTGTATCAGGTAGTTGAGGCGCTCAAACGTGCCGTCTTCATACGTATATTCCTGCACCACATGGACGACACCCTGGCCATCGGCGTCAACACTACGAATCGAGCTCGCGCCCTTGTGCCGGAAGATCAATCGATAACGATGGCTGAGCAGCCCGGTGTCGGCATCGACCTGGCAGATATCGTAGCCACTCGGATCATGGAAAAACGCCGAGCCGCCGGTGACCACCGAGAACAATCCCTCATCGTCGAACACTTCATCATTGCGGATATAGAGGACCCGATCCTCCGCGGCGTCGTACCAGCCGTTGGTGTAACGCGGCGCCTTGGGGTTTTCAAAAGGAACCCGGTAGTTGAGGATCGGCGTATAGCGCAGCGCCAGTCGATGCGCCCGTGCCAGCGCTTGCAGATGATCCTGCAGGGTCTGGTCATCCAGCCCTTTGGGTGCCTGTTCCTGCAGCAGCTCCAGCTCGTGCCGTTTGCCGCCGGCGATCCTGAAGAGCCGGCCATTTTCGATCAGCAGGGAGATCTCCGGCGCACTGTTCGCCGTCACCTTGAACTGGCAGCCTTTGACACTGAACTGCCCGTCCTGGCTGAACACGATCTCCGACTCTCGGGCCCAGGGTGCGACGATGATCCAGCGGTTCTTTTGCGCCCCCACGGACACCAGTTCGACGTTGACACCTGGATTGAGCACCAGCGTACAAGCGCCTCCCCCACCCTGAATCCGATAACTGATCTGCTCGTGCCAGGGCTTGGGAATCACCGGCACAACCAGTTTGCGCGCCTGTGCATCGAGCGTGATGCTGATCTCGGTCGGGCGATAATCGGGGTACATCCGATGAACAATGTAATGGCTGGGGAACGAGTAGAACGAAAACAGGAACAGCCATTGGCCGTCCGTTTTTTTCTTCTCCAGACGCCGGGCAATGTCGAAACCCTTGTCGTGGCGTTGCGATGAAAACGGCAGGATCTGGTACTCGTAGCCGTAGCAAGTGAGCGGCGTGCACGGCAGGACAATGGCCTGCTCCGCCGATGGTGCGAACGTCATTTCGGCGGGGTAGCCAAGCTCTTTACTGAGGTGGATGGCTCGCGGGTAATCGACCTCGAAGTCCGGCACACCGAAATGATCACGCAGCGGATACAGCCGGGAACTGTCGATCAGCAGTTTGCCGGTGCTCAGATCCAGTCCGTTGATGATCAGCGACGGTCGCGGCAACCAGGCACCTTGCTCGTCGCTGTAGTGAAATCCGGCGCCGTGATGTGCCTGCTCAAGCTCCGCGAAAAACAGTCCGACCGCCTTCGCTTCTTCAGCGATGGTCGCAAAATTCTGCGCCAGCGCAGTCACGCCGACGGCCAGCCCTCCGAGAATCACCCCGGCGCCTCCCAGCACCGCAGCCGCCGTACCCGCGCCAGCGGCCGCTGCGCCAAGTCCCGCAGCGGTCAGGGCCAGACTGCTGGCGTCGAACGTCAGCTGGGTGGCGTAGGTGGCGGTCTCGACATCGTTGCGGGCATTCGCCAACTGATAGATATCAAAGCCGACATTCGCCAGACCCAGCACCGCGCCGACACCCTCGTTGGCCACATGCCCGGCCACCGCGCCGAGGGTTCTGCCGGTCAACGGCTCAAGCGCTTCGCCGACCACTTTCGCACTGGTGCGGGCGATCAGCTTTTCATCACGCAATGCGGCTTGCACCAGGCCGATCAGCCCCGCCGCATCGACCACGTTGCCATGCACCAGCTGTGCGTAGTTGACGTAGGCATGCCACTGCACCGCGGTGCTCACAGTGCGATCTTCACCCTCGCGCCCGCGCAATGCATTCATCAGCGCCTGTACCGCAAAACCGGCATTGAGCGTGTGCACGGCCGCCGCCTCTGTCGGATCCACCACCGCGCCGGTCGCAGGTTTGTGCCCCAGCGTCGAAAACAGATCCGTCAGGTAATTCCTGATCCGCAGCAGGCGATCATCCCGGCTGGTGACCACGGCGACCGTCTCGCCACTTTGCGGGTCGAGCATGTGTACCCGGTAACCGCCTTCAGGGGTCACCTCCAGCGAGTCGAACAACGGCACCAGTGGAGTGACCGACTCATGGCCCTCCTGCAAGCGTGCAGTGACGTCGGCAATCTGCTCGGCCCACCAGTCATTTTCTGAAGACAGCAATGCACTGCCCAGGCGCGAATTGTCCATGAGCGATCGACCGTGAGCGCTGTTCACCCTTTGGCGAACGGACCTGAACGGTTTGTCCGGCAGCGGTTCATCCCTGAGCAACTGACTTACCTTGATGCCGTTCGACAGGTTCAGGGCGGCAACCTTTTCGCCTTGCACATCGATCAGATCGAACTGGGGTCGGCCGGGTTTGCCGTACACGGCATAATGACGGGCGATATGCGTGTTCTTGAAAAATTGCTTCAGGGCCATCCGGAAGGTCGCCGGGCTGTCGAATTCGAACAGGCCGAAGTTCGGATCGTAGAAGTGGTAAACGGCCGTACTCCCGTTTACGGTCCGGGCCACCAGCATCGAGTGGTTGTCCGAGTTGAGCATCAGGGTTCGAGGCCCCGCGGACGCCTCGAGAGTCGCGACCATGTTATCCAGATCGACCCGCCCCAGCGCCGTGCCCACCTCTGCGGCGTTCACGCCACGCATTTCCTCCAGCGCGGCCAGAAACGCCTTCGAGTCCGAATGCTCCGGCTCAAGCACCGCCAGATAGAATCGCTCGCGCAACTGTCGGGTCTCACCCTCACCCTGCGTGAGGGCGGCACTCATTGCCAGCGCCAGCGGAAAACAGCGCCCGGCCGCGGTATCACCCAGCCCGTGCATCAACAAATCCTGAGGCACCAGTTTGACGGTGCCGACCGCGAACTGATTGAGCACCTGCTCCGCCCGCTCCTGGATTTGATCGCGATGCTCCTGAGTGGCCAGCCGCTGGATCTGCGCTACCCGGCGCCCCCAGTCAAACAGCGTCGCAGCGTTGGCCAGCGCGTTCTTTTTCAGGCTGAGTGCGTTGACCGAATGTGCGGGCAATTCATCACCCACACTGGACATGCCTGCCATGAACGCAGGTGCCCGGTGCTGATAGAGCTGCTGTTCAATTACCGCGTAACGCCCGGACGTACCGCGCTCACTGACGCTGTTGATCAGATTGTCCAGCGCACCGTTCAGGGCGGCAAAGCTCTGGGCATCCAGTGAATCGGCGCCCAGCAACGCGCCGATCGTCAAACGCTGCAGCGGGTTGAGCTGCGCGAGTTGCCAGGAACGGGTACCCAGCCCGATCAGCAGTTCATCCAGCGCGATACTCTGGGCAATCGGATTTTTCGGGAATGCCGGTGGCCGCAGGCGAGTGTCCTGATGACGTATGGCCTGACGATCATCGAAGCTCAGCGGCAATCGGTCGGCGAACACGACCGGCCCATCATGGCCGCTCATCATCGCTTTGGTAAACGGTTCCCCGAGGTGATCAGCCATACGCTGCAACAGCTCGGTATTCAGGACATGACGTCCTTCGACCAGTGGCCAGCCGAGTTCGAATTCGACGGTGGTCTGCTTGAGCAATTCGGCGACATTCCCGGCGTAGCGGGTTTTGTATCGGCCGTCGCGCCAGCTTTGCTGTTCGGTATCGAGCCACTTTCGGGTATCGGTTTCGTTTTCTTTCCAGGAGTGATCCAGCTCCTCTTCAGTGACCTGATTGACCGTCTGCAGAGGTGCGATGGCCATTTCCCGCCGTGACGCCTGCGCCCCTTCGGGCGTTAAAAATGTTTTTTCGAAATCGCTGGTGCCATCCTTGATTCCGACGGGCCCGGTCAAATAGATCGTCCCCTCGTTTCCCGGACGGATACCTTCGTTGTGGTATCCGGCAACGGCATCCGCCAGATAAGCCGCAAAAAGGGACTCCATTCCCGGCAACTCAACCAAAGGCCCGTAAGATCGTTCCAGCACTTCATTGGCCAGCGTACTCATCGCTTCATGCTCTTGAAGTCTGATACCTCTTTCAATGGCCAACCGGGTGGTGTCATCGAGCAGTTCGTAGTTGAACCTGAAGCGCTTGAGCACGGACTCAAGTACCGCCGAACCGGCATGAGCCATCATGTAGGCATTGCTGATCGTGTTTTCCATTGCCACTGCGCGCAGCGCATACGGTCGGACAAGCAGATCCTGCGGAGGCTGAAACACCTGAGTCAAAAGCGGCCGGCTTTTGGCAAACGCCTGCAGCACCGGGCGATGCTCTTCGGGTATTTGCAGCAGCTTGTCTCTGTACCGCCCCCGTAGCGCCTGTCGACCGGGCATCCAGTCGGGATTCTGATCCAGCATCAACTGCAAGACACCGAGGCGCGCATCAGCACCAAAGTCGCTGATATCGATACCTGCAATTTCCTTCAGCAACGGCGGCAAATTATCAACATCGCTGTAGCTGCCACCTTCGAAGTGCAAGACCTCTGCTCTTACGATATCCGACGCAGCCGCCAGGTTGCCCCGCATGCGCATTTCCCGCTGGTAAACATCCCGCAACTTCAAAGGTATTTCCGAACCCGCCAGATCGCGCACTCGAATATTACCTCCGACCAGCGCATCGATACTTTCACGGTTCTTTGCTTTCAACGCTCTTAAATCCTGAACGTTCTGCCCATAAGCACGGTTCAACAACTGCAATCTTGCTTCATCGGCGGATTCGCCTCTCGCAACCGCCGCATCAATGTGTTCGCTCATCTGTTGCTTCAAAGCGATAGCGCGGGCGACATACATTTCGCCCAAAACCTTGTCGGAGAGGCTGTCGACGCCCCCGTGCTCCATGGCGTCCGCCTTGGCCGCCTCGACCATCAAGCGATTGGCCTGCCAGGCCAGCAACGCATCACTGTCATACCAGACGTTGATCTGATAACCCTGACCGGCCAATACCTGTTTCCAGACATTGATGTAATCGCGCTGGATTTCACCGACTCCGCCACCCAGCCAGACGAAGTGCAGGATCTTCGGCACCTGCGTAGCAGGTGTTTTCATCAGTTCAACGCTGTAGTTCAGCCGCGACTCGAAGTCGCTGACCCTGGCGCTGATTTCTGAAAGATCGGGCGCTGTTTCCGTCTTCGGGCTCGGCGCAGGTGCTTTTTCAACTTCACGTCGCACCCGATGCCCGTCGAACTCTCCAAGCGCCCGCTTTAACAGCGCGAGTGGTTGCAAGAGCCGTGGCGAGTCGAGCAAACCGACACAGGCAAAGTAATAACGGATCACCTCGTCATAACGAACGGTATTCTTGTAGGGCAACAGCGCTTGTTCAAGATCAGACAATTTGAACAGATTGACAAACTTTACATACCCGCCATCAACTTTAGCTTCCTGCATTGAAACATTTCCTCGACATAATAAATTACACGCGCGCGCCGACGCCGCGAGAGCAAACAACTTGCAACAAGCAAACACTAAAACCCGAACAGATTTCACATAATCGAAACTAGTGCAAAACAATACCCAAAGACAAACGCAAAGCCATTCAAACAATGTCCAACGAAACATCCAACAACACTGGACCACTCAAACAAACGCTATTGAAACAAATACAAACTTCAGAAAGCGCACAAACCAAAAAGGCCGCGAATTGCGAATTCGCGGCCTTTTTGGGTTTTATCGAAAACTAATATAACGGTATCAGGCTACGGGCTTGTCCCCGTACCACCTCGGCGTATACACCCACTCCCCGCCTTCCGGGCGAGGGAAGGTGCACGTAGTGGACGAACCGATCAGGACCATGGTGCGCATGTCGACCTGATCCGGAGTCAATGCGCCCAACGTGGTGGTGCGTAACGCCTGTCCGGGACGGCCGATATCGCGGCCCAACACCACCGGCGTTTGCGGCGTGCGGTGTTGCGCGACGATTTCCAGCGCTCGCCCCAGTTGCCACGGACGGGCACGGGAGATCGGGTTGTAGAAGGCCAATGCCAGATCCGCCTCGGCGGCCAGATCCAGACGTTTTTCGATGATCGACCACGGCTTGAGGTTGTCCGACAGCGACATCACGCAGAAGTCGTGGCCCAGCGGTGCACCGGCCTGAGCGGCGGTGGCGAGCGACGCCGAAACACCCGGCAGGATTTCCAGATCGACGCTGTGCCACGCCGGGTCCGTCGACTCGTGCAACGCTTCGAGCACTGCCGCCGCCATGGCGAACACGCCCGGATCGCCCGACGAAACCACAATCACCGAACGACCCTGAGCGGCCAGCCTGAAGGCGTGACGGGCACGCTGCATTTCTTCGCGGTTGTCGGTGCAATGCTGCACCTGATCGTCGCGGAACGGACCGGCCATGCGCACATAGGTTTCGTAACCGAGCACGTCGGTGGCTCGGGCCAGTTCGGCTTTCACCGCCGGCACCATCAGCTCTGCCGCGCCCGGGCCAAGACCGATGACGGCCAGGCGACCGCGTGGACGGCCGACCTGCGAAACATCCAGCGGCTGTTCGGCCACGGCGATGGCAATGTCGCGGGATGTTGTGATGATTCGAGCGTCGGGGACTGCATCGCGAACCAGCTCAACGATGTCACTCGCCGGCGCGACAAAGCGCAACGGCACAGCCAATTCAAGCGCGGCTTCACGCAACGCCGGACTGGCCATCTGTGTATCAGCCGCCACCAGACAGGCCAGCGATTGAATAGCTACACCGGCCTGCTGCAACGCGTCGCGAATCGCATCCGGCAGACCGGCCACATCGGCACCGACCGCTACCGCCACGCTGCGCGGATAAATCAGCAACTCACTGGCGCTCGCCGCACGGGCATCGCTGCCCACATGAATCGAGCGCTGCGCCTGTGGATCTTCCGGCAGTTGCGCCTGCTCAAGCCACGGCGCTGCGCCGTCGATGCGCACGCTGTGGCCGGCGAGCAAGTCGGAGACAAAGCGTTTGCCCTGCTCCAGATCGCCGAGGGCATAACCGCCGGGCGGGTTGAGCAGGCAAGTGCCGAAACGCAATTCGCCGCTGGTGGTGATCGCCGCTGCCACTTCAAGCGCAGCTGCGATCTCGCGGGCCATGACATTCACCCCGCCGAGGCCGCCAAGCAGCGGCACCACGGCGCTGCCGTCTTCCGCTACGGCGAGCACCGGAGGCTCGACGCCCTTCTCCAGCAACAGCGGCGCCAGCGTGCGGATGACAATGCCGGCCGCGCACAGGGCAATGATCGGCGTGTCCTGTTGATACAGCTCGCGCAGGGTCGCGCCGAAGTCGCTGTAAGTCAGATCAGCCCCTTCGACTCGCCCTGAAAGGCCATGAACCTGCGCGCCCGGATAAACCTGCTGAAGGCGACGGGCCGTGGCCAGTGCGCCCTGGCCGAGAATGACGATAGCCGGTGTGGAATGAGTCATCAGCCTTGCCACCGTTCGCCGGGAACAATGATCAACGAGAAGTACGGCGACGACATCGGCTCGACCTCATCCAGCGGCACGATCTTCTGGTTGGCCATTGTCGCGCGCTCGACGTACAGCGCACGCTCGGCCAGGCCCAGCTCTGCCAACACGTCGCGCACTTTCGGGAAGTTGCGGCCCAGTTTCATGATCACCGCCGCGTCGGCATCGGCCAGACGACGCTTGAGTTCATCGTGAGGCAGCACACCGGACAGCACCGACAGGCTCTGATTGCGATACACCAGCGGTGCGCCCAGCACCGAAGCGCCGCCGAGCATCGAGCAGACGCCCGGCACCACTTCGGCTTCGTAACGGCTGGCGAGGCGATCGTGCAGGTACATGTAGGAGCCGTAGAAGAACGGATCACCTTCGCAGATCACCGCCACATCGCGACCGGCATCCAGATGCGCGGCCACTTCCACTGCCGCGTCATCGTAGAAGTCGCTGATCACTTGCTCGTAGGACAGCGGCGCCGGCAGCACTTCGGTGGTTACCGGGTACACCAGCGGCAGTAGATTCTGGGCGTCCTGCAGGTGCGCTTCGATGATGCCGAACGCGTTGCCCTTCTTGCCCTTGGCCACGAAGTACGCCACCACCGGCGATTCGCGCAGCAGGCGCAGGGCCTTGACGGTAATCAGTTCCGGATCACCGGGACCGACGCCCAGGCCAATCAAACGTCCTTTAGCCTGCATCATTCGATCTCCGTGGCGAGGGCATTGACCGCAGCGGCGGCCATGGCGCTACCGCCGAGGCGGCCCTGCATGATCACGAACGGCACGCCACGGCTGTTGGCGGCCAGCTCGGCCTTGGATTCGGCGGCGCCGACGAAGCCCACCGGGAAGCCGAGGATCAGCGCCGGTTTCGGGGCGCCGGCGTCGAGCATTTCCAGCAGATAGAACAGCGCGGTCGGCGCGTTGCCGATCACCACTACACTGCCTTCCAGATGCGGGCGCCACAGTTCCAGCGCGGCAGCGGAGCGAGTGTTGCCCAGCTCGCGCGCCAGCTCCGGCACGCTGTCATCGCGCAGAGTGCAGATCACTTGGTTGTTGGCCGGCAGGCGCGCACGGGTCACGCCCTCGGAAACCATCCGCGCATCGCACAGGATCGGCGCGCCGGCAGCCAGCGCATCGCGCCCGGCCTTGCCCGCGCCTTCGGAAAATTGCAGCCCGTCGATGGCCTCGACCATGCCGCAGGCGTGGATCACCCGCACCGCGAGTTTTTCCAGGTCGGCCGGGATGCGAGCCAGGTTGGCCTCGCTGCGAATGATCGCGAAGGAGTTGCGATAGATCTCCTGACCGTCGCGGATGTAATCAAGCATCAAGGGGGCTCCGTGAGCGGGCGGCGAGCAATTTCGCCGCCGCTTCGATAGTAAGGTTGTGAGCGTGCAGCGCGCCGAACCCCGGCAGCGCTGCATCGCGAAAATAGAGATCGTAGTGACCGGGGCCGACCGCCAGCAGAGTCACCGCAGCCCGATGCGCGGCGGCGCAGGAACGCGGACAGCCGGACAGGTGCACATCCACGGCGTGTGGCAACAGCGTAGCCAGCAGGCGGGCATCGTGTTTGGTGTCGGCCAGGCCTTTGCCGCAGCCGTTGGCGCCGGTGCAGGCGATCAGGTGCGCCAAGGGATCTTCGAAGTGGGTCAGCAGGTTCAGCTTGCTCAATTCGTCGAGCACTTGAACCGCATCGATTCCCCGCACATTGGGCAGCAACAGACTCTGCCAAGGGGTGAAACGCAGGCTGCCGTCACCGAAGGTTCTGGCCAATTGTGCGGCGCCACGCAGCATCTCCGGATCGAGGCGGCCGAGCGCCGGTGCTGCACCGACATAGGCCTGACCGGACGATTGCAGAGGGTGGATGCCGAGGTGCAAACCTTGCGGTCCGGCTTCGCGCTGCCAATCAGCGGCGGCTTTCAGGTTGATTCGCTGAGCGAGTTTTTCCAGGAAGACCGGCGCCGGGTATTCATCCAGCAGATGGCGCATTCGCGTCTGCTCCGGCCGGGCCAGATCGAGGAACAACTCCAGCACCGCCACCACCAGCGCATGTCCGTCCGCAAGCGCCACAGCGGCCAGCGGTCGATCCGTCGGACAACCCGCCAGGCCGAAAGCCAGCAGCGTGTCGCCGCGATCTTCGAATGCCGACAACCACAGGTCATGGGGATGTTCGAGCATCGCCAGCGCTTCACCGCCATCCAGTTGCACGGCGAACTTGGCGCTCAGCTCGTGGAAGCGCGGATGGCTTTGCAGGGTTTCGAGGATCTGCCCGGCCACTGGACGAGTATCGAAGCGCATCCGCCGGTCGATGCCGGCGGCGGGACTGAGCATCAGGTTGCGCACATCGTCACCCGCTGCGGTTCGCGGCCCGAGACCGGCGGCCAGCAGGCTTTCGATCAGCGCGGCGGACTGCTCGCCGATCCCGCGAATCTGCAGATTGCCCCGGTTGGTCGCCTCGATCGCCCCGCCGGCAAACCGTTCGGCGGCGTTGGCCACCGCATCGGCCTGATCGGCCGTGATCGAACCGCCATCGAGCTTGATCCGGCAGATCCCGCCATCCAGCGCCTGGACGATACGCAGCAACCCCGGGCAGGCCGAGGGGCGTATGGCGTTGGACATCGGGCGTTCGTTCAAGGGCTGGCAGCTCTGTGGGAAAGGCGCTTCGCGGGCGAAGGCGCGGTATTATGCCTGCTTTGTCCGACGGCATGAAAAGTCTGCCCGTCGGAACGGCGCGTTTGCGGACACTTTTTTGAGGGGCTACAGATGTCACCCTGGCTGACAGTGGTAGGAATCGGTGAAGACGGCTTCAAGGGCCTGGGCAAGAATGCCCGGCGCGCCCTGATGGGCGCTTCGCGGATCATCGGCGGTCAGCGTCAGCTGGATCTGTTGCCGGTGTGCATCCGTGGCGAGCGCCAGTTGTGGCCGAGCCCGTTTTCCCTGGCCCCGGTGCTCGAACGCCGTGGCGAAGCGGTGTGCGTGCTGGCCAGCGGTGATCCGATGTTCTACGGCGTTGGCGCGAGCCTGGCGCGGCAGGTGCCGGGGGCGGAGATGCTGGTTCTGCCGGCGCCGTCGTCCTGCTCGCTGGCGGCGGCCCGACTGGGCTGGCCGTTGCAGGACGTCAGCGTGCTGTCGCTGGTGGCTCGCCCGCTTGCGGCCCTCAACGCACAACTGTTCAGCGGCGCGCGCCTGTTGTTGCTGAGCAATGATGGCCAGAGCCCGTCCGCCGTTGCGCAATTGCTGCGTGAGCGCGGATTCGGCGCCAGTCGTCTGAGTGTTCTGGAACATCTGGGCGGCGACACCGAGCGCCGGATCGACGGCACCGCTAACGACTGGAATGACTCGCTCATTGCCGACCTCAACGTGATCGCCATCGAATGCCTGGGCGATCCGCAGACACCGCGCCTGTCGCGTCTCGCCGGTCTGCCGGACTCGGCCTTCCAGCACGACGGCCAGCTGACCAAGCGCGACGTGCGCGCGATCACCCTCGCCCGCCTCGCCCCGACGCCGGGCGAACTGTTGTGGGACGTCGGCGCCGGCAGCGGTTCGATCGGCATCGAGTGGATGCGCGCTCACCCGAGCTGCCGCGCTCTGGCTATCGAGGCCGATGACGGTCGCCAGCAATTGATCGAACACAACCGCAATGCGCTGGGCGTTCCCGGACTGCAACTGGTTCGCGGTAGTGCCCCGCAAGCTCTCGCCGGTCTTGAGCGACCGGATGCGATTTTCATCGGCGGCGGCGTGACCCGCGAAGGCGTGCTCGACACCTGCTGGGAACAACTCAAACCCGGCGGCCGACTGGTCGCCAACGCCGTAACCCTGCAAAGCGAAATGACCTTGATGAGCTGGCGCGAACGCCACGGCGGCGAGCTGACCCGCATCCACATCGCTCAAGCCCAGCCGCTGGGCGAGTTCGACACCTGGCGCCAGGCCCTGCCGATCACCCTGCTCGATCTGGTCAAACCCCTCGATGCGTGACGAAACCGCCGAACAACCCGCGCCCCTGCGCAGCGGCCTGACCACCGGCAGCTGTGCCACGGCCACCAGCCTCGCCGCTGCCCGCCTGCTGCTCGGCGGCGTGGTGGCGGACGCCGTGCAGATCGTCTTGCCCAAAGGCAAGCAGGTGCAGATGCGCCTGGAGTTCTGCCGGCTGACTGATGTCGGCGCTGAAGCCGGAACCATCAAGGATGCCGGCGACGACCCGGACGTGACTCACGGCGCCCTGCTCTACTCCCGCGTACAGCTGATCGACGAGCCGGGGATTCGCTTCATTGCTGGCAAAGGCGTCGGCACTGTCACCCGGCCGGGACTGGTGCTGGGGGTCGGCGAACCGGCGATCAACCCGGTGCCGCGCAAGATGATCAGCGATCACCTGACGCTGCTCGCCGAGGAAACCGGCTATCGCGGCGGCTTCGAGGTGACGGTCAATGTCGAGGGCGGCGAAGCCCTGGCGCTGAAAACCATGAACCCGCGCCTGGGGATACTCGGCGGCCTGTCGATCCTCGGCACCAGCGGCATCGTCCGGCCGTTTTCCTGCGCGGCGTACATCGCCTCGATCCATCAAGGCATCGACGTGGCGAAAACCAACGGCTACCTGCACATCGCCGCCTGCACCGGCAACGCCAGCGAGGACACCATGCGCCGGGTCTACAACCTGCCGGAAATCGCCCTGATCGAAATGGGCGACTTCGTCGGCGCCGTGCTCAAGCACCTGCGCAAAGTGCCTGTGGATAAACTCAGCCTGTGCGGCGGCTTCGGCAAGATCAGCAAACTGGCGGCCGGGCACATGGATCTGCACTCGCGCCATTCGAGCATCGACCTGCCACAACTGGCCGAATGGGCGGCGGCGATTGGTGCTGACGATGCGTTGCAGCAAGCCATACGCGGGGCGAACACCAGCCAGCAGGCGTTGGCGATGGCCAGTGCGGCTGGCGTTGCCCTCGGTGATGAGGTCTGTCGCCATGCTCTGGAATTCGCCCGTAGCGTGGTGCCGGCGCAGGTCCAGGTCGAGGTGTTTGCGATTGATCGTCAGGGCGGCATCGTCGGCCACGCGGGGGCTTTTGTATGAAACGGATTCTGTTGCTGGGCGGCGTGACTGAAGCACTGGCCATCGCGCGCACGTTGGGGCCGGAACACATCTACAGCCTGGCCGGCGTCGGCCGGGTGCCGACCGATCTGACGTGTCAGGTGCGCGTCGGCGGCTACGGTGGCGCCGAAGGTCTGGCGCAATTTATTCGCGACGAAGGCATCAGCCTGCTGCTTGACGCCACCCATCCCTACGCCGCGCAAATCAGCCAGAACGCCGCCATCGCCGCGCAACTCACCGGCATCCCCTGCTGGGCCCTGCGCCGCCCCGCGTGGCAACCGCAACTCGGCGATGACTGGCGCGAAGTCGCCGACTGGGCCGAACTGATCACCGCCCTCGAACCCTTCCGCCGCCCCCTGTTCACCCTTGGCCGCGAACCGCTGCAACACCTCGACGAAATCCCTGCACACCAGTTCTGGACCCTGCGCGCCCTCGACGTCTACCCCGGCAACGAACGCTGCGAAGTCATCGGCGCCCGTGGACCGTTTCTGCTGGAAGATGAGCGGGCACTGTTCGAACGCCGGCAGATCGACGTGCTGATCAGCAAGAACAGCGGCAGCACCGCAACCGAGCCGAAGCTGGACGTGGCGCGGGAGCTTGGGGTGCCGGTGATGGTGTTGAAGCGGCCGGTGTTGGCGGAGGTTGATCGGGAGTTTTCGACGGTTGCTGAAGCCATCAGCGCACTCACCATCAACTTACAGCCCTGAGTCTTTTGCGCTCTTGAATACGCCTTCGCGGGCTTGCCCGCGATGGCGTCGGCTCTCACAGCGAAAAACTTGAGTCCTACCAATCAATCGGACGCTACGCACAACAACTTAAAGCCCGACTGACTACCTGCAGCAGCCTCCCGAGCATACGTTTGCAGTATCAACCTGCCTCTGGACGCGATTCCAATGTTCGAAAAATTCACCCGCTTCGACGCTGCAGAGTTTCTTAAAACGCCGGAGGAGATGGCGGCTTACCTGGACGCTTGTTTTGACGAAGATGCTGGCGACGGCGTTCTCATCCGTGCAGCGCTTAATGACATTGCCCGCGCCCAAGGCATGACCCAGGTTGCACGAGATGCAGGTCTGGGCCGCGAAAGCCTTTATAAAGCGCTGAGCAGCACTGGAAATCCGGAATTCGCGACTATCATGAAAGTCATGAAGGCGCTGGGTTTGCGGTTACATGCCGTAGCAGGCTGAATCCTCTGCGACACCAAACCGCACGACGCTTTTTTACTTATCGGCCCTGATCAGGCTAAATAGCCGCGCCTGATCGCCCACCCTACGGATCTGTCCCATGAACCGACACCGGCTCGCATTTGCCTGGATCGCCTGCTTTGCAGTGCTGTTCAACATGCTCGCCATGCCGTTGACGGGAGCGATGGTGCAGGCGGCGCAAACGCCGGCCGAGCAGTTGCTCTGGAGCAGTTTCTGCACCGGCAGCGGGACGAAGATGGTGGCGATCGACATCGGCAGCCTCGATCAGAAAGCGCCGCAAAGCGGTGACAATCATTCGACCATGCAGCATTGCTGGTGCTGTTCCGGATCGGCGCCGTTGGTGGCGTTGCCGGGGCATTCGCCGCAGCTGTATTTCGCTCAATACGAAAGCAATCGCAGCGTGGCGCCCGCCGTGCTGCAAACTCCGACACCGCGCCAGCAATGGCCGAGCCTCAATCCCCGCGCCTCTCCTCTGGTTTGATTTGTTCCCGCATTTGACCTGCGTTTCAAATCGTTCTGGAGAACTGCCATGTTGAACAAATTCATCGTCATCGCTGCGCTGCTGCTGCCTGCGTGCTTCGCCCATGCCCACGAATACAAGGCCGGTGAGCTGGAAATCGCCCACCCGTGGTCGCAGGAACTGCCGCCGAACGCGCCGACCGTTGCCGCGTATTTCATCATTCACAATGCCGGCAAAACCGCTGACCGCCTGCTCAGTGTCGACTCGCCCATCGCCCCGACTGCGGAACTGCACGAGCATGTGATGCAGGGTGATCTGATGAAGATGCAACAGGTGCCGAACGTGGCCATCCCGGCCGGTGGAAACGTGACCTTCGCGCCGATGGCCTATCACGTGATGCTGATGAATCCGACCGACCGCAGTCTGCTGACCGACGGCAAGCGCTTTCCCCTGACGATGCACTTCGAAAAGGCCGGTGACGTGACCGTCGAAGTCGCCGTGCAGAAGAAACCACCGGAAGCCACGCAAGCCCACGCGCACGCCCAGTAACCGTTCCGGCAGACTCCGCCCATGCGCCCCCTGAGCGCCAGGCCCTCCCTGCAACGCCGTCAGACTGAACACCTGACCCGCGGCAGCTGGATCGCCCTGTTCGCCATGTTGATGATCTTCATCGGCCCGCTGATTTCCCAGTCGATGCCGATGGATCAGCACGCCTCGACCTCCATGCCGATGAGCATGGACATGTCGATGGACATGGCGGGCATGGATCATTCCGCGCATGAAGCAAAACCCTCGGCCGAACACTGCCCGCCGCAATCCTCGCACCATGTGCTGTGGGAAAAGTGCGGCTATTGCAGCCTGCTGTTCAACTGTCCGGCGCTGACCGGTGGTGGCAGCTTCGCCACTTTCAGCATTCCGCTCGTCAACACCTTCACCCCACCCTCCCCGCATCTGGGCCATGCCCGGCAGACCTTCTTCCCCGGCGCCCGCACCCGCGCCCCGCCCGTCGCAGCGTAAACACCCACCTCTGATTGCACACGGTTGAGAAGACAGCCTCAGGCTGCCGGCCGTGTCGTTTACGACTGTTTGATGGAAATTGTCATGTCCAGGTTTTCTGCTGTCCCACGCCCGGGTTCTGCCCCAGCGTCCTTTGCCCTGAACGAATCCCGCGTTCGTTTCAGGCACGCTACCGCCGTCCTTTGCGGCGTCCTGCTGTCCCCGCTGGTCCACGCCGACGAACACGCCGGTCACACTGATGAGCTGAGCCCGACGGTGATCACCGCCATCGCCCCGAGCTCGCCGCTGACCATCGTCACCAACCCGAAAGACCCGCGCCAACCGGTGCCTGCCAGCGACGGTGGTGACTACCTGAAGACCATTCCCGGCTTCGCCCTGGTGCGTAACGGCGGCACCAACGGTGATCCGGTGCTGCGCGGCATGTTCGGTTCGCGCCTGAACATCCTCACCAACGGCAGCATGATGCTCGGCGCCTGCCCCGGCCGGATGGACGCGCCGACCTCGTACATCTCGCCCGAGACCTACGACAAACTCACCGTGATCAAAGGCCCGCAAACCGTGCTCTACGGGCCGGGCGCGTCGGCCGGCACGATCCTGTTCGACCGCGAGCCGGAAAGCTTCGGCGAACTCGGCACCCGCGTGAACGCCAGCGTGCTGGCTGGCTCTCACGGGCGCTTCGACAAGGTCGTCGATGCGGCGGCCGGCGGCTCGCTGGGTTACGTGCGAGTGATCGGCAACACCGCGCATTCCGACGACTACCGCGACGGCAACAACGACATCGTTGCCTCGCGCTATGACAAGTGGAACGGCGATGTTGCGCTGGGCTGGACCCCGGATGCCGACACCCTGATCGAACTCACCGCCGGCAAGGGCGACGGCGAAGCACGCTACGCCGGGCGCGGCATGGATGGCTCGCAATTCCTGCGCGAAAGCCTCGGTCTGCGCGTCGAGAAATCCAACATCAGCGACGTGCTGGAGAAGCTCGAAGCGCAGGTCTACTACAACTACGCCGACCACGTGATGGACAACTACACCCTGCGCACACCGTCCGGCACCGGGATGATGGCCGGTCCCATGGCGTCCAACGTCGACCGCCGCACCCTCGGCGCCCGGATCAAGGCCACCTGGCGCTGGGCCGACATCCAGCTGATCACCGGCCTCGATGCGCAGACCAACGAACACCGTCAGCGCAGTGGCATGGGCATCGATACCTACAAGGATCAGCCGTACACCAAGGACGCCGACTTCCATAACTACGGGGTGTTCAGCGAAATGACCTGGTACGCCGCCGATCGCGACCGGCTGATCACCGGCGCCCGGGTCGACCGCGCCTCGGCCAGGGATTTCCGACAGACCACCGGCTCGGGAATGATGTCCCGCCCGAACCCGACTGCCGGCGATACCCGCGCCGACACCCTGCCGAGCGGCTTCATCCGCTACGAGCATGACCTGGCCGACAGCCCGACCACGCTCTACGCCGGTCTCGGCCACGCTCAACGTTTCCCGGATTACTGGGAGCTGTTTTCGCCCAAGTCCGGCCCGGCGGGTTCGGTCAATGCGTTCGATTCGATCAAGCCGGAAAAGACCACTCAGCTCGACTTCGGTGTGAACTACAAGAGCGCCGAACTTGAAGCCTGGGCCTCGGGTTACATCGGTGTGGTGCGCGATTACATCCTGTTCGATTACACCCCGGGGATGATGGGCATGAGCACTTCCCGCGCCGAGAACATCGACGCGCGGATCATGGGTGGTGAACTCGGTGCCGCTTACAAACTCACCGACAACTGGAAAGCCGATGCGACCCTGGCCTACGCCTGGGGCAAGAACAGCAGCGACGGCAAGGCTCTGCCGCAGATGCCGCCGTTGGATGCGCGCTTCGGTCTGACCTATACCGAAGACAACTGGAGCGCCGGCGCACTGTGGAGGGTGGTCGCCGCGCAAAACCGTATCGACCAGAACAAAGGCAACGTGGTCGGCAAGGATTACGACAAGAGTTCGGGCTTCGGCGTGTTCTCGCTCAACGGTGCCTACCGGATCAACAAGAACTGGAAGGTCAGTTCCGGCGTCGACAACCTGTTCGGCAAGGCTTACGCCGAACACCTGAACCTGGCGGGCAACGCCGGGTTCGGCTACCCGGCGAACGACCCGCAAGCGATCAATGAACCGGGGCGCACGCTCTGGACCAAGGTGGACATGAGTTTCTAACCCTGAAGGGCGCTCGCTCCTTTCAGGGAGCGGGCGGCAACAGACAACTAGAAGATCCAAGCCAAGCGGAGCACACGTGATGAAACAGCCCAAACCGAATTTCTACAACCTGGCCTGGCGTTGGCATTTTTATGCCGGATTGTTCGTCGCCCCATTCATGGTGATGCTGGCCCTGACCGGCATCATTTACCTGTTCAAGCCGCAGCTCGATTCGCTGATGTACAGCAGTCTGCTGAACGTCCCCGCCGGGCATCACACCGTGCCGGCCGACGACTTGCTGCAAAAGGTCAAAAGCGCTTATCCACAGGGCCAGGTCACCCAGTACCTGCCGCCGGTGAATGCCGAGCGCAGCGCGCAGTTTGTCGTGGCCAATGCCGGCCATGAGCTGAACGTGTTCGTCGATCCGTACCACGGCGATATCCTCGGCGAGCAGGATGCCAAGCAGAACCTGCAAGCCATCGCCCGGGCGATCCATGGCGAACTGATGATCGGCACTGTCGGTGACCGGCTGATCGAAATGGCCGCCGGCTGGGGCGTGGTGCTGGTGGTGTCCGGGGTTTTCCTGTGGTGGCCGCGAGGTCAGGCAGCGGGAATTTTGTGGCCACGCCTGAGCAGTCGCGGCCGCGTACTGTGGCGTGATCTGCATGCCGTTACCGGATTCTGGGGCGCGGCCTTGCTGCTGGTGATGCTGCTCAGCGGCATGACCTGGACCGGCTTCTGGGGCAAGCAGTACGCCCAGGTGTGGAACGTGTTCCCGGCGGCGATGTGGGACAACGTGCCGACTTCCGACGTCGAGGCCGGCAGCCTCAACAACGCTGCGCGCCAGACCGTACCGTGGGCGATGGAAAATACGCCGATGCCGATGTCCGGCGACCACGCCGAACACATGGCCCACGGCGGCATGCAACACGGCCCCGCCGCGCCGACCATCCGCCTGCAGGATGTGCAGAACATCGCCGTTGAGCGCAAGGTCGAGCCGGGCTACAGCATCACCCTGCCGACCACCGCCACCGGCGTGTTCACCATCGCCGTGTTCGCCGACGATCCGCGCAACGATGCGACCCTGCACGTCGATCAGTACACCGGCAAGGTGTTGGCCGACGTGCGATTCGAGCAGTACGGCGCTGTTGCCCGGGCCACCGAGATCGGCGTGATGCTCCACGAAGGCAAGATGTTCGGCACCTTCAATCAGATCGTCGTGCTGCTGATCTGCCTGATGATCCTGCTCAGCGCCGTCAGCGGCGTGGTGATCTGGTGGAAGCGCCGGCCACAGGGCAAGTTCGGCGTGCCGCCGCTGCGCCACGACCTGCCGAAGTGGAAAACCGGGGTGGCGATCATGCTGGTGCTGGCGGTGGTGTTTCCGCTGGTGGGGGCTTCGCTGGTGGTGGTGTGGTTGCTGGATCGGCTGCTGTTGTCGCGTCTGGGCCGACCAGCTGAATCTGCCTCAACTTCATCATGAAACAGGCGAGATGCGCGATCCAGACAGATCTTTAAACTGCCGGGGCTTAAACTCCGGCAATTTTTAGTGTTACTGTATAACGCAAATTTGCTGCTCTGCCCGCAGCCATGCACTGTCATGAGCCTGCGGGCTTTTCTTTTGAAGAAGTGATTCACCGCCCCGATGAACAAGTACCTCTTGTCCAGCCTCTGTCTGTTCGCCCTGAACCACAGCGCCCACGCCGACAACGCCCCGCTGACGCTGCCCACCGGCACCATCACCGCACCGGCCAATGATGACCAGACCGTCAGCCTGACCACGCCGACCAGCGCTGGCTCGCGCCTGAACCTCACGGCCATGGAAACCCCGGCCAGCGTCGAAAGCCTCAGCGGCGAACAAGTCCGCGCCCGTGGCGACCGCAGCGTGCAGGACGCGGTTTCGCGCAGCACCGGCATCAGTCGCACCGGCACACCGGGCGACGGCGGCACTTCGTTGCAGGCCCGGGGTTTTACCGGGCAGAGTTCGGTGATGCAGTTGTATGACGGCAACCGGATGTACACCGGCATGGGCACCGTGACGTTCCCGGTCGACACCTGGTCGGTGGAGCGCGTCGATGTCCTGCGCGGCCCGGCCTCGGTGCTGTATGGCGAAGGCGCGACCGGCGCGGTGGTCAACGTGATCCCGAAAAAGCCGTTCGACGGCGAAATAGAAAACCACGTGCGCGTCGGCTACGGCTCGTTCGACCGCCAGCAGCAGGCGTTCGACAGCGGCGGTTCGCTGACCGACACCCTGAGCTACCGCCTCAACCTCAATCGCCTGCGCAGCAATGGCTGGGTCGATCGCGGTGATTCATCCAGCGACTTCATCAGCGCCGCCCTGCGCTGGCAGGCCACTGACGACCTGACCTTCACCCTCGCCCACGATTACGGCGACCAACGCCCGCAGAACTACTTCGGCACGCCACTGATCAACGGCCAGTTGAAAGACAGCCTGCGTAACAAGAACTACAACGTGCACGACGACAAGCAGCACTACAACGATCAATGGACGCGCCTGACCACCGACTGGCAGATCAACGATGCGGTCAGCGCCAGCAACGAGCTGTACTACCTGAAAGCCCAGCGCCGCTGGCAGAACGCCGAGAACTACAACTTCGACGCTGACAGTCAGCAACTCAGCCGCAGCGGCTACTTCGGCATCGGCCACAAACAGGAGCAGGTCGGCGACCGCCAGACCTTCACCTTCAAGCATTCGCTGTTCGGCCTCGACAGCCAGACCGTGACTGGCGTCGACTACAACCGTATTCGCTTTCAGCTCGACAGCAACTCGCCGTTCAACGACGTATTGCCGAACGGTCAGCCGCTGGATCGGTATCACCCGCAACCCGGTTATTTCGAGAGCGCCGATCCGTATCGCGATCAGTTCGACAGCACCACCAAACAGATGTCGGTGTTCGCCGAAAACCGCACGCAACTGAGCGAGCGCTGGTCGCTGGTGACCGGTGTGCGCCGCGACTACGTGCATGTGGATCGCAACAACCTGGTCGACGGCAGCCAGAGCGACAAGACCCTGATCGGCAACAACTGGAAGGCTGGCCTGGTGTTCGCGCTGACGCAGGACACCTCGTTCTACGGCCAGGTCGCCACCAGCACCGATGGCATCGGCGGCCTGATTTCCCTGAGCCCGAGTCAGCAGCAATACGACTTGTCCACCGCGCGGCAAACCGAAATCGGCCTGAAGCAGCTGTTCTGGGATCAGCGTGGCGAATTCACGCTGGCGGCGTATCGCATCGTGAAGAAGAAGCTGCTGACCGACGACCCAGGCAACCCGACGCTCAAGCAGCAGGTCGGTCAGCAATCGTCGAACGGCCTGGAAGCCAGCCTCGATCTGCAATTGCCACACGCCTGGCAACTGCAAGCCAACGCTGCAATCTTGAAGGCCAAGTACGACGATTTTGAAGAAGTGGTCGGCGGCGTGCCGGTGTCGCGCAATGGCAATCGTCCGGTGGACGTACCACGCCGCACCGCCAATCTTTGGTTGAGCAAGGCGCTCACGGATGACCTGAAGGCTGGCGCTGGTGTGCGTTACGTCGATGCGCGCTACGCCGACATGGCCAACCGTAGCGAGCTGCCGAGCTACACCGTGGTCGATGCGACGCTGTCGTGGAAAGCCCTGCGCGACACCACGCTGGGATTGCAGGTGAACAATCTGTTTGACCGGACGTACGCGCAAAGCCAATACAATGAGGGCCAGCAGTGGATTCTGGGTGAGCCTCGTTCGTTCTTTGTCACGGCTGACTACACCTTCTAGAACAGGAACGAAATGACCTCACTGTCCCTCACCGATCTCGCCTGGACACCTTTGGGCCACGGCCACTGCCATCACCAGTTCCAGCTGCGTGACGCCTCGTTGCAAGTGGCCGCCGGTGAGTTCGTCGGGCTGATCGGGCCCAATGGCAGCGGCAAGACCAGCCTGTTGCGCTGTGCCTACCGTTTCAGCCAGCCGGAACACGGTGAGGTCAGACTCGACCACCACAACGTGTGGAAACAATCCTCACGCTGGTGTGCGCAACGCATCGCCGTGGTGCTGCAGGAATTCCCCGACGCCTTCGGCCTGACCGTCGAAGAAGTGGTCGCCATGGGCCGCACGCCGCACAAGGGCCTGTTCGACGGCGACACGCTTGAAGACCGTCACCTCGCCACCCAGGCCCTCAAATCCGTGGGCCTCGACGGCTTCGAAGACCACGCGTTCGCCACCCTGTCCGGTGGAGAAAAACAGCGGGTGATCCTCGCCCGAGCCCTGACCCAACAACCGCAACTGCTGATCCTCGACGAGCCGACCAACCACCTCGACCCGCGCTATCAGCTGGAACTGCTGCAACTGGTCAAGCGTTTGCAGATCGGCACGCTGGCAAGCATTCACGACCTGAACCTCGCCGCCGCGTTCTGCGACCGTTTGTATGTGATCAATCACGGTCGCATCGTCGCCAGCGGCACGCCGCAACAAGTCCTGACCGTCGAACTGCTGCGTGACGTGTTCGGCGTCGAAGCGTTGATCGATTCCCACCCTCTCCACGGCTACCCGCGAATCACCTGGATAACCCGACCATGACTGTGCGCTCCCTGCTTTGCCTCGCCCTGTTGCTGGGCACCACCCACGCCTTCGCCGAGGCCACCCAGTATCCGCTGACGATCCAGAGCTGCAACCGTGAAGTGACCTTCAAGGAAGCGCCGAAACACGCGGTCAGTCACGACATCAACATGACCCAGATGATGCTCGCCCTCGGCCTCAAGTCGAAGATGGCCGGCTACAGCGGCGTCAGTGGCTGGAAATCGGTAACGCCTGAAATGCAGAGCCTGCTCGACGGTCTGCCGGAGCTGGCAGCCAAGTACCCATCGGTGGAAACCCTGCTCAACGCCAACGTCGATTTCTTCTTCGCCGGCTGGGACTACGGCATGCGTGTTGGTGGCGATCTCACGCCGCAGACCCTGCAACCGCTGGGCATCAATGTGTATGAACTGACCGAATCCTGCGCCTTCGTGATGAAGCGCCCGGCCGCCACGCTAGACGACACTTATAACGACCTGCGCAACCTCGGAAAGATTTTCGACGTGCAGGATCGCGCCAACGCGCTGATCTCTGAAATGCAGAATCAAGTCGCCGAAGTCCGCAAAGACCTGCCCGCCGAAAAACCGCGGGTGTTCCTGTACGACAGCGGCGAAGACCGCGCCATGACCTCCGGCCGCCTCGGCATGCCGCAAGCGCTGATCGACGCCGCCGGCGGGCGCAACGTTCTCGATGACGTCGAAGCGAGCTGGACCCGGGTCAACTGGGAGACCGTGGTCGAGCGCAATCCGCAGGTGATCGTGATCGTCGACTACAGCGAAATCACCGCCGAGCAGAAGATTGAATTCCTGCTGAAGAACAAGGCGCTGCAATCGGTGGACGCGATCAAGAACCAGCGCTTCATCGTCATCCCTTACGTGCAGGCCACGCCGGGGATCGACAACGTGCTGGCGGTTGAAACCCTGGCCAAAGGGTTTCACGGCGAATGATCAATCGTCGCTACGGCTGGCTGCTGATTGCCCTCGGCGCGGTGCTGCTGGTGTCGTGCGTGGTGTCGCTGGGCTTTGGCCCGGCGCGGGTGCCGGTGGACGTGGTGTGGCGGATTCTGCTGCACAAGTTGTTCGGCCTCGGCGTACCGGACTGGAGCGCCGGCCAGGAACACATCGTCTGGCTGATCCGCGTACCGCGCATGCTGCTCGGTGCATTGGTCGGCGCCGGGCTGGCGTTGATCGGCGCGGTGCTGCAAGCGGTGACGCGTAATCCGCTGGCCGATCCGCACCTGCTCGGCGTCACTTCCGGCGCAACCCTCGGCGCAGTGATCGTGGTACTGCACGTCGGTGAAATCGTCGGCCTGCTGACCTTGCCGATTGCCGCGTTCATCGGCGCGTTGTTGAGCATGTTTCTGGTGCTGGGCATCGCCAACCGTCAGGGTCGGCTGGACAGTGATCGTCTGCTGCTGTGCGGCGTGGCGGTGTCGTTCGTGATGATGGCGATCGCCAATCTGCTGTTGTTCATGGGCGATCACCGCGCCAGTTCGGCGGTGATGTTCTGGATGCTTGGCGGCCTCGGCCTGGCGCGCTGGGAGTTGTTGGCCGTGCCGGCGCTCAGCGTGTTGCTCGGACTGATTCTGCTGATCGGCATGGCCCGTCCGCTGAACGCCTTGATGGCCGGTGAACAGACCGCCGTCACCCTCGGACTGAACGCCCGGGCGGTGCGTCTGCGGGTGTTCGTGATTGCTTCGCTGATGACCGGGGTGCTGGTGTCGATCAGCGGCTCCATCGGTTTTGTCGGGCTGATGGTGCCGCACATTGCCCGGCGTCTGATCGGTGCGGAGCACCGTCGTCTGCTGCCGGTGTGCGTGTTGCTCGGCAGCGTTTTCCTCGTCTGGGTGGATGTCGCGGCGCGTACGCTGATCGCCCCCGAAGACCTGCCCATCGGCGTTGCAACCGCTGCCCTCGGCGGCCTGTTCTTCATCGGCCTGATGCGCCGCCGCTGAATCCTCTGGGTGCGCCCCAATCTGGCGCACCCCGCTGCACCTTTGCATGCAACACGTCCCCTCATGGTGCGCCGACTCTGTGCGCAACCGCTCTAAACCGACATTTCCCTGCCCAAACCCGACCGGGCACAGCCCTTGCAAAACAGCCTTCAGTCGTTCGCATCTGCCAACCATAAAAAACTTTAACGTTCATGGAGATCGCACAATGAAGCGTCGCAGTTTGATCAAGGCTTTCACACTCACGGCATCCATTGCCGCGATGGGCATGACCTGGACCGTACAGGCCGCCGAGACCATCAAGGTCGGGATTCTGCATTCGTTGTCCGGCACCATGGCGATCTCCGAAACGTCGCTCAAGGACATGGCGTTGATGACCATCGACGAGATCAACGCCAAGGGCGGAGTGAACGGCAAGATGCTCGAACCGGTGGTGGTCGACCCGGCGTCGAACTGGCCGCTGTTCGCGGAAAAGGGCCGGCAGTTGCTGACCCAAGACAAGGTCGCGGTGGTGTTCGGCTGCTGGACCTCGGTGTCGCGCAAATCGGTGCTGCCGGTGTTCGAAGAACTCAACGGCCTGCTGTTCTACCCGGTGCAATACGAAGGTGAAGAGATGTCGCCGAACGTGTTCTACACCGGCGCCGCGCCGAACCAGCAAGCGATCCCGGCGGTTGAATACCTGATGAGCGAAGAAGGCGGCAGCGCCAAGCGCTACTTCCTGCTCGGCACCGACTATGTGTACCCGCGCACCACCAACAAGATCCTGCGTTCGTTCCTGCATTCCAAAGGCGTAGCGGATAAAGACATCGAAGAGGTCTACACCCCGTTCGGCCACAGCGACTATCAAACCATCGTAGCCAACATCAAAAAATTCTCGGCCGGCGGCAAGACCGCTGTGATTTCGACCGTGAATGGCGACTCCAACGTGCCGTTCTACAAAGAGCTGGCCAACCAGGGCCTGAAGGCGACCGACGTACCGGTGGTGGCGTTCTCGGTGGGCGAAGAAGAACTGCGCGGCATCGACACCAAACCGCTGGTGGGCAACCTCGCGGCGTGGAACTACTTCGAGTCGGTGGATAACCCGGCGAACAAGAAATTCGTCGCCGACTGGAAAGCCTACGCGAAGAAGCACAACCTGCCGGGCGCCGACAAAGCGGTGACCAACGACCCGATGGAAGCCACTTACGTCGGCATCCACATGTGGGCGCAGGCGGCGGAGAAAGCCAAATCGACCGACGTCGACAAGGTCCGCGAAGCCCTCGGCGGCCAGACCTTCGCCGCGCCGTCCGGCTACACCCTGACCATGGACAAGACCAATCACCACCTGCACAAACCGGTGATGATCGGCGAGATCCAGAGCGACGGTCAGTTCAACGTGGTGTGGCAGACCGAGGGGCCGATTCGGGCGCAGCCTTGGAGCCCGTTCATTCCGGGTAACGACAAGAAGCCGGAGTATGCGGTGAAGAGCAACTGAGTTAACCCGCTCAACCTGATCGTTCCCACGCTTTGCGTGGGAATGCCTCAATGGACGCTCTGCGTCCGCTTTTGGGACGCGGAGCGTCCCGGGCTGCATTCCCACGCGGAGCGTGGGAACGATCACTACGCAAGGCCATTTCATATGCCCACTGCCCTTTATCGTTTGCTCCTGGCCGTCGCACTTTTGCTACCGATGGCCGCCCATGCCGGGGAAGCGGAAGACTTCGTCGCCGCCAACCCGACCCAACAGGCCAAACTGCTGGAAGCCTGGGCCGCGCAGCCCGATCCGGCCCGTGTCGAACTGATCAACGCCCTGCAACAAGGTGAACTGACCGTTGACGGCCAACCCAAGACCCTGCGCCTGAACAATCGCCTGCGGGGTCTGATCGACACCGCGCTGGCCAGCCACCAATTGCTCGCCGCCGACGCCAAAACCCGTCTGACCGCCGCGCAGCAATTGCAGAAAAGCGCCAAACCGGCGCAGCTGAAATTCCTCGACCAGCAACTGGCTGGCGAACAAGACGAAAGCGTCCACGCCGCCCTGAGCCTGGCGCTGGCCAATCTGCAACTGGTCGACACCGACCCGGCGGTGCGCCTCGCGGCCGTGCGTCTGCTTGGTGAAACCGGCGACCCGCTGGCCCGCACTCGCCTCGAAGGTTTGCTCGAACCCGGCGTCGAAACCGATGCCAATGTGCGCACCGCCGCCGAAACCAGCCTCGCCCAGGTCAAGCGCAAACTGCTGGTCGGCGAACTGCTCGGACAGGCCTTCAGCGGCATGTCCCTCGGTTCGATTCTGTTGCTCGCCGCACTGGGTCTGGCGATCACCTTCGGCCTGCTCGGTGTGATCAACATGGCCCACGGCGAGATGCTGATGCTCGGTGCCTACTCGACCTACGTCGTGCAGTTGATGTTCCAGCGCTACGCGCCGAATGCCATCGAGTTCTATCCGCTGATCGCGCTGCCGGTGGCGTTCTTCGTCACCGCCGCCATCGGCATGGCCCTGGAGCGCACGGTGATTCGTCACCTCTACGGTCGCCCGCTGGAAACCCTGCTCGCCACCTGGGGCATCAGCCTGATGCTGATTCAGCTGGTGCGTCTGGTGTTCGGTGCGCAGAACGTTGAAGTGGCCAACCCGGCGTGGCTGTCCGGCGGGATTCAGGTGTTGCCGAATCTGGTGCTGCCGTACAACCGCATCGTGATCATCGCCTTCGCGTTGTTCGTAGTGGTGCTGACCTGGCTGCTGCTGAACAAGACCCGCCTCGGCCTGAACGTGCGCGCCGTCACCCAGAACCGCAACATGGCGGCCTGCTGCGGCGTGCCCACCGGGCGCGTCGACATGCTCGCCTTCGGCCTCGGCTCGGGCATCGCCGGGCTCGGTGGCGTGGCCCTGAGCCAGATCGGCAACGTCGGCCCTGACCTCGGCCAGAGCTACATCATCGACTCGTTCCTGGTGGTGGTGCTCGGCGGCGTCGGCCAACTGGCCGGCAGCGTGTTCGCCGCGTTCGGCCTGGGCATCGCCAACAAGATTCTCGAACCGCAGATCGGTGCGGTGCTCGGCAAGATCCTGATCCTCGCGCTGATCATTCTGTTCATCCAGAAACGTCCGCAAGGCCTCTTCGCACTGAAAGGACGGGTGATCGACTGATGAACCAGCCTCTACTAGTCACGGCCACACAAAAGGCCGGCCCGAAAGTCACTCTCGCTGTCGGCGCGGTGGTTCTCGCGTTGCTGGTCGCCCTGCCGCTGCTGTCACTGTTGCCAGCGGACAGTGCGCTGCACGTTTCCGCTTACACCCTGACGCTGGTCGGCAAGATTCTCTGCTACGCCATCGTCGCGCTGGCGCTGGATCTGGTCTGGGGTTACGCAGGTCTTTTGTCGCTGGGTCACGGTCTGTTCTTCGCCCTCGGCGGTTATGCGATGGGCATGTACCTGATGCGTCAGGCCGCCGGTGATGGCTTGCCGGCGTTCATGACCTTCCTGTCGTGGACCGAGTTGCCGTGGTACTGGAGCGGCACCGGCAACTTCCTCTGGGCGATGTGCCTGGTGGTATTGGCGCCGGGGTTGCTGGCGCTGGTGTTCGGTTTCTTCGCCTTCCGTTCGCGGATCAAGGGCGTGTATTTCTCGATCATGACCCAGGCCCTGACCTTCGCCGGGATGCTGCTGTTTTTCCGCAACGAGACCGGCTTCGGCGGCAACAACGGCTTCACCAATTTCCGCACGATCCTCGGTTTCGGCATCACCGAACCGGGCACTCGTGCGGTGCTGTTTCTGGCGACGGTGCTGTTGCTGGTGGCGAGCCTGTTCATCGGCTGGCGCCTGGCCCGCAGCAAGTTCGGCCGGGTGCTGACTGCCCTGCGTGATGCGGAAAATCGCCTGATGTTCTGCGGCTACGACCCGCGCGGTTTCAAGCTGTTCGTCTGGGTCTTGAGCGCGGTGTTGTGTGGTCTGGCGGGTGCGTTGTACGTGCCGCAGGTGGGGATCATCAACCCGAGCGAAATGTCGCCGACCAACTCGATCGAAGCCGCTGTGTGGGTGGCTCTTGGCGGGCGCGGCACCCTGATCGGCCCGCTGCTCGGCGCCGGTGTGGTCAACGGCATGAAGAGCTGGTTCACCGTGGCCTTCCCCGAATACTGGCTGTTCTTCCTCGGCGCGCTGTTCATCGTCGTGACGTTGTACCTGCCCAAAGGCGTGATCGGTCTGCTGAAGAAACGAGGTGAATCATGAGAGTCACGGCGAGCGCAGAATTCATGCTGGAACCGGCCTTTTTCCCGGTGGAGCCCAACAAGGACGAAGGCACCAGCCGCGACTCGATCGGCCTCGGGCAACGTGTCGGTCCGGGCCTCGACACCCGTCACGGCACGATCCTGACCCTGGAAGACATCAGCGTCAGCTTCGACGGCTTCCGGGCGCTGAACAATTTGAACCTGTACATCGGCGTCGGCGAACTGCGCTGCATCATCGGCCCCAACGGCGCGGGCAAGACCACGCTGATGGACGTGATCACCGGCAAGACCCGGCCGAGCCACGGCAAGGCCTGGTTCGGTGAAACCCTCGACCTGACGCAGATGAGCGAGGTGCAGATCGCCCAGGCCGGCATCGGTCGCAAGTTCCAGAAACCGACGGTGTTCGAAGCGTTGAGCGTGTTCGAGAACCTGGAACTGGCGCAGAAGACCGACAAGTCGGTATGGGCCAGCCTGCGGGCGAAGTTGAGCGGCGAGCAGAAAGACCGGATCAGCGAAGTGCTCGACACGATTCGCCTGACCACTTCGGTCAACCGTCCGGCGGGGCTACTGTCCCACGGACAGAAACAGTTTCTGGAAATCGGCATGTTGCTGATGCAGGACCCGCAATTGCTGCTGCTCGATGAACCGGTGGCGGGCATGACCGACGCCGAAACCGAGTTCACCGCCGAGCTGTTCAAGTCGCTGGCAGGCAAGCATTCGCTGATGGTGGTGGAACACGACATGGGCTTCGTCGGCTCGATTGCCGACCACGTCACCGTGCTGCACCAGGGCAGCGTGCTGGCCGAAGGATCACTGGAACAGGTGCAGGACAACGAGCGCGTGATCGAGGTTTACCTCGGCCGCTGAAGAGGAACCCGATCGTTCCCACGCTCCGCGTGGGAACGATCACCGGGGAGAGTTTGAACATGCTGCAAGTCGACAAGCTGCACCAGTACTACGGCGGAAGCCACATCCTGCGTGGCCTGAGCTTTGACGTGAAGGTCGGCGAAGTGACCTGCCTGCTCGGCCGTAACGGCGTGGGCAAGACCACGTTGCTCAAGTGCCTGATGGGCCTGTTGCCGGCCAAGGAAGGCGCGGTGAACTGGGAAGGCAAACCGATCACCACGTTCAAGCCACATCAACGGGTGCACGCCGGGATCGCCTACGTGCCGCAGGGCCGGGAGATTTTCGGCCGGCTGACCGTGGAAGAGAATCTGCTGATGGGTCTGTCGCGATTCCCCGGCAGCGAAGCCAAGGAAGTTCCCGCGTTCATCTACGAGCTGTTCCCGGTGCTGCTGCAAATGAAACAGCGACGCGGCGGCGATCTGTCCGGCGGTCAGCAACAGCAGCTCGCGATTGGCCGTGCACTGGCCAGCCGTCCGCGCCTGCTGATTCTCGACGAACCCACCGAAGGCATCCAGCCGTCGGTGATCAAGGAAATCGGCGCGGTGATCAAGAAGCTCGCCGCCCGGGGCGACATGGCGATTCTGCTGGTGGAGCAGTTCTACGATTTCGCCGCCGAACTGGCCGATCAGTACCTGGTGATGTCCCGGGGCGAGATCGTGCAGCAGGGCCGTGGCGAAAATATGGAAGCCGAAGGTGTACGCGGGCTGGTGACTATTTGAGGTTACGGTCTAATCTGTAGCGTCCTAACGATAATTAGAAAACATGAACTTACCTGTTGCGACTGCCCTGTTTACCCCGAGCTGGCACGCCGAGCTGGAGCTGGCCTACGCCCGCTTCGGCGATTGCACGCGGCCGACCCGACGCCGGCACCTCGGCCCGTTGCGGGTGCAAAAGCATCTGTACGCCGAAGGGCCCGAGGTCTGCCAGCACATCATCGTCCACCCGCCGGGCGGGATTGCCGGCGGTGACCGGCTGGACATCAGCGCCCGCGTCGAACAAGGCGCCTGGGCACAAATCACCAGCCCCGGCGCGGCCAAGTGGTATCGCGCGGCAGGGCCCGCTTATCAGTCGCTGAACCTGCATGTCGCTGATGGCGCGACACTGGAATGGCTACCGCAGGAAACCATCGTTTACAGCGCCGCCCAGGCAGAACTCACGACTTCGATTGAGCTTGAAGGCGATGCGCGGCTGTTCTACTGGGACGTGGTGGCCCTCGGGCGTCCGGCCAGTGGCGAGCGTTTTGATCTTGGGCATTTCCAGGCGCATCTGGATATTCGCCGTGATGGGCGGTTGTTGTGGCATGAGCGTCAGCGCATCGTCGGCGATGACGGCTTGCTTGATTCGCCGATCGGGCTGGATGGTAATCCGGTGTTTGCGACCTTGCTGGTGACCGGTGAGATTGATGCTGAATTGCTGGAGCGCTGCCGCTCGCTGGGCCACGAGGTGCGCGGGGATCTGACGCAGTTGCCCGGTCTGTTGGTCGCCCGTTGCCTGGCCAGTGAAGCGTTGCTGGCGCGGGCCTGGCTGATCGATCTCTGGCGATTGCTCAGACCTGCGCTGCTCGGCCGCGAAGCCCTGCCTCCCCGAATCTGGAATACCTGATTTTCTTCAACTGCCGACAATGGATTTCAAACGATGGACCTGACCCCACGCGAAAAAGACAAGCTGCTGATCTTCACCGCCGGCCTGGTTGCCGAGCGGCGACTGGCCCGTGGCGTGAAGCTCAACTACCCGGAAGCCATGGCATACATCTCGGCGGCGCTGCTCGAAGGCGCCCGTGACGGCCAGACCGTGGCCGAGCTGATGCACTACGGCACCACCCTGCTGACCCGCGATCAGGTGATGGAAGGCATCCCGGAAATGATCCCGGAGATCCAGGTCGAAGCGACGTTTCCCGACGGCACCAAACTGGTCACCGTCCACCAACCGATCGTCTGAGGCCGCGCCATGACTTACACCATCCGCGATGCACTGCACGCCGACCTGCCGGCGATCCGCGACATCTACAACGACGCCGTGCTCAACACCACGGCGATCTGGAATGAATCCGCCGTCGACCTCGGCAACCGTCAGGCGTGGTTCAGCGCGCGTCAGGCCCAGGGTTATCCGATCCTGGTGATCGTCGACGCCGACAACACCACCCTCGGCTACGCTTCTTTCGGTGACTGGCGACCGTTCGACGGTTTCCGCCACACCGTCGAGCACTCGGTCTACGTGCGCAGCGACCAGCGCGGCAACGGCCTCGGCCCGCAACTGATGACTGCGCTGATCGAACGCGCGAAAACCTGCGACAAGCACGTCATGGTCGCCGCCATCGAGAGCGGCAACGCCGCGTCGATTCGCCTGCACGAACGCGCCGGTTTCATCACCACCGGGCAGATGCCGCAAGTCGGCACCAAGTTCGGCCGCTGGCTCGATCTGACCTTCATGCAACTGACCCTCAATCCTGGCGCGGAGCCGCCGCCCGCCCACAAGGAGTGACACCGATGAACCCCGCCCAACTGCGACGCGTCAATGCTGAAAGTTTTGCGCACTATCGTCAGGGCCTGATCGACCTGCTGCTCGACGCCGTGGGTTATGGCGCCAGCGTCGGCTTCATGGCCGACCTCGATGCCACGCAGGCCCGCGCTTATTTCGACGATGTGCAGGACAACCTGAACAAGGGCAACGTTTTGCTGTGGGTGGTGGTCAAGGACGAACAGGTGCAGGCCAGCGTCCAGTTGAGCCTGTGCCAGAAGGCCAACGGCCTGAACCGCGCCGAGGTGCAGAAACTGCTGGTGCGCGAACACGCCCGGCGGCGCGGCCTCGGCCAGCAATTGATGGAAGCGCTTGAGCTGGCGGCCCGCCAATACAAGCGCGGCATGCTTTACCTCGACACCGAGGCCGGCTCCCCGGCTGAAGATTTCTACAAGGCCCTGGGTTATACCCGCGCCGGGGAAATCCCCGACTACGCCTGCGACCCGAACGGCACCTATCGCCCGACGGCCCTCTATTACAAAGTCCTGCAAGGAGCGAACTGATGATTCCCGGCGAATACCGGATCCAGCCCGGCGACATCGAACTCAACGTCGGTCGCCGCACCGTCAGCCTGAAAGTGGCGAACAGCGGCGACCGGCCGATCCAGGTCGGTTCGCACTACCATTTTTTCGAAACCAACGACGCCCTGACCTTCGACCGCGCCGCCAGCCGTGGCATGCGCCTGAACATTCCGGCGGGCACGGCGGTGCGCTTCGAGCCGGGACAAAGCCGTGAGGTGGAACTGGTGGATTACGCCGGACACCGGCGGGTGTTCGGGTTTGCCGGGCGGGTCATGGGTGACCTCGACTGACTGATCGTTCCCACGTCGAGGCGTCGAACCGTCTGCGTGGGAATGCATCCCGTGACGCTCCGCGTCACATAACGGCGGACGCAGAGCGTCCATGGCGGCATTCCCACGCAGAGCGTGGGAACGATCAATACCAAGGCGAACGAATGAAGATTTCCAGACAAGCCTACGCCGACATGTTCGGCCCCACCGTCGGCGACAAGGTGCGCCTGGCCGACACCGAGCTGTGGATCGAGGTCGAACAGGACTTCACCACCTACGGCGAAGAAGTGAAATTCGGCGGCGGCAAAGTGATCCGCGACGGCCAGGGTCAGAGCCAGTTGCTGGCCGCTGAAGTGGTCGACACCGTCATCACCAACGCGCTGATCATCGACCACTGGGGCATCGTCAAGGCTGACGTCGGCCTCAAGGACGGACGCATCGCTGCCATCGGCAAGGCCGGCAACCCGGACGTGCAGCCCGGCGTGACCATCGCCATCGGCGCCAGCAGCGAAGTGATCGCCGGCGAAGGCATGATCCTTACCGCCGGCGGCATCGACACCCACATCCACTTCATCTGCCCGCAACAGATCGAAGAAGCACTGATGAGCGGCGTCACCACCATGATCGGCGGCGGCACCGGGCCGGCCACCGGCACCAACGCCACCACCTGCACTTCGGGGCCGTGGCACCTGGCGCGGATGCTCCAGGCGGCGGACGCATTCCCGATGAACATCGGCCTCACCGGCAAGGGCAACGCCAGCCTGCCGGAGCCGTTGATCGAACAGGTCAAGGCCGGCGCCATTGGCCTCAAGCTGCATGAAGACTGGGGCACCACCCCGGCGAGCATCGACAACTGCCTGAGCGTCGCCGACCAGTACGACGTGCAAGTGGCGATCCACACCGACACCCTCAACGAGTCCGGTTTCGTCGAAACCACCCTCGGCGCGTTCAAGGGCCGGACCATCCACACCTATCACACCGAAGGTGCCGGTGGCGGCCATGCACCGGACATCATCAAGGCCTGCGGTTTCGCCAACGTGCTGCCGAGTTCGACCAACCCGACCCGGCCGTTTACCCGCAACACCATCGACGAACACCTCGACATGCTGATGGTCTGCCACCACCTCGACCCGAGCATTGCCGAAGACGTGGCGTTCGCCGAAAGCCGCATCCGCCGCGAAACGATTGCCGCCGAAGACATCCTCCACGACCTCGGTGCGTTCTCGATGATCAGCTCCGACAGCCAGGCCATGGGCCGCGTCGGCGAAGTCATCACACGCACCTGGCAGACCGCCGACAAGATGAAAAAGCAGCGCGGCCCGCTCGCGCAGGACGGCGAAGGCAACGACAACTTCCGCGCCAAACGCTACATCGCCAAGTACACGATCAACCCGGCGATCACCCATGGCATCAGCCATGAAGTGGGTTCGGTGGAAGTCGGCAAGTGGGCGGATCTGGTGCTGTGGCGCCCGGCGTTCTTCGGCGTGAAACCGACGCTGATCCTCAAGGGCGGTGCCATCGCCGCCAGCCTGATGGGCGACGCCAACGCCTCGATCCCGACCCCGCAACCGGTGCACTACCGCCCGATGTTCGCCAGCTACGGCGGCTCGCTGCACGCCACCAGCCTGACCTTCATCAGTCAGGCAGCGCAGGAGTCCGGACTGCCCGAAGCGTTGGGTCTGAAGAAGAAAATCGCGGTGGTCAAAGGCTGCCGCGACGTGCAGAAAACCGACCTGATCCACAACGACTACCTGCCGAACATCGACGTCGACCCGCAGACCTATCAGGTCAAGGCCGACGGCGTGTTGCTCTGGTGTGAACCGGCCGAAACCCTGCCGATGGCGCAGCGTTACTTTCTGTTCTGAGTCAGCGCCCCGGTCGTCGAGGCTTTCGACGACCGGGACTGCCGACACTTCAGCGGGTTGAAGTGTCCATCGAATAACGTGAAGAGCCAGGCTGCTCCTCGTCGAGAGTGACCGTCAGCGGTTCGCCTGTTTCCAGGTGCGACAGGGCAATCAGTTGCTGGTTGCGCTCGATACCGCGCTCGATCTCGAGCATCTGCACCGCCTCCTGGTACGCGGTGCTGGTCACGTCTTCATATTCATCCTCAAGTCGTTGCAGCTTTTCATCCGCGCTGCGCTTGAGTGCGCCGAGAGCATCCGGGTACTTCTCGGTCAGGTACTGCACCCAGTAATCGCGGCTGATCAGCTCTTCATAGAACCGCTCGCTTTTTTCCGCCGTCACGACGGCGTCACGCGCCGTCGCCAGCTCCTCGCCCCTGATGGGTCGGGCAAATCGCATGTGCCTTGGCTGCCCGGGCAGTTGCAGACCGTCTTCCCAACCTGAAGTCAGACCGATCCGATATTGCAATCGTACTTCCGCAGGATCGGCATGACGCCCCATGTTGCGGGCAGCAAGTTTTTCCACCTCGCCCAGGCGGAACAGCTGCCGCGACAATTCGAGCAGGGCGCGCCCCTTCGCCAAGAGGCCGGGTTGCAAATGTCGCAAGGCGTTGTACTCGAACACCTTGACCTCGATTTCACTGAGCGCCAGGGTGCGGCCATCGACGCATGTCGTGTGCGTGGTCGCCATGGAAAACAGTGTGTCGCGCAGCTCCTGACTGCCATCGGCCGCTTCGACGATTTCCCAGATGCGTCGTGTCAGATCGGCGCGAAACACCCGGAACTCCTCCGTATGCGGCATCTGCGAAAGCAGATGGAAGAAGGCGGCGTTATCGGGCTCGGCGGCCAACCGCTGCCACATCGCCCGACAGCGAGCGGCATCCTCATGAGGAATGTTTTCAATCCAGGGTGTGGCCTGGAGTTCAAGAACGCTTTCAGCAAGTGTCGGAACCACTTCATCCGGTTCTGCATCACTTTCGAAGCCCGCGCCATCACCGTCACTTTCGGTCGTACTGTCCATGTCATCGATCATCCGGTCGATGTCGGCATACGTCAGGCCCAGCACGTCGCCACGCCCATGGGTATCGGCGTAATCACGCAGCTGGATCAGACTTTGTTGCGACATTTCGTAGTTCTCCGACAGATTGCTGCCGGCTAGCAAACCGGCATGGTCGCTGTCGTACAACTCGACGGGAATCGACGAGATTTCATTGTTGCTCAGATCGATCGCTCGTAAACGGGGAGCTTGCAGCACCCCTTCCGGCCATGCCGTGAGCAGGTTGTCACGCAGGTTCAGCCGCTCCAGTCGCTCCAGTCGGGCGACGCTGAACGTGCGCAGGCCATTGTGGCTCAGGTCCAGCCGCCGCAGTTGCGGCAGGCCCGCCAGCGTTTGATCCAGCGCTGCGGAATCCACAAGCCCGGTGAATGACAGCTCCAGTCGCTCAATTTGCAGCATGTGCCCCACTGGCTCGGGAATTGCCAGCAAGTGATTGCCGCCGATGTTGAGCCTTCGCACCTGCGTGAACGCCCTGAGAAAGTCATTGGAACCCTCGGTAGTGAGCTTCACTCCCGAGAGGTTCAAGGTGCGCACCGCCGCGAACGTTTCTTCCAGTGCGGGCAGGTTGCCCACCTGCAGGCCGTCGAGATTCAGCTCTCGGTCAACCACGCCATTCCAGTCGACCGTGCCCTCACGCCAGCATTCGATGATCCGCTGTGCGGCGAGCTGACGAGTGCGCGATGACACGACCCAATCCATGCCCCGGGTTTCATGGGTGAACAACCAATCGTTCAGGCGTCGCGTCAGCGACTCGAACGTCTGCTCCCAAGCGTCGATTCGTGCACCGATCTCAACTTCGGTCAGCCCCGCGTCTTGCAGCCGTTCAATCGCCAGCTGCGCCTGAGCGCTGTCGTACTGCGAGCGCAGGCGCTGGATACGTGCAATCCACCCGGCCGGACCTTCGCCTGCCGACAGCGGCGGCAGCGGCAACAAACGTCGAGCGATCACCGAGCCACTTTCGACAGGCGGCGTGCGATGGCGCGGTTCTTCCAGCGCAAAGCGCTGCAACGATCCTGGCAGCAGGCCTCTGGCCTGTTCGATGCGCTGACGTGCGATGACCAGCAACAGGTTGGCCTGCTCGGTCAGCGGTGTTCCGACCAGGCTGGTATCGAGCAACAACGCGTCACGCGCCAGCAACGCCTCCGGCAGCGAGGTCAACTGACTGTTGCTGAGATCCAGCCAGGTCAGCTCCGGCAGAAACTCTGCCCCCACCGGCCATTCGCGCAGGCCCGTCGCGCTGAGATCCAGCGCCATCAGGCGATTCATCCCGCGCACGTCGATACTGCTCAGCGGATTGTCGTGCAGGTTCAGGGTTTCGAGTGCCGGCAGGGTATCTGCATCCAACGGCAATTCACTCAAGCCACAATGGCTCAGATCGAGGGTATCGATCCCGCGAAAGGTGCTGATGAAACCACGCAACTGCTCGACCGGTGCCTGTAATCCGGCCAGATGCAGACTTCTGACGTGGGTGAATCCTTCTGCCGAAAGCGTCGGCAGACTGTCCACCGGCGAGCCAAGAATATCCAGCACCGACGCATCGTTGGGCAAGCTGACGTACAGGTTGAAAAATATACTTTCGGTCCGCGCGCCGTAACGCTGGAACAATCCGCTGCGCCAACTGGCCTTCAGCGCATCGGCAACCGCCAAACGCGCGGTCCCGCCATTTTGAAGCGTCGGTTCGGCGCCGACCCACCCGTCCAGACGGTTGAGTTCACTGAACTGTTCACTCAAGGTTTCGATCGCCGCAAAGCGGCTGCCGACGTCAGCCCATTGCGCCTTGAAACCCGTACTCAAGACATCGAACAGGCTCGGCTCCATGCCGACAAAACGCTTGAGTTCGCCGCGGCAATAGTCCGCGACCATTTCGTCCAGATCGAGCAGATGCCGGGGCTGGTTACGGACAAATTCGTAGATCGGTTTGAACACCCGACGCGGGAACTTCGACCAGTCCAGTGACAGGCCGGACAACAGCCGCTGATGGCCCTCATAGATTTCCATCGGCAGGGTGTTGATTGCCGTTGATCGCAGGTTCAGGCGCTCCAGCCGTGGCAAATCCAGAACACCGTGTGGCCATTGGTGCATATGCGGACTGCCGATTTCCAGCCTGCGCAGTTGGCGCAGGCCGCCGACGTCGAGCGTCATGGGTACCACCGGATTCATGCCTCCAGAGGAACAGTGCAGCTCCAGCTCTTCGAGCCGGGTCAGCTCCCGAAGCCGTGTCGCCACTTGCCCGGTAATCGGAGTGGAGAGTTTCAGACGGGTCATGTGACGCAGGGTTTTCAAGGTCGCGAGCACTTTGTCGAATTCCGCAACGCGCGCGGTCAGTGCCAGTTTCTCGACATTGGGAAACGCCGCAAGCGTGTCGCCCACGACCGGAACGCGCAACGTCAGTTCGCGAACATGGGAGAAGTCCGCCGCCAATGACGGCAGTGGCGCGTCACTGATCAGCGTCAGGCGGGCCGCTCGCGGATCGTGTTCGGCCAACGGTGCATTGCGCCAACAGTCCTTGATGTTTTGCACCACGCTGACGAACTCGTCGCGGGCACTGCGCAGGCGCAGGTTCTGCGACATCATCCACTGATCGAGTGTTGTTTCCAGCTCCCGCCACTCGCTCAACCGGTTGTTGAGCAGATGAAAGATCTGTTGGTCGGTCTTGCCCAGCCGCCATTGCTCGAGAATGAAGCCGCGGGCCTGAACATCGGTCAGCCCCGGGTAGACGCTCTGGACATGACCGGTCAACGCCGGGTTCGGCCCCGGTCCATCGCCGCTGGCGGGATAACCGAGCAGTTTGGGGGCAATGCGTTGCGGCGGTTTGAACCATGGTTTTTCTGCCGCGCCCGCACGCAGAATCCGGGCCGACTGACTGCGCTCGGCGAGCGCTCGCTCAATGATCGCGTTTTGCAACTCGATGCTCTGCCCGACACTCGGAAAACCCAACGCATGACGTGCCGGATCGGGCAAGGCATGCATCAACGAGCTGAAAAAGTTATCACCCGTGTGGGGAATGCTATTGAGCGGCTCACCACGCTCATTGTCGGCTTGAAAGGCATCTCCATGCTTGACCAGATACTTGTGCGCAGAGGCCGTTTCGCTGCCGATGGCATCCAGCATCGGCCCGCTGATACTGCCCTCGCGGATTTCCAGACGCACGTCATCGGACCAGCCCGGCAGCCGACCCAATGTCTGCAACGCCAGATGACGACTGTCGGGCGAGGCCATCGTTTCACTGCGCAACCCGGCCAGAGCCCGGGTCAGGCGTCCCTGCTGGCGATACCAGCGACCGAGTTCCTGCAAATGCGACGGGACCTTCGCGGCGCTGTCCAGTCGCGCCAGCTCTTCGGCATCGGCCTGTCCCAATGCTGCCGTTGCCTCTCGCCCGGTCAACCCGGGGACGACTCGTTGCAGCTTCGCCGCCCGAGGGTCGACTGGATCGTTTGCCTTGAGAAGACGGTCGAACAACGCGGGCTGGTGCGCGCGGGCGTAGTCGGCAATTTGTCTGGAGAACTCCTGTGCCCTCGATGCGCGAACCCGTGCAGGCTCGCCACCCAGCAGACGCACTGTCTCTGCCTCATCCAGTGCCGCGAGTATCCGGGCCGGCAGCTCACCGTTCAGCACCTCGGCCCGGCTGATCCGGATCGGCGCCTTGCCGCCGCGTTTCGTCCCGTAACCGATTGCCCGCCCCGAGAAGTCCGGGCTGTCGAAGATCTGCAGCCTGCGCCCGAACGGCCAGCGCGGCATGTCGGGAAGCAGCGGCAACAGATGCATGAGTCGACTGTCGACTGCCTGTGTGCCGGCTGCCTGTTCGACGATCAATCCGGCATCGCGCTCGGCGTTGAACAGTTGCATGGCATCCGCCAGTTCCGGCGGCGGCAAGGCGTTGTCCAGGTGCATCTTGCGCAAGGCGTTGTCGCTGACATCGGCGACATCGGCCATCGTCAATAATTGCTCGTCAGAGAACGGGGCAGTGCGGTGGCCGATACGCCGCAACAGCGTCAACCGGTCCCAGACCTGCGGGCGTTCCAGGGTATATCGCCATGCGCCGGCGCCGTTGTGCGTCAAGGGTGGCTGATAGGCCTGCGGATCGCTCGGATGCTGGATGCGCCAGGCTTTGAGCGACTCGTCGTAAGTCTGCTGATAAGTCTTGCCATCGAGGCGTATGCAGGTTTTTTCTCCCGACTCGTACTGCCCCAGCGCATTCGGTACAGCATTCTCGTCCAGTGTGACCGGACTCTCGTAGCCACTCAGATCAGGCTTCCACAAGCGAGTCGTGCCGTCCGGCATTTCCACTTGGTGCAGGTTCTCGATGACCGGTGTCGATCGGGCGGCGGTCAGCCGGGCGAGCCCTTTGCCGGCGCCCGCCATCAAGGCAATCAACGCCAGATTCTGCGCGACATCGATCAGATGCGCCTTGGCGGCCTTGCGATCACCCTCGCTCCACTCGATGGCGCCTTCAAGGGTTTCTTCGAGCAGTTGCCCGGCCATCACCACCATCATCACTTCGCCCAGTACCGGCACGAACATCGAGACGCCCATCAGCACCAGCATCCCGATGTTCAACAATGTGGCGAGCTTCTCCGAGCGCACTTTGGCGTCGACATCCGCCGTGGGCACGGCGTGGCTGCGAGCATCGGCGATCAGCCGTTCGCGATGCTGCTCGAACTGGTAACCCCACAGATCGATGTTGTCCGACCAGATCCCGCCGCCCTTGCGCGACAGGTCAACCGGGTTCAGATACGGATCTGCGTTGGGCACCTGTTCGACCGGCGGCGCAGGCGGCAACTCGTGAATGCCGATCAGTGCCGCGTTGATTGGATTGAGTGCCTTGAAAAACTCATTGAGCAGCGGCTCGTAAGGAGCGAGTCTCTGCGAAAACGTGCGGTTCGGCGTGTCGTCGGTGAACTGGCCGAAGTAGCGCGGTCGGTCGGCATACGCGACGAACTGGCTGAAAAACCGCTGGTAGCTATTGGGGTCTGCAGGATGAGCCTGAGTCGCATCGGGAGCGGTGAACCGCTGCTTGAACATCGTCGCGATTTCCCGCCCCTTGTAGCGTTTGAGCGGGTGGTAGGGATCACCCGGGATGTACAGGATCGCGTCGTCGCTGTAGCGATACTTCTCGCAGATCGTGAACATTACACAGCCGGTCATGCGCCGGCCCATCAGGCCCAGATCACGGAACCAGATTTGCCGCTGGCCCTGACGCGGTGCCAGTTCGCCGTTGAGGATCGATCGAATCGAGGCGTAATCCTCACGGCCGATATCACCCTTGACCAACGCCAGTTCCGCAGCTGCACGCAAAGCGGTTTTATGGGCGTCGATGAATTTGTCGCGCAGCACGTGCTCGGCCACCGCGTCCCTGGGGTGCAGGAAATCCTTGAGGTAAGCCTGGTATTTCGCCCCGATGTCCAGCGAGCGGCACAGGCCGGTGAATTGCTCGACGGTCAAGGATGTGTTCAACGGCGCAAGCGTGCCGGGTGTCGAGGTTTCACTGCGAAATCCCGATGTTTCATGAAAAGCCCCGTTTTTGCATTCTCGGGCTTCGAAGTTGTGCAGCGACGCTTGCAACAAAGGCAGCTTCAGGACTTCGAAGAAATCGATATCGATGGCAAAAATCCCGATCTCCACCGGTTTGTTCAGCACCAGCCAGGTCTTGCTGACGTCCAGCGTCACGTTGAAACGGTCCTTGAGGGCCTTGGCCAGCAACGGCGCGGCGAAGCTGTCGATGTCCTGAAAGTTTGACATGGCCTTGTCCAGACGAGTCTGGGCGGCGAGGCTGGCGGTCAAGGCATCGCCCACGGCTTTGCGTTGTTCGCGCGATGCGCGCCTGTACCAGTCAGGTGCGGCGGGATCGGCACTGTTCAACCCTTCCCGCTGCCGAGCCGAGGCATTGATCAGCCAGTCCGGACTGGCTTTCTGAAGGAAATCGGCGTGCAGACTTTGCGTCGCGCGCGGAACTGGCGGGAGGGGGGCGTTATCGGGTGATGATCGGGTGACAGGGATTCCGGACATGGTTTCGCTCCTTGAAATGGAGCGAAAGCAGACCATGGCAAGCCTCTGTGGCTGCGGTAGATATGTATCGTGGCACGGCGGGTTGTCAGCGAAAATTTCAGCTCCAAGCGGCGCTTTCATTCCCGCGCAAAGGGGCTAATATTCGAACGCCCCGCCTTGAATTTCCAGGAACCCGGACATGCGTTTATCCGAATTCATCCGGCAACACGCGGATCACATCGTCGAGGAATGGGAACAGTTCGCCAGGACCATCACTCCGGCGGCCGACACCATGGATCGGGCAGCGTTGCGTGATCATGCCCGGGCGATCCTGCTGGCCGCCGCGCGCGACATGGACACCGCACAGACCGCCAGCGAACAAATCGCCAAGGCCAAGGGCGAAGGCCCGGAGAAAACCCCAAGCCTGGACGAGGCCGGCGCCAGCCATGGCGAGTTGCGGCATACCGTCGGGTTTGATCTGGTGCAGATGACATCGGAGTTCCGCCATTTGCGTGCCTGCGTGATCCGCCTCTGGGTCGGCAGTCTGGAATCCCCGGACATGGCGTATTTTCAGGACATGATCCGCTTCAACGAAGCCATTGATGAAGCCCTGGCCGAATCGACGGCCGCCTACGCCGAGCAGGTCAACCGCTCGCGGGACATTTTCCTCGCGATCCTCGGTCACGACCTGCGCGCGCCGCTGCAAGCGGTCAGCATGTCAACCGAATTGCTGATGCGCAAAACAGCGCTTGAAGGCGATGCGCTGACCTGTGCGCTGAACATCAAGCAAGGCGCGCGGCACATGGCGGCGATGGTCAGCGACCTGCTGGAACTGGTGCGCAGCCGCCTGGGCAGAAGCCTGCCGATCGAACCGGCACCGATGGACCTGGCCGACGCGGCGCGAGCAGCCATCGCCGAAGCCTGCGCCGGCAATCCGGAATGTGATCCGACATTGAAAACCGAGGGCGACACCCGCGGCGTCTGGGATGCCGGACGGATCGATCAATTGCTGCAAAATCTGATCGGCAATGCCTTGCAGCATGGTTCAGACCCGCGGGAAGTTCTGGTGACGCTGCGGGGCGATTCGGGAAGCGTTCACCTGAGCGTGCAAAACTACGGCAACCCCATCCCCGAAGAGGCCATCGGCACGATTTTCGATCCATTGGTGCGCAGTGCCGACGAAGAACTCGGCCAGCCGTCGACCAGCCTCGGTCTGGGCCTGTTCATCGTCAAGGAAGTGGTGACCGCCCACGGCGGGGCGATCGAAGTCAGTTCAAGCGAAGCCGACGGAACGCTGTTCAGCGTGACGCTGCCCAGACAGGTTTGAAGCGCTACTCGACCACCAGCCGCGCCAGACGCTGACGGAGCATGCGGTTCTCGGCCCGCAGCTCCTGCACTTCTTCCAGCAGGTCCAGCGCCAGGGCGACGCCTTCCCATTCCAGGTCAAGGTCGCGCCGCAGCTTGGCGGCGCGTTTGGCCAGGGCCAGTTCGTAGTCGGTGAAGCGCCATTCCCGGGGCTGCGCGCCCTGAGGTTCGAGGATGCCGTGCTCGACGATTTCGATCACGTAGACGTCCGACAGGTCGGCCGCCTCACAGAATTCTGCCATGTCCAGTTGAACGATCAGGGGGCTGCTCATGATGGGCTACTCCGTCGTCAGTATCAGAAGTTCTCTCGCGGATTGAAGGCGGCCTTCTTCGCCAGTTCCTGCCACAGCGCCTTGACGTCATCGCCGTTGGCTTTCGGCATCACGGCCTTCAGCTGGACGAACAGATAACCGCGTTCGCCGGCCTTGTTCTGCAAGCCATGGCCCTTGGCACGCATGCGCTGGCCGTTCTGGCTGCCGGCCGGGACCTTGAGGTTGATCTTGCCGGTGAGGGTCGGCACGGCCACTTCGGCGCCCAGCGCCAGCTCCCAGGGAGCGAGCGGCAGGGTGATGATCAGGTTTTCGCCTTCAACGTCGAATTTCGGGTGCGGCGCGAAACGGATGGTCAGGTACAGATCGCCATTGGCGCCGCCACCGATGCCCGGTGCGCCCTGGCCCTTGAGGCGAATACGCTCGCCGTCGGCCACGCCGGCCGGGATCTTCACGTTCAGGCTCTTGCTGGTGTTGCTGACGTGCTGGCCCGAACCGTTGTATTGCGGAACCTGGAAGCTGATCTTTTTCGATTCGTTCGAAAGCGTCTCTTCCAGAAAGATCGGCAGTTCCAGTTCCACGTCTTGCCCTCGCCGTCCGGCGCTGCGGGATTGCCGGCCAGCGCCGCCACCGAAACCGGGGCCGCGATTGCCGAAGATCGAACTGAAGAAGTCCGAAAAGTCGCCGGTGTCGCCACCGCCGCCGCCAAAGCCGCCACGGCTCTGCCAGCCAGGTGGGCCCTGAAACGGCTGGCCGTGCTGACCATAACGACGCAGTTCGTCGTATTCGGCGCGTTTGTCGGCACTTTTCAGCGCTTCATAGGCTTCCGAGGCGTCCTTGAACTTGGCCTCAGCGTCTTTTTCCTTGCTGACATCGGGGTGGTATTTGCGCGCCAGCTTGCGATAGGCAGCCTTGATTGCCTTGTCGTCAGCCGTCGGCTCCACGCCGAGTATCTTGTAATAGTCTTTGAAGTCCATCGAAGGAATCACCATCCGTTATCGATTTCGCGCCGATCCCAGCATGCGCCTATTCGCGCGTGCCGGGTTGACCGATCTCAAGTTTGTGACCGGGTGGCGCAGCAGAAGTTTATCGGCAGTGGACGGCGGTTCTTGCGACCGCCGGTATGTCTGCCGGCCCATGCCAGCAAGTTTGGGGCAAAGCGGCGAGTTTCAAGCAAGCTTAGTCGTGAAATAGCAGATGACCGGCCTTCGAATCTGTCGCGCACTGACATACACTGCGCGGCCGTTTTTTTGACCGGAACCGAAAGACCATGAAAGACGCCTCTCCAGCCCGTGCCTGCGGCATCGACTTCGGCACGTCCAACTCCACCGTCGGCTGGCTGCGCCCCGGCGTGGAAACGATGATCGCGCTGGAAGACGACAAGATCACCCTGCCGTCGGTGGTCTTCTTCAACATCGAGGAGCGCCGCCCGGTTTACGGTCGCCTGGCGCTGCACGAATACCTGGAAGGCTACGAAGGCCGGCTGATGCGCTCGCTCAAGAGCCTGCTCGGTTCCAAGCTGATCAAGCACGACACCAGCGTCCTCGGCACCGCGATGCCGTTCAAGGACTTGCTCGGGCTGTTCATCGGCCAGCTCAAGAGCCGCGCCGAAGCGGCCGCCGGTCGTGAGTTCGAGCAGGTGGTGCTGGGCCGTCCGGTGTTCTTCGTCGACGACGATCCGCTGGCCGACCAGGAAGCCGAAGACACCCTGGTGGAAGTGGCGCGCAAGCTCGGCTTCAAGGACGTTTCGTTCCAGTACGAGCCGATTGCCGCGGCCTTCGACTACGAGTCGACCATCGAAAAGGAAGAGCTGGTACTGATCGTCGACATCGGCGGTGGTACGTCGGACTTCTCGCTGGTGCGCCTGTCGCCCGAGCGTCGCGGTGTGGATAACCGTCACGATGACATTCTCGCCACCGGCGGCGTGCACATCGGCGGGACCGACTTCGACAAACAGTTGAGCCTGCAAGGCCTGATGCCGCTGTTCGGCTATGGCAGCCGCATGAAAAGCGGCGCGTTCATGCCGACCAGCCACCACATGAACCTGGCGACCTGGCACACCATCAACTCGGTGTACTCGCAGAAATCGACCCTGGCTCTGGGCAGCATGCGCTACGACATCGAGGACACCGGCGGCATCGACCGTCTGTTCAAACTGATCGAGCAGCGCGCCGGGCACTGGCTGGCGATGGAAGTGGAAGAAACCAAGATCCAGCTGACCCACAACGACAGCCGTCATGTGCCGCTGGATCGCATCGAGTCGGGCCTGAGCGTGGAACTGACCCGGGCGCTGTTCGAATCGGCCATCGAGTCGCAGCTCGAGCGCGTGCGCGGCAGCGTCACCCAGTTGCTGGCGGACGCCAATGTGGCGGTGGGTCAGGTTGATACGGTGTTCTTCACCGGTGGTTCGAGCGGTATTCCGGCACTGCGCAACAGCGTCTCGGCGATGCTGCCGAACGCGCGGCATGTGGAAGGGAATATCTTTGGCAGCATTGGTAGCGGTCTGGCGATTGAAGCCATGAAACGCTATGGCTCGGTGAACTGACACCGCACGAAGATCGTTCCCACGCTCTGCGTGGGAATGCAGCCCGGGACGCTCTGCGTCCCAAAGCGGACGCAGAGCGTCCATTGAGGCATTCCCACGCAGAGCGTGGGAACGATCAAGCCTGGATCAAACCATCCCGCCCAGCTTCAACTCACTCTTCAGATACGCGTAATAGATCGGCCCCGCCACCACCCCCGGCAGGCCGAACGCGGCCTCGAACACCAGCATTGCCAGCAGCAACTCCCAGGACTTGGCACTGATCTGCCCGCCGACGATGCGCGCGTTGAGAAAGTATTCCAGCTTGTGGATAAAGATCAGATAACCCAGCGCCGCAATCGCCACCCAGATCGACAGCGACAGGCCGACGATGGTGATCAGCGTGTTCGACATCAGATTGCCGATCACCGGCAGCAGACCGAGCAGGAACGTCAGCACGATCAGGGTCTTGGTCAGCGGCAGCTTGATCCCGAACATCGGCAGGATCACCGCCAGGAAAATCCCGGTGAAGAAGGTGTTGAGCAGGGAAATCTTGATCTGCGCGAACACGATGTTGCGAAACGCCTGAACCAGCAAGTGCAGACGGTCGAACAGCGCGGCCGCCAGCGGCTTGCGCTTGGTGACGTCCGGCACGCGCTGCAAGGCGATGATCGCGCCCAGCACCATGCCGATCAGCAGCGTCACGAACATGTGCGCCGCGTCCTTGCCCACCAGTTGCAGGTCGGACAGGTGTTTGCTCGCCCATTCACCGATGGCCACACGGAACTCGGCGGCACTGGCCGGCAGGTAGCTGTCGAGAAACGGCGGCAGTTGCCCGCGCGCGCGGTCGACCACGCCCATGAATTTATCGAGGGAAGCCCCGGGGTTTTCCGCCTCGTGCAGCAGGAAACTGATGGCCCCGGCAAAGATCAGCGCCAGCACACTCACCACCAGCGTGCCCAGCAGCGCCACCGCCAGCCAGCGCGCGCGCCGGCCTTCGATCAGACGTTGTAGTTGCGGGGTGAGCATGTTGACCAGTTCGAACACCAGCAACCCAGCCAGCAGACTGGGCAGCAGACGCAATGGCAACACCAGCAACAGACCGCCGAAAATGATGATGCAACTGACCCAGAACACTACATGACGCTCAGAAAACGTTGGCATACAGCCTCAAAACGAACGGCGTAAAAGGATTGGCAGTCTGCCAGCGATCCGGCGCCGAAGCGAGCGGATGCCCTGCCGCTCGCTGCGATCTGTCGATCTTATTTTTTCTTCAGACAATCACTCATGAACGTCTTGCGCGCATCACCCGTCAGCGCCTTGGTCTTGGCATCGGCATTACAGGTTTTCATCTTTTCCTGCTGCGGGGTCAGGGCCTTGGCGTCGTTGGCCGCCGGGGCTGCCTTGAGGCAGGTGCTCATGAAGGCTTTGCGCTCGTCGCCCTTGAGGCTCTTGGCCGTGGCGTCGGCGTTGCAGGTGGTCATCTTGTTCTGTTGCGCCGTGGCGGCGAAACCCTGGGAGCACAGCAGCAGACCGATCATCAACAAAGGGACACGCAGCATCTTCATGGAGTTTTCTCCTTGGCGCCGCCTCGATGGAGGTGGCCTCTGCTGGAGTGTAGTCAAAGCTTGTTACACCTTCCTAGCCTCAAGATGGCTGCGCCGATACTGCTCCGGGGTACATCCAGCCTGCCGGGCAAACATGGCGATGAAGGCCGAGCCGCTGCTGTAGCCGAGATCGAAAGCGATCTCCTGCACGCTGCGCGCCGACTCCAGCGCCTCGATGGCCGCGAGATAACGCAGCCGCTGGCGCCACTCGCCGAAACTCATCCCTAGCTCCCGCACGAATTGCCGGGCCAGGGTACGCTCGCTGACATGCACCTGCGCCGCCCAGTGCGCCAGCGGCTGGTTGTTGCCGGGCTCGGCCTGCAGGGTTTCGAGGATGGTCAGCAATCCGGGGCTGCTGGCGTAGGGCAGATAGCATTGGTGAACCGGCGCCTGGCGCAATTGATCCACCAGCACCTGGGCCAGACGCTGGTCGGCTTCGAACGCGGGGATCTTCACATCACGAGCGGCGAAGTCCTTGAGAATCGCCTTGAGAATGTCGCTGATCGCCAGGGTGCAGGCCTGCGCCGGCAAATCGGAACAGACATCCGGCGCCAGGCACACCGCCCGATAGTTGACCGGTTGATGGCTGTAGAAACTGTGCTCCACCTGCGGCGGCACCCACACCGCGTACTGCGGCGGCGACATGAAACGGCTGCCGTCGACATCCATGTGCAACACGCCGTGGGCCGCGTATTCCAGCGTGCCCCACGGATGGCGGTGCGGTGCGGCGTATTCATGGGCGTTGAAGTCGGCATAGCGGAAATACACCGCCGACGGCAGTTCGCTGAAGTCCAGCAGATCGATATGTTTACTGTTCATGCTGTCCGGAATCAGGGGCGGGTTGTCCGGTTCGCAGTATAGGCCTGCATCCAGACAGGGGATAATCACCATTCATCAACGTACTGGTTTCTCCTCCCATGCAATACGCGTTTCCCCTGCTGGCGATTTTCATCTGGGCCGGCAACACCGTGATCAACAAACTCGCGGTCGGTGCAATCTTCCCCGCCGAGATCGGCTTCTACCGCTGGCTGCTCGCCGGCCTGCTGTTCACGCCGTTCATGCTCAAAAAAGTAATTGCGCACTGGCCGCAGATCCGCCCGAACCTTGGCAAAATTTTCATCCTCGGCGTACTCGGCATGGCGGTCTATCAGAGCCTGGCCTACTTCGCCGCGACCATGACCAGCGCCACCAACATGGGCATCATCCTCTCGCTGATGCCGTTGATGTCGCTGGCCATGGCGATCATCAGCCTCGGCCAGCGCCTGACCGCCGGCGCGCTGGTCGGTGCGGTGCTGTCATTCGCCGGCGTGCTGGTGGTGGTGTCGTCCGGCAGCCTCGGCGCACTGCTGCAACACGGGGTGAACCTGGGTGACGCGATGATGCTGATCGCCACCCTCGCCTACGCGATCTACAGCACCCTGCTGAAAAAATGGCAGCTACGCCTGCCGCCGCTGGTGTTGCTGTATTTGCAGGTGCTGGTGGCGGTGGTGGTGCTATTTCCGCTGTACGCGGCTTCACCGAAAACCGGCCTGACCCTGCAGAACATTCCGCTGGTGCTGTACGCGTGCCTGCTGGCCTCGATGCTCGCGCCGCTGGCCTGGATGCAGGCCGTACAGCGCCTTGGCCCGAGCCGGACCACGCTGTTCTTCAACCTGCTGCCGTTGATCACGGCGCTGATTGCAGCGGTGGTGTTGAAGGAACAACTGGCGATGTATCACCTGGTCGGTGGCTTGCTGACGCTGGGCGGGGTGATTCTTTCCGAGCGCTGGACCACCGTCCTCGGTCGCTCCCGCACTCCGAGCGCCGCCTAGACCCCGGCGGCTTTCAACCGCGCCGCATGCTCGACGAACAGCCGCACCGGGTCCGCGCCTTTGCCGACCAGTCCCAGCGACTGGTTGACGATGTCGAAGTGATCCATCGGGTAGTCATCGCCGATGACCGTGCCCAGGTGCGAGCTGTAGCGTCCGACCATGCCGTCGCACTGCCCCGGCTCGCGCACGAAGGTTTTGGCGAACAACCGGCAACTGCGGTTGGTGCCGTCGAACAGGTTGCCACCGCGATCGGTCTTGCCCGGTTGCAAGGTGCCGGACCACGAGTAATAACGCACGCCGTTGACCTCTTCCGGCCCCTGCCCGCCCCAGGTATCAGGCAAGCCCTGTGGATAACGCTGATTGAACAGGGCCACGCCTTCGGTGGTCAGGGAATGGTGCGAGGCGTGAATATCCACCGGCAGTTTCGGCCCGTGGTAACCGGTTTCCAGCAGCGCCATCAGCCAGCCGATAAAACGCAACAGCGCTTCCAGAATGCGGCCCTTGGCGCTGTCCGCCGGATAGTGTTTCGCCAGATAGTCGGCCAGTTCCGAACCGTGATTGGGCCCGGCCACCGATGTGACTGAAGCCACCAGATCCGGTCGCTTGGCCGCCGCATAACGCGCCGTCAGCGAGCCCTGGCTATGGCCGAACAGATTGACCTTGGCCGCACCGGTCTCACGCAGGATTTCATCGATGCGCGTCAGCAACTGCTCGCCGCGCACTTCGGTGGAATTGAGCGGCGACACCTGCACCGCGATCACCGTTGCACCACCCCGGCGCAACGCCTTGATGATCCCGTACCAGTACGGGTACAGCACCAGACGGATGAAACCGAGCATTCCCGGCACCAGCACCAGTGGATAACGTGTGGCCGAATCTTGCGACATGGGCAAACATCCTTGTGGTCGGTGAGTGGATGCTGGGCGTGCAAAACGCCCGCCAAGCATCCTCCTCGATGATGACAACTCCACGACCAGCCTACTTCAGCCCCACCACCCCCGCCACAATCAGCCCCACCGACAACAACTTCACCAGCGTCAGGCTCTCGCCCAGCAGCGCGAAACCGAGAAACACCGTGCCGAGCGAGCCGATGGCGGTCCAGATCGGATAGGCGATGCTCACCGGCAACTCGCGCATCGCCAGGGTCAGGAAGTACACCCCGCCCACCGCCGCAACCACGGTAATCAGCGACGGCCAGAGCCGGGTGAAACCTTCGGCGTACTTCATGCCCATGGCGAAGGTGACCTCGAACCCGGCCGCGATCAGCAGAAACAGCCAGGCCACCTAGAACTCCCGGGCCAGGTTGAGCAAGCGCTGCTCGGCCTCGGCCACCGACACCGCAAAGGTGCGCTCGGCGGATTCCTCGCCCTCGGCGGCGACCACCGTGACATCGTTGATGCCGATGAAGCCCAGCGCGGTGCGCAACCATGGGTCAGCGTGGTTCAACGCCTCCAGCTCACCACCCGGGCCGAATCCGAAACCTCCGCGACTAGTGACGATCAGCGCCTTCTTGCCGTGCAACAGCGGCGTGTACTGGGCAATGCCGTTGTCCAGCGTATGGTCGAACGTCAGGCCCAACCGCACGATCTGATCGACCCAGGCCTTGAGGCCGCTGGGCACGTTGAAGTTGTACATCGGCGTGGAAATCAGCAGCAGGTCGTGATCGAACAACTCGCCCACCAGCTGATCGCTGAGCGCCAGATCGGCCTGCATCGTCAACGGACGCGCTTCGGGCTCCGGGTAAAACGCCGCTGCGACAAACGCTTCATTCACCGCCGGAATCAACGTACGCCCAACCTCGCGGCGGGTAACCTGAGTCTGTGGATAACGGACTTGCCAGGCGCTGAGAAAGCTCTCCGCCAAGCGCCGCGAATGGGAACGCTCACCACGAGGGCTGGCATGGATCGCAAGAATCTTGCTCATCTGAATCTCCTTGGGACTAGACTTGAGTGACGGTGTGGCGCCAGATTGCTGCCATTCAGTCATTGCCTCAAATGAGCAAAAATCAGTCGGGATGAACTGATTTCATCCGTGGAGTTTTCATGTTTGCTGCCTTGCCCCTGACCGCCCTGCGCGCGTTCGAATCAGCCTCACGCCTGTTGAGCTTCAAGGCGGCCGCCGAAGAACTGGCGGTGACGCCGACGGCGATTTCCCATCAGATCCGCTCGCTGGAGGACTGGCTCGGCGTGGCGCTGTTCGAACGCCTGCCGCGTCAGGTGCGCCTGACCGAGGGCGGCGAGCGGCTATTTCGCAGCCTGCATGGGGCATTTCTGGAGGTGGCGCAAAGCGTCGACACCCTGCGCCCGAAACGCAGCGGCAGCAGCCTGACGCTGTCGACCACCGCCGCGTTCGCCGCGCTGTGGCTTGTGCCGCGACTCGGGCGGTTTTACGCGAAGCATCCGAACATCAATGTGCGACTTGACACCCATTGCGAAGTCATCGACCTGCATCAGGACGCCAGCGTCGATCTGGTGCTGCGCTACAGCCTCGACGATTACCCGAACCTCTACGGGTTGTGCCTGTTCGACGAATCGTTCGGCGTGTACGGCTCGCCGGAACAAGTGGCGCTGGCCGCCCGCCGCACCCCGGCGCTGATCAGCGTGCGCTGGCACAACTCAAAGCTCTACGCCCACGGCTGGGAGGCATGGTGCGCGCAGTCAGGCGAGAACTGGCTGAATCAGCATCCGGCCGTCCGCGAATACGACGAAGAGCATTACGCCCTGCAAGCGGCCATTGCCGGACAGGGGCTGGTGCTGGCGAGCAATATTCTGGTGTCGGAGAGCGTCGCCAGCGGTCTGCTGGTGCCGTACAAAGGTGAAGTGCAGGTCGACGGCGCCGGTTACAGCGCGCTGTGCGTGCCGGGCCGCGAGCGGCATCCACCGGTGAAAGCGTTTTTTGCCTGGCTGCGCGAAGAGGCGCTGCTTTCCGGGCATGTCCCGCGCTGAATCCGACAAAACTTTTTGCAGCGTTCATCACTCACAACCTGGTAACGATCACGTCAGCAGAACGTGACGCCAATCGGATTAGCCTCCAGGAGACTGAAATGAGTGACCTGCATTTGTCTGATGTTCAAACCCTGCGCGAGCGCGCACGCCAGCACGTGGAAAACGGCGCAGTGACCGAAAGCTACAGCGCCAACCGTGAAGAAGTGCTGCGCCTGCTCAACGAATCGCTGGCCACTGAACTGGTCTGCGTCTTGCGCTACAAGCGCCACTACTTCATGGCCAACGGCCTGAAAGCCAACGTCGCCGCCGACGAGTTCCTCGAGCACGCCACTCAGGAAGCCGAACACGCCGACCGTCTGGCCGAGCGCATCGTGCAACTGGGCGGCGAGCCCGAGTTCAACCCTGACCTGCTGTCGAAGATGTCCCACGCGCAATACGTGGCCGGCAACACCTTGAAGGAAATGGTTTACGAAGACCTGGTGGCCGAACGGATCGCCATCGACAGCTACCGCGAGATCATCCAGTACATCGGCGAAAAGGATCCGACCACGCGGCGGATCTTCGAAGACATCCTGGCTCAGGAAGAAGAGCATGCGGATGACATGGCCGATATCCTGAAAGACCTCTAATCCCCGCTCCCCCGCTGACCGATCGTTCCCACGCTCTGCGTGGGAACGATCGGGTTGCAGCGATTACTTGGTGGGTTTGACGGTCACCGGTGCCTTGCCCGCCTTCATCTGCTCCAGCAACGGCGCGCACTGGTTCGGCTCGCCACCACTCGGCGCCACCAACGCCAGCAGTCCCGCCGCCGGTGCAGCGATCACGCCCAATGCCACCATCCCTGCCCCGCGCAACATTAGCGGCACTGCTTTCACCCCGGCATCCGGCTTGATGAATTTGCCACGCACGTACAGCGGCGAACGCAGGGAAATCAAACGCCAGCCTTTGGATTCCGGCGTCACCGTCAGATCCAGTTGCTCGGTGGCCATGTTCGCCGTGCCGTCGATGTAGATGATTGCGTTCTCGGTATCGAACACAAACAGCCGCGTACTCGCCAGGCCGGTCTTGATGTCGAAGTCCGCCGCCGCGCAGTTGATCTTCACTTCCTTGTCGCCAAAGATCTTGCCGACCACGTAGTTGCCGACGTTGAGCCCTGCCAGCTCCATCAACTCGCGACTGATCGCGCCGTCGTTGATCAGCATTTTCAGATTGCCGTTGGCGCCGCCCAGCAGTTTGGCCACCGAGTTGCCGCGACCGGCAATATCAGCATCGCCGTTGAGCTCGCCGAAACTGGTCTTCATCGGTTCGAAGGTCGGGAACAGCTGTTTGAGCTTGAACTTGCGCGCGGTCAATTTGGCCCGGCCTTCCAGCGGCTCGGTGCGCCCGTTGAGGCGAATCTGCGCGTCGAGGTTGCCACCGGCCACGCCGAAACGCAGCGGCTCCAGGCTTAGTTCGCCGTCGTTGAGTTTCAGGTGGGTATAGAGGTCGGTGAACGGCAGTTCCTCGCTGTGGACGATGCGTTTGCCGGTGAATTCGACGTCGGCGTCCATGTCGCGCCAGCGCTCGGTCTTGAACTCTTCCACCGGCAACACCTTGTCCGCCGGCTGCTTGCTTTCGCCGCCACGGGCCTTCTGCTTGGCATTGGAGTCGGCACCGATCAGCGGCGCGAGGTCGGCGAATAGCAGTTGATTGGACAGCAGCGCGCCACTCAGCTTGGGCCGTGGCTGGCTGGCGACGTAGGCCAGATCGCCATGAATGTCGCTGCTGCCGATCTTGCCGTTGAACTGTTCATAGCGGAATTGCGCGCCGCCCGGCTCATGCAGCTTGGCGATCAAATGGCCGTCGGTGGCATAAGGCGGGGTGTCCGGCAGGGTCACGCCGGTCAGCGGATACAGATTGCCGAGGCTGGCGCCCGCCAGTTTCAGGCGCAGATCGAGCGCACCGAGATTCAGCGGATCGGTCAGGGTGCCGGCGAGTTCGACGCTGGTATCGCCGATCTTCGCCTGGGCTTGCAACGGGAACGGTTTGCTCGCGTCCTGCAGGGCCAGCAAGCCGCCGATCTTGCCCTGGCCGGCGAGTTTCTGGCCGTGGTACTGGCCGGTGACTTTCAGGCCGAAGGCGTAATCCTGCGGTGCGCCGTCCTTGTCCTGTGCGGTTTTCGCGGCTTTGTCGCCGACGATGTCGCTGAACGGAATCGGCTTGCCCAGCGGATCGATCAGCAGGTCGAGGTTGGTCTTGAGGGTCTGGTCATCCAGGGTGACGTGGCCCTTGTCGAAGCCAATGGCGCCGATGTCGACCACCCAGTTCGACGGCTCGGCATTCGGATCCTTGGGATCGAACTTGAAGGTCCAGTTGGCGCGGCCGTCGGCCAAACGTTGCAATTGTGCATTGGGTTCGGTCAGGTCGATCCGTGGAATCGTCACCCGTTGCGCCAGCAAGGCCAGCGGCGAAATGCGCAACTCGACCCGTTTAAGGGTGACCATCTGCGGCTGCTTCGACCAGTCCGGATTGCCCAGCGTCAGGTCTTCGGCTACCACGTGCGGCCACGGCACCCAGGCGCGCCAGCCGCCCTCGTCGAGTTCACGCCGCCAGACCACCGACAGGTTGCCGTTAATGGCGAACGGTCGATGCAATTCTTCCGAGACTTTGGCGTTGAGCGGCGGTTTGATCCGGTTCCAGTCGAAGAACACGATGATCAACACCAGCACTGCCAGAAGCAGCACGAGGGTGGCGAAGGTCCAGGCGAAGATTTTACGCGTGCGCGTCATGCACAAAGCTCCTGAAGACGACTGCATCCATTGGCACGACGCAGCTGAAACGGCGGGCCGTGATGGCCCTCATGAAATATGTGACTGACAAACAGCCCGCAGGTTTAATCCAAAGCCCCCTCGAGGGGGAAAAACGGTCGCCATTCTGACCGATCGGTCGAGTTGGCGTTACCGGGCCCGCACTTTTGCGGAGCGCGAGTGGGTGGAAAATACCCACCGCAGTGCAAAACGGCCCGTCTGAAACGCCCGAGCTAGAGCCTCCCAAGCGAACAATCAATTCTGTTGATTATTACCATTGTGTTTATGAACTTTTATATCGACTTATCGAGAGTAGCATTGCCCTCGTACCCACTTTATCGCCCTCCCAAGGAGCAACCCATCATGAAACGCCAACTTCTGTTCAGTCTTACCCTCTCGATGCTGGCCAGCACCGCTTTCGCCCTGCCAGCTGCCGAACAGGCTACCCCGCAAGTGAAATCCAGCCACTCGGTGTTCAGCCAGACTGTTGCCGCTGATGGCTCGGACCGCACTCCACAAGGCCAGACCCTGGCTGAAAACGGTCGCAACCGTCTGGAAGAAAAAGGTCTGGTTCAAGATGGCTATGACAAAACCCCACAAGGTCAAACCGTAGCTGAAGGCGGCCGTGATCGTCTGGAAGAGAAAGGTCTGGTTCAAGACGGTTCGGATCGCACTCCACAAGGTCAAACCCTGGCATCTGACGGTGGCGACCGTACCCCACAAGGCCAGACTCTGGCTTCTGACGGCGGCGACCGTACCCCACAAGGTCAAACCCTGGCTGCTGACGGCTACGACAAAACCCCACAAGGTCAAACGCTGGCCGAAGGTGGTGGTGACCGCGTGATCGAACGCAACAGCGCTTTGAGCTAAGCCCATGGCGGCCTGGAAAAAAAGCCCAATCCCCGGATTGGGCTTTTGACTTTTCAGCAGCCGGTATAAAGAAGTCGCGATTTCCCTGCTCCATCTCCCCCGCTGCCGTTCGACGCCGACAAAGCCGATTTGCTAGAGTGCGGCGCTTGTCTTGCCTAAGAACACACCCTTGCGATGCTGCCCCGCGCCGAACAGAAACAACAGACCCGCAACGCCCTGATGGACGCTGCCCGCCACTTGATGGAAAGCGGCCGAGGATTCGGCAGCCTGAGCCTGCGTGAAGTGACGAAAACCGCCGGCATCGTGCCCACCGGTTTCTACCGGCATTTCGCTGATATGGACGAACTCGGCCTGGTACTGGTCAGCGAAGTCGGCCAGACCTTCCGCGAAACCATCCGCCTGGTCCGCCACAACGAATTCGTCATGGGCGGCATCATCGATGCGTCGGTGCGGATCTTCCTCGACGTGGTCAGCGCCAACCGTTCGCAATTCCTGTTTCTGGCCCGCGAGCAGTACGGCGGATCGTTGCCGGTGCGTCAGGCCATTGGCCGTTTGCGTGAGGACATCAGCTCCGACCTGGCGGCGGATCTGGCGTTGATGCCCAAGCTCCAGCACCTCAATCGCGAAGGCCTGAGCGTGATGGCCGATCTGATCGTCAAATCGGTGTTCGCCACCCTGCCGGACATCATCGATCCGCCCGCCGAAGCCCTGCCCGAACATTTGACGCCACAGGCGAAGATCACCCAGCAGCTGCGCTTCATCTTTATCGGGTTGAAGCACTGGCAAGGGCTCGGCAGTACCGAGTGAGAAAGCAAAAAATCGCAGCCCGAAGCTGCGATTTTTTTTGCGCCGCAAATTGGTGCATGTAAAAAACTTCATGCACCAAAACACCCCACAATCCTGCAACATCTTGAAACATCCACTAGGCTCCGACAGGGTTTTCCTACGCCTCGTCCGGTTGGCAAGCCCCTTGCTCTAGCCTGAGCATTGTCCACTGCTGGAAGCTTTCCGATGCTGGTGATTCATCGCAGAATCGACCCCCAACCCGTCTGGGCCGCCGAGTTGCACCTGACCTTCGAAGCCCGGAGCAAAAGCCGCCTGCGCTGTTTCAGTGCCGAAGGTGAAGACGTCGGACTGTTTCTGGAGCGCGGCCAGCCGCCGCTGTACGACGGCGAGTGCCTGCAAGCCGAAGATGGCCGGATCGTCCGGGTCTGCGCCCGTCCAGAACAACTGCTGCACGTCACCTGCGCCAACGCCTTCGAACTGACCCGCGCCGCCTATCACCTGGGCAATCGCCACGTCGCGCTACAAGTCGGTGACGGCTGGTTGCGGCTGCTCGACGATTACGTGCTCAAGGCGATGCTCGAACAGCTCGGCGCCGCCGTGGAATCGATCGAAGCGCCGTTCCAGCCGGAACACGGCGCCTACGGTGGCGGCCATCACCACTCGCGGCACGGTGACGAAGACTTCAACTACGCGCCGAAACTCCATCAGTTCGGCGTCCGTTTGTGAACCCGGCCTGGGCGCTGCTGCGCCTGGCCAGTCCGCAATTGCCGATTGGCGGCTACAGCTATTCCCAGGGCCTGGAAATGGCTGTGGATAACGGCCGCGTCGACAGCCCGGACAGCGCCCGCCGCTGGATCAGCGATCAATTGCTACTCAACCTCGCGCGGTTCGAAGCGCCCATGCTGCTCGCCCATTGCCAGGCCGGCGCGGACGAACACTGGGATGAATTGCGCAAGCTCTGCGAAAGTCACCGCGCCAGCCGCGAAACCCGCGAACTGCATCTGGAAAGCCGGCAGATGGGCTACTCGTTGCAGCAATTGCTCAACGGTTTGCCCGAGCTCGATCAGCCCGCGCGGGACTTTCTCGAACACTGCGCCGAACCGCACCTGGCCCTGTGCTGGGCCTTGGCGGCTCGCGCCTGGCAGATCAGCCCGCAGGACGCACTCGCCGCGTGGCTGTGGAGCTGGCTGGAAAACCAGCTCGCGGTGCTGATGAAAACCCTGCCGCTGGGCCAGCAAGCCGCCCAGCGCCTGACCAGCGAACTGCTGCCGCTGCTGCAACAGGCGCAGCAGGACGCCACCCGAATCAATCCCGAACACCTCGGCAGCGCCGCGTTCGGTCTGTCCCTGGCGTGCATGGCCCATGAGCGCCAGTACAGCCGCCTGTTCCGTTCCTAGGGCCTTTTATCTGGAGAATCACATGAACACACAACCCCTGCGCGTCGGCATCGGCGGCCCGGTCGGTTCCGGCAAGACCGCGTTGACCCTGGCCCTGTGCCTGGCGCTGCGCGAGCGCTACAACCTGGCGGTGGTGACTAACGACATCTACACCCGCGAAGACGCCGACTTTCTGGTGCGCAACGAAGCGCTGGCACCGGAACGCATCATCGGCGTGGAAACCGGCGGCTGCCCGCACACCGCCATTCGTGAGGACGCCTCGATCAACCTCGAAGCGGTGGATCAACTGAACCGCCGCTTTCCGGGGCTGGACCTGATTCTGGTGGAGTCCGGTGGCGACAATCTTTCCGCGACCTTCAGCCCGGAACTGTCCGACCTGACCATCTACGTGATCGACGTTTCAGCCGGCGACAAGCTGCCGCGCAAGGGCGGGCCCGGCATTTGCAAATCCGACCTGCTGGTAATCAACAAGATCGACCTCGCGCCGCTGGTCGGCGCCTCGCTGGAGATGATGAACAGCGACACCCAACGCATGCGCAACGGCAAGCCGTTCGTGTTCAGCAACCAGAAAACCGGTCAGGGCCTGGAAGAAATCATTGCCTTCATCGAACGCCAGGGCCTGCTGACCGCAGCCTGATTCACTGATCAACAAGGAAGCTTATCCATGACACTCAAACGCATTCTCGGCGCCGTCGCGCTGCTGCTGACTCCAGCCCTGGCCTTCGCCCACCCCGGTCACGGCGACTCTGGCCTGGTGGCCGGCATCAGCCACCCGATCGGCGGTCTTGACCATTTGCTGGCGATGGTGGCCGTCGGTCTGTGGGCCGCGCAGCAGCAAGGCGCCGCACGCTGGGCGCTGCCCTGCACCTTCGTCGGCACCATGCTGATCGGCGGCCTGCTCGGCTTTGAAGGGCTGGAGCTGCCGGCGCTGGAAAGCGGGATTGCCGCCTCGGTGCTGGCGCTGGGTCTGGCGGTGGCGCTGGCGGTGCGTCCGCCACTGGTGATGGCGGTGGCGGCGACGGCGCTGTTTGCGCTGTTCCATGGCGTGGCCCATGGCCTGGAGCTGCCGGACATGTCGAGCCCTTGGGCGTATGCCGCCGGTTTCGTGGTTGCAACGGCTGCGCTGCATGCGGCGGGTTATGCGGTGGTTCGTCTTCTGCCTCAGGCTGCTGCGCCGCTGGTACGACTGGCCGGAGCGGCTTCGGCAGTGACGGGCGCGTGGTTGCTGGCCGGCTGAATGGCACCTCTGATCGTTCCCGCGCATGGCGCGGGAACGATCGATCGCCACTCTCTGCTACCATGTCGCGCAATCGCCCCTGCCGTGACGACGTCCGCCCATGCCCCACGCTTCCCGCTCCACCTCCCTGCCTGAATTGACCACCCTGTTCGGTGAAGTGCAACAGCACTTTCTGAACGTGATCGTGCCCCTCTGGCAAGGACCGGGCTGGAACGCCGACATGGCGTTGCCTTACGAGGCGCTGGACGCCGCGCATCAGCCGCTGCCACCGCAGCGCTACCGGGCAATGGCCTGCGCACGGCAGCTTTACCTGTTTTCCAGCCTGATCGGGGTTGTGGATAACGCCGAAGTCCGCGCTGCTGCGCTGTTCCGTTCCCTGCAACGGCACTTCCACGATGCAGAGCACGGCGGCTGGTTCTACAGCATCGATCCGCAGGGCAAACCGCTGGATCAGCGCAAGGACCTCTACACCCACGCCTTTATCCTGTTCGCCTGCGCCCACTATTGGGACAAGTCTCGCGAACCGCTGGTGGAATCGACGCTCAACGCCGCGCTGGAAGTGATCGGCCGACGATTCGCAACGGGCGACGGCCTCTACGAAGCCTGCCTCGACCGCGACTGGATCACGCTGGAAACCGGCCCGCTGCAAAACCCGCTGATGCACCTGGCCGAAGCCTTCCTGGCCACGTTGGCCGTGCGCGAAGATCCCCAGACCCGGCAGGCGCTGAACGAGTTATGCACAGCCATGCACAAGCGCTTCATCGCACCGCAACAGGGCGTGTTGATGGAAAAGCCGCTGGGGGCTGTGGATAACTGGTTTGAGCCGGGGCATCAGTTCGAATGGTATTTCCTGCTCGAATCCTCGCCGCTACTGCGCGGGTCGAAGCTGCACGCGGCACTGGATCGTGCGTTTGCCTTCACCGAACAACAGGGCGTCGAGGCCGACACCGGTGCGGTGCTGGCCATGCTTGATCCGCAAGGACACGGGAAGGATTCGACCCAACGCATCTGGGCCCAGGCCGAATACCTGCGGGCCCTGACCTTGCGTCCGGGCAGTGAAAGCGCGGTGCTGCGCCAGTTGCAGGCGCTGCAACAGCGCTTCCTGCATGCCGGCGGCTGGCACGAATGCCGTGACGATCAGGGCGAGGTCAGCCGCAAGGACATGCCGTCGACCACGCCGTATCACCTGGCGACCTGCTATCGCGGCATCGCCGACTATCTGAGCTGACGTCGTGGCGAGCCCGCGCGCTCGCCCAAGTCAGGCAATCCACTTCCGGTCGCCAGTGAAGCTGATGGTCAGCCAGCGCGCCGCGTCCGGTTTGCCCAGCTTCGCGGAAATCTCCTCACGCAGCACATCCAGCTGGCCGACGCTCTGCAGCCGGTAATCCGCCGGCAACACCACATGAATCTCGATGAACCGCGCCCGCCCGTGTTTCTGCACATAGGACACGTAATCGTCGAAACCATGCTCGACCTTCGCGGCGTCCATCACCTGGCGCACCTGATCGTCCAGCGTGTCCGGCGCAATGCCGAGCACGTCCCGCAGCGCCGGGCCGAGGATCTTGAACGCCGGCGGCAGCATGGTCAGAGCCAGCACGATGAGAATCAGCGGGTCGACGAACTTCGCCCACTCGCCATAACCCTGGGACTTGAGCAGCAACGCCGCGAGGAAACTGATCAACAGGCCCACCGACAACATCGCGTCCACCAGCCAGCTGATGTTGTCGAACTGGATCAGGCTCGACTTGAGCTTGCGATTGCGGTGCCGGACGTAGAAGAAGTAGGCGAACTCGACAACGGTGAACACCGCCGCGTAGATGATCACCAGCCCCAGTTCGATCTCACGACCGCCGTTGATGATGCCGAACACACCGTTGAGAAACGCGTAGATCGCGATCAGTAGCAGGAAACTGCCCTCGATCAAAAGCACCATCGGCTCCAGATGCCAGAAACCGAACTGGAAGCGCTGGTTGCTTTGCTTGGCGATCAGCTTCGCGGTGATCAGCATCAGGACTTTGATGAAGGTTGCGATCAGCGAAAAAAAGCCATCGAACAGGATGGACTGGGAACCCGAAACAAAACCGGTGGCGATCCCGGCGATCGACACGGCCAACATCAGGATGGTCGATTGTTTGAGCAGCGACTGCTCACCTCGGTTACTCACTTTGACTCCTCGAAAAACCTTGAAAACCGCTGGGTGCGGTGGGGTCGTTGAGGAGTGAGTCTACCTTACTGCCAGAATTTGGCCGATTTGCCCTCTTCGCCAGCAGACTGGCGAAGAGGGCAAAACCGTATCAGGCCTTGTTACGCTCGATGGCAAAACCGGCCCAGGTCTGGCTCACCGGCATCAGCTCAAGGCTGTTGATGTTGATGTGCGCCGGCGCATTCAGTACCCAGAAGATCGTCTCGGCGATGTCCTGCGGCTGGATCGGCTCGGCACCGGCGTAGGTCGCATCGTAACGCGCCTGATCGCCGGCGAAACGCACCAGCGAGAACTCACTCTCGCACAGGCCCGGCTCGATGTTGCTGACGCGTACGCCAGTGCCCTGCAGGTCGCAACGCAGGTTCAGCGAGAACTGTTTGACGAACGCTTTGGTAGCGCCGTAAACGTGGCTACCCGGGTAAGGGTAGTTACCGGCGATGGAGCCGAGGTTGATGATGCCAGCACCACGACCGTGGGCGATCAGGCGAGGCAGCAGCAGACGAGTGCTGTACATCAGGCCTTTGACGTTGGTGTCGACCATGGTGTCCCAATCGTCGAGGTCGCACTTCGGTGCAGGGTCCACGCCCAGCGCCAGGCCTGCGTTGTTGATCAGGCCACGCAGTTTGGCGAACGACGGCGGCAGGTTGGCAATCGCCTCCTCCATCGCCTTGCGATCACGCACGTCCAGCACCAGGCCATGCACTTCGGTCTGCTTCGACAGCTCGGCGCACAGCGCATTGAGGCGTTCTTCACGACGACCGGTCAGCACCAGTTTCCAGCCGGCCTCGGCAAAACGACGGGCACAGGCTTCACCAAAACCGGAGGTCGCGCCGGTGATAAACAGGGTGTTGGACATCGTGTTCTCCTTGCTTCGGCTGCCGGGGCAGCCATTGGAATAGAAAATCAGCGGGCAGCATGCCCGGCCCTGCTTTAACCGGCAACCACCGAATCCTGCTCATTAATTGATCAATGGCCGCTACGCCATATGCGCCGCGGCCTGTAGCCATGTGCACGCACGTTATCCACAAGCCCTTCCACAGTTTCCGGGGGCAAGTGGAAAAGCGCAAAGCCGCGCTACACAAGGCTTTGCGGGCGATCTGGAAAGTTTTTTGCTTGACCCTGAACAACCAGTTGTGCCGGGCAGGGCATTTTGCACGACCGACCGGTCATGGCCATGATTGCGCGAGGCCAGCAATTACGGCCCTTAGCCGAGTCTTTCCAGAGTTTAATCACAGACTTATCCACAGGATTGACCACAGCCATCCGCGCTGTTTTGCGCCCCCATAAAAAGGTTGACAAACAGGCCTGCCCCTCAGCAAAAACACACTGATCAAAAAACAACCACAGCGCTGAAAGCCACGGTTTCAAAGGCTTTTAGCCAGCTACACCCACGTTATTCACAGCCAGCTCCACAGCAAACGGGGACAAGTCAAAACTGTGGAAAAACAGCCATTTGCAGCGGCTTTATGTCGCGCTTTGGCAGGTTGGCGATTTTGTTTTCCACAATTTCCCGAAAGTCCTGGTTTTCAGTGAACGAGCAAACGCAAAAAAGCCCCGACACTCACGCATCGGGGCTTGTGAACAACTTCAAACGATCAGTGACCGCCGAGGTAAGCGTTACGCACTTCTTCGTTCACCAGCAGCTCCTTGCCGGTGCCCGTCAGGCGGATCTCGCCGTTGACCATCACGTACGCCCGGTCAGACAGTTTCAACGCATGGTTGGCGTTCTGCTCGACGAGGAAAATGGTCATCCCGGTTTTCGCCAGTTCCCGCAGGGTGGCGAAGATCTGTTTCACCACGATCGGCGCCAGGCCCAGGCTCGGCTCATCCAGCAGCAACAGCTTGGGCCGGCTCATCAGCGCCCGGGCGATGGCGAGCATCTGCTGCTCGCCGCCAGACATGGTCATCGCGCGCTGCGTGCGGCGCTCTTCGAGCCGCGGGAACAGCTCGAACATGCGCTGCATGTCTTCCTTGGCGTACTTGTCGCCGATCGGAATGGTGCCCATCAGCAGGTTTTCCTCGACGGTCATGTCGGGGAACACCCGCCGCCCTTCCGGCGATTGCGCAATGCCGTTGGAGGCGATGTAGTGCGATGACTTGTGGGTAATGTCCACGCCCTGATACAGGATCTGCCCGCCCGCCGCCCGTGGCTGACCGAAGATCGACATCAGCAGGGTGGATTTGCCGGCACCGTTGGAGCCGATCAGGCTGACGGTTTCTCCTTCGTTGATCTGCAGCGAAACGCCTTTGAGGGCCTGGATCGGGCCGTAGAACACGTCCAGATCCTTGAGTTCGAGGATGGGTTGCGTCATACGACTTCCTCTTCGTCGGCGCCCAGGTAGGCAGCGATCACTTTCGGATCGTTACGAATGGCATCCGGCCCGCCCTCGGCGATGACGATGCCGTGGTCCAGCACCACGATGTGATCGGAAATGCTCATTACCATGCCCATGTCGTGTTCGATCAGCACCACGGTCAGATCGTGCTCGTCGCGCAGCAGCCGGATCATCGCGCTCAGCGCTTCGGTTTCCTGAGGGTTGAGGCCGGCGGCCGGTTCGTCGAGGCAGATGATCTGCGGCCGCGTGCACATGGCCCGGGCGATTTCCAGACGGCGTTGCTGGCCGTAGGACAGTTCACCGGCCAGACGGTTGGCGCAGTCCACCAGATCCACCACTTCCAGCCAGTAGAACGCGCAGTCCAGCGCGTCACTTTCAGCCTTGCGATAGCCCTTGGTATTGAGGATGCCGGCCAGCATGTTGCGGTTGACCCACATGTGCTGGGCCACCAGCAGGTTTTCCAGCACCGACATTTCCTTGAACAGGCGAATGTTCTGGAACGTCCGGGCCAGGCCCGCACGGTTCACCAGATGAGTGCCGCCGAACATCTTGTAGTACAGGCGACTGGCAAAGTTTTTCGGCGAAACGAAGTCGGTCGGCTTGAACGACTCGCCCAGCAGCTGGATGACGTTGGTCTGCTGGCCGCGCACGTTGAGTTCGATCTTGCCGCCGGAGGCTTTATAGAAACCGGTCAGGCAGTTGAACACGGTGGTCTTGCCGGCGCCGTTAGGGCCGATCAGGGCGAAGATCGAGTTGCGTTTGACCTTCAGGCTGACATCGCTCAAGGCCTTGATGCCCCCGAAGTGCATCATCAGTTTTTCAACAGAGAGTACGACTTCACTCATGGCGCAGTCCTCTCATAGTGAATGGCACCTTTGCGTGGAGTGACCCCGGTGCGGCTGATGCGGATCAGCCCGCGAGGTCGCCAGATCATCATCAACACCATCAGGATCCCGAACAGCAGCACGCGGTATTCGGCGAAGCCGCGCAGCAGTTCCGGAGCAACGGTCAGCACGAACGCTGCGATCACCACACCGATGGTCGAGCCCATGCCGCCGAGCACGACGATGGCGAGGATCAATGCCGATTCGAAGAAGGTGAACGAGGTCGGGTTGACGAAACCTTGATAGGTGGCGAAGAACACACCCGCCAGACCTGCCGTTGACGCACCGATGGTGAACGCCGAGAGCTTGACCAGCACGTGGTTGAGGCCCATCGAGCGGCAGGCGATCTCGTCTTCACGCAGGGCTTCCCAGGCGCGGCCGACCGGCATCTTCACCAGACGATGCTTGATGTACAGCACGGCCAGTACCACCAGGAACAGCACCGCATAGATGAAGTAGTACTTCACGTCCGGGTTGTAGGCGATGCCGAAGAACTCGTGGAACGGCACCCCGCCATCCTTCGCCCGTTTGCCGAATTCCAGACCGAAGAAGGTCGGCAGTGGCGCCGGCATGCCGTTCGGGCCGCCGGTCAGGGACAGCCAGTTGTTAAGCACCAGACGAATGATTTCACCGAAGCCCAGGGTCACGATCGCCAGGTAGTCGCCGTGCAGGCGCAGCACCGGGAAACCGAGGATGCAACCGGCAAGGCCAGCGGTGATCGCCGCCAGCGGCAGCACGGTCCAGAAGCCCAGCCCCAGGTACTGATAACCGAGCGCCAGACCGTAGGCGCCGATGGCGTAGAACGCCACGTAACCGAGGTCGAGCAGGCCGGCCAGGCCGACCACGATGTTCAGCCCCAGACCCAGCAACACGTAGATCAAACCGAGGATGACCACGCCCAGCAGGTAGGAGTTGGACACGAACGGCACGGCCACGGCCAGCACGATCAGCAGCGGGATGATCCAGCGCAGGCGGGATTTGTGATCGGCGGGCAAAACATGCACGCCGGAACCGGTGCTCTCGAATCCTTCGAGGATGCGCAGGCCCTTGGGGGTTTGCAGGAACAGGCTGAGGGCAAAGCGGCCGGCCATGACGATGGCGATGATCCACGCCACGCGGGTCGGTTCGAGGTTGAAGCTGTAGCCGTCGAGTACCACGCCGACAATCGGCCCGAACACGATCAGGGCAATCAGACCGGCGAGAATCGCCTCAACCAGGCTTTTTTTGACATCAATGGATTTTGTAGTGGTTGAAGACATCGCTTACACCTTCGACACAAGAGGACGGCCCAGCAGGCCTTGAGGCCGGAAGACCAGAACAAGTACGAGCAGCGAGAAGCTGAACACGTCTTTGTAGTCGGAGTTGACCAGGCCCGAGAACAGCGACTCGGAGATCCCGAGGATGATCCCGCCGAGCATGGCGCCAGGCAGCGAGCCAATCCCGCCGAGCACCGCGGCGGTGAACGCCTTGATGCCGATGACGAAGCCTGCGTAGAAGTCGAACGTGCCGTAGTTCATGGTGATCAGCACGCCGGCCAGGGCCGCCATCGCTGCACCGATGATGAACACATAGGAAATCACCCGGTCGGTGTTGATCCCCAGGATCGAGGCCATCTTGCGGTCTTGCTGGGTGGCGCGGCACATGCGGCCGAGCTTGGTGTACTTGATCACGTAGGTCAGCAGGCCCATCCCGACGAACGCCGCGACGAGAATGAAGATCTTGGTGTAGGTCAGCTGGACGAAGCCCGAGCCGACGTCGATGCGCCAGGCACCGGTGAGCAGCGTCGGAACACCCTGTTGGCGGGCGCCCTGGCTGATCTGGGCATAGTTTTGCAGGATCAGGGAGATACCGATGGCGCTGATCAGCGGTGCCAGTCGGGTGGAGTTGCGCAGTGGTTTGTAGGCGATGCGTTCGATGACCCAGCCATACACCCCCGTGACGACGATGGTGAAGACCAGTGTGCCGAGCATCAGCAGCGGGAAGGATTCGATACCGAAGTAAGCCAGCAGAGCCAGACTGATTGCCGCGAGGTAAGCGGAAATCATGTAAACCTCGCCGTGGGCGAAGTTGATCATGCCGATGATGCCGTAGACCATTGTGTAGCCGATGGCGATCAGGCCATAAACCGACCCGAGGGTCAGGCCGTTGACCAGTTGCTGCAGGAAAATACCATCCATAACGCAATCTCACGCAGTGAGAACCTGCACACCCTGGGGCGCGCGGTTCTTCTAGGAAAAATACAGATTTACGTCGGAGCAATGTCAGCCACGACCGGGCTGGCCCCCACAGGTGTTCTGCAGAGGTCAGCCGATCGCGTCAGCCCTTACTTCTGTTTTTCCAGCTGGTGATATTTGCCGTCCTTGTCCCACTGGTAAACCACGTAGTCGGAGACTTTCAGGTCGCCCTTGGCGTCCCAGGTCTTCTCGCCCATCACGGTTTTCACTGGGTTGGCTTTCAGCCATTTGGCAGCGTCTTCGCCCTTGTTGGACTTGGCGCCGTTGAAGCCGGCGGCCAGTGCCTGAACCGAAGCGTAGGCGTACAGGGTGTAGCCTTCAGGCTCGGTGCCGGCCTTGCGGAATGCGTCCACCACGGTTTTGCTGTCCGGCAGCATGCGCGGGTCGGCGCCGAAGGTCATCAGCACGCCGTCGACGTATTGCGGGCCGCCAGCGGTGGTCACCAGTTCGTCGGTCACGATGCCGTCGTCAGACATGAACTTCACGTCTTTCAGGCCTTCGGTACGCAGTTGCTTGACCAGTGGACCGGCTTCCGGGTGCAGACCACCGAAGTAGACCACGTCGGCACCGGCCGCGCGGATCTTGGTGACCACGGCGCTGAAGTCTTTCTCGCCACGGGTCAGGCCTTCGTACAGCACCGGCTTCACGCCGCGTTTTTCCAGTTGAGCCTTGGTCGCATCGGCCAGGCCCTGACCGTAGGTGTCCTTGTCGTGCAGCACGGCCACTTTCTTGCCCTTGAGCACGTCGACGATGTAGTCGCCGGCCACAATGCCTTGCTGGTCGTCACGGCCGCACATACGGAACATGGCGCTCAGGCCGCGCTCGGTCACTTGCGGGTTGGTGGAACCCGGGGTGATCGCGATGATGCCGGCTTCGTCGTAGATCTCCGACGCAGGAATGGTGGAGGACGAGCAGAAGTGGCCGACCACACCGGCGACTTTCTGGTTGGTGAGGTCCTTGGCGACCGTCACCGCCTGTTTCGGTTCGCAAGCGTCATCGCCCTTGACCAGGACGATTTTCTCCCCGTTGACGCCGCCCGCCGCGTTGACCGCGTCGGCCGCCGCTTGTGCCCCTTTCATGTACTGTTCGCCAAATGCCGCGTTGGCGCCCGTCATCGGACCCGCCACACCGATTTTCACATCAGCTTGTGCAAACGCAGAAACACCCAGCGCAGTAGCCACTGCGAGGGCCAGAAAGCCTTTCTTGTAAAACGTCTGGGACATGAGGTGGTGCTCCAAGGTTTTTTTTAGTTGGCACTGCGACTTCACTTGAATGCTCAGAGCAAGGGCCGTGCCATCGGTTTTTTATTCTTCAAAAAGTCGCTGCTTTCTTGTTATTTCGACTGTTTCGTTCCCATTTTCATTGGGCGTGCAACCGTCTAAACCGCGGAAGGTGAAACCAATTATTTTTTCAGGCGCAACCCGCACGCGCCATCATTGCAACCGCGGCGCCAAACGACGTGCAACCAGCCTGTAACAGCCCGCGTCACCGAACTGCACACTGCTGGTGCGGGACTGCTACAACCCGCACCATTACAGGCTAGTCGCTACATCGAAAAGCGCCGCTTCCGGCAACATATTTCAACACTCAAATGACGATCCGCAGGCACTGGCCCGCGTGATACAGCGAGAACCCGGCCTCGTACAGACAACTGCGCAAGCCCACACCCGCCAGGGGCTGCATCGGTGCGAAGGGAATCGGCAACGCCTGAGGATTTCCGTTACACAGGTAGTCGGCGAACGCCTTGCCGACCACGGTGCCGGTGGTCACGCCACGACCGTTGTAACCGGTGACGGCCACCAGTCCGGGGGCCGGCTCGAACAGGCGCATCAGGTGATCGGGAGTGAAAGCGATGCGCCCGGTCCAAGTGCATTCCCACTCCACGGGTTTGAGGTTGGGGAAGTAATGCTGCTGCACCCGGTCGGCCCAGGCCTTGAGGAACCAGGTCGGTTTCTGATTGCCGTTGCCGAGGCTGCCCAGCAACAGACGACCATCCTTGTCACGGCGGATGCTGCTCAGCACCTGACGGGTATCCCACGAGCCCTGCCCGCCCGGGAGAATTTCCTGGGCGGCGTCTTCGGTGAGCGGCACCGAAGCGACCTGATAGTAGTAACCGGGAAAGAAGTTGCGCTTGAGTTCGGTCCAGTCGCCTTCGGTGTAGGCGTTGGAGGCGATCACTACCTGTTCGGCGAGCACCGAACCCTGCTCGGTCTGCACCGACCATTTCTGCCCCTGGCGCTCAAGACGCGCGACCGGGGAGTGATCGAACATCTGCCCGCCCAGGCCGATCACAGCATTGGCCAGCCCGGTGACATAAGCCATCGGATTGAGCGTACCGGCGCGCCGGTCGAGCAATGCGGCGGCGATCTTCTGTGTACCGGTCGCCTGTTCACAGGCCTTGCCGGTCAACAGTTCGACCGGCGCCCCCCGGCGTTTCCACTGTTCTTCGCGACTGCGCAGATCCGCCTCGCCCTTGGCGTTGTGCGCCATGTGCAGGGTGCCTTCGCGGCGCAACTGGCAATCGATGTTGTATTTATCCACAAGGCTGAACACCAGCGCCGGCGCCGCACCGAGCATGCGGTTGAGCTGACTGCCGACCGCCTCGCCGAAGCCGGCCTCGATCTCGTCCGGCGGAATCCACATCCCGGCGTTGACCAGCCCGACGTTGCGCCCGGAGCCACCATGCCCGGCGCGATGGGCTTCGAGCACGCAGACGCTCTTGCCCTTTTCCAACAGATGCAGCGCCGCCGACAGCCCGGTAAACCCGGCCCCGATCACGCAGACATCGACTTTGACCTCGCCCCTGAGCGCCGTGTTATCCGGTCGTTGCGGCGTGAGTTTTTCCCACAGACATTCTTCGCGTAACGGCATTGCCAGACTCCAACAGAAACCTGCCAAACACACCTAAAAGATCGTTCCCACGCTCTGCGTGGGAACGCAGTCAGGGACGCTCTGCGTCCCGAAAGCGAACGCGGAGCGTTCGGTGCAGCATTCCCACGCAGAGCGTGGGAACGATCAACAGGGGGAATATCCAACTGTCAGTCGAAAGTAATGCCCTGCGCCAACGGCAACTCCAGCGAGTAGTTCACGGTGTTGGTCTGGCGGCGCATGTACGCGCGCCACGCATCCGAGCCCGACTCACGACCGCCGCCCGTTTCTTTTTCACCGCCAAACGCGCCGCCGATTTCCGCACCGCTCGGGCCGATGTTGACGTTGGCGATGCCGCAGTCACTGCCGACCGCCGACATGAATTTCTCGGCCTCGCGCACATCGGTGGTGAAGATGCACGACGACAACCCTTGCGGCACGGCATTGTTCAGGCGCAACGCCTCTTCAAAATCGCTGTAACCGACCACGTAGAGGATCGGTGCGAAGGTCTCGCTGCACACCACGTCGCTCTGCTCCGGCATTTCAACGATGGCTGGCGCCACGTAGTAGGCATTCGGGAATTGATCTTCCAGTTGGCGCTTGCCGCCGAACACCCGACCGCCCTCGCTCAGCGCCTGCTCCAGCGCGTCCTGCATGTTTTCGAAGCTGTGCTTGTCGATCAGCGGGCCAATCAGGTTGCCTTCCAGCGGGTGACCGATACGGACTTTGGAGTACGCGGCTTTGAGGCGGGTGACGATTTCCTCTTTCACCGATTCATGGGCGATCAGGCGACGCAAGGTGGTGCAACGCTGACCGGCGGTACCGACGGCGCTGAACAGGATGGCGCGCACGGCCATGTCCAGATCGGCGCTAGGGCCGAGGATCATGGCGTTGTTGCCACCCAGTTCGAGAATGCTGCGGGCAAAGCGTGCGGCGACTTTCGGCGCCACTTCGCGGCCCATGCGGGTGCTGCCGGTGGCGCTGATCAGCGCGACACGCGGGTCATCCACCAGCGCTTCGCCGGCATCACGACCGCCGATGATCACCTGGCTCAGGTGCGCCGGAGCATCGCTGAAATTCTTCAGTACGCGCTCGAACAGCGCCTGACAGGCCAGCGCGGTCAGCGGGGTTTTCTCCGACGGTTTCCACACCACCGGGTTGCCGCAGACCAGCGCCAGCGTGGTGTTCCACGCCCACACCGCGACCGGGAAGTTGAACGCACTGATCACGCCGACCACGCCCAGCGGGTGCCAGGTTTCACGCATGTGGTGGCCCGGACGCTCGGAGGCGATGGTCAAACCGTACAACTGGCGGGACAGGCCGACGGCGAAATCGCAGATGTCGATCATCTCCTGCACTTCACCGAGGCCTTCCTGAGTAATCTTGCCGGCCTCCCAGGAAACCAGTTCGCCAAGATCATTCTTGTACTCGCGCAGGACTTCGCCGAACTGACGCACCAGCTCGCCGCGACGCGGGGCCGGCACCTTGCGCCATTGTTCGAACGCATGATCTGCGCGACTGATGTGTTGCTCGACTTCGGCGGGGCCTTCCCAGTTCACGGCGCCGATGCGGCTGCCGTCGATGGGCGAATGCACCGGCACTTTGCCGTTCTGGTACAGGGCCGGGTTCACACCTAGACGATCAAGCAATGCGGCAACCATGGGTCACTCCTCAAGCAAAAAACTGAATGTGTGCGGGCGCGATTTCACGACCGGGCAGACCTTTAGTTGTAGCGTCAGGAAGGCTGTGCAACAAACGACCTTTACGCGAGATATCATTCCGTTTATTCATGCTGCGCAGAAAGACAAGAAAAGGATCGCCCATGCTGAACAAACGCCACTTGCCGTCGATCACCGCGTTGCAGTGCTTCGAGGCCGTGACCCGACACCTGAGTTTCACCCGGGCCGCCGAGGAACTGAACCTGACCCAGAGCGCTGTCAGCAAGCAGGTGGCGCAGCTCGAAGAATTGTTACAGCACTTGTTGTTCCGCCGGGTACGCCGCCGTTTGCAGATGACCCCGGCCGGCGATCTGTATCTGGTTGAAGTCAGAAAAATCCTGACCCAGGTCGAGATGTCGACCCATTACCTGCGTTCCTACGGCGGCGAAACCGAAGTCCTGCGCGTCTCCACCCCCTCAACCTTCGGCGCCCGATGGCTGGTGCCGCGCCTCAAGGGCTGGCGCCTGCGTCATCCGTCGATTCATCTGGACCTGTGCAACGAGCAAGAGGCCGATGACCTGCTGCAAGGGCGCAGCGACCTGGCGTTCTATTTCGGCCAGGGCTCACGTCCCGGCACCGAATGCCTGAAGCTGTTCGGCGAAGAGCTGGTGCCGGTCTGCGCGCCGAGCAGCCTGCCGGACACTCCGTTGACTGATCCAACGCAACTCGCCGATCTGGTCCTGCTGCAGAATGCTTCGCGCCCGCAAGCGTGGCACGACTGGTTCGACAGCCAGGGCTACCAGACCGAACACAGCTACCACGGCCCGCGCTTCGAAACCTTTTATATGTGCATCCGCGCCGCCCAGGTCGGTTGCGGCGTCGCCCTGTTGCCGAGGTTTCTGGTGGAAGAGGAATTGGCCGACGGCAAACTGGTCATTCCCTGGCAGCATGCAATGCCCAGCACCGACGCCTATTACCTGGCCTACCCGGAACACGCGGCGGAAGTGCCCAAGGTGCGGGATTTCGTGAAGTGGATGCTGGAGCAGATCGACAGTACTAATGCCGACTGACCTAAGTGAAAACGCGTTGTATTGCGCCGGCTCGGCGAATCGTCACGCAATTACAAACAGGCCATCAACAAACTTGGTTTGAGTGAGTCGCGCACGCAGGTCTTCATCGATAACCGGATCATCAACGTCATAAAGACGCACCCGGCGATAGGCATCGATCCGATTGATTTCCGGTCCCAGATACTCCCAAACGACCCGCGAACAAGCCGGAGCACGATGGTCAGCGGCGGACACACCCATTTTCAGACCGTTGAGCCGTGTGATGCAGCTTTTGAAGCTAGGTATGAGAATGGTTTGGCTGATCTCGTTCGAGGTCAGCGACTCGTAGTCGATAAGAAACAGGCGATCTCTCAGGTAGTAAGCGAACCCAACGTATCGATACCGTTCAAATTCGCCTTCAGCACCCGCAATCTGTAAGCGCTCGTTTCGCTCATAGACAATGTCTGCCCCATCTTCTCGGACGTGCACCAGTGAACACAAAATCGAGCCAGGCTCCGTCATAGCGTGGTAGTACTCATAGTAATAGCCGATGTGCGCCTTGAGCTCCGGCGAGGATCGTTGACGCAAGTGTCCTAGCATTCTCTGCGGTGCCGTTTGTTCATCGACGGTGCTGGTTTTCCTGGATTTCACGCCAATCAGTGTGATGAATTGCTCGGTTGGAAGAGCGATTTCAAACTCTTCAACCCCGAAAAAATCGCAGATTCTTTTCAGGTTGAAGGCTGTAGGAATGCTGTTACCGCAAAGATATTTATTGAATTGCCCACGATTAATCCGAATCTTCCTACAGACTTCTGCGACAGATCTGTAGTGACTGCACAGAAGTCTTAAGTTAGCTGGAAGAAACTCCCACATAAATATCCTTGAAACAGTTTTAGAAGGCGCAACCATAGCAGCAACTCGCATCACTTTTAAGCAACTTGCGAAATTGCGCCCTGCGAAATATGGCTGGATATTACGAGCCCTGATATTTCAGGACTTAACCAGCTAATAAAAAACGCCAGCACTTTCAATAGCAAGGAGCTTTGAATGCTAGACATCATCAACGACTTTCTTACGGGAAAGGTTTTGATCCCTGTAGTCCTTGGCCTGGGTAGCTATTTCACCATCCGATCACGGTTTGTCCAGTTCAGATACTTCATGCACATGTTTACCGTTCTACTGGGCAGTTGGCGCAGCGGCAGCCACCATCTGAGTTCGTTTCAGGCATTGACCCTCAGCCTCGCTGGGCGGGTGGGCACGGGGAATATCGTCGGGGTCGGAATTGCTGTGAGCATGGGAGGCCCAGGCGCAGTGTTCTGGATGTGGATGACAGCCTTGCTCGGCATGTCGAGTAGCTTCTTCGAATGCACACTGGGCCAACTCTACAAACGTAGCGATGGGAATGGCCTGTTCCGAGGCGGACCCTCCTGGTACATCGAGCACGGTCTGGACAAACGCTGGCTCGGAACAATTGCAGCGCTTCTACTGCTAGTGACGTTTGGATTTGCAATCAATGGTCTCGAATCGCATGCAGTCTCACATTCGCTGAAAGACGCTTTCGGTCTGGCGCCCATTTGGTCAGGACTCACATTGTCCCTGCTGCTCGGGGCAGTTTTTATTGGTGGGATAAAACGAATAGCTGCCGTAGCCGACTTGTTGGTGCCGTTGAAGGTTCTCGCTTACGTCGGCGTGACGAGTTACGTGATCGTGCTGCAGTTCGATCAGGTTCCACCAATGCTGATGACTATCATCCAAAGCGCGTTCGGTCTGGATCAAGCCTTTGGTGGATTGATCGGCAGCGCAATCGTCATGGGTGTGAGACGTGGTGTGTTTTCCAATGAAGCGGGCCTGGGCAGCGCTCCCAATGTCGCGTCAGTGGCGAAAATCGACCATCCGGTGGCCCAAGGCGTCGTGCAGGCATTCAGCGTTTTCATCGATACGTTCGTGATTTGTACCTGCACGGCACTACTCATTTTGCTTTCGGGTTTCTACGCGCCGGGATTTGAGGGCGACGGCGTTGCGCTGGCACAAAACTCGTTGGCAGCCGTGGTCGGTGAATGGGGGCGAATGTTCATCAGCGTGGTGCTGGCGCTGTTCGTCTTCACGGCGATGCTCTACAACTACTACCTGGGGGAAAACAGCCTTCGGTTCATGTTTGTCGAACCCCGAAAAGCGCTGTTTTTCTACCGTTCGCTGGTATTGGTTTTGGTGTTCTGGGGGGCGGTAGAGGACCTTTCGACCGTGCTTGCTTTCGCCGACATCACCATGACGCTGCTGGCGCTGGTCAACCTTGTGGCCATGGCAATGCTGTTTAAAGTTTGTCTCCGGATCTTGCGAGATTACGACGAGCAGCGTCGTGTCGGAATCAATACGCCCATTTTCGATTCCAGCAAGTTTCTTGATCTTGATCTCGACCCGTTGGCTTGGCCGCCGCAACCAAGAGAACTACAAACGATAAATCGCAGTTTGTCATCGGTAGCCAACGAAGCAACTACACGATCAGCTTAAATAATTAAGCCGAGCGCTGAGCCATTCGACCCCGCAATGGCTCAGCAAACCAATACTTAAGCCCCCACCAAATTGGCTGGAAAAACAAACAGCTCTTCTACTAATTAAGCCAAAAATAATTATCAGGACGCGTCCGATGAATCGTTATTCCCCACTTAAAGCCAATGCGACCAACAGTCCAACTTACTTAATAGATACACACGCCGCACCCAGCCAGTTGTTCGAAGATGCCTGCTTCAGAATCCGCGCTGCTGTCAGCCTTCTGGAGACCCTGACATCCGTAACCATCAAGGACATCAATGACTCAGATCTGTACCGACTGATACTTCCCGTTTATGTATTACTTCAAGATGGCGTTGACACACTCGACCAGGTTTCCTTCAAGGGAGACTTCACTCATGGCTGAAAAAGCAACCTATGCAATGCTCAGGGCAGCAATGATCAAAGCGGTTGAAACCAACCTCATCCCTAGGCATTCGCGTCTCGCAGAGTACATAAAAAGTTGGGAACGACTTGAGCTGGTCATTCAAGCCTCCCTCGATGTGTATCCCGAACAAAAAGCTGCTGCAGGAAAAAAAAAGCAAAAGCCGTCAAAAACAAAAGCAGGCCACCGAACAAAAAATCGCTAGCAATCTTCATCCAGGATATGAGCCACTAGCGCCATTGATTGATACCGCGCCAACGCGCGGCCCGTCTGGAGACCCCTTTATGAGCGAGAGTGTGTTTGCCGATCGCATCGTGCAGAACCTGCTCGACACCGACTTCTACAAACTGACGATGATGCAGGCGGTGCTGCACAACTACCCCAACGTCGAAGTCGAATGGGAGTTTCGTTGCCGTAACAGTGAAGATCTGCGCCCGTATCTGGCGGAGATCCGCTTCCAGGTCGAGCGTCTGGCCGAGTTGAGCCTGAGCGCCGATCAGTTGAGCTTTCTCGAGCGCATCTCGTTCCTCAAACCGGATTTCCTGCGCTTCCTCGGTCTGTTCCGTTTCAACCTGCGCTACCTGCACACCGGCATCGAGAACGGCGAGCTGTTCATCCGCCTGCGCGGGCCGTGGCTGCATGTGATCCTGTTTGAAGTGCCGCTGCTGGCGATCGTCAGCGAAGTGCGCAACCGCTATCGCTACCGTGAAACAGTGCTGGAACAAGCCCGCGAACAGCTTTACCGCAAGTTCGACTGGCTGACCGCCAACGCCTCGGCGGAAGAACTGTCGCAGTTGCAGGTCGCCGATTTCGGCACACGCCGGCGGTTTTCCTACCGTGTGCAGGAAGAAGTGGTGAACGTGCTCAAGCACGATTTCCCCGGGCGTTTCGTTGGCACCAGCAACGTGCACCTGTCTCGCGAACTGGACATGAAACCGCTGGGCACCATGGCTCATGAGTGGATCATGGCCCACCAGCAACTCGGTCCACGGCTGATCGACAGCCAGATCGCCGCCCTCGATTGCTGGGTTCGCGAGTATCGCGGGCTGCTGGGGATCGCCCTGACCGACTGCATTACCACCGACGCTTTCCTCGGCGATTTCGATCTGTTCTTCGCCAAGCTGTTCGACGGTTTGCGGCATGACTCCGGGGATCCGGTGCAGTGGGGCGAAAAATGTATCGCCCACTATCACAAGCTCGGCATCGACCCGATGAGCAAGACCCTGGTGTTCTCCGACAGCCTGACACTGCCCAAGTCGCTGGAGATCTTCCGGGCGCTGCGCGGCCGGATCAATGTCAGCTTCGGCATCGGCACCAACCTGACCTGTGACATTCCGGGTGTCGAACCGATGAGCATCGTGCTTAAAATGACCGCCTGCAATGGCCAACCGGTGGCGAAGATCTCCGACGAGCCGGGCAAGACCCACTGCAAAGACCCGAATTTCGTCGCCTATTTGCGACACGTTTTCCAGGTTCCTGCCGTTTCCAGCCTTTCTAGCAAGGAGTGAATTCATGCAAGCCGTACAGCGTGAGATTGCTGAACAGCTCAACGTTCAGCCGCCGTTCGCCGATTACCAGGCCCTCGAAGCGGAAGTCGCCCGACGCATCACCTTCATCCAGGATTGCCTGACCAGTTCCGGACTCAAGACCCTGGTGCTGGGCATCAGCGGCGGGGTCGATTCGCTGACCGCAGGGCTGCTGGCCCAGCGCGCCATGCGTGAACTGCGCGAACGCACCGGTGACGAGGCCTACAAGTTCATCGCCGTGCGCCTGCCGTACGACGTGCAGTTCGATGAACACGACGCCCAGGCCTCGGTGGACTTCATCGCCCCAGACGAGCGCCACACCGTCAACATCGGCCCGGCGGTCAAATCCCTGGCCAGCGAAGTCGCAGCCTTCGAAGGCAAGCACGCGGTGTCGGTGGATTTCGTGCTCGGCAATACCAAGGCGCGGATGCGCATGGTCGCCCAGTACACCATCGCCGGCGCGGCTCACGGCCTGGTGATCGGCACCGACCACGCGGCGGAAGCGGTGATGGGTTTCTTCACCAAGTTCGGTGACGGCGCCTGCGACCTGGCCCCGCTGAGCGGTCTGGTGAAGAACCAGGTCCGCGCCATCGCCCGCAGCTTCGGCGCACCGGAATCGCTGGTGGAAAAAGTGCCGACGGCGGATCTGGAAGACCTGTCGCCGGGCAAGCCGGACGAAGCGTCCCACGGCGTGACCTACGCCGAGATCGACGCCTTCCTGCACGGCGAGCCGGTGCGTCAGGAAGCATTCGACATCATCGTCAACACTTACAAAAAGACTCATCACAAGCGGGTCATGCCGTTTGCGCCTTGATTCCGAGGCATAAAAAAAGCGTCCTTCGGGACGCTTTTTTTATGACCTTGTGTTGCTTACTTCAGAGTCACGGTGCCTTTCATCATCGAGATGTGGCCCGGGAACGAGCAGAAGAAGCCGTACTTCTCGTCAGCCTTGAGCTTGGACACGTCGAAGGTCACCGAGTCGGTTTCCTTGGCGCCGATGATCTTGGTGTGAGCGATAACGCGCTCGTCACCGTCCTTCAGGTAGTTCTTGTCGATGCCGGCGGCCAGGCCGTCGGTGGCGATCGGCTGCATGTCGGCTTCTTTGCTGATCACCAGGTTGTGGCCCATGACGTTCTTCGGCAGGCTGCCGGAGTGGGTCAGCTCGACGGTGAAGGTCTTGCAGCTCTTGTCGATTTCGATGGCCTTGGTGTTGAAGGACATCTGGTCGGTGGAATCAACGGTGGTTTTGCACTCGGCAGCCATCAATTGGCTGCTGGCCAGCGCCAGCAGGGATACCGCAACAACTTTGGAAAACATGGTGAATCTCCAAGGCAGGGTTAACAAAAACACGAATGGTTGGAAGACTGCCTGAAATCTTCGCAAGTTCCTATGACTTGAGTCAAAAATTGTATACAACTTTCAGGCTATGACACTCATCGAAACAATCTAACAGCCAGACGTTTGGCCGGGCCGTATCTTCAGGGCTCAACACTCACCTGGAGTATCCGTCATGTCCTTCAACAGCCTGTTGTGCAGTCTGCTCGCCGCCTACGCCTGTGGTGCCAGCGGCACCTATGAAACCCCGAAACGCGAAGTCTAGCCCTTGGATCAAGGCGTGCCAGCCATTACCCTGTGACCGATTGACCCAGGAGGAAGGCATGTCTCTCACATCCGTTTGTGTATTTTGCGGTGCCAACGCCGGCACCACCCCGGCGTACACCGAAGCCGCGATCGCCCTCGGCACGGCTATCGCCGAGCGTAAGCTGACGCTGGTCTACGGCGGTGGCGCCGTCGGCCTGATGGGGATTGTCGCCGACGCCGCGCTGGCGGCCGGTGGCGAAGTGATCGGCATCATCCCGCAGAGCCTGATGGACAAGGAAATCGGTCACAAGAGCCTGACGCGTCTGGAAGTGGTCGACGGCATGCACGCGCGCAAGGCGCGGATGGCCGAACTCAGCGATGCGTTCATCGCCCTGCCCGGTGGTCTTGGCACCCTGGAGGAGCTGTTCGAAGTCTGGACCTGGGGCCAGCTCGGCTACCACGGCAAGCCGCTGGGCCTGCTGGAAGTGAACGGTTTCTACAGCAAACTCACTGCATTTCTCGATCACATCGTCGGCGAAGGCTTCGTTCGCGCGCCGCACCGTGACATGCTGCAAGTGAGCGAATCGTCGCAAACGCTGCTCGAAGCCCTCGACCACTGGAAGCCCACCGTCACCCCAAAATGGGTCGACCAGAAACCCGGTTAACCCCCGGGCACCGATACAGGGCAGAATACGCGCCGCTCAACCTCACCTTCGACCCCAGAGGATCGCCCATGGCCAAACCCAATTACTCCTTCGCCAAACGTCAACGTGACCTGGCCAAGGAACAGAAGAAAGAGGAAAAGCTTCAGCGCAAGAAACAGATGGCTGAAGAAGCGGCACTGAACCCTGACGGTGAAGTGGCGACCGATGATGATGTTGAGGCACCGAAAGACCAGGCACCCGACGCCTGAGCAACACTGCAGGACCACTGAACACAATCCCTGTGGGAGCGGGCTTGCTCGCGATGCGGGCGGCACATCTGAAATGGATGTGACTGACCCACTGTCATCGCGAGCAGGCTCGCTCCCACAATTGTTTTCTATTCCTCCAGTGGCATCACCGTGACCCGCACCTCCGGATCATGGCTTCCTCCCCCCAGAATCACCCCGCGCAACGGCGAAACATCGGAAAAATCCCGTCCCCAAGCCAGGGTGATGTGCTCCAGTGCCGGCTGCACATTGTTTGTCGGATCAAAATCCACCCAGCCCAGCACCGGGCAAAACACCGAGACCCAGGCATGGGACGCATCGGCGCCGATCAACCGTGGCTGCCCCGGTGGCGGTTGGGTCAACAGATAGCCGCTGACGTAACGCGCCGCCAACCCGCGTGAGCGCACACAGGCGAGCATCAGGTGTGCGAAGTCCTGACAGACGCCGCGTCGGCGCTCGAGCACTTCCACCAGCGGCGTCGCTACTTGCGTCGCTTCGGCATCGAAGGTGAATTCGCTGAAGATCTTCTGCATCAGGGCCTGCACACCCAGCATCAACGGTCTGCCAGCCGGGAAACAGCTTTCCGAGAACTCGACGAAGCTGCGCTTCAGATGCACGTAGGGCGACTGGAATCGATAGCGACAGGCTTCCAGCAACGAGGCGGACAGCGGCTGGCTGCTGTAGGTCAGCGCATTACGGGTCAGTTCCCAGGCCGGTGACTGATGGAAATCCACCACGGGCCGCGCCAGCACTTCGACCGTCAGCCGTGCGTTGACCTGCAACTCATCGTGAGGCCGTTCGAAAGCCAGGCGAGTCAGCGGATTGCCGAAGACATCCTGCTCGTCACGGCGGGTGGTCGGCTCCGGACTGATCAGCAATTGCTGCTCGGTGCAGCGCTGCCACTCGCATTCGCGCGGCCACAGATGCGCCAGTTGCTGGGCCAGGGACACCGGGCTGTCGTAGCGATAGCAGGTGTCGTGAAGGATCTGGTAATGGGCGCTCATCAGACGGACACCGTGCGCTGGCTGACATCATCAACATGGGCGAAATGGCGCAGGGCCAGACGATCGGATACCTGACTGCTGGCGTCGGCGATTTCCTGCAGCAGGTCTGCCAGACCGTCGAGGGCCGCGCGCACGCTGGATTCACCGAACAGCGGATTCTCCAGACAGCTCAGATCGAAGCGCGCCAGACGCTCGACCAGCGGCGGCAACCCAGCCTCTCTCGGCACACCGAAGTCATCATTCAGCCGCTTCAGGGTGCGGGTCACCAGTTTCAACTGGAACAGCACCGCATGGGGGTTCTGCTCGTCCAGCAGCAACAGGTCGAGCACCGGAATCAACTGCGCCACCGCCAGATAACGCGAGCGATAGGTGATGCTGCTGTTGCCCAGCTCCAGCAACCATTCAAGCCCGGCCTGATCGAACGCCCCGGCGCCACGCAGGAAACCCGCCAGGCTGCTGCTGAGAAATTGCAGGCGCTCGATCCGCCGGCCGATCATCAGGAAGCGCCAGCCTTCGTCACGGGTCATGTCGTCGAGGGCAAACCCGGACAGCGCCGCCAGCGACATCACCAACCGGTTGAGAAAATCCAGCAGCTCGCCGAAATCCGGTTCGTCGGTGTCCAGCTCCGAAGCCTCGCGTTGCAGTTCCACCAATGCCTGCCAGTTTTCCCGTGAGAGCTTGCCGCGCACCTGCGATGCCGCCCACTGCAAACGTTGCAGGTTGGAACGCAGGCTGAACGACCAGTCCTCGCCAAGCAGTGCCGCGAGCAAACGCTCCGGCAGCTCACCCTCATCCGGCAGCAGCATCAGCCGCTCGCCCAGATCCACGGCGGCCTGCAAGGCTTGCGGGTCATCGCCGTCGACGTATCGCGCGAGCATGATCCGCAGCAGCCGCGCGCTGTCGTCGCAACGCTCGCAATAACGGCCGAACCAGAACAGGTTTTCCACCACCCGCGACGGCAGATACGGATCGCGGCGCACCAGATCGGGCACGCCGATGTTGCGCTGGGCTTTCCATTGTTCCCCGCTCGGCGGCCGATCCCCCAGCACCCAGGTGTCTTTGCTCGCGCCACCGCGCTGCATCGACACCACTTCGGCATCGGCTTCGGCTGCGACCCGGGTCAGGCCACCGGGCAGCACCCGATAACCATCGTGACTGGCCACCGCGTACATGCGCATGCCGATCGCCCGAGGTTGCAGTTGCCCGTCCTCGGGCTGCCAGATCGGCGCCTGGGACAACTGGGCGAGTTCTTGCGCGACATAGGCATAAGGGCGGGCCTGCATGCGCGCGGCGAGACTTTCACGCTGTTTTTCGCTCAGATCCCGACCAAACACCGGTGTGAAGCTTTGCGATGGGAACGCCGGTTTGATCAACAGCTCCGGCAGTTTTTCCAGGGCCTGGGCCAACACCGGCGCTTCGCCGCACCACCACGTGGCAATGGACGGCAGGATCAGTTCTTCGCCGAACAGGTACTGATTGATCTTTGGCAGGAAACCTAGCAGCCCCGGCGACTCCAGCACGCCGCTGCCCAGCGCGTTCGCCACCAGCACCCGGCCCTGACGCACCGCCTCCAGCAATCCCGGAACGCCGAGCGCCGAATCCGTGCGCAACTCCAGCGGATCACAGAAGTCATCGTCGAGCCGACGCATGATCGCGTGCACCCGGCGCAGGCCGCTGAGGGTTTTCAGGTAGACCGTGGCATCACGCACTGTCAGGTCACCGCCCTCCACCAACGGATAACCGAGCTGGCGGGCGAGATAGAGATGCTCAAAATAGCTTTCGTTGAAACGACCTGGGGTCAGCAACACCACCAGGGGCGCGTCATCGTCGCAGGGAGCCTGACGGGCCAGCGTTTCCTGCAACGTGCGGAAGAATCCGGCCAGGTGCTGGACTTTCAGATCCCGATACAACTCGGGGAAGGCGCGGGACACGATGGTGCGATTTTCCAGCGCGTAACCGGCGCCGGATGGCGCCTGGGTACGATCCGCCGTCACCCACCAGCGCCCGTCCGGTGTGCGCGCCAGATCCACGGCATACAGATGCAGAAAGGCCCCGTCCGGCGGCGCAATGCCCTGACAGGGCCAGAGGAAGTTGTTATGGCCGAACACCAGCTCCGCCGGCAGCAAGCCTTCGCGGATCAACTGCTGCGGGCCATACAGGTCCGCCAGCACCGCATTGAGCAGCCGCGCGCGCTGGGCGATTCCGGCCGACAGTTGTTGCCACTCATCGGCAGCGATGACGTGAGGCAGCAGATCCAGCTCCCACGGACGATCCGCGCCCTTGGGATCGGCATACACGTTGTAGGTGACACCGTTTTCCTGAATCTGCCGGGTCAGCAACGCCTGACGCTGCACCAGTTGCGCCGGGGTGCTGCGCTGCAATTGGTCGACCAGTCGCCGCCAGTGCGGGCGCACCGCCCCGCTGTCGTCGAGCAGTTCGTGATAGGTGCCCGCTGTCAGCGGGTAGCGGTCAAGCAGGTCAGGCATGGAAAGCTCGGCAGCCGGCAAGGAGCGGTCAGACTAACGCAGGCACATGACGCCCGGATATACGAAAAATCCGGGGGTCGTGTACGAATCAAAAACGTCGTAAATCGAGAGTCATCGGTAGCTCGTCGGAGGTTGTCAGGTTCGGTATTGGAAGTTTCCCCGGCGTATGTCCGATGCGGAAGAAACGCGCCATGCGCCGGCTCTCTGCTTCGTTGGCGTTGACCGGCAGCGTTTCGTAATTGCGCCCGCCCGGATGCGCGACGTGGTACTGGCAGCCGCCCAGCGAACGTTGCATCCAGGTGTCGAGCAAGTCGAACACCAGCGGCGCATGCACCGGGATCGTCGGTTGCAGGCAGTTGGCCGGTTGCCACGCGCGGAAACGCACTCCGGCGACAAACTCGCCGACCCGCCCGGTCGATTGCAGCGGCACCGGGATGCCATTGCAGGTCAGCAGATAACGCTGCGGCGGCAGCCCCGTAAGCTTGACCTGCAAACGCTCCAGCGATGAGTCGACGTAGCGCACCGTACCGCCCGCCGCGCCCTCCTCGCCCAGCACATGCCAGGGTTCAAGGGCCTGACGTAATTCCAGCTCGATACCGTTGACGGCGTAGTCGCCGACCTTGGGGAAACGAAACTCAAGATGCGCCGCGAACCATTCGGCGCGCAGTGGATAACCGGCGTTGTTGAGTTCGACGATGACGTCGGCAAAGTCCTGCTCGATAAAATGCGGCAGCAGGAAGCGGTCGTGCAGTTCCGTGCCCCAGCGCACCAGTTTCGGCGGCGCATAAGGCTCGCGCCAGAACCGCGCCACCAGCGCCCGCAACAACAGCTGCTGAGCCAGGCTCATGCGCGCATGGGGCGGCATCTCGAACGCGCGCAACTCCAGCAGACCGAGGCGCCCGGTGGCGCCATCCGGTGAATACAGCTTGTCGATGCAGAACTCGGCGCGATGGGTGTTGCCGGTGACGTCGATCAGCAGATTGCGCAACAGTCGATCCACCAGCCACGGCGGGCAGTCTTCTCCCGGTGCCGGCATTTGCGCGAAAGCGATTTCCAGCTCATACAGCGCATCGTTGCGCGCTTCATCGACTCGCGGTGCCTGAGAGGTCGGGCCGATGAAAAGGCCGGAAAACAGGTAGGACAGCGAAGGATGGTTGTGCCAGTAGCTGATCAGGCTGCGCAGCAGGTCCGGACGGCGCAGAAACGGTGAATCGCCCGGTGTCGCGCCACCGAGCACGAAATGGTTACCGCCGCCGGTGCCGGTGTGTCGTCCATCGACCATGAATTTCTCGGTGGACAGTCGGGTCTGGCGCGCTTCTTCGTACAGAAATTCGGTGCGCTCGACCAACTCGTCCCAGGTCGCCGACGGCTGCACGTTGACCTCGATCACGCCGGGATCCGGGGTGATGCGGAAATTGCTCAGGCGCGGATCGCTCGGCGGCTCGTAGCCTTCCAGCAACACCGGACAGTGCAGCTCCTCGGCGGTGGCTTCGATGGCGGCCACCAGCTCCAGATAATCCTCGACCCGCTCCAGCGGCGGCATGAACAGGTACAACCGGCCTTCCCTGGCCTCGGCGCAGAACGCGGTGCGGGTCAGCCAGTCGGCGGACTCGTCGATCTTCGGCACACGCTCGTCCGCCGGAGCGGGCTCGCCGTGTTCGTTGAGCTGCGATGTTTCGGGCAGTTCGGGGAAGTCCTGATTCGGATCGTTCGGATGAATGAACGGATACTCTGCCGCCTTCACCCAGGGCTGCGAACCCAGTGGCAGGCGATAGCCGAGCGGTGAATCCCCCGGCACCAACCGGCAATGCTCGTCACGCAGATACCAGCGCCCGCTCTGCCATTGATCGCCCTTGGCGGTGCGCGCCAGCGGCAGCACCTGGCCGATGACCTTGTCCAGCCCCTGACTGAACACCTTGCGCAGTCGCGCACGTTCCAGCGGTTCCTCCAGGCGCGAGTCTTCGGCGCTGACGTTGCTCGGCAAGGCGCCTTCGCGCCAGAGGTAGTAGAAATTGTCTTCGTAGGCCGGGAATACGAAGCGTGTCGGCAGTTTCAGGCGTTCGGCGACACTCGCCAGAAAGCGCCCGGCCAGTTCACCCGTGGCGCCGTAATCCTGCTGCTCATCGGCAATCAATGCGTTGTTGTGCCAGATCGGCACGCCGTCGCGGCGCCAGTAGCAATTCAGCGACCAGCGCGGCAGCTGCTCCCCCGGATACCACTTGCCCTGGCCGAAATGCACCAACCCCTTGGGCGCGTAATGCTTGCGCATGCGCTGGAACAGTTCGGCGGATAGCCGACGCTTGTCCGGGCCCAGCGCAGCGGTATTCCATTCGGCACCGTCGGGGTCGTCGATGGACACAAAGGTCGGTTCGCCGCCCATGGTCAGGCGCACGTCGCCTTCGAGCAGGTCGGCATCGATCTGCCGGCCCAGCGCCTGGATCGCCAGCCATTGCTCATCGGTGTAGGGCTTGGTGACCCGGGGTGCTTCCCAGATCCGCTCCACGGACATTTCGTGGCTGAACTCGCATTCGCAAGGCTCCACCAGACCGCTGATCGGCGCCGCCGAGGACGGATCGGGACTGCAGGCCAGCGGGATATGCCCTTCCCCGGCGAACAATCCGGAGGTCGCATCAAGGCCGATCCAGCCGGCGCCGGGCAAATACACCTCGCACCACGCGTGCAGGTCGGTGAAGTCCACTTCGGTGCCGGAAGGGCCGTCGAGGCTTTTCACGTCGGCAGTCAGTTGAATCAGGTAACCGGAGACGAAACGCGCCGCCAGCCCGAGATTGCGCAGCAGTTGCACCAGCAGCCACGCCGAATCGCGGCAGGAGCCGGAGGCATGCTCGAGGGTGTGTTCCGGGGTCTGTACGCCCGGCTCCATGCGGATCAGGTAATTGATGTCTTCGCTCAGACGCTGGTTGAGCGCCACCAGGAAGTCCACGGCCGGCAGCGGCGTACGGTCGATGGCGTCCAGATAGGCCTTGAATTTCGGCGTCAGCGGCAGGGTTTCGAGGTACGGCGCCAGCTCCTTGCGCTCATCGGCGGCGTAGGCGAAGGGGATTTTCTCGGCGTAGGGCTCGAGGAAAAAGTCGAACGGGTTGAACACCGCCATCTCGGCCAGCAGATCGACCTCGATTCGCAACTCGGCGGTTTTCTCGGGGAACACCAGCCGTGCAAGGTAGTTGCCTTGAGGATCCTGCTGCCAGTTGATGAAGTGCTGCTCGGGCGAGACTTTCAGTGAATAAGACAGAATCCGCGTGCGGCTGTGAGCAGCCGGGCGCAGACGCACGATCTGCGGGCCGAGTTCGACAGCGCGGTCGTAGCGGTAATGCGTGACGTGATGCAATGCGACATGAATCGACACGGCGTGCCTCCTGCGAGCCCAAGCGTATTCGAAAGCGCGCAAGACTTATGCCATGCAGAGGCTTGGGCGCTTTCCCGGAATGCTTAGGGCAGTACAGCACCAAAATCGGGCGATGCGGTGAAATGGTTTGGCACAGTTGCACGCAAATGTTGCGAAGAGCCCCTTCCCCTGACCCTCTCCCGTGATCGTTCCCACGCTCCTGCGTGGGAATGCAGCCCGTGACGCTCTGCGTCACTGGACGCAGAGCGTCCCTAGAGGCATTCCCACGCAGAGCGTGGGAACGATCAGCAAAACGCCAACCCGAAGGTTGGCGTTCTGTTCAGCTCAAGTGCGTTTTAGCGCGGTACGACCGGCTTGCGTGCCGGTTTCGGCCCTTTGCCTTTCGCGGCTTCCTTGCGCTCCTTGGCGGCCTGCTGGTTGCGGGCGAATGCCGCGGCCTTGGCCTGTTCACGCTTGTCCCAAGGATTGCCGCCGTCGCTGGCGCGTGGAGGCAGACCGGTGTGCTGGGTGAGGATCTTGGTGGTCTTCTCTTTCGCGACCTTGTGGCTGCCAGCCGGGGTCGAGTTCTTGCGACGGGCACTCTGGTAGCTGTCGGTGGCCGGCTGGTGCAGCGGGATCAACTGGTTCTTGCCCGGCCCGATCAGGTCGGCGCGACCCATGCGGGTCAGCGCTTCACGCAGCATCGGCCAGCCTTTCGGGTCGTGATAACGCAGGAACGCCTTGTGCAGACGACGCTGCTCCTCGCTCTTGACGATGGTCACGCCGTCGCTCTTGTAGGTGACCTTGCGCAGCGGGTTCTTGCCGGAGTGGTACATCGCGGTGGCGGTGGCCATCGGCGACGGATAGAACGCCTGCACCTGGTCGGCACGGAAGCCGTTGCCCTTGAGCCACAGGGCCAGGTTCATCATGTCTTCGTCGGTGGTGCCCGGGTGCGCGGCGATGAAGTACGGAATCAGGTACTGCTCTTTCCCGGCTTCCTTGGTGTACTTCTCGAACATGCGCTTGAAGCGATCGTAGGTGCCGATCCCCGGTTTCATCATCTGGTTGAGCGGACCTTCCTCGGTGTGTTCCGGGGCGATCTTCAGGTAACCACCGACGTGGTGGGTCACCAGCTCCTTGACGTACTCCGGCGACTCGACCGCGAGGTCGTAACGCAGGCCGGAGGCGATCAGGATCTTCTTCACACCCGGCAACGCACGGGCGCTGCGGTACAGCTGAATCAGCGACGAGTGGTCGGTGTTCAGGTTCGGGCAGATGCCCGGGAACACGCAGGACGGCTTGCGGCACGCGGATTCGATTTCCGGGCTCTTGCAGGCGATGCGGTACATGTTCGCGGTCGGGCCGCCAAGGTCGGAGATGACGCCGGTGAATCCCGGCACCTTGTCGCGGATCTCTTCGATTTCGCGAATGATCGACTCTTCGGAACGGTTCTGGATGATCCGGCCTTCGTGCTCGGTGATCGAGCAGAAGGTGCAGCCACCGAAGCAGCCACGCATGATGTTCACCGAAAAACGGATCATGTCGTAGGCCGGGATCTTTTCCTTGCCGTACGCAGGGTGCGGAACACGTGCGTAAGGCATGCCGAACACGTAGTCCATTTCTTCAGTGGTCATCGGAATCGGCGGCGGATTGAACCAGACGTCGATCTCGCCATGCTTCTGCACCAGCGCACGGGCGTTGCCCGGGTTGGTTTCCAGGTGCAGCACGCGGTTGGCGTGGGCGTACAGGACCGGATCGTTACGCACCTTTTCCATCGACGGCAGGCGGATCACAGTCTTGTCGCGGGTCATTTTCGGGCTGGCCAGGATCTGCACGACCTTGGCTTCTTCCGGATCTTCAACCGGCCCCTTCTCCTGCTCGATCGCGCAAGCCTGAGTGTCCTGGGTGTTGACGTACGGGTTGATGATCTTGTCGATCTTGCCCGGACGGTCGATGCGCGTGGAGTCGACTTCGTACCAGCCCGCCGGAGTGTCGCGACGGATAAACGCGGTGCCGCGCACATCGGTGATGTCTTCGATCTTGTGACCGTAGGAGAGACGCTGGGCGACTTCGACAATCGCCCGCTCGGCGTTGCCGTACAGCAGGATGTCGGCGCTGGCGTCGATCAGGATCGAGTTGCGCACGCGATCCTGCCAGTAGTCGTAGTGGGCGATGCGGCGCAGGGAGGCTTCGATGCCGCCGAGCACGATCGGCACGTGCTTGTAGGCTTCCTTGCAGCGCTGGCTGTAAACCAGGCTCGCGCGGTCCGGACGTTTGCCCGCCATGCCACCCGGGGTGTAGGCGTCGTCGGAACGGATTTTCTTGTCGGCGGTGTAGCGGTTGATCATCGAGTCCATGTTGCCGGCCGCGACGCCGAAGAACAGGTTCGGCTCGCCGAGCTTCATGAAGTCGTCTTTGGACTGCCAGTTCGGCTGCGCGATGATCCCGACGCGGAAGCCTTGCGACTCCAGCAGCCGGCCGATGATCGCCATGCCGAATGACGGGTGATCGACGTAGGCATCTCCCGTAACAATGATGATGTCGCAGGAATCCCAGCCAAGCTGATCCATCTCCTCCCTGCTCATCGGCAGGAATGGCGCCGGCCCGAAACATTCGGCCCAGTATTTTGGATAGTCAAATAACGGCTTGGCTGCTTGCATGTCGACGACCGGTGTTGAGATGAAAAATCGCGGGCGCGGAATATAGCACAAATTTTGACCAATTCCGACGACTGTGGTCGGTTTCTCTTCCAGCCGCCCGCCTGTCATGCAACCGGCAGAAAACGAAGGTTCCGTAACTCATTCAAGGATGAATGCCCATGCCTGTAAAACCACCGTCCATCGGTATTACCACCGCCGAAGTGCATCATTTGCCTTCACGCCCTGCAAACGACACGCCCACGCATCGCGCGCCCATGCTTCACATCCCGCCTGCCGCGCACTCTCCCGTCATTACTCCGACACGAAACAGTGGTGCCGCAAACGCCCAGCTGGACACCATAAATTCCGACCCAGCGGTGGTCGTCAACGAACTCGATGCACCATTCCCTGCCACAAGCTCCCGGCACGCCTTGGAAATGTACAGAATCAGTCCCGGCGCCCAGCTTCCGCCCGCCGACGCGTCGGGCTTCAGATCCTTCAAGGGGCGTCTTTTCGTCGACACACACGACGGTGCGATCCTGTACATCGGCCTGGACCCGGACAGCGGTCTTTACCGAGCCAGACTCAGGAGCGAGCTGAAACCCTCGGGCCCGATTCTCTATCAGGACCCCGACACCAGGCGCTGGCACCCGCTGCTGGATGACCTGGAGGGGCATTCTGTCCCGTTAAGCTCCAGCCGCCTGGAACCCTTCAGGACAACACTGGATTTCTCCGCAGTTACGCCTGACAGCGACGGCCTGCACAGCTTCGAAGGCAAACGCTACCTGGTCGTTGAAAACCACGCTCATCAGGTGCTGCGTGACGTTGACGCATCCTCGGCCGGGCGCAGGGTGTGGCGCGTCGTCAATCCAAAGGACCCGGTCGCCACGGACAGCGAAAACATCTATCGCGCCAGTCGATCCGGCGAATCGCTTGCTGTTACCCGCAGTGCCGAAGGCATCTGGACAGCCAGCCTCGACGGACTCATGGGAGGCATGCGCCGCAATCCGACAGCTCAGGACAATAAAAGCTATTTGCTGCAACGCTATGAACCAGTCAGAAATGCCTTCGATGCTCTGGTCGCGTCCGAACGGCGCTACGGCGAACTCTGGCGCAACGCCCGAATCCTGCCTGAAGGGAGTGACGCCGTGAAAGCCGCGCTGATTGCGCTTGAAGTGCATGTGATCAAACACACGAGAATGCAGACCGATTACGCCAAGTCACTCATCGAAAACAAGGACTGGCTGATTCTGCTCAAGGCTGGCGGACTCTACAAAACCGAGCTTCATGCCCAGCAGATCAACAGAATCGACTACCTCAACAAATTGCTCGCGGTCATGGACCGCAGGGTTTTACCCACGCTGAATGTGATCACTGTTGAATCGCTGAAGCACAACCTTGCTCACCTGAACAAAAAGCTGAAGATCATGGACGATCGACAGGCGGTCATGGATCTGCTTCAAAAAACCGACCGCAGCGCAGTGTCGATCATGGACGACATGAATCGCGCATTGCCCTCCGTGGATCAGATCAACGCCAGCAAATACAACATTTGCCTGCGCCTTATTTCCGATGATCCGCAAACTCCACCGGATCAGGGTTTGCGCAGTGCCATGGCCATGCATTTGCACAAGCAGGATCTGAATAACGTCCGCGGCTACTCAGAACCGCTGGCACTGCAACTTTCGATCGAAAACATCAAAAGCGACAGGGCCGGCTTGCAGACATTGATCGCTTCAACGCCTCCCGCCAGGGCAGAGTTCGTCAATCAGGCTCTGTCCTTGCTGGATGCATTCGAAGTGAAAATCGAGGCCCGGCTTAACGAAATCTATGACCGGTTTGACAGCAACCACGAACTGCCCAGCTACGATCAGGAAATCGATTTCGACTTCCTCCCGGAGCAGACTGCAGGAGCCACGGAAGTCGTCGCTCCGCGAAAGCTGTTCCGGACCCGACAACATGGCACTTACCAGGTACTGGTCGGCGTGCCGGACACCGCGGCTGATGGCAGCGTCACCCTTAACGTTGCCAACATCTTCAAACCGAACGACCCGCCTCAACGGTACAAGAAGAGAGAGGGTGAATGGCAACCGGTACGCCCCGCCGCGACTCCCATCCCGAAACTTCAGCTGATGGACGAAGCGTCCGCACGCCTTGGCAACATGGATGCGTACGTTGCCCACGCCAGACAAATGGAAAGCCGAAGGGATAACCCGACCTCTATTGTCGAATACCTGGGCGCCGAGACGGATCGGCTCACAGATCTGGCGAAACGCCTAGAACCCACCGACGGAACAGCAGCGGGCGCCGACGCCACTGGCTTGATCCGTCGCCTCAAAGCTGCGGCGCAATCAATGGATGCCGAAGGACAAAGCATTTTGATCCGGATGTACAAAAACAGGGAGGTGCTGGACGTCCTGCGCCTGAGCTTTCTGCTCGACCATTCACAGCTGAAGGTTGTGAAAACGTTGGAACGCAGACAAATGGGCAAGGGCAAGGAAAAGTCCTTCCTCGATGTCTACTCGATCAACGACCGCTCAGACAACGCGCCTTTGTGGGAGGCCCACTTTCATTACGACAGACCCGACCGAGCGGCACTGGATTACAGCGTCAAGGGTGCGCATTTGAAAACCCTGGAGCAGCGTGCGCTCGGTCGATCGTTTCAACAGCGCGAAGAACAGGCTGGTCGGCCCCATCAACGAATCTGGAGGGAACTCATCAACCCGCGAATCGCCCAGAAACTGTTTGATCACCTGACGTGATCGATCGCGTTATTCGTCGTCGTCGAAGTTGTAGCTGCCCGGCGCGAGGTTTTCGAAGCGGGTGTACTTGCCGATGAAGGCCAGGCGGATGAAGCCGATCGGGCCGTTCCGCTGCTTGCCGATGATGATTTCGGCGATGCCCTTGTGCTCGGTTTCCGGGTGATACACCTCGTCCCGGTACACGAACATGATCACGTCGGCGTCCTGCTCGATCGCTCCGGATTCCCGCAAGTCGGAGTTCACTGGACGCTTGTTGGGACGTTGTTCCAGGGAACGGTTGAGCTGCGACAGGGCGACTACCGGGCAGTTGAATTCCTTGGCCAGGGCTTTCAGGGATCGGGAGATCTCGGAAATCTCGTTGGTCCGGTTGTCACCGCTGGAACCCGGGATCTGCATCAGCTGCAGGTAGTCGATCATGATCAGGCCGATGTCGCCGTGCTCGCGCACCAGACGCCGGGTCCGGGCGCGCATTTCCGACGGGCTGATGCCGGCGGTGTCATCAATGAACAGCTTGCGGTCGTTGAGCAGGTTGACCGCCGAGGTCAGGCGCGGCCAGTCGTCGTCTTCCAGCTGGCCGGAACGCACCTTGGTCTGGTCGATACGACCGAGGGACGACAGCATACGCATGATCAGCGATTCACCTGGCATCTCGAGGGAGTACACCAGCACCACCTTGTCGCTGCGCAACACGGCGTTTTCCACCAGGTTCATCGCAAAGGTGGTCTTACCCATCGACGGACGGCCGGCGACGATGATCAGGTCGGCCGGTTGCAGGCCGCTGGTCTTCTCGTCGAGGTCGGTGTAGCCGGTGGACAGGCCGGTGATCGAGTCGGCGGTGTTGAACAGGGTGTCGATGCGGTCGATGGCCTTGGTCAACAGGTCATTCACGCCCACCGGGCCGCCGGTTTTTGGCCGGGCCTCGGCAATCGCGAAAATCTGCCGCTCGGCTTCGTCGAGGATTTCCTCGGCGGTGCGACCTTCGGGGTTGAAGGCGCTGTCGGCAATTTCAGTGCTGATACCGATCAACTGACGCAACGTCGCACGCTGGCGGACGATCTGCGCATAGGCCTTGATGTTGGCGACAGACGGCGTGTTCTTCGCCAGCTCGCCGAGGTAACCGAGACCGCCGACCTGCGAGGTCTGACCTTCCTTGTCCAGTTGCTCGGCAAGGGTCACGACGTCGATCGGCATGTTCTGATCGGCCAGTTTGGCGATCGCACGGAAAATCAGACGGTGGTCATGTCGGTAGAAATCGCCGTCGGAGACTTGATCGAGCACGCGCTCCCAGGCGTTGTTGTCCAGCATCAGACCACCGAGCACGGCCTGTTCGGCCTCGATGGAATGCGGCGGCACCTTCAGCGCGGCGGTTTGCAGATCGTATTGCTCGGGAGCGGAGATTTCGTTCATGGCCACTTTTTAATCAGGAAAAGCAGGGAGTGCAGAAAGACAAAGGGCACGACCTGTAAACAGGATCGTGCCCGATGTTAACCGTCTGACGGACAAGCCGCCAGTCGATCAGGGTGTTGCTTAAGCTGCTACCACGACAACGCGTACGGTGGCTTCAACTTCGGCGTGCAGGTGCACAGCCACGTCGAATTCACCCACGTTGCGGATGGTGCCGTTCGGCAGACGAACTTCGCTTTTCGCAACTTCAACGCCGGAGGCGGTCAGTGCGTCAGCGATGTCGTGAGTACCGATCGAACCGAACAGCTTGCCTTCGTCGCCAGCGGTGGCAGTGATGGTCACTTCCAGCTCGGCCAGTTGGGCAGCACGGCTTTCAGCCGATGCTTTACGGTCTGCGGCGGCTTTTTCCAGCTCAGCGCGACGCTCTTCGAACGCAGCCAGGTTGGCAGCGGTCGCAGCGGTGGCTTTGCCGAAAGGCAGCAGGTAGTTACGGCCGTAACCGGCCTTAACGTTTACTTTGTCGCCCAGGTTGCCCAGGTTGGCGATTTTTTCCAGAAGGATCAGTTGCATGTGGAAATCCTCTTAACTTTTAACCTTCACCGTTCGCGTTATCGGTGTCTTTCGACACCCGACCGCGAAAATCAATCAGGCTGTCGACAATGGCCAGAACCACGAGCAACGGATAGATCAGCTGCATGAACAGCAACAGCGTCACGTACAACCCCACCAGCCAGAAACCGGCCAGTCGCCTTTGCGCCACCAGCCCGTGAATCAGGGCCAGCCCGGCGAACACCAGCGGTACACTGCACAACGGCGTCAACATGGCCATCTGTGCACCGAGATTCGGGCCCAGAAGCATCAACGCCAGCAGTAACATCGCCGGCCCCAGCGGGATCCGGATGGCGCGAAACTCGCGACCAAAACCACCCGGGTTGTACAACAACGCCTGCCAGTAACGCCCGACAATCAGGCTCAGCACGCTGACGATCTGCAACAAAGCCGCAATCAGGCCGGTCAGGACCGGTGCGATCAGCGACGCGAAACGCGCCTGCTCGTCTACCGACAACTGTTGGTAGGCATCACCGAGAAGCGCGGGCATGACCTTTACCAAGGCCTGCGCCAGCATCTCGATCTGGGGCGCAAACGCCGCCCCGAGCACCACTGAAAACACCAGCCCCATGGCTACGCTGACCAGCAGCGTACGGACCCAGGACTCGCTTGCGCGCAACACCAGCGCAAGCCCCGAAGAACCCAGCAGCACGAGAAGTGCCCTTGGGTCATCGGCATACAACCACCAGATCAATGCCGGCAGCAGTCCCAGCGACACGACGCCCAGGGCGTCGGTCAATCCGCGCCGCAGAAGCACCAGGCTCCCGGCGGCAGCACCCACCCAATACAACAACGGCAATGTTGCAAACCCGGCCACTACGAGAGTGGCCTGCATACGGCCGCGCATGATGAACTCAGCTAAGGCACGCATGCATTCAATCCTTTGCTACTTGTCGACTGCCCGGTCTCAGCGGCCGTGGCTGTCGGTGTAGGCCAGCAGGGCCAGGAAGCGGGCGCGCTTGATAGCGGTGGCCAGCTGACGCTGATAACGAGCTTTGGTACCGGTGATGCGGCTTGGAACGATTTTGCCGGTCTCGGATACGTAGGCTTTCAGAGTGTTGAGATCTTTGTAATCGATCTCCTTCACGTCTTCAGCGGTGAAGCGGCAGAATTTACGACGACGGAAGAAACGTGCCATTTGATAGGCTCCTTAAAAGGTCCGTGGATTACTCGTCAGCGTTATCGCTGTTGTCGCTGTCGCTATCGCTGTCATCGCCATCGGCGCTGCCATCGTGCTCAGGACGTTCGCGACGCTCACGGCGCTCACTGCGGTTTTCTTCAGCCTTGAGCATCTCGGACTGGCCGGTAACGGCTTCGTCGCGACGGATGACCAGGTTACGGATCACAGCATCGTTGTAGCGGAAGTTGTCTTCCAGCTCGGCCAGGGCCTTGCCGGTGCACTCAACGTTCAGCATCACGTAGTGAGCCTTGTGAACATTGTTGATTGCGTAGGCCAGTTGACGACGGCCCCAGTCTTCCAGACGGTGGATTTTGCCGCCGTCTTCTTCGATCAGCTTGGTGTAACGCTCAACCATGCCGCCGACTTGCTCGCTCTGGTCAGGGTGGACCAGAAAGATGATTTCGTAATGACGCATGAATGCTCCTTACGGGTTGTAGCCTGCCGCTCAAAAACGGTCAGACAAGGAGTGAATGACACTTATGGACTTGCTGGCGCGGGGGCACATGCATGCCTGCCGCCACAGCAAGGGGCGCAATTGTAGAGAAGGGACTGAAGAGGTGCAAGGCAATTGGTGATTATTTGAACAGCCACCGAAATTTTGCCCCGCCATAAAAGCCTGTGGGAGCGAGCTTGCTCGCGAAGGCGATACATCAGGCAACATTTTTGTCGACTGACACTCCGCTTTCGCGAGCAAGCTCGCTCCCACATTTGAATCGGCGTAAGGCTTAAGCCTTTTTAGCCGCCGCCTTGGCCTTGGCACCGCGCTGGCGCTGGGCTTCGAACAGGCACACGCCGGTCGCAACCGAAACGTTGAGACTGCTGACGCTACCGGCCATCGGCAAATGCACCAGGTAATCGCAATGCTCGCGGGTCAGGCGACGCATGCCTTTGCCTTCCGCGCCCATGATCAGGATGGTCGGGCCGGTCAGGTCCTGGTCATAGATGCTGACTTCGGCCTCACCCGCCGTACCTACAATCCACAACCCACGCTGCTGAAGCTTTTCCAGGGTGCGCGCAAGGTTGGTGACGGCCACCAGCGGAATCACTTCCGCCGCGCCGCAGGCCACTTTACGCACCACAGGGGTCAGGGTGGCCGACTTGTCTTTTGGCACAATGACCGCCAGCGCACCGGCAGCATCCGCCGAACGCAGGCAGGCGCCGAGGTTGTGCGGATCGGTCACGCCGTCGAGCACCAGCAACAGCGGCGCGCCTTCGGTGCGATCGAGCAGCTCGTCGAGCATCGCTTCACCCCAGACCTGGCTCGGGCTGACGTCCGCCACCACGCCCTGGTGCACGCCTTCGACCCAGGCGTCCATTTCGCGGCGCTCGGCCTGACCGATCTGGACCCGGTTTTCGTTGGCCAGTTCGATCAGCGTCTGCACGCGCGGATCGTTGCGGCTTTCGGCCAGCCAGATCTGCTTGACGCGTTTAGGGTGGTGACGCAGCAACGCTTCTACCGCGTGAACGCCGTAGATTTTTTCCAACTGACTCATGACTTCGCCTTCGGTTTACGCGCCCCGCCACTTTTGGCTGGAGCGGAACCCGCTTTCGGCGGGCCTTTACGGTGTTTGCTCGGTTTGGCTGGCTTGCCGCCGGAGGCCTTTTCAGGCGCCGACCGTCCGGTCTTTCCCCCGGACGCCGCTTTACCACCGTTTTTGGCGTCGGCCAGCAAGGCCTTCTTCATTTCACGGCTTTTGCGCAGTTCGGCGTTTTTCGCCACGGCATCGCTTGGACGATAAGCCTCGGCAACCTTTTCCTTGGCCGGACGACGGCTGGCGGTTTTTGCCGGAGCCTTTTCTTCCACAACCTTCGCTGCTGGAGCGGTTGTCTCGGCGCCACGCTTCTTGCGGCCGATCGGCGCGCTGATGGTTTTTTCAGCCATCTCGAAGTCGATCTTGCGCTCGTCGAGATCGACGCGCATGACGCGCACTTCAACGGTATCGCCAAGACGGAAACTACGACCGGTGCGCTCGCCCGCCAGGCGGTGGTGCACAGGGTCGAAGTGGTAGTAGTCGCCCGGCAGTGCGGTGACGTGCACCAGACCTTCGACGTAGATATCGGTCAGTTCGACGAACAGACCAAAACCGGTCACGGCAGTGATCACGCCCGGGAACGATTCGCCCACGCGGTCCTTCATGAACTCGCACTTGAGCCAGTTCACTACGTCGCGGGTCGCTTCGTCGGCACGGCGCTCGCTCATCGAGCACTGCTCGCCGAGTTGCTCCAGCGCTGCTTCGTCGTACGGATAGATGCGCGCCTTCGGAATGGTCATCGCACCGGCACGACGAACGTGCGGGGTGTCTTGTTTCGAATGGATCACGCTGCGGATCGCCCGGTGCGTGAGCAAGTCCGGGTAACGACGGATCGGCGAGGTGAAGTGGGTGTAGGCTTCGTAATTCAGGCCGAAGTGGCCTTCGTTCTGAGCGCTGTACACCGCCTGGCTCAGGGAGCGCAGCATCACGGTCTGGATCAGGTGGAAATCCGGACGGTCCTTGATGCTGGCCAGCAAGGCCTGATAGTCCTTCGGCGACGGACCATCCTTGCCTTTGTGCAGGGACAGGCCGAGTTCACCGAGGAACGCACGCAGTTTTTCCAGACGCTCCGGTGGCGGGCCGTCGTGGACGCGGTACAACGCAGGGATTTCGTGCTTCTTCAGGAATTCGGCGGTGGCCACGTTGGCCGCCAGCATGCATTCCTCGATCAGCTTGTGTGCATCGTTACGGGTGGTCGGACGGATTTCGGCAATCTTGCGCTCGGAACCGAAGATGATTCGGGTTTCCTGAGTTTCGAAATCGATCGCGCCGCGCACGTGACGGGCAGCCAACAACACCTTGTACAGCGCGTAGAGCTGCTTGAGGTGCGGCAAGACGTCGGTGTATTCACCGCGCAGCTTGCGACCTTCGGTAGCCTTCGGCGTTTCCAGCATCGCGCTGACCTTGTTGTAGGTCAGACGAGCGTGGGAATGGATCACCGCTTCATAGAAGCAGTAGTCGGTCATTTCGCCGGACTTGGAGATGGTCATCTCGCAAACCATGGCCAGACGATCGACATGTGGATTCAGCGAGCACAGGCCGTTGGAGAGCTGCTCCGGCAGCATCGGCACCACGCGCTCGGGGAAGTACACCGAGTTGCCGCGCACCTGGGCTTCGTTGTCCAGGGCCGAACCGATCTTCACGTAGCTGGAAACGTCGGCAATCGCCACGTACAACTTCCAGCCGCCGGAGAACAGGCGCAGCTTACCTGGCTTGGCTTCGCAGTAGACCGCGTCGTCGAAGTCGCGGGCATCTTCGCCGTCGATGGTGACGAACGGCAGATGGCGCAGGTCGACGCGCTTCTCTTTGTCTTTCTCTTCGACTTCCGGCTTGAGCTTGCCGGCTTCCTTCAGAACGGCTTCAGGCCAGACGTGCGGAATGTCGTAGGTGCGCAGGGCAACATCGATTTCCATGCCCGGCGCCATGTAGTTGCCGACGACTTCGATCACGTCGCCTTGCGGCTGGAAGCGCGGAGTCGGCCAGTGGGTGATTTTCACCTCGACGAACTGACCGATCTGGGCGTTGGCGTTGCGGCCCGGGGTGACCAGCACTTCCTGCTGGATCTTCGGGTTGTCCGCAACGACGAAGCCGATACCGCCTTCTTCGAAGTAACGGCCGACGATGCTTTCGTGGGCACGGGACACCACTTCGACGATCACGCCTTCGCGACGACCACGACGGTCCAGGCCGGAAACACGGGCCAGGGCACGGTCGCCATCGAACACCAGACGCATTTGCGCCGGGCTCATGAACAAGTCGTCGGAGCCGTCATCCGGTACCAGGAAGCCGAAGCCGTCGCGGTGACCGCTGATGCGACCGAGGATCAGGTCGAGCTTGTCCACCGGCGCATAAGTGCCACGGCGGGTGTAGATCAGTTGAGCGTCGCGCTCCATGGCGCGCAGGCGGCGGCGCAGGGCTTCGATCTGGTCTTCTGTGGTCAGACCAAACTCTTCGACCAGTTGCTCGCGGGCAGCAGGCGAACCCCGATCAGCAAGGTGCTGAAGGATCAGTTCGCGGCTGGGAATAGGGTTTTCATATTTTTCCGCTTCACGAGCGGCCTCGGGATCGAGGGACTGCCAATCGGCCATTAGAGAGTTTTCACCTTGTCTATATGCGGGTTAGTTTGGCATAGGCGCCATCAAACGGGAAATTTCCGACTATATAAGACGCGTCTGGAGCCTTGTATCGACGCCTGGAGGGCGTTTTGAACACCGCTGGTAAAAAAAATCATTTTTTTTGCTGGCAGGGGTTTACAGTTAAAAAGGCGCTCCGTATAGTGCGCGCCATCGACGACGTACACACGTTGACGAGATGCCCAGGTGGTGAAATTGGTAGACACGCCAGCTTCAGGTGCTGGTGACCTTACGGTCGTGGAAGTTCGAGTCTTCTCCTGGGCACCAATTTCGAGTTTGAGACTAGATCAGTTTCAAGACTCACACAAAAACCCGCGAAAGCGGGTTTTTTGCATTCTGCGCCCCGCCTTTTTCTGAAAATGATTTATTAAAATCAAATCAGGGGTTTACAGATCAAAAGGCGCTCCGTATAGTGCGCCACATCAACAGCGGCAACGCTGAAGATGAAGCCCAGATGGTGAAATTGGTAGACACGCCAGCTTCAGGTGCTGGTGACCTTACGGTCGTGGAAGTTCGAGTCTTCTTCTGGGCACCAATTCAAATTCAAGATCACGATCTTGAATCTCACAAAAACCCGCGAAAGCGGGTTTTTGCGTTTCCGGGGTTTGGAAACCTGAATCCCAACGCCTATCAGACCCACCCTCTCCCCTGCAAGGCGCACTTGAGAAACAATATCGTTTATCATTGTTGCAAGTTTTTGCAATGCGACAGTGAGGAACCCTGCGAATGATGTTTCGAAATACCCTGCGCCGCGGCTTGACCTTCACCCTGCTCGGCCTGGCACTCGCCACCCCCCTCACCCAGGCTGCCGACGCGGTTTCCCTGACTCTCTATAACGGTCAACACAAGGAAGTCGGCGACGCGATCGCCAAAGCCTTCGAAGCCAAGACCGGCATTCACGTCAATGTACGCAAGGGCAGCAGCAATCAGCTGGCCAGCCAGATCATCGAAGAAGGCGACCGCTCCCCCGCCGACGTCATCTACACCGAAGAATCCCCGCCGCTGAACAACCTCGGCGAGCAAGGCCTGCTGGCCAAGGCCGACGACGCGACCCTGGCTGTTCTGCCGAAAGAATACGTCGCCGGCAACGGCACGTGGATCGGCGTTACCGCCCGGGTTCGCGTGGTGGCTTTCAACCCGAAACTGATCGACGAAAAGGACCTGCCGAAATCGGTGCTGGATTTCGCCGACCCGCAGTGGCAAGGCAAGGTCGGTTTCGTACCGACCAGCGGCGCGTTCCAGGAACAGGCTGTCGCCATCATCAAAAAACACGGCCGCGAAGCCGCCGAAGAATGGCTGACCGGCCTGCGTGCCTTCGGCAAGACCTATAGCAACAACATGGTCGCCCTCAAGGCTGTGGAAAACGGCGAAGTCGCCACCGTGCTGGTGAACAACTACTACTGGTTCGCCCTGCAACGGGAAAAAGGCCAGCTTGATTCGAAACTGCATTACTTCACCGGCGGTGACGTTGGCGGCCTGATCACCGTTTCCAGCGCAGCCGTGCTGAAATCCAGCAAACATCCAAAAGAAGCCCAGCAATTCCTCGCCTACATGGCCAGCGAAGAAGGCCAGCGCGTGATCACCCAGACCACCGCCGAATACCCGCTGCACAAAGGCATGGAATCGGATCGCGGCCTCAAGCCGTTCAGCGAACTTGAAGCGCCGGACGTCACGCCCGCCGATCTGGGTAATGCCGAAGAAGCGCTGGAGCTGGAACGCGAAGTTGGCCTGAACTGATGACCGCATCGTTATCCGCCCCCGCTACACGCGGGGGTTACGTGCCACGGCGCAAGCGGCCGTCGATGTGGCTGATGCTGCCGGTGGTGTTGCTGGTGGTCATGAGCCTATTGCCGCTGGCCTATGTTGGGCTCAAAGCCTGGCAGGCCGGCTGGACCGAGGCGCTGCACTTGCTGTGGCGCCCGTATGTGTTCGGCCTGCTGCGCAATACGCTAGCGCTGATGGTTGGCGTAACCGTGACCTGCGGCCTGATCGGTCTGTCACTGGCGTGGTTGCTGGAGCGCAGCAATCTGCCGGGCCGACGGCTGTGGGGCGTGATTCTTTGCCTGCCGTTCGCGGTGCCGGCATTCGTCAGCAGCTTTACCTGGGTTTCGCTCAGCGCCCAGTTCGAAGGACTCGGCGGGGCGATCCTGGTGATGAGCCTGTCGAAGTACCCGCTGATCTTTCTGCCGGTCGCAGCAACCCTGCGCAATCTCGATCCCTCTCTTGAGGAATCGGCTCGCACGCTGGGCCAGAATCGCTGGGGCGTGTTTTTCCGGGTCACCTTGCCCCTGCTCAGGCCTTCGCTGCTGGCCGGTTCGCTGCTGATTGCATTGCACATGCTGGTGGAATTCGGCGCACTGTCGATCATTGGCCTGCAAACTTTCACCACCGCGATCTATCAGCAATTCGAACTGGAATTCAGCAATGCCAACGCGGCGATGCTGTCGGCGGTATTGCTGGCGCTGTGCCTGATGCTGTTGTGGCTGGAGTTGCGCGTGCGCGGCAAGGGCCGTCATGTGCGCACTGGCCAGGGCGCGGCGCGTCGAGCTGAACAAGTGCGACTCGGGCCTTGGGCGATCGCCGGTCAGCTGTATTGCCTGATGCTGGCGATTGTCGGCAGCGGAATTCCGCTGGGCATGCTGGCTTACTGGCTCGCGGTGGGATCCTCAGCAGCCTTCCCGGTTGCGGCGATCACCGAAGCTTTGCTGTCGTCGCTGGCGCTATCGCTGGGTGGCGCGGGATTGTGTCTGGTACTGGCGGTGCCGGTCGGGTTGCTGGTGGTGCGCTACAAAGGCCAATTGGCGATCTGGGCCGAGCGCTTGCCCTATCTGCTGCACGCCCTGCCGGGATTGGTGATCGCCCTGACGCTGGTGTATTTCGCCCTGCATTACGTGCCGGTGCTGTATCAGACCTCCGCGCTGTTGCTGATCGCTTATGCATTGCTGTTTCTGCCACTGGCTCAGGCGCCGATCCGCACGGCGCTGAACAAAGCCGCACCGCAACTCGAAGAAGCCGCCCGCACGCTGGGCGCCTCTTCGTTCACGGCGTTCTGCCGAGTGACCTTGCCGATCATCTTCCCGGCACTGGGCGCGGCGTTTGCGCTGGTGTTTCTGGATGCCATGAAAGAACTGACGGCGACGCTGCTGTTGAGTCCGACCGGGCTCAACACATTGGCGACCGAAGTCTGGGCCCACACCGCGAATGTCGAGTTCGCAGCCGCAGCGCCTTATGCGGCGTTGTTGATTGTGGTGTCGGGATTGCCCGTCTACCTTCTGACGACCCGGATGTATTTGAGCCGATAAAAAAATCGCAGCCGGGGCTGCGATTTTTTTTGCCCGGACTATCAGGCCCGGAACTGCCCCAGACTGGCCTTGAGCTGCGCCGCCAGACCATCGAGCACCTTGCCGCTGGCCGTGGTCTCGACCACCGCCTGAGCGGCTTTCTCGGCCTGGGCATGAATCGTCTCGACCCGCCCACGCACGGCCTGCGCGCCCTGCGCCTGATGCGCCGCTGCCTGAGTCGCCAGGCCAATCGCCGCATGCACCTGCTCGACCGACGCCTGCACCGACTGCTGCAACCGCGCGCTGTCACGCAGCACCAGCAAACCTTCGCTGGCCTGACGCCCGGCCTGACCGATCGCCTCCACCGCCTCACGGGCGCCCTGCTGCAAGGCCACGATGTGCGCTTGAATGTCGCCGGTGGAGCTTTGGGTCTTGCTCGCCAGCGCCCGCACTTCATCCGCCACCACTGCAAACCCGCGACCGGTCTCGCCGGCCCGGGCCGCTTCGATGGCCGCGTTGAGCGCCAGCAGGTTGGTCTGCTCGGCGATGCCGTGAATCACGGTCAGCACCACTTCGATCTGCTCGCTCTGCTGCGCCAGCCGTTCGATAACTTTCGCCCCGGTATCGACCTGCCCCGCCAGCGCCTCGATCAGGCTGCCGACCTTGGCCGAGGTGCGAGTGTTTTCGTCGGTGGCCTGGCGAATATCCACAACCTGCTTCAGCGCCGCCTGCATCGCATGGCTTTCCGATTGCGCCTCGTCGGCCATTTGCGACAGTGCCCGCAGACTTTCGGCCACTTCATCGCGCTGCATTCCGGCCGCCGCATCGGCACCGGCATTGCGCAAGGTCATCGCACCGATTTCCACACCGGTACGCTGAGCCACATCCCCGGCCTCGCGCACGATCGGCTGCAACTTGTCCACAAAGCGGTTGACCGCCGACGCCATGTCGCCGATTTCGTCCTTGCTGTTGATCTGCACGCGCTTGGTCAGATCGCCCTCGCCTGCCGCCAGATCATCCATGGCGGCGTTGAGCATTTTCAGGCGATTGACCACTCGATGACCGAGCACCACCGCCAGCAGCAACAGCACGCCGGCACCGACCAGCGCCAGGCCCATGCCGATACGCCAACGCAGGGTTGCTGCAGCGTCCTGCACGGTACTGGTGGTGTTCGCCTTCATCTCGGCAGCCGTGGACTGCGCCGATTGCAGGCGTGCGCGCATGGCCGTTGCACTGTCGGCAGCGGCGCCTTTGAGGCTGTCGCCAACCAGTTGATCGCTGCTGGCAATCAACGCCGTGAAGCGCTGATCGAGCGCCGCCAGATCGGTTTCGACCGAAGCAGTCGAGACACCCATCAGCACCTTGCCGATTTCCACGCCATTGGGGTTGATCGAGGCTTCGAGGTAGTAGACCGACGGATCGTTCTTCGCCGCATCCAGCACTTTATCTAGCGCCCGCTCGCCTTGGCCTTTTTCCAAAAGGGCCTTGTTGATCGGGTTTTCGCGGTTGAGGTAGCGGGTCAGATGCTGGCCGGTGGCGTCGTCATACACCACGAACAGCACGTTGGGATTGCGCTGGGCCCGGCGGGCGAACTCGGACAGGGTCGGCACGTCGCTGTCCCACATGGCGCGAGGCGCCACCGAGGCCAGCAACTGGGCCATGTCATTGGCCGAATCCTTCAGGTCTTTTTCCAGAGTCGCACGCAGCTGCGCCTGCTCTTCCTTCAGACGCGAGGAAAGGCCGGCGGTGAGACGCTGACGGGTACTTGAGGAGAGGTTGTCGAGGCTCGACGTGACTTCGCGCCCGGCCTGCTCCAGCTCACCGGACAACTTCTGGCTGTCGGCGCCCAGGCGAGTGCCGAGATCGGCTTCAAGCGCGGTGACGGTGCTCCGCGTCAGGGCGACGGCCACCAGCACTTGCACCAAAAGGGCGATACCAAGGGTAACGAACACAGGCCGCAACAGACGGCTTTGTAACAGTGAGAGAACGGCTGACACTTTGAATCCCTCTACTTCTGACGCCATTAATTTGATGGCACTCTTGTAGACAGAATCACAGCAAAGGTCATGCCGTCCAACAGGCATAAACGACAAAGGCCCCGATGAAGGGGCCTTTGTGTTTTTACATCAACGACTTATCAAGCGAACGGATGACGCAGAACGATGGTTTCGTTGCGGTCCGGACCCGTCGAAATAATGTCGATCGGCGCGCCGATCAACTCTTCAACGCGTTTGATGTAAGCACGAGCGTTAGCCGGCAGCTCTTCCAGGGTTTTGGCACCCACGGTCGATTCGGTCCAGCCTGGCACTTCTTCGTACACAGGCTGCAGACCTACGTAGCTGTCAGCGTCAGTCGGGGCAACAGCGTTGCCTTGTGCATCCTTGTAGCCGGTGCAGATGTTTATGGTTTCCAGACCGTCGAGTACGTCCAGCTTGGTCAGGCAGATGCCCGAGATGCTGTTCACATCGATAGCGCGACGCAGGATAACGGCGTCGAACCAGCCGCAACGACGGGCACGGCCAGTGGTAGCACCGAACTCGTGACCTTGTTTGGCCAGGTGCGCACCGACTTCGTCGAACAGCTCGGTCGGGAATGGGCCCGAACCTACGCGAGTGGTGTAGGCCTTGGTGATGCCCAGGATGTAATCCAGGAACATCGGGCCAACGCCCGAACCGGTCGCCACGCCACCCGCGGTGGTGTTGGAGCTGGTCACGTACGGATAGGTACCGTGGTCAATGTCGAGCAACGAACCCTGGGCGCCTTCGAACATGATGTCTTTGCCGGCGCGACGCAGGTCGTGCAGCTCGGCAGTCACGTCCAGCATCAGCGGCTTGAGCAGCTCGGCGTATTCCTTGCACTCGGCCAGAGTCTTTTCGTACTCGATGGCAGGCTCTTTGTAGTAACCGACCAGCATGAAGTTGTGGTAATCCACCAGTTCACGCAGCTTGTCTTCAAAGCGCGGCATGTTGAGCAGGTCGCCAACACGCAGGCCACGACGTGCAACCTTGTCTTCGTAAGCCGGGCCGATGCCGCGACCGGTCGTACCGATCTTCAGCTCGCCGCGGGCCTTTTCACGGGCCTGGTCCAGCGCCACGTGGAAGGACAGGATCAGCGGGCAGGAAGGGCTGATGCGCAGGCGCTCGCGCACCGGTACGCCTTTCTCTTCCAGCTTGGTGATCTCGCGCAGCAGGGCGTCAGGTGCAACCACCACGCCGTTGCCGATCAGGCACTGCACGCCTTCGCGCAGCACGCCCGACGGGATCAGGTGCAAGACGGTTTTTTCACCGTCGATCACCAGAGTGTGACCGGCGTTGTGGCCACCCTGGTAACGCACTACGGCGGCAGCATGTTCGGTCAGCAGATCAACGATCTTGCCTTTGCCCTCATCACCCCATTGGGTGCCCAGGACTACGACATTCTTACCCATAACACTTGTCCTCATTCGCGCAAACTTGGTGCCGGCGTCAGCCGGCAGGAAAACTCAAGAAGCCAGTGGCGATACTTGCCAAAGCCCGTTCTGCTGGATCAATTGCCGGTCGCAGTCCGCATCACGGGCGGCGGCCAAAGGTTGTCCAGGCAATGCCTGAACGACACGCTGACCCTCACTGCGCAACTGGCAAACCTGCTGCCAGAGTGCCGCATCCGTACTGTCAGGCATCCAGATACCGCCAGACGGTAGCTCGATCTCAGCACGCCCCAGGGTCACCAGGGTTTTCAAATCGGTAGAGAAGCCGGTGGCCGGACGGGCGCGACCGAAGTCCGCGCCGATGTCGTCGTAGCGACCGCCCTGGGCGATGGACTGGCCAACACCCGGCACGAATACCGCGAACACCACACCGGTGTGATAGTGATAACCGCGCAGCTCGCCCAGGTCGAAGTACAGCGGCAGCTCCGGGAAACGCACCGACAGACGCTCGGCAATCGCCAGCAAGTCTTCCAGTGCCGCCAGTACCGGGGCCGGCGCATTGGCCAGACGCTCGCGGGCAGCGGTCAGTACTTCACGACCGCCGCACAGGTCGACCAGCGCACGCAGCATGCCGGACAGATCGGCCGGCAGGCCTTCGGTCAAGGTAATGACCTCGTCGATGGCCTTGCGTTGCAACGCATCGAACAACTGCTGCTCGACTTCACCCGACAGACCGGCCGCCTGGGCCAGACCGCGGTAGATGCCGACATGCCCGAGGTCCATGTGCACGTCCGGCACGTCGGCCAGTTGCAGCATGGCCAGCATCAGGCTGATGACTTCGACGTCGCTGCTCGGGCTGGCATCGCCGTACAACTCGGCGCCCAACTGGATCGGGCTGCGCGAGGACGACAAGGCACGCGGCTGGGCATGCAGCACACTGCCGGCGTAGCACAGACGGCTCGGGCCTTCGCGACGCAGGGTGTGCGCATCGATGCGCGCCACTTGCGGCGTGATGTCGGCACGGAAACCCATCTGCCGGCCCGATTGCGGGTCGATGACCTTGAACGTACGCAGATCCAGGTCCTGGCCCGCGCCGGTCAGCAGGGATTCCAGGTACTCGATATGGGGAGTCACGACAAACTCGTAACCCCAGCTCTGGAACAGATCCAACACCTGACGACGCGCGACTTCAATGCGCGCCGCTTCCGGTGGCAGTACTTCTTCGATGCCATCTGGCAGCAGCCAGCGGTCTACCGTTGCCATTACGCCATTCCCCTTAGATCCGGGCGGCCAGCCCGAGGGCGAGCCTTGAGTGAAGCAGAAAATGACCGGCCCGTTCAAAACGCACGCGCATGAACGACGCGGCGAAAGGCCTGTTACCGGCTTCGCCCATCACTTTCCTCGAAAAACTGTCGGGCCATTCAACCCGATCTTCTGCAACAAAAACAGCAATCAAACGTGCAGACGCAAAAAAGCCGGGAATTTCCCGGCTGCCGCATCATACACACGTTTTCCCAAAGGATCACCCCGCCCGAGGTTTTAGCCGCCGGGCGGAATGATTCAGGTCAACGTCGTATCAAGGCTTGGACTTTTCCAGGTAACGGAAGAAGTCGCTGCTTGGGTCGAGGACCAGGACGTCGGATTTGTTCGCGAAGCTTTCACGGTAAGCACGCAGGCTACGGTAGAAACCGTAGAACTCCTGATCCTGACCGTAGGCCTTGGAGTAGATCGCAGCGGCCTGGGCGTCACCGTCACCGCGAATCTCTTCGGATTCACGATAGGCTTCAGCCAGCAGCACGCGGCGTTGACGATCGGCGTCGGCACGGATGCCTTCGGCCAGCTCGTTACCCTTGGCGCGGTGCTCGCGAGCTTCACGCTCACGCTCGGTGCTCATACGTTCGAACACGCTGCGGTTCACTTCTTTCGGCAGATCGATGGCCTTGACCCGGACATCGACCACTTCGATACCCAGCTCTTTTTCCGCCATCTTGTTCAGCGACGCGGTGATGTCAGCCATCAGCGCATCACGCTCACCCGACACCACTTCGTGCAGGGTGCGCTTACCGAACTGGTCACGCAGGCCCGATTCCAGACGACGGGACAGACGCTCGTCGGCGATCTGCTTCAGGCCGGATGTTGCGGTGTAGAAGCGCTCGGCATCTTTCACGCGCCACTTGGCGTATGCATCGACCATCACGGCTTTCTTTTCCAGCGTCAGGAAGCGCTGTGTCGGTGCATCCAGCGTCATCAGACGTGCGTCGAATTTACGCACCTGGTTAACGTAAGGAACCTTCACATGCAGACCCGGCTGAACGTCAGCCTGAACCACGCGACCGAATTGCAGCAACACCGCGCGCTCGGTCTGAGCAACGATGTAGAAGCAGTTCCAGCCAACCAGTACCACAACAACGCCAACGATCAGGGCGATCAGCGATTTATTGCTCATCAGCGGGTCTCCCTTGTACGCGACTGCGGCAGGTCAGTGACATGCGGCGTAGCATCCGTGTTGTTGCTGACGGCAGCCGAACCGGTGACCGGTGCATTGCTGCCCGAACTGTTCTGAATCATCTTGTCCAGCGGCAGGTAAAGCAGGTTGCTCTGGCCGTTCTTGTTGCCGGTCACGAGTACCTTGCTGGTGCTGCTGAAGACTTCCTGCATGGTGTCCAGGTACAGACGCTGGCGAGTGACCTCGGGCGCCTTGCGATATTCGGCGACCAGTTTGGTGAAGCGATCTGCCTCACCCTTGGCGCGCGAGACCGTTTCGTCACGGTAACCGTTGGCATCTTCGAGGATGCGCTGTGCCTGACCACGGGCTTCCGGCACCACGCCGTTGGCGTAGGTTTCGGCCTGGTTGCGCGAACGCTGCTCGTCTTCACGGGCGCGGATCACGTCATCGAAGGCTTCCTGCACTTCACGCGGTGCCGCTGCGCTCTGTACGTTGACCTGGGTGACGGTGATACCGGTGCGATAGGTATCGAGGAAACGTTGCAGACGCTCCTTGATCTCACTGGCCATCAGCTCACGACCTTCGGTCAGCACCTGGTCCATCGCGGTGGAACCCACCACATGGCGCAGCGCACTGTCGGTCGCGTGTTGCAGGCTGATTTCCGGCTGGTCGACGTTCAGCACGAAGTCCTGCAGGTTGCTGATCTTGTACTGCACGGTCAGCGGCACTTCGACGATGTTCTCGTCTTCGGTCAGCATCTGGCCCTGCTTGGTGTAGGCACGCTCACGCGTGACGTTCTCCATGTACTTCTTGTCGATCGGCGGGAAGTAGATGTTCAGGCCGGGACCGACAGTCTCGTAGTACTTGCCGAAGCGCAGCACCACGGCTTGCTCCTGCTCGTCCACAACGTAGACCGCGCTGTACAGCCAGACGGCCGCCAGCACGACCAGGCCGATGCCGAGCAGGCCGCCAAAGCCGCCGCTCTTGCCCGAGCCACCACCGTCATCACCGCGTTTTTTTCCACCACCGAACAACCCGTTCAGGCTTTCCTGCAGCTTTCGGAAGGCCTCGTCGAGATCCGGCGGTCCCTTGCGGTCGCCGTTGTTGCGACGCTTGCCACCCCAAGGATCCTGATTGTTCGAGTTGCCACCCGGCTCATTCCAAGCCATAGCGCTCTCCATCTGATAAAGCAAAGACGCACCCACGGCGCGCCGACCAATGCTACAGAATGCCTGCCGTTGCGGCACAACCGCTTTGCCAGGCTTTTATTGCAAAGTGTGTTGCTCGATGAACTCCGTCGGCACAACGCCTTCACGACTCACCAGTCGATTGAGCTCCGAGCGTGGCAATCGAACGGCCAGCAAGCTGACCCCTTCTTCGTCGTGTTCTTCTTTCTGTACCGCGCCCAGTTCGAAGAACTGCGCACGCAGACGCGCGAACCGCTGAGGCAGGCGCAAGGTTCCCACGAACAGGTCACTGCCCAACAACTCGGCAATCGCCTGCTCGAGCAATTCCAGACCGGTGCCATCACGCGCCGACAGCCAGACCCGCTGGGGCTTGCCGTTTTCATCGCGCTGGATTTGTGGCTCAACGCCTTCAAGCAAATCGAGTTTGTTATAGACCTCGAGGATCGGCAAGTCCTGGGCACCGATCTCGCCCAGCACCACCATCACCTGCTCGATCTGCAACATGCGATCCGGTTCGGCCGCATCGATCACGTGCAACAGCAGGTCGGAGTTGCTCGACTCTTCGAGCGTAGACCGAAATGCCTCGACCAGTTTGTGCGGCAAGTGGCGGATGAAACCCACCGTGTCGGCCAGGACAATCGGCCCCAGGTCGTCCAGATCCAGACGGCGCAGGGTCGGGTCGAGCGTGGCGAACAGCTGGTCAGCCGCATACACGTCGGACTTGGTCACGTTATTGAACAGCGTGGACTTGCCGGCGTTGGTGTATCCCACCAGAGACACGGTAGGGATATCCGCACGCGAGCGGCCGCGACGCGACTGTTCGCGCTGGCTGCGCACTTTTTCCAGCCGGCCCTTGATCTGGCGCAGGCGTACCCGCAGCAGTCGCCGGTCGGTTTCGAGCTGGGTTTCACCCGGGCCGCGCATGCCGATACCACCACCCTGACGCTCAAGGTGAGTCCAGCCGCGAACCAGCCGGGTGCTCATGTGGTCAAGCTGGGCCAGTTCTACCTGGAGCTTGCCCTCATGGGTACGGGCGCGTTGGGCGAAAATATCGAGAATCAGACCGGTACGGTCGATCACGCGACACTCGAAAACACGTTCGAGGTTACGTTCCTGACTGGGCGTGAGGACGTGATTGAAGATCACCAGATCGGCTTCTTCGGCGTGGACCAGGTCGCGCAATTCCTCGACCTTGCCGCTGCCAATCAGGTATTTGGCGGTTGGCCGATGACGCGGCACGTTAAAAAACGCAACGGTCTCGGCGCCAGCCGAATTTGCCAGTTCCTGAAACTCCTGCGGATCTTCGCGCGCCTCAGGGTCCTGTCCATCCAAGTGAACGAGGATGACTCGTTCACCACCACCGTGGCGCTCAAAGAACAAAGGAGACTCCTATCAGGCGTTACCTGGCTCAGCGTCACCTGCTTCGGATTCGGTTGCGCTTGGCAGACGAATTGGACGAACCGGCACGACTGTAGAGATAGCGTGTTTGTAAACCATCTGGCTGACGGTGTTCTTCAGCAGGATAACGAACTGGTCGAACGACTCGATCGTGCCTTGCAGTTTGATCCCGTTCACCAGGTAGATGGAAACCCCCACTTTCTCTTTACGTAAAGTATTCAAGTAAGGGTCTTGTAGCGAATGCCCTTTTGACATGTGCCGCACTCCTTTAAGGATTCAATATAAAAAATAGGTAAACAGATGGCTTTTGCCGCCACACCCCCAAGGATAGACGGCAATTGCAAGGACTCAGCTCAATATGGAGATCGTCCCAAGGTATTTCAAGGCGCGTGGCAGATTGTCGCAATCCAGACTGTCGAGCCAGTGTAAATCTTTCCAGCTGCGCAGCCAGGTGAACTGGCGTTTGGCCAATTGGCGCGTGGCGATGATGCCCCGTTCCTGCATCTCGGCCGACGTCAGCTTGCCATCCAGGAAGTCCCAGACCTGGCGGTAGCCTACCGCACGTATAGACGGCAACCCGGCATGCAGGTCACTTCTATTACGCAGGGCTACGACCTCGTCGATGAATCCCTGTTCCAGCATATTTGTGAATCTTTGTTTAATGCGCTCGTGCAGTACCTGCCGATTAGTTGGAGCAATCGCCAGGTTCGCGACAGTATAGGGCAATTGTTGCAGTCCCGATGCGGCCGCTTCGGTACTTTGTACAGATTGTTTCAGACGCAGTTCAGTCATGCTCTGACCGCTGACCCGGTAAACTTCCAGCGCACGACTCAGTCGTTGTGGATCGTTCGGATGAATGCGTGCCGCCGACTCCGGATCGATGACCGCCAATTGATCGTGCAGGGCCTGCCAGCCAAGGCGTGCGGCCTCTTCTTCAATCTGCGCGCGAACTTCGGGATCGGCCGCCGGCATGTCCGCCAGACCGTCGATCAAAGCCTTGTAATAGAGCATCGTGCCGCCCACCAGCAGCGGAATTTTTCCGCGTGCGGTGATCTCGGCCATGGCCTCCAGCGCATCACGACGGAAATCCGCTGCCGAATACGCTTCGGCCGGATCGAGAATGTCGATCAACCGGTGGGGAAATTCGGCAAGCAGCTCTTTGGAAGGCTTGGCGGTGCCGATGTCCATGCCGCGATAGACCAGCGCCGAATCGACACTGATCAGCTCGCACGGCAGCACCTTGGTCAGCTCGATGGCCAGGTCGGTCTTGCCCGCAGCGGTCGGGCCCATCAGGAAAATCGCTGGAGGAAGCTGGCTCATCAACGACCGCGCAGAAACAGTTTGTCCAGATCGTCCAGGCCCAATTGGGTCCAGGTCGGCCGGCCATGGTTGCATTGACCGCTGCGCTCGGTGTTTTCCATGTCACGCAGCAGGCCGTTCATTTCCGGCAGGGCCAGGCGCCGGTTGGCGCGGATCGCGCCGTGGCAGGCCATGGTGCCGAGCAGTTCGTTCAGATGCGCCTGGATCCGGTCGCTGGTGCCGTATTCCATCAAGTCCGACAGCACATCGCCCACCAGACGGTTGGCTTCGGCCTGCTTGAGCAGGGCCGGGATCTGCCGGATGGCCAGGGTTTCCGGGCCAAGGCGCTGCAATTCAAAACCGAGGCGCTGGAACCATGCCGCATGTTCTTCGGCACAATCGGCCTCGCGCTGACTGACCGCCAGCGATTCCGGCACCAGCAGCGGCTGACCGCTCAGGCCTTCGCTGGCCATGGCGATCTTCAAGCGCTCATACATGATCCGCTCGTGAGCGGCGTGCATGTCCACCAAAACCAGGCCTTGGGCGTTCTCGGACAGAATGTAGATGCCCTTGAGCTGCGCCAGCGCGTAGCCCAGCGGCGGAATGTCTTCCTGACCGGCTGGCAATGCATTGGCGTTGGCCTCGGGCAGCGGCGCAAAAAACTCGCGGTACGCGGCCTGGGCCTCGGCTACGGGCACGCTCGATTGCGGACGCGGCGTGTATTGATACTGATAAGCGCCGCCAGCGCTGGCACCCGACGAGGTATTGAACACCGGTTGCGCCTGCGGCTGCTCCAGCAGCGCATTGGCCGCCAGACGCATTTCACCCTGCGGCCCGAATTCACCGGCTTCAAGGCCGGTTGGCCGGACGATCGCGGTGGTGACCGAACCGGCAAGCTGATCTTCCGGCCGCACATCGCCGAGGGCACGGTGCAAGGTGCCATAGAGGAAGTCATGCACCATGCGCCCGTCACGGAAGCGCACTTCGTGTTTGGTCGGGTGCACGTTGACGTCGACCGCTGCCGGATCGACTTCGAAAAACAGTGCGAACGTCGGATGCCGGCCGTTGAACAGCACATCGCGATAAGCCTGACGCACCGCGTGAGCCACCAGCTTGTCACGCACCGCACGGCCGTTGACGAAGAAATACTGCAAGTCCGCCTGACTGCGGTTGAAGGTCGGCAGACCGACCCAGCCCCACAAATGCAGGCCATTGCGTTCAATCTCGATCGGCAGCGCCTGCTCAAGGAAGCCCGAACCACAGATTGCCGCCACGCGCCGGGCGCGGGCCGCGTCATCGTGGGCTTCGTGCAGGCTGAGGATGGTCTTGCCGTTGTGACGCAGATGGAACGCCACGTCGAAACGCGCCAGCGCCAGACGTTTGATCACTTCTTGCAGGTGATCGAATTCGGTTTTTTCAGTCTTGAGGAATTTGCGTCGCGCCGGGGTGTTGAAGAACAGGTCACGGACTTCCACCGACGTGCCGACCGGGTGCGCCGCCGGCTGCACGCGGGGCGCCATGTCACGGCCTTCGGTCTCGACCTGCCAGGCCTGATCGGCATCTCGGGTGCGCGAGGTCAGGGTCAGGCGCGCCACGGAGCTGATCGATGCCAAAGCCTCGCCCCGGAAACCCAGGCTCATTACTTGCTCAAGGTCTTCCAGGTTGCGGATCTTGCTGGTGGCGTGACGCGCCAGGGCCAGCGGCAGGTCATCGGCGGAAATACCGCTGCCGTCGTCACGCACACGCAGCAGTTTGACGCCGCCCTGTTCAACATCGACGTCGATACGTTTGGCGCCGGAGTCGAGGCTGTTTTCCAGCAGCTCCTTGATCACCGAGGCCGGGCGTTCGACCACCTCACCGGCGGCAATCTGGTTCGCCAGCCGCGGGCTGAGTAGTTCGATGCGCGCAGCGTTCAGGACCTGATTCATTCTTTGGACGCCAGTTCGGTGCCGGGAATGGTCAGGTGCTGACCGACTTTCAGATCATCGCTTTTCAGGTTGTTGGCGCTGCGCAGCGTGGCCGGCGAGATCTGATACCGCACGGCAATCATCGCCACGGTTTCACCCGGACCTACCCGGTGATCACGCGGCCCCTGAGCAATCTTGCCCGAGTCACGCAGCCAGGCGATGTAAGTGCCCGGTGGCGGATTCTGCTGGAAGAACTGGCGCACGCCGCTGCTGATCGAACGCGCCAGCGCCTGCTGGTGGCTCGCTGCCGAAAGCTTGTTCGCTTCGTTGGCGTTGGAGATGAAGCCGGTTTCCACCAGGATCGACGGGATGTCCGGCGACTTCAGCACCATGAACCCGGCCTGCTCCACGCGCTGCTTGTGCAGCGGAGTGACCCGGCCAATGTTGGTCAGGACTTTCTGGCCGACGTTGAGGCTGGAGGTCAGCGAAGCGGTCATCGACAGGTCGAGCAGAACGCCGGCCAGCATCCGGTCCTTGTCGTCGAGGCTGACGTTGCCGGCACCGCCGATCAGGTCGGAACGGTTTTCGCTGTCGGCCAGCCAACGGGCTGTTTCCGAAGTGGCACCACGATCGGACAGGGCGAACACCGACGCACCGAACGCGGCCGCAGACGGCGCGGCGTCGGCGTGGATCGAGACGAACAGGTCGGCGCCCTTCTTGCGAGCAATCTCGGTACGGCCGCGCAGCGGGATGAAGTAGTCGCCGGTACGGGTCAGTTCGGCGCGGAAGCCTTTCATGCCGTTGACCTGACGCTGCAACTCGCGGGCGATCTGCAGTACCACGTCTTTTTCGCGCTGACCGCGCGAACCGGACGCACCCGGGTCTTCGCCACCGTGACCGGCGTCGATCACCACGATGATGTCGCGCTTGCCGGCCGGGGCCGGTGGCAGTTTGATCGCAGGTTCGGCCGGGGTGACCGGCACCGCAGGCACGGTCGCAACCGTCGGGGTCGGGGCAGGTGTCGGCGCTGGTGCGGCGTCAGCCGGGTTGTCGAACAGGTCGACGACCAGACGGTTGCCGTACTGCGCATTCGGCGCCAGCGAGAAGCTTTTCGGGGTGACGGCTTTTTTCAGGTCGATGACCACCCGCAGGTCGGTCGGCGTACGTTGGGCCGAGCGCATGGCGGTGATCGGCGTGTTGGCGGTCTGCACATTCAGCGGCGCGCCGAGGGTGGCGCCGTTGATGTCGATCACCAGACGATCCGGCGCGGTCAGCGTGAAGACGCTGTGTTGCACCGGGCCTGTCAGGTCGAACACCAGTCGCGTGTTGTCCGGCGCCCGCCACAGGCGCACGCTGTTGACCTTCGTCTCGGCCACAGCGTTGACGGTTACTGCCATCAACATCAGTCCAGCGGCAGCCACCAACGCGCGAAAGCGCATACCTAACCCCATCATTCAATTGGTTTCCAATGCCAAAGCGGCACACCAGGCCTCGCCGCGCGAGCCCTGGGATAAAATGGTCAGCGAACGTCCGCTGTCTTGCGGGCTAATGGTAATGGTCAGGTCAGGCTTTGGCAAAAAGCCTGCACCTTTATCGGGCCATTCGATCAGGCACAGGGCGTCATCTTCGAAATAGTCGCGGATCCCGAGAAACTCCAGCTCCTCCGGATCGACCAGACGATACAGGTCGAAGTGAAACGCCCGGACGTCACCGATCTCGTAGGGCTCGACCAGGGTGAAGGTCGGACTTTTCACCGCCCCCACGTGCCCCAGACCGCGAATGATGCCCCGCGACAGCGTGGTTTTGCCCATCCCGAGATTGCCTTCGAGAAAGATCAGGCCATGGCCCTGGGTGATACGGGCGATGCGTGCGCCAAAGTCGCTCATGGCCTGTTCATCGGCCAGGTACAGGGTTACTTCAGACACGGTGCATGCTCCTCCAACAACTGACGAATGGCTGGAATCAGATCACTGGCCGCCAGCCCACGGCCGAATTTACCTTGTTGCAGACCGGCGTTGGCGTGCAGCCAGACCGCCAGACACGCGGCATCGAAACCGTCCATGCCCTGGGCCAGCAGCGCGCCGATCAGACCGGCCAATACATCGCCGAGCCCGGCGGTGGCCATGGCCGGATGGCCTTGATGACACAGCGCCAGACGACCATCGGGATGAGCAATCAGACTGCCTGCGCCTTTGAGCACCACCACCGCTGTATATTTTTTGCTCAACGCCAGCGCCGCCGCCGGACGATCGGCCTGCACCTCGGCAGTGCTGATCCCCAGCAGGCGCGCCGCCTCCCCCGGATGCGGCGTGATCACGCAATCCTTGGGCAGACTGACGAAACCGCAGGCCAACAGGTTCAGCGCATCGGCATCCCACACCTGCGGCAGCGAGGCATTGGCAGCAGCCGACAGCAACGCCCGTCCCCAACTCGCCTGACCAAGCCCCGGCCCGACCACCAGCACGGACACCTTTTCCAGCAGCCCCATCAGTTGATTGGCCGAAGAGGTGCCCAGCACCATGGCTTCCGGTACCCGGCTCAACGCCGCCGGCACATGTTCCGGGCGGGTCACCAGCGACACCATCCCGGCCCCACTGCGCAAGGCGCTTTCGGTGCTCAGCAGAATCGCCCCGCCAAAGCCGTGATCGCCGCCGATCAGCAGCACATGGCCGAAACGCCCCTTGTGCGCAGCCGGCGCACGGGCCGCCAGACGCGGCAGGTTAATCGCGCTGAGTCGTTGAGCGGCGGCAGGAATGTCACTGAAGTTTTCGGCCGAGGCCTGCAGATCGTTAAACAGCAGTTCGCCGACGTGATCCGCCGCCGCGCCCGTAAACAGCCCGAGTTTAAGGCCGATGAATGTCACGGTGAGATCAGCGTGCACCGCCTCACCCAGCGCATGACCAGTGTCGGCGCACAATCCGGAAGGGATATCGACCGCCACCACCGGCAGTCCGCTGGCATTGATCGCCGCAATCGCAGCGGCGTAAGGCTCACGCACCTCGCCGCTCAGGCCGGTGCCGAGCAACGCGTCAACGACGATACCGCGCAACCCGCAGGACACATCCCACGGGGCAATCGAGACGCCGTCGGCCACGGCTTCGGCGTGCGCCACGGCGGCATCGCCCTTCAAACGCTGCGGCTCGCCGACAGCCAGCACCTGAACCTGCCAACCCGCCCGATGCGCGAGCGCCGCCACCAGATAACCATCGCCGGCGTTGTTGCCGTGCCCCGCCAGCACCGTCATTTCATTCGCGGCCGGCCATTGGCGTACCAGTGCGCGCCACGTGGCATGGGCGGCACGCTGCATCAATTCGAAGCCCGGTGTGCCCGCGGCGATCAGCCGTGCATCGAGTTCACGCACCTGCGCGGCACGGTACAGCGCGTCGGGTAATTGATCTTTAGTGTGCGGCATGCGTCTTCGGGCTCCGATGTCTGGCAGAATTATACGCACCTCAGCTCCGGTTTCTCTCGCCTCATGTCCGCCATCACCACAGATCTGCCTGCCCTCGCCCAATCCATCAAGGACTGGGGCCGCGAGCTGGGCTTCCAGCAAGTCGGCATCAGCGGTCTGGACCTGGCCGAGCACGAGCAGCACCTGCAACGCTGGCTTGAGGCCGGCTACCACGGCGAAATGGATTACATGGGCGCCCATGGCAGCAAACGCTCGCACCCCGAAGAGCTGGTGCCGGGCACCTTGCGCGTAGTCTCACTGCGCATGGACTACCTGCCGGGCGACACGCAAATGGCGCAACTGCTGGCGAAACCGGAAAAGGCCTACATCTCCCGTTATGCCTTGGGCCGCGATTATCACAAGTTGATCCGTAAACGCGTTCAACAACTGGCGGACAGGATTCAATCCGAGATCGGCCCGTTCGGTTTCCGCGCCTTCGTCGACAGTGCGCCGGTGCTGGAAAAGGCGATTGCCGAACAGGCCGGCCTGGGCTGGATCGGCAAAAACACCCTGGTGCTGAACCGCAAGGCCGGCAGTTACTTCTTTCTCAGCGAACTGTTCGTCGACCTGCCCCTGCCGGTGGATGAACCCCACAGCACCGAACACTGCGGACGCTGCACGGCGTGCCTCGACATCTGCCCGACCAACGCCTTCGTCGGCCCGTATGTGCTGGACGCGCGACGTTGTATTTCCTACCTGACCATCGAACTGAAGAACGCCATCCCCGAAGACCTGCGACCGCTGATCGGTAACCGTGTGTTCGGCTGCGACGACTGCCAGATCTGCTGCCCGTGGAACCGCTTCGCCCGCCCGTCCGGCGAAAGCGATTTCAAGCCACGGCACAACCTGGACAACGCCGAACTGGCAGAGCTGTTCTTGTGGGATGAAGACAAATTCCTCAGCAGCACCGAGGGTTCGCCGTTGCGCCGTGCCGGTTATGAGCGCTGGCTGCGCAATCTGGCGGTGGGGCTGGGGAATGCGCCCTCAACGATTCCGGTGCTGGAAGCATTGCAGGCGCGACGGGATCATCCGTCAGAGTTGGTTAGAGAACATGTCGAATGGGCACTGCGCCAGCATCTGGATGAAAAGCCGTAAAGCTTTCCTTCACGAGCTCTCCACACCACTGTCCTCACCCTCGAATGCTGCAATTTGTGGCTGCATCTGGCCTTCTCCATCAACCTGAATCAGGACTTTCCTGTCCAGGCCAGCGGCCTCCATATAGACACTGACTCGCTGCAGCGTAGCCTCATCCAGCGGATTGTTTCGAAAGTTAAAATTGACTTGCCGAACATCCGGCACCTCGAAGAGTTCGTCTGGCAAGTGTGCAATTTCGTTATTGCGCAGATCGGCAAATGCCAGACTTTCGCTTTCAAATAGCCCGACAGGCACCTGGTTCAGCCCTGTATCCGAGAGATAAAGACTGTCCAGGCGCCTCATGAATCTGAGATCGGGCGACAGTCCGAGCGGGTTGTTGCTCAAGTCCAACAGTGTCAGTTGTTCAATGTGGGCAAGGCCTTCAACGCTGGCTTCGCTGAGCCGTATGTCACAGTTGTCCAAGGTCAGCGTCACCAGTTCCCTCATCTGGTACACCTCAGCGGGAAACGATTTCAACGCAAAGCCGGACAGGGTGAGATACCGCACACCCGGAAAACTCGCGAGAAAGGTGCTGTCTTCCAACGGGGCAGTGCTGGTCAGACTCAACTCGCGAACATGGCTGAAATCCGCCGACAAACGAGGCAGGCTGCCAAGTACATCGAGATCGTAATCCAGCGTCGATGGAGTGTACGGATTGGCGCTGGTTGCCTTCCGGGACCAATTGTCCTGAAGCTCCTGAGCAAAACGCTCTCGGCTTGCTGTCTGCGCGGCAATTTCGGTATTTGTCAGAGGCAAACCCGTGACCGGGTGTCGGGACGGCACCTGCCCGGTCCACGCGCCTAGATCCTTCACCAGAGTGAAGTGTTGCGCTTCCAGCCGGGCCACTGCCAGCAGCGGATCACCCGTCAATCGCTCGCGGTGCATGGAAGTCCGAGCATCCTGGGCCATGGTCGGAAACAACGTTGCCAGACGCTCATCTACACTGCGCGCCAGCCCCGACGGGGCATCGCCTCGATCCAACGGGCTCCCTGATGCTATAGGGCGCCAGTACCTACCCTCGGCGTCCGGCTCCATCAGCGGACCGGAAGCCTTGAGTTCTCTGGCGACCGTGGCGCGAAAAAGGCCGCTTTCGGCATCCCGAACCACTTGTACGAAATGATCGTCGGAAACAGCCACATACTGGCGCTGCTTGAACACCCGAACGCCCTGCGCATCGACCTCACCGAGACTTTTTCGGGCGGGAACCCGGTAATCCGCGAAAGAAGTGGGCGAGGCAACTCCCGCTACTTCATTGATCGCGAAAAGCTCCACGCTCGGCCTGGGATCGGTTATCTGCGCCGTCGTGACAGGATCCGGCAGGAAAAGAGACGGTAGCGGATCCGGACGATGCGGCAGGGCTGAGGGGGGAGAGTCCCCCCTGGGCACACGATGAGAACCATCGGCAGCGGAGTCATTTATTTTGCTGGAGCCAGGTTTGATCCTGGGTGATTTGTCAGCCATGAAACTCTCATCCTTGAGATTGGGTTGCACTGATAACGGAGTTCTACGCGAACCGTATCGAACGCGCAGGTCAGTCAGCCAAACCTGAATTGTCTGGCCCTCGAGAAAACCATCATACCGCTGCGCTTGCTGCGGGCTGTCGTATGTATGTCTACCGCATGAGCCTGCATGCCCAGACCGCCACCCCGCGGCGCGTTGACTGCCTGACCAGAAAATGAAAAGGCGCCTTCAGCGATTCCTGCTGGAACCGTTGAAGGCGCGACCGGATCATTCCTCAGAATATGTCCGGCAAAAGCACGAGTGAGCGTTGCTCTCCCGGCCATGGCATGCCACGCCCATCAAGCGCCTCTCACGGTATGACCAAACGCATGCATGGTCACCGTACGGGTGTCATGGTTCGCAAAGAAAAACAGGCGCGTGGCCTGGTTAAGCCTGATTTCTGTGTAACCCGTGTCATTGAAGTAACCTGGGTCGCGGAGTTGACGCGGGTTGGGAGACTTGAAAGGGACCATCTCATTGTAATAAGTCTTGCCCCCAAGCCCATTGGCAGCTTCGCTTGGAGACTTTCCTCCGTCCTTGATTGCATCCTTGAAACGGAAGAATTTATCCCTTGAAATGTCATCAAGGTCTTCAAAGCCGGGAATGGCGCCTCTTCCTGTTTTTTGCCCATCCACCGTCCCCCTGAAGCCCTGGGTCTTGTATGTCCATTTTCGTGCCCCCGCACTCGTTCCTGAAGTGCTTCGCCCCCCCATTCCACTCGCCATGGCTCTGGCGGCCTCGCGAGGATTATTGCTCAGCCCTGACTTGAAAGCCCCCGCCAACCTGCTGGCACCTTTGATAGCCTGACCCGCCAGGCCGGCGCCAAGGGATGCCAACCCAAGCCCCAGACTGATGTAACCCAGAATGTCGCCAGCCGAAGAGTGCGGATCCAGTTCATGCGCCAACTCGCTGGCAATGGCCGTAACGCCCGAGGCGACTCCCAGTCCCACGGCCAGTAATGCCAATGGCGTAGCCGCCCCCAGTGTCGCGATACTTGCAATACCCCCGATAAACCCCAGCGCAATCCCGGCAATCGACTGCCAGGAAACATGCCCCGTGGGATCCACTCGGTTAACCGGATCGCCAAGGCAATACGCGTAAGCATTCAAGCCGCCTGCATCGAACGGACTCAGGCTGTCCGGGCTGGTGAAGCGCATCAGTGTCGGGCTGTAGGCCCGGTAACCATTGCCCAGCAGATACAGACCGGTGACTTCATCCAGTTGCTCGCCGTTGAAACCCGCCTGACTGAACAGGCCTCCCTCGACAGCCCGATGCCCGTAGGGGCTGTAAGCGCTGTCGAGCGATTGCTCGCCGTACGAACGAGTCAGCACGCTCTGCTGCTGATCAGCCCCGAAAAGCCGAATGCCCGCACCCGCTCCCAGTTGCTGCTGTCCCAATATCAGACGGCCGTGTCGCACGACACTGCGTGATTCAGGACCACTGACTTCGCTGCTCACTTTGCCGTGGTGATAAAAGCGCTGCACCGCCGACTTCCCGGATTGCGACAACTCAACCAGCCGATCGAGGCCGTCGTATTGGTAGCCGCGCAGGAGCTCCCCACGTGCATCGATCACCTGAGTCAGGCGGCCAAAGGCGTCGTAGGCCAGAGTGCGGTCCTGATCGTCCTTGATCATTCGGCCATTGGCGTCGTATTCCAGGGTGACCGGTGCCGGATAGTCGGCATGAGAATGTTGGACCCCGACCAATCGGGCCGGGTCCTGTTCGCTGAAACTGAACGTCGTCACGTTGACGCCCACAGGGAACGTGGTTTGCAGGGCGAGAATGTTATCCAGCGCATCGAACGTGAATGTTTGCTGGATAATTTCCTTGCCATAAGGGTCTCGCGGTCGCTGGAGCCCTTCACAGTCGTACTGGATGACTCGCCCGCGTGCGTCGTAAGAGAACCGCTCATCGCGCAACACCATGAAGCCGCGTCTGAGAACCTTCTGCGCCAGCTTTCCCGCCACGGTGTAACTGGAGGTCAGTGTTTGCGAGGGCAATCCGTTGACTTCGAAACGGCGGGTCAGCTCACGACCGATATCATCGTAAGTCAGATGCGTGAGGAGCTGATGCCGGGACAGGGTATCCCGGGTTTCGATCCGGTCGAGCAACCCAGCCTTGCCATAGAAATATCGAGTTTCTACCGGACCTTGCCTGTGCAAGGTTTCGCGCCCCCAGATGTCGTACTCGGTTTTGTGCCGCGTGCCCACCACGTCCACGTATTCCAGAGGGCGCCCCGCCAGCGAGTAGGTATGGGAGGTCGTCTGGCGCCGTTCGGCAAAGCGGGTTGTTTCCGACTTCAGGCGCCCGGAAGGAAAGTATTCGAACAGATTCTCACGTCCTTGCTCGATGCAACTTTCCATTCTGCCGTTTCGTTCGTCATAGGTGAAACGGGTGAGTACTCCGCTGCCTGTTAGCGCTTTGCGCTCAGTCAAGGTGCCACCCGGACCCGATGAATAAACAAACTCGGTCGTTTCCCCTGCCGCACTCGTGTGCGATGCGGGCTGAGTCTTGCCGGCCGGATAAACCGCAACCGACTTGCGCCCGCCCACCGAAACCTCGGTCAGCCGATTCAAACCATCGAAGACTTGCTGCCCCAACAGTTTCCCGGCGACTCTGATGGCGACCGGCAAAACCTCGGTGCTGTGGACGGCAAAATCGGTCTGCACCACATGCCCGTCAGGCAAAACACTGCGAAACAGACGATCGTACGCATCGTACTCATAACTGGTCTTGTTCCCCGCCGGATCGGTTTGACTGATGGTGCGCCCCAATCCGTCGTACTCAAAGACGGTTTTGCCCAGGCTTTGCGCCTTGAGGTCGAAGACTTCAAGGCTGTCCGGCTTGCCGAAGGCATTGAAGACGGTGACGGTCTTACCCAGGCCCTGCTGCCAATGCTTGTGCTGGCGCTTCACCGGGTCGAATTCGTTGTACTCGACTCGTCCGTCGGCATGGCGAGTCTCCTTGACCTGACCCCAATTGTCGTAAAACAGCTGCGACTTCACAGGGCGCGCAACACCGTCCCACCAATCGGTGCGGGTCTGCTCAGTCAGTCGTCCGACCCGATCATGGAGCGCGGCATAGAACACTCGCATTGGAAATGCACCTGCCGGATCCGGGTTGTCACAATCCATTTCTTCAACGCCGATGACCCTCCCCAACGCGTCGTAGGTAACTTTTTGCATACCTCCCGACGGATCGGTCAGAACCACCGTGGCCGGCACGCCTACCTTGGCTGTTTCGTGACGCCATTGGTACGACGCGACATGCGCCGTGCCAGAGACAAGCGTCTTGCGGACACGACGCCCGAGCTTGTCGTATTCGAATGTAACCACACTGTCGTCGGCATCGCGCTCGGACAGCGCCAAACCGCTCAGGGTGGAAAGCGTTTGCTCGGTCGAACTCGCGGTACCGTCGAAACCCTGCAAGGTTGTCTTCAGCCTCAGGGAGAAACCGTCAGTCGCGTAGGCATAGTTGATACAAGTCGTCGTGCCGTTACGGGTGACCTTCTGCTGCTTCAGGAGGCCGTGTGTAAGCGGGTTGTCCGGCGTTTCCAGATAAGTCAGCGCAATGGTCGAACGATGGACTTCGCGATCTGCGACCCACTCGAAGAAGTTTTCCTCGACAGGCACCACACTGGCCAGCGTCCCGCCCTTGAGCATGGGGAGTAAGGCATAGCGGTAACGTGTGACGGTGGATGCACCGCCACCCGTCGCGGGGGCCACGGTTTTCTGCTTCAGGAAGCGGACAAACTCCAGCGGATCGGCCGGACAATCCTGAGTCTGGGTCGCCGGATAGTATTCAAACCGCGTTGTCACCCCGTCCACCCCAACCTGTTTGAGCAGGTTGCCGATGGCATCGTATTCAGTGACAGAGGTCTCGGAACGCTTCTCTTTTGTCGTCAGGTCCTCGTAAGTCAGGGTCTGGACTTGAGGCATCCGGAACTGCGCAGGTTGCTGAGTGAAAGGTAGCTTTACGTCACAGTAATATCGGGTTGAAACCGACGTTTGCGCATTACCGCAAGTGGTCACCTCGGAAATCAACAAATGGAACTTGTTGTAGGTTCGCTTGATGCGGGTGTGGACTGTGCTCCCGACAATCAGCCGCTCTTCGCTGGAATACTGATAGCCCCCCACGGCGCGGAAAAGAGGATCGCCATCGTCCTGGGGATCCGCTGCAACGCCGTGCCCAAGGTAATTATGGTCCGAGTAGGTGTAAATCTTGCTGACCTTCGGTTGCCCGTGTCTGGCGTAGATATCGTGGGCAATGACGCACGGCAGGCTTTGATCGCCCTCGACGGTCGGGAAGAGATGGCCGACTTCCTTGTAGCGAATGTTTTCCACGGCACCCAAGGGCGATTCAACTCGGGTCAGATAACCGTCTGCGTACTGCAGTTTCCAGCCCCCACCTTCCGGCAAATCGATGGCGTTGACCTGATCGTTTCTGAGCGTCAGAGCAAACTCAGCGCTGGAGGGCGTATCCGGATGCCGGGTCAAAATCACCCTTGTGTCTTTGCGGGCGATCTTGAGCAACGTTCTTTGGAAGTCGCTGATCTCGATCAGCATCGGCTGCTCATTGAACGTCCTGTACTTCAGGGAAATACTCACGCCATTGGCTGCGAATATCGTCTCGGGAACCGCGATGTTAGTCGCCCCATGGACCCTGAGCACTTCACGTCGACCATCCTTGTATCGGATCTCGTATCGTCCATCAGCAGTTTTCAGAACCTTGGCACTTTCCAGCTTCATTTCCTTGAAATGCAAGGCTCCCCGCGACTCCACAGCTTTGTAGCTCTCGCCGCTGGAAAACGTCATGACTCTGCTGCGCAAGTCATAACGGGTGATCGACAATGACCAGCCAGCGCCATAACCGGCACTGTGTGAATTCAAGGGATTGAAATTCAGCGCAAGATTGAATGAAGGGCCGTTGAGATCGACGGACTGAATAGACCCAAGGGATAACGAACAGGTATAAACGCCGGTTCTGGGATCGACCCCGCCGGCTACAAAATCACCAAAATTGAAAGCATTCGAATGCACGGATTCCGGAGAGTGGTTACTCATAAATAACATCCTGTCATTTGTTTCAAAATCGAATCAATTACGCACAATAAAGAACCGCTTTTCCGCAATCATTTAAAACTGCGAAAAAACGGCTGCATTAACCGTAAAACAAATCGGGCGACATCAGACGTGCGCGCTGCCACGCTCACCATCAACCAATACAGGAGTCGACACCGTTGTATTTTTAATCGGCAAGGTCTCGACGAAAAGAACTCAAGCAGTGACTGCACTCGCCGCGGACTTATCCCCGCTCCAGAAAGAACTCACGCTTTTCAGAGTCGGTCCGAATGGCCAACTTGTGCTCCGTGCCATATTGATCGATTACGGCAAACGGAAACACGCCATCGGCGCTGGAATCTGCCGCAGTGTACGCAAACTCGGAAAGCGCCTGCACGACGGTCAACTCGCCGTGACGATCATTGACTATCACGACATACTCTTTGGTCTTTGACGAAGAATCCAGAGCGTGATCTCGAAATGTATAATTCACAAAAGTATTGTCATTAACAGGTAGCGCCACAGTGATATCAGTCTTGTTCGGCCTTACCATGACTCCCTTCAGATAGTTGGTTTTCCACGCATGTACCCAGTTACCATAGGCAAACATGACATCATCCGTACCTTTTGAAGCAACCCAGTCCACCAGATTGATCTGCTGTCCCTGATAAACAAGTCCGAGATAGTAGTTCCAGATCCGGTTTCCCGGCTCCTCATTGCCGCGCCTGGTGGAAGTCCAGCGAAACTGGTCGACCGAATAGGTAACCGGCACCTGAGCGTCCAGAGTGACACTGCTGTCCTGAAAACCGGAAAGACCGGTTGCATTGCTTCGGATAGTCACTCCGCTCAAAAAAACGCTTGCCGCGATTTGCGTCGAGCCGCTACCCGAGGACGATACCCAGAATGTGCGCACTTGCGGATGGATACCGTTATCCGGCTCATCCTTAATCACTGGCGCTTCCAGCGTATATCGACCTTGATCGATACTGGCACTCCAGCCGTCGCGCAAGGCTCTCCCAGTGTTGTAGTGAATAAGTTCAACCGTATTCATGACTTCTTCTGGAACCAGAGTGCGATCCCCGTTTTCATCATAACCTGACACCAGCACCTGAACCTTTACTTGCATACGGCCGTTGCCGTACAGCACTTTATTTCGCGCGGATGAGGAAGAATTCAACTTCACTTTCAAGTCAATACTGTCCAGTCTTCCAGGACCGGCCAACTGATTTCCTGATACTTCGTTAAGCTCACTCATACTTTTACTCCTTGTGCTTGATGTCATTCCATACCTCGCAAAGCAAAAACGAAGCAAGCCATGAATAACATGCAACCCCAAACCGGCAAAAAGTTAAGTGTAAGAACCTGTAGCTAAAACCAATACAGAATCGGCAATTCTAAAAAAGCGGCCATATTAACTTCGAGATACATTCATCATAAAATGTAAATCCAAAGAAAAAAGCTCACGAAGAACGTAACGCGGCCGCCCCGGACAATCCAGATAGCAAAGAAGTCATTTGCTGGCAGACCAGCTATGGGTTCATTTGCGCAAGGTTTCAATGCTCGTCGTTATAGACGAACTTTGGCATTTCCCAATGAAAACGAATCGCCAGAAGACGCAACAGGAAGCCACCAAACAGCGTGATCAGAATCGCCTGCTCGCTCGGCACGTTGAGGAACAGACAGAGCATGTAGCACCACGCCGCAGCGAACGAGACGCTGGCGTACAGTTCGCGACGGAAGATCAACGGGATGTCGTTGCAGAAGATATCGCGCAGGATGCCGCCGAATACACCCGTGATCACGCCGCTGACCGAGGCCACCAGCATGCCGTGGCCCATTTCCAGGGCAGTCATGCAGCCGATCAGGGTGAATGCCACCAGACCGACCGCGTCGAGCACCAGAAACAGCGAACGCAGGTGACGCATCCAGCGTGCGGTAAACACAGTGATCATCGCCGCGACAGTCGTCAGCACCAGGTACTCCGGGTGTTTGACCCAGGTCAGCGGATAATGCCCGAGCAGCACATCGCGCACCGAACCGCCGCCTAAAGCCGTGACGCAGGCGATCAGCACCACGCCGAACCAGTCCATGCCGCGACGGCCCGCAGACAGGGCGCCGGTCATGGCTTCGGCAGTAATGGCGACGAGGTAGAGCATCAGCAACATGGTGGCGATCCTGGCAGGAAGGCGCGCAGTCTACTCACTTCGCCGAGGCACCAAAAGAGGGCACCTCGGCGTGGGTGCCGATCTCAGAACTTGATGAAATGCTTGCGGTAGTGCTGCAGCTCGGCGATGGATTCGCGGATGTCGTCCAGCGCCAGGTGAGTGCTGCCCTTCTTGAAGCTGTCGCGTACGTCCGGCGCCCAGCGCGCGGCCAGTTCCTTGAGCGTGGAAACGTCGAGGTTGCGGTAGTGGAAGTAGCTTTCCAGCGACTTCATGTGGGTATAAAGGAAGCGGCGATCCTGGCAGATGCTGTTGCCACAGATCGGCGACTTGCCCTTCGGCACCCACTGTTCGAGGAAGGCGATGGTTTCGGCTTCGGCCTCGGCCATGCTCACGCGGCTTTCACGCACGCGCTGGGTCAGGCCCGAGTTGCCGTGAGTGCGGGTGTTCCACTCGTCCATGCGGGCGAGGACTTCGTCGCTGTGGTGGATGGCGATCACCGGGCCTTCGGCCAGGGTGTTCAGGTCACTGTCGGTGACGATGGTGGCCATTTCGATGATCACGTCGTTTTCCGGATCCAGACCGGTCATTTCGAGGTCGATCCAGATCAGATTCTGCGGGTTTTGCATATTTCGGCTCCTGAGCAATGCTGCGCAGTTTAGCCTAGGCAGCCTGCAGGGCGTGCTAAACTCGCGGCCGTTTTACCTAATCGCTGCATTCTTCAGACGGAACACCCATGGCCAAACGCCAACTCAATCGTCGTCAAAACTGGCGCATCGAAAAGATTCAGGGCGAGCGCGCCGCCCGCGCCGCCAAACGCGAGTCCTCGGCTGTCGAGGCGCTCGAAGGCGGCGATCTGGGCCCGGAACAGCACGGCCTGGTGATCGCCCACTTCGGTGTGCAGGTCGAGGTCGAGGCCGTTGACGGCGAACTGGCCGGCCAGGTCTTCCGCTGCCACTTGCGTGCCAACCTGCCAGCGCTGGTGACCGGCGATCAAGTGGTCTGGCGCGCCGGCAACCAGGGCATCGGCGTGATCGTCGCGCAACTGCCGCGCACCACCGAGCTGTGCCGTCCGGACAGCCGTGGCCAGCTCAAACCGGTGGCCGCCAACGTCGACATGATCGTCATCGTCTTCGCCCCGCTGCCCGAGCCCCATGCCAACCTGATCGACCGCTATCTGGTCGCCGCCGAGCACGCCGGCATCCGCCCGTTGCTGCTGCTGAACAAATTCGACCTGATCGACGAGCAGAACGCCCCGGCGCTGAATGCCCTGCTGGCGGTCTATCGCACGCTGGGTTACCCGGTGCTGGAAGTCTCGGCGCACCACGGCAACGGCATGGAGCAATTGCAGAAGCAGCTCGACGGGCGCATCAGCGTGTTCGTCGGCCAGTCCGGTGTCGGCAAGTCGTCGCTGGTCAACAGCCTGCTGCCGGAAGTCGAAACCCGCGTCGGCCCGCTGTCCGAGCTGTCCGGCCAGGGCACGCACACCACGACCACCGCACGCCTGTTCCACTTCCCCGGCGGCGGCGAACTGATCGACTCCCCGGGCATCCGTGAATTCGGCCTCGGCCACGTCAGCCGCGCCGACGTCGAAGCCGGTTTCATCGAGTTCAACGACCTGCTCGGCACCTGCCGCTTCCGCGACTGCAAACACGACCGCGAACCGGGATGCGCACTGCTCAAGGCCCTGGAAGACGGCCGCGTGCAGCAGCAGCGCATGAATAGCTATCGCTCGATCATCGCCAGCCTGCCGGAAAACGGTTACTAGGCTTTAAAGTAGCCAGACACAAAAAAGCCGCGATCATCTCGCGGCTTTTTTGTGGGTCACTGTTTCGGCGCGGAGGCCGGTGCAGCAGCCGGTGCAGCCGGCGCCGGGGCTGGTGCCGCTGCGCCCGGCTCGGTCGGTTTCGGCAGCGGGTCGTCGAACAGGTTCAGCCGTTCGCGCAACTCGTGGGCCGGCACCGGCTGCTGATCCGCCGGCAGGGCGTTCGGGTCGACCGGGGTGGCCGGCGCGGCGCCGTTCTGGCCTTGATCTGCCGGTTTCGACGGGTCGGCACCTTGCGAACCTTCGATGGCTGCCTGAGCCTTTTTGGTCAGCACCACGATGTCGATGCGGCGGTTGACCGGGTTGAACGGGTTCTCCTTGTCGAACAGTGCCGACGAGGCGTAACCAACAACCCGCGCCACTTGAGCATCCGGATAACTGCCCGCCACCAGTGCACGCCGGGCGGCGTTGGCACGGTTGGCCGAGAGTTCCCAGTTACCGAAATCGCCGTTGCCCACGTAAGGCTTGGCATCGGTATGACCACTGATGCTGATCTTGTTCGGCACCGCCTTGATGGTGTCGGCCATGGCCAGCAGGATGTCTTCGAAGTACGGTTTCAGGCGTGCAGAACCGGAGTCGAACATCGGCCGGTTCTCGGCGTCCATGATCTGGATGCGCAAGCCGTTCGGCGTGATCTCGAACAGGATCTGGTCCTTGAATTTCTGCAGTTGCGGGTTCTCGTCGACCTTGTTCTGCAGTTCTTGCAGCAGCAGTTCCAGGCGTTCCTTCTCGACCTGCTCGGCCATGCCTTCAACCTGTTCGGTGTCGACCGTGACCTTGTCCGGCTGCGGTTGAGACTTCACTTCAGGGTTGAGGGTGTTTTCCGGCGCGAGGGTCGGCGTACCGCCCAGATCGATGATGTACGGCGTGCCGCTCTCGGAGAAACCGACCGGGTCCTTGAAGTAACCGGCGATGGCGATCTTCTGCTCCGGGGTCGCGGTGGACAGCAGCCACAACACCAGGAAGAACGCCATCATCGCCGTCGCGAAGTCGGCGAAGGCGATCTTCCACGCCCCGCCGTGATGCCCGCCGGCGATGCGCTTGACGCGCTTGATGATTATCGGCTGGTTATTTTCCATGACTTAACGACCGCGAACAGCTTGTTCCAGCTCGGCAAAGCTTGGACGGTGAGCCGGGTACAGAACCTTGCGACCGAACTCGACAGCCAGCGACGGCGGCATGCCGGAAGCCGAAGCCACCAGCGAGGCCTTGATGGCTTCGTAGACGTTCAGCTCTTCCTTGGCATCGTGGGCCAGGGAGTGCGCCAGCGGGCCGAAGAAACCGTACGCCGCGAGAATACCGAAGAAGGTACCCACGAGTGCCGCACCTACGTGCAGACCGATGGACTTCTGATCGCCCTCACCCAGGGAGGCCATGGTCACCACGATACCCAGTACCGCCGCGACGATACCGAAACCCGGCATGGCGTCGGCAATGCCGTTCACCGCGTGGGACGGATGCTCGAGGTCTTCCTTCAGGCTGTACAGTTCCATGTCGAACAGACCTTCCAGCTCGTGGGGAGCCATGTTGCCGGAGGACATGATGCGCAGGTAATCGCAGATGAACGCGGTCATGCGTTCGTCTTTCAGTACCGCCGGGTACTTGGCGAAGATCGGGCTCGCGGCGGCGTCTTCGATGTCGCCTTCGATGGCCATCATGCCTTCGCGGCGGCTCTTGTTGAGGATCTCGTAGATCAGGCCCAGCACTTCCAGATAGAACGTGTGGCTGAAACGCGAACTGAACATGCTCAGGGATTTCTTGAGCACGTGCATCGTCATGTAGCCGGGGTTGGCCTGCAGGAATGCACCGAGTGCAGCACCGCCGATGATCATCACCTCGAAGGGCTGGATCAGAGCGGCAATCTTGCCGTGGGAGAGCACGTATCCGCCGAGCACGCTCGCGAATACGACGATGATGCCGATAATTTTAGCCATAGGTAGAAAGTACTTATTTAAGTCGGGTTCAAGGTCATATTCGGAAGTTAAAAAATCTCTTCTTCTACTTATCGGCAAAACTGCGCCAGACTATAGCCAGTTCAGGCGAAAAGCCAATTTAGCCCATGCCGGGCGCGTCTACAGTCAGTGAAGATCTCGTCCAGACATGGCTAATGAAACGAACGTCCCACACGCAAAACCGACCACACTCGATGGCTGGGTGAAGCTGCTCGACAGCGTTCGCCTGCCGGTGCCGCAAGATGCCCATGACCGGGTCTGCCGGGCGATTCGCGATGACCGCAGCTCGCTGCGCGACATTGCCGACCTGATGCAGGACAGCCCGGCGCTGGCCCTGAGCATCATCCGCGAAGCCAACCGCCATACCCACGGCAACATGACTGCGCCTGCGGAAAACCTCGAAGTGGCGATCAATCGCCTCGGCCTTGCCCGTACCGAAGAACTGCTGGCGCGCCTGCCCGCCGAGCCTGCCGCACAGATCCCCCAGGCCCTGCGCCAGTTGCAGATGATCAGCCAGCACGCCACGCAACAGGCCAACGGTTTTTTCGCCAGCCGCCTGGCGCGACTGTGGCAGGACATCCATTGGGGCAGCCTGCTGTTTCTGTCGCCGCTGTGGCCGTTGGCTCTGACCTTTCCCAAATTGCTTGAAGAGTGGGAAGTGCGGGTTATCCACAAGGGTGAATCCGCCCGTGCAGTAGAGAAGCAATTGTTCGGCGTGCGCCTGCTGAAAATCGGCGAAGCGCTGGTGGAAGCCTGGCGTCTGCCGATCTGGGTCCAGCAAGGTTATCGCCTGCTGCTGACCGAGCAGCGCGAACTGGTCAAAGTCCTGCGCATTGCCCGCGACGTCGATCATCCGCTGCGCCAACAGAATCGCCTCGATGACGACCCGACCCTGCGCCGCTGGCTCAACCAGCCGGCCAACACCGTGTTGCTGGCCAACGGCCTGGCACTCTCGGCGCAACAGGCCTGGGACAGTCCGCACAGCGAGCGCTGGCAATACCTGACCAGCCTTTATCTGCAAATCTCGATGGACGAGGTGCAGCAACAGTTGCACCAACAGGCCGCCGTCAGCGCTCGCCATCATTCCATGCCGGACCTGTGGCACCCGGCGGTTTCGCTGCTGTGGCCGTGGGGCACCCGACGCCTGCCTGCCGGAATGCTGCCGGCTGCGGCGCCGTCCGCTGAAGACCTGACCCAGTGGCGCCGCCAATGCGCCGAACTGCTGGCTGTGCCAAGCCGCTTCACCAACGCCATGAGCCTGACCGTCGCCGCCCGCGATGCGCTGGTCGCCAGCGGCATGCGCCGGGTGATGATCCTGATGGCCGACCGCAGCCACGCCAATCTGCGCGTCCATCAAACCTCGGGGTTGCCGAAGGAAGCCGCTGCACTCAATTTCGTCGTCAGCCAGAGTTCGGTGCTGCAACGCTTGCTCGCGCAGCAGGCGCAAGTACGCATCACCCCGGACAACAACGCCCAGTTTTCCGCCCTGCTGCCGCCCTCGCTGCGCACGCTGTTCCGGGGCGAGCACCTGTTCCTGCGTTCGCTGGTGAACAACGGCCGGGTGATCATGATCGTGGTCGCCGACCAGGGTGGCGGGCCGTTCGCCGACATCACCGTGCAAGCCTTCGGCAAAACCGCGCAGTGCATCGAGAAAGCCCTGCACAGTTTTAGCCAGCGCGGCCAATGACAGCTACAATCCTTCCCCTTTGTGCTCTGGAGACCTCACATGTCTGATTTCTCTGGCCTGGCCCTGGTGATCGAGCCGAGCGACCTGCTGCCGCGCCTCGAATCCCGCGATCTGATTCTGGTGGATCTGACCAGTGCCGCCCGCTACGCCGAGGGACATATTCCCGGCGCACGTTTTGTTGATCCGAAACGCACCCAGCTGGGTCAGGCGCCGGCTCCGGGCCTGTTGCCGAGCAAGGAAAAACTCGAAGAACTGTTCGGTGAGCTGGGCCATCGCAAAGACGCTGTCTACGTGGTCTATGACGACGAAGGCGGCGGCTGGGCCGGGCGCTTCATCTGGCTGCTGGACGTGATCGGCCATGACAAATACCACTACCTCGACGGCGGTCTGCCGGCGTGGCTGGCGGAAGGTTCGCCGATGTCGATCCAGATTCCTCCGGCGGCGGGCGGCCCGGTTGCCCTGACCCTGCACGAGGAACCGACCGCCACTCGCGAGTACCTGCAGAGCCGTCTCGGCGCTGCTGACCTGGCGATCTGGGACGCTCGCGGGCCGCTGGAGTATTCCGGCGAGAAGGTCCTGGCGGCCAAAGCTGGACACATCCCCGGCGCAGTCAATTTCGAATGGACGGCAGGCATGGATCAGGCGCGCCAGCTGCGCATCCGTACCGACATGCCGCAGATCCTCGAAAACCTCGGGATCACCAGGGACAAAGAAATCATTACCCACTGCCAGACCCATCACCGGTCCGGTTTCACTTATCTGGTGGCCAAAGCCCTCGGTTATCCGCGGGTCAAGGGCTACGCCGGTTCCTGGGGCGAATGGGGCAACCACCCCGACACCCCCGTCGAGCTTTAAGGATTTTTAAGGACAGTCATGAAAGAGCGTTTGTTTATCATCAGCCAGTACCTGCTGCCTCATCACCTGCTGTCGCGCCTGGCCGGCTGCGTCGCCGAATGCCGCGTGCGCTGGTTCAAGAATGCCTTCACCACCTGGTTCGCCAAGCGTTACCAAGTGGACATGTCACAGGCACTGGTTGAAGACGTCACCGCTTACGAGCACTTCAACGCCTTCTTCACCCGCGCCCTGAAAGACGGCGCGCGTCCGCTGGACCAGACCCCGGGCGCGATCCTCAGCCCGGCCGACGGCGCGATCAGCCAGCTCGGCCCGATCGAACACGGTCGCATCTTCCAGGCCAAGGGCCACAGCTTCAGCGTGCTGGAACTGCTGGGCGGCGATGCAGCCAATGCGGCGCCGTTCATGGGCGGTGAATTCGCCACTGTTTACCTGTCGCCGAAGGACTACCACCGCGTGCACATGCCGCTGGCCGGCACCCTGCGCGAAATGGTCTACATCCCGGGCCGGATCTTCTCGGTCAACCAGACCACCGCAGAAAACGTTCCGGAACTGTTCGCCCGCAACGAGCGTGTGGCGTGCATCTTCGACACCGAGCGCGGGCCGATGGCCGTGGTGCTGGTGGGCGCGATGATCGTGGCATCGATCGAAACCGTGTGGGCCGGCCTGGTCACGCCACCGAAGCGCGAACTGAAAACCTTCCGTTACGACGAAGCCGCCCGTGCGCCGATTCATCTGGAAAAAGGTGCAGAACTGGGGCGCTTCAAGCTGGGTTCGACCGCGATCGTGCTGTTCGGGCCGGATCAGGTGAAATGGGTTGAAGAATTGAAAGCCGGCTCGCCGGTACAGATGGGTCAGGCCTTGGCACAGTCGAACGCCTGAACCTGTTGATCCGCCCTTTCGCACGTCTGCGAAGGGGCGGACACGACCTGAGTGGCGCCGTTACTCTATCTGCCCACGGAAGCCGATAGGGCCTTCGTTGGCGTAGGTATTGGTGCCACTGAGGTTTTTCCCTCCGTCACTGGACGTGACGCTCAACGCGATAACATTCTGGTTATCCCGCCCGCCGATCACCCACTTGCCACCTGGATGCCACGGGGCATCGTTGCCACCCCACTGGTTCTCGACGTTGTACTGGTTCTGGCCAGTGCGCTGAGCCTTGAAGCCAATAGGGCCTTCGCCGGCGTAGGTCATGGTGCCGGTGAAGCTTTTGCCACCGTCGCCGGACTTGATCTCGATCGCGACGACGTTCTGGTTGTCCCGCGCGCCCAGCACCCAGGTTCCACCCGGATGCCAAGGTGCCGAACTACCGCCCCATTGATTTGCCACTGCGTATTTAGACATGAACCTCATCTCCTTGAAGTTTTTCAGAGACCTGCCCGACGTTGCGGCAAGCCGTGCAACCGTGCGTTTCCGATCGCACGTCTGAGAGCCTAGTAGCGCCTGCCGAAATGGCACCAGGCCAGCAGACCAACGGTAAAAAAGCCTGACAATCGCCTGCGAAACAGAGCACAACTGCTAGAGTTTTTGGCATTGCCCTATTCGCCGCCGGAGCTTGTCACGGCATGAGTGAGCCTCGATCCCAACCAAAACTGAGCGCCCCGACGCCCACGCAGTTGCGCCTGTCCTTCTGTGAAGCCACGCCGCGCGACCTCAAGCGCTGGATCGCCGGCCTGCCCAAGGCCAACATCGGCGAAACCGCGCGCCTGCTGTATCAAGGCCTCGGCGAACTCAATCAACTGCTGACCCCCAGCGACAATCGCCTGCATCTGCTGGAACTGTTGCGCCCCGAGGTTTACTTCGTCTGCCAGCACCTGGAACGGCATTTTCTGCATCAGGCGATCATGCTCGATGAGCGCTCACGCAAGATCAGCAACCTGTGCCAGGCCCTGCAAAGTCAGCTGGCCATCGGTTACAAACAGATCATTGGGCGGATCGCGCCCAAGTATTCCCGGGATCGCGCAGCTCTGGTGAGCGAAGCGCTGCAACGAGCGGCCCATGCGCTCAAAGGGCAACTGGTTCGCGCCACACAGTTGTACAGCGCCGCACCGGAACAGCTGTGGTTCGAACTGCATCAATTGTTTCGCTGTGCCTGCGAGCTGCAACTGCAACATCGCCGGGTGCGCGACGACCTTGCCAGCCTGACCGGCGAGCTGAGTGTCGAACAGACCTACCTCGCCGCCCTGCTGCTGGGCAGCGCCCGTTGCAATCAGTTGCGCCAAAACCAGATCGCGCGTCTGGCGCAAGTGGTGGAACCGTGGAGTGCGTGGCTGAAACTGCATCCCGCCCATCCGGGCGAAGGGTTGTTCGCGATCTCGGCAGAGATCGACGCCGGCCCGCGCTACCGCTCCCAATTCCGTAGCGAGCAACGAGCCAGTCTGCTCGGCTTCGATCCGCAACCGCTGGTGAATGCCATCGAGGCTAACCTGCTGCATCAGGATGCGACTACGCCGCTGCCCGTGCCGTCCGGTCTGACCCTCGACACCCTGCAACACCTGCACGCCACCTGGGGCGAAGCCGCCGAGCGCAGCTTTCAGCGCACCGTGGGCCAGGGCAACCTGACCGTGTGCGTCGGCATGAGCGCCCTGCACTTCTACCTTGGCGGCGAGCGCACCTTCAGCGAACTGCTCAAGCACCCCGGCGCCCGCGCGGCGAATTTCAGCCGAGCGGTGGTTCAGGGCGAAAAGGACAGCTGGAGCCAGGCGTTCGACGCCGCACCACAGAGCACATCCGATGAATTGTTGCCCTACGAGGAAATCCGCTACGAACCGCTGACCGACGATGAAGGCGACGCCGACAGTCCGCCGCATTACCCGACCTATGCCTTGCCGGTGATCAACCACAGCCCCGGCGGTTACTGCCTGGCTTGGCCAAAGGACGTACCGGCCGAATTGCAGGCCGGGGAAATGGTCGGGATTCAGGACAGCCTCAATCAGGGCTGGAGCATTGCCGTGGTGCGCTGGATCCGCCAGGTACGCGGCGCCGGTACGCAAATGGGCATCGAACTGGTCGCGCCCCATGCCCGGCCGTGCGGGTTGCAACTGGTGCGTTCGCGGGATGATCACAGCCAGTATCTGCGCGGTTTGCTGTTGCCGGAGATCAGTGCGATCGATTTGCCGGCGACATTACTGGCGCCACGGCTGCCGTTTCAGGAAGGCAACAAAGTGCTGATCAACACCCAAGGCGAGGAGCACCGCGCCGGGCTGGATCGGCGGGTGGCCAGCACTCACAGTTTCAATCAGTTTGCCTATCGCTCGCTGGAGGCCGCCGGGAATGGCGGGAGCGAGGAGGATTTCGACTCGTTGTGGAAATCCCTTTGAGCCAGGACCGCAGCCGATGTCAGAGCTGCCCGTCGCGATCCCGGAAGCCCAGCAGGTACAGCACGCCATCCAGCCCGAGGGTCGAGATCGCCTGCTTCGCCGACTGCTTGACCAGCGGCTTGGCGCGGAACGCCACGCCCAGACCGGCAATCGCCAGCATCGGCAGGTCGTTGGCGCCGTCGCCCACGGCGATGGTCTGCTCCAGACGCAAACCTTCTTTTTCAGCCAGCTGCTTCAGCAGATCGGCCTTGCGCTGGGCATCGACGATCGGCTCGATCGCCACGCCGGTGCACTTGCCGTCGACCACTTCCAGTTCGTTGGCGAACACGTAATCGATGCCGAGTTTGGCCTGCAATTGCTTGGCGAAGTAGGTGAAGCCGCCCGACAGGATCGCGGTCTTGTAGCCCAGACGCTTGAGTTCGGCGAACAGGGTTTCGGCACCTTCGGTCAGGCGCAGCGAGGCGCCGATCGAGTCGAGCACGCTGACATCCAGACCCTTGAGCAGCGCCAGACGCTCTTTGAAGCTGGCGCGGAAGTCCAGCTCGCCGGCCATTGCCCGCTCGGTGATTTCCGAAACCTGATCGCCGACGCCGGCGGCTTTGGCCAGTTCATCGATGACTTCGGCTTCGATCAGGGTCGAGTCCATGTCGAACACCGCCAGACGACGGTTGCGACGGAACAGCGAATCCTCCTGGAAGGCGATGTCGACGTTCAGCTCCTGAGCCACGCTGAGGAATTCGGCGCGCAGCGCCTGCGGGTCGGCCGCTTCGCCACGCACGGAGAACTCGATGCAGCCCTTACCCTTGTCGGCCGGGGTGTCCAGCGGCATGCGACCCGACAGACGGTCGATATGGTCGATGTTCAGGCCGTATTTGGCGGTGATCGAGCTCACGGCCTGCAACTGGCCGGCGGTGACCTTGCGGGTCAGCAGGGTAACGATGTGGCGTTTCTTGCCCTGATTGCCCACCCATTGCTGGTAATCCTCTTCGGACACCGGGGTGAATCGCACCTGCTGGTCGAGCTCATAGCCCTTGAACAGGATGTCCTTGAGCACCGACTTGCCTTGCTCGGAGTCGGGGATTTCCACGAGGATGCCGAACGACAGCATGTCGTGGATCACCGCCTGACCGATGTCGAGGATATTCACACCACCCTGGGCCAGTACACCGGTAATGGCCGCCGTCAGACCCGGACGGTCGACTCCCGTGATGTTAATCAGGACGATTTCGCGCAACGCGCACCCCCGCAACTGGAAAAAAACCGCATTCTACCCACTTTCAGTGACCATCGGGCACCGCCAGCGCTTTGCCGGTCTAGGGCCTGTCGCTATACTGCGCGTCAACTTCACGGACAAAAGAGCCGAGCTCAGTGAACCGGCCCACGCCAGTTAAAACCGATAACTTCTTTCTGCTGATCTTCCGTGCACTGCGCCACCGCCGTGTACCGATTGCATTGCGCATTGCCAGCCATAACGTGATCCTGGTCGCCCTGGCCCTGGTGATCTATGCCTGCGTGATGGGCCTGCAGTTCAAGCAGGCCATGCACGAGCAGGCCGATGCGCTGGGCGAAAGCCTGACCACGCAGACCGCCACCTCCGCCACCGAACTGCTGGTGTCCAACGACATCCTCAGCCTCAACGTGCTGCTCAACAACCTGACCAAGAACAAGCTGGTGGCCCACGCCGCCATCTACAGCGTGGACAACCGCATCCTCGCCGAGTCCGGTCAGCGGCCCAAGCACGGCCTGCTCGGCGAAGCCGAGGGCATGTACGAGAGCAAGATCACCTTCCAGGATGTGACCGCCGGACAACTGCGCATCAGTCTGGACATGGATCAGTTCCAGCAGCCGATGACCATCAGCCTGCAAAGCATGGGCATCCTGAGTGCGATCCTGCTGGCACTGTCTCTGGCCCTGAGCCTGCGTCTGGGCCGGCACATTTCCACGCCGCTGCTGCAATTGCGTGTGTGGCTGCGCCGGATCGACGAATACACGCCGGGTATCGAGCGTCAGGACGAGATCGGCGATCTTGCCCGCCAGTTGCACGCCAACTATGCCCCGGAGCCGGCTGAACCGGAGCCTGAGCCGGAACCCGAGTTCGAGGACGACGAGCCGGAATTCGAAGTGCGCAACCTGCGTGATCCGAGTTTCGACGAGAGCCGCCCGATGGCCGCGCAGAAGCCTGCGCCACGCCATGTGGTCAGCACCGTTGAAGACGACGATGACGAAGATCCGTTCGCCGATCTGCGTGACGAGTCGCTGGACGAAGCAGCGCAACCGGCAGTGCGCCGACCGACCCCAAGCGTGCCGCAACATACGGCGGTACTGGCGGTGCAACTGGGTTCACAGGAACAACTGCGCCGTTTACCGCGCGCACGTCTGGAAGAGTTGCAGGATCGTTATCGCGATTGCCTGGAACAGGCCGCTTCGCTGTATCAGGGTGAAATCGAAACCCTGAACGACGGCAGTACGCTGATGCTGTTCCACACCGAGGACAGCGGCGACGATTACCTGACCAACGCCATCTGCTGCGGCGAGCTGCTGCGGGCGCTGGGCCACCAGTTGCAGATCGAAGTCGCCGACAGCGGCATCACCCTGCAATTGCAGCTGGGTCTGACTCTTGGCGACGAACTGTTCGGTCTGAGCCAGATCGACCTGTTGCTGACCGACTCCGCCCAGGACGCTCTGGCCCTGTCGCAACACAGCCGCAACCTGCTGCTGGTGGAGCGCAAGATCGGTGACGACGCGCTGATCCGCCAGCGTGCGCGGATCCGGCCGATTGCCAGCCCTGAGGGGGCTTGTTGTGTGGAGCGGTTGATGGAGCCTTATCCGTCGATGCTTGAGCGGCAATTGGCGCGGATGCATGAGCGTCGGGCTTAAGCCTTAGACCAGTTACAACGAAGCCCGCAGATGAGTGATTGTCTGTGGGCTTTTTTGTGCGTGGCGTTTTCGTGATTGCGCCAGGCTTTGGAGCCCCCTAGCCCTCTCCCTACGGGCGGTCCGACGTCTCGGGAGGGCTGGGGTGAGGGGCTTTTCGAGTCGGACACCAATGCATGTCCCACCAACGTCCAGACACAACAAAGCCCGCACAAGGCGGGCTCTGTTCTGACTCGATCCAGCCTTAGAAGCGAAACACTTCCATATCCGTACGAATCGGCGAAGCCATCGGTATCTTCGGCTGCTTCTCGGCTTCCGCCGCCGGTGCTGCCGGTTTTGGTGCCGGTTTGCGCGGCGCCTCGGCCACCGGAGGCTGATTGGCCAACGGCTTGAGCGCTACCGACAGCTGCTCCGCCAGACGCTGCAACAACACGCCTTGCGCTTGCACCTGCGCGGCGGTAGTGCCGGCATGCTGTTCCTGCAGATGGACGATGCGGTTATCGCGCACCTGACCACGGCGGTCGATCAGGCGCCATTGCGCATCAAGGATCGCCGGTTGCGACTGACCCGAGTCCAGACGCGTAATGGTCAACAGCACCTGCACATCCGGGGTGAAGCCCACGGTGGCCGGCGCCAGCACGACGCGCTGACTGTCCAGATGCCCGGCGACCTGACGCAACAGCAACTGATCGATGTCCGAAGACAGGCTACCCGCCCAACGGCCATCGACCGAGGCTTGCAGGCTGCCGTCGGGTTGACGTTGCAACAGGGTTTCCCGTTGCAGGTAATCGGCAACGATTACAGGGCCCAGCAAAACTGCCATGCCTGAGCTTTGCGCAGGCTGAGCCGGACTTCCGCTGTCCAGCTGATACAGCGACACCGGCTGGTGAACGCTGCAACCCGCCAGGCCAAGAACGCCGGCGAGCAGGAAAATAAGGGGGCGCAGAGAAGTCATCATCCCGTCCAGGTGGCCGCCACAAGGCTGACCACAGTGAAAATACTCAATAAATATGAAGAACGCTCGGCCACGCCGGCGCTTGGAAAGGCCATATCATCCGTGAATATGCGTTCCGACTCCAGCGCCAAAGCGCCGATCTACGCGTTAAATCGTAGATACGGCGCTCTAGGACGCCTAATTGAGGTTTTCGACGAGCAGCGCATCCACCCTCTGGAAGCCACGTGGCAGTTTGTTACCACGGCGACCACGTTCACCTTTGTAGTGTTCGAGGTCGTCGGCTTTCAGCGACAAGGTGCGTTTTCCGGCCTGCAAAACCAAGGTGGCGCCTTCCGGAAGAACGGCGATGTCCGTGACATATTCTTCGCGACTGGCCACACGTTCACCGGAAATACCGATGATCTTGTTGCCTTTGCCCTTCCCTAATTGTGGCAGATCGCTGATCTTGAAGATCAGCAGGCGACCCTCGGTCGTCACCGAAGCCAGCCAGTTATGCTCGCGGTCGGCGACCGGACGCGGCGCAATCACCTTGGCGTTGTTCGGCAGGCTCAACAGCGCCTTGCCGGCCTTGTTCTTGGCTTGCAGGTCTTCACCTTTCACCACAAAACCATAGCCGGCATCGGAGGCGATCACGTACAGCGAGTCCTCTTCAGGCATCAGCACGCATTCGAACGTGGCGCCCGGCGGCGGCGTCAGGCGACCGGTCAACGGCTCGCCCTGGCCCCGTGCCGATGGCAGGGTGTGGGTGGCCAGCGAGTAACTGCGGCCCGTGGAGTCGATGACCACCGCCGACTGGTTCGAACGCCCCGCCGCCGAGGTCTTGAAGCCGTCGCCGGCCTTGTACGACAGGCCGGTGGCGTCGATCTCGTGGCCCTTGGCCGAACGGATCCAGCCTTTTTCCGAAAGTACGACGGTGACTTTTTCGTTCGGCAGCAGATCGTGCTCGGTCAGCGCCTTGGCTTCAGCGCGCTCGACGATTGGCGACCGACGGTCATCGCCGTAGGTTTCAGCATCTTTCAGCAGCTCGCTGCGAACCAGCTTCTTCAGCTTGGCTTCACTGCTCAGCAGGGCTTGCAGCTTGGCCTGTTCCTTGAGCAGTTCGTCCTGCTCGTCGCGCAGTTTCATCTCTTCCAGTCGCGCCAACTGACGCAGACGGGTGTCGAGGATGTAGTCAGCCTGGATTTCGCTGAGGGCAAAACGCTCGATCAGCCTGGTTTTCGGATGCTCCTCGGTACGGATGATATGAATCACTTCATCCAGGTTGAGGTAAGCGATCAACAAACCGTCCAACAGGTGCAGGCGACGCTCGACCTTGTCGAGGCGGAATTGCAGGCGGCGACGCACAGTCAGCACGCGGAATTCCAGCCACTCCACCAGCAACGCACGGAGGTTTTTCAGCTGCGGCTTGCCGTCCAGACCGATGATGTTGACGTTGACCCGGTAGGTCGACTCCAGCTCGGTGCTGGCAAACAGGTGCTGCATCAGCGCTTCGTGGTCGACGCGGCTGTTGACCGGAATGATCACGATGCGGCACGGGTTTTCGTGGTCGGATTCGTCGCGAAGATCGGCGATCTGCGGCGCCTTCGACGGTTTGGCCTGCATCAGCGCGGCGATCTGCTCCAGCACCTTGGCCCCGGAGACCTGGTGTGGCAGCGCGGTGACGATGATGTCACCGTCCTCGACGTGGTACACGGCGCGCATGCGCACCGAGCCCTTGCCGGTTTCGTACATTTTCAGCAGGTCGGCGCGCGGGGTGATGATTTCCGCTTCGGTCGGGTAGTCCGGGCCCTGGATGTGTTCACAGAGCTGTTCGACCGTGGCTTTCGGCTCATCGAGCAGGCGCACGCACGCGGTGGCAACTTCGCGCAGGTTGTGCGGCGGCACGTCGGTGGCCATACCTACCGCAATACCGGTGGTGCCGTTGAGCAGGATGTTCGGCAAACGTGCCGGCAACACCAGCGGTTCCTGCAGGGTGCCGTCAAAGTTCGGGCCCCAGTCTGCGGTGCCCTGGCCTAGTTCGCTGAGCAGCACTTCGGAATAACGCGACAGCCGCGCTTCGGTGTAACGCATGGCGGCGAAGGATTTCGGATCGTCCGGCGCACCCCAGTTACCCTGGCCGTCCACCAGCGTGTAGCGATAGCTGAACGGCTGGGCCATCAGCACCATCGCCTCGTAGCACGCCGAGTCGCCGTGCGGGTGGAACTTGCCGAGCACGTCGCCGACGGTACGCGCCGACTTCTTGTGCTTGGAATCGGCATCCAGCCCCAACTCGCTCATGGCGTAGACGATACGCCGCTGTACCGGTTTCAGACCGTCGCCGATATGCGGCAGGGCACGGTCCATGATCACGTACATGGAGTAGTTGAGGTAGGCATTTTCGGTGAAGTCAGCCAGCGACCGGCGTTCTACGCCATCTAAGCTGTCTGCAAGGTTGTCGCTCATGCGGGCCTCATCGGTTCGTTGTCTGGCGCAGCAGCATGGTGCCGCCGCGCTGAGTAAATTCAAGTTTGTTCAGGGCGCTCATGCCGAGCAGCACCTGATCGCCATGCAGCCCCGGCGCCACCAGTGCGCGGACGTCCCGCAGCACGATGTCGCCCAGTTGCAGGCGGTCGATACGGGTGCGATAGCCCTGGCTCAGGCCATTGGCCGTGCTCAGGGTCACACCGAAACCTTCTTCCAGCCGGAGGTTTTTCGCCACCTCGGCCGGGATTGCCACGTCGGTCGCGCCGGTGTCGAGCATGAACTCCACCGGCCGACCGTTGATCAGCCCGCTGGCGACAAAATGTCCCTGGGCGTTGCCGATCAGTTTCACTTCGATAAAGCCGTTACCCTGCTGCGAAGCCACGTCCACATTGGGATTGCGCTGGCGCTCTTCCCACTGGCCGAAAAACCGCGTGGCCAGAAACAGCGCCGCGCACCACGCCAGAATCATCAGCACCCGACCGGCGCGTTTGCCCGGCGGTTGCTGGCTCATGGCTTGGCGCTCCAGCCACCCTCGGGCGCGGCGAAACGCCAGATGATCGGGCGAACCTCGCCATCGGCGCGCGGGCCAAAATTGTTGTCGACGCCGATCCAGGCACCTTGAGCATCGACCACCAGTGCCTCTTCCAGCCCGAAGTTCTGCGAATAACGCCGATTGGCCTGCAACAGTTCGGCCGCGTACGACCAGCAGAGCTCGACCTTGGCTGTCTGCGCATCGCGACGACAGATCTGGTACGCGTTGCGCTCAAGGGTAAACAGCTTGCCGTTGAACAGGGAGATATCGGAAAAATCCCGATTGACCGGACGGGCTTTCGGGAACTGCGGCGGTTGCATTTCCATGCCGCCTTCACTGAGCAGCACGCAGCGACCGTCACAATCCCACACCGTCTGCTGGCGTTTGATCAGCAACAAGCCACGGCTTTGCCGCTCGGCAGCCAGCCACATCTGATCGCCCGCCGGGTTGATCGCCAGGCCCTCGAATATCGCGTTGAATTGCAGCAACATCCCACTGGCCCGAGCCTCGCGCACCATCATCGGCGAGATTTTCAGCCACGACGACGGCCCCTGCGGCGGCACTTGCAGCACGGCCGCGTGGGCTTCGCTGACGATGTAGCGGTTGCCGGCGCTGTCGCAGCTGATGCCTTCGAAATCCAGATCGCCGCCACGAATGAACGACGCCGCCCAGGTGCGCGAACTGATGCCCCACGGCAAGCCGCTTTCCGGCACTTTCGGCGGATCGATGCGCACGGCCGTGGCCTGCCAGACCCGGTCGCGGATATCGAGACGGTAGATCTGGTCATCGTCACGATCCGAAACGGTCCACAGGTCATTGCCGCACAAGGCCAGCCCTGACAGATTGCCGCCGCGCATGCCTTCGACCGGGTGTTCGGCGAGCACGCGCAGCTCTTGCACAGGCTCTGCCGACACCGTCATCGAACCCAGCAGCAACGCACCCGCCAAGGCCCAGCCAAACCGCATCAGGCCAGAACCTCGGCGAGGTTGCCCTTGGATTCAAGCCAGGTCTTGCGGTCGCCGGCGCGTTTCTTCGCCAGCAGCATGTCCATCATTTCCGAGGTCTGGGCGAAGTCGTCCCCGAGGGTCAACTGCACCAGGCGCCGGGTGTTCGGGTCCATGGTGGTTTCACGCAGCTGCGGCGGGTTCATTTCACCCAGACCTTTGAATCGGGTGACCTGCGGCTTGCCGCGTTTTTTCTCGGCCACCAGACGGTCAAGGATCCCGTCGCGCTCGGCGTCATCCAGGGCGTAGAAAATCTCTTTGCCCAGGTCGATGCGGTACAGCGGCGGCATCGCCACGTAGACGTGACCGGCATCCACCAGCGGGCGGAAATGCTGGACGAACAAGGCGCAGAGCAAGGTTGCGATGTGCAGACCGTCGGAGTCGGCGTCGGCGAGGATGCAGATCTTGCCGTAGCGCAGCTGGCTCATGTCCTCGGCGCCCGGATCGACACCGATGGCCACGGCAATGTTGTGCACTTCCTGGCTGGCCAGCACTTCGCTGCCGTCGACTTCCCAAGTGTTGAGGATCTTGCCGCGCAACGGCAGGATCGCCTGGAATTCCTTGTCACGCGCCTGCTTGGCCGAACCGCCGGCGGAATCACCTTCCACCAGGAACAGCTCGGAACGCATCGGGTCCTGCCCGGCGCAATCGGCCAGTTTGCCCGGCAATGCCGGCCCCTGGGTGATGCGCTTGCGCTCGACTTTCTTGCTGGCCTTCAGGCGACGGCCGGCGTTGCTGATTGCCAGTTCTGCCAGCGCCAGACCGGTTTCCGGGTTGGCGTTGAGCCACAGGCTGAACGCGTCCTTGACCACACCGGAAACGAAGGCCGCCGCTTCGCGAGACGACAGACGCTCTTTGGTCTGGCCGGAGAATTGCGGTTCCTGCATCTTCATCGACAGGACGAAAGCGATGCGCTCCCAGACGTCTTCCGGCGCCAGCTTCACGCCGCGCGGCAGCAGGCTGCGGAATTCGCAGAACTCGCGCATCGCGTCGAGCAGGCCCTGACGCAGACCGTTGACGTGGGTGCCGCCCTGCTCCGTCGGGATCAGGTTGACATAGCTTTCAGTGACCGAGGTGCCGCCTTCCGGCAGCCACAGCAGGGCCCACTCGACCGCTTCCTTGGTACCGGCCAGGTTGCCGCAGAACGGCGCGTCCGGCAGGCGCTCGAATTCGCTCACCGCGTCTACCAGGTAGGAGCGCAGGCCGTCTTCGTAATGCCACTCGACCTTTTCGCCGGTGCCTTTGTCTTCGAAGCTGATCAACAGCCCCGGGCACAGAACGGCTTTGGCCTTGAGCACGTGCTTGAGGCGGCTGATGGAGAATTTTGGCGAATCGAAGTACTTCGGATCCGGCGCGAAGTACACGCTGGTCCCGGTATTGCGCTTGCCGACGGTGCCGATCACTTGCAGATCGGTGGCCTTGAAGCCGTCGGCGAAGGTCATTTCGTATTCGTTGCCGTCACGCTTGACCCGCACCCGTACCTGGGTCGACAAGGCGTTGACCACGGAAATACCCACCCCGTGCAGACCGCCGGAGAACTGGTAGTTCTTGTTGGAAAACTTGCCGCCCGCATGGAGCTTGGTGAGGATCAGTTCAACGCCCGACACACCCTCTTCCGGGTGGATGTCGACCGGCATGCCACGGCCGTCGTCGCAGACTTCCAGCGAGTGGTCGGCGTGGAGGATGACCTGGATCGATTTGGCGTGGCCGGCCAGGGCTTCGTCGACGCTGTTGTCGATGACTTCCTGGGCAAGGTGGTTCGGCCGACTGGTGTCGGTGTACATGCCGGGGCGCTTGCGCACCGGGTCGAGGCCCGAGAGGACTTCGATGGCGTCGGCGTTATAGGAGCTAGCGCTGGGAGTGGCCATAGGGTCTCGTCGTCAGTGATTCAATGAAAATGGGGCAAGACTTCACAGTGCGGTGAAATCGATTGCCTGATAGGTATCGGCGCCAATCCCGGCAAAGCTGAGCAATGCCGGCAATTGTGTAACAAATCCCTGGAAACTGTGGTCGCCGCCGGCCTGGATGCGCAAGGCACAGGCCCGGTAATACTGCTGGGCAAGGCGATAATCCAGCGTTTCATCCCCGGTCTGCAACCATACCTGATAACGCTGCGGATCCTGCGGCGCCGGCACTTCCAGCTCGGCCAGGGCCGTCACGTGGTCGTGGGTCAGCTCCCAGGTTTCGTCGGTGTACAGGTTTTTCTGGGTGCCCAGGTATCCGTCGAACATCCGGTGCGGACTGACGGCCGGGTTGACCAGCAGGGCTTTCAGGCCATGGCGCTCGGCCAGGTGAGTCGCATAGTAGCCGCCGAGCGAACTTCCCACCAGCAATGGCCGGCCGAGTTCGGCGATTGCCTGTTCCAGCTGACCGATGGCTTGGCGCGGGTGGTGATGCAGCGCCGGGACACGCAGTTGATCGCTCAAACCCAGCCGCTCCATCACCTCGACCAGCTGACAGGCCTTTTTCGAGGCCGGCGCACTGTTGAAACCATGGATATAGAGAATCGAACCGGACATTTGAGCTCCCTGGGCGTCGGCTGAAGAAAGCGGAGTTTACAGGGAGTCGAGGGGAGTTGGGCCAGCACCCGAGGAAATCAGCGCTGCGCCCTTTGATCAGTAACCGTCGGAGCCGTAATCAACGGTGAACCGGAAATCGGTGACACGCTCCACACCGGTCTCGATCCGGCCGTCCGGCAGCAACCGCAACCAGCGATATCCCGGCGCCTGATCGCCGACCTTGAAGTCTTCGCTGCCCGGCTCGAACTGGATGCAGGTCGACGGCGATGCCATCAGCCTTACGCCGCTGCGCTCGCGGTCGATCTCCTGATGGACATGCCCCCACAGCACGGCACGGGCCTGCGGGAAACGGTCGAGCACTTCGAAAAACGCTTCCGGATTACGCAAGCCGATCGGCTCCATCCAGGCGCAACCGATCGACACGGGATGATGGTGGAAGCACACCAGATGATGGCGATCCGGCGCTTCGCTCAGGGAGCGGGCGAGCAATTGCAGTTGGTCATCCTGCAAATACCCCGGCACCGATCCGGGCACCGCCGAATCGAGCAGGGTCACGCGCCAGTTGCCAACATCCACCACGGACTCCAGCAGCGCGCTCTTCACAGTCGCCTGAGACATGATCTGCGGTTCGTCGTGGTTACCGGGGATCCAGCGGGCCGGCGCGTCGATCTGCGCCGTCATCTGCCGGAATTGCTGGTAGGACTCCAGCGTGCCGTCCTGGGACAGGTCGCCGCTGGCAACGATCAGGTCGATCCGCGGTTGCTGTTCGAGCACCAGCTCGATGACTTTTTGCAGACTCTCGCGGGTGTTCATGCCCAGCAGCGTTCCGTCCGCCTCGGCGAACAGATGACTGTCAGAGAGTTGCACCAGCAACGCCGTGTCGGCGGTGGTCAAAGTCGATACGCTCGGCAAGGCGTTCTCCCCCGGGATCGCGGGACTGGATAGGTGCGGCAATTATGCGGGGGGACAGCGCAAAGAGAAACCGGCGAACCGGACGCAGTTCACAACTTGCGGTGGTTATCGGACCGCCGCGTATTCGTGTCCGCACGCCAGGCAATGACTCAGCCATTCGCCCAGGAACAGATTGAGCTGGGCCTTTTCGTCCGGCTGATGCATTGCCGCATTCGGGTAAGGATAGACGCCGCGAAAACGTCGCGCATGCTCGGCGCTGATCACCTCGGCCATGCGCGCGTCGTGATAGACCTGCACTTCCAGTTGCGGCACCGGCAGCCACGGCAGGCTGTGTTCCTGACGCACCTGCAGGGTCGTGGTGTACGGACAGGCCTGCAGCACTTCCAGAGTCAGTACGCCGAGCATCTGGTCGCCCTGGGTCACGGCGATGCGCCGTGCCTCCGGGTCGCTGCGCATGTCCGGCAACAGTCGCATCAGGCGCGCGTAGTTCGCCTCGCAGGCGGCTTGCAGGCCCACGAGGTCGACGCGGTAGCGATCGCGCAGCTTGTTTACGACCATAGCCCCCTCACTTCGGCGCGATTGAGCGCCAGCCACTGCAAGGCGATGATGCTCGCCGCATTGGCAATCCGTCCGTCACGTACGGCCTGCAGGGCATCTTCAAACGCCCAGACCGTGACGCGAATATCTTCAGCTTCTTCCTCCAGCCCATGCAGGCCGCCCGCGCCTTCGGTGCTGCAACGCCCCAGATACAAATGCACGAATTCGTTGCTGCCGCCCGGCGATGGAAAGTATTTGGTCATCGGCCACAGGGCCTTGATGTCCAGCCCAGCTTCCTCCTGTGCCTCGCGGTGAGCAACTTCTTCCGGCTGTTCGTCCTTGTCGATCAGACCGGCGACCAGTTCCACCAGCCAAGGGTTGTCCGCCTTGCCCAGAGCGCCGACGCGAAACTGCTCGATCAGCACCACTTCGTCGCGCTGCGGATCGTAGGGCAGCATGCACACCGCATCGTGGCGCACGAACACTTCACGATTGATTTCGCGGCTCATGCCACCGGCGAACAGTTCGTGGCGCAAGTGCAGACGGTCGAGCTTGTAGAAGCCCTTGTAGCACTGCTCGCGTCGCACGATATCGACGGCGGTCGGAATGGCTTTGGCAAAATCGGTCATGAGCATCCTCTTTACTGCAAATCCAATACGAGGCGCCTTACCTGCGACCTCGACTTCGCGCCATCCTAACGCGCCGGTGACGTTTGATGCAGCCCCTTTACTGTCAGCGGGATGGACGGTGGAGGCGAAACCCACTCTAATTAGCTTAGTGGCGAACTGACCGCTTCGTTGAGAGTCGAAGCGGTAACTTTTTGCCTTCCCCTGCTTCAGAAAGGACGCCCATGTCGCTTTTCAAAATTGCCTCCGTGGCCGCCATCGCCCTGACCCTGGGCGCCTGCGCCAGCCTGTTCCAGCCCAACTACCGCACGCCGCTGGAAACCACCCGCGACGCCTCTGAAACGCTGAAACCCGGTTGCTCCAACCCGGACTGCCCGCTGGTGAACATCGATACGTTGCGCTTCCCGGCAGAACCGGCGCTGGACGGCATCATCGAAAAACGCCTGCTGCAGATGACCCGCACCGCACCGAACGCCCCGGTGGCGCCGACGCTGGCAGCGTATCGCGAGCAGTTCCTGGCCAACGCCGGCCCGCGCAACAGCAGCTATTTGCAGGCGAAAGTACGCGAGCAGCATGACGGTCTGGTGATCATCGAAACATCGAGCTACCTGGACACCGGCGGTGCCCACGGTACGCCGGGACGCGGTTTCATCAACTATTCGCGTCAGCAGCACAAGGTGCTGACTCTGGCGGACATGTTGCTGCCGGGTCAGGAAGAGGCGTTCTGGAAAGCGGCGCAAGTGGCGCACAACAGCTGGCTGATCAGCACCAAGCTCGATCAGGAACCGGAGTTCGTGAAGAGCTGGCCGTTCGTCAAAACCCCGAACGTGGCGCTGACCTATGGCGGCGTGATCCTCAAGTACGACGTGACCACCATCGCACCTTATGCGCTGGGCCACGTCGAACTGAAGATCCCTTACCCGCGCCTGAACGGCATTCTCAAGCCCGAGCTGTTTCCCGGCCGTAACTGAAAGCCCGACCGAGTACGAGTTGCAGCAGCCCTGCCAGCACCAGCGCCGGCAGGGTCGCGCCGACATCCGGATACAGATTGGCCAGCAAGTGATAGGTGCTGATGCCACCCAGCCAGGCCAATAGCGCCGGCCAGCGCAACGCGGCCGACGCCACCTGGGCACTGCGCTTGCGCAGGATGAAGTGATCCACCAGCACCACGCCGAACAGCGGCGCGAACACCGAGCCGATCAGCAGCAGGAAGTTCTGGTACTGCGCCAACGGCGCGAGCAAGGCGATCAGGGTGCAGATCACGCCGATGGCCAACGCCAGATGCTCGACTTTCAGACGCAACAGAATCCCGCTGGAAACCGCTGCCGAATGAATGTCGGCGAAAGCGTTTTCCGACTCGTCCAGCAGAATCAGCAACAGCGGAATGCCCAGACCTGCGCCGGCCAGTGCCAGCAGCAGCGCGTTGACTTCACCGCTCGGCGCGAATGCCAGCGTGTACGCCACGCCGAGGCTCATCAGCCAGAAGTTGCCGATGAAGAAACCGATCGCGGTACCGCCGAATACATTCTTGGCCCGCTTGCCGAAACGCGAGTAGTCGGCGATCAGTGGCAGCCACGACAGCGGCATCGCAATCGCAATGTCGAAGCCCACGGCGAGCGACATCGAGCCATCCCCGGCCTGTGCCCACAAGGCGGCGAGGTCAGCCTTGGCGAACAGGTTCCAGGTCAGCCAGATGCACGCGGCCAGAATCAGCCAGATGCCCCATTTGCGCAGGATCTTGCGCACGAACGTCAACGGCCCGCTGATCGCGAGCAAGGTCGCCAGCGCACCGAAGCACAAAGTCCACAACATCGGACTGGCCCACAGCGAACCTTCGCTGAACGCACGGGTGCCGAGCAGGCTGGCCGCATCGCGCATGACGATGATTTCGAACGAACCCCAACCGATCAGTTGCAGCAGGTTGAGCAGCGCCGGCAGGCTTGCGCCTTTGCTGCCGAGGCTGAGCTTCAGCGCAGCCATCGACGACAGGCCGGTGTCGCTGCCGATCACGCCGACGGCGGCCAGCAACAGGACGCCGACCAGGGTGCCGAGGAAAATCGCCAGCAGCGATCCCGACAGGCCGAGCCCCGGGGCCAGCAGCGCACCGGTCTGCAAAACCATCAGGCCGATGCCGAGGGAAAACCACAGGGAAAACAGATCGCGACCGCCGAACACACGCTGGTTGGCGGGCACGGCGAGGTCGGGGGAATAAGTACCGGGTTGAATGCTCAAGGGTGTTATCTCAGAGGGACATTTGTTGTTGTGCTGACCCGTTGTGATCGTTCCCACGTCGAGGCGTCGAACCGTCCGCGTGGGAATGCAGCCCGTGACGCTCCGCGTCACTGGACGCGGAGCGTCCCTAGAGGCATTCCCACGCAGAGCGTGGGAACGATCAGTGCGGGATCAAACCTTCTTGTACAGCTGACTGCCTTCCTTCTTGAACCGCTCGGCCTGTTCCGCAAGGCCCTGGGCGACGTCCACGTCGACCGCGTCGATCCGCTGGTTGGCCGCGTATTCGCGGACTTCCTGAGTGATCTTCATCGAGCAGAATTTCGGCCCGCACATCGAACAGAAATGCGCGACCTTCGCCGAGTCCTTCGGCAGGGTTTCATCGTGATACGAACGAGCGGTGTCCGGGTCCAGGCCGAGGTTGAACTGGTCTTCCCAACGGAATTCGAAACGCGCCTTGCTCAAGGCGTTGTCGCGGATCTGCGCGCCCGGATGCCCCTTGGCCAGGTCCGCTGCGTGGGCCGCGATCTTGTAGGTGATGATCCCGGTCTTCACGTCATCCTTGTTCGGCAGACCCAGGTGTTCCTTCGGCGTCACGTAGCAGAGCATCGCGCAACCGAACCAGCCGATCATCGCCGCACCGATGCCGGAGGTGATGTGGTCGTAGCCCGGTGCAATGTCGGTGGTCAGCGGGCCGAGGGTGTAGAACGGCGCCTCGTCGCAACACTCCAGCTGCTTGTCCATGTTCTCTTTGATCAACTGCATCGGCACGTGGCCCGGGCCTTCGATCATGCATTGCACGTCGTGCTTCCAGGCGATCTTGGTCAGCTCACCGAGGGTTTCCAGTTCGCCGAATTGCGCTTCGTCGTTGGCGTCGGCAATCGAGCCCGGACGCAGACCGTCGCCCAGCGAGAAGCTGACGTCGTAGGCCTTCATGATTTCGCAGATTTCGTCGAAGTGGGTGTAGAGGAAGTTCTCTTTGTGGTGCGCCAGGCACCACTTGGCCATGATCGAACCGCCACGGGAGACGATGCCGGTCACGCGTTTGGCGGTCAGCGGCACGTAGCGCAGCAACACGCCGGCGTGGATGGTGAAGTAGTCGACGCCCTGCTCCGCCTGCTCGATCAGCGTGTCGCGGAACAGCTCCCAAGTCAGGTCTTCGGCCACGCCGTTGACCTTTTCCAGCGCCTGATAAATCGGCACGGTGCCGATCGGCACTGGCGAGTTACGGATGATCCACTCGCGGGTTTCGTGGATGTGCTTGCCGGTGGACAAGTCCATCACGGTGTCCGAACCCCAGCGAATGCCCCAGGTCAGTTTCGCCACTTCTTCTTCGATGGACGAACCCAGCGCGCTGTTGCCGATGTTGCCGTTGATCTTCACCAGGAAGTTACGGCCGATGATCATCGGTTCCAGTTCGACGTGGTTGATGTTGGCCGGAATGATCGCGCGGCCACGGGCGATTTCTTCGCGGACGAATTCAGGGGTGATTTCTTTCGGGATGCTCGCGCCGAAGCTGTGGCCGGCGTGCTGCTGCTTCAACAGACCGGCAGCGCGGGCCTCTTGCAGCTTCATGTTTTCGCGGATGGCGACGTATTCCATCTCGGCGGTGATGATGCCTTTGCGCGCGTAGTGCATCTGGGTGACGTTGGCCCCGGCCTTGGCGCGGCGCGGGTTGTTGACGTGGGCGAAACGCAGTTTGGTCAGTTCTGCGTCTGCAAGACGTTGCTGGCCGAAGTTCGAGCTCAGGCCTGGCAGGCGCTCGGTGTCGCCACGGTCGTCGATCCACGCCGAACGCACGTCGCCCAGACCTTTGCGCACGTCGATCACCACGTTCGGATCGGTGTACGGGCCGGAGGTGTCGTAGACGGTGACCGGCGCATTGATTTCGCCGCCGAAGTCGGTCGGGGTCACATCGAGGGTGATTTCGCGCATCGGCACGCGGATGTCCGGGCGGGAGCCCTGAACGTAGACTTTTTGCGAACGGGTGAACGGTTGAACCGACTGTTCGTCGACCTTGGCCGAGTCACTCAGGTTGATCGCGTTTTTAGATTTTGTAGTCATCACGGGCTCTCCAGACAGCATCCAGGCAGTGGATTGTCGGAGCAGAACCTGAAAGGCACGGACGCACCAGGACTGGTGCTGTGCATCGTCGTCGAGCGTTCGATTGTCGAACAATATCCCGGACGAAGCACAAGAGGACTCGCCGGGTGACGAGAAATCTTGTTCCCTACGCAGGCGCTAACCTGATCAGGTTCAACGGGATCCGAAATTATTCGATCTCAGCCTCATAGCAAGGCACCCCGACAAGAACCCGGCCAGTCTAGACACAACCGGCAAAGAACGCCAACACCGCTGCAAACACCATGATGAATGGCGCAATTGGCAGATTGTTGCCTGCCGCCTGCGCAACTACACTCGCTACGCCATGCTGCGCCTTGACGCTGCACGGGCCGCGCCTTACCTTTGGCGCCCGGATTATTTCCATAATATTCATGCTAGGGATCGCCTCATGCTGCGCAAACTCTCACTGGCTGTTGCCGTGTCTTGTGCGTCCACCGCCACGGTCTGGGCAGCAGAAGCGCCTTTATCGACCAAGACTGATCTGGTCAGCGTTTATCAGGAAGCGGTCGACAACAACGCCGACCTGGCCGCCGCCCGCGCCCAGTACGGCGCGCAGAAAGAAGTCGTGCCCCAGGCCCGCGCCGGGCTGCTGCCGAACTTGTCCGGTGGCGCCCAGGTCGCCAATGTGCGCACCGACATCGATCAGCCGTCGGCCGTCGCCAACCGCAGCGCCCAGTCGTATCAGGCGACCTTGGCGCAACCGCTGTTCCGCGCCGATCGCTGGTTCCAGTACCAGGCCGCCAAGGACGTCAACGAGCAGGCCGCGCTGCAACTCTCGGCCACCGAGCAGAACCTGATCCTGCAAACCGCCGAAAGCTACTTCAACGTGCTGCGCAGCCAGGACAACCTGGCCTCGACCAAGGCCGAGGAAGCCGCGTTCAAGCGCCAGCTCGACCAGTCCAACGAGCGCTTCGATGTGGGCCTGTCGGACAAGACCGACGTGCTGCAATCGCAAGCCAGTTACGACACTGCCCGCGCCAACCGGATCGTCGCCCAGCGTCAGGTCGATGATGCGTTCGAAGCCCTGATCACCCTGACCAACCGTCAGTACAACTCGATCCAGGGCATCGTCCACACGTTGCCGATCCTGCCGCCGGCGCCGAACGACGCCAAGGCCTGGGTCGATACCGCCGCGAAACAGAACCTCAATCTGCTGGCCAGCAACTACGCGGTCAGCTCCGCCGAACAGACCTTGAAACAGCGCAAGGCCGGCCACCTGCCGACCCTCGACGCCGTGGCGAAATACGAGAAAGGCGACAACGATTCGTTTGGCTTCAGCAACCCGAATGCTTTCGGCACGCCGTATGGCGGCAACGTCGAACAACGCACCCTGGCGTTGCAGGTGAACATCCCGATCTACAGCGGCGGGCTGACCAGCTCCCAGGTGCGCCAGTCTTACGCGCAACTGGATCAGACCGAACAGCAACGTGAAGGCCTGCGCCGGCAGATCGTCGAGAACACCCGCAACCTGCACCGCGCGGTGAACACCGACGTCGAGCAGGTACAGGCGCGCCGCCAGTCGATCATCTCCAACCAGAGCGCGGTGGAAGCCACGGAAATCGGTTATCAGGTGGGGACGCGCAACATCGTCGACGTACTCGACGCCCAGCGTCAGCTGTACACCTCGGTGCGCAACTACAACAACACCCGCTACGACTACATCCTCGACAACCTGCGCCTGAAGCAGGCGGCGGGGACGCTGAACCCGGGTGATTTGCAGGATCTGACGCGTTATCTGAAAGCCGACTACAACCCGGACAAGGATTTCCTGCCGCCGGACCTGGCCAAGGCTGCGGAAGCACAGCTCAAGGCCCGGCCTTAAACAAAAAACGCAGCCCTGAGGCTGCGTTTTTTTATGGGCGGTCGATCAACCTTCCCAGGCCATCGAGCAAGCGCTGCAACGCGCCCTGATTGCGGCGCATCACGCTCAGCCCGGCTTCTGCCATGCGCTGTGCATCGCGCGGCAGTTCGAACAGACGCTGCACTTCTGTCGCCAGACCTTCGGCGTCGTCAACCTCGGCCAAGGCTCCTGCGCTGCGCAGTTGCGCAGCGATGTCGAGGAAGTTGAACAGATGCGGGCCGCTGATCACCGGTTTCGCCAGCGCTGCCGGCTCCAGCAGGTTGTGTCCGCCGTTGGCTACCAGACTGCCGCCGACAAACGCACTGTCGGCCAATGCGTAGAGAAACAGCAACTCGCCCATGGTGTCGCCGAGCAGCACCGACGTCTGCGCATCGACGCTCGCGCCGGTCGAACGACGCACCGTGGCAAAGCCTTCACGCTGGCACAACTCGAACACCGAGTTGAAACGCTCGGGGTGACGCGGCACCAGAATCAGCAGCGCATCGGGATGGTTGGCCAACAGGCGACGGTGAGCATTCAGCACCACTTCGTCTTCGCCTTCATGGGTGCTGGCGGCGATCCATACCGGGCGCTCCAGCGCCTGCCATTGGCCGCGCAGTTCTGCGGCACGTTGCAGCAGTTGCGGATCGATGGTCAGGTCAAACTTGATCGAGCCGGTGACTTCGACTGTCTCAGGGCGCGCGCCGAGATCACGGAAGCGCTGGGCTTCGGCTTCGGTCTGCACGGCGAACAGGCTCATCTCGGCGAGCATCGGCGCGGTCAGTTTGCTGAACCGGCCATAGCCTTTGGCCGAGCGCTCGGACAGGCGCCCGTTGGCCAGCGCCACCGGAATCCCGCGTTTGGCGCATTGGTGAATGTGGTTGGGCCACAGTTCGGTTTCCATGATCACCGCCAGTTTCGGCTGCACGCGATCCAGAAAACGCGCCGCCGCGCAGGGCAAGTCGTAGGGCAAGTAGCAATGCTGGATGCGCGGCTCGTTGGCGAACATCGCGTGAATGCGCTCCGAACCGGTCGGCGTCATGCAGGTCACGGTGATCGGCAGCTGTGGATAACGTTGCAGCAGCGCGCGGATCATCGGCGCGGCGGCGATGCTTTCGCCCACCGACACGGCGTGAACCCAAATGCCGCCCGGTTGCAGGGTCGGCATGCCGTAGGAGAAACGTTCGCCAATCCGCTTGGCATACGCCGGTGCCTTGCGCGAGCGCAGCCACAGCCGAATCGCCACCAATGGCAGCCCCAGGTAAAACAGCGCGGTGTAGAGAGTTCTATTCATGGCGGCGGAGTTTATCGGCTTTTGCCGGCGATCGCCCGCAGGTGTATGGCAAATCGCTCCGCCAGCCAGCGAGCGGCCGGCCCCAGCGGTTCGTCGCGGCGCCAGACCAGTTCCACCACCAGCGCCGGCGGCGTCCATTCGCTGTCGAGTTCCACCATCAGGCCCTGATACGCCGAGTACTGCACCACGTGGCGCGGCAGCCAGGCCCAGCCGAGGTCGCGCACCAGCCATTCGGCCATCACGTAAAAACTGTCGGCGCGCCAGACCTGCGGGCTGGCCGGTTCGCTGCCGGGATAGACGCTGGTCTGAGTCGACATCAGCAATTGCCGATGTTGAGCAAGCTGCTGACAGTTGACCCGGGATTGCGCGGCCAGCGGATGATTGACGCCGCAGACCGTGACCATTTCCACGCTGCCCAGCACCCGACGTTCCAGCGCTTCGGGGATTTCGTCGTGATAGAACAGCAGCCCGAGATCGGCCCGACGCTCCACCAGTTTGCGCGAGACTTCACCCTGGGCGGCGCTGGTCAGTTGCACCTCCAGACTCGGAAACTGCTCGGCCAGCGCGCCGAAGCTTTCCACCAGCGCCTGATAAGGCATCGCCTCGTCCTGGGCCACCCGCAGTTGCGCTTCCTGCCCGCGCATCATGGCCACGGCCCGACCGTTCAGGCGCTCGCACTGGCGCAACACTTCACGCGCCTCTTCAAGCAAAGCTTCACCCGTTTCGGTAAGACTCGGCTGGCGACCACTGCTACGCTCGAACAGACTGACACCGAGGTCGTCCTCGAGCATGGCAATCGCGCTGCTGATCGCCGACTGCGCCTTGCGTTGCTGACGCGCCACGGCGGAAAACGAACGCTGTTCAGCCACCGCGACAAACACCCGCAACTGCTCCAGATTCCACTGCATGCTCATCGGCCAACCCATCTTGTAAACAGATAGGTAATGACTTTACCCCATCTGGTGAATCACTAGAATGCCGCCTCAGAAAGCAACGCTACACACGAGGATTTGAACATGAACGCTTACGTCTACCTGGCCATCGCCATCTGTGCCGAAGTGATCGCGACCGTTTCGATGAAAGCCGTCAAAGGTTTCAGCACGCCTTTGCCACTGGTGCTGGTCATCGTCGGCTACGCCATCGCGTTCTGGATGCTGACCCTGGTGGTGCGCAGCGTGCCGGTGGGCGTGGCCTACGCGGTGTGGGCCGGCATGGGCATCGTGATGGTCAGCGTCGCGGCGCTTTTCATTTATGGGCAGAAGCTGGATGTCCCGGCAATGCTCGGGATGGCGCTGATCGTGCTCGGCGTGGTGGTGATTCAGCTGTTCTCGAAAACCGCCGGCCATTAATCCTGACCTAAGCCCTTGCAGGCAATCGTGCCGGCAAGGGCTCATGCCTTCCCTCTGTTGATCATCGACAAATCCCCTTTTCCCCGAGTCTGTATACTGCGCCCTCGTCTTGAACACTGAGGTCGTTGCATGCCATCTCCAATTTCCACCGACGTGCTGATTGTCGGCGCGGGTGTCGCCGGTCTCTGGCTGAACGCGCGCCTGCGTCGCCAGGGTTTCTCGACCGTGCTGGTGGAAAGCGCCAGCCTCGGCGGCGGGCAGAGCGTGAAGTCCCAGGGCATCATCCACGGCGGCGCCAAGTACGCGTTGCACGGTGCGCTGACCGGCGCCTCGGAAGCCATCGCCGACATGCCGCGCCGCTGGCGTGAAGCCCTGGCCGGTAACGGCGAACTGGATCTGAGCGGCGTGCGCCTGCTGTCCGAAGCCCATTACCTGTGGTCGCCGGGCACCCTGGCCGGCAACCTCACCAGTTTCTTCGCCAGCAAAGCGGTGCGTGGCCGGGTCGATCAGGTCAAGGGCGATCAACTGCCGCCGGCCCTGCAAGACAAACGCTTCAAGGGCAAGGTCTACCGCCTCGCCGAACTGGTGATCGATGTACCGAGCCTGATCCAGCGTCTGGCCGACCTGTCGGGTGACGGTCTGCTGGCCGGCCAGACCATCGAGCCGCTGCTGGAAAGCGGCGTGCTGGTTGGCTTGAAAGTCGATGGCCGCGAGATCTGCGCCCAGCGCATCGTGCTCAGTGCCGGTGCCGGTACCGCCGACCTGCTGACTGCTTTGGGCCTGACTCATCCGGCCATGCAACGCCGGCCACTGCACATGATCATCGCCAAGGGCCCGGGCCTGAAGCCGCTGTACGCGCACTGCCTCGGTGGCGGCACCAAACCGCGCATCACCGTGACCACCCACCCGGCCGCTGACGGTCAGTGGGTCTGGTATCTGGGCGGCGACATTGCCGAATCCGAAGGCGTGGCCCGTGAGCCGGCCGAACAGATCGCCACCGCTCAAAAAGAGCTCGGTCAGCTGTTGCCATGGATCGACCTGAGCACCGTGCAATGGGCGACCCTGCGCGTCGATCGCGCCGAACCGCTGCAAACCGGTCTTACCCGTCCGGACAACGCGTTCCTCGCTGAAGAAGGTCGTCTGCTGGTCGGCTGGCCAACCAAACTGGCCCTGGCGCCGGACTTCGCTGACCGGGTAATCGCGTCCCTGGAGCGCGACGGCATCCAGCCAAGCCAACCGGCTCCGCTGCCCGAGCTGCCAAAACCACCGATGGGCGTTCCCGCCTGGGAGCAACTGCTGCCATGAGCCTGCCGACCCTGCACGATCTGCATCGCCCGTTGGGCAGCACCGGCCTGCTGGTTTCGCCGCTGGGCCTGGGCACCGTCAAACTCGGTCGCGACCAGGGCGTGAAATACCCCAACGGCTTCCAGATCCCCGACGACGACGCCGCACGCATGTTGCTCAAGCAGGCGCGGGAGCTGGGCATTAACCTGATCGACACCGCCCCGGCCTATGGCCGCAGCGAAGAACGCCTCGGCCCACTGCTGCGCGGTCAGCGTCAGGACTGGGTGATCGTCAGCAAGGTCGGCGAAGAATTTGTCGACGGCCAGTCGACCCACGACTTCAGCGCCGCACACACTCGGATGTCGGTGGAGCGCAGCCTGCAACGTCTTGAAACCGATTTTATCGACCTGGTGCTGGTGCACTCCGACGGTAACGATCTGGCGATCCTCAACGACAGCGAAGTCTACGCAACCCTCGCGGCACTCAAGGCCGAGGGCAAGATTCGCGGCTTCGGCTTTTCCGGCAAAACCGTCGACGGTGGCCTCAAAGCACTGGAGCAAGGCGACTGCGCGATGGTCACCTACAATCTGAACGAACAAAACGAGAAGGCGGTCATTGACTATGCTGCTGCCCACGGCAAAGCCATTCTGGTGAAGAAGGCCCTGGCCAGCGGTCATGTGTGCCTGAGTCCCGGCGTGGATCCGGTACGCGCCAGCTTCGAGTTGCTGTTCGCCCAGCCCGGCGTGGCCAGTGCCATTGTCGGGACGATCAATCCGCTGCACCTCGCCCATAACGTTGCGACCGTTGCCCAGGTCCTTCGTGGTCACTGACGCCGCCTCGCGGCCTTAAGCAGGAGCCGACATGCCGCGTACGCTCATCAGAAAGAACCCGAGCAACTTCAAGACGCTGCCGCTGTTCGTCGAAGCCACGCCGGAAGGCCTGACCTACCAGAGCATGGGCATGCCGCTGAATTTCGCCCAGACCCTGCAGCGGCGCAAACCGGTCAGCGTGGCCGACGCCGAGCGTTTTGCGCTGGAGCTGGCCAACCTCGGCGTCTCGGTACGCCTGACCCTGCACTGGCAGAATCGCGATTACTGGGTGCTGGTGCGCCAGCGCCGGCAGGATCGCGGCGATGTCGTGCTCAAGCTGATTTCCGGTTACGTGCCGGCCCATGAACTGAATATCCCGCTGCACACGGCGATTCAGGAAATTGCCGAGGAATGCCTGCTGGAAACCCCGGAAGGCTGGCTCGGCGGGCGCTTCAACGACACCTGGCTGCCAGCGCCGTACGCCTCGGCGCTGCATTATCGCGAGGCCTTGCCCTTTCGCTTGACGCCGCTGTCCGGTTCGGCGCGGCCGGTGCGTTGCGCCAATCTGCAATTGCTCGAACGGCCGAGGGCCTACGTGCATTTGCCGACCGCGTCCCTGCAATTGATCTACGACCTGCGGCTGGACGTACCCAAGGAAGCCAAGAACCTCAGCCTGTTTCATGTCGATGAACGGCTGGAAGGCGATCAACTGGTCGCCCGGCTCGACCGCAAACGCCCCGATCTGTACTTGATGCCGCTGCAGGACGGCGAGCCGCTGCCTGAGCTGTACACGCTGAAGAAAGGTCAGTTGTACCCGGCGGGCACTCGCGGTCTGTACCTGGCGGAAAGCTTCGCCCGACAGGACGGCTGGCTGGTGCGCGATGAGCGGATTCGCTGGAAGGACTGGTTGCGCCAACAGGGTTTGACGCCGCCGCCCAAGGACACGGGGCTGGCGCGGTTGCGCGGCAAGGCGAAGCAACTGCTGAAGAAGATCGTGCCGCGCAAGAAAGTGAACTCCTGAACGGCAAAAGACCGCGCCTGCGAGTGACTCCAGAGAGTCGTCGCAGACGCGGTCTTTATGTTTGCATCACTCGGACTTGCGGATTTTTTCCACAATCGCCGTGGTCGAGCTGTTTTCCACCAGCCCCAGCACTTTAACGGTGCCGCCGTAGGCTTTGACGATGTCGGCGCCGACAACCTGGTCGATGCCGTAATCGCCGCCCTTCACCAGCACGTCCGGCTTGACCTCGCGCAGCAGGTTTTCCGGAGTGCCTTCAGCGAAGCTGATCACCCAGTCCACTGCACCGAGACCGGCGAGAACCGCCATGCGCCGGTCAACGCTGTTGATCGGTCGGCCCGGCCCTTTCAGGCGGCTGACCGAGGCGTCGTCGTTGATCGCAACGATCAAGCGATCGCCTTGCGCTCGCGCCTGCTCGAGGTAGGTCACGTGGCCGGCATGCAGGATGTCGAAGCAGCCGTTGGTGAACACGATCTTCTCGTTGTGCGCACGGGCATCGGCGACTGCCAGCAGCAGTTGCTCCAGACCCAGCACGCCACGCTCCGAACCTTCTTCGCGCTGAATGGCGCGACGCAGTTCCGGGGCGCTGATCGCCGCCGTACCCAGCTTGCCGACCACGATGCCCGCCGCCAGGTTGGCCAGCGCCACCGCGTGCGGCAGTTCTTCGCCAGCGGCAATCGCGGCCGCCAGGGTGGAAATCACCGTGTCACCGGCACCGGTCACGTCGAACACTTCACGGGCCCGCGCAGGCAAATGCAGTGCCGGATGATCCGGACGCAGCAGGGTCATGCCGTGCTCGCCACGGGTCACCAGCAATGCGCCGAGATCCAGGTCGTGCATCAGCGTCGCGCCCTTGGTCACCAGCTCATGCTCATCGGCGCAACCGCCGACAATGGCTTCGAACTCGCTGAGGTTCGGGGTGATCAGGCTCGCGCCACGGTAGATCGAGAAATCCTTGCCCTTCGGGTCGGCCAGCACCGGAATGCCTTTGGCACGCGCGGCCTGGATCAGCGCCTGATGGTTTTTCAGGGCGCCTTTGCCGTAGTCGGACAGCACCAGCACCTTGATCCCTTCGAGCAGATCGTCGACCTGCGCGCCGAGGGCCAGTGCGTCGGTGGCGAACGGTTCTTCGAAGTCGATACGCAGCAATTGCTGGTGCCGGCTCATGACCCGCAGCTTGACGATGGTCGGCTGGTGCGCGATGCGCTGGAACAGAGCCCGTACGCCCGCACCCTTGAGGCTGTTGCTCAGGCTGTCGGCGGCTTCGTCGTCACCGGTCACACCGACCAGCGACGCCGGCGCACCCAGCGCGGCAATGTTCAAGGCAACGTTGGCGGCACCGCCCGGGCGGTCTTCGATTTGCTCGACTTTAACGACAGGAACCGGCGCCTCAGGGGAAATCCGTGAGGTACCACCATGCCAGTAACGGTCGAGCATGACATCGCCGACCACCAAGACAGGGGCTTGATCGAATCGCGGCATGGACAACTTCATGGAGCAACCCACATACAAAATAAACAGGGCCGCGATATTAACACAGGGTTGGCGAAGGCTTGTGCGGCGGCTGCAACAGGATGAAACAGCTGGCTTTTTTGCTCATTTTTTAAGCAGAAAAGCCGCCAACCGCTCGCAGGCCTCGCTCGGCTCGACCGCTTCCGTGTCGATCCGGCACTCCGCCGCCAACGGCGCCTCGTAAGGGCTGTCGATGCCAGTGAAATGCTGGATACGACCCTGGCGCACCGCCTGATACAAACCTTTCGGATCACGGCGCTCGCACACCGTGAGCGAAGTGCTCACATGCACTTCGATGAAGTCGCCCTCGGCAAACAGTTGCCGCGCAGCATCCCGCTCGGCCCGAAACGGCGAGATCGCCGCGACGATGACGATCAGCCCCGCATCAACCATCAGCCGGGCGACTTCGGCCATGCGCCGGATGTTTTCCCGGCGAGCGGCATCGTCCATGCCCAGGTCCCGGCACAGGCCATTGCGCACGTCGTCGCCATCGAGCAGAAAGGTGTGCAACCCGAATTGATGCAGATGCAGCTCCAGCGAATTGGCCAGGGTCGACTTGCCGGCGCCGGACAGCCCGGTCAGCCACAGGCAACGCGGCCGCTGTCCCTTGAGCGCGGCTCGCGCCTGGCGGGACAGCGCAAGGCTGTAGGGGCTGATGGCAGGCCGTGTCACCAGACTGTGCAGCGCCTCATTCATAACCGAGCAACTCGTAGTCGCGCTGATAGGCCCGACGCACCAGCCGACGGGTTCGCGCCGAGCAGAACTCCCGCGCCTTCAGCGGTTGGCGCTGCCGGGAGCTGTTGACGTGCGGCAACTGACACACCATCCCCAAGCGGTCGCAAACCTGTTTGAAATCCTGTTCCAGATGTTCCTGGTAACCGATGAAGTCCAGGGCCAGATGACCCAGTGAATCGGTCAGAAAGTCGGTCTGTGCGGCAAAGTGCAGCTGCCGCGAGATCGTCTCCGGATGCAGCCAGCGTGCGACAAAATCGTCGAAATCCCGATATTGCCGAACCATCTGCTGAGCGGCGTGATCGCGCCCGCCCAAGGTGTTGCCATGCAAAAAGGCGTAAGCCGAATAGGCGCGCTCCAGCGGGTCGCGCACAAAGGCAAATTTGTAGGCCGCGGCATATTGCTCGGGAAATTGCTCTTCGTACCAGTACAACGGCAAGTGTCCGGGACGCCAGCCGTCGAACATCGCCGCGCACAAGCTGCTGCCGGCGCATTTGGGCACGTGGATAAACAGACAGTCACGCTGCTCGAAGGCGGCAGGAAAGGCCAGACTGGCCGACATCGACTTGTTCACCACTTGCCGGTCGACCACCGACAGGCGCCCCAGCAGAAAGGCCCGCTGCGGCTTGGGCAGCAATTTCCAGAGATAACGTTGCAGCATGCCAGCACCCGCGCGAAGAGGATGGCCCCTTCGATTTGAAGTCAGAGTTCGTTCAGGAACCTTAACAAGCGCGATGGCCGGTTTTATGCCGGTTTGGTCAAGAAGGGTAAAGGACTGGATACAAATGAATGTGGGAGCGAGCCTGCTCGCGATGACGCATGCACATTCAACATTGATGTTGACTGTTGCACCGTTATCGCGAGCAGGCTCGCTCCCACAGGGTTTTCGGCGGGATCAGGCGATGTCTTCGGCCGGGGCGTCGAGGCCCATGGCGTTGAGACGCGCGTAGTAGCCGTTCTGTGCCAACAGGTCGTCGTGGGTGCCGCGCTCGACGATCCGGCCCTGATCCATGACCAGAATCAGATCGGCCTTCTCGATGGTCGACAGGCGGTGAGCAATTACCAGCGTGGTACGGCCCTTCATCACTTGATCCAGGGCGGCCTGGATGTGCCGCTCGGATTCGGTGTCGAGAGCCGAGGTGGCCTCGTCGAGAATCAGCAACGGCGCGTTCTTGAGCAAGGCACGGGCAATCGCCAGACGCTGGCGCTGGCCGCCGGAGAGCAGCACGCCGTTCTCGCCGACCTGGGTGTCCAGGCCTTGGGGCAGCTGCGAAATGAAGTCCATCGCGTAGGCATCACGCGCGGCTTTCTCGATGTCTTCGCGCGGTGCCCCGGCCAGATCGCCATAGGCGATGTTGTTGGCCACGGTGTCGCTGAACAGCGTGACGTGCTGGGTCACCTGGGCAATGTGGCGGCGCAGGTTGAGCAGCTTGTACTGCTCGACTTCCACACCGTCGATCAGGATTTCGCCCTTGTCGTGGTGATAGAAGCGCGGGATCAGGTTGGCCAGGGTCGACTTGCCGCTGCCCGAACGCCCCACCAGCGCCACCATTTGCCCCGGCTCGGCCGAGAAGCTGATGTCGTCGAGTACCTGACGCTCGGTGCCCGGGTAGGTGAAGCTCAGGTTGCGCACATCGAGGCGACCGCTGACCGAGTCGCGCTCGACCGTGCCGGTATCGACTTCCGGTTCGACGTCCAGTTGCTCGAAAATGCTTTCGGCACCGGCCACGCCCTTCTGGATGGTCGAACTGACTTCGGACAACTGACGGATCGGCTTGGGCAACAAACCGGCCAGAGTGATGTAGGCCACCATGTCACCCGCCGAGGCGTCACCGCGCAGGAACAGCACCAGGAACATCAGCACCGCCATGGCGCTGTAGATCACCAGTTGCAGCATCGGCGTGTAGATCGCGCCGGTGCGGGTCATGCGCAGTTGCTTGTCGGTGTTGCTCTGGCTGGCGTCGAGGAAGCGTTTCTCCTCGTAGGCTTCACCACCGAAACTGCGCACCACGCGATAGCCCTGAATGGTTTCCGAGGCGACGTGCGTCACGTCGCCCATGGCCAGTTGGATCTTCTTGCTCTGCTTGCGGAATTTCTTGCTCGCGGTGCGCACCATCACGGCGATCAGCGGCAGGATCGCGACCATCACCAGTGTCAGCTTCCAGTTCATGAACAGCAGCGAGGCGAACAGGAAGATCACCGTCATGCCTTCACGGATTACGACCTTGATCGCATCTGTTGCCGCCCCCGTGACCATCGTCACGTTGAAGGTGATACGCGAAATCAGGTGACCGGAGTTATGCTTGTCGAAATAACGGTTGGGCAGGACCAGCAGGTTGTTGAACAACTGCACCCGCAGGTCGTGCACCAGGCCCAGGGAAACCTTGGCCAGGAAATAGTTACCCAGATAAGATCCCAGACCCTGCCACGCAGCGATCAGGATGATCAGCAGCGGCACGGCCTGCAACAGTTGCAGATCGCGCAGGTAAGGCACGGTGGGAAACAGCACCGCCTCGGGATTGGACAGACCGTCGACAAAGTACTTGAGGATGTAGCCGAGCATCGGCTGGGTCGAGGCAAAAATCAGAAAACCGACGATGCTGATCAGGAACAGACTGATGTACGGCCGGACATAGCCGAGCAGGCGGAAGTAGATTTTCAAGCTCGAAGGGCTTGCGGCGGGACTGGAGTCGGTCATATCACGCGAAAGTCGATAAAAAGGACGCTGACTTTAGCACAGCTTCTTCAGGGTTCTGGCAATCGGGCAAAGGCTGTTATTGTTAGGCATCTTTTTCAGCATCAAATAGCCATCATCGAAATGGCCGATCAACTTCAGGATTGAATCTCTCAGCATGCAACTTCGCGGCTTCAGCAGTACGTCCAATCGAATTTTCGATTTCATTAGTCTGTGGATACTTCCCGTCGGCTACTTCCTGCTCTTGTGCGCGCTGTTTTTCCTGCCGGGTCGCAGTGTTCATCACAAGCTGTTTTACGGCTTGTTCAGCATTCCGACGCTGATCGCCATCTGCTTGCGCCCGCGGGCGTTCAAGGAGTTGTTCCAGGAGCCACTGATCATCGCACTGCTGCTGTTCGTCGCCTGGGCGCTGCTCAGCCTTTGCTGGGGACCGGGGGATGAACCGATCGGCGGTATGTTCAAGCCGCCACTGCACACCTTGCTGTTGTTCGCCGGCTGCTACCTGCTGGTGCGCTATCGCAACGATATCCTCCAGCCATTGCTGTTCACGGCGGCCCTGGTTGCGCTGGTGGCCACCAGTGTCTTCCTGATCCATTTTGCCCGCACCTATGAGCCCGGGATGCGCCTGATCGGTGGTGGCGCCTTCGACAACCCGCTGCTCAGTTCTCATCTGTTCGGTTTCTTTTGTGCCTACTGGCTCAGCATCAGCATGACCTGCAAGCGTCGCCAGCTGCTCTGGCTCAGTATGCCGGCGATGGCGATCATGTTCGCGGCGGTGATCGGCACCGGTTCCAGAACCCCGCTGGTCGCCCTGACCGCGGCGGCACTCTGGCTGTGCTTCATCTGCTGGAACCGTCGTTCGCTGCTGCTGCTGGGCGCGCTGGCCACCAGCGGTGCGGTGGTCATGGCCGTGTTTTCGCAAATGATCATCGAACGTGGCGACTCCTATCGCTTCGAAATCTGGCAACTGGCCTTGAGCAAGATTTCCGATCATCCGTGGATCGGCCACGGCTATAACGCCAGCCTGTCGATCGATCCCGGTGTCGGATACAACTTTCAGGAGCCGCACAGTTTTGCGCTGGGCGTCCTCTATTACGTCGGCCTGCTGGGCCTGCTGCCTTGGCTGTTCTTCCTCGCCTGGGGACTGCTGAGCAGTTGGCGCCAGCGTGTACAGCCCTTGCTGATCGTCGCCTCGACCCTGCTGGTATTCGGTATCGGTGCGGGACTGACCGAGGGTGGCGGCATCCTCTCGCGGCCCAAGGAGCACTGGTTCCTGCTGTGGATACCGCTGGCACTGATTGCCGCACTGAGCATTAACCTGCGTGCCCGTCGCCTGCTGGACAGGCCGGTGGTAAAACGCTCGGCAGCCGACATGCAGCAGCTGAGCCAAAATGCCCGGATCATCGAAGAAGACGGCCTGGGGCCCAAAGTTCTGCGCCTGGAAGATGGCAGTTTCCTGAAACTATTCCGCCGTCGCCGCTGGTACACCTCCGGCACCTTCAATCCCTACTCCGAGCGATTTGCCGTGAACAGCGAGCAATTGCGCAGGGCAGGCATCCCGACCCCGGAGATACTGGGTCTGTATCGTCTCGAAGACGGCAGCAGCGCCGTTCATTACTCTCCTTTGCCGGGCCATACCCTGCGTCAGGTGCTGCAAGGCATCACGGCTCCCGCAGTACGCCAGGCCCTGGTGGAACGCTTTGGCAAGTTCATGGCCCAACTGCATGAACAGGGTGTGTATTTCCGCTCGTTGCACCTGGGCAACGTACTGGTGCTGGAGGATGGCGAATTCGGATTGATCGATCTGGCCGACCTGCGCATCTATCCGTCGCCCCTTAGCCTTTCATTGCGCCAACGCAACTTGCGTCACATGCAGCGCTACACGGAAGACAAGCGCTGGCTGTTCGAGGATCACTTCGATGCCCTGCTTCAGGGTTATTCGGTGACGGCCTCCAAAGCTGCGGTCGACAATCTGCACCGGCAGGTGCAACAGGGCGGTCGCCCGGCCCGGGCCCATTGATCATGACGGATACAAACCCAGTTTATGCCGCGATAGCGTATCTGCTTGCTATCGCGACTTCGGCTCTGCTCCTTCGCCTGCTACCCAAAGCGGCCACGCATTTGCAACATGCCGGCGAAAGCCGCTATGGCAGTATTGACGGCCTGCGTGGCTACCTGGCTTTTGGCGTATTCATCCATCACGCCATCATCACCTGGTTTTACCTGCGTACCGGTGTGATCGACTTTCCGCCCAGCAACTTCTACTCGCAACTGGGTCAGGCCAGCGTTGCGCTGTTTTTCATGATCACCGGTTTTCTGTTCTGGAGCCGTCTGCTCAAACAGGGCCGTGATCACGACTGGCAGGCCTTTGCGGTGTCACGGGTATTTCGGCTTTATCCTCTGTACCTGCCGCTGATGCTGATCGTGTTTGTCACGGTGTTCTACCTGCAAGGCTGGGAACTGAAGGACTCCGGTACACAACTGGCCGGACAGATACTGGCCTGGCTGACCTTCGACCGACCTGACATCAATCAGTACCCGCAGAGCGGCATGTTGATTTCCAACGTGACCTGGACGCTGGCCTATGAGGTGTTTTTCTACCTGGCACTGCCGCTGCTGGGGCTGGTGTTCATCTATCGCGGACACTGGCTGCAAGTGGCGCTCTGCCTGATCGGGATCTACACCCTGTATCAGGTGGTCGGTTGGGAGCATTCGCTGAAGAAGCACTTCCTGGCGAGTTTTCTGGGAGGGATTGCCGCAGCCTACTGGGTGCGTCGCCCGCAGCTGACGGCATGGGGTCAGACACGTCTCGCCACCGTAATAGCCCTGCTGGCTCTGGTCCTGGTGATGACGCTGTACAAACGCGCCTTCAACCTGATGCCGTTGCTGCTGTTGACCGTGTTCTTCCTGATCGTGGCCTCGGGCAACCCGCTGTTTGGCGCCCTGCGCCTGCGCAGTGTCCGCTGGCTGGGAGAGATCAGCTACAGCACCTACCTGCTACACGGTTATGTGCTCTGGATCATGGTGCAGCAACTGCCGCACTTCATACCTTTCAACCCGCAAAACCCGATCCTCTATCTGCTGTTGATGGCCGTGTGCAGTTGCCTGCTGATCGTCATCGCCAGCCTGACATTCCTGTACATCGAAAAACCGGGCATTGAAGCGGGCAGGACATTTCTGCAGTGGTTGCGCCAGAAAAGGTCCGGGTCGAAGAAGCTGGCCGAGAAAGCCGTTCAGGATCGTTGAGCAACTATGTCGCCCGACGCTGTCGGGCGTAACTGAGAAATCCCTCGACGTCATCGCTGCACAGCGTGCCGGCCAGCCCGTTCAATTCGGCTTCCGGCCAGTCCCACCAGGCACTCTGCAACAGCTGTTGACGTTGCTCCTCGGGGAACCGCCAACGCAGGAACTTCGCGGGATTGCCCCCCATGACCGCATAGGGTTCGACATCCCGCGTAACCAGCGCACCCGCCGCGATGATCGCACCGCTGCCGACAGAGACGCCCGACAGGATCGTGCAACCGGAACACAGCCAGACATCGTTGCCGATGGTCACGTCACCATGGGTGCCGCTGTAATCGCTGATGTGGGCCGCCTCCGGCAGCATCGCCGGAAACGGAAACGTGGTCACCCAGTCGGCACGGTGATGCCCACCGAGAAAAATCTGCACGCCTTCGGCAATCGAACAATAAGCGCCGATATTCAGCGTCGAGCCTTCCTTCCAGTCATGCACCAGCGGCAAGCCATAACTGCCCCGACCGAAACCATAGTCAGGGTAGGCCTGCCGGAATCGCGCCGCGCCGCGTTCGATCTTCGGCAATTTGCGAATAGCCCGTTTCGCGCGTCGCTCGCGCCAGCGCTGAATCCAGCCCATGGCTCAGTCTTTTTCCAACGGTGAAAACAGCAACCGGCCCAATCCGCGCCAGGTCTTCTTGTTCCAGGCCTTGAACGGGATTTGCGCCAACAGCTCCCGCGCCAGTTTGCGATCGCGGTTGGCGGTTTTCAGGAACATCGAGTTGAGCGACTTGTAGCGCACTTCGTCGTACAGCGGATGATCGCTGAACAGCGCGTAGGTGCGCAGGATGTTCTCGATCATGAAACGGTGATTCTTGTAGGAGTTGGTGGCGTGCTTGCGATAGCGCGCCATCACCACGTTCAGGCCATCGATGAAGTACCCGGCGCGGGTGATTTTCAGCTCGATGTACAGATCCTCAAGACGAATCGTCGGGTCGAACCCGCCCACCTTGTCCAGAGCCTCACGACGGATCATCAGGGTCGGTGCCGGCGGATACGGCTTGCGTTCCAGGAACATGTCATCGAAATCCGCGCGACGGAACGGCACGTCCCGGCGCTGACGCTTTTCCGGGTAGAGATTGCCGTCGGCGTCCATCAGCTCGATGTTGCCGGCGCAGATGCCCACTTCCGGTTTGCCGTCCATGTAGGCGACCTGGGTGGCGATGCGATCCGGGTACATGATGTCGTCGGAGCCGAACGGCACGATCAGGCTGCCGTTGGCCCGCGCAATCGCGCCGTTGAGCGTATTGGTCAGGCCCTGGTTCTGCTGCACCCGGAAATCGAAGCCGTGTTTTTCCTGCAAGGCCTGGATGCGCTCGACGCTGTCGTCCTTCGAGCCGTCGTCGACCACCAGCAGCTCGATGTTCTGGTAGCTCTGGTTGATGACGCTGAGGATGCTTTCCTCGATGTATGGCCCGTGGTTGTAGGAGGCGATGATCACGGTGACGAGAGGTTGCTCACCGCTCACGGCTGCGGACTCGCTCATGGCTCTTTCTTCGCTCACGGCTGTTCCTTGCGGGCCTGCTCCAGGCCGGAGTCGATCAGGTTCAGGTATTCCTGGCGGAAGACCTCGATGTCGTGCTGCTCCTGCAAATAACGATAGGCCTGCTCGCCCTTGGCCTTGAGCTCGTCATCCGACAGCGCGAGGTAGGTGTCCAGCGCCGCAACCAGGCTCGGTACGTCCCTGGGCGTGATCGACAAGCCACCGGCACCTTCGATCAGCGGCAGCATGGCCGGCACGTTCGAGGCGATCACCGGCAGATGCCCGCTCATGCCTTCCAGCAAGGCCAGGCCCAGGCCTTCGGCCAGCGACGGCATGGTCCAGATATCGAACGCGCGTACGTATTGCAGGGCGTTTTCCTTGAAGCCCAGCAGGTGCGCCCGCCCGCTCAGGCCCAACTGTTCGATCTCGGCGGCCAGCGGCGCCTGAAGGCGTCCGGCACCGATGATTGCCAGTTGGGTATTCGGGTATTTGTCTTTGAGTTGGGCGAATGCCTGCAACAGATAAGTGTGGCCCTTGACCGACACCAGCCGCCCCAGCGCACCGATCAGGCGCACATTCGGATCGATACCCAACAACTCGCGCGCGCGTTCGCGGCTGTGTTGCAAACCCTCGGCCTGTTCGATGTCGATGGCGTTGGTGATCGCGTACGTGTTCTGGTCAGTGAAACCGCAATCGCAATCCAGCAAATACTGTTTGACCGCCGGCGACACGCCGACGAAGCGCCAGTGCCGATCGATCAGGCGCTGAGTCTGGCGACGACGGTAGAAACGGTCGTACTCGCCGAAACCGTGGGAAATGCCGATGCACAGCGGCACTTTCAACCAACGGTTCAGCGTCAGCATCATGTTCACCGGTTTGAAGCGGTTGCAGATCACGACGTCGAATTTTTCCCGACGGCAGAACTTGTACAGCTGCCACATCGCCCGCAGGCGCATGCCCTTCAGGGACTTGTCGGAAAACTCGAAATACACCGAACGGTCGGCACGGCTGACGGCTTCGCCCGGCCCTGGCTTGCCGCGCAGGAAGGCTGCGGTCACTTCGTAACGATCGGTCGGCAGCGCCTTGACGATCTGTTCGGCGAGGTCGGCGAAATCATGGGATTTGACGTTGTAGTCGGGCTGCAGCTGCAACACCTTTGACCGTTGACTCATAAATCTCCCCGGTTGACGCCCGTTTCGCCCTGTTTGAGTAGCCAGAACAGCTCCTGGCGCCTGACCGCTTTTCTGAAAAATTCGTTCTCGCCGTAGACCGACGGCATCCGACCGGCCAGCAGTCGCTGAAACAGCCGGCGCAGGCGACGCTTGAACGGCGCCGGTGGCTGCAGGTCATGCATCATGCCCAGCGCCATGGCCTTGTCCCGTTGCAATTCGATCGACAGCGGCAGGCACAGCGGCTGCATCGCCACGCCTGCGTCGAACGTCGGTGGCAAGGCAATGCCCTGCCCACTGTCGCCCATCGGCCAGCGGTCATTGTCGTGCAAGTGGTTGGCGTAACCGAGCAGGGTCGGTTGGTAATCGAGACCGCGCAAGGCTTCCAGCACCGCTTCCTGGGCGCAGATATGGTCGGGATGCGGATCCAGCGTCGGGTGCGGCAACACGATCACATCCGGACGCGCACGGGACAGCACGTCACGAAGGTCGGCCAGCAGGTTGTTCCAGGTCGGCGCGCCGTCGGCATCGCCGGGCAAGGCAAACGGATTCAACTGACGGAACAGACGCGTGTCGCTCAGATCGGCTTCCCGCGAGCCAATCGATTGATTCGGCGCAGCCTGCATCGCCGCCAATTGCAGGCAAAAATACCCGAGCTGCACGCAATGTTCCTGCGGCACACCGGCCCAACGTGGCACGGCAAGACTGTCCCAGGCACGCAAGCGGCCCTTGAGCCGCGCCGCCTCGACCTTGTTCAGGCCCATCTGTTGATAGTGTTCGGCTTCGATCTCGCCGGCAGTCAGGGTCACGATCCAGGCTTCTTTGGCCTGGCTGTACAGACCGTAGGCGGCCAGCTCGGCATCGTCGGCGTGCGGGGCGATCACCATCACCCGCTGCTGGCGGTAGTCCGGTTGCTCCAGCGCCCACAGCAGCGGCTCGCCGGACACCCGGCAAAAGCGCCCGCGCAGGCGCAACTGGCCTTGTGACAAGGCCTGCGCCTGACCGCTGAGGTTCAGATAACGCAGGCCGTTGACGCCGCGTTCGAACGTCTGCGCATCGGGATGGGTGCCACCGGCCAACTCGACCCGAGGATCGAAGAAGCGTCCCAGAAAGCTGCTTTTGACCTTCACGGCGAGGATCAGCGTGGCGTCGTCCACCAGCATCACACCCTCGTCGAGGCGCAATTGCTCACCGCTCAGATGCACTTTTGGCTGCGGTGTGAACGGCGGAAAGCTGTATTGGTAATCGTCTTTCGGCGAATAGAACAGGTGATCGGCAAACCACGCTTCGTGGGCAATCCAGCCAATGACCGCCAGCACCAGCGGTAACCACCAGGCCACCAGCACGCCGAGGGCGATCAACACAATCAGTGCGATCAGCAGGCCGATGCGTTTATTGCGCCGGTGACGCTTGAGCAGTTGCTGTTTGCGGCTCATGGGCTGACTCATACGGTGAAGACCGGCACAGGATTGCACCAGCGATCCTTGTATTCACGGTCGGCGCGACCGAAGGAAAAGCGCAGCGGCTTGTCCAGGGCCCGCGCATGCTCCCAGGCACTTTGCGTATTGAGAAAACTCAGGACGCTGCCAGGGCTGAATTCACGGGTTTCAGGATCGACGCCACCGTTGATGTACTCGACGCTGATCCACTCCGGGGCTTCGACGCGGTACACCAGTTGAATGGCGATCGGCGCATCGTTGAGGAAGATCACCGAGCCGATCAACAGCTCGCGCAACAGCTCGATGACTTCGGCCATGCGTGCCGCGCCAGTGGCCGGGAAACCCCAGCGACGCTGGAACAGGTCGCAATAAATGGCTGCCAGTTCGGCACTGGAAAAATCGCTGACCGGCCGCACCACCCCGCCCGCCTCTTCCAGCAGGCGCAGTTCGCGGCGCTGGTTGTAGCGAAACTTCTTCGACAGCTCTTCGGGAGTGCGGGCCATGGCCAGTTGTTCGGTCTGCAACTTGAGGCCGCTGAAGCGGTTTTCGTTGAGCGCCGACAGGTAGCGCCCGCGATGGCGCAGCGGGGCCTGGGCATCGGCGGCGGCCGGCAGGATCAGCTCGGCGTTGCCGAGGTCGAACAGGCCTTTCTTGCCGTTGCGTTTGAGCACGTCCTTGGACAAGGCCAGGTCGCGGCCCCAGGTCGGGATCGCGGCTTTGATTTCGCCCTGCTGTTCCCAGGCCAGATAGCGCACCGGGATGCCGGCCAGATTCGCCAGACGCTCAACGACCATGGGATGAGTCGCGACGCTGCCGCCGAAACGTTGCCAGGCCTGTGCATAAGTTGAGGCGTCAACGGGCGACCAGCCACGTTCGCGCCAGCCTTGAAATCGGTTGAGCATCAGCCCCTCGGTGCCAGATCGGTAACTTGCGGCAAATGCCAGAAGGTGTCGCGTACGGCGCGGTCGGAGAAGCGCTCGCGCAGGCGTTCGAACATCATCTCCGCGCATTGGCGACGCTGCTGCTCGTCCATACCGGCCAGATGTTTCAGGCCCTGGGCCAGATGTTCTGCGTCACCCAGCGGGAACAGAATGCCCACGCCTTCGACCACTTCCTTCGCCCCGCCGCACGCAGTCGCCAACAACGGAACACCGGCGGCCATGGCCTCCAGCAGCACCATGCCGAACGGTTCGTGGTCGGAGCTCAAGGCAAACACATCAAACGCGCGGAAGTAATTGCGCGCATCCGGCACCTGGCCGAGGAACAGCACGCGATCACCGACGCCCAGCTCGCGGGCCTGCGCCTTGAGTTCATCCTCGAGACGACCCTTGCCGAGAATCACCAGTTGGCTGTTGGCCGGCAAACCGGGCAATGCCGCGGCAAAACCGTGCAGCAGCGTGGCCTGATCCTTGTCCGGGTGCAGGCGACCGACGTTGCCGACAATGAACGCATCCGCCGACAGACCGAGGGTCTCGCGGGCTTCACGGGCGGACACCTGACTCATCTGCAACGCCGAGACATCGATGCGGTTGTAAAGGGTCTGGATGCGCGCCGCGGGCCATTTCGGCAGGCAACGACGCATGTCGTCGCGCACCGCATCGGACACGCCGAGCAGGCTCAGACGCTTGCGGAAAATGTGCGCAAAGAGTTTGCGCGTGCCGCGTTGGTAATCGCCAAACGCGTGATGCACGCCAATCACCGGCAGCGAAGTGCCGAGCAAGGCGATGTAGATCGGCTTGAAGCGATGGGCGATGCAGAAACTGAAATTGCGGGAAGCGGCGATCTTGCGCAGATCGCCGATGGCACCCAGCTTCAGGCCACGAATGGCCTTGGAGCTGTATTCCATGAACAACACTTCATCGGAAGCGCAGGCTGCGGCCACCTCGCTATCGGCAGCCCCGGTCAGAAAGACCGTGGTGACCCGATAACCGGTGCCCGCGAACAGGCTGGCGTACTGCCGCGCGCAGTCGAGGAACGGCCCGTCATAGCCGTGACAGAACTGCAGCACATGGCGTTCAGCCGAGCGTGTCATAAGCGTTTGCGCCTTCTTTGACCACCAGGATGTCTTCCATGATCAGGTACTGCAGATCCGAGCCGAAGAACATGTTCAGGGCGTCGGTCGGCGAGCAGATCATCGGTTCACCACGGCGGTTAAGCGAGGTGTTCAGGGACACGCCGTTGCCGGTCAGCACTTCCAGCGCCTTCATCATGTCGTAGTAACGCGGGTTGTATTCGCGCTTGAGCACCTGGGCCCGGGAAGTACCGTCTTCGTGGACGACTTCCGGCACGCGGGTCTTCCACTCTTCCGCCACTTCGAAGGTGAAGGTCATGAACGGCGCCGGGTGATCGATCTTGATCATCTGTGGCGCAACGGTGTCGAGCATCGACGGGCAGAAAGGCCTCCAGCGCTCGCGGAATTTGATCTGGTGGTTGATGCGGTCAGCCACGCCAGCCACGCTCGGGCAGCCGATGATCGAACGACCGCCCAGTGCACGCGGACCGAATTCCATGCGGCCCTGGAACCAGGCCACCGGGTTGCCATCGACCATGATCTTGGCGATCTGCTCTGGCATGTTGTCGAGCTTGCGCCAGGTCGGTTTGTTCTCGTGACGGGCGCACGCGGCGATCACGTCTTCGTTGCTGTACGACGGGCCGAGGTAGACGTGTTCCATCTTCTCGACCGGCACGCCACGGGCGTTGGACACGTAAGCTGCTGCGCCGACCGCCGTGCCGGCGTCGCCGGAAGCAGGCTGTACGAACAGTTCCTTGACGTCGTCGCGGGCGATGATTTTCTGGTTGAGCTTGACGTTCAACGCACAGCCACCGGCGTAGGCCAGTTTGCCGGTTTCCTTGAGCACGTCGCCCAGGTAGTAGTCGATCATCTGCAGCGCGATTTTTTCGAACAGCGCCTGAATGCTGGCGGCGTAGTGGATGTACGGCTCGTCGGCGATGTCGCCTTCGCGCTTCGGACCCAGCCACTCGATCAGCTTCGGCGAGAAGTAGTAACCCTTGCCCTTCTCTTTATAGCGACGCAGGCCGATCACGTTGGCGTAGTCGGTGTTGATCACCAGCTCGCCGTTCTCGAACGAAGCCAGGCGCGAGAAATCATATTTGCTGGCGTCGCCGTACGGCGCCATGCCCATGACCTTGAACTCGCCGTCCAGCATGTCGAAACCGAGGAACTCGGTGATCGCACCGTACAGGCCGCCGAGGGAGTCCGGATCGAAGAATTCCTTGATCTTGTGGATCTTGCCGTTTTCGCCATAACCGAAGAAGGTCGTGGCGTACTCGCCCTTGCCGTCGATGCCGAGGATCGCGGTTTTCTCTTTGAAACCCGAGCAGTGGTAGGCGCTGGATGCGTGGGCCAGGTGGTGTTCAACCGGCTCGATCTTGATTTTCTTCGGATCGAAGCCCAGTTGCTCCAGGCACCAGACGATCTTGTTGCGATAGCGCTTGTAGCGACGGTTGCCCATCAGGATCGCGTCGAGTGCACGGTCCGGGGCGTACCAGTAACGCTTGGCGTACTGCCAGCGAGCCTTGCCGAAAATGCTGATCGGGGCGAACGGAATCGCGACCACGTCAACGTCGGACGGCTTGATGCCTGCCTGCTCCAGGCAGAACTTCGCCGATTCGTAGGGCATGCGGTTCTTTGCATGTTTATCGCGTACGAAGCGCTCTTCCTCAGCCGCCGCGACCAGCTTGCCGTCGATGTACAAGGCTGCTGAAGGATCATGGCTAAGGGCGCCGGACAGGCCAAGAATCGTCAATGCCACAGGGGTCTAGCCTCTTTAGTCTGCATTCAGGCGCGATGCGCCTTGAAAAATGATGTGCCCTCGCACCGGGCGAGAGACAGCTAAAGGGCGGGATTATAGCGTAAACGTGGCGGGAATGACCCTGTGCGAATTGCCCCATGTCGTTCAACCCACAGAACCCTTGTCCATGGGCCTATCCACGGCCTGGTCGCCAATAAACACTGATATTCCCGTCCACCGCCTGGCGATAGATCGTGTAAGGCAGAAACGCCGTGTCGAACACCCCGGACAGGGTCAGGTCGAGCAGGACGACCGGCACCAGAATGCCAGTAGGATCGGGCGGCGCGTGCAGCAGGCAGAAATCGTGGGCGAGCCCGCTGTAGATGCGCGGAATCGACTGACAGTAGGTCTTCTGTTTGCGCAGGCCGCGCGTGGCGGCTTCATCGTCCTGCAACACCGTGACAGCGGTGCCGCAGCCGGACAGTGCCAGGGAAAATGCGCCGATAGAGATAGCGGTTTTGATGCTCAAGGTTTGCCCTCCGGGAACGTCGGGGCAAACTAGCATCGGGGTTTTGTGAGGGGCAGTTCATGGGTTCCGGGAAGGCCGTAGGACAAGTCACAAGGATTTGTCGCCACATGCCTTACCCGGATTCAACTGCAGAAATGTCTTACGCGCTGGCGAAAATAATCACGCAGTGCCCGCTACATCCTTGGGCAATCGCTGATCAATCACCCGATACAGCGCACTGCTCTCGGGCCAGTTGCGCATGAACCGCGCACGATCCCGGGCATAGGCCGGGGCGAAGCTGCCCACCGAGCCGTGCTGACACATCGAGTCCAGATCGATCAGCGCCCAGCGGTCTTCCTGCCAGAACAGGTTGTGGCCCTTGAAGTCGCCATGGCTGATGCGTTCGGCGATCAGCCGCGCAAACAGCTGATCCAGCGCCTGCAACTCGGCTTCCGGCGCATCGCCGCTTTCAACGTACGGCGCAAAGCGCTCGATGATGTCCGGCCCGGCCAGGTGCTCGGTAATCAGATAGGCCTTGCTGCGCAGCCAGAAAAACCGGGTTTCCAGCACTGCCAGCGGTTTTGGTGTGGCAATGCCGAGAAACGCCAGGCGATTGCCTTCGCGCCAGGAATGCCAGGCGCGGCTTGGACGCCAGAAGCGCTTGAGCCAATGGGCAAAATTCTTGATGTTGTAACGCTTGATCACCAGAGGACGCCCGGCAACCTCGACCTTGCCGACACTGGCCGCGCCGCCGGTCTTGTACAGATGGCCCTGATCGAGCAAGGCATCGGCCTGTTCCAGCACCGGCAGCATCGCGGGCTCTTCCTCGCGGCGAATCGAGCGCAGACCGAACGCGCCGCGCTTGACGCTGAACAGCGTGCATTCACGACCGACCTTGATCAGGTAATCCTTCAAGCGCCAGGCGCGAACCTTGTCGATCTGCTTTTGCAGGGCTTCCAGCGGCAGCGCGTGTTCGCTGTTGCTCAGCAGGTAATACACCAGCAATTCTTCGGTGAACGGCTCGAGCGACTTGGGCAACTGGGCGAAGAACACCCCGAGGTTTTCCAGCACTTTCTGCCGGGACAACGGCTGGCCGGCATTTTCTGCACAGATACCGGCGCCATCGATCAGATACAACTGACCGCCGTGGCGCAGCAGGTTGTCCAGGTGCAGGTCTTCCTGCCACAGGCCTTTACCGTGCAACTGACCGATGGCACCAAGCGCTTCGGCCAGCACCGCCGATTGCTCATCCGCCAGCACCGGCAAGGATTCGACCCTGCTCCAGGCATCGCCCAGGCTTTCGGCGCCTTCGAGGAACTCGAACAGCAGCCAGCCACCCTCGCCGTCCTTCAAGCCATCGGCCAGCAGCAACGGCGTGGTCATGCCCTGGGCGGCGAGCAGTTTCACGCCCTCCAGTTCACGCTGAAAATGCCGCGCAGCCTTGTTGCCGACCAGCAATTTGGCCAGCACCGGACGCCCGCGCCACACACCGGCACCGACGTAACGCTGCCCCGGCAACACCCGCAACAGGCTGAGCAACTGCAAATCGGCAGCGCCCGCCGCATCCGCGAGCGAAACCGTCAACGGCAGACTCGGCGTGCGCCCGGCATTTTTCAAGTCGGACAACTGCATCAGCGGGTCTCCTTGCGACTGCGCCGCGCGGTCAGCCGCGTGACCCAGCTGTCTACCAGCGAACTGTCCGTCGATTGATCGAGATACACCGCCAGCAGCTCACGCAATTGCGCTTCGCTCCACTCCGGCGCACGGCGCAGCAGCGGCTCCAGATCCTTGACCCGGTCACGCATACCGAACAGCAACGGCCGAGTCTTCTCCAGGTCGATCAACTGCGCCTGATATCCATCGCCCTCGGCGCGCAGGAAAATGTGCTTTGGATAAAAGCAACCATGCACCTGACGCATGCCGTGCAGATGGCGCGCCAACAGGCCGCAAGACTTGAGAATCGCCGATTGCTGCGCGGCATCGAGGTCGGACCAGCGCTGCAGCAGCGAATCGAGATCGTCCCAGCCGTCCAGCGCGCGGGTCAGCAGGATCGCACGGACTTCGCCGTTGACCTTGCGCTCGCCAAAGAACGCCGCCTGCAACGCCGGAATGCCAAGCTTGTTGTAACGACTGATGTTGCGAAATTCCCGGGCGAACGTCGGCTCGCCGAAGGGCGCGTGCAAAGTGCGAGTCAGGTAATTGCACTGGCGTTTGAGGTAATAGCCATGCCCTTCCAGGTCCAGACGAAACACGCTGCTCCAGCCGCCGCCATCGGTGTTGGGCTCATCCACGGCGTCGAGCTGCTTGGACCACAGCGCATCGAACGTGCCGAGACCGTGGCGCTCCAGCAGCGCACGGTCTTCAGCGGCCAGAAAATCAGTCATTCGCGTCCCTCGAAAAATTTCACCACGTGGCGAATCCGTTGCTTGTCGGCGGCATTCAGACGATCACGTCCACGGTATTGCAGGTAGAAGCGCAGGCGCTGGGTGTTCGACAGGTGATACTTGGCCACCTTGTCGAGACAGGCCAGATCCTTGGTGATCCGGTACTTGAGCCAGAAACCGCGCCAGAAATCGCCGTTCGGGCAGTCGATCAGAAACAGTTGCGCCTGATCGTCGATCAGCAGATTGCGCCACTTCAGATCGTTATGGGTGAAGCGGTGGTCGTGCATGACACGCGTATAAGCAGCCAGCTGCCGACTGACGCCGTCGACCCAGGCACGATCCTTGAGCTTGGGATCGTTGCGTTCGGCCAGCGCCGACAAGTCTTCGGTGCGCGGCAGTTCACGGGTGATCATCGCACCGCGATCGTAGGCCATGCCGTTGCGCTCCAGCCCCCACGCCACCACTTCGGCGGTGGGAATGCCCCACTTGGCGAAGCGTTTGAGGTTCTGCCATTCCATCTTCACCCGGGGCTTGCCCAGATAACGCCGCAGGCCCTTGCCGGCACCGCTGTAGCGCTTGACGTAATAGTTGACGCCGTTGAGCTGCACGCGAATGACTTCGGACAATGGATCGCGAGTCAGGCGCTCGCCCTGAAGGGCAAATACCGCTTCGAGGCTACCGAAATACTGCGCAAGTTCACTGTACTCAGGCTCCAGATTCCAACCCGCCATCAGAGCGCATCCCCGTACCGTTGCTTGCGCGCGTAGAGCTTGTTGGCCTTGCCTTCGAGCCAGCTCAGCAACGGCGCTTCTTCAGCCAGGATCTGGCGCAGCGGTTGCTGGAAGTAACCTTTAAGGAAGCGCAGCTTGTCGCGGCGGGTCAGGCCGATGTCCAGTGCGGAAAAGTACAGCGCCGCCAGATCCTTGTTGCGCCAGCGCTGAGTGATCGCCGGCCGGGTCTGGGCACGGTGCAAGTCGATCACCGAAAGTTTGAAGTCCTCCGGGGTGACCGGCTTGTCGGTGTGCAGCAGGAAATGGCAGATGTAGCAGTCGCGGTGATTGACCCCGGCGCGGTGCATCATGCCGGTCATCCGCGCGACCTCGGCGATCAGCGCCCGCTTGAGTTTCGGCTGCGGCGGTTGCTTGACCCAGTCGATGCTGAAGTCTTCGAGACTGATGGTCGGCGCCAGCTCTTCAGTAACGATGAACGAATGCTGATCCGCCGGGTTGCTGCCCTTCTCGCCGTACGCGACGGCGGTCATGGTCGGCACGCCGACTTCCTGCAAGCGCTGGATGGCTTTCCATTCCTGGCCCGCACCGAGTACCGGCAGCTTGGCGGTCAGCAGGTTCTTGAAGATCTCGCCCCAGCCGATGCCGCGGTGGATCTTGACGAAAAAGCCATTGCCGTCGACTTCCGTGCGCAACGTCCGGCGGGCTTCCAGCTCGCGGTACACCTCGCCCTGCAAGCCTTCGACTTCCACGAATGCATCGCGGCCAGCCCACAGGCTCTTGAACGGTTCAGCCAGCATCAACTTCATTTAAGCGTGCTCCGCCAGAATCACATCGGCCGCGTGCTGCGGCATGCTGTAGAGGTCGGCCGTCTCGGCGAAGGCCAGACCGTTGCGGCTCCAGGCCGCCCGTGCAGCGTCGTCGTTCAACATGTCAGTCAGGTATTGCGTCAGTTGCGCCTGATCGAACGGTTCGTCCAGCACTCGCCCGGCGTCGGCCTCGGCGATGTAATGGGCGTAACCGCAGACCGCGCTGACCAGCACCGGCAACCCGGCGACCAGCGCTTCAAGCAGCACCGTACCTGTGTTTTCGTTGTACGCCGGGTGGATCAGCAGATCGGCGCCGAGCAGGAAACGCGGGATATCACTGCGCCCCTTGAGGAACGTCACGTTGTCGCCCAGACCCAGCGTCGCACTCTGCATCTGGAACAATTTGGGGTCATCCTGGCCGATTACAAACAGCCGGGTGCGTTTCTTCAGCTCGGCAGGCAATGCGGCCAGCGCTTTCAGGCTGCGATCGACGCCCTTGGTCTTGAACCCGGAACCGATCTGCACCAGCAGCAGTTCGTCGTCCTTCAGATTGAATTCGGCGCGGAAACCGGCGCGAATCTCGTCGGCATCGGCAGGGCGGCGACGGTCCTGGGCAATGCCCGGCGGCAGCAGGTGGAAGCGTTCCAGTGGTGTGTCGTAATGCTTGATGAACAGCGGCTGCTGCACTTCGGAAATCATCAGCACTTCGGTCTTCGCGTCTTTGGCGAACACTGCACGCTCGTATTCGGCGAAGTGGCGGTAGCGGCCCCAGCGGCGATACAGCGAGTTACGCAGGTTCTGCGCCTTGTCTTCGAAGCAGCCGTCGGCGGCGTAGTAGACGTCCAGCCCCGGCATCTTGTTGAAACCGATCAGACGATCCACCGGACGCTTGGCCAGGTCCGCCTCCATCCACGCGCTGAGCTTTTCATTGCGCCGATGATTGAAGAACGCCTTGACCGGCGCCACCAGCACTTCGAAACCGGGTGGCACGTCGCCTTCCCAGATCAGGGTGTAGACGCGAATCTGGTGCCCGCGCTTCTGGCATTCGAGGGCGATGCGCATGAAATCGCGCTGCAAACCGCCGAACGGGAAATATTTGTACAGGACAAAAGCCAATTGCATCAGCGCAGCTCCTCAGCCATCAACAACGTGCTCAGTCGGCTGGCAACACGCTCGGGATTCAGACGCGTGAAGCACAGGGGCCACTCGCGTTTCAGGTCAAACTGACGGGCATCCTGCGCGGTCGGTTGATACGTACATTTCTTTTGCAGGCACGGCGCGCACGGAAAATCGCTGCCGAGGTGAATCTGCAGCTTGCCGTAGGCGCCGGTCAGGCCCGGATTGGTCGGGCCGAACAGGGAAATCGTCGGCACATCCAGCGCTGCGGCCAGATGGCCGAGACCGGTGTCCACCGCGACGCAGGCCTGGGCGCCGGCGAGCACCTTGCCGACTCCGGCCAGGTTCAGCTTCGGCAGCACTTCGGCGTGCTTGAAACCGGCGGCGATGCGCTCGGCCCGGGCCTTCTCCAGCGGGTTGCCCCACGGCAGCTTGATCCCCACGCCGAGGTAGCCGACCCGTTCGGTCAGCTCGCGCCAGTAGGCTTCGGGCCAGTGTTTGGTGTCCCAGGTGGTGCCATGCAGGAACACCACGTAGGCATTCTTGCGTGGCAGTTCGACCAGACGCTCGACGTTGAGGCCGTAATCGCCCAGGCCTTTGGGCAAGTCATAGCCCAAGGCGATAGCGAACAATTGGCGCACACGCTCGACAGCATGCTGACCTCGGGCCACCGCCAGTTTGCGGTCATAAAAGCGCGCGGCGATCGGTTCGCGGGCCGAGCCCTTGTCGAGACCGGCCACCGGGGCTTTGACGTAGCGGGTGAGCCAGGCGCTTTTCAGCAAGCCCTGAGCGTCGATCACCAGGTCATATTTGTTTGCCCGAACGGACTGCTTGAAGCGCTTCCATTCGCCGCTGGTGATGGTTTTCCAGATGTTTTTGCGCCAGCGGCGGATCGCCACCGGAATCACTTTGCCTACGGCCGGGTGCCAGGTCGGAATCTCGGCGAAGCCTTCTTCCACCACCCAGTCGAACTTGATCCCGGGAATCGCCCGGGCGGCGTCGGTCAGCGCCGGCAACGCGTGAATCACGTCGCCCAGCGATGAAGTCTTGATCAGCAATACCCGCAAGTTAATGAACCTCGACCACAGAGCCCTGCAAACGCTGCAAGGCATCGTTGACCGCGTCCGGCATCAGCTGGCGCAGACAGTTGTAATGGCCGAAACGGCAAGTGCGGTCGAAGCAAGGGCTGCAATCGAGGCCCAGACGGACGATTTCCACGTGCTCGGCCAGCGGCGGGGTGAAACCCGGCGAGGTCGACCCGTAGACCGCCACCAACGGGCGATTCAGCGCAGCGGCCACGTGCATCAGGCCGGAATCGTTGGAGACGACCGAATCGGCGCAGGACATCAGGTCGATGGCCTCGGCCAGCGAAGTGCCGCCACTGAGGTTCACGGACTCTTCGCGCAGGCCCGGAATCAGCCGCGCGCGAATGTCTTCGCCGACCGCGTGATCGTTCTTCGAACCGAACAGCCAGACCTGCCAGCCTTCGCGGATACGCGCCTCGGCGACCTTGGCGTAATGCTCGGACGGCCAGCGTTTGGCTTCACCGAATTCGGCGCCGGGGCACAACACCAACACCGGGCGGTCGAGGGTCAGACCGAACTTGGCCAATGCGGCCTCGCGGGTCACCGGATCGATTTGCAGGCTCGGGCGCGGATAAGGTTTCGGCAGCTCGGCGTTCGGCTCGTAGGCCAGCGCCATGAAACGCTCGATCATCAGCGGATAACGTTCTTTATCCAGCGTGCGCACGTCATTGAGCAGGCCGTAGCGGAATTCGCCGCGCCAGCCGGTGCGTTTCGGGATGCCGGCGAAGAACGGCACCAGCGCCGACTTCAACGAGTTCGGCAGCAGGATCGCCTGGTCGTACTGGCCGGCCAGGGATTTGCCGATCCGCCGACGGGTCGCCAGCTCCAGCGCGCCGTGGCCGAGCGGGAAGCTCAAGGCCTTGCGCACTTCGGGCATGCGTTCGAGGATCGGCCGGCTCCACTCGGGGGCCAGCACGTCGATTTCGCACTGCGGGTGGCGCTGCTTGAGACACTGAAACAGTGTCTGCGCCATCACCATGTCACCGACCCAACTGGGCCCAACGATCAGAATATTCATGTGGTTTCCATAAACGAACCGGGGAGGCTTTACGCCTCCCCGTCTCGAGAATCAGCTTAGCCCCAGCTCACGCCAGATCCGCATCACCTGCCGCCGTTCGTCCGCGAACTGATCGCCCGGTATCACCCCGGCGTCCTTCTGCAAGGCCTGCCGGTGGGCGGCGGAACGATAGGCTTTGTAGGCCTCGCGCAACAGGCTGGCGTCTTCGGCAGGCATCAGCCCTTCGTGCTCCAGCTCTTCCAGAATGCGGATATTGTCCGTCCAGCGCAGCAACGGCGGGTGGGTTTGCGACCACGCCAGAGCCGCGTATTGCACCATAAATTCAATATCGACGATACCTCCGGCGTCCTGCTTGAGGTCGAACGGCGCCGTGGCCTCAAAGGCATTCGCCCCGGTGCCGGCGGCAGTGCTCTTGCTGCCGAGGTTGTCGCGCATCTTGGCGCGCATCTCGCTCACTTCCTGTTGCAGTTTCGCCAGATCCCGCGCCTTGCCCAGCACCTGGGCCCGGACGCTCTCGAAGGCCTGGCCGACATCCTTGCTGCCCACCAGCACCCGCGCCCGCACCAGCGCCTGATGCTCCCAGGTCCAGGCTTCATTTTCCTGATAGCGCGCAAACGCGCCGAGCGAACTGACCAACAGCCCGGACGCCCCGGACGGACGCAGGCGCATGTCCACTTCGTACAGCTGACCGGAGTTGGTCTGCGCGGTCAGCAAGTGAATGATCCGCTGGCCGAGCCGGGTGAAGAACTGCGTGCCATCGATCGGTTTCGGGCCATCGGTTTCGGCCTGCTGATCGCCATCGTGGATGAACACCAGATCCAGATCCGAACCATGCCCCAACTCGATCCCGCCGACTTTCCCATAACCGACAATGATGAAGCCGGGATCGCACAGCGTGCCATCGGTGCGCAGCGGCGTGCCGTACTTGGCCACGGTCTGACGCCAGGCCAGGGCCAGCACTTGCTCCAGAATCGCTTCGGCCAGCCAGGTCAGGTAATCGCTGACTTTCATCAACGGCAGGCTGCCGGCGATTTCCGAGGCGGCGACGCGCAAGCGGTGCGCCAGTTTGAAATGGCGCAGGGCTTCCATCTGTTGTTCGAGGTCGTCTTCCGGGATCCGGGTCAGGCGCTCGCGCAACTCGGCGGCCAGTTCCGGCGCCAGCGGCGGCTTGAATAGCCGGCCTTCGTTGAGCAGTTCATCGAGCAACAGCGGGAAACGGGTGATCTGCTCGGCGATCCACGGGCTGGCAGCGCACAACGTCAGCAAACGCCGCAGCGCGCCGGGGTTTTCGGTCAGCAGCACCAGATAAGCCGAACGCCGGGCCACTGCTTCGACCAGCGGCAGAACGCGTTCCAGCACCAGATCGGGATTTTCATGCTCCACCGCCTGGGCGAGCAGGCGCGGAATAAACGCATCGAGACGCTCGCGACCCAGACGCTGCATCGCCCGCAACTGCGGGCTGGCACGCAGGCTCGCCAGTGCCTTCAAGGCCTTGGTCGCGTCAGCGAAACCGCCCTCCTCCAGCTGGCGACAGGCCGCCTCTTCGTCTTGAGCCTCTTCCCACAGCGGCAGCCATTCACCGCCGACCACCACTTCGCTCTCGACGCCTTCGTCCTCATCGGGATCGGCGATCACTTGCGCGAAGTGCCAGGCCACGCGGCCGCGCCAGAACATCAGCTTCTCGTGGAACGCCTCCCAGTCGGCGAAACCGAGCATGAATGCGATACGCGCCTGATCCTGAGCGCTGTCCGGCAGCATCTGGGTCTGGCGGTCGGCAATCGCCTGGATCGCGTGTTCGGTGTAACGCAGGAATTCGTAACCTTCGCGCAGCTCGCTGATCACCGCCGGCGGCAGATAGCCCTGCCCTTCGAGCGTGCTCAACACCTTTAATAGAGGGCGCTGTTGCAGACTCAGGTCGCGACCGCCGTGAATCAGTTGAAAGGCCTGGGCAATGAACTCGACTTCGCGGATACCGCCCGAGCCCAGCTTGATGTTGTCGGCCATGCCTTTGCGCCGCACTTCCTGCTGGATCAGCTGCTTCATGGTGCGCAGCGCTTCGATCGCCGAGAAGTCCAGATAGCGCCGATAAACGAACGGCCGCAGCATTTCCTGCAACTGCTCGCCCGCCACCTGATCGCCGGCCACCACCCGCGACTTGATCATCGCGTAGCGTTCCCAGTCGCGGCCCTGATCCTGGTAATACTGCTCCAGCGCATTGAAGCTCAGCACCAGCGCGCCGGACGAACCGTACGGGCGCAGGCGCATGTCGACGCGGAACACGAAACCGTCGACGGTGATCGGATCGAGGGCCTTGATCAGACGCTGGCCGAGGCGGATGAAAAATTCCTGGTTATCCAGCGGGCGTTTCACGCCGACGGTTTCCCCGCCCTCGGGGTAGGCGAAGATCAGGTCGATGTCCGAGGACAGGTTCAGCTCGACCGCGCCGAGCTTGCCCATGCCGAGGATGACCATCTGCTGCGGTTCGCCGCTGCGCCGGCCGGTCGGCGTGCCGAACTGGTCGCAATGGCGGCGGTACAACCATTGATAGGCCTGATCGATGCTGGCGTCGGCCATGTCCGAGAGATCGCGGCAGGTCTGCACCAGATCAGCCTGGCGGTTGAGGTCGCGCCAGATGATGCGAACCTGATGCCGGGTGCGCTGACGGCGCAGGGCTCGGCCCAGTTCATCTTCGGTCTGGGCGAGGCTGACGGCGGCGGCGATCTGCGCGCACAACTCACCTTTGGCGAACGGCCGGTCCAGCTCGCCGGACTGCACCAGCGACAACAACATCAAAGGGTCACGAACGCTCTGTTCAATGACGAAATCGCTGGCGGCGCTGACGCGGGCGAACTGCGCCCAGCGTTCCGGCGTCCAGGACGAGAAGCCGTGATCGTCTTCCAGTTGACCGACGGCCGCACGGAACGACTGCTCCGATCGGCTGACCAACGGCAGGAGAATGGCGGGCAGTTCGGCAAGCGCGGGCAGGGTCATGGTCTATCCTTGATCGGCGTGTAAATGGCCGCTTGTAGTGATGATTGAAAAACCGCTACGCGAAGGACTGTCGAACAAAAGTGAGAAATAGCTGAAATTTCTTTTTCTTTGGCAGCCAGCATCAAACTTTCACCTTTTTCGGATGGCTAAAGACCAACCTTAACGATTATTCTCACAACGCAGTCGGAGGCCACAAGCCTTTCATCTGTAGTTTTACTACTCGTCTATACATTCGAAAGGCTGAAATGCCGGATGATTTGTAGTAAAACTACACGCCGCCGGAACAACCTGTCGGCAATCCAAGAATTTTAAATCGTCTGCCCACAAGGCCAGTCGCAAACTCAGGCAACCGATTCTGGAAGCCTTTCCGCCCTGGAGCAAGCCATGCAAGACCTCGATCCCGTCGAAACCCAGGAATGGCTGGACGCCCTGGAATCGGTTCTCGACAAAGAAGGCGAAGACCGTGCTCACTATCTGATGACCCGTATGGGTGAACTGGCGACCCGCAGCGGTTCGCAGCTCCCTTACGCCATCACCACGCCTTACCGCAACACGATCCCCGTTACCCACGAAGCACGCATGCCTGGCGACCTGTTCATGGAACGCCGCATTCGCTCGCTGGTACGCTGGAACGCGATGGCCATGGTAATGCGTACGAACCTGAAAGATTCTGACCTGGGTGGTCACATCTCCAGCTTCGCTTCCAGTGCGACCCTGTACGACATCGGCTTCAACTACTTCTTCCAGGCCCCGACCGACGAACACGGCGGCGACCTGATCTACTTCCAGGGCCACACCTCGCCAGGCGTTTACGCCCGTGCATTCATGGAAGGCCGCATCACCGAAGACCAGATGAACAACTTCCGCCAGGAAGTCGACGGTCAGGGCCTGTCGTCCTACCCGCACCCTTGGCTGATGCCTGACTTCTGGCAGTTCCCGACCGTTTCGATGGGTCTGGGCCCGATCCAGGCGATCTACCAGGCTCGCTTCATGAAGTACCTGGAACACCGCGGTTTCATCCAGCCAGGCAAACAGAAAGTCTGGTGCTTCCTGGGCGACGGCGAGTGTGACGAGCCGGAATCCCTGGGCGCCATCTCCCTGGCCGGCCGCGAGAAGCTGGACAACCTGATCTTCGTCATCAACTGCAACCTGCAGCGCCTCGACGGCCCGGTTCGCGGCAACGGCAAGATCATCCAGGAACTCGAAGGCGTATTCCGCGGTGCTCAGTGGAACGTGACCAAAGTCATCTGGGGCCGTTTCTGGGACCCACTGCTGGCCAAAGACGTCGACGGCATCCTGCAACGTCGCATGGACGAAGTCATCGACGGCGAGTACCAGAACTACAAAGCCAAAGACGGCGCGTTCGTGCGTGAACACTTCTTCAACACGCCTGAACTCAAGGCGATGGTTGCTGATCTGTCCGACGACGAGATCTGGAAACTCAACCGTGGCGGCCACGACCCGTACAAGGTCTACGCGGCGTACCACGAAGCGGTCAACCACAAAGAACAACCGACCGTCATCCTGGCCAAGACCATCAAGGGTTACGGTACCGGTGCAGGCGAAGCGAAGAACACCGCGCACAACACCAAGAAAGTCGACGTCGACAGCCTGAAGCTGTTCCGCGACCGCTTCGACATTCCGGTGAAAGACGAAGAGCTGGAAAACCTGCCGTTCTTCAAGCCGGAGCCAAACAGCGCCGAAGCCCGTTACCTGGCCGAGCGTCGCTCTGCACTGGGCGGTTTCGTGCCTCAGCGTCGCGCACAAAGCTTCAGCGTACCGACTCCGGATCTGGACACCCTCAAGGCAATCCTCGACGGTTCCGGCGACCGTGAAATTTCCACCACCATGGCGTTCGTGCGGATCCTCGCGCAACTGGTCAAGGACAAGGAAATCGGCCCGCGCATCGTTCCGATCATTCCGGACGAAGCCCGTACCTTCGGTATGGAAGGCATGTTCCGTCAGCTGGGCATCTACTCGTCCGTCGGCCAGCTCTACGAGCCAGTCGATAAAGACCAGGTGATGTTCTACAAGGAAGACCAGAAAGGTCAGATCCTTGAAGAAGGCATCAACGAAGCAGGCGCCATGAGCTCTTTCATCGCTGCCGGTACTTCGTACTCCAGCCACAACCAGCCAATGCTGCCGTTCTACATCTTCTACTCGATGTTCGGCTTCCAGCGTATCGGCGATCTGGCATGGGCCGCTGGCGACAGCCGCACCCGTGGCTTCCTGATCGGCGGCACCGCCGGCCGTACCACCCTGAACGGTGAAGGCCTGCAGCACGAAGACGGTCACAGCCACCTGCTGGCTGCCACCATCCCGAACTGCCGCACCTACGATCCGACCTACGGCTACGAGCTGGCGGTGATCATTCAGGACGGCATGAAGAAGATGACCGAAGAGCAACAGGACATCTTCTATTACATCACCGTGATGAACGAGTCCTACCAGCAGCCAGCCATGCCGGCCGGTGCCGAAGAAGGCATCAAGAAAGGCATGTACCTGCTGGAAGAAGACACCCGCGATGCGGCGCACCACGTACAGCTGATGGGCTCCGGCACCATCCTGCGTGAAGTCCGTGAAGCGGCGAAGATCCTGCGTGAAGAGTTCAACATCGGCGCCGATGTCTGGAGCGTCACCAGCTTCAACGAACTGCGTCGCGACGGCCTGGCCGTAGAGCGCAGCAACCGTCTGAAACCTGGCCAGAAGCCTCAGCGCAGCTACGTCGAAGAATGCCTGAGCGGCCGTAAGGGTCCGGTCATCGCCTCTACCGACTACATGAAACTGTTCGCCGAGCAGATCCGTCAGTGGGTACCGTCCAAGGAATTCAAAGTCCTGGGCACCGACGGTTTCGGCCGCAGCGACAGCCGCAAGAAACTGCGTCATTTCTTCGAAGTCGACCGTCATTTCGTGGTGTTGGCAGCCCTGGAAGCACTGGCTGACCGTGGTGATATCGAACCTAAAGTCGTGGCCGAGGCCATTACCAAGTTCGGCATCGACCCGGAAAAACGCAACCCACTGGACTGCTGAGGAGAAACTCTGTGAGCGAACTCATTCGCGTACCTGACATCGGCAGCGGTGAAGGTGAAGTAATCGAACTGTTTGTGAAGGTCGGCGACCGTATCGAAGCCGACCAGAGCATCCTGACTCTGGAATCGGACAAGGCCAGCATGGAAGTGCCGGCCCCGAAAGCCGGCGTCATCAAGAGCCTGAAAGTGAAGCTGGGCGATCGCCTGAAAGAAGGCGACGAACTGCTGGAGCTGGAAGTCGAGGGCGCCGCGCAAGCGGCCCCTGCTCCGGCTGCTGCTCCTGCCGCCAAGGCCGAAGCTGCACCGGCTGCCGCTCCTGCACCGGCTGCTCCAGCTGCTGCCCCTGCTGCCGCTTCGGTTCAGCAAGTGCACGTGCCGGACATCGGTTCGTCGGGCAAGGCCCAGATCATCGAGATCCAGGTCAAGGTCGGCGACACCGTCGAGGCTGATCAGTCGCTGATCACCCTGGAATCCGACAAGGCGAGCATGGAAATCCCGTCGCCTGCCGCTGGCGTGGTCAAGGCCATCAGCGTCAAGTTGAACGACGAAGTCGGCACTGGCGATCTGATCCTGGATCTGGAAGTGGCGGGTGCTGCGGCCCCTGCTGCGGCCGCTCCGGCCCAGGCTGCTGCTCCAGCCGCTGCCGCTGCTCCGGCGCCTGCCGCTGCTCCGGCCGCACCGGTTGCCGACAGCGTTCAGGACATCCACGTTCCGGACATCGGCTCGGCCGGCAAGGCCAAGATCATCGAAGTGCTGGTCAAGGCTGGCGACAGCGTTGAAGCCGACCAGTCGCTGATCACTCTGGAATCCGACAAGGCGAGCATGGAAATCCCGTCGCCTGCCGCTGGCGTGGTGGAAAGCGTTTCCATCAAGCTGGACGACGAAGTCGGCACCGGCGACCTGATCCTCAAGCTGAAAGTCAAAGGCGCCGCTCCGGCTGCTGCCCCGGCTCCAGCTGCCGCTGCTGCTCCGAGCGCTCCGGCACCAGCCGCTGCTGCTCCGGCTGCCGCTGCACCTGCTGCTGCCGCTCCGGTTACTGCGCCAGCCAAGCCTGGTGCGAAAGTTCACGCCGGCCCTGCCGTGCGTCAACTGGCTCGCGAGTTCGGCGTCGAGCTGAGCGCTGTCGGCGCCAGCGGTCCGCACGGTCGCATCCTCAAAGAAGACGTGCAGGTTTACGTCAAAGCCATGATGCAGAAGGCCAAGGAAGCACCGGCCGCTGCTGCTGGCGCAACCGGTGGCGCGGGCATCCCGCCGATTCCGGTCGTCGACTTCAGCCGTTTCGGCGAAATCGAAGAAGTGCCAATGACCCGTCTGATGCAGGTCGGCGCCGCCAACCTGCATCGCAGCTGGCTGAACGTGCCGCACGTAACGCAATTCGACTCGGCCGATATCACCGAGCTGGAAGCGTTCCGCACCGCACAGAAAGCTGTCGCAGAGAAGGCCGGCGTCAAGCTGACCATCCTGCCGCTGCTGCTCAAGTCCTGCGCACACCTGCTCAAGGAACTGCCGGACTTCAACAGCTCGCTGGCACCAAGCGGCAAGGCGATCATCCGCAAGAAATACGTGAACATCGGCTTCGCCGTCGACACCCCGGATGGCCTGCTCGTACCGGTCATCAAGAACGTCGACCAGAAGAGCCTGCTGCAACTGGCCGCCGAGGCCGCTTCCCTGGCTGAAAAAGCCCGGACCAAGAAGCTCTCGTCGGACGAGATGCAAGGCGCCTGCTTCACCATTTCCAGCCTCGGCCACATTGGCGGTACCGGCTTCACGCCGATCGTCAACGCGCCGGAAGTGGCGATCCTCGGTGTTTCCAAGGCAAACATCCAGCCAGTCTGGGACGGCAAAGCCTTCCAGCCGAAACTGATGCTGCCTCTGTCGCTGTCCTACGATCACCGCGTGATCAACGGCGCCGCTGCTGCACGCTTCACCAAGCGTCTGAGCGACCTGCTGGCGGACATCCGCACCATCCTGCTGTAAAGCGCTCGGCCCTCCGGCAACGGAGGGCCGACCGTGTTCCACGTTTTCGAGCGCCACACGCTCGTACCTCAACCCCGTCAGTTTGGCGGGGCTTTTTTTTGCCTGAAATAACTGTCGCCTGCACTTTTCCCACAACTTGCGCTGATATAGGCCACGACTTTAGTCCACTTCAAATCGATATTTTTCAGCGACAGGCAACTAACCTTGGCGCATCAAAGTTGCACCGACAAGCCAGGCAACTTTATCAATCACCAACACTTATTCGAATGGATTCGAACATGCTGAAACCTACTGTCGGCCCGATCGTTGGCCACACAACAACTAATCAGGCGCGAATTTTCATTCGTGGCGGACTGCAACATAACGCTGCCGTATTTGCCGGCATCCGTTACCGGATACTGGATTCGAAACAATGGCAGACGGGCCAGTTTGTAAAACTGGATTCAACCCGCGACATGACTGAAGTGCTGGTGCTCGATCATTTGCAAGCCGACACCGAGTACGAATACCAGACCGGCTGGTTCAGCCCGATGAGTCCCGTCCACACTATCCACAGCGTGGCGGAGCTGCCGCTGCAATGGCCACGGGAGATCTATCGCCTGCGCACCCGCAGCAGCCAGCTTTTACAGCCGCGCGCCTACATCCTTGGTTCCTGTCGCTACCTGCGCATGACCTCCGGCATCCCGGTGCTCCCGCACCTGGGCGACCGGATCTTCGCGTCCATCAGCCAGTTGATCGAAGGCGCACAACCGGCGATCAGCGCCATCATGATGTGTGGCGATCAGATCTACGCGGACGATTTGAACCTGTTCGCCCCGGATCGCGACTATGACGATTTCATTGCAAAGTACCGTGCAGCGTTTTCCCTGCCCAATATCCGACGACTGATGTCGGAGACTTCGACTTACATGATTCTTGATGATCATGAAATAGAAGATAACTGGCCCATGAACACCCACGAGTCCGATGAAACACTGTTTAGCAATGCGATGACGGCTTACGAACTCTATCAAGCCAGTCATAGCCCTGCTTATTCATCAACAACTAACGGCACAATCGACCGCACTTCACTGAAGCACTACTGGTATCAATTCAGCGACGGCGATATCGAATGGTTTGTGACGGACAGTCGAACTCGCCGCGACTTGTCGAACGACAACCGTCGCATCCTCGATGAACAACAGGAACAGGCCTTGTGCACGTGGCTGGTCGAAAGCACGGCACGGGTCAAGTTCGTGGTCACCAGCGTCATGTTCTACCCCGACCGCAAAATGAACGGCGATGATGCCTGGGCGGGCTTCCCCGAACAGCGCCTGCGCTTGCTGGAAACCATTCGCCAACATCGGCTCAGAAACGTCGTGTTCATTTCCGGCGATGTGCATGGTTCGCTGACCAGTCGCCTGACTCACAGCGAAGACCCGGACTTTGAAGTACACACCGTCGTGTCTTCGCCGCTGAGCAACAGCAAACTGCTGCCCTACGCCACCGAAGCAACTTTCACGCTCGACCAGCCGCTGGCGCAGACCGAGGCAGGCGCGTACCAGCATGAACTGACCAGCCAGGTCATCAGCCAGGACAACTTCGCGCACATGGTGGTCGAGGCCGGGCGGATCCAGGTCAACTATCACGACCGGGATGGCAAGCACCTGCAATCCATCGATATTCCGTTGCGATGAATCCAGCGGCACGAACGTTCCGGATGCTGAAAGGCTCTGGAACGGCCGCCTCCGCGCTTAATAGCATTAGTTTCCGGCAAGTGCTGGAGAAATGTTCACTGCAGCCGACATATTCTTATAGCACTTGGCCTTCATGTCTCTTGTCAGTCGGTGCCGCAATGATGCAACCTTGCCGCAGGCAACAGTAAAGAGGGCGAGAGCCCGGCGCGTTCAGCAAATTTCCAAGCGAGTTCCCTTCATGAAGAGCCAACCCGATGCCGCCAGCCGTATGGTGGCCGAGGTAGTGACGCAGTTGCCTGTGCCCTCGCGGCTCGGCATGCTGCGTTTCGAGCGCCTGAATGAAGCCAGCTGGGCGATGCTGTTTCTCGATCCCAATTGTGAACGCCAGTTCGGCCAGCCCGCCGTCGAACTCTGCGCCCTGGTCGGCTCGCCCTACGCCAGCCTGATGGAGCCCGAAGCGCGCTATCAGCTGCACGACGCGATCCAGCAACAACTCGGCGACAGCCCGCATTATCTGGTGCGCTACACCCTGCACACCGCCGCCGGCGCGCTGAGCATTCTTGAACTCGGCGAAGCCTACAGACAGCACAACCGCCACTTGCTGCGCGGTTACCTGCTGGCGGTCGACAACGTGTTCGACGAAGCACCGACGCTGCCGTCAGTCGACCTGGAAACCCAGAATTCACGCCTGCAAATCGCCCTTGAGCTCAATCAGCGTGCCCAGCAGGAACAACTGCAGCATCTGGAGCGGGTGCGCGCCCAGCAGGACCTGATCCTGCTGCTGGCCCGCCAGCGCTACAGCAGCCAGAACTCCCTGCAAGAAGCCGCCGAACTGATTACCCGTTGCGCCTGCGATATCTATGAAATCGACTGCGCCAGCCTGTGGAATCTCGAAGGCCAGAAACTGGTGCCGATCTCGGCGTACCACCGCGCCACCCAGGAATACATCCTGCCGGACGTGATCGACGTCAGCGGCTTCCCCGATTACATGGAAGCCCTGCACGGCAGCCGCGCCATCGACGCGCACAATGCGATGCGCGACCCGCGTACCCGGGAAATGGCCGAAGCCCTGCGCCCGCGTGACGTCAACGCCATGCTCGACGCCAGCATCCGCGTCGACGGCCAGGTGGTCGGCGTGTTGTGCCTGGAGCAGACCGGCGTCACCCGCGCCTGGCAGTCCGACGAAATCGCCTTTGCCGGTGAACTGGCCGACCAGTTCGCCCAGGTCATCAACAATCACAACCGCCGCACCGCCACCAGCGCCCTGCACCTGTTCCAGCGCGCGGTCGAGCAAAGCGCCAACGCCTTTTTGCTGGTCAACTGCGACGGCGTGGTCGAGTACGTCAACCCGAGCTTCACCGCGATCACCCAGTACACCACCGAGGAAGTCCACGGCCAGCGCCTGTCGGAACTGCCGGCCCTGGAAAACCTCAGCGAGCTGCTGTTCGACGCGCCCTCGGCGCTGGCCAAGAGCAACAGCTGGCAGGGCGAGTTCAAGAGCCGCCGCAAGAACCTCGAACCCTACTGGGGTCAGTTGTCGATCTCCAAGGTCTACGGTGACAACCGTGAGCTGACGCATTACATCGGCATCTACGAAGACATCACCCAGACCAAACTGGCGCAGCAGCGCATCGAGCGCCTGGCGTACACCGACAACCTGACCAACCTCGGCAACCGGCCTGCATTTATCCGCAACCTGGATGAACGCTTCGCCCGAGATAGCGATACCCCGATCAGCCTGCTGCTGGTGGACATCGACAACTTCAAACGGATCAACGACAGCCTCGGCCACCAGACCGGCGACAAACTGTTGATCAGCCTGGCCCGGCGTCTGCGCAACAGCCTGAGCCCGAGCGGCAGCCTGGCGCGGTTCGCCAGTAATGAATTCGCGGTGCTGCTCGACAACACCGACCTCGAAGCCGGCCAACAGATCGCCAGCCAGCTGCTGATGACTCTCGACAAACCGATGTTCGTCGACAACCAGTTGATCAGCGTCACCGGCTCCGTGGGCCTGGCCTGCGCGCCGCTGCACGGCCGCGACCCGCAGACTTTGATGCGCAACGCCGGCCTCGCCCTGCACAAGGCCAAGGCCAACGGCAAACATCAGGTCCAGGTGTTCACCGAAGCGCTGAACGCCGAGGCCAGCTACAAACTGTTCGTCGAGAACAACTTGCGACGCGCCCTGACCCAGAACGAACTTGATGTGTTCTACCAGCCGAAGCTGTGCCTGCGCAGCGGTCGCCTGCTCGGCATGGAAGCATTGCTGCGCTGGAACCACCCGGAGCGCGGCATGATCCGCCCGGACCAATTCATCAGCGTCGCCGAGGAAACCGGCCTGATCATTCCGATCGGCAAGTGGATCGCCCGCCAGGCCTGCCGCATGAGCAAGGCGCTGACCGCGGCCGGCATGGGCAATCTGCAAGTGGCGATCAACCTGTCGCCCAAGCAGTTCTCCGACCCGGATCTGGTGGCCTCGATCGCCAACATCCTCAAGGAAGAAGCGCTGCCGGCCAATCTGCTGGAACTGGAACTGACCGAAGGCCTGCTGCTGGAAGCCACCGAAGACACCCACTTGCAGCTCGACCAGCTCAAGCGCCTGGGCCTGACCCTGGCCATGGACGACTTCGGTACCGGTTACTCGTCGCTCAGCTACCTGAAAAAATTCCCGATCGACATCATCAAGATCGATCGCAGCTTCATCCATGAAATCCCGGACAACCAGGACGACATGGAAATCACCTCCGCCGTGATCGCCATGGCCCACAACCTGAAACTCAAGGTCGTGGCCGAAGGCATCGAGACCGCCGAGCAGCTGGCGTTCCTGCGCCGGCATCGCTGCGACGTCGGCCAGGGCTACCTGTTCGACCGGCCGATTCCGGGCGCCGAGCTGATCCAGGCGCTCAAGCGCTACCCGCGCGGCCCGCTCTGCCTGTAAACCCCAAGACAGTATCCGCACATTTTGCCTAGTGATTAACCGGGCATCATTGGGCACACTGGCGGTCAGACTTTTTACATCCCATCCTGACTGAGAGGAACGATCATGGTTCTGCGCTCGGAAATTCTGGTGAACAAAAACGTGCTACCGACAAAAGAACAAGCTCTGCCTGGCCGCGAAACCGCAATGACCCTGCCTGAAAAGCACTTCGTGTTCGAAGAAACGCCGCTGCTCGGCCCGTTTTTCGAAGACGTCGACTTTGCGATCTTCGGCCTGGGGTGCTTCTGGGGTGCGGAACGCCGCTTCTGGCAGCGCGAAGGCGTGGTCAGCACCGTGGTCGGTTACGCCGGCGGCTACACGCCGAACCCGACCTACGAAGAAGTCTGCTCGGGCCTGACCGGCCACGCTGAAGTGGTGCTGGTGGTGTATGACAAGGCCAAGGTCAGCTACGAAGAGCTGCTGGCGATGTTCTGGGAATTGCACAACCCGACGCAGGGCATGCGCCAGGGCAATGACATCGGCACTCAGTACCGCTCGGTGATCTACGCGACCCATCCGGAGCAACTGGATGCGGCGCTGAAGAGCAAGGCTGTCTATCAGGCTGAGCTGTCGAAGGCGGGTCTGGGTGAAATCAGCACCGAGATTGAACAGGCCCCGACCGTTTACTTCGCCGAGACCTATCACCAGCAGTATCTGGCGAAAAATCCGGAAGGCTACTGCGGGATTGGCGGCACGGGTGTTTGCATGCCACCAAGCCTGGCGGGTAACTGACCGCGTCGTCTGACCGCGACCACTGATCGTTCCCACGCTCCGCGTGGGAATGCAGCCCGGGACGCTCCGCGTCCCAACAGCGGACGCAGAGCGTCCATTGAGGCATTCCCACGCGGACGGTTCGACGCCTCGACGTGGGAACGATCATTGACGGTTGATCAGCTCTCGGCGATCAACCAATCCATCTGCCACCCACCCTGGGTTTGCCCAAGCTTTTTGGACAACCACGGCAGCAGCTCACGCAATTCTTCCTCCAGCCCCCACGGCGGATTGGCAATCGCCAGGCCCGAGCCGTTCAGGCTGTTCGGCGTGTCCAGCGGATGCACCAGCAGCTCGACCCGCAGCAACTTCGGCGCACCGGTGCCGGCCAGATCCTGATAGAAACGACGCAGCGCACGCTGATCCTTCACCGGATACCAGATCGCCGCCACGGTCTGACGCATCCGGCCGATGGCCTCTTTCATCGACGCCGCACAACGCTGCATTTCATCGAGCTGTTCAAACGGCGGATCAATCAGCATCACCGCGCGTTTCTCCTGCACCGGCAACATCGCGCGGGCGACATGCCAGCCCTCACCCAGATGCACTTTTACCCGACGATCACCGGCCATGTTGTCCTTGAGCAGGACGCCGTCTTCTGGGTGCTTCTCGTTGAGCATCACCCGATCCTGCGGTCGGGTCAGACGCCGCGCCAGCTCGGGCGACCCCGGGTAATAGCGCAACTGGCCATCCGGGTTCATCTCGTGCAGCACTTTCATATAGTCCGCGGTCAGCGCGGGCAGATCCGGCTGATCCCACAACCGCGCGATGCCTTCCAGGTACTCGCCGGTACGATTCGCCTGATCGCCCTGCAGGTCATACAGACCGATGCCGGCGTGGCTGTCGAGATAGGCAAACGGCTGCTCCTTGCGCGACATCAGGGCGATGAGGCGGGTCAAGGTCAGGTGTTTGAACACATCGGCGTGATTGCCGGCATGGAAGGCGTGACGATAATTCATGGCTGCTCCTGCGAGGGCCGTGAAGTTTACCTTTTACCGGGCGGCAAGTCAGGGGTTGAGGGCTGAGTGGGTGGTCTTGCTGTCGGGTACATCCGTGAGAGCCCCCTGAGGTAGATGGGATCTAAGGCAAAAGCAACATCAAGAAACAACTCGCCATAGATACTCTTCATCTCTTGAACAAAGGGAATGCGAAGATCGATCGCACTTAAAACCTGTAAAGAGGGACATTTACATGGGAAGAAAGGTGATCGGAATCGGCGCTCCGACCTCAACCGGTGGCGCAGTGCTGGAAGGGAACGCCGGAATCAACATTGATTACGCCGTAAGCACATCCTCCATCGGCCACATGGCCAGCTGTCCGGCATGCAGTGCAGGCAAAGGCCCTATTGTGGCAGTCGGCCCTCGAACAGTTACATTACCCGCCGGACCGGTCGCACTCGAAGGTGATTACATCGCCTGCGGCTGTCCACCAAAATCCAACACGCTCTTGTTCGGTCAATCGTCTGTTTATGGTGGCGGTGAACATAGTGCTGCGAGCTTCTCTGCGATAAGCAGCCTTATTCCAAAGCCCAAAACCATACAACGAATAACCTTCTCGTACGGGGAAAGCCAAACTCCCGTGGACTCTGTGTCGCGTTTCTATACCGACCTCAATATTCACGTAAAAACATCCGGCTATTCACCCGGTGAAACGGTAACTGTCACGATCAGTGGCGCGACAGAAAAGACGTTGTCGGGCACTGTCGGAGCGAAAGGAATCGCGATCATCCCGAATGCTTTTCAAGGGGAAGCATTTGATATGGAAGGAGAGATCTAATGGCCCAGGTCAATATCAGTTCAGGCGGCGTGAGCTCCAACATCGTCGTCAAAAGGCCAAAATTCAGCACGCTGTGGACTGCCTACGCAGAGGTCGGCCTTAAAAGCTCAATAGATGTTTATGCGCTTGTCGGGGGCAATGTCGAGGCTGCCAGAGCAGAAAAACCGGACGCCTATGCAAACGCCTGTGCTTTGAGGATAAGCAGAGGGTTCAACTACGGCGGTTACAAAATCCCGAAAGGAACGATCATTCCCAGCAAATCCATCTATCGTCTGGCCGGCGCTGATCAGCTCCCCTACATCATGAAAGTCGCGGACTTTCTGGCTTTCCTGAAACACAATTGGGGGGCTCCCGATCACGAGTTGACGCTGAGCAACGCAGACTTCATCAATGGCAAGAAGGGCGTCATTATCATGGAGATCACGGGATGGAGCGATGCGACGGGCCATGCGACTTTATGGAATGGTAGCGCCACTGGAGACAACAGCGACTACCATCGTCCCGATAGCCATACCTATGACCGGCCAGACGTAAAGCTGGAAAAAATCAACTTCTGGGAGTTAAAGGGATGAAATTCCAGCTACTCGTCGCAATAGGCATTCTGGGTATTTCCGGAAGCGCCCTTTCAGGTGAGGCTGCAGTAAACAGTGCAAGAGTCTCACTGAAGAATTACGGTCTCGCCAACTGCATATCGAATCAATTCAAGTCTGAGTCCGACATAAAATCGGATCTTGGACTCGCTATTGGCGCCTACTCGGCCATGGGTAAGGGGCAACACGTGATACTGCAGAATGAAGATACGCTGGAGGTCACGCATGATCCGTATGCTGAGACTGAGAAATACATGGCAGGTGCATACCTCAAAACGTCCTCAACCAGTAAACAGACTGGTAAAAACATAGTGTTCTATTCTTGTCTGGAAATTTATAACTCCCCAGAGTTTGACGCTTTCATCAAGTCGCAGGATCAGTATCTGCAAAACTGAAATCTTCTCGCCTGACTAAATGATCCTTTCAAACCGATGCTGGAAGAATCTCTGGAAAGGGCTGAGAGTGAGGTCTTGCTAATGATCGTTCCCACGCTCCGCGTGGGAATACCTACAGGGACGCTCCGCGTTCCAGGCGTCCACCGCAGTTGTGGCTGATACCCCATGTGACGCTGAGCGTCACGGGCTGCATTCCCACGCAGAGCGTGGGAACGATCGAGTCAGGACGGTATGGCGTGTAGGCGCTTGCCAATCACATCCAAGACATCGCAGCCGTCACGCAATGGAATAACGCAGAGCTGGGCGAAGTCGCTGAGGATGACCGAGTCGCACTCGACCGAGCCGCGCATGCACATGTTTTCAAGGACCTGGATCACGGCGCGGATGCGGTAGTTGGCGGCGTCCATCAGGATGTCGAGCGGGGCGTGGGTGTCGATGAACAGGGTGGGCATGTCGTTGCAGTTGCTGGTCAGCGCCATGAGGCGGTTGTCGGGGTGGGGGGTGAAGGGTTCGTAGGGTGGATCGGGATGCAGATTTTTCATTTGTAACCTCCATGAGTGTGAATGCGGGCCACCGCCGCACCCTCCTACAGGTAGGGTGGCAGCCATACGCAGGAGTAGGAGAACCGAGCACTCATGGACCTCGGCCACGCCGAAGCGTGTCCTGCGCATAGCCGCCGCGAACGATGTTACGGACACGATTCAAGTGCCGCAAACAAACGACAAAGCCGTTGCACCATGAGGAAGGGGCTCCTACGCCCCGTCACCGATTTGCGGTGACAGCCAAAAGACTAACCTCACACCTCATCACCCACCAGTTCACGCAAACCGCCGCAACTCGCAGGAAACGTCCGAAGTCTTTGCCCGGAAATTTCACTCTGACTCGTCCCGCAAGTAGTCCAGCAATGCCGAAGCCGACGATTCGTCCGACGCCGAAACTTCGAAAAACCTGACAACCTTGCAGCGCAAGACATCGGTAGGGAATGCTTCGAACAACGCCGGTTGCTCCTCGCTCAACCACTGCAAGGCATTCTTGATCCGGGCATCACCGCCGAATTGCGCAAGCAGCTTTTGCGGCACCGACCACCAAGGAAACTCCCGCCCCGAGCCCCTCGCCCTGCCCCCGATCTCGACGGCCTGACCGTTGATCAAGCCTCGCGTGAGAACCGGCAGCAATTGCCCGGCATCCACCTCGGACGATTCAAGGATCGGCAACAAAAACCGCCCATCCCAAAACCGGAAGAACACCGCTTTCCCGTCCGGCATCAGCACCTGGGTCAAACTGCGAAAGTGCTCGACCACCGCCTCAAACCCTGCCGAAGAAACCGCCAGCCAACCCCAGTCACGAGACTCCGTGGTCGCCACCCAATCCAGAAACTCACTGCCTACGTCGACGATTCCCACGTAGGGCATCACCGCATCCCACTCGGCATAGATCGTTTCCGCCCAGACCGGTTTCGGCATCTGCGCTTTCAGCGGCCAAGCCTTCAGCGGATCCACCGCACTGGCGCTACTGAAAATCGCGAACACCTGCTCCGACGGCTTCAGCGGCACATCCTTCAACCATTGATCAGGCTGCACAGACACCGTCCTTGCAGCGCTCGCATTCTTCGCAGAACGGTGCGTCTCCTTTAAGGCTCATGATTTGCGCGGCAGTCAGAATCGCTGCCGGTGCCGCCACCAGTTTCTCCGGCAACCCCGGCACTGTCGGCGCAGCGCTCATCGCCGCCATCGGCGCGCCACCCACCACAATTGGCACGCTGCTGAAGATCCCGCCGGGGCCGATGTTGATCCACTGCCCGCCCGCCTGAATCGTCGCGCTCGCCCCGCCGTCGATCACCACTTGCTGGCCTGCGCTGACGTGGAATTGAGCACTGGCGTTGATCGCCTGATTGCTCACGCGGATGTGTCGGTCGCCGGTCACCGTGAGGTGGTCGTCCTGCTTCACTTCGGTCTGACGCTGACCGTGGGTGATGCGCTGCTCATCGGCCTTCAATTCATGCTTGGCGAGACCAGTCACGACAACACTGCGCTGGTTATCCACCTGTACCTGTTGATCATTCAGTACATGCTGCGTCCAGTTTCGCTGGGCACGCAGGTAGATTTCCTCGGCGCCTTTGCGATCCTCGATGCGCAATTCGTTGTAGCCCCCGCCGCCGGGACTGCTCTGGCTGCGGAAAATACTGCGGGTCTTGTCGGCCGGCAGATCCAAAGGCACGGGCGTCGCGGCGTTCGGCAGGCAACCCATGACCAGCGGTTTGTCGGCATCGGAATCGATAAACCCCACCAGCACTTCCATGCCGACCCGTGGTATCAGCACGCTGCCGTAACGGTCGTGAGCCCAGCCGCTGGCGACCCGCAGCCAGCAGCTGGAATGCTCGTTGAGTTCGCCGTCGCGATCCCAGGCCATTTGCACCTTGACCCGACCGTACTCGTCGCAATGGATTTCACTGTCTTTGGGGCCGGTGACCACGGCGGGTTGATAGCCGAGCATCCGTGGTTTTTCCGGGCCCATCGGCGGGCGGAAGAACACGTCCCACGGCGTGGCGAGAAAGGTATTACGGTAACCCTGGAATTCATCACCGTCGCTGGTCACCGATTCCTCCAGCACTTGCGGCTGTCGGCCATGGTGCTCGAGAGAGGTCAGCAACCAGAGATCATTCAAATCCTGGCGCGGATGCTCGGCCAGTTGCAGGAAATGTCCGCTGACCAAAGCAGATTGATCGCTGCGCCCCTCGGCCTGACGGTAGTCGGCGACATGCCGCTCAAGGGTGCGCTGGGCCAGTTGCTTGCCGGTTTCGCGCTCGGTGAACTGGCCGGGAAAGTGGTAATCCTCCAGCACCGGGCGCTGTTCGCTTTCGGCGCGACTTTGCAGCGCCAGCCGGGGTTTGCTGAAGTCGTAATCACGTCGGGTGACCACGCTGGTGCGGGTTTCCACCCGAACGGTGAAGCGCTTGATCGCCGGTGCCGCCGCAGCCATGCCGCTGCCCGGCAGGTACAGCGTCGGCTCGGCCAGACGCGGGAACACCGTTTGATCGTCACCGAACACCAACAGATGCCCGTCCGGGCTGTGCTGAAAGTGGAAGTGAATGCCGACTTCGGCACACAGCCGCTGGATGAACGCCAGATCGCTCTCGGCGTACTGCACGCAGTATTCACGCGGCGGGTAATCGCTGCCGAGGCGAAATTCGAAGGCGTCGCGCAGGATCGCGTGATCCTTGAGGATCTGCGTCACGATCTGCGGAACGCTTTGGTGCTGGAAAATTCGCTGGTTGATCCGATGACCAAGGTAGGCCAGACGCGGAACGAGGCTGACGTGATAGCGAGTCAGACGCTTGCCGGAATCCCCCTGCCCGACCCGATAGATCTGACCGTGGATACCGGAACCGTCTTCATCAAAACTCAGAAACGCCTGACAGTGCAGCAGGCTTTCCAGATCCAGATCCGGCCGTTCACTGACCAGCTCCAGGTCAAAGCGGAAGGGTTGGCTGATGGCTTCCTTGCCCGTGAACTCAAGGACTTTGAGGTCAAACTGGGCGCCTTCGACGGTCAACGTGAAACGCGGTTGATTGGCAGGCGCGAACATCCGATGTCTCTCTGCAGATTGAGGGCGGGCGATTCTGCATGAGGGGCAAGGGGTGCAGGATGGGTGACTGAAAAATCAGATTTTCCCTACTTGAAACTTCGATCTCCCCTTCAAGAATTGGCGCATTCGACTACATACTTTGCCTTCAGAAAAATCGCAGGCAATAAAAAACGGCCCGCTTCCTGGTAGGAAACGGGCCGTTTTCTTGTGAGCCTCAGCTCATTTCCATCACTTGTTCAGATGGAAATCCTTCTCGGCCGCTTCAAAGCGCTGAACCATGCCGGCGCTCGGCTGGCCCATCAGGCTGACGAAGTAGATCGCCAGGCTGGCGAAGATGAAGCCCGGGATGATTTCGTACAGACCCAGCAGCTCGAAGTGCTTCCACACGATCACGGTGATCGCGCCGACCAGGATGCCGGCCAGTGCGCCATCACGGGTCATCTTCTTCCAGATCACCGAGATCAGCACGACCGGACCGAAGGCTGCACCGAAACCGGCCCAGGCGTAGGACACCAGACCCAGCACGCGGTTGTCCGGGTTGGCGGCCATCGCGATGGCGATCAGTGCAACCAGCAGCACCATGGCGCGACCGACCCACACCAGCTCGACTTGCGAGGCGGATTTACGCAGGAAAGTCTTGTAGAAGTCTTCGGTCAGGGCGCTCGAGCACACCAGCAACTGGCAGCTCAGGGTGCTCATAACAGCAGCCAGAATGGCCGACAGCAGCACACCGGCGATCCACGGGTTGAACAGCAGCTTGGCCAGTTCGATGAACACACGCTCGTGGTTCTCGGTCACTGGACCCGCGACTTCCGGGTGCGCCGAGAAGTAAGCGATACCGAAGAAGCCCACGGCCACAGTGCCGCCCAGGCACAGGATCATCCAGGTCATGGAAATGCGACGGGCGTTGGCGATGGATTTCACCGAGTCGGCGGCCATGAAGCGCGCCAGAATGTGCGGCTGGCCGAAGTAGCCCAGGCCCCAGCCCATCAGCGAGATGATGCCGATGAAGGTGGTGTTTTTCAGCATGTCGAAGTTGCTTGGATCTTGCGCTTCGATGGCCAGGAACGTGGTATCGACGCCGCCGGTGGCCAGCAGCACGATGATCGGCGTCAGCAGCAGGGCGAAGATCATCAGGGTGGCTTGTACGGTGTCGGTCCAGCTCACCGCGAGGAAACCGCCGACAAAGGTGTAGGCAATCGTCGCTGCAGCACCGGCCCACAGCGCGGTCTCGTAGGACATGCCGAAGGTGCTTTCGAACAGACGGGCACCGGCAACGATGCCGGAAGCGCAATAAATGGTGAAGAACACCAGAATCACTACCGCCGAAATGATGCGCAGCAGGCCGCTTTTGTCTTCAAAACGGCTGGCGAAGTAGTCCGGCAGGGTCAGGGCATCGCCGTTGTGTTCGGTTTGAACCCGCAGACGACCGGCGACGAACAGCCAGTTCAGGTAGGCACCGACGATCAGGCCGATGGCGATCCAGCTTTCGGACAGGCCGGACATGTAGATGGCACCCGGCAGGCCCATCAGCAACCAGCCGCTCATGTCGGAAGCGCCGGCGGACAATGCGGTCACCACGCTGCCCAGGCTGCGGCCGCCCAGAATATAGTCGGAAAGGTTGTTGGTGGAGCGATAGGCCATGAAGCCGATCAGCACCATTGCTGCGATGTAGATCACGAACGTGATCAGGGTTGGATTGCTTGCGCTCATTACGTACGTGCCCTGGCTTTGTTTTTATGTAGCGGCGGCGGTTGCACCGTTTGCAGACTGACGTCTGACAGACGATTCGCACGGCCGCGCATTTATGACCAATGTTTCCCCAGGAAAGCCATTGGCCGGTACACCGGGTTTTCCCCGGTTGCACCTTGGGCGCGAATCCTATTCAACAAACTAAAACAGGTGCAACCAGTTTCTTGAGAATTAGTTGCACCTAATCGGAATTATCCCGAAAAGTCGGTTTTTTGCTCCCTTTTAGCGCAGTCAGGGGCCTTTGCTAGAAGCAAAAGCACCAAGCAGGAGCGGCACTTTCGTACCAGAAATTATTTCCTGACGAGTTGCCGAATATTCCGACAAAAAAGGGTTGCACCCGGTTGCACCTCTTTCGGCTCGCGGCTAATCTTGCCGCCAGCTGTTGTCGCGCAACTGCGGCACCTATGAGGATAAAAATATGGCTACCACCACCCTTGGGGTCAAACTTGACGACCCGACCCGCGAGCGCCTGAAGGCCGCCGCAACCTCGATTGATCGCACACCGCACTGGCTGATCAAGCAGGCAATTTTCAATTACCTGGAAAAACTCGAGGGTGGTGCAACCCTGACCGAGCTGAACGGTTTGACCGCCAAGGACGCCGACGACGCGGGCGAAGTCCACACCGATCACGCTCATCAATGTTTCCTCGAATTCGCCGAAAGCATCCTGCCGCAATCGGTGCTGCGCGCCTCGATCACCGCCGCTTACCGTCGCCCTGAGCCGGAAGTGGTGCCGATGCTGATCGAGCAGGCTCGCCTGCCGGCACCGATGGCCGAAGCCACCAACAAACTCGCCGCAACCATCGCGGAAAAACTGCGTAACCAGAAGAGTGCCGGCGGTCGTGCAGGCATTGTTCAGGGCCTGCTGCAGGAATTTTCCCTGTCGTCCCAGGAAGGCGTGGCACTGATGTGCCTGGCCGAAGCGCTGCTGCGTATCCCGGACAAGGGCACTCGCGATGCACTGATCCGCGACAAGATCAGCACCGGCAACTGGCAGCCGCACCTGGGCAACAGCCCGTCGCTGTTCGTCAACGCGGCGACCTGGGGCTTGCTGCTGACCGGCAAACTGGTCTCCACCCACAACGAAGCCGGCCTGACTTCGTCCCTGAGCCGCATCATCGGCAAGAGCGGCGAGCCGATGATCCGCAAGGGCGTCGACATGGCCATGCGCCTGATGGGCGAGCAGTTCGTGACCGGCGAAACCATCGCCGAAGCACTGGCCAACGCGAGCAAGTTCGAAGCCAAAGGCTTCCGTTATTCCTACGACATGCTTGGTGAAGCGGCGCTGACCGAACACGACGCCCAGAAGTACCTGGCCTCGTACGAACAAGCCATTCACTCGATCGGCAAAGCGTCCCACGGCCGTGGGATTTATGAAGGCCCGGGCATCTCGATCAAACTGTCGGCCCTGCACCCGCGTTACAGCCGCGCCCAGTACGAGCGCGTGATGGACGAGCTGTACCCGCGCCTGCTGTCGCTGACCCTGCTGGCCAAGCAATACGACATCGGCCTGAACATCGACGCCGAAGAAGCCGACCGCCTGGAGCTGTCGCTGGATCTGCTCGAGCGCCTGTGCTTCGAGCCGCAACTGACCGGCTGGAACGGCATCGGTTTCGTGATCCAGGCCTACCAGAAACGTTGCCCGTACGTGATCGACTACGTGATCGACCTGGCTCGCCGCAGCCGTCATCGCCTGATGATCCGCCTGGTGAAAGGCGCGTACTGGGACAGCGAAATCAAGCGTGCCCAGGTCGAAGGCCTGGAAGGCTATCCGGTCTACACCCGCAAGGTGTACACCGACGTTTCCTACATCGCCTGCGCCCGCAAACTGCTGTCGGTACCGGAAGTCATCTACCCGCAGTTCGCCACGCACAACGCCCACACTCTGTCGGCGATTTATCACATTGCCGGTCAGAACTATTACCCGGGCCAGTACGAATTCCAGTGCCTGCACGGCATGGGCGAACCGTTGTACGAGCAGGTTGTAGGCAAGGTTTCCGAAGGCAAGCTGAACCGTCCGTGCCGCGTGTACGCTCCGGTCGGCACCCACGAAACCCTGCTGGCGTACCTCGTACGTCGTCTGCTGGAAAACGGCGCCAACACCTCGTTCGTCAATCGCATTGCCGACCAGTCGATTTCGATCCAGGAACTGGTGGCCGATCCAGTTGCGCAGATCGAGCAGATGGCGACCGTGGAAGGTGGTTTCGGCCTGCCGCACCCGCGCATTCCGCTGCCGCGTGACCTGTACGGTTCCGAACGCGCCAACTCCAGCGGCATCGACATGGCCAACGAACATCGTCTGGCCTCGCTGTCCTGCGCCCTGCTGGCCACCGCGCACAACAACTGGAAAGCCGCGCCGATGCTCGGTTGCGCCTCCAGCAACGAAGCGCCGGCACCGGTGCTGAACCCGTCCGATCTGCGTGACGTGGTCGGCCACGTACAGGAAGCCACCGTCGAAGACGTCGACAACGCCATTCAATGCGCCCTGAACGCCGCTCCGATCTGGCAAGCCACCCCGCCCGCCGAACGTGCCGCGATTCTGGAACGCGCCGCTGACCTGATGGAAGGCGAGATCCAGCCGCTGATGGGCCTGCTGGCCCGCGAAGCCGGCAAGACCTTCGCCAACGCCATCGCCGAAGTCCGCGAAGCCGTCGACTTCCTGCGTTACTACGCGGTGCAGGCGCGCAACGATTTCAGCAACGACGCCCACCGCCCACTGGGCCCGGTGGTCTGCATCAGCCCGTGGAACTTCCCGCTGGCGATCTTCAGCGGTCAGGTCGCCGCCGCACTGGCCGCCGGTAACCCGGTGCTGGCCAAACCGGCCGAACAGACTCCGCTGGTGGCTGCACAAGCCGTGCGCCTGCTGCTCGAAGCCGGGATCCCGGAAGGCGTGCTGCAACTGCTGCCGGGTCGCGGTGAAACCGTCGGTGCCGGTCTGGTGGGCGATGAGCGCGTCAAAGGCGTGATGTTCACCGGCTCCACCGAAGTCGCGCGTCTGCTGCAACGCAACATCGCCGGTCGCCTCGACAACCAGGGCCGTCCGATTCCGCTGATCGCCGAAACCGGCGGCCAGAACGCGATGATCGTCGACTCTTCGGCACTGACCGAACAGGTGGTGATCGACGTGGTGTCGTCGGCCTTCGACAGCGCCGGTCAGCGTTGCTCGGCCCTGCGCGTCCTGTGCTTGCAGGAAGATTCCGCAGATCGCGTCATCGAAATGCTTAAAGGTGCGATGGCTGAAAGCCGTCTCGGCAACCCGGAGCGCCTGTCCGTGGACATCGGCCCGGTGATCGACGCCGAAGCCAAGGCCGGTATCGAGAAGCACATCCAGGGCATGCGCGACAAAGGTCGCAACGTGTACCAGGTGGCCATCGCCGATACCGAGGAAGTCAAACGCGGCACCTTCGTCATGCCGACCCTGATCGAGCTGGAAAGCTTCGATGAGCTGCAACGCGAGATCTTCGGTCCGGTGCTGCACGTGGTGCGCTACAAGCGTAAAGAGATCGACCAGTTGATCGCCCAGATCAACGCCTCCGGTTACGGCCTGACCCTCGGCGTGCATACCCGCATCGACGAGACGATCGCCAAGGTGATCGACAACGTCAACGCCGGTAACGTCTACGTCAACCGCAACATCGTGGGTGCCGTGGTCGGCGTTCAGCCGTTCGGTGGCGAAGGCCTGTCGGGTACTGGCCCTAAAGCCGGTGGCCCGCTGTACCTGTACCGTCTGCTGTCGACGCGTCCTACCGATGCCATCGAACAATCCTTCGCTCGCGGTGATGCTGCCGTGGCACCGGACGTTCGTCTGCGCGACGCCATGAGCAAACCGCTGACCGCTCTGAAAGCCTGGGCCGACAGCAACAAGTTCGCTGATCTGAGCACCCTGTGCGTGCAGTACGCGGCCCAGTCGCAAAGCGGTATCACCCGCGTACTGGCCGGCCCGACCGGCGAGAAGAACAGCTACGCGATCCTGCCGCGCGAGCACGTGCTGTGCCTGGCGGACATCGAAGGTGATCTGCTGACCCAGCTCGCGGCGGTACTGGCGGTGGGCGGTTCGGCGGTCTGGCCGGAATCCGACACCAGCAAGGCATTGTTCGCACGCCTGCCGAAGGACATTCAGGCGCGGATCAAACTGGTTTCCGACTGGAACAAGGACGACGTGGTGTTCGATGCGGTTCTGCATCACGGCCATTCCGACCAGTTGCGTGCGGTCTGCCAGCAGATCGCCAAGCGTGCCGGCGCCATCGTTGGAGTTCAGGGCCTGTCCCAGGGCGAGACCAACATTGCGCTGGAGCGTCTGGTGATCGAGCGCGCGCTGAGCGTCAACACTGCGGCAGCGGGCGGTAACGCCAGCCTGATGACCATCGGTTAATCAGCGACTCCGCTGCTGATCGTTCCCACGCTCTGCGTGGGAATGCCTCAAGGGACGCTCCGCGTTCCAGCCACGCTGCCGATTTCAAGCCTGGCACCGATGGGACGCAGAGCGTCCGGGGCTGCATTCCCACGCAGAGCGTGGGAACGATCAACACTCCGTCAGGAACTTAGAAATGGGCGCCCTCACCGGCGACCATTTTTTTGGCCTCTCCATCACCGTTATCAATCTTCCTGTTCAGCCTTTATTCGCACGCCTAGACTCGGCCCATTCCAAAAAAAGGTAGGCCGCCATGTCCGAGACGCTGCTCAGTTCCCGCAATCTGGCTTTCGAGCTGTACGAAGTCCTCGATGCCGAGGGCCTGACCCGGCGCGAGCGGTTTGCCGAGCACAACCGCGAAACCTTCGATGCCGCCATCGGCACGGCGCGCAACATCGCCGAGAAGTACTTCGCACCGCACAACCGCAAGGGCGACGAGAACGAGCCGCGCTACGAGAACGGTCAGGCGATTCTGATTCCCGAAGTGAAACCGGCGGTGGATGCCTTCCTCGAAGCCGGATTCCTCAACGCTGCACGCAGTTTCGACGCCGGCGGCATGCAACTTCCTACATTGTTGTCCCAAGCCTGCTTCGCCCACTTCCAGTCGGCCAACGCGGCGTCGACCTCATACCCGTTCCTGACCATGGGCGCCGCCAACCTGATCGAAAGTTTCGGCACCGAAGAGCAGAAGCAACGCTTCCTGCAACCGATGATCGACGGCCGCTTCTTCGGCACCATGGCCCTGACCGAACCCCATGCAGGTTCGTCACTGTCGGATATTCGTACCCGCGCCGAGCCTGCGTCCGACGGCACTTATCGCCTCAAGGGCAACAAGATCTTCATTTCCGGCGGCGATCACCCGCTCTCGGAAAACATCGTGCACATGGTGCTGGCCAAGCTGCCGGACGCGCCGGCCGGGGTGAAGGGCATTTCGCTGTTTATCGTGCCCAAGTTTCTGGTCAACGATGACGGCAGCCTCGGCAAGCGCAACGACGTGCTGCTCGCCGGGCTGTTCCACAAGATGGGCTGGCGCGGCACGACGTCCACGGCGCTGAACTTCGGCGATAACGGCGAGTGTGTCGGTTATCTGGTGGGCAAGCCGCATCATGGCTTGAGCTACATGTTCCAGATGATGAACGAGGCGCGGATCGGTGTCGGCATGGGCGCGGTGATGCTTGGTTATGCCGGTTATCTGTACTCGCTGGAATACGCTCGCGAACGTCCGCAGGGCCGGGTGCCGGACAGCAAGGACCCGACGACGGCGCCGGTGGCGATCATTCAGCACGCCGATGTCAGACGCATGCTGCTGACGCAGAAATCCTACGTCGAAGGTGCTTTCGATCTCGGTCTGTATGCGGCACGGCTGTTCGATGACACCACCACGCTGGAAACCGAGGCCGAACGCAAACAGGCCCATGAACTGCTGGATTTGCTGACGCCGATCGTCAAATCCTGGCCGTCCGAGTTTTGCCTGAAAGCGAACGAACTGGCGATCCAGATTCTCGGCGGCCACGGTTACACCCGCGAATACCCGGTGGAGCAGTACTACCGCGACAACCGCCTGAACCCGATCCACGAAGGCACTCACGGCATTCAGTCGCTGGACTTGCTCGGGCGCAAACTGGCGCAGAACGGTGGCGCCGGGCTCAAGCAACTGATTCGCCTGATTGCCGACACCGCCGAGCGCGCGGTGGCGTACGAATCGTTGACCACACTGCGTGAGCCGCTGGAGAAACTGGTGGCGCGCCTGCAGAGCGTGACCATCAGCTTGCTGACGGATCTGGCTCAAGGCAAGGTCAACAGCAGCCTGGCGAATTCGGCGTTGTACCTGAAGGTGTTCGGGCACGCGGTGATTGGCTGGCGCTGGCTGGAGCAGGCGATTAGGGCCAAGGAAGGGTTGGCCAAGGGGAATGCGGCGGATGCCGACTTCTATAAGGGCAAGTTGCAGGCGGCACGGTATTTTCTGACGTGGGAAGTGCCGGGGTGCCAGCATGAGCTGACGTTGCTGGAGGCGCGGGATGATACGTGTCTGGCAATGCAGGATGCGTGGTTCTGATCCCACGGTGTCGTTCCCACGCTCCGCGTGGGAATGCCTCCTGTGACGCTCTGCGTCACGATCTTGAGAGGACGCGGAGCGTCCGGGGCTGCATTCCCACGCAGAGCGTCGGAACGATCAATCAAGATAGTTTGAACCCACCCATCTGCCGCGCCAGATCATCCGCCAACCGCTGCAACATCTGACAATCCTCCCGACACGCCCGAACCTCCCCCGCCGTCGCCCGGGCCAGATCGGAAATCCCCTGCACATTGCGGTTGATCTCCTCGGTCACCGCCGACTGCTCCTCGGTCGCCGTCGCCACCTGATGGTTCATGTCACTGATGCGCTCGACCTGCCCGGTAATCGCGGTCAAAGACGCCCCCGTACGCTGGCTCGATTCAACCCCGGTGCCAGTCGCGGCCTGCCCGGTGCGCATCGATGACACCGCATTCTCCGCCCCCTGCTTGAGGCTGCCGATCATCTGCTGAATCTCGTCGGTAGACGCCTGAGTCCGTCGCGCCAAGGTGCGGACTTCATCCGCCACCACCGCAAAACCACGCCCCATGTCCCCGGCTCGCGCCGCTTCAATTGCCGCATTCAACGCCAACAGATTGGTCTGCTCGGAAACACCACGAATCACCGCGAGCACCTGATCGATCGAGGCCACCTGATGCGCCAGCTCCCCCACCGCGCCCGCCGCGACGCCGATTTCATCGGACATGCTTTCTATATGGCGAATCGACCCGCCGACCACTTCCCGCGCCTGCATCGCTTCATCGCGCGCCGTTTGCGAGGCAAGCGCCGCGTTGCCGGCGTTCTGGGCGATTTCCTGCACCGTCAGGCCCATCTCGTGGACGGCGGTGGCGACCATGTCGGTCATTTCCTGCTGGCGACCTGAGCGCTCGGCGGTGTTATCCACAACCCGGGCCACCTGGCCGACGGCAACACGCAGACGCTCGCTGGTGGTCAGCACTTCGCCGATCATCCCGCGCTGGCTGTCGAGGAAACGGTTGAAGCCCCGGGCGAGGTCGCCCAGTTCATCGGCGCGGCTGGAATCTAACCGATGGGTCAAATCTCCACCACCGCTACCGATTGCTACCAGCGCAGCTGTTACCTGACGAATCGGTCGCACCAATCCCTGAGCCAGCCAGATCACCAGCGCCAGGCAAACCAGCGCCACCGCCAGACCGATGCCGCTGCTCATCCACATCGCCCGGCGGGCTTCGGCGTAGATCTGCGACTGTGGCACTTCGGCCACCAGCGTCCAGCCGAGGTCGCGCAAAGGCAGGCTGAAGGCGAGGAAGTCTTCGCCGTCGCGCTGGAAGCTGCTGTTGGCGGCGACTTTATGGCCCATGACCGCTTGTGCCGCCGAGCCGCCGATCTGCTCGCTCAAGGTGCGCTTGCCGCTGAACTGTGCCTCGGGATGGACCTGGATCAAACCATCGGAACGCACGAGATAGACCTTCCCGCGTTCGCCGAAACTGAAATTGTGGATCAGCTCCGACAGTTCTTTCATGCTCAATCCAAGACCCGCCACGCCGACCACTTTGCCGGCCTGCTCCACCTTCAAATCGATGAACAGCGCCAGCTCCCCGGTGGCCCCGTCGTTGTCGATGTTCAGGGTTCGCGGCTGGTTGCTGTCGAGGAAAGAGTAGAACCACGCATCGGCCGGTTTGGATCGGCTGAGGGTGCGATCCAGGCCCTTTTCAGTGATGTAGTGATTGGATTCGGTGCCGATGATCAGCGCGGTAAACGCCTTGTGTTCGGCGCGGATGCCTTCCAGATACTGCGCGAAGCCCGCCGTTTTTGCGGAATCTTCACCGTTGGCCAGCCAGTCGCGGACCATCGTGTTGCTGGCGATGTCCTTGGCGGCGGTGAGGGGTTGAACGAGAATTCGTTCGATGTCGTTGCGCGTCGCTTCGATGCTCGACGGCAGCGCCTGTTCGACCAGATAGCTCTGGGCGAGGCGGTTGACCACCAGGGTATAAATGCCAACCACGATCAGAATGCTGACCAGCAGGGCAGTGCCCATACCGAGGATCAGCTGCCATTGAATACTGCGACGCCAGAACTGCATGGAGCACCCCCAAAGAATAAGAGGCTGAAACACTGCAACAGCCGTGCCGATTGTATACAACGCAATCGACAATCTTATTCTTTGGTTGTGCGCAACCCCATCAACCCTGATTGATGGTCTTGGCGATGGTCTCGACCGTGGCGCTGACTTGCTCTTGGTAACGCTCGAGTTCTTCCTGATGCTGCTTCTTCATTTCAATCTGCTGCGAGCACAGATTCATCGCCGCCAGCACCAGCAGGCGGTCGCCGATCAGCGTCGGGTATTTGCGCTTGGTGTCGGCCAGTGCGGCCTTGAGCATCAAGGCGGCGTCCAGCAGGGTCTGTTCTTCCCCGGCCGGTGCCTTGATCGAATAGTCCTCCCCCATGATGGAGATGACTTTTACCCCTGCTGTGCCGTGGTTCATGCGCTGACAGGGCCTGCGTTGACGCGATCAACCAGGGCCTGGATGCGCGCGGCGGTGGCGCCGTGCTTTTCTTCCTGTTCCATCAGGCTCAGTTGCAGGCTTTCGTTTTCATCCTTGGCCTGGGCCAGTTCCGTGGACAGGGTCTGGTTGGTTTCCGACAGGGTCTGGTTCTGTTGCACCAGGTCGCTGACGAGCTGTTCCAATTGGCTGAGGGATGCTTCCAACATTTTGATCTTCCAGGGCTTTTTCAAAGGGCGCGTACGATAAAGAAAAGTCGTCGTTGACGCCAGGGTTAAACCGGCGCAAGGCCTTGATTTTCCTGGCGGCTCGACCGTTCTTGCGAGTCTTAGAGACTGTCATCTGCCGATCTGGTTCCTGCACTTCGTCGCTTGCGTACGGATGCGACAAATACGCACATGGACTAAAGAGTTCATCCGCCTGACCGATAAGTCACCCAACAGCAGTCTCAGCCCGCACGGATGCGGCCCTTCCCTGGTATCCGCCTCCATGTCCCTTCGTAATATGAACATCGCCCCCCGGGCGTTCACCGGCTTTGCCCTGATCGGCGGTCTGATGCTGATTCTCGGCGTGTTCGCCCTGAATCAGATGAGCAAAATCCGCGCAGCAGGCGAAGACATCGCCACGGCCAGCGTGCCTTCGATCAAGGCCCTCGACGAATTTACCCAGTTGACCCTGCGCCTGCGCGTGCTGTCGTATCGGTTGCTGATCAACCGTGAGCCAGACGTCCAGCAAAAAACCATCGAGCTGTTCGATTTGCGCAACCGGCAGATCACCGACGCGCAACGCGCCTACGAGCCGCTGATCGATGGCCCGCAAGAACGCGCGGCTTACGATCAGTACGTGCAGTTGCTGGCGCAGTACCGCCAGCTCGAAGACCGGATGAAGACTCTGTCGCGCAACAATCAGATCGACGAACTGCGGCAGATGCTCAACACCGATTTGCTCGCCAATTCCGAAGCGGTGAATACCGCTCTCGCGCGTTTGCTGGAGATCAACACCCAACAGATCGCCGAGACCAATCAGGGCGCCACTGATCAGTATTCGATGTCGTTTAATCTGGTCGTGACCCTGTTAATCATCGCCACCGGCCTGACTTTGTTGTTCGCCTGGCTGTTGACCAGCAGCATTACCAAGCCAATTGCCAAGGCACTGGATGCGGCGGAAACCATCGCCGAAGGCAACCTGACCCAGCCGATCCACGTTGACGGCACCGACGAAGCCGGGCGCCTGCTGGCAGCCATGGCCAAGATGCAATCGAAGCTGCGCGACACCCTGCAGCGGATTTCCGGCTCGGCCACCCAACTGGCCTCCGCCGCCGAAGAGCTGAACAGCGTCACCGACGAAAGCGCCCGTGGCCTGACCCAGCAGAACAACGAAATCGAGCAGGCCGCCACCGCGGTCAACGAGATGACCAGCGCCGTAGAAGAAGTTGCGCGCAACGCGGTCAGCACGTCCGAAGCCTCGAAGAACGCCACCACCTCCGCCGGCGACGGCCGCGACCTGGTGCAGGAAACCGTCAGCGCCATCGAACGCATGAGCGCCGACGTGCAGAGCACCGCGACCCTGATCGGCGACCTGGCCAACGAATCCCGCGACATCGGCAAGGTACTGGACGTGATCCGTGGCCTGGCCGACCAGACCAACCTGCTGGCACTGAACGCCGCGATCGAAGCGGCCCGTGCCGGTGAAGCCGGTCGTGGTTTTGCCGTGGTGGCTGACGAAGTTCGTGCCCTGGCGCACCGCACCCAGCAGTCGACCAGCGAGATCGAGCGCATGATCGGCAGCATCCAGAGCGGCACCGAACACGCCGTGGACTCGATGCGCAACAGCACCGAGCGCGCCGAGTCGACCCTGAACATCGCCCGTGGCGCCGGTCTGTCGCTGGACACGATCAACACGGCCATCGTCGAAATCAACGAGCGCAACCTGGTGATCGCCAGCGCTGCTGAAGAGCAGGCACAAGTGGCGCGGGAAGTGGATCGCAACCTGGTGAACATCCGCGATCTGTCGGTGCAGTCGGCGACCGGCGCGAATCAGACCAGTGCGGCGAGTAATGAGCTGTCGCGATTGGCGCTGGATCTGAACAATATGGTTGGGCGGTTTAGCCTCTAACCCTCTGCGTTGATCGTTCCCACGTCGAGGCATCGAACCGTCTGCGGGGGAATGCAGCCGCTCTCTGCGTTGATCGTTTCCACGCTCTGCGTGGGAACGATCATGCGCAAAGCTGAAAAAGCTTTTTGACAGCATCACATTTCAACAGGTTAGAATCGCTGGCACGCAGACTGCATGGTCAGTTTGTGCCCGTCTTTCCGCTTCTGGAGTACTGCCTTTGAATGCGACGACCATCAACAGCCTGTTCTTGATCGGCGCGTTGCTGGTAGGCGCAAGCATTCTTGTCAGCTCCCTGTCTTCCCGTCTCGGCATCCCGATTCTGGTGATCATCCTCGCGGTCGGCATGACTGCCGGGGTCGATGGTGGCGGCATCATTTTCGATAACTACCCGACGGCCTATCTGGTCGGCAACCTCGCTCTGGCAGTGATCCTGCTCGACGGCGGCTTGCGCACCCGGGTGTCCAGTTTCCGCGTGGCCTTGTGGCCGGCATTGTCACTTGCGACGGTCGGGGTACTCATCACCACCGGCCTCACCGGCATGGCCGCTGCGTGGCTGTTCGACCTCAACCTGATTCAAGGCCTGCTGATCGGCGCCATCGTCGGTTCCACGGACGCCGCGGCGGTGTTCTCACTGCTTGGCGGCAAAGGGCTGAACGAACGGGTAACCGCCAGCCTGGAAATCGAATCCGGCAGCAACGACCCGATGGCGGTGTTCCTCACCGTGACCCTGATCGACATGCTCGCCAGCGGCCAGACCGGCCTGCACTGGAGCCTGTTGACTCACCTGATCCGCGAGTTCGGCATCGGCGGTGTGATCGGTCTGGGCGGTGGCTGGCTGATGCTGCAACTGGTCAACCGGATCAATCTGGCCGCTGGCCTGTATCCGATCCTAGTGATCGCCGGCGGTCTGGTGGTGTTCGCCCTGACCAACGCCCTGCACGGCAGCGGCTTCCTCGCCGTGTACCTGTGCGGTCTGGTGATCGGCAACCGCCCGGTTCGCAGCCGCCACGGCATCCTGCACATGCTCGACGGCATGGCGTGGCTGGCGCAGATCGGCATGTTCCTGGTGCTGGGACTGCTGGTCACTCCGCATGATCTGCTGCCGATCGCCGTGCCTGCCTTGGGCTTGGCGCTGTGGATGATTCTGTTCGCTCGGCCGCTGTCGGTGCTGGTCGGGTTGCTGCCGTTCAAGGCCTTCCACGGTCGCGAGAAAGCCTTCATTTCCTGGGTAGGCCTGCGTGGCGCGGTACCGATCATCCTGGCGGTGTTCCCGCTGATGGCCGGGCTGCCGAATGCGCAGCTGTACTTCAACCTCGCCTTCTTTATCGTGCTGGTGTCGCTGCTGGTGCAGGGCACGAGCCTGCCGTGGGTGGCCAAGCTGCTCAAGGTGACGGTGCCGCCGGAGCCGGCGCCGATCTCCCGCGCCGCCCTCGAAGTGCACGTCACCAGCGAGTGGGAGCTGTTCGTTTACAAGCTCGGCGCGGAAAAATGGTGCATCGGTTCGCCCCTTCGCGAGCTGAAAATGCCCGAAGGCACACGTATCGCCGCCCTGTTTCGTGGCCAGCAACTGCTCCATCCGTCGGGTAGTACGGTGCTGGAAGTCGATGATTTGCTGTGTGTTATCGGCCATGAACACAACCTTCCGGCCCTCGGAAAACTGTTCAGCCAGGCGCCGCAACGCGGCCTCGATCTGCGCTTCTTCGGCGACTTCGTACTCGAAGGAGATGCCCAGCTCAAAGCGGTTGCTGCCCTGTACGGCCTGCCCGCCGAAGGCATCGATCCGGACATGACCCTGGGCCACTTCATCGCCCAGAAAGTCGGCGGTGCACCGATCGTTGGCGACCAGGTGGAATGGAACAACACCCACTGGACGGTTGCGGTCATGGACGGGAACAAGATCGGCAAAGTGGGCGTCAGATTCCCCGAAGGAAGTCGCCCGGGCCCCGGGCTCTTCCTCTAAACTGCGTCCACTCTCACTTGCTTGACCGGTCTCTATGCCTACCCTGCGCTCCTTTTTCCTCGCGGCCCTGCTGGGCCTGAGTCTTTCCGTCGGCCCGCTGCAAGCCGCCGAACCGCCGTCCAGCGACGCCGTGCAGGCCAGCCTGGATAAACTCACCGACAGCAAACTGCCCGAGGCCGACAAGAAGGCCCTGCAGACGGTCCTGCAAAACACGCTGAACCAGCTCAACAACCGGCGTGACTACGAGCAGAAGCTGATCGACCTCAAACAGCAGCTGGCCACTGCGCCGAAGCAGACCATCGAGAATTCGCGCGAACTGACCCGCCTCAAGGCCAGCGCCGTGGTACCGGTAGCGCAGCGCTTTCCCAAGGAAAACATCCAGCAGCTGGAGCAGATGCTCACCGAGCGCTCGACCCAGCAAAGCGATCTGCAAAAGGCCCTGGCCGACGCCAACAGCCTGATCATCACCGCCCAGACCCGCCCCGAGCGTGCCCAGGCCGAGATTTCCAGCAGCCAGACGCGCATCCAGCAGATCAACAACATCCTCAAGACCGGCAAGGACGCCGGCAAGACCGTCAGCGCTGAGCAGCGCGACCTGCTCAACGCCGAACTGGCCGCCTTGAACGCGCTGATCCCGCTGCGCCGTCAGGAGCTGGCCGGCAACAACCAGTTGCAGGATCTGGGCAACAGCCAGCATGACCTGCTCTCGGAAAAGTCCGACCGTCTGGACCGCGAGATCCAGGAACTGCAAACCCTGATCAACCAGAAGCGTCTGACCCTTTCGCAGGAAACCGTGACGCAGCAGTCGATCGAGGCACAGAAGTCCGGCAGCAGCACCCTGCTCGCCACGGAAAGCGCGGCCAACCTCAAGCTCTCCGACTACCTGCTCAAGAGCACCGACCGCCTCAACGAACTGACCCAACAGAACCTGCAGACCAAGCAACAATTGGACAGCGTGACCCAGAGCGATTCGGCCCTCGACGAACAGATCAACGTGCTCAAGGGCAGCCTGCTGCTGTCGAAGATTCTCTATAAACAGAAACAGGCGCTGCCGCGCCTCAAGGTCGACCGCGACCTGGCGGATCAGATCGCCGACATTCGCCTGTACCAGTTCGAAATCAACCAGCAGCGCGAACAGCTGAGCAATCCGGCGACGTACGTCGACAACCTGCTTTCCACCCAGCCGCCGGAGCAAGTCACGCCACAACTGCGCAAGAGTCTGCTGGAGCTGGCCAACACTCGCGTCGATCTGCTGGAACGGCTGAGTCGCGAACTGAGCGCGATGCTCAACGAATCGATCACCCTGCAACTGAACCAGAAACAACTGCTGAGCACCGCGCAAAGCCTGCGCGCAACCCTCGATGAGCAGATGTTCTGGATTCCGAGCAACAAGCCGCTGGACACCGAATGGATGCGCGGCGTACCGGAGCGACTGAAGCGTCAGATCGACACGTTGCCGCTGGCCTCAAGCTTCAGCGAACTGACCGATGGCCTGACCCAGCGACCGCTGTTGTTCCTGCCGCTGGCGCTGCTGATCGGCGCGCTGCTGTGGCGCCGCAAGCAGTTGTATTCGCGCTTGAACAAGGTTCACCAGGACATCGGCCACTTCAAGCGTGACAGCCAGTGGCACACACCCCAGGCGATCCTGATCAATATTCTGCTGGCGATGCCGGTGGCGCTGGGCCTGGCGCTATGCGGGCTGGCGTTGCAGATCGACGCCCGCGGGCAGAACGCCAACATGGGCGCGGCGCTGCTGCAAATGGCCCAGGCGTGGCTGGTGTTCTACACCGCTTACCGGATTCTCGCGCCGGGTGGCGTGGCTGAACTGCACTTCCGCTGGGAAAAGCCGCAGGTCGAATTCCTGCAAGGCTGGGTGCGTCGCCTCGGGCTGGTGGTCATGGCACTGGTGGCGGTGGTGGCGGTTGCCGAACTGCAACCGGCGGCGCTGGCCGACGATGTGCTGGGCATGCCGGTGGTGCTGACCTGCTACGCCCTGATGGCATGGCTACTCAGCCGCCTGCTGATCAGCAGCCCGACCCACGAAAACGCCTCGCTGTTCCGCAAGGCCGTGGGTGTGATGTTCACCCTGCTGCCCATCGCGCTGTTCGTCGCCGTGTGCTTCGGCTACTACTACACCGCGCTGAAGCTCAGTGACCGCTTGATCAACACGTTGTACCTGCTGATGTTCTGGCTGGTGATCGAAGCCACCTTCGTCCGTGGTCTCGCGGTCGCGGCACGTCGTCTGGCTTACCAGCGCGCCCTGGCCAAACGTCAGGCCGCGAAGGAAGCCGGCGACGGCGAAGCGGTGATTGAAGAGCCGACCCTGGACATCGAAAAGGTCAACGAACAGTCCCTGCGCCTGATCCGTCTGGCGCTGCTCGGCGGTTTCATCGCCGCGCTGTACTGGGTCTGGGCCGACCTGATCACTGTGTTCTCGTACCTCGACAACATCACCCTCTACGAATACACCAGCGGCACCGGCGCCAACATGAGCATGGTGCCGATCAGCATCGGCGACATGCTCGGCGCACTGATCATCATCGGCATCACCTTTGCGCTCGCGCGCAACTTGCCGGGCCTGCTTGAAGTGTTTGTGCTTTCGAAACTCAATCTGGCTCAAGGCAGTGCGTACGCGACCACGACGCTGCTGTCGTACGTGATCGCCGGGGTCGGTTTCGTCTCGACCCTGTCGACCCTCGGCGTGAGCTGGGACAAGTTGCAATGGCTGGTGGCGGCGCTGTCGGTGGGCCTCGGTTTCGGCATGCAGGAGATCTTCGCGAACTTCATCTCCGGCATCATGATCCTGTTCGAGCGCCCGGTGCGGATCGGCGACACCATCACCATCGGCAACCTGTCGGGCACGGTGAGCAAGATCCGCATCCGCGCCACAACCATCACCGACTTCGACCGCAAGGACATCATTGTCCCGAACAAGACGTTCATCACCGGGCAACTGATCAACTGGTCGCTGACCGACACCATCACCCGGGTGACCCTGAAACTCGGCGTCGATTACGGCTCGGATCTGGATCTGGTCAAGGAACTGCTGCTCAAGGCCGCCCGGGAAAACCCGCGCGTGCTCAAGGAACCCGAGCCGCACGTGTATTTCCTCAACTTCGGCGAAAGCACCCTCGACCACGAACTGCGCATGCATGTGCGCGATCTCGGCGACCGCAACCCAGTACTCGATGAGGTCAACCGCTTCATCAACCGCGAGTTCAAGAAGCAGCACATCAACATCTCGTTCCGCCAGATGGAGGTTTACCTGAAGAACCTCCACGGTCAGGAATACAAGATGGTGCCGATCGAGCCGGAAACCAAAACCATCGTGCCGGTCAGCGACGACCAGAAACCGTTGCAGGAACCGCCGCCGGCCAAACTCGACTAACCCGGCTAATCCCAGCAGAATGCTCGGACATTCTGCTGGAGCCGGTCCTTGAAATCCCTCGACGAACTGACCTTCGACAACCGCTTCGCCCGCCTGGGCGATGCGTTCTCGGCCCACGTGCTGCCCGAACCGATCGACAATCCGCGACTGGTCGTGGCCAGCCCTGCGGCCCTGGCGCTGCTGGATCTGGACCCGGCGGTGGCTGACACCCAGGAATTTGCCGAGCTGTTCGGCGGCCACAAGTTGTGGGCCGATGCCGAGCCGCGGGCGATGGTCTATTCCGGGCATCAGTTCGGCGGCTACACCCCGCAACTGGGCGATGGCCGCGGGTTGTTGCTGGGCGAGGTCTACAACGCGGCCGGCGAGCACTGGGACTTGCATCTGAAGGGCGCCGGGCAGACGCCGTTCTCGCGGATGGGCGATGGTCGCGCGGTACTGCGCTCGTCGATCCGCGAGTTTCTCGCGTCCGAAGCGCTGCATGCGCTGAACATCCCGTCTTCACGCGCCGCCTGCGTGATCGGCTCCGACACCCCGGTCTGGCGTGAGAAACAGGAACGCGCCGCGATGGTGCTGCGCCTGGCGCCGAGCCACATCCGTTTCGGCCACTTCGAATACTTCTATTACACCAAGCGCCCCGAACAGCAGAAGCAGCTCGGCGAGCACGTGTTGGCGATGCACTACGCCGAATGCCTGGAACAGCCGGAACCCTATCTGGCGATGTTCCGCGAGATCGTCGAGCGCAACGCCGAACTGATCGCCAAATGGCAGGCCTACGGCTTCTGCCACGGCGTGATGAACACCGACAACATGTCGATCCTCGGCATCACCTTCGACTTCGGCCCGTTCGCCTTCCTCGACGATTTCGACGCGAACTTCATCTGCAACCACTCCGACGATCAGGGCCGCTACTCCTTCAGCAATCAAGTGCCGGTCGGCCAGTGGAACCTCAGCGCCCTGGCGCAGGCCCTGACGCCGTTCATCAGCGTCGAAGCCCTGCGCGAAACCCTCGGCCTGTACCTGCCGCTGTTCCAGGCCCATTACCTCGACCTGATGCGCCGCCGCTTCGGCTTCACCACCGCCGAGGACGACGACCAGCAACTGCTGGAACAACTGCTGCAACTGATGCAGAACAGCGGCGTCGATTACACGCTGTTCTTCCGCCGCCTGGGCGAACAGTCAGCCGAACAGGCCATCGCTCGCCTGCGCGATGACTTCGTCGATATCAAAGGTTTCGATGCCTGGGGCGAGCGCTATGTCGCCCGTGTCGCACGCGATGGTGCAAGCGATCAAGAACAGCGCCGCGCGCGGATGCATGCGGTGAATCCGCTGTACATCCTGCGCAATTACCTGGCGCAGAAGGCGATTGATGCTGCCGAGCAGGGTGACTATTCAGAAGTGCGCCGGTTGCACGCAGTGCTGAGCAATCCATTCGAGGAACAACCTGGAATGGAGAGCTATGCGGAACGGCCGCCGGAGTGGGGTAAGCATTTGGAGATTAGTTGTTCCTCATGAAGCGCACGGTCTCCTGTCTCGGAGCCGTGCACCCTCGCGTCAGGCAACCTGCTAGATGACAGCGCCGGCTGAAAAAGCTGCGCGACATGCTCAGAGTGCAAATGCCACGACTCTGGACACACTGGTTTGCTTTCAGATAAACACGTCCACAGGTAGCTTGAAGTGCTCGGCCAGCCAGCGGACCTGCCGCAGATTCAACTGGCGCTTTCCACTTAGGATTTCTGAAACAACAGACTGAGTGCCCACACCCGGCAAATCGCTCTGGGTCAAACCATGCTCACGCATCAAATACCTCAGCACTTCAAAACCGGGCGGTTTAGGCGTCGGGTGATGCACGCGATCCCATTCTTCAATCCAGTCACCGATGATATCCACCAGACTCATTAAAGGATGAGACTCATCATCGCCCGTCATTTCGAGCAGCTCGTCAAGGGCTTGAACGAGCCTGTCGTAGTCGTCTTCGCTTTTCGGCTTGCGCAGCAAAGGCGAAACGAACTCCCAGTGCTCAGCGGCTTTTTTGATCAGAACACTCATGCCTTAGCCTCCTTCCATTTACCGCGGTCATATTCGCGATGATCCAACACATGTCTGATGTACAACTTTTGAGGTCGAAATCTGACATAGGCGATCAACCTGAGCTTGTTACCGCCAATATCGAAAACGTGAAAATCACCCACTTTGTCGACAGCTGGAAACAAGGCCTTCAGCGCCGCAAAATCTGGCGATTTGCTCCCTTTCGCCACTTCCAGCCAGTGGTCCAGTGCTGTAGCTGCGTTAGGCCATTTGGCCTTCGCTTCTCGTATTCGTTTTCCGGTGATGACATGCATGCAACATCCTTATCGCATTCTGCTATGGGGAGTTAATCACAGATCAAAATTATCGCAAGTTGCGATACAGCCGAGCAGACCAACGGGTCTCGACCGGTTCATCTCAGCCTAGGCTCACAGCCAAACACTGCACGATTGAAAATATGAGCAAACGTCTCCAACTAGGAGTTATCAGCTTTCCACTGGATCCCGATCATGACCGACCCACTCCTCATCCCCTGCCCCTCCTGCAACGGCCTCAACCGCATCCCCGCCGAGCGCCTCAACGACCATCCGAAGTGCGGGCGCTGCAAGTCCGAGGTGCTGCTGAACAAGCCGTTTGAGCTCAAGCAAGGCGATTACGCCAGTCAGATCAAGGGTGATCTGCCGTTGCTGGTGGACGTGTGGGCGGACTGGTGCGGGCCGTGCAAGTCGTTTGCGCCGGTGTTCGAGCAAGCGGCTGCGCAGTTGGCGGGCAAGTGCCGGCTGGCCAAGCTGGACAGCGAGGCCAATCAGCAGTTGTCGGCGCAGTTGGGGATTCGTTCGATTCCGAGCCTGATTCTGTTCCGCAACGGCCGGGAAGTCGCCCGTCAGAGCGGGGCCTTCCCGTTGCCGCAGTTGATGGCCTGGCTGCGTAGCCAGGGCATCTGACAAGGCTTCAGGCGTCTTCGAGCAGGTTATGCAGCTCGACGAACTGCTGCGTCAGCTTGTGCCGTGGGTCGAGGTGGATCAGCGGCGTGTTGGCCTGATGGGATTCGCGCATGCGCACTGAACTGGCGAGGTAGACCGGCAGTACCGGCAGGCCCTCGGCGATCAGTTCGTCGAGGATCTGCTGCGGCAGGCTGGCCCGGGCCTGGAACTGGTTGACCACAATGCCTTCGACTTCCAGGCCTTCGTTGTGGTCTTCCTTCAACTCGTCGATCTCGGCGATCAGACCGTACAGGGCCTGACGCGAGAAGCTGTCGCAGTCGAAGGGAATCAATACCCGATCGGCGGCAATCAGGGCCGAGACCGCATAGAAATTCAGCGCCGGCGGCGTATCCAGATAGATCCGGTCGTAATCTTCCGACAGCTCGTCGAGCAGCTTTCGCAGCTTGTTGATCTTGTGCTTTGCCTCGAGCTTGGGCTGCAAATCGGCCAGTTCGGCGGTGGCGGTGATGATGTGCAGGTTGTCGAACGGCGTTTCGTAGATATCCGCCTGATTCTTTTTCGAGAACGGCCCGGAAGACAGGGTCTGTTTGAAGAAGTCGGCAATGCCCATCGGAATGTCGTCACCCGTGAGCCCGGTCAGATACTGAGTGGAATTGGCCTGGGCATCGAGGTCGACCAACAGCGTGCGATAACCCTCGCTGGCGCTCACCGCCGCCAGATTGCAGGCAATGCTGGATTTGCCCACGCCACCTTTCTGATTGAACACCACGCGCCGCATGACAAAACCTCCGTGTATCAAAGAATGACCGAGTGTAGTGGTGCCCGGTGCCGGTTCGCTACCTCGATGGACACGGACTACAGAGTCAGGCGCCAATATCCCAATGAATACGGCGCAAAGACACCCGTTGATCGCCGATTCGCCCGACAGACAGACACCCGACAATCTGGATAATGGCCAAGTGACAGTTTTTTGCTGCGTACCATTCGGTCCATTTCACTGCGCAAAATGTAACCAGCATTTGCTACACACTCGTCGCACCGGGATAATGCGCGCCACCCGGCGCCACGCGCCATGCCATTTCCGGCTAAATCAGCTCAGCGGCGACGTTGGCGAAACCGCGTCAAATCAGCCCGCAGGGGCGGGATAAATGTCCGTGATCAACTTCAACATCGCCCAATGGCGCGCCTGGGCTCCCGGGCTCGACAGTGTGGAAGCCTGGCAGGCCTGGAGCCGACAACCGGTCGTGCTCGAAAGCAGCGATGCCGCACCCGATGTTTCGTTTCTGCCAGCCATGCAGCGCCGTCGTCTCAGCCGTCTGGCGCGGATGGCGTTCAGTGTCGGCTGGCCGCTGGCCGACGGTCGGGAAAATCTGCCGCTGGTGTTTGTCTCCCGGCATGGCGAAACCCCGCGCACCTTTGAAATCCTCAGCGATCTGGCCAACGAGCAGCCGTTGTCGCCGACCCAGTTCAGCCTGTCGGTGCACAACGCGATCATCGGCCTGTGGTCGATCATGCGCGGCGAAACCAGCGAAATGACCGCCCTCGCCGCAGCCGGCGACGGCCTCGAACACGGCATGCTCGAAGCGGCCACTTTGCTGAACGAAGGGGCCCCGGCGGTACTGCTGGTGATCACCGAGGAACAGCCGCCGGAAGCCTATTCGACGTGGATCGACGACGTACCGTTTCCCTATGCCGTCGGGCTGTTGCTCACCCCCGGTACCGACTGGCGGCTGACCCTGAACAGCGCCCCCGAAGCACGGTCAAAAACGCAGTGGCCCCATGCGCTGAATCTGCTGCGAACCCTGCTCGGTCAGCAACCCCATTGCCAACATGCCTGGAAGACTCGTCTATGGACCTGGCAACGCAACCAGTAGTCGGAAAAAACCGCGACGCCTATTACTGGCGTCTGCTGGCCACCGCCACCAGCTTCGCCCTGTTCGGGCTGGGTGGCCTGTGCCTGCGCCTGCTGGTATTTCCATTGCTCGGCTGCCTGCCGGGCGATGCCAGGGTGCATCGCGAGCGGGCACGCCAGACCGTCAGCCGGCTGTTCTGGTTTTTTGTCCGGTTCATGGCCCGTACCGGCGTGCTGACCTACGACATTCAGGGCGCCGAACGTCTCGGCCGTCCGGGGCAGATGATCATCGCCAACCACCCGTCGCTGATCGATGTGGTATTCCTGATCGGTCTGGTGCGCCGGGCCAACTGCGTGGTGAAGAAAAGCCTGTGGGAAAACCCCTTCACCCGTGGCCCGCTGCGCAGCACCGAATACATCAGCAACGACGGCAGCATGGACATGCTCGACGCTGCCGCCGGTGCCCTGCAAAGCGGGCAGACCCTGATCATTTTCCCCGAAGGCACCCGCACCCAACCGGGACAGGCGCCGGCCTTTCATCGGGGGGCGGCGGCCATCGCATTGCGCGGTGCGAAAATCGTCACCCCGGTGGTCATCCACGTCAGCCCGACCACCCTGACCAAGGCCGAACCCTGGTATCGCATTCCCAGTCGCCGCGTGCACTTCAGTTTTCGCGTCGGGGCCGATATAGACCCACAGACTTTCGCCGCGCAGGGGCCAGCGCCCCAGGCTTCGCGCAAGCTCAACGACTATTTGCACCAATTCTTTATCAAGGAGCTCGCCGAAGATGAGCGATCTAAACCGTGACATCAAAGAGCTGATCATCGACGCCCTGGGCCTCGAAGACATCAGCGCAGAGGACATCGGCGACGACCAGACGCTGTTCGGCGAAGGCCTGGGCCTGGATTCCGTCGACGCCCTGGAGCTCGGCCTGGCGATCCAGAAAAAGTACGGCATCAAGATCGACGCCGACGCCAAGGACACCCGTAACCATTTCTCCAACGTGGCGAGCCTTGCGGCGTTCGTCACGGCAAAACAGGCAGCTTGAGACCGGACCATGCAAACTCGTGACGACATCTTCAACACCCTGCGCGATGCCCTGGTCGAGCTGTTCGAACTGGACCCGGCTCGCGTGAGCCTGGAATCCAACCTGTATCAGGATCTGGAAATCGACAGCATCGACGCCGTCGACCTGATCGATCACATCAAACGCCAGACCGGCAAGAAAATCGCCGCCGAGGAATTCAAGTCGGTGCGCACCGTCAGCGACGTGGTCGAGGCGGTCTACCGTCTGGTTCAACCGGCCGCATGAGCCGACTGATCGGCCTCGGCCTGCTGCTGGCAGGCCTGCTGTATCCCTTTGCGGTGTATTTCGGCATGGAGCATTTCGCGCCATGGCAGTTTGGTCTGCTGCTGGGCGGCCTTTGGCTGGCCCGGGCGCTGACCGGCGAACGCAAGCCCGGCAGCCTGTGGATGGCCTGCGTGGCAATCGTGTTCTGCCTGCTGCTGGCGGTGTTCGACAGCCCTTTGTTGTTGCGCTGGTACCCGGTGCTGATCAGCGGCTTCATGCTGGTGCTGTTCAGCCTGAGCCTGAAATACGGCCCGCCGATGGTCGAGCGTCTGGCTCGACTGCGTGAACCGCAACTGCCGCCCAAGGCGATTCGTTACACCCGCCAGGTCACCGTGGCCTGGAGCGTGTTTTTCTTTTGCAACGGTTTGTGCGCCGCCCTGCTGACACTGTGGGCGCCGCTGAACTGGTGGATGTTGTACACCGGCCTGATCTCCTACGGATTGATCGGCCTGATGTTTGCCATTGAATGGCTGATACGACAACGGGTAAGAGGTCGCCCATGAACTGGATAAAACTTGAGCAGCTATTGCTCAAGGCCCTGCCGGCGCGCGCGGTAACGAGCGCACCGGCACTCGATCATGCACAACTGCGCGAACAGGCTCTGAGCCTGGCCGCCGGTCTGCAAGCGCGCGGCGTGCAACGTCTGGCGGTACATCTGGAAGATGCCGCCGACCTGGCCGTCGCCCTGCTCGGCGCCTGGCGTGCCGGCATCAGCGTGTTGCTGCCTTCGGATCTGCAAGCGCAGACCCGTCAGCGCTGGTCGAACGACGTCGATCTGTGGCTGACCGATCAGGCCGATGACGCTCGCCTGAACGATCTGCTGCAACCTCCCCTGCCCGCTGCCGAACTGGATCTCGACCAGTGCCGCCTGAGCCTGTGCACTTCCGGCTCCAGTGGCGAGCCCAAGCGCATCGACAAATCCCTGCGCCAACTGGCCAACGAAGTCGAAGCCCTTGAGCAACTGTGGGGCGCGGATCTCGGTGAAGCCTGCATTCTTGGCAGCGTCGCCACCCAGCACATCTACGGCTTGCTGTTCCGCGTGCTGTGGCCGCTGTGCGCCGGGCGTCCGTTCCTGCGCAAGCAACTGGCTTTCCCGGAGGACCTGCAACGCGCCAGCCGCGAGCACCCGAGCTTCGCCTGGGTCGCGAGCCCGGCGCTGCTCAAACGCATGGGCGACAACCTCGACTGGCCAGCGCTGAGTGCTGTGCGTCGGGTGTTTTCGTCCGGTGGCGCGCTGCCGGCAGACGCCGCGCACAGCCTGCATCAACGTCTGGGACAGTGGCCGACGGAAATCCTCGGCAGCTCGGAAACCGGTGGTATCGCCTGGCGTCAGGGCGAACCGTTGTGGCAGCCGTTTGCCGGCGTCGAGTTGAGCCAGGACAGCGACGGCGCCCTGCTGATCGCTTCGCCTTACCTGCCCGCCGGGCATGTCGAACACACCGCCGATGCGGCGCGTATTCAGGCCGATGGCCGCTTTGAATTGCTCGGGCGACTCGACCGGATCGTCAAACTCGAAGAAAAACGTATTTCCCTGCCGATGCTTGAACAGGCGCTGGTGGCCCACGACTGGGTCGCCGAAACGCGTCTGGGCGTGGTGCAGGAAAACCGCGCGTCCCTCGGCGCTCTGCTGGTGCTCAGCGAATCGGGCCTGTTTGCCCTGCGCGAACACGGTCGGCGCAGCCTGACCGAAACCCTGCGCCGTCATCTCGGCGACCATTGCGAAGCCCTGGCCCTGCCCCGCCGCTGGCGCCTGCTGCGGCAGTTGCCGCTGACCTCGCAGGGCAAGTTGCCTCAAGCCGACGTCGAAGCCTTGCTGCTGGCGCCACGGCCGAAGGCGCCGGAGATTTTGGAGCAGGCTGAAACCGAGGGCGAATGGAACCTGCAATTGAGCGTTCCGCCGGACCTGGCCTACTTCAGCGGCCACTTTCCCAAGGCCCCGGTGCTGCCGGGCGTGGTGCAGGTCGAATGGGCGCTGAACCTGGGTCGGCAACTGCTGAACCTGCCCGGCGCGTTCGCCGGCATGGAAGTGCTGAAATTCCAGCAACTGGTGCGCCCCGGCGATGAAATCCAGTTGCACCTGCGCTTCGACCCGGAGCGCGGCAAGTTGTATTTCGCCTACCGAAATGACACCGCCACCTGCTCCAGCGGGCGGATTCTGTTGGGGAGGGGCGATGCATAAGCCTTGCGCAGTGATCCCGGTCTACAACCACGAAACCGCCATCGGCACGGTGGTCGACGCCCTGCTCGCCGAGGATCTGCCATGCATTCTGGTGGACGACGCCAGCAGCAAATCCTGCGCGGCGGTGCTCGACGCGCTGGCCGAGCGCGAGCGGGTTCATCTGGTGCGCCTCACTGCCAACCAGGGCAAGGGCGGCGCGGTGATGACCGGTCTGCGTGAAGCGGCGCGGCTCGGCTTCAGCCATGCGTTGCAGGTCGACGCCGACGGTCAGCATGACTTGCAGGATGTCGCGCGGTTCATCGAAGAATCCCGCGCTCACCCCAAGTCGCTGATCTGCGGTTATCCGCTGTACGACGCCAGTGTGCCCAAAGGCCGTTTGTATGCGCGTTACCTGACCCACGTGATGGTGTGGATCAACACCTTGTCGCTGCAGATTCGCGACTCGATGTGCGGCTTCCGGGTGTACCCGCTGGAACCGACGCTGGGCGTGATCGACTCGGCGCGGATCGGCAAGCGCATGGATTTCGACTCGGACATTCTGGTGCGTCTGGCGTGGCGCAATCAGCCGATGCGCTGGTTGCAGACCAGCGTGCATTACCCGCTGGACGGCGTGTCGCACTTTCGCCTGTTCCACGACAACGTGCTGATCTCGAGCATGCACACGCGCCTGTTTTTCGGCATGTTGCTGCGCCTGCCCGTGATCCTCTGGCGACGGTGGCGCGCATGACCGTCGAGACCGACAAGAAGCACTGGGCCGACCGCGAAGAGCGCGGCAGTTTCCTGCTGATGAAATTCACCGCGTTCGCCGCCAAGGTCCTTGGCCGACGCCTGCTGAGTCCGTTGCTGTACGGCATCGTCCTGTACTTTTTCCTGTTCGGTCGCACTGCGCGGCGCAGTGCCTGGCAGTATCAGCAGCGCCTCGCTGACTGGAGCGGTCGCCCCGAATTGCGTCCGACCCGGTGGCGGGTGTTCCGCCAGTTCATGGCATTCGCCGATTCGCTGCTCGACAAGCTCGACGTGTGGAACGGCAAGCTGAAGATCGAGCAGATCGAAATCATCGACCCGGCACTGCTGCGCAATAAGTTGCGCGGCAGTCGCGGGCAAATGCTGGTGGGCGCGCATCTGGGCAACCTCGAAGTTTGCCGGGCGCTGGCGGAGCTGGGCGAAAAGGTCACGATGAACGTGCTGGTGCACACCAAGCACGCCGAGCAATTCAATCGCCTGCTGGGCGAGGCCGGGGCGACCAATCTGCGACTGATCCAGGTCAGCGAGCTGGACCCGGTGATCATGCTGCAACTGCACGAACGGCTGGAGCGCGGCGAGTGGCTGGCGATTGCCGGCGATCGCGTGCCGCTGCACGGCGGGCGCAGCGTGACCGTGGACTTTCTCGGCCACCCTGCGCCATTCCCGCAAGGGCCGTGGCTGCTGGCCGGCCTGCTGAAATGCCCGGTCAACCTGCTGATGTGCCTCAAGCAACCTGACGGTCACTATCGCCTGACCCTCGAACCGTTCGCAGATGCCGTGGTGTGGTCACGCCGCGAGCGCGAACAGGTCATTCATCAGTGGGCCACCCGCTATGCGCAACGCCTGAGTCACTATTGCCTCGAAGCACCGAGCCAATGGTTCAACTTTTACCCATTCTGGAAAACCGATGACAACGCCAACTCCTGAGCCGGTCACCTTCGGCGAACGCCCTTTGCGCATCGAAGACGTGCTGGCCCTGGCCAACCGTCAGGCGCCCGTGCAGTTGCAGAGCGACGCGCCTTATCGCGAACGCATCGCCAAAGGCGCGCGGTTCCTCGATTCGCTGCTGGACAAGGAAGGCGTGATCTACGGCGTGACCACCGGTTACGGCGACTCCTGCGTGGTCGCGGTGCCGCTGCATCATGTCGAGGCGCTGCCGCGTCATCTCTACACGTTCCACGGTTGCGGGCTGGGCAAACTGCTCGACGCCCAGGCCACCCGCGCAGTGCTGGCGGCGCGTTTGCAGTCGTTGTGCCACGGCGTATCCGGGGTGCGCATCGAGTTGCTGGAGCGCCTGCATGCTTTCCTTGAACACGACATTTTGCCGCTGATTCCTGAAGAGGGTTCGGTGGGCGCCAGCGGCGACCTGACGCCGCTTTCCTACGTCGCTGCGACTCTGTCCGGCGAGCGTGAAGTGATCTTCCGGGGCGAGCGTCGCCAGGCTGCCGACGTGCACCGCGAACTGGGCTGGACACCGTTGGTGCTGCGCCCGAAAGAAGCGTTGGCACTGATGAACGGCACCGCCGTGATGACCGGTCTGGCCTGCCTGGCTTACGCCCGCGCCGATTACCTGCTGCAATTGGCCACCCGCATCACCGCGCTGAACGTGGTGGCGCTGCAAGGCAATCCGGAACACTTCGACGAGCGCCTGTTCGCCGCCAAGCCGCATCCGGGTCAGATGCAGGTCGCCGCGTGGCTGCGCAAGGATCTGGCGATCGACGCACCGACCGCGCCGTTGCACCGCTTGCAGGATCGCTACTCGCTGCGCTGCGCACCGCACGTGCTCGGCGTGTTGGCCGACAGCCTGAACTGGCTGCGTTCGTTCATCGAGACCGAACTCAACAGCGCCAACGACAACCCGATCATCGACGCCGAAGCCGAGCGCGTGCTGCACGGTGGGCACTTCTACGGCGGACACATCGCGTTCGCCATGGACAGCCTGAAAAACCTCGTTGCCAACGTCGCCGACCTGCTCGACCGACAACTCGCGCTGCTGGTGGACGAGCGTTACAACCACGGTTTGCCGAGCAACCTGTCCGGCGCCAGCGCCGACCGCGCGATGCTCAACCACGGCTTCAAGGCTGTGCAGATCGGTGCCAGCGCGTGGACTGCCGAAGCGTTGAAAAACACCATGCCGGCCAGCGTGTTCTCGCGTTCCACCGAGTGCCACAACCAGGACAAGGTGAGCATGGGCACCATCGCCGCCCGCGACGCCATTCGCGTGCTGGAGCTGACCGAACAGGTCGCCGCCGCCACGCTGCTCGCGGCCAATCAAGGCGTATGGCTGCGCGGTCGCGATGCAGACGCGCGTCCGCTGCCACCGTCGCTGGCCGCCATGCATAAACAACTGGCCCAGGACTTCCCGCCGGTGATCGAAGACCGCGCCCTGGAAGGCGAACTGCGCCTGTGCCTGCAACGCATCGCCGAACAACACTGGAGGCTGCATGCGTAGTGCCGGAGTGCTTCACGCCGATACGGAAATCCTCGTGCCGTTCTTTGACGTCGACACCATGCACGTCGTCTGGCACGGCCATTACGTGAAATACCTGGAAGTGGCGCGTTGCGCATTGCTCGACAAGATCGGCCACAACTACAACCAGATGGTCGACTCGGGCTATGCCTGGCCGGTGATCGACCTGCAACTGCGCTACGTGCGCGGCGCGGTGTTCGGTCAGCGGCTGAACGTGCGCGCCAGTCTGGTGGAGTGGGAAAACCGCCTGAAGATCCACTACCTGATCACCGACGCCGAGACCGGCGAGCGTCTGACCCGCGCCAGCTCGGTGCAGGTCGCCGTCGAGATGAGCAGCCGCGAGATGCAACTGGCCTCGCCGAAAGTCTTCACCGATGCCGTGGAAAGGATGCTGCGATGAATGTGCTGTTGAAATCCCTCGGAGCCATGGCGCTGCTGACGCTGTCGTCGCTGGCCAACGCCTTCGACCTGCAACAGTTGAGCGAGCAACTGGCGAAACCGGACGTGATCCACGGCCAGTTCATCCAGGAAAAACACCTGCGTGCCCTGCCCCAGCCGCTGATCAGCAAAGGCAGTTTTGTCCTCGCGAAAAACCACGGATTGCTGTGGCTGCTGAAAACCCCGCTGCAACAGGATTACAGGATCAGCGCCAAAGGCATCGCCCGGCGTGATGCTACCGGCTGGCAACTGCTGCCGAACAAGAGCGCCGGGGCCGAACAGAACCGTTTGTTCCTCGCCGTACTGCAAGGCGACAGCAGCGGTCTGCAACGGGATTTCGAACTGGCCCTGAGCGGCGATGCGCAGAAATGGCAACTGACCCTGACCCCGCGCTCGGTGCTGCTCAAGCAGGTCTTCAACCAGATCAACATCAGCGGCGGCGCGTTGGTGAACACCATCGAACTGCTGGAAACCCAGGGCGACAGCACCGTGCTGCGCATGCAGGACAGCACCGCCGGCCAACCTCTGAGCGACGCGGAGCAACATGACTTTGCCGAGTGAACGCAGGCTGCCCTGGCTGTTCCTGATCCTGCTGCTGGCCGTCGTCGCACTGGGCGCCTGGCAGTGGCGCGATGGTGCGCCGCTGTCGGCCAACCTGATGGAACTGGTGCCCGGCACCCATCCGGACGCCCTCGAACTGCGCGCCGAACAACGCATGCAGGAACCGCTCAACCGCGACATGCTGGTGCTGGTCGGCCACGCCGATCGCCAGCAAGCCGTCGCCATGGCCCAGACCCTGGGCGAGCAATGGCAGGCCAGCGGACTGTTCGAAAAGGTCCAGTGGAACCTGCAAGCCGATCTGCCGGCCCTGCGCACGCAGTTGCTGCAAGGGCGGCTGGCGATGCTTTCGGCGGATGACCGGCAACTGCTGAGCGAACATCCCGACGCCTTTATCCAGCAACGGGTGCAGGCCCTGTTCGACCCGTTCACCGGGTTCAGTCTGGTGCCGAGCCAGGACGACTGGCTGGGTCTGACCGGGCGCATCCAGAACAGCCAGCCGCAACATGGCGCGGTGCAACTGGACATCGGCAGTGGCGCGTTGATCGCCGATGCCGACGGCAAAAGCTGGGTGCTGCTGCGCGCACGCACCACCGGCAGTGCCTTCGACATGAATCAACCGCTGCAAATCGCCGCACTACTGCAACACAGCCGTGAACAAGCGGCGAGTGCCGATGTGCAACTGCTGGCCGCCAGCGGCCTGCTGTACGCCGCCAACGGTCAGCAGCAGGCGACCCGGGAAATGACTTGGGTCGGCGGCGGCGCCACGGTCGGCATCCTGTTGCTGTTGCTGCTCGCCTTCCGCCGCTGGCGGGTGCTGCTGGCGTTCATTCCGGTGCTGGTCGGCATGCTGTTCGGCGCGGTGGCCTGCGTGGCGCTGTTCGGACACATGCACGTGATGACGCTGGTGCTCGGTTCCAGCCTGATCGGCGTGGCGGTGGATTACCCGCTGCACTACCTGTCCAAGAGCTGGAGCCTCAAGCCTTGGCACAGCTGGCCGGCGTTGCGCCTGACCCTGTCCGGGCTGACGTTGAGCCTGATCACCAGCGCCATTGGTTATCTGGCACTGGCCTGGACGCCCTTCCCGGCGCTGACCCAGATCGCGGTGTTCTCCTCCGCCGGTTTGCTCGGCGCTTACCTGTCGGCGGTGTGCCTGCTGCCGGCGCTGCTGAAGAACGTCGAACTGCGCCCGGCGCAATGGCCGCTGCAACTGGCCGAACGTCTGGTGCGGTTGCGGGAAACCCTGCTCGAGCACGTCCGGACGCCGGTGTTGCTGGCCCTGCTGATCGCCTTCTGCGTCGGCGGCCTGCTGCAACTGGAGAGCAAGAACGACATCCGCCAGTGGGTCGGCGCGCCGCAACGCCTGACCGATGAGGCGCAGACCATTGCGCGGATTACCGGCTATCAGCCGACCAGCCAGTTCTTCCTGGTGCGCGCCGCCGATCAGCAGCAATTGCTGGAACGGCAAGCGGCCCTGAGCGAGCGGCTGGATCAACTGGTCAACCTCGACAAGTTGCAGGGTTATCTGGCGCTCAATCAACTGGTCAGCCCGCCGGCTCAGCAACAACAAGTACGTGAGGCGCTCGGCAAGTTGCCGCAGTTCTGGCAGCCGTTGCTGGAGGTCGGCGTGCCGCTGGCGGCGCTGCAAACCGAGCTGCAACAGTTGCAGGCGCTGCCCGCCGAAGACATCGATGCGGCGCTGGCCGGGCCGCTCGGCGAGCCCTACCGCACGCTGTGGCTCGGGCCGACCGAGGACGGCGTGGCAGCGATGGTCAGCCTGCAAGGCCTGAACAACCCGTCGCTGCTGCGGGTGCAGGCGCTGGACCTGCCGGGCGTGATGCTGGTGGACCGGCTCGGTGATCTGAACAAGGTGTTCGCCCAGACCCAGATCAGCGCGGCTGAACTCAAACTCGCGTCCTGCGTGTTGATCGTACTGGTGCTGATGCTGCCGTTCGGTCTCGGTGGCGCGCTGCGGATCGTCGCCCTGCCGCTGCTCGCTGCGCTGTGCAGCCTCGCCAGCCTGGGCTGGCTCGGTCAGCCGCTGACCCTGTTCAGCCTGTTCGGCCTGTTGCTGGTGACGGCGATCAGCGTCGACTACGCGATCCTCATGCGTGAGCAGGTCGGCGGTGCGGCCGTGAGCCTGCTCGGCACCTTGCTCGCGGCCGCCACCACCTGGCTGTCGTTCGGGCTGCTGGCGGTGTCGAGCACGCCGGCGGTGAGTAACTTCGGCCTGTCGGTGAGCCTCGGGCTGGCGTTCAGCTTCATGCTCGCGCCGTGGGCCGGGCGTCAGGCCCACGCGGTTGCCGTCACGGAGCCTGCAGCATGATGGTGGTGATTTTCTGGCTGATGGCCCTGGCGCTGTTTTTCGTCGCCACCCGGGTCGGCCGGCACTTCGGGCTGATCCCGATCGTCAGTCAATTGCTGCTGGCGAGCTTCGGTCTGCCGCTGCTGATGTACTTCTGGATCGAGCCGGGCTGGCAACTCAACGGCGCCGAACTGATCGCGCCGGGCTGGCTGAAAAACCTCTACAGCCTGAGCTTCGCCCTGCTGCTGGGGCACATCCTCAGCGACGTGATCGACCTGCGCCTGGACCGCCAGAGCGTGAAGATCGCCCTGCCGAGTTTCGCCGTGCCGTTCACCTGCGGTCTCGCGACGGCGTACTGGCTGTTGCCGACGCAGCCGTGGATCAACTCGCTGGCCATCGGTCTGGTGTTCGCGATCACCGCGATCCCGGTGTTGTACCTGTACCTGCGCCACATCGATTACCCGCCCGCCGCCACCCGGCGTCTGGTGCAGACCGCAATCCTGATCGACCTGACCTGCTGGACCCTGTTCGGCCTCGCTCAGGGCAGCCTGCACCTGAGCAGTCTGTTGCTGCCGCTGGGGCTGGCCTGCGTGCCGGTGCTGCTACGGGTGTTCGGCATACGCCGACCATTGACCTACAGCCTTGGTTTTTTTGCGCTGTTGGTGCTGGCCGAACACTACAAACTCAACGCACTGATTTTCGGCATCGGTTATCTGCTGTGCATGGCCGCGCTCAAGGTGCCACTGGTGTTGCCGCTGCCGGCGCACTGGATGAACCGCTTGCAGACGTGGGTCGCGATTCCGCTGATCCTTACTTTCGGCATCGTCCAGATCGACGTGCACAGCGCCCTCGCCAGCCTCGGCGCCGTGCAATGGGCGGCGCTGCTGCTGTTGCCGATCGCCAGCAAAATCCTGGGCAACTGGCTCGGTCTCGGCTGGGCCGGCGCGTCGTTCGCAGGCGCCAGCCGCTGGCGCGAAAGCGTGCTGCTGAATATTCGCGGCTTGAGCGAAATCGTTTTTCTCAACCTGCTGTTGCAACAACAGCTCATCAGTCCGGCGCTGTACTTTGCGCTGATGCTGATGGGTCTGATCGCGACGCTGTTGCCGGCCTTCATCGGCTTGCACCGGGCGTCACTGAACCCTATTGCCGTACCCAGGAGCTCGCGTGCCAATCGTTGAAATGGAATCCCGTCAGGTCGTGATCATCGGCGCCGGCCCCTCCGGCGCCATTGCCGCTGCACTGCTCAAGCGCAAGGGGCACGACGTGCTGGTGATCGAGCGCCAGCATTTCCCGAGGTTCTCCATCGGTGAAAGCCTGCTCTGCCATTGCCTGGATTTCGTCGAAGAAGCCGGCATGCTCGAAGCGGTAAATGCCGCCGGGTTCCAGCGCAAGAACGGTGCGGCGTTCGCCTGGGGCGAGCGCTACAGCGCCTTCGATTTTGGTGACACCTTCACCGCCGGCAAGCCCACGACCCTGCAGGTGCAACGCGCCGACTTCGACAAGTTGCTGGCCGATCAGGCCGCACTGCAGGGTGCGGAAATCCGCTACGGCGACGCGATTGTCAGCGTCGATTTCGAACGTCCGCGACCGCAGTTGAATGTGCTCCGCGAAGACGGCAGCGAGTACCGCGTCGAAGCCGACTTTGTCCTCGATGCCAGCGGTTACGGCCGCGTGCTGTCGCGCCTGCTCGACCTCGAAGCACCGTCGAATTTCCCGGTTCGCCAGGCCGTCTTCACCCACGTTGAAGACCATATCGATCACCCCGGTTTCGACCGCGAGAAGATCCTCATCACCACTCACCCGCAGCACCGCGACATCTGGTTCTGGTCGATCCCGTTCAGCAACGGTCGCTGCTCCGTCGGCGTGGTGGCTGCCGCTGAACATTTCGCAGGTCGCGATACCGACCTCGACGCCTGCCTGCGCGGTTTCATCGCCGAAACCCCGAGCCTGGCCAAGGTGCTGAACAACGCCGTGTGGGACACCCCGGCGCGCACTCTCGGCGGCTATGCGGCCAACGTCAAAACCCTGCACGGCCCAGGCTTTGCGCTGCTGGGTAACGCGGCGGAGTTTCTCGACCCGGTGTTCTCCTCGGGCGTGACCATTGCCATGCGTTCGGCGAGCATGGCCGCCGCTGTGCTGCACCGGCAGTTGCAGGGCGAAACGGTGGACTGGCAAAGCGAATTCGCCGAGCCGCTGAAACGCGGGGTCGACACGTTCCGCTGCTACGTCGAAGGCTGGTACGCCGGCACTTTCCAGGACGTGATTTTCCACGAGCAAGGCTCCCCGGAAATCCGCCGCATGATCTGCTCGATCCTCGCCGGTTACGCCTGGGATGAACGCAACCCGTTCGTCAGTGAAGCGCGCCGTCGGCTGAAGACGATCTCCGAACTCTGTGCAAGGGACGACACATGAATTACTTGAGCGACAACTACGTCGAGGAAACCCGCTTCGGCTTCTGGTTCCTGCGCAGCCACACCTGGCAGCACCATGTGTTGCGCGTGGCGATCAACGACCTGCGCGGACTGTTCAGCGAATCGTTGCCGGCCAGTCCGGTGCTGCTGGATGCCGGTTGCGGCCAGGGCAAGTCCTTCGGCCATTTGCGCCAGACCTTCGCGCCACAGCGCCTGATCGGCGTCGATGCCGACCCGCACAGCCTTGAATTGAGCGCCGCCGAGGCCGCGCGCCTGGGATTCGACGTCGAGCTGATCGGCAGCGACTGCGCGACGCTCAATGTGCCGGACGCCAGCGTCGACCTGCTGTTCTGTCACCAGACCTTCCATCATCTGGTGGAGCAGGAAAAAGCCCTCGCCGAGTTCTATCGGGTGCTCAAGCCGGGCGGTTATCTGCTGTTCGCCGAGTCCACTGAGGCTTACATTGATACGTGGGTGATTCGCTGGCTGTTCCGTCATCCGATGCACGTGCAAAAGAGCGCGGCGCAGTACCTGGAGATGATTCGCCAGCAGGGTTTCGAGTTCGCCGAGCAGAACGTTTCGTACCCGTATCTGTGGTGGAGCCGGTCGAAGGATTTCGGCCTGCTCGAGCGTTTTGGTCTGCGCCAGCCCAAGCCCTTTGGCCAGCGGGAAGAAACCCTGGTCAACGTGGTGGCCCGCAAACCCTTGAACGAGGCTGTCTGATGTTGCGTGTTCTGCTGCTCGCCTGCGTCTTGCTGCTCGGTGCCTGCGCCAGTCAGGCGCCGCTGCCGGCCGGCAACCCGAGCCTGCCGCTGCCGATGCAATTGCATATCGAACGTCACCTGGCCGGGCAACAGCAAGACTGGTTGTTGGTGATCCAGCGCGAAGGCCCCGGCATCCGCTGGTCGATGATGGATCCACTGGGCATTCCCCAGGCGCGTCAGCAACTGATCGACGGGCATTGGCAGGCCGACGGCCTGCTGCCGCCCAACCCGGAAGCCCGGGAGCTGTTCGCCGCGCTGCTGTTCGCCCTGACCCCGGCGGGCGAGCTGTCGCGCAACTATCCCGACGCGCAGCAACAGGGCGGCCAACGTTCCCTGCCGGCGCGCTGGGACATCCGTTACACCCGACCCTTGAGCTTCGAATTGAACCTGCCACAAGGCCCGCACTATCGCGTAACGCCACTCGGTGAACCGACGTCATGACCGCCTACCTCAATGCCCTCGGCGTGATCTGCGCCCTGGGGCGCGACAAGCAAGCCGTGGCACGCAACCTGTTTGCCGGCGACTGCTCGGGCATGCGCCGCGAGTCCGGCTGGGTGCCGGAGCGCGAACTGCCGGTGGCCGCCGTGCACGGTGATCTGGCGCCGATTCCCGAGGCGCTGGCCGACCAGCGCAGCCGCAACAATCAACTGTTGCTGGAAGCCGCGTTGCAGATTCGCGATGACATCGAGCAGGCGATCCAGACGTACGGGCGCGAGCGCATCGGCGTGGTACTCGGCACCAGCACTTCCGGTATCGACGAGGCCAGTCGCGGCCTGGCGCACTACATTCGCGACCACCAGTTCCCGACCGATTACGACTACCGGCAACAGGAACTCGGCGCCCCGGCGAATTTCCTCGCCGACTGGCTGCAACTGAGCGGCCCGACCTATGTGATTTCCACCGCCTGCACCTCCAGCGCACGCGCGCTGATGAGCGCCCGACGCCTGCTCGATCTAGGCCTGTGCGACGCCGTGCTGTGCGGCGGTGTCGACAGCCTGTGCAAACTGACCCTCAACGGTTTCAGTGCGCTGGAAGCGGTGTCCGACGAGCGCTGTAATCCGTTTTCCGCCAACCGCAACGGCATCAACATCGGCGAAGCGGCGGTGCTGTTCGTGATGAGCAAAGCACGCGGCGCAGGGCCGGGCATCGCCCTGCTCGGAGCTGGCGCCAGCTCCGACGCGCACCATATTTCCGCACCGGAACCGAGCGGCCGTGGCGCACTGCAATCGATGCAAAAAGCCCTCGATCAAGCCCACCTGCAAGCCGGCGACATCAGCTACCTGAACCTGCACGGCACCGCGACCCAGCACAACGACGCCATGGAAAGCCTGGCCGTCGCCGCGCTGTTTGCCGAAGGCGTGCCGTGTTCCTCGACCAAACCGATGACCGGCCACACCCTCGGCGCCGCCGGCGCACTGGAAGCGGCGTTCTGCTGGTTGAGCCTGAGTACCGACAACCCTGACCACGCCTTGCCGCCGCACATCTGGGACGGCCAGGCCGACCCGGCATTGCCAGCGCTGAAGTGGGTGACCGCAAGCGAACGCCTGGCGTCCATTGCACCCCGCTACCTGATGAGCAACTCGTTTGCCTTCGGTGGCAATAACGTCAGCCTGATTATCGGAGACGCCCCATGACCCACTGGCCGCTCGCCGAACTGCTGCCCCACGCTGGCGACATGATCCTGATCGACCGGATCCTGAGCTTTGACGACGAACAGATCCACACCACCCTCACCGTCCGGCCCGGCGGCCTGTTCAGCCTGCCCGACGGCAGCCTGCCGGCGTGGGTCGGCGTCGAATTGATGGCGCAAAGCGTCGCCGCGTTCGCCGGCTGCCATGCGCGGCAAAAAGGCAACCCGGTGGAGCTGGGCTTTCTGCTCGGCACACGCAAGTTCGAATGCAATGTCGCGGCCTTTCCGGTTGGCAGCGAACTGACCATCCATGGCCTGCGCTCGCTGGAAGACGACAACGGCATGGGTGTATTCGAATGCCACATCAACGCGCCCGGCATCGAGGCCAGCGCCCGGCTGAACGTGTTCCGCCCGCCCCATGCGGCGGACTATCTAGAGCAATCCAAGGAGTCGAACGATGACTGAATCAATACTGGTCACCGGCTCCAGCCGTGGCATCGGCCGCGCTATTGCCCTGCGCCTGGCCAGTGCCGGCCACGACATCGTCCTGCATTGCCGCAGTGGCCTGAGCGACGCGCAAGCGGTGCAGGCTGAAATCCAGGCCTTGGGCCGCAACGCGCGCATCCTGCAATTCGACGTGGCGGATCGCGAAACCTGCAAAGCCATCCTCGAAGCCGACGTTGAAGCCCACGGCGCCTATTACGGCGTGGTGCTAAACGCCGGCCTGACCCGCGACGGCGCCTTTCCGGCCCTGAGCGACGATGACTGGGACGTGGTGCTGCGCACCAACCTCGACGGTTTCTACAACGTCCTGCACCCGGTGATGATGCCGATGATCCGCCGCCGCGCCGCTGGTCGCATCGTTTGCATCACCTCGGTCTCGGGGCTGATCGGCAACCGTGGTCAGGTCAATTACAGCGCGTCGAAAGCGGGTGTGATCGGCGCCGCGAAAGCCTTGGCGATCGAACTGGCCAAGCGCAAGATCACGGTCAACTGCGTCGCGCCGGGCCTGATCGACACGGCGATGCTGGATGAAAACGTGCCGGTGGAAGAACTGATGAAAATGATCCCCGCGCAACGCATGGGCACACCTGAAGAGGTCGCCGGTGCGGTGAATTTCCTGATGTCGGCGGAAGCGTCGTACATCACCCGCCAGGTGCTGGCGGTCAACGGAGGCTTGTGCTGATGAAGCGCGTCGTCGTCACCGGCATGGCCGGCATTACCTCGCTGGGCAGCGACTGGGACACCATCGCCAGCAATTTCGCCGCCAACCGCAGCGGCATCCGCCGGATGGACGAGTGGGATCGCTTCAGCGAACTCAACACCCGTCTGGCCGGGCCCATCGATGATTTCCAGGTGCCGGCGCACTGGACCCGCAAGCAGCTGCGCAGCATGGGCCGTGTTTCGCGGCTGGCCGTCGGCGCGGCGGAAAAAGCGCTGGCCGATGCCGGCCTGCTCGGCGACGAATCGATCAAGGACGGGCGCATGGGCGTGGCCTGTGGTTCGTCCACCGGCAGCACCGACGAGATCAAGGCGTTCGGCAACATGCTGCTCAACTCGGTGGCCGAAGGCCTCAACGCCAACTCCTACGTGCGGATGATGCCGCACACCACGGCGGCGAACATCAGCATCTTCTTCGGCCTCACCGGCCGTTTGATCCCGACCTCCAGCGCCTGCACCAGCGGCAGCCAGGGCATCGGTTATGCCTACGAGGCGATCAAGTTCGGACGCCTGCCGCTGATGCTCGCCGGTGGCGCCGAAGAGCTGTGCCCGACCGAAGCCATGGTGTTCGACGCGCTGTACGCCACCAGCCTGAAAAACGATGCACCGCACACTTCGCCACGCCCGTACGACAAGGGCCGCGACGGTCTGGTGATCGGTGAAGGCGGCGGCATGCTGGTGCTTGAAGAACTGGAACATGCCCTCGCTCGCGGTGCGCACATTCACGCCGAGATCGTCGGTTTCGGCAGCAACGCCGACGGCCAGCACACCACCCGCCCCGAGCAAGTCACCATGCGCCGGGCGATGGAACTGGCGCTGGAAGACGCGGGCCTCACGCCGGACGTCATCGGCTACGTCAACGGCCACGGCACCGCCACCGAACAGGGCGATGTCGCTGAAACCCTGGCCACCAGTGCCCTGTTCGGCGAACGCATGCCGATCAGTTCGCAAAAGAGCTTCCTGGGCCACACCCTCGGCGCCTGCGGGGCGCTGGAGTCGTGGTTCAGCATCGAGATGCTCAACCGCGACCTGTACGTGCACACGCTCAACCTCGACGAGGTCGACCCGCACTGCGGCAAGCTCGACTACCTGCGCGGCGAGTTCCGCCAGATGAGCCACGAATACGTAATGAACAACAACTTCGCTTTCGGCGGGGTCAACACCTCGCTGATTTTCCGTCGCTGGCCCCAACCGAATTAATCCAGGTCAAGGAGACCTTCATGCACTTCAAGAAACTCGCTGCCACCCTGCTCATCTGCGCCCTGCCGGCCGTAAGCCAGGCCCGTGACACGGCGGTGTACCTGCCGTTTGACAAGGCCGTCGCCGAAGCGACCCGCACCGGCAAGATCGACGGCAGCGTGAAGTTCTATCTGGCGGGCAACGCCCCGGCCGGCAAAGTCACCGTCGTCAGCCCCGGCGCCGTGACCAACAAGAAGACCAACGCCTTCAACAAAACCGACCAGGAAGCCTGCGAGTGGGTCGTGCAATCGGCGATCATCAGCCTGCACCAGGCCGCGAAAAATGCCGGCGCCAATGCCGTGACCAACATCGTCAGCTTCTACAAGAGCAACGAGCGCAAGGATGCGAAAACCTACGAATGCCACGCGGGCGCGATCATGGCCGGCGTAGCGTTGAAGGGCGATCTGGCGACGGTTCAGTAACGGCCGGAAACGACAAAGGGCGCCTTTCGGCGCCCTTTTCTATTCAGATCATGTGCTGGCATGCAACTTCAGCCCCAGCGCTTTCATGACTTTGAGGATCGTTCCAAATTCAGGATTTACCTCGCCTGACAGTGCGCGATAAAGACTTTCCCTTGATAGCCCCGCATCCCGCGCGACCTGGGTCATGCCACGCGCCCGAGCAATCGTGCCAAGTGCCTTGGCAATAAAAGCCGGGTCGTCACCCGCCTCTTCCATGCAGGCGTCCAGATAGTTGGCCATGTCCTCTTCTGTCTTGAGGTACTCGGCTGAGTCCCAACGAGTGAATTGTTCGGTCATGGGTTTTGCTCCTGCCAGGATTCCGCGATGAGCCTGGCTTGCTTGATGTCTCGAGATTGACTGCTCTTGTCTCCACCACAAAGGAGGATGACCAGCTGACGACCTTGCTGCATGAAATAGACCCGATATCCCGGGCCATAGTCAATTCGGGCTTCGCTGATCCCTTCGCCAATGGCTTTGACATCACCGAAATTCCCATCAGCCATGCGATCAATTCGCACCTGAATACGCATCCTGGCGCGACTATCAACCAGCTTCACAAGCCAGCTCGAGAATGTGGAGCTTCGAAGTATCTCAGTCATGGCCGCAAGTGTAGCCGCTAAGCTACACGCACTCTACATGGACTTCTCTCTGTCCGATATACGGCGTCTACACTCGTCATACCCATGATTTGCTGCGCGTTACGTCAAGGAGATGACCATGCAAGCGAAAGACCTCATCGCCGCCGCCCTTTTCAGCCTGCTCCCCAGCGCCAGCCATGCCACCAATCTGATGTACATGCCGTTCGAAACAGTCGTGTCGGATGCAATGCGCGCCGGGCGGCTGGATGGCAGTGTGAAGTTTTATCTGGTCGGCAACGGGCCTCAGGGCACTCAACGGATGTTGCAGCGCGGTGTGGTCAGCGACTTGAAGACCAACGGCTTCAACAAGAGCGATCACGACTCCTGCGAGTGGGTGTTGCAGTCGAATCTGATTGCGCTGCAGGCCGAGGCCAAGCGTGTCGGGGCGAATGCGGTGACCAATATCGTCAGCTACTACGACCAGCATGTGCGCAAGGATCTGAACACTTATGAATGTCGGGCCGGGGTGTTTGTGACGCGGGTGGCGTTGAAGGGAGATCTGGTGCGGCTGCCCTGATGGGCAACGCCTCCACGACGGGCGTGAAGGCGTGCGAAATGCTTACTGAGCCTGGATCAGTTTGCTTTCATTGACGCCGGCGCGACCGGTCGTTTCATCGACCACTTGCAGGGCATTGCGCGCCTTAATGAAACCGACCTTCACTTCCTGCCAGACGAAATAGTTCTTGCCCGCTTCGGCCGAGAGTTTCAGCTCCGAATCGTTTTCTGCCGAGGACACCAGCGTCTGCTGACCTGCCGGTACCGACAGCATCAGATACGATTTGGCGACGGTTGCACCTACCGGCCTGCCATTGAGCGCGACAGGCATCTTCACGCCGGCACCCATGCTCTCGTTGCGGTAAACGTAGATGTGAGCCTTGTCCGGGCTGACCTGGAAGGTTTTAGCCTGAGCGTCTTGAGTATCGTCGGCCATTTTTACCGAAGCGCAACCTGTGCTGAGCGCGGCAACTACCAACAAAGCGGCGAAGCTGAACTGCTTGAACATCCCGTTTCTCCATAATTTGATGATCCAACCAGAGCGTATCGGCCGCTTCGGAGAAAACACCAACGCCTTAAACGTTCATCTTGCGCGTAAGCAGTTCGACAAACGCCTTGGCCATCGGCGATTTCTGGTCCTTGCGCTGCACCAGCCACACCGCCGTCACGGCCTCGGGATCGAGCAGCGGCCGGTAGACCACGCCGTCGATGCGCATCCGCTGATACGACGCCGGCATCACCGACACGCCCAGACCCGCTGCCACCAGACCGATGATGGTCATGGCTTCGCCGGCCTCCTGGGCGAAGTGCGGACTGAACCCGGCGTCACGGGCCAGGCTGATCAGTTGCGAATACAGACCACTGCCGTAGCTGCGCGGGAAGAACACGAACGGCTCCAGAGCCAGCGCCGAGAGGAACAGCCCCTCTTCAGAGCCCTGTGCCAGCGGATGTTTGGAGCTGAGCACCGCGACCAATGGCTCGCGCATCAGTTCGACTACGCTCAGCGAATCCGGCAGGCCCAGCGGGCGCATGATGCCGACTTCGATCGATTCGTCCACCAACGCGTCGGCCACCATGGTGCTGCTCATCTCGCGCAGGTTCAGGTGCACGGCCGGGAAACGCTGACGGAAGGAAAATATCGCCTGGGGAATGGTCGAGTTGAACGGCGCCGACGAGGTGAAACCGATCTTCAACTCCCCCAGCTCGCCGAGTTGCGCGCGGCGGGCCACGTCGGCCGCTTTATCGACCTGCGCGAGCACCAGCCGCGCTTCCTCCAGAAACAGTCGCCCGGCCTCGCTGAGCTCGACCCGACGATTGGTACGCTCGAACAGTCGCGCGCCGACTTCCTGTTCCAGCGTCTGGATCTGCTGGCTCAGCGGTGGCTGGGAGATACCCAGCACCTGCGCGGCGCGGCCGAAGTGCAGTTCTTCGGCGACGGCGATGAAGTAGCGCAGATGACGTAATTCCATGGGCACCCCATTAGGTCGTGAAAGCTATCAAACAGGTCGAACAATATATTGGATAGAAACATTAGCCAGCTATATGATTTTTTCATTGCCTGCCTGCCCGCGCCCTCCGAGGTCTGATGTGAAAACCGCCGTAGCTCCACTGGCCCATGAAGTCCCGCCCGCCGCGGCGGACGATGTACTGACCGAACTGCAAGAGATCTACATCGAGAAAGGCACGCCCGCGTTCATGCGCACGGTACTCGCGCTGTTCAGCGGCGGCTTCGCCACCTTCGCCCTGCTGTACTGCGTGCAGCCGATGATGCCGCTGCTGTCCCACGAATATTCGATCAACGCGGCGCAGAGCAGTCTGATCCTGTCGGTGGCCACCGGCATGCTGGCGTTCGGTCTGCTGATCACCGGCCCGATTTCCGATCGGGTCGGGCGCAAGCCGGTGATGGTTGCCGCGCTGTTTGCCGCGGCGCTGTGCACCATCGCCAGTTCGATGATGCCGAGCTGGCACGGCGTATTGATCATGCGCGCGCTGATCGGGTTGTCGTTGAGCGGCCTGGCGGCGGTGGCAATGACGTACCTGAGCGAGGAAATCCATCCGCAGCACATCGGTCTGGCGATGGGTTTGTACATAGGCGGCAACGCGATTGGCGGCATGAGCGGGCGGTTGATCACCGGTGTGCTGATCGACTTCGTCAGCTGGCACACGGCGATGATGGTGATCGGTGGGCTGGCGCTGATTGCGGCGGCGGTGTTCTGGAAGATCCTGCCGGAGTCGCGCAACTTCCGCTCCCGCTCGCTGCATCCGCGCAGCCTGCTCGACGGCTTCACCATGCACTTTCGCGATGCCGGCCTGCCGCTGCTGTTCCTTGAGGCGTTCGTGCTGATGGGCGCGTTCGTCACGTTGTTCAACTACATCGGCTACCGCCTGCTGGCCGAGCCGTACCACATGGATCAAGTGTTCGTGGGGCTGTTGTCGGTGGTGTACCTGTCGGGCATCTACAGCTCGGCGAAAATCGGTTCGCTGGCCGACAAACTGGGCCGCCGCAAAGTGCTGTGGGCGACGATCGCCCTGATGTTCGCCGGCCTCGCCCTGACGATGTTCACACCGCTGCCGCTGGTGATCATCGGCATGCTGATCTTCACCTTCGGCTTCTTCGGCGCCCACTCGGTGGCCAGCAGCTGGATCGGCCGTCGGGCGCTCAAGGCCAAAGGCCAGGCGTCGTCGTTGTACCTGTTCAGTTATTACGCCGGGTCGAGCATCGCCGGGACGGCGGGCGGGGTGTTCTGGCACATGGCAGGATGGAACGGGATTGGTCTGTTCATTGGCGCGCTGTTGCTGGTGGCGCTGTTGGTGGCGTTGAAGCTGGCGAAGTTGCCGCCGTTGGGTGGTGGCGAAAAGGTTTAGCCACAACTGCGCCCTAGCGGTAATCACGGGCCAAGGTACACTGACGGCATTCGCCTGCTTTGGTAAAGGGAAGCCAGAATGCGCCTGGACCGTCTCCACATTAAAAATTTTCGTTGCTACGAAGATGCCACTTTCGACTTTCAGCCAAGGTTCAATCTGGTGGTGGGGGTTAATGGGAGTGGTAAGACTTCGTTGCTGCAAGCGGCGAGCACGGCTATTGCTGCATTCATAAACTCGACGGGCAGAAATTTCTACCCATCACTTCAATCAGATGAACAAGTCCGGTTTGTAGTTGATAAATTTGAAGGTCGTGTCAGATTCGAACGACGCTACCCACTGAAAATTGAAGCGACAGGTACTGTCTTCGGAGTCACTCAATGGGGATCAACAAAGGATCGAAAAGAAGGGGTCAATGATCAGGACCATATAATATTTTCAGCCGTGGCTTCAGCAATGAAAGCTTTAGATTCCGGAGAAAGTATTGATCTGCCTGTCGCAGCCTTTTACAGAGCAAACCGAAGATGGATTGCAACTCAGGTATCCACTGAGTTTGCGGCCACTCAAAAACCTTCAAGACTCGACGGCTATGCGAGCTGGTTTGATGCTGCGATCGACCTGCGAGACTTTGAAAGCTGGTTCATTGGAAAGACCCTGGAGCGTCTTGAGCGGCTCGCAAACAACGAGGCCCCAAAAGATAACTTCGATGACGAACTGGCATGGGTTAACTCAGCTATTTGTATCGCTCTGCCAGAAGCCAGGGGCTTTCGGTATGACCTGAAGCTACGCACCCTGATGGTCGATATAGCTTCCGAAAGGTCACTACCGTTCAATGATCTGAGTGACGGTCAACGCGGCATGGTTGCTTTGATTGCTGACATTGCACGTCGAATGTGTCTGTTGAACCCACACATGGGAAAAGATGTACTTTCGAAAACCTCTGGCCTGATCATAATTGATGAGCTGGACATACATCTCCATCCCTCATGGCAACGGAGCATCGTATCCGCTCTGAAAACTGCATTTCCGAATGTTCAGTTTATTGCCGCCAGCCACTCCCCACAAATCATTGGCAGCCTGCATTCCGAAGAAGTCATAGTGCTGAATAACCGCGACGCTTCCAATCCTCGGGTCACTTATGGACTGGACTCAAGCAGCGTGCTTGAAGAGGTGATGGAGGCCGCTAAACGCGAACCAGAAGTTGAAGCCCTTCTGACGGAACTATTTTCTACGCTTGAGGATAATGACCTTGAGACAGCGAAGAAACAGCTTGAGGCGTTAAAGCAAATAGCCCCTGATCTACCTGAGTTCGCCGGTGCTGAAGCTTTGATCAGGCGTAAGGAGATTCTCGGCAAATGAAGCGAGTGCTCAAAGGAACTGAACCAGCTTCATTTACAGATTGGAAAAACTCGGCGAACGAGGAGTGGAGCCCTACTTACCCGACGTTGCAAAACCCGCAAAAGCGAGACCTGCATAATGCATTGCTTCAGGAACAAGGCTTCCTCTGCTGTTATTGCGGTCGGGAAATCGACACCTCTACCAGCCATATTGAGCACTTCAGGCCTCAAGAACAGTTCGAAGATCTGGCACTGGAGTTCGATAATCTCCACGCCTCCTGCCTGCGCGAGACGAAGCCCGGCAACCCGTTGCACTGCGGCCATAACAAGGCCAACTGGTTCGACGAAAACCAACACATCTCTCCCACCGACGAGAATTGTGAACTGCGTTTCCGCTACCTGCGCACTGGCGAGATACAGCCGAAAGATTCTGATGACGTTCCTGCCGCCAAGATGATTGAGGTATTAGCGCTGGATATCGCCTATCTCAAGAATCGACGTGAAGACACAATTCGCAGGTTGTTCGATGAGGAGTTCGTCATGCATGCCAGCAATGAGGACCTCGACCGACTTGTGACGGCCATCAGAGCAACCGCCGTATCTGATCAAAAACCCTTCGACCACATCATCGCCCGCTACGCCGAGCAACTCCTCGGACGCTAAACCCATCGCAAATAAAAACGCCCGGCACAAGCCGGGCGTTTTTGTTTTCTAGCATTAGAGCTGAGCGCCGATTACTCGTGATACTGCGCCGACAACTCGTGCACCGCGCGCAGGAACGCGCCGGCGTGTTCCGGGTCGACTTCCGGGGTGATGCCGTGGCCAAGGTTGAACACGTGGCCGCTGCCCTTGCCGTAGCTGGCGAGGATGCGCCCGACTTCGGTGCGGATCGCTTCCGGCTTGGCGTAGAGCACGGTCGGGTCCATGTTGCCTTGCAGCGCGACCTTGTCGCCGACGCGGGCGCGGGCGTTGCCGATGTCGCAGGTCCAGTCCAGACCCAGTGCGTCAGCGCCGGCGTCGGCGATGCTTTCCAGCCACAGGCCGCCGTTCTTGGTGAACAGGATCACCGGCACTTTGCGACCGTCGTGCTCGCGGATCAGGCCGCTGACGATTTTCTTCATGTAGGCCAGGGAGAATTCCTGATACGCCGCCGCCGACAGGTTGCCGCCCCAGGTATCGAAGATCTGCACCGCTTGGGCGCCGGCCTGGATCTGGCCGTTCAAGTAAGAAGTCACCGACTGCGCCAGCTTGTCCAGCAGCAGGTGCATGGCTTGCGGGTTGTCGTAGAGCATCGCCTTGGTCTTGCGGAAGTCTTTCGACGAACCGCCTTCGACCATGTACGTGGCGAGGGTCCACGGGCTGCCGGAGAAACCGATCAGCGGTACACGGCCGTTCAGCTCGCGGCGGATGGTGCTGACCGCGTCCATCACGTAGCCGAGGTCTTTGTGCGGATCCGGGATCGGCAGGGCTTCGATGTCGGCCAGGGTGCTGACGACTTTCTTGAAGCGCGGACCTTCACCGGTCTCAAAGTACAGGCCCTGGCCCATGGCATCGGGGATGGTGAGGATATCGGAGAACAGGATCGCCGCGTCCAGTTGCGGATAGCGGTCGAGGGGTTGCAGCGTGACTTCGCAGGCGAATTCCGGATTCATGCACAGGCTCATGAAATCACCGGCCTGGGCGCGGCTGGCGCGGTATTCCGGCAGGTAGCGGCCGGCCTGGCGCATCATCCACACAGGGGTGACGTCTACGGGTTGCTTGAGCAGGGCGCGGAGGAAACGGTCGTTCTTCAGGGCAGTCATGTCGGCATCCGGAAAAAAAGTGCGGGCATTTTCTCAGAGCGCGACGCAAAAGGCACGGATGCAGGTCAGCCTTTTGTCTATCGGGTCAATTTGTCGCAATAAATACGGGGCATCAGCAACAGCGAGAAACAACTGTGGGAGCGAGCTTGCTCGCGAATAGGCCTGTACATCCAACATTGAAGTTGACTGACAGACCGCTTTCGCGAGCAAGCTCGCTCCCACAGGTATTGCGCTGCAGTTTCGAACCGGGTTTAGACGCCCAGGTAATCCAGGATCCCTTCAGCCGCATTGCGGCCTTCGAAGATCGCCGTCACCACCAGGTCGGAACCGCGCACCATATCGCCACCGGCGAAGATTTTCGGGTTGCTGGTCTGGTGCTTGTACTGACCTTGCTCGGGCGCAACGACGCGGCCCTGGCTGTCGGTCTGGATCTCGAACTGCTCGAACCACGGCGCCGGGCTTGGACGGAAACCGAAAGCGATGACCACGGCGTCGGCCGGGATGATCTCTTCGGAGCCCGGGATCGGCTCGGGGCTGCGACGGCCACGGGCATCCGGCTCGCCGAGACGGGTCTCGACCACTTTCACGCCTTCGACCTTGTCCTCGCCAACGATGGCGATCGGCTGGCGGTTGTAGAGGAATTTCACGCCTTCTTCCTTGGCGTTCTTTACCTCTTTGCGCGAGCCGGGCATGTTCGCTTCGTCACGACGATAGGCGCAGGTCACCGACTTGGCGCCCTGGCGGATCGACGTACGGTTGCAGTCCATCGCCGTGTCGCCGCCGCCCAACACCACGACCTTCTTGCCTTTCATGTCGACGAAATCTTCCGGCGACTTTTCAAAGCCCAGGTTGCGGTTGACGTTGGCAATCAGGAAGTCCAGCGCGTCATAAACGCCCGGCAGGTCCTCACCGGCGAAACCGCCCTTCATGTAGGTGTAGGTGCCCATGCCCATGAATACGGCATCGTATTCGGCGAGCAGTTGCTCCATGGTCACGTCCTTGCCGACCTCGGTGTTGAGGCGGAACTCGATGCCCATGCCGGTGAAGACTTCGCGGCGATTGCTCAGCACGGTCTTCTCGAGCTTGAACTCGGGGATGCCGAAGGTCAGCAGACCGCCGATTTCCGGGTTCTTGTCGAACACCACCGGGGTCACGCCGCCGCGCACCAGCACGTCGGCACAACCGAGGCCCGCCGGGCCTGCGCCGATGATCGCGACACGCTTGCCGGTCGGTTTGACCTTGGACATGTCCGGGCGCCAGCCCATGGCGAACGCGGTGTCGGTGATGTACTTCTCGACCGAACCGATGGTCACCGCGCCGAAGCCGTCGTTAAGGGTGCAGGCACCCTCACACAGACGATCCTGCGGACACACCCGGCCGCAGACTTCCGGCAGGGTGTTGGTCTGGTGCGACAGCTCGGCGGCCTGGAGGATGTTGCCCTCGGCCACCAGCTTCAGCCAGTTCGGAATGAAGTTGTGCACCGGGCACTTCCATTCGCAATACGGGTTGCCGCAACCCAGGCAGCGGTGGGCCTGATCGGCCGACTGCTGGGGTTTGAACGGTTCGTAGATTTCCACGAACTCTTTCTTGCGTTGACGCAACAGTTTCTTCTTCGGATCCTTGCGCCCGACATCGATGAACTGGAAGTCGTTATTCAGACGTTCAGCCATTGTTAAAACCTCATCAAACTCTTCAGGCGCATATCACTGCGGGTTGGCACGGGTGCTGGAAAGCAACGACTTCAGGTTGGCAGCCTTCGGCTTGACCAGCCAGAAACGACGCAGGTAGTCATCGAGGTTCTCGGCGAGTTCACGACCCCACTCGCTGTCGGTTTCCGCGACGTACTCGTTCAGCACGTTCTGCAGGTGGCTGCGATAGGCTTCCATCGCCTCGCCGCTGATCCGCTGGATTTCCACCAGTTCGTGGTTGACCCGGTCAACGAAGGTGTTGTCCTGGTCGAGCACGTAGGCGAAACCGCCGGTCATGCCAGAGCCGAAGTTGTAACCGGTCTTGCCCAGAACGCAGACAAAACCACCGGTCATGTACTCACAGCAGTGATCGCCAGTGCCTTCCACAACCGTGTGGGCACCGGAGTTGCGCACGGCGAAACGCTCGCCTGCGGTGCCGGCGGCGAACAGCTTGCCGCCCGTGGCGCCGTACAGGCAGGTGTTGCCGATGATGGCGCTTTCCTGAGTCTTATAAACGCTGCCCTTCGGCGGCACGATGGTCAGCTTGCCACCGGTCATGCCTTTGCCGACGTAGTCGTTGGCGTCGCCTTCCAGGTACATGTTCAGACCGCCGGCGTTCCACACGCCGAAGCTCTGACCTGCAGTGCCCTTGAAGCGGAAGGTGATCGGCGCTTTCGCCATGCCCTGGTTGCCGTGCTTGCGCGCGATTTCGCCGGAGATCCGTGCGCCGATCGAACGGTCGCAGTTGCAGATATCCAGATCGAACTCGGCGCCGCTGAGGTCGTTGATCGCCGACGTCGCCATCTCGACCATTTTCTCGGCCAACAGGCCCTGGTCGAACGGCGGGTTGCGCTCGACGCCGCAGAACTGAGGCTTGTCCGCCGGGATGTGGTCGCTGCCCAGCAGCGGAGTCAGATCCAGGTGATGCTGCTTGGCGGTCTGGCCTTCGAGGATTTCCAGCAGATCGGTACGGCCGATCAGCTCTTCGAGGGAACGCACGCCCAGCTTGGCCAGCCACTCACGGGTTTCTTCGGCGACGTAGGTGAAGAAGTTCACCACCATGTCGACGGTGCCGATGTAGTGATCCTTGCGCAGTTTCTCGTTCTGGGTCGCTACGCCGGTGGCGCAGTTGTTCAGGTGGCAGATACGCAGGTATTTGCAGCCCAGCGCGATCATCGGCGCGGTACCGAAGCCGAAGCTTTCGGCGCCGAGGATGGCTGCCTTGATCACGTCGAGGCCGGTTTTCAGGCCGCCGTCGGTCTGGACCCGGACCTTGCCGCGCAGGTCGTTGCCGCGCAGGGTCTGGTGGGTTTCGGCCAGGCCGAGTTCCCAAGGTGCGCCAGCGTATTTGATCGAGGTCAGCGGCGAAGCACCGGTGCCACCGTCGTAGCCGGAGATGGTGATCAAGTCCGCATAGGCCTTGGCCACACCGGCGGCGATGGTGCCAACGCCTGCTTCAGCCACGAGTTTCACCGAGACCAGCGCCTTCGGGTTGACCTGTTTCAGGTCAAAGATCAGCTGCGACAAGTCTTCGATCGAGTAGATGTCGTGGTGCGGCGGTGGCGAAATCAGGGTCACGCCCGGCACTGCGTAACGCAGTTTGGCGATCAGCCCGTTCACTTTACCGCCCGGCAGTTGCCCGCCCTCGCCCGGCTTGGCGCCCTGGGCGACCTTGATCTGCAGCACTTCGGCGTTGACCAGGTATTCCGGGGTCACCCCGAAACGGCCGGTCGCGACCTGTTTGATTTTCGAGCTCTTGATGGTGCCGTAACGCGCCGGGTCTTCGCCGCCTTCGCCGGAGTTGGAACGCGCACCGAGGCGGTTCATGGCTTCGGCCAGGGCTTCGTGAGCTTCCGGCGACAGGGCGCCCAGCGAGATACCGGCGGAGTCGAAGCGCTTGAGCACCGATTCCAGCGGTTCGATTTCACTGATGTCCAGCGGCGTATCGAGGGTCTTGACCTTGAACAGGTCGCGGATCATCGACACCGGACGGTTGTCCACCAGCGAGGTGTATTCCTTGAATTTGGCGTAGTCGCCCTGCTGCACGGCGGCTTGCAGGGTGTTGACCACGTCCGGGTTGTACGCGTGGTATTCGCCACCGTGGACGAACTTCAGCAGACCGCCCTGCTGGATCGGCTTGCGCGGACTCCAGGCTTCGGTGGCCAGTGCTTTCTGCTCGGCTTCGATGTCGACGAAACGCGCACCCTTGATGCGGCTCGGCACGCCACGGAAGCTCAGCTCGCAAACTTCTTCGGACAGGCCGATGGCTTCGAACAACTGAGCACCGCGATAGGACGCGATGGTCGAGATGCCCATCTTCGACAGGATCTTCAACAGGCCTTTGGTGATGCCTTTACGGTAGTTCTTGAACACCTCGTAGAGGTCGCCCAGTACTTCACCGGTCCGGATCAGGTCGCCCAGCACTTCGTAGGCCAGGAACGGATAGACCGCCGAGGCGCCGAAACCGATCAGCACGGCGAAGTGGTGCGGATCGCGTGCAGTGGCGGTTTCAACCAGGATGTTGGAGTCGCAGCGCAGGCCTTTTTCGGTCAGGCGGTGGTGCACCGCGCCAGTGGCGAGCGAAGCGTGGATCGGCAGTTTGCCCGGAGCGATATGACGGTCGCTCAGAACGATCTGGGTACGACCGGCACGCACGGCTTCTTCAGCCTGATCGGCGACGTTGCGGATTGCCGCTTCGAGGCCGACGCTTTCGTCGTAGTTGAGGTCGATGATCTGCCGCTCGAAACCCGGGCGGTCGAGGTTCATCAGCGAGCGCCACTTGGCCGGGGAAATGACCGGCGAGCTGAGGATCACGCGCGAAGCGTGCTCAGGCGACTCCTGGAAGATGTTGCGCTCGGCACCGAGGCAGATTTCCAGCGACATCACGATCGCTTCACGCAGCGGGTCGATCGGCGGGTTGGTCACCTGCGCGAACTGCTGACGGAAATAGTCGTACGGCGTGCGCACGCGCTGGGACAGCACGGCCATCGGCGTGTCGTCGCCCATCGAGCCGACGGCTTCGTAGCCCTGTTCGCCAAGCGGACGCAGTACCTGATCGCGCTCTTCGAACGTGACCTGATACATCTTCATGTATTGCTTGAGCTGATCGACGTCGTAGAAAGCCGAACCGTGATCGTTGTCTTCCATGGTCGCCTGGATGCGCAGGGCATTCTTGCGCAGCCATTGCTTGTACGGATGACGGGATTTGAGACGGTTGTCGATCGCGTCGGTGTCGAGGATCTGCCCGGTTTCGGTGTCCACGGCGAAGATCTGGCCCGGGCCGACACGGCCCTTGGCAATCACGTCTTCAGGCTTGTAGTCCCACACGCCGATTTCCGACGCGAGGGTGATGAAACCGTTGGTGGTAGTGACCCAGCGCGCCGGGCGCAGACCGTTACGGTCGAGCAGGCACACCGCGTAGCGACCGTCGGTCATTACCACGCCGGCCGGGCCGTCCCACGGCTCCATGTGCATCGAGTTGTACTCGTAGAACGCACGCAGATCCGGATCCATGGTTTCGACGTTCTGCCACGCTGGCGGAATGATCATCCGCACGCCACGGAACAGGTCGATGCCGCCGGTCACCATCAGCTCAAGCATGTTGTCCATGCTCGATGAGTCGGAACCGACACGGTTGACCAGCGGGCCGAGTTCTTCCAGATCCATCAGATCGTTGGTGAACTTGGTGCGACGGGCCTGGGCCCAGTTGCGGTTGCCGGTGATGGTGTTGATCTCGCCGTTGTGGGCGAGGAAGCGGAATGGCTGGGCCAGCGGCCATTTCGGCAGGGTGTTGGTGGAGAAGCGCTGGTGGAACACGCAGATCGCGGTTTGCAGGCGCTCGTCGCTCAGGTCCGGATAGAACGCGGCCAGGTCGGCCGGCATCATCAGGCCTTTATAGATGATGGTCTTGTGGGAAAAGCTGCAGATGTAGTGATCGCTATCGACGGCGTTGGCCACCGACGAACGACGACGGGCGCTGAACAGCTTGACCGCCATGTCCTGATCGCTCAGGCCTTCGCCGCCGATGTACACCTGCTCGATCTGCGGCAGGCGCTCAAGGGCCAGGCGGCCGAGGACGCTGGTGTCGATTGGCACTTTGCGCCAGCCGATCAGTTGCAGGCCTTCGGCCAGGATCTCGCGGTTCATGTTCTCGCGAGCGGCTTCGGCCTTGGCCGGATCCTGATTGAAGAAGACCATGCCCACGGCATATTGCTTGGGCAGCTCGACGCTGAAGGTTTCCTGGGCAATGGCACGCAGGAACGCGTCGGGCTTTTGAATCAGCAGACCGCAACCGTCACCGGTCTTGCCGTCGGCATTAATCCCACCGCGGTGGGTCATGCAGGTCAGGGCCTCGATGGCCGTTTGCAAAAGGGTATGACTGGGTTCGCCCTGCATATGGGCTATCAGGCCGAAACCGCAGTTATCCTTGAATTCATCTGGTTGGTACAGACCTGCTTTCATAGACACTTTCTCACCAGGCTGCCTCTTTTCGAGGCAAATTTCTTTTCAATTCAACCACTTGCATCTCGCGCCGAACGTACGCCGGCTTAGCGGGGGCAAAAGGGTGGTCATTGTACACAGCGACACAGAGGCTCACAAATTTGACGACGAAATGTCGCAAATTCATGTCGCATTTGTGAAAGGTTTAAAGCGATCTGCTGTGCTAGTCAAAACTTTTTTAATTTTGACCGCAACGACTCAAAGACTACTGTGACGCAGACACCACAAGGCACGCGGCCCGTAAGGGCGGCGCGCACTTGTAGAAATTTTGAGGTGCTTGGAGAGGCGGCCTGGGTAAGGCCGCCGAATCTTCAGCGAGTTGTTGCCAGTTCCTGTTGGACGCTGGCGACAGTGCGAGGCCAAGGTTTACCAGCCTGAACCTTCGCTGGCAAGGCCTTGATGGCAGAAACGGCTGCATCACGATTGGCGAAGTTGCCGTAGGTGATCACGTAGAGAGGCTTGCCGTTGAGGACTTTCTTGAAATAACGGTACTCGCCGCCCTGTTCCTTGACGAAGCTTTGCGCGGTCGCTTCGGAGCTGGTGCCGAGGATCTGCACCACGTAGTTGCTGGTCGGCTGACCGGCGTACCAGCTGCCACCGGCGGCCTTGGCGACGGTGACCGGCTTCTCGGCAGGTTTCGCGGCGGCAACAGGCTTGGCAGGCGCGGGAGCCGGTTTGGCCGCTGGAGCGGCCGGAGCAGGCTTGGCGGTAGCGACCTGGGTCGGGGCCGGAGTCGGTTTGGCTGCCGGGACTGGAACCGGAACTGGCGTCGGTGCAGGGCCGGCCTGAACGCCCGCCGGCGGCGCGGTGGTGGTCACGGTCGGCGGCGTGTTGCTGGAGCCTTCAACCGGCACACCGTCGTCGCCTTCAGTGATACCACCCGCGGCTTCAGCCAGCGGACCGCGCATCACCGGCTGCGAGTTGCCGACCAGCGGCAGCGGCATCGGTTGGGTATTGCCGTTGAATTCGACGGACGGTGCGCCACCGGTCTGCGGCGTGCCCTGGCCCAATGGCAGTTGCGCCTGCTCGTTGGCCGGCGCACCGGTGGTCGGTGCCTTGTTGCGACCCGGCATCAGCCAGGCGGCAGCGACCGCGACCACAACGACGGCGGAAATCGCCAATACGTGTTTCTTCGGCATGTTGAACCCCATACTTGGACGCTTGACCGCAGAGCGGCTGGCAATCATGACTTCGATCAGAGCATCGCGAGCGACCTGGTTGATGTTGCCGGGCCAACCCTCGGAGCTTTCGTGAATATCAGAGATCTGATCCGCGGTGAAAAGTTCGACACCCCGGCCCGCGCCTTCGAGCCGCTGGTCGAGATACTCGCGGGTCTCTTCTTCGGTGTACGGCTGTAATTCGATGACGTGGAAGCGCTCTTCCTCAAGGTGCAAAGCCTCGAGCTGGGCGATCAGCGACGACTCACCGAACAGGAACACGTGCGGGCGGCCTTCCGGCGCGCCGGCGCCCAGCGCCATCAGGGCTTCAAGCGCGGACTCGTCGAGCTGCTCGGCATCGTCCACCAGCAGATAGACTTCCTGACCGGTCAGCGCGAGCTGCACGACCTGATCGAGGATCGCCCCGACTTCGGCCTGGGCCACGTCCAGCGCTTGGGCGATCTGGCGCAGCACACCGGCTGCATCGCCGGCGCCACGGGCGGAAACGACGACGCTCTGCACCGATTGCTTGTTGGTACTGGCAACCAGCGCCTGACGCAGCAAGGTCTTGCCGCTGCCCTGCGGACCGGTGACCACCAGCAGCAACTGGCTGTAACGCGCCAGATGATGCAACTGACCCAGCACCGGCTTGCGCTGGGCCGGGAAGAATTTGAAGCCCGGCACCCGCGGCGCGAAAGGGTCGTGACTTAACTGGAAATGGCCGAGGAACGCCTCGTCGGCATGCAAACTAGTCATCGGAATCTTATTAACCTTTAAGCTGAGCCAGAGCGCGGTAATCCGCTCCCAGCGTGGCCTGTAGAACCTCTTTCGGATAATCGTCGGTCACCACCGCTTCGCCCATCCGGCGCAGCAGCACCAGGCGCAAGCGACCGTCGATCACTTTTTTGTCAATTGCCATGTGTTCAAGAAAATCGGCTTCGGTCATCTCTTCCGGCGGAATCACCGGCAGACCGGCACGCTGGAACAGGCGGATGCCGCGATCGCGCTCCTGCTCGCTGATCCAGCCGAGGCGCGCGGACATTTCCAGCGCCATCACGGTGCCAGCGGCGACCGCCTCGCCATGCAACCAGACACCATAGCCCATGTGGGTTTCGATAGCGTGGCCAAAGGTGTGGCCGAGATTAAGGGTGGCCCGTACGCCGGTTTCCTTCTCGTCGGCTCCGACCACCGCCGCCTTGGCGGCGCAGGAACGTTCGATGGCATAGGTCAGGGCCGTTTGATCCAGCGCACGCAGGGCGTCGACGTTGTCTTCGAGCCAGGTCAGGAACGGCTCGTCGCAGATCAGACCGTATTTGATGACTTCCGCCAGGCCGGCCGACAGCTCGCGCGCTGGCAGGGTTTTCAGGGACGCGGTATCGATCAGCACCACATTCGGCTGATAGAACGCGCCGACCATGTTCTTGCCCAGTGGATGGTTGATCCCGGTCTTGCCGCCCACCGACGAATCGACCTGGGACAGCAGCGTGGTAGGGATCTGGATGAAATCGACGCCGCGCTGGTAGCAGGCGGCCGCGAAACCGGCCATGTCGCCGATCACACCGCCGCCGAGGGCGATCACCGTGGTGCGGCGGTCATGACGAGCGGTTAGCAGGCCGTCGAAGATCAGTTGCAGGGTTTCCCAGTTCTTGAAGGCTTCGCCGTCGGGCAGCACCACGGAAACCACCGAGAACTGCGCCAGGCTGCGGGTCAGACGTTCGAGATAGAGCGGCGCAACGGTCTCGTTGGAGATGATTGCCACTTGCCGCCCGTGGATATGCGGGGCCAGCAGTTCAGGCTGGTCCAGCAGTCCCTCGCCAATGTGAATCGGGTAGCTGCGCTCGCCTAGGTCGACCTTGAGTGTCTGCATGTGTCCCCACAGTGAAGATGGAAGCAGGCGTCCTGCCTTGAATTATCGGATGTCCCCGGTCTTGAGGGATATGACGCCGCTTGCATGCGATCCGCCACAACCCTCGACAGGTCGCCGAGGATAGCGCATTTCGTGCGGCGCTTTAACGGGGCGGAAGTTGCTGCAGGCGGTCGAGAATATCGAGCACGACCATGCGCGGTGGCCGCTCGTCGGTTTCCACCACCAGATCGGCGATTTCCCGATAGAGCGGATCACGGATCGCCAGCAGATCGCGCAAGGTTTTCTCCGGATTGGCGGTGCGCAGCAACGGCCGGTTGCGGTCGCGGGAAGTGCGGCCGACCTGCTGCTCGACGGAGGCGTGCAGATACACCACCCGCCCGCCCTCGTGCAGGGCCTTGCGGTTGGCATCGCGCATCACCGCGCCACCGCCGGTCGCCAGCACTACGCCGTCGAACGCGCACAGCTCGGCGATCATCGCCTGCTCACGGTCACGAAAGCCGGGCTCGCCTTCCTTGTCGAAGATCCACGGGATATTGGCGCCCGTACGCAGTTCAATTTCCTTGTCGGAATCCTTGAACGGCAGGCGCAGCTCTTTGGCCAGTAATCGGCCGATGGTGCTTTTTCCAGCCCCCATCGGTCCTACAAGAATCAAATTTCGCACAGAATCAACGACTCACAGCAATCGCCTGGTTATTCATGATACGCGGAGTGAGAAATACCAGCAGCTCGGATTTTTTCTCCGAAACCACATCACGCCGGAAAAGGCGGCCAAGATACGGCACATCGCCAAGAAATGGCACCTTATCTACAACCTTGCTTTGAGTATTTGAGAAAACGCCCCCAATCACGATGGTCTCGCCGTCGTTCACCAGCACCTTGGCGTTGACCTCGTTTTTCTTGATCGGCGGTACATCCTGCACTTTGTTCAGGTAGTCCGGTTCGTCCTTGGTGACCTTGACCTCCATGATGATGCGGTTGTCCGGGGTGATCTGCGGCGTCACTTCCAGCGACAGCGACGCCTCCTTGAAGGACACCGACGTAGCGCCGCTGGAGCTGGCTTCCTGATACGGAATCTCGGTGCCCTTGAGGATCTTCGCGGTTTCCTTGTCGGAGGTGACCACTTTGGGCTGCGAGACGATTTCGCCGTTGCCGGTCTTCTCCATCGCCGTCAGTTCAAGGTCGAGCAGGACGTTGTCGGTGATGAACGCGATGCCGATCCCGGACGTGTTGTTGACCGTGCCCATGTCGACGAACGGCGAGTTGGTGCTGGTGCTGCCCGGCGTGCCGATGGTGGTCGACGAACCGTTGCTGACCCCGGAAGTGTTCCAGTTGCCCTTGTTCTGAATCGAACCGCCCCAGCGCACGCCCAGGCTCTTGTCGTAATCGACGTTGGCCTCGACGATCCGCGCCTCGATCATCACCTGACGCACCGGGATATCCAGCTGCGCCACGATCCGCCGCAGCTCGTCGAGGCGATCCTGGGTCTGGTAGGCAATGATGTTGTTGGTCCGCTCATCGACGGTGATCGAACCCCGCTCGTCGACCTTGGCCTCGGCGCTGGTGACCGACTGGAACAGCTTGGCGATGTCCGCGGCCTTGGCGTAGTTCACTTGCAGCAGCTCGCGGCGCAACGGCGCCAGTTCGGCGATCTGTTTCTGCGACTCCAGTTCCTGCCGCTCACGCGCAGCGATTTCATCCGCCGGCGCCACCAGCAACACGTTGCCGACCTTGCGTTTGTCCAGGCCCTTGGTCTTGAGCACCAGATCCAGCGCCTGATCCCACGGCACGTTCTGCAGGCGCAAGGTGATTCCGCCCTGCACCGTATCGCTGGCCACCAGATTGAGGTTGGTGAAGTCGGCGATCAGTTGCAGCACCGAACGCACATCGATGTCCTGGAAGTTGAGAGAGAGCTTTTCGCCGTTATAGCTGTTGCGGTCGGCGTTGCGCTTTTGCAGGTCATCGACGGTCAACGGCCGGATGCTGACGGTCAGCTTGTTGTCGGTCTGGTAAGTGGAATAGTCGAACGTACCGTTGGGTTCGACGGTGATCGTCGCGCGATCACCGCTGACACCGGCATTGACGAACTGCACCGGGGTGGCGAAATCCTTGACGTCGAGGCGCACCCGCAGCGGTTCGGGCAATTGGGTACGGGCGAAATTGAGGATGATCTTGCCGTCGTGTTCCTGAATATCCGGTGCGATGGCTGGATCGGACAGGTCGATGACCACGTTGCCCTCGCCCGCCGTGCCACGCTGGAAATCCACACCGCGAATGGCTCTGGCGGTTGGCGCAAAGGTCCGGACCGGCGCTGCCGCAGGTGCTGCGCGCGGCGCACGAGATGCCGTACGCGGGGCAGCGGCTTTGCTGCCCTGCCCGACCACCACGAACACCGTATTGCCTTCGACCCGGGTGTCGTACGGCGCCAGTTGCGTCAGGCTGATGATCAGCCGCGTCCGGTTATTGGCCTCAACCACCGTGGCCGTGCGGGCATTACCGTTGCCCAGGTCACGGGTCTTGCTCGCCAACTGACTTGCGACACCCGGTAGATCGAGGGCGATCCGCGCCGGCGAATCGGTGGTGTAGCCCTTGGGTTGCGGGGGCGGGCCGTCGAATGACAGCTTCAGCTCGACCCGGTCGCCCGGCAGTGCCGCGACGTCCAGCGCCTTCAGATTGGCTGCCTGTACCATCGGTGAAAGCAGCGCCATCCATAGCGAAAAACCGAGGGTGGAAAAAATCCTGTTCATTATTCGACTTCCACTTATGAGTGCTCTTTCAAAGGAATGGTGCGCGGCCGCTCAAGCCAGGCGCCCTGGCCATCCGGAACGATTTCCACCACTTCGACCTGGGAAGCGCTGATCGCAACGATCCGCCCGTCGTTACGGCCCAGGTAATCGCCGACCTTGAGCCGATGGACCCCGCCCGCCCCCCGCAGCAACGCGAAGGAACCAGAGGCGTTGGCAATCGTGCCGACCATTTCAAACTGCTCGATGTTGAAACCTTCGAGGTATTGCTTGACCCGGTTGGGATCGGGTTTCACGTCGCGAGAGCCGTGTTTCTGCCCGGCCAGATCGACCCGTAACTGACGCGAAAACGGACTGCGCAGGTTGGCGGCGCTGTAGGTGAACGTCGGGAAAGAGCGGAAGGTCGGGGTCGGCTCGATCTTGCCCGGCGGACGCAGGCGCACTTCATTCATGTAGGCGTCGAGGTCACTGAAGTCATCGCCGCCACAGCCACCGAGCATCAATAACAATGTCGATAAGGCGATAAAACGGATCGGGCTCATTTTTGCAGCCCCTTGTCGTTGTAGCGGTAGGTCTTGGCGAGAATGCTCATGCGCAACTTCGGCCCGCCTTCGGGATTGGCCGGCGCCAGCTCGAAATCGTGCAGGGTGACGATGCGGGGCAACCCGGCCACGCCGCTGACGAAAGTCGCAAGGTCGTGATAGGCACCGGTCACGGTGATCTGGATGGGCAGCTCGATGTAGAACTGTTGGGTGACCTCCGGCAGCAGCTTGATCTCTTCGAATTCAAGACCGCTGCCCAGCCCGGTGCGCGTGATGTCTTCCAGCAACCCCGGCACTTCGGTGTCACTGGGCAATTGCCGCAACAGCACGCCGAACGAGTTTTCCATCTCTTTCATCTGCTGGGTGTACAGCTCCAGATTGGCCGCCATGCGCGCCTTGCTCGCGAATTGCTCCTTGAGGGTGACCTCCTCCTCACGCTTGAGCTCGAGCTGGTTCTCCAGGTCACTGATGAAAAAGTTATAGCCAAGCGCCAGAACCAACACCATCAACAGCCCGCCGGCCAGGCTTTTGACCACTGGCGGCCAGGAGCCGATGTTGCTGGTGTCCAGGTCGTTGAAATCGACATTGCGCAGGCTGTCCAGCCACTCGGACGGCTTCATTGGTCGTCCTCCTCGATCCGGGGTCGAGTCTGGCGAACGGTCAGCTGGAAGACGTTGGCCTGATCCACCTGGCCAGCGGTGGTGGCTTTCACTTCATTGAGGTTGGGCGCATCGAACCAGTCGGAGGCATCGAGATTGCGCATCAGGTCGGACACCCGATTGTTCGACTCAGCCGCGCCGCTGATCGACAGGGTCTTGCCGACCATTTTCACATCGGTGAAATACACCCCGTCGGGCAAGGTGCGCGCCAGCTGATCGAAAATCCGCCCGCTGATCTGCCGGTTGCCCTGCAAGTCCTGGATGATGCGCATGCGCTCCACCAGTTGCTGGCGATGGGCCTTGAGCTCGCTGATCTGTTTGATCCGTTCATCGACCACGGCGATCTGCTTGCCGATGTAGTCATTGCGCGCGACCTGTCGCGCGATGGCGGCGCTGATGATCTGGTCGGCAATGAGCACCGCCCCCACCGAACCGACCACCACACCGGTCAAGGCCAGCAGGAAGCGTTTGCGCCGCTCTTCGCGACGCTCCTCGCGCCAGGGTAAAAGGTTGATCCGCGCCATCAGTCGAAACTCCTGAGCGCGAGCCCGCAGGCAATCATCAGGGCCGGCGCATCGCTCGCCAGGGCCCCGGCGTTGACCTTGCTGCTCAAGGCCATGTCGGAAAACGGGTTGGCCACCTGGGTCGGTGTGTTCAGGCGCTCTTCGATCAGCCGGTCGAGCCCGGGCACCGACGCCGTGCCGCCGGCCAGCAGAATGTGGTCGACGGCGTTGTACTGGCCGGAGGCGAAAAAGAACTGCAGGGAGCGCGACACCTGCTGCACCAGCGCCTCGCGAAACGGTTGCAGCACCTCGCTGACGTAGTCGTCCGGCAGGCCGCCCTGCTTCTTGGCGAGTCCCGCCTGTTCAAGGGTCAGGCCATAACGGCGCTGGATTTCCTCGGTCAGCTGTCGACCGCCGAACAGCTGTTCGCGGGTATAGATGATCCGGCCGTTGTGCAGGACGCTGAGGGTGGTCATGGTGGCGCCGATGTCGACCACGGCCACTGTCAGCCGGTCCTGGGACGCGGCCAGTTGCGTCGCCAGCAGGCCGAACGAGCGTTCCAGTGCGTAGGCTTCGACATCCACCACCCGCGCGGTCAACCCGGCGAGGGCGAGCGCCGCTTCGCGGACTTCGACGTTTTCCTTTCGACAGGCGGCCAGCAGCACGTTGACCCGCTCGGGGTTGCGCGGCGAAACGCCCTGGACTTCGAAGTCGATGGCGACCTCGTCCAGCGGATAGGGAATGTATTGATCGGCCTCGATCTTGAGCTGGTTTTCCAGTTCGTCGTCCGACAGCCCGGCGTCCATCTCGATGACCTTGGTGATCACCGCAGAACCGGCCACCGCCACCGCCACGGTTTTCAGCCCGGTGCGCGCCTTGACCAGCACCCGGGACAGGGCCTGACCGACGCCCTCGAGCTCGGCGATGTTCTTTTCGACCACGGCACTCGCCGGCAACGGCTCCACCGCGTACGCCTCGACCCGGTAGCGCTCACCCTGACGGCTCAGCTCCAGCAGCTTCACCGATGTGGAGCTGATATCGATCCCCAGTAACGTATTGGCCTTTTTATTGAAGAGTCCTAGCACTACCAATTCCCTATGACTATCCGTGAGTTACGGACTCTGTAATGCGCATTGCGTTCCCTCGCCCCGTCTTGACAGAAGCGCAAATGACGCCCCCAGCGGAAAAGTGCTTATAATGCCCAGCGATTTTTTCCGCTTTTTACTGCCGGCGCGGGTCGTTCTGTGTGTACCCGGAACCCTGTCGCCCAATTCATTCTTTGCCGTGGATGTCCAAAAGCCTTGATTCGTCTGCTGAAATTTTTCGGTTGGTCCATCGTCGCCGTTTTCTGCGGACTGCTTTTAGGTCTCAGCGGCGCGTTTCTTTACCTTAGTCCGGGTTTGCCATCTGTGGAGGCGCTGAGAAGCATTCAGTTGCAGATTCCGCTCCGGGTGTACAGCAGCGACAACAAGTTGATCGCAGAATTTGGCGAAATGCGCCGCACACCGATCCGTTTCGCCGACATTCCCCCCAATTTCATCAATGCGTTACTAAGTGCTGAAGACGACAACTTCGCCAATCACTATGGCGTCGATCCGAGCAGCCTGATGCGTGCCGCGACCCAACTGGTCAAGAGCGGTCACATCCAGTCCGGCGGCAGCACCATCACCATGCAGGTGGCGAAGAACTTCTTCCTGACCAGCGAACGCAGCTTCTCGCGCAAGACCACTGAAATCCTTCTGGCCCTGCAGATCGAACGCCAGCTGACCAAGGACGAGATCCTTGAGCTGTACGTGAACAAGATCTATCTGGGCAACCGCGCCTACGGCATCGAGGCGGCGGCGCAGGTGTATTACGGCAAGTCGATCCGCGAAGTCAGCCTGGCGCAGATGGCGATGATCGCCGGCCTGCCGAAAGCCCCGTCGCGCTTCAACCCGCTGGCCAACCCGGCGCGCAGCAAGGAGCGTCGCGACTGGATCCTCGGCCGCATGTACAAGCTCGGCAAGATCACCGAGGCCGACTACACCGCCGCGATCAACGAGCCGCTGAACGCCAGCTATCACGTGCCGACCCCGGAAGTGAACGCGCCGTACATCGCCGAAATGGCCCGTGCGGAAATGGTCGGTCGCTACGGCAGCGACGCCTATACCGAAGGTTTCCGCGTCACCACCACGGTGCCGAGCAACCTCCAGGAAATGGCCAACACCGCGCTGCACGAAGGCCTGATGACCTACGATCAGCGCCACGGCTACCGTGGCCCTGAATCGCGCCTGCCGGGCAAGACCCGTGAAGCCTGGGCCACCGAACTGACCAAGCAACGCACCATCAGCAGCCTTGAGCCGGCCATCGTCATCCAGGTCGACAAGACCGGCCTGCAGGTGCTGACCCGCACCGGCGAAGAGCATGTGGCGTGGGACACCATGAAATGGGCCCGTCCGTTCCTCAATACCAACAGCATGGGCGCCAACCCGCGTCAGCCGTCGGATGTGGCACAGATCGGCGATCTGGTTCGCGTTCAGCGCCAGCCGAACAATTCGCTGAAGTTCAGCCAGATTCCGCAGGCGCAGGGCGCGCTGGTGTCGCTGGATCCGCAGAACGGCGCGATCCGTTCGCTGGTCGGCGGTTTCGCCTTCGAGCAGAGCAACTACAACCGCGCGATGCAGGCCAAGCGTCAGCCGGGCTCTAGCTTCAAGCCGTTCGTCTACAGCGCCGCACTGGATAACGGCTACACCGCCGCCAGCCTGGTCAACGACGCACCGATCGTGTTCGTCGACGAGTACCTGGACAAGGTCTGGCGTCCGAAGAACGACACCAACACCTTCCTCGGCCCGATCCGTCTGCGTGAGGCGCTATACAAGTCGCGCAACCTGGTTTCGATCCGCCTGCTGCAGGCGATGGGCGTGGGCAAGACCATCGACTACATCACCCGCTTCGGCTTCAACAAGCAGGACCTGCCGCCAAACCTGTCCCTGGCGCTGGGCACCGCGACCCTGACGCCAATGGAGATCGCCACCGGCTGGAGCACCTTCGCCAACGGCGGCTACAAGATCACCCCGTACATCATCGACAAGATCGAAAGCCGCAACGGCGACACGCTGTTCGTCGCCAATCCGCCGACCGTACCGCAGGGCGGCGCGGCCACCGATGGCATCGCGGCACCCGCTACCGAATCGTTTACCGTCAATGCAGCGCCGGTTCCGGGTGAAGCGCCGGGCAGCGCAGCTGTGCCGCAAGCACCGGCAGTCGCCGAGCGCATCGTCGATGGCCGTACCACCTACATCCTCAACAGCATGTTGCAGGACGTGATCAAGCTTGGCACCGGCCGTCGCGCACTGGCCCTGGGCCGCAGCGACATCGCCGGCAAGACCGGTACCACCAACGAATCCAAGGATGCGTGGTTCTCCGGTTACAACGCCGATTACGTGACCACCGTGTGGACCGGTTTCGACCAGCCGGAAAGCCTCGGTCGCCGGGAGTTCGGCGGCACCGTGGCACTGCCGATCTGGATGAACTACATGGCCGCCGCGCTCAAGGACAAGCCACCGCATGTCCAGCCGGAGCCGGAAGGCATCCTCAGCCTGCGGGTGGACCCGGTCAGCGGTCGCGCGGCATCGCCGAGCACGCCGGGGGCCTACTTCGAGCTGTTCAAGGCTGAGGACACGCCACCGTCGGTCAACGAGATCGGCAATGGCACCGTGCCGGGCAGTCCGCTGCCGGCGGATGAGCAGGCGCCGATCGATCTGTTCTGATCCTGATCCTGAACCGCTAAAAAGCCCTGCCTTCGATTGAAGTGCGGGGCTTTTTATTACCTGTTCATTTTTGTGTTGTCTGGGCCGGCCTCTTCGCGGGCAAGCCCGCTCCCACAGTAACCGGGCGTACGCTCCATTTGTGAACGCCACAAAACCCTGTGGGAGCGGGCTTGCCCGCGAAGAGGCCCTTAAGATCACCCCAAAATCAACAGGCATAAAAAAGCCCCGACTCTCACGAGCCGGGGCTTTCGGTTGAAGCGCTACAACGACTTAGCCGTTGAACACGTCATCCACGCTTTTCAGCGGGTAGTTCTTCGGATACGGCAGGGTCGCCACACCGGTCTCGATCGCGGCCTTGGCCACGGCGTCGGAGATCACGGTGATCAGACGCTTGTCCATTGGCTTCGGAATGATGTACTCACGGCCGAATTCCAGGGAGATACCGCCGTAGGCGTCGCAGACTTCCTGAGGCACCGGCAGCTTGGCCAGTTCGCGCAGGGCGTTGGCGGCAGCGATCTTCATTTCTTCGTTGATGCGCTTGGCGCGAACGTCCAGGGCACCACGGAAGATGAACGGGAAGCCCAGCACGTTGTTGACCTGGTTCGGGTAGTCCGAACGGCCGGTGGCCATGATCACGTCGTTACGGGTGGCGTGAGCCAGTTCCGGGGAGATTTCCGGATCCGGGTTGGAGCAGGCGAAGACGATCGGGTTGGCCGCCATGCGCTTGAGTTGCTCGGCGCTCAGCAGGTTCGGGCCCGACAGGCCGACGAATACGTCAGCGCCTTCGATGGCGTCGTCCAGGGTGCGTTTCTCGGTAGGGTGAGCGAACACAGCCTTGTACTGGTTCAGGTCGTCACGGCCAGCGTGGATCACGCCAGTACGGTCAACCATGAAGATGTTCTCGACCTTGGCGCCCATGCTCACCAGCAGTTTCATGCAGGAGATGGCGGCTGCGCCAGCGCCCAGGCAGACGATCTTGGCGTCGGCCAGGGTTTTGCCAGCGATTTCCAGGGCGTTGATCATGCCCGCAGCGGTCACGATCGCGGTGCCGTGCTGGTCATCGTGGAATACCGGAATGTCGCACTGCTCGATCAGAGCACGTTCGATCTCAAAGCACTCAGGCGCCTTGATGTCTTCCAGGTTGATGCCACCGAAGGTGATGGAAATGCGTTTTACGGTGTCGATGAAGGCTTGCGGGCTTTCGGAGTCGACTTCGATGTCGAAGACGTCGATGCCGGCGAAGCGCTTGAACAGCACGCCTTTACCTTCCATGACTGGCTTGGAAGCCAGTGGGCCGAGGTTACCCAGGCCCAGAATCGCGGTGCCATCGGAAATGACTGCAACCAGGTTGCCCTTGCCGGTGTACTTGTAGGCCAGTTCAGGATCGCGGGCGATCTCGCGCACTGGTTCAGCTACGCCGGGGCTGTAGGCCAGCGACAGGTCGCGGGCGGTAGCAGTGGCCTTGGTGAGCTCGACACTCAGCTTTCCTGGACGAGGATTGGCATGATATTCGAGAGCGGCAGTTTTCAGATCAGACATTTTGGCATTCCGCTTTTTACTGTTGGACAGACTGGTCAGCGAGGATACGCGCCTCGCAAAGTCCCCACAAGACTGCCCGGTCACCCCTGTCAAGCGCCCTGCCCTAAGACTTTGGGCCAAGAGCCACGGCGCACAAGGGCTAGACTGTTCACAATCGACAGAAAAAATGTCTACAACTTTTTATTCAACGGGACGGCTGGAGCATCGAAGGATCGGTCAGCGGCAACAGCCAACGCGCCTGACCTGATTTCAGTCCACCGCGCCGGGAACGGTCGACCACCCAGCCACGAGCCTCGATCTGCTTGCCCTTCAACGCCTGCAGAGAGGCACCATCGAAGCGCTCCAGCAGATTGGGTGCAACGCGCAGTACAAGCTTGTCCTGCAACTCGATCCAGATTCCGCCGCGATTGCGTTGAACCTTGCTCACACGACCGCTGACCACGGCAAAACCAGAGCGCTCGATCTGCTCCGCTTTCAGTACAGGAGAGCGCTTCCACAGACCCAGCCCGGCCTTTCGCGCGCGGCGTTCAGCGGCTTGCTGGCAATCGACCAGATCGACATTCGGCGCCACCGCGACCTGGAAACCGAGGCCATCGGCGAGCATTTGCGCTTCGAGGTTCTCACCCTTGGCGCTGAAAACATGGGCCAGGGTGCGGCCGTAACGGTCCTTGGACTCGGCACCGAGTCGTAGGCCGACCCGCCCGTCGCTCTCGGCGACCAAGGCTTCGAGGCGCTTGCGCGCGGCCACTGCAAACGGCTCGTCGCTGCGGCCCTGCTTGCCGAGTTCGGGCGTATTGAGGCCGATCATCCGCACATTGCGCCCATCGCCCAGGCGCAGGGTGTCGCCGTCGACCACCCGCTGCACCGTGGCGCTGTCCAGCCCGGCCGGGGCCGGGCACAAGGCCTGGGCGGCGGAGAGCCAAATCGCGGACACAAAAAAGGCGCCCGCAAGGGACGCCTTTTTCATCAGACCGGAAAAGCCGCTGAGGTTTTCCAGAATGAAGGGCCTTAGGCCTTTTTCGCGCCGAAAGCACCGAAACGGTCGGCGAACTTCTGAACGCGACCACCGGTGTCCAGAGTCTTCTGCTTACCGGTGTAGAACGGGTGGCACTCGTTGCAAACGTCGATCGCCAGGGCTTTGCCGAAGGTCGAACGGGTTTCGAACTTGTTGCCGCAGCTGCAAGTTACTGCAACTTCTGGGTAATTCGGGTGGATATCGGCTTTCATGGTGTTTTCCTCAGCTGGCGTGCCGCCATCCAACACGATTGTTGAATACCGCACGTAATTAGGCCGCGGATTCTACCAGACAATCCCGATCACGCAAGCTGTCGCTGAGACCGACCGTCTGCTAGGCTCCCGGCCCAAACCTCATCCCCGCTGCTTGTTAGCTTCTTATCGAGATCCCGCGTGCCCGACGCCATTCTGCGCCTCGCCCTGCCTTCGCCCCTGCGCCGCCTGTTCGACTATCGGGCCCCGACCGGTGTGCTGCGTTCGCAGTTGCAACCGGGCATGCGCCTGCGGGTGCCGTTCGGCCGGCGGGAGATGATCGGGATTCTGGTGGAAGTCACCGACACCAGCGAAGTGCCGGTGGAAAAGCTCAAACCGGCGCTGGCGCTGCTCGACGCTACCGCCCCACTGCCGCCGGCGCTGTTCAAGCTGTGCCTGTGGACGGCTCAGTATTATCAGCACAGCCTCGGCGACACGCTGAGCTGGTCGTTGCCAGTGCTGCTGCGTCAGGGCGAATTGGCCGAGGCTCGTCAGGAGCGATTCTGGTCGGCGGCTCCCGGCGCCAGCCTCGATGACCCGCGCATCGCCCGCGCCCCGCGCCAGCGTGAAGCCCTGGCGACGCTGGCCCAGCACCCTCACGGTGTCGCCCATCAGTTGCTGAGCAAACTGATGCTGAGCAAGGACAGCCTTGATCTGCTGCTGGCCAAGGATCTGGTGCAGGTCGAAGTGCGCCGTCACGCCCCCGGCGCGCGCCATGAACATTGGCTGGCCCAGCCCGAGCTGCCGCTCAACAGCGAACAGCGCGCCGCCTACGAGGCGATTCGCGCCGGGTTCGACAGTTATCACGCCTTCCTGCTCGCCGGGGTCACCGGCAGCGGCAAGACCGAAGTCTATTTGCAACTGATCCGCGAAACCCTCGAGGCCGGCAAACAGGCGCTGGTGCTGATCCCGGAGATCAACCTCGGCCCGCAGACCCTCGCGCGGTTCGAACAACGCTTCAATGCCCGCATCGCCCTGCTGCACTCGGCGGTCAACGATCGTGATCGACTGGATGCCTGGCTCGCTGCCCGTGACGGCGAGGCCGACATTATTATCGGCACCCGCTCGGCGCTGTTCACCCCGATGAAAAATCCGGGGCTGATCATCATCGACGAAGAACACGACGGCTCCTATAAACAGCAGGAAGGCCTGCGCTACCACGCGCGGGATCTGGCGCTGGTGCGCGCGCGGCAGGAAAACATCCCGATCGTGCTCGGCTCCGCGACGCCATCGCTGGAAAGCCTGCACAACGCCTACACCGGTCGCTACGGACTCCTGCGCCTGAACGAACGGGCCGGCGGCGCCAAGAAGCCACGTTTCCTGCGTCTGGATGTGAAAAGTCGTCCACTGGACAGCGGCATTTCCGGGCCAATGCAGCAAGCCATCGGCCAGACCCTCGCCGCCGGCCAGCAGGTATTGGTGTTCCTCAACCGTCGGGGTTTTGCCCCGACTCTGCTGTGCCACGACTGCGGCTGGATGTCCGAGTGCCAGCGCTGCGATGCGCGGATGACCGTGCACCAGCGCTACGGTGAACTGCGCTGCCACCACTGCGGTTACGTCGAGCGCGTACCCCGCCAATGCCCGAAGTGCAACAAGGTCGATCTGCGCCCCGTGGGCGCCGGTACCGAGCGGGCCGAGGAGCGGCTGGCGATTCTGTTCCCGGACTATCCGGTGTTGCGCGTCGACCGTGACAGCACGTCGCGCAAGGATGCGATGAACCAGCTGTTCGCCACGATCCAGAAAGGCCAGCCGTGCATTCTGGTCGGCACCCAGATGTTGGCCAAGGGTCACCACTTCCCTCGGGTGACGCTGGTGTCAATCCTCGATGCCGACGGCGGGCTGTTTTCCGGCGACTTTCGCGCCAGCGAGCGCATGGCGCAGTTGATCGTGCAGGTTGCCGGCCGGGCCGGGCGGGCGGAAGAACCGGGCAAGGTGATCATCCAGACGCATCTGGCCGACCATCCTTTATTGGTGCAACTGACCGAGCAGGGTTACTTCGCCTTCGCCGAGCAGGCCCTGAGCGAACGCCGCGCCGCCGGACTGCCGCCGTTCGCGCATCTGGCGCTGTTGCGCGCCGAAGCGCACAAGCCGGGGCAGGCCGAAGGTTTTCTCGATGAGGCATGCAGCGAGGCCGAGCGTTTGCTGGCCGAACAGAACCTGACCGGCATCGAACTGCTGGGACCGGTGCCGGCGCCGATGGAACGCCGGGCCGGGCGCTTCCGCGCGCAGCTGCTGTTACAGGCCACGGCCCGGGCGCCGCTGCACCGATTGCTGGCGAGCTGGCTGCTGGTGCTGGAACAGATGCCAAGCGGCCGGGCGGTGCGCTGGTCACTGGATGTCGATCCGGTGGATCTGTACTGACCGGGCAAAACCGGCCGAATTGTCACCACACATCCACATCCTGCCTGCTAAGGTTGGCAAGCCCGTCTTCGCAACGGATAATGCCCAGTTTTTCCACCCGCGCATCGATGCGCCGCCGCGCTTGCGGTCGAAAGAGAAGACCATGAAAGACACCATTCGCCAGCTGATCCAACAAGCCCTCACCCAACTCGTCAACGAAGGTGTGTTGCCTGAAGGCCTGACGCCGGCGATCCATGTGGAAAACGCCCGGGACAAGACCCACGGCGACTTCGCCAGCAACATCGCGATGATGCTGGCCAAGCCTGCGGGCATGAAACCGCGCGACCTGGCGGAGAAAATCATCGCCGCCCTGCCGGCTGACGAGAACGTCACCAAGGCCGAAATCGCCGGCCCAGGCTTCATCAACTTCTTCCAGAACACTCAAGCGCTGGCCTCGCGCCTCGACGCCGCACTCGCTGACGCTCACGTTGGCGTGCGCAAGGCCGGCCCGGCGCAACGCACCGTGGTCGATCTGTCGGCACCGAACCTCGCCAAAGAGATGCACGTCGGCCACCTGCGTTCGACCATCATCGGCGACGGCGTGGCCCGTGTGCTCGAATTCCTCGGCGATACCGTGATCCGTCAGAACCACGTCGGCGACTGGGGCACCCAGTTCGGCATGTTGATGGCGTACCTGCAGGAAAACCCGATCACCAGCGACGAGCTGTCGGACCTGGAAAACTTCTACCGCGCCGCCAAGCAACGCTTCGACGAATCTCCGGAATTCGCCGATCGCGCCCGTGGTCTGGTGGTCAAGTTGCAGGCCGGCGACGCTGAATGCCTGGCGCTGTGGACCAAGTTCAAGGACATCTCGCTGTCGCACTGCCAGAAGATCTACGAACTGCTCAACGTCAAACTGACCATGGCCGACGTGATGGGCGAAAGCGCCTACAACGACGACCTGATCAACGTGGTCAACGACCTGAAAGCCGCCGGCATGCTGGTCGAAAGCAACGGCGCCCAATGCGTGTTCCTCGACGAATTCAAGAACGCCGAAGGCGAGCCGCTGCCGGTGATCATCGTCAAGGCTGACGGCGGCTACCTGTACGCCACCACCGACCTGGCGGCCGTGCGCTATCGCAGCGGCAAGCTGAAGGCCGACCGTGCGCTGTACTTCGTCGACCAGCGTCAGGCCCTGCACTTCCAGCAAGTGTTCGCCGTAGCGCGCAAGGCCGGTTTCGTGACCCATCCGATGGAAATGGAACACATGGGCTTCGGCACCATGAACGGCGCCGACGGCCGTCCGTTCAAGACCCGTGATGGCGGCACCGTGAAGCTGATCGACCTGCTGACCGAAGCGCAGGAACGTGCCTACAGCCTGGTGAAGGAAAAGAACCCGACACTGGCCGAAGACGAACTGCGCGCGATCGCCAAAGTGGTCGGCATCGGCGCGGTGAAATACGCCGACCTGTCGAAGCACCGCACCAGCGACTACAGCTTCAACTTCGACCTGATGCTCAACTTCGAAGGCAACACCGCGCCATACTTGCTGTACGCCTACACCCGCGTGGCCGGCGTGTTCCGCAAACTGGGCAAGGATTTCAGCGAAGTCGACGGCCAGATCGTCCTTGAGGCGGCGCACGAACAGGAACTGGCGGCCAAACTGGCGCAGTTCGGTGAAGTGCTGAACAACGTTGCGGAAAAGGGCACGCCACACACCCTCTGCACTTACCTGTACGACGTGGCCGGCCTGTTCTCCAGCTTCTACGAGAACTGCCCGATCCTCGCCGCCGACACCCCGGCACAAATGCAAAGCCGTCTGCGCCTTGCCGCGCTGACCGGCCGTACCCTCAAGCAAGGCCTGGAACTGCTCGGCCTGGAAACCCTGGAGCGCATGTAAGTTGGCTGCCAAGAAAAAACCTGCACCCAAGCGTGGCGCCAGCCGTTACCAAGCTCCAGCGAAGCAGCCGATTCCGGGTTGGCTGTGGATGGCCATCGGCCTGACGGTCGGCGCGTTCATCGTGTTCCTGATGAAGCTGGAGCCGGGCAAGGGCAGCGACACGGTCAAGCGCGAGAAGATCGAGCAACAGCAACAACAGAAAGCCACCAAGATCGCCGAGGCCAACAAGACCCCGCCGAGCCCGACGCAACCGGTGAAGCCGAAGTACGACTTCTACACCCTGCTGCCGGAATCGGAAGTGATCGTGCCGCCTGATGCCGTGCCGGAAAAAACCCTGCCGACGCCACAAGTGCCGGCAATCCCGACCACGCCGGTGACCCCGGCCGAAGCGGCGAAGATCGACACAGCGCGTGCACAGGCTGCACTGGCCGGGATCACCCCGCCGCCAGCGCCGCCGGTGACAAAGGCTGCACCGGTGACCAAGTTCTTCCTGCAGGCCGGTTCGTTCCGCAAAGAGACGGATGCCGACAAGGTCCGCGCGCAGATCATTCTGCTCGGCCAGGCAGTCGCGGTTGAGTCCGGGACGGTCAAGGATGAAACCTGGTATCGCGTACTGGTCGGCCCGTTCAGCAACCGCGAACAACTGACCACCGCCCAGAAACAACTGGCGGGCGCCGGCTTCAGCAACCTGTTGTTACAACAACGCCAGAGCCGCTGATACCTCCCCACCGATCGTTCCCACGCTCTGCGTGGGAATGCAGCCCGGGACGCTCCGCGTCCCTTGCCGCAGGGACGCGGAGCGTCCATTGAGGCATTCCCACGCGGAGCGTGGGAACGATCATGTCGTTCTGCGTGGGAACGATCATGTACAAAGCACCGCTCGTCCCCTCTCCCGCCCCGCAGTTGAAATCCTCTCCACCACCCCCATATGAATGGGCATAAGGCATTTTCGCCCCGCAGTGTGGAGACTCTTCCCTTGACCACCATCGTTTCAGTCCGCCGCCACGGCAAAGTCGTCATGGGCGGCGACGGCCAGGTTTCTCTCGGCAACACCGTGATGAAAGGCAACGCGAAGAAAGTTCGTCGCCTGTACCACGGCGAAGTCATCGCCGGTTTCGCCGGTGCCACCGCCGACGCCTTTACCCTGTTCGAACGTTTCGAAGGCCAGCTTGAAAAGCACCAGGGTCACCTGGTTCGCGCCGCCGTAGAACTCGCCAAAGAATGGCGCACCGACCGTTCCCTGAGCCGCCTCGAAGCGATGCTCGCGGTCGCCAACAAGGACGCATCCTTGATCATCACCGGCAACGGTGACGTGGTCGAACCCGAAGACGGCCTGATCGCCATGGGTTCCGGTGGCGCCTATGCGCAAGCCGCCGCCAGCGCCTTGCTGAAGAAAACCGACCTGTCGGCCCGCGAAATCGTCGAGACCGCTCTCGGCATCGCCGGCGACATCTGTGTATTCACCAACCACACCCAGACCATTGAGGAGCAGGATCTCGCTGAATAAGCCTGACGCGGCCCCTGTGCCACGGCTTGTTCCTGCTTGAGGACCGTCAATTATTATGTCCATGACTCCCCGCGAAATCGTCCACGAACTCAACCGCCACATCATCGGCCAGGACGATGCCAAGCGCGCCGTCGCGATTGCCCTGCGCAACCGCTGGCGCCGCATGCAACTGCCTGAAGAGCTGCGCGTTGAAGTGACCCCGAAGAACATCCTGATGATCGGCCCGACCGGTGTCGGTAAAACCGAGATCGCCCGTCGCCTGGCCAAGCTGGCCAACGCGCCGTTCATCAAGGTCGAAGCGACCAAGTTCACCGAAGTCGGCTACGTCGGCCGTGACGTCGAGTCGATCATCCGTGATCTGGCCGATGCCGCGATCAAGATGCTGCGCGAGCAGGAAATGACCCGCGTTCGTCACCGCGCCGAAGACGCCGCCGAGGACCGTATCCTCGACGCCCTGCTGCCACCGGCACGCATGGGCTTCAGCAATGAAGAAGCGCCGACCCAGGATTCCAACACTCGCCAACTGTTCCGCAAGCGCCTGCGCGAAGGTCAGCTGGACGACAAGGAAATCGAGATCGAAGTCGCCGAAATGGCCGGCATCGAAATCGCCACGCCTCCGGGCATGGAAGAAATGACCAACCAGTTGCAGAACCTGTTCGCCAACATGGGCAAGGGCAAGAAGAAGGCCCGCAAGCTCAAGGTCAAGGAAGCGCTGAAACTGGTACGCGACGAAGAAGCCGGTCGCCTGGTCAACGAAGAAGAGTTGAAGGCCAAGGCTCTGGAAGCAGTCGAGCAGCACGGTATCGTGTTCATCGACGAGATCGACAAGGTCGCCAAGCGCGGCAATGTCGGCGGCGCCGATGTGTCCCGCGAGGGCGTGCAACGTGACCTGCTGCCGCTGATCGAAGGCTGCACCGTCAACACCAAGCTGGGCATGGTCAAGACCGACCACATCCTGTTCATCGCCTCCGGTGCGTTCCACCTGAGCAAGCCGAGCGATCTGGTACCAGAGCTGCAAGGCCGTCTGCCGATCCGCGTCGAACTCAAGGCCCTGAGCCCGCAGGACTTCGAACGCATCCTCAGCGAACCGCACGCCTCGCTTACCGAGCAATACTGCGCGCTGCTGAAAACCGAAGGCCTGAACATCCAGTTCCAGCCGGAAGGCATCAAGCGTCTGGCGGAAATCGCCTGGCAGGTCAACGAGAAGACCGAGAACATCGGTGCCCGTCGCCTGCACACGCTGCTTGAGCGTCTGCTGGAAGAGGTGTCGTTCAGTGCCGGCGACCTGGCCAGCGCCCACGACGACAAGGCGATCCAGATCGACGCCGAATACGTCAACAGCCACCTGGGCGAATTGGCGCAGAACGAAGACCTGTCCCGTTATATCCTGTAAGCCATACTTACAGTGGTCGTGAAACTGTGGGAGCCATCGGCTCCCACAATTTTTTTCACCTGACGGAACGCCGGCAATGACCCAACTCCCCACCGACATCAAACTGCACAAAGCCTCGAAAACCCTGTCGCTCAAATACGCGACCGGCGAGGAATACACCTTGCCCGCCGAATTCCTGCGCGTGCATTCCCCCTCCGCCGAGGTCCAGGGCCACGGCAAACCGATCCTGCAATTCGGCAAGCTGAACGTCGGCCTGACCAAGGTAGAACCGGCCGGTCAGTACGCACTGAAACTGACCTTCGATGACGGTCACGACAGCGGTCTGTTCACCTGGGATTATCTGTACGAACTGGGGCGACGTTATGACGCACTCTGGGCGGATTATCTGGCCGAGCTCAAAGCCGCCGGCAAAACCCGCGACCCGGACCAGTCCGTCGTCAAGCTGATGCTCTAGTCCGCGCCTCGGACTGTTTAGAGGGCATTTTCTAGATTCATCTGTTTGAATGCTCCGCTAAAGCGGCCCGGGATCGGCTGCTTGCGAAAAAAATCAATCTCGGGTAACCAATGGAACTGGCAAGTTCCCTGCAGTGCTCTACGACTGTAAAGCAGCTATGCAGAATCAACGGTCACCCGAGCAGTAGTACCTGGCATTGGCTGTGGAACTGCACAGCAGAAAACCGGGTACTCGTCTCAGGACAATGGAGCGTCGTAGATGAGTAACAAGAATAACGATGATTTGAAGTACCAGGCCTCGGAGAACACCCTGGGGCTGAATCCTGTCGTTGGGCTACGCGGAAAGGATCTGCTGGCCTCTGCTCGAATGGTGCTGACCCAGGCCATCAAACAACCGATCCATAGTGTCAAACACGTCACCCAGTTCGGCCTCGAACTGAAGAACGTGCTGTTCGGCAAATCAGACCTGCAACCGGCGGGCGATGACCGTCGTTTCGTCGATCCGGCGTGGAGTCAGAACCCGCTGTACAAACGTTATCTGCAAACCTACCTGGCATGGCGCAAGGAACTCCATGCCTGGATCGACGACAGCAGCCTCTCGCCCAAGGACATCGCGCGCGGCCACTTCGTGATCAACCTGATGACCGAGGCCATGGCGCCGACCAACACGGCAGCCAACCCGGCAGCGGTCAAACGCTTCTTCGAGACCGGCGGCAAAAGCCTGCTCGACGGCCTCTCGCATCTGGCCAAGGATCTGGTGCACAACGGCGGCATGCCGAGCCAGGTCAACATGGGCGCGTTCGAGGTCGGCAAGAGCCTTGGCGTGACCGAAGGCGCGGTGGTGTTTCGCAACGATGTGCTGGAACTGATCCAGTACAAGCCGATCACCGAGCAAGTGCACGAGCGCCCGCTGCTGGTGGTGCCGCCGCAGATCAACAAGTTCTATGTATTCGACCTGAGCCCGGACAAGAGCCTGGCGCGTTTCTGCCTGCGCAACAATGTGCAGACCTTCATCGTCAGCTGGCGCAACCCAACCAAGGAACAGCGTGAGTGGGGCCTCTCGACCTACATCGAAGCCCTGAAGGAAGCGGTCGACGTGGTCACCGCGATCACCGGCAGCAAGGACGTCAACATGCTCGGCGCCTGCTCCGGCGGCATCACCTGCACCGCCCTGCTCGGCCACTACGCCGCCACCGGCGAAAACAAGGTCAACGCCCTGACCCTGCTGGTCAGCGTGCTCGACACCACCCTCGATAGCGATGTCGCGTTGTTCGTCGACGAGCAGACGCTGGAAATGGCCAAGCGACACTCCTATCAGGCCGGCGTGCTGGAAGGCAAAGACATGGCCAAGGTCTTTGCCTGGATGCGCCCCAACGATCTGATCTGGAACTACTGGGTCAACAACTACCTGCTCGGCAACGAGCCGCCGGTGTTCGACATCCTGTTCTGGAACAACGATACGACTCGACTGCCGGCCGCATTCCACGGCGACCTGATCGAGATGTTCAAAAACAACCCACTGATCCGCCCCAATGCACTGGAAGTGTGCGGCACGCCGATCGACCTCAAGCAGGTGACCGCCGACATCTTCTCGCTGGCCGGCACCAACGACCACATTACCCCGTGGAAGTCCTGCTACAAGTCGGCGCAGCTGTTCGGTGGCAAGGTGGAATTCGTGCTGTCGAGCAGCGGGCATATCCAGAGCATTCTGAACCCGCCGGGCAACCCGAAATCGCGCTACATGACCAGCGATGAAATGACCGCCAATGCCGATGACTGGCAGGAAAACTCGACCAAGCACGCCGACTCCTGGTGGCTGTACTGGCAGGCGTGGCAGGCCGCGCGGTCGGGCGAGCTGAAAAAGGCGCCGACCAAGCTGGGCAACAAGGCGTATCCGGCAGGCGAAGCTTCACCGGGCACTTACGTTCACGAGCGGTAACCGACATCTGTGGGAGCGAGCTTGCTCGCGAAGGCGGACTGACATTCAACATTGAAGTCGACTGATTCGCCGCTTTCGCGAGCAAGCTCGCTCCCACAGTTAAAGATGAGATAGAGATTTCACCCACAGGGCCTTGAAGCATGCCGCACCCGTTCATCTTTCGAACTGTCGAGCTGGATGGCCAGACCATCCGCACGGCGGTCCGCCCCGGCAAGCCTCACTTGACGCCCTTGCTGATATTCAACGGCATCGGCGCCAACCTGGAGCTGGTGTTTCCTTTCGTCGCGGCGCTGGATCCGGACCTGGAAGTGATCGCCTTCGACGTGCCAGGTGTCGGTGGTTCCTCGACGCCGAGCCGACCGTATCGCTTTCCCGGGCTGGCGAAACTCACCGCGCGGATGCTCGATTACCTCGACTACGGACAGGTCAACGTGATCGGCGTGTCCTGGGGTGGCGCGCTGGCGCAGCAGTTCGCCTACGACTATCCCGAGCGTTGCAAGAAGCTGGTGCTGGCGGCGACCGCTGCCGGTGCGGTGATGGTGCCGGGCAAGCCGAAAGTGCTGTGGATGATGGCCAGCCCACGGCGCTACATCCAGCCGTCCCATGTGATCCGCATCGCCCCGATGATCTATGGCGGCTCGTTCCGCCGCGACCCGACACTCGCCGCCAGCCATGCGGCCAAGGTGCGTTCGGCGGGCAAGCTCGGCTACTACTGGCAACTGTTCGCGGGCCTGGGCTGGACCAGCATTCACTGGCTGCACAAGATCCATCAGCCGACGCTGGTGCTGGCCGGTGATGACGATCCGCTGATCCCGCTGATCAACATGCGCATGCTCGCGTGGCGAATCCCCAACGCGCAGTTGCACATCATCGACGACGGGCATCTGTTCCTGATTACCCGGGCCGAGGCGGTGGCGCCGATCATCATGAAATTCCTCCAGGAGGAACGTCAGCGTGCGGTGATGCATCCGCACCCGACACCGCTGGGCGGATAACCGTCCCGGCACGGATTTCTGGACAGCGTTTTGCAACGCGTCTGGACAGGTGCGTGGCAGGAGGCCACGCAGGCAGCAACCCGCAACAGCGTCTATGGTGTTCTGGTTCGGTGTGTTTGTTTTTGGCCTGAAGACGAAGGAGTGTTGAGTCATGCGTGACAAACCAGCGACGGGCGTCGTGCCCAGCCCCGCCGTGTTCATCAATGCACAGAGTGCCATGACCGGTCTGCGCGGCCGGGACCTGATCTCGACCTTGCGCAACGTGGCTGCCCACGGTTTGCGCAATCCGATCCACAGTGCAAAACACGCCTTGAAGCTGGGAGGCGCGCTCGGACGCGTGCTGCTCGGCGAAACCCTGCACCCGACCAATCCGCAGGACAGCCGCTTCGCCGATCCAGCGTGGAGCCTGAACCCGTTCTATCGGCGCAGCCTCCAGGCCTATCTGGCCTGGCAGAAACAGGTCAAGAGCTGGATCGACGAGAGCAGCATGAGCGACGACGACCGCGCCCGTGCGCACTTCGCCTTCACCCTGTTCAACGACGCCGTGGCGCCTTCCAACACCCTGCTCAATCCGCTGGCGGTCAAGGAACTGTTCAACTCCGGCGGCCACAGTCTGGTGCGTGGGCTGAGCCATCTGTTCGATGACCTGCTGCACAACGACGGTCTGCCACGCCAGGTGACCAAACAGGCTTTCGAAGTCGGCAAGACGGTCGCCACCACCACCGGTTCGGTGGTTTTTCGCAATGAAATGCTCGAGCTGATCCAGTACCGGCCGATGAGCGAAAAACAGTATTCGAAACCGCTGCTGGTGGTGCCGCCGCAAATCAACAAGTACTACATTTTCGACCTCAGCCCGAGCAACAGCTTCGTCCAGTTCGCCCTGAAGAACGGCTTGCAGACCTTCATGATCAGCTGGCGCAACCCGGATGTGCGCCATCGCGAATGGGGCCTGTCGACCTACGTCGAAGCCGTGGAAGAAGCGATGAACATCTGCCGGGCAATCACCGGCGCCCGTGAGGTCAACCTGATGGGTGCCTGCGCCGGCGGGCTGACCATCGCGGCGCTGCAAGGGCATCTGCAGGCCAAGCGGCAGTTGCGGCGGGTCTCCAGCGCCACCTATCTGGTGAGCCTGCTCGACAGTGAAATGAACACCCCGGCCACCCTGTTCGCCGATGAGCAAACGCTCGAAGCAGCCAAGCGGCGCTCCTATCAGAAAGGCGTGCTGGACGGTCGCGACATGGCCAAGGTGTTCGCCTGGATGCGCCCCAACGATCTGATCTGGAGTTACTTCGTCAACAACTACCTGCTGGGCAAGGAGCCGCCGGCGTTCGACATTCTCTACTGGAACAACGACAGCACCCGTCTGCCCGCCGCGTTTCACGGCGACATTCTGGATTTCTTCAAGCACAACCCGTTGACCCATCCGGGTGGCCTGGAAGTGTGCGGCACGCCGATCGATCTGCAAAAGGTCACGGTCGACAGCTTCAGCGTGGCCGGCATGAACGACCACATCACGCCGTGGGACGCGGTGTATCGCTCGACGCTGTTGCTGGGCGGTGAGCGGCGCTTCGTGCTGTCCAACAGCGGCCACGTGCAGAGCATCCTCAACCCGCCGGGCAACCCGAAAGCCAATTACGTCGAGAACGGAAAGCTCAGCGGTGATCCGCGTGCCTGGTACTACGACGCCAAGAAAGTCGACGGCAGTTGGTGGCCGCAGTGGCTGGAGTGGGTGCAGCAGCGCTCCGGCACCCTGCGCGAAACCCAGATGCCCCTCGGCAACGCCAATTATCCACCGATGGAAGCGGCACCCGGCACCTATGTGCGTGTGCGCTGACTGACTCAAGCCCTTTTAAGAAGACTGGATGAAAACAAGCGAACGGATCCTCGAATGTGCCCTGCAGTTGTTCAATGAAAAGGGCGAGCCGAACGTCTCCACCATGGAGGTTGCCAATGAAATGGGGATCAGCCCCGGCAACCTCTACTACCACTTCCATGGCAAGGAACCGCTGATTCTCGGCCTGTTCGAGCGCTTCCAGAACGACCTCGCCCCGCTGCTCGACCCGCCCGCCGATGTCGAACTGGCGCCGGAGGATTACTGGTTGTTCCTGCACCTGATCGTCGAACGGTTGGCGCAGTACCGCTTCCTGTTCCAGGACCTGTCGAACCTGGCCGGACGCCTGCCGAAACTGGCCAAGGGCATTCGCCAGTTCCTCAACGTGCTCAAGCGCACGCTGGCGTCATTGCTGGCGCGGCTGAAGGCGTCGGGGCAGTTGGTCAGCGACACCCAGGCGCTGGGGCAACTGGTGGAGCAGATCACCATGACGTTGCTGTTCTCGCTGGACTATCAGCGGATTCTCGATCGCGAAGGGGAAGTGCGGCTGGTGGTGTACCAGATCATGATGCTGGTCGCGCCGCATCTGTTGCCGCCGGTGAAGGTGGCGACGGAGAGGATGGCTTTGCAGTATCTCGAAGATCACGAGTAATCCGACGGCTTTTACCCAAACAAAAACGCCCGACCTTCACAGGCCGGGCGTTTTCTTGAGCCCTGAAAAATCAGGACTGACTGGTTGGCGTCGACGGAGTCGATGCAGCAGTCGGAGCAGGCGTCGGGGTTGGAGCCGAGGCGGAGTTCGACGTGCTTGCCAGTGCTTGCGGTGTGGTCACCGGTTTTGGTGCTGCAGCTTTCGGCGCAGCGGCTTTCGGCGCGGCCGGTTTTTTCACTGCCGGTTTTTTCGCCGCAGCCGGTTTGGCGGCAGGCTTGGTAGCGGGTTTGGCGGCAGCGGTTTTCGCTGCTGGCTTGGCCGCAGGTTTGGCAGCTGGTTTTGCTGCCGGCTTGGCGGCGGCCTTGGCGGCAACCGGTTTGGCCGCGGCTTTCGCTGCAGGCTTGGCGGCAGCAGTTTTGGCTGCTGGTTTTGCGGCCGGTTTGGCGGCGGCTTTAGCCAGTGGCTTGGCAGCGGTTTTGGCCGCAGGCTTGGCTGCTGCGGTTTTGGCCGCGACAGGCTGAGCTTTCAGGCCGGTGAGTTTTTCGATCTGCTTGGTCAGGGTATCGACCTTCTTGTGCAGATCCTTCACCTCGTTGCGGCTCGGTACGCCCAGGCGCGAAATCGCGCTGTTCAGGCGCTTGTCGAAAGCCCCTTCCAGCTGATCCCAGGTGCCCAGTGCGCGATCTTTCACGCCGCTGATGCGCGATTTTGCCGAGCTTGCAGAGTCCTTGGCAGCATCGACTTTCTTGCCGACTGCAGCCTTGGTGAGCTTCTCGGCTTTCTCGCCGTCTTTGACCAATGTATCGAAGAGCTTGCTGCCGTCAGTGTCGATCTTCGAGTACACGCCTAAACCAGCCAGCCAGATCTTGCGGGAATAGTCTTCGACTTTTCCGATCCACGAGCTGCCTTCTTTATCGGTGTTCTTTTTACCAGCCATCCCGTTCTCCTTAAGATTTACGCGCGACGCGTTCGAGCAATGCCGTCAGCTCATCGAGCTTAGCAGAGAGTGCCTCAACGTCATGTTTAGACGGAATGCCGATACGATTCAAGGCACTGGCGACACGCGTGTCGAACGCCTTCTCGACCTTGTCGAGCTGAACTTCGACCCGGCCTTTGAAAGAGCTGACTTCGCTCTTGGCTTCATCGATCTCGGCGTTGGCCGCTTCGAGTTTTTCGGTGACGGCTTTTTTGCCTTTCTTTTCAACAGTTTGACCAGCCTTGATCAACTCCTGAAAGTACTCGCTGCCCTCCTGACCGACCTTGGTGTAGGCACCCAGGCCTGCCAGCCAGATCTTGCGGGCATAGGATTTGACGTCGCTCAGAGCGGAAGTCGAAGCGTCGATTTTTTTCTTCAAAATGACTTTGGCCATGGTGCACCTCACGCGCAGAAGGTTTGAGGAACTGCCCTGACGAGTGTCGGGCTCAGGCACAAAGTAGGGAGAAAAATTAGAAACGGCACCCTAACAACTGACATAAACAGGTGGGCACACCACAAAACAAATGTGGGAGCGGGCTTGCTCGCGAATGCGGTGTGTCAGTCACGGAAATGTCGGCTGATACAACGTATTCGTCGGATCGCCGCCCGGAGCAAGCTCGCTCCCACAGGGGGATTTCATTTCAGGCAGAAATCAGACCAGCGCTTTATCCAGCGCCTTTTCGATCTCGGCTTTGATCATGCCGCTCATGGCCGACATCATCAGGCCCAGTTCCACGTCGACCCGGATCGAATCCTCGGCCACATGCACCGCGCCCTTCACGCCCGAACGCTTGAGGTTCAGGACATCGCCCGACCACTGCGGCTCCAGGCCATATTGATCGGAGAGTTTCTGCGCCAGTTTGTCGGCTTTCTCGCGGGCCGCTTCCTTGCCCAGGCTGTGGGCACGCTCAACACTGATATGGGCCATTGAATGACTCCTGCTTTTTGAATGGGGCTATGAATGCCTGCAACGAATCTTGACCGCCACTGCGGCAAATCGTCCCGAAGGTTGCCCATCTTACCTTTAGCCATTCCAAGACAAAGCATGGCTTGGGGATTAGAATGTCGCGCATTCTCTTTTGGTGACAGCGATATGACTGATCAGCGCAAAGGCAGCGATGCCGAACCCACCACTCACTTCGGCTTCAAAAACGTTCCGGAAAGCCAGAAAGCGGAAAAAGTCGCTGAGGTGTTCCACTCCGTGGCCGCCAAGTACGACCTGATGAACGACCTTCTGTCGGGCGGCATGCACCGTCTGTGGAAGCGCTTCGCGATCGAACTGTCGGGCGTGCGCGCCGGCAATCGCGTGCTGGACATTGCCGGTGGCACGGGAGACCTGACCAAGAAATTCTCGCACCTGGTCGGCCCGACCGGTCAGGTGGTACTGGCCGATATCAACGAATCCATGCTCAAGGTCGGTCGTGACCGCCTGCTGGATGTCGGTGTGTCGGGCAATGTCGAGTTCGTCCAGGCCGACGCGGAAAAGCTGCCGTTCCCGGACAACCATTTCGACTGCGTGACCATCGCTTTCGGCCTGCGCAACGTGACGCACAAGGAAGACGCCCTGCGTTCGATGCTGCGCGTACTCAAGCCGGGCGGCCGTCTGCTGGTGCTGGAATTCTCCAAGCCGACCAACGCGCTGATGTCCAAGGCCTACGACGCCTACTCGTTCGCCTTCATGCCGCTGATGGGCAAGCTGATCACCAACGACTCGGAAAGCTATCGCTACCTGGCCGAATCGATCCGCATGCACCCGAATCAGGAAACCCTGAAGTCGATGATGGTCGACGCCGGTTTCGACCGTGTGACCTATCACAACATGACCGCAGGCATCGTCGCCCTGCACCGCGGCATCAAACCCTGATGCTGCTGACCGGGCTGCTCGCCAGCGTCGAACTCGGCCTGAACCGGGTGCTGCGTCTCGACAGCACGGCGCTGCCGCGACTGGCGCATCTGACCGGCAAAGTGATTGCCGTGGATTGCCGCAGCCCGGCGCTGCAACTGTTCATCCTGCCGAGCGACGAAGGCCTGATGCTGGCGTCCCACTGGGAAACCGGCGTCGACTGCACCCTGCGTGCCCCGGCTTCGAGCCTGGTGAAACTGGCCCTGAGCAAGGACAAGACGGCGGTGCTGCACGCGCCGGAAGTCGAACTCGACGGTGACAGCGGCGTGCTGCTGGAACTGGCGGGCGTGCTGCAGGATCTGGAGCTGGACTGGGAGTACGAACTCTCGCGCTGGCTGGGACCTGTCGCCACGCAACTGGTCGGCGGTCACCTACGCAGCCGCGCCCGCTGGTATCAACAAGGATTTGCCAGCCTCAACCAGAACCTCGCCGAATACCTGGCCGAAGAATCACGCACCCTCGTCGGTCAGCGCGAAGCCGAAGCCCGCTTCAGCGAACTGGACCGGATCAAACTCGATCTGGAACGTCTCGAGGCGCGCTTCGAGCGCCTTTCCCGATCCCTCGACCCAAGCGATAACGCATGAAGCTGCTCGCCGTCCGCCGTCTGTTGCGCATCCAGCGCGTCGTGATCCGCTACCGCCTCGATGACCTGCTGTTCGATCTGCCTTTGCCGTGGTTCCTGCTGGCGCTGCGCTACGTCTTGCCGTGGCGCTGGTTCCCGCGCAAGCCGCTGGACCTGAGCCGTGGCGCACGCCTGCGCCTGGCCTTGCAGGATCTGGGGCCGATCTTCATCAAGTTCGGGCAGATCCTTTCGACCCGCCGCGACCTGCTGCCGGAAGACATCGCCGATGAGCTGATGCGGTTGCAGGACCGCGTGCCGCCGTTCGATTCGCAGCTGTCGGTCAAGCTGATCGAAGAGCAACTGGGCAAGAAGATCAGCGAAGTGTTCAGCCGTTTCGACGTCGAACCGCTGGCCTCGGCCTCGGTGGCGCAGGTACACGCCGCGCAACTGAAGACCGGCGAAGAAGTGGTGGTCAAGGTGATCCGCCCTGGCCTGAAACCGATCATCGCCCAGGATCTGGCGTGGCTGTTCATCCTCGCCCGCGCCGCCGAGAAAGTCTCCGCCGACGCTCGCCTGCTGCACCCGGTGGACGTGGTCAGCGACTACGAAAAAACCATTTACGACGAACTCGATCTGTTGCGCGAGGCGGCCAACGCCAGCCAGTTGAAACGCAACTTCGAAGGCTCGCCGCTGCTTTACGTACCGCAAGTCTATTGGGACTGGTGCCGACCGAAAGTGCTGGTGATGGAGCGCATCTACGGGATTCAGGTGACCGATCTGGCGACCCTCGCCGACCAGCGCACCGACATGAAAATGCTCGCCGAACGCGGCGTGGAGATCTTCTTCACCCAAGTGTTCCGCGACAGTTTCTTCCACGCCGACATGCACCCGGGCAACATCTTCGTCAGCACCGTCAACCCGTGGAGCCCGCAGTACATCGCGATCGACTGCGGCATCGTCGGCAGCCTGACCCCGGAAGACCAGGACTATCTGGCGCGCAACCTGTTCGCGTTCTTCAAGCGCGACTACCGCCGCGTGGCGCAATTGCACATCGATTCGGGCTGGGTGCCGGCGGAAACCAAGCTCAATGAATTCGAAGCGGCGATCCGTACCGTGTGCGAGCCGATCTTCGAAAAACCATTAAAAGATATTTCATTTGGCCAGGTGCTGATGCGCCTGTTCCAGACCGCGCGCCGCTTCAACATGGAAGTGCAGCCGCAACTCGTATTGCTGCAAAAGACCCTGCTGAACATCGAAGGCCTGGGCCGTCAGCTGTACCCGGACCTCGATCTGTGGAACACCGCGCAGCCGTTCCTCGAACGCTGGATGCGCGAGCGCGTCAGCCCGAAAGCCTTGATCGGCAACGTCCAGAGCCAGTTCGAACAGCTGCCGCACCTGGCCAACATGGCCCGCGACCTGCTCGAACGCATGTCCCAGCCCCACGCCAACGACCCGCCGCCACCGTGGAAAAAGCGCAAGGACGACTGGTTCCTGCGCCTGCTCGGCAGCGCCCATCTGGCGGGTGGTACGATCCTCGCTGCCGGGGGCCCGATGCACGAACTGGGGCATTGGCCCGCCGGAATCATGGTGGCAGTCGGCTTGTATCTGGTCGTTCGCCGATAGCCAGTTCCGTGATCGGCTGGCACACTGTTTCAACGCCTGAGCCCGACTATTGAAGTGTGGGTTCGCTGTCGGAGTCGAAGATGAAAAACTGGCTGGACGAGATCAAGTGGGACGCCGATGGCCTGGTGCCGGCGATTGCCCAGGATCACAAGACCGGACGCGTATTGATGATGGCCTGGATGAACCGCGAAGCCCTGGAGCTGACCGCGGCGGAAAACCGTGCCATCTATTGGTCACGTTCCCGTGGCAAGCTGTGGCGCAAGGGCGAAGAGTCCGGCCACGTACAGACGCTGCATGAAATGCGTCTGGACTGCGACGCCGACGTCATCATCCTGATGGTCGAACAGATCGGCGACATTGCTTGCCATACCGGCCGTCAAAGCTGCTTCTACCGCGTCTTCGAAAACGGCGACTGGAAAACGGTCGACCCGGTCCTGAAAGACCCGCACGCCATCTATTCCGCAGGACACAAACATGAGTGACACCCTGACCCGCCTTGCTCAGGTGCTGGAAGAGCGCAAGGGCGCAGCCGCCGACAGCTCGTATGTCGCCAGCCTGTATCACAAGGGTCTGAACAAGATTCTGGAGAAAGTCGGCGAAGAATCGGTCGAAACGATCATTGCCGCCAAGGACGCCGCCGTCAGCGGCGACTGCAGCGACGTGATCTACGAGACCGCCGACCTGTGGTTCCACAGCATGGTCATGCTCGCCCAGCTGGGGCAGCATCCGCAGGCGGTGCTGGATGAACTGGATCGCCGTTTCGGCCTGTCCGGACACGTCGAGAAAGCCTCGCGCCCGTCCGCCTGAACAACTATTAGAGAGGAACAGCAACATGGGCATTTTTGACTGGAAACACTGGATCGTCATCCTGGTGGTCGTGGTACTGGTATTCGGCACCAAGAAACTTAAAAACCTTGGCACCGACGTCGGCGAATCGATCAAGGGCTTCCGTAAAGCCATGAACGACGACGAAAAACCGGCCGATCCAACCGTCACGCCTGCGCAACCGGTGCCGCCGGTTCAGCCGCAAGCCACCGCTCAGGCCAACCCGCCGCACACCATCGACGTGCAGGCGCAGAAAGTCGAAGAGCCGATCCGCAAAGACGTGTGAGCACTGACTAATGTTTGGTATCAGCTTCTCTGAACTGCTGCTCGTCGGCCTCGTTGCCCTGCTGGTGCTGGGCCCCGAGCGTCTGCCGGGCGCTGCACGCACCGCCGGCCTGTGGGTCGGACGGCTGAAGCGCAGCTTCAACGCGATCAAACAGGAAGTTGAGCGTGAAATCGGTGCCGACGAAATCCGTCGGCAACTGCACAACGAGCACATCCTGTCGCTGGAACAGGAGGCGCGGAAGATTTTCACGCCGGTTCAGCAGGAGCCGACGCCGGTCGAGCATGTGGGTGAGCAGACGATTCATGCGCCTGCCGCCGCGACGCCACCAGCACCTGCTGTAGCGCCAACCGAACCAGCGCCTGTCGTCGCGCCAGCCTCGGTTGAACACGTAGCCCCAACCGCCGCGCCGACCACACCAGCGCCTCACGACACCACTCTGCCGCCGCGAGCCCCATGAGCGATCTCCCCGAAAACGACCAGCACATGCCGCTGGTTTCGCACCTCACCGAGTTGCGCACCCGCCTGCTGCGTTGCGTCGCGGCGATCTTCATCATCTTCGCCGGGCTGTTTGCCTTCACCCAGCAGATCTACACCTTCGTCTCGACGCCGCTGCGCGAATACCTGCCGGCCGGTGCGACGATGATCGCCACCGACGTGTCGTCACCGTTCCTGACGCCGCTGAAACTGACGATGATGGTCTCGCTGTTCCTGGCGATTCCGGTGATCCTGCATCAGATCTGGGGCTTCATCGCACCGGGCCTGTACAAGCACGAGAAGCGTGTCGCAGTGCCGTTGCTGATCTCCAGCATCCTGCTGTTCTACACCGGCATGGCGTTCGCCTACTTCTTCGTGTTCCCGCTGATCTTCAAGTTCTTCGCCTCGGCCACCCCGGCCGGCGTGGAAATGATGACCGACATCACCAGTTACCTCGATTTCGTCATGACGCTGTTCTTCGCCTTCGGCGTGGCGTTCGAAATCCCGGTGGCCGTGGTGCTGCTGGTGTGGATCGGCGTGGTCGACGTCAAATACCTGAAGAAGATCCGTCCGTACGTGATCATCGGCTGCTTCGTGGTCGGCATGATCCTGACCCCGCCGGACATCTTCTCCCAGACCCTGCTGGCCGTGCCGATGTGGATGCTGTTCGAAGTCGGCATCCTGTTCGGCAGTCTGGTCAGCAAACGCGAGCGCCCGGAAGAAACCGCCGACGATCACAACGACCAGCCGCCAGCGACTCAGCCATGAACCTGCTGCTGCTCGAAGAGGCCGACTTCATCGCGGCCGACCGCGTCGTGCTGCGTGATCGGCGCCTGACTCACATGCAGGAAGTCCACCGCTCGGAAGTCGGCGACAGCCTGCGGGTCGGGCGCATCAACGGGTTGATGGGCTCGGCCGAGCTGCTGCGTCTGGACGCGGGTGAAGCCGAGCTGCGAGTCAGCCTCGATCAACCGCCGCCGGCCAAACTGCCGCTGACCCTGGTGCTCGCCCTGCCCCGCCCGAAGATGCTGCGCCGGGTGTTTCAGACCGTGGCGACCATGGGCGTGTCGAAGGTGATTCTGGTCAACAGCTACCGGGTCGAGAAAAGCTTCTGGCAAACGCCGTTCCTGGAGCCGGAAGCGATTCGCGAACAACTGATCCTCGGCCTCGAACAGGCTCGGGATACGGTGTTGCCGGAGATCATCATCGAGAAGCGCTTCAAGCCGTTCGTCGAAGATCGCCTGCCGGCCATCACCGACGGCACCCTCGGCCTGGTCGGGCACCCAGGCAATTTCCCGCCCTGCCCCCGCGCCCTGAACGAACCTGTAACCCTGGCCATCGGCCCCGAGGGTGGCTGGATTCCCTACGAAATCGATCTGCTGGCCAAGGCCGGGCTGCAACCGGTGCAGCTTGGCGAGCGAATCCTGCGGGTCGAAACCGCCGTCACCGCGCTGCTCGCCCGGTTGTTCTGAGCACTTCTGTTCTAAGCCCTTCTCCAGACAAATCGCGTTACAGATTGCCATCATGCGGCCGATACACTCTCCATAAGTCCAATTAGTGGTCCGAGGGGAGTCGTCGCATGTACCGTTGGTTAGCCGAGAGTCTTGGAAACGTCAGCGTCAAACGCAAGCTTGGAATCGGTTTCGGCCTGGTGCTGCTGCTGACCCTGTTGATCACCTTCACCGGCTGGACCGGCATGAGCGGGATCATCAGCCGGGGCGACAAGCTCGGGTTCATCTCCAGCCTCAACGAGTTGACCAAAGACCTGCGCCTGGCGCGCCTGGACTATGAAGCCCGCCGTGGCGAACAGGGCCCCGGCGCGGTCAACGACCTGCTCGGCAAACTCGACAGCGGCCTGCAAAGCGCTCGCGGCATGATCGAGCAACCGTCCGACGTGGCCATGATCGATCAGCAACTGGCGGCGGTCGCCGAGTACAAACGCGCCTTTGGCGACATGACCCAGGCCACCGTGCAGCGTGAAGACGCCCGCAGCAAACTCGGCGCCAGTGCCGACAACGCCGTGGCCAAGGTCAGCGAAGTCGAGAAATCCCTGCTGCAAGGCGACAGCGTCGCGCAATTCAACAGCGTGATCGAGCTGAGCAAACTGCTGCAACAGGCGCGCTATCAGGTGCGCGGCTACACCTACAGCGGCAAGGCCGAGGCCGAACAACCGGCGCTGGATGCCATCGCCGCCGCCCTGAACAATCTTGAAAGCCTGCCGAGCAAACTGCCCGAGCAACACATTGCCAACCTGCAACAGGCCACCGAATCGCTGAAGGCTTACCGCGCTGCCGTCAGCCAGTTCCGCGACTCCCAGGTGAACAATGCCAAGGCGCTGGCTCGCATGTCAGCCCAGGGCGACATCCTGCTCGACGTCAGCAAGAAACTCACCGAATCCCAGACCATCGTCCGCGACACCGATGCCGCCAGCGCCAAGAACCAGCTGCTGATCGCCACCCTGCTGGCCGTGGCCTTCGGTCTGCTCGCCGCTTGGGCGATCACCCGGCAGATCATCATTCCGCTGGAGCAGACCCTGAAAGTTGCCGAGCGGGTGGCCGCCGGCGACCTGACCCACAATCTGGTATCTCTGCGCCGCGACGAACTCGGTCAACTGCAACGCTCGATGCAGAGCATGACTCAGGGCCTGCGCGAATTGATCGGCGGCATCAGCGACGGCGTGACCCAGATTGCCAGCGCCGCCGAAGAGTTGTCCGCCGTGACCGAGCAGACCAGCGCCGGGGTCAACAATCAGAAAATCGAGACCGACCAGGTCGCCACCGCCATGAACGAAATGGCCGCCACCGTGCAGGAAGTCGCGCGCAACGCCGAGGAAGCCTCGGAAGCGGCCGTCGCTGCTGACCAGCAGGCCCGTGAAGGTGACAAGGTGGTTGGCGAAGCCATCGCCCAGATCGAACGTCTGGCTGCCGAAGTCGGCCACTCCACCGAGGCCATGGGCGAGCTCAAGCGCGAAAGCGACAAGATCGGCAGCGTGCTCGACGTGATCAAGTCCGTGGCCCAGCAAACCAACCTGCTGGCCCTCAACGCCGCCATCGAGGCCGCCCGTGCCGGTGAAGCCGGACGTGGTTTTGCGGTGGTCGCCGACGAAGTCCGCAGCCTCGCCCAGCGCACTCAGAAGTCCACGGAAGAGATCGAAGAGCTGATCGTCGGCCTGCAGAACGGCACCCAGCAAGTGGCGACGATCATGGACAACAGCCGCACCCTGACCGACAGCAGCGTCGAGCTGACCCGGCGTGCCGGTGGCTCGCTGGAAAGCATTACCCGTACCGTTTCGGCGATTCAGGCGATGAACCAGCAGATCGCCGCGGCGGCCGAGCAGCAGAGCGCCGTGGCCGAAGAGATCAACCGCAGCGTGCTGAACGTGCGGGATGTCTCGGACCAGACCTCGGCGGCCAGTGAAGAGACGGCGGCCTCCAGCGTCGAGCTGGCGCGTTTGGGCACTCACCTGCAAACGCTGGTGGGCCGGTTCAAGGTGTAAGTGGACGCCCGATCGTTCCCACGCTCCGCGTGGGAATGCATCCTGTGACGCTCCGCGTCACGCTTGCGAAGGGACGCAGAGCGTCCTGGGCGGCATTCCCACGCAGACGGTTCGACGCCTCGACGTGGGAACGATCAGTGATAAAAAAACGCAGCCAATGGCTGCGTTTTTTTTGCCCTGCGTTTAGAGGACTTGCCGCAGGAACGCCTGGGCTCGCGGGTCCTTCGGTGCATCGAAGAACTCTGAAGGCGAGGCGTCTTCCAGCAGTTTGCCGTGATCGAAGAACAGCACCCGATCCGCCACTTCCCGGGCGAAGCCCATTTCGTGGGTCACGCAGACCATGGTCATGCCTTCCACGGCCAGGTTCTTCATCACGTCCAGCACTTCGCCGACCATTTCCGGGTCGAGGGCCGAGGTCGGTTCGTCGAACAGCATGACCTTCGGATCCATCGCCAGCGCCCGGGCAATCGCCACGCGCTGCTGCTGACCGCCGGACAGGCGCGATGGATATTCGCGGGCCTTCTGGGCGATGCCGACCTTCTCCAGCAATGCCAGAGCCTTGGCCTCGCTTTCCTTCTGGCCGCGCTTGCGCACGACTTTCTGCGCCAGGCACAGGTTTTCCAGCACGGTCATGTGCGGGAACAGATTGAAATGCTGGAACACCATGCCGACTTCGCGGCGGTAGGCGTTGACGTCGGTTTTCGGGTCGGCCAGTTGCAGGCCGTCGATGCTCACCGAGCCGGAATCGAACTCTTCCAGACCATTGAGGCAACGCAGGAACGTCGATTTGCCGGAACCGGACGGGCCGATCACCACCAGCACTTCGCCCTTGTCCACGGACGTGCTGACGTTATCCACCGCGCGCACCACTTGCCCACGGGTGTCGAAGACTTTTACCAGATCGCGGACTTCAATCACTTTGCGCGAGCCTCCGCTCAAGCCGGCTGGCGATTTTCGACAGCGGCAGGTTGATCAACAGGTACAGGCCGGCGACGCAGAACAGGATTTCGAACGGCGAGAACGACGTGGTGATGACTTCACGACCGCTTTTCAGCAGTTCGGTGATGGCGATCACCGACACCAGCGAGGTGTCTTTGACCAGACTGATGAACTGCCCGGCCAACGGTGGCAGCACGCGCTTGAACGCTTGCGGCAGCACCACATGACGCATCGACTGACCAGCGCTCAGACCCAGCGAACGCGCCGCCTCGTTCTGGCCACGGGCAATCGACTGCACGCCGGAACGGATGATTTCCGCGACGTAGGCGCCGGTGAACAGCGACAGCGCGGCGATCCCGGCGAATTCCCGGGACAGGTTCATCACCGTGCCGATGAAGAAATAGAAAATGAAGATCTGCACCAGCAGCGGCGTGCCGCGCACCAGTTCGACATAGATCGTCGACAGGTCGCGCAGGGTCGGGTTGCTCGACAGCCGGCACAACCCGGTCGCCAGACCGATAAGCAGACCCAGCACCCCGGACACCACCGACAGCCAAAGCGTGGTCCACAGGCCCCACAACAGCGGACCTGCCGCCCAATGCCGCGTCACGCCCACAACGTCGCCTTCGGCCACATCGTCGCCCTGAGCGAATTGCAGGCTGTTTTCGTCGACGGTCAGGTGCTGCTCGTCACCGGCATCGTTGCGCAGGGTGACCTGCGCGCTGCCGCCCTTGCGCACCAGTTCGCTGACGGTGGAAATGTCGGTCGCGCGCTGGGTTTCCTCGGCCTGATAGGCGAAGTACTGCGGCACGCGGTTCCAGCGCCATTCGTAGGACATCAGCGACGTGGCGTAATACAGCGCGCCGGCCAGGCCGACCAGCACCAGCACGGTCAGGACGTGCCAGGGCCATTGGGCTTTTTTCTGTTTCATTGAATGTTTCTCTGATTCGCTCGTTCCCACGCTCTGCGTGGGAATGCATCCTGTGACGCTCTGCGTCACGCTTGCGAAGGGACGCGGAGCGTCCCGGGCGGCGTTCCCACGCAAAGCGTGGGAACGATCAGCGGGCGGGCCTTATTCCATGTCCTTGAGCCACTCGGTGCTCTTGAACCACTTGTCATGGATGCGATCGTAGGTGCCGTCTTCGTGGATCTGGTGCAGGAAGTTGTTGATGAAGTTGATGCTGTCGTAGTCACCCTTCTTCAAACCGAAGGCCAGCGGCTCGTAGGTGAACGGCTTGTCGAGGAACACCAGTTTGCCGGCGCCGACCTTGTTCACTGCAACGACGTTGTACGGCGCGTCGTAGATGAAGGCGTCAGCCTTGCCGTTGACCACGTCGAGCACGGCTTCCTGCTCGTTGTCGTAGCCGTGGTACTTGGCCTTGGAGATCAGCTTCTTGGCGACCATCTCGCCGGTGGTGCCGAGCTTGGAGGTGATGCGGTAGTCGGCGGTGTTCAGGTCTTTGTAGGACTTGATGGTGCCTTCCAGTTCCTTGCGGATCAGCAGGGTCTGGCCGACCACGATGAACGGTTCGCTGAAGTTCAGGCGCAGGTTGCGTTCCTGGGTCAGGGTCATGCCGCTGCCGATCATGTCGAACTTGTCGGTCATCAGTGCCGGGATGATCCCGTCGTAACCGGTGGAGACCAGCTCCAGCTTGACGCCCATGGCCTTGGTCATGGCTTTGAGGATGTCGACTTCGAAACCGATGATTTCGCCGCGCTTGTTGGTCATTTCGAACGGCATGTAGGTCGGATCCATACCGACTTTCAACGAACCGCGCTTGACCGCGTCATCGATGGCACCGGCCTGCGCCGCATTGACTGCAACCAGTGCCGTGACGCCGACCAGCAGCATCGACAGATACTTCTTCATCTTCAAGTCCCCAAAACCATTGCGTTTGCGGCGCGAAAACCGACAGAAATGGACAAGATTGCCCGGGTGCGCCAATTCGGGGACGGATGCTAACGCACTCGTCCGTTTGCACAAGGTTTTTTGATCGGTTGGTGCCGGATGGGACGCAGAGCGTCCCGGGCTGCATTCCCACGCAGAGCGTGGGAACGAGTGATCCGCGACGGTAATCGGCAGGCAAAAAAAACCCCGCTTTCGCGGGGTTTCTTCATCAGGCCGGTTGCGCCTGCAAGCTCACAGGCTTGAGCGGCAGCAGCGGTGCATGAGGGTCGGCTTTCACCGAAGCCCGCCATGCATCCAGCCACTCGGCGTGACCTTCGGCCCACACCTGCTCGTGCAGACGGGCCAGGGCCACCGGATCGCTCAGCAGTTGCAGGCGATCATGGTTGTTCAGCCCGGCCGGGCCGACCTTGATCGCGTGACGCACACGTTCCTGACGCAGCCATTCGATCGGCTCGGCCTGACCGTGACGCGAAGTCGCCAGCGAGCACGCCAGGGCGTTCTGCTGTGGATCGACCACGGCGCGGACGAAGCCGTCGTTCAGCGCGTGCCAGCGGTTTTCGTGGGTGTACTGATCGGTGGCCAGCAGCGCCTGTGGCGGATTGTATTCCTCGGGGATGAGGAACAGGCTCTCGTCACGGGATTTGAGGCCCAGACCGACGCGACTGGAAATCACCGACACCGGAATCGACAGCATCAGCGAACCGACGATCGGCACCAGCCACCAGAGGAAGCTCGGGTTCAGCCAGATCACCAGCAGCGCCCAGAAGAAGCCCAGCAGGGTCTGCGGACCGTGACGCTTGACCGCTTCGCTCCATGGCGTGGAGTCGTCGTCACGCTGCGGCGAGTTCCAGGTCGCGGCCCAGCCGAGGAACGCGGCCAGAACGAAACGGGTGTGGAAAATCATCCGCACCGGCGCCAGCAGCATGGAGAACAGCATCTCCAGCAGCATCGACAGGGTCACCTTGAACTTGCCGCCGAACTCTTTCGCGCCTTTGGCCCAGATCAGGATGATGCTCAACAGCTTCGGCAGGAACAGCAGCACGATAGTCGTCGAGAACAGCGCGATCGCCTTGTCCGGGTGCCATTGTGGCCACAGCGGATACAGCTGACGCGGTTCGAGGAAGTACTGCGGCTCCATCAGCGTGTTCACCGCCAGCAGCGCGGTCGACAACACCAGGAAGAAGAACCACAACGGCGCCGACAGGTAAGACATCACGCCGGTCAGGAACACCGCGCGGTGCACCGGATGCATGCCTTTTACCAGAAACAGACGGAAGTTCATCAGGTTGCCGTGGCACCAACGACGGTCACGCTTGAGCTCGTCGAGCAGGTTCGGCGGCAGTTCTTCGTAGCTGCCCGGCAGATCGTAGGCAATCCACACGCCCCAGCCGGCACGGCGCATCAGCGCAGCTTCAACGAAGTCGTGAGAGAGAATCGCACCAGAGAACGCACCCTTGCCCGGCAACGGCGCCAGGGCGCAGTGGTCGATGAACGGCTTCATGCGGATGATCGCGTTGTGACCCCAGTAGTGGGATTCACCCAGCTGCCAGAAGTGCAGACCGGCAGTGAACAGCGGACCGTACACACGAGTGGCGAACTGCTGCATGCGTGCATACAGCGTGTCCATGCCCGAAGCGCGCGGCGCGGTCTGGATGATACCGGCGTCCGGAGTGGCCTCCATCAGGCGCACCAGACTGGTCAGGCACTCGCCGCTCATCACCGAGTCGGCGTCAAGTACGACCATGTACTTGTAGTCACCGCCCCAGCGACGGCAGAAGTCGTCGAGGTTACCGCTCTTGCGTTTGACGCGGCGGCGACGGCGGCGATAGAAGATCTTGCCGAAGCCTTTAGCCTCGCGGCAGACGTCCAGCCAGGCCTGCTGCTCGGCCACGCAGATGTCGGAGTCGTTACTGTCGCTGAGGACGAAAAAGTCGAAACGGTCCAGGTCGCCGGTAGCGGCGACCGATTCGAACGTCGCGCGCAGACCGGCGAACACCCGAGGTACGTCTTCGTTGCAGATCGGCATCACCAGCGCGGTGCGGGCGTCTTTCGGAATCGGCTCGTTGCCGGCACTTTTACCGGAGATCCGGTATTTATCGTGGCCGGTGAGCAATTCGAGGAAGCCCATCAGCGCGGTCCAGAAACCGGCCGACACCCAGCAGAACAGAATCCCGAACATGATCAGGATGCTGGTCTGCAGCGCATACGGCAGCACTTGTGTGGCGGTTTGCAGCAGCGGTTGATGCAGGACTTCTTCCAGATCGACGAACGACCAGCCCTGGTACGGCATGATGCCTTTCATGTACCAGCCGGCGACGATGGTCTGCCCCAGCATCAGCACCAGCAGAATGTAGCGACGGATCGAACCGACCGTGCGCCAGCGCGCCGCCGGCAGCACGTTGGCGTCCTTCGGCGGTTGCGGCGGGTTGGTCCGGCCGGTCAGGCGGCGCCAGCCACGCACCAGAATGTTGGTGCGCCACGGCTCCGGCACGACCTTGGTCCGACGGATGGGCGGCGTGGCCTTCATGCTGACCCGGCCGCTGGCGTCGAGCACCAGCATTTCCGCGTCTTGCAGCTCTTCGGCGGTGCTCAGGGTCAGGCGCTTGCCCACCGAAGCCTGGGCGGCTTCGGTCGGCGCGTCAAAGGTCTTGGACGACAGGCGTTCATGCAATTCGCTGAAGGACTGGCAGCCCGCGAGTTCCGCGCGCTGCTCGTCGGTCATCGGCAGATGCGCCAGGTACTCGGACAGAGTCTCTGGCTGTACTTGAGAGTTACTCATCGGCAGGCAACTGATAGCTCCAGGTCTCGGTCAGGACTTCTTCAGTCGGTGCCGATTCCGGTGTGGCTGGGGCCGCGTCCGCAGCGGCTGGCTGCTTGGCGTCTTTGTTGGCCTTGTCCTTGGCATCTGCAACCGGCTTGGCGTCGGCCTGTTTGGCCTCGGCGGCCTTGGCTTCCTTGTCGGCTTTCTCTTGTTGCTTGGCGGCAACCTTGTCGGCCTTGGCTACCGACGAGTTGGACGTCGGTACCGAAGACTTGGCCAGATCAGCGGTGACCACTGGCTGCACCAGAGCTGCGCGCATCTCGGTGGACTTGCTCGCGTCCTTGATCTTCATCCGCAGGGTCAGGCGCCAGCCCTTGGTTTCCGGGTTGTAGCGCACGCTGTTCTCGACCAGTTCGGCGTTGTCGCCGACGCTGACCTGGCTGCGAACGTCCGCATCCGGGGCCAAAGCGGCCAGGGACGGGCCTTCGAAGTCGACCAGGTAGGCAACGCTGCCATCCGGCTGACGGATCAGGTTCGATTGTTTGACGTCACCAGTGGAGCGCAGGGTCTGGTTGACCCAGGCGCTGTCCGGTGCGTGCAGCGCGGCTTCGTCGATGGTCCAGTGCATGCGGTAGGCGAAGTCCAGCGGCTGGCCAGGCTCCGGCAGTTTTTCCGGGCTCCAGAACGCAACGATGTTGTCGTTGGTTTCGTCGGCGGTCGGAATCTCTACCAGATCGACAGTGCCTTTGCCCCAGTCGCCCTTCGGCTCGATCCAGGCGCTTGGGCGCTTGTCGTAGCGGTCGTCGAGGTCTTCGTAGTGGCTGAAGTCACGGCCACGTTGCAGCAGACCGAAACCACGCGGGTTCTCGACGCTGAACTGGCTGACAGCCAAATGTTTAGGGTTGTTCAGCGGACGCCAGATCCACTCGCCGTTGCCGGCATGGATCGACAGACCGCTGGAGTCGTGCAGTTCACGACGGTAGTTGAGCACCTTCGACGGCTGGTTGGCGCCAAACAGGAACATGCTGGTCAGCGGCGCGATGCCGAGCTTGCCGACCTTGTCACGCAGGTACATCTGGCCCTTGACGTCGACGATGGTGTCGCTGCCCGGACGCAGGATCAGGCGGTAGGCGCCGGTCGCACGTGGCGAATCCAGCAGGGCGAAGATCACCAGGTGCTTGTCACCCGGCTTCGGCTGCTGAATCCAGAACTCGCGAAAACGCGGGAATTCTTCGCCGGACGGCAGAGCGGTATCGATCGCCAGGCCACGGGCCGACAGACCGTAGGTGTGACCCTTGCCGACGACGCGGAAGTAGCTCGCGCCCAGCATGGTCATGATTTCGTCTTGCTTGTCAGCCTTGTTGATCGGGTACAGCACACGGAAACCGGCGTAGCCCAGTTGTTCGGTGGCCTTAGGATCGAACTGCAGGTCGCCGAAATCGAAACGGCTCGGATCGTATTTGATCTCTTCGACGGTGTTCGCGGTGATTTCGTTGATTTTCACCGGTGTATCGAAGTGCATGCCCTGGTGATAGAAGGACAGTTTGAACGGGGTCTTCTGGTCGGCCCATTCGGCTTTTTCGGTGCGGAAACGAATCTTCTGATAGTCCGCGAATTTCATTTCACGGAATTCGTTCGGCAGGTTGCTGCGCGGGGCTTCGAACTTCTGCCCGGCCAGCTCTTTGGCCTTGGCCGACACATCGTCAAGATTGAATGCCCAAAGCTGGCCGGCGCTGAGCAGGCAGAGTACTGCCGAGCCCGCTACCAGAGCGCTGCGCAAGCGTTTGGCAGACAATTTTGCTGCATTACAGGGACTAACAATCACGAGCAACCCTCGCCGAAAACAGATCAATAAACCAACGGCCAGATGAAGTGCCTGTGAGGGATTCGGTACAAAAAAACCGACCTTTCAGGACACCCTTGCCAAGTTGGCGAGCATTGTTCCGACTCCGCTGGGTCAAAATGATTCCCCAATCGGATCCGGACAAGTCTCTACCTAAGTCAAAATGGACCAACGAACGCTGATCCCCGTAGCGCGCGATTATCTAGTAGCCCGCGTGACAACGCATCAGGGGTAACAAAGTATTTATCGCGAAAATTCCCTGTTTTCAGTCGAAAAGCCCTTAAAAAGATGTTTCAAGCGCTTTCATGTCTGTAACAGGAAGGTTACCGGGCCATCGTTGACCAGGTGCACCTGCATATCCGAGCCGAATCTACCTGATGCCACTGTGCCATGCATCTGTTTCGCTTTGCTTAATAGGTAGTCGAATAATTCTTCGCCCAGCGCCGGAGGGGCGGCGGTCGAGAAACTCGGGCGCAACCCGCTTTTGGTGTCGGCAGCGAGGGTGAACTGAGAGACCAGCAGCAACCCGCCGCCCACATCCGCCAGGGACAGATTCATCTTGCCCTCCGCGTCACTGAACACTCGATAGTTAAGCAGCTTATGCAGAAGTTTGTCGGCGCTGGCCGGCGTGTCGTCGGGTTCGACCGCCACCAGCACCAATAAACCCTGATCGACACTGCCGACCACCTCGCCCGCCACTTCGACCCGCGCGCCTTTCACGCGCTGCAACAGACCCTTCATGCTTCTTCGGGCGGCAGGTCCAGCAGACGACGGGCCATTTTGCTGGCGGCGCGCACCAGTGCATCGGTGATGCCCGGTTCCGAGGCGGCGTGGCCGGCATCGCGGATCACCTGCAGCTCGCTGTTCGGCCAGGCCTGATGCAGTTCCCAGGCGTTGTCGAGCGGGCAGATCACGTCGTAACGACCATGGATGATCACGCCGGGCAGATGGGCGATCTTGCCCATGTCGCGGATCAGCTGGTTTGGCTCAAGGAACGCATTGTTGGTGAAGTAGTGGCATTCGATCCGCGCGATCGACAAGGCGCGCTGCGGCTCGGAGAAGCGGTCGACCACCAGCGGATTCGGACGCAGGGTCGCGGTGCGCCCTTCCCAGGTCGACCAGGCCTTGGCCGCGTGCATCTGGGCGATCTGGTCGTTGCCGGTCAGGCGTTTGTGGAAAGCGCTGAGCAGGTCGTCGCGCTCGTCCAGCGGAATCGGCGCGAGGTAGTCCTGCCAGTAATCGGGGAACAGACGGCTGGCGCCAGCCTGGTAGAACCATTCGATTTCCTGCGGACGGCAGAGAAAGATCCCGCGCAGGATGAGACCATGCACGCGCTCCGGATGGGTCTGCGCGTACGCCAGCGCCAGGGTCGACCCCCAGGAACCGCCGAACAGCACCCATTTGTCGATGCCCAGGTGTTTGCGGATGCGCTCGAGGTCTTCGACCAGATCCCAGGTGGTGTTGTTTTCCAGGCTGGCGTGGGGCGTGGAGCGACCGCAACCGCGCTGGTCGAAGGTGACAATGCGATACAGGTTCGGATCGAAGTAGCGGCGACTCTGGGCGTCGCACCCGGCGCCGGGACCTCCGTGGATGAACACCACCGGCAAACCTTCCGGTGAACCGCTTTCGTCGACGTACAGCGTATGGGTGTCATCGACGGCCAGATCGTGCCGTGCGTGAGGTTTGATCTGCGGAAACAAAGTCTGCATTGCGCGCTCCGTAAGGGGTCGAGGTCATCCCTGGGGGGACTTCTATTATTCTGCCGTCCGGCATCATAAACCCGATTTACGTCAATGAGCATGCCCGTGCGCTGTCACATTTTGTCAGCCATGAACCCCAGCAGGTTCTCAAAGAGACGATCGACCTCGGCGACCTGATGCCGCGCCCGCAGGCAGCCGTGAATCAGCCCTTCGCCGTAATACAGCGCCGCGTCGACGCCCGCTGCGTTAAGCCGTTCGGCGTAGCACACGCCGTCGTCACGCAGCGGATCGAACTGCGCCACGGCGATCCAGGCCGGGGGCAACCCGCTGAAGTCCCCGGCCAGCAACGGCATCGCATAAGCGTTCGGCTTCGCGGTGCCGCGCAGGTACAAGGCGTGATAGCAATCGACATCGCTGCTGGCGAGCAACGGCGCATCGGCGCATTCGCTGCGTGACGCCAACTGCTCGTCGCCTCCCAGCCCCGGATAGATCAAGACCTGCGCGCCCGGCAGCGGCTCGCCGGCATCGCGCAGCGCCAGGCACAGCGCCGCCGCCAGATTGCCGCCGGCGCTGTCGCCCGCCACCAGCATCCGCCCGGGATCGAACCAGAACGGTCCGCTGCGCAACGCGCGCCAGACGCTCAGGCAATCCTCGAAACCGGCCGGGAACGGATGCTCCGGCGCCAGCCGGTAATCCACCGCCACCACCATCGCCCCGAGCGCCATGGCCAGCTCGCAACAGATGAAGTCATGGGAATCCAGTCCGCCGACCACCCAACCGCCGCCGTGCAGATACAACACGCACGGCCAGCCACTGGCCGATGGCCGGACAGGCGGGCGATACGAACGCACCGCCACCCCGCTCAACTGGAAATCCACCACCTCCAGACCCGCCGTCCGTTCGGGCGTGAAGGCGCGGCACATGGCGTCATAGGATTTGCGCAATCCGCCGAGGCTGCTGTCATCGCTGGCAAAGCCTTCGGTTCTGGCGACGAACGCCGCCATCGACGGCGAGAGTGGATAAGTGCTCATCAGTTTTTCAGGCTGGCCTGAACCGTGGCCATGCCGTCCTTGCCGTCGAAACTGCTGACACCCGCCAGCCAGCGTTGCAGGTCTTCGGGATGCTCACGCAGCCAGGTTTTCGCCACTTCCTGAGGGGTCTTGCGCTCCATGATCGGCACCATCAACTGGCTTTCCTGGGCGGCGGTGAAGGTCAGGTTTTCCAGCAGTCGATGGACGTTCGGGCAGCGCTCGGCGTAGTCCGGCGCGGTGACGGTGGAAACGGTGGCGGCGCCTTCGTTGGGGCCGTAGACGTCTTCGCTGCCGGTCAGGTAGGTGATCTTCATGTTGATGTTCATCGGGTGCGGGGTCCAGCCGACGAATACCACGAATTCCTTGCGGTTTACCGCTCGTTGCACGGCGGCGAGCATGCCGGCCTCACCGGATTCGATGATCTTGAAATCCTTCAGGCCGAAGTGGTTGGTTTCGATCATGGTCTTGATCGTGGTGTTGGCGCCGCTGCCGGGCTCGATGCCGTAGATCTTGCCGCCGAGTTGATCCTTGAATTTCGCGATGTCGCCAAAGGTCTTCAGCCCCGCCGCCGCCACGTAATCCGGAACCGCCAGCGTCGCCTGGGCGTCGGCCAGGCTTGGTTTGTCCATGACTTTGACCTGATTGGCGGCGAGGAACGGCGCGATGTTCTTGTCCATCGCCGGTTTCCAGTAGCCGAGGAAGATATCCAGACGTTTGTCGCGGATGCCGGCGAAGATGATTTGCTGCACGGCGCTGGTCTGTTTGCTTTCGTAGCCGAGGCCGTTGAGCAACACGTCGGCCATGCCGCTGGTGGCGATCACGTCGGTCCAGTTGACCACGCCCATGCGCACGGTTTTGCAGGATGCATCGTCGGAAGCCATGGCGCCGGCGCCGAGCAGCGCACTGCCGGTGAGGATTAACGCACAACGAGTGAACAGTTTTTTCATGTGGGATCGTCTCGTGCGGCAGCGGTTTATTGTTTGGATCGGTGTCTTCTTGCACCGTGGCCGAAACATTACGCAGCAGACGAGCGGGAAAAGCGAACTGTGGCGACCGGGATTTGCACGGTGGCGACTTCTCCCGATCGTTCCCACGCGGACGGTTCGACGCCTCGACGTGGGAACGATCACAGCTGACTCAGTTGTAGTGTTTTTTGCCCCAGGCGAGCAGCCCTTGCAGCAGTTCCTTCAGCACCACCCGCGTCGCCTCCGCCAGATCGGCGCGGTAGCGGAACGGTTCGAACTCTTCCATATACGTGCACTGGCCCAGCTCCAGTTGCACAGCGTGGATGTTCTCGGCCGGGTTGCCGTAGTGACGGGTAATGTGGCCGCCCTTGAAGCGTCCGTTCAGCACATGGCTGTAAGCGTCGTGGCGGGCGCAGATCGCTTCCAGTTGCGTGGCCAGTTGTGGATCGCAACTGGCCCCGTTGAAGGTGCCGAGGTTGAAGTCCGGCAGCTTGCCGTCGAACAGGTGCGGGATGATCGAACGGATCGAATGCGCATCGAACAGCAGCGCGTAACCGAACTCGGCCTTCAGCCGCGCCAGCTCTTCCTGCAAGGTGCGGTGGTACGGCGTCCAGATCTGCTCCAGGTACGTCGCACGCTCTTCTTTCGACGGCTCTTTGCCTTCCTTGAACAACGGAATGCCATCGAACAGCGTCGCCGGGAACAGACCGGTGGTGGCGCCGGCGTACAGCGGTTTGTCGTCGGACGGCCGGTTCAGGTCGATGACGAACCGCGAGTACTCGGCCGCCAGGGTGCTGGCGCCCAGTTCGGCGGCGAAGTCGTAGAGCTGCGGAATGTGCCAGTCGGTGTCCGGCAGGCTTTTCGCGTCCGCGATCAACCCGGCCTCGACCGCCGGGGTGAGGCGCACACCGGCGTGGGGCATGCTGATCAGCAGCGGCACGCGACCTTGTTTGAAGTTCAGAACCTTATCCACAACCGCTCTCCTACAGACTTGATTCAACGCCGTGACGCACGACGCGTTTATCCAGTTCACCACCCAGCCAGTACGCCAGATCCGCCGGGCGGTCGATCTGCCAGGCGACAAAATCCGCGACCTTGCCGGCTTCCAGTGAGCCGTGGGTATCAGCCATGCCCAAAGCTTGCGCCGCGTGAATCGTGGCGCCGGCCAGGGCTTCTTCCGGGGTCATGCGGAAGCAGGTGCAGGCCATGTTCAGCATCAGACGCAACGACAGCGCCGGCGAGGTGCCGGGGTTGAGGTCGCTGGCGATGGCGATTTTCACTTTGTGTTTGCGCAGGGCTTCCATCGGCGGCAACTGGGTTTCGCGCAGGAAGTAGAACGCGCCCGGCAACAGCACCGCGACGGTGTCGGACTCGGCCATGGCGATGGCGTCGGCTTCGTCCATGAACTCCAGGTGATCGGCGGACAATGCGTGGTAGCGCGCAGCCAGGCTGGAGCCGTGCAGCGACGACAATTGTTCGGCGTGCAGCTTCACCGGTAGACCGAGTTTTTGCGCGGCGATGAACACCCGCTCGACTTGTTCCGGGGAGAACGCCAGGTATTCGCAGAACGCATCCACCGCGTCCACCAGGCCTTCGGCGGCCAGAGCCGGCAGCATTTCGGCGCAGATGTGATCGATGTAATCGTCGGCGCGATCCTTGTACTCCGGCGGCAATGCGTGAGCGGCCAGGCAGGTGCTGCGCACGCTGATCGGCAGCTCGGCGGCGAGGCGACGGATGACCCGCAGAATCTTGCGCTCGCTGGCCAGATCGAGGCCGTAGCCGGATTTCATTTCGACCGTGGTCACGCCGTCACGCATCAGGCTTTTCAGGCGTTTGGCGGCGCTGGCGAACAGCTCGTCTTCCGAGGCTTCGCGGGTGGCGCGCACGGTGCTGGCGATGCCGCCACCGGCGGCTGCGATCTCGGCGTAGCTGACGCCTTGCAGACGCTTCTCGAACTCGCCGCTGCGGTTGCCGCCGAACACGGTGTGGGTGTGGCAGTCGATCAGGCCGGGGGTGACCCACGCGCCTTGCAGGTCATTGACCGCCGGGTATTCGCCTGACGGCAATTGGCTGCGCGGGCCGATCCACTCGATGAGTGCACCGGACGTCACGATGGCCGCATCCTCGATGATCGAGTAGACGCCTTGCGCCATGGTTGCGACGTGGCAGTGTTGCCAGAGGGTTTTCATCCCAAGTCCTCGTCTTGTGATCGTTCCCACGCTCTGCGTGGGAATGCCTCAAGGGACGCTCCGCGTCCAGCGACGCGGAGCGTCACGGGCTGCATTCCCACGCAGAGCGTGGGAACGATCATTGGTGGTTAAAGGCTAGGCAGCAGTTTCGCCGGAACCAGCTCAGTCAGAACCCGCGAAGCCAGCAGTTCGGTCGCCGCATTGATGTCCGGCGCGAAGAAGCGGTCCTTCTCGTAGAACGGCACTTCGCGACGCAGAATCCCCCGAGCCTGTTCCAGCTTGGCCGAAGTCTTCAGGCCGTTGCGCAGGTCCAGACCCTGCACCGCCGCCAGCCATTCAACCGCGAGAATACCGCGGGTGTTCTCGGCCATTTCCCACAGGCGCTTGCCGGCAGCCGGGGCCATCGACACGTGGTCTTCCTGGTTGGCGGAGGTCGGCAGGCTGTCCACCGAATGCGGATGGGACAGCGCCTTGTTCTCGCTGGCCAGGGCCGCAGCGGTCACCTGGGCGATCATGAAGCCGGAGTTCACGCCGCCATTGGCCACCAGGAATGGCGGCAGTTGCGACATGTGTTTGTCCATCATCAGCGAGATTCGACGCTCGCTGAGAGAACCGATTTCGGCAATGGCCAGGGCCATGTTGTCAGCGGCCATGGCCACCGGCTCGGCGTGGAAGTTGCCGCCGGAAATCACGTCGCCTTCAGCCGCGAACACCAGCGGATTGTCGGATACGGCGTTGGCTTCGACAGCCAGCACTTCGGCGGCCTGACGGAACTGGGTCAGGCACGCGCCCATGACTTGCGGCTGGCAACGCAGCGAGTACGGATCCTGAACCTTCTCGCAGTTCTGGTGCGAGTCGGACACTTCGCTGCGCTCGCCCAGCAGATCGCGGTAAGCGGCAGCGGCGTCGATCTGGCCTTTCTGACCACGGGCAGCGTGGATGCGTGCGTCGAACGGCGAGCGCGAACCGAGCACCGCTTCCACCGTCAGACCGCCCAGCGCCAGCGCGCCGGCGAACAGGTCTTCACCTTCGAACAGACCACGCAACGCGAATGCGGTGGAAACCTGAGTGCCGTTGAGCAGCGCCAGACCTTCTTTCGCCGCCAGCGTCAGCGGCGTCAGACCGGCGACTTTCAGCGCTTCGGTCGCTTCCATCCACTCGCCCTTGTAACGCGCCTTGCCCTCGCCCAGCAGCACCAGCGACATGTGCGCCAATGGCGCGAGGTCACCGGAGGCGCCGACCGAACCTTTCAATGGAATGTGCGGATAGACCTCGGCGTTGATCAGGGCGATCAGCGCATCGATCACCACCCGACGGATGCCGGAGAAACCACGGCTGAGGCTGTTGACCTTGAGCACCATGATCAGACGCACCAGCTCATCGCTGATCGGCTGGCCGACGCCGGCGGCGTGGGACAGCACCAGCGAGCGCTGGAGGTTTTCCAGGTCTTCGCTAGCGATGCGGGTCGAGGCCAGCAGGCCGAAACCGGTGTTGATGCCGTAGGCGGTACGGTTTTCCGCGAGGATCTGCTCGACGCAGGCCACGCTGGCTTCGATCTGCGCGCTGGCGCTGTTGTCGAGGGTCAGCTTGACCGGGTTCTGATAAACGTCACGCAGTTGGGCCAGGCTCAGTTGGCCGGGGATCAGGTTCAGCGCAGTCATTTAAATGCTCCTTTTGAGGCATTGTTATTAACTACCAGTCGCTCCGGAGCATTCCGTTATCCGTCGCCTCTCGTCTTTTGGACGATCCGCGCCTTGGCACGCTGGTATGGGTAGTTGTCAGTGCAAATTCGGTAATGCGTTGTGCAGCAGATCCGTGTCTTTCAGAACGCTTGCGGCAGCGGCGATGTCCGGCGCCAGCCAGCGGTCCTGATCGTAGGCCGGGACCTTCTCGCGCAGCAGTCGCCAGGCGGTATCGGTGCCCGCGCCGAAACGCTGTTCCTTGAGAAATTCAAACGCCTGGGCCGCCAGCAGGTATTCAATGGCGAGGATCTGCGTGCAGTTTTCCAGCGCGCGGTGCAGCTTCAGCGCGGCGTTGGTGCCCATGCTCAAGTGATCTTCCTGCAGGCCCGAGGTGACGTAGTTGTCGAGCACTGCCGGTTGCGCCAACTGGCGGTTTTCCGCGCACAGCGACGCGGCGACGTATTGCACGATCATCATCCCGGAGTTCACCCCCGGATTGGCCACCAGAAACGCCGGCAGACCGCTGACGTGCGGGTTGATCAGACGATCCAGACGCCGCTCGGCAATCGAGCCGATTTCGGCCATCGCAATCGCCAGCAGATCCGCCGCCAGCGCCACCGATTGTCCGTGCGGGTTGGCCTGGGACATCACCCGGAAATCGTCCGGCGTGCCCAGCAGCAATGGGTTGTCGGTGCAGCCGTTGAGTTCGGTTTCGATCTGTTTGATCGCGTGTTCCAGTTGATCGCGGGCGGCGCCGTGCACCTGCGGGATCGAGCGGATGCTCAAGGCATCCTGAGTGCGAATGCCTTTGCTCGCGGCGATCACTTCGCTGCCATCGAGCAAGGCGCGCAGATTGACGCCCACCTGCTGCATGCCCGGATGCGGCTTGAGCGCGATGATCTCGGCATCGAACGCGGCGATCTGGCCGCGCTGGGCTTCAAAGCTCATGGCGCCGATCACGTCGGCCCATTGCACCAGACGCGTGGCGTCGGCAATCGCCAGGCAACCGAGGCCCGTCATGCACGGCGTACCGTTGACCAGACACAGACCGTCCTTCGCCCCGAGCTGCACCGGTTGCAGGCCCTCTTCGGCCAGCGCCTGCTGTGCAGACACGATCTGCCCGCGATAGCTGACATTGCCCACGCCCAGCAGCGCGATGCCGATGTGCGCCATGTGGGTCAGGTAACCCACCGACCCCTGAGACGGCACTTGCGGGGTGATGCCGCGATTGAGCAGCGCCAGCAGCGCTTCGACCACCCGGCGATGAATGCCGGATTTGCCGTGGCTGTAGTTGCGGATCGCCGAGCACATGATCGCCCGGGTCTGCTCATCGGCCAGCACCGGACCGACGCCGCAGGCATGGCTGAGCAAGGTGTTGCGCGACAGCTGGCTGAGCTGTTCGTCTTTCAGCGAAACGTTGCACAGCGCACCGAGCCCGGTGTTCACGCCATAGGCGCGCTCGCCGCTGGCAACGATGCGCTGGACGATGCCCTGCGCGTTTTCAATGCGCGCCCAGGTCTGCGCCGACAGCTCGAGCTGCGCGCCGTAACGGGCGACTGCGACCACATCCTGCCAACGCATAGGGGCGTCGGCGATAACGATTTTTTCAGCCTGGGACATCTAAAACCTCTTTAACCTGATCGTCACGGGATGCATTCCCACGCAGACGGTTCGACGCCTCGACGTGGGAACGAGCCTGCCGTAAACCTTTAAACCACCGCCGCCCGCCGCTGCACAAAACGGTCGACATATTCGTCCGCCGGCGAATGCAGGATCTCTTTCGGCGTGCCGACCTGGATCAGGCGGCCGTCCTTGAGGATCGCGATGCGGTTGCCGATGCGCACGGCCTCGTCGAGGTCGTGGGTGATGAAGACGATGGTCTTGTGCAGGGTCTTTTGCAGCTCCAGCAACTGATCCTGCATCTCGGCACGGATCAGCGGATCCAGCGCACTGAACGCTTCGTCCATCAGGATGATGTCGGTGTCCGCCGCCAGGGCGCGGGCCAGGCCCACACGCTGGCGCATGCCGCCGGAGAGCTGGTGCGGGTATTTGTTTTCGTAGCCCTTGAGACCCACGGTGTTGATCCAGTGCAGCGCACGTTCGGCGCACAGCTGCTTGGTCTCGCCACGCACCTTCAGGCCGTAGGCGACGTTGTCGAGCACGGTCTTGTGCGGCAGCAGGCCGAAGCTCTGGAACACCATGCTGATCTTGTGCCGGCGAAATTCGCGCAGGGCTTCCATGTCGTATTGCAGGATGTCCACGCCGTCCACCAGGATCGCGCCGCTGGTCGGGTCGATCAGGCGGTTGAAGTGGCGCACCAGCGTCGATTTTCCGGAGCCGGACAGGCCCATGATCACGAAGATCTCGCCGGTGCCGATGCTCAGGGACAAGTCGTTGACCCCGACCACGCAACCGGTTTCGTTCAGCACCTGATCCTTGGTCTTGCCCTGGCCGACCATCGCCAGAGCGTCCTTGGCGCGGTTGCCGAAAATCTTGAAGACGTTTTTGACTTCGATCTTGCTCACGGTTGCGTTGCTCATTTGCTCACCTCATGCCGTGGCCGACCATACGCCTGGGTAATGCGGTCGATGACCACTGCGAGAATCACGATCGCCAGACCGGCTTCCAGGCCACGTCCGACGTTGAGGGTCTGAATGCCCACCAGCACATCTTCACCCAGGCCACGGGCGCCGATCATCGAGGCGATCACCACCATCGACAGGGCCATCATGGTGGTCTGGTTGATCCCGGCCATGATGCTCGGCAGGGCCAGCGGCAGTTGCACGCCGAACAGTTGCTGCCAGCGGTTGGCGCCGAAGGCGTTGATCGCTTCCATCACTTCGCCGTCGACCTGGCGGATGCCCAGATCGGTCAGACGGATCAGCGGCGGCGCGGCGTAGATCACGGTGGCGAAAATCGCCGGCACCTTGCCCAGGCCGAACAGCATCAGCACCGGAATCAGGTACACGAAGCTGGGCATGGTCTGCATGATGTCGAGCAGCGGCATCAGCACCGAACGCAGGCGATTGCTGCGCGCCGAGAGAATCCCCAGCGGTACGCCGATCAGCACCGAAATGACCGTCGCCACCATCATCAGCGCGAGGGTCTGCATCAACTTGTCCCACAGGCCGACAGCGCCGACCAGGAACAACAGACCGACGATCACGGCGGTGGTCACGACCTTGCGCGTTGCGTGCCAGGCCACGACGCCGACAATGGCCAGCATCAACCACCACGGCGCGGCGCGCAGCAGGCCTTCAAGATTGACGATGGCCCACAGCAGGGTGTCGGAGATATGGCGGAACACATCGCCGTAGTTGGTGACCAGCGCATCGACCCAACCGTTGACCCAGTCGGCGATGGAAAAGGTAAAGCTTTCGGGAAACATAAGCGGCTCTCAATCAGGAAACTCAATCAAGCGATTGCGGCGAACACCCCGGCCAGCCTCTCGGTTGGCCGGGAGGAATTCGACCTACAGCGCCGCGTCGATTTTCTTGGCAGCGTCTTCACTCACCCACGCATGCCAGACCTCAGGATGTTCCTTGAGGAAGATTTTCGCCAGTTTTGGCGACTCGATACGTTCCTTCGCCATGCGGCCCAGGTTCTGGTTCAGCAGGTCGATCGGCAGGTTGACCTTTTCCAGCACGGCCACCAGCTCAGGCGCTTGTTCGTGGAAGGTCTTGGACAGGCCGACCTTGATGGTCACGGTCTTGTCGACGCCCGCTTTTTCTTCCAGTTTCACCGCGTCGATCTGGCCCATCAGCGGGGTTGGCGACCAGTAGTAGAACAGGATCGGCTCGCCACGCTTGTAGCTCGACAGCACGGCCGCATCCAGCGCTGGACCGGTGCCCGGACGGAAGTTGGTGTAGCTGTTTTCGAGGCCGTAGCTTTTCAGCATTTCGCTGTTGTCCAGTTCGCAGGTCCAGCCGGCCGGGCAGTTGTAGAAGCGGCCCTTGGAAGGCTCTTCGGCGTCCTTGAAGACGGCGGCGTATTTGCCCAGGTCGGCGATGTTTTTCAGGTCCGGCGCCTTGGCTTCGAGTTTGCGTTTGGCGTCGCCTTCGATCACGTAGCGCGGCACGTACCAGCCTTCGATCGCACCCACCACCGGCGCGCCGACACCGACGACCTTGCCGGCCTTCTCGGCCTTGTTCCAGACCTCGCTGCGGCCGACCCATTCTTCGGCGAAGATCTGGATGTCGTTGCTGCTCAGGGCGTTTTCCATGGTGATGGAGTTGCCCGGCAGGCTGTCGGTCTTGCAGTCGTAACCTTTCTCCAGCACCACCTGCAGAACGTCGGTCAGCAGCATGCCGCTTTCCCAGTTCAGGCCGGCGAATTTCACCGGTTTGCCGGACTCGCACCAGCCGGCGGCCTGGGTCGCGCCGGCGCTGGCCAGCAGGCCCATGGAAAGCAATGTGGTCAGCAGGGTCTTGTTCGATTTCATTGTTGTGACGCTCCTAATCATGAATTGGCTTACGGCAGTCAAGAGGCATCCAGCCCTGTCCACGTCCAAATCAGGCCTGCGCCGCAGCGCGACCGGCCCCGCTTGTTTTAGGTTGTACAACGCTGTCCTGCTCGACGGGCAGAATCAGTCGATCGGGTACGGTGCCGTGCCATTTTTTCGCGCAGACGTAGTACAGCGCTGCGGGCAGCACGAGACCGATGATCCAGGAAATATCCACATCCCCCAGGGCCGCTACCAATGGACCGGTATAGAACTTGGTGGAAATGAACGGCAGTTGCACCAGCACCCCGAACACATAAACGCTGATACCGAGGAGGTTCCAGCGGCCGTAGCGACCGTTCGGATCCGCCAGCGCCGGTACGTCATAGCGCTCGCGGGTGATGCAGTAGTAGTCCACCAGGTTGATCGCGCTCCACGGCGTGAAGAACGCCAGCAGGAACAGGATGAAGGACTTGAACGCACCGAGGAACGAGTGCTGGCCGAGTAGCGCGATCAGGGTCGCCGCGCCGACGATCACCAGCACGAACACCAGACGCTGCATGCGGGTGACCGTCAGGTGGCCACGGAAGCCACTGATGATGGTCGCGATGCACATGAAGCTGCCGTAGGAGTTCAGGGTGGAGATGGTGACCTTGCCGAACGCGATGCTGAAATACAGCAGCGCGGCGGTGGCACCGGTCCCGCCCAGACCGACGATGTAGGCAACTTCATGACCGGCGAATTGCCCATTGGCCGAAGCGGCCGCGAACACACCGAGGATCATCGCCACCTGTGCACCAATCACCGAACCGGCACCGGCGGCGAAGAAGGTTTTCACCGAAGACACCTTGCTCGGCAGGTAGCGCGAGTAGTCCGCCACGTACGGGCCGAAAGCGATCTGCCAGGAGGCCGCGAGCGACACCGCCAGCAGGAAACTGCTCCAGCTGAAGTGACGGATTTCCAGAAGTGCGCCGACGTCCACCTGACTCATCAGACGGCTGAACAGGTACACGAAAGCAATCACGCCAATGACACTGGCGATCCGGCCGATCCAGTGAATCACCCGATAGCCAAGCACCGTGACCACCACGATGACGCTGGCGAAAAGCAGGATGCCGACGGTGTCGCTGACCCCGAACAACTGGCCCAGCGCCTGACCCGACAGCACGGTTCCGGTGGCGGTGAAGCCCAGGTACATCAGGCACACCAGCACGATCGGAATCGCCGCGCCATAGACGCCGAACTGTACCCGGCTGGAAATCATCTGCGGCAGGCCAAGCTTCGGCCCTTGCGCCGCGTGCAGCGCCATCACACCGCCGCCCAGCAGTTGACCGATCAGCAGACCGATCAACGACCAGAACACATCGCCGCCCAGCACCACGGCCAGGGCCCCGGTGACAATCGCGGTGATTTGCAGGTTGGCACCCATCCACAGGGTGAACTGACTGAACAGACGACCGTGTCTTTCCGCTTCCGGGATGTAGTCGATCGAACGCCTTTCGATCAACGGTTTACTGCCTGCACGATCGGTGTTGCCCGCCATGATTCAACCTCTGTGGATTGTTTTAATTGTTCACTAAGCTTCTGTAGGGCCGCTTTTCTGTGGGAGCGAGCTTGCTCGCGAAAGCGATTTGTCAGTCAGCACAGATACTGAATGTGCCGGCCTTTTCGCGAGCAAGCTCGCTCCCACATAAAGCCAAAGCCTTTTATTTGCCGGTGATCATCGGCAGGTTCAGCCCTTGTTCCTTGGCGCAGTCGATGGCGATCTGGTAACCGGCATCGGCGTGACGCATGACGCCGGTACCCGGGTCGTTGTGCAGCACGCGAGCGATACGCTCGGCCGCTTCGTCAGTACCGTCGCAGACAATCACCATGCCCGAGTGCTGGGAGAAGCCCATGCCGACGCCGCCGCCGTGGTGCAGGGACACCCAGGTCGCACCGCTCGCGGTGTTCAACAGAGCATTGAGCAGCGGCCAGTCGGAGACTGCATCGGAGCCGTCCTGCATCGATTCGGTTTCACGGTTCGGGCTGGATACGGAGCCGGAGTCGAGGTGGTCGCGACCGATCACGATCGGCGCCGACAGCTCGCCGCTGCGCACCATTTCGTTGAACGCCAGACCGAGCTTGGCGCGCAGGCCCAGGCCGACCCAGCAGATACGCGCCGGCAGACCCTGGAAGCTGATGCGCTCGCGCGCCATGTCCAGCCAGTTGTGCAGGTGGGCGTCGTCCGGGATCAGCTCTTTGACTTTGGCGTCGGTCTTGTAGATGTCCTGCGGATCACCCGACAGCGCAGCCCAACGGAACGGGCCGATGCCACGGCAGAACAGCGGACGGATGTAGGCCGGTACGAAGCCTGGGAAATCGAATGCGTTTTCGACGCCTTCTTCCTGAGCCATCTGACGGATGTTGTTGCCGTAGTCGAAAGTCGGCACGCCCATTTTCTGGAAGTCGAGCATGGCTTTGACGTGAACGGCCATCGATTGCTTGGCGGCCTTGACCACAGCGGCTGGCTCGGTCTTGGCGCGGGCGCGGTATTCGTCCCAGGTCCAGCCGGCCGGCAGGTAACCGTTGAGCGGGTCGTGGGCGCTGGTCTGGTCGGTGACCATGTCCGGGCGCACGCCGCGCTTGACCAGTTCCGGGAGGATTTCAGCGGCGTTGCCGCACAGGGCGATGGAAACGGCCTTGCCTTCGGAGGTGTATTTGGCGATGCGGGCCAGCGCGTCGTCGAGGTCTTTGGCCTGCTCGTCGACGTAGCGGGTCTTGAGGCGGAAATCGATGCTGATCTGCTGGCATTCGATGTTCAGCGAGCAGGCACCGGCGAGGGTCGCGGCCAGTGGCTGGGCGCCGCCCATGCCGCCGAGACCGGCGGTCAGTACCCACTTGCCGGTGAGGTTGTCGTTGTAGTGCTGGCGACCGGCTTCAACGAAGGTTTCGTAGGTGCCCTGGACGATGCCCTGGCTGCCGATGTAGATCCAGCTGCCGGCGGTCATCTGGCCGTACATGGCCAGGCCTTTGGCGTCGAGTTCGTTGAAGTGTTCCCAGGTCGCCCAGTGCGGCACCAGGTTGGAGTTGGCGATCAGTACGCGCGGGGCGTTGCTGTGGGTCTTGAACACGCCGACCGGCTTGCCCGATTGCACCAGCAGGGTTTCGTCTTCGTTGAGGTTGGTCAGGCTCTCGACGATCTTGTCGTAGCACTCCCAGTTACGCGCCGCGCGGCCGATGCCACCGTAGACCACCAGCTCTTTCGGGTTCTCGGCGACTTCCGGGTCGAGGTTGTTCATCAGCATGCGCAGCGGCGCTTCGGTCAGCCAGCTCTTGGCGGTCAGCTTGTTGCCGCGGGCGGCACGGATTTCGACGTCACGAAACTTAGTGGTTTTGTTGTCAGTCACGAAAAAGACTCCTCAGCGATCAATTCAAACCAACCCTGGCAGTGGGCAAGCAGCCTGTGCGCATCAGTGCGCGACAAGCGAATCAGTGGACGCTGCGGAGAGTCTCGATTGACTCATACGCATACGTCTTTACTTGTACATACAAGCATATGCAATCGAGCGGCCAACTTGTTGGAGGGTCGTTCAACAAAAATCCCCGACAGAGCTGGAGAGCGCCTGAATCAAGGGCTCTGGCGTTGATGAAATTTTTCGCGGGGTGGATTGAGGGTAGCGAGAGGTTGTTACGAAAGCGTGGTTTTGCGCCACGCTGGGGCGTTCGGTAACAAGTTGGTGCGCATTTCGGGAACGTCGGGACGAAAAAAAACCGCTGCTTTCAAAGCAGCGGTTTTTGATCATTGATCGTTAGATCGTTCCCACGCTCTGCGTGGGAATGCCGCCATGGACGCTCCGCGTCCGCTTTGTGACGCAGAGCGTCACGGTATGCATTCCCACGCGGAGCGTGGGAACGATCAGGGGGCTCCGGGAGGGAGGATCAGCGTGGGGACAGTTCGATCACGCAGCAGCCGGCATTGACGGCGATCTCGGTCAGCCCGGTGTTACAGTCCAGTTGCAGGCAGTCATGGCGGCCGAGTTGCGATGCGCTGTCACCGACCGTGACCTCCAGCAGTTCACTGACGCTGAAGACCAGCACGGTGCTTGCCGAACTGAAAAACCGCTGTTCGCCGTCCAGCCATTGCAGGCGTGCGCTGTAACGCTGGGGCGAGTAGATCAGGTTGAAGTCGCGGATCGCGCCGCCGAGCAAAGTGCAGGACACCTGGCTTTCGCCGCTGAAGGCAAACGGGTCGAGGGGTAACAACGGCCGGGTATCGTCGCCGTCGACACACAGGGTCATGCCGTCGCCCTGCAATACCGTGATCACTCGCTGGTAACCGGCGAAGGTCGAGAAGCCGCCGGATTCGGCGATGTCGGCAATCGACAGACGCCAGCCAAAACCGTCGAGGCCGGCGCCGGCGTCACGGGTGATTTCCTCGGTGCTGCCGCCGCCGTTTTTCCACGGCATGCGCGGGTAGCCTTCGGCGCGTAGAACCTTCAACTCGCTCATTTATGCTCTCTATTTATGCTTTTTATTTATGAAACCGACCTTCCAGACGATGACGAGAACCGGGGTGGATCAGGCGCGCCGCCGTCACCGGCTGACGACCCGACCAGGTGCGGCGGCGGATCAGCAGGCACGGCTCGCCTTTTTCGATCTGCAGCAATTTGCATTCGGATGCTTCGGCGAGGATCGCTTCGACCACGTGCTCGCCTTCGGTCAGCGGCGCGACCTGGTTCAGATAGGCGTAAGGCGTTTGCAGGGTGAAGTCCTGCTTGAGGTATTCCGGGGCGACCAGCGCGTTGACGAAGCGGTCTTCGATCTGCACCGGAATGTCGTTTTCGTAGTGCACGATCAGCGAGTGAAAGACCTTCTGCCCTTCGCGCATGTCCAGCGCCAGCGCGCGCTCGGAACCGGCAGCCTCTTCTTCCAGGGTGATCACCTGACAGGTGTGGCGATGGCCACGGGAGGCGATTTCGTCGGCGATGTTGTGCACTTCGAACAGCGCGGACTGGCTCTTCGGCTCAGCAACGAAAGTGCCGACGCCTTGCATGCGCACCAGCAGACCGTCGGCGGTCATTTCCCGCAGCGCGCGGTTGATGGTCATTCGGCTGAAGCCCAACTGGCTGACCAGCTCGCTTTCCGACGGCACGCGGTAATGCGGCGGCCAGTTACCGCTGTCGATCTGCTGGGTGATCATCTGTTTGACGCGGGCGTACAAGGGCGCCGGACTGTCGCCCATGTTCGCGGCCAACGGGGAGACTGGAGGCGGAGTCGGCACGGTGGATCCCTGTTCATTGGATGAAGGTTGCTAGCTTGCCGGAGTTTACCGGGCAGGCAAACGTCTGTATATGTATATACAAATAACACACGATGGGGTGCTGAACCATGTCCGCCTTCTTTGCCGAACGCGCGCTGCTGCCTAACGGATGGGCCAACAATGTACGTCTCGAGGTCAGCGCCGATGGCGTGTTGACCCGAATCCAGGCCGATTCCACCGCAGATGGCGCCGAACGGTTGAGCGGTCCGCTGCTGCCGGGGATGCCGAATCTGCACTCCCACGCGTTCCAGCGAGCGATGGCGGGACTGGCGGAAGTGGCCGGTAATCCCAACGACAGTTTCTGGACCTGGCGCGATCTGATGTACCGGCTCGTCGGAAAAATCAGCCCCGACCAGCTCGGTGTGATTGCCCGTCAGCTGTACATCGAAATGCTCAAGGCCGGTTTCACCTCGGTCGCCGAATTCCATTACGTCCACCACGATCACAACGGCCAGCCTTACGCCGACCCGGCCGAGCTGGCGTTGCGCATCAGCCAGGCGGCCAGCTCCGCCGGTATCGGACTGACGCTGTTGCCGGTGCTCTACAGCCACAGCGGTTTCGGCGGCCAGACGCCGAACGAAGGCCAGCGTCGTTTCATCAACAGCACCGAAAACTACCTGAAGCTGCAATCACGCCTGCAACCGTTGCTGGCGCAGCAAAAGGCGCAGTCGCTGGGTCTGTGCTTCCACTCGTTGCGCGCGGTCACGCCGCAGCAGATCAGCGAAGTGCTGGCGGCCAGCGACAAGCAATGCCCGGTGCACATCCACATCGCCGAACAGCAGAAGGAAGTCGACGACTGCCTGAGCTGGAGCGGTCGTCGCCCGCTGCAATGGCTGTACGAAAACACCGAAGTCGACCAGCGCTGGTGCCTGGTGCACGCGACTCACGCCAATTCGGAAGAAGTCACGCTGATGGCCAAGAGTCGCGCCATCGCCGGCCTGTGCCTGACCACCGAGGCCAACCTCGGCGACGGAATTTTCCCGGCGGTGGATTTCCTCGCTCAGGGCGGGCGCATGGGCATCGGCTCCGACAGCCATGTGTCGTTGAGCGTGGTGGAAGAACTGCGCTGGCTGGAATACGGCCAGCGTCTGCGCGATCAGCGGCGCAATCGCTTGTATGGTGCGGATCAGCCAATGGTCGGCCGTACGCTGTATGACGCAGCGCTGGACGGTGGCGCTCAGGCTCTGGGCCAGCCGATCGGTGCGCTGGAAGTCGGCAAACGTGCCGACTGGATTGTGCTCGATGGCAGTGATCCGTATCTGGCCACGGCCAGCGGTGACGGGATTCTCAATCGCTGGCTGTTTGCCGGTGGCGATCGTCAGGTGCGCGATGTGCTGGTCAACGGTCAGTGGGTCGTGCGCGAGGGGCGACATGCCGGGGAGGAAGACAGCAATCGCGCCTTCACCCAAGTTCTGCGAGAGCTTTTGGGCTGACATAAAAAAACCTGTGGGGTTGTCCTCCACAGGTTTTTTGCACCTCTGTTACTGATCGTTCCCACGCTCTGCGTGGGAATGCCTCAATGGACGCTCTGCGTCCGTTTTTGGGACGCGGAGCGTCCCGGGCTGCATTCTCACGCGGAGCGTGGGAACGATCAGAAGAGGAGTAGTCAGTTGGACGTCTTGGCCATCTGCTGATCCGACGTACGCCAGATCAGGCGCGTGGTGTCGTAGCCCTGCTGACGCGCCTTGCTCAGCAGTTCTTCACGCACCACACCGTTGACGGTCGGCGTGCGGGACAACAGCCACAGGTAGCGACGACTCGGGTCGCCCACGAGCGCGGTCTTGTAGTCATCGCTGACGTACAGCACCCAGTATTGACCCTTCGCCACACCCGGAATCAGGCGCGAGAACCAGGTATCGAACTCGACCCACAGCTTGTCGGTCTTGCCCGGCACCTGTGGATAAGCCGTGCCTTTGACTTCTTCCCACGTCCAGTCTGCCGTCAGGCAGCGGTTGTACACCGCGATATTGCCATCGGGCTTGAGGGAATAACGGGCTTCGGATTGCGCGCAATTGCGCTGGAAATACATCGGCAGACGCGCCAGTTCGTACCAGGTGCCCTGGTAACGCTTGAGATTGACACTGTTGACCGTCTTCGGCGCCAGCGGATCTTCACCGGTCGTGGCGCAGCCGGCCAATACCAGGCCGGCAAAAAGGACAAGCAATAACCGCTTCATTGTTTTTCTCCCGTGGGCGCGTAGCCCCGGTTTACTTCAGGCCTTGGCCGGAAAACATCAGCACTTTGTCACCGGCGTACTGCACGCTGATAAAGCTGTTCTTGTCGCCCCAGGTGCAACTGGACATGCCGAGCGCGCCCGAGCAATCGGTGGGCTTGCCAAGCAGCGTCTCCACTTCGGCCTTGGCCATGCCGGCCGAGAGCTTCGAATAGTTTTCCTGATTGACCTTGCTGCATGCGGCCAACAGCACGCAAAACGACAGCAGGGCGATAGATCGCAGCGACATGGTGTAACTCCTGGAACGGAAGGGGGATGGCATGGCGCCAACCAGAAGCTTAGAAGAGAAAACCCCTGTCTGGTTCCCTGGGAGGCTGGCTATTTGTTAGCCCGCTCGTCCGGCTTTCGCCGGTAAATCAGACAGTTTGTAAGGCTATCGAGCATTTCGTCGCATTTCGCAAAAGGCGCCTAATCTTTGGCGCGCAGCGGTCGAAATAAGAGCAGCGCAAAGCCCGATAGTGTGGCAAATTGCCGCCCTTTCTTGACCAGCCCCTTCGCGGTAGCTCACTTAATGACCAGAAACATGAAATTCAGCCACAAGATCTTGTTGGCTGCCGCCCTCGTGGTGGCCGTTGCATTCGCCTGTTTCATTTTGTTCAACGACTATCGCCAGCGCGAAGCCCTGCAAAGCAGCACCGAAGCGTCGATGCAGGAACTGGGCAGCCTGACCACCAGCAACATCCAGACCTGGCTGGAAAGCCGCATCCAGTTGCTGCAATCGATGGCGCAACAGGTTGTCGCCGACGGCAACGCCCCGGCCAGCCTGAAACGCATCATCGACCTGCCCGCCTACACCGGCAATTTCCAGCTCAGCTACTTCGGCGGCGCCGACGGCGTGATGTTCTCGGTCCCGGCCGGCAACCGCGCACCGGATTACGACCCGCGCGCCCGTGGCTGGTACAAGGCAGCCAACGCTGCGCAACAGACCATCGTCACCGAACCGTACATCGCCGCCTCGTCGGGCAAACTAGTCATCACGGTCGCCACCCCGGTGCAGCGCCAGGGCCAGATGATCGGTGTGGCCGGCGCCGACATTGACCTGTCGAGCGTCAGCGCGATCATCAACTCGCTGAACTTCGGCGGCCACGGTCACGCGTTCATCGTCGGTGCCGACGGCAAAATCCTGATCCACCCGGACAGCAAACTGGTGCTCAAGACCCTCGCCGAGGCCTACCCCAACGGTGCGCCGAAAGTCAGCCCGGGCCTGAAGGAAGTCGAGTTCGACGGCAAGACCCAGTTGATCTCCTTCACCCACGTCAACGGCGTGCCGTCGGCCGACTGGTACGTGGCGCTGGTGCTGGACAAGGACACCGCGTTCTCGATGCTCAGCGAATTCCGCACCTCGGCGCTGATCGCCATGGTCATCGCCGTGGTGATCATCATCGCTCTGCTCGGCATGCTGATCCGCGTACTGATGCAACCGCTGCTGACCATGGGCCGCGCCATGCACGACATCGCCGAAGGCGAAGGTGACCTGACCAAACGCCTGACCATTCACGGCAACGATGAGTTCGGCGCACTGGGCACCTCTTTCAACCGTTTCGTCGAGCGCATCCACACTTCGATCCGCGAAGTGTCGTCGGCCACCGGACAAGTCAACGAAGTCGCCCTGCGCGTGGTCGCGGCGTCGAACTCGTCGATGTTCAACTCCGACCAGCAGGCCTCGCGCACCAACAGCGTGGCCGCCGCGATCAACCAGCTCGGCGCCGCCGCCCAGGAAATTGCCCAGAACGCCGCCCTCGCCTCGCAACATTCCAGCGACGCGCGCAGCCTGGCCGAAGACGGCCAGCAGGTTGTGGATAAAACCATCCACGCGATGCAACAGCTGTCGGCGAAGATCAGCGACTCCTGCGGCAACATCGAAACCCTGAACAGCAACACCGTGAACATCGGGCAGATTCTGGAAGTGATCACCAGCATCTCCCAGCAGACCAATCTGCTGGCGCTCAACGCCGCCATCGAAGCGGCCCGTGCCGGCGAGGCCGGTCGTGGTTTCGCCGTGGTCGCCGACGAAGTCCGCAACCTGGCGCACCGCACCCAGGATTCGGCGCAGCAAGTGCAGAAAATGATCGAAGAGCTGCAAGTCGGCGCGCGTCAGGCGGTCGGCATAATGACCGAGAGCCAGCGCGAGAGCGAAAGCAGCGTCGGCATCGCCAACCAGGCCGGCGAACGTCTGGGCAGCGTGACCCAGCGCATCGGCGAGATCGACGGCATGAACCAGTCGGTAGCGACCGCGACGGAAGAGCAGACGGCGGTGGTCGAGTCGATCAACGTTGATATCAACGAGATCAACACGCTGAACCAGGAAGGTGTGGAGAACTTGCAGGCGACGTTGCGGGCTTGTGCGGATCTGGAGCAGCAGGCTGCTCGACTCAAGCAGTTGGTGGGTAGCTTCCGGATCTGAGGCGCGGCTACTGACCTCATCGCTGGCAAGTCGAGTCGTCGCACCGTAGCTCCCACAGGTAATGTGTGTTTACACAATTTGTGTTTCACATCAAACACTGTGGGAGCGGGCTTGCCCGCGATAGCGGTATACATGACGCAGAAGGCCGGAAATGTAATCCGCGATTCGCAAGGAGATGTGGCTAATGAACAAGAAACACGATTGCACGGATTCAGATCAAACTACTTTACTGGCAATCCTTGCATTGGGTGCCGACGAGATTGATCAAGAAAAATACAGAGACGTTGAAGGCTTGTTTCTTGAGTTGGATAAAGTGGACGCGGACAAGCTAGAAACTTGACCCAGGCTGTTTGAGAAACTCCAGCTCCTCCGCCGTAGACTCCCGCCCCAACACCGCATTGCGATGCGGAAACCGTCCAAACCGCGCAATCACCTTCTGATGCCGCTCGGCATAATCCAGGTTGTCGGCAAACACCCCGCGCTCCGCTTCCGGCTGTTCAGCCACCAGTTCGATGAATCGCGAGACGGCTTCATTCTGCACCGCGAGGTTTTCGCAGTGTTCGAAGACGAGGTAGATGAAGAGTCGCTGGACCGGTTTCAACTGCCGATCGAAGTCTGCGGCAATCCCCTGAGCAACCAGTTTCTGCGCCCGTAGATCGCCGGAAAAAGCCTTGGGCGTATCGCGAAAGATCATTCGCGGGAGTTGGTCGAGCAGCAACACCACCGCCAGCCAACCTTCGGGACATTGCGTCCACTCGGTCAATTCGCCAGCGAGGGCCTGATCGACAAAGACCCCGAAACGCTCACGCGCTTCGAGGTCCTGGCTGTCTTTCTTGCCGAACCACAACCCGCCCTGTTGCGCCGTCACTTCAGTAGCCGATTCGGAGTGACCGAACCACCAATCGAGCAACGGCTGCCAGGGCGCGTTCATGGTTTATTCCTTGTGGTAGGCCGTGGCGCGGGCGACTTCTTCTTTCGAGCCGAGGAACACCGCTACGCGCTGGTGCAGGCCTTCAGGCTTGATGTCGAGAATGCGCTGGTGACCGTCGGTGGAAGCGCCGCCCGCCTGTTCCACCAGGAACGACATCGGGTTGGCTTCGTACATCAGACGCAGTTTGCCCGGCTTGGACGGCTCACGGCTGTCGCGCGGGTACATGAACAGACCGCCACGGGTCAGGATGCGGTGCACGTCGGCAACCATCGCCGCGACCCAGCGCATGTTGTAGTTCTTTTTCAGCGGGCCTTCTTCACCGGCCAGCAGTTCCGAAACGTAGCGCTGTACCGGAGCTTCCCAGTGACGCTGGTTGGACATGTTGATGGCGAATTCCTGGGTGGATTCAGGAATGGTGATGTCTTCGTGGGTCAGGACGAAGCTGCCCATTTCGCGGTCCAGGGTGAAGCCTTTGACGCCGTGCCCAAGGGTCAGCACCAGCATGGTTTGCGGGCCGTAGATCGCATAACCGGCGGCAACTTGCTGAGTGCCTGGCTGCAGGAAGGCCTTTTCGTCCAGCGCTTCGTTCTGGCTCAGGTATTCGTTCGGGCAACGCAGCACGGAGAAGATGGTGCCGACCGGGGCGTTGATGTCGATGTTCGACGAACCGTCCAGCGGGTCGAATACCAGCAGATAGGCGCCTTTCGGGTATTTGCCCGGGATCTGGTAGGCGTTGTCCATTTCTTCGGACGCCATGCCGGCCAGGTGACCGCCCCACTCGTTGGCTTCGAGCAGGATTTCGTTCGACAGCACGTCGAGCTTCTTCTGCACTTCGCCTTGCACGTTTTCTGTGCCCATGCTGCCCAGAACACCGCCCAGGGCGCCTTTGGACACGGCGTGGCTGATCTCTTTACAGGCACGCGCCACCACTTCGATCAGGAAGCGCAGATCGGCAGGAGTGTTGTTGCTGCGGGTCTGCTCAATCAAATAGCGACTCAGGGTAACGCGGGACATGGACGGCTCCGGTGGAATGGGGGGCTAAAAACCCGCGCAGTTTACAGGGAGTCTGAAACCGTAGCGAGCAATGACGCCCGGTAACGTGCGTCGGGTGCAATTCCTGCTATCAGACGTGATCGAACCGAGAGAGTTCAGGCACCGGATTCAGCGTAGTTGGAAACCCGACGGGTGTAGAGGCGACACCCGTCATATTCACGACTTGGCCGGCGGCTTGCGCAGCAGACTGAAGGCCATTGCCGCCAGAAACAGCACGCTGAGCAGCAGCACCGCCCACAGGCCGAACTTCTTCCAGTTGGTGTCCGCCGTGGCCGAGGTGGTGGCCGTCGAAGTCTGGGTCGCCAGCGCTTCGCCCTGTACCGTGGCCTTGCCCAGCGTGGCCAGTTTCTCCGGTTTGAAATCGGGGATCAGCGTGGTCAGCGGCAGGTTCGCCGTTTTCACGGTCGGATTGCCCAACGCCAGGCTGTAAGGCCCGTCGCCGCGCGCGAGGAAGATCACCTGAGTGGCGCGCACCGCGTATTTCACGCTCGGTGCCTGCTCGCCGAGACCGCCGCCGCGCTCGTCGACCGTCAGTTTCAACTGCTGCACGGTCTGCCCGTAGAGCTGCAATTCGTTCTGCACCACGTCCTGGCCATTCTGGGTCAGGCGATAGAGCAAGCCGCTGCTCAACGGTTGCCACGGCAGACTGCTTTCGCGGCGCCCCGACAGGGTCACCGGTGCCAGGCTGTTGGCTTGCTTCAGCTCGACCTGCACCCGCTCAATGTTCAGCCCCATCGGCAGCTGCCAGGTGTATTCGCCGGACTTGCCGCTGCTGCCGGCCAGCGCCGGGGACCAGACCAGCGGCAGCGGAAGATTGCGCGGATCGCTGCTTTTCAGTTGCGCCGACGTCAGGACCGGCGCCGAAGCCGGCGAATCCCACAGCAGACGCAGATACCGCGCCGATTGCCCCGGCAGCGCCACTTCATGCTGTTCGACCCGTTCGTCGGCAAACGTCAGGCGCGCGACCTGGCCCTCGCCCCAGGCCTGCCAGTGCTGCAAATCATCGCTGGCCTCGATGCTGAAACGCTGGAAGCCGTCGCGCTCGCTGGTCCAGTCGAGGATCAGTTGCTGCAACGGCGCCTTGATCGCACTGGCGTCGAGCAGCCAGCCGCGCAGCATTTCTTCACCGGCTTCTAGCTGGCTGGACGGCTGCACTTCCACCAGCGTGCCGGTGGTGGTGGATTGCACGCGAACGCTCGGCGCGCGCTCGGTAGCATCCGCCGAGTCGTACAGCGGGAACCACTTCACCTCATGCAACTGGCCATCGTCGCGGGTCTGCGCTGATTCCCGGGCCAGCGCATAGGCCTGCGGCTCCCCTGCGGTGTTGAACACCCGCAGGTCGCTGAGATCGGTCTGACGTGCCTGCAACTGCACGCTCAGCGGCAGTTCGAGGCGATACCACGGGCCGGAACCACTGACCGACAACGGCACCTGTGCGGCGAAGTCCGCCGGTTTTTCCTGGGCGCCGGCCGCCATGGCCACGCCCAGCAACAGCCACCCGAGATTAAGCTTGCGACTCAAGACGACACTCCTTCGGTTTCCGGGGCCGGTTTGTCCGCCGCCGGTACAGCTTCAACGCGCTTGGGCGGCAGTGGCGCAAAGTAGCCCACCACCAGCAGCAACACGCCGACGCCGATGAACGAGACGATCCGGGCCAGCCCGCCACGGTTGCTCAATTCGACAAAAATCAGTTTGGCCACCACCAGCGCAATCAGCGCCGCGCCGATCAGCCACACTTCGCGGCGATGGCGCAGGTGCCCGCCGATCATCAGCCCGAGCGCCATCAGCGTCCAGACGATGGACAGACCGGCCTGCACCAGCATCGATTCGAGCAGCAGATCCAGCTCGAACGGAATGCCGGCCCAATGGTGCGCGGCGCGGGTGACCAGCGCAGTGCAGAACGCGAACAGCGAAACACCGGCGATCAGTTGCGTCGCGTAAGCCGCGTAATCCTGGCGGATCGAAAGCTCGGCAACAGCGCTGCGCGACCAGACGTAGACACCGAACAGCGCAAACAGCAGACCCAGCTCCAGCGGATTGAGCAGCGGCACATAAGGCAGCGGCTCGGCATTGCCATCGCTGACGCCATTGGCCAGCCAGAACCAGACCAACATCAGCACCGCCAGCGGCGCCGCCGCGTACAGGCGATATTCGCGAGGGAACGCTGCTACCGGCCATGGCCACTGACGCGGTGCGGCCATCAGCAACAGATACACACTCGGCAGAATCGCCCAGCCCAGCCAGCGCCAGGCGTTGTATTGCTCGGACAACAGCAGCAGGCCGTAGCGCAACTCCAGCGCCAGCACGCCGATCAACAGCCAGCAACCGAGCATATGCGCCGTGCTCAAAGACCGTGCAGGCAAAATCGGCGCCAGACGCCGCAGGCTGATGAAATGCACAACGAACACCGCCGCCCAGGCCAGCCAGCCGAAATCCGCCGCCGGGTGATAACGCGAATGCCACGCACCGAGCAACACCAGTCCGGCCGCCGGAATCAGCACGGTGCAGAGCAACCCGAGCGACGGCCATTTCAGACGCAAGGCCAACAGCGTCCACAACGCGACACTCAGCGCGGCGACCAGCAGCAACAGCGTCGCTAGCAGATTCAGCGGCGCAAACCGCAGCACTTCGCTGACCCACGCCAACGCCCACCAACCGGCGCCCCACACCAGCAACACTTCGGACAATCGCTGCAAACTCAGCACATCGAACGCCGAAGCGTGATTGTCCAATTGCAGCCGCCACGCTCCGATCATCGCCGCCAGGCCCAGCACCAGCGGCGTCCAGAATCCGCCATGGGCCAGCGGTCGCAGACCTTCGCTGGACAGCGGCCCCAACAACTCGGGACCGGCCAGCAAAAACGCTGCGCCGCCGATCAGTTGCAACAGCAGACCGAAAACAAAACTCACGCACTGCTTGAGGTACAGACTGAGCCAGATGATCAGCAAACCACTGGCCGCCCACACCGCGCTCGCGGTCTGCCACGGCAGCACGAACAACACCGCCAGATTGATCAGCACCAGACCCGCCAGCAGCACCACCGACAAACCGCGCAGCAAACGAACATCGCTGCGCACCATCTCGTCGCGCGCCGCCAGCAACATGCCGGCGATCAGCGCCAGACCGATCAGCGATGCGCTGAGCAGACCGCTCCAGCCGGCGCTGAACACCGCCGCCGAATCCTCGCCCGCGCCTTGCAGACGCAACAGGAACAACGCCCCGCCGAGCAGTTGCACGGCAAACGCGGTGAACAGGAAGGTGCGCGATTGCAGGCGCAAGCCGACGAACAAGGTCACCAGACCGGCCAGCGCCCAACTGATCGCCGTGCCGTGAGTGAAGAAAAACAGCGGCGCCAACAGATACAGGAAGGTCAGCCCCAAGCACGCCAGCACCGGCAAGCCCTGACGCTCCCACGGTGAAGTTTGCTCCGGCGACGCCTTGCGCAATTGATAGAAGCTGAACAGCAACGCCGCCCCGAGCATCAATGCGCCCAGCGGCGCACCGTCAAGCAGGCTGCTTTCGCCAGCGCGCAGCTGGCTGAGAAACGCCAGCGCCGAACCCAATTGCAGCAGCAATGCGAAGGCCCGGGCCAATGGCCGTTGCTGACGCAAGCCCAGCCAGAAAATCCCCGCGCCCTCCACCGCCCAGGCGGCGGAGGTCCAGCGCGCATCCAGCCCCAGCGGAATCGCCAGGCTGGCGAAAATCACCCCGAGCGCCAGGCAAGTCTCGCCCAGCAACATCGCCCGACCGCCCATCAGCACTTTGGCCAGGGCCATGTAGATCATGCCCAGCGCCAGCGCACTGAACGCAGCGGCAAATTCCAGATGCTGGACCAGCGCGAATTGCAGACCGAAACCCACCAGCGGCGGACCGAACAGCATCGTGCCGTCGACGTAGTCGCCCTTACGCGCCGACCAGTGCAGCAGCGCCTCACGATCGTCGTCTGCCGGGGCGTCCGGCATGTCCAGCAACTTGCGTCGGGCGAACAGCAGGCCGATGGCGAGGTACATCAGGAAGAACAGAATCAGGAACGGCTCGGTGCTCCACAGCAACTCCGGCGTGTACCAGCGCAGGCCCCAGGCGAAACCGATGCCGAAGGTGCCCACGAAGCCGATCAGGTTGAGCAAGCGCCAGGCCTTGAACCAGGCGATGGCCAGAATGCCGGCGTTGAGCAATGCGAAATAACTGAACAGCGCGACATGGTTGCCGGCGCCGGTGGAGGTCAGGATCGGCGCAGCGAAACCGCCCAGCGCGGCGACGCAGGCCAAGGCCAGGGAATCCTGGGTGATGGCCAGAATGGCCGAGAACACCGTCACCGCCACCAGCAATCCCAGCGCGGCAGACGGATCGAGCAGCGGGTGCAGGCGCATCGCCGCAAACACCGTCAGGTACAACACCGCGATCCCGGTGCCTTGCAGCATCAAGGCGTAGCTCGTATTGCGATGGCGCAACCACCAGCCCAGCGCCAGCAATCCCAGCGCTGCCGCCGCAACCCCGGCGTAACGCAATTCGATCGGCACCACCATGCCTTCGGTGGCGTAGCGCAGCAGGAACGCCAGACCGAAGAACAACAGCACCACACCGACCCGCAGCACAGTATTGCCACCGAACAGCCAGTTGCGAGCAGCGCTGATGCCGCGCTCGATAAGGTTCGGGCCACGAGGCTCGGCAGGCGGTTGTGCTTCGCGGGTGACGGGCTCCGGGCGCCAGACATCGACCGGCAGCGGCTGGCTCGGTTCGCTGGCGGCGACGGCGACAGGTTCGAGTTCGGGTGGCAGCTCCCAGACCAGCTCGGGTTCTGCGGCAGAGGGTTGTTCAAATACCGTGACGGGTTCAACGACCGTTTCGCTGGCCGGCGCGACGCTCGGAGGCGCTGACGAATGTGCCGGAGCGCCCTCCAGCAGAAACAGACGCTGCTCGACGCCCTGCAACGCGATCTTCGCGTGATCCAGCTGACGCTGTTGCTCGGCGGCTTGTGAACCGAGCCGGGCAATGCGCATCGCCTGCCCGATGGCGAGCCCCAGCAACGCGCCCAACAGCGCATCGCTGAACGACTCGTCGAGCAGCCAGCCGAGCAGCAGCCCGATCAACATGAACATCCATTGCATGGTCGATATCCCTGAGCAGCCCCGTGGCGGGGCGGAACCAAGGCTCAGTATATCGGCCCGGCCCAACAATCGTGGGGCCGGGCGCACATTTGTCGCTAAAAGTTACTCCAGTGCCTTCCAGATATCCGTAGCGTACTCGCGGATTGTCCGGTCGGACGAGAACCAGCCCATACGTGAGGTGTTCAGCACCGCCGAGCGCCACCAGTTGTTGGCGTCGTGCCAATGCGCATCGACACGCATCTGCGCATCCCAATAGGAATCGAAATCCGCGCAGACGAAGAACCGGTCGTAATCCACCAGCGAATCGATCAGCCCGGTGTAGCGCGACGTGTCATCCGGCGAGAACACCCCGCTGCGGATCGCCTGCAACACATCGTTGAGGCGATGGGAGGCGGCGATGTCCGGCAAGGCGCTGAACTCGTGGTTCTGCTTGCGCGCCTCTACCTGCTGGGCGCTGAGACCGAAGATGAACATGTGCTCGGCGCCGATGTTTTCGCACATCTCGACGTTTGCGCCATCGAGGGTGCCGATGGTCAGCGCGCCGTTCAGGCCGAACTTCATGTTGCTGGTGCCCGAGGCCTCGAAACCGGCGGTGGAGATCTGCTCCGACAAGTCCGCCGCCGGAATGATGCTTTCCGCCAGGCTGACGTTGTAGTTGGGCAGGAACACCACTTTGAGCAGGCCGCGCACGGTCGGGTCGTTGTTCACCACCCGGGCGATATCGTTGGTCAGTTTGATGATCAGCTTGGCCTGGTGATAACTCGCCGCTGCCTTGCCGGCGAAGATTTTCACCCGCGGCACCCAGTCGATTTCCGGCTCGGCACGGATCGCCTGATACAGCGCTACCGTATGCATCAAGTTGAGCAACTGACGTTTGTATTCATGGATCCGCTTGACCTGCACGTCGAACATGGCCGCCGGATTGACCGCAATCCCCAGCCGTTCATGGATCAGGTAAGCCAAGGCCTTTTTGCTGTGCAACCGCTGCTCGGCGAAGGCTTTGCGGAAGGCGGGTTTCTCGGCGAAAGGCTCAAGATCGAGCAGACGCTGTTCCGGGTTATCCAGAACATCCGCGCCGAGGGAATCGACCAGCATCGACGTCAGTTCCGGGTTGGCCTGATACAGCCAGCGGCGGAAGGTGATCCCGTTGGTCTTGTTGTTGATCCGTTCCGGATACAGCTTGTGCAGTTCGGCGAACACGGTTTTGCGCATCAGCTGTGTGTGCAGCCCGGACACGCCGTTGACGCTGTGGGAACCGAGGAATGCGAGGTTGCCCATGCGCACCCGGCGGCCGTTGTCTTCCTCGATCAGCGACACCGCGCGCAGTACGTCGAAATCGTGAATGCCCTTGGCCCGCAGCGAGTCGATGTGCTGGGCGTTGATCAGATAAATGATCTGCATATGCCGCGGCAGCATGCGTTCCATCAGCCCCACCGGCCAGGTTTCCAGCGCTTCGGGGAGCAGCGTGTGGTTGGTGTACGACAGCGTGTCGACAGTGACTTGCCACGCCGCATCCCAGGCCACGTCATAAACGTCGACCAGTTGGCGCATCAGTTCGGCGACGGCGATCGAGGGGTGCGTGTCGTTGAGCTGGATCGCCGCGTGATCGCCGAGGGTCAGCACCGAGGTGTGCATGTTGCGATGACGGCGCAGCAGGTCCTGAAGCGACGCGGCGACGAAGAAGTATTCCTGACGCAGGCGCAGTTCCTGCCCGGCTTCGGTGCTGTCTGCCGGGTAGAGCACGCGGGAAATACTTTCGGCCCGGGCCACTTCGGCGACGGCGCCCAGGTGGTCACCGGCGTTGAAGCGCTCCAGGTGCAAATCTTCCATTGCCCTCGCCCGCCACAAGCGCAGGGTGTTGACGCTCGCTCCGCGCCAGCCGACCACCGGGGTGTCGTAGGCAATGGCCCGGACGGTTTCCGCCGGGTGCCAGACTTGCCGGGACTTGCCGCTGGCGTCCGTGACGGTCTCGACGCTGCCGCCAAAGCCGATCGGATAGACCACCTCTGGCCGCTCGAACTCCCAGGGGTTGCCGAAATCCAGCCAGTGCTCGGTCTGCTCCTGTTGCCAGCCGTCGACGATGGCCTGGCGGAACAGCCCGTGCTCATAACGAATGCCGTAGCCGTGGCCGGCGATGCCGAGGGTCGACATGCTTTCCATGAAACACGCCGCCAGCCGTCCGAGACCACCGTTGCCCAGCGCCGCATCCGGCTCCAGGATGCGGATGCGCTCCAGATCGACGCCCAGTTCGGTCAGCGCTTCACGGGCAACGTCCAGCAGACCGAGGTTGCTCAGGCTGTCGTACAGCAGGCGGCCGATGAGGAATTCCAGCGAGAGGTAATACACCCGCTTCTGGCCTTTGCGGTAGATCTGCCGGGTGTGGTCCATCCAGTGCTCGACCATGTGATCGCGCGCTGCCAGGGCGATGGCTTCGAACCAGTCATGGTCGAAGGCGTGATCCGGGTCTTTGCCCACCGCGTAGGTGAGTTTGGTCAGGACGGCGTCGCGGAATGCGGCCACCTCTGCTTCGCGAACTAGTGGTTCTTGAGTCATCGATAGGACCTCGAGCGAGCGGGGAGTTGTCAGAGCCTAGACGGTCTGACCGACGGTAAGGGCTCTGGTTCGGCAGTTTTTACCGAGAGTGTGAGATCGACCGGCAATACTCTGGCGAATGCCTCAATGAATGCAGGGGCCGTGCCGAATTGTCGGACGATGCGGGTGCATGAAGAAAAAATCTGGCGAAAGGTTGTTCAAAAATCCACCAGTCCCGGTATGATCGCGCGCCCTGATGCACACGCCTGGTAAACACCGATGATGAAGCCCAACCTGATCGCCGCAGCCGAGATCGACCGTCTCGATACCTGGGCCAAATATTCGGCCCCGATGTGCGGCTCGTGCGTTTCCAGCTGCTGCACGCTGCCGGTCGAGGTCAAGATCAAGGATCTGGTGCGCATCGGCGTGGTCGACGAGTTCGAACTGGGCGACCCGCCGAAGAACATCGCCAAGCGTCTGCAAAAAGAAGGTCTGGTCGAGCGCTTCAACCAGAAGTCGGGGATCTTCACCCTACAGCGCATGAGCAACAACGATTGCTACTACCTGGATCGTAAGAGCCGCCTGTGCACCATTTATGACAAGCGCCCGGACACCTGCCGCAACCACCCGAAGATCGGCCCGCGCCCGGGTTACTGCGCGTACAAGCCGAAGGAAGTGGAGCGGGTGCAGAATTCGCGGTCGATCGAGCGCTTCTGATCTTTGCGACTGACTCAAGATGATCGTTCCCACGCTCCGCGTGGGAATGCAGCCCGGGACGCTCTGCGTCCCAAGAGCCGAACGCGGAGCGTCCGCTGAGGCATTCCCACGCAGAGCGTGGGAACGAGACTTTCGAAAGCCAGACAAACAAAAACGCCCCCGGTCTCTCGACCGGGGGCGTTTTTTTAAGCCTTGGCTAAATCTTACGCCTTGGCTTTCTTGGCAGCGCGGGTACGCTCGCTTTCGTCCAGGATCTTCTTGCGAAGACGGATGGACTTAGGAGTAACTTCGCACAGCTCGTCTTCCTGGATGTATTCCAGAGCCTGTTCCAGGGTGAAGCGAACAGGTGGGACCAGAGCGATGGTTTCGTCTTTACCCGAAGCACGCATGTTGTCGAGCTTCTTGCCTTTGGTCGGGTTCACACCCAGGTCGTTGTCGCGGGAGTTCTGACCAACGATCTGACCGTTGTAGATCTCCTGGCCGTGTTCTACGAACAGCTTGCCACGAGCCTGCAGGGTTTCCAGGGAGTAGGTCAGTGCCTTGCCGGTTTCAACCGAAACCAGAACGCCGTTCTGACGGCCGGACATGTGGCCCGACTTCACTGGAGCGTAACGGTCGAAGATCGAGGTCAGGATGCCAGCACCGTTGGTCAGGGTCAGGAACTGGTTACGGAAACCGATCAGACCGCGAGCAGGGATGTTGTATTCCAGACGAACACGGCCTTTGCCATCCGGCACCATGTTGCTCAGGTCGCCTTTACGCAGACCCATTTCTTCCATGACCTTGCCCTGGGATTCTTCAGGGATGTCGATGGTTACGTTTTCGAACGGTTCCTGCTTCACGCCGTCAACTTCACGGATGATCACTTCAGGACGGCCCAGGGCCAGCTCGAAGCCTTCGCGACGCATGGTTTCGATCAGTACCGAGAGGTGCAGCTCACCACGGCCGGATACCTTGAACTTGTCAGCCGAGTCGCCTTCTTCAACGCGCAGTGCAACGTTGTACAGCAGCTCTTTGTCCAGACGATCCTTGATGTTACGGGAGGTCACGAACTTGCCTTCTTTACCGCAGAATGGCGAGTCGTTTACCTGGAAGGTCATGGAAACGGTTGGCTCGTCAACGGTCAGAGGCTTCATCGCCTCGACATTGTTGATGTCGCACAGGGTGTCGGAGATGAACAGCTCGTCGAAACCGCTGATGCAGACGATGTCGCCAGCTGCAGCTTCTTCAACGTCAACGCGGTGCAGACCGTGGTGACCCATCAGCTTCAGGATACGACCGTTACGGCGCTTGCCGTCGGCGCTGATAGCGACAACCGGGGTGTTCGGCTTGACGCGACCACGAGCGATACGGCCAACACCGATAACACCCAGGAAGCTGTTGTAGTCCAGAGCGGAGATCTGCATCTGGAACGGACCGTCACGGTCAACAGCCGGAGGCGGAACGTGGTCGACTACCGCCTGGTACAGCGCGGTCATGTCTTCGCCCATGGCGGTGTGGTCCAGACCGGCGATGCCGTTCAGGGCCGAAGCGTAAACAACCTGGAAGTCCAGTTGTTCTTCGGTAGCGCCCAGGTTGTCGAACAGATCGAAGATCTGGTCCAGAACCCAGTCAGGACGCGCGCCCGGACGGTCAACCTTGTTGATGACCACGATTGGACGCAGGCCGGCTTCGAAAGCCTTCTTGGTCACGAAACGGGTTTGCGGCATAGGGCCGTCTTGGGCGTCGACCAGCAGCAGCACGGAGTCAACCATGGACATTACGCGCTCAACTTCGCCGCCGAAGTCGGCGTGGCCCGGGGTGTCCACGATGTTGATGTGGTAGCCGTTCCAGTTGATGGCGGTGTTTTTCGCCAGAATGGTAATGCCGCGCTCTTTTTCCTGGTCGTTGGAGTCCATCACGCGCTCGTCGTTGAGCTCGTTGCGCTCCAGGGTGCCGGATTGACGCAGGAGTTTGTCTACCAGGGTGGTCTTACCATGGTCAACGTGGGCAATGATGGCGATGTTGCGTAGATTTTCGATCACTTGTGTATCTCGATCAGAGGATTCGGTTTGCTGACAAGTCTTGGCAGCGATTGACAGTAGTGTCCGGCATGGCCGTTACAGCTTGACGGCGGTGTCGGGGGGCCGGTGACGCAGGCCACAGGCAAACAGCCCCGGGCACTTAGCTCGGTCGATAAACGCGCACATTGGCATGCCCCTCACTGAGCAAATGGTGGGCATGCAGGCGACTCATCACGCCTTTGTCGCAATACAGCAGGTACTGGCGAGTAGGGTCCAGTTCCTTGAAACGAGCGTTCACTGCGTAGAACGGCATCGTCTGTACCTCTATGCCGGCGAGCTCCAGCGGGTCATCCTCGGCGGCATCCGGGTGGCGGATGTCGATGACGATCTGACCGGCCAGCGCTTCGCTGACTTCTTCGATCTGCAAATCCTGGCCCAATTCGTCGATCACCCGATCGATCGGCACCAGTCTGGCGTTTGCGAGCGCACGCTCGAGCACCGCCATGTCGAATTCCTGCTCTTCGTGCTCGACCCGGCCACGCTTGGCGGCGGTCTTCGGGTTGACCGAGATGACGCCGCAGTATTCCGGCATATGCCGGGCGAAATCACCGGTACCGATCTGGTCGGCCGTGTCGATGATGTCCTGCTTGTGGGCAACGATCAGCGGTCGCAGCACCAGCTTGTCGGTGACGCAATCGATGACCGACAGGTTCGGCAGCGTCTGACTCGACACCTGGGAAATCGCTTCGCCGGTGACCAGCGCATCGATGTGCAGGCGTTCGGCAATGCTCGACGCTGCGCGCAACATCATACGCTTCAATACGACGCCCATATGACTGTCGTCGACCTTGCCGAGAATTTCGCCCAATACTTCTTCGAACGGAACACTGACAAATAGCACGCGTTGCGAGCTGCCGTACTTCTTCCAGATGAAATGCGCGACTTCCATTACGCCCAATTCGTGGGCACGACCGCCCAGATTGAAGAAGCAGAAGTGCGTCATCAGGCCGCGACGAAGGATCTGATACGCGGCAACCGTCGAGTCAAAGCCGCCGGACATCAGCACCAGCGTCTGCTCCAGCGCACCGAGCGGGTAGCCGCCGATGCCATTGTGCTGGCTGTGGATCACGAACAACCGTTTGTCGCGAACTTCGATGCGGACTTCGATTTCCGGCTGTTTCAGGTCGATTCCGGCGGCACCGCACTCACGGCGCAGCTTGCTGCCGACGTATTTTTCGACGTCCATCGAGCTGAACGCATGCTTGCCCGCACGCTTGCAGCGCACCGAAAAGATCTTCCCGGCCAGCGCATCGCCGTAGTGCTGTTTGCACTTCTCGGTGATGTCGTCGAAGTCGCCCAGCGGGTACTCGTCGATCTGAAGAAAGTGCGCGATGCCCGGCATGCAGGTCAGGCGTTCGCCCATCTCTTTCAGGGCCTTGGGGTCGGTGACGCGGGTTTCCAGCTCGAGATTGTCCCACACACCGTTCACCACCACGGCCGGGTCCAGGTCGCGGAGCACGGTGCGGATGTTCTTGGCCAGCTGGCGGATGAATTTCGTCCGGACAGGTCGGCTTTTGATGGTGATCTCGGGGAAGACTTTTACGATTAGTTTCATGAAAACAGCGCGCGCAGGGCCAGCCGAAAAAGGGGGGCGCGGATTATAGCGGAAATTGCTCAAGGTTTAACCAGTTAATGTGCAGAAGGTTTTGCACGCACCAAAACGGGTCATTTTTCGATTTGAGCGCTACATTAAAGGGCGAGATTTTCGCCTTTAAGACGCTTTCGACCTTTAGAAGCGTGAATTTGGGGCAAAAAACCCATGCTGGGGCACTGGCATGCAATTTGCTCCCTTGTGAGGCAGGTTGCCTTGGCAGAGTATTCGCGCCGGCATCACCACTATTAAGGGCATCCACTACCCGCCCTAATTCACCCGGAGGACACTATGTCGAAGTCGGTTCAACTCATCAAAGATCATGACGTCAAGTGGATTGATCTGCGCTTCACGGACACCAAAGGCACTCAGCACCACGTGACCATGCCGGCTCGCGATGCGCTGGAAGACGACTTCTTCGAAGTTGGCAAGATGTTCGACGGTTCCTCCATCGCTGGCTGGAAAGGCATCGAAGCCTCCGACATGATCCTGCTGCCGGACGACGAAACCGCCGTTCTGGACCCGTTCACCGAAGAGCCGACCCTGATCCTGGTCTGCGACATCATCGAACCTTCGACCATGCAAGGTTACGATCGCGACCCGCGCGCCATTGCCCACCGCGCCGAGGAATACCTGAAGACCACCGGTATCGGTGACACCGTATTCGCCGGTCCAGAGCCTGAGTTCTTCATCTTCGACGAAGTGAAGTTCAAGTCCGACATCTCCGGTTCCATGTTCAAGATCTACTCCGAGCAAGGCTCGTGGATGTCCGACCAGGACGTGGAAGGCGGCAACAAAGGCCACCGTCCAGGCGTGAAAGGCGGCTACTTCCCGGTTCCGCCGTTCGACCACGACCACGAAATCCGTACTTCCATGTGCAACGCGCTGGAAGAGATGGGCCAGACCGTTGAAGTTCACCACCACGAAGTGGCAACTGCCGGTCAGAACGAAATTGGTGTCAAGTTCAACACCCTGGTGAAGAAAGCTGACGAAGTTCAGACTCTGAAATACGTTGTACACAACGTTGCCGACGCCTACGGCCGCACCGCGACCTTCATGCCGAAGCCGCTGTACGGCGACAACGGTTCGGGCATGCACGTTCACATGTCCATCTCCAAAGATGGCAAGAACACCTTCGCAGGTGAAGGTTATGCCGGCCTGTCCGACACCGCCCTGTACTTCATCGGCGGCATCATCAAGCACGGTAAGGCCCTGAACGGCTTCACCAACCCGGCCACCAACTCCTACAAGCGTCTGGTGCCAGGCTTCGAAGCGCCGGTAATGCTGGCCTACTCGGCTCGCAACCGTTCCGCCTCGATCCGTATTCCTTACGTCAACAGCCCGAAAGGCCGTCGTATCGAAGCGCGTTTCCCGGATCCGGCTGCCAACCCGTACCTGGCTTTCGCAGCACTGCTGATGGCCGGTCTGGACGGTATCCAGAACAAGATCCACCCAGGCGACGCAGCTGACAAAAACCTGTACGACCTGCCGCCTGAAGAGGCGAAAGAGATCCCGCAAGTTTGCGGCAGCCTGAAAGAAGCCCTGGAAGAGCTGGACAAGGGCCGTGCGTTCCTGACCAAGGGCGGCGTGTTCTCCGACGACTTCATCGACGCTTACATCGCGCTGAAATCCGAAGAAGAAATCAAGGTCCGCACCTTCGTACACCCACTGGAATATGAGCTGTACTACAGCTGCTGATCCGGTAGCGCCGCGTTACGCGGCGTGACAGAAAGAGGCCTCCTTCGGGAGGCCTTTTTTGTGCCCGCTCATCCATGGATAATCCGCCGCTTTCGCGCCACGACCGGCGCCTTGACGAAGGGACTCGCATGAAGTGGTTACGGGCTATCGCCCTGATGGCCGGCCTCGCCTGCTCAACAGCCGGGGCTGCCGAGTTCTATGAAGACAAGCCGCTGGCTCACCCGCTGATCCAGGGCTTGCAGGAAAGCTCGATGACTCTGGCGTTCATCAAGGAAACGAACGGAGTCAAAGGTTATTACTGCCGTTGCGACACGCCGGGCGAACGCCCGCAACTGCTTGATGAATTCGGTCAGGCGAACATCGAATCGGTTTTTCTCATGTCGCTCGACAGTGAGGATCCGACCCGCTTCGTGCTTTTTCGGCAAAACGACCGCTACAAAATCTACGCCTACAAATACAACGCCAACGACCACCTCTACAGCCGCGTCACGCGATTGCAGCCTGCACTGGACCGTATCACCGAAGGCCGCAAACACCTCGACGCCCTGACCATCAAGAAGTCGCTGAGCCAAATCACCCCGCTCAACTACAGCCTCTTCCTTGAAGAGTCCGGCATACCGGAATTTGACCAGCTCGATTTCAGCCAAGGGAAACTGGTGAGCTTTTACGGCCAGTACTACGACCCACTGAGCGACCCGACGCCAGATGACGAACCTTACTTCTTCAAAAAGACCTATCAGGAAAAAAACGGCCGGTTCCTTACCGTTACTTTCTGGCGATGGCTCGACGAGACGCTCGTCGAGGGCAAGCGCACGCTCTACAACTATCGGGTGAGGCGTATTGCCTGGGAAACCGAACCGACTAAATTCACCGGCAGCGAAGACGGCCAATCGGTGTCTTATGATTCCGGCTCGCTCTCGGCCCAAGGTGCTTACAAGCAGGGCGTGCGGACCGGTCCGTGGTCGTCTTCCAAAGACGAGAAATATTCGGAGTCCGGCAATTTCGTAGAGGGCAAACGAGAGGGCCAGTGGACGCTCTACCAGGATGGGCAAACACTGGAGGGCGAATTCCACAATGATTTGCGCGAGGGACGTTGGCAGCTTCTCAATCACGACGACATGGAATGGGTCGCCACCGGATTCCAGACCTACGCCCACGGCCAACTTAACGGCCTCAGCGAATTGACTGTCCGTGGCACTACCGAGCGCGGTGAATACCGCGATGACAAACGCCAAGGCCTCTGGGTGACCAGGCTCGACAATGGCCACACCCTCAACGTCAACTTCGTTGACGACGTAAAGGAAGGCGAGTTGCGCGAGGTCGACACCAAGGGGGTGCCGGTCCTGATCGAGTACTACAAGGCAGGCGTCCTGTCCGGCGCCCGCGAGAATGCGGTTGCGCCTGGCGCCGCACAATAAATCCTGTGCGGTTTGTGTGAGCAGATATTGTCCCGATTGGGCTTACCGCCGCCCCTGGCCTATGCTGCAAGCCAATCTCATTGTTGATCGGTCGAATCCATGGATCGTGGTTTTTTCTTCCTGCTGCTGATCGCCCTGCCCGCCGCCGCGCAGATCTATAAGTACACCGACGCCAGCGGCAACACGGTGTACAGCGATCACGCGCCGGACGGCGTGCAGGCGCAGCCGGTGGATTTGCCGCCGCTCAACAGCGTCCAGCCTCAGGCACCGAATGTGCCCTCTTCCGATACGGCCAGCCGTGAGCCTGCGCACAATGCCTATGAAGTGCTGGAGCTGACAGGTCTGCCCACCGAAGAAGCCCTGCGCGCCAACAACGGCACGTTCACGGTCAGCGTGCTGATCAAGCCGCGCCTGCAACCACCGCATCAATTGCGTCTGCTGCTCGATGACGCGCCTTATGGCCAGCCGAGCAACGTGCCGATCCTGCAGCTGGTGAACGTCGACCGGGGCGAGCATCGGCTGGCGGTGCAGGTGATCAATGGCGAGGCGATCATTCAGCAGAGTCCGGCGGTGGTGTTCACCGTGCAGCGGGTGCACAAGCCATGACACGGGGATTGATTGCCCTGTGCCTGTTGCTGATCGCGCTTGGCGCATCGGCCGAGGTGTTCACTTACATCGACGCACAGGGCAATCGTGTCTATACGGACCAACCGCGCGGCAACGCCAAGCGTGTGCCGCTGGCCACCAGCAATCGGATGGCCTCGAATCCGACCGCCGCTGCGCCGGTCACGCCGTCGAAGAAATCAGCAGAGCCGCCACTGTTCCACTACGACATGCTGCGCGTGCTGATCCCCGAGCCGGACGCGACCATTCGCAGCAGCGCCGGCGAGCTGATCGTCAGCGTCACCAGCGAGCCGGGCCTGCAACGAGGTCATCTGTATCGCCTGCTGCTGGACGGCCAGGCCGTCGGCGAACCCGGCCTGAGCCCGGTGTTCCCGCTGAGCAATATCGATCGCGGCAGCCACAACCTGTCGGTGGAGATCCTCGATGCTCAGGGCCGAACCGTGGAGAAAACCGCCAACCAGCCGTTCCACATGCAGCGCATTTCCCTGGCGCAGAAACGTCAGGTCAAACCGTGCGTCAGCGCCGACTACGGCGTTCGCCCGGAATGCCCGCTGAAAGACAAACCCGCTGAACCGAAAAATCCTTTCCTGCGTTTCTTCTGACGCCGTTCAGCTTTGCGCACTATATTGGTGCAATACGCTGCACCGTACTCACATTCCAACCCATTTTGGTTCGAAAGTACCCGCCAGAGCGGTTTGACTGCCACGCAAACGAGCGTCAAACGCCCGTTTCGGGGGTTGAACGCTTCTTTTCGGAGCCTTGGTTTGGTTTTTGCATTTTCCTCGCATCAGCGCTGTATCCCTGCGCGCGCCATGCTCCAAAAGAGGTCCTCATGACCATCAGTGACGCACTGCATCGCTTGCTACTCGACAACCTGACCACCGCCACCATCCTGCTCGACAGCGAATTGCGCCTCGAGTACATGAACCCGGCGGCGGAGATGCTGCTGGCCATCAGCGGTCAGCGCAGCCATGGGCAGTTCATCAGCGAGCTGTTCACCGAGTCCACCGAGGCGCTCAACTCGTTGCGCCAGGCGGTGGAGCAGGCGCACCCGTTCACCAAGCGCGAAGCGATGCTCACCGCCCTCACCGGCCAGACCCTGACCGTTGATTACGCGGTGACGCCGATCCTCAGCAACGGCGCGACCCTGCTGTTGCTGGAAGTCCATCCCCGTGATCGCCTGTTGCGGATCACCAAGGAAGAGGCCCAGTTGTCGAAGCAGGAAACCAGCAAGATGCTGGTGCGCGGCCTGGCCCACGAGATAAAGAACCCGCTGGGCGGCATTCGTGGCGCTGCGCAACTGCTGGCCCGGGAACTACCGGAAGACAGCCTGCGCGACTACACCAACGTGATCATCGAAGAGGCCGACCGCCTGCGCAATCTGGTCGACCGCATGCTCGGTTCGAACAAACTGCCGTCGCTGGCGCTGTGCAATGTCCACGAAGTGCTGGAGCGCGTCTGCCAACTGGTCGAGGCCGAAAGCCAGGGCTGCATCACGCTGGTGCGCGATTACGACCCGAGCATTCCCGACGTTCTGATCGACCGCGAACAAATGATTCAGGCGGTGTTGAACATCGTGCGCAACGCGATGCAGGCCATCAGCAGCCAGAACGAGCTGCGCCTGGGCCGCATCAGCCTGCGCACCCGCGCCATGCGCCAGTTCACCATCGGCCATGTCCGCCATCGCCTGGTGACCAAAATCGAGATCATCGACAACGGCCCGGGCATTCCGGCGGAACTCCAGGAAACCATCTTCTTTCCCATGGTCAGCGGCCGTCCGGACGGTACCGGGCTGGGCCTGGCCATCACCCAGAACATCATCAGCCAGCACCAGGGCCTGATCGAGTGTGACAGCCACCCCGGCCACACCACGTTTTCGATCTTTCTGCCACTGGAACAAGGAGCCACATCGACATGAGCCGTAGTGAAACCGTGTGGATCGTCGATGACGACCGTTCTATCCGTTGGGTTCTCGAAAAAGCCCTGCAACAGGAAGGCATGACCACCCAGAGCTTCGACAGTGCCGATGGCGTGATGAGCCGCCTCGCGCGCCAGCAGCCGGACGTGATCATCTCCGATATCCGCATGCCCGGCGCCAGTGGCCTGGACCTGCTGGCGCGGATCCGCGAGCAGCACCCGCGGCTGCCGGTGATCATCATGACCGCTCACTCCGATCTGGACAGCGCTGTCGCCTCCTATCAGGGCGGCGCGTTCGAGTACCTGCCCAAGCCGTTCGATGTCGACGAGGCGGTGTCGCTGGTCAAGCGCGCCAATCAGCACGCCCAGGAACAACAGGGCCTGGAAGTCGCACCGACCCTGACCCGCACCCCGGAAATCATCGGCGAAGCGCCGGCGATGCAGGAAGTGTTTCGTGCCATCGGGCGCTTGAGCCACTCCAACATCACCGTGCTGATCAACGGCGAATCCGGCACCGGCAAAGAACTGGTGGCCCACGCCCTGCACCGCCACAGCCCAAGAGCGGCTTCGCCGTTCATCGCGCTGAACATGGCGGCGATCCCCAAAGACCTGATGGAATCCGAGCTGTTCGGCCACGAGAAAGGCGCGTTCACCGGTGCGGCCAACCTGCGTCGCGGCCGTTTCGAACAGGCCGATGGCGGCACGCTTTTCCTCGATGAAATCGGCGACATGCCGGCGGACACCCAGACCAGACTGCTGCGGGTGCTGGCCGATGGCGAGTTCTATCGTGTCGGCGGGCATGTGCCGGTCAAGGTCGATGTGCGGATCATCGCCGCGACGCACCAGAATCTGGAAACCCTGGTTCACGCCGGTAAATTCCGTGAGGACTTGTTCCACCGCCTCAACGTGATCCGTATCCACATTCCGCGCCTGTCGGACCGTCGCGAAGACATCCCGACCCTGGCCAAGCACTTCCTCAGCCGCGCCGCGCAAGAACTGGCGGTGGAGCCGAAGCTGCTGAAAAGCGAGACCGAGGAATACCTGAAAAACCTGCCATGGCCAGGCAACGTGCGCCAGCTGGAAAATACCTGCCGCTGGATCACCGTGATGGCGTCCGGACGCGAAGTGCACATCAGCGACCTGCCGCCGGAACTGCTGAGCCTGCCGCAGGACTCGGCGCCAGTGACCAACTGGGAACAGGCGCTGCGTCAGTGGGCCGATCAGGCCTTGGCGCGCGGTCAGTCGAGCCTGCTCGACAGCGCGGTGCCGGCATTCGAGCGGATCATGATCGAGACCGCGTTGAAGCACACCGCCGGACGTCGTCGTGACGCTGCGGTACTGCTGGGCTGGGGCCGCAACACCTTGACCCGCAAGATCAAGGAACTCGGCATGAAGGTCGATGGCGGGGATGACGATGAGGGCGATGAAGGCTGAGATTCAGCGCCAGCCTGCACCGCCGAAAGGCACCGTGACCCTTAATCGGGCACGGCCACTGGCTCAGGCTTGCACTGTAAACCGCTGAAAATCCCATCCTGTGAAAAGACGAAGGCCCCGTATTACGGGGCCTTCGTCATTGTGCCGGGCTTTTTTGTTTCAAAACGAGAAAACCTGGCACGCCCCCTGCAATAACTCCATCAGGTGATTCGATTCACCCACCCTTTCGGGGGCCTTGGTACAGGCAGGCCGGGGATTCCCCTCTTTACACCGGACTCAGCGAGTCCACCCTTTTGGGGCCCTTGATACAGGCAGGTCAGGGGTTCCTTCTTTACACCGGCTCAGAACGCGATGCGATGAGCCCGCCCGTTTCGGGAACCTTGGTACAGGCAGGCCGGGGATTCCCTCTTTTATTGCTCCCGGAGATGGATCTCCAGCCGCCATCGGTCATCGACCGCCTGGCCGGCCCAGTCGCCCTGCAGCGGCCGCGCCGCCACCAGCGTCAGTAACAATCCCCCGTCACTCAGCCGCGTCCGCCAGTTCACGTCCTTGCCGTTGAACTTGAGCTGACCTTTCTGCGCCTTGCCTTCAGCCTCGAACAGCAACGCGAGGCTACCATCGACGATCTCGCCGTGCAGCTTCGGCTCGTTGTTGAACCAGACCGCCAGACCGCCATCGATCACCTCGACCTGCTGCAAGACGGTTGGGTCAGGCGTGGTCAAACGGCCGATCATCATCCCGACCATCACACCGACGATCGCCAGCGATGCCATCACCCGCGGGAATAGTTTCGAACGCGGATCCGCTTGCGGCGTAGAATGCGCGTCATCTTTACCTTCGGAGCCGTGCATGTTTCACGTCATCCTTTTTCAACCGGAAATTCCGCCGAACACCGGCAACGTTATCAGGCTGTGCGCCAACAGCGGCTGCCACCTGCATTTGATCGAACCGCTGGGTTTCGAGATGGACGACAAGCGCCTGCGCCGCGCCGGTCTCGACTACCACGAGTATGCCACTTTGCAGCGCCATGCCGACCTCGCCAGCTGCCTGGAAAGCCTCGGCCATCCACGGCTGTTCGCCTTCACCACCAAGGGTTCGCGGCCGTTTCACGATGCCGCGTTCGTCCCGGGGGATGCGTTCATCTTCGGCCCGGAAAGCCGTGGCCTGCCGCCGGAAGTACTCGATGCCCTGCCCGGCGAACAGCGCCTGCGCCTGCCGATGCGCGAAGGCTGCCGTAGCCTGAACCTTTCCAACACAGTGGCAGTCGCCGTGTACGAAGCGTGGCGGCAGAACGACTTCAAGTAATGCCACTCGATCGCCCAAGAAAAAAGCGCCTGTAACGGCGCTTTTTTCATTGTTGCATCGACCGCTTACTGAACGGTCGGGGTCTCGCCGGATTCCTGCATGCGCTGCAGCTCTTGCGCGTACAGGGCGTCGAAGTTCACCGGGGCCAGCATCAGGGCCGGGAACGAACCGCGGGTCACCAGGCTGTCCAGGGTTTCGCGAGCGTACGGGAACAGGATGTTCGGACAGAACGCACCCAGGGTGTGACTCATCGAGCCCGCGTCCAGGTTCTTGATCAGGAAGATACCGGCCTGTTGCACTTCAGCGATGAAGGCCACTTCTTCACCGTTTTTCACGGTCACGGACAGGGTCAGCACGACTTCGTAGAAATCACCTTCCAGGGCTTTCTGGCGGGTGTTCAGATCCAGAGCGACCGCCGGATCCCACTGCTGGCGGAAGATCGCCGGGCTTTTCGGGGCTTCGAAGGACAGGTCGCGTACGTAGATGCGCTGCAAGGAGAATTGCGGTGCGGTTTCTTCTTCGCTGGCTGCAGTGTTCTGTTGGTCAGTCATCTCAGATCCTTTCTGATCTTGGGTCTTTTAGGGTTCTTGGTTTGCAGGTGCAGCAGTTCAGGCCTTGAGCAGCGCGTCGAGCTTGCCGGCGCGCTCCAGGGCATACAAATCATCACATCCGCCGACGTGGGTGTCGCCGATCCAGATCTGCGGCACGGACGTGCGTCCGGCCTTTTGGGCCATGGCGGCGCGCACCTGCGGCTTGCCATCGACCTTGATCTCTTCGAAGGCCACGCCTTTGTTCGCGAGCAGGTACTTGGCGCGCGAGCAGTAAGGGCAGTAATCGCTGGAGTAGACGATGACGTCGCTCATGTCACTTCACCAACGGCAGGTTGTCGCCTTTCCAGCTGGAAATCCCGCCGGACAGCTTGGCGGCGGTGAAGCCGGCCTTCATCAGTTCGCGGGCGTGGGTGCCGGCGGTCTGGCCCAGGGCGTCGACCAGAATGATGGTCTTGGCCTTGTGTTTTTCCAGCTCGCCGATACGGACGGCCAGTTTGTCCTGGGGAATGTTCACCGCACCAACGATGTGACCGGCGGCGTAGTCCTTGCTCGGACGGATATCCACCACCACGCCGGCTTCCTTGTTGACCAGTGCGGTCAGCTCGCCCGTGCTCAGGCTTTTACCGCCGCCCTGCACCGTATGCGCCAGCAGCAAAGCCAGCAGTACGACGAAGATACCGACAAGAATGTAGTGGTTAGTGGCAAATTCAATCAGGTGAGCAACCATCGAAGGAGGTTCCAGGGCGTTAAAATGTCGGCCAGTATACACAGCCACTATGGTCGGCCAAACCCCGTCCGGCGGTGACGCCGCCGGAACTTCGCTTTAAACTCCAACTCCCTTTTCCATCGCCCTCTTCTTATTAGCCACGAGTGGATTCCATGACTACCACGCCTAAACCTTTGGTCCTGATGATTCTCGACGGCTTCGGTCACAGCGACAGCCCCGAATCCAACGCCGTCTATGCGGCCAAAAAGCCTGTGCTGGATCGCCTCTGGGCCACCGTGCCGAACGGCTTGATCTCGGGCAGCGGCATGGACGTCGGCCTGCCGGACGGCCAGATGGGCAACTCCGAAGTCGGCCACATGAACCTCGGCGCCGGGCGCGTGGTGTATCAGGACTTCACGCGCGTGACCAAAGCGATCCGCGACGGTGAGTTCTTCGAGAACCCGACCATCTGCGCCGCCGTGGACAAGGCCGTGGCCGCCGGCAAGGCCGTGCATTTCATGGGCCTGCTGTCGGACGGCGGCGTCCACAGCCACCAGGATCACCTGATCGCCATGGCCGAACTGGCCTTCAAGCGCGGCGCCGAAAAAATCTACCTGCACGCCTTCCTCGACGGCCGTGACACCCCGCCGAAAAGCGCCGCGTCGTCGATCGAACTGCTCGACGCGACCTTCCAGGCGCTCGGCAAGGGCCGTATCGCCAGCCTGATCGGCCGCTACTTCGCCATGGATCGTGACAACCGTTGGGACCGCGTATCCCAGGCCTACAACCTGATCGTTGATGGCAACGGCGAATTCAACGCCGCCACCGCCCAGGAAGGTCTGGAGGCCGCTTACGCCCGTGGCGAGAGCGACGAATTCGTCAAAGCCACCAGCATCGGTGAGCCGGTGAAAGTCGAAGACGGCGACGCCGTGGTGTTCATGAACTTCCGCGCCGACCGTGCCCGCGAGCTGAGCCGCGTGTTTGTCGAAGACGGCTTCAAGGAATTCGAGCGCGCACGCCAGCCAAAAGTGCAGTACGTGGGCCTGACCCAATACGCCGCCAGCATCCCGGCCCCCGCCGCCTTTGCGCCGGGCAGCCTGGAAAACGTGCTCGGCGACTATTTGGCGAAAAACGGCAAGACCCAGCTGCGCATCGCCGAAACCGAGAAATACGCCCACGTGACCTTCTTCTTCTCCGGCGGTCGTGAAGAGCCGTTCCCGGGCGAAGAGCGCATCCTGATCCCTTCGCCGAAAGTCGCCACCTATGACTTGCAGCCGGAAATGAGCGCACCGGAAGTCACCGACCGTATCGTCGAGGCCATCGAGAACCAGCGCTACGACGTGATCGTGGTCAACTACGCCAACGGCGACATGGTCGGCCATAGCGGCGTGTTCGAAGCCGCGGTGAAAGCCGTGGAATGCCTGGACACCTGCGTCGGCCGGATCGTCGATGCCCTGGAAAAAGTCGGCGGCGAAGCGCTGATCACCGCCGACCACGGCAACGTCGAGCAGATGGCCGACGAATCCACCGGGCAAGCGCACACCGCGCATACCACCGAGCCGGTGCCGTTCATTTATGTCGGCAAGCGCGACCTGAAAGTCCGCGAAGGCGGCGTGCTGGCGGACGTGGCGCCGACCATGCTGAAACTGCTGGGTCTGGAAAAACCGGCGGAAATGACTGGCACTTCGATTCTGGTCTGATATCAAAAACGCCCTGTAATCAGCCTGAAACGGCTTTTTATGACGAACGCCTCAAAGCAGTTGGCTTTGAGGCGTTTTTTTTGCCGCGTCGGGCGGGCATACTAGGCCGTCCCTTACCCTGGTGCCGCCCGCCTCTATGCTTCGCGTCCTGATCGCCCTCGCTCTGACATGCCTGCTCCAACCGGCCTTCGCGGATGAGCGCGCGCAAACCCAACAGCAACTGGACGCCACGCGCCAGGACATTGCCGAGCTGAAAAAACTGCTGGGCAAGCTCCAGGAAGAAAAATCCGGCGTGCAAAAGGAGCTCAAGGGCACCGAAACCGAGATGGGCAAGCTCGAGAAACAGGTCGAAGCCCTGCAGAAAGAGCTGAAGAAGAGCGAATCCGAGTTGCAGCGGCTCGATGCGGAGAAAAAAAAACTCCAGAGCGCGCGCACTGAACAGCAGCGACTGATCGCCATCCAGGCCCGCGCCGCCTACCAGAACGGTCGCCAGGAATACCTCAAGCTGCTGCTCAACCAGCAGAACCCCGAGAAATTCGCCCGCACCCTCACCTATTACGACTACCTGAGCCAGGCTCGCCTGGAGCAGTTGAAAAGCTTCAACGAAACCCTGCGCCAGTTGGCCAATGTCGAAAAGGACATCGGCTTGCAGCAGGCGCAATTGCTGGTACAGCAAAGCGATCTCGACACTCAGCGCGAAGCGCTCGACAAGGTCCGCAAGGAACGCCAGCAGGCCCTTGCCAAACTCAATGACGACGTGAAAGCGCGGGACCAGAAACTGGCCGCCCGCGAGCAGGATCAGGCAGACCTGTCTAAAGTCCTTAAAACCATTGAAGAAACCCTGGCCCGCCAGGCTCGTGAGGCAGAAGAAGCGCGACAGAAAGCGCTCATCGCCCAGCAGGAAGCCGAAAAAAAGCGCTTGCGTGAGGCCGAGGCGGAAAACACCGACGCCCCACGCAAACCGGTCAGATCGACTCCCGGCGCCCTGGTGTCCAGCGGCGGCGAGACCTTCGGTGGCCCTTTTGCTTCAAGTCGGGGAAAACTTCCATGGCCGGTTGATGGTCGACTGCTGGCACGCTTCGGTGAAACCCGTGGTGACGATGCCCGTACCAAGTGGGACGGCGTGATGATCAGCGCCTCCGCCGGCAGCCAGGTGCATGCCGTACACGGCGGGCGCGTGGTGTTTGCCGACTGGCTGCGTGGTGCCGGGCTGCTGGTGATCCTCGATCACGGCAACGGTTTTCTGAGCCTTTACGGTCACAACCAGACGCTACTGAAGTCGGCAGGTGACGTGGTAAAAGCCGGTGAGTCCATCTCCACTGTGGGTAACAGTGGCGGCCAGGACACACCAGCGCTGTATTTCGCAATTCGTCAGCAGGGTCACCCGAGTGATCCGGCGCAATGGTGCCGCGCGCAAGGATAGGCGTGAGTTACCGATATTAGGAGTTCGTTCGACATGCTGCATTTGTCCCGTCTTACCTCGCTGGCCCTGACGATCGCCCTGGTGATCGGCGCGCCTCTGGCGTTTGCCGCTCAACCGGCCCCGGCTGTCGCTCCGGCAGGCACTGCCGCCACCAGCAAGGCACCGTTGCCGCTGGAAGAGCTGCGCACCTTTGCCGAGGTCATGGACCGGATCAAGGCGGCCTATGTCGAGCCGGTGGACGACAAGACCCTGCTGGAAAACGCGATCAAGGGCATGCTCAGCAACCTCGATCCGCACTCCGCCTACCTCGGCCCTGAAGACTTCACCGAGTTGCAGGAAAGCACCAGCGGTGAGTTCGGCGGCCTGGGCATCGAAGTCGGCGCCGAAGACGGCTTCATCAAGGTCGTGTCGCCGATCGACGATACGCCAGCATCGAAGGCCGGCATCCAGGCCGGCGACTTCATCGTCAAGATCAACGGCGCGCCGACCCGTGGCCAGACCATGACCGAAGCCGTGGACAAAATGCGCGGCAAGATCGGCCAGAAAATCACCCTGACTTTGGTGCGCGACGGTGGTACGCCGTTCGACGTAACCCTCGCTCGCGCCGTGATTCAGGTGAAGAGCGTCAAGGCGCAACTGCTGGAATCGGGTTATGGCCTGATCCGCATCACCCAGTTCCAGGTCAAGACCGGCGAAGAGGTCTCCAAGGCCCTGGCCAAGCTGCGCAAGGACAACGGCAAGAAGCTCAACGGCATCATCCTCGACCTGCGCAACAACCCGGGCGGCGTGTTGCAGGCGGCGGTGGAAGTGGTCGACCACTTCATCACCAAAGGCTTGATCGTCTACACCAAGGGCCGGATCGCCAATTCCGAACTGCGCTTCTCCGCCACCGGCAAGGACGAGAGCGAAGCGGTGCCAATGGTTGTGCTGATCAACGGTGGCAGTGCCTCGGCCTCGGAAATCGTCGCCGGCGCCTTGCAGGACCAGAAACGCGCCGTGGTCATGGGCACCACCAGTTTCGGCAAGGGCTCGGTGCAGACCGTGCTGCCGCTGAACAACGACCGCGCGCTAAAGATCACCACTGCGCTGTACTTCACGCCGAACGGCCGCTCGATCCAGGCCCAGGGCATCGTCCCGGACATCGAAGTACGCCGTGCCAAGATCACCAACGAGGCGGACAACGACTACTTCAAGGAAGCCGATCTGCAAGGCCACCTGGGCAACGGCAACGGCGGCGCGGACAAACCGACCGGTTCCGGCGGCAAGGCCAAGGCGATGCCGCAAGATGACGATTACCAGCTGGCCCAGGCCCTGAGCCTGCTCAAAGGCCTGAGCATCACGTCCGGCCGCTGAGGATGTCTTTGCGTTTCGTCTTTGTCCTGCTGTGCTGTCTGGCGGGTGCTGCTCACGCGGAACCAGCCAGACCAACACCTCAAAAAGCCTACCTGACGCTGATCATCGACGACCTGGGGCAGAACCTGCCCCGGGATCGCCGCGTGCTGGCCCTCCCCGGGCCGGTGACCACAGCGATCATGCCCGACACCCCGCACGCCACCGAATTCGCCCGCGAAGCCCATCGCGCCGGCAAGGTCGTGATCCTGCACATGCCGATGGACCCGGCCACCGGCCCGTTCGCCTGGCATCCCGAACTGCCCATCGAAGAACTGGAAAAACGCCTGAACGCTGCGTTCAAAATGGTCCCCTACACCGCCGGCATCAACAATCACATGGGCAGTCGCATGACTGCACAACCGGTGGCGATGGCGTGGTTGATGGGCGAGTTGCAGCGCCGCCACAAGTTCTTCGTCGACAGCCGCACCAGCGCCCAGACCGTCGCTGCGCAACAGGCGCAGAAAATCGATCTGGCGAGCGTTTCGCGGGATGTGTTTCTCGATGACGAACGCACCGAAGCGGCGATCCTGACGCAGTTGCAGACGGCGATCAGCCTGGCGCACAAACAGGGTTCGGCCGTGATAATCGGCCATCCGTATCCACAGACTCTGGCTGTGCTGGAGCGTGAGTTGCCGAAGTTGAAGGCTCAGGGCATCGAGTGGATCGACATCAAGCAAATGATCAGCGTACGCAGTAATCGTGCGACAGCCGCTCATGGCAAAGACGGCGTTTACCGGTAACAAGTTGTCACCAAGCAATAAATAGATACCGCAGGACGCCACCTCCAGACCCGGATATTGAGACCCGTCGCGGCCACCGTGCCGTTTTCTCTATTCAGGATCAATCATGAACACCCAAACCCATCTCATATCACCGACTCGGCAAATGGAGCCCATAGCGGTTGAAAACCTGCTGATCAATTTCACCACCGAATTTCACAGGATCTGGGACAACACAGGCTCAAAGTCAAAACCCGGCAGCTTTTGGCGCCCCACACCGGCTCCCGACCTGCTGCCCGGCTATTTCCCCTTGGGCGACCTCGTTATCTCCGGACGGGACAACATCAACGAAAAACGGGTAATGGCCGTTGTCCGTGAAGGCGACTTGCAAAATGCCGAGGCCGGCAAAGGCCCGGCACTGAGCAGGCCCAATGACTATAAATGGGTCTGGAGCGATACCGGCTCGCGGGCCAACGGTGACTGTTCTATCTGGCGACCGATCCCACCCGAGGGTTATGTGGCACTCGGGCTGGTATGTTCCAACGACAGCAGCAAACCGTCCTTCAACGCCGTTCGCTGCGTACGCGCCGACCTGGTGGTAGCCTCAAGTGCCAGCACCCTGATCTGGAGCGACAAGGGCAGCGGAGCCGACCGCGACTTCAGCACCTGGACCGTCTCCCCCCCGAGCGCCCCCGCCGGGGAGATCTACTTTGCCCCCGGCACCTTTATCGGCGCTAACGGCTACAGCAAACCTGCAGCGCCCATCACCGCATACGCCTTGCGGATGCCGATTCCGCTTCAGGTCCAGACTCCACCGGCGGCTCCCGTACTGACCGGGCACGATGCCTCCGCCGCCCTGACGCCATCCAGGATCACACAGGTTGTCAGATTGCCGTGGTTCGCCGTCAGCGACCCGCTGATGCCAAGCCTCGTACAGCTGAAGACTTCACCGTTTTACCGCCTGGAAAGAACTGATCACTACTTGCTCGTCGGCGAAGGCCGGAACAGCTCTGACATGCATCGCCCTTTCAGATGGAGAGCCAGCCGAGCCCAGTCATTCGAGATGGTGCGCACGTTCACCCGCAATACGGGTCTCGACATCGGCAACCAATGGCCTTCGGCAATGTCTGCGCCTCAGTCGGCCATCACCTGCTCAGCCAGGCTGGGCGACAGCTTCTGCAACACCGGATCGGCACCCTATGAATGGGTGAATTCCTCGGAGGCAGAAGTTATTGCGCTGGTTGGAAAAAACCGGTTCGCCGCGGTGTATCTGATGCAAAGCGACTACCGATTACTTCGCGAAGATGGCTCACAAGTGGAGGGCCACCTCAGCTTTACCGATATGGATAGCCTGCATCTGGCGGACTACCCCGCCGAGCTGGAGCCGGCAAAGGACACGAAGAAGGAACTCGAGAAACAGACAGCCGTTGCGCCCGAACAGGAACCTGAAAAGCTGCCGGCTGCGGAGCCCAAGGCTGATCCGCAACCAACTACAGGATCAGCGATAGTTACAGATACCGCCCCATGATCTCGTCCACCACGCCGTCCTTGCGCATCTGATCAAGTGCGGTTTGAAGCTTGGCAACGGCTTCGTCCGGCACGTCCTTGTTCAGTGCCAGATACAGTTCTGCACTGTTGAAGCGCAGGACGGTTTTCAGCCCGGTCACGCCATCCTGCCGCGCCAGATAACGGCCGGCAGGATCGCCGGTGGCCCACAGATCGATCTGGCCGCTGACGAGTTTTTTGGCGTTGTCCTGATCGCGCAGCACCACCACCGGCTTCAAACCCTGTTTGGTCAACGTCTCGGCAATCGCATCGCCCTTGTAGGCGCCGATCTTGTACTTGCGCGCGTCATTGAGGGTTTCGAGGGTGATCTTGCTGTCGGCCTTGGCCAGCATGACCCAGTCGTCCGGGCCGATCGGGCCGACCCACTTGAAGAGCTTTTCGCGATCCGGCAGCCGTGCCATGACGAACGCACCGTAACCGGGATTCTCCAGCGCCAGCTTGTAGACCCGCTCCCATGGGAAACGCAGGGTCAGGCTGTAAGTGATGCCGGCACGCTTGAACATCTCGCGCACGATGTCCGTGGCGATGCCGTTGATGTTTTCATCCTGGGCGAAATTCTTGCCGTTCTTCGCCATGTTGTACGGCGGGAAGTTTTCGGTGAGGAGCACCAGATCGGTGTCGGGATTTTCTTCGGCGTGGCCGGTGTTGATCAACAACACGGAGGCACTGGCGAGGGCGAGAAGCAGGCGTTTGATCATGTCGGGCTACCGAAATCCATGGCGTGCCCAAGAGTGCCTTGGGTACGCCATGCTGTCCACTGGCCTGTATGGATGTTTAACGCATTACGATGCCGCGATGGGCCATGTAGGCCTTGGCTTCTTGAACGGTGTATTCGCCGAAGTGGAAAATACTCGCCGCCAATACTGCGCTGGCGTGGCCTTCAAGGATGCCGTCAGCCAGATGCTGCAGATTGCCGACGCCGCCGGAAGCGATCACCGGAATGCCCAGCGCATCGCTGATGGCGCGGGTCACGCCGAGGTCGAAACCGTTTTTCATGCCGTCCTGATCCATGCTGGTCAGGAGGATTTCACCGGCACCCAGGCCTTCCATTTTCTTCGCCCACTCGACGGCGTCGAGGCCGGTCGGTTTGCGTCCGCCGTGGGTGAAGATCTCCCATCGCGGGGTTTCGCCCGGGCCGGAGACCTTCTTCGCGTCGATGGCGACGACGATGCATTGCGAGCCGAAATGCTGCGCCGCTTCGCCGACGAATTCCGGGTTGAACACGGCAGCAGTGTTGATCGACACCTTGTCCGCACCGGCGTTGAGCAGGTTGCGGATGTCCTGCACGGTCCGCACGCCGCCGCCAACGGTCAGCGGAATGAACACCTGGCTGGCCATGCGCTCGACAGTATGGAGCGTGGTGTCACGGCCATCGACGCTGGCGGTGATGTCGAGAAAGGTAATCTCGTCGGCACCCTGCTCGTCGTAGCGACGAGCGATTTCCACCGGGTCGCCGGCGTCACGGATGTTCTCGAACTTCACACCTTTGACGACCCGGCCGTTGTCCACGTCCAGGCAAGGGATGATGCGTTTGGCCAGCGCCATGGTCAGTCCTCAGCCTTGGTACGAATCGCAGAAAGCTTGCGCTTCGGCGACGTCGAGAGTGCCTTCATAGATCGCCCGGCCGGTGATGGCGCCGATGATGCCCGGTGCCTTGGCGTCGAGCAGCGACTTGATGTCACCCAGGTTGTGAATGCCGCCGGAAGCGATCACCGGGATCTTGGTGGCAGCAGCGAGCGCAGCGGTGAACGGAACGTTGCAGCCCTGCATCATGCCGTCTTTGGCGATGTCGGTATAAACGATCGAGGACACGCCGTCGGCTTCAAATTGCTTGGCCAGGTCGATGACCTGCACGGTGCTGATTTCAGCCCAGCCATCGGTGGCGACAAAACCGTCTTTGGCATCGAGGCCAACGATGATCTTGCCCGGGAACGCGCGGCAGGCTTCAGCGACGAACGCTGGATCCTTCACCGCTTTGGTGCCGATGATCACGTAGCTGACGCCCGCCTTGACGTAGTGCTCGATGGTTTCCAGCGAACGGATGCCGCCGCCGATCTGGATCGGCAGGGTCGGGTAGCGCTTGGCGATCGCGGTCACCACTTCGCCGTTGACCGGCTGGCCTTCGAAAGCGCCGTTCAGGTCGACCAGATGCAGACGGCGGCAGCCGCCCTCCACCCACTTGGCAGCCATGCTCACCGGGTCATCGGAGAACACTGTGGAATCTTCCATGCGGCCCTGGCGCAGACGTACGCAGGCACCGTCTTTAAGATCGATAGCGGGAATAATCAGCATCTGGCAAACCTTCAAATTTGAATGTTCAGCTTGGCTCGGAAATCAGTTTTTCTCGAGCGCCCACAGGTCGCTTTCGATGCTTTCAAACCGCTCCTTGAGGTGGGTCTGCACATCGAAAATCGCCCTGTTGTAATAGTGCGGAGCAATTTCGCGGGTAAACAGCTCAAGAATTTCCGCCGCCTCGAACGAACCCAGGTCCAGTTCGAAACGATCCTCCATGAACCGCTGAATCTTGCGGTTGGCCTCGCTCTCCTGCTCGGGAGTGAGGGTCAGGATCGGCGGCTTGGATTTCTTGACGGCCATTTACCAGCGACCGTCCCACGCGGCGAAGTTCTGCAGCAATTGCAGGCCATGGGTATGGCTTTTCTCCGGGTGGAACTGCACGGCGAAACGCGAACCTTCGGCCAGCGCCGCGGCGAAATCGACACCGTAATGACCGCTGCCGACCACCTGCCGCGGGTTACCGGCGGCGATGTAGTAGCTGTGCACGAAGTAGAAACGCGCCAGGTCCGGAATGTTGTGCCACAGCGGGTGATCCACCGCCTGCTTCACTTCGTTCCAGCCCATGTGCGGGACTTTCAGGTGTTCGCCGTCTTCATGCAGGTCTTTGCCGAAGAACTTCACCGCGCCCGGGAACAGGCCGATGCAGTCGACGCCGTCGTTCTCTTCGCTGCTGTCGAGCAAGGCTTGCATGCCGACGCAGATGCCGAGGAACGGACGATCCTGGCTAACTTCACGCACCAGCGAATCGAAACCGAGGCGACGGATCTCCGCCATGCAATCGCGAATCGCGCCGACGCCTGGGAAAACCACACGGTCGGCTTCGCGGATCACTGCTGCATCGCTGGTGATCAGCACCTTGCCGGCACCGACGTGCTCGAGTGCCTTGGCCACCGAGTGCAGGTTGCCCATGCCGTAATCGATAACTGCAACCGTCTGCATTACAGGACGCCTTTGGTCGAAGGCATCTGGCCGGCCATGCGGTCATCCAGCTCGACGGCCATGCGCAGCGCGCGGCCGAATGCCTTGAACACGGTTTCGATCTGGTGGTGGGTGTTGGTGCCGCGCAGGTTGTCGATGTGCAGGCTGACCAGCGCGTGGTTGACGAAGCCCTGGAAGAACTCCTGGAACAGGTCGACGTCGAAGCCGCCAACGGTGGCGCGGGTGTACGGCACGTGCATCTGCAGGCCTGGGCGGCCGGAGAAGTCGATCACCACGCGCGACAGCGCTTCATCGAGCGGCACGTAGGCGTGGCCATAGCGACGGATGCCTTTCTTGTCGCCAATGGCTTGCGCGAAGGCCTGGCCGAGGGTGATACCGACGTCTTCCACCGTATGGTGGTCGTCGATATGCAGATCGCCCTTGCATTCGATATCCAGGTCGATCAACCCGTGACGGGCGATCTGATCCAGCATGTGCTCAAGAAAAGGAACACCGATATTGAATCGGGCCTTTCCGGTGCCATCAAGGTTGATCGAGGCTTTGATCTGGGTTTCCAGAGTGTCGCGCTCGACAGACGCCTTACGTTCGGCCATCACCAGCTCCGCAAAATCATTGGGCGAAAAAGGCAGCCATTATAGGGGCGCGGGGCAGAAACAGAAACACGAGAGGTGATATGACTGACGGATAGAACCCCGTGCTGTCGGGGATAGACATGTCCATACAAGCATTGAAAGGCACTGATCGCTCCCACGCTCTGCGTGGGAGTGCAGCCCCGGACGCTCTGCGTCCACTTCGAATGTGACGCAGAGCGTCACAGGGAGACATTCCCACGCAGAGCGTGGGAACGATCAGGTGTAAACGAACTTAGTGAAACAGAACCGCCGTCTTCTGCAGGGTCACCCACACACCCCACGCCAACGGAATCCCTACCACCAGCCACGCAGCGATCGCCAATGGCTTGCTGCCCGGCGCGGCTTTCCACTCCAGCACGGTGCTGGCGTCAGCACCCTTGTCGTGGCCCAGCGCCTGTTCGGCGGCCAGTTCGGCGTCGGTCATGAAGTACTTGTCGGCCACCGGGCGCACCAGCAGGTTGCACAGGAAGCCCAGCACCAGCAGGCCGGCGAGGATGTACAGGGTGATGTCGTAAGCGGCGGCGCGTTCAACACCGATGCTCAGCTGATACTCACGCAGATAGTTCACCAGCACCGGACCCAGCACGCCAGCAGCAGCCCAGGCAGTCAGCAGACGACCGTGGATCGCGCCCACCATCTGCGTACCGAACAGGTCGGCCAGATACGCTGGAACGGTCGCAAAACCACCGCCGTACATCGACAGGATGATGCAGAACGCCGCCACGAACAGCGCAACGTTGCCCAGGTGGCCGAGGTTCGGGATCAGTGCGTACAGCGCAAAACCCAGCGCGAAGAACACGAAGTAAGTGTTCTTGCGGCCCAGGTAATCCGAGAACGACGCCCAGAAGAAACGACCGCCGATGTTGAACAGGCTCAGCAGACCGGTGAAACCGGCTGCAATGGCAGCGATGGAAGCCAGTTGAGCGGCGTCCAGCTGACCGAACGGCAGATCGTTACCCAGCAGCTTGCCGCCGAACACTTCCTGCAACAATGGCGAAGCCATGCCGAGGATGCCGATACCGGCAGACACGTTCAGGCACAGCACCAGCCACACCAGACGGAATTGCGGGGTTTTCCACGCCACATTCACGTGAACGTGACGGTGGGTGATCATCGCGTTCGAGGCTTTCTTAGCCGGAGCGGTCCAGCCTTCAGGCTTCCAGCCGGTTGGCGGTACGCGGTAGGCCAAGGCGCCACCGATCATGAACACGAAGTAGATCGCAGCCATGGCCACGAAGCTCTGCCACACGCCCACGCCAGCCGGCGAAGCGAAATGGCTCATCAGAGCGGTTGCCAGCGGAGCACCGACCATCGCACCACCGCCGAAACCCATGATCGCCATGCCGGTCGCCATGCCGCGCTTGTCCGGGAACCACTTGATCAGGGTCGACACCGGCGAAATGTAGCCCAGGCCCAGACCGATACCGCCGATCACGCCGGAGCCGATCCACATCAGCCAGATCTGGTGGGTATAGATACCCAGTGCGGAAATCAGCAGACCACCGCACCAGCACAGTGCCGATACAACGCCGGCCTTGCGTGGCCCGGCGTGTTCAAGCCAGCCACCCCAGATCGCTGCCGAGCAGCCGAGGAAGATGAAGAACAGGGTGTAGATCCAGCCGAGCATGGAGATCGGCCAGTCGCATTGCGACGAGAAGACTTGTGCGATGAAGCTCATGTCCGGTGCGCAAGCCACCGGAGCGGTTACGCCCAGCGCCTTGGACAGCGGCAACCAGAACACCGAGAAGCCGTAGGCCATGCCGATGCACAGGTGAATGGCCAGAGCGGCCGGCGGGACCAGCCAACGGTTGAAACCGGGCTTGGCGATGATGCGTTCCTTGGACAGGAACCCGGGCTGATCGGCTTTGAGGCCGTCCGCCGTAATGGTCGTGCTCATTGTGTATCCCCCAATTATTAGTATGGTTCGCCAGCCACTGCTCACCCCCGGCCTTTATGCACGCAGGCATGACCGTTTTTTGCGGGTGAAGCTCCTTGAAAGCGCGACGTTAAGTCGCAGATGGGCGGACGAACGGGCGAAGGTTACCATTTGCACGTGACAGAAAAACCAAACTGATATCACCTTTTTTGAGTCATCTGATCTCCTGATGCCGGGGAACCCCGATGCCGATCGTTGTCGAAGCGCTGTACATCACGGTTCAGCAGGCTGCACGGGACACCGCAACAGCGCAGGTTGATGCAGCGCTATACTCCCCGGCTAAATTACGAATTCGACTACTTACAAGGACTCGCCCATGAAAGCGTTCGGCAAAATCCTGGGTCTGGTACTTCTCGGGCTGTTGCTGATCATTGTGGCGGCGGGCTTCGCCCTGACCCACCTGTTTGATCCCAACGACTACAAAGACGAGATCCGCCAGATTGCCCGCGACAAGGCCCACATCGAGCTGACGCTCAATGGCGACATCGGCTGGAGCCTGTTCCCGTGGCTCGGCCTGGAACTGCACGAGGCCAGCGTCGCGACCCTGGCCAAGCCTGCCGAACCGTTCGCCGACCTGCAGATGCTCGGCCTGTCCGTGCGCGTGCTGCCGCTGCTGCGCCGCGAAGTGCAGATGAGCGACGTACGCGTCGAAGGCCTGAACCTGCGCCTGAATCGTGACAAGAATGGTCACGGCAACTGGGAAGACATCGGCAAGGTGCCGCCCAAGGCCGGCAGCACACCAGCGCCGACCACCACGGCCGAAACCGCCCCCGAGGCCCCTGCGCAACCGGAAAAACCGGCCCAGCCGATCCGCCTCGACATCGACAGCCTGACCGTCAACAACGCCCGCGTGGAATACAACGACGAGCTGACCGGCAAGCAATTCAGCGCCGAAAGCATCCAGCTGAGCACCGGCGCTGTTCACGATTCGACCAACATCCCGGTCAAGGCCACCGCGTTCCTCGGCACCAACCAGCCAGTGCTGCGGGTGCGCACCGAGCTCAACGGCGAGCTGCGCTTCGAGCGCGCCCTGCAACGCTACAAGTTCGAAGACCTGAAGCTGTCCGGCGAAGTCGCCGGCGATCCGCTGCAAGGCAAGACCGTGACCTTCGCCGCCCAAGGCCAACTGTTGCTGGACAAGGCCGCCAACGTCGCCGAATGGACCGGCATCAAGCTTTCGGTCAATCAGTTGCGCGCCTTGGGCGAGTTGAAGGCCAATGACCTGGACAAGACGCCACAGATCACCGGCGGGATTTCCATCGCCCAGTTCGACCTGGCGAAATTCGTCGACAGCATCGGTCAGACCTTGCCGGCCATGGCCGAAGGCAGCCTGAGCAAGGTTGAACTGGTCAGCCGTGTCGCCGCGACGCCAACCAGCGTGGCGCTGGACAACATCAACCTGAAACTCGACGACAGCAGCTTCAGCGGCCGCATCGCCGTCGAAGATTTCGCCAAGCAATCGCTGCGGGCAGTCCTTAAGGCCGACACCTTCAACGTCGACCGCTACCTGCCGCCGAAATCGGAAAAAGCCAACAACGCCACGCAGGTTCGTCAGGCCGAAGTCGCCAGCACCGAGGCCGATGCGATGGCCGGTGCCGGCAGCACACCGCTGCCGGAAAAACCGAGCAAAAGCGCCTGGAGCACCGAGCGCCTGTTCCCTGTCGAGCGCCTGAGCAAGCTCGACGTGAACGCCGACCTGACCTTCGGCCAGTTGACTCTCGACAAGCTGCCAATTCAGAACGCCGCACTGAAAGCCACCGGCCAGGGCGGCCTGCTGACCCTGGAGAATCTGCGCGGCGAGCTGTACAACGGCGACTTCGAAGCCAAGGGCACGCTGGACGTGCGCCAGACCGCTCCGGTACTGAACCTGCAGACCCGGATCAACCGGGTGCCGGTGGAGAAAATCCTCGAAAGCCAGGGCAAGAATCCGCCGGTCAAAGGTCTGGTCAATCTCACCAGCACCGTCACCGGCAGCGGCAACAGCCAGCAGGCGCTGATCGAAACCCTCAATGGCAACGCCAGTTTCGTGATCAACAACGGCGTGCTGCTCAACGCCAACCTTGAGCAGCAACTGTGCAAGGGCATCGCCACCCTCAACCGCAAATCCCTGAGCGGCGAGCCGCGCGGCAAGGACACGCCGTTCCAGGAGCTCAAGGGCAACCTGACCTTCCGCAACGGCGTGGCCAGCAACCCGGACCTGAAAGTGCGCATCCCCGGCATGAGCGTCAACGGTGACGGCGATATCGACCTCAAGGTGCTGGGCATGGACTATCGCGTCGGCATCATCGTCGAAGGCGACACCAGCGCTATGCCGGACCCGGCCTGCCAGGTAGGTGACAAATTCGTCGGCATCGAATGGCCGCTGCGTTGCCGTGGCCCGCTGGAACTGGGCGCCAAGGCCTGCCGCGTGGACAACGAACGCATGGGCCAGGTCGCGACCAAACTGGCCGGCGACAAGATCAGCGAAAAAATCGACGAGAAGCTGGGTGACAAAGTCAGCCCGGAACTGAAAAACGCATTGAAGGGGCTGTTCAAGCGATGAGAGCGGAGCAGTTTTCCACGGCGGTGCTGGAATGGTTCGACCGCCACGGCCGCCATGATTTGCCCTGGCAACAGAACATCAACCCGTACCGGGTGTGGGTGTCCGAGATCATGTTGCAGCAGACCCAGGTCAGCACCGTGCTCAATTACTTCGACCGGTTCATGGCCGCGCTGCCGACGGTCGAGGCCCTGGCCGAAGCGCCGGAGGACGAAGTGCTGCACCTGTGGACGGGGCTGGGTTACTACACCCGCGCGCGCAATCTGCAGAAGACCGCGAAGATTGTCGTCAGCCAGTACGGCGGCGAGTTTCCCCGGGATGTCGAGAAGCTCACGGATTTGCCGGGCATCGGCCTGTCCACTGCGGGCGCGATCGCCAGCATCAGCATGGGCCTGCGCGCGCCGATTCTCGACGGCAACGTCAAACGGGTGCTGGCGCGCTTTACCGCGCAGGAGGGCTACCCCGGCGAGCCGAAGGTCGCCAAGCAGCTGTGGGCCAACGCCGAGCGCTTCACGCCGCAGGATCGGGTCAACGCCTACACCCAGGCGATGATGGATCTGGGCGCCACGCTCTGCACCCGCAGCAAGCCGAGCTGCCTGCTGTGTCCGCTGGAAAAGGGCTGCGAAGCGCACATGCTTGGCCTGGAGACGCGTTACCCGATCCCCAAGCCCCGCAAGGCCATCCCGCAGAAACGCACGCTGATGCCGCTGCTGGCCAACGAGGACGGCGCGATTCTGCTTTATCGCCGCCCGTCCAGCGGATTGTGGGGCGGTTTGTGGAGCCTGCCGGAACTCGACGACCTCGACGACCTGCAACACCTCGCCGCGCAGCACTCGCTGGAACTGGGCGAGCAGCAGGCGCTGCCGAGCCTTGTCCACACCTTCAGCCACTTCCAGCTGTCCATCGAACCCTGGCTGGTTCAGGTACAGGAAGCCGGCGGTCACGTGGCCGAGGCCGACTGGCTCTGGTATAACCTCGCCACCCCGCCGCGCCTGGGCCTCGCCGCCCCGGTCAAGACCTTGCTCGAACGCGCGGCCGCCGTCTTGAATGCAGGAGAGTCGACATGACCCGCACCGTAATGTGCCGCAAGTACAAAGAACAACTCGAAGGTCTGGAGCGCCCACCGTACCCGGGCGCCAAGGGCCAGGACATCTTCGAACACGTCTCGGCCAAGGCCTGGGCTGACTGGCAGAAACACCAGACCCTGCTGATCAACGAAAAACGCCTGAACATGATGAACGCCGAAGACCGCAAATTTCTTCAGGGCGAAATGGACAAGTACTTCTCCGGTGAGGAATACGCTCAGGCCGAAGGCTACGTTCCGCCTGCAGAGTAAACCCCGCGAAATCGGGGGGCGGATCGTAAGCGACGGAATTAATTTAAGAAATTTTAAAAAAGTCGTTGACGTAAATCCGAAAAACCCTTTTAATGCGCCCCGTTGCCCAGATAGCTCAGTCGGTAGAGCAGGGGATTGAAAATCCCCGTGTCGGCGGTTCGATTCCGTCTCTGGGCACCAAATACCGAAAACCCTGAATCGCAAGATTCAGGGTTTTTTTATGCCTGCGATTTGATGACGGCACGATTCCGCCCTTCTTGCAGGCCGGAATTCGCGATACGTTGCTCAACCCTTATGGAAGAGGGCTATCCCCGCAATGAACCAGAAAAGAACTCGCGTTCCCCTGCCCCACCCCGCACCCCCCGTAAAACGCACCGACTGGCTGATGATCGCGCTCGGGCTGGTGCTGATCCTGTGTATCGGCCTGATCGCCTACGAAACGGTGAACGGTCTGATTCAGGGACGCATCGGCAACATGGCACGCGGCAAACGCTTCGCCGTGTATTCGCTGACCACACAACCCGCCAGCTTCTGGTTTGCCGTCGCCACGCATTGCCTCCTCGCCCTATTCCTGTCGGGCGCCGCGTCGTTATTGATCTGGCTGGGCCGCACTGCGACGGTCGCGCCTTCCCGGCGCGACCGGTAACGCCACTAGCTGTTGTCGTTCCAGTGGAACACCAGATTGCGCGCGGCACCGCCGCCAATTTCCGCCGCATCCCGGCGCGTTTCACCATTGCGGGTCGCGACGACCGTGTACTTGCCGGGCGGCAACTGCACGTACACCAATGGCCCGGTCTGATTCAGCGTCAGCACGGTCTGGCCGGGGGCTTTTTGAATCATCACGTCGACATCGGCGGTGTACTGGTTTTGCATGCCGACGGCGAACGTCATATGCAGGTTGTAGCCAGCGGATTGCTGAATGGCTTTCGACTCATCTTCGCCAATCCCGCCGGCCAGATAGCGAACACCGTTTTGCTCTTGCTGCTGAACCTGCACAGCGGAATTGTTGATCGGCTCCAGACTTTCAGCCTGCGCCATAATCGGAAACAGCAGCACCGCCGCAGCGGCAAGGGGCAGCACGAATGAAAGAACGCGTTTCATGAGGACGACTCCCGGGTTCTCGCGGAACCCAATCGTTACCTCTTTTTAGATTCTGTCTCGCGGGGTGGGTTTTAGAACGATTGGGAGTTGCGGTTGATACGAAAAGGACTACAGAAACTCCACCGACGATTCGCGCCGCATTGCGTCTCGAATCAGCGATTGCCTGATCAGCCTGCGAATTGGGTACTCACTGCGTTCCAATTCGTTGCATACCCACCCGCTTGAAGTTCATCCTCGACCCGTCCCCGAAAGTCTGGATCGCCATGAACCTACAAAGCGCGACGCTGCCACTCGGTCAGCTGTCAGCAGAAAGCGAGCCCTTTCACGAGCCCGCCGCCGACGGCTATCTGCTCGGCGGTTTCACCTGGCGCCACGCTTCGCCCGACCCACTGCGCCCGGTGGTGATCATCAACGCCGCCACGTCCGTGCGCTGTCGCCACTACTCGCGCTTCGCGGCGTACCTGTTCGCCAACGGCTTTGACGTGATCATTTACGACTACCGGGGTATTGGCGAATCGCGGCCGAAGTCGATGAGGCATTTGCAGGCTTCGTGGACGGATTGGGGCGCGCTGGATTTCGAGGCGATGCTCAAGCGCGCGCAGCGGGAGTTTCCCGGGCAGCCGATCGATGTGGTCGGGCACAGCTTCGGCGGCTGCGCAGCAGGTCTGGGGACGTCCGGAAAGATAATCCGACGACTGGTGACGGTCGGCGCGCAGTTCGCTTACTGGCGCGATTACGCGCCCGAGCACCGCTGGCGGATGTTCGGCAAATGGCACCTGCTGATGCCGCTGGTCACACTGTTGTGTGGCTACTTTCCGGGCAAGCGACTCGGCTGGCTGGAAGACACGCCCGCCGGCGTGGTGCGCGACTGGAGCACGCCTGACGCACGTTATGAGCGGCGTCCGAGCGGTAAAGCGATGGCCGAATTACCTTTCGCCAACGTTCGGGCCAGAGCCCTGGCAATCAGCATCAGCGACGATCCCTACGGCACGATTCCCGCCATCGAACGCCTGCTCGCTTACTTCCACAACGCGCAAAAGACCCACCTGCGAATCGAGCCGCAGGACATTGACGAACAGCAAGTCGGACATTTCGCCTTTTTTCGCAGCGCATACCAAGCCACACTATGGCCCATCGCTCTGACCTGGCTGCAGACCGGCGAACTGGCCCCCGACACACCGGGGCGCGAAATCCCACGCAGCCAAGCCCTTTAACGCACCACGGAACACACACCATGGCTTCCGCCAACAAGCAGCAAAAACGCGCCGCCCGGGCCAAGACCAAGGCCAAGCAGAACCGCACCAAACGCGCGGAAGCGCCGGTCGAGCTGGACCCGAACGACGACCGCATCGATTTCGAGTCGGTGGACCTGACCGAACTGTTCAAGAAAATGATCGACGCCGAGAAGATCAGCCAGCAGGCCCTGTGCACCGCGTTCCTCGAAGACCCGCTGCTGGAGCTGGTGTACGAGCAGGAAGGCGAAGAAGGCGCAATGGACTTCATCCTCGCCGCGCTGATCGAGTACCGCCAGTGGGCCACCGAGACCGACGAAGCTGGTGCCTTGGCGTGGATTGAATCCCCAGACTTCCAGAAAGACTATGTGGCCGCGTCCGACGCAATCGCCGCACAAACCCAACAGAAAAACTGAGTTCCCATGGCATCCCTGAACAAGCAGCAGAAACGCGCCAAACGCGCCAAGGCCAAAGCCAAGCAAATCCGCATGGTCGGTCGCAAACCTCTGGCGCAGGACGATGACCTCGGTCACCTCGCCGAGCCGATCCCGGAATACACCCTGGCGATGTTCAGCAAGATGCGCGACGCCGAAGCCGTCAGCCGCAACGAAATGCTGCTGACGCTGCTCCGCGAGTTGGCATTCATCATCGTTGATCATCCTGAACTGCTGGACATGGAAAACGCCGAGAACGAAGGCATGGCCGCCACTCACCTGGCCGCCGACATGCTGATCGACTACCGCATGTGGGCCGACGGCATGGATCGCGAGACCGCCCAGGCCTGGCTGAGCGAACCGGAGTTCATCAGCGATTTCGGGATTGCGCTGGACACCTACGGTCAGTCGGTGGAAGCGCAGGAAGAGAAGAGCGAATAAACCGCTCGCAGTAACAAAAACGGCCGCTTGTCATCACTGACAGCGGCCGTTTTGCGTTACGCGTTGCGGATCAGTTCAGGACCGCGGCGCCACGCTTTTCCAGATTGCGGCGGCGGGCCACCAGCAGACCGGCAGCAACCACCAGCAGGCTGAGCAGGCCGGTCGCGAGGATTTCCACGCGGTGGGCGTCCTGGAACAGCATGATGGTCAGGGCCGCGACGATGAATACGATCACCGCGTAGGTCAGGCCCGGGAACAGCCACATGCTGAAGACGATTTTCTCGCCGCGAGCCATGCGTTGTTTACGCATGCGCAGTTGCGAAATCGCGATCACCAGGTACACCAGCAGCGCGATGGCGCCGGAGCTGGCCAGCAGGAACTCGAACACCGCAGCCGGGGCCACGTAGTTGGCGAAGGTGCACAGGAACGCCGCGCCGGTGGACAGCATCACCGCCCAGTAAGGCGTGCCGCTCTTGTTGGTGCGGGTTGCCATGGCCGGCGCATCGCCACGCTTGCCGAGGGAGAACAGCATCCGCGAAGAGGTGTACAGCGCCGAGTTCAGGCAGCTGGTCACAGCCACCAGAACCACGATGTCGACGATCATCTTGGCGTTCGGGATGCCCATGCGCTCAAGCACGGTCTGGTAAGAACCGACGCTGGCCAGAACCGGGTCGTTCCATGGCACCAGGGCCACAACGATGAAGATCGACACGAGGTAGAACAGGCCGATCCGCCAGATCACCGAGTTGGTGGCCTTGGAGATCTGCTTGCCAGGGTTCTTCGATTCCGCGGCCGCGATGGTCACGATCTCGGTACCCATGAAGGAGAACATGGTGGTCAGGATCGCGCCCAGCACTGCGCCCATGCCGTTCGGCAGGAAACCCTGGGTGTCGAAGATGTGCGACACGCCGCTGACCTGGCTGTTCGGCAGGAAGCCGAAAATGGCTGCGACGCCGAGGATGATGAAACCGATGATCGCCACGACTTTGAGCAGGGCGAACCAGAATTCGAACTCACCGTAGTTTTTCACGCTGAACAGGTTGGTCACCGTCAGCAGCATGGTGATGATCAGCGCGAAGGCCCAGATATCTACCCCCGGGAACCACGCGTGCAGGATGGTTGCGGCGGCGTTGGCTTCCAGAGGAATCACCAAGACCCAGAACCACCAGTACAGCCAGCCGATGGTGAAACCGGCCCAATGGCCGATAGCGCGGTCGGCGTAAGTCGAGAACGAGCCAGTGTCAGGCGAGGCAACAGCCATTTCGCCGAGCATGCGCATCACCAGCACAACCAGCGCGCCAGCAGCGGCGTAAGCCAGCAGAACAGCGGGACCGGCAGCGGCGATGGCGTGGCCGGAGCCTACGAACAGACCTGCACCGATCACCCCGGCGATCGACAGCATGGTCACATGACGCGGTTTGAGCCCCTGTTCGAGGCCATTGGAGCTTTGGGTACTGCTCATTGAAACTACCTTTGCGAGGAAAGCGATTCAGTCCGTCCCGTCTGGTTTTCCTTCTCGTAAAAAGAAACCAACGGGGCGTTCCAGATTCTGCACGCAATAATTGCGCCAAAATGTTTCAACCTCTTCTGGCCTGCGGTTTTCAGCGCGACCGGACAGTCATCGCAAGTCCTTGAGAATACTGGCCTTTCGCCAAAGCGTTACCCTGCGACCCACTTCCAAACGAATCAGCGCACCAGAAACACACTGAAAAAGTACGGGATGCACAATAAAAGGGCGAATGAGGAACGTTCGGCCGGTTAGCGCTTCCAACACCCCGCCAAAGGTGGCAACATCGCGCCTTTTTTTACGCGACACCCACGGGAATCCACGTTCAAACACCCGTTCGGTTGTTGATGGGGCGACAGTCTGCTGCGCCGATGCGACAACCTGCCACACGCCATCCGTTTACCGCTCGTAGCGCTGTTGGCTGCCATTGAAACGCTATGCTAGCTTGGCCGCCTCGCCAGGAAGGCCAACCAACAGCAGGAGCGCAACATATATGAGGAACGCACATGGCTGAGGCCACGCCCGCGCTTGAAATCCGCAACTTGCACAAACGCTACGGACAGCTTGAGGTGCTCAAAGGCATCTCGCTGACCGCCCGCGACGGCGATGTGATCTCGATCCTGGGTTCCTCCGGTTCCGGCAAGTCCACGTTCCTGCGTTGCATCAACCTGTTGGAAAACCCGCATCAGGGCCAGATCCTGGTCGCCGGGGAAGAACTCAAGCTCAAGGCCGCCAAGAATGGCGAACTGGTTGCCGCCGACGGCAAGCAGATCAATCGCCTGCGCTCCGAGATTGGTTTTGTGTTTCAAAACTTTAATCTGTGGCCGCACATGAGCGTGCTCGACAACATCATCGAAGCTCCGCGCCGCGTGCTCGGCCAGAGCAAGGCCGAAGCCATTGAAGTGGCCGAAGCGCTGCTGGCCAAGGTCGGCATCGCCGACAAGCGCCACGCCTACCCGGCGCAACTGTCCGGCGGCCAGCAACAGCGCGCGGCGATTGCCCGTACGCTGGCGATGCAGCCCAAGGTGATCCTGTTCGACGAGCCCACCTCCGCCCTTGACCCGGAAATGGTCCAGGAAGTACTTAATGTCATCCGCGCATTGGCCGAAGAAGGCCGCACCATGCTGCTCGTGACCCATGAAATGGGCTTCGCCCGTCAGGTCTCCAGCGAAGTGGTGTTCCTCCACCAGGGCCTGGTAGAAGAGCAAGGATCGCCACAGCAGGTGTTCGAAAACCCGCTTTCGGCGCGCTGCAAACAATTCATGTCCAGCAACCGCTAACGGAGCTACCCGCATGCAGAACTACAAAAAGGTCTTCCTGGCCGCCGCCGTCACCCTCGCGTTCAGCGCCGGTGCCATGGCCGAGACCCTGAAGATGGGCATCGAAGCGGCTTACCCGCCGTTCAACAACAAAGACGCCAGCGGCAACGTCGTCGGCTTCGACAAAGACATCGGCGACGCTCTGTGCGCCAAGATGAAAGTTGAATGCTCCGTGGTTACCTCGGACTGGGACGGCATCATCCCGGCCCTGAACGCCAAGAAGTTCGACTTCCTGATCTCCTCGATGTCGATCACCGACGAGCGCAAGCAAGCGGTGGACTTCACCGACCCGTACTACTCCAACAAGCTGCAATTCATCGCGCCGAAAAACGTCGACTTCAAAACCGACAAGGCTGCGCTGAAAGGCAAAGTGATCGGCGCCCAGCGTGCGACCCTGGCCGGCACCTTCCTGGAAGACAACTTCGGTGACGACATCACCGTCAAGCTGTACGACACCCAGGAAAACGCCTACCTCGACCTGACTTCCGGTCGTCTGGACGGCATCCTCGCCGACAAATACGTCAACTACGAGTGGCTGAAAAGCGACGCCGGCAAAGCCTATGAATTCAAGGGCGACCCGGTAGAAGAAAGCGACAAGATCGGTATCGCTGTACGTAAAGGCGACCCGATCCGCGAGAAGCTGAACGCCGCGCTGAAGGAAATCGTTGCCGACGGCACCTACAAGAAAATCAACGACAAGTACTTCCCGTTCAGCATCTACTGATCCTGACCTGCCGGATCGGCGCCGTTACATGACGGCGCCGATCCCCGGCCTTGCCTGCCGCGATTTGAAAAGAAATCCATGATTATCGACCTCTACGGATTCGGCCCGGCGCTTTTCGCCGGTGCGCTGATGACCGTCAAACTGGCACTCTCGGCCCTGTGCCTGGGGCTGGTGCTCGGTCTGCTCGGCGCCTTGGCCAAGACTTCCCCGTACAAGCCGTTGCAATGGCTTGGCGGAACCTATTCGACCCTGGTGCGCGGCGTCCCGGAATTGCTCTGGGTGCTGTTGATCTACTTCGGTACGGTCAACGCGATGCGCGCGCTCGGTGAGTTCCTCGGCAATCCCGAACTTGAACTCAGCGCGTTCGCCGCCGGCGTCATTGCGCTGGGCCTGTGCTTCGGCGCCTACGCCACGGAAGTATTTCGTGGCGCGATCCTCGCCATTCCCAAAGGCCACCGTGAGGCCGGCGTGGCCCTGGGCCTGTCGAAATGGCGGATCTTCACTCGACTGATCATGCCGCAGATGTGGCGCATCGCCCTGCCCGGCCTGGGCAACCTGTTCATGATCCTGATGAAAGACACCGCGCTGGTGTCGGTCATCGGCCTGGAAGAAATCATGCGCCACGCGCAGATCGGCGTGACCGTGTCCAAGCAGCCATTCACCTTCTATATGGTGGCGGCGCTCATGTACCTGTGCCTGACCGTGCTGGCGATGATCGGCATGCACCTGCTGGAAAAACGCGCCGCACGCGGCTTCGCGAGGAGCGCTCAATGAATTGGGAAGTCATCATCAAGTGGCTGCCGAAACTGGCCCAAGGCGCGACGCTGACCCTGGAGCTGGTGGCCATCGCCGTGATCGCCGGCTTGCTGCTGGCGATTCCACTGGGCATCGCCCGTTCTTCGAAGCTGTGGTACGTGCGCGCTTTGCCCTACGCCTACATCTTCTTTTTCCGTGGTACGCCGTTGCTGGTTCAGTTGTTCCTGGTCTATTACGGCCTGGCGCAGTTCGACGCGGTCCGTAACAGTTCGATGTGGCCATATCTGCGCGATCCGTTCTGGTGCGCCACCGCAACCATGACTCTGCATACGGCGGCATACATCGCCGAGATCCTGCGTGGTGCGATTCAGGCGATTCCGCCGGGCGAGATCGAAGCGGCGCGGGCGTTGGGCATGTCCCGGCCGAAAGCGTTGTTCTACATCATCCTGCCGCGTGCCGCGCGCATCGGCCTGCCGGCCTACAGCAACGAAGTGATCCTGATGCTCAAGGCTAGCGCCCTGGCCAGCACCGTGACCTTGCTGGAACTGACCGGCATGGCGCGCACGATCATCGCCCGCACTTACTTGCCGGTGGAAATCTTCTTCGCCGCCGGCGTGTTTTACCTGGTGATGGCTTACGTGCTGGTTCGCGGCTTCAAGCTGCTGGAACGCTGGCTGCGCGTCGATGCGTGCCAGGGGCGCTGATACTTCCTACGTGCTGACGGGCGAGGCCTTACTCGCCCGTTTCACGGCACTGGATGCATTTCTCACAACGCATCAGGCGTTGTGGAAACCCCGCCCGTTCACTCATCTGCAACTCCCTTGGGAAGCGTCCTACCCGGAACTCGCCTCGTGGCTACGCGGACGGTCGCTGGAAGATGCGGAAAACGCCCACAACCAACCTGCCGAACTCTTGGATGCGCCAGAGCCGTTTGCTTCATTGGCGGCGTTGTCGCTTGAGTTGGGTTCGGTCGGTGAATTACCTGCGCATTCGCTGGAAGCCGCCGGTCATCGCTTGAATGTCGATGTGCCGGGACGCAAATGGCAGCAGATCGAAGCCTTCGCCAGCCGCTTGTCGTTTGCCTCGCAACCGAAGCACTGGCTGGATTGGTGTTCGGGCAAAGGCCATTTGGGACGGCGTCTGCTCGGCGCTGGGCAGCAACTCACCTGTCTGGAATACGACCCGGCGCTGGTTGCCAGCGGTCAGGCGCTGAGTCAGCGGCATCACCTGCATGCGCTGCATGTGGAGCAGGATGTGCTCGCTGCGAATACCGCTTTATTGCTGAACGCCGAACACACCCCTGTCGCCTTGCATGCTTGCGGCGACCTGCATGTTCGGCTGATGCAACTGGCCTCCGCCGCTGACTGCCGACAATTGGCGATTGCACCGTGCTGCTACAACCGGATCAGTCGTACCGAGTATCAGGCTCTGTCTTGCGCCGTAGCGGGCTCCGCCCTACAGCTGTCGCTGGAAGATCTTTCGCTGCCGATGAGTGAAACCGTCACCGCCGGTGCACGTGTCCGTCGTCAGCGTGACACTTCCATGGCCCGGCGACTTGCCTTCGACCTCCTGCAACGGCAAGTGCGGGGCGTCGATGAATACCTGCCAACGCCTTCTCTGCCCAGCGCGTGGCTGGACAAACCCTTCGCAGATTACTGCTGCGATTTGGCGGTGCTCAAAGAGTTATCCACAATTGGCTCGCCAGATTGGGTAGCACTGGAAGCCGCCGGTTGGCAGCGATTGGCCGAAGTTCGCAACCTGGAATTGCTGCGCGGACTGTTCCGACGGCCGCTGGAGCTTTGGCTGAATCTTGATCGGGCACTTTTCCTCACCGAACAGGGATACATCGTACGCCTCGGCACCTTCTGCGAGGCGCCGCTCACACCGCGCAATTTCCTGTTGCTGGCCGAACGCGTTTAATCTTTCACAGCCTGTGGATAACTCTGTTGATGGATTAATCGTGGATCCAATATCCACGGCCGTTTCAGGCCATTAACAGCGCTGGTCATTTTTTGTTCACATAAATAAAAAACCGGCAAAACAGGGATTTGCGACTCAAATGAGAACCCGTCCACAAAAACCTGCCTAAGCGCGCCCTCTTCAGAGCCTGTTGTGCATAAGCCCTCGACCAAAAGGACATAACCGCCGAATCGCGGACGCCGCGAACGGGCAATTGCGCCTGCCATCCGCCCTTGCTATACAGACCTACGCCGTGCAGGTAGCGCAGGCCCGAACAAGAAAAATCTGACCGACAGGAAGCGACCGTGACGTTCATTTCTTACGCACAGAATTTCGAGGACATCCGCCTGTGGCGCGCCCTCAAGTTCTTTGAAAACGGCTTCTACATCGATGTCGGCGCCAACGACCCGATCCACGACTCGGTGACCAAGGCGTTCTACGATCGCGGCTGGAGCGGCATCAACGTCGAGCCGATGCAAAACTTCCACGATGCCCTGCGCCAACAACGCCCGCGTGACACGACCCTGCAATGCATCGCCAGTGATGAGCCCGGCGAAGTGACCTTCTACGGCATTCCCGGCACCGGCCTGTCCACCGCCGACCCCGTCACCGCTCAAGAGCGCCGCGACCTCGGCCTCGACGTACGCAGCCTCACCGTCAAGGCCCGCACCCTGACCTCAATCTGCGAAGAACACGCCGCCGGTCGCGAAATCCACTTCCTGAAAATCGACGTCGAAGGCCACGAAGAAACCGTGCTGCGCGGCATGGACTTTAGCCGCTTCCGCCCGTGGATCATCCTCATCGAAACCCCTTTCGAGCGCGACCACACCTGGGAACACCTGATCACCGACGCCGGCTACACCAACGTCTGCTTCGACGGCCTCAACAGCTACTTCCTGGCCGACGAACACCTGAACCTCAAACCGGCCTTCGACATGCCGCCCTGCCAGCTCGACAAATTCCAGCTGTGCCTCGGCCACCCCTTCGCCCACCCCGTCAGCCCCAGCGAAGCCGACGCCCTGGCGCAAATCAGCGCCGCCACGCAACGCGCCGAACACGCCGAAGCCCAACTGCGCGCCCTCCAGAACAACCGCGCCTGGCGAGCGCTCCAGAAACTGCGCAACGTCCTGCGCCGCGCCTGATCGGAGCCCGCGCAAAAATAGTCTGAATTCAGGGGTTTACAGAAGCAACCGAGTCGCTATAATCGTCGCCCACACGCCGGTATAGCTCAGATGGTAGAGCAACTGACTTGTAATCAGTAGGTCCCGGGTTCGATTCCTGGTGCCGGCACCATACAAAGCGAAGCCCCTGCAGAAATGCAGGGGCTTTGTTGTTTCTGGAGTGTCCACAAAACGTCCACATCTCCGATCATCAGCAACCGTGTTGCCAGTTAATCGGAACAATCGGTAGACGATTTCACCTCAGGCTGGCTGCAAATCCCGCAATGCTTCCGGATGCTGGCTAGCAACGCGTAACAATGTCTGTGCCGCGCCTGTCGGCTGCCTGCGACCCTGCTCCCAATCCTGCAACGTCCGCAGACTCACACCGATCAACTTGGCGAATGCACTCTGCGACACACCCACCTTGGCCCGCGCTTCAGCAGCCGCCGAGAGTGGCACCTCTGTCACACGAGCAGCTTTTCCCGCCTTCATTTGGCGGACAGAGTCCAGCAAGTCCTGCTGGAATTGCTCCAGATCATTGACCATCGCTGATTTCCTCCTTCAATTGCTTAAGGAAAGCTGCGGGCAGGTTGTCGAATTTGGCCTTGGTGTAGGCAATCAGCAACCAGATTGAGCCTTCGGAAAGCGTGTTGTAATAAATGACACGTGTACCACCTCGCTTGCCCATGCCGCTACGAGACCAGCGAACCTTGCGCAGGCCTCCGCTACCTGGAACGACGTCTCCGGCCAGCGGGTTTGCGGCAAGCCAGTTTATGAATTCATGCCGCTCACCCTCGGCCCAGATACCGTCAGCATAGCGCTTGAAAATTTCGGTTTCGATAATGGTATATATGGGCGGCACTATACGGCTTTGCCGTATAGATGAGCAATGCACGTTTGTCTGATGCAGAATCTGGTGGCTTTGGGAGGGGTTTAAGCGACTGTACGTACCGATTCACGTTGCTCCAACCATGTTCAACACACAGGAGGTTTCTCGGTATCGAATGAATATTCGAAAAATAAATCTGTCACCTTTTCTATTTGTCACTTTTTCTATTAGCATCTAGCCAATACAGTTACGATTACCACCATCGCATATCAAACTGGTAAAAGAGAAGCCTATGTTGAATCAGAACTTTTCACCGGAAAACCTTAAAAAATTCCTTCACAGCAGACGCGACCAGCGGAAACTAAAAAAACAAAACGCCTTTGAAAGCGAACAAAAAATCCTAACCGACCTGAGCTACACGGTGGATAGTCGAGACTTTAAGTTTGAGAGCATCAGCACAGCCAAAATAAAAAATAAATCGATAGTGCGCACAAAAAGCATAAAAGAAATTCTCATCCTAAGAAAACTGAACGACAACCTAAAACGTATCTATGGCGCAAAGCAGTCTAACCGCAGAGAAATAACCAAACAAGTCTACACACTACTCCAAGAAATAAATCCCATACACATAGTAAGACTAGACATTAAAAGCTTCTATGAAAGCATAAAACTAGAAGCCGTACTTGAACCAATTTTCGAAGAAACACTCCTGTCACCAACTTCGAAGAAAATAGTCAAGGCAATTCTAAACGCCCCTTCGATTCCTGACCATATCCCACGAGGGCTAAACATAAGCTCTACGTTAACAGAAATATATATGCGCGATTTCGATAGTGCGGTTAGAAGTCTTAGAGGAGTCTACTACTACGCTAGATACGTAGACGATATAATAATATTTGCGTACAAAAACATAATAAATGGAAGCGAGCGACCAATCCAAGATTGCCTTCCAGCAGGGCTTAATACCCACAAAAAAAAGAGCAAATATCACCCTATTATTTGCAGATGCCTGTTGAATTGCGAATGCAACAACAACTGTAAATGCAGAGCATCTTGCACCTGCGAACCAGAAACGCCAAAAAATATCACCTTAGACTACCTTGGATATAATTTTACCTTCTCCGATATCCCTAAAAACTCAAAAAAAGAAGATAGAAAAAAGCCAAAAAAAGTAACCGTAACCTTAGCAGAAAGAAAAGTAAATCGAATCAAGACAAGAATTATACTAGCGCTACTTGATCATTGCAAAAAACCAAACTTCCAACTACTGAAAGATAGAGTACACTTTCTAACAGGCAACTGTGAATTCAGCATTAAGGGCGATTTTAAAATTCGAAGCGGAATATTCTATAATTACCCACTCCTAAGTGCTGACGACCCAGCGCTACTGGACCTCACAAACTTCCTAAGAAAATCGATACACAGCAAGAGAGGCTCATTGGGGAAAGCGCTATCAAGATCGCTATCCAGCACGGATCGCTCTCAGCTAGGGAGACTTTCATTCCGATCCGGGTTCAAAAATAAAATCACCTATAAAGTTAGCGAAGAAAAACTGAGCGCCATAAAGGAGTGCTGGAAGAATGCCTAAATCCAGGATAAACAAAGGAGACTTCAATAGAGTTCTATTAACTGAAACAACACCATATGAAGTGCCTTTGACTTTCAACAACGAAGGCTTTTACCAACACATTAAAATTGGGAACACACACACGAAAAATCTTCTAAATTCTATAAGAAGTAATACCTGGAAAATTCCACTTCCCTACAAAATCAAAAAGGACACTCTAGGAGCTCGTAGCCTCAGCCTACCACACCCGACATCCCAACTTGACTATATAGAATTTTATAAAGACTACGATGTACTAATTACATCTCTGTGCTCAAGGAGCAAAATTTCTCTAAGGGCACCTGTAAAAATAGCAGGCTTTTTCTATGACATTGATAGCAAATATAATAACGTAGACATCAACCCAGAAGCCAAGGAGATAAATGACGATACTGACAGCTTAAACATCCCTCACGCGAGTTCTTATTTTGCGTACAACAAATACAACTTCCTTTATAAATTTTACGAATCTTACGAATACCATAGAATCGAAAAGAAATTCAACTTCTTGATGCGCTTTGACATTTCAAAATGCTTCGACTCTATTTACACTCACTCGGTAGCATGGGCGGTCAAAAACAAGGGCTTCGCCAAAGACAACCATAGCGGAATATCGTTTGAAAACAAATTTGATGAGATAATCAGAAACTCCAATCACGGAGAAACTAACGGTATAATTATCGGCCCCGAAACCTCAAGAATATTTTCTGAAATCATACTTCAGCGCGTGGATATAGACACTATATCCAACCTATCACAAGTCGACTTAATTTTTGGGCGAGATTACACCGTCAAGAGATATGTTGATGATTATTTTGTTTTTTCAAAAAAAGAAGAGACTTGCAGAAAGATATTCAAAAAATTCAAAGAAAATCTAGAACTGTATAAGCTGCACATCAATGAAAGCAAAACCAGCCTTCACTCTACACCCTTCATGACTTCACTCACTATCGCAAAAAGCGAAACCAGAACATTCATCAATAATTTTATTGATCAGCACATTGTGAATACAGATGAGGGAAAATTCGCTGTAGTTTGCAAAGGATCACCGTCAAAAAAAGCCAACCGCTTAATTCAAGAATTCAAACAAATACTATTTTCTAATGTCACTGATTACTCTGGCGTAGCTGGTATTGCCTTAAGTCGAATTTGCAAAAAAATTGGCAAGCTTAGAAATATTTCTTTCGCAGGCGGCACTGATCGAGAAAGCATTTTTAACTTAGTTTACATATTACTTGAGCTCTGCTTTTTTATTCTATCCATGACCCCAAGAGTTAGAGTAACATATTTAATCACACAGATATCTTCGATTTGCCTTGACATTTCCAAGCAACTTTCCTACGACCACGAAAACAATATAAAGAAAAAGATACTTGACGAAAGCATCTTATTTTTGGATTTAATGATCTACGATGAAAAGGACGACTGCAAAGTTGAATCATTAAACATCTTAACATTACTGTCCACCTTGGGCAGTGAATACCTACTCCCACCTCAAAAGCTGAAGTCTTTATATGACAAAATCAGCTCCAGCCATAATACTTGCTACTTTGAAACCATTACTTTTTTGCATTATATTAAGCGCAACCCTACATATACCCCCCTCAAAGAAGAGCTTCTAGAAAAAATTGAAGCTACTATATCTCTTGACCGCCGCGCGATTGAATCGAACACGATTCATTTGCTACTAGACTGCATGTCCTGTCCATATATAACTGATAAATTCAAGAAAAAACTGCTTCAACTTGTTCTAGATCAGTACGACATCCCCAACAAAAATAAAATTAATGAGTTTCTGGAGTCGGTTTCAAAAACGTGGTTCACCAACTGGGATAGCAAAATAAACCTACAGAGAGCTATCGACAAAAAAGGCTTGAAATTCACTTACTAATCAAAGTAGCATCTAGATGCTTGAGCAAGTGCCACTCAATACGGGACAATGAGGCAAGAAATTGCGGCTACACAGAGTCTTGAGCAATTAATTTTGCACACACACATAGCCTTCTCAAGTAAAGGTTGGCTGCGGTCAGTATGTACGCAGCCAATTTTTTGCTCTACATTCTCTTTTTCTCAAAAACAATACCGGTCAATGGTTCGCTCTGACTCGGATCTTTTTAGCATCACTCATCTACACGAGTTATTCGGTTATAACAAACCATTGATAGCTAAAATAAGCGAACTTTAACTATAAATTCAGCTTTAGGGATAGAGAATTTTACCCAGCACATTCTTCTTTAAAATTCAATTAGTTATTACTCAGTTCGATTCCTGGTACCGCACCATATAAAACAAAAGCCCCTGCAGAAATGCGAGGGCTTTGTTGTTTTTGGAGTTGGTTTTTTCCACCACAAATGAAAAGCCCCCGACAGTAAACGCTGTCGGGGGCTTTTCTCCAATCCTAATCAGCCTCAACCGAAAGCAAAATCCGCCGCCCAAGCTGCTGCAATGCACGCTCTACATTTTCTATCTTGGAGTGATGCAGGAAATCGACTAACCGATCTACCTGGGGTCGTTGCACCCCCAAGCGACGTGCAAGTTCAGCCTTGCTGACTCCAGACTCCAAAAGCGAATTCCAGAGCCCAACCTTTGCCGCAGTCAGTGCAGGCAGACGCAACACCGCGTCACTTTCCTGCTCTCCCACATCACCTGTCGGAATCAACCGGCGGTCATCTACGTAAATCGACAAAGCCGTCTCCATTGCATCAATCGCGCCGTCGAGTGCTTCCTCGAGGGTGTCGCCAGCGGCGTGCATCTCTGGAATTTCTGCGCAGGACACCCAGACACTGCTCGGCTCCTCGTGGATTTCCAACGCATATTCGAACATCACGCTTCCTCTCATGGGGTACAAACTCAGTCTCAGCCTTGTGGCCTAGCTGCATCGCTGAAACTCGATGTCGCTTATGCGCATCACGCGCTATTTCGGCAGAGAGACCGTGCAAGATATTTGTTACCCATGCAACACAAGTGTTGCATGCGAGTATGTCGGCCTTCCCGCCACCACCTGGCCACGATTGCGCCCAACCCTCCCCCACGCTACCGTCAAACCCGTCGCTGCCAATTCAGCGACCGGGCCTGAGAACCCGCGTAAGATGCAGGCGCACCAGCGCCCTAACCCACGTTTGCCGGCGTTTTTTTGTGCCTGCATTTCCGTGCAATGGCGGCTGTGCGTGGGAGGCTTTCGAGCCTGCCGGGTTCCTGTATCTCCGGTTTCTCAGCCTGCGCATAGCTGCCACCCTTTCGCCTGAGAACGAAATGGCAGCGCTCATTTGATACAGGGAGTTTCACAAATGATTAGCATCGATCCGTCCAAAGTCTGCCCTTTCCACCAACCAGCCAACGGTAGGTGAAGCCATGACCAATCCCCACGATCTGACAACCCTCGGTCTTACCCATTTCTCCTTCCAGTCCAACCACGCACTCTTCCGCACCAACTCAGGCGTCCCGGTCGTTACCGCCCTCTCCCACGCATCCCACCTGCTGCACATTTCCAAACTGCTCACATCAGATACTTCTGCCGCCAACGATCCTGAACTCCACGCCTGCGCCTCGCAATATTTGCAGGAGTTGAGCAAGGCGCTGGTCGATGACGCGGTCAAAGTGTTGAGTCCAGATCCATAAACCGTCGCGTACAAAAAAGCCCTCGCATCGCTGCAAGGGCTTTGTATTACCGCATCAATCAATGCCCAGCGCTCTGCCCACCATCCACATGCAGAATCTCGCCAGTCACAAAGTTCGCGTTATCGAGATACACCACCGCCTGCGCAATATCGTCGATCTCGCCCATGTGCCCAACCGGATGCAGCGCGCCCAGTGCCGCGTGGGTTTCCTCGCCGTGCATCGGTGTCTTGATGATGCCCGGCGATACCGCGTTCACCCGGATTCCGCGCTTGGCGTATTCGATGGCCAGGGATTTGGTCGCGGCGTTGAGGCCGCCTTTGGTCAGCGAAGCGAGGACCGAGGGCACGCCGTCGATGGCGTGGTCGACCAGGCTGGTGGTGATGTTGACCACGTGGCCCTTGCCCTGTTTTTCCATTTCGGCGATGGCCAGTTGGGTGATGTAGAAGAAGCCGTTGAGGTTGACCGACAGCACCGCGGCGTAGTCTTCCGGGGTGTAGGCGGTGAACGGTTTGGCGACGAAGATGCCGGCGTTGTTGACCAGGGTGTCGATGCGGCCGAAACGTGCCACGCCTTCGCTGATTACACGCTGTGCGGTGGCCGGGTCGCCGATGTCGCCGGCGATGGTCAGGATTTGCGGGTCGTTCGACGGTTTGATCGAGCGCGAGGTGGCGACGATGTTGTAACCCAGTTCACGGAAGGCCTTGACCATGCCTTCGCCCAGACCTTGGGACGCACCGGTGATAACGACGGTTTTTTTCGAGTTGCTCATGATGAAATCCTCAATCAATAAGTAGGTGTTGAATCAGGCGGTAGCCAGTTGTTTCAGCATTTGTTCGTAGTACTCGACCGATTGCGAACCGGACACCAGGTGCTTGCCGTTCAGGATCAGCGCGGGCACCGAGTTGATTCCGTGCTGCCGGTAAAACGCCTGCAGTTGCCGCACTTCGCTGGCGAATTCGTCATTGGCCAGCACCTTGCGGGCCCTCGCCGCATCCAGCCCCGCTTCGGTCGCCAGACGGATCAGCGTCGGGTGATCGTTGGGGTTCTCGCCGTCGCGGAAGTAAGCGCGCAGCAGGATCTTTTTCAGCGCGACTTGCCGCCCTTCCTGTGCCGCCCACATCAGCAATCGATGGGCATCGAAGGTGTTGTGAAAGTGCGTGCGTTTCTCCAGGTCGAACTCGAAACCGATGGCTTTGCCGCGTTCGATCTGCATCTTCTTGCCGGCGGCGACGTCCTCGGCGGTGCGGCCGTATTTGCGCATCAGATGCTGCACGGCCGGTTCGCCTTCGGCGGGCATGTCCGGGTTGAGTTCGAAGGGCTTGTAGGTCAGCTCCACCGAAATCTCGCCGGCCAGATTGCCGATCGCCTGCTCCAGCGCTGTCGCCCCGAGTGCGCACCAGGGACACACCACATCGGAGACGAAATCGATGGTCACGGTCGGGGTCATGACTGGCCCCGTTCCGCCAGTTGTCGGCGGTATTCGGTGGTGGTGATGCCGGCGTAGCCCCAGTTATCGGTGTCGACTTCTTCGATCACGATGTGGGTCAGGTCCGGGCGCTTGTTGAGGACGCGTTCCAGGGTTTCAGTGATTTCGGCGATCACCTGAGCTTTCTGCTCACGGGTAACACCGTCGCGGGTGATGCGTACGCTGACAAATGGCATGACGACTACTCCAGTGACCTGCCCTCGGGATGATGGTCAGGTGTTGGAGCTCAATGTAGGCGCGTGCCGGGAGGGGAAAAAGTAGGGGTGGGGTACTTCATTTGTGAGGTGGTGTAATGAATAGCCTGTAAAAATCGCGCCAAAAATTCTTTTAAAAACCCGCAGACGCACCCAAACCGTGCACTTTTTTTGACCCCAATCACCCCCACGTCACCAAAAACCCCGATCCTGTGTCAGCCTCCAGCCATCGGCGGGGACATCAATTCGCTACTAATTGCGCGACAACTATGCTCAGGTGCAGGAATATAGCCGGCAAATGGCGCCGTTCAGGTCGTCACGTACACAACAATACCCAGCCCACTTCAGAGGGCATTACCCATGGATAGCAGAACCTTACGCAACCTCATGCGCATCGTGCAGACCGGCTCGTTGTCGGCCGCAGCCGAGCATTCGTGCCTGACTGTGCAGGCCCTGGCCGCACAGTTGAACAAGGTCGAAGAGCAGTTCGGTTTCCGCTTGTTTAGACGATCCAACAAGGGGCTGACGCTGACGCCGCAAGGCACCGAGCTGACGCCCTATATGGACAGAGTGCTGATTGCCACGCGGCAGATGGAAGAGAAAGTCGAAGCGTTGAAGGTACCGGGACAGCGCACGTTGAAAGTGGCGTTGAACACCACGCTGGACCCGGATTTCAACCGGCGATTGATCGGGCGCCTGATCGACGTGTTCCCCGACTACCAGATGGAATTCAGCTACGCCGAGTCGATGGAAAACCTCAGCAAGCTGAAGAACGAAGACTTCGACCTTGCGGTGTTGATCGGGCCGCAGCGCCCGGGCTTGCCGAGCATTGTCCTGCCGGAAGTGCAGGTGCAGGTGGTCGGCGCGCACTGCGGTCAGGAGAACGATCCGCTGACGTTGCTTGGCAACAAGTTTCAGGTGCGTCCCGCAGAAGATTGTCCGTATTCCCACAGCTTTTTGCGTTTTCTCGACGCCGGGCTGGGCAATCACGAGAACAGTCAGCGGACGATCTACTCCTGCAGCGAAACGCTGACCTTGTCGCTCATCACCCAGATGGACGCGGTCGGCATGGTCTCCCGCGAGGCCGCGCAGAAGAACGGCCTGACGATTTTCCCCGGGTTCGAGGATTTCCTCGAAGTGCGCCTGGCGGTGAACAACCCGGATCTGTCCGGCCAGGCGTTGAACGACGTGGTCGATCTGCCGCTACATGAACGAGCCGAGCGCAATGTACGCAGCCGTCCCAACCGCCACACTGAGAAAGAGGTTTTTGCTGAAATACGCACATAACAACGTCGGAATCGCTGCATAGAATTCCGGGCGATCGAGCTGTATGTGCTGATCCTTGATCAACAAGGGTGTCAGGCTGATCGCAGCGACGATCGCCACCGGCAGGTACTCCAGCGCCCGGGCGACGAAGGGCGGCCAGTGCTCGGTGTTGACCTGCAGCGGCAAGGCCCGTGGCAGGAAGGTCACGGTCATCATCAGCGCGACCACCAGAATCAGGAACGTTTGGTCAGGCATACACCCACTCCGCAGCCCACAAACGTGGCGATGAAAACGTTGAATGGCGAGCTGCCCACCAGACTCAGTGCGCCCATGCAGACGACTGCGGCCAGAGCGGCGATGAGTTTGTTGCGGGTGTTGCACAGCGAGACCAGCACGTAGAGCATCATCGCGGTCAGCGCGTAATCGAGCTGGTATTTGATCAGGTGCGACGCGTACTGCGCGCACAGGGCGCCGAGCAATCCGCCGATCACCCAAGAGGTGTGGCAGAACAGGTTGAAGCCGATCAGATATCGGATGTTCACCGGCGCACCGGTGCCCAGTTTGACGCTGTGGAAGGCGAACGATTCATCGGTCAGGCCGCCGGCGTAACACCAGCGCTCCATGCGGCTCAGACCCAGTGCCCGCAGGGCCTTCGCCATGTAGACCGACATCAGCATGTGCCGCGCGTTGATCAGAAACGTGGTCAGCACAATGGTGGTCAGCGACGCCCCGCTGCTGATCAGCGCCAGCGCCGCAAATTGCGAAGCCCCGGCATACACGAACAGACACATGGCCACCGGCAGCCACAGCGGCAGCCCCGCGTTGACCGCCATCAGCCCGAACACGAACGACACGGTGAAGTAACCGGCCACCACCGGGCTGGCTTCGGCAAAGGTGCGCGATGGCTGACGGTCGACCATCAGCGGCGCACTGCCGGATGTTTCATTCATAGATCCCTCTCAAATGTCCGCTCGCCGTGAGGTTCGCAAAAACCCTGGGCCGTCCAGAAACGCTTGCCCGCGAGGTTAGCATCGTCGACGAACAGAAACATCCGCAGCACACCGACCCGTTTCATGTCGGCCGACGCCGCTTCCACCAACCGCTGGCCGACGCCCTGGCTGCGATAGCGCAGGCTGACCGCCAGATGGTTGATGGTGCCGCGACTGCCCAGCATGCCACCCAGCACCGCGCCGACGATTTCGCCTTCAACATCGAAGGCCAGATACGCCGTGGTGGTTTTCTGGATCAGCACGCCGCGCAGGCATTTGGCGTCCTGCCATTCACAGAACGACACTTCGTCGAACTGGCGGAAGAAACGCTCCATGCGCTGCGCGTCCTTGGCCGTCGCGCGCCGCAGCACCACCGGCGTCGAGCATTCGACGCCGTCGATTTGGGCAATCTGATTAGCGAACAATGTCGAAAGCGGTCCCGGGCCGCGAGAAAGAAATTGCCAGGATCTGCCGGTACGCCATGGCATGGGTATGGGTGTTGCGCGCCGGGGTCACGTAGTGACGCATGTCGCGATCGAGGAAGTAAGTGGTGTCGAGAATTTCCTGGTAGGTGGTCGACGCCAGTTGATGCTCGTGGATGTCGTACAGACGACTCTCCGCACCCTCGACATTGTTGCGGCCCCAGAAGTGCACGCCGCTGAACGGATAACCGTCGCAGTGAATCCCTTCCGGGGTGATTTCCAGTTGTTTGCCGGGTTTGATCTCGATGCGGATCTGATGGATCTGGCATTGCCAGATTTCATCGTGCAGCTCTTCCGGCAACACGCTTTTGTACACTTCAAAATCGGTGTCGATCAGGCTGCGCATTACCGGCGAGCTGATGACTTCGTCCGAGAAGTCCTGGAAGTGCCGCACCACGCCGCCCACATAGCTGTTGTTGGCCTTGGACTGCACGTACGCGCGATGTTCCAGCTGCTTCAGTTCACGAGTCTTGGGGTTGTACTCAAAGTCGCTGTAACGACGGTAACGCATGCCGGCTTCGGCCTGACCGTAGTAACTGTCAGGCTCCATGTTTTCCCAACTTTTGGTCAGTCTGACGAAGTCGGCGAAATGACCGTAGAGATTGAAGTCAGCACCCTGCACATTGGCGTACTTGTCACGCCGTAGCGATTCGCCCACTTCTCTGGTTAAAACGATCATTACCAAATTCTCCGCTGCATTGAGCGGCCTAATCTATTAGGTGGAGAATTTGCGTCCATGAGAAAGAATTTCAGGCATTTAAAGCCCTGTTTGAAACGCGATTTGAAACGGCTTGAAAGTGCATTTCAAATGACAAAAACACGGGTTTTTATGCTGTTTTTTCAAAAAGCGTCAAAAAAAAACCCCGAACGAGTCGGGGTTTTTCTGTCGCGTATCGCGGGTTCAGCCAATCATCAGAAAATGTTGATCGGGTAATCCACGAACACACGCAGTTCGTTGCCGCTGACGTTGTATTCGCTGGATTTCTGCGACACACGCAGGATCGAGCTACGCAGCTTGATGCTCAGGTCTTTGGCCGGGCCACTTTGCACGACGTACTTGAACTGGTTGAAGATTTCACGCTCGGTGCCGCCTTCGCTGGTGGACGTGGTGATGTTGTCGCCACGCACGTACGCGAAGTTGTAGCTCAGACCCGGTACGCCGAATGCGCTGAAGTCCAGGCCGTAGCCCAACTGCCAGCTGCGCTCGTCTTCAGCGTTGAAGTCGGACCAGTAGGAGTTGGCCAGGTAGATGGTGTTGCCACCGTCGCCCACGCGACCCTGACCTTTCTGGTAACCGCCGTAGGCGTAACCCAGGTTGCTGTCGCCGGTGGAGCGCTGGTGCGCCACGGTGAACGAGTGCGGGCCGGTGGCGAAGGTCGCTGCCAGGCTCCAGATCTTGTTGTCGTCGCCGGTCACACCGTTTTCGCGGACGTAGGAGTTGTCCAGCTTGGTGCGGTAACCGTTGAAGTCCAGGGTCAGGGACTGATCCTTGTCGATCGGGAACACGTAGTTGGCGTTCACGTATTGCTTCTTCAGCACGTCTTCGACGTCGGATGCGTACAGCGCAGCCTTGAACTGTTCGGTGAACTGGTAGCTACCGCCCAACACGTTGATCGATTTCAGACCACCGCTGTCACGGCCTTCAGCGCTTTTACGCGATTCGGCGGTGAAACGACCGGCATCCAGTTGCAGACCTTTGATCTCTTTGGAAGTGATCAAGGTACCGGTGTAGCTTTCCGGCAGCAGACGCACGTTGTCATAGCTCAGCACCGGCAGGGCCGGCATCTGGTCACCGTAAGTCAGTACGGTGTTGGAGATACGGAATTTGACCGCTGCACCGCCCTTCGACAGGTCGTCAGCCGCGTTGCCGCTGTCACCCTGTTTGAAGAAGTCGATACCGCCAGCGCCGCTGCGGCCCTTGCCGCCGTCCAGACGCAGCGCGTACAGACCGAACGCGTCCACACCTACACCGACGGTGCCTTGGGTGAAACCGGACGAGAACGTACCGATAGCCGCTTGGCCCCACTCGGCTTTATCGTCGTTACCGTCTTTGTAGTCACGATTGATGTAGGCATTGCGCAGCAGCACTTTGAGGCTGCTGTCTTCAACAAAACCCTTGGACTCGGCCTGGTCGTTAGCCATGGCCGAAGTGGCACTCAACATCCCCAGTGCGATCAGACTGATTCGCTTGTTCAACATTTTGTTTTCCTTATTACGGGTTGAAACGCGCTGTGTCGAACGGCTGAAACGGCGCTTATTGCACTCTTTTATTCACCCCGAAACAAAAAGACCCGCTCAAGACAATGTCATGGCGGGCCTGCTCCTAATTTTGAGTCATGGCGGTTAGCCACAGGCGTTGGGCCGAATCGTAGCCGCGCCCTCAACAATGTGTCAATTTCAAGAATCGTCTTTAAATAGGCGAAAAACGTCTAAAAAAAGTAAATTTTGCGATGGCTTCGTGCACGGAATTGCTCGCAGCCAGGGATTTTGATGCGGGATTACGCGCAACCATCGAGGCCACAGACCTGCAGGGTTTCAGTCCCTGGCGCGGGTGTAAACGACTCGCTCAGCCATTGAGCGAAGGCTTCGGACTTGCCCAGCCACGGCCCGATATCAACCAGTGTGAACTGACCGTCCTGTTCCAGTGCAAAAGTTGGAAAACCCTGCCCACCAACTTTTGCCAACAGGGCGCGGCTGTTCTTTATATGTTGTTCGGTGTCGACGGACTGCACGGTGTTCAAGAAAATATCGGCGTTGTAGCCCAACTCCACCGCACATTCCAACAGCACACTTTCGTCGGCGATTCGCCGCCCTTCGACATAGTGCGCAGTCTGCAAACGGCCAAGTAGTTCCAGGCCACGACCGTCGATTTTTTCCGCTGCCATCACAGCAGCAATCGGTGGTGCCGAATCAAACACCGCCGAGTGATCGCGCAACAAGCCTTCGAAGTAGGCGTCGCCGAATGGCTGACCGGTGTATTCGGCAATGCGTCGGTCGTGTGGCATCACATAATTGCGCAGTTGCGGTGAAACGTTCTGGCGGTTGGCTCCGGTCATCATGCCGCCGGCGTGGGCAATCACCGGCAGCACTTGCTGCGCGGCTTGCACCAGTGGTTTGGCGCCATAGCACCAGCCGCACAGCGGGTCGTAGATGTAATGAAGAGTCATCGGAAAGCTCCGGTCTGAAGGTGGGAAAAATGATGTCGGCACATTAGTCCCTCGGCCATTGCGGAAAAACGCCGGAATGGCTTTCAGACTGTTTCGGCAATCGGTCAAATGCACTCGTTGTCCGCTCCGATACAAATCGGAAATAAATTGACACAATCAAACCACGGAACCTTTCAGGAATAATTAACGAAAGTAAATGCAAAGCATTACCATTCGCGCGCTCGAATTCTTCCAACCTTTCGGATGCGCTTTTCAATGCCTGCCCCGTTCCGTCTCACGCCCGTCACGCTTGGGCTTTCTGCCTTTTTGTCTTCCGGTTTCGCTTACTCCGCGACCGAACTGCCCGCCACCTCGATCAGTGCCGAAACCCAGGCCGACGACCCGCGTGTGAAGGTCAGCAATACCGCGACCCGTACTTCAACACCCGTGCGTTACGTGCCCCAGGCAATCGACTCGGTCAAGACCGCCAACTTCGCCAACTACGGCACCAATGACCTGGGCGACGCCTTGAGCGGCATGCCCAACGTCAGCAGCGGCGGCGACACGCGCTTCGACAGCCTGCGCATCCGCGGCTTCGACGCCAGCAATGACTTCTATCTGGACGGCATCCGCGACGACAGCCAGTACAAGCGCGACCTGCACAACATCGAACGCGTCGAAGTGCTCAAAGGCCCGGCCGCTGTGTTGTACGGCCGTGGCAGCCAGGGCGGGATCGTCAACCGCGTGAGCAAGGCTCCCGAATTCGGTCGCCGCTCGACCATCGAGGCCCAGGGTGGCAGCGAAGATCTGCGCAGCCTGTACGCTGACCTCAGCACCGACCCGAGCGACAACATCAGCCTGCGCCTGAACATGGGCAACATGGACGAAAACAGCTTCCGCGACGGCGTCAGCGGCAATCGCCAGCTGTTTGCACCGTCGATGAGCTGGCAGCTCACCCCAGATCTGAACTGGCTGGTGCAATACGAATACAGCCGCTACAACCGCACACCGGATCGCGGTATTCCCGGGGTCGGTGGACGTCCGGCGGATGTCGGCCGGGACACGACCTACGGCAACGATCACGATTTCATCGACGACAAAACCCAGTCCCTGCGCTCGAAGCTGAGCTATGAAATCAACGATAACTGGCAGCTGCGCCACACACTCGGCGTGTTCAAGCTCGACAGCGATTTCGACAACACCTACCTCACCGGTTACACCCCGGCGACCAAGAAGGTCACCCGCCAGCACTGGCAGCAGGATCTGACTACCCGCAACGTGTTCAACAACGTTGAGCTGGAAGGCGGATTCGAAACCTTCGGCCTCGAGCACCGCCTGCTGACCGGCCTCGAAACCGGCAGCCAGCGCCGCGACCCGACGCTGTACAACGCCGCCACTTCCGGGCGCGGCAGTTCCGCCGTGCCTTCGCTGGATCTGTACAACCCCAACCGCGACCTGCGCCACGCCGGGCGCATGCAGGTGTCGAGCAGCAGCCACACCGAAGTCGAAAGCCGCGCGGTCTACGTTCAGGATCAACTGCGCCTGAATGATCAATGGCAATTGCTGGCCGGCCTGCGCTACGACACCTTCGATATCGAGTCGACCAACAAGCTGCGCAACATCTCCGAAGACCGTGACAGCCACAGCACCAGCCCGCGTTTCGGCGTGGTCTGGACGCCGCTGCAGAACCACTCGTTCTACGCCTCGTGGACCAAGACCTTCTCGCCGGTGGGCGGCGGTCTGATCGGCATCACCCCGGGCGCGGCCGGCAATACCAATGACCTGAGCCCGGAACTGACCAAGCAAAAGGAAATTGGCGTGAAGAGCGACTGGCTCGACGATCGCCTGAGCACCACCCTCGCCGTCTATGAGCTGGAACTCTACAACCGTCGCACCACCGATCCGAACGACCCGACCCTGACCGTGCTCAGCGGTCTGCAACGCTCGCGCGGGATCGAACTGACCGGGACCGGCAAGATCGTCGGCAACTGGTATGTGCGCGGCGGCGTCGGTGTGCAGGACGCGACCATCGAGAAGGACAACAACGGCCTGGAAGGCAAACGCGTGAACAACGTGGCCAAGCGCAACGGCAGCCTGTTCCTGACCTGGAAACCGGAAATGGGCTGGTACGCCGAAACCGGCCTGACCCTGGTCGGCCAGCGTTATGCCGACAACGCCAACACCACCGTGCTGCCGGGCTACGGTCGCTGGGACGCACTGGTCGGCTACCGCCACAAGGACTGGGACCTGCGTGGCGCCCTGAACAACATCACCGACCGCGAGTATTACTCGTCGGCCACCAGCGCGTTCCAGATCCAGCCGGGCGCTCCGCGCAGCCTGGTGGTCACCGGCACCTACAGCTTCTGATTCGCGCCCATAAAAAAAGCGCTGCCATCCCGGCAGCGCTTTTTACAATCCTTGTTTGTTCTTCTTATCCTTCCATCACATCCCAAAGTGCTTCCAGTTCGGCCTCGCTGAACAGGCCAGCGGGGTAACGCTCGATCATCATCCGGCGCGGATCAGGTTCCCTGATCTGACGCGTTCCATTGGACTTCAACCAGTGCGCGACAATCTGGAGCGACTCACTATTTACAGCCATGGGATGCAACGTCCGCTCGCTGATTACGTTCACTTCGGCGTTCATTTCAGCGCTCTCTCCCCGTTCATGAGCGGCTACGTTATCCAAGGTTTATGACAGAACTGTTGAAGTTCTCCCCCCTCCCTAGCGCGCCATGAGCGATACAAGAGCTATGCCAACGTCGTGAAATTGTCGACCGGCGGACATAAAGAAACCCGCAGTCCTGACGGGCTGCGGGTTTCTCTTCAAGCGGGGGCAACAAATGACTGCCCGGTCGATTTTCCAATCAACTCAAGCTGTTACATCCGCACTCACTCTTTGTGCGGTGCGGGTTGCTGTTGGGTAAGGCAGTGAATATTGCCACCGCCCAGTAACAGTTCGCGGCCCGGCACCATCACCACTTCGTGTTGCGGGAACAGGTTCTGCAGGATCTCCCGGGCCGGCGCGTCCATCGGATCGTCGAAGCTCGGCGCGATGATGCCGCCGTTGACGATCAGGAAGTTCACGTAGGAACCGGCCAGGCGCACGCTCGGGTTGCGCTCCTGAGTGCCGTCCACCGGATCCACGCCCGCGCATTCTTCTTCGGTGGCAAACAACGGCCCCGGAATCGGCATCTTGTGCACCGTGAACGGGCGGCCCTTGGCGTCGGTGCTGCTTTCCAGCACTTTCATTGCGGCCTGGCAGCGCGGGTAGTTCGGATCCTGCGGATCGTCGGTCCACGCCAGCAGCACTTCGCCCGGACGCACGTAGCAGCAGAAGTTATCCACATGGCCGTCGGTTTCGTCGTTGAACAGGCCATCCGGCAGCCAGATGATCTTGTCCACCGACAGGTTTTCGCTGAGAACCGCTTCGATTTCTTCGCGGCCCAAATGCGGGTTGCGATTGCGGTTGAGCAGGCATTCTTCGGTGGTGATCAGGGTGCCTTCGCCGTCGACGTGAATCGAACCGCCTTCGAGCACGAAGCCTTCGGTGCGGTAGCGCGGGCTGCGCTCGATTTCGAGGATCTTGCCGCCGACCTGGGAATCACGGTTCCACGGCGAATATAGGCCACCGTCAAAGCCGCCCCAGGCGTTGAAGTCCCAGTTCACACCGCGCACTTCGCCGCTGTTGTTGATCACGAAAGTCGGGCCGCTGTCGCGAACCCAGGCGTCATCGCTGGACATCTCGACCACGCGGATATTCGGCACGTCGAGGCGAGCACGAGCGTTTTCGTACTGGCCGGCGGACACCGCCACGGTGACCGGTTCGAAACGCGCGATGGCTTTGGCCACAGCGGCGTGAGCGGCCTGCGCCGGTTTGCCGCCCAGACGCCAGTTGTCCGGACGTTCCGGCCAGATCATCCAGGTCTGGGTTTGCGGTGCCCATTCGGCCGGCATGTAGAAGCCATCGGCGCGTGGTGTGCTTTTCAATGTGGTCATGTCGATCAGACTCCAGGGAACCGTCGAGGGTTTTCAACACGCCGTACAGGGTTGGACGACGGACTATGGCGACTTTATAAACGATAAATATCGGCTTTAGAAGCCATAAATAAAAAACAAACTCTATTTGAACCGACAAATACCGATACAAATCGGCATTTGTCGGTTCCACATCGCCTCAGAGCCCTTCTTCCAGCACCTTCGCCAGCATGTCGACAAAGAAATCCACGCTCTGACGCGAGGTGACCATCGGCGGTTTGATCTTCAGGACGTTGAGGTAATCGCCGGTTGGCTGCATGAAAATCCCCAGCGCCCGCAGGCGATCACACAACAGCGTGGTTTCCTCGGTCGCCGGTTCCAGGGTTTCCCGGTTGCGGATCAACTCGACCCCCAGATAGAACCCGGAACCGTGCACCGCGCCGACCAACGGATATTGATCGATCAACGCCTCCAGCCGGGCCTTGAAGTGGGCGCCGACCACCTGGGCGTTCTCCCAGAGTTTTTCTTCTTCCATGACGTCGAGCACCGCCATGCCGATCTGGCAACTCACGGGACTGCCGCCGGCGGACGAGAAGAAATAACCCTCGGCTTCCAGCGCCTCGGCGATTTCCCGGCGGGTGATCACGGCACCCAGCGGCTGACCGTTGCCCATGCCTTTGGCCATGGTGATGATGTCCGGCACCACGCCTTGCTCTTCGAAGCCCCAGAAGAAGTGGCCCATGCGCCCGTAACCGACCTGCACCTCATCAGCAATGCACACGCCGCCACGGGCGCGCACCATTTCATAAACCGTTTTCAGATAGCCCGGCGGCAGCGAGATCCCGCCCGCGTTGCCGTAGACCGGCTCGCAGATGAACCCGGCCAGTTGGCGTTTCTGCTCATCGAGCTTCACCAGATGATGTTCGACGCTGCGCACGTAATCCGGCGCCGAATCCGCGCCGCGAAATTCGCCGCGATAGGTGTTCGGCGCGGTGACCGCATGCACCCAGTCCGGGCGACTGCTCAGGGCCTGCGGGTTATCGGCAATCGAGGTCGAGACCGCGTCCGCGCCGACCGTCCAGCCGTGATAGGCCTCCAGCACGCTGATCATGTCGCGCCCACCGCTGGCGGCCCACGCCAGGCGAATCGCCAGGTCATTGGCCTCGCTGCCGCTGTTGACCAGGAACACCCGATCCATGCCCTCCGGCGCCAGCTTCAGCAAGCGCTCGGAAAACTCGGCGACCGCCGCATAGTTAAATCGCGAGTTGGTGTTGAGCAGCGACCACTGCCGGCTCGCCACCGCCGCCATGCGCGGATGACCGTGGCCGAGCACCGCGACGTTGTTGAGCATGTCGAGATAGGAGCGGCCCTGCATGTCGATCAGGTGATTGCGCCAGCCGCGCTCTATGCGCGGCGGGTCGACGTAATAATGCTTCTGGGTGCGGGCGAAACTGGCGTCGCGGCGCGCCAGCAGGGTTGCTGCGTCCAGCTCCGGCTCGGCGTCGCAGGCCAGGCCCAGCAGCGCGGCCGGTGATGGGGACAAGGCCTGCCATGCCGCCGCGCGGGTCGGCGTGCAGAACAGCGGCGCTTCAAGCTGTGCGCCGCGGGTCAATTGCACGATCAACGCACCGTCTACCGAACCGAGCACCTGACCTTTGACCAGCGCTGCACCGCTGTGCAACGAAGGTTTCACACCCAGCAAGCGCAGGCTCAGTTGCGGGCCGTCGAGTCGCAGCGCGCCATCGGCCGACAGGTGAAGTACGCCAGCGAACGGCGCTTCCACCGTCGAACTCTGGGGCACGTGCAATTCGACGTGCAGCGGAAATGTCTCTGGCTCATCGGCGCTGTCAGGCTGGGTGCGCGACAACCGGTATTGCCCGTATCGGCTGGCCGCCAGACCGTGGATCGCGGCGGCCTCGTTCAACAGGCGCTGATCGATGCCAGGCTGCTCCCAATTGCCCGCCTCGAAGTGCGCGCTCAACACACCCAGATCGATCAACGCGAATTCGCGCCCGACCAGATCGGGCAACAACGGCGCAAAACCTTCACTGTCGATGGCCGGCAATGTCTGGCCGACCGCTGTGAGAATCGCCGCCTCCATCAATGCCAGCGGCACCGAAGTGGCGACCCGAAAGATCTCCCACTCGTGGGTCAGGTTATCGCGGCTGTAGGTATTGCCCGGGTCGATGCTGACCTGTTGCTCGCCACTGAGCACCAGCACCGCCGCCCGTGCCACGATCAGCGGCCACAGCGCCAGAAGCTCTTCGTGTTGCAGCGGATTGACCGCGTGATAGGCCTGCACGGCCGGCAGAATCACGAACGGATCGCCGGCGGCGTGATGCAGCAGCGCGGCGCAGGTGACCGACAGATCGGTGATGCGCCAGGTGCGCACCAGATCGCCGAAATCGATGACGCCCTGCAACTGCCAGTGCCGCCGGGCATCACGCTGCCAGACCACGTTGTCATCGGTGATGTCCATGTGGATCGCCTGCACCGGCAGCTTTTCCAGCAGCGGCTGCAAACGAAGCCTGGCCTGTTCGGCAGCCTCGGCGATCAGCGCACGCTGGCGCTCGTCTTCGATCACCGGCAGCAGGTGCTCGATCAGTGCGCTGGCGTGGCGCGCGTCCCACTGCAACGTGCGCTCGAGCCCCGGATGGTCGAACCCGGCCAGAGCCAGATCCATTTCACCGCAGAGCCGTCCGAACCCGGCAACAACCTCATGGCCAAGATGATCGAGAGCCGTCAGTGGCTGGCCCTCGATGTAATCGAGCAACCGCACATGCACCGATTCTCCACCGACGTCCAGGGTCAGCAGGTCTTGGCCGTCATTGGCCGGGATGACCCGGGGAACGTGGACATCGCAGTGTTCAGCCAGATATTTCAGGCCAGCATGCTGGGCTTGCAGCTCGACCAGCGAATAGTCGCCCCGACAGATCTTCAGCACGAACCGCCCACGCTCGCTGTCGACCCGGTAATTGAGATCCTGCTGGCTGCCCAGGGCCTGCAACGTGCCGTTCAAGCCGTAATGCTGCGCCAGCAGATGCCGGGCCTGCTCCAGCGAAACCTGAGGGCTGGGCAAACTGGCGCGATGAATCAACGTGGCGAACGACATGGAACGACCCCTGAAATTTTATTAGGCGCCTATATCGCCATTGCTTCGGGCGATAAGCAACCCCCGACCATCCGTCCCCCGATCTGCTGCGAGACAGGCGGATTTGCAAGCGCCACTCGCACCCACCGGCACTTTGCGCAAGAATGTCGGCCATTCACACCTGCCACTGGAAAATCTTCATGAATGTAATCACCACCGACCTGCCTGGTGTCCTGATCATCGAACCCAAGGTGTTTGGTGACGAGCGCGGCTTCTTTTACGAAAGCTTCAATGCCAAGGCCTTTCAGGACGCGACCGGCCTCGACACGCAGTTTGTGCAGGACAACCATTCGCGCTCGCAGAAAGGCGTTCTGCGCGGGCTGCATTACCAGCTGGAAAATGCCCAGGGCAAACTGGTTCGCGTCACCGTTGGCGAAGTGCTCGACGTTGCAGTCGATATCCGCCGCAGTTCGCCGAACTTTGGCAAATGGGTCGCCGTGCGCCTGTCCGCCGAAAACCATCGCCAACTGTGGGTGCCGGAAGGTTTCGCCCATGGCTTCGTGGTGCTGAGCGAGTTCGCCGAATTCCTCTACAAGACCACCAACTACTACACCCCATCCGCCGAACGCAGCATTCGCTGGGACGACCCGGACCTGGGCATCGACTGGCAGCTGGACGAAGCGCCAAAACTGTCGGCCAAGGATCAGGCAGCCGCCTTCTTCAAGGACGCCGACGTCTTTTCCTGAAGTCCTGCGTGAATTTTCAGCGCCGCTGCACACCCGACCACGGGTGCGCAGACTGCGCCGGCAAGCCTAGGCATAATGCGCCTGTACCCACAGGCGCTCGATGCTCATGACTCCGACCCTTCCCCGCCGCCCCCGCTGGCGCAGCCTCGCCCTGCTGGCCCTGTGTCTGGCTCCGCTGCTGTGGCCGCTGGAGCATCTGGCCGAGCGCTATTACCGCAGCGAACTGGCCGGCCAGAACCGCCAGACCCTCGACCTCTACGTCGCCAACCTGCTGGGCACGCTGCATCGCTATGAAGTGCTGCCGCAAATCCTCGGCGACCTCCCGGCCCTGCGCGCGGTGCTCGGGGCGCCGGATGACGGCGTGACCCAGGGCAACGCCAACCGCCTGTTGAAGAACATCGCCGCGCAGACCGGCGCCGAAGTCATGTACCTGATGGACACCAAAGGTCAGACGCTCGCGGCGTCGAACTGGGACAAACACGACAGCTTCGTCGGGCGCAATTTCTCATTCCGGCCGTACTTCAGCGAGGCCATGGCCGGCCGCCTCGGGCGCTTCTTCGGTCTGGGCACCACTTCCGCCAAACGCGGCTATTTCTTCGCCGCAGCGGTGCGCAACGGCGAAAAAATCATCGGTGTACTAGTGATCAAGGTTGACCTGGACCACACCGAAAGCCTGTGGGGCAAAACCCCGGAACAACTGCTGGTGACCGACCACAACGGTGTCGTCATCCTCACCTCGCGCCCGGAATGGCGCTTTCGCGCGACCCGCACTCTGAGTGATGCCGAGCGTGCGGCGATCACCGCAATCCAGCCCTACCCGACCCGCGAGCCACGCCCGCTGAACCTGAGCCCGACAGCGTGGCTGCCGCAGACCCAGGACATCGCGGAAACCGGCTGGAGCGTCAGCATTCTGGCCCCGCGCACCTTGATCGACCGACCGGTGCGCACGGTGGTGGCGATCGGCGGCGCCACCTTGCTGGTGGTGATGCTATTGCTGGGCCTGATGATGCAGCGTCGTCGTCATTATCTGGAACGGATCGCCTTCGAAGCCAAGGCCCGACGGGAGCTTGAGGGGCGGGTCGCCGAACGCACCAGCGATCTCGAAGGCCTCAACCGCCGCCTGAAACAGGAAGTGCTTGAACGCGAACAGGCCCAGCAGGAACTGGTGCGCGCCCAGGATGATCTGGTGCAGGCCGGCAAACTGTCGGCGCTAGGGACAATGTCGGCGAGCATCAGCCACGAACTCAATCAGCCGCTGGCGGCGATCCGCAGCTACGCCGAGAACGCCGAAGTGCTGCTCGACCACGAACGCACTGAAGATGCGCGAGGCAACCTCAAACTGATCAGCGAGCTGACCGGGCGCATGGCCTCGATCATCGCTCACCTGCGGGCCTTTGCCCGCCGCGACCGCCACGCTCCGGAAAGCGTTGCCCTGCAACCGGCGCTGGACGACGCGCTCGCCTTGCTGGCCAAACGTCGCCGCAGCATGGACGTCGAACTGATCCGTGACCTGCCCGCCGCCACTCTGTGGGTCGAGGCCGGGGAAACCCGTCTGCGTCAGGTTCTGGGTAACCTGCTGGCCAACGCCCTCGACGCCCTGACGGAAAAAGGCCCGCCGCGCAAATTGTGGCTGAGTGCCGAATCCACCGACGACGGCGTCAACCTGTACATTCGCGACAATGGCCCGGGTTTCTGCATGGAAGCCCTGGGCCGCGCCAGCGAACCGTTTTACACAACCAAGACCCGCACTCAGGGTCTGGGTCTGGGGTTGGCCATTTGCGAAACCCTGATGCGCGCCTTCGGCGGTGAACTGTCGTTCGCCAACCACAAGCAAGGTGGCGCCTTGATCACCCTGCGGCTGCGCGCCGGCGCGCCCGGGGTCAGCCTGCAACCGTCCGAGGATCGAAGCGCATGACCATCGACAACCGCATTCAGGTGGTGCTGATCGACGACGATCCGCACCTGCGTCAGGCCCTCGGCCAGACTCTGGATCTGGCCGGCCTGAAAATTCTTCCGCTGTCCGAAGCCAAGGGCCTGGCCGCGCAACTGGAGCGCGACTGGCCGGGCGTGGTGGTCAGCGACATCCGCATGCCCGGCATGGATGGCCTGGAACTGCTGAGCGAACTGCACGCCCAGGATCCGGAACTGCCGGTGCTGCTGATCACCGGCCACGGCGACGTACCACTGGCCGTGCAGGCCATGCGTGCCGGTGCTTATGACTTTCTGGAAAAACCCTTCGCCAGTGACGCCCTGCTCGACAGCGTGCGCCGCGCCCTGGCCCTGCGCCGCCTGGTGCTGGACAACCGCAGCCTGCGCATGGCCCTGAGTGATCGCAACGAGCTGAGCGCACGGCTGGTCGGCCAGTCCGCGCCGATGTCACGCCTGCGCGAGCAGATCGGCGCACTGGCGGCGACCAAAGCCGACGTGCTGATCCTCGGCGAAACCGGCGCCGGCAAGGAAGTCGTCGCCCGCGCCCTTCACGATCTGTCGAGCCGGCGTAACGGCCCGTTCGTGGCGATCAACGCCGGAGCGCTGGCCGAGTCGGTGGTCGAAAGCGAATTGTTCGGCCATGAGCCCGGCGCTTTCACCGGCGCGCAAAAACGCCGGATCGGCAAGTTCGAATTCGCCAATGGCGGCACGCTGTTCCTCGATGAAATCGAGAGCATGAGCATGGATGTGCAGGTCAAACTGCTGCGCATGTTGCAGGAACGCGTGGTCGAACGCCTGGGCGGCAATCAGTTGATCCCGCTGGACATCCGCGTCATTGCCGCCACCAAGGAAGACCTGCGTCAGGCCGCCGATCAGGGACGTTTCCGGGCGGACTTGTATTACCGTCTCAACGTGGCGCCGCTGCGCATTCCGCCACTGCGTGAACGGGGCGAAGATGCGTTGATGCTGTTCCAGCATTACGCCGATGAAGCCAGCGCGCGCCATGGTCTGCCACCGCATGAACTGCAACCGGCGCAACGGGCGTTGCTGCTGCGGCATTCATGGCCGGGCAACGTGCGGGAATTGCAGAACGCGGCGGAGCGTTTTGCCCTCGGCCTGGAACTGGCACTGGACAACACGCAGCCCGATGGCAGCCCCGGCACCACCGTCGAAATCACGGCGGGCGGGCTCAGCGAGCAAGTGGAAAACTTCGAGAAATCCCTGATCGCCGCCGAACTGGCCCGCTCTCACGGTTCCGTGCGCAGTCTCGCCGAAGCCCTGGGCATTCCGCGCAAGACCCTGCACGACAAACTGCGCAAGCACGGGCTGAATTTCGCTGGCAGCGGCGGCCATTCCGACGAATCCGAATGAAGCACGCTCAATTCACTTTTCTGCCGCAAGAGGTCCGGGCATGAAGCACGACAGTCTTTATCTGGAATCCGTTCTTCACCACGACATCCCGCTGACCCGGGACATGGGCCTCAAGGTGCTCGACTGGCAGGAACAGCAACTACGCCTGCACCTGCCGCTGGACGCCAACGTCAATCACAAGAGCACCATGTTTGGCGGCAGCCTGTATTGCGGCGCGGTACTGGCCGGCTGGGGCTGGCTGCATTTGCGTTTGAAAGAAGAAGGCATCGAAGACGGTCACATCGTGATTCAGGAAGGGCAGATCAGTTATCCACTGCCGGTCACCGGCGATGCGATTGCGATCTGCCCTTCACCGAGCGCTGCGGTGTGGAAGAAATTTCTGGCGATGTATCAGCGCTACGGACGGGCGCGACTGACCCTGCACACGCGGGTGGTCAATACGGGAAGCGATGAGGATGCGGTGACGTTCAGCGGGCAGTACGTCCTGCACCGCTGAAGACTGAGGGAGCTTACGAGCGGGCGAGTTCGAGCAGCTTCGCCCGCCACGCGGCTTTCGCTGGCAACGCCAGGAAGAAACCGTTCAACAACGACTCTCGTGGTGGATAACAGAACGCTTCGCCACTCAGGTCCAGCACCTCGCCACCCGCCCCTTCCAGAACACCCTGCGCCGCTGCCGTGTCCCACTGCGAAGTCGGCGCCAGACGCGGGTAGCAATCGGCAGCACCTTCGGCCAGCAGACAGAACTTCAGCGAACTGCCGATGTTGGCCAACTGCAACTCGCCAAGGCTGGCACTCAACCCGGCCAGCAAGCGTTCCTGCTCCGGACTCGAATGACGGCGGCTGGCAACCACGGTGAAGGCTTCGCCAGGCCCCGGCACATCACGCACCTGAATCGCCACCGGCGTGCCGCCCGTGTCGCCGCGCCAGGCACCGAGCCCCGCACCGCCGACGTAGAAGCGACCGTTGGTCGGCATCGTCACCACACCGAACAACACCCGGCCGTTCTCGATCAGCGCGATGTTGACGGTGAACTCTTCGCTGCCGCTGATGAACTCCTTGGTGCCATCCAGCGGGTCCACCAGCCACCAGCGCTGCCAGCCGGCGCGCACGCTTTGCGGGATGTTGGCGTCCTCTTCGGACAGCACCGGAATGCTCGGATCCAGCGCTGTCAGGCCGGCCACGATCACGTGATGCGCGGCCATGTCCGCCGCCGTCACCGGCGAATCATCGGACTTGGCGGTGACGGCTACATCGGCGCGCCAGAACGGCAGGATCGCCTCACCGGCCCGCAATGCCAGCTCGACCACCGGCGCCATCAACGGATGGGGAAAACTCATCGGCATCTCACTCATGACTGAAAAAATCCGCGCTGGGTCAGCAGGTCGCGGGTCAGGTACAGCGCCGCCAGGGCGCGCCCTTCACTGAAATTCGGATTCTGCGCCAGCGTCGACAGCTCTCGCAGGTTGACCTTGTCCACACGCATCGGCTCAGGCTCATCGCCTTCGAGGCGTTCTTCGTACAGGTCGGTGGCCAGCACCACCTGGATCTTCTGGCTCATGTAACCGGGGGACAACGACAGCTCAGTCAGATGCTCCAGCTGTCGCGCGCCATAACCGGCTTCTTCCTTGAGCTCGCGTTCGGCGGCGGCCAGCACGTCTTCACCGGGCTCGATCAGGCCTTTGGGCAGCGACAGTTCATATTCGTCGGTGCCGCCGCAGTATTCCTCAACCAGCACCGCGTGCTCGGCATCGAGCATCGCCACGATCATGACCGCGCCATAACCGGCGCCCTTGCCGACCAGCCGCTCGTAGGTGCGTTCCACGCCGTTGGAGAAACGCAGCTTCAGCTCTTCGACGCAGAACAGCCGGCTGGTGGCGACGATCTCGCGGGCAAGTACGGTGGGTTTCTGGCGCATGCAAAGCTCCTTGGCGTGAACGCGCTACTATAACGCGGCTTTTCCGATTGTTTGCGTCGGATATCTTTCTACCGCTCGAGACGTTGCCATGCCTTCACTACCCTGGTCCGACATCGATACCGTTCTGCTGGACATGGACGGCACGCTGCTGGACCTGCACTTCGACAACCACTTCTGGCTGGAACACCTGCCGCAACGCTACGCCGAACTGCATGGCGTGAGCCGGGCCATGGCGGAAATGGAATTGCAGCCGCTGTTTGAGCGTCATGCCGGCCAGTTGCAGTGGTACTGCCTGGACTTCTGGAGTGCGGAACTGAAGCTGTCGGTGCGTGAACTGAAGCTGGAAACCGCCCACCTGATCGCCCTGCGTCCGGATGCCGACACCTTTCTGGAGGCGATCAAGCGAGCCGGCAAACGCGTGGTGATGATCACCAACGCGCACCGCGATTCACTGTCGCTGAAACTGGAACGAATCGAACTGGCGCCATACTTTGAACGGCTGATCAGCTCCCACGACTACGGCTTTCCCAAGGAGAACCCGCAATTCTGGGACGCGTTACAGACCGACATCGACTTCGACCCGGCGCGTAGTCTGTTCATCGACGACACCTTGCCGATCCTGCGCAGTGCACGGAATTTCGGCGTGGCGCATCTGTTGGCCGTGAAAGAGCCGGACAGCCGCAAAGGGCCGAAGGACACCGGGGAGTTCGCGGCGGTCGAGGATTATCGCGATTTGATTGCCGGGCTCTGATTGCCGGGCTCTGAAGACTGCAGGAGCCGCCAAAGGCTGCTCCCGCAGGCATGTTGTTACTCGGGAATACGCAGCGTCTGCCCCGGATAAATCTTGTCCGGGTGTGACAGCAGCGGCTTGTTGGCCTCGAAAATTTTGTTGTACTGGTTGGCGTTGCCATACACCGCCAGGGAAATCGCGCTGAGGGTGTCGCCCTTCTTCACGACCACAAAACGCGCCGCCGCCACAACCGGCCCGGTCACGGTGATCTGGTCATCGACGCTGCCGACACCGGCAATGTTGCCCACTGCCAGAAGAATCTTCTCTTTCTCTTCCTGGCTCGCCACTTCACCGGTGACCGTCACCTTGTCACCATCCACGGTCGCCTGGACATTCGGGTTACCCAACCCGACCTTACTGATGTGCTCCTTCAATTGCTCGCTGGCATTGGCGTTGCCAGGGGTCAACAGGTCGAGCAACTTCTCACCGGCCTCTTTCACAAAGCTCAAAAGACTCATAGCGCACACTCCTTGATTTAAGTTCCAGACGCCCAAGCCTAGACCACCCTGGACAAACCCGGTTCCGGCCCGACCAATGACCCTGCCCCCGCGCAAGCGGTAGAATCGCCCACCCTTGCCAGCGCCCCGGAGCGAAGATGGACATCAAGCAGCTGAAATTCCTCATCGCCCTCGACGAAACCCGCCATTTCGGCCAGGCCGCGGCCCGCTGCCACATTACCCAGCCGACCTTGTCGATGCGCCTACGCAGCCTCGAAGAAGAACTCGACCTGCCACTGGTCAACCGTGGCCAGCGCTTCGAAGGCTTTACCGCGCCGGGCGAACGGGTGCTGGCCTGGGCGCGCACGGTGCTGGCGGCCTACGACGGCCTGCAGGCGGAAGCGGCGGCCTGTCGCGGCAACCTGATCGGCACCCTGCGGCTGGGCGTGGTGCCGTTGTCGAGTTTCGATGCGCTGCCTTTGATGCAGCGCCTGCACGCGCAACACCCGAACCTGCGCTTCGAACTGTCCTCGCTGAGCTCCGAACAGGTTCTGGAGCAACTGGCGAACAACCGCATCGACATTGGTGTGTCTTACCTGGACCGCCTCGACGGCGAGCGGTTTGAATCCCTGGCCTTCAGTGAAACGCAGATGGGCCTGCTCTACGACCAGCGGTTCTTCAGCTTTGGCGAAGCACCGCTGAGCTGGGAATCACTGATCGAACTGCCCCTGGGCATGCTCACCAGCGGCATGCACTTTCGCCAGTCCATCGACCATAACTTCCACAGCCGAGGCCTGACCCCGCAACCCTTGCTGCAAACCGACGCCGTTCACCAATTGTTGCAAGCGGTGCACGGCGGGCTGTGCTGCGCGGTGATGCCACTGGACGGCGGCCTGGAAAACCTCACGGATAACCTGCGCCTGCAACCTATCGAAAACGCCCAGACCCTCGCCCGACTGGGCCTGATCATGCGTCGCGGCGCCCCACGCTCGGCGCTGGCCGAGGCCTGTTTCGCGCTCTATCAAAAATCACCCACGGGCGCTTGATCGACGGCATCTATCGAGGGATCGACACTAGCGATTAGACGCGACATCTTGCCGCGCCTAGTCTTAACGTTGATCAATCCGTCGGTGATGCCATGAACGCCAAGCGCCCGGCCTGCGCGGCGCCTGCTCTCGAAACGCCCGCGCCAGCCGCCAGTCAGACCTACAGCTACAGCGATCTCCCCCTCGCGGAATCGGCCAGCACCGCGCTGGCCGAAGAAGTCGCGTTGGCGATTGCCTACAACGGCATCAGCCAGGCCGTGATGCTGGTCACCCCGACCGACCTTGAAGACTTCATCGTCGGCTTCAGCCTCGGCAGCGGCATCATCGAAGACGCCTCGGACATCTACGACCTGCAACTGAGCGGTTCGGGCTCGGCGCAATACGCGCAAGTGACCATCGCCAACCGCGCTTTCTGGAATCTCAAGCAACAGCGTCGGCAACTGGCCGGCACCAGCGGTTGCGGGTTGTGCGGCGTGGAAGCGGTCGAGCAGGCACTGCCTGATCTCAAGGTTTTGCCCGGCGCGCCCTTGCCGCCCATCGAATGGCTCGAGGGTTTGCGTCAGCACATCGGCGCGTTCCAGCCGCTGGGCCAGCACTGCGGCGCGGTGCATGCCGCGGTGTTCATGAACGCCAGTGGTGAATTGCTGCTGGGCCGTGAAGACATCGGCCGGCACAACGCCCTCGACAAGCTGATCGGCGGCCTGATCCGACAAAAGATATCCACAGCCGGCGGCCTGGCGATTGTCACCAGCCGATGCAGCCTCGAATTGATCCAGAAAGTTTTGCGGGCCGGGATTCAGACCCTGGTCAGCCTGTCCGCGCCCACCGGCCTCGCCGTGCAATGGGCCCGACGCCACAACCTCAATCTCATCCACCTGCCGCAAAAGAACGCGCCGCGGGTGTATAGCCCAGAAATGGAGAAACACTCGTGAGCCAACACCATCAAGCCGACCAGAAACCCGTCCCGCGCTACAAGCCTTACAAGGGCGCAGCCGGCGGCTGGGGCGCACTGATCAGCGTGGCCCAGGCCTGGCTGACCAGCGACAACGCCCTGAAAAACCTGCGCATGATGCTCAAGACCAATCAGAACGGCGGCTTCGACTGCCCGGGCTGCGCCTGGGGTGACTCGCCGGAAAGCGGCATGGTCAAGTTCTGCGAGAACGGCGCCAAAGCGGTGAACTGGGAAGCGACCAAGCGCCGGGTGGACGGCAAATTTTTCGCCAAGCACAGCGTCACTGCGTTGCTGGAACAGAGCGACTACTGGCTCGAATATCAAGGTCGCCTGACCGAGCCGGTCGTGTATGACGCCGAAACCGATCGCTACAAGCCGATCAGCTGGGACGATGCCTACGCGCTGATCGGCAAACACCTGCAAGCGCTGTCGAGTCCGGATCAGGCCGAGTTCTACACCTCGGGCCGCGCCAGCAACGAAGCGGCGTACCTGTATCAACTGTTCGTGCGCGCCTTCGGCACCAACAACTTCCCCGACTGCTCGAACATGTGCCACGAGGCCAGCGGCGTGGCGCTGGCGCAGAGTGTCGGCGTCGGCAAAGGCACCGTGACCTTCGACGATTTCGAACACGCCGACGCGATTTTCGTCTGGGGCCAAAACCCGGGCACCAACCACCCGCGCATGCTCGAACCGCTGCGTGAAGCGGTGAAACGCGGCGCTCAGGTGGTGTGCATCAACCCGCTGAAAGAGCGTGGTCTGGAACGATTCCAGCATCCGCAGCACCCGATCGAAATGCTCACCAACGGCGACAAGCCGACCAACACCGCGTATTTCCGCCCGGCGCTGGGCGGCGACATGGCGGTGCTGCGCGGCATGGCCAAGTTCCTGCTGCAATGGGAACGCGATGCGCAGAAAGCCGGTGCGCCGGCGGTGTTCGATCACGACTTCCTCAATGAACACAGCGTCAACGTGCTCGAGTATCTGGGCGTCGTCGACGACACGCCGTGGGAACAGATCGTCGCGCAGTCCGGCCTTACCCTGGTGGAAATCGAGCAAGCGGCGCGCATGTACGCCAAAGGCAAGAACGTGATCATGTGCTGGGCGATGGGCATCACCCAGCACCGTCACTCGGTGCCGACCATCCAGGAAATCGCCAACCTGATGCTGCTGCGCGGCAACATCGGCAAACCCGGCGCCGGTCTGTGCCCGGTGCGTGGCCACAGTAACGTGCAGGGCGACCGCACAATGGGCATCAACGAGCGTCCGCCGGTGGCGTTCCTCGATTCCCTGGAGCGCCGCTTCCAGTTCAAGGTACCACGTCACAACGGGCACAACGTGGTCGAAGCGATTCATGCGATGGCCGAAGGTCGCGCCAAAGTGTTCATCGGGCTGGGCGGCAACTTCGCCCAAGCCACGCCGGACAGCCCGCGCACCTTCCAGGCCCTGAGCAACTGCGACCTGACCGTGCAGATCAGCACCAAACTCAACCGCAGCCACCTGGCTCACGGCAAGGATGCGTTGATCCTGCCGTGCCTGGGCCGTACCGACATCGACATCCAGACCGAAGGCCCGCAAGCCGTCACCGTGGAAGACTCGTTCAGCATGGTGCACGCCTCCAACGGTCAGTTGCAGCCGCTGTCGAACCAGATGCGCTCGGAGCCGTCGATCATTGCCGGCATCGCCGCCGCGACCCTGGGCAGCAAACCGGTGGACTGGAACTGGCTGGTGGCCGACTACCGGCGCATCCGCGAGCTGATCGCCGACACCATTCCGGGCTTCAAGGATTTCAACGAGAAGGTCAAGAACCCGGGCGGTTTCTACCTCGGCAACAGCGCCGGCGCGCGCAAATGGAACACCACGTCGGGTCGGGCCAACTTCAAGCCGAACATGCTGCCCAAGGATCTGATCCACGAGCGCACTCGCGCTACCGGCCAACTGCCGGACCTGATCCTGCAATCGATGCGTTCCCACGATCAATACAACACCACGATTTATGGTCTCGACGATCGTTATCGCGGCGTGAAGGGGCAACGTGATGTGCTGTTCGCCAACGAGGCAGACATCATTCGCCTGGGCTTCAAGCCGGGGCAAAAGGCTGACATCGTGTCCCTGTGGGACGACGGCCGCGAGCGTCGGGTGAAGGGCTTCACGCTGCTGGCGTTCGATATCCCGGCAGGGCAGGCGGCGGCTTATTACCCTGAGGTGAACCCGCTGGTGCCGCTCGAAAGCACCGGCGATGGCAGCCATACGCCGACATCGAAGTTCATTGCCATTCGCCTGGAAGCGGCGAGTGAAACGGGGCTGATCATGGCCAAGTCGGCCTGATCCTGATCGCTCCCACGTTCTGCGTGGGAGCGCAGACACTTTTCAAACGCCCACAAAAAAGGCCGCTTTGTGATCAAAGCGGCCTGTCCGAAGTAGCTAAAGACCGGCGAAAAACCGTTAAGTTCCGCCCAAAAATCAGCAACTTGCAGAATTGTATACAGGTCGTGCTATTCGTCGGATTTCGATTGTCACGCCCATTCCAGAGCCTCAGGATCGCGCCGTCATCCCTTTGAGGCTCCTCTATGAAGTTCTCCTCGATTCTCTTGTTGTCCCTTGGCCTGGTCAGTGGCTTCGCTTCTGCCGGAGGCACCACCGAAGCAGGTGTGGGCGGCGCATTGGGCGGGGTTCTTGGCTCGGTCGTCGGTCAATCGCTAGGCGGCAGTACAGGTTCAACCATTGGCGCAGCCCTGGGCGGCGCGGGTGGTAGTGCGGTGGGCGCCGACAAGCGCAGCCGTGGTGAAGCAGCCATCGGCGGTGCGCTGGGCGCAGCCGGCGGCAACGTGGTCGGCCGCAGCATGGGCGGCACCACCGGCAGCCTGATCGGCGCAGCAGCCGGCGGCGGCGCAGGTGGCGCGCTGGGCAACTACATGGGCAACAAGAGCGATGACGACGATCGTCATTACGACCGTGGTCGTGACCGTCGCTACTACCGTGACGACCACCGTGGTCGCGGTCATGCCTACGGCCATCGCAAGCATCACAAGTACTATCGCCACCGCTGAGGCGAAGGCTTGAAGAAAAATCGCAGCTCCCCCGGGCTGCGATTTTTTTTGCCTGTCACACCGTCAGGCGTTCCAGCGCATCACGCAATGGGGCCGGAATCGACACCGGCTGATTGGAGGCCCGGTCGACGAATACATGCACGAAACGTCCGGCGGCACAGGCTTCCACCTCTCCTTCCTTGAACACCGCCAGTTCGTATTGCACCGAACTGTTGCCCAGCTTGCCGACCCGCAGACCGATCTCGATTCGATCCGGAAAAGCGATCGACGCGAAATAGTCGCAGGACGAACTCACCACAAATCCCACCACCTCGCCGTCATGGATATCCAGCCCTCCGACCTGGATCAGGTAGGTGTTCACCGCCGTGTCGAAGAAGCTGTAATAGGTGACGTTGTTGACGTGGCCGTAGGCGTCGTTGTCATGCCAGCGCGTGGTGATCGGCTGGAAGTGCGGGTAATCGCTGCGTTGCGGCATCGGGTTGGACATCAGTGTCGATTCCTGGAGTGATCTGCCCAGTCTAAAGGTAAAAACCCTTGCCTCGCGCCGCCAGCTCGCCGATCAATGGTGCCGGTCGCCAGTGATCGCCCTGCCGGGTCTCCAGCGCCAGCAACCGTTTATGAATGTCGGTCAGCCCCTGATCATCCGCCCAGGCCATCGGTCCGCCCCGCTCCGCCGGGAAGCCATAGCCATTCAGGTAGACCTGATCGATGTCATGCGCCGACTCGGCAATCCCTTCCTGCAGGATCTTCGCGCCTTCATTGACCAACGCCAGCAAGCACCGCTCAAGGATCTCCTCCGAGCCGATATCCCGCCGATGAAATCCCAACCCTTCGCTGACGCTCAACACCAGCGCATCGACCTCGGGATCATGCTCGGCCTGACGGCTGCCCGGCTCGTAGTGGTAGTAACCATTACCGGACTTCTGACCGAAGCGACCCTGTTCGCACAAGCGGTTATCCACCTGAACCTCGGGCGCGTCCTGCCCCTTGCCGGCCAGCTCGCGGGCACGCCACTCGAGATCGATGCCGACCACGTCGTACATGCGAAACGGCCCCATGGCGAAACCGAAACTCTGCAATGCCGCATCGACCTGATGCGGATACGCCCCTTCGAGCAACATCTTGCGCGCTTCGAGCACATACGGATGCAGCATGCGGTTGCCGATAAAACCGTGGCAGTTGCCCGACACCACACTGACCTTGCCCATGCGCTTGCCCAGCTCAAGCGCCGCTTCAAGCACTGCCGGTGAGGTCTGTGCGCCACGGACTATTTCCAGCAACTTCATGATGTGCGCCGGGCTGAAGAAATGCAGGCCCAGCACTTGAGTCGGGCGCCGTGTCGCGGCGGCAATGGCGTCGATGTCCAGCGCCGAGGTATTGCTCGCCAGCAGCGCTTCGGGCTTAAGCACGCCATCGAGCTCGCGGAAGATCTTCTGCTTGAGTTCGAGGTTTTCGTACACCGCTTCGATCACCAGGTCGACGTTGCGGATCGCCACATAGTCTGGCGCCGCACTGACACGGGCAATCCGCGCATCGGCCTCGGCCTGGTCGATCCGTCCCTGTCGCACGTTGTGCGCGTAGGTATCGGCCACGGTGACCAGCGCCTGTTCGAGCATTTGTGGATTGTTATCGACCCACTGCACTGACACGCCGGCGTTGGCCAGGCACATGACAATGCCGCGGCCCATGGTGCCGGCGCCGATCACGGCGGCCTGCTGAATAGCGAAGGATGTCTGGCTCATGTTGTTCTCTTGTTGGCGATCCGAAGACAGCCATCACCATAGTCAGCCACCGGGCATTTTTGAAGTTCATTGCCGTGATGATCGACATTCAGCAGATGGATTCGAGACCTCAAAGATGCGCCTGAGCCCAGGCCCGTACCTCGGCGTAGGGATATTCCTCCAGCGCCGCAAACCCGGAAATGGCCCGCGCCTTGAGCTTGGTAAACAACGGCACGCTGATTCCGCACAAAAACCGGGTCAGCCGCTCCGCCGACGGAGCACTGCCAGCGTGCTGCTGATGCCTGTGGATAAAATCGCCACACAACGCCGCAAAATTTTTATCCACAAGCGCCGGCAATTCCGGAGGGGCCGGCAGCCGGGCGACTTGTCCGTGACACACCGAGCAATGTCCGCACTGCTGCGGCGCATTGTGATCCCCGAAATACTCGGCCAGCCGATATCCGAGGCATCGCTCGGTGGCGAACAGCTCGAGCATGGCGTGGATTCGCGCCACTTCGGTTTGCTCATGACGGGTGAAATAGTCATGCAGTTCGGCGCTCAGGGCCTGGCTGTCGAAATCGCCGCGCAGGACGTTGTAGACCTCGGTCATCTGCTTGCTCTCAAGCTCGACCCAGCCCTTTTCCTGAAAGTAATCCAGCGCCTTCACCACCCGATTGCGCTCGGCGGAATACTGCTCGTACATCGCCTCGAAATTCACCGTGGCCCAGGTCCGTGCGCGGCTTGAGGTCTGGATGATCGCGGTAACGAAATCCCTTCGCTCGCCCTCGAAACGCTCAAGCAACGCCTCGGGCTCCAGCAGGTATTTGAAGCGGTACTCGGCGTAGTACGCGTAGCGCGGGGCAATCAGCCCTCGCAGCTCCAGTTGCACCAGTAACGTCTTCAAAGGCAACGAACGAATGTTGCTCTGGTCCGCCAACGGCCCGAGCAGAAACTCCCATTGGCCTTCGGGCGCGGCGGCCCGCAACTCGTCGAGCACGTGACGAATGCCATCTTGCTCCGGCGTGTCGCCATACACGAAGTTTTCCAGCACGTTGAGGCTATCGCGGTTTGCCAGCACCAGACAGTCGGAGGGCTGCCCGTCACGTCCGGCACGGCCGATTTCCTGGCTGTAGTTTTCGATGGATTTGGGCAGGTCGAAATGCACCACGTTGCGGATGTCGCTCTTGTCTATACCCATGCCGAACGCGATGGTGGCGACGATGCAATTGGACTGCCCGCCCATGAAGCGCTTCTGGATCCCGTCCCGTTGCTCATGGGGCAAACCGGCGTGATAAGCCTCGGCCTGAATGCCATTGCGCTCCAGGTGTTCAGCAATCTGCTCGGCGGTTTTCTGCAGGGTGACGTAGACGATGCTCGGCTGGCCCGCACGCTCGCTCATCCACTCCACCAGACGCCGGCGCTTGTCCTGCCCACGCACCGGCTCGACCAGCAGATTGAGGTTGGGCCGATAGAAACCGGTGGTCACCACATCTTCTGCCGCGATGGCGAATTTCGCCTGCATGTCGGCGATGACCTTCGGCGTTGCCGTGGCGGTCAGCAGCAGGGTCTGCGGGATGTTGAACTGGCGCTGGTAGTCCGGCAGCTTGAGGTAGTCGGGGCGGAAGTTGTGGCCCCACTCGGAGATGCAGTGCGCCTCGTCCACCACCAGCAGCGAGATCGGCACCTGCTGCAAAAAGTTGCGAAAGCGCTCGTTCTTCAAACGCTCCACGGAAATCATCAGGATCTTCAGTTCACCCGAACGGGCGCGCGCCATTACATCGTTGGCGTCTTCGCGACTCTGCGCCGAATCGATGCTGCCTGCCGAAATCCCGTGTCGTCGCAAAAACTCGAGCTGATCCTGCATCAGCGCCAGCAGCGGCGAGACCACCAGCGTCAGGTGTGGCAGCAAGAGCGCCGGCACCTGGTAACAAATGGACTTGCCGGAGCCGGTGGGAAATATCGCGGCGGCCGAGCGCCCGGCGAGAACGGCGCTGATTGCGGTCTCCTGGCCGGGTCGAAACTGTGGATAACCGAAAACCTGTTCCAGGGTGTTGTGCATTCGCTGTCACTCCGTTGACCGCTGTGATGCCAACAGCCTAGCGGGCGATCGCAACGAGTCGAGAAAAGGTCGAGGGTCAAATCGATACGGGATGATACCCGACGACCTCCAGCCTTTGGCCAACGTCGTGACGGCGGGGCTGTGACGGCGGGGCCGTGACAGCGGGACTACGGCTGCAACACCGCCACTCGCAATTGCTCGTTCAACAGCTGCTCATGCACGCCCTGGCTTTTGCTGGCCCACAGCGCATGGGCCGGGCTGATATCACCGGTGAATGCCGCCGCCAACTGACGCAGGTCGGCGACACTGCGCACCCGAGGACAGAACGCTTGCTCGTCGCAGTTCTGGCTGGCGTTGCGATAGGTGGTGAGCAAACGATCCCATAGGCCGTCACGCACCTGGCGGATCGACTTGAGCTGCACATGCGGCACGCCCAGACGTTGTTTCAGCCCGGACTCATCCAGGCCTTCGCTGGCCAGCAGTGCCTTGCCGAACATCAGCACTTCGGCACGCGACGCCGTGTCGATGCTGGCCTGGGTCGTGAGTGCGTCCGGCCATTCGGTGCGCTCCACTTGGGTGAGCACCAGTCCATTGCCCGCCTCGGAGGCCAACGCCAAACGACAACCACTGGCCCATAGCAAAACGATCGAGGCCATTCGTAGCCACTGCATACCTAATTCCCTTTAAGTCTGTGTCGGACGTTTGGAAACACCCCACGGATTCTGGCGCGCACCATACAGATCTTTAACGGGAATCGCCCGACAAACACGTAGGAAATTTCGCCCATCAGGGTTTGGCTGTGAAAAAGCAGCAAAAACGCGTAGGGCAAATGCCCGGACCCCGGAAAAACCCCTACGAATTCTGTCCATTGTGGCTGTCTTGTCCCACTCGACGGCGCCCTTCTATAGTGGCCGGCGCGACTGAAAACACTGTGTCGGCCCGCCGAAGCGACTTCGTAAAGGACACGCCTCAATCATGAACATGTTCACACCGCTGAATACTCGTTTTCGCCCTCTCAAGACCTGCGACGGCGACAACCCGGTAATGGTCATCGACACCGCAGCAGCACCGGGTGATTTGCTCAATGCCGCCGATCAACGCCTGCGTGCCGCCAGTGATCTGCTGGAAACTCTTTACTGTTTGTGTTTCAAACAGGCCGACGTAAAAGATATCCCCAACATCGTCAATGCGCTTTATTTGTTGACGCAGGACGGCTGTGACTTGCTGGAAGTTGCCAGACAGCAAATAAATAATTAAAGCCAGCTGACCAACTTACAAAGTTCGCAACAACCCATCGCTTCCATTACAACAAAGATTGGAACTAGCCTGTTTGCTCTTACATCAATCAAGAGCAACAACATGACTACGCTGACTATTTTCTTTTGCGGTACAGGTTCGACAAAGTTTGATAACGCCCACGAAAACTATTGGGACGGTGAATTGGTCTCCACACTTGCCTCTCATCACGTCGGTCGTGAGTTCGCCGAATGGATCGTGGTCGATGGCCCCGGCACCAGCAACCTGCAAGCCGATGAACTGTTCACCCAATCCAAGGACTACGGCCTCAGCGGGACCTTGTTCGGCAAGGGCTGGGAGGAAAACGTCCTGCACGCGATGAACATCATCAAAGGCAAGTGCGACTGGCAGCGCGAGCAACTGACCGAAGCGGAATACAACCGCCTAAAAGCCGCCGGCATTCCGATTGAAGATGTAAAAGTCGAAGGTTCCTGGCTGTGGCGTAAATATAACTATGGCGATCGCAGCGTCACGCAACAGAAGTTACAGGAACAGATTATTAAAACCTTTCGCAAGGACGGTGTTATTCCAACAAAAGTCAATCTGGTGGGCTGGAGCCGCGGCGGTATCAGTTGTCATATGCTGGCCAATGCCATGTTCAACGACAGCGCGCTGAAAAACATTCCAGTGAATATCTTTGCCATCGACCCGGTGCCGGGCATCGGCAACTTTCAGGAACAACGGGTAAAGCTCAACGCCAACGTAAAAGAGTATGTGGGTTTCTATGCGCGGGATGAACGCTCCAAGGGCTTCAGTTGCGTCATCCCGCAAACCGCGACCGGCACCAAGACCAGCATCTTCCCCATGCCCGGCCGTCACGCCACCCTGGTCGGCAACGCCTCCGCCGACGGCAACAGTGGTCCAAAAGTGCTGGCCGAACCCGGCCTCATCGTCCGCCACTTTGCCGAGGTCTGCCTGAAACGCTGGGGCACCGTACTCGACAAAAACCTCAACCTCACCGACGCCGACCTTCGCAACCATGCCGCCACCATCGTCAACTCGGCAGCGAAGTACAAGGCCATGGAAAAGTGTTCCTACACCTGGTTCACCGAGCTGGATCAAGGCGAGCGCTACGTTTCGTTGGGCAGCAAAGGCGTTCCGTTTTCGACGGTGAAAGGCACGATCTACAGCCCGGCGACCGGGCTGACCACGAGTGTGCTGGATGTTGAGGGGTATCGGGCGATTCGTTGAGGCGGGACCGGTAACAGACGTCAACACAATCACGGGAGAATTGAACGATGGATAGATCCACTGACGGAATTGAACCTCACCGCGACGAGGAGACCTACAAAGAGTGGGTTACTCGGCAAGTTCAGAAAAGCATCGATGATCCCCGGCCAAGCATCCCCGATGAAGAGTCGAGACGCTTGATGGCAGCGAAACGTGAACTGTTGAGAACACGCAAGAATCCGTAGGAACGACCCTATTGAATCTTCGTCCACGTCCTACATGGAGTGATGCCTTATCGGCTATCGCCGTTTGTTAGCTCAAATCTATAGTCGTGACTGTCGCTGCCAAATCAGCGACTCGGGTTTGGTCACCTGAAAATGAGAGAGAAACTTCGCATGCCCTTGTATGCTTGCCGCCTGATTCATGCGGCACGCTTTATGGCGGCTGTGTTTGGGACGCTTCGGCGTGCCTGGAGTTCTCTCTCTCTGGTTGACCAACCCGAACACAGTCCGCCTCCTATCGTTTGGTCATGATGTTGGCGGTTCTTCGGATACTTGAGAGAGTCTAACCAATGAAATCATGGAACCAGTTCCCCAACGATCGCTACCGCCCACTTGATACCAACCTCACCGACACCAAGCCATTGGTCATCGACACCGAGGCCAACCCGCAAGACATCCTCGAATGCGCCGTCCAGCGCCTGCGCGCTTCAAGCGACCTGCTGCAAACTCTCTACTGCCTCTGCTTCAAACATGCCGACGTTGAAGACATTCCTCACATCACCCACGCCCTTTACCTGCTGACCAAAGACGGGTTTGACCTGTTGCAGGTCGCCCAGCAACGAATGCTCAACTGGAAAGCTCCAGTCTGAGGTTGAGTGATCAGATCGTTCCCATGTTCGACATGAGAACGATCACTTACCAGTCATCTACTCAAATCCCTTCAGCATTGCTGGAAGGTAAGCCAATGGCGTACATTTACGATGATTTTTGTTGAGACTCGGATCTTTACCCGTCGAGTAAAAGAGCTGCTGGACGATGACACGTATGCCGCTTTTCAGAAGCAACTGGTTGTAAGTCCTTCGATTGGCGATGTAATTGAAGGTACAGGCGGGATCCGCAAAACCCGAATCGCAGCGAAAGGATACGGCAAGCGAGGCGGAGCACGGGTGATCTACTACCACTTCGTTTCGGCGTCACAAATCGGGTTATTGATGATCTACCCTAAAAATGAACAACACGATCTGTCCAGCGATGAGCGTAAAGCACTCAAGGTCTTGATCGAAAAATGGAGATGACCATGAGCAAATTTTTTGATGAGCTGATGGAAAGTGTGCAAGAGATGGACGAGATTGTACGAGGCCAGCGCGCACCTTCTCGCGAATTCCACGTTGATGCATTGCAGGTCAAAGAGATTCGTAAAGCTACCGGTTTGACCCAGACCAAATTTGCGGCTCTGATCGACGTCCAACTCGGCACTCTACGAAATTGGGAACAGGGTCGTCGCGAGCCTACCGGGCCGGCAAAAGCTTTGCTCAAGGCCATTCATAACGACCCGGTTCATGTTTTGAATGCATTGGCCCATTGAGAAAATGATCACCCACAAAAAAGCCGCCCTCAAGAGGCGGCTTTTTCATTCACCAAAACTAAGTCTTACAACTTAGGCCCGGCAGCCTTGATCGCGTCGCTCACTTCGAACTTCTTGAAGTTCTCGATGAACAGACCGGCCAGTGCTTTTGCAGCTTCGTCGTACGCAGCCTTGTCAGCCCAGGTGTTGCGTGGGTTGAGCAGGTTGGTTTCGACGCCCGGTACGGCCAGTGGCACGTCCAGGTTGATGGTGTCCAGGTGCTCGGTGGCTGCACCGATCAGCGCGCCGCTCTGGATCGCTGCGATCACTGCACGAGTGGTCGGGATGTTGAAGCGTTTGCCGACGCCGTAGCCACCGCCGGTCCAGCCGGTGTTGACCAGGTAGACCTTGGAGCCGAAGCCGCGGATGCGTTTGATCAGCAGTTCAGCGTATTCGCCGGCCGGACGCGGGAAGAACGGTGCGCCGAAGCAGGTCGAGAAGGTCGACTTGATGCCGCTGCCCGAACCCATTTCAGTCGAGCCCACCAGAGCGGTGTAGCCGGACAGGAAGTGGTAGGCCGCTTGTTCTTCGTTGAGGATCGACACTGGCGGCAGAACGCCGGTGAGGTCGCAGGTCAGGAAGATCACAGCGTTTGGCTCGCCGCCCAGGTTCTTCTCGGAACGCTTGGCAACGTGCTCCAGCGGGTAGGCCGCGCGGCTGTTCTGGGTCAGGCTGACATCGGCGTAGTCGGCGTGCTTGGCGTCGTCGATCACGACGTTTTCCAGTACTGCGCCGTGCTTGATGGCTTTCCAGATGACCGGCTCGTTCTTCTCGGACAAGTCGATGCACTTGGCGTAGCAGCCGCCTTCGATGTTGAAGACAACGCCTTCGCCCCAGCCGTGTTCGTCGTCACCGATCAGGTAACGGCTTTCGTCGGCGGACAGGGTGGTCTTGCCGGTGCCCGACAGACCGAAGAACAGGGTCACGTCGCCTTCTTCGCCGATGTTGGCAGCGCAGTGCATTGGCAGCACGTCAGCGGCCGGCAGCAGGAAGTTCTGCACGGAGAACATGGCTTTCTTCATTTCACCGGCGTAACGCATGCCGGCGATCAGCACTTTCTTCTGGGCGAAGTTGATGATCACGCAACCGTCGGAGTTGGTGCCGTCACGCTCAGGCACGCACTCGAAGTTGGCGACGTTCAGCACTTGCCACTCTTCGCGACCGGCCGGGTTGTACTGGCCCGGGTTGATGAACAGGCAACGACCGAACAGGTTCTGCCAGGCAGTCTGGGTGGTCATCTTCACGGCCAGGTAGTGATCTTCGGCCGCGCCTACATGCACGTGGGAAACGAAATGCTCTTGCGCGTTGTTGAATGCTTCAACACGAGCCCACAGCGCGTCGAACTTGTCGGCCGGGAACTTGCGGTTGATCGGGCCCCAGGCAATGGCGGCCTGGGTGGAAGGCTCTTCAACGATGAAACGGTCGACTGGCGAACGGCCGGTGCGGTGACCGGTGCGAACAACCAGAGCGCCGGTATCGGCAAGCTCGCCTTCACCGCGTTTCAGGGCTTCTTTTACCAGATCATCAACACTCAGATCGGTGTACACGGCGTTATTGGCTTGCGTCATGAGGTTCCCCGTCGGCCAGTGGCCGAGTGTGCTCCAAACGTTTTGTAGTAGAAAGTCGTGCACTACTACCGCGAAAAAAGTGGGCCGGATTATGCCAGAAAAGCCCAAAAAGAGTAGGGCCCTCCCGTCGTAACGGCGTTATTCCGTCGTTGAGCAGTGAATTTACCTGCGCTGAACCGTTTTAGTGCCGGGTATCTGACGGCGTCTCGACGCCCGCGCCAGCGAACAATTGAGCGATATCCGCCGCATCGAACAGGTAGCGCTGGTTGCAGAACTGGCAGTCGATCTCGACTTTTCCACCTTGCTCGGCCACGAGCGCCTGCGCATCTTCCAGCCCCAGGCTGACCAGCGCATTGCCCGAGCGCTCGCGGGAGCAGCTGCAGTGGAAGCGCAGTTTCTGCACATCGAACAGACGAACCTGCTCTTCATGGTAGAGGCGATGCAGAACCGTTTCGTTGTCCAGGCTCAACAGTTCATCAGCGGTCAGGGTGTTGCCCAGCGCGGTGATGTGCTGCCAGCTGGCGGCGCGTTCTTCTTCGTCTTTCAGGCGATCGGCCGGCAGTTGCTGCAGCAGCAGGCCACGGGCACGACGGCCATCGGCGCACAGCTTGAAGCGAGTGCCGACCTGTTGGGACATGACGAAATAATTGGTGAAGCAATCGGACAGGGTTTCGCCGTCGAGGTCGACGATGCCCTGATAACGCTGGCCGGCGATCGGGTCGACGGTCAAGGCCAGGACACCGTTCGGCATCAGGTCGCCGAGGGTCGCATCGGCCGGAATCTGCTCGGCGTGATAGCGCGCCAGGCCACGGATTTCGCGCTCGCTGGAGCATTCGATCATCAGCAGCGGGATCGGGCCTTCGGAGCGGGCCTGAAGAATCAGCAAGCCATCGAATTTCAGGGTGCCCACCAGCAACGACGCGGCAGCCATCAGTTCGCCCAGCAATTGCGCAACCGGTTCCGGGTACGGGTGCTTGGCGAGCACTTCGGCATAGCTGCGCTCCAGCGACACCAGTTCGCCGCGCGTGTCGCTGTCATCGAAGATGAAGCGTTGGGTGTAATCGGTATCGAGGAAATCGGTCATAGGTCTGGGTATCTGAATGTGATGACAAAATGGTTACAAAGAATGAAAATCCCGCGCTTCTGGCATCCTTTTTGATGCCGATGTTCAGCCACGGGAGGCATTTTATGAACAATCCGGGTTTGTTCCAATCAAGGTGGAACCTCGGCCGGCTGGTTCTGTGCAACGTTGTGCCATTGGCACTACTGGCTTTCTGGTTATGGCCTACAGGTCAGATGCTGTGTGTGATTTTCGACGAGTGGCTGTTCCGCACACTCAACGCACCGCTGGCCAGCAACCCCATATGGCTCCACATCTGGGCAATTGCAAGTCTGCGACCGTTCGACATCGTCGTCGGCCTGATTCTGCTGACGCTGCTGATCAAGGGCGACTGGGTGTTCAGGGCGATTGACGTGCGTCGCGCCTTTTTCGGATTTTTTTCGATTCTGCTGCTGATGGTGGTGATCCGCGCGCTGTTTTCCAAGTTCGCCGATCACATGGGCTGGCAGCACAGCAGCCCGTCGATGGTGCTTGAAGGCGCGGTGCATATCAGCGATTACTTCCCGCATCTGGAGAAGACCTGGGAACTGAAGGACCGCTCGAGCCAGAGCTTCCCCGGTGACCACGCTTCGGTGCTACTGATCTGGGCGCTGTTCATGGGCGTGTTCAGTCGCACGGCTGGCCAATTCCTGGTGATCTGGGGCCTGGCGCTGCTGTTCATGCTGCCGCGCCTGGTCGCTGGTGCACATTGGGGCCAGGACGATTACATCGGCGGCATGCTGTTGGCGGTGTGGGCACTGGGCTGGGGTTACTACACGCCGTTTGCTTATCACGCGGCGAATTTCTGGCTGAAGGTCACGGCGCCGGTTTTCCGGCTGCTGGGCAAACTGCCGGTGGTTTCGCGAATGAGTGTGGTGTCCGCGCAGTAATCAACGGTTACTGAAAAAAACGCAGCCGCCGGCGGGTCTTGAACCCAGGCCGGCAGGCTGCGTTTTTTTATTCGCCGCTACTGTTCCCACGAAATTTAAACAGATCCCGACGCTGCTTCTTGCTCGGTTTACCGTCGGTGGTCACGCCCAGGGCGCCCGCCTTGCGCATCGCCGCAGCCGCTTCACGTTTGGCAATACTCGCCTCGGTCTCGGCATACAGCGTCTGCGCCTCAGGTGCGCCGCGACGCACAATCGACAGGGCCTGAACCACAACGGTCTTCTCATCGAAGCCCGTGCGAATCTCGAACTCATCGCCAATGCGTGGCTCTTTGCCAGGCTTGCAGCGCTCTCCCCGACAATGCACCTTGCCGCTCTCGATGGCCGCCTTGGCCAAAGCGCGAGTCTTGAAAAAACGCGCAGCCCACAGCCACTTGTCGAGACGGACCTTGTCGTCCTCTTCCTGTTTTTGCGCCATATGAATTCCTCGTTCAGCCAGTAGTCGGAACTGTACTACCGATTCTGTCGGGCGCAAGAATCCGGCCCTCCAGATAAACTGTGATCTTCGCCGGTTCAACGGCATGGAGTGATCGAGTGACCAAATTTCCGTCTTCATTGACCTCGCCCAAATCCGGGTGCCTGGGCTGCCAGCAAAGCGAGCCGCTGGGCTTCGATTTTTCGTTCGCTTATCAGCCCATCGTGGATCTGCGTGACGAGTCGGTGTACGCCTACGAGGCACTGGTTCGTGGTGCGGCTGGTGAAGGCGCTTTAACCGTGTTGGATCAGGTTACAGAAGATAACCGCTACCGTTTCGACCAGCTCTGCCGGACTCGGGCCATCGAAGGCGCAGCCGAGCTTAATATGCAGACACACTTGTCGATCAACTTCATGCCCAACGCCGTCTATCGTCCAGAGTTATGCATTCGCAGCACCCTGGAGGCTGCCAGAAAACACAATTTCCCGATCGACCGGCTGATTTTCGAAACACTGGAAAGCGAGCACGTAGATAACTATCGCCATTTGACCAATATTCTGCGTGAATACCGCGAATTCGGCTTCAAGACGGCCATCGACGATTTTGGCGCCGGCTATTCGGGGCTCAATCTGCTGGCCGATTTCCAACCGGACCTGATCAAGCTCGACATGGCGCTGATCCGCGATATCGACCGTGACCGTGTTCGTCAGGCTATCGTTCGGGGGATTGTCACAATCTGTGCGGAGTTGGACGTTACAGTCATCGCCGAAGGCATAGAGAGTGCGGGTGAACGGGATTTCCTGGCGGACTGCGGAATATTTCTGATGCAGGGTTACTGGTTCGCCAGACCCGCATTCAAAGCGTTAGCCCAGGTGTCCCCTGAAGCGTGGACGCGTTAATCGTTGGTTTTTTCCATTGAAGACATTTGACCATTTGACCGTTATCGGTCTGCGCGAGTGGGTGGCGCTTCCGGATCTGGGAGTCGCTGGCCTTCGGGCAAAAATCGACACCGGCGCCAGCACCTCCAGCCTGCATGCCACCGACATCGAGCCGTTCGAACGTGACGGCGAGAAGTGGGTGCGCTTCACTGCGCACCTGGGCACTGTCGTGCAGTTGCGTCATCGGCGATGCGAAGCACCACTGGTCGCCCGCAAGACCATCAAGAGTTCGAACGGTCAGGCCCAGGTGCGCTACGTGATCAGCACCACCCTGGCCCTGGGTGACCGGGTCTGGCCGATCGAGTTCACCCTCGCCTGCCGCAAGTCCATGCGCTATCGCCTGTTGCTCGGTTCCAAAGCCCTGATCGACGGCCAGCTGGTGGTCAATCCGGGCATCAAATATGTACAAGACAAGCCGGTGTTCCCGGTATCTACCTCCTCCACAGGTGTTGCATGAAGATCGCTGTGCTGTCGCGGAACCCGCGTCTGTATTCCACCCGCCGTCTGGTCGAAGCCGGAACCGAACGCGGGCATGAAATGGTGGTGATCGACACCTTGCGCGCCTATATGAACATTGCCAGCCACAAGCCGCAGATCCACTACCGCGGCAAGCCGCTGGAGGGTTTCGATGCAGTGATCCCGCGGATCGGCGCGTCGGTGACGTTTTATGGCTGCGCAGTGTTGCGTCAGTTTGAAATGATGGGCGTGTTTCCGCTCAACGAATCGGTGGCCATCGCCCGCTCGCGGGACAAGCTGCGTTCGCTGCAATTGCTGTCGCGCCGGGGCATCGGCCTGCCGGTGACCGGGTTCGCCCATTCGCCGGACGACATTCCCGACCTGATCGACATGGTCAACGGCGCGCCGCTGGTGATCAAAGTGCTGGAAGGCACACAGGGCATCGGCGTGGTGCTGTGCGAAACCGCGACGGCGGCGGAGTCGGTGATCGAGGCGTTCATGGGCCTGAAGCAGAACATCATGGTGCAGGAATACATCAAGGAGGCCGGCGGCGCCGACATCCGCTGCTTCGTGGTCGGCGACAAGGTGATCGCGGCGATGAAACGTCAGGCCAAGCCCGGCGAGTTCCGCTCCAATCTGCACCGGGGCGGCAGTGCCAGCCTGATCAAGATCACCCCGGAAGAACGCATGACTGCGCTGCGTGCAGCCAAGGTCATGGGGCTGTCGGTGGCGGGTGTGGATATCCTGCGCTCCAACCACGGGCCGCTGGTGATGGAAGTGAACTCGTCACCGGGTCTGGAAGGCATCGAAACCACCACGGGCAAGAACGTGGCGGGGATCATCATCGAGCATCTCGAGAAGAATGGCGGGCCGAACATGACCCGCACAAAAGGCAAGGGTTGAACCTTGAATCAGGCGGCCGCAAGGCCGCCTGAAACTTAAACCGCGTCTCGCGGCAGCATCAATCCCAGCGGTAACCGAACCCGTGCTTCCAGTCCGCCACCGGAGCGGTTGCGCAGTTCGACATTGCCGCCGTGCATCGAAGCAATCCGCTTCACAATCGCCAGTCCCAGCCCGGTGCCCTTCCCGCCCCGGGCACGATCGCCACGGGTGAACGGGTTGAAGATCGCCTCAAGTTCGGAAGGATCGATCCCCGCCCCACGGTCCATCACGCTCAGCACCACGTATGGCGCGCTGGTGTCACCGGACACATAGGCCGCGACGTCCACACTGCCGCCGGCATGATTCAGCGCGTTGCCAATCAGGTTGTTCAGCAGACGCTTCATCGACACCCGACGCAGCGGGAACGGCTGGATCGGTTCCAGGCGCAGGCGCACTTTCTCTTCGGTCTGGTTATAGGGCGCCGCCACTTCACGCACCAGATCGCTGAGGTCCACCTCCTCCACCGATTCGTCCCGACCATCGCGAATGAACGCGAGGAACTGGTCGAGGATCGCGTCCATGTCTTCGATGTCGCGCACCATGTCGTCGGTCAGGTCGGTGCGGTCGCCCATCAACTCCAGCGACAACCGCAAACGAGTCAGCGGCGTACGCAAGTCATGGGATACCCCCGCGAGCATCAGCTCACGCTCGCGACCGGCCTGCTCGACGTCTTCGGCCATCTGGTTGAAGGCGCGATAAACCTCGGCCATTTCGCTGGGGGTGTCGCTGATTGGCAGGCGCACGCTGCGGCCCTGGCCGAGTTGCCGGGCGGCGTAGACCAGACGTTTCAATGGCTGATTGAGCTGGCTGACGAAAATCCACGCAGACGCCGTGGACAGCAGGCCGATCGCCAGGAACCAGCCGAGCACGTTCCAGATTTTCTGGCCACGCAACGGGTGCGGGTACAACGGCACTTTCAACCAGCCATCACCGAGGCTCGGCGCGCGAACCCACAAGGCCGGCGGCGAGTGCATGCGCAAGCGCACTTCGGTGTCGGCACCCAGTTCCGCCTGCATCTGACGCTGGTAGATTTCACTGTACGGCCAGTGCTGTTCGCCTTCCGGCACACCGGCGCCGACCACCCGGATCAAGGTCGCGGCATCGGCGATTTTCGCGCGGTTCTCTTCGTCGGCGGCCCAGTAGGCACGCAGCGTCAGGGCGACGCCGTGGCTGTATTGCCGATCCACCAGCACGTCCTCGTTCATCAACAGATAAACCAGGGTCAATGCCTTGGAAAACAATACGACGATGAGCACCAGCCAAAGGGTGCGGGAGAAGAAACTTTGGGGGAACCAGACGGGGGTTTTCATGGATAACCGCTACACACTTGCAGGAGCGAGCAATGCTCGCATATTGCGGATTGCGAGTCTGCGCGGACGGCGTTTCCGACCGTTTCCCGCAGACCCGCTCCTACAAATCACCCATCACTTGGTGGAGTTGCCATCCGGCACGAACACGTAGCCGACACCCCAGACGGTCTGGATGTAGCGCGGCTTGGACGGATCAGGTTCGATCATCCGGCGCAGACGGGAAATCTGCACGTCGATGGAACGCTCCAGGGCATCCCACTCACGGCCACGGGCCAGGTTCATCAGCTTGTCGCGGGTCAGCGGCTGACGGGCGTTCATCACCAGGGCCTTGAGTACCGCAAACTCACCGGTGGTGAGCATGTGCACTTCGTCGCCGCGTTTGAGTTCGCGGGTGGCCAGGGACAGCACGTAGTCGCCGAACGTGACGTTTTCTTCTTCACTGCCCGGCGCGCCCGGTACCGGTGCGGCCTGACGGCGCAGCACGGCCTTGACGCGAGCCATCAGCTCGTCCGGGTTGAAAGGCTTAGCCAGGTAATCGTCGGCGCCCAGTTCCAGGCCCTTGATACGGCTCAGCTCGTCGCCCTTGGCGGTGAGCATGATGATCGGAATCTGATTGTTCGCGCCACGCAGGCGGCGGCAAGCGGTCAGGCCGTCTTCGCCCGGCAGCATCAGGTCGAGGACGACCAGGTTGAACACTTCACGCGACAGCAGACGATCCATCTGCTCGGTATTCGGTACGGCGCGGGCACGGTAGCCCTTGCTGACGAAAAAGCGTTCCAGCAGGCTGCTCAGCCCCGGATCGTCGTCAACGATGAGAATTTTTTCGCCTTCAGCAGTTTGTGCAGTGCTGCTCATTGGATGCTCCTTTTAGCTCGGCGCGCATTATGGCGTAGCTGCCGTTATACGCACCGTGTGCATTGTTAGCAGATTTTTCCTTCACTGCCAGAAAACCGGGGTTTGTGCCTACAGACTGCGTCGCCCCCGAATGACAGAACGCTGGTTATAATGCGCGGCCTTTTGTGTCAGGCAACGTCTGAATCGTTACCGCAGGTGGCCGTCCTTTATTTTCATGGGCGCCGCAGTAATTGTTCGATTTCACGGGTCAATGGGATGCCTTTTGACCCAGGCAGCGGCCAGCATCAAGCCGCCCCACCAGACTCCGGGCCTTCATTTACGCGCCTGCGAGCCTGCTTTCACAATTTGTCAGGTGGTTTTATGGACAGCATCAACAGCCGCATCGCCGAGGAACTCGGCGTACGCCCACAACAGGTCGAAGCGGCCGTCGCGCTACTCGATGAAGGCTCTACCGTTCCCTTCATCGCCCGTTACCGGAAAGAAGTGACCGGCAGCCTCGATGACACCCAATTGCGTCATCTGGAAGAGCGTCTGCGCTACCTGCGAGAACTCGACGAACGGCGCATCAGCATTCTTTCCAGCATCCAGGAGCAGGGCAAACTCACCCCTGAGCTGGAGCGCGAAATCAAACTCGCCGACACCAAGACCCGCCTCGAAGACTTGTACCTGCCGTACAAGCAGAAGCGCCGCACCAAGGGCCAGATCGCCCTGGAAGCCGGCCTCGGCGAACTGGCCGACGGTCTGTTCAACGAACCGTCACTTGCCCCGGAAGCCGAAGCCGCGCGCTTCATCGACGCCGAAAAAGGCGTGGCCGACGTCAAGGCAGCGCTCGAAGGCGCCAAGTACATCCTCATGGAGCGCTTCGCCGAAGACGCCAACCTGCTGGAAAAACTGCGCACCTACCTGAAGCAGGAAGCCACCCTCAGTGCCCGCGTGATCGCCGGCAAGGAAGAGGAAGGCGCGAAATTCCGTGATTACTTCGAACACGACGAACCGCTGAAAAGCATGCCGTCGCACCGCGCGCTGGCGATTTTCCGTGGCCGCAACGAAGGCATTCTCAGCTCCGCGCTGAAAGTCGGCGAAGAGCTGCCGGGCACCCTGCACCCGTGCGAAGGCATGATCGGCCAGCACGTCGGCATCCAGAACCAGAACCGTCCGGCCGACAAATGGCTCGGCGAAGTGGTGCGCTGGACCTGGAAGGTCAAGCTCTACACCCACCTGGAAACCGACCTGCTCGGCGAGCTGCGCGATGGCGCCGAAACCGAAGCGATCAACGTGTTCGCCCACAACCTGCACGACCTGCTGCTGGCCGCCCCGGCCGGCCCGCGCGCCACCCTGGGCCTCGACCCTGGCCTGCGTACCGGTTGCAAGGTTGCGGTGGTCGACTCCACCGGCAAACTGCTGGATCACGCCACGGTTTACCCGCACGTGCCGCACAACAAATGGGATCAGACCATCGCCATTCTGGCCGCTCTGTGCGCCAAGCACTCGGTCGACCTGATCGCCATCGGCAACGGCACCGCCAGCCGTGAAACCGACAAACTGGCCATCGAGCTGATCAAAAAATACCCAGCGATGAAAATGACCAAGGTCATGGTGTCCGAGGCCGGCGCATCGGTGTATTCGGCATCGGAGCTGGCAGCCAAGGAATTCCCGGATCTGGACGTGTCAATCCGTGGCGCGGTATCGATTGCCCGGCGCCTGCAGGATCCACTGGCCGAACTGGTGAAAATCGATCCGAAATCCATCGGTGTCGGCCAGTACCAGCACGACGTGTCGCAGCTGAAACTGGCGCGCGGCCTGGACGCCGTAGTCGAGGACTGCGTGAACGCCGTCGGCGTGGACGTCAACACCGCCTCCGTGGCGCTGCTGGCGCGGATCTCCGGCCTCAACGCAACCCTGGCGCAGAACATCGTGACTCACCGTGACGAACACGGCGCGTTCAAGACCCGCGCCGCCTTGAAGAAAGTCGCGCGTCTGGGCGAGAAAACCTTCGAACAGGCCGCCGGCTTCCTGCGCGTGATGAACGGCGACAACCCGCTGGACTCCTCGGCCGTTCACCCGGAAGCGTATCCGCTGGTGCAACGCATCGCCGCTGAAACCGACCGCGACATTCGCTCGCTGATCGGCGACGCCTCGTTCCTCAAGCGTCTGGATCCGAAGAAATTCACCGACGAGACTTTCGGTCTGCCAACCGTCACCGACATCCTGCAGGAACTGGAAAAACCGGGCCGCGACCCGCGTCCGGAGTTCAAGACCGCCGAGTTCCAGGAAGGCGTCGAGGACCTGAAGGACCTGCAACTGGGGATGATCCTCGAAGGCGTGGTGACCAACGTGACCGCGTTCGGTGCGTTCGTCGACATCGGCGTGCATCAGGACGGTCTGGTGCACATTTCGGCGCTGTCGGAGAAATTCATCAAGGATCCGCGCGAAGCGGTGAAGGCCGGTGACGTGGTGAAAGTGAAGGTCATGGAAGTCGACATCCCGCGCAAACGCGTCGGCCTGTCGATGCGCATGAGCGACACCCCGGGCGAGAAAATCGACGGTGCCCGTGGCTCGCGTCCGGGCTCGGCGCCACGCCAGTCGCAGGGTTCGGCTCCGCGCAAGGAAAGCACCCCGGCGGCTCCGGCGAACAACGCCATGGCGTCGCTGTTTGCCAACGCCAAGCAGTTGAAGAAACGCTGATGGATATTCCGGCCGGGCTCGTCGAGAGCGCGTTTTTCAAGCTGTTGGGCTGCCGCCTGCACAGCCTGGAAACCGGGGTGGCGCAAGTCGCCCTGGCGCTGGAACCCGAACTGCGCAATCGCGGCGGCAAGCTGCACGGCGGCGTGCTGTTCAGTCTGGTGGATATCGCCATGGGGCTGGCCTGTTCCAGCACCCACGGCTTCGACCAGCAGAGCGCAACCATCGAGTGCAAGATCAACTACATCCGCGCCGTCTCCGAGGGCGAGGTGATGTGCACGGCGCGGGTGATCCACCCGGGCCGGCGCACACTGGTGGTCGAAGCCGACGTGATGCAGGGCGACAAACTGGTCGCAAAAGCGCAAGGCACGTTCGCTGTCCTGTAGATGTTGTTCATCATTTTGAGTTAATTTCGGCGCTGTGATCGCAGCGTCGGAGTTTTCCTCGCCCGCGTCTGCCAGATTCAGGGACTGAAGTTGGCGTTTCCAATGGGGCTTTCATGGCCCGAAAACCAGGCGAAAACGCCAGTTTCAACTTCACCCTTGTAGACCGTCCTGCCCACCCCCATATTGGGGCGACTGACGCGTGAAGGAATCCAAATTGAGCGAACTTCTCAACCGCCGCCTGGCTCTGCTCGGCGAGCGCGCTAACCTCTCTCTGCTTGAGCAGTGCCTTCACGGTATCGAACGTGAATGCCTGCGCGTGACCGGCGAAGGCCGCCTGGCCCAAACGCCGCACCCTGAAGCCCTGGGTTCCGCGCTGACCAACGAACAGATCACGACCGACTATTCCGAGTCGCTGCTGGAGTTCATCACGCCCGCCCTGCCAGACCCTGCCGATACTCTGGCGAGCCTGGACAAGATTCATCGCTTCGCCTACAGCAAGCTCGGCAACGAGTACCTGTGGAGTCCATCGATGCCGTGCCCGTTGCCGGCCGAGGAAGACATCCCGATCGCCTATTACGGCACCTCCAACATCGGTCAGCTCAAGTACGTCTACCGCAAGGGTCTGGCCCTGCGTTACGGCAAGACCATGCAGTGCATTGCCGGGATTCACTACAACTTCTCCCTGCCGGAAAAGCTCTGGCCGTTGCTGAAAGAAGCCGAAGGCTTCGTCGGCACCGACCGGGATTTCCAGTCGTCGTCCTATATCGCGCTGATTCGTAACTTCCGCCGCTACAGCTGGCTGCTGATGTACCTGTTCGGTGCTTCGCCGGCGCTGGACGCCGGTTTCCTGCGCGGTCGTGCGCACCAGCTGGAACAGCTGGATCCGGACACCCTGTACCTGCCCTACGCCACCAGCCTGCGCATGAGCGACCTCGGTTACCAGAGCAACGCCCAGGCCGGCCTGACCCCTTGCTACAACGACCTGGCGAGCTACACCGACAGCCTGCGCAAAGCGGTGGCTACGCCATACGCGCAGTACGTCGAAGTCGGCACGCACCAGGATGGCGAGTGGGTGCAACTGAACACCAACATTCTGCAGATCGAAAACGAGTACTACTCGAACATCCGCCCGAAACGCGTGACCTATACCGGCGAGCGGCCGATCCAGGCCTTGATGGCCCGTGGCATTCAGTACGTCGAAGTGCGCTGCCTGGACATCAACCCGTTCCTGCCGATGGGCATCGACCTCACCGAGTCGCGCTTCCTCGACGCGTTCCTGCTGTACTGCGCGCTGAACGAAAGCCCGCTGCTGACCAACAACTCCTGCGGCAACGCCACCTCCAACTTCCTCAGCGTGGTCAAGGAAGGTCGCCGTCCGGGCCTGCAACTACAGCGCGACGGCCAACCGGTCGAGCTGAAGGAATGGGCCGCCGAACTGCTGGAAAAAATCGCTCCGCTGGCGGCGCTGCTGGATCAAAGCCACGGCGGCGATGCCCACAGCAAGGCGCTCGATGCGCAACTGGCCAAGGTCAAGGATTCGTCCCTGACGCCTTCGGCCCAGGTGCTGGCAGCCATGGCCGCGCACAAGGAAAGCTTCGCGCAATTCTCCCTGCGCCAGAGCCAGGCCCATGCCGAGTTCTTCCGCAGCGAGCCGTTGGCGGCTGAGGAACAGGCGAAGTTTGAGGAACTGGCGCGCTCTTCGCTGGCGCAACAGGCTGAGCTGGAGCAGAACGAGGTGGGCGATTTCGATGTGTTTGTCGGGTCGTATCAGGCGAGCATTTTGGCGATCAGTAACTGATCGTTTGTCTTTGGATTGATCGTTCCCACGTCGAGGCATCGAACCGCCTGTGTGGTAACGCCTCACGCTGATGATCGTTCCCACGCTCTGCGTGGGAATGCCTCAAGGGACGCTCTGCGTCCCAGTGACGCGGAGCGTCACACACTGAATTCCCACGCAGAGCGTGGGAACTATCGCCTTCTCTCCCAACTATCACGTTCCCTCCCTTAGATTTTTCCGCTCATAAGCTCATTCTAAAAAGTTATTTATTTTTAGATTCTTAGATCATTTAGTCTCCTTTCACGCCGACGCTCGGTCGCCTGATATGGAGCTCTTCAATGAAACTGAATTTCCCGCTTCGCCTGCTGGCCGTGGCCTCTCTGGCTGCCGCGAGTTTCCTGGCTCAGGCCGCCGACCTCACCGTCGCCTACCAGACCACCGTTGACCCGGCGAAAGTCGCCCAGGCCGACGGTGCCTACGAGAAAGCCACCAAGGCCGACATCAACTGGCGCAAGTTCGATAACGGTGCCGACATCATCGCCGCCATCGCCTCCGGCGACGTGCAGATCGGCTACCTCGGTTCCAGCCCGCTGACCGCCGCAATCACCCGCAAAGTCCCGGTGGAAACCTTCCTCATCGCCACCCAGATCGGCGCCGCCGAAGCGCTGGTTGCCCGCGACGGCTCCGGCATCAAGACACCGCAGGATCTGGTCGGCAAGAAAATCGCCGTGCCGTTCGTGTCCACCGGTCACTACAGCCTGCTCGCCGCGCTGAAGCACTGGAACATCGACCCGTCGAAAGTCACCGTCCTCAACCTCGCCCCGCCAGCGATCATTGCTGCGTGGAAACGCGGTGACATCGACGCCACCTACGTTTGGGATCCGGCGCTGGGTGTGGCCAAGGAAAACGGCAAAGTGCTGATCACGTCTGGTGAACTTGCCAAGTTCGGCGCGCCGACCTTCGACGCCTGGATCGTGCGCAAGGACTTCGCCGAGAAGCACCCGGAAATCGTCACCGCGTTCGCCAAGGTCACCCTCGACGCCTACGCCGACTACCGCAAGGATCCGAAAGCCTGGCTGGCCAATCAGAGCAACGTCGACAAGCTGGTGAAACTCTCGGGCGCCAAGGCCAGCGACATCCCATTGCTGCTGCAAGGCAACGTCTACCCGCTGGCAGCGGATCAGGTCAGTGACCTCGGCGCGCCGACCACCAAAGCCATCACCGACACCGCTGCGTTCCTCAAGGAGCAAGGCAAGGTCGAAGCGGTACTGCCGGACTACGCGCCGTACGTCAGCGCCAAGTACATCACCAACTGATCGGGAGTTAATTGCGATGGCCTTGCTACAGCTGGAGCGCATCAGCGCACAGTACCCCGGCAGCCCGGAACCGGTACTGTCCGACATTTCCCTGACCCTCGGCCCTCAGCAATTGCTGGTGGCCCTCGGCCCGTCCGGCAGTGGCAAGACTTCGCTGTTGAACCTGATTGCCGGCTTCGTCGAACCGAGCGCCGGCCGTATCACCCTCGACAACGTGCCGGTCAAAGGCCCGAGCGCCGAGCGCGGCGTGGTGTTCCAGGACGACGCCCTGCTGCCTTGGCAGGACGTGCTGGCCAACGTTGCCTTCGGTCTCGAACTGGCCGGTGTGGCCAAGGACAAACGCGAACAGCGCGCGCGGGAAATGCTCGCGCTGGTCGACCTTTCCGGTTTTGAACATCGTCGGATCTGGCAGCTTTCCGGCGGCCAGAAGCAGCGTGTTGGCCTGGCCCGCGCCCTCGCAGCCGATCCGCGCGTATTGCTGATGGACGAGCCCTTCGGCGCCCTCGACGCCTTCACCCGGGAACAGATGCAGGAGCTGTTGCTGCAAGTCTGGCAACGCACCGCCAAACCGGTGTTCCTGATTACCCACGACATTGAAGAAGCGGTGTTCCTCGCCACTGACCTGATTCTGCTGGCGCCGAATCCGGGGCAGATCGTCGAGCGTCTGCACCTCGACTTCGGCCAGCGCTACGCCGCCGGCGAATCGGCGCGGGCGATCAAGTCCGATCCGCGCTTCATCGAAACCCGCGAACACGTGCTCGCCAAAGTGTTCTCGCAACGCAGCGCCGTTCAGCGGCAGGAGCGCGCATGAGCAGTTACGACGTTTCCGCCACCGCAGTAAAACCCGCCGCCACGACGGTGGTGATTCCCGTACGCCGCAGCCTCAGCACACGCTGGATCAGCCTGCTGACCCTGTTCGCGTTGCTGGTGATCTGGTGGGCCGTGACGGCCACCGGCCTGATCGAACCGTTGTTCCTGCCGCCACCGTCCGCCGTGCTGCAAAAAGGCTGGTTGCTGGCGACCACGGGCTACATGGATTCGACGTTGTGGCAGCACCTGGGCGCCAGTCTGAGCCGCATCGGCCTGGGCCTCGGTTTTGCGATTCTGACCGCCGTGCCGGTGGGCATTGCCATCGGCGCCAACCGCATCGCCCGTGGCGTGCTGGATCCGCTGATCGAGTTCTACCGGCCGATTCCGCCACTCGCCTATCTGCCGCTGATCGTGATCTGGTGCGGCATCGGCGAGTTGTCGAAAGTGCTGCTGATCTATCTGGCGATTTTCGCTCCGATCGCGATCGCCACCGCCACCGGCGTGCGCACCGTCGACCCGGCCAAATTGCGCGCCGCACAGTCGCTGGGCGCCACTCGCGCACAACTGATCCGCCACGTAATTTTGCCAAGCGCCCTGCCGGACATTCTGACCGGTGTGCGCATTGGTCTGGGTGTCGGCTGGTCGACGCTGGTCGCTGCCGAACTGATCGCGGCCACCAGCGGCCTGGGCTTCATGGTGCAGTCTGCTGCGCAGTTCCTGGTCACCGATGTGGTGGTGCTGGGGATTCTGGTCATCGCCCTGATCGCCTTCGCCATGGAAATGGGCCTGCGCGCCCTGCAACGCAAACTGGTGCCGTGGCACGGCCAGGCCCACTGATTTTTCAGCACTGACTACCCCGACAGTTTCGGGGCCCCGGAATTGAAGAGAACCACCATGAGCAGCCTGAACATCACCCCGTTAAGCTCGGCCCTCGGCGCACAGATCAGCGGCGTCGACATCAGCCAGCCGCTGAACCTGGAACAGCGCGACGCCATCGAGCAGGCACTGCTCAAATACCAGGTGCTGTTCTTCCGCAATCAGCCGATCGAGCCTTCGCAACAAGCGCGTTTCGCAGCCTACTTTGGCGATCTGCACATTCACCCGATCTACCCGAACGTGCCGGAACAGCCGGAAGTGCTGATCCTCGACACCGCTGTCACCGACGTGCGCGACAACGCGATCTGGCACACCGACGTGACCTTCTTGCCGACCCCGGCCATGGGCGCGGTGCTCAGCGCCAAGCTGTTGCCGGAATTCGGTGGCGACACATTGTGGGCCAGCGGGATTGCCGCGTATGAAGCGCTGTCGGCGCCGATGAAAGCGCTGCTCGAAGGGCTGACCGCGACTCACGATTTCACCCGCTCGTTTCCGCTGGAACGCTACGGCAACACGCCGGAAGCACTGGCGCAGTGGGAAGCGGCACGGCGCAAGAATCCACCGTTGTCGCACCCGGTGATTCGCACGCATCCGGTGAGCGGACGGCGTTCGCTGTTCGTCAGCGAAGGGTTCACGTCGAAGATCAATGAGCTGTCGGAGACCGAGAGCGAAGCGGTGTTGAAGTTCTTGTTCGCGCATGCGACGCGGCCGGAATTCACCATTCGCTGGCGCTGGCAGAAGGATGACATTGCATTCTGGGACAACCGTGTGACGCAGCATTACGCGGTGGATGACTACCGGCCGGCGCGGCGGGTGATGCAGCGGGCTACGGTGTTGGGGGATGTACCGTTTTTTCGTTGAGCCTTTACGTTGATCGTTCCCACGCTCTACGTGGGAACGATCATCAGTGTGTCGTTACTCAGCCGTAGAAGGCTTCTCCCAAAGATTGATCCCGCCCTCCTGGGCAAACCGGTCAATCTCCGCCAATTCCTCAGCACTGAAGCTCAGATTCTTCAACGCCCCGACGTTCTCGATAATCTGCTCCGGCCGACTCGCGCCGATCAGCGCCGAGGTCACTCGCGGATCCCGCAGCGTCCACGCCAACGCCAGTTGCGCCAGGCTCTGCCCACGACGTTTGGCGATTTCATTCAACGCCCGCACATGAGCAATGTTGGCCTCGGACAAGTGCGAAGACAGCAACGAACCACCGCCCGGACGATTGACCCGCGCATCCGCCGGCACGCCGTTGAGGTATTTGTCGGTCAGCAGACCTTGCGCCAGCGGAGTGAAGGCAATCACGCCGGTGCCGAGTTCGTCGGTGGTGTCGAGCAGATCCTTTTCCACCCAGCGGTTGAGCAGGTTGTACGCCGGCTGATGGATCAGCAGCGGCACTTTCCACTCTTTGAGCAACGCCGCGATTTCGCGGGTTTTCACCCCGGAGTACGAAGAGATGCCGATGTACAACGCCTTGCCCTGCTGCACCGCAGTGGCAAGGGCGCTCGCGGTTTCTTCCAGCGGGGTGTCCGGGTCGAAGCGGTGCGAATAGAAGATATCCACATAGTCCAGACCGAGGCGTTGCAGGCTCTGGTCGAGGCTGGCCAGCACGTATTTGCGCGAGCCGCCGCCCTGGCCGTAAGGGCCGGGCCACATGTCCCAGCCGGCCTTGCTGGAGATGATCAGTTCGTCGCGATACTGCTTGAAGTCTTCGCGCAGCAGACGGCCGAAGTTGATCTCGGCGCTGCCGTAGGGCGGGCCATAGTTGTTGGCCAGGTCGAAGTGGTTGATCCCCAGATCGAACGCCGTGCGCAGCAACGAGCGCTGGGTGTCGATCGGCGTGCTGTCGCCGAAGTTGTGCCACAGGCCAAGGGACAGCGCCGGCAGCACCAGACCGCTGCGTCCGACGCGGCGGTAAGGGATGGAGTTGTAGCGATTCTCGGCAGCGGTGTAAGTCATCGAATCCTCTCTTGTCGGTCTTGAATCGGGTGTCGATTGCTACGCAAATCTGTTGCCGGGCCGGGCAAGGCCAAGGTTCTGGCGCAAGGTCCGACCCTCGTATTCGGTTCTGAACAGCCCACGCCGTTGCAGTTCCGGGACCACGCCATTGGCGAAGTCTTCGAGCCCACCGGGCAGGTGCGGCACCAGCACGTTGAAGCCATCCGCCGCGCCCTGCTCGAACCATTCCTGCAAACGGTCGGCAATCTGCGCCGGTGTGCCGACGACGCTGTAATGCCCGCGACCGCCAGCGATTCTGCGACCCAGTTCGGCCAGGGTCAGATGCTCCCGGCCGGCCAGTTCGGTCAGCAGTTTCTGTCGGCTTTGCTGGCCGCTGTCAGTCAGCGGCAACTCCGGCAGCGGCCCGTCCAGCGGGTACTTCGACAGATCGAAGTTGCCCAGCATACGCCCAAGAAGGGCGACGCCAACCTCGGGTTCGACCAATTGCTGAAACGTTTCATATTTTTCCTGCGCTTCGGCTTCCGTCTGCCCGACCACGACAAACACGCCGGGCATGATTTTCAGCGAATCGGCGCTGCGTCCGTACTTCGGCAAGCGTCCCTTGAGGTCGGCGTAAAACGCCTGGGCGCTGGCCAGCGAGGTCTGCGCGGTGAACACCACTTCGGCCGTCTGCGCCGCCAGTTCACGCCCGGTTTCCGACGAGCCGGCCTGCACGATCACGGGCTGACCCTGTGGCGAACGCGCGACATTCAGCGGGCCTTTGACCTTGAAGTGCTCGCCGACGTGATTCAGCACGTGCAGTTTTTCCGGGTGGTAATACGCGCCGCTGGCCTTGTCGCGGATGAAGGCGTCGTCCTGCCAACTGTCCCAAAGCCCGGTCACCACCTGATGAAATTCCCGGGCGCGGCTGTAGCGTTCGGCGTGGCCGATGTGTTCGTCGCGGCCGAAATTCTGCGCTTCGGCGGCGTTGTCCGAGGTCACCAGGTTCCACCCCGCTCGTCCGCCCGACAGGTGATCGAGGGAGGCGAATTTACGCGCCACGTGGTACGGCTCGTTGTAGCTGGTGGTGGCGGTAGCGATCAGGCCGATGTGCTCGGTCACTGCGCTCAGGGCCGAGAGCAAGGTCAGCGGTTCGAAGTGATCCGAACGAGCCATGCGGCTGGCAATGTCCTGGGTTGGCGCGGCGACGCTGTCGGCGACGAACAAGGTGTCAAACTTCGCTGCCTCGGCAATCTGCGCCAGGCGTTTGTAATGGGCGAAATCCAGCCCGGCGTTGGCCGGCACATCCGGGTGACGCCACGCGGCGACGTGGTGCCCGGTGGCCATGAGGAACGCGCCGAGTTTCAGCTGTCTGCTCATCTCAGAAGTCCTTGCGCAGTTGCACGCCGAAGTAGCGCTCGTCGTCGCGAGGCACAGCGCGGTAGATGTAGTTGCCACCGCTGGCGAGCAATGGCGAATACGACTTGTCGGTGAGGTTCTTGCCGAGTAACGCCACGCGCCAGCCATTGGTGTAATCGGCCAGAGCCACGCTGGCATTCCAGAGACCGTAGGCGCCTTGCTTGGTGTCGGCGTTCTGGCTGATGTCGTACTGCACTTCGCTCTGCCAGCTGTAATCGGTGCCGAGTTCGATATCCAGGCCGTTATCCAGCGGGATCGTGTAGTCGGCCCGCACATAGCTTTTCCAGTCCGGGCTGAACGGCAACGGTTTGCCATTGACGTTGCACGACGCCGCCGCGCCCGCCGGGCAGGCGAACTCGTCGATGCGAGCACGGGTGTAGGCCAGCGCACCGGAGAACTTCAGTTGCTGAGTCGCCTGCAGGGCGAAATCAAGTTCCACGCCCTCGGTGCTCACGCTGCCGGCGTTGATCAGACGCGTTACGACTTGCCCGGCGACGGTGTCGAAAAAGTTCGCCTGGTAGTTGTCGTAGTCGCTGTGGAAAACCGCGAGGTTGGTGGTCAGGCGATTGTTCCAGCTTGAGGCTTTGATCCCCGCCTCCCAGGTGTTGGAAGTCTCCGGTTTCAGCGCTTCGGTATCGCGCGGCTGCATGTTGAAGAACACGTTGTAGGCCGGGCCTTTGTAGCCACGCGAGTAGGTCAGATAAGTGGTGACGGTATCGCTCAGGTCGTACTGCAAACCGAGGCGGCCGGACCAGCCATCCTCGTCCACCGAACCGGAGCTGCGGGTGGCTGGCTGAATGCCGCTGACGGTGGTGGCGGAGGTGGAGACGCGACGGTGATCGTATTCCAGATCGTCGTGGGTGTAGCGCAGGCCGGCGATGCCACGGAAGTCCGAGGTGAAGTTCAGCGTGCTTTCGCCGAACACCGCGTAGCTGTCGCTGGTGGTGCTGTAATCGGCGACGCCGCGGTCAGTTCGTGTGGTGGTGGTCAGGGTGCGTTGATAGGTCTCTTCATCCTTGCCGTGCATGTAGAACAGGCCGCCGACGTATTCGAGGAACTCGCCTTTCGGCGACGCCAGACGCAGCTCCTGCGAGTACTGGTCGAAGGCCAGGTCACCCTTGTCCGCCGTGCCGGGGAACGCAGTCGTCACCGTGCCGAGGCGGTCGCCGTCCTGATACTGGGTGTTGTCCCAACCAAGCCACGCGGTGATCGAGGTCAGGGTGTAATCGCCGAGTTGCCAGTCGAGTTGGCCGGACAGGCCTTTGTTGGTGTCTTCGACGTGGGTACGGGTGTCGGTGTTGATGTCGCGGTTGTGGCTGGTCGCGCCGACCGGGCTCAACGCATTGGCGAAGGCCGGGGTCAGAGCCTTGGTCACTACGCCGTTGGGGCCGTCATCGTGGGACTGCATGTAGTCGGCGATCAGGGTGAAAGTGATGTCGTCGTTCGGAGTGAATTCCAGTTTGCCGCGCACGCCGCGATGGTTGTAACCGTTGACCTCCTGACCGTTGTGCTTGTTGTCGACGTTACCGTCGTAACTGCCGAACAAGGTGCTGATCGAGCCCTTGAGCGTGTCCGGAATCAGGCTGCCGCCGATGCCGAAACGGGTACGGCTTTCGTTACCGCTGTAGTACGACTGATCAATGTAGCCATGGGTCTCGGCGGTCGGCGCCTTGCTGGTGATGTTCAGCACGCCGGCCGAGGCGTTCTTGCCGAACAGCGTGCCTTGCGGGCCGCGCAGGACTTCGACGCGCTCCAGGTCCAACAGATCGAGAGTGGACTGGCCGGGACGGGCGTAGACCACGCCATCGATTACCGTGGCCACGGTCGGCTCGACGCCCGGCGAGGTGGAAATCGTCCCCACGCCACGCACGAACAACGAGGTGTCCTTGTTCGATGCGCCAGTGCGGAAATTCAGCGACGGCACTTGCTGGACGATGCTCGCCACGCTGTTGCGGTTATCGCGTTCCAGCTGCTCGCCGTCGATCACCGACACCGCCACCGGGACCTTTTGCAGCGACTCTTCGCGGCGGGTAGCGGTGACCGTGACGGACTTGAGTGTCGGCTCCTGATCGGTGCTGTCGGCGGCGAACGCGGCGGGCAGCGGCAGCGCGGCCAGCCCGGTGAGTAGCCAGCCCGCAGCGCGGATCGATTGCGCCAGTTTGTGTGTCGCCCCAGGAATGTTGTGCATATTTGCCCGCTCGAAAAGTTGCCCTGAACCGCTGCCGTTCTGCGACGACAGCGCCTGTCTCGGTGTCTTGGGCATTCGCTCGAGCGAGTAGCAGACAACGCGCTTTGTTAGCGCTAACATCGCCAGTATTGGCAAGCCGGACATAGACCGTCCAATACTGAAAAATTACTTTTATATGCGTTTTGGTTTTTAAGAAGGATCGAGCCTTGAGCGAAGAAAAGCCCCGCAAACGCCGTGGCGCCGGTCGCGTGACCCTCAACGCGGTGGCGCGCCAGGCTGGTGTTTCGGCGATCACGGTATCGCGCTACTTCAACCAGCCGGAACAGGTCTCGCCCGAACGTCGCGAACGGATCGCGGCCGTGGTCGCCGAACTGGGTTACGTACCGAATCTGGTGGCCGGCGGGCTCGCCTCGGCGCGGGGGAAAATCGTCGGCATGGTGATCCCGAACATCTCCGGGCCGATCTTCGCCAACACCATTCAGGGTTTCAGCGACACCCTCAGCCGCCACGGTTATCAGCTGCTTCTGGCCTCGAGTTACTTCAGCACCGAGCAGGAAGAAAACGCCGTGCGGGCGTTCCTCGGCTGGTCGCCGGCGGCGCTGGTGGTCACCAGTCATTTCCATAGCGCGGGCACGGAAAAGATGCTCGCCGAAGCGGATATCCCGGTGATCGAAACCTGGGATTACCAACCGGATCGCGAGCCGATGCAGATCGGCTTTTCGCACTTCGAAGTGGGTGTCAGCGCCGCTCGTTATCTGCACGGCAAAGGCTATCGACGCATCGCGTTCGTGCAGAACAGCGCACCCGGCGACTTCAGCGCACTGGAACGCCGTGACGGCTATGCGGCGACCGTGCGTGAGCTAGGACTTGAGCCCTGGGTATTCGCACCCGACGCCGATCGCGCCCCGTTCGAGGCCGGCAAGCAAGCGATGCAAGCGCTGATGAATGCCTCACCGCGCCCGGACGCCATCATCTTCGCCAACGACAACCTCGCCGCCGGCGGCCTGCTCGCCGGGCAACGCGCCGGCCTAAAAATCCCAGAAGACTGCGCCGTCCTCGGCTTCGGCGACTACCCGTTCGCCGAGATGCTGCTGCCAAGCCTGAGCACCATCAAACCGCCCGCGCTGGAGATCGGCGTACTGGCGGCAACGCGGGTGCTGGAAAGCCTTGGCGTGTTGCCGAGCGAGGAGGTGCAGCGGTTGAATCTGCTGCAATGCCAAGTCATCGAGCGAGAAAGCACCTGACAAATGTGGCGTGGGCGGGTTTGGCTATGCTCTAAATGAAACCGAGGTGGCGCCTTCGCGGGCAAGCCCGCTCCCACAGGTTCTGTGTTGCGTACAGAATCTGTGGAGGACGCAGAACACTTGTGGGAGCGGCGGTGCGACTTGCCCGCGAAGGCGCCCGACCAAACACCGACTATGCCGCAGGCCTCCCCATGCACACCGCAATCATCATCTTCTTCGGCCTGATCCTGCTGGCGCTGATGTTCTACATCGGCGAGCGCATCGGCTTCAGTCGGCAGACGCTGGCCTACGGCTTCGCGGCGTTGTGGCTGGCGTTGACGGTGATCAATGGTGCGGTCGGCGTGGTCCACGCCGGGCAGCCGTTGGGTTCGGAGATTGCGATCGGCAGCGCCGTGTATGGCGTGCCGCTGGCGGCGATGGTGTTGTTCATGGTGCTGAGCGCCGAGACCTGAATCGTCCCGGCGCCCTGCCCCGATCAACGCACCAGATGCAGGAACTGCATGTGCCGTTCGTACTGGTCGAGGATGTCGTTGATGATCTGCTCTTTCGTATAGCCGACCAGGTCGTAGTCCTGACTGCCCTCGCTCAGATGCACTTCGGCGCGGTAGTAGCGGCGATTGTTGAGCTGCTTGGAGCCCATGCCGCCACGGGCAAACGACGGCGTGAAATAGCCGCGCATCTGCACCTGATAAATGAACGGGTGCTGCTCGCCGTGACCGATTTCCAGACTGACGCTGTCGTGCGCCGGATCCGGTTGGGTGACCACGTTCAGGCCTTTCTCGGCAAACACGGCCGTCACTTCTTCGATGGCCGGTTTCACCGTGGTGTCCATGAAGCGGTACACCTCGTCGCGCGACGGGAAGTGCACGGCCTGGCTCAGACGCTGGCGCCATCCGCCCTTGCCACGCCGTGAGCCGGACACCGGCGCCAGCGAATGCAGTTGCGCGATCTGCTTCTGCGACTCCAGGTAGAACGCCTTGTGCAGCCCCCACATCATCAGCAGCAGAATCAGCGAGAACGGCAACGAGGTCAGCACCACCGCCGACTTCAGCGCATCGATGCTGCCGGAGAACAGCAGCGCACTGGTCACCAGCGCGGTCATCGCACCCCAGAACACCCGCAGCCATTTCGGACCGTCTTCATCCGGGTTGCCGCCCTTGGCCGACAGGGTCGAGAGCACTACGGTGCCGGAGTCGGCGGAGGTGACGAAGAACACGAAGCTGATGAACACCGTTACCGCGATGACGGTTTTGCTCCACGGGTAGGTTTCCAGCAGCAGGTAAAGGGTCATCGACGGGTTGTCGAGGGCCGACATACCCAGCGCCGACATACCGTGATTGAGCACCTGGTCGATGGCGCTGTTGCCGAAGATCGACATCCACGCCAGGGTGAACCCGAGCGGAATCAGCAGCACGCCGAAGACGAATTCGCGGATGGTCCGGCCACGAGAAATCCGTGCGATGAACAGGCCCACGAACGGCGACCACGCGATCCACCAGGCCCAGTAGAACACCGTCCAGCCGCCGAGCCAGTCGCTCGGCTTGTCGTAGGCGTAGAGGTCGAAACTCTTCATCGGCAACGCGCCGAGGTAGTCGCCCAGATTCTGGATCAGGGTGTTGAGCAAATGCTGGGTAGGGCCGGCGAACAACACGAACAGCAGCAGCGCACAGGCCAGCAGCATGTTGATGTCGGACATGACCCGCACGCCTTTATCCACACCCGAGACGGCGACGATGATCGCCGCGCCCATCATCAGCGTGATCAGGCCGACCTGAATCCACTGGGTGTGGGCGATGCCGAACAGGTAGTCCAGACCCGAGTTGAGATGGAGCACGCCGAAGCCCATGTCCGCACCGAGGCCGAACACCGTGGCGATGATGCCGAAGCCGTCCACCGCGTAGCCGATGGGGCCGTTGATGCGCTTGCCGATCAGCGGGTACAGCGCCGAACGCAGGGCCAGCGGCAGGTTATGCCGATAGGCGAAATACGCCAGCGCCATGCCGACGAAGGCGAACACGCCCCAGCCGTGCAGGCCCCAGTGCAGAAACAGAATCTGCATCGCCTGACGCGCCGCCTCCGCGGTGCCGGCCTCGCCTTGGGGCGGCTGGAGCATGTGGGTCAGCGGCTCGGACACACAGAAGAAAAACAGCGTGATGCTGATCCCGGCGGCGAACAGCATGCCGGCCCAGGACAGGTAACTGAATTCGGGTTCGTCGTGGTCGGCACCGAGCTTGATCTTGCCGTAGCCCGATAACGCGGTGACCACCACGAAGACCAGATACAGGGTCATCGCGAGCATGTAGTACCAGCCGACCGTGTTGGCCGCCCAGTTTTGCGCTTCGAGAAGCCAGGCGCCGGCCTGTTCCGGCATGGCGATGACCGTCAGGCCGAACAGCAGGATCACCGTCGCGGCGAACCAGAACACCGGCGGATTCATGCGCACCAGACCGCTGGCGGGGGTGGACGATGCACTCATGAACGGTGCACCTCAAGGGGTTGGAAAATGGCTGAAATGATCGGACTCAGCAAAGGCAAGCCTCCTGTTGTGAGCGGGCAGCGAACCGCCGGTTTAACTTGAATGAACGTTCAAGTTAAACATGGATAGTACGCTCAGGACTAATCGCAGGGCTCAGCGGTACCTTTCGTACGCTAGCTCAAGAGGGGGTATGACGCTGTGGCGAGGACGATCGTTCCCGCGTTGCGCGGGAACGATCAGACAGAAAAATTACTTCTGCGTCCCGTCATCATGCTGCAGGTTGGCCTGAGTCAGGTTGCACCCGGCCGGCACGCTGCGGGTCAGCCACACGTTGCCGCCGATGGTCGAGCCTTTGCCGATGGTGATCCGCCCGAGAATCGTCGCCCCGGCGTAGATCACCACGTCGTCCTCGACGATCGGATGGCGTGGATGGCCCTTCTGCAACTGGCCGTCCTCGTCCGCCGGGAAGCGTTTGGCGCCGAGGGTCACCGCCTGATAAATCCTGACGCGCTCGCCGATGATCGCGGTCTCGCCGATCACCACGCCGGTCCCGTGGTCGATGAAGAAACTGCGGCCGATCTGCGCGCCCGGGTGAATATCGATGCCGGTCGCCGAGTGGGCGATTTCCGAGCTGATCCGCGCCAGCAGCGGCAGGCCCGCGCGATACAAATGGTGGGCCAGACGATGGTGAATCACCGCCAGAATCCCCGGATAGCACAGCAGCACTTCATCCACGCTGCGCGCCGCCGGATCGCCGTGGTAGGCGGCCAGCACATCGGTGTCGAGCAGGCTGCGCAAGCCCGGCAACGCGAGGGCGAAATCCTGGATGATCCTGATCGCCTGCGCCTCGACTTCGGTATCGGCCTGGGCGCTGTGACGGGCGACGTAACGCAGTTCGAGTCGTGCCTGAGCCAGCAATGCATTCAGCGCGACGTCGAGGGTATGGCCGACGTAGAAATCCTCGCTTTCCTCACGCAGATCCACCGGGCCCAGCCGCATCGGAAACAGTGCGCCGCACAGGGCTTCAAGGATTTGCGCCATCGCATCACGGGACGGCAACTCGCGTCCGCCCTGCTCGCCGGAAGCACGGCCATTTTGTGCCCGCCACTGATCCCGCGCGGTACGCAGCTGGCTGACTATGGTCTGCAATTGCCAATGGCTGGAACGCTCGCTCACGGTAAAGACTCCTCACGGGCGGCCGGACTGTCTGGCCGCGTCAACGGCGACTACTTTACGGCAACCCCACGGGCGCGAATTAAGAACCGATAGTGCTGGGCTAAGCACATTTGGCTATAAGCGATTGGCGGTTGCCCCGGTAAATCGGCGTGCCTATAGTCCTGACATCTCCTTGCATCAGTACGGAACCATGTCCACACAACCGATCAAACAACAGCTGGATCGCTTTAACCGCCTCGACCTGCTCGGCCAACCGACCCCACTGGAAAAACTCGAGCGCCTGTCCACCTGGCTCGGCCGCGATGTCTACATCAAGCGCGATGACCTGACGCCGCTGGCCATGGGCGGCAACAAGCTGCGCAAGCTCGAATACCTCGCCGCCGATGCCCTCGCCCAAGGCGCGGACATGCTGATCACCGCCGGCGCACTGCAATCGAACCACGTTCGCCAGACCGCCGCGCTGGCCGCGAAACTGGGTCTGGGCTGCGTGGCCCTGCTGGAGAACCCGCTGGGCACCGACGACAGCAACTACACCGGCAACGGCAACCGCCTGCTGCTGGACCTGTTCGACACCAAGGTCGAGCTGGTCGACAACCTCGACAACGCCGACGAACAACTGGCCGCCCTCGCCGTGCGCCTGCGCAGCAACGGCAAGAAGCCGTATCTGGTACCGATCGGTGGCTCCAACGCCCTCGGTGCGCTGGGTTACGTGCGCGCCGGTCTGGAGCTGGCTGAGCAGATCAAGGACACCGGCCTGCAATTCTCCGCCGTGGTTCTGGCCTCGGGCAGCGCCGGCACTCACAGCGGTCTGGCGCTGGCCTTGAGCGAAGCCCTGCCGCAACTGCCGGTAATCGGCGTGACCGTCTCGCGCAGCGAAGAAGATCAGCGTCCGAAAGTCCAGGGCCTGGCCGAACGCACCGCCGACCTGCTGGGTGTGGTGCTGCCGGACAGCTTCAAGGTCGAGTTGTGGGACGAATACTTCGGCCCGCGCTACGGCGAGCCGAACGCCGGAACCCTGGCGGCGGTGAAGCTGCTGGCGAGTCAGGACGCCGTGCTGCTCGATCCGGTATACACCGGCAAGGCCATGGCCGGGATGCTCGACGGCATCGGTCGCGGGCGTTTCGACGACGGCCCGATCATCTTCCTGCACACCGGCGGCGCCCCGGCGTTGTTCGCGTACAAGGACTTTCTCTGATGCACTCGTTCCCACGCTCTGCGTGGGAATGCAGCCCGGGACGCTCCGCGTCCCTTGCCGCCGTTGAAGCGATCCCACGCAGCGTGTGGGATCAACCGAAATACGAAAAACACATATTCCACACAAGAATAACAAATGGAAAATTCATTATTTTCCATTCTAAAAGAACCGTCATATAGTCTCGCCGCAGGCGAATTTCGCGAGAGACGCATAAGCTGCTTTAAGGCAGGATAGCGCTGTCGTCCAATTCCCGGATTCGCCAACTTTCCTTAAGCGTCTTCCATAAGAAAACACAGGGGCTTGTCATGATTCTTTCCGCACTACGTCGAAATCTGCTGGTAGGTTCGCTGGGCCTGGCACTGAGCGCCGGTCTGCTGGGGCAGGCGGTTGCCGGTGAGCAACTGCAACAGATCAAGGACAAAGGCGTTATCAACGTCGGCCTGGAAGGCACTTACCCACCGTTCAGCTTCGTCGATGCCGACGGCAAGCTGTCGGGTTTCGAAGTCGAGCTGTCCGAAGCCCTGGCCAAGAAGCTGGGCGTGAAGGCCAAGATTCAGCCGACCAAATGGGACGGCATCCTCGCAGCCCTCGAATCCAAGCGTCTGGACGTCGTGGTTAACCAAGTGACCATCTCCGAAGAGCGCAAGAAGAAGTATGACTTCTCCGAGCCGTACACCGTTTCCGGGATTCAGGCGCTGGTGCTGAAAGACAAGGCCGCCGCGCTGAACATCAAATCCGCCGCTGACCTGTCCGGCAAGAAAGTCGGCGTGGGTCTGGGCACCAACTACGAACAATGGGTCCGCGCCAACGTGCCGGGTGCCGACGTTCGCACCTACGACGATGATCCGACCAAGTTCGCCGACCTGAACAACGGCCGTACCGACGCGATCCTGATCGACCGTCTGGCGGCACTGGAATACGCCAAGAAAGCGCCGAAAACCGTCGCTGCCGGTGAAGCCTTCTCGCGTCAGGAAGCCGGTGTTGCCCTGCGCAAAGGCGAGCCTGAACTGCTGGCCGCCGTGAACAAGGCCCTCGACGAACTGCGTGCCGACGGCACTCTTGAGAAGCTGTCCACGAAATACTTCAACGCTGACGTCACCAAATAATGGAAGAAGCTTTCCAACTCGCTCTGGACTCCGCGCCCTTCCTGTTGAAGGGCGCGTACTACACGGTAATCCTCAGCCTCGGCGGCATGTTCTTCGGCCTGCTGCTGGGCTTTGGCCTGGCGTTGATGCGCCTGTCGCGTTTCAAGTCGGTCAGCTGGCTGGCCCGCATCTACGTGTCGTTCTTTCGCGGCACGCCGTTGCTGGTGCAACTGTTCGTGATCTATTACGGCTTGCCGCAATTGGGCATGGAACTCGACCCGCTGCCGGCGGCACTGATCGGCTTCTCGCTGAACATGGCCGCCTACGCCTGTGAAATCCTGCGGTCCGCGATCGGTTCGATCGAACGCGGCCAGTGGGAAGCCGCTGCGAGCATCGGCATGACCCGCGCACAGACCCTGCGCCGGGCCATCCTGCCGCAGGCGATGCGCACGGCCTTGCCGCCGCTGGGCAACAGCTTCATTTCGCTGGTCAAGGACACCGCACTGGCCGCCACCATTCAGGTGCCGGAGCTGTTCCGTCAGGCACAGCTGATTACCGCCCGGACTTTCGAAGTCTTCACCATGTATCTTGCCGCCGCGCTGATCTACTGGATTCTGGCCACGGTGCTGTCGCACTTCCAGAACAAGTTGGAAGAGCGGGTCAATCGGCACGACCAGGAGTCCTGACCCCATGATTGTCGTGGAAAAACTGACAAAGCAGTTCAAGGGTCAAGTCGTGCTCAACGGCATTGATCTGGAGGTGAAGGAAGGCGAGGTCGTGGCAATCATCGGCCCCAGTGGCTCGGGCAAGACCACGTTCCTGCGTTGCCTGAACTTCCTCGAGCAACCCACCAGCGGCCGGATCAAGGTCGGCGATATCGAAATCGATACCAGCCGCCCGCTGAACCAGCAGCAGAGCCTGGTGCGCAACCTGCGCCAGCACGTGGGCTTCGTGTTCCAGAACTTCAACCTGTTCCCGCACCGCACCGCTCTGGAAAACGTCATCGAAGGCCCGATCGTGGTCAAGAAGACGCCCCGCGATGCAGCCATTGCCCTGGGCAAGAAGCTGCTGGCCAAGGTCGGCCTGGCGGGCAAGGAAGACGCCTACCCACGGCGCCTGTCCGGTGGCCAGCAACAGCGCGTGGCGATTGCCCGGGCGCTGGCGATGGAGCCGGAAGTGATCCTGTTCGACGAGCCGACCTCGGCCCTCGATCCGGAACTGGTAGGTGAAGTGCTGGCGACCATCCGCGGCCTCGCCGAGGAGAAACGCACCATGGTGATCGTCACCCACGAAATGGCGTTCGCCCGTGACGTGGCCAACCGCGTGGTGTTTTTCGACAAGGGCGTGATCGTCGAACAAGGTGAAGCGAAAGCGTTGTTTGCCAATCCGAAAGAAGAACGCACTCGACAGTTCCTCAGCAAGTTCAGAAACAACGGCTGATCCGTTAACTTTCCCGAATACAAACTTCCATGGATGGAAGTTTCGCTTACACCCTCCCCAATAAAAAAATTTAATCCAGCGACTGCATTACATATATATGTCCTGCAACAGTCTCGCCGCGATTAAAGTTCGCCCCCTGCAAATTTCCAGCTGTACAAACCGACCGACGACAGAACAATAAAATCCGGCAAAAGCTGTGGCCCGATTCGCTATGCAGAATAGGTAGAGTGCCTTATCCGCGTAGGAAGCTTCTGATAAATCCGTAATTCTTCAATTAACTAATCCTCTCCGTTGACACGCCATTCAGCGAACTTTTATCTAGTCACTCATCGCGCCCCCATAACATTACCTAGACCCAATAACGAATGGCCGAACGACCCTGTTTTTATTACCGGGCAATTCACGCCATTTGAACTTTCAGAAACGGATTTCGCTGCAAGGCTTCAAGGAGAGGACTTCATGACCCGCACTTCGCACATCCCCGAACTGGCCGCGCCGAGCCTGGCGCCATTCCAAAACAACGGCATCAACCTTGCGGCAGCGGCCCATCTGCTGGTCGATGTGCCCCCTTATCCGGACATGGACACCGGCGATCTGATCGAACTGTTTTGGGACAACTGCTACGTCGCCTCTCACGTGCTGACAGCACAGGACGTCGCCGCCCCGGTCAGCCTGCGAGTGCCAGAAAGCTTCATCGCCAGCGGATCGTCACGCATCCACTATCGGGTCATGCGGGTGGGTCACGGGCCATCGCTGTCGGCAGCCGCGCGGGTCACGGTCAAGCTCGACTGCCCCGGTGGGCAGCCTCCAGCGCTGTGTGGCGACGAAAACCAGCAACTCGCCCCCGTGACCCTGCCCGACACCATTCGCCGTCAGGGAGTCAACGCGAACCAGATCAGACGCGGCGTCCCGCTGACCATCGAGCCCTATCTGAACATGGCCGAAGGCGACGCCATCACCCTGCGCTGGGGCGATGTACGGATGGACCTGGCGCGCATCACCCCGGCCGATATCGGCAAGCCGATTCAGGTCTGGGTGCCGCCGGCGATCATCACCGAGGCCGGCGAGGACCTGCGGCTGGACGTGACCTACTGCATCCTCGACCGGGTCGGCAACAACTCGCGCTGGGCACCGCCGCGAACGCTGAAGATCGGTTGCGTGAATCCCTACCTCAAGGTGCCGCTCAAGGAAACGCTGAAGGCAGCAGAGCCGCGAAAAAAATGAGCATCGACGGTCGGCGAGGGACGAATTCCCTCGCCACCGCACGCTTAACCAGACCGACCACGACCCCTTCTATACATATTCCTAAAAGTTAGTTTATTTAAATTTTATACACGCTTAGGGTATATGAACCGGACCACCGGACATTCTTTCGTTCGCCGCACTTTTGCGGCGTTTTTCATGAGATGTGAGGTAGGTAGCATGGTCCGGAACACAATCACCCCAGTGCAGATCGCCAGGGCATTGCGTGCAGCCAAGGAGCGGCACTGATGTCCAGTCTGGCAGACGCAAACGTTCAGAGTGACCTGGACATCGCCCCGTTGTTGTTGCCCGCACAAGTGCTGCGCAACGACGCTCAAGCCATCAAGGCCGCCCATGAGCTGGCGCAAGTCGCCCGCGTGCAGGCCGCCAAACGTGACCGTCAGCGCAAGCTGCCGTGGTCGGAAATCGAACAGTTCACCCGCAGCGGCCTCGGCAGCATCGCGATTCCGCGCGAGTACGGCGGGCCGCAGGTTTCCTTCGTCACCCTGGCCGAGGTGTTCGCGATCATTTCCGCGGCCGACCCGGCACTGGGGCAGATCCCGCAGAACCAGTTCGGCATCATCAACCTGATCCTCGGCAGCGCCACCGAACAGCAGAAAAAACTGCTGTTGCAGAGCGTTCTGGAAGGCTGGCGCATCGGTAACGCCGGGCCTGAACGCGGTACCAAGGACACCCTGGAATTGAAAGCGCGCATCACCGCCGACGGCGATGACTACGTGATCAACGGCCAGAAGTTCTATTCCACCGGCGCCCTGTTCGCCCACTGGGTCGCGGTCAAGGCGCTCAACGATGACGGCAAACAAGTCCTGGCTTTCGTCCGTCGCGGCACGCCGGGATTGCGCATCGTCGATGACTGGTCGGGTTTCGGCCAGCGTACAACCGCCAGCGGCACGATCCTGTTGAACAACGTGCGAGTCGATGCCGGGCTCGTGGTGGACAACTGGAAGATCAACGAAAAGCCCAACACCCAAGGCGCAGTGTCGCAGCTGATTCAAGCGGCGATCGACGCAGGCATCGCCCGTGGCGCCATCGATGACGCCATCGAATTCGTCAAGACCCGCGCCCGGCCGTGGGTCGACGCCAACGTCGAACGCGCCAGCGACGATCTCTACGTGATCGCCGACATCGGCAAACTGAAAATCGAACTGCACGCTGCCGAAGCACTGCTGCGCAAGGCCGGGCAAGTGCTGGATCAGGTGCATGCCGCACCGCTGACCGCCGAGTCCGCCGCCCGCGCATCGATTGCCGTGGCCGAAGCCAAGGTGCTGACCACCGAGATCTCGCTGCTGGCCAGCGAAAAGCTCTTCGAACTGGCCGGCAGCCGCGCCACCCTCGCCGAATTCAATCTCGACCGTCACTGGCGCAACGCCCGGGTGCACACCCTGCACGACCCGGTGCGCTGGAAGTACCACGCGGTCGGCGCCTATCGCCTCAATGGCAAGTTGCCGGCTCGCCATTCCTGGATCTGACGACCAGAACACTTTTGACCAGATCTCTGGAGAAACACATGACCTTTTCCCATCCCGTCGCGCTCATCACCAGCGACGAGCAAGCCCTGATCGTCGCCAGCGACCTGGCCGAAGACTTCCAGCGCGACAGCAACCTGCGCGATCGCGAACGCCGCCTGCCGCTGCCGGAACTCGACGTGTTTTCCCGCTCCGGCCTGTGGGGTATCAGCGTGCCCAAAGAATACGGCGGCGCCGGCGTGTCCAACGTGACCCTGGCCAAAGTCATCGCCCTGATCGCCCGGGCCGATGGCTCGCTGGGGCAGATTCCGCAGAACCATTTCTATGCCCTCGAAGTGCTTCGGGTGAACGGCAGCCACGAGCAGAAAAAACGTTTGTACGCCGAAGTTCTCGCCGGCCAGCGCTTCGGCAATGCCCTGGCAGAACTGGGCACCAAGACCGCCCATGACCGTGTCACCAGCCTCAAACGCGACGGCAACGGTTTTCGCATCAACGGTCGCAAGTTCTATGCGACCGGTGCGATCTATGCCCAACGGATTCCAACGTCGGTAGTCGATGAAAACGGAGTGCAGCAACTGGCGTTCGTCCCGCGCGACAGCAAAGGCCTGACCGTGATCGACGACTGGAGCGGCTTCGGCCAGCGCACCACCGGCAGCGGCTCGGTGGTGTTCGAAGACGTGTACGTCGCCGCCGAAGATGTCATCCCTTTCCAGAGCGCCTTCGAACGCCCGACCCCGGTCGGCCCGCTGGCGCAGATCCTTCACGCCGCCATCGACACCGGCATCGCCCGCGCCGCTTACGAAGATGCGCTGCACTTCGTGCGCAGCAAGACCCGGCCATGGATCGATTCGGGTAACGACAAGGCCACCGAAGACCCGCTGACCCTCAAGAGTTTCGGCCACTTGAGCATTCGCCTGCATGCCACCGAAGCCTTGCTCGAACGCGCCGGCGAATTTCTCGACGCCGCTCAGGCCGAGACCAACGCCGATACCGTTGCAGCAGCCTCGATTGCCGTCGCCGAAGCACGGGCGATTAGCACCGAAATCTCCTTGGCCGCCGGCAGCACCCTGTTCGAACTCGCCGGCAGCCAGGCCACCCTGATCGAGCACGGCCTCGACCGTCACTGGCGCAACGCCCGGGTGCACACCCTGCACGACCCGGTGCGCTGGAAGTATCACGCGGTGGGCAATTACTACCTCAACGATGAAAACCCTCCGCTACGAGGGACCATCTGATGAGCAAGAAAAAGATCCTGCTCAATGCGTTCAACATGAACTGCATCGGCCACATCAACCACGGGTTGTGGACCCATCCCCGCGACACCTCGACCCAGTACAAGACCATCGAGTACTGGACCGAACTGGCGCAACTGCTGGAGCGCGGGCTGTTCGACGGGCTGTTCATCGCCGACATCGTCGGCGTGTACGACGTCTATCAGAACTCGGTGGACGTCACGCTGAAAGAGTCGATCCAGCTGCCGGTCAACGATCCGCTGCTGCTGGTATCGGCGATGTCCGCAGTGACCAAAAATCTGGGTTTCGGCCTGACCGCCAACCTCACCTACGAGCCGCCGTATCTGTTCGCCCGACGCATGTCGACCCTCGATCATCTGAGCCGTGGGCGGGTGGGCTGGAACATCGTCACCGGTTACCTGGACAGCGCCGCCAAGGCCATGGGCCTGAGTGAACAGGTCGAGCACGACCGGCGTTACGACCAGGCCGACGAATACCTCGAAGTGCTCTACAAACTCTGGGAAGGCAGCTGGGAAAACGGCGCGGTGCTCAACGATCCACAGCAGCGGATCTACGCGCAGCCGGACAAGGTGCACAAGGTCGAACACAAGGGCGAGTTCTATCAGGTCGAGGGTTATCACCTGTGCGAACCGTCACCGCAGCGCACGCCGGTGCTGTTCCAGGCCGGCAGTTCGGATCGCGGTCTGCTGTTCGCCGGGCGGCATGCCGAGTGCGTGTTCATCAGCGGCCAGAACAAGCCGTCGACCAAGGTGCAGGTGGACAAGGTCCGCGCCAGCGCCGTCGAAGCGGGTCGCAATCCCGAGGACATCAAGGTGTTCATGGGCCTGAACGTGATCGTCGGCGAGACCGAAGACGCGGCCTGGGCCAAGCACGCCGAATACCTGAGCTACGCCAGCGCCGAAGCGGGCGTGGCGCATTTTTCGGCGTCCACCGGGATCGATTTTTCCCAGTACGAAATCGACGAACCGATCCAGTACGTCAAGAGCAACGCGATCCAGTCCGCCACCAAGAACCTGCAGAACAACGACTGGACCCGGCGCAAGTTGCTCGACCAGCACGCTCTGGGCGGGCGCTACATCACCGTGGTCGGCTCGCCGCAGCAAGTGGCGGATGAACTGGAATCGTGGATCGCCGAAACCGGCCTCGACGGCTTCAACCTGACCCGCATCGTCACCCCGGAAAGCTATGTGGATTTCATCGATCTGGTGATTCCGGAACTGCAACGACGCGGCTCGTACAAGACCGCGTACGACACCGGCAGCCTGCGGGAAAAACTGTTTCACGGCGAAGCGCACCTGCCGCAGCAACACACCGGCGCCCACTACCGACACTAACCCCGGCACTGATCATTCCCACGCTCTGCGTGGGAATCAGGCTAATTTCACTGACTGGAAAACCACCATGACCAAGAAGCTCCTGTCCCACCCAGTCAAAGCACTGGCCCTGGCCTTCGGCCTGTTCAGCTCGGCGGTGTTCGCCGCCGATGCCCCGTTGAAAATCGGCACCACCGCCGCGTTCGCGATTCCGCTGGAAGCGGCCGTCGAGGAAGCCTCCAAACAAGGCCTGAAAGTCGAGCTGGTGGAGTTCACCGACTGGATCGCGCCGAACGTCAGTCTCGCCGCCGGCGACATCGACGTGAACTACTTCCAGCACATCCCGTTCCTGGAAAACGCCAAGGCCGCCTCCGGTTTCGACCTGGTGCCATTCGCCCCGGGGATCATCAACAACGTCGGCCTGTACTCGAAGAAATACAAAAGCTTCGACGAGCTGCCTGAGGGCGCCAGCGTCGCCATCGCCAACGACCCGATCAACAGCGGACGCGGCCTGCAACTGCTGGCCAAGGCCGGTCTGATCACCCTCAAACCGGGCGTCGGCTACAAGGCCACCGAAGACGATATCGTCGCCAATCCGAAGAAGATCAAGATCCTGCAAGTCGAAGCCGTGCAACTGGTGCGCGCCTACGATGACGCCGATCTGGTCCAGGGCTACCCGGCCTACATCCGTCTGGCGAAGACGTTCGATGCGGGCTCCGCGCTGCTGTTCGACGGCCTCGACCACAAGGAATACGTGATTCAGTTCGTGATCCAGCCGAAGAGCAAAACCGACCCGCGCCTGATCAAGTTCGTCGACATCTACCAGCATTCGCCGGCCGTTCGCGCCGCACTGGATAAGGCCCACGGCAAGCTGTACCAGGCCGGTTGGGAAAGCTGAGGATGACGGCAGCCATTCAACGGCGACTGGATCTTCCAGAGCCACCCGCGCTGGCACAGCGCACCGAACTGCATCCCGAGCTGAACCGCGCCCATGTGCGTTTCGTCGGGCTCGGCAAAACCTACGACGGCAAACAAGGCCCGGTCGCCGCGCTGCAAGGCATCGACCTGGCGATCCAGCGCGGTGAAGTGTTCGGCATCATCGGCCGCAGCGGCGCCGGCAAGTCGTCGCTGATCCGCACCATCAACCGCCTCGAACAACCGACCTCGGGCCGGGTGCTGATCGATCAGGTGGACATCGGCGAGTACGACGAGGATCGCCTCGTCGCCCTGCGTCGGCGGATCGGCATGATCTTCCAGCACTTCAACCTGATGTCGGCGAAAACGGTGTGGCAGAACGTCGAACTGCCACTGAAAGTCGCCGGCGTCCCAAAGGAACAACGGGAGAAAAAGGTTCGCGAACTGCTGGAACTGGTGGGCCTGCAAGCCAAGCACAAGGCGTATCCGGCGCAGCTTTCCGGCGGGCAGAAACAGCGTGTCGGCATCGCCCGCGCGCTGGTGCACGACCCGGACATTCTGTTGTGTGACGAAGCTACTTCGGCCCTCGATCCGGAAACCACCCAGTCGATCCTTGGGCTGCTGCGCGAGATCAACAAACGCCTGGGCCTGACCATCGTGCTGATCACTCACGAGATGGCGGTGATCCGGGAAATCTGCGACCGCGTCGTCGTGCTGGAACATGGCCGCATCGTCGAGCAAGGCCCGGTCTGGGAAGTGTTCGGCAACCCGCAGCACGAGGTCAGCCAGACCTTGCTCGCACCGCTGCAACACGCCTTGCCCGAAGAATTGCAGAGCCGTTTGCAGGCGCAACCGTCGTCGTCCGACGCGGCCGTGGTGCTGCGTTTGCAGTTCACCGGCAGCCAGCAGGATGAGCCGGATCTGGCCGCGCTGTTCGCCGCGCTCGGTGGCCGGGTGAAATTGCTTCAAGGCGGCGTGGAACGGATTCAGGGCCACGCGCTCGGGCAATTGCTGCTGGCGGTGGCGGGATCAAAGCTGAACGCCGAGGAATTGCGTCAGCGTGCCAGCCAGTGGGCACAACGCACGGAGGTGCTGGGTTATGTGGTTTGATCGCTTGCTGCAGGGTTTTATCGACACGTTTCTGATGGTCGGCGTGTCGTCGCTGATCGCACTGCTGGCGGGTATCCCGATGGCAGTGATTCTGGTCACCAGCGACAAGGGCGGGATCTACGAAGCGCCGGTGCTCAATCGCGCGCTGGGTGCGTTCGTGAACCTGTTTCGCTCGATCCCGTTTCTGATCCTGATGGTCGCGCTGATTCCGTTCACCCGGCTGATCGTCGGCACCACCTACGGCGTCTGGGCGGCGGTCGTGCCGTTGACCATTGCGGCCACGCCGTTCTTTGCGCGGATCGCCGAGGTGAGCCTGCGTGAAGTCGACTATGGCCTGATCGAAGCTGCGCAAGCCATGGGCTGCCGGCGCTGGCACATCGTCTGGCATGTGCTGCTGCCCGAGGCGCTGCCGGGGATCGTCGGCGGTTTCACCATCACCCTGGTGACGATGATCAACTCCTCGGCCATGGCCGGAGCGATTGGCGCCGGCGGTCTGGGCGACATTGCCTATCGCTACGGCTATCAGCGCTTCGACAGCCAGATCATGCTGACGGTGATCGTGCTGCTGGTGGCGCTGGTGGCGCTGATTCAGCTGGGCGGTGATCGCCTGGCGCGGGGGCTGAACAAGCGCTAGAACAATCGATGAGCGCTGCCCTCCCCGGCATCAATCATCGATCAGGCTGTCGAGCCACGCGTATTCAGTTTTGCTTCGATGCAGCGCCTGCATGCTTTTTGCCGCGTAAACAATGCTGTCGGCGTTGTTCGCGGCCAAATGCGCGCGCAGCGCCGGATTTGCATTGAACAGGCCGACCGCCGTCTGAAGATCCAGATCGTCGCCGATCCCCAGATAATCACTGATCCCGAACAGCAGGTTGTCGTGATCGTCCGTAAAAGCGTTCACGTACTCGACTGTCAATCCACCGCGCATGATCACTTCGGAAACACTGCGCTCCGGAATGTCGTAGACGGTCAGCGGCTCCAGACTCAGCAAACCACGCTGGCTGTCACCCAGATAGAAGAAATCCGCGGCGTTGGGACCGATGGTCCTGAAGCGATCGATGCGGTTGGTATGCAGCATTTCATGGCCCAGGGACATGCCTAGAATCTCTTGCTGCATGTACTTGCGGTTGAGGAAGAAGCGGCCATGGAAATCCTTCTTGTACATCCATGCGGCACTGTTGTTTTCAGTTTCCACTGCGAAGAACTTCTCCTCGCCCCAAGTCCCTTGGTACTCCCTGGAAAGCGCAAGACCTCGCGCCACCGAGTCAGAGAACTGCTGCGCCACGGCCTGGTGCCCTGCGCCAAAAAAACTTTCGTAAACCGCGCTGGCACCGTCGTATTTCAAGCCGATGGCGTGAACGGCATCAGCGAAAACGCTTTCGACCACTCGCAACTCCGTGCGAATCAATGCGGCCTGCTCCGGTGGAAACTGCTTCAGCCCCCGTGCAATCAGCGTGGCTTCCTTTGCAGTCTCGTGCTCGATCGCGTCATCAATACCGGTGTGAACCCGACTGTGCTTTTCCGAATCTTTCCTGATATTGCGGATGAGCTCATCGATGTCGATATCGATGACATTGCCTGCGTCGCCGGATGACCGAGCCCGTTCCGGCGACCATTTCTTGCTGTGCGGATCGAAGAACAGGACCGGTCCCGAAGCCGTCCACTCGGACATCAAGGTCGCGCGATATTCACCGCCCGCTGCGGTTTGCCGAACCTGGACAATCTCGCCGGGGGCGACATCGACGAACGTGCGTCCCTTGATAACCCTCAACCCCAGGGCATCAGGCGCAGGCAGAGTGACCGGCGCTTTCAGGCGATAGTCCGCAAGCGCCCCGTCCCCGAAACGACCCGACAGGACCTCGGCGGTCGGCAAGGATGAAACAATGACTGCGGCGTCTGGCATATCCGGTTGGCGAACGGCCTCCACATCCGTTTGATCCATGTCCCGAAAACTCTTGTGCGCAGGTTCGTACTCGGGAAAGTCAGCACCGGATCTTTTACGCAGTGCAATGGCGTCTGCCAGGCAGTGGCTGGAGGACGTGGTGGAGGTTTTGCGGGTATTGCCCATGAAAAAATCCTTGTTGAGTAAACCTCCCTGAAAAAATCGGGCAGACATCGCGCTAGTCGTCTATCGCGTGGGCGCTATTGCAACCGATCGGGAACGGTCAGGTGCGGTAAATATGTATTGCACTTGAGCCGGCGTTTTGTGCTTTGTCCGGATCTGGATCCTCTGAACCGCGAAAGCGCTTATAGTCTGCCGATCTTCCTTTCAGCCCATGACGACCATGAAGCAGACCTCTACCGACCTCGAACAGATCACCGCCACCACCCTCGGCCATTACAACTCGGTGGCCGAGGATTTTCGTGAAGGCACCCGCGATCACGATGTCAGCCAGAACGTCGACGCCCTGCTGCGGCACATCCAGGCTGAAGCGCCGTTTTCCATTCTCGATTTCGGCTGCGGGCCGGGGCGGGATTTGCAGACATTCACCCGGATGGGCCACGTCGCCGTCGGCCTCGACGGCGCGGAAAAATTCGCGCAGATGGCGCGGGAAGACAGTGGCTGTGAAGTGTGGTGCCAGGACTTTCTGAAGCTGGACCTGCCCGCAGAACGCTTCGACGGGATCTTCGCCAACGCGGTGCTGTTTCATGTGCCGTTGCAGGAGTTGCCCCGGGTCTTGAAGCAGTTGCACGGGACATTGAAACCGGGCGGCGTGTTGTTCAGTTCCAACCCGCGTGGGGATAACCGTGAGGGCTGGAACGGGCCGCGTTATGGCTCGTATCACGACCTGCAAGCGTGGCGCGGATTGTTGACCGCCGCCGGCTTTGTCGAGCTGGAGCATTACTACCGGCCGGCGGGGCTGCCGCGTGAGCAGCAGCCCTGGCTGGCGAGTGTCTGGCGTAAAGCCGTGTAGTTGGCGATGAGCGCAAGGCGCTCGCCTTACTGCGCCTCTTTCTTCGGCTCGCGAATCTTGTACCAGGCCACGTACAGCGCCGGCAGGAACAGCAGCGTCAGCAGGGTCGCAATCACGATCCCGCCGATCATCGCGTAGGCCATCGGCCCCCAGAACACTTCCCGGGCAATCGGGATCATGCCCATGCTCGCCGCGGCGGCGGTCAGCAGGATCGGGCGACGGCGGTGTTCGGTGGCTTCCACCACCGCATCCCACGGCGCGTAGCCTTTGCGCTCAAACTCGTCGATCTGGGTCACGAGGATCACCGAGTTGCGGATGATGATGCCGATCAGCGCCAGAATCCCGAGGATCGCCACGAAGCCCATCGGCGTGCCGGTTGGCACCAGCGCCAGCACCACGCCGATCAGCCCCAGCGGCGCGACACTGGCCACCAGAAACAGCTTCTGCACGCTGTGCAACTGGATCATCAGGAAGGTCGCCATCAGGAACAGCATCAGCGGCAACACCTTGGCAATCGGCCCCTGGGCCTTGCCACTCTCCTCGACCGTACCACCGGTGGCGACCTTGTAGCCCACGGGTAATTTGGCCGCAAAGTCATCAATCGATGGCTTGAGGATTTTCACCAGATCGGTCGGCTGAATCTCGTCACGCACCGACGCCTTGATGGTGATGGTCGGCAAGCGGTCGCGACGCCACACCAGCGGCTGCTCCAGCTCATAACGAACCGTGGCGAAGGCCAGCAGCGGAATCGACGTGCCGTTGGGCGTGACGATTTGCAGGTTCTGCAGGGTTTCCGGCGTACCGCGTTCCGAACTCACCGCGCGACCGACCACGTTGATCAGGTAGATGTCGTCGTTGACCTGGGTCAGCGGCGCGCCACTGACGATGCTGTTCATCAGGTTCGCCACGTCTTCGGACGAGAGCCCGAGCTGGCGCGCCTTGTCCTGGGCGATGTCGATACGCAGGACTTTGCCCGGCTCGTTCCAGTCGTAAATGATCTCGCCGATGTGCTCGTTCTTGTCCAGTTCAGTCGCCAGGTCGATGGCGTGCTTGCGCACCTGATCGATGTCCTTGCCGCTGATCCGGTACTGGATCGGACGCCCCACCGGCGGGCCCATTTCCAGCGCCTGCACGTAGCTGCCGATGCCGACGAAGTCCTTGTGCAGCCGTTCGCGCAGACGCTGACTCAGGGCCTCGCGGGCTTCGAAGTCTTTGCTGACGATCACCAGTTGCGCGTAGTACGGGTTCTGCAATTGCTGGTCGAGTGGCAGGTAGAAACGGATCGCCCCCTGACCGATGTAGGTGCTCCAGCGCACGATGTCCGCGTCGCCCTGGAGCGTGGCTTCGAGCTTGTCGACGGCCTTGCGGGTCTCGTCAATCGAAGCGTTCTGCGGCAGGTTGAGGTCGACCAGGATTTCCGGTCGATCCGAGGACGGGAAAAACTGATTCTGCACAAAGCGCATGCAGAACACCGCCAGCACAAACAACAGCACGGTGATGCCGATGGCCCACCAGCGATTGCGCATGCACCACAGCAAACCGCCATTGAATGCGCGGCCAACGCGCCCCGGTTCGGCTTCATGGGGTTTCACGTTGGTGCTGAGAATGTGCACGCCGATCACCGGGGCGAAGAACACCGCCACAATCCAGGACACGATCATCGCCACGGCAATCACCGCGAACAGCGTGTAGGTGTACTCGCCGGCAGAACTGGCGTTGAGGCCGATGGGGACGAAACCGGCGACCGTCACCAGCGTACCGGTGAGCATCGGGAACGCGGTCGAGGTGTAGGCGAACGTCGCGGCCTCCTCCTTGCTCTCGCCCATTTCCAGGCGCGTGACCATCATTTCCACGGTGATCATCGCGTCGTCCACCAGCAGGCCGAGGGCGATGATCAGAGCGCCGAGGGAAATCCGCTGCATGGTGATGCCGCTGTATTCCATGAACACGAACACCATCGCCAGCACCAGCGGGATCGAGCACGCCACCACCAGCCCGGCGCGCACGCCGAGGCTGATGAAGCTGACCACCAGCACGATCACCACCGCTTCGAACAACGCACTGGTGAAGCCGCCAACTGCTTCCTCCACCACCACTGCCTGATCGGACACCGTGTGTACGCCCACGCCAACCGGCAGATCTGCGGTCAGTTCATCGATGCGCTTATGCAGGGCCTTGCCGAACTCCTGGACGTTGCCGCCCTTCTGCATGGCAATCGCCAGACCGATCGCCGGCTTGCCGTCGAAACGGAATTCCGGTGTGGCCGGGTCGACGTAACCACGGGTGATGTCGGCCACGTCCGCCAGACGATAGAAACGGTCGTTGAGTTTGAGATTGACCTCGGCCAGGTCTTTCTCCGAAGCGAACTGCCCCGAAGTCCGCACGGAAATCCGCTCGGGCCCCGCCTCGATGACACCGGCCGGAGTCACCGCGTTCTGCGATTGCAGGCTCTGCACCACCTGACGCTGATCAATGCCCAGCGCCGCGAGTTTGCGGGTCGAGAAGTTCAGATAGATCACTTCGTCCTGCTGGCCGATCATTTCGATCTTGCCCAGCCCCGGCACATTGCGGATCTCGGCCCGCGCCTGTTCCACGTAATCGCGCAACTGACGCATGGTCAGGCCGTCGGCGGTGAAGGCGTAGACCGAGCCGAACACGTCACCGAATTCGTCGTTGAATCCCGGCCCCTGAATGCCTTGCGGAAATTGCCCGCGAATATCGTCGATCTTCTTGCGCACCTGGTACCAGATTTCCGGAATGTCCTTGGCGCTGGTGGTGTCGCGCAGGTACACGTACACCGTCGATTCGCCGGGGCGCGTGTAGCTTTTCACGTAGTCGAGGGAGTCGAGTTCTTCGAGTTTTTTCTCGATGCGGTCGGTGACCTGCTTGAGGGTTTCTTCCTGGGTCGCGCCCGGCCATTTGGTCTGGATCACCATGGTCTTGATGGTGAACGACGGGTCTTCCTCGCGCCCCAGATTGAAGTAGGAAAACACCCCCATGAGCAATCCGACGAACATCAGATACCAGACGAAAGACTGATGCTTGAGGGCCCATTCGGAGAGATTGAAAGAGCCTTTCATTGACTGTCCTCGTCAAGTTTCACGGATTGTCCGGGTTTGAGACTGTTGACGCCGGCGCTGACCACACGCTCGCCGTTCTTCACGCCCCCTGCGAGCACCACGCTGCTGTCGGTGCGGCTGATCACGCTGACGTCGCGCGGGTTGACGGTCTTGCTTTGGGTGTCGATGACCCAGATTCGCGGTTTCCCGTCGACCTCCTGCAACGCCGTGGCTGGCAATTCGATACGCGGCTTGATCGCCGAGCTGAGGGTGACGCTGATTGCGGTGCCGAGCCGGAAGCCGTCAGGCGTGTTGGCCAGGGTCAGCCGTGCGCGTCGGGTGCGTGTCGCACTTTGTGCCTGCGGTTCGATCTCGCGCAGGGTGGCCGTGGTGTTGATGCTCGGGTCGAGCTGCCCGGCCACCAGAAACACCACGTCGGACGGGATCTCATCGACCAGAGTGTCCGGCAGATCGATCACGGCTTCCTTGATGTCCGGTTGCGCCAGGGTCACCACTTGCTGGCCCGCCGTCACCACTTGCCCGGCCTCGGCGTTCCACGCGGTGACCACAGCTTTGTGATCGGAGCGCAGTTCGGTGTAATCGAGTTGATCCTTGCTTTGATTGACCGCCGCCCGCGCCTGATCCAGCGAGGCCTGGGTGGTTTTCAGGTCCGTCATGGCAATGTCCAGTTGCGCCTGCGCCCCGACGCCACGGTCGAACAGCGCTTGCTGACGGCGGGCATTGGCCTGGGCGTTGATCAGTTGTGCCTGAACCTTGGCCAGATCGCCCTGGGCCGAACGCAGCTGGTTTTGCTGATCGGACGGATCGAGGGTGGCGAGCAGCGTGCCCTTCTGCACTTCGGTACCGACATCGACGTTACGGCTGGCAATGCGCCCGCCGACACGAAAACCGGTGTTGCTTTCATAGCGCGCCTGAATGCTGCCGGCGAAACGCCCGAGGTTTTCCTCGCTCATCGCTTCGACCTTGACCGACAACACCGGCCGTACCGGCTCCGGCGGTGGTTCGCTTTTCGAGCAGGCGGCCAGCAACACGCCAATGGATAACAGCCCCAGACGCTTCATGGCTGTGCTCCCGGTTGCAGATCCTTGTAGGTGTTTTCGGCAATTTCGACCTTCATGCCCGGATGCAGCAACTGCCCACCCGCAACAATGACTTTTTCCCCGCCCTTGAGGCCCTCGCTGATGATGACCTTGCCGATCAGGTAGCGGCTGACGGTGACGTTGTGCAACTGCGCTTCGCCTTTGTCGTCGACCATCCACACCGCCGGATCGCTGACGTTCTTGGTCAGCGCCGACCACGGTAATTCAACGGCCGACTTGCCGGTGCCCTTGGCCGTGGCGCTCACCACCGAGCCCAGTTGCATCCCTTGCGGCAGGCTGTCGAGGCTGACCTTGACCTGCACCGTGCCGGACTGCGCAGACACCGCCGGGGTGATTTCGCGCACGGTGCCGGTGGTCTTGATGGCGGGGTTGTCGAGCAGGCTGACGACGATCGAACGCTCCGCCGGCCGCTCGGCCAGCAGGGATTCGTAAACGTTGAATACGGCGTCGCGGTCGCCGTCCCGGGCCAGGCTGAAAATCGGTGCCGTGGCTTGAACCACCTGGCCGACTTCGGCCTGACGCTCGGTGATGACGCCCGGCGCATCGGCGATCAGCGAGGTGTAGCTCAGTTGATCCTTGGCATTGGCCAACTGCGCCTGCGCTGCACTCAAGGCACTCTGGCTGCTGCGCAAGGCGGCCTGCGCCGAATCGTATTCGCTCTGGCTGGTGTAGCCCTTGGGCAACAGTTTCTGCTGGCGGACGAACGCGGCTGCGCTCTGTTTGACCCGCGCCTGCTCGGCCACTACCTGGGCCTGGGCGGAATCGACGTTGGTCTGCAAATCCTTCGGATCAAGCTTGGCCAGCACTTGTTTGGCCGAGACGCGGTCACCGACATCGACCATGCGCTGGATGATCTTGCCACCGACCCGGAACGACAGTTCGGTCTGCACGCGCGCCTGAACATCGCCGGTGAGGGTCACGGCGGCGGCGTAATTGGCGGGGTTGACCTCCTGCACGAAGACCCTGGGCAGGTATTCGGCGGGGGCCTTTTTCTCGCCGCACGCGCTCAACAAAGCGAACAGACTCAGCATGACCGCTGTTTTCAATCCGGGACTCGCCATGCAGACTCCTTCCTGTGTACGAACGTGCAAGTGACGATACGACTGTGAGCTTAGAACAGGGTTCCGAGTCTGTGTGCGCGAATCTTATACTCCCTGCAATCGTTCCCACGCTCTGCGTGGTAACGCCGCCATGGACGCTCCGCGTCTGCCTTTGACGCAGATGCATTCCCACGCACAGCGTGGGAACGATCAACGAGGATTCAATGCTCAAGACCCTCGCGGTAGCCAATTACCGCTCGATCAATAAATTGGTGATTCCGCTGGGCCGTCTGAACCTGATCACCGGCCCCAACGGCAGCGGCAAGTCCAATCTGTACCGGGCGCTGCGGCTGCTGGCAGAAACCGCTCAGGGCGGCGTGGTCAATGCGCTGGCCCGGGAGGGTGGGCTGGATTCGACCTTCTGGGCCGGGCCGGAAACCATCAGCCGGCGCATGCGCAACGGCGAGGTGCCGATTCAGTCGACCGTGCGCCAAGGCGTGAAGCGCCTGCGTCTGGGCTTTGCCGGGGAAGATTTCAGCTATTCGATCGCCCTGGGTTTGCCGGAGCCAAGCCTCTCGTTCTTTTCCCTCGACCCGGAAATCAAAAAGGAATGCATCTGGGCCGGGCCGCTCTATCGCCCGGCCAGTCTACTGGTGGATCGCGACGGGCCGATGATCCGTGCCCGTGAGGGTCGTGGCTGGGATGTTCTGGCGCAATACACGCCGAACTTCGACAGTCTGTTCGATCAGGTCGGCAGCCTGCGCACCTCGCCGGAAGTGTTCCAGATGCGCGAGTTCATCCGCCGCTGGCGCTTCTACGATCACTTTCGCAGCGACGCCGACGCCCCGGTGCGCCAGCCGCAACTGGGCACGCGCACGCCGGTGCTGCACCACGACGGGCGCGATCTGGCAGCGGCGTTGCAGACGATCCGCGAGATCGGCGATCCCGAGGCGCTGCAGGCGGCGATCAGCGATGCGTTTCCCGGCGCACGGCTGAACATCGCACCGCTGGCGGGCGGTCGCTTCGCCATCGAATTCTTTCAGGAAGGATTGCTGCGGCCGTTGTCGGCGGCGGAACTGTCGGATGGCACGTTGCGCTATCTGCTGCTGGTCGCCGCGCTGCTGACGCCACGCCCGCCGTCGCTGATGGTGCTGAACGAGCCGGAAACCAGCCTGCATCCGGACCTGCTGCCGGCGCTGGCGCGCTTGATCATCCGCGTGTCGGAGCAGTGTCAGGTATGGGTGGTGTCCCATGCCCGACGATTGATTTCGGCGTTGCAGGAAGACCCGGAATGCAATTGCATCGTGCTGGAAAAAACCCTCGGCCAGACGGGAATCGTCGGGCAGAGGATTCTGGATGAGCCGGCGTGGAACTGGCCTGATTAGTCTCACACTCTCGATCCCACACCGTATCTGATCGTTCCCACGCTCTGCGTGGGAATGCCTCTGGGGACGCTCCGCGTCCAGTGACGCGGAGCGTCACGGGCTGCATTCCCACGCGGAGCGTGGGAACGATCATCTGTCAGGGAGTTAACCCTGCCACTTCCCGCCTTCGACAATCACACTCTCAGGCTTGGTGTCATCACTCAGCTCCTTACGCACATATTGGTCATACAGCTTGAGCAGGTATTTCTCCTCACCCAGCTTGGCCAGCTCCGTATTCACCCAGTCGCGCAGTTCAATGTTGCCCTTCTTCACCGCCGGTGCAATCGGCGCTTCGGCGCCAAGTTTTTCGTCCAGCACGCGGTAGCCCGGGTTCTGCTTGGCCCAGCTGAACAGCACCAGATTGTCCTGCGCGTAGGCATCGCCACGCCCGTTGGCCAGGGCTTGCAGGGACTCGGAGTTTTTCTCGAATTTCAGCAGTTTCCAGTCCGGGTGGTTCTTGGTCAGCCAGATATCGGCGGTAGTACCGGTGGTGACGATGGTGGTGCGGGTCGCCAGATCATCCAGCTTCTTCACCTCGCTGCCCTGGGGCACCAGCGCCTGCACCGCGACTTTGAGGTTCGGGTTGGTGAATTCCACCGCTTCCTTGCGCTCCGGGGTGACGGTCATGTTGGCGAGGATCAGATCGACCTTGTCGCTTTGCAGGAACGGAATGCGGCTCGCCGGTTCCACGGCCACGAACTCGACCTTGTTTTCATCGCCCAGCAGATCCTTGGCGAATTGACGGCCGATGTCGGTATCGAAGCCGACGTAGCGCCCCGCTTCGTTGACGAAACCGAACGGCGGTTTGTCGGTGAACACGCCGACGATCAGTTTGTCGCGGGCCTTGATCTTGTCCAGGTAACCGGCCGGCGCGGTGCTTTCGCTGGCGACTTTCGGCTTGGCCGGTTCTTCGGTCTTGTTGCAGCCGGCCAGCAGCGCGAGGCTGATCAGCGGTAAAGCAAATAGGGCTTTGGCAGTTTTCATGGCAGTTCCAGTTCCTTGGGTTGAGTCGTTTTGGGCGAAGTCGTTGAAGTCAGCGCTTCAACGTAGGAGAACTTCTCCAGGAACTGCTGCGCGCGTGCGGTTTGCGGGTTCGTAAAGAAAAGCTCGGGCGGGTTCTGTTCAAGGATGCGCCCGCCATCCATGAACACGATGCGATCGGCCACCGCGCGGGCGAAGGCCATTTCGTGGGTGACGATCAACAGGGTCATGCCTTCGCGGGCCAGGCCCTGAATCACCTCCAGCACCTCCTTGACCATCTCCGGATCAAGGGCGGCGGTGACTTCGTCGAAGAGCATGACCCGCGGGTTCATGCACAACGAACGGACGATGGCGATGCGTTGCTGCTGGCCACCGGAGAGCTGGCGCGGGTAGGCGTCGCGCTTGTCCGACAGGCCCACGCGTTCAAGCAACGCTTCAGCTTGCTGCTGTGCTTCGCGGCGTTCGCGTTTCTGCACTTTGAGTGGGCCGAGCAGCAAGTTGTCGAGCACGCTCATGTGCGGAAACAGGTGATAACTCTGGAACACCATGCCGATCTGCTGACGCACTTCGCGCCAGTCGGTGGCCTTGTCCAGCAATTCACGACCGGCGAATTTCAGAGAACCGCTGTGGGCGGTTTCCAGTCCGTTGAGGCAACGCAGCAGGGTGCTTTTGCCGCAGCCGCTGGGGCCGAGGATGACGATGACTTCGCCGGACTTCACTTGCAGGTCGATGCCCTTGAGCACCTGCTGTTCGCCGAAGAATTTGTTGAAACCCTGAAACTCGATCAATGCGCTCATGCTTGCGTCCAGCGCCGCTCCAGCACGCGCGAAGCGGCCGACAGCGGGTAGCAGATGAAAAAGAAAAACAGGAACAGCGCGCCGTAGATCAGCACCGATTCGTAGGTCCGTTCGATGATCTGCTGGCCGACCTTGATCACATCGACAACGCCGATCAGCACCGCCAGCGAACTGGTCTTGATGATCCGCGTGTAGACGTTGATGGTCGGCGGCGTCATGCGCTTCAGCGCCTGGGGCAGCAGCACGTAGCCGTAGAGTTGCGCCGCGTTCAGACCGATCGACAGCCCCGCCTCACGCTGCCCGCGCGGCAACGAATGCAACGCACCGCGCGCCACTTCGCCCACCTCGCTGGCGCCCCACAGCGACAGCACCAGCACCGCACACCAGAAGCTCGGCAGGCTCAGACCGAAGAAAATCGGCAGGCCGAAAAACAGCAGGTACAACCAGACCAGCACCGGGATCGCCCGGAACAGTTCCAGATAGATCCGCAGCAGCGCGTTCAGCCACGTCACGTTGAGCGTGCGCAGCACGCCGTAGAGCACGCCGCCCACGGTGCTGATAGCGATACTGAGGAACGAGATCGACAGGGTTTGCCCGGCGCCTTTTGCCAACTGCGGCAACGACACCCAGAGCAGTTCAAGACCCGAACTGGCCATGCTGGAGCCTCCTTTCCAGACGGCTCAACAGCAGCGACAGCGGCAGGAACAGCAGCACGCAGATCAGCGTCAGCACGGCGAGCATTTCGTAGGTTTTGTAGTAGAGGGCAATGTAGCTTTTGGTGGTGTAGAGAATTTCCGGCACCGCCACGGCCGAGACCACGGTGGTCTCCTTGAGCAGGAAAATGAAGTTGGCGAACAGCGACGGCAGGCTGAGGATTCCGGCTTGCGGCAGGATCACGTAGCGCAGCAACTGACCGTGGGACAGGCCGATTGAGCGGCCCGATTCAAGCTGCGCCTGGGGCACCGCATCGACGCCGGCGCGCAGCACTTCGGTGAGGTAGGCGCCGCCGAGAAAAGTCATGGTGATGATCGCCGCAGTGAAACCGGAAACCTTGATCCCCAGGGCCGGCAACGCGAAGTAGACGAAGAACAGCTGGATCAGCAGCGGCGTGTTGCGCGCCAGCTCCACATACAGCCCGACCAGTTTTTGCAGGTAAGGCGTGCGGAACACCAGAATCGTCGCATTGAGCAGCGCCACCAGCAGCGAGGTGCCAATGGCGATCAAACCGACCTGTAGCGTCACGCCCACGGCCTTGAGAAACGCCGGCAGGGTGCTGAGGATAAATGCGTAATCGAAGGTCATGAAACATCCTGACGCCGCTCGGTAAGCGGCGGTAGTGCAGTCCATGGACAGCGGGTAACTGTCCGGCAGGCACCGACTTTAAAGGTATAAGAAAAAGAATTTAAATACCGTTAAAGCATATTGATATCACGCAAAAAACTATCCTGCGGGTTTGCCCCGACAGAATAAGAAGGCTATTTTTCCTTTCGCTGTAGGACGGATCTTTTTTTCGTAAAAGCCCTCCAAGGACGAACAGCTTTTGGCCAGACTCCCCCGGCCAACCCCATAACAAGGAAGAGAACATGGACGTAAAAGTGCCGCAGCGACCGGACCCGCAGGATTTCGTGAAATGGCTGGTGGCTTTGCGCAGGGCGCTGAAAACCAGCGCAGCCTGAGTTATCCACACGCAAGAAAAAACGCCGATGACCATCACTGGTCATCGGCGTTTTTTTTCAACCTTGAAGGGGGTTGCTGTTGCGTCGGATCAGAACGCCGGCAGTACCGCGCCGTTGTACTTCTTCTCGATGAACGCTTTGACTTCAGGGCTGGTCAGGGCAGCGGCCAGTTTCTTGATGGCGTCGCTGTTCTTGTTGTCTTCACGGGCAACCAGGAAGTTCACGTAAGGCGAATCAGCACCTTCGATCACCAGGGCGTCCTTGGTCGGGTTCAGCTTGGCTTCCAGCGCGTAGTTGGTGTTGATCATGTCCAGATCGACTTCTTTCAGAACACGTGGCAGCAGGGCCGATTCCAGTTCCTTGAACTTGAAGTTGTGCGGGTTCTTGGCGATGTCTTTCGGCGTGGCCAGAGCATTCTTAGGATCTTTCAGCTCGATCAGGCCGGCCTTCTGCAGCAGGATCAGTGCACGACCGCTGTTGCTGCCTTCGTTCGGAATGGCGATGGTGGCGCCGTCCGGCAGTTCGGCCAGGGTCTTGTACTTGCTCGAGTAGCCACCGAACGGTTCAACGTGAACACCTTGCACGGTCACCAGGTACTTGGCCTTGTCGTCCTTGTATTTGCCGGCGTTGAAGCTGTCCAGGTAAGGCTTGGTCTGGAAGTAGTTGGCGTCCAGACGCTTCTCGCCTACCTGTACGTTCGGCTGTACGTAGTCGGTGAAGACCTTGATTTCCAGATCCACGCCTTCTTTGGCGAGGGTCGGCTTGATCAGTTCGAGGATCTCGGCGTGCGGCACCGGCGTCGCGGCAACCACCAGTTTCTCGCCGGCCTGGGCCAGGGAAGCAGTCAGAGCAGCCGCCAATGCGGTAAACAACAGAACCTTTTTCATGCAGTGTCCTTATCGAAAATCGGTCGTCATCGACGACGGCATTAATACGTGTGCCAGCGATGTGCTACTGCTGGCGTGAAGCGGACAATACCGGGATTTTTTATTCCCGGACAATAACGTTTATTCAGCTTCATATTCCATTTTGTTCATGTTGAACAAAATGGTTACAACGCCTCGCTCAGGCTCAACAGCAATTCTTTCAATGCCTTACGTTCGTCGGCAGTGCCGTTGAGGCTCACGCTCGCCACCTGACGCTCGATCTGAACCAGCGGCCCAGACACCTCGGGCAGGTTCAGGTGCTCCGGCAGGATTTCGTCGCCGGTGCTCACCAGCAGCGCAAAATGAATGACGTTTTCCAGCTCCCGGGTGTTGCCCGGCCAGCTGTGTTGTTCGAGCACCTGCTGCGCCGCTTCGCTGATCAGCGGCACCGGCAGATCCAGGCGCTGGCTGTAGATGCCGAGGAAGTACTCGGCCAACGACAGAATATCGCCGACCCGCGCGCGCAATGCCGGCAGTTCCAGATGCCCTTCGCTGAGATAGTGATAAAGACGCTCGTGGAATTTCCCCGCCGCCACCGCTTGCGCCAGATCGATGCTGGTCGCAGCGACCAGTCGCACGTCCACCGGGCTTGGTTGATGCGCACCGACGCGGGTGACTTCGTGGTTTTCCAGAGCGGAAAGCAATTTGATCTGGATCGGCAGTGGCAGGTCGCCGATCTCGTCCAGGTACAGGGTGCCGCCGTTGGCCGAGCCGAACCAGCCGGCGCGACTGCTGGCCGAGCCGCTGTAGCTGCCGGCGGCGTAGCCGAACAATTCGGCATCGGCGTAGGTCGGGCTGATGGCGCCGCAATTGACCGAGACAAACAGCCCGCTGCGATCACTGGCGCGGTGGATGTGGCGAGCGAGCAATTCCTTGCCGGTGCCGGTCTCGCCGCGAATCAACACCGAGATCGAGCGTGGTGCGAGTTGGGCCATTTCCTCGCGCAACTGGCGCGAGCGTGGATCGACAAACACCAGCGCCTTGGCGCGAATGCTCAGGGGACTTTTTTCCGCATCGGGAAAGGTCAGCAACGGCTGACCGAAGGTTTCAAAACTCATGGCAGACTCCCGCCCCAAATCGCCGGGAGACGGGGGCGTTGAAAAAATAAAAGTGGTCAGGCACGGCGCCGGGCGTGGTGTTCCATGCGGTTTTGCAGGCGATACAGATAAGCGAAGCCCTGCTCCCAGCGTTGATGCCCGGACTTCACGTTGATATGGCCGGCGCCTGCGAGAATTCCCGCCTCGGCGCCCCAGTTGCGCGCCAGTTCCAGCGCACGCGGCGCGCTGACGGCGGCGTCGTTGTCGGAGCTGACGACCTGGCTCGGGAAGGGCAGCAGATCGGTCGGGATCGGCGCGAAATTACGCAGTGCCGGCACGCACGCCGGGCGCTCGACATCTGCCGGCGCTACCAGCAATGCCCCGCGCACTTGACGCAAATGATGCAGCGGCGCGGTGGCCGCCCAGTGCGCCACGGTGATGCAGCCCAGGCTGTGCGCGATGAGAATCACCGGCGAGCTGTCGGCGGCAATCGCCTCGGCCAGCGCAGCGACCCAGTCTTCACGACGCGGCGTCAGCCAGTCGGCCTGCTCCACCCGCGCGCTGTTGGGCAGGCTGTTCTGCCAGTGGGTTTGCCAATGATCTTCTGGCGATCCTTGCCAGCCCGGCACAATCAGATAACGGATTGATTCGTTGCGCATGGGGGAGCTCTCCTGCGTCGTGTCTGTTCCTGAACGAGTATAGGGACGGGATTTATATTCGTTAAGGAATAAGAAGATATTTATTAAGACCTGAAAAGAATATTAAGCATTGAGCAAAAAAAGGGGCCGCACCCTGCCAAGGAGACGGCCCCGGAAAAAACGTGAAACCCTTATCGCGCAGTGATCACCGACAGCTTGGTGATGCCCGCCCGCTCAATCGAAGCCATGGCTCGCGCCACTTCGCCGTAATTCACCCCGTCGTCAGCCTGCAATTGCACGCGCACTTCCGGGTCCTTGGCCTTGGCCGACTTGAGGTTGAACTCCAGCAGATCCGGCTGGATTTCGTCCTTGTTGATAAACAGTTTTCCAGCACCGTCGATGCTCACCACCAACGGGTCTTTCTGCTCGACCGGCGCCACCGCTTCAGTCTTCGGCAGGTTGATCGGTATCGCGTTGGTCAAAAGCGGCGCGGTGACGATGAACACCACCAGCAGCACCAGCATCACGTCCACCAGCGGCGTCACGTTGATCTCGCTCAGCACCTCGTCGCTGTCTTGCGTGGAGAAGGCCATATCAGGACGCCTCCTTCACTTTTGTTGCGTTGCCCTGGGCCGCTGCCTTGTGCGCGGTCGGGTGGATCAACACGCGGAACGCGCTCTTTTGCGCCAGGCTGTAGAAGTCGTGGGCAAAGTCGTCCAGGTCCGCCGCCGTCAGTTTCAGACGACGCAAAAAGTAGTTGTAAACCAGCACCGCCGGCACCGCGACCGCGATCCCCACCCCGGTGGCGACCAGCGCTGCACCGATGGGACCGGCGACCGTTTCCAGGCTCGCCGAACCCGCCGCGCTGATGCCTTTCAACGCTTCCATGATTCCCCACACCGTGCCGAACAGACCAATGAACGGCGAGGTGCTGCCAATACTCGCGACCACTGCCAGACCGGTTTCCAGCGAACGACGCTCGCGGACGATCTGCTGACGCAAGGCACGTTCGAGGCGATCCTGATGGTTGATCGCCTGGCTCAGGTCATTGGCCTGCGGCGCCTCGCCCACTTGAATCGCCGCATAACCGGCCTGTGCCACCCGCGCTGCTGCGCCGGGCTGGGTTTCGCTCAACTCGGCGGCGGAGTCCAGACTCGACGCCGCCCAGAAGCGCTTGTGAAATTTGCGATCCTGCGCCTTCAACCGGCCGAACTGCACAGCCTTGAGCAATGCCAGGCCCCAGGTGGCGACAGAGAAGACCACCAGCAGCCAGATCACCGCGCTTTCGATGGATTCCAGTGGAGATGCCAGTAACGTCATGATGTGTTCCCTCGTGTAAACGTTTAGCGCGAAATTGGTTTCGGTTTAATGAATCTTGAAATCGATGGGTACGCTGACCCAGCCGTCCTGGGCGACATCACCCTGCTTGGCCGGCACGAAGCTCCAGCGCTTCACGGCGTCCAGCGCCGCGTCGTCGAGCTGTTGCCGGCCACTGCTTTTCTGAATCTGGATCTCGCCCGGTTTGCCGCTGGCCAACACGTGCACCCGCAGCAACACCGTGCCTTCCCAACCGCGACGCTGGGCCAGCGACGGATACTCCGGTGCCGGGTTCTTCAGGTACGCCGCGTTGGCCGAGGCCGGCGTCACCGGAGCAGGTGCCGGTGGTGCAGGTGGCGCTGGCGCGGCGACCGGAGCGGCCGGTTGTGGCGGAGCCGGTGGTTGCTCGACCGCTTTTGGCGCTGGTTTCGGTACAGGTTTGGCGACCGGTTTCGGCTTGGGAATCGGCTTCGGTTTCGGTGGTGGCTTGGTTGCCAGTTCGTCTTCCACTGGCGGCGGTGGCTCGACCACAGGTGCCGGTGGCGGCGGTACAACCACAGGTGGTGCCGGTGGTGCCGGGCGCGAAAACTCGATGGTCATCGGTGGAATTTCCGGCGGCACGATCGGCAGCGCCGGTGTCGGATGCTGGTTGATCCAGTAGATCACCGCGCCATGCACCACCAGCGCCAGAACGCCGAGCAGAATCGTTTCGCGGCGGCTCAGAATGCCCTTGGGCGCGCGCTGCAAACGCAGCTGCCCCAATGGCACACGATGGGGCCGGCCGAGATCGACCAACTCGCCGCTCGGCGCCTGGCGCCACAGCACCTCCTGTGCACTGGCGGCGGTCTGGACATTGCCCATTGATTTACTCCCTGCGGTCTCTTTGCGTTTTTTCGCGTAGCCGATTCGCCGCTTGTTGAATCCCCCACGGCGTGATCGATGGGTCAATCATTGGGCTAGACGCTTATCTCCGAAAGTAATCTTTCATGTTATGAATAGACGTTTATGGAATATATGAAACAGTCATTTCCGCCAAAGCCACGGCCTGCAAGGCTTCCAGCGATTCGCCGGAATCGACATGCTTTCCCGGCATAAAAAGTATTCATCCAAGGCATCGGGTTATCGATGACCCCGGATTCAGTGACAACTAATACCAAGGTGATAGTTGACGAACTTTTTAAAAGACAAACAAAAAGGCCGATGCATGTTTAATGCATCGGCCTTCGATTTACGGAATTTATTATTGCTTCACAAACTCCCCAGCCAGACCGACTACATCACCGTCAAAGTTGGTACGCGAACCCACCGCGCGAACTTTCGAGTAGTTGTGATCCGGCGAGAACAGCGTCCAGGACTGATAGCCAGTGCCGTCATTCAGAGCCGCGAAAGTAATGATCGTAGGCTGCCCGGTGCTGTTCTGGAAGTGGTAGTGACCGTACGCGATGTCGTAGTTCACGCCGTTCTGGCTGAACTTGCCGCTGAAGGTGCCGTTGGAGTCGTTGCCATCGGTGATCGTCAGTTTGGCGCCAGCGTTAGCGTTTACATAGTTGCCATTAATGCTCGACATAACGAGATTTCCTTTATCGTTGGATAAGTGTCTTCCGATGAGAGCAAGTTTCCTCCTGGAAACTCACGACACTCAGGATGGTTGGACATTCATTTATTGTCCACGCGACTTTTCAACGAAATTGCTATATGCACTATTCATGTCGCTCATAACTTATTTCGATTCGGAAGACTCTTAATAACTAACCACTGGCATTGGTTTGTTGCACACCAATGGCCGGCGCGATCACTGCCGTTTCCGAGCGCGGCGTTCCTGCCGGCACCCAGTCATAACTCACAGGAAGGGCCCGATAGACCCAGTTGCTGATCGCGTCGCTGCCCGGTGCCTTGCCCAGATAAGGGCTGACGTATTCCCAGACATTTTCACCGCTGGCTGTCACCTGGAAGAACCGCCCGTTCATGCCTTCATCGATCAGCGTATTGCCGTTGGGCAAGCGCCGCGCGCTGCTGATGAACGAGCTGTAGAACGCCCACCCCGGCTGCTTCGAATTGGCCGCGCTGTACTGCCAGACGATTTCATTTTTCACCGGGTCGATCTCCAGCACCCGCGAACCGGAAATCAGCCCCAGCGTGACGTTCGGGTAACCCGCCGAACCCTGGTTGTCGAACACCAGCAGATTGCCCGCGCCGGGCAGTCCGGCCGGGATGATGTGCGCGTCATGCTGGCCGACGAACTGGTCCACCGGGCGCGGGATTTTCTGCGCGGTTTTCGGGTTGGTCAGCGGCAGATTCGGCCCCAGTCGCCACACCACTTTGCCGCTCTGCCTGTCGATGATCGCGATGAAGTTGGCGTTGCGCGAATCGATCAACAGGTTGTCCGGATTGAAGCGCTTGTCGCCGCCATCGAACCACTTGTTCGGCCCCACCAGGCTGAGGTTGTTGATGTGCAGGTAATCCGGATTTTCACTGGCGCGAACCAGCTTCAACTGCTCGGCAGTGAAGCCGAATTCGTTCAAGTGATCCGACGCCAGCCACTGCCATTTCACCGCGCCGGCGGGGCTGACTTCATAGATCGCGTCATCGATCACCTCGGGCACTTTGAAGCCTTTGACCTTGTGCACCTTGTTCGCCAGCACCACGGTGTTGCCGTTGCTCAGGCGACGCTGATCGTGATGCTGTTGCGCCGCACCACCGGGCGCCTTGTCGCCCCACTGCCAGACGACTTTGCCGTTCCAGTCCAGCTCGCCGACGCTCTGATTACCGAGGCCATTGCCGGCGGAACCGAGCTTGCCCGGATCCTTTTCGCTCAGTTGCAGCAACACATGACCGCGCTCGCCACCGACCAGTTTCGGATCGATGATCGCCGACGGGAAACCCGACTGCGGCCAGTTCTTGACCTCGTTGCCGTTCATGTCGATCAGGTGCGTCTGCTTGTCGGCACCGCTGAAGATCACATACTGATTGAAGGCCTTGGCCGGGTCGTAACGGGTGACGCCGGTGGGGTAGACGCTGGGTGCGGCGACCGCCCCGGCACTGAGCACTGCGCCGGACAGCAACACCGGTAAAGCGGTTTTGATGCGCAACATGATGCAGCTCCTTGAAGGATCGATCAGAAGTCGTAGCGACCGGTGACGCCGAGGGTGCGCGGCGTGCCGAGCAGGCCTTCATAGCCGCCGTTGCCGCCGGTCCACAGGGTCGTGTAGTAGGTTTTGTCGAAGGCGTTTTTCAGCCACAGGGAGACGTCCCACTGACCCTGATTGAAATCGCCGCGCAGGCCGGTGGAGAGATTGACCACCGCGTAGCTCGGGATCTGGCCGTAGTCGGAATCTTCCACCGTGCCCACCGCTTTGGAGCGGAACGCGTAGCTGCCGGTGACGTAAGGTTGCAGACCGTTATCCAGATTCCATTCGTACTTGCCGTTGGCGTTGCCGATCCATTTCGAGGCGCCGACCACCTGATGGCCGCTGAGGTCGCACGAGGCCGGAGCACCCGGTGCCTGGCTGACTTCAGGCGGGCACGGCGCGTCCTTGTAGGAGAGATAGCTGACGTCGTTGTACGAGCCGTTGAAGTTCAGCGTCAGGCCGCGCAGCGGGATCAAGGTGCTTTCGAATTCCACCCCGCGCGAGCGCACCGAGCCGGCGTTGGTCAGGTATTGCACACGGTTGACGTCGTCGTAGGCGTTGGTCTGGTAAGCGTTGACCTGAGTCCAGAACACGTTGGCGTTGAGCTGCAAACGGCGACCCCACAGCGTGCTCTTGAAGCCGAGTTCGGCGTTGTTGGCGCGCTCGGTGCCGATCAGCAGCGAGTCGGCGCCAGCGGTCGGGGCCGAGCCGACCACAAGGTTGACCCCGCCGGATTTTTCGCCGTGAGACAAGGTGGCGTAGCCGAGCAGATCATCGGTGAAGCGATAGCTGAGGTTGAGCAATCCGGACGGGCTGGAGCTGTACTGATTCAGGTCGCCGGAATCGTAGGCGCCGGTCCGGCCACGTCGCGCGGTGGCTGCGGCACCCGTGACAGCGGCGCCACCGACCGGCGCATCACGATTGACCCAGGCGTTCTTCTCTTCATAAGTGCCACGCACCCCGGCGGTGAAATCCAGACGCGGGGTCAGGTGCCAGGTGCCTTGGGCGAACAGCGCGAAGCTGTCGGTCTTGATGTGGCCACGACCGACACTGTTGACGTTGGCCAGCGCGCCCCGTGGCGTGCCGTTCCAGATGTCTGCCTGCGGGCCGTAATAGGCGAAGGATTTGTTGTCCAGGTCCGAGCCGAAATAGTAGGCACCGAGGACGTAATCGAAGAACTCGCCCTTGGGCGACGCGAGGCGAAATTCCTGGGAATACTGTTTGTCCTCCACCGACACACCGGCGTTGTAGGTCGCCGGCACGTTGAGGCCATCGTCGTTGCGCGGGGTGAAATTCCAGAAGCGGTACGAGCTGACCGAGGTCAGGGTGAAGTCGCTCGGCAGGGTCCAGTTGGCCTCCACCGACGTGCCGCCCTGATGCACGGTGACGTGCTGGTCGCTGTCCAGATTGACCTTGCGGTGCGAGCCGTTGACCAGCGTCGCACCGGCAGCGGCGGCACGGGCCGAGTAGAGATTGACGCCATTGATGGTCGGCCCGGTGTTGTACAGCACGCGCGTACCGGCGCTGGAATCCTCTTCGTTGTAGTCACCGATCCAGCGCAGATTGAAGTTTTCGTTGGGCTTGAACAGCAGCTGCGCACGGAAGCCGTCGCGGGATCCGCCGTTCAGATCATGGCCGTTGAATTCGTTCTTGATGTCGCCGTCACTGCGGGTGCGATAGGCCGACAAACGCCCGGCCAGCACATCGTTGAGCGGCCCGGAAATCGTGCCCTTGGTCTGGAAATACCCGTCCTCGCCGACCGACGTTTCGATGCTACGTTCCGGGGTGAAACTCGGCGCGCGGGTGCTGATGTTGATCACCCCGGCGGTGGTGTTCTTGCCGAATAAAGTCCCCTGCGGCCCGCGCAGGACTTCGAGCTGTTCGATGTCCATCAGGTCGAACACCGCCATCCCCGGGCGACCCAGATAAACGTTGTCGATGTACAGCCCGACGCTGCCTTCCAGACCGTCGCTGGCCGGGTTGTTGCCCAGGCCCCGGATCGACACGCTGGACTGGCGCGCATGCATGTAGGCGACGTTGACGCTGGGCACCAGTTGCTGCAGATCCTGAATCCGGTAGACCCGTTGCGTCTCCAGAGTCTGGCCGCTGACCACGCTCATTGGCGTCGGCACGTCCTGAGAACTTTCTTCGCGACGGCGGGTGGTAACGGTCACGGTTTCCAGTTGCGAAGTGGCGGTCGCGGTCTTGCCTGCCGGTGCCGCAACAGGGGTTTCCTTTTCCGCAGCGTAGCCGTGGGTCCAGCTGGCACTCCCCGCCAGCAACAGGGCCAGAGGCAGGCGTTTGAGCTGTCGTGGCGGCGGCGGTGAAGCGAGGTTCAACGGACTCATGGGGCTGCTCCTGGTCAAAAAACACGCAGACATCTTCCGTGCCGCATATTCTTTTAAGTTATTTATTTATGTTTTTACAAAGATTTACTGCATAAGAGATTGCCTTTATAAGGAGTCGACCTAATGCATATCCAATGCATTTCCCGGATATTTTTTATGTGAAAAATGCATATCGACTTGCGCCAACTCAGACACTTCATCGCCCTTGCCGAACAACGCAGCTTCGTCGCCGGCGCGCAGGCGGTGAACCTGTCGCAGTCGGCGTTCAGCCGCAGCATTCAGGCGCTGGAGCACAGCGTCGGTTGCCAGTTGGTGGATCGTGGGCGCAAGGAATTGCCACCGACCAAACAGGGCCAGGTGCTGCTTGAACACGCGCGGCGACTGGTCAGCGGTGCGCAGCAGATGGCCAACGAGATCAGCCAGTTCAACGGGCTGGAGGCGGGGGAATTGCGCTTCGGTTGCGGGCCGGCGCCAGCGGCAGGATTGATCCCGCGAGCGATCGGCAGCTTCATCGGCCGCTATCCGAAAGCGCGGGTGCATTACCAGGTTGATGACTGGCAGAGCCTGAGCAAACGGCTGCTGAGCGAAGAGTTCGAATTCTTCGTTGCCGACACTCGCCACTTCGAGGCGGATCCGGATTATCTGACCCACCGGTTGCGACCGCGCAAATGGCATTTCTGCTGCCGCGCCGGGCATCCGCTGGCCGCATCGGATCGGGTCACGGCCGAGCAATTGATGAGTTATCCACTGGCCGTGAGCATTCGCCCGCCAAACCTGCGCAAGGTCATCGTCGATCTTAGTGGCCGCCCGGATTTCGTCCCGAACGTGGAGTGCGAGAACAGCGCCAGCCTGCTCGGCGTGGTGTTGCGCTCCGACGCGATCGGCATCGTCGGCGCCTATTCGGATGCGCTGCATCAGGCCCGGGGTGAGTTGGTGTGCTTGAAGGTCGAAGGGTTGGCGGATGATCTGGAGGAGCTTTACACCCGTTACGGAATTGTCAGCCGCGCCGGGTATCGGTTGTCGCCACTGGCCGAGGCGATGATCGAGCAGATCAAGGCGATCGATGCGGTGGAAGAAGAGGTGTGCTCACTGGCGAACCTCGCCGTCTGAGCCCATGCGTTTCATGCATCGCAAGCATTCCCCGAATGCACTTGCCGAACACCCTCGCCGAAAGCGAAAAACCTCGCCTGTCTTTCTGACTGGTGAACCCCATGTCCAACCCGCAAAACCCTGTGCGCAACGTGCTGTACATCATGTGCGATCAACTGCGCCGCGATTACCTTTCCTGCTACGGCCACCCGCACCTGCACACCCCGAATATTGATCGCCTGGCCGCTGCCGGCGTGCGCTTCAGCCGCGCCTATACACAGGGCACGATCTGCGGGCCGTCGCGGATGTCGGCCTACACCGGGCGCTATGTCAGCAGCCATCAGGTGGCGTGGAACGCGGTGCCGCTGCCGCTGGAAGAACTGACCATCGGCGATTACCTGCGCCCCCACGGCATTCGTACTGCGCTGGTCGGCAAGACCCACGCCACAGCCAACGTGGATGCCTTGCAGCGGCTGGCGATCAACCCTGAAAGCGCCCAGGCCGAAGTGCTCAATGAAGTCGGCTTCGAACCGTACTTTCGTCACGACGGCATCTTCCCCGACGACCCGCTGTTCGATGACAAACGCGAATCCGCGCCCTACACCCATTACCTGCGAGAACAGGGTTTCGAAGGACGTAATCCCTGGCACGACTGGGCCAACTCTGCCGAAGGCGACAACGGCGAAATCCTCAGCGGCTGGAAAATGCGTAATGCCCATTTGCCGGCACGAATTCCCGAGCAACATTCAGAGACTGTCTACACTACAAATCGAGCCATCGAATTCATCGGTGAGCAAGGTGAAAAACCGTGGTTTTTACACCTGTCCTATATCAAACCCCACTGGCCCTACATCGTACCGGCTCCGTACCACACGCTGTACAGTACGAAATCGATTCTCGAACCGGTACGTAATGCCTCTCCAAGCGACCATCCGGTCTATCAGGCCTTTCGCCAGCATGAGGAAAGCCTGAATTTCTCCAAAGATCCGGTACGACTGAACGTGATCCCGACGTACATGGGCCTGGTCAAACAGGTCGATGATCAGTTGGGGCGGCTGTTTGATTTCCTGCAAAGCAACGGTCGCTGGGAGGACACGCTGATCGTGTTCACCAGCGATCACGGCGACTTTCTGGGCGACCACTGGCTGGGCGAGAAGGAGTTTTTGCTGGAGCAGGCGGTGGGCGTCCCCTTGATCGTGCGCGACCCGCGTGCGGCGGCGGATGTCACACGGGGCACGGTGGATGAACGCCTGGCGGAAACCATCGACGGGGTGCCGACCTTTCTCGACGCGCTGGGCGTGACGGGGGCCGAGCATCGCCTGGAAGGTCGCTCGTTAATTCCGCTGCTGCACGGTGAAAACCCCGACTGGCGCCGCTATGCGATCAGCGAATACGACTACGCCTTCCAGGCCCCGGCACGTGAGCGACTGGGCCAGCCGATCGACCGCTGCCGCATGACCATGGTGCGCAGCGAACGCTGGAAATACCTGGCGTACGACGGCTTCCGGCCGCAGCTTTTCGATCTGCTGAATGACCCGCAGGAGCTGCAGGATCTGGGCGCGGATCCGGCGTATGCGGCGGTGCGCGAGGAGCATGCGGGGTATCTGTTCGAGTGGGTGCGCGGGTTGAAGCGGCGCACGACCATCAGTCATCAGGAGATTGATTTGCGTGGGCAGCGGTTTCGTTATGGGGAGCCGGAGACCGAGAAGATGGTGCAGATCGGCGTTTGGTGACAGTGATCGCTCCCCCCGCCGAGGTGCTGATGTTCCCACGCTCCGCGTGGGAACGCCTCAATGGACGCTCTGCGTCCGCTTTGGGACGCGGAGCGTCCCGGGCTGCATTCCCACGCAGAGCGTGGGAACGATCATCTTCTGCTCTTACTCGCGCCCTTTGATGGTCTGGCTACGCTGCCCACTCGCCCCGACCGGCACTTCCCCTTTGAGCGTCACCCGACGCACCACACGATCCTGAGTGCCGTAATCATCAATCGCATAATGCTGCGTCGAGCGGTTATCCCAGATCGCCACGTCACCGGCCTTCCAGCGCCAGCGCACGACGTTCTCCTGGCGGATCACATGACTTTGCAGCAAGCCGAACAGGTGCGCCGAATCAGCCTGGGAATAGCCCTTGATGCGCTTGACGAAGTGCCCCAGCAACAAGCTCTTTTCGCCGCTGATCGGGTGTACACGAACCACCGGATGTTCAGTCTCGTAGACGGTCGAGGTGAAGATCTTGCGATAGCGCTCGAGCTTCTCCGCCGACACGTCCGGCTTCACGGCGGCGTAGTCGTACTCGTTGCTGTGCACGGCCACCAGTTTGTCTGCCAGCTCACGCAATTCCGTCGGCAGTTCGTTGTACGCGGTCGCGGTGTTCGCCCACAGCGTGTCGCCACCGAACGCCGGGGCCACCACCGAGCGCAGGATCGAGGCTTTCGGATAGGCATCGACGAAGGTCACGTCGGTGTGCCAGGAGTTGGCGCGCTGCCCTTCGGCGCCGTCCAGTTCAAGCAGGTAACGGGTGCCCTCGCGGGACGGCACGGTCGGGTGCGCCACCGGCTCGCCGAGCAGATGCGCGAAGGCTTCCTGACGTTGATCGTCAAGCTGGGTCTGCTCGCGGAAGAACACGACCTTGTACTGGATCAGTGCCTGTTGAATGGCTTCAACCGTCGCGGCATCCAGTTCACCGGACAAGTGCACGCCACGGATTTCGGCGCCGATACGGCCGGCCACCGGATGAATCTCCAGCGCGTGGACAGCGGGTTTTACAGCGAGTGCGGCATTGCTCATGGGTAGACCCTCATCGACTGCTTGCGGTTGGACGGCAGCGAAACAACGCTCTATCTATATTCCATTTACATCTAATAGATATTCACATGCTTCGTTGACGGAATAAGAGCTTGCATTTAAAACCTCAAGCAACCTCGTCGCAAATGCCTTCGAGCTATTTTTAGGATGCCGGAAAAGCATATGGATCTTCGCCAGTTGCGCTACTTCATCGCCCTCAACGAACACCGCAGTTTTGTCCGCGCGGCCGACGCCATGGGCATCACTCAACCGGCGTTCAGCCGCAGCATTCAAGGGCTGGAGCAGGAGTTCGGCTGCGTGCTGGTGGATCGTGGCAACAAGGATCTGCGCCCCACGCCCGAAGGCCAGGTGGTGCTGCAACACGCCCTGACCCTGGTGCAGGGCGCCGCATTGCTCAGCGCCGAAGTGACGCAAATGACCAAGCTCGACGCCGGCGAACTGCACTTCGGTTGCGGCCCGGCGCCGGCGGTGAAACTGGTGCCGGACGCGGTGGCGCAATTCATCAATGCGCACCCGAAAGTGCGCACCTGTTTTCAGGTGGATAACTGGGAAAAACTCAGCCGCGCCCTGAGCCGCGAGGAGATCGAATTCTTCATCGCCGACATCCGCCATTTCGAATCCGACCCGAACTTCCAGACCCAGCCGCTGACGCCCAAGCGCGGGGTATTTTTCTGCCGGCCGGGGCATCCGCTGCTGGCCAAGGAAAGCCTGTCGACCAACGACATGTTCGACTATCCGCTGGCGACCACGCTGATCCCGCCAGGCATTCGCAAACTGCTGGCGAATCTCAGCGGGCGGATCGATTTTTCCCCGACCATCGAGACCGAGCATTTTCCGGCGCTGGTGAAAGTGGTGTTGCAGTCCAACGCGATTGGCGTGGGCACTGAAGAGGCGTTTGTCGAGGACATCGCCCAAGGCTCACTGGCGCTGCTGCACTGGCGCAATCTGCCGCAGAACCTGGAGAGCATGAATGCACGGTGCGGGATCGTCAGCCGCACGGGATTCCGCTTGTCACCGGCAGCACGGGCGATGATCGAGACGTTGGTGGCGGTGGATAAACAGGCGATCAGCGTCGCGGTTTGAGGGTCATTCCCACGCTCTGCGCGGGAATGACCACATGACTCAGAGCTTCGCGGCCGCCAGCTCAGGCGCCACCCACTCGTTCACCTTGAACGGCTTGCGAATCAGCTTCTGCTGCGCCGCCAGATCCACCTTGCCCTGCAGGTTTTCGAGGAACAGCGGATCCAGTGTCGACGGGAACACTTCGCTCAGGTTCTGATCCTTCAGATCCTGGGTCAGGATCACCGGCGGATAGCTCGCCAGCCCCGAGACCAGTTGCACGTAGGCGTCCTTGTTGCTGTCCTGAGTCAGCCACTCCACTGCCTGCTGCTGCGCCTTGAGCAGCTTCGCCACGACGTCCGGATGCGCATCGACAAATTTACCGGTCCCCAACAGCACCGCCTGCACACTGCCGGCGCCACCGAGATCTTTGGTATTCAATGGCAGCTCAGCCAGTCCTTTGGCCTGCAAAGCAGTCAGCCCGGAACTGCCCCACGATGCATCGATCTGCTTCGCCGCCAGCGCCGCAACCGCTGCGTTGAAATCGAGGTTGATCACCTTCACGTCCTTCTCGCTCAGGCCCACGCTGGCCAGCGCCGCATCGAACGACAGCTGGGTCGCGGTGCCCCGGAAGATCGCCACGCGCTTGCCTTTGAGATCCTGCAGCGTCTTGATCCCCGAACCCGGCACCACACCCAGGTATTGCTTCACACCCCGGGCGCTGGCGCTGAGCAGGCGCGTATCCAGTCCGTTGGATTTGCCGATGATGGCCGCCAGATCCCCCAGATAGGCCAGATCCACCTGGCCGTTGGCGAACGCTTCGTTGATCACCGGCCCGGCGCCTTTGAAGAAGCTCCACTGAATCTTGATGCCCTGATCGGCGAAGGCCTTTTCGAAGATCTGCTGATCGCGCAGCACGTCCACGATGCCCCCGCCACTGTGTTGAGTACCCGCGCTCAGATCAGGCACAGCGATCCTGATTTCCTTGAGCTCGTCGGCCTGGGCAGAGAACGCCAGCAGACCCGCCAGCGCCGGCGCGGCAAACAGACTGATGACACGTTTGAAGGGAAGGTTCATGGGTGCGGCTCCTGATCACGGCGGGCATTGAGGAGCCGAAAGTAGGCGCAATCCGTATCAGCACTTAAATACTTAAAAAGCACATTTTTATAGCTTTTCAAGCTAAGCCAGCAAAGTCGGGACATGCAGAGCCGTATGCATGGAGAGCATCGAAAATATTCTTCGAATGCATTGGATGCGCGCAGGGCTGGAGGCCTTAAATGGCGCTTCTTATCTCCAAAATGATTATTTTCTAACTCGCTTATAACTATTGGTTTATAGCTAATTCCGCTGACTCGATCCAACCCGACAACGGAGGTCACCATGGCCCGTGAATCCCTGCTCAGCCTGCCACTGGCCGCACCGCCGTTGAAAAGCCGGCGTACCTGGCCAAGCCTGAGCCACCGCGTTTTACCCTGGATATTACCGCTCGGACTGTTCGCCCTGTGGTGGCTGGCGGCGCGCAATCAATGGATGAGCGAACAGATCCTGCCCGCGCCGTCACTGGTGTGGAACAGCGCGATCGAGTTGTCCCAGGGCGAGTTATGGAGCCATTTGTGGATCAGTCTGCAACGGTTGTTCTGGGGCCTGCTGGCGGGCGTTACAGCCGGCGCAGTACTCGGTGCGGCGTTGGGTTTCAGCCGTCGTCTCGAACGCCTGATCTTCCCGACTTTCGCCGGCCTGGCCCAGGTGCCGACGCTGGCGTGGATTCCACTGTTCATGGTGTTTTTCGGCATCGGCGAAACGCTGAAACTGGTGGTGCTGATCAAGGCCATCGTGGTGCCGGTGACCCTGCACACGCTGGTCGGCGTGCGTGACGCGCAACCGAAACTGCGCGAAGCCGCCGCCGTGTTGCGCCTGCCGCCACAGTTGCTGATTCGCAGACTGGTGCTGCCCGCCGCCCTCCCCGCATTCATGGCCGGCGTACGCCTGGCACTGGCCGCTGGCTGGACTTCGTTGCTCGCCGTCGAGCTGCTGGCCTCCAGCGAAGGCATCGGTTACCTGATGGTCTGGGCCCGGCAGCTGTTCATGCTCGACATCGTCTTTGTGTGCATCGTAGTGATCGGCCTGATCGGCGTGGCGATGGATCGCGGCATCGGCCTGCTGGACAAAAAACTGGTGCACTGGCCGCACCCAGCCACGGCGGAAATCCGTCGCGGCCCACGCTACGAAGGCTGGCAACGCGTGCAGCCGTGGCTGCTGCCACTGGCGCTGTTTGCGCTGTGGCAACTGGCAGTCGATCAGCAATGGGTCGACGCCAACATTCTGGTCAGCCCGTGGGTGGTGCTTGAGGCGACCAAAAACGGATTGCTCGACGGCACGTTGATCTCCGGCATGGCCCTGAGCCTGGGTCGCACCCTCGGCGGCTTGTTGATTGGCGGCGGCCTCGGCCTCGTGCTGGGTTTGCTGCTGGGTCTTTCGCGCACCAGCGAACGCGTGCTCGGCCCGACCCTCGCCGCCCTGCGCCAGATCGCGATTTTCGCCTGGGTCCCGCTGCTCACCGCATGGTTCGGTCTGGGCGAACTGGCGAAGTGGGTGTTCGTCGCCCTTGCCGCATTCTTTCCGTTGTTTGTCGCAACCCAACGCAGCGTCGCCAACCTCTCGCCACAACTCAACGAAGCCGCGCAGGTCCTGCGCCTGAGCCTCGGCCAGCGTCTGCGTCGACTGGTATTGCCGGGCGCCGCGCCGGGGATTTTCGCCGGCCTGCGCCTGAGCCTGATCTACGCCTGGCTCGGCACCATCGGCGCCGAATATTTCATGCCGTCCAACGGCGGCATCGGCAGCCAGATGATCGGCGCCCAACAACTGCTGCGCATGGACCTGATCATGGCCGGGATGCTGCTGGTCGGCCTCACCGGCGCCCTGCTCAACCTCATTGGCCAACGCCTGGAAATCCGCGCCACCCGCTGGAGACACGCATGAACGCACCGATTGTCAGCTTCAACCATGTAGGCAAATCCTTCGACGTCGACGGTTTCGAACTGGAGGCGATTCGCGAATTCAACCTCGACATTGCCGAGGGCGAATTCGTCGCCATCGTCGGTTCCAGCGGCTGCGGCAAATCCACCTTGCTGCGCTTGCTGGTAGGCCTCGACACGCAATTTCGCGGGCAGATCAGCGTCGATGGCAAAGCCGTCAATGGCATTGGCGGCGAGCGCGGCATCGTGTTTCAGGAACACCGTTTATTCCCGTGGCTGACGGTGGCCGACAACATCGGCCTGGGCCTGGTCAACGAGCCGCTGGCTGCCTCCGAAAAGCAGCAACGCATCAATGATTTCATCGAGCTGGTAGGCCTGCGCGACTTCACCCGCGCCTACCCGCATCAACTCTCCGGCGGCATGGCCCAGCGCGTGGCGATTGCTCGCGGTCTGGTGGCGAGCCCACGGATCCTGCTGCTCGACGAACCCTTCGGCGCCCTCGACGCACTGACCCGCCAGCAGATGCAGGACGAGCTGCTGGCGATTCGCGAGCGGGCAAAGATCACCACGATTCTGGTCACCCACGATGTCGAGGAAGCGATTTTCCTCGCCGACCGCGTGGTGGTGATGGAACCGCGCCCCGGCCGGATCAAACAGGTGGTGGACATCGCCCTGCCCCATCCGCGCCAGCGCAGCAGTTTCGACTTCCACCAGTTGCGCGAAGAACTGCTGCACGAGCTGACCAGTGACGACCATTACCAACCGAGCGCACCGGTGCAGATCCGCGATCTGCCGCTGTCGTTCATTGCCTGCTGAACAGGAGCCTGTTGATGCCGCAACGTCCCAACTTTCTGGTGATACTGGCCGATGACCTCGGTTTCTCCGACATCGGTGCCTTCGGCGGCGAAATCGCCACGCCGAACCTTGATGCCCTGGCCAATAACGGCCTGCGCCTGACCGATTTTCATACCGCACCGACCTGCTCGCCGACCCGCTCGATGCTGCTCACCGGCACCGATCACCACATCGCCGGCATCGGCACCATGGCTGAAACCCTGACCCCGGAGCTGATCGGCAAACCGGGTTACGAGGGCTATCTCAACGACCGTGTCGTCGCGTTGCCGGAGTTGCTGCGCGAGGCCGGTTACCAGACCTTGATGAGCGGCAAATGGCACTTGGGCCTGACTGCCGAACTGGCGCCCCACGCCCGTGGCTTCGAGCGTTCGTTCTCGCTGCTACCCGGCGCGGCCAACCACTACGGATTCGAACCGACCTACGATGAACACACGCCCGGCCTGCTGAAATCCACCCCGGCGCTGTACATCGAGGACGACACCTTCGTCGACGAATTGCCGAAGGATTTCTATTCCTCCGACGCCTTCGGCGACAAGCTGTTGCAGTACCTCAAGGAGCGTGACCAGAGCCGGCCGTTCTTCGCCTACCTGCCGTTTTCCGCACCGCACTGGCCGTTGCAGGCGCCCGCCGACATCGTCGAAAAATACCGTGGCCGCTACGACGCGGGGCCGGAAGTGCTGCGCCTCGAACGTCTGGAAAAACTCAAGTCGCTGGGGCTGATCGAGCCGGATGTCGAGCCGCATCCGCTGATCCAGCTGACCGCGCAATGGGACGCGCTGAGCGATGAGCAAAAACGGATTTCCGCCCGGGCAATGGAGGTCTACGCAGCGATGGTCGAGCGCATGGACTGGAATATCGGCCGCGTCATCGATTACCTGCGCCAGCAGGGCCAGCTCGACAACACCTTCATCCTGTTCATGTCCGACAACGGTGCCGAAGGCGCGCTGCTGGAAGCCTTCCCGAAATTCGGTCCGGAGCTGGTGACCTACCTGAGCCAACACTACGACAACAGCCTCGACAACATTGGCCGCGCCAATTCCTACGTCTGGTACGGGCCGAACTGGGCGCAGGTGGCGACCGCGCCGTCACGCCTGTTCAAGGCGTTCACCACCGAGGGCGGGATCCGCGTTCCGGCGCTGCTGCATTATCCGCAGCTGCCGCTGAAGGGGCAGATCAGCCATGGTTTCGGCACGGTGATGGACATCACGCCGACCATCCTCGATCTGGCCGGCGTGCGCCATCCGGGCAAGCAGTGGCACGGCAAACCGGTGGCGCCGTTGCGTGGTAAATCGTGGCTGGGTTTCCTGTCCGGCGAGACGGCGCAGGTGCATGACGAACACACCGTTACCGGCTGGGAGTTGTTCGGGCGCCGGGCGATTCGGCAGGGGCAGTGGAAGGCGGTGTGGATCCCTGGGCCAGTGGGGCCGGCGACCTGGCAGCTTTATGACCTGGGGAGTGATCCGGGGGAGATTCATGATCTGGCGTCGAGTCAGCCGCAGAAGCTTGAAGCGCTGATCGAGCATTGGCAGCGGTATGTGGAGGAGACCGGGGTGATTTTGAGTGAGTCGCCGTTTCAGCCGGATTGAGGGGGGCTGATGTAAGGCTATCGCCGGTTCGCCGGCGATAGCTTCGGATACCTTCAAGCCTGAGCCGTCTGCACTTCTTTCTGCTGGACTTCTTCCTTGCGAACAAACCGGTTCGCCCGCCCGAACGTCCCAAAATCATTAAACCGAACCCCCATCTCCCGCATCACCTTATGCGCCACCGGCACCGTCAACTGGCGAATGTAAAACGGCTCCTTCACCACAAAATGGTGAATCCCGTGACTGCTGCCGAAGTTGAAGCAGAACGCCTGCAACGGCCACAGCCACCACGGATTCAGCACCTGGCACTGCTGAAGCACATTACCCGGCTCCACATCCCCGTAGTAATGCATGTTCGAACTGATGAAGTGCAGGCAAAAGGTGCGCAACACGTTCGGCCCGATGATCACCACAGCAGCGATGTCGATCACCTGCATCACCGACAACGTGGTCGCTGACCATTCGATCGGCGAGCCCATCAGGTAAGCGATCCCGTTGGCGGCATGGAACCCGAGAAACACATACCAAGCCCCCCAATGCACCAGCGCCAGCGGCGCGTAGACCTTCAAAGTGCGTTTGATGATGCTGAACTTGTGCGCCCAGGTCTTGGCCCGCAGCATGCGGATGAACGCCGACATCACGTTGTCACCGACCATCAGCAACCGCGCGAAACCCCACGGCTCGCCGTTGGTGATTGCCCGTTCTTCCATATCGGTTTCAGTGCCGGACACCTTGTGATGATTGAGGTGCAGATGACGGCGAATCCACGGGTTGATCGTGCTCGGCCGCGCCAGCCACACCAGGCCCATCATCAGGTTGTGCGGAACCCGCTGTTTGCGGAAATACATGCTGTGAATCAGGTCGTGTTCGAGCTCATGGGTCAGCGAGGCGAAAAACGCGTTGAGCAGCAGGCACGCCCACCACGCCATGTGCCCGGTGATGTAGAGCGCCGCCGAACCGATCATCCCGGCCAGGGCAAACGCCAGAATCCCCGCGCCGAGGGCGTCCTGATGGTTGAGAATCGGGTAGCGCTCGCGCAGCTCGACGCCTTTGGCCAGCACCACTTCGCGAATATGCGCTGATCGCTGGGCAGCATTGTGTCGCTGGGGACTTGCAGAAGTACGGTCCATGCTTCCATCCTCTGGTTATTGATGTTCGTATCCTGCCCCGCGCGGATTCCGAACGCGGTAGCCGAGAACGCCAACCTGTTGACCGGAAGCGCCAATCAGCATGAAGGAACCGACTTCTCTCGCCAGCTGGACCCGTGCCCTGCGCAAGCAACTCGACGCGCTGGGGCTGGACAGCACTGCCCTGTGTCAGCAGGCCGGGCTCGATCCGCAATTGATGGACGACCCGAACGCCCGCTATCCGTTGTCCGCGACCACACGCCTGTGGGAAATCGCGGTGCAGGTCAGCGGCGATCCGGCGATCGGTTTGCGGGTGTCGCGCTTCGTCAGCCCCACGACGTTTCACGCGTTGGGCTATGCGTTGGTGGCCAGCGGCAGCCTGCGGGAAGTGTTCGAGCGGATCGTGCGTTATCACCAGGTGGTCAGCGACGCGCTGGAACTGGAGCTGATCCGCACCGAAGACCGCTATCGGTTTCGCCTGAAAATCCCGGCCGGCAACCCCGCTCCGGCCTTCGAAGCCATCGACGCCTTCGCCGCGATCTACGTACGCACCTGCCGCAATCGCCTGGGCCGCGACTACGCACCGCTGGCGGTGTACCTGCGTCGCCCGGAACCGGCCAATGCGCATCAATGGCACAAGGTGTTCCGCTCGCCGGTGCATTTTTCCGCCGAAGAAGACCGGATCGAATTCGCCCTCACCGACTTCGACAGCCACCTGGACGACGCCAACCCGGAACTGGCCGAGCACAACGAAGCGGTGCTCAAACGCACCCTCGCCCAGCTCAAGCCACTGACCTGGGAGCGCAAGGTGCGCGACGCCATCGAAGAACAACTGCCCGAAGGCGAGCCCAGCGCCGAACGCATCGCCCAGGCCCTGCACCTGAGCCTGCGCAGCCTGCAACGCCACCTGGCGGACGAGGGTTGTCGCTTCGACACCCTGCTGAATGAAAGCCGCGAGAACCTCGCGCTGCTGCACCTGCGCGATCCGCAATGCTCGCTGAGCGAGGTCAGTTATCTGTTGGGATTTGCCGACACCAGCAGCTTCAGTCGCGCGTTCAAACGCTGGACGGGGATGACGCCGGGGCAGTTTCGGGATCAGTTGCGCTGACGGGCCTGGAATTTGTACTGAATCGACCAGCCTCTTCGCGGGCAAGCCCGCTCCCACAAGGATCGGGGTGTACAAAAATCCGCGTCATACCTCGACCACTGTGGGAGCGGGCTTGCCCGCGAAAGCGCCCGTCAGGTCACCACAAACCCCAGTTCAAACACGGTGCCATTTGCATCACTACTCACCCGCACCCGCCCCCCATGCAACTGCATGATCGACTGCACGATCGCCAGTCCCAATCCGCCAGAATCTCCCGGTTCCGCGCGGGACGGGTCGACGCGGTAGAAGCGATCGAACAGTTTGCTCAGATGTTCATCCGCGATGACCGGGCCGAGGTTGTGGACTTGCAGCCAGCACATGCCCGGCTCATCGCGCCGGCACAGGCTGATGACCGAGCCGGCATCGGCATGACGTACGGCGTTGGCCAGCAGATTGCCCAAGGCGCGTTGCAGCAGTTGCTGATCCGCCAGCAATTCTCCGCTGAGCGTGTTTTCGAGGCGGATTTCCCGGTCATCGGCCAGGGCCTCGAAGTAGTCGCACAACTCATCGCCGATTTCGTGCAGTTCCAGCGTGCGCAGATCGAGCGCTCGCTCAGCTTGCTCGGCGCGGGCGAGAAACATCAGGTTTTCAGCCATGCGCTTGAGCCGTTCGAACTCTTCCATGTTCGACGCCAGCACTTCCTGATACTCGGTGCTGCTGCGCGGGTAATTCAGTGCCTGGCCGTTGCTCGCGAGCAAGGTGTGCAGCGGCGTGCGGATTTCATGGGCGAGGTCGGCGGAAAACTGTGAGAGGCGCTGGAAGCCGTCGTCCAGCCGCACCAGCATGCCGTTCAGCGCGTGCACCGGTTCCAGCAATTCCGCTGGCGTGCCGGCGGTGGGGACGCGTTGGTCGAGGCTGCGCAGGTCGATGCCGCGCAGTGCTTCACTCAGCTTGCGCAGAGGCCGCAAACCACGGCGCAACAGCACCAGGCCCAGCGTGAAGGCGAGCACGGCACCCAGGCCGACGGCCAGATACAAGCGCAGGCGATAGCTGCCGAGCATCTGCTCGCGCTCGCTCAAGACCTTGCCGGCGATCACGGTCAGTGCTTCGCCGTTAGGCCCTTGGGCCTGACCTGACAACAAGGCCAGTTCGACACCGTCCGCCGCCTGCCAGGTCAGCACATCGCGGCGTTGCGGCGGTTGATCCCGGGGGATGGCCTGCACGGACGGCAGTGCGCGTTGGTGAGGGTTGATCGTGATCACATTCGAGCCGTCCGCGCGCTGCACCAGCAGCAGACTGTCGAGGTTGCCGAGCATGTTCTGGTACAGCCGTGGCCGCGCCTGCAAGGCGTCGAGGCTGTCGCTGTCGGCGAGCAGCGCGCGCACCTGTTCCAGACGACCGAGCAACGCCATGTCGTCGCGCCAGGCGATTTCCGAGGCCAGCGAGCGATACAGGAACACGCCGATCGCGCTGAGCACCAACGCACAGACGGCTGCGAACGCCAGGGCCAGGCGCCAGGCGATGGATCTAGCGCGCATCGTCGGGTGCTTCGAGTTGATAGCCGACCCCGCGCACGGTGTGGATCAGTTTGGGCATGTACGGATCGTCGACTTTCGAACGCAGCCGACGCACCGCGACTTCGACCATGTTGGTGTCGCTGTCGAAATTCAGGTTCCACACCTGCGAAGCAATCAGCGTGCGCGACAGCACTTCACCCTGTCGGCTGGCAAGTAGATGCAGCAGGGCGAATTCCTTGTTGGTCAGGGCGATGCGCTGGCCGCCACGGCTGACCCGGCGGCGCAGTACGTCGATTTCCAGATCGGCGATGCTGTACGACTCGGCTTCGCGCATCGGCCCGCGCCGCAACAATGTGCGCACCCGCGCCAGCAATTCGGCGAAGGCGAACGGCTTGAGCAAATAGTCGTCGGCACCCAGTTCGAGGCCGCGCACGCGGTCTTCGATGGCATCCTTCGCTGTCAGGAACAGCACCGGCGTGGCGCCACGCTGGCGGATCAGCTGGAGCAATTGCCAGCCGTTGAGGCCCGGCAGCATCACGTCGAGGATGACCAGGTCATATGCCTGCTGCTCGATGAAGTAGCGCCCGTCGAGGCCATTCAGCGCCACATCCACGGCGAAACCCGACTCGCCCAGCCCTTTGGCGAGGAAATTCGCGGTTTTTGCTTCATCTTCTACGACCAGCAAACGCATGGCACACCTCGATTGATCAGAGGCACAGGCTAGGCCCCTTCGGCCGTGTTGCCCATTACAAACTTGTAATCCGGCTGACGAGGTTTCGACGGGGACCGGCGGATAAGGTGGCGGCCTTCGCTTCTGGAGCCTGCCCATGACCGTCAAATACTTGATTGCCAGCCTGGCAATCAGCTTCGGCACTGCCGCAATCGCCGCGCCTGAGTTGCCTCGACACGCCGATCTCGATCTGAAAACCGCACGGCTGCTGGCCGACACGGCGCTGGAAAAATGCACCGCCACGGTGTCGGTGCTCGACCGAGGCGGCAACCTGCTGGTGACCTTGCGCGGCGACGGTATTGGCCCGCACAACACCGCCGCCAGCCAACGCAAGGCCTACACCGCGCTATCGACGAAGACCCCGACCCGGTTGTTCGCCGAGCGCGCCCGCAGCAACCCGGAAACCGCCAACCTCAATACCCTCGACGAGCTGTTGTTACTCGGCGGCGGCATCCCGCTGTTCGCTGGCAAGGAACTGGTTGGCGCCATGGGCGTGGCCGGTTCCGGCGGCGGCGAGCAAGACGAGAACTGCGCGATCAAGGCTGCCGACATCGTCGGCCTTTCCATCAACCGTATTTGAACCCAGGAGCATCACCATGACCCCACTGCGCATGACTTTCGCCGCGCTTGGCTTGAGCGCTTTTTCGAGCCTGGCGCTGGCCGCCGGCAATCCGCTGAGCGTGCATGTACTCAATCTGGAAAACGGCCTGCCGTCTCCGGGTATCAACGTGACGCTGGAACGCCACGTGGGCCAGGACTGGCAGCCGCTGGCGCAGGGCACCACCAATGAACAGGGGCGGATCGCCGAACTGTTCCCGGCGAACAAACCGTTCGAAGCCGGTGAGTATCGGGTGGTGTTCAAGACCGGTGAGTATTTCGAGAAGGCGAAGCACGAGACGTTTTTTCCGGAGATTCCGGTGATTTTCAAAGTGAAGCAGACGGATCAGCACTACCACATTCCGCTGCTGCTCAGCCCGTATGGCTTCTCCACTTATCGCGGTTCATAAGAAGGTCGCAAGACTCCTTGTGGGAGCTAGCCTGCTAGCGATTAGATCTGTGAGCCACCTCGATGTTGGCTAATCGACCGCAATCGCTAGCAGGCTAGCTCCCACAGGAGATTGTCGGTGTCTTTTAGAGGGTCGCCAGTGCGCGCAATCGCACAGCGTCGAGGATTTCGATCTCGCCATAACTCAAGCCGATTATCCCCTGCCCCTGCAACTCCTTGAGGATCTGGTTGGTGGTCTGCCGCGACAGCGACAGCATCGACGCCAGCTGCTCCTGGGGCAGTTGCAGCACCCGGCGTGGCGGATCCAGTTCGCCGTAGCCTTCGGCGATCATCAGCAGGCGATGGGCCAGACGCGCCGGGGCCGGCAGCAAGCTCAGCTGTTCGAGGTTGATGAAGGTCAGGCGCAATTTGTGGCTCATCAGCAAAGCCAGATGCCGCCAGTAAATGGGATGTTCGTCGAGCAGTTTCAGCAGCGTAGCCTGGGGAATGTTCAGCAGGGTACAAGGCCCGACCGCGTAAGCATCGTGGGTACGTGGCTGACCATCGAACAGGCAGATTTCGCCGAACCAGTGCGGCGCCTCCACCAGGCTCAGCAATGCCTCCTTGCCCTGCTCGCTGACCGCGCCGATGCGCACCGCACCATCTAGCACCGCGTACAGCCCGCACGGCGCATCACCGCGCTGGAACAAGCGCTGCCCCGCCGCCAGCCGCCGCTCCCGGGCCGCTGCCAGCAGACTATCCTGAAAGGACGAAGGCAGATGACTGAACCATTGCCCGGTCAGCAGGCGCTCGCGCCAGACCTTATCCATGCGTTCTCCTAAAGATTGTCGCCTGCCTGACAGAGCGAGCCGTGAACCCGGGGCATGATTCGATCACCCTACAGGAGGAACAACAATGAAAAGCCTCGTCGATCATTTGAGTCAATACGCCGCTTACCACCGTGACCCGCGCAACATCGCCAGCCACTTTATCGGGATTCCGCTGATTGTGGTGGCGGTGGCCGTGCTGTTGTCGCGGCCGGAATGGTCGGTGGGCGAGTTGTGGATTTCCCCGGCGGTGATTGCCGCCCTTGCTTCGGCGTGGTTTTACCTGCGCCTGGAACTGAAACTCGGGGTTTTGATGACCGTACTGATGGGGCTGTCGGTCTGGGCCGGGCACGTCCTGGCGCAGCAGAGCACCATGGTCTGGCTCAGCAGCGGTCTGGCGATGTTCGTGATTGGCTGGGTGATCCAGTTTGTCGGGCACCACTATGAAGGGCGCAAACCGGCGTTTGTCGATGACTTGAGCGGGTTGATTGTCGGGCCGCTGTTTGTGGTGGCCGAACTGGCGTTCATGCTCGGGATGCGGCATGAGCTGAAAGAGCAGATCGAGGTGCGGGCGGGTGTGGTGCGGGTCAATCCGAATCGCGCGGCTGTCTGAACCACTGCCCGGCTCGCTCATTCCCACGCTCTGCGTGGGAATGAATCCCGTGACGCTCCGCGTCACAGTGGACGCGAAGCGTCCATAGCGGCGTTCCCACGCAGAGCGTGGGAACGAGCGAGATCAAACGTTGGCGACTTTCTGCCAGACCTTCGGCTTGAAGAACAACGTCTCACCCTTCGCCAACCCGGTCAGGCTGTCGTGATCCTTCACCACTTCCGCCTCGATCAGATCCGACTGGCCTTCAACCTTCAACGTCACCCGCGTGGTCGCGCCCAGCGGCCGGATATCGCGGACTTCAGCGGCGTGGTGATCCTCCAGCTCATGCCGCGACAGCGACACTTCGTGCGGACGGAACAGCACGTGGTTGTCATCGCCCAGATGCAGACGGTTCGAATCGCCGAGGAAGTGATAGACGAAATCGCTGGCCGGGTTTTCGTAGACGTCGCCCGGTGAACCGATCTGCTCGATCACACCCTTGTTCATCACCACGATGCGGTCGGCCACTTCCATCGCCTCTTCCTGGTCGTGGGTCACGAACACCGAGGTCAGGTTGATGTCTTCGTGCAGGCGCGCCAGCCAGCGGCGCAGCTCCTTACGCACCTTGGCGTCGAGGGCGCCGAACGGCTCGTCGAGCAGCAGTACTTTCGGCTCTACCGCCAGTGCACGGGCCAGGGCGATACGCTGACGCTGGCCGCCGGACAGTTGTTCCGGATAACGATCCGACAGCCAGTCCAGTTGCACCATGTTCAGCAGCTCGTGGACCTTGGTCGCGATCTGGCTTTCAGTCGGGCGCTGGTTTTTCGGCTTCATGCGCAGGCCGAATGCGACGTTGTCGAACACGGTCATGTGGCGGAACAGGGCGTAGTGCTGGAACACGAAACCGACGTTGCGATCCCGCACGTCATGGCCGGATACGTCTTCGCCGTGGAACACGATGTTGCCGTTATCCGGAGTTTCCAGACCGGCAATAATGCGCAGCAGGGTGGTCTTGCCGCAGCCGGACGGGCCGAGCAGCGCCACCAGTTCACCGCTGTGGATGTCCAGGCTGATGTTGTCCAGCGCCTTGAACGCATTGAAATTCTTGCTGACGTTACGCACTTCGATCGACATGAATTATTCCTCCGCGGCGCTGGCGCGCAGGCGGTTGATACGGTTTTCGCTCCACTGCTTGAGCAGCAGGATGAAGAGCGCCAGGATCAGCAACAGGCTCGCCACGGCGAACGCGGCCACGTGGTTGTATTCGTTGTAGAGGATCTCGACGTGCAGCGGCAAGGTGTTGGTCACCCCGCGAATGTGCCCGGAAACCACCGACACCGCACCGAACTCACCCATGGCCCGCGCGGTACACAGCACCACGCCATAGATCAGGCCCCATTTGATGTTGGGGACGGTCACGTGCCAGAACATCTGCCAGCCATTGGCGCCGAGCAGACGCGCGGCTTCCTCTTCCTGAGTGCCTTGTTCCTGCATCAGCGGGATCAGCTCACGGGCCACGAACGGCACGGTGACGAAGATCGTCGCCAGCACGATGCCCGGCAGGGCGAAGACGATCTGGATGTCGTGATCCTGTAGCCACGGCCCGAACAGGCCCTGGGCGCCGAACATCAACACGTAGACCAGACCGGCGATCACCGGCGATACCGAAAACGGCAGGTCGATCAGCGTCACCAGCATACTCTTGCCGCGGAACGAGTATTTGCTCACGCACCAGGCGGCACTGACGCCGAACACCAGGTTCAGCGGCACCGAAATCAGCACCGCAATCACGGTGAGTTTCAGGGCCGACAAGGCATCCGGTTCAAAGATCGCAGTGAAGAACGCGCCGAGGCCGTTCTTCAATCCCTGGGACACCACGATGAACAGCGGCAGCAGCAGAAACAGGAAGAAAATCAGCCAGCCGAGGCCGATCAGGATCCGCCGCGAAGTGGCACTGCCACGGCGGGCGGCGTTGGCCGAGGAAGCGGCCGCAATAGACGATTGGGACATGGTTCGCGCCTCCTTATGGGGTTTCGATCCGCCGCTGCAGCAAGTTGATCAGCAGCAACAGGACGAAGGAAACCACCAGCATCAACACGCCGATGGAGGTAGCGCCGGTGTAATCGTACTGGTCGAGCTTGACCATGATCAGCAGCGGCAGGATCTCGGTTTTCATCGGCATGTTGCCGGCGATGAAAATCACCGAACCGTACTCGCCGACGCCCCGGGCAAACGCCAGGGCAAAACCGGTCAGCCAGGCCGGCAACAGCGCCGGCAGCAGGATGTGACGGAACACCTGCAACGGTTTGGCACCGAGGCACGCGGCCGCTTCTTCGACTTCACGCGGGATGTCGGCCAGCACCGGCTGCACCGTGCGCACCACGAACGGCAGGGTCACGAAGGTCAGCGCCAGGGTGATCCCGAGCGGGGTGTAGGCGATCTTGAATCCGAGGTCGGCGGCGAACTGCCCGACCAGCCCGGTCGGCGTGTACAGCGCCGTCAGGGCAATACCGGCCACGGCGGTCGGCAGGGCGAACGGCAGATCGATCATCGCGTCGATCACCTTGCGTCCCGGGAACGTGTAGCGCACTAGCACCCACGCCAGCAACGTGCCGATGATGCCGTTGATGATCGCGGCGCACAGCGCGGTGCCGAAGCTCAGCTTCAGTGCGGCGAGAACGCGGGGCGCGGAGATGATCGTCCAGAACTGGTCCCAGGTGAGTTGGGCGGCGTGGACGAACATCGCCGCCAGCGGGATTAGCACAATCAGGCTGAGGTACACCAAGGTGTAGCCCAGCGTCAGCCCGAAGCCGGGTATGACGGGGGAGATACGACGCGACATAAAAGTCCTTGGTTTGAGAACGCGCAAAGCCCCGAACATAAATCCGGGGCTCGTTTTAGGCTATTGAAACTTACTGCGCCTGATAGATCTGGTCGAACACGCCACCGTCGTTGAAGAATTTCGGCTGTGCGGTTTTCCAGCCGCCGAAGTCCTTGTCGATGGTCACCAGTTCCAGTTTCGGGAACTGCTGGGCGTACTTGGCTGCCACGTCCTTGTCACGCGGGCGGTAGAAGTTCTTCGCCGCGATTTCCTGGCCGGCCGGGCTGTACAGGTGCTTGAGGTAGGCTTCGGCGATCTGCTCGTTGCCCTTCTTCTCGGCGTTCTTGTCGACTACCGCCACCGGTGGTTCGGCGAGGATCGACAGCGAAGGCACGACGATGTCGAACTTGTCCTTGCCGCCGTCTTCTTTCAGCGCCAGGAAGGCTTCGTTTTCCCAGGCCAGCAACACGTCACCCTGACCGTTGTTGACGAAGGTGATGGTCGAGCCACGCGCGCCGGTGTCCAGAACCGGAACGTGCTTGAACAGGGTCTGTACGTATTCCTTGGCTTTGGCTTCGTTGCCGCCGTTGGCTTTCAGGCCGTAGGCCCATGCCGCGAGGAAGTTCCAGCGCGCACCGCCGGAGGTTTTCGGGTTCGGGGTGATCACCGAGACATCGTTCTTGACCAGATCGCCCCAGTCCTTGATGCCTTTCGGGTTGCCCTTGCGCACCAGGAACACGATGGTCGAGGTGTACGGGGTGCTGGCTTCCGGCAGACGCTTCTGCCAGTCAGCCGGCAGGGTCTTGCCGAGCTTGGCGATTTCGTCGATGTCGCCGGCCAGGGCCAGGGTCACGACGTCGGCGCGCAGACCGTCGATCACCGCACGGCCCTGCTTGCCCGAACCGCCGTGGGATTGCTGGATTTTCACGGTGTCGCCGGCGTGCTCCGACTGCCAGTACTTCACGAACTCGGCGTTGTAATCCTGATACAGCTCGCGCGTCGGGTCATACGACACGTTGAGCAGTTCGTAATCCTTGGCAACCGCGGAACCGGCAAACACAGCACTGGCCAGAGCGGCCAAAGCGTAACGGCGAATCGACGACATGGTGAAAGCTCCTGGAATTCTTGGTGGTGGCTTTTTCTTATGGATTGCTGGAATCGGGTTGCTCGTTCAACGACCGCAGCCTGTGGCAGCTTCTGCCAACAGCTCCCCGCAGGAGCTGCCGCAGACTACGAATCAGGCCGGTTTGTTACCCGGTTGCTGCAGACGGAATTTCTCTTTGCGTTCGATCTGGACCACCTGGGCGTTATGCACAGTGATTTCCACCGCGCCGAAACGCAGGTCGCGCAAGGCGCTCTGGATTTCGCGCAAGATGGTGCTTTCGTCCTGACCGTCAACGCTACGCAGGGATGCGCTCATGGTGCTGCTCCTTTGTATGGGATATGCCTGGCAGTGGGCGGCACTGCGTTCGGCGTGGGAGCAATATAAGAGAGCTTTGGATATTCTTAAAAAGACTATTTAAGAATGTTTATATAACTGGAAAACATTATGTGATGCAGCAAGGGTTTGCGGCGGATTTGCCCGCCGACAAACCCGCCGCAGGCCGCCCTCAACCGATCAAGGGCGCCCGATTCCAGTCGATTTGCGCTTCCGGAACAGGCCGCCCAAACCAGTAGCCCTGCCCCAGATCACAGGCCTGGCCCAGCAGGAACGCCGCCTGTTCCGCCTGCTCGATGCCCTCGGCGTGCACCTGCATGCCCATGCTGCGGGCCAGGGCGATAATCACCCGGACGATCGCCGCGTCGTCCTCGTCCCACGGCAGGCCGGCGACGAATCCCTGATCGATCTTGAGCTTCTGCACCGGCAGGCGCTTGAGTCGCAGCAACGACGAATAACCGGTGCCGAAATCATCGATGGCCAAGCGAATGCCCAGCTCGCGCAGACGGTGCATCTGCTCCAGCGCGACTTCCGGATCGTCCATCACCGCGCTTTCGGTGACTTCCAGTTCCAGATAGGCCGGATCCAGGCCGGTCTCGTGCAGCACCTGCGCAACCTGCTCGTACAACTCGCGACGGGCGAACAAACGTGACGACACGTTCACCGCGACAAACGACAGCACCACCCCGGCCTGCTGCCATTGGCACATCTGCCGGCAGGCCTGCTGCATGACCCAGGCGTCGATTTCCGAGATCAGCCCGGTGCGCTCGGCAATCGGGATGAACTCCGCCGGCGACACCAGGCCCCGCTGCGGATGCTCCCAGCGCACCAGCGCCTCGACGCCGATCAGGCGACTGGTTTTCAGGTCGTGTACCGGTTGGTAGTAGACCCGCAGCTCCTGCTGCTCCAGTGCGCGGCGCAGTTCGAAAGCAATCTCGACCCGCTGCTGGGCGTGGGCCGTGAGTTCTTCGGTGTACAGCGCGTAGCCGTTGCGGCCACTGCTCTTGGCCTTGAACAGCGCCGCGTCGGCGTTGCGCAACAGCTGCTCGGCGCTCAGTGCATCGCTGGGAAACAGGCTGATGCCGAGGCTGGCGTTGATGAACAGTTCATGGCCGTCGAGGCAGAACGGCTCCTTGAGCGCATCGAGAATGCGCTGAGCCAGCGCCGCCGCCTGCGCCGGCTGTGGACAACTTTCCAGCAGGACCGCGAACTCGTCGCCGCCCAGCCGCGCCAGGGTGATGCCCGGCCCGAACAGCGCCTGCAAACGCGCGGCGACCGCCTTGAGCAAACGGTCACCGATGTTGTGGCCGAGGCTGTCGTTGATCAGTTTGAAGTGGTCCAGATCGATCATCAGCAGCGCGCAACCGCGCTTGTGGGTCTGCGCCGATGCCAGCGCTTGTTCGGCGCGATCGCTGAACAGCAGGCGGTTGGGCAGGTCGGTCAGCGGATCGTGGTGGGCCAGGTGCTTGAGTTCGTGCTCGGAATCCTTGATCGCGCTGATATCGGAAAACACCGCGACGTAATGGCTGAGCCGGTTGTCATCGTCACGAATGACCCGGATCGTTTGCCATTGCGGGTAGATCTCGCCGCTTTTACGGCGGTTCCAGATCTCGCCGCTCCACTCGTCCTGCGCCTGCAACGTGGCGAACATCGCCTGATAAAACCCCGGCGGATGGTGCCCGGACTTGAACAGGCTGGGCTGCTGGCCAATCACTTCTTCACGCTGATAGCCGGTGATTTCCATGAAGGCGCGATTGACGTGCACGATCAGCCCCAGCCGGTCCGTGACCAGCACGCCTTCGCGGGTGCAATCGAATACCGCAGCGGCCTGACGCAGCCTTTCGCGATCCGCCTGGCGCTCACGCAATCGGGCACCGATCCCCAGGCATTCGAACAGCCGCGACCGGGCCAGGAAGATCAACCCGGCGCTGAGCGCTACGAACAGATAGCCGTTGATCAGTTGCCAGCGCAGCAGTTCGTCAGAGTTATCGAAGAAACTGTTCAATAAATAGCCAGTGCCTTGCAGCCAGACAACGGCAAGGACCAGGTAAAGCAGCGCTGCACGCAAAGCATCGCGGTATGTGGCAGACATTCGGCCGTCCATGTCCCTACAAAAATGTCGGGATTATAGGTCAAGAAACATCCAGCCATCTCTTATCTGAAAGGGCGACTGGTTTTATCTGTGTGCTTGGTGATAATGCAACGGCTGTTTTTTCTTTATCGAGGGCCCTATAGCCTATGTGGTACGAAGGTTTTCTTGGCTTGTCGGCCTGGTCACTGGTCGCCGTCACCCTGGTGATGACCCACGTGACGATCGTTGCCGTCACGGTCTACTTGCACCGCTACTCGGCCCATCGCTCCCTGGAGCTGAATGCCGGGCTGAAGCATTTCTTCCGTTTCTGGCTGTGGCTGACCACGGCGCAGAACACCCGCGAGTGGACCGCCATCCACCGCAAGCACCACGCTAAATGCGAAACCGAAGACGACCCGCACAGTCCGGTCGTCAAGGGTCTGTCCACTGTCCTGCGCAAAGGTGCCGAGCTGTACCGCGAAGAAGCGCAGAACCCGGAAACCCTGCGCATCTACGGCAAGAACTGCCCCGAAGACTGGATCGAGCGCAACCTCTACAGCCGTTACCGGCTGCTGGGCGTGGCGATCATGGCTGTCGTCGACCTGCTGCTGTTCGGCACCATCGGCATCACCATCTGGGCAATCCAGATGATGTGGATTCCGGTCTGGGCGGCCGGCGTGGTCAACGGTCTCGGCCATGCCGTCGGTTACCGCAACTTCGAATGCCGCGACGCGGCGACCAATCTGGTGCCATGGGGCATCCTGATCGGCGGCGAAGAACTGCACAACAACCATCACACCTACCCCAATTCGGCCAAGCTGTCGGTCAAGAAGTGGGAGTTCGACCTCGGCTGGGCCTGGATCCAGGTCTTCAGCTTCCTGCGTCTGGCCAAGGTCCAGCGTGTTGCGCCAATCGCCCACCGCGTCGAAGGCAAGGGCAGCCTGGACATGGACACCGCCATGGCGATCCTCAACAACCGCTTCCAGATCATGGCCCAGTACCGCAAGCTGGTGATCGGCCCGTTGGTGAAGCAGGAACTGGCCAAGGTCGATCATTCGGTACGCCACCAGTTCCACCGGGCCAAACGCCTGCTGTCGCGGGAAACCAGCCTGCTGGAAGATCGCCACCACGCGCGCATCCAGAACATGCTCGAGCACAGTCAGGCGCTGAAGGTAATCTACGAGAAACGCCTGGCCCTGCAGCAGATCTGGGTCAAGACCAGCGCAAATGGCCACGACATGCTCGCCGCCATCAAGGAATGGGTACACGAGGCCGAGGCCAGTGGCATCCAGTCTCTGCGTGAATTCGCCGACCAGTTGAAAACCTACTCGCTGCGCCCAGCCGCCGTCTGATGCCGTTGATCGGTGCGCCCGGTTCCCGGGCGCACCCTTCGGAACTTCACCCCAGATCCCCTATCTCAAAGACACTTCGCCACCCCCGGCGGGCTTTCCCGTGGCCGTTGTCGACTTCCCGGCACGCCCTTTGAGATTCGTGTCGATGGTCAACAACAATCAAAAAGATTCATCCCCTCCCCAGTGGCCCGAGGCCGCGCAAACCCTGATGGCGTTGATGCACGCCCAGGGCGAAGTCGCCCGGCTGAGCGAGCGCGAGCAGCTGTTCAGCTCGCTGCTGGTCAGCGTCAACGCCGTGCTTTGGGCCTTCAACTGGGAAACCCGTCAGGTGCTCTACGTCAGCCCCGCCTACGAACGGATTTTCGGCCGCTCCGCCGCCCTGCTGCTGGCCGACTACAACCAGTGGCGCGACAGCATCTACCCGGACGATCTGGAATACGCCGAACGCAGCCTCGCCGAAGTGCTGCACAAAGGCGCCGTGGAAGACCGCGAGTACCGGATCATCGCCGCCGACGGCCAGGTGCGCTGGATCAGCGACAAGTGCTTCATCAACCGTCAGGACGAACCGGGGCAACCGGTGATCATCGTCGGCATCGCCGAAGACATCACCGACAAGAAGCAGATGGAAACCGAGCTGCAACGCCTGGCCACCACCGACGTGCTGACCCAGAGCAGCAATCGCCGTCACTTTTTCGAATGCGCCCACCGTGAATTCGAAAACGCCCGCCTGCAGGGCGCACCACTGGCGTTCCTGCTGCTGGACATCGATGACTTCAAGGTGATCAACGACACCTACGGCCATCCCGAAGGCGACAACGTGCTGCAACGAATTGCCGAATGCGGTCGTGCTTCGTTACGCCGGGGAGACCTGTTCGGGCGGATTGGCGGTGAGGAATTTGCTGCGGTTTTTCCGGGTTGTGCGCCGGACATGGCGATGCAGGTGGCCGAACGGCTGCAACGGGAAATCCAGCGGCTGAGCTTCAATCACGCCGATCAGACGTTCGGCATCACCGTCAGCCAGGGCCTGACCAGCCTCACCCTGGAAGACGAAAGCCTCGACACCCTGTTCGCCCGCGCGGACGCAGCGATGTACGAGGCCAAACGGCAGGGCAAGAACCGGATCATTTCCGCCTGATTCCAGACCGGATGCGCAATCAAGCCGCTATTTGCGCATCCGCATCAGCTCCGGCAAGCCGATTTTGAGCAAGCGCGCCGTGCGGCTCTTCGCCAGTTCTTCAACGCCTTCATGCTCGGTCAGCCGGGCCATCTGCGCCGCCATGTTCATCACCAGCGCCTCGCGGGAATACACCCCGCCACCGAGCTGGTAGACCGAGGCAATCAGCTCGCGCAACTCCAGCGGCAGGCGCCAGCGGGTACGCAACGCCGAACCATAGGCAGCACCGAATTCGGCCAGCGCATCGCCGACTTCCTCCAGCTCATCCAGCTCGCCGCCGGCCTGCTTCCACTCCTGCAGACAACGCAGCAACGCCAGATCGCCGAGGCGATGGAGCATCCCGGCGCAATAGCAGCGCTCCTGATCCAGATCGAGCAACCGTGCCAGCGTGCGGGCGTACTCGGCGGTGTGCAGCGACAGGCCCCAATAGCGCTCGGCGTAGTCGGCCAGACACGGGTCGCTGAGTCGGGCGCTGCGTTTGAGTGCAAGGCCAAGAATCAGGTTCATGCTCTGCCCGGTGCCCAAGCGATGCAGCGCCTGCGCCAGGGTCTGCACTGGCGCGCCATGATGCTGAGCGGCGCTGTTCGACGCTGCGATCAACACGGCGGTGATCTGCGGATCGGTGCGGATTTCCTCTTCCAGCAGCTTCAGGTCCAGGCCGTTGGGGTTGAGGCTGCGTTTGACCGCCACTTGCACGTCGGTCATCAGCGGCGCGCCATCGGCCTGCTCGCGGCGGCGTTCGAGAAACACAGACAGGGTCATGCCCGGCGCCAGCGCCGGTACTTCACAGAACACTTCCTCGCCGGCATTGAGCAGCAGACCCTGCAAACGCTCGGTCAGGCTTTCCATGTTCAGGGGTTTCGCCAGGTAGGCGGTCGGCGCCAGCGGCAGGGCTTCGCGCACGCTGGCGCTGTCATTGCGGCTGCTCATCAGAATGAACGGCAGCGGCGGATTGCGTTTGCGCTGGCGGACACTGCGCAACACGCTCAAGCCATCGACGCCGGGCAACTCCCAGTCGACGATCGCCAGGTCATAGGGGACTTCGCTGAGCAGCGTCATTGCCTCCTGGCCATCGGCGCACAGGTCCAGCCGCGCATCGCAGCGCACATTCAGCAACACTTGTTTGAGCAGGTCTCGAGACCATGGGTCGGCCTCGGCAATCAGCACTCGGGGTACAGCGGGTAAATCGACGGCAGTCATGCTCGCCCTCCCTTGCAATGCTTGAACCTTAGCCAATGCTGGCGTTTCGGTACAACCTGAAAACCGCGCAAGTGTTTCTCCAGACATGAAAAAACCCGCCGAAGCGGGTTTTTTGTCGATCCGATCACACGGTGCTACGGATTACAGCTCCGAGAAGCACTCTTCGATGATCGCCAGGCCTTTGTCCAATTGCTCGTCCGGCGAGGTCAGCGGTACCAGGACGCGCAGAACGTTGCCGTAGGTGCCGCAGGACAGCAGGATCAGGCCCTTGTCACGCGCCTTGGCCACGACAGCCGCGACGGCGGTCGGGTTTGGCTTGTGGCTGTCGCCGTTTTCGAACAGCTCGACGGCGATCATCGCGCCCAGTGCACGGACTTCGCCGATCACCGGGTACTTGGCCTGGATGGCTTTCAGGCCGGTGACCAGACGCTCGCCGACAGCCTTGCAGCGATCCAGCAGTTTTTCTTCTTCGAACACTTCCATCACGGCCAGGGCCGCGGCGCAAGCGATCGGGCTACCGGCGTAGGTGCCGCCCAGGCCGCCTGGAGCGATGGCGTCCATGTATTCGGCCTTACCGCAGACACCGGCCAGCGGGAAGCCGCCAGCGATGGATTTGGCGAAAGTGGTCAGGTCGGCAGCAACGCCCATCTGTTCCATGGCGAAGAAGGTGCCGGTACGGCCAGCGCCGGTCTGCACTTCGTCAGCGATCAGCAGGATGCCGTGCTGGTCGCACAGAGCGCGCAGACGCTTCATGAATTCTTTCGGCGCGACGTAGAAACCACCTTCACCCTGTACAGGCTCGATGATGATCGCGGCGATGTCTTTCGGCTCGGCGTCGTTCTTGAAGATGCGTTCGATGGAAGCGATCGAGTCGTCGATGCTCACGCCGTGCAGTTCGTTCGGGTACAGCGCGCGGAAGATGCCGCCTGGCATCAGGCCCATGCCGGCCGAGTAAGGCACGACTTTACCGGTCAGGCCCAAGGTCATCATGGTGCGACCGTGGTAAGCGCCGGTGAAGGCGATCACGCCAGCGCGGCCAGTGGCGGCACGAGCAATTTTCACGGCGTTTTCAACGGCTTCGGAACCGGTGGTCACCAGCAGGGTTTTCTTGGCGAAGTCGCCCGGTACGCGAGCGTTGATTTTCTCGCACAGCTCGACGTACGGCTCGTAGGCCAGTACCTGGAAGCAGGTGTGGGTCAGCTTGTTCAGTTGCTCGGTCACGGCGGCGATGATTTTCGGGTGCACGTGGCCGGTGTTCAGTACGGCGATACCGCCGGCGAAGTCGATGAATTCACGACCTTCAACGTCGGTCACGGTGGCGTTCTTCGCGGACTCGGCGAAGATCGGGTGAATCTGGCCAACACCACGTGGAACAGCTGCGGTACGACGGGCCATCAGTTCAGCGTTAGTCTTGCTCATTACAGTCCTCATTCGCCGCTCATCGGGCGGCGTGGTTCAAGGATAAAGCGGGAGGAATCGGCGGTGGCAGCATGCGATGATCGACTGCCACGGCGTTCCCGGCCGCAGAGAAAATTCCGGTTTGAAACGACGCAAAGGGACAGCGCTCTCGTGCCCTTTGCGTTTACAGCGATCTTCTACCGAGGCTTAGATGCCCAGGCAGAGGTATTTGATTTCCAGGTAATCTTCGATGCCGTACTTGGAGCCTTCACGGCCCAGGCCCGAGGCCTTGATGCCGCCGAACGGCGCGACTTCGTTGGAGATCAGCCCGGTGTTGACGCCGACCATGCCGTATTCCAGGGCTTCAGCCACACGGAACACACGGCCCAGGTCGCGAGCGTAGAAGTACGAGGCCAGACCGAACTCGGTGTCGTTCGACATCGCGATCACGTCGGCTTCGTCTTTGAAGCGGAACAGTGGCGCCAGCGGACCGAAGGTTTCTTCCTTGGCCACCGCCGCGTCTTTCGGCACGTTGGTCAGGATGGTCGGCTCGAAGAAGTTGCCTTCCATCGGCTTGCCACCGGCCAGAACGGTTGCGCCTTTGCTCACCGCGTCAGCGATGTGCTCTTGCACCTTGGCCACGGCTTTCTCGTCGATCAGCGGGCCGGTGGTGGTGCCTTCTTCCAGACCGTTGCCGATCTTCAGCTTGGCGACTGCCACTTTCAGCTTCTCGGCGAACGCGTCGTAGACCGAATCCTGAATGTACAGACGGTTGGCGCAAACGCAGGTCTGCCCGTTGTTGCGGTACTTGGAAATGATCGCGCCTTCGACGGCCTTATCCAGGTCCGCGTCGTCGAACACGATGAACGGCGCGTTGCCGCCTAGTTCGAGGGAGACTTTCTTGATGTCCTTGGCGCATTCCGACATCAGCTGACGACCGATTTCGGTCGAGCCGGTGAAGGACAGTTTGCGCACGATCGGGTTGCTGGTCAGCTCGCTGCCGATGTCGCCGGCGCTGCCGGACACCACGCTGAACACACCTTTAGGGATGCCGGCGCGCTGGGCCAGTTCGGCCAGAGCGAATGCGGAGAACGGGGTTTGCGAAGCAGGCTTGAGCACCATGGTGCAACCGGCAGCCAGGGCCGGACCCGCTTTACGGGTGATCATCGCCGCCGGGAAGTTCCACGGGGTGATGGCAGCGGTCACGCCGATCGGCTGTTTGATCACGATCAGACGCTTGTCCGGCTGGTGGCCCGGAATCACGTCGCCGTAGATGCGCTTGGCTTCTTCGGCGAACCACTCGATGAACGAAGCGGCGTAAACGATTTCGCCCTTGGCTTCGGCCAGCGGTTTGCCTTGCTCGAGGGTCATCAGGCGAGCGAGGTCGTCCTGGTTCTCGATCATCAGTTCGAACCAGCGACGCAGTTTGCCTGCACGCTCCTTGGCGGTCAGTGCACGCCAGGCCGGCAGCGCCTTGTCGGCGGCTTCGATGGCACGGCGGGTTTCGGCAGCGCCCATCTTCGGCACGGTGCCCAGAATCTCGCCAGTGGCCGGGTTGTTGACCTTGATCGTCTGACCGTTGTCCGCGTCGACCCATGCGCCATCGATGAAGGCTTGCTGGCGGAACAACTGGGTGTCTTTAAGCTGCATGTCGGCTTTCCTTAACAGCACCGCGCAAGGCGCGGAGCAAAATTATGATTGTAGAAAGGCGCCTCGCAAGGCTGCCGTCAGGGAAATCATTTACCGGGCTGGCACATAAATAGCGCACGACTCAAAACGCGTGCGGCTCAGCACCTGGATAAGGAGCGTTTGAAATCTCAAACGAATCCTAGGTTCAAAGGGGTTGAAGGACAATAGGGCGTTCGAAAAAAAGAACAAAAACGCCGCAATTGCTGAACATTTCAGATCAACGTACCAACAGCCCTGATCGCATGGAAACCATAGAACAGCCTCCCCAAAGCGCCAAGCGAGCCTTTTGCAGGACGTTACAGCTTTATGGAATGCAGGGGTTTCTTACCGACATGCATGCTGACAATCCACGCCCAAACCCGGCATGGACGCCCCGAGCCGACCTAGGTATGATGTCGCCCGCTGCACCAGTAGCTCAGCTGGATAGAGTACTGCCCTCCGAAGGCAGGGGTCGTGGGTTCGAATCCCGCCTGGTGCGCCATGAACAAAACGAAAAAGCCCCGGACTGCAAGGTCCGGGGCTTTTTTGTGTCTGCTGGCTGGCGACTCACTCCGTCGTCCAGTCAAACTCGTCATATTCATCATCGTCTTCTTCGTCCTCGATCAAGTCATCATCGAGAACGTCTTCCTCCAGATCCTCTTCGGCCTGTTTGGCCAGAAGAAACTCCTTGCGACTCTCCGTTACTGCCCGCCGCAGTTCCTCACCCTTCACCGGGCAGTTGAGCATTTGGGCGATGCGGTCGATTTTTTGGGCCACGGCATCCTCCAGCGCATCGGCAATGACCCGATAGTGCGCGTTTTTGCGGGTCAATGCCAAATGGCGGATGGCTGATACGGTCAGTTCTTGCGGATTTTTTCCAGTCGCAGGTCGAGATTCACGTTCGGGTAGCGCTTGTGCAGGTTGTTGAACAGGTTGTCGGCCGCTTGCGACTGGCCGGACTCGCGCAGGCGCAGGACTTCGCGCAGTTGCTCGTCGAGACCGTTGACCGGGGCGGCGGCGCGCTTGCTGACCTTGGCTTCGTCTGCCGTGTCGGCGCTGATCGATTCGCTCTGCATCGGTGCAGCCATTTCCGCCATTGGCTCCGGGGCCATTGCGGGTGCAGGCGCGGAAAGCGCGCCGGCGGGGGCCGACAGCGATCGGGCCTCTTGACGGGCCACAGGCGCAGCCGGTTTCGCGGCGGGGGCGAAATCGTATTGAGCCACGGGTTCCGGCGCGCGCTGCACCAGCGACAGCATCAGCGCGATGCCGACCAGACTGGCAAAAACCACTTGGTAGCGCGGTTTCTGGCAGGCCTTGAGCCAGCGTTGCCACACGCTCTGCCGTGGCGCCGGGGTTTCACGGTGGGCGGCGTTGAGGATCAGCGCATCGAGATGCGCCGGCGGCTCGGCGTTGTGCTGTTCGCGCACGTGCTTGAGCAGTTGCTCTTCGGGTGTCGGGCGGGCGTCCGTCATGTCAGTACCTCCTCGGCCAGCAGCCGACGCAGTTTTTGCTGGGCGTAGCGCAAGCGGCTCTTGACGGTTTCCAGCGGTGTTTCGGTGAGACTGGCGATTTGCGCCAGGTCGAGGTCGCCGTGGGCGCGCAGCAGGAACACTTCGCGCTGGTCGGCGGGCAAGGATTGCAGGGCGCTCTCCAGGCGCTCGCTGTCGCGGCTGAGGTTGAGCAGTTGTTCGGGACCGGACGCCTCGTCGCTGACGGCGTGGGTCTGTTCGTCGTAGCTGTCATGCAGCGGTTGCCGGGCGCCGTGTTTGCGCCAGTGGTCGATCAGGCGATTGCGGGCAATCTGGAACAACCACGTACGAAAGGTCGCCCGGCCTTGTGGCTGACTGGCACTGCGGATCAGGCTCAGCCACGTCTCCTGGAAAACCTCGTCGGCCAGTTCAGGTTTGCCGCTCAAACCGAGCAGAAACCGATAAAGACTTTGCCGATGACGGGCGTACAGGATCTCGAACGCCTTGCCGTCACCCTCGCGATAACGGGCCAGCAGCGATTCGTCGCTGCTGGCCTCAAGGCTGTCTGCTGAAGCAAACAGCTGGGTGATGAAGCCTTTGAGGCGGCTCACTATTCAATCCGTCGCTCGGTGGACATTGCGTTGGAGGCCGTGGACGTACGCAGGCTCTGCGCCAGCTCCACCAACTGCACGAACTCGTTGCGCAGGCCAAAGCGGTCATCGCCACGGGCACCTCGGGCCAGGGCTTCGGTGTCCTTTAGGCTGAATTCGCCGGTGTAGCGGCCGTCCTTGAGTTGCTGGGAAAACGCAGCGACGGCGGCAGCGAAACGCAGGTCTTCACTGGCTGGTACAACCTGACTGGCAATCGGCCGCTCGATCAGCAGACTTTTCCCACCCTCAGGCTTTTGATATCGCACGCGCAGCATGGCCAATTCTCCTTTCTTCTCGGAAACCACTGCATCGGTTTTTCCGTAGCGCAGCGGCTCCAGCCAGCCCTTCTCGCCTGCCGGGACGATTTCATACAACGCCGTCACCGTATGGCCTGCACCGATTTCACCGGCATCGACCTTGTCATTGCTGAAATCCTCACGCTTCAGTGCGCGGTTTTCGTAACCGAGCAGCCGGTATTCGCTGACCTGCGCCGGATTGAACTCAACCTGCAACTTGACGTTTTTCGCCACCACGGCGAGGGTCGAACCGAGTTGATCCACCAACACCTTGCGCGCTTCGCGCAGGTTGTCGATGTAGGCGTAGTTGCCGTCACCGGCATCGGCCAGTTGCTCCATCAGGTGTTCATTGTAGTTATCCACACCGAAACCCAGAGTGGTCAGGGAAATCCCGGTCTTGCGTTTATCCACAGCCATTTGTTTCAGACTGTCGAAGTCGCTGATGCCGACGTTGAAGTCACCATCGGTGGCCAACAGGATGCGGTTGATGCCTTTGGGGATGAACGCCTGCTGCGCCATCTGATAAGCCAACTCGATGCCTGAAGCGCCAGCGGTCGAGCCACCGGCGGTCAGTTGCTCGATGGCTGTGCGAATTTTCGCTTTTTCCCGTCCGGAAGTCGGCTCCAGCACCACTCTGGATTCGCCGGCATACACCACCAGCGACACCCGATCCTGCTCGCGCAATTGATCGACCAGCAACTTCAGGGTGCTTTTGACCCGCGGCAAACCTTCGGGGCGGTCCATTGAGCCGGACACATCCACCAGAAACACCAGATTGGCCGGGGCCAGTTCCGCCACCGCGCGGTCGGATGCCTTGATGCCGATACGCAGCAAGCGGGTGTGCGGGTTCCACGGTGAAGCGGCCAGTTCGGTGGTCACGCCAAAGGGCGAGCCATCGCTCGGCAGCGCGTAGTCGTAGGGAAAGTAATTGACAATCTCCTCCAGCCGCACCGCGCCTTCCGGCGGCAGTCGCCCCTGATTGAGTAGCCGCCGCACATTGGCGTAGGCGCCGGTGTCGACGTCGGCGCTAAAGGTCGAGACCGGGGTTTCGGCGACACTGTGGATCGGGTTGTCGGCCAGCTTGGCGTACTGCTCGCGCTGTTCGTCGCGATAGCCTTGTGGATAACTTTCACCGGCCGGCATCGGTGCAAAACTGGCGATCGGCGCCGCCAGTGCACTGCGCTTGGCCAGCGCGGTATCGGCCATGACCGCTTCAGGTTGCACTGAAGATTTCAGTTCGGTCTGCGCCGGAGGTGGCGCGACGGTGGTTTCCGGAGTGGAGGAAACACCGCAACCGGCAACCACCAGCAACACACTGGCAGCAAGGGGGCGCAGAAACGTGGAAGGGAGGGACATGGGGGCTGACCTCGGGGAAGAATTGATCCATTCATCCCCTGAGACGGGCAGCCCTGTCAGTTCGGGTTAAACCTCGCCGAAATTTTTTTCAGCGGTGATAACGCCGCACCGCACTGCTGTTGCGCAGCACGTGGCCTTTGATTTTTTCCATCAGCTGGGCGCGGGTCAGGCCGGCAGGCAAGGCGTCCGGGGCCAGATCCAGGGCGTAGATCTGGATGATGTAGTGGTGCGCGCTGTCGCCAACCGGCGGGCATGGGCCGATGTAGCTGGTGGTGCCTTTGCTGTTGGTGCCACCGACGCCTTCAAGGGCCGATTTGGCGCCGACGCCGGCGGGAATCTGCCGGGTCGTGGCCTTGATCCCGTAATGAACCCAGTGATCGACGCCCGCGCCTTTCTGGCCGTCCGGATCGTGCATGACGATGGCGTAGCTCAGGGTGCCGCTCGGGCCGGCATTCCAGCTCAGGGCCGGCGACTGGTTCTTGCCGCCGCAACCGGCCGCATCGCTGGCCGCCGCCGAGGTGAACAGACGGTTATCCGACACACCGGGAATGCTGAGGGTGAAACGCTCCTGGGCCTGCGCAGGAAACTGCACGCAAAGGGCGACGGCAACGGCCGCCAGCCAAGGGTTGAGAGAGGTCAATCGGGTCATTCCGGGAGCACCTTGTGCAGTTGGGCCTTCGTCGGCCTGCAAACTATAGCCGTACCGTTCGTGCCGTGGCAGTGGGAAATGGCTGAACCTCGCAATGCAGCCCAAACTCGTAAGAGAAATGCCTGTGAGGAGCACGACCATGACCCTGCACCGTGTCGCCCGTTTCGCCGATGTGCCTGAAGACCGTGGGCTGGAGGTGCAAATCGGCGACTGCAAGATCGTCCTGCTGCGCGCCGCCGGCCAGTTGCGCGCCTTTCAGGGGGAATGCCCGCACGCCGGCGCGCCGCTGGCGGAAGGCGCGCTGTGCCACGGCCGACTGATCTGCCCGTGGCACAAGGCAGCCTTTCGCGCCGAAGATGGCGCCCTGTGCGAACCTCCGGCGCTGGACAGTCTCAAGCGCTATCCGCTGGAACTGCGCGGCGACGAAGTATGGGTCGATGACCAGTCGCTGCCGGATCCGCACACCCCGCCGCAGGACGATCCGCGCACCTTTGTCATCGTCGGCGCCGGTGCCGGGGGAACGGCCTGCGCCGCCGCCCTGCGGGAAAAAGGCTTCGGCGGGCGGATCGTGCTGATCGACCGCGAGCCGGACGCCGGCTACGACCGCACGGTGCTGAGCAAATTCGTGCTGTCCGGGGAAATGCCGCCGCCGGAAACCCCGCCCCTGCGCGATGACGATTTTTACCGCGAACAGCACATCAACCGGGTTTCAGGCGAGGTCACCGGGCTCGATGCCGATACCAAAACCCTTCACCTGAGCGATGGCCGCACACTGCATTACAGCGCGGCGGTACTGGCCACCGGTGCAACGCCAAACGCGCTGAAACTGCCCGGCGCCGACCTGCCTCAAGTGTTTGTCCTGCGCTCCAAAGCCCAGGCGCAATCCATCATGGACGCCGCCCAACCTGGCCAGCGCGTGGTGATCATCGGTGACAGTTTCATTGCACTCGAATGCGCCTCGGCCCTGCGCCAGCACGGTCTCGAGGTGACGGTACTGGCGCGTCACGCGATTCCCTTTGCGGCGCAGTTCGGAGAAGCCGTCGGCAAGGCGATCCGGACACTGCACGAAGAAAACGGCGTGAAATTCATCACCGATCACGAAGCCAGGGAGATCACCGGCGACGGCAAGGTCGAGGCGGTATTGCTCGACAACGGCTTGCGCCTGTCGGCGGATCTGGTGTTGGCGGGAATTGGCGTACATCCAGCCACCGAAGCGTTCGGCGACTTGCCGCGCGAGGACGATCAATCACTGTTGGTCGATGCCAGCCTGCGCGTCGCGGACAGTCTGTGGGCGATTGGCGATATCGCCACCTTCCCGCTGAACGGCCAGCCACAGCGCATCGAACACTGGCGCCTGGCCCAGCAGCACGCGCGGATCGCCGCCGCCAACCTGCTCGGTGGCGACGAGCATTACCTCGACGTACCGTATTTCTGGACTTGGCATTTCGGCCGCAACTACGACTATCTCGGTCACGCCGAGGCGTGGGACGCAGTCGAATTCATCGGCGAACCCGAACAGCCGCCGTTTATTGGGCTGTTCGGGAGCAAGGGCGTGGTGGTGGCAGCGGTCGCCTGCGAAGAGGAACGAGCGATGGCCCTGCTGGCCGAACGCATGAAGCAACCGCTGCCGATGGATGAAGCCTGGCGACTGATTCGCGCCGTCAGGTGATCCGGTTCAGCGGCTCGCGGTTGTCGTCGTCCTCTGCGTGCAGAAAGATCACCCGAGGATGCTCCAGCGGGGCCAGCGGAGGTGGCAGCTCTTGCGGCTGGACCGGCCATAGATGCGGCACCACGTGACTGACGTCGCCGTCCTGATCGTTGTGGATAGTCATCACGCCCGGCCCGCGCAGTTTCTGAAAGCGGTCGTCGCACAATTTGAAGCTGCGGCTCAGCCCTTCATCGTCGACCACCGGGGACGGCAGGCGACGCTGGGCGAAGCTTCGGCTCTTGCGTTGCTGATAGCGCGCCCAGCCGATCAGGATCACCGCGTTGACCAGCGCCACCCACAGGTAAATCTGCAAGGTGCCGAGGGCTTCGAACGCCGAGTTGTCGATACGCGGCCCGCCTTCGTGGGTCTCGATTAGCGGCCATAAACCGCGCGCCAGCAGATACAGCAGGCCGATCCAGGCCAGCACGGTGAAGAACGCATCGACCACCACCAGAAACGGCCGTTGGCGGGTCCGGATGATTTTCATTTGATAACCTCCTCTTCATCGTCGCCGAGCGGCTTGATACCCCGGTCGGGACTGACCCAGCGCGCACGCTTCTGGTGTTGGCCGAACAGTACTTTGGGGAAACTGACCAGCGTGGTCAGCAGGCTGACTAACCAGAACGCAATCGGGTACCACACCACCCAGAACATGGTCTTGCCCAGGCCCGGTTCGTAACGCCGGTCAATGATGATGCTGACCGCGAACTGCACCAGGCAGACAAACGCCAGCAGCAACCCGGTAAACGCCGGCGGCATCAGGTGATCGACGGCAATGGCTTCCGGCATGACCACGAACTTGCCGACGCCCCAGAAGATCACCGACAACAGGAAGGTGAACGCCCAACCGGTCGACAGGCAGTATTCGAACAGCAGCGGCCACAGGTAACGGTGGCGGTACTGCCAGATCCCGCGAATGTTCTTGAACAGCACTTCGGCGCCGCCCTGGGCCCAGCGCAGACGCTGCTTCCACAGACCACGCAGGGTTTCCGGCATCAGGATCCAGCACAGGGCACGGGGCTCGTAGAAAATGCTCCAGTGGTCCAGTTGCAGCTTCCAGCTGATGTCGATGTCTTCGGTGATCATGTCCGGGCTCCAGTAGCCGACCCGGTTCAGCGCGGTGCGACGGAACGCGACGATCACACCGGACACGGTGAAGATCCGCCCGAACACCCGCTGAGTGCGCTTGATCAGCCCGATGATCGACGAGAACTCACCAACCTGAACCCGCCCGACCAGAGTCGAACGCGTGCGGATTCGTGGGTTGCCGGTCACCGCACCCAGTCGTGCGTTGTCGAGCATCGGCGCCACCAGATAAGCCGCAGTGTTCGGCGCCAACAGCGCATCACCGTCGATGCACACCAGATATTCGCTGCGTGCAGCGATGGCGCCCATGCGCAGGGCCACGGCCTTGCCCTGGTTTTCCGCCAGGTGCAGCACGCGCAGTCGTGGGTCTTCCTTGGCCAGCGCATCCAGCACTTCGGCAGTGTTGTCCTTGGAGCCGTCGTTGATCGCGATGACTTCGATGTTCGGGTAGTGCTGCGCCAGCGCCGCGTGGATGGTGTCGGCGGCGTTGTCGCCCTCGTTGTAGCAAGGAATCAGGATCGAAATCAGCGGTTCGCCTTCCAGCGGTGGCGGCAGCGTGTCGTCCTTCCACGGCCAGTGCCGCTCCCAGTGCAGCCAGAAATACAGGCCACCGGAAATCCACAACCCGGACATGAACAGCGGGTAGAAGAACACGAAGTCCATCAGGAATTGCCCGGTGACCAGGAAGATCAGCCCCAGCGGGACTCCGAGGACGATCGCCAGAACAAGCAGGGCCAGCAGTCTATCCAGCATGTCATGGGTTCCATTTGTTGGAGAGCGCAGGCCGCACGGTTTTCAGGTCCGGCAGGTTCTCGAGGAAGTTGTCCGGGTAGTAGCCGAAACTGGTGGCGCCCTGACGCTTGAGGCGGCTCATCCAGTCGGCCAGTTGTGCGCCGTCGATGTCGGCCTGGTCCTTTTTCGTCCAGTCCCGGGCTTGCAGTTCGAACACCGTGCGATCCAGCGCGCCGGGGCGCTGTTTGATCTTCGCCACCAGCTCTTCGAGCCACGGGCCGGATTGCGCCTGGGTCTGTTTTTCCATGAGCGGCATGGCCATCGGCGCCGTCCAGTCGTAGGTCCCGAGGAAGTCGTCGAGGTTTTGCGCGAACCACGCTTCGCTGTGCGGATTGAGCACCGGCTCGGCGAAGATGTTGCGTGCGGTGAGCACTTGCGGACCACGGATAGCGCGCACTTTGGCAGTCAGCTCGTTGGTGAAGTCGATCAGGTAGCGGCTCTTGAAGCGCGTCCAGCGCTGCATCGCCGCCGGATCGTCACGCAGAGCGGCGATCGAGCCCGGCAAGCCGTTGGCGGCATAGGCCTTCAGCGCCTGAGGGCCGGCGTCTTCGAAGTCCGAAAGCACTGCGTCGTCATGGTAGAGGATGCCGTCGACCGAGGTCAGGCGTGCCACGTCTTCGTAGATCTCGCCGATGATCCGCCGCACCTCGGGATCGAACGGCGACAGGCGTTTGTACTGATCCGGGTCGACAGCGGTCGTGCCGGTCTTCGGATCCCAGCGCGTCACCCGTGGCAGCTTCGAATCCAGTTCGAAACTCAGCACCGGCATCCACGCAAAGACCTTCACGTGAGCCCGGGTGCGCAATTGCCAGGCGACGCGGTCGAACAGGTCGGCGCGCATCGGCAGATGACGGTTGGGGAAGTACAGCGAATGCACCAGGCCATCGCCCTTCGGATCGGCGAACGCTTGCAGGAACACCGTGTTGGCGCCCATGTCGGCCATGCGCTGGATCAGTTTGCCGAGGTTGATTTCCTGCTGCGCCGGGTCCGGGTCGTAGACGTTATCCAGATCCACATGCACCACACGCATGGTGAAGTCCGATTGCACGCCGACCACGCTGTTGGCGAAGTGCTCGCCGTCAGGGTCGGAAGCCACCAGGAAACGCGGCCCGCTCATCAGGTTGTCGAGGGCATCGAGGCCGTCATCCAGGGTCAGGGCCATTTCATAGCCCTCTTCGCTGACCACGGTCAGCGACGTGCCGTCCGCCGTCCCGTAAGGCCAGACCCAGATGCGCGGTTTTTTACCGGTGTTCTTGCGGATCTTCTCCGAGATCGCCTGCACGTCGGCGCGGATCCGCGCCTGGAAATCGGCTTCTGACTCGTAGCGTTTGCTCACCGGATCGTAGCGCCGGGTCGCGGCCGCCGGCTGCAGGTTGCCTTGCGGGTTGGCGAGGATGCCTTTGTGGCTGGCGTCGGTGTGGGCGGCGATTTCCACCAGGCCCGATTGGGAGATTTCCCGCACCTGAGCCCAGGTCAGGAAGTCCGAGCGTGGACGCGGCGTGCCGGCAAAGTCCACCGGTTGGTTCAGCGGTGTATCGATCCAGGTGCCGACCGGCGCCAGCAGCGCATGCCAGTTATAGGCGCGCAATACCGGCAACACGCGGGTGTAGAAGCTTGAATAACCGTCGTCGAAGCTGAGCAGGATCGCTTTGGGTGGCAGTTCCGGCCCGCCTTTGCGCGCGGCCATGATCTGATCGACCGTCACCGGTTGGTAGTTGTTCTCCCGCAGCCAGGCCAGCTGTTCGAGCAGCCGCTCGGTGCGCACCGCCACCACCGCCTGATCGGGGTCACGGTCTTCGACGTCGTGGTAGGCAATGCCCAGCACGTGGTTTTTCGGCCAGGGCTTTTCATTGGCGGCCACCGGTCGCTCGGACGGCGGCACGAAGGCCGGGGCTTGCTGGGCGCAGGCGCTGACCAGCAGCACTCCCAGCAGAAGGATGAAACGCGAAATCAAAGGCATCTTCAAACTCTTCTAGAAGCGGAAAGTGAGGTCGACGAGCAGACGCAGATCGGTTTCCCGGTCACCGTCGTAGGGCCGGTTGATCACGCTGAACAAACCGCCCACCTCGAACACGTCGTTCCAGGCGTAGCGCTGGCCGTAACCGAGCAATGCCATGCCGCCGGTGCCGTGATCACGCTGGCTGTAAGTACCCGCACCGGCCTGGAACTGCTGGCTCCAGACGGTTTCGTAGCGGTGGTACAGCACGTGATTGACGTTCAGCAGCGGCATGACGCTGAAGTCCGACTTCGGGTTGAAGTACGGCACGTCATCGGACTTGGAGTTGTGGCTGGTGCCCACTTCAAGGCCCGCATCGACTTGCAGGTTCGGCGCGCTGTAGACGCCCTCTTTGCCGGTCAGCAAGGCTTCGACGCGGTTGTTGCCGTCGCTGAAGTGCGACGGACTGACCGACAGCCGCCACTCGCGGCTCTCGTTGGCGCGCCAGCGGATGAAACCGCTGCCGCCGTTGGCCTTGATGTCGCTGTTCAATGCCCGCAGCGGGGTCTCGGCCGACAGGTATTCGAGGCTGCCGCCGTATTGCCAGTGATCGTCGATGTCGCGGGCAATCGCCAGACGTGCCCCCTGCTTGTCGCCGAAACCATAGGAATGGTTCGACACTTCGGCTTCGAGGGTCATGTCGCGGGTGCGACGCTCCAGACCGACACGCTGGAAACGATGGTGGCCGGTGCCTTCGGCGAAATCGCCAGTGGCGTAACCGGCCCCGGCGAACACTCGCCAGTCTTCATCGATTGGCGGGCTGTAGAGGGTGGTCTGGATGCCGAAATCCCGGCTGCCGGTGACCGCACCGGCATCGCCACCGTTGCCGCCGTTGGCCTTGCCGCCGTAGGCCTCGACGCGCAGCTCGGACATGTCGTGCACTTCGCGCTCACGGGCCAGACGCTGGACCTGACGGTTGTCGGGAAAACGCGCCACCACGTCATCGGTCAGCGCATCCATCTGTCGCCATTCCTGCAAGTCCATGGCGGTGCGGGCCTGCGCGACTTCCAGGCCCATGTCGCGCGGCGCGATACTCTCGGTTTCCTTGAGCTGGTTTTCCGCGCGGCGCGGCCAGTTGCGGGCCAGGTACAGATCGGCCTGGGCCAGGCGCAGGCCGATGTTGCCCGGCGCCTGATCCACCAAAGTCTGCAAGCGCTCTTCGCCGTGAGGCAGGTCGGAGCCGTAGGTGCCGGCCTGCGCCGCCAGCTGTTGGGCGTCCATCCATTCGTCGTTGGGGTTGCCGATCGGCAGACCCTTGAGTTCGATGCGCGGTTTCTGTGTCTTCGCCTGATCTTCGGCGACCTTGCGCGCCTCTTCGGCGCGGTCGCTTTCCAGCAGCGAGTAATACAGCGCCGTGGTGTCTTCGAGTCGGTCGCCGACATCGGCGTCCGGCGCCGCCAGCACCTGACGGTAAAGATCGGTGGCGATTTCCGGCTGCCGCTGATCCAGATAAGAAGCCGCCACCCAGCGCAGGGCGTAGGTCGGAATCTTCACGCCTTCGGCTTGCAGCTTCTGGTATTCGCTGATCACCTCGGCGGTGCGCGCCCGGGCCTTGAGCGCGCCCATGCGGTCGATGCGCCAGCGGGTCACGTCGTCGTGGGCAGTGGCGTCCGGGGTCCAGGTGGCGAGCAATTTGTCGTAGTCGGCCAGGGCGCGGTCGGCAATCACATAACGTTCTTTTTCGCTGCGGGTGGCCAGTTCGGCAAGGCGCACGCGTTCGGCAGCCAGATCGCCTTCCAGACGTCGCAAGGTGACGGGATCGATCAACCCCGGACGCTGCTTGGCAAGACGCAACGCCGGTTCCGGCAGACGCGCCTTTTGCAGGGCGACCACGTATTCGCGGGCGACTTCCGGTTTGTTGCCGGCGCGAATGAAGGCCTGGTCGTATTCGAACAGCGCGTCGTACGGCTTGCCGGCGCGATTCAGGGCGTAGCCCAGCGCCAGTCGGCGGGAAGGATCATCGGGTTTGGCGGCAACCAGCGAACGGGCGCGGATCACCCCTTCGTCAGGCTTGCCGGAATCGGCCTGGGTCAGCGCCAGACCGAGTTGCAGGTCGGCGTTGTCCGGCTCCAGCGTCAGGGCCTTGTTGTAGACCTGGATCGCCTGATCCCAGCGTTTGAGGTTGCGGTAGGCCCGGGCGGTGGCGGTCAGCGCCTGAACCGGCAGTGCCCGGCCACGACCCTGAGTCTCGTAGACCTGCACCACTTCGGCGTCGAGCCCGGCCCAACCGGCAATTTGCAGGTGATCGCTGACCTGGCCGGTAGTGGCCTGGGCCGGCGGCACCTGACGCAAAGCGGTCAGCGCGGGCGTGTAATGCCCGGCACGGGCGTCGAGCACCATTTGATCGTAGGCCGTATCGGCGAACGCGAACGCCGGCCAGAGCAACTGGCTGCACAGCGCGACTCGAAACAAAGGGCGTAAACCACGATGTAATACAGGAACATCAATACGCGGCATTCGTCAGCATCCTTACATGGCCAGCCGGGTAGCAACGCCCCCCTTGCCCATTTCGTAACGGAGGCCAAGCAAAAAACGCTCAGCCAAGCTTATCCAAGCAGTCTTGCACGCAAGCGTAGATCAATATTCAGAACACAATAATTGTTCAGATTCGTGACGAAGGATTTCCCGACCGGCCGCAAACCCGGACGCCAGACAGCAAAACGCCCGGCGTCTGCGGGTGCAGAGGCCGGGCGTTTCGGTGTAGCGCGGGGCGTTTACTGAGGCTGTTCGATGCTGCCGAACTTGCTCATCAGGAAGCCGACGAACTGCTCCACGGTCATCTTCTGGCCGTTGAATTCCACCTGATTGGCGGCGTAATGCAGTTTGGTGACTACGTTGGTGCCATCCAGGGTCGCAAGCTGCGAACCGACGGCCATGCCGGCGAACATGTCGGCGCCAGCACTGGCCTGGTCAACGATGGCCTTGGCATCGGTCTGACCGTCGATTTGCGCCTGCACGCTGAGCAGATCGACCAGCATCGGCTTGGACACCAGCACATTGACGTCAAGCAGCGCGATCAGCTGTTTGCCCAGTTGATCCGGTGGCAGGTCCATCGACTGTGGCTTGGCCAGATCGAGCACCAGACTCGCGCGGCTTTCGCCGTTGGCGGTTTTCAGCGACAGGTCTTCCAGCGCCAGTTGCGGCCCGGCCGCCAGCAGTTTCTGCAGGTCGGCCTTGACCTGGGTGGACTCTGCTTCGGTCAGGTTCAGCTCCGGTGCCGGCAGGCCGGCGGCGGTGGCTTCGGCAGCGGCCTTCTCGTAAGGCTGGAGCTTGGTCTGGTAGATCTGCATCAGCGACATGGCCGACGGGATGTCGAGGTTTTTCAGACTCATGGCCAGGTTGGCCGAACCGATTTTCTTGTCGTTGAGGGTTACTTCGCCGACCTTGTAGTCGGCACGGCCGGAAGCGTTGCTGCCGTTCTCTTCGGTGCGGTTCTTCATTTCGAAGTTCTTCACGCCCAGCACCGATTGTTTGACGCCGAAGGTGGTCTTGCTGCTGGTCAGTTCCAGGGTGTTCTCGCCGGTGTAATAGCCGTAGGTGCTCTTGGCGAGGTTGCTGGCCAGGGTCAGGCCATTGAGTTCGATCTGCACCGGCGTCTGGTCTTCGGCGACCGTGGTCAGGTGCAGGCTGTCCATGTAGCCGTTGGCCTTGACCTTCTGCGCCTGGGCGCTGGCGGAAATGTCCATGTTCAGGCCGGAAAACTTCAGGCTCGACTTGTCGTCCAGCGCCGCTTCCAGCGGCAGCAGTTCGAGGTTGCCGGTAGTGGATTGGTCGTAACCGATGTTGACCACGCCTTTGAGCGGCGCGGCGCCCTTGGTGGCGGCAAACCATTTTTCGGTGATCGGGGTCTTTTCCAGTTCGTAGTGACTGGTGGCCATGACCGGCAGCCACTTCAGCGACACCAGTCGCGAGAACGGCAACGGGCCGTGTTCGATGTGATCGACGAACAGCAACTCGACCGGTGCCTCGCCGAACATTTCACCCTCGCCCTTGAGGCGATAGTGCGCGGTGCTGCTGAAGGTGTTGCGCTCGAGCGATACCAGTTCCAGCGACGCACTGCCGTTGGAGCCGGCCATGGCGGTCTGCAACTCGCTGTTGGCGTTGGCGACGGCATTGTTCAGCACGCCTTCGATTTTGGTGCCCGTGTACCAGGCCCCGCCTACGCTGATGGCGCCAATTGCCACAACAATTCCGAGAAGCACGCCTGCTGATTTATTCATGAATGACCTGATCGATTTCCGTGGCTGAAAGTGTGGTCGTCTTCCCTGAACCCGTGACCGGGCCGTGGCGCGACTCCGCTGAATTTAGCGGTGGAGATTAGCACTGGCAGTGCGACGCGGCCCAATGTTTAAAGGTTAAAGAATGTCCACGGGACATGGACAAACAAAAAGATCGCCGGGTTCGGCGATCTTTTCGGGATCAGGAATATTGCACCTCGATCTCATCGAGCTGATGGTCGAAGCTTTTCAGCCGCGCGGTCCAGGTGTACACCAGCACTTCGAAATCCCGGTCGATCACCGCCCCGCCCGGCCCATCGCTGCGCGGGTCGCAGAAATCCAGCTGATAACGCTCGCGGGCCATGGCCGTGGCGACGTCCGACAGTTCGCGGGCGTTGTTGAGCCAGTGCCAGCCGTCGTCGGCGACTTGCCGGTCGAGGGCCAGGCATTGTTTTTTCAGGGCTTCGAGGCTTTTTTCCAGCGGCGTGCCGGTGAGTTCGCCCATGACTTCGGCGAAGGTCCGCCCCGGTTGCCAGTAGCTGCCCCAGAAGTAGCGGTCGAACACGGTTTCGACTTTGCGCAGCGCGACTTTGGTGTCCCAGATCAGCAGCAGCGTCTTGCTTTGCTCAAGCTGGCGTTTCTTGAGTCGCTGGCTCTGCACCAGCGCCGACGCCACGACCACGATTGCCATGACCGCGATCAGCGCCACGGTGCTGTCGAGGAAGACCATTGCCTTGTCGATCTGGTGGGCCAGCATGATGCCGTAGAAATAGGTGGCCGACAGCAGCACCAGGGCTACCAGGGCGCACCAGAAGCCGAGAGCGTAAGGGTTTTTCATTATTGGTTTCCCCTAGACCTGCGCTAGCGATGTGCACTGAAAAGGCGCCTGGTTCGGGGCGCCCTTTCAATACTTCAAAGCATAGCAACGGCCTCAGGGTTTGCTGGCGCTCGAGGCTTGCGTTCGTCCGCTTTCCCAACCGCCGCCCAGGGCGAGGAACAAATCGATCTGGCTCATGGCAACCTGGGTGTTGGCGGCGGCCAGTTGCGCGGTGACGTCGGTGTAGGTGCGGGTGGCCTGCAGGTCGGCAAGGAACGACTCGCGGCCGGCCTGAAAGAAGCGGTGTGTTTGGTCCGCCGCCAGTTTCGCCGACTGCTCAGCATCGGCCAGCGCATCGCGGCGTTGCAGCAGTGCGGAATACTGGGACAGGCCGGTCTGGGTTTCGCGGATGGCGTTAAGCACCACGCCGTCGAAATGCGCCAGTGCGCCCTGGGTCGTAGCTTCGGCTTCGCGGATGCGGGCCCGGGCGCCGTTGGTCGGCACGCTCCAGCTCAGCGACGGGCCGAAGCCCCAGCGATTGGTGGAGGGTTTGCCAAGGTTGTCCAGAATGCCGACGGTGCCGATCGTCGCGCCGAAACTGATGTCCGGGTACAACTCGCCCGTGGCGATACCGATTCCGGCCGTCGCGGCCGCCAGACGCCGCTCGGCCTGGCGGATGTCCGGCCGGCGCTTGAGCAGCGTGGCGCCATCGCCCACTGGCACCAGTTGAGCGATTTTCGGCAGTTCGGCGCAGGTCGCGGTGCCGGCCGGCAATTGATCGACAGGCTTGGCCAGCAACATCGACAGACGAAACAACCCGGCCTGACGCGCCGCCTCATAACGCGGCATATCAGCGCGCAGGGATTTGAATTGGGTCTGCGAACGGGTGACCTGGGTTTCGTCGCCACGCCCGGCGTCGCGCAAACGCTGGATCAGCGTGGTGCTCTGGGATTGCAGGTCGAGGGAGTGCTGGGCGATTTCCCGCTCCTCGTTCGCCGCGCAGACCTGGGTGTAGGCCCGCACCACGTCGGCGACCAGGGTGATGCGCGCGGTGTCGGCAGCGGCCTGGGTCGCGTCGGCGTTGGCCTTCGCCGCTTCGATCCCGCGTTGCAGCGTGCCCCACAAGTCAAACTGGTAGGACGCGCTGATGCCGATATCGCCAATGTTGGCCACCGGCACTTTCTCCGGCAGCAGGAATGCCTCGCCGGATTCCTGCAAGCGTTGCGCGCCCATCTTCACGCCGCCGCTCCAGCCACCGGCCGCCTCGGCTTCATCGACCTGCGCACGGGCCCGCGACAGGTTCGCCGCCGCCACCCGCAGATCGGTGTTGGACGCCATGGCCTGCTGCACCAGTTGATCCAGACGCGGATCCTGATACAGCCGCCACCAGTCCGCCGGCACCGGGGCCGACACCACCGGTTTGCCGGCCACCGCCAGGTCGCCCTGGAAATCCTTGCGCTGGATCGCCGCGTCTTCGGGCACGTGATAGTCCGGCCCGACCATCGAGCAGGCCGACAGCATCATGCCCAGCCCGGCGATCATCAGAGCCCTGCTCATTTCGCGGGCTCCTGCGGTTGATCGTCGATGATCGACACGGTAGCGGTACGCCCGGCGATCATGCGGAAGTCATCCGGCACGTCGTCGAAGGCAATGCGCACCGGAATCCGTTGCGCCAGACGCACCCAGCTGAACGCCGGATTGACGTTGGGCAGCAGGTTGCTGCCGCTCGAACGGTCACGGTCTTCGATACCGGCGACGATGCTTTCGACATGCCCGCGCAAGCGGGCGCGGTCGCCGATCACGCGGATATCCACCGACTGACCGATGTGGATGCCGTCGAGTTTGGTTTCTTCGAAATAGCCGTCGATGTGGAACGAATTGCTGTCGACCACCGACAACACCGGACGCCCGGCGGTGACGAATTCCTGCGAGCGCGGCGCACGGTCGTTGACGTAGCCGTCCACCGGGCTGCGGATCACCGAGCGATCGAGGTTGAGCTGAGCGCTGTCCACCGCCACCAGCGCTTCGGCCAGGGCCGATTGCGCGCGGGCCACTTTCGACTGGCTTTCTTCCAGCTGTTCGGCCGGCACCAGATTGCCCAGGCCACGGTTACGCTTGGCTTCACGCTGCGCCTGGGCGAGGGTTTCTTCGCGATCAGCGACCGCCGCCCTGGCCTGGCGCAACGCCAGTTTGAAACGGTCTTGGTCGATGCTGAACAGCACCTGACCGCGTTTCACCAACTGGTTGTCCTTCACTTCGACCTGCTGGATCAGCCCGGACACGTCCGGGGCAATCTGCACGATGTCGGCGCGAATGTGGCCGTCGCGGGTCCAGGGCGCGAACATGTAATACATCACCATGCGCCAGACCACGACGACGGCGAAAGTCACGATCAGCAGCGTCAGGACGACGCGACCGAGGGTCAGAAACGGTTTTTTCATGTCATCAGGTATCGACTGAGTGAATCCACGCCGTACAGCATCACGGCGTAGAGAGCCACGTTGAACAATGCCCGGTGCCAGACCAGACGGTAGAAATGCAGGCGTGTGAGCACGCCGTGTACCAACACAAACAGCACATAAGTGATGCCCATCAACACCAGCAGGGTCGGCAGGAATATGCCGCTGATGTCCAGATCACCGATCATAGGGGCGCTCCTTCGGGCAACGGTTCTTCGGGCTCTGCGTTTGAAACGAACTCCACGCCGGGCAACAGCGCCAGGCGCAAACCGCTCAAGGCGTGCAACAGGTTTAGTCGGGTTTCTTCATCGCCGTGGCCGTTGAGCGCGCGGCGGGTGCGATCCATGGTCATCAGCAAGGCGCTTGGCGCCGGCAAGCGTTCCCCTGCCTTGAGGCAGGCCCGGAAATACTCGCCGACCTCTGCCACCACCTGCTTGAGCAACGCGTTCGGCGCGCCCGCCACTCGCGGCGTATAGGCGAGCAAGTCGAGCAGGTTCAGCCCCACGCGTACTTCGCGCATGGCGATGCCGGTGTCCTGGCCGGTCAGCGCCAGACGCGGCAGGTGCTGCATCAGGCGGTCGAGCAGTTGCACGCCCAGTTGCCGGTGTTCGGCGAGGTTGGCCGGTTCGGTCATGCTGACGATGTCTTTCCAGCTGAAACGGGTCAGGCGCTTGGCCGCCAGCTCGGCGCCGAACGGCCGGGCGATCAGCGTCCAGATGAACGCGAACAACAGCCCCATCGGGCCCGCCAGGTTGGAATTGACGAAGGCGAAGAAGTCCGCGTCGTAAGCACCGGAAATGCTGATGAACGACGAGGTGTTGACCAGCGTCAGCAGCATGCCGAGGTAGAAACGTGGCTGCACCGTCAAGGTGCCGACACAGATGAACGGCACCGCAAATGCCAGCACCAGCATCGGGAAGTCATGCAGGTTCGGCAGCACCAGAAACAGGTACAGGCTGGCGAACAGCACCGACATCCCGGTCCAGAAAAAGAACCGGTAGATCTGCGGCGCCGGGTCGTCCATCGAGGCGAAGAAGCTGCACGACACCGCCGCCAGAATCACCGCGCTGCCGCCGTCGGTCCAGCCCAGCAGGATCCACAGTACCGAGGCGACGATGATCGCCAGGATGGTCGAGACTACCGAATACAGCATCAGCCCTCGGTCGATGAATGGCGTCAGGCGACCCAGGCGCCAGTGGCGATAAACCGCGCGCCAGCTGTCTTGGCGCTCGCACAGGATCGCGTCCTGCAGACTGCGACAGTCCTGCCACAGATCGATGAATTCGCCGAGGCGATACAGCGCGTTGGAAAACAGCAACTGCTTGCGATCTTCGAGGGCTTCGGCGTTTGGTTGCAGCGCTTCGAGCTGATCCCGCAGGGCTTGCCAGCGGCCGAGATCGGCGTCTTTGTGGTCGAGCCATTCGCGGGTCGCAGTGAGCAGCGGCGCGAACTTTTCCACCAGCTCGGGCGTGCGCCGTTCGAGGGCGTAAAGCGAGTCTTCGAGGGCATCGATCACCGGCAGCAGGTGGATCATCCGCCCGCGCAATTCCTTGGTGTTGCGCACCGTCTGCGGCCGCGCACCTTCGTGCGGCAACTGACCGATCATCAATTCCAGGCTGTTGAAACTGCCGACCATGGCCATGCGCAGGGCAGTGACTTCTTCGGGCTGCACATCGCGGCTGAGGAATTTCAGGCTGTAGGTCGTGGCGTCGGCGAACCATTTGCCCACGGCATCGTTGAACACCGGTGCCAGGCGCCGTGGCCAGAACATCGCGCCGACCACCGCCGCCACCGCGATGCCGAGAAAGATCTCTTCAGTCCGCGATTCGGCCACGTCCCACACCGCCAGCGGGTTATCCACCACCGGCAGGGCGATCAGCGGCAAGGTGTAGCCGGCCAGCATCAGCGCGTAGTTGTTGCCGGTGCGCAAATGCAGGGACAGGAACAGCAGAATCCCCGTCCACAAGGCGATGACCACCACCAGCACATAAGGGCTCTGGACGAACATCGGCACGAACAGCACCGCCGCTGCCGCACCGAGAAACGTGCCGATCGCGCGATACAGCGCCTTGGAACTGGTCGGGCCGAGGAACGGGCTCGAGACGATGTACACCGTGGCCATCGCCCAATAAGGGCGCGGCATCTGCATGAGCAAGGCGATGTACAGCGCGGTCATCGAAGCCGCAAACGTGCGGACCCCGTAGAACCAGTCCCGCGCCGGGGGCATGCCGGAAAAGAACCCGTTCACGGATTGATCACCGTTGGCGGAGTGGCCGCCTCAAAAGCTCTCAGTACCCGAAGCGTAGCCTCCAGATCGCGCTGGTCGATGCCTTCGAGCACTTCATGACGCAGACGCACCAGTTGCGCCTCCACCGCTTGCACCAGTTCACGGCCGGTGTCGGTCAGGCTCAGGCATTTGGCACGACGATCCTGGGCATCTTCGGTGCGGCAGACAAAACCAGCGTGACACAACTGATCGAGCAGGCGCACCAGCGACGGCGACTCCATCCCCGCCGCCTGCGCCACCTGCACCTGGCGCACACCCTCGCCCAAACGCCCGATCATCAACAACGGGACGGCGCAGGCTTCGGAAATTCCATAGTTGACCAGCGTGGTCTGGCAGATCTTCCGCCAATGCCTGGCGGCCACCACCATGGCACTGCTGATATTCATCTGGAGAGCGTCGAGGTTATTCGGCACGAGGGAATGCACACACTGTTAGTTTGCTAACTATCAATATCGCATTGGTGGGGAAATTCAGTCAAGTTTTGAAACAAATTGGGTTGCGTGCTTCAGCTCAGCGTCTTTTCGCGTTTTCGTAGACGTCGCCTCGCTCGCGCTTACCCACGGCGACTACCGAGACAACCACTCGCTCTTCGATCACTTGGTAAACCAGTCGATAACCGGACACTTTGAGTTTGATCTTGTAGCAATCAGGCATGCCGTGGAGGGAGTCAGCCGGAATACGGGGACGCTCAAGACGCTCAGCCAGCTTCTTTTTAAATTGATCACGCAACGTATGACCCAGTTTGTTCCACTCTTTGTGAGCGGAAGGCAGAAATTCGAGCTTATAGGTCATCCAGGCTTACCGGTATGGGAGTCTCGTGACTGCGAGAACGAACGATTTCTGCCAACTCGAGATCATCGAGCCGCTCCATCATGGCTTCGTAAACGTCAGCCGGCACCATGTAGCCCATGACCCGGTTGTGATTCAGGACAGCAACTGCTCCTCCGTGCGCGCCGTTTAGCACTGCGGAGGGGTTTTTCTTCAATTCAGAAACACTGACAGCCATATCGGCCAGAACACTTTGCATAATAAAAGACCTCAATTGAGGTCGTAATTCTGGTCCAAGGAAGCATTACTGGCAACCGGATGAGTTGATTCAGCTTACGAACGGCAAGCTGATAATTACCCCCGCCCCTTCCTCAACATCACATCCAGCTGATCCACCACCTCCGCCCAATCCGCATCATCGAGAATCTCATCGCGCAGGAAATCCGCCTGGCTCTTGGTCCAGAAAAACGCGTCGCACAGGTGCAGTTCGGGCTTGAGCGGGGAATGGGTGGCGATGAACTGGTCGATGCTGACCGGGTCGTTGTCCAGGCCGAGTTGCTTGAACAGGGATGGGAGGCTGTGCGTCGGGTTTTCCATGTCGGAACTCCTGCGAGATTTATAGGGTGTGAAAGATTTTTCTCGAGCAAGCTCGCTCCCACAGGTTTGGCGCAGAACCTGTGGGAGCGAGCTTGCTCGCGATTTGGCGTCGGTACAGACGCTAAAAAACCTACTGACTCAACTCCCGCACCTGCGCATGCGGCACCATTTTCAGGAATTCGGGCATGCTCATGTGCAGCAGGTTGTTGTGGTTGCCGGCTTCCAGGTAGATGTCTTTCTGCCGGGTCAGCAGCGGGTCGATGACCATGTCCAGGCCGTAGGAATCCCCCAGCGGCGGCACGGCGCCGCGTTCGCAGTCGTCGAAGATGTGCGCCAGATTGCTTTCGCGGGTGATTTGCCATTCGCCGCTGCTGCGCACTTTGCTCAAGTCCAGGTGGCGGCTGGCGGGCAGCACCGCCATCAGGTAGTGCCCGTGACGGTCGTCCAGGATCACCGATTTGGCCACCCGTTCTGCGGCAATCCCGGAGACCCGCGCCGTTTCCAGGCTGCTGGACGAGTGCGGGTGGGTGACGATGTCATATTCGCATTGCGCCCGGTTGAGGCTGCTCTGCACTTTCTTGGCCATACGCATGATGCACCTCGGTGCCCGCCGACGCTGCGCGGCGGACGGTAATGAAACGCTGTGGCTGTCCTTGAAAGTCTAGTCCGGCGAGCTGCAAACACCGGGAAATCCGCCCACTGGCGAGGCAAGTAAACTGATCAAAAATCATCCAGCCGCAGCCTCAACTAGACTGTAAGAACAAGTTCTGACTCTCGCGGAGGGTCACGTGAACATTCGTTGCTGTGCGCTTGCCCTGTTGCTGCTGAGTGGATCGGTGGTTGCGGCAGACACCCCGTTTACCGCCGTCAGCCCGGTCGGCCTGTGGCTGATCACCCTGGGCATCACGTTTCTGATCGCCGAAGCCGCGCTGCCCAACTACGGGGTGATCGGCCTCGGCGGCATCGTCATGTTCGTGATCGGCGCGCTGATCCTGAGCAACGCCGAACTGCCGGTGCCGATGATGATTGGCCTCGGTCTGGTCAGCGCCCTGTTGCTGATCGCATTGCTGATCCGCGCCCTGAAAACCCGACCGCGCCAACCGGTCAGCGGCGATGCCGGCCTGCTCGGCAGTGTCACGGCGGTGACGGTGGTGCAACCGGAAGACAGCCGCAACGGCTGGGTGCAATTACAAGGAGAACGCTGGCAGGTGCTGAGCGCCACGCCGCTGCACACAGGGCAACCGGTGCGGGTGGTCGGGCGCAAGGGCCTGTTGCTGCAAGTGGCCGCGACTGACGCGGCACCGCTCGGAGAGTGATCATGGGTCTGCAAATCGGTTTTGTCGCGCTGCTGCTGTTGCTGATCGCCCTGGCCGGCTCGACGTTCCGCATCCTGCGCGAATACGAACGCGGCGTGGTGTTCCAACTCGGACGCTTCTGGCAGGTCAAAGGGCCGGGGCTGATCCTGCTGATCCCGGTGGTGCAGCAAATGGTCCGGGTCGACCTGCGCACCATCGTCCTCGATGTGCCGCCGCAAGACGTGATCACCCGCGACAACGTGTCGGTGAAGGTCAACGCGGTGCTGTATTTCCGCGTGCTCGACCCACAGAAAGCGATCATCCAGGTCGAAGACTTCCTCATGGCCACCAGCCAACTGGCCCAGACCACCCTGCGCGCGGTACTCGGCAAACATGAGCTGGACGAACTGCTGGCCGAGCGCGAACGTCTGAACATCGACATCCAGCAAGTGCTCGACGCCCAGACCGACGCCTGGGGGATCAAAGTCGCCAACGTCGAAATCAAGCACGTCGATCTCAACGAATCGATGGTGCGCGCTATCGCCAAGCAGGCCGAAGCCGAGCGGGAGCGGCGAGCCAAGGTGATCCACGCCGAAGGAGAATTGCAGGCCTCGGAAAAGCTCATGCAGGCCGCCGAAATGCTCGGCCGCCAGCCCGGCGCCATGCAGTTGCGCTACATGCAGACCTTGAGTTCGATTGCCGGCGACAAGAGCTCGACCATCGTCTTTCCATTGCCGATCGAACTGCTCAAGGGGATGGCGGATCTGTCGGCGAAATCGTGAGCGCGCGCAAGCGTTCCAGCGCGGCATAGGGCGCACGAGCGCAATGTTCGACCCGTGCCTGCAACAGCGCCGATGCCTCGCGGCGCTTGTGTTCGCCATCGACGACAAAGGGTTGTGACGGCTGCTTCGCGTGCTGCGCCGTTGCCGTCAGCGCCTGTTCGCACTGCGCCGCACTCAGCTTGAAAAACCGCGCCAGCCGCCCGCTCATCGCGTCGGGCAATTCGCTGTAATTGAGCGCCAGCCCGGCAGAATCACGGCAATGCACCCACCCCGCCTCCAGCAGGCGCCCCAGCCGCCGGGCGATGAAATCCTCGCGGCCCTCGAACGGCAAATCATCGTCCAGCACACAATCGCCGAGCGCATCCGGCACCATGTGCAGGCCAGGGCGACGCAGGTGCGAGACGGCGATTTCCAGCGGATCGCGATAGACAAACAGCCACGGCGTATCGGGGAAGCATTGCTGCAGCAACGGCCATTCACCGATGCTCCAGGCGTCGAGTTTGATCACCAGTCGCTGCTCCGTGCCGCGCCGACGCTGACCGTACGCCGAGAGCAATCCGGCGATGGCCGCGCGGCGCTCTTCGTCCGGCAGATCGCTGCGCAACAAGGCATCAAGGGGCGGCGGCTCCGAGACCACGATGTGATCGTCGAGCCGGGCAAGCATCTGGCTGATCAGCGTCGAACCGCATCGCGAGGCGTGGAGGATGAAGGCGCTCGGCGGCAGACCCGGACTGAGCGCCTGCCAATCCATGAGCGCCGACAAGGGTGTTTGCCGGCGGAACGCCTGATTGAACGGCAGGCGCAACGCGTCTTCGACGGCCTCACGAAAGAACGGCTGATACAGCGGCGTGTCGCCAAACCAGCACCAGTCGACCTGCCATTGCCCGGTGGTTTTCCAGATGCGGATCGGCAGCCAGCCGTCGAAATTCACAGACGCCATTGTTCGTTCCATGACCGACGACCGTTGCGCATCGCCGCCAGCAGTTCTTCACGGGAAAAATGCAGACCGCGCTCAGCGGCCAGCGCCAGCGTCTGGTCGATGAAGGTTTCGGGGTCGTGCAATGCCTGCAACGTTGCGGACAACACCGGATCCGTGACCAGCAACCGCTGAAATCGCTGCAGCGCCGTCTCCGCGCCATCAGGCTGCGGAGTGCTCGGCAACCCCTCAACAATCATCTGCTCCAGCCAGGGCGCGGGGCGGCAATCGAGCACCAGATGAACCCGAGCCGTGCGGTCGCGATTGTCGACCCGATGCGGCCGAGCGAGATCGAGAAACCAGCATTCTCCCGCCGTCATCGGCATCCGCTGGCCGTCGAGCCAGAAGTCCACGGCGGGCGGACTGAGCAGCGGAATGTGCAGGCGCAAATCGGCGTCCGCGCCCTCTAGATCGTAGTCGCGATGCTCATGAATCTGCCCGCCCGGCCCTAGTCGCAGCAGCCGCGCGCTGACGATTTCCAGCGGCAGATCCCGCAGAGCCTGCTGCCAGCGACCATCATTCAGCCAAGGGGCGCGTTGTACGGGTTCGGCACTGCCGGGGGACAGTTCGGTCAGCGCATCGGCGGCGGAAATCAGCGCCACGCCGCTCCAGTCGCCGGCGAAATAAGCGGTGTTGAAATGACCGCGCCAGGCAGCGTCGTCAATCGCCGCCAGCGCCTGCAACAGCAACGGCAGGTCCACCGTCACCGGCAACCGTGAGAACGCCGGCCGGCTCATGCCTTGGGCAACACCGCAGTTTCGCCGAGCCAGGTCAGCAACCGGTCGAGACAGGCTTCGACCGTCAGCGTACCAGTGTCGAGCACCAGCGAAGCCTGGGCCGGCGCCTCGTAAGGTGCCGATACGCCGGTGAACCCGGCCAACTCACCGCGCCGGGCCCGGGCGTAATGCCCTTTCGGATCGCGCTGCTCGCACACCGCCAGCGCGGCGCTGCACCAGACCTCGCGATAGTCCTTGCCCAAACGGCGAGCAAACACCTCGCGCAGTTCCGCCAGCGGCGCGATCATCGCCAGAATCACGATCTGCCCGTTCTCCACCAGCAACGCTGCCAGCTCACTGGCACGGCGGATGTTTTCCAGGCGGTCGGCATCGGTAAAACCCAGGTCGCGGTTGAGCCCGACCCGCAAACCGTCGCCATCGAGCACCACGCTTTGCAGACCGCGACTGAACAACTCGGCATGCAACGCCTGGGCAAGGGTCGATTTGCCCGCCGCCGGCAGACCGGTCAGCAGCATCGCCGTACCGCGATGGCCGTTGCGGGCCTCGCGTTGGGCACGGCTGATGCTGGCGGTCGGCGCCAGCACATCACTGCGCGGAGGCATGGGCCACCGGCAGCGAAATATCCCCTGACGCCCACGCCGCCTCGCGGTTGGCCAGCGCGGTGGCGATCGACTGGACTTCGGTCGACTGCACCTGATCCGGCAACGGATCAAGACCAGCGCTGGCGAAAATCTGGCCATAAGCATTGCGCAGATCGGCGTAGGACAGATCGCGCCGCAGATCGGCCTGCAAGGTGTTGAGCTCGCCCTGAATCAGGTCCAGCTCACCAATGCCATCGGCCTGACGACGGTTACGCAACTGACCGACGATTTGCCCGTCGATGTCCGACAGTTGCTGGTTGGTCTTGAACTGGCGCAGCGCCTCCTGATAGTTGGCGTTCGCCACGTAAAGCTGCGCCAGCACTGCAATCGACATCGCCTGGCGCCGTGCAGCAGCGACTTCTTCACCGGCCTTGGCCACGTCGATGGCCGCCGGGGCAGAGATCACGTTGAACAGGTTCCAGGTGACCTTCACGCCATAGTCGGCCCAACCCTGCTCGACCAGGAACGAGTTGCTGTCGTAATGCCCGCCGGCGGAGAACTCCAGGCCCGGCAACAGACGCAGCATGGCCTTGCGGGTTTCGGCGGCGCTGATCCGGGTCTGGTAATCCTGCTCGCGCAGTTCCGGACGGCTGGTCAAGGCTTCCTGTTCGAGTTTGCTCAGATCGACCTTGAGTTCCGGGATCTGATAACCGTCATCGGTGGCCAGGGTCAGGTTGGTGCCCAGCGGCAGGTTGATCAGGGTCGCCAGTTCGGTTTTCGCCAGCGACAGCGCGCGGCGTTGTTCTTCCAGTTGCCGGGTCGCTTCGATCAGCGAACGCTGATAACCGAGTGACTGCACCGGATCGCCGATGCGCTGTTCGCTCATGCTTTCGCTGTTGCGGCGGGCGGTGTCGACCCGCGCCATCAGGCTGTCGATCTGCTTGAGCAGGCGTTCGGCGGCCATCGCCCGCCAATAGGCAGAGCGCACGTCCTGAACGATGGTGTTGATCACCTTGCGCCGGCGTTCCTGAACGATCAGGCGCTGGTCGCCCTGCTGCTTGGCGCTGATGTAGCTGACGCCAAAATCCAGGACGTTCCAGACCATGGTCAGGTCGGCGACGTCGCGGTCGCGGTCCTGGGAGGTCGACGGTTCCAGGGACTGGGTGCCGGTGCGCACGCTCTGGCTGCTGGAGGCGCTGACGTTGTTACGCCCGACGTAGCCGGCGTCCAGCGCCATGCGCGGCAGCATGTCGAAACTGGCGAGGTCGAGCTGCCGCTTGGCCAGCGCTTCCTCCATGATTTTCAAGCGGCCTTCGAGGTTGTATTTCACCGCGCGGGCCATGGCCTGGTGCAGGGTCAGCGGACCGCTCAGCGGTTCCTGGCCCTTGTACATGTTTTGCAGGTCGGCCCGGGCCCTTTGTTCGCTGACACTGCGTTCGATCGGTTCACTGGTCACTGCACATCCGCTGATCGCCAGCGCCAGCAGGCTGGCGCCGAACAACTTCTGACTTTTCTTCATCCCTGGATCGCCCCTAGGTCCCGCACATATGTGAGTTGTTGTGTGTTGTCAGGCCGGCATTTCGCTGATGCCGACCTGTTGCAGTGCAGCGGCCAGGTTGTCGACCCGGTGCTGCTCGCTGTCCTTGATCTGTTGCAGTTGCTGGCCGAGGGTCGGCGCGCCGAACACACCGCGCAGGCCTTGGGAAATATCGCCGCCCTTGATCGACTGGCTGCCGAAGGCATTCAGCGAATCGCGCTCGGCGCTGCTGTCCTGATTGAACAGGCTCGACAGCGTGCTGCTGCCGAACACCCCCCCATCGCCGCCGCCGAATCCGAGGAAGCCATGACCGGAACCGTCACCCAGGTTGTCGCTGCTGCTGAAGACCTGGGCAATGAAGCTCGGGCTCAGCGCACCGCGATTGATGAAAATATCCCCCAGCGGACGGATGCCATTGCCGATCACCCGCTGTTCGAACAACGGCGCGAAGGTCAGCGGTGAACCGAGGTCACCGGTGGGCGGCGTGAAGACGATCGGTTGCAGCGGAACATTCGGCAGTGGTGGCGGCGCGACCGGATCGCTGCTGCGGAATTCCGGATCCGGCGTTACCACGATCAGCGGAGAAGTCGGTGTCACAGGAGGCACAGGCACCACCGGCACCGTGTTGATCACGTAATTGCCGGAGCTGCTGACACTGCTGCCACTGTTGCCCGACAGGTCGCTGACCCCGGCCGTGTTGATGCTGATCGCATTGCTGGCGCTGGTGACGTTGGCGTTCGGCGTCAGGGTCGCCGTCCAGGTCTTGCCGCCGTCGCTGCTGCTCAGGTTGGACAAGGTGCCGTTGGCCACGCTGAGGTCCGACAGGTCGAAACCACTCACCGCTTCATTGAAGGTGATGATCACCTGCGAAGTCTGACCAACACCCAGGTTCGGATTGGCGATCACCACCGTGGCGGTCGGCCGCTCGCTGTCGAGGGCGTAGTTGTTCGACACCGCCACCGTGCTGCCGGCATTGCCCGCAAGGTCGGTGACGTTGCTGGTGTCCAGCGCAATGAAGTTGCTCGGGTCAGTGACATTCGCGGTCGGCGTGAAGGTCGCGGTCCAGGTCTTGCCGCCATCGCTGCTGGTCAGGTTGCTCAGGTCGCCGTTGGTCACGCTCAGGTCGGACAGGTCGAAATTGCTCACCGCCTCGCTGAACGTGAAGGTCACCGTGGTGCTCTGGCCGATGCCCAGATTTGGATTGGCGACCACGATGTTTACCGTCGGCCGGGTCGCATCGAGGATGTAGTTGTTGGAGATGGCGATGCTCGCGCCAAGGTTACCGGCCAGATCCTGAACACCGGCGGTGTCGATCAGGATCAGGTTGGTCGGGTCGTTGACGTTGGCTGTCGGAGTGAAAGTCGCGGTCCAGGTCACGCCGCCGTCGCTGCTGGTCAGGTTCGACAGCGAACCGTTGGCGACGCTGATGTCCGACAGGTCGAACCCGCTCACCGCTTCGCTGAAGGTGATGGTCACCGTGGTGGTTTCACCGATGCCCAGCCGATTGTCTGCAACCACGATGGTGGCGGTCGGCAGCGCGGTGTCGATGGCGAAGTTATTGGAATCGGTGGTACCGACGCCACTGTTGCCCGACAGGTTGGCCACCCCGGCGTTGTTCAGGGTGATCAGGTTGCTGCTGTCGGTGATGTTGTTGGTGGGCGTGAAGGTCGCGGTCCAAGTGATACCGCCGTCACTGCTGCTGACGTTGCTCAACGTGCCGTTGGCGATGGTCAGGTCGCTGTTGTCGAAACCGCTGACCGCTTCGTTGAAGGTGATGGTCACCAGCGAGGTTTCCCCGGCCTTCAGCGAAGTGTCGGCAACCACGATGGTGGCAGTCGGCACCTGGGTCTGCACTTGGTAATTGGCCGAGTTGGTGGTGCCAGTGCCGGTGTTACCGGCCAGGTCGGTGATGCCGGTGTTGTTCAGGACGATCAGGTTGGTCAGATCGGTAACGCCGATGTTCGGCGTGAAGGTAGCCGTCCAGGTGATGCCGCCGTCGCTCGACGAAACGTTGCTCAGGGTGCCGTTGGCGACGCTCAGGTCGGAGTTGTCGAATCCGGTCACGGCCTCGCTGAAGGTGATAGTCACCAGCGACGTTTCACCCGGACGCAGGCTGGAGTCGCTCATGACAATGGTCGCGGTCGGGCGCTGACTGTCGACCGCGTAGTTGTTGGAATCGGTAGTACCGCTGCCGGCATTGCCCGCCAGATCGGAGATGCCGGTGTTGTCCAGGGTGATGATGTTGGTGGTGTCGGTGATACCGGCCGCTGGCGTGAACGTCGCCGTCCACGTGATGCCGCCATCGCTGCTGCTCACCGCACTCAGCGTACCGTTGGCGATGGTCAGGTCGGCGTTGGTGAAACCGGTCACTGCTTCGCTGAAGGTGATCGTCACCAGGCTGGTCTGACCGACGCCGAGCGCAGTGTCGGCGACCACGATGGTGGCCGTCGGGCGAACGGTATCGATCGAATAATTGTTCGAATCGGTGGTGCCGCTGCCGGCATTGCCCGACAGGTTCTGTACGCCAGAGTTGTCCAGCGTGATCAGGTTGGTGGCGTCGGTGATGCTGGTGGTCGGTGTGAACGTCGCCGTCCAGGTAATGCCGCCGTCGCTGCTGCTGACCGCGCTGAGGGTGCCGTTGACGATGGTCAGGTCGGCGTTGGTGAAACCGGTGACCGCTTCGCTGAAGGTGATGGTCACCAGCGAGGTTTCGCCGATTTTCAGCGAGTTGTCGGCAATGATGATGGTCGCTGTCGGCAGCACGGTGTCGATGGTGTAGTTCGGCGAACTGGTGGTGCCGGTACCGCTGTTTCCGGCCAGGTCGGCGATGCCGGTGTTGTTCAGGACAATCAGGTTGGTCGCATCGTTGACGCCCACGTTCGGCGTGAACGTTGCCGTCCAGGTGATGCCGCCGTCACTCGACGAAACATTGCTCAGCGTACCGTTGGCGACGCTCAGGTCGGCGTTGGTGAAGCCGGTCACCGCCTCGCTGAAGGTGATGGTCACCAGCGAAGTTTCGCCAGCACTGAGGGTGCTGTCGGAGAGCACGATGGTCGCCGTCGGACGCTGACTGTCGACCGCGTAGTTGTTGGAATCGGTGGTGCCGCTGCCGGCGTTGCCCGCCAGATCGGAGATGCCGGTGTTGTCCAGGGTGATCAGGTTGGTGGTATCGGTGATGCCCGCCGCCGGCGTGAACGTCGCGGTCCAGGTGATGCCGCCGTCGCTGCTGCTGACCGCGCTCAACGTACCGTTGGCGATGATCAGGTCGGCATTGGTGAAACCGGTCACCGCTTCGCTGAAGGTAATGGTCACCAGGCTGGTCTGGCCGACGCCGAGCGCCGTGTCGGCGACCACGATGGTGGCGGTCGGACGCACGGTATCGATCGAATAATTGTTCGAATCGGTGGTGCCGCTGCCGGCATTACCTGACAGGTTCTGTACGCCGGTATTGTCCAGCGTGATCAGGTTGGTGGCGTCGGTGATATTGGTGGTCGGCGTGAAGGTTGCCGTCCAGGTAATGCCGCCGTCGCTGCTGCTCACCGCGCTGAGCGTGCCGTTGGCAATCGTCAGGTCGGCGTTGGTGAAACCGGTCACCGCCTCGCTGAAGGTGATGGTCACCAGCGAGGACTCGCCGATTTTCAGCGCGTTGTCGGCAATGATGATGGTCGCGGTCGGCACCACAGTGTCGATGGTGTAGTTGTTGGAGTTGGTCGTGCCGCTGCCGGCGTTGCCCGAAAGGTCGGCGATGCCGGTATTGGTCAGCACGATCAGGTTGGTCGCGTCGTTGACGCCCAGGTTCGGCGTGAACGTTGCCGTCCAGGTTATGCCGCCGTCACTGCTGCTTACCGCCGTCAACGTGCCGTTGGCGATGATCAGGTCGGCGTTGGTGAAACCGCTCACCGCTTCGCTGAAGGTGATGGTCACCAGCGAGGTTTCACCGGCAGTGAGGTTGCTGTCGGCCACCACGATGGTCGCGGTTGGCCGCACCGTATCGATCGCATAATTGTTGGAATCGGTAGTACCGCTGCCGGCGTTGCCCGACAGGTCGACGATGCCGGTGTTGTCCAGGGTAATCAGGTTGGTGGTGTCGGTGATGCTGGCGCTCGGGGTGAACGTCGCGGTCCAGGTGATGCCGCCGTCGCTGCTGCTGACCGCGCTCAACGTGCCATTGGCGATCGTCAGGTCGGCGTTGGTGAAACCGCTGACCGCTTCACTGAAGGTGATGGTTACCAGCGAGGTTTCACCGATCCGCAGGTTGTTGTCGGCCACCACGATGGTCGCGGTCGGGCGCACGGTATCGATGGCGTAGTTGTTGGAGTCGGTGGTACCGCTGCCGGCGTTGCCGTTCACATCCGCGATGCCGGTGTTGTTCAGCGTGATCAGGTTGGTCGCGTCGGTGATGCTGGCGGTCGGCGTGAACGTCGCCGTCCAGGTGATGCCGCCGTCGCTGCTGCTGACCGCCGTCAGCGTGCCGTTGGCAATCGTCAGGTCGGCGTTGGTGAAACCGGTGATCGCTTCACTGAAGGTGATGGTCACCAGCGAGGTTTCGCCAATTTTCAGGGCGTTGTCCGCCACCACGATGGTCGCGGTCGGGCGCACGGTATCGATTGCATAGTTGTTGGAGTTGGTGGTGCCACTGCCGGCGTTGCCCGCCAGGTCAGCGATACCGGTGTTGTTCAGCGTGATCAGGTTGGTGGTGTCGGTGATGCTGGCGGTCGGCGTGAACGTCGCCGTCCAGGTGATGCCGCCGTCGCTGCTGCTCACCGCCGACAATGTACCGTTGGCGATGGTCAGGTCGGCGTTGGTGAAACCGCTCACGGCTTCGCTGAAGGTGAAAGTCACCAGCGACGTCTGGCCGATGGCCAGGTTGGGGTTGGCCACGACAATGGTCGCGGTCGGGCGCACGGTATCGATCGCGTAATTGTTCGAATCGGTGGTGCCGGTGCCGGCGTTGCCCGCCAGGTCGGCGATACCGGTGTTGTCCAGGGTGATCAGGTTGGTGGTGTCGGTGATGCTGGCGGTCGGGGTGAAGGTCCCGGTCCAGGTGATGCCACCATCGCTGCTGCTCACCGCCGTCAGCGTACCGTTGGCGATAGTCAGGTCGGCGTTGGTAAAACCGCTCACCGCTTCACTGAAGGTGAAGGTCACCAGTGAGGTTTCACCCACCCTCAATGCGGTGTCCGCCACGACGATGGTCACGGTCGGCCGCACGGTATCCACCGTGTAATTGACGGAGACCGTGGTACCGACACCGGCCACGCCGTCGTTGATCGCGACCACGCCAGTGTTGTCGAGGGTGATGACGTTGGTGGTGTCGGTGATGCTGCTGGTCGGGGTGAAGGTCGCCGTCCAGGTCAGGCCGCCGTCGCTACTGCTGACCGACGTCAGCGTACCGTTGGGAATCGTCAGGTCGGCGTTGGTGAAGCCGGTGACCGCCCGGCTGAAGGTGATGGTCACCAGCGAGGTTTCACCGATTTTCAGGGCCGTGTCCGCCATCACGATGGTCGCGGTCGGTGGTTCCACATAGGCGGTGTTGAGTGTGCCGCCGTTGTTGTAGATCGCCGCGAAGGCCAGCGGTACAGAGCCCGTCACGCCGCCGCCCAGTTCTGCGCCGCCGGAACCGCTGCCGGCCGCGTTGCCGCTGATGGCGCTGAAGTTGGCGGCGGTGATCAGTACCGTGCCGCCCTGGTTCCAGATCGCGCCGACACCCCGTCCACCGTCGCCGCCGTTCAGGTTGTTGCTGCCCTGGCCGCTGCCGCCACCGCCACCGCCGCCCGCGCCGATGTTGTTGCTGATGACCGAGGTGCCGACGATTTTCAGCGTGCCGGTGGAAGCGTTGTAAATGCCGCCGGCTGCATTGCCGCCTGCGCCGCCCACCTTGTCCCAGCCTGCGCCGCCACCGCCACCACCGATGGAAATCGTGCCGTTGCTGGCCGTGCCGCCATTGCCGCCGTTGCTGTAATAGGACACGCCCACACCGCCCGCGCCGCCCGTGGTCGAGCCGCCGCGCCCGCCCATGTGCGTCGCGTCGTAGCCACCGCCGTAACCGCCGACACCGCCGCTGCCGGCCTGGCCGCCCAGCGTACCGGTGCCCGGCCCGGCCGTGCCGCCATGACCGCCGCTCTGACCGCCAAGACCACCGCCACCGCCGCCGCCCCCGCCGTAAAACGCACCGGTGACACCCCCGCCGCCGCCACCGCCGGCCGCCGCGTTGCCGGTGACCGAAACGTTGTTCAGGGTCAGGATGCCGGCGTTGAAAATACCGCCGCCCATGGCGCCGGTTGCGCCGTAGCCGCCATTACCGCCGTTGCCCGAAACCAGGCCCCGGGTGATGACCAGACCATCCAGGGTCACCGTGCTGCCGGAGGTGATTTCCACCACTCGGGTCCGGTATTGGCCATCGAGCGTAACGTCGGCGACACCGTCGTTGTTCAGGTCGCCATCCACGGTGACGTTCTTGTTGATCAGCAATTCCGAGGTGAGCTGCACCGTCATGCCGCTGCTGAAGGTCACGATGTCGCCGTTCTGCGCCGACGCCAGCGCTGCGCGCAGCGAGCCGACCCCGGTGTTGGCATTGTTGGTGGCGGTCCAGGTGGCCAGGCCCCACTGGTATTCGCTCATCGCCTGGGTCGACAGCACGTTGGCGCTTTCGATGTTGCCGGTGGCGATCTCCAGATCCCAGTCGCCGCCCACCCCGGTGCGGTTGTTCGAGGCGGCCACGTCGCGGCCGGTCAATTGCGCCAGCGAGTCGACAAAGCTCAGGCCACGATCGCCCTCGGCGGTGTAGCAGCCGTAGATCAGGATGTCGCCGCCGACGTTCATGTCCTTGCCGATTTCCGCCAGGATCGCGCTGCGCTGGGCGACGTTATCGGCCGACAGATAACTGTTGCCCAGCCACAGGTCACCGGCGTTGCCGTGGGCGATGATCTGCACCGAGCTCACGCCCTGATGCTGGTCGAGGTAATCGGCGATCTGCTGCAAACCGTCCTTGCCCGCATCGAGCTTGACCACTTGGGTGCCGGGGGCCACGCCCTTGAGCAGGCTGTCGGCATCCTTGACCCGGGAATCGACGAACACCACGCTCTGCCCCGGCACCGCGACCGGGCTGGCGGCGGGCGTGGCGTCGGCCTGGCCGTGGGTGTCCTTGCTGGCGCTCGGGTGGTCGGCGGCCGGCGCTTTCGCGGCATCGGCGGTGGCATGGCTGTCAGCCTGGGCGGCGGTGTCGGCCACGGTGGCCGCGACGGCGCCGTCGAACAGCATGCGCGGTTCCAGCGACATGATCATGGGCGCCGCCAGCGTCCGTTGGCCTTCGGTAATCCGCGACTTCTGCTTGCTCCACCACATGTTGCTCACCCGGACTCGAACACAGTTGTTGACGCATCAATTAAAAACGCCGCGATCAACTGATCGCGGCGTCGGACTTCATACGAATGACATTGGCAGCGCTGGCTGAGCCATCGAGCCAGAAGGACAGATCGGCGTATTGCTTGAACAGGTCCGGCGGCAGGATCGTGCGCCGCGACTCAAGGGCGACCTTGGGTTTGACCTTGTGCAGGCCGGCCACGCCCAGGGCCTGGTCGAACTCCGGCGCGTCATAGGCCAGGTGCTCGAAATCGTGCTCGAACCAGGGTTCGCCGATGAAGTCGTAGACCAGCCGCAGCACCCGCTCCGGGGCCTGGGTCAGCAGGTCGTAATCGACGATCAGCAGCGAATCGGCGTGCTCGCCGTAATAGGCTTCCTTGAGCGCCGCCCAGGCAAAACCCACCAGACGGTTGCGCTGGGCCAAAGTCTCGCAGCGGCTGTAGACCGTGTTGCGCTCGACCGCATCGCCGAACAGCTTGGTGTTTTCGAAAGGATTGGCGCGGTACAGCCGCTCAAGGCTGTCCATCACCCAGGCGACGTTGCGCACACAGGCGATGACCTTGGCTTGAGGAAACAAATCGTTGATGGCCGGCAGTCGCGCAGACCACTGGCGGTTGGTGTCGAACACCACCGGTTTGTCGGCCTTGTCGGCGTAGTAGGAATCGAACAGGCCGCGCAACAGGCGGCGGCGCATGTCGGTGTCGATCACCGCGCCGAATTCGCTGCCGGCACTGCATTGTTCAAGGACACCGGAGAACAGCGCGCCAACCGGACTGGTCATGCCAGCATGAAAACGCGGGTTCTGCAGGAGGATTGCAGAAAGGAGGGTAGAACCTGAGCGCGGCAAGCCGGAGATAAAGTGGAACTGCTGCAATCCCTTCACCGTATTTGTAAGTCCTTTTGTCCCACGAGCGTAGTCCAACAATACCCTTTCGACTAGTAGTGTTTTGATATCAAAACAGAGCAAAACGGACTTAAAAAATTCGGCTTTATCGCGAATAAATTGGTGAACCGTTTAAGTCAGTTTTCTCCCGATCCATTGGGGGTCTGCACCGAAAAAAGCCGCGCTTTCGCCCCGCCCGCCTGCGCCTGATCCCGCAGGTGCCAGGTCGCAGGCAAGGGCAGAAACGGGTCCGGCACCTCCGCATCCAGATCACCGATCAACCAGACCCGGGCACTGTCCTTCGGCAGGTCTTCCAACCGATCGAGGTAAACCTCATCGGACACCAGCGTGCCGAAGCCGTAGTGGTTCGGGCGGGTCGAGCGCCCCTCGACGGTGGGCGGCGTAAACAGCCGGACTTGAGCGTCTGTACGGTTGTAATAGACGTAACTGAGGTACCAGAGCATGTCGCTGGTAACGATCCGGTCGCCGCTGGTGAAGTGGCGGTTGACGTAATCGACCATGACGTTGAACTGATCGTTGCGATCGACCGTGGCGTTGTTGTTCAACCCGATCATCTCGACCCCGACCAGCGACAGCAGCACCGCCACCGCCAGCACGCGCACGCTGGTGTAGAGCCGGTCGATGGCCAGCGCCGCCAGCATCGGCAGCCCCAGCGCGTAAGCGGTCAGGTAACGCTCGATGAACACCGGCGTGACGAAGGACACGGCGAACACCAGCAACAACGGCACGCCGGTGTAGAGCGCCAGCAGGACGCTGCCATGGTTCACGCTGCGATCCCGGGCGACGGCGACAGCCGCCAGCACCAGCAAGGCCAGCGGCACACCGCCAAACAGCAGCAACGGCAACTGCTCGCCCTCATCCTGGATCAGCCAGAGCCAGATCATCGACGGCAGCGAAGACAGGGTCACCGGATCTTCCCAGCCCACATCGCCGCCGGCCTTGAGCGCGTCCATGTGTTGCAGCAGGTCAATCAGGTTCGGCAACCACGGCAGGTAGAGCACGACAATGGCCAGATTGGCCAGCCACCAGTCCTTGCGCTGAAGATGCTTCAGGCGATAACCCGGCAACAGGCGGATCAGCCCCAGATACAGCCAATGGCTGAGCGCCGCCAGCACGGCGAAATAGTGGGTGTACAACGCCGCCGTCATCAGCAGCGCGTAGATCAGCAGATAGCGGTGACGCTGCGGGCGCCGGATCCACTTCACCAGCACCAGCGTCGCGCCGATCAGCAGCAAGCCAAGCAATGCGTACATGCGCACTTCCTGGCTATAGCGCACCGCCGTCGGCAGCAGCGCCAGCAACACCCCGGCGATGATTGCGGCGCGGCGGGTGGCCAGCCGGTCGACCAGGCTCACGCCGAGCCCGACCGTGGCGATACCGGCCAGCGCACTGAAACTGCGAATGGCCAGGAGACCGTCACCGAACACGCCGATCCAGCCGTGCAGCAGCATGAAGTACAGCGGCGGATGCACGTCGAACGCGGCGTGCGTCCAGATACCGCTCAGCGAATAGCGCGCCAGCAGCAGGCTCGAACCTTCATCGCCCCAGATTGCGGCCGCCGTCAGGTCATAAAAGCGCACCACCGTGGCCAGCAACAGGATCGGTATCAACCAGTGCTCGCGCGCCCAGCGCAACAGGCGCCGGACACCGGCATTCGGTGCGGCGAACGGATCCTGGGTATCCCCCAGCGGCGTCTCGCGAAGGACCTCCATCAACCTCCCCTCAGCGTTTTTTGCGAACTCGATTTGCGTCATTGACTGCGAACACTGTAGGCCAGCGCCGAAGTCGACGCGCGGCCGTGACGACGTCCGGCAAGTCCGTCGATCCGGGTCTACGCTACGGCTTGGCGTGACCTGCCCGCGCAAAAGGAAGGAGTCAGCAAAACGTTTCGACCGGCCCGACAACAAGGGCGACCGCGCGGCGCGCCGACCACACAACAGAAGGATGAGGAACCATGGAAGTCTTTATGGGTACGATTCAACCGTTCGCCTTCAACTTCGCCCCGAGTGGCTGGGCCTTGTGCAACGGGCAAATCCTGGGCATCTCGCAATACCAGGCGCTGTTCGCCTTGCTGGGCACTTACTACGGCGGCAATGGCACGACCAACTTTCAACTGCCCAACCTGCAAGGTCGCGTGCCCGTCGCACAAGGCACCGGACTGGGCCTGACACCGCGCGTCATCGGTCAGGTGTACGGCACCGAAAGCGTCACCGCCACCATCGCCAACATGCCCAACCACACCCACGCCATGACCGGCCTCACCGCCAACACGGCCTTGTCGCTGGCCGTACCCGCCAGCAATCCGGCGACCGTGCCGACCGCCACCAACTCGTACCTCGGCGCCTCCGGCGGCGGCCCGGGTTCGGCGAACATTTACTCCGACGCCCAAGGCGCCACACCGGTGCCGCTCAAGGGTGTGACCACCACCGTCACCGGGGACATTTCCTCCACCGGCGGCAGTCAGCCACTGCAAGTCTTGAACCCGGCCCTGGTCCTCAACTTCAGCGTTGCCCTGAACGGCCTGTTCCCGTCGCGCAACTGAGCAAACGCCGGGGGTTTCACGGCCCCCGGCCGTTCTTTTTTCACTGGAGTCAGACCATGCTGCAAGCGGTTCAGATTCAACACGTCCAGCCGTTGCTCGGACAGCAACGCACGCTGCACCTGCCCGATGGCACGGCATTGCCGATCCGGATCGAGCACCTTGATGAGGTCCCCGCGGCGAAAACCCGCTACAGCGAACGCATGCCCTTCTGCCTCGAATTCAACAGCCTGGTGCCGACCGGGTTCGTCGACGGTTTATGCGCGCTCGAGCTGCCGGAACTCGGGCGGGTGGAGGACATTTTCGTGTCGCGGGTGCCGGCGATGGGGCGGGATCCGCAGTTGGGGTATTTCTGCATTTCCTTCAACTGAAATCCCGCCTCACTGCGGGTACCACACCAACCGCTCCGCCGCCGGATTGCGCTCCTCCACGGCAAACCCCAGCGCCAGGTAATGCTGGCGCGCATGGGGGTTGTTGGCCCAGACCACCGTCGCCACCGGGCAGCGCACTTGCTGCGCGGCTTTTTGCACACCTTGCAGCACGGTTCGCCCGTAACCCTTGCCCCGCGCCTGGGGAATGAAGGCGAGGTACAAAACGCGGATTTCATTGACGCCGAAATCGGTGCTGAGTGCGCCGATGGCCGTGCCGAGTTTTTCCACGATGTAGTGCATGGCATTCGGATGGTTTTCACCCATGCCCTGCTCCTGCACCTGAAATTGCTGGGCAACGATTTGCTGCACCTGTTCCTGCTCGCCGTCGATCCATTGCAGATCCGGCCGCGCCGATTGATACAGGCTGTGCAGAAAGGGGCCGTCAGTCGCCCGCGAAGGCCGCACCACCAATCCGTCCGCCGCCAGGTTGTCCGTCATCTTCATGCTCCCTAGAAACCGCTTTCCCTGACCCCCAGCGCCGCCATCCGGCGCCAGGCCACGCCGAGCACCGATTCGCCACTGCCCCGCAACACCACCACGCCGCGCAGCGGCTGCACCGGGGTCGGTGCCTGATCCAGCGTAGTCAAACGCACGCCGTATTGCGCTTGCACCGGCTCCGCCCGTTGCTGCTGATCGCGGCGCACGGCAATCGGCCCGTGGTGATCGGAGGTCAGCGCCTCCTGATCGACATAGGCCACACCGTTGGTGTCGATTTCATTGAGTTGTACCGCGATGGCGGCATGCATCGGGTCGTCGGCGATAAACCGCCCAGTGGCACCGGGCTTGACCCGCCACAGTTCGGCTTCGGCCAGGTAACCGCGCAGTCGCGTGCCGTCCTCGACCACCCGCGCCAGCGCATCCTTGCTCGACAGCCAGCGACCCGGCGTCAGGTTCGGCAGCAGGTCTCGTACGGTGCCCGCATGAGGTGCGCGCAACAGAAGGCGTTCACGTTGAGCAGTCAGGCCACGGTATTCCGCCACCGCTTCGGCAAGGCGTTGCTCGACGATGCCGGCGTCGGCAGCGGTTTCACTGCGGCCAGCCTGACGGCGCATCAGCAATTGCTGGATGCGGATTTCCCGACGGACGATGGCCTGCCGCGAATCAAGGTCCGGCGATTCCAGTTCGATCAGCACGTCACCCTGAGCCACGGTCTGACCATCCTCCACCTTCACGGCTTTGACCCGCGCCGCCGTCGGCGCGTGCAAGGCACTGGCGCGACCGCCCTCGAGCATCGTCGGCAATTCCACCGAGCTGCGCCACGGCACGATCAGCACCAGCAACAGGCCGAGTACCGCCAGGCTGCTGAGCAATACGCGGGGGCCGTGAGCCTGTTCGCGGCGGCTCCACCACTGGCGCCACTCACTCATGATCGGCAGAAAGATGAACCACACCAGTTCCACCAGCATCAGGAAGATCCCCAACACCTTGAAGAACAGGTGATAGACCGCCAGCGCGATCCCGAAAAACAACGCCGCACGCCATAACCACGAGCCATACCCCCAGATCAGCAAACGCCGTTGCATCGTCGGCGACCAAGGCTCCGGCGCCGGAGCGCCATAGCCGAACAGAAATTCCCGCAGCCGCCAGCGACACAGGGCAAACGCCCGGCCCTGCAAATTGTCGACTTCCCAGAGATCGCTGAGCAGAAAGTAGCCATCAAACCGCATGAACGGGTTGAGATTGACCACCAGTGTGGTGATCCAAGTCGCGCTGGCGAGCATGAACGCCGCCGTGCGACCGGGCCCGTCCGGCAGGAACGACCAGACCAGCAGCGCGATGCTCGCCAACAGTAATTCCGCCAGCACCCCACCGGCACCGATCAACAGTCGCGCACGTCGATCATTGACCCGCCAGGCATCGCTGACATCGGTGTAGAACATCGGCAGCAAGACCATGAACGCCACGCCCATGCTTTGCACTCGACACCCGGCGCGCTTGGCCATGAACGCATGACCGAACTCGTGACAGAGCTTGGCGAAGAACAACGCGATGCCGAACGCGATCGCGCCGCCGAGGCTGAACAGGTGCGGAAAGGTGCCGACGAACCGCTGCCAGTCCCGCGACACCAGAAACACCCCGAGCGCCAGCGTCGCCGGCAGACCGTAGCGCAAAACCTTCGGACCGAAGCGCTCCAGCCACGGCCAGGCACGGTTGAGAAAAGCGTCCGGCCGCCACAGTGGAATGCGGAAGAACAGGTATTGATGCAGCAGGATTTTCCACAGGCTCTGGCGTTGTACGAGGGCCTTGAGCCGATAACTGGCGCGCTGCTGTTCGTCGAGGGCGCTGATCAGATCGTGGCCGCGCAGGAATTCCAGCAGTTGCGCCAGCTCGTTGCCGTCCAGAGGTAAACCCGGTTCACGATTGGCGGCGCGCAGCACTTGTTCGGGATCGCCCAGCGACCAGTGGCGCAACAGGCGCATGGCCGCCGCGCCGAGCTTGAAGTAGCGCCCGCGCACCGGGTCGGCCAACGTCCAGCGCGGCGAACCATCCAATGCCGGCGCCGCCGGCGACAATTGCAGGTCGGCACGCAGGCTCGGCAGGGTCATTTACAGGCCTACGCTCTGGCGCAGCCCGGCGAGTGGGCGCCGCAGCAGGTACAAGGCCAGCGGCGCCCGGTCGCCGAAAATTTTTGCGGTGCCGCGCAGGCCGATGCGCGGCGGGGCGTCGGCGAAATTGGCGTCCAGCCGATAGGCCAATTGGCCGCCGGCGGTGGGCTGCGCCTCGTAGGCCGAACGTTCGAGGGTGGCGAGGTGGCGTTGCAGCGGATCGCTGTCGAGAAACAGCGCGACTTCGGCGCCCGGCTTCAGCGAGATTGCGTCGCCCACCCCCAGCTCGATACGCAGTTCGGCTTGGCTCGGGTCGGCGATTTCCATCAGCCGTTCGCCGGTCTGCACTGGTTTGCCGGTCCAGCGCTCAGCATCGGCGAACACCGCAATACCGTCGCGCTCGGCACGCACTTCGCTGCGGTTGAGCAGTTCGCGGGCGTAGTCGCGTTCGGCGCGTTTCTGTTCGGCGCGGGCGGCCAGCAGGTCGACCCGGGAGCTGGATTCGGCGTCAACGAACGAGCGCTGGGAATTGGCTTTGAGTTCCGCTTCGGCGACCCCGAGCGCACGCTCGGCGACATCGGCCTGAGCCTTCAGCGTCGTGCTTTCAAAACGCAGCAACAGGTCGCCGGTTTTCACGCTCTGGTTGGGTTTGACCAAAAACTCGGCGATCACCCCGTCCAGCGGTGCGGCGACAACGCGCCCGCCCTGAGGCACCACTTCGGCGGGTGCCAGCACCGACTGGCGCACCGGGATCAACAGCCCGAGCAACAACACGGCGACCAGCGCCACCTGGCGTTTGCGGGTCCAGCGCAGTCGCCACGGCTTGCGCGGTTGCAACGCCAGCCAGGCATGACTGTAGGTGTCGCCCAGCTGCGACAGCAGCACTTGTTCGGAAGGATTCCACGGCAGATCACGGGCCAGCCACAAACCACCGAACACCTGTCCCTGACGATCAATCAACGGCAGCCAGAACACTTGCATGGCCGACAGACTGCGCCAGTCGGCCTGGATCGATTCGCCGACCATTTCCGGCGTGATCACCCGCGCCTGTTTCAGCACATCCTGCTTGAACAACTGCGCCACGGCCTGTTCGACGAACGCCACGAACGGCGCATTCGGCTCCACTGCGCTGACCCCGGTCACCGCCTGCACCTTGCCGGCGATCAGCAGCGCGGCATGGCGAAAACCGAACAACGACTGGCCGTCATTGACCAGGCTGTAGGCCAGTTGCGAAATGTCATGGGCGGCGCGGGTCTGCCGTTCGAGATCGAGAAACCGCGCGAAAACTTGCTCGGCGGCGCCGCTCACCGGGGCGTTCACTTAAGCTCCGGAAAACGCGCGGTGCCGCTCATGCCGGCGAGCAAGCCTTTGGCTTCGGGGAGTGTGGCGACCAGCAACAGGGTCTGGCTGCCTTCATCGATGCGCGCACCGAGGCGCTTGACCGTGGCGTCGATCGGCTGACCGGTTTCATCGGGCACGAAGCTGAACGATTGACCGGGCTTGAGCCTGGCCATCCAGCGCGACGGCACCAGCAGATGGATTTCCAGCGTGCGGTTGTCGACCACATCGAGCAGCGGCGCACCGGCCGGCACGCTTTCATAGCGCTGCACCTTGCGTTCGACCACTTGCCCGTCGAACGGCGCGACCACGCTGCAGCGTTTGACCTGAACTTGATAAACCTGAGATTGCGCCTGGGTTTCGCTGACCTTGGCCTCGGCCCGGGCCACTTCGAAACGCCCGACGGAATTGAGCGCCGCCAGTTGCCGGTTGTGCGCCAGCTCTTCACCGGCGCCACGGCTGGCGGCCTGCGCGGCATTCAACTGGGCCTGATAGGCCGAACAGTCGAACCGCGCCAGCGTATCGCCCTTCTTGAACGACTCGCCCTCGCTGAACGGCAACTCGACAATTCGCCCCGACAACTCGCTGGCCAGCGTCGCCTGATCCCGCGCCCGCAACACCCCGCGCGCTTCACTGCTGGCCGACGCATTCGCCGCCCCGCCGTTATCCAGCAGCGGATCGTCTGGCGCGGGCGTTTGAGCCTGAACTGCACACGTTACAAAGGTCAATCCGACAACCCAACCACGAAAACGCCGCATAACCGTTACTCCCTGACGGATGCTCGGAGTCTACGACAGCGGGGATTAGCGTCAAGCGAAAGGCCATCATTCGGGTGGGAGAATCAACGCTGCGCCATCTCCCCCACCGGATACACCGACTCCCATCCCCCGCCCAATGCCCGGTACAGCCCGACCATCGCCAGTGAAACGCCGGTGGAGCTTTCCACCCATTGTTCCTGGGTGGCGAGCAGTGCGCCTTGCACGGTGAGGACGTTGACGAAGTCGACCACGCCTTCGACGTATTGCTGTTGCGCGGTGCGCAGGGCGATCTGGTTCTGGCGCACGGCTTCGGCGAGGCTGTCGCGGCGGCGCTGGCTGGCGTTGTAGGCGGTCAGTTGGTCGTCGATTTCGTGCCAGGCGCGCAGGACGGTCTGTTGATAACCGATCGCCGCTTCCTGTTGCTGGGCTTCGCGCAGTTGCAGCACGCCGCGTAAGCGGCCGCCGTCGAACAGCGGCAGGCTGAATTGCGGGCCGATGCCGAAGGCGCGTGAGCCCCAGGAGCCGAAATCACTGAGCTGCATGGCTTGCGAGCCGAGATTGCCGGACAGGGTGATGCGCGGATAGAAATCGCCCTTCGCCACGCCAATGTTGGCGGTGGCGGCATGCAATCGAGCTTCGGCCTGGCGGATATCCGGCCGGCGCTCGGCGAGTTGCGACGGCAGACCGATGGCGACGGTCAGCGGCGACTGCGGCACTGGCGCGTCTGTGGATAACTCTTTCGCCAGCGCCTGCGGCGGTTCGCCCATCAACAGGCTGATGGCGTTGATCAGTTGCGCCTGACGTTGTTCCAGTGCCGGCAACCGTGATTCGATGGCTGCCACTTGCGCGGCCGCTTCGGCGACGTCGAGATCGGTGGCCACGCCGTCGTTGAGGCGCAGTTGCGAAAGCTTCAGGCTGTGCCGCGCCACATCGAGGTTCTGCTCGGTGACCGCGCGGGTGTTTTGCACGCCGCGCAGTTGGATGTAGTTCTGCGCGGTGTCCGCGAGTACCGCCAGCAACACGCCGCGACGGTCGTTTTCCGCGACTTCGAGATTCGCGTCAGCGGCTTCGGTTTCCCGGCGCACGCGGCCCCAGAAGTCCAGCTCCCAGGAAGCGGAGAAACCGGCATCCCACAGGTTGAACGCGGAATCGCCGTTATGCCCGGACGGGTCGTTCAGGCCTTCGCCGCTGTTGCGTTTGCGGGCGTAGCTACCGGTGGCGGCGGTCGTTGGATAACGGTCGGCGGTGATCACCTGGCGGGCGGCGCGGCTTTGTTGCAGGCGGCTGCTGGCCAGTTGCAGGTCAAGGTTGCTGCGCAAGGCTCGTTGGGTCAGGGTCGAGAGTTGCGCGTCATGAAAGACTTCCCACCAGCGCTCGTTCAGGGGTTCGCTGACGGCCTGGCTGGGTGCGGATTTGCCGGGTTTAGCCCACTCGGCAATCTGCGTGCCTTCGGGTTTCTGGAAGTCCGGGCCGACGGTGCAGGCCGCCAACGCCGACAGACTCAGGACAACCGTCATGGACTGAAAGCGCTTCATCGCTGCGTCACCTCTCGCACCGACGTCATCGAGCTTGCGGTGTCGATGCTCGCTTCCACCGACATCCCCACCCGCAAGCGTTCGGCCAGTGGCTGGCCCGGCTCCAGCAGGATCTTCACCGGAATCCGCTGCACAACTTTGGTGAAGTTGCCGGTGGCGTTGTCCGGTTTGACCGCCGCAAAAGTCACGCCGGTGGCCGGGGCAATACTCTCGACGCGGCCGGTGAGGGCTTCGCCGCCGAGGCTGTCGACCCGCACGATAACGTCCTGCCCCGGCTGCACGTCAGTGAGTTGGGTTTCCTGGAAGTTGGCGACCACATACGCCTGCTTCAACGGCACCACCGCCAGCAGTTTGCTGCCCGGCGTCACATAGGCGCCGACCCGCACGGCGCGCTCGCCGATCATGCCGTCCTGAGGCGCGGTGATGCGCGTGTAGGACAGCTCGAAACTGGCGATTTCCAGCGCGGCCTGAGCGTGTTTCAAACTGCCTTCGGCGGCATCGCGCTGCGCCGTCAGAATCTCGACCTGCTTACGTTCCGCTGCCAGTTTTGCCATGGCCGTGTCCAGCCGCGCAGAGGCCTGATCGATCCGGGTGCGCGCCTGTTGCGCGTTCTGCACGGTGCCGGCACCGACGCCGGCCAAGTGGTTGTAGCGGTTCAATTCCTGCTGGGCGAAAGCCATTTCAGCCTTGGCCGAAACCACCGACGCCTGCGCCTGTGCGATCACCGAGGTCTGGCGCTCCAGCGTGGCCTTGGCGTTCTGCAATTGGGCACGGGCCACCAGAGTTTGCGCGTCGGCGGCCTCGGCGGCAGCGCGCAAGTCGCGGTCATCGATCAGCGCCAGCAACTGCCCGGCCTTGACCTGCTGGTTGTCTTCCACCAGCACCTCTTTGATAAACCCGGCCACACGCGGCACCACCAGGGTGAAGTCGGCAGAAACGAATGCATCATTGGTGTTCTGCTGAGTGCGCTTGCCGAACAGCCCGGGCATCGCCAGATACACCAGCACACCGACCGCCAGCGCAGCGGCCACAGCCACCGCGAGTTTTTGCTTTGCTTGAGTCGTCATAAAAACCTTCTGTTCCAGTCAGGTCGGCGCGCGCGGCGGAAAGATCCGCGTCGGCAGCCAGAAAATCAGCAGGATCAGCGCCACCGCGACGCCAGCCATGCACAGATAAAGATCCGAAGAAGTCAGCACCACCGCCTGTTCGTGCAGGCGATGGGCGAGGCCGGGGTCGTTGCTCGCGGCCAGCGGCGAGTTGCCGAGGCGATCGACCAGCATCGTCGAGTGAAAATGCAGGCGCGAAGTGGTCAGCGCCTCGATCACGCCGGTGGCGACCACCGCCGCCAGACCTTTCACGGTGTTGAACCAGGCCGAGGCGAACGGCCCGTCCTGTGGCTGGATGCTGCCCGTCGATAGCATCAACAATGGCAGCACCGCCATCGGCTGGCCGAAAATCTGCAGCCATTGCAGGACGTAGAAATCGTCGCGAATCCATTCCGAAGTCAGCTGCGAGCCGCCCAGGCACGACAGCGTCAGCATGCTCAAACCGATGCCGAGCACCCAGCGGCAATCGACCCAGCGCAGGTTGCACAGCGCCGCCACCAGCGGCAGCGCGATCAACTGCGGCAACGCCGCGATCAGCGTGATCGGCGCCGTCTGCACCGGCCGGTAACCCTGCACCTGAGCCAGGTAACTCGATGGAATCAGCACCACCGCCAGCAGCACCACCAGCACGCCGGCCAATGTCATCAGCGCGAACGACAGGTTGCGAATGCCGAGCATCTGCAACTTGAAAAACGGAATCGGCTGCGACCATTCATTGATCAGAAACGCCACCAGCAACAGCGAACCGGCACCGAGCAAAGCGCAGATCAGGTTCGACTCGAACCAGTCCAGCCGATTGCCCTGCAACAGGCCAATCACCAACATGCAGATCGCCGGAAAGCCCAGCAACAGGCCTTTCCAGTTGAACGACTTGAGGCGTTCCAGACGCAGCGGATCCTGCGGCAACCCGTACGCAACAGCGGCCATGGCGATCAGGCACGGCACGATGATTTGCCAGAACGTCCACTGCCAGCCGACGTATTCGGTCCACAACCCGGCCAGCGGTGTACCGAGCCCGGGGCCGAAGGTGGCGGTCAGGGCGTAACCGGCGAGGCCGTAAAGCTTGATGTTGGCCGGCAGGAATCGCAGCGCAACGGTCATCAGCATCGGCGGCAACGCACCGCCAGCCAGGCCTTGCATGATGCGCATCAGCAACAGGCTTTCGTAGTTCGGGGCGAACGGACAGAGCACCCCGAGCAGGGTGAACACGCCGATGGCGCACAGGGTGAAGCGACGCAGGGAAAAGGTCACCGAGCACCACGGCGCGAATGCCATGGCCGCCACCGAGGTCGCGGTGTAGCTGGCGACCAGCCAGGTGCCTTCGTCGTAACCGATGCTCAGGGCGCCGCGAATGTCGGCCAGGGCGACCTTGGTCACCATCTCGTTGAGACCCGACACCAGCACCGCCAGCAGCACACCGACCAGACCGATGATGATCCGCGCCCCGAACACCGGGGGCGCGGCGGCCATCGGAGCGGCAGCGGCAATCGGCGCCGTGACCGTCAGGGATGTCATGCAGGCAAACTCCGGAGGGAAAAATACCGGAGTATGGTAGTAGGGCTTAGTGCTGACGAAAATTGACTTCTCGGCAGTTTATAAGTGCATCAGACGCAATCGTCAGGGCTGTGCCGCCAGCCAGGTTTCGTCGCAGCAGGTCTTGAGGGTTTCGCGCAGCCAGCGGTGGGCCGGATCCTTGTCGAAACGCGGGTGCCAGGCCTGGGTCAGCATCAGCGTCGGAAGCGGAATCGGCAGGTCGAAAGAGCGCAGCTTCAAGCCCAGCCGCCGCACGCTGAGCAACGCTTCCTTGGGTACTGGCAGGATCAGGTCGGAGTCCGGCAGGGCGAACATCGCCGCATGGAAACTCGGCGCGATCACCGCTACCCGCCGCTCCAGGCCCAGCGCATTCAACGCGGTGTCGATAGGCCCACGGGCAATGCCCCGGCGGGACATGCTGATGTGGGAAAAACCGGCGTAACGTTCGGCGGTGATCTCGCCATCCAGCAGCGGATGATCCTCGCGTACCAGACCGACAAAGTGGGTGGAAAACAGGTTCTGCACTTTGACTTCCGGCGTCACCGGGCGGGTGTTGCTCACGCTCAGATCGATCCGCCCTTCGCGCAGGGCTTCATCGTCACCGTCACCCTCGGGGACGAAACGCAACTCACAGTGCGGCGCCAGTTGATCGAGGGTGTCGAACAGCTTGCCGCCGTACACGCCAACGAAGAAGTCGTTGGCGCGAATGCTGAAGCGCCGGCGCAAAGTGCCCAGTTCCACCGCATCGGCCGAGCGAAACAGCAGCGCCGCCTGTTCGACCACATCGCGCACCTGCTCGCGCAGCTCCAGTGCCTTGGGCGTCGGCACCAGACCGCGACCGGCCCGCACCAGAATCGGATCGCCAATCGCTTCGCGGATCCGCGTCAGGGTGCGGCTCATGGCCGCCGAACTGAGGTTCATCCGCCGCGCGGCGCCGACCACGCTGCCCTCGTCGAGCAAGGCGTCGAGGGCGACCAACAGGTTCATGTCCGGGAGTTGCATGCTGAGCACTCATGACCGATCAGGATTGATTCGCACGCAATGCTAGCAGATCAGAAAATCAGCGCTGCATCCCCCAGCGTTTCACCGTCACCCGCTCCAGCGTGTCGAACACCAGGTTCTCCACCAGCAAACCGATGAGGATCACCACGGCCAGACCGGCAAACACCTTGTCGGTGTACAGCTCATTACGGTTCTGGAAGATGTACCAGCCCAGGCCACCCTTGCCGCTGGTGGCACCGAACACCAGTTCGGCGGCGATCAGGGTTCGCCAGGCGAAGGCCCAGCCGATTTTCAGTCCGGCGAGGATCGACGGCAGCGCCGCCGGAATCAGGATGAACAGCACGAAGCGCATGCCCTTCAACCCGTAGTTTCGTCCGGCCATGCGCAAGGTTTCCGAGACGCCGAGAAACCCGGCGTAAGTGTTCAGCGCCAACGCCCACAGCACCGAATGCACCAGCACAAAAATCAGGCTGTTCTGTCCCAGCCCGAACCACAGCAATGCCAGCGGCAATAGCGCAATGGCCGGCAACGGGTTGAACATCGAGGTCAGGGTACTCAGCAAATCCCGACCAAACTGGGTCGAAACCGCCAGCGTGGTCAGGGCAAAGGCCAGGACGATGCCGATCAGATAACCCTTGAGCAGCACCACCAGCGAGATCCACACCTTGCCCAGCAGTTCGCCGCTGAGCAGGCCGTCGTACAACGCATGACTGGTTTGCAAAAAGCTCGGCAGCAACAGGTCGTTGTTTTGCACCCGGGCGACCACCTCCCAGATCACGGCGAGCAAAATCAGGATCACGCTTTTGCGCAGCCAGCCCTGTTGCCACAGGCGCTGGCCCAGCGGCAACTCGCGCTCCACCGGGACGCTGGTCAGCGGTTGCAGATCGTTTTCGAATTCTTGACGTACGGATGATGAATGGCTCATCGGGCAATCCTCCAGGCGGCTCAATAAGCGATGCGGATATCGGTGAAATCCAGTTCGCGCTCGGTTTCCGGCGACTGCCCTTCATCGAACAGCAGCCGATGAATGCGCCGCGCCGACTCTTGAAACGCCACGCCGCCGAGGCTGTGCAGGTCATATTGATGGCTGTGCACTTCCGCCCTCACCCGGCCCGGATGCGGCGACAACAGCAGGATGCGATTGCCGACCACCAACGCTTCTTCAATCGAGTGGGTGACGAACAGCAAGGTGAAACGCACCTCCTCCCAGAGCAGCAGCAATTCCTCCTGCATCTTGCGCCGGGTCAGGGCGTCCAGCGCGGCGAATGGTTCGTCCATCAGCAGGATTTTCGGCTGCATCGCCAGCGCCCGGGCAATCGCCACCCGCGCTTTCATGCCGCCGGACAAGGTGTGCGGATAGGCATCGGCGAACGCCGCCAGACCGACCTTTTCCAGATAGTGCAGCGCACGCTCCTCGGCTTCCTTTTTCTTCAACGTGCGCGAGGCCAGCAGCGGAAACATCACGTTCTGTTTGACGGTTTTCCACGGCGGCAGTTGATCGAACTCCTGAAACACCACGATCCGGTCCGGCCCCGGCGCGTCGACGCGCTGGCCCTGCAGACGGATCTCGCCCTCGCACGGCGCAATGAACCCGGCGACGGCTTTGAGCAAGGTGGATTTACCGCAGCCGGACGGGCCGAGCAGCACGAAGCGATCCTGTTGATCGACTTCGAAACTGACCTGGTGGGTGGCCCGCACGACGCGCTGCGGCGTGCGGTATTCGAGGCTGACCTGGTCGACCGCCAGCAGCGCTTGCGCGGTGGCGATAGGGTTGCTGGCCGCGTGGCCTTGCAAAGGGGCGTTCATGTCGATCAGCTCCCTTGCAGCGGTTTGGCGTCCTGGAAGAAGTAGTCCTTCCACGATTCGGGTTTGTTCTTGATCGCGCCGACGCGGTAGAGGAATTCGGCGAGCGGGTAGGTGTTTTTCGGCGTGACGCTGAATTCGAACTGCGGGTTGTCGATGATTTTCAGCAACGCGGCGCGGTCGATCTTGGCCTTGGTCACGCGGATGTAAGTGTCGGCTGCCGCGCCTTTATCGTTCTGCGCAAATTGCGCGGCTTCGGTCAGGGCTTCGACGAACGCCTTGTAGGTTTTCGGGTTCTCGTTGCGAAATTTCTCGGTGGCGAACAGCACGGTCGGCGAGTTCGGGCCGAGCACGTCATAGGAGTTGAGCACCACGTGCACGTTCGGATTTTCCAGCGCCTGATCCTGGAACGGCGGGTTGGAGAAGTGCCCGGTCAGCTCGGTGCCGCCAGCGATCAACGCCGCAGTGGCGTCCGGGTGCGGAACGGCGATGGTGTACTTGTCGAGGCGATTGAATTCCTTGTCACCCCACTGTTTGGCCGCCGCGTATTGCAGGAAGCGCGACTGCACCGAAACGCCCACCGCCGGCACCGCAATGCGGTCCTTCTCGGTGAAGTCGGCGATGGTTTTGACCTTGGGATTGTTGCTGACGAGGTAGTACGGGAAGTTGCCCAGCGAGGCCACGGCTTTGACGTTCTGCTTGCCGTGGGTGCGATCCCAGATGGTCAGCAACGGCCCGACACCGGCGCCGGCAATGTCGATGGAGCCGGAGAGCAACGCATCGTTGACCGCCGCGCCGCCGGACAACTGGGTCCAGTCGACCTTGATGTCGAGGCCTTCCTGCTTGCCGTACTTCTCGATCAGACCCTGATCGCGCACCACATTGAGCAATAAATAGACAATGCCGAACTGCTCGGCGATGCGGATTTCACCTTCGGCGTGGGCCGCGGTCGGCGCCACCAGGCTGCCGGCGATCAGGCTGAAACCGAGGCCGATGGCCGCTGCCAGCGGCGCGAATGGAAGACGTTTGGACATGATCGAATCTCCGGCAAATCAGAAAGGCGCATCGCCCTGAATGGTGGTGCGATACAACTTGCGGCGCAGGTGCGCAGGGCAACCGGCGGCAAGGTGGATCAGCGAGCGGTTGTCCCAGAACACCATGTCGTGGGGCTGCCATTGATGGCGATAGATGTTCTGCGGCAGCACGCTGTGGGCGTAGAGCTCGTCGAGCAGTTGTTTGCTCTCGTCCTCCGGCAGGCCGACGATGCGGGTGGTAAAGCCTTCGCTGACGAACAACGCCTTGCGGCCGTTTTCCGGGTGGGTGCGGACCACCGGGTGCACGACCTCGGCGACCTGAGCCAGTTGCTCCGGGGTCAGGGTCGGGCGCCAGTTGCCTTCGAATTTGGTTTCGCTGTAACGCGCGGTATAGGAATGCGCAGCCGAGCGGCCTTCGACGGCTTTGCGCAGCGCGTCGGGCAGGCTGTCCCAGGCTTTGTGCATGTCGGCGAACAGGGTGTCGCCGCCTTCAGACGGCAGCTCCTGGGCGTGCAGCATCGAGCCGAGGCTCGGCAGCTCTTTATAGGAAAGGTCCGAGTGCCAGAACTTGCCGGCATCACCGAGGCCGATGTTCTGGCCGTTCTCGACGATGTTGGAAACGATGAGGATTTCCGGGTGATTGGCCAGCAGGAACTGCTTGAGCACGTGGATCTGCAACACGCCGAAGCGGCGGCTGAAATCGATCTGCTGTTGCGGGGTGATGCGCTGGTCGCGGAACACCACGACGTGGTGATCGAGGTGCGCGCGGTGAATGCGGGCGAAGTCTTCGTCGTTGACCGGACGGGTCAGGTCGAGGCCGATGATTTCGGCGCCGACGGCCCCGCTGAACGGACGGATCTCGAAGGTTTGCGGCGCGACAGTCGCGGCGCTTGGGGTAGCAGTAGCTGCGGACATCAATCAATCTCCCACGCACGGCGCGCTCAAGGGCGCGCGCGTCGATCAGAAACTCACGCTGGATTGCGTGTTGGTTCGTGTCGTGCGGCGCGCCGATTGGTCGGCAGGTACGCAGGAGGCTGACTTTATAGCTATAAGAATTGGAAATTAAATACCGTTAACGAATAACGATATGGCGATTGCTTAGGAATGGACTGGATGGTGAGTGACCATTTGTGTCACTTCTGGACGGAATGTGTTGGTGCGACGAACGCCTCCGCGAGTCCCGCGAAGGCGTCCGTGAAGATTTACCGCTCGTGCAACGCTTCGGCGCGCGCCCGGATGATCGGCTTGAGCAGATAGCTCAGCACGGTCTTCTTGCCGGTGATGATGTCCACCGACGCCACCATCCCCGGGATGATTAGCAACGGTTTCTCGTCAGTGCCGAGATGGCTGCGTTCGGTACGCAGTTTGATGATGTAGTAGGTGGTTTTCTTGTCTTCGTCGGTGATGGTGTCGGCGCCGATCTGTTCCAGCTTGGCCTTCAGACCACCGTAGATGGTGTAGTCATACGCGGTGAATTTCACCGTGGCTTCCTGACCCGGATGCAGGAATGCGATGTCCTGCGGGCGGATCTTCGCTTCGACAAGCAGGGTGTCATCCAGCGGCACGATTTCCAGCAGGTCGCTGCCCGGCTGAATCACGCCGCCAATGGTGTTGACCAGCATCTTGTTGACGATGCCCCGCACCGGCGAGGTGACGAGCGTACGGCTGACCCGGTCTTCCAGTGCCTTGCCGGTGGCCTGGGCCTTGTTCAGGTCGGTGCGTGCTTCGTTGAGCTGAGTCAGGGCTTCGCTGCGGAATTTACCGCGGGTCTCGTCAATCTTGCGCTGCACTTCCTTGATCGCCGATTCAGCGCGCGGGATCGCCAGGGTGGTGGCGTCGAGCTGACCACGGGTTTCCACTTCGGCACGCTTGAGTCGCAGCACCTCCACCGGCGACACCGCGCCCTGGGCCACCAGCGGCTCGGACATGTTGATTTCCTGACGTTGCAGGCCGAGTTGCTGGCGGTACTGCGCCTGCTTCGAGGTGAACTCGCGCAGCTCTTGCTGACGCTGGATCAGTTGTTCCTGCAAACCACCGACCTCGTCGTGCAATTGCTGACGACGGCTGATGTACAACGACTCTTCACTTTTCGCCTGACCCGGCACGGCTTTAAGCACGTCTTCGGGGAAATTCAGCGGCCGGTCATCGACCTCGGCACTCAGGCGCTCGACCCGCAGCAGCATCGACAGCCGATCAGCCTCGGTTTCGCCGACGTTGGAGGCAAAACGCGTGTCATCCAGCCGCACCAGCGGCGCGCCGGCCTCGACGATCTGGCCTTCCTTGACGAACAGCTCGGAGACAATCCCGCCCTCGAGGTTCTGGATTTTCTGGATCTTCGACGAAGGAATCGCCTTGCCGTCGCCCTTGGTCACTTCGTCGATGACGGCGAAGTTGGCCCACAGCATCAGGAACACGAAGAAACCGATGATCGCCCAGATCGTCAGCCGCACCACGCGCGGCGCGTCCTCGATCAAGGCCTTGTTGACCTCCGGCAGCGGCTGGCCCTGCAGCGATGCCGAGCCCTTGAAGTAGCGGCGGATCGAATCCTTGAAACCCGACTTAAGCAACACTGATCTGCCCCTTCTTCAACGCTTCCATGACGGCCGCTTTCGGGCCGTCGGCGAGGATCTGTCCACGGTCGACCACCAGCAGGCGATCGACCAGCGACAGCAGCGATGCCCGGTGCGTCACCAGCACCACGGTCTTGTTTTCCACCACCGCCGCGAGGCGTTGCTTGAGGCGTTCTTCGCCGGTGTTGTCCATGGCGCTGGTCGGTTCGTCGAGCAACAGGATCGGCGGATTGAGCAACAGCGCCCGGGCCAGCGCGACGTTCTGCCGCTGACCGCCAGACAGGTTCTGCCCGCGCTCGCCGACTTGCAGCTCATAACCCTGCGGGTGCAGACGGGCGAATTCGTGGACGCCGGCCAGTTCAGCGGCTTGCAGGACAAGCTCGTCCTCGACGTAACGGGCGCCGGAAACCAGGTTGTCGCGCAGGGTGCCGGCCAGCAGCTGGATGTCCTGCGGCACGTAGCCGATGTTGTAGCGCAGCTCGCTGACGTCGATCTGGCGAATGTCGACGCCGTCCACCAGCAACGCACCGTCGTCCGGCTGATAGAGGCCGACCAGCAGTTTTGCCAGTGAGCTTTTACCGGAACCGCTGCGGCCGATGATGCCGATTTTCTCGCCGGGACGGATCACCAGGTTGATGTTCTTCAGCGCCGGGTTCTGTTGTTCCGGATAGGTGAAGTTGAGCTGGCGGCATTCGATGGCGCCTTGCAGAACCTTGCGGCTCAACGGGCGTTCTTCGAAATTGCGCTCTTGCGGCAACTCCATCATCTGGTCGACCGAGGTCATGGTCACCCGCGCCTGCTGGTAGCGGGTCAACAGACCGGACAGCGACGCCAGCGGGCTGAGGGCGCGGCCACTGAGCATGTAGCAGGCGATCAGGCCGCCCATGCTCAGGTTGCCGGCGATGATCTGGTACACGCCGAAGACGATCATGATCACCCCGGCCAGTTGCTGGATCAGCAGGGTGATGTTCATCGCCAGACCGGAGAGCATTTTCACCCGCAGCTCGAGGCGGCTGAGGGTGCCGATGGTCTGCTCCCACTGATACTGGCGTTCGCTTTCGGCGTTGTTGACCTTCACCGCGTCGAGGCCGGCGAGGGTTTCGATCAGGCTCGACTGGCGCTCGGCGCCGAGGGCCATGGTGCGTTCCATGGTTGCCACCAGCGGCTTCTGCAACGCATAGCCGATCAGCAGCGCAATCGGGAAGGCCAGCACCGGAATCCACACCAGATGCCCGCCGAGAATCGCGATGACGATGAAGATCAGGATGGTGAACGGCAGGTCGATCAGGCTGGTCAGGGTCAGCGACGCGAGGAAATCGCGCAGGCTCTGGAACTCGTGGATGTTCTGGGCAAAGCTGCCGACCCGCGCCGGGCGGTATTTCATGGCCATGCCGACGATGCGTTCGAACAGCGTGGCGGAGATGATCAGGTCGGTTTTCTTGCCGGCCAGATCCAGGCACAGGCTGCGCAGGCTCTTGAGGATCAGGTCGAACATATAGGCGCCGGTGATGCCCAGCGCGAGGACCCACAGGGTCGCTTCGGCCTGGTTCGGCACCACGCGGTCGTAGACGTTCATCACGAACAGCGGCGCGGCCATGGCGATGATGTTGATCAGGAAACTGGCGGCGATGGCGTCGGCATACAGCCAGCGCGAACGCTTGAGGGTGTCGCGAAACCACGAGCGTGCACGCGGGATCAGCGTGCCGTGGTTGACGTCGAATTTGTGCTGGGGCTGGGCGAAGAACACTTTGCCGGTGTAGTCGTCGGCAAGCAGTTCGCGGCTGACCAGGGACTCGCCGCCGTCGCTTTCGCTGAGCAGCACCCGCGCTTCGTTCTCACCCTGCCAGCCGAGCAAGACGGCGCTGCGGCCATCCTTGAGCAGCAACAGCGCCGGCATGGCAATCGCCGGAATCTCTTCCAGCTTGCGTTGCAGCACCCGCCCTTGCAGCCCGGCGCGCGCCGCTGCACGGGGCAGCAGCTCGACACTCAGGCGTTGTTTGGGCAGCGGCAGGCCGGTGGTCAGCATCGCCGCGCTGGCGGGTTTCTGGTGAAGCATGCAAAGAGCGAGCAGACCATCCAGTAACGGATCGTCGTGCAACGCGCGTGGATCATGACTGAGATGAACTCGACTGACTTCTGATTCCACGCTCGACACTCTTTAGCAGTTGAAAAGGGACAACTCAATTCATCCCAGGCAGCTGGACCTTGGGCTTCACGTCGTTCTGCACAACGGATGCCAATGGTGCGACCACTCCCTGGCTCTTGAGCAATTCGCCCATGGTCGCCTTGATTCGATACTGAGTAAATAACTGAATGTTTTTGATTTCGGCCAGACGCCGCGAAGCGGTGAACAGCTCGTTTTCGCTGTCGAGCAAATCCAGCAGGGTACGTTCGCCGAGGCTGAACTGACGCTGGTAAGCGGTGCGCACCGAGGTGCTGTGATCAACGTACTGCTGAGCGATCGGCACCTGAGCGTTGGCGTTGTTCAGGGCGTTCCAGGCCAGGCCCAGTTCTTCGTTCAATTGACGCAGGGCGTTGTTGCGGATGTCCAGCGCCTGGTTCGACAGGTAGGACTTGGATTCCAAGTCCGCCTTGTTGCTGCCGCCCGAATACAGGTTGAAGCGCATGCGCAACATGGCCTGCCATTCGTTGTTGTGACCGTTCTGGCCGTCGAGGTCGTTGTCGGCAGTGCGACCCAGCTCGGCGTCGAAGCGCGGGTAGAAGGTCGACTTGGCGGTCTCGTACTGCTTCTCGGCAGCGGCGATGTCGGACTCGGCCGAGCGCAGGATCGGGCTGTTTTCCAGCATCTGCGCGCGGGCTTCATTCAGGTTGGCCGGCATCATCGCCATGAACGGCGCCGGACGCTCCAGTTGATCGGGCATCTGGCCGACGGCGCTGAGGAAATTGGTTTCCGAGTCGGCGAGGTTGGTCTGCTCGGTGATCAGGTTGTTGCGGGCCTGAGCCATACGCGCTTCGGCCTGATCGAGGTCGGCCCCGCTGCCGACGCCGCGCTGGGTGCGCAGCTGGATCTGGTCGTAGATGCGTTGGTGACTTTTGAGGTTTTCTTCGGCCAGACGCACGAATTCGCGACGGGTCAGCACATCCAGATAAACCTGGGCCACGGTCAGCGCGGTGCGCTCGGAAGTGCCGAGCAGAGAATAGGCGCGAGAGTTGACGGTGGCTTGTTGACGCCCGACTTCGCTGGACGTCGCAAAACCGTCAAAAACCATTTGCGACAGACGTAAACTTGACTCGCTGCGGTTCAGGGTTTCCCAGTGATTGCCGCCACCATTGGCGCGGGTGGTCACGCTGTCGGTGCCTTCACGACCATAACCGCCCAGCAGATCGACCTTGGGCAGGTATCCACCTTTTGCAGCCTTTAATTGATAATCCGCGGCCAGCCGACTGTTGACCCCTGCCTGGATTTCCGGATGGACATCCAGCGCCTGCTGCATGGCTTCTGGTAAGGATTGTGCTTGTACGAAAGAGGCGGCGAGAGCGAAGGGTAGAGCCTTGAACAGGTGCGAACGCATGGTAAAGATTTCCCAGAACTTCTTGTCTTGAATCACAGCAAATTGGTGAGCTGCGTCGGAAGATGGCAACCGGAATGACCGTATGTCGGAAAGTTTAAAACCGGAACTGGATCACACGCTGAAGGGCAGGTCGCCGCATAAATATCAATGTGACATTACTGGGACGATTGTTTAGGATGGCACCCAGAAGGTCAATAGTTTGGCATAAAGTTAATAGCGAAAGAATCTAGCCAAAATATTGACGAACAGCAGCGTCAACTTTGCTTTATCTTTTTTTAAAAGTACGTCCAGACTGAATCGGCGCAGACAGCCATCAGGTCTATGGAAGTCAACTGAACGTGACACCCGGAGAGTCTTCAATGAGCAGTGTTGTTGCTATCGTCAAAAGCATTGTCGGTCAGGTTTTCGTGGTGTCCCCAGAGGGCGTCCGTCGCGTACTCGTTGAAGGCGACCGGCTGTTTGCCGGCGATCAGGTCGACACCGGCGTTTCCGGCGCCGTGTCCCTGGAACTGGCCGATGGCCGCACGATCGATCTGGGCCGTGACACTCAGTGGAGCGCCGATACCCCGGACTCCAGCACCGACCTGGCCGAAGCCACCGCGCAAGCCGCGCCGTCGGTAGAAGAACTGCAACAAGCCATCGCCGCGGGCGTCGACCCGACCACCGCTCTTGATGCCACCGCTGCCGGCCCGAGCGCCGCAGGGACTGGCGGTGCCGCCGGCGGTGGTCACAGCTTCGTGATGCTCGATGCGACCGCCGGCCGCGTCGACCCAACCATCGGTTTCCCGACTGCGGGCATCAACGCTGCAGGCCAGGCCGCCCAGAACATCACCGGCGGCCAGACCACCGACACCAACGCCAATGCCCTGCGCGAATCGACCCTGAGCCTCAGCGCCACGCCGAGCATCACCGAAGCCGGCGGCGTGCTGGTGTACACCGCAACGCTGACCCAGGCGCCGCTGACCGACCTGACCATCACCCTGTCCAACGGTGCGGTGATCGTGATTCCGGCCGGTTCCACCACCGGCACCGTCAACGTGCCCCTGGCGCCGAACGACACTGTTTATAACGACCCGACCCAGATCGACGTGACCGTCACCGGCACCACCGGCGGCAACGGCATCACCGTGACCCCGCCGACCACCCCGGCCACGACCCAGGTCACCGATACCATCGACACCACCACCGTCACCCTGACGGCCGGCCCAAGCGTGACCGAAGGCGGTCAGATCACCTACACCGCCACGCTGACCAACCCGGCGCAGACGCCGGTGACCGTCACGTTGTCCAACGGCTCGACCATCACCATCGGCGCTGGCCAGACCACCGGCACCGTCAACGTGCCGACCGCGCCGAATGACGTCTATAACAACGGCAGCACCGTCACCACCACCATCACCGGTGCTACGGGCGGCAACTTCGAAAACCTGGTGCCGAACCCGACACCGGCCGTTACCACGATCGTCGATTCGCGAGACACCACCGGCCTGACCCTGACCGCTACCGGCACCGTGGTCGAAGGTGGCCAGATCACCTACACCGCGACCCTGACCAACCTGGCGCAGACACCGGTGACCGTCACCCTGTCGAACGGCTCGACCATCACCATCGGCGCCGGCCAGACCAGCGGCAGCGTCAACGTGCCGACCGCACCGAATGACGTCTACAACAACGGCGGCACCGTCAGCACCACGATTACCGGTGCTACCGGCGGCAATTTCGAGAATCTGGTGCCAAACACGACGCCAGCGACCACCACCGTCACCGACTCCATCGACACCACCAACCTGTCGCTGAGCGCTACCGGTTCCGTGGCCGAGGGCGGTTCGATCGTTTACACCGCAACCCTGACCAATCCTGCCGGCACCCCGGTGACCGTGACGTTGAGCAACGGCTCCGTCATCACCATCGAAGCTGGCAAAACTACCGGCACCGTGACCGTTCCGGCACCAGCCGATGACGTCTACAAAGACGCCGGCAAAGTCGAAGTCACCATCAAGGACGCCACCGGCGGCAACTTCGAGAACCTGGTGCCAAGCACCGTTCCGGCGGTCACCGAAGTCACCGACACTATCGACACCACCACGGTGAAACTCACTGCGACCGAATCGGCGGCTGAAGGTGGCACTGTCACTTATACCGCTACTGTCGGCGCGCCAGTGACCGGTTCGCCGGTCACCGTGACCTTGGCCAACGGTCAGACCATCACCATCGAAGTGGGCAAAACCACCGGCACCGTGACCACCACCGCGCCGAACGACGCATTGGCTGGCAATGCACCGCTGACCAACTCGATCACCGGCGTTTCCGGCGGCAATTACGAAAATCTGGTGGCCGACAAGACTCCGGTTTCGACCACGGTTACAGACGTTGCCGACACCACCAATCTGACCCTGAGCGCCACCGGCACCGTCGCCGAGGGTGGTTCGATTGTTTACACCGCGACCCTGACCAACCCGGCCGGCACGCCAGTGACCGTGACGTTGAGCAACGGCTCCGTCATTACCATTGAAGCGGGCAAGACCACTGGCACCGTGACCGTTCCGGCGCCAGCCGATGACGTCTATAAAGACGCCGGCAAAGTCGAAGTGACCATCAAGGACGCCACCGGCGGCAACTTCGAGAACCTGGTGCCAAGCACCGTTCCGGCCGTCACCGACGTGACCGATACCGTCGACACCACCACCGTCAAACTGACCGCTACCGAGTCGGCGGCCGAGGGCGGCACCGTCACTTACACCGCGACTGTTGGCGCACCGGTGACGGGCTCGCCGGTCACCGTGACCCTGGCTAACGGTCAGTCGATCACCATCGAAGTCGGCAAAACCACCGGCACGGTGACCACCACCGCACCGAACGACGCATTGGCCGGCAACGCACCGCTGACCAACGCGATCACCGGCGTGAGCGGCGGCAACTACGAGAATCTGGTCGCCGACAAGACGCCGGTCAGCACCACCGTGACCGACACCGTCGACACCACCAACCTGACCCTGAGCGCCACCGATTCCGTGGCCGAGGGCGGCTCGATCATCTACACCGCGACGCTGACCAATCCGGCGGGCACTCCGGTGACCGTGACGTTGAGCAACGGCTCCGTCATCACCATCGAAGCCGGCAAAACCACCGGCACCGTGACCGTTCCGGCCCCTGCCGATGATGTCTATAAGGATGCCGGCAAAGTCGAAGCGACCATTACCGGCGCAACCGGCGGCAACTTCGAAAACCTGGTGCCGAGCACTGTCCCGGCCGTGACCCAGGTCACCGACACCATCGACACGTCGACCGTCAAACTGACCGCGACCGAATCGGCTGCTGAAGGCGGTACCGTCACTTACACCGCGACGGTCGGCGCCCCGGTAACCGGCTCGCCGGTGACCGTGACCCTGGCCAACGGTCAGTCGATCACCATCGAAGTCGGCAAAACCACCGGCACCGTGACCACCACCGCGCCGAATGACGTACTGGCCGGCCATGCACCGCTGACCAACTCGATCACCAACGTCAGCGGCGGCAACTACGAAAACCTCGTGGCTGACAAAACGCCGGTCAGCACCACCATCACCGACACCGTCGACACCACCACCGTATCGCTGACCGCCACCGGCAACGTCAACGAGGGCGGGCAGATCGTCTACACCGCCACCCTGACCAACCCGGCCGGCACCCCGGTGACCGTGACGTTGAGCAACGGCTCCGTCATCACTATCGAAGCCGGCAAGACCACCGGCACCGTGACCGTTCCAGCTCCTGCCGATGACGTCTACAAAGACGCCGGCAAAGTCGAAGTGACCATCAAGGACACTTCCGGCGGCAACTTCGAAAACCTGGTGGCCAACCCGACGCCAGCGGTGACCAACGTCGCCGACACCATCAACACCACGCACCTGACTCTCAGCGCCGAAAGCTATGTGCTCGAAGGCACATCGATCACTTACACCGCGACCCTGACCAACGCCGCGCAGACGCCGGTAACCGTCAACCTGAGCAACGGCCAGACGATCGTTATCGAGGCCGGCAAGACCAGCGGCTCGGTAACCATCCCGGCACCGAGCGATGACGTCTACAAGGATGTCAGCAAGCTCACCGTGACCATGACCGATGCCAGCGGTGGCAACTTCGAGAAACTCGACGTCAGCAAGACGCCGGTCAGCACCACGGTCAACGACACCATAGACAAGACCACGCTGACCCTGAGCGCCAGCGACACCGTCAGCGAAGGTGGCCAGATCACCTATACCGCGACCCTGAGCAACCCGGCCGGCACCGCCATGACCGTGACCCTGGCCAACGGCGCGGTGATCAACATCGCCGCCGGTGCCACCAGCGGTTCGGTGAACTTCCCTGCGCCGGCCAACACGCCTTACATCGATGGCGGCAAGGTGCAGACCGCGATTGCCAGCCACAGCGGCGGCAACTTCGAACAGGTCGATGCCAACCGTTCGGCTGTGGTGACCAAGGTCACCGACACCGTCGACACCACCAATATCAGCCTGAGCGCCACCGGTTCGGTCGCCGAGGGTGGTTCGATCGTCTACACCGCGACCCTGACCAACCCGGCCGGCACGGCCATGACCGTGACCCTGAGCAACGGCGCGGTGATCAACATCGCCAAAGGCGCGAGCACCGGCACCATCACCGTCGCCGCACCGGGCGACGACGTGTACAAGGACGCCGGCAAAGTCGACGCCAGCATCACCAAGACCACGGGCGGCAACTTTGAAAACCTGGTGGTCGACAAGACCCCGGCGGTGACCGATGTCACCGACACCATCGACAACAGCACCGTTTCCCTGAGCGCCACGGCCAGCACCGTTGAAGGCGGCGTGGTGGTTTACACCGCCTCCGTCACCGCACCGGTGACCGGTTCGCCGGTGGTCGTGACCCTGTCGAACGGCCAGACCATCACCATCCCGGTCGGCGCCAGCAGCGCCAGCGTCAACTACACCGCACCGAACGATGCACTGGCCGGCGGCAACACGCTGAGCGTGAAGATCGACGGCACCAGCGGCGGCAATTACGAAAACCTGGTCGCCGACAAGACTCCGGCCGTGACGTCAGTCACCGACACCGTCGACACCACCAACCTGACCTTGAGCGCTACAGGTTCCGTGGCCGAAGGCGGTTCGATCGTTTACACCGCCACGCTGACCAATCCGGCTGGCACGCCAGTGACCGTGACGTTGAGCAATGGCTCGGTGATCACCATCGAAGCGGGTAAAACCACCGGCACCGTGACCGTTCCGGCTCCGGCCGATGACGTCTACAAAGACGCCGGCAAAGTCGAAGTGACCATCAAGGATGCGTCCGGCGGCAACTTCGAAAATCTGGTTCCGAGCACCGTTCCGGCCGTCACTGAAGTGACTGACACCATCGACACATCGACCGTGAAACTGAGCGCCGATACGTCGGTGGCTGAGGGCGGCACCGTCACCTACACCGCCACTGTTGGTGCGCCAGTGACTGGTTCGCCGGTCACCGTGACCCTGGCCAACGGTCAGACCATCACCATCGAAGTCGGCAAGACCACCGGCACCATCACCACCACCGCGCCGAACGATGCACTCAACGGTCACACACCGCTGAGCAACTCGATCACTGGCGTGAGCGGCGGCAACTACGAAAACCTCGTAGCCGACAAAACCCCGGTCAGCACCACCGTGACCGACACCGTCGACACCACCGATCTGACACTGACCGCGACCGGCACCGTGGCCGAAGGTGGTTCGATCACCTACACCGCCACCCTGACCAATCCGGCTGGTACTCCGGTCACCGTGACGTTGAGCAACGGCTCCGTCATTACCATCGAAGCCGGAAAAACCACCGGCACCGTGACCGTCGATGCGCCGAAAGACGACGTCTACAAGGACGCCGGCAAGGTTGAAGTCACCATCAAGGATGCGACTGGTGGCAACTTCGAGAATCTGGTGCCGAGCACTGTTCCGGCCGTTACCGAAGTCACTGACACCATCGACACCACCACGGTGAAACTGACTGCAACCGAGTCGGCGGCGGAGGGTGGCACTGTCACTTACACCGCGACCGTCGGCGCTCCGGTGACGGGTTCGCCTGTGACCGTGACCCTGGCCAATGGTCAGTCGATCACTATCGAAGTGGGCAAGACCACTGGCACCATCACCACCACTGCGCCGAACGATGCACTCAACGGTCATACCCCGCTGAGCAACTCGATCACTGGCGTGAGCGGCGGCAACTACGAAAATCTCGTGGCCGACAAAACCCCGGTTTCGACCACCGTCACTGACACCGTCGACACCACCAATCTGACCCTGAGCGCCACTGACTCGGTGGCCGAAGGTGGCTCGATCACCTACACCGCGACCCTGACCAACCCGGCCGGCACTCCGGTGACCGTGACGTTGAGCAACGGCTCCGTCATCACCATCGAGGCCGGTAAAACCACTGGCACCGTGACCGTCGATGCGCCGAAAGATGACGTCTACAAGGACGCCGGCAAAGTCGAAGTCACTATCAAGGATGCGTCCGGCGGCAACTTCGAGAACCTGGTGCCGAGCACTGTTCCGGCCGTTACCGAAGTCACCGACACCATCGACACCACTACGGTAAAACTGACCGCGACCGAGTCGGCAGCTGAAGGCGGCACTGTCACTTACACCGCCACCGTTGGCGCCCCGGTAACCGGTTCGCCTGTGACCGTGACCTTGGCCAATGGTCAGTCGATCACTATCGAAGTGGGTAAAACCACCGGCACCATCACCACCACCGCGCCGAACGACGCGCTGAACGGTCACACGCCGTTGACCAACTCGATCACGGGTGTGTCTGGCGGCAACTACGAAAACCTCGTAGCCGACAGGACCCCGGTTTCGACCACCGTCACCGATACCGTCGACACCACCAACCTGACCCTCAGCGCCACTGACTCGGTGGCCGAGGGCGGCTCGATCGTCTACACCGCGACCCTGACCAACCCGGCCGGCACCCCAGTGACCGTGACGCTTAGCAACGGCGCCGTCATCACCATCGAAGCCGGTAAAACCACCGGCACCGTGACCGTCGATGCGCCGAAAGACGACGTCTACAAAGACGCCGGCAAGGTCGAAGTCACCATCAAGGATGCAACTGGCGGCAACTTCGAGAATCTGGTGCCAAGCACCGTTCCGGCCGTTACCGATGTCACCGACACCATCGACACCTCGACCGTCAAACTGACCGCGACCGAGTCGGCTGCTGAAGGCGGCACCGTTACCTACACCGCCACCGTGGGCGCCCCGGTAACCGGCTCGCCTGTGACCGTGACCCTGGCCAACGGTCAGTCGATCACCATCGAAGTGGGCAAGACCACCGGCACCGTCACCACCACCGCACCGAACGATGCGCTCAACGGCCATACGCCGCTGACCAACTCGATCACCGGCGTAAGCGGCGGCAACTACGAAAACCTTGTGGCCGATAAAACGCCGGTCAGCACCACCGTGACCGACACCGTCGACACCACCAACCTGACCCTGAGCGCCACGCCGGAAGTCAACGAAGGTGGCCAGATCACCTACACCGCGACCCTGACCAACGCCGCTGGCACTCCGGTGACCGTGACCTTGAGCAACGGCGCCGTGATCACCATCGAGGCCGGTAAAACCACCGGCACCGTGACCGTCGATGCACCGAAGGACGACGTCTACAAGGACGCCGGCAAAGTCGAGACGACCATTTCGACCACCACCGGTGGCAACTTCGAAAACCTGGTCACCAGCACCGCCCCGGCGGTCACCACCGTCAATGACACCATCGACACGTCCACCGTGTCGCTGACCGCCACCGCCAACGTCGCCGAAGGCGAAACCGTGGTCTACACCGCGACCGTGACGGCACCAGTGACCGGCTCGCCGGTTGTCGTGACCCTGTCCAACGGCCAGACCATCACCATCGCCGTCGGCGAGACCACCGGCACCGTAAACTTCGTCGCGCCGAACAGCCCGTTGGCGGGCGGCAGCTCGCTGAGCGTGACCATCGACAAGGCCACCGGCGGTAACTACGAAAATCTGGCAGTCGACGGCAAATCCGCCGACACCTCGGTGTCGGACACTGTCGACACGACCAACCTGAACCTGACGGCCACCGATTCGGTTGCCGAGGGCGGTTCGATTACTTACACCGCGACCCTGACCAACCCGGCGGGTACGCCGGTGACCGTGACCCTGTCGAACGGCGCCGTCATTACTATCGAGGCCGGTAAAACCACCGGTACCGTGACCGTCGATGCGCCTAAAGACGACGTCTACAAAGACGCCGGCAAAGTCGAGGCAACCATTTCGACCGCTACTGGCGGTGGTTTCGAGAACCTGGTGCCGAGCACCGTTCCGGCCGTGACCAACGTCACCGACACCATCGACACCACCACGGTGAAACTCACCGCGACCGAGTCGGCGGCTGAAGGCGGCACCGTTACTTACACCGCTACCGTCGGCGCGCCTGTGACCGGTTCGCCTGTGACCGTGACCCTGTCCAACGGACAGTCGATCACTATCGAAGTCGGCAAGACCACGGGCACCGTGACCACCACCGCGCCGAACGATGCGCTCAACGGCCATGCGCCGCTGACCAACGCGATCACTGGCGTGACTGGTGGTAACTACGAAAACCTCGTGGCTGACAAAACGCCGGTTTCGACCACCGTCACTGATACCGTCGACACCACCAACCTGACCCTGAGCGCCACTGGCTCCGTGGCCGAGGGTGGTTCGATCGTTTACACCGCGACCCTGACCAACCCGGCCGGCACTCCGGTGACCGTGACCCTGTCGAACGGCGCCGTGATCACCATCGAAGCCGGTAAAACCACCGGCACCGTGACTGTCGATGCACCGAAAGACGACGTCTACAAAGATGCCGGCAAAGTCGAGGCAACCATTTCGACCGCCACCGGTGGCAACTTCGAGAACCTGGTGCCGAGCACCGTTCCGGCCGTGACCGAAGTCACCGACACCATCGACACCACTACGGTGAAACTCACTGCGACCGAGTCGGCAGTTGAGGGTGGCACCGTCACTTACACCGCTACCGTCGGCGCGCCTGTCACCGGTTCGCCTGTGACCGTGACGCTGTCCAACGGTCAGTCGATCACCATCGAGGTGGGCAAGACCACCGGCACTGTCACCACCACCGCACCGAACGATGCGTTGAATGGCCACGCACCACTGACCAACGCGATCACCGGCGTAACCGGCGGTAATTACGAAAATCTGGTCGCCGACAAAACCCCGGTCAGCACCACCGTGACCGACACCGTCGACACCACCAATCTGTCGCTGACCGCGACCGACAGCGTGGCCGAAGGCGGCTCGATCACTTACACCGCCACCCTGACCAACCCGGCCGGCACCCCGCTGACCGTGACCCTGTCGAACGGCGCCGTCATCACCATCGAAGCCGGTAAAACCACCGGCACCGTGACCGTTGCCGCACCAGCCGATGACGTCTACAAGGACGCCGGCAAAGTCGAAGTCACGATCAAGGACGCAACCGGTGGCAACTTCGAGAACCTGGTGCCAAGCACTGTTCCGGCTGTCACTGAAGTCACCGACACCGTCGACACGACGACCGTGAAGCTGACCGCTTCCGAAACGGCCGCTGAAGGTGGCACCGTCACTTACACCGCGACTGTTGGCGCGCCTGTGACCGGCTCGCCTGTGACCGTGACCCTGGCCAATGGTCAGTCGATCACCATCGAAGTGGGCAAAACCACGGGCACTGTCACCACCACCGCGCCGAACGATGCGCTCAACGGCCACACGCCGCTGACCAACGCAATCACCGGTGTGACGGGCGGCAACTACGAAAATCTCGTAGCCGACAAGACCCCGGTTTCGACCACCGTCACTGACACCGTCGACACCACCAACCTGACCCTCAGCGCTACCAATTCGGTGGCCGAGGGCGGTTCGATCACTTATACCGCCACACTGACCAACGCTGCGGGCACCCCGGTGACCGTGACCTTGAGCAACGGCGCCGTGATCACCATCGAAGCCGGTAAAACCACTGGCACCGTGACCGTCGATGCGCCGAAGGACGACGTCTACAAAGATGCAGGCAAAGTCGAAGCGACCATTTCGACCGCCACCGGTGGCAACTTCGAGAACCTGGTGCCGAGCACCGTTCCGGCTGTCACTGAAGTCACCGACACCATCGACACCACCACGGTCAAACTGACCGCGACCGAGTCGGCGGCTGAAGGCGGCACTGTCACTTACACCGCCACCGTGGGTGCACCTGTGACCGGCTCGCCAGTCACCGTGACCCTGTCCAACGGTCAGTCGATCACCATCGAAGTCGGCAAGACCACCGGCACCGTCACCACCACCGCACCGAACGATGCGTTGACCGGTCACACGCCGCTGACCAACGCGATCACCGGCGTGACGGGCGGCAACTACGAAAACCTCGTAGCCGACAAAACTCCGGTTTCGACCACCGTCACCGACACGGTCGACACCACCAACCTGACCCTCAGCGCCACCAATTCGGTTGCCGAGGGCGGTTCGATCATCTACACCGCGACCCTGACCAACGCCGCTGGCTCGCCAGTGACCGTGACTCTGTCGAACGGCGCCGTGATCACTATCGAAGCCGGCAAAACCACTGGCACCGTGACCGTTGCCGCGCCAGCCGACGACGTCTACAAAGACGCCGGCAACGTGCAGGCGACGATCACCAACGCCACCGGTGGCAACTTCGAAAACCTGGTGCCGAGCACCGTTCCGGCCGTGACCCAGGTCACCGATACCATCGACACCACCACCGTGAAGCTGACCGCGACCGCGTCAGCTGCTGAAGGCGGCACCGTCACCTACACCGCGACCGTGGGCGCTCCTGTGACTGGCTCGCCAGTGACCGTGAACCTGTCGAATGGCCAGAGCATCACCATCGAAGTGGGTAAAACCACCGGCACCGTGACGACCACGGCGCCTAACGATGCGCTCAACGGCCACACGCCGCTGACCAACGCCATCACCAACGTGACGGGCGGCAACTACGAAAATCTGGTGGCCGACAAGACCCCGGTCAGCACTACCGTGACCGACACCGTCGACACCACCAACCTGTCGCTGAGCGCGACCGGCACCGTGGCCGAAGGTGGTTCGATCACCTACACCGCGACCCTGACCAACGCTGCGGGCACCCCGGTGACCGTGACCTTGAGCAATGGCGCTGTCATCACCATCGAAGCCGGTAAAACCACGGGCACCGTGACCGTCGCAGCGCCAGCCGATGACGTCTACAAAGACGCCGGCAACGTGCAGGCCACGATCACCAACGCGACGGGCGGCAACTTCGAAAACCTGGTGACCAGCACCACGCCAGCGGTGACCAGCGTCACCGACACCATCGACACCACCACGGTGAAGCTGACTGCAACCGCAACAGCTGCTGAAGGTGGCAACGTTGTCTACACCGCCACCGTCGGCGCGCCAGTAACTGGCTCGCCAGTCACCGTGACCCTGTCGAACGGTCAGTCGATCACCATCGAAGTCGGCAAAACTACCGGCACCGTGACCACTACCGCGCCGAACGACGTGTTGACCGGTCATGCGCCGCTGACCAACGCAATCACCGGCGTGAGTGGTGGTAACTACGAAAATCTGGTGGCTGATAAAACCCCGGTTTCGACCACCGTCACCGACACCGTCGACACCACCAACCTGTCGCTCAGCGCGACTGGCACCGTGGCAGAAGGTGGTTCGATCACCTACACCGCAACCCTGACCAACGCCGCTGGCTCGCCAGTGACCGTGACCTTGTCGAACGGCGCCGTGATCACCATCGAAGCCGGTAAAACCACCGGCACCGTGACCGTTCCTGCGCCAGCCGATGACGTCTACAAGGACGCCGGCAACGTTCAGGCCACGATCACCAACGCCAGCGGTGGCAATTTCGAGAACCTGGTCACCAGCACCACACCAGCGGTAACCAGCGTCACCGACACCATCGACACCACCACCGTGAAGCTGACTGCGACCGCAACAGCTGCTGAAGGTGGCACCGTCACCTACACCGCTACCGTGGGGGCGCCGGTGACTGGCTCGCCAGTGACCGTAAACCTGTCCAACGGTCAGTCGATCACCATCGAAGTCGGCAAAACCACCGGCACCGTCACCACCACCGCGCCTAACGACGTGTTGAATGGCCACGCGCCGCTGACCAACGCGATCACCAACGTGACTGGCGGTAACTACGAGAATCTCGTTGCCGACAAGACTCCGGTTTCGACCACCGTCACTGACACCGTCGACACCACCAACCTGTCCCTCAGCGCCACCAATTCGGTCGCCGAAGGTGGTTCGATCACTTACACCGCGACACTGACCAATGCTGCGGGCACCCCGGTGACCGTCACCTTGAGCAACGGCGCCGTGATCACCATCGAGGCCGGTAAAACCACGGGCACCGTGACCGTTCCTGCGCCAGCCGATGACGTCTACAAGGACGCCGGCAACGTGCAGGCCACGATCACCAACGCTACCGGCGGCAACTTCGAGAACCTGGTAACCAGCACTACGCCAGCAGTGACCAGCGTCACCGACACCATCGACACCACCACGGTGAAGCTGACCGCGACCACGACGGCAGCCGAAGGTGGCACCGTCACCTACACCGCTACCGTCGGTGCGCCGGTGACTGGCTCGCCTGTGACCGTGAATCTGTCGAACGGTCAGTCGATCACCATCGAAGTGGGTAAAACCACCGGCACCGTGACCACCACCGCGCCGAACGACGCGTTGACCGGCCACACACCGCTGACCAACTCGATCACCAACGTTTCTGGCGGCAACTACGAAAATCTCGTAGCCGACAAGACCCCGGTCAGCACCACCGTCACCGACACTATCGACACCACCAACCTGTCGCTCAGCGCGACCGGCACCGTGGCCGAGGGTGGCCAGATCACTTACACCGCAACTCTGACCAACGCTGCTGGCTCGCCAGTGACCGTGACCTTGAGCAACGGTTCGGTGATCACCATCGAAGCCGGTAAAACCACCGGCACCGTGACCGTTCCTGCGCCAGCCGATGACGTCTACAAAGACGCCGGCAACGTGCAGGCCACGATCAAATCCGCCACCGGTGGCAACTTCGAAAACCTGGTCACCAGCACCACGCCAGCTGTAACCAGCGTTACCGACACCATCGACACCACCACCGTGAAGCTGACCGCGACCACGACGGCAGCCGAGGGTGGCAACGTTGTCTACACCGCGACTGTAGGCGCACCAGTGACGGGCTCGCCTGTAACCGTGACCCTGGCCAACGGTCAGTCGATCACCATCGAAGTCGGCAAGACCACCGGCACCGTGACCACCACCGCGCCTAACGACGCATTGACCGGCCACACGCCGCTGACCAACTCGATCACCAACGTTTCTGGCGGCAACTACGAGAATCTGGTGGCTGATAAGACTCCAGTCAGCACCACCGTCACCGACACCATCGACACCACCAACCTGTCGCTCAGCGCGACCGGCACCGTGGCTGAAGGTGGTTCGATCACTTACACCGCAACCCTGACCAACGCCGCTGGCTCGCCAGTGACCGTGACCCTGAGCAACGGCTCGGTGATCACCATCGAAGCGGGCAAGACCACCGGCACCGTGACCGTTCCTGCGCCAGCCGATGACGTCTACAAAGATGCCGGCAACGTGCAGGCCACGATCACCAACGCCACGGGTGGCAATTTCGAAAACCTGGTGACCAGCAACACACCAGCCGTGACCAGCGTCACCGATACCATCGACACCACCACCGTCAGCATCACCGGCAGCACCTCGGTGACCGAAGGCCAGACCGCCAGCTACACCGTCAGCCTGACCCACCCGGCGCAAACCGAAGTGACCCTGAAAATCGTCTACAGCGGCACCGCCGCCGACGGTTCGGACTTCACCGGCGTGTACACCGTGAAGATCCCGGCCGGTGCCAGCAGTGCGCAGTTCAACGTTGCGACCATCGATGACAAGATCACCGAAGGCACCGAGAACTTCGTGGTCAAGATCGACTCGGCCACCGGTGGCAACTTCGAAAACCTGGCGGTCAGCAGCACCAATGGCAGCGTCAGCACCTCGATCATCGACAACGATGCGCCACCGGTCATCGACCTCGACGCCAACAACTCCAGCGGTGCAACGGGTGCCGACTACAAGGTGACCTTCACCGAGGGCACAACAGGTCCAGGCGTGTCGATTGCCGACACCGACATCAAGATCACCGACCCGGACAGCACCATGCTGACCGGTGCCACCATCGTGCTGACCAACCGTCAGGACGGCGATGCGCTGAACCTGGGCAACAGCGTCAACGGCATCACCATCAATGCCAACAGCACCAACGGCACCGTCACCCTGACCCTGTCGGGCAACGCGACGCTGGCCGACTACATGCAGGCCATCAAGAACATCAGCTTCACCAATAGCAGTGAAGACCCGAGCACCGTGCCGCGGATCATCACCGTGACCGTGACCGATGGCGGCAACTACTCCAACACTGCGACCACCACGGTCAACGTGGTGGCGATCAACGACGCGCCGGTCGCTGCACCGGTCAACGTCACCGGCACCGAAGACACCCCGCTGGTTCTCGGCTGGTCGACCTTCGGCGTCAGCGACGTCGACAGCCCGGCCAGCAGCCTGGGCGTGAAAATCACCCAGCTGCCGGGCGAAGGCAAACTGCAGTACCTGGACGGCTCGACCTGGAAAGACGTCGCCACCAACCAGACCTTCAGCAAGGCTGACATCGACGCCGGCAAGCTGCGCTTCCTGCCGGATGCCAACGAGTCGGGCGTGAACGGTTACGGCGGCACCGGCCTGGGCAACAACCAGGCTGACTATGCGCAGATCAAGTTCCAGCCCACCGATGGCCAGTTGCTGGGCAACACTGGCACCGTGAAGATCGACATCACGCCGGTGGCGGATGCACCGACCCTGTCGGTCGCCGACAACAGCGTGAAGTCCACCGGGTTGATCAAGGAAGTCTGGACCGGTCTGTCGGGCCTGGGCACCGACGGCAGCGGCGCCAACTCGACCACCCTGAAAAACGTGATCGACGGCGCAGGCAAGCCGAACACCAGCGGTACCGTGAACAACGTGCAGTCCGACGGCAGCGTGACCGCCGGCACCGCGTCGAAAACCTCGGGCCTGATCTATCTGGAAGCCGGCAAGACCTACACCTTCAGCGGTACCGGCGATGACAGCCTGCTGGTGACCATCGGCGGCAAGAACGTGGCGTCCACAACGTGGGGCGCGGGCGGCAACCTCAACGGTTCGTTCACCCCGACCACCAGCGGCTACTACACCCTGGACATCTACCACCACAACCAGAGCGGCCCGGGCAGCTACGACGTCAACCTGTCGGTCAACGGCAGCACGCCGATCGACCTGAGCAGTGCCGGCGTGCCGATCTACACCGGCGTGCAGGACCTGGTGAATGCCGGCGTGACCGTCTCCGATCTGCACGGCACCAACGGCGAAGGCTATTACGACGGCTATAAACTCAACACCGGCGCCGAAGGCACCACGGTGAAACTGTCGTCGATCAGCACCGCACTGACCGACACCGACGGCTCGGAAACCCTGAGCATCAAGATCAGCGGCGCACCGGTCGGTTCGGTACTCAGCGACGGCGCAGGCCACAGCTTCACCGTGACCGCCACCAGCGGCGACGCCAACGTCACCGGCTGGAATCTCGGTACCCTGACCGTGACCCCGCCGACCTACTACAACGGCCAGTTCAACCTGACCGTGACCTCGACCTCCACCGAACAAGTCGGCGGCTCGGCCAGCACCACCGCGACCATCCCGGTCACCGTGGTGCCGGCGGTCTACAACTCGATTGTCGCCACCTCGGCCGACGACACCGTCACCGGTACCGACGGCAACGACATCATCGTCGCCGACATCGGCGGCCTGACCGTGGTACCGGGCACCAACTACAACATCGCGTTCATGGTCGACAGCTCGGGCAGTATGAGCGCCTCGTCGATCAACGCCGCCAAGGACTCGCTGACGTCGGTGTTCAACACCCTCAAGCAGAGCCTGGGCAGCAACTCCGGCACGGTGAACATCTTCCTGGTGGACTTCGATACCCAGGTCAACAAGTCGGTGTCGGTGAACCTCAACGACCCGAACGCGCTGACCTTGCTCAAGGCCGTGCTGGACTCGATGGCGTCCGGCGGCGGCACCAACTACGAAGACGTGTTCAAGGCTACGGCGAACTTCTTCCAGAGCGCCGAAGCGGTGGCCAACACCGGGGCGAAGAACCTTACGTACTTCATCACCGACGGCCAGCCGACCTACTACCAGAGCGGCGAGCAGACCAACCCGACGCTGTACGGCAACGTGAAGCTCGACGACGTGGTGAAAACCAGCAACTACAAGCTGGGCAGCAGCTTCGCCACCTACATCGACAGCACCCACTACCTGAGCATCAGCACCTCCGGTGAAGTGGTGCTGCAGACACTGAAGAACGGCAACTGGAACTGGAACAGCCTGGGCACCATTCACGCCCAGGGTGACGGCACCTACGAAATCTCGAGCCTGGCCGGCAGCGGCAACAGCACCTCGTCGAACACCACCGACAACTCTGCCGCCGGCTTCGCGCTGCTGAGCGGCCTGTCGAACGTCGAAGCGATCGGCCTGAACAACGGCGTCAGCCTCAGCGATTTGAAACCGTACGATTCGGACAAGACGCCGCAGACCAACATCGATCCGAAGGACCTGGCCAATTCGATCATCGGCCACACCGAAGCGACGATGCCGGGCAATGACACCGTCAGCGGTGGCGACGGCAACGACATCCTGTTCGGCGACCTGGTGAGCTTCAACGGCATTGCCGGCGAGGGTTATCAGGCGATGCAGGCGTTCGTGGCCAAGGAAACCGGGGTCGACGTCAGCAAGGTCACCACCAGCAACGTGCACCAGTACATCACCGAGCACTATCAGGCGTTTGATGTGTCTGGTGCCCACGATGGCAACGACACACTGCTGGGCGGCGCGGGCAACGACATCCTGTTCGGCTCGGGCGGCAACGACCTGCTCGACGGCGGCAAGGGCAATGACATCCTGCTCGGCGGCACCGGCAACGACACGCTGATCGGCGGTCAGGGCAACGACATCCTGATCGGTGGTTCCGGTGCCGACACCTTCGTCTGGAAGGCGGGCGACACCGGCAACGACGTGATCAAGGACTTCAAGGCCAGCGAAGGCGACCGCATCGACCTGCGTGACCTGTTGCAGGGCGAGACCGGCAGCACCATCGACAACTTCCTGAAGATCACCACGGTCGACGGCGTGTCGTCGCTGCAAGTCAGCTCGGGCGGCAAGTTCAACTCGGGCGATGCCGCAGCCGCCACACCGGACGTGACGATCAAACTGGAAGGCAACAACTGGTCCACGGCCAACATTCACAACCTGATTGCCGGCAGCGATCCGACCATCAAGGTCGACCACAACAACAGCTGATGCGTGAACAACGGCCGCCCCACTTGGGGCGGCCGTCACGTTTGCGGCGCTTGAACCGGTGACGATTTGGTCGGCGCACCGCATACTCGCGCGCAGTTGGCTATGCTGCTGACAGCATGACGCTGGTCCATTTCCGAGGGATGCTCAATGTTTTACGTGCAACGCGATGCGCAGGGTCAGTTGATTCGCGTGGAAGCTGCGGCCTACGCCGAGGCCACGGAAACGCTGCCGGCCGACCACCACGAAATCCAGGCCTGGTACGCCAACGAGGCCGTGGAGAACAGCCTCAAACAGCTCAAGCAGAGCGACCTGGAAATGATCCGGGTACTCGATGACCTGATTCAGGTGCTGACCCAGAAAGGCGTGATCCGCGTCACCGACCTGCCGCCGGCGGCCCAGGCCAAGTTGATGGACCGGACCCAGGCGCGGGAAGCGCTGGGCGGGTTGAGTCAGTTGATTGATGAGGATGAGGGTGGGTTGATCTGATCCGTTTGAAGTCGAGTTGATCGTTCCCACGCTCCGCGTGGGAATGCATCAAGGGACGCTCCGCGTTCCAGTCACACCATCGGCATTGCGTCGGACACCGTTGTGACGCGGAGCGTCACGAGCGGCATTCCCACGCAGAGCGTGGGAACGATCAGGCTCACCGCCAAGGCTTGGGCTCACCGAAGAGCTGCCCCTGAACCCCATACAACCCCATCTCGCGAATCACCGACAATTCCCCTTCCGTCTCGACCCGCTCGGCAATCAGCGGCAGATCGATGCTGTGTGCCGCTCGCTGGATCGCTTCGATGAACAGGCGCTTGTCGCTTTCCTGATCGATCGCCCGGATGTAGCTACCATCGATCTTCAGGTACGCCAGCCCCAGCCGCGCCAGGTTGCCGATCATGCTGAAGCGTCCGCCGAAGCGCTGCAGGCTCAGGGAGAAACCGAGCTCGCGCAGACGCCGGGTCAACTGTTCCAGCACCGCTTGCTCCGGCAATTGTTCCTCGCCGATTTCCAGGGTCAGGCGCGGGCCGAGGTTGGAATGCGCCCGCAGAATCTCGAACACTTTGTTCAACGCCTGCGGATCGGCCAGGGTCGCCGACGACAGATTCAGCGCCAGGGATTCTTCATGGCCGGCCATCTGCTCCAGCACCCGCTCGAGCATCAATCGGTCCAGTCGCGCAGTCCAGCCGAAGCGTTCAAGCCAAGGCAGGAAGCGCCCGGCGGGGATGGTCTGGCCCTGCTCGTCGAGCAAGCGCGACAGCACTTTGTAATGCAGCACCAGTTGCGTGTCCTGCGCCGCCACTACCGGCTGAAAGAACAGCTCGAAACGCCGCTGGTTCAGCGCCAGATCGAGCAAGCGGTGCCAGGCGTGGTGATCGTCACCGACGTCCGCCACCAGACTCTGATCGAGACATGCCCAGTTCTGCTCGCCCTGCCCTTCGGCCTGGGCCAGCGCCTGATCGCCGAGGCTGAGGACCGCTTGCGGCGAATCACCGTGAGCGAACGGCGCCAGGCCGATAGAAGCCACGGCGGCCACGTCGGTGGCGCCCGTCGCGTGCAGGCTGCTCAGCGCACTGTCGAGACTCTGCGCCAGTTGCAGCGCTTCTTCGCGGGTCAGCCCCGGCGCCAGCACGGCGAATTCACCACCACGAATCCGGGTGACGAGGTTCTGGGTTTCCGGATATTTGGCGCACTCGCGGGACAGTTGCTCGCCAACCGCTTTCAACAATTCATCGGTGCGCTGACCGCCAAGACGCTGGTTCAGCCCGGCCAGATCCTTGACCCGCAACAGCAGCAGATAACCGGAACTGGCCTGCTCCGGGTTGCTCACCCGCGCATTCAGTTGCATCTCGAAATAACGCCGGTTGGCCAACCCCGTGAGGTTGTCCTGATAGGACTCGGTGCGCAGTTTTTCGCTGCGCTCGGCCTGCTCCTGGAACAGTGCCTTGAGCTTCTCGACCATCTGGTTCATCGCCAGCACTACGCGCCGCAATTCAGGCGTGCGCGGTAGGTCCGGCAGACTCAGGAACTCACGACGAGCGATGGCGTGGGATTGCTTGACCATGTAATCCAGCGGCTTCAATTGCCGACGCAGCAGCAGCGCGCCGAGCACCGCACTCACCGCACCGCAGACCAGCAGCCAGCCCAGGCTGCCGAGGGCGCTCTGCCAGAGTTTGGCCAGGGCGAACATCGGGTGGCTGACCACCTCGACCCGCGCCGCCTGCTCCCAGCCACGGCTGACCAGCGCATCACCACCGGCCGGCTCCAGGCCGATCAGTTTGACGAACCAGTCCGGCACGTTGGTGACCGCCGGAATGCCGTTGCGCTCGACGATGGTCTGGTCGGTCTTCAGGTCGACCACGCGGATGCTCGAGTAATAACCGCTGTCGAAGATCGAACTGACCAGCAGCTCGACCATCGCCGGGTCATCGATGTTCGGCGTCAACGACAGCGCCAGCGCCGTGGCCGCATCCTGGGCGTGGGAGCGCAACTGGTTGACGTACTGGGTGCGCGAGCTCTCCAGACTGACCATGAAGCTGCCGGTGAAGGCGACCACCAGGAACAGACAGATAGCGATCAACAGCTGTTTGAACAAAGACATCTGAGCGCGTGCTCCTAGTTAGTCGTCTCGACCGGAAATCCTTCGGCCTGCATTTTCTTCAACACATCCTGCCAGCGTGACAGGCGTTTGGTGTCACCGACCTTCTTGTTGCCCTTGGCGCCCGGCAGGTACAACCCTTCGGCATTGAAAGAGTAGACCGGCAGCAAATCGGTTCGCTCGGCGGCCGGCTTGATCGGGTCGATCAGGCTGTCGAGCACCAGCGGCATGGCGTCAGGGCTGGAATAGTAAGTCAGGACCATGTGCGCGCGGTTCTGGCGCAGGGCCTTTACGTAGGTGATGCGCAACTTGTCACTGGCCACACCGAGGTGGCGCAGGCTGAAATACTTGGCGATCGCGTAGTCTTCGCAGTCGCCGGCGCCTTTCCACAAGGCTTCGATGGGGGTTTCCCAATAATCGACCTCGTGCCACAGATCGATGTCTTCGACGTAGCGCATCTGTTTGTTGAAAAACAGGTTCACCACTTTGAGCTTTTCCATCTCGCTGACCTGCTTCTGCGTGGCCAGCAGGTTCTGCCAGGCATCGATCCGCTGTTGCCCGGCGCCCAACGGCCCGTACAGTGCCGTGGCCTTGCGGCTGATCGCGGAAAAATCCCAATCGGCATGCAGGCCGCCCAGCATGATGCCGGCCAGCAGCAGCGCGCAGGCAAGCCAGCGCGCAATCCGTGGGATTGCGAAACGTACCGCCAATGCAAGGCATCCAGGGCAGAGAGGAAAGCGCTTGATGGTGAAGGTTAGCCCAGCAAAAAACAATGGCACCCTGAGATCATCGCTGGCGCGCTAAACTTCAGATGTGACAGGGTTCTTCTACACGGTTTGACAACCTGTAGAGCAATCACTAGTGTCCTTTGGATCCAAATCCGCAGTCATAGGGTGTGCAGTTGTGACCCAGAAGCCCAAGCCACTCCACAGCATCAAAGTCGAAGGCCCGATTCCCGCGCATCTGGCGCGCTCGGTCATCGAAGAAACCCTGCGCGCGGCGATTCTCGACGGGCGCCTGCCCTGCGGCACCGCCGTGCGCCAGCAGGATCTGGCCGACCTGTTCGGTGTCAGCCGCATGCCGGTGCGCGAAGCCTTGCGTCAGCTCGAGGCCCAGGGCCTGCTCAACGTGATTGCGCACAAGGGCGCCGTGGTGGCGCCGCTGATCCAGGGCGATGCAACGGAAACCTACGAACTGCGCATCCTGCTGGAGTCCGAAGCACTGCGCCAGTCGATCCCGCTGCTGACCCCGGCCGATCACGAACGCGCGGCCGGCTACATCGAAGAGCTGGAAATCGAACACGACTACACCGAGATCGGCCGGCTCAACCGTCTGTTTCACATGGCGCTCTACAGCAAGGCGCCCAATGGCCGGCTGTTGCGGCTGGTGGAAGACGGCCTGAATGAAGAAGAACGCTTCCTGCGCTTCAACCTCGAGGCCATGGGCCTGGGCAAACTCTCCCAGGACGATCACCGTGCGTTGTTGCAGGCCGTTAAAGAGCGTGACACCCCGCACGCCGTGACACTGCTGGAGCAGCACCTCAATCGCGGTGTCGAAGTGATCACCCGTTACCTCGCCAGTTCCGCCGGCCAAAGCCGCAAAGCGGCGCGCTGAATCTCTCTCCCGGGTGAGCTACCACTCACCCGGCGAATAACCCGCTTACAAATCCCCCCACCGGTCACGGTCATTTGCCGTGGCACATCGACGCCTGCGCTCTAACCTCCCCCTGCTTTGAACAGCCCGGAATTTGCACCGCAAGGAAGTCATTTTCGACGATAGCCGCGGCGCCGATTTACGCGCACCCTTGAAACGCCAACCCAATATAGAACGGGGACGCGCCGCCCCGGCAGCAGTCCCCGCACCAGGAACCTACGGAAGGAGCCTTGTCACGGGAACAGGAAGAAACGGCGCCGTTACAGCCCGACTTCATCCCCTCATATTCATTCAATTACTCAATTTGAAAGTTGCTTCGAGTGAGGCATTCACTCTTGTCGTTCAATTTTGGCCATTAAACGCCGAAAGGAGCAACTACGCCCAAATAAAACTTAACTTATAAGTTTTATCAGGCCCACTCATACTTCAAAAACAGCCAACTAAAAATAATTAAAAATAAACTTGTTAAGTTGTTTTGCGATGTATTAGTTTTTCTTCGCCGAGTTTGGATCCGAAATGACAAACCCGGCACAACCTTGCAGTACGGTCTCGATTGCGACGGCTTGACCGTCCGCTGCTGTCTCGGGCCCTTCAGACATTGCCTGCTTTCATCGAAACCGAATGAGGCTGTCGTTCGCCTGGAGAAACTTGTTCAGCGTTATTAGCGATTGATTGAGCAATCCCTACTTCCCTATTAGCCAGAGTCTCGCAACCATGCCAACTAAAGAGCAACTTACACTAAAGAAAGCCGAACTCAGCGTTCATCCGATCTTCTCCGAAATCGATTCTTTGGCGACATTGCGCCGTTTCATGGAGTCCCATGTATTTGCCGTCTGGGACTTCATGTCGCTGACCAAGCGCCTGCAGCAGGAACTGACTTGCACGCGTCTGCCGTGGTTGCCGCCACGGGATCCGCACGCGGCACGACTGATCAACGAAATCGTGCTCGGGGAAGAATCGGACGACCGGCTGTCACACGGGCATTACAGTCACTTCGAACTGTACCTCGATGCGATGCGCGAAGTCGGTGCGGACACGACAGCGGTGGAGCGCTTCGTGACGCTGCAGCAGGAAGGCGTGAGTTACGACGTCGCCCTGCAAAGCGTCGAGGTCGATCCGGCGGCTGCGCGGTTCGTCCGCGACACTTTGCACACCGCACTGCATGCACCCGGTCACAGCGTTGCCGCCGCCTTCCTGCATGGTCGCGAGAGCGTGATCCCGACCATGTTCCAGCGCATGCTCGATGCCTGGGGCATTGGCGTCGAGCAGGCGCCGACCTTCCGTTACTACCTGGAGCGACACATCGAGGTCGACTCCGAAGACCACGGCCCCGCCGCAGAACAACTGCTGGACCGGCTGGTCGATGGCGATCCGCAGCGCGAAGCCGAGGTCTACGCCAGCGCCATCGCCGCCGTGGAAAGCCGCATCGCCCTGTGGGACGGCCTGCGCCTGAGCATGCGCGAACCACTGGCGGAGGTGGCCCAATGAACGCCGCCGACTACCAGTCTTTCGCCGATGCCTGGGAAAGCCGCGCGACCATCCGCACCCGGCCACGCCGCGTGCTGGAGGACGATGCGCGGCTGATCTATCCGCTCAGCCGCCAGCCGTTGGTGCTCAGCGAAACCTTCCTGCGCGAATGCCCGGAACAGCGTGATTTCGCCCTGGTGCAGACGCTGTACAAATTCATCAACGACGTGGTGATTTTCGAAACCGAGATCGTCGACAAGACCGCGCGCAGCATCGCCAAGAACCGCTTCGCCGTGGCCTTCCCGTTCGCCTGTCGCTACGACGCCATGACCGTGGTCGTGGACGAGGATTACCACGCGCTGGTGGCGATGGATTTCATGCAACAAACGGTGGCCATGACCGGCATCGAGCCGATCGAGCTGCCGAATGAAATCGAACTGAGCCGGGCGATTCCGGCCGCCGTCGAACTGGCCCCGCAACACTTGCGCAGCGCCGTGGAACTGATCTGCGTAGCCATCGCCGAAAACACCGTGACCGGCGATGTCGCAGCGTTCGCCCGGGACGACACGGTCAAACCGTCGATCAAGGGCCTGATGGCCGACCACTTGCTCGACGAAGGCCGGCACTCGAGTTTCTGGGCGCGGATGGTGCGCATCTACTGGCACACCGCGAGCGACGCGGATCGCGAATGCATCGCGCAGATCCTGCCGGTGTTCATCGGCCATTACCTGACCAACGACATCCAGAAGTCCTTCGACCTGCGCCTGATCGACGCCCTGCCAGTCAACGAGGCAACCCGCCGCGCACTGAAAGACGAGATGGCCGGGCTCGCCTTCCCGATCAATCGCCACCACCCGCTGGTGGGCAACATCGTGCGGTTTTTCCACAACAGTTCGCTGCTCGACACACCGTGCGTGCAGCACGCCCTGCGCGACTACCTGGTTTGACAAGGAGGCTGACATGAGACGTCTCGACATTTTTCTGAGGGGCCGCAGCCAAGCCTTGACCGACCTGGCGCAGGAGCTCGAACAACACGGTCATTCATTGCTGACAGGGACTGCTCCGTCGGTGGATCTGGTGATCGATGACGGCAGTCTTGCGCCGCAGGATCACGGCGTGACACCGCACCTGACTTTACGCCTGGGTATCGGTGCAACGGGCGCCGGCGGTTTGCCGGTGCTTGATCTGCTGTGCCTGTGCAACTCGACGCTGCTGAGCCGCGTGCCCATCGCCGACGAACCGTCCGGCAACGGTCAGGCCCTGCGCCAGCGAACACTGGCGCAGGTGGTGGACGAGGTGGCGCTGCTGGTCAGCCGCTTTTCCCGCGATGCCGAGTATTTCCAGCATGCGACGACGGCCCGTGCGCCGGACTTCGAGCAGGTGGAAAACCTGCTGTTCCTCGACAGCCTGGCCTACGTCCATCGCCTCAATGCCACGGCCCATCCGGCATTACTGCAACAAGCGCAGATCCCGGTGATCGAGCGGCTGCAACAAAGCCTGATCGAGCACGCTGAACGCCCGGCGCTGCACCTCGCCGAGCAGTCGATCAGCTATCGCCAGCTGCATGATCACAGCCGTGCAATCCAGCAACGCTTGCTGGCAATGCTGGAGGCACAACCACAACCGTGGGTGGTGGGGATTTGCCTGCCGAAATGCGATGCGCTGTTTGCTTCGATTCTGGCCATTCTCGGCAGCGGCGCGGTGTATCTGCCGCTGGAGCCGAGCCATCCGCTTCAGCGCCAGCAGTACATTCTGGAAAACGCCGGAGCGGTGCTGTTGCTGCACGACGGCGAACATCCGCTGAGCGGTTCGATGCCGGGGCTGGATGTCTGTCGCATCGACCGCACCGACACCGATCTGTCGCGACCGTTGATGCGCCAGCGACCGTCGCTCGACTCGCCATGCATGGCGCTCTACACCTCGGGCACCACCGGGCATCCGAAGGGTGTGCTGCTGAGTCAGGCGAACCTCGCGCACTTCACCGCGTGGTACGCCGATTACGTGCAGTTGCGGGCTGAGAGTCGGGTGTTGCAGTTCTCGTCGCTGAGTTTCGACTCGTCGCTGATCGACATTTTCCCGAGCCTGCTCGAAGGCGCGGAACTGGTGGTGCCCGATGACAACCAGCGCCGCGACCCACTGCAACTGGTGGCGCTGATCCGCCGTCGGCAACTGACCCACGCGTTCCTGCCGCCGGCGCTGTTGAGCATCCTGCCGCTGGAGCAACTGCAAAGCGTCGGGCAAATCATGACCGGCGGTGATGTCTGCGAGCCGTTCGTGATCGAACAACTGACGCGCCAGGGCAAGCTGCACAATCTCTACGGTCCGACCGAAGCCACGGTGCTGATCACCGCGCGGCAACTGCAACCGGGCGACAGCAATCGCACACTCGGCGGGCCGATTGCCAACAGTCAGGTACTGATCCTCGATGACGATCTGCAACCGGTGCCGGAGCAAACGGTGGGCGAGCTGTTCATCGTCGGCCCCGGCGTGTGCCTGGGTTACCTGAACAATCCACAGCAGACATCGGAGCGCTATCTGGATCTGGAGTTGCCGGACGGTCAGCGTCTGCGCGCCTACCGCAGCGGCGACATGGCCAAGTGGGGCGAGGACGGCATCGAGCTGTGCGGGCGCCGCGACAATCAGGTGAAGATTCGCGGCTTCCGGGTCGAACCGGAAGAGATCGAACGGTGCCTGCGCGAGAGTCAGCTGTATCGGCAGATCGCCGTGGTGATCGACAGTCAGCGGCGGATTCTGGCGTTCCTTGCCCAGCCGCAATCGGATGCCGCGCGCGAGTCGTTGAAAGCTCACGCACAGCAGTTTTTGCCCGACTACATGCAACCGGTGGCGTGGACGGAATTGCCGAACATGCCGTTCGCCGCCAATGGCAAAATCGATCGAAAAGCCTTGCTGGAACTGCCGGTCAGCGTGCAGGACAGCGGCCCGAAATGCCTGCCGGCCAACGCCGACGAAGCGCTGCTGCTGGAAATCTGGGGCGAGTTGCTGGAGCTGCCGACCAGCGACATTTCCACCGACGAAAGCTTCTTCAATCTCGGCGGTCACTCGATTCTGCTGTCGCGCATGCTCCTGCGTCTGCGGGAGGAGTTCGGTCGCAGCATTTCGATCAACCGCTTCATCGAACTGCCGACCATCAGCAAGCTCGCCACCCTGGTACGCGGCACCGATGACAGTGCGGTGCTCAGCGCCCAGGCGATGGCCGACGCCGAGCGAGCGCTGGACATCGAGCCGTTGCCGATCAGCCGCATGGGCGATGTGCACAAGGTGATCGTCACCGGTGCCAACAGTTTTGTCGGCGTGCACATCGTCGAGGCGCTGCTGGGATGGGGCGCCAGCGAAGTGGCGTGTCTGGTGCGTGACGGCGGCGGGCAAACGGCGGCGCAGCGCTTTGCCCAGTCGTTGCGAGAGAACCGCCTGGAACATCTGGATCTGAGCCGGGTGCGGGTCTATTCGGCGGACATCACCCGGCCGCAACTGGGCCTCGCCGATGACGACTTCGAGCGACTGGATCGCGAGTTCGGCGCGCTGGTGCACAACGCGGCCAACGTCAATCACGTGCTCGATTACGAGTCGCTGGCGGCGGACAACGTCGAGCCGATTTTCGAACTGCTTCGACTGTGCGAAGGGCGCAGCAAGAAGGTGTTCAATTTCGTCTCGACACTGTCGGCCTCCAGCACCGTCGACGACGCAGGCCGGGTGCTGGAACTGCCCGCCGCACCGACGCCGCCGATCTACATCCGCAACGGCTACAACCTGTCGAAATGGGTCGGCGAGCGCATCCTCGAACGGGCGCGGGAGCGTGGGGTGCGGGTCAATCTGTATCGGCCCGGCAACATCAGTTTCAACAGCCTCAGCGGCGTCTGTCAGCCGCACAAGAACCGTTTGATGCTGATGCTCAAGGGCTCGATCCAGCTCGGTCAGGTGCCGGCCTTCGCGCTGAATTTCGACCTGATGCCGGTGGATTTCCTCGCCCGTTTCATCGCGTTCCATGCCAGCCGTTATTCGGCCGAACGGGCGGTGTTCAACCTGCATAACCCGAAGCCCCTGAGCTGGGATGCCTACGTCGCGTCGTTCCGCGAAACCGGCAGCGAGTTTTCGCTGGTCAGCGTCGCCGACTGGCAACAGCAACTGGGCCGGGTCGATGCCGACAACGCGCTGTTCGGCGTGCTCGGTTTCTACCTCAACGGTTTCGAGGAAGACATCGGCGACATCTCCCTGATCGGCCACGCCAACGCCCAGGCCGGCGTGCAGCAGATGGGCGCGCACTACCCGGAAAAATCCCCGGCGCTGCTGCGTCGCGGCTGCGACTACCTGAAAGAAATCAACTTCATCTGACTCATCAACCAAGGAGCAACACCATGAGCAATCTTCAACCCGACACCCTGATCAAAAACCCTCACGGCTGCCACGTCGTGTCTTCGGTGGAAGTGCCGGTGGACGCCAAGCAAGTGTGGGCAGTAGTGGGCAAATTCGACGGCTTCGACCGTTTCATTCCCGCCCTGTCGCACATCGAAATGACCGGCGAGGGCGTGTCGTCGCTGCGCAAGAAGTTCTTCAAGGATGGCAACGTGGTGGTCGAGCAACTCAACTCCCGGGACGACCAGGCGCTGAGCATGACCTGGACCACGATCTACAACACCCTGGGCGTGGCCAATCTGTGGGCGGCGATGAATGTGGAGTCGCTGGGCGCAGGCAAGTCGCGGGCGACCTGGACGATCATTGCCGAGCCGGCCAGCGGCGGCCCCGAGGCGCTGCCGGGGTTCAAGGATTTCGTGCAGGGGTTTGCCGATGATGCGATGGGCAATGTGCTGAAGCTGTTTGTGTAAGGCATGAAAAAGCCCGCTGCGGATCACTCCGCAGCGGGCTGTTTTTTGACCGCAAGCGATCAGATCTTGAAGCTGTCGACCAGTTGCTTCAAACGGTTGGCCTGCTGCGACAACGCATCGCAATCCTTCAACGTTTCATTGAGGTTGGCCACGCTCTGCTGGTTCAGCAGGTTGATCTGGTTGACGTCGACGTTGAGGGTTTCCACCACCGCAGTCTGCTCTTCGGTAGCCGCTGCCACCGACTGGTTCATGCCGTCGATTTCGCCGATGCGCTGGGTCACGCTGACCAGACGCAGACCGGCCTGGTTCGCCACTTCAACGCTCTCTTCGCTCGACGCCTGACTGGCGTTCATGGTGGTCACCGCTTCACGGGAACCGACCTGCAGCGAGGTGATCATCTTGTGGATTTCTTCCGCCGATTCCTGGGTGCGGTGAGCGAGGTTACGTACCTCGTCCGCCACCACCGCAAAACCGCGACCGGCTTCACCGGCACGGGCCGCTTCGATGGCCGCGTTGAGCGCCAGCAGGTTGGTCTGCTGGGAGATGCCTTTGATCACATCGAGAATGTGGCCGATGTTGTCGGTGCTCGCATTCAGGGTTTCGATCTGGGTGCACGACAGGCTGATCTTCTGCGACAGCTCGGTCATGGCCTGAATCGTTTGCTCGACCACCTGACGACCGTCATCGGCCTGCTCGCTCGCGCCGCTGGCGTGTTGCGAAGCATCGGCCGCGTTACGGGCGATTTCCTGGGTGGCGGCACCCAGTTGATTGATCGCGGCAGCCACACTGTTGGTGCGTGCGCTTTGCTCGTCGGAGCCGATGATCGAGGCGTTGGACGATGCCATCACCCGTTGCGACAGGTCGTGTACGTGGCGAGTCGCGGAAGACACTTCGGAAATGGACGCGTGAATCCGCTCCACGAACTGGTTGAACGAACTGCCCAGCTCACCGAACTCGTCCTTGCTTTCCACTACCAGGCGGCGAGTCAGGTCACCTTCACCCTGGGCGATGTCCTGCATCGCGCGGCCCATGGTGATCAGCGGACGCATCAGGACGGTGATCAGCAGGCTCAGGAAGACTGCAATCGCGCCCACCGCGACGAACATCGCAATCACTGCCGAGGTACGGAACTGGCTGAGTGCGGCGTAGGCCTTGTCGCGGTCGATCGACAGACCGATGTACCACTCGGCATTCGGCAGACCCGCGACCGGGGTGAACGACAGGATGCGTTCCTGGCCGTTGAGCACTACGTTCTGGTTGCCCTTCTCGATGCGCACACCGGCGTTCGGGTAAATGTCCTTGAGGTTCTTCATCACCTGATCTTTGTCCGGGCTGACGATCACCTGACCGTCACCGCTGACCAGGAACGCGTGGCCCAGGCCACCGAAGTCCACCGAGTTGATGATATTCACCAGGGTTTCCAGGCTCAGGTCACCGCCCACGACGCCGAGCAGCTCGCCGTTCTTTTTCACCGGCATGGCGATGGTCACCACCAGACCGCCGACGGCGGCCATGTATGGCGGGGTCAGCATGGTCTGGTCAGCGGCCACGGCTTGCTTGTACCAAGGGCGCTGACGCGGGTCGTAGCCGTCCGGCATCTTCGCGTCAGGACGCTGGGTGAACACGCCGTTGGCCTGGCCGACGTAGGTGAACTGGAAGTTCGAGGTGAAGGCCGGTTGATCGACCAGGCCCGGGAAGTCGGCGTTCTTGCCTTGATGGGCGACGTTCTGCGCGAGGTTTTCCAGCACCAGAATCCGCCCGCTCATCCAGTTCTGCACACTGCTGGCGGTCAGGTCGCCGGCCTGCTGGACGGAGGACTGGAGGTTCTGGCGAATGGTGTTTCGCTGCAGATAGTCGTTGTACAAAGTGAACAGCGCGAACGCCAGGACCACGACGCCCGAGGCGGCCAACAGGATTTTATGGCTGAACTTGAGATTCATTTCATGGGACTTCTTATGCCAAAAGTGGGGATGCGTTCCGGATGCAACATTCCATGTACAGCGCAGGCAGCGTTCTGATGGCTGCTCTACTTTGGTGCACGCATGTCTCACCAGTCTGTCGGCACGCTTCGGAGAAAACTTAGGGCTTTGCAGGAAATGGACGGCATTTCTGCCAGATTCCCGCCGAACGGCGTGCCAGAGCGCTCGCCTGTCATTTTTTGATGACTGTTTTGCAGCGCCGGTTGCAAATTCTGTAACCCTTGATGACAATGCGACTAATTATCATTTGTGACGTTCGGGCTGTCGCGTTCATGTCCTCACCTGAGTTTGCAGTACAGGCGCTTTACAGTAGTCATCACGGCTGGCTCAACGGCTGGTTGCGCGCGCGGCTGGGCAATGCCGCCGATGCGGCGGATCTGGCTCAGGACACCTTCGTGCGCCTGTTGCAACGCACCGAGCGTCTGGAGCTCAAGGCACCTCGCGCATTCTTGCGCACGGTTGCTCGGGGTTTGGTGATCGATCATTGGCGTCGTGAAGAAATTGAACGCGCCTGTCTGGAAACCATCGCCCATTTGCCCGAAGCCGAAACCCCGAGTGCCGAATCCCGCGCATTGGTGATCGAACTGCTCGAAAGCATTGCCCGCATGCTTGAAGGCTTGAAGCCGAAAGTCCGTCAGGCGTTTCTGCTGGCGCAGTGCGAAGGTTTGACCCACAAGCAGATCGCCGAGCAGATGGGCCTGTCCCTGCGCTCGGTAGAACGCTACGTCGCCGATGCCCTATTTCACTGCTACGTGCTGCGGTACGAAAACTGATGCCGGTGGATAACCTCTCGCTTGGCCGACGCGCCGAGCCACCGCAACAGGTCGTCCGCCAGGCCATTCACTGGCTCCTGCGCCTGCGCAACAACCATGGCAACCCGCGCCTGAATCGCCAGTGCGAACAATGGCGCGCCGAACACCATGATCACGAACTGGCCTGGCAACGGGTGCAGTCTCTGCAAGCCGAACTGACCCACAATCTGCGCGCCGTGCCCGGTGCGCAGGTGGCGTTCAACACGCTGGAAAACAGTGCCCAGGGGTTGGGTCGACGTCAGGCGTTGAAGCTGTTGTCCGGCGCGCTGCTGATGGGCTCGGCGGGATGGTTGGCCAAAGACACTTCCGCCTGGCAACAGTGGAGCGCCGACTACGCCACCGCCACCGGCGAGCGCCGTGGTTTCCAGTTGCCGGACGGCACGCGGATCGAACTCAACACCGCCAGCAGCGTGGATCTCGATTACACCGCGCAACAACGGCTGATCAAGCTGACCCGTGGCGAAATCATCGTCACCTGTGGCGGTGCCGATGAAGGTGCGTCGTTTGACCGACCACTGCGGGTTCAGAGTCGTCATGGCAGTTACGAGCCGTTCAAGGCGCGATTCATTCTGCGCCAGGAAGATGGATGCACGCGCCTGAGCGTCACCAGTGGCCGGGTCGCGATTCACTCCGCCGGCAACTCGACAGAGGCCATCGCCGGTCAGAGCTATCTGATCGATCACCATCAAGTTCGCCCGGCGCCACCGTTGGACATGGACGCCGGTGCCTGGGTCGACGGGCTGATCGTGACCCGCAACATGCGGCTGGGCGACTTCCTCAGCGAAGTCGGCCGGTATCGACAGGGCTTTCTGAAATGTGCGTCGGACATTGCGGATTTGCGCCTGTCCGGCGTGTTCCGTCTTGAGGACACCGACAAGCTGCTGGCGATCCTGCCGCAGACCCTGCCGGTGCAATTGCGCTACCGCACCCGATGGTGGGTGACGCTGGAGTCTGTGGCCTGAAATTATTTTGGCGGGTTTTCGTGGCAAGTCCGGCTTAGTCAGTAAGCACTTCAACTCAGCCTTCGCGACTGCCTACGGAAACCTACAATGACTGCGCGCGTTACGTGTAAGAACCCTCTGAATTTCTCTGCCGAATCGGGCCTGTTGCGTCACGCCGTTCGGGCGGCGCTGTTCTCTACTGCACTGGGCGTTGGCGTGTTGCCGAGCCTGAGCATGGCGGCCAATGCCAGCGAGGTCAGCAGCCACCGCTACAACATCGCCGCCGGACCGCTGGGCGATGCGCTCAACCAGTTCGCGCGCCAGGCGGGCATCACGTTGTCGATGACGCCGCAGCAAACCCAGGGCCGGCAGTCACCGGGTGTACAGGGTGAGTATTCGACCGATCAGGCGCTGAGTCATCTGCTCGGCGGTTCGGGTCTGGAGGCGGTCAGCCAGGACGGCAGCAGCTATGTGTTGCGCTCGGTCGCGGAAACCGAAGCACTGGCTCTGCCAACCACGGACATCAAAGGCTTCGCCCTCGGCAACGCGCTGGGCAGCATGGACGGCTACAACGCGACGCACAGCCAGATCGCCACCAAGACCAGTACCGCGCTGCTGGAAACTTCGCAAAGCGTGTCCGTGGTTACCCGTGAGCAAATGGACGACCAGGGCTCGCAAACCGTGTCCCAGGCCATGCGTTACACCCCCGGCGTGCTGACCAATCCTTACGGCGCCACGCACCGTTACGACTACGTGGCAATGCGCGGCTTCAACGATGGCTCGGTGGACAACATCTACCTCGACGGCCTCAAGTCGATGGGCGACAGCGGCACCTACAGCACGATGCAGGTCGATCCGTATTTCCTCGAGCGTGTCGATATTCTGAAGGGCCCGTCGTCGGTGCTCTACGGCCGCAGCTCGCCGGGCGGTCTGGTGGCGCTGACCAGCAAGAAGCCGCTGTACGAGGCCTATCACCAGGTTCAGGCCACGGTCGGTACTCAGGGCCAGCGCGGTGTCGGTTTTGACTTCAGCGGACCGGTCGATGACGACAAGCGTATCGCCTATCGTCTGATCGGTTTGACGGATCAGTCCGACACGCAATTCGACCACAACAAGGAAAAACGCTTCGCTCTCGCGCCAACTGTCAGCATCGATTTCAACGAAAATACTTCGCTGACCCTGCAGGCGTATCTGCAGCATGACCCGGATGGCGGCTACCACGGTGGCGTGCCGGCCGACGGCACGATTCATCAGCGCAACGGCAATCGCATCTCGCCGCATTTCTTCGAAGGCGAGCCGGGCATCGATGGTTACTCCCGTGATCAGCAGTCGTTCGGTTACCAGTTCGAACACCGCTTCAACGACGTCTTCACCGCGCGGCAGAACTTCCGCTACCTTGATTCCAAAGTGAACATGGATCAGGTGTACGCCTATGGCTGGACGTCGCCGACCAGCAACGAACTGAATCGCTACTACACCGGCGGTGACGAGCGTCTGCACGCATTCATCGTCGACAACATGCTCCAGGCTGAATTCTTCACCGGCGCGACCAAGCACACGGTGCTGATGGGAGCGGATTATCAGCGGCGCAAAACCGTGGTCGACTGGACCAGTGGCGGCCTGGCGCCGATCAATGCGTTCAACCCGGTGTATGGCAATTCCGCTATTACGCCGTACGGCGAGACCAGCTATCTGCGGCGCCTGGAGCAGACCGGCGTTTACCTGCAAGACCTGATCGAGATGGACAAGTGGCGCTTCTCGCTGGGGCTGCGCCAGGACTGGGTGGAAACCTCCGACGAAAACCGTATCGCCGAAGCTAACCGTCCGGTCGGTACCGAGATCAACGATCGACGCACCAAGCTCACCGGCCGTGCCGGCGCGCTGTATTTGTTCGATAACGGCCTTGCGCCGTACGTCAGCTATTCCGAGTCGTTCAACCCGAATTCCTACGCGGACAGCGCCGGCAATCCGCTCGCACCGACCGATGGAACGCAGTGGGAAATGGGCCTGAAGTATCAGCCGCCAGGTACCGACAATCTGTTCACCGCCTCGTTGTTCCGCATCGATCAGGAGAACCTGGCAACCAAACTGCCGCAGGAAAACTTCTATCGCGCTGTAGGCGCTGTCCGCTCTCAGGGTCTGGAACTGGAAGCGCACATGCAGTTGACCGACAATCTCAAAGTCCTCGGCAGCTACACCTTCACCGACATTGAATACTCGAAGTCGATGATCAGCACCTTGAGCACACCGACCAATGTGATCGAGAACAAAGGCAACTCGCCAACTCAGGCACCGCGACATATGGCGTCCTTGTGGGCCGACTATAAGTTCGACAGCGCGGCACTCGACGGGCTGCGATTGGGCGGAGGTGTGCGGTATGTCGGCTATAGCTGGGCGGATGCAGAGAACACCATGAAGGTGCCGTCCTACACATTGTTCGACGCATCGATTGGCTATGACCTCGGCAAGGTCGGTCTGAAGGGTGTCGACGTACGCCTGAATGCGAACAATCTGACCAACGAATCCTACGTAGCCTCCTGCGCCAGTCTGGACTTCTGCTACATGGGCGAAGAGCGCAACGTCGCCGCCACGGTCAGTTACCAGTTCTAAGCCTTTGTCTTGTGCATAAAAAAGCCAGCCCCTGATTTCAGGGGCTGGCTTTGTCGTATCTGTGAGGGAGTTTTCATGCGTTCGTTTCTGGTTTTATTGCACCGGTATATCGGGTTGGCCACGGCGGTTTTTCTGCTGCTGGCCGGGATCACGGGGAGCATTCTGGCGTTCAACCATGAGCTGGATGAGTGGTTGAATCCGGAGTTTTACGCGGCGTCGGCCGAGGGGGAGCGTCTGCCGCCAGGTGAGCTGGTTGATGCGGTGCAATCGGCCCATCCGAAGCTGCAGGTCTGGTACATGGAGTACCCGAATGAGGCAGGCCACACGGCATTGCTGGCGGCGGTTCCGCGGAATGATCCGGCGACGGGCGAACCGTTTAAAGAACGCAATGAAGTGTTCTACCTCGACCCGGTCAGTGGCGAGCAGAAAGGCCAGCGTTACTGGGGCGAGTGCTGTTTCCAGCGTGAGAACTTCGTTCCATTCATTCTCGAGTTTCACTACAACCTGACACTGCCCGGTAACTGGGGTTTGCTGTTGATGGGGTTGGTGGCCATCGCCTGGGTAATCGATTGCTTCATCGCCCTCTGGCTGACGCTACCGCGGGGTAAACCGTTCTGGAAGAAGTGGTCGAACGCCTGGAAGATCAAGGGCGGGCATGCCTATCGACTCAACTTTGATCTGCACCGGGCGGGGGGCTTGTGGCTGTGGTTGTTGTTGCTGCCGATAGCCGTCAGCAGCGTGGCGATGAACCTGCCGAGTCAGGTCTTCAAGCCTGCGGTGTCGTTGTTTTCTCCGATTGAACCGAGCGTGTATGAAGCCCGAGGGCGAATGCCTGCCGAAGAGCTGGGGATCACTCGATTGAGTTATCAACAGGCATACGAGAGAGCACAGCAGGAGGGGAAAAGGTTGGGGCTGACAGCGGCGATCGGCGAGTTGTATTACAGCTTTGAGTACAACTTCTACGGTGCGGGGTTTGGGCAGCATGACACCGAGGCCCACGGCAAATCCTGGTTGTTCTTCCACGGTACTGACGGGCGATTACTGGGGCAGGAGATCGCAGGAGAAGGGACGTTGGGAGAGCGGTTTTATCGGTTGCAGTTGCCGATACACGGGGGACGGATCATAGGCTTCACCGGACAAGTGATGATCGCGGTATTGGGTGTTCTGATTGCGGGGTTGTCGGGGACTGGCGTCTACATCTGGTGGCGCAAATGGCAGGCTCGTCGGAGCAGCAAGGTACGCAGAGCGGTTTGAAAATCGGATTTTTGTGGGTACTGAAACGACAAAACCCCTGTCTGCGTTAGCAGACAGGGGTTTCGGAATTCAATCTTGACGATGACCTACTCTCACATGGGGAAACCCCACACTACCATCGGCGATGCATCGTTTCACTTCTGAGTTCGGGATGGGATCAGGTGGTTCCAACGCTCTATGGTCGTCAAGAAATTCTGTGACCAGCCCGTTACCGCAGTAACGTTCCGGCAAAAATCGGTGACTTCTACTAAAACAAAACCCCAACTGCTTTCGCAATTGGGGTTTCGGAATTTAATCTTGACGATGACCTACTCTCACATGGGGAAACCCCACACTACCATCGGCGATGCATCGTTTCACTTCTGAGTTCGGGATGGGATCAGGTGGTTCCAACGCTCTATGGTCGTCAAGAAATTCGGGTACTGAGTCGTGACCAGATGGCCTCGCTTCAGCAAATTGGGTATGTGACAGCTAGGTGTTTTGTGAGCGTCGAACTTTCGGTTCATTTTCGTCTTCACACACCGCAATCTGGTCTCTTTCGAGTCTACAGATTGCTTGGGTGTTATATGGTCAAGCCTCACGGGCAATTAGTATTGGTTAGCTCAACGCCTCACAGCGCTTACACACCCAACCTATCAACGTCGTAGTCTTCGACGGCCCTTCAGGGAACTCAAGGTTCCAGTGAGATCTCATCTTGAGGCAAGTTTCCCGCTTAGATGCTTTCAGCGGTTATCTTTCCCGAACATAGCTACCCGGCAATGCCACTGGCGTGACAACCGGAACACCAGAGGTTCGTCCACTCCGGTCCTCTCGTACTAGGAGCAGCCCCTCTCAAATCTCAAACGTCCACGGCAGATAGGGACCGAACTGTCTCACGACGTTCTAAACCCAGCTCGCGTACCACTTTAAATGGCGAACAGCCATACCCTTGGGACCGGCTTCAGCCCCAGGATGTGATGAGCCGACATCGAGGTGCCAAACACCGCCGTCGATATGAACTCTTGGGCGGTATCAGCCTGTTATCCCCGGAGTACCTTTTATCCGTTGAGCGATGGCCCTTCCATACAGAACCACCGGATCACTAAGACCTACTTTCGTACCTGCTCGACGTGTCTGTCTCGCAGTCAAGCGCGCTTTTGCCTTTATACTCTACGACCGATTTCCGACCGGTCTGAGCGCACCTTCGTACTCCTCCGTTACTCTTTAGGAGGAGACCGCCCCAGTCAAACTACCCACCATACACTGTCCTCGATCCGGATAACGGACCTGAGTTAGAACCTCAAAGTTGCCAGGGTGGTATTTCAAGGATGGCTCCACGCGAACTGGCGTCCACGCTTCAAAGCCTCCCACCTATCCTACACAAGCAAATTCAAAGTCCAGTGCAAAGCTATAGTAAAGGTTCACGGGGTCTTTCCGTCTAGCCGCGGATACACTGCATCTTCACAGCGATTTCAATTTCACTGAGTCTCGGGTGGAGACAGCGCCGCCATCGTTACGCCATTCGTGCAGGTCGGAACTTACCCGACAAGGAATTTCGCTACCTTAGGACCGTTATAGTTACGGCCGCCGTTTACCGGGGCTTCGATCAAGAGCTTCGCGTTAGCTAACCCCATCAATTAACCTTCCGGCACCGGGCAGGCGTCACACCCTATACGTCCACTTTCGTGTTTGCAGAGTGCTGTGTTTTTAATAAACAGTCGCAGCGGCCTGGTATCTTCGACCGGCGTGGGCTTACGCAGCAAGTGCTTCACCCTCACCGGCGCACCTTCTCCCGAAGTTACGGTGCCATTTTGCCTAGTTCCTTCACCCGAGTTCTCTCAAGCGCCTTGGTATTCTCTACCCAACCACCTGTGTCGGTTTGGGGTACGGTTCCTGGTTATCTGAAGCTTAGAAGCTTTTCTTGGAAGCATGGCATCAACCACTTCGTCGCCTAAAGGCAACTCGTCATCAGCTCTCGGCCTTAAGATCCCGGATTTACCTAAGATCTCAGCCTACCACCTTAAACTTGGACAACCAACGCCAAGCTGGCCTAGCCTTCTCCGTCCCTCCATCGCAATAACCAGAAGTACAGGAATATTAACCTGTTTTCCATCGACTACGCTTTTCAGCCTCGCCTTAGGGACCGACTAACCCTGCGTCGATTAACGTTGCGCAGGAAACCTTGGTCTTTCGGCGTGGGTGTTTTTCACACCCATTGTCGTTACTCATGTCAGCATTCGCACTTCTGATACCTCCAGCAAGCTTCTCAACTCACCTTCACAGGCTTACAGAACGCTCCTCTACCGCATCACTTACGTGATACCCGTAGCTTCGGTGTATGGTTTGAGCCCCGTTACATCTTCCGCGCAGGCCGACTCGACTAGTGAGCTATTACGCTTTCTTTAAAGGGTGGCTGCTTCTAAGCCAACCTCCTAGCTGTCTAAGCCTTCCCACATCGTTTCCCACTTAACCATAACTTTGGGACCTTAGCTGACGGTCTGGGTTGTTTCCCTTTTCACGACGGACGTTAGCACCCGCCGTGTGTCTCCCATGCTCGGCACTTGTAGGTATTCGGAGTTTGCATCGGTTTGGTAAGTCGGGATGACCCCCTAGCCGAAACAGTGCTCTACCCCCTACAGTGATACATGAGGCGCTACCTAAATAGCTTTCGAGGAGAACCAGCTATCTCCGAGCTTGATTAGCCTTTCACTCCGATCCACAGGTCATCCGCTAACTTTTCAACGGTAGTCGGTTCGGTCCTCCAGTCAGTGTTACCTAACCTTCAACCTGCCCATGGATAGATCGCCCGGTTTCGGGTCTATTCCCAGCGACTAGACGCCCTATTAAGACTCGCTTTCGCTACG
>NZ_CM148568.1:0-355000 GCF_056113135.1 Pseudomonas sp. HD57-3 | reverse complement strand
CACGCACGTCCGGGAAAATGTTCTCTTCCGGCACAAACACGTTGTCCATGACGATTTCGCCGGTGATCGAAGCCCGCAGACCGACCTTGCCGTGAATCGCTGGAGCGCTCAGACCTTTCCAGCCCTTCTCCAGAACGAAACCACGGATGTCGCCGGCATCGTCTTTGGCCCAGACCACGAACACATCGGCGATCGGGCTGTTGGTGATCCACATCTTGGCACCGGTCAGGCTGTAGCCACCGTCGACTTTGCGTGCACGAGTAATCATCGCGCCCGGGTCGGAACCGTGGTTCGGCTCGGTCAGACCGAAGCAGCCGATCCACTCGCCGGAAGCCAGTTTCGGCAGGTACTTCTGTTTCTGCGCTTCGGTACCGAATTCGTTGATCGGCACCATCACCAGCGAAGACTGCACGCTCATCATCGAACGGTAGCCAGAGTCGACACGCTCGACTTCACGGGCGATCAGGCCATAGCTGACGTAGTTGAGGCCGCTGCCACCGTACTGCTCGGGAATGGTCGCACCCAACAGGCCGACTTCACCCATTTCACGGAAGATCGCCGGATCGGTCTTCTCATGGCGGAAGGCTTCCAGAACGCGCGGCGCGAGGCTCTGCTGGGCGAATTGCTCGGCAGTGTCGCGGATCATGCGTTCTTCTTCAGTCAGCTGTTGATCCAGCAGCAGTGGATCGATCCAGTTGAAGCTAGCTTTACCGCCCATGAGTGAGTCCTCGCAAATTGGGTGAATTAACGTGGCATTGATCCTAGGCCCGCTTCGCCATCCCGGCAAACGAGGATTTCGCATCCTGTTGTGCTAATTTCTCACTCCGAAACGTCGCGAAATGCCGAATAAGCGATGTATTAGTGAGGTTGACGTACATGCGCCGCAAGATACCCAGCACCACCGCCCTGATCAGCTTCGAGGCTGCCGCCCGTCACGAGAGCTTTACCAAGGCCGCCGAAGAACTTTCCCTCACCCAAGGCGCCATTTGCCGACAGATCGCCAGCCTTGAAGACTTCCTCAGCGTCGAACTCTTCCGACGCTCGCGTCGCGGAGTGAAGCTGACGGAAGCGGGGCTTTCCTACAGCCGTCGGGTCGCCACCCAACTTGATGCGGTTGAGCGCGACACCCTGTCGGTGATGGGTCAGCAAGGCACCAATGTGATCGAACTCGCCGTGGTACCCACCTTCGGCACGCAATGGCTGCTGCCAAGATTGAAGGACTTCCAGCTCAAGCACCCGGAAGTGACGGTCAACCTGACCAACCGCACGCGCCCGTTCCTGTTTGCAGACACCGACTTCGATGCCGCCATCTACTTTGGCGATGCCGACTGGTCCGGTACCGAATCCCACAGGCTGATGGGCGAGAATCCGATGCCGGTATGCAGTCCCGCCCTGCTCGGCAACAAGACGCATCTGACACCCGATGAAATCGCCGATCTGCCGCTGCTCCAGCAAACCACCCGCCCCTACGCCTGGCGACAGTGGTTCAACTCGCAACACCTGAACATCCCCCGCGACATGACAGGTCCGCGCTACGAGCTATTCTCCATGCTGGCCCAAGCGGCCATGCACGACATGGGCATCGCGCTGATCCCACCATTCCTGATTCAGCGCGAACTGGCCGAAAAACGCCTGGTGATTGCCAACCCGAACGCGCTCTCCAGCATCAAGGCGTATTACCTGATGATTCCGGAGCGAAAGGTCGAATCCGCGTCACTCAAGGCTTTTCGCGACTGGCTGGTGAACCAGGCATACAGCTACAACCTAGAAGGATAAAGGGCTCCAGCGATTGCTAACCCCGTAGTCAGGAAAACCAAAGCCCTACAGATATAACTATTTGTCGCAAATAGACAGACTGTATCCGAAAGTCGTACAGACGTCCCACAACCGCCTGCCGACGTGGCTTTGCGCCCTCATTCGCGACTCATTGCGGCCTATTCACGTCACCGATGAGAAAATTCTTCAAATTCATCCAGACTCCTTGAAAGGCACGGCCTGCAAGGGATTCAACTGGCCATCTGCGACATTCGGTCACGGGATGACTTGTAGTTAATTTTCCGTCACCCGTCATAATCCCTTGAAGGGCATAAACTTCGCCTGCAAAATGCCGCGCCCCGCCCCGATTTGGCGGGATCGTGCTGATCGGCCGCCCCAGTCGCACCATCCGTAGTGCATGGGTTTACTCAATAAGATCACGCAGGAGATTTGACGTGCACATTGGTGTTCCTCTCGAAACCCAGACCGGTGAAACACGGGTTGCTGCAACCCCGGAAACCATTAAAAAGCTGATCAGCCAAGGTCATAAGGTCACTGTGCAAACCGGCGCCGGCGTTAAAGCCAGCGTTGTCGACAGTGCCTATGAAGCGGCAGGCGCAACCATTGGCAGTGCCAATGACGCGTTTGGCGCCGAGCTGATTCTCAAAGTGGTCGCGCCAAGCGATGCCGAACTGACGCTGATCAAGCGCGGAACGGTGCTGGTGGGCATGCTCAACCCGTTCAACAACGACACCATCGCGAAGATGGCCGAGTGCGGGATTACCGCGTTCGCCCTGGAAGCGGCGCCACGTACCTCCCGGGCCCAGAGCCTCGACGTGCTGTCGTCCCAGGCGAACATTGCCGGCTATAAGGCCGTGCTGCTGGCCGCTCACTACTATCCGCGCTTCATGCCGATGCTGATGACCGCTGCGGGCACCGTGAAAGCGGCGCGCGTGCTGATTCTGGGTGCTGGTGTGGCCGGGTTGCAGGCGATTGCCACGGCGAAACGTCTGGGTGCCGTCATCGAAGCGTCCGACGTACGTCCGGCCGTGAAGGAACAGATCGAATCCCTCGGCGCCAAGTTCGTCGACGTGCCTTACGAGACCGATGAAGAACGCGAATGCGCGGTCGGCGTCGGTGGTTACGCACGCCCGATGCCGGCGAGCTGGATGCAGCGTCAGGCCCAGGCCGTGCACGAGCGCGCCAAGCAGGCTGACATCGTCATCACCACCGCACTGATCCCGGGCCGCAAGGCGCCGACGCTGCTGAGCGCGGACACCGTGGCGCAGATGAAACCCGGCTCGGTAGTCATCGACCTCGCTGCGGCCCAGGGTGGCAACTGCCCGCTGACCGTGGCCGATCAGGTCGTGATCGAGAACGGCGTGACCATCGTCGGTCCGACCAACCTCGCCGGTGAAGTGGCCGCAGACGCCTCGGCGCTGTACGCACGCAACCTGCTGGACTTCCTGAAGCTGGTCTTCACCAAAGAAGGCCAGTTCGAAGTGAACCTCGAAGACGACATCGTCGCCGCGTGCCTGATGTGCCGCGACGGCCAAGTCATCCGCAAAAACGCCTAAGCAGGGATTCAGACGATGGAAGAGCTTATCTCCCCCGGTATCTACAACCTGATCATCTTCGTGCTGGCGATTTATGTCGGTTACCACGTGGTCTGGAACGTTACACCCGCGCTGCACACGCCTTTGATGGCAGTGACCAACGCCATTTCGGCGATCGTGATCGTAGGCGCCATGCTCGCGGCCGCACTGACCGTCACCCCGCTGGGCAAGACCATGGGCACCCTCGCCGTGGCACTCGCCGCGGTCAACGTGTTCGGTGGCTTCCTGGTCACCCGCCGCATGCTTGAGATGTTCAAGAAGAAAGCCCCGAAAGCAAAAGAAGAGGCGCCTAAGTAATGAGCATGAACCTCGTCACGACGCTCTACCTGATCGCGTCGATCTGCTTCATCCAGGCCCTGAAGGGCCTGTCGCACCCGACCACATCGCGCCGCGGCAACCTGTTCGGCATGCTCGGCATGGCGCTGGCAATCATCACCACTGTCGGCCTCATCTATAAGCTAGGCGCTGAGCTCGCGACTGCTGGCATCGGTTACGTGATCGTCGGCCTGCTGATCGGCGGCACCGCCGGTTCGATCATGGCCAAACGCGTTGAAATGACCAAGATGCCTGAACTGGTTGCGTTCATGCACAGCATGATCGGTCTGGCAGCGGTGTTCATCGCCATTGCTGCCGTGGTCGAGCCGCAGTCGCTGGGCATCGTCAAGCAACTGGGCGACTCGATCCCGGCGGGTAACCGTCTGGAGCTGTTCCTTGGCGCAGCCATCGGTGCAATCACCTTCTCCGGTTCGGTGATCGCCTTCGGCAAGCTGTCTGGCAAGTACAAGTTCCGTCTGTTCCAGGGCGCACCGGTACAGTTCAGCGGTCAGCACAAGCTGAACGCGGTACTGGGTCTGGCGACGCTGATCCTCGGCATCACCTTCATGCTGACCGGCAACCTCGCCGCGTTCGCACTGATGCTGGCCCTGGCGTTCGTCATGGGCGTGCTGATCATCATCCCGATCGGCGGCGCCGACATGCCCGTGGTGGTGTCGATGCTCAACAGTTATTCCGGCTGGGCGGCGGCAGGTATCGGCTTCTCGCTGAACAACTCGATGCTGATCATTGCAGGTTCGCTGGTGGGTTCGAGCGGTGCGATCCTCTCGTACATCATGTGCAAGGCGATGAACCGTTCCTTCTTTAATGTACTGCTCGGCGGTTTCGGCAATACCGCAGACGCCGGTCCTGCCGGTGAGAAGGAAGCCCGTCCGGTGAAATCCGGTTCGGCTGACGACGCGACTTTCCTGCTGACCAACGCTGACACCGTGATCATCGTTCCGGGTTACGGCCTGGCGGTGGCCCGTGCACAGCACGCGCTGAAAGAGCTGACCGAGAAGCTGACTCATCACGGCGTGACCGTGAAGTACGCGATCCACCCGGTGGCCGGTCGGATGCCTGGGCACATGAACGTACTGCTGGCCGAGGCCGAAGTGCCGTACGACCAAGTGTTCGAGATGGAAGACATCAACTCCGAGTTCGGCCAGGCCGACGTGGTGCTGGTGCTCGGCGCCAACGACGTGGTCAACCCGGCCGCCAAGAACGATCCAAAATCGCCGATTGCCGGCATGCCGATCCTCGAAGCGTTCAAGGCCAAGACCATCATCGTCAACAAGCGCTCGATGGCCAGCGGCTATGCCGGTCTGGACAACGAACTGTTCTACCTGGACAAGACCATGATGGTCTTCGGCGACGCGAAAAAAGTCATCGAAGACATGGTCAAAGCGGTCGAGTAACCCTCGCCGGCAACACCGAACGCCCCGACTTGTCGGGGCGTTTTTGTTTGCGCAAACCGTCGGACAATTTGCCGCGTTGTTGCAGATCCGGTAACGGTGTTTTACTTGAAACCCGCTAAATAGACGCCTCGTTTGCGACCTTGGTAGCGGGACAGGCGCTCGCGAAATTCACTAGACTGCGCATCCTGCTACTCGCTGCCCGAGAAAATAATCCATGTACCGTGACCGTATTCGCCTGCCTTCGTTGTTGGATAAAGTGATGAGCGCCGCCGACGCCGCTGCGCTGATTGAGGACGGCATGACCGTCGGCATGAGCGGCTTCACCCGCGCCGGCGAAGCCAAGGCCGTGCCCCATGCGCTGGCCGAGCGAGCCAAGGTCACGCCGCTGAAGATCAGCCTGATGACCGGCGCCAGTCTGGGCAATGACCTCGACAAGCAACTGACCGAGGCTGGCGTGCTGTCCCGGCGCATGCCGTTCCAGGTCGACAGCACCTTGCGCAAGGCAATCAACGCCGGCGAAGTGATGTTCATCGACCAGCACCTGTCGGAAACCGTCGAGCAACTGCGCAACCAGCAGCTGAAGCTGCCGGACATCGCCGTCATCGAAGCTGTGGCCATCACCGAACAGGGCCACATCGTGCCGACCACTTCGGTGGGCAACTCGGCGAGCTTCGCGATCTTCGCCAAACACGTGATCGTCGAGATCAACCTGGCGCACAACGCCAACCTCGAAGGTCTGCACGACATCTATATCCCGACCTATCGCCCGACCCGCACGCCCATCCCGCTGGTAAAAGTCGACGATCGCATCGGCAGCACCGCGATCCCGATCCCGCCGGAGAAGATCGTCGCGATCGTCATCACCCAGCAGGCGGATTCGCCGTCCACCGTGTCGTCGCCGGACGTCGACACCAATGCCATCGCCGATCACCTGATCACCTTCTTCAAACAGGAAGTCGATGCCGGACGCATGACCAACAAGCTCGGTCCGTTGCAGGCAGGGATCGGCAACATCGCCAACGCAGTGATGTGCGGGCTGATCGACTCGCCGTTCGAAGACCTGACCATGTACTCCGAAGTGCTGCAGGACTCGACCTTCGACCTGATTGATGCGGGCAAGCTGAGCTTCGCCTCGGGCAGCTCGATCACTCTGTCGGAGCGGCGCAACAGCGACGTGTTCGGCAATCTGGAGAAGTACAAGGACAAGCTGGTATTGCGTCCGCAGGAAATCTCCAACCACCCGGAGGTGGTGCGGCGCCTGGGCATCATCGGCATCAACACCGCCCTTGAGTTCGACATCTATGGCAACGTCAACTCCACCCACGTCTGCGGCACGCGGATGATGAACGGCATTGGCGGCTCGGGCGACTTCGCGCGCAACGCACACCTGGCGGTGTTCGTGACCAAGTCGATCGCCAAGGGCGGCGCGATTTCCAGCGTGGTGCCAATGGTCAGCCACGTCGACCATACCGAGCATGACGTCGACATCCTGGTGACCGAAGTGGGCCTGGCCGACCTGCGCGGCCTGGCGCCACGGGAACGCGCCCGGGTCATCATCGATAATTGCGTGCACCCGGATTACCGCCCGGCGCTGAACGATTACTTCGAAAAAGCCTGTGCGATCGGCGGCCACACCCCGCACATCCTGCGTGACGCCCTGAGCTGGCACATCAATCTGGAAGAAACCGGACGCATGCTGGCGGTGTAATCCGCACAGATTTTCCGCTGGCGCAAACACAGTTTCGTCAGCGGAATTTTGAAAACCGCCGCAGCCGTCAAAAACTGTACTGCTGTACCGGTCTTTTCCTACGGCTTTTGCCTACTCTAATCATCGATTTGGGTAAAAATGCACCAAATAAGCGCAGACAAGTACAGTTTGCGCAATTTTGACCCGTACACCCCCTATAAACAGTTAACTGGTCACTCACATTACAGGTGAACTGTATCTAGAGAGTCTGGCCAAACGAGAGGATCATGGGCACCAGTTAAACCACTACCTAATCCCGCCACAAGCGGAAGGATGTCAACCATGGAACGTACACTCAGTTCCGAACTGTTCTTCGAAGACAAAGCTGTAAACACCCAGGCTTCCCTGCCTCTGCGCGTAATCGCCAATCTGATGCTGTGGCAGCGCCGCATCTCCAGCCGCCACCAACTGGCTCGCCTGGATTCGCGTCTGCTGGCCGATGCCGGTATCAGCGAAGCACAACGCTACGAAGAGCTGAGCAAGCCGTTCTGGCGCTAAGCAGCGTCGCTGGCTCTGGTCGCTAGACCCACCGCCAGCAACCCGAATTGAACATACAAGACCCGTCGCGGGAAACCGCGACGGGTTTTGTCGTTTCAGGTCTTGAAAATAGGCAATACAGCGGACCAGCTGCGAGACAGGTACAGTTTCAATATAAACCAAATTGAACCAGTACAATTTGCTGCCAGTGTATCTGTTTCTGCATCTGCTTCCGGCTCAACATGACTTTTCGCCTCCACTGGAAAAGGAAACGGTCATGAATGACTTACAGGATGTTTCGACAATTGCGAGCCCCGCCCCTGTTCGGCGTCACCTGCTGCGACGTCTGCTAAAGCAGCTCTGGCAAGGTCTTGAACGCGCTCGGACGCGACGCCTGCTGGCTCAACTCGATGGGCGGGATCTTGCCGACCTCGGTCTCAGCCATGCCGATCGATTGAATGAAATGGAAAAACCCTTCTGGCGCTAGCACTCTGCCCTCTGTGCGAATTTGGCGCGCAGGCCTAATATCCATGCAGAACGTGGCGAATGCTGTGCGACTGGCGTCTGATCTTCAGACACCGAGCCACCTCTCAATACGGTTTATCCACAGGAGTTCTCCCATGTCCCGTCTTCGTCTGCTCAGCGCCGCAGCCCTGCTGGCCGTAGCTGCCAACGCCAGCGCCACCAGCTTCATCGTGACCACCGACGCCGTGGTTGGCGCGCTCAAGTCCTCTTCCGATGCCACTTCCGATGTCACCTCGTCCTTCCGTGACGACAAGATCGTGCTCGCTGCCCGTGACGACGCTGCCAGCTTCGTGGCCAGCGAAGGCGAAATCCGTGGCGTGAAACTGGAGAGTGCACTGGATCACATCCGCCATCAGGCTCCACAACTGAAAGCGACCGACGCACAGCTGGCCCAGGCCATTCTGACGATCTAAGCGACAGGAGCATTACGGGGCACGCCGGTCGTGTCCCGATGTTTCGGCGCTGGCTCTAGTCCGGGCATTGCGCTAGCCTTGGGACTCGCCAACAACTGCCGAGTCCCATGCGTTTTCTTTCAAATCTGCTTATCCCTTCTATCCTGATCACCGCCTGCTGGGTTCCACTGGCAGACGCCTTCGATGTGTCCACGCAGAACACCGTTGTCAGCGTCTGGGCCACCGGCATGGTGTCTTCCGCACCGTTCGACCGTAAACTGATCATCGCCGCGCACGACGATGCCGCAGCGTTCGTTGCCAGTGACGGCCAGATGCGCGGCGCACAGCTCGAATCCGCCCTGCATTACCTGCGCAAGAGCCGGCCAAAACTTCATGTCAGCGACCTTGAACTGGCACAGGCAATTCTCGTCCAATAGTCATCCCTGTCTTTTCGGAGTCGTTCCATGCGTAGCCCGCTGATTGCTGCCGCCCTTGGCCTGCTGTTGTTGGCCGATATGGCCCAGGCACACACCCTGGTAGCCACCAGTAACATCATCGTCCGCGCTTCCCAGCGCACCATCGATTTCACCTCCGACACCACTACGTCGATTCGCGATTCGAAAATCATCCGCGAAGCCCACGACGACGCCGCCAGTTTCGTGGCCAGCGACGGTGATATCCGTGGTGCCAACCTGGAAGCCGCCTTCAACACCTTGCGCACCCGCGTGCCGGAAGCTCGCGACGCCAGTGATCAGGTACTCGCCGAAGCCATCCTCGCACTGTGAAGTCACTCGGCGCCTGGCTGCTGGCCGGGGCGTTGTTGCTGCTTGGCAACAGCGCCCACGCCGGCCTGCAATTGCGGCTCAAGACCGACGGCCTGAGCCCCGCCCAACAACAGGCCAGCCAGGCGCTGCTCGATGAAGCCATGCAGGCGTTGCCGCCGAGCTTCATCGAACGCCTGGACCGGCGCATCGATGTCGGCTGGACCGACGACATGCCCGGCAACGCCTACGGCCAGGCAACGCTCGTTTCCGAGTTGGATCTGAACCGCAAACTGCTCGCCAACCTCACCGACGGCAGCGCGGCCACTCAAAAAACCAATCGCCCCCACGGCACCGTTCGCCGGGAACTGCTGGCCACGGTGCTGCACGAAATCACCCATATTTACGATCGCGCGCGCTTGTGGCCGGCGGCCGAACGCACGCTGATCCAGCGCTGCACCCGGCGCAACAACAGCGCCGGGCTGATCGGCATTCCCGATGAATGCCGCGGCCAGAACGGTCGGCGCTTCACCCTCAGCGATGATCCACGCCTGCTCGACCTCGCCGGCTGGCAGCAATACGTCGGGCGTCGGGGTGAGCGGGAACAGCACAACCGGCAGATCGCCCGCAGCCCCGACCTCTACGAAATCTCCAGTCCGAAGGAGTTTGTCGCGGTCAACATGGAGTATTTCCTCCTCGACCCGAGCTACGCCTGCCGTCGACCGGCGCTGTATCGCTATTACCAGGAACACTTCGGCTGGGCACCGCCCGCGAAAGATGAGTGCGCCAAAACCTTCGCCTTCCTCAATGCCGGCAACGACTTTGCCAAACAGCCCCTGGGCCAGGTCGATCCGGAGCGCGTGTACGCGGTGGATTACCTGTTGGCCGAAGCCAACCAGAACTGGGTCAGCCGTTGGGGCCACAGCATGTTGCGTCTGGTGATCTGCGCACCGGGCCGGCCACGCGGGCCCGACTGCCGACTGGATCTGGATCAGCATCTGGTGCTGTCGTACCGCGCCTTCGTCGGTGACGTGCAGCTGTCGAGCTGGGACGGACTGGTCGGCAAGTACCCGTCGCGCCTATTTGTGTTGCCGCTGGCGCAGGTAATCGACGAATACACCAAGACCGAACTGCGCAGCCTGGCGTCGGTGCCGCTGAATCTCTCGCGCAGCGAAATCGAGGGCGTGGTCGAACACGCCGCCGAAATGCACTGGAGCTACGACGGCAATTACTTCTTCCTCTCCAACAACTGTGCGGTGGAAGGCCTGAAACTGCTGCGCAGCGGCAGCAATAACGCCCGGTTGACCGGCCTCGACAGCATCATGCCCAACGGTTTGCTGGAAGTGCTGAAGGGGCGAGGCTTGGCCGACACCAGCGTGCTCGATGATCCGAAAGAGGCGTTGCGCCTGGGTTATCGCTTCGACTCGTTCCGTGATCGTTATCAAGCGATGTTCGATGTGTTGAAGAAGCAATTGCCGATCAAGCAGACAACCGTGGAAGAATGGCTTTCGCTGTCCGCCGAAGAGCGTCGCCCCTGGTTCGAACGAGCCGACCTGCGTACCAGCGCCGCGCTGTTGTTGCTGGAGCAAGCCAGTTTCCGCCGCCAACTGTTGCTCGCTCAGGATGAGGTCAAGCAACGCTACCTCGGCGCCCGGGAGCTGGAGAACGGTGGCATGGACAAGGCCAACGCGACCTTGCAACAGATCCTCGCCAACAGCGGCTTCCTCAGCCGGCCGGCAGAGTTGCTCGACTCCCGAGGTTACGGCCTGCCGCAACCAAGCGAGTTCAGCAGGCTTGAAGCCGAAAGCAGTCAGCGCCAGAAACAGTTGCTGGCACTCACCGGCGATCTGGATAAAGAAGTGCGCGCGCTGCTGGAGCCAAAGCGAGCAGCCGAGATTGCGGCCAGCGAGGCCAACGTGAAGCAGATCGGCGAGCATCTGCGCAAACTGCACAAAGCCTCGGGCGGACTGGAGCTGCCCTGAAAAACAACGACCCTGAAAACAAAAGACCGCAGCCTGTGAAGGCTGCGGTCTTTTTTATTGCCTGACGATCAGTACAGAACGCCATCCAGCACTTCGTAAACGATCCCAGTGCCCACCGCGATCAGCACGATGTCACCGCCGGCACGACGCCATTCATAACCCGGGTAATACGGCAGACGACTCAACGCCCGGTTATCCAGCCGCTCGCCGTAATAGCCGTGGGGCAGCGGCCGGCCACGTACCAGATGGATGCCTGGAGGTGGCGGTGCACCGCGAACGAAGTAGCCATGATTGTCGCGGATCACCTGACGTACCGGGCCGAAGTCCCGAGGCGGCGGGCCTCCGCGATGGTTGCTTTGCCAATCATGGTGATCACCACCGCGATTGTCGTAGTGGCCCTGCTGCGGGCCGCCGTGGTCGTGATCGTCGCGCGGATCGGCGCTGGCCAGCAGCGGCGTCGCGCTGATCATCAGCACGCCCAGACTGGCAATCAGACGTTTCGGCATTTTCATCGGGTCTTTCCTCACTGCACTGACAGCAAAAAGGGATTCAGAACGTGGTTCTGAATCCCTCGGTCTTGCTCAATTAGTCTGTGCCGCGAGGCCCTAATTCCTCTGTATCAGGAACTTTACCTTCAGCTGACGCGAGCCTTACGCACGCCTTCGGACAGCGCCGAACACAGGCTCAGCACGCCATCGATGGCCTGATCCGGCGTGGTCGCGTTGGCGATGTGATCGATCAGCGCCGAGCCCACCACCACACCATCGGCCAGACGCGCGATGGACGCCGCCTGCTCCGGCGTGCGGATACCAAAACCGATGCTGATCGGCAGGTCGGTATGCCGACGCAGACGCGCCACCGCTTCTTCGACGTGTTCCAGAGTCGCCGCACCGGCACCGGTCACACCGGCAACCGACACGTAGTAAACGAAGCCAGAGCTGCCGTTCAACACTTTTGGCAGACGCGCATCATCGGTGGTCGGGGTGGTCAGGCGAATGAAGTCGATCCCCGCCGCCTGGGCCGGGTCGCACAGCTCCGAGTTGTGTTCTGGTGGCATGTCGACCACGATCAGGCCATCAACGCCGGCCTCTTTGGCTTCGGCGATGAAGCGCTCGACGCCGAACTTGTGGATCGGGTTGAAGTAACCCATCAGCACCAGCGGCGTGTCGCTGTTGTCCTTGCGGAACTCGCGGACCATTTGCAGGGTTTTGATCAGGTTCTGCTTGGCGCCCAAAGCACGGATGTTCGCCAGCTGAATCGCCGGGCCGTCGGCCATCGGGTCGGTGAACGGCATGCCCAGTTCGATCACGTCGGCACCGGCTTTCGGCAGGCCTTTGAGGATGGCCAGCGAAGTGTCGTAGTCCGGGTCGCCAGCTGTGACGAAGGTCACCAGGGCGGCGCGATTCTGTTCTTTGAGTTCGGCAAAGCGGGTTTGCAGGCGGCTCATCAGTGTTTCTCCTGCTTGGATTGCTCTTGTTGAGAGTGTTCCATGTGGTGCATGACGGTCTGCATGTCTTTGTCGCCGCGACCGGACAGGTTGACCACCATCAGGTGATCCTTCGGCAGTTTCGGTGCGCGTTTGAAGACTTCGGCCAGGGCATGGGCGCTTTCCAGTGCCGGAATGATCCCTTCCAGACGGCAGCACTGGTGGAACGCAGCGAGGGCTTCGTCGTCGGTCACCGAGGTGTACTGGACGCGGCCGATATCATGCAACCACGCGTGCTCAGGGCCGATGCCCGGATAGTCGAGGCCGGCGGAAATCGAGTGGGCGTCGATGATCTGGCCATCGTCGTCCTGCAGCAGGAAGGTGCGGTTGCCGTGCAGCACACCCGGTACACCGCCGTTGAGGCTGGCCGCGTGCTTGCCGGTCTCGATGCCGTAACCGGCGGCTTCGACGCCGATGATCTCGACGCTCTTGTCGTCGAGGAACGGGTGGAACAGGCCCATGGCATTGGAACCACCGCCGATGCACGCCACCAGGCTGTCCGGCAGGCGACCTTCCTGAGCTTGCAGCTGATCGCGGGTTTCCTTGCCGATAACCGCCTGGAAGTCGCGAACCATGGCTGGATAAGGGTGCGGACCGGCCACGGTGCCGATCAGGTAGAAGGTGCTGTCGACGTTGGTCACCCAGTCACGCAGCGCTTCGTTCATTGCGTCTTTCAGGGTGCCGGTGCCGGCGACCACCGGGATCACCTCGGCGCCCAGCAGCTTCATGCGGAACACGTTGGCCTGCTGGCGCTCAATGTCGGTGGTGCCCATGTAGATCACGCAGTCCAGTCCAAAACGCGCAGCCACGGTGGCGGTAGCCACGCCGTGCATGCCGGCGCCGGTCTCGGCGATGATGCGTTTCTTGCCCATGCGCCGCGCCAGCAGGATCTGGCCGATGCAGTTGTTGATCTTGTGCGCGCCGGTGTGGTTCAGCTCTTCGCGCTTGAGGTAGATTTTGGCGCCGCCGCAGAACTCGGTCAGGCGCTCGGCGAAATACAGCGGGCTCGGACGTCCGACGTAGTCGCGCTGGAAGTAGGCCAATTCCTCTTTGAACGCCGGATCTTCCTTGGCCGCCTCGTATTCGCGGGCCAGGTCGAGGATCAACGGCATCAGGGTTTCCGCGACATAACGGCCGCCGAACGAGCCAAACAGGCCATTAGCGTCAGGGCCGTTACGCAGATCGGAGGTGTTCGAAGTCTGGGTCATGGTTCGCTCCAGCGGATTTCACGAGAAGACAATGGCGTTCACTCTACCCCTGACCTTCCAGGCTGAAAACCGATAAGATCGCCACAACCTGTCAGGAAAACTCACAGATATCATGAGCCACGACCTTCCCCCGCTGAACGCCCTGCGCGCCTTCGAAGCCACCGCCCGCCTGAACAGCGTCAGCCAGGCTGCGGAGCAACTGCACGTCACCCACGGTGCGGTCAGCCGCCAGCTCAAGGTGCTGGAAGAGCATCTCGGCGTCAGTCTTTTCGTCAAGGACGGTCGTGGCCTGAAACTCACAGATGCCGGCATCCGCCTGCGCGATGCCAGCGGCGAGGCGTTCGACCGCTTGCGCAGCGTTTGCGCCGAACTGACCCAAAGCACCGCGGACGCGCCGTTCGTACTCGGTTGCTCCGGTAGCTTGCTGGCGCGCTGGTTCATTCCGCGACTGGGAAGGCTGAATGCCGATCTGCCGGATTTGCGTCTGCACCTGTCCGCCGGTGAAGGCGATCTCGATCCACGACGCCCGGGGCTGGATGCATTGCTGCTGTTCGCCGAACCGCCATGGCCGGCGGACATGCAGGTGTACGAGCTGGCCAGCGAGCGCATCGGCCCGGTCATGAGCCCGTTGTTCAGCGGCTATCAGCGCCTGCAATCGGCACCGCCCATTGCCCTGCTCGACGAACCCTTGCTGCACACGACTTCACGCCCGCAAGCCTGGCCGAGCTGGGCGCAGCAAAGCGGCCTCGACACCAAGGCGTTGAAGCTGGGGCAGGGTTTCGAGCATTTGTATTACTTGCTGGAAGCGGCCGTCGCCGGGCTGGGCGTGGCGATCGCGCCGGAACCGCTGGTGACCGAAGACTTGAAGGCCGGTCGCCTGGTCGCGCCGTGGGGTTTCAGTGAAACCCCTGCGCAACTGGCGTTGTGGCTACCCAAGCGCGCCGCAGACGGGCGCGCCCGGCAATTGGCGCAGTGGCTCAGGACCGAGCTGCGCCAGGCGGATCACTCGCCGCGCTTGAACAGCAAATAAGCGGCCAGCAGACCCAGCGCACCGACCGCCACACCGGCGGTCGTCCACGGATGTTCCTGCGCGTAATCGCGGGTGGCGATCCCGGTCTCGCGGGTTTTGACTTTGACTTCTTCGTAGGCATCGCTGAGCAGGCTGCGCGAGTGTTTCAGCGCGCTTTCAGCGTTGCCCTTGAGCGCCTTGAGGGTCTTGCGCGACTCGTCAGAAGCGTCGTCCTTCAGGCTTTCCAACGACTTGAGCAGACTCTCGATCTCCGCTTCCATGCTTTGCAACGAGGCTTTGCGTAACGAGGTGTTGGCCATGGTGGCTCTCCTGCATTGGTGATGAGTGGCGTGTGTTGTTTGGGACTTCACGGGTTCTGGAAAGTGCAGAAAATCTGAACTTCCCCTCTCCCGGATCGCCGAAATCAACACGGCAAATCGCTGCTAGGCTCAATTGCACACTTCAAGGAGAACACCATGAGTGACCATCACACCTACAAGAAAGTCGAGCTGGTCGGTTCGTCCACCAGCAGCATTGAAGACGCCATCAACAATGCGCTGGCCGAGGCCAACAAGAGCATCAAGCATCTGGAATGGTTCGAAGTGACCGAAACCCGCGGCCACATCAAGGACGGCAAGGCAGCGCACTTTCAAGTGACCCTGAAAGTCGGGTTCCGGATTGCCAGCAGCTGAGTTTGGTCTACGCTTCTGAACTTGCGCGCTGGCCGAGTGCCATAGGAATGGCAAAGCGCTACAAGGTGAGCGCATCGGGCGAACGGCTCGATGCCCGCCTTTTTTAATCCGACCAGGGAGTGCGACCGATGAAGAAGTTCATGTTGGCGGTAGGTTTGTTGAGCCTTGCGGGTGGTGCGTTTGCTGCCGGCAAGCCCTGTGAAGAACTGAAGGCTGAAATTGCGGCCAAGCTGGATGCTAAGAACGTTTCCGGGTATTCGCTGGAGATTGTCGACAAGGGTACAGCCAGTGCCGGCAAAGTCGTCGGCACCTGTGAAGGCGGCGCCAAAGAGATCGTCTACACCCGCGGCTGATCACGCCAGAAAAACAAAAGCCGACGCAATGCGTCGGCTTTTTTGTGCGCGGCGATCGGGCTCAGCCCTTCATGACCTGCGCCAGCAGCTCGTAGGAATGCAGGCGATCGGCGTGTTCATACAGGTCGCAGGTGAAGATCAGTTCGTCAGCCTGGGTCTGTTCGATCAGCACTTCGAGTTTCGCGCGGATTTTCTGCGGACTCCCGACCATCGCCAGACCGAGGAAATCCCCCACCGCCTCACGCTCGTGTGGCAGCCACAGTCCGTCCATGGTTTTCACCGGCGGACGCTGCACCAGACTTTGCCCACGCATCAACGCGAGAATTCGCTGGTACACCGAGGTCGCCAGGTAATCAGCCTGCTCATCGGTGTCAGCGGCCACCAGCGGCACGCCAAGCATTACGTACGGTTTATCAAGCACCGCCGATGGCTTGAAGTGATTGCGGTAGACGCGGATCGCCTCATGCATGAAGCGCGGTGCGAAATGCGAGGCGAAGGCGTAGGGCAAACCGCGCTCGCCGGCCAATTGCGCACTGAACAAACTGGAGCCGAGCAGCCAGATCGGCACATTGGTGCCGGTGCCCGGCATCGCGATCACCCGCTGATCCGGGGTGCGCGGGCCGAGGAAGCGCACCAGCTCTGCCACGTCCTCGGGGAAGTCATCGGCACTGCCGGAGCGCTCACGGCGCAGGGCACGTGCGGTCATCTGATCAGAACCCGGCGCACGGCCCAGACCGAGGTCGATCCGCCCCGGGTACAGGCTTTCGAGGGTGCCGAACTGCTCGGCGATCACCAGCGGCGCGTGGTTGGGCAGCATCACGCCACCAGAACCGACCCGGATAGTCGACGTGCCGCCGGCCAGGTAGCCCAGCAACACCGAGGTGGCGGAACTGGCGATGCCATCCATGTTGTGGTGCTCGGCGACCCAGAACCGCGTGTAGCCAAACTTCTCGACATGCTGCGCCAGATCCAGCGAATTGCGCAGCGACTGCGCCGGGCTGCCGTTCTCGCGCACCGGCACCAGATCGAGGGTGGAAAATTTTACGTCGGACAGTTGCTTCATAAACCTGCATCTCCGATTGAGGGCGCAGGTGTGTTCTTGGCGAACGCAAACCTGCCCAATTCATAAGCGTGTTCTGTGCAATAAGGGCATATACCCGAGTTTCAATAGCCGATCCGAAATTTCCTACTAAAAAAGTCAACGATTCACTTGGGCTGAACTTTGTTCCGGCGTCTATCCTCAGAAGCCTTGCAGGTAAAAACCACGACGGCGCGGCGTTTCGCGCCCGAATTGAAGGAGGCACACATGGCTATCGTGAAGAAGGCATCCGCGCATTGGGAAGGTGACCTGAAAACCGGCATCGGCTCGATTTCCACCGAAACCGGCGTCCTGCGTGAAGCGCCCTACGGCTTCAAGGCACGCTTTGAGGGCGGCAAGGGCACCAATCCGGAAGAACTGATCGGCGCCGCCCATGCGGGCTGTTTCTCCATGGCGTTCTCGATGATTCTCGGCGACGCCGGGCTCAAGGCCGACAGCATCGACACCCAGGCCGAGGTCACGCTGGATCAGGTGGATGGCGGCTTCGCGATCACCGCGGTAAAACTGATCCTCAAGGCAAAAATTCCGGGAGCGACCCAGGCGCAGTTCGAAGAGCTGAGCAACAAGGCCAAGGAAGGTTGCCCGGTGTCCAAGGTGCTGAATGCGAAGATCAGTCTCGACGCGTCGCTGGTTGGCTGACGGATTGAGCCGGATCAGAACCCGCCAGGCAAAAATGTGGTCGAATAAATGACAGCAGCTTTCGCGCATCTTCGTGCGCGCTGCTTCGATGGAGCTTCAACCATGAAACGTTTTGCCTTGGCGGTTATCTGTGGCGTGCTGGCAACGTCGGCCTTCGCAGCGCCCAAAGACTGCGAAGAACTCAAGCAAGAGATCGAAATCAAGATTCAGGCGAAAGCCGTGCCCTCCTACACCCTGGAGATAGTCTCGAAGGAAGAGGCTAAAAAACACGACATCGCCATGATCGTCGGCACCTGTGACAACGGCACAAAAAAGATCATTTATCAGAAGAACGACCGCTGATACGCCTCAGATGATGCAGTTGACTTCGCGGTCCTCGGCGACGATTTCCCGCTTGTCGTTGTACAGGCGGGCACTCGGGGTAAACGCCAGCGAACGGCCTTCGAGCAAGTAACGCTGGCCCGCCTCGAAATGATCGTAGCGGATGGTCAGATAGCACAACCGCTCAACGGGGCCGGTCATCAGGCTGCCACCTCCGCCGAACACTTCAAAGTCGAAGCGCACCCGCAGTTCGTGGCTGCCGGGCGTGACCTGAAAGAAGCGCCCGTCAGTCAGCCGCCTGTTGTCGAGACGCTCGGCCATCAGCAGTTTCCCACCGGGGGTTGGCGTGGAGAATTCGACCCAGGCCATGTTCGGGTCGACGGGGGGCAACGGTGTCTGGCAACCGGCGAGTACGCCTGCGGCCAGCAACAGCATCAACGTGCGCATGATGGATGTCCGTGAGTTCGGACATCCAGCATAACGCCGATCAGGTTCGCTGGCAGCCCGCCGGCGTGCCTTGGCCCACCACGTTGCGTTGTTGGTCATAGAGCTTGGCCCACGGACGGAAACCGATGCTTCCCGCCTGCAACTGATAACGCTGGCCGGCGTTGAAATCCTTGAATTTCACGTTCAACTGACAATCGCGCCACAGCGGCTCAGCATCCGGGCCGATGTTGGTCGCCTCGACCGGGAATTGATAACGCACCGTCAGCTCATGACTGCCGGGCTGCACTTCGAAGTAACGATGATCGACGGCAGCCTTTTTGTCGACTTCCAGCGCCTGCAACGCCGTGTCCTGTTGCCGTGCATCCAGATCGATCCAGGCTTGCGAGGGGTCAGGGGTCGGCATTCCGAATCCGGCACAACCGGCCAGCGTCAGCACGCTTCCTGTCAGTATCAACATGCGCATAGCGGAGCTCCAATGGGCGGGATAGTCTTGGGCAGACTTTCCGGGGGGATTTCTTATTTTGATCAGGCCGCTTCCAAGCCATGGGTTACTTGATCGCGTTTTGCGGATTTTGTTTCCGGGTGTGATGATTTTGTTGCTCAACGGTTGCTCAAGCCTGAGCTATTACAGCCAGCTGGCCAGCGGTCAGCTGCAGCTTTTGCGGGCGCGGGAGCCGGTGGCCAAGGTGATCGCCGACCCGGCTCGCGATGCCAAACTGCGCACTCATCTCGCCCAGTCACAAAAAGCCCGGGCTTTCGCCAGCGAACACCTGCATCTGCCGGACAACCAAAGCTATCGCCTCTATGCCGACATCGGTCGGCCGTTTGTCGTGTGGAATGTGTTCGCCACTCCGGAGTTTTCCCTGAGCCCACAGAACCATTGCTTCCCGATTGCCGGTTGCGTGGCCTATCGCGGCTATTACAGCCAGAGCGCGGCGCGGGGTGAAGCCGCGATTCAACGCCTGCAAGGCATGGACGTGTCGATCGGCGGCGTCGAGGCCTACTCCACCCTGGGCTGGTTCAACGACCCGATCCTCAATTCGATGATGGGCTGGGGCGACGAGCGTCTGGCGACGCTGATCTTCCATGAGCTGGCCCACCAGCGTTTCTATGTGAAGGACGACACCGAGTTCAACGAGTCTTTCGCCACCTTCGTCGAGCAGGAGGGTACGCGGCAGTGGCGAGCGTTTCGTGGCTTGCCCCCGGAAAACGACTCGAAGCTGAAGCAGCGGGATCAGTTCATTCAGCTGATCCTCGATACCCGTTCACGCCTCGAAAAACTCTATGCACGACCACTCGCAACGGCGCAGATGCGCGAGCGCAAGGCGGCGGAGTTCGAACGGTTTCGACAGGATTATCGAGCGATGCGCGATGGCCAGTGGTCCGGCGACAAACGCTATGACGCCTGGGTCAATGCGCCGTTGAACAACGCACGGCTGTTGCCGTTCGGGCTGTATGACCAGTGGGTGCCGGCGTTTGCGGCGTTGTTCGGGCAGGTGAAGGGAGATTGGCCGCAGTTTTATGCGCGGGTCGAACATCTGGGCGGATTACCGGCGGACAAGCGCAAGACAGCGCTGCGTGAGCTGGCTGCCCTTCGCCCGGATTGATGATCAGCGCTGCAAAAACGCCTGATGCAACTCCGCCAGCGTCTCGAAGTGATACGCCGGCGCTTCGGCGCTCAGCTCTTCATGGCTGCCAAAACCGTAACCCACGGCCGCCGCATCCAGACCGTTGCTGCGAGCACCGATCAGGTCGTGCTTGCGGTCACCGATCATCAGCGTATTGGCCGGATCCAGCCCTTCCTCGGCCACCAGGTGGGCAATCAGCTCGACCTTGTTGGTGCGGGTGCCATCCAGTTCGCTGCCGTAGATCACCTTGAAGTGTCTGGCGAAATCAAAGTGCCGGGCGATTTCCCGGGCGAACACCCAAGGCTTCGACGTCGCGATATACAGCTGACGGCCCTGGCCGCTCAGGGTTTCCAGCAACGGTGTGACGCCGTCGAACACCCGGTTCTCGTACAGGCCGGTGACCTTGAAGCGCTCGCGGTAGAAATTCACCGCCTCCCACGCCTTGGCTTCATCAAAACCATAAAACTGCATGAACGCCTGCAACAGCGGCGGGCCGATGAAGTGTTCCAGTTTGGTCAGGTCCGGCTCGTCGATGCCGAGTTTGCTCAAGGCGAACTGGATGGAGCGGGTGATGCCCTCACGCGGATCGGTGAGAGTGCCGTCGAGGTCGAATAGAACGGTCTGGTAATGCATGAAAAATCCCGGGCAATAGAGAGAAAAATCAGAGCTGGTCGTAGCCTTCAGCCAGATGCAGGTCCTTGAGCTTCACGTAGTTCGCCGCGCTGTAGGTGAAAAAGGCGTTTTCCTTGTCGGTCAGCGGACGAACCTGTTTCACCGGGCTGCCCACGTACAGAAAACCGCTTTCCAGACGCTTGCCCGGTGGCACCAGGCTGCCGGCGCCGATGATCACGTCGTCCTCGACCACCGCGCCGTCCATGACGATGCTGCCCATGCCGATCAACACGCGGCTGCCGACCGTGCAGCCATGCAGCATGACCTTGTGGGCGATGGTCACGTCATCGCCGATCAGCAGCGGGAAGCCATCGGGATTGAACGGCCCGGCGTGGGTGATGTGCAACACGCAGCCGTCCTGCACGCTGGTGCGCGCGCCGATGCGGATGCGGTGCATGTCGCCACGGATCACGGTCAGCGGCCACACGGAGCTGTCTTCACCGATTTCGACGTCGCCGATCACCACCGCGGAGCCGTCGACAAAAGCGCCTTGGCTCAAACGTGGGGTGTGATTCTGGTACTTGCGAAGGGACACGATTAGTTCTCTCTCTGTCGCCGATAGCTGCGGTGGGTGTCGATTGTAATTAAGATGGGCGCATGTTTCTTCCAGCCAAGGTGCCAACCGTGAGCGTGAACAACCCTCTTCTGCAGTCCTACGACCTGCCGCCGTTCTCCGCGATCCGTGCCGAACACGTGCAGCCGGCCATCGAAACCATCCTGGCCGACAACCGCGCCGCCATTGCCGAAATCCTCAAGACCCAGGGCCAGAACCCGACCTGGGCCGGGCTGGTGCTGGCGATGGACGAACTCAATGATCGCCTGGGCGCAGCCTGGAGCCCGGTCAGCCACCTCAATGCCGTGTGCAACAGCGCCGAACTGCGTGAAGCCTACGAGTCGTGCCTGCCGGCATTGAGCGCCTATTCCACCGAAATGGGCCAGAACCGCGAACTGTTCCAGGCCTATGAAGCTTTGGCCAACAGCCCGGAAGCCGCCGGTTTCGACGTGGCTCAGAAAACCATTCTGGAGCATGCCCTGCGCGATTTCCGTCTGTCGGGCATCGACCTGCCGGAAGCCGAACAGAAGCGCTACGCCGAAGTGCAGAGCAAGCTGTCCGAGCTGGGCAGCCGCTTCTCCAACCAGTTGCTCGACGCCACCCAGGCCTGGACCAAGCACCTGACCGACGAAGCCGCCCTCGCCGGCCTGACCGATTCGGCCAAGGCGCAAATGGCCGCTGCCGCACAGGCCAAAGGCCTCGACGGCTGGCTGATCACCCTGGAATTCCCGAGCTACTACGCGGTAATGACCTACGCCCAGGACCGTGCGCTGCGTGAAGAAGTCTACGCCGCCTACTGCACCCGTGCGTCGGATCAAGGCCCGAACGCCGGCCAGAACGACAACGGCCCGGTGATGGGCGAAATCCTCGACCTGCGTCAGGAGCTGGCCAAACTGCTCGGTTTCTCCAGCTTCTCCGAGCTGAGCCTGGCCACCAAAATGGCCGAGTCCAGCGATCAGGTGCTGAGCTTCCTGCGCGATCTGGCCAAACGCAGCAAACCGTTTGCCGCCCAGGATCTGCAACAGCTCAAGGCTTACGCCGCCGAGCAGGGCTGCGCCGATCTGCAAAGCTGGGACAGCGGTTTCTACGGTGAAAAACTCCGTGAACAACGCTACAGCGTCGCCCAGGAAACCCTGCGCGCCTACTTCCCGATCGACAAGGTGCTGGGCGGCCTGTTCGCCATCGTTCAGCGCCTGTACGGCATCGAAATCGCCGAACTGAAAGGCTTCGACACCTGGCACCCGGATGTACGCCTGTTCGAGATCAAGGAAAACGGCCAGCACGTCGGGCGCTTCTTCTTCGACCTCTACGCCCGTGCCAACAAGCGCGGCGGCGCCTGGATGGACGGCGCCCGCGACCGTCGCCGCACCCTCGACGGCGTACTGCAAAGCCCGGTGGCCAACCTGGTGTGCAACTTCACCCCGGCCGACAGCGGCAAGCCTGCGCTGCTGACCCACGATGAAGTGACCACCCTGTTCCACGAATTCGGCCACGGCCTGCATCACCTGCTGACCCGCGTCGAGCATGCCGGCGTGTCCGGTATCAACGGCGTGGCGTGGGACGCGGTCGAGCTGCCGAGCCAGTTCATGGAAAACTGGTGCTGGGAGCCGGAAGGCCTCGCGCTGATTTCCGGCCACTACGAAACCGGCGAGCCGCTGCCGCAGGATCTGCTGGAAAAAATGCTCGCAGCGAAGAACTTCCAGTCCGGCCTGATGATGGTGCGTCAACTGGAGTTCTCGCTGTTCGACTTCGAACTGCACGCCACCCACGGTGACGGCCGCAGCGTTGCGCAGGTGCTCGAAGGCGTGCGCAACGAAGTCTCGGTAATGCGTCCTCCGGCCTACAACCGCTTCCCTAACAGCTTCGCGCACATCTTCGCCGGCGGTTACGCGGCGGGTTACTACAGCTACAAGTGGGCGGAAGTGTTGTCGGCGGATGCCTTCTCGAAGTTCGAAGAAGACGGCGTGCTGAATGCCGACACCGGTCGCGCCTTCCGCGAGGCAATCCTGGCCCGTGGCGGCTCGCAGGAACCGATGGTGCTGTTCGTCGACTTCCGTGGCCGTGAGCCGTCGATTGACGCACTCTTGCGCCACAGCGGCCTGAGTGAGGACGCGGCAGCATGAGTGAGGCACCCGTGAAGACCAAAAAACGCTTTATCGCCGGGGCGGTCTGCCCGGCGTGCAGCGAGCCGGACAAACTGATGATGTGGAGCGAGGACGATGTCCCGCACCGCGAATGCGTGGCGTGCGGCTACAGCGATACGCTGAATGCCCAAGGGCTTTCGGTACCGAAAGAACTGGGCACGAGGGTCAACACCAGCGCGCTCAAGCCGGCACCGGACAAAACGGTTCAGGCGGTGCAATTCTTCCCGAATCCGAAGCTGAAGAAAAAGCCCGACGAGCAGCACTGATCCAGAACCACCTTCCCCGATTCGTCGGTGGAAGGTGGTATTGGCTTAACACCTGTCCCCCGCACTTGCTTCGTAGGCTGGCCCTTTGTGCCACGCCTCGAAGGAAGCTGCCATGCCCGACACCAATCCCCTCCTGCAACACTGGACGCTGCCACCGTGGCCAGCGATTCGAGCCGAGCACCTGCTGCCGGCCGTCAACGGCATCATTGCCGACAACCAGCGAGTCATCGCCCAAGTGATCGCCAGTCAGACCGAACATCCCGGCTGGGATGATCTGGTGCTGAGCATCGACGAGGCCGACGCGCGCCTCGGTGAACTCCGCTCGATTCTCGAAACGTTGTCGATGGTCAGATCCGACGATGCCACCTGGCTCGTGGAAAGCGCCAAGGCGCATCTGGCGATCAATCAGTATCGCTCCGAAAAAGCCCGAAATCGCCCGTTGTACGAGGCTTACCAGCGTTTGGCGCAGAGTTCGATCGCCGGCAGTTTCGATGAGTCGCGCAACATTGCACTGTCGCGGATTCTGCGCCGATTCAAGCAGTCGGGCATCGAGCTTCCTGCTGAACAGCAACAGGAACTGGCGCGGTTGAACCGCGAGATCGGCGGGCTGGAGTACGTGTTTCTCGACAACCTCGAGCGCTGGACCGAGGCGTGGAGCAAACGTGTAGACGATATTGCGCTGCTTGCGGGCCTGTCGTCGGCGATGACGAATCGGCTGGCACTCGCCGCACGCGAGGCCGGCCATGACGGCTGGCTGATCCGGCTGGACCAGAACACCTGCCAGCACATCCTCAAGTACGCCGAGAACCGCGCCTTGCGAGAGGAATGCTACGTTGCCTACATGACCCGCGCCTCCGATCGGGGCCCACTGGCCGGCCGCTTCGATAACGGCCCGGTGCTGAAGAAGCTGCTCGCCCTGCGCCAGCAGAAAGCCCGTTTGCTCGGCCATGAAAACGCCGCGCAACTGAGTCTGGCCAAAAACAGCACCCGGACGACGGAATGGGTCAGTGGCTTTCTCAAGCGTCAGGCGGCGCAGCTGACACCCACCCTCGCGCAGGATGCAGAACAACTGGCGGCCTTCGCGCAGCAACGCGGAATCGACCGGGTCCAGCCGTGGGACGAAGATTTCCTCGCCGAACAATGGCGCCAGCAGCAGTTTCCCGGTGCGCTGGAAAACCTGCGGGATTACTTCCCGCTCGAAGGCACCCTGCGCAGGCTCTTTCTGTTCTGCGAACGGATGTTCGGGATCCGCATCGTCGAGCGGTCCGGTGGCGGCCACTGGCATGACGATGTGCGCCTGCTGGAAATCAGCGAGCATGAACAGGTCATCGGCTACATCTACCTCGATCCGTTTCACCGCGACAACGCGGTGGACTTCCCCGGCACCTCCACGCTGCGCAATCGCCGGATCAACGCCGAAGGCCGCCCGGCGCTGCCGATTGCCCTGCTCTACAGCAATTTCACACCGGCCACCGATACCCATCCGTGCCGGCTCGAAATCGACGATCTGCGGGTGCTGTTTCATGAGTTTGGCCATTGCCTCCAGCACGTGCTGACGCGCTCGCCCCATCACAGCCTGTCCGGCATTCTGCAACTCGGGCATGAAGCGGCGGAGTTTTCCGGACAATTGTTCGAGCAGTGGTGTTTGTCGCAGGAGTTTGTGCTGTGGCTCGGCGCGCATTTTCAAACCGGCGAGCGCTTGAGCCCCGCACGGGTCGACGCGGTACTGTCAACTGCTCAGGCCCACTCCAGCCGCCAGCAGGCCCTGTTACTGATGGGGGCGATGATCGACTTCGAACTGCACCTGACCCACGGCGATGGGCGCTCGGTCGAGGAGGTTTGCACCGATGCGCAGCGCAGTCTGGCTCCTCTGCAACTGCCGGACGATCACCGGTTCGCCAATGGTTTCGATTACATGGTGACCCAGTACGACGCCTCGGTTTACGCCTACGTCTGGTCGGGCGTGCTGGCTGAGGAAGCGTTCAAGCGCTTCAGCCGGGACTGGGTGTTCAACGCGCAAACCGGCCGTGAGTTTCGTGCAACGTTCTTTGCGCCGGGTGCGGGGCGTCCATTGCTGGACGCGGTGGAAGCGTTCATCGGCCGGCCGGTCGCCGGCCTCGTTGACGGAGAGGCCGGACGAGTTACTTCAGATTGACCGTCTGAAACCAGCTCTTCATCGAGCACGTGGCAAACGCGCTGGTGCTGCAATCGCCATTGGCCAGCGCGGTACGCAATTTATCGACATCGGCCTGCATCACGTAGCGCACGCTGTCCCGGAAGTGCCCACTCTCACCAAAGCCGCCCTGGGTCATTTCGTTCAGGGCGTCTTCCTTGCTCCAGCCCTGCACGACGATTCGGTACATAGCCGCCATCAGGCCGGTGCGATCGGAGCCGTGCTTGCAGTGCATCAACACCGGGCCATCGGCTTCGGCGGACTGGATGGCACGCAGGGTCTTGAGCACATCACTGTCGTCCACATGATTGGTGCGATAGGGCAATTGCACCTGATGGATACCGGGGGCTTTCAGCCAGCTGGAATCCGCTTCCGGCAGGAAGTTGATGACCGTGGCCACCTTCAGGTTGTTCAGCAACGGCACCGCGCCGTCATCCGGGAGCGCGCTGCGATACAGCGTGGGCGACATCTGGAAGAGGTTGTATTGCACTTCTACCGGTTGCGCCCACTCGACGGGACGGGAAGCCGGAGTTTCCGCGGCCTGAGCGGGAATCCAGCTGAACAGCGCAAACAGCGACAAACAGAATGCGGAGGAAAAACGCGTCAGGAACATGCTTTACGGCGACCGTGTGGGTTTCGTCAGTGAAGGCCGCAGCTTGCGAGCCTCGCAGTCAAATCCCTGTGAGGCGCTTGTAAAAGAATCGTGAAGACACCGGTTCCCTTGGTCGAAAAGCGGTCTTTTTTTGGCTGAATCGGTTCATCTGGTTGCTTAGCCTGCTACCATTTGTCACATCATGTTGCAGACGCGTCCCCCTTCTCCCGGTCATTCCGGCCACGTCGCAGCCAGAAAATTCTTGAGCCGTTCGCAGAAACGGCTGACAACCATCAATGCCTGATGAGGTGCATCCCCATGTCTGATGAAGATCGAGACAACCCGCGGCGTGAGTTTTTGCGCAAATCCCTGACCCTTATTCCGGTCGTCACCCTCGCCGGCAGCGGTCTCGGCAGCACGGTGCTGCAAGCAGCGCCCGAAAGCGCGCCTGCTACCGCCCCGGCAAAATCGGCCGCGGTTGAAGCCAGCCCTTATCAGCCGAGCTACTTCACTGCCGAAGAGTGGGCGTTCATCAATGCCGCCGTCGCGCAATTGATCCCCAACGATTCGCAAGGTCCAGGTGCACTCGAAGCTGGCGTGCCGGAATACATCGACCGTCAGATGAACACCCCGTACGCCGCCGGTGCGCTTTGGTACATGCAGGGCCCGTTCAATGCCGACGCCGCGCCGGAGATGGGCTGGCAGAGCAAACTGGTGCCAAAAGAGATCTATCGCCTCGGCATCGCCGCCACGGATCAGTGGGCAAAATCCATCAACGGTAAAACATTTGCCGAGCAAGACAGCGCTACCCGAGACGATCTGCTCAAGCAGCTTGAAGCCGGAAAACCGCAATTCGACGCGGTTCCGTCGAAGATTTTCTTCAGTCTGCTGCTGCAAAACACCAAGGAAGGGTTCTTCTGCGACCCGATCCACGGCGGCAACAAAGGCATGGTCGGCTGGACCATGATCGGCTTCCCCGGCGCCCGCGCCGATTTCATGGATTGGGTGGAACGCAACGAGCAGTACCCCTTCCCGGCAGTTTCGATTCGCGGCGAGAGGGCGTGAGCATGGCAACGGTAATGAAGAAGGTCGACGCAGTGATCGTCGGTTTCGGCTGGACGGGCGCGATCATGGCCAAGGAGCTGACCGAAGCCGGGCTCAACGTGCTGGCGCTGGAACGCGGGCCGATGCAGGACACCTACCCGGACGGCAACTATCCCCAGGTGATCGACGAACTCACCTACAGCGTGCGGAAAAAACTCTTCCAGGACGTTTCCAAGGAAACCGTCACCATCCGCCACAGCGTCAACGACATCGCCCTGCCGAACCGTCAGTTGGGCGCGTTCCTGCCGGGCAATGGCGTGGGCGGCGCCGGGCTGCACTGGTCGGGTGTGCACTTTCGGGTCGACCCGATCGAGTTGCGCATGCGCAGCCACTACGAAGAGCGCTACGGCAAGAGTTTCATCCCCAAGGACATGACCATCCAGGACTTCGGCGTCAGCTATGAAGAGCTGGAGCCGTTCTTCGATTTCGCCGAAAAAGTCTTCGGCACCTCCGGTCAGGCCTGGACCGTGAAAGGCCAACTGGTCGGTCAGGGCAAGGGCGGCAACCCATACGCCCCGGATCGCTCGAACCCGTTCCCGCTGGAAGCGCAGAAGAACACGGTTTCCGCACAGCTGTTCGGCAAAGCGGCTACGGAGGTTGGCTACAAACCCTACAACCTGCCTTCCGCGAATACTTCAGGGCCGTACACCAACCCTTACGGCGCGCAGATGGGCCCGTGCAATTTCTGCGGTTTCTGCAGTGGTTACGTTTGCTACATGTATTCCAAGGCGTCGCCGAACGTGAACATTCTGCCGGCGCTGAAGCCGCTGCCGAATTTCGAACTGCGGCCTAACGCTCATGTGCTGCGGGTCAACCTCGACAGCACGAAAACCAAGGCCACCGGCGTCACCTACATCGACGGTCAGGGTCGCGAGATCGAGCAACCGGCGGATCTGGTGATCCTCGGCGCGTTCCAGTTGCACAACGTGCGCCTGATGCTGCTCTCCGGCATCGGCAAACCGTACGACCCGGTCAGTGGTGAAGGCGTGGTCGGGCGTAACTTCGCCTACCAGAACATGGCCACGATCAAGGCGTTCTTCGACAAGGACACTCACACCAACAACTTCATCGGCGCCGGCGGCAACGGTGTGGCGGTGGATGACTTCAACGCCGACAACTTCGATCACGGGCCGCATGGCTTCGTCGGTGGCTCGCCGATGTGGGTCAACCAGGCCGGCAGCCGACCGATCGCCGGCACCTCCAACCCGCCGGGCACTCCGGCCTGGGGCAGTGCGTGGAAACGCGCGACCGCCGATTACTACACCCACCAGGTGTCGATGGATGCCCACGGCGCGCATCAGTCCTACCGTGGCAACTACCTCGATCTGGACCCGGTGTACCGCGATGCCTACGGCATGCCGCTGCTGCGGATGACGTTCGACTGGCAGGAAAACGACATCAAGATGAACCGCTTCATGGTCGAGAAAATGGGCAAGATCGCCGAGGCCATGGGCCCGAAAGCCATCGCCGTGATCGGCAAGAAAGTCGGCGACCACTTCAACACCGCGTCGTACCAGACCACCCACCTCAACGGTGGCGCGATCATGGGCACCGATCCGAAGACCAGCGCGCTCAACCGCTACCTGCAGAGTTGGGACGTGCACAACGTATTCGTCCCGGGCGCCTCGGCATTCCCGCAAGGCCTGGGTTACAACCCGACCGGCCTGGTCGCTGCGCTGACCTACTGGTCGGCGAAAGCGATCCGCGAGCAGTACCTGAAAAACCCCGGCCCGCTGGTTCAGGCTTAAGGAGCGATGACCATGAAGACTCTCGTTATCGCGACCCTGGCGCTGCTCGGCAGCACTGCCGTTCATGGCGCCGAAATTGATCAATCCTTGATCAAACAAGGCGAATACCTCGCCCGCGCCGGCGACTGCGTAGCCTGCCACACGGCCAAGGACGGCAAGCCGTTCGCCGGTGGCCTGCCGATGGAAACCCCGATCGGCACGATCTACTCGACCAACATCACCCCGGATAAAACCGGCATCGGTGACTACAGTTTCGAGGACTTCGACCAGGCCGTGCGCCAGGGCGTGGCCAAAAACGGCAGTACCTTGTACCCGGCGATGCCGTACCCGTCCTACGCCCGCGTCAGCGAAACCGACATGCAGGCGCTTTACGCCTACTTCATGCACGGCGTGGAACCGGTGGCGCAGGAGAACAAGGCCAGCGACATCCCTTGGCCATTGAGCATGCGCTGGCCGCTGATGGGCTGGCGCTGGCTGTTCGCGCCGAAGGTCGAGGACTACAAACCGGCGTCGGACGATGCCGTCGTCAGCCGTGGGGCGTATCTGGTGGAAGGCCTCGGACATTGCGGCGCCTGCCATACGCCACGGGCCCTGACCATGCAGGAAAAATCCCTGAGCGCGGCCGAAGGCAGCAGTTTTCTGTCAGGCAGTGCGCCGCTGGAAGGCTGGATCGCCAAGAGCCTGCGCGGCGACCACAAGGACGGCCTCGGCAGCTGGACCGAGGAACAACTGGTGCAGTTCCTCAAGACCGGTCGCAGCGACCGCAGCGCGGTGTTCGGCGGCATGAGCGACGTGGTCACCCACAGCATGCAGTACATGACCGACGCCGACCTGACCGCGATTGCCCGTTACCTGAAATCGCTGCCGGCCAATGACCCTGCCGACCAGCCGCACCAGTACGACGAAAAAGCCGCCAAGGCGTTGTGGAACGGTGACGACAGTCAGCGCGGTGCGGCGGTGTACATCGACAACTGCGCGGCGTGCCACCGCACGGACGGCCACGGCTACACCCGGGTGTTCCCGGCGCTGGCAGGCAATCCGGTGCTGCAATCGGACGACCCGACTTCGCTTATTCACATCGTGCTCAAGGGCGGCACCCTGCCTGCGACGCACACGGCGCCGTCCACCTTCACCATGCCGGGTTTCGCCTGGCGTCTGTCGGATCAGGAAGTGGCGGATGTCGTGAGCTTTATTCGTGGTAGTTGGGGCAACAAGGGCGCGCCGGTCAAGGCCGCTGATGTGGCCGAGTTGCGCAAGGAAGGCATGACGCACACCTCGACCGATGACCTCGGCCAGGTGACACAACACAACTGACTGTTCGCCCAACGGCACTAGTCAGATCGACAGTGCCTCGATACTGTATATACACACAGTATCGAGGCGCTGCCATGTCCATCCCTCTTCCTCCGCGCGGTCGCGGCACCGCCACCAACCCGCACAACCGCTTCGCGCCGAGTCGTTCGGTGGCCGAAGATGACGGCTGGTTTCAGGAAGTGCCTTTGACCCAGGGCACCGAAGTCAGCTTCGAAACCGCGAAGACCATCATCACCCGCAACACCTCGCCGGACTTGCCCTTCGACCGCTCGATCAATCCCTATCGCGGCTGTGAGCATGGCTGCATTTATTGCTACGCACGGCCCAGCCACGCTTATTGGGACATGTCGCCGGGGCTGGATTTCGAAACCAAACTGATCGCCAAGACCAACGCCGCCCAGGTGCTGGAAGAACAGCTGGGGAAAAAAGGCTATCAATGCGCGCCGATCAACCTTGGCTCCAATACCGATCCCTATCAGCCGATCGAACGCGAACACCGGATCACCCGCCAGACCCTCGAAGTGCTGCTGCGCTACCGGCATCCGGTGACCATTGTCACCAAAGGCTCGCTGATCCTGCGCGATCTCGACCTGCTCACCGAACTGGCACAACAGCGGCTGGTGGCGGTGATGATCAGCCTCACCACCCTGGACGACGAGCTCAAACGCATCCTCGAACCCCGCGCCGCCGCGCCCAAGGCCCGGTTGCGGGCGATCCGGGTGATGCGCGAGGCGGGGATTCCGGTGGGTGTGCTGTGTTCGCCGATGATTCCGATGATCAACGACAGCGAGATCGAAAGCCTGCTGACCGAAGCCCACGCCGCCGGTGCCCAGAGCGCAGCCTACATGATGCTGCGCCTGCCGCTGGAAGTAGCGCCGCTGTTCGAGGAATGGCTTGAGGCGCACTACCCGCAGCGTGCGGCGCATGTGCTGAGCCTGATCCGCCAGAGCCGGGGCGGCGAGCTGTACGACAGCCGTTTCGGTGTCCGAATGCGCGGCGAGGGGCCATTTGCCGACCTGCTCGCCCAACGCTTCGCCAAAGCACTCAAACGCCTTGGGCTCAATCACCGTGAAGGCTTCAATCTCGATTGCACGGCCTTCTGTCCGCCGGGTCGCCAGATGGCGCTGATTTAGGGACAATTGGCCTATGGTTGAGAGGAAGGAATGCTTGGCCCGGTTTACGCCGGTCACGTTTTTTGTGACCTGGAACACACGTTCTAGAGCGCTTGATTCAGTTTGAGTTAAGTTTCGGCGGTTACCTTGTTCATCGAGTGACTGACGGGTCGGGATGACCCGGATGTTCTAAACAGCCACTGGCTTCACACCGGAATACACGGGAACGACTCCCCGAATCCGCCAATGAGGATGAATCATGAGTGACAAGGATAAACAGCCGTTGGCTGCGTCGGCGCAAGCCGCCCCTGTGGCGGAATCCGCCGATGCAGCGTTGAAGCATATCGTTGACGGCTTTTTGCATTTTCATCATGAGGTCTTTCCGCAGCAGGAAGAACTCTTCAAGAAACTCGCCACGGCCCAGTCGCCACGGGCGATGTTCATCACCTGCGCCGACTCGCGCATCGTGCCCGAACTGATCACCCAGAGTTCGCCCGGCGATCTGTTCGTGACCCGTAACGTCGGCAACGTGGTGCCACCCTATGGCCAGATGAACGGTGGCGTTTCCACCGCCATCGAATACGCGGTTCTGGCCCTTGGCGTGCAGCACATCATCATCTGCGGCCACTCCGATTGCGGCGCCATGCGTGCGGTGCTCAACCCGGACAGCCTGGAAAAAATGCCGACGGTCAAAGCCTGGCTGCGCCATGCCGAAGTCGCGAAAACCATGGTGCATGACAACTGCAACTGTACCGACGAAAAAGAAAGCATGCCGATCCTCACCGAGGAAAACGTCATCGCCCAACTGCAGCACTTGCGTACCCATCCTTCGGTAGCCTCGCGCATGGCGAACGGTCATCTGTTCATCCATGGCTGGGTCTACAACATCGAAACCAGCGAAATCAAAGCTTACGACGCGGATCAGGGTTGCTTCCTGCCGCTCGACGGCAGCCATCCGATCCCGGTGGCGACGCCCAAAGCGCGCTTCTAAATCCTCCTAAAAATCTGTGTGGTTTGACGCCGGCCGCTGTTTCAGCGGCCAGGCCTCGCCACGCCTGAAGAAAACTTCGGGAGTATCGCCATGCGTGCGGCTCAATTGAAAGCTGTGTTGCCACGGGAGCTGCTCGCTTCAGTGGTTGTGTTTCTGGTCGCCCTGCCGCTGTGCATGGGCATTGCCATTGCGTCAGGGCTGCCACCGGCCAAAGGCCTGATCACCGGGATCATCGGCGGTCTGGTGGTGGGCTGGCTGGCGGGTTCGCCGTTGCAGGTCAGCGGGCCGGCGGCGGGTCTGGCGGTGCTGGTGTTCGAGCTGGTGCGCCAGCACGGCATCGAAATGCTCGGGCCGATCCTGCTGCTCGCCGGTTTTCTGCAACTGGTGGCCGGACGGCTGAAGCTCGGTTGCTGGTTCCGGGTCACGGCGCCAGCGGTGGTGTACGGCATGCTGGCGGGGATTGGCGTGCTGATTGTGCTGTCGCAGGTACATGTGATGCTGGATGCCGCGCCGAAACCGTCTGGTCTGGACAACCTCACGGCATTCCCCGGCGCGGTGGCGCAGGCCTTGCCGTCCCTTGGCTGGCAGGCCGGGTTGCTCGGGCTTTCGACCATCGCCGTGATGTGGCTGTGGGAGAAATTCCGCCCGCATTCGCTGCGCTTCATTCCGGGCGCGCTGCTCGGGGTCGGGCTGGCAACCGGCGCCAGCCTGTTGTTGGCGCTGCAAGTGAAACGGGTTGAAGTGCCAGAGAATCTGGCCGAAGCCATCGACTGGCTGAAACCGGCGGATCTGCTCAGCCTGGCCGACCCGACGCTGCTGATCGCCGCGTTCGCTGTGGCCTTCATCGCCAGCGCCGAAACCCTGCTGTCCGCCGCCGCGGTGGATCGCATGCACAGCGGCCCACGTTCGGATTTCGACCGTGAGCTGTCGGCGCAAGGTGTCGGCAACATGCTTTGCGGTCTGGTGGGCGCGCTGCCGATGACCGGGGTGATCGTGCGCAGTTCGGCCAACGTCCAGGCTGGCGCCACCACGCGCTACTCGACGATTTTCCATGGCCTGTGGCTGCTGGCGTTCGTGCTGTTGCTGTCGAGCGTGTTGCAGAGCATTCCTGTGGCGAGTCTGGCGGGCGTGCTGGTCTACACCGGTTTCAAACTGGTCGACTTGAAAGCATTCCGTGGTCTGGGCCGCTATGGCCGGATGCCGATGTTCACCTACGCCGCCACGGCGCTGGCGATCATCTTCACCGACCTGTTGACCGGCGTGCTGATTGGTTTCGGCCTGACCCTGGTGAAACTGGCGTTCAAAGCCTCGCGCCTGAAAATCAGCCTGATCGATCTGCCGCAGGACGGGGAAATGGAGTTGCGTCTGGTGGGCGCGGCCACGTTCCTCAAAGTGCCGGCACTGACGCAGGTGCTGGGCAGCATTCCGCCGGGCACGACGGTGCATGTGCCGCTCAATAACCTGAGCTACATCGACCATTCGTGTCTGGAACTGCTCGAAGAGTGGGGCCGGGCGAATGCGGCCAAGGGGGCGAAACTGTTGATCGAGTCGCGCGGGTTGAAACGACGGCTCGAGGGGCGGATCCGCACCACCACCGGGATCGGTGCGGCGGGCTGAAAACATTTGGGGGAACAGAGCAATCTGTTCCCCCAATCGTTTGCGCCGAGATCAAGCCGCAGGCTGATCCAGCTCCAGGCCCACGCCCAGACGGCGACTCATGCACGGCCAGCGTTTCCACGCCGCACCGGTGTCCGGGCTGCTGAGTTTCTCGCGGTAGGCTTCCACCGACTCCAGCGCAAAGCTGTCGTCGTCGAGCATGCTGTCCACCGCGTGATGCACCACTTCGTCGAGTTGGTTGGCAAATTCCTCACCGATCAACTGGTGAGCAATCAGATTGGCGACCGTCATGTCCAAGGGGATCAGTGGCTGGCCGAAATGCTTGATGTACAGGTCGTTGACCTCTTCGACAAAACGGTGCGCCAGATAGGCTTCGTCCAGCAGACTGTCCAAGCCCACGGGCGGCTGGAGGAAGTACTGCTCGGCGATTTTCAGCACCGGTTTGATCTGCGACTCGATTCCCGCTTCCCTGGCGACTTCATTGGCTGCATCCAGCAGGTCTGGCACTTCGTCGATGTAGGCGGCGACAAAACGCGTCAGCACGCCGTTGGCGTCGGTTTCCGGCAACTGGATGGCCGGGTGCAGGTGTTGCAGTTGGGCTTCCAGCTGACGGGTCAGCTTTCCGGTTTCAATCTCGTGTTGTCGGGCTATGTGGATCTGCTCGCGCAATGCGGCGGTGTTCATGAAAACTCCAGGAAACAAGGCAATGAAATAGGGAAGACATAACTTAGCTGGCTTACGAAAAATGCTAAGACGCATTTGTCATAATTATTTCATCCTTGATGCAACGGCGTTATATCGGTTTGCCACCACTCGTCTGCATCCTTCTCCATTCGTGCCCTGGAACGCAAGTGCCAGCTGTTTCATTCGATTTACGTCCGCACATTGCATTTTTCAGCCGCTGTCTATACTCGCCAGTGAATGGAGTTAGCTGATGACGCCCGACTGCACCCGCAGCAAGGCCCGGCGATTCAAGTTCGTAGTCTGATGCAGCCGATCCCTTGCCGCAGGCGAAAGCCGGCGGGATAACAAGAACGATAAGGGGAACCCGCAATGATGCGACATCCACACGTCTGGATGGGCCTCCTGTTGTGGTCGATTTTCAGCCCGGCGCACGCTGCCTGGACTGTGAATATGGCGCCTGGAGCGACTGAAATCAGTCACGCAGTATTCGACCTGCACATGACCATTTTCTGGATCTGTGTGGTGATCGGGATCATCGTCTTCGGCGCCATGTTCTGGTCGATGATGGTGCACCGCCGTTCTACCGGGCAGGTCGCCGCAAAATTCCACGAAAGCACCACCGTCGAAATTCTCTGGACCGTCGTCCCGCTGCTGATTCTGGTGGCGATGGCCGTTCCGGCGACCGCGACCCTGATCAAGATGTACGACACCAGTGAGCCGGATATCGATATCCAGATCACCGGGTATCAGTGGAAGTGGCACTACAAATACCTGGGCCAGGACGTCGAGTTCTTCAGCAACCTGGCCACGCCCGCCGAGCAGATCCACAACAAGGAAGCCAAGGGCGAGCATTACCTGCTCGAGGTCGACAAACCGCTGGTGCTGCCGACCGGCGCCAAGGTGCGCTTCCTCGTGACCTCCGCCGACGTGATCCACTCCTGGTGGGTGCCGGCCTTCGCGGTCAAGCGCGATGCGATTCCCGGGTTCGTCAACGAAGCCTGGACGCGCATCGACAAGCCCGGCCTCTACCGTGGCCAGTGCGCCGAACTGTGCGGCAAGGATCACGGCTTCATGCCGATCGTGGTCGACGTCAAGGAGAAGGCCGACTACGAAAAATGGCTCGCCGAGCGCAAGGCCGAAGCGTTGCAGCTCAAGGAGCTGACCAGCAAGGAATGGACCCTCGACGAACTCAAGGAGCGCGGCGACAAGATCTACCACACCACCTGCGTCGCCTGTCACCAGGCTGAAGGCCAGGGCCTGCCGCCGATGTTCCCGGCCCTCAAGGGCTCGAAAATCGCCACCGGCCCGAAAGACGCGCACCTGAGCATTGTCTTCCACGGCAAGCCCGGCACCGCCATGGCGGCGTTCGGCAAGCAGCTGTCGGAAGTCGATATCGCAGCGGTCGTGACCTACGAACGTAACGCCTGGGGCAACAACAAGGGCGACATGGTCACGCCAAAAGAAGTGCTGGAGCTGAAACAGGCGGAAAGCAAATGAGCCGGTCTATTGCGTACTTCGTGAACCGGTCGGGGCCTTGCGCCTCGGCTTGCCCAGTCCACTCACTTGAAGGAGACCGGCCATGAGCGCTGTCATCGATGACCACGGTCATGCCGACCACGACCACGCCCACGGCCCCGCCAAAGGCCTGATGCGCTGGGTGCTGACCACCAACCACAAGGACATCGGCACGCTGTACCTGTGGTTTGCGTTCTGCATGTTCCTGCTCGGCGGCTCGTTTGCCATGGTGATTCGCGCCGAGCTGTTCCAGCCCGGCCTGCAGATCGTCGAGCCTGCGTTCTTCAACCAGATGACCACCATGCACGGCCTGGTGATGGTGTTCGGCGCGGTGATGCCGGCGTTCGTCGGCCTCGCCAACTGGATGATCCCGTTGATGGTCGGCGCGCCGGACATGGCCCTGCCGCGGATGAACAACTTCAGCTTCTGGCTGCTGCCGGCGGCGTTCCTGCTGCTGGTCTCGACCCTGTTCACCCCCGGTGGCGGGCCGAACTTCGGCTGGACGTTCTACGCACCGCTGTCCACCACCTATGCGCCGGAAAGCGTGACGTTCTTCATCTTCGCCATCCACCTGATGGGGATCAGTTCGATCATGGGCGCGATCAACGTGATCGCCACCATCCTCAACCTGCGCGCCCCCGGCATGACCCTGATGAAAATGCCGCTGTTCGTCTGGACCTGGCTGATCACCGCGTTCCTGCTGATCGCGGTGATGCCGGTGCTGGCCGGGTGCGTGACGATGATGTTGATGGACATCCACTTCGGCACCAGCTTCTTCAGTGCCGCCGGTGGCGGTGACCCGGTGCTGTTCCAGCATGTGTTCTGGTTCTTCGGCCACCCCGAGGTGTACATCATGATCCTGCCGGCCTTCGGTGCCGTCAGCCAGATCATCCCGACCTTCTCGCGCAAACCGCTGTTCGGCTACACCTCGATGGTCTACGCCACGGCGAGCATCGCGTTCCTGTCGTTCATCGTCTGGGCGCACCACATGTTCGTGGTGGGCATCCCGCTGGTGGGCGAGTTGTTCTTCATGTACGCGACGATGCTGATCGCGGTGCCGACCGGGGTGAAGGTGTTCAACTGGGCCAGCACCATGTGGCAAGGCTCGATGACCTTCGAGACGCCGATGCTGTTTGCCGTGGCGTTCGTGATCCTGTTCTCGATCGGCGGTTTCTCCGGGCTGATGCTGGCCATCGCCCCGGCGGACTTCCAGTACCAGGACACCTACTTCGTGGTCGCGCACTTCCACTACGTGCTGGTGCCGGGGGCGATCTTCGGGATCTTCGCGTCGGCCTACTACTGGCTGCCGAAATGGACCGGCCACATGTACGACGAAACCCTGGGCAAGCTGCACTTCTGGCTGTCCTTCGTCGGCATGAACCTGACGTTCTTCCCGATGCACTTCGTGGGTCTGGCAGGCATGCCCCGGCGGATTCCGGACTACAACCTGCAGTTCGCCGACTTCAACATGGTCTCGTCGATTGGCGCGTTCATGTTCGGTGCCACGCAGATCTTCTTCCTGTTCATCGTGATCAAGACCATCCGTGGCGGCGAGCCGGCTCCGGCCAAACCGTGGGATGGCGCCGAAGGTCTGGAATGGAGCGTGCCGTCACCGGCGCCGTATCACACCTTCACCACGCCACCGGAAGTGAAATGAACCCTGTAGCCGTTGAGGGCCGCCACCATGGCTGACTCGATTTCGATGAAGAAGCTGGTCACCCGACTGCTCGGCGTGGTGGTGGCGATGTTCGTCTTCGGTTTTGCCCTGGTGCCGATCTACGACGTGATGTGCAAGGCGTTCGGCATCAACGGCAAGACCGCCGGGCAGTACGAGGGCGAGCAGACCGTCGATGCCTCGCGGCAGGTGCGGGTGCAGTTTCTGTCGACCAACACCGCCGACATGCCGTGGGATTTCTATCCCAAGCATGACGAACTGACGGCCAACCCCGGCGCGGTGAACGAGATGATCTTCATCGCGCGCAATCCCACCGACAAACCGATGAGCGCGCAAGCGGTGCCGAGCATCGCGCCGAGCAATGCGGCGGCGTATTTCCACAAGACCGAATGCTTTTGTTTTACCCAGCAGGTGCTGCAGCCCGGTCAGCAGATCGAGATGCCGGTGCGTTTCATCGTTGACCGCGACATGCCCAAGGACGTGAAGCACCTGACGCTGTCCTACACGCTGTTCGATATCACCGCCCGACATCCTCCGGTGGCTGCAAACACTGGCGGTTAAGCGTGCCCGATAAGGAGAACAATAAATGGCAACTCATGAGCACTATTACGTCCCGGCCCAGAGCAAGTGGCCGATCGTGGCCACGGTGGGGATGTTCGTCACCGTGTACGGTCTGGCGACCTGGTTCAACGATCTGAAGGCTGCGCGTCCGGAATCCCACGGCCCGCTGATCTTTTTCGTCGGCGGCCTGTTGCTGGCGTACATGCTGTTCGGCTGGTTCGGTACGGTGATCAAGGAAAGCCGCGCGGGGTTGTACAGCCCGCAGCTGGACCGCTCGTTCCGCTGGGGCATGAGCTGGTTCATCTTCTCCGAGGTGATGTTCTTCGTCGCCTTCTTCGGTGCGCTGTTCTACGTGCGGCACATTTCCGGCCCGGCGCTGGGTGGCGAAGGCACCAAAGGCATCGCCCACATGCTCTGGCCGAACTTCCAGTTCACCTGGCCGCTGTTGCACACGCCGGATCCGAAACTGTTCCCGCCGCCAAAGGAAGTCATCAGCCCCTGGGGCCTGCCGCTGATCAACACCATCCTGCTGGTGAGCTCCAGCGTGACCATCACCATCGCTCACCACGCGCTGAAGAAAGGTCATCGCGGCGCGCTGAAACTGTGGCTGGCGATCACCGTGCTGCTGGGCTGCGCGTTCCTCGGCTTCCAGGCTGAAGAATACATCCACGCCTACCACGAACTGGGGCTGACCCTCGGCTCGGGCATCTACGGCGCGACGTTCTTCATGCTCACCGGTTTCCACGGCGCCCACGTGACCATCGGCACGATCATTCTGTTCGTGATGCTGATGCGCATCATGAAGGGCCACTTCGACAACGAACATCAGTTCGGCTTTGAAGCGGCGAGCTGGTATTGGCACTTCGTCGATGTGGTGTGGATCGGCTTGTTCATCTTCGTTTACGTGCTCTGAGGAACAGAGCTACCAAGGCGCGTGCGACACCAGTTGGCCGCTGTAGAAACCCCAGGCGATCAGGCCGACGGTGCAAGCGGCCAATGCCACCCGAACACTCAAGGCGATCACCAGCCGATTCGAGCTGCTGTCGTCCTTGACCAGGAAAAACAGGCCGCTGAACAGGCTGACCACCGTGGCAATCAGCATCAGGACGATGGCTGCTTTGAGCATGGGAAGAACTCCGGGGGAACAAGCGATGCAGTTGAGTATAGCGATCGCACTCACTGATTTTCTGGCGCGGCCATGAAGCGCTTCCGGCCGGGCGTGGTGCCGACATTGGTGGTCGGCCTGCTGCTGCCGTTGCTGATTTCGCTGGGCTTCTGGCAACTGGGCCGGGGCGCTGAGAAAACCGCCCTGCTCGCCAGCTACGCCGAACGCCGCGCCGCCGAACCGATGGCCAGCACCGAGTTGCTGCACAGCGCCGATCCGGCCTTTCGCCGGGTGCATCTGCACGGCCAGTTCGACGCCGCCCACAGCCTGTTGCTGGACAACCGTCAGCGCAACGGCAAGGTTGGCGTCGAATTGCTGCAACCATTCCAGGATCAACGCAGCGGCCAGTGGCTGCTGGTCAATCGCGGCTGGCTGCCGTGGCCGGACCGGCGCACGGCACCGCAATTCAACACGCCGGCCGACGCCGTGAATGTCGATGCCTGGGTGTATGTCGCCCCCGGCGCCACCTTCCAGCTGCATGCCGATCCGGTCAGCAGCAGTTGGCCGCAAACCGTCACCGCCATCGAACCCGCGAAGTTGTGGAAAACCCTCGAACGCGATGGCTTCGCCTACGAATTACGCGCCGAACCCGGCCCGGCCAGCTATCAGGCCGACTGGCCGGTAGTCGCGATGGGCCCGGAAAAACACCTCGGTTACGCCGTGCAGTGGTTTGCCATGGCCACCGCCCTGCTCGGTCTTTACCTCTATCTCGGCTGGCACAACGCAAAGGAGAAACACCATGGGAGCGGCCATGAATCCACCCAGCATGTCTGAAGCAAAAGCCCCGGCCAGTCGCCGCCGCGGACGCATCCAGCTGCTGCTGATCGTGCTTGGCGTGGTCGGGCCGATGATCCTCGCCACCGGCATGTACAAGTTGCAGTTCTGGGTGCCGGAAGGTCGCAGCTATCACGGCGAACTGATCGGCAACGGCCAGACCCGCGCCGACCTCGGCATCCAGGCTGACGAAACGCGCTGGCAGATGCTGGTCACCGCGCCGAAGGATTGCGCGGTGGACTGCCAGCAACTGGTGTACCTGGCGCGGCAGATCCAGATCGGCCTGGGCCGCGAAGCCGGGCGCGCCAGTCACGCACTGGCCGCTGCGCAACCACTGGGCGCCGACTACGAAGCCAAGCTGACCCGCGAGTACCCGCAGCTGCAACGCTACCCGCTGGACGCAGCCACCTTCAGCAAGGCCACGGGCGACAAGGCCACGCCGCAACTGTGGATCATCGATCCCCACGGCAACCTCGTGCTGCGCTACGACCCAAGCGTGAAAGGCAAGGATCTGCTCAACGACCTGCGCCACCTGCTGAAACTGTCGAACATCGGATAAGGGCATCGTCATGGCCAAACCTGGATTTCGTCTCGCGCTGTTTGCCACCCTGCTGGCGCTGATCGTGGTGCTGCTCGGCGCCTACACCCGCCTGACCCACGCCGGCCTCGGCTGTCCGGACTGGCCGGGCTGCTACGGGTTCATCAGCGTGCCGAAAAGCGAAGCCCAACTGGCCCATGCCGAACTGCATTACCCCGACTCGCCAGTGGAGGCGCATAAAGGCTGGAACGAGATGATCCACCGCTACTTCGCCGGCACCCTCGGCATGCTGATCTCGGTACTGGCAGGGCGCGCGTGGGTCAATCGTCGTCATCCCGGGCAACCGCTGAAACTGCCGCTGTTTCTGCTGGCGGTGGTGTTCGCCCAAGCCGCGTTCGGCATGTGGACGGTGACGCTCAAGCTCTGGCCGCAAGTGGTGACCGGGCATTTGCTTGGTGGCTTCGCGACGTTGAGCCTGCTGTTTCTGCTGACGTTAAGACTGTCCGGCGTGCTGCCGGCGCTGACCGTACCCAAGCGCCTGCAATATTGGGCGACTGCCGGATTACTGCTGGTGATCGGCCAGATTGCGCTGGGTGGCTGGGTCAGTTCCAACTATGCGGCGGTGGCCTGCATCGACTTTCCGACCTGCCATGGCCAATGGCTGCCGCCGGCGGATTTCGCCAACGGCTTCCACCTGACCCAACACATCGGCCCGAATTACCTCGGCGGGCAACTCGACAGCGATGCACGCACGGCGATTCATCTGACCCACCGCATTGGCGCGTTGCTGGTGACGGTCGTTCTGCTCGGCCTGGCCTGGCAACTGAAAGTGGTCGGCATGACGCGACTGGCCGGGCTGGTGCTGATCGCCCTCGGCGCGCAGATCACCCTCGGCATCAGCAACGTGCTGTTCCATCTGCCGCTGCCGGTGGCCGTGGCGCATAACGCTGGCGGCGCAGCGCTGCTACTGACGATGGTGCTGGTCAACTACCACGCGCGGACCAGCCTGGTTCGGGTCAAACAGCCGATGATCGCGCGCTGGCGCCTTAGCCCGCGCAAACACTCGGCGGCGCCCATCACTATTAAAGGAGAGACGCCATGGCGATTCTGATCGGCGAACGTCCGGCGCAGGCGCTGTGGCGTGATTACCTGGAGCTGACCAAACCGAAAGTTGTGGTGTTGATGCTGATCACCTCGCTGGTGGGCATGTTCCTCGCGACCCGCGCCGGGGTGCCATGGACGGTGCTGGTGTTCGGCAATCTGGGGATCGCGTTGTGTGCCGGTGGCGCGGCGGCGGTCAATCATGTGGTGGACCGGCGCATCGATGCGGTCATGGCCCGCACCCATAAACGGCCGTTGGCCGAGGGCCGGGTTTCGCCCACGGCGGCACTGACCTTTGCGCTGGTGCTGGCGCTGCTCGGCCAGGCCTTGCTGCTGACCTTCACCAATCCGCTGACCGCATGGCTGACCCTGGCTTCGCTGCTCGGCTACGCGGTGATCTACACCGGTTTCCTCAAGCGCGCGACGCCGCAAAACATCGTCATCGGCGGTCTTGCCGGCGCTGCCCCGCCACTGCTCGGCTGGACCGCCGCCACCGGCCACGTCAGCGCCGAACCGCTGCTGCTGGTGCTGATCATCTTCGCCTGGACCCCGCCGCACTTCTGGGCGCTGGCGATCCATCGCAAGGAGGAATACGCCAAGGCCGACATTCCGATGCTGCCGGTCACCCACGGCGAGCACTACACCAAGGTGCACATTCTGCTGTACACCTTCGCCCTGCTGGCGGTCAGCCTGTTGCCGTATGTGATCCACATGAGCGGCCTGCTGTACCTGATCTGCGCGCTCGGGCTGGGCGCGAGGTTTCTGCAATGGGCCGTGGTGCTGTACCGTGGCACTCGGCCGCACGCGGCGATCAACACCTTCAAGTACTCTATCTGGTACTTGTTTCTGCTGTTCATCGCCCTGCTCGTAGACCACTACTTACTGTTGAACCTATGACTCGAACCCAGAAAACCGTCTTCATCCTCGTCGCCGTGATCGCGCTGATCCTCGGCCTGACCGTCAACAAAGTGCTGAGCGGCAAGGGCCAGGGCGACCCGACCGCACTGATCGACGCCGGCATCATCCTGCTGCCGCAGAGCCGCAATCTGCCGGACGTGACGATGACCAATCAGGACGGCCAGCCGGTCACGGTCAACGAGCTCAAGGGCAAGTGGAGCCTGCTGTTCTTCGGCTACACCTTCTGCCCGGACATCTGCCCGACCACCCTCGCCCAGCTGCGCCAGATCAAAAGCGAACTGCCGAAGGATGCTGTGGATAAATTGCAGATCGTGCTGGTCAGCGTCGATCCGAACCGCGACAACCCCGCGCAGTTGAAGCAGTACCTGGGTTATTTCGATCCACAGTTCATCGGCCTGACGCCGAAGTCGATCGACGAGCTGCAGAAGGTGGCGAACGCGGTGAGCATTCCGTTCATTCCGGCGGATACCAGCAAGCCGAATTACACGGTGGATCACAGTGGGAACCTGGCGGTGATCGGGCCTGATGGTACGCAGCGCGGGTTTATTCGGGCGCCTTTGAATAATGCCAAGCTGGTTGCGCAGTTGCCGGTGATGCTTAACCGCAAGTAAAAATGAACGCACAAAAAAGGGGACGCCACTGGCGTCCCCTTTTCGTTTTGATCGTTCCCACGCAGAGCATGGGCACGATCAAATCAGAACGCCGGCAACACCGCGCCTTTGTACTTCTCGGTAATGAATTTCTTCACTTCCGGGCTGTGCAGGGCGGCGGCCAGTTTCTTCATGGCGTCGCTGTCCTTGTTGTCCGCGCGGGACACGAGGATGTTCACGTAAGGCGAGTCGTTGCCTTCGATGACCAGCGCATCCTTGGACGGATCGAGCTTGGCTTCCAGCGCGTAGTTGGTGTTGATCAGCGCCAGGTCGACCTGGGTCAGCACGCGCGGGATGGTCGCGGCTTCCAGTTCACGGATCTTCAGGTCTTTCGGGTTCTGGGCGATGTCCTTGACGGTCGACAGGATGTTGGTCGGATCCTTCAGGGTGATCACGCCGGCCTTGGCCAGCAGCAACAGCGCACGGCCGCCGTTGGTGGCGTCGTTCGGGATCACCACGTTGGCGCCGCTTGGCAGCTCTTCGATTTTCTTGAACTTGCTGGAGTAGGCGCCCAGCGGCTCCAGGTGCACGCCGGTCACGGAAACCAGGCTGGTGCCCTTGGCCTTGTTGAACTCATCGAGGTACGGCTGGTGCTGGAAGAAGTTGGCGTCCAGACGCTTCTCGGCCACCTGGACGTTTGGCTGAACGTAGTCGGTGAAGACCTTGACCTTCAGATCCACGCCTTCTTTGGCCAGTACCGGCTTCACGAACTCGAGGATTTCCGCGTGCGGCACCGGGGTGGCAGCAACGGTCAGGGTTTCGTCGGCGTGGGCCGAGAACGCTGCAACGGCAGCCAGGGCAACGATCAGTTTTTTCATTCAGCTAACTCCTTTTTACGGCGCCCGTCTGGCGCCTGCCAGCGAATGGCCGGCTCATGTCATTACAAAACCGGTTATTTGCGCGAGAAGTGCACGACCAGTCGGTCGCCTACCATTTGCAGCACTTGCACCAGAATCAGCAGCAACACCACGGTCACGATCATCACGTCGGTCTGGAACCGTTGATAGCCGAAACGGATCGCCAGGTCACCGAGGCCACCGGCGCCGACCACACCGGCCATCGCCGTGTAGGAAACCAGTGTAATCGCCGTCACCGTAATCGCTGCGAAGATGCCCGGACGGGCCTCCGGCAGCAAGGCGTTCATGATGATCTGGCGAGTGGTCGCGCCCATCGACTGGGTCGCTTCGATGATGCCGCGATCGACTTCACGCAGGGCGGTTTCCACCAGCCGCGCGAAGAACGGCGTTGCACCCACTACCAGCGGCGGAATCGCACCGGCCACGCCCAGCGAGGTGCCGGTGATCAGCACGGTGAACGGGATCATCACGATCAACAGAATGATGAACGGCAGCGAACGCAAGATGTTCACCACCAGCGACAGCAAGGCGTACACGCCTTTGGCTTCGAGCAACTGACGCGGGCTGCACAGGAACAGCAGCACGCCCAGCGGCAGGCCGAGCAGCACGGTGAACAGCAGCGAACCGCCGAGCATCATCATGGTGTCGCCGGTGGCGAGCCAGATTTCGTACCAGTCGATATTGGTGAAGAAACTCATCAGGTCTTCCATTAGCGCAACACCTCCATATGAACGTCAGCGGCGGTGAAGCGGGCGAACGCCGCTTCCATGTCGCCACCGGTGACGGCGAGGGTCAATTGCCCGTAAGGAATGTCTTTGATGCGGTCGATACGACCGGCCAGGATGCTGTAGTCCACACCGGTTTCCCGGGCGACTGTACCGAGCAACGGCGCGTAGGTCGCTTCGCCCTGGAAGGTCAGACGCACGATGCGGCCCGGCACGTGAGCGAAGTCATCGCGCTGCTCGCTTTCGTCGATCTGCTCGCTTTCCTGAACAAAGCGCTTGGTGGTCGGGTGCTTCGGATGCAGGAACACATCGGCCACCGAACCTTGCTCGACGATCACGCCGGCATCCATCACGCCGACCTGATCGCACACGCGGCGGATCACATCCATCTCGTGAGTAATCAGGACGATGGTCAGTTTCAGTTCGCGGTTGATCTCGGCCAGCAGTTGCAGGACCGACGCCGTGGTCTGCGGGTCGAGGGCGCTGGTGGCCTCGTCGCACAACAGGATTTTCGGCTTGGTCGCCAGAGCGCGGGCGATGCCGACGCGCTGCTTCTGACCGCCGGACAGCTGTGCCGGGTACTTTTTGGCGTGATCGGACAGACCGACCCGCGCCAGCAACTCGGCCACACGCTGGTCGATCTCGGCGCGGGACAGTTCACCGGCCAGGGTCAGCGGCAGCGCGACGTTGTCGGCCACGGTCTTGGACGCCAGCAGGTTGAAGTGCTGGAAGATCATCCCGACCTGCTGACGGAAACGGCGCAGGCCGTTGGCGTCCAGCGCGGTGACTTCTTCGCCGTCGACGATGATCTTGCCGCCACTGGATTGCTCCAGGCGATTGATCAGACGCAGCAGGGTACTTTTTCCCGCACCGGAATGGCCAATCAGGCCGAACACCTGACCGTTCTCGATGGAGAAGCTGGTCGGGTGCAGCGCGGTGATGTCCTTACCGGCGACGCGGTAAGTCTTATGGACGTTTTGAAACTCGATCACGTAGCGAACCTTGTGGGGCGCGTTGGAAAAGGATCAGCGGTTAGCCGGGCGCGCATTTTAGCCTGTCCGTATAGAGGTTATTAGCATTTATTCCGCATTCAACCTTTCATTTGGCAATAACGCGATCAAAGGTCATAAAAAAGGAACGGCCAAAACCCTCATCAGTCACTAAGTAAGCGACTTGAAACTCCGGGCACCGTGCCCGGGAACCACTCAAGAGCCTCGGCAACACCGGGGTCAAACGAGGAGTTTACGTCTGATGAGCAGCAAAAAACCTGTCCCATCCAAAAGTGAGCTGGCCGGAACCGACACTCCGGATCGCGCCAACACCAACGCCAAACTCGACAGCCTGGAAAAATTTCGCTCCGACGCCACCGGCCAGGCCCTGCGCACCAATCAGGGCGTGAAGGTCGCAGACAACCAGAACACCCTCAAGGCCGGTGCTCGCGGGCCGTCGCTGCTGGAAGACTTCATCATGCGTGAAAAGATCACGCACTTTGACCATGAGCGGATTCCCGAGCGCATCGTCCACGCTCGCGGCACCGGCGCTCATGGTTTCTTTCAGAGCTACGAGAACCATTCGACGCTGACCAAGGCCGGTTTCCTACAGGATCCGGGGAAGAAAACCCCGGTGTTCGTGCGTTTTTCCACAGTGCAGGGGCCACGCGGTTCCGGCGACACCGTGCGTGACGTGCGTGGTTTTGCCGTGAAGTTCTTCACCGACGAAGGCAACTTCGATCTGGTCGGCAACAACATGCCGGTATTTTTCATACAGGACGCGATCAAGTTTCCCGACTTCGTTCACGCGGTAAAACCCGAGCCGCATAACGAGATCCCCACCGGCGGCTCGGCCCACGACACCTTCTGGGACTTCGTGTCGCTGGTGCCGGAATCGGCGCACATGGTCATCTGGGCCATGTCCGACCGGGCCATCCCGAAAAGCCTGCGCAGCATGCAGGGCTTCGGCGTGCACACCTTCCGGCTGATCAACGCCGAGGGCAAATCGCGCTTCGTCAAATTCCACTGGCGCCCTACCGCCGGCACCTGTTCGCTGGTGTGGGACGAAGCGCAGAAGCTTGCGGGTAAAGACACCGACTACCACCGGCGCGATCTCTGGGAAGCCATCGAGATGGGTGATTACCCGGAATGGGAACTCGGCGTACAGGTCATCGAGGAAGAAAACGAGCACGACTTCGATTTCGACATCCTCGACCCGACCAAGCTGATTCCCGAGGAAATCGTTCCGATCACGCCGCTGGGCAAGATGACCCTCAATCGCAACCCGGACAACTTCTTCGCCGAGACCGAGCAGGTTGCGTTCTGCCCCGGTCATATCGTGCCGGGGATCGACTTCTCCAATGACCCGCTGCTGCAAGGTCGGCTGTTTTCCTACACCGACACGCAGATCAGCCGACTCGGCGGGCCGAACTTCCATGAGCTGCCGATCAATCGCCCGGTCGCACCGTTCCACAACGGCCAGCGCGACGCCCAGCACCGCACGGTGATCGACAAGGGCCGCGCGTCATACGAGCCGAACTCCATCGATGGCGGCTGGCCGAAAGAAACCCCACCGGCGGCGCAGGACGGTGGGTTCGAGAGCTATCCGGAGCGTATCGACGCCAACAAGATCCGTCAGCGCAGCGAGTCGTTCAGCGACCACTTTTCCCAGGCGCGACTGTTCTTCAAGAGCATGAGCAAGCACGAGCAGGAACACATCATCTCGGCTTACAGCTTCGAACTGGGCAAGGTTGAACGCGAGCACATTCGGGCGCGGGAAGTGAACGAGATCCTGGCCAACATCGATCTGGAACTGGCCAAGCGCGTGGCGCAAAACCTGGGGTTGCCAGCACCGGCCAAAGGCACGGTCGACGTGCCGAAAACATCACTGGATCGCTCGCCATCGCTGAGTCAGGCCAACCTGCTGCCGGAGAATATCAAGACGCGAAAAGTCGCAATCCTTGCGGCCAACGGCGTCGATGGTGCGGCCATCGATGCGATGAAGAAAGCGCTGTCGGCAGAAGGTGCGCACGCCAAATTGCTCGGCCCGACCTCAGCGCCGGTGAAAACCGCCGATGGCAAAAGCCTGGCGGTGGATGCGTCGATGGAAGGTTTGCCTTCGGTGGCGTTCGACGCGGTGTTCGTGCCGGGTGGCGCGGCGTCGGTCAAGGCATTGAGCGGTGACGGCGTGGCGTTGCATTACCTGCTGGAGGCGTACAAACACTTGAAGGCGATTGCGCTGCATGGCGAGGCCAAACAGTTGCTAGATGTGCTGAAGCTGGAGGCGGATGCGGGGTTGCTAGAAGGCAAGGATGTTGGCGCGCTGACCAAGCCATTCTTTGCTGCGATCGGGCAGCATCGGGTTTGGGATAGGGAAGCCAAGGCCAAGGCGATTCCGGCCTGATAGTTTTGTAATGCCTGAAATAGTCATCGCGAGCAGGCTCGCTCCCACAGGAATCATGTTGTACCTGTGGGAGCGAGCCTGCTCGCGATTTCTTATGGCTTGCGAGGACTCAAGACTACTTGAGCAGGAACGCTGCGCAGAATCTGCTTTTTGATTTGCAGATCGAAATCCGGATCGAGCTTCTTCACGCGCTTGGTGATCAACGTCGCCAGCCAAGGGTAATCATTGGTGCGCGGAGCCTGAATGCTCACCGCACAGTCGTAATTCACCACATCGGCGGCGATCGCATCCAGTTGACGGCGAAGTTTGCGGCTATCGGTGATGTTCAACGCAACCGTGGTGCTCTCGGCGGTCGGATCGATCACCTTGGCTTTCGGCTTGGCTTCAGCGGCTTGCAGCGCTGCTTCGGCTTTCTCCAGCTCGGCCTTGCGCGCTTCGGTGATGGCGCCATTGACGCCACCGGTCAGCGCCGGGGCCTTGGGCATCAGCACGCGGGCACGAGCCAATGCGGTTGCGGCCGCATTCACATCACCCTTCTGCAGAACGATCTGGCTACGACGCAGATAGGCTTCGGCCAACTGACGCTGGTATTGCTCAAGGGATTGATCGTTGGGTGTTTCGGCCTGCAAGGCTGCCAATTGGTCTTCGGCAGTGGCCAGTTCGCTGCTGGCCAGGCTTTGCTCCAGCTGTGCGAGGGCCGTAGCCCGCGCATCGGGGACTTCGGCCACCGGCGGCGTGCTTTGGCAGGCGCCCAGCAGCACTGAAAAGGCCACAAGGAGCAGATAACGGGAGGCGAACGGCTTCATTCCTGCGACTCTCTATTTGCGCAAAAAACGAGCAAGTCTACACCCCTCGACGGGGCAGAACAAAACTCAGCAGAAACAGTGCGGCCGCCGTCACAACGATTGACGGGCCCGCCGGGGTGTCCTTGAACCAGGACAGCGCCAGCCCGCCACACACGGCGAGCATGCCCAGCACGCTCGCGCCCAGTGCCATCTGCTCCGGCGAACGGGCGTGACGTTGTGCCGCAGCCGCCGGGATGATCAACAGCGAAGTAATCAGCAACACACCGACGATTTTCATCGCCACCGCGATCACCACTGCGATCAACAGCATCAGCGCCATGCGCAGACCGGCCACCGGCAGGCCTTCGACTTTGGCCAGTTCTTCGTGCACGGTGATCGCCAGCAGCGGGCGCCACAGCGTCACCAGCAATATCAGCACCGCCGCGCTGCCGCCGAGGATCCACGCCAGATCGGTCGGGCTGATCGCCAGCAGGTCGCCGAACAGATAGGCCATCAGGTCGATCCGCACTTCATGCATGAAGCTTAGTACCACCAGCCCGAGAGAGAGCGTGCTCGGTGCAAGAATGCCCAACAGCGTGTCGGAGGCCAGCGGCTGACGCTGCTGCAAGGTCACCAGCAGCACCGCCAGCAACAGGCAGCCAACGGTCACCGCCACGGTCGGGCTGACATCCAGCAGAAAACCCAGCGCCACGCCGAGCAATGCGGCGTGAGACAGCGTATCGCCGAAATAGGCCATGCGCCGCCAGACTACGAACGAGCCCAGCGGCCCCGCGACCACCGCCAGCGCCAGACCTGCAAGCAGGGCGTAGAACAGAAAATCAGCCATGCTTGCAGCTATCTCCGTGAACGTGAGGTTGAGCCGACAGGGGCCCTTTGACCACCGAACCGTGCAGGTCGTGGGCGTGGTCATGATGGTGGTGATAGATCGCCAGGCTCGGCGCATTGTTGCCGAACAGCTCGACGAAGGCCGGATCGCCACTGACCTGCTCGGGATGCCCGGAGCAGCAGACGTGACGGTTGAGGCACACCACCTGATCGGTAGTGCTCATCACCAGATGCAGATCGTGAGACACCATCAGCACGCCGCAGCCGTGACGGTCACGCAGACGGGTGATCAGGCTGTACAGTTCGGCTTGCCCGGCGACATCGACGCCTTGCACCGGCTCGTCGAGCACCAGCAGCTCCGGCTCGCGCAACAAGGCACGGGCCAGCAGCACTCGCTGCATTTCACCGCCGGAAACGCTTTGCACCGGGCTGTCGATGACGTGCTCGGCGCCGACTTCCTTGAGTGCCGCCAGCGCACGCGGGCGATCGACGCCCGGCACCAGGCGCAGAAAGCGCAGCACCGAAAGCGGCAAGGTTGGATCGACGTGGAGTTTTTGCGGCATGTAACCGACGCGCAGTTTCGGCTTGCGCCAGACGCTGCCGCTGTCGGGCTTCAACAGCCCGAGCACGGCGCGCACCAGCGTGGTCTTGCCGGCGCCGTTGGGGCCGATCAGGGTGACGATCTGCCCCGGTTCGACGCTCAGGTGAATGTTGTCCAGCACGTTCTGCCCGGCAAACCGGACAGCCACCTGCTCCAGACGGATCAGCGCATCGCTCATCAAGCCCCCCGGCAACCGGAGCAGAGGCCGACCACTTCCACGGTCTGGGCCTCGACGATGAAGCCGACATCCTTGGCGCTGTGAACGATGGCGTCGCTGATGGTTTTTTGCTCAAGCTCGATGGCGGCATGGCATTCGCGGCAGATCAGGAATTGGCCCTGGTGCGAATGTTTCGGGTGAACGCAGCCGACGAAGGCGTTCAGCGAGGAGATGCGGTGCACCAGACCGTTTTCCAGCAGGAAATCAAGCGCCCGGTACACGGTCGGCGGCGCAGCGCGGCGGCCGTCCTGCTCGCTGAGCACCGCCAGAATGTCGTAGGCACCCAGCGGCTTGTGGCTCTGCCAGACCAGTTCCAGCACCCGCCGGCGCAACGCGGTCAGGCGCAGACCTTTCTGTGCACACAGGGCATCGGCCTCGGACAGCGCGCTGTGAACGCAGTGCGAGTGGTCGTGGGGACGGCTGGCAATCGGTGTAATAGGCATGAGCGGCGACGAGTTTGGTTAGAGACGTTATTATGTTACCCGTTCTCGCCTCATTGAGTGGTCATCGTGTCCCGACTTTTTTCTGTTTTTGTCGTATTCATCACCGGTTTTCTGCTGATCGGTCCGGCTCAGGCCGAGGTCAGAGTCCTCACCAGCATCAAGCCCCTGCAACTGATTGCCGCTGCGGTGCAGGACGGCGTGGCGATTCCGGAAGTGCTGCTGCCACCGGGGGCTTCGCCGCATAACTACGCGTTGCGTCCGTCCGACGTGCGCAAGGTGCAATCGGTGGACCTGCTGTACTGGATCGGCCCGGACATGGAAGGATTCCTGCCTCGCGTGCTGAACGGTCGTACGCTGCCGAGCGTTGCCGTGCAGGATCTGCCGGGCATGAAACTGCGCCGCTTCGCCGCAGACAGCCATTCCCATGCCGAAGAAGCCGACGAACACGATCACGACCATCGCCCGGGCAGCCTCGATGCGCATTTGTGGCTATCGCCGGTGAACGCGCGGGTTATTGCCGACAAAATGGCCGCTGACCTGAGCGCCGCCGACCCGGCCAATGCCGAGCGCTATCAGAGCAATGCCAAAGCGTTCGATGAGCGTCTGGATGCACTGGATCAGCGTTTGAAGAAACGCCTGGCCAGTGTTGAAGGCAAACCCTACTTCGTCTTCCACGAAGCCTTCGACTACTTCGAAGACGCCTACGGCCTGAAACACACCGGCGTGTTCAGCGTCGCGGCGGAAGTGCAGCCCGGCGCCCAGCATGTGGCGGCGATGCGCGCGCGCTTGCAGGAAGTCGGCAAGACCTGCGTGTTCAGTGAGCCGCCGTTGCGCCCACGCTTGGCCGAAACCCTGGTGGCAGGCCTGCCGGTGAAGCTGGCGGAACTGGATGCGTTGGGCGGGTACACGCCAGCGACGGCTCAGGGTTACGAGCAAGTGCTGGAGAAGCTGGGGAATGATCTGGCGGGTTGTCTCGAATCGCTCTGATACAAAAAAACCGCAGCCTGCACAGGCTGCGGTTTTTTCTTTTACAGGGCGAAAGGTAGCGGCGTACTGACCGTCTGACGCTGCGCCAGACGATGCTCGAACTCTTTCGGATCGTGAATCAACACGTCCTGCCCGGCGAACGATTCCGCCGCAATCAGACGGGATAGCCAGAACCGCACGCACGCCACTCGCAGCATGGTCGGCCACAGCTCGGCTTCGGCTGCCGTGAACGGTCGCAGTGCCGCGTAGGCACCCAGGAACGCACGCGCACGCGGGCCGTCGATCAGGCCGTCATCGTCCGAACACCAGTCGTTCAGGGCAATCGCCACGTCATAGAGCATCGGCCCGGAGCAGGCGTTGTAGAAGTCGATCAGCCCGGTCAGGTGCGTGCCTTCGAACATCGCGTTGTCGCGGAACAGGTCGGCGTGGATGTTCGCCCGAGGCAGCGCGAGAATTTTCTCTTTCTGTTGAGTGATTTCGTCCAGCGCCTTCTGCAGCAGCGCCCGCGGCTCATCGCTCAGGTGCGAAAGAAACTGCGTGCCCTCTTCCAGCATCCAGTCCAGGCCACGATCGGTCTTGCGCTTGATCATGTTGTCGCCTTGGGTCGCCAAGTGCAGGTGCGCCTGCAACTCACCGACCTGCGCGCAATGCTGGGCGTTGGCCTGCTTGATGTGCTTGCCGGCCAGGCGCGGTTGCAGCAGCGCTGGCTTGCCTTTCAGCTCGCGCAGGGCCTCGCCGTCAGTGGTGCGCAGCGCGTAAGGCACCGGCAGGTCGGCTTCGTGGAGGACGTCGAGCAGGTCGATGAAGAACGGCATTTCCTGCACCGGGCCGCGCTCGACCAGGGTCAGGACGAACTCGCCCCTTTCCATGCTGATGAAGAAATTGGTGTTTTCGCTGCCGGCGGCGATCCCCTGGAAATCGAGCAGACGGCCGAGCCCGTAAGGGGCGAGAAAGGTTTCCAGCTCGGGCCGAGCCAGGGGGGTGAACACAGACATGGTTAAAAACTGCTCAGTTCTGGCGCCGCCATCAAACGGCGCCGATTAAAAGTCAGGAAACTTACTTCCAGGTAAAGATTTCCCACGACGGAATCAGCATATCCGGCTGGTCGGACCGGATGTAGTTCGCGTCCGTACCATCGGCGCGCACCAGGAAATAGGGCTTGCCGCCCTTCGGTGTGACCTTGATCGCATACACGAATCCACTCCGGCTGTATTCCTGAATGACCTTGTCGCCTTCCGTGTGCGTGCTAATGGTAACTTCCGGCTCCGACGACGGCGCATCATCCGCCGCGATCGCGGCCAGCGGTGAGACAGCAATCAGACTGACCAGCAGCAAGCGATTTAACGTACGCATGATAACCTTGTCCCTTTGTCGTCAACGGTCCCGCTATTCTAGCGCCGGGCCCGCCGAAAAGGTTGATTCTGCTCATGAGCCAAGCCCCCCTCGTCCTGGTGGACGGTTCGTCTTACCTGTACCGCGCCTTTCACGCGCTGCCACCGCTGACCACCTCCAAAGGCCTGCCGACCGGTGCGGTCAAAGGCGTGCTGAACATGCTCAAGAGCCTGCGCAAGCAGTATCCGGACAGCCCGTTCGCCGTGGTGTTCGACGCCAAGGGTGGGACATTTCGCGATGAGATGTACGCCGAATACAAGGCCAACCGCCCAAGCATGCCCGACGACATGCGCGTGCAGATCGAGCCGCTGCACCAGAGCGTGATCGCCCTCGGTTTCCCGCTGCTGTGCGTCGAAGGCGTCGAGGCCGATGACGTGATCGGCACCCTGGCCCGCAGCAGCGCGGCCGCCGACCGCCCGGTGATCATCTCCACCGGCGACAAGGACATGGCGCAACTGGTCGATGGCCACATTACCTTGGTCAACACCATGTCCGGTAGTTCGATGGACGTGGAAGGCGTGAAGGAGAAATTCGGCGTCGCTCCGGAGCAGATCATCGATTATCTGGCCCTTATGGGCGATTCTTCCGACAACATCCCCGGCGTTCCCGGCATCGGCCCGAAAACCGCTTCCGGCCTGCTGGTGGGCGTCAACGGCGGCCTGACCGAGCTGTATGCGCAGCTCGACATCGTGCCGACCCTGCCGATTCGCGGCGCCAAGACCCTGCCGGCCAAGCTCGAAGAGCACAAGGAGATGGCCTTCCTCTCCTATCAACTGGCGACCATCAAGGTCGACGTGCCGCTGGATATCGGCCTCGACGACCTGCAAATGGGCCCGGAAGATTCGGCCAAACTCTACGAGCTCTACACCCTGCTGGAGTTCAAGAGCTGGATCAACGATCTGGAGCGAGACGCCAAGCGTCTGGAGCTGAGCGCTGCCACCGAGCCTGCGCCGGCCGGCGATCTGTTCAGCGCGCCAGCCGAAGAAGAAGCGCCTGCCGCTCCGGCTGAAGCCGCGTACGAAACCATCCTCGATCAGGCGCGATTCGACGTCTGGCTGGAAAAACTGAAGAACGCCAAGCTGTTCGCCTTCGACACCGAAACCACCGGGATCGATGCGCAGCAGGCGCAACTGGTCGGCTTGTCCTTCGCGGTGCAGGCCAACGAAGCGGCCTACATCCCGCTGACCCACTCCTACATCGGCGTGCCGGAGCAACTGGATCGCGACACCGTGCTGCGCGCACTCAAGCCGATCCTTGAAGACCCGAACAAGCTCAAGGTCGGACAGCACGCCAAGTTCGACATGAACATCCTGGCCAACTGCGCCATCGGTGGCGATCTGAACGAAGGCATCACCGTGCGCGGAATTGCCTTCGACACGATGCTTGAGTCCTACGTGCTCAACTCCACCGCCACCCGTCACGACATGGACAGCCTGGCGCAAAAGTACCTGGATCACACCACCGTGAGCTTCCAGGACATCGCCGGCAAAGGCGCCAAGCAACTGACCTTCGACCAGATCGCCCTGGAACAGGCTGGCCCATACGCCGCCGAAGATGCCGACGTGACCCTGCGCCTGCACCAGACGCTGTTCGAGAAGCTGAGCGCCATCCCGAGCCTGGCCAGCGTACTGACCGATATCGAGATCCCGCTGGTGCCGGTGCTTGCTCGCATCGAGCGCCAGGGCGCGTTCGTCGACGCTGAGCTGCTCGGCATCCAGAGCATTGAACTGGGCAACAAGATGGTCGCGTTGGAGCGTGAAGCGTTCGAGATCGCCGGTGAAGAATTCAACCTCGGTTCGCCGAAGCAACTGGGCGTGATCCTCTACGAAAAACTCGGCCTGCCGGTGCTGAAGAAGACCGCCAAGGGCCAGCCGTCCACCGCCGAAGAAGTGTTGGCGAAACTGGCCGAAGACGATCACCGCTTGCCGAAAGTGCTGATGGAACACCGCTCCATGAGCAAGCTGAAAAGCACCTACACCGATCGCCTGCCGGAGCAGATCAACCCGCGTACCGGGCGTATCCACACTTCGTACCATCAGGCTGTGGCATCGACCGGTCGCCTGTCGTCGAGCGATCCGAACCTGCAGAACATTCCTGTGCGCACTGCTGAAGGCCGACGCATCCGCCAGGCGTTCGTCGCGCCGAAAGGCTACAAGCTGCTGGCAGCGGACTACTCGCAGATCGAACTGCGGATCATGGCCCACCTGTCTCGCGACGAAGGCTTGATGAACGCGTTCCGCAACAATCTGGACGTGCACACCGCCACCGCGGCCGAAGTGTTCAAGGTCGAACTGAACGAAGTGTCGTCCGACCAGCGCCGTGGCGCCAAGGCAATCAACTTCGGCCTGATCTACGGCATGGGCGCGCAGAAGCTGGGCAAGGACATCGGCGTCGACACCAAGACCGCCAAGGCCTACATCGACACCTACTTCGCGCGTTATCCGGGCGTTCGTGAATACATGGATCGCACCCGCGCCCAGGCAGCAGACCAAGGCTTTGTGGAAACGATCTTCGGTCGTCGCCTGTATCTGCCAGACATCAACTCCAACAAGCCGCAGGAACGCGCTGCCGCCGAACGTACGGCGATCAACGCGCCGATGCAGGGCACCGCAGCAGACATCATCAAGAAAGCCATGGTGGCGGTGGATAACTGGCTGAGCGCTTCCGGGCTGGACGCCAAAGTCATCCTGCAGGTGCACGACGAACTGGTGCTGGAGGTTCGCGAGGATCTTGTCGATCAGGTTCGCGAAGAAATTCGTGTGCACATGAGCGAAGCGGCAAAACTGGACGTGCCGTTGCTGGTGGAAGTGGGAGTTGGCAACAACTGGGACGAGGCGCACTGAGGCGTCTGGGACGGGGCTTTGCCGCGACGGAGCGTCGCGGCAAGGGCATCGAAAAGCGCTTAGGCCTGATCGTTCTTGAGCTTATTCCAAAGTTTTTTGAAAAGATTCTGAACTAATCTTGCGACAGGACACTCAGAGATAGTGAATGGCTGGTGAAGCCCTTCGATGCTCCTATGTTGTGTTAAGTGTTGGCAGATATCTGAACCCCGCCCTAGCGGTTCGGAACTTAAACCCCGGAACTTCTCCCTCCCCATATGAAGTCCGGGGCTTTTTTTTGCCTCAAAACTGCCTGTGGCGCCGCCAGACTGCGTTAAAAGCATCGCTAAAAATGCTCATTTAGGTCCCCTAAACTCCGCTTTTTAGCGATGCTTTTGCCTTGCCTGACAGCAACACAGACAGTTTTGAAATCCCCTTATTCTGCCTCTGTCGCCGCTTCGGCGCCTTTGTCCGCCAGTTCCATCCAGCCCGCCAACACAGTGTAGGCCTCTTCCAGGCCCATGCGTTTTGGTGCGGAGAAGAGCTGGATCGTCACCAGATCGCCCCAACCCTTACGGATTTCCGACTGCACCTTGAGCAGCGTGTTCTTGGCTGCGCCGTAGGTCAGTTTGTCGGCCTTGGTCAGCAGGATGTGCATCGGCATGCCGGCCGCGACGGCCCAGTCGAGCATCAGCAGGTCGAAGTCGGTCATTGGATGACGGATGTCCATCATCAGAATCAAACCCTTCAAACTCTCGCGGCCACCGAGGTAGGCCTCAAGGTGACGCTGCCAGTGTTGCTTGAGCGGGATCGGTACTTTTGCATAACCGTAGCCCGGGAGGTCGACCAGACGCCGTTCATCGTCTAGCTTGAAGAAGTTCAACAGCTGTGTGCGACCCGGGGTTTTCGAGGTGCGCGCCAGGCTGGCGTGAGTCAGAGTGTTCAGCGCGCTGGATTTACCGGCGTTGGAACGACCGGCGAACGCCACTTCGAAGCCTTCGTCGTCGGGGCACTGATCGACTTTGGCGGCACTGAGCATGAACGTGGACTGTTGGCACAGGCCGAGGATGGGATTCTTGAGTTGCATGGGATTTCCGATGTGGGCGGCGCCGGGATTAGGCGCGGAACGCGGTGTCGCTTCCGTTTCAGTGACGCCAGTATATAATGCCGCAGATTTTGTGTGTGCTTTGTCCCAGCGAAGGATGAAGTTCACGAGAGCGACAGACCTTGATTGCGCATTAGAACGCAGAACGCTCTCAACCCTGAAAAGGTCGTTTTATGACGAAATGGCTGCTGGCTGCCGGAGTCTTGATGCCGCTTTACAGCGCACAGGCTACACAGGATCCGGAAGCCGTGTACAACCGTGTTTGTGGAGCCTGTCATTCCGGCCAACTACCCATGGCGCCCAAAAGAGGCGATCAGGAAGCTTGGACGCCGAGGTTGGCGAAAGGTATGGAGACGCTGGTGCAACACGTGACCCAGGGTTTCAAGGCGATGCCGCCGCGTGGTTTGTGCATGGACTGCAGTGCCGAGGATTACCAGGCCCTCATCCTCTGGATGAGCGAGAGTAAGCCCGGTCCATAACTCTTAACCCTTAGCCGTAGTTGGATTAGCTGATGAACAAACTGATCGTGAGTCTGCTGTTGACCGTGGGAATCTCAGGCTTCGCCCATGCTGCCGGTGATGCAGCCGCAGGCCAGGCAAAAGCCGCCGTATGCGGCGCCTGCCATGGCCCGGATGGCAACAGCATGGCGCCAAACTTTCCAAAGCTGGCCGGACAGGGTGAACGCTACCTGACCAAGCAATTGCATGACATCAAGTCGGGCAAGCGCACCGTTCTGGAAATGACCGGCCTGCTGACCAACCTGAGCGATCAGGACCTGGCCGACATCGCCGCTTACTTCGCCAGCCAGAAAGGCAGCGTCGGCGCCGCCGATCCGAAGATCGTCGCTCGCGGTGAAGCCCTGTTCCGTGGTGGCAACCTCGAGAAAGGCCTGCCAGCCTGCACCGGTTGCCACTCGCCTAACGGCGCCGGCAATGCAGCCGCCGGCTTCCCGCACCTGGGTGGCCAACACGCTCAGTACATCGCCAAGCAACTGACCGATTTCCGCAAGGAAGAAGCCGGCCGCAGCAACGACGGCGACGCGATGACCATGCGCACCATCGCCCGCAAGCTGAGCGACGAAGACATCGCGGCAGTCTCCAGCTACATTCAGGGCCTGCACTAAGACGCGCGATTCGAGCGTTGTGTGCAATGGCCAACGCCTGTCACGTTAACGCTCGATTAATCCGTCGCGGCAAGTATAAAAAGGGTGGCTTTGGCCGCCCTTTTTTGTGGCCGCTGCCGTTACACTACAGAACTCATGCCCGCCAGGATCTGTCTGAAAACAGGTCGCGCGAGGCGACCAAAATTGTCCAGGAGTAAAGCATGCGTAATCTGATCATCAGCGCCGCCCTCGTCGCTGCCAGCCTGTTCGGCGTGACCGCCCAGGCCGCCGAAGCCCCTGCTGCCCCTTACGTCGAACTGAGCAACCCGGTACCGGTCGCCGTGCCTGGCAAGATCGAAGTGGTCGAGCTGTTCTGGTATGGCTGCCCGCACTGCTACGCGTTCGAGCCTGTGATCAATCCGTGGGTTGAAAAACTGCCGTCCGACGTCAACTTCGTACGCATTCCTGCGATGTTCGGTGGCCCGTGGGACGCTCACGGCCAGATGTTCCTGACCCTGGAAGCCATGGGCGTCGAGCACAACGTGCACGCTGCCGTATTCAACGCGATCCAGAAAGAACACAAGAAACTGACCGACAAGAACGACATGGCCGACTTCCTCGCCACTCAAGGCGTGGACAAGGACAAGTTCCTGGCGACCTTCGATTCGTTCGCCATCAAGGGGCAGATCGTGAAAGCCCGCGAACTGGCCAAGAAGTATGAAATCTCCGGTGTTCCAACCATGATCGTCAACGGTAAGTACCGCTTCGACATCGGCTCTGCCGGCGGTGCCGAACAGGCGCTGAAACTGGCTGACCAACTGGTGGCCAAAGAGCGAGCGACCAACAAGGCAGCCGCCAACTAAGCGCGGCAATCGCCATGCGCCGCTGGGGAACCGAACGCGTCGTTGGCCTGCATGATCCGCAGGTCAACGAGCATCACCTGGAATCGACGGGCCTGCCCGCAGACAGCCGTCTGCGCTTGCTCAGCTTCAATATTCAGGTCGGCATCAGCACCGAGCGCTATCGGCACTACCTGACCCGCAGCTGGCAGCATCTGCTGCCGCACCCCGGGCGCTCCAGCAATCTGCAAAAGATCGGCAATCTGCTCGGCGACTTCGATCTGGTCGCCCTGCAGGAAGCCGATGGCGGCAGCCTGCGTTCAGGCTACGTCAATCAGGTCGAACACCTGGCTCAGCTCGGTGCCTTCCCCTACTGGTATCAACAACTCAATCGCAACCTTGGCCGACTGGCCCAGCACAGCAATGGCGTGCTCAGTCGCCTGCGGCCGTGGGCGATCGAAGACCATCCGCTGCCGGGTCCGAAGGGACGCGGAGCGATTCTGGTGCGCTTCGGCGAAGGCCCGGAAGCGCTGGTGGTGGTGATGATGCACCTGGCGCTCGGCGCTCGCGTGCGCAGCATGCAACTGGCCTACATCCGCGAACTGATCGGAGGCTACAAGCATCAGGTGCTGATGGGCGACATGAACACCCACGCCAGCGATCTGCTGCAACACTCGCCGTTGCGCGACCTCGGCCTGCTGGCCCCGCAACTCGAAGCGACATTCCCCAGCTGGCGCCCCCAGCGCTGCCTGGACCATATTCTGCTCAGCCCGACCCTGACCCTGGAAAAGGTCGAAGTGCTGGCACAACCGATTTCCGATCACCTGCCGGTCGCGGTAGAGATTCGTCTGCCGGGTTCGCTCACGGCCGATGCATTGCCCGCGTTGAGCACTGCCCTTCGCGGAACCCCTGAATGAGCGACGAAGCCCAGCGCTGGAAAGAGAAATACCTCAAAAGCATCGAACAACAGGAAAAGCTCGAACGTCGATGGGACGCCCGGCTCGACCTGCTGCGCCGTGGTCTGGTACGCAGCACCCTGGCGGCGGAAGGCACTGATCGCGTGGTCGATCAGTGCATGAAAGAGATGCGCGACGTAGTGCGCACCGATGACATGGACGCTGGACTCGCCGCCCTGCTGCCGCGCCTGGAAAAGGCCGTGCTCGATTCCGAGCAGCGCCGGGAAACCCGGATCGAACAGGTCAGCACTGCACTGACTGCGCTGGTCACTCAGTTGCAATCCCTGCCCCTGCCCCGCGATGTGGCCCAGCCGCTGAAGAAATTCGCCAAGCAGCTGGACGGCCGGGTGAGCCAGGCCAGGGAGATGCCGCTGCTGCTCAGCGAACTCAGCGGCTTGCAGGGCAAGGCCTTGAGCCAGCTGGAGGCCCCGACAGAAACGGGACGCCCCGGATTGTTACAGCGTCTGTTCGGCAGCCGCGACAACGAGGAAACGCCTGCGACGGCGACCCAGCCTGCCGTGGCCGCACCGCCCGCACAGCCAGAGCAACTGCCCGCCACGCACGAAACCGCGCCCTTGCAGGAAGCGCCTGTCACGACCGCCGAACCAGTCGCCACTGCGCCCGTCAGCCAAGCACCGGTCGCCGCCCCCGTGGCCGAACCAGCGAAAATTCCGGAGCCAACCCCCGAGTATCATGCGGAGCCGGAGGTGGTGGCCTTCGAGGCGGCCAGAATCCTCACCGAATCACCCTCCGCCCCCAGCGAGCCAGAACCCGCCGAGCCTGAACCGGAGCCCCAAGCCTTCACGCCTCCTCCGGTTTTCGCGCCGGCAGTGCCAACAGCCATCAACCCGGACGAACTGATCCACCCCGGCGATACCCCGCCGCCCGTGATCCTCGACAGCCTGCCCCTGCCCGAGCCCATCGCCCAGGCATTGGCCGCAATCGATCCCGAGCAATCCGAGCACGACATCCTTTACGCCCTGCCGGACTCGCCGGAACCGTCCTACAGCTCGGTCGCCAAACACATCGAAGACACGCTGATCGGGTTGCTGGACGACCTGACCCTGCCGGAGCGCCACCGCCCGCAAGCCGAAGCCATGCGCGATCGCCTGAAAAACGGTCTGAACTGGTACGAACTGCTGCCGATCCTCGACGATCTGGCGACCTTGATGCTGGCGATTACCGACAGCGGCCAGCACGAATTCGAAGCTTATTTGCAGCAACTCAACGAACGCCTCGAAGCGTTCCAGAGCAACTTGCAGGCCGCCAGCGAAGGCCACGCCGACAACAGCTCCGCGGCGCGGGCGATGGACACGCAGATCCGCGAACAGGTCGACGGCTTGCAGAACAGCGTGCAGGAAGCGGCCGATCTGGATGATCTCAAGCAAGTGCTGGAAAACCACCTCGAAGGCCTGCTCGGCACGATGGATCAGCACCAGAAGCAGCGTGACGCCCGAGAACAGGAAGTCGCCGGACGCCTGAAAAGCCTGGCCGAGCGCGTCGCGCACATGGAGCAGGAAGCGCTGGGCTATCGCGAACACCTTGAAGAGCAGCGCCAGAAAGCCCTGATCGATCCGCTCACCGGCCTGCCCAACCGCGCCGCCTGGACCGAACGGCTCGAACATGAAATCGCCCAATGGCAGCAGCACGGCAACACCCTGAGCCTGGCCATGCTCGACCTCGATCACTTCAAACGGATCAACGATAACTACGGCCACCTCGCCGGCGACAAGGTGTTGAAGATCATCGCGACGGTGCTGCGCAAACGCCTGCGTGGCAGCGACTTCATTGCCCGATTCGGTGGAGAGGAATTTGTATTGCTGCTGCCGGCCACTCCGCCGGCCGTCGGTGCCAAACTCCTGGAAAGCCTGCGCGCCTCCATCGAAGCCTGCCCGTTTCACTTCAAGGGCGAGCGCGTCACGATCACGGTTTCCATGGGTCTGGCAGCGTTCCGGCCGGGAGAACACAGCGATCTGGTGCTCAAAAGAGCCGATCAGGCGCTTTACCGGGCGAAAAACGCAGGGCGTAACCGGGTGGAGCTGGGCTGAGGCAATTGTTCCATATTGTTTAAATCAGCCCTTTAAGCGTCGAAGCGCAAGGCGATACGTTACACTGTTGCATTATCGTCTTGCGTGTACTGCCCTCTGCCATGAAATTTTTTACCCTGCTCGCGTCGCTGATCCTCCTGGCCGGTTGTGCCAGCGGCCCGCGTTTTGACACCAGCCATCCTTCGGTCAATCACGACAGTCGCGTGCAGTTCGTGATCGTGCACTACACCTCCGCCTCGCTCGAACGCTCATTGCAGTTGTTGACCCACGGCGAAGTCAGCAGTCATTACCTGATCGGCGACGACAAGAACGCCACCATCTACAAACTGATGGACGAAAACCTGCGGGCCTGGCACGCCGGCGAAAGCGAATGGCAAGGCCGTACCTGGCTCAACTCCAGTTCGATCGGCATCGAGATCGTCAATCCGGGCTTCAAGGACACTCCGACCGGTCGCCTCTGGTATCCCTACAGCGAAGCCCAGGTGCAATCGCTGATTGTTCTGCTCACGGACATCAGCAAACGCCAGGGCATCAGCCCGCGCCACATCATCGGCCATAGCGACATCGCCCCGCTGCGCAAGCTCGACCCGGGACCGCTGTTCCCCTGGAAGCGTCTGGCGGCCGAAGGGCTGGGGCTCTGGCCCAACGAACAAGCGGTGACACGCCAGCAGGCGCAGTTCGACGCCGAGCTACCGAGCATCACCTGGTTCCAGAGCCAACTGGCGCGCCTGGGCTACTCGACGCCGCAGACCGGCGAGCTGGATGTGGCGACCCGCCATGTGCTCGCGGCCTTCCAGATGCACTACCGTCCTACGCGCTTTGACGGCACGCCGGATGCGCAAACAGCAGCGTTGCTGCTGGTGTTGAATCAGACAAAATAATGACGCCCGCCCGACGGTCAGGGCGAAAGTGCAATCAGCAGCTATAACTCATTGGTAATTCTTCGGATATCCATGATGGTTGCTACCCGAGAGACGCTGCGTAGCTGGTTTTATCGCCCCTGGTTTCTGGCGATGATCGCGGCTGTCCTCAGTGCGAGCCTGCTGATCACCGGCGGGTTGTTCGTGGCCATGCGCCAGGTCGAACAAAGCGAGAGCCAGGAAATGAACGCCCAGGGCGAGCGGTTCCTGGCGCGTCTGGAGCAACTGTTCGGCCAGCTGCGCGAAAGCCTCGACGACCTCGAAGCCCAACCCTTGCGCAGCTGCGACGACGAAATGATCGCCACGTTGCAGCAAGTGACGTTCAACTACCGCTTCGTCTATGAAGCGGCCTACATGGACGCCACGCGGATCTGCTCCAACCGCCCCCGCCAGGAAGGCCTGTCGGTGATCCGCCCGCCGGACATCAAAGGCCCGACCTACAGCTATTGGCTGAACACCACCACCGAACCCGATGAAAACCGCGCGGCGCTGATGCTCGGACGCGGCAACTTTCGCGTCGCCACCTCGCGCGGGCATTTGACCGACATGGTCGACCTGTCGCCCGGCAGCAGCCTGTTGGTGGTGCTGGATCACGGGTCCCGGGCGATTCCGGTACTCGGTATTCCGCAAGCTTGGCCACCGACTGAACCCTGGCCGCCGAAAACCCCTGATGCGCTGCAAGTTACCCAGTCGCACCTGATCTACCGCATGCCCACCGATAACCCGGAATACCAACTGGTACTGATCAGCCCGCGCTCGGGCATGCACATTCCGGAGCTCTGGTGGTGGATGGTGCCGTTCTGTCTGGTGCTCGGTGCGCTGGTGGGGGTTCTGGTGTTCTGGATCGTGCGCCAGCGCCAGTCGCTGGATGCCGAGCTGCACGGCGCGATCCGCCGGGGCGAGCTGCAGGTGTTGTATCAACCGATCTTCGATCTCGACAGCCGCAACTGCGTCGGCGCCGAAGCCCTGCTGCGCTGGCGCCGGCCGGACGGCACGCTGACCAGTCCCGACCTTTTCATCCCGATGGCCGAGAACACCGGGCAGATTCGCCAGATGACCGACTTCGTCCTGCAACGCTTGCTTGAGCAGTTGGGCCAGTTGCTGCGAGCCAATCCGCAGCTGTACATCTCGGTGAACCTGGCCGCCTGCGACGTGATGGTGCCGCGCATCGGCCAGGTCATGGCGCGGCTGCTGACCCTGCACCGGGTGGCGGCGCGGCAGATTGCTTTCGAGGTGACCGAACGCGGCCTGATCGATGTGGTGGTGGCCCGGGAAAACCTGCAAGCACTGCGGGATGTCGGCCATCAGGTGCTGATCGACGACTTCGGCACCGGCTATTGCAGCCTGGCGTACCTGCAAACCTTGCCGGTGGACTGCCTGAAGATCGACAAGGCCTTCATCGACGCCCTCGGCCATGACGCTGCCAGCAGCGGTGTCGCACCGCACATCATTCACATGGCTCAGGCGCTGGACCTGAAGGTGATCGCCGAAGGGATCGAATATGAATCCCAGGCCGAGCTGCTGAGCAGCGAAGGGGTGAAGTTCGGTCAGGGCTGGCTGTTCGCCCACGCTTTGAGCGCGGTGCAGTTCATCGAACTGATCACCCGTGGTCGGCGGCTAGCCGGCCGCCGGATTGACGACGAAGCCTAGACCGCCAGCGCCATGTAGAACTGCGTGCCCTGCCCCGGCCGTGAGTAAACACCCATCCGCCCACCGTGCAACTGGACGATTTCCTTGCACAGCGCCAGACCCAGCCCGGCTCCGCCCTTTTTCCTGCCGACCTGGACGAACGGTTCGAAGATCCGCCCTTGCTGACCGTAAGCAATCCCTTCGCCGTTGTCTTCGACGCTGATGATCACCCGCTCGCCATGGCGCCGGGCCTGCAAGCGGATCAGCCCGTCGCGCGCCGTATGGCGCAAGGCATTGTCGATCAGGTTGTCGAGAACTCGATCGAGCTGCGCCTGATCCGCCTGCAAGCGTGGCAGCGGGCCTTGCGCTTCGACCTGCAGGGTAACGCCCTTCTGCGCTGCCGAATCGGCGAAACGCAAACGCGCCTGCTCCAGCAGATCCTCGATGGAACACGGCGCCAGCGTGAGCTTCTGCAAACCGCTCTGATAGCGCGAGAAGTTCAGCAGATCGTTGATCAACTGCATCAGGCGCTGCATTTCTTCGTTAACCGTGTCGAGCAGATCGGACTCGCGCGACTCCTGAGGAAACTTCGCCCGCTCGCGAAACAGCCCGAACGCCATGTGCATGCCCGTGACCGGTGTGCGCAATTCGTGGGAGGCGCGCAGCACGAACTCGCTGCGCACCCGCTCGAAGGCGCGCTGTTCGGTGACGTCATGCAAGACCATCACGGCGCCGAGGATATGCCCTTGAGTGTGGCTGACCGGCGTCAGGCTGTAGGTCAGCAGGCGCGATTCGCCATCGACCTCGATGCTCAAATCTTCCGGCGCGCGCTCGAGCGTGCCGCCGCGCAACACCAGTTGCAGTTGTGCATCCAGTTCCGGACGCTGAAGCGCTGTGCCCAATCCCTCGCCGAAACGGTCGCTGTCCCAGCCCAATTGCCGCTGGGCTACCGGGTTCAAGTGTTCCAGATGCCCCTGACGGTCGATCATCAGCAAGCCGTCATCGATGCTGTCGAGTACCGCTTGCAGGCGCTGCTGGCCGGCGAGCAGTTCATCGACGTTGGTCGCCTGGTGTTCGCGCAGGGCTTCGGCCATTAGCCCGAAGCGCCGGGTCAGCAGATTGATTTCCATCGCCGAGGACACCGGCAGGGTCACTTCGAAATTGCCTTGGCCGATGTTGTCCGCCGCTTTGGCCAGCGCTTCGATCGGCGCGCCAAAACGCCGGGCAATCCCTTGAGCCGTAATAAAACCGATGATCAGCACCGCCAGCCCCACCAGCCCGAGCAAGCCGGAAATCAGCAGTGCACGGTCACGGGCGGCGTGCTGGACAGCGTTGATGTTATCCAGCGCGTGCTTGTGCTCGGTGATCAAACCGTTACGCAGGGTGTTGAATCGTTCGCGCAAGTCGCCACTACCACTCAGGGCGGCGCCCGGATCGCGGGAGATATCGAACGCCTCAAGGAAGGTCAGGTAATCGCTCTTCGCCTGACTGAACCCGTATTGGCGATTGTCGTTTTTCTGCTCTTGGGCGATGCCCTCGTCGAGCAATTCGAAATAACGTTGTTTGGACGCTTCGAACGCCACGGGATCGGGCTTCTCGGCAAGCATCATGATCAGTTGATCGCCGAGGGTCTGCCGCAGCTTGAGCCCCAGATCGAGGGTGACGAAGTTGTTGCGGATCAGCGCCTCCTGGGTGCCGGCCATCTGCATCACGCTGACTAGCCCGAGCATCAGCCCGAGCAAGGCCACGGTGATCAGCGCGGAAATGCTCAGGAACAAGCGGGTCCGCAACTTCATCGCCAGTTTCATCGGCGGGCGCTCACAGGTTGTACTGCTTGCGCTTGCGATACAGGGTCGAGGCGTCGATCCCCAGAGTCTTGGCGGCCTGATCGAGGGTGCCGGCAGTCGCCAGTACTGCGCCGATGTGGGCTTTCTCCAGCTCGTCGAGGCTCAGTGCCGCGCCAACCCGTGGCGCATTGTTGGCCGGTTGTTCGGCCATGCCGAGGTGGCTGATTTCCACCCGCTCCTGCGGGCAAATGATGCTCGCCCGCTCTACCACGTTGCGCAGCTCGCGGATGTTGCCGGGCCAGCGATAGCCCAGCAGCGCTTCGCGAGCCTCGTCGCTGAAACCCCGCGCAGGGCGCGCGTATTCCTTCACAAAACGAGCGAGGAAACGGTCGGCCAGGGTCAGGATGTCTTCGGCCCGCTCGCGCAGCGGCGGCAAATGCAGGGTGATGACGTTCAGGCGATAGAGCAGGTCTTCACGGAAACGCCCGTCTCGCACCATGTCTTCAAGATTGAGGTTGGTGGCGGCGAGAATGCGCACATCGGCGCGGCGGGTGACCGGATCGCCTACCCGCTCGTATTCCTTGTCCTGAATGAAACGCAGCAACTTGGGTTGCAATGTCAGCGGAAAATCGCCGATCTCGTCGAGAAACAGCGTGCCGCCATCGGCCTGATTGACTCGCCCCAGTGTGCTTTCGCTAGCCCCGGTAAACGCGCCACGGCTGTGACCGAACAGCTCGCTCTCCATCAGTTCGGCGGTCAGCGACGGGCAATTGATGGTCACGCAGGATTTCTTCTCGCGCTTGCTCCAGCCGTGAATGGCTCGGGCCAGTTCACCTTTACCGGTGCCGGACTCGCCGAGGATCAGAATGTTGGCGTCGGTGCCCGCCACTTGCCGCGCAGTTTCCAGTACGACTTTCATCGCCGGGCTGTGGGAATCGAGACCGTCCTTGGGTTTGCGGATCTCGCCTTCGAGGGCTTCCAGACGCGCCGATAGCTGACGTACTTCCAGTTGCTTGGCGGTCGCCAGGCGCAATTGATCCGGGCTGCACGGCTTGACCAGATAATCGGCAGCGCCGGCCTGAATCGCGTCTACCGCGGTATCGACGGCCGAATGGGCGGTGACGATCACCACCCGCATCCACGGCGCCTGAATGCGCATCTGCGCCAATACATCCAGGCCGTTGTCTTCACCCAGGCGCAAATCAAGGAAGCACAGGTCGAACACCTGGCGTTGCAGCAGCGCGTCAGCCTGAGCCGCGCTGTTGGCGGTGGCGACGGTATAACCTTCGTCTTCGAGGCAATAACGAAAGGTTCGCAGGATGGCGGATTCATCGTCCACCAGCAGAATGCGGCCTTGGTGCTCAGTGGCTGATTCCATTTTTCCTACGCTCCATAAGTGAATGTCTTGGGTTAGTCCCGGAAAAATCGGGCAAGTTGCATGGTTGATTCTGATCGATTCGAGTCATTGCAGGGTAGCTCTCTCCTGCCCTAACGGCTAATCAACTGATTTCATTGGTTTTTTAAACATCGCACAGTTTCAGGTCGGTTTCCTGCCTACTTTTCTGACATCCGTACCCTGTCCTCAATTCAAAAATAATGATTTCTCCTACGAAATAATCGTGCATTACGCACGACCCTATGCGGACCATCGTGCAGGATGCGTCGTCAGGAATTTTCATACCGTTTGTAACTAGCTGATTTTATTGGTTTTTTTCAATCAAAAAAGCTGGCACGCAGGCTGCAATACCTCTTTCAGCCCGGGCAGATATGCACTGCCCCAATCGAACAAGAGTGAGGAACCCAGGATGACTCGCCCACGTGCCGCCCAAATGCGTATCTCGCCACTGCACTTGCAGCAGGCCCTGTTTGGCGCACTTGCGCTGTTGATCACGCTGATAGCCTGCCAGCAATACCTGCGCTGGGAGCAGAGTCAGCAACCTGAGCCCCTGATTTCCATGCAACACGCGACGCAGACGCACTTCAGCGCAGTCAGCAGCAGCCAGGCCGACAACGGCGCGATGCGCATGATGGACGTCGACCAGCCACAGCCACTGGGCGACATGCCCCGTGAAGAACGCTGGGTTTTCTGATCAACGAATCTGGGCGCCCCCGCGCCGAGACCGGCAACACCCCTAAATAGAAGCAAGGAGAATCACCATGTTGAGCTGGGCAATCACATTCCTGATCATTGCCATCATCGCTGCAGTACTGGGCTTCGGTGGTATCGCGGGCACCGCCACGGGTATCGCCAAGATTCTCTTTGTCGTGTTCCTGGTGATGTTCATCGCTTCCTTCTTCTTTGGCCGTCGCGGTCGAGGTTGAACATGAAGGGTTTAAAGACACTGGCAGCCGCCCTGCTCCTGGGCGGTAGTGCCATGGCGATGGCGGCCAATGACGGCCAGGCGCGGGTCAACGAACTGTTGAGTTCCGACCCGCAATACAGGGAAACCTGGGAAGGCGTGGTGAAGAAGGAAGAACGCCTGCCGGAATGGGTGATGAACCTCTCCGGCGCGCCGGACCAACAGATGAATGCCGTGACTGAAGATGGCGATCAGTATCTGGTGGGGCCGCTCTGCGAATCGCAGGACAAATGCCTCAACCACCGCCTGATCGTCGCCTTCAGCTTCGACAAGAAACACGCTTACGCCATGCTGGTCGATGTGCCCGAAGGGCTGCCGGCGGACAAGTCGCCAACGCGACATGCCACCTACCGCTTCCTCGGCAAGCCCGACCAGGGCATGCAGGATCTTTTGATGGAAACGCTGAAGAAAGATCCGAACTGGTATTGAACATGAGGACAGCTGAAAGGCTGTCCTCCATTGCACCCGCCCGAGGAAGGCCGGTGCATGACCAAGGGGCCGGGACGTTCTGACTGTTGCAGGGTCGGAGTGACCTACGGGTACAGGGAGTGCCTGCGATGAGGGCCGGGTCAGGGTAAAAGCTGCGACGCAAGTTCGCCAACCGGAGCGGTTCGACGGACTTGCGCTGAGCTTTCAACGTGACAAAACGTTGATCCAGAGCGTTCTGCTCGTCTTTTTTATCGCTCACACTGCGTGCGAAAGCATTTCGCGGTGTTTCTTCGCGACCGTATATCGAGAAAGAGTCGATCGAGTAAGTCGGACTTTTAGTTTCCGAACGTAGGCTTTTTCCTAAATTTTTCGTCGAAATCACTCGTTCAAAAAATAACCAACCTACGCTGTAATGGCCGGTTCACGGCACTTATGCCTGCCGAAATGTCGTATTCGAACCGGTTGGGACGCCAGTTTCATTTAAAAAAGCTCATGCCGATTCGGCATAGGGTAGGCGTTTACGGCATTAGACGGCGCAACCTTGCATCGGAATAGTTGCGCCTTTTTTCGCCTGCCGGAGAGCCGTAAACACGCGCTTCGGGGCACCTTATACGGAGGCAGATGCACAGACTTTTCCGCTAAAGAGCGTTCCAGTTCCTGCATGTGCCTGAGTCAAACGCAAGTAAGGGTAAAGATAATGAAGAAGGCAAAGCTTAGCCTCGCCTGGCAGATCCTCATCGGTCTGGTGTTGGGGATTGCAATCGGTGCGTTGCTCAACCATTTCAGTGCCGAGAAGGCCTGGTGGATCAGCAACGTCCTGCAACCGGCAGGCGATATCTTTATCCGTCTGATCAAGATGATCGTGATCCCGATCGTCATCTCTTCCCTGATCGTCGGCATCGCCGGCGTGGGCGACGCCAAGAAGCTCGGGCGCATCGGCCTGAAGACCATCATCTACTTCGAAATCGTCACCACCATCGCCATCGTTGTCGGCCTGCTGCTGGCCAACCTGTTCCATCCGGGTGCCGGCATCGACATGAGCACCCTGGGCACTGTGGACATCTCCAAGTACCAGGCGACCGCCGCCGAAGTGCAGCATGAACACGCGTTCATCGAGACCATCCTCAACCTGATCCCGTCGAACATCTTCGCGGCCATGGCCCGCGGCGAAATGCTGCCGATCATCTTCTTCTCCGTGCTGTTCGGCCTCGGTCTTTCGAGCCTGCAGTCGGACCTGCGCGAGCCGCTGGTGAAGATGTTCCAGGGCGTCTCTGAAAGCATGTTCAAAGTCACCCACATGATCATGAACTACGCGCCAATTGGTGTGTTCGCTCTGATCGCAGTGACCGTGGCCAACTTCGGCTTCGCCTCGCTGCTGCCGCTGGCCAAACTGGTGATCCTGGTTTACGTCGCCATCGCCTTCTTCGCCTTCGTGATTCTGGGCCTGATCGCCAAGATGTTCGGTTTCTCGGTGATCAAGCTGATGCGCATCTTCAAGGATGAGCTGGTCCTGGCTTACTCCACCGCTTCCTCGGAAACCGTGCTGCCACGCGTGATCGAGAAGATGGAAGCCTACGGCGCACCGAAAGCCATCTGCAGCTTTGTGGTACCGACCGGCTACTCGTTCAACCTCGACGGTTCGACCCTGTACCAGTCCATCGCGGCGATCTTCATTGCCCAGCTGTACGGCATCGACCTGTCGATCAGCCAGCAACTGCTGCTGGTCCTGACCCTGATGGTCACCTCCAAAGGCATCGCCGGCGTACCGGGCGTGTCCTTCGTAGTACTGCTGGCCACTCTGGGCAGCGTCGGCATTCCGCTGGAAGGCCTGGCCTTCATCGCCGGTGTCGACCGTGTGATGGACATGGCGCGTACCGCCCTGAACGTGATCGGCAACGCCCTCGCCGTACTGGTCATCGCCCGTTGGGAAGGCATGTACGACGACGCCAAGGGCCAGCGCTACTGGAACTCGCTGCCGCACTGGCGCAGCAAGGAAAAACTGCCGGCCGGTGACGTTTCGAACAACTGATCCCCGCCCGCAAGGCACCCTGACAAACCCCGGAGAAATCCGGGGTTTGTCGTTTCTGGCGACCCCGCTATCATTCGCCGCATCTTCCGGGGGATTTGACTGATGCTTAATGGCCTGTGGCTTGGCTTCTTCATCGTGGCAGCCGTTTCGGCGCTGGGGCAATGGCTGATCGGCGGCAACGCCGGGATCTTCGCGGCGATGGTGGAAAGCATTTTTGCCATGGCCAAGCTGTCGGTCGAAGTCATGGTACTGCTGTTCGGCACGCTGACCCTGTGGCTGGGTTTCCTGCGCATCGCCGAGAAAGCAGGGATCGTCGAATGGCTGGCCAAAGCGCTGGGCCCGCTGTTCCTGCGACTGATGCCGGAAGTGCCAGCGGGGCACCCGGCCATCGGCCTGATCACCCTGAACTTCGCCGCCAACGGCCTGGGCCTGGACAACGCCGCCACGCCGATCGGCCTTAAAGCGATGAAGGCGCTGCAAGAGCTCAACCCCAGCTCGACCATCGCCAGCAACGCGCAGATCCTGTTCCTGGTACTCAACGCATCGTCCCTGACCCTGCTGCCGGTGACGATCTTCATGTACCGCGCCCAGCAAGGCGCGCCGGACCCGACGCTGGTGTTCCTGCCGATCCTGCTGGCCACCAGTTGCTCGACCATCGTCGGCTTCCTGTCGGTGGCATTCATGCAGCGCCTGCGGGTCTGGGACCCGGTGGTGCTGGCCTACCTGATTCCCGGCGCGCTGATCCTCGGTGGCTTCATGGCGTTGTTGGCGACGATGTCGGCCACCGCGCTGGCGGGCCTGTCGTCGATCCTCGGCAACCTGACGCTGTTCGGCCTGATCATGCTGTTCCTGGTGATCGGCGCCTTGCGCAAGGTGAAGGTTTACGAAGCGTTCGTGGAAGGCGCGAAGGAAGGTTTCGACGTCGCCAAGAACCTGCTGCCGTACCTGGTGGCGATGCTCTGCGCGATCGGCGTATTGCGCGCATCGGGCGCGCTGGACTTCGGTCTCGACGGCATTCGCCATCTGGTGGAGTGGGCAGGGTGGGACACGCGTTTCGTCGATGCGCTGCCGACGGCGATGGTTAAACCGTTCTCCGGCAGCGCCGCCCGGGCGATGCTGATCGAAACGATGAAGACCTCGGGCGTGGACAGCTTCCCGGCGCTGGTGGCCGCGACTATTCAGGGCAGCACCGAAACCACGTTCTACGTGCTGGCGGTGTACTTCGGCGCCGTAGGCATCCAGCGCGCCCGGCATGCCGTCGGTTGCGCGCTGCTGGCCGAGCTGGCGGGTGTGCTCGGCGCTATCGGCGTCTGCTACTGGTTCTTCGGTTAAGGCTCAAGGCCGGGCAGGTGGGGCGACTTTCTGCCCTTGCTCCACCGCCCACGCCACCACCTTCGCGGTGAGCCGATCACTGGCCTGACCGAATCCGGCCACCACCGCCGGAACCTTCACATCATTGAGCGGCTGACGCTCTTCGAAGCGGCGACTGGCGAGAATCCGCTGGTCATAGCCACGCACCAGCAACGCATCGACCCGCACCACCACGCTGGCCTGCGTGCCCTGATACTCGGTCTGAAATGCCTGCAAGCTGCCGCCCAATTCCAGATCCGCCTGGAAGTTGCTGTCGTCGGTACTCAACAGCGATACCCGGCCATCGCGCTGGAAGCCATCCAGCAGCCGATTGCGCACCAGCACCGGCGCCGGATCGCTCCAGCGCGAGGCCTTATAAGTGCTGATCACGTCACCCTGGGGAATCACCGCGATGCCCGGCCGGTTGAGCGCTTCGCTGGCCTGCAATTTGTTCAACCGTAGCGACCAGTGCTGAGCCGTCGCCGAACCGGCCGAGGCGGGCGCCTGTGCCGCCGGCAAGCGATAGACGTCCAGCGGTTCGGACTTGGGCAGGATCGAGCACGCGCTGACGAGCGTGAAGCCGGCGAGGAGGGCGAGGCGAGTCAGCTTCATGGCGTGAACTCCTTGTTCTTGTCACTGCCCAGCAGGTAACCGCTGGGGTTGGCCTCCAGGCGTTGGGAAATGGCGCGCAGCGAGTTCAGGGTTTCACGCAGTTCGCGGATCGCCGGGGCCAGACCGTTGAGGCCCTGCATGCCGCTGTCGAGGGAGTTCTGGTTCTTGCTCAACAGGCCGTTAATGGTGGCGCTGCTTTGCTCCAGGGATTTCATCGCCTGCTCAGCACTGCCCAGGGCCTGTTTGCCCTGATCGTTGAGCAAGCCGTTGGCGTTGCGCATCAGCGCCGACGTCTGTTCGAGCATGTTGCCGGCCTGTTTGCCGACCGTCGCCAGTTGCTGCATGGCCTGACGCAGGTCGCCGCGCTGATCGTTGATCGAGCCGGTGGTCTGCTCCAGATGCTGGAGGGTTTTGCTCACGCGCTCGATGTTGTCGGCGGAGAACATCTGATTGGCGTTGCTCAGCAGCGTGCTGACTCCGCTCATCAGGTCGTTGCTGTCATTGAGCAGCCGCGAGATGGGCGAGGGCGAGGCGACGATGGTCGGCAGATTTCCGTCATGGCCCTTGAGTTTCGGGCTCTCTGGCGTGCCACCGCTGAGCTGGATGATCGAGGTGCCGGTGATCCCGGCCAGGGCCAGTTTGGCCTGGGTGTCTTCCTTGACCGGCGTGTCACCCGCCAGACGAATCCGCGCCAGCACCCGACGCGGGTCCTGCGGGTCGAGGCGCAAGCTGACCACGTCGCCGACCTTGATTCCGCTGTACTGCACCGGGCTGCCCCGGGACAGGCCGCTGACCGCTTCGTTGAAGACGACTTCATAATCCTTGAACTCGGTGTCGACGCTGGACTTGGCCAGCCACAGGCCGAAGAGCAGGGCGCCTGCCACCACAATCACCGTGAACAGGCCGATCAATACATGATGGGCTCGGGTTTCCATGTCAGACCTCGTTGAGCTGTGTGGCGGCGTCCAGCGCCGAGCGGCCGCGAGGGCCGTGGAAATATTCGTGAATCCACGCGTCGTCGGTTTCCGAGACCACGTCGATGGGACCGGCCACCAGCACTTTCTTCTGCGCCAGTACCGCGACGCGGTCAGTGATGGTGTAGAGCGTGTCGAGGTCGTGAGTCACCAGAAACACGCTCAGGCCCAGCGCGTCGCGCAGGGTCAGGATCAATTGGTCGAACTGCGCCGCGCCAATCGGATCGAGGCCGGCGGTGGGTTCGTCGAGAAACAGGATGTCCGGATCCAGCGCCAGCGCCCGGGCCAGCGCCGCGCGCTTGATCATCCCACCGGACAGTGAGGCCGGGTACTTGTCCGCCGCCGACAGCGGCAGCCCGGCCAGCGCCAGCTTCACTGCCGCCAGATGTTCGGCGTCGTCGCGGCTGAGCCCGGCGTGTTCGATGAGGGGCAGGGCGACGTTCTCGGTGACGGTCAGCGACGAGAACAGCGCGCCCTTCTGGAACAGCACACCGAAGCGCCGCTCGATCAGCGAACGCTCATGCTCCGCCAGGCTCGGCAGGTTCTGGCCGAACACCTTGACCATGCCTTCGCTGGGCCGGCGCAAGCCGACGATGCTGCGCAGCAACACCGACTTGCCGCTGCCGGAGCCGCCGACCACGGCCAGGATCTCGCCTTTGTACAAGTCGAGGTCGAGGTTCTCGTGCACGCTCTGACTGCCGAAGCGATTGCACAGGCCACGGACTTCGATCACCGCCTCGGAGGGCGCGCGGGGTAGACGACTCACCAGCCCATCTCCATGAAAAACAGCGCAGCGACCGCGTCGAGCACGATCACCACGAAAATCGATTGCACCACGCTTGAGGTGGTGTGGGCGCCAACGGATTCGGCGCTGCCGCTGACCTTGAAGCCTTCAAGACAACCGATAGCGGCGATCAGGAACGCAAAGATCGGGGCTTTGACCAGGCCCACCAGGAAATGTTGAATCCCTATGTCGCTTTGCAGCAGCGACAGGAACATCGCCGGCGAGATATCCAGCGACACCGCACACACCACCGCGCCACCGATGATCCCGCAGATCATCGCGAGGAAGGTCAGCATCGGCAGCGCCACCAGCAACGCCAGCACCCGAGGCACCACCAGCAATTCCATGGGGTCGAGGCCGAGGGTGCGAATCGCGTCGATTTCCTCGTTGGCCTTCATCGAGCCAATTTGCGCGGTAAAGGCACTGGCGGTGCGGCCGGCCATCAGGATCGCCGTGAGCAACACGCCGAACTCGCGCAGGAAGGCGAAGCCCACCAGATCCACGGTGAATACGCTGGCACCGAAACTGGCCAGCACCGTCGCCCCGAGGAACGCCACCACCGCGCCCACCAGAAAAGTCAGCAACGCGACGATGGGCGCGGCGTCGAGGCCGGTTTGCTCGATGTGCGCGATCATTGGCGTGATCCGCCAGCGCTTGGGTCGGAACAGGCTGCGGGCGATGGTTTCGAGGATCAGGCCGACGAAGCCGAGCAATTGCAGGGTGTCCTGCCAGACCGTGTCGACGGCCCGGCCGATGCGGGTCAGCAATTGCACGCTGACGCTGATTTCCGGTTCCTTGATCGGCACGCAGAAATCGGTCAGCGAGCGATACACGGTTTGCAGCAAGGCGCGGTCGGCGCTGGAAATCGTGCAGTCGGGGTGTTCGGCGGACTTGCCCAACCGCTCGGAGCCGAGCAGTTCCACCAGCAGCGACGCACCGGCGGTGTCGAGGGCGCCGAGGCCGTTGAGATCGATGGGGGTGTTGGCGTCGTACTGGCCTTGGAGCGTTTCGCTCAGTTGCTTGAGGTCGGCGTAGTGGGCAAGCGTCCAGTCCCCGGTCACCCGCAGGCGGGCAGGGGTGATCGAGGTGTCCAGGCGGGCACTGCCGGTCATTGGGCTGCTGGTCATAAGCTCCGTGCTTGTTCGGCTAAATACGCTGGCATACGTAATAGCACGAACACGGTTACTTTTCTTTGGTCGGTGTGCTGTCCGTGACCTCGAAGCGCAGCACACCAATCACCTGACCGTCTTCGGTCAACACCCGCACCTGCCATTTGCCTGCCGGGTTGCCGGGGAAGTTCTGCTTGTGGGTCCAGGCCCGGTAGCCTTCCTTGCGCCCGCCGTGGATGTCGAGGGCAATGCGGTCGACCTCTTTGCCGTTGAACTGCCAGACGTGATAAATCCGCTCATCGAGCCCGCGCGGCGCGTTGATCGCGGTGTAGGCATAGAGCCCGCCGCCACGGATCTGCTCGGCGCTGACTTCCTTGAGGCTGGCGCCCGGAACCCGATCCTGCACCTGAGTGCTGATCGCCACGTCGGTCATCCACAGCGTTGCCGGCGGCACCCACGAACGCAGAACCCAGCCCACGCCGCCGATGCCGACCGTGATACACAGGATCGCCAAGGCATTGCGCACGGTGCGGATCGGGAAGATCGACGCCAGGCTCGGGAACGACAACACCACTGCAATCCCCAGCGCCCATTTGAAGCTTTGCGAGGTGGTCAGGTGCATGATCACCGGCAGCGCCGTGAGCAGAGCGGCGAACAAAGTCAGGGTGTGCAGCGCAAGGAACGCCCAGCGCCGCGGCGCCAGCCACTTGTAATAGAGCGGATCGACAATCGAGATCAGCGCCGCGATGCACAACAGCCCGGTAAAAAACAGCTGACCGCTGTTCCAAGTGGTGGTGATGAAGAAGAACGGCAGGACGAAAAACAGGCTTTCCTGGTGGATCATCTGCGTCGCGTAACGCAGCAGCGGCTGGGGGATTTCCCGTTTGAAAATCCGCGTGAACAGCTTGGTCAGGCTGTTTTCCAGCATCAGCCAGATCCAGCTCAGCAGCATGATCGTGGTGATCCAGCTCGCCAGCCCCTGTTGCCGGTCGACCAGAATGAAGCTGCCGACCCCGGAGATGAAACCGCCGAGCGCAATGACCCCGGGGTAGCGCTTCATCAGTTCGAGAATGCGCTGGATCAGGAGGGTCAATTTAGACATTTGGGCGATTCACGACAGTCGAGGAAAAAACCCCGACAGAGTACCGCCCGCCGGGCCGTGTGGCGAGGCTGCCGGTCAGTCTGGATGCACGGATTTGCGCCGATGCAGACGCCAGCCGAGCAGCATCAGCACCACCACGCCCAATCCGCCCGCCAGCAGCCACAACACCTGATCGTCGCTGAGCAGCGGTTTCTCGATCCGCAGATAGCCCGGTTGCAGCAGCAACTCGCGCATGGCCTTGTTCGCCGCCTCCAGCGTCACGCCTTGCAGCTCCCGCGCAGGATCGGCAAAACGGCCATCCTCGTAGTCCCCCAGGGCGCTCCAGTAATAGTCGGCCATGGCGCTGGTGCCTTGCACGGCCCAGGCCTGATGAGCGATGGCGGCTTGTTTCAAGCGATTGAAAGTGTCGGCGTCGAGGCCGTTTTTCAGCAGGTCGGCTTTGAGGTCTTCCAGCACTTGTTCGGCTTCGGCGATGTCACCGCGATCCAGGTCGGCGTTGAGGCTCATGAAACCGACGCCGCCGAACACTTCGCGCTCGGCCCAAGGCCCGTAGGACAAACCGTGGTTCAGGCGCAGTTGGCGGTACAGCGCCCACTCCAGGTATTCCTTGAGCAGGTCGAAGGTTTCGTCGTACTGGTCGTCCAGCACCGGCTCCGGCACCAGCCAGTGCAGCTTGGCGCTGTTGCCGATGAAACCGCGAGTGATCGTGCGTTCGTGAGCGGCGCTGGAGCGGATGTCCGGCAACGGACGGTGTTCGCTCGGGTCGACCGCTTCCAGCGCGCCCCATGCCCTTTCCAGATAGGCCGGCAGCAGTTTGTCGAGGTCGCCAACGACAATCAGGGTCATGTTGTTCGGCGCGTACCAGGCCTTGCGCACCTTCTCCAGCTGTTCGCGGGTCAGGCCATCGACTTCGGCCCGCTGCGGGCATTTGAGGCCCAGTTCGACCGCCAGCTGATTGCTCGCGGTGTGGCCCAGGTCCTGCCGGTCGAGAAAGCGTTGCAGCCGGGTGTAATGACCGCCGTCCTCACGCTCGACCACTCGCTTGGCAGCGTTGATCGCGTTGTCGTCGAAGCGGGTCTGAGTCAGCAGGTCCAGCAGCAGGTCGAGGACCTTGCGCTGGTTTTTCGCCGGGGCTTCGATGACGAAGGTGGTGTCGGCGTTGCTGGTGAAGGCGTTCCAGTCACCACCGAGGGACTGCATGCGTTCTTCGAGACCACCTTCGCCGGTGGCGTCGATGCCGCTGAACAGCAAGTGTTCGAGCAGGTGCGGCAGCTCTTTTTCATTGCAGTCGAAATCGTCGAGACCGACGCCGATCACCAAGCGGATCGCCACGTGCCCACGCTCAGTGCCGGGCTTGAGCAACAATTGCAAACCGTTGGGCAGCGCATAGCCTTCGACCTGAAAACGATCCAGAGCGAAGGCGGGCAGGGAACCGAGCAACAGACAGGCGAACAACAGGCAACGCATAACGAGCTTCCATACGGCTGAATTGGAGATCCGTGTCGTCAGTCAGATCGCTTTCGCGAGCAAGCTCGCTCCCACAAAGGAATGCATTTCAAATGTGGGAGCGAGCTTGCTCGCGAAGGCGCCCTGGAGACTGAACTCTGAGTTACTGACTGACCACAACCCCAGACGTTCAAGGCGAATGCGTGATGTCCGCCATATCGTCCGCCGCCAGCGCGCCGGTATCGGAAGTTTCCAGCACCACATAGGCGCTGCTGCAGAACAGTGAGTTCAGGCGTTTCATGTCGGCAATCAACTCCAGGTGCAACGAACTGGTCTCGATACTCTGCACGATCTTACGTTGCAACCGGCTGACATGGGCGTGGGCCAGACGCCGTTCCTGTGCGCGAAAGCGACGTTTCTCACGCAGCAACTGGCGGGCGCTTTCCTTGTCGCCGCTGAGGAACACCGACAGCCCCAGCCGCAGGTTGGCGATCAATTGCTGTTGCAGGCCGGCCAGCTCCTCCAGTCCATCTTCGGAGAACGACCGACGTTGCGAAGTCTTCTGCTGCTGCACTTTGCGCAACATGCGTTCGATCAGGTCGCTGGCGAGTTTGAGGTTGATCGCCAGCTCGATGATTTCCGCCCAGCGCCGACTGTCCTGCTCGCCGAGATCTTCGCGGGGCATCTGCGCCAGGTACAGCTTGATCGCGCTGTACAGCGCTTCGACGTCATCGGTCAGCTTGCGCATTTCCTGAGTGATGGCGGTCTGCTTGCCGCGCAGCACGTCGAGGGTCGCGTCGAGCATGTTGTCGATCAGGTCGCCCATGCGCAGGGTTTCCCGAGCGGCGTTGGCCAGCGCCAGACTCGGCGTGACCAGCGCGGTGGCGTCGAGGTGACGCGGCTTTGCGGTGCCGTTGACCTCCGGACGCTCCGGCAGCAGCCAGGCGCACAGCCGTGCCATCGGCCCGACGCTCGGCAGCAGGATCAGGCAACGCGCGGTGTTGTAGAGCAGGTGGAAGCCGATGACCATTTCCTGCGGGCTGAAATCCAGGCTGTCGATCCAGTGCACCAGTGGGTCGAGTACCGGAATGATCAGCAGCAGCCCGATCAGTTTGTACAGCAGGCTGCCCAGCGCCACCTGCCGGCCGGCGGCGTTCTGCATGCTGGTGCTCATGAACGCCAGCACGCCGCTGCCGATGTTGGCGCCGATCACCAACCCGATCGCCACCGGCAGGCTGATCACCGCAGCGCCGGCGAGGGTGGCGGTCAGCAGCACGGCCGCCAGGCTGGAGTAGGAAATCATCGCGAACAGCGCGCCGACCAAGGCGTCGAGCAGGATATCGCCGGTCAACGAGGCGAAAATCACCTTCACCCCTTGGGCATGGGTGATCGGCGCAGCGGCCTCGACGATCAGTTCCAGCGCCAGAATGATCAGCCCCAGCCCGATGGACACGCGGCCCATCTGCCCGAGCCGGGTCTGTTTGCGCGACAGAAAGAAAATCACCCCGAGGAAAATCAGCAGCGGCGACAGCCACGACAGGTCGAACGTCAGCACCCGCGCCATCAGCGCCGTACCGACGTCGGCGCCAAGCATGGTCGCCAGGGCCGGGGTCAACGCCATCAGGCCCTGACCGACAAAGGACGTCACGAGCATGGCAGTCGCGTTGCTGCTCTGCACCATCGCGGTCACGAGGATGCCGGCGACAAAGGCCAGCCAGCGTTTGGACATGTTCTGGCCGATGACGTGGCGCAGATTGGTGCCGTACACCCGCAGGATGCCGGTTCGGACGATGTGCGTGCCCCAGATCAGCAGGGCCACGGCAGAAAGCAAATTGAGCAGGGTGAGCATGCAGACCCCCTGTAATAGCAGCGCCCCAGAGGGGCAAGTTGACGGTACCGCGCAATTTCTACGTTCTGATACTTAAGCTGTAGTTGGCTAACGGTCTGGGCGCCAGCATTGCACAGCTAAAGCGGGGATTGAAACAAAAGTGTCATGAAAACAGGTTCATGCAGCCATGAAAAAAGGGCCCGAAGGCCCTTTGATCTGTTGCGCAGCGTTCGGGTTACTGACCCGGAATATCCTTGCGCAGTTTCACCGGATCCTGCTGTTTGCGTTTTTTCGCGATGGCGGTGCGCATCTTGATGTTGATCGCTTCGACCGCCAGCGAGAACGCCATGGCGAAGTAGACGTAGCCTTTCGGTACGTGCACGTCGAACGACTCGGCAATCAGCACGGTGCCGACCACCAGCAGGAACGACAGCGCGAGCATTTTCAGCGACGGGTGCTTGTCGATGAACTCGCTGATCTTGCCCGAAGCCAGCATCATCACCAGCACGGCCACGATGATCGCCGCGACCATGACCGGAACGTGGGACACCATGCCGACGGCGGTGATCACCGAGTCCAGCGAGAACACGATGTCGATGATCGCGATCTGGATGATGGTGTAGAGGAAATTGCCGCCCTTGCCGCCAGGCGTCTCGTCGCTTTCGTCTTCACCTTCCAGTGCGTGGTACATCTCCTGGGAGCTTTTCCACAGCAGGAACAGGCCACCGAAGAACAGGATCAGGTCGCGGCCGGAAATGCCCTGGCCGAACACTTCGAACAGGTCGGCGGTGAGGCGCATGACCCAGGTGATCGACAGCAGCAACAGGATCCGCGTGATCATGGCCAGGCCAAGACCGAAGATCCGGGTACGCTGCTGCATGTGTTTGGGCATGCGGCTGACCAGGATCGAAATCATGATGATGTTATCGATGCCCAGAACGATTTCCAGGGCGGTCAGGGTGAAGAAGGCAACCCAGATCTCAGGGTTGGTCAGCCATTCCATGTGTATTCCTTTGAGCGAGTGTTAAACCAGGACGCCAGCAATCAGCTGGCGTCCTGGTGAGTTTGGTGCCGTTACAACGTGCTGAACAGCGGGAAAGTCCCCAACAGCAAGGCTGCGACCAGTATGCACAGGCAGACCAGCACTGCCCACTTCAGGGTGAAACGCTGGTGATCGCCGAACTCGATCCCCGCCAGTGCCACCAGCAGGTACGTCGACGGCACCAGTGGGCTCAGCAGGTGAACCGGCTGACCGACGATCGAGGCTCGGGCCATTTCCACAGCGGTGATGCCGTAATGGCTGGCCGCTTCGGACAACACCGGCAACACACCGTAGTAGAACGCGTCGTTCGACATGAAGAACGTGAACGGCATGCTCACCAGCGCCGTGATCACCGCCAGGTACGGGCCGAGGAAATCAGGGATCACTGCCAGCAGGCTTTTCGACATGGCATCAACCATGCCGGTGCCCGACAGGATACCGGTGAAAATGCCCGCCGCGAAGATCAGACTGACCACCGACAGCACGCTGCCGGCGTGGGCGGCGACACGATCCTTCTGCATTTGCAGGCAAGGGTAGTTGACGATCATGGCAATACTGAACGCCACCATGAACAGCACCGGCAGCGGCAGCAGGCCGGCGATCAGGGTGCACATCAGGGCCAGGGTCAGCAGGCCGTTGAACCAGATCAGTTTCGGACGGCGGGCATCCGGGAATTGCGAAACGCTGATTTCGCTGTGATCGATTTCGTCGCCGATCAGGTGCAGCTCACCCAGACGCGCACGCTCACGTTTGCCGTAGAAGTAGGCAATGATCAGGATCGCCACCACACCGGCAGCCATCGCCGGGATCATCGGTACGAAGATGTCCGACGGGTCCACATGCAGCGCACTCGCCGCACGGGCGGTCGGGCCACCCCATGGGGTCATGTTCATCACGCCGCCGGCGAGGATGATCAGACCGGCCATGATTCGCGGGCTCATACCGATGCGACTGTACAGCGGCAGCATGGCGGCCACGCAGATCATGTAAGTGGTCGCGCCGTCACCATCGAGGGAAACGACGAGCGCCAGTACGGCGGTGCCGACCGAAACTTTCAGCGGGTCGCCCTTGACCAGTTTGAGAATCTTGCGCACGGCCGGGTCGAACAGGCCGGAGTCGATCATCAGGGCGAAATACAGAATCGCGAACATCAGCATCACGCCGGTCGGCGCAAGCTTGGTAATACCTTCGAGCATCATCGGGCCGATCTTCGGGGCGAAACCACCGAACAGGGCGAACAGGATCGGGATGATGATCAGAGCGATCAGCGCAGACAGGCGCTTGGTCATGATCAGGAACATGAACGTGATGACCATGGCGAAGCCAAGGAAAGTCAGCATGGGAATACTCCAGGCGTAGCGCGGCTAGGTAAGTGAGCGGATCGGGTGGATCAGCGCAGAACGGGAAGCACGAGGCGTACGAGCGGAGTGTCAGAAAAAAGGCGTGGGAGGAGGCGGGTTACAGAGGACATCAGAATCACCATTGTTGTTGTTAATTGGGCCTGTCGTGCGAGCAATCACACGCGTTGGCCAACCGGTCTGTTGCCGGCAGTGGGGGCGATCCTAATCGGGGAACCTTTCAGCTACCTTTCGCGCAAGAAAGCTTTGGGCGAACGGCCAACCGGCCGTCGGATGCGGGCTAGAGTCAATGAACACGGGAAGCGGAGGGCAGGGCGATGACTGAGTTGCACGGCGGTGGCTGTCACTGCGGACATATCCGCTATCAGTTCAGCGGAGCGTTGCACGACATCGCCCACTGTCATTGTTCGATTTGCCGAAAGGTCAGCGGTGGTATCGTCACCACCTGGATCACGCTGCCGGCGGCGAACTTCCAGTGGCTGGCCGGGACGCCTTCGCGTTATGACTCGTCGACCAGTTGTGCCCGGTTCTTCTGTCCGAACTGCGGCGCACAACTGGCGCTGGTGACGTTGCTCAGTCCCGAGAGCCTCGATCTGACGATTGCCACACTGGATCACCCGGAGCAGGCCGCCGCCGAGCGGCATATCTGGACCGACAGCCAGTTACCTTGGCTGCACCTGGACGAGCATTTGCCGGGCGAGCCCGAAGAAACCATCTGATTAAAAAATAGACAGGTCCAGCGGCCGCATCGCGCCCATCCAGATTGCGTGTTCGGTGTGATCGAGAAAGTCATCGCCGGTGTCCGGGTGCAGGAACACCACCAAACCTTTGCGATTGAGCGCCAGCCACGGCAACACCTCGCCGATGAGCTCCGGGTCGAAGGCCAGCTGGCAGCTCCAGTCCGGGTGCGGGCCGACCGGACGTTCATGCACGCGGCCCATCTTCAATGGGAATAATTGCACGGCCTGCTCACACAGCGCCCGCGCCTGTTCGATCGTGCTGGCGTCGTAATAAACGTGGGCGTGATAACCCTTGATCGTCTGCATCGCAAACCCTCTGAATCGGTTCGAACCCTCGGCGTTGCCCGTATGTCACACGCCATACAAGGGAAAACAAAAGGGACCTCAGCCATGAAAAATGCCGAAACCCCGGCGGTGAAAGTGGTGCTCTATGGTGCCATGAGTAGCCTGGGCAGTGCGTTGATGGCTGAACTGCTGCGTCGCCAGCACGAAGTCATCGCGATCCTCGACGATCTGACGGCGCTCGCGCCACGGCCGGGGCTGCGTACCAAAAGCGGCGATCTGCTCGATGCCGAGCGGGTCAATCAGAGCGTGGCCGGCAGCACGGCGGTGATCTGCCTGCTGAATGCGCCGGGCTTGCCGCTGAGTAGTGATCATGTCGAAAAATCCGTGGTGCTGGGGCCAGTGGAACAGGTGCTGGTGGTGGATGCGTTGATCGATGGATTGCAAGCGGCGAACGTCTCGCGGCTGTTTGTCATCGGCGAATTCGAAGCACTGGACGATCCGGAAAACGCCGACCCGCTGCAACGCCACGCCGCCGAGGAAGTGCGCGAAGCCCTGCAAAGCAGCCCGTTGCACTGGACGCTGGTGAATGCACCGCGCAGCGTCGCCGGGCTGACAATCGAGCATTTCAGTCAGGTCGGCCGCACGCTTGAACCGGGTCTGGCCGAACCGCTGGAACGCCTGAACCGGGTGGCGGTGGGGATTGCCGACGAGCTGCGGCTGAATCTGCATCTGCGTCAGCACGTGGATTTTGTCGCCGCCTCTTGATCCATTACACAGCAATCGAAGGCAACGGCAGCCCGGCCAGGGATTCGGCGCTGCTCGCCTGTTCGGCCATCAGCCAATCCACGAACGTCTGGATCAACGCGCCCCGGCGTTTGCGCTGCGGCAGCACCACGTAATAACCGAGGCACGACAGGGTGGTTTCGGCAATCGGCCGGCACAGCAGACCCTGGGTGAGCAAGTTATCCACAAGGTGCCGCCAGCCAATGGCCACACCCTGACCGCCAATCGCCGCTTGAATCAGCAATGTGTAATTGTCGAAGCGCAACTGGCCCGGGGCGGGCGGCGTGCTGATGTTCAACTCGCGGAACAGACCGCTCCAGTCGAACCAGTTGCTGCTGTTTTCCCCGCGCAGGTGCAGCAGCGGAAACTCCATCAATGCTTGGGCAGGCAAGGGCAGGGGCAGGGGGCGATCCTTTAGCAATTGCGGACTGCACACCGGAAACACCTCTTCGCTGAACAACCAATGACTTTCGCCCTGTTTAAAGCGACCGTCGCCGAACAGCACGGCAACGTCGATATCCGGGCGCAGCATGTTGTGATTGCGCTCGCTGGTGACCAGGCTCACGTCCACCTGTGGATAAGCTTCATGAAAGCGGTGCAGACGCGGCATCAGCCAATACGCGGCGAAGGCGAAATCAGTGGCAACCTGCAGCACTTCATGTTGCTGCTGAGTGCTGATCGCGCTCAATCCTGCGTCGATATTCTGCAAACCGAGGGTAACCTGCTCGAACAGGATCGAGCCGACCTCGGTCAGTTCGATGCCTCGGTAGATGCGGTCGAACAGCCGCGTGCCGAGTTGCTCTTCCAGCCGTTTGATCTGCTGACTGATCGCCGGTTGCGTCGTGCCGAGCTCAACCGCCGCAGCGGTAAAGCTGCGATGACGGGCCGCCGCCTCGAAGGCGCGCAGCAGGTCGAGCGACAAATCACCGAGGGCTTCATACATAAGCTGTGCTTATCCTAGTCATTGTCCGGCGCGGGCTTTACCGGATATTGCGTGGAATCCATGCTCGATCGCAGCAATGTCGCATAAATATTCACTATGGAATGCCGCGATCACATGAAGCGCAAGAACATTCTTTTCATCATGGCCGATCAAATGGCCGCGCCAATGTTGCCGTTCTACGGCCCGTCGCCGATCAAACTACCGAACCTCAGCCGCCTCGCCGAACAAGGCGTGGTGTTCGATGCCGCCTACTGCAACAGCCCGCTGTGCGCACCCTCGCGTTTCACCCTGGTCAGCGGCCAGTTGCCGAGCAAAATTGGCGCCTACGACAACGCCGCTGATTTCCCCGCCGACATTCCAACTTACGCCCATTACCTGCGCCGCCTCGGTTATCGCACCGCGCTGTCGGGCAAGATGCATTTCTGCGGCCCCGATCAACTGCACGGTTACGAAGAGCGCCTGACCAGCGACATCTATCCGGCCGACTACGGCTGGGCGGTGAACTGGGACGAACCCGACGTGCGGCCGAGCTGGTATCACAACATGTCTTCGGTGTTGCAGGCCGGGCCGTGTGTGCGCACCAACCAGCTCGACTTCGACGAAGAAGTGGTGTTCAAGGCTCAGCAATACCTGTTCGACCATATTCGCGAGGACGGCAACCAGCCGTTCTGCCTGACCGTGTCGATGACTCACCCTCACGACCCGTACACGATTCCCAAGGCGTTCTGGGATTTGTACGACGATGCGGATATCCCGCTTCCGACGACGCCGGATCAGCATTCACTCGATCCGCACTCCCAGCGTTTGCTCAAGGTCTACGACCTGTGGGACAAGCCGCTGCCTGTGGATAAAATCCTCGACGCACGCCGCGCGTACTTCGGCGCGTGCAGCTATATCGATGCCAACGTCGGCAAACTCCTGCAAACCCTCGAAGATTGTGGGCTGACGGACGACACCGTCATCGTGTTCTCCGGTGACCATGGCGACATGCTCGGCGAGAAGGGCCTCTGGTACAAAATGCACTGGTACGAAATGGCCGCGCGAGTGCCCCTGTTGATAAGTGCACCCGGTCAGTTCAAATCGGGCCGTGTCAGCTCTGCCGTCTCCACCGCCGACTTGTTGCCGACCTTCGTCGAACTGGCCGGGGGCAACCTGGAGCCGAACCTGCCGCTGGACGGCCGTTCGCTGGTGCCGCATCTGCAAGGGCAGGGCGGTCACGACGAGGTGTTCGGCGAATACATGGCCGAGGGCACCGTCAGTCCGCTGATGATGATCCGCCGTGGCGCCTTCAAATTTATCTACAGCGAAAGCGACCCTTGCCTACTCTTCGATGTGGATAACGATCCACGCGAGCAGGAAGAACTCAGCCAATCACCGCAACATCGCCAGCTGTTCGACGATTTTCTCGCCGAAGCACGTGCCAAATGGGACATACCGGCAATCCACCGTGAAGTCCTCGAAAGCCAGCGCCGCCGGCGCTTCGTTGCCGAGGCGCTGACGATCGGCAAGCTGAAGAGCTGGGATCACCAGCCGCTGGTGGACGCCAGTCAGCAGTACATGCGCAACCACATCGACCTCGATGACCTGGAGCGCAAGGCCCGTTATCCACAACCCTGCCAAAACCAATAACGTTAAGGGGAAGTCCATGGTCAAGTTATCCACAGTCGTGACGGTCAGTCTGCTGGCACTGGGCAGCGCATCCGCGTTCGCCGAGAGCTGCGACACGGTGAAAATGGCCGATCCCGGCTGGAGCGACATCGCCGCGACCAACGCCATCACCGGGTTTCTGCTGGATGGCATGGGCTACAAGGCCAAGGTCGACACGCTCGCGGTGCCGATCACCTTCGGCGGCTTGAAGGACGGGCAGGTCGACGTGTTCCTCGGCAACTGGATGCCGGCGCAGCAGGGCTTCTACGACAAGTTCGTCGCCACTGGTGACGTCACGCAACTGGCGAAGAACCTCGACGGCACCGAATTCACCCTGGCCGTACCGGATTACGTGTGGGACGCGGGTGTGCATAACTTTGCCGACCTGAATAAGTACGCCGATAAATTCGAAAAGAAGATTTACGGCATCGGCTCCGGCGCGCCAGCGAACATCTCACTGCAAGAGATCATCAAGAAAAACGACTTCGACCTGGGCCAATGGAAGCTGATCGAGTCCAGCGAACAGGCGATGCTGGCCGAAGTCTCGCGGGCGGTGAAGAAACAGAAGTTCGTCACCTTCCTCGGCTGGACTCCGCACCCGATGAACGTGCAGCTGAAAATGCATTACCTCAAGGGCGGCGAGAAGTACTTTGGCGACACGGGTAGCGTCTACACCCTGACCCGCAAGGGCTACGCAGAGGCCTGTCCGAATGTGGGTAAATTGCTGACCAATCTCTCGTTCACTCAGGAGATGGAGAACAGCATCATGGCCGAGGTGGTGAACAAGAAGGTCAGCAATGCGGAGGCGGTGAAGGCCTGGATCAAGGCGAATCCGGCGGTGCTGGACAAGTGGCTTGATGGTGTGAAGACGGTGGACGGCAAAGATGCGTTGGCGGCGGTTAAAGCCAAACTGTAACTGCGCGGGCCGATCGTTCCCACGCTCTGCGTGGGAATGCCGCAATGGACGCTCCGCGTCCCGGGCTGCGTACAATGCGCAAAATTTCACCCGAGAGGATCCATGGCCCTCCCCAGCCGTCGCTCACTTTTCCCCTTCCTGACCTGGCTGCCCCGGCAGACCCGCGCCAGCGTCGGGCGGGACCTGGTCGTCGGCCTCAGCGGGGCGATTCTCGCGTTGCCCCAGTCGATTGCCTACGCGCTGATCGCCGGTCTCCCACCGGAATACGGCCTCTACGCCGCCATCGTTCCGGTGTTGATCGCTTGCCTGTGGGGCTCGTCGTGGCATCTGATCTGCGGGCCGACGGCAGCGATTTCGATTGTGCTGTTCGCCAGTGTCAGTCCGCTGGCCGTGCCTGCGTCGCAGGACTACATCACCCTGATCCTGCTGCTGACGTTCCTTGCCGGGATTTTCCAGTGGCTGCTTGGCCTGTTGCGCTTCGGTGCGCTGGTGAATTTCGTCTCGCATTCGGTGGTACTGGGTTTCACCCTCGGTGCGGCGGTGGTGATTGCCATTGGTCAATTGCCGAACCTGCTGGGACTGGATCTGCCGGCCAAGGCCACGGCGCTCGCCAGTCTGATGGATCTGCTGCGTCATCTCGGGGCTGTGGATAAACCGTCGCTGGTCCTCGGTGTGGCCACGGTGGTAGTCGGCGCATTGCTCAAACAATGGCTGCCACGCTGGCCGACGCTGTTGATGACCTTGGTCCTCGGCAGTCTGGTGGTGTGGCTGTGGCCGGCGATGTTCGGCCACGTTCAGTTGGTCAGCGCGTTTGTCGGGCGCTTGCCGCCGTTCAGTGGATTGCCGCTGGATATGGACCTGATCCTGCGTCTGCTGCCCAGTGCCGTGGCGGTGGGCATGCTCGGGCTGGTCACCAGTCTGTCGATTGCCCGTTCGATTTCTGCACGCTCGCAACAACTGCTCGACGCCAACCAGGAAGTCCGCGCGCAGGGTCTTTCGAACATTGTCGGGGCGTTCTTTTCGGGATCGTTGTCCGCCGGCTCGTTCACCCGTTCCGGACTGAGTTATGAGGCCGGGGCCTGCTCGCCGCTGGCCGGGGTGTTTTCGGCGTTGTGGGTGGCCTTGTTCGCGATCTTCGGTGCCGGGCTGATCGCACACATTCCGATTCCGGCCATGGCCGGCAGCATTCTGTTGATCGCCTGGGGACTGGTGGATCATCGCGGCATTCGCGCGCTGTTGCGGGTCAGCCGGGCGGAATTTGTGGTGATGAGCCTGACCTGCGTTGCCACGTTGCTGCTGGAGTTGCAGACGGCAATCTACGCTGGCGTGCTGGCCTCGCTGTTTTTCTACCTCAAGCGCACTTCGCAGCCGAGGGTGCAGCACTGGCGCGATGGCGAAGACGATGTGTTGCGGGTCGGCGGGTCGATCTTTTTCGGCGCCAGCCACTACCTGCAAGTGCGCCTGCAACGGATGCACGGCGCGCGGGTGGTGATCGAGGCACAACAGATCAACTTCATCGACTATTCAGGCGTGGAAATGCTCCATCAAGAAGCCCGGCGCCTGCTGCGCCAGGATCGCAGCCTGACCTTGCGTCAGGCGCGACCGCAGGTAGTGGAGGAGTTGCGCAAACTCGAAGGGCCGGAGAAATGCCCGATCCGCTTCGAGGACTGAGGGCGCCTTACAGCGCCAACTGCCGACGCAATTCCGCCAGAACCGGCGCAGTGTCCGGACGCACGCCGCGCCACAGGAAGAAGGCTTCGGCAGCCTGCTCGGCCAGCATGCCCAAGCCGTCCATCACCACACCCGCGCCGTGCTCGCTGGCCCAGCGGCAGAATGCGGTCGGTTCCTTGCCGTACATCATGTCGTAGCACAGGGTCTTGCCCGGCTCGATCAGGCTTGGGGCAATCGGCGGCACGTCGCCGGTGAGGCTGGCGGAGGTGGCGTTGATGATCACGTCCACCGGCTCGCGCAACCAGTCGTAACCACTGGCCGACACCGGCCCCAGATCACAGAACAGTTCGGCCAGCAACTCGGCCTTGTCCACCGTTCGGTTGGCGATGATCACCGAGGCCGGTTTTTCCGCCAGCAACGGCTCCAGCGCACCGCGCACCGCGCCACCGGCGCCGAGCAGCAGAATGCGTTTGCCAGCGAGGCTGACCCCGGCGTTGACCGTCAGGTCCCGCACCAGCCCGGCGCCGTCGGTGTTATCGCCGAGCAGGCTACCGTCGTCGAGCTTACTCAAAGTATTCACCGCACCCGCGCGTTCGGCGCGGGCGGTCAGGCTGTTGGCCAGGCGATAAGCATCTTCCTTGAATGGCACGGTCACGTTGGCGCCGCGACCTTCCTGGAAGAACGCCGTGGCGCAGCCGGAAAAGTCCTCGAGCGGCGCCAGCAGGGTGCTGTAGTCGAGGCTTTGCCCGGTCTGTTCGGCGAACAGTTTGTGAATCATCGGCGACTTGCTGTGGCCGATCGGGTTACCGAAAACGACGTAACGATCCATCAAAAGTCCTCAGGCCTGGGCCAGCCAGTCGCGGTCTTGCAGGAAGTACTCGGTCAGGCGTGCTTCTTCGCTACCCGGCTCGGCTTTCCAGTCGTAGGCCCAGCGCACTTGCGGCGGCAGCGACATCAGGATCGACTCGGTACGCCCGCCCGATTGCAGGCCGAACAGGGTGCCACGGTCGTAAACCAGGTTGAACTCGACATAGCGGCCGCGACGGAATTCCTGGAACTCACGCTGCTTGGCGGTGAAGGCGTCGTTCTTGCGGCGCTGCATGATCGGCAGGTAAGCGTCGATGTACGCATCGCCGATGGCGCGCATGAAGGCGAAACTGGTGTCGAAGTCCCACTCGTTCAGGTCATCGAAGAACAGGCCGCCAATGCCACGCGGCTCGTGGCGATGCTTGATGTGGAAATAGGTGTCGCACCAGGCCTTGTAACGCGGGTAGACATCCCGGCCGAACGGCGCGCAGGCCTGTTCGGCAACGCGGTGCCAGTGGATGCAGTCTTCTTCGTTGCCGTAGTACGGAGTCAGGTCGAAGCCACCGCCGAACCACCAGACCGGCTCTTCACCTTCCTTCTCGGCGATGAAAAAGCGCACGTTGGCGTGGGACGTCGGCACATGCGGGTTGTGCGGGTGGATCACCAGCGACACGCCAAGGGCTTCGAAACCACGCCCGGCCAGCTCCGGCCGATGGGCACTGGCAGACGGTGGCAGGCCACTGCCGAAGACGTGGGAAAAGTTGACGCCGCCCTTTTCGATAACCGTGCCGTTCTCGATCACCCGGGTCCGACCGCCACCGCCGGCCGGACGGGTCCAGGCGTCTTCAACGAAGCGCGTGCCGCCGTCTTCAGTTTCCAGCGCGGCGCAGATGCGGTCTTGCAGGTCGAGCAGATAGGCCTTTACGGCGTCGGTGCGGGTCGTCATGGCTTCACCTTGGATCGGGCGGAACTGCGCGGCGCCCCGCGCAAATGGGCGCGTAGCATACCATCGCAAACCGGCACGCCGCAGTTGACGAAGATCAAGCATGAGCGTTCGATAGGGACCTTCCCAAATGACCCAAGGAGTAGGCAGATGGCCAAGCGAATCCAGTTCCGCGCCCACGGCGGCCCCGAAGTGCTCGAGTACGTTGACTATCAACCCGCCGAACCCGGTCCGCAGCAGGTTCGCGTGAGCAACAAGGCCATCGGCCTGAACTTCATCGACACCTACTACCGCAGCGGCCTGTACGCGCCACCGGCGTTGCCGTCGGGCGTGGGTGCGGAAGGCGCCGGTATTGTCGAGGCCGTGGGCAGCGAGGTCACCCGGTTCAAGGTCGGTGACCGCGTAGCTTATGGCAGCGGTCCGCTGGGTGCATACAGCGACGTCCACGTCCTGCCGGAAGCGAATCTGGTGCACCTGCCGGACGCCATCAGCTTTGAAACCGCCGCCGGCGTGATGCTCAAGGGCCTGACTGTGCAATACCTGCTGCGCCAGACCTACGAACTCAAGGGTGGCGAAACCATTCTGTTCCACGCAGCAGCCGGCGGCGTCGGTTTGCTCGCCTGCCAATGGGCCAAGGCCCTGGGCGTGAAGCTGATCGGCACCGTCAGCTCGAAAGCCAAAGCCGATCTGGCCAAGGCCCACGGCGCCTGGGAAACCATCGACTACAGCCACGAAAATGTCGCCCAACGGGTGCTGGAATTGACCGACGGGAAAAAAGTCCCGGTGGTCTACGACGGCGTCGGCAAGGACACCTGGCCGGCGTCGCTGGACAGCGTGGCGCCCCGTGGCCTGCTGGTGAGCTTCGGCAACGCGTCGGGCGCGGTGGACGGCGTGAACCTGGGGATTCTGGCGGCGAAGGGTTCGCTGTACGTCACCCGGCCGACCCTGGCGACCTACGCCAATAACGCCGAAAACCTGCAGCGCATGGCCGACGAGCTGTTCGGGATGATCACCAGCGGCAAGCTGAAAGTGGATATCAGCCAGCGTTATCCGCTGGCTGACGCGGCCAAAGCGCAGACCGAGCTGTCGGCGCGGCGAACCACGGGCTCCACTGTCCTGCTGCCCTGACCACCAATGACCTCGGCCCATCGTCATGACGGTGCCGGGGTCTGTTCCAGCGTCACAAAAAACGGCGTCTTGCCGGCTTGGGTGGTTTCGAACTCCTGACGGGCAAGACGCTTCACCTCCAGCCCCAACACACCGGGTAGCCTGAGCAATGCGCTGGCCTGTCCTTCGACCTGCAACGCATCTTCGATAATGCTTTGTGTGTCGGCTGTCAGTATGTCCTCGGCGATGACCAGACGCATGCGTGCTCCCTCGGGCCGTCGATCAATCTGCACCTGGACATCGGTGGCCTGCAACTGCGGCAAAAGCTGCCGGAGTACGTGCAATACCTGTGACTGAGTGATGAGCGCGCCACCCAGTTTGATCGATGTCTCGACCCGCCCCTCAAGCGCCAGCACCGGCATGGGACTGCCACAGGCACACTTCGTCACTGTGCGCAGGATTCGCCCACGATCCCCGATCCGGTAGCGCAACAGCGGCACGTGATCGGGCAGCAGTGGCGTCAGCAGAAACTCACCGGTTTGCTCTTCAGCCAAAGCTTGCAGGGTCAGCGGATCAACCACTTCGAGCAGCATGGCGTCGGCATGCAGGTGATAAAGACCGTGCTCCAGATGGGCACATTGAAAACCGATGGGGCCGGTCTCCGTCGAGCTGTAGCCCAACGAGCGGATCTTCAGCGCCGGCCAGTCCCGGGCCAATTGGTCGCGCAGCGTTTTACTGCAAGGTTCTCCAATGTAGTAGAGCCACTTCAGGCTGCACAATTGCACAGCGCCAGCTGTTTCATGATTGAACAAAGCAGCGGCGAAGGAGGGAGTGCATATCAACGCATCGGCCTTGTGTGTCTGAATCAGCTCGGCGACGCGCTGCACGCCCATCTGTGAACCGGCAGGCAACAAGCGTGCGCCAATGTGCTGGACGATGGCTGACGCATATTGAAAAGCACCCTGCATTTCCCCGGCCGTCAGGCAGTTGATGACCGATTCAGGTCGTTCGTCCGTCACCCCGAACATCCGTGCTCCCAAGGGCACGATTGCAGCGTTGAACGCCCAGGAATGGGTGATCTGTTTGCGATTTCCGGTGCTGCCTCCCGAGGTCAGGGTCAGCCCGCCACCCGGTGCTCGATGTGAAGCTTCACCGAGCGCGGAAAACAGCCCGCCGCCGAACTCGTCTTCCACCGCCAGAACCGGCAATCGATGCAGATCGGCCAATCCCTGTACTTCAAGGATTCGCGGATACAGCGCATGGAACCACGGCAGTGAACGCGCGTGAGCCAATTTACGCGCGAAGGCCTCGGCCGATACATCCGTGACGAGTTCATTGCTCATGGCCGCGCCCTCCCTGACGAATGCCCAGCTCATCGAATCCGCTACGGACGGAGTTCGCCAGAGACTCCAACTGGTGCTGACTGTGGCTCGCGCTGATGGCCAGACGCAAAATCGCCTCGCCCTTGGCCACCACCGGAAACAGCGCGGTAGTGACCGCCATGCCCTGCCGGCGCAAATGCTGCGCCAGGCTGATCGCATCTCTCTCGGCCCCGACGCGGACAAAACGAATGGGGGACGGGACGTGATGATTGCCCAGCACTTGCCCCAGCAAACGGTCGATCGTGGCGATGTTTCGCCACAGCGCGACCTGCAATTGACCCAGCTCCGGCGACAAATGAATTTTTCCCGAAGCAACTGCTGCGCCCACCCCGCCAACGGACAATGGTCCGCCAAACGTATAGGTCGATGCATGGCGCCGAATCATCTCCGCATCGGCTTCGGTGCGCACAGTAATCGCCCCACCGGTTGCGCCGAAGGCCTTGGACAACGACGACAGCAGGATCAGCCGGCCACGCTGTCGTTCATCCGCCGCGTCCAGCGCGTAACCACCTCCGGCCACGCCATGGATCGACGTACCGTGGGCGTCATCCGCATAGAGATAACCGTCGAAACGCTCCGCCAGTTGCAGCAGCCGATTGATCGGGTAAACACCGCGCATCGAGCCAATGCTGTCGGTCAGGATGATGGGCGTATTACCCGCCGCGACCGCCGTTGAGCACGCTTCCTCCACCTGCTCTACATCGCTGCAATCGCGGCGCTGTATCGGCCCGAATTGCCAGAGAATGCCTTGCAGCACTTGCATCGAAGCGTGAGCGGCGCGGTCGACAATCCAGCACGGTCCACGACGCATGGGATACGAAGGCATTTCGCCGGAGCCGAGCAGCGGCAGACAGCCAAGATGCGCACTGCCCACCGAGTTGAAGGTGACCGTATGCCCCTGAAATATCCGGTTGAGCAGTTCATCCAGCTCACGTATGGGTGGCAACAGCGCTCGAGTTCTTGCGGCGGCGAACTGCACGCCGAAGGACTCGACGGAATGCATCGCCCCCTGAATCAAGCGAGGATCACACTCAAACCCCAGATAGGAGCAGGAAAGAAACTCGGTCAGCCGCTCACCGCTTTCGAGTTCGATCTCTTTGCCTTCACGTTTAGCCAGTTTCAGACCATTGAGCCCGGCATCGAATAACTGCTGCTGATCGTCACGCGCTTGCCGGACACGGTTTTTGACCCAATTGACGGTCGGTTGAAAAGTGTTCATCGGGATACCTGCAAAGAGGGTGTGCGGCGATAGACCTGGACATGCCAGAGCTGGGTTTTTTCTCGCGCAATGTCTGCCTGGTACTGTTGGGTGATATCGCAGAAGCCTGCGCAATCGGGTCGCACAACATGCAAATGACCCCGCATGACCACCTGTGCGTTTTCCGACAGGGCCGGTGCCAGGCGCTGCAAAACGTTCTTGCCGGCCGCTTCGGGCATAAAGGAAGGCACGTCCGACAGCGATACGAAATCGATGGCTGTGTCCTCGGCAACACAGTCGAGGATGTCGGCCTGCACCACGCGTAACTCGCACTGCTGAAGTCCCTCACGAGCCCGCTGGAAGATCTGCGGATCGCACTCCAGCGGAAAGCCTTGTGGATAACGCAGCTCACCGAAAAACAGCATTTGCAGGAAAAAGCTCTCGCGGACCACCTGAGTGGTGAACAACGTATGGAAAATTTCCAGATACGCCGCACGGGAGCTGATCCCCAGGTTGTTAGGTGGAAACGCGCCTTTGTACAGCAGCGAATTGAGGACTGCTGCGTTTCCCAGCAAAGCGATCACGGCTTTCCAGCGCTTGAGCGGAAATCGGTTTCGGTAATACTCCGTTTGCTCCTCGAGCTGGCTGAACTGAAAAATGCCCCGCCCAGCCTTGCCGGTAAACAGTCCGGTGATCTTGGCCAACCGCTTGAGGGTCTGCTCGAATGCGCCCATGTAAATCGGCGCTTCCCAACGTCGGGACTGGAAGAACGCCGACAGCCAGCGACGATCCGTCGGCGGTAAAACCAGTTGCTGGAAAATGGAGCGGCGTCGCGCCCGCATACTTTCCATTCGATAGCCCATGAACGCCATGAACGACTCGTGATCGGTCTGTTCCAGCAGGGCAAAACGCAATCGGGTGAACGCCAGTTGCGGCGCACTGATATCGGTACAGGTCATGCGTGCCGGGGCGGCGGCCAATAACGGCAACAGCCGGCCGCCGCATCCGGCGATACCCAGCACGTGTCCGGCACGTCTGGGCAGGATCGCGTACTCAAGCGCGGTGTCCTCATCCCCGAGCGTGTAGTTGAGCCGGTCGAAATAATCAGCCATGTCTGCCTCCAGCCGTCTGATCTGAGCATGGGCGGGCGGCCTTCATTGGTTGTCCAGCGCATGGAGGAAGTCATAGCGGGGCGCCAGCCCGTTTTGCCAGGCCTCGAACTGCTCATAAACCGCCTCGAGCATGCTGCCGGTCAGGCGCAGGCTGGTTTCCATGACAGTGCTAATCGCATCCCAGTCCTCCTGACGTTTGCAGGTGCGCTGCAGCATCAATTTGATTTCGTTGAAGTGCTCGATATCAATGTCGGAATGCGCAATGAAGAAAGTCAGTTGAGCGGGTTTGAGCGCCAGCGTTTCACTCAGGCTATCAATGAGCGGAGTGATGAACTGATAGGCGTTTTCTGCCCAATAACTATAACCAAGCCGTTGTAACGGGTTACCGGTAAAGGAGATCCAATATAAATAAGCGATCAGCACATCAGTGGCCGGTAGTGCAGGCGGAATATCAAACACTTCATTCTTCAAACCTAGACTCATGACATCATGCAGAGCCATTTTTTCATGACCGACTTCCTGTGCCGCATGTTCAAAGCAGAACTTGGCATACACCGGATTATCCGCATGTCTAACACCGACCAATCCTTGATTACGTGCGTTGTGTGCCGTGTAGTGAAAAGTCTGGATCATGTAGATCGCATACAAGGCTTTTGAAACGCTACCTTCGCGGATGGCATTCACCAGCCGCGAACTTTCAAGAATATCGGCCCATGATTTTTCGATTCGCTCATCGAGCAGGCTTAATTGTTGTTCAAAACTGAGAGGCGTATTCATCGACGGGGGTCTCCAATGGGTTGGCGAGCAGGTGGGCGGACTGTTGAAGTGCTGTGAGGATTTGCTGCCATTGAGCCGAGAGCAGCCAGTAATCGCCGCGTTGGCGTTGTTCGATACGCAGGGCGTCGGTGGTGATGGGCGTCAGGCCGAAGCGCTGGAACAGTCGCCGCTGCGGTGATCGGCACAGCGCGGTAACGCCCTCATAACCCCGTGTGACCGCCCATTCCGTGGCAGCCGCCAGCAGGCCGTGAATCGACATGGGGAACTGAGTTTGCGAGTGACTGATCAAGCGACTGAACTCGACATGGCGCGACAGCGTCGTGGCGGGAGACAGTTGCTGCTGCGCCAGTGAGGCCCATTCGAACGGCGCAGGGGTCACTCTCAATACGGCCGTGGGCCTGTCGTGCTGATACAACAGAAAGTGGGTACTGCGCGAAATAATCGCCAGGCGTGTTTCAAGTGACCTGGCTCTGGGTGTCAACATGTAGTGTTGCAATCGCAATCGAAAATGACGGGAAACAAACCGTTCAAACTCTCGTGTGTCTGATCCTGCTTCAAGAATAACGATGCGATAGTTTTCATGACGCCTTTTAAAGGTCGCCTGAATCTCCTGCAGATAATCCGTTAATTGCGAATCCCTGATATCCATTTCTTCTCCGCAGCCGTTAACTTTTCGAAGTTTTCTGAGCGCATTGAAATAATGAATGGTTTTAGAAAAGTCGCCACTGTGTGGCTTCTGAGAATAACGTCGGAAAAATTACAACAATTGAATACTTAAAGATTCATCTGACATAGAAAGGAAAAATTCAAACAAAACGCGGGGCTATAACTTCAGCTAAATGAAGGAAAAATCGCAGGCACGCGTAGTACCCCTCGCCGTGAAAGCCGAGGAGTACTCACGAAATCAACCAAGGGTGGTATCAGGCCGGGCGCACGATATTGCCGGTGGCCAGATCCCGAATCAGGCTCGGGTTCTTGCGACCGCCAAGCGCTCCGCCGAGCACCAGATCGACCTGACCACGGAAATACTGCTCGACCCGCAAGCGACTCTTCGCCGCCGGCCGCCCCTGCGGATTGGCCGACGTCGAAATCAACGGCCCCACCAGCGAGCACAGATCCCGCACCTGCGGATGATCGCTGACCCGAAGCGCTACGGTGTCATGCACCCCGGTCACCCATTCCGGCAACAGGTTCTGGTGCGGCACCAGCCAGGTGTTCGGGCCCGGCCAGGTGCTGGCCATGCGGTCGATCCAGTCCTGCGGGAAATCCTCGAACAGAAAATCGAACTGACGAATGTTGTCGGCGACCAGGATCAGCCCCTTGTCCACCGAACGGTTCTTGATCGCCAGCAGACGATCCACCGCTTCTTCATTCCAAGGATCGCACCCCAGCCCCCAGACGGCTTCGGTTGGATAGGCAATCACCGCCCCGGCGCGAATCTCTCGTGCGGCTTGTTGCACACGCCAACTGTTGACCATGAAAAACTCTCCGCAAACAGGTTTCGCGCAGTTTACCGATCTTCAATGTAAAACCTAGCTCACGCGCGCAAACCAGCGGCCGTTTTCGCACACTGCGCGGCCATCCATCTCCAGTTCGGTCAGCGCCGCCAGCACTTTGGGCAGCGCCCAGCCACTGCTGTCGGCCAGGCCCTCGCTGGTGTGCGGCGCCGCGTGCAGCAAGCTCAACAACGGGTTCTCCGGATTCGCTGCGGCGGTGGATACCGGCAGGTGCTGCCAGCCGCGCAGGGCTTCGAGAATGTGCTCGATGGTTTCCACCAGCACGGCGCCATCACGGATCAGTTGATGACAGCCCCGGGCGCCGGGGTGATGAATCGAACCCGGAATGGCGTAAACCTCGCGACCCTGTTCTGCCGCCAGCCGCGCAGTGATCAACGAACCGCTGGCAACGCTGGCCTCGACCACCAGCACGCCGAGGGACAAACCGCTGATGATCCGGTTGCGTCTCGGGAAGTTGCTCGCCGTCGGCCCGGTGTCCAGAGGGAATTCCGAAAGCACCGCACTGCCGGACGCAATCATCGCGTCCGCCAGCCGTCGGTTGCGCTGTGGATAAAAGTTTTCCAGACCGGTACCGAGCACGCCGACCGTTTGCCCGCCGACGTCGACAGCGGCTTGATGCGCCGCCGCATCGATGCCCAGCGCCAGGCCACTGGTGATGACGAATCCGGCCCCCGCGAGACTGCGGGAAAACGCAGCGGCAGTGTCCATGCCCGGGCGGGAGGCGCGGCGACTACCGACCATCGCCAGCTGCGGTTTTTCCAGAATCCGTGGGTCGCCAGCGACGAACAGCAGGGGCGGTGGATCGGGAATCTGCGCCAGCAGGGCCGGATAATCCGGGTGATCCCACATCAGCAAATGTTGATCCGGACGCTCTAGCCAGCGCAATGCGTGGCTGGCGCCGTCGCGAACTTCAGGGCAGCGTCGGGCCTCGGCGCTGGCCGCCGGCAAACCCAGCGAGCGCCAGGCACTGGCGGGAGCGCTGATAGCCTTTGAGGCAGAGCCGAAGGCTTCGAGCAGTTTGGTGAAACGCTTGGGACCGATTTCCGGCAAGCGGTGCAGGCGCAAGCGCGCTTCCAGTTCCGCCGGGGAAACCGACGCAGAGACAGGCATCATCATGGATCATCCTTGATCGTTATAAGGCCCGAACCTTTCGGAACAAGCTGTGGATAACTCTGTTGGTAACTTGTGAAGCCAGCTAAGGATTTCGCACCTTGTCCAGCACCGCCAGCGAGCGCGATGCGTTCAGCACGAGGCCGTAACTGAGTTTGTCGTAGGTGCGGAACACCATCAGCAATCCGGCACGTTCATCCGGGATTTTCAGCGGCTGGCCGGTGATTCGGTCACGCACGGTTTCCCCGGTTTTCATCACCACCAGCACGTTGCCCTCGGCCAGGCCGTCGCGTTTGCCCTTGTTCAGGGTCACCACGTCCATCGCGCCGATCTGCGTGACGCCGCGCGGCACATCGATGATCAGGCCGTTGATGTCGGTGGTAGGAGCGCTGGGCATGAAGGTCGAGTTGATCGAACGCTCTTCGCCGCTGAACAAGCGGTCGCCGAGGCGCACTTCCTGGGTCGTGCGTTGCAGGGCGAGGGTGGCGACGTCGCCTTCGGTGGCGACGATTTCACCGCCGCCGATGTCGTCGGCGTTGATCCCCAGAAACTCCTTGCTCTGCGGATCGGTGTAGACCTTGCCCTGGCGGAAGATGCCGTAGACCGGCTGGTTCGGGTCGAAATGGCCACGGGCGAAGATCCGGTCGCCGGTGCCGCTGAGCACGCGCTCGGCGTCGCCGGCGACGATGTACGGCGCCTTGTCGAAGTCCTCGACCTTGTCGACGATGCGGTTGCTCAGCAGAAAGCTGTTGATGGATTTGAGCGGAATGCTCGGAATCGCCTCGGCTACCGGACTGGTACGGATGCGTGGCGACAACTTGATGGTGCCGCGCGACTCGCCGCGATTGACGGTCAGGCGCGGCTGGCCGTTGACGTAACTGAGCGTCAGCGTGTCGCCCGGATAGATCAGGTTAGGGTTTTCGATCTGCGGATTGGCCCGCCACAGCTGCGGCCACTGCCAGGGTTCGCGCAAATATTTACCGGAGATGTCCCAGAGCGTATCCCCCGAAACCACCGTGTATTGCTGTGGAAAACCTTCCTTGAGTTGCACTTGCCCGTGCGCGGCGCCGGCCGAGGCCAGAAACAGCAGGGCGAGTAGTGATTTCCTCATGCGGTGAATCCCTTTATTATGTGCGTTCGCGTGAAACGCCAGAGCCCCCGTGGCTCGCTCCCTGCTCTATGCTGAAAATCAAGGAGCTACGTTTCACAACGGTAGCCTGCATCTTCGGACCCGCCAGGCCATCGCCCGACTTTACCTCACACGTGCAGCAATCAAGCTTATGGCCATTTTGAACATCCTCGAATTTCCGGACCCGCGTCTGCGCACTATCGCCAAACCTGTGGCTGTAGTGGACGACGAAGTGCGTCAGCTGGTCGATGACATGTTTGAAACAATGTATGAAGCGCCGGGCATCGGCCTTGCCGCGACCCAGGTCAACGTGCACAAACGTATCGTCGTGATGGATCTTTCCGAAGACCGCACCGAACCCCGGGTGTTCATCAACCCCGAGTTCGAATCGCTGACCGACGAAATGGAGCAATACCAAGAAGGCTGCCTCTCGGTGCCGGGTTTCTACGAAAACGTCGACCGCCCGCAGAAGGTCAAGATCAAGGCTCTGGATCGTGACGGCAAGCCTTACGAACTGATCGCCGAAGGCCTGCTCGCGGTGTGCATCCAGCACGAATGCGACCACCTCAACGGCAAGTTGTTCGTCGATTACCTGTCCACGCTCAAACGCGACCGGATCAAGAAGAAACTGGAAAAGCAGCACCGCCAGAACGCTTGATGCCCCTCTCCAAAGGCTTGCTGCGGCAAGCCTTTTTCTTTTTATGAGACTCCCCCATGACTGAGCCACTGCGCATCGTTTTTGCCGGCACCCCGGAATTCGCCGCCGAACACCTCAAGGCCCTGCTGGACAGCCCTTACGAGATCGTTGCGGTCTACACCCAACCGGATCGCCCGGCCGGTCGTGGGCAAAAACTGATGCCGAGCCCGGTCAAACAGTTAGCGTTGGAAAACAATATCCAAGTGTTGCAGCCGCCGACCCTGCGCAACGCTGACGCTCAAGCCGAGCTCGCGGCACTCAAGCCTGACTTGATGGTGGTGGTCGCCTACGGCCTGATCCTGCCGCAAGCGGTGCTGGATATTCCGCGCCTGGGTTGCATCAACAGCCACGCCTCGCTGCTGCCACGCTGGCGCGGTGCGGCACCGATCCAGCGCGCCGTGGAAGCGGGCGATGCCGAGAGCGGCGTGACCGTGATGCGCATGGAAGCCGGCCTCGATACCGGGCCGATGCTGCTCAAAGTCGTGACCCCTATCAGCGCCGAAGACACTGGCGGCAGCCTCCACGACCGTCTGGCCGAAATGGGCCCGCCCGCCGTAGTGCAGGCGATTGCCGGTCTGGCCGCTGGCACCCTGGAAGGCGAAGTGCAGAACGACGAGCTCGCCACCTACGCGCACAAACTGAACAAGGACGAAGCACGCATCGACTGGAGCCGTCCGGCCGTTGAGCTGGAACGTCTGGTCCGCGCCTTCAATCCATGGCCGATCACCCACAGCACGCTCAACGGCGAAGCGCTGAAAGTGCTGGCGGCGACACTGGCCGAAGGCAAAGGCACACCGGGCACGATTCTCGGCGCCAGCAAGGACGGTTTGCTCGTCGCCTGTGGCGAACAGGCGCTGTGCCTGACCCGTCTGCAATTGCCCGGCGGCAAGGCGCTTAACTTCAGCGATCTGTTCAACAGCCGCCGTGAGAAATTCGCCACCGGCACCGTGCTGGGCGCAGCGGTAGAAGCGCAATGAACCCGCGTCTGGCCGCCGCCAAGGCACTCGCCGCTGTCCTCAGCGGCAAGGCTTCGCTCAACAGCTCCCTGCCGACGCAGTTGGACAAGGTCGAGGATCGCGACCGCGGCTTCACCCAGGATCTGGCATTCGGCACCGCCCGCTGGCAGCCACGCTTGTCGGCGCTGGCGGAAAAACTGCTGCAGAAGCCGTTCAAGGCTGCCGACGCCGATGTCGAGGCATTGCTGCTGGTCGGTCTCTATCAACTGCTCTACACCCGCGTCCCGCCGCACGCTGCGATCGGCGAAACCGTCGGTTGCGCCGACAAACTGAAAAAGCCGTGGGCCAAAGGTCTGCTCAACGCCGTACTGCGCAATGCGCAGCGCGAACATGAGGCGATCTTCGCCGAACTGGAACGCGATCCGGTGGTACGCACCGCTCACCCGCGCTGGCTGCAAAAATCCCTGAAGGCCTTCTGGCCTGAGCAATGGGAAGCCATTTGCGAAGCCAACAACGCGCATCCGCCGATGATTCTGCGGGTCAACCGTCGTCATCACAGCCGTGACGCGTACCTGGGTCTGCTGACTGAATCCGGGATCGCCGCGCAGCCGTGCACCTTCAGCCGCGACGGCATCATCCTCGACGCCGCCGCTGACGTGCGCAGTCTGCCGGGCTTCGCCGAAGGCTGGATCAGCGTGCAGGACGAGGCCGCGCAACTGGCCGCCGACCTGCTCGACCTCGCACCGGGCCAGCGAGTACTGGACGCCTGCTGTGCGCCGGGTGGCAAGACGTGCCACATCCTCGAAGCCGAACCGGCACTGGCCGGCGTGGTGGCGGTGGATCTGGAAGCCAAGCGTCTGGTGCGAGTGAAGGAAAACCTCGAGCGCCTCGGTCTGAACGCCGAACTGATCGCCGCCGATGGTCGCGACACGGCAGCGTGGTGGGACGGCAAACCGTTCCAGCGCATCCTGCTCGACGCGCCGTGCTCGGCCACCGGGGTGATCCGCCGTCATCCGGACATCAAGCTGACCCGTCAGGCCGACGACATCGCCGCCCTCGCGCAACTGCAAGGCGAGTTGCTCGACGCGATGTGGAAAACCCTCGAAGTGGGCGGCATCCTGCTCTACGCCACCTGCTCGACCTTGCCGACCGAGAACACCGAAGTGATCGCCGCGTTCCTTGAGCGCACACCGGGTGCCCGGGAGCTGGATCTGGCCACCGCCGCCGGAATCAAGCAGCCCCATGGTCGCCAATTGCTGGCCCAGCAGGGCGGGCATGACGGGTTCTACTACGCCAAGCTGATCAAGATCGCTGCCGCGCGCGGCTAAACGGATTCAATGGAGTGACTGGATGAAAATTATCATCCTCGGTGCGGGACAGGTCGGCGGTTCGCTGGCTGAACATCTGGCCAGCGAGGCCAACGACATCACGGTGGTCGACACTGACGGCGACCGTCTGCGCGATCTTGGCGACCGCCTCGACATCCGCACCGTGCAGGGCCGTGGCTCGTTGCCGAACATTCTGCGTCAGGCCGGTGCCGACGACGCCGACATGCTGGTCGCGGTGACCAACAGCGACGAAACCAACATGGTCGCCTGCCAGGTCGCCCACACCCTGTTCCACACCCCGACCAAGATTGCCCGGGTGCGCGAAGCGTCGTACCTGACCCGCGAGGAGCAACTGTTCCAGAACGAGGCGATTCCGGTAGACGTGCTGATCAGTCCCGAGCAGGTCGTCACCAACTACATCAAGCGTCTGATCCAGCACCCCGGCGCCTTGCAGGTGATAGATTTCGCCGAAGGCCAGGCGCAACTCGTCGCGGTGCGCGCCTACTACGGCGGGCCGCTGGTGGGTCAGCAACTGCGCCAGTTACGCGAACACATGCCGAATGTGGAAACCCGGGTCGCCGCGATTTTCCGCCGCGACCGACCGATTCTTCCCCAGGGCGATACGGTGATCGAGGCCGACGACGAAGTCTTCTTCATCGCCGCCCGTGCGAACATTCGAGCCGTGATGAGCGAAATGCGCCGGCTCGATGAAAGCTACAAGCGCATCGTCATCGCCGGCGGCGGGCAGATCGGCGAGCGGCTGGCCGAGGCCATCGAAAGCCGCTATCAGGTGAAGATCATCGAGATGAACCCGGCGCGCTGTCGTTATCTCTCCGATACCCTCGACAGCACCGTGGTATTGCAGGGCAGCGCTTCAGATCGCGACCTGCTGCTGGAAGAGAACATCGCCGACGCGGACATCTTCCTCGCCCTGACCAATGATGACGAAGCCAACATCATGTCGTCGCTGCTGGCCAAGCGTCTGGGCGCGAAGAAGGTGATGACCATCATCAACAATCCGGCCTACGTCGACCTGATTCAGGGCGGCGACATCGACATCGCCATCAGCCCGCAACTGGCGACCATCGGCACCTTGCTGGCCCACGTGCGGCGTGGCGATATCGTCAGCGTGCACTCATTGCGCCGGGGCGCGGCGGAAGCCATCGAAGCGGTGGCCCATGGCGATTCGAAGTCGAGTAAGGTCATCGGCAAGGCCATCGAAAACATCGCACTTCCACCAGGAACCACCATCGGCGCGATCATCCGCGATGAAGAAGTGATCATCGCCCATGACGATACGGTGATCGCAGCGGGCGACCACGTGATCCTGTTCCTTGTGGATAAAAAGCATATTCGCGATGTGGAGAAGCTGTTCCACGTGGGCCTGAGTTTCTTCTGACCGACCAAGAGGCGAGACCGATGATCGAATCCCTGGAAAAAATGCTCGCCAAGGGTGTGGATAACTCGCTGCTGCGCTTCGGCCTCGGCAAGGGTTATCTGGATCTGGGGGAGAACGCGAAGGCAGCCGAGCATTTCCAGCGTTGCGTCGGCTTCGATCCGAAATACTCGGCGGCGTGGAAATTGTTGGGCAAGGCGCAGTTGGCGCTGGATGACCTAGCGGCTGCGCGGCAGGCATGGGAACAGGGGCTGGAAGCGGCCCGGGCCCATGGCGACAAGCAGGCCGAGAAGGAAATGACGGTGTTTTTGAAGAAGCTTGAACGTCAGAAGCCGTGACGGCTGTGGATAACCTGTTTGGTCAGGTTATCCACAAACGCCCCTTGCCGATCAGTACCAGCGCGCCTCGCCCGGCGGACGCTTCTTGAAGCGCTTCATGCTCCACATGTACTGGCTCGGATAAGCCGCCACATAACGCTCGACGACTTTACTCATCGCCGCGCAGGAGGTTTCGGTGTCGGTGCTGTACATGGCTTCCGGCGCCGCTTCGAGGATCACCTTGTAGCCGGAACCGTCCGGCAGCCGCAGGGCATGCAGGAATACCCCAACCGCTTTGCCCCCGGCGAGCATGTTCGGTACGAACTTGCTGGTCAGGGCCTGAGTGGCGAAGAACGGCACGAAGATCCCGGCGGATTCGGCTGGCTCCGGGTCCGCTGGAATCCCCACCTGACCGCCCTTGCGCACTTCCTTGATGACGCTGAGGATGCCTTCCTTGGTCGACGCGGCGACTTTGTTGCCCAGTTGCACGCGCTGTTTGCGCAGCAATTCATCCACAGCCTTGAGCTTCGGCGGCCGGTAGAAAATGATCGGTTTGCACTGGCTGCAATAGAAGTGGTTGAGCACTTCCCAGTTGCCCAGGTGGCTGGTGATGCCGACCACGCCCTTGCCCGAGGCCAGCGCTTCTTTCAGCACCTCGAGTCCTTCGACTTCGCGCACCAGATCGATGGAACGCTGGGCCGGCCAGATCCAGGCGCAGGCGCTTTCGGTCAGGGACTTGCCGATGTCTTTCAGGCTCTGGCCGACCAGACGCTCGCGTTCGGCCGGGTCCATCTGTGGAAAACATTTGGCCAGGTTGATCCGCACCACATCGCGGGAACGGTTGGGGGTTTTCCACATGATCCAGCCGATCGCCGAACCCACGGCCTGCACGGCCCGCCACGGAAGCATGGCAAACAGCCGCAGAGCGCCAACCAGCATGGCGCCTTTAAACTTTTCCACAGGTCACTCCTGATCTTGTGCTGTGCGCGAGGCGGCCATTCTAACCGGCGTTGACGAGCTGCGCGTAGCGGTCGCAGTCCTGAGTGTGGTCCATGACCATGCCAGAGGCCTGCATCAGCGCGTAGCAGATGGTCGGACCGACGAAGGTGAAACCGGCCTTTTTCAGGCCTTTGCTCATGGCCACGGCCTGCGGGGTGATCGCCGGGACTTCGCTGCGATCCTTGAAATGATTGATCACCGGGCGGTTATCCACAAACGACCAGAGGAAGGCCACAGGATCCTCCAGCGCCAGCCACGCCTGGGCGTTGCGCCGCGCGGCGTTGAGCTTGAGACGGTTGCGGATGATCCCCGGATCGAGCATCAATTGATCGATTTCCGCGTCGCTCATCTGCGCCACGCGCTGTACGTCGAAGCCGAACAACACCTCGCGATAACGCTCGCGCTTGCGCAGCACGGTGATCCACGAAAGCCCGGCCTGGAACCCTTCGAGCAAAAGCAACTCGAACAAACCCTGCGCATCGCGTAGCGGCGTGCCCCACTCCTGATCGTGGTAAGCCATGTACAGCGGATCTTCGTTGCACCAAAAGCAGCGTGGCATAAGGCTCCAGGGGGTGGAGGTGCGACTGAATCGGGTATACTCCCGCTCTTTAAATCGCAGCCCAAGAAACAGGTGAATTTCGTGAGCCAGCCTACGCCAGCCGTGCGTACCTTCCAAGACTTGATCCTCGCGCTCCAGCAATACTGGGCCGAGCAAGGTTGTGTGGTACTTCAGCCCTACGATATGGAAGTAGGCGCCGGCACTTTCCACACCGCGACATTCCTGCGCGCCATCGGCCCGGAAACCTGGAACGCCGCTTACGTGCAGCCAAGCCGTCGTCCGACTGACGGCCGTTACGGCGAAAACCCGAACCGTCTGCAGCACTACTACCAGTTCCAGGTAGTCCTGAAGCCGAACCCGGACAACTTCCAGGAGCTGTACCTGGGCTCCCTCAAGCATGTCGGCCTGGACCCGCTGGTCCACGACATCCGCTTCGTCGAAGACAACTGGGAATCGCCGACCCTCGGCGCCTGGGGTCTGGGCTGGGAAGTCTGGCTGAACGGCATGGAAGTGACCCAGTTCACTTACTTCCAGCAGGCGGGCGGCATCGAGTGCTACCCAGTGACCGGCGAGATCACCTATGGTCTGGAGCGTCTGGCCATGTACCTGCAGGGCGTGGATTCGGTCTACGACCTGGTCTGGGCTGACGGTCCGTTCGGCAAAGTGACCTACGGCGACGTGTTCCACCAGAACGAAGTGGAGCAGTCCACCTACAACTTCGAACACGCCAACGTCGACAAGCTGTTCGAACTGTTCGACTTCTATGAGAGCGAAGCCAAGCGCCTGATCGAACTCGACCAGCCGCTGCCGTTGCCAAGCTACGAAATGGTCCTGAAGGCTTCGCACACCTTCAACCTGCTGGATGCGCGCCGGGCGATCTCGGTGACTGCGCGTCAGCAATACATTCTGCGCGTTCGCACCCTGGCGCGTTCCGTCGCCCAAGCCTACCTGCTGGCCCGCGCCAAGCTGGGCTTCCCGATGGCAACCCCGGACCTGCGTGACGAAGTACTGGCCAAGCTGGAGGCTGCACAATGAGTGCTCAAGATTTTCTGGTTGAACTGGGCACCGAAGAACTGCCACCCAAAGCCCTGAACACCCTGGCCGAAGCGTTCCTGGCCGGTATCGACAAGGGCCTGCAAGCTGCCGGCCTGAACTACGAGACCAAAACCGTCTACGCCGCGCCGCGTCGTCTGGCAGTGCTGATCACCGCGCTGGCTACCCAGCAGCCGGATCGCAGCATCAACCTCGACGGCCCGCCGCGTCAGGCCGCGTTCGATGCTGAAGGCAACCCGACTCAAGCGGCACTGGGTTTTGCCAAGAAGTGCGGCGTCGAGCTGAGCGAAATCGACCAGAGCGGTCCGAAACTGCGCTACAGCCAGAACATCGCCGGCAAGCCGACCGCCAGCCTGCTGCCGACCATCGTCGAAGACTCGCTGAACGACCTGCCGATCCCGAAACGCATGCGTTGGGGTGCGCGCAAGGAAGAGTTCGTGCGTCCGACCCAGTGGCTGGTGATGCTGCTCGGCGACCAGGTCATCGACTGCACGATCCTTGCCCAAAAGGCTGGCCGTGAATCCCGTGGCCACCGTTTCCACCACCCGGAAAGCGTGCGCATCGGTTCGCCGTCGAGCTACCTGGCCGACCTACGTGCCGCGTATGTGCTGGCCGACGCCAACGAGCGTCGCGAAATCATCAGCAAACGCACCGAAGAACTTGCGACCCGTCAGGAAGGCACCGCGATCGTGCCGCCGGCGCTGCTCGACGAAGTGACCGCGCTGGTCGAGTGGCCGGTGCCGCTGGTGTGCTCGTTCGAGGAACGTTTCCTCGACGTGCCGCAGGAAGCGCTGATCACCACCATGCAGGACAACCAGAAGTACTTCTGCCTGCTGGATGCCGACGGCAAGTTGCTGCCGCGTTTCATCACTGTGGCCAACATCGAATCCAAAGACCCGCAGCAGATCATCGCCGGTAACGAGAAGGTGGTTCGCCCACGTCTGACCGACGCCGAGTTCTTCTTCAAGCAGGACAAGAAGCAGAAGCTCGAAGCGTTCAACGATCGCCTGCAGAACGTGGTGTTCCAGGAAAAACTCGGCAGCGTCTACGACAAGGCCGAACGCGTGTCGAAACTGGCCGCGTACATCGCCGCTCGCATCGGCGGCAACGCTTCGTGGGCTGCCCGTGCAGGCCTGCTGTCTAAGTGCGACCTGGCCACCGAAATGGTCGGCGAGTTCCCGGAGATGCAAGGTGTCGCCGGCTACTACTACGCCCTCAATGACGGCGAGCCGGAAGACGTCGCCCTGGCGCTGAACGAGCAGTACATGCCGCGCGGTGCCGGCGCTGAACTGCCAGCCACCCTGACCGGTGCGGCCGTGGCCATCGCCGACAAGCTCGACACCCTGGTCGGCATCTTCGGCATCGGCATGCTGCCGACCGGCAGCAAAGACCCGTATGCCCTGCGCCGTGCGGCACTGGGCGTGCTGCGGATCCTGATCGAGAAACAACTGGATCTGGACCTGAACGACGCCGTGGCGTTCGCCGTGAATGCGTTCGGTGCCAAGGTCAAGGCTGCGGGCCTGAATGACGCGGTGCTGGAGTTCATCTTCGATCGTCTGCGTGCGCGTTACGAAGACGAAGGCGTGGATGTGGCCACCTACCTGTCGGTACGTGCCCTGAAGCCGGGTTCGGCGCTGGACTTTGACCAGCGTGTACAAGCGGTTCAGGCCTTCCGCAAACTGCCGGAAGCGGCAGCGCTGGCGGCGGTGAACAAGCGTGTGTCGAACCTGCTGAGCAAGGTGGAAGGCTCGGTGCCGACCGAAGTCCAGGCCAAGTACTTCGACAACGCCAACGAGTTCTCGCTGTACTCGGCGATCCAGCAAGCGGACCAGGCTGTACAGCCAATGGCCGCGGCGCGTCAGTACAACGAATCGCTGGCGCGTCTGGCCGCCCTGCGCGAGCCGGTAGACGCGTTCTTCGACGCGGTGATGGTCAATGCCGAAGACGCCAATGTGCGGGCCAACCGTTACGCGCTGCTGGCGCGTCTGCGTGGCCTGTTCCTGGGCGTTGCCGACATTTCGCTGCTGGGTTGAGGGATTGCAGTTGAAACTGCTGATTCTCGATCGGGACGGAGTGATCAATTACGACTCCGACGCTTACATCAAGTCGGTGGAGGAGTGGATTCCGCTCCCCGGCTCGATCGAAGCGATTGCGCAGTTGAGCAAGGCCGGCTGGACGGTGGCGGTCGCCACCAACCAGTCGGGCATTGCTCGCGGCTACTACGACCTCGCCACCCTCGATGCCATGCACGCGCGCCTGCGCGAACTGGTGGCGGAGCAGGGCGGTGAAGTCGGGCTGATCGTGTACTGCCCGCATGGGCCGGACGAAGGTTGCGACTGCCGCAAGCCGAAACCGGGAATGTTGAAAACCATTGCGCAGCATTACAACGTCGCGCTGACGAATGTCTGGTTCGTCGGCGACAGCCTTGGTGACCTGGAGGCCGCCAAAGCCGTCGATTCACAGCCCGTTTTGGTAAAGACCGGGAAAGGCGAAAAGACTCAGGCCAAGACCTTGCCGGTGGGCACCCTGATTTTTGACGATCTCGCGGCGATTGCCGCAGAACTTATCCACAACTAGAGTACTTCTGAAGTTCCTGACCAGGGATTGATCGGGAGTGCGCTTGAACAGTCGGGCATTGCCCGTAACGGTAAACGTCGCCATGTCGATACTGCAGGCCATCAGAATCTTCCTCTTTTACCTGCTGCTGGGCACCACCGCTCTGCTGTGGTGCAGCCTGAGCTTTTTTATCGCGCCCTTTCTGCCGTTCAAGGCGCGCTATCGCTTCATCAATGTGTACTGGTGCCGTTGCGCCTTGTGGTTGACCAAGGTGTTCCTCGGTATCCGTTACGAAGTCAAAGGCGCGGAAAACGTGCCTGACCGGCCCTGCGTGATTCAGTCGAACCACCAGAGCACCTGGGAGACGTTCTTTCTCTCCGCTTATTTCTCGCCCTTGAGCCAGGTGCTCAAGCGCGAATTGCTGTACGTACCGTTCTTCGGCTGGGCGATGGCCATGCTGCGGCCGATCGCGATTGACCGCGACAACCCGAAAGCCGCCCTCAAGCAAGTCGCTGCGAAGGGTGACGAGCTGCTCAAGGACAATGTCTGGGTGCTGATCTTCCCCGAAGGCACTCGCGTTCCCCACGGCACCATCGGCAAGTTCTCCCGCAGTGGCAGCGCGTTGGCGGTGAATGCGGCGCTTCCGGTGCTGCCGATTGCGCACAATGCCGGCAAGTTCTGGCCGAAAATCGGTTGGGGTAAAAAGCCCGGCGTAATCACTGTGGTGATCGGGGAGCCGATGTACGCCGAGGGCAGTGGCCCTCGCGCCATCGCCGATCTGAATGATCGGGTACAGGCGTGGAACGAGAAGACACAACGGGAAATGGGCTCGCTGCCGCCGGCCCCTGAGGCACCGGCTGCGAACGATCAGATCGCTGTCTGAGATTTGTGGATAACCTGTGTACGGTTTGTTCGCAAAGTCCCGAATTATCAAATTAAGTGACTGATTTACTTATATATTTCCGAAACTGATAAAATGCCGTAAAAGGTGCATAAGTTTTTTTCGGAAGTAAGAAAACCGGCTGATATAGCCGGTTTTTTTATGCCTGCTCTTCGGCGATCAGCGGCAGCTCCAGACGGAACGTCGTGCCTTGATCGACCACGCTCAGGCATTCGATCCGGCCGCCATGGTGATCGACCACGGCTTTGACCATCGACAATCCCAGGCCCACACCGTCGATGCCCTGTGCAGAAGAAAAGCGCCGGTACTGGCTGAACAGATCGGGCAGTTCCTCTGCAGCGATGCCTTTGCCTTGATCGGTCAGTTCACAACTCAGCCAGTCATCGTGGCAGCTGACACGCATATCAACCGTGGATCCGGCAGGGCTGTACTTGATTGCATTTTCCAGCAGGTTGAACAGTGCGCGGGTCAGCAAGCCCTGATCGGCCAGGATCAGGCGCTCTTGGGATTGTTCGTCCATGTCGCTCAAAAGCTCAATGCGCTTTTGCTGGGCGATGGGCAGGGCCTGATCCAGCACGTCCATGACCAGCATCCCGAACAGGCTCGGTTGAAACTGATAGGCCTCGGACTCGGCCCGGGCCAGCAGAACGAAGCCGTCGGTGAGTTCCAGCGCCCGGCGTACCTGGCGCTCAATCTGTTCGAACAGCGGCGAATCCGTTCCCGTTTGATGCCGGTGTACCTCGAGCAGGGCAAGAATCGCCGAATGAGGGGCACGCAGGTCATGGGACAGGAAGCGCAGCAATACACCGCGCTGTTCCTCGGCGGCGCGTTCGGCGCTCAGGTCAGTGAGACTCAGAAGCCAGCCGATCGGCAGGTCGCCATCGACTGGCAACAGCGCGGCGCGCTCCAGGCGCAGGCTACGTTCCCTGTGGTCACGAAACTCCAGCAGAGGCAGCTCGGATAGCGGCGGGCGCGGCTCTGTGGACAACTCCGGATAGCCCAGGCTCGCCAGTTGATCGAGCACATCCTCGCCCACCAGATTGTGATCGAACAGGCTCCGGGCCTTGCGGTTGCCCAACAAGACTTGCCCCCGTGGATCGCTGATCAGCGTTGCGACGGGCAGATACTCCAGCCCGTCGGCAATGAAGCGGCGGGTATCGCGGGTACGGCTCATGGCTTGCTCAAGCGCCATGATCTGCCCCTGCAAGCGGTCGGCGCTGGGAAACTGCGCGCGACGTCGTTCGGGAAAGACTTTCGGTTCACTGTCCAGCCGCGCCAGCTCCCAGCCGAAGTAGGTGAGCACCACACTCAGGCGCCGCCAGTTCCAGATCAGATAGCCGAACAGCATGCCCAGCGCCGCAGGCGTCGGCGACCACCAACGCCGCATTTCAGCCAGGCCTGCACTGGTCAACAGCACGCAGGCAATTCCGCCCAATGTCAGCCAGAGCGCCAGACGCGGACGCCACAGCAGCAATCCAAGTACACACGCGACCATGGCTACCGAGAGTCCCGCGCCCATCAACGGCGCCGGATCATGCAAATTGATCTGCGCACGCCAGGAAAGCAGTGCAGTCAGCGGCAACAGCACTAGACTTATCCACACCCACTCGCGCACCAGTTGCCGGAACAAACGCTGAACCTGGCTGGGTACGCGGCTTTCGTGTCGGCGCTGGTTATTCATGGGAAACAGGGCAGGGCGGGTTGAATGGTTTCATAGGCGGCCGGTCTGAGGACGTAGACCCGAAGAATCATAGCGGCTCACCCCACGGCGTGCCGCTTACTTTCACTGCATGGAGTCAGCCGATCCAGTCGGCACCCATTGCCCGAGCGACAAGGAACCACCGCGTATGCGCGTTGCGATACTGGACGATGAACCCGCCGAACTGCGCCGGGTCGAGCAGACCCTGCAACAAATGGCCGAGGCCGGAGGACAGCCCTGGTCACTGCACAGTTTCGAAAGCGGTGAAGACCTGCTGCGACAGTTACGCCGGGAAACCTTCGACCTGCTGATCCTCGACTGGCAATTGCCCGACCTCACCGGCCTGGCGCTGCTGCGCTGGACCCGCGAACACATGGAAGCCCCGCCAGCCGCCATCATGCTGACCAGCCGCGACGGTGAAAGCGATATCGTTCAAGCCCTGAATGCCGGGGCCGACGATTACGTCAGCAAGCCGTTTCGGCCCAATGAACTGAAGGCGCGCGTGGCGGCGGTATTGCGCCGGCACAGCCTGCAACGTAGCGCCCCGGCCGAAGTCCTGCGTTTCAACGACCTGGTGTTCGACGACGCCGAACTCACCGTCACCCGCGACGGGAAACCGATCGTCATGACCGAGCGCGAATATCGTCTCGCCCATTGCCTGTTCAGCAACCTTGGGCGGCCACTGTCACGGGATTACCTGTACGAACGATTCTGGCCCCATGAAGAGATGTCGACATCGCGACCGCTGGACACCCATATCTATCGCCTGCGCAACAAGCTCGGGCTGACGGCGGATCGGGGTTGGCAGTTGCTGACGATTTATGGGTATGGGTATCGGTTGGAGAGTGTGGCGGCAGGGGAGTGAATCGCAGGCAATAAAAAAGGCCAACTCGTATGCGTTGGCCTTTTTGTGGGTGCCGACCAGGGTGAGGGTCAAACTTGGCTCTGCCTAATGCTGGGCCAGTGACCAATGACCTGATGTTTTTTGTATCGCGAATAACGATGTCAGTCACAGACCCACACCAGCCTATGGGAGCTGGCCCGTCAGCGATGGGGTCAGGACGTCCCTACCGCTGGCGAACCGGGGGGCCGGACTCATCACTTGACTTGGCGGACGAATGTACCGACGCGCAGGTAGGTTTCGTGGGAATCAGGCGCGTAGACGCACAGTGCGCCCTGGTCGTTGGCCGCGAAGTACTTCCAGCTACCTTCCTCCAGCATGATTTCCTTGAACGCCTGCCCGTCGTGACTGACGTGGATACGTTGGTGATTGTTGCGCGATGGGAACAGACTCAGGTCTTTGAGGTGGTAGAAGGTCTCGATAGTGAGCGCGTCCGACTGGCGCTTCCAGTCGTAGCCCTTTTGCGAAGTCATTAGGTTGCCCCAGGTGAAGCACATTAGTGTGCCGCCCATTGCAGTGACGACCGGATCATGGAAGGAAAGGTCGTTTTCAGGCCAGGTGCAGTTGCGCCAGCCCTTGCCCTGCACGTAGTACATCACCGACGAACTGGTGTTGGTCTTCTTCTTCACCGTGGTGTAGAAACTGCGGTACTTGCAAAACGCCAGCAGGCACGCTGTGCCCGGTATCGCACGCAGATACTCCACTTCCTCGCCCTCGGAAAGGTGTAGGCGACCCTCCCAGCGCTCCCAGGCCGCGCCCGGTTCCTCTGCGCAGAAAAACGCCGGTTTGTCGTAGTTGGAGGTCTTGGTCGAGTCGAACAGGAAGCCTTTGTCGGTATATTCGAACTCGGTGCGCTCGGTGAAACGCCACAACCACTGGCCATTGAAAAAGACCAGATCTTCAGTGGCGGAAAACGCGTAGTTGTCGCTGACGTCCGGGTACTGCGAACGCTCCCAGTTCAGGGCGTCACGGGAGTAGTAGAACCCCTCTGAACCCACCATCAGTACCCAAGTGCCGTCAATCACGTCGAGCCGGCGAATCCAGATATGTTCATCGTCGACATTGGGCTTGACCGGCTGCCAGTTCTCGCCGTCTTCGCTGCGATAGAAATGTTCGTCATTGTCCACGATCAGCCACACCTTGCCATCGGTCTTGATATGGCGAATCTCTTCTGGATCGCAGGGAGGGTTCTGCATGTCGTGCCAGTCGATGGCAAACAAGTGTCGCTTGCCGTCGTGCTCAAAAGTGACGGATTGTTTTTCCAACGCCTCGCGCAATTTCTGCTGTTCCCGCTCTTCCTGTTTGCGCACTCGGGCCAGCACCACCGAACTGTCGAAATCGCCCTTGCGGAAGTAGCCGAGCTGATCGTCCGCATCTGAACAGGCACTGGAGAAAGCCGTGAGCGTCCGGTCGATTTGGCGCTCGCAGTCGTCCAACTGGTGATACCAGTCATCGTTCTCAGCAGCGTTGTCCAGGTCGTAGTCAGACCAGGAGATATCGTTCTCGAATTCGATACGCGGCAGGCCCCACTGGGCGATCACGCGGTTGGCAGAATTTAGTGCCGGGCTATTCGCGGCGATGAAGTCCTGCGCCTTGCGGCGCATGTCGTTGAGGCTGGACAGGACCGACTTACGGCCGATGGTATAGGCTGCGCTACCTGCAGCCGTTGCCATTTTGCCAAGGAAGCCATCATCGAACGAGCCCATGAACGACGACCAGTCGCTGGCCTTGCTGGTGGCGGTCATGAGGTCCATGGTCATGTTCGAGGCGTCCATGCTAGCGACATAGAGCTGTTTCTCCGTGGCGATCCAGGACTGCTCGAAGCGCAAGGCGCGGTATCGCACGATGTTCTTCCAACCCTGGGTCTGCTTGGCCAGGCATGCTGCTGCCTTCACCAGCGTCGCTTCGTCGCTCTCTTTGAGCAACGCCAGTACCTGCGACAGGCTTTCCTTTAAGTTGCCTGGCTTGAGGGCAGTCAAGACTCGCAAGATGCGCGGGTTCTCGACCTTCTTGCGGCACAAGGTCAGGAGGAAGAAGGCATCGATGAGCCATGTGTAGGCCTTGTCATCATCATCGAGGAGTGTCTGCAACGCTGGCAGGTGTTCACGCTCCTTCAGCGGGTTGTCGGCGATGCCGAGAATCTGCGGGACCACCTCTGGGCAGCCACTGTGTTCGGCCAACTGGCCGAGAAATTCCTGTCCTGCACCATCCAGCGAGGCAGCATTGTCGAAGCACAGCGCGAACAGGCGCAGGTAGGTGCGACGCGCTTCGTCGTCAGCCTTGTCAAGGAAGCTGTGTGCCTTGATATCCGGCAGGTCAGAGGTCAGCGACAGGGTTTCGGATTGCTCCTCATCCAAAAACGCCTCAGCGCTGGCGTTGAAACCGTTTTGTTCCTTGTAAATGTCTAGCGCTACCAGGCTGCCACCAATGACTTCGCCGATCAGGTCACGAATACCATAGTTGGTGTAGAGTCCGCCAAATTCGTTGCCGAAGAATAGCGAGATGATTTTTTCCCGGGCCGTGTCGCTGTTGCACAGCTCATCGTCGGTGAGGTCGATTATCTTTTCGTACTGCTCTGAGAGGAAGTACAGCGCGTTGAAGCCGAGCCCCGAGATGTTTTTCTGGATGAAGTGCGAATCCAGCACGTGATCTTCGTTGACCGCAAGCTCGATCATGGTGCGGTAGCGATCGATGCCGAAGACCTCGATCTGGTCGATCAGTTCGATGATGAACCCCAGTAGCTCGACTTCGTCATCGCAGTTGACCCCGAGTTTTTCCAAGGTAACCACCAGGTGGTTGACATCGCGCTCGTTCAGTTCGATGTCGCGATGGGCGCGTAAGAAGTCATAGGTCAGGTGCAGGATCAGCAGGTTGCTTGGAATGGATTTGAAGCGGCGCTTGTTGGCCTCAATGTTTAGTGACCAGCTGTGGAAGCTGGCGCTATTCTCGACGGTTTTCAGCCGGCTGTTGATCCGGTCGATGGCGGTTTCCAGGAAATCCCTAGTCTCGATGATGTAGTCGTTCATCGTGCCCAGGTTGTTGCGGATGACCGCGATGCTTTGCGCGTTGATCAAGTTCTGCTGTTGCAGTTGCTTGAGGTAGTGCCAGGCGTACTTCTGCATTTGCAGGGTGTCGGCTTGGTTCAGCAACTGGTTTTCGCTGGTCTTGCCGGAGAGGCTGCTGGCGAAACGCTTGAGGAAGCCGGCGCCTGACTGTTTCTCCAACCGCTCCTGGCTACTGGTGATCAGTCGCGACGCATCCAGGGCCAGTTGCTGGGTCAATGCGGCATTGGCCTTGTGGCGGTTGACAAGGGTGGTCACGGCTTCTAGCTCGGGCCCTTGCAGCGGCTCGTGGAAGATTTGCTCTTGTAGCTCTGTCGTTGTCTCGCTCATGATTCCGGCCTTAAAGAGAGTTGATCTTGTTTCTCAGTCTTTTGCTTTGCGCTTCCAAGGTCTTGACCTGAGTAGCGAAGTGTTTCTCCGACAGGTACAGGCCCTTGTGAAAGTCGCCATAGAACTGTTGCGAGACCTGCAGGTACTCCAGGGCTTCATGAACGGCGACGCCGTTACTAACCACGCGCTCCGTGGCGACCAAGGTCAACTGGAAGCTCTTCTCGATGTGGTTGTCCAAAGCAATGTTCATCGCCAGCGTTGTGATCAATCCACCGACGATGCTGCCTACCAGCGCGCCAGCGGGGCCGCCCAGAGCGCCAATCGCCGCGCCCACCGAGGCCCCGCTCACACCGGCGCCGGTCAGTAGCAAACCCTTTCCCGTGCGGGTTTCCAATTCTTCGCCGGTGATCTTGCCGGCGGCGAACAACACTAGGTTCTGCACCACGTCCACCGCGCAGACAGCCGCTCCGGCAATGCCGCCATTGGCAAAAGAGCGTTTGAACACCGAGCCGGCGAACAGGCCAGGCATCGAACGGGCAGCGATGCTGACACTCGCGGAGGCCACACCAGCCTTCAGCGCGCTGTCGCCGGCGGCGATGGCCGTGTTCTGCAGGATCAGCACGGTGGCACGTTCGGCGGTGATCTCGCCGTCCCTGACCTGGCGGATGTACTGGAAGGTGTTGATGCTGCCGGCGATGACAGTGGTGACGATCGCCGCCGACCCCGCCGCACGCATGCTTTGCTGGAGCGTCGCTTTGTTCAAGTAGCCCGTCTGCAGATTCGCGTGCCGATCCTTGCCAGTGACCGATCCCGCGCCAACGTGCTCCGCGTCACGCTTGCTCAATCCTGTGGACTGAACGCCCTCGGCGTCGAGACGGCCGGAGGCCTTGTCATGCACTTTCTCTGCTGCGCGGGCGACCTCGGGGCGGGTGTTCCGGTTTTTCAGCATGTCCTTGTGAGCGGACAGCTTGATGCCTTCGATCTGATCGGACGGCCCGAGGAACACGTCGGCATTCTCGTAACGGTGAACTCCGTCCTTGCTTGAGCGAAACGCCTTCTGCGTGGCATCGGCGTTCTTGAAGTATTTCAGCTGTGCGCCCTGCAGTTGCGTATCGCCCTTCATGATGACGATGTCGTGAGTCATGTCGTTCTTCGCGAGCGGTGTTTTGGCGAAGTTATCGGTGAAGGCCCGGACATCCTTGTCCTTGAGGATGGCGTCTAGGTTGAACGACTCGGCATGCCAGGTTTCCGCCGCGAACCCGCCCTTAATCGCGTTGTTCTGGGCGGTGGAAGCGATCTTAGCCATGATGTCGTTGGCCTGGCTGATCTCGCCGACCATACGGCCGATTTTCTCCGAGGCCTGGGTGGGCCAGATCGGGCAAAGACTGACCGAATGGCTGATGAGTTTGTTGTCTTGGTTATCCATGAGAAAGCCTCACACGGTGTGCTTAGCGTCGGCGGTGCTGGCGCAAGAGAGGTTAGGGGCGGGGATAGCGAGAATCTCTTCGTTCAAATAGAACTGGTGCATCGATTTCAAGCGCTGACGGATCTCGTCGACCCAGACCTGAGGTGCATGGACGCGGATGTTCTCGTTGAGGCCGAAGATCCACCACAAGGTCTCGCGGTCCAGCGCGACCCAGGCGCATAAGCGCTTCCAGGCCTGGTCGGGGAGGCCGACCAGGGATTGCTCATCACTGAGCGGCGTCTCGCTCAGCAACTCGGCAAGTTGGGGATGGACGTCCGCAACCAGTTCAACGCGCTCATCGCCCTGACGTTGGCTGAAGCGGCCTCTGGCGATGTATTCGTCGATGTTGAAGTCGGGTTGCTCTCTGGCCTCGGTTTCCAGCATCTGGATCAACTGGATCCGATGCAGGGCGAACTGGCGCAAGTCGTCGTAGCCGTCAACCGATGCAAGTAGGTAAGTAATGGCATGCCGGGCAACTAACCCGACCGGGTGCAGAACCAGTTGCTTCACACCACCTTTGCTGCGACTGCGGTAGGCGACCTCAATCTTTCGACGCTCCAAAAGGCTCCCCGAGACCACTCGCCAGACCTCGGGAGCAATCGCCGCTGGCAAGAGAGTTTTACCGTTGGGGATCGCACGGACACGACGTGCCCAGTCCGCCAAACCGTTGTGGCCCACATCGCCAAGGAAATTCCGGGCTCGGCGAAACTGCGGACTGAGCTGGTCGATTACGGTCTGTGGCAGCAGCGTTGTCAGATGGCTTTCGGACAGGTAAAGGGCGAGCGCAGTCGGCGCGTCCATGTCTTCCAGCCTCAGCGGTGCGTCGCGGGTGAAGCTCCAGCGGAAAGGTGATTCGCTCTCGTCACATTGCAACGAGAACGGCAGGGAGAGCCGGTTGAGGTCGCGTTGGATGGAGCGCAGCGTGACGGAAAAACCCTTGTCATGCAGCTTTTCCAGCAGCGTGGTGCTGGCAATACGCTGCGGCTCGGTAGGAATCAGGCGCAGCAGGGCGAGCAGCCTGAGCAGCGTATCCTTCGCTTGAGACATGGAAACTACCTTGTTGTGCATCAGTCGCTGCCGTCCGGTGACTGACGTCAGATTGGCCACGATGCTAATAAAAATGATGGCTCAGTGCCACTCTTCTAACGTGACATGAGACCAAAGTCAGAGGGGCACACTGCCAGTTCAGTGACCGTTGGACGCGTGGACTTCCTTGTAACACTTCAAATCCTGGTACTCGCGGTATAGCTCACAGGCCTTCTTTAGCACTACAACACAACCGATGGCAGCAAGTAGGTTCTTCATGACAGCGGGCTCCTGGTGTTTTCTGCATTTTGTTATGAGGGGGCGACAAGTTGTGTCGTCGCGAAGAGTTGTCCGAGGTCAGGGTCGAAACGTGACACGTGATGGCGCATGGACCAATGCCCGTCGGAGCACGGCACAGGATTTGCCTTGGCGATAGCACAACCCGAATCAACTTAATGTTGAATTTGAGGGCAACCTGAAATATACTTTCCATATCGCCACATACCTCAGGTACTCCCCATGTTGCCCTCACCCACCTCCTCCGACTTTCCAGCTGCCCTTAAAACTCGACGCGAATTCCTTGGATTGAGTCGCGCCGAACTCGCCCGTAGGGCCGGCATTCATGGCGTGATGCCCCGTCGCTATGAAGAACCTGACAGCGGGGAATTTGCGACCCCCCGTGCCGACACATGGAGAAAGTTGAACGAGATTCTCTATCCCGAGTTCACCTCGAGTGTGTTGGGACAACAGAAGCCGCCCGTGCCAACGACCACCGCCGACACGTCAAGCGTTCCATATGGTGTCCGCGGATTGACCCTCGTGGAAGCAAAAGCTGGCTTGGCAATCACCTTTGGTGTGGATATCGACCGTATCGAGATCATCATTCGCGGCTAAATTACTGCACTCAGCAGCATACAATTACTACTAAAGGGCAACTTTATGAATTTTACTCAGATTGCCGGATGGGATGAGGCTTCTCGAGTCCTCAAGCAAACCATCGCGGTAACGCCACTGGGGCAGGAGTTCACGATTCGGCAGATTATCGGAGAAGTAGCTTGGGCACCGTTGCAACATAAGACGCGCCATGACTTTGGCCGACACGTGCGGCGAAGCCTTGAACAGTACGGGTTGGTGTTCGCACGCAAGGCCGGACGAGTCCTTGTATACAAAAAGTCCGCTATCTGAACCTGGCTTGGAGATATCTGCGAAACCAGGGGCGACTCATGCATTAGTAGGCAGCTCATGACGAGGTACTCGACTGGCGCCGAACTAATCAATGACGAGCGCCCTGACCAGGGGTGCAGCTAATGCATGTGCCTGACCACGATAAAAACCACTTTTTTACTGTTAGCCACATTGCTTTACAGTTAAAAAAGCAGTTTACATGCCCCCCCTCAAGCTTGGGGCAGCTCTAACAGATCCCCCAGTTCTTCACGGGCCACTTCCACTCTATCCATTCTGCGATAGGGATGATCAGCAGGCATCCGGATAAGGTATTCAAACCAAGCCGGATCGAATTTGATAACTTCCTTGTGAATGTGCTCAAGCTCACCTATGCGAGGCTGCGACACCACAAACTCCATACTTTCAAGCAATCCGGACGCTTCGTTGTCTTTGACGACTCGGTGTCGAATGAAACTCATCTTAAGATCAAAGTAGAGGCCCTTCGAGCCGGCCACCTTCTTCGACTCCAGCCGGCCGTTACTGCTGATTTCTGCACCCGGCACATGAGAGTCTATAGCTTTCACGAGCTCAGCATTTCCGCCGACCTTCTGGCCAAACAGGCGGGTAGCGTCCGACATGTAAGCAAAGATCCAGGGCACATTAAGTAGCGTCGCACCGGTATAGAGATAGCCACGTTCTCCCTTGTAACGCTGCAGCATGCCTCTCATGGCATTCTCAGACAGGACCAGTTGGGTTTCTTTCTCCAAGATATAAACCACACGGTCGAACTGCTCGATCAGCAGCTTGAGAATTTTTCGGGGAACCCCGTCAAAGCTGGCTTTTCGATCGGACTTTTTGTGCTGACGAGGCTGAAAGTAGGGGCAGTCGTTACGAGCGTCGCCATCAAATGGAGCGATGCTACGGATGCTCTTGGTAGCGTGCTTTGCGAAAGGATTCTTTACGTTGGAGGGTAACTCATACAGCCCAACCAGCTGGATTGGATTGTCGCACGCCGGACATACCGCAAACTGAGCAAGCTTTCCCGCACCTCCGAGTTGGTACCATGGCTCCCTTCGAAAGGTCTCAGCCTCAAAACGATCCTTATCTATGATCTTGCTTTCTGTGTCTTCGGTGCGGAGCTTGTACACATCCATCTTTGCTAAAACCGTATCAACAGAAGGTTTCTTGATAGTACTCAGCAAAGGCTTGTAGCAGTAGTCCTGAATGGCATGAGTCAGACATACTGCAGCGAAAACAAGCTCGCAAAACAGCACCGAGCCGTGGAGTGGTTATTGACCATTTGTACAATCCTTCAGATGTATATGATCAGGCGTAGAGGAACTACGAATTAATCGAAAAGCAGATGGTGCTCTGGGAAGAGGCTTTAGCGGCTTTTCGTCAGTATGAAGAGGCGGAAGTTAACATGCCCTCTGACCTGCTTGAGCTCTCGCACCAGAAAGCCAAGTGGTAAGCAGATTTCAATTAGAGAGATGACAGGCGTCCCCGGCACTACCTTGAGCGCTTGCGAATCAATGGCTAAATCTTGACCTGGACGGTTTACGTCCTGTGAAGCCCTTTCACTTGTAATAAATAGCCTCACTACCAAGCTCGAGGTCACCACCCGACGACCTCTTTGCAGTAGAGAACATCACCTGGTTAAAGGATGAGCGACCGACACAAGTACAGCAGCCACAGGTCGCATGGATTCGTCTAAAGGAGGGAGGGTGATCCAATGAAGCACGAGACCAGCCAGAATGCTTGCAATGGTGTTCACTGAAATTACGACAATAGCGTTACGCATTTTAAAGAGGTCCATTTATTGAGGTGGACCTCTATTTAATGCTCACAGAAGACGTGTAACCACCACATGTAGAAAATTTCGTCGCACCCCATAATGGGAATTTACAACGGTGCGATCCAGGAATTTCCTCGTGCCACAAGCTGCGACCTCGTCTACCTGTCGGTCAGCCAAGACTCGATTACACTTGGGCCGAATTCAGCCTTCCAGCTTTAAGAAATGCGCTGATTAACTTGGCCCAACGATGTAGTCGTTGTTTGTATTACGCGGCTTCATAAGTGCTTTTGGTACGCTGGGGTCAAAGCCACTCCAATGAATGAAACTGTATTTTGACGATTGGGGTGGTCAGTTAATTCAAGACGGGACAACACCAAGAAAAAAGGCCAACCCGCATGGGTTGGCCTTTTTCATGGCGTAGCGAAAGCAGCATATTGGAAATATACAGCCGCTTTTCTGGGATCCTGCAACCGGGATCAAAAATCCAGGTTGGAAACCGCCAAAGCGTTGCTCTCGATGAAGTCACGGCGAGGTTCGACCGCATCACCCATCAGGGTGTTGAAGATCTGGTCCGCGCCAATGGCGTCTTCGATGGTGACTTTCAGCATGCGGCGCACGCTTGGGTCCATGGTGGTTTCCCACAGCTGATCCGGGTTCATTTCGCCCAGACCTTTGTATCGCTGGATGGTGTGGCGCTTGGTGCTTTCGGCCATCAGCCAGTCCAGGGCTTCCTTGAACTCGGTGACCGCTTTCTTGCGCTCGCCACGCTGGATGTACGCGCCGTCGTCGAGCAGGGTGCTCAGTTGAGCGCCGAGGGTGACGACGGTCTTGTAGTCGTTGCTGCCGAAGAAGTCACGGTTGAAGGTGACGTAGTTCGACAGGCCGTGGGAGATCAACTCGACCTCTGGCAGCCACACACCACGCTCGCGGTCTTCACGCAGGCTGGCCTTGTAGACCAGGCCCGACTTCTCGACGGTGCGCAGACGGACTTCGTACTGGGCCAGCCAGTCTTGCATCTTGGCGTGGTCGCCGAGCATTTCCAGGCTGACGGCCGGCAGGTAGATGAAGTGCTCGGTCAGCTCCTGCGGGTACAGGCGCGACAGACGCTTGAGGGTCTTCATCACCATGCGGAAGTCATTCACCAGACGTTCCAGCGCTTCACCGGAAATACCCGGGGCGTCTTCGTTCAGGTGCAGGCTCGCATCTTCCAGGGCCGACTGCGTCATGTACTCCTCCATGGCGTCGTCGTCTTTGATGTATTGCTCTTGCTTGCCTTTCTTGACCTTGTACAGCGGCGGCTGGGCGATGTAGATGTAGCCGCGCTCGATCAGCTCAGGCAACTGACGGAAGAAGAAGGTCAGCAGCAGGGTACGGATGTGCGAACCGTCGACGTCAGCATCGGTCATGATGATGATGTTGTGATAGCGCAGCTTGTCGATGTTGTACTCTTCGCGACCGATACCGCAGCCTAGCGCGGTGATCAGGGTGCCCACTTCCTGGGACGAGATCATCTTGTCGAAACGGGCTTTCTCGACGTTTAGGATCTTGCCCTTCAGTGGCAGGATGGCCTGGGTCTTGCGGTTACGTCCCTGCTTGGCAGAGCCGCCCGCGGAGTCACCTTCCACGAGGTACAGTTCGGACAGCGCCGGGTCTTTTTCCTGGCAGTCAGCGAGCTTGCCTGGCAGGCCGGCGATGTCCAGCGCGCCTTTGCGGCGGGTCATCTCACGGGCCTTGCGCGCGGCTTCACGGGCACGGGCAGCATCGATCATCTTGCCGACGACCAGTTTGGCTTCGTTCGGGTTTTCCAGCAGGAAGTCGGAGAAGTACTTGCCCATTTCCTGTTCGACCGCGGTCTTCACTTCGGAAGAAACCAGCTTGTCTTTGGTCTGGGAGCTGAACTTCGGATCCGGCACCTTCACCGAGATGATCGCGGTCAGGCCTTCACGGGCATCGTCACCGGTGGTGGCGACTTTGTGCTTCTTCGCCAGACCTTCCTGCTCGATGTAGTTGTTCAGGTTACGCGTCAGTGCGGAACGGAAGCCCACCAGGTGGGTGCCGCCGTCGCGCTGCGGAATGTTGTTGGTGAAGCACAACAGGTTCTCGTTGAAGCTGTCGTTCCACTGCAGGGCGATTTCCACGCCGATGCCGTCTTCACGCTGGATGTTGAAGTGGAACACCTGGTTGACCGCAGTCTTGTTGGTGTTCAGGTATTCAACGAACGCACGCAGGCCGCCTTCGTACTTGAACAGCTCTTCCTTGCCGCTGCGCTCATCCTTGAGGACGATACCGACACCGGAGTTGAGGAAGGACAGTTCACGAATGCGCTTGGCCAGGATGTCCCAGCTGAAGTGAATGTTCTTGAAGGTTTCGCTGGAAGCCTTGAAGTGAATCTGGGTACCGGTGGTTTCGCTGTCACCAACGATCGCCATCGGTGCCTGAGGCACGCCGTGGACGTAGGTCTGCTCCCAGATCTTGCCGCTGCGGCGCACGGTCAGAACCAGCTCTTCGGACAGCGCGTTCACAACCGAAACACCTACACCGTGCAGACCGCCGGATACCTTGTAGGAGTTGTCGTCGAACTTACCGCCAGCGTGGAGGACGGTCATGATGACCTCGGCGGCGGAAACGCCTTCCTCTTTGTGCACGTCTACCGGGATGCCACGGCCGTTGTCTTTAACGGTGATGGACTCATCCGGGTGGATGATGATGCTGATGTCGTCGCAGTGGCCGGCGAGGGCTTCGTCGATCGAGTTGTCGACCACCTCGAACACCATGTGGTGCAGACCGCTGCCATCGTCGGTGTCACCAATGTACATACCGGGACGTTTGCGCACGGCATCCAGGCCTTTCAGCACTTTAATGCTCGATGAGTCGTACGTATTTTCTTCGCTCAATGCCTTCACTCCCGATGGTCGTGGGTCTGGGTGATACGGCCCTGTTCCACGTGGAACAGAGCGACTGGCGTTTCCGTCTGCCAGCCTTCCCTCAATAATTCGTGATCTACACAGGTGATAAAAACCTGGCAGCGTAAGTCTTCCAGCAAGCGGCACAGCGCGCGACGGTGGCTCTCGTCCAGCTCGGACGGCAAGTCATCCACCAGATAAATACACTGGCCGCGTCGGGCCTGGCTCACCAGATGCCCTTGGGCAATCCGCAACGCACAGACCACCAACTTCTGCTGACCCCGGGACAAGATGTCCGCGGCATTGTGTGCGTCCAATCTAAGACGCAAGTCAGCCCGTTGTGGCCCAGCCTGGGTATGACCCATTTGCTGGTCCCGTTGCACGGATCCGGCGAGTACAGCGCTCAATTCCCGGTCCTTGTCCCAGCCTCGGTAATAGCTGAGCGTCAAACCTTCGAGCTCAACCAGTTCGCTCAAGGTTTGTTCAAAGACTGGTTTCAAGGCTTTGATGTAAGCGCGGCGGTATTCATCGATTTCAGCGCTGGCCTGGCACAGTTCCCTGTCCCAAACCGCTTGCGAAACGGCGTCAAGTGTACCATGCCGCAGCCAGGAGTTTCTCTGGCGCAAGGCCTTCTGCAAACGCTGCCAGGTGGCCATGAACCGCGGCTCGACGTGGAACACACCCCAGTCGAGGAACTGCCGGCGAATCTTCGGCGCGCCTTCCAGCAGGCGAAAGCTGTCGGGGTTGATCAACTGCAGCGGCAGGATCTCCGCCAGTTGCGCAGCGCTACGAGCGTTCTGACCGTCGATGCGGATCTGGAACTCACCCTGACGATCGCGGGATATCCCCAATGCGCTATGGCCACCCTCGGCGAGCTCGACCTGACCAAAAACAGTACAGGCGAGTTGCTCATACTGGATGACCGGCAACAGCCGCGTGCTACGAAACGAACGGGCAAGCCCCAGCAGGTGAATGGCTTCCAGAACACTGGTTTTGCCGCTGCCGTTGGCGCCGTAAAGAATGTTGATTCGGGGGGAGGGGGAGAAGGTCACCGGGTGCAAATTGCGCACCGCGGTGACCGAGACGCGACTTAGCGACATCCAGAGTCAGCTGATTACAGACGCATCGGCATGACAACGTAAGCCGAATCGTCATTGTCGGACTCTTGCACCAGCGCACTGCTGTTGGAGTCGGACAGGATCAGACGAACCTGCTCGGTAGTCATCACGCCCAGCACGTCCAGCAGATAGCTGACGTTGAAGCCGATTTCCAGGGAGCCGCCGTTGTATTCCACGCCTACTTCTTCTTCCGCTTCTTCCTGCTCCGGGTTGTTGGCCTGGATCTTCAACTGACCGCTGGCCAGTTGCAGACGGATACCGCGGTACTTCTCGTTGGACAGAATCGCGGTACGGCTGAACGCTTCGCGCAACGCCTGACGATCACCCAGTACCAGCTTGTCGCCGCCCTTCGGCAGAACGCGCTCGTAGTCCGGGAACTTGCCGTCGACCAGTTTCGAGGTGAAGGTGAATTCGCCGGTGGTCGCACGGATGTGGTGCTGGCCCAGGACGATGCTGACGTTACCGTCCGGCTCGGTGAGCAGACGCGCCAGTTCGAGAATGCCTTTACGCGGCACGATCACCTGATGGCGTTCCTGCTGACCGATGTCGGCCTGCATCGAGCACATGGCCAGACGGTGACCGTCAGTGGCGACGGCACGGATCACACCGGTCGACACTTCCAGCAACATGCCGTTGAGGTAGTAACGCACGTCCTGCTGGGCCATGGCGAAACTGGTGCGTTCGATCAGACGACGCAGCTTGCTCTGTTCCAGACTGGTGGTCAGCGAACCCGGGCCTTCTTCCACAGTCGGGAAGTCGTTGGCCGGCAGGGTCGACAGGGTGAAACGGCTACGGCCGGCTTTCACCACCAGCTTCTGCTCGTCGACCTTGATGTCGATCAGCGCATCGTTCGGCAGGCTCTTGCAGATATCCATCAGCTTGCGCGCCGGCACGGTGATGGAGCCTGTTTCAGCCGGCTCCTCGAGTTGCACGCGACCAACCAGCTCGACTTCCAGGTCGGTACCGGTCAGCGACAGTTGCTGGCCATCGACAACCAGCAGCACGTTGGACAGTACCGGCAAGGTCTGTCGGCGCTCGACGACGCCTGCGACCAGTTGCAGGGGTTTCAACAGGGCTTCGCGTTGAATGGTGAAATGCATGGTCTAGTCCCTTGCCTTAATAAGCTGCGCTGGTATTCATCAAGTGGTCAGTGTACGCAGCAGGTTCTTGTAGTCCTCGCGGATGTCCGCGTCGGATTCCTTAAGTTCGTTGATCTTGCGGCAGGCGTGCAGCACGGTCGTGTGGTCGCGGCCGCCAAACACATCGCCGATTTCCGGCAGGCTGTGGTTGGTCAGTTCCTTGGACAATGCCATGGCCACCTGACGCGGACGAGCGACCGAACGCGAACGGCGCTTGGACAGCAAGTCGGAGATCTTGATCTTGTAGTACTCGGCGACGGTGCGCTGAATGTTATCCACAGAGACCAGTTTGTCCTGCAGCGCCAACAGGTCTTTCAGGGATTCGCGAATCAACTCGATGGTGATGTCGCGGCCCATGAAGTGCGAGTGGGCGATCACGCGTTTCAGCGCGCCTTCCAGTTCACGGACGTTGGAGCGAATACGCTGGGCAATGAAGAACGCCGCATCGTGTGGCAACTCGACTTTGGCCTGGTCGGCCTTCTTCATCAAGATGGCAACGCGGGTTTCCAGTTCCGGCGGCTCGACGGCAACCGTCAGGCCCCAGCCGAAGCGGGATTTGAGGCGTTCTTCAAGGCCTTCGATTTCTTTCGGGTATCGGTCACTGGTGAGAATGACCTGCTGGCCACCTTCAAGCAGGGCGTTGAAGGTGTGGAAAAACTCTTCCTGGGAACGTTCCTTGCGGGCGAAGAACTGAATGTCGTCGATCAGCAGGGCGTCCACCGAACGATAGAAACGCTTGAACTCGTTGATCGCGTTCAGTTGCAGCGCCTTGACCATGTCGGCCACGAAACGCTCGGAATGCAGGTACACGACCTTGGCATTCGGGTTCTTCTTTAATAGATGGTTACCCACTGCGTGCATCAAGTGCGTCTTACCCAGACCGACGCCACCATAAAGGAAGAGCGGGTTGTAGCCGTGCTTCGGGTTGTCTGCCACCTGCCAGGCCGCCGCACGGGCGAGCTGGTTGGATTTACCTTCGACGAAGTTCTCGAAGGTGAAGGTGCGGTTGAGGTAGCTGGTGTGCTTGAGCGCGCCTTCGACCTGCACGGTGCGCTGTTCAGCGCGCACCGGGGCCTGTTGCGAAGCGGCACCGGCCATCGGATCAAAGCTGTCGCGTGAGGGCTCTTCACTGATTTCTTCGGTTTTCTGCGTCGAGCGCTTGGTCGGCGCAGGCGTCGGAGCTGGTGCTGGTGCACTGGCTGGCGCGGTATTGGCCTGAGCCTGGGACACTTGCGCAGCAGCCAATGGCGCATTCGGTGCGGCACGCGGCGCCGAACTGCGTTTGCTGCCTATTAATAAGGAGAGCGACGGTGCGAGTCCGTTGCCATGCTCATCCAGCAGTTCAAGGACGCGCCCCAGGTACTTTTCGTTGACCCAGTCCAGAACAAAACGGTTCGGTGCGTAGACGCGCAACTCGTCGCCTTCGGCTTCGACCTGTAGTGGACGGATCCAGGTGTTGAATTGTTGGGCAGGCAGCTCTTCGCGCAAAAGCTCCACGCACTGCTGCCAAAGTTCCACTGACACGGATATCCCCTAAGTTGAAAGCCGGTGAGGCAAAAACAAGCGGCCATTGTAGCGGCCAGTCGTCCACTTATCCACATGCAGGTTGCCCGGTGGACATGATTTATCAATGCGTTAAATGCGAAAAAGGCGACCGACGGTGTGTGTATAAGCTCTGTGGATAACCCTATCTGAGCACACTGGACAACTGGGGGCGAAAGTCGGTGGATAACCAGCTTGTGGATAACCACCTATTCCACACACAGGTTATCCGACAGCGCAGCACAGGCTGAACACGGTTTTCCACTGTAGTTGTCATTCTCTGTACATCGCTTGAAACAAGGCCTTGAGCCAGTTATCCACAGAGAACCGTGTACCTAGCTTTTACAAGCTTTACAGAAAAGCTTTAAATAATTCCCTTCTTTATTTTTATCTTTGGCAAACGGGTAATCAGGTCCCGACTGCTCCGAAGATCTATTTATAAGGAAACGTTGGTTGGAAATTGACCTATTGGCTTGCTTTCTCTAGAATCCCCGGTCTCTTAAAACGGGGGCCATTCCGGCCCGTTGTGGACGAACCAGGTAACACGACATGAAACGTACTTTCCAACCAAGCACTATCAAACGCGCTCGTACCCACGGTTTCCGTGCTCGCATGGCTACCAAGAACGGTCGTGCCGTACTGTCGCGTCGTCGCGCCAAAGGCCGCGCACGTCTGGCAGTTTGATAATCCGGCACTGGAGGTGAGTCAGGACTTCAGTCGGGAAAAGCGTCTGCTTACTCCCCGGCATTTCAAGGCAGTCTTTGACTCCCCTACCGGCAAGGTTCCGGGGAAAAATCTCCTGCTCCTTGCGCGCAACAACGATCTCGATCACCCCCGTCTCGGGCTGGTTATCGGGAAAAAGAGCGTCAAGCTCTCCGTCGAGCGCAATCGCCTCAAACGTCTTATGCGCGAATCGTTTCGCCTGCACCAGGATTCACTGGTCGGCTGGGACATCGTTATCGTCGCGCGCAAAGGTTTGGGTGACGTAGAAAACCCCGAATTGATTCAGCATTTCGGCAAACTCTGGAAACGTCTGGCACGCAACAAGCCGGTACCAGCAGTCAAAACCGAAACTGTAGGGGTAGACAGTCCAGATGCGTAAACTGGCACTCGTTCCGATCCAGTTTTATCGCTACGCCATTAGTCCCCTGATGGCCAGTCACTGTCGTTTCTACCCCAGTTGTTCTTGCTACGCGTATGAAGCCATCGAAAATCATGGCCTTCTGCGCGGTGGCTGGCTGACCTTTCGTCGTTTAGGTCGCTGTCATCCGTGGAATCCCGGTGGTTATGACCCGGTTCCACCTATCCCTACCTCCCGTTCTTCTTCGATGGCCGAGTAATCATGGATATCAAACGCACGATCCTGATCGTCGCCCTGGCAATCGTGTCCTACGTCATGGTCCTTAAATGGAACCAGGACTATGGCCAGGCTGCCCTGCCGACTCAGAATGTTGCTTCCAGTACGACTACATCCGGTTTGCCGGACACCGCCACTGGCAATAATGCTGCTGCCAGTGACGATATTCCGCGCGCCGCAAGCGATACCAGCGCACCTGCCGAAACGCCGGTCGCTGTCAGCAAGGATCTGATCCAGATCAAGACCGACGTGCTCGATCTCGCGATCGATCCACAAGGTGGCGATGTTGCCCAGCTGACCTTGCCGCTGTATCCACGTCGTCAGGATCGTCCGGACGTTCCGTTCCAGCTGTTCGACAACGGTGGCGAACGTACTTATCTGGCACAGAGCGGTCTGATCGGCACCAACGGTCCGGATGCAAACCCGGCCGGTCGTCCGATCTACTCCTCGGAGAAGAAGACTTATCAACTGGCTGACGGTCAGGACCAACTGGTCGTCGACCTGAAATTCAGCAAGGACGGCGTCAATTACATCAAACGTTTCACTCTGAAACGTGGCCTGTATGACGTGACCGTGACCTATCTGATCGACAACCAGAGCGCTCAACCTTGGTCCGGTTCGATGTTTGCCCAGCTGAAGCGCGATGCAAGCGCCGATCCTTCGTCCACAACTGCTACCGGTACCGCGACTTACCTGGGCGCCGCCCTGTGGACAAGTTCCGAGCCGTACAAGAAAGTGTCCATGAAGGACATGGACAAAGCTCAGCTCAAGGAAACCGTCACCGGTGGCTGGGTAGCATGGCTGCAACACTACTTCGTGACTGCATGGGTTGCTCCGAAGGGCGAAAACAACATCGTCCAGACCCGTAAAGACAGCAAAGGCAACTACATCATCGGTTACACCGGTCCTTCGTTGACCGCTGCACCGGGTGCAAAAGTCGAGACCAGCGCTGTTCTCTATGCCGGTCCGAAAAGCCAGGCGGTGCTGAAAGAGTTGTCCCCAGGTCTGGAACTGACTGTCGACTACGGCATTCTGTGGTTCATTGCCCAGCCAATCTTCTGGCTGCTGCAACATATCCACAGCATCGTCGGCAACTGGGGCTGGTCGATCATCTTCCTGACCATGCTGATCAAAGGGATCTTCTTCCCTCTGTCGGCCGCCAGCTACAAGTCGATGGCCCGCATGCGCGCCGTGGCTCCGAAACTGGCTGCACTGAAAGAGCAACATGGCGATGACCGGCAGAAAATGTCGCAAGCCATGATGGAGCTGTACAAGAAAGAGAAGATCAATCCGCTGGGTGGCTGCTTGCCGATCCTGGTGCAGATGCCGGTTTTCCTTTCCCTGTACTGGGTTCTGCTGGAAAGCGTGGAAATGCGCCAGGCGCCGTTCATGCTGTGGATTACCGACCTGTCGATCAAGGATCCGTTCTTCATCCTGCCGATCATCATGGGCGCGACCATGTTCATCCAGCAGCGTCTGAACCCTACACCTCCGGATCCGATGCAGGCCAAGGTGATGAAAATGATGCCAATCATCTTCACCTTCTTCTTCCTGTGGTTCCCGGCGGGTCTGGTTCTGTACTGGGTTGTGAACAACTGCCTGTCGATTGCCCAACAGTGGTACATCACGCGTAAGATCGAAGCGGCGACGAAAAAAGCCGAGGCGTAACTTACTCTGTGGATAACACCACTCAAAACGCCCCCTAGTGGGGCGTTTTGCTATCTGCCATTTTTGTCTGGATACCGGTTTATGAGCGCACCTCGTGAAACCATCGCAGCCGTCGCTACCGCCCAGGGCCGTGGCGGCGTGGGCATCGTTCGAATTTCCGGGCCGCTGGCCAGCGTTGCGGCCAAAGCCATCAGCGGCCGCGAGCTGAAACCACGGTTTGCCCACTACGGCCCGTTCTTCAGTGACGATCAACAGGTGCTGGATGAAGGTCTGGCTCTGTATTTCCCCGGACCGAACTCGTTCACCGGCGAAGATGTACTGGAACTGCAGGGCCACGGTGGCCCGATCGTCCTCGACATGTTGCTCAAGCGTTGTCTGGAACTGGGTTGCCGTCTGGCCCGTCCCGGTGAGTTCAGCGAAAGAGCGTTCCTCAATGACAAACTCGATCTGGCGCAGGCCGAGGCCATCGCCGACCTGATCGAAGCCAGTTCCGCACAGGCCGCGCGCAATGCCCTGCGTTCATTGCAGGGTGCATTTTCCCAACGCGTGCACAACCTTACCGAACAGTTGATCGGCCTGCGGATCTATGTAGAAGCGGCTATCGACTTCCCGGAAGAAGAAATCGACTTCCTCGCCGATGGCCATGTCCTGAGCATGCTCGACAAGGTTCGTAACGAGTTATCCACCGTATTGCGCGAAGCCGGGCAGGGCGCGTTGCTGCGTGACGGCATGACCGTGGTGATTGCCGGTCGTCCGAATGCCGGCAAATCCAGCCTGCTCAACGCACTGGCCGGTCGCGAAGCCGCAATCGTGACCGAAATCGCCGGCACCACTCGGGACATCCTGCGCGAACATATCCACATCGATGGCATGCCGCTGCACGTTGTGGACACCGCCGGTCTGCGTGATACCGATGACCATGTGGAAAAGATCGGCGTTGAACGAGCGTTGAAAGCCATCGGCGAGGCTGACCGAGTGCTGCTGGTCGTCGATGCCACTGCGCCAGAGGCCGCCGATCCATTCGCCCTGTGGCCGGAATTCCTTGAAACCCGGCCAGATCCGGCGAAGGTCACCTTGATCCGCAACAAGGCCGATCTCACCGGTGAGCCTATTGCCCTGGAAGTCAGTGACGATGGCCACGTGACGATCAGTCTGAGCGCCAAATCCGCCGGCGAGGGGCTGGATCTGCTGCGTGATCACCTCAAGGCCTGTATGGGTTACGAACAAACGTCGGAAAGTAGTTTCAGCGCACGCCGCCGGCACCTCGAAGCCCTGCGTCATGCCAGTGAAGCCCTGGAACATGGACGTGCCCAACTGACGTTGGCGGGTGCTGGCGAGCTACTGGCCGAAGACCTGCGTCAGGCCCAGCAGTCTCTCGGGGAAATCACCGGCGCCTTCAGTTCAGATGATTTGCTGGGACGAATCTTTTCCAGCTTCTGCATCGGTAAATAACCCTTCCGTTGTCCACAGACAGGTCCGTTCGCGACCTGTCTGTCCCCCCTTCTAGTATTTCCTTCCTCCAGTGCCGGACAGATTCCTGTTCCTGAGCGGATTTTCCGTGTCCGCGATTCCTTCATTCACCTGATTTCTGTGGATTAAGCCCTGTGAATAACTGCCGCTGAGGGCAGTTGATAACAGGGCCTGAAAACTGAACATAACTGCCGCTGTGGATAACCACCTCATTCATCCACAGGCTTACACCGGTTATCCAAGGGCCTCATGGCGACATGGCCACAGGGTTTTGAATCTCTGTACACATTGAAAATAAAGGCCTGTAGAAATCTATCCACAGAAATCATGGGCAGTAAGAATAAGCTTTAAAACAAAGGTTTTATAAATTTCTCTCTTTTTTATTCTTTTAACCGCGAGTTCTCCACAGCTGGTTAAATTTTGTGCAAAGGGTTCTTTAGGAAGGACGAAGTCCCTATACTTGCCGACCAGGTCCAGAAACCTGATCTCAAACTATTCCTGAATTACCTACTTAAGCAGGCACGAGGTGCGTGGTGGATTTCCCTTCCCGTTTTGAAGTGATCGTCATCGGCGGCGGTCATGCCGGTACCGAGGCAGCACTGGCCTCAGCACGCATGGGTGCAAAAACCCTTCTGCTGACGCACAACGTGGAAACCCTCGGTGCCATGAGTTGCAACCCGGCTATCGGTGGCATCGGCAAAAGCCATCTGGTCAAGGAAATCGACGCCCTCGGCGGCGCGATGGCCATGGCCACCGATCTGGGCGGTATCCAGTTTCGCGTGTTGAACAGCCGCAAAGGCCCGGCCGTACGGGCGACCCGTGCGCAAGCCGACCGGATTTTGTACAAGGCCGCTGTCCGCGAAATTCTGGAAAACCAGCCGAACCTGTGGATATTTCAACAAGCCGCTGACGACCTGATCGTCGAGCAGGAACAAGTACGCGGTGTTGTCACGCAAATGGGTCTGCGTTTCTTCGCGGATTCCGTGGTGTTGACCACCGGTACGTTCCTCGGCGGACTTATCCACATCGGTTTGCAGAATTTTTCCGGCGGTCGTGCCGGTGACCCACCGTCGATCGCCCTGGCGCATCGTCTGCGTGAACTGCCGCTGCGTGTCGGTCGCCTGAAAACCGGTACGCCACCGCGTATCGACGGCAAGTCTGTGGATTTCTCGGTGATGACCGAGCAGCCAGGCGATACGCCGATCCCGGTGATGTCGTTCATGGGCAACAAGGAACAACATCCACGGCAAGTCAGTTGCTGGATTACTCACACCAACGCCCGCACCCACGAAATCATCGCCGCGAACCTCGACCGTTCGCCGATGTATTCCGCTGCTGGCGAGATCGAAGGCATCGGCCCGCGTTATTGCCCGTCGATCGAAGACAAGATCCACCGCTTTGCCGACAAGGAAAGCCATCAGGTGTTCATCGAGCCGGAAGGCCTGACCACCCATGAGCTGTATCCGAACGGGATATCCACAAGCCTGCCGTTCGACGTGCAATTGCAGATCGTGCAATCGATCCGCGGTATGGAAAACGCGCACATCGTGCGTCCGGGTTATGCAATCGAGTACGACTACTTCGATCCGCGCGACCTGAAGTACAGCCTGGAAACCAAAGTGATCGGCGGTCTGTTCTTCGCTGGTCAGATCAACGGCACCACCGGTTACGAAGAAGCCGGCGCCCAGGGTCTGCTGGCTGGCGCGAACGCTGCACTGCGTGCGAAAGGCAAAGAAGCCTGGTGCCCGCGTCGCGATGAAGCGTACATCGGGGTATTGGTCGACGATCTGATCACCCTCGGTACCCAAGAGCCGTACCGCATGTTCACTTCCCGTGCCGAGTACCGCCTGATCCTGCGTGAGGACAACGCCGACCTGCGTCTGACCGAAAAAGGTCGCGAACTGGGTCTGGTCGATGACGCGCGTTGGGCGGCGTTCTGCAAGAAACGCGAAAGCATCGAACTCGAAGAGCAGCGCCTGAAAAGCACCTGGGTTCGCCCGGGCACTCCGCAGGGCGATGCGATTGCCGAGAAATTCGGCACGCCGCTGACTCACGAATACAACCTGCTCAATCTCTTGAGCCGTCCGGAAATCGACTACGCTGGTCTGGTCGAAGTGACCGGGCAGGGCGCGGAAGATCCACAGGTCGCCGAACAGGTCGAGATCAAGACCAAATACGCCGGTTACATCGACCGTCAACAGGACGAAATCGCCCGTCTGCGTGCAAGCGAAGACACGAAACTGCCTGTGGATATCGATTACACCAACATTTCCGGTCTCTCCAAGGAGATCCAGAGCAAGCTTGGCGCGACTCGTCCCGAGACGCTTGGCCAGGCTTCGCGGATCCCGGGTGTGACCCCGGCAGCGATTTCGCTGTTGATGATTCATTTGAAAAAACGCGGCGCGGGCCGTCAGTTGGAGCAAAGCGCTTGAGTTCTAAGGTCACTTCGCAACACGCCGAAGAGTTATCCACAGGAGCCCGCGAGCTCGGTGTCAATCTCACTGAAACCCAGCACGAATTGCTGCTGGGTTATCTGGCCCTGTTGATCAAATGGAACCAGGCCTACAACCTGACCGCCGTCCGCGATCCGGACGAAATGGTTTCCCGTCACTTGCTCGATAGCCTCAGCGTGATGTCGTTCATCGAGAACGGCCGTTGGCTGGATGTCGGCAGCGGCGGCGGCATGCCGGGGATCCCTTTGGCAATCCTTCATCCGGACTCGCAAGTGACTTGCCTGGACAGCAACGGCAAGAAAACCCGCTTCCTGACCCAGGTCAAACTCGAACTCAAACTGGATAACCTGCAAGTTATCCACAGTCGCGTCGAAGCATTCCAGCCTGCACAGCCGTTCAACGGGATCATTTCCCGGGCGTTCAGCAGCATGGAGAACTTCACCAACTGGACTCGCCACCTCGGCGACGCCGATACGCGCTGGCTGGCAATGAAGGGCGTCCATCCGGCCGATGAGCTGGTAGCATTGCCGGCAGACTTCAAACTCGATAGCGAACACGCCCTGGCCGTACCCGGTTGCCAAGGCCAACGCCATCTGCTGATACTGCGCCGCACGGCATGATTGGGAACACAAGCAAGAATGGCTAAGGTATTCGCGATAGCGAACCAGAAGGGTGGTGTGGGCAAGACCACCACCTGCATCAACCTCGCAGCATCCCTGGTCGCGACCAAGCGCCGGGTGCTGTTGATCGATCTCGATCCACAGGGCAACGCCACCATGGGTAGCGGTGTGGATAAACATGGCCTGGAAAACTCGGTCTACGACCTGCTGATCGGCGAATGCGATCTGGCTCAGGCCATGCACTACTCTGAACACGGCGGTTATCAACTGTTGCCGGCCAACCGCGACCTGACGGCGGCCGAAGTGGTGCTGCTGGAAATGCAGATGAAGGAAAGCCGTCTGCGCAGTGCGCTGGCGCCGATCCGTGAAAACTACGATTACATTCTGATCGACTGCCCGCCGTCGCTGTCGATGCTCACATTGAACGCACTGGTTGCCGCTGACGGGGTCATTATCCCCATGCAGTGCGAATACTTTGCGCTCGAAGGTCTGAGCGACCTTGTGGATAACATCAAGCGCATCGCCGAGCTGTTGAACCCGAACCTGAAAGTTGAAGGTCTGCTGCGGACCATGTATGACCCGCGCCTGAGCCTGATGAACGACGTTTCGGCCCAGCTCAAGGAACACTTCGGCGATCAGTTGTACGACACGGTGATCCCGCGCAACATCCGTCTGGCTGAAGCCCCGAGCTACGGCATGCCGGCGCTGGCCTACGACAAGCAATCGCGTGGCGCGCTGGCCTATCTGGCCCTGGCGGGCGAGATGGTTCGCCGTCAGCGCAAAAATTCACGCATCGCCGCTGCCCAGCCAACTTAAGGAATCCCCATGGCCGTCAAGAAACGAGGTCTCGGACGAGGACTGGATGCGCTGCTGAGCGGTCCGACTGTCAGTTCGCTGGAAGAACAGGCAGCGCAGGCTGACAGCCGTGAGTTGCAGCACCTGCCGCTGGACCTCCTGCAGCGTGGCAAGTACCAGCCGCGCCGGGACATGGATCCGCAGGCGCTGGAAGAGCTGGCGCAGTCGATCAAGGCCCAGGGCGTGATGCAGCCGATCGTGGTTCGCCCGATTGGTGGTGGCCGTTTTGAAATCATCGCCGGCGAGCGCCGCTGGCGCGCCAGTCAGCAGGCCGGCCAGGAAACCATTCCTGCGATGGTCCGCGACGTGCCGGATGAAACCGCGATCGCCATTGCGCTGATCGAGAACATCCAGCGCGAAGATCTGAACCCGATCGAAGAAGCGGTGGCCCTGCAGCGCTTGCAGCAGGAATTCCAGCTCACCCAGCAACAGGTCGCCGAGGCTGTGGGTAAATCCCGCGTCACCGTGGCCAACCTTTTGCGCCTGATTGCGCTGCCGGAAGTGATCAAGACCATGTTGTCCCACGGCGACCTGGAAATGGGTCATGCCCGTGCATTGCTCGGTCTGCCTGACAATCAGCAGGTGGAAGGGGCGCGACATGTTGTCGCACGCGGCCTCACCGTGCGCCAAACCGAGGCACTGGTTCGTCAGTGGTTGAGTGGCAAACCGGAGCCGGTCGAACCGTCCAAACCCGACCCGGATATCGCTCGTCTCGAGCAACGTCTGGCCGAGCGCCTAGGCTCTGCGGTGCAGATCCGCCACGGCAAGAAGGGAAAGGGTCAGTTGGTGATCGGTTACAACTCCCTCGACGAGCTTCAAGGTGTGCTCGCACACATTCGCTGAAACAATTCCTCTTGTAGCGCGCAGTCGGAAATCACTACCTGACAGTTGAATAGGGGCAGAACCGCCCCTATACTCTGCGCGCATTTTGTCGGCACAAATTATGCCAAGTTATTGAATTTCGGCAGCCGACCATTGGAGAGCAATAGTGATGGAAACCCGCAAGCCAAACCGCCTGCCGTTCCATCGCCTGGCGGTTTTTCCGGTGTTAATGGCTCAATTTGTCATTTTGCTCATTGCCGCTTTGGCGCTCTGGCAATGGCACGGAGTCGTTGCCGGATACTCGGGACTTTGCGGAGGCCTGATAGCCTTGCTGCCCAATGTTTATTTCGCTCACAAGGCATTTCGGTTTTCCGGCGCCCGAGCAGCCCAGTCCATCGTCCGGTCTTTCTATGCCGGCGAGGCAGGCAAACTGATTTTGACGGCAGTGCTGTTTGCACTGGTGTTTGCAGGTGTGAAGCCACTGGCGCCGATCGCTGTATTCGGCGCCTTCGTGCTGACTCAGTCGGTCAGCTGGTTCGCTCCCCTGCTGATGAGAACAAGACTTTCGAGACCTTAGGGCGTTTGAGGCAACCATGGCAGAAACAACCGCTTCGGGCTATATCCAGCACCACTTGCAGAACCTGACCTTCGGTCAGCTACCCAACGGCGGCTGGGGCTTTGCCCACACCGCAGCAGAAGCCAAGGAAATGGGCTTCTGGGCTTTCCACGTCGATACTCTCGGCTGGTCGGTCGCGCTGGGTCTGATCTTCGTTCTTCTTTTCCGCATGGCGGCAAAGAAGGCGACTTCCGGTCAGCCGGGTGCACTGCAGAACTTCGTTGAAGTCCTGGTCGAATTCGTCGATGGCAGCGTGAAAGACAGCTTCCATGGCCGTAGCCCGGTGATCGCACCGCTGGCACTGACCATCTTCGTCTGGGTGTTCCTGATGAACGCCGTCGACCTGGTACCGGTCGACTGGATTCCTCAGCTGGCCATCCTGATCTCCGGCGACCACCACATCCCGTTCCGCGCCGTGTCGACTACCGACCCGAACGCGACCTTGGGCATGGCGTTCTCGGTTTTCGCACTGATCATTTTCTATAGCATCAAGGTCAAGGGCCTCGGCGGCTTCATCGGCGAGCTGACCCTGCACCCGTTCGGCAGCAAGAACATCTTCGTTCAGGCCCTGCTGATCCCGGTGAACTTCCTGCTGGAATTCGTGACCCTGATCGCCAAACCGATCTCTCTGGCTCTGCGTCTGTTCGGCAACATGTATGCCGGCGAGCTGGTGTTCATCCTGATCGCTGTGATGTTCGGCAGCGGCCTGCTCTGGCTGAGCGGCCTGGGTGTTGTCCTGCAGTGGGCGTGGGCTGTGTTCCACATCCTGATCATCACCCTGCAGGCGTTCATCTTCATGATGCTGACCATCGTCTACCTGTCGATGGCGCACGAAGAAAACCATTAAGACCAGTCTCGACTAGTCTGATGTCCTTCCCGGTCACACGGGAAGGGGCTCCTCACGGGGCACCATGAAACGATTTGTTTTACCGCTTTAATCTAAAAAACCTAAACCATACGACGTAAAAGTCGGGAGGAAAGATGGAAACTGTAGTTGGTCTAACCGCTATCGCTGTTGCACTGTTGATCGGCCTGGGCGCACTGGGTACCGCAATTGGTTTCGGCCTGCTGGGCGGCAAGTTCCTGGAAGGCGCAGCGCGTCAGCCAGAAATGGTTCCAATGCTGCAAGTTAAGATGTTCATCGTTGCCGGTCTGCTCGACGCCGTAACCATGATCGGTGTTGGTATCGCTCTGTTCTTCACCTTTGCGAACCCGTTCGTTGGTCAAATCGCTGGCTAATCATTCGGATTTTCCGAGTGATTTGGTGTGATGGACAACGTAACTGCGAGGTGTTGGCGTGAACATTAATGCGACCCTGATTGGCCAGTCCGTTGCGTTCCTGATTTTTGTACTGTTCTGCATGAAGTTCGTATGGCCTCCGGTCATCGCAGCTCTGCACGAACGTCAAAAGAAGATCGCTGATGGTCTGGACGCTGCCAGCCGTGCAGCTCGCGACCTGGAGTTGGCCCAAGAGAAAGCGGGTCAGCAACTGCGCGAAGCGAAAGCTCAGGCAGCTGAAATCATCGAGCAAGCCAAGAAACGCGGTAACCAGATTGTCGAAGAGGCCGTTGAAAAGGCCCGTGTCGACGCTGACCGTGTGAAGGTTCAGGCTCAAGCCGAGATCGAACAGGAACTGAACAGTGTCAAAGACAAGCTGCGCGCCCAAGTGGGCTTGCTGGCTGTCGGCGGCGCCGAGAAGATCCTGGGTGCCACAATCGATCAAAACGCGCACGCAGAGCTGGTTAACCAACTGGCTGCTGAAATCTAAGCGAGGGCGATCATGGCAGAACTGACCACGTTGGCCCGACCTTACGCTAAGGCGGCCTTCGAGCACGCTCAGGCCCACCAGCAACTGGCCAATTGGTCAGCCATGCTCGGCCTGGCTGCAGCGGTGTCACAAGATGACACCATGCAGCGCGTGCTCAAGGCCCCGCGACTGACGAGCGCAGAAAAGGCCGCCACGTTCATTGACGTGTGCGGCGACAAGTTTGATGCCAAGGCACAGAACTTCATCAATGTCGTTGCCGAAAACGACCGTCTCCCGCTTCTGCCGGAGATCGCCGCTCTTTTCGACCTGTACAAGGCCGAACAAGAGAAATCGGTAGACGTTGAAGTGACCAGTGCTTTTGCATTGAACCAAGAACAGCAAGACAAACTCGCCAAGGTTCTCAGTGCACGACTCAACCGGGAAGTGCGCCTGCAAGTTGCGGAGGATGCTGCCCTTATAGGTGGTGTCGTTATCCGCGCCGGCGACCTGGTTATCGATGGCTCGATTCGCGGCAAAATCGCGAAACTTGCCGAAGCATTGAAATCTTGAGTTTGAAGGGGCAGCAGAGCAATGCAGCAACTCAATCCTTCCGAAATAAGTGAAATTATCAAGGGCCGCATCGAAAAGCTCGATGTGACCTCCCAAGCCCGTAACGAAGGCACTGTCGTCAGCGTATCTGACGGTATCGTGCGGATTCACGGTCTGGCCGACGTCATGTACGGCGAGATGATCGAGTTTCCGGGCGGCGTCTACGGTATGGCCCTCAACCTGGAGCAAGACTCCGTAGGTGCCGTTGTACTGGGCGCATACACGACTCTGGCTGAAGGCATGAGCGCCAAGTGCACCGGCCGCATCCTCGAAGTTCCGGTTGGTAAGGAACTGCTGGGTCGCGTTGTCGACGCACTGGGTAACCCTGTTGACGGCAAAGGTCCACTGGGCAACACCGAGACCGACGCGGTCGAGAAAGTTGCTCCGGGCGTGATCTGGCGTAAGTCGGTAGACCAGCCTGTACAGACTGGCTACAAGGCTGTCGATGCCATGATCCCTGTCGGCCGTGGCCAGCGTGAGCTGATCATCGGTGACCGTCAGATCGGTAAAACCGCTCTGGCGATCGACGCGATCATCAACCAGAAAGACAGCGGCATTTTCTGCGTCTACGTGGCAATCGGTCAGAAGCAATCGACCATCGCCAACGTGGTTCGCAAGCTGGAAGAAAACGGTGCACTGGCTAACACCATCATCGTTGCAGCGAGCGCTTCGGAATCTGCAGCACTGCAATTCCTGGCTCCGTACTCCGGTTGCACCATGGGTGAATTCTTCCGCGACCGCGGTGAAGACGCGCTGATCGTTTATGACGATCTGTCCAAGCAAGCAGTGGCTTACCGCCAGATTTCCCTGCTGCTGCGCCGTCCACCAGGCCGTGAAGCTTACCCAGGCGACGTGTTCTATCTCCACTCCCGTCTGCTGGAGCGCGCATCCCGCGTTTCGGAAGAGTACGTAGAGAAGTTCACCAACGGCGCAGTGACCGGCAAAACCGGTTCCCTGACCGCACTGCCGATCATCGAAACCCAGGCTGGCGACGTTTCCGCGTTCGTTCCGACCAACGTGATTTCCATCACCGACGGTCAGATCTTCCTGGAATCGGCCATGTTCAACTCGGGCATCCGCCCTGCAGTGAACGCCGGTGTTTCGGTATCCCGTGTGGGTGGTGCCGCTCAGACCAAGATCATCAAGAAGCTGTCCGGTGGTATCCGTACCGCTCTGGCTCAGTACCGTGAGCTGGCGGCATTCGCCCAGTTCGCTTCTGACCTGGACGAAGCGACCCGCAAGCAACTTGAGCATGGTCAGCGCGTTACCGAGCTGATGAAGCAGAAGCAATACGCACCGATGTCGATCGCTGACATGGCGCTGTCGCTGTATGCCGCTGAGCGTGGGTTCCTGACTGACATTGAAATCGCCAAGATCGGCAGCTTCGAACAAGCGCTGATTGCTTTCTTCAACCGCGATCACGCCGACTTGATGGCCAAGATCAACGTTAAAGGTGACTTCAATGACGAAATCGACGCTGGCCTGAAGGCTGGTATCGAGAAGTTCAAGGCCACCCAAACCTGGTAAGCCGCAGCGGGAGCCGCAAGGCTCCCGCTTGCTAACCTGATAGGTGTTACATGGCAGGCGCAAAAGAGATTCGCAGTAAGATTGCGAGCATCAAAAGCACGCAAAAAATTACCAGCGCCATGGAAAAAGTGGCGGTCAGCAAAATGCGCAAGGCACAAATGCGCATGGCTGCTAGCCGTCCTTATGCGGAGCGTATCCGCCAGGTAATTGGGCATCTGGCCAACGCCAACCCGGAATACCGCCACCCGTTCATGATCGATCGCGAAGTAAAGCGCGTCGGTTATGTTGTAGTGAGCAGTGACCGTGGTCTGTGCGGCGGCTTGAACACCAACCTGTTCAAGGCCCTGGTCAAGGACATGGCGGTAAACCGCGAAAACGGCGTCGAGATCGATCTGTGTGTCGTTGGTAGCAAGGGTGCGGCCTTTTTCCGCAACTTCGGCGGTAACGTCGTTGCAGCTATCAGCCACCTGGGTGAAGAGCCGTCGATCAATGATCTGATCGGCAGCGTCAAGGTGATGCTGGATGCCTACCTGGACGGCCGTATTGACCGCCTGTCCGTGGTATCCAACAAGTTCATCAACACCATGACGCAACAGCCTACCGTGGAGCAGTTGATTCCACTGGTGGCGACCCCGGATCAAGAACTCAAGCACCACTGGGACTACCTCTACGAACCAGACGCCAAAGAGTTGCTTGACGGCTTGATGGTGCGTTACGTGGAGTCGCAGGTGTACCAGGCGGTGGTCGAGAACAACGCGGCTGAACAGGCTGCGCGGATGATCGCGATGAAGAACGCTACCGACAACGCCGGTGATTTGATCAGCGATTTGCAGCTGATCTACAACAAGGCGCGTCAGGCTGCGATCACCCAAGAGATCTCGGAAATCGTCGGCGGCGCTGCCGCGGTTTAACGGTTCAAATATTCAGAGGATCCAGCTATGAGTAGCGGACGTATCGTTCAAATCATCGGCGCCGTTATCGACGTGGAATTTCCACGCGACAGCGTACCGAGCATCTACGACGCCTTGAAGGTTCAAGGCGCCGAAACCACTCTGGAAGTTCAGCAGCAGCTGGGCGACGGCGTGGTTCGTACCATTGCGATGGGCTCCACCGAAGGCTTGAAGCGCGGTCTGGACGTCAACAACACTGGCGCAGCCATCTCCGTACCGGTCGGTAAAGCGACTCTGGGCCGGATCATGGACGTACTGGGCAACCCGATCGACGAAGCTGGCCCGATCGGCGAAGAAGAGCGCTGGGGTATCCACCGCGCCGCTCCTTCCTTCGCTGAACAAGCCGGTGGCAACGAGCTGCTGGAAACTGGCATCAAGGTTATCGACCTGGTTTGCCCGTTCGCCAAGGGCGGTAAAGTCGGTCTGTTCGGTGGTGCCGGTGTAGGCAAGACCGTAAACATGATGGAACTGATCCGTAACATCGCCATCGAGCACAGCGGTTATTCCGTGTTCGCCGGTGTGGGTGAGCGTACTCGTGAGGGTAACGACTTCTACCACGAGATGAAGGACTCCAACGTTCTCGACAAGGTAGCCCTGGTCTACGGTCAGATGAACGAGCCACCGGGAAACCGTCTGCGCGTAGCGCTGACCGGTCTGACCATGGCCGAGAAGTTCCGTGACGAAGGTAACGACGTTCTGCTGTTCGTCGACAACATCTATCGTTACACCCTGGCCGGTACCGAAGTATCCGCACTGCTGGGCCGTATGCCTTCGGCAGTAGGTTACCAGCCGACCCTGGCTGAAGAGATGGGCGTGCTGCAAGAGCGCATCACTTCGACCAAACAAGGTTCGATTACTTCGATCCAGGCCGTATACGTACCAGCGGACGACTTGACTGACCCGTCGCCAGCGACCACGTTTGCTCACCTGGACGCCACCGTCGTTCTGTCCCGTGACATCGCTTCCCTGGGTATCTACCCGGCGGTAGACCCACTGGACTCGACTTCGCGTCAGCTGGACCCGAACGTGATCGGCAACGATCACTACGAGACCGCTCGTGGTGTTCAGTACGTGCTGCAGCGTTACAAAGAGCTGAAGGACATCATCGCGATCCTGGGTATGGACGAGCTGTCGGAAGCCGACAAGCAGTTGGTAAACCGTGCTCGTAAGATCCAGCGCTTCTTGTCGCAGCCGTTCTTCGTGGCTGAAGTCTTCACCGGTGCTTCGGGTAAATACGTTTCCCTGAAAGACACCATTGCTGGCTTCAAAGGCATCCTCAACGGTGACTACGACCACCTGCCAGAACAAGCGTTCTACATGGTCGGCGGCATCGAAGAAGCGATCGAGAAAGCCAAGAAACTGTAATCCAGGCGCCCGGCAACGGGCGCTAATTTAGGTTGAGGCAATCAGATGGCTATGACAGTCCATTGCGACATCGTCAGCGCGGAAGGAGAAATCTTTTCCGGCCTGGTCGAGATGGTGATTGCGCACGGTGCTCTGGGTGATCTTGGTATCGCTCTGGGCCACGCGCCGCTGATCACTAATCTGAAGCCAGGTCCGATCCGCCTGATCAAGCAAGGCGGGGAAGCCGAGGTGTTCTACATCTCCGGTGGTTTCCTCGAGGTTCAGCCGAACATGGTCAAGGTGCTTGCCGATACCGTGCAACGTGCCGCCGACCTGGATGAAGCTCAGGCTCAGGCAGCTCTCAAGGCTGCCGAAGCTGCTCTGCACGAGAAGAGCGCAGATTTCGACTACGGAGCTGCGTCCGCACGTCTGGCCGAGGCTGCAGCTCAGCTGCGCACCGTCCAGCAGATCCGCAAGAAGTTTGGCGGTTAATCCGTCAGCCACTTGTTGTGCGATTGATAAAAAAGGGTAGCCTCGGCTACCCTTTTTTCTTTTCAGAATTCCCGAAACCCGGTCGCAGTTGCTGACCACCCAGGATTGGTAGCCAGTCATGTCTCTTGAAATCGTTATCCTCGCGGCCGGTCAAGGCACCCGCATGCGCTCCGCGCTGCCAAAAGTGCTGCACCCGATTGCCGGCGATTCCATGCTTGGTCATGTTATCCACAGCGCCCGTCAACTTGATCCACAGCGCATTCACGTGGTCATCGGCCATGGTGCCGATGTCGTGCGCGAACGTCTGGCCGCCGATGATCTCAATTTCGTATTGCAGGACAAGCAACTGGGCACTGGTCATGCGACTGCCCAGGCTGTGCCGTTCATCACCGCCGATACCGTTCTGATTCTCTACGGTGACGTGCCGCTGATCGAAGTCGAGACCCTGCAACGTCTGCTCAAGCACGTCGTGCCCGGCCAAATGGGATTGCTCACCGTCGAACTGGACGATCCGACCGGGTATGGCCGCATCGTGCGCGACGCCGAAGGCAAGGTTGCCGCCATCGTTGAGCACAAAGACGCCAGCGAAGCACAGCGGGCGATCACCGAAGGCAATACCGGCATTCTGGCGGTGCCGGCGAATCGTCTGGCGGACTGGATGAGTCGCCTGTCGAACAACAACGCTCAGGGCGAGTATTACCTGACCGACGTGATCGAGATGGCAGTCAGCGACGGCCTGACCGTCGCCACCGAACAACCGCACGACCCGATGGAAGTGCAGGGCGCCAACGATCGCAAACAACTGTCCGAACTGGAGCGCCACTATCAGTTGCGCGCTGGCCGTCGCCTGATGGCTCAGGGCGTGACCCTGCGCGACCCAGCCCGTTTCGATGTGCGTGGCGAAGTGACCGTGGGTCGCGACGTGCTGATCGACATCAACGTAATTCTCGAAGGCAAAGTCGTCATCGAAGACGATGTAGTGATCGGCCCGAACTGCGTGATCAAGGACAGCACCCTGCGCAAAGGCGTGGTGGTCAAGGCCAACAGCCACATCGAAGGTGCGGTGCTGGGCGAAGGCAGCGATGCCGGCCCGTTTGCCCGTCTGCGTCCCGGCACTGTGCTGGAGGCCCGCGCCCATGTGGGTAACTTTGTCGAACTGAAAAACGCCCGCATGGGCGAGGGCGCCAAGGCCGGACACCTGACTTACCTGGGCGACGCCGAGATCGGTGCACGCACCAACATCGGCGCCGGCACCATCACCTGCAACTACGATGGCGCGAACAAGTGGAAAACCGTGTTGGGTGAGGACGTGTTCATCGGCTCCAACAACTCGCTGGTGGCGCCTGTGGATATCTCCGCCGGTGCAACCACTGCGGCCGGTTCGACCATCACCCAGAATGTGGATAACGCGCAATTGGCCGTCGGCCGTGCGCGGCAGAAGAACATCGATGGCTGGAAGCGGCCGGAGAAGATCAAGAAGAGCTGAGTTATCCACAACGCTCGAATCAAAAAAGACCGCCGCCAGCGGTCTTTTTTTATGGGTGTCGGCTTGACGATTTGCAGCTGATAGGTTTTGATTGCTTCCGTTATCTTTCGAATCGAAACTTAATCAGCCATGTCGAAACGCAACACACCTCAGCGCCGTCACAACATTCTGGCTTTGCTCAATGAGCAGGGCGAAGTGAGTGTGGATGAACTGGCCAAGCGCTTCGAAACTTCGGAAGTTACGATTCGCAAGGACCTCGCCGCCCTGGAAAGTCATGGGTTGCTGCTGCGTCGCTACGGCGGGGCCATCACCATGCCGCAGGAACTGGTGGCGGACACTAGCCTCAACGTTTCCAAATACAAACAGGCGATCGCCCGCGCTGCCGTCTCACGCATCCGCGAGCACGCACGCATCATCATCGACAGCGGCAGCACCACCGCCGCCATGATCCCCGAGCTTGGCCAACAGCCGGGGCTGGTGGTGATGACCAACTCCCTGCACGTGGCCAACGCCCTGAGCGAACTCGAACACGAGCCTGTGCTGCTGATGACCGGCGGCACCTGGGATCCGCACTCGGAATCCTTTCAGGGCCAGGTCGCCGAGCAGGTACTACGCTCTTACGACTTCGACCAGTTGTTTATCGGTGCCGATGGCATCGACCTGGTGCGTGGTACCACCACGTTCAATGAATTGCTCGGCCTGAGCCGGGTGATGGCGGAAGTAGCGCGGGAAGTGATCGTGATGGTCGAGGCCGACAAGATCGGCCGCAAGATCCCCAACCTGGAGCTGCCATGGAGCAGCGTCCATACCCTAATTACCGATGATCGCCTGCCCCTTGAGGCACGCGCTCAGATTCAGGCTCGCGGTATCAACTTGATTTGCGCGACTGTCAGTCAGGAGAAATAAGCATGTGTGGAATTGTCGGCGCCGTTGCTGAACGTAATATCACCGCCATCCTGCTCGAAGGCCTCAAGCGTCTGGAATACCGGGGCTATGACAGCGCAGGCGTGGCTGTCTTGACCAATGACGGAAGCCTCGAGCGCACGCGCCGGGTGGGCAAGGTCAGTGAACTGGATGCTGCGCTGGCCGAACACCCACTGGTCGGTCGCCTCGGTATTGCCCACACGCGCTGGGCAACCCATGGTGCGCCGAACGAACGTAACGCCCACCCGCATTTCTCCGGCGACATCGCCGTGGTGCACAACGGCATCATCGAAAACCACGAAGCGCTGCGCGAACAACTCAAGGCACTGGGTTACGTGTTCACCTCGGACACCGACACCGAAGTCATTGCCCACCTGCTCACCCACAAACTCAAGGATCTGCACGACCTGACCGTTGCCCTCAAGGCCACCGTCAAGGAACTGCACGGTGCTTACGGTCTGGCGGTGATCAATGCGCAGCAACCTGATCGTCTGGTCGCTGCCCGTAGCGGCAGCCCGCTGGTGATCGGCCTGGGCCTGGGCGAGAACTTCCTCGCCTCCGATCAATTGGCCCTGCGTCAGGTCACTGACCGCTTCATGTACCTGGAAGAGGGCGATATCGCCGAGATCCGTCGTGACAGCGTGCAGATCTGGGACGTGAACGGCCAGGCGGTCGAGCGCCAGACCGTGCAGTACAGCGATGGCGCCGAAGCCGCAGAAAAAGGCGAGTACCGCCACTACATGCTCAAGGAAATCCACGAGCAACCGGTCGTGGTGCAACGTACCCTCGAAGGTCGCCTGAGCGAGAATCAGGTTCTGGTACAAGCCTTCGGCCCGCAAGCCGCTGAGCTGTTCGCCAAAGTGCGCAACGTGCAGATCGTGGCGTGCGGCACCAGCTACCACGCCGGCATGGTTGCCCGTTACTGGCTCGAAGAACTGGCCGGCATTCCGTGCCAGGTCGAAGTCGCCAGCGAGTTCCGCTACCGCAAGGTGGTGGTGCAGCCGGACACGTTGTTCGTCACCATCTCCCAGTCCGGCGAAACCGCCGACACCCTGGCCGCCCTGCGCAACGCCAAGGAACTGGGCTTCCTCGCCAGCCTGGCGATCTGCAACGTCGGCATCAGTTCGCTGGTACGCGAATCCGACCTGACCCTGCTGACCCAGGCCGGTCGTGAAATCGGTGTGGCTTCGACCAAAGCTTTCACTACGCAACTGGTCGGTCTGCTGCTACTGACTCTGTCCCTGGGCCAGGTACGCGGTACTCTGGCCGATGGCGTCGAAGCCACGCTGGTCGAAGAGCTGCGTCGTCTGCCAACCCGTCTGGGCGAAGCGCTGGCGATGGACAGCACAGTCGAAAAAATCGCAGAGCTGTTCGCCGAGAAGAACCACACGCTGTTCCTGGGCCGTGGCGCGCAATTCCCGGTGGCGATGGAAGGGGCGTTGAAGCTCAAGGAAATTTCGTACATCCACGCCGAAGCCTACCCGGCCGGCGAACTGAAACACGGCCCGCTGGCGCTCGTGGATAACGACATGCCGGTCGTGACCGTGGCTCCGAACAACGAACTGCTGGAGAAGCTCAAGTCCAACCTGCAGGAAGTCCGCGCCCGCGGCGGCGAGCTGATCGTGTTCGCCGACGAAAAAGCCGGGATGACCAACGGCGAAGGCACCCACGTGGTGCAGATGCCGCACATCCACGACATCCTGTCGCCGATCCTCTTCACCATTCCGCTGCAGCTGCTGTCGTACTACGTTGCTGTGCTCAAGGGCACTGACGTTGACCAGCCGCGCAACCTGGCGAAGTCGGTGACGGTGGAGTGATGGGCTGCAGAAGAGCGCGAATTGTTCGCGCTCTTCTGCAGAACACAGATACACCGCAGTAAATTCCTAAGGAAAATCCGCAAAAAAATCCGCTAACTACACCCATTAATGAAATCTCCTACATTACTCAAGGCTAGGTAATTAAAGGCTTTGAGCGTAATCTTGAATTCGCAAAAAAATCCGCGATTCTGGAGGTTTGATGAGTGCTGAATCTGTCTTGGGAAACCATTGGCTCGATCCACTCATGCCCGTATTTCCCTGCGAAATATTGCAACTGGCCGAGCAAGTGCCCTTTCAGGCGGGAAAACTCAGCGCCATGGTTTCTCCCCCCATGCTGCAACGCGTCGGCGGTCTTCTGCGTGTCACCAGCAGTTTTTACAGCAACCTGATAGAAGGCCAGTTCACGGAGCCAGTGACGCTTGCCCCGACAGCTCCAAAACGTCACCGCAAAGAGCTCACAGAGCTGGCTATGACGCACATCGGTACACAGCAGGCATTTGAACGAGCGCTGGCAGTACACAAGAACCTGCCATGGGAAACCCTGTTCAGTCCCGCATTTGTTGCACGTCTGCACAAGCGTCTGTTTCTCGGGGCTGGCGACGAGCAACTGAGTCTGAGTGATGGAAGCCAATTGGTGCCTGGCCAGTTGCGCGATGTGGCGGGTCAGGAAGTGCTTGTCGGCAATCACGCGGCACCCTCCTGCCAATCTGTATCGCCCATGCTTAAGCGAATGCAGCAGGTATACGGTCGTTTGCCGGACGCACGGAGTCGACTGCTTGCCGTCATGGCTTATCACCATCGATTGGCCTGGGTGCATCCTTTCGTTGACGGAAATGGACGGACAGTCAGACTGGTGACGCATCTCCAGTTGCAGAAACTCGGGCTGGTTTCGCCGCTCTGGTCTTTATCCCGCGGGCTTGCTCGACAGCAGGCGTCCTATTACGCCCGGCTGGCCAACGCCGACAAGCCGCGTCGTGGAAATCTGGATGGTCGTGGGCAACTGACGCAGGCCGGTTTGTTCGAGTTTGTCGGGTTCATGCTGGAAACCTGTCTCGACCAGATGCGTTACACAGAGCAGGCGTTGAACATCTCCAATATGCGCGAAAGGTTGCAAACCATTTTTGCTTGGGACGAGCGGATCAAACGGGCGGGTATCAAGCTGGAAACCGCACGTGCATTGCATGTTCTTCTGACGCAAGGCACGTTGAGCCGCGCGGATTTCAAAATCTTCACGGGATTGTCCGATCGAGTGGCAACGGATCAATTGAGAAGTCTCGTACAACTGGGTCTGGTTGAGAGTGCGACGCCCAAGGCACGTGATCTCTATCCGGGTTTGCCGATCTGGTTTGCTCAACTGTTATTCCCTGACTTGCATCAGCGGATGAACGCCGCGGTTTAGGAGTGGAAAAGTGGATCGCTTCCAGGAAATGCAGGTTTTCGCCATCGTCGCCCAGGAGCAGGGCTTCTCCGCTGCCGCGCGGCGCCTGGGTTTGTCGGCGGCCAGCGTGACCCGGGCGGTAGCAGCGTTGGAGCAGCGGATCGGTACGCAGTTGTTGATCCGTACCACCCGCAGCGTGCATTTGAGCGAAGCGGGTCTGCGTTATCTGGAAGACTGTCGGAGAATTCTCGCCGAGGTGCAGGAAGCGGAGGATTCCGCTGCCGGCAGTCATACCCAGCCCCGTGGGCAGTTGACGGTGACGGCGCCGGTTTTATTCGGTGAACAATTCGTCACGCCGGTGATGGCGCGTTATCTGACGCAATACCCGGACGTTTCCATCAATGCCCTGTTGCTCGACCGGGTGGTGAACATGGTCGAGGAGGGCATCGACGTCGCGGTGCGTATCGGCGAGTTGCCGGACAGCAATCAGCATGCGATCCGGGTCGGTGAGGTACGACGGGTGATTTGCGGCTCGCCGGAATACTTCGCGGCCCATGGTCGGCCTGCCCATCCACAGGCCTTGGCCGGGGCGCCGGTGGTTGCGACATCGGCCATCGGCCAGCAGCGCAGTTGGCCATTCATGGAACACGGTGAACTGATTGGCGTAAAACCGGAGCCGCGTCTGGTGGTCACGGCCAATCAGGCTGCAATCACGGCGGCGTCGCTGGGCCTGGGGCTGACCCGGGTGCTGTCTTATCAGGTGGCCAGCAAGGTGGCTTGCGGCGAGCTGGAAATCGTTCTCGCCGAGTTCGAACTGCCTGCGCTGCCGATCCATGTGGTGTATCAGGGCGGGCGCAAGGCGCCAGCGCGGGTGCGCAGTTTTGTCGATTTCATGGTGAACGCATTGCGTGAACATCCAGCGCTAAAAAATGCGGCTTTATTTCATCCAATGAAATAATGGATTGCGTTTGCTGGTGATTCTGTTGTTTTAGCGATAGGTGGAAGATGGCTGCCACGGCCGCCGTCCATCCTGAACGGCGCATTCGTTCAGCGGAGTCGACCATGCAAGCGATCAAACTCTACAACTTCCCGCGTTCCGGCCACGCCCATCGCGTCGAACTGATGCTGTCCCTGCTGCAATTGCCGACCGAGCTGGTGTTTGTCGATCTCGCCAAAGGCGAGCACAAACAGCCCGGCTACCTGGCCATCAACAGCTTCGGGCAAGTGCCGGCCATCGATGACAACGGCGTGGTGCTGGCCGACTCCAACGCAATCCTTGTCTACCTGGCCCAGAAATACGGTAACGGCCGCTGGTTGCCGACCGATCCGGTCGGCGCCGCGCACGTACAGCGCTGGTTGTCGGCCGCCGCCGGGCCGATTGCTTTCGGGCCCGCCGCCGCACGCCTGATCACGGTGTTCGGGGCGAAGTTCAACGCCGAAGAAGTCATCACCCGTGCGCACAACTTTCTCAAGGTGATGGATGCGGAACTGGGCAAAACCCCGTACCTGACTGGCACTGAGCCCACCATCGCCGATGTCTCGGCCTACAGTTACATCGCCCATGCGCCGGAAGGCAATGTGTCGCTGGACGACTACGCTAACGTTCGCGCCTGGCTGGCGCGTATCGAAGCGTTGCCCGGTTTTGTCGGCATGCCGCGCACTGTCGCCGGTCTGCAAACCACCGCCTGACATTGATAATCCACACTGCGCCGACGGTGCAGGGGAGAGGCCGAGATGGAACGTTCACCGTGGCACGCAGGCGAGCAACAGTTGCAGGCCCATGTCGGCGTTGCCGAACGCATGGCGGAATTCGGGCGTAAGGTGATTCGCACCTGGATGCCGGATCAGCACCGTCAGTTCTATCAGCAATTGCCCTTCATGCTGTTCGGCGCGGTGGATGCCGAGGGCCGTCCATGGGCCAGCCTGCTGGAGGGCGAACCGGGTTTCGCCCACTCTCCCGAGCCGACGCAACTGCAGTTCGCCGGTCTGCCGGCTGCCGATGATCCGGCGCAGTTGCAGGCCGGTGCCGCGATCGGATTGCTTGGCATCGAGCTGCATACTCGCCGACGCAATCGGCTCAATGGCCATATTGTCAGCCTTGATGCGGACGGTTTTGCGCTGACGGTGGATCAGTCGTTCGGTAACTGCCCACAGTACATTCAGCTGCGCCAGTTTCAGCGGGTGCCGCTGACGGATCCGCAGACTCGCAAGGCCGAACACCGTGACAGCCTCGATGACGCCGCCATCGCGATGATCGAGAGCGCCGACACTTTCTTCGTCGCCAGTTACGTCGATGTCGACGGCGAACGTTCGGTGGATGTTTCCCACCGTGGCGGTCAGCCCGGTTTTGTACGGATCGAAGGCAATCGCCTGACGATTCCGGATTTTGCCGGCAACCTACACTTCAATACCCTCGGCAATCTGCTCCTCAATCCCTTGGCCGGGTTGCTGTTTATCGACTTTTCCACAGGCGACGTGTTGCAGCTCAGTGGCCGCACCGAGGTCATTCTCGAGGCGCCGCAGATCGAAGCCTTCCAGGGCGCCGAGCGGTTGTGGACATTTGAAGTGGAGAAACTGGTTCGACGTCCGGCGGCACTGGCTCTGCGTTGGCGCTTCGACGGTATGTCGCCCACCAGCCTGCTGACCGGCACCTGGGCCCAGGCCGATGCTCGGTTGCAGGCGCAAGCGCTGGGCGATGCCTGGCGTCCGATGCGCGTGACACGGATTGATAAGGAAAGTCGCCACATCCGCTCGATTTATCTGGAGCCGGACGATGGCGCGGGTCTTCCGGTGTTTCTGGCCGGGCAGCATCTGCCGCTGCGGTTCAACCTCGATGGCGAGATGCACATCCGCACTTACAGCCTGTCGGGCGCGCCGTCGGATGATTTCTTCCGGATCAGCGTGAAACGCGAAGGGCGGGTATCGACGCACCTTCATGAGGAGATTAGCGTCGGTGATGTGCTGGAGGCGCGATCGCCCCAGGGGCATTTCACCGTGGCCGCGCTGGAGCGCAAGCCATTGGTGCTGCTCGCCGCCGGAGTTGGCATCACGCCGTTGCTGTCGATGTTGCGTGAGGTGGTGTATCAGGGGCTGCGGACACGGCGGATTCGTCCGACATTGTTTGTTCAGAGTTCCCGCAGCCTTGCCGACCAGCCGTTTCGCGCGGAGCTGGATCGATTGCTGGAGGATGCCGGTGACGCCGTGAAGGTGTTGCGAGTGCTCAGCCAGCCAGAGGACGATCTGGTGCAAGGCGAGGATTTCGATATTCGTGGCCGTATCGATGGTGATCTATTGCGCAATCTGCTGACCGACGAGGACTTCGATCAGGTCGACTTCGTACTCTGTGGCCCCGGCGGTTTTACCCAGGGTATCTACGACATTTTGCGCGAACTGGATGTGCGGGACGGGCAAATACACGCGGAAACCTTTGGCCCTTCGACCCTCAAGCGCCAACCCGATCCGGATGCGATCGTGATCGAGCAATTGCCCGCCGCGACCACGTCGGTGCCGGTTGTGTTCGAGCGTTCGGCCAAGGAAGCGCGCTGGCAGCCCGATGGTGGCAGTTTGCTGGAGCTGGCGGAAAGTCGCGGCTTGCGTCCGGAATTCAGTTGTCGCGGGGGTTCGTGCGGCACCTGCAGGACGCGGCTGATCAGCGGCGCGGTGAATTATCCACAGCCTCCGGCCGAAGTGCCGGAGGAAGGGCAGGTGCTGATTTGCTGCGCGGTGCCGGCGCAGAGTGCCCAGCCGCTGGTGCTGGATCTGTAACGGATCAGGCGTAGGACAACGCCTTTTCTTCCAGCAGCTCCTGATACAGCTCGGTCCACTTGCGGCCCATTTCATCGGCTGTGAATAACTGCCGATAGCGGGCCTCAGCCTTGAGGCCCATTTCGGCAGCGCGGGCCGGGTTTTCCCACAGGGTGCGCATGGCTTCGCGAAACGCCTGTGGATGACTCGGTGGCACCACCAGTCCGGTTTCGTTGTGGATGTTGATGTAGCTGGTGCCGGTGCCGATCTCGCTGGAGATCATCGGTTTGCCGTACATCGCGCCTTCGAGTAGCGAAATGCCGAACGCTTCCGAGCGCAGGTGCGACGGGAAGACGATGGCGTAGCTCAGTTGCAGCAGGGCGACCTTGTCTTCGTCGCTCAAGCGGCCGAGGAAATGAATGTTGCGCAGGCCCAGCGCAGCGGCCTGGGCGTGCAGTTCCTGCTCCAGCGGGCCGGCGCCGACGATCACCACCGGATAGTCCACGTCCTTCAATGCATCGAGCAGAATGTGCAGGCCCTTGTAATAGCGCATCACTCCGACAAACAGGAAAAACTTATCCCCAAGCTGCTGACGCCAACGGTTCATGCGTTCGACGTCGGGCTGTGGATAACCGGCCTTGTTCAAGCCATAGGGTATGACGCGGGTCTTGTCCTGGAATTGCTGCAACACATCGCTGGTGTGCAGGTAGTTCGGCGAGGCCGCGACAATCCGGTCGGCACTGGCGAGGAAGCGGTTCATCAGCGGGCGATAGAGTTTGAGCAGGTGCTTCTGGCGAATGATGTCCGAGTGGTACGTCACCACCGTCGGTTTGTTCACGCCGCTGGCGAAATGCACCAGATCCATGAACGGCCACGGGAAGTGATAGTTGATCACGTCGGCTTCGGCGGCCAGTTCGCGAAACTGTTTGAACACGCTCCAGGAAAAACCCGTGGAGGCGAACTGGATATCCAGTTTTGCCCGATGCACTTCGTGCTGGCCGAGGCGCACCACGGCTGGGTCGGGATTGGCGCTGAGGGTCAGCACCTGGCCGTCGATGCCGTGCTGGGCACCACTCTCGCAGAGTTGAAAGATGACTTGCTCGATACCGCCGACCGAGTCAGGCAGGTACGTTTTGAAAAAATGCAGAACTCGCATTCAACCTCCCATGGCCTGGTGGTAGGCGCCGGCCGTGGCCTGCGCGCAACGCTTCCAGGAAAAAAGCCGTGCCTGCTGCAATCCGGCTTCCCGGCATGCCTGCCAGTGCGCTTGATCATCGATCAGTCGGCTCATCGCATCACGCAAGCCGTCTGGATCGTCAGCTTCAATATAGTTGCCGGCGTCCCCCGCCACTTCCGGCATGGCCGAAGAGCGGGTGAGTACCACCGGTGTGCCGCTGGCCATCGCTTCCAGCACCGGCAGGCCGAAACCTTCATACAGCGACGGAAAAATCAGCGCCCGGGCGCCGGCCAGCAATTGCGCGACTTGCTCATCGGGCAAGTAGCCGAGCAGGCACACGTGCCCGCAAGCCAGCGCTTGCTGCAATTCTTCACTGAATTGGTCGCGCTGCCAGCCGGCCATGCCGACGATCAACAGCGGGAAACGCTGGCGCACCAGGTCTGGCAACAGCGCGTGGGCGCGTAGGGCCAGATTCAGGTTCTTGCGCGGCTCCAGGGTGCCGACGCAGAGGAAATACTCCCGGAACTCGACCGCGTGGGCCTTGAGCACCGCTTCGATCTCCTGCGGCTCGCGCGGATGGAAACGCTCGGCGACCCCCAGCGGCGCGACCACGAATCGCTCGGCGGGCAGTCCGAAATAGTCCCGGGCTTCGTCAGCGATGGCTTGCGAGTCGGTCAGAATGATCCGCGCCTGGCGTACACCGTCAGCGAGCCGTCGCTCGATTTCCCGCAGCCTCGCGGGCGGCTGGGTCTCGGGGAAATGCAGGTGCGTGAGATCGTGCAGGGTAATCACGGTCGGGCCGTTGAAGGCCAGCGGCCACAGACTCGGTTCGTGATACAGATCGACCGGTTGCGCAGGGCCCTGATCGAAGCGTTTCTGTTCCAGCCAGCGGCGCGCCTGATAGGCGCCCGGGATCTGCCGCAGCAATGGCGTCAGGCGCGAATAACCGGGCATCGCCGCTTCCGGCAGTTGCGAGCTCCAGCCCCAGCCGTGGAACAGCGCCACTTCGATATCGGTTTCAGCGTGCAAGGCATTCACCAGTTCGGCCACGTAATGGCCGATGCCGGTGCGCGGTGCCTGGAGGATTCGGGCATTAAGGGCTATGCGCATGTTGCCTCGCTGGCACCTGAGGCGCCTCCAGCACATGACGCGCGGTACGCTCGGCCAGTTGCGCGCTGGCTTCACGCCAGCCGATCCATTTCCAGTCGCTGACATCGCGGGCGGCGGGGAATCGTCCGCTGCGCTCAAAGGTCTGCACCAGATCGGCGAGGCTTTGCGGCGATTGCAGATCGAAATACGCCATGAATTCACCGCCAATCTCGCGGAACACCGGGATGTCGCTGCCCATCGCCGGTAGCCCGCGTTGCATGGCTTCCACCAGCGGCAGGCCGAAACCTTCGACGAACGACGGAAACACCAGTGCGCTGGCATGGGCGTAGGCGTGCTCGAGGCTGGTGTCGCTCAAGTCGTTGAACATGAACAGGCGCCGGTTCAGCTCGGGATGATGGCGAATCCGGGCGAGCAGCGCGTCGCACTTCCAGCCAATGCGCCCGGCAATGCACAACCGGGCTTTCGAGCCGTTTGCCCACGCATGGTCGAAGGCATCCAGCAGATAGTCGTGGTTCTTGCGCGGCTCGATGGTGCTGACCATCAGGAACACCGGCTCTGGCGTGGCGAACAGCTGTTGCAGACGCGGTTCGACGGCGGCTTCGACGCTTTGCAGATCCAGCTCCGAACCGAGGTGAAAGTAGTCGAACCAGCGTTTGCCGACTTGTGCCGAACCAAAGCGACGTTGCAGTTCTGCATGCACCTGATCGCGCACCGTGGCGGAAATCGCCATGAAGCCGTCGGCATTGCGGGCGATCCAGTCGAACCACTCGCTGTACACCTCGACCAGCCGCGTGTCGTAGAACTGCGGGTGGGACAGGGGAATCAGGTCGTAGATCACCGCAACGATGCCCAGGCCTTCGTGCTTGAGGCGCTCGGCATGAAGGAAAAAGTCCGAATGCCAGGACGAATCCAGCAGCACCAGTTGATCGCCCGGCTGGTATTGCAGGGGCTCGCAGCGTTGAGGCAATTGATAGTGATTGACCTGCCCGACCAGCCGCAACGGTACTCCGAATGCACCGAACGAGGTCAGGCGATAGCCGACGTACAACAGGCGTCTTGCCAGTTTTGTGCGGCAACGCGTGTCCAGCCGCTGATGCAGTTGCCAGAAGCGATGGGCCAGCCGTTCCAGGCGTTCGCCAAACGTGACGATGGCATTGAACAGCGGCGAATCCAGCGGCGCCAGACGCTTCACACGGTATAGCTGGCCCTTGAGCAGAACCACCGGTACGCATTCGACCCCTTCAGCACTTGGCGGAAGCTGTTTGATGACATTGCGCACCACCCGCTGAATCCCCGAATTGACCTTCGGGTGTTTGAACACGTGGGTGCATTCGACCAACAGGCGGGTCATGGCGCACGCTCCGCGAGGCTGTCCGCATGGCGGGTGATCGAGGTGCTGGCGCCCAGCCAGGAACAGCCGACGAAATCTTCCCGGCGGTTGTTGATCACGTGGAACACCAGGCCGTAGTCACGCCATTCGAAGTTGCGGTCCAGGTGCGAATCCAGCCGCGACAGGCTCAGGGCGATTGAATAGTTGCCCTTGCCCAGGCCCATGACGAAAGCGAAGCGATAGGTGATGCGCTCGCCCGCACGCAGGTCTTCCAGCGCCTGATTCTGGCGGTGGGTGTTGATGCCATACATGGCCTGGCCCAGGCGATCCTTGATCATGAAGCCGAGCACCAGCCGTTCGATGTCCTGACGAATTTCCACCTCGACTTCCAGCGTCACCGGCTGACCGACTTCGGCGGCTTCGATCGAACGTTCGCGTTCATCGAGCAGGCGCACGCTGAGGATCCCGGCCTCGCCGGTGCCGGACACGGTGCGCACCTGGCCGCCGTCAAGCAGCTCCTGGCGCACGGTCTGGCCTTCGCGTTCGGCGAGCAGGGCGTTGTAGTAATCCATCACCGCTTCGGGCTTGTCGTGCATGACCATGTGGCCGCCTTCGAGCAAGATCGCCGAGTCGCAGATCGACTGGATCGCCGAGCGGTCATGGGAAACGATCAGCAACGTAGTGCCGGCTTTGCGGAAGCTGCGGATGCGATCGAAACTCTTGTGCTGAAAGTAGGCGTCGCCCACCGACAGCGCTTCGTCGACGATCAGAATGTCGGGGCGGCGCGCGGTGGCAACGCTGAAGGCCAGGCGCATCTGCATGCCGCTGGAATAGGTGCGCACCGGGTGATCGATGGCCTCGCCGATTTCCGCAAAGCGTTCGATGTCGGGCATCAGTGCTTCGATGTCTTCGACCTGCATGCCCAGCAGTTGCCCGGCCATCACCGCATTCTGTCGACCGGTGAAGTCCGGGTGAAAACCCATGCCCAGTTCCAGCAGCGCCGCGACCCGGCCCTCGAGCTGGATCTGGCCGCAGGTGGGTTGAGTGGTGCCGGTGATCATTTTCAGCAGGGTGCTTTTGCCGGCGCCGTTGACCCCGACAATGCCCACCGCTTCACCGGGGGCGATTTCGAAATTCACGTCCTGCAGCACCCAGTGCTGGCGATGACGCATGGGCGAAAACGGAATCAGCCATTCGGCCAGACGGCTCCAGCGAGTGGGGTACTGCTTGTAGGCCTTGCCCAGGCCGGTGACGCGTATGTGCCCCATCAGAGTTCATCCACCATTTCGCCGACCCGCCGGCGGAACAGGCGCAGGCCGACCGCGCACAACAGCAGGCCGATCACGAAGATCGGCAGCAACGAACTCCACACCGGCCACTGACCGTAGAGAAACAGGTTCTGGTAACTGCCGATCAGGTTGGTCAGCGGATTGAGCTGCAACAGGCGCTGCACCCACTCGGGCAGGATGCTCAGCGGGTACACGATCGGCGTCAGCCAGAACCAGAATTGCAGGCAGATGGCGAACAATTGCCCGACATCGCGAAAAAACACGTTGAGCACGCCGAGGATCATCCCCAGCCCGGCGCAGAACAGCACTTGCAGCGCCAGCAGCGGCGCCAGTGCCAACAGGGCCATGCCCGGCCAGCGTCCGGTGATCAACAGAAAGCCGAGGAACAGACCGATGATGATCGCGAAGTTGATGCCGGCATTGAGCAGCACGATCACCGGCAGACACAGGCGCGGGAAGCTGATTTTCTTCAGCAGGTTGGCGTTTTCCAGAAACATGTTCTGGCTACGCAGGGTGATTTCCGAGAACAGGCCCCAGGTCAGCAGCCCGGCGCACAGGTAGACGCTGTAGGCCATGCCGTCGTCCACACCGGGCAGACGGGCGCGCATGATGTGGGAAAAGATCACCGTGTACACGATGATCATCGACAGCGGGTTGAGTACCGTCCACAGCGCGCCGAACAGCGAATTGCGATACCGCGCTTGAAACTCCCGCTTGACGCTACCGAGGATGAAACCCCGGTAGTCGTGCAGCGAGCGGTACAGGGAAAGCAGCATTCACACCGTCCTGCCGTATTGGTCTTCGAAGCGGACGATGTCGTCCTCTCCCAGGTATTCGCCACTTTGCACTTCGATGATCACCAGGTCGATCACGCCGGGGTTCTCCAGACGGTGCTTGTGACCGGCGGCAATGAACGTTGATTCGTTCTTCGCCACCAGCGTCGTGCCGCTGCCGTTGTTGGTGACCTTGGCCATGCCTTCGACCACCACCCAGTGTTCATTGCGGTGATGGTGCATCTGCAACGACAGCTTGCCGCCGGGTTTGACCACGATGCGTTTGATCTTGAAGCGCGGGCCTTCCTCGAGCACGGTGTAGGTGCCCCACGGACGGCTGACCGTACGATGCAGGCGATAGGCTTCGTGGGATTTGTCCTTGAGCTGCTTGGCCACCCGCCGCACATCCTGCGCACGGTCGGCATGGGCCACCAGCACGGCGTCGGCGGTGTCGATGACGATCAGGTCTTCCACACCCACAGCGGCCACCAGCCGGCCTTCGCTTTGAACAAAGTTGTTGCGGCTGTCGATGAAGATCGCTTCGCCGCTCGCACGGTTGTTATCCGCGTCGGCCGGCACCAGCGCGGCGACTGCGCCCCACGAACCGATGTCGCTCCAGTCGAAACCGGCGGGCACCACCACGACTTTCTCCGAACGCTCCATCAACGCGTAGTCGATGGAGATGTCGGTGATCTCGGCGAACAGCTGCGGCGACAGTTCCTGTTGCAGGTAACCCGTGGTTTCCAGCGGTTCGCTGGCGGCCATGCAGGCGCGGGTCTGCTCCAGCAGCTCGGGGGCGTGCAGCGCCAGCTCGGCGATCACCGTTGCGGTGGAGAAACAGAACATCCCCGAGTTCCACAGGAAGTTACCGCTTTCCAGGTAATGGGTGGCGGTTTGCAGATCGGGTTTTTCCACGAAACGCTGCACTTTGGCCGCGCCTCTGGCATCCAGCGGCGCTCCTGTTTCTATGTAGCCGAAGCCGGTTTCCGGGGTAGTCGGCACTACGCCGAAGGTCACCAGATAACCGTCCTTCGCCAGATTGACCGCGTGTTCGACCGCGCTCTTTAGGGCGTCTTCATTGACGATCAGATGGTCGGCGGGCATTACCACCATGATCGCTGCATCACCGTGCAGGGCTTGCAGCGACAGTGCTGCCGCCGCGATGGCCGGCGCGGTGTTGCGTCCGGTGGGCTCGAGCAGGAAGTGCCCGCGATGCCGGGACAGGCGCGCGGCCTGGTAGTGATCCTTGCTCTGGAAGTAGTACTCGCGGTTAGTCACCGTGACGATGTCGCCCCAGCCGTCCAGCAGCGCGGCGGCGCGGCGGTAGGTCTTGCCCAGCAGCGACTGGCCGTCGGGCAGGGTCATGAACGGCTTCGGGTGGCCCTCGCGGGACACCGGCCACAAACGGGTGCCGGCACCGCCGGACAGAATCACGGGGATCAGCATGGCCTACTCCTTGGCGACGCGTTTCATGTCCGCATCCATCATCATGCGGATCAGGGTGTCGAGGTCGGTCTTGGGTTTCCAGCCGAGCACGCGCTGGGCCTTGGCCGGGTTGCCGAGCAGCACTTCGACTTCAGCCGGGCGGAAGAACGCCGGATCGATCTTCACGTAGTCGCGGTAGTTGAGACCGACATGATCGAAGGCGATGCGGCACATCTCGCGCACGGTGGTGGTGACGCCGGTGGCGACCACGAAATCGTCAGGCTTGTCCTGTTGCAGCATCAGCCACATGGCCTCGACGTAATCGCCGGCGAAACCCCAGTCGCGCTTGGCGTCGATGTTGCCCAGGGCCAGCTCCTGCTGTTTGCCCTGCTTGATCCGGGCTGCTGCATCGGTGACCTTGCGGGTCACGAATTCGATGCCGCGCAGTGGCGATTCATGGTTGAACAGAATGCCGCTGCTGGCGTGCAGGTTGAAGCTTTCGCGGTAGTTGACGGTGATCCAGTGGCCATAGAGTTTGGCCACGCCGTAAGGGCTGCGCGGGTAGAACGGGGTGTTCTCGTCCTGCTGCTCGGCCTGGATCAGGCCGAACATTTCGCTGGTGGACGCCTGATAGAAACGCGTGTGCGGGCTGAACTGACGGATCGCTTCGAGCAGGTGAGTCACGCCCAGGCCGTCGACGATGCCGGTGGTCACCGGTTGGTCCCAGGAGGCAGCGACGAAGCTTTGGGCCGCCAGGTTATACACCTCGTCCGGTGCCGACTTGATCACCGCGCGCTGCACCGAGCAGGCGTCGGCCATGTCGCCGTCCAGGTAAACGATGTCGGCTTCAACGCCCATCTCGCGCAGACGCCATCGCGAGTCGCTGCTGCGTCGTGCCACCAGGCCGTGAACCTTGTAACCCTTGTCGAGCAGCAGTCTGGCCAGATAGGCGCCGTCCTGGCCGGTGATCCCTGTGATCAATGCACTTTTTGTCATTCTTGTCGTACTCGCTTCTCCCAGTCGGACAGGATCGCCCGCAGGGATTGTTGTGTAGTGATTTGCGGCGTCCATCCTGTGGTCCGGGCGAGCCGTTGATGGCTGCCGCAGACGCGACGCTGATCCGCGCGACGCATGCGCGCCGGATCCTGAACCAGTTGCAGCTCGATCTCCGCCAGATCGCCCATCTGTTCGATGAGGCTGCGGATGCTTTGCTCACGACCTGAGCAAATGTTGTAGACCTGCCCCGGCGTGCCTTTTTCCAGCAACGCGAAGTAGGCCGAAACCACGTCGCCGACATCAAGGAAATCGCGGGTGACATCAATGTCGCCGACTTCCAGTTGCGGCGCCTGCAGCCCTTGCTTGATGCGGTTGATCTGCCGTGCGGCGCTGGCGATGACGAAGCTTTCTTTCTGCCCGGTGCCGATGTGGTTGAACGGGCGCGCCACCAGCACCGGCCAGCTTTCGCTCAACCCCCATTGCAGGCTGAGGAATTCGGCCGACAGTTTGCTCACGGCATAAGGGTTGCGCGGGCAGGGCGGTTGTTGTTCGGTGATCGGCAGTGCGGGTTCTTCGACCTGGCCGTAGACGTCGCCCGAGCTGACATACAGGAACGTGCCCTTGAAGCCGCGGGCCTTGAGGGCCTGCAACAGGTTCAAGGTGCCGAGCAGGTTGATGTCGAGGGTACGTGCCGGGTCGCGGAAAGCTTCGGGGACAAAGGTCTGGCCAGCCAGGTGAATGACCGCATCGGGCAGTTGCGGCCACAGATCGATGAGGCTGTCCGGTTTTGTCAGGTCATAGGCAGAGGCGGCAGGCAGCAGCTGCCACGACGCGTCTTCCCCTTGCAGACGTGACTGGATGTGTTGTCCCACGAACCCACTGAGGCCCGTGATGAACAGACTTTTTTTCAAACAGCGACCCCTTGGTCTTTAACTTTCACCATTTCCCACAGGCTTTAAGGGAATGTCTGTCAGACCGAGAGAGTATTCCGGCAGAACGAAGGGTGAAGTCATTGTTGTAGTTGTTTGGCTGCCAATCTGTGCCAATTACGTGACAATTTCAACAGGGCAAATCGTGACTGGTCAGTTCTCGTCAGAGTAGCCGGGTTTTTCTCGTCGGGCGGTTCCCGAATCCTCGGCGGATGTGTTTAGAATGCCCCTCGTCGCGATCCCCGGCGGCATTTCTCAAGGATCGTGCGACAGGGTCAAACCGAACATTAAAACAAGAACAGAGACGTGCCCGATGACGCAGGACGAACACCGCTGATACCGGTTCGATCCGACGCCCGGCCGTCATAGCGTGAAGCTGCCGGGATGGCGGTTTCACCGTGGGATGCCATGAATTTCATTCTCTACTCGGACGTCAACGACCGCTCCATCAGCCAGAGTCTCGGGCGTCCTGAATACAGTTATTACTTCGTGCTCAAGGCTTATCGCCCGGTGCTGGAAAGCCTTGGGCGGGTGCATGTGGTATCCAGTCGCGCCGAGGTCGATCCACTCTATCGAGCACTGCTCGGCGCCGGTGAAAGCAGCGTTTTCCTGTCCTTCACGCCGCCACAAAACACGCCGACCGACCTTGAGTGCCCGACGATCTGCGTGATCGCATGGGAGTTCGATTCGATCCCCGACGAGTCGTGGGACGATGATCCGCGCCACGACTGGACACAGATGCTCGCACGACAGGGGCGGGTCATCACGTTGTCGAGCCACACCGCCCGCGCGATTCGCCGCGCCATGGGCGAGGACTTTCCGGTACTCGTGCTGCCGACGCCCTTTTGGGAAAACTTCGCCGCCATCCGTGAGCAGCATGTCAGTGCGCCGATCAATCCAGGCGCGACCCTGGCGATCAAGGGCTGCATTTTCGACAGCCGCACGCTGGGACTGTCTGCCGACGATTTGCTGCCAAAACCGCTGACCGCCGAACAACTGGCTGAAATCGAGGCACTGCGCCCGCCACCGCTGACGGTCAAACGACGCCTGGTCATTGCCCGTCACTATCTGCGTCTGTGGAGGCTGGGCGCGGGTGAAGAACGGGTGAAATTCCTGCACCACTGGTACTGGGAAGGTGTGCAGGATCTGCTGTCGGACAGCGCACACGCCTGGCTTGAAAAACGTTTCCCGGCCATCGCCGCTCCGCCTGCGGTGGCGGTGGTCGAGCCACCCCCGCTGGATTTGCCGGACACCTCCTCGGAGGTCGAGACCGCGGTGGAAGGCGTGATCTACGTCACCGTGTTCAACCCCAAAGACGGTCGCAAGAACTGGCACCACCTGATCACCGCGTTCTGCTGGGCCTTTCGCGAAACGCCTGACGCGACGCTGGTGCTGAAGATTACCCAGAACGATCTGGCGTCCTACTACAGCGAACTGATGACCCTGCTTGCGCAACTGACACCGTTCGCCTGCCGGGTGCTGGTGATGCACGGTTACCTGGACGACGCGCAATACGCGCGGCTCTACCAGGCTGCGAGTTTTTACGTGAACGCCTCACGCTGCGAAGGCCTGTGCCTGCCATTGATGGAATTCATGTCCAGCGGCAAACCGGTGATCGCCCCGGACCACACGGCCATGGAAGATTACATCGATGACACGGTGGCCTTCGTCGTGCAGTCCAGCGAAGAGCTGACGATCTGGCCCCAGGACACCCGCATCCTCTACCGCACCCTGCGCTATCGGCCGGACTGGGCTTCGCTCAAAAGCGCTTATGAGAACAGCTACCGGATGGCCAAGGCGCAGCCGCAGGAATACGCGCGCATGTCTGCCGCTGCTATCGAACGCATGCACGACTACTGCGCGTTCGCCCCGGTGCAGCAGCGCATGGCGGAATTTTTCGGCCTCGTCCCGCTGGCTGCCGATGCCGCCCCCGTGACGGACAACGCCTCATGCTGATCATCATTCACTCGGAAACCAACCAGCACACCATCGCGCAGAACCTGGGTCGTTCGGAGTACAGCTATTACTTCGTGCTCAAGGAGTACCGCCCGGTGCTAGAACGCCTGGGGCGAGTAGTGGAAGTCGTCGATCCGGCGCGCGAAGTCGATGCGCTGTATCTGGAATGCCTGTCCCGTGGCGAGCCCTGCGTGTTCCTGTCGTTCTCGCCGCCGCACCGCACACCGATCCACCTGGCATGCCCGACGTTGCCGGTGTTCGCCTGGGAATTCAGCACCATCCCCAACGAACCCTTCGACAACGAGCCGCGCAATGACTGGCGCACGGTGCTCCGGGCCTGCGGCGCGGCGATCACCCATTCCACCTACACGGTCAACGCCGTGCGCGAGGCCATGGGCGCCGATTACCCGATTGTCGCGGTGCCCGCGCCGGTGTGGGATCGCTTCGCGGCCCGGGGCTCGCAGCTTCAGGGGCAGCCCTCGACAGGGCCGGTGCGCCTGACGATCAAAGGGCTGGTCGCCGACAGTCGTGAGCTCGATCTCGACGCGTTCGGCCCGAAACACCTGCGCCGTGGCAAAGGCATCGATTTCCAGGCGCCGGTTCGCGAGCAGGAGCTGCTGCTGGACGGTGTCGTCTACACATCGGTGTTCAATCCCGGTGACGGGCGCAAGAACTGGGAAGACATGCTCAGCGCTTTCTGCGTGACATTCCGCGACGTCGAAGACGCGACGCTGGTGCTCAAGCTCACGCACCACGATGCCGAAGAAGCGCTCGGCGACATTCTTCATCACCTGTACAAAAACCAGTCCTACCGCTGCCGCATCGTGTTGATTTACGGCTACCTCGCGGACGCGGACTACGAGCGTCTGGTGCAGGCCACCCGTTACGTGGTGAACACTTCCTACGGCGAAGGCCAGTGCCTGCCGCTGATGGAGTTCATGTCCTGCGGCAAGCCGGCCGTGGCGCCGCGCACCACGGCGATGATCGATTACCTGAGCACCGACAACGCGTTCCTGGTCGAGTCCACCGATGAACTCACCGCCTGGCCTCACGACCCGCGCAAGGCGTTCCGCACATTGCGCTACATGACCAACTGGGCGTCGGTCTGTGTGGCCTATCGCGACAGCTATGCAGTGGCGAAGAACGATCCCGGGCGTTATGCGCAAATGTCGGCGCAAGCCGTTGCCAGTCTCCAGGCGTTCTGCAGTCAGGCGGTGGCCGAGCAGCGTTTGCGTGATTTCCTCGCTCAAGTGCAGGAATCTCGCGCTGTCGCTGCAACGGAAGCCACGGGCACATGATCCGCGCATTGCTGAGGCGTTTGCGTCCGGTGGCGCGATCGGTGCCGGTCTCTTTGCCGGTTGCTGCGCCTGAACCGCTGGCTGCCGGCGTGTCGCCGCGGGACGTCGGCCTGCACGACGCCATGCTCGACGGCTGGTTTCACGGCGACAGTGGTGAGCTGCTCAAGGGCTTTGCCATTGACGCGGACGACACCCTGCTCGACGTGGGGTGCGGTGAGGGCGTGGCGACATTGTTCGCCGTGCGCCAGGGGGCCTCGGTGATCTTCACCGACAGCGAACACGACAAGGTGCGCGACCTCGCCCGGCAAGTCGAAGCGCAGAGCCGCAAGGCCAGCCTCGGCCTGGTCAGCAACAGTCTGCCACTGCCGCTGAGCGACGGCTGTGCAAGCAAGGTCGTGTGCATGGAAGTGCTGGAGCACATCGATCAGCCCGAGCCGTTCATGGCCGAGCTGGTGCGCATGGGCCGTCCCGGTGCGCTGTACCTGCTCAGTGTACCGGCGCCGGTGGGCGAGTATTTGCAGCAGGGCATTGCCCCGGCGGGTTATTACGAGTCACCCAACCATGTGCAGATCTTTACCCCGGAACGCTTCGCGGCACTGGTGGAGGATGCCGGCCTGGTGATCGAGCATCGCCAGGCCACGGGCTTTTTCTGGGTCATGGGCATGATCTTTTTCTGGGCCAGCGAACGGGCTGCCGGACGTGACCTCGGCGGGGCCGTGCGCGACCGGATCCAGGCGCCGTATCCACCATTGATGGAGAGTTGGGCCAGAACCTGGCAGGACTTGCTGGCGCAGCCCGATGGCTTGGCGATCAAACAGATGCTCGACCGTTTCATGCCCAAGAGTCAGGTGATCATCGCCCGCAAACCGCTCGATGCAGGACGTGTGTCATGAGCGGCAAGCGGATCATGGACATCGAAGTCCTGCGCGCTGTCGCGGTACTCGGCGTGCTGTTTCATCACTTGCAGGGCAGCCTGTTCACCGACCCGGTGCCGCTGCTTGAAAGGGTTCATGCCTGGGCGCAGCCGTGGTGGGGTGTCGACCTGTTTTTTGCGATCTCCGGGTTTGTCATCGCCCGCAGCCTGATCCCGGCGCTGCGCGGCTGCAGCAATCGCCAGGAGTACTGGGAGCAGACGCGCAATTTCTGGCTGCGCCGGGCGTTTCGTCTTCTGCCGTCGGCCTGGCTGTGGCTGGCGCTGATGCTGCTGGCGTGCGTGTTTCTGAATCGATCAGGCGCGTTCGGCACGTGGTCCGCCAACGTCCAGGCCACCCTGGCCGGGGTGCTGCAGTACGCCAATTTCCGCTTTGCCGATGCGTTCTTTCATTACGAATACGGCAGTAGCTTCGTCTACTGGAGCCTGGCGCTGGAGGAGCAGTTCTACCTGTTGTTCCCGCTATTGATCATGCTGTGCCGCAAGCATCTGGTGTGGGCATTGCTGGCGCTGGTGGCGGTGCAATTGTTCACGGTGCGCACGCCGCTGCTGATGGTGATTCGCACCGATGCGCTGGCGCTGGGTGTGCTGTTGGCCATGTGGAGCGTGCAGCCCGGTTATCGCCGCTGGGAGCCGGTATTCCTGCGGCGGCCATGGGCCGGAGTGTTCGCGCTGGTCGGCCTCGGAGCGCTGCTGAGTTTCATGGCCACCGACCGTTTCACTTTTGCCGGTTACCGCATCGGGTCTATCGCCGTGCTCAGCGCCGTACTGGTGTGGATTGCTTCGTACGACCGCAATTACCTGCTGCCGGCCGGGGGCCTGCAACGACTGATGGCATGGATCGGCAGCCGCTCCTACGGCATTTATCTGATCCACATCCCGGCCTATCAACTGGTACGGGAATTGACCTTCCGTTTGCAGGGCGCCGGGCTGCCGAGCCCGGCCGGGCATCCGATCGTGACGCTGCTGATAGCCGGTGGCCTGATCGTGCTGCTCAGCGAACTCAATTACCGCTTGATCGAAATGCCCATGCGCAATCGAGGCGCCACGCTGGTGAAACGCCTCGCCACCTCGCGAACCGTCGTCTCGTCCTCTGGAGCCACCTCATGCTGAGCCTTCTGAAAAAACTCACGGCGGCTCCGGCCCCCGCACAAGCTGTCGCACCGGTCGCCGACAAGGTGGACCCTTACATGCTCGGCCTGCACGACGCGATGCTCAGCGGCTGGTTCAACCAGGAAACCGGTGAGCTGTTCAAAGGCTTCCCGGTGACCGCCGATGACACTTTGCTCGACGTTGGCTGCGGCGACGGTGGCAACGTGCATTTCTGCGGCATGCGCGGGGCGAAGATCATCATCGCCGACATCGACGGCGCCAAGGTCGAAGCGACTCGCCAGCGCTTGAGCGATACGCCGGCGCGTGGCGTCGAATGCCATGTGACCGACTGCAATCCGCTGCCGATCGCCGATGGCACCGCCACTCGCGTGGTGTCCACTGAAGTCATCGAGCACGTCGACGATCCGGCGCAGTTCCTTGCCGAACTGGTGCGTGTCGGCCAGTCGGGCGCGCTGTATTTGCTGAGCGTGCCGCACCCCAGCTCCGAAGACCTGCAAAAGGACATTGCCGCGCCGGAGTATTTCCAGAAGCCCAACCACATTCGCATCATCAGCGAAGAGCAGTTCAAGGCGATGGTCAGCGAGGCGGGACTCGAGATCATCAGCCATAGCCAGTACGGCTTTTACTGGTCGATGTGGATGATGCTGTTCTGGGAAGCCAAGGTCGAATTCAGCAACCCGGATCATCCACTGCTCAACCATTGGGCCGATACCTGGCAAGCGGTGCTCGACTCGCCGCGCGGCGCGCAGATCAAGCAGGCGCTGGATGCGGTGGTGGCGAAAAGTCAGGTCATCATTGCCCGCAAGCCCTGAGCGCTTTTGTGTAACCTTGCAGCCTGATGTCTCAGGGATCTGCAAGGTATGCGCTTTATCATCGGGTGGTCAGCCCTGGTGGCTGTGTTGTTGCTGTGTGCTTGTGAACGACAGGACACAGTGCCGCTCGATCAGCAGCTCTACGTCTGGCAACGGCAATGGACGCCGGCCCATGAGCTTGCCCTGAATGACAGTCGCAACGACTTTTCGACGTTGCGGGTATTGGCGTTGCAGGCTTTCCCGAATGCCGGATGGAGTCGGGCACGCGTCGATTCTGCGTTGCTGAAACGCGATGCCCGGCCGTTGATCGCGGTGATTCGTCTCGACGGCCAGCTCAAGGCGCTCGACCCGCAAGCGGTCACGGCGCAAATCCTTCAAGTACTTGCCGATTGGCAAAGGCAGGGGCTCACGCTGGCCGGGGTCGAGATCGACCATGATGCCGGCAGTGCCCGACTGTCGGCCTATACCGAATTCCTCGCTCACTTGCGCGGCGCATTGCCGGCCAATCTGCCCCTGAGCATCACCGCGCTGCCTGCCTGGCTCGACAGCCCGCAATTGCCGGCGCTGCTGGCGACCGTCGATAGCAGTGTGCTGCAGGTGCACGCCGTCAGCGATCCGCGTCGCGGTCTGTTCGATCCCGAGCAGGCGCAGCGCTGGGCCAAGGCCTGGGGGCGGGTGACCGACAAACCGTTTTATCTGGCGCTGCCGGCCTACGGCGTGGCGTTGTTGGCGGATGCCGATGGCGCTCCGGTGGTGGAAAGCGAAGTACCGCTCGAACGGGGTGGCCAGCGACGCGAATTGCTCGCCGATCCGCAACAACTGGGCCGGTTGGCCAATGAATTACGCGAGAATCGCCCGGCGCACCTCGCCGGTCTGATCTGGTTTCGGCTGCCGTTGGCCAACGACCGCAGAGCCTGGAGCCTGAGCACGCTGCGCGCGGTCGCCCGAGGCGATGCATTGAGCAGCCAACTCGGCTTGGTGTTTACCGATCAAAACGGTCTACAAGACATCGCCCTGCGTAACGTCGGCAACCTCGACAGCGCCTGGCCCGCCCGCATCACCCTCAAGGTCCGGGGCTGCGAAGGCGCCGATGCGCTCGCCGGTTATGCGTTGCAACAGACTGCGGATCTGCTTACCTTCACCCGCCTGCGCGACGGCCGATTGCCGGCGGGCGGACAGCGTGCGATCGGTTGGGCACGCTGCGCAAATATTGATCAAGGAGGTTCGCATGTTGACCCGTAACTGGCCCCGCCATCTGCTTTGCCTGAGCCTCAGCCTGCCGCTGGGTTCGGCGCTGGCCTGCGGCCCGGATTTTCCGATGCGTCTGCTCGACGATCGCGGGCAATCGCTGGCGGAAATGCCGGAGGGCAACTTCAGGTTCGAGATCAGTCGCCTCGGCAAAACCATTGCCGGGCTGAAGAACGTCACTGCCGCCACCCACAATCCGGATGACATCTACGCCGAGGCGCCAGAACCCGCCGAGGTGCGCGCCAAGGCCGAGCAGATCGGCCTGACGCCTGAACAGCAAGTGCTGGTCAAACAACTGCGCAGCCTGACCGATGCACGTCAGGTTGAAGTGGAGGGCGCGAGCCTGCCGGCGGAACTGCGTCTGTATGTGGCGGGCGCCGTGGCGTTCGGCGCCGGTGACCATCAACTGGCTGTCGAGTATTTCCGCCAGTTGCTGGCGCTGCCGGCCGATCAACGTGCGTTGCGCAGCACCTGGGCCGCTTATTCGCTGGGCCGGGCGTTTTTTGCCATGAGCAGCGAAGCGGGCGATGCACTCGAAGCCTTGGAAAACGCCATCGAAGCCTTCCGTCAGACGCGGCAACTGAGCATCGACGGTTTCAGCGATCCGCTGGAACTCGGCGTGGCCAGCCTTGGCGAAGAAGCGCGAGCGCTGCGTACGGCGGGCAGTTGGGACAAGGCCATCGAACTCTATGCCACGCAAAACCTGCATGGCTCGAACGTCGGCTACACCTCGCTGAAGCTGTTGATGAACGATCTGGCCGAAGAGCCCGAGGATCGACTGGAGAAGTTGCTGCGTGGCAAAGCCGTTCAGCAACTGGTGACCGCCTCGCTGATCAGCCGGATCGGCTGGTCGTTCGGCGATGAACCGCCGAACGAGAAGAAGCTGGTCAAGGCCCTGCAAGCAAGCACGCGCGGCAGCCTCGATAACGCTGATCGATTGGCGGCGATGAATTATCAACAGGGCGATTACGCCAGTGCCAAGGTGTTCCTCGAACACGCTGGCGACAGCGGTCTGGCGTGGTGGCTGCGGGCGAAACTGGCGGTGCGTGACGGAGACAAGAGCTCGGCGGCTGCGGCTTATGCGAAAGCCGCGCAAGCGTTCCCGCAGGGCGAGTCCTGGGGCGAGCGGCACACCGCCGACTGGAATCTCGAAAGCGTGCAGCCCAAATGCCGGGTCGAGGGTGAAAGCGCGATTCTGGCGCTGCAACGTGGCGAGTATTTGCAGGCTTTCGATCAGTTGTATCGCAGCCAAAGCATTTACTGGTTCGACGCTGCGACCGTGGCCGAGCGAGTGCTGACGGTCGAGGAATTGAAAAACTATGTCGATAAAAATGTGCCGGCGCCGCCCGCGCTGAGCCAGCAGGATCGTGACAATTACGTGCCGCTGCCGGTGGCCGCCAGCCTGCGCAATCTGCTGGGTCGGCGTTTGTTGCGTGAGGGGCACTACGAAGAAGCGGTCGGTTATTTCGACAGCGCCGATCTGCAGAACAAGGCCCGGCTCTATGGTGAGCAACGCCTGAAGGCCGACTCGGCATGGTGGCCGACCAAGCGTGCCAGCGCGCTGTTCAATGCGGCGTGGACGGCCCGCGAGTGGGGCATGGACATCCTGGGCTACGAAATGGCCCCGGATTACGCGACATTCGGTGGCAACTTCAGTCTGGAAAACACCGAGCTGAAAGTCGGGCCGCTGGTGAGCGAAGCCGAGGTGAAACGTCAGAAGGCCAGTGAAGCGCAGCCGGATGAGCGCTATCACTATCGGTTTGTTGCCACAGCGCTGGCCAGCCGTGCGGCGGATAACTTGCCGCACACCAGCCAGGCGTTCGCCGCTGTGTTGTGCTCGGCGGCGGGCTGGAACAGCAGCCTGGAAGAGCAGAGCGCCTTGTACAAACGCTATGTCGATGAAGGGCCGTACGTCCTGTGGGCTGTGGATTTCGGCCATCAATGTCCTTATCCGGACTTCGAAAATGCCGACAAGCGCTACGTCACTCAGGTGACAGATTCGGTGCGTTCGACACTGCGGCCGTACAAGTGGCCGGTGCAGATCGGGGCGATCGTGGCCTTCACCGCGGTGGCGTTGTTGCTGATCACCCGCCGCCAGCGCAAGGCTCGCAAAACCTAAGCTTGCTGGACGAACGTCAGGCGCACGGCAAAGCCGATCAACAGGCTGCCGAACAGCCACTGTTGTACTCGCTGGGCCGTCGGGCTGTGTTTCAGCCAGCGGCCCAGCGCGGCGCCGGTCAGGGCGTAGGCGCTGTCGAACAGCAGGCCTGCGCCCACTAGCATCGCGCCGAGCACGGCGAATTGGGTCAGCACCGGTGCGCCATCTGCCACGATGAACTGCGGCAACAGCACCGAGCAGAACAGCAACGCTTTCGGGTTGAGCAGGTTGGTCAGCAGGCCTCGACGGATGGCTGCGTACCACTGCGCATGACTGTCCGTCACGGTGTCGGCGTCCAGATCCGGCAGCAGTGTGGTGCGCAGGCATTGAATGCCGATCCACAGCAAGTACGCCGCGCCGGCAATCCGCACGGCATCGAACGTCCACGGCGCCGCCTTGAACAGCGCCGCCAGCCCCAATGCTGCTAGCGCGACGTGGCAACCTCGGGCAATCGCAAGACCCACCGCCGTGGCCAGCGCTGCGCCACGACCCTGGCGGGCGCCGGTTTGCAATAGCAGGATCATGTCCGGGCCGGGCAGCAGATAGACCACCGCCAAAGCCAGGAAAAACAGCCAGAGACTCGCCATGTCGCACCCCTTTCGTTGTCGATTCGGTCGCCTCAGTCTAGGGCCGAAGGGCAGGGCAGGTGGTTGCGTAGTCAGCTTCTAAAGGCCGCTGAATTGGCATAATCTGCGCTCTTTTACCGCGTAAACCATCAGGATCTGCTTACCATGAAACTGGATGCCTTCGACCGCAAGATTCTCGCCGCGCTGCAACGGGACGGGCGCCTGAGCAATGTGCAGCTGGCTGACGAAATCGGTCTGTCGGCGTCGCCGTGTCTGCGCCGGGTGCGGATGCTCGAAGAGGCCGGGGTGATTCGCGGATACCAGGCCAATCTGGATCGCGATGAAGTGGGGTTGGGGCTGACGGTGTTTGTCGGGGTCAAGGTCGAGCGCCACAACGACGAACAGGCCGAGGCATTCCACCGGGCGGTGACGGCGTTGCCGGAGGTGATTTCGGCGTTTCTGGTGTCCGGGGAATCGGACTTTCTGCTGCAAGTGGTGGTGCCGGATCTGCGCGCCTATGACCGCTTTCTCACCGGCTGCCTGTTGAAGCTGCCGGGAGTAAGCGATATCCGCAGCAATTTTGCGATCCACACGGTGAAAACGCCCGGCGCGTTGCCGCTGGGGCATCTGCCGTCCTGATACTTCCCGCATTGCGCGGGAAGTATTCGCACAGTGCTTACATCTGCGTCGCCATCCCCTCGACATTCATCGCCGCCTGACGCAACGCTTCGGAGCGGGTTGGGTGAGGGTGACAGGTCAGGGCGATGTCTTCGGCCGAGGCGCTGAATTCCATGGCCACGCAGAACTCGCCGATCATTTCACTCACGCTCGGGCCGACCAGGTGCACGCCGAGGACTTCGTCGGTGCGCTCATCGGCGATGACTTTGGCAAAGCCTTCGGTCTCGTGATTGATCTTCGCCCGGCTGTTGGCGGTGAACGGGAATTTGCCGACCTTGTACGCCCGGCCTTCAGCTTTTAGCTGCTCTTCAGTCTTGCCGACGCTGGCCAGCTCCGGGCGGGTGTAGATTACGTTGGGAATCAGGTCGTAATTGACCTCGCCGGCCTTGCCGACGATCTGTTCGATGCAGGCCATGGCTTCGTCTTCGGCCTTGTGCGCGAGCATCGGCCCGGAGGTCACGTCACCGATCACCCACACGCCGGGTGCTTCGGTGCGATGCTGTTTGTTGGCGAGCATGCCGCGTTTGTCGGTGTTCAGGCCGACGTTTTCCAGGCCCAGGCCCTGGGTGTAGGGACGACGACCGATGGCCACCAGCACGTAATCGGCTTCAAGGATTTCCGCGCTGCCGCCAGCGGCAGGTTCGACGCTGAGCTGTACGCCAGTGTCGGAGGAGGTGGCGCTGGTCACTTTCGAGCTCAGCTTGAAGCTGATGCCTTGTTTGCTCAGTGAGCGCTGCAAAGTCTTGCCGGCTTCGCCGTCGACACCGGGGCAGATGCGGTCGAGGTACTCCACCACGGTTACTTGCGCGCCGAGCCGGCGCCAGACCGAACCGAGCTCGAGGCCAATTACGCCTGCGCCGATCACCACCAGATGCTTGGGCACTTCGCTCAAGGACAGCGCACCGGTCGAGTCGAGGATGCGCTTATTGTCGATTTCCACGCCGGGCAGGGGAGTGGGCTCGGAGCCGGTGGCGATGACGATGTCCTTGGCAGTCAGTTCGATCCGGCTGCCCTGATCGCCGGTCACGCTGACTTTTCCGGGGCCGTCGATGTGGCCCCAGCCCTTGATCCAGTCGACCTTGTTCTTGCGGAACAGAAACTCGATGCCTTTGGTCAGGCCGCTCACGCTTTCATCTTTCTGCTTCATCATCTGCGCAAGGTTGAGCGTGGGTTTGACCTCGATGCCGAGGTTGGCGAACTCCGCGCCCAGCGCCGCTTCGTAAAGCTCGGACGCATGCAAAAGCGCCTTGGACGGCATGCAGCCGACGTTCAGGCAGGTGCCACCCAGCGTGGCGCGGCCCTCGACGCACGCGGCCTTGAGGCCCAGCTGGCCGGCGCGGATCGCTGCGTTATAACCGCCGGGGCCACCGCCCAGAATCACCACGTCATAGTTGCTCATGCTCTTACTCCTGGCTGAAGGATGCGGATCGGTAAAAGTAGTTCGCACTGAAAATTACGAACGTAATATGTGCGTTTCCAGACATTTCGGTCAAGGCTTCAGGCAAGCGACAGGTTGCGCATCTTTGAATGATGCAAATGAGTACAAATATTTCACGACTTTCGTTATATCGTAACGATATGTGCAGTGAGCCGAGGGTTTTGGGGGGATATGCAAGTCGATCTGGATGAAGGCACGCCGGTGACCGGTTTGCCGCGCTTTCAGCAAGCGGCGACGCAGGGTCGGCGCTTGCGTCGCCTGGCGATCGGCCTGGGCGCGTTGGCCGGGGCAGGGTGGATGCTGGCGTTTTTTGTCGGGCTGTTTGCGCCGCAATCGCTGTGGTCTGCACTGCTGGTCAATCAGAGTGCGGCGTTGCTGGTGCTGGTGGCCGGGCTGCAATCGGCGTGGTGGGTGACGCAATGGCGGGCACGGGTGATCAATCCTGTCGTGCCGGTTACGGCTGCCGAAGAACCTGCGCCGGAAGGCTGGTACGAACGGCTGCTGGATCGCATGAGTCAGCGCAGTCTGCACCTGCTCGGGCAGATTGGCGCGCCTACATTGTGGCTGGGCGGGTGGTCGGTGCTGGTGTTGTTAAGCATCGAGCAAATGTGGAATCTGACGCTGCCGGCGGCGGGAGTGGGGTTGTCCGCCACGGTCGGCGCGGCCATCGCGTTGCTGCTGGCGTTCGCTCTGCTGGTGCTCGAGCGACAGCTGGCGCAGGATAACCCGGCGCAATGGCCCGAGGCCGGAGCGCTGGCGCAACTGACGCGGGTGGCAATCATCAGTCTGGTGCTGGGTGCGTTGTGCCTGTTGTTCGCCAGTGACAGTGCAATCTGGCCGGTGCGTCTGGCAGTGTTGATCGGCATTCTGCCGGGGCTGGTTGCCCTGGAATTGCTGTTGCGCGCGCTGCTGTCGCTGTTCAGCCCGCGCCGCGAACAACTCGAACCGGTGCTGCTGGCGCGTAGTTTCGTCGCCGATCTGCTGCGCTGGCCGCCACAACCGTTGCTCGCATTGCAGCATGAATTGCACAACCGTTTCGGCATCGATCTGCGTCAGATCTGGGCCTTCAGTTACATGCGCCGCGCTTTCTTGCCGGTGTTGGTGTTGGTGGCAGCGGTAGGCTGGCTGCTCACCGGCCTTCACGAAATACCGATGCAAAGCCGTGGCATTTACGAACGTTTCGGCAAACCGGTGCAGGTGTTCGGCCCGGGGCTGCACGCCGGTTTACCCTGGCCGCTGGGGCGTGTGCTGAATGTTGAGAACGGTGTGGTGCATGAACTGGCAACCAGTGTCGGTGAGAACCCGGCACCCGTGCAGTTGGATCCGGCAGAAGGCCCGGCGCCATTTACTGCCAACCGTTTGTGGGATGCCAGCCACGTCAACGACAAGTCTCAGGTCATTGCCAGCAGCCGTGGCGATCAGCAGAGCTTTCAGATCGTCAACATGGACGTGCGCTTCGTCTATCGCATCGGCCTGAGCGATCAAGCCGCGCTGGCCGCCACTTACAACAGTGCCGATGTGCCGACGCTGATCCGCAGCACCGCCAGCCGGATTCTGGTGCATGACTTTGCCTCGCGTACCCTCGACGGATTGCTCGGCGAGGACAGGACCGGGCTCGCCGAAGAAATCGGCCGCGCCGTGCAAAGCGATCTGCAGAAGCTCGACAGTGGTGTGGAAATTCTCGCCACGGTGGTCGAAGCGATTCACCCACCGGCAGGGGCGGCCAATGCCTATCACAGCGTGCAAGCGGCACAGATCGGCGCTCAGGCGTTGATCTCCCGCGAGCGCGGTGCCGCTGCCGAAGCGAGTAACCAGGCGCAGTTGCAGGCCAGCCTCGCTCGGGATCAGGCCAGTGCCAACGCCCATGAAATCAACGCCACGGCTCGGGCGGCGGATTTGAAATTCAGCGCCGAACAAAAGGCCTATGCCAGCGCCGGCCAGGCCTTCGTGCTGGAGCAATACCTCAGCCAACTCAGCCAGGGTTTGAGCAAAGCCAAACTGCTGGTACTCGACCATCGTCTGGGCGGCAGCAGTAACGCACCGACCATCGACCTGCGTACGTTTACGCTGCCGGCAGATCCGGCGCGCACCACCGCTCAGCCAGGAGCCACCCATTGAGCCAGTCGCACTCTCACGATCACCATGACCACAGCGGCCACGATCATGCTCATGGCGGCGGTCATCACCATCACGGGCATCATCACCATCACCACGGTGCGCCGGAAGAGGCGGGGCCTTTTCCGTGGAAACGCATGGGCTGGGCAGCGTTACTGGTGGCGTTCGCCATCGCGGCGGCGAGCCTGGTGCAGGTGCGCTCCGGTGAAGCCACGGTCATCACCCGTTTCGGCAACCCGGCCCGCGTGTTGCTGGAGCCGGGTCTGAGCTGGCGCTGGCCGGCGCCGTTCGAAGCGGCGATTCCCGTGGACCTGCGTTTGCGCACGACCTCCAGCGGCTTGCAGGACGTCGGCACCCGCGACGGTTTGCGCATCATCGTTCAGGCTTACGTGGCTTGGCAGGTGCAGGGCGATCCCGACAACGTGCAGCGCTTCATGCGCGCTGTGCAGAACCAGCCGGACGAAGCGGCCCGGCAGATTCGGACGTTTGTCGGCTCGGCACTGGAAACCACGGCCAGCAGTTTCGATCTGGCCAATCTGGTGAACACCGATGCCAGCCAGGTTCGCATCGCCGATTTTGAAGCGCAGTTGCGCCAGCAAATCGATCAGCAACTGCTCGCCACCTACGGCGTGCGCGTGGTGCAGGTGGGCATCGAACGGCTGACCTTGCCATCGGTGACCCTCACCGCAACGGTTGACCGGATGCGTGCCGAGCGTGAAACCATCGCCACCGAGCGCACCGCCATCGGCAAACGCGAAGCGGCGCAAATCCGCTCCGCCGCCGAACGCGATGCGCGCATCGTACAAGCCGACGCCACGGTGAAAGCTGCCGATATCGAAGCCCAATCGCGGGTGGAAGCGGCGCAGATTTACGGGCGCGCTTACGCCGGTTCGCCGCAGCTGTACAACTTGCTGCGCTCGCTGGACACCCTCGGCACCATTGTTTCGCCGGATACCAAACTGATCCTGCGCACCGACGCCGCGCCGTTTCGGGTGTTGGTCGACGGTCCGCCGAATCTCGACAACAAAAGTGGATCGCAGCCATGAATGAAGTTCCACGTGGAACACATTCGCTGAACAGTCCGTGGATTCAAGCGGGACGTCTGGCATTCTTTGCCCTTTACGCGGTAACCGTTCTGGCGGCTTTGGCCTGGGCATTTTCCAATGTCCGGCAGATCGATCCGCAAAATCGCGCGGTGGTTTTGCATTTCGGAGCACTGGATCGCATTCAGAATGCCGGCTTGTTATTGGCCTGGCCGCAGCCGTTCGAACAGGTGGTTTTGTTGCCGGCGGCGGATCGGGTGATTGAACGCCGGGTGGAAAATCTGCTGCGCAGTGATCAGGCCATGCAAGCGGATCGTGTCGCCACCTTCGCCACGCCGCTGAGTGACGCGTTGGCCGGCTCCGGTTATCTGCTCACCGGTGATGCCGGAGTGGTGCAACTGGATGTGCGGGTGTTCTACAAGGTCACCGATCCTTATGACTTCGTACTGCAAGGCGAGCATGTGTTGCCTGCGCTGGATCGAGTGGTGACGCGAAGCGCCGTCGCACTGACGGCGGCGCGAGATCTGGACACGATTCTGGTGGCTCGGCCGGAACTGATCGGCGCTGATAATCAGGCCGCCGAACGTCGCGAACGGCTACGTGGCGATCTGGTGCAAGGCATCAACCGACGTCTCGCCGAGTTGAAGGCGAGCGGTCAGGGCATCGGCATCGAAGTGGCGCGGGTCGATGTGCAATCGAGTCTGCCGGAGCCTGCGGTGAGTGCGTTCAACGCCGTCCTCACCGCCAGCCAACAAGCCGACAAAGCGGTCGCCAATGCCCGCACAGAGGCTGAAAAACTCACCCAGTCCGCCAACGAGCAGGCCGACCGTACGCTGCAAGTTGCCCACGCCAAGGCCGGTGAGCGGCTGGCCAAAGCCTCCGCCGACACGGCGACGGTGCTTAGCCTGGCCAAGGCGCAACAGCAGGGCACGGACCCGCAAATGCTGTTGCGTTTGTACCGTGAGCGGATGCCGAAGATTCTCGGTCAGGCCGGTTCGGTCACCACGGTCGATCCGAAAGACGATTCACGCCTGATCATTCAGGGAGCCAGTAAATGACCGCCACTACCTCCGCTCCGAGCCTGTTGTCCTCGGCCGAACAACGCCGCGCCGCCCGCCAGTTGACCTTGGCGATGCTCGCCCTCGGCTTGCTTGGTCTGGGGTTGATCTGGCGCTGGCTGATGCCGGAGCAAACCGGCGTCAGTCAGTTGCTGCTCGGATTCGCTTCTTTATTAGTCGCGGTGCCGGTGATGCGTTCGGCGTGGTTCAGCCTGCGTTATCCGAGCCTGCACGGCATCACCGATCAGTTGATCGCCCTGGCGATGATCGGGGCCTGGGCTACGGGCGATCTGCTCACGGCGGCGTTGTTGCCGATCATCATGATCTTCGGCCATGTGCTCGAGGAGCGCAGTGTGATCGGTTCCCAGGAAGCGATTCATGCCCTCGGCCAACTGACACGCAGTCATGCGCGCAAGGTGCAGGCAGACGGCTCGATCATCGAAGTCGACAACGGCACGCTCAAGGCCGGCGACAAAGTGGAAGTGCGCGCCGGGGATCGGGTGCCGGCGGACGGTCGGGTTTTATCCGGCCAGGCCAGCCTCGATACGGCGTCGATCACCGGTGAGTCGGTGCCGGTGGAAGCGGGTGTCGGCATGGCGGTGTTCGGCGGCGCGATCAACCTCGACGGGCTGCTGCGAATTGAAGTGACCCGTACCGGGGATGAATCCACCCTCGGCAAAGTCATCGCGCTGATGCAGAACGCCGAACGCTCCAAACCACCGATCACTCGTTTGCTAGAACGCTATGCCGGCAGTTACATGGTGCTGGTGTTGTTGCTCGCGGCGGTGACCTGGTTCATCACCAACGATGCACAGGCGATGCTCGCGGTGCTGGTGGCGGCATGCCCATGCGCGCTGGTGTTGTCAGCGCCAGCCACGGCGATTGCCGGGGTGGCGGTGGCGGCGCGGCACGGGATTCTGATCCGCAGTTCGGCGTTCCTTGAGGAGCTGGCCGATCTTACGTCCTTGGTCGTCGACAAGACCGGCACCCTCACTTACGGCACGCTGCGCTTGCAGTCGATCAACAGCCCGCGAGCGGATCACGGGTCGGTGATGGCGCTGGCTGCAAGTCTGGGTGCGGCGAGCAGTCATCCGGTCAGCCGCGCGCTGGCGGGACTGGTCAGCGCGGAAGAGGTGCTGGTGCTGACTGATATTCATGAGCGGCAGGGGTTGGGCGTTGTGGCCAAGACCGCGCAAGGCGAGGCCGCGCTCGGGCGCCCGGAGCTGTTTGCGCAGTTGGGCATCCCGACCACGGCGATCCCCGAACACGACGGCCCGATTGCCGGGCTGGCGTTGAACGGCGAATTCCTTGCCTGGCTGTTGCTGGCCGACACCGTCAAACCGGAAGCACGATTTGCGCTGAGTGAACTGCGTGACCTCGGGCTGGGGCGGCAACTGCTGTTGACCGGCGACCGGCAAAGCGTCGCGCAGACACTGGCCAAGGATGTCGGCCTGCACGAAGTCGAAGCCCAGGCGTTGCCCGAAGACAAGCTCAACCGCGTGCTCAAGGAAATCGACCACGGCTTCCGGCCGATGGTGGTCGGCGACGGGATCAACGATTCGCTGGCGCTCAAGGCGGGCGTCGTAGGGGTGGCGATGGGAGCGGGCGGCGCGGATATCGCGCTGGCGTCCGCCGATATCGTGCTGATCGGCAGTGACCTGCGTCGACTCGGCACCTGCGTGCGCCTCAGCCGTCAGTGCCGACGGACCTTGCAAGTGAACGTGATCATCGGTCTGGGCTGGACGCTGGCGATTGTGGTGTTCGCTGCTTTCGGCTGGCTCGGTGCGGCGGGCGCGATGATTGCTGCATTGCTGCACAATCTGAGCACGTTGCTGGTGCTGGGCAATGCCGGTCGCCTGCTGCGGTTTCAGGAACCGCTGCTGAAGCTGAAAGCGTCGGATTGATCATTTTTCGAACTGTGCGCCGCTCTCGCAGTCATTTGAGAAGGCGCACTGAAGCAAGGATGACAGCGCCATTACAGCCTCTGCGGCTGATAGTCGGCGACTATCAAATCGATAGCCTGCTAATTTTCAAGGATGGTCTACCCTCAGATCAGACGTCTGAAACCAGGGGGATATTCCATGCTCGCGCAACTTCCACCGGCCTTACAGAATCTGCAGCTTCCGCTTCGCCTGCGACTCTGGGACGGCCATGAATTCAATCTGGGCCCGACGCCCAGCGTCACCATCGTGGTCAAGGACCCGCAGATGGTCAGCCAGTTCACCCATCCAAGTCTGGATGCATTGGGGGCGGCCTTCGTCGAGGGCAAGCTCGAACTGGAGGGCTCGATCAGCGAGGTCATCCGGGTGTGCGATGAGTTGAGCACGGCGCTGCTTGACGAGGACGAAGACAGTCAGCCGGTGCGCACCGTGCACGACAAGGAAACCGACGCCAAAGCCATCTCCTACCATTACGACCTGTCCAATGCGTTCTACCAGCTGTGGCTGGACAGCGACATGGCGTATTCCTGCGCGTATTTCGAAACCGGCAGCGAATCCCTGGAGCAAGCCCAGCAAGCCAAGTTCCGGCACCTGTGCCGCAAGCTGCGTCTGCAGCCCGGCGACTATCTGCTGGACGTCGGTTGCGGTTGGGGCGGACTGGCGCGGTATGCCGCCCGTGAGTTTGGCGCCAAGGTCTTCGGTATCACCCTGAGCAAAGAGCAACTGGCCCTGGCCCGCGAGCGAGTCAAAGCCGAGGGGCTGGAAGATCAGATCGAACTGCAACTGCTCGACTACCGCGATCTGCCCCAGGATGGGCGTTTCGACAAAGTGGTCAGCGTCGGCATGTTCGAACACGTTGGTCACGCCAATCTCGCCGAATACTGCAAAACCCTGTTCGGCGCGGTGAAAGATGGCGGTCTGGTGATGAACCACGGCATCACCGCCAAGCACACCGATGGCCGTCCCGTGGGACGCGGCGCCGGGGATTTCATCGAGAAGTACGTGTTCCCCAACGGCGAGCTGCCGCACCTGGCGATGATCTCGGCCGAGATCAGCGAAGCGGGCCTGGAGATCGTCGACGTCGAGAGTCTGCGCCTGCATTACGCGCGCACCCTGGACCACTGGAGCGAACGGCTGGAGGACAACCTTGAAGCCGCCGCGAAACTGGTGCCGGATCAGGCGCTGCGCATCTGGCGTCTGTACCTGGCGGGCTGCGCTTACGCATTCGCGCGCGGCTGGATCAATCTGCACCAGATCCTCGCCGTGAAGGCCCATGCCGACGGCAGCCATGAACTGCCGTGGACGAGGGATGACATCTACAACCCTTGAACCTAGAGAATCGGTGAAATCAGCCGGGCGATCCGCATGCCGACCTGTTGCAGGCGGTGGATCTCCCGGCTTTCTTCTTTGGCGACTTCGTAGGCCTGGGCGAAGTCATCGTTGAGCATCTGTTCCACGCTGGCGGCGAATTCGCTGTCGACGGTCAACAGCATCACTTCGAAATTCAGCCGGAACGAACGGTTGTCCAGATTGGCGCTGCCGATGGCGCTGATTTCGCTGTCGATCAACACCACCTTCTGATGCAGGAAACCCGGTTCGTAGCGGAATACCCGCACGCCAGCGCGCACCGCTTCGAACGCATACAGGCTAGAGGCGGCGTAGACAATGCGGTGGTCGGGACGCGAAGGCAGCAACAGGCGCACGTCGACTCCGCGCAAAACTGCCAGACGCAACGCCGCGAACACAGCCTCGTCGGGAATGAAGTAGGGGCTGGTGATCCACACGCGCTCGGTGGCGGCATGGATGGCTTCGACGAAGAACAGCGAGCAGGTTTCGTACGCATCCGCCGGGCCGCTGGCGAGCAATTGGCAAAGCACGCCGTCCTCCGGGTACGCGTCCGGCAGGATCAGCGGCGGCAATGACCGTGCGGCCCAGAACCAGTCTTCGGCAAATGACTCCTGCATGCACGCCACCACCGGGCCGCGCACCTGAACGTGAGTGTCGCGCCACGGTGCCAGCGGTGGTTTTTCACCCATGTATTCGTCGCCTACGTTGTGCCCGCCAACAAACCCGATCAGCCCGTCGACCACCACGATCTTGCGGTGGTTGCGGAAATTCACCTGGAAACGATTGAGCCAGCCGCTGCGGGTGGCGAACGCCTTGACCTCGACGCCGCCGTCGCGCAGCGCCTGCACGTAGCTGTGGGGCAGGGCGTGGCTGCCGATACGGTCGTAGAGCAAATGAATCACCACGCCTTCCGCCGCTTTCTTCAGCAGCAAGTCACGCAGGCGCTGACCGAGACGATCGTCGTGAATGATGAAAAACTGGATCAGCACCGCTTCCCGCGCCTGGTCGATTGCGTGGAAAATCGCCTCGAAGGTGGCGGCACCGTTGATCAGCAATCGCACTTCATTGTTGGCCAGGCACGGCATGCGTCCCAGCTTCGGCATTGCCCGCAACGAGTCATAGGCATTCGAGGCGCGGGCGGTCAGGGCTTCCTCCACCCACGGCCGCCAGTTGAGTTCGGAAATCGCCTGGCGCATCTGTTCGTTGGCCTGGCGGCGGGCCTTGATGTAGCCATCGAAGGTGCTGCGACCGAACACCAGATAAGGGATGAGGGTGAGGTAGGGAATGAAGATCAGCGACAACGCCCAGGCGATCGAGCCTTGGGCGGTGCGTACGGTCAATACGGCATGGATCGCGGCGATCGAGCCGAGGGTGTGTATCAGGGCGATCAGATAACCGAAAATGTGCGGTCCGAAATAATCCATGGGGCAACCTTGCTCCTGAAGATTCAATGCTTAACAGACCATGTTCCATGGCGATTGTCGCTATTTGTTTTCACGCCGCCAGCGCCCGCCATGAACCGAAACAAGCGGCCGGCGTCTAACGGCCACTACTGATCAGGAGTTTTTCAATGAACGTTCGTCTGCTGGGTTTGGCGCTGGGCCTGGGTTTGGCCTTGCCGGTGGTTGCTCAGGCGCAAATGCTGCAGCCGGGGTTGTGGGAAATGACGTCGAGCAATGTGAAGGTCGATGATCAGGTGATGGATGTGCAATCGATCCTCGGCCAGATTCAGGGCCAGATCACCCCGCAACAACGGGCTGAACTGGAGAAGCAGGGGATCAACATCGGCGGCAAGGGTATCCGCGCCTGCCTGACGCCGCAGCAGGTGGCGACCAACGATATTCCGCTGGCGGACCCGCAGTCGGGCTGCAAACAGCAGATCACCGAGCGTGTCGGCAACCAGTGGAAATTCCGCTTCAGTTGCCCGAAAGCCCAAGGCACCGGCGTCGCGACGTTCCTCAGTGACCGCGAGTTCACCACCGTCGCCAACGGTACTTTCAATGCCATCGGGATCAACCAGAAGGGCAGTCTGGAAACCCGGGCAGTCTGGTTGGGTCAGGATTGCGGCACGGTCAAACCGCGAGCATAACGTCATTATCGAAACCGCCTCCACATCGAGTGGAGGCGGTTTTTTTTCAGCGCATGAACCGCAGCGGCAATCCCTGGCAATTGTCATGGATCCGTTGGTCATGCCACGCGATCTGGCCCGACACCATCGTCGTGCTGACCCGATGCCGAAAGCTGCGCTGAGCGAACGGCGTCCAGCCGCATTGCGATAGAACGGGTTGGCGTGACACCGCGACACCCTTGGGCTCCGGTTGAATCAACACCAGATCCGCCCAGTACCCCTCACGCAAATATCCGCGATCCGGAATGGCAAACAGATCCGCCACCCGGTGACTGGTCTTCGCCACCAGCGTAGTGATCGGCAGCACGCCATCCGCCACCAGTTCCAACAACGCCGGCAGTGCGTGTTGCACCAGCGGCAGCCCGGATGGGGCCTGTTCATACGCTTGCTGTTTTTCCGCCCAGGTGTGCGGTGCGTGATCGCTGCCGATCACGTCTAGTCGATTGCTCAATAGTGCCTGGCGCAGAGCGTCACGATCGGCTTGGGACTTGATCGCCGGATTGCATTTGATCAGGTTGCCGAGGTTTGGATAGTCACGGTCATCGAACAGCAAGTGATGCAGGCAGACTTCGGCGGTGATGCGTTTTTGCGACAGCGGCTTGTCTTCGAACAGGGCCAGCTCGCGCGACGTGGTCAGGTGCAGGACGTGCAGACGAGTGCCGTGACGTCTGGCCAGATCCACCGCCAGAGACGATGAGCGAAAGCAGGCGTCGGCATTGCGGATCAGCGCATGGGCGTCGGGTGGCAGCTGGTTGCCGAAGCGTTCGCGCAGGTTCGCGGCATTCGCTTCGATGCTCGGCGTGTGTTCACAGTGGGCCAGCAGAATCGTCGGCACTTCAGCGAACAGGCGCTCGAGGGTGTGTGGGTCGTCCACCAGCATGTTGCCGGTCGACGCGCCCATGAACACTTTGACCCCTGCCACCTCGCTCGGATTCAGCGCTGCGACCGTGTCCAGATTGTCGTGACTGACGCCGAAGTGAAAGCCGTAGTTGGCCACCGAGTTGATTGCTGCCCGGCGCTTTTTTTCGGCCAGCGCGTCAAGGGTCAGGGTGGCAGGGTTGGTGTTGGGCATGTCCATGAAACTGGTGATGCCCCCGGCCACGGCTGCACGGGATTCGGTGTGGATGCTGCCTTTGGCCGGCGCACCCGGCTCACGGAAATGCACCTGGTCGTCAATCATTCCCGGCAGCAGCCATTGGCCGCTGGCGTCGATTTCACGGGTCGCGTTTTCACCTTCGATGCTGCCGGCGATCTTGACGATGCGCCCGTTGCTGACCAACAGATCGGCGTCGAACTCGCGCCCCTCGTTCACCAGCCGCGCATTGCGAATCAGCACACTGCTCATGATTCAGAACTCGTTCTGCAGGGCTTTGTAGCCGCGCACCAGGTCGACGTTGGTGCGCGCAACGTCCTCGGAAAACTCCGAAGCGCTGACGCTCACTGGCGGGAATTGCGAGAGGTCGGTGCCCGGGCCGATGCGGGTGGTGGAGGGCACGTAGAACGCGTCCGGCAGATCCCGGCCGTCGACCACCGAGTTGTGCCGCACCACGCAACCGTTGCCGACCACGCAGTTGAACAACACGCTGTTGAAGCCGATGAACACCCGGTCGCCGACCGTGCACGGGCCATGCACGATCGAGCGGTGGGCGATGGAGCTGAATTCGCCGATGGTCACCGCCGCGCCGGATTTGGAGTGGATCACCACGCCGTCCTGGATGTTCGAATTGGCGCCGATGGTGATCGGCTCCATGTCGCCCGTGGCGTCCACTTCATCGGCGCGGATCACCGCGTACGGGCCGACGAACACGTTTTCGCCGATCACCACTTTGCCGCAGATGATCGCGGTTTTATCGACGTAGGCAGACTCGGCAATCTGCGGCAAATCACCGGAAGGATTTTTACGGATCATGGTTGGCTCAGGGCTTGGTAAAGAGTGTTGAGGTTGTATTCGAACAGCCCGGTGAAGGTGCTGGCCGGGCCGCTGGCGGCGAGGGCGTCGGAGTACAGCGTGCCGCCGATGTGTGCGCCGCTTTCGTCGGCGATTTGCTTGAGCAGGCGCGCGTCCTTGATGTTTTCCATGAACACCGCTTTGACTTTGGCCTGGCGAATCTGGGTGATCAGCGCGGCGACTTCGGCAGCGGAAGGTTCGCGTTCGGTGGACAGACCTTGTGGCGCCATGAAGTCGATGCCGTAGGCCTGACCGAGATAACCGAAGGCGTCGTGGCTGGTAACGATCTTGCGGTTGCCCGGCGGCAGTGAACCGAGCTTGGCTTTCGCTTGGGCGAGGAGGGCGTAGATCTGTTTCAGGTAGGCCTGGCTGTTGCGTTCGTAGTCGGCTTTGTTCGCCGGGTCAGCAGCGATCAGCGCCTTGGTGATGTTGGCGACGTACAGCTCGGCGTTCGCCAGGTTGTGCCAGGCGTGAGGATCGGGAACGGTTTCGCCGTCCTCATCCAGCGAGCGTGGAATCACGCCGCGACTGGCGCTGATCACCGGAGCTTTGGTGTCGGTGCTGGCGACCAGCCGATCCAGCCAGGGTTCGAAACCCAGCCCGTTCTTTACGATCAGTTTCGCCTTGAGCAGGGCTTTGGCGTCATCCGGCGTCGGTTCGTAAGTATGGGCATCGGCGTCAGGGCCGACCATGTTAGTGATCTGGATATGCTCGCCGCCGACCTGATGCACCATGTCGGCAAGGATGCTGAAGCTGGTGACCACCGGCAGTTTTTCCGCCGCCGATAACGACATCGACAGCATCAGGCTGAATAGCACGAGTAGAGCGCGCATCGGGAAAGACCTCATTGGGATGTGAGCAAAGGCGGGCGGCGCAACAGACCGTGAACCGGTCCGAACACCACGGACAACAGGTAACCGCCACCGGCGACCAGCACGATGGCCGGGCCGCTGGGCAGCGAGTAGTAGAACGACAGCAACAGGCCGAGCCATACCGAGGCGCAACCGATGAGCGCGGCGATGGCAATCAGGATCGGCAGGCGCCGGCTCCAGAAGCGTGAAGCGGTGGCGGGCAGCATCATCAGTCCGACTACCATCAAGGCGCCGATAGCCTGGAAACCAATCACCAGATTGAGCACCACCAGCGTCAGGAACACGCCATGGGCGACGGGGCCGAGTCGGCTGACTGTGCGCAGGAAAAACGGATCGAGCGTGTCGAGTAGCAACGGTTTGTAGATCAGTGCCATGGCCATCAGGCTGAGTGCCGATACCCACAACATGCCGTTGAGGGTCGGACCGTCGACCGCCAGTGCGGAGCCGAACAGGAGGTGCAGCAAATCGAGTCGCTTGCCGGCGATTCCCAGAATCAGCACGCCGCTGGCCAGCGAGATGGGATAGATCGCGGCGAGGCTGGCGTCTTCGCGCAGGCCGGTGCGTCGGGTGATCCACGCGGCGAGTCCGGCCATGCTCAGACCGGCACCGAGTCCACCGAGTGTTAGCGCCGGCAGACTCAGCCCAGCGAACCAGAACCCCAACGCGGCGCCGGGGAGGATGCCGTGGGCAACGGCGTCGCCGATCAGGCTCATCCGGCGCAGGATCAGAAACACGCCCAGTGGTGCCGTGCTGCACGCCAATACCAGGCCGCCGAGCAGGGCCCGGCGCATGAAGACGAACTCGTGGAACGGTTGCCATAAATGGCTCAGCGTGAGCATCAGGCCACCTGCGTGTGAGGCGTTTGCTGGATGAGATCGTTGCTGCTGCCGAATGCGCAGCCGCTCTGTTTGATCAGCAAGGTCTGTGGAATGTGTTGGCGCACAGCGGCAAGGTCATGGCAAACCACGACCAGTGTTCGCCCTTGTTCATGCCAGGCGTGGAGGTGTTGCCACAACAGTGTCTGACCCAGTTCGTCGAGTGCGGCATGGGGTTCGTCGAGCAGCAGCAGCGGTGTGTCGGCCAGACTCAATCGGGCGAGTAGGGCGCGTTGCAGTTCCCCGCCGGAGAGGGCCATCAGGGGACGATGTTCCAGTCCGCTCAGGTGCCAGTCTTCCAGTGCGGATTCGAGACGTTGGGCTCTCAGTTGCGATGACAGTCGGCGTCCCCAGAATCCGGCCGCCACCAATTCCTGAAGGCTGATCGGGAACTGTCGATCCAGATGCTGTTGCTGAGGCAGGAAGGACAAACCGCTTTGGCGTGGAACACCCAACTCGACCTTGCCGGCCAGCGGTCGCTGTAAACCGGCGATGACTTTAAGCAGGCTGCTTTTGCCGCTGCCGTTGACGCCGATGATTGCCGTCAGGCTGCCGCTTTCCAACCTCAGGTTGAGCGGTGCAGTGAGCGGTTGGCCGGGTATTCCCCAGCTCAGGTTGTGGCAGCGAATCATGGGTGCTCCCGGCGCCAATGACTCTCGGCGACGGCATCGTGAGCATGAAGGCTTTCGGCGTGGATGACTCGTACGTGGAATTCGCTGACACCGGGTGAGCGACGCAGTGCCAGGTTCAGGCGTCGGGCAGCGTCTTCGCAGAACATCAGGTTCTGGCCGTTGGCGAGGGCGAAGGCTTGTTCGTCGGCGCGTTTTACAGCGGTTTGCACGGCGGTGCCGAGGGCAGCTTCGGCGTCGTTGATGATGGACGTCAGGGGTAGTTCGTCGACGAATTCATCCAGGTGCAAATGCAACTGGGCGGTACTGCGCTGGCTGTGAGGTGTGGCCACGATGCCTTGGGTCGAGCCCAACCATGCCAACACATCGGCGTGTTGGAGTGGTTTGTTGGCGAAGTCGTCGACGAATTGTTGCTGGATCAACTGCCTCGCCAATGCCGCAGAACATGGGCACGTTGAGGAATATGCGACATCGATTTTCAGTTCCACGTGGAACACTTTGTTCTTTAGCAGGGCTGAAACGGTGACGGGATAGGTTTTCCATCCCGCCAGAGGACTGACCAACGCGGGCCTTCTCAGGAGTAAATCGGTGTGGATATTGAGATAGGCGGCATCAGACAGATCTTCGTGGCTGTCGAGAAAACGCTGCAGAACTTGTCGCAAAAGAGCAGGTGAAAGATTCTTCTGCTCCAGCGCTTCCAGCCCCAGATAAAGCCGCGACATGTGAATGCCGCGTGCGTCTCCATCATCAAGACTGACGCCTGCATCCGCTTTGGCAGCCAGTCGTTGGCCTTCGATAAACACAGGTAATGCGATGCCGCACATCCCCACCCATTCGAGAGGGAGGGCCTGGCGGGCGGCTTGAGCCGCGACATCCGGCAAAGTCAGCGCGTTCATGAGCAGTTCCATCATGGTGATTGAATTTGATGTTACATTATAACAATTCAAACCACGATGCCTTTTTCATGAACAGGCTTTCATATGCACAGACGCCACTTGCTCAACCTGATGCTGGCCAGCGCGGCCTTTGTTTTGCCTTTTTCGGTGTCCGCCACGCAGCTACGCAATGCGCGGCTTTGGCGTTCGGATGACAAGCTTCGGCTGGTGTTCGATCTGAGTGGTCCCGTGAGCTACAAGACATTCACCTTGAGCACGCCGGAGCGGTTGATCATCGACTTGAGCGGTGCCAGCCTGAGTGGCGACTTCAGCCAATTGACGTTATCTGGCACTCCTATTCATTCGATCCGCTCCGGCCATTTTGGCCAAGGAAATACCCGGATCGTGCTGGATCTAAGCAGCCCGGTTCAGCTCAACTCATTCTTGTTGGCGCCTCAAGATGGGCAAGGGCATCGCCTGGTTTTGGACTTGATGACTGCTTCAGCAGGGTTCCCGGCGAGCGTTCCACGTGAAACACCCCAGGAAAAAACTCATCTCAAGCGCGACATCATGGTGGTGGTCGACCCAGGGCATGGCGGGAAAGATCCGGGTGCAATTGGCGCCAAGGGCGAGCGGGAAAAGGATGTAGTGCTGTCTATTGCGCAACTGCTCGCACGTCGGCTTAAACGAGAGAAAGGCTTTGATGTAAAGCTGGTTCGTAACGACGATTTCTTCGTCCCGTTGCGCAAGCGTGTGGAGATCGCGCGTCAGCACAAGGCTGACATGTTCATCTCGGTGCACGCCGATGCTGCGCCGCGTCTGACCGCCTCTGGCGCGTCGGTGTATTGCCTGTCCGAAGGCGGTGCAACTTCTGCTACCGCGCGGTTCATGGCGCAGCGTGAGAACGGTGTGGATCTGCTCGGCGCCACCAGCCTGCTCAATCTCAAGGACAAGGATCCTATGCTCGCCGGCGTGATCCTCGACATGTCGATGAACGCGACCATCGCCGCCAGTTTGCAACTCGGAAGCACAGTGCTGGGCAGCCTGGCCGGCATCACCGCGCTGCATCAAAAGCGCGTGGAACAGGCTGGATTTGCCGTTCTAAAATCGCCGGATGTCCCGTCAATCCTGGTGGAAACCGGGTTCATTTCCAACGCACGGGACAGTCAGCGCCTGGTGACCGCGCGTCATCAGCAGGCCGTGGCAGACGGTTTGTTTGAGGGATTGCAGCGCTATTTCCAGAAAAATCCACCCGTCGACAGCTATATGGCCTGGCAACAAGAGCAGAAAGGATCGCAGGTTTAGCAGCCAGTGATCCGGCTGCAGGTGAACTTCGCACTGCTGCCCCCGGAGCTGGAGAACCGATTGATCGTCGTCCAGCCCACGCGGCGGTTGTAGCCAACCCAGGCTTCTCCATCAGAAGCGATGCCGGTGAAAAACGTCAGTTGCCCGTAGCGGCTGTTGGTTTGTGCCCAATAGCGGTTTCCCGCTTTTTCAAATCCGCGCAGGTAAATCGTGCTGCCGACGGTGTTGACGCTGTAGGCGTTACCGTTGCCATCGATGCACGCCAAAAGGTTCGCGCTGCGCGTGCAATTGGCGAGCTCCGGCACTTGTGCTTCGGCAGTCAGTGTCAGCAATGCCAAGCAGATAAACGAGTATTTCAACGCGGTTTTCATGACGTAACTCGGCGACGAACTGATTGCAGCTTCCGGCCCTTTGTCACTTTGGGCAAGAAGAGAGTGGATTGATTTTGTTGTTATACTATAACATTAATCGGATAAGGCTTTCCGTGGCTTCCTTTTCAAGCGTCCGTTTCCCTGGTGATCCCATCGAAACCCAAGAACGCTCGCCCCGAGAGCCTCCAGCGCTGTTTAGCGACCGTCTGATGAGGTTTATCCAATGTCTTCACGACTTCCCGTGACCGTTTTGTCCGGCTTTCTCGGCGCCGGAAAAAGTACACTTTTGAATTACGTACTACGTAACAGAGATGATCTGCGCGTCGCCGTTATCGTCAACGATATGAGCGAGATCAATATCGATGGCAGCGAAGTCCAGCGTGATGTCAGCCTGAACCGTGCTGAAGAGAAGCTCGTGGAAATGAGCAACGGCTGTATCTGCTGTACGTTACGTGAAGACCTGCTTGAAGAGGTCAGCCAGTTGGCTCGTGAAGGCCGCTTCGATTACCTGCTGATCGAATCCACGGGAATCTCCGAGCCGTTACCCGTGGCCGAGACATTCACCTTTCGTGATGAGCAGGGGCAAAGCCTCGCCGACATCGCGCGCCTCGACACCATGGTCACTGTAGTCGACGGCATGAACTTCCTGCCGGACTACCAGGCCGCTGAAAACCTCGCGTCCCGTGGTGAATTCCTCGGTGAAGAGGATGAGCGCTCGATCACCGATCTGCTGATCGAACAGATTGAGTTCGCAGACGTCCTGTTGATCAGCAAGATCGACCTGATCAGCAGCCGCGAGCGGGAAGAGCTGATGGCCATTCTCAGACGCCTCAACGCTCAGGCCGAGATCATCCCGATGGTCATGGGTGAAGTACCGCTGGAGAAAATTCTCAATACCGGTCGCTTCGACTTCGAAAAGGCCGCCCAGGCCCCGGGCTGGTTGCAGGAATTGCGTGGGGAACACGTGCCGGAAACCGAGGAGTACGGCATCGCCTCCACGGCCTATCGGGCGCGCCGGCCTTTTCATCCACAGCGCTTCTTCGACTTCATCGATCGTCCTTGGGTTAACGGCAAATTGCTGCGCTCCAAGGGCTTCTTCTGGCTGGCCAGCAAACCCACCGACGCCGGTAGCTGGTCTCAGGCAGGTGGCCTGATGCGCCACGGTTTCGCTGGGCGCTGGTGGCGCTTCGTGCCAAAAGAACAGTGGCCGCAGGATCAGGAAAGTACCGCCGCGATCATGGAAAACTGGATCGCCAGCGTAGGCGATTGTCGCCAGGAGCTGGTGTTTATCGGGCAGAACATCGATTTCGCACAGCTGTCGTCGGAACTCGATGATTGCCTGCTGACCGATGCGGAAATGGCGCTCGGTACTCAAGGCTGGCTACAACTGCGCGATCCCTTTGGCGCCTGGCACGATGAGGTCGCCTGATGCTCGCCCTGAAACCGCTGCCAGGCAGCACGCGCCATCAGTCTTTCGGCCAGACCCCGCAGGCACTGGCGGACATTCTTGACGACGAGACCAACCTTGCGGTCTGGCAACGACAGCTTCCGCTGCACATTGCCGAATTCGCGGACTTATTGTTGTCTCTGAACGAGCCTTACGCCGAGGCGCTGTGCCTGGAATTGCCGGACGAAGACGCAGAACCGGATCTCACGGGACTGGCCAGCGGCTTTCGCGATCTGGAAGGCTACGAAGGATTTATCGCCGACCTGAAATGGCTGGTCAGTGCCTTCGCCTGCCTGCTGGGGGCGCGACGGATCGGCTTGCGCCTGCGGGTGCTGGACAAGGCCATGTGTCCGCGTTTTCACGTCGATCATGTGCCGGTGCGGTTGATCACGACATACGCAGGTGTCGGCAGTGAATGGTTAAGGGAAGGGCAGATGGATCGTCGGCAACTGGGAAAGCCGCAAGCCGAGCCGCAGGAAGCGTCACGGATTCAGCAATTGAATCGGGGCGAAGTGGCATTGCTCAAGGGCGAAAAATGGCACGGCAACGAAGGTTTCGGGCTGATCCATCGCTCGCCGCAGCCGGCGCCGGGTGAGCGGCGGCTGATGCTGACCCTCGACTGGCTCGGATAGCGCCTCAGGGCTTGAGCCATTTCCCCTGGCTCTGGGCCTCGCAATAGGGCTGCAAATACGCCGCATCGGTGGCCACGCCGTAATAGTGGATATCCTGGCGATAAGGCATATTGGCGACTTGCGCGTTGCTGCACACGCCGAATGCGCCGGCGGGGCACTGGTCGACGTATTGAACCTCGACTTTCTGCCCGGCCAGGGTCGGCTGGCAGAAGCCGTCGTTGAACAGTTTTTCCGGGATGTTGCGGTTCTGCTGGCAGACTTTCACGTCGAGCCGCTCTGCCTGACTGTGCACCACGCAGGCCTGTGCCAACGCCTCGCCCGACACCAGCGCCAGCAGCAACGAACATCCCATCCACCGCATCTTCGACCTCCAGAAAACCTTGATCATGTTGCAGAACATTCCCACCCACGTCATCGCCGGCCCCTTGGGCGCGGGCAAGACCAGCCTGATCCGCCAGCTCATGGCCCAGCGACCGGCGGGCGAGCGCTGGGCGGTGCTGATCAACGAGTTCGGCCAGATCGGGCTCGACGCTGCGCTGTTGACCCGCGACGCCGATGGTATCGCACTGGGCGAAGTGGCCGGGGGCTGTTTGTGTTGTGTGAATGGTGCGCCGTTCCAGATTGGTCTCGGGCGTTTGTTGCGCAAGGCGCGGCCGGATCGTTTGTTCATCGAGCCTTCCGGGCTCGGGCATCCGGCGCAGCTGCTGAAGCAACTGAAAGAGGCGCCGTGGCAAGGCGTTCTCGCCGTACAACCTTGCGTGCTGGTGCTGGACGCCCAAGCCCTCGCCGCTGGCAAACCGCTGCCGGACGCGCAGCAGGAAACCTTGGCCAGCGCAGGCCTGCTGCTGTTGAACAAGGCAGAAATCCTCGACGAGACCACGCGTGAGCGAATCACCCGACAATTGCCGCCTGTCCGACTGATCTGGACGCAGCAGGCGATGTTGCCGCTCAGCGAGTTGCCGGGTCTGGCGGTGCAGGCGCAAGCAGGTGTGGATAAGTTGGTTGTGCCTCAGGGGCTGGCGCAGATGCCGGCCATCTGGAGCGATCCGGCATTGCCGATCTGCCTGAGTCAGGCTCAGGAGGGTGGTTGGAGCATCGGTTGGCGCTGGCATCCGAGCCAGGTGTTCGACGTGTCGGGGATAACCCGATGGCTGAAAAGTCTGAACTGGCGCCGGGCCAAACTGGTGATTCACAGCCCGGACGGCTGGCAGTCAGCCAATGCGTTGGACAATGCCGAGCTCAGCTGGCTGCCCAGTGAATGGCGCAAGGATTCCCGGATCGAGCTGATTTTCGACGAACCGCAGGCAGTCAGTGAATTACAGGCCGGACTGGCCCGGTGTCGGCTTCAGACGAGCTGACTCAAGGCTTCCACTTGGTATGTTCCTGACGCCACTGGCTCAGCTCGATCACTTCACCACGCGGCTTGGTCACTTCCACCACGGGCGGCGTGTCATCAAATGGCGCCGGGTAGGGCGCCAGCTCAATCTGCGCGCTATGCGCACCGAACTGGGTGATGGTGCCGTTGTGCCGGGTTTCACCGGTCACGGTGAATTCGAAATTGTAGACCCGGGCCAGACGTCGCCGACCGCTGGCGTCCTTGATCAGACCGATCTTCTTCAGCGCCACGTTACCGTCGAGCAACTCGACGCCGACATTCACGCAATGCTGTTTGACCCGCTCCAGCGCCCGCTCGCGCAAGCCGTGGTTGTGCCAGAGCCACGCACCGGCGACGGCGAACAGCATCAGCACGAAAATGTTTTCCAGGGTGAGCATCAACACGAAACTCCAAATGATGGCGTCAGCTTAACTGCGTCGCCGGTCTGTCGTACAGGCTGCGTTTCGTCGCATACTGCGCGGCTTGAATTTCAATCGTTTTACGGAAAAACCCGAATGAAACGTACGCCTCATCTGCTCGCCATCCAGTCCCATGTGGTGTTCGGCCACGCCGGCAACAGCGCTGCGGTTTTTCCGATGCAGCGGGTCGGGGTGAATGTCTGGCCGCTCAATACGGTGCAGTTCTCCAATCACACGCAGTACGGCCAGTGGGCCGGCGAAGTGTTGGCGCCGCACCGGATCCCCGAACTGGTCGAAGGCATCGCCGCCATCGGTGAGCTGGGCAATTGCGACGCGGTGCTGTCCGGTTATCTCGGCAGCGCGGCGCAGGGCCGGGCGATTCTCAGTGGCATCGAGCGGATCAAGGCGGTCAACCCGAAAGCCCTTTATCTGTGCGACCCGGTGATGGGGCATCCGGAAAAGGGTTGCAGCGTTCCCGCCGAAGTCAGTGATTTCCTGCTGGAAGAAGCCGCTGCCGTTGCGGATTTCATGTGCCCGAACCAGCTGGAGCTGGACAGCTTCTCCGGGCGCAAGCCGCAGTCGCTGTTCGATTGCCTGGCGATGGCGCGGGCGCTGCTGGCACGTGGGCCGAAAGCGGTGCTGGTCAAACATCTGGATTATCCGGGCAAACCGGCGGATGGCTTTGAAATGTTGCTGGTGACGGCCGAGGGCAGCTGGCATCTGCGGCGTCCGCTGCTGGCGTTTCCGCGTCAACCGGTCGGCGTGGGCGATCTGACGTCCGGCCTGTTTCTGGCGCGCGTGCTGCTCGGGGATAGCCTGGTGGCAGCGTTTGAATTCACCGCAGCAGCGGTGCATGAAGTGCTGCTGGAAACCCAGGCTTGCGCCAGTTACGAGCTGCAGCTGGTGCGAGCGCAGGACCGGATTGCGCATCCGCGGGTGAAGTTCGAAGCCACGCCGATCAGTCTGTAAGACCGAGTTGCCCCATTCGCGAGCAAGCCCGCTCCCACAGGAGGAACGCATTCCAAATGTGGGAGCGGGCTTGCTCGCGAAAGCTATCTGCAGAGCGCCATAGATCGAAGGGCTGATCAGGCGTCGCCCTTGATTTCCTGATAGCGCTTTTCCAGCTCCTGACGGATCTGCCGGCGTTGCTGCGCCTGCATGTAGCGACGCTTGTCTTCGCTGTTCTGCGGTTGCAGCGGCGGTACGGCGGCGGGTTTGCGCTGATCGTCCACCGCGACCATGGTGAAGAAGCAGCTGTTGGTGTGGCGCACCGAGCGCTCGCGGATATTCTCGGTCACCACTTTGATGCCGACTTCCATCGAGGTGTTGCCGGTGTAGTTCACCGAAGCCAGGAAAGTCACCAGTTCGCCGACATGGATCGGCTCGCGGAAAATCACCTGATCCACCGACAGGGTCACCACGTAGCGGCCGGCATAACGGCTGGCGCAGGCGTAGGCCACTTCGTCGAGGTATTTGAGCAGGGTGCCGCCGTGGACATTGCCAGAGAAGTTGGCCATGTCGGGGGTCATCAGTACCGTCATCGACAGCTGGGCGTTTCCGGGTTCCATAACGTTCTCACGGGTCAAGGCAGGGTTGCTGGAAGAAACACCTCTGCGGGTGCCTGGTCGCTTTTCAAAAGCACCGTTATCGGGACGCCAGGCAACTGGCCGCCGTCACGCCCGAATCGATCTGTTTCCATATATTGCACCGCCTTTCAGCCGGAAGTCGCGGTGTTACCCTGCAAAAGCGCCTCCCCAAGGGCGATTCCTACACCCAAAGCGGATTTTTACTCAGCTCGCCCAGACATTTCCCATGCCTGCGTGAGCCTCGTCATTCAAGGAGCCCACACCATGCATGCCATCAGCTTTATTCAGGATCTGGCGGTGATCATGTTGGTCGCAGGTGTGGTGACCGTTCTGTTCCACCGCTTCAAGCAGCCGGTAGTACTCGGCTACATCGTCGCCGGTTTCATCATCGGCCCGCACACACCGCCATTCGGCCTGATCCACGACGAAGAAACCATCAAGACCCTCGCCGAGCTGGGGGTGATTTTCCTGATGTTCTGCCTGGGCCTGGAGTTCAGCCTGCGCAAGCTGTTCAAGGTCGGCGCTACGGCCTTCATCGCGGCGTTCCTCGAAATTGTCCTGATGATCTGGATCGGCTACGAAATCGGCCGCTGGTTCGACTGGAACACCATGGATTCGCTGTTCCTCGGCGCGATCCTGGCGATTTCCTCGACCACCATCATCGTCAAGGCACTCAACGACCTGAAGATGAAAAACGAGCGCTTCGCGCAGCTGATCTTCGGCGTTCTGATCGTCGAGGACATTCTCGGCATCGGCATCATCGCCTTGCTGTCGAGCATTGCGGTCAGCGGCACGGTGAGTTCCGGCGAAGTGTTTTCTACCGTCGGCAAGCTCTCACTGTTCATGATCGTCGCCTTGGTTGTCGGCATTCTGTTGGTGCCGCGACTGTTGGCCTACGTGGCAAAATTCGAAAGCAACGAGATGCTGCTGATCACCGTGCTGGGCCTGTGTTTCGGCTTCTGCCTGCTGGTGGTCAAACTCGAGTACAGCATGGTGCTCGGGGCGTTCCTGATCGGCGCGATCATGGCCGAGTCGCGGCAACTGCTGAAAATCGAGCGCCTGATCGAGCCGGTTCGCGACCTGTTCAGTGCGATCTTCTTCGTCGCCATCGGCCTGATGCTCGATCCGATGATCCTTCTGCAATACGCGTGGCCGATTGCGGTAATCACGGTCGCCGTGGTGCTGGGCAAGATGTTGTCCTGCGGCCTCGGGGCGTTTATCGCGGGGAATGACGGACGCACCTCACTGCGGGTCGGGATGGGGCTTTCGCAGATTGGCGAATTCTCCTTCATCATCGCGGCGCTGGGGATGACCCTCCAAGTCACCAGCAACTTCCTTTATCCGGTGGCCGTGGCGGTTTCGGTGATAACCACGTTGCTGACGCCGTACCTGATCCGGGCTGCCGATCCGCTGTCGATCAAGCTGTCCGCCGCGATGCCGCAGCGCCTCGGTCGAGTGTTCGGGATGTACGGCGAGTGGCTGCGCAGCATTCAGCCGCAGGGTGAGGGCGCGATGCTGGCCTCGATGATCCGGCGGATCCTGCTGCAGGTCGGGGTCAATCTGGCGCTGGTGATTGCGATCTTCTTTGCCGGCGCTTTCTTTGCCGGGCGCCTCTCGATCTGGATGCAGGACTGGATCAGCGACCCGAGCTGGCAGAAGGCGTTGATCTGGGGCGGGGCGTTGCTGGTGTCGTTGCCGTTCCTGATCGCGGCCTATCGCAAGCTCAAGGCGCTGTCGATGCTGCTGGCGGAGATGGGCGTGAAGCCGGAAATGGCCGGGCGTCACACGCAGCGAGTGCGCCGGGTGATCGCCGAAGTGATCCCGATCATCTCGCTGCTGGTGATTTTCCTGCTGTTGGCAGCCTTGTCGGCCAGTATCTTGCCGACCAACAAGTTGCTGGTGCTGATCGCCGTGGTCGCGGCCGCCGTGGCGGCGCTGCTCTGGCGCTGGTTCATCCGGGTGCACACGCGGATGCAGGTGGCCTTGCTGGAAACCCTCGACAACCACAAGGAGCCGTCGGGGCACTGACCACCCATGGGGAGGGGCGTTTCAGCTTTCCAGCCAGACGTCCCGAGCCCAGTGCCAGACCGATTCCCAGGACTCTTCGGTGATCAGTTCTTCTTCGCCGGACCACAGCACCACGGTGCCGTCTTCTTCGACGCAGTAGTAGTCGTCACCGTCCTGGCAGATCGGGATCAGGTCGCGCGGCACGCCGGCATCCCAGGCATTGGCGGCGACGTCCGGCAGGTAGGTGTGGGATTGCGGGTCGGTGACGGTTACCGGCTCCAGGCTGCCGTAAACCACGTCGCTGACGGTCAGCAGAAACTCTTTGAAGACGAACGGGATGTTGATGAAGAGTTCTTCTTCGATTTCCACCAACTGGTCTTCGTCGGGCAACTCCAGGGGAACCGGTACGGGTTCGTTGGCTTCGCGCAGTTGTTCGATGATTTCTTCCACGTCCGGGATCCTCTTGCTTGAATGGCGCGGTTTATATGGGGCGGTTTATACAGTAGCTCGCTATAGATGCAACCGCGAAATAGAAAACCCCGGCCGAGGCCGGGGTTTTCATTACTGCGGGTAAAACGTCGGAGGTGATCAGCCGTTCTGGCGGATACCGGCGACCAGCCAAGGCTGGTTGTCGCCCTGTGGACGTTCCATGTTCCAGCTTTCGCTGAACACTTCGCCCTGCTGGTCGAAACGCGAGGTCTTCGACACGCCGTTGAAGGTAAGGGTGGCGATGGTCTTGTCCGCACGATCATCCACGCCATCCAGTTGTACCTGGAGGTTGTCGATGTAGGTGGACTGGAACGCATCACCCAGTTCCGCGCGCTCGCGCTTGAGGAACTCGAACATTTGCGGGGTCACGAACTCGGCGATCTTGTCCATTTCGTTGGCGTCCCAGTGCTGCTGCAGCGCCTGGAAGTGGCTGCGGGCGGCTTCAAGGAAGCGCTGTTCGTTGAACCAGGCCGGAGCGTTGATCACCGGACGGGCGGCAGCAGGTGCGGCCGAACCACCGAAGATCGAACCCATGACTGCTGGCTTCTGTTCGAACACTTCACGCTGCATCGGCGCGCCGGCCGGAGCGAACTGCTCCTGCTGCTTGCGACGACGGGCGGCGATGAAGCGGAAGATCACGAACGCGATCACGGCCATGATCAGGATGTCGAAGAACTGCATGCCTTCGAAGCCGCCGCCCATGAACATGGAAGCGAGCAGGCCACCGGCCGCGATGCCGGCCAGAGGGCCGAGCCATTTCGAAGCACCGCCGGCCTTGGCCGCAGCGCCCGCGGCACCGGCAGCACCAGCGGTCGCCGCAGCGCCGCCCATGCCTGGGGAAGAAGGAGCCATCTGGCTGGTCTGGTGCGTCGGCGCAGCGCCGGCGCTTTTGCCACCACCAAAGCGCTTGGCGTTGGCGTCGAGGCTCATCGTCAGGCCGATGCACAACGCCATGGCGATGCTAAGAAAACGTTTCATAAAGGGAATTCCCGTTTGTGGAGACACGCGCGCCATGTTGCACAGCTGAAGTGTTACTGGCTAGCGAGAGAGTGTTTCGGGCTTTTGCCTGACAGGTTACGTTCAGCTCGGTCGGGGCAATAAGGCCATGTACTTTTGTCTGTAGGAAAAGGAGATAGGTTCAGCAGGAAATGGATCAGCGCCGAAATGCCAGCATCGCCACGCCGGCAGTGATAAGGCCGATACCGCCCCACTGGCGCAGGTCGAGTTTCTCGCCCAGCAGGATCACACCGAGCACCGCCACGAAGACCACGCTGAGCTTGTCCACCGGGGCGACCAGCGACGCCGGTCCGACTTTCAACGCCCGGAAGTAGCACAGCCACGAAGCGCCAGTCCCCAGCCCGGACAACAGCAGGAACAGGTAGCTCTTGGCGGAGATCGATCCCAAGGACTGATATTGGCCCGTGGTGTACAAAATCAAGGCCAGACTGACCAATACGACGATTGTGCGCAGCAGGGTGGCGAAGTCGGAGTTGACGTTTTCGATGCCGATCTTGGCGAAGATGGCCGTCAGCGCGGCGAAGGTGGCCGAGAGCAGGGCCCAGAACGTCCAGGAAGAAAAGAAGCCCGAGCCCATGGATGTTGCCTCCAGTATTCGTGTCCGATCGTTCCCACGCTCTGCGTGGTAACGCCGCCATGGACGCTCCGCGTCCACAGTGACGCGGAGCGTCACGGGATGCATTCCCACGCAGAGCGTGGGAACGATGAGCAACGACGGGCTGCGTTTAGATGGCTTCCAGCTTCGCGTACCCGAGCATCAGCCACTTGCTGCCTTCGGCGAAGTTCACCTGCACCCGGGCCTGGGCGCCGGCGCCTTCGAAGTTGAGGATCACACCGTCGCCGAAGATCGAGTGACGGACAGCCTGGCCGAGGCTCAGGCCGGTTTCCGGAATCTCGCTGCCGCTGAACAGGTTGCTGCCGCCCATCGACTGGTTGCCGCCGAACGGCCGGCTGACGCTGTTGGACAGGCGCACTTCCTGAATCAAACCTTTCGGTACTTCCCGTACGAAACGCGACACCTTGTTGTAGGTTTCGCTGCCGTACAGGCGTCGGGTTTCAGCATAGGTCATCACCAGATTCTGCATCGCCCGGGTAATGCCGACATAGGCCAGTCGCCGCTCTTCCTCAAGACGTCCCGGTTCTTCCAGGCTCATCTTGTGCGGGAACAGACCCTCTTCCATGCCCACCAGGAACACGTAAGGGAATTCCAGGCCTTTGGCACTGTGCAGGGTCATCAGCTGAATGCTGTCTTCGTGCTCGTCGGCCTGAGTGTCGCCGGCCTCCAGCGAAGCGTGGCCGAGGAACGCCGCCAGTGGCGTCAGTTCTTCGTCTTCTTCGGTGTTCTCGAAGTTGCGCGCGGCGCTGACCAGTTCCTCAAGGTTTTCCACCCGGGCCTGGCCTTTCTCGCCTTTTTCCGCTTCGTGGTAGGCGATCAGTCCGGATTGCTCGATGACGGTCTGGGTCATCAGGTGCAACGGCATCTCGGCGCACTTGGCGGCGAGGTTTTCGATCAGCTCGATAAACGCGCCCAGCGCACCGGCGGCGCGACCGGTCAGGCCCTTGTTGGCCACCAGCTGGCGCATGGCTTCCCACATCGACACATCGCTGTGGCGCGCATGGTCGCGAATCGCTTCGACGGTTTTCTCACCGATGCCGCGAGCCGGGACGTTGATCACCCGCTCCAGGGCCGCATCGTTGCCGCGACCTTCCAGCAAGCGCAGGTAGGCCATGGCGTTCTTGATTTCCGCCCGCTCGAAGAAGCGCTGGCCGCCATAGATGCGGTACGGAATGCGTTCACGCAGCAACGCTTCTTCCAGAACGCGCGATTGGGCGTTGGAGCGGTAGAGAATCGCGATATCGCTGCGAGCCAGGCCGGTTTTCAGCGCGCTTTCGATGGTTTCGACAACGTAGCGTGCTTCATCGTGTTCGTTGAAGGCGGCGTAAAGGTTGATCGCTTCGCCGTCGCCGCCATCGGTCCACAGTTCTTTTCCCAGGCGCCCGGTGTTATTGGCGATCAAGGCGTTGGCGGCTTTCAGGATGCCGGCCGTGGAGCGGTAGTTCTGCTCCAGACGGATGGTCACCGAATCCGGGAAGTCGGAAGAGTATTGGTGGATGTTCTCGATTTTCGCGCCGCGCCAGCCGTAGATCGACTGGTCGTCGTCGCCGACCACCATCAGGCTGTCGCCGCCCTTGCCCAGCAGACGCAACCAGGCGTACTGCACGGCGTTGGTGTCCTGGAATTCGTCCACCAGAATGTGTCGGAAACGCTTCTGGTAGTGCGCCAGCAGGCCCGGGTGGTCGCGCCACAGGTCGAGGGCGCGCAGCAGCAGTTCGGAGAAGTCGATGACGCCGGCACGCTGGCACGCCGCCTCGTACGCTTCATAAATGCCGCGCATGGTGGCCAGGAACAGATCGCCGCTGGCTTGAATGTGTTGCGGACGCAGACCTTCGTCTTTCTGCCCGTTGATGAACCACTGGGCCTGACGGGCCGGCCAGCGTTGCTCGTCCAGCCCCAGCTCGCGGATCACCCGCTTGACCAGCCGTTGCTGGTCATCGCTGTCGAGAATCTGGAAGGTCTGGCTCAGCCCGGCTTCCTGCCAGTGCGCCCGGAGCAAGCGGTGCGCCAGGCCGTGGAAGGTACCGACCCACATGCCGGCCGGGTTGATACCCAGCAATTGCTCGATGCGGTGACGCATCTCGGCAGCGGCTTTATTGGTGAAGGTCACCGACAGGATCGAGTGGGGCGAGGCGTTCTCGACCTGGATCAACCAGGCGATACGGTGCACCAGCACTCGGGTTTTGCCGGAGCCGGCACCGGCCAGGACCAATTGACGACCAACGGGAGCCGCTACGGCCTGGCGTTGGGCATCGTTGAGGGAGTTCAGCAGAAGGGAGAGATCATCGCGCATCGGGGCATTCTAGGGTGCGCCGCAGGCCCGGGCAAACCGAGCTTTGCATTAGCCGATGAAAGTGCCGCCCGTGACGACCGGTCGGTCACCGGCTACAGGCGTTGGCCCGCCTGGCGTCGGGGCTTTGGCGGGTGACGAGCGGTGGAAAAGTTTCGGTGAAATTATGATCTGGGGCAGTTTGGCAAGTGGTTCGGCTTGTGTATGCTCCGTCCACGTTTCCGGGCGCATGCTCACACTTATAAGAACAAGAACGTTGCCTATGACCCTCAGCTTCGACCTGTCGGGCCCCTCTGTGGAACCCCGGGTAATCCGCAAGCATTACGCCACCCAGATGGCGGTCGAGCGCACGCGCCTTCTTTATCAGGGTTCGCTGTTGCCCACCCTGTTCATGTTGATCAATGGTCTGGTCTGCGCCGGTCTGCTCTGGAGCCCGCAGCGTTACTTCGTGGTCAGCGTCTGGCTGGTGTGGCTGTTGTCGCTGGTGGCGTTGCGGGTGATTCAGGTCGCGGCGTTCGATTCGGCGATTCCCGATCGCCAGGCCCAGCCGATCTGGGGCCGGATGTTCCTGCTCGGCTCGACCATGACCGGCCTGACCCTCGCTGGCGCCGGCATCGCTCTGGTCCCCGCCGACAACTTCATGCAGCAAGCCTGGGTGTTCGGCCTGATCGGCGCCGCGACCCTGTCGGCCAGCGTGGCTTACGCCGTGAGTATTCCGGCATTCCTTTCCTTTACCTTGCCATGCCTGCTGCCGGCCATCGGCTACCTGTTCTGGGGCGGTGACGAACTGGCGCGCGGCTGGGGCTGGCTCGGGCTGATCCTGCTCGGCTCCCTGAGTGTGGTGGCGTGGCAGGTCAATCGGCTTATCGATCGTGGACTGCTGCGGCGCTTTCAGAACCAGCACCTGATCGAGCACCTGCAACAGACACAAACCCGCAGCGAACAGCTCAATCAGGAGCTGGCGAAGGAAATCGAGCACCGGCGTTGCGCTGAGGGCAAGTTGCGTGAAGCCCAGGTCGAGCTGGAAGACCGGGTCGCCCAGCGCAGCCGGGAACTGGACGTCGCCAACCAGGCCCTGAGCAAAAGCGAGGCGCGCCTGGCCCTGGCGTTGAAAGCCAGTGAGCTGGGGCTGTGGGACTGGAACCTGCAGACTGACGAAGTTCACCACACGCAGATTCAGGAACTGTTTGGCATTGACCCGGAATACGTCACCGGGCTGCTCAGGCACCTGCGGCCACGCCTGCACCCGGAAGATGTGCCGCCACTCAAGCGCGCGCTGATCGAGCACTTGAAGGGGCGCACCGAGGATTATCAGATCGAATACCGCGTGCGCCACGGCGACGGCCACTGGGTCTGGATCGAAGACCGTGGGCGAGCGGTGGAGCGCGACGAGAACGGGCGGGTCATCCGCATGGTCGGCACCCGCCGCGACATCAGCGTCAGCAAAAGCCTGGAAGCTCAGCAGCAACTGGCGGCGACGGTATTCGAGGCCGCCAGCGAAGGTATCGTGATCCTCGACCCGAATTATTCGCTGATCGCCATCAATCAGGCTTTCAGCCGAGTCACCGGGTATGACATCGACGACATGCTCGGGCGCAACGTCGTCGAACTGCCGTGCAGCCGCGACGCCCGCCGGCACTACGTCGCGATTCGCCACGCGCTGGAGCAGCATGGCAGTTGGCAAGGCGAACTGGTGGAAACCCGCAAGAACGGCGAGCTGTATCCGCAATGGCTGCAACTGAATGCCGTGCGCGACAGTCGGGGAAATGTCAGTCATATCGTCGGTTTCTTCGCCGATCTGTCGGCGCGCCGCGAGTCCGAAGAGCGCATGCGCTACCTGACCCACTACGACGAGCTCACTGGCCTGGCCAATCGCTCGCTGTTCCGCGAACGCCTGCACGAAGCCCATCAGCGCGTGCGGCAGGGCGGGCGCCGGAGTCTGGCGCTGCTGCACATCAATCTGGATCGCTTCAAGCTGCTCAACGACAGCCTCGGCCACGAGATCGCCGACCAGTTGCTGCAAAAGATGTCTCGGCGTCTGGTCAATGCTCTGCCGGAGGCCGACACCATTGCCCGGCTGTCCGGCGACGAATTTGCGGTGCTGTTCGACGCCTACGGCAACCTGTCGAGCCTGGCGCGGGTCGCCACGCGACTGTCGAGCAAGCTGCGCCTGCCGTTGACCGTGGAAGGGCACGAATTGGTAGTAAGTGCTTCGATGGGCATCAGCATGCTGCCCGATAACGCCCGGGAGATTTCCGCGCTGGTCAGTCAGTCGAACATGGCCATGCAACATGCCAAGCACCTGGGCGGCAACAACTTCCAGTTCTACACCGACAGTCTGCAGGCCAGCACGCTGGAGCGCCTGCAACTGGAAAACCAGCTGCGCAAAGCCATCGAGGAAAAGCAGCTCAACGTCTTCTATCAACCCAAACTGTGCCTGGCGACCGGTCGTCTCAACGCGGCGGAAGCGCTGGTGCGCTGGGATCACCCGACCATGGGCCGGGTGCCGCCGGGGGATTTCATCGGCCTGGCCGAAGAAACAGGGCTGATCGGGCCGATCGGCGAATTCGTCCTGCGCCAGGCCTGCTGGCAGGCGTGCGAGTGGCAGCGTCAGGGGCTGGCGCCGATCCGGGTTTCGGTGAACCTGTCGGTGCATCAGCTGCGCCAGGGCAAACTGGTCAGCCTGGTGCGTCAGGTGCTGGAGGAAACCGGCCTGGCGCCGCACTACCTCGAACTGGAACTGACCGAAAGCCAGCTGCTCGACAGCGTCGAACACATCATCGCCACGTTCCAGCAGTTGCGGGATCTGGGGGTGAAACTGGCGATCGATGATTTCGGCACCGGCTATTCATCGCTGAGCTATCTGAAACGGATTCCGGTGGACTACGTGAAGATCGATCAGGCCTTTATTCGCGGGTTGGGCGAGGGCAGCGAAGACGCGGCGATCACCCGGGCGATCATTGCGATGGCTCACGGGCTGTCACTGAAAGTTGTCGCCGAAGGTGTCGAGCGATCCGAGCAACTGGCGTTTCTGAAAGCTGAAGGTTGCGACGAGGTGCAGGGCTATCTGATCAGCCGTCCGGTGGAGGCGGTCGGCCTTGCCGCGTTGCTGCGTGAACAGGAAAAACCGCTGTAAAGGGCTACATGCAGCGCATGTCGCCTGATCCGGGGGGATCGAGTTACGCATTGAGCAGGCAAAAAGCCGATTCATGTAGTATAACTACAAGCTTGCTACATCCCCGGCATCTGGCCAAAGCACATCTTTCCATAACAAGAGTCCAGCCCCTTGAATCTGCTGCAACACATCGCCCAGTCACGTCACCTGTTACGCAAGTCGGAGCTCAAGGTCGCCGACCACGTGCTGCTTGACCCTGCGGCAGTGATGCACAGTTCCATGGCCGACCTGGCCCACAGCGTCGGCATCAGCGAGCCGACCATCGTGCGCTTCTGCCGGGCCATCGGTTGTTCCGGTTTCCAGGATCTGAAACTCAAGCTCGCGCAAAGCCTCGCGGCCGGCGCCAGCTTTGGTCAGTTCGCGATCCATGAAGACGACTCTGTCGCCGACTACAGCCTGAAGATTTTCGACACCACGTTGCACACGCTGATGGAGGTTCGCGAAAAGCTCGATCCTCTGGAGCTGCAACGGGCGGTGACGCTGATGTCCCAGGCCCAGCGCGTCGAATTCTACGGTTTTGGTGCGTCGGGCGCGGTGGCGGCGGATGCGCAGCACAAGTTCTTCCGTTTGCTGCTGACCGCCGCGGCGTATTCCGACCCGCACATGCAGGCGATGTCGGCGGTGACGCTGAAGCCCACCGACGTGGCGATCTGCATTTCCCAGTCCGGCCGCTCCAAAGACCTGCTGATCACCGCCAACCTCGTTCGCGAGAGCGGTGCGTCGCTGATCACTTTGTGCCCGAGCCAGACACCGCTGGCCGAGCTGTCGACCGTCAACCTGGCGATCGACGTTCACGAAGACACCGAAATCTACACGCCGCTGACTTCGCGTATCGCTCACCTGGTGGTGATCGACGTACTGGCGATGGGCGTGGCAATGGCGCGTGGGCCGAGCCTGGTCAACCACCTCAAGAGCGTCAAGCGCAGCCTGCGCAGCTTGCGGCTGTCGCCAAAATCGGTGAAAGCGCTGGACGATTGATCGTGATGGGGTGACGGCAATCTTCATCTGCCTGTAACCCCGACGCAGCCAAATCGTCATCCACCGCGCCTATCGTGAAACTCCCGTAATCGCCTTGGGAGACTCGAAATGGCTCAGCCTTACGAAGAACGCAACAGCGCCGCGAAAACCCGTCGTCAGCAGGAAGACCAGCGCCGCATGGAATTTCGCCGCGCTATCGAAGATCGCTTCGAACTCCGCCAGCTTCAGGCCGAAATCGGCGATTTTCCCGAGGACATCAATCACTGGCAGGCAGCGCCGGCAGCTTCCCGTCGAAGCGCTCAACCAGCGCGCTGATCTGCACCCGTTCGCTGCGGATAAACGCCAGGAAGGCGTGCGCCACCGGTGACAGCCGTTTGGCTTTGGCTTGCACCAGGCACCAGCTGCGAAACAGCGGCAATTCTTCGACCGGCAGCTCCACCAAGCCGCCGGTCGCCAGCTCCAGGTTCAGGGCGTGGCGCGTCAACAGCGCCAGGCCCAGACCCGCCACCACGCATTCACGTTGAGCTTCGGCCGACGCCACTTCTTGGGTCTGGGTGAAGTGCACGCGCTTCTCCTTGAAATACTCCTCGCAGGCCAGTCGCGTACCCGAACCGGGTTCGCGGATCAGCAGGGTGTAAGGTTCCAGATCCTGCAAGCGCAGCGGTCCCATGTGTGCCAGCGGATGATCCGGCCGCGCCACGGCAACGATCGGGTTGTTGAGGAACGGCAGGAACTCCAGGCCCATGTCCTGCGGCACCATCGACATGATCACCAGATCGTCGCGGTTGTCGGAGAGTCGGCGGATCACCTGGCCACGGTTGACCACCGTCAGTTGCAGGTTCACTTCCGGGTGCTGGCGCTTGAACGCCGCGAACAGGTGCGGCACGAAGTATTTGGCGCTGGATTCCACCGCCAGCTTCAATTGGCCCTGCAGTGAGCCCTGCATGTCCGAGAGCTGCATGTCGAGGTTTTCCAGGCGCCCAAAAATGTCCCGGCTGGCGCGCTGAAGTGCTTCGGCGGCCTCGGTCATGTAGAGTTTTTTGCCGACGTAATCGAATAATGGCTGCCCGATCAGCTCTTCGAGCTGACGAATCTGTAGGCTGACGGCCGGTTGTGTGAGCGACATTTCTTCGGCGGCGCGGCTGTAGGAGCGCAAATCACACACTTCGTTGAAGATCTGCAATTGACGCAATGTCATACGCATCAAGGACTTACGCATTTTCTACCGACTCTGGCCGCGGGCTGATGCGTTGACTATAAGTCTTTACTTATGCCTGACCCAATTTTTATTCATTTTTGTTAATCCCTTGTCAGCGCTAGTGTGGAGCCGAGACCAGATTGAAACATTTGGTCACGTGCCGACCTGGGTCTAGCAGGTCGTGGTGCCACCGGCTCAAGGGAACCTCCAAGTGATAACAAAGATCCTGATCGCCAACCGTGGTGAGATTGCCGTACGAATCGTGCGTGCCTGCGCCGAGATGGGCATCCGTTCGGTCGCGATCTATTCCGACGCCGACCGGCATGCCTTGCATGTGAAGCGTGCGGACGAGGCCCACAGCATTGGTGCCGAGCCACTGGCCGGTTACCTGAACCCGCGCAAGCTGGTGAACCTGGCCGTGGAAACCGGCTGCGATGCGCTGCACCCCGGCTACGGTTTCCTCTCGGAAAACGCCGAGCTGGCAGACATCTGCGCCGAACGCGGGATCAAATTCATCGGCCCGTCGGCGGAAGTCATCCGCCGCATGGGCGACAAGACCGAAGCGCGCCGCAGCATGATCAAGGCCGGCGTACCGGTCACGCCGGGCACCGAAGGCAACGTCTCCGGCATCGAGGAAGCATTGAGCGAGGGCGACCGCATCGGTTACCCGGTGATGCTCAAGGCCACTTCCGGTGGTGGCGGTCGCGGTATCCGTCGCTGCAACAGCCGCGAAGAACTCGAACAGAATTTCCCTCGAGTGATTTCCGAAGCCACCAAGGCCTTCGGTTCGGCGGAAGTGTTCCTGGAAAAATGCATCGTCAATCCGAAACACATCGAAGCGCAGATCCTCGGCGACAGCTTCGGCAACGTCGTGCATCTGTTCGAACGTGACTGCTCGATCCAGCGCCGCAACCAGAAGCTGATCGAAATCGCCCCGAGTCCGCAACTGACCCCGGAACAGCGCGCCTACATCGGCGACCTGTCGGTGCGCGCAGCCAAGGCCGTGGGCTACGAGAACGCCGGCACCGTGGAGTTCCTGCTCGCCGAGGGCGAGGTGTACTTCATGGAGATGAACACCCGGGTGCAGGTGGAACACACCATCACCGAAGAAATCACCGGGATCGACATCGTCCGCGAACAGATCCGCATCGCCTCCGGCCTGCCGCTGTCGGTGAAGCAGGAAGACATCCAGCATCGCGGTTTTGCCCTGCAATTCCGGATCAACGCCGAAGACCCGAAAAACAACTTCCTGCCGAGCTTCGGCAAGATCACACGCTACTACGCCCCCGGTGGCCCGGGCGTGCGTACCGACACGGCGATCTACACCGGCTACACCATCCCGCCGTTCTACGACTCGATGTGCCTGAAACTGGTGGTCTGGGCCCTGACCTGGGAAGAGGCCATGGACCGTGGCCTGCGCGCCCTCGACGACATGCGTCTGCAAGGCGTGAAGACCACCGCCGCGTACTACCAGGAAATCCTGCGCAACCCGGAATTCCGTAGCGGCCAGTTCAATACCAGCTTCGTCGAAAGCCACCCTGAACTGACCAACTACTCGATCAAGCGCAAACCCGAAGAGCTGGCCCTGGCCATCGCCGCCGCCATCGCCGCCCACGCAGGCCTGTGAGGAATAGAACAATGACTAAAAAGATTTTCGTAACCGACACCATCCTGCGCGACGCTCACCAATCGCTGCTCGCCACCCGCATGCGCACCGAAGACATGCTGCCGATCTGCGACAAGCTCGACAAAGTCGGCTACTGGTCGCTGGAGTGCTGGGGCGGCGCGACCTTCGACGCCTGCGTGCGTTTCCTGAAAGAAGATCCGTGGGAGCGTCTGCGCCAGCTGCGCGCCGCGCTGCCCAACACCCGTCTGCAAATGCTCCTGCGCGGCCAGAACCTGCTGGGCTACCGCCACTACAGCGATGACGTGGTCAAGGCGTTCGTCGCCAAGGCCGCGGTCAACGGCATCGACGTGTTCCGCATCTTCGACGCGATGAACGACGTGCGTAACCTGCGCGTGGCGATCGAAGCGGTGAAAGCTGCCGGCAAACACGCCCAGGGCACCATCGCCTACACCACCAGCCCGGTGCACACCATCGACGCGTTCGTCGCCCAGGCCAAGCAAATGGAAGCCATGGGTTGCGACTCGGTAGCGATCAAGGACATGGCCGGTCTGCTGACCCCATACGCCACCGGTGAGCTGGTGCGTGCACTGAAAGCCGAGCAGTCGCTGCCAGTGTTCATCCACTCCCACGACACTGCCGGCCTGGCAACAATGTGCCAGCTCAAGGCCATTGAAAACGGCGCCGACCACATCGACACCGCGATCTCCAGCTTCGCTTCTGGCACCAGTCACCCTGGCACCGAATCGATGGTTGCTGCGCTCAAAGGCACCGAGTTCGATACCGGTCTGAACCTGGAGCTGCTGCAGGAAATCGGCCTGTACTTCTACGCCGTGCGCAAGAAGTACCACCAGTTCGAAAGTGAATTCACTGCCGTCGACACCCGTGTTCAAGTCAACCAGGTGCCGGGCGGGATGATTTCCAACCTGGCCAACCAGCTGAAAGAGCAGGGCGCTCTGAACCGCATGGGCGAAGTGCTGGCGGAGATCCCGCGCGTACGTGAAGACCTCGGCTTCCCGCCGCTGGTGACCCCGACTTCGCAGATCGTCGGCACCCAGGCGTTCTTCAACGTGCTGGCCGGCGAGCGCTACAAGACCATCACCAACGAGGTGAAGCTCTACCTGCAAGGCGGCTACGGCAAGGCGCCGGGCACCGTGAACGAGAAGCTGCGTCGTCAGGCCATCGGCAGCGAAGAGGTGATCGATGTACGTCCGGCCGATCTGCTCAAGCCGGAAATGACCAAGCTGCGTGCCGATATCGGCGCATTGGCCAAGTCCGAAGAAGACGTGCTGACCTTCGCCATGTTCCCGGACATCGGCCGCAAGTTCCTCGAAGAGCGTGCCGCCGGCACCCTCACCCCGGAAGTGCTGCTGCCGATCCCGGAAGCGGGCAAGGTGGCTTCGGCCGGCGGCGAAGGCGTACCGACCGAGTTCGTCATCGACGTCCACGGCGAAACCTACCGCGTGGACATCACCGGTGTCGGCGTCAAGGCTGAAGGCAAGCGTCATTTCTACCTGTCCATCGATGGCATGCCGGAAGAAGTGGTGTTCGAACCGCTCAACGAATTCGTCGGCGGCGGCAGCAGCAAGCGCAAGCAGGCTTCGGCGCCGGGCCACGTCAGCACCACCATGCCGGGCAACATCGTCGATGTGCTGGTCAAGGAAGGCGACACCGTCAAGGCGGGCCAGGCTGTGCTGATCACCGAAGCGATGAAGATGGAGACCGAAGTCCAGGCCGCGATTGCCGGCAAGGTCACCGCCATCCACGTTGCCAAGGGCGACCGGGTGAACCCGGGCGAAATCCTGATCGAGATCGAAGGCTGAGATAACGGCCTCGATACAACGCTTTAAACCTCGGGGGGGCATGTGCTCCCCTTTTTTTGCTTTCAAGTTGCTGCCGCAATGTGCGGCAGCAGCCCGTCTGGACTCAGAATGCCATTCGCCACTGGCCTGATACGCCGTGGTTTCGGCTGTCGGTACCGATCTCACCCGACAGGCCAACACCGAGTGTGTGGCTGGATGAGACGGCCAGATCAAGCCCGGTGTCGAGCGTCAGGCTGTTGCGATCCAGCTCTGCACCATAAACGGTGTAGTCATGGCCGCCGGTAACCAGGCGTTGGCGGGTGCTGGTGTAGGTCTCGCCGTAAACATGTTTCCATCCCGCGCTGAATCGTGGCGTGAGACGCATACCGTTATCCAGCGTGCTGACTTTCGCCATGCGCAGGCCGACGGTGGTGTTGAAGTTGCCTTGGGATTGATCATCTACCCTGAGCGCCGCCGCCCCGCCTTTCTCGGTGTAGCCGTCGCGCTGGTAGCGCTGGTAGCCGAGGCTGGCAAAGGGTTCGATGCTGACGTTGGCCCGACCCAGGTTGTATCCCGACTCGATGAACGCTTGCTGGGTGCTGGCCTGGTAGTTGCCTTTCAGTCGGTCATGGAAGCGGCCGAACGCGACTTCGCGGCGGGTACTGCCTTCATGGTTGCTCCAGGCCGCGCCTAACCGAAGTGACAGCGGACCGGTCTGGTGCAATGCGTAAGCGCCGAGGTGCCAACTGTCGAGGTCGCCGTCCAGCTCCTTGCTGTCCATGCGCGTGTCGGAGGTGCCGCCCATCAAGCCCAGTCGCCATTCTTCGTCGAGGCGCCAGTCCGCACCGAGCAGCAGCCCTTTGGTGGAATGCTGCATGGGTTCCACATCGCGATCCAGTTTCCCGCTATGGCCGAGGGCCTGCAGCCAGACACGGCCGCTGTCGGCGTTTCCGGCCGCGTGGCGGGGTGCGTTTGGTTGGGTGTCATGCAGGTTATCGAGCTGGTGCATGGCCGACAACAAGCTGGCACTGACCGGTGTCACGCTGCTCAAGGTGGCCTTGGCGAGGTTGGCGTTGCTGCCGCCGGCCAGTTGATCGAGGGCGACGGCGGCTGTGACTTTGTCACTGGTGAGCAGGGCTGCCACGGCTGCGTTGCGAGGAGCGGTCGGAGCCGTCGGCGTCGGAGGCGGAGGCGTGGCAGGAGATTGCGGAGCTTGCACTTGCAGGGGGCGTTCGGGAGGCTGTGACGGTTGGGGTTGGGGTTGGGGTTGGGGCTCCCGAGCAGCATGAGAGACCGGCGTTTCAGATGACGCCAGGGTTTGAGCCGGCGAAGGCTCTGGCGACACCTGAGGCTCATCAATGCTTTTACCAAACTCGCGGCTGTTGTCGCTGATCGCGACTTGTTCGAAGGGCACATCATTGCGCGCATAGGTGAGGCCGACGCGTTTGGGATCGTCGTAATCCAGCGTCGGCGTCATGAAGGCCAGATCGTTTTCAACGTTGCCGAATCGACCTTCAACCTTGCTGGCTTCGAGGATGGTGTGCTGGCTGCTTTGTGGATAGTCGCCGCTGGTAACCAGTCTCAGGGTCGCATCACCGAGGTGAGCAGTGCCTTCGACGACGATCGTCGGGCTGTTGCCGGAGGCATCCACCGAATAGGCCAATACCGCCGGACGCGACAGGTTCAGATCACCTCTGACCCTGGGCGCGCCATACACCTCGTCAACGGAAAAACGCCCCAGCACACTCAGGTGGCCGACGATCCCGCTACCTGCAAAATGGCCGCTCTCTCGTACGTCGACGTTGCCTGCGATTTGTCCCGGGTTGGTAAGGTCGCCACCGGGCAGCACTGTGACGTCGCGACCGATCAGGCCTTTGTTGATGAGGATGCCTTCGGTCAATGCGCCGCCCAGTATGGTTCCCTCGTTTGTGAGTGATGCCTGGCTGCGGACCACGACGCCACTGGTGAAGTCTCCCGGGCCATTGCGATTCCAGTCACCTCGCTTGACGTCCAGTCCGTCGAAATTGCGCGATTCACCCAGTTTCCCTCCCTCGGCGGCACTGAGTTGCAGGACGTTTTTGCCCCCTCCACCGTCAACAACCCCGGTAAAACTGCCTTGAGGCTCCATGATCACCAGATCATTCTGATCGCGAAGATTCAGTGAAATGCCATTCTTTCCCTTGATCTCTTTCTTGATCTTTTTCTCGACCGTGCCCGGATCGCTGATGAAGGCGTCGAGCGCCGATATCGCTTGCTCCGGGGTTTGTTTCGGTTGCGGATCAAAATCCAGGGCAAGTTGCTGCGCCAGCGTGAATTCGGCGTAGCCAAGGGTCAATGCAATGGCAATGGCCAGTTGATGAAGTCGGTGTTTGTGTTGAACAGGCATCGGGTCAACCTCCGTTGTTGAGAGGTCGAACTCTAAAATGCGGGCCACGGAGCCCGATGTCGGGCAATTCTGATGAGTGTGCGGCGTTTGTGGATCGGCTCAGGAGGAAAGAAGCCCGTTAGGCGCAACGGGCTTCATTTACCTCTGGACCGTGATGCCTTTGCCTACAGTCAATGCTGACGTATCGATTGGCGAAATCCAGGAAACTCTTCTTTCACTACCCGAGCAGTCGGTGATTGCCATTTCCTGCATCGCCAAGAGTGGCGTTGGTAATGCTGTCCGTTGACCTTCCGCTGCGTTATTCCGGAACGAAAAATTCCCAGCTCTGCACTTTATTGCAGATCTTGGTGGTCATTTGCCTTCTTGGATGCACTATATTGCGTTTAGGATCAGCCAAACGATTGCAACAATGCATTTAATTGCAGATGAGAGCCGCATGCACAACCTGACATTGCAGATATTCGACGCCGGCAAATGGCACGATGCGATGGTGTTGAAAAACCTGGAGCAACGATTGAAAGAGTGGGATCTGAAATGAGCATGACCGTCGCCGAGCGCACCGTGCTCATCGAAAGCATTCAAGAAGCGCTGGCTGAAGGAACCGTAGAAATCGGTGAAGCCGTTCGCCGTTTACGCGTGGAGGTGACCGGGCTGCATCAGACCCAGTTCGCGAAGATGTGCAAGATTTCGGTACGCACGCTGGTGCACATCGAACACGGCGAGGGTAATCAGACACTGAAATCCCTGAATGCCGTGTTCCGCCCGTTCGGGTTGAAAATGGGCGTGGTACGGGTTCGGCGAAACAACAGCTGAACCCGCAACCCGCTTAGTGTCGATCAAGTTTCAACCGCGGCACTCGGCTAAGCCTTTCACCTGCCCATCCGCCGTCTGATTCTCATCGCTCAACCAGCGTTCGAACCCCGCCGCAATCGCCGGCCATTCCGAGTCCAGGATCGAGTACCACGCGGTATCGCGGTTCTGGCCCTTGACCACCATGTGCTGACGGAACACGCCTTCGAAGCTGAAGCCCAGCCGCTCGGCCGCATATTTGGAGCGGGCGTTGCCGTTGTTGCATTTCCATTCGAGGCGGCGGTAGCCGAGGGCGAAGGATTCTTTGGCCAGCAGGTAGACCGCCTCGGTGCTTTTCGGCGAGCGCTGCATCGGGGCGCCGAAGGTGACGTGGCCGATTTCGATGCGGCCCTGGGCCGGGACGATCGACATCAGGCTGAGGATGCCTTGTACCTGGCCGCTGGCGCGGTCGATGACGCTGAAGAAATACGGATCGTTGTGGGCGGCATGGTTGTTCAGCCAGTCATTGAAAGCACTGCGTTCCGGGAACGGGCCGTAGGGCAAGTAATCCCAGAGTTTCGGATCGGCGCCGGGGCCTTGCAGGGCGTTGAACAGGTCGTCGCCATGGCGCGCCGGGTCGAGTTTTTCCAGGCGGATGAAGCGGCCTTCGATCAGGGTGGTGGAGGGTGGCGGCACGCCTTTCCAGTCAGCGAGAGAAATCGTCATGCGCGTGGCTCCTTAAATGGCTTTGCGAAACTGGATGAAACCCGGGCGCTCGGCGATGCGCTCGTAGAGCTGGATCGCCGTGGCATTGGTTTCGTGGGTCAGCCAGTGCACCTTGCAGCAACCGTCGGCCTTGGCCGTGGCGTACACGTGTTCGATCAGCAGGCGACCGACGCCGGTGCCACGGTTTTGCGGCTCCACCAGCAGGTCTTGCAGGTAGCACGAGTTTTCGATGCTCCAGTTCGAGCGATGGTAGATGAAATGCACCATGCCCACCGCTTTGCCATCGGCCCAGGCGAGGGCGGCGTGGGTCGGTTCGTTCGGGTCGAGAAAACGCTGCCAGGTGCTCTGGCTGACGGCGTCCGGCAATTCAGTGTTGTAGAAGCGCAGGTAGGCCTGCCACAGCGGCAGCCAGGCCGCGTGATCGGCGGCGCTGACCGGACGGATGTCGATCTGACTCATGGTGATTTCCTTAACGCATCAATTGAGCGAGGGTTTGATCGTTGATGTCGGGGCTGGCGGCCAGGCCGTCGCGCACGCCGGCGATATCTTCGGCGCTGCGGTTCTGGCTGAGCTTGCGCTTGCCTTCGAGCCGGTCGATCGGAATGGCAAACCCGACGATGGCCTTGAGCATGCCGTCGATGTAATCGGCCGGGGCATCGTCAACCGACCAGGGCTGGGCGCGGCCGGCCTCATGGCGGTTGGTGAGGGTGCTGACGATGTCCAGCAGGCGACCACCGTCGCTGAAGGTTTCGGCGTGACCGTAGGCATGCACGGCAACGTAGTTCCAGGTCGGCACGACTTTGCCGTGCTCGGCCTTGCTCGGATAAAAGCCCGGGCTGACGTAGGCATCGGCACCGGGGAAGATCAGCATTGCCTCGGCGCCGTCGCGCAGGTCTTTCCATTGCGGATTGGCCTTGGCCAGGTGCCCGTACAGCGTGCCGTTCGGACCTTGTTCGCGATGCAGCAACACCGGCACATGACTGGCTTGCAAGCCTTGTTCGCCGTGGGTGACCAGGATGGCGAGGCGTGTGGCGAGGATCAGTTCGTGCAGTTGGGACAGGTCGTCGATGGCAAAGGCGCGGGGCGTGTACATGGAGAAAATTTCCTTGGCGAATGGCTGCATCGTAGGCAGGCTATTGGTCTGTTGTAAGAGCCATTGATGACCAATTTCATAGGTCCATTGTCATGCCCGATTCGACCACGCTGTCGCTGCCGTTCAACCCTGCCGGTATCGAGCTCGACCGCCGCAAAGGCCTGAGCCGTCAGCTCTACCAGGCCTTGCGCCTGCGGGTGCTCGACGGGCGCCTGGCCAGCGGCACGCGACTGCCGGCCAGTCGCGATCTGGCGGCAGCGTTGGGGATTTCCCGCAACAGTGTGGTGCGTGCCTACGATCAACTGTATGCCGAAGGTTTCATTGAAGGCCGGGTCGGGGACGGCACTTATGTGGCGCAGTTGCCGCAATCGACGACACCGGCGAAAAAATTATCCACAAAAGTATCCACAGGGTTTTCAACAGGCTTACCCACAGCCTTATCCACAATTTCGACCAATTCCACTGGGAATTTATCCAGCAAAGTTATCCACAGCGGTGCATTGCAGCGGCTTGAGCAGAACCATTTACCGACGCCACCGAGCGGTCCGCCGCGAGCATTCCGGGTCGGTGTTCCGGCATTCGATCTGTTCCCGTTCGACGTCTGGGCCAAGCTGAACGCGGCGTTCTGGCGCAAACCCGATTTGCAGCAACTGTGCTACGGCGACCCGGCGGGCGATGCGCGCCTGCGCGGTCTGATTGCCGCTTATTTGCGCAGTTCGCGCGGCCTGCAGTGTTCGGCTGAGCAAATTGTGATCACCAGTGGCGCGCAGCAGGGAATCAGCCTTTGTGCACAGTTGCTGGTGGAGCCGGGCGCCGGCGTAGGCATCGAGAATCCCGGCTATCGCGCAGCGGGTCATGCGTTCGCCTTGGCCGGCGGTCGATTGCACGGCATTGCCGTGGACGAAGAGGGCATCGACTGCGCGGCACTGGCGGCCGCCGAAGATTGTCGGGTGGCTTATGTCACGCCGTCTCATCAATACCCGACCGGGGTGGTGATGAGCCTGGCACGACGCCTCGAACTGCTGGCCTGGGCCGAGCGCACCGGCGGCTGGATCGTCGAGGACGACTACGACGGCGAGTATCGCTACACCGGCGCGCCCCTGGCTCCGCTGGCTGCGCTCGACCGCCAGGGTCGCGTGCTGTACGTCGGCACTTTTGGCAAAGTCGCGTTCCCGGCGCTGCGTCTGGGTTACCTGGTGTTGCCGCCGGGGCTGGTGGAAGCCTTTGCGCAGCGGCGCGCGGTAGATGTCCGGCATTCCGAAGTGAGCACTCAGGCGGTGATGGCCGAGTTCATGGCGGCCGGGCATTTCCAACGGCACATCCGGCGGATGCGCCGGGCAGCCCTGAGTCGGCGTAACGCCCTGATCAACGGATGGCCACACGGATTGGCGGGTGTGGGTGAACTGCCGGCGGTGTCGGCCGGACTGCATCTCACCGTGGCGGTCGACAGCGTGGCCCGTGAGCAGCAATTGATCGAACAGGCCGCCAGCGTGGAAGTGGAAGTCCACGGCCTGAGCAAGTATTGGCTGCCGGACTCGACGACGCCGCTCGATCAACGCGCCGGTCTGGTGCTGGGGTTTGCGGCGGTACCGGAGCCGGCGATCGAGTCGGCTCTGGCCCGTCTGCGTGAGGTCTGGTGCCGTTAATGGTCTTTCGGTCGCTCCTCTGGCTGTGGTTTGAGGAACAGATCGCGCACCTGCGGATCGACGATGCGCCGTAGTGCATTGTCGACGGCATCGAAGGTATTCAGTGCCTGACGGGTCTTGTCATCGAGCGTCTGCAAATAGGCATCGGAAAATTTCAGGTGGGCGATGGTGTACAACTCATCCGCATTCTTGAGCTGGTCATAGTGAAAGTGCGCCACCCACAGCGGCTTGTCGGCGTTGGTCTTGTCGAGAATCCGGTACTCCTGAAAAAAGTCCCCGCGATGTCGGGTGCGGATACGGCCGCGCGGGTCCTTGATCACCCCGACCTGCGCATTGTCGTGCAGCCAGTGGAAATAGGTTTCCCGGGGTTTGCGTTGTTTCAGCATGGTCGCGTAGGTCTCGATCCCTTCAGCGCGGGTGCGGGTTGCGCCTTCGCGCAGATTGGCGCTGAGAGAGGCGACGGGCCATGGATCCTTCTTCGCGCTTTTTCTTCGGACAATCGCCTCGTCGACGTCACTGGCCGCTTGCTTGAGTCGTTCGACTTGCTGCTCGAACATATCGCGGATGTCTGCGGGAATGCGTCCTGGCCGCTTGGCGTCCTCGCGGGTCTTTCTGTTGAAGCTGTAGATGTTCGCTTCAAGTTGCATGGCCGATGAAAGGAGGTCCTCGTCATCCGTGGGCACCTTCGGTTCGGGCCGTTGCGTGGAAAGTTTGACGAATGCGGCCTCTGTGCCGGAGTCGCTGTCCGGTGCAGGGGCAGCCTGCTCATCTACTTCGGGACGTGGACGGCTCTTGGAGACCTTCACTTTGGGCTGCGATGCAGAGGGCTGCGGCTGGGACTTTCCGGGTGCCGGTCGTTCCTCCGGTTCAGGTAGCTCCGTGGTCAGGCGTTCGCGAGCTACCGCGTGGAATTCGCCGATCAGCTCGCGCACCCTGTCGAGCCGGGCCTGGACGAATTGGCCCGGATGGGCGGCAGGCAACTGTTCCACCTGTTCGCCGAGGCTGGCGAACAGGTCGTTCCACTGCGACAAACGCTCGATACGGGCCGGTTGTCCGTCGGCGGTCACCGCGGCTTTGCTCAGCTGAATCAGCTCATGACTGGCGTCGGCTGCCGTAGCCGTAATGATCCCGATAGCGACGCGAGCGGCATTCATGGCCGCCCCCGGTTGTTCCACGACACAGCGTTCGTAGGACATGCCGATTTCATTGGCCTTGAGATCGAGCGGGCTGAAGTCCGGCAGCAGCAACTCCAGCCGTGTGGCCACTTCTCTGGCCTTGGCCGAGTGGCTGTTCAGGATTTGCAGCGAGCGGTCCAGTGTCTGCAGGTTGGCAATCATCTCGTCGCTCAACGCCGTGGCAGCGGTGGCGATATCGATCTGGCGTTTGCGCGGTACCGGTGTCTGGTGAGTCGCGCTGTCGACGAATATCTGTGTGGCCTTCGCGTACATGCGCATTTTGACCCGCAGCCACGAGCCGAAGCAGCGGTGCTGACCCAGGGTCAGGCTCATCAGCTTGGCCTGGTGAACCGAGCCGCCGCCCCCGGCCTCGCGCCAGATTTCCAGCTGGGCCAGGGCCTGGGTGTAGTCGTTGCCCAACTTTGTGGCTCGGTCCAGATAAGTGGCTGCGGAGACCTCAAATCCCGCTTCGCTGGTGTCCCGTGGAAGGGCTACCAGCGCTCGCAGCAGTTGTGTTTTCGCTTCGGTTTCCCGTGCTTCGAATTGCTCCAGCTTCGCCCAGGCGTCGTCCATGGCCTTTTTTTTGGAACGACGGAATGCCTCGATCCGGCTTTTTGGCATGCCGCCGCGCAAGCGCAGTTTCGGATCCCAGTGCCATTTTTCGGCAGTCTCGTCGTATTTCAGTGCCATGCCGATTCGTTGTGGATCGGCCGGATCGACGATGTGAACCGGCTCGTCTGCCGGGGCGAGCACTTGAAACCAGCGCGTGCCGACTTGAGCGCAGGTCTTGCCCTTTAGGGTGTACAGGTGAGTAACCGGTGAGGCTCGTTGATCGCTCAAGTCTGGTGTGGCGATCTTGAAGCGGTCGAGCATTGCAATGAACCGTGCGCTGGAGTCCGGTCGCAGCAACGTGTCCGGTGCAAGTTGAGTGAGATGCCCGACAGGCACGTCGCCGGTGGTGGTCAGCGGATCCAGCGTGACGGACGGTGGGACCTCGGGGGTGGATGGCGGGAAACCGGTTGACGCCTCGTTCTCCGGCAGCCGTTCGCCAGCCTCGTACGGCTCGCTCAGGCGCGGCAGCCACGAACGTTTGCGTCGCGCCACGACGTGTTGGGTCAGGATAATGCCGAGCGTCAGCAGGACATCGGCGGTGGATTGCCAGGTCACCAGAGTGTCGTCGCGGTCATGGGCATCGAGCGCCTGCTGGATCTGCGTGATGGTCTGCCAGACCCAGACGGCGGTGCCCGCCGCTCCGCTCATGAAGTTCGCGGCAACGCTGAAGATCGCCCAGCTGCTGTCGGCGAGAAGTGCCCAGCGTCGCTCACTGTTGGACTGCGACTGGCGGTTCGCGAGGTCCACCAATGCCTGGCTGTTTGCCGCGTATAACGCGGCGAGGATGTCGCCTTCGAGGGGCGCGTTCTCCAGTTCGAGCGGACCGGTCAGGTCCAGGTGCATGAACGGTTCGGTGGCCAGTTGCGTGACGATCCATGGCGAGGGCAGGCCGACCGGAAAGGCGTACTGCGAGTATTCGAAACTCAGTGCGGCGCTGCCCAGCCAGGCCAGGACCGAGTTGCGCAATTCGCCGGCCTGATACAGCGCATACATCAGGTTCTGCAACGAGGCGAACTGCGTCAGCGGCGTGTCCAGCAGTGGCCGGTACAACAGGCAGGGACCTTGAGCGTGGTCTCGCGGACAGATGATGAACATGTTGGCCACCACGTCCGAACGCCGGCTCAAGCGGCGGCGAGGGACAAACGCCAGTGGCCGGATGGTCACCGGATGTTCGCCTGTGGGCAGTTTGCGGCTGATGGCATCCATCAGTTGGCAGACGTAGGCATAACCGCGTTCATCGACGCCGCCCCGATGCTTGAGTTTGCACTCCAGCGCGAGCATCGGCAGGAGCGTCGGCAATTGGCTCAGGTAGCGGGTCTTGTGCGCAGCCGAGCGGATCGGGTCATCGATCAGAGCGCGTTTGATCAGTTGCGGGTAATGACCGCCGATATCGACCTTCTCCGCGATGGCGGTCAGGAAGTCCACGGTCAGCCAGGCCGGTACGGCTCGGCCATTGTCGAAAGCGATCGTGGCCTGATAGGGCGGGGCATTTTGCAGGGCGAATTCGCCCAGGGTCTCGGTTAACCGGTCAAATGGATTGGGCAGGGTGAAGCCACCGGTTTCGAAGCTGTTGGTCACGCTGATACGCAGGTGTTCCAACGGCAGGTCGGCAGCGCCCTCGGCACGTTTGTCGGCGATGATTGCTTCGCGCATACGGCGTTCGGCGTAGGGCTTGAGCAGAGGGAAGTCGTCGTCCTTGAATACGCCGGTCTCGGCGTCGTTGCGCAAGTTTGCGAGCTCGGCAATGTAGCGACTGTAGTCTTGCTGGTCATGCACAGAGCCGTCTTGCAACCAGTCGGGAATGGCCTCCTCCAGCTGGTCGAGCCGGGCTCGTTCACGCGAACTGAAATGCCCGTGGCTTTGTCGCCCGGAACTGGCGTGCGCACTGATCGACTGGCTGGCGGGATCCAGTGCTTCGATGGCGCTGAGCTGGTTGCTGATCAGCGCCTGTGCGACGGCATCGAAGATGTTTCCTTCAGGCTCGATGAGACGCCATTTCAAAGAGCGGTCGGACAACTCCGGGGCGATCCGCTGCGGGAGCGTTTCGCCCAGCCTGGTCAGCGATTCGAATGACTCATAGCCATCGGCAACGGTGTACATCAACACACGCTGCCGCTGTTTGACGGTGGCGGTCAGCACCAGCGCACCGGCAATCAGCAGGTGTGCACTGTCCTCGTCTTCGACCAGGTCGATGTCCATCAGGCAGGCCTTGAGCCCGATGTAATCGCTACTCACGGTCGAGCGTTGTTTGCGGTCGGGATGCTGCGCGACAAATTGCGCCAATGCACATTCGTCGGCGTCCCAGCCGTTGGCCGACTGCACATTCGCAGCCGAACACAGCAGATCCGACAGCTCTTGCCAGCGTGGCTGGCGATTGGCGGATTCATTCCAGTAATCGAGTTGGCGCTGCTGGTATTCGAGGAACAGAAACGGTGCGAGGTCGTTCACCAGCGAAGTGATGTCATCCATGCTTACCGGCAGCAGTATCGGCGGGATCGCTTCGGGTGTACGGGTCAGGAAGTGTTCGCCTTCGATGTAGTCGGCGGTGGTCTTGTGCAGGCAATGCTGGATAAAGGCGTGGGTCAGTGATTCGAAGGTAAAGACCCTGGCAGCGTTCCGGGCGGCGTCCGATTCACGCAGGGGCGTCGCGAGCTGGGTGCGATCCGGATCGAGGTGTTGCTCGGGATAGCTTTTGCTCAGCGCTTCGCGCAACAACGCCGAGGCGACTTGATGCATCGAGTAGCCCTGGCCGATCAGCTCGACCAGTCGACTCTGTTTCAGCAGGAGAGGGGAAACACTGGGTGCAGCAGTGGTGGCAGATTCAGTCATGGTCATGTCCACGGGGAAAACCCGGACACTAAAATCCCGGCCACGGCGCGATGCGGTACATAGATCTTGCAGGCAAAAAAAGACCCGCGAGTGCGGGTCTGTTCAGGTTGTCAGGTTTCACGTACCGGACTTGATCTTGGTCCACGCCCGGGTCCGCGCCCGTTCCGCATCGCGCGGCAACGGTTGCAGGGTGTAGAGCGTGTTCATCGCCGCATCGGTCGGGTACAGATTCGGGTTGGTGCGAATCGCCGGGTCGACCAGTTCGGTGGCGTCCTTGTTCGGGTTCGGGTAACCGACAAAATCGCTGACCGGCGCAATCACCTGCGGTTGCAGCAGGTAGTTGATGAAGGTGTAGGCGTCCTGCGGGTTCTTCGCGCCTTTGGGGATGGCAAGCATGTCGAACCAGATCGGCGCACCTTCCTTCGGCAGGCGCATGTCGACCACCACGCCATTCTTCGCCTCTTTGGCGCGGTTGGCGGCCTGCGAGAAGCTGCCCGAATAACCGACCGCAACGCAGATGTCGCCGTTGGCGATATCGGCCATGTACTTGGACGAATGGAAGTAGGTCACGTACGGGCGAATCTTCATCAGCAGCGCTTCAGCCTTGGCGTAGTCCGCCGGGTTCTTGCTGTTGGGATCCAGGCCGAGGTGTTGCAGGGCCAGCGGCAGGATCTCCGACGGCGAATCGAGCAGGGCCACACCGCATTGCTTGAGCTTGCTGATGTTCTCTTCCTTGAAGATCAGGTCCCAGCTGTCCACCGGCGCATCGTCACCCAGTGCAGCCTTGACCTTGGCCGGGTTGAAGCCGATCAGGATGGTGCCGTACATGTAGGGCACGGCGAATTTGTTGCCCGGATCGTTGGCCTCGATCAGCTTCATCAGTTTCGGATCGAGGTGGTTCCAGTTCGGTAACTGGCTGCGATCCAGCGGCTGGAATACCCCGGCCTCGATCTGCTTGGCGAGGAACACGTTGGACGGCACCACCACGTCGTAGCCGGAGTTGCCGGTCAGCAGCTTGGCTTCCAGTGCTTCGTTGGTGTCGAAGATGTCGTAGACCAGTTTGGTCTGGCTGTTCTGCGCCTTGAAATCTTCCAGTGCCTTGGGAGTGATGTAGTCGAACCAGTTGTAGACGCGCAGGGTGCGTTCTTCCGCGTGGGCGCCGCTGCTCAGCAGCGCCGCGCACAACGCCGGCGCGATGAAGTGCTTGAGTCTGCTCATTGTTCGAAGCCTTCAAGCACGTTCACCGCGTTGATGCCGATTTCTTCCACCGCGTAGCCACCTTCCATGACGAACAGGGTCGGTTTGCCGAGGGCCGCGATGCGTTTGCCCATGGCCAGGTAGTCCGGACTGTCGAGCTTGAACTGCGAGATCGGGTCGTCCTTGAAGGTATCGACACCCAGCGACACGACGATGATGTCGGCGCCGTAGTTATCGATCTCCTGGCAGGCCTGATCCAGCGCCGCGCTCCAGACGTCCCAGCCGGAACCGGCCGGCAGCGGATAGTTGAAGTTGAAGCCTTCACCGGCACCTTCGCCGCGTTCGTCTTCGTAGCCGAGGAAGAACGGGAATTCTGCTTCCGGGTGGCCGTGGATCGAAGTGAACAGCACGTCGCTGCGCTCGTAGAAAATCGATTGGGTGCCGTTGCCGTGGTGGTAGTCGACGTCGAGGATCGCGACCTTCTTGTGGCCCTGATCGAGGAACGCCTGCGCAGCGATGGCGGCGTTGTTGAGGTAGCAATAACCGCCCATCAAATCGCCGGCAGCGTGATGTCCCGGTGGACGGCACAGGGCGAAAGCGCCACGGGCGCCACGCTGGATTTCCGCTTGTGCGGTCAGCGCCACTTGGGCTGCGCTGTACGCCGCTTGCCAGGTGCCGGCTGTGATCGGCGCGCCGCCGTCGAAGCTGTAATAACCGAGCTGGCCGTGCAGGCTGGTCGGTTTGACCTGACGCAAGGTGCGCGCCGGCCAGGTGTAGGGCAGCAGGTCGCCGTCGGTGTTGAATTCGGTCCAGCGCGCCCAGGCGCCTTTGAAAAAGTCGAGGTAGTCGCGGCTGTGAATGCGCTCGATTGGCCCGAGGCCGAAATCCTTCGGTGCTTCGACCGGGCCGAGGTTTTGGTTTTTTACCCGTTGCAGCACGTGGTCGGCGCGCGACGGCATCTCGAAGCAAGGCTTGAGTTGCCCGTCGATCAATTCGCAGCGGCCATGGTGCAGGTGGTGATCGTCAGAGTAGATCGTCAGCATTTGTTGTTCTCCGCAGGGGCTGATTCGGTTGGCTCCAGTGTTGCGGCGCGGGGCGAATCGGAGAACGGCCAGAGAGGCCAAAAGGGGATCGATGTGGCCAAAAATACTGACCTGATATCGCCCCTCGACAGTTTAACCGTGTGGTCGGAACTGACTCGGCGCCACGCCGCTCCAGCGCACGAAGGCATGGCGGAAGCTCGCGGTCTCGCTGAAGCCGAGGGTTTCGGCGATGCGGTAGATCGGCAACTGATCCTCGCAAAGCATCTGCTTGGCCCGCTCGAAACGCAGTTCGTCGAGCAGCTCCTGATAACTGCAGCCCATGTCCTTCAGATGCCGGCGCAAGGTGCGCGGTGAGCAGTTCATCTGCTGCGCCAGACCTTCCAGCCCCGGCGCGGCGTTGAGTTGCGCGCTGAGCAACTGACGGATCCGCCCCAGCCACGCCTGGCGGCCGGTGAACTCGGTGTTCTGTTTGCGGCAACGCTCGGCCATGGCCTGGTGGGTGATGAGGTCGGCCAGCGGCAGCGGTTGATCGAGCCAGCGCCGGTCGAAGGCGAAGGCGTTGTCCTTGGCGCCGAAGTGCAGCGGCGCCTTGAAGTGTTCGGCGTAGCTGTCGCGGTAATCCGGCGCTGTGTGTTCGAAGCGGGCGGCCAGCAATGGCAGCGGATGACCGAGCAGGTCATCGCAGATGACTTTCAGCGACACCAGACAGAACTCGGCATTGAACACCGCCATCCCCGGGCTCTCGCGGTAATCGGCGGCGACGAACCAGACGCGCTCACCGTCATCTTCCAGGCTCAGCTCGAAAAGTGTTCCCAGCAGCGCCGGATAACGGATCGCCAGCCGCAAAGCGTCACCGAAGGTGGCACAGGTCAGCAGCGCGTAACCGAGGATGCCGTAGCAGGAAACATGCATGCGCCGGCCCAGTTCCAGGCCGATGTCATGCTTGAGCGCGACCGCGTTGGCGCAGACCTGCATCTCCTGATTGGTGGTGATGCGGGTGTCGGCCCGGCTCAGATCCGCCGCGCTGATGCCGCTGCCGGCCAGCAGTGCTTCGCTGGACAGGCCCTGATCCCGGAAGGTGTTGAGCACCAGGGAAACGGCATTGAGGGTGGTGAGGTGGGAGTGGAGCATGGGGGCGTCCCGAGCGAAATACATTTCCTTGAAAGCAAATTACATACCAGAAATTGATCTCGATTGTTTGTGGTAGTTAATGTTTGTGGTAGTTAATGTTTATGGAGACGGCCACTTTTTAGTTCGTCATATATAGGGTCATGGCTCCCGCCTGTTTAACTTAATGCGAAATAGTTATTTTGGCGACTGTCAGAAGTAACAGGTTTTTAAGTATGTGGGTGCCGTTTGTCGATTAATTGCTAATTATCTTTATTTAAGTCTTTTTGTTTGATTTGTGTTTGTCTGGGTCTACGCTAAGTTTGTAGTCGTAATGTGTGGAATGTTTCACAAAGGAGAGTAAGGAAATGAATTCGAAAAACAAAGAAGTCGAAGATCGTCGTACTTATATTGAAAACGTATTGGAAAAATACGGAAAAGGAAGGAATCCTGTAGGTGAGGGGAGCATGAAAGGGACGCTGGATGACCAGCCTTTTGAATCTGAGGCCGACTCATGGGTGGAACATTCAGACAAAAACGGAAATAGGTTACTGCTCCTGTTCAAGAGCAATCACTCCGGTATTAATCTGGAGGTCGATCAATCAGCTTTATCCTCGGATATGTATGATTTTCGTATGGGTTATGGTGATTTTTTTAATTCTGTTTTTGATAATGATCCCAGCCGTTGGCATGCGGACACAGCAAGGTTTTCAGGTGTGTCCTTTGACGCCAGCACAGGAAGGCTTCAGTGCGACGTTGATGCGACTCTTTGGCGCGGTGATCCTCCGAATCAGGAAACAGCAAAATTAAAGGCAAAACTCCTTGTGGTTAAACCTGTGAAATAGTCGATACCCTCCATCGCAGTACGGGGTGGTATTGCCGATCATCATTGGTCTAGGCGCTGATTCACTGTAACAGCAGCACAGCAACCTTGGTCAATTGCACGGTGGGTTGTAGTTAAACGCGGCCGGCAGGGAAGTAGCTTTCACGACGCCGCCCTGATGCTCCAGGCGTTTGAACGGACGACGGCGGAAACTGCGCACTTTCGCGTAACGGGTCGGCACCAGCAGGTATTTGTTTTATAAGCTCTATATATAAACTCACTTCTATTAGGGATTGCATAATGGATAATTCAATGGGATTAAAAATCACACTTGATGATTTCAAAAATCTAAAGGCCGGTACTGCAACTGGAAGCCTTTCTGTTCTAATTGATGGTTTTAATGTACCCATGCAGGTGCGCGCAGGCAGTGTCGGAGAAAACATGTTTTTCGAGTTTGAAAGCTCCAGGAAAACGACCGTTATAATGATCGGTGTCAATAAAAAATGTCTAGGGCAGGTTGTCGAAGTTCCTGGATTTTTTCTTTACTTTAAGGGCGAGGATACCGGTTGGACAGCGGACAAAGGCAGTTTGATCATTCGTGAAGATGAAACAAGTTTGAATTACAGTATTTACTTTGATGCTACTGCAACACAGCAGTCGGTTCGGCTCAGCTACGGCGTCGCCCATATAGGGTTTAGGTAGTGTTTTATTAATGCTGCTAAATTGTGGAGGGGGAAGGTTTTTCTGAAAAAGAGTGTTGTGCATTTTCGATAAAAATGGTGTTTCGATATGGGTGTAAATCTACTTTACTTCTTCCGGATGTATTTTATTCCTCCCGTCGCGGTATGACGGGGGGAATTATTTGAAGGTTTAAATCAGTTCGCCGCACAGGTCTAGCTCGACCAGTCGCCGCACTTCAGCTGTCTCAAGACCCGCACCGAGCAATCCGTTCAACTTGCCGAACGCTGCTTCGCGAGTCATGCCGCCACCGGACAGCACGCCTACACCACGCAAACGGCTGCCGGCTTCATACACATCCAGTTCCACACCGCCTTCATGGCACTGCGTGACCGCAACCACGACCACGCCGTTATCCCGCGCCCGGCCGAGGCTGGCGAGGAATTGCGGGTTGTCGCTCGGCCCGGTGCCGCTGCCGTAGCATTCCAGCACCAGACCCTGAATGCCGCTGTCGAGCAGGCCGTCGATGATCTCGGCGCCGATGCCCGGGAACAACGGCAACACGGCAACCTTGGCCAGTTGCTTGGGCTGGTTGTAGTTCAGCGCGGCCGGCAGGGAAGTGGCTTTCACGCCGCCGCCCTGACGCTCCAGGCGTTTGAACGGATGACGGCCGAAGCTGCGCACTTTCGCGCAACGGGTCGGGGCCAACAGTTCGCCGTGGAAATACAGATGCACGCCCGGCGCCAGGCCGTGGCCGAGGGCGACCAGTGCGCCGCTGAGGTTTTCCCAGGCGTCGCTGTCGGTGACGCCGGCCGGCAGCATCGAACCGGTGAAGCACACGCGGGCATGCAGGCCGAGCAACTGGAAGCTCATGGCGGCGGCGCTGTAGGCCAGGGTGTCGGTGCCGTGCAGGATCAGCACGCTGTCGCAGCCTTGCACATCGACGGCGTCGACCACCGCTTCACGCAGTTGCTGCCAGTAGGCCGGGGTCATGTTGGCGCTGTCGATCAGCGGCGACATCTCGCGAAAGCGCCACTGCGGCACCACCAGCTCAGGCTGGCTGTGCAGGTAATCGCGCATCCGCGCTTCGAAACCGGACGCCGGGGCCAGGCCATTGGCGCTGGCCTGCATGCCGATGGTGCCACCGGTGTACAGCACCATGACGTGCTGGGCGGCAGGGTAGGTCGAGGAATTCATGGGGAGTTCTCCTGAACGAGGACAGCATGCGGTCGAGCATGACGCCGACCGCTGCTTGTGTCACGCCGGGCGCAAGACCTGCGCCCGGTTTTTACCCGATCAGCGTTGCGCTGCGGGGATGCCTTGCGGCTGAGGGTCAGCCTGAGTGTCGGCCGACGGATTGGCCGGCCAGGCTTTCAGGTCCAGGTCCAGATCGCTGAACTTACTGGAGTCGAACACCGGCTGGCTGACGCCTGCGCGGCGCTGCGCGTCGTAGTCGCGCATCACGCGCATGCCGACCTTGAACAGCATGGCCAGGGCCACCAGGTTGACGAAGGCCAGGCAGGTCATGGTGATGTCGGCGAAGGCGAACACGGTCGACAGGTCCTGCATCGAACCCCAGACCACCAGCGCCAGCACCAGACCGCGGAAGGTCATCAGCGCAGCGCGGTTGCGGGTGAGGAACTGCAGGCTGTTTTCGCCCAGGTAGTAGTTGTAGAGGATGCAAGTGAAGACGAACAGCGACAGTGCGACGCTGACGAACATGCGGCCCCAGTCACCGACCACGGCGGCCAGCGAGTTCTGGGTCAGGACGATGCCGTCACCTTCGAAGCCCGGGGTGTAGAAGCCCGACAGCAGGATCAGCAGCGCGGTGCAGGTGCAGATCACGAAGGTGTCGAGGAACACGCTGAACGCCTGAACCACGCCTTGAGCGCCCGGGTGCTTCACGGCAGCCACGGCGGCGACGTTCGGCGCACTGCCCAGGCCCGCTTCGTTGGCGAACACGCCACGCTTCACGCCCATCACGATTGCGCTGCCGAGCAGGCCGCCGAAGGCCGGGTCGAGACCGAAGGCGCTCTTGAAGATGGTTTCCAGCATGGCTGGCACGTGTTCGATCTGGGTGCCGATCACGTACAGGGTCACGCCGATGTAGGCCAGGGTCTTGATCGGAACCAGCAGGTCGGACACCGAAGCGATGCGCTTGATGCCGCCGATGAAGGTAATGGCCAGCAGCACTGCCAGGACGATACCGGTGTGTTGCGGATCAAAGGCAAAGGCGTTCTGCAGCGAGTGGGTCACGGTGTAGGACTGCAGGCCGATGAAGGCGAAGCCGTAAGTGACCAGCAACAGGATCGAGAACACCACCGCCATGCCTTTGAGCTTCAGGCCGTGCTGGATGTAGTAAGCCGGACCGCCACGGTACAGGCCGTCGCCATCGGCGCGCTTGTAGACCTGGGCCAGCGTACATTCGAAGAAGCTGCTGGACATGCCGACCAGAGCGGTCACCCACATCCAGAACACTGCACCCGGACCACCGAGGGTCACGGCGATGCCGACACCGGCGATGTTGCCTGCACCGACGCGGCCGGCGAGGCTGAGCATCAGGGCCTGGAACGAGCTGAGTTGACCGGCGCTGCCTTTGAGGCTGTCGCGGAACACCGCGAACATGTGGAAGAAGTGGCGCAATTGAACGAAACGCGAGCGAATCGTGAAGTAGCTACCGAGCCCGACAATGAGCACGATCAGTACTTTCCCTGAGAGGAAGTCGTTGATGACTTCGAGCATGGATTTTTCCTCGCTGTTTATTGTGTAAGCAAATGCTGGATGGTCGGAAACATCGCGTTACACCGGTGTGCGCGCGGCACAACAGGCGAGGCGAGGGTTTCGTCCCGGATCCATATCGCGGGTTTGTTATTAGTTCGGGTTTCGCATGGGTTATGGCCTCGTTACCGACGACCGCTCACGCGAAGAGGGGCGGCACTATACCGATCAGTGCGGCGCCCGTCTGCACGGTTGTGGTGCAAGCGACGAAACGAGGCTTTGAAACACCCGACGTTACCGGCGTCGGGTTTGTGTGAAAGCTGATTTGCGGTCAGCTTCCATACATACGGTTCTCAGGTTCAAACAGTTAAAAAAAAGGGCTCGGGGAATCATCCCCAAGCCCTCAAAAGGTGAGAGGTGTCTAGTCCCTCGACCTGGTGAGCGGTGCTACAAGTAACGCGTCGGATCAGGCCTTCAGAGGCACCAGACGCGGAGCAATCATGTTTTCCGGGCGCAGGATGTCGGCGAGCATGGCTTCGTCGAGCAGACCTTCTTCGCGCACCAGTTCCAGCACGCCGCGGCCGCTTTCAAGGGCGATACGGGCGATGCGGGTGGCGTTTTTGTAGCCGATGTACGGGTTCAGTGCGGTGACCAGACCGATCGAGTGTTCGACCAGTTCGCGGCAGCGCGCTTCGTTGGCGGTGATGCCGACGATGCAGTGCTCGCGCAGCATGTCCATGGCGCGTTGCAGCAGGCGGATCGAGTCGAGGATCTTGAAAGCGATCAGCGGCTCCATCACGTTCAGTTGCAGTTGGCCGCCTTCGGCTGCCATGGTCAGCGCCAGATCGTTACCGATGACCTGGAAAGCCACCTGGTTCACGGCTTCCGGGATAACCGGGTTGACCTTGCCTGGCATGATCGAGCTGCCTGGCTGACGCGCCGGCAGGTTGATTTCGTTAATGCCGGTACGCGGGCCGCTGGACAGCAGGCGCAGGTCGTTGCAGATCTTCGACAGCTTGACCGCGGTGCGCTTGAGCATGCCGGAGAACAGCACGAAGGCGCCCATGTCGGAGGTGGCTTCGATCAGGTCGGCGGCTGGAACCAGCGGTTGACCGCTGATCAGCGCCAGGCGCTGTACGGCCAGGGCCTGATAACGCGGGTCGGCGTTGATGCCGGTACCGATCGCGGTGCCGCCCAGGTTCACTTCGGTCAGCAGCTCCGGGGCCAGCGTCTTCAGACGGGCCAGGTCTTCGCCCATGGTGGTGGCGAAAGCGCGGAACTCTTGACCCAGGGTCATCGGCACGGCGTCTTGCAGCTGGGTACGACCCATCTTCAGGACGTGGTTGAATTCTTCACCCTTGGCCGCGAATGCCTGAATCAGGCTGTCGAGGCTGGCCAGCAGCGCGTCGTGACCCAGCAGCAGACCCAGGCGGATCGCGGTCGGGTAGGCGTCGTTGGTCGACTGCGCCATGTTCACGTCGTCGTTCGGGTGCAGGTACTGGTACTCGCCTTTCTGGTGACCCATCGCTTCAAGAGCAATGTTGGCGATCACTTCGTTGGCGTTCATGTTGGTGGAGGTACCGGCGCCACCTTGAATCATGTCGACCACGAACTCTTCGTGGAAATCGCCGCGGATCAGACGGGCACAGGCTTCGCTGATGGCAGCGTGCTTGGCTTCGCTCAGGTGACCTAGCTCGCGGTTGGCGTCAGCGGCGGCCTGTTTGACCATCGCCAGACCGACAACCAGCTTCGGGTAGTGCGAAATCGGAACGCCCGAGAGGCGGAAGTTGTTCACCGCTCGCAGGGTCTGGATGCCGTAATACGCTTGAGCAGGGACTTCGAGGGTGCCAAGCAGGTCGTTTTCTGTGCGGAATGATGCAGCGGAGGACATGATAGAAATCATCTCGATATGGACCCGGTCTGTGCCGGAACGCTGCGAATGCTAGGCTTGTGGGAATTTTTGGGCCAATGCTGTTAAACACTGCCCTATGCACATTCGGCATAATGCTCGTGTGACGCCGCGTGCGCGGCAGACGTGTGACCTGTTTTGGTGCGTGTCCGGGAGGACGTGATGAATCTGGAAAGCAAATGGCTCGAGGACTTCAGTGCTCTGGCCGCCACCCGCAGCTTCTCGCAGGCGGCCGAACGGCGCTTCGTGACCCAGCCGGCGTTCAGTCGGCGGATCCGCAGCCTGGAAGCGGCGCTGGGCCTGACGCTGGTCAACCGCTCGCGTACGCCGATCGAGCTGACGGCGGCGGGGCAACTGTTCCTGGTGACCGCGCGCACGGTGGTCGAACAGCTCGGTGAAGTGTTGCGTCATCTTCATCATCTGGAAGGCGGGCAGGGCGAAGTGATCCAGGTCGCGGCGGCGCATTCACTGGCGCTTGGTTTCTTCCCGCGCTGGATCGCGCAATTGCGCAACGAGGGTCTGAACATCGCCACCCGGCTGGTGGCGACCAACGTTGGCGACGCGGTTCACGCGCTGCGTGAAGGTGGCTGCGATTTGATGTTGGCGTTCTACGACCCGGACGCGGCGATGCAGATGGACCCGGAGATCTTCCCGTCGCTGCACCTGGGCCAGACCGAAATGCTTCCGGTGTGCGCGGCCGATGCCAATGGCAAGCCGCTGTTCGATCTGGAAGGCGAGGGCAGTGTGCCGTTGCTGGCGTACAGCGCCGGGGCGTTTCTCGGACGCTCCGTGAACGGCTTGCTGCGTCAGCGTCAGCTGCGCTTCACCACGATCTATGAAACGGCCATGGCCGACAGCCTGAAAAGCATGGCGCTGGAAGGCCTCGGCATTGCCTGGGTGCCGCAACTGAGCGTGCGCGCCGAACTGGCCCGGGGCGAGCTGGTAGTTTGTGGCGGCCCGCAATGGCATGTACCGCTGGAGATTCGCCTGTACCGCTGTGCGCTGGTGCGCAAGGCCAATGTGCGGTTGTTGTGGCGCAAGCTGGAAGGCGGTGCGGCGCAAGGTCCGGCCGGTGCGTGAAACATGTCCCGGCCACTGACCTTCGAGTCAATAAAACCGGGCTTTTGCGGCAGATGACAGATGGTCGCAACGGGGGCTGTTTATTGCTTTCTTTGCGGTATACTGCGCGGCCTTCGGCCGGTTCGTCCGGCCATTTTTCCTACAACAAGCCACGCATCCTGCGTGGCTTGTTGTTTTTGACGCGCCTGCGGGCGCCCAGAGAGAAGAGGCGCGACGATGAGTGCACTGGTTGGCGTGATCATGGGCTCCAAGTCCGATTGGTCCACCCTTAGCCACACCGCCGATATGCTGGAAAAGCTCGGCATCCCTTACGAGGTCAAGGTGGTTTCCGCCCACCGCACCCCGGATCTGCTGTTCCAGTACGCCGAAGAGGCTGAAGGCCGCGGCATCGAGGTGATCATCGCCGGTGCCGGTGGCGCAGCCCACCTGCCAGGCATGTGTGCGGCCAAGACCCACCTGCCGGTGCTGGGCGTACCGGTGCAGTCGGCGATGCTCTCGGGCGTCGACTCGCTGCTGTCGATCGTGCAGATGCCGGCCGGTATTCCGGTTGCCACCCTGGCCATCGGCAAGGCCGGTGCGATCAACGCAGCCCTGCTGTCGGCGAGCATCCTGGGCGCCAAGCATCCACAATTCCACGCGGTACTGAAAACCTTCCGTGCCGAGCAGACAGACAGCGTCCTGGACAATCCAGACCCACGTATTGCCTGAGGTTGTTGAGATGAAGATCGGTGTAATCGGTGGCGGCCAGTTGGGTCGCATGTTGGCCCTGGCGGGCACCCCGCTGGGCATGAACTTCGCTTTCCTCGACCCTGCGCCGGACGCTTGCGCCGCTGCGCTGGGCGAACACCTGCGGGCCGATTACGGCGATCAGGATCATCTGCGCCAGTTGGCCGATGAAGTCGATCTGGTGACCTTCGAGTTCGAAAGCGTCCCGGCCGAAACCGTGGCGTTCCTTTCGCAATTCGTGCCGGTCTACCCGAGCGCCGAAGCCCTGCGTATCGCTCGCGACCGCTGGTTTGAGAAGAGCATGTTCAAGGACCTGGGGATTCCGACCCCGGCGTTCGCCGACATCCAGTCGCAAGCCGACCTGGACGCCGCCGTCGCGTCGATCGGCCTGCCGGCCGTGCTGAAAACCCGCACCCTGGGTTACGACGGCAAGGGCCAGAAAGTCCTGCGCAAGCCGGAAGATGTGGTCGGTACGTTCGCCGAGCTGGGCAGCGTGGCCTGCCTGCTGGAAGGCTTCGTGCCGTTCACCGGTGAAGTGTCGCTGATCGCCGTGCGTGCCCGCGATGGCGAGACGAAGTTCTATCCATTGGTGCACAACACCCACGACAGCGGCATCCTCAAGCTGTCCGTTGCCAGCACCGATCATCCGTTGCAGGCCCTGGCCGAAGACTATTCCAGCCGCGTGCTCAAGCAACTGAACTACGTCGGCGTGATGGCGTTCGAGTTCTTTGAAGTCGACGGCGGCCTCAAGGCCAACGAAATCGCCCCGCGCGTGCACAACTCCGGGCACTGGACCACCGAAGGCGCCGAGTGCAGCCAGTTCGAAAACCACCTGCGGGCCGTTGCCGGTCTGCCGCTGGGTTCGACCGCCAAGGTCGGCGAGAGCGCGATGCTCAACTTCATCGGCGTTGTACCGCCGGTTGAAAAGGTCATCGCCATCGACGATTGCCATCTGCATCACTACGGCAAGGCCTTCAAGGCCGGGCGCAAGGTCGGTCACGCCAACCTGCGCTGCAAGGACAAGGCGACCCTCGAGCAGCAGATCCTCAAGGTCGAAGCGCTGATCGCCGAGTAACGACAGTTTCATCTGGCAGCGGCGGAACCATTAAGGGGCCGCCGTTCTCTCATGGCAGGATGCCAAAGTCTGACTAGGCTTTGGCTGAGCGCCCTGCCTCACCAATGCTGTTCCATTTTGACGGCGCCTGTTACCGTCATGCTGCGTTGCCGCTCCTCGCCATAGCCAGCTATGACTCGTCGCGGCGCCTTGCTTGACGGCAACAGTCACTCGTCAAAAGTGGAACGCATTGGTGAGGCAGGGCACGCCAACTATTCAGAGGGAAATGCCATGGGAATTATCGGAACCATCTTTATCGGCCTCATCGTCGGCCTGCTGGCGCGGTTCCTGAAACCGGGCGATGACAGCATGGGCTGGATCATGACCATCCTGCTCGGTATCGGCGGTTCGCTGGCAGCCACTTACGGCGGCCAGGCCCTGGGCATCTATCAGGCGGGTCAGGGCGCCGGCTTCATCGGCGCGTTGGTTGGCGCGATCGTGCTGCTGGTGATCTACGGCCTGATCAAAAAGAACTGATCCAAAGCGACAAAGCCCTCTCTGCCAATCCGGCGGGGAGGGCTAGAATGCTCGGCGATTCAGCGTTCCCTCCTTATTCGAGCATCCTTTACCGAGCACCTTCATGCGCCGTCTTCTGTTGACTCTCCTTTTGTTGGGCAGCGGTCTGGCCCACGCCGGCGATCTGCCGGAAACCGACTGGCTGGAACTGATGCCCAAGTCGGACCAGAAAGCCCTCGAGGCCATGCCTGAAATCGACCACAACTCCCCGGAAGCCACCGGCACCTTCACCCAGAAAGGCGGGATGAAGCAGGCCAAAGGTTTGCCGGCGGTGATGTATTCGACCAAGACGGTGGCGTCGATGAACGATAAGCACATCCGCATCGGTGGTTATCCGGTGCCGCTGGAATCCGACGCCAAGGGCCGCAGCACGCTGTTCTTCCTTGTGCCGTATCCGGGCGCGTGCATCCACGTGCCGCCACCGCCGCCGAATCAACTGGTGCTGGTGCGTTATCCGAAAGGCTTGAAGCTGGATGACATCTACACGCCGCTGTGGGTGACCGGCACGCTGAAGATCGAGAAGGTCAGCAATGATCTCGCCGACGCGGCGTATGCGCTGGAGGCGGACAAGGTGCGGGTGGTGCAGGAATCGGATCTGTAATTCAGACCCGCAAAAAAAAACGCAGCCTCAGGGCTGCGTTTTTTGTTTTCAGAGCGGCTTGCTGCCGACGCTGACGCCCATGGTGTGGCTGGCATCCGGTGACAGGTTCACCACGTCGTTCATGACGTTCGCCGTCTCGATGCACAGCATGCGCTGCCAGCCATCGTTGTCCATGTCGCTGAGCGCAGCGGCGCGGTCGATCCACGGGTTCCAGATCACCGCCGTGCGTGAACCGCTGGCGGTCAGCACGATGCGCCGTTCCCAGGCCGGGTCGACGATGCTCAGTTGCCGCGGAGCGTCGAGATAGATGCGGTCGGTTTCCCCGGCAAAACGCAGGTCGCCTTGCTGGGTGTGAGTCTTCCAGTCGTCCAGGGTCTCGATGTAATCCAGGCCATCCACGCCTTCGACGCGCACGTTGCGCACATCGCTGACCGCGAAATAGCTGTGCAGCGCCTGGCTGATGCTGACGGTGTCGGCGCCACGGTTGTGGCTGGTCAGGCTGATGTGCAACTGATCGTCGAGGCGCAGGGTCAAGGTCAGGTCGACCTGATGCGGCCAGCCCGGAAAACCGCCTTCGGGGTAGGGCAGGTTGAACTCGACCTTCAGACTTTCACCTTCGGTTTCGATGCCGCCCAGTTCCCAATCCATCGCCCGGACAAACCCGTGGGCGGCGGCCGGTTCTTCGCTGACGCGCATCGCCTGCACGCTCTGCGGGTTGCGGGCGAAGACGCCGAACCACGGCCAGCACACCGGCACGCCGGCGCGGATGCTCTGGCCGGTCTTGAACACGGCCTTGTCGTTCAGCCAGATCAGCGGCGGCTGGCCGCCCACCTGATAACTGAGGATGTGCGCGCCTTGCTGGGCCACCAGCACTTCGGCCTGACCATGGCGGATGCGCCAGCAGTTCAGTTCATCCAGTTTCACGGCTTCAACGTTGGGCGTGTTCATGGGACAACTCTCGATCAGCAACTTGGACGACTATCGACCGTGAAACGGCCGCGAGGTTTAACGTGCGCGTGGCGGAACCGAACGGGTGCGGCCGCTGCCATCGATGGCAACGAACACGAACACCGCTTCGGTCACTTTACGCCACTCGCTGGACAGTGGATCGTCGCTCCACACCTCGACCATCATCTGGATCGAGCTGCGGCCGATTTCCAGGGTCTGGGTATAAAAGGACAATTGCGCGCCGACAGCCACCGGCACCAGAAACGCCATGCGATCGATGGCCACGGTTGCGACACGGCCGCCGGCAACACGGCTGGCCATGGCAGTGCCGGCCAGGTCCATCTGCGCCACCAGCCAGCCGCCGAAAATATCGCCGAAGCCGTTGGTTTCGCGGGGAAGCGCGGTGATTTGCAGGGCCAGGTCGCCTTGCGGGATCGGATCTTCTTGTTCGAGCTCTATCATGCCGGGGGTGCCTCTGACCCGTGACTCTTCGTTGGGTATTGCTGGTGGTAGCCGTCTTCGGGAAAAACGATTCAGCACCGAACATACTACGTTCGTCACGTTTTCCATCAGGCGCCTAAGGAGAAACTCTGCGAAACCGGCTAATCCCGAGCAAGGGTCGGGCCAACGACGTTTTCGCACAGCAACCCCTTACAAACCGGAGCAAGGTTGCGAGTATATCGGTCGGTAGACTCCGCGACGACCGTCCGGTTCTGATTTCGACCGGCAAATACGCGCCTCTATGTGCTTTTTCGAACAATTTGCTATGGTGCCGAACCTGCCCGAGCCACAGCCAGCGTTGTTGTGGCGGCAGATCCGACTATAAGAGAAGACCTTGCCATGACCACAGCGCCCTCGAGCCTCGCGCAGCCCGACCAACCCGCACGACCGTTGACCCGCAATGACTACAAGACTCTGTCGCTATCGGCCCTGGGGGGCGCGCTGGAGTTTTACGATTTCATCATCTTCGTGTTCTTTGCCACCGTGGTCGGCAAATTGTTCTTCCCGGCCGACATGCCCGAGTGGCTGCGTCTGATGCAGACCTTCGGCATCTTCGCCGCCGGCTACCTCGCACGGCCGCTGGGCGGGATCGTGATGGCGCACTTCGGCGACCTGCTGGGGCGCAAGAAGATGTTCACCCTGAGCATTTTCATGATGGCCGTGCCGACCCTGATCATGGGCCTGCTGCCGACCTACGCCCAGATCGGCCTGTGGGCGCCGATCCTGCTGCTGTTGATGCGCGTCATCCAGGGCGCGGCAATTGGCGGTGAGGTGCCGGGGGCCTGGGTCTTCGTTTCCGAACACGTACCCGGCAAGCACATCGGCTACGCCTGCGGCACCCTGACCAGCGGCCTGACGGCGGGCATCCTGCTCGGCTCGCTGGTCGCCACCGCGATCAACAGCATTTATACGCCAGTGGAAGTTTCGGATTACGCCTGGCGGATCCCGTTCCTGCTGGGTGGCGTTTTCGGTCTGTTCTCGGTCTACCTGCGCCGCTGGCTGCACGAAACTCCGGTGTTCGCCGAACTGCAACAACGCAAGGCCCTGGCCGAAGAAGTGCCGCTGCGCGCAGTGCTGCGTGACCATCGTGGGGCGATTGCAGTCTCGATGCTGCTGACCTGGCTGCTGTCCGCCGGCATTGTCGTGGTGATCCTCATGACCCCGACCGTGCTGCAGACGGTCTATCACTTCTCGCCGACCACCGCGTTGCAATCCAACAGCCTGGCGATCGTGTTCCTGAGCTTCGGCTGCATCATTTCCGGCGCGCTGGCCGATCGCTTCGGTGCCGGTCGCGTGTTCGTGTTCGGTTGCCTGGGGTTGCTGGCCAGTTCCTGGACCTTCTATCACAGTCTCGCCGATCACCCGAACTGGCTGTTCCCGCTGTACGCGCTGACCGGTTTCCTGGTCGGCACCATCGGCGCGGTGCCTTATGTGATGGTCAAAGCGTTCCCGCCGGTGGTGCGCTTCAGCGGTCTGTCCTTCTCTTATAACGTCGCTTACGCGATCTTCGGCGGCCTGACCCCGATGGTGGTCAGCCTGCTGCTGAAAGAAAGCGCGATGGGCCCGGCCTATTATGTGGCGGTGCTGTGCGGGATGGGGATTCTGGTCGGCGCGTGGTTGTGGAAGAAGGGACGCTGATTTAGTTCCAGAACTCAGGGCTTTCGCCAGCGCGAAAGCCTTGTTTCACACTCGCCAATCGGCAGGCGAGCACCGTGTTCGAGCATGTGAGCCAAAGCATTTGCAGCTTCCGTTTCGTCGATGACTTGGTGCTCTACCATTAAATCGAGCAGCCATAGCGCGCCGTGTACCTGTAACCCATCTCTTTGGGCCTGACGGCGCAACCTGCCATCTCCGGTGAGTAAAGGACGGCCCGTTTCCTGCGCAAGCAAGTAGCAGGAGACGTCGGCTAAAGAGCTGTTGTTGTGCTCGATCCTCAGCCCAGACAATCTTATTACACCTGCCTCATCGAACGATTCGACAATCAACCCTCGGTCGAGCAGCTCGTCGTGTGAAAAGTCGTCGAGTTCGTACATTACGAAGTCAGTGCAACACAGCGTAAACGGCAAGCTGAACATCTGCCCCAGCAATCCGGCATTTCTAAAGTCGATCCAGATATTTGTATCACTGATATAGATCAGACTCATGCACTCTCCAGTGAGCCCAAGAAATTGGGGTCAAGTGCGCTCACTGGTTTGCGCAGGAGTTCAGCAGCCCGCGACTTGGTGATCAATCCTTCTGCCAATCCCCAGAACACCAGGGAATCAAAGCGCTGGGGCGGTTTGCACGGCATAGGTTCGGGCTCTGCTTTGCGCCAGCCGTTGGCACTGAATTGAATAGTGAGGGATTTGTAGCCACTTTCGCTAAGTAGCTTCAGATCCTTCAGTCGTCTCAACGCAGCGTGCATCGATATTCCGTATTGGCGTTTGGCGATCAGTAGCTCTCGTGGATGGACTCTGGACCGGGGATGGCTGCCGAAATCGCCGGTTACGCTTTTGGCGGGGTAGAGAAATGCGCCGGCAAAACGGTGACAACAGTTTTCTTTGTCTCTCTCCGGCATGTCTCCAGGCAACGCCATAACCCAATGGCCGAGCTCATGAGCAGCCGTAAATCTGATTCGCTCACCTGGACGGTCAGCATTCAAAGCAATTAGTACATGTTCGCCGTCACCGGTAGCAGCACAAGCGCCATCGAAATCATCTGGGCCGTTCAGCATTGCAACCTTGATGCTGTGCTCTTCCAGTTGCTCAGTCAGATTGGCGATGGGATCGCTACCGATTCCCCAAAACTGGCGAAGCTTCTCGGCTGCCAGCTCAGCCTCTTCGAGGGTTGAAACAGGGAGCATCTGTGCGGGGGTGGCAGGGGTCTGGATATCTGCTGGATCGAAACATTGCTCAAGTGAAATGTAGCGCTCGAGATGTTCCCGAATTTTTTCTTCAACTTGAGCTTGGCGATACTTGGGCATTCTGGCCAGCTTTCGAAACTCAAGAGGTGCCAGAGGAATAACCTCCGCGCGGAAAAAATATTCGGGGCTGACCTGAAGTGCCTTGGCCAGTTGCAGCAGGCGAGAAGAATTTGGAGTGCTCAACCCTTTCTCATATTTGCTTAACGCTTGTTTGGTGATGTCGCCAAGCTGGGCCGCCAGACCTTCTAGGGTGAGGCCTCGTTGCAGGCGGGCGCGGCGAATTCGGTCGTTTATCATGATTTCCTCTCGTGGTTGACAAGGCTATCTTTTGGATTCGATTTGTCAACCTGCTGCGGAATTCATTTTTTGTGACATCTCGGATGCTGGCCTTTCATCCAATTGTCATATTTCAGCCATAGAGTGTTCACACGGCCTGCTAATACTTGGCCCCGACTTAACACACCCTATCTGCTAGGAGTAAGGCATGAAACTGAAGCGTTTGATGGCGGCAATGACTTTTGTCGCTGCTGGCGTTGCGACTGCCAACGCGGTTGCCGCTGTTGACCCTGCTATCCCGAGCTACACCAAGACCACTGGTGTGTCGGGCAACCTGTCCAGCGTCGGTTCCGATACCCTGGCCAACCTCATGACCCTCTGGGCTGAGAACTACAAAAAAGAATACCCGAACGTAAACATCCAGATTCAGGCCGCTGGCTCCGCCACCGCGCCACCTGCGCTGACTGAAGGCACCTCCAACCTGGGCCCGATGAGCCGCAAGATGAAGGACACCGAACTGGCGGCCTTCGAACAGAAATACGGCTACAAGCCAACCGCCATCCCGGTTGCCGTGGACGCCCTGGCTGTTTTCGTACACAAGGACAACCCGATCCAGCACCTGACCATGGAACAGGTTGACGCGATCTTCTCGTCCACCCGTCTGTGTGGCGCCAAAGCCGATGTGAAAACCTGGGGTGAGCTGGGTGTGACCGGCGACCTGGCCAACAAGCCGGTTCAACTGTTCGGCCGCAACTCGGTATCCGGCACCTACGGCTACTTCAAGGAAGAAGCCCTGTGCAAAGGCGACTACAAGCCTAACGTCAACGAACAACCAGGCTCGGCTTCGGTCGTGCAGTCGATCAGCTCCTCGCTGAACGGCATCGGTTACTCGGGCATCGGTTACAAGACCGCCAGCGTAAAAACCGTACCGCTGGCCAAGAAAGGCAGCACTGACTTCATCGAAGACACCGAAGAAAACGCCCTGAACGGCAAGTACCCGCTGTCGCGTTTCCTGTACGTGTACGTCAACAAAGCCCCGAACAAGCCTCTGGCCCCGCTGGAAGCCGAGTTCGTGAAACTGGTTCTGTCGAAACAGGGCCAGGAAGTGGTAGTGAAAGACGGCTACATCCCGCTGCCAGCCAAGGTTGCTGCAAAAGCACTGGCTGACCTGGGTCTGCAGGAAGGCGGCGCTGAAGTCGCAAAAAAGTAACAAACTGAGTCAGGGGTGAACCCCGCCTGACTCACGTGTGGGGCCCGGCCCGCAAGCGGCCCGGCCCCCACACTCCCCGAATTCTTCTATCCACTGCCAGTGCCCTGCTGGCGGCGGATTTGGTGCGTCACTGCATTGTCATCTTTCTGTCATACAGGATCGCTAGGGTGTGCGCATGAATGATCTGGCCAATTCCAAAATGACTACGAACCCTCCCAAGCGCATTGACTTCAATACGCCTGAGTTGCAACGCAAGCGCCGCATTCGCGCGCTCAAGGATCGCTTCACCCGCTGGTACGTCCTCGTCGGCGGTCTGGCGGTGCTGGCAGCCATCACCCTGATCTTCTTCTTCCTCGCCTACGTGGTCGCGCCGCTGTTCAAAGGTGCCGACCTGAGCGCGAAAGATGCAATCACCCCGGCCTGGATGCAGGACGCCGGCAAGCCGCTGATGATTTCGCTCGAAGAGCAGAATCAGGTGGCCATGCGCGTTTCCGACAAAGGCCAGGCGCTGTTCTTCGACATCGACAGTGGCGCTGAATTGAAGCGCGTCGATCTGCCTTTGCCGGCAGGCGCCAGTGTGACCTCCATCGGCGAAGACCAGCCGGGCCATCCGCTGGTGGCCGTGGGCCTGTCCAACGGTCAGGCGCTGGTGTTCCGTCACACTTATAAAGTCAGCTACCCGGATGGCAAGAAAACCATCACCCCGGCCATCGAGTATCCGTATGGCGATGCACCGATCGCGCTGAACGAAAGCGGCGGTGCGCTGGAGCACGTCAGCCTCAACGCCACCGATTCGACCCTGATGCTGGTCGGTTCCACCGGTTCGCAACTCAATGTGCTGTCGCTGACCAGCGAAGAAAACATGATGACCGGCGAAGTCACCAACGAGCAGAAGCGTATCGATCTGCCGCAGATGACTGAGCCGGTGAAAAACATCTTCGTCGACCCGCGCCAGCAGTGGCTGTACGTGGTCAACGGGCGTGCTCAGGCCGATGTGTTCAGCCTGCGCGACAAGAGCCTCAACGGTCGCTACAAACTGCTGGAAAACGCTGACGCTGAAGTCACTGCGACCACGCAACTGGTCGGTGGCATCTCGCTGATCGTCGGTGACTCCAAAGGTGGCCTGGCCCAGTGGTTCATGGCCCGCGACACCGATGGCGAGCTGCGCCTGAAGCAGATCCGCACCTTCCAGATGGGCACCACGCCGATCGTTGAAATTTCCGCCGAAGAACGTCGCAAGGGCTTCCTGGCCCTGGATGCCAGCGGCAAGCTCGGCGTGTTCCACAGCACCGCGCACCGCACCTTGCTGGTCGATCAAGTCGTCGAAGGCCAGGGCCTGTTCGGCCTGTCGCCGCGCGCCAACCGCGTGATCGTCGAAGCCGGCGGCAAGCTGCAACCGCTGCTGCTCGACAACCCGCACCCGGAAGTCTCGTGGAGCGCGCTGTGGAGCAAGGTCTGGTACGAGAACTACGACGAGCCTAAATACGTCTGGCAATCGACTGCGGCCAACACCGATTTCGAACCGAAACTGAGCCTGTCGCCACTGACCTTCGGCACCCTGAAAGCCGCGTTCTACGCGATGCTTCTGGCTGCTCCGCTGGCCGTCGCCGCTGCGATCTACACCGCGTACTTCATGGCCCCGGGCATGCGCCGCAAGGTCAAACCGGTGATCGAGCTGATGGAAGCGATGCCGACGGTGATCCTCGGTTTCTTCGCCGGTCTGTTCCTGGCGCCGTATGTGGAAGGGCACCTGCCGGGCATTTTCAGCCTGCTGATGCTGCTGCCGATCGGCATCCTGATCGCCGGTTTCACCTTCAGCCGCCTGCCTGAGTCGATCCGCCTGAAAGTCCCGGACGGCTGGGAAAGTGCGTTGCTAATCCCGGTGATCCTGTTCGTGGGCTGGCTGTCGCTGTACATGAGCCCGTTCATGGAGAACTGGTTCTTCGGCGGTGACATGCGCATGTGGATCTCCCACGACCTGGGCATCACCTACGACCAGCGCAACGCTCTGGTGGTCGGTCTGGCCATGGGCTTTGCGGTGATCCCGAACATCTACTCGATCGCCGAAGACGCCGTGTTCAGCGTGCCGCGCGGCCTGACCCTGGGCTCGCTGGCCCTCGGTGCCACGCCATGGCAGACCATGACTCGCGTGGTGATCCTGACCGCCAGCCCGGGCATCTTCTCGGCGCTGATGATCGGCATGGGCCGTGCGGTCGGCGAAACCATGATCGTGCTGATGGCCACGGGCAACACCCCGGTCATGGAAATGAACCTGTTCGAAGGCCTGCGCACCCTGGCCGCCAACGTCGCGGTGGAAATGCCGGAGTCGGAAGTCGGCGGCAGCCACTACCGCGTGCTGTTCCTCTCGGCGCTGGTGCTGCTGTTGTTCACCTTCGTCATGAACACCCTCGCGGAACTGATTCGTCAGCGTCTGCGCAAGAAATACTCGTCGCTTTAAGCAAAGGTAGAAGTCTGTGAAACAGAACTCCCTGAAAGGATGGTTCAAGAGCGGCGCCCCCGGCGTCTGGATCAGCGGCGGCGCGGTGTCCATCGCGGTCATCATGACCATTGGTCTGCTGGCGGTAATCGCCGTGCGCGGTCTGGGTCACTTCTGGCCGGCGGATCTGATCCACGCCAGCTATGACGTACCGGGCCAGGGCCAGCATCTGGTCGTGGGCGAAGTGGTGCAGAAAGAAGAAGTGCCGCGCGCCCGTCTGAAGAGCGCCGGCCTGCCGGTGCCGGACGAAGGTCCTGAATTCATGACCCGCGAGCTGATCAAGGTCGGCAACCGTGACCTGAACGGCAACGACTTCACCTGGATCGTCGGCGAGTGGCTGACCAACCAGACCACGCCGGTGGAACTGATGGCGCTGGAGCGTCGTGAGTGGGGCAACTTCTACGGCTACCTGGTCAACGTCAAACAGGACGGCAAGGTGATTGCCGAAGGCGAAGCGGCCTGGCCTGAGCTGCAGGCGCGGATCAACCGCGTGAACGGCCTCGCCTCGCAGCTCAAGTCGCTGGAAAAAACCGACATCGGCGCGATCAACGCCGGTCTCGAGCGCATCCGTCTGCACGGTCGCAAGCTGGAGCTGGAAGGCAAACTCGACGCCACCGCGCAAGCGGACATGGAATCCGAGCGCGCCGAGTTGAACGCCCGCTATCAGGACATCGAAGCCCGTCTGGCCGACCTGCACGCGCAGTTCAACCGTGACGCCTTGACTGCTCGCGATGCGAACGGCAAGGAAATCGAAATCGGCCTGGGCAAAGTGGTTCACGCCTACCAGCCGAACGCGATGGGTACGTTCACCAAGATCGGTTTCTACTTCAGCAAGGTCTGGGAATTCCTGTCCGACGACCCGCGTGAAGCGAACACTGAAGGCGGGATTTTCCCGGCGATCTTCGGCACCGTGATGATGACCCTGATCATGGCGATGATCGTGACCCCGTTCGGCGTGCTGGCGGCGGTGTACCTGCGTGAATACGCCAAGCAGAACACCCTGACCCGGGTGATCCGGATCGCGGTGAACAACCTGGCGGGTGTTCCGGCGATTGTTTACGGCGTGTTCGGTCTGGGCTTCTTCGTCTACGTGCTCGGTGGCTCGCTCGACCGTCTGTTCTTCCCTGAAGCGCTGCCGGCACCGACTTTCGGTACGCCGGGTCTGCTCTGGGCTTCGTTGACCCTGGCGCTGCTGGCGGTACCGGTGGTGATCGTGGCCACTGAAGAAGGTCTGGCGCGTATCCCGCGTACCGTGCGGGAAGGCTCGCTGGCTCTGGGCGCGACCAAGGCTGAAACCCTGTGGAAGATCGTTCTGCCGATGGCCAGCCCGGCCATGATGACCGGCATGATCCTCGCCGTGGCTCGCGCCGCCGGTGAAGTGGCGCCGCTGATGCTCGTGGGTGTGGTGAAACTGGCGCCGTCGCTGCCGGTGGACGGCAACTACCCGTACCTGCACCTGGATCAGAAGATCATGCACCTGGGCTTCCACATCTACGACGTCGGCTTCCAGAGCCCGAACGTCGAGGCCGCGCGGCCGCTGGTGTACGCCACGGCGCTGTTGCTGGTGCTCGTGATCGCCACCCTGAACCTGTCGGCGGTGTACATCCGTAACCACCTGCGCGAGAAGTACAAGGCGCTGGACAGCTGATCGCCGTCACAAGAATTGAAGGACTGCCGGCCTGTATACCGGCAGCCAACCGAACCGAATTTGTTAGCACAGGGGATCTCCCATGCAGCACGAAACACATACCCACGGCATCAACATGTCTGCCCTGGGCCGCGACAAGCAGAGCCTGAACCTCGAACAGGAAACCGTGGCCATCGAAGTGCCGGGCCTGAGCCTGTACTACGGCGAGAAACAAGCACTGTTCGACGTCAGCATGAACATCCCGAAACAGCGCGTGACCGCCTTCATCGGCCCGTCCGGCTGCGGCAAGTCCACGCTGCTGCGCACCTTCAACCGCATGAACGACCTGGTGGACGGCTGCCGCGTCGAAGGCGCGATCAACCTGTACGGCAACAACATCTACCGCAAGGGCGAAGACGTGGCCGAGCTGCGTCGCCGGGTCGGCATGGTGTTCCAGAAGCCTAACCCGTTCCCGAAGACCATCTACGAGAACGTGGTCTACGGCCTGCGCATCCAGGGCATCAACAAGAAGCGCATCCTCGACGAAGCCGTCGAGTGGGCACTGAAGGGCGCGGCCCTGTGGGACGAAGTCAAAGACCGTCTGCATGACTCGGCCCTCGGCCTGTCTGGTGGTCAGCAACAGCGTCTGGTGATCGCCCGTACCATCGCCGTGGAACCGGAAGTGCTGCTGCTCGACGAACCGTGCTCGGCGCTCGACCCGATCTCGACCCTGAAAGTCGAAGAGCTGATCTACGAGCTCAAATCCAAGTTCACCATCGTCATCGTGACCCACAACATGCAGCAGGCGGCGCGGGTGTCCGACTACACGGCGTTCATGTACATGGGCAAACTGGTGGAATTCGGCGACACCGATACCCTGTTCACCAATCCGGCCAAGAAGCAGACCGAAGACTACATCACCGGTCGTTACGGCTGACAGTTGCGGGTTATTCACAGAATTGACGCTGCGGCCCGCCGCACCTTACCGGACGCTCCAAGGACGCCAACATGATTAGTAAAGAAGGCCTTACCCATCACATTTCCGCGCAGTTCAACGCCGAACTGGAAGAAGTGCGCAGCCACCTGCTGGCCATGGGCGGGCTGGTCGAGAAGCAGGTCAACGACGCGGTCACCGCGCTGATCGAGGCCGACTCGGGCCTGGCCCAGCAAGTGCGCGAGATCGACGACCAGATCAACCAGATGGAACGCAACATCGACGAAGAATGCCTGCGCATTCTGGCCCGTCGTCAGCCGGCGGCCTCTGACCTGCGTCTGATCATCAGCATCTCCAAGTCGGTGATCGACCTTGAGCGCATCGGCGACGAAGCGACCAAGATCGCCCGCCGTGCGATCCAGTTGTGCGAAGAAGGCGAAGCGCCGCGCGGTTACGTCGAGGTTCGCCATATCGGCGACCAGGTGCGCAACATGGTGCGTGATGCGCTGGATGCCTTTGCCCGTTTCGACGCCGATCTGGCGCTGTCGGTGGCGCAGTACGACAAGATCATCGACCGCGAATACAAGACCGCCCTGCGCGAGCTGGCGACTTACATGATGGAAGACCCGCGCTCTATCTCGCGGGTCTTGAGCATTATCTGGGTGCTGCGTTCGCTGGAGCGGATCGGCGACCACGCGCGCAACATCTCGGAGCTTGTGATTTATCTGGTGCGCGGCACCGATGTGCGGCACATGGGCCTCAAGCGCATGAAGGAAGAAGTTGAAGGGACAAGTGGCGAAACCGCTAATGTTCCGGGCGATGCTGACGATAAGTAAGATTGCCTGAGAAAAGCGCCCGGCCCTTTGGCCGGGCGTTTTTGTTTCTGCTTTTCATAGGCAGATCCGAATTGGAAAGCGAATTAAAAAGCAGCACCCGCGAACGAAAAGTCCCGGCGTGACTGAAGAGTTTTGGCAATGTGCCATCAGCCAGCGTTATGCTTGCCGGGATTTTAATAGGGGTGTTGGATGAGCAAGATCAGTGTGTTGGTCGTGGACGATGCATCGTTCATTCGTGACCTGGTGAAAAAGTGCCTGCGTAATTACTTCCCGGGGATCCGCACCGAGGACGCCATCAACGGCAAGAAGGCCCAGGCCATGCTGGCCAAGGAAGCTTTCGACCTGGTGCTGTGCGACTGGGAAATGCCGGAAATGTCCGGCCTCGAACTGCTGACCTGGTGCCGTGAGCAGGACAACCTCAAGACCATGCCATTCATCATGGTCACCAGCCGTGGCGACAAGGAAAACGTCGTGCAGGCGATCCAGGCCGGCGTCACCGGTTACGTCAGCAAGCCGTTCACCAACGAGCAACTGCTGACCAAGGTCAAGCAGGCCCTGAACAAGGTCGGCAAGCTCGACACCCTGATGAACAGCGCCCCGACCAAGATGAACTCGGCGTTCGGCAACGACTCTTTGAGCGCGTTGACCGGCGGCAAGGCTGCCGTGGTCGGTTCCGCACCGGCTGCTGCTGCGGCGAACCCGTTTGCAAAGCCTGCCGCTGCGGCCCCGACACCTGCCGCCGCGCCACAGCGTGGCCTGCTCAACAGCCCGCCGGTGAAAGCCCCGGCAGCCTCGAGCGCTCCGGCCGGCGGTCGCGGTCAGGGCCAACTGCGCCTGCCGAGCGGCACCCAGCAATGCGTGATCAAGGCCCTGAGCATCAAGGAAGCGTTGCTGGTGGTGAAACGCACCGACACCCTGCCGCAGATCCTCGACAGCGCAGTGCTGGACCTGGAGCAGGGCGACAACGCCGAAATCGCCCGCCTCAACGGCTACCTGCACGCCGTCGTCGCTCACGAACCGAAACCCGACAGCGACTGGCTGCAACTGACCTTCCGTTTCGTCGACCAGGACGCGCAGAAGCTCGACTACATTTCCCGCCTGATCGCCCGCGGCACGGCGCAGAAGCACTTCGTTCCGGGCGCGTAATCTTCGTCGCCTGACATTGATCGTTCCCACGCTCCGCGTGGGAATGCCTCAAGGGACGCTCTGCGTCCTCACGCATGGGACGCAGAGCGTCCCGGGCTGCATCCCCACGCAGAGCGTGGGGACGATCATCTCCTGCACCTGCCAATTTGAAACATCTGTCGACTAGCCTGGTCTGTCTCAGCTGCTAGGCTCATTCCAGGCCTTACTCGACAGAACTTTTGCCCATGCCCCTGCGCCTGCTGTTTTTCTGTGGTCTGTTCATGGCCTCCACCTCGACTGTGGCCATGACGATCTACAAATCCACCGATGCCAACGGAGTGGTTTCGTACAGCGACCGTCCGAGCAAAGGCTCCCAGGTGTTCGTGTTTCAGGACCGGATGGTCGAGCGCCTGGAGCGCCAGGTCTATCTCGACATCAAGAAGCAGAAGGGCGCGGACGTGGTGTTCGTGCGCAACGACCTGTACGCGCCGGTCGAGGTTGCGCTGGCGTTTACCGGGATGAGCAACGTGCGTGGCGCGCCGGCGCAAACGATCCGCCGGGTGCTGCCGGCGCGCAGCAATACACGGCTGGCGTTGCTGACGGCGGTGTCTGGTGGCAAGCCGCTGGTGTACACGCCGATGTTCCAGTATTCCCTCGGTGACCCCGCTGGCGCCGCACAGGGCTATCGGTATCCGTTTCCGTGGCGTGGCGGGCCGTTCCGCCTCAGCCAGGGCGCCAATGGCGATTACAGCCACTTCGGGCCGAAGAACAAATACGCGATGGACATTGCCATGCCGGTCGGTACGCCGATCATTGCGGCGCGAGCCGGGGTGGTAGTGAAGACCGAGAATTCCCAGAACGGGCGCGGCACCGATCCCTCCGGTAACTTCGTGCGGATACTGCACGACGACGGCACGATGGGCGTGTACCTGCATCTCAAGCAAGGATCGGTGAGTGTGCGCGAAGGGCAGCGAGTGGCGGTGGGCAGTCCGCTGGCGCTGTCCGGCAACACTGGCAACAGCAGCGGCCCGCACCTGCACTTTGTGGTGCAGCGCAACACCGGGATGGGGCTGGTGTCGATTCCGTATCAGTTCAACCAGCCGCTGGGGGCGTTGCCCAACTTTGCGTTGGGCAAGCAGTAAACCCCGTCAGTCCAGCATCAGCACCTTGGCCAGAATGATCTTCGGGCCTTTCATCTTCTTGATGATGATCCGCAGGCCTTCGACTTCCAGTACTTCTTCCTCTTCCGGCACCCGTTTCAGGGTTTCGTAGATCAGCCCGGCGAGGGTTTCGGCTTCGATGTGATCCAGGTCGATCCCCAGCAGGCGCTCGACCTTGAACAACGGCGTATCGCCCCGTACCAGCAACTTGCCCGGCTGGTAGGCGAGGATGCCGCGCTCGGCTTTGCGGTGTTCGTCCTGGATATCGCCGACCAGCACTTCCAGCACGTCTTCCATGGTCAGGTAGCCGATGATGTTGCCGTCGGCTTCTTCGACCACGGCGAAGTGCGAGCCGCCCTTACGGAACTGTTCCAGCAGCTGCGACAGCGGCATGTGCCGGGAGACGCGCTCCAGAGGACGGGTCAGTTCGGCGAGGTTGAACGACTCGGGAATGTGATCCAGCGCTGCCAGTTCCAGCAGCAGGTCCTTGATGTGCAGCAGGCCGACGAATTCCTTGCGCTCGCTGTCGTACACCGGATAACGGCTGAACTTGTGGCGACGGAACATCGCCAGGATCTCTTTCAGCGGGGCGTTGAATTCGAGGGTGATCAGGTCTTCCCGGGAGTTGGCCCAGTCGACCACTTCCAGCTCACCCATTTCCACCGCCGAGGCCAGCACACGCATGCCCTGGTCGCTCGGATCCTGGCCACGACTGGAGTGCAGGATCAGTTTCAGTTCTTCACGGCTGTAATGGTGCTCGTGATGCGGGCCGGGTTCACCTTGCCCCGCGATGCGCAGGATGGTGTTGGCGCTGGCGTTGAGCAGGTAGATCGCCGGGTACATGGCCCAGTAGAACAAGTACAGCGGCACCGCCGTCCACAGCGACAGCAATTCAGGTTTGCGGATCGCCCAGGATTTGGGTGCGAGTTCGCCGACCACGATGTGCAGGTAGGAAATGATGAAGAACGCGGTGAAGAACGAGATGCCTTTGACGACTTCGGCCGATTGCACGCCGACCGCACTCAGCAACGGTTCGAGAATGTGCGCAAACGCCGGCTCACCGACCCAGCCCAGGCCGAGGGAGGCGAGGGTGATACCGAGCTGGCACGCCGAGAGGTAAGCATCGAGCTGGCTGTGCACCGTGCGCAGGATGTGCCCGCGCCAGCCGTGCTGCTCAGCGATGGCTTCGACCCGGGTCGAGCGCAGTTTGACCATGGCGAATTCCGCCGCAACGAAGAAGCCGTTGAGCAAAACCAGGATCAGAGCGAAAAGAATCATGCCGAAATCGGCGAATATTGTTGCGAGGGACAAGCCAGGGGAAGGGTCCATGATGGAGTTTTGCGGGTTCCGTGTGATTCGAAAGAAAGAAAAATCCGCACCTGAAAGGCAGGCGCAAGTCAGCCAATGTAGCGGCTGACTTGGCGATTGCCTAGTCCGGCATTACTCAGCGGCGCTGATGACCCGTGCCTGAGCGACCTGCGCCGGGGCGAAATGGCAGGTGAACGTGCTGCCGTGACCGGGCACGCTGCTGATCTCCATCCGTGCGCGATGGCGCAGCAGTACGTGTTTGACGATGGCCAGGCCCAGGCCCGTGCCGCCGGTGTTGGAGTTGCGGCTGGAGTCGACGCGGTAGAAGCGTTCGGTCAGGCGCGGCAGGTGTTTGCTGTCGATGCCGATCCCGGAATCCTGCACGCTTAGGTGTGCGCCCTGATCGTCGCCCCACCAGCGGATGCGGATATTGCCTTCGGCCGGGGTGTATTTGACGGCGTTGAACACCAGGTTGGAAAACGCACTGCGCAGTTCCGCCTCGCTGCCCTTGAGCAGGATGCTGGTGTCGGCTTCCAGGGTGATTTTCTGATTCTTCGATCCTGACAGCTGCTGGGCGTCGCTCTTGATCGACTGCAACAAAGTGTCGATGTGCACCGGCTGGTTGTCCGACGGGTAATCGGTGGCTTCCAGCTTGGCCAGTAGCAGCAAGTCGTTGAGCAGGGTCTGCATGCGTCCGCCCTGTTGCTGCATCTGCTGCAGGGCACGGCTCCAGCGCGGGTTCACTTCCTCGACGTTGTCGAGCAGGGTTTCCAGGTAGCCGCAGATCACCGTCAGCGGGGTGCGCAGCTCATGGGAGACGTTGGCGATGAAGTCTTTGCGCATCTGTTCCAGCTGATGGATGCGCGTGACGTCGCGCACCAGCATCAAGTGTTCGTTGTTGCCGTAGCGCGTGAGGTACAGCTGGATGCGTACGCGATCGTTGGTCGGCGAGGGGATTTCCAGCGGTTCGGCGTAGCTTTCCTGCTCGAAGTATTCCTTGAAGCGCGGATGGCGGACCAGGTTGGTCACCGGTTGGCCGCTGTCTTGCGGGGTTTTCAGGCCAAGCAGGGTTTCGGCGGCGCGGTTCCACCATTCCAGGTTGCCGTCGCTGTCGAGCATGATCACCGCGTCTTTCAGCGCGGCGGTAGACTCCTGAACGCGGTCGATCACCGCTTGCAGGCGTCCGCGTACCCGTTGGTCGCGGCGTTGCAGGTGGTAGATGCTGTCGAACACCTCACCCCAAAGGCCGTAGCCGTCGGGCGGTGCTTCATCGGGTTGGTGCAGGCGCAGCCATTCGTGCAGGCGCAGCAGTTGCTTGAGCGTCCAGGCCAGGTACAGGCCCAGTCCCGCCGCCAGACTCCAGCCGTAGTAGCCGGTGATCAGGCCGATCACCAGGCAGCCGGTGACCAGCAACAGCATGTGGCGAATCAGGGTGCCATGCCAGTTTTGGTTCACGGAAAATGCGGTCCTTGTCTACGGTGAGGGCGCTCGGCTCAGGCCTTGGTGGAGAACCGGTAGCCGGTGCCGCGCACGGTTTGTACCAGATTTTCGTAGGCGTCGCCGAGGGCCTTGCGCAGGCGCCGGATGTGCACGTCGACGGTGCGCTCTTCAACATAGACGTTGCCGCCCCAGACCTGGTCCAGCAATTGGCCACGGGTGTAGGCGCGCTCCTGGTGGGTCATGAAGAATTGCAGCAGACGGTATTCGGTCGGGCCCATCTCGGCAGGTTTGCCGTCGATGGTCACGCGGTGGCTGATCGGGTCGAGCAGCAGGCCGCCGACTTCGATCGGCGCTTCGCCATCGGTCGGGCCGGCGCGACGCAGCACAGCCTTGAGGCGTGCCACCAGTTCGCGTGGGGAAAACGGTTTGGTGATGTAGTCGTCGGCGCCGACTTCCAGGCCCTGGATCTTGTTGTCCTCTTCGCCCTTGGCGGTGAGCATGATGATCGGGATGTCCCCGGTCAGCTCGTCACGCTTGAGGCGGCGGGCCAGCTCGATGCCGGAAGTGCCGGGCAGCATCCAGTCGAGCAGGATCAGGTCCGGTTTGCGGTCGACGATGATGGCGTGGGCCTGCTGCGAGTTCTCTGCCTCGAGGCAGTCATAGCCGGCCATTTCCAACGCAACGGCGATCATTTCGCGAATGGGCGCTTCGTCGTCGACGATCAGAATGCTCCTGCCAACCATGCCTTAATCCTCTTGTCATTTAACTGTCTTGCGCCGCATTAGATAACGGAATTATTGCAGTCGTGTGACAGTATTTTAGTCCGGCGGCGATTGTGCAAATCCTGAACTAAGCTGTAAGTCCGAATCCTGACAACCACAAAAGAAGGTTTCCATGACTCAAATGACTGCTTCCTTTAAGGCTTTGCTGATGGCTGCCGCCCTGACTCTGCCTGGACTGGCGATGGCGGCCGAGCCGGCCATGATGAAAGACGGAATGATGGTCGACCACAAGGGCATGACGCTTTACACGTTCGACAAGGACAGTGGCGGCAAGTCGATGTGCAACGGCGATTGCGCCAAGAACTGGCCGCCGTTGATGGCGCCGGCAGATGCCAAGGCTGAAGGTAAATGGACGGTCATCAAACGTGATGACGGCATGATGCAGTACGCCTACGACGGCAAACCGCTGTACACCTTCGTGAAAGATGCCAAGCCTGGAGACATGACGGGCGACAAGATGAAAGATATGTGGCACGTCATCACTAATTCCGGGCCGAAGAAGTAAGCGCACGCGCAATCTGCCTGCTCCCGTCGCCGGGAGCAGGCGTGTTTCAGCGCAGCGCGTAATCCAGCACGATCCCGACGAAAATCGCCAGCCCGGCCCAGTGGTTATGCAGGAACGCCTTGAAGCAACGCATCCGGTCGCGGTCGCGGGTGTACCAGAACTCCCAGGCGTAGCACCCGGCCGCCACCAGCAGGCCGAAGTGGAACCAGATCCCCAGCTCGAATTTCGACCCCGCCAGCACCAGGCAGCCCAGCGACAGTACCTGCAAGGTCAGGATGATCACCCGGTCCGCTTCGCCGAACAGGATCGCCGTGGATTTCACGCCGATCTTCAGGTCATCGTCGCGGTCGGTCATTGCGTAATAAGTGTCGTAGCCCACCGTCCACAGCAGATTGGCGATCCACAGCAGCCAGGCGGTGGCCGGCAACTCACCGGTTTCGGCGGTGAACGCCATCGGCATCCCCCAGGAGAACGCCGCGCCCAGTACCACTTGCGGGTAGTAGGTGTAGCGCTTCATGAACGGATAGGTGAACGCCAGCGCCAGACCGCCCAGCGACAGCCAGATCGTCGCCGCGTTGGTGCACAGCACCAGCAGGAAACTCACGCCCATCAGCAGCGCGAAGAACACCAGTGCCTCTTTCGAACTGATCTTGCCGGCAGCGATAGGCCGCTGCGCAGTGCGTTTGACGTGGCCGTCGACCTTGCGGTCGGCCCAGTCGTTGATCACGCAGCCGCCGGCACGGGTCAGGACCACGCCGAGGACGAAAATCACGATATTGGCCAGCGATGGCGAGCCTTTACCGGCGATCCACAGGGCCCAGAGCGTCGGCCACAGCAGCAGGTAAATGCCGATCGGCTTGTCCATCCGCGTCAGCTGGATGAAGTCCCAGGCGCGCGGGTTCAAGCGATTCAGGGATTTGAGCAGGCTTTGGTACATCAGCAGTTCTCCGGACGGGCGCGGACGGCTTCCCACAGCGTAGGCAGGAAAATCTCCGCCACCAGTACGCTCAAGGCACCACGGTCGAACCGCGAGCGCCGTCCCCACAGGCCGGCAGCCCGGGAACCTTCGGGCAACCAGTGCTCAGGGTAATGACAGACTTCGATGGCGCGGCGCTGGAAGGCGTGATCGCAGAACAGCAGCTCGCCCAGCGAGCGGCTGCCCAGTTCATCCATGTGCAAGCCGTCGCCTTGCAAGGCACTGCGCGACGCCACGCTGCGGGCGAACACCCAGGCCTCGCCATGCCCGCGCAGATACACCTCGCGCACCCAGCCCTCGCTGCCTTCGGCCAGATCCAGGGCGGCGCATTCGTCGTCGCGCAGGGTCTGCCAGCCTTCGAACAGCGGCGTCACGCTGAAGCCGTCATTGGACAGGCGCGTCAGCCGGCGGGTCAGGGAGCCTTCGTCGAACAGCCAGTCGAGCGTGGATGTGTCGGGGAGGGGTGTCAGTTCGCTTTGCGGGCGCCACAGCGGAGCGTTTGTGTGTTGCACAATGAGTCATTATTGGCAGCAAATGAGGCGGCGAGCTTACCATGCCGCACCGCGAGTTTGATTGATCCGGGTCGCCGCTGCGCCGAACAGGCTTGCATCTGCCCGGCACGATCAGTACAAAACGCCCTGAGCCGGACGGCAGCGCTGCACCATCGACCGTCCGCGCCGGCTAAAGCCTGAACCCTGAGGAAGTACCTGAATGAAAAAGTGGCAATGTGTGGTCTGCGGCCTGATCTACAACGAAGCCGACGGCTGGCCGGATGACGGCATTGCGCCGGGCACCCTGTGGCAGGACGTGCCGGAAGACTGGCTGTGCCCGGACTGCGGCGTCGGCAAGATGGACTTCGAAATGATCGAAATCAACTGAGAAAACACTGAGGAGTAGGGCATGAGCGCACCTGTCGTAATCGTTGGCACCGGGCTTGCGGGTTACAACCTGGCCCGCGAGTTTCGCAAACTCGATGGCGAAACCCCGCTGCTGCTGATTACCGCCGATGACGGTCGCTCTTACTCCAAGCCGATGCTGTCCACCGGCTTCGGCAAGAACAAGGGCGCCGACGGCCTGAGCATGGCCGAACCGGGTGCCATGGCCGAGCAGTTGAAGGCCGAAATCCGCACCCATACCCGCATCAGCGGCATCGATGCGGGCCACAAGCGTCTGTGGATCGGTGAGGAAGCGGTGAGCTATCGCGACCTGATCCTCGCCTGGGGCGCCGAAACCGTGCGCGTGCCGATCGAAGGCGATGGCGGGGATCTGGTGTTCCCGATCAACGATCTCGAAGACTACGCGCGTTTTCGTGCCGCAGCGGCCGGCAAGCGCCGGGTGTTGCTGCTCGGCGCCGGGCTGATCGGCTGCGAGTTCGCCAATGACTTGATTCTGGGCGGCTATGAGGTGCAACTGGTTGCACCCTGCGAGCAGGTGATGCCGACCCTGCTGCACCCGGCCGCTGCGGCTGCGGTGCAGGCCGGGCTGGAAAGCCTCGGTGCACGTTTCCACCTCGGCCCGGTGCTGACCCGTCTGCAGAAAGTCGCTGACGGGCTGGAAGCGCACCTGTCCGACGGTCAGGTTGTCCCGTGCGATGTGGTGGTCTCGGCCATCGGCCTGCGCCCGCGGATCGATCTGGCGGCGGCTGCCGGCATCCAGACCAATCGCGGTGTGGTGGTCGACCGTCATCTGCAAACTTCTCACGCCAACATTTACGCCCTGGGCGATTGCGCCGAGGTCGACGGGCTGAATCTTCTGTACGTAATGCCCCTCATGAGTTGTGCGCGAGCGCTGGCACAGACCCTGGCCGGCAACCCGACCGCAGTGAACTACGGACCGATGCCGATCACCGTGAAAACCCCGGTCTGCCCGCTGGTGGTTTCCCCGCCGCCACGGGGCCGCGAGGGTGTCTGGACGGTCGAAGGGCAGGGCGCCGACGTCAAGGTGCTGTGCCACGACGCAGACGGGCAATTGCTCGGTTACGCCCTGACCGGCGCGGCGGTGATGGAAAAACTCGCACTGAACAAACAGCTTCCGGCCTTGCTGGCGTAAATACCGGTCGTTCTGTCGGAATCACCCCGCTTTTGCCCCCACAAAGGTCGCGGGGAGACTGGCGCCGCCCTTAACCGCGTGCCATCCTCACTCCCGTCTGCCGCAGAGTAGAGCCTGCGGCGCCTTGGGCGCTGTTCCAACGAGAACAGCACGGACATAACAACAAAAAACCGTCAAAGGGGCTTCACTAATGCGTAAACCAGAACTCGCCGCTGCAATCGCTGAAAAAGCGGATCTGACCAAAGAGCAGGCCAACCGCGTTCTCAACGCCGTTCTCGAAGAAATCACCGGCGCCCTGCACCGCAAGGACAGCGTCACGCTGGTGGGCTTCGGCACCTTCCTGCAACGCCACCGCGGTGCACGCACCGGCAAAAACCCGCAAACCGGTGAACCGGTGAAGATCAAGGCCAGCAACACCGTTGCGTTCAAGCCAGGCAAATCGTTGAAAGACAGCGTCAATCCATAATTGCGGTGCACTCCCTGAATAGCGGGGAGAGCCGTAGTGAAAAAATGGGCACTCCGATTGCGGTCGGGTGCCCATTTTTTGTGTCTGTAGGATTCCCGGCTACCTCGGAGTTGTTTCTGTGCCTTTCATGATTTTCTGAATGTTTTTTGTCTTGATATTTATACCTTATCGGCCATTCTTCTATTTATTGTCTATTTATCTGGGCGTTATTCTGTCTGCATATGTGATGAGTACTGCTGCGAGCTAATGCCTTCAAATTGAGACGTAAAGGACGATTTTTGTATTAATGCCCAGATTTCCATACGCAGTGATGGCATTGGATGTGGCTCAGGTCGATTTTTCCGCATGGCCTGGTATTGAATACACACACTTCGTCATTTGCACATTCGCTTCAGGGATTTAGACACTATGCGCCTCCAAGCAATGACCGACGATGCGATTGCCAGCGCCATTGGTGCCCGGCTCCAGGAATTGCGCCTGAAGAAGAATCTCAGCCAGGAGCATGTCGCCAGGGAAGCCGGCATCAGCCGCCAGACCTTGATCAATCTTCTCCATGGCAAAGGCACCCTGGTGAATCTGCTGGCCGTCCTGCGTGTCATTGGCGAGCTGGAAAGAGCGGCCTCACTGGTTGAGCCCGTTCGACCGAGCCCATTGCAAGTGATCAAGATGGCCGGAACGCAGCGCGTTCGGGCAACCGGCACACGAGCGGTGGGCAAGGCGTCAGCAGGGAGCGCAGGCGATTCTGTGTCCGGCAGCGAAGTCAAAAAGGAGGTTGATTGGTGATTACTGCAAAGGTGTATCTGTTCGACCGGTTTGTCGGGGGGCTGCTCTGGGATGAGGGCAGCCAGCTGGGTTTGTTCGAATACGATCCTGAATTCGTCAAAACCGGTATCGAAATCTCGCCTATCCATATGCCCTTGGCTGCGAATCAGACTTACGCCTTTCCCGGCCTGAATCGGGAAACCTACAAAGGCCTTCCGGCTATCCTGGCTGACTCTCTGCCGGATGATTTCGGTAACGCACTGATCGACGCCTGGCTCGCTAAAGAGGGCCGTGACAAAACGACATTCACTCCCGTTGAGCGAATCCTGTATCAGGGTGCACGCGGGATGGGTGGGCTCGAGTATCGGCCCGCCCTCACTGGCTCTGTAAACGCCAGTGAAAGTGTCCAGATTGATGCGCTGGTAGAGCTTGCCAGCGAAGTGCTCTCGCAACGGGAAAGCTTGGCTGATCGCCTCGCAAAACACGATTCCGATGTCGATGACGAGGCACTTCAGCGCTTGATTCAGGTCGGCACCAGCGCTGGCGGGGCGCGGGCCAAAGCCGTTATCGCGATGAACGCGGCTGGCGAGATCCGTTCAGGGCAAGTCAAGGCGCCAAAGGGGTTTTCCTACTGGCTGCTGAAGTTCGACGTTGCCAAAAACACCGACTTCCTGGCCGATTCGCAGGGTTTTGGACGTGTGGAGTACGCATATTCGCTCATGGCCAAAGCCGCCGGCATCACTATGAGCCCGTGCGAATTATTGGAAGAGGGCGGGCGTGCTCACTTTCTGACCAAGCGCTTTGATCGGACCGATGACGGGGAAAAGATCCACATGGCGACCCTGTGTGCCATGGATCATGCCGACTATAAGCAGCCGGGCGGCTACTCCTATGAGCAGGCATTCGGGGTGATGCGAATGCTCGGACTCTCGCGCAGCGACGCAATAGAGTACTTTCGGCGCATGGTTTTCAATGTGGTCGGGCGTAATCAGGATGACCACACCAAGAACACCAGTTTCCTGATGGATCGAGCCGGCACCTGGTCTCTTTCCCCGGCCTATGATGTTTCGTGGTCGTATCAGCCTGGCAGTTTCTGGGTCGCGACCCACCAGATGACTATCAATGGCAAGCGCGACAGGTTTGAGCTCGCGGACCTCGAAGCCGTTGCCCGACAGATCCGGGGCATCGACGCCCCGGCCATCATTCAAGAGGTTTGCGCTGCCGTTAAGCGTTGGCGCGAGATTGCCGGATCAGTAGGCGTTGCACCGCGATTGATCGATGAGATCGAGAAGACACACCGACTCTATCTTGGTGAAGCAATCGCCTGATCAAGCCGAGAAGAAGTACCGGGTCAGGTGAAAGAAGATCGGCGCGGCGAAACAGATCGAATCCATCCGGTCGAGCATCCCGCCGTGGCCCTTGATCATCGTGCCCCAGTCCTTGGCGCTCAGGCTGCGTTTGATCGCCGACATGACCAGGCCGCCGAGGAAGCCCATCACCACGATGACCAGCGACATCAGCAACGACTGCCAGAAGCTGAACGGTGTCATCCAGAACATGCAGCCGCCGATCAACGTGGCGGACAGTCCGCCGCCAACCAGCCCTTCCACGGTTTTTGACGGGCTCACCAGCGGCGCGACCTTGCGTTTGCCGAAGAGCTTGCCGAACACGTACTGCAACACGTCGCTCATCTGCACCACGAACACCAGATAGAACAGCAGCAGGGCGTTCTGGCCCTGGAAGCCCTGCAGATCCAGCAATAACAGCGCGGGTGCGTGGCTGATGCAGTAGATGCAGATCATCACGCCCCACTGAATTTTCGCCGTGCGCTCCAGAAAGCCTTCGGTGTCCTGGCTCAGCACTGCAATCGCCGGCAGCAGCAGGAACGCATACACCGGCACCAGCAGCGTGAACATCGAATACCAATGGGTGCCGATCAGCAGGTATTGCAGCGGGATCAGAATGAAAAACGCTGAAAACAGCGCGTTGTGGTCACCGCGTGCGGTGGGTGTCAGGGTGATGAACTCGCGCAGCGCAAACAGCGAAATGAAGCCGAACAACACCACCGTCGCGTTTGGGCCGAGCAGCCAGGACACGAAGAAAATAATGACCATCCCCCACCACGCGTTCACGCGCTGGTTGAGGTTTTCGATGGTCGCGATCGAGCTTTCGCTCTTTGCCCGTCTGGCCAGTACGCCGCCAATCAGCGAAGCCACCGCCAGCAGTGCAGCGATTGCCGCGAAGAACCACAGGAACTTGGTTTCCAGACTCATTTCGACAACCTCACGATGGCGTCACGCGCCCGATCCAGAAACGCCTGTTTTTCCTCACCGGCAATTCTTTGCAGCGGATCGCCGATGCGGATCGTGCAGATGATCGGCAGCGGCACATGTTTGCCTTTTGGCATCGAGCGATGCAGGTTTTCCAGGTAGATCGGCACCAGGTCGACGTCAGGAAAGGTCTCGGCCAGGCGGAAGATGCCGGACTTGAATTCCCCCGGCAATGCCTGTGTGGAGCGGGTGCCTTCGGGGAAAATGATGATCGAGTGGCCGGCCCGGACCACATCGAAGATCGGCTCCAGCACATTGGTGCCCGGCGCCGGATTACGCTCGATCAGTACTGCGTTCAGGCCTTTCTGCGAGATGTAGGACAGAAAGCGGTTCTTGCCCCAGTAGTCGGCGGCCGCCACCGGCTTCACGTTCAACCGGGCTTCCGGCGGCAGTGCGGCGATGATCGCCAGGGTGTCCATGTGGCTGGTGTGGTTGGCGTAGTAGATGCGTTGGCGCGTGAGGTCCGGCGGGCTTTCCCAGCGGGCGGTCACGCCGATCAAGAAGCGCAGCACCGAAATCAGCGCGTTACTGATCCACATGAGCAGTCCCCTTCAGTTGTCTGGCGATGGCCAGGGTGCGCGTGACGCAGGTGGCAACGGAGCCAAGGGCGATGATCACCAGCGCGATCAGCAAAGCGTAGTGGGTCGCGTAGTAAATGGTTTCGAACACGTTCAACAGCAGCGCCACGGTCATCACCGCCATCCGGTGCTGCTTGGCCATCGGCCCCATGAAACTCTGGGTGAGTCCTAGAGCGCCGCCGAACACCCGGACATACGCCGTCAGCGCAGCGGCCAGTGCGGCAAACCAGCCGAGATCGGACTGGCCGATGGCAAAACCCAGCCCGACGATCAGCAGGCTGTCGGCGACCCGGTCTGGAAACTCGTTGTACAGACTGCCAATGGCCGATTGCTTGCCGCCTTCGATTGCCACCATTCCGTCGAACAGATTGCACAGCAGCCGCAGTTGAATGCCGACGATGCACAAGATTGAACCGGCCACGCCGTTGTCGATGTTCAGGGTCACCGCGCCGAACAGCGCGAAGAGCATGCTGATGACGGAGATCTGGTTGGGGGAGATGTCCCGCTTGACCAGTTCATCCGTGAAGCGTCTCGCCCAGCCCGCCGAGCGGGTCTTGATGGGCCGTCTGTTTTCATCCATTTGCCAATGTCCGTATCAGTGGTAAGCCGTCAATTGATGACTGAGGCTGGCAATATAAAGGCACGTTCGCAGCATGAAATATATTGATGTAAGAACAGTCCGCGACATTTGTCAGAACAATCCACATCGAAAGTGTGTGCTTAAGCAGGGCGAAGGCTTGATGGATTGACGGCGACTTGCGTGAAGTCCTGCAATTGTGCGGGTAAAGAAGTCTTGTGAAGTATGCAAAGTGTGCGATGACATCAAATTGATGGCACTTTTATTGTTACCTGTTGTCCTCCTCGATTTGTTTAAAGATGCCTATCTGTTTTCGGAAGATTCCTACTTTATTTTCTTTCCAGTATTGTCATGCTTTCGTCCGTATTTTGGAACGTGCGTTCAAGGAGGTGTCGGCGGGTTTCACGCAGGCGCTCTGGGACGCAGGTTACGCCGGGGTTTGAAAGGCACGGTTGATATAAGCCGATATCAGGGAAACCCCTGACACATATAGGGCGATCTCCTACAGCGCCCAATGAACAGTTCGTCTTGTTGTTTAATCAGATGCTTGCTAGTGGCCATCATAGTGATTACGATGCGCCCACTTGAAAGAGCACACACTCAATTGGATGAGTCTTCTCACTGCTCTTCGATACTGTCCCCGCGCCGCTGCAACTCCAATAGGCGCACGACCGTAATCCAAACAAAGGCCATGGATGTCCTACTCAAGCAAACTTTCCGCCCATTACCTCGAACTCGCTAAAGTCTCTGTTTCCAAAGAGAATTTTGCGGGCGAAGACGTTCGCTTCTCGAGCGAATTCGAGGCCCTGGAAAGCGAGCTGGCCAAAGCCTCTTCGATGCACGAAAGCGGGCAGATCGACTGGCTGAAAATTCGCGAAAACAGCGAAAACCTCCTGCGTACCCAATCCAAGGATTTACGTGTCGGCGCCTGGCTGACCTGGTCGCTGTACCAGCGTGAATCCTTCCCCGGCCTGCTGGCCGGCCTCGGTTTGCTGCACCACTTGTCGGAAAACAACTGGGCCGAGGTCCACCCGCTCAAACCCCGAACCCGGGCCGCCGCCATTGGCTGGCTGGTGCCGCGTCTTGAGCAGGTGATCACCGAGAACATCGCGATCAAGGAACAGCTGCCGATGTTCCGGCAACTGTCCGAGCACCTGTCCGGTCTCGACGCCGCCTGCACCGAGCATCTGGGCGATGATGCGCCGCTGCTGTTGCCGCTCTCCCGTCGCCTGAAAACCATGATCCAGCGCGCCGCCGACAACCAGCCGGCACCCGGCGTGGTGGGCGCGGCGGTGGCGCAGGTCAAGCAGGCCGCCAGCCAGTTGCTGGCGCCCGGCGCGCCGATCGACAACGAGAAAGAAGCCCACAAGGCCCTGCGCGCCCAGCAGGAAAGCGCCCGCCCGTTGTGCGCCTGGTGGCTCAAGCAGAAAGCCACCGACCTGCGCGCGCTGCGCCTCAACCGCACCTTGCTGTGGATGACGATCGATGCGGTGCCCGAACGCAACGCCGAGCAGATAACCGTGCTGCGCGGGTTGCCGGTCGACAAGCTCAAGCAGTATCAGGACCGTTTCGATCAGGGCAAATACGCCGACCTGCTGGTGGAACTGGAGGCGAGCCTGGCGAAGGCGCCGTTCTGGTTCGATGGCCAGAGGATGGTCTGGGAATGTCTCCAGAACCTCAACGCCGAGCTGGCCATGCGCGAAGTGGAAATCCACTTCGCGCTTTTGATTCAGCGCCTGCCCGGCATCATCGAGCTGCGTTTCCATGACGGCACGCCGTTCGCCGATCCGTCCACCCGGGCGTGGATCGCCGGCAACGTCATGCCGCACCTGCAAAGCGCCAGTGCGCCGCGCAAGGTCGAGACCGAGAACGTCGAAACCCAGCCAGCCTGGGAAAAGGCCTTGGAAGAAGTCCAGCCGATCCTGCGCAAGGAAGGCCTCAAACCGGCGGTGCAGATCCTCAAGCAGGGCCTGCAATCAGCGCACGGCGGGCGCGAACGCTTCTTCTGGCAGTTCGCCCTCGCGCGGCTGTGCTTTTTGGCCAAGAAATACGAACTCGCCAAGAACCAGCTCGAAACCCTCGATCAGACATTACAGGACTCAGGCCTGCACGCCTGGGAGCCCGATCTTGCATTGGAAGTGCTGCACCTGCTGCACAGTTGCTGCGAGTTGTTACCGCAGAACCATGCCGTACGTGAACGCAAGGAAGAGATTTATCGCAGGCTGTGCCACCTCGATCTCGAAGTGGTACTCGAATAGGCCCCAGGGCCACAACCGCAAGGAGAAAAGCCATGGCCAAAGAAGGCTCGGTAGCCCCCAAGGAACGCATCAACGTCACCTTCAAACCCGCCACCGGCGGTGCTCAGGAAGAGATTGAACTGCCGCTGAAGCTGCTGGCAATCGGTGACTACACCCACCGCAAGGACGATCGCAAGATCGAGGATCGCAAGCCGATCAGCATCGACAAGATGACCTTCGACGAAGTGCTGGCCAAGCAAGAGCTGGGTCTGACGCTGAGCGTGCCGAACCGTCTGCAGGAAGATGGCGAGGCCGACGAGCTGGCCGTGCAACTGCGCGTCAACTCCATGAAGGACTTCAACCCGGCCAGCCTGGTCGAGCAAGTGCCTGAGCTGAAAAAACTGATGGAACTGCGCGACGCGCTGGTGGCCCTCAAAGGCCCGCTGGGTAACGCACCTGCGTTCCGTAAAGCCATCGAAGGCGTGCTCGCCGACGACGAATCCCGCGGTCGCGTACTCGGTGAGCTGGGCCTGAACGCCGCAGCCCCGGACGCTTGAGACTCCAGCAGCCAAGGAAGCCAACACAATGAGCACTAGCGCAGCACAACAGAACGCCGCAGAAAACGGCGAGTACAGCATCCTCGACAGCATCATCGCCGAAACCCGCCTGACGCCGGACGACGAAGCCTACGACATCGCCAAGCGCGGTGTGTCGGCGTTCATCGAAGAGCTGCTCAAGCCGCAGAACAACGGTGAGCCGGTCAAGAAAGCCATGGTTGACCGCATGATCGCCGAGATCGATGCCAAGCTCAGCCGTCAGATGGACGAAATCCTGCACCACCCGGACTTCCAGGCGCTGGAATCGTCGTGGCGTGGTCTGCAACTGCTGGTCGACCGCACCAACTTCCGCGAAAACATCAAGATCGAAATCCTCAACGTCTCCAAGGACGACCTGCTGGACGACTTCGAAGATTCGCCGGAAGTGATGCAGTCGGGCCTGTACAAGCACATCTACACCGCTGAATACGGCCAGTTCGGTGGTCAGCCGGTTGGCGCGATCATCGCCAACTACTACCTGTCCCCAAGCTCGCCGGACGTGAAACTGATGCAGTACGTGTCCAGCGTAGCCTGCATGTCCCACGCGCCGTTCATCGCCGCTGCCGGTCCGAAATTCTTCGGCCTGGAAAGCTTCACCGGTCTGCCGGACCTGAAGGATCTGAAAGATCACTTCGAAGGCCCGCAATTCACCAAATGGCAGAGCTTCCGTACCTCGGAAGACTCCCGCTACGTTGGCCTGACCGTTCCGCGTTTCCTGCTGCGTAACCCGTACGACCCGGAAGAAAACCCGGTCAAATCGTTCGTGTACAAGGAAAACGTTGCCAACAGCCACGAGCACTACCTGTGGGGCAACACCGCTTACGCGTTCGGCACCAAGCTGACCGACAGCTTCGCCAAATTCCGCTGGTGCCCGAACATCATCGGCCCGCAGAGCGGCGGCGCGGTTGAAGACCTGCCTCTGCACCACTTCGAAAGCATGGGCGAAATCGAAACCAAGATTCCTACCGAGGTTCTGGTTTCCGACCGTCGTGAATACGAACTGGCCGAGGAAGGCTTCATCTCCCTGACCATGCGTAAAGGCTCCGACAACGCGGCGTTCTTCTCCGCAAGCTCGGTGCAGAAACCGAAGTTCTTCGGCATCAGCGCAGAAGGCAAGGCTGCAGAGCTGAACTACAAGCTCGGCACCCAACTGCCGTACATGATGATCGTCAACCGCCTGGCTCACTACCTGAAAGTGCTGCAGCGCGAGCAACTCGGTTCGTGGAAAGAGCGTACCGACCTCGAGCTGGAACTGAACAAGTGGATCCGCCAGTACGTGGCCGACCAGGAAAACCCGAGCGCCGAAGTACGTGGCCGTCGTCCGCTGCGCGCTGCGCAAGTGATCGTCAGCGACGTTGAAGGCGAGCCGGGCTGGTACCGCGTCAGCCTGAACGTGCGTCCGCACTTCAAGTACATGGGTGCCGATTTCACCCTGTCGCTGGTTGGCAAGCTGGACAAAGAGTAAGAGCGACTCATGGACGGATACGGCAGCCTTTTCGAACGCCTCAACGGCGACGCGGAACTACGCAAGGGCAGGAGCCTCGAGGCTTCGGCCATGGCGTCGGTGGCTGCCCATCTGGCCAAAATGCTCAGCACCCGGGCCGGCAGCGTGCAAACGCTGTCCGACTACGGGTTGCCCGATCTCAATGACATGCGCCTGAGCCTGCACGACTCCCTGAGTCAGGCCCGCCTGGCCATCGAAAGCTTCATCGAAGCCTACGAGCCGCGCCTGAGCAACGTGCGTGTCATTTCCCTGCCGCGAGACCACGATCAGCTTCGCCTGGCCTTCAGCATCGAGGGCCTGCTGGAAGTCGAGGGTTTCAAGCGTCAGGTCAGTTTCGCCGCGCGCCTGGATGGCAGCGGTCAAGTGAAGGTCAACTAAGGAGAACCCCGATGTCTGGCAAACCAGCAGCACGCGTATCCGACCCCACCGCTTGCCCGCTCCCCGGCCACGGCACCAACCCGATCGCCGCCGGTTCCGGCGACGTGTTCTTCGACGGCCTCCCGGCGGCCCGCCAGGGCGATGCCTCGGCGTGTGGCAGTGCATTGGTCGGCGACCTTGCGACCACGGTTCTGATCAACGGCAAACCGGCCGCAACCGTAGGGTCGGTCGGAGCCCATGGCAACAAGGTCACTGCCGGGTCCGGGACGGTAATCATCGGCAATTCGCATTCGCCTGCACCGTTTTCGGGGCTTGCCGCCCTTGCGGTCGCCGCTGCTCTGGATTACCGACTGGGTCTTAAGTCGGGTGGCAACTCGGTTCTGACGCCGCTGGAGATACCGGACTTCGATGAGCTGAAGTCCGGACCATCGAAAAACCGTGAGCTGGTCGACTTCGTCGTCGAGAACCGCATGGATGCGGCAGACAGTGTGAAGCTGGAAGTGCTGGACGGCGAAAAGCCGGTCTACACCGAAGCCAATACCGCCCCGTTCCTGCCCCCTGGCAAGCATCCGTGGCAATGGGATGGGTACGACACTGCCGGCATCCTCGACACCAAAACCCTGAAGAGCCCCAACCTCAAACTTCGTCTGACCGCGACCGGAGCGGGCAAGCAGCAAGTCACCGAAGTTAAGCTCGCGTGTTCGGCTGAAGAGGTGAAGTGGGTCGACGTGCGTATTGATCGCAATGCCAAGACCGTGGAAGTGACGCTGCGCCCGAGCTTCTCGGAGGGTGGCAGCAGTGGTTCCACGCCTGGCCTGGTGCCTACGCCGTTCAGCACTTTGCTGGATTGGGCGAAGGAAGGCATCGAATTGTATTGGTCACGCAATGGTTCGCGCGGTGGTGGCATTGCCGAAGGAATCACCACCAGCAAAGGGGTCTACAAAGTCACGGTCAGGGCCGAGGTCAATGTCGAGCCAAAGGCCGGGAACTTCCCGTTGATTGACTCGTTGTCAGCGGACTTCGGTCGTTCGACCAGCCTGGCAATTGCCCGGAAGGTTTACCACAACGCTGGCTATGCCTTTGACCAACTCGTCAAGCGTCAAGGCTTGACGGCTGCGGATGCTGCCAACTATGCGCAGGAAGAGTTCAAAGAGACCTCGGCCCATGAATTCGGGCATCTGATTCTCAACGAATACGGTGGTGGGCTGATCCCGAACTACTCGTGGACGCACAAAGAAACCTCAACGTTGATGCAAAACCCCAAGGCAAACCACCCGACACCAAGCACGGGTGAGGTGGATGTCATGCATTACTTCAGCAGCTACACCCAGACGTCCACCAACCTGCAAAAGCGCATGGCCGCTTCTGAACAGGACGTGAAAAGCCTGCTTTGGCTGGCCAGGGTTGAATTCAATGACTAGGTTCGCCGGTTTCATCCTGCTGTTTGTTTCCTTGTACGGCTGCGCGGCGCAGCAGGTCTACAACAACCATGTGTACATCGAGAACCGTTGTGGCCAGCCACTCGAGATGAAGGTTTCCAATAGCTCAAACATGCACTCACTGGAACGCAACCTGACAGTTGCAGCAGGCGCTCGTGCGCTCGTGGCGAGTTTTGTCTCGTACGGTGAAGACGTGATCGAACAGATCCCGAGCAACTATCAGCTGACCATCAACGACGCTGCGGGCAGTAAATCCATTGACGCCACTCAGTTGAAACAGCGCCTGGCAGTTGTCGAGAAAGTTACTGAAGGAACCCAGCGTGAGTGGACGATCCGTGAGGCTTCGATCTGCCCATGAAGCGTTTTTTCGGATCAGCTCCATGAAGCTCAGAGCCTGGCAATGCCTTATAACTTTTCTCAGCTCGGTCGGTTTGCTGGCGATTCTGGTCGCCTTTGCGTTGTTGTTGCGAATGGAGCGCTCCACCGAGCCCAAGCTGTTCGCCCATCCCAATGCGCTGTGGATTGGGGCCGAGGACGGCGGGGTATTCGTTGAAATTACCAGGAACGAAGCGCCGGATTATTACGTGGAGATTCGTCACGAGAGTGGCGGTATGTGGACTGAAGGCTGGGTTCGGTACGGCACCCGAGACAGTTATCCGCTCAGCGCCGCAGCTGTCGGCGGCTACGATGGCGTCGAGCTCTATCTGTACACGGGCGTCGCGATCACGTCGCAAAAACAGGGAATTGCGCAGCAATGAATATCTACGTGCGCCTTGCTCTGTGTCTGGTGATTCACGCGGTGGGATGCGTGGCCTACGTATTTCTGAACAACGCAGTCGTTGTGGCCTACAAGGCGTTTAACGGCGGATTTACTACCCGTGGGGTGGCGATCGGTATTGCTCACTACATGTTCATTTACATCTTTTTCGGGGTGAACGCGCTGGCCGCGATTATCCCGAAACTGTGGGCCAAGCTCGGCCTGCTCACACTAATGGTTGCCTGGATTCTATTCATGATGGTGCCCGACAACCCGTTGCGGGCGCTGTTCTACACCGTGGCTCAGGGCGGGGTGACGTTGCTGGCGATTCTGGCCACGCAGGTCATTGAGCTGCGCCTGGAAAAGCGCGCGTTGATGCGGCAGGCAATGCCTGCGATTGCTTCGCAGAACGTGCTTTCGAAGATGAGGACCTGCCCGTGATCGGTGTATCGAACCAGATGCCCATCCTCAGCCGCGCGCAGCTGAGTTTTTTCATGGGTGCCTTGTGGACGCCATTCTTGGCCATGCTGGCGTTTTCATCCTATGGCCTGTGGATTGGCGATTATTCGACATTCGATTCGTCCGAGACCCACTGGGTGTATCTGTTGTGGTTTGGCATGCCCGGACTGTTGTTATTTGCGCTGTGGGTATCGCGAACCGCGAAGAGCCGCAATGAGCAGCAGGCGCTGCGAATGGTCTGGCTGGCGCCGTTGAAGATCATCCCTTTCTACGCGGTGCCCTGGATGCTTTATGGCTTGTGCAGCCTGCTCGTCGGGCCGTTCGACAATGCTTTCATGGCCTATGGCTGGATCCTGCTTGTGCCGTACCTCCTGATCGCCGGTTACTTCTGCGCCGGAGTGACGGTTGCGCTCTACAGGATATTTTTTTGATGAGTTCCACTACCAGGCAGGTAACCCGTGTCCTTTAACCACTACTACCAAAGCGAACTCACCGCACTGCGCCAACTGGGCCGCCGTTTCGCCGAGCGTAGTCCGGCGTTGGCGCCGTTCCTGGGGCAGGCCGGGCGGGATCCGGATGTGGAGCGGTTGCTGGAAGGCTTTGCTTTTCTGACCGGACGGCTGCGCCAGAAGCTTGATGATGAGTTGCCGGAGCTCAGCCATTCCCTGATGCAACTGCTGTGGCCGAACTACATGCGCCCGCTGCCGGCATTCAGCATTCTGCAGTTCGATCCGCTCAAGCGTTCCGGGCCGGCGCTGAAGGTCGAGCGTGATACGCCGATTGAAAGCGTGCCGATCGAAGACGTGCGTTGCCGGTTCCGCACCTGCTACCCGACCGAAGTCATGGCGCTGGATCTGGCCGCGCTGAACTACTCGGTGAAGGGCGACGGTTCGTTGCTCAGCCTGCGCCTGGAGATGAGTGCCGACGGCCACCTCGGCGAGCTGGAACTGAGCAAGCTGCGCCTGCACTTTGCCGGCGAGCGCTATATCAGCCAGATGCTCTATCTGAGCCTGCTGCGCAACCTCGACGGCATCGAACTGATCCCGCTCGACGGCGCCGGCAAGCCGATCGACGGCGTGAGCGGCAAGCCGATGGCGTTCAAGATTCCGGGCGACCGCGTCAAGCCAGTGGGTTTTGCCGAAGAAGAAGCGTTGATCCCGTATCCGCTGAACACCTTCCGCGGCTATCGCTACCTGCAGGAATACTTCGCTTTCCAGGACAAGTTCCTGTTCGTCGATGTCCACGGTCTGGACATCCTCAAGGCGCTGCCGGAAGACACGCTCAAGCAGATGCGTGGTCTGGAATTGCGCTTCGATATCCGCAAGAGCGGCATCATGCGCATGCGTCCGACGACGGATAACGTGAAGCTGTTCTGCACGCCGATCGTCAACCTGTTCAAGCACGACGCACTGCCGATTCGCCTCGACGGCAAACAGGACGAATACCTGCTGCTGCCGGCGGAATTCGATCTGGAAAACTGCGGCGTGTTCTCGGTTGAAACCGTGACTGGCTGGAAGCCCGGCGGCCTCGGTTATCAGGAGTACGTGCCGTTCGAATCCTTCGAGCACGACCCGAGTTTCGACGTGCCCAACAGCCGTCCGCATTACAGCATCCGCCAGCGTTCGTCGCTGCTACACGACGGCCTCGACACTTATCTGAGCTTCGGCATCCGCCACACTGAAGCCCATGAAACCCTGTCGATCGAGCTGGTCTGCACCAACCAGAACCTGCCGCGCAAACTCAAGCTCGGGCAGATCTGCATGGCCTGCGAAGAGACCCCGGAGTTTCTGAGTTTCCGCAACATCACCCCGGCCACTTCCAGTTTTGCGCCGCCGCTGAACCGTGACTTCCTGTGGAAGCTGATCAGCAACATGTCGCTTAACTATCTGTCGCTGGCCGACGTCAATGCACTGAAGGTGATTCTCGAAACCTACGACCTGCCGCGCTACTACGACCAGCACGCGGAGAAGGTCAGCAAGCGCCTGCTCGGCGGACTGAAACTGATCAAGCATCACCACGTGGACCGGTTGCACCGTGGTCTGCCGGTGCGCGGTTTGCGCACCGAACTGACCATCGACCCGGAAGGGTATATCGGTGAGGGCGACCTGTTCGTCTTCGCCTCGGTTCTCAACGAGTTTTTCGCGCTTTACGCCAGTCTCAATTCATTCCACGAGCTGCGGGTAAAAAGCACACAGGGAGAGGTGTACCAATGGACACCACGTATGGGCCTGCAGCCCCTGCTTTAAGCGGGCTGACGAAGGTAATACGCGAGTACTCGCTGTTTCAGGCCGTGCTGCTGGTGATCGACCGGCTGCGCGATGCGCACCCGTACCTGAGCGAAGACGACCTGTACGACCAACTGGAATTCCAGGCCAACCCGAGCCTCGGATTTCCGCGCAGCGATGTCGATCGTGTCGAGTTTTTCGAAGAGCACGGGCAGATGCGCGCGCGCCTGCGTTTCAACCTGATCGGCCTGGTCGGCTCGGGCTCGCCGCTGCCGGCGTTCTATGGCGAGCAAGCCCTGGGCGACAGCGAAGACGGCAACCCGACGCGCAACTTCCTCGACCTGTTCCACCATCGCCTGCAACGGCTGATGCTGCCGATCTGGCGCAAGTATCGCTATCGCGCGAGCTTCCAGAGCGGCGCGGTCGACCCGTTCTCGTCACAGCTGTTCGCCCTGATCGGCCTCGGCGGCGACGAGATCCGCAAGGCCAAGGAACTGAACTGGAAACGCCTGCTGCCGTACCTCGGCCTGCTCAGTCTGCGGGCGCACTCGGCGGCGCTGATCGAAGCGGTGCTGCGTTACTACTTCAAGCACGAAGACCTGGTCATCGAGCAGTGCATCGAGCGCCGCGTGGAAATCCTCGAAGAACAGCGCAACCGCCTCGGCTTCGCCAACAGCGTGCTGGGCGAAGACCTGGTGCTGGGCGAACACGTGCGCGACCGCAGCGGCAAGTTCCGCATTCACATCACCGAACTCGACTGGGAGCGATTCCACGAATTCCTGCCCATCGGTTTCGGTTACCAGCCGCTCTGCGCGCTGGTGCGGTTCACCTTGCGTGACCCGCTCGATTACGACATTCGCCTGGTGCTGCGCCCGGAAGAAATCCGCGAACTGCGCATTGGCGAGAAGAACGACTGTCGCCTGGGGTGGACCAGTTGGCTGGGCTGCGAAAAAGCAGACGGCGTGGTGACCTTGGGCAGCAAAATTCATTAAGGACGTGAGCCATGATCAACGTAGACCTGCAACAACTCATCCAGGCGCTGGACGCCGAAACCCGTCGCGATCTGGAGCGTTCGGCCGAGCGCTGCGTGGCCCGTGGCGGCAGCAAGATTCTGGTCGAAGACTTGCTGCTCGGCCTGCTGGAGCGCCCGAACGGTCTGCTCTCCCGCGCGCTGCAGGATGCCGACGTTGACGCTGGCGAACTGAGCGCCGCCCTGCAATCGCGGGTCGAGCACAGTGCTTCGCGCAACCCGGTGTTCGCCCCGGAACTGGTGCAGTGGCTGCAAGACGCGCTGCTGGTGGCCAACCTTGAACTGGGCCAGACCTCGGTCGAAGACGCGGCGCTGATCCTCGCGCTGCTGCGCAACCCGATGCGCTACGCCGGCAGCCGCTACCAGCCGTTGCTCGCCAAACTGAACATCGATCGCCTGAAAGAATTTGCCCTGTCGCAACAGCCTCAGGCAGCGGCCAACGGCAAACCGGCCGCCCAGGGCGAATCGCTGCTGGAGCGCTTCACTCACAACCTGACTCAACAGGCCCGCGACGGCAAACTCGACCCGGTGCTGTGCCGCGATGGCGCGATCCGCCAGATGGTCGACATCCTCGCCCGTCGCCGCAAGAACAACCCGATCGTGGTCGGTGAGGCCGGTGTCGGTAAAACCGCCATCGTCGAAGGCCTGGCCTCGCGCATCGCTGCCGGTGAAGTGCCGCAGGTACTCAAGGGCGTCGAGCTGCTGTCGCTGGACATGGGCCTGCTGCAGGCCGGTGCCAGCGTCAAAGGTGAATTCGAGCGTCGTCTGAAAGGTGTGATCGACGAGGTCAAAGCCTCGCCGAAGCCGATCATCCTGTTCATCGATGAAGCCCACACACTGATCGGCGCGGGCGGCAATGCCGGCGGTTCCGACGCGGCCAACCTGCTGAAACCGGCACTGGCTCGCGGCGAGTTGCGCACCATCGCCGCGACCACCTGGGCCGAGTACAAGAAATACTTCGAGAAAGATCCGGCGCTGGCCCGCCGTTTCCAGCCGGTTCAACTGCACGAACCGACCGTGAGCGAAGCGGTGACCATCCTGCGTGGCCTGGCTCAGGTCTACGAAAAGAGCCACGGCATTTACCTGCGCGATGACGCGGTGGTTTCGGCAGCCGAGCTGTCTGCCCGTTACCTGGCCGGTCGGCAACTGCCGGACAAGGCTGTCGACGTGCTCGACACCGCCTGCGCACGCGTTCGTATCAGCCTCGCTGCCGCCCCGGAAAGCCTGGAACGCCTGCGTGGCGAACTGGCTGAAGGTGGCCGTCAGCGTCAGGCCCTGCGCCGCGATGCCGAAGCCGGTCTGCTGATCGATCACGAAGCGCTGGAGGCACTGGAAGCGCGTCTGGACGAAGCCGAAGCGGAAATGGTCGCACTGGAAACCCTGTGGGCCGAGCAGAAACAACTGGCCGAGCGCCTGCTGGAACTGCGTCAGCAACTGGCCAAGGCCCGTGAAGCCGCTGCGGTCGAGCCGACAGTGACTGTTGAAGAAGACGCCGAAGGCACCGTGATCGAAACCCACGCCGCCGACGTCGACGAAGCCCTCAGCGTCGAAGCGCTGGAAGCGCAACTCAACGAAACCCACAGCGCCCTGACCGCTGCGCAGGTCAAGGAGCGTCTGGTCAGCTTCGAAGTCTGCCCGCGTCTGGTGGCCGAAGTGATCAGCGCCTGGACCGGCGTGCCGCTGGCGCAATTGGCCCGCGAACACAACGCCAAGGTCGCCAGCTTCGCCACCGACCTGCGCACCCGCATTCGTGGTCAGGAACAAGCCGTCCACGCACTGGATCGCTCGATGCGCGCCACCGCTGCCGGCCTGAACAAGCCTGACGCACCGGTCGGCGTGTTCCTGCTGGTCGGCCCGAGCGGTGTCGGCAAGACCGAAACCGCCCTGGCGCTCGCCGACCTGCTGTACGGCGGCGACCGCTTCATCACCACCATCAACATGTCCGAGTTCCAGGAGAAGCACACCGTTTCCCGCCTGATCGGTGCACCGCCAGGCTACGTCGGTTACGGCGAGGGCGGCATGCTCACCGAAGCCGTGCGCCAGAAGCCGTACTCGGTGGTGCTGCTCGATGAAGTCGAGAAGGCTGACCCGGACGTGCTCAATCTGTTCTACCAAATCTTCGACAAAGGCGTGGCCAACGACGGCGAAGGGCGCGAGATCGACTTCCGCAATACGTTGATCCTGATGACCTCGAACCTGGGGAGCGACAAGATCAGCGACCTCTGCGAAGACGGCGCGCGTCCGACCGCCGAAGTGCTGGAAGAAACCATTCGCCCGGTGCTCAGCAAACACTTCAAACCGGCGCTGCTGGCGCGGATGAAAGTGGTGCCGTACTACCCGGTCGGCGGCCCGGTGCTGCGCGAGCTGATCGAGATCAAACTCGGTCGTCTGGGCGAGCGCCTGAACCGTCGTCAGCTGGATTTCAGCTGGTGCCAGAACCTTGTCGATCACCTGTCCGAGCGCTGCACCCAGAGCGAAAGCGGTGCGCGCCTGATCGACCACTTGCTCGACCAGCACGTGTTGCCGCTGGTGGCCGACCGCCTGCTCGACGCCATGGCCACCGGTGAAAGCCTCAAGCGCGTGCACGCGACGCTCGACGGTGAAGCCAGCGTGACCTGCGAGTTCGCCTGAGGTGAGTGTGATGTTCACTCAAGTGCCGCAGCCACTGCTCTATGCCGAAGCCTTGCTGGCGCAGTTCGCCAGCCTGTCGCGCGCGGCGGACGGTGCTGCGCTGCTGGGTGACTTCGTGCGCGGTCTGGCCGGGCTGAGCGGCTGCGAACTGACGCAGCTGTATTTGCTGGACGCCACGCACACGTCGCTGGGAATGAACGCCGAATGCCTCGACGGCGTGCTGCAACCGCGCAGCGCGGCGAGCCTGCCGGCGGACTACAACGGCGAGCAACTGTTGCAGTTCGCCCTCTGCCAGAACCGCGTGGTGAGCTTCGATGACCTGGGCGGCAGCCTGCAGGAAACCAGTTTTCTGCCGGCGTCGTCCACGCCGTGGCAGTCGCTGTTGTGCGTGCCGCTGGTCAATCAGCAGAAGGCTGTCGAAGGCCTGTTGCTGTGCGCCAGCCGTCGCCACATCAACCTGCAAGGCTTCGCCGATTCCCTCGGTCAGCTCGGCTCGTTCGTGCTGGGTCAGCTGCATCTGCTGCAACGTCTGCGCCAGCCAGTGGATGCGGCCGCACCGGTTGTGCGCAGTCTGCCGAGTGCCAGCGGCTATGGCCTGATCGGCAAGAGCGCGGCGATGCGCCAGACCTACTCGCTGATCAGCAAAGTCCTGCACAGCCCGTACACCGTGCTGTTGCGTGGCGAGACCGGCACCGGCAAGGAAGTGGTCGCGCGGGCGATCCACGATTGCGGCCCGCGCCGGTCACAGGCGTTCATCGTGCAGAACTGCGCGGCGTTTCCGGAAAACCTGCTGGAAAGCGAGCTGTTCGGCTATCGCAAAGGTGCGTTCACCGGCGCCGACCGTGACCGCGCCGGGCTGTTCGACGCGGCCAATGGCGGCACCCTGTTGCTCGATGAAATCGGTGACATGCCGCTGTCGCTGCAAGCCAAGTTGCTGCGCGTGCTGCAGGAAGGCGAGATCCGCCCGCTGGGTTCCAACGACACCCACAAGATCGACGTGCGCATCATCGCCGCGACGCACCGCGATTTGTCGGTGCTGGTCAGCGAAGGCAAATTCCGTGAGGACCTGTACTACCGCCTCGCGCAATTTCCGATCGAGTTGCCGGCCCTGCGTCAGCGCGAAGGCGACATTCTCGACCTGGCCAAACACTTCGCCGACAAGGCTTGCACCTTTCTGCAACGCGATCCGGTGCGCTGGTCGGACGCGGCGCTGGATCACCTGTCCGGTTACACCTTCCCCGGCAACGTGCGTGAACTCAAAGGCCTGGTCGAGCGGGCGGTGCTGTTGTGCGAGGGCGGCGAGTTGCTGGCCGAGCATTTCTCACTGCGCCTGGAATCGGCGCCGGCGCCGGAAGACCACTGCGGCCTCAATCTGCGCGAACGACTGGAAGCGGTCGAACGCAATCTGCTGCTCGATTGCCTGCGCAAGAACGACGGCAACCAGACGCTCGCCGCCCGCGAACTGGGCTTGCCGCGACGCACGCTGCTGTACCGGCTCGGCCGCTTGAACATCAATCTGGGAGATTTCGATGGGTAGGCGAAAGTCCGTCGGATTTACCTCGAAAACCTATTTCAGCGCCGCCCGCAAGGGTCGGCGCTTTGTGCTTTGTCTACACCTGGAGACCCTCTGATGTCTGTTCGTCACTGGCACGCTGTCCTGCTGACCCTCGTCGTTCTATGCGGCCTCGGCGGCTGCAGCGGCAATTACAAATTCAACGATAACGATTACCGCCCATTGGGTGATCCGCAGGCGGTCAATCGCGGCAAGTGACCGCAAGGAGCATCAAACATGGAATTGGTTTTCGAAATGCTGAACACCAAGCAGTTCGTGCCCACCGAGCTGTGCCAGCGGACCTTCAAACAGGCCGGTGGCGTGATCGGGCGGGGCGAGGACTGCGACTGGATCATCCCGGACCGCAAGCGTCACTTGTCCAATCACCACGCGATTGTCAGCTATCGCGAGGGCACGTTTTTCCTGACCGACACCAGCAGCAACGGTGTTCAGGACGGCGACAGCGGCGCACGCCTGCACAAGGGCGAACCGGTGCGCATCGAGCACGGCAGCACCTACGTGCTGGGCGACTTCGAGATTCGCGCGCGCCTGGTGCGCGACCCGGCGACGTTCGACGGTGAAGTCGGCCTTCCACGTGCCGCCGGCACCATCATTCCGGACGACGCGTTCCTCGACCTCGACCCGCTGAAGTCGCTGGAGCAGCAAGAGCGCGTGTATTCGGAGTTCGAGGAAATGCTCGCGCCGGTCACCGACCCGGAAGACTCTCGTCAGCGTGCCGATTACGCGCGCATCGACATGGAAAGCCTGATGGTGCCCGAGCTGATCGTCGAGCCCAAGCCTGAGCCTGCGCCGGCACCGAAAGCGGTCGAGCGTCAGAGCGAAACCTTCTGGGATAAATTCGGCGCGGCCCTCGGCGTGAACGTGAAGAACCTCAGCCACGACGAGCGTGAAGCCCTCGCGCTGAACGCTGCACGTCTGCTGCGCCAGAGCGTCGGCGGTCTGCAACAGAGCCTGCGCACCCGTTCGGAGCTGAAGAACGAACTGCGTCTGGCCCAGACCACCGTGCAAGGCACCAACAAGAATCCGCTGAAATTCGCCGTCGACCCGAGCGAAGCGCTGGACATCCTGTTGCAGCCGCACAAACCGGGCCACTTGCCGGCCGAGCAGGCGGTCTCCCGCGCGTTCCGCGACTTGCAGGCGCATCAGGTGGCGCTGCTGACCGCCAGCCGCGCGGCGGTGCGCGGCACTCTGGAGCACTTCTCGCCGGAGCAGTTGACCCTGCGTTTCGAGCGCGACAACAAGCCGTTGCTCGCCACTGCTGGCGGGCGCTGGAGAGCGTTCAACCGTTACCACCATGCGCTGCGTCAGGACGACGACTGGAGCGAGCGCCTGCTGGCCCGCGACTTCGCCCAGGCCTACGAAGAACAGATCCGCCTGATCTCCACCCTCCACACCGACCACCAAGGATGATGCGCATGTCTCGCCGCTCGACCGCTTTTTTCAAGACGCTGACCGCGCTCACCCTGTTGGTGCTGCTCGCCGGTTGCTCGTCGCTGTCGCCGTATTCGAAAGTGACCAAGATCAACCTGAAGCTGACCGGCAGCGATCAGCTGAACCCGGATCTCAACGGTCGTCCGTCGCCGATCGTGGTGCGCCTGTTCGAACTCAAGCATCCGGTGACCTTCGAGAATGCTGATTTCTTCAGTCTCTACGAACGCGCCAAGGAATCCCTCAACCCGGATCTGGTGGCCAGCGAAGAACTCGAACTGCGCCCGGGTGAAACCGTGGAGCTGAAACTCAGCGTGGAGGAGGGCAGCCGCTTCATCGGCATCCTCGCCGCGTACCGCGACCTGCCGGAAACCAAGTGGCGCCACACATTCCCGATCACGCCGCTGGAAGTCACCGAAGCTGATCTGACCCTGGATCAGGCCGGTATCCGCAAGACCAACGAAGTGCTCGCCAAGGCGGATGACTGATCATGAATACCCATAAAGTCATCTGGCAGGAAGGCATGCTGCTGCGTCCGCAGCACTTCCAGCACAACGACCGCTACTACGATCACCAGATGAAGACCCGCACGCAGTTGCTGGGCGGCTACACCTGGGGTTTCCTGAACCTTGAGATCGACTTGCAGTTCCTCAACATGGGCAAACTGGTGATCAGTGAAGCCTCGGGGATCCTGCCGGACGGCAGCCTGTTCGAACTCGGCGGCAACACCGAACCGCTGGCGCTGGACGTGCCGCCGAACACCGGCAACATGCCGATCTACCTGGCGCTGCCACTGGTCACCGGTAACCACATCGAGGCCCGTCGCCCGGAGCAGTCCGACGTACTTGCGCGTTACACCGCGTATGACGCCGAAGTCGCCGACTCCAACGCCGGTGATGATTCCGCCAGCCAGGTCAGTTGCGGTCGCCCGGACTTCAAGCTGTTGCTCGGCGAGCAGCAGAGCGACCAGGCCTACGTGAAACTGAAGATCTGCGACGTGCTCGACACCACGCCGGACGGCGTGATCAGCCTCGACCCGGATTTCGTGCCGACCTACATTCAGGCCCACGCCTCCAGCTACCTGCTGTCGTGCCTGAAAGAAGTGATCAGCATGCTCGGTCACCGGGGCGACACCATTGCCGAGCGGATTCGTTCGAACGGCAAGGTCGGCGGCGCGGAAATCGGCGACTTCATGATGCTGCAACTGATCAACCGCACCGAACTGCTGCTGCGCCACTATCTGGGTCTGGAGCAGGTTCACCCGGAAGAGTTGTACCGCACGCTGCTGACCATGCTCGGCGATCTGGCGACGTTCTCCAGCGACAGCAAACGCCCGCGTCTGGACAGCCGCTACTCCCACGCCGACCAGGGTGCGAGCTTCCGCAAACTGATGGAGTCGATCCGTCAGGTGCTGTCGATGGTGCTGGAACAGCACGCCATCGAACTGATCCTGCAAGCGCGTCAGTACGGGATCATCGTGTCGCCGCTGCACGACCACAAACTGCTGGGCTCGGCGTCGTTCGTGCTGGCAGCCAGTGCCAACTGCGACTCCGAAGAACTGCGCAACCGCTTGCCTGCGCACCTCAAGGTCGGCCCGGTGGAGCGCATCCGCCAACTGGTCAACCTGCACCTGCCGGGGATCAAGGTCAAACCGTTGCCGGTGGCCCCGCGGCAGATCGCGTTCCACTCGAACAAAACCTATTTCATCCTCGAACTCAGTTCCGAAGACCTGGCACAACTCGAGCGCTCCGGCGGCTTCGCGTTCCACGTGTCCGGCGAATTCGCCGAGCTTGAACTGAAATTCTGGGCCATCAGGAACTGACCGACATGATCAAGGACATGGAACACAACCAGGACGACAAAACCGTCCTGCTCGACCGTCAGGGCCATGGCCCGGCGGCGAGTCCGCTAACCGACTTCGCCGCGCCACCGCGCTTCGAACAACTGGAAGAACGGATGATCTACGCCGCGCGCCTGCGCCCGGCGGAGGCCTTCAACATCAGCCTCAATTCGCTGGTGGCGGCGTCGTCCGAACTGCTGTCGGAAGTGGTGCGCCTCAAGCACAGTGAAACCCGCGAAGACCTCTACGCGCTCAACGAGCGCCTGACCGCCGGGCTCAAGCTGTTTGAAGTGCGTGCCCTGCACAACGGCGCCGAAAGCAGCCAGGTGATGGCCGCTCGTTACGTGCTCTGCACCGTGGTCGACGAAGCCGTCGTGACCACGCCGTGGGGCAACGAAAGCGAGTGGTCGCAGATGAGCCTGCTCAGCAGCTTCCACAACGAAACCTTCGGTGGCGAGAAGTTCTTCCAGCTGCTCGATCGGCTGTCGAAAAACCCGGTCAAGCACCTGCCGATGCTGGAGCTGATGTACCTGTGCCTGTCCCTCGGTTTCGAGGGCAAGTACCGCGTGCAGGCGCGCGGCATGCTGGAACTCGAAGGCATCCGCGACGCCCTGTACCGGCAGATCCGTCAGTTGCGTGGCGACGTGCCGCGCGAATTGTCGCCGCAATGGGAAGGCCTCAACGATCAGCGCCGCAACCTGGTGCGCATCGTGCCGGCGTGGATGGTGGTGCTGTTCACCTTCGTCTGCCTGGTGATGATGTATTCGGGCTTCGCCTGGGTCTTGGGCGAGCAGCGCGACACCGTTCTGCAACCTTATCAGCCGCTTGATCCGGCCGCGGTCCAGCCGCAGTCGCAGCCGTAAACAGGGACGTGTGATGAAAAAGTTTTTCAAGAAAGTCGGCGCCTTCCTGCGCCAGACCTGGGTCTGGACCCTGCTGCTGGTGCTGTTCGTGGCGCTGCTGGTGTGGTTCGTCGGCCCGCTGTTGGCGGTGGATAACTACAAGTTCTGGGAAAGCGCGACTTCGCGCCTGCTGACCATCAGCGTGCTGTTCCTGATCTGGGGCCTGACCATGGTCTTCGTCAGCTGGCGCGCCGGTATCCGCAAGAAAGCCGTCGAAGAAACCGAAGACGGCCAGGACCGTATCCGCCGCGAAGAGTTGATCGACGAAGAGCAGAAAGAGTTGAAGGAGCGTTTCAAGGACGCCCTGAAAACCCTCAAGACTTCGAGTCTGTATCGCGGCCGCAGCGAGCGCTGGCGCAGTGACTTGCCGTGGTACTTGCTGATCGGCCCGCAGGCCAGCGGCAAGACCAGCCTGCTGGACTTCTCCGGGCTGGAATTCCCGATCAACAAGATCGACCGCAAGCTGACCCGCGACACCCACGGCACCCGTCATTGCGACTGGTATTTCGCCGATCACGGTGTACTGATCGACACCGCCGGCCGTTACCTGACCCAACCGGATTCGGAAGTCGACGGCAGCGCCTGGACCACCTTGCTGGAACTGCTGCGCAAGCGTCGTCGCGGCCGTCCGCTGAACGGCGTGCTGGTGACCATTCCGGTGGAAACCCTCACCAGTGGCAGCGAGCAGGACATCGACACCCTGGCTCGCCAGGTGCGTGCGCGTCTGCAAGACGTCTATCAGAAGCTGCACGTCGACGTGCCGGTGTATCTGGTGCTGAGCAAGGCTGACAAGCTGCTGGGCTTCGACGAGTTCTTCGACCAACTGACCCGCGAAGAAAGCGATCAGGTGCTGGGGACCAGTTTCCGCAAGGATCAGATCGGCACCGACGTGGCTGTGCTGCGCGGTGAGTTCGAAGAGCTGCTGCGTCGCCTCAACAGCCAGGTGATCATGCGCATGCACTCCGAGCGCGACACCCAGCGCCGTGGCCGCATCCTCGACTTCCCGCACCAGATGGGCCAGATCGGCGAGCGTCTGTGCCTGTTCGTCGACATGGCGTTCACCGGCAACCGCTACCAGCGTGCGACGCTATTGCGTGGTTTCTACCTGACCAGCGCCCCGCACCTGACCCACGAAATGGATTCGACCACCGCCGGCATCGGCGCGAGTCTGGGCATGAGCGCCGGCGTGCTGCCGACGTTGCGCAGCGGTCGTTCGCGTTTCATTCACCACTTGCTCAGCCGAGTGATTTTCCCGGAGGCCGATCTGGCCGGTCTGGACAAGCGCGAGCGCAGCCGCATCCATTGGGGCCAGCGTGCGTTGTACGTCGGTGCACTGGGCGCGCTGGTGCTGTTCGGCATGCTCTGGGCCGGTGGTTTCTCGGCCAACTGGGAGCGTCTGGAAAACCTGCGCAACCTGGCGCAGAACTGGACCCAGCAGCGCACGGCGCTGTCGCCGCGCGATGACGCCATGGGCACGCTGAAAACCCTCGACACCAGCTACGCCGCGACTCAAGTGTTCTCGAAGAAAGGCGACGCTGCGTACCACGAGCGGATGGGGCTGTATCAGGGCCAGGACGTCAATCCGGTGGTCAAGGAGGCTTACGAGCGCGAGCTTGAAAAGCAACTGCTGCCACGCGTTGCAACCATGCTCGAAGGCCAGATCCGCGCCAACATGAAGGACCGCGAAAAGCTGATCAACAGCCTGCGCGCGTACCTGATGCTGAACATGAAGGATCGTCGTGACGCGGCGTGGCTCAAGGATTGGGTCGCTACCGACTGGTCCCAGCGCTACAACGGCAACACCGCGGTGCAGAACGGTTTGAATGCGCATCTGGAGCGTCTGCTGAAGCTGCCGTTTATCTATCCGCTCAACGAGCAACTGGTGACTCAGGCGCGTCAGGTCCTGCGCAGTGAGTCGCTGGCAAACGTGGTCTACCGCATGCTCCGCGAGCAGGCGCGCAACCTGCCGGACTATCGCTTCAGCCAGCACCTCGGTCCGCAGGGCTCGCTGTTCATCGGCACCGAGTACGTGATCCCGGGCTTCTACACCCAGACCGGTTATCAGCAGTATTTCTCGGTGCAAGGCGCGTCGCTGGTGACCGACATCCTGCGTGACAACTGGGTGCTGGGCGAAGGCGCGGGCATCAGCGACATGGACTTGCGTCGCCTGATGGTCGAGCTGGAGCAACTGTACTTCCGCGACTACGCCAACTACTGGAGCGAGGCCGTTGGCCAGGTGGCACTGCCGCCGATCAGTGATGCCGGTGAAGGCGCCGAACAACTGGCGGGCCTGACCTCGGCCAACTCGCCAGTGCTGGCGCTGCTGACCGAAGTGCGTGAGAACACCCGCTTCCCGGCCGCTGCCGATCCGGTGGACGAGGCGGGTGACGCGGCTGATGCGCTGGCCGGACAGAAAGGCAAACTGGGCAAGGTGGGCAAACTCGCCGCGGCGGCAGCGGACAAGGCCTCGGCCCTGAACGTGGCGAAGAACCTGCCGGACACCGCCAAGAAATCCCTGCAACGTCGCTTCGAGCCGCTGCACAAGTTGCTCGACGACAACAACGGCCCGGCCGCTGACCTGACCCCGGCCTTCACCGCGCTCAACGACCTGCAACTGCAACTGGCGGGCCTCGCCCGTTCCAGCACGCCGGAGCAGGCCGCGTTCGAACTGGCCAAGACCCGCATGAGCGGCCAGCGTGATGCGCTGACCAACCTGCGCAATGCGTCGGGTCGTCTGCCGCGTCCGCTGAGTGTGTGGTTCAACGTGCTGGCCGAAGACTCGTGGCGCCTGGTGCTCAACGATGCCTACCAATACCTGAACGGCCGTTATCAGAACGAGCTGTACAGCGTGTATGGCAAGACCATCAGCAAGCGTTACCCGTTCAGCGCGTCGAGCACCAGCGACGTGGCGATCAGCGATTTCCGCGAGTTCTTCCGGGCTCAAGGCACCATCGACCGCTTCTTCGACAGCTACATGCGTCCATTCGTCAGCGGTGATCCGGGCAACTATCGGATGCGCAGCATCGACGGTCGCAGCCTGCCGGTGTCCAAGGTCTTCCTCGACCAGATGGCGGCTGCACTGAACATTCGCCAGAGCTTCTTCTCGATCAACCCGGCCGAGCCGACCGTGCAGTTCAAGCTTGAGCCGTACACCCTCGATCCGGCGGTCAGCCGTTCCGAGTTCAAGTTCGGTGACAAGACCATGGAATACCGCCACGGTCCGATCCTGCCCATGACCTTCAAGTGGCCGACCGATGCTGAAGACGGTCGCACCAGCCTGGTCATGGACAAGATGGCCGGGCGCCCGATTGGCATCGAGAAGAACTCCGGCCCGTGGTCGCTGTTCCGTCTGTTCGACCTGATGCAGACCGAGTACCTGACCGGTCGCGACGTGCTGGTGCTGAAAGCCGACGTAGGTGGCCTGCGCGCCAACTACCTGCTGACCAGCCAGCGCACGCCGAACCCGTTCGACATGGGCGTGATGCGTACCTTCCGTATGCCGGTGCAGCTCTGATGCTGGTGGCCAGTCCCTGGCGCAGCGCGGCGCGAACCGACCCGGGCAAGGTGCGGTCGCGCAACGAAGATGCCTTCCTCGACACCCCGCAGCATGGGCTGTGGGTGGTCGCGGACGGCATGGGCGGTCATCAGGGTGGTGACATCGCCAGCCAGTTGATCGTCGCCAGCCTGGCTGAACTGCCGCAACACGAAGACTTCGACGAACGCCTCAAAGCCATCCGCCAGTGCCTGCACTGGCTGAACCGGCGCCTGGGGCAAGAGCTGACCGTCACCGCCGGGCGTCACGACAGCATCATGGGCAGCACCGTCGTGGCGCTGCTGGTGGACGGCAATCGCGCGGCCTGCATCTGGGCCGGCGACAGCCGTTGCTACCTTTGGCGCGGGCAGCGGTTGTATCAGCTGTCGAAGGATCATTCGCTGCAGCAGCAACTGATCGACGAGCAGCAGATGAGCGTCGAACAGGCAGCGGCGCACCCGGCAGCCCAGGCCTTGACCCGGGCGGTGGGCGCGGCGGAACAACTGACCCTGGATGTGCTGGAACTCGAGGTGTATCCGGGCGATGTGTTCCTGCTGTGCAGCGATGGTTTGTATCAAGGCCTGAGCAGCGATGCCCTCGGCAATGCCCTCAGCCTGGCGGCGCCGCATGTGGCGCTGGAACGTCTGTTCGACGGCGCCCTGCGTGGCGCCGCTCGCGACAATCTGACTGCCGTGGTGATCCGCCAATGACTGAAATCGAATCCTCAGTCGACGACTTGCTGATGAGCGAAGAGCAGGCCAACAACCTGACCTATTTCGCTTTTGCAAAGCAGCACAACGCCGAACCCGCGCTGGCGCCGACCAAGGCCAGCGTCGGCGCACTGCCGGATGTTCTGGCAGGCCGTTACCACCTCGAGCGTCTGCTCGGGGCCGGTGGCATGGGTGCGGTTTACCGGGCCCGGGATCTGCTGCACGAACAGTTCGGCGATCCCGATCCTTACATTGCGCTGAAAATCCTCAGCGAAGAATTTGCCGAGTCGCCGGACGCCAGTGCCTTGCTCTACAGCGAGTTCGCCCTGACCCGACGCCTGCGCCACGACAACGTGCTGCGACCGCACACGTTCGAAGTCGACACCGATTGCCAGCGGGCCTTCATCACCATGGAACTCATGCGTGGCCTGACGCTGGACAAACTGCTCTGCGAGCGACCACTGGGTCTGCCGTGGAAAGAACTGCGCGACATCGCGCTGCCGCTGCTCGACGCGCTGGCTTACGCCCACCGTCGCGGCGTGCTGCACGGTGACATGAAACCGAGCAACGTCATGCTCAGCGAAGACGGCGTGCGCCTGTTCGACTTCGGTCTCGGGCAAGCCGAGGAAGGCATCCTGCCCGGCCTGCCGCACCTGAGCCGCGAGCGCTTCAACGCCTGGACCCCGGGCTACGCCGCCCCCGAACTGCTTGAGGGCCAACCGCTGTCGGCCAGCGCGGACGTGTACGGCGTGGCCTGCGTGATTTACGAACTGGCGGGCGGCAAACACCCGTTCCGCCGCTTGCCCTCGACCCAGGCCCGTGACGAACACCTGGATCGCGAACTGCAAGCCCCGGCAAATCTGCCAACACACTGCTGGCCCGCGCTGCGCACCGCGCTGGCCTTTGACGCGGCAGAGCGCACTATCTCTGTCGACCAATTGCGTGACGCCTTGGGCGCCACTTCGTCCTGGCTGCAGCGTTTGCGACTGCGGGCGTAACGGATGACATTCGAACAGGGAGCACTTTATGTTCAACCCAGCTAACGAAACGCACTTCAGCCTGACCGTTGAAGACTACGTGGGCGACCTGCAAGTGCTGTCGTTCACCGGCACCGAAGGCATCAGCCAGCCGTTCCGTTTCGACCTCGAACTGGTCAGCGAAAACCCCGACCTGGACCTGGAAAAACTCCTGCACAAACAGGCGTTCCTCGCGCTCGATCCGCAGGGTTCGGGCATCCACGGCCAGATCTACCGCGTCGCCCAGGGCGATGCCGGCAAACGCCTGACCCGCTACAAGGTCTCGCTGGTGCCGCAGCTGCAATACCTGCATCACCGCACCAACCAGCGCATCTACCAGCAGATGTCGGCGCCGAAAATCATCGCGCTGATCCTCGACGAGCACGGCATCAAGGGCAATGCCTACAGCTTTCAGTTGAGCCAGCCGTGCCCGGATCGCGACTACTGCGTGCAGTACGACGAAACCGACCTGCACTTCGTCCAGCGTCTGTGTGAAGAGGAAGGCATTCACTACCACTTCCAGCACAGCAAGAAGGGCCATTTGCTGGTGTTCGGCGATGACCAGACCGTGTTCCCGAATCTCGGCCAGCCCACCGCCTATGTGCAGGGCAGCGGCATGGTCGCCGAAGAGCCGGTGATCAAGGGCTTCAAGCTGCGTCTGGAAACCCGCACCAGCCGCACCACCCGCCGCGACTACGACTTCGAAAAACCGCGCCTGCAAATGGAAGCCGCGTACAAACCGGATGGCGAGAGCACTGAACCGGATCTGGAAGACTACGACTACCCCGGCCGCTTCATCGACCGCGCGCGCGGCAAGTTCCTCAGCCAGCGCGCCCTCGAACGCCACCGCGCCGACTACCGCCAGGCCGAAGGTCGCGGCGATCAGACCAAACTGGTCAGCGGCCACTTCATGGAAATGTCCGACCACCCGCGCAGCGAGTGGAACGACCTTTGGCTGCTCACCGAAATCTTCCACGAAGGCAAACAACCGCAAGTCCTCGAAGAGTCGGTAACCAGCGACACCACCGACAACAAGGATGACTTCCACCAGGGCTACCGCAACACCTTCCTCGCCACCCCGTGGGACGTGTTCTACCGTCCCGCGCTGGAGCACCCGAAACCCCGCGTGCTTGGCAGCCAGACCGCGATGGTCACCGGCCCCAAAGGCGAAGAAATCCACTGCGACCAATACGGCCGCATCAAAGTGCAATTCCACTGGGACCGCGAAGGCCTGGCCGACGACAAGACCAGCTGCTGGCTGCGCGTCTCCAGCTCCTGGGCCGGCGACCGCTACGGCGCGATCTCCATCCCGCGCATCGGCATGGAAGTCCTCGTCACCTTCCTCGAAGGCGACCCCGACCAACCACTGGTCACCGGCTGCCTGTACCACAAGGAAAACCCGGTGCCGTACGCCCTCCCGGCGAACAAAACCCGCACCGTCTTCAAAACCCTCAGCTCCCCGGGTGGCGGCGGTTACAACGAACTGCGCATCGAAGACAAAAAAGGCGCCGAACAAATCTTCATCCACGCCCAGCGCGACTGGGATGAGAACGTTGAGCACGACCAGAAGATTCGCGTCGGGAATGAACGTCACGACACGGTGGTGAAAAACACCTATACCGAGCTGAAGGCTGAAGAACACCGCACCACCATCAGCGACCGCAAGATCGAAGCGAAAGCCGACGATCACCTGACGGTAGGAGAAAGCCAGCACATCAAACTCGGTACCGCCCAGTTGACCAGTGTGGGGAAAGAGATCCACCTGAAGTCTGGCGACAAGATGGTGATTGAGGCTGGCACCGAACTGACCATTCTGGGCGGTGGGAGCTTTATCAAGCTCGATGGCGGTGGTGTGACGGTGGTTGGACCGGTGGTGAAGATCAATGCCGGAGGCTCGGCAGGAAGCGGTACGGGAATTGGCATTCTGGCACCGGTCATTCCGCTGATTGCGGATCAGGCTAGGGCGGGGAACACACTGAAGTCTGGTACTGCCAATAGTCCGAAGTATGACGAACAAATCCGTTTTGTGACCGGGCTCGGTCAACCCATAAAGTCTGTGAAGGCAGCGATTATTGTCCCTTCGTCGGTCGCTCCTAAAATCTCCAAAAGCAACGCAGATGGTCTGCATCCGCGTGTGGTGACTGACAGCGAGGAAACCGCTGAGGTCCATCTGATGTGGGACGAACTCATCGTGCCGGAAGGCTCCGACGATTACGAAGCGAGTAGAAATAAATGAGCGCACCCGTTGCTACATTCAAAACCAATAACCAAAGCTGCTCCGTTCAAGACATCACGTTGAAATGCGACAAGCTGTGGACGATGGGGCAGCAAGAGGCTATCAGCCGACTGAGTGTCTCAGAAAAGAGCTGGTTTTCTTCGTCGAGCAAAATGGTATTGGTGGGTGACTTCAGCGCACGAGCCGCGCGCATTGCAGCAGCCTATGCTGAGTTTTACCTAGAGCGTGGTGAGGACGGCAAACCTGACTTGAAGGGACGCTTTTACTGGATGGGATTGGCAGCTTTCGCGAGCAAGCAAGTCATGTGTGGTCTCGATTACATTCCTTCGGAACCGTACCTGACAGGCATAGTGCCGTTGCCATTTCAGATCCCCTACAAAATAGGCAAAAATGGCCTCGGCATGGGCAACTTTTGGCTGTTTCAGGATATTTTTGTCTGGCATTGGTTCTATAAAAAATATCCGGAGCAATTTAATGACTGTGCCCCGAAGCGAAACGCGAAGAGCTGCGATGCGCAAGTTCAGATGAATATCGATGAGTTGCCTTGGGCGGATAAAGCACTACCTGTTCTGAAAAATCTGGGACTGACTCCTGACATCACTGCAGGCTTCAACCTCATAAAAAAATCCGAGACGACATCTGATCCGGTTGCGAAACGAAATATTCAACAGCAATCACTATTGGCAATTGCTGATCATGAACAAAGAAGAATTCTTCAACCGCTTATCTATAACGGCTTTTTGTTTCAGAAAGTTCTGCAGACACAAGCTGCCGCTGAGGGTGCACCGTTTGTACCGTTGCGGGTTGCTTCTTTCAGTTCTGCCTGCGATGTAAATAATAAGGAGTTGCGGGTTCAGATGACTAAAGGGGACTTGTTTAACGAGTCTGATCGAATGGAGTTTATTCTGGAAATTGCAAAGCAATACCATAAAATGATGGGGCAAAAGAAAGATTATATGGAGCAGCAAATAGAGACGATTTCTACTTGGAAAAGCCGAAAATGAAATTTTACGGGTTGTTGTTTTTTTTATTGCTCGCTGCATGCGGTGACTCAGACAAAGTAGGGACTGTTTCCATGGCAAACAAAACCCAGTTAATCAGTGTTGAGATTGGTGAGGAGATAAACAATCTACTTTCTAGTTCTCCTGTGTCTTTTTCAAAAGAGTGCATTTCTGATGTGGATATGTGCTGGTATAAAGTTAAAAAGTCATTCGGTGATGAAGACCTTCCATCAGTCGAGGTGAATAAATCTCTGCGTCTAGACCAGGTTGCGAGTGTCAGTACTGCAGTAGATGGTGAGGTGGGCACTACTGTGGAGAACCTCGACTTATCAGTTCGTAGCCTCCCGGATGGAAGCAAGCATGATGAGTATCGAGCGTTTTTATACGATCTTATAAAAAATATAAAGAAGGCGGGCTGGGTACACTATTACGCACCTTCTGATCCTAGAATTTCAGGAAGTCAAATTGGCAAAATTAACTCAGCTGATGAAGTCATGGGTGATAACGTATTAAGTCACCCGTGGCTGGATCCGAACTATAATCTTGATCATGAGCGATGGTTGAAAGTCGGTAAATTCTACAATTGGCATTTTTATAAGGATGGCAATCATCTTACGTTGCAAGCATGGCGGCGAGACTCTGATGATGCTCCTGATGAGCGCGGAACGTATTTGGTAAGTTTGAGCTTCACCACCGAGCGTGAATACTGGAGTGCTGCTTTCACCGAGGCTGATGATAAAAAGCGTTGGAAAGAGCTGCTGCCAGCCAAGATGAAAGAATATGCTGCTATTCGGAAGTCCCGAGAAGACAAGGCGGAAAAGGCGGGTATTGAAATTGACTCAAGCTATCAAGATCCAACCATCAAAGCATTGAAGTGAGTTGGAAGGAGACGGGTTGTATTCTTCCTGTCTCCTTTAAACTCCCCGCCCTCAAGGAACGCGCTCAGGACACGGAATGCCAGTCCCCTCTTTCTCTCTTCGCCCCGCGATGGTGCTTTGGCTGTATGCCGCCGCGATCGTGCATGTGCTCGCCGGTCTCACGCTGACCTGGGCCGGTCATTCCGGATTACTCGACGGCTATTTGCACACCCTCGAACTCGCGTTTTGGGGCGCGGATACGGTTCCTGCTGCCGGTCACGAGCAGCAGGTCTGGTGGCTCGCGTTGTTCGGCGCGACGCTGCAAAGTTATTCGCTGTACATGCTCGCGTTGGTGCACCTCGGCAACCGTCTTAAAGCTCCCGCAATTTGGGGATGGTTGATGGCGGGCGTGCTGTTATGGGCGCCGCAGGACATGTGGCTTTCAGCTCAACAACAGGTCTGGTCGCATCTGTGGCTCGACGGTTTCGCGCTGCTGGTGCTGTTGCCGCCGCTGATCTGGCTGCTGCGCCATGATCGTCGGAAATCCCCGCCGGAAAGGACCGTGAGCAAATCCAACCCGTTTGCCGGCGGCGCCTACAAGCGTGTGCTGATCACCGGGGGTACCGGGTTTATCGGTGAAGCCGTAGTCAATCAATTACTCGATGCCGGCCACACCGTCAGCGTGTTGGCGCGTGATCCGCTGAAAGCGGCGAACCTGTTCGACGGTCGCGTTCGCTGTGTGCGGTCGTTGAGCGAACTCGGCCGTGACGAACCCTTCGACGTAGTGATCAACCTCGCCGGCGCACCGGTCGCTGGTCCACGCTGGAGCCCCGAGCGGCAGGCGCAATTGCTCGCCAGTCGGGTCGATACCACCGAAGCCTTGATGACCTGGCTGAAGCACACAAGCCATAAACCCGCGCTGTGGATTCAGGCCTCGGCCATCGGTTTCTACGGCGTGCGTGATGCCAGCGAAAGCCTCGATGAACAGGCCTGCAAGGGTGACGGTTTCATGGCCGAGCTCTGTGCGCGTTGGGAGGCTTCGGCGCAACCCGCCACGCAGTTTGGCGTGCGCCAGGTGGTGCTGCGCCTCGGCGTGGTGTTCGGGCCGGGCGGTGCGTTGTTGCCGTTGCTGATTCCGTTTCGCCTGGGTTTCGGCGGACGCATGGGCGATGGTCGGCAGATCATGAGCTGGGTGCATCGCGACGACGTGATTCAGGTGATCGCTCGATCCTTCCACGATGAAAATTTGCGCGGCACCTACAACATGGTCGCGCCCGAAACCGTCAGTCAGGCAACGTTCGCCGAGAACGTCGGCAAAGTCCTCAAGCGCCCGGTGTGGTTCCACATTCCAGCCGCGCCAGTGCGTGCTTTGGCCGGGGAAATGGCTCAGTTGTTCTTTGACGGTCAGCGCGTGGTGCCGCAGCGTTTGAGCGAGGCGGGCTACACGTTCCGCTATCCGACCCTCGACGCCGCGCTGCGCGATCTGGCCTGAGGATCGCCCATGAGCAAGCCCCTGATGTACCTGCTGGCCGGCAACGGCAGCGCCGCCGATTGGTGGGATGACGCGCTGCCGCATTTTCAGCGTTACACCGTGGTGCCGCTGGAGCTGCCGGGCTTCGGCACCAACCCGCAGCCGCCCTGCGAGGATCTGGCGGCTTATGCGCAGACCTTGTTGGCGATGACGCAAAAAAGCAGCGCGATCATGGCCGTCGGGGTCAACGCGTTGCTGGTGCTGCATGCGCTGCAACGTCGGCCCGGACATTTTTCTCGCAGTGTGTTGCTGGCGCCGGTGGGCGCCTTTTTGTGGCAGCGCCGATTGCCGGCGCTGATGTCTCCGCTGCCGATCCGCAAGTCCATTCATTGGTTGCTGTCGAACAAGCCCACACTCTTCGCACGCAAGTTCTCCAACCAGACCTGGACGCCCGCGCAGTATCAGCGCATGGGCGCCGGTTATGCGCGCTGCCGTGCGTTTGTGCCGCACTGGGATCTGATCCGTGCCGACACCGCGCTGCCATTGCTGGAGTGGATCACCGACCCGGTCGAACTGGTCTGGGGCGATCAGGACAAGGTGCTCGGCATCGAACAAGCCGCCGCATGGTCGGCGATTCTTGCGCGCGCAGACCTGACCATCAGCCTGAAACCCGGTTGGGGTCATTACCCGTGGATCGACGCGCCCGCGCAGTTTGCGCAGTGGCTGGAGTCGGGCGAACGCGGGTTTGTCGCGCACACCAAGGGCGGGCGTTTGCGTCTGGCGGAACTGGCCCGGCTGCCGGTGCCGGCGGCGCTGACCCTCAACGATTGCAACGATCCGCGACTACCGACCTTCCTCGCCCGCCAACCGGAGGCGACCTGGGCGGTGCGTTCTTCCAGTTATGGCGAAGATCAGGCTGACTCGGCGAATGCCGGTTTGAGCACGACCTACCTGCGCGAGCCGTCCGCCAACGTGCCGGCGCGCATTGCCGCGCTGACTGCCGAAGGTGTCGAGGAAGTGGTGGTGCAGCGCTTCATCACGCCGCAGGTGTCGGGCATCGCGTTTGTGCGTCATCTGTCGGTGGAACTCGAATGGGTTGAAGGTCATCTTGAGTCCCTTGCCGACGGCCAGATCAGCCCGGAACGAGCGACGCTTTCGCGGGTCGGCGAAGCCTGGCGCAGTGGCACGTTCACGGCCACGCACGGTTTGACCGAAGACGTGCTGTGGCGCTTTCTCCAGGATGTCTTGCGGGTGTTCCACTATGTGCCCGGCGATGTCGAATGGGCCTGGGACGGTACGCAACTGTGGCTGCTGCAATACCGGCCGATCAGCGACTACGGCTGGCGCCGCCACCTGACGGCCGCCAACATCGCCGAGATCCTGCCGCCGCAACCCAGCGTGCTGGTGGAGTACGCCCAGCGCCGGGCCGCCGCGAGCATTCCGGCGATCATGGCCCGTTGGGATGCGCGGGTGTTGCAGGACAACGAGCCGTTCACGGCCGTGTTTGGCGGCGCGTCCTACATCAACAACGACCTGTTTCTCGCACGGTTAGCCGACTGGGGCATCAGCGCCAGCAACTATGCAGGTGAAGTCGGCGGCGCGACTCCGCATCTGCCGTGGCGACCGCTGCGGATGTTGCGTTCGCTGCCATTGTTTCTGCGCATGCAGCGAATCGCTCGCGGGCATTTGCTGAGCCTTGAGCACGGCTTGCAGCGCTTCGACCGGGAGCTGACCGACCTCGTCGCCCAAGGTGCTGACGGTCAGCAACTGGCCGACTGGTTCACCCGGTTTTATGTGTTCGTGGTGCAGGGCAATCTGTGCATCGCCACGGCGCTGGCCAGCAGCGGCGGAGACTGGCTGGGCCGACCGCCGACCGCTTACGACAACCTGGAAAACAGCCCCCATCGACTGCCGTGGGAGACCGATCCGGCCACACCTCGACCTGCGTCGAGCGAGCTGCCACTACAGGCCTTCCCGCAATGGTCAGGGCTGATCCGCCTCGCTCATTCGACCGGCCTGCCGGGCCTGCGTGGTTACTACCTGCAAGTGCGCGAGTGGTATCGCGATAACCTGATGCGAATCTTCTTTCGCCTGCATCACGCTATGCCACTGGCGGATCGCGAACACTGGTTTGCGCCGCACCCGGACATCCGCACGCGCGACGGCAGCTTCTGGCAGGACGGCCGCGAAGGTGCCGAACAAGCCACCGGATTCATGATTTACCCGGGGCAGGTGCGGGGCATCCTTGGCGAAGACATCTTGCTGGAAGACACCCTCGATCCGGGGCGTCACGCGCACTATCAGGCAGCGCGGGCGGTGATTGCGCGGATGGGTGGGCGGTTGTCGCATGGTTCGACGTTGTTGCGGGAGCTGCGTAAGCCTTCGGCGGTGATGCCGCAGGTTGATCCAGCTTGGGTGGGGTGTGAGGTGCTGTACCTCGATGGTGAGCTAGAGCTGATCAATCCTGCGAACAAAGGATGAGCCGACTGCTGTCAAGAAGTGGTCGATAACGTTATGCACAGGGATATGGATTGATGGGTTTGATCAAGCCTTCATGGCTGCTGGGTTCGCTACTCGGCTGTATTGCTCTGGTACAGACGGCTGTGGCCGCCGATGTCATTGCGGTCGGCAATAAGTCGGGCCTGTCAGCTGTTGCACACGGCCCTGTCCAGGCAGCTGTCGAACTGGATTCATGCCGGTTCTCCATGCCGCTGTTACAGGATCAATGGCTGACGTTCGAAAGCTTTTATCTGGTGTTTGTCGCGGGCAAACAACTGCCCACTCGGGCCAGCGCACCTGGCATGTGGCAGGCGGAAACGTCGAGTGGCTATGACTGGCATTTCGAGAAGTCCGGTAACTTGAGCCAGCCGTGGTTTGGCGCGGTGTGTGAAAGCGCTGATAGCTTCTCCTTGCTGACCGCCCGGAAGCCTCCGGAAAATGACTCCATTGCGCTGCAAGTCCTGCGTGATGACAACGACCGTAGATGCCCGGCGACCCTGACCGATCATGGTTGGGAGCCTACGTCGCTGGCGGGGCCCAAGAACAGATACACCTTCGAGACATTAGGTGGAGAGAAGTCTTCGGGTTTTATCTTCGGTTTTCATGACAAGTCACGACGCCACATCACTCGCGTCGCGTTTTGCCTGCTGCGCGGCGAAAGCGTGTTGATCGGCTCGGCGGAATCAGGCTCGGCCACCCCGTTGGCGATCAGCGCCGAAGGATTTGAACAAATCAAAACAGCGGTGCGCAGCATGGCTTTTGAATAAGCCTGCGATGACCGAACGGAGTTACAGCGTGGCGGCAGCATCCTGTGCGGCGAAGTGCTGGATGCGCGCACGGGGAAGGTTGTCGGCGGGCTGCCGAATGCATACGAAAGCCGCTACAGAACCCGCTACTTCGAGTTTGTGAACAATGAGTTCCGGCTGCAGACGTTCAAAGACTTGTGAGCGTCGCCGTTTGATTAAGGATGATTGGATGAACCGCTTTTCCATTCGGCCCATGCTGAGTGCACTTCTACTGTTGCCCCTCACCTACGCCATTCCGGCAACTGCCGATGCAGGGAGTTGCTATGGCTATCTCACCGAAATGGTCAGGAGCAGCGACTTCCCGTTTCGCTATGTCGGCAAGGACAAGGTCGATCTGCTGATTGATGAAGACGACGGTGAAAGGGTGCGAGCCCAGTTGCTCTTTGATACGGACGGCACCGGCACCATCGGGTGGATCAAATACACCCCGGCCACTCGGATGTTGCTCAATACCTCGGCTGAACTGGAAGAGCCGGTAGAACTTTCATTCGATGCCAAATTCGCCGACGGCTACGCAAAGTGCCTGGCTGGACAACAGGCCGGTTAACGCCAAAGGGAATTTTCCATGAATCAGCATCTTTTCGCGGGCAGCCTTAAGTGGGTATCGATGGTTGGCTGTCTGTTCGGTGCTATGAGCGCCTTTGCCGAGGACCCGCCAATAGTCGGTGTCGACGGGAACACGGTGTCGTTTCGGGCTACAGAATGGACGATGCCCGGTGTGGATTCGGCGACCGCATGGTTCACCGGCAATGGCAAAACCTTCCCGCTCTTTGGCGTCGACATTGGCGCCGATGGGCACTCCAATATGCTCAGTCCTGACAAGAAAACCTTGCTGCTCGACCCGGTGATCTTCGGCATGTTGTCGGACGAAAACGGTGAAGAGAAGCTAGTGTCGCAACAGCATTGCACGGTTATCTCAATGGAGACCGGTTGCGTGCTGGCTGATCGTTCGGCCACTTTTTGTGTCGGCCAGTGGAAGGGCAATCAATGGGTTACCGGCGACGGCGATATGCTCACTCCCGCCCTGGAGACGAGGTCCCCAAAGGACTTGCTGAAACATGTCTCAAGTCACGAGCCGGCGCAATCCCGCGCAGAGTCCATCGAATGGGGGCTGGTCTTTTTAAGTCCAGAGTCCTACATGGCGTGTCATCCCCCGGCGCAAAATGTTCAGGCCTATAACGACTTGGGCTTTTACTTGGCCGAGGGCGGCAAAGATGAGCCTGCACTGAAGTTCTATCGCGGCGTTGAGGCCGTCGGTAAGCGCACCGTGCTGATGTTGAACATCGCCGATTCACTCTGGCGCCTTGATCGCAAAGACGAAGCGCAGCGCTATTACAGCCAGTACCGCGACGCGATAAGTGCGGACGGTAAGGCGCAGAAAATACCTCAACGTGTAGTTGAGCGATCCGTCTTTCAGGGAATGAAAAATTGAACATGTTTGTGCGCTTTATCGCGTTGAGTATCGGTTTGTCCGTGGGCCATGCTGGCAGCTGGAAGAAGTGATGGATTACTCGCTTTGAAACAGGTGGCAAGTTGAAAAGATTAGGTTTGATCGCGTTATTGCTGTGTTCTTTCTCTGCGGTGGCGGGGCCGATGTTCCCGTCACTCACGTCGTGCAGGGACGTTGGCAGCGACTGCGCGCTGGCGCTGAAGGACAACTTTCTGATGGACGCACATTCCGAGCAGCGCCTTTCCGAGACGGCGGAGCCGGCAGGGGCGATGAGTGACTTCTGGCTGTATCGAGATGGCGAGCGCTACATCCTTCAGGAAGAAAATTACTCCCAGGCGAAGTCGCGCCGTTGGCTGGTTTTCACCTATGACAGCGGCAAAGTTGTGCTCGACGGCGCTTATGTTTTCTCGATCGACATTGATATGAACACCGGGCCCTACTGGCATGGCTACGACTGCCGAGGTGATGCCAAGCCGTTCGCCGTGCCTACGAAAGATTCGTTCAGTGAGGTCGCTTTGGAGGCGTTGTGCGGGGAGGCCGAAGGCTGGGTCGTCTCGGGCGGGGATACCAAGGTGCCGGTGTCGGCCAAAGGGCTGGCCGTCAGTGTTCCCGTTTATCACGACCGCAACCGTGAGGGTTCAGCGACGTACCTGTTTACTGTAAGCGATGTTCCGGATCTTTCGAAACTGGTTTGCCTGTCCAACTGTGCTGATATCGCGGAAGCGCCGAAGCGCGTTTCGCAGGAGACGGCGCCGTTGAAGCACGGGCAGGATGGAACGTTGTGCTCGGATGACGAAGACATCTACTTCAGCTGCCCGCTGGAGGGCGGCAAGACGGTTTCTGTTTGTGCGCGGGGAAACAGCAAGCCCACGGCCGGTTCTGTTCAGTACCGTTACGGTGTGCCGGGGAACATCGAGATGGTCTACCCGAAGAATGCTATGCCACCCAAGGGAAAATTCTTTGTTGTAGATGCGTCGGAAGGGAGCGTGAACCTGAACATCATCAAGTTCAAAAGCGGTGCGTATACCTACCTTGTTAGCCAGGCCTTCGTGAGTTTTCTGACGGTGCTCAAGGAGGACAAGGTTGTATTCAGGCAGCGATGCGGCTCAGGAAGTTATTCCTTCATAAACCGGGCGGCGCTCCAAGGGTTGGAGTCGCGATCAAAAAGCGCAGAGGACTTTCGCTAGTTGCTGTTGCCGAAGATCAGAAAAGGGGACTCAACGTCCCCTTTTTTCCGCCCGCAATTCAGCTACGGCTTGGCCTGATACTCCCGAAACTCAATGTGATCGAGCGTGCCTTCCACCATCAACCGCACACCGTCCGCCATTCTGCTCAGGCCCAATGCCATCGAGCGGCGGGGGCCGTCGAGGTCGTCGGCCAGGTTGGCGGCGATGGCGCTGATGGACAGGAGGTCTTCGGAGGCGTTGGCCATGAGGGCTTCGGCGTCGGCGTTGGGGCAGAGGGCGAACAGGCCGCCCAGGCGTTTGGGGCGTGGGGCTCTGGGTTTGAAGTGGTGGTCGAGGGCGCGTTCGGCGGCTTCATGGAGTTTCTTCGAGTCTGGGAATTCGTAGGGAGAAACTTCTTCGTCAGTGAGGGTTGGATCGATCATCGGTGTAAATCCTTTGGAGTTGGAAAGATTTGCCCCGGTTTTCGGACTTGCACATCCGGTCACCGATTTTGCGGCGACACACAGAGGCTATCGACGATGGTCCAGCCTGCCTAGTTCATGGACAGCACTGCAGTTTGAAGGACATTTCCCAAGGATTTGCGAGGTAGAAGATCAAAAGATCGCCGCCTCCGGCAGCTCCTACAGGAATGTGTTTCTTCAGGTGTAGGACGGGGGGATGGTGTGACGCGGAGCGTCACGGGATGCATTCCCACGCAGAGCGTGGGAACGATCAAGCCCAGAGGGTTAAATCGTGACTTGGTAGTCATCTGGCCGGGAAAAACCTACATCGTCTTCTATAAATCCAAGATAGTGGCGAATCCGTCCGAATCCCTTACACTCCCCCAGCCGTTCATTTTCCTTTTGAGGCTGTGCGCATGAAATTTCGTTTTCTTCTGTGGATGCTGGGTCTGTTGATGGGTAAGGCCAGTCGGACAAATCCCGCGTTCCAGCAGCAGTTGGGTGACAAGGATCTGGTGTTTCAGCTGCAGACTCTGGACGGGAAAGTGGCGCGGCATTTCGTGGTGAAGGACCAGCGCATTACCAGCAAGTCCGGGGTGGTGGCGGAGCCGGCGTTTGCGATTGCCTTCAAGGATGCGGCGTTCGGGTTTGCCACGATGCAGGCGAAGAACAAGCAGTTGGCGTTCATGCAGGGGATTCAGGACAAGTCGATCCAGCTCAAGGGCAATCCGGCGCTGGTGATGTGGTTTCAGGGGTTGATGAAGTATTTGAAGCCGCGGAAGGCGAAGGCCAAGGCTGCTTGAGTATTGCGTGAGGCTGTGACGCGGAGCGTCATGGGCTGCATTCCCACGCAGAGCGTGGGAACGATCAAATACAAAGGCCCCACACTCGGTTGAGTGTGGGGCCTTTTTTATGAGCGCAAATCAGGCCTGGCTGAACTGCGAAGCCAGTTCGCGCAGCAGGACTTCGGCTTCCAGGACTTTGCTGACAACGTCATTGGCCTTATCGCGAGTCAGGCCAACACGCTCCAGCAGCGCATCCGGAATGTCTTCATCCGGCCCGGAGCCGATGCCGCGACTGCGCAGCAGGCGCACGGCCAGGCAGACGAGGTTCGGGTATTCGGCGTAGGCGCCGTCGTAGTTCGGGTCGTGCTGGAAGCGCAGGGCGGTGGCCAGTTCGTCCGGCATGTCCCAGTAGCGCATCAGCCAGGAGCCGATCTGTTCGCGGCTGATGCCCAGCAGGTGTTGCTCGACATAGCTGTGGCACAGGTGCGGGTTGACCTCCAGGTGGCGGCAGATCAGCGAGAAGTGCGGCGGGAACACGTGGGCCAGCAGCAGGTAGCCGAAGTTGTGCAGCAGACCGGCGAGGTAGGTCAGGCCGGATTCCGGGCGCTGGGCACGCGGCATGGCGCGGGTCAGGCCTTCGATGACGGCGGCGGTGTAGATCGACTGCTGCCAGTACGGCGTGGTGTGCTGCGGGTGGTCTTTCGGCAGGCTCAGGGTCTTGCCGAGGGCCAGGCCCAGCGCCAGGTTGATCACCAGATCGAAGCCCAGCACGCGGACGATCGCGTCTTCCACCGAACGGATTTTGCCCGGCGAGGCGTAGTACGGCGACGCCGCCCAGCTCACCACTTGCGCGGCCAGCGCCGGGTCGGTTTCGACCACGCCGGTGATGTCGTCGATGGTGGCGTTGGGGTCGACGCGCAGCTTGATGATTTTTTGTGCGGTTTCGGCCAGCGGCGGAATCTCGATGGTCGCTTCCAGACGCTGCTGGATGCGCCGCGCGGTGAACGCCTGCACGGCCTGGGTGATTTCCTCGCGGTCATCGTCCGGGCGGTCGAGGTTCGGGCGGATGCTGCTCAGGGCTTCGCCGAAGTTGGCGGCGCTGGCCTTGGTCAGCATGGTCTTGAAGTCTTCGCTGGCGATTTCCAGCAGCAGGCCCGGCTCGCCGGAGTTGATCAGCAACTTCGGCTCGCGCAGCAGGCTTTCTTCGTAGAGGCACGGCGAGCTGGTCAGCGCCGGCAGGCCCGGCAGCAGGCTCAGGCTGTGTTTGCCGAGCATCTTTTCCAGGCGCTCGGTGGACACGGCGGTCAGGCGACGGCCCGTCAGCTCGGCGAGGCGGTTGAGATCCAGCAACTGGCTCTGTGGAAACAGCACCATCAGCGCGCCGACCGCGTCATCCAGCAACACGGCCTGCACTTTGCGCGAGGCATTGAGGCCGTGGTGGTCGAGCACTTCTTCGTAGGCGATGCCCAGCTTGTTGAGCAGCAGCCGAATAACAGACGGAGCGTGCGGGAGTTCGGGGGCGAGAGCAGCTTCGGTCATGGTCTGTATCCGTTTTTGAAACAATTGCTGGAGTATAACCAGCTTGGTTGGAACGAGCTTTGAGAAACTGCGACGGTGCTCACACTTGGCCGTATTGCTGCCCGTGTCGCAGCCATCGGTCGAGCAGCGGGCTGACGTGGGTGGGCCAGCGTTCGAGCAAGGCTTGGGCGGCATCGCGTACGGCGGGCAACAGATCGGCGTCGCGCATCAGGTCGGCGACTTTGAATTGCAGCAGGCCGGTCTGGCGGGTGCCGAGCATTTCGCCGGGGCCGCGCAGTTCGAGGTCTTTTTCGGCGATGACGAAACCGTCGTTGGTCTCGCGCATGATGCCCAGGCGCTGGCGACCGATCTGTGACAGCGGCGGATGGTAGAGCAGCACGCAATGGCTGACCGCGCTGCCCCGGCCGACACGACCGCGTAACTGGTGCAGTTGCGCAAGGCCCAGGCGCTCGGGGTTTTCGATGATCATCAGGCTGGCGTTGGGCACGTCCACGCCGACTTCAATCACGGTGGTGGCGACCAGCAGTTGCAGGTTGCCGGCCTTGAATTCGGCCATGACGGCGGCTTTCTCGGCGGGTTTCATGCGGCCGTGGATCAGCCCGACCTTCAGCTCGCCGAGGGCGGCGGTGAGGTCTTCGAAGGTGGTTTCGGCGGCCTGACAGGTCAGCTCTTCGGACTCTTCAATCAGCGTGCACACCCAATAGGCCTGTCGGCCCTCGGCGCAGGCGCTGCGCACCCGTTCGATGACTTCGACGCGGCGGGTGTCGGTGACCAGCACGGTGTTGACCGGGGTTCGGCCGGGTGGCAGTTCGTCGAGGATCGAGGTGTCGAGGTCGGCGTAGGCGCTCATCGCCAGCGTCCGTGGAATCGGCGTGGCGGTCATGATCAGTTGATGCGGGCACATGCGCCCGCCGACGCCTTTCTGCCGCAGCGCCAGACGCTGCTGCACGCCGAAGCGGTGCTGTTCGTCGATGATCACTAGCGCGAGGTTCTTGAACTGCACTTCATCCTGGAACAGCGCGTGGGTGCCGACCACCATCGGTGTGCCGCTGGCGATCTGCTCCAGCGCGGCGACGCGGTTCTTGCCCTTGAGCTTGCCGGCCAGCCACGCCACGTCGATGCCCAGCGGTTCGAGCCAGCGCTTGAAGGTGATGAAGTGCTGCTCGGCGAGGATCTCGGTCGGCGCCATCAGTGCGACCTGATAACCCGCTTCCAACGCTTGCAGCGCTGCTAGGGCGGCGACTACGGTTTTGCCCGCGCCGACGTCGCCCTGAATCAGCCGCAGCATCGGTTCGTGCTGACTGAGGTCGTAGGCGATTTCGTTGCCGACTCGCTGTTGCGCGCCGGTCGGGTTGAAGCCGAGGTTGGCCAGGTATTTCGCCGGCAGCTTGGTGGCTTTCGGCATCGCCGGTGCGCGCAGGGAGCGCATGCTTTCGCGCAGGCGCTGCTGCGATAACTGGTGAGTCAGCAGTTCTTCGAAGGCCAGGCGATGCTGGGCCCAGTGATGACCGAGGGCGAGTTCGTCGACGTCGGCATCGGCGGGCGGGTTGTGCAGGTAGCGGATCGCGTCGGCCAGCGGCGCCAGTTGGTAGTCGCGGGCCAGTTCGGTCGGCAGCCAGTCGGGCAGGGTGGCCGGCTTGAGCAGGGTCAGGGTCTGCATGCACAACTGGCGCAGACGCGCTTGGGTCAGGCCTTCGGTCAGCGGGTAGACCGGGGTCAGGGTTTCATCCACCGGTGGCGGTTCGTCGCCGTTGATGGCGCGGTATTCCGGGTGGTAGATCTCCAGCCCCGACGCGCCGGGCCGGGCTTCGCCGTAGCAGCGAATCCGCGTGCCGCGCTTGAGGCCTTCTTTCTGCGCGTTGCTGAAGTGGTAGAAGCGCAGGCTCAAGCCGCCGGTGCCGTCCTGCAAGCGCACGACGAGGCTGCGCCGCCGGGCCATGACCACGTCGGCGCCACTGACGGTGCCTTCGACCACGGCGTCCTGCCCCGGCCGCAATGCGCCGATCGGCACCACGCGGGTGCGATCCTGATAACGCAGCGGCAGGTGGAACAGCACGTCCTGGAGGTTTTCCAGGCCGACCTTGGCCAGTTTCTCGGCCATGGCTTCACCGACACCCTTGAGTGCGGTGACCGACACCTGCGACAGTTCAGTCATGACGCTGGCTTAACCGGCCGTGACCGGCGCGGCAGGTTTGGCAACCGAGCACAGGCGAATGGAGTCAGCGAGGATCTCGATGGCTTTCGGCCGTGGGAAACTGGCGCGCCAAGCGATGGCCACCGTGCGGAACGGCACTGGTGCCGACAACGGACGCACTTCGATCACGCCCGGGGCGTAGTGATGGCTGTCGACCGCCGACAGCGGCAGGATCGAGATGCCCAGGCCGGACGCGACCATGTGGCGGATGGTTTCCAGCGAGCTGGATTCGACCGTGGTGTGCTTGGCGCCGTCGTTGCCCTTGGTCAGGGTCGGGCAGGCTTCCAGCACCTGATCGCGGAAGCAGTGACCTTCGCCGAGCAACAGCAGGCTCTTGTCGTTGAGCAGGGCGGCGTCGATGGATTCTTTCTGGGTCCACGGGTGCTGGGCCGGCATCAGGACGTAGAACGGCTCGTCGTAGAGTTGCAGGGTCAGCACGTCGGCTTCGTTGAACGGCAGGGCGATGATGATCGCGTCCAGTTCGCCGTTGCGCAATTTGTCGCGCAGCACGTGGGTGAAGTTTTCTTCGATGTACAACGGCATCTGCGGGGCGACCCGGTGCAGTTGCGGAATCAGGTGCGGGAACAGGTACGGGCCGACGGTGTAGATCGCGCCGACTTTCAGCGGGGCGGTCAGCTGGTTCTTGCCGGCCTGGGCCAGTTCGCGGATGCCTTGGGCCTGCTCCAGCACTTTCTGCGCCTGGGCGACGATGCCTTCGCCGACCGGGGTCAGGCGCACGGCGCTTTTGCTGCGCTCGAAAATCAGCACACCGAGTTCGTCTTCAAGCTTTTTCACGCCCACCGACAGGGTCGGCTGGCTGACGTGGCAACGCTCGGCCGCGTGGCCGAAATGCTGCTCTTGGGCGAGGGTAACGATGTAGCGTAATTCTGTGAGGGTCATAGCAAGCGTCCATGAAGATGCGGGCCAAGCATACCGGCTGCAATCGATAGACGCACGTTATCAGACTGAGTGATGAATGCGACACCGGGCAATGCCGGTTTGCCGTGGATGGATAAGCAAAAGGCACCTTTCGGTGCCTTTTTGGCTGGATCAGGCCGAGCTCCGCGGGTGCGGATCAGCGGCGGCGTTCCAGCGAGTACACAAACGGCGCAACGATTTCGATCGCGCCATTGGTCAGCATGTCGGCCGGTGGCTTGGGCAGCGGTTGGGCGCGGCGGATCATTTCCAGGGTGGCCCGGTCCAGATCGGCGTTGCCGGAGCGGCCCACCAGTTCGAACGACAGCACGTTGCCTTCGCCATCGACCACGAAACGCAACCGGTTCAAGCCTTCCTTGCCCCGTGCCTGAGCGCTGGCCGGGTACTTCTTGTACTTGGCCAGATGCGCGAGCAAGGTGCCTTGCCAGCTGGCCTTGGCGGCCATTTGTGCAGGCGACGGGCCCGGTGCAGGCTGGGCGGATTTCTCCGTCGGGGCCTGAGTCGGTTGGGTATCGGCCGGCTTTTCTTCGGACGGTTTCTCCTTCGGCGGATCGGGCAGTTTCTTCTCGATCGGCTTCGGCGGTTTTGGTTTCGGCTTGGGTTTCGGTTTCTGCACCGCGATCTCGGCTTTTGGCGCTTCGGCCAGTTTCGGGATCGGCAGTTCTTCAACCGGAGCCGGTGGCTGCGGTGGCGTGACGACTTTCGGCGGTGCGGGCGGTGGCGGGGCCGGAACCGGTGCCAGCTCGACCATCATTGCCTGCGGCGGCAATTCGATGGGCGGGCGGGCGGTCCAGTTCAGCGCCAGCGCGATGGCCAGCGCGTGAACACCCAGCACCACGGCCAGGCTACCGCTGTAACGCGTCAGCTTATGGCGCGTCGTGATCATTTCTTGACCGCGCTCTCGAGTCCGACCAGACCGACCTTCAGGTAACCGGCGGCGCGCAGGTTGTCCATCACGCTCATCAGGTCGCCGTAATCCACGCCTTTGTCGGCCTGGAAGAAGATCGTCGTGTCTTTCTTGCCCTGGGTCTTGGCGTCGAGTGCGGCGCCGAGGGTTTCGGCTTTCACTTCGTCTTCGCCCAGGAACAGGCGCTGGTCAGCCTTCACGCTGAGGAACACCGGTTTCTCCGGCCGCGGCGCCGGTTTGGCGGTCGAGGCAGGCAGGTCAACCTTGATGTCCACGGTGGCCAGCGGCGCGGCCACCATGAAGATGATCAACAGCACCAGCATCACGTCGATGAACGGCGTGACGTTGATTTCGTGGTTCTCGGCCAGATCGTCGTCTGCGCCTTCTTTCAAATGCAGGCCCATGGCCGATTACCCCACTTTCACCATGTGCGGTTGCGAGCTGTTGCGCTCAGGCTGGTGGTCGAGGTCGCGGCTGACCAGCAGCAGCACCTGAGCCGACGCATCGGACACCTGAGCCTTGTAACCGGCGATGGAGCGGGCGAAGACGTTGTAGATGACCACGGCAGGAATCGCGGCAACCAGACCCAGTGCGGTAGCCAGCAGCGCTTCAGCGATACCCGGTGCTACGACGGCAAGGTTGGTGGTCTGGGTTTTGGCGATGCCGATGAAGCTGTTCATGATGCCCCACACGGTGCCGAACAGACCGACGAACGGCGCGGTGGAACCAATGGTGGCGAGGACGCCGGTGCCGCTGCTCATGTTGCGGCCACAGGCGGCAACCAGGCGCTCGAGGCGGAAGCTGACGCGTTCCTTGATGCCTTCTTTCTCGCGGGCGTTGGTCGACAGGCGCATTTCTTCCAGCGCGTCGTGAACCAGCAGGTTGGCGAGGGTGCCTTCCTTCGCGGCGGTGGCGCTGGCCTCTTTAAGCGTGGCGGCTTTTTTCAGGGCGGCAATCTCGCCGCGCAGACGACGCTTGGCGCCCATCAGCTCGAAACCCTTGGCGATCCAGATGGTCCAGGTGATGATCGAGGCGATGGCCAGGCCGATCATCACGGCTTTAACGATCACGTCGGCGTTCTGGTACATGCCCCATGGCGACAGGTCGTGGGCCATGCCCAGAGTGTTGTCGGCTTCGAGGACTTCCGGCGCATCGGCGGCGCTGGCCTCTACGGCCTGCACCGGGTCGGTCGCGGCAGGTGCGGCTGCCGGAGCGCTCTGTTCGGTGGCGGCTGGCGCGGCCGGGGCTTGTGCGTCAGCGAATGCGGCGACTGGCGCCAGCATCAGGCTGAGCAGCAGGGCAGCCACAGCGCTCCAGGCGCGAGGTCGGTTGGTTGGCGAAGCGGAGTTTTGAATGCGTGTCATGCTGGCCGGACCTGAGATAGAAAAACGGTAATGCTCTTCCAGGCCTCGTAAGGCCGAGAACAAAAGTGGCGTGCATTATTGCAAGTAATTCTTGTTAACAGAAGTAATAGAGTTGCTTTTTTTCCTTCATTGCTAGCCGCTCGTCCCTTGCCGAGGCTAGTCTGTCGCTTTCCGATGGGAGTTTTTTGATGTCCGCGCCTACTGTTTTGATCGCCGGTTGCGGTGATGTCGGCAGCCGTCTGGCCACGCAATTGCTGGCTGCCGGCTTCCAGGTCTACGGCCTGCGCCGTGATATTTCACGTTTGCCGGATGGCGTTATCGGTGTGGCCGGTGACTTGTTCAATGAAGATTGCCCCGAGACGTGGCCGGTGGGCGCTATCGATTACCTGGTGTATAGCGCGGCGGCCACCGATCACGATGAGGCCGGTTATCGCGCGGCTTATGTGCAGGGTTTGCAGCATGTGCTGGGTTGGCTGAACGATTACGGTCAGGAGCCGGAGCGGCTGCTGTTCGTTTCCAGCAGCAGTGTTTACGGGCAGCAGAACGGCGAATGGGTTGATGAAAAATCCGAAACCGTCGCCGCTGGTTATTCCGGTCGGTTGATGCTGGAGGCCGAGCAGGTTGCGCTCAACAGCGGCATTCCTGCGAGCATCGTGCGCCTGACGGGTATTTATGGCCCCGGCCGTGAATGGCTGCTGACCCAGGTGCGTCGGGGTTATCGCGTGGCGGTCGATCCGCCGCTGTATGGCAATCGCATCCATGCCGACGACGCGGCGGGGTTGATGGCGTTTCTGCTGGAAGCAGCTCGCAAAGGCGGGTCGCTGGATGACATCTATATCGGCGTGGACGATGCGCCAGCGCCGCTGGCCGAAGTGGTGGCGTGGCTGCGTGAGTATCTGGGCGTCACCGAATGGTCGGAGGACGAGAGCGTGCGTCGCACCGGCAGCAAGCGTTGCAGCAATGCCCGGGCGAAGGCGCTGGGTTGGGTGCCGAAGTATCCGAGTTATCGCGAGGGGTATGCCGCGATTCTTGAGGGGCGCTGCTGATCTTCGGTCGTAAAAAAGGCGGGAGCAAATGTTTGCTCCCGCCTTTTTTGTCTCAAGCGCCGATCATTGCTTCTCGAGCAACCACTTGCGTTCACCCGGGGTGAACTGCGGTTGTTCGTCCGCCAGCGCGGTGTTCACGGCTTGCAGGATTTCCAGCTCTTTGCCCTTGCGAACAAAGATCCAGTTGTTGCCCTGGCCGTTCTGCTGCAACCACATGCTGTCGTTGCCGCTGCTCATCGATGCGCAATCGCCTGCGAGGCACAGCGCATAGCGGTCGGCACCCGGCAGGCCGGAGACTTGACCGTCCGCCTGGAACTGCACGGTGGCGCCTTCGCCCTGGCCGCTGGTGATCGTCCAGTTGCCGCCCAGATAAGCGGAATACAGCGCGCGTTCGAAGCTGGCGCCAATTGGTGCGCCTTCCGGCACCGGGATCTGCGCGCGGTCAAAGACCTGTTCCGGTTCGTTTTCGTTGGCGGCTTGTTGCAGTTGGCCGCCGTCACGTTTCAGCTCGCTGGCGGAGCTACCATAGAAATCGACTTTCCAGGCACCGGACTGTTCGCCGAGCAAGCGACCTTCGACGTTTTCGAAACCGTTGGTATAGCGGGCCTGACCGGCCTTGGTGTTGACGTCCCACTCCAGGTTCGGGCCATAAGCCTGAAGCGCTTCGCGCAGGGGACCGCCCTTGGCAGCGGCATCGATGGCGACCTGATTGATCCAGGTGCCGCTGATGTCACGGTCGGCAGGGTTGCTGGCGCAACCGCCGAGGAAAATGGCGAGCAGCGAGAGAGCAAGCGCTTTGCGCATGGTGGAATCCTTTCAAAACCTTTTCTTTACCGCAGAGCAGTCGGCGCGGCGTCTGAGGCCGCGCCGTGCGCATTACTCGATGACCAGAATGGCATCCATTTCAACCTGCGAACCCTTTGGCAGGGCTGCTACGCCGATAGCGGCGCGCGCCGGGTACGGCTGGTCGAAGTACTTGCCCATGATCTCGTTGACCTTGGCGAAGTGGCTCAGGTCGGTGAGGAAGATGTTCAGCTTGACGATGTCCTTGAACGAACCACCGGCGGCTTCGGCCACGGCTTTCAGGTTCTCGAACACCTGGACGGTCTGGGCTTCGAAGCCTTCGACCAGTTCCATGGTTTTTGGATCGAGGGGAATCTGACCCGACATGTAAACGGTATTACCGGCCTTGATCGCCTGAGAGTAAGTACCGATGGCGGCTGGGGCCTTGTCGCTGGTGATAACGGTCTTGGTCATGTATGACTCCTTGTAATGTTTGAGTTATGCACGCATGCGGGTGATGCGGATCACCCCGGTCAGGGCGCGCAGTTTCTTGATCACGCGGGCCAGGTGCACACGGTCGTGGACGCTGACCACCAACTGGACAACGCTGATGCGGCCATCGCGTTCGTCCATGCTGATTTTCTCGATATTGCCGTCGGCTGCGTTGACGCTGCTGGCCAGCAGGGCGATCAGGCCGCGCTGGTGTTCCAGCTCGACGCGCAGTTCGACGTTGAATTCGCCGGTGACATCCTTGGCCCACGAGAGCTGGATGCATTTTTCCGGGTTGTGGCGGATTTCGCTGATGTTGCGGCAGTTGTCCAGGTGCACGACCATGCCTTTGCCCGCCGACAGGTGACCGACAATCGGATCGCCCGGGATCGGCGTACAGCATTTGGCGTAGCTGAGGACCAGGCCTTCGGTGCCGCGAATCGCCAGCGGACCTTCCGGGCTTGGCAATTGTTCGCCTTCGCCAAGCAGGCGGCGCGCCACGACGTAGGCCATGCGGTTGCCCAGGCCAATGTCTTCCAGCAGGTCTTCGATCAGTTCGAGGCGGTACTCGGTGAGCATCGCCTTCACGCGTTCGGCCGGAATCTGTTCCAGCGCGCTGTCGAAGCCGTTGAGCACCTTGTTCAGCAGGCGTTCGCCGAGGCTGATGGATTCGGAGCGGCGCTGCAGTTTCAGCGCATGGCGGATGTGCGTGCGCGCCTTGCCGGTGACCACGAAGTTGAGCCACGCCGGGTTCGGCCGTGCGCCGGGAGCGCTGACGATCTCGACCGTGGAGCCGCTTTGCAGCGGTTCGGACAGCGGTGCGAGACGACGGTTGATCCGGCAGGCGATGCAGCTGTTGCCGACGTCGGTGTGCACCGCGTAGGCAAAGTCGACCGCCGTGGAGCCTTTGGGCAGCTCCATGATCCGGCCTTTGGGCGTGAACACGTAGACCTCGTCCGGGAACAGGTCGATCTTCACGCTCTCGATGAATTCCAGCGAGTTGCCGGCACGTTGCTGCATTTCCAGCACGCCCTTGACCCACTGACGGGCCCGGGCATGGGTGCCTTTCGGCTGCTCGTCGCCGCTGGATTTGTACAGCCAATGGGCGGCGATGCCGTTGTTGGCCATCTCTTCCATTTCGCGGGTGCGGATCTGGATCTCGATCGGTACACCGTGCATGCCGAACAGCGTGGTGTGCAGCGACTGATAGCCGTTGGCCTTGGGGATCGCGATGTAATCCTTGAAGCGCCCCGGCAACGGTTTGTACAAATTATGTACAGCACCCAGCACGCGGTAGCAGGTATCGACCTTGTCGACGATGATCCGGAACGCGTAGACGTCCATGATCTCGTTGAAGGCCCGACGCTTGCCGCGCATTTTCTTGTAGATGCCGTAGAGGTGTTTCTGGCGACCGCTGACTTCGCCCTGGATGCCGTCGATGGCGAGGCAGTGGCCAAGGGACTCTTCGATCTTGTTGACGATTTCCTTGCGGTTGCCCCGGGCGCGCTTGACCGCCTGGTAGATCCGCGCGGAACGCATCGGGTGCATCGCCTTGAAGCCGAGGTCTTCGAATTCGATGCGGATCGCATGCATGCCCAATCGGTTGGCGATGGGTGCGTAGATCTCGAGGGTTTCCTTGGCGATGCGCCGGCGTTTCTCGCCGGACAGCACTTCCAGCGTGCGCATGTTGTGCAGGCGGTCGGCAAGCTTGACCAGGATCACGCGAATGTCGCGCGCCATGGCCATGGCCATTTTCTGGAAGTTTTCAGCCTGGGCTTCGGCCTTGGTCTCGAAGTTCATCTGGGTCAGTTTGCTGACCCCGTCGACCAGTTCGGCCACGGTTTCACCGAACTGCGCTTGCAGCGCTTCTTTGGCGATACCGGTGTCTTCGATCACGTCATGCAGCATCGCAGCCATCAGGCTCTGATGGTCCATGTGCATGTCGGCAAGAATATTCGCCACCGCAAGAGGATGCGTGACGTACGCCTCGCCGCTTCGGCGGCGTTGGCCGTCGTGGGCTTGTTCGGCGTAGAAATACGCTCGGCGGACCAGGTTGACCTGGTCATTGCCGAGGTAGGTCGATAAGCGATCGGCGAGGGCGTCTATGCTCGGCATGATGTCTCCTGCCGTAGGCTGTGATCCCGCGCCGTGCTACGTCGACCAGGCATAGGCTTAGACGGCCTCGTTGGACTCGTCCTCGAACGCAGCGAAGACAGGGTCTTCGTGGACGATTTCCTGCTCGGCGATGAACTCGTAGCTCATCAGGCCTTCAGCGATTTCACGCAGCGCAACTACGGTCGGTTTGTCGTTTTCCCACTGAACCAGGGGCTCTTTGCCGCCGGTGGCCAGTTGACGGGCACGCTTGGTAGAGAGCATGACCAGCTCAAAGCGGTTTTCCACGTGTTCTAGGCAGTCTTCAACGGTTACGCGGGCCATGGTATTCCTCGGAGCGAATGCAATATGCGCGCTGCCCGGTTGGGCGAGCGGACTCAATAGTTTAAAAAATCACCAGCGATTAGGGAAGCGCTGATTTTTTGACCAGACCCTTCAACGCGCTGCAAGTGCCAATGTAAAGCCCTTGCAGCGGTTTTGGGAAGTGCTGTTTCAGCCCAGCAATTCAGCCAGCAATTTGCCGAAACGCACTTGCTGGCGTTTCTGTTGCAGCTGATTGGCGCGGAAAATCGCCTTCAGATCGTCCAGCGCGTGGGCGAAATCGTCGTTGATGATCAGGTAGTCGTACTCGACGTAGTGGCTCATCTCGCTGACCGCTTCGCGCATCCGGCCGTCGATGATTTCGTCGCTGTCCTGGCCACGGTTGGTCAGGCGCTGGTGCAGGGCCTGCAGCGATGGTGGCAGAATGAAGATCGAACGGGCCTGCGGCATCAGCTTGCGCACTTGTTCGGCGCCTTGCCAGTCGATTTCCAGAATCAGGTCGTGACCTTCATCCAGGGTCTGCTGCAGACGGCTTTGCGAAGTGCCGTAGAAGTTGCCGAAGACTTCGGCGCGTTCCAGGAAGTCGCCGTGCTCGCCCATCTTCACGAACTCTTCGCGGGTCACGAAGTGATAGTTCACGCCGTCCACTTCGCCCGGGCGCATGGCGCGGGTGGTGTGGGAAATCGAGACGCGGATCTCCGGGTTGGCGTCGGTCAGGGCCTTGACCAGACTGCTCTTGCCCGCGCCCGAAGGGGCGGAAATGATGTACAGGGTGCCGGTGCTGTGGGTCATGTCGGGGTAGCCTTACTCAATATTCTGCACTTGTTCGCGCATCTGCTCGATCAACACCTTGAGGTTGACCGCCGCCTGGGTGCTGCGCGGGTCGAAGGCCTTGGAGCCCAGTGTGTTGGCTTCGCGGTTGAGCTCCTGCATCAGGAAGTCCAGGCGCCGGCCGGCGGCACCGCCGGATTTCAGCACCCGGCGAACTTCGATGATGTGGGTGCTCAGGCGATCCAGTTCTTCGGCCACGTCGCTCTTTTGCGCGAGCATGACCATTTCCTGTTCCAGGCGCTGCGGGTCCATCTCGGCCTTCATGTCGGCGAAGCGGTCGAGGACTTTCTGGCGCTGGGTGGCGAGCATCTGCGGAACCAGTTCGCGCAGGGTCACCACGTCTTCCTCGATGGAGGTCAGGCGGTCGTTGATCAGGCGGGCCAGCTCCGCGCCTTCGCGCTCGCGGCCGGCCTTGAGATCTTTCAGGCCCTGATTGAACAGGGCCAGCGCCTCGGCGTTCAACGCCTGCGGGTCGGTGGCGTCGGCGACCAGTACACCCGGCCAGGCCAGCACTTCCAGCGGGTTCAGCGCCGCCGGGTTTTTGATCAGGCCGGCGACGGTTTCGGCCGCGGCGACCAGTTGTGCAGCGCGCTCGCGATCCACCTGCAGCGGCTTGCCGGTGCTTTCCTCGGTGAAGCGCAGGGTGCATTCCAGTTTGCCGCGCGAAAGGCCCTGGCGCAGGGCTTCGCGGACGGCGCCTTCGAGGTCGCGAAACGACTCTGGCAGGCGCAGGTGGGGTTCCAGGTAGCGGCTGTTGACCGAGCGCAGCTCCCAGCTCAGGGTGCCCTGAACGCCGGCTTTTTCGACGCGGGCGAAGGCGGTCATGCTGTGCACCATGGGGTGACCTCGCGATACAGATCGGCGCGAATTGAAGCTCCGCAGCTCGATATCAATGAATTTAAGCCGACTGGCAGCAAAGGCGCAGGATTGTAGCGCAGTGCGGCAGATGCGCCCAAACACACGGTGTGACAAAGGGCTGCAGGCCGTCGGCGAAGCGCGTTTCAGGGCCTTCGGTCGTCGGCCGGATTTTTTAACGAGTGCCCAGGCGCGGTGCGCGGCTCTATAATGCTCCGCAGTTTTCCGTCCCCAGTACAGGTATCTCCTATGAAACGTCCAAGTGGTCGCGCTGCCGATCAGCTCCGCTCGATCCGCATTACCCGCAACTACACCAAACACGCCGAGGGATCCGTACTGGTCGAATTCGGTGATACCAAAGTCATCTGCACCGTCAGCGTCGAAAACGGCGTGCCGCGTTTCCTCAAAGGCCAGGGCCAGGGTTGGCTGACCGCCGAGTACGGCATGCTGCCGCGCGCCACCGGCGAGCGTAACCAGCGTGAAGCGAGCCGTGGCAAGCAGGGCGGTCGTACCCTGGAAATCCAGCGCCTGATCGGCCGTTCCCTGCGCGCCGCGCTGGACATGTCCAAGCTGGGCGACGTCACCCTGTACGTCGACTGCGACGTGATCCAGGCCGACGGCGGTACCCGCACCGCGTCGATCACCGGCGCCATGGTTGCGTTGGTCGATGCACTGAAAGTGATCAAGAAGCGCGGCGGCCTGAAAGGCGGCGACCCGCTCAAGCAAATGATCGGCGCCGTTTCCGTGGGCATGTACCAGGGCGAGCCGGTGCTGGATCTGGACTATCTTGAAGATTCTGCCGCCGAGACCGACCTCAACGTGGTAATGACCAGCACCGGTGGTTTCATCGAAGTGCAGGGCACCGCCGAAGGCGCGCCGTTCCAGCCTGAAGAGCTGAACGCGATGCTGGAGCTGGCCAAGAAAGGCATGAACGAGATCTTCGAACTGCAAAAGGCTGCACTGGCCGACTGAGCAGGTTCTTAACCCGCAAGGAGGACGCGATGAGTGATGAGCAAGAGTTGCTGCCCAAGCCGAGCCAGGAGGTTCGCCAATGGGCGATGTTTTGTCACTTGTCCGCCTTGCTGGGGATCTGGATTCCGTTTGGCACGCTGATCGGGCCGCTGGTCCTGTGGCAGATGAAGCGCGAGACCGATCCCTTCATCGACGCCCAGGGCAAGGAAGCGTTGAATTTCCAGATCACCGTGGCGATTGCTTCGATGGTCTGCTTCGTTCTGATGCTGTTGCTTATCGGGTTCGTGTTGTTCGGCCTGCTGGCCATTGCGGCGCTGGTGTTGACGATTATCGGCGGAGTGAAAGCCAGCGAAGGCTTCCCTTATCGTTATCCGTTCACCTGGCGGTTGATCAAATAACGAACGATCGCCCACAAAAAAACCGACAGTGAAGTCGGTTTTTTTGTGTCTGCGAAAGGCCGCTTAGATGGTCAGCGTCCAGTCGTAGTCGACGATCAGCGGCGCGTGCTGCGAGAACCTAGGCTGACGCGGCAGGCGTGCACTGCGCACGAAGCGCCGCAGGCCCGGAGTCAGGATCTGGTAGTCGAAGCGCCAGCCCAGATTCAGCATCTCGGCCTGTTCGTTGTCCGGCCACCAGCTGTACTGGTCGCCTTCGCGGCTGACTTCGCGCAGGGCATCTACGTAGCCCATGTTGCCGACAATCTCGTCCATCCAGGCGCGTTCCGGCGCGAGGAAACCCGGGGATTGCTGGCTGTCGCGCCAGTTCTTGATGTCGAGCTTCTGCTGCGCGACGTACAGCGAGCCACAATAAATGTACTCGCGACGTTTGCGCCGCTGTTTGTCCAGGTACTTGCCGAAGTCGTCCATGAGCTTGAACTTCTGGTTCAAGTCCTCATCGCCGTTCATCCCCGAAGGAAGCAGCAAGGTGGCAATACTGACTTTGTCGAAATCTGCTTGCAGGTAGCGCCCGTAGCGGTCGGCCGTCTCGAATCCGAGACCGCTGATGACAGCCTTCGGTTGCAACCGCGAATACAAAGCCACGCCGCCTTGGGCAGGGACTTCAGCATCGCAGGCATAAAGGAAGTAGCCATCCAGTTGGAAGGCTGGGTCGTCCAGTTCAAAGGCGGAGGCACGGGTGTCCTGCAGGCAGATGACGTCGGCATTCTGTGCCTGCAGCCAACTGAGCAAACCGCGCTCGACTGCAGCCTGAATACCATTGACGTTCACACTGATGATCCGCATAAATGGCCCCAAAAATCGCGTGCGTGTATGATACACGGCGTCAAGCTAATTAGCTAAATCCGTGGTATTTGGGGTTTTTTTCATGCAAGCGTATCAGCGCGATTTCATTCGTTTTGCCATCGATCGCGGCGTTTTGCGCTTCGGTGAGTTCACCCTGAAGTCCGGGCGCACCAGTCCTTACTTCTTCAATGCCGGCCTGTTCAACTCGGGTTCCGCGCTGGCGCAGCTGGGTCGTTTCTACGCCGCAGCCATCGCCGAGAGCGGCATTCCGTTCGACGTGCTGTTCGGCCCGGCCTACAAAGGCATCCCGCTGGCGGCAACCACTGCCGTGGCGCTGGCCGAACACCACAACCGTGACCTGCCATGGTGCTTCAACCGCAAGGAAGCCAAGGCCCACGGCGAGGGCGGCAGCCTGGTTGGCGCACCGCTGACCGGCGAAGTGCTGATTATCGACGACGTGATCACCGCTGGCACCGCGATCCGTGAAGTGATGCAGATCATCGCTTCCCAGGACGGCGCCAAGGCTGCCGGCGTGCTGATTGCCCTGAACCGTCAGGAGCGCGGCAATGGCGAGCTGTCGGCCATCCAGGAAGTCGAGCGTGATTTCGGCATCCCGGTCATCAGCATCGTGTCGCTGAACCAGGTGCTGGAATTCCTGGCAGACGACCCGCAGCTCAAGCAGCACCTGCCGGCCGTTGAAGCCTATCGCGCCCAGTTCGGCGTCTGATCGCAGCTTCAGGCAAAAAAAGACCCCGCTCAGCCAGGCTGAGCGGGGTCTTTTTGTTTGCGCGAGCGCTTATGGGCGCTTGCGATTGCTGATCAGCGTACCCACACCGGTGTCGGTGAAGATTTCCAGCAGGATCGCGTTCGGTACACGGCCGTCGATGATCAGCGAGCTGCCCACGCCGCCCTGTACCGCTTCCAGCGCGCAGCGGATCTTCGGCAGCATGCCGCCGTAGATGGTGCCGTCGGCGATCAGGTCGTCGACTTGCTGGGTGCTCAGGCCGGTCAGTACGGTGCCCGACTTGTCCATCAGGCCGGCGATGTTGGTCAGCAGCATCAGCTTCTCGGCTTTCAGCGCTTCGGCAACCTTGCCGGCCACCAGGTCAGCGTTGATGTTGTACGACTCGCCGTTTTCACCCACGCCGATCGGCGCGATCACCGGGATGAAGTTGCCTTTGACCAGCAGGTTCAGCAGTTCGGTGTTGATCCCGACCACTTCGCCCACATGGCCGATGTCGATGATTTCCGGCTGGGTCATCTCTGGGGTCTGGCGGGTGACGGTGAGCTTCTTCGCACGAATCAGCCCGGCGTCTTTACCGGTCAGGCCGATGGCGCTGCCGCCGTGACGGTTGATCAGGTTGACGATGCTTTTGTTGACCTGACCGCCGAGGACCATTTCCACCACGTCCATGGTCGCGGCGTCGGTGACGCGCATGCCGTCGACGAAGTGGCTTTCGATCGACAGGCGCTTGAGCAGATCACCGATCTGCGGGCCACCGCCGTGCACGACCACCGGGTTGATGCCCACGGCCTTCATCAGCACGATGTCGCGGGCGAAGCCGGTTTTCAGCTCCTCGCTTTCCATCGCGTTGCCGCCGTATTTGATCACCAGGGTCTTGCCGACGTATCGGCGGATATAAGGCAGCGCTTCGGACAGGACCTTGGCAGTGTTGGCGGCGGCATCGCGTTCGAGGGTCATTCAGGGCTCCGGGTGAATCAGCAATCAGAACGGTAGTTGGAGATCAGGTGCAACGCGTTTCAGTTGGGCATGGAACACAGCCTTGATGCGCTGCAGTTCCGCCTCGTCATCGGCCTCGAAGCGCAGCACCAGCACCGGTGTGGTGTTGGACGCGCGCACCAGGCCCCAGCCTTTGGCGTAGTCGACCCGCACGCCGTCAATGGTGGTCAGGTCGGCGCCTGGGCCCCACTGCGCATCGTGCAGTGCATCAATGATGCTGAATTTGCTCTCTTCGGTCACATGGATATTGATTTCCGGCGTGGAAATATCGTTCGGGAAGGTCGCGAACAGCTCCTCGGCCGAAGATTTTTCCTTGCTGAGGATTTCCAGCAGCCGTGCGGCGCTGTAAATGCCGTCGTCGAAACCGAACCAGCGTTCCTTGAAGAAAATGTGCCCGCTCATTTCGCCGGCCAACAGCGCGCCGGACTGTTTCATTTTCTTTTTGATCAACGAGTGACCGGTCTTCCACATTAGCGGCCGACCGCCATATTCCTTGATCAGCGGGATCAGGCGACGGGTGCATTTGACGTCGAAGATGATCTCCGCGTCCGGGTTGCGCGCCACCACGTCACGGGCGAACAGCATCAGCAGACGGTCCGGGAACACGATGGTGCCGGTGTTGGTCACCACGCCGACGCGATCGCCGTCGCCGTCGAAGGCCAAGCCGATGTCAGCATTGGTTTCCTTGACCTTGGCGATCAGGTCGACGAGGTTTTCAGGCTTGCCCGGATCCGGATGGTGGTTCGGGAAGTTGCCGTCGACTTCGCAGAACAGCGGGATGACTTCGCAGTTCAGCGCTTCGATCAGTTGCGGGGCGATCACACCGGCCGCGCCGTTGCCGCAGTCGACCACGACTTTCAGGCGCCGGGCCAGTTTGATGTCCTGGACGATTTCGGTGTTGTAGCGGTCGAGGATCTCGACCTGAGTCACGCTGCCCGTGCCGCTGCTCAGGTTGCCGGTCTTGAGGCGCTCGTGCAGGGCCTGGATCTGCTCGTTGGCGAGGGTGTCGCCGGCGATCACGATCTTGAAGCCGTTGTAGTTCGACGGGTTGTGACTGCCGGTGAGCATCACGCCGGATTTACCGGCCAGCACGTTGGCGGCGTAGTACAACGCAGGCGTCGGCACCAGGCCGACGTCGCTGACATGGCAGCCGCTTTCGGCGATGCCTCGGATCAGTTCGGCAACCAGTTCCGGACCGGACAGACGGCCGTCACGGCCGACGGACACATTTGGTTCGCCTTGGGCCAGGCTCTGGGAGCCGATGGCGCGACCGATCCAGTAGGCGGTTTCGGCATTGAGGAATTCCGGCACGGTGCCGCGAATGTCGTAGGCGCGGAAGATGCTGTCGGGAAGCTTCGGGGCGACTTGGGCGGGGGTGCTCATCTGCGAAAATGCTCCATCTCGAAAGTGGCTGGACACACCGACGACTCATTCGACGGCAAGCTCAAACTGAAGGGTATGACGGCGGTTTTCACAGAGAGTTCGTGGTGTGAAAGGGCCATGACGCCTTGTGCGGCGTGGCTTTGGCCAGCCAATGCCTTGATTTTCAGCGGTAAAGCTTCCAGATGATTCTGCGTATTTTTATGGCGAGAGAGCAGGCTCCCTCGCCACAAAACCAATCACTTGGTGCCGGAATGGCCGAAACCGCCAGCGCCGCGCTCGGTCTCGACGAACTCTTCGACCATTTCGAAGTGCGCCTGCACCACTGGCACCAGCACCAGCTGCGCCAGGCGCTCGCCGACCGGCATGGTGAATTCGGTCTGGCCACGGTTCCAGCAGGACACCATCAGCGGGCCCTGGTAGTCGGAGTCGATCAGGCCGACGAGGTTGCCCAGCACGATGCCGTGCTTATGGCCCATGCCCGAACGCGGCAGGATCAGCGCGGCGAGATTCGGATCGCCGATGTAGACCGACAGACCGGTGGGGATCAGCACCGTTTCACCCGGCTTGATCACGATGTCCTCTTGCAGCATGGCGCGCAGGTCGAGGCCGGCGGAGCCCGGTGTGGCGTATTGCGGCAGCGGGAATTCGGTACCGATGCGTGGGTCGAGGATCTTGGCTTGCAAAGCGTGCATGTAAATTAAACCTGGTTCAGACGTTCGGCGATAAAAGTGACCAGTTGGCGAGCGATCTTGCTCTTGCTGGTCTGGGCGAAAACCGTGGCGTGCAGCGCACGGTCGATGACGCTGCAGGCGTTTTCTTCGCTGTTGAAACCGATGCTCGGGTTGGCGACGTCGTTGGCGACGATCAGATCGAGGTTCTTGTCCTTCAGCTTGCGTGCAGCGTAGTCGAGCAGGTGTTCGGTCTCGGCGGCGAAGCCGACACTGAACGGACGGTCGGGACGGGTCGCGATGGTGGCCAGGATGTCCGGGTTACGCACCATTTGCAGGACGAAGCCGTCACCGCTCGTAGGGTCTTTCTTTAATTTTTGCGGGGCGACGACTTCCGGACGGTAGTCCGCGACCGCCGCCGAGGCGATGAAGATGTCGCAAGGAATCGCGGCTTCGCACGCGGCGAGCATGTCGCGGGCGCTGACCACGTCGATCCGGGTGACCCGATCCGGCGTCGGCAGGTGTACCGGGCCGCTGATCAGGGTCACGCGGGCGCCGGCTTCCACCGCCGCTTCAGCCAAGGCGAAGCCCATTTTGCCGGAGCTGTGGTTGGTGATGTAGCGCACCGGGTCGATGTTTTCCTGGGTCGGGCCGGCGGTAATCACCACGTGCTTGCCGGTCAGTGCCTGACGCTGGAAGCAGTCCGCCGCGAGCTGGGCCAGATCGGTGGCTTCCATCATGCGGCCCATGCCGACGTCGCCGCAGGCCTGGCTGCCCGAGGCCGGACCGAAGGTCTTCAGACCACGGCTTTCAAGGAGTTGCAGGTTGGCCTGGGTCGCCGGATCCCGCCACATGGCCTGGTTCATGGCCGGAGCGACAGCGACGATGGCGTCGGTGGCCAGCACCAGCGTGGTCAGCAGATCGTTTGCGATGCCTTGGGCCAGACGGGCGAGCAGGTCGGCGGTGGCCGGGGCGATCAGCACCAGATCGGCCCATTTGGCCAGTTCGATGTGGCCCATCGCGGCTTCAGCAGCCGGGTCGAGCAAGTCCAGGTGAACCGGGTGGCCTGACAGGGCCTGCATGGTCAGCGGGGTGATGAATTCGCTGCCGCCACGGGTCATGACCACGCGCACTTCGGCGCCCTGATCGATCAGGCGGCGCACAAGGTCGGCGCTCTTGTAGGCAGCAATACCGCCGCCGACGCCCAGAACGATGCGTTTCCGATACAGCCGCTGCATAGGTCTGCCTTTCATTTCGTTGGTGACATACGTGGCGAAACCCCCTCCCCAGGGTGAATTCGCCCGCAAAAAAGATGGGCTACGATATCACAGCGACCGCTACGGAACAGCGGCGCCCACAGACAAGGAAGGTGTATGAGTATTCGCGATTGGCCGGCGGCGGAAAGGCCGCGGGAGAAGCTGTTGGAACAGGGCTCGGGAAGTCTTTCCGATGCCGAATTGCTGGCGATTTTTCTACGGACTGGCGTATCCGGTAAAAGCGCGGTGGATCTGGCACGACACTTGTTGAGTCAGTTCGGCAGTCTGCGTGCGTTGCTGGAGGCTGATCTCGGGGCGTTCAGCGAGCAATTGGGCCTGGGGCCGGCGAAGTTTGCCCAACTGCAAGCTGTGTTGGAGATGGGGCGGCGACATCTGGCCGAGCGCATGCGCCAGAAAACGGCGCTGGAGAATCCACAGGTGGTACGTGATTACCTCAAAGCCATGCTGCGCCACGAGCCGCACGAGGTTTTCGGTTGCCTGTTTCTGGATTCCAAGCATCAAGTGCTCACCTTCGAGGCTCTGTTTCGCGGCTCGATCGACAACACCGCCGTGCATCCCCGCGAAGTGGTGAAGCGCTCGTTGGCCAATAACGCGGCGGCCGTGATCCTGTGCCACAACCATCCGTCGGGGAACAGCGATCCGAGTCAGGCTGATCGATTATTGACCAAACGCTTGCAGAAGGCTTTGGAGTTGATCGACGTGCGGGTGCTGGATCACTTCATCGTTGGCGATGGTGAACCGTTGTCGATGGCGGAGTGTGGTTGGATGTAATTGAGATTCTGAAAGCGAGGCGGGCCCCTGTGGGAGCGAGCAGGCTCGCTCCCACAGGGGATTTGTGTGGTGGCAGGTTATTTGAGGGTGACCTTGGAGTAATCCTGCCGCCCAAACGGGCTTACCGAATAACCCTGCACGTCCTTACGCGTCAGCGCATACGCCGTCGGATGCGCCAACGGCAGCCACAGCGCCTGCTGCTGGATCTGCGCCTGCGCCTGTTCGTAAAGCTTGGTGCGCACACCTTGCTCGCTGGTGGTCTTGCCGGCGCTGATCAGTTTGTCCAGGTCGGCGTTGCAATAGCGGGCGAAGTTGGTGCCGGATTTCACCGCCGCGCAGGAAAACTGCGGGGTCAGGAAATTGTCCGGGTCGCCGTTGTCGCCGGCCCAGCCCATGAACAGCAGGTCATGTTCGCCAGCCTTGGCGCGGCGGATCAGCTCACCCCATTCGATCACGCGGATTTCTGCCTGAATGCCGATTTCCGCCAGATCGGATTGCAGCAATTGCGCGCCGAGGCTCGGGTTCGGGTTCAGCAGGCTGCCGGACGGGCGGGTCCAGATGGTGGTCTGGAAACCGTCCTTCAATCCAGCCTTGGCGAGCAGTGCCTTGGCCTTGTCCACGTCGTGGGCGTAACCCGGCAGGTTTTTCGCGTAGCTCCAGGTATTCGGCGGATACGGACCGTTGGCGGCTTCGGCGGTGTCTTCGAATACAGCCTTGAGGTAGTTGGCCTTGTCGAAGGCGAGGTTGATCGCCTGACGCACTTCCGGTTTGTCCAGCGGCGGATGCTGGCTGTTGATGCCAACGAATGCGGTCATGAACGCGTCAGTCTTTTCGACTTTCAGCGTCGGCTCCTGCTTCGCCGCCTGTACGTCCAGCGGTTTTGGCGACAGGGCAATCTGGCACTCGTTGCGCCGCAGCTTTTGCAGGCGCACGTTGGCGTCCGGGGTGATGGCGAAGATCAGCGGGTCCACCGCAGGCTTGCCGCGGAAGTAGTCCGGGTTGGCCTTGTAACGGATCGACGCGTCTTTCTGGAACCGGGTGAACACGAACGGGCCGGTGCCGACCGGCTGGCTGTTGAGCTTGTCGGTGGCATCGGCCTTCAGCAGTTTGTCGGCGTATTCAGCAGAGTAAATGGATGCGAAACCCATGCTCAGGGTGGCCAGGAACGTCGAGTCCGGGTGATCGAGGGTGAAGCGCACGGTCAGCGGGTCCAGCGCGTCGATCTTCTTGATCAGGCTCGGCAACTGCATCGACTGGGCGTGCGGGAAGCCGCTCTGGGCGACTTTGTGCCACGGGTTGGCCGGGTCGAGCATGCGGTCGAAGCTGAACTTGACGTCTTCGGCGGTCAGTTCGCGGGTCGGCTTGAAGTAGTCGGTGGTGTGGAACTTCACCTGCGGGTGCAGCTTGAACACGTAGGTCAGGCCGTCGGTGCTGACTTCCCAGCTGTCGGCCAGGCTCGGGACGACCTTGCCGCTGGCGGTGTCAAAGTCCACCAGGCGATTCATCAGCACGTCGGCCGAGGCGTTGGTGGTGGTCAGCGAGTTGTACTGCACCACGTCGAAGCCTTCGGGACTGGCCTCGGTGCAGACGCTCAGGGCGGCGGCCTGGGCCAGTGGACTCAGTAACAGCGGGGCGAAGAGCAGGGGGAGGGCAGCGAGGCGCATGGTCGGCTTCCTTTACAGATCGAAGGCCCATCTGCAAGTGCAGTCTGGAAAAGGTCTACCCTAGTGGTCGCGATTGCAAATGACTATCCCCTTTTTGCATTTTCGGGGCTGCTGGGCGGATGATTTGTCGGAAGAGACGGCAGGAAAAGTCTCGATCGCGGGTATGATCGTTTTTCTTCGACGAATGGTAAAAATTGCCGGCAGCCTTTGCCCAAGCCGCTTGCGGCCAGAAAAAGCGGCTTTTTAGCCATTCTTTGCACACGGAAAGTTGTTGCTCCCTGGTCTTTCTGGTATAAAGCAGCGCTCTTTTCTAGGGGCCCGGTTCCTTCGCTTGTAGGTGTAGCCGGTAAGACCTCTAAAGAATCGCGGCGCCTGGCGCCACAATGACTAGAGATTAAGCGGCCAACCCATGCCGGGTTGGGCATGTGGTTTTAGAGGGCTGAGGCATGTCTAGAGTATGTCAAGTTACCGGTAAGGGTCCGGTGACTGGGAACAACATTTCCCACGCAAACAACAAAACCCGTCGTCGTTTCCTGCCGAACCTGCAGCATCACCGCTTCTGGGTTGAAGAAGAGAAACGTTTCGTACGCCTGCGCGTTTCCGCCAAAGGCATGCGTATCATCGACAAGCGTGGCATCAGCGTTGTGCTGGCCGAGCTGCGTCGCGACGGCAAGGTTTAAGGGAGCTAATCATGCGTGAATTGATTCGTTTGATCTCGAGCGCCGGTACTGGTCACTTCTACACTACCGACAAGAACAAGCGTACTACTCCGGACAAAATCGAGATCAAGAAATATGATCCGGTTGTTCGCAAGCACGTGATCTACAAGGAAGGCAAAATCAAGTAATTGATTTTTCCCGACTTACGAAAAAGGCCCGTATCTCACGATACGGGCCTTTTTTGTTACGCGTGATTCAGTGCAGTCGACTCACGCTCCAGCTGGTCTTGTCCGGTTGATCCGAGGCTTCAGGCTTTTTGTTCGTTGGAGCGATCAATTTCGATCACGTCGATGTTGCCTTGAGCATCAAGGTGAACTGTCAGGCGTCCCGGGCTGAGATCTGCGGTGAGATACCCGGTACCACCGCGTACGTCCCGGCCGGTCAGCTCGGCAAGATAAGCTTTGACGCTGGCTACGTAGCGACTGCCAATCATATGGCGTACCTGGTGAGTTACTTGTTCATTGTTCATGTTCGCATTTCCTTTGCGTGATTGAGACGTTCATTGGCTGAACTCACCAAGTGTGTGGCCGACTTCGGAAGGAGCTGCGGTATATAGTTATTTTTTGCGCCCGCGGTGCTTCCCTGTGCGGATCACCGTGCAACCCTTGCGAAAAGGCCCGTATCTGAAAATACGGGCCTTTTTTGTTGCCAGATGATCAACCGCAGATCAGTTCATCGATCTCATTGCGTTCGTTGACCAGTACCCTGATCCGGTCAGGTTTGGGCAGGAGATTGAACAGATCCTCCGGCCGTTCCAGCCGATGCTTTTGCACCCCGGCTGCAATACGGATGGCGCTCAGGGTTTCAGGGGTTGCGAGTTGGCCGACAGCGAATTGCGCGGCGTTGATATTGCAGAAATCAGGCACGGTGCCTCCTTGCGTTTCATTCGGTTGGAAGCGCTCGCCGGTCAGTCCTGCCGAGACATCCTGCCTCGGTAGGAAATTGCCCGATGTATGAGCGCTGCCGCGAAGTTTCACTCAGAAGCACTGCACGCGTCTTACTCGCGTAGTCACCACTTGTGTCGGATCAGGCCTTCTGTTCGAAGATCACATAGACCTTGCGGCAAGCCTCCAGCACTTCCCAGGTGCCACGGAAACCGGCCGGAATCACGAAGCGGTCGCCGACGCGCAGGGTCTTGGCATTGCCTTCACTGTCACGCAGCACCGAAACGCCCTGCAGGATTTCGCAGTATTCGTGCTCGGTGTAGTTCACCGTCCACTGCCCGACCGCACCTTCCCATACACCGACACCCATCTGCCCACAAGGGCTGTCGTACTGATTGAACACCGCTTGCTCGGGATCGCCCTTGAGCACTTTGGCCGGGTCCGGGCGATAGCGTTCGGCTTCGGTTGTGGTCAGGCTGATGTCGACGACGTTCTGGATGTTCATTGTTGTTTTCTCCCGTGATGACGGCGCGATGGCGTGAAAGGGCCAAAGTCTATGTTGATTAAATTGAACGCCGCAAGGCCGTATGGCGAGCTTATGTCAAATATATTGAAACAACCCCGGCCGCTGGTTTAGGGTGGCGGATGCCTTGGGCCGAAAAGCAGGCTGGCCGGGCAGTATTCCTGAGGACGACCGCGACGATCGCGGCGCTCGTATTGAACAAGAGGAGGACACTCGAATGACCACCCTGACTCGTGCCGACTGGGAACAACGCGCCCGCGACCTGAAGATCGAAGGCCGCGCCTACCTTAATGGCGAGTACACCGATGCCGTCTCCGGCGAGACCTTCGAGTGCATCAGCCCGGTCGATGGCCGTCTGCTGGGCAAGATTGCCAGCTGTGACGCCGCCGACGCCCAGCGCGCCGTGGAAAACGCCCGCGCCACCTTCAATTCCGGCGTCTGGTCGCGCCTGGCGCCGACCAAACGCAAAGCCACCATGATCCGTTTCGCCGGCCTGCTCAAGCAGCACGCCGAAGAACTGGCCCTGCTCGAAACCCTCGACATGGGCAAGCCGATCAGCGATTCGCTGTACATCGACGTGCCGGGCGCTGCGCAAGCGCTGAGCTGGAGCGGTGAGGCGATCGACAAGATCTACGACGAAGTCGCCGCTACGCCGCACGATCAACTGGGTCTGGTGACCCGTGAGCCAGTCGGCGTGGTCGGGGCCATCGTGCCGTGGAACTTCCCGCTGATGATGGCCTGCTGGAAACTCGGCCCGGCCCTGTCGACCGGTAACTCGGTGATCCTCAAGCCATCGGAAAAATCCCCACTGACCGCCATCCGTATCGCCGAACTGGCGGTCGAGGCCGGTATTCCGAAAGGTGTGCTGAACGTGCTGCCGGGCTATGGCCATACCGTCGGCAAGGCGCTCGCTCTGCACAATGATGTCGACACCCTGGTGTTCACCGGTTCGACCAAGATCGCCAAGCAACTGATGATCTATTCCGGCGAATCGAACATGAAGCGCGTCTGGCTGGAAGCCGGCGGCAAGAGCCCGAACATCGTGTTTGCCGATGCACCGGATCTGCAGGCCGCCGCCGAATCCGCCGCCAGCGCCATCGCCTTCAACCAGGGCGAAGTCTGCACCGCAGGTTCCCGTCTGCTGGTCGAGCGTGCGATCAAGGACAAATTCCTGCCGATGGTGATCGAAGCGTTGAAAACCTGGAAACCGGGCAACCCGCTGGATCCGGCCACCAACGTTGGCGCGCTGGTCGACACTCAGCAGATGAACACCGTGCTGTCCTACATCGAGTCGGGCCACACCGACGGCGCCAAACTGGTGGCCGGCGGCAAGCGCATTCTTCAGGAAACCGGTGGCACCTACGTCGAGCCGACGATTTTCGACGGCGTGAGCAACGCGATGAAAATCGCTCAGGAAGAGATCTTCGGCCCGGTGCTGTCGGTCATTGCCTTCGACACGGCCGAGGAAGCGATCAACATCGCCAACGACACGCCTTACGGTCTGGCGGCAGCGGTCTGGACTCAGGACATTTCCAAGGCGCACCTGACCGCGAAGGCCCTGCGTGCCGGCAGCGTGTGGGTCAACCAGTACGACGGCGGCGACATGACCGCACCGTTCGGCGGCTTCAAGCAGTCGGGCAACGGCCGCGACAAGTCGCTGCACGCTTTCGACAAATACACCGAGCTGAAGGCGACCTGGATCAAGCTGTAAATCGCTGAGGGAGCCTGCCGAGGCGGGCTCCCGAACGATACAAAGATCCCTGTGGGAGCGAGCTTGCTCGCGAAAGCGGTGTATCAGTCAGCACATTTGCTGAATGTGAAACCGTTATCGCGAGCAAGCTCGCTCCCACAGTGTTTTGTGGTGCATATAAAAATTATCCACAGGAGCGTGGACCATGCGTTGGGCGACGTATTTCGCCGTGTTGGCGTCTGTCTTGAGTGTTGGCCTGGCCCTCGGTGTCAGCATGCCGCTGGTGTCGTTGCGCCTGGAGGGCTGGGGCTACGGCTCGTTCGCCATCGGTGTGATGGCGGCAATGCCGGCCATTGGCGTGTTGCTGGGGGCAAAGATTTCCAGTCATCTGGCCGCGCGCTTCGGCACCGCGAACCTGATGCGCCTGTGCCTGTGGGCCGGGGCACTGTCCATCGGCCTGCTGGCGCTGCTGCCGAGTTACCCGATATGGCTGGTGCTGCGGCTGATGATCGGGGTGATCCTGACCATCGTGTTCATCCTCGGCGAGAGTTGGATCAATCAACTGGTGGTCGAGCATTGGCGCGGACGACTGGTCGCTCTGTATGGCAGCAGTTATGCGTTGAGCCAACTGTCTGGTCCGTTGCTGTTGGGCGCACTCGGCACCGATCACGATTACGGTTTCTGGGTGGGTGTCGGTCTGCTGATCGCTTCGCCGTTTCTGCTGCTGGGTCGCAGTGGCGCGCCAAGCAGCGAGGCCAGCAGCGTGACCTTCGGCGATCTGTGGGGGTTCGCTCGTGAACTGCCGGCAATCGCCTGGGCGGTGTCGTTGTTCGCCGCGTTCGAAGCAATGATCCTGACGCTGTTGCCGGTGTATTGCCTGCAACAGGGCTTCACCGCCGAAATTGCGCTGGCGATGGTCAGCACCGTGGTGGTGGGCGATGCGCTGCTGCAATTGCCCATCGGTGCACTGGCCGATTATCTGTCACGGCGGACCCTGTTCACCGGCTGCGCCGTGGTGCTGATGCTGTCGAGTCTGGCGATTCCGATGTTGCTCGACACTTTGCTGATCTGGCCGCTGTGGGTGCTGTTCGGCGCCAGTGCCGGGGGCCTGTTCACCTTGTCATTGATCCTGATCGGCGAGCGCTACCGCGACGATGCGCTGGTGCGCGCCAACGCGCATGTCGCGCAGCTGTGGGGCGTTGGTTGTCTGATCGGGCCGTTGATGGCGGGCGCGGGCAGTCAGTGGATCAGCGGGCATGCGTTGCCGTGGCTGATGGCGGCCGGTGCCTTCGGGCTGGTGATTCTGCTGTCGCGGCAAGGGGCGTTCGGCAAGGTGCCGGAGCCCGCTTGATAAGCCGGTTGGAGCGGGCTGCTACAGCATCCGCTCCAGTCCCACGGTGGTGCTGAACCACGCATTGAAGCGCCGCCACCAACTGCCGGGCTCCTTGGTCAGCGTGTGCATCTGGCCATTGTCCTCGGTGACCCACACCACTTTTCCGTCCTGCAGTTTCGCTTCGTAGCTGAGCGCCGGCGCCATGCCTTGCAAGGCCAGCTCGCGCACATGGGCTGCCAGTTCAGGACTGTCCACCAATACGCCGACTTCGGTGTTCCACAGCACTGAGCGCGGGTCGAAATTGAACGAGCCGATGAACGATTTCTTGCCGTCGAAGATCATCGCCTTGCTGTGCAGGCTCGAATCCGAGCCGCGATAGGACTTGCTGTAAAACAGGTGCGGGCCGCTGCCGTCGTTATCCCCGGGCTGGCGCCGCAGCTCAAACAGCTTCACGCCATGTTCCAGCAACGCCTTGCGATACGGCGCATAACCGCCGTGCACCGCCGGCACGTCGGTGGCTTCCAGCGAGTTGGTCAGCAGGCTCACCGACACGCCGGCATCGGCCCGGCCGGTCAGGTAGACCAGCCCTGGCTGCCCCGGCACGAAGTAGGCAGAAATCATCACCAGTTCTTTGCTGACACCGGTCAGCTCCGGTGCCAGTTGGGTCGTCAGCAGCAGTTGCGGATCGGGTTCGCCCTTGGCCAGCACCTTGCTCGGCGCATCCCACAGCGCCTGGTTCCAGGCCCAGATCAGCTCCTTGCGCCAGATGTCCATGCGCGGGTCGGTGCGGTAGGTCATCAACTGCTGATACAGCGCGTGATTCTGTTTGCGGGTTTCTTCGAGTGATTCTTCCAGGCGTGTGCGGGTGTTCTGCAGGTCTTTGGCCGAGGGTTTGCTGGAAAGGAATTCGTCGATCGGCTTGCTCAGGGCGCTGTTCCAGTACTGGTCGAAACTGTGCCCGAGCTGTTCGGCGACCGGCCCGACACTGAGCATGTCGATATCGGTGAAGTTCAGGTTGGGCTCGGCATCGAAGTACTCGTCGCCCAGGTTGCGCCCGCCAACGATGGCCGCGCTGTTGTCCGCCAGCCACAACTTGTTGTGCATCCGCCGGTGTTGCAGCGATAGGTTGAACAGCCGCCCGGCCGCCCGGGTCACGCCGGTGCTGCGCCCCAGGTGCAGCGGATTGAACAGGCGGATCTGGATCTGCGGATGTGCCGCCAGGGTGGCGATGATCAGGTCGAGGCCGTCGCTGGTGGTGTCGTCCAGCAGGATCCGCACCCGCACGCCACGATCGGCGGCCTTCAACACTTCCTCCACGAGCATTCGCGTACTGATGCCGTCATGGACGATGTAGTACTGCAAATCGAGGCTGCGTTGCGCGTTGCGGATCAATTCGGCGCGGGCGGTGAAGGCTTCGGTGCTATTGGACAGCAGACGAAAGCCGGACTGGCCCTTGTAAGGCGCCGCCTGGGCCTGGATCGAACGGCCGAACGCGGAGTCGGACGCCGGCAGCGCCTGGCTCGGTTCGCGCGGGACATCCAGCGAGGCGCACCCGGCGAGCAGCAGGACGAACATCAGTGCAAATGGCAGGGAATGTCTGGGGCTCAAGTCGGGTCGTTCCGGGTGTGGGCGAGGTCAGGAGTATGGCACGGCGCACGCCGTCTGTTGCCTGTTCGAAAAGGGCAATCAATCCGATCCCTGAAGCAGAGCGGTTTGTAGTTCGTGGCTGTCGGCAGGAGGCCGTTTCTTAAACAAGTCGAGGATTTTTCCGGCTGACGTCAGCTACGGCCCGCAGCGATTTTTCCAGTGCGCAATACACTCTCGCCTTACATCACTGCCGGGAGGCAATCGGAATAATGACAACGCTGATTCTGAAGCAGGACGTTTCCTGTTTTTCAGCAGAAGAAGCGCAGCTGGCTGTCATCTTTCGATTCTTATGGAGTGAGAATTTTCATGCGCAAGACCTTTCGTGCAATCGCTGTCGCAAGCGCCCTGTGTCCGGCACTGGCCATGGCCGATGGTGCAGACCTGACCATCACCGGCACCATCATCCCGACCTCGTGTACGCCGTCCTTTGCTGACGGTAATACGGTCGAGTTAGGGGACATCCCCGCCGGGTCACTGAATCGCGACCGGCAGACCGAGCTGCAAACCCGCAATGTAACGCTGAGCATCCGTTGTTCGGCAAATGCGCCGATGGCCATCAAAGTGCATGACAACCAGGCACATACCCAGCTGCCCGGTATCGTCGTGGATGGCACCGATTGGGCGATGTACATCTACGGAATCGGACAAGTCGCGGGCGCCAAGATCGGTGGCTACGGCCTGCGATACGGTACACCCACCGTCGATGGCAAGCCTTCGATGATCATGTACAAGCAAGGGGGCATGGCCAACTGGGACACCCCCGATACGGCCACGCTGGTCGGAAAAAATGCGGATGGCGGCAATCTTCGCTATTCGTGGGGAGGATCCCTGGCCGCAGGCCCGACGCCGGGCGTCGTGCACATCTTTCCCATGACGCTGGTGCCGGTCATCGGCCCGTCCGCGAATCTGCCGATTACTTCTGAAATCGCGCTCAACGGCTCGGCAACGTTCGAGCTGCTCTACCTCTGACAGAACGCGCAACGCGCCAATCATCGACAGGCACCGGTCGCTTCCGGGGCCTGTCCTTTCCAATCAATGTTATCGGCTGGCCTGTGGCCCGGCACGGATGCCGGCTGCGCGCTCGCCCGTGGACAACGTCATGAACGCCTTTGTGCGAAAAGCCATCGCCAGTGTGCTGCTGGTTTCTTTTTGGGTGCCCGGCCCGATCCGGGCGGCGGGAATGGTTCCCGAGACGCCTGTCGTTGTGCTCGACGAAGGCGTGGGTGAGGCCGGTATCAATGTGTTCAACAGCGAGTCGCATCCCGCGCTCCTGCACACGTCTGTCGAAGACGTGCCGCAAGATACCGAGTCATTGCTGCTGCTGACACCGCCGGTGGCACGGGTCGAGCCTGGTGCGACGCAGCGTGTGCGTTTCATTCTGCGCAGTGCGGAGCCTTTGAAGACCGAACGCCTCAAGCGCGTGATCTTCGAGGGAATCGCGCCGCAGGACTCGACGGGCAAGGCGCAGGTGAGTCTGAGCCTGCGCCAGAACATTCCGGCGATCCTGCGCCCGGCGAATCTGCCGGTCGACCGCGAGCCCTGGAAGCATCTGGTGTGGTCGCGACAGGGCACTGACATTCAGGTGCGCAATCCCAGCCCGTACGTGGTGCGGCTGGGCCATTCGGTGACACTGCTGCCCGACAACACAGAGATGGATCTGGGCCGCACCTATGTGCTGCCCGGCGAACAACTGACCTTGAGCGGGACGCCTGATCCGAGCGGTTCGCCGCTTCAGGTGCGGCTGTTTCCAGTGACCACCTACGGTTTCGCCATTGCGCACTTCGATGCTCCTTTGGTGACGGATTGATGCATCGAGGTTGTCTGGCCGGCGCGGCGTTGATCATCGTTCTCGGCACCGCTTCCGTCGCCAGAAGCGCCGAGGGGCTGTCCGTGCAGTTCAATCCGGATGTACTGAAATCCCGTGGGCTGGATCCGCGCCTGGCCGAGTACTTCAGTCGGGCGCCACGTTTTCGCGAGGGCGTGCAGGCAGTCTCGCTATCGGTCAACGGCGTTGCGAAGGGGCAGGTGCAGGTCGCGTTCGATGCCGAAGGCGAGTTGTGTTTCACGCCTTCACTTCCGGAGCGGGGCGGATTCCGGGCGGCGGATCACGTCGAGTCGGCGGGTGATTCGGGATGCGAACTGTTCGCCCGGTACTTTCCGGGTGCGGTGGTACAAGCCGATCCGTCGCAGGAACACATCTCGCTGCTGTTGCCCACCGATGCGCTGGTGCCTGATCGCCCGGCCCGTCGCAGCTTCCTAAACGGGGGTACGGCAGGCCTGTTCAACTACGACGCCTTGCTGCTGGGCAGTCGTTTCGCCGGCCAGTCTTCGCAGTTCCGCAATCTGAATGCCGAGCTGGGCCTGAATGCGGCGGACTGGTCGTTTCGCAGTCGGCAGGTGTACAGCGAGTTCGCCGGAGAGAATCGCCTCGAGCATTTGTATGCCTACGCCTCGCACACTTCGGAACGCTATCAGGCCAACCTGCAACTGGGTCAGTTGAACATGGTCTCGCCGCTGTTTTCCGGTGAGGCATTCAACGGTTTTCAGGTGCAACCGGAACTGGCCCTGATGGCGCTGGACGATGACAGCTCCGGTGCGCGGGTTGAAGGCATTGCCTATTCCGCCGCGCGAATCGAAGTCACCCAGAACGGTGCGCTGATCTACACCACGGTGGTGCCCAGTGGGCCGTTCACGCTGGTGGGTTTGCCGCTGCTCAGTCAGAGCGTGGATCTGGAAGTGACGGTGCACGAAGAGGACGGTCAGCAACGGCGTTTCATTGTGCCGGCGACGCAGTTGCGGGGCGGTATGACGGGCCGGGCGGCAGGCTATGGGCTGGCGGTCGGTCAGGTAAGGCGTTATGCCGGTGACGAGCGTGATGCGCCGTCCTTTGTCGCTGCCAGCAAGGACTGGCGGCTGGGCCCGCGCGGGCAGGTCACGGCCGGCGCCATGTTTGGCACCGGCTATGAGTCGCTGGGCTGGGCAATGCAGGGCGGCATCGGTGGTCGGCTGATACTCGGTGGGCGCCAGGTGATTTCCCGGGCACAGGATCAGGCCGTGTCCGGCACGCAATTGCAGTGGACGGCCAGCGGTCGGTTGAGTGAACGGTTGTCGACAAGTGTTGCGCTGACCCAGCAGACCCAGGGTTTCCGCACGCTGTCGGACACCACCTGGGATTCGCGCAATGATCGACCGTTCCAGCGAGTGCGCAATCAGCTGACGGCAAACCTGAGCACCAGCAGTCCGGTGTACGGAGGCTTTTCCGCCAGCTATTCGCGGTTTTCCATGTTTGACGGGACGGCCACGTCCAGAGTCGCCCTGGCCTGGTCGCAGAGTATTCGGCGGGCCAATGTGACATTGACGGTTGAGCGCGATGTTGCCGGAGCCTCCGATGATGCTCGTGGCACAGCGGCCTATCTGAGTGTCAGCCTGCCGTTGGGCGCGCGCCAGACCTTGCGCGGTTACGTGCGTAACGACGACGTGAGCGGCACCCGCAGCGGTCTGCGATTCAATGAACAGCTCAGCGACACCCTGGCCTACAGCATCGGCGCCGAGCGACCGGATGACGGCAGCGCCGGGTTCAACGGACGGGTCAATCTGTTGCCCCGCTATAGCCAGCTGGATATGGGCTATTCGCGCAGTGGTGCGGATAGCCAGAACTATGACATCGGCCTGCGTGGCGGTGCGCTGGTGCACGGTGGTGGCGTAACGCTGTCGCCTTATCCGCTGCGCGAAACCTTCGCCTTGCTCAAGGCCGGCGACAGCGCGGGCGTCAGGTTGAACACCCCGCGAGGCCCGGTCTGGACCGATCATTCCGGACACGCCGTGGCAGCGAGTCTGCCGGCGTACAGCAAAGGACGGGTCGAGCTGGACACGGCCAGCCTGGGACGCAATGTCGATGTGCACAACGCTTTTCAAGAGGTCGAAGCCGGGCGTGGCGCCTTCGCGCATCTGGCGTTCGACATGGTCACCGCGCGGCGCCTGCTGTTGCAGGCGCGCACCGCCGACAACGTTCTTCTGCGCAAGGGCGGAGCCGTTTTCGACGCGCAGGGACAGTACATCACCAACGTACTGGAGGCCGGCACGATCTTCTTGCCCGATGTCCGGCCAGACACGAGATTGCACGTGGTGCTGCCCGATGGCAGTCGCTGCCGGTTGGTCTACAGCCTCGGCGAACAGCCCGACACGCAATCGCTGTATGAAACGGCGCAAGCCACCTGCCACGCGGTTTAAGGAGTCAGTCACCATGCATCGTTTGAATACCGGCACGATCGGTCTGGCATTGCTCAGTGCCGTGTTTATCGCCGATCAGGCACAGGCGCAGTCGGGCTGTGCAGTCAGGCTGGGGCAGCCTTCCATCGATTTTGGAGCGATGACGCGCGGTCAGTTGCTGCAGCAGCCCCTGGACAATGACCAGCTGAGTTTCGGGCGCCGACGGGTGCAGATCACCGTTCAGTGTGAACGGACAGTTGCGCTGCGACTCGACCTGGCGGCGCCGGCCGCGGATACCGTGGACTATCGGTTTGGCGCAGGGGTGTTGAGGGTCCATGTGATGGCTGTCCGGGTGGATGGCAAGGCCGCGCAGTGGCTTGGATTTGAACCGGGTGCCGCATCCGGCGCGGCTGTCTGGCCCACCGGGCAAAGCCTGATTCCCGCGCGGGCGGGCGTTGCACTGGAAGGTCAGCGCATGGACGTCGAAGTGGAACTTGAAGGACGGGTAGGGTCAGCGCAGACCCGGGTTGCCGATCTGACCCGGTTCGGGATCGATCTGCGCTTTCAGGCGTACTGAATCTCGGACCCCGGAAACATGGCGGTTCAAAGCATCCGGCCACGGCAGCGTAGGATCCCGCCACCAAGCTCAAATTACCTATTAAACCAGTCGTGATTTCGCTGTTTGAGCGCTCCCGTTTCCTACAGATTTATCTCTCATAAGCCGCAATCATCAGCCCGCTTACTTACATACCAAGTTTGTAGGGACTGAACTGTCAATCAAATGGAAGATTACGGCTTATGAAAAAGACATACCGTCTTGCAGTACTGGCGGCGGCGCTGCTGCCAACAATGGCAATGGCAGAAAGCGTTGACCTGAATGTCATCGGCACCATTATTCCGACGTCCTGCATTCCGGCCTTCGCCGGTGGCAGCACGGTGGATCTGCGCAAAATTTCGGCGGCGACGTTGAATCCGACCACTCAGACACTGTTGGCCGGTAGCGATGTGTCCCTGCACATCAATTGCGATGCACCGGCTCCGGTGGAAGTGTCGGTGCGCGATAACCGAGCCGGCACCAAGCTGCCGGGCATCAGTGATGGTGCCGGGCAGAGTGATCCGGCGCTGTTCTACGGGTTGGGTGACATCAACGGTACGCCCATTGGGGGTTTCGCCTTGCGTCACGGCATTCCGGAGACTGACGGCAATGCGCAGATATTGCTGACCCGGACGCTGGCGTTCCCGACATGGGGTGTGCCGACCAGTACGCTGGTCAGCAATGCGCCACAGTTGTACTCGTGGGGCGCCAACGCCGCGACCGGTCCGGTTGCCGCCCGTCACCACGGTTTCCCGATGTACCTGCTGCCGATCATCGGCCCAAGCAACGCTCTACCGATTGCCAACGAAATCCCGCTGGACGGCTCCGTGACGTTCGACATGTTCTACCTCTGACGGCAGCGTCCCGGTGCCTCTCACGCACCGAGACTGACTGACGCACGCGAGCGCGGTCCGGCATCTGCCGGATCGCATCCAGGATTTCACGGATTATCCCGATGCTCATTTCTTTCAAGTCTGTTCTCAGGACGGCGCCGCTGTGCCTGTCCGCATGGTTTTCAATGCCGCTGGCCCACGCCGCCGGAATGGTTCCGCAGACGCCGGTGCTGTTGGTCGAGGAGGGCATGGGTGAGGCGGTGATGAACGTGCGCAATACCGACACGCATCCCGCACTGCTGCACACCACTGTTGAGAACATCGAGGACCGCGACGACGTCCTGCTGGTCTTCACCCCGCCCATTGCCCGGGTCGAACCGGGCGGCATTCAGCAAGTGCGATTCATTCTGCAAAACCGGCAACCGTTGAAAACCGAACGCCTCAAGCGGGTGATCTTTGAGGGGATCAGTCCGGCCAGTGATGCTGCCGGAGCCCGAGTTGCTCTCGGTGTACGCCAGAACCTGCCAGTGATTTTGCGCCCTGCCGGGTTGCCGGTCGAACGTGAACCCTGGAAGCGGCTGACCTGGTCAATGGATGCCAACGGTGTACAGGTCGTCAATTCGAGCCCTTACGTGGTGCGGCTGGCGAAAACGATTGTGCCTCTGCCGGGCACCCGCTCGGTGAACCTGCCCAAGACTTACATCCTGCCCGGCGAGCGAATGCACGCCGAGTTGCCCTTGCACACCTCCGCACAGACGATGGCGGTGAGGATCTTCCCGGCCACCACCTACGGCTTTGCGGTCGACCATTACGACGCGCCGGTTACCCGCTGATGAAGGTCTGCGTTCGTTGGAGCGTGTTGCTGCTTGCGGCCAACTGCAGTGCGCTGGCGGCCGAGTCACTGGAGTTCGACGCCCGCGTGTTGAGAGACCGTGGCATCGATCCCGCGTTGGCGGCGTACTTTCGTGAAGCGCCGCGCTTCATCCAAGGCGAGCATTCCGTGGCGCTTGAGGTCAACGGACAGGCCAGAGGCCGCGTGCGGGTATCGTTCAACGAGCGCGGTGAACTGTGCCTGCACCCCCAATGGCTGAACGTTGCGGGAGTACGCCCGCCAACCTCGATGGACAAGTTGCGACCGGAGCAGTGCATGACGCTGGCGGAGGGATTTCCCGAAGCAATCGTGCGACTGGACCCGGGACGCGAACGGATTGACCTGCTGGTACCGACCGACAGTCTGATGCTGGCGGAGCGTACGCCAAACAACTTCGCCCATGGTGGTACGGCCGGCGTTTTCAACTACGACGCGTTGATGGTCGGCAGTCAGCAGGAAGGCCGGCACGACAGGTTTCAAAGCCTCGGTTCGGAGGTTGGCCTGAATGCCGGGGACTGGGTGCTGCGCAGCCGACAGTCCTACACGTCGACCTCCGGCAACTCACGGTTCGAGCACCTGTATGCCTACGGTGCGCGTACGCTGGAGGACGCCGAAGCCAGCCTGCAGGTCGGGCAATTGAATCTCGCGTCGAGCTTGTTTGCCGGCGAATCCTTCAACGGCGTGCAGATCGTGCCGGAAGCGGCATTCACCCAGTTGCGCGCGGCGCAGGACGGCGCGCGCGGGCAGGTGGAAGGTGTCGCGTATTCGCCGGCCCGCATCGAAGTCCGGCAGAACGGCGTGATGATCTACACCACCATGGTGCCGAGTGGGCCGTTCACGCTGCGAGCACTGCCGCTGCTGAGCAACCGGATTGATCTTGAGGTGACTGTCCACGAACAGGATGGGCAGGCGCGGCGCTTGCGCGTGCCGGCGGCCAGCCTCCACGAAGCGCAATGGGCCGGGCCGAGCGGTTTCAACTTTGCGCTGGGCACGGTGCGACAGCTGGGCTCGGACGACCGACAGACGCCTTCTTTCACGGCGTTCAGCAAGGATTGGGATTGGGGGCAGGCCACCCGACTGAGCGCCGGTGTGCTCGCGGCAACCGACTACCTGTCGACAGGCTGGGGCCTGCAACGACAGTGGGCCGGCGGCTACGCAATGGGCCTGCGACAGGTGCTGTCCGATGACCGCTCCAGTGGCGCGGGAGGCAGCCAGACGCAACTGACGCTCAGTGCGCCGCTGTCCGAGAGCCTGTCGACGAGCCTGGTTGCGGTGCGCCAGAGCCGGAATTTTCGCACGCTGTCAGACACCGGCTGGGATCAGGAGCTCCACCGGGCCGAATCCCCCGGTCGCGATCACTTGGTGTTTTCTCTCACCGGCTCAGTGGATCAATGGGGGGCATTCGGGGCGACCTGGTCGCGATATTCGACTAAGGGTGAGCCGTCGCAGTCGCGTCTTGGCCTGTCGTGGTCGCGCACATTGCCTGAGCGCATCAGCCTGTCGTTGAACCTGGAACGTGCCATCGGCGACACGGCATCTGATCGCCTGGGCAACTCCGCTTACCTGACGCTGGGAATGGCGCTCGGTGGCCAGCGAAGGCTGCGCGGCTATTTGCGCCGTGATGATCGATCCGGCCTGCGCCGGGGCGTGGCCGTCAGCGACGTACTGGGTGAAAACCTGGCCTACAACGCCAACGCGGAGTACCGCGATGAGACTGCGGCCAGTTACGGCGTGCGCTTCAATGCGCTGCCGCGCTACACCAGCCTGGACGTCGGCGTCGGCCAGCGATCCGGCGCGACCGATTACGACGTGGGGCTGCGCGGCGGTGTGGCGCTGCATCGCGACGGCGCAACCTTGTCGCCTTATCCCTTGCGCGACACCTTCGGCGTACTCAAGGCCGGTGATCGATCAGGCGTAAAACTGAACACGCCTCAAGGACCGGTCTGGACCGATGGTTCGGGTCACGCAGTCGCGGCGAGCCTGCCGGCCTGGTCGACGGCACGGCTGGAAGTCGACCCGCTCAGCCTGTCGCGCAACGTCGAAGTGCTCGACGGGGTAAAGGAAGTGCAGCCCGCCCGTGGGTCGGTGCAGCATCTGGACTTTTCCCTCGTCACCGTCCGGCGATTGTTGCTCAACGCCATGACCGCCGACCGGCAATGGCTGGCCAAGGGGCTGAGCGTTCACGACGAACAGGGCCGCTACCTGACGACGGTCCAGGACTCCGGAACGATTTTTCTGCCCGACGCAAAAGCCGGTCAGCGCCTGCATGTGCAGCTCCCTGACAACACGCGGTGCGAGTTGCGTTTCCCTCTTTCCGAATTCCCTGACGACAGCGCGCTCATCGAGCGGGTCGATGCCACCTGCGCGCCGGCCGAGCTGTCCTGAACGAGTGCATCTGATGAAATTTCTGCCGGTTTGGATCGTGTTGCTGTGCCTGGTATTTGAACCGGCGTCGGGCGCCGAGACGTGTCAGTCGAGCCTGTCGCCCGCGAGCGTGAACCTGGGTAGCGCAACGCGCGCCGACCTGCTGCAACGCACGGCGCTGGATGGCCGAGGCCCGGGCTTTGGTCTGCGCAGCGTGCACTTGCGGGTGCACTGTCCCGACGTGCGCCTGATGCGCTGGGCTTTCGCCGCGCCCCCGGCTGATCCGCAACGTTTCCGTTGGGCGGCGGGCACGTTGCAACTGCGTATCGTGGCTGTGCGTCTCGACGGTGCGGAGGTGCACTGGCGGCTGGACACCGGCCAACCGGTCGAAGGTGATTTCCTGCGACCGGGTATCCACGTCGTCCCATGGCAGGCGGACGCCGGTGCCCGGGGCAGCCTGCTGGAAGTGGAGATGGAACTGGATGCGCGGGTCGATGACGCGTCAAGCCGCCCCGTCGATCCGGAGCGGTTTGAAGGTCAGGGCGCATTTACGGTGGACTAATCGACCTCCGCCAACAGCTTGATCGCGGCCGCGCCGACCTTGCGCACGGCCTCTTCGATCAGGGCTGTCGGTTTGGCCGCGTAGTTCATGCGCAGGCAGTTGCGGTACTTGCCCGAGGCGGAAAAGATGCTGCCGACAGCAATCTGTACGCCCTGATCGTGCAGCGCACGATTCAGTTTCAGCGTATCGAAACCTTCCGGCAGTTCGACCCAAAGCATGAAGCTGCCTTGCGGGCGGCTGGCGCGGGTGCCGGCCGGGAAATAGCGCGTTACCCAGTCGATCATCACGTCACGATTGCGCTGGTATTGCGTGCGCATCCGCCGCAAATGCGGTTCGAAGTGCCCGGCCTTGAGAAATTCGGCGATGGCGATCTGCGGCTGGGGCGCGGTGGAGCCGGTGCTGATGTATTTCATGTGCAGCACGCGTTCGAGGTAGCGACCGGGCGCGACCCAGCCGATGCGCAGCCCCGGCGCGAGGGTCTTGGAAAACGAACTGCAGAGTAAGACGCGGCCATCTTCGTCGAAGGACTTGATCGTGCGCGGACGCGGGTAGGTGTAGGCCAGTTCGCCATACACATCGTCCTCGATGATCGCCACGTCGAAGCGCTGGGCCAGGTTGAGCAGGGCGCGTTTGCGCGACTCCGGCATGATGTAGCCGAGCGGGTTGTTGCAGTTGGGCGTGAGCTGGATGACCTTGATCGGCCATTGCTCCAGCGCCAGTTCCAGGGCTTCGAGGCTGATGCCGGTGAGCGGGTCGGTGGGGATTTCCAGGGCTTTCATGCCCAGCCCTTTGAGGGTCTGCATGGCGCCGTGAAAGCTTGGCGAATCCACCGCGACGATGTCGCCGGGCTCGCAGATCGCGTGGATGCTGGTGGACAGCGCTTCGTGGCAACCGGTGGTGACCACCAGATCGCTGGCGCTCAACTGGCAGCCGGAATCGAGCATCAACCGGGCGATCTGTTCGCGCAGTTCGAGGGTACCGTGGATGTTGTCGTAATACAGACCAGGCATGTCCTGACGGCGGCTGATACGGGCCAGCCCGCGCAGCAGCGGTTTCATCGTCGGTGACGAGATGTCCGGCATGCCGCGACCGAGTTGCACCACGTCCTTGCGCGGCACGGCGCGAATCAGCTCCAGCACCTGATCCCACTGGGAAATCTCCACCGGCCGCTGCGCGGGACGCCCGACCGCCGGCAGCTCGGGCAACTCGCGACCGACCGGCACGAAGTACCCGGACTTGGGTTTCGGCGTGGCCAGGCCGCTGTCTTCCAGCATCCGATAGGCCTGCTGCACCGTGCTCAGGCTGACCCCGTGTTCTACGCTCAAGGCGCGCACCGACGGCAGGCGATCACCAGGACGGTAGAAGCCTTGTTCGATGCGGGTGCCGAGCAGTTCGGCGAGGTTCACATAGAGCGTCATGGCACTGCCTCGATGCAGATGATTCGTTAAACCAGTACAGATGCGGCGTAAATCGACAATTCAGTCTCAGAGACAGCAAATCTGTATGGAAATAATACAGATGTGTTGAATCTGTAATGCTTTTGCTCGCCCGCGCATCATGGAATCTCTGGCTACCCAAGTAAACAGGAGCAATGAAAATGAACGGTTTGAGCGATGTGCGGCTGACGTTACACAGTCAGGAACTGGAGGCAGGGCAACAGGACAACGCGCGCAACGAGATCATGCGCAACGCACCGTCCGGCCTGAGTCGCTGGGGCCTGTTCTGGCATCGTCTGCACACGCGCAAGGCGTTGCTGCGCCTGACGCCCGAGCAGCTCAAGGACATTGGGCTGACCCGCGAGCAGGCGCTGGAAGAGGGGTTGAAGCCGTTCTGGCGGATCTGAAATCTGTATCGGGATCGTTCCCGCGCTCTGCGTGGGAACGCCGCCCCGGACGCTCCGCGTTCGCTGTGACGCAGAGCGTCACTGGATGCATTCCCACGCAGGAGCGTGGGAACGATCTCAGACCAACTCTTTAAGCCGATGCCACAACATCCCCAACGCCAACAGCGGCGAGCGCAGATGCTTGCCGCCGGGGAAGGTGATGTGTGGCACTTTGGCGAACAGGTCGAAGCCACCACTGTGCTGACCGCTGATGGCCTCGGCCAGCAACTTGCCCGCCAGGTGCGTGGCATTCACGCCGTGACCGGAATAAGCCTGGGCGTAATACACATTCGGCTGATCCGCGAGCCGGCCAATCTGCGGCAGACGGTTGGCACCGATGCCGATCATCCCGCCCCACTGATAATCGATCTTCGCTGACGCGAGCTGCGGGAACACTTCGAGCATCTTCGGCCGCATGTACGCGCCGATGTCCTTTGGATCACGCCCCGAGTAATGGCAGGCGCCGCCGAACAGCAGGCGACGGTCCGCCGAGAGCCGGTAGTAATCGAGCGCCACCCGCTGGTCGCAGACCGCCATGTTCTGCGGCAGCAGGGCGTGGGCCTGTTCTTCGCTCAGGGGTTCGGTGGCGATGATGTAGCTGCCGGCCGGCAGTACCTTGCCGCTGAGTTGCGGGTTCAGATTGTTGAGATAGGCATTGCAGCCCAGCACCAGGGTCTTCGCCCGCACCGAACCTTGCGCCGTGTGCACCCGGACTTCCGGGCCGTAGTCGATACGGGTGACCGCCGATTGCTCGAACAGCTTCACACCCAGTTGCTGCGCCGCTGCGGCTTCGCCGAGTGCGAGGTTCAGCGGGTGCAAATGACCAGATCCCATGTCGATCAAGCCGCCGACGTAGCGGTTAGAGCCGACCACGGTGTGCATTTCGTTCGCTTGCAGCAGACGGGTTTCGTAGCGATAACCGAGGTCGCGCAGTTCTTCAGCGTCTTCGGCAAAACCTTCAAGGTCGGAAGGTTTGTTGGCGAGGTCGCAGTAACCCCAAGTCAGGTCGCAGGGGATCTGAAATTTTTCGACGCGCTGGCGGACGATTTCCACCGCCTCCAGCCCCATGAGTTTCATCTGACGCACGCCGTCGGCGCCGATCACGTTGGCGAACTGATCGAGGCCGTGACCGACCCCGCGAATCAGTTGTCCGCCGTTGCGACCGCTGGCGCCCCAGCCGATCCGGTGCGCCTCCAGCAACACCACGCTCAAACCCCGTTCAGCCAGTTCCAGCGCGGTGTTCAGCCCGGAGAAACCGCCACCGACCACGCACACGTCCGCGATCTGTTCACCTTGCAGCACCGGATGATCGGGCTGCGGCAGGCTGCTGGCGGCGTAATAAGAGGCAACGTGGGGTTGGCTCGCGGTGGCTTGGGCGCGGGCATTCATGGGCGTCATCCTGAGCGGGTGTCGAGAAAATTTGACGGAGCATAAGCCGCAGGCCAGAGGCCGGGCAACATTGTCGGCCCGTGGTGTCTGGATCACGGCTTTTGCGGCACAATTGCCGCCTATTTCGCTCCGGTTACCGCTGCAATGAGCTGCAACAGTCAGAAAATCCGCACCCTGCGTCAGCAGATTCCCACGTTCGAATGCGTGCCGGGCTGCCATGACTGCTGCGGGCCGGTGACCACCTCGCCCGAGGAAATGTCCCGCCTGCCGCGCAAGACCCGCGCCGAGCAGGACGCGGCCATGGAAGAACTCAACTGTGTGCACCTGGGGCCGAATGGCTGCACGGTGTATGACGAGCGGCCGCTGATCTGCCGGTTGTTCGGCACCACCCAGACCTTGCCGTGCCCCAACGGCCGGCGGCCGGTGGAGCTGATTCACCCACGGGTCGAGCAGCAGGTGTTCGAGTACATGGCTGAAAACCGGCAAGTGCTGGTCTGAGCGATCAGTCCGGAATCGGCAGGCTCAGGCTCTCTTTCACTTCTTCCATCACGATGTAGCTCTTGGACTCGCGCACATGCGGCAGCTTGAGCAGGATGTCGCCCAGTAGCTTGCGGTACGAGGCCATCTCGGAAATCCGCGCCTTCACCAGATAGTCGAAATCCCCTGACACCAGATGGCATTCCAGCACGTGGGGCAATTTCAGCACCGCGCGTCGGAACTCTTCGAAAGTATCGCCGGATTTGTAGTCGAGGCTGATCTCGACGAACACCAGCAGACTACCCTTCAAGTGCTGCGGATTCAGGCGGGCGTTGTAGCCCATGATGATCCCCTCGCGCTCCAGGCGCCGCACCCGCTCGGTACATGGCGTGGTGGAGAGCCCGACCTTTTCGCCCAGTTCGGTGAATGAAATCCGCCCGTCCGCCTGCAGGATCCGCAAGATGTTGCGGTCGATCTTGTCCAGCTCACGTTTGGTCTGAGTGTTGGTACGCATAGGGGATGCGCCTCCGTGAAAAGGGTTTTTGCCGAGAATTGTCGCCAAATATAGGCGCTTATACAGTGAAAAGCACTGGCAAATCTTTTTTACACTGCGCGCATCATTGCTCTAACAACAGACGTACGCGGCACGCCGCGATGAGGGATACAAAATGCGCGTTATGGTCTTGGGTAGCGGCGTCATCGGTACCGCCAGTGCTTACTATCTGGCCCGTGCCGGGTTTGAAGTGGTGGTGGTCGACCGGCAGCCCGCCGCGGCCATGGAGACCAGTTTCGCCAACGCCGGCCAGGTCTCGCCGGGCTACGCCTCGCCGTGGGCCGCGCCGGGCGTACCCCTCAAGGCCATCAAGTGGCTGCTGCAACGCCACGCGCCGCTGGCGATCAAGGCCACCGCCGACATCGACCAGTACCTGTGGATGGCGCAGATGCTGCGCAACTGCACCGCCAACCGTTACGCGGTGAACAAGGAGCGCATGGTGCGTCTGTCCGAGTACAGCCGCGATTGCCTCGATGAATTGCGCGCCGAAACCGGTATCGCCTACGAAGGCCGCAGCCTAGGTACTACGCAGTTGTTCCGCACCCAGGCGCAACTGGATAACGCCGCCAAGGACATCGCCGTATTGAAAGAGTCCGGCGTACCGTTCGAAGTCCTCGACCGCGCCGGCATTGCTCGCGTCGAACCGGCTCTGGCCGGTGTCACCGACATCCTTGCCGGTGCCCTGCGCCTGCCGAACGACCAGACCGGCGACTGCCAGATCTTCACCACACGCCTCGCCGAAATGGCCACCAAACTGGGTGTGGAATTCCGCTTCGGCCAGGACATCCAGCGCCTCGACTTCGCCGGTGACCGCATCAACGGCGTGTGGATCGACGGCAAGCTGGAAACCGCTGACCGCTACGTGCTCGCTCTCGGCAGCTACTCGCCGCAACTGCTCAAGCCGCTGGGCATCAAAGCCCCGGTGTATCCGTTGAAGGGTTACTCGCTGACCGTGCCGATCACCAACCCGGCGATGGCCCCGACTTCGACCATCCTTGACGAGACTTACAAGGTCGCGATCACCCGTTTCGACAACCGCATCCGCGTCGGCGGCATGGCGGAGATCGCCGGTTTTGACCTGTCGCTGAACCCGCGTCGGCGCGAAACCCTGGAGATGATCGTCAACGACCTTTATCCTCAGGGCGGCAATCTGGCCGAAGCGAGTTTCTGGACCGGCCTGCGTCCAACCACCCCGGATGGCACGCCGATTGTCGGCGCCACCCCGTTCAAGAACCTGTTCCTGAACACCGGTCACGGCACTCTCGGCTGGACCATGGCGTGCGGCTCCGGTCGCTTGCTGGCTGACCTGATGGCGAAGAAAAAGCCGCAGATCAGCGCCGAAGGCCTCGATATTTCCCGTTATGGCAACACCACCCAGGAGTCCGCAAAGCATGGCAATCCAGCGCCAGCTCACCAATGAGCGCATGAGTCAGATCGTCAGCCACAACGGTACTGTGTACCTGTCCGGGCAGGTCGGCGATGACTTCAACGCCGGTGTCGAACAGCAGACCCGCGACGTACTCGCCAACATCGAGCGCCTGCTCGATCTGGCCGGCACCGACAAACAGCATCTGCTGTCGGCGACGATCTACCTGAACGACATCGAAGCGCACTTTGCCGGCATGAATTCGGTGTGGGATCAGTGGCTGCCCAAGGGCGCCGCCCCGGCCCGTGCCACGGTTGAAGCGAAGATGGCCAAGCCGAGCATCCTGGTTGAAATCTCCATCGTCGCCGCGTTGCCGTAACCCGTTGTAAAGATCCCTCTCCCGGTGCTGTTGGCGGTTCACGCCGCCAGCCAGCGCCGGTTTTTATTCCCATGACCGCCAAGAAGTCTGCTGCCATGCGTCCTGCCCGTGCCCTGATCGACCTTCAAGCCCTGCGTCACAACTACCGTATCGCCCGTGAAGTTACCGGTGCCAAGGCACTGGCAGTGATCAAGGCCGATGCCTACGGCCATGGCGCGGTGCGTTGCGCCCAGGCGCTGGAGGCTGAAGCGGACGGCTTCGCGGTGGCGTGCATCGAAGAAGCCCTGGAGCTGCGTGCCGCCGGGATTCGCGCGCCAGTGCTGCTGCTTGAAGGTTTTTTCGAGGCCGATGAGCTGGCGCTGATCGTCGAGCACGACTTCTGGTGCGTGGTGCATTCGCTGTGGCAGCTCGAAGCGATCGAGCAGGCGACGTTGAGCAAACCGATCACCGTGTGGCTGAAGCTCGATTCGGGCATGCACAGGGTCGGCCTGCATCCGAAGGATTACCCGGCGGCTTATCAGCGTCTGCTGGCCAGCGGCAACGTGGCGAAAGTCGTGCTGATGAGCCACTTCGCCCGCGCCGATGAGCTGCACGAGCAGAGCAGCGCCGATCAGGTCGCAGTGTTCGAAGCCGCGCGTCAGGGCCTGGCGGCCGAAGTCAGCCTGCGCAACTCGCCGGCGGTGCTGGGCTGGCCGCAGATTCACAGCGACTGGGTTCGCCCGGGCATCATGCTCTACGGCGCCACCCCGTTCGAAGAAGCCAACGCCGTGGCCGAGCGCCTGCAACCGGTGATGACGCTGGAATCGAAAGTCATCAGCGTGCGTGAGCTGCCGGCCGGCGAACCGGTGGGCTACGGTGCGAAATTCATCACCGACAAGCCGATGCGCATCGGCGTGGTCGCCATGGGTTATGCCGACGGTTATCCGCGCCAGGCGCCGACCGGCACCCCGGTGCTGGTGGCCGGTCAGCGCAGCCGCATTCTTGGCCGGGTGTCGATGGACATGCTGTGCATCGACCTGACCGACGTGCCGCAAGCCGGCCTCGGTTCGACTGTCGAGTTGTGGGGCAAGAACATCCTCGCCAGCGACGTGGCGAAGTGGGCGGACACCATTCCGTACCAGATCTTCTGCAACCTGCGTCGAGTGCCAAGGCTCTATTCCGAGGGTTGAAGCGCAAGCGGGGCCCAAGTGTTGTAAATACTGAACGCTGTCGCCATGATAACGCTCAATATTTCTACAGCATCAGGAGGCTCCAGCCTTGGACGTCGGTGAACGACTGCAATCGATCCGCAAGCTCAAAGGGCTTTCCCAGCGTGAACTCGCCAAGCGCGCGGGCGTCACCAACAGCACCATTTCGATGATCGAAAAGAACAGCGTCAGCCCTTCGATCAGTTCGCTGAGGAAAGTTCTGGGCGGGATTCCCATGTCCATGGTCGAGTTCTTTTCCGAAGAGATCCTGCAGGAAAAACCGACCCAGATCGTCTACAAGGCCAACGAGCTGATCGACATTTCCGACGGCGCCGTGACCATGAAACTGGTCGGCCGCGCGCACCCGAGCCGGGCCATCGCGTTCCTCAATGAAATCTACCCGCCGGGCGCCGATACCGGCGAAGAAATGCTCACCCACGAAGGCGAGGAAACCGGGATTCTGGTGGAAGGGCGCCTGGAGCTGGTGGTGGGTCTTGAAACTTTTATCCTCGAAGCCGGCGACAGCTACTACTTTGAAAGTACCAAGCCGCATCGTTTCCGTAATCCGTTCGATGCACCGGCGCGACTAATCAGCGCAGCCACGCCGGCGAATTTTTAAACAAAGAGGCGCCAGGCCATACCGGCGAAGGCACCCGAAACGTTTTTCCACAGCGCGATATAACCCCTTCGACTTTGGGGTTGTTTCAGTGAAGCGGGCTAACCGCTATACTTGCGCCCGCCTGCGAACCGTGGCCGCAGGCGTGAATAGCCACCATTGAGGGTGAACGCGTGAACCTAATTATGAAAATGCTGGCTGCACCAGCAACGGTACTGGCCCTCTGGGCTGTCAGCGCTCAAGCTGCGACGAATGACGACATTGCCAAACGCCTCGAGCCGGTCGGCCAGGTGTGTGTCCAGGGCAAGGAATGCAAGGGGATGGAAGTCGCTGCTTCGGCAGGCGGCGGTGGAGGCGCCAAGACGCCGGACGAAGTGATTGCCAAACATTGCAACGCTTGCCACGGCTCCGGCCTGTTGGGCGCACCGAAAATCGGTGACGCCGCCGCCTGGAAAGAGCGCGCCGATCACCAGGGCGGCCTCGACGGCATCCTGGCCAAGGCCATCACCGGCATCAACGCCATGCCGCCGAAAGGCACCTGCGCCGACTGCTCCGATGAAGAGCTGAAGGGCGCCATCCAGAAGATGTCCGGCCTGAAATAAGCCGCGCTTCTGACGAAAAAAACCGTCTTCGGACGGTTTTTTTGTGCCTGCGATTCAGGCCTGAGGCTGTTCATTGCAGCAAACAACCGGCAATCTCGGTCGTACCTCTATTCACGGAACGGGCAGGAGGCTTCAGATGGTGCAGTTGTGTTCGATCGAACAGGCAGTGGACGACGTGCTGGCGCGGTTGCCGGCGCATATCCACATGGGCCTGCCGCTGGGGCTGGGCAAACCCAATCCCTTCGTCAACGCGCTGTACCGGCGGGTCGCCGGATTGCCCGAACGTCAGCTAACGATCTACGCCGCCCTGTGCCTCGGCCGGCCAGCGTTGGGCGACGGTTTGCAGAAGCGCTTCATCGAACCCTTCGTCGAGCGGGTGTTCGGTGATTACCCGGAACTGGAATTTCTCGCCGACCTGCACCGCGACAGCCTGCCGTCCAACATCCGAATCGAGCAATTCTTCATGCAGCCCGGCAGCCTGCTCAACAGCGCGCCGGCCCAGCAGGATTACGTCAGCAGCAACTACAGCCACGCCGCCCGCGACATCAACGCCGCCGGCCTGAACCTGGTGGCGCAGTTGCTTGCCAGCAGCAGCGAACATCCGGATCGCCTGAGCCTCAGTTGCAACCCGGACATCACCCTCGACCTGTTCCCGATGATCGCCAAACGCCGGGCAGCGGGGGAGACCATTCTGCTGGTCGGCCAGGTGCACACCGAGTTGCCGTACATGCCGGGCGATGCCGAAGTCGACATCGATACTTTCGACCTGCTGATCGACGAGAAGGACAGCAGCACGCTGTTTTCCACACCGAACATGCCCGTCGGGTTTCAGGATCACTTCATCGGGTTGCACGCCAGTACGTTGGTACGCGATGGCGGCACCTTGCAGATTGGCATCGGTTCGATGGGCGACGCGCTGACCGCTGCGTTGCTGGCGCGTCAGGCCGACAACGCCGGTTACCAGGCCTTGCTGGCCGATGTGAACCTCAGCCAGTGGGCGCAGTTGATCGAACGCGAGGGCGGCATCGAGCCGTTCGCCAAAGGCCTTTACGGTTGCAGCGAAATGTTCGTCAACGGTCTGCTGGTGCTGGCCGAGGCCGGGATCATCCGGCGCAAGGTTTACCCGGATGTACAGACTCAGGAGCAGGCCAACGCCGGAATCCTCGACGAGGCGGCGCAAACCGACGGCATTTCAGTGCATGGCGGCTTCTTCCTCGGGCCGCGCAGTTTCTACGAACGCTTGCGCGAGTTACCGCTGAGCAAACGCCTCGAATTCAACATGACCCGCATCAGCTACATCAACGAGCTGTACGGCCAGGAAGAGCTCAAGCGCCTGCAGCGTCTGGATGCGCGGTTCATCAACACCGTGTTCACCATGACCCTGCTGGGCGCCGGGGTGGCGGATCAACTGGAAGACGGGCGGGTACTCAGCGGCGTCGGCGGGCAATACAACTTCGTCGCCCAAGGCCATGCGCTGCACGATGCGCGCTCGATCCTGCTGCTGCGCAGCTGGCGCGAATCCGGCGGCGATGTCAGCTCGAACATCGTCTGGGAGTATGGCCATTGCACGATTCCACGGCACCTGCGCGACATCGTGGTCACCGAATACGGCATCGCCGATCTGCGCGGCAAGTCGGATGCGGTGGTGATCGAGGCGTTGCTCAATATCAGCGATTCACGCTTCCAGCAGGGCTTGATCGAGCAGGCGCAGAAGGTCGGCAAGCTGCCGAAGGATTTCCGTCTCGATCCGCGCTTTACCGACAACACCCCGCAACGCTTGCAGGCGATTGCCGCGCGGCATCCGAATCTGTTTCCGGAATATCCGCTGGGTTGTGATTTCACTGAGGTCGAGAAGGATCTGTTGCGGGCGCTGAACTGGCTGAAGAGCAAATTCAAGCTGACGGAGATTCTGGAACTGGGCAAGGCAGCGCTGGACGCGCCTGAGGCTTCGCTGTATCCGGAGCATCTGGCGCGCATGCAGCTCACCGATCCGGAAGGTCTGAAGGAAGACCTGTTTCAGCGGTTGTTGCTTACTGGCCTGAAGGCGACCGCGCAGTAACAGCCACACAAAACACTGTGGGAGCGAGCTTGCTCGCGATGGCGGCCTGACAGCCAACACGATGTTGAATGTAATGGCCTCATCGCGAGCAAGCTCGCTCCCACAAGTATTGCGGCGCAGTTGAGTCAGTGATCAGTCGATGAACGTCACGACGCCGCCCGCCAGCGACTTCACGCGAGCCAGCGACTCGACGCGGTAACCCTGCGAATCCAGCTCCGCACGGCCGCCTTGGAACGACTTCTCGATCACGATGCCCAGGCCCGCGACGGTGGCGCCGGCCTGTTTGATGATCGAGATCAGCGCCTGGGACGCCTTACCGTTGGCCAGGAAGTCGTCGATGATCAGCACGCGGTCGCTGCTGGTCAGGTGACGCGGGGAGATGGCCACGGTGCTTTCGGTCTTCTTGGTGAACGAGTAAACGGTCGCCGACAGCAGGTTTTCAGTCAGGGTCAGGGACTGTTGCTTGCGGGCGAAGATCACCGGCACGCCGAGGTTCAGACCGGTCATGATCGCCGGGGCGATGCCCGAGGCTTCGATGGTGACGATCTTGGTGATGCCCGAATCCTTGAACAGCGTGGCGAATTCGTCGCCGATCAGCTTCATCAGGGCCGGGTCGATCTGGTGGTTCAGGAAGGCGTCGACCTTCAGGACCTGGTCGGAAAGCACGATGCCTTGTTCGCGGATTTTCTGGTGCAATGCTTCCATGAAGCTGTCCTCATTTGACGCTTTGTGCGTCGAAGGTCTAGTAAAAAGTGGTCAATTCTAGCGCTTTAACATCGCGCGTATATCAGCCAATGCGCTGTTGCCCCGCACGGCTTTGACTTCGGTCGGTGTGTCGTCGTTGCCTTCCCAGGCCAGGTCGTCCGGCGGCAGTTCATCGAGGAAGCGGCTTGGCGCGCAGTCGATGATCTCGCCGTACTGTTTGCGCTTGGCGGCGAAGGTAAACGCGAGGGTCTGGCGCGCGCGGGTGATGCCCACGTAGGCCAGGCGGCGTTCTTCTTCGATGGTGTCGGCTTCGATGCTGGAGCGGTGCGGGAGGATTTCCTCTTCCATGCCCATGATGAACACGTAAGGGAATTCCAGGCCCTTGGACGCATGCAGCGTCATCATCTGCACGCCTTCGGCGCCGTCTTCCTCTTCCTGCTGACGTTCGAGCATGTCACGCAGGACGAGTTTGCCGATGGCGTCCTCGACGGTCATTTCGCCGTCTTCGTCTTTTTCCAGGGTGTTCTTCAAGGCTTCGATCAGGAACCAGACGTTGCTCATCCGGTAGTCCGCGGCCTTGTCGCTGGAACTGTTGGTGCGCAGCCAGTTCTCGTAGTCGATGTCCATGACCATGCTGCGCAGGGCGGAGATCGGGTCTTCGCCGGCGCACTGCTCGCGCACCTTGTCCATGAAGCGCTTGAAGCGCGACAGGCGATCGGTGAAGCGGCTGTCCAGATGCTCGCCCAGGCCGAGTTCGTCGGTGGCGGCGTACATCGAGATCTTGCGTTCGGTGGCGTAGTTGCCGAGCTTTTCCAAAGTCGTGGAGCCGATTTCCCGGCGCGGCACGTTGATCACCCGCAGGAAGGCGTTGTCGTCGTCCGGGTTCACGATCAGGCGGAAGTAGGCCATCAGGTCTTTCACTTCCTGACGCCCGAAGAAGCTGTTGCCGCCGCTCAAACGGTACGGCACCTGATGGTGCTGCAGTTTCAGCTCGATCAGCTTGGCCTGGTAGTTGCCGCGATAGAGGATCGCGAAATCGCTGTACGGGCGGTCGGTGCGCAAGTGCAGGCTGAGGATTTCCATGGCCACGCGCTCGGCTTCGGCGTCCTCGTTGCGGCAGCGGATCACGCGGATCTCGTCGCCGTGGCCCATTTCACTCCACAGCTGCTTCTCGAATTCGTGCGGGTTGTTCGAGATCAGCACGTTGGCGCAGCGCAGGATGCGGCTGGTGGAGCGGTAGTTCTGCTCCAGCATCACCACTTTCAGGGACGGGTAGTCGTCCTTGAGCAGCATCAGGTTTTCCGGCCGCGCGCCGCGCCAGGCGTAGATCGACTGGTCGTCGTCGCCCACCACGGTGAACTGGTTACGCTTGCCGATGAGCATTTTCACCAGCAAATACTGGCTGGCGTTGGTGTCCTGGTATTCGTCGACCAGCAGGTAACGCACCTTGTTCTGCCACTTTTCGAGGATGTCGGCGTGCTCTTCGAAGAGTTTCACCGGCAGCAGGATCAAGTCGTCGAAGTCCACCGCGTTGAACGCCTTGAGCGTGCGCTGATAGTGGGTGTAGACGATGGCGGCGGTCTGTTCCTTGGGGTTGCGGGCGTTTTCCAGGGCCTGGGCCGGCAGGATCAGGTCGTTTTTCCAGGCGCCGATCATGTTCTTGATCTCGTCGACGCCGTCGTCGCCTGCATATTCCTTCTGCATGATGTCAGTCATCAGCGACTTGACGTCGGTTTCATCGAAGATCGAGAAACCGGGTTTGTAGCCCAGCCGTTCATGTTCCTTGCGGATGATGTTCAGGCCCAGGTTGTGGAAGGTGCAGACCGTCAGGCCGCGACCTTCGCCGGCACGCAGCAGGGTGCCGACCCGTTCCTTCATCTCGCGCGCGGCCTTGTTGGTGAAGGTCATGGCGACGATGTACTGGGCACGGATGCCGCAGTTCTGGATCAGGTGCGCGATCTTGCGCGTGATCACACTGGTCTTGCCGGAGCCAGCACCGGCGAGCACCAATAGAGGGCCGCCGACGTAGTTCACGGCTTCTTGCTGCCGGGGATTGAGTCGGGACAT